>JAYRJL010000003.1:0-731703 GCA_041906305.1 Alphaproteobacteria bacterium
GCGGGGCCGGCGGCGGAGGAGCTGCCGGGGCCGCCGGGGGAGCGGGCGGAGGTGCCGCGGCAACGCGGGGAGCGGGCGGCGGAGGAGCTGCCGGAGCGGCGGCGGCCGGAGCCGGAGGAGGCGCTGCCGCCGGCGCGGGCGGAGGCGCCGGGGTGGCCGGGGTCGCCGCGAGCGGCGTCGGTGCGGCGGGCGACGGAGCCGGAACGGCCGCCATCGCGGGGGCTGCCGGCTTCGGCTCTTCCCTGGCGGGCGCCGGTTGAGCCGCAGAGACGGGTCGGGCCGCGGAGACGGGGCGGGCCTGCGAGGTCGGAACCGGCGGGCGGAGAGACACGCGGCGGGCGTCGCGGCTGCGCAGCATGGACGGAAGGGTCGGCGCCGGTCCGAGCGTGTCCAGCACACCGAGGTCCACGGTGACGCTGGCGCCGCCGCCACCGACGATGACCTGGGCCGAGGCATCCGCCCCGGCCGTCAGCATCACTGCGGTAAGCGCCAAGCCAAGGCAGCGCGCCCTGAGGGTGTCAGCCATCGCCCGTCCCAACCAGCCATTGGTTGCCCAGACCACAGAATACCCTATGGCTCGTTACGGGAACAACGACCTTGGCCAAGGTTCCAGCGCTGGGGAATCAGGCGCTCCGGAGAAGGTCCCCGAGCGGCCGGTGGAGCTGGTCGTTGGCGGCGAGCACGCTGCCGGAGGTCATCATGCCGTTGCCCCCGCCGATCTCGGTGACATAGCCCCCGGCCTCGCGGACGAGGACGATCCCGGCGCAGATATCCCAAGCGTTGAGCGGCGACTCCCAGAATCCGTCCAGCCGCCCGGAGGCGACGTAGGCGAGATCGAGGGCGGCCGCCCCCATGCGGCGGATGCCGGCTGTCTTGCCCATCACCGCCTGGGCCTGGCGGATGAAGGTCGGGTGGTCGCCGTGGCCCATGAACGGGGCGCCGGTGCCGATCAGCGCCTCTTCGAGCTTCCGGCGCGCGGAAACCCGGAGCCGGCGCTCGTTCAGGTGCGCGCCCTGGCCCTTCTCGGCCCAGTAGAGTTCGTCGACGATCGGGTTGTAGATGACGCCGGCATACGGCTCGCCATCGCGCTCGACGCCGATCGAGATGCAGAAATGCGGGACGCCGTGGAGGAAGTTGAGCGTGCCGTCGAGCGGATCGACGACCCAACGGTTGGAGACGTCCTTGCCCGCCGTCCCGCCGCCCTCTTCCAGGAGAAGGCCGTAGTCGGGGCGCGCCTTGGACAGCTCGCGCTTGAGGATCTGCTCGGACTTGAGGTCGGCCTGGGAGACGAAGTCGGCCGGTCCCTTCTTGCTGACCTGCAGGTGCTCGACCTCGCCGAAGTCGCGGACCAGCCCTTTGGCCGCCTTGTACGCGGCATTGACCATGACGTTGATGAGCGGCGAACGGGCTGCCACAGCGACCTCGACTTTAAGAAAGAGCGGGCGCGGAAGCTAACAGAGGCCCTCGGGAGGGGCAACGCGACGAAATCGCGCCGTTCCCCCGCTAGTCGAACAGCTCGTCGATCCCGACGACGCGCGGCGGCAATAGGCGGAGCGTATTCGCGTCGGTTTCGGCCGCCTCCGGCTGACGATAGCTGGTGGCACCGATCACCCCGTAGGGCCGGCCATCCGGCCCGTCGAGCGGGAGGCTCAGCCGCTCGGGGCGATCCTTCATCGGGGTCTCGGCCCAATGCTGGTTGTAGCGAGCCGAGCCGTGCATCACCGCCGGGCGGTCGAGCACTTCGAGCCAGCGTGCGCGGAGGGTCTCGTAGGCGGATAGGGGAAACATCTGGGAAAGCGGCATTCCGATCATCCCGGGCTTCCCCCAGGCCGACATGATCTCGTCGCCTGCGAGCGCGCAATAGAAGTCGCGGCCGGAATCGTCCAGGCGGTAGATCCAGGTGATCCCGAGCGCGTCCTTGATCGCGGTCGGATCGATCTCCTCCCGGCGGGGAAGACGCCCAGGCCGGAGTGAAGAGCGCCAGTGATCCCAAAGGAGCCCGATCCGGGAATCCTCGATCAGGAATGGCGAGGTCACCACGCCCTCCTCGCCCCGCCACTGATGCCGCCGAACCGAAACTGCGCCCACACGCACGCGCTCCCGCTGATATACGGGAACTTATCGCAAATTTTATTAAATTAATGACAGTAAATTGTCGGATACGAAACGTAACGGCTTGTAACCGCGAAGGCTCAGGTCAATGAACCGACGCCTCGCGATGGGTCCAGCGGATGGGAAGGGTCACCGTGACCTCGGTTCCGGCACCGAGGGCGCTGTTGATGCCAAGGCGACCGCCGAGCTTCTCGACCATGAACTTGGCAATCGAGAGGCCCAAGCCGCTTCCTTCCGGAGCGCCGGGACCCGACTGCCCGCGGCTGTAGGGCTTGGCGACCTCGGGCAGCCGCTCGGGCGAGATGCCGACACCTGTATCCTTCACCCGCAGACTCAGCGCCTGGGCCGAGGGTTCGTTGGCAGCGTGCACGGTTACCTGCCCGCCCGACGGCGTGAACTTGATCGCGTTTCCGATCAGGTTGATCAGCACCTGGCGCACACGCCCCTCGTCGGTCTCGACCGGCGGGATGCGATTGTCGATGTCCGCGACGATCTGGATGCCCGCCTGCTCAGCCTGCCGTGACAGAAGGCGCGTCACCGACAGCACCGTGCGGCGGAGATCGGTCTTCGCCGGCGCGACGCGGATGCTGCCGGACTCGAGCGCGTAGACCTCCATCAGGTCGTTGACGACCTCGACCAGATGCGCACTCGCCTGATGGATGGTCTCGACGTATTCGCGGTACTTGTCGGCCCCGAGAGGGCCGTAGGCCTCCATGCGCATCACCTCGGCGAAACCCGAGATCGCGTTCAGTGGCGTCTTCAGTTCGTGCAGGACGGATGCCGGCGGCAATCCGCCCTGGCGCTTGGCTTCGCGGTCGCGGGCCTCGGCAAGCTGGCGCTCGAGCTGGTTCTGCGCTTCCTGGAGAAGATTGAGGCCCTGCTCAAGCCGCTCGATCCGCTTTTTCACCGCCTCCGGCATCGGGCCGGCGCCGCTGACGTGACGGCGAAGCACCGCGAGTTCGGCATTCATGCGGACGCGATGGCGGAGTTCGCCTTCGGATGTCCCGAAGGGGATCCAGTCGTCGGCCGCACCTTCGGCCGCGGTGCGGTCGAGCAGGATCAGGCGGGGGCGGTTGGCGCCTTCGAGCCAGCGGCGGTCGAGCGCGCCGGACTCGGCGATGATGATCAACGCGTTGCCGTTGCTGTCGGCAGGCTGGGCGACGAAGGAGTAGCCGTCGGGCGTCAGCATATCGACCAGCGCGACGCGGCGCGCCTCAAGGCCGGCAGCCACGAGGATGCGCGCATTGCGATGACCCAGAGCGTCGCCGTTCACAGGCTTGTCCCCCATGCCTCCCCCCGGCGGCTTGGAAATGGGCCTTAGAATGGTCAGCGGGCCCCGCCGCCGCAACCAAAATTATGTACTGTCGTTAACCTTGCTAATCGCCGGTGGGTCGCAACCGACCGTCGTCGTTGCGCCCGACATACCCGTCGCGGGTCTGCGGCAGCTTCCACCCCAGCAGCTTTGACGCGACCAGGGTCCGGAGGATCTGGGCGGTGCCGCCGCCGATCGTGAACATGCGGGCGTCGCGCGCCATGCGCTCGAGCGGCAGGTTGCGGGAATACCCGCGTGCGCCATGGATCTGCAATGCGTCGTTGACCACCTTGATCGCGGTCTCGGACGCCAGGATCTTCGCCTGGGCCGCCTCGACCGGATCGGGGAAGCCGCTTGCCGAGGCCGCCCGCCAGATCATCAGCCGCGCCGCCTCCAGCCCCATCGACATGTCGGCCAGCATCCATTGCAGGCCCTGGAATTCGGCGATCGGCCGGCCGAACTGCGCGCGGGTCTTGGCGAAGTCGAGCGCCAGGTCGAAGGCGCCCTGGGCGATGCCGAGCGCCACGGTGCCGGCGCCGGTGCGCTGCGCGTTGTAGGCGTTCATGAGACCGGCGAATCCGCGCTCGATTCCTTCCGGCGGCACGAGCGCCATCGTCTCGGGCACTTCCAGGTTCTCGAAGACCACCTCGGTCTCCGGGATCCCGCGGAGCCCCATGGCCGGCTCGCGCTTGCCGATGGTGAGCCCCTTGTCGCCGAGCATGGCGATGAAGCCGCCGATCCCGCGCGAACGGCCGCCCTCGATCACGCGCGCGAAGATCAGGTGCAGCTTCGAGACGCCGCCGCCGGTGATCCAGTGCTTCCTGCCGTTCAGCACCCAGCGGTCGCCGCGCTTCTCCGCTCTCGTCGTCATCTCGGTCGCGGCCGATCCCGCCTCGGGCTCGGTGATGCAGATCGCGGGCTTGTCGCCCGACAGAACCTGGCGCGCGGCGAGATGGCGCTGCTCGTCCGAGCCGTAGCTCAGGATCGCGCCGATCGCCCCCATGTTGCCTTCGACGACGATGCGGCCGGTGACGCCGCAGGCCTTCGCCATCTCCTCGATCACCAGCACCGCATCGAGATAGGAGCGACCCGGCCCGCCGAGCTCCTTGGGCACGGTCATGCCCATGAAGCCGGCCTCCGTCAGCGCCTTCACGTTGTCCCACGGATAGGCCTCGGAGCGGTCGACTTCGGCCGCGCGCGGCTGGATCACGCGGCGGGCGAGATCGCGAGCCTTCTCCTTGAGTTCGATCTGGGCGGGGGTCAGCGTCAGCATGGTTCCTACCTCCGAGGAGACCGACAGTAGCGCTCCCCGCTTCCCCTGGTAAATTACCGCGCAAGGGGGGATCGCGACATGAAGGTCTGGCTGGCCGTCCTCGGCATCGTCGCCGCGCTCGCGGGCTCCGCCACGGCGCAGGAAGGCAACCACGCCGGCTACTACTACCCCGACCCGCAGAGCCGCGAGGACTACGTCTCGCGTGCCCGTACCATGATCGATGCCGATCGCTCGAAGCGCCTGCAGTTCGTCCAGGCGATGAGCATTGCCCAGCTCGAGCGCCCCTACCCGCCTTCCTTTGCCATCTTCGCCAAGGGCGACGACGGCGAGAAGCTCATCATCGTCAGCATGGCCGCCGGCTATGCCGACACGCTCTACCGCATGCGCGGGTTCCTCGCGCTGCTCACCCACATCTCGCGCGCGACGCCGCTCTTCACCTCGTTCAAGGTCGAGGAGATCTTCACCTTCCTCGATCTGTTGAAGCTTCTCGGCTTCCAGCAGCTCACGGTCACCGATGGCGACCGCTACGCGCATCAGATCCAGATCCAGTAGCTCCACCAAGTCGATCGGTCACATGAACACAGCAACATTCCGAGCCTCGATCTTGTCAGTTGCGATCGTCATGGGCTTTGGTTCCGACGCGCTGGCAGCAGAAGCTCATTTCGACGCTCGACACCTCGGCTTGATCTGGGTCGCACCGTTCGCCGGCCTGTTGCTTTCGATCGCCATCCTGCCCCTCGCAGCCCCTAACGTCTGGCACCATCATCAGGGAAAGATCGCGGCTGCCTGGGCGCTTGCGTTCATTGTTCCTTTCGCATCGACGGAAGGTTTGGGAATCGCAGCCGACGCCGTGCTTCATACGGCGCTCGTCGAGTACGTGCCGTTTCTCGTCCTATTGTTCGCATTGTTCACCGTCGCCGGCGGCGTCCATGTGCGCGGAAATCTGCATGGATCGCCGGCCATGAACACCGGCCTGCTCGCCATCGGCACCGGCCTTGCCAGCTTCACCGGGACGACGGGTGCCGCAATGCTGCTCATCCGCCCGGTGATCCGCGCCAACGACGACCGGCACTACAACGTTCATGTTATCGTCTTCTTCATTTTTCTCGTTGCCAATGTCGGCGGCTCCCTGACCCCGCTCGGCGATCCGCCACTCTTTCTCGGATTCCTACAAGGAGTCGGCTTCTTCTGGACGATGACGCATATGGCGGCTCCGCTCGCCGTGACCGCGGCAATCCTGCTGGCAGCGTTCTTCGTGCTCGACACCTACCTCTATCGGAAGGAGCGCGCGCAGCCACCCGAGAAGGATCCGACGCCGGACAGCGCAATCGCGATCGACGGGAAGATCAACATATTCCTGTTGCTCGCCATCATCGCCGCGGTTCTTGCCAGCGGTGCGTTCGAGCGTGGCGCCACGGTATCGATCCTGGGGGTCCCCGTACCGACTCTCGGCCTTGCGCGCGACGCGGCGCTTCTCGCGGTCGCCTACGCCTCTTGGCGGTTCACCCCGCACAGAGCGCGGACTGGGAACGGCTTTACCTGGGGGCCGATCATCGAGGTGGCCAAGCTTTTTGCCGGTATATTCGTGACGATCGTTCCTGCGATCGCGATCCTTCGTGCCGGAACCGAAGGTGCCCTGGCGCCTGTAGTGCATCTGGTGACTGCAGCCGACGGCAGCCCGATCAATGCGATGTACTTCTGGCTATCGGGTGGTCTATCCAGCTTCCTCGACAATGCACCGACCTACCTCGTCTTCTTCAACGTCGCGGGCGGTGACGCGCAAAAGCTGATGGGTCCGATGGCCGGAACTCTGCTTGCCATCTCGGCAGGGTCGGTCTTCATGGGAGCGATGACCTACATCGGCAATGCGCCAAACTTCATGGTGAAAGCCATCGCCGAAGAGGGCGGCATACGCATGCCGAGCTTCTTCGGATACATGGCATGGTCGATCGCGCTTCTCGTTCCGTGCTTCGGTATCCTCACTTGGTTGTTCTTTCTCTGAATTGGAACCCTTTTACATGAGCAAAGTGATCCTGGTGACCGGCGGCAGCCGCGGCATCGGCCGTTCGACCGCGATCCTCGCCGGCGCTCGCGGCTGGTCGGTCGGCGTCAACTATGCCGGCAACGCCAAGGCTGCCGAGGAGACGGTCGCGGCGGTCGCCAAGGCCGGCGGCAAGGCGATCGCGATCAAGGGTGACGTCTCTGTCGAAAGGGACGTGATCGCCATGTTCGACGCCACAAGCAAGGCCTTCGGCTACATCGATGGCCTCGTCAACAATGCCGGCATCATCACGCCGGTCTCCAAGCTCGCCGACATGACGGTCGAGCGCATGCGGCGCCTGTTCGACGTCAACATCCTCGGCGCCTACATCGTGGCGCGCGAAGCGGCGCGGCGCATGTCGAAGTCGCGTGGGGGCAAGGGCGGCGCGATCGTCAACATGTCGTCGGCCGCCGCCCGCCTCGGATCGCCGAACGACTTCGTCGACTACGCCGGATCGAAGGGGTGCATGGACACCTTCACGATCGGCCTCTCGAAGGAACTCGGGCCCGAGGGAGTCCGCGTCAATGCGATCCGTCCCGGCCTGATCGAGACCGAGATCCACGCCTCTGCTGGCCTGCCCGATCGTGCCCAGACGCTCGGCAAGCAGATGCCGCTCGGCCGCGCCGGCACCGCCGACGAGGTGGGGGAAGCGGCGATCTGGCTTCTCGACGACGCTTCCTCCTACGTCGCGGGCGCGATCCTCGACGTCGCCGGCGGACGCTAGAGATAGATCCAGGCGACCAGCGCGAACAGCGGCAGCAGGATCGGCACCGACCAGGCGAGATATCCGAGGAAGCTCGGCATCGCGACGCCGCGTTCCTCGGCGATCGCGACGACCAGCAGGTTCGGCGCATTGCCGATATAGGTGAGCGCGCCCATGAACACCGCGCCGGCCGAGATCGCGAGCAGCGTCGAGGCCAGCGGCCCCATCAGCTGCGCGGCGTCGCCGCCCGCCAGGTTGAAGAACACGATGTAGGTCGGCACGTTGTCGAGCACGCCGGAGAGCAGGCCGGTCAGCCAGAAGTAAAGATGATCGACCGGCTGTCCGTCCGACCCCTGTACCAGGGAAACCAGGGATCCGAGCGCGCCGGCCTTCCCGGCCTGCAGCATCGCGATCATCGGCACCAGCGTGACGAAGATGCCGAAGAACAGCTTGGCGACCTCGGCGATCGGGAACCAGGTGAAACCGGTCGCGGGGCGGAGCCCCCAGGGCGTGATCACCCAGGAGAGCCACGCCAGGCCCAGCAGCACCACGACACGCACGGCGGCATCCAGCGTCACGACCGTCCCGAGCACCGTCCAGCGCGTCTCCGGCGTCCAGATGCCTGTGGCCAGGACGACGACCGGCACCAGGGCGAGCAGCGCGAGATTGGCCGACCCGTCGATGCCGAAAGGTTCCTTGCGCGGCGGCGCGGCGTCCCTTGCGACCAGCCGGCGGTCCAGCATGTAAAAGCCGATCAGCAACGGCAGGACCACCGTCAGCGTCGGCAGCAGCAGCGCCTTCGTCGGCCAGAAGAAGTCGACGCCCTTGAGGAAGCCCACGAACAGTGGCGGATCGCCGAGCGGCGTCAGCGCGCCGCCGATATTGCCGACCAGGAAGATGAAGAAGACCAGCAGGTGCGCCCGCGACGATCGCCAGGCATTGGCCTCGATCAGCGGGCGGACCAGCACCATGCAGGCGCCGGTGGTGCCGGCGAAGCTGGCGAGCACCATGCCGCCGGCGAGTGCCGCCGTATTCGAGCCGGGCGTCCCGGCGAAGGCGCCGCGCAGCCGGATGCCGCCGGAGATCACGTAGAGCGAGAAGAGCAGCGCCAGGAATGGCACGTACTCCTCGATCATCACATGCGCCGTGGCACCGCCGGTCGCGGCGACGCCGTGGATCAGCGTCGCCGGCACCAGGAAGGCCGCCGCCCAGAAGGCCGCGACCAGGCCGTGACGCGCATGCCAGAAGTGCGGCGCCAGCAGCGGCAGGAGCGCGATCGACGCCAGCAGCCCGGCAAAGGGCAAGGCCCAGGCTAGCCCGAGCGCCTCGCCCGGCAGCTCGGCCGCGGCGGCAGGTGGGGCGATGAGGGAAAGAGCGAGCGCTGCGGCCGCACCGTAAATTCTCACGCCGCCAGATGCTCCCCGCTCTTCCGTCGCGGCCACTGCATCCCGCCGACCAGGATCGCGAGCGCCAGCCCGATCCAATGCGGATAGGGCACATCCCATGAGGTGAACAGGTTCATCACCGCGTCGAGCGGCGCCGGGAAGCAGAGGAGCAGGCCCGCCACCCCGAGGAGGATGCGCTCGAGCGGTGTCGTCGAGGTGACGAACCGCGCCTTGAGCGAACCGGCAAAGGCGGCGATTCCGGCCGACGCGACCAACGTGATCCAGATGACCTCGGTCCAGCCGCCGTCCTTCGGAAAGGTCAGAAGCAGGCCGACGCCGTTCGGGTCGAGCACGAACATGAACGGCGTGACGAAGGCCGGCATCGTGTACTTCCACGACTGCAGCGTCGTCCGGTAGGGATCGGCACCGGTGATCGCGGCGGCCGCGAATGGCGACAGCGCGGTCGGCGGCGACACCTCGGAGAGCACCGCGTAGTAGAAGATGAACATGTGCGCGGCGAAGTCCGGCACGCCGAGCTTGATCAGCGCCGGCGCCGCGATCACCGCGCAGATGATGTAGGAAGCCGTCACCGGCACCGCGAGGCCGACGATCCAGACGATAAGCGCGGTGTAGACCGCGGTCAGCACAAGGCTGCCGCCGGCGAGATCGATCGCGATCGAGCTGAACTTGAGGCCGAGACCCGTCAGCGTCACGACGCCGACGATGATGCCCGCGGCGGCGCAGGTGGTGGCCGCATTCAGCACGCCGATCGAACCGTCGGCGAGCGCACGCACCAGCTTCGCCGGTCCGACCGCCGTGTCGCGGCGGAAGAAGCTGACGGCATAGGCGATCACCGTCGAATAGAACACGGCCAGGGTCGCCGAGAATCCGGCGAGCATGAAGCCGATGATCGCGATCAGCGACAGGAAGTGGAACCAATAGCGCCGGCTGATCTCGCCGACCGACGCCACCTGCTCGCGCTCGCCGGTATCGCGCGCGTATTGGCGGACATCGAGCTCGACCATCACGAAGAGCGCCAGGTAGTAGAGGATGGTCGGAATCACCGCCATCCGGATCACGTCGAGATAAGAGATCTTCAGGAACTCGGCGATCAGGAAGGCGGCGGCGCCGAGCACCGGCGGCGACAGGATCGCGCCGAGGCCGCCGGCGGCAAGCAGCCCGCCCGCCGCGTCGGCGGGATAGCCGATCCGTCGCAGCATCGGCCAGGCGACCGAGCCCAGCGTCACCGTGGTGGCGACGCCGGAACCGGACGGACCGCCGAGGAGGAAGGATGCCAGGACGACGGTGCGCCCCGACGAGCTCGGCTTTCCGCCCATCGCCGCGAACGAGAAGTCGATGAAGAACTTGCCGGCACCCGACTGCTGAAGGAAGGCGCCATAGATCGTGAATAGAATGATCAGCGTCGAGGAGACATCGACGGCGGTGCCGAAGATGCCCTCGAGCGTCATGTAGAGATGGCCGACCAGCCGGTCGATTCCGTAGCCCCGATGCGTCCAGGGCTGCGGCAGGGAGGGGCCGACCAGCGCATAGACGAGGAAGCCGATGGCGACCACCGGCATGATCCAGCCGGACGTCCGGCGCGCCGCTTCCAGCACCAGAACGATGAAGATCGCGCCGACGATGACGTCGGTCTGGTTCGGCAGCGAGGAGCGGTCGGTGAAGTCGTCGCCGCCCTGAAGCATGTAGACGATGACGGCGATCGACGCTGCGGCCATCGCCCAGTCCCACGGCATGATCCGGTTGCGGAAGCCCCGGGCGATCGGGAAGAGAAGGAAGGTCAGGACAAGGATGCAGGCGACGTGCACGGGACGCAGCGTCTGCGTCGCGACGATGTCGTAGGCGGTGTAGAGGTGGAACAGCGAGACGCCGACGGCGAGCACGGTGACGAACGGCGCCAGCATGCCCTTGAGGCGATGTGTGGCTCCCTCTTCGGCCTCGACGAACTCGGCCGCCTTCTTGAGCGCGTCCTCGCTGACCGCGGCGTCTTTCGGCGCCCTCTCTTCCGCCATCCGTTCCCCCGTTCAAACGGTGCGGCCCCGATCCTTGGCGGATCGGGGCCGCGGACTTTCCTGCCTTGGGGCGTCCCGTCTATTTGACGGTGATGCCCTTCTCGGCAAAGTACTTGATCGCGCCGGGGTGGAATCCAACCGGCGTGTTCTCGTTCTTCTGGTACTTGAGGTCGAAGTTCTTGGCTTCCGCGTGGACCGCGATCAGGTCCGGCTTCTTATCGAACATCATCTTGGTGATGTCGTAGGCGACCTTCTCCGACATGCTCTCGTTGACGACGAGCAGGTTCCACACGCTGGCGATCTGGTTGTCGCCGGTCATGCCCGGATAGATGTCCTTGGTGATCGTGTCCTTGGCGTAGAGCGGGCCATACTTCTTGTTCATCGCCTCGACCGCGTCGGCGTGGTCGATCATCTTGATCTTCACGCCGGGCGTGGCGCCGAGGTCGGTCACCGCCGAGGTGGGCAGGCCGCCGACCCAGAAGAAGGCGTCGATCTTCTTGTCCTTGATCGCGTTCACGGACTCGGCGACGCCGAGCCGCTCGCGCTTCATGTCCTTGTCCTTGTCGAGGCCGATCGCCTCGATAAGTCGGAACGCCATCACCTCGGTGGCGCTGCCGGGCGAGCCGGTCGAGACGCGCTTGCCCTTGAGGTCGGCCATCTTGTTGACGCCCATGCCCTCGACCGAAACCACGTGCATGCGGTTGGGGTACATGACCATCAGGGTCTTGGCCGCGACCTTGGCGTCCTTGAACTTGTCCTGGCCGGTGATCGCGTCGAGCGCGGCGTCGGCCATGGTCATCGCGACCTCGGCCTTCTTGGCGCCGATGAGCTTCAGATTGTCGACCGAACCGCCGGTCACCTCGGCAGTCGCCGAATAACCCGGGATCTTCGACAGCAGGTTCGCCATGCCGCCGCCGAGCGGGTAGTAGACGCCGCCGGTGCCGCCGGTGACGATCGACAGCTTGGTGTCCTGGGCCACCGCCGGAGCGGCGAGCCCGACCGCGAGCGCCGCGGCGAGAAGAATATTGCGGAAGCGCGCCATGATCATTCACTCCCTTTGCGTGGTGTTTTCGGCACTTTAGCAATCGCCCGCGCCGGGCGAAAGCCGCTTGCCCCGGCCGGCTGCCGCCGCTACGGTCGCCGCCAATTCCATTCAGAGGCGATCGTCATGGAAATGACCGGCGAGCAGCGCCTGCCTGCCCCGCGCGAAGTGGTATGGGCGGCGCTCAACGACCCCGAGGTCCTGAAGCAGTGCATTCCGGGCTGCGAGGAGATCGAGAAGACCTCCGACACCGAGATGAACGCCAAGGTCGCGGTCAAGGTCGGCCCGGTCTCGGCCAAGTTCACCGGCCAGGTGACCTTGAGCGACCTCGACCCGCCGAACGGCTACACCATCTCCGGTGAAGGCAAGGGCGGCGTCGCCGGCTTCGGCAAGGGCGGCGCCAAGGTCACGCTGACCGAAGACGGCGACGGCACGATCCTCCGCTACGAGGTCACCGCCAGCGTCGGCGGCAAGCTCGCCCAGATCGGCGCCCGCCTGATCGACGCCACCGCCAAGAAGATGGCCGAGGACTTCTTCGGCCGCTTCTCCCAGATCGTCGCGGCCCAGGGCGGCGGCGGTGCGGAAGCACCGGCTCCGGCGGGCGTCGCCGCCCCGATCGCGGCCGGCGCCGAGCCGCCGCAGACCCCGTCGCTCGGCACGATGCTCGGCGGCGTCGGTGCCCCGCGCTCGGGCCTCAGCCCGATGACCTGGGTGTCGCTGGTCGTCGTCATCGTGCTCCTGATCCTGCTCGTCGTGATGCGATGACGGTTCCCGACGACCGGGCGCTCGCGATCCACGCCCGCGCCTGGCCCTTCGAGGAGGCGCGCCGTCTCGTCGCGCGCTACGAGAAGGCACCGCCGGCAAAGGGCTACGTGCTGTTCGAGACCGGCTACGGCCCGTCCGGCCTGCCGCATATCGGGACCTTCGGCGAGGTCGCGCGCACGACGATGGTGCGCCAGGCGTTCCGGCGCCTTTCCGACATCCCGACCAAGCTCTTCGCCTTCTCCGACGACATGGACGGGCTCCGCAAGGTGCCCGACAACGTGCCCAATCCGCAGAAGCTCGCCGAGTATCTCGGCATGCCGTTGACCTCGGTGCCCGATCCGTTCGGCTCCAACGAGAGCTTCGGCTCGGCCAACAACACGCGGCTTCGTGCCTTCCTCGACGGCTTCGGCTTCGAGTACGAGTTCCTGTCGGCGACCGAGTGCTATCGCGCCGGCCGCTTCGACGCGACCTTGAGGAAGATCCTCGAGCACTACGACGAGGTCATCAACGTCGTCCTGCCGACGCTGGGGCCGGAGCGCCGCGCGACGTACAGCCCGTTCCTCCCCGTCTCCCCGCGCAACGGCAAGGTGCTGCAGGTGCCGATCGTCGCCCGCGACGCGGCGGCCGGCACGGTCAGCTACCGCGATCCCGACACCGACACGCTGACCGAGGTGCCGGTCACCGGCGGCGGCTGCAAGCTGCAATGGAAGTGCGACTGGGCGATGCGCTGGGTGGCGCTCGGCGTCGACTACGAGATGTCGGGCAAGGACCTGATCGACTCCGTCAAGCTGTCGAGCCAGATCTGCCGCATCCTGGGATCCGTGCCCCCCGAAGGCTTCAACTACGAACTCTTCCTCGACGAGAAGGGCCAGAAGATCTCGAAGTCCAAGGGCAACGGGCTCGCGGTCGAGGAGTGGCTGCGCTATGCGCCGCCGGAGAGCCTCGCGCTCTACATGTTCCAGTCGCCGAAGAAGGCGAAGCGCCTGTTCTTCGACGTGATCCCGCGCGCGGTCGACGACTACCTGACCTTCGTCGAGAAGTATCAGGACGAGGAGCCGGCGAAGCGCATCGAGAACCCGGCCTGGCACCTGCACGACGGGCATCCGAAGAGCGCGTCCTCGCCGGTCAGCTTCGGCCTGCTGCTGAACCTCGCCAGCGTGGCACACGCCGAGGACAAGGGCGCGATGTGGGGCTTCATCAGCCGCTACGTGCCGAACGCGACGCCGGCGAGCGAGCCGTTCCTCGACCGGCTCGTCGGCCACGCGGTCGCCTACTACAAGGACCAGATCAAGCCGGCGAAGCAGTACCGGAAGCCGACCGAGATGGAGCGGGCGGCGCTCGCCGACCTCGCCAAGGAGCTGGCATCAGCTCCCGCGGGAGCAGATGCCGAAGCGCTCCAGAACCTCGTCTACGAAATCGGCAAGCGCCACGCCTTCACCGATCTCCGCGCCTTCTTCCAGGCGCTCTACGAGATCCTGCTCGGCCAGAGCCAGGGGCCGCGCTTCGGCGGCTTCGTCGCGCTCTACGGCGTCAAGGAGACCGTGGCGCTCATCGAGCGCGCGCTCGCGGGCGAGGACCTGGCGAAGGACTGACGGCTACGCGCTCTTGTGCGCGTAGTCCCAGTAGAGCTCCCGGGCGCGCTTGTAGACGGGACCCGCCTGGAGATGGCGGTCCTCGATGCGCGTGCAGGGCTGGACCTTGGCGTAGTTGCCGGACGAGAAGATCTCGTCGGCTTCCAGCACTTCCTTCACCTTCACCGTCCGCTCCTGGACGTCGTATCCCGCCTTCTTCAGCAGGTCGATGATCCGCGCGCGCGTGACGCCCGGAAGGAAGGTGTTGTTGAGGATCGGCGTGTGCACGACGCCGTCCTTCACGAAGAACAGGTTCGCGGTCGCGAATTCGGCGACGTTGCCGTTGAGGTCGCGGACGACTGCGTTCTCGAAACCCTTGGTCTTGGCTTCCATCATGATGCGGCCGGCCAGCGGGTAGAGGCAGGCGGCCTTGGCGTCGGTCGGCGCGGTTTCCGGCGACGGCCGGCGGAACTGCGACACGCAGGCCGAGAAGCCGCCCTTCGGCAGCGGCGACTCGTAGACCGAGCACATGAATCGCGTGGTCGCCGGATCGGGATCGATCCAGCCGCCCTCGGCGAAGAACATCGGGCGGATGTAGAGCTCGGCGTCCTTCGGGAACTTGCGCACCCCCTCCTTGCAGATCTCGACGATCTCGCCGGCGCTCAGCATCGGCTTCATCAGCATGTTCTCGGCCGAGCGGACGGCGCGCTGGCAATGCAGATCGAGATCGGGCGTGACGCCCTCGAAGGCGCGGGCGCCGTCGAAGATGATCGACGAGAGCCAGGTCGCGTGGCTCATCGGACCGAGCACCATCGGGTTTCCTTCGACCCAACGGCCGTCGACATAGGTCCAGGCTTGCATGGAGGCTCCGAACGGGAAGGTCCGGGAAGTCTAGCCCCGGGATTCGGGGGACGCTACCCGTTGTCCTTCGCGCCGTCGACGGAGGTTTCTCCGTCGGACTCCGGCGTCTCGTTGGTCGGGATGCGATAGCCCTCGCCGAGCCAGCGATGCAGATCAACGTCCGTACAGCGTTGCGAGCAGAACGGCTTGTGCGCCGGCTCCGGCGGCTTGCCGCAGATCGGGCATTTCACCGGCTTGCGATCGGCGAGACGCATGACCTCAGCCACCCGCTACTCCCTCACCACGTCGAACTGATCCCGTCCGTATCCCGGCTTCGCCTCGAGCGCAACCGTGCGCCCCGCTTCGGCCAACGCCGCGGCGCCCTCGCCTTCCAGCCAGGCGATCACGTCCGACGAGGCGACCAGCCGGAGACGTCCGCCCTCGGCGCGCGCGACCAGGCGCAGCGCGGCCAGCGCCGCCGTCTCGACCGCCGAGAGCCGCAGTCTCTCCGCCAGGCTCGGGCCGAGGCGCGGGCGCGTGATCTCGTAGAGTCCCGCCCGGGTCCAGCCGAGGCATTCGACCGGCTGCGGGTCGCCGGCGACGGCCGATTTCATCGCCTCGTCGATGCGGTTCCGGTCGCCCTTGCCGTCGGTGAACGGGAAGTCGACGACGAGCGTTCCGCCCAGGTCGCGAAGCCGGATCAGCCGGCCGATCTCGCGCGCCGCGGCCAGGCAGAGTTCGAGGCGGCCGCCGGTGCCGTTGACGTCGATCGCGGTCAGCGTCTCGCCCTCCTCGACCAGCAGCCGTCCACCGGCGATCGGGATCTCGCGTGCCAGCGCGCGCGAAAGCTCGTCCTCGACGCCGAGTGACTCGAACGGGCACTCCACCTTCTCGACCGGTCCGAAGGCGCGCAGCTTGGCCACGGTCGCGGCGTCACCGGCGATCAGGCGGTCGGGACGAAGCTGCCGCACCAGCACGGTGACCGCATCGGGCGGCGCCCACAAAAGGCGCGGCGGCGTCTCGCCGAGACGGGCCTCGATCGCGCGCCACTGTTCGAGCAGCCCGCGCCAGATCGACTCCAGGTCGTCGCCTTCGCGCGCGGTCGAGCGGACGAGCAGTCCGGGGCCGCCATCGGCCAGGTCTTTCAACCGCTCGCGCAGGCGCTTCCGCATCGTCTCGGGCAGTTGGCGTGAGATCGCGACGCCCGGCTGCGCGGTCAGCGCGATCGCGCCGCCGTCGAGCACGAGCGCACGCGTGACCTCGGGCCCCTTGTCGGCGACAGCCCCCTTCGCGATCTGCACCGGCACAGCAGCCCCCTCGACCAGCACGACCGGAAGGAATGCAGGCTGCGGTCCGCCGATGTCGAGGAACGACCCGATCCCCGGCTCGATCCTGGTGACGCGCGCGAGATGAATCGCGCCGAGCCGGCTCGCGCGTCCGGGGCGATCGATATGGACCTCTACGGTGCGGCCGTCTTCGCGGACGGCCATCCGCGTCTCTCCGGGATTGCGCTCGACGACGAGCTCGATCACCGGAAGCCGAGACCTGACAGCATCGCATATGCCTCCGCGAGGCCGAGGCCGACGACGTTGGAATATGAGCCGCGAATCTGGGTGATATAGGCCGCGGCACCGCCCTGGATCGCATAGCCTCCGGCCTTGCCGCGCCAGTCGCCCGCCGCGACATACGCGGCGATCTCGGCATCGGTCAGTCGCTTGAATGCGACGACGGTAGTGACGAGGCGCTTGCGCTTGCTGCCGTCGGGCGCGCGCACGGCGATGCCGCCGATCACGCGATGGCGGCGGCCGGAGAGGCGCGTGAGGCACTCGAGCGCATCGGCTTCGGTCTCGGCCTTGGGCAGCATGCGACGGCCGAGCGCGACCACGGTATCGGCGGCGAGCACGAAGGCGTCGGGGTGGCGCGACACGACCGCGTCGAGCTTCGCCTCGGCCAGCCTGAGAGCCAGGTCGGCAGGCAGTTCACGCTTGAGCGGGGTTTCGTCGAGGTCGGCGGCGTCGATCGCGTCGGGCGGCCAGCCGATCTGGGCGAGGAGTTCGCGGCGGCGCGGCGAGGCCGAGGCGAGCACCAAACGTGCGCGCCGGGACGGCGCGGCCATCGGACTTACTTGAAGCGGAAGGTAATGCGGCCCTTCGTCAGGTCGTACGGGGTCATCTCGACGTTGACCCGGTCGCCCGCGAGGACGCGGATGCGGTTTTTGCGCATGCGGCCCGAGGTATGGGCCAGGACGATGTGCTCGTTGTCGAGCTTCACGCGGAACATCGCATTGGGCAGAAGCTCGCTGACGGTACCCGAGAACTCGATGACGTCTTCCTTCGGCATGCAAACTCCACTGTCGGGGGGCGAAAATCGCCGAAAAGTGGGCTCAAGGGGCCGCCCGGTCAAGCGGAAACGGCGGATTTCTCAGCCAAAAGCGGGGGTTCTGCCGGGCGGGAAGCGTTCCTGGATGCGCCGGATCAGCCCGTCGCGAACGTCGCGGTAGGCGGCGAGGCGCGCCTCGCGCGCGCCTTCGACGATGGTCGGATCGAAGGTCGGCCAGTATTCGACGTCGCAAGCCATGACACGGGTCATTTCGAGGGCGCGATGATGCGCCTCGGGCGACAGCGTCACGACGACGTCGAACGAGGTATCGGCCAGCGTGTCGAAGGCCTTGTGGCGGTGACGGCCGATGTCGATGCCGATCTCGCGCATCACCTCGATGGCGAAGGGATCGACGTCGCGGCCTCCGCGAAGTCCGACCGAGTCCACATAGACGCGCTTCCCGTGCAGGTGCTTGAGGTAACCCTCCGCCATCGGCGAGCGCACCGCGTTCTGGGTGCAGGCGAAGAGGACCGCCGAAGGGAGCAGGACGTTGCTCATACCCGGAGATGCAGGGCGCAGATCAGCGTGAACAGACGGCGCGCGGTATCGAGGTCGAGGACGACCTTGCCGGCGAGACGCTCGATCAGAAGCTCCGAGCCCTCGTTGTGGAGGCCGCGGCGCCCCATGTCGATCGCCTCGATCTGGCTCGGGCTCGCCTGGCGGATCGCCGCGTAGTAGCTGTCGCAGAGCGTGAAGTAGTCCTTGATCACGCGCCGGAACGGGCTCAGCGAGAGGCCGATCATCAGCAGCGGCTCCCCCTCCTCGCCCGCGTCGGTGCGGATGTCGAGCATCAGCCGGTTCTCCTCGACGAAGAGCCGGAGATGATAGGGGCCGTCATGGCCGTTGAGATCGAAGCGGTTGCTCTCGATCAGGTCGTAGACCGCGACCGCGCGCTCATGATCGATCTCGGGTCCGCGCCGCGCGATGCTCGCCTCGTCGAGCGAGATGCGGGCGATGCGGCCTGGCGCGGTCATCTCGCGATCAGCGGCGGTTGAGGCGGATCGCCACGGAGCGGGCGTGGGCTGGCAGCCCCTCGGCCTCTGCCAGCCGGATCGCGGCGGGACCGATGCGGGCGAGCGCCTCGGCAGTGCACCCGACCAAGGTCGTGCGCTTCAGGAAGTCGAAGACCGACAGCCCCGACGAGAAACGCGCCGTGCGCGAGGTCGGCAGCACGTGATTGGGCCCTGCGACATAGTCACCGATCGCCTCGGGCGTATGGCGGCCGAGGAAGATCGCGCCGGCATGGCGGATCTTCGCGGCGAACGACCGGGGCTCGGCGATCGCGAGCTCCAGGTGCTCGGGCGCGAGGCGGTCGACCAGCGCCGCCGCATCGTCGAGCCGCCGCACCAGGATCGCCGAACCGTGGTTCTGCCAGCTCTCGCGCGCGACGGCTTCGGTCGACAGGGCCTTGAGATGGATCTCAGCGGCGTGCATGACCTCGTCGATGAACCCGGCATCGTCGGCGATCAGCACCGACTGGGCGACCGGGTCGTGCTCGGCCTGGGACAAAAGGTCGGCGGCGATCCAGGCGGGATCGTTGTCGCGGTCGGCGACGACCAGGATTTCGGACGGACCGGCGATGGAGTCGATGCCGACCCGGCCGAACACCATGCGCTTGGCGGTCGCGACATAGGCGTTGCCGGGTCCGACGATCTTGTCGACCGCGGCGATGGTCCTCGTGCCGTAGGCGAGCGCGCCGACCGCCTGCGCGCCGCCGACGCGATAGACCTCGTCGACGCCGGCGAGCCGGGCCGCCGCCAGCACCAGCGGGTTGACCACGCCGTTCGGCGTCGGCACCACCATCGCCAGCCGCGTGACCCCGGCGACCTTGGCCGGAATCGCGTTCATCAGCACCGAGCTCGGATAGGCGGCGCGTCCACCGGGGACGTAGAGGCCGACCGCGTCGAGCGGCTTCCACGCAAGGCCGAGCGTCACGCCGTCGTCGTCGTCGAAGCCGAAATCCTCGGGCACCTGCCGGCGGTGGAAGGCCTCGATCCGCGAGGCGGCGAGTTCGAGCGCGTCGCGCGTCTCGGCCGGCACGCTCGCGGCGGCCTTCGCGATCTCGTCGTCGGCGAAGCGGATGCCGGTCTTCGCAAGGTCGAGCCTGTCGAAGCGCTTGGTGTAGTCGATCAGCGCTTCGTCGCCGCGCGCCCGCACGTCCTCGAGGATGTCACGGACGACGCCGGAAACGTCATCGGTCACCGCGTCGCGATCGGCGAGCAGCGTTTCGAAGTCGGCGGCGAAGCCGGGGGACGAGGCGTCAAGCCGCCTGGGCATCGAGGCCGGCGGCGGCGCGGAAGCGCTCGAGCCAGTGACGGAGCTGCTCGCTCCGCGTCTTGAAGGCCGAGCGGTTGACGGCGAAGCGGGTGGTGACGTCGGCGATGTGCTCGACCTCGACCAGGCCGTTCTCCTTGAGCGTCCGGCCCGAGGCCACGAGGTCGACGATGCGCCGGCACAGCCCCAGCTGCGGCGCCAGCTCGAGCGCGCCGTTGAGCTTGATGCACTCGGCCTGCACGCCGCGGCGCGCGAAGTGGCGCTTGGTGACTTCCGGATATTTGGTCGCGACGCGGAGATGGCTCCAGCGCTGCGGGTCCTCGGTCTCGGCGAGATCCTTCTTCTCGGCGACCGCGAGCCGGCACTTGCCGATGCCGAGGTCGAGCGGCGTGTAGATCTCGGAGTAGTTGAACTCCATCAGCACGTCGGAACCCGCCAGCGCCATGTGCGCGGCGCCGAAGGCGAGGAAGGTCGCGACGTCGAAGGAACGCACCCGGATGATCGAGAGGCCGGGCACGTTGGTCTTGAATTGGAGCTGGCGCGACTCGTCGTCTGCGAATGCCGCCTCCGGCTCGATGCCGGCGGCTGTTATCACCGGCATCGCTTCGGAAAGGATGCGGCCCTTAGGCACGGCGAGGACGAGAGAATCGGCAGACATGCTCAGGCCTTGTGGTCCGGGCGGAAGATCGTCGGCCAGGACTCGCCGAAATCGTCGAGGCGGCAGGCGAGCTTCTCGACTTCCAGCCGGATCGCGGCGTCGCCGGAGAAGTGGAGGTCGACGGTCCGTTCCCCGGCCTCCATGGCCAGCAATGCCAGGATGCGCTCGCCGTCCGTCTGCTCGAGGCCCCGGCGGCGCACGCGCGTGACGTGGTCGAAGATCAGGGCCGAGGCGATGCGCTCGCCGCCGCCGGCGTTGGCGCCGCGATCGGCCTCCCAGCGATAGCGGCTGGCCGCCAGCATGAAGCGCCTGTCCTCGGGGAAGTAGCGGATGTCCGCGACCGGCACCGCCGCGTCCTGCAGCGCCGCCGACAGGATCGCGAGATCGTCCGCGTCCTCGGCCCGGAGCTTCAGCGGCTTGGTCGTCACGCCCGGCATCTCAATCGTCGGCAGCCGCGGCCGGACGCACGCGCTCGATGGCGGCGCCGCAGGCAACCAGCTTCTCCTCGATGCGCTCGTAGCCGCGGTCGAGGTGATAGATGCGGTTGACCTCGGTCGTGCCCTCGGCGGCGAGGCCCGCCAGCACCAGCGAGACCGAGGCGCGGAGGTCCGTCGCCATCACCGGGGCGCCGGTCAGCTTCTTGACGCCGCGAACCAGCGCGGAGGACTGGTGGACCGTGATGTTGGCGCCCATGCGCGACAGCTCGGGTACGTGCATGAAGCGGTTCTCGAAGATCGTCTCGGTCACCATCGAGGCGCCCTCGGCGATCGTCATCAGCGTCATGAACTGCGCCTGAAGGTCGGTCGGGAAGCCCGGATAGGGCTCGGTGATCACGTCGGTGCCGATCACGCCGTTCGACGCCGAGACGCGCACGCCGTCCGGGGTCGCGGTGACCGCGATGCCGGCCTCGGCCATGTGCTTCACCAGCGCCTCGATCATCGACAGCTTGACGCCGACGAGCTCGACCTCGCCGCCGGTGATGGCGGCGGCGATCGCATAGGTGCCGGCCTCGATGCGGTCGGCGACGACGGGATAGACGGTGCCGACGAGGCGCTTCTGGCCGACGATCCTGATCGTGTCGGAACCGTGGCCCTCGATGTCCGCGCCCATCGCCTTCAGGCAGCGGCAGAGATCGACGATCTCCGGCTCGCGCGCGGCGTTCACCAGCGTCGTCTCGCCGTCGGCGAGCGACGCCGCCATCACCAGGTTTTCCGTCGCACCGACCGAGACGGTCGGGAAGACGTAGCGGCCGCCCTTGAGGCCGTTCGGCGCCCGCGCCTCGATGTAGCCCTGCTGCAGGTCGATCTCGGCGCCGAGCGCCTGGAGACCCTTCAGGTGCAGGTCGACCGGGCGCGCGCCGATCGAGCAGCCGCCCGGCAGAGACACGCGCGCATGCCCCATGCGCGCGACCAGCGGGCCCAGCACCAGGACGGATGCCCGCATCTTGCGGACGATGTCGTAGGGCGCGGTCGTGTTGGTGATGTCGCCGGCGGTCAGCTTGAGGGCCTTGCCGGTGTGGCCGCCGGTCGCATGCCCGTCCATGCCGATCTCGACGCCGTGCTGGGCGAGCAGCGTCGCCAGGGTCGAGATGTCGGCGAGATGGGGCAGATTGACGAGCGTCAGCGTCTCCTCGGTAAGGAGGCTGGCGCACATCAGCGGCAGGGCGGCGTTCTTGGCGCCCGAGATGGGGATGCGGCCGGAGAGCCGCCGGCCGCCCTGGATGCGGATTTTGTCCACGATATAAGGCCTTGAGCCCTTCGAGTGATGCTGATCGCCGTTGTAGCGGACGGGTGGGTTACTCACAAGCAAGCTGGCCCCCTGGGTGGTTACCAGCCTGTAGAACCTAGAAACGGTCGACGGGGATCCGGAGATGGATGGAGCCGTCGGCCTCGGCCGGAGGGAATCGGCCGGCCCGCATATTGACCTGCACCGATGGCAGAATGAGGGCAGGCATCGAGAGCTTGGCGTCGCGCTCTCGGCGCAGCTTCACGAACTCGGCCTCGGTGACCCCGTCCTTGATGTGGAGATTGCCGGCGCGCTGGGCCTGGACGGTGGTCTCCCAGACGAACCGGTCGCGGCCGGGCGCCTTGTAGTCGTGGCAGAGGAACATGCGGGTTTCGCCCGGCAGCGACAGGAGACGGCGGACCGAGCGGTACAGGACCGCCGCGTCGCCGCCGGGGAAGTCGCAGCGTGCCGAGCCGTAGTCCGGCATGAACATGGTGTCGCCGACGAAGATCGCGTCGCCGATCCGGTAGGTGATGCAGGCGGGGGTATGCCCGGGCGTGTGCATCACCTCGACCTCGAGGCCGCCGATCCGGAACCGATCCCCCTCGGCGAAGAGCCGGTCGAACTGCGAGCCGTCCGGAACCATGTCCCAGGCGCCGAACACCGGCCGGAAGGTGGCCTGCACGACCGGTACGTTCGAGCCGATGCCGATCGGCGCTCCGGTCACCTTCTTCAGGTACTGGGAGGCCGACAGGTGATCGGCGTGGACATGCGTCTCGAGGATCCAGGCGACCTTGAGGCCGCGCGTCTCGACCGCTTCCAGCACCTTCTCGGCATGAGCGGTGCGCGTCCGGCCCGAGGCGCCGTCGTAGTCGAGCACGGAGTCCATGATCGCCGCCTCGCCGGTTTCACGATCCACGACGAGGTAGGTGGCGGTGAAGGTCGGCTCGTGGAAGAAGCAGGTTACGTCCGCCATCGCCGGGGCCGACGTCTCGGCCCGCGCGCGCGCCTGGGCCTTCCGCTTGCCGAGGTTCTGGCGCAACGCTTCGGCGCGCCGCTGGTCACGCTCGCTCTGGCCGGATGACGCCATCGCCTGCCCCCTAGTCCGCGAAGCGGAACGGCAGCATCTCCAGCGCACGGGCGAGCTTCGCCTGCATGTCGGCGAGATCGCGGCCGCCGATGTTGATGAGGCCGTGACGAAAGCTGTAGCTGTCCTGCGGCAGCTCCGACAAGCGCATTCCGGGAATCGCCCGCACCATCACCACCGTATCGGGTAATTCGCGGCCTACCTTCGCGATGTCGTCGTCCGACGGCACCGCGAGACAGAGCTTGTCCTCAAATCCCCTGAGCACGAAGCTCGCCGCCGCCCGATAGCGCCCCTGCCCATGCCCATGGTCGGGCTTCCTCCCGCAGGCGAGGTCCATGAGGATCCGGTAGCTGTTGATGCCGTCGACCTTCTCGAACAGGTCGGCGAACTGCATCGACAGCCGGTCGTTGACCTCGATCACCATCGGCGCCGGGCGCTTCGGGTCCCAGAAGAACTCGATGTTGAACATGCCGTGATCGAAGCCGAGGCCCGGCATCAGCTTCCGCGCCACGGCCGCCATCTGCGCCTGAACCCGACGCGGCAGCGAAGACGGGTACTGGAAGCGCTTGAAGCTCACCTTGTTGGCGAATCGGATCGAGTCGACGACGCCGAGCACGGTCACCTCACCACCATGGACGTAGCCGTCGAGCGTGCACTGGAAGCCGGACATCAGTTCCTCGGCCAGCATCCACTGGCGCCCGCGTCCGAAGTCGGCGCGGGGGGCGGCATCCTCGATCAGCTCGACGAAAGACCCCAGGAACTGCGGGAGCTTCTCGGCCGCCTGGGCGAGCGCCTGGCGGTAGGCGACCGCATCGCCGATCCGGAAGCCGAGATACGAAAGGTAGGACTTGATCGGCTTCAGCCAGAACGGCTTGCCCACGCCGAGTTCGTCGAGACCGGCCGGCCGGTCGAGATCCACCAGCGCGAACCTGGGCGTGGACTCGGGGATCAGCCGGTGCTGGAGCACCCGGCTCCACCCCTTGTGCTCGCATCGCACGGCCGCCTCGAAGTCGAGGCCGGGCAATCCGAGCTCGCGCGCGATCGCCGGCACCAGCAGGCTCGGCGGGAAGTCCTCGACGCCGACCACCCCGCCGATTTCGGGATGTCGGCGTGCGAAGGCAACGGCCCGGGCGATGAACTCCTTCGGACGGCAGACGTAGGGATCCGACGCTTCTTCGTAGGTTCCGACCTCGAGGAGGTCGAGACCTCCCGGACCGGCGAGACGATGGAGCTGCGCGCGGTCCTCGTCGCTGACGCCGACCGCCAGGAGCGTGGTCGTGCCGGCGGGGCGTGCCGCCACTCGGGCGTGATCGGGGTAGCCCGGATCCATCTCGATCACGCTCCCTGAAGAACGGCCCCCTGCGACATTCTTGCCGAGCCTTTTGCGCCACGAAAGAGGGAACGCCACGAATTCCCCACAATTCAGTCACTGGCGGGTCATCGAGGCACGATATTTTTTCGCTCAAGATAAACAGGAGCCGGCAATGGAACTGGCAGCGACGATGGCGACGGCGACGATCACGATGGCGCTGCTGTGGGCCGCGACGGGACTCTTCAGCCGGCTGATCGAGCGCTCGATCGACCGGGCCTTGCCGGACCCGCGCTGGTTCGAAGCCTGATCGCCGCCTCCCGGCGGGCTCCTTCCGCCCTTGCAACCCCCGCCCCCCTGTGGCATGGAAGCGCCCGCTCGACGGGCCGTTTGATGGCCGTCGATGCTTCTAGCGTCGCCGCCATAGCTCAGTGGTAGAGCGCACCCTTGGTAAGGGTGAGGTCCGCAGTTCAATCCTGCGTGGCGGCACCAGCTTCAAACCTTCGCATCGTCCTTGCGCACGGGCTTCGGCCCGGCCGGACGTTCGAGCTTCTCCAGGGTCCTGACCGGATCCTCGAGGATCGCGCCGCCATGCCGGCCGCCGGTGTGATCGGGACCGAGATCGGACTCGGGCCGGCCCGCAGGCGTGCCGCCCTCGCCGAAGGTGGCTTTGCTGAAGGGCTCGTTCTCGGTCCGGCGCCTGGCCGGATCGGGCCTATTCGTCGCCATCGTTGTCCCCGCTCGTTTCGCGTTTCAAACCCGACGATCGACGCGACGTTCCTTCGGCCGCCCCGAAGCGAACCGCGTGCTTCCTGCCGCAGGAATTCCATGTTTCGGGCCCGCAAACGCCTCAAAGTCCGCGCGTTATTTAGACGTCGTCATCGGACGCCGTGCTGTCCGATGGGTCATTCCGCAGAAAGGATGTTCCCCATGAAGCTTAGTCATCGGCATCTCGCCTATCCGATTGCCGCAGCTTTCATCGGTCTCGCCTCGGCCGCCTATGCCCAGGCTCCTGCGACTGCAACCGCCTCGAGCGCGCCCGCCGGCAGCATCTACGCGTGCCCGCATCCGACGATGGCCGCCCGCGACCAGTATGGCTGCGTGCCCAAGCTCGGCGGCGGTGCCGTCCGCGCTCAGGTCAACAATCCGATCGATCCGCACAAGAAGCGCTGACAGCTCGTCCTTTGCCCCGCCGGGTCGGCCCGGCGGGGCAATCTCAGCCGGCCCGGGCTTTTTTGGCCGGCAAAGTGTCTTGGTTCGCGGCGTCGGGCAGCAGGGCGTCGGGCAGCAGGACGGGGATCGCCCGGCCTTTGGGGAAGCGCGCGATCGCACGGGTCCCCTGCCCGACCCGACTCTCCAGGATCAGCTCGCCGCCGTGCATCAGCATGAACTGGCGGCTGATCGCGAGTCCCAGGCCGCTTCCCTCCACGGTCCGCGTCACCATCGAGTCGGCGCGTTGGAAGGGCTCGAAGATCTTCGCCATCATCGCTTCGGGAATGCCGCAGCCGGTATCGGCGACACAGAGGTCGACGCCGTCCTTGCCGAAACTGGCCTCCACGGTAACGGTGCCGCCGGCGCCCGTATACTTGATCGCGTTGGAGAGCAGATTGAGGAGGACCTGCTTCACCGCGCGGCCATCGGCACGGAAGACCGGCGCGGCGGCGAGCTTCGTCTTGATCTCGATGCCGCCGGCGCGGGCGCGGATCGCGACCATGGATACGCACGCTTCGACCAGGGAACCGAGATCAACCTCCTCCTCGTGGAGCCTCTGCTTGCCGGATTCGACTCGTGAAAGGTCGAGCACGTCGTTGATCAGTGCCAGGAGATGCTGTCCGCTCGCGTGGATGTCCTTCGCGTATCCGCGGTAGCGGTCCGAGACCGGCCCGAAGGCCTGCTCCTTGGTGAGCTCCGAGAAGCCGATGATGGCATTGAGCGGGGTCCTGAGCTCGTGGCTCATATGCGCCAGGAACTGCGACTTCGACCGGCTCACCTCCTCGACCTTGGCGAGGCTGTCGGCCAATGCGCGCTCGAGCGCCTCGGCGTTGGCCAGCATGCGAATGATGAAGAAGACGAAGACGCAAAGCACGGAAAGCTGCATCACCACGACGGAGCCGTGGAGGAAGACACGCCACAGGTTGGCTCCGTCCGGATAGACCCAGAGCGGCGCCATGTAGACCAGAAGGAAATGGTGCGTCACGCCGAGCGCTCCGCTGATCACGAGCGAGCGCCAGCAGAGCAGCGCCAGGCAATGCGACCAGATGGCGAAGACCCACATGTGGCCGCCGTCCATCTGCCAGGAACCGGTGCCGGTCAGCGCGTAGATCAGCAGCAGCACGTCGAGCAGAAGCCCGGTCGCGATCAGGCTCCTCGTGCAGAAGCCGATCGGGTCGTAGAGCCTCGCGAGCAGCGTGGTGCCGTGGAAGATGCCGCCGATCGCGAGCACGCCGATCCACGAGTTGCCGGCGAAGTAGGCCGCGATCGCGATCGGCACCAGAAGCGCCCATTGCTCGATCAGCAACAGCCGCGTGGAGACGCGGCGGAAATTCTCGACGCGAACCGGCACGGCCGCATCGCCGTCGGCAAAGCGGGCGATCCAGGTCCCGATCATGACCGCCTCGCGATCAGGCAGCCGCCGAAGGCAGTGGGGTTGACGACGAACCAGGCGCCGAGCCGGCGCACGCGGTCGAAGAACGCCGGATCGTCCGCGGCCGCGACCCAGACGAGCTGATCGAGGATCGCCGAACGTTCGGGGCGGATCGGCAGGCCGCCGGCGGCGACCACGATACGAAGCCCGTCGTCGGGCGAGACCGAAGGCGGGAAGACCACCGCTGCCGGCCGGTCCGGCGAAATCTGGAAGAGATCGAGCCAGGCGATTGCGATCAGGGCGAAGATCGAAAGAACGAGGCTCGGCCAGAGACCGAGACGACGGGCCTCCCTCCCGGACGCGGCCTTGGCCGCCTCGGGACCGCGACGGCCTTCCACCAGCCCGGTCAGGTGCCCTCTCCCATGCCCAGACGCTACCGAGGACATGGTTACCTAAGGGTTAATCCGGCCTCCTTCGACAAACGATAAATTTCATTCAAGATATTGACGAAGCGCATCCAGACACGCGAAGGGGCATTGAGCCCCGGCCGGGTCGGGCCCATGTGAACGCGGCCGCCGGCTGCGCTAGCATTGGTCCGAAGGAGATCGCCCATGTGGTTCCGCAAGAAGTCCCTCGACCTTCCGACGCCCGACCGGGCCCTGCCCGGCCGCGCGCAGGCTATCCCCGTCGAGAACCGGCATTTCGTCAACGGCCACCCGCTCAAGGCACCGTTCCCGGCCGGGATCGAGACCGCGATCTTCGGCCTCGGCTGCTTCTGGGGAGCCGAGCGGAAGTTCTGGCAGGCGGACGGCGTTTACTCGACCGCCGTCGGATACGCCGCGGGCATCACGCCGAACCCGACCTATGAAGAGGTCTGCACCGGCATGACCGGCCACAACGAAGTGGTGCTGGTCGCCTTCGATCCGAAGAAGATCCCGTACGAGAAGCTGCTGCAGATCTTCTGGGAGAGCCACGACCCGACCCAGGGCATGCGCCAGGGCAACGACGTCGGGACCCAGTATCGCTCGGGCATCTACGTGACGTCGGAGGCACAGCGGAAGACCGCCGAGGCCTCGCGCGCAGCCTATGGCTCCGCGCTCAAGCGCGAAGGCTACGACGCGATCACAACCGAGATCCTGGACGCGCCCGCCTTCTACTACGCCGAGGACTATCACCAGCAGTACCTGGCGAAGAATCCCGCCGGCTACTGCGGCCTCGGCGGGACCGGTGTCTCCTGCCCGGTCGGGCTGGCGGCGGCCGACTGACCGCCGCCCCTTCCCTTCGCCCCTGGTGGGCGAAGGGAAACGGTCTTCGCCCTTAGTGGGCGAAGAGAACCGGCATCTCCGCGTTCATGATGATGTGCCGCGTGGCGCCGCCGAAGATCATCTGGCGGAGCCGGCTCTGGGTGTAGGCGCCCTTGATCATCAGGTCCGCCTTCATCTCGACCGCCTCGGCGCAGAACACTTCGCCGGTCGTGCGGCCGCGGGCGTCCACGTGGCGCGCGCTCGCGGCCAGGCCCGACTTGCTGAGCGCGCGGGCGAGCTCGTCACCGCTCGGGCCCGGCGTCATGCCGCCTTCGACCGAGATCACCTGAAGCTCTCTTGCCAGCTTGAGGAACGGATTGGCGAAGCCGATCGTGCGCGCCGTCTCGCTCGATCCGTTCCAGGCGATCATGATCCGCTCGCCGATCGTCGCGGGAACCTTGGGCGCGGCCATCAGCACCGGCCTGCCGCTTTCGAACAGCGCATCCTCGAGCGTCGCCTCCGCCAGCGACACCAGCTTGTCGGGACGCTCGACCACGATCAGGTCGAACACCCGGCCGAGCGAGCCGACGACCGCGTTCTGCTGGCCCTGCTCCTCGCGCCACTCGGCGGTGACGCCGGGGCTCGACGGCTGCGCCGAGCCCATCTGCACGTCGCGTTCGCGCATGAAGGCTTCGAAGCCCGCCCGCGCCGCGTCGCGGCGTTCCTTGTCTTCCTGCTCGAGGACCCGATCGGCCTCGACCGGAACCGCGACGCCCATCTCGCCCCAGGGGATCACCACAGGCGCCGTGGTGCCGGCACCGAGCCCGACGATATGCGAGCCGAAACGCCGCGCGACCAGCAGCGCGGTCTCGTAGACCGACTGCCCGCCGTCGCTGCCGGGAACAGCAAGGATGCTTTTCATGACTCCCGCCTCCGTCCGTTTGCCTGCCCCTTCTACATGGGCATGTGCTTGGCAGAATTATACATCCGCGCGCCGCTGGCTAGCCGTGGCGAATGCCCAAGGGTGGACCCGGCGGGCGGGGGCAAGCCATACTCGGCCGAGTTCTCCCCGCCCAGCCCTCATCCGGAGCCTTCCATGAAGCTGTTCGTCGCCGGCATGGCGCATGAGACCAACACGTTTTCGCCGCTGCCGACCTCGAAGCGGGCCTTCGAGGAGCTGATGATCCGCCCGAAGACCGGCCAGGGTCTCGACCGGATGAGCGATGCCTTCGGCTATAAGGATTTCATCCGGATGGGCGAGCAGTCGCAGATGCAGGTGGCGAAGAGCCTCTTCTGCTTCGCCCAGCCGAGCGCACCCACGGTCCAGAAGGACTACGAGGAGTTGCGGGACGAGATCCTCGCCGACCTCGAGGCTGCGATGCCGGTCGACATGGTGCTCCTGATGCTGCACGGCGCGCAGATGGCCCAGGGCTACGACGACTGCGAGGGCGACATCATCGAGAGGTGCCGCGCGATCGTCGGCCCCAAGGTCGCCATCGGCGTGGAGCTCGACCTCCACGCCAACGTCACCCGGAAGATGATGGACAACTCGACCGTGCTGATGGTCTGCAAGGAGTATCCGCACATCGACTTCGACAAGCGGGCCGAGCAGCTGTTCGACCTCTGCCTCCGTGCCCAGCGCGGCGAGGTCAAGCCGGTCATGTACAAGTTCAGCATCCCCATGCTCGGCGCCTTCCCGACGACGCGCGAGCCGCTGCGCTCCTTCGTCGACGAGACCGCGGCCATGGAAGGCAAGGACGGCGTCCTCTCGGTCTCGCTGGTCCATGGATTCTCGTGGTCGGACTTCCCCGAGATGGGCGCCAGCGTCGTCGTCGTCGCCGACGGTGACCTCGACAAGGCCAAGACCCTGGCCACCAGCCTCGGCAAGCGCTTCTTCAACATGCGCGAGCAGATCGAGAGTCCGCGCCTCGACCTCGACGACGCGCTCGACCAGGCGATGGCCGAGCCCAAGGGACCGGTGGTCATGGCCGACCGCTCCGACAACGCCGGCGGCGGCGCTGCCGGCGATTCCACCTATGTGCTGGAAGCGATGATCCGTCGCGGCATCAAGAACGCGGCGCTGTCGATGCTGTGGGATCCGATGGCGGTGCAGTCCTGCTTCGATGCCGGCGTCGGCGCCGTGCTCGACCTCCGCATCGGCGGCAAGAGCGGGCGCTTCTCCGGCCAGCCGGTCGACGTGACCGCGAAGGTCACCGCGCTCGCCGAGAACCCGCGCCAGTTCATGTTCGGCGCCGTGGCGCCGCTCGGCCGCTCGGCCGCGATCCATGTCGACGGCATCGACATCGTGCTGAACTCGATCCGCCAGCAGACCTTCAGTCCGGAGGCATTCTCCGAGCTCGGCATCGATCCGACGAAGCGTCATCTGCTGGTGGTGAAGTCGACCCAGCACTTCCACGCCTGCTTCGCGCCGATCGCCTCCAAGATCATCTATGTCGGCGCGCCCGGCACGCTGTCGACCAACTATCTCCAGTTCCCCTACAAGCGCATGCCGCGTCCGATGGCGCCGATCGATCAGGTGAGCCTGTAAGGTCATGAAGCTCTTCACCGCCGGCTTCAGCCACGAGACCAACTCGTTCTCGCCGCTGCCGACCTCGAAGCGGAGCTTCGAGGAGCTGATGATCCGGCCGAAGACCGGCAAGGGCATGGAACGTCTCAAGGATGCGGTCGGCTACGCCGACTTCATCCGGCTCGGCGAGGAATCGCAGATGCAGGTGGCGAAGAGCCTCTACTGCGAGGCGCAACCTTCGGCGCCGATGAACCGGAAGGACTACGAGGAGATCCGCGACGAGATCCTGGCGGACCTGAAGGCGGCGATGCCGGTCGACATGGTCCTCCTGATGCTGCACGGCGCCCACACCGCGCAAGGCTACGACGACTGCGAGGGTGACATCGCGGAGCGCGTGCGCGCGATCGTGGGGCCCAAGGTGCCGATCGGCATCGAGCTCGACCTGCATGCCAACATCACCCAGAAGATGCTGAAGAACGCCACCGCGCTGATGGCGTGCAAGGAGTACCCGCACATCGACTTCGCCGCGCGGGCAAAGGACCTTTTCGAGCTCTGCAGGCGCGCCGCCAAGGGCGAGATCAGGCCGGTGATGGCGAAGTTCGACGTACCCATGCTCGGCAACTTCCCGACCACACGCGAGCCGCTGCGATCCTTCGTCGACGAGACCGCCGCGCTGGAGGGCAAGGACGGCATCCTTTCGGTGTCGCTGATCCACGGCTTCGCCTGGGCCGACTTTCCCGAGATGGGCGCCAGCGTCGTGGTCGTCGCCGATGGGAACGCCGACAAGGCGAAATCCCTCGCCGAGAGCCTCGGCCGACGATTCTTCGGCATGCGCGACAAGATCAAGAGCCCGCTTGAGTCGCTGGACCAGGCGCTCGACCAGGCGATGGCGGAACCTAAGGGCCCGGTCGTGATCGCCGACCGCTCCGACAATGCCGGCGGCGGCGCGCCGGGCGACTCCACCTACGTGCTGGCGGAGATGATCCGGCGCGGCCTGAAGAACGTGGCGCTCGCGATGATCTGGGATCCGATGGCGGTGCAGTCCTGTTTCGACGCCGGCGTCGGGGCCGTCCTCGACCTCCGCATCGGCGGCAAGACCGGCAAGTTCTCAGGCCAACCCATCGACGTGACGGCCAAGGTGACGGCGCTCGCAGAGACGCCGCGTCAGTTCGTGTTCGGCGCCGAAGCGCCCCTCGGCCGCTCGGCGGCGATCCATGTCGACGGCATCGACATCGTGCTGAACTCGATCCGCCAGCAGACCTTCAGCCCCGAATGCTTCACCGAGCTCGGCATCGACGCGAAGTCAAAGCAGATCCTGGCGGTGAAGTCGGCGCAGCATTTCCACGCCGCCTTCGCGCCGATCGCCTCCAGGATCATCTACCTGGACGCGCCCGGCGCGCTCTCGACAAATTATCTGCAGTACCCGTTCAAGCGGATGCGACGCCCGATGGCGCCGCTGGACGAGGTCGCGCTGTAGCCGGAAACGAGTGGGGCGCGGCCTTGCAGCCGCGCCCCTTCGGTAACTCAGGCCCGGAGCTGGAACGGGCTTAAGCGGCCGCCTCGTCCTTGTTGCGGTACGCGAGCGAGCAGTGGGACGTGCAATACGGCCGTCCCGCCGCCGCCTGGGAACCGCAGAAATGAAAACCCGCTTCACCCGGATGGCCGATGGGCCACCGGCAGCCACGGTCGCTCACCATCGCGACCATCGCCGGCTTCGGCTTCGCCTTGGCCGGGCTCGGCTGGGAAAGCCCGATACGATGGGCCTTTCCGATCACCGCGTTACGGGTCACCCCACCCCCGAGAGTCTCAGCTATCTGACGCGCGCTCATACCTTTGGACCACATATCTTTGAGTTGCTGAACTCGGTCTTCGCTCCACTCCACGGTGGCCTCCCATCGAAGATCTAGGGGCATAAAACGGCGCTCCAACTATATTCGGTGGAGGGTCCAAGAGCGAGTCATTTGAAAAAACCGGCCTATCCCGCCCGACTCCGAGAGGCGCCGGCGCAGCGCCCTTCATCGAATCGACCTTGGACGGGGAAAAAGGGCCGGCGCTTCTACAAGCGAGCCGTACCTCCGGCAAGCGCCCCGCCCTTTGGCGATTTTCCGTCGCGACGATTCAACCTTCTCTTATTGGCAAGGCCGAAGCGCGCACCGCGGCCGGTCTGTGCTAGCGTTCGCGGGCCGAAATCCCCAATCCGGCGATCAGAGGCTTCAACTAACGGGAGACTTTAAAAATGTCGAAACCCAGGATCCGGTGGACTGCCGGTCTTGCCGGGCTCGCGTCGGCGCTGACCGTGGCCCTCGCCGCGTCGCAGCCTGCCCAGGCTCAGAAGGTCTTGCGCGTCGTACCCCACGCCGACGTCAAGGTGCTGGACGGCTACCAGACGACGGCGACCATCACCGGCATGCACATGATCAACGTCTACGACACGCTGTTCGCGTGGGACGAGAATCTGGACGTGAAGCCGCAGATGGTCGAGGGCTTCACCGTCAGCGCCGACAAGCTGAAGTACACCTTCACGCTGCGCCCGGGCCTCAAGTTCCATGACGGCACGAACGTCACCTCCAAGGACGTCGTCGCGTCGCTGAAGCGCATGTTCATCCGCGAGACGGTGGCCAAGGTCGCCGCTCCCTACATCTCCAGCGTCGACTACGTCGACGACCGCGTCTTCACCATCTCCCTGAAGGAGCCCTTCGGCTTCCTCACGCTGATGATGCCCGGCACCTCGACTGCCTATGGCGGCATCTTCCGCGAGAAGGAAGCGATGATCGACCCGAACACGCCGGTCACCGAGTCCATCGGCTCGGGCCCGTTCAAGTTCAACAAGGCCGAGTGGGTCCCCGGCGCCAAGGTCGTCTACGACAAGAACCCGGACTACGTGCCGCGCAGCGACAAGCAGAGCGCCCTCGCCGGCGCCAAGATCGTCAAGGTCGACCGCGTCGAATACAAGGTCATCCCTGACGCCGCGACGGTGTTCGCCGCGCTCAACTCGGGCGAAGTCGATCTCCTCGACCAGCCGACGCTCGACCTGGTCCCGACGGTCGAGAAGAACCCGGACGTGGTGATCGGCAACATCACGATGCTGGAGAACTACGGCGGCCTCCGCCCGAACTTCCTGCATCCGCCGTTCAACAACCCGAAGGCCCGCCAGGCGCTGGCCCTCATGGTCAATCAGGCCGAGTACGCTCAGGCCGCCTACGGCGACAAGAAGTACTGGCGCACCTGCATGTCGATGCTGGTCTGCGGTGGTCCGTTCGGTTCGGAAGCCGGTGGCGAGCCCTATGCCAAGCAGGACCTCGAAAAGGCGCGCCAGCTCCTGAAGGAGTCGGGCTACAACGGCGAGAAGATCGTGGTGATCGGCGCCGCCGACATCCCGTCGCTCAACGCGCTGACGCTGATGACGATCGAGAACCTGAAGAAGATCGGCGCCAACGTCGAGCCGGTCATCGCCGACTGGGGCTCGATCATCACCCGCCGCTCCAAGATGGACGCGCCCGACAAGGGCGGCTGGCACATCTTCCACACCACCTTCGGCGGCGCCGGCGGCTCCAACCCGCTGACCAGCCTCCCGGTGGGCACGGCGTGCGACAAGGCCTGGTTCGGCTGGCCGTGCGACAAGGAAGCGACCGACCTGATGGCCAAGTTCGCGGCCGAGTCCGATCCGGCGAAGCAGAAGGAAATCGGCGTCGCCTACCAGAAGCGCCTGTGGGAAGTGATTCCCTTCGTGCCGCTGGCGCAGTACACGCAGCCGGTTCCGCACCGCAAGAACGTCACCGGCCTGCAGAAGTCCCCGATTCAGATCTTCTGGGGCATCGACAAGTCGTGACCTAGACGCCTCGCCTACGGGCGGGACGCGAAGGGCGGCGCGACGAAAGTCTCGCCGCCCTTTTCATTTCCAAGGTACCGAACGGAATCGCCGGCGACACTCGACGCGCCGGGCATATGCAGCGCCCTGCATATATCGGCGAGTTGACGGTCTGCATCCTCGCTGCACAAGCTGCACGCCGAGAATCTCGAGAGGCCCCGCATGCTCAGCCGTCGTTTCCTCGTCGCATCCTTCGCGGCTCTGCTGCTCGCCACGCCGGCCGCGGCCCAGGACAAGTCGATCATCGTCGCCTCGACCACCTCCACCCAGGACTCCGGCCTGTTCGGCTACCTCCTGCCGATCTACAAGGCGAAGACCGGCGTCGAGGTCCGGGTCGTGGCGCTCGGCACCGGCCAGGCGCTCGACACAGGCCGCCGCGGCGACGCGGACGTCGTCTTCGTCCATGCCAAGTCCGAGGAGGAGAAGTTCGTCGCCGAAGGCTTCAGCGTGAAGCGCCAGCCGGTCATGTACAACGACTTCGTCCTGATCGGACCGAAGACCGATCCCGCCGGGATTAAGGGATCGAAGGACATCGCCGCCGCGCTCAAGGCGGTCAGCGAGAAGGCGGCACCCTTCATCTCGCGCGGCGACCGCTCCGGAACGCACGTCGCCGAGATCAACCTCTGGAAGGCCGCGAGCATCGACATCGCGTCTTCCAAGGGCCCCTGGTATCGCGAGATCGGACAGGGCATGGGGGCCGCGTTGAACATGGCGTCCGCCAGCAGCGCCTATGTCCTTTCCGACCGCGCCACCTGGATCTCGTTCAAGAACAAGGGCGACCTCGACATCGTCGTCGAAGGAGACAAGCGGCTGTTCAACCAATACGGGGTCATGCTGGTGAACCCGGCGAAGCATCCGACGGTGAAGAAGGAGCTCGGCCAGCAGTTCGTCGACTGGCTGGTCTCGCCGGAGGGCCAGAACACGATCGCCGGCTACAAGGTGGACGGCAAGCAGCTCTTCTATCCGAACGCGACCGAGCCCGGGGTCTGAGGCCAGCGTTCGACGCAAAGAAAAAGGGCGGCGGGAGCGATCCCGCCGCCCTCTTCGTTCGTTCGACGCGGACTAAGACTTGTCGACGTTCCAGAAGTTGATGATCGTCGACTTGCGCAGACCGGTCACGTTCTTGCGGAAGAAGGTCGGCTGATCGTACTGCCCGGTGACGGCCAGCGGCTGCACCTCGTAGAGGCGCTTGTGATAGGCCTCGGCGATTTTCTTCGCCTCGTCCGGCGACGCCGCCGCCAGGAACTGGTCGCGCAGCTTCATCGACTCTTCGTCGCAAGGCCAGCCGAACCAGTTCTTGCCACTGCAGTCCTCGTTGACCGCGACGTTGGTCAATGGGTGGTGCATGGAGACACCGCCCCAGGTGGTGTGGAAAATGTTCCAGCCGCCCTGATCCGGCGGCTCCTTCTTGCCGCGCCGGGTGACGATCGAACCCCAGTCGGCGAGGATCACCTCGACGTTGCCGCCGATCGCCTTCAGCTTCTCGGCGGTCACCAGGGTCATGGCGTTGAGCGACGGGATGTCAGAGGCGCCGATGATGGTGATCTTCTCGCCCTTGTATCCCGACTCGGCGAGCAGCTGCTTCGCCTTGGCCATGTCGGCCTTCTTGTACATCTCCGCGCCCGCCTCGGTGCCGTACGGCGCGCCGCAGACGAAGTAGGAGTGGCAGACGCTCCAGAGCTTGTTGTCATCGCCGAATCCGGCCTGCAGATAGTCGAGCTGCTCGGCCATCATCTGAAGGGCCTGTCGGGCCTTCAGGTTGTTGAACGGCGGATGCAGGTGGTTCGGACGGATGACGCCGACCGCCGGAACCGGCGTCAGCACTTCCATCTTCACGTCGGGGTTGTTGCGGACCAGCTTCACCATGTCGAGCGGCGGCTGGTCGACGAGATCGACCTCGCCGGCGTTGAGCGCGGCGATCGAGGTCGCCGAGTCCGGGATGACCTTGTACTCGACGCGGTCGAGCTTCACGACCTTGCCGCCGGCGAGGCCGCTCACCGGCTCGCTGCGCGGCTGGTAGTCCTTGTTCTTGTCGTAGATGACCTTGGAGCCCGGCACCCACTCGGCCTTGTTGAAGGTGAAGGGACCGGAGCCGATGGTCTCGCTGATGACCGTGCCGAGGTCGACCGACGCTTCCTTCTCGCGCATGATCGCCGGCAGCTGGCCGCCGGATGACGCGAGCGAGAACAGCACCGGGCCGTAGGGCTGCTTCATCTTGATGGTGAAGGTCTGTCCGTCGACCGCTTCCATCGCGGCCATGCGGTCCTGCAGCGAGCCGCCGACCGAGTCCTTCTTCATCCAGCGCGTCAGCGAGGCGATGACGTCCTTGGTCGTCACCGGCGAGCCGTCGTGGAACTTGAGGCCCGGGCGCAGCGTGAAGGTGTAGGTGAGATTGTCGGCCGAGACCTTGTAGTCGCCGACCATCTGCGGCTTGGCTTCGAGCTTTTCGTCCCAGCCGAAGAGGAAGTCGTAGATGTAGATGCCATGCATCAGCGTGATTGTGGCGGTGGTCGTCGTCGGATCGAGGACCTTGAGGTCGGCATGCGGCACTACCCGCAGCGTCTTCTGGGCCGAGGCCGGTGTGGCCGCGAGCCCGATCGCCGCGGCGACGGCAAGAGCCGCGCCGAAGATCCGGGGAATGGCTGTCATCGAAGGAGTCTCCCAGTTAGTGAACAGGAGACGAGGTACCGAGTTCGTTGCCGGCTCCCCGCATCCCGATCAGGAAGGCTAGCAGTCCGGAAAGGCCAAGGACAGATCGTAGGCGGGGCCGCTATCCGCGCTCTTCGCCGGTCTCGGCCTTCTTGGCGCGCTGGAACCGCGAGATGCCCATCTCGTCGAGCTCGGTCTGCTCCAGCTTGCCGAGGCGCTGAGCCTCCGCCTTCTCGCGATTGGCCTGTGTGATCTCGGCCTGCTTGAGCTCGAGGAACAGGCCGGAGAGCTCTTCCCGGATGCGCTCGACCTCCTGGTCGGCGGCGTGGATCGCCGCCTCGGCGTTGCTGCGGCGAAAGAGAAATCGCTTGGCGTAATTGGCGTAGCCCTGGGCGGCTTCGTAGGAGCCGCGAGCGGTCTCCTGCTCGCGCTTCAGCTCGGCCTCGAGGTTCACCAGTGCCTGGCGGCAGCCGTCGGCGGCGCGTTGCGCATTGCCGAGCTCGCGCCGCTTCTCGTCGACACGCCATTGAACGAGCCGGATGAGGCCACCCAGGTCTTTCACCTCATCGACCCTTCACGTCAGCTTGCAGCCGGTGGGTTGTTCAGGATCTGGGCGAGCTCGGCATAGCCGGTGGCGAGATCGCATCGCTCGTCCTTGCCCTGCTTCAGGAAGTTCTCCAGGGCCGGTTGGTAGGCGATCGCCTGGTCGACCTGCGGGTCGGATCCGCGGCGATAGGCGCCGAGGCGGATCAGCTCGGCCATGTCCTCGTATGTGGAAAGCAGCGCACGGGCGCGCATCACCAGCTGGTTCTCTTCCGGCGAGTTGCAGCCGGGCATGGCGCGGCTGACCGAGCGCAGCAGATTGATCGCCGGATAGCGGCCGCGCTCGGCGATCGCGCGCTCCAGCACGATGTGGCCGTCGATGATGCCGCGCACCGCGTCCGCGATGGGCTCGTTGTGGTCGTCGCCCTCGACCAGCACGGCGAAGAGGCCGGTGATCGCGCCCTTGCCCGTGCCCGGCCCGGCGCGTTCGAGCAGGCGCGGCAGCTCGGCGAACACGGTCGGCGTGTAGCCTTTCGAGGCCGGCGGCTCGCCGGCGGACAGGCCGATCTCGCGCTGGGCCATGGCGAAGCGCGTGATCGAGTCGATCAGGCAGAGCACTTCCAAGTCCTGGTCGCGGAAATACTCGCTGATGGTCAGCGTCAGGTAGGCGGCTTGGCGGCGCATCAGCGGCGATTCATCCGACGTGGCGACGACCACGACCGAGCGCGCGAGGCCTTCGGGCCCGAGGATGTCCTGGATGAATTCCTGCACCTCGCGGCCGCGCTCCCCGACCAGGCCGATCACGTTGACGTCCGCCGAGGTGAAGCGGGCGATCATCGACATGGTCACCGACTTGCCGACGCCCGATCCGGCGAAGATGCCCATGCGCTGGCCTTCGACCGTGGTGAGGAAGGTGTTCAGCGCGCGCACCCCGAGATCGATCTTCGATCCCAGGCGCCGCCGCGCATGGGCCGGTGGCGGATTGGCGCGGAGCGGATAGGGCACGCGGCCGTTGCCGATGGGCCCGAGCCCATCGACCGGCTCGCCCATCGCGTTGACCACCCGGCCGAGCCAGGACTTGTCCGGAAAGGCGACCGGCTCGGATTCCGCGACCTCGGCCCGGCTGCCGACGCCGACCCCTTCCAGGCCGACGAAGGGCATGACCAGGGCCCTGTCCTTCCGGAAGCCGACCACCTCGCACGGCACCCGCCGGCCGCCCCGGGCCAGCAGGTGGCAGCGATCGCCGATCGAGAGCTGGCGCTCCACCCCGCCGACCTCGACCAGCATGCCCAGAATCGAGGCGACCCGCCCGAACAGCCTGTATTCGGACAGCTTCTCGAGCTGATCGACGGCCTGTCTCAAGGGGTTGACGTGCATCGTCCCGGTCCTACCAGGGTTCGGCGGTCGGCATCTTATCACGGATGCGGGAGGGGGTTTTCCCTCGCGGTGCCGTTAACCAAGTTTTAGGAACTTCTTAATAGCATGAGTTAACGGTTAATCGGGGGTGAGCCATGCGTGTCCTTCTCGTCGAAGACGACTCCGCCACGGCGCGGTCCATCGAGCTCATGCTGCGGGGCGGCGGCTTCGTCGTCGACACCAGCGAGTTCGGCGAAGACGGCATCGAGGTCGGCAAGCTCTACGACTACGATATCATCCTCCTCGACCTCATGCTGCCGGACATCGACGGCTACGAGGTCCTGCGCCGGCTTCGCGCTCAGAAGGTGACGACGCCGATCCTGATCCTCTCCGGCCTCTCGGAGATGGACAACAAGATCAAGGGCCTCGGCTTCGGCGCCGACGACTACCTGACCAAGCCGTTCGACCGCCGCGAGCTGATCGCGCGCATCCAGGCGATCGTCCGCCGCTCCAAGGGCCACGCCGCCTCGGTGCTGAAGACCGGCCGCCTCACCGTCAACCTCGGCGCCCACACCGTGGAGATCGACGGCAAGCCCGTGCATCTCACCAGCAAGGAATACGGCATCCTCGAGCTGCTCTCGCTCCGCAAGGGCACGACGCTGACCAAGGAGATGTTCCTGAACCATCTCTACGGCGGCATGGACGAGCCGGAGCCGAAGATCATCGACGTCTTCATCTGCAAGCTTCGCAAGAAGATCTCGAAGGTCGCCAACGGCGACAACTTCATCGAGACGGTCTGGGGCCGGGGATACGTGCTGCGCGACCCCTCCGAAACGAAGCAGGCCAAGGCGAGCTGACACCCGCTCGCAGCGCCCGAGAAAAAGCCCTCCCGGCGCCGCCGCGGAGGGCTTTTCGTTTAAGGGCCTGTTGGAGCCCCGACCGTCTCCCAGCCGCCGCTCTTCGCCGAGACGGCGATGGCATCGAGCGCGAGAACGATGTCGATCGACTCGGCCTCGCTGGCGCCGTTCCAGTGGGACGAACCCTGGCGCACCATGCGCGCGAAGCTCTCGGCCTCGGCGCGGAAGCCGTTCACGCCTTCGACTTCCAGCGTCTCCAGTGGCACCGTTCCGGCAGTGCCTCGCCGGATCTGCAGCGACAACTTTCCGCTGGGACCGTGGTTCAGATAGCTCGTCTCGATCACGCCCTTTTCGCCGACGATGACCGCCGAACGGTGGAAGGCGCCCGACATGCAGCAGGAGACCTGTGCTCGCGCGCCCGACGGGAACTCGGCAGTCGCGGCGATCACCTGGTCGACGCCGCTCGCGGCCCACTTCGCGCTGGCATGCACCCGTGTCGGACGCTCTCCGGTGGCAATCCGTGCCAAGCTCATGGAATAGGTGCCGGCGTCGCGCAGGCCACCGCCGCCGCGGGCCGGGTTGAGCCGGATGTTGGCGGGGTCGCCGAGCGGCGCACCCTCGGGCGTCGTCAGCGAGAAGCCGAACATCGCGGTGACCAGCTGAACGCTCCCGATCTCGGCCAGCAGCTCGCGCATGCGCAGCGTCTGCGGCTGTGACATGTAGGGGTAGGCCTCGACCAGGTGGACGCCGTGGGTGCGAGCGGCGGCGAACATGGCGCGCGCCTCGGCGCCGGTCATCGCCAGGGGCTTCTCGCACAGCACGTGCTTGCCCGCGGCAGCGGCCTTGATCGCCCACGCCGCGTGCAGGTCGTTGGGAAGCGGGATGTAGATCGCCTCGATCGCCGGATCGGCGAGCAGCGCCTCGTAGGACCCGAGAGACCGAGGGATCGACTCCGACCTGGCGAACTCCGCCGCCTTCGCGGCGTCGCGGCTGGCGACGGCCTCCACCCTGACGAGCGACGACCCGGCGACGCCACGGGTGAACAGGCGGGCGATGTTGGCGGCACCGAGAATGCCGAGACGTAAAGGATTCTGATCTGCGCTCACGTTTGCCCTCTCGGACTCGCGGCGAAGGCAGACAGTGCCTTCCCGCTCCCTGGTCAGATCATGGAGTGCTTTTCGCTCTCAGTCGATCTTCTCGCGAGCCGAAGCGGGGTCCACCCAACGACGACTATCGTCGTCCCGCCATCGCCATGGGCGGCGTCGGCATCGCGATGGAGGCGAGCGGCATCATCGCCGGCATCGGCGCGGCCGTCGGCGCCAGGCGATAGATGCCGCGCTCACCCGGAACCGGTTCGAAGCGGTCGGTGACACCGAGCACGGTTTCCGCCCCGCCGAGGAAGAGCACGCCGTCGGGCGGCAGGCGGCGGGCGGCCTGCTCGAGCACGCGGGCCTTGGTCGCCTGGTCGAAATAGATCAGCACGTTCCGGCAGAAGATCACGTCGAAGGTCCCGAGCGGCGAGAGGTCGCTCAGCAGGTTGAACTCGCGGTACTTGACCATCGCGCGCAACCGCCCGTCGATCTGCCAGCGCTCGCCTTCCTGCCTGAAGTACTTGACCAGCATCTGCACCGGCAGGCCGCGCTGCACCTCGAACTGGCTGTAGGTCCCGGCCCGCGCGCGCTCGACCATCTGCGCGGAAAGGTCGGTTCCGACGATCTCGATGTTCCAGCCGTCGAGCTTGGTGCCCTCCTCGCAGAGCAGCATGGCGAGCGAGTAGGCTTCCTGGCCCGAGGAGCAGGCGGCGCTCCAGATGCGGAGGCTGCGCTTGGCGCTCCGCGTCTCGAGCAGGCGCGGCAGGACGACCTTCCGGAACTGCTCGAACGGCTTCACGTCTCGGAAGAACAGCGACTCGTTGGTGGTCATCGCCTCCACCGAGTCGGCGACGAGCTGGGCCGAGCGGGCCCGGAGCCCGCGCGCCAGGTCGTCGAGCCCCTTGAGGCCGTGCTTGCGCGCGACCGGCACCAGCCGGCTCTCCAGCAGGTAGGACTTGTCCGGCGTCAGCACGAGGCCCGAGCGGTCGTAGACCAGCTTGGCGATGAAGTCGAAATCGTCGGGGTTGATCATCGCGCCGCTCCCTTGAGCGCGAGGCGCTGGATCTGGGGACCGATCTCGCCGAGCGGCAGGACGGCCGCGCAGAGACCGGCCGCGGCGACCGCGCCCGGCATGCCCCAGACGACGCTGGTCGCCTCGTCCTGGGCGATCAGGTTGGCGCCGGCGTCCACCAGCATCTGGCCGCCCTTGAGGCCGTCCTGGCCCATGCCGGTGAGAATCACGCCGAGCACGCGGCCGCCATACGCGCGAACGATCGAGCGATACATGGGATCGACCGACGGCCGGCAGAAATTCTCGGGCGCGTCCTTGTTGAGACGGATGACGTTTCCGTCGGCACGCGCCTCGACCACCATGTGGTGGTCGCCGGGGGCGACATAGATGCGGCCCTTCTGGATCGGCTCGCCGTCCTGCCCCTCGCGCGCCAGGCGTCCGCTGGCGCGGCTCAGGTGCTCGGCGAGGATCGTCGTGAAGGTCGGCGGCATGTGCTGGGTGATCAGGATCGGCTGCTGCAGCTCGGGCGGCAGCGCCGCGAGCGCCTTGAACAAGGCTTGAGGGCCGCCGGTGGAGCTGCCGATCGCGATGACGTCGATCGGGCCCGTCGTCATCGTCCGGAGCCGGACGGGGGCGGAGACCTTCACCGGCCGGGCGGCCGGTACCGCGACGGGACGCGCCTCCATCGGCTTCGGCGCGATGCCGAGCCGGCGGCGCGCCTCGCCCAGCGCCTTGATCTTGGCGACGAGCTCCCGCTTGAAGTCGCCCGCCTGGTTGATCGCCGAGGCGCTGGACGGCTTCGGGATCGTGTCCTTGGCGCCCGCGGCCAGCGCCTTCAGGCTGATGTCGGCATTCCGCATCGTCAGCGACGAGGCGATGATCACCTGGAGGTTGGGATCGGCCCGCATCAGCTCCGGCAAGGCGGTCATCCCGTCCATGCGAGGCATCTCGAGATCGAGCACCAGGACCTCGACATTGCCCAGGCGCTCCACCGAGCGCACGGCCATCTGCCCGTCACCGACCGAGGCGACGACGGCGATTTCGGGATCGGACTCGAGCATGCGGGTCAGCAGCCCGCGCACGACCGCGGAGTCGTCCGCCAGCATCACCCGGATGGGCTCGGCCACCGCCTCTTTCAGGAGAGCCGTCATCCCTCGATGAGGCCCAGCTGGTCGAGCTTGGTCTGAAGGATCTCGGAATCGAAGGGCTTCATGATGTATTCGTCGGCGCCGGCGTCGAGCGCCTGGCGGATATGCGCGATGTCGTTCTCGGTAGTGCAGAACAGCACCTGCGGCGCCTTGCCTCCGTCCATGCCGCGCAGCTCCCGGATGAACTCGAGCCCGCTCATCACCGGCATGTGCCAGTCGAGCAGGATCGCGTCCGGCATGGCGCGCGAGCAGGACTCGATCGCCTCTCGGCCGTTGACCGCCTCCCGGGTGACGAACTTGAGCTCGCCAAGGATGCGGCGCGCGACCATGCGGACCACGGTCGAGTCGTCGACGATCAGGAAGGTCTTCATCTTGGGCGCCTCTCTCAGGCGGCTTCCGCCCGGCTGCCGATGGCGAGCAGGCGGGAGACGTCCAGCACGACCAGGAGCTGGCCGTTGAGCCGGTAGATTCCGGTCGAGTTCTCGCGCCACTGCGGATCCATGGTCGGCGGATGGCGCTCGTAGTCCGCCTCGGAGAGCGTCAGCACCTCGCCGACCGCATCGACGAGCAGGCTGTAGAGCTCGCCGTCCTCCTCGACGACCACGCTCATCGGCGATGAGCCTGCGGGGCGCGGCCCCATGCCGAGGCGGCGGCGGACGTCGATCGCCGTGACGATGCGTCCGCGGAGATTGAGCGAGCCCGCCACCTCGGCCGGGGCAAGCGGGATACGGGTGATGCGCTGGACGCCCAGCACGTCGTGGACCAGCAGAACCGGGATGCCGAAGGACTGGCCGTCGATGGTGATGGTGACGAACTGGCGCGTCTCGGCCTTGGCGGCGGAGGTCTGCTTGCGGAGGGCGATCTCATTCATGGCGATGTTCCTCGGTCACGAGGCCTGGGCGAGGGTCTGGGACAGCGACTTGAGCAGCGTGTCGCGGTCGAACTTGGCGACGTAGTCGCTGAAGCCGACGACGCGCCCGCGATCGAGGTCGCCGGGCGAGGTACGCGAGGTGAGCGCCACCATCGGCTTGTCGCGCCAGCGGCCGTGGCTGCGGACCGCTTCGGCGAAGGCGAAGCCGTCTGTGCCCGGCATCTCGATGTCGGAGACGATCACGTCGACGTCGACCCCGGCCTCCTGCATCTGCAGGGCCTGATCGGCAGATTCCGCCGCCGTCACCTCGTAGCCCGCGACCGAGAGCAGCGGCGTCAGCATGTTGCGGAAGAACGGGCTGTCGTCGACGACGAGCACGCGCTTCGGCTTCTCGGCGGCCTGGGTCCGTCCCGAACCGAACCAGTCGCCGAAGGCTTGCGAGAGATAGTGCCCCGCGTCGATGACGTCGGTCGCCTTGCCGCCGATGATGGCACTGCCCATGAGGCCCGGCTGCTCGCCGGTGAGCTGGACGTCGATGCGATCCTCGACGATGTCGACGATCTCCTCGACCAGGAGGCCCATGGAACGATCGTCGTCGGAGAAGACGAGGATCGGCTGCCGCCCGGTCTTCGGCAGCTCGCGACCACTGTCGATCGGCACCAGCGGCATCAGCTTGCCGCGATACTGGATCAACGGCCGGCCGGCGGTGTACTCGACCTTCTCCAGGTCGATCTCCTCGAGGCGGGCGACCAGCGACAGCGGCACGGCCATCGGGCTGCGTCCGCCGGCACGGAACACCAGGAGTGCGGTCTTCTCGCCGGCGGCGAGGCCCATCTGGTTCTGCGCATCGGCGGCCGTCGGCGCATCGGCCCCCGACGCCTCGCCCGACGCGGCCGCGATGCCGTTGGGATCGAGGATCATGATCACGCTGCCGTCGCCGAGGATCGTGTTTCCGGAGAACAGCGTCACGTGGCGCAGGATCGGCGCCACCGGCTTCACCACGATCTCCTCGGTGTCGAATACCCGGTCGACCAGGATGCCGAAGGAGTAGGTGCCGACCTGGGCGACGATGATGAAGGTCTCGTCCGACGAGGTGCCTTCGGCGCGATCGAGCTTCAGGAGCCTCTCGAGACTGATCAGCGGCAGCAGGCGATTGCGCAGGCGCAGCACCGGCGTCCCGTGGATGCGTTCGATCGCGTGCTCGGAGTTGGACGAGGCCCGCACCAGCTCGATCACGCTGATCTGCGGGATGGCGAAGCGCTCGCCGCAGCTCTCGACGATCAGCGCCGAGACGATCGCCAGCGTCAGCGGGATCTTGATGACGAAGGTCGAGCCCTTGCCGGGCTTGGAGAAGAATTCGATGGCGCCGCCGATCTTCTCGATGTTGGTCCGCACCACGTCCATGCCGACGCCGCGGCCGGAGACCGCCGTCACCTTCTGCGCCGTCGAGAATCCCGCCTTGAAGATGAACTGGTAGATCTGCTGCTCGGACATCTGGTCGAGCTCGGCATCGGTGGCGATTCCGTTCTGGACCGCCTTCGCGCGGATGCGGGAGATGTCGAGGCCTTTCCCGTCGTCCGAGACCTCGATCAGGATATGCCCGCCTTCGTGATAGGCGTTGAGCGTGACTTTGCCGATCTCGGGCTTGCCGGCTGCCGCGCGCTCCTTCGGCATCTCGATGCCATGGTCGGCGGAGTTCCGGACCATGTGGGTCAGCGGATCCTTGATCAGCTCGAGCACCTGGCGGTCGAGCTCGGTGTCGGCTCCCAGCATGACCAGGTCGATCTTCTTGCCGAGATCGTGGCTGAGATCGCGGATCAGCCGCGGCAGCTTCGACCAGGCATTGCCGATCGGCTGCATGCGCGTCTTCATGACGCCTTCCTGCAGCTCGGACGTGATCTGCGACAGCCGCTGCAGCGGCACGGTGAACTCGCTGTCCTTGTGGCGGCGGGCGATCTGCAGAAGCTGGTTGCGCGTCAGCACCAGCTCCGAGACCGTCGTCATGAGGCTCTCGAGAAGGTTGACCGAGACACGGATCGACTGGGCGGCGACGGCCGACTCCTTGGCGGCGCCGTCTTCGATCGGCGCGATCGCCTGCGGCGGCGGCTTCGGCTTTTCGATCTCGGTCTTCGACACCTCGATCTCGACAACCGCGGCGACCGGCTCGGGAGCGGCGACGGCGGCCACCTCCTCGACGACGACCGTCTCGACGACCGCCTCTTCGACGGCAACGGGCGCCGGCGCGGCGCTTGCGACCTTGCCCTCGGCCCAGGCGTCGAGCAGGTCGATGAGCTCGGCGTCGTCGCCGGCAGGTTCGGCCTCGGTCTGCTCGAGCACCGCGAGGATCGACTTGATGGCGTCCAGCGAACGCAGGATCAGCGTGACCGCATCCGGCGTCACCTCGAGCGCACCGTCGCGGAACTTGCCGAGCACGTTCTCGGAGGCGTGTGCGACCTTCTCCAGGCGCGGCAGCCCCAGGAACCCGCAGGTGCCCTTCACCGTGTGCATCAGCCGGAAGATGCTGCTGAGGAGATCCCGGTCGTTCGGATTCTGCTCGAGCTTCACCAGCTCGAGGTCGAGCACCGAGAGATTCTCGGAAGTCTCCGTGAGGAATTCGCGAAGCAGATCGTCCATCGTCGCCGTCCGTGGTTCGCCGCCGGAAGTGTGCGGCTGGGGATGGGGGAACGAGCCCCCGGCAACGCGGAAGATGACCTCCGAAGTTTAATATTGGGTAAAGCGGCGACGCCGGTTACGAGCCGTTACATCACGAATGCCGGGTCCGTAGAACGACGCGATCGGCAGCGACATCGAATGCGAGATCCGCGCCGACTTCCCGGGCAAGCCTCGCGGCATAGGCTGCCCCCACGCTCTTGGCTTCGATGGCCTCCGGTTCCGGTGTCCTGCCGGCTTTGAAGGCGGCCAGGATCGCTTCCGACGAGGCCTCGATGCGGGCGCCGGCACCGCTCGCCGTCACCACGGCACCCGAGGGCGACTCCACCGCGACCGAGACCGTCCCGCCCCGCGGCAGCGATTCCGCTGCCAGCGAGACCAGGGCGAGCACCAGCTTGAGACCGCTCCGCGGCAGGCCGGTCGACGCGTCCTCGGGCCGCGACGGCCAGTCGAGCGCGACCTTGCCACCGGCGAGGAAACCTTCGGTCAGGCCGCGTACATCCAGGATGCTCTGGCCTTCGTCGTGTCCGGCGAAGCCGTAGGCAACGCGGAAGAACGCGACCCGCTTCATCGCCCGCTCCGCCGAGGAGGCGACCAGGTCGAGCGCGTCCTTCTGCATCGTGTCGCAGAATTCCGACAGCAGCTCGACGCCGTTGGCGACGGCGCCGATCGGGTTCACCAGATCGTGGCAGAGGCGGGAAGCCAGCATCTCTGCCAGCTTGAGGTCGAAGGCGCTCATCGGTGGCTCGTCTCCTCTCGGGCACGATCCTATATTAGGTGGGGATTCGATAGGAGCCGTCCCGATGCCCGCGGAATTCGCCCCAGGAGTCCTCGTCCGCCACCCGGACCGTCCGGACTGGGGACTGGGCCAGGTCCAGTCGGCAATCGGCAACCGGATCACCGTCAACTTCGAGAACGCCGGCAAGCTCCTGATCAACGCCGATGTCGTCTCTCTCGAAGAAATCGCCGAAGGAGAGTAGATTGGCGGCGATGATTCGCGCCTTCGTCCTCGCCGTCGCCGTATTCGGCGCGCCGTCGCTCGCGGCGATCACCGTGCCGTCCATGGCCTTCGCCCAGTCGAAGGACGCGGAAAAGGACAAGAAGGCGAAGGAGAAGCAGCGCGGCGCCCCGGTCAAGAAGCAGGAGCCGGTGATCAGCCAGCTGCCCGCCATCACCGACAATGCCCGCTGCCAGTCGGAAATCGCGGTCGCCGCCTTCAAGCGGCTGGGCGCGCTGTCGGTTCTGCTCTACATGCCGAGCGGGCTCGCCAATGCCGCCGCCGCCGGCAACACCGCCGCCTTCAGCTTCTGCGCGCAGAACCCGAAGGCCTGCGCCGACTCCGCCGAGAGCCTCCTGCCGAGGGTCGGCGAGCTGCCGCCGAGCTGCGATACCGGCGGCTGACCCTACCAGGGTCGTATGTCGAGCCTCGGCCAGATCGACCGCCAGCGATCGATCTTCGCCCGATAGATCCCTTCCGTGATCTGCCGCTTGTTCGGCCGGACGACGCCTGAGAGCAGGTCGTCGAGGCCGAAAGGCGCGATGACGTCGATCGCGCCGTCGCGCCGCGGCGCCAGCGCCACGGCGGTCGCCGTCGTCGGCCAGGTCCCGATCGCATCATCGAGCGAGCGATAGGGCGCGATGGGTGCGCCGAAGTGCCGCTCGTACCAGAGATGCACGCGAGCCTGGTTCTTGACGTCGAGCGAGACGCCGAGATCGCCGAAGAGCAGCTGCATCGCCTCGATCACGCGTTGCTCGGCATCTTCCGAGAGATCGCTCGCGTCGAAGTAAACGATATCGAGGTCGCGGATGCCGTGACGCTCGGGATACCCGTGCAGATGATTCCAGACCGTCTGCACCAGCGCGCCGGCCCCGACGGCCCAGCCATCGACCGGTACCTTCGGCGCGCGCCCGAGAAGCGTCGACCAGAGCGAGGAGCGGCCAAGGACTTCGAGCAGCCGCTCTTCCGGCGTCATGCCGGCGGTGCCACCAGGCGCTCGGCCGCCGCAAGATCCTCGGGCGTATTGACGTTGAAGAACGGGTCGACCGGGTCGACCGCGAAGTCGACGACCGCCAGTCGGTGACGCGCCGTCCAGATGTCGACCTTGCGGACGCCCTCCTCGACCACGGCGCGGCGCAGGTCGCTGCGAAGCCGTGTCGCCCAGAGTCCGATCACCGGATGCGTGCGGCCGTGCGAGGCGGCACAGACGAGCTCGGCGCCCTCCTCGGTCGCGACGATCATCCGCGCCACAAGGTCGCGCGGGATGAACGGTGCGTCGGTCGCGACCGTGGCGATCCAGAGCGCGTGGGGTACGTTCCCCGCCGCCCAGTCGAGCCCGGCCAGGACGCCGGCGAGCGGCCCGGGGAAATCCTCCACCGTGTCGGCGACAACCGGCAACCCCGTCGAGGCGAAGCGCGCCGGCTCGCCATTGGCGTTGATGACGAGGCGGCCGACCTGCGGGCGGAAGCGGTCGATCACGCGGCGGAGGATGGGCACGCCGCCGAGCAATCGGAATCCCTTGTCGCCGCCGCCCATGCGCCGGGACTGACCCCCGGCGAGCAGAACGCCGACGACACGCGAGAGCACGGGCTACGCGGCCTTCTGCGTCAAGGCGGCCTCGATCGCGGCGATCGCCTCGTCGGCCTTGGCGCCGTCGGGACCGCCGGCCTGCGCCATGTCGGGACGGCCGCCGCCGCCCTTGCCGCCAAGCGCCGCGGCACCGGCCTTCACCAGGTCGACCGCGCTCATCTTCGCGGTCAGGTCGTCGGTGACGCCGACCACGAGCGAGGCCTTGCCCTCCTCGCGCGCGACCAGCACGACGACCCCGGAACCGATCTCCTTCTTGAGCGCGTCGACCATGCCCTTGAGCTCGCGCGCCGGCACGCCGTCGAGTGTGCGCGCCGCCAGCGTGACGCCGGCGATCGAGCGCGTCGCCGCCTCGGCCTTGCCGCCGCCCCCCCCGAGAGCCAGCGCCTTGCGGGCCTCGGCCAGCTCGCGCTCCAGCTTCCGCTTGTCCTCGACCAGCTGCGCCACGCGCGCCGGCAGATCCGCCGGTGCCGCCCGCATGGCCTGGGCTGCCGCCATCAGCAGCTTCTCCTCATCGGCGATGTAGGCGAGCGCGCCCGCGCCGGTCGCCGCCTCGATGCGGCGGACGCCCGCCGCGACCGCGCCCTCGGAGACGATCTTGAGCAGGCCGATGTCGCCGGTCCGCTCGACATGGGTCCCGCCGCAGAGCTCGACCGAGAACTTCTCGCTCTCGCCGCCGCCCATCGAGACGACGCGGACCTCGTCGCCGTACTTCTCGCCGAACAGCGCCATCGCCCCGGCCGCGACCGCATCGTCCGGCGTCATCAGCGTGGTGCCGACCGCCTGGTTGAGGCGGATGCGGTTGTTGACCTCGGTCTCGATCGACGCGAGATCGGCCGCCTCGATCGGGCGGGGATGACTGAAGTCGAAGCGGAGCCGATCGGGCGCCACCAGCGAGCCCTTCTGCGTCACGTGCTCGCCGAGCTGGCGGCGGAGCGCCTCGTGCAGCAGGTGCGTCGCCGAATGGTTGGCGCGAAGCCGGCGGCGGCGCTCGACGTCGATCTCGGCCGCCGCGGTGTCGCCCACCCTGATCGGGCCCTTCACCACCTTGCCGACATGGACGTGCAGGTCCCCGACGCGCTTGGCCGTGTCGGTCACCTCGATGCGGCCGCCCGACGACGTGACGATCACGCCGGTATCGCCCATCTGGCCGCCGGACTCGGCATAGAACGGGGTCTGGTTCATCACAACCGCGACCTCGCCGGAGGCGACCTCGGACACCTGCCTGTCGCCGACGACCAGCGCGTCGATGCGGCCCTCGGCCTTGTCCGTCGCGTAGCCCAGGAAGTCGGTGGCGCCCGCCTTCTCGCGCACCTCGAACCAGATGCGGCCGGTGGCCGCCTCGCCCGAGCCCGACCACGCGGCACGCGCGGTCTCGCGCTGGCGCTCCATTGCCGCGTCGAACCCGGCCTGGTCGAGGTTGAGGCTCTGGCCGCGCAGGATGTCGGCGGTGAGATCCACCGGGAAGCCGTAGGTGTCGTAGAGCTTGAACGCGACCTCGCCCGGCAGCGTGCCGTTCTGGCCGAGCTTCCTGGTCTCGTCGCCGAGCAGGCGAAGCCCGCGGTCGAGGGTCTGGCGGAAGCGCGTCTCCTCGAGCTTGAGCGTCTCCTGGATCAGCGCCTGGGCGCGGCCGAGCTCGGGATAGGCCTGGCCCATCTGGCCGACCAGCACCGGCACCAGCTTCCAGAGCAGCGGCTCCTTGGCGCCGAGGATGTGCGCGTGGCGCATGCCGCGGCGCATGATGCGGCGGAGCACGTAGCCGCGGCCCTCGTTCGACGGCATGACGCCGTCGGCGATCAGGAAGCTCGACGCGCGGATGTGGTCGGCGATGACCTTGTGCGAGGCGCGATGCTCTCCGTCGGGCGCGACGCCGGTCGCCTCCGACGAGGCGAGAACGAGCGAGCGCAGGATGTCGGTGTCGTAGACGTCCTGCTTGCCCTGCATCAGGCTCGCGATGCGCTCGAGGCCCATGCCGGTGTCGATCGACGGGCGCGGCAGGTCGACCCGCTTGCCGGGCTCGAGCTGCTCGAACTGCATGAACACGAGGTTCCAGAACTCGAGGAACCGGTCGCCGTCCTGGTCGGCCGAGCCCGGGGGCCCGCCGAACACCTTGTCGCCCTGGTCGTAGAAGATCTCCGAGCACGGACCGCAGGGGCCGGTGTCGCCGGCCGACCAGAAATTGTCGGAGGTCGCGATCCGGATGATCTTGTCGTCGGAGAACCCGGCGATCCTCTTCCACAGCGACGCCGCCTCCTCGTCCTCGTGATAGACGGTGACGAGCAGCTTGTCCTTCGGCAGCCCCAGGTCCTTGGTGACGAATCCCCAGGCGAGCGAGATCGCGCGCTCCTTGAAGTAGTCGCCGAAGGAGAAGTTGCCGAGCATCTCGAAGAAGGTGCAATGGCGCGCGGTGTAGCCGACGTTCTCGAGGTCGTTGTGCTTGCCGCCGGCGCGCATGCACTTCTGGGCCGTGGCGGCGCGCACGTAGTTCCGCTTCTCGATGCCGGTGAACAGGTTCTTGAACTGAACCATGCCGGCCGAGGTGAACATCAGCGTGGGATCGTTGCGCGGCACCAGCGGGCTCGAGGCGACGACCTCGTGCTCGTTGCGCCGGAAGTACTCCAGGAAGCTGGTGCGGATGTCGTTCGCCGAAGTCATGACACGGGCCCTTGAGCGGAAATGCGCCCGGACGCGGTCGGAGTGACCGGCAAACCCGGGGAAATGCTTCTATCCGCAGGTATTAGGCCTGTCCAGGCGCCTTTCGGCGACATCCCTGAGGAAGCCCCGAAATGGGACGCGGCGGTCCAGGCTCCCCGTCCAAAAGGAGCCCGGCCGCCGCGTCCTCGCGCTCGACCTTTTGAAGCCGCCGGCTATTCGCTGGCGGCGAAGCTCTCCGAAGCGCTCATCATCTTGTCCCCGACCTGGCCGGCGTTCTCGCGGATCGCCTGCTCGATCTTCTGGGCGACGTCCTTGTTGTCGCGGAGGAAGTTCTTGGCGTTCTCGCGGCCCTGGCCGATGCGCTGGCCGGAGTAGGAGAACCAGGCGCCCGACTTCTCGACGATGTTGGCGGCGACGCCGAGGTCGACCAGCTCGCCGACCTTGGACACGCCCTCGCCGTACATGATGTCGAACTCGACCACCCGGAACGGCGGGGCCATCTTGTTCTTCACCACCTTGACCCGGGTCTGGTTGCCGATCACCTGCTCCTTCTCCTTGATCGCGCCGATGCGGCGGATGTCGAGACGGACCGAGGCGTAGAACTTGAGCGCGTTGCCGCCGGTCGTCGTCTCGGGATTGCCGAACATGACGCCGATCTTCATGCGGATCTGGTTGATGAAGATGACCATGCAGCGCGACTTGGAGATCGAGCCGGTCAGCTTGCGGAGCGCCTGGCTCATGAGCCGGGCCTGGAGGCCGACATGGGTGTCGCCCATCTCGCCCTCGAGCTCGGCCCGGGGCACCAGCGCCGCTACCGAGTCGACGACGAGGACGTCGATCGCGCCGGAGCGGACCAGCGTGTCGGCGATCTCGAGCGCCTGCTCGCCGGCGTCCGGCTGGCTGATCAGCAGCTCCTCGACGTCGACGCCCAGCTTCTTCGCATAAGAGGGGTCGAGCGCGTGCTCGGCGTCGACGAAGGCGCAGGTGCCGCCGGCCTTCTGGGCCTCGGCGATGACGTGGAGGGCAAGCGTCGTCTTGCCCGAGCTTTCCGGCCCGTAGACCTCGATGATGCGGCCGCGCGGCAGACCACCGATGCCGAGCGCGATGTCGAGCCCGAGCGAGCCGGTCGAGATCACCTCGATCTCCTGGGACTCGGTGCGCGCACCGAGCTTCATCACCGACCCTTTGCCGAAGGCGCGCTCGATCTGGCCGAGAGCGGCTTCCAATGCCTTGTTCTTGTCCACGCCGTCCCTTTCGACCACTCGGAGAGCTGCTGACATCGGTTGGAGACCCCTCTTGCCATGGCGCCCGGAGCGGCGCAACGGAGGCGATCGTGCCTATTTTGTTCTCGCAGCGCAAGCGTAAAATTTCCCGTTTTGTTCTCGCAACCTGCCTCTAATTCGGGCAGCGGTTCAGGCGTTTTTCGCTGTGGCTTGACCGGGTTACGGCCGCCCCGCACCATTGCGCCGATGGTGTTTCGAAACGGCCCCTCCCCGGCTGGCCGAAGCTCCGATCGCCCGATTTCTCCGACCCCGAGGGACCGACACCATGATTCGGAACACGCTCGTCTGGCTTTGCAGCACCACGGCCATCGCCGCCGTGCTGGCGCTCCCCGCCCATGCCCAGAAGAAGACCACTCTGGTGGTCGGCCTCGATATTTCCGACGGCCGCAACTACGACACGGCGCGCTCGGCCGACCTCACCCCGCCGCTGACCCATGGCGCGGTCTATGACGGCCTGCTGACGCTCTCGGCCGACGATCTGGTCAACGTGAAGCCGGCGCTCTCCACCGCCTGGACGCTGGTCAACAACGGCGCCGCCTGGCGCTTCACGTTGCGCCCGGGCGTCAAGTTCTGGAACGGCGACCCGATGACCGCCGAGGACGTGAAGTTCTCGCTCGACCGCCTGGTCAACGTGAAGGACCAGCCGGCGACCTACGCCTCGAACATGGGCGCGGTCACGATCGTCGACCCGATGACGGTCGAGATCGCGATGAAGAACCCGAAGGAGCCGCTGCTGCTCGACCTGACGGCACCGTCCTTCGCGATCTACTCGGCGAAGCTCGCCAAGGCCAATGGCGCGGTCTCCGAGCCCGGTGCCGACCAGACCGACAAGGCGACCGCCTGGCTCAACAGCAACTCCGCCGGCACCGGCCCCTACCGCATGGTCGGATGGGAGAGGAACGTCAGCGTCACGCTGCAGAAGAACACCAACTACTGGGGCAAGCCGGCGGAGTTCGAACGCGTCGTCATCCGCCACATCGCCGACGGTGCGGCGCAGCTGCTGGCGGTCCGCCGCGGCGACGTCGACATCGCGATGAACCTCTCGGCCGAGCAGCTCGACAGCCTCAAGGGCAACGCCGACGTCTCGGTCATCCAGGGCGCCTCGACCGACACGCTCTACTTCATGCTGACCAGCAACCCGGAAATGAACGCGACGCTGGCGAAGAAGGAGGCGCGCCAGGCGGTCGTCTCGGCGATCGACTATGACGGCCTGATCAAGGGCCTGGTCGGCGGCTACGCCGAGCGCTCGCCGAACTTCCTCCCCAACGGCATTGCCGGCACCTCGGCCGAGCAGACCAAGGAGTTCGGCGCGAAGGAGGATCTGGCGAAGGCGAAGTCGCTGCTGGCCGCCGCCGGCGTGCCGAACGGGTTCGAGTTCGAGCTGATCTATCCGAACGCCGCCTACTTCTCGACCTCGTACCAGCTGATGGCGCAGAAGATCCAGTCGGACCTGGCGCGCGTCGGCATCAAGATGAACCTCAAGCCGATGGACAACGTGAACTGGCGCGCCCAGTTCAACGGCGCCAAGAGCCAGGCGACCATCGCGCCGTGGAACTCGCCGTCGCCGAACCCGTATCTGTGGACCGGCGCCTCGGTGCAGCGCGTCGCCGTCCGCATGGGCTGGAAGCCGGGCCAGGACATCCTGGACCTCGTCTCGCAGGGCGCTGCCGAAAACGACGTCGCCAAGCAGAAGGCGATCTACGAGAAGTACCAGCGCATCCTCGTCGACAACGCGAACTACATCACGCTGATGCAGCCGATCTATCGCGTCGCCGTGCACAAGAACATCAAGGACGTGAAGCTGACGCCGAACGTCTGGAAGATGGAACTGGCGCAGATCAAGCCGGCCTCGTGATTTCGTTTCAAACTTCCCTCCCCCCTTGCGGGGGAGGGTTAGGGAGGGGGGTGCCACGCGCTCGGTGCGCGGAGCCTCACCCCCACCCCGTCCCTCCCCCGTCGAGGGGGAGGGGGAAGCAGGTCAGATGTTCCGTTATCTGGTGATGCGCGTCGCCGGCATGGCCGTCATGGCCCTGCTGGCGACGCTCGTCGTCTTCCTGATCGCCAACCAGGTGCCGGGCGACCCGGTGCTGGCCCAGCTCGGCGATCTCGCCGCCTCCGATCCCCAGATGGTCGCGCGGTACCGCGCCCGCTGGGGCCTCGACCTGCCGCTCTGGCAGCAGTACTGGATCTTCCTCAAGGGCATCTTCAACGGCGACCTCGGCGTCTCGATCTCGACCCAGCGCCCGGTGCTCGACGACATCAGGCAATACGCGCCGGCGACGGTCGAGCTCGCCACCATCTCGTTCCTGCTGTCGCTGATCGTCGGCATTCCCCTGGGCGTGCTCGCCGCCATCCGCCGCGACACCTGGATCGACAATTTCGCGCGCTTCATCTCGCTCGCCGGCGTCTCCTCGCCCACATTCTGGCTCGCCTTCATCATGCTGGCGCTGTTCTACGGCGGCCTGCAGATCGCGCCCGGACCCGGCCGCATCGACTTGAGCGTGATGTCGCCTCAATCGGTGACCGGCCTCTACCTGATCGACGCGATCATCGCCGGCGACTGGGAGGCCTGGCGCAACGCTGCCGGCCACCTGATCCTGCCCTCGATCGTGCTGGCCTCCGGCACGCTCGGCCTCATCACGCGCACCACGCGTGCCTCGATGCTGGAGGCGATGACCCAGGACTATGTCCGCGTCGCCCGCGCCAAGGGCCTGCCTGAACGCAGGATCGTCATCGGCCACCTGCTGCCGAATGCGCTGATCCCGGTGGTGACCTTAGGCGGCCTCGCCTATGCCGTTCTGCTGACCGGCGCGGTGATGACCGAGACGATCTTCTCGTGGCCGGGCCTCGGCCGCTACACGTTCCGGAGCGCGGTCGCGCTCGACTTCCCCGGCATCATGGGGATCACGCTGGTGGTCGCCGTCGTCTATCTCGTGATCAACCTCTTGACCGATCTCTCCTACGCGCTGCTCGACCCCAGGGTCGCGCGCGAGCGGGCGGAATAATGACCGCAGTCTCCGACGAAGCCGCCGCCTGGGCCGCCGGGCGCTGGGGACGCTGGCGCCGGCGCTACGGGCTCGCCGCCTTCGGCGCCGCGATCGTGGTCCTCTGGATCCTGGTCGCGATCTTCGCGCCGGTGATCTCGCCGTATCCGTTCGAGGCCGTGGACGTGACCAAGCGCCTCCTGCCGCCTTCGGCCCAGCACTGGCTCGGCACCGACGCGCTCGGGCGCGACGTGCTCTCGCGTCTCCTCTGGGGCAGCCGGATCTCGCTGTTCGCCGGCATCGTCGTGGTCGCGATCGGCGCCGTGCTCGGCGTCGTGATCGGCGGCATCGCGGCCTATGCCGGCGGCAAGGCGGAAGAGCTGATGATGCGGGCGACCGACCTCGTCCTCTGCTTCCCGCCGATCATCCTCGCGATGGCGATCGCCGCCGCGCTCGGCATCGGCGTCCGCAACACGATGATCGCGATGCTGATCGTCTGGTGGCCGAAATTCGCGCGCCTCGCCCGCAGCCTGGTCCTGGTGCAGCGCTCGCAGGAATACGTCGAGGCGGCGGTGGTCATGGGCTACGGCTCGGGCCGCATCCTCTTCCGCCACATCGTGCCCAATGCCGTCGGCCCGCTGGTCGTGCTCGTCACGCTCGACGTCGGCCAAGCGATCATCACCTTCGCCGGCCTCTCCTTCCTGGGGCTCGGCGTGATCCCGCCGATGCCGGAATGGGGCGCCATGGTCTCCGAAGGCCGCGAGCTGGTCGACCAGTGGTGGGTCGCGACATTCCCCGGACTCGCGATCCTCTCGGTCGTGGTCGGGTTCAACTTCCTCGGCGACGGCGTCCGCGACTGGCTCGATCCGAAGTCGCGCCGTCGATGAGCGACGACCAGCCCCTGCTCGAGGTCCGGAACCTCCGGACCGAGTTCCTGACCGACGGCGGCCCGGTCCGCGCCGTCGATGGCGTCAGCTTCGACATGAAGTCCGGAGAGACAGTCGGCATCGTCGGCGAGTCGGGATCCGGCAAGAGCGTGACCGCGCTCTCGATCCTGCGCCTGCTCGCCGACAACGCGCGTCTCGGCGAAGGAAGCTCGATCCGCTTCCGCGGCCAGGATCTGGCGGCCTTGAGCGAGGAGGAGATCCGGAAGCTCCGCGGCGGCGAGATCGCGATGATCTTCCAGGATCCGCTGACCTCGCTGAACCCCGTGCTGCGCATCTCGCGCCAGATCACCGAGGGCATGCTGGCGCATGGCAAGCTGAATGCCGGCGAGGCCCTCAAGCACGGCATCGACCTGCTCGCCCGCATGGGCATCACCGCACCCGAGCGTGCGGTCAACGGCTACCCGCATGAATTCTCCGGCGGCATGCGCCAGCGCGTGATGCTGGCGATGGGCTTCGCCAACAACCCGAGCCTGCTGATCGCCGACGAGCCGACCACCGCGCTCGACGTCACCATCCAGGCGCAGATCCTCGACCTGCTCAAGGCACTGAACCGCGAGTTCGGCACCGCCGTCCTGCTGATCAGCCACGATCTCGGCGTCATCGCCAATGTCTGCGAGCGGGTGCTGGTCATGTATGCGGGCGAGGTGGTCGAGGAAGGCCCGGCCGAGCAGCTGCTGGCCGATCCGCGCCATCCCTATACCTGGGCTTTGCTCAATGCCGTGCCGCGGCTCGACCAGGAGCCGCCGGCCGACAAGCGGCTGACCGCGATCGAGGGCGCGCCGCCCGATCCCTCGAAGCCGACCGAGGGCTGCCGCTTCCGGCCGCGCTGCCCCTTCGCAATCGACAAATGTGGGCAGCACCCGGACCTGCTGTCGGTCTCGGACGGCCGCAAGGCGCGCTGCTGGGTCACGCAAGCCGGCGAGCGCCTGCCGAAGCCGGCGGTCGCGTCGAGCGTCGCCGCGCCGAGCGCCGCCGAAGCACGGCCGATGCTGGAGCTGCGCGGCGTGGTGAAGCATTACCCGCTTCGCGGCGAAGCCTTCTTCGCGCCGAAGAAGGCCGTGCGCGCCGTCGACGGCATCGATCTCGACATCAGGCGCGGCGAGACCGTGGGCCTGGTCGGCGAATCCGGATCGGGCAAGTCGACGATCGCGCGACTGATCACCCGCATCCAGAAGCCGACCGCGGGCTCGATCCGCTTCGGCGACGTCGATCTCGCGACCGCGCCGCGCTCGGTCCTGCGCCCGCTCCGCCGGCGCATCCAGATGATCTTCCAGGACCCGTATGCGTCGCTGAACCCGCGCATGACGGTCGGCCAGATCCTGGAGGAGCCGCTCCGCTTCCATAAGCTCGTCGCCGGACCTGCCGAAGCCAGGGAGAAGGTCGGCGGGCTGCTGGAGTTGGTGGGACTGCCGGCGCGTGCCGCCGAGCGCTACCCGCATGAGTTCTCCGGCGGCCAGCGCCAGCGCATCGGCACCGCCCGCGCGCTCGCGGTCGAGCCGGAGCTGATCATCGCCGACGAGCCGATCTCGGCGCTGGACGTGAACATCCGCGCCCAGATCATCAACCTGTTCGTCGGACTGCAGCAGCGCCTCGGCCTCACCTTCCTGTTCATCGCCCACGACCTCGCCGTGGTGCGCCAGGTCTCCGACCACATCGTCGTGCTCTATCTCGGCAAGGTCATGGAGGTCGCCACCGCGCGCGATCTCTTCGCCGAGCCGCTGCATCCCTACACGCGCTCGCTGATTTCGGCGGCGCCGATCCCCGACGTCGCGGTCGAGCGACGGCGCGAGCAGATCCGGCTCACCGGCGAGCCGCCGAGCCCGGTCTCCCCGCCCTCGGGCTGCCGCTTCCGCACCCGCTGCCCGATCGCGCAAGGCATCTGCGCCGAGGTCGAGCCGCCGCTCGCCGAGCATCGCTCCGGCCACCGCGCCGCCTGCCACTTCCCGGGCAAGCTCTAGGGGGCCTCGCAGCCCTTGAAGTTCTCGTCGGCCATGCGCTGATCGAAGGCGGCGACGGCGGCCTCGGCCGGAAGCAGCTTCGCCTTCACCGCGTCCCAGTCGTCGTAGCGGAGAAGCACCACCCAGGTGCCGTAGGGATCGCGGTTCACCCGATCCGGATGGTCCAGCAGGTCCTCGTTGCTCTCGACCACGAAAGCGGCGAAGGGCGTGCGGGCCGAGGCGACGCGCTTGCCCGACTCCACCACCGCGACCGCCTGGTTCGCCTCGATCGGTCGGTTGTGGCGCTTCGGCGTGATCGCGATGATCCGCCTCACCATCGAGACCGCGATCTGGGTGATGCCCACCTCGACCAGACCGTCCGAGCGGGCGCGATACCACAGCAGCTGGTCCGGCTCGTAGAGACGGTCCTCCGGGACGTAGCAGCCGCGGACGGTCGCCATCTCAGTAGGTGAGGACGCGCACGTCCTCCTCCATCACCTGGCGCATCAGGTTGGCCGAGCCGATCAGGCCGGCGCATTCCGGGATCAGGTCGCCCTCGGTCTTGTCGAAAAGCTCGAGGTTGGCGGGGCAGGCATAGAAGCGGGCGCCCGCCTCGTGCGCCTGGCGCATCAGGTCGTAGACCGTGACGCCGGTGCCTGCCTTGATCGTGAGATTGTCGGCGACGCCCTTCATCAGGAGACGACCGGCGGTTGCGACCATCACCACCTTGACCTCGTAGTCGAGCGCGGCGGCGGCGGCGGCGTGGTGGAACGGTGCCCCCAGCTCCTCGCCGTTGCGGGGATCGGTGTTGGCCATGATGATGATGAGCTTCCTCGGCATCGGCCGATGATCGGGGGGAAGCGCGCAACAATCAACGGGCGCCGATGCGGCTTCGCGTCATCGACCAGGGAGAGGCTTCCGCACTCGCCTCGCACGCGGTGCCCTACGGCATCGCCGCCGCGATGGCCGCGGATGCCGATCCCGTCCTCACCCTGTGCAGCACCGTAGCGCCCTACGTCTCGGTCGGCTTCAACCAGGACCTCGCGCGCGAGATCGACGAAGCCTGGTGCCAGGGGCGCGGGATCCCCGTGCTTCGCCGCGAGGTCGGCGGCGGTGCGGTGCTGATCGATCGCGACCAGCTCTACTTCCACTTCGTCCTTCCGCGCGGTCTCGCCCGCGAGCGAACCGACCGTCTGTTCCGGCGCTTCTCGGCACCGGTGCTCGCCACGTACGCGAATCTCGGCATCGACGCGACCCATCGTCCGCCGGGCGACGTGCAGGCCGCCGGCCGCAAGCTGGGTGCCATGGCGGCCGCCGAGATCGGCGACGCGCTCGTGATCGCCGGCAGCTTCCTGTTCGACTTCGACCGCGAGACGATGGCGCGCAGCCTCCGCGTGCCCGACGAGGCCTTCCGCGACCTGCTGCGCCGGGGTCTCGCCGAGCACATGGCGACGATGCGCGACCTGCTGATGAAGGTGCCGGCGCGAGACCGGGTGAAGGTGCTGTTCCTGGGCCAGGTCGCGGCGATCCTCGGGCTCGCGCCTGCCGAAGAGCACCCGACCCAGGCCGAAGCCATGGCGATCGCCGACGCCGCCCGGCGTCACGGCGACGAGGACTGGATCCATCGGCGCGGCCACAAGCTCATCGCGGGCGGCTTCAAGATCGCCGAGGGCGTGCATCTCGTCGACGGCGAGCGGCGGACACCCGGCGGCCTGCTCCGCGCGCGACTGATCGAGCAAGAAGGACGGATCCGCGATCTCGACCTGACGGGTGACGTCACCTGCCTTCCAGCCGACGGGCTCACGCGGCTGGCGGCGCGCCTGGGCGGCGTCGCGCTCGATCCCCCGGCGACGCTGGAGGCCGAAATCGCCGCCGCGATCGGCGTGCTGGGCGTCGATCTTCCCGGCGTCTCGGCCTCCGATATCGCAGAGACTCTGCGGGCGGCGCGCGCCGTCTGACGCCCCGGTTACGCGGATCGGACCGATCGCCCGATCAGAATCATCGATCATCGCCCCTGGATAACGCCGCCAGGACAACGCCCGCGCTCCCTTATTGAGAAATTATCCATATATTTCAGATAATTGACGGGCAACGAGTCGTGATCGCCGTTAGGTTGACGGTCCGGCGCGACCGGCAGTAGCCTATTCCGCGACAAGAAATAATGGGACGCGACAGAGGACCGGGGGGTCCCGCCGCGACCTGCGGGAGGGACAGCATGACGCTCAGTCGGCGTGGATTTTTCCGCCTGACGGGGACCGGATTGGCCGGCTCCTCGCTGGCGGCGCTCGGCTTCGGCACGGGCGAGGCGGTCGCCGCCTCGGTCCGGCCGTTCAAGCTGAGCCGAGCCACCGAGACGCGGAACACGTGTCCGTACTGCTCGGTCTCCTGCGGCGTCATCCTCTACAGCCAGGGCGACCGCGCCAAGAACGCGCGGCCCGAGGTCATCCACGTCGAGGGCGACCCGGATCATCCGGTCAATCGCGGCACGCTCTGCCCCAAGGGCGCGGCGCTGCTCGACTTCATCAAGTCGCCGACCCGCGTGAAATTCCCGATGCACCGCACGCCGGGCTCGCGCGAGTGGAAGCGGGTCAGCTGGGAGTTCGCGCTCGACCGCATCTCCAAGCTGATGAAGGAAGACCGCGACAAGAACTTCATCGCCAAGAATTCCGACGGCGTCACCGTCAACCGGTGGACCACCACCGGCTTCCTTGCGGCGTCCGCCACCTCGAACGAGACCGCGTTCCTGACCTACAAGGTCGTGCGCTCTCAGGGGATGGTCGTCTTCGACAACCAAGCAAGAGTCTGACACGGACCCACGGTGGCCAGTCTGGCCCCTACGTTCGGTCGAGGCGCGATGACGAATGGCTGGAATGACATCAAGAATGCCGATGTCATCACCATCATGGGCGGCAACGCCGCCGAGGCGCATCCTTGCGGGTTCAAATGGGTCACCGAGGCGAAGGCCCACAACAAGGCCAAGCTGATCGTCGTCGATCCACGCTTCACGCGCTCGGCGTCGGTCGCCGACCTCTACTGCCCGATCCGTCAGGGATCGGACATCGCCTGGCTCGGCGGCCTGATCAACTACATCCTCGAGAACGACAAGACCCAGAAGCAGTACACCGCGCTCTACACGAACGCGGCCTTCCTGGTTAAGCCGGGCTTCGGCTTCCAGGACGGCCTCTTCGTCGGCTACGACGCCGAGAAGCGCGACTACAACCGCGCCGAGTGGGAATACGAGCTGGACGAGCAGGGAATGGCCAAGGTCGATCCGACCTTGCAGGACCCGCGCTGCGTCTACCAGCTGATGAAGAAGCACTACGCCCGCTACACCGTCGACATGGTGTCCCGCATCACCGGGTCGCCCAAGGACAAGATGGTGAAGGCGTGGGAGATGATCGCCTCCACCGGCACGCCTGACCGCTCGCATACCTCGATGTATGCGCTCGGCTGGACCCAGCACTCCAAGGGCAGCCAGAACATCCGCGCGATGGCGATGGTCCAGCTGCTGCTGGGCAACATCGGCGTTCCCGGCGGCGGCATGAACGCGCTCCGCGGCCACTCGAACATCCAGGGTCTCACCGACATCGGCCTGATGAGCAACCTGCTCCCGGGCTACCTGACGCTGGCCAACGACCGCGAGCCCGACTACGCGACCTACATGCGGACCCGGCAGTTCAAGCCGATCCGTCCGAACCAGACGAGCTTCTGGCAGAACTACGGCAAGTTCTTCGTCAGCTTCCAGAAGTCGATGTTCGGCAAGGCCGCGACCAAGGACAACGACTGGGCCTACGACTGGCTGCCCAAGCTCGACGTCACCTACGACGTTCTTCGTGCCTTCGAGCTGATGCACCAGGGCAAGATGAACGGCTACTTCTGCCAGGGCTTCAATCCGCTCCTCTCGTTCCCGAACAAGAAGAAGCTGACCGACGCTTTGGCGAAGCTGAAGTTCCTGGTCGTCATGGATCCCCTGAAGACGGAAACCGCCGCCTTCTGGGAGAACCACGGCGAGCACAACGACGTCGATCCGTCGAAGATCCAGACCGAAGTGTTCATGCTGCCGACCACGTGCTTCGCCGAGGAAGACGGGTCGCTGACCAACTCCTCGCGCTGGCTGCAGTGGCACTGGAAGGCGGCGGAGCCGCCGGGCGAGGCCAAGAGCGACATCGACATCATGTCGTCGCTCTATCGTCGCATCCGGGGCCTGTACGCCAAGGACACCGGCGCGTTCCCCGAGCCGATCATGAACGTGGTCTGGCCCTATGCCGATCCGGACAAGCCGACGCCGGAAGAGATCGCCAAGGAGATCAACGGCAAGGTCCTGGAAGACGTGACCGACCCGGCCGATCCGACCAGGATCGTGCTCCGGGCCGGCCAGCAGGTGCCTGCCTTCGCGCTTCTCCGCGACGACGGCAAGACCTCAGCGGGCTGCTGGATCTACACCGGCTGCTTCACCGATGCCGGCAACATGATGGCGCGTCGCGACACCAGCGACCCGGCCGAACGGGGCAACTTCCCGAACTGGGCGTTCTCGTGGCCGGCCAACCGCCGGATCCTCTACAACCGCGCCTCGGCGGATGCCGACGGCAAGCCGTGGAGCCACAGGAAGCGCATCATCGAGTGGAACGGCGCCGCCTGGACCGGCTTCGACGTGCCGGACTTCGGCGTCGCCGTGAATCCGTCCGCCGGCACCATGCCCTTCATCATGAATCCCGAGGGCGTGGCCAGGCTCTTCACCCGCGGCATGATGCGCGACGGGCCCTTCCCCGAGCACTACGAGCCGTTCGAGAGCCCGATCGCCAACCCGCTCGCGCCGAAGATCGTCGGCAATCCGGTCGCCCGCGTCTTCAAGGGCGACATGGAGGTGTTCGGCAAGGCGTCGGACTTCCCGCTGGCGGCGACCAGCTACCGCCTCACCGAGCATTTCCACTTCTGGTCCAAGCACGTGCCGGTCAACGCCGTGCTGCAGCCGGAACTGTTCGTGGAGATCTCGGAGGAGCTCGCCAAGGAGAAGAACATCTCCAAGGGCGACTGGGTGCGCGTGCGCTCCAACCGCGGCGCCATCAAGGCCAAGGCGGTGGTGACCAAGCGCATCAAGCCGCTGGTGTGCGACGGCAAGGCCGTCCACATCGTCGGCATCCCGCTCCACTGGGGCTTCATCGGCGCGACGAAGAAAGGCTTCGGCGTCAACACGCTCACTCCCTACGTCGGCGATGCGAATATCGAGACGCCCGAATACAAGGCGTTCCTCGTCGATATCGAACGCATCTCGCCGCCGGTCGCGTGAGGGGAGGACGCCATGGCAACGCTTCAATCGCTCGACATCAAGCGGCGCTCGGCCACCACCGAGACGCCGCCCAACGTGCGTTCCTCGACCGAGGTCGCGAAGCTCATCGACGTCTCCAAGTGCATCGGCTGCAAGGCCTGCCAGGCGGCGTGCTACGAGTGGAACGACCTGCACGAAGAGGTCGGGATCAATGTGGGCGTCTACGACAACCCGCATGACCTGACCGACAAGACCTGGACGCTGATGCGGTTCACCGAGTTCGACAACAAGGGGAACCTCGAGTGGCTGATCCGCAAGGACGGCTGCATGCATTGCGAGGACCCGGGCTGCCTCAAGGCCTGTCCCTCGCCGGGCGCGATCGTCCAGTACCAGAACGGCATCGTCGACTTCATCTCCGAGAACTGCATCGGCTGCGGCTATTGCGTGAAGGGCTGCCCCTTCAACATCCCGCGCATCAGCCAGGCCGACCACAAGGCCTACAAGTGCACGCTCTGCTCCGACCGCGTCTCGGTCGGCCAGGCACCGGCCTGCGCCAAGGCGTGCCCGACGCAGGCGATCTACTTCGGCACCAAGGAGGAGATGAAGATCCACGCTGAGCACCGGATCGAGGACCTGAAGGAGCGCGGCTTCGCCAATGCCGGGCTCTACGATCCGGCCGGCGTCGGCGGCACGCACGTCATGTACGTGCTGCACCACGCCGACCAGCCGCAGCTCTACGCCAACCTGCCCAAGGAGCCGAAGATCAGCCCGCTGGTCCAGTTCTGGAAGGGCGGCTTCAAGGACGTGGCGCTGTTCGGCTTCGGGCTCACCGCGCTGATCGGCTTCTTCCACTACGTGACCAAGGGGCCGAACGAGGTCGAGCGGAAGGACGAGGAGGCGGCCCGCCGCCTCTCCGGAGACCACCGATGAGCGACGACCGCGACAACATCCTCGCCCGCTACACCGGCGGGGCGCGCATCAACCACTGGGCCAACGCGATCATCCTGATCCTGCTGGCCGTCAGCGGCCTCGCGCTGTTCCACCCGGGTCTCTTCTTCCTGACCGGCCTGTTCGGCGGCGGCCCGGAGACGCGGGCGATCCATCCGTGGTTCGGCGTCGCCGTGCTCTTCACCTTCGCCGGCCTCTTCATCCGCTTCGTCCGCTACAATTTATGGGAGCGCGACGACTCGACGTGGATGGCGCATGTCGGCGACGTGGTCGCCAACCGCGAGGACAGGATCCCCGAGGTCGGGCGCTACAATGCCGGCCAGAAGCTCGTCTTCTGGGGCATGTCGCTCTGCATCCTGACGCTGTTCGTCTCCGGCCTCGTGCTGTGGGACGCTTATTTCTTCCAGTACACCTCGATCGACCAGAAGCGGCTGGCTGCCGTCGCCCATGCGCTCGCCGCCTCGGGCATCATCGTTATCGTGATCATCCACATCTACGCGGCGATCTGGGTGCGCGGCACCGTCCGCGCGATGACCCGCGGCTCGGTCACCGGCGGCTGGGCCTGGCGCCATCACCGGAAGTGGCTGAGGGACGAGGTCGCCAAGCCAGGCAATGACGACTAAGGCCCCGATCGCCGATCCCGTCGACATCGGAAAGGCCGCTTCGGCGGCCTTTCTCCGTTTGCCGGACGTGCCGACCCTGTTCACGCGCCGCGCCCAGCGCTTCGCGGCGCTGGCCAAAGGCCACCCGATGGAAGGCTTCCTCCTCCTCATGAGCCGGTTGGCCGAGGCGCAGGCCGATGCGGTCCGCGCGCTCAAGCCCGGCGGACTTCCGGATGCCGCCGAGATCGAGGAAGCCAAGAAGGAAGGGATGCCGCCGCTGGGCGGCGACGGTCTCCTGGACGGTCCGCAGTGGCGCGACGTGCTCCAGGCCATCCTCAAATGGGTCTCGGTCGGCGGAATTCCCCCGGAGGCGCGGCAGGTGATCGCCGAGCTCCAGGCCGAGGCACCGGAGATCCTCGACGGCCGCGCCCGTGCCGTGCTCTCAGGCGACGTGCCCGAGCTTTCGCGCGGGGCCGCGGTCTTCGTTGCCGCGGCACTGCAGGTGCGCTGGGCCTCGGCCGCGAGCCTGCTCGAAGCCGAGGGCTTCCAGGCGCTCGACGAGGGCCGTCGCTGCCCCGTCTGCGCCTCGGCGCCGCTTGTCAGCGTGATCGGCCCGGCGGCCGAGGGCCAATCGACCCGCTATCTCCATTGCCGGCTCTGCGCCTCGTCCTGGAACTATGTCCGGATCAAGTGCGCCGCCTGCGGCTCGACCGAGGGCATCGCCTACCATGCGATCGAGGGCGGCGACCAGGCGGTGCGCGCCGAGACTTGCGACAAGTGCCACGGCTACGTGAAGATCATGGCGACGGAGAAGGAGCCGACGCTGGATCCCATGGCCGACGACATCGCCTCGACCGGGCTCGATCTCATGCTGGCGGAAGCCGGCTGGGAGCGGCCGGCGCCCAATCCGTACCTTCTGACCAGCTAGGGGACTTGCCCGATGCGTACCGCGGCGCGGTCGACGGGAGACAACAGGTGACGGCGGACGCCCGCGCGCGGTTGCCGTCGATCGACCGGCTGCTCGGCGAACCTGTTGCCGAAGCCCTGGTCACCGCACATGGCCGACCTCTCACGCTGGAGGCGCTGCGCGCGGCCCTCGACGGCCTGCGCGCCAAGCCGCCCAGGGACGGTGCGGACACGACGGCTCTGGCGCTCGACGACGCCGCGGCGAGGCTCGCGCGCCTCTCGCAGCCCTCCCAGCGCCGGGTCTTCAACCTGACCGGCACGGTGCTGCACACCAATCTCGGCCGCGCGCTGCTGCCCGAAGAGGCGATCGAGGCGGTCGCGTCCGCCATGCGCGAGCCTTCCAACCTCGAATACGAGATCGCGAGCGGCCGGCGCGGCGAGCGCGACAGCCATATCGTCCCCTGGCTGACCCGCTTCTCCGGCGCCGAGGCGGCGACCGTGGTCAACAATAACGCCGCCGCCGTTCTCCTCGTCCTCAACACGCTGGCCAAGGGCAAGGAGGCGGTTGTCTCGCGCGGCGAGCTGGTCGAGATCGGCGGCGCCTTCCGCATTCCCGACGTGATGGCCCGCGCCGGCGCCAGGCTGGTCGAGATCGGCACCACCAACCGCACGCATCTTCGCGACTACGAGCAGGCGATCGGGCCGAAGACCGCGCTGCTGATGAAGGTCCATACCAGCAACTACCGGATCGACGGCTTCACCGCCGCGGTGCCGGCACGCGAGATCGCGCCCGTCGCCAGGGCCAAGGGCCTGCCGCTGGTGGAGGACCTCGGCAGCGGCACGCTGGTCGACCTCAGGCCCTACGGCCTGCCGCACGAGCCGACGGTCGCGGAATCGATCGCCACCGGCGCCGACCTCGTCACCTTCTCCGGCGACAAGCTGCTCGGCGGCCCACAGGCCGGCCTGATCGTCGGGCGCGCCGACCTGATCCAGAAGATCAACAAGAACCCGCTGAAGCGCGCGCTTCGCCTCGACAAGATGCGTCTTGCCGCGCTCGAAGCCGTGCTGCGGCTCTATGCCGACCCCGAGAAGCTGCGCCGGCGGCTGCCGACGATCCGCCATCTGGCGCGGCCGAAGGCCGAGATCGAGGCGCTGGCCGCCCGCCTTCGGCCGGAGGTCGCCGCCGCGTTCGAAGCCCTGGCGACCGTCGTCGTCGCGGATTGCGCGAGCCAGATCGGCTCGGGCGCGATGCCGGTCGAGAACCTTCCCAGCGCCGGGCTCAAGTTGAGCCCGAAATCCGGCGGCGCCGACCGCCTGGCGAAGCGGCTCCGCGAGCTGCCGATCCCGGTGATCGGCCGCATCGCCGACGGCGCCATGATCCTCGATCTCCGCTGCCTCGAGGACGAGGCGACCTTCCTGGCGCAGCTACGTCCGTGATCGTCGGCACCGCCGGTCACATCGACCACGGCAAGACGGCGCTGGTGAAGGCGCTGACCGGCATCGATGCCGACCGGCTGGCCGAGGAGAAGCGCCGCGGCATCACGATCGACTTGGGCTTCGCCTACCAGCCTCTCGAAAGCGGAGAGATCCTGGGCTTCATCGACGTCCCGGGCCACGAGCGCTTCGTTCATACGATGCTCGCGGGCGTATCGGGCATCGACGTGGTGATGCTGGTGATCGCCGCCGACGACGGCGTGATGCCGCAGACCCGCGAGCACCTTCAGATCGTCGACCTGCTCGGCCTCGACCGCGGCGTCGTGGCGCTGACCAAGCGCGATCTCGTCGGGCCCGACCGCCTCGCCGAGGTCACCACCAACATCAGGAACCTGCTCGCCGGCACCTCGCTCGACGGCGCGGAGATCCTGCCGGTGTCGTCCGTCACCGGCGACGGCATCGCCGACCTGGCCCTCTGGCTCCAGCTCGCCGCGGCCGAGCCGGGCCGCGCCTCGAAGGGACGCTTCCGGCTCGCGGTCGATCGTTCCTTCACGATATCCGGCGCCGGCACCGTGATCACGGGCACCGTGTTCTCGGGTCAGGTTCGCGCCGGCGACAGCGTGCTGGTCTCGCCCGCGGGCCTGGAGGCGCGCGTGCGCGGGCTCCGCGCCCAGAACCGCGAGGCCGAGGTTGGTCACGCCGGACAGCGCGTCGCGCTCAACCTCGCCGGCCCCCGCATCGACAAGGACGCGATCCAGCGCGGCGACTGGATCCTCGATCCGGCGGCGCACCGGCCGACCGAGCGTATCGACGTCCATCTGAAGCTGCTCGAGAGCGAACCGAAGCCGGTCCGCCACTGGCTTCCGGTCCATGTCCATCTCGCCTCGGCGCATGCGACCGGCCGCCTTGCCCTGCTCGAGGGCGAGACCCTGGCGCCGGGCGAGGAGGCGCTGGCGCAGCTCGTGCTCGACCGGCCGGTCGGCGCGCTCTCCGGCGACCGCTTCGTGCTGCGCGACCAGTCGGCGCAGCGCACGCTCGGCGGCGGCTACGTCGTCGATCCCTTCCCGCCGGCCCGCGGCCGGCGCTCCCCGGAGCGCCGCGCCTGGCTCGACGCCGAGAGAACCGCGGATCCTGCGAAGGCCCTGGAGCGGCTGCTCGCGATCGAGCCCGGCATCGCCGACCTCGCCGCCTTTCGCCTCCGCCGCAACCTGACGCCCGACGAAGCCGCGGCGATCGAGAAAGGCGCGCCGATGGTCGCGGCCGGCGTCTACGGCTTCGCCGCGCAGCGCTGGACCGGGCTCCGCCAGCAGGCGCTCGACGCGCTGAAGACCTTCCACGAGAAGAACCCGGAGCTTCCCGGCCTCCAGGTCGAGAAGCTGCGCCAGGCGATGCCGGTGCGCCTCGCGGTCCCCGCCTTCGCTGCGGTCGCCGACGCGCTGGTGCGCGCCAAGTCGGTCGTGCTCGACGGCGTCTGGTACCGGCTGCCGAGCCATTCGGTGCGGCTCCAGCCCGACGACGAGAAGCTCTGGGCCCGCATCCGCCCGATGCTCGGCGGCCCGATGCGCTTCAAGCCGCCGCGCGTCCGCGACATCGGCAACGAGATCGGCGTCCCCGAGACCAAGGTGCGCGGCCTGATGAAGCGGCTGACGCGCATGGGCCAGGTGGTCGAGGTCGCGCACGACCACTTCTTCCGCACGCAGGCGATCGCCGAGATGATCCAGATCGCCGACCGTCTGGCGAAGGCGAACTCCGACGGCTCGTTCAACGCCGCCGCCTTCCGCGACAAGGTCGACAACGGCCGCAAGGTCGCGATCCAGGTCCTGGAGTTCTTCGACCGCCACGGCGTCACCGTGCGCAAGGGCGACATCAGGAAGATCCGCCCCGACCGCCTCGGCCTGTTCGGGCGCCCGGAGGCGGCCTAGTATGACTTTGGAAGAGAAACGTTCCCGGTGGGGCGGCCGGACTTCAAATCCGGTAAGGGTCGCCAGACGGCTCTTCGTGGGTTCGACTCCCACTCTCTTCCGCCAAATGACATCCAAAGACGGTCCAAGTTAGGCCCATAAGTTGGGCCTAACTGGCAAACCTACCCTCCCGGGCCGTCCGATACCGAGTACAGCGGCGCCAACCGCCCTTTTTGATCACTAGCGGCTAGTTTCGGTGCGAGCGCTAATCGCGGCCTCGTCCCGGCGAAAGCGGAGCTGCTTGTTAAACGGCAGCCGTGAGACTGTAGTAGGCCTCCAATGACGTTACTAGCGAGCTTTTCAGCTCAAGGGAATCGCCAAACCGGATCTGCTGCCATGCACGAAGGTTGAAACCGATATCCTTCTCCGTCACTTTCGTCCGATCAGCGATTAGGATGAAGTTCTCTTGATCGTTCCCCCTTCCTCTGTTCAGACCCATCATAAATCCCACCTCGTGATACACGTTCTTGTTGCTCTGGGTCAGGTCAGCAATCAGTAGACCCGAGCCGTCTATCACGCTCAGAATCTCACTGTCGATAGTGTACGAATGCCCCTTTGAGATCCGATCCATCCGAATTGGGCGTAGTGCAAGATCCAGCGCTGCAAGTTTGTGCTTTTCATTGACTACCGAAATCGCTTCTTCGATGGCACGATACACGGCGTCGGTATGCGCCCCAAATTCCATTGATACGAAGACTTCACGACTCCGAGCAGTGAGGATGCTTTCAAAGACTTCGACCAAGCTCGCTGGATCGACTGCTTGAGTCCGGCCGAGGTGATAGTGATAGCCTAGGCCGCGGGTCGTAGACGTTGGGCTCAACCGATCAATCCGATTGCTAGCGAGCCAACGCGCGAATGCGGGCAGCTGCGCGCCACTGTTTTTCATCGCGAAGTATACGGTGGCAGTTAACACACCGTGGCATGCAGCTTGACGGAGCTTCGTGTGCCGCGGCTCCTCATACATTGCGCTTGCCCTCTTCATTGCATCCCGCAAACGAGGAATCTGGGCCTCTATGTCCTGAGCGGTCACGGCCTTACCTAGAGCATCATCGCTTGCCATTAAAAATTGAGTCAATCCGAGAGCCAGCGCATGACGGTTCGCAAAGTGCTGTCTCAGACCTGAGAGATAACGTGCGTCTAAGTCGGGCAACAACTTCCGTGCCATGAGGTAAGCAGGGCCGAGGCTAGGATTTGTCAGCAGATCGGCGTCCTTGAAGGATGCCTCCGGCCCCTCCTCCAAGATCAGGCGCAGATTCTCTTCGGAAGTAAGAGGAATCTGCTTGGCGTTGATGTTGTGAAACACAACCTTTTCAAACCGCCGTGCTTCCTTAGGGTCCTGCAACAAGACAATGCAGAACGGCGTCGGCAATCCGTAGTGCCCAGCGCCTGGCGTGCTCCCTGCCGCGCTAAGGCGATGATTGCCATCGATCCTAAAGAGCTTTGCCCCAGCGTCCGTCTCCAACCCAGCGTCAGGCATCTCGATGAAGGCCAGATCTGGCGCACTTGTGCCACCGACTGACTCCAACGATTTCGGCAACTTGCTCTTGAGTGTGCTGACCCTTAGTCCATCGACATTCGACACAAATCCCTTACCCGAAAAGATGTCACCCAGTGGATTGACTTCTCTTTTCCGCGAGCGTTCGAAGTCAAACTTGAGCGTTGCTGATAGCACCACTTCCGGAAAAAAAAGGAAGCGGCCATCAGAGAGAAACCGCTCGATTTCCTCCCGATGAGTCTCGATTAGGTTTCGCTGATACGCTGTGTCGAAGTGGGAACATCGAGCGAGGTCGCCTAAAGGCGCCACGCCCCGAATGACGGTGAACCCACCCAGTGAACTGTGCAGAATGCCGGAAAGAATCATGTTGGCCTCCTATTCAGGAGCTGCTCTTCGAAACACCTGCGGCCAGCTTGCCAAAGAGACACGGCTTCGTTCCGCAATTGGTTCGCTTTGGCTTCGCGCTCCTGCGACACCTCAACGATCCGATCTTGCGTCTTGCGATCGGCTAGCGGGATGAGGAGATTCTCAACATCCTCATTAGCGATGCGCGGATGCGTGTTGCCGGTCATCATGTGCTTTGTCTGCGCGACGACTAAACCTGTCCGCATCACGACAGCAAGGTATTCTGGCCTCACCATGTGGGGGTCTTTCGTCCGCATGACGTGAAATTCAGTTGAGCAGACGCCCTCGAATACGGCGCGCCAAACTTTGTTCAGATACGGGCGAAGCCGCCCATACAGGACATCGCCAGGCTCAAATTGGAAGCATTGGCCAGTGGCTGACTCCTCTACATTCGTGAGCTGTCCGGTGTTGGAGGCAACTGAGGCTAGTCCGACATATCGAGCGTTGCCCGGCGATCGTACCGTATCGCGCTGAAAGGACACGACCGCTCCGAGTGAAGCATGCGGAACCGCATGGATCATTCGAAGGGCGCGAATCCGCTCAGGATGATGGTAGTCCGCTGACATATTTCTCGCCGAGCGCACATCATTGAGCCGAGCCCCGTAGCCCCCAACTGGCAGAGCGCCCGGAGACGGTAGGCCAAGGGTCGAGATCACCACATCGTCAAGAGACTGCAACAGCGCGTCGGCCTGCTGAAGATGAGAGTCGCGTTGGCGGGCTGCGTTGGCGAGTTCGGCGAAAAGTCTTTCTTGTTCCGCAATGGTGGGCGGCAAGGGGATTTCTAGTAGTTTCAGCTCCTCTGAATTGACGTTAGACATGCCCGCGATCTGCCGACTGACTTGGTCGATTTGCATTCGACCAGCATCAGTGTTGAGAAAGGCGGACACGAAGTCGGGTAGCGCTCGGGCCGGACTCAATCTCACTCGAATGAGATAGGAGGCAAAAACCCAATCTCCCGTTTCATGGAAAACTTCGCTCTTACCCACCAACTCCTTTGAGTTCGTTCTGTTGAATAGAATATCGCCGTCTTCAAGACGATAGCGCCGAAGCCCCGCATCATCCAACTCGATGTGCTTCAGGTCGGAAAGATCCCAGCCGAACGGTTGGAGGTTGTTCATTCGGATCATGGGGACGCCTACGCTGGCGGTGTTCGCGCGCTCAGAAATCCCGTACTGCACGCGCTCGGTAAGCTCACCAACTTTTACCAACGGAAAGCACGGATCCGCATAGCGGACGTCCTTACGCCGCTTCAACTCGAGAAACTGAGGATCGAGCCGTTCTCGGACTTCCCCCCGCCTCACCGCAAAGCAGGCCGACTGCCCAGCGGGAGCGGGGGTTAAACGAAAAAAGAAGTGGGGTCCCGTCGGAAGGATGCGTACTGCCCGAGCAACCCGCTGTCTGGCACTACGTCGCGGCGTCGCTCGGTCCAGTCGCCGGATCTCTTGCCTTCACTCGGCTTCCAGTCAAATGTGACCTGCCAGTCGAACAAGTCGCAGCGATGGCGTTCGACCCGTTCCTGTCCGTCCGTCTCGCTGAGCACCTCAACGTGGTAGGTGTTCCGTCCAGAGGCGTCGTATCCGATGTTTTCCGCCATAGCCATAAAGATCGGCTCGTCATCCGCAATCGGGCTCACGACGACTAATTCCTTTCCCTCGCGCTCTACTCGAGAGAAAGAGCGCTTCTCAAGGAAAACGACGCTCGATTTCACACCGGCACCGAAGTGAGCAAAGGCAAACTGCGGGAGCGAGATTACGGAAATCACGCGAAATCGCTCTAGTAGCCAGTCGCGAACGCTTTGAAGGCTGGCATTCGTAAGTAGACCGTCCGGCAACACGACAGCAGCTTGTCCGCCGGGCTTTAGGAGCTGCCAGATACGTTCGCAGTAAATAATTTCCGTCTTGACGCTCGCGCGTTGCTTGATCGCCTTCCTACCAACGGTTGGGACGCGTTCAGTGTCTTCGGGGCTGTCGTCTTCCTTTGTTCCACCTTTCCCTATATAGCGGGAAAGCTCATATGAGCTGAGGTAGCTATGCAACTCTTCTTTGACGACAGCTCCAAACGGAGGGTTCGTCGGGATTTTCGAGAAGCCTTTTGTCTCGTCGCGCCGTCCAGTTGAGCGGTCGATTCCAAGGATGCGGGCAAATGCCTCGTTCTTCTGAGCGATATGGGCCAACGGCCCCAATGCGTCCTGGCCGATAACGTTGGTGTGCCCGTCGTCGTGAACAATCATGTTCATTTTGGCGACGCGAGCGATCTCCTCATTGATTTCGATTCCGAAGAGCCGCTTTTCAGCAAAATCGTGCCAATAGGAAAAGTGCTGAAGGCTATCGATCGGATAAAACTCGCTCGCGCGGTTTCTAACGTAGTCTAGAGCATGCAGTAGGAAACCGCCGGACCCGCAGGCCGGATCTATCACCGTATCCGTTGCGTCAAGACCAAGCATTTGGACCGAGAATGCGATGATGTTTCGCGGTGTAAAGTACTGTCCGAAGTCTCCTTTGAAAAACCCATCCATGAACTGCTCGAAGGCAACTCCCTTCGTGTCGAGATCAGTGGCGCTTAGGTTTACACCCTCAAGGTGGAGAACGACGTTTTTGAGCGTGACGTCGTCAATTTTGATGGTTTCTGTAAACACATCGGGCTCTCGCTCACGCTCCGCGTCGTAAAGCTCCCGTATGCGGACAGAGAGGCGATCGGGTGTTTCATTAGTCTTAATCTGGAACTGGTAAGGGGCGCCAGGCTTGCGAGGCTTCTTCTCGTCGCGGGTTTTCACGAAGATCAGCTTGCAAAGCTCGCCAAAAGCCGTAGGAGGCGAAAGACGGCCGCCGCCCCAAAGCGTCTGATGACACTTCCGAATCGTTTTGATGAGGTCATCACGGCCTACAGCGGCGATATCCGGTTTTGGCGGGGCAGCGTGATAGTATTTAAACTCCTCAGGTTTGCCGTACTTCACCGGCAAGTCGGCGACTATATTCGCCTCACGCTCCAACACCCCAAAGCGGTCGGAGCAATCATAAAAGGCCCGGGTCTGACCAGCGACGACGCCTACGTACTCGGCCCGGAATCTGTGTGCATGACCATTCCCGAACGCTTGCTCGATTGACTGCTTTAGCTCCGTGTCGGTTACGCCATCCCGCTTGCATTCGATCACTGCAAAAGGCTTTGTACGCTCTTTGTTGCGAAATATGACCAGATCAGCTCGGTCGTTTGGAACGCGGTCGGGAACGGTGACTTCGACCCCTATGCATTCCGGTTCGTACCCGTAGCGATAGATCAATTCCGCATAATATGCGGCACGGACCTTTTCCTCGGGGTCGCTCCAGCGTTCGGCAACGTTGACTGCGGCGTAGCGGATCTTCTCCGAGCGACCCGACGCGACAAGCTGCAAATGCCCATCCGCGAAGGCCCTGTCCAAGAGTTCAGGCGCTCTCGTCATTCTTATCTCCCACCCGGCACGAACGCCGCGCCGTAGTATGTCGCTAATTCAGCTCTCCGTCCGCGTCGGAGCAGCGCGTTCGATCTCTTGCCACCATTCATGGCCTCATTAAGCCTTGCAACTACCCAGTCAACCAAGGGCGGCTGCGCTGTGAGGTCAGGGCGCATCGACTTCAGTTCAAGGGTACATTCGGGGTAACTTGCGGCTCATGAGATATATATACGGTAATAATAATTTCTTAATGGAGTTTTGTGCTTCTCACTCACTCCCGCCAGTTCTCCGAGAGGTCACCATGAGCGTGCTGGCGACGCTGAACGCTCGCGCCGATGCGGCCTCGACCGAGGAGACCGCCTACCGCCGCGAGTCGGCGCGGAAGATCGAGGTGCTGGAGCGCAGCCGTGCCTTCGCCTATCGCCGCCTGAACCTCATCCGCAAGGTCGCGGAGACCGCGTCCGGCGAGACCGACGCAAAGAAGGCCTGCGACGCGCGGATCGCCGCCGCCTTCGTCGAGATCGGCTGGATCGGCGGGAGCCTCGACGAGCTCGACGAGAAGGGCCGCGAAGCCGAGACGAAGTTCCGGCCGGTGGCCGAGGCGATCGGCAGCGGCGACGAGGCGGCGATGCTCGGCGCCCTCGACGCCTTCGAGGCCTGGTTCGCCGAGCGCTTCGGCCGCCCCTTCTGCTCGGTCTTCGACCGCTACGTGCCGGACACGCCCAAGGTCGACTTCTGACGGCTTGCCGCTCTGCGCGCGCTCGGCAAGACTGTTCGCCCTCCCCACCGCTCGACAGAGGTCGCCATGGATCTGAAGCTCGCCGGCAAGATCGCGCTCGTCACCGGCTCCAGCAAGGGCATCGGCTTCGCCACCGCACGCGTTCTCTGCGAGGAAGGCGCGCGCGTCGTGCTCTCCGCCCGCAACAAGGACGATCTCGCCGCCGCCAAGGCGAAGCTGCCGGCGGCACAGATCACCACGATCCAGGCCGACGTGACCGATCCCAAGGACGCCGAGCGCCTCGTTGCCGAGGCCGCGGCGTGGGCCGGCGGCGGCATCGACATCCTGGTCAACAACGTCGGCGGCAACGCGGGCGGCATCAAGGTGCTGGACTCGACCGACGAGGACTGGCTGAAGACGCTCGAGATCAACCTGTTCCAGACCGTCCGCATGATGCGGCACGCAATCCCGAAGATGTCGAAGCGGCCGAATGCTGCGATCGTCAACATCTCCTCGATCTCGGGATGGACGCCGCAGCTCGTGGGTTCGGGCCAGTACGGCGCCGCCAAGGCCGCGCTGATCTTCGACACCGAGCGCTGGGCTCTCGAATGCGTGCCGCACGGCATCCGCGTGAACACCGTGTCGCCGGGCTCGATCTGGGGCGAAGGCAACGGCTGGGACCGCTACAAGAAGAGCGATCCCGAAGGCTACGAAGACTATGTGAAGGGCGGCTTCCCGATGGGACGGCTGGGCTACCTCGAAGAGGTCGCCGACGTGATCTGCTTCCTGGTCTCTTCCCGCGCGCACTGGATCAACGGGCGGAACGTGCCGGTCGACGGTCTCGAGCAGCCCTACCCGCGCCGCGACCGCCGACCCTATTGAGAGCGGCCTTATTGATGCCACGGAACCGGCCTAGCTTCTGAGGCAACGACAGTCGGAGGTCTCATGTGCCGGTTCTTGCCTTCCCTTCTCGCCCCCCTGCTCCTGGCCGCACTCTTCGTTTCAGGACGGGCCATGGCCCAGGACAAGGTCGCGCTCCAGCTCGGCGAGTCGGCCGAGCGCATGGTCGTGCAAGACCGCCTCCGCGCGACGCTCCGGGTCGAGCTCGGCGGCAGCGATCCGCGCGCGCTGCAGAGCCAGGTCAACCAGAAGATGGCAGCCGCGCTCGATCGCGCGAAGTCGACCGCGTCGGTCAAGGCCGAGACCCAGGGCTACTTCGTCTACGAGGACAAGACCTTGAAGCGCGGCCAGCGCTGGTGGGGAAGCCAGAGCCTGACGCTGACCTCGTTCGAATCCGCGACGCTGCTGACCCTGGTCGGCCAGCTGCAGGAAGACGGGCTGCTGGTCGCCGGACTCTTCTACGAGCTGGCGCCGGAGACCCGCCGCAAGATCGAGCGCGAGCTGGTGCCGGAGGCGATCGCCCGGATCAAGGAGTCGGCGGCGACGGTCGCGAAGTCCCTCGACCTGCCGAAGGTCGAGATCACCCGCATCCGCCTCGGCGACGTGCAGTCGCCGCCGATCCCGCGCGCCTTCGGTGCGCCGGTGATGGCGATGGCCGCCGACAAGGCCGGCGCCCCGCCGGTGGCCGAGCCCGGCGAGACCATGGTCTCGATCCGGATCGAGGCCGAGGTCTCGCTCGGCCGCTAGACGGCGCCTTCAAGCGACGGCGACCGGCGCGTCCAGCATCTGCTTCACCAGCTCGGCGAGCTGCTTGAGCCCGAAAGGCTTCGGCAGGAACTGCGTCGCCGGATCGGACGGGATGCGCTGGCGGAGCGCGTCCTCGGTGTAGCCCGAGATGCAGATGACCTTGAGTCCCGGCCGATGCTCGCGGGCGATGCGGATCAGCGTCGGCCCGTCGATCCCAGGCATCATCACGTCGGTGATGAGCAGGTCGATCGGCTCGCGTGCCTCCGACTCCAGGTACTCGACGGCGGCCTCGCCGGTCCGCATCTCGACCACCTTGTAGCCCTTGCCTCGCAATGCACGGGCGCTGAACAGGCGGACGGGGTCTTCGTCCTCGACCAGGAGGATGGTCGCGGCCCCGGTGAGGTCCGCCGGCGAACGCCGCTCGGCCTCGGGCGCGGTCTCCTCGGTCGGGCCGGTATAGGCCGGAAGCCAGATGGTGAAGGCCGTGCCCTTGCCGATCTCGGATTCGAGGAAGACGTAGCCGCCGGTCTGCCGGACGATTCCGTAGACGGTCGAGAGGCCGAGCCCGGTGCCGGCGCCGATCGGCTTGGTCGTGAAGAACGGCTCGAACACGCGGGCCATGTGCTCGGACGAGATGCCGCTGCCGGTGTCCCTCACCTCGACGGTCACCCAGTCGCCGGCCGGTATGGTCTCCGGTCCCCGTGTCTCCGCGACCGCCAGCGACAGGTGCGCGGTGCGGATGGTGAGCGTGCCGCCGTCCGGCATCGCGTCGCGGGCATTGACCGCGAGGTTGATCACCACCTGCTCGAACTGGCCCTGGTCGACCTTCACCGGCTTCAGGTCGCGGGCATGGACGACGTCGACGGTGATGCGCTCGCCCATCAGTCTCGCGAGCAGGTGCGAGAGCTCGGCGATGACGTCGGTCAGGTCGAGAACGCGCGGGCGCAGCGTCTGCTGGCGCGAGAAGGCGAGCAGCTGGCGCACCAGGTTCGCCGCGCGGTTGGCGTTCTGGCGGATCTGCATGATGTCCGGGAACGACGGATCGCCGAGGCGATGGCGCTGCAGCAGCAGGTCGCAATAGCCGATGATCGCGGTCAGAAGATTGTTGAAGTCGTGGGCGACGCCGCCGGCGAGCTGGCCGATCGCCTGCATCTTCTGCGACTGGACGAACTGGCGCTCCAGGCTGCGCAGGCCGGTCACGTCCAGCAGGTGGAGGACCAGGCCGACCGGCGTTCCGCCCGGCCCGTCGATGCGCCCGACATAGACCGAGGCGACGCGCTCGCCCGGTCCCGCCAGGCGCACCTCGTCCGGCCCCTTGGCAGCGCCGCCGCCCCAGGCCTCGGCGAGGCGGGCCGAGATGCGGACGCCGTCGTCGGCCTGCAGCAGCTGCACGAACACGCGGCCGCGGAGCGCACTCATGTCGGTGCTTTCCGGGGTGGCCAGCGCCTGGAACGCCGGGTTGCAGTCCTCGATGCGGCCCGACGCGTCGACGATCGCCCAGCCGACGGGAAGGTCGACGAAGAACCGCTGGAAGCGCTGCTCCACGCTGGCGAGCGTCGCCGCGAGCTCGGCTCCCTTCGCCTGCTGGAGCATGAGGTCGTCGGCCAGCCGGTGCTGGCGCGTCGCCTCGGAAATCCGCCAGACCGCCCAGCCGGCGCGCCCGCCGAAGGGACGGATCGAGATCTCGATCCAGCCGTCGCCGGACGCAGGGTCGCGCTCGGCCTCGACCTGGATCGCGCGCCCGCTCGCCGCCGCCTCGGTCAGCGCCGCGAGCACCGGGCCGCCGTTGGTCAGGCGTCGGTCGAGCCGGGGCAGCACCGGCTCGCCGCCGTCGCCGATGAAGGCGCGGGCCGCGGCATTGGCGGTGACGACGTGGAAGCCGGCATCGGTCAGGAACATCGGCTCGTCCGCCGCCTCGAAGGCCGCCGCCGCCTGGCGGTGCGGGGCGAACAGACGACCGAGACGCTGCGCCAGGCGCGAGAGCGGTCCGGGCGCCGGCGACGGGGTCACCTCGGGATCGCCCGCTTCTTCAGCTTGAAGACGAAGCTGATGATCTCGGCCACCGCCTTGAAATGTTCGGGCGGGATCATCTCGTCGATCTCCATCGACCCGAACAGCGCGCGCGCGACCGGGGGATTCTCGACGATCGGCACGCCGTGCTCCTCGGCGAGCTCGCGGATCTTCTTGGCGACCAGGTCCGCGCCTTTGGCCACCAGCTTCGGCGCGGGCATGGAGTCCGGCTCGTACTGGAGCGCCACCGCGTAGTGCGTCGGGTTGGTGACCACCACGGTCGCCTTCGGCACGTTGGCCATCATGCGCCGGCGCGACCGCTCCATGCGGATCTGGCGAAGGCGCATCTTGATCATGGGATCGCCTTCGGACTGCTTGAACTCCTCCTTCACGTCCTGCTTCGACATGCGCATCTTCTTCATGTAGGTGAAGCGCTGATACGCGATGTCGCCGACGGTGAGCACGAGCATGATGGCGAGCACGCCGACGAGCAGGCGTACGGTCTGGTCCTTGAGCTCGAGCATGGCGTCGATCAGGTCGAGCCCGACCAGCTGATCGACGCGCGCGAGCTCCGGCTTCAGTATCCAGAAGACGATCGTTCCGATGATCGCGAGCTTGATCAGGTTCTTGCCGGTCTCGATCGCGGCCGCAGGGGAGAACATCCGCTTGAGGCCTTCGAGCGGATTGAGCTTCTCGAGCTTCGGGATGATCGGCTCGGCGGTGAACAGGAAGCCCGTCTGCATCATGGTCGGCACGATCGAGACGACCAGCAGGATGGACAGCGGGAAGAGGAGCGTCTTCAGCACTTCCCAGGAGATGTCGACCAGCACCCGGCCGAGATTCGCGGCATCGAGCGGTATCTGGTCGGCCTTCTCGAAGAACGGCACCACGGCCTTGCTGACGCCCTGGGCGATGCCGTTGCCCATGAACGCCAGGATCATGACCATGGCGAAGAACATGAACCAGTGGCCGAGCTCCTTCGACTGCCAGACCTGGCCCTTGCCGCGCGCCTCTCCCAGCTTTCGTTCGCTGGGATCTTCCGTTTTTGATGCGTCGTCGTCAGCTTCCGACATCGGTCACCGTCACCTTGGCACCAGAAGGCCGGACAGGGTTTCGTGGAAGTATGTCAGGAACATCCCCATCATCGCCGAGAGCGAGACGATGATGATGAGGAAGCCGCCGGCGAGCTGAGCCGGCACGCTGACGAAGAAGATCTGCAAGGTCGGCATCAGGCGCGAGATCAGTCCGAGCGCGAAGGTGAAGAGCAGCGACAGCACGATGAACGGCATCGCGAGCTGCACGCCGACGCGGAAGCTGGCGCCGATCATCTTGGCGAAGGTGTCCGAGAAGTCGCCGACCGGCATGGGATCGGTCGGCCTGAACAGCGTGTAGCTGTCGACCACGCCCTCGAGCAGCAGATGGTGCAGGTTGGTTTCCAGGATCGTGACCAGTCCGCCGAGGCTCAGCAGCACGCCCGTCAGGGTGCCGGTCGTCTGCAGCGCCGGATTGAAGATCGTCGCGGTCGAAAGGCCGATCTGCATCGAGATGATGGTGCCGGCGAGGTCGAGGGTGGTCACCAGCAGGCGTGCGATCGTACCCATGAAGAACCCGACGCCGGTCTCGATCGCGACGAAGGCGATCAGCTCGCCCGGGCCGTTCGGCATCGGCGGCAAGGTCTGGCGGACGATCGGCACGATCACCAGCGTGATCGCGATCGCCATCATCAGCCGCAGGCGCGCCGGAACCACCGCCTCGCCGAATCCGGGCATCACCAGGAAGGCGGCGCCGAGGCGGACGAAGACTGCCACGTAGACGAAGATCTCGGTCGGCAGGAACTGCGTGAGCGGCATCGCTACCGCCCGCCGGCGACGATCTGGTCGAAGATGAACTCGGTGAATTTCGTGATCGTCGCCAGCATGAAAGGCATGAAGATGATCATGGTGACGAACAGGACGATCAGCTTCGGCACGAAGGTGAGCGTCATTTCCTGGATCTGGGTCATCGCCTGGATCAGGGAGATGACGATGCCGACCACGAGGCCGATGGCCATCGGCGGGCCGCAGATGATCAGGGTCACGAGCATGGCCTCGCGAAGGATGTCGAAGACCTGTTCCGCGTTCACCTAGCTCAACCTCGCGCGCACGCCCGCCCCCAGGGCAGAATAGCAGCGGCAGTATAGCGGCTTTCCAGGATGGCAAGGAGGTTCCCATGGGCTATCGGGGCTTGGATCTGACCGGCAAGGCGGTGCTGGTGACTGGCGGCAACAGCGGCATCGGGCTCGGCATGGCCGAGGGCATGGCGGAGGCCGGCGCCAACATCGTGATCTGGGGCCAGAACCCCGAGAAGAACCGCGCCGCCGAGGCGGCGCTCAAGCGCTACGGGCGCAAGGTCGTGCTCCTGACCCACAACGTCGCCGACGAGGCGGCCTGCGACCGCGGCGTCAAGGAGTCCGCCGACAAGCTCGGGCGCCTCGACGCCTGCTTCGCCAATGCCGGCGTCTCGGGCCGTACCGGCAAGCACACGAGCTTCGCCGAGATGACGACCGAGGAATGGCATCGGGTGATGAAGGTCAACCTGGACGGCGTCTTCTTTACCGTGCGGGCGGCCGTGCAGGTCATGCTGAAGCAGGGCCAGGGCGGCTCGATCGCGGTGACCGGAAGCCAGTTCGGCCGCATGGGCAATCCGCTGGTCGAGCACTACGCCGCCGCCAAGGCCGGCGTAGAGTCCCTCATGCGCTCGATGGCGACCGAGTTCGGCCGCAACGGCATCCGCTGCAACACGATCGTTCCGGGATACATCGACACGCCGCTGACCCATGCCCGCATCAACACGCCGGAGTTCGTCGCGGATGCGATGCACCGCCACCCGGTCGGCCGCTGGGGCGTGCCCGAGGACTTCGCCGGCATCGCGGTGTTCCTGGCGAGCGACTCCAGCCGCTGGACCACGGGACAGAGCTTCGTCATCGACGGCGGTTTCAACATCGCCGCCAAGGTCATGGGGGCCTGAGGGGCCTCAGCTCCAGAAGCGGCGGGTATCGGCGAAGGCGAGGAGGTCGGTCCGAGCCTCCGCCAGCAACGCGTCGATGCGGCCAGCGTGATATCCCGAGATGGCGCCGAGCGCCTTGGCGCCGGCCTCGGCGTCGACGTGGCCGGCGAGGTGGTCGAGAAGTCCCTGCAGCGTGCCGATGTCGTTGAGATGGCCGAGGCTCTGCTGCGGCTTGGACATTGCCTTGCCATAGGCGCGCGCCTTGCGCTCGGAGAACAGGGGCGCGAAGAACTCGGCGGCGTAGCGGAGCTTCTTGAGACGGAGGCGGAGCGCGTGCATCTCCTCTTCCGCCATCGTCGCCGCGTGCTTGGCGATGCGCTTGGCCTTGCGGTGCCGCTGGTCGAGCAGCTCGGCCGCGAGATCGCGGGCCGGGCGCTCGAGTTCGACGTCCGCCGCCCAGGGCGGCTCCGCCAGCCAGAGGCGCGTCGACAGCACCAGGTTGAGGAAACGGCTCGAGCCGATGGCGGACCTCGCTTCGGCATAGGCGGTCTCGCGCAGCGCACCCGCCGCGCGCTCGATCTCGCGAAGCACGGTCTCGCCGGCGCCGGTTTCGGCGGCCGGCGGCAGCAGTTCCTCCAGGAAGACATCCCAGGCCCGTGCCGGCGCCAGCGTGCCGGCGAGCCAGCGGAGCTCGCTCGCCAGGGCCTGCCGTGCCGCTTCGTCGACCTGATTTCGGAACAGGCTGAGGGCGGCGCGAAGCCGGCGGAGCCCGACCCGCATTTGGTGCACGCCTTCGGGGTCGCGCCCTTCGAGCACGGCCGCCTGGTTGGCGACGACATGCGCCAGGCATTCGCGAAGGATCGCGAGCACGACGTCGCCGATCGTCGCGTCGCCGAGAAGGTCCAGATCCTCGGCCCACCTCACCGTCTCGGTGTCGCCGCGATAGAGGGCGAAGCCGCGGGCTGCCTTGCTCGCCACGTCGAGCCTCAGCGGCACGGTCCGGCCGAGATCACGGGCGAAGCTGATGAGGTCGCTCGGCCGGCCGCGCTTCAGCTCCAGCTCGATCTCGCAGATCGGCGCCTCCGCTTCTCCGACCTGGAAGCGGCCGACATCGAGATCGACCTCCACTTCGACCTTGTCGCCGTGTCCGAGCCGCCACTTGGTCCGGCGGACGTCGGTGCCGAAAATCGGCTCCAGGGACCGCTCCTTCAGGGCCCCGCCGACGGCGCGCCGGATCTCGGCGTTGTCGATGACCGCGAGGTCGGGATTGGACCGGGGCACCGGGCTTTCGACCTCCTCACGATCAAACAGACCGATCTGTCTTAAAGAGCCGGATTTCACTGTCTGGACATGTTGGCGGCCGCGGCGCCTGACCCTCAGGGTCAGGTTTCGCTCGGCCAAACGGAGATCCGATGTGTCGAAATAGGTCGCCTTCAGGCGGCTGGTCGACGGGCGTGCGTCCCGCAGGAGGGGGTGCTGCTTGAGCCTGGGGAGGTCGGCCGGGTCCAGCGCGAGCTTGAGCTCGACCTCGCGTCCCGCCGGGGAGCCCGCGGGAGCCGGGACAATCGGACGGCGGGAGGTAGGGGACATGCGCCTGAATTAAGCCGGCGGCCCCTTCGATGGGTCAACGACAAAAAAGTGACGGATTTATTAATCCTCGAGGATATCCATGGGCCTGATGAAGCGGATCAGTCGGCCAGATCTGGCCTCCGCTCGCCGCCACGGCCTGGAGCCGAAGTCGATCGAGCAGAGGGCGGCGGTCGGAAACTTTTCCGAGAGCCTGCCCTGCTCGATTCCGTGCCCGGCGGCCAGGAGGACGGCGAGCTCGTGCAGGCCTGGATTGTGCCCGACCAGCATGACTTCCCGACGTTCGTCGCCGAGTCCACGGATCCGGTCGAGCAGCTCGCCGGCCGACGCCAGGTAGAGACCGTCCTCGAACTCGACCTCGGGTGCAGGCCTGAATGCCGGCTTCATCAGGGACCAGGTTTCCCGTGTGCGCTTGGACGTGGAGACCATCACGAAGTCGGGCACCACCTCGTTCTCCGCCATCCAGCGCGCCATCATCGGCGCCGCCTTCCGGCCGCGCGGCGCGAGGGGCCGGTCGTGGTCGTCGATGCGGGCGTCGTCCCGGCTCGCCTTCGCATGGCGGAAGAGATGCAGCAGCCCCATGGCCCGAACCTGCCAGCGGACGATGCGGCGGTCCAGCGTCCGTGCCAGGAGCGCTGACGCTTGACCGCGCTCGGGCTTAGCCGCGATGTTGGCTCATGATGATGGCGAGCCTTCGCCTGGCCACGGCCGACGACGCCGATACGATCGCGCATCTCTGCCGCGAGCTGCTCGCCTTCTACGGCATCCCCCCGCCCTACTCGCGCTGGGCGATGGCCGAGGCGATCAAGGAGCAGGGCCTCAAGGACGGCCGGCTGGAGGTGCTGCTGGCTGAGCGCGACGGCGTCGCCGTCGGCCTCCTTGTCTTCTTCCAGATCTATTCGGCCGCGCTCTGTCAGGACAGCTTCTTCATCCAGGACCTATACGTGTCCGAACGCTGGCGCGGAGAAGGCATCGGACGGCAGATGATGGAGTACCTGGGCTTCCTCGCCGAGCAGCGCGGCGTCGGCCAGATCGATTGGACCGCCGACCCCTGGAACGACCGCTCGCGGCGCTTCTACGACAGCCTCGGCCCGCATCAGCGGGCCGACAAGGTGTTCTATCGGATCGCCGGCCCCAATCTCCGGCACTTCATCCGGAAGGCGCAATGAACGCCGACGACTACGAGATTCGGGCGGTCGACACGCCGTTCCAGGGCTTCTTCCGCGTCGACCGCTACCGGCTTCGCCACAAGCGCTATGCCGGCGACTGGACGCCCGAGATCGAGCGCGAGATCTTCGTGCGCGGCCATGCCGCCGGGGTCTTCCCCTATGACCCGAGGCTCGACCGCCTCCTCCTCGTCGAGCAGTTCCGGCTCGCCGCGGCGCTCGCCAAGCGGCCGTCCCACTGGACGCTCGAGGTGCCCGCCGGGATCGTTCCCGAGGGACACGATCCCGAAGCCGTCGCCCACCGCGAGCTCGCCGAAGAGGCGGGCCTGACTGCCGCGAAGCTGATTCCGCTCTACACCTTCATGCCGAGCCCCGGCGGCGCCACCGAGACCGTATGGCTCTATGCAGCGCTGGTCGACCTCGCCGGCGTCGGCGGCCATGCCGGCGTCGCCGCCGAGCACGAGGACATCCGCATCGTCGTGATCGAGGCCGAGGAAGCGTTCGCCCGGATGCGGCGAGGCGAGATCGACAATGCGATCACGCTGCTCTCGCTGCAATGGCTGCAGCTCAACCGCGAGAGGCTCAGGCAATCGGCCGAGGCCGGCTTGAGATGATCGAGCCGCTGCAGCAGAGCCGCCCGAAGGTCGGCGACGCGATCCGGCGGGCGCTGATGGGCAAATGCCCGAACTGCGGCCAGGGGAAGCTGTTCGCCTCCTACTTGAAGCAGGTGGAGCATTGCGCCGTCTGCCGCGAGCCGTACGGGCACCTGCGCTCGGACGACGCCGCTCCGTGGCTCACGATCCTGGTGGTCGGCCACATCGTCGTGCCGATCGTTCTCGCCGTCGAATCCCGCTCGGCATGGCCGACCTGGATCTCGATGACGCTCTGGCCCGCTCTCGCCCTCTCCCTGGTCGCGGTCGTCCTGCCCCGCGCGAAGGCCCTGTTCCTGAGCGTGATCTGGGCGACCGGCTCGCCCGGATCGGGACGCGAGTAGCTTCCTCTATTTCCGCGCCTTGTCGGCCGTCCCGCGCCGGGGCCGACGGACGGCGCGCACCTTGCCGCTCCTGGCGCCGCCGCAGAAGAACCGATCGGCGCCGTCGGATTCGAGGCCGGACACATGGACTCCGGCAGGCATGTCGAGACGCTCCAGGACCTCGCCCGATTTCGGATCGATCCGCCTCAGGTCGCTGTCGTCGCCCTCCCAGGTGCCGTGCCAGAGTTCGCCGTCGACCCAGGTGACGCCGGTGACGAAGCGGTCGGAATCGATCGTCCGCAGGATCGATCCGGTCTCTGGATCGACCTGATGGATCCGACGCCCGCGATACTGCCCGACCCAGAGCGTCCCCTCCGCCCAGGCGAGCCCGGAATTGCCACCTTCAGGGGCCGGGATGGTGGCGAGCACGCGGCCGGTCGCAGGGTCGATCTTCTGGATGCGGTCCTCGGCGATCTGGAAAAGGTGACGTCCGTCGAACGCGGTCCCCGCATGCGCCGCGACATCGATCGTGCGCACCGTCTTTCCGCTCTTCGGATCGAGAGCGTTGAGCCTGTCGCCCGAAGCGAACCACACATGGCTGCCGTCGAAGGTGACACCGGCCACCTGTTCGACGTTCGGGAAAGGGCCGTATTCGCGGATGATCTCTGCAGGCGATGTCTTCATGCCCCGACCTTAGTCGCTCGGCAGAGGACCGGGGAGTAACAAGGTTGTCGTGAATCCCGGGAGCGGCGCGACCAGCCAGCGGCGCGCCCGCCCGCTGCCCAGCGCGCGCACCCTGCCTTCCTCCGCGAGGGACTCGAGCGCCCGTTGCACGGTCCGCGCACTCGTCCCCAGCGCGAGAGCCAGGCCGGAGCTGGACCAGGACTCGCCGTCGGCGAGGAGGGCGATCATCGAAGCATGTTCGCCCTCGACCGGAGGCGCCAGAACGACGACCTCCTTCGCGCCGCCAGATAGCGCAAACCCCTTTGCGGTTGCGCCCACGCCGGCACCGAGCGCCCGAAGCTCGCGACGAAGCCGACCGATCTCCACGCGCAGCCGGGCACGATGCGACGTATCGGCTCGCTTCGCGCGGAACGCGCGCTCGACGAGGCCGTCTCTCGACATGTCTCCGGGCCATGCCTCGCCGAGCGCGCGCGCCAGGGCGAGCAAAATCGGCCGCCGCGCCAGCGACACGACCTGCGTGCCGCTTCGGAGTTCGCGGCGACACGCATCGACGACGAGCCCCCCGCTTCCCAGAACCGCTTCCACCTCGTCGAGCCGAAGGAGCCGCTCCCCCTCTCGCCCGGTCAGGCGCGCCGCAGGCGCCTTCAAGAGCCGGGACGCGGCTTCGACTTCCGCCAGCAGCGCCGGTATGCCGGCCCGGCGCGCGGCACGCAGAGCCCGGTCGAGAGCGGTGCGCGCCTGAGACGTACGAAGACGCCTGATCGCGATGCCGGCGACGACCAGCTCGTAGGCGGCCTTCGAGGCGGGAGGAAAGGGTGCAGGATCGAGGTCCGCAAGCGCCCGCTCCGCGTCGTCGAGCCGCCCGATCAGGAGAAGGCGGCGGACCTGGAGATGGCGCGCATGCGCCGCGTTCACCCAGTCACCGCGCCCTTCGAGGACCGCCCTCGCCGCCTCCAGTGTCTTCGCCGGCCAGCCGAGATCGCGCGATACGAGCGCTAGTTCCGCCTCGGCCACGACGCATCTGGCCCGCGCCACCGCCTCTCTCGGGCCGAAGCCGCGGGCCGCGTCCCTCAAGAGCGCTCTCGCCCGCGCGAAATCGCCGAGCTGCGCCATCGCGATGCCGCGGAGCGCGAGCGCCGGCGGATCCTCGCGAAGGCCGACCCTTTTCAGGACGCCGAGCAGGTCGCCGGCGGCGAGCGCCCGCGCCGCCGCCGTGATCAGCGCGTCCATCGAAATCCCGTCACACTTGTAACTCCCGCACGCCCGCTTCCCGGCCCTACGTCTATCCCGCGACAGTCACCGACTGTAGCGAACCGACCAGCCAGGAAGGAACCAAGGCAATGAGCACACAGACCATCGACCGCCTCGCGCGCCAGCGCGTCGTCTCCCGGGACGAGTGGCTTTCCCAACGCAAGGCGCTGCTGGCGCGGGAGAAGGAGCTGACCCGCCTCGGTGACCAGATCGCCGCCGAGCGACGCGACCTGCCCTGGGTCCGCGTCGACAAGGCCTACACGTTCGAGGCGCCCGAAGGCCGGCGCACCCTCGCCGAGCTCTTCGACGGCCGCCGCCAGCTGATGGTCCAGCACTTCATGCTCGCCGATGGCTGGGACGAAGGCTGCCCGAGCTGCTCGTTCATGGCCGACCACACCGACGGCATGACCGTCCACCTGGCGAACCGCGATGTCGCCTTCGTTGCGGTCTCGCGGGCGTCGCTGGCGGAGATCCAGCGCTTCCGTACCCGTATGGGCTGGAAGTTCCCGTGGGTTTCCTCGCACGGCACGGACTTCAACCGCGACTTCGGCGTCACCTTCACGCCCGAGGAGGTCGCCAAGGGGAACCTTGTCTACAACTACGGCCCCTGGCCCCTCTCGTTCGAGGAGTGGCCCGGCGTCAGCGTGTTCTGCAAGGACGACGCCGGCGAGGTCTTCCACACCTACTCCACCTACGGACGCGGGGTGGAGGTGATGATGGGCACCTACAGGCTGCTCGACCTCACGCCCAAGGGGCGCGGCGAGGGCGGCGGCACGTACACGATGGACTGGGTGCGCCACCATGATCGCTACCAGCCGGCGCCGCGCGAAAAGACGGCGGCATGCTGCTCGGCGCGCAGTTGAAGCGCGGTCAGCCGTGGCCGGTGATGACCGGCCACGGCGTCGCGAACGGAGAGAAGACATGAACGAGACCCACGCCACCGGCCTTCTCGCGCTGGCCGCCGCGCCGACCTTCGCCGCCATGGCGCTGGCGACGGCGGCTTTCGATATCGCTTACCCGGATATGCGCTGCTCGGCCGTGATGCCGGCGGCGACGCCGAGCGGCATGGTCGTGATGTACCTGCTGATGGGCGCGTTCCACCTAGGCCCCTGGCTCAGGCGGATCGCCGCCGCCCGGGCCTAGGCGGGAAACGGATGCGGGCCCGTCCTCAGACCGAGCGGGTCACGCCCCCGTCGACCTTGATGTTCTGACCGGTGATGTAGGCGGCACCGTCGGAAGCCAGGAACGAGATCACCGAGGCGATTTCCTGGCTGGTGCCGTATCGCTTCATCGGAACGCCGGCGCGGCGCTCCTCCGTCGCCGGAAGGCTGTCGATCCAGCCCGGGAGCACATTGTTCATGCGTATGTTGTCGCTCGCATAGGTGTCTGCGAAGACCTTGGTGAAGGAGGCGAGTCCGGCGCGGGCGACGGCGGAGGTCGGGAACATCGCGCTCGGCTCGAACACCCAGGCGGTCGAGATGTTGATGATGACGCCCGACTTTTGCTTCTGCATGACCGGCGTCACCAGCCGCGTCGGGCGTACCGCGCTCAGAAAGTAGACGTCGATCCCCAGGTGCCAGTCCTCGTCGGTGATCTCGAGGATCTGCTTGCGCGGCCCATGCCCGGCGCTGTTGACCAGGACGTCGACGCGGCCCCAGCGATCGAGAGCGCCGTCGACCAGCCGCTTGAGGTCGTCGTTCGACTGGTTCGAGCCGGACACGCCGAGGCCGCCAAGCTCGGCGGCCAGCGCCTCGCCCTTGCCCGACGACGACAGGATGCCGATGCGATAGCCGTCGGCGGCGAGGCGCCGGGCCGCTGCCGCGCCCATGCCGCTGCCGCCGGCGGTCACCAATGCGACTTTCCCGGTCATTGCAGTCTCCTTCGATTGCGGCGACGTCGAGCCTAGAGGATCGGGAAGGATCCGCTCTAGGCGAAGGTGATCAGTTCCTTGGCCTTGGCGCGGTCGTAGCCGAGAGACGCGTTGAACAGCTGCATCGTATAGGCGTGGCGCGCCGCGCCCTTGCGGAGGTCGGACACCGCCATCTCCTCGACGATGCGGCCCGCGTTCATCACCGCCAGCCGGTCGCACATGTGCGCCACCACCGCGAGATTGTGCGTCACCAGGATGAAGGTGAGGCCGCGCTCGCGCTTGAGCCGTTGCAGCAGGTTCAGGATCTCGGCCTGCACCGACACGTCGAGCGAGGAGGTCGGCTCGTCCAGCAGCAGGACCTTGGGCTCCAGGATCAGCGCCCGCGCGATGGCGACACGCTGGCGCTGGCCGCCGGAAAGCTGGTGCGGATAGCGGAAACGGAACGCTGGGCCGAGACCGACCTCAGCCAGTGCAGTCTCGATCCGACGGTCGACATCCACCATGCCGTGGATCGCCAGCGGCTCGGCCAGCACATGGTCGACGGTATGGCGCGGATGCAGCGACCCGTAGGGGTCCTGGAACACCATCTGGACCAGCTTGTGGAAGGCCTTGCTGCGCTTGCGGCCGAGCGCCTGGCCGTCGACGCGCATGGTGCCGGTCCAGTCGGGGTTCAGGCCGGAAAGAGCCCGCAGCACGGTCGACTTGCCCGAACCGGACTCGCCGACCAGACCGAAGGTTTCCCCGGCGGCGACGTCGAAATCGATGCCGCGCACCGCGCGGATCGTGGCGGCGCCTTCGCCGAAGGTGACCTCGAGCTTGCGGACCTCGATCACGCGCGGAACTCCCCGTCGACGACGACCGGTCCGTCGCGCCAGGCCGGATCGCGCGAGAGCACCGGCAGCTCGCCGACCGGATGGTCGATGCGCGGCAGCGAGGCGAGCAGTCCGCGGGTGTAGGGGTGCCTCGCCTGGCCGAGCTCGGAGGCCCTGCAGGTCTCGACGATGCGGCCCGCATACATGATGACCACGCGGTCACAGAAGCTGGCGACCAGATTCAGGTCGTGGCTGATGAACATCAATCCCATGCCGCGCCGGGTCACCAGGTCGTCGAGGATCGCCAGCACCTGCATCGACACGGTGACGTCGAGCGCCGAGGTCGGCTCGTCGGCGATCAGCAGGTCGGGGTCAGGGATCAGCATCATCGCCATCATGATGCGCTGTCCCATGCCGCCGGAGACCTCGTGCGGGTAGAGGCCGAAGACGCGCTCGGGATCGCGAATCTTGACCGCCGCCAGCATTTCCAGCGTGCGCTCGCGCGCCTGCGCCGATCCGACCTTGTGATGGACCAGGTAGGCCTCGGCGATCTGGTCGCCGACGGTCATCACCGGGTTCAGCGAGAACTTCGGGTCCTGCATCACCATGGCGATGCGGCGCCCGCGGATCTCGCGCATGGCGACCTCGTCGAGCGACTGCAGGTCGACGCCGTCGAACATGATCTTCCGGGCCTTCACCTCGCCCGGCGGGCGGATCAGGCGGAGGACCGAGCGGCCGGTCATCGTCTTGCCGGATCCGGACTCGCCGACGATGCCGACCTTCTCCTTGCCGATGTCGAAGGAGATGCCGCGCACCGCCTCGACGATGCCCTTCGGCGTGTGGAAGCGGACCTCGAGGCCCTCGACGGAAAGCAGCTGGCTCATGAGTTCTTCGGATCGAGTACGTCGCGGAGCCCGTCGCCGAGCAGGTTGAAGCCCAAGCTGACCGTGAAGATCGCGAGACCGGGAATGGTGGCAACCCACCAGTAGTCGAGCAGGTAGCGCCGCCCGGTCGAGACCATCGCCCCCCATTCGGCGAGCGGCGGCTGCGCGCCGAGACCGAGGAATCCCAGGCCCGCGGCGGTCAGGATCACGCCGGCCATGTCGAGGGTGACACGGACGATCAGCGAGGAGCTGCAGAGCGGAATCACGTGGCCCAGCACGATGCGGAAGCCCGACGCGCCCTGGAGCCGCACCGCGGCGATGAAATCGCTCGAACGGATGGTCAGCGTCTCGGCCCGCGCGATGCGCGCATAGGGCGGCCAGGCGGTCAGCGCGATCGCCAGCACCGCGTTCTCGATGCCCGGGCCGAGGGCGGCGACGAAGGCGAGCGCCAGGATCAGCCGGGGGAACGCCAGGAAGATGTCGGTCAGCCGCATCAGCACGACGTCGACCCAGCCGCCGGAATAGCCCGCGACCGTGCCGACCAGCAGGCCGACCGGCGCGGCCGTCACCGCGACCAGGACCACGATGTAGAGCGTGACCCGCGCGCCGTAGAGGACACGCGAGAGGATGTCGCGGCCGAACTCGTCGGTGCCGAACAGGTACTGCGCGCCCGGCGCGATGAAGCGCTGGCCCAGGTCCTGGGCGATCGGCGAATGCGGCGCCAGCAACGGCGCCAGCGCCGCGAAGACGACGAGCGCCACGACGATCAGGAGGCCGATGACGGTCAGCGGGTTGGAGGCGAGCGTCCGCCAGGAGAGATAGGCCTGGATCGCGCGGGCATGGCCGCGCGAGCTCGGCGTGTCGGCGGTGAGCCAGGCGCGAAGGCTCGTCATTTGGCCCTCGGGTCGACCAGGCGGTAGAGCAGGTCGGAAAGCAGGTTGATGCCGATGAAGATGGTGCCGACCACCAGGGTCGCGCCCAGAACCGCGTTCATGTCGGCGGCGAGCAGCGAGTTGGTGAGGTAGAGGCCGAGCCCGGGCCAGGCGAAGACCGTCTCGGTCAGGACCGAGCCTTCGAGCAGGTTGGCGTAGGAGAGCGCGATCACCGTGATCAGCGGCACCATGACGTTGCCGAGCGCATGGCGCCAGATCACACGGCCTTCCGAGAGGCCCTTCACACGGGCGGTGGTCACGTATTCCTGGCGGAGCTGCTCCAGCATGAAGCTGCGCGTCATGCGGCTGATGTAAGCGAGCGAGAAGTAGCCCAGCACCGCCGCCGGCAGCATCAGGTGGTGGAGCGCGTCGAAAAACACCTCCCACTCGCCCTGGATCGCGGCGTCGACCAGGATCAGGCCAGTGATGTCGCTGACCACGTCGAGATTGGCGAAGTCGACGCGGCCGGGCGCCGCGGCGATGTCGAGGATGCCGTAGAACAGCAGGAGGCCCATCAGGCCCAGCCAGAACACCGGCATCGAATAGCCGAAGAGGCCGAGCAGGCGCACGACCTGGTCGGGCCAGCGGCCCTGGTTGACCGCGGCGACCACGCCCATCGGCACGCCGAGGGCGACGCCGAAGACGGTGGCGGTGGTGGCGAGCTCGAGGGTCGCCGGGAACACGCGCTTGATGTCGTCGACCACCGTGTTGGCGGTGAGCACGGACTTGCCAAGCTCGCCCCTCAGCACCTGGAGCACGTAGTTCAGGAACTGCTCCCAGAGCGGCAGGTGCAGCCCCAGCTCGCGCCGCGCCTGCTCGTAGGTGTCGTGCGACGCCCGGTCGCCGACCGCCGCGAGCACGGGGTCGACCGGCACCACGCGTCCGATCACGAAGGTGATTAGAAGGAGGCCGAGGAAGGTCAGCGCCACGGTGCCGACGACCTTGAGCGCCCCCCAAACGTAGCGCGACGGGAAGCGTGAGCTTCCCGCCGCGGCCGTAACGGTCGAGTCAGTCAAGCGTGTCTTACTTCTTCACGGTCCAGTAGTAGGCGCTCGAGACCGGGCCACCGGTGTGGAAGCCCTGGACGTTCTTGCGCATGCCGCTCTGCACCAGCTGCTGGTAGATGATGACGAACGGCGAGGTGCGCTGATGCTCGCGCTGGATGTCGCCATACATCTGCGCGCGCTTGCCGTTGTCCTTCTCCATGACCGCGGCGTCGGTCTGGGCGGTCATCTGCGGGATCGCCCAGGCGTTGCGCCAGGTCAGGTAGCCGGTGCCCTTGGCGTCGTCGGCGTTGTTGGTGGGATTGCGCGCGAAGGTGTCGGCGTTGGTGTGCGGATCCGGATAGTCCGGGCCCCAGGCGCCGATGTAGAGGTCGTGCGTCCGGGCGCGATACTTGGTCAGCGTCTGCCGGCCGTCGCCCGGGATGATCTCCATCTTGATGCCGGCGCGGGCGAAGGTCGACTGGATCGACTGGGCCATCTCGGTGGTCGGATAGCCGGTGCGCACATCCATCTGGATGTTGAAGCCGTTCGGATACCCGGCCTTGGCCAGCAGGCCCTTCGCCTTCTCAACGTCCAGGCGGTACGGCGCGTCGTCGATCGCGCCGAGGAAGGTGCGCGGCTCGAACGACTGATGGACGACGGCGCGGCCGCGCAGGATGGTGGCGCGGAGGCCGTCGTAGTCGACCAGGTACTTCATCGCCTCGAGGACCTCGGGCTTCTGAAGGATCGGGTGCTTCATGTTGGCGCTGAAGTAGGTGATGCGGCCCTTGAGGTCGTCGTCGACCTTCAGGTTCGGATCCTTCTTCACCGCGTCGATGTCGTCGGGGCTGAGGTCGCGGGCGATGTCGACGTCGCCCTTGGTCAGCAGCAGGCGCTGCGAGGCGGTCTCGGCGACGTGGCGCACGATGACGCGCTTGAGCGTCGCGTCGCCCTGCCAGTTGCCGTCGACCTTCTCGAGAGTGTAGCCGTCCGAGGCCTTCCAGTTGACCAGCTTGTACTGGCCGGAGGCGGCGGAGTGGGTCTTCAGCCAGTCGTAGCCGAAGTCGCCGTCCTTCTGGTTGGCCATCGCCGTCTTCATGTCGACGATCGAGGTGACCGTCGCGGTCATGCAGTTCAGCACCATCGACGGCGCGAACGCCTTGTCGATGTTCATGGTGACTTCCATCGGGCCGGTGGCGCGGACCTTCTGATCCACCGTCTCCTTGGTCAGGCCGAACTGGTTGAGGATGAAGGCCGGGGTCTTGTTGAGCTTGACCGCGCGGGAAAGGGAGAAGACCACGTCGGCGGCCGTCACCGGGTTGCCCGAGTGGAACTTCATGCCGTTACGGATCTTGAAGGTGTAGGTGAGGCCGTCGGCCGACACCGACCAGCTCTCCGCCGCGCCCGGGACGTAGCCCTTGTCCAACGCCTTCGGGTCGATCGAGAGCAGGGTGTCATAGACGTTGTTGGCGACGTCGCCGCCGGAGAACTCGAAGATCTCGGCGGGATCGAGGCTGGTGATGTCATCGATCGTCGCCGCGATCACCAGCGCATCCCTCGGGGTCGCCGCGAGCGCCGGAACGGCGGTCGAGGCAAGCAACACCGCCGCCAAGGCGGCAGAGATCTTCGTCATCAAGAAACCTCCCTGCAGAAAGACAAATGGCGCCCGAAAAGGGTCGCCGATCGGTGATCATCGGCTCGACGGTTCGGGCTTGTCAAGGAACCGCGCGAGTTTCGTTCTGGAAAATCCTGTCGTTACAGCCACTTGAGGCGTCGGAGGACCCAGATCTCGATCGGGAACATCGCCAGGATGATGGCGCAGACGACGCCGAAGGCCCACGGCTCGTTGTGCCAGGGGATTCCTTCGAGGTTCATGCCGTAGACGCCGGCGAGCAGCGTCGGCGGCAATGCCATCGCGGTGATCGCGGTCAGTCGGTTCGACGTCTTGGCGATGCGCTCGTTGACCAGCGCCGTCAGATCCTCGTGCAGGATCATCGTGCGGTCGCGAATCGCATCCAGGTCCTCGAGGAACCGGAGCGTGCGGTCGGTGACCTCGCGAATGCGAACCTTGTCGCGCTTGGTGAGCCAGGTCGCGTCCTCAAGCTGGAGACGGTAGAGCGCTTCCCGCTGGGGCGCCAGGTAGCGGCGGAGCTGGATCGCGTGGCGCCGGTAGTCGGCGAGCTGGTCTCGGGCCTCCGACGTCTCCAGCTGGTCGAAATTGTGGCTGAGCGCGTCGACGTCGTCCTCGAGCTCGCTCACCACCGGCTCGACATGCTGCATGATGCGGTCGGCGATGCGCGCGAACAGCTCGCCCGGCCCGATCGGCCCCTTGCCCTTGATCAGCGCCTCGCGGATCTCGCGGAGCGCCATCAAGTAGTGGTCCTTGTCGCGGAGCGAGATCACCCGGTTGCGGTCGATCCACAGCCGAACCGGGACCAGGTCCTCGGGGTTCTCCTTGTCGTGGCGATTGACGCCGCGCAACACGATCAGGAGCGCGTCATCGTAATCCTCGACCCTCGGGCGCGCTTCCTCGGCGAGCAGCGCGTCGACCACCACGGGGTCGATGCCGCTCTCCTCGCGCAGCCAGCGCCGCGCGTACTCGTCGTCGCGTTCGAGATGGAGCCAGAGCACGCCCTGCTCGACGCGCCAGGTCCGCACGTCGTCCCAGCCGAGATCGCGACAGGCACCGCGACCGTCCAGCAGGCTCGCGAACCTGAGCCCGGGGTGGATACCGTATTGGAGCTCGGTGGTCGGCATGCGGCGCCGCGGTCGAAGGTTTCGGATCGGCCGGACACTGCCTAGAATGCGGCTTCCCTGTCTACCGCTAAATATCCTCCCGGCGGAGTTTCACACATGGACGTACGCGACGGTTTCCTCGGCTCGATCGGCAAGACGCCGCTGATCCGCCTCAAGCGGGCATCGGAGATGACCGGCTGCGAGATCCTCGGTAAGGCCGAGTTCCTGAACCCCGGCGGCTCGGTCAAGGACCGCGCCGCGCTTGCAATCGTCATGGACGCGGTGAAGCAGGGGACGCTCAAGCCCGGCGGCACCATCGTCGAAGGCACCGCCGGCAACACCGGCATCGGCCTGGCGCTCGTCGGCAATGCGCTCGGCTACAAGACCGTCATCGTGATGCCGGACACCCAGAGCCAGGAGAAGATGGACTTCCTCAAGCTCTGCGGTGCGGACCTCAGGCTGGTGAAGGCCGTGCCCTACGCCGACCCGAACAACTACGTCCGCTACTCAGAGCGGCTCGCCAACGAGCTGGCGGCGAGCCTGCCCAACGGCGCGATCTGGGCCAACCAGTTCGACAACGTCGCCAACCGCGAAGGCCATCGGTTGACCACGGGGCCCGAGATCTTCGAGCAGACCTTCGGCAAGGTCGACGCCTTCACCTGCTCGGTCGGGTCCGGCGGCACGCTCGGCGGCGTGTCCATGGCGCTCAAAGAGCGCAATCCCAAGATCCGCATCGTGCTCGCCGATCCCGAGGGCGCCGCGCTCTACAACTACTATGCTCACGGCGAGCTCAAGTCGCAGGGAAGCTCGATCACCGAGGGCATCGGCCAGGGTCGCATCACCAAGAACCTGGAAGGAGTCGTGGTCGACGACCAGGAGCAGATCCCGGACGCCGAGGCGCTGCCGATCATCTTCGACCTGGTGCAGAACGAAGGCCTGGTTCTCGGCGGCTCGTCGGGCATCAACGTCGCCGGCGCGATCCGCGTCGCGAAGAAGATGGGACCGGGACACACCATCGTCACGATCCTCTGCGACGGCGGCGCCCGCTACCAGTCGAAGCTGTTCAACCCGGCCTTCCTCGACCAGAAAGGCCTTCCCATCCCCACCTGGCTTGAACGCAGGAGCCGCTAGATGACCTACGCCAAGCCCGACGGCATCGTCTCGACCGAGTGGCTCGCCAAGCACCTCGACGATCCCAAGGTGAAGGTGATCGACGTCACCTACTTCCACCATTCGATGAAGCGCGACGCCAGGGCCGAGCACGCCGCGAAGCACATTCCCGGCGCCGTCTTCTTCGACATCGACGACATCAAGATGCCGGGCGACGCGCGGCCGCACATGCTGCCGACGGCTGAGCTCTTCGCCGAGAAGGTCGGAAAGCTCGGCATCACGAACGGCGACAAGGTCGTCTGCTACGACATGGTCGGCCTGCAGACCGCCGCTCGCGGCTGGTGGATGTTCCGGATCTTCGGGCACGACAATGTCGCCGTCCTCGACGGCGGCCTGCCGAAATGGACCGCCGAGGGCCGGCCGGTCTCGGACAAGCCGACGCAGCCGAAGCCCGCGACCTTCAAGGCGAGCTTCCGCCCGGGTCTCGTCCGCTCGCTCGACGATCTCCGCGCCGACATGGACCGCAAGAAGGAGCAGGTGGTCGACGCGCGTGCAGCCGGCCGCTTCCGCGGCGAGGAGAAGGAGCTGTGGCCCGGCCGGCCCGGCCACATGCCGGGGGCCCGCAACCTCCCCTTCCCCGACCTGCTGGACCCGAAGGACAAGACGTTCCTGCCGGCCGACCAGATCAGGGCGAAGTTCGACGCCTCCGGCCTCGATCTCAAGCGGCCTGTGGTGGCGAGCTGCGGCTCGGGCGTCACCGCCTGCGTGGTCGCGCTCGGCGCCTACCTGATCGGCAAGGACGACGTGCCGGTCTATGACGGCTCGTGGTCCGAATGGGGGTTGCGCGAGGACGTGCCCGCCGTCACGGGCCCTGCATGAGCAATCTGGCATGAGCGATCTCGAGATCCGCGCGATCGGCGACGACGATGTAGAGGCCGTCGCCGCGCTCTGGAAGACCTGCAGCCTCACCGTCTCCTACAACGACCCGCACGAGGACATCCAGCGCTGCCGGCGGAGCCCGGCATCCGAGCTGTTCGTCGGCGTGAAGGAAGGCCGCGTCGTCGCCACCGTGATGGCCGGCGAGGAAGGCCATCGCGGCTGGCTCTACTACGTCGCGGTCGATCCCGCCGAGCAGAAGCACGGCTATGGCCGGGCGATGATCCATCATGCCGAGATGTGGCTGATGAGCCGCGGCATGCCGAAGGTCATGCTGCTGATCCGCGACTCCAACACGCGCGTCCGCGACGTCTACGAGCGCCTGGGCTACACCTGCGAGCCGCGCCTGGTGATGTCGAAGTGGCTGAAGGGCGGGCCCGTCGTGCCGCCGATGACGCAGACCGTGACATCGCTCGAGATGCTCGCCCGCCCGACCAGGCCGCCGGCACCGACGCCCGCGATGAAGCTGGCGCTGATGCGCCTCGATCCGCCGACGGTCCCGTTCTACCGCCACCTGTTCAATACGGTCGGCGGCCCGTGGAACTGGTACAGCCGGCGCTTCCTGACCGACGAGCAGCTGGCCGAGATCATCCTCCACCCGAAGGTCGAGATCACCGTCGTCTATGTCGGCGGCGTGCCGGCCGGCTATTTCGAGCTCGACCGCAAGGTCGCAGGCGAGTGCGAGCTGTCGTTCTTCGGCCTGGCGCCGGAGTTCATCGGACGCGGGCTCGGCCGCTGGCTGCTGGAGAAGGCGGTCGACGCCGCCTGGAGCGCGCCCGACGTCGAGCGCCTCTGGGTGCACACCTGCAACCTCGACCATCCGCGTGCGCTCGGCAACTACCAGAAGGCCGGCTTCGTGCCCTTCCGGCAGTTCGAGGAGCCGATGCGCGATCCCAGGCTCGTCGGCCTTCCGTGGCCGATGCCGAATAAGCTCGCGAGCTAGCCGCCCGCCGCTTCCAGCGCCGACGACGCGTCGAGCCAGCGTGCCTCGGCGGCCGTGATCGCGTCCGCGACCTCGCCGCGGCGGCGGCCGAGATCGACGGCCCGCGCGGGACTGTCCTTGTAGATGGCGGCGTTGGCGAGCTCGGACTCGATCTTCGCGCGCTCCTTCTCCAGCCGCGCGATCTCGGCCTCGGCGTCGCGCGCTTCCTTGCGGAGCGCCAGCTTCTTGTCTCGGTCGAGGCGGACGGCCGCAGCCTTCGGCGACTTCTCGGGCTTCGCGTCGTTCTTGGCCTGACGCTGTGCGCGCCGTTCTTCCTGGCGCTGCGACAGCACGTGGTTGCGGTAGTCGTCGACGTCGCCGTCGAAGGTCTTCACCGTGCCGTCCTCGACCAGCCAGAGCCGGTCGGCGACCAGCCGCACCAGATGCGGGTCGTGGCTCACCAGCACCACCGCGCCGGGGAAGTCGCCGATCGCCTCGATCAGCGAGGTGCGCGCATCCATGTCGAGATGGTTCGTCGGCTCGTCGAGGATGAGAAGTTGCGGCGCATCCATGCTGATCAGGCAGAAGACGAGCCTCGCCTTCTCGCCGCCCGAGAGCTTGGCGGCGACGGTCTTCACGTTGTCCTCGGTGAAGCCGAAGCGGCCGAGACGCGCCCGCCATTGGGTCTCGGTCTCCCTGGGCTTCCGCTCGGCGATGTGCTCCAGCGGCGTGCGGTCGGCATCCAGCGTCTCCAGCTGGTGCTGGGCGAAGAATGCCGTGCTGAGCCGGGGCGCGCGATAGACCTCGCCGCTCATGACCGAGAGCTGGTTGGAGAGCAGCTTGGCGAGCGTCGACTTGCCGTTGCCGTTGGCGCCGAGCAGCGCGATGCGGTCGTCGGGATCGAGCGCCAGGTCGACGTTGCGCAGGACCGGCTTGCCGCCGTAGCCGACCGTCACGTGGTCGAGCCGGAGCAGCGGCGGCGCCATCTCGGCCGGTTCGGGGAAGGTGAAGTTTGGCGCGCGCGTGTCGACCGCGACCTCGATCGTCGCCAGCTTGGCGATCGCCTTGAGACGCGATTGGGCCTGCGTCGCCTTGGACGCCTTGGCGCCGAAGCGGTCGACGAAGGACTGCATGTGCCGGCGCTTGGCGTCGATCTTCTCTTTCTCGGCGGAGAGCCGGGTCCGCTCCTCGGCCAACGCCGCGGCGAAGCGATCGAAGCCGCCGGTGAAGAGACGGAGCTTGAGCTGGTCGAGATGCAGGATGTGCGTCACCGACTCGTTCAGCAGCTCACGGTCGTGGCTGACCAGCAGCAGGGTGCCCGGATAGGAGGCGAGGAAGCCCTGGAGCCAGATCGTCGCTTCGAGATCGAGGTGGTTGGTCGGCTCGTCGAGCAGCAATAGGTCGGGCTGGCGGAAGAGCTGGGCGCCCAGCGCCACGCGCATGCGCCAGCCGCCGGAGAACGAGCTGAGCGGCCGCTGCTGCGTCTCGTGGTCGAAGCCCAGGCCGGCGAGGATGCGGGCGGCCCGGGCCGGCGCCGCATGCGCCTCGATCTCGATCAGGCGGAGCTCGATCTCGCCGGCGCGGACGGGGTCGGGATGGCTCTCGCGCTCGGCCAGCAGCGAGGCCCGCTCCAGGTCGGCCGACAGCACGTGCTCGATCGGCGTCTCGTCTCCCCCCGGCGCTTCCTGGGACACCGCGCCGAGGCTCGCCCGGTTCGGCATGCGGATGGTGCCGGCATCGGCCTGGGTCTCCCCCAGGATCAGCCGCAGCAGGGTCGATTTGCCGGTGCCGTTGCGGCCGACGAGGCCCACCCTGTGGCCGTCGGGAATGGCCGCCGAGGCACCGTCGAACAGCAGGCGTCCCTGCACCCGGTAGACGAGATCGTTGATGTGGAGCATGGTCGGCGCCCCTAATACACTCCTCGTCGATGGCCGAGAAGACCTACCCGAAAGCCGAGGTCCAGAAGCTGCTGGACGCCCTCGATGTGCACGCGACCGAGGTCGCAGGCGTCGCCGAGGAGGCGCAGAAGCGCGCATCCAAGAACAGCTTCAAGACCTACCAGCATTTCCGCAACAAGACCGGCGAGTTCGAGACCTTCTCGATCCTGATCGAGGGACGCCTCGATCACCTCGAGGGCGGCGCCGACCCGCGCCTGCAGGGGCATTTCGACGACCTGACCGCGGTCACCTACAAGCAGCTGATCAAGACCAGCATCAAGTTCCTCTGGGTGCTGGCGCAGGGCAACGAGCTGCCGCTCGGCACGCGCGAGGTTTTCGTGCAGGAGCTGAAGACGCTCTACGACACCAAGAAGAAGCTGGCCGAGCCCCGCTACGCGTCCCGCCTCGACGACGACGCCAAGCGCAACCTGCACGTCGCCGAGGAGATCCTGACCGAGATCATCGACAAGGCGCCGAGCCTGCTGCAGTTCGGCGTGAAATGACCTCTCCCCGCGCCAAGGGCGTGCTCCTGACGGTTGCGGCCGCGTGCGGGCTCAGCCTGGGCGGCCTGCTCGTCCGCCATGCCGAGGCGACCGCGTGGGAGATCGTGTTCTGGCGATCGGTCACGATGAGCCTGGTGCTGATCGTGTTCCTGGCGAGCCAGCACGGCCGGCGCATGGTGCCCGAGATCCGGCGCACCGGATGGGCCGGCCTCCTCTGCGGCTGCTTCCTCGCCGGCACCTTCTTCTGCTTCGTGATGGCGGCACAGTCGACGACCATCGCCAACACGGTCGTGATCATGTCGACCACGCCGTTCTTCGCCGCGATCTTCGGCAAGCTTTTCCTCGGCGAGCCCGTGGGCCAACGGACCTGGATCGCGCTCGCCGTCAGCGCCGTCGGCGTCACCATCATGTGCTGGGACTCGCTCGACACCGGCTCCGGCTTCGCCGGCAACCTCTTCGCGCTCGGCCTCGCGGTCTGCTACGCCGGCCATCTGGTGACGCTGCGCGCCGTCGGCGGACAAGTCGACATGGTGCCCTCGGTGCTGATCGCCGGGATCATCGCGATCCTGGTGGCGCTGCCCTTCGCCTGGCCGCTCGCGACCGACTCGAGATCGATCGGGGTCGCGGTGATCATGGGCACGATCCAGGTCGGCCTGCCGCTGATCTTCGTGACCATGGCGGCGCGCTATCTCGCGGCCGCCGAGGTGGCGCTGCTGGCGATGCTGGAGGTCATCCTCGGACCCATCTGGGTCTGGCTCGCGCTCGGCGAACAGCCGACCGCGCTGGCGCTCGCGGGCGGCGTGCTGGTGATCGGCGCGCTGCTCGGCAACACGCTGGCATCCTTCGGCTTGCGCGGGCGCGGCGACCAAAGCACAGTCCCGCAAAAAGGAGGCGTCTCCGCATGAGTCTCGAATCCGTCACCGACGACCTGCGCCAGCGCGTGAGCCGTGCCCCGAGCCTCGGCTACAAGGTCAAGTTCGACGTCGGCGACGGAAGCTTCGTCCATTGGGACGGCACTGCGACACCGCCTGTCATCTCCAACGACGACGCGGACGCCGACACCACGATCACGATCGAGCTCGACAACATGGAGAAGCTGCTGTCGGGCGACCTCGACCCGACCTTCGCCTACGCCACCGGCAAGATCAAAGTCGAAGGCTCGGTCGGCGTCGCGCTCAAGATGGCGTCGCTGCTCGGCGACTGACTAGATCCTCGAAGGCGCGGACGGACTCAGAGGTCCCCCACAGGCGCGGCGACCGCTCGGCGACACGCGCCCTCGCCTCGTTCCGAAAAGCTACGTCCGTCCCCAGCCGCACCGCCTTCTCGACATAGTCGTCGAGCGAGGCCGCGACTAGGTCGTCGAGCCCCATGCGCCGGTAGAAGCCGTAGGTGAGCCGGCCGCGCAGGTAGCGCGACGGCATCGTCACCACCGGCTGGCCCATCGAGAAGCCTTCGAGGCTGGTCTTGCCGCCGGAAAATCCCGGCGTGTCGAGAACCACGTCGGCCAACCCCTGGGCCCGGACGAAATCGGCGCCGGAGAGCCGCGGCAGGAAGCGCATGCGGTTCCTGGCGCCCGGGAATTCACGCTCCAGGCGCGCGACGATGCGCTCGCACCATGGGCGACGATGGCCCTCGACGAAGTGCAGGACGGCGCCCCTGTCGCGCCTCAGGATCTCCGCCAGCACGCGATCGAAGCGCGGGTGCAGCTTGAACAGGCTCTGGGCGCAGAAATAGACGCGGCCCTCGGCGCTCATGCCGAGCTGCACGCGATCGGCACCGGCAAGGCCGATCGCCTCCGGCTGCCAGTCGAGCAGCAGGTAGGGGAGGCGCGCCAGGCCCTCGGTGTAGTCGGGCTCGGCGCCGTCGCGGTCGAACGCCTCGGCCGAGACGAACCGATCGATCGAGTCGAGGCCAGTCGTGACCGGATGGCCCCAGGCAACCATCTGCAGCGGCGCCAGCCGCGCATGCGCCAGATAGTAGGTGAACGGGTCCATGCCGATGTCGGTGTAGAGCAGCGCGTCGAGCCTCGCCGCGGCGACCATCTCGCGCGCGATCGTCAGCTTTTCCGGCAGCGTCACGACCTCGTCGGCACTCGCCGCGATCGACCGTGAGACCGCGTCGTCCGCTTCGCCGGCACGCACGACCACCACCCGGAATTTCTCACGGTCGATACCGGCGATCGTCCGCTTGAACAGGTGCCCGATCGTATGGTCGCGAAAATACGCGGAGACGAATCCCAGTCGCGGCCGGCCATCGTGCCGACGCAGGTCGGTCCGCGCGATCGCCGGTGCCGCGTGGCGCCAGAGCCGCCCCACGGCCTCCTGCAGCGGCCGGTCGTCTTCGTCGTGGTAGGCCAGATGGAAGTTGGTCCAGTGGCCGTCGGCGAGCGGATCCTCGACACGGAGCGGCACGCGCGCCAGGCCTTCGACGCGATCGAGGAAGCGCCGGCGCCACGCCGCGATCTCATCGGCCGTGTCCGGGATCGGCGGCAGCAGCGTCGCCTCGCGAAGCCTCCAGGCGTCGCGCCGCTCGATCGAGAGCGCGGCGCGATAGGAACGCGCGGCCCCGTCGGCGTCACCCGCGACGTGCCGGGCACTGCCGAGATTGTAGAGGGCAATGCCATCGCCCGGCACCAGCGCCACCGCCCGCTCGACCAGGCGGATCGCATCGTCGAGGCGCGCACCGTCGCGCCAGAGGTTGGCGAGGTTGACGAGAGCGCCGCCGTGACGCGGATCGCGCGCCAGGACCCGGCGGTAACGCGTCTCGGCACCGTCGTCGCGATTGGCGAGCGCGAAGTGGGCGGCCGCGAGGCCGGGGTCGAAGGCGATCGCCTGGCGGAAGCGCCTGGACGCGCTCTCGAGGTCGAGGCGCCCCTCGATGACGCCAAGATCGGTCAAGGTGTCCGCCCGCGCTTCCCGCTCGGCCGCGCGGATCAGGATCGCGCGCGCGCGCATGCCATCGCCGGCGGCGAAGGCAGCCTGGGCATAGCTGCGGGCGACTTCTGAAGACGTACCGGCCAGCGCATCGGCACGACCGACGAGCGTGACGGCATCCGCCGGATCGACGAGCTTCGCCAGTGCCAGGTACGCCGGTGCCGATCCCGGCGCGCGCACGATCGCGTGACGCCAGGCCCGGCGGACCAGACCGGCGCGCGCGTCGCTCACGGCCTGGGAAATCCGAACAGCCGCGCCGGGTTGTCGACGAGGATGCGCGTGCGCGCGGCCGCCTCCGGCACCGCCTCGGCGAGCCAGTCGACGAGGTCGCCGTCATCCGGCATCGGCACCGTCTGCGGGTGCGGCCAGTTGGAGCCCCAGAGGCAACGTTCCGGTGCCGCCGCCGCGAACCGGCGCGCCAGCGCCGCAGCCTTCGGGAAGCGCGGTCCGCCGGGTTCGCCGACATAAGGGCCCGACAGCTTGGCCCAGCCGCGGCCGCCGTCGAGCAGGCGCAGCACCGCGGCGATGCCTGGATGGCTCTCGCCGTGCTCCGGGCGGAGCAGCGCCAGATGGTCGATCGCGACATCGACCGGCAACCCCCTCAACTGCTCCACGACTTCCGCCAGTGTCTCCGGCTTCGACTGGACCTCGAGGTGCCAGCCGCGATCCGCCAGCCGGGGCGCAAGCGCCGGCAGGTGCTCCAGGCGAAGCGCGCCAGCCAGGACCAGGTTGATGCGCACCGCCCGGAATCCCATCGCGTGCAGGCGATCGAGCTCGCTGTCGGCGACGTCCGGGCGAATCAGCGCGACGCCGCGGAAGCGGTCGGGGTGCGCTTTCAGCGCGTCCTCGGTGGCGCGCAGATCCTCGGCATAGACGTTGGAGGCGACCAGAACCGCCCGCGACACGCCGATCGCCTCGTGCATCCGGATCAGCCGGGACGCGTCGATGCCGAGCGGCGGCGTATAGGCGCGCGCCGGATAGAACGGGTAGCGGCTCGGCGGCGCGAAGACATGGACATGGCAGTCGGTGGCGCCGGGCGGCGGCATCGCCTCGGGTCGGCGCGGGGCGTCTTTCGGGGGAAGAACTGTCTCGGTCATCTCGAGGGCCGACTCTAACAGAGTCGACGAAGGCAATTCCGCTCGTTATGTCTCGGCGCGACATGACCGAAGCCGCCTTCCTCTTCCTGAAAGGCCTGCTGCTCGGCCTCTCGATCGCCGCCCCGGTCGGGCCGATCGGGCTGCTCTGCATCCGCCGCTCGCTCGAGGCCGGCTTCTGGCCGGGCGTCGCCGGCGGGCTCGGCACCGCGGTCGCGGACGCCGTCTACGCGGCGATCGCCGCCTTCGGGCTGACCGCCGTCTCGAGCCTGCTGCTGCAGGGGCAGGGCGTGCTCTCGATCGTCGGCGGTGCGGCACTGATCTGGCTCGGCTGGGTCGCGATGACCGGGAAGCCGCCGGAGAAGGCCGCCGACGCGCCAATCTCCCGCTCGCTGTGGACGACCTTCGCCAGCACCTTCTTCCTGACCATGGCCAACCCGGCGACGATCCTGACCTTCGCCGCGATCTTCGCCGGTCTCGGCCTCGCTGCGGTCGATACCGCAGACGGCGCCGCCGTGCTGGTGGTCGGCGTGTTCCTGGGCTCGATGCTGTGGTGGATGATCCTGTCGGGCGCGGTCACGCTGCTCCGCCAGAAGATCTCCGACACCGTGGTTCTCTGGATCAACCGCGCCTCGGGCGTGGCCCTCGCGGGCTTCGGCGCCGCCCTTCTGGTGGGCCTGATTTGAAGTGAGCGGCGGGACCGGATACCTCGCCGCCGAGGGCTTCGAGGCCCAGCTCGCCCACGAGCTCGGGGCGGACGCCGTCGCCCATGGCCGCCTGTACCTCGCCCCCGGGCCGCCGCGCCCGGCGGCCTGGTCGATCAACACGTGGTACGACCCCGAGCGCATCGCCATCGCCTCGATCGGCGAAGGCGCCAAGGCGCTCCGCGCGATCCAGCGCAACTGGGCTCTCTATTCCGTCGCGCACCACGGCCGCGCCAAGCTGATCCAGGAACGGCTGCCCTCGGTGTCGGCGAAGCCGCTGGTCTTCCCGGCCGAGGCCCCCACCGCGCCGCTGGGATCCTGGACCCTGATCGACGAGCACACCCTGCTCGCCGCTCCCCGCTGCTCCAATCCGTTCCCCAATGGCGAGGTCCGCTTCGTCGAGGACAAGGAAGGCCCGCCCAACCGCGCCTATCTCAAGCTCTGGGAAGCGTTGACCCTGGGGCGCAAGCGGCCGGGTCCGGGGGCGCGCTGCCTCGATCTCGGCGCCAGCCCAGGCGGCTGGACCTGGGTCCTGGCGAAGCTCGGCGCGCAGGTGACCGCCGTCGACAAGGCGCCGCTTGCGCCGGCGATCGCGGCGATGCCCGGCGTCGAGCAGCTCCAGCAGAGCGCCTTCGCGCTGGAGCCCGGCGACGTCGGCCCGGTCGACTGGCTGTTCTCAGACATCGTCTGCTATCCCGAGCGCCTCTACCGGCTGGTCGAGCGCTGGCTCGTCTCGGGACGGGTGCGCAACTTCGTCTGCACGATCAAGTTCCAGGGCGAGACCGACCACGAAACCGCGCGGCGCTTCGCCGAGATCCCGGGATCTCGGGTCCTGCACTTGCACCACAACAAGCATGAGCTAACGTGGCTCAAACTCGAGGAGCCGTGATGCGCTGGATCGTCCGTTCGCTGCTGGCCGCCTTCGTCATCCTGCTCGCGCAGACGGCGGTCGCCGCCGAGCGGCCGCTGCTGTTCTCCTACGAGGCGACGTCGGGCCAGCTGGGCCTGGCGAAGCTCCGCGACGGCTCCTACGCCGACCGCGCCGCGTTCACCGCCAGGGTCCAGAACGAGCTGCTGCCCGACGTGCTACGCGCCGCCGGCGTCGATCCGGCGAAGGTGAGGACCGAGCTGACGCCGGGCGGCTATCTGCTCCGCACCAACGCCTCGCTCCAGTCGCGCATCTGGCTCGACGACGATCTCGCGAACAAGGTCGCCGCGACGCTCGGATACGTCTTCCGACAGGCGAGCGTGCTGGTCTCCGATCTCGGCGACGCCAAGGGCGGCACCGGCCTCGTCGTCGTGGGATTTCCCCACGGCACGCTGACCGCGGCGACCGCGCATCGCTTCTTCGAGCACGCGGCCGACATCCACAAGGGCCTCGGCGGCGGCTACACCGCCTTCGGCGACCAGATGATCTTCCTCAACGTCCGCGACGACGCCGGCAAGCCCTACAGCGAGCTCAGCGACCGCGACTTCGAGCGCGGCCTGCGCCCGGCGGCGATGAGCTTCAAGGGCGTCAAGGCCCGCATCGCCAAGGTCGGGCAGGCCAAGGCCTGGTTCGTCGGCAACTCCTGGAGCCGGAAGCCGAACGGCGAGGACTACGTGGCGATCCTCGGCGAGGCGCCGGCCGCACGTCTCAAACCGCTGCAGGACCGCCACACGGCGATGATCATGGAAGCGGCCGAGCGCTGGGGATGGAAGTGATGCGCCTTCCCGCCATCTGCCTCGCCGTCCTGCTGGCGCTGCCGGCGGTGGCGGCCGAGATCAAGCCGGCCGTGCTCTATGCGGTCGGCCAGAAGTTCGACAAGAGCTTCAACGAGGCGGCCTACGAGGGCGCGCAGCGCTTCAAGGCGCAGGCCGGCGGCGAGATCCTGGAGTTCGAGCCGACCAGCCCGGCGCAGTTCGAGCAGGGCGTCGCCGCCCTCGCCCGCCGCGGCGCCACGGACATCGTCGCGGTCGGTTTCTACTACGCGCAGCCCATGGCGCAGGTCGCGCCGAAGCACCCGAACATCCGCTTCACCTTGATCGACGCCGATGCCGACCAGCCGAACGTCCGCTCGGTCGTCTTCAAGGAGCACGAGGGGGCGTTCCTCGCCGGCATGCTGGCGGCGATGGCGGCGCCCTCGGGCCGCATCGGCTTCGTCGGCGCCATGGACATCCCGCTGATCCGCAAGTTCGCGGTGGGATACGAGGAAGGCGCCAGGCATGCGCGCCCCGACGTGCTGGTGCTGCTCAACTTCATCGGCAACACGCCGGCAGCGTTCTCCGATCCGTCCGGCGGCAAGGAGCTGGCGCGGAGCCAGATCGAGCGTGGCGCCCAGGTAATCTTCGCCGGCGCCGGCACCTCGAACTTCGGCGTGTTCCAGGCCGCCGTCGACCTTCAGCGCCTCGCGATCGGCGTCGACTCCAACCAGAACGGCCTGCATCCGGGGACGATCCTGACCTCGCAGCTGAAGCGCGTCGATCTCGCGGTCGAGCACAGCTTCCAGGCCGCGCGCGACGGCAGCTGGAAGCCAGGCCGCGTCGAGCTGGGCCTGGCGGAGAACGGCGTCGGCCTCGCCTTCGACAACAACAATGCGTCGATGGTACGCCCCGAGTGGCGCCGTCAGATCGATGCGGCGCGCGCCGACATCGTCGCCGGCAAGATCAAGGTAACGGACTTCACCAGGAAGTAGCTTCGGCGCCGCCCGGGCGCCGAAGCTCAGATGCAGACGGTCTTGAGCGGCGGGAAGCCGTTGAAGCCGACCGACGAGTAGGCCGAGGTGTAGGCACCGGTCGAAAGGATCAGCACCTTGTCGCCGGGCTTGAGGTCCAGCGGCAGATGAAGCTCGGACTTCTCGTAGAGCGTATCGACGGAGTCGCAGCTGGGGCCTGCGAGCACGACCGGGCCGGTCGGCCCGCCGTCGTGCGGCGTGCGGATCCGGTACTTGATCGCTTCCTCGATGGTCTCGGCCAGCCCTGAGAACTTGCCGATGTCGAGATAGACCCAGCGCTTCTCGTCGCCGATGTCCTTCCTGGAAACCAGCACCACCTCGGCCTGGATCACGCCGGAGTCGCCGGCGATTTGCCGGCCCGGCTCGACGATGATCTCCGGCACGCGGCCGGCGAAGTGGCGGCTCAGCGCCTCCATGATCACGTGGCCGTAGGTCTCGAGCGCCGGCACCTCGGTGCGGTAGCGCGACGGGAAGCCGCCGCCGAGGTTGATCAGGCGCAGCTCGATGCCGCGCTCCGCCATGGCGCGGAACATCTCGGCGACCGTGGCGATCGCGCTTTCGAAGCGGGTCGGGTCGGTCTGCTGCGAGCCGACATGGAAGGAGACGCCGGCCGGATCGAGTCCGAGCTCACGCGCCCGTGTCAGGAGCTCGACGGCGAGACGCGGGGTGCAGCCGAACTTCTTGGAGAGCGGCCAGTCGGCACCGGCGCAGTCGACCAGCACACGGCAGAACACCTGCGCGCCCGGCGCGGACTCGGCCAGCTTCTCGAGCTCGACCTCGCTGTCGAAAGCGAAGAGGCGGACGCCCTTGGCGAAGGCGTGCGCGATGTCGGCCTGCTTCTTGATGGTATTGCCGTAGCCGATCTGCTCGGGCGCCACGCCGCGCGACAGGCAGAGGTCGATCTCGCCCCGGCTCGCGGTATCGAAGTAGCAGCCGAGCGGCGCCAGGCGATCGATCACCTCGGGTGCCGGGTTGGCTTTGATCGCGTAGTAGATCTTGGCGAGCGGCAGCGCGCGCTTCAGCGAGAGATAGGCGTGCTCGACCACGTCGAGGTCGATCACGAGCGTCGGATCGGGAAGGGAGTTTTCCGAGAGGTAGCGGGCGATCTTGGCGGTGACTTCGCCCTGGGCGACGGCGGGGGGCAGCGGCGGCACCAGCGCGACGGCGCGTCGGCGGGCCTGTTGCACCCTGTCTGAGACGGCGGATTTCCTGGTTCGTAGACGGACGGCACGGCCGCCCCCGGCTGCAATCATAGTCACCTCCCTCTCGGTTCCGGCTTTAGCCAGCCCGGCTCTACAGCCGGGTTTCCAAAAAGGACGCGTACCGTCGTTGCATAACCTCTAAGGGCCATAGGCACGTGCGAGTGCGTCTGCGGCGGAATTTAGTCGGATCGCCCCCGCGCACAAGGGGATTTTCGCCGAAGCTTTAGAAAACCGTCACGAATCTACAACAATCGCGCGACGACGACGGATCCGCGAGCGACGATTCCGAAGAATCGCCGCTCGCGTCCGATCAGGAGCGTGCCGTGCCGAGCAGCTCGATGCCCGCGCCGCCGAGCGTCTTGTTGAACGCCTCGATCTCGCCGGCGGTGAGCTTGTCGAGCTTCTTGATCTCGGCATTCACGTTGCCCATCACCTCTTCCGCGACCAGGCGGGCCTGGGCGGTCGGCGCCGCGTCGGCGATGGCGACGACGCTGATCACGTCGTTCAGCGTGTCGTTGAGGCCGGCCGGGTTGCGCAGCACGTCGCGGGGCGTCTCGCGCTTGATGTCGACCAGCACGCCTTCGATCGCCTCGAGCTTGCCGACGAGGCCGACCGACTTCTCCTTGAGCGCCTTGTCCTTATCGCCGAGCCGCTTCTGCAGGTCGGCGAGCTGACGCTTGAAGAGCCGGATGCGGTTGACCGCGCCGTTGAGCGAGCCGAGGTTCCCGTAGAGTTCTTGCAGCAGCGCGAACTGCTCGTCGAAGGCCTTGCCGGAGGTCTTCACGCGCGGGTCCTTCACCACCGGGAAGTCGGCCGACTGCGAAGCGCCATCGACCTGGAGCGTCACCCGGTAGGTGCCGGGCTTGACCACAGGGCCGGACGGGTCGCCGCCCTCGTCGGCGAAGGGCTTGTACTTCCGGACCACCAGCGAGGAGTCGAGCTTGGTCGGCCCGCCATGCTTCAGGTCCCAGACGAAGCGGTTCAGGCCCGCCTTGGTGCCCGGCCGCTTGTGGTGCGGCGCGTCCTTGTCGTCGCTGCGATAGCTGACGATGGTGCGACCGCCCGGCTCCTGGAAGCTGAGGGTGATCGGCTTGTCCGTGTCCTTCGGCAGCCAGTAGTAGACGATCGCGCCGTTCGGCGGATTCTCGCCGACGTCGAGATAGTGGCGCCAGCGGCTGCCGTCGACGCGCTCGAAGCCTTCGGTCGAGGCGCCGATGCCGAAGGCGGGGCTGTAGCTGATGCCGGTCTTGGTGAAGCTCATGCCGGCGCTCCAGGCGAGACGGTTGCGCACCGTCTCGCGCGGGGTCACCAGCTGCGGCTTCTTCGGGTTGCCGTTGAGCTCGCGCAGCGGCGTCACGTCGTCGAGGATCCAGAACGACCGGCCATGGGTGGCGGCGACGAGGTCGGCGCCCTTGAGCTTGAGGTCGTAGACCGGCACGCAGGGGAAGCCGCCTTCCATCCGCGTCCAGGTCGAACCGTCGTCGATCGAGAAGAAGACGCCGGTCTCGGTGCCGACATAGAGCAGCCCCGCCTTCACCGGGTCGGTGCGGATCACGCGCGTGATCTCGTCCTTCGGGAAGTTGCCGTTGATCGACTTCCAGGTCTTGCCACCGTCATCGGTGCGGAACAGGTAGGGCTTGTAGTCGGCGGCCTTGAAGCGGGTCGCGGCGACATAGACGGTCTTGGCGTCGTGCGGCGAGACCTCGACGCAGCCGACATAGGCCAGCTTCGGCATGCCCTTGGGCGTGACGTCGGTCCAGCTCTTGCCGTCGTCGCGCGTGACGTGGACGAGGCCGTCGTCGGTCGAGGCCCAGATCTCGCCCTTCTTGTGGGTGGACTCGACGACCGAGGCGCAGGTCGCATGCACCTCCGCACCGGCGGTGTCGTGGGTGAGTAGGCCGCCCGAGTAGTCCATGCGCTGGGGATCGTTGAGGCTAAGATCCGGCGAGATCGGCGTCCAGCTCATGCCCTCGTCGCGCGTACGGAACACGCGATTGCCGCCGGCATAGAGCGTCTTCGGATCGTGCGGCGAGAAGGCGAGCGGGAAGGTCCAGGCGAAGCGGTACTTCATGTTCTTCGGCGCGATGCCGGTCGACTCTTCCGGCCACACGTTGACCAGCTGCATCTGGCGCGTGCGGTGGTCGTAGCGCTGCAGCGCGCCGGCGCCGCCGGGGCTCGAGCCCACCGCGCCGACATAGACGATGTTCGGGTCCTCGGGGTGAACGGCGATGAAGCCGCTCTCGCCGGTACCCGGATAGGTGCAGTCCGAAAGCGTGATCACGCCCCATTCGGAGGCGCTGGGCACCGAGATCGAGGTGTTGTCCTGCTGCGTCGCGTAGACCCGGTACGGATACTGGTTGTCGATATCCATCCGGTAGAACTGCGCGGTCTTCTGATTGTAGATCGACGACCAGCTGCGGCCGCCGTTGAAGGAAACGCAGGCGCCGCCGTCGTTGCCCTCGATCATCCGGTTCGGGTTGTCGAGGTCGATCCAGATGTCATGGTTGTCGCCGTGCGGCGTGGTGACCTCTTGGAAGGTCACGCCGCCGTCGGTGGACTTCCACATCTGGTAGTTCGTCACGTAGACGGTGTCGGCCTGGCCCGGGCAGGCGAAGACGTGCGTGTAATACCAGGGCCGGTGCATCAGGTCGCGGTTGGGCGTGGTCTGGACCCAGTGGTTGCCGTAGTCGTCGGTGCGGTACATGCCGCACTTCTCGCCCTCGGCCTCGACCAGCGCATAGACGCGCCCGGCCCTGGCGGCCGAGACCGAGACGCCAACCTTGCCGTAGGGCGTCGCCGGCAGGCCGTTCTTGCCGGAAAGCTCTTCCCAGGTGTCGCCGCCGTCCATCGAGCGGAACAGTCCCGAGCCCGGGCCGCCGCTGTCGAGCTTCCAGAAGCTGCGGCGGGTCTGCCAGAAGGCGGCGTAGAGGATCCGCGGGTTGTGCGGATCCATCGACATGTCGACGCAGCCGGCGTCCTTGCCGCGATAGAGGATCTTCGCCCAGGTCTTGCCGCCGTCCTTGGACCGGAACACGCCACGCTCCTCGTTCGGGCCGAAGGCGTCGCCGAGCGCGGCGATGTAGACGAGATCAGGATCGGTCGGGTGGATCAGCACGCGGCCGATATGCTTGGTCTCCTTGAGGCCGACATGCGTCCATGTCCTGCCGGCATCGACCGACTTGTAGACGCCGTCGCCGTAGGAGACGTCGATGCGGATCGTCGTCTCGCCCATGCCGGCGTAGATCACGTTGGCATCCGAGCGCGCGACCGCAATCGCGCCGACCGTGGCGCTGGTGAAGAAGCCGTCGGAGACGTTCCGCCAGTAGACGCCGCCGTCGACCGTCTTCCAGACGCCGCCGGCGCAGGCGCCGAAATAGAAGGTCATCGGGTCCTTGGGATCACCCGCGACCGCGACGACGCGGCCGCCGCGGGCGGGGCCGATGCAACGCCACTTGAGGGCGTCCAGACGGCCAGAATCGGTCAGACGGATCTGTGTCGACATCGGGGACCTGCCGCGAAAAATGGGTGGGACGGGACGCTTGGGCGGGCCGGATACGCTCCGGTTACTTCGGAAACGATGTCACGCCGGACGATGCGGCGGCAAGGCCTTGATCGCGCTGGCCGGTTCCAGGATCTTGGGCGTTGCCGGGTCCGGGTCCGGGATGTTAAGCCCTCCGGCAGCGCAGAGGCCGGGGTGTAGCGCAGTCTGGTAGCGCATCTGCTTTGGGAGCAGAGGGTCGGAGGTTCGAATCCTCTCACCCCGACCAGCGCCCGCCTTGATGAGATAGTGACGACAGAGGACCGGAGCCGTCATGCAGGTTCGCATCTATCAGCCGGCGAAGACCGCGATGCAGTCCGGCCGGGGCAAGGCCCAGGAATGGGTGATGGAGTTCGAGCCGACGCGCGCCCGCGGGCCGGAGCCGCTGATGGGCTGGACCGGCGGCGGCGACACCAAGGAGCAGGTGCGGCTGACCTTCCCGACGCGCGAGGAGGCGATCGCGCATGCCGACAAGCACGGCCACACCTACACGCTGGTGGCCGCGCACGACCGGCGCATGAAGCCCAAGGCCTACGCCGACAATTTCAAGTTCGACCGCTACAGACCCTGGACCCACTAGGTCATCCGCGGCCCCGTAGCTCAGGGGATCAGAGCAACAGCCTTCTAAGCTGTGGGTCGCTGGTTCGAATCCAGCCGGGGTCGCCACTCCCGCCATGACCGGCGACAAGTCCCTGAACCTCCTCGAGGAAGCCAGGAAGCACCGCCGGAAGGCGGCGGAGATGCGCCGGCAGGCCGCGGCGCAGCCCGACCTCGGGGACATGTACGAGGATCTCGCCCGCAGCCACGAGGCGGCCGCCGACGAGATCGAGAGCCGGCTCAGCCCGGGATTTACGAAGAAGGCCTAGGCCGCCTTCGCCATCTTCTCGCGGATGTCGGCGACGATCTCGAACGAGCGCAGCCGCGCCGCGTGCTCGTAGATCTGGCCGGTGAAGATGATCTCGTCGACCTTGGTCACCTCCATGAAGGCGCGGACGCCCTGCTCGACCGTGGCCGGACCGCCGATCACCGCCATCCAGAGCCCATGCGTCAGCCGCGCGACCTCGGCCTCCGACCAGAGGCCTTCGGTCGTCTCGACCGGCGGCGGCAGTTGGCCCGGATTGCCGCGGCGGAGATTGATCCAGCTCTGCTGCAGCGAGGTGGCCAGGCGCTTGGCCTCGGCATCGGTGTCGGCGGCGACGACGCTCAAGCCCGCCATCGCATAGGGCTTCGCCAGCGTCTCGGACGGCTTGAACTGGTGGCGGTAGACCTCGAGCGCCTCCATCAGCTGGTCGGGCGCGAAGTGCGAGGCGAAGGCATAGGGAAGCCCGAGCGCGGCGGCGAGCTGCGCGCCGAACAGGCTGGAGCCCAGGATCCAGATCGGGACGTTCATGCCGGCGCCGGGCACCGCGCGCACCGCCTGTCCCGGCTGCACGGGGGCGAAGTAGGCCTGAAGCTCGAGCACGTCCTGGGGGAAGCTGTCGGCCGCCTCGAAGTAGCGGCGGAGCGCCTGGGCGGTCCGCTGGTCGGTGCCGGGCGCGCGCCCGAGGCCGAGATCGATGCGGCCAGGGAACAGCGCCTCCAGGGTGCCGAACTGCTCGGCGATCACCAGCGGTGCGTGGTTCGGCAGCATGATGCCGCCGGACCCCACCCGGATCGTCTTCGTCCCGCCGGCGACATGCGCGATCACCACCGAGGTCGCGGCGCTGGCGATGCCGGGCATGTTGTGGTGCTCGGCCATCCAGTAGCGCTTGTAGCCCCAGCGCTCGGCGTGCTGCGCCAGGTCGAGGGAGTTCCTGAACGCCTGGGCGGCGTCGCTGCCGAGCGTGATCGGCGAGAGGTCGAGGACGGAGAAGGGGATCACGGGGAGACTCTGGCTCGGGCGGGGAAGGTCATCAGCATATGGTCGTTCCGGTGCCCCGCGCCAACACGGGGTTCCGCATGCGACCGCTTGGCGCTGGCCGGGGGGCGGCCCGCATGCTTAATTCCGATCGGAAAAAACTCTCGGAAAGCGCGCGCCCTCATGATCAAGTCAGGTTCGTCGTCGATCTGGACGGAGATCGATTTCAACAAGGCCGGCAAGCAGGTCGGACGCCTCCACCTGCCCTACTCCGTCACCCGGTCGGCCTACGGGCACATCGACATCCCCGCCGCCGTGATCAAGAACGGCGCCGGCCCGACCGTCCTGCTGATGGCCGGCAACCACGGCGACGAGTACGAGGGACAGGTGACGATGGTCCGCCTGATCCAGGACCTCGAGCCTTCCGACATCAAGGGCCGCATCATCATCCTGCCCGCCGCCAACCTGCCGGCGGCGATGGCCGGCGCGCGCGTGTCGCCGCTGGATGCCGGCAACCTCAACCGCGCCTTCCCCGGCAATGCCAACGGCACGCCCACCTGGCAGATCGCGCACTACATCGACGAGGTGATCGTGCCGGAATGCGATGCCTGGCTCGACCTTCATTCGGGCGGCGGCTCGCTCGACTACCTGCCCTTCGCCGCCTTCTACCAGACCGGCGAGGACAAGAAGCTCGACGACAAGGCCGAGGGGATCATGGAAGCCTTCGGCGCGCCGCGCAGCTGCCGCGTCACCGCGCCGCCGGACGGACGCCTGGCCGCGGCCTCAGGTCATCGCCGGAAGATCCCCTATCTCGGTGGCGAATACGGCGGCACCGCGTCGGTCAATCCGGACGGCGTCGACATCACGCGCCACGGCACGCTCCGCGCGCTCGCCCATCTCGGCGTGCTGAAGACGCTCAAGCGCTTCAAGGTGCCGGCGGCGAAGAAGACCCGCCTGATGGAGCTCGGCGGCTTCGACTACTACATGCACGCGCCCGAGGCTGGCCTGTTCGAGCCGGCGACGCGTCTCGGCGACGAGATCAAGAAGGGCCAGCTCTGCGGCACCGTCCACTTCATCGACAATCCGGAGCGGAAGGGCGTGCCGGTCTTCTTCAAGCGCGACGGCGTCGTGGTGTGCAAGCGCCACTACGGCCGCGTCGAGCCCGGCGACTGCGTCGCCCACCTGGCCACGGACATCTGATCATGGACGACGCTGTTTTCCCCGCCCCGGCCGTCGGCATCGTCGGCCAGCCCAAGGCCGCGCTCGACACGCCGGCTCTTCTCGTCGATCTCGACGTCATGGAAGGAAACATCGCCAAGATGGCGAAGACCTTCCGCGACAACAAGGTCAACTGGCGCCCGCATACGAAGGGCATGAAGATCCCGGCGCTGGCGCACCGGCTGGTGAAGGCCGGCGCCATCGGCGTCACCTGCGCCAAGCTCGGCGAGGCCGAGGTGATGGCCGCCGGCGGCATCGCCGACATCCTGGTCGCCAACCAGATCGTCGGACCGGTCAAGATCGCGCGCCTGGTCAACCTGCAGCACCATTCCAACGTGATGGTCGCAGTCGACAACTGGGACAACATCCGGGAGATCGACGCCGCCGCCATCGCCAAGGGCGTGCGCGTGCGCGTGCTGATCGAGGTCAACACCGGCATGAACCGCGCCGGCACGCTGCCCGGCCAGCCGACGGTCGACCTCGCGAAGAAGGTCGCCGGCCTCAAGGGCGTGAAGCTCGCGGGCCTGATGACCTGGGAAGCGCACACGCTGCGCATCACCGACATGGCCGAGAAGCAGAAGGCGATCGAAAGCGCGATCGCCACCTTCGTCGAAACGGCCGAGGCCTGCCGCAAGGCCGGCGTCGAGATCGGCATCGTCTCCTGCGGCGGCACCGGCACCTACTCGATGACGGCGACGCAAAAGGGCATCACCGAGATCCAGGCCGGCGGCGGCATCTTCTCCGACATGCTCTACCGCAACAGCTTCGGGGTGCAGCATCCCTACGCGATGACGATCCTCGCGACCGTCACCAGCCGCCCAGATCCCAAGCGCATCATCTGCGATGCCGGCAAGAAGACGATGACCGGCGACGCGGCGATGCCGGAGCCGATCGGCCTCGGCAAGGTCGCGGGCATGGCCCTCTCGGCCGAGCACACGATCATCAACCTGGCCGAGCCCGCCGATAAGCCGAAGGTCGGCGACAAGCAGGAGTTCGTGGTCGGCTACTCCGACACCACGGTCAACCTGCACGACGAGCTGGTCGGCATCCGCGGCGGCAAGGTCGAGGTCGTCTGGTCGATCCTCGGCCGCGGCAAGCTGAAGTAGCTGCTCGTGTCCCCTCTCCCGCGAATGCGGGAGAGGGGCTAGTTGAGCGCCTCCACTCGCGGCTCGTGCCCGGCGGCGGCGATCACCAGGCGCTCCGGCGCCACCTCCCGCCAGTTCCTCACGTCCTTGTCCAGCGGCTCCGACACCACGGTCAGCGCATCCGGCGAGCCGCCGATGTAGAGGCTCGGCGGCTTGTCGTCGGTGGAGTGCCGGATCGCATAGACGTTGGTGCCGTCGCTCAAGGCCGCGGTCATGCGGAAGGGCTCGGTCGCGCCGGCCTCGGCGGACAGGCCGTCGATGAGCCGGATGGTCTTCCGGATCGCTTCCTCCGGCGTCTTCTCGAGCCCGTGCACGAACAGCAGCAGGAAGAAGAGTTCCGAGTCCGTCGTCCCGTGGCGATGGTGGTAGAGGTCGTCGGGCAGCATAGCTTCGAGCCGGCGGCGGATCTTGTCGTAGGCGCCGATCTGGCCGTTGTGCATGAACAGCCAGCGGTCGAGCCCGAAGGGATGGCAGTTGGCGCGGCTGGTCGCGGTGCCGGTCGAGGCCCGAACATGGGCGAAGAACAGGCAGGCCTCGACCTGGTGCGCGAGGCTCTTCAGGTTGGGGTCGTTCCAGGCCGGCAGGATGTCGCGATAGATCCCCGGCACCGTGCGTCCGCCGTACCAGCCGACGCCGAAGCCGTCGCCGTTGGTGGTGACCTGGGTCTTCCTCGCATGCAGGCTCTGCTGGATCAGCGAGTTCTCCGGCTCGAAGATCAACGCGTCCAGGTAGATCGGACGTCCGGAATAGGTGAGCCAGCGGCACATCGGCGTCTCCCCCTCTTCTTCTTCCACCAAGCCGGCTTGTTCCCGGCATCGGGCGATGATACGCGAAGGAGATCAACGGGGGACCCTGAATGACCTTGCCGCGCGTCAACCTGGCCGGAGACGGTCCGGACCTCTCGCCTCGCGCCTACGCGAAGCTGCTGCACGACCTCACCGAGAAGGCCGAGGTTGCCGCCGACAGCTACGGGCTCGGCGGCTACGTCGCCGAGTTCGAGAAGAAGATCGCGTCGGTGCTCGGCAAGGAGCGTGCGATCCTGATGCCGACCGGCACGCTCGCCAACAACCTGGCGCTCGAGCTTCTGTCGGACCGCAGCCGCCGCCGCGTGCTGGTGCAGTCCGACGGCCATATGCTGAACGACACCGGAGATTCGGCCCAGCGCCTCGGCGGCGTCGTGCTGGTGGGGATCCAGGACAAGGAAGCCGCCTACACCCCGAAGGCGATGAAGGCCGAGATCGACCGAGCTGCCGGCGCCCGCGTCTCGATCCCGTTCTCGGCGATGGTGGTGGAGACGCCGGTGCGTCGCCGCTTCGCCCAGATGTTCCCGCTCGCCGACATGGATGCAGCGATCGCGTGCGCCAAGGAGAACGGCCTCAAGTGCCATCTCGACGGCGCCCGCGTCTACCTCGCCGCCGCCTGGACCGGCCGCGACGTGACCTCGTTCTGCCGGCCCTTCGATACGGTCTACATGTCGCTCTACAAGTATTTCGGCACGCCGTTCGGCGCGGTGCTCGCGGGGCCCGCAGCACTGATCGACGGTCTCTATCACGACCGGCGCCGGCACGGCGGCGGGCTCTCACAGGTGTGGCAGCTGGCGGTCGTCGCCGACCACTTCCTCGACGGCATGGCGGACCGATGGGCCAAGGCCAAGGCGATGTGGGAGCCGGCGCTGAAGAAGCTCGAAGCCTCGGGTCGCTTCACGGTCGAGCGCATCCCGGACGGCAGCAACATCGCGAAGCTGCGCCTTGCCGGCGGCGGCGACGTCAAGGCCTTCCGCGCCAAGGCCGAGGCGGCCGGCTTGAAGATGCCGGAAATCGCTGGCGACATGCTGCCGATCCGCGTCAACGAGACCTGGCTTGCCAGCGACGGCGACGAGATCGCGCAGAGGCTGATCAAGGCCGCATAGCGGGAGGGAAGCATGGGCGTCGAGAACGCGAGCCTGGGTGAGTTGCTGGACGACCTCGCCTCGGGCAGGACCACGGCGACCCGGCTGACCAAGGACTATCTCGCGCGCATCAAGGCCTACGACCAGGGCGGACCGAAGATCAACTCGGTCCGCGAGGTGAACCCCGACGCGGTCGAGATCGCGGGCAAGCTCGACGGCATCAAAGCCGACAAGAGGCGCCCGCTCGCCGGTCTCCCGATCCTCATCAAGGACAACATCGCCAGCGGCGATGCGATGCACACCACCGCCGGATCGCTCGCGCTCGCCGATGCCCAGGCGAAGCGCGACGCGACCGTGACCGCGCGGCTTCGCAAGGCCGGTGCGGTGATCCTCGGCAAGGCCAACCTGACCGAGTTCGCCAACATCCTCGCGGTCGGCATGCCGACCGGGTACAGCTCGATCGCCGGCCAGGTGAAGAACGCCTTCGCACCGGAGCAGGACAAGGACGGCATTCCCATCGTTGGGCCTGGCGGATCGAGCGCCGGCTCCGGCGTCGCCGTCGCCGCCGGCATGGCGGCCGCGACGATCGGCACCGAGACCTCGGGCTCGCTGCTGTCGCCCGCGACCCAGAGCGGCGTGGTCACGGTGAAGCCGACCGTCGGCCTTATCAGCCGCGCCGGCATCCTGCCGATCTCGCACAGCCAGGACACCGCCGGCCCGATGACGCGGACCGTCAGGGACTCGGCGCTACTGCTGAACGTGCTCGCCGCGGTCGACCCGCTCGACCCCGCGACCAAGAAGCAGAAGCGGCCCGACGACTACCTGGACTACCTCGACAAGGATGGGCTCAAGGGCGTGCGCATCGGCGTCCCCAGCGATCCGTCGGATCCCGGCAACGACGTCTACTACGGTCCGCTGTCGCCGCGCTCGAAGGAGGTCATGCGCCGGACCATCGAGGCGCTGCAGGATCTCGGCGCCACCGTCGTCCGCGCCAACATGCCGACGGAAGGCTGGATCGGCGGCGCCGGCACCGAGGTCGCCGTCCTCAACCGCAACCGCTTCAGCCCGACCTTCAACCAGGTCCAGCGCGCGCCGATCGTCTTCATCTACGAGCTCAAGAACGGGCTCGAGGCCTATCTCAAGAAATGGGCCAAGGGCACGGCGATGAGGAAGATCGACGACATCATCGCCTTCAACCTGGACCACCCGGAGAAGGCGCTCCGCTTCGGACAGGATCTCTTCCTGGCCGCCGCCCAGACCAAGGGCGACCTCTCCGAGCCCGAATACAAGTCGGCGCGGCGCATGGATCTTCGCCACGCGAAGACGCTCGGCATGGACGCCTACATGGACCGGCACAAGCTGGACGCGGTGCTGTTCCCGGCCAATGTCGGCGCCGGCATCGCCGCGAAGCCGGGATACCCGAGCGTGCAGGTACCGGCCGGCTTCACGTCGGGCATGAACGGCAAGGACACGCCGGACTATCCGCTCGGCGCCACCTTCGCCGGCCGCGCCTGGAGCGAGGCCAAGCTGCTGCGCCTCGCCTACGCCTTCGAGCAGGCGACCAAGGCGCGGCGCATGCCGCCGGGACTGCCGCCCCTCTAGCCCCCCCCGGCCAGAGCACCCGGTGCTGCGCCATCGGGATCATCTGGCGCACCTTCTCGACCCGCTTCGGGTCGATGCGTCGGCCGGCCTGCGGTTTCCGTCAACCGATGCGCGCCAGCAGTTCCTCGAAATCGCGTGCGAAGGCCCTGCCGTCGACGAGAGGCGACGCCGCCATGCGCGGGCGGATCTCCTGGCGCAGCCGCGGAAGACCGGGATCGCGGGCGAGATCGACTGCGCGCGCGATGTAGCCGTCCTCGTCGCCCGCGACCAGATCGTCGAGACCTACGGTGCGGAGATGCGCCGTCGAATGCCGCGACGCGACGCGCTCGCCGGGGAACGTCACGACCGGCACGCCCATCCACAGCGCTTCGCAGGTGGTGAGACCACCTGAATAGGGGAACGAGTCCAGAGCCAGGTCGATCCCGCCATAACGCGCCATCACCACCGGCTGCGGTGCCGGCGACAGCACCTCGATGCGGGCGGGATCGACGCCGTGCGTGGCGAAGCGTTGCCGAAAGCTCGAAGCCGATGCGGTCGCCCCCAAGAGGCGAAGGCGGCTGCCCGGCACCGCCTTCAGGATCGTCGCCCAGGCCGCAATGCAGGCCGGGCCGATCTTGTAGAGCGCATTGAAGCAGCCGAAGGTGACGTATCCGTTGGCGGTCGCCGGAGCAGGCGACACGGGCTCGGCGGATGCCGGCGGCTCGTAGCAGAAGCGATCGTTGGGGAGCCTCAGCACCGTCTCGACATAGTCGTCTTCGGTGCCGGACGGCGTGTGGTGGCGATCGGTGATCGCGTAGTCGATCTGGGCGAGGCCCGTCGGCCCCGGATAGTCCATCCAGGTCGCCTGCACCGCTGCGGGGCGACGGGCGAAGAGCCCGAGGCGATGACCGCGCGTGTGGCCGTTGAGGTCGATCAGGATATCGATGCCATCCGCACGGACCCGCTCGGCCGCCGCCTCGTCGTCCAGTCCGCGGATATCGATCCAGGCATCCGCCATCGCCCGGAAACGCTCCGTCGCCGCATCGGGTGACGCGACGTTCGCATAGAGATGCGCCCGCCAGCGGCCGCGGTCGCGGTTCTCCAGCAGCGGCGGCAGGAAGAACGCGGTCGCATGCCAGCGGTAGTCGCCGGACACCATCCCGACACGGATCGGATCCCCCGGCGGGCGCGCACGTCTTGGCGGCGCGGGCCTTTGGGCGAACCGTCGGCCGAACGACCGGTGCGATGCCGCGACCCGAGCACGCGTCGGAGACTCGGCGTAGCTCAGGACCAGCAGGGCGGTCGAGGCGAGATCGAGATCGCCGGGGTTCGCCGATGTCGCGCGGGCATAAAACGGCGCAGCCAGATCGCCGTCGCCCAATGTCAGGTAGCCCGCCGCCAGCTCGGCCAGCGCATCGGCGTCGCCGGGAACCAGGATCAGCGCCTGGCGCGCCAGCGCGACCTTGCGGTCGGGCGCCGTATCGAGCCGCAGGAGCAGCAGACGCAGCGGCGCCACCAGCGGGTGCAGCGCGACCATGCGCCGGAGGCGGTCGCAGGCACGCGCCGGAGCCGAGATCCGCCAGGCAAGCGCCAGATTGTAGGCCGCGATCCAGTTCGACGGATCGACTGCGAGCGCGCGAAGCGAAAGCGCCGCCTCGCCCAGGAGCGCGCCGAGATTCACCAGCGGCGCGGAATCGCCCGGCGCCAACGAGACGGCGCGGCGGAGCCAGCGGCCGGCGACCGCGAGGCCGAGGCCGCGCGCGACGTCGCCCGCCGCCGCCAGCATCGCGGCGAGGTCGTGCGCGGCCGCGACAGCGCGACCCAGTGACGCCTCGGACGCGAGGCGAAGCCACGCCTCGCCGTCGCCCGGCGCCCGCGCCAGATGCCGCCTGAGATCCGCCGGATCGTTCATGGCTTCAGGATACAGGGCGCTTTCCCTCGACCGGAAGCGGTGGCAGGCTCCGGCCGAGCACCTCTTTCAGGATATCCTCATGTCCCGACGTTCGATCGACCTGACCGACAAGGTCTACGACTACCTGCTCGACAACTCGCTGCGCGAGAAGCCGCTGTTCAGGAAGCTGCGGCAGGTGACGGCGAAGATGCCGATGGCCGGCATGCAGATCTCGCCCGAGCAGGGCCAGTTCATGGCGCTGCTGGTCGAGCTGATCGGAGCCAAGAAGGCGATCGAGATCGGCACCTTCACCGGCTATTCGAGCCTCTCGGTCGCGAGTGCGATGCCGCCCGACGGCCATCTCTGGTGCTGTGACGTCAGCGAGGAGTTCACTTCGGTCGCGCGAAGCTTCTGGAAGCTGGCGAAGGTCGACAAGAAGATCACGCTGACGCTGGCACCGGCGACCAAGACCGTCGCCAAGCTGATCAAGAAGCACAAGGGCACCTTCGACTTCGCCTTCATCGATGCCGACAAGGCGAACTACGACGCCTACTACGAAGGCGCTCTCAAGCTGCTCCGGAAGGGCGGCCTGATCGCGATCGACAATGTGCTCTGGGGCGGCCGCGTCGCGGATCCCAAGCGGAAGGACGCCGACACCAAGGCGATCCGCAAGCTCAACGCCAAGATCCAGAAGGACAAGCGGGTGACCGCGAGCCTGCTGCCGATCGGCGACGGACTGACGCTGGCAAGGAAGCGGTAGTCGAACGCACCTCGTGCCCCCTCCCTCGTGCGAAGCGCGGGGGAGGGATGGGGTGGGGGCACGGCGAGGTGCCACGCGTTACTCGCCCTATCCAGCTCTACGCCGGCGTTCCGAGTTCAGCCCCCACCCTGCCCTCCCCCAGCCAGGCTGGCGGAGGGTTCAGAGGGAGAAGCTGAGTTCACTAAGGCAGCTGCGCGTGCCGCACGCGGTCGCCGGGCTTGAGGCCGAGCCGGGCGGCGGTGCCGCCGTTCACTTCCAGCACCGCACGGGTGAGGCCGGACGCAGGGACCGGCGTCTCGGTCAGCGGGATCGTGCGCTCGGCGATGTTGAGGATGCGGCCGTCGGTGCCGATGAAGATCATGTCGAGCGGGATGTAGGTGTTCTTCATCCAGAACACCGCCGGATGCGGATCGAACAGGAACAGCATGCCGGCATCGGCCGTCATCTGCCGGCGGAACATCAGGCCCTGGCTGATCTGCTGCGGCGAGGTGGCGACCTCGACGTTGAACATGTGCTTGGCGCCCGCAGCGGTCTCGATCGTCACCGTGTCCTTGGGGAAGGTGACGAGCTGGGCCAGCGCCGGGAAGGCGACGAGGACGAGCACGAGGGCGAGGACGCGTTTCACGGCTTGAGGACCTCCTCGATCATCTCGTCGATCTCCGCCCGCACGAGCCCGGGATTGGGCGGATCGGCGAGCGTGGTGAACCAGTGCTCCGGCGCGTTGCGCGCGCGGCTGTGGTTCCAGCGGAGCCCACGCAACACCTCTTCCGCCTCTCCGGTCAAGGGCGCTCGCGGATCGCGGCCATCCAGCACCGCCCAGATGCCGGCCCAGCAGCGCGCCACCGACCACGGATTGTAGCCGCCGCCGCCGAGCACCAGCACGCGCGGGGCCAGCGGAACCAGCCTTTCCACCGCCGACCAGATCGCGCCGTTGGAGAGCTCGAGCCGGCTCTGCGGGTCGTCGGCGAGCCCGTCGGCGCCGCACTGGATCACCAGCGCCGCCGGCCGGAGGCGCTCGCCCAGCGGCACCAGCGCCTGCCCGACGATGGCCTCCAGCTCCGAGTCGTTGAAGCCGGAAGGCACCGAAAGGTTGCGGGCATTGCCGCCGCCGCGGTCGCCCCTCGCACCGGTGTTCGGCCAGCGTCCGGCCTCGTGCACCGATACGGTCAGCACGCGCGCGTCGCCCCGGAACGCGTCCTCGACGCCGTCGCCGTGATGGGCGTCGAGGTCGACGTAGTAGACGGGCGCGATCCCGGCATCGAGGAAAGCGAGGATGCCGAGCACCGGATCGTTGAAGTAGCAGAAGCCGCTGGCGCGATCGGGCCGCCCGTGATGGGTGCCGCCGGCGGGGCTGTGAACGATGCCGGGCTCGCGGGTCAGGAGCTCGACTGCCTTCAGGGTCGAGCCGCAGGCGGTCGCCGGCCTCCGGAAGATCTCGGCGAAGACCGGATTGCCGTTCCGCCCGATGTTGTGGCGGTCGCGGACCTCGTCGGGGACGTGGCGCGTCGCCTCGGCCTCCTGGACCGCGCGCACATAGGCGGGATCGTGGAAGCGAACGAGCTGCTCGACCGTCGCGACCGGCCCGTCGACGTAGCGCCCGGGATCGTGCCATCCCATCGCCCGGATCAGGTCGAGCGCGGTCGAGACCCGCGGGATCGACAGCGGGTGCTTCGCCGCATAGATCGAGTGCCGGTAGATCTCGCTGCCGATGAGGATCGGTCGACGCATAGACCGGAGGTAAGCCCGGCCCGGCCCGAGGTCAATGATGCAGGATCTTGGAAAGGAACTGGCGGGCGCGGTCGGTCTTCGGCGCCTCGAAGAACGCGTCCTTGGCCTCGTCCTCGACGATCCTGCCCTCGTCCATGAAGACGACGCGGCCGGCGACCCGGCGGGCGAAGCCCATCTCGTGGGTCACGACGATCATCGTCATGCCTTCCTCGGCGAGGCCGGTCATGACGTCAAGGACCTCGTTGATCATCTCGGGGTCGAGCGCCGAGGTCGGCTCGTCGAACAGCATGGCGATCGGGTCCATCGCCAGCGCGCGGGCGATCGCGACCCGCTGCTGCTGGCCGCCGGAGAGATTGCCGGGGTATCGCTTGGCGAAGTCGGCGAGGCCGACGCGCTGGAGCAGGGCTTCGGATCGTGCGACGGCCGTCGCCCGGTCGCGCTTGAGCGCCTTCACCTGCGAGAGGCAGATGTTGTCGAGCACGGTCATGTGCGGATAAAGCTCGAAGCTCTGGAACACCATGCCGATGCGGGCGCGAAGCTTCGGAAGATCGGTCTTCGGCGAGCCGACGTCGACGCCGTCGACCTCGATCCGGCCCTTCTGATACGGCTCCAGGCCGTTCACGCACTTGATCAGCGTCGACTTGCCCGATCCCGACGGGCCGCAGACGACGACGACCTCGCCGCGGGCGATCCTGGTCGAGCAGCCGTCGAGGACCCTGTGCTGGCCGTACCACTTGCTGACGCCGTCGATCACGATCACAGGGCGTATCTCCGTTCGAGGCGGCTGACCGCCCGGGATGCGGCGAAGCAGATGACGAAGAAGACGACCGCGACGAACAGGTACATCTCGATCAGCCGGTTGTCGCGGCTGCCGATCACGTCGGCGGCGGTGAGGAAGTCGCGGACGCCGATCACATAGACCAGCGACGTGCTCTTGAAGAGGTTGATGCACTGGGTCAGCAGCAGCGGCGTCATGTTGCGGATCGCCTGCGGCAGCACGATATGGCGCATCGTCTGGCGCTCGGTGAGGCCGCCGGCGAGACCCGCCATCACCTGGCCGCGGCGCACGCCGGATATCCCGGAGCGGATGATCTCGCAGAAATAGGCCGCCTCGAACAGCACGAAGCCGATCAGCGCCGAGTAGAAGCCGCCGACCGAGTGTCCGACGAAGATCGGCATCAGGAAGAAGAACCAGAAGATCAGTAGGACCAGCGGCAGCGCACGGAAGAAGGTCACGTAGGCGGCGGCGAGCGCCGCGACCGCCCGGAAGTGCGAGAGCCGGATCACCGCCAGCACGATGCCGAGGCCGATCCCGCCGACGATGCCGAAGAAGGTCAGCAGCAGCGTGACCTCCATGCCTTCCCAGAGGAGCGGCAGCGCCTTGACGATCGCCTGGAGGTCGAAGGCGCCGAGCATGCTCAGGCCTGCTGCCCGGCGACGGTGCCGGGGATGCGGGTCCGGCGCTCGACCACGCGCATGACCAAGGTCACGATCAGCGTGATCGTCGCATAGATCACGCTCGCGGCGACGAAGGCCTCGATCGAGTGATAGGTGACCTCGCTGATACCCCGCGTCCGCGCCGTCAGCTCGAGCACGCCTATCGTCAGCGCCAGGGACGAGTTCTTGAAGACGTTGATGAACTCGTTGGTCATCGCCGGCACGGTGATGCGGAGCGCCACCGGCACCAGAATGTGGGCGTAGACCTGGGAAAGGGTGAGGCCGCTGGCGAGCCCGGCCATCATCTGCCCGCGGCTGATCGAGGCGAGGCCGGCGCGCACCTGCTCGGCGACGCGGGTGGCGGTGTAGAGCCCGAGCGCCACGACGGCAGTCGTGAATTCGGGCTCCGGCATGTCGCGCTTCATCCACCTCCCCCACTCCTTCGGCAGCAGCTCGGGCAGCACGAAGTAGAAGAGGAAGAGCACCACCAGCAGCGGGATGTTGCGGAAGAACTCGACATAGGCGGTCGCGAGCCAGCGGACCGGCCGCCAGGGAAGCGTGCGGGCGACGCCGACCACCGGGCCCACGACGAGCGCGATGATCCAGGCGCCACCCGCAACCAGGACGGTCCACAACAGGCCCTGCATGATCAGGCCGAAGTGGGGGGCGGTGACGAGCACCGTCCAATCCCAGTTGTACCGCATCCCTTCGGGTCTCCGACGCTAGCGGCTCGTCACCGCGGGATCGCCTGCATGGCGAAGAGCACCTTCAGGTTCTCGCTCGCCGGCATGTTGATGGTCGACATCCACTTGTCATAGATCTTCCAGATGTCGCCCGAGCGGAACAGCTCGGCCAGCACCGTGTTGCCGACGAGGCGGAAGGCCGAGTCGTCGCGGCGCACCACGATCGCATAGGGATCGAACGAGAGCAGGCGGCCGACGACCTCGTACTGCTCCGGGTTCTTCGCCTTGGCGATGAGGCCGTACTCGACGACCTCGTCGGTCATGTGCGCGTCCGAGCGGTCGGTCTCGAGCGCGATCCAGGCCTGCGGCTGGTCCTTGGTCGGCAGGATCTTGATGCCGAGGTTCAGCTTCTCGTTCAGCTCCTTCAGCACCAGCTCGTTGGTCGTGCCCGGGTTGGCCGAGACGGTCTTGCCCTTCAGGTCCTCGATCTCCTTGATGCCCCGGCCCTTCTTGGTGAGGATCCGGTTTCCGGTGATGAACATGGTGTTGAGGAAGTCGAGCTGACGCTGGCGCGCGAGCGTGTTGGTCGTCGTCGCGCAGACCATGTCGACGGTGCCGTTGACCAGCATCGGCGTGCGGGTCTGGCCGTTCACCGCCTGATACTTGATGTTGATCTTGTCCATCTTGAGCTCGACGCGAACGGCCTCGGCGATCAGGTTGCAGAGGTCGATCGAGTAGCCCATAGGCTTGCCGTCAGGTCCGAACGAGGCGAAGGGCGGCGAGTCCTCGTTGTGGCCGATGACGATCGTGCCGCTGTCCTTGACCTTCTTCAGCGTGCCGTAGAGATCCTGCGCGCCCGCCGCGGCCGAGAAGCCGATCGCGAGTGCAGCCGCCATTGCCATCGTCGTGAGCTTGCGCATGGTGGTTTCCTCCGTTTTCAGGTGCTTTGGGCGAACTTGGCGAGGATGTCGCCAAGGCGGTGGTAGTCGTCGATCTCGTTGTAGGCCTGGGCCGAGACGCGGACCCATATCGATCCGTCCTGCGCGTGCAGCGGCGCGTCGGTGCGGAACTCGTCCAGCAGCCGGAGGCGCAGCGCCTGTGCGCGCTCGCGATTGGCCTCGCCGGCGATCGGGAGCCTGACCACCGACATCGCGCTCGCGACCGGCCCGTCGGCGCCGACATCCATGTTGAGCCGGCGGGCCAGGACTTCGCCCGCCTCGCGCGCGAGCTTCATGTTGCGGGTCCTCAGCTCCTCGCCGCCGAGCTTCTTGTGGAAATTGATCGCGGTCTCGACCGCGAGGCAGGCGGTCGCGTCGCGGGTCCCGGTCCAGTCGAACTCGGCAAGGTAGCCCTTGCCATAGCCGTGCGAGATCGTGACCGGATGCAGGCCTTGCTGACGATCCGGCCTGGACCACAGAAAGGCGCAGCCCTTCGGCGCCATCAGCCATTTGTGGCAGTTGCCGACATACCAGTCGGCATCGAGCCGGGTCAGGTCGATCGCGACATGCGCCGGACCGTGCGCTCCGTCGACCAGCACCGGCACCTGGTGCGCGTGGAGCGCATCGATGAGCCGTTTCAGAGGCAGCAGCAGCCCGTTCGGCGACGTGATGTGATCGACGATGGCGAGACGGGTCTTCGGGGTGATCTTCGCTTCGACAGCAGCGACGATCGCGTCGGGCGTCGGCCGCGGGAACGGGATCTCGGCCTCGACCACCTTCGCGCCGGCGAGCTCGGCGACATAGAGCGCGGTATTGCGGACCGCGCCATAGGAGTAGTTCAGCAGCAGGATCTCATCGCCGGCGCGGAGCCTCAGCGATCGCAGGATCGCGTTGCAGCCGACGGTCGCGTTGTCGACGAAGACCAGGTCCTTGCCGTCGGCGCCGAGGAAATCGCCGAGCGTCTCGGCGCTGGCGCGGAGCGCGTCGGGCAGGATCTTGCGCATGAAGTACGAAGGCTGCTCCTCCATCTTCCGCCGCCAGCGGTCCTGCGCCTCGAGCACGACCTTCGGCGTCGCGCCATAGGCGCCATGGTTGACCGTGAGCTGGCTCGGGTCGAGCAGCCATTGATCCCGGATCGCGGCACCGAGCGTGGTCATGAAATCTCGAATGTGAGGCCGATATCAACGGAGGGGCGACGTCGGCGCGGAAGGTTCCCGACGATAGCGAACGGGGTCAGGGCGCTCAAGATGCGAGGGGTACCCCGGATTTGTCCAAAGCGTCTAAATCGCAAGGACTTTCGGCCGCATCGGACCCTCTTCCCGCGACGCCCGGCGACGGCCATAATCCCGTCTTCCGCCCTTCAGGGAGTACCCCGCATGACCGCGCAGACGGCGCTGCCGAACGACCTCGAACCCTTCTGGATGCCGTTCACGGCGAACCGCCATTTCAAGAAGGCGCCGCGTCTCCTCGCCGAAGCGAAGGACATGCACTACTCGACGCCCGAGGGTCGCAAGATCCTCGACGCCACCGCCGGCCTCTGGTGCGTCAACGCCGGCCACGGCCGCGAGAAGATCGTGAAGGCCGTGCAGGCCCAGGTGGCGAAGCTCGACTTCGCGCCGTCGTTCAACGTCGGCCATCCGATCTCCTTCGAGCTGGCCGCGCGCCTGACCTCGATGGTGCCGGGCTACAGCCAGGTGTTCTTCACCAACTCCGGCTCCGAGTCGGTCGACACCGCGCTCAAGATCGCGCTCGCCTACCAGCGTGCGATCGGCCAGGGCACGCGCACGCGCCTGATCGGCCGCGAGCGCGGCTATCACGGCGTCGGCTTCGGCGGCATGTCGGTCGGCGGCATGGTCGCCAACCGCAAGGTCTGGGGCTCCTCGCTGCTGAACGGCGTCGACCACATCCGCCACACGCACGAGCCCGAGAAGAACGCCTTCTCGAAGGGCCAGCCCGAGTGGGGCGCGCATCTCGCCGACGACCTCGAGCGTCTGGTCGCGCTCCATGACGCCTCCACCATCGCCGCCGTCATCGTCGAGCCGGTCGCGGGTTCCACCGGCGTGCTGGTGCCGCCGAAGGGCTACCTGCAGCGCCTGCGGCAGATCTGCGACAAGCATGGCATCCTGCTGATCTTCGACGAGGTCATCACCGGCTTCGGCCGCCTGGGATCCAGCTTCGCCACCGAGCATTTCGGCGTGAAACCGGATCTGTTCACGACGGCGAAGGGCATCAGCAACGCCACGATCCCGATGGGTGCCGTGTTCTGCCGCAAGGGCATCTACGATGCCTTCATGAACGGCCCGGAAGGCATGATCGAGGTGTTCCACGGCTACACCTACTCGGCCCATCCGGTCGCCTGCGCGGCGGCGCTCGCCACCCTCGACATCTATCGCGAGGAAGGCCTGTTCGAGCGTGCGGCCGAGCTGTCGCCGTACTGGCAGGAGGCGGTCCACAGCATGAAGGGCCTGCCTAATGTCATCGACATCCGCAACTGCGGGCTCACCGCCGGCGTCGAGCTGGCGCCGCGCCCGAACGCCCCGCCCACCTCGCGCGGCATGGATGCGCATCTGAAGGCGTTCGAGAAGGGCGTCATGGTCCGCTTCTCCGGCGAGACCATCTGCATGTCGCCGCCGCTGATCATCTCGAAGGGTCAGATCGACCAGATCGTCGATACGGTCACCGACGTCATCAAGACCATCCACTAGTCTTGACGTGGACGGGCCCCTCTCCCTCCGGGGAGAGGGGCCCTTTCTTTTTTGTCAGGCCTTCTTCGGCGGGAACGGGACGACCGGCGCTCTCTGGTCGACCGTCGCCAGATGGCTGACGATGCCCCCGTCCTCCCAGAGATAGAAGCCGACATTGGGCGGGCTCTCGGCCCAGCCCCAGGTGCCGCCATTGTGGATGTTGATCGCGATCTCCGGCGCCGTCGCCGGGGTCGAGCTCACCACCGTCCCGTTCCAGCGCCGCACGGTCGAGCGGTGCAGATGGCCGCAGGCGATGCGCTCGACCTGCGGATGCTTCCTGACCACCTCGCCCATCGCCTCGCCGCCGATGCAGCCGTAATTGTCCATCTGCACCATGCCGGTGGTGTAGGGCGGATGGTGCATGAAGATCATCGTCGGCCGGTCCCTGGCCTCGCTCAGGCGCGCGTCCAGCCACGCCAGCCGTTCGGGGCACATCAGGCCGGTGACCTTGCCGCGGTCGAGCGTGTCGAGGCAGACCAGCCGCACCGGGTGTCCCTCGACCACGTAGTGGAGGAAGCCGGACTTCGGCAGGTAGGCGTGGTCCGGATAGGCGGCGCGGATCGCGTCGCGGTCGTCGTGGTTGCCGGGGATCAGGTAGACCGGGATCTCCAGCCGGTCGAGGACGCGGCGGAGGTTCCTGTATTCCTCGGCCTTGCCGAAATCGACCAGGTCGCCGGTCGCCAGCACCATGTCGGGCCGCGGCCGGAAGGCGTTCAGGTAGTCGACCGTGCGGGCCAGCCGCTCGGCGGTGTCGATCCGGTCCATGAAGGCGAGCTCGCCCTCGGTTCTAAGATGCAGGTCGGTGATATGGGCGATCAGCATGGGTGCCGCCGGGTGGCCCGGCCCTTGCAGTTTGTAGGGGGAAATGAGCGGCGGGCACTATAGCAACGGCCCGCCGGCCGTCCCAGGCTTGCCCGGAGCGAACCGCCGATGACGATCCTCAAGCGTACCCTGATGGCCCTGCCGCCCCTGATGCTGGCGGGATGCGTCGACAACCCGATCTCTCGCCATTTCGAGTGGCAGAAGCACGAGGAGACCGTCGAGTTCGCCCCGGAACCGCTCTACTGCTATCGCACTCTCGCCTACTCCACCTGCTACGCTCAGCCGCTCGACCGGCGCGAGGCGAACCGCGTGGTGGGCTACTACGGGCCTTCTCCGGGGCGCATCGTCGCCGCCCCTCCGCCGGCATTGCCGCAGGAGAAAATGGGCCCGGCGACCGAGTATCCGCCGCTGATGGTGCCGCGCGACAAGGTCGAGTCCGAACCCTTGCAGCTGGTGCCGCCGAAGCAGCAGTCCAAGCTCGAGGCCGGCACCGACTGAAGCTGGGCGGGCTGAAGCTTGGCTGGCGTCGCCCCGGCCCGGTCGGCTATGACCGGGCCCGTGAGCGCTCCCGCATGACCACCGGAACGAAACGACCCGCCGACCCGGCAATTCCTGCCGGGGCGATCCGTCGTGTCGTGTCCCGACACCCCTCCGGCATCGCCGGCCGGGCCGCCGTCTTCCTCGACCGCGACGGCGTGCTGAACCGCGACCTCAACTACGTCCATTCGGCCGACCGTTTCGAGCCGGTGCCGGGCGCGGCCGAGGCGATCGCCTGGCTGAACGCCCAGGGCCGCAAGGTGATCTTCGTCACCAACCAGGCCGGCATCGCGCGGGGCTACTACACCGAGGACCAGCTCGGGTCGTTCACGCGCTGGATCGAGGAGTGGCTGCACGAGCGCGGCGCCCGCATCGAGGCGACCTACTACTGCCCGCATCACCCGACCGCGGGCCAGGGCAGCTACCTGCTCGCCTGCGGCTGCCGGAAGCCGGAGCCGGGCATGATCCGCGCCGGCCTCGCCGATTTCGATCTCGATCCCAGGCAGTGCTTCCTCGTCGGCGACCAGAAGACCGACATCGGCGCGGCGGAGGCCGCCGGCATTCCCGGCCATCTGTTCGACGGCAGCAACCTCGAGACTTTTGTGAAGCGCCTGCTGGGCTAGCGCTTGGCGAGCATCTTCTCGAACAGCGCCTTGTAGCTGGCGACGACCGCGGCCTCGGTGAACTCGGCCTCGTAGCGCCGACGCCCGCCCTCGACCAACTTCGCCTGAAGGTCGCGATCGCCGAGGAGGCGGTTCATCGCCGCCGCCAGCGCGGCACGGTCGTCGATCGGAACGAGCAATCCGTCCGAGCCGTCCTCGATCAACGCGCCAGGTCCGGCCGAGCGCGCCGCGATCAGTGGCACGCGCGCGGCCCACGCCTCGATCGAGACGATGCCGAACGGCTCGTAGCGCGACGGGAAGACGCAGATGTCGCATGTGGCGAGCAGATCCTGGCGGTCGTTGCGCCATCCGAGCAGCTTCACGCGATCGCCCAGGCCCAGCCGCGCGATCTGCTGCTCGAGCGAGGCGCGCAGATGCCCTTCGCCCGCGATCCAGAGATGCGCCGCCGGCACATTCGCCATCGCGTCGATCAGCACGTCGAAGGCCTTCGCCTCGTGGAGGCGGCCGAGCGCCAGCAGCAGCGGCGCCTCCGGGCGATCCAGCCGGCGGCCCGTCGCCTCCGGCGCATAGGCACGCAGGATATGCGCGCGATCGGCCGGCCAGCCCGACCTGACGATGTGGTCGCGCATGTCGGCGCTCATGCCGGCGAGGTGATCGCAGTTCCGATAGTATTTGAGATCGTAGAAGCCGCCGAACCAGCCGAGGTTCACCGCGCGCCCGCGCGTCATGTAGCTGCCGGCACGGCGCATCCACGCCATCGAAATGTCCGGCCTGTAGGCATCGATGATGCGCGAGAGCCCGAGGCGCGTGCGGAAATCGATCCAGCGTGCGCCGAAGGGCAGCTCGACCGGATCGATCCCGCTATCGCGCAGCATCGCCGCACGCGCGGGATCGCGGCGGATCACCACGCGCTGGTCGACTCCGGCGCGGTGCAGTGCCTGGACCGTGTCGACGAAGCAGGTCTCGGCGCCGCCATGTGGCGCGCCGGCCATCACCTGCAGGACCCGCATCAGATCAGTTTCTCGAAGGCCGAGGCGGCCTCGTCCCAGCCCCAGGCGCGCTGGCGTTCGAGCGCGCGATGGCTCATCTGCCGCCAGAGGCGGTCGTCGGTGAGCAGCGCCAGGGTCTTGTCGCCGAACAGCCGCTCGTCGCCCTCGACGAACCCGGTCTCGCCGTCGGCGACACGCTCGGCCATGCAGCCATACGGGCCGACCACCGCCGGCAGGCCCGCGGCCTGCGCCTCGGCGACGGCGAAGCAGAAGGTCTCTTCCTTGTCGCCGCGATAGACGAGCACGCGCGCGGCCCGCATCTCGTCGGCGAGCACGCTCTTCGACACCGGCGGGCGCAGCACGACGCCGCGGTCGGCGAGCTGGCGCGCGTATTCGAGGATCGGCTCCATCTCCTTGGCCTTGGCATCGCCATAGGATCCGTAGGTCGCGGCACCGGAGAAGACGTGCAGCTCCGCCGTCGGCATCCGTGGGTGGATGTAGCGGGCCCAGAGCGTCAGCAGCCAGTCGAGGCCGCGCATCGGGTTGGAGACGAACAGCGCGCGGGGCGGCGGCGGTTCGTCGGGCGGATCGAGCTCGGTGAAGGATCGCGAGACGCCGAGCGGGATCACGACGCGGCCGCCGTCGGGCGCCCATGCCGGATAGGTGTCGGCGTGATAGAGCGAGGTGAAGACGACCACCGGCTTGAGCCGGAACAGCTTCGAGAGATAACGCCACTTGAGCAGGTAGCGCGCCGGGTTCTGGATCCAGAACAGCCGGCGGCGCGCCCTCGGCACCATCGGCAGCAGGTTGTGGGCGCGGTAGGCGATGTAGAGATCGGCCGATTGCGGCACGCCGGCATCGAGAGAATCCCAGTCGACGCCTTCCTCGCGCACCGGTTCGGTGCAGCGGTTGCGGACGGTGACGTCGTGGCCGCGGCGCGCGAGCGCATACGCCAGATGCGTGAACGCGGTTTCCGATCCGCCCAGCGGTCCCTGGTAGACGCTCCGCGCATTGAAGCGGAGACCGTCATCGGTCATGACGATATGGGCCATCCGCCTTCTCTCTCGACCTTCCCCAGCAAACCTTGCGTCACGCGCTCGACTTCGTCGACATCGAGCCCGTCCATCAGCGTATCCGACGTCCGATGGTTCCACGCCGGATCGGCCATCAGCTCCGCCGGGCCCATCGGCGTGCGCGCCACCGCCGTCCATCGTCCCCAGGGGCGATAGTGCTCGACCGGGCTCGGACCGAAGAGGCCGACGGTCGGCATGCCGACCGCAGCCGCCACATGCATCAGACCCGAATCATTGCCGACGAACAAGCGGCAGCGCGCGAGGCACGCCGCCGCCTCCAACGGATCGATCCGGCCGACCAGGTCGATCCGCCGGTCGGTCGGAAGCGAGTCGAGAACCGGTCGCACCGCCGCCTCTTCGCCGGCCGCGCCGAACACGGCGACACGCGCTCCTTGCAGCGGACCCGAGCGGGTCAGCCGGAGCGCGAGCTCGGCGAACCGCTCCGCCCGCCAGGTCTTGGCCCGCCAGTTCGCGGCCGGCCCGAGGGCCAGGACCGGCGCACCGTCCGGGACAAGGCGGCCAGCGAGCGAGCTTTCCTCCGGCCCGATCCAGAGCCTCGGCGCCGGCGGTGCGTCGCCGCGGCCGACCAGGCGGCCGAGTTCCTCGACCCGATGCTCCTGCCGGCGTCCCTTGCCCAGCACGAGCCGTTCGGAGGCGAGCACGAGCCAGGCGAGCGCCGAGCCGCGCAGGTCGACGACGAGGCTCCAGGGACGAACCACGGTGCGTGCCCAGAGATCGAGCCAGTGCGCGCCGCCGGCCCGCTTGGCCATGACATGCACGCGCTCGAGCCCGGGAACACGCCGGAAGATCGGTGCCGCGACGGGCCCGACGGCGATCGTCACGCGGGCACCGGGCAGGCGTTCCAGGCAATGCCCGAGAACGCCCGTCGACAGCACCGCATCGCCCAGGCGGGTGGACGTGACGAACAGGAGGGAAGGCGACATCGTCGGCGCTTATAGGGCGGTCGGCCCGCGCTTGCAAAGCAGCGCCGGCCGGGCCACTTGATAGGTCCTGAAAGCGGCAGGAGTTCCCCCATGGACCGTTATGCCTTCCTCGAAGAGCGCGGGCTCGTCACCATCGCCGGCGAGGATCGGGTCTCCTTCCTCCAGGGGCTGATCTCCAACGACGTCGCCAAGGTCTCCCCGGCCCGTTCGGTCTATTCCGCCTTCCTCACCGCGCAGGGCAGGTTCCTGCACGACTTCTTCGTGATCGACATGGGCGAGATGCTGGCGCTCGACTGCGAGCGGAGCCGCGCCGAGGATCTGAGGAAGCGCCTCTCGCTCTACAAGCTCCGTTCCAGGGTCGTGCTCGGCAACGTCAGCGACGAGTACCGGATCTTCGCAGCCTTCGGTCCGACCGTCGCCGACAAGCTGGAGCTGACCGAGCCCGGCCAGGCCCGGGAGTATGCCGGCGGCATCGCCTACCTCGACCCCCGCCTCAAGGAGATGGGCGTGCGCGTCCTGCTGCATGGCGGTCTCGGCGAGGATCCGCTGGTGGCGCTCGGGCTCAACCGGGTCGAGCCGGAGGAGTACCACGCGCTCCGCATCGCGAGCGGCGTGCCCGACGGCAGCCGCGACCTTCCGGTCGAGAAGGCGATCCTGCTCGAGAACGGCTTCGACGAGCTCAAGGGCATCGACTGGGACAAGGGGTGCTATGTCGGCCAGGAGCTGACCGCGCGCACCAAGTATCGCGGCCTGGTGCGCAAGCGCCTGATGCCGGTTGAGATCGAGGGCCCGATGCCGGCCTTCGGCACCGAGATCGCGCTCGACGGCAAGGAAGCCGGCGAGATGCGCTCCGGCCAGGGCGACCGGGGCCTGGCGCTGCTGCGCCTCGAAGCGGTCGAGAAGGCGCTGGCCGAAGGCCACAAGCTGACCGCCGGCGACGCCAGGCTCACGCCGGTGAAGCCGGGCTGGGTGACCTTCTAGGCTCCCAGCATCCGCAAGGTCTCCGGCGCCACCGAGAAGGTCGCCGGCAAGGTCCCGACGATGTCGCCGTCGGCCTGCACCGGCTCGTCGGCCGGGCCGTCGACGTGAAGCATCGGCACGCTCAGGTGGCTGACGCCGGGCACCCAGCCGATCCGGCCGGTGCCGAGCCCGAGCGCGGCTGCCAGCACCTGCAGACGGGTCGATGAGCTCAAGAGACAGAGCGACAGTTCGGGCCGCGTGAGGTCGGCGGTCGGGCAGGCGACGAATCCGCCGGCGTAGTGGCGGCCCTTGGCGACGATGACGGATCCGACCTCGCGTGCCGTGTCGGCGGCGCGCAGGCGAAACCGCGACGACCGGCCCCTCATCCAGAGATCGGCGGCGGTCGCGGCGTAGGCGAGCCGGCCGAACCGTCGCTTGGCTTCCGGCCGGACCGCGGCGACGACCTGCGCATCGAAGCCGACGCCCGCCATCATCGCGAAGCGCCGGCCGTTCACGAGACCGAGGTGGACATCGCGCACCCGCGCCTGCGCCAGCGTCGATGCCGCCGCGCCCGGGCTCAGCGGCAGGCCGAGATCGCGGGCAAGCACGTTCGCGGTGCCGAGCGGCAGCACGCCGAGCGCCGGCGGCCGGGCCACGCCGGCAAGGCCGTTGATAACCTCGTTCACCGTTCCGTCGCCGCCGCCGACCAGCACGAGGCCGATGCCCGATGCCGCAGCCTCGCGCGCGAATCGTTCGGCGTCGCCGCGCCGCGCCGTCTCCACCACCGCGGTGGTGCGCCCGGCAGCAGACCAGGCCGCCATCGCCTCGGCGAAGCGTCGCCTGCGACCGGCCGTCGGGTTCAAAATCGTCAGAACCCGGCCATAGTCTTCGAAGTGAAACAAAACGATGATCTTTCAGTAATACTTGGAAATGTAAGCAGAACTGCGACTGTTATAAACAATTCACTGTTCGATACCAACAACATCCTGTAGATGACCGCAGCGACTTCACAAGAAGTAGCCACCAAGTCCAGGCGATGAACGCAGTCCCGCCCAGCGACCCCGAGCCGAGCCGCTACCGGACAATCTGGATTTCCGACGTCCATCTGGGGACCCGGGGCTGCAAGGCCGACTTCCTGCTCGATTTCCTCAGGCACAACGAGTCCGACACGCTCTACCTAGTCGGCGACATCATCGACATCTGGCGCATGCGCCGGTCCTGGTACTGGGTCCAGCCGCACAACGACGTCGTGCAGAAGCTGCTGCGGAAGGCGCGGAAGGGCACCCGCGTCGTCTTCATTCCGGGCAACCACGACGAGATCTTCCGCGAATACCTCGGGAACCCCTTCGGGGGCATCGAGGTCGAAGAGGAGGTGATCCACACGCTGGCCGACGGTCGGCGCTTTCTTGTGCTCCACGGCGACAAGTTCGACACGGTCGTGCGCTACGCCCGCTGGCTCGCGGTGCTCGGCGACTCGGCCTACGCGATGTCGCTGGCGATGAACGCCTGGTTCAACGCGATCCGCCGGCGTCTCGGATACCCCTACTGGTCGCTCTCCGCCTACCTCAAGCACCGGGTCAAGAACGCGGTCGAGTACATCGGCCGGTTCGAGGAAGCGGTGGCCGACGAGGCGCGCCGCCGCGAGGTCGACGGGGTGGTCTGCGGCCACATCCACAAGGCCGAGATCCGCGACATGGACGGCATCACCTACTGCAACGACGGCGACTGGGTCGAGAGCTGCACCGCCCTCGTCGAGCATCACGACGGCCGGCTCGAGATCCTGAGCTGGGCGGAAGTCAGGCAACTCTCGTTTGCATGAATGAGCCGAGGCGCATGACCGACTCCCGCCGCATCCTGATCGTCTCGGATGCGTGGAAGCCGCAGGTCAACGGCGTCGTCCGCACCATCGCGCACACGGTGCGCGAGCTCGAGAAGATGGGCCACGCGGTCGAAGTCGTCGGCCCCGAGCGCTTCCGCACCTTCCCGCTGCCGAGCTATCCCGAGATCCGCATCGCCTGGTGGCCGAAGCCCGGCGTCGCCAGGGCGATCGACGACTTCAGGCCGGATGCGATCCATATCGCGACCGAAGGTCCGCTGGGGAAGGCCGCGCGCAGCATCTGCCTCAAGCGCGGCTACGCCTTCACCACCGCCTATCACACGCAGTTCCCCGAATACGTGCACGCGCGCATCCGGGTGCCGCTCTGGCTCACCTACGGCATCCTGCGCCGTTTCCACGCCGCCTCGAGCGCGGTGATGGTGGCGACGCCGAGCCTCGAGGAGACGCTGGCGGCGCGCGGCTTCAAGTCCCTGGTACGCTGGTCGCGCGGGGTCGACGTCGATCTCTTCCGGCCGCGGCCGAAGGACGTCTACAACTTCCCGCGTCCGATCCTGCTCTATGCCGGTCGCGTCGCCATCGAGAAGAACATCGAGGCTTTCTGTGCCCTCGACGTGCCGGGAACCAAGGTCGTGATCGGCCGCGGCCCGGCGCTCGACACCCTCAAGGCCGCGTATCCGGACGTGAAATTCCTTGGCTTCCTCGACAACGGCAAGCTCGCCGCGCATTTCGCCGGCGCCGACTGCTTCGTCTTCCCGAGCCGCACGGACACCTTCGGCCTGGTGCTGCTCGAGGCGCTGGCCTCGGGCGTCCCGATCGCGGCCTATCCGGTCACCGGCCCCCGCGACGTGATCACCGACGGGAAGATCGGCGCGCTCGACGAGGACCTCGGCGCCGCCATCCGCCGCGCCCTTGAGGGCGACCCCGATGCCTGCCGCCGCCACGCGCTCGCCTATTCCTGGGAGGCCGCCGCGCGGCAGTTCCTGGTCAACCTCGCGCCGATCACCCAGCGCGCGACACCTTGAGGATCGCCCCATGACTTCGCTTGCGCTTCGGCGCGCCGTGCATCGAAGCCCGATCGCCTCGACGTCGGGCCTGCTCGAACGGCTGTTCACGCTGTGGTTCGCGCGGCTGGTCTATACGCAGATCTGGGAAGATCCGCGGGTCGACCGCGAGGCGATGGCCTTGGAAGCCGACAGCCGTATCGTCGCGATCGGCTCGGCCGGCTGCAATGCGCTTGCCTACCTCGCCGACAACCCGGCCTCGATCGACGTAGTCGATCTCAACCAGGCGCACCTCTCGCTGACCCGCCTCAAGGTCGCGGCGATGCGCCACCTGCCAGACCACGACGCGGCTCTCTGCTTCCTCGGCGCCGCCGACCATGCCGGCAACGTCGCGCTCTACCGCGAGCACATCGCCTCGCACCTCGATCGCGCCACGCGCGCCTTCTGGGAGAACCGCCGGCCGATCGGCGGTGCCCGGATACGACTTTTCGAGAAGGGCCTGCATCGCCACGGCGCCACCGGGCGCTTCATCGGCGTGCTGCACTGGCTCTGCCATCACATGAGCTACCGCCCGGAACGGATCCTCGAGGCGGTCAGCCTCGACCAGCAGAAGCAGATCTTCGCCGAGGAGATGGCGTCCGTGTTCGAGACGCGGCTCGCCAAGCTGGTCTGCAAGCTGCCGATCTCCTTCTACAGCCTAGGCATTCCGCCGGCGCAGTACGCGGCGCTGGCGGCCGAGGCCGATGGCTCGATCGTCGACGTCTGGAAGTCCAGGCTGGAGCGGCTCGCGACCGGCTTTCCGATCGCCGACAATCCGTTTGCCTGGATCGCCTTCGGCGGCCGCTACGATCTCGCCGGCATGCAGGCGGTACCGGAATTCCTGAAGCCCGACCGCTACGAGGCGATCAGGGCCAGGACCCCGCGGATCGCGACCCACGCCGGCTCGATGACCGCGTTCCTGACAGCCGCGCCCAACGCCAGCTACGACCGCTACGTGCTGCTCGACGCCCAGGACTGGATGACGCCGGAACAGCTGCAGCTGCTGTGGCGCCAGATCTGGCGCACCGCCAGGCCCGGCGCACGCGTGATCTTCCGCACCGCGGGATCCGCCTCGCCGCTCGAGACCGCTCTCACCGGCGACCTGCTCAAGCCCTGGCAGTATGACGCGGCGACCAGCCACCGCCTGCACGACCGGGACCGCTCCGCGATCTACGGCGGCTTCCACCTCTATCGCTGGGTCGCGTGACGTCGTGACGGATGATGCTTTCGTCCGCATGGAGCGGATGTACCGCCCGCAGGTCCTCTTCTACGATCTCACGCGCAAGCCCTACCTGCTCGGCCGCGACCGGCTGATCGAGACCATGCCGCTCCGCCGCGGCGACTTCGTCTGCGAGGTCGGCTGCGGCACGGCCCGCAACCTGGCCCGGCTCGAACGGCGCGATCCGACGCTGCGCCTCTTCGGCCTGGATGCCTCCGCCGCGATGCTCGAGAGGGCACGGCCGCGGACGCGCGCGCGCCTCGCCCGCGGGCTCGCCGAGCAGCTCGACCCGGGGACACAGTTCGGCCTCGACCGGCCGTTCGACCGCATCGTCTTCTCCTATGCGCTCTCGATGTTCCCGGACTGGCGGGGCGCGTTCGACCGCGCCCTTTCGGTGCTGCGTCCGGGCGGCACGGTCGCGATCGTCGACTTCGGCGAACAGGCGAACTGGCCGGCGCCGCTGAAGCAGGGCTTGCGCGCCTGGCTTCGTCTGTTCGACGTGAATCCGGTCGACGGCCTCGACGCGCATCTCGGCGCGCTCGCCGCCTCCGGACGCGGACGGGCCGAGACGAAGACGGTCGCCGCCGGCTACGCGCGGATCGCGATTTTCGAGAAGGCCTAGGCCGCTTCGGACTTGAGGTCGCTCACCACCTCGGCGAGCGAGGTGCGTTTCAGCTCGCGCGCCAGCGCCGCCTCGGCGCGGCCAAGCACGCCCGAAAGCACGCGCTCGATGTTGCGGCCGACGGGGCAGCAGGTGCTGGGATGATCGTGGATCGCGAACGGTTCCGGCGCCTCGACCGCGGCACGAAGGTCGTGCAGCGTGATGCGGTCCGCCGGCCGCGCCAGGACCGATCCGCCGGCGGCGCCGCGACGCGCATTGACCAGGCCGGCGCGGGCCAGGGCCGCGACGATTCGCCGAACGACCACCGGATTGGTGTCGATCGAGTGCGCGATCTCGGCCGACGTCTTCGGCGTCTCGCCCGCCAGGGCGAGAAGCGCCGCGATGTGAACGGCCATCGAGAACTGGCAATTGCCGGGCATGTTTCGATTCTCTCTGGCGAAGTCTAGCACAGGTGGCCGGCGGCCCTTCGCGTTTCAAGGCGGGGCTTTCCGTTCCAAGCGGATGAAGAGTCCCCTATCCTCGCCGCTCGCATGGCCCACGATCCCGCCCTGGTCCAGCAGACGCTGGCGCACGCCCAGCAGGCGCTGCACGAACACGACCTGTCGCGGGCGACCCGATATCTCCAGCGGCTGCACAACGCCGGCCTCGCGGACGCCACCAGCCACCAGATGCTGGCGATCGTCGCGATCGAGCTCGGGCTCTTCGAACCAGCCCGACGACACCTGGAGGCGGCGCGAAGGCTGGTCCCGGCGCCGGAGGCGCGGGAGCGCTTCCTCGTGATCCGGGCCTGGGGCGCGGGCTTCTGGGCCGACGTGCTGCACACGGTCCACGGCCTCGCGCTCGCCGAGGCGAGCGGCCGCACGCCGATCGTCCATTGGGGGCTCGAAAGCCGCTATCGGCGTTCCGGCGTCGAGAACGCGTGGCCCCTATATTTCGAGTCGGTCTCGCCGCACACCATCGCGACGGCCGAGCGGGAAGGCCTCTCGATCTTTCCGCCGAAATGGACGCGGGCCAACCTGCGCGCGCTTCGCGTCAACAAGGACGACGGCGACTGGAGCTCGCTGTCGGGGCTCTACCTGATCAACTGCGGCGCCGACGTCGCGGTGATGGACTTCTTCACCGAGCTCGAGGACCTGGCGCCGTGGTTCGCACCCGGCCATCCCCTCGCCGCCGCCGATCCCGAGCCGGCGCTCGGCCTTCTCTACCGCCGCCACGTCCGGCTGACGCGCGAACTGACCGAAGAGCTCGATCGCTTCGAGGCGCAGCTGATCGGCCGGCGGCCGACCATCGCCATGCACTACCGCACCCAGGGCCTGCCGAAGATCACCGAGGCCGCCGACCGCAAGGGCCTCGGCCCCGAGCGCTTCGCCGAGGCGATCGACCGCTACCTCGCCGCCAACCGAGACGCCGGCATCTACCTGATGACCGACTTCGCGCCGGCCGTGGCCTATTTCCGCGAGCGTTACGGCGACCGCGTCGCCTGTCGCGAGGTGACGCGGGTCGAGCGGGTCGAGGACCAGTCTATCGAGATCCACCAGCAGCATGACGGCGTGACGCTCGGCCGGGAGGTCGTGCTCGACACCTTCCTCGCCGCTCGCTGCGACGCCTTCATCGGCGACGGCGCCTCGGGCGTCTCGCAGGCGGTGACGCGGCTCAAGGAGTGGCCGAAGGGGACGACGACGCTGTTCCGTCCCGGCCAGACGGCGCTGGCCGGTCAGATCCGCCGGCACGGCGATCCGTCGCCCTGGTGGAACCCGACGAGCTGATGACCTACGACGCGCGCCTGATCGAGGAGACGATGCGGCGGGCGGGGCGTGCGCTGCGCGAAGGCGACCATTCGCGCGCCAACCGGCTGCTGCAGAGGCTTCATTCTGCCGGCCATGCGAGCGCGGAAAGCCACCGCATGCTGGCGACGATCGGCGCCGAGCTCGGCCTTTTCGACCACGCCGTCCGCCACGCCGACGATGCGCGGCGGCTGCAGCCTCCACCGGACGGGCGCGAACGCTTCCTCGTGATCCGCGCCTGGGGGGCGGGGTTCTGGGCGGACGTCTCGCACACGGTCATCGGGCTCGCCTTCGCCGAGGCATCGGGACGCACCCCGATCATCCACTGGGGACGCGAGTGCCGGTACCGCCGCGCCGGCATCGAGGATGCCTGGCGCCTCTACTTCGAGCCGGTCTCGACACATACGATCGCGACCGCCGAGCAGGACGGCCTCTCGATCTTTCCGCCGAAATGGACCAAGGCCAACCTGCGCGAGATCCGCGTCAACAAGGAGACCGGCGACTGGAGCTCCCTATCGGGGCTCTATCTCCTGAAGCGGGACGAGGATGTCGCGGTCTTCGACTTCTTCACCGAGCTCGACGAGCTGGTGCCGTGGCTGGCCCCGGACCATCCGCTCGTGACCGACTTCGAATCCGGGTTCGGCCAGCTCTACCGCCGCTACGTGCGGCCGACGCCGCAGCTCTCCGAGGACCTCGCGCGCTTCGAGGCGCGACTGATCAAGCGCCGGCCGACCATCGCCGCGCATTTCCGCACCCAGGGCCCGGAAAAGGTCAGCGAGTCGTCCGACGGCAAGGCGATCGGCCCCGAGAGCCTAGCCGAGCCGATCGATCGCTATCTCGCGGCCAACGCCGACGCCGGCGTCTACCTGATGACCGACTTCGCGCCGGCCGTGGCCTATTTCCGCGAGCGCTACGGCGATCGCCTCGCCTGCCGCGAAGTCACGCGGATCAAGACCTCAGAGGAACGCTCGCTGGAGATCCACCCGCGCTACGACGGCGTCATGCTCGGCCGCGAAGTGGTGCTCGACACCTTCCTCGCCGTCCGTTGCGATGCCTTCGTCGGCGACGGCGCCTCGGGCGTCTCCTGGGCGGTGAGGCTGCTCAAGGACTGGCCGGAAGGCGCCGTGACGCTGCTGAGGAAGCAGCCCGTCGACCTGGCGCGCCCGATCCGCAACCACGCCGATCCCTCGGCGTGGTGGAACCCGCCCGCTTAAGACCTGGCCCTAGGCGGCCTTCTTCTCGCCTTCGATCGCCGCCTGCGCCGCGGCGAGACGCGCGATCGGCACGCGGTAGGGCGAGCACGAGACGTAGTCGAGGCCGACCTTCTCGCAGAAGCGGATCGAGGCGGGATCGCCGCCATGCTCGCCGCAGATGCCGAGCTTGATGTCCTTGCGGGTCATGCGGCCACGCTCGGCGGCGATCTCCATCAGCTCGCCGACGCCGTCGACATCGATCGAGACGAACGGATCCTGCTCGAGGATCCCCTTCTCCTGGTAGGTCTTCAGGAACGAGCCGGCGTCGTCGCGCGACAGGCCGAAGGCGGTCTGCGTCAGGTCGTTGGTGCCGAAGGAGAAGAACTCCGCCGACTCGGCGATCTCCTTGGCCCGGAGTGCGGCGCGCGGCAGCTCGATCATCGTGCCGGTCAGGTAGGGAACCTTGGTGCCGGTCTCCTTCGCCACCTCGGCCGCCACCCGGTCGATCATGGTCTTCAGGATGTCGAGCTCCTTCTTGGTCGCGATCAGCGGGATCATGACCTCGGGCAGCGCCGTCTCGCCCGACTCCTTGGAGACCGCCGCGACAGCTTCGAAGATGGCCCGCGCCTGCATCTCGTAGATCTCCGGATAGGAGATGCCGAGGCGGCAGCCGCGATGGCCGAGCATCGGGTTCGACTCCTTGAGCTCGATCGCGCGCTGGCGCAGCGTCTCGGCGGAAGCGCCTGAGGCCTTGGCGACCTCCTCGATCTCGGCTTCCGTGTGCGGCAGGAACTCGTGCAGCGGCGGGTCGAGCAAGCGCACCGTCACCGGCAGGCCGTGCATGATGCGGAAGATCTCGACGAAGTCGTCGCGCTGCATCGGCAGGATCTTGGCCAGTGCCGCGCGGCGGCCCTCGGTCGAGGTCGCCATGATCATCTCGCGGACCGCGACGATGCGGTCGGCCTCGAAGAACATGTGCTCGGTGCGGCAGAGCCCGATGCCCTCGGCGCCGAACTGGCGCGCGGTGCGGGCGTCGGTCGGCGTGTCGGCGTTGGTGCGGATCTTGAGGCGCCGGAGGCCGTCGGCCCACTGCATCAGCGTCGCGAAGTCGCCGGAAAGCTCGGGCTGGATCGTCGGCACCTCGCCGACGAACACCTCGCCGGTGCCGCCGTCGATGGTGAGGATGTCGCCTTCCTTGACCGTGGTGCCGCGCACCGAGAGCTGCTTCTTCGCGTAGTCGACGCGAAGCTCGCCGGCACCGGAGACGCAGGGCCGGCCCATGCCGCGGGCGACCACCGCCGCGTGGCTGGTCATGCCGCCGCGCGTGGTGAGGATGCCTTCCGCGGCGTGCATGCCGTGGATGTCCTCGGGGCTGGTCTCGATGCGGGTCAGCAGCACGCGCTCGCCCTTGGCCGCGCGCGCCTCGGCCTCGTCGGCCGAGAACACGACCTTGCCCGAGGCGGCGCCGGGCGACGCGGGCAGGCCGCGCGCGAGCACGGTCTTCTTCGCCTTCGGATCGAGCGTCGGGTGCAGGAGCTGGTCGAGCGAGGACGGATTGATGCGGAGCACCGCCTCCTGCTTGCCGATCAGGCCTTCGGCGACCATGTCGACCGCGATCTTGAGCGCGGCCTTGGCCGTGCGCTTGCCGGACCGGGTCTGCAGCATGAACAGCTTGCCGCGCTGGACCGTGAACTCGATGTCCTGCATGTCGCGGTAATGCTTCTCGAGCTGCCCGCGCACGGTGTCGAGCTGCCTGAACACCTCCGGCATCGCCTCTTCCATCGCCGGCAGGGTCGAGAGGTTCGCCTGCTTGCCGGCGATCGTCAGCTGCTGCGGGGTGCGGATGCCGGCGACCACGTCCTCGCCCTGCGCGTTGACCAGGAACTCGCCGTAGAAGCGGCGGTCGCCGGTCGAGGGATCGCGCGTGAAGGCGACGCCGGTGGCGCAGTCGTCGCCCATGTTGCCGAACACCATCGCCTGGACGTTGACGGCCGTGCCCCACGAGGCCGGGATGTCGTGCAGGCGGCGATAGACGATCGCGCGCTGGTTCATCCAGCTCTTGAACACGGCGCCGATGGCGCCCCAGAGCTGTTCCTTCGGATCCTGCGGGAACGGCTTCCCGGTCTCTTCCTCGACCTTGGCCCTATAGGCCTTGACCAGCTTCTTCAGGTCCTCGGCGTCCAGTTCCGTGTCGAGCGCCACGCCCTTGGCGTCCTTGGTGTCGCCCAGGATCTCCTCGAACAGGTGATGCTCGACGCCGAGCACGACGTCGCCGTACATCGAGATGAAGCGGCGATAGCTGTCGTAGGCGAAGCGCGGATTGCCCGAGAGCTTGGCCAGGCCCGCGACCGTCTCGTCGTTGAGGCCGAGGTTGAGGACGGTGTCCATCATGCCCGGCATCGAGGCGCGCGCGCCGGAGCGGACCGAGACCAGCAGCGGGTTGGCGGCATCGCCGAACTTCGCGCCTACCGTCTTCTCGATCCCGGCGAGCGCCGCCTCGACCTCGCCCTTGAGCTCGGCGGGGTATTTCTCGCCGTTGTCGTAGTAGTGGGTGCAGACCTCGGTCGTGATGGTGAAGCCCGGCGGCACCGGCAGGCCGAGATTGCACATCTCCGCCAGGTTGGCGCCCTTGCCGCCCAGCAGGTTCTTCATCTTGGCGGTGCCTTCGGCGGCGCCGTTGCCGAATCCGTATACCCACTTGCCCATGGTCAGCCCTCGATCTTCGAGAAGTCGGCGATCGCGTCCATGCCGACGCGGATCTGTGAAAGGAGGCAGAGGCGGTTGGCGCGAAGCTCAGCCTCCTCGGCGTTGACGGTCACCTTGTCGAAAAACTCGTCGACAGGGGCGCGCAGATGCGCGAGCGCGCCCATCGCGCCCGAGAAGTCCTCGTCGGCGAGAAGCGGATCGGCCTTCGATCCGACGTCGAGGATCGCCTGGTGGAGGCGCCCCTCTTCGGGCACCGCGAAACGCCTGGGATCGGCGAGCCGGTCGTAGCGCCTGGCGTCCTTCTTCTCCTCGATGCGGAGGATGTTGGCGGCGCGGCGATAGGCCACCAGCAGGTTGGCGCCGTCGTCGGACGCGACGAAGCCCTTCAGCGCCTCGCCGCGCGAGATGAGCCGCACGAGATCGTCCTCGCCACCGGGCACCGCGAAGACCGCGGCGACGAGGTCGTGCTTGAGGCCCTGGTCGCGCAGATGGACCTTGAGACGGTCGGCGAAGAAATCGAGCAAAGCGCGCGCGACGCCATCGGCCTTCGACTTGTCGAAGCCGGCATAGAGCGCATGGGATCGCTCGAACAGCTCGAGCAGGCCGATACGCAGCTTGTTCTCGATGATCAGCCGGATCGCGCCCAGCGCGGCGCGGCGGAGCGCGAACGGATCCTTGGAGCCCGTCGGCTTCTCGTCGATCGCGAAGAAGCCGACCAGCGTGTCGATCTTGTCGGCGAGCGCGACCGCGACCGAGGCAGGCGCGGTCGGGCAGCGATCCTCGGGCCCCTTGGGGGCGTAGTGATCGGCGATCGCCTCGGCGATGGCCTCGGTCTCTCCGTCGTGGCGGGCGTAGTAGCGGCCCATCACGCCCTGGAGCTCCGGAAACTCGCCGACCATGCCGGTCGTCAGGTCAGCCTTGGCGAGGCGGCCGGCGCGTTCCGCCTGGGCCGCGTCGCACTCGGACACCTTCGTCGCGAGCCAGCGTGCGAGGCCGGCGATGCGCTCGGCCTTGTCGGCCATCGTGCCGAGGCCCTGGTAGAACAGGATCGAGGCGAGGTCGCCAGTGCGGTCGGCGAGCCTCTTCTTGCGATCCTGATCCCAGAAGAAGCGCGCGTCCGAAAGCCGCGCGCGCAGCACGCGCTCGTTGCCGGCGACCACTTGCTTGCCGCCGTCCTCGTTCTCCATGTTGGCGACGACGACGAAGTGCGGCGCCAGGCTGTCGTCGAGGCGGAGGCAGGCGAAGTATTTCTGGTTGTTCCGCATCGAGGTGGTCAGCACCTCGGGCGGGACGCTCATGAACTCGTCGTCGATCTTGCCGAACAGCGGCACCGGCCACTCGACGAGGCCCGCGACCTCTTCGAGAAGACCCTCGTCCACCTTGAGCTGAAGGCCATGCTCGCCGGCGCGCTGGCCGGCGACGCGGCTGATATAGGCCTTCCGCTCGGCGGCATCGACCATCACGCAGGCCTTGTCGAGCTTGTCGGCGTAGTCCTCGAACGAGGTCACCGCGAACGGCGCAGGCGCGAGGAAGCGGTGGCCGACGGTCTCGTTGGTGAAACCCATGGCGCCGCCGCCGAGATCGATCCTTCCCGGCACCGTCTCGCCGCCGAACACGCAGAGCACCGCGTGCAGCGGGCGGATCCAGCGCTGCCCCCAGGTCGCCCAGCGCATCGACTTCGGCCAGTCGAAGGCCTTGATCAGCGTCGGCACGATCTCGGCCAGCACCGCGGTCGTGGCGCGGCCCGGCTGCTTCTGGACCGCGAAGTAGAAGACGCCCTTGCCGCTATCGCGCTGCTCGGCCTGGTCGAGGCTCGCAAGGCCGGCCGCCTTGAGGAAGCCGTCGATCGCGCCCTGCGGCGACCCGACCTTCGGCCCCTTGCGCTCGACAGTGCGGTCGGGCTGCGCCGCCGGCAGGTCGGCGACCACCGCGGTCAGCCGGCGCGGGCCGGCATAGGTCTTCACCGCGTCCTTCGGCAGCTCGAAGCCGTTCTCGGCGAGAAGCGCCGTCAGACGCTCCTTCAGCTGCTCGCCGGCGCGACGCTGCATGCGGGCCGGGATTTCCTCCGACCTTATCTCGAGGAGAAGCTCAGGCACGCGACTGGCCCACCCAGGCTTCGCAGCAGGCCTTGGCCAGCGTGCGCACGCGGCCGATATAGGCCTGCCGCTCGGTCACGCTGATGACGCCGCGCGCGTCCAGCAGGTTGAAGGTGTGACCGGCCTTGAGCACCTGGTCGTAGGCCGGCAGCGCCAGCCCGCGTTCCAGCAGGCGGCTGCATTCCTTCTCGGCATCGGTGAAGCGGACGAACAGGCGATCGGTGTCGGCGACCTCGAAGTTGAAGGTCGAGAACTCCTGCTCGGCACGAAGATAGATGTCGCGATAGGTCTTGCCGCCCTTGTCCTTGGGCACGCCGTCCCAGTCGAGATCGAAGATGCTGTCGACGCCCTGGATGTACATCGCCAGGCGTTCGAGGCCGTAGGTGATCTCCACCGGCACCGGATCGCACTCGATGCCGCCGACCTGCTGGAAGTAGGTGTATTGGCTGACTTCCATGCCGTCGAGCCAGACCTCCCAGCCGAGGCCCCAGGCGCCGAGGGTCGGGTTCTCCCAGTCGTCCTCGACGAAGCGGATGTCGTGCGCCATCGGATCGATGCCGAGGCGCCGGAGGCTCTCGAGGTAGAGCTCCTGGTTGTTCGGCGGCGACGGCTTCATGATCACCTGGAACTGGTAGTAGTGCTGAAGCCGGTTCGGGTTCTCGCCGTAGCGCCCGTCCTTCGGGCGGCGCGACGGCTGCACATAGGCGCAGTTCCATACCCGGTCGGGCCCGAGCGAGCGCAGGGTCGTCGCCGGATGCGACGTGCCGGCGCCCATCTCCATGTCGTAGGGCTGAAGAATGACGCAGCCCTGCTCCGCCCAATACGCTTGGAGGGTCAGGATCAGAGACTGGAAGCTGGTCGGGCGGGGGGGCGCCATCGGCCGTCCTTTTTGCAGTGCAGCGATATAACCAGGGCCTGGGGGGTGGTCAAGGCGACATCCCGACGCCCTTCCGATTGCCGGCGGCCGAGCCGGCTTCTACGCTGCCGGACGCTATCCCCCTGCATCCGTTCCGGAATCGATCATGACCGAGCTCGAAAAGTTCCGCGAGAAATTCCGCATCCCGGCCTTCACCATCCGCGAGTACGACCATTGGGTCTGGTCGCTCCGGCCGGTGCATACGACGCTCGGTTGCGGGGTGCTGTCGCTCCGGCGCTACTGCCCGCATTTCGGCGAGATGACGCCGGCCGAGGGAACCGAGCTGGCACACGTGGCCAAGGACATCGAGGGGAAGCTCAAGGCCGCCTTCCAGTTCGAGAAGATCAACTACCTGATGCTGATGATGCTGGACCCGCACGTGCACTTCCACGTGCTGCCGCGCTACGGCAGCCCGCGCGAGTTCGCCGGCACCACCTGGACCGACGCGAGCTGGCCGACGGCGCCCAACAGCTCGGTCGGCGAGAAGCTCGACGACGCCAAGGCGGCCGCGATCATCCAAAGGATCCGGGGCTAGCTCAGCCGGGATAGGGGCAGTCCGTCCGCCCGCAGGACCGCGCGGCGCGCGGCGAGAGATAGGTGTCGCAGGAAGCGCATTTCACCATCTCCTCGCCCTCCGCGGCCCGCGCACGCTGGCGCGAAAGGGCTTCCGCCTCATCGCGCGTCACCTTCTGCACCCGCTGCCACCAGCGATAGCCGTACCAGACCGCGGCGATGACCGCCGCCAGCACCAGAAGCTTGGCGAAGCTGAAGCCGAACATGTCAGTCCGCCGCCTCGGCGCGAGGCTGGAGCGCGCGGGTCGCCTCGGCCAGCCAGGCGGCCGTCGCCGCATCGACCAGCGGGGTCAGCTTCTCGCGCACCTGGCGATGATAGTCGTTGAGCCAGTCGAGCTCGCTCCGCGTCAGCAGCGACGCCTCCACGAGATTGAGATCGATCGGTGCGAAGGTCAGCGTCTCGAATCCCAGCATCGGCCGCTCGGCGCCCTTCACCTCGATGGGAACGACGGTGATCAGGTTCTCGACGCGGATGCCGTAGCCGTCCGTCTTGTAGTAGCCGGGCTCGTTCGAGACGATCATGCCGGGCTTGAGCGCCTGCGTGTTGGGCAGCTTCGAGATCCGCTGCGGCCCTTCGTGCACCGAGAGATAGCTGCCGACGCCGTGGCCGGTGCCGTGATCGTAGTCGAGGCCGGCCTGCCACAGCGGCAGGCGCGCGAGCGCGTCGAGCTGGCTTCCCGTGGTGCCGACAGGAAAGCGCGCGAGCGCGAGGGCGATGTGGCCCTTGAGCACGCGCGTGAAGCGGTCGCGTTCCTCGGCCGACGGCGTGCCGCCGATCGCGATCGTGCGCGTGATGTCGGTGGTGCCGTCCAGGTACTGCGCGCCGGAGTCGATCAGGTAGAGTTCGCCCTTCTTGATCGGGCGGTCGGTGTCCTCGGTCGCCTTGTAGTGGACGATCGCGCCGTTGGGGCCCGCGCCCGAGATCGAGTCGAAGCTGAGATCGCGGAAGCGCTCGTTCTCGCGGCGGAAATTCTCGAGCCGATCGGAGGCGGCGATCTCGGTCAGCCCGCCCTTCGGCGCCGTCGTGCCGAGCCAGGCGAGGAACTTCGTCACCGCGGCGCCGTCGCGCACATGGGCGACCTTGGTGCCGGCGATTTCCGCCGGATTCTTGCAGGCCTTGGCGAGTTGGCACGGGTCGGCGGCGCGGACGACCTCCGCCTTCGCCTTGTCGAGCCGCTGGAATACCCAGGACGGCGCCGAGCGCGGATCGGCGAGCACGCGCTTGCCGGCGAGTTCGTCGAGCCCAGCCCCGAGTTCGCCGGGCTCGCGCAGCCGCACATGGTTGCCGAGATGGCTGCGCGCCGCCGGCGTCAGCTTGCGCCGATCCATGTAGAGATCGACCGCACCGTCGTCCTTCAGCAGCGCGAAGCCGAGAGGGAGCGGCGTGCGCGACACGTCGCGGCCACGGAGATTGAGCAGCCAGGCAAGCGAATCCGGCTGGGTGATCACCGCCGCGGCCGCCCCGGCCTGCGCGACGGTCTCGCCCATGCGGCGGCGCTTCTCGTCGGCGGCTTCTCCGGCGAAGTCGAGGGCATGCGGAATAACCGGCGCCAGCGGCGACGGCGGCTGATCCTTCCAGACGGCGTCGACGAGATTCTCGACCGGGGCCAGCCTCGCCTTGGCGCGCTCGCAGGCTGCCTGCAGGCGTGCGACTTCCTCGATCGTATGCAGCCACGGGTCGTACCCCAGGGTCTCGCCGGGCTTCAGCACCTCGACGAGCCAGGCGTCGAGCGGCTGCTCGCCCGAGTGCCGGTATTCGAACGTGGCGCCGTCGACCTGGGCGCGGACCTGGATCGTGTAGCGGCCGTCGACGAAGATCGCCGCGCGGTCGGCGAGCACCGCGGCCATGCCGGCCGAACCGGTGAAACCCGTCAGCCAGGCGAGCCGCATCGCCCGAGGCGGCACGTACTCGCCCTGGTGCTCGTCGGCGCGCGGAATCAGGAAGCCGACGAGCCGCCGCTTCGCGAGTTCGGCTCGGAGAGCGGCGATCCGGGGCGCCCGGTCGGCCTTGGCCGCCGGATCGGGCTCGGCCATCGTCGCCCTGAGCGCCCGGAGCTGGGCCTCGAGCGCCGGGCTCGGCTCGGCCGCGACCAACGTCGGCCAGTCGGCATCGTCGGCCGGCACCGCGCCGGAGTTGACCCCCTCGACCAGGGTCCGGACCTCGGCCACCCCCAACGAGCTGCCGGCCTTCTTGAGAAGGCCCGCAAGGGCTTCGTCACCCTGGAAGACGGCACGGCACTCGGTCATCGGAAGCTCTTAACAGTCTGTGGCGGCGGATATTAGCCCCGGCGGCTGCTCAAGTCGCCTCTCGGCCGGGCTCGCGCTGCAATTGCGCCAAGTTTGCCTCACCATCGCCATAAACCATTCTAGGGCATGCGGTTACCGCATTGCTGCATTGCAATATACGCCCTCGTCGCATGGCTCCGCCGGACCTATCTTCCGGGTGCCAGAGGACACCCCCTCTGCACCGAATTCGTCCCCAAGAAGAAAGGTACCGAACCCATGTCCGTTGAAATCCTTTACGAAACCGAGATCCTGGGTCGGTCCGTCAGCGTCAACAGCCGCCGGACCGACACTGCGGAGCTCGTCCGCCAGGCCCGGCACGATCGCGCCGAGGTCGTCGGCACGTTCCTCGGCGAGCTGCTTGGCGACAGCCTCTTCTCGCTGGGCGCCGGCCTCAAGAAGGTCGCCCGCACGGTCGAGTCCTGGCGTCAGCGCCGCGCGACGTTCGGCGAGCTGAGCTCGCTCGACGATCGCCTGCTCGCCGACATCGGCGTCCGCCGGGCCGACATCCCGGCGATCGCCGAGGCCTCCGGTAATCGCCGCGGCCTCGCCCGCACCAACTCGGCCGCGAGCATGCTGTCTCGCTCGGTCTGAGCCTCAGTCCTCCAGTTGCGACCTACGGCGGCGGGATCTCCCGCCGCCGTTTTTCTTTTTCAGCACCAGGGTCATCCACTCGTTCCGGCGGAAGCGCCGATCGAGCACGAGCCCCTGGCGGCGATAGGCCTGGAACACCAGCCTCGCCTGGCTGACCAGCAGCCCGGCCAGGACCGCCCGGCCGCCGGGCGCCAGCCGCCGCGCCATCGGCCGCGCCAGCCGCACCAGCGGATTCGCCAGTATGTTCGCGAGCACGAGGTCATATGGGCCCGCGAGACGCGGATTTCCGAATCCGGTGCTGACGAGCCCCCTGAAATGTCCGCCGAGACCGTTGATCCGCGCGTTCTCGATCGCGGTCCTGACCGCCACCGGGTCGTTGTCGGCTCCCACGACCGGCACCCGCCAGGTCTTTGCCGCCGCGATGCCCAGAATGCCCGAGCCGCAGCCGAGGTCGAGGACGCGCGGCCGCCTCCATCGCGCCCGCAGCCGATCGATCGCGGACAGGCAGCCAGAGGTCGAGCCGTGCTCGCCCGAGCCGAACGCGACCGCGGCCTCGATCGTCAGCGGCACGCTGGCGGCCGGCACCGGCTCCCGCGTGTGGCTGCCATGGATGTAGAAGCGTCCGACACGGAACGGCGGGAAGCGCCGATAGGTCGCCTGCACCCAGTCGGCGACAGGCTCCGCCCGCGTCTCGATCGTCGGTACCGGCCAGCCGCCCCCCTTGGCGACCAGCATCAGCGCCTCGCCGATCGCGGCGCGGTCCGGCTCGCTCCGAAAGAACGCCTCGATCCGCCAGCGGCGCTCGGCCTCGACCTCGACCGAAGCGACCGCGTCGGCGACGCCGTCGAAGACGTCGGAGAATGCCGGAACCGCCTCGAGGGGCACGTCGAACTCGACGAACCATCCTGCGACCGGCGCGCTGTCGACGCTCACGAATCACCTCGTGTCACGGTATCGGAGGACGATGCCAACCCGCCGTATTCCGCCGGCTTTTGCCAAGGCCGGCGGCCGCCGCTATAGGACGCGGCTCTCCCCAGGCAGGTTCGCATGCTCAAGATTATCGGTCTCGCTCTCGCCCTCTCCCTAGCCGTCATGCCGGCCGTCGCGCAAGCCCAGGCCAAGACGCCGGCAACGAAGAGTGCGACCACGAAGAGCAAGCCCCACTCGGCGAAGCCGAAGCCGAAGAAGTCGGCGGCCGCCAAGGCCCAGCCGGCGGCGAAAGCGACGAAGGCCGGCAAGAAGTCCCACGCCAAGTCGAAGCCGGCCGCCCCCCACAAGGCCAAGGCGAAGACCAAGCGGATGAGCCAGAAGGCCCCTCCCCCGCCGCGCGGCGCGCGCAGCACCGTGACCCGGCCCGGCGATATTCTCCGACCCAACTCTCCCGGGCGCGATTAGAGCGCGAGCGGCGCTCCTTTCAGGATCGCATCGGCAGCGGCGGTGTAGCGGCCGTCCGCCTCGTGCAGCACGAGGCCCGAATGAAGCTTCAGCGGCGTCCGCCGCCCGGCCCTGGCTTCGACGATCACCCGCTTGGCCGGATCGCCCGCCTTCGGCCAGAGCGGCACGACGACGATGGCGCCGGCCCTGCCCTTCAGCAGCGACAACAGGTCGGCGAGGCGATCGGCGCGCTGGATGAAGGTAAGGGCGCCGCCCGGCGCGACCGCGGCGAGCGCCGCGTCGATCCAGGGACCGAGGCCGCCGTTCTCCACGTTCGAGCGCCGGCGGCCGGCATCGGGTGACGGATCGGCGCGGCCCGCCTCGAGATAGGGCGGATTCGCCATCGCACGGTCGAAGCCGCGGAGATCCGAGGGCAGGTGCGCCACGTCGCCGTCGCGCACCGCAAACGCGACGCGGCCGTTGAGGGATGCGTTCTCGCGTGCGAGGTCGGCGGTCGCCCGATCGATTTCGAGACCGGTGACGGAGAGTCCGTCGACGCGCGCCATCAGGCAGAGCGCCGCCGCGCCCGCACCGGTGCCGAGGTCGAGCACGCGCTCGCCGGGCTTGGCGTCGACCGATGCGGCGAGCAGGACCGGATCGATCGCGGCGCGATACCCGTCCCGCGGCTGGCGCAGCCTGACCTTGCCGCCGAGAAGCCTGTCCTCGGTCGCCCCGTCATCCATCGGAGGCGGCCTCGCCGGCCTCGGTGAGAACGCGTCGAGCATGAGAGAAATCCTCCTCGGCGACCGCGAGGCGCCGCGGAAAGCCCGGAAGACCAGCCTCGATCGCGCTGACATGGGCGTCCAGCACGACCGCCTCGATGCCGGCATCGGCGAGAAGCGCCAGCAGGAACGACAGCCTGACCGGATCCCTGGTGCGCAGCAGCTCGCGCATGACGGCTTGACCAGCCCCCTGTCGGACCTATGCTCGGGCCAAACTTGCCCGCAGGCGGGCAGCCGTCAAGCCGACAGGTGAAGTGATGTCCGTCGTCGTCAATCTGGAGGACGGGCGCAAGAGGAAGCTCTCGCTCGAGGCGCTGGGCGGCCTCGTCGCCGCCGACATGAAGCGGGTCAACGAGATCATCCTCGCCCGCATGCACAGCAAGGTGCCGCTGATCCCCGAGCTCGCCGGGCACATCATCGCCGCCGGCGGCAAGCGGCTCCGCCCGATGCTGACCTTGGCGGCCGCGCAACTCTGCGGCCACGCTGGCGGCCGTCACCTGAGGCTCGCCGCCGCTGTCGAGTTCATCCACACCGCGACGCTGCTGCATGACGACGTGGTCGATGAGTCCTCGCTCCGTCGCGGCCGCGACACCGCCAACGCCATCTGGGGCAACCAGCCGAGCGTGCTGGTCGGCGACTTCCTGTTCACCCGCGCCTTCCAGCTGATGGTCGAGGACGGCTCTCTCGAGGTGCTGGCGGTGCTCTCGAACGCGTCGGCGCTGATCGCCGAGGGCGAGGTCGCCCAGCTCATCACCTCCAACGACACATCGACCACCGAGCAGGCCTATCTCGACGTGATCCGGGGCAAGACCGCCCAGCTCTTCGCTGCCGCCGCGCGCGTCGGCGCCATCGTCGCCGAGCGACCGAAGGCCGAGGCCGACGCGCTCGAAAGCTACGGCATGAACCTCGGCATCGCCTTCCAGCTGGTCGACGACGCGCTCGACTACGCCGCGCGCCAGGCCGAGCTCGGCAAGACCGTCGGCGACGACTTCCGCGAGGGCAAGATCACGCTGCCGGTGATCCTGGCTTTCATGCGCGGCAGCGAAGAGGAGCGCCGCTTCTGGCGGCGCACGCTCGAGGAGGGGCAGCAGGACGAGACCGATCTCGCCGAGGCGGTCCGACTGATCGAGAAGCACGGCACCATCGCCGACACGCTGGCCCGCGCCCGCCACTACGGCGCGATCGCCCGCGACGCGCTCGGCCTCTTCCCCGACCACCCGGTCAAGCGGGCGCTGGCCGAGGCCATCGATTTCGCCATCGAGCGGGGCTACTAGGAGGGTTGCGGGCGCCGCTGCGGGGGTCTATAAGCCTCCGCCTGTTCGGGGCGTAGCTCAGCCTGGTAGAGCGCTTGCTTCGGGAGCAAGAGGCCGGAGGTTCGAATCCTCTCGCCCCGACCATGAATCCCGCAAATCCTTGAATCCCACTGACCCATAAAGACGGTCAGCCCTTCACCGAGGGGTTGTTGGCGATGAAGGTCAGGTAGGGCAGCCGCCCGACCGACCAGGCCGCCAGCACATAGGCCACCACCAGCGTCACCAGCGCCGACAGGAAGAAGCCGTAGCCGTAGTAGGCGAAGCCCATCCTGACCGAGACCAGGCTGAAGGCCGTGTTGGTCACGAACAGCAGGAAATAGACGAACAGCAGCTTCCTTCTCAGGTCGAAGTAGGCGAGCACGACCGTGACGAACGCCATCAGCACGTGGAAGAACGAGCCGATGACGCCCAAGCGGAACATGCCGAGGCCGATCAGGTTGACCCCGATCAGCGACAGCAGCTTCGGCGCCGATAGCACCACGAAGGCGGTGATGCACCCCTGAAAGACGACGACGTTGCGCAGGCCTCGGCTCAGGCTCTGCAGGATCTCCTGATGGTCCTCGCGGAGCTTGCGCCACGGGGCGTGGCCCGAGACATCCTTGTAGAAGTTCTGGTAGCGCTCGAAGAAGTCGGTCTCGACCGACAGCATGAACACCGCGATCGCCGGGATCACGGTCATGTAGGCGAGGAACATCGTGGAGTCGTAGAGCGGGTACGAGATCATCACCGCCGCGATCTCGTCGCGGTCAGGAAGAGTCCACATGATCCATTTGTCGATCCAGACCGCCAGGTTGTAGAACAGCGCCCCGAGCGTCAGCTCCCAGTATTTCCGTGCCGCGCTCAGGAACGCGAAAGGCCGCACGAACCCGTACGGGAACTCCACCAGCACGCGTGCGACCTCGAGCGAGAGCAGCAGCGTCAGCCCGATCGAGAAGCCCGTCAGCATGCCGGTCGCGCCCCAGCGTCCGCCGAGAAGCACCGTGAAGGCGAAGGCCGACGACATGCCGACTGCGAATCCCAGCGTGATCGAGCGGAAGTCGCGAAGCGCCGACAGGAAGACGCCGACATACCAGATGAAGGAGACCACGAAGTAGTTGGCGATTGCCGCGACGCGCACAGCGGGATCGAGTGCCGCGTAGTAACCGTAGAACCATCCGACGACAGGCAGCTGCACCAGCAACACGATGAAGCCGCCGACCAGCATGCCCGGCGTCTCGGTCACCTTCTTCTCGTAGATGCGGTCCGCCAGGTAGCGCGTTGCGATCATCATCAGCGGGCCCGCGGCGACCAGCGAGAAGCCGAAATTGTAGATCACGATGATGCGAAAGACCTTCATCTCGTCCTGGTCGAGCCAGTTGATGCCGATGATGTCGATCGCGCCCAGCGCCAGAACGGTCATGATCCAGGGCCCGGTCGAGACGACCGAGGCATGCGTCAGGCTCGCGACGACGCCCAACAGATCGTCCCGCCTAGCCAGCTTGCGGAGTTCGAAGCCGATACCGGCCATCAGACGACCTCCTTCTCGGCTACCGGCGCGGGAATCTCGGGCCGCATGTCCTCCTGTTCGGCGAGCTGGGTGTAGAGATCGCCGTAGGCCTGCTCGACCGAACGCTGATCGTAGTAGACCTTGCAGCGCTCGCGGATCGCATGCGCGCAACGGTCGAACCAATCCTGATCGGTGAGCAGGCGCCGGATCGCAGCCGCCGTGGCCCGGGGGTTGGAGAGAGGGGTCACCTCTCCGCCCGGACCGAGGCGCGGACTCTCGTCCTCGCGCCCGTAGATCAGCTCCGTGCACGATCCGACATTGGTCGCGACCGTCGGCACGCCGGCCGCACCGGCTTCGAGAATCACCAGGGGCTGGCCCTCGCTGATCGAGGTCAAGACGTTGACGTCGATCTGCCCGAGCACGTCGTCGAGCTTTTTCCTGCCCGTGAACTCGAAGGTAGCGCCGAGGCCGAGTCCCTCGACCATCTGCCTGCATTCCTCGTAGTAGACCGGATCCTCCTCGTAGGGACCTATCATCAGGCATTTAACGTCAGGCACGCTGCGCCGGAGGATGTCGGCGGCACGGATGAAGGTCTTGACGTCCTTGATCGGCACGACGCGACCGATCAGCGCCACGGTCGGCGGCCTGGGCCCGGGATCGCGCTTGACCTTGGAGAAGCGCTCGACGTCGACGCCGTTCGGGATCACCCACATCTTCGAGCGGTCGGCGCCGTCCGCCATCTGCAGGCGCTGGTTGCCTTCGAACAGCGTGATGATGCCGGTTGCGGCCGCGTAGCAAGCTCGGCTGTAGGTGAGGAAGCTGTCGACCCAGAGATCCTTGAGGCCCTTCTCGCCGCTCTCGACGGTGAGGCCGCTGGAGCCCACCTCGAACAGCCAGTCCGCCATCGCGATCTCGACACGCCGCTCGTTGGTGTAGATGCCATGCTCGGTCAGCAGCAGCGGCCGACCGGTCTCCAGCGCCGCACGCGCGCCCCAGAGCCCGGCATAGCCGGTCGAGACCGCGTGATAGACACGGCACAGGGGCAGCTCGGACAGCAGCACCGAGTAGAGGCCGCCGATCAGCGCGCGCCATGTCCAGAAATAGTGCAGGAAGGAGCTCCCCTTCAGCGTGCGGCGATACATGCGCACGAGCTGGCGCCACGCCGCCGGCGAGTCGAGCAGCTGGGTCCGCCCGATCTTCGCCTTGTGCGGCTCGAGCACCTTGAGCAACTGCGCAACCTCGGCGAGCCCGCCGCGCCGGTGAATGCGCATGAGCACCGGCTCGAGCTCGCGCATCAGCTTCTCGGCGCCGAACATGAAGCGCCGGCCCTTGGGCAGGTCCTGGATGAAGATGTGGCTGATACCGGTGACGTTGGACGGCACCTCGTAGCGCACGGTCCTCGCCTCGTCCTTGGCCAGCAACGAGACGATGTGGAAGGTCTTGTCCTTCGATCCCCTGATCAGATCATGCGTCCAGGTCGAGACGCCGCCCGCGACGTAGGGATACGTGCCTTCGAGGATAAGGCAGACATCGGCGACGGGTTCGGCCGCCGGCTTCATGCCGCCGCCTTTCCTGCCGGCGCGGCGGTCCAGAGGCGGATCACCTCAGGCACCTGCGGCGGGTGCTTGCCGCCGGCCTGGAACAGGGCGCCGTGCTGGGCGATGAGCTCCCTCACCTTGCCGTAGCGGCCGAGCTTGAACAGGGCTTCCAGGTTCCAAAGCGCCATGTCGGCCGTGAGCAGCCCGCGGCTCTCGGCGACGGTGAACCAGCTCGTCGCCGCGTCGTAGCGCCGCTCGCGCACGAGCAGGCGGCCGATCGCGAGCCAAAGTCCGGGGTCGCGCGGGCGGACCTTGAGCGCTTCCTGGTAGCTTTCGAGCGCGCGAATCCGATTGTCGCGTTCGCGCTCAGGATCGAGCAGGCCGGTGAAGGCGTAGTCGTCGTAGTGACGCGCCAGCTGTTCCCGCCTCTTGAAGCTCTTCGGACGCTCGCGCACCTTGCGTTGCAGTACCTGGGCGCGGGCAAGGAATCCGCCTTCGATGGTCGCGACCGCCGTCGCCGCCTGGGTTCTGACCGACGGATCGGTGTCGGTGAGCGCCAGCTTGAGCGCAGGCGCGAATCCCGGACGAAAGTGCCGCGTGAGCAACCCGATCACCAGGCGCTTCCTGGCGGCGTCGCCGCTGGAAAGGATGTCGGCGAAGCTTTCGACCGCGCCTCCGGCCGTCGACCGCTGCCGACGAAGCAGGGACTCGTAGAGATCGTTCACGCGCGAGCGCGTCTCGGTCGGGAACAGGCTTGCGTACCACGCCTGGAAATCGAACCAGTCGCGGTGGAAGAAGACGAGAAGCGCACCCGTCGTGATCGCCGTAAGCGGGCCGAGCGGGCCGAGCGCCGCGGTCGCGACGAACAGGTACCAAGCCACCTGGTTCCGACGAATTCGACGGCCGATCCACTTGGCCCACACGAGCAGAACGAGCGTTACGACGACGTGCAGGCCCAGCCACTCAAGCACGTCGATCTCGCGGGCGAGAAGGCTCGCGAAGATGACCCCTTCGGCGGCGAGGGCGAAAGGTGCGGGAAGAAGCAGACGAAGTCGCTGCCCGATGATGATACCGCGCTTGCCTTCCACGCGGCGACGCAACCGGCTAGCTGGCTTAGCGCGTCGTGTCACGACGATGCAGCTCCTCTATCTCGAAGGTCAGCCGCACGCGATCGGCCATCACGTTCAGCCTCACGCTGATGTCGTCTTTCAGCTTCCGCATGACAAGGCGCGCGCCAGTGCCATTGGTTGCGGGCAGCAGGATCGCGAAGCGGCGGCCGACTGGCAGCCACTGGAAGGCGAGATCGGTCTCGCGGAGCCATTGGCCGACCGCGACCGCGACGATCCGGCCGACCGACAGCGCCTCCTCGCGGCTGAGCTCGCCTTCGCCTTCGAAGCCCACGATCAGCATCGTCAGGTCGAAGTCGACACGCTCGGCGAGCTTGGTCAGGAACTCCTTCTGGCGATCGAAGAGCTGTGCCGAGAGCAGCCCGGCCTCGGGATCGAGGATGCGCTCGGACGTGGCGTCCTCGTAGCGCTTGGCGATCGCCATGTTGCTGCCGATCCAGTCGCAGAGCAGCTGGAAGTTCTCGATCGTCGTCGGCGTCAGGTCGAGTAGGCCCAGCACCTCGATCTTCAGCATGCCGTAGACTTCGCCGGTCTCCGGATCCTGCAGCGGCCCGGCGAGAACGCCTTCGCCGGCGAGGACCTTCTCGTCGGTTGCGCGGGCCACGCAAAGGACTCCGCGTTCGGCGATCGTCCGCCGATAGAGCGGGTGATCGTCGAGGAACACTCGCCCGTAGCGCTCGTCGTCCTTCCAGCCGAAAGCGCGATTCATGTCGATCTGCGCGTCCTTGAGCAGCCAGATCGAGAACTTCTCCGGGTTGAGGATGGCCGCGACCAGCGCGTTCGCCCCTTCGAACACGCCGGCGACGTCGAGACGCTCGACCGCCATCGCCGCGCGGAAGACGGTCAGCAAGGTGCGGAACTGGCCGGCGATCCTGGCCTCGAGCTCGTCCTTGGCCGCCGAAATGCCTTCGAAGGCGGCCGTGATCACCTGCGCCTGATTCTCGGACTCGGCCAGCCGCTTCCTGAGGTCGGCCCGCTCGCGCAGCTGCCGCGACCTTAGCTCCCCGACCACGAGGCCGGTCGCCGCCCACATCAACGGAGTCTTCGAAAGCTCGAACAGATACGCGAATAGGTCGAGCGCCAGTGGCTGCGGCGGGACGTTCCCGACCAGGAGCGCGGCAGATGAGAAGACCGCCGCCAGCAGTCCCTCGTTGGTGCCGTACTGGAGGCTGATCAGCACCACGACCGCCCAGAACGGGTGCGGGGCCACGTCGCGGAAGCGATCGGCATCGAAGACGTAGCGGTCGAGCAGCAGCGCGACCGTGAAGAAGATCGCCATCTCGACCAGCGCGGTGACGCGGAGCCCGAAAATTTCGCGCGGCGCGTCGTCCTCGACCCTGGTCGAGCTCATGCTCCTACGGCGCGGTCCGTGCCGCGAGACGATCGACGACGGTTGCCGCGAGCTTCTGGGCCGCCGCGGTCACGGTGTCGCCGGTGCCGCCCATGGCCCCGCCGGCCTCGCTGAAGCTGCCGCCCCAGCGGACCGTCCCGTCGCGTCCGACCAGCCGCGCGGTCACGGCGACCGTGGGATCCGGCCGGAGCCCGTAGCGATAGCCGAAATCCTGCACCGATCCGACGAGGACGGCATCCACGGCGAGCGCCTCGGCGACCTCGCGCGCGACCGTCTCGCGTCCCACTTCCTTGCCGTCGAGACGCTTCTCGGCGAGCCGGCGGCGGACCTCGCTCTCCTCGACCTGGGAGAAGAGGCGGCGCGTGTAGAGCTCGGTCGCGAGCAGCTGGGCGACGATCTGGCCGGCATTCGGATGTGCCGACAGGTTCTCGAAGGGCAGCACCGCGACCGACATGCCGCGACTGGGCGCGGCACCGTCGGCGACGAAATCCTTGAGGGTGCTCGCGCCGCTCGCGCATGCGGCGAGCACGCCCGCCAACAGCAGGACCGTGAGCCTGGGTCCTAGAAGCGCCAAAGGAAATACCCTCCGAGCCGCGTCACCGTGGAGTCGGTGCCGCGCGACGCGGTGAGGCTGTGGCTGGCGACGAGCCCGAGCTCGAAGCTGGTATAGGGTTCGTAGACGAGCTCGGCCCCGAGGAAAGGACCGTCCGAGTTCAGGCGATCGTAGGCGTAGCCGCCGTAGAGGTTGTAGCGCGTCAGCGACGACATCGTGCCCGACACGCCGACCGTGCCCGAATGCACCTCGCGCGACACCACCGACAGCAGCGGATACTCGGCGCCGAAGGAGTCGGCCGCGACCTTGCGGCTGCCTAGATACTCGGCGTCGAGGCCATAGGCGAAGGTGACCGAGGGCGGGCCCGCATAGGCGGTGTAGGCGAGCTCGAAGCCGGGGCCAATGAAGTGTGCGACATCGGAGTTTCCTTCGACGCCGTAGCGCCCGCCGGCGAGGCGGCCGGCGATGCGCCAGCTGGTGCCGAGGATCTTCTCGTATCCGACCTGCACGCGGTCGGTCCGCGCCTCGTTCACGAGCCCGTCGACGACGTCCCAGTACGGATCCTGGGCGATCGCCGCCAGACGGAGCGTGCCCTCGGCGAACTGCCGCGTGTGGCGGACGGCGCCGCCGACGATGCCGGTGCCGCCGATCAGCGAGAGGCGCGTGACGCCGCCTGTCTCGTGATCGACCGAGACATAGCCTTCGCCGCGGAAGCGCTTGCCGTCGAAGCTCTCTATCGCACCGTTGAGCCTGCGGACGATCGGGGCGTCGAGGTCGTTGCCCTCGAGCGCGAACCCGGCGATCGACGAACCGGCAAGCGTCTCGCCGGACACGCGGGCGACGATCTGGCGATCGGCCTTCTTGACCTTGCGATGATCGATGTCGACGCGGACCCGCGGCCCGTATTCGCGCAGCAGTTCGGCCTTGGCGCGGACCAGGCTCGGATCGTCGGGATTGAGGCCGAGCGCGCGATCGTAGAGACCGACCGCCCGGCGCCAGCCGCCGAGCTGCGTCTCGACGCTGGCGAGCGCGGCCATCACCTCGATCGAGCTCGGAACCTCCTTGAGCAGCGCCTCGAGCTCCGCCTTCGCCCCCTCGGCGTCGCCGGTCTCCATCAGGAGGCGCGCCTTGGTCAGACGGAGACGGCGGAGCGCCGCCGCGGATTCGGCATCGCTTGCCGGAGATGCCTGCGCCACCTCGGGAGCCGAGGTATCGGGGACGACCGTGACGGCACCGATGCCCGAGGGCGGCGACACGGCCGGCCTCGCCTGCGCAATCTGGACCGGCACCGAAACCGCCGACGAGAGCAGCGGAGCATCCGCCTTCGGGTTGCCCGACGTCGCCTTGGTCTGGGTCAGCCGGATCTCTATGCCGCGCGGCAGGGCGGCGGCGACGGCGCTCCGGCCGGGCTTCGGCACCAGCCGTAGGCGGCGCCCCTCGGCCTGGGCGGCCTCGATCCACACCGGCAGCATCGCGGCTGCATCGCCGATCGCCCTGACATCCACGTCCCGATCGAGCGTGATCACCAGAGCCTCACCCTCGCGGGCGACCTCCGCGACGATCTTCTCCGGCCAAATGAACTTGAGACGCGCCATGCCGTCGGCGCTGCTGGCCTCGACTGACACCGGCGAAACGGCAGCACCCGCCCCCCGCGCCCCCGCCAGCAGGGCGGCAAGGCACACCCCGAGTCGAAGGGAGGCAGGGATGCTTCTGAACCTCATGGCGGCCGTGGCCGATCCTGGACGGGTTAACGTCTTGGGAATATACGGCATTTTTAGAGATTCCAGCGCGGGCTTTTTTACCCGGCGCGATCACGGCCCGGAAAGGACGCGCCGGGCCTGATCGTACATCTTGTTGTCCATCAGGAGATTGGCGTAGTCGGCGCGCAGGCCCGGGTCCGCCGGGCGCTCCCCGACCAGGGCCGCCATCACGGCGAGGGCCTGGGTCGTGTCGCCGAGACGGTTGAGAAGCTGGGCGCGGGCCACGCGCGTCGAGACCGAGCGGTCGCGGGCCGCGTCGAGCTGGTCGAGGGCCCGGCGGAAGTGAAACTTCGCCGCGTCGCGCTCGCCGGCCTGCAGCAGGATCTCGCCATAGGCGGAGTTGACTTCGTGATCGGCCAGCGGCGTGTCGACCACCTGCGCCAGATATCGGCGCGCGCCGGCGGTGCGCCCCGAGGCGAACTCCTGGAGACCGAGCCAACGCGCGGCCTCCGGATCGCTCGGCACCTGGCGCGCGATCTTTCCGTAGACGACCGCGAGCGCCGCCTTGCTGTCCGCCTCCACTCCCTGCCTAGCCAGCTTCCGCAGGCGCCCAAGGTCGTTTTCGACCTCTGCCCTGGCCGCGATGACCCGGCCGGCCTCCTCGGTCCGCCTGAGCGCGGTCAGCGCATCGATGCGGATCGCCGCGGCCTGTTCGGGCTCGGTCGGCGACATCGGGCCGAGCGCCGCCAGCGCGCGCCCAGGCTCCTCGGCATCCAGCAGCTGGCGCGCCCAGGCCGGGCGATCGCCGGCCGGCGCCGCCGCCGCACGCGCGGCAAGCCATTCGGCGGCGGCGCGCGCCTGCTTGTTCTCGCGCCACAGATAGACGAGTTCGCCGACGATCGGGTCCGATGGCGGCGCCCGGTCCGCGAGGGTCCTGAAGATGCCGATCGCGGCGTCGCGGTCGCCGAGCTCGATCAGCCGGTAGGCGATTTCCTTGCGCTCCTCGGCGCTCAGGTTCGGTCGGCCGGCACGCGCGACGAGAAGCTGGCGTCGTTCCTGCGTAAGGCCGAGCTTCGACAGCGCCTCGTCGTAGACGTTCGCCCAGTCGCCACCATAGACCTCGGCGAAGCGCTTGAGCTCGGGCAGCGCCGCCTCCGGTCCGGCGACCTCGAGAAAGGCGTACATGCGCGCTTCCCGCCGCTGCTTCGGCAGATCGGCGCGCTTGATCTCCGCTGCCAGGAACTGCTGGAGCTCGGACTTGCGGCCCGCCTTCTTCGCGCCCTCGACATAGGCGTAGAACCACTGGTCGGTCGCATCCTCGCGCGCGAGGCGGGCGATCTCGGAAAGCGCCTCGACACCGCCGCCGACCTCCATCAGCGCGAAGAGCGCCTGCTCGCGGGCCTTCGCATCGAGATCGCGCCGATCGAGCTGGCGGGCGAAGAAGGCGCGTGCCTCGGCCTGGCGCTTCGCCTTCTTGGCCTCTTCCGCCGCGGCCGCCATCCACGTCTCGGGCTGCCGCTCGGCGAGCCAGAAGATCGCCGGCATCGTCTCGGCGCCGAGGCCCTTTTCCAGCAGGTTGTAGACGAGCGTCGCCAAGGTGTCGGGCTCGAGTCCCGGCTTCGCCAGAAGCTGTGCCCAGAAGGCGGCGAGTTCCTCCTGGGCTCCGGCCGCCCCGCGCTTTGCCACGTTCGCGAGGGCGACGGCGTAGAGCCGCTCCGCCACCAGCGAATTGCCGCGCAGCGGCCGAACTTCGGCCAGGACTTCCTCGTGACGGCCGAGCGCCGCGAGCGCGCTGGCGAGCTGGAGCCGCGTATCCTCGCCGTCCCGGACCGCGACCAGGCGCTTGGACGCCGCCAGCGCCAGCCTCGGCTGATTGTGGACCTCGGCCAGATCGGCGAGCTGGGCGAGGATCGCCGCGTCGAGCTGGGCCGCCTGCGGGCTTTCGAGCCAGGCGATGACCTGGTCGGATCGCCCGGCCGCGGCGGAAAGAAGCGCCCAGGCGGCATCGATCGCCGGCGACCGCTGACGCTGCCGGTCACGCGCGACCTGGACCCGTCGCCAACCGTCCTCGGCCTGACCCAGGCGGATCATCACGTTGGCGATGTCGAGCGCTATCGCCTCCTCCCAGCCGAAGCGATCGAGCATCGCCGTGAGATGGCGGCGGGCCGGCTCCGTCCGGCCGAGATCGGAAAGGACCAGAACCAGTCCCAGGATCTGGTCGGAGGAAAGATCGGCCGTGTTGGCGAGCGCCTTCTCGGCCGCGGCGAGCGCGCCCTTCGTGTCGCCGACCGTCTTCAGGACGGTGGCCGCAAGAACCGGCCGGCGCTCCAGGAATTCGGGCGCCGCCATCACCCATTTCGCGACCTCGTTCGCCTTGTCCGGCGGCGCCATGCCGACGAGCGACGACAGCTGCCAGTCCGGAAGCCTGAGCGGCGACCCCCTGACCGCGATCTGCAGCGCAAACTGGACCAGGTTGCGCTCGAGCGCGAGATCGATCAGGTCGTCGTCGAACTCCGGCGCGAGCGTACCTGCCTGGTAGGCCGTCCTCAGACGCTGGAATGCCTGGTCGCGGCGACCGATACGGAGCTCGAGCCGGATGCGCTCGGCGAACAGGGCCGGAGTTTCCGCAATCGTCGTCTCGAAGCGATCGAGCACCGCGAGCGCCGAACCTTCGCGGCCGGCGCCGACGAGCTGGCGGACGACGCCGATCAGCGCGAGCGCCGTCCTGGTTTCGCCGATCCAGCCTTCGGCCAGCTCGGTCGCCTCCGTCTCCCGGCCGGTCCGCGCCAGGACGCTGATGTAGAACTCGATCGTGCGCTGGGTGCGCGGCACCTTGAATCGATTGCTGAGCTCGTCGAGCGCCGACTGCGCCGCGTCGAAGTTGCCGAGATCGGACTCGAGCTGGGCGAGATCCATCCAGTCCTCGTACCGCGCCCTGATCTTGACCAGGCTGCGCAGCACGACGATCTGCTTGTCGGTCTCGCCGTGGTCGCTGTAGTAGTCCGACAGCTCGCGCAGAACCTTCTCGGTCGGACGGATACGGGCGAGGTCGGCGAGCGTCTGCAGATAGTCGTAGATGCGGGCCGACTGCTTATAGAGGTTCGCGAGTTCCTCCTTCGCCTCGGCCTCCTGCGGATGCGAGCCGACGAAGCGCTCCATCAGCTCGACGGCGCGCTCGAACTCGCCGATCTCGAGGTAGACGCGGGTGAGCGGAATGACGACGCCGACGGAGAGATCGCCAGAGGCGAGGCGCTGCTCGAGAGCGGCCTGCGCCGAGTCGTAGTCGAGGCCTCTCAGGTACATCAGGGCGAGCTCGCGATCGCGCGGGATCACGGCGACGCTCGCCGCGATGCCGGCGCCGACGAGAAGTCCCAGGACGATATGCGGCGCGCGCATCCGATCAGGCGCCCGGCAGCCGTCGCACGGTGACAGTCGCCGACGACAATCGGCGCGTCTCGAGCGTGAAGGAGAGCAAGCCAGCGGCCCCCGCCTCCGCCAGGCTCTCGACGATCCGCTCGCCGTCGTCGGCGATCACCTCGTAGCGGCCGGGCTCGTCGACCCGCCACGTCATCGCGCCGGGGCCGAACCCGCGCGCCCGGAAGGAGAGGCGGTCGCGGTCGACGGCGACGCCCTCGATCGGCCAGCGGCTGTCGACCAGATAGGGCCGCCCGGCGGCAGGCAATGAGTCGGGCCGGTCATTGGCGACGATCGCCAGTACCGGGAGCGGATCCTCGGGATCCAAGGCCACGTAGAGGCTGCCCTGGAAGTGCTGCTGGCCGATGACGCCGCTCGATCGCGCGAAGTCGACCTTGCGATCCAGTGCGCGGTCGAAGCGGATCGTCTGCAGCTTGCCGCGATTGGCGATCTGCCAGCGGCCTTCGCCGAGATCCGCGATGTCGGTCGAGTAGAAGCCCAGCGCGAGCGCGGAGAAGGCGCTGGCCGTGATCGCCGCGATCGGCTCGGACTCCGCGTCCTTGAGGTTGCTCAGGAGCGCGTGCAGGCTCGCGGCCTTCTCGCCGGAGTACATGTGATAGTAGAGGTTCTTCGGCTTCACGCGGATCGGCTGTTCGGTGTTCCGCCACGTCTGGCCGAGAAAGGTGAATCCGAAGAAGCGGCTCGTCCAGAGCTCGGTGTAGACGTTCTCGTTGGCGTTCGAGGCATAGATCTGGATGCCGCGCGGCATCTTCCTGCCGATGGACGCCACCGAGGTGTAGCTCGGGCGCTCGCGATCGAAACGGGTGTCTCCTCCGTTGAGGTTCAGCACGCCGGCCGCGTATGTCGCGACGATCGCATTCTCCCAGGGCAGACAGTTCCCCGACCATTGAAGAAGCGTCACCTGCTTTCCCGCCGGTGCAAGCCCGTTGAGGAAATCGATCGAGCCCTGGATTTCGAGCGCGAGATCGAAAGGCTTCACCGCGTAGACACGCGGAACCGCATATGAGCCTTGCGAGCCCAGGACCTTGCCTTCGTAGCTGATCGACTGCTCGCGCTGGCCCGCGACGCGACGGGCAGCGGCCGCCCAGGCCTGATCGTCGTTGCCGCCCGGGCGCTTCGGATACCGCTTGAGCAGGAGCATCTCCTTGACCGGGTCGCTGTCGGCGAAGAAGCCCCAGTCGAACGGATGGCTCCACGTATGGCTCGCCATCTCGACCTGCGGCAGATCGAAGAATCGGCGCGCGATCTCCATCGACTGGGCCGAGCCGAACCAGGCGGGATCCAGGTCGCCGACGATGGGCGCCACCGTCACCGGAAGATCGGGAAAGGCCTCCACCGCCTCGCGCAGCACGACCTCCGCCGACATCGCACGGCGCTGCGCATACTCCTTCACGTGCGTCAGGTTGCGCCAGCCATCCCCGTCGATATGGCTGTAGTAGATGCGCCGGCCGACCAGCGTCGTCGTGTCCGGCTTAGGCAGATCATCGGTACGGAAGGCGCGTCGGAAGTACTCGAAAGGATCCAGGTAGAGCTGTCGGCTCGTGGTCAGGTTGTCGCCGCGATGGACGAAGTCGAGCGCGACGAAGCCGCCATTGGGATGCGTGCTGATGGGAGTCGCGTCCGTCGAACTGTCGTTGCCTTCGCGGACGATCAGATGCGCCTCGACCAGCGGATCGACCTTGACGATACGGTCGTAGGCGGGAAGCTGGCGGGGCAAGGGCGTCTCGAAGTCGAGGAGGCCCCGGTCGCGCCGGATGATCCGGACATTGTGCGTGAGCTCGATGCGGCGCCCGTCGAAGCGGAGGCCGATCCGCTGTAGGAGTCCGTTGATCGCCTCGGCCGAGGTCTGCTTGCCGCTCCGGTCGTTGGCGAAGCCGAGAGAGCCGAAGATCGCCAGCTGGCGGCCGCTGTCGATGAACCGGTGCGACCATTCGATGAACGCCCCGGGATTGGGCATGACGTCCCCGGTGAACCACGCAATCGCGCCGCGTACCCCCTCCAGCTCGGCCCCGGTCGGCAGCGGCTGACGAAGATCGTGATAGGAGACGACCAGCCCCAGATGATTGAGCGGCATCTCGGCGACGCGATGGATCGGCGTGAAGCGGATGTCCTCGAACCCCGTGCCGTCATAGAAGGCGAGGATGGTCCTCGGGACCGGCCGGCCTTGAGCTCCCGCTCCGCCGCTTCCCATCGTCGTCGCGCCCGCCAGAACGAGCACGAGCACGGCGGCGAGTCGGACGGCGCCGATCATGCGTTGGGGATGCGCCGCACGGCAACCGCTGTGGGCGCGTAGGTGCGGGTCCGGATGGTGAAGGCGAGAATGCCGTCGGCATCGGCCTCGGCGAAGCTTTCGACCTTCCGTTCGCCGTCGTCGGCGGTCACCTGATAGCGTCCGGCCCCCTCGACCTTCCACGTCATCTCGCCGGGACCGAACCCCTGGCCGCGGAAGGCGAAATCACGTCCGTCGAGCCTGAGGCCCTCGATCGGCCAGCGGCTGTCGATCAGATAGGCGCGCGCCGCCGGGGGTTCGACATCCGTCCGCTCCGATTGCGCAAGCGCGATCACCGGGGTGCGTTCGGACGGGTCGAGGGCGACGTACAGGCTCCCCTGGAAATGCTGCTGGCCGAGCACGCCGCTCGACCGCGCGAAGTCGACCTTGCGGTCAAAGGCTCGATCGAAGCGGATGGTCGAGAGCTGGCCGCGGTTGTCGACCCGCCAGCGGTCGCCGCCGAGATCGGTGATCTCGGTGGAATAGAAGCCGAGGGCCATGCGCGTGAAGGTGCTGGCGGCGATCGGCGCGATCGGCTCGGCTTCGGCCGCCTTCAGGTTGTTGAGGAGCGCGCGCAGGCTCGCCATCTTCTCGCCGGAATACATGTGATAGTAGACGTTCTTCGGCTTGACCCTGATCGGCTGCTCCGTGTTCCGCCAGGTCTGCGGCACCAGCGCGAAGCCGAAGAAGCGGTCGGTCCACAATTCCGTGTAGACGTTCTCGTTGGCGTTCGAGGAATAGACCTGGATGCCGCCGGGAAGCCTGCGCCCGATCGCGGCGACCGAGGTGTAGCTCGGCCGCTCGCGGTCGAACCGCGTGTCGCCGCCGTTGAGGTTCAGCACGCCGGCAGCATAGGTCGCGACGACCGCATCGTTCCAGGGCAGGCAGTTTCCCGACCATTGCAGCAGCGTCACCTGCTTGCCGGCCGGCGCGATGGCGTTGAGGAAGTCGACCGACCCCTTGATCTCCAGGGAGAGGTCGAAAGGCTTCACGGCATAGGCGCGCGGTACCGAGTACGAACCCTGCGAGCCCAGGACCTTGCCTTCGTAGGTCGCGGCCGCCTGCTTCGCCGATGCCTGACGCACGACCGACGCCCATGCGCCCTCGTCGTTGCCGCCCGGCCGCCTGGGATACTTGCGAAGCAGCGGGACTTCCTTGGTCGCATCGTCGTCGGCGAAGAAGTTCCAGTCGAAGGGATGGCTCCAGGTATGCGTGCCGATCTCGACCTGCGGCAGCTCGAAGAACTCGCGCGCCAGCGCCAGCGACTGCTCGGTGCCGAACCACGCCGGGTCGAGATCGGCGACGATCGGCGCGATCGTCACCGGCAGGTCTGGGAAGGCCGCGACCGCTTCGCGCAGCACGACCTCCGCCGCCATGGCGCGACGCTGGGCGTATTCCTTGACCTGGGCCTGGCTGCGCCAGCCGTCTCCGTCGACATGGCTGTAGTAGATGCGCCGGCCGACCAGCGTCGTGGTGTCCGGCTTGGGCAGATCGTCGGTCGCGAAGGCCCGCCTGAGATACTCGAACGTGTTGAGATAGAGCTGCTTGATGGGCGTCGAATAGTCACCGCGATGGACGAGCTCGCCGACGACCATGCCGCCGTTCGGATGCGTGCTGACAAGGGTCGCATCGGTGGCGCTGTCGTTGCCTTCGCGGACGATGAAGTGCGCCTCGGTCCGCGAGTCGACCTTCACGACGCGATCATAGGCGGGGAGCTGGCGCGGCAATGGCGCCTCGAATTCGAGCAGCAGGCGATCCTTGCGGACGACACGGACATCCTGCGTGTGCTCGACGTGACGCTCGTCGAAGCGGAGCCCGATCTTCTGCAGGAGGGCATTGACCTGCTCGATCGCTGTCGCCTTGCCGCGCCGGTCGTTGGCCATGCCGAGGCTTCCGATCAACACCAGCTTCCGCCCGCCCTCGATGAAGTCCTGACCCCATTCGATGAAGCCGACCGGGTTCGGCATGACGTCGCCCGAGAACCAGGCGACCGCCCCCCTGACGCCGTCGAGATCCTTGCCGGTCGGCAGCGGCTGGCGGAGATCGTGATAGGTCACCACCAGGCCGAGATGGTTGAGCGGCATCTCGAGGATCTGATGGATCGCGGTGAAGCGGATGTCGGAATCGAGCGTGCCGTCGTACAGCGCGAGGATGGTGCGCGCGATCGGCTTGCCTTGCGCGAACGCGCCGCCGCCGAAGAGGAGCGCTGAGACCAGTACGGCAAGGGCGGCAAGGCGCTTCATTTTGCCTGCGGCCCCGGCACCACACGGTCGAGCTCGACCGTCGCGACATATGGGCTGAACCCGTTCGCGGCCTGGATCCTGTAGATCTCGGCGATCCCCGCGGCGTCGGCCGGATCCCAGTAGTCGAGGGTCAGGACCTTGAGATTGGTCTGTCGACGGGCCGCGGCCTGCAGGATCTCGACCTGCTGCCTGTAGGTCGCTTCGTCGACCCTGCCGTACTTCTTGGCCTCGAAGTCGTAGTCGGCATAGACCGACTCGCCTAGGACCATGTCGATGTCTCGCTCGACCGACGGCAGCATGTCATAGCCGCGATTGAGGATGATGGTCATGCGCGGAAAGTTTCGGCGGATGGTGCGGATCAGTCGCGCGCCGGCGTCGAGCATCCCGGCATTGGCCTTCGCGTCCAGGCGCTCCAGGTGGCCGGGGTTGTCCATCGTGTCGATGAAGATGCCCTGGAAGCCGCGGCGGAGGATCTGCGGCACCAGCTCGTCGATCACCCGCTTGGTCCAGCGCGGGTCGCGCACGTCGACGAAGTAGCTGCCTTTCCAGTTCTCGTTCTCGCCGAGCAGGATGCCTTCGCCTTTGACGTCGGCGAAATAGGGCCGGGTCTCGTTGACCTCGCCGAGACTGAGATAGCCGACGACCTTCTTGCCCCGGTCGATCAGGGGCTCGATCGGCGGGTGGCGGTCGGACTCGAGCACCACCAGGTCGTAGGCATAGAAGGCGGACGGCGGCAGTTCCGCCGCGTAGTAGACGACCCAGGGGATCGCCGGGCCGGCGGCGCCAGCCCCGGTCGTACCGAAGACGGTCATCAGGCATGCCACGAGCATGCGTCGGACGGCTATCATGGGGTCGCGCTCCCTCCTCCTCGCCTTATATAATGGAATGCCGGTCAAATTCTGGGGGTTCCGGCATCGGAGGGATCTTCAAATGCCAGCGACGGGCACGATCCGGGCGGGAGCGGCGGCTCTGATTCTCCTGGCCCTGCCGGCCTCGGCAGAGACCATCGGGGCCCGCTACGACATCTACACCGGCGGCCTCAAGGCACTGTCGATCCAGGCCAAGGCCGCCGTCCGCGACGCCGACTACGATGTCGCGGCCGATCTCGCGACCACCGGGATCATCGACTGGATCCTCAGGTTCAGCCAGAAGATCGAAAGCCGCGGCCGGATCGGGAGCGCGCCGCTCCCCGTTTCCTACGTCTCCGACGGCACGTTCTTCGGGTCCCGCCGCTCGATCCGCCTCGACTATCGCGAGGGCGGCCGCATCGACGCCCTGCTCGAGCCGCCGAACGACACCGACGACCGCACGCCCGTCCCGGAGGCGATGAAGCTCGACACCTTCGATCCGATGAGCGTCTTCGTCGCCCTGAACCAGATGGCGGCCGCGGGCGGCAGCCCCTGCAACGGCAAGGTGCCGGTCTTCGACGGGCGGCGGCGCTTCAACCTCGTGTTCGAGGACGACGGACCGAGCGTCGTCGAGTCCAGCCACTACACGGTCTTCTCCGGGCCGGCGGTGCGCTGCAAGGTCCAGATGGAACGGCTCGCCGGGTTTCAGCAGAACCCGCGCTTCAATGCCCAGACGCCGCGCATCTCCATCCTTTACGTCGCCCGCTTCGGCGAAAGCGGGATGTGGCTGCCGGTCCGGCTCGAGAGCGACTCGAGCTTCGGCCTCGTGGTCGGCCATCTGGTCGCGGTCGACGCGCCGGCAAGGCCCCTTGGCCAGCGGCCGCGTCCTGCTTCATAATAGGGTACGCGTCCAGGGGTGGGACCGTGCGGCGCGGCACGCCGTGGAGAGTTGCCATCATGAATGCCCGCGCATTCGCCCTCGGCGTTGCGGCCCTCGGGCTCGTCGCCTGCCAGGACTTCCGCTCGGACGTCCGCACCTCCGTGGGATACCAGACCAACCCGCTGCTGCAGACCCGCGAAGGTCGTCGCGAGGTGGTGAGCCTCTGCCACGACGCGGTGACCGAGCGCGTCGCCAACGTCGACAGCCTGCGCTTCGCCCAGGGCCAGATCGTCAATAACGACGACTACGGCGACGCCCGCTACCATGGCGCGGTCGAAGGCGTCTCGGCCGGCTACGCGCGCCGCTATTCCTTCATCTGCACCGTCCAGCCCTCGGGCACGGTCGAGGTCGTCTTCCGCTGATGCGCGCGGCGGCCGAAGCACGCCCTTCGCCGCCGTGACCGATCCCATCGAGGTGGTCGTCGACCGGCTGGGCGCAGCCGGCGACGGCATCGCCGAGCATGGCGGACAGCGCCTGTTCGTTCCCGGGGCGCTGCCGGGCGAGCGCCTTCTCGTCCATCTCGGCCCGCCGCGCGGCGACGGACGCGTCGCGACGATCGTGCGCCGCCTGACCGATGCGGAGACGCGCATCGCGCCCGCCTGCCGGCATTTCGGCCGTTGCGGCGGCTGCGCGCTCCAGCATCTCGCGACTCACGCCTATGCGGAATGGAAGCGCGACCTGATCGTCGAGGCCCTGGCGCGTCGCGGTCTCGACGGGGCGGCCGTCGCCGAGGTGCTGGTGGTGCCGCCGGGCGACCGCCGCCGTGCCGTGTTCTCGGCCGTCGGGCGCAAGGGCGGCGCCGTGCTGGGATTCGCCGAGGCGCAGTCGCATGCGCTCGTCGACATCGCCGAATGCCCGGTGATCGCGCCGGCATTGTTCCGGCTGACCGTGCCGCTGCGGTCGCTGCTTTCCACTTTGCTCGGCACCGGCCAGCGCGGCCAGGCGATCGCGACACTCACCGGCTCCGGCATCGATCTCGTGCTCGAGGTGGATGGGACACCCGATCTTCGCGCGCGCGAGGGCCTTGCCGCTTTTGCCGAGGAAGCGGACATCGCGCGGCTTTCCTGGAGAAGGCCCGGCGGCACCGTCGAGATCCTGGCCGCGCGACGGGAAGTCACAGTCCCCTTCGACGGCATGCCGGCGGTCTTTCCGCCCGGCGCCTTCCTGCAGGCGAGCCTCGCCGGCGAGGCCGCGCTGATCGCGGAGGTCCTGGCCGGCGTCGGCAAGGCCAGGACGATCCTCGACCTTTATGCCGGCATCGGCACGTTCAGCCTGCCGATGGCGCGGCACGCCAAGGTCACCGCGATGGAAGGCGACCCGGGTGCGGTGAAGGCGCTCGCGGCTTCCGGAAAAGGGCGGATCGCGGCCGAGCGCCGCGACCTCGGCCGCGACCCGCCCGATGCGAAAGCCCTGAGCCGTTTCGATGCCGTCGTCTTCGACCCGCCGCGCGCAGGCGCCCGTGCGGTCGCGGAAAACCTCGCCCGCTCGACGGTGCCGACCATCGTCGCCGTATCCTGCAACCCGCAGACTTTCGCGCGAGACGCCCGCACCTTGGCCGACGGCGGCTACCGGCTCGATCGGCTCCGGCCGATTGACCAGTTCCTCTGGTCGCCCCATGTCGAGTTGGTCGCCCTCTTCCACCGCGAGGCGCCATGACCGGAACGCGCACCGAAACCGACAGCCTGGGCAAGATCGAGGTCGCAGCCGACCGATACTGGGGGGCGCAGACCGAACGCTCGCGTCGGAACTTCCCGATCGGCGGCGAGCGCATGCCGGATGCGCTGGTCCGGGCTTTCGGCCTGCAGAAGCAGGCGTCGGCGATCGCCAACCGGGAGCTGGGCCTGCTCGATCCGAAGCTCGCGGACGCGATCGTCCGGGCGGCGGAAGAGGTCGCGGCAGGCAAGCTGCTCGATCACTTCCCGCTCGTGGTCTGGCAGACCGGATCCGGCACCCAGACCAACATGAACGCCAACGAGGTGATCGCCAACCGCGCCAACGAAATCCTGGGCGCGCCGCTCGGATCGAAGAAGCCGGTCCATCCGAACGATCACGTCAACATGAGCCAGTCGTCGAACGACAGCTTCCCGACGGTCATGCATGTGGCGACCGCGATCCTCGCCCGCGACCTTCTCGATGCGGCGCTCGCCCGTCTCGAACGCATGCTCGCCGACAAGGCCGCCGACTTCGCCGACGTGGTCAAGATCGGGCGCACCCATCTGCAGGACGCGACGCCGGTGACCGTCGGCCAGGAATTCTCCGGCTACGCGCGGCAGGTGACCGAATCCCGCGAGGCGCTGGCGAAGGCGCTGGACGAGATCCATGCGCTGGCCCAGGGCGCCACCGCCGTCGGCACGGGCCTCAATTCTCCGCCTGCGTTCGGGCGCGAAGTCGCGCGCCACCTTGCCCGGCTGACCGGGATTCCGTTCCGGCAGGCGCCGAACCTCTTCGCGGCGATCGCCGCCCATGACGCCCTGGTGCGGCTTTCCGGAGTACTCAACGCGACGGCCGTGGCGCTGACCAAGATCGCCAACGACATAAGACTGCTGGGATCGGGTCCCCGGGCCGGCTTCGGGGAGCTGACACTCCCGGAGAACGAACCGGGGTCGTCGATCATGCCCGGCAAGGTGAACCCGACGCAGTCCGAGGCGGTTACCATGGTCGCCGCCGAGGTCATGGGCAATCACGTGACCGTGACGGTGGCCGGGGCCGGGGGGCACCTGGAGCTCAACGCGATGAAGCCGGTGATCGTGTGGAATGTGCTCAGATCCATCCGGCTCCTAGGCGACGCAACCGACAGCTTCGCCGAGCGTTGTATTGCGGGCATCCAAGCGGATCGCGCGCGGATCGCCCGTCACCTGGAGCAATCGCTCATGCTGGTCACCGCGCTCGCCCCGCATATCGGCTATGACAAGGCGGCTGCCATTGCGAAGCATGCGCACGCCGCCGGGCTCGGCCTGAAAGAGGCGGCATTGGCGTCCGGCGACGTAACCGCCGCGGACTTCGACCGATGGGTCGACCCACGCGCCATGCTTGGACCAAGCCCTTGAGCCTTGAACCCATGAATGCCGACACGCCGAGCCCGCGGATCGTGAAGCGCTCCGTCGTCGTTGCCGGCCATCGCACCAGCGTGTCGCTGGAAGGTCCCTTCTGGGACGAGCTGAAACGCATCGCCGAAACCAAGCGGGTGAGCCTCAATCAGCTCGTCGCCGAGGTGGACGGCCGCCGCGAAGGCAACCTCTCCAGCGCGCTCAGGCTGCTGGTGCTGGAGACCCTGAAGGCCGAGATCCGCTCAACGCCCGCCACGCACGGCTAACGCCTCGATCAGCCGGCGAAGCGCCGGCCCGGGATCGAGGCTGGGCGCATCGGCGCCGGCGAGCGCCGCCGTTCCATCCAGAGCCGTCGTCCCTTCCGGCGTCACCGCCGCACCGGACAGCTTGAGCGCGGAGAGCGGGCCCTGAAAGCGTCCGACCGCGGTGACGGGCGTGTCGTCCGCGACGCCCGCACCGTCCCCGTTCCCGAACAGGCGCAGCAGCTCCGACGGTCGCCGCGTCGCGAGGTCGAAGGAGATGTCGGTGCCATCGCCGTCGGCAACGAGTTTGCCCGCCGCCGAGACGCGTGCCCCGGCTGCCTCCCCGATGCGGAAACGACGGAAGTCGAGAGTCCTTCCGTCAATATCCGCTTCGAGGTCGAGGTCGCGAAGCCCGATGCCGTGCCACGTGGCGAGATCGGCCGAGGCGGCGACGTGGCCGCCGACACCCGTCGCCATCGCCTCGCCGACGAGCGGCAGATAGGGATCGACCGTGATGCGGTCGACGGCGACGCGGAGATCGATCATCGGTTTCGGCGCGAGCATCAGGTTTCCGCTGCCGATCATGCGGCTGGTATCGAGCTTGAGGTCGAAGGACGGCACCGTCAGCCGCTCCCCGTCATAGGTCAGGCGGAACGAGAGGGCGGCGCGGCGCAGCCGGTCGGGCGGAACACCCACGGGCTCCACGCCGAGCCATGCCAGTGCGACGCGGAGATTGTCCGAAACCAGATCGGCCTCGCCCTCGTACATGGGGGCTGCGCCGGTGGTGCTGATGCGTCCGAAGGCGGTCAGCTCGGTGCCGCCGGGACCCAGGGCGGAGACCTGGCGGATCGCCATCTGCCGGTCGAGCAACCGGACCTCGGCGCGCACCTGGCGCACCAGTCCGCCGCGGACGCCGACCGCCTCCGCCGTCAGCACCACGGAGAGATCGCGCCCGTCGGCGCCGCCGCGAAGTCCCTCGATCGTGCCGAGCCAGCGCTCCAGCTCCAGGCGGCCGAACCCGAGCTGGATCTCGCCGGCGCGGAAGCTCTCGGCGAGATCGATCCGGCCGCCGATGCGCGCCCCGTCGATGTCGACGGAGACGTCGGAGAGCACCACGCGGCCGTCGCTCCAGGCGAGCTTCGCTTCCGCGGCCGCAGGGCCGGCAAGCGGCACCGCGACGATGCCGAGCCGCGCGAGGAGCCTGGCCCCGTCGCCGGTCGTGAGCTTGATCGGTCCGCCGATCTCGAGCCCGTTGGCGCCGCGATTGGCGGCGCCGGCGAGCGACACCTCGGCGCCCGCGCTCTGCACCTTCGCGGCGAACCCGACCGGCCGGCCGGCGTCGAGCCGCCCCACCATGACCTCGATCCGTGCCGGCTCGACGCCGATGCGTGCCGTGCCACGGACGTCGAACGGACCGGTCGGCGATCCCGGGACGACGGCGAGCGTCGCCTGATCGAGCACCTGCCCCTCCGGCCCGTCCAAGGCGCCGTCGACGACATCGAGCCGCTCGAGAGGCAGCGTCGGCCACTCGCCGGAACGCGAGCGCCAGTCGCCGAGCGCGGCGACGCGGAGGCGGGGACCTACGAGCGAGACGATCCTGGGCTCGATCTCACCGACGAGGAGCGGCCAGAAGCGGACCGCGATGCGCGCCTCGCGCGCCGTCAGCAACTTGTCGCCGACCTCGAGATCCGGCAGCACCAGGACGGGACCGCTGGACCAGCGGATGCCGAGGCGGCCGCCGAGCGTGACCGGCTGGTCGAGCCAAGCCGAGACGGAATCCACGGCGCGGCCGCGGAAGGCGTCGAGATCGATCTGAGTGAAAAGTCCGAAGAGGACGGCGGAGAGCAGGACGACCGGAATGGCGGCCCAGCGGCGCTTGCGCCGCCGGAACCTCATGACACGCCGCCTGGGTCAGCGCTCAGCGCAGCGCCACGGCCTGGGCCTGGGTCTCTTTGACGAAGCGTTGGAACTTCTGCAGCTCCTTGCCCTCCAGACCGCCGGCTTTCACCATGCGGACCTTCATCGGGTCGACCTGCTTGTTGTCGACGAGAACCTCCCAGTACAGGTGGTTCCCGCTGGCCAAGCCAGTGCGTCCAACATAGCCGATGACCTGCCCCTGCGCCACCCATTCGCCCTCGGCGACGCCGGGCGCGAACTCGTCGAGATGGCCGTAGGCGGTGTCGTGCCGCGGGTCGTGCTTCAGCTTGATGTAGTTGCCGTAGTTGCCGCGCCAGCCCATGTCCTCGACCACGCCGTCGGCGGCCGCGTAGATCGGCGTGCCTTTCGGCGCGGGGAAGTCGACGCCCTTGTGGAGCTTCACCTTGCGGAGCACCGGATGCAGGCGCGGCCCGAAGGGCGAGTTCACCTTGCCGCCCTCGATCGGGATCATGAAGCGGATGTTCTCGAGCGGACGGCCGCTCTCGTCGAAGAACTTCGGCTCCGCCCCCGGCGGGGCGTAGTGATAGAAGCGGTGCGGTGTCTTGCCGATCGTGACCTCGGCGTAGCGCAGCCGCAGGCGGTCGCTGGCCTTGCGGCCGGCACCCGACGCGCCGAGGCGCTCGTAGATCACCTGGAATTCGGTGCCGGTCTTGATCCGCTTCGGAAGCGTCGGATCGAACTCGAGCGCGCGGATCACGTCGTCGGCCAGCATCGACGGCAGGCCCGCCTGGCTCAGAGAGCCGCGGAGGCTCTTCGAGACCTTGCCGGCGACGGTCTCGACCGAGACGCTCGGCCGGCCGTTGACGGACGCGGCGTGGAAGGCGCCGTCCTGGCCACGCACGAGCGTCAGCGACAGGTCGGGCCGGAAATCGACATGAAGGGCGGAGAGGCGGATCTGGCCGCCGGCCTCGCCCAGGGTCATCGCAACGGTGTCGCCGATCTGCAGGCGCTTCGGATCGACCAGATCCTGCATCGCCTCCAGCACCCGGGCCGCCTCGGCCGAAAGCACGCCGGCCCGCGCCATGATCTTGCCGAGCGTATCGCCGCGCTCGACCGTAACCGTCCGCTGCGCCTGACTCGGTTCGGCCTTTGCCGCGTCCGACCTCGGCACGACCTTCTCGTGCGAGGTCCAGTCGAGCCAGCCCGCCTGGGCCGACCCGACTGGTTCCGCTGCGGCGGCGATCAGAGCCAGCAAGGCGATCGCCTGCGCCGATCTGATCATCTCAAACCCTCCCCCGTGCTCAATTCCAAGTCGCCCGAAAACCCGAACCCGACCGGACGACCGCTCCCTGTTGCTGCTGCGCTACGCCTTGGATTTTTTTGGCGAGCGCTATTTTTGTCACAGTCCTCTAACCGGGATTGAACAGGGGCGTCAACCCTGAATTCTTCCACGTCCCTAGGACTAGGGGCTAAGCCTTTGTGAAGTCACAATTCATTGAAATAGAAGGCCCGTAAATCGCATCGCGGGCCTGTGGTCGCGCCGTCGATACGCCCAACTCTACACGGCGAGAGCCATTCCGCCGGCATAGGGGTCGGCGGCGCCGGTCACCCGGCCGCCGTCGGCGCGAACCGCATGAACCCGGGCGAAGGCGTAGCTGTAGGGCAGCCGCACCGCCTTGTAGCCGTCGGCTTCCAGCGCCTCGGCGACGTATCCCGGAATGCGGAAGCAGAGGTCGATCGCGTCGCTGGTCGCCGAGAAGCGCGGCGCGTCGATCGCCTCGGTCACGCTCATGCCGTGGTCGAGCACGTTGAGGACCACCTGGAGCACGCCCATCGGGATCTGGGCTCCGCCGGGCGCCCCCAGCGCCAGGATCGGCTTTCCGTCCTTGGAGACGATGGTCGGGCAGGCGGTCGAGCCCCGGCTCTTGCCGGGCGCAATCGAGCTCGGATGGCCGGGCCTGGGGTCGAAGAAGCCCATGGCGCCGTTGTACATGAAGCCCAGGCCCTCGGTGATGACGCCCGACTGGTAGCCCAGCGTATGGGTCATCGTCACCGTCATGCCGTCCGCATCCATGCAACAGAGATGCGTGGTGTCGGCCGCCTCCTTGAGGCCTTGGCGGACCAGGGTCGCCTTCCGGCCACGCCTGATCTCGTCGGCGGCCTCGCGCGCGCGCGCCTTGTCGACGATCTCGGCGACCGGCACCGGCACGACCTCGGGATCGCCGAGGTGCCGCTCCTTCATGATCATCGCCCGCTTCATCGCTTCCGCGACGGTACGGATGTACTCGGGGCTGTTGTGGCCCATGCCGGCAAGGTCGAAGTTCTCGAGGATGTTCAGCATGAGCGCCAGCATCAGCCCGCCGCCCGGCGGCGGGTTCACCGCGACCTCGTAGCCGCGATAGGCGATCTTGACCGGCTTGCCTTCGACGACCCGATAGCGATCGAGGTCTTCCAGGGTCAGCAGCCCGCCGTGCCGTGATAGGTCGGCGACCATCTCCTTGGCGAGCGCGCCGCGATAGAAGCTCTCGGGCCCTTCGGCCGCGAGGCGCCGGAGCGTGCGACCGTAGTCCGGATTCTTCACCCGGGTACCGACCGGATGGAACTTCCCGTCGGGGCCGAAGAACAGCCTGTGCGCCGCCTTGCACAGCTCCATGCGCTCGATCGGGTCGGCGCGGCCGAGGCCTTCGCGCGAATTCCAATAGGTGTGGACGAAGGGCGTGATGGTGTAGCCATCCTCGGCCAGCTTCACCGCCGGCATCAGGAGGTCTTCCCATTTGAGCTTGCCGTAGCGGCCATGGACCGCATGAAAGCCGGCGATCGAGCCCGGCGTCGCGATCGCGCCGTAGCCGACGTCGTTGACCTTGTCCTTGAGCACGAAGGAGAAGCCGTCGCGCGTCTGGTACTCGATCAGATGCGTCCACATGTCGGCGCGGGCCGCGTACGGCGCCCGACAGTAGAAGTCGATCATCTCGTGCCGGTTCTGCTTCGGTGCGTAGACCTGGCATGAGCCGAGTCCCGCGACACCGCACATCAGCCCGTCGACGACGCCCTGCGCGAAGGCGGTTGCAATCGCCGCATCGACGGCGTTGCCGCCGGCCATGTAGATGCGCGCGCCCACCTCGACCGCTTCGGGCTGCGGGGCAACGACGATTCCGCGCTTCATGGGAAGGCTCCTCAAGCAGGGAGCCGATGATGGCAAACGACGGCGCCCCGGCTCAAGGCCGGGGCGCTGCCGACGGATCGGGAACCGGAAGGTCAGGCGCGCTGGGTGCGGGCGAAGCCCGGCAGCTCGCCGCGCCCGAGCGCGTAGGCGCCATCGCCGATCAGCGCGTGGACGGCCGAGGCCAGGATCAGGAAGGCGGGATATTCCCAGCCGCCGCCATTGGCCGAGAACACCCAGCCGTTCGGGAGATGGGTCATCAGCGCGCCGGCCATGATCGGGATCAGCGCCGCCGAGACGTAACGGCCGTAGACGCCGGCCAGGATCGCCGCGCCGCCGGCCAGTTCTGCCGCGACGACGACATAGGCGAGCGGTCCCCAGAAACCGACCTTCTCGAAGAAGGCGACGGTGCCGGGAAGCGTGAAGACGAAGACCTTCAGCAGGGCATGGGCGATCCACATGGTGCCGAGGCCGAGCCGGAGAGCGAGGGCGCCGTAGGGCGCGAAGCGGGTATCGATCATGGGTTTCCCCCGTGGTTGAGATGCCTGGAAGATAGTCTTTCCCCGACGCAACGGAATTCTGGCTTTCCGAACAGTATCTTTGCATAATTGCAAAGATGGAATGGGACGACCTCCGCATCGCGCTCGCCATCTCGCGGGCCGGAAGCCTGTCCGGAGCGGCCCGCGCCCTGAAGCTCAACCACGCCACCGTCTGGCGCCGGCTCCGGGGACTGGAGGAGCAGCTCGACACGAAGCTGTTCGAGCGTCGGCCCGACGGATACGTGCCGACCGCCGCAGGCGATGAGCTCCGGCGCGCCGCGGAAGCGATGGAGGATGCCGCCGAAAGTCTCGACCGCCGACTCTCGGGCCGCGACGCGCGCCTGATCGGAACGGTGCGTCTCTCCACCCTGGACTCGATCGCGCTCGACCTGCTGCCCCCTCACCTCGCGCGGTTCCGCGCGCTTCATCCGGGGATCACGGTCGAGCTCACGGTCAGCTCGACGCTCGCCAACCTGACGCGACGCGATGCGGATGTGGCCCTCCGCGCGACCAACGCGCCGACCGGAACCCTGGTCGGCCAGCGCCTGGCCGATGTCGGCATGGCGGTCTACGCCACCCGCGACTATCTCGCCCGCAATCCCGCCGGCACGGACTGGGCGCGCCACGACTGGGTCGCTCCGGACGAGATCTTCGCGCACACAACCTTCGCCCGGTTCATCGAGCGCGAAGCGGCGGAGCGCGTCGTGATGCGCGTCGACACCGAGAGCGGCATGCAGGCGGCCTGCGCCGCCGGCATCGGCGCGGCGGTGCTCGCCTGCTTCGTCGGCGACAGCGATGCCCGGCTTCAGCGGCTGTCGCCACCGCTGCCGGAGTTCGACCACGGCCTCTGGCTTCTGACGCACGAGGACCTGCGCGGCGCCGCGCGTGTCCGTGCCCTGCTCGACTTCCTTGCGGCCGCGATCCGCACGGAACGGCCGCGGCTGAGAGGCGCCCGCGGCTAGTCGGTGCGCGTCGCCTTGATGTGGCCGACGAGGCCGGCGGTGGAGGCGTCCTGGCCTTCGGCCGGCAGCGCGTCGAGCGACAGTTCCGGCAGCACCTTCTTCGCCAGCGTCTTGCCGAGCTCGACGCCCCACTGGTCGAAGGAGTTGATGCCCCAGATCACGCCCTGGACGAAGACCTTGTGCTCGTAGAGCGCGATCAGGCGGCCGAGCGTGTACGGGTCGAGCTGCTTGAAGAGGAAGGTCGAGCTCGGCCGGTTGCCGGGGAAGGTCCGGTGCGGCGCCAGGCGCTCGGCGGTGGCGCGGTCTGCGCCCGACTTCAGCATCAGCTCGCGGGTCTCGGCCTCGTCCTGCCCGATCGCCAGCGCCTGGCTCTGCGCCAGCATGTTGGCGAGCAGGATCTCGTGATGGCCGGTGAGATCGTGGTCCGGTTCGACCGCGGCAAGAAAGTCGGCGGGAACCGGGTCGGGCCCCTGGTGGAAGAGCTGCATCAGCGCGTGTTGGCCGTTGGTTCCGGGCTCGCCGAAGACGACGGGCGCCGTCGCGTGACGCACGGGCCTCCCCTCGCGGTCGACGCCCTTGCCGTTCGACTCCATCTCGAGCTGCTGCAGATAGGCGGGGAAGCGTCGCAGGCGATGGTCGTAGGGCAGGATCGCGTGGTTGCGCGCGCCCAGGAAGTTGACGTTCCAGATCCCGACCAGCGCCATCGCCACGGGAATGTTGGTATCGAGCGGGGCATCCCGGAAATGGCGGTCCACCGCATGCGCGCCATCGAGCAGCCGGTCGAAGGCTTCCGGGCCGATGCCGATCATCAGGGGCAGGCCGATCGCCGACCACAGAGAGTAGCGGCCGCCGACCCAGTCCCAGAAGCCGAACGTGTTCTCCGGCGTGATCCCGAACGCAGCGACCTTGTCGCGCGCGGTCGAGACCGCGACGAAGTGCCGTGCGACGGCGTTCTCGCCGAGCTGCCCCACCAGCCAGGCGCGCGCGGTCGCGGCATTGGTCATCGTTTCCTGGGTGGTGAAGGTCTTGGACGCAACGATCACCAGCGTCGTCGCCGGATCGAGCCCCGCCAGGGCCCGGCCGATGTCGGCGCCGTCGACGTTGGAGACGTGGCGGAGCTGAAGCCCGGGATGGCGCCACTTGGCCAGCGCCTGGTCGGCCATCGCGGGCCCGCGGTCGGAACCGCCGATGCCGATGTTGACGATGGCGCGGATCGCCTTTCCGGTCGCGCCCTTGTACTCGCCGGCACGGACCTGGTCGGCGAAGGCGCGCATGCGGCCCAGCACCTCGCGGACGTCGCCCATGACGTCGCGGCCGTCGATGCGCATCGGCGCGGTCGAGCGGCTGCGGAGCGCCACGTGGAAGGCGGCGCGGTTCTCGGAGCCGTTGATGGCCTCGCCCGAGAACATGCGGTCGGTCCAGCCGGCGACGTCGGCGGCACGGGCGAGCTCGTGCAGGAGCGCGACGGTCTCGGTGGTGATGCGCTGCTTCGAATAGTCGAAGAGCAGGTCCTCGTGGCGCAGCGAGAAGCGCTGGAAACGGTCGGGGTCGCCGGCGAAGAGATCCCTGAGATGCAGCGGAGCCACCCGGTCCCGGTGCTGCGTCAGTGCCTCCCACGCCCGGTCGAGGCGCGTTGCCGCTCGTGTCGGTCCGTCCATGGCGTCCTTCCTTGTCAGCGGTGCCGACGAAGTGCCCGAACAATAAGGCATCAGTGGGGCGAGGGGATGACCCTCCTGCTACGTTTTCGCGCGGAGGGCCCTCGTCGCCACAGCATGATCGCTTGCATCCGCGGAGATCTGCGCGGCGGGCGCCCGCGCGATCACGAAATTGTTCCCTCGTCCCGCTACTTCGGCATCGCGAACGGACGATCGTCGGCGAAGCGCTTCAGGATGTTCGTCGTCAGCTTCGCGATGTTGTTGTCGAAGCCGTTGACGGGCAAGGCGCCGGCATAGGCGATCGAGCCGGTCGAGAACACCGCACCGCCATTGGGCGTTTCGAAGAATGTGAGGTCGGCGCGGATCGAGGCGTTCTGCACGGCGTCGAGCGCGCCGTGGCCGATGTTTATCTCCTCGGCGACGAGGATGTAGGTGTTGGAGTGGTTCTCGGAGCTGGCGACGACCAGCGCATGCGGCGGCGTGCCGAGGGCGAAGTCGGCGCAGTCGATCTCCAGGCCGGCGGCCCCTCCCTGCAGGACGCCGAAATTGCCGAGGATCTCGTCCGACACGCCCTCGAACATGAAGGCGACGCGCGGATCCTTGGCCTGCGCCGTGCGGCGGTAGTAGGAGCACGCATCGAAACCCTGGCTGATGAAGCCGACGCCGGTCGCGACCTGCGGCGCGCGACCCTGGCGTCGCCAGAGCCCGCCATACTCGCCGGTGAACTGGTGATAGTACTCGCCGACCCGCGCGTCCCAGGCACGCACGCCGTCTTCCGAGCGCCGCACCTCGATGATGTTCATGTTCTCGGGATGGAAGGCGATGCGCCAGTAGAAGCCGTTGCCGCCCATGTACATGTGGCGGCCGCCCTGGCGCTGGTAGCCGTCGAGCGCGTCCAGCATCTCGAGCGACCAGTATTCGGGATGCGATCCCGTCAGCACGACGTTGTAGGGGCGGAGCAGGTCCTGGCCTTCGACGTGCAGGTCGTGGTCGGTGACGATGTCGTAGGGCATCCCGACATGCTCGAGCCAGTCGACGATGAAGAGATCGCAGCAGTAGTTCCAGAGCCGCCCGTGCGGCTTCCAGTTGGTGACGGGCCTAAGGCGCGAGCTGGTCGAGACACCGGACATGTCGGTGTGGCGGTCGTAGGTCGACACGCCCATCTCCGGGAACTCGAACTGCAGGATGTCGACCGCGTCCATCATCGAGATGCGGCCCTGGTAGAGCTCGGTCAGCATCTTGGTGAAGCGGCCGCGGTTGTTGGCATAGACCGTGTAGGTCGCGGTCGAGGCCAGGAACGCGATCTTGGCGTTCGCCGTGCCGCGCTTCGGGCGAACGAAGAACGGGCAATAGAAATACGCCTCGTCGGCGACGAGCTTCGCCGCATAGAAGCCGCTCTTCGCGTCCTTGGGCACGGTGAACGAGAAGTCCGGCTGCCACTTGGCATCCGAGATGTCGTCGTCGTGGAAATGGATCGCGCCGTACTGATGCGGATCCTTGGTCCAGTTCATCTCCGAGCCGGTCCAGTTGTGGCCGGTGACGGCGCGCGTCGGCACGTTCACCACCTCGCCGTCGAGGCGGTTCGGCGAGAGGTCGCTGATCCGGTCGCTCGAGATGTCCTTGGAGAAGTCCCAGAATCCCAGCACCTCCTCCTCGAGGCCCGACGGGAGCATGCCGGCGGTGAGCGCCTGGATCTGGGCGCGATCGAGCGCCTTCCGGGCCAGCCTCGGGCGATCGATGCGGCCGTTGAGGTGGCCGGTGGTCAGCAGGGTGCCGTAGACCGTCGGCGACGCGGCCTCGCCCGACCGCCAGGCTCCGAACAGGAAGGGTGCGCCCGCATCCGCCTTGCTCGCCCGCGCCTTGCCTTCGACCATGACCGACCGCTCGGCATGGAAGCTCTTGTCGTAGATCGGCTCCTGCCAGAGCCGCACCTGACCGCTCTTGGCATCGAAGCTGACGGCGACCAGATACCAGCGCCGCTCCAGCATCGGCACGCCGGATGACAGCTTGAAGGCGCCGATGCGCACCTCGGCAGCCCCCTCGGCGTCGATCGAGAGGCCATAGCCGCTGCCCGAAGCGGCCCAGGTGCCCATGATCGCGCGCGGCCCCTTCTTCGGCGTCGTCGGCCAGACATAGGCCTGCAGCGTGAAGCTCTCGACGTCCTTGAGCGCCCACTTCTCCGGCACGACGCCGAAGGATCCCGCATGGATCTTCTGCTCGCGCGCCGGGTAGGTGGCGTTCGCCGGCGTGTCGACGACGACCTCGCGATACTCGCTGGCGCCCATGCCGGCGTTCGGGCTGAGCAGGCGGACGATGTCGGCGCGATAGCTCCTGGCGCCGATGCAGCTTGCCATGATGCGGACGGTCTCGCCCGGCTGGAGGCTGACGCGGTCGGCGTAGCCCATGATCCTGGTCATCTGGGGATTCCGATGATGAGGGGACTTGACGGAACGTCAGTCGATCGGCAGGTCGTGGCCGGTGATGTCCTTCCAGCGCAGCTTGAAGACGTGCCATTCGGCGTCCTCGAGCCGGTCGAAGGTCTGGTTGGTGAGCTTGGGCACCCCGCCGCCGGTCGGCATGTATCCCAGCACCCAGCGCTTGCCGGGCTCGGTCATCACCAGCACCTCGAACTGGGGCGTCTGGCGGGTGCGCATGTAGTTGAGGACGTATTGCAGCTCGGGCGAATGCTCGCCGAACGGCCTGGCCTTGAACTCGCGGGCGACGTCGAGGCGCGACGGATCGATCTTGAACATGGCATCCCGGAAGGACGGAACCGGGAAGGACTGTAGCCGCGCTTTCCTTATGGAAAAAGGCCTGAAGGAAAAGGCTCGGGCCTCAGAAGGCCGCCGCCCAGTTCCTCAGCAGGTTGCGTTCCAGCCCGCGGGCGCGGCGGATCCAGGCGGTGGCGGTGGCCGGCATCTCGGGCACGCGCTTGTCGAGGGTCGCATCGAAGGCGACGCGCTTGGCATCGTCATAGGCGAAGACCGCGAAGGCGACGCGCCGCCCGGAATGAGTCCAGAGCAGGCCCACCAGGCCGCGCGCATAGGCCATGGTGCCGCTCTTGGCGCGGATCGCGAGGCTGGCGTTCCTCGCTTCCGCCGCTTCCTTGGAATCGCCGCCCTCGGCATCGGCGATGTCGCGGCTCGGCAACGCGTCGGCGAGATCCGGGATGAGCGTCAAGCCGTGCACCACCAGCCGCGCCATCTGGCGAGGCGTGGTGCGTGACGCCGGCGAGAGGCCGGAGTGATTGGCGCGCACGAAGCCGCTCCAGTCGACCTCCGGCACGGTCGTCCTGATCCAGCCGTCGACGACGCCGACCGAGTGCGCGAGATCCGGCGGCGCCGCGCCCGCAAGCCGTCGCGCCGTGCTCAGCCCCACCATCTCGGCAGCCATGTTGTTGCTGTGCTCGAGCAGGCGGCGGACGATCTCGGCGAGCCGATGGCTCGAATGGATCTGCACGATCGTCGCATCCGGCGGCCTCTTGGCCGCGACCGGCATCGGCAGCGCGACGCCCTCCCGCTCGGCGAGCCGGCGCACCACCAGCGCCGCGTTCAGCGCCGGCTGCTTGACCGGCAGCCAGATGCGCCCCGACGGCTGCAGGTTGGAGAAGAGCCAGCGGTCCGGGCCTTCGGCGAGAAAGCGATAGGGAGGTGGGATCGGCGAAGGCGACGGCAGCAGGCGGATCGCGTCCGCCTTGAGCCGGAGCGAGTCCGAGACCGCGAGTGCCGCGACCTCCTTGCCGCCGGCCTTCCAGTCGATCAGCACACGGTTGAAGTCGAGCGCGAGCGCGCCGATGCCGGGATTGTAGGAGGAGTTCTCCGGCTGCAGCGGATCGATCTCGGGCATTTCCGGCAGGGCAGTCGCGTCGAAGGCGAAGCGATCGATCCTGAGGCCGCGCTCCTTGAGCCGCTTGAAGGCGGGCCTCAGGTCCTCGGGCGTCAGCAGCGGATCGCCGCCGCCGACCAGGAACAGCGTCGTTCCCTGGAGCGCCAGCTCGGTCTCGAACCGGTGCTCGGGCCCCAGGACCGCGAGCGCCGCGACGGCGGTCGGCAGCTTGGCGACCGAGGCCGGGACGACCGCACGATCGGCCTGGTGCTCGGCCAGCACCTGGCCGCTCTCGGCATCGATCACCACGAAGCCCAGCTGGTCGGGCGTCAGCCCGTGACTGCCGGCGATGTCGGCAAGGCCCTCGCCCGAGGCCGGCAGGGCGAGAAGCAGCGAGAGGGCAAAGGCGAGAATCGAGGTCGGCCGCACGTCGCGCTCCCAAGGTGTGTCCTTTTGTCCTCTAGCTAACACCGCACCGCAACTCTTGGATTAACCCCCGTTTAACCCAGCCAGGGGAAGGTGCCGCATGACATCCGCCCAGCCCCTCTCCTCGCCGGGGACTGCGCCGCCGCGGGCGACGCATTTCGAGTTCAAGCACGGCGTCTTCAACGTCAAGGGCGGCTATTTCGCGTTCATGCGCCCGTCCGACGAGGTCGGCTTCTACTTCCCGCTCGGCGACATGTTCGGCGTCACGCCGATCGAGCGGATCCAGCGCGAATTCCAGCTCGATCCCGCCGGCGACGACGTCCGCCTCCTGCTGACGACGGCCCAGGGCCTGCGTTACGTGCGCGAGATCAGGCCAGGCGATTCGATCCCCAAGGAGATCCTCGACGGCACCGCCTCCTGGTCGGTCGAGGACAAGCATCATACGCTCGCCAAGGACCGCCTCGACCTGCAGGTCTGGTCCTGGCTCAAGGGCCGCGAACAGGTGATCGCGGCCCCTCAGAATCAGGAGCAGATCGCGGGCGATCCTGGGATCCAGCGCGACATCGCCGAAGGCTACCAGACGCTCGGCCAGGCCCTCGGCCTGGCTGCCGACGAAGTCGGCTTCCAGCTCGAGCGGATCCGCCGCGAGATCGTCTACGTCGAGGCGCTGCGCGATCGCTACGTCTTCATCCGCGAGATCGCCCTCGGGCTCGCCCGCTACAATCGCATCTACGGCAAGAGCAAGACGGTCGAGGGCGAGATCGCCAGGGCTCGCGCGCTGATGCAGACGCCGCTGAAGCTGTTCGATTCCAGGTTCGCCCAGGTCGATGCCAAGACCGGCAACATCTCGGCGCTGCTGAAGAACCCCGACGCGGCGATCGAGCTGATCCGCAGCAGCCGGGACGACCTGCATTTCGGCTTCATGATCTGGGACGACCTGATCGAGAAGTGGAAGGAGGCGGTCTACGAGCGCGGCGACGGCGCCATGGCGCTCGTCAAGGAGACCTATCGCTTCCTCGCCACCAACTACGCCGCCGCGGTCCCCTGGACGCTCTCGACCCAGCGGCGCTGACGCGCCGGCACCGATGGGCTAGCCTGACCGTGTGTTCGACCGCCTCTTCGCCATCCTGAACGGCCTCGCCACCGCCCAGCCGCACGCACGGGCGGACGAACGGCTGATCCGTCTGTTCGATGCGCTCAAGCGCGCGCCCAGTGCCGATGTCGCCGAGACGGTCGAAGGCGAGATCTGGCAGGTCTGGTGCGGGAGCTCCGACGAGACCGGGCGCCGCCTGATGCAGGAAGGGATCTCCGCGCTCGCCGGCGGGCGCATCGAGCCGGCCGAGATCACCTTCGGGCGGCTGATCGCCCACGACCCCGACTTCGCGGAAGCCTGGAACAAGCGAGCCACCGCCCGCTTCCTGCTCGACGATCAGCAGGGATCCATCACCGACATCGAGGAGACGCTGATCCGCGAGCCGCGTCATTTCGGGGCGCTGTCGGGCCTCGGCCAGATCATGATGGCGGAGTCGGAATGGGTCGGGGCAACCGCCGCGCTCGAAGCTGCCCTCCGGGTCAACCCGCACCTGAAAAGCGTCCGCACCGCGATCGAGACGCTGAAGCGCCGGGTCAAACGCTCCCTCCACTGACGCCGAGTGGCCATTCCCGATTGCGCTTCACCGGATCGCCGGGCGATACTTTCGTGACAGATTTATGAAAACCCAACGGGGAGCCCCATGAAGCGCTTCGTCTCCTTGGCCGTGCTCGGCCTCGCTCTCTCTGCGACGCCGGCCGTCGCCCAGTCCTCGTCGCTGGTCCTCTACAATGCCGGCGGCCTCAAGCTGATGCAGGCGATCGTCGACGACTTCACCAAGAAGAATCCGGGGATCAACGTCGAGGTCATCAACGGCGGCGTCGGCGAGCTGATCACGCGCATCCGCGCCGAGGCCGCGCGGCCTCGCGGCGACGTGTATTTCGCCGCCTCGTCGGATGCCTACGACTTCGCGCTCGATGCCTTCGAGAGCTACAAGTCGTCCGAGGACGGCGCCTTCGATCCGAAGACCGTGCAGAAGGACCACAAGTACTACGGCTTCTCGCAGCCGCTGCAGGCCTTCGTGATCAACACGAAGATGATCCCGCTCGACAAGGCACCGAAGAGCTGGGCCGACCTGCAGAAGCCCGAATACAAGGGCAAGCTGCTGATGGCGAACCCGGCACAGTCGGGCTCGGCCTATTCGCAGATGTACCAGATCGTCGGCCTCTATGGCTGGGACGCGATGACCAAGGTGATCCAGAACGGCACCTTCGTCACCTCCTCCAAGCTGGCCTACGCCAATGTCGGCACCGGCGAGTTCCCGATCGGCATCACCGGCGAGTTCAACGTGCTGACGATGAAGGAAGAGGGCCAGCCGGTCGCCGCGATCTATCCGAGCGAGGGCACCGGCCTGACGATGGACGGCAACGGCATCATCAAGGGCGCGCCCAACATGGCGAACGCCAAGAAGTTCATCGACTACGCCAACACCAAGGGCGCGCACGAGATCCTGGTGAAGGTCGACAACCGACGCTCGGTCCGTCCCGACGTGGCCGCCCCGGCGGGCCTGCCGTCGACGAAGGAAATCAAGGTCGTTCCCTACGACTCGGTCGCCGCGGCCGGGAAGAAGAAGGAATACCTCGAGCGCTTCGACAAGATCTTCGCATCGAAATAAGCGAGGCATGCACCTTCAGGCATTCTCGGCGGCCAAGGACCCGGACCGGCCCGAGGCCAACGAGGACCGTCTCGTCGTCGTTGCCGATCGCCTCTATGCGGTGATCGACGGCGTCACCGACCGGACCGGCCGCCGCTACGGCGACCGGACCGGCGGCCGCCTGGCGGCGGAGACGGTCGAGCGCGCGCTGCTCGCGCTCGCTCTCGACGAGGACTTCCGGACGATCGACGCGCAGAAGCTGGTCGACCGGCTCGATCGCGCCTTCCGCGCCGCCTATGCGCGGCACGGCGTGCTGGACGCGGCGTCGAAATCCGATGCCGACCGCATCGGCTCGACCCTTGCGCTCGCCGTCGACCGCGGCGACCGCTTCGCCTTCTTCCTGATCGGCGACAGCGGCGTGCGTCTCAACGGCACCGAGACGACCGTCCACGACAAGGACCTCGACTACATCACGGCGACCTTGCGCGGCTTCGCCTATCGGCGGGTGGCCGCAGCCGGCGCCGATCCGACGCAGACCGAGCTCGCCTCGCGGGCGCTCTGCTGGCGCGGCACGCGGAAGATGCCGGACGAGGCCAAGGCCTGGCTCACGGATGCCGACCTGGAGGCGATCCGCACCGACGCGCTCGCCAAGCTCGTGCTCGACCTTCCCGGCATCCCGGTCGAGGACATGACCCATCTGGCGCTCGACGGCATCGTCGGCGCCCAGGGCGCCTACCAGAACCGCGAGAACCACCCGCTGGGCTATGCCTGCATCGACGGCTTCGGGCCCAAGGCGGCCGCGGTCGAGGTCTTCGAGCGGCCCAAGGCCGGGCTCCGGACGATCGAGCTCTATACCGACGGCTACTTCGCGCTGCCGGACCAGCCGACGGTCGCCGCCTGGGAAGCCAAGGCCGACGAGGTCGAGCGCATCGACTTCGCCAAGGTCGACGAATACGCCTCGACCAAGGGATCGCTCGGCCGGCTGCGCGCCGACGATCGAACGGTCGTCATCGTCTCGACGGGGGAAACCGCATGACTGCCCGCAATCTCCAGGTCGGGGGGCTGACCAAGCGCTTCGCGCTGCCGTCGGGCGACATCGTCGCCGTCGACGAGGTGACCTTCGAGGTCCGCGAGGCCGAGTTCTTCACGATGCTGGGCCCGTCCGGCTGCGGCAAGACGACGACGCTCCGCATGATCGCCGGGCTCGAGACGCCGACCTCGGGCAGCATCGTCTTCGCGGGCCAAGACTACACGCGGGTCGACGCACGCCACCGCAACATCGGCATGGTGTTCCAGTCCTACGCGCTCTTCCCGCACCTGACGATCTTCGAGAACGTCGCCTATGGTCTCCGCGTGCGCGGCATGGCGAACGACGACGTGCGCGCCCGCGTGACGCGCATCCTCGAACTCCTCGGCCTCGGCACGCTCGCCGAGCGCCATCCGGGCGCGCTTTCCGGCGGCCAGCAGCAGCGCGTCTCGATCGCGCGCGCGCTGGTCTACGAGCCGGGCATGCTGCTCCTCGACGAGCCGCTCGCCAACCTGGACGCCAAGCTCCGCGTGCAGATGCGAGAGGAGATCAGGCGCATCCAGCGCGAGCTCGGCATCATGTCGCTCTACGTCACCCACGACCAGGAAGAGGCGATGTCGGTCTCCGACCGCATCGCCGTGTTCAACCTGGGCAAGCTGCGGCAGGTCGGCCGCGCCGAGGAGGTCTACTCCTCGCCGGCGACGCCGTTCGTCGCCGACTTCATCGGCAAGGCCAACTTCTTCAAGGCGGCGCCGGCGGGCGGCGCCTTCGCGCTCTCGAACGGAACGATCGTCCGTCCGAAGCAGGTCTTCGCGCTGCCGGAAGACGAGGCCGACGTCGCCGGGTTCGACACCGTGGTCATGCTCCGGCCCGAGCGGCTCCGTCTCGACCCGGCGAAAGGCCGGATCCCCTGCCGCATCCTTCGGCGCCAGTTCCTCGGCGGCATCATCCGCTACTCGGTCGAGGCCGAAGGCGCGAAGCAGGCCCTCACCATTGATGCGCCCCGCGACGTCGCCGGCGGCGGCGAAGGGTCGGCCGCCTTCCTCGACTTCGACGACGCCGACGCGATCGCCTACGGCAACGCCCGATGACCGCGGCGGCGTTCACGCCGCTGGAGCAGCAGCGGCGGACGATCGACTGGATCCCGATCCTGGTCGGCGTGTTGACGATGGGGACGACGCTCGTCTTCCTCGTCTATCCGCTGCTGCGCGCCATCGGCGGCGCCTTCGTCGCCAACGGCGAGCCGCTGGCGGTCGAGAACCTGACCTTCGCCAATTTCGAGCGCTTCTTCGTCTCGGCGAGCTACCAGCGCGCCTTCTGGCATTCGCTGGTGGTCGGCATCGCCGCGACCTCGCTGGCGACGCTGCTGGCGCTGCCGCTGGCCTATGCGGTCGCGCGCGTCGACATCCCGTTCCGCCGCTCGATCGTGGCGGTGGCGGTGCTGCCGCTGATCTCGCCGCCGTTCATCGGCGCCTATTCGTGGATCATCCTGCTCGGGCGCAACGGCCTGATCACCCGCTGGATCGCCGCGACCTTCGACGTGCAGCTGCCGTCGATCTACGGGCCCTTCGGCGTCATCACGGCCCTGGCGCTGGGCTACTTCCCCTACGTCTTCCTGATCGTCCAGGGCGCGCTCGCCGCCAGCGATCCCTACGTCGAGGAAGCCGCCCGCATGATGGGGGCGTCGCGCTGGCGCATCCTCCGCACCATCACCTTCCCGGCGGTTGTGCCGTCGATCGCCGCCGGCATGCTGATAGTCTTCATCAAGGTGCTGGGCGACTTCGGCGTGCCCTCGATCCTCGGCGGCGAGTACCAGGTGCTGCCGACGCTGATCTACTACCAGATCCACGGCTTCTTCAACCTGAACGCCGCTGCGGCGATCGCGATGGTCAACGTGGCGCTCACCATCGGCGCGCTCGGCGTGCTCGCCTGGGTCAACCGGCGGCGCACCTTCGCCACGATCACCGGCGTCGCCCGCGCGTCCAGGCGCGCGACCTCCTTCGGTGCCGTCACCGCCGCGAGCGTCTACGTCTTCGTCGTGCTGTTCGTGGCGCTCCTGCCGCAGATCACGGTGATCGTCTCCTCCTTCGTCGAGCGCTGGTCGGGGACGCGCATCCCGCTCGTCTGGGGCCTCGGCAACTTCAAGCGCATCCTGACCAACCTGAACCAGCCGGTGATCAACAGCCTGATCCTCGCCGGCACCGCGACCCTGGTCTGCGTCGTCTTCGGCACCATCACGGCCTACTACGTGTCGCGGAAGCGCTTCTTCGGGCGCTGGGCGCTCGACCTCACGATCATGCTGCCCTTCGTGCTGCCGGGCCTCGTCGTCGGAGTCGCCTATCTGGTCGGATTCAACGACGGCTGGATCGTCCTGACCGGCGGCGCCACGATCCTGGTGCTGGCCTACTTCACGCGTCGCGCCGCCTACATCTTCCGCTCGGTCCAGGCCGCCGTCGGCCAGATCGACGGCAAGCTCGAGGAAGCGTCGACGCTCTGCGGCGCCGACTGGGCGACGACGATGCGCCGCGTCGTGGTACCGCTGATAACGCCCGCGATCCTCGCCGGCGCGATCCTGGTCTTCGCGACCCTCCTCGGCGAGATCAGCGTCACCATCCTGCTGTTCTCGGCCAAGTGGAAGACGATCTCGATCGCGATCTACGAGTACGTGATCTCGGACGAGCTGCACAACGCCAGCGCCATGGGCACGGTCGCGATCGTGCTCACGCTGCTGCTGGTGCTCGGAGCCAGCCGCCTCGTGGGCCGCAGCATGGGTGAGATGTTCCGCTCCTGGGGCTAACCCGCAAGCGGCAGCGGCGCCTGCTCCAGGCTCGACACCTCGTTCGTTACCGTGGTGCGTCGCATGTCACGCACCTGGGTGGAATCGAACCGCCTCGCCCGATGCATGGTGACGCGGTTGTCCCAGATCACCAGGTCGTGCGGCTTCCAGACATGGGCGTAGACGAACTTGCGCTGGGTCGCGTGCTCGATGAGGTCGAAGAGGAAGGCGCGCGCTTCGGGCGTCGGCCAGCCGATGATCTTGCCGGCATGCGAGGCGAGGTAGAGCGAGAGCCGTCCGGTGACCGGATGCCGGCGCACCAGCCGCTGCTGCACCGGCTCGCAGAGCCGCTTCTCCTCCTCGGTGAACTCGGTGAATCCCAGCAGGCTTCGCGAGTACATCTGGCTGTGCTCGCAGATCAGGTCGTGGACCTGGCGCTTGGTCGCCTCATCCAGCGTGTCGTAGGCCGCGCGCATGTCGGCGAACTCGGTATTGCCGCCCGCCGGCGGGATCACCCGGGCCGAGAGCAGCGAGTACTTCGCCGGCACCTTCTTGAAAGAGCTGTCGGAGTGCCAGAGCAGGTTGCCGAGCCCGAAGAGCCGGCGGCGATCGTCCCGCGCCATCAGCTCGCTCTTCTCGTCGAGGTTCGAGATGTCGTTGAGGTCCATGCTGATCCGGCGCTCGGACCGGAGGTCGCTGATCGCGTCCTCGAGGGGGCCGAGCTGGCGGCTGAAGGCCACCTGCTGCTCGTCGGTCAGCTTCTGGTCGGGGAACACCAGCACGCCGAAGCGGGTCATGCCGTCGTGGATCGCCTGGACTTCGTCGGGCGTGAGGGTGCGGGTGAGGTCGATGCCGCTCATCTCACCGGCGAATTCGGGACGCGAGACGGGATCGAGTGGGCGGACGGAGATGCTCATGGGGCCACGCTAAGGCGCTTCCGCCGGGTCGGCAACACCGCCTCAATCCCGCCATGAAACGGTCTTAGTAATGCCGCTTCGGAGTGAAGAACTGATTGCCTACATGTCACTCCGACGCCCTTACAGCTTCGGGGCGTCACGTTGACGACTTAAGCGGGGGGGAGGATGCGACGAGCACCCTCCCCCGCCTTCTTTCCGCCCGGAACCGCACATCGCCGAAGACGTTTGCCCGTGCATGGGCGTGAAGCTGGCACATTTCTTCGCAATCGCCTTCACCGCCGCGGCGATGGTGCCGGGCGGCGCCCACCTCTTCGCCCTGGCCGCGAAGATGGGCATGGCGCAGGAGCCTTATTTCACCGTCCAGCAGATCTATCGCGGCTGGGCGCTGTTCGGCACCGCGATCTTCGCGGCGGTCTTCGCCAACGCGGCGGTCGCCTGGCTCGTGCGGGATCAGCCTACGCCGCTCCGGCTCGCCGTCGCCGCGACGCTGATCCTGCTGGGGACGCTCGTCGTCTTCTTCCTCTGGACCTTCCCCGCCAACCAGGCGACGCAGAACTGGACGACCGCGCCTGCGAACTGGGCCGAGCTCCGGACGCAGTGGGAGTACTCCCACGCGGCCAACGCGGTCATGACGTTCGTCGCGCTCTGCTGCGCCGTGTGCGCGCAACTGACGGCGCACGACTAGGTCTGCGATTTGTCGCGGAACAGGCGACCGGAAGGCCCGTTTCCCACTCGCACTCGGCCCAGGAGCATCCCGTGCGGAAGATCATTCCTGAGGGGGAAAACCCGTTCGCGGAACGGCCGCCGCTCAAGAAGCGCCTGATCCGAGGTCTCGCGGTCACCATCGCCATGGTCGTCGTGGCGATCGGCGGCCTTGCCTGGTTCCGCTTCCAGCCGGCCTTCACCAAGGAGAGCCAGGCGGCGCTCAAGATCGAGCAGCCCGCCTGGGGTACCGCCGCCGCGTTGACACCACGAGCGCCGGAGAGCCTCGCCGCTACGGCGGCGCCCGTCTCCGCCGTCGTCGGCCCGGAAGCGAACAAGGCCCCAGGCAAGGACCGGAGCAAGGCGAGGAACCAGCACGCCAAGCCACGGAACCAGGCGCCGAAGATGCCGCCGCAGGTCGCGAAAACGCCGAACTGAATGAATGCCGGTGGATTCCGGCGATCGGAGCGCGTCCGGCTAGCCGGCCGACAGGCGCTACGCGGCCTGAGGATTTTGCGCCAGCAACGTCTCGACGGCCGCATCGACCGCCTCGACCGGGATCGCCTCCATCGCCGTGCTGCCGAAGTCGCGCGCCAGCACGGTGATCAGGCTCGGCGTCTGCGGCGGCGCCTTTTCCATCACCGTCGGTCCCCAGAGCGAGACCAGCGGCACGCCCCCCGCCGCCATGAGGTGACCGCCACCGCTGTCGTTGGACACGGCCGCCGCCATGCGCGCCGCCAGCGCGATGGTGAGCAACGGTCCGACGCCCCGCGCCGAGCCGTCCTGGAGGGGAAAGCGCGCCTGGGGCAGGGCTGCACGCAGCTCCGCGTGCCAGAGGCTTTCATCCGGCCCGAGGATCACGACCGGTATGCGGCCCGCACGCACCTGGCGCCGGCCGATCTCGACGAAGCGCTCCCTCGGCCAGCATTTGTGCCGCCCGCCGGCTCCCGGCACGAGCCCGACATAGACGGCACCATCGGGCAGTAGGGCCGTGGCCTGGGCATAGGAGGCGCGGTCGTAGAGCGGGGCTGAGCGCTGCTCGACCCTGGTGCCGCTCGCCAGCTCGATCAGGTCGAGCATCTGGCGGATCATGGTGGCCGGCTTCCTGTAGCCGCGCCCGGGACGCACGCTCGAAAAGGCGAAGCCCGCCGCGCCGGAAACGAACATGCCGCAGTGAAGGCGGCGCAGGGCCAGGGTGGTGGGCACCCGGCGCTGCGTATCGATGACGAGGTCGAAATGCCGGCCGGGGAGCGGCCGGCGGAGGATCTCGCTCCACCGGATGCCGATGCCTGCGTCCTCGATCACCTCGTCGATCAGTCCATCCACGAGAGGAGCAAGCGGCCCGCCGAACACCGTCTTGCCCTTGCCGGCCAGCCAGGTGATGTGCGCCCGCGGATAGGTCTCGCGCAGAGCCCGTACGAACGGCATCTTCATCAGCGCATCGCCCATGAGGTCGAGGCCGACATAGACGAGGATGCTGCTCGGAGGATTGGCCGCTGCTGCTGCCGGCATGGGGGGCTATCGTACGCCCTCTCAGGCGCCTTCCTGGCGAACTCGCGAGACCGGTACCGCACCGGAACGGGGTTTCCGAGAACCCGCGTACTTTCGCAAGAAACCCAATAAATCCGGGGGTCGGTGGTGGGCGCGACAGGGATTGAACCTGTGACCCCTACCATGTCAAGGAAGCGGCTGGCTTCTCGTTTTCTAGGACTTACAGCTATTTAGCGGTATTGCAGCGTAGATGTGGCCAATCTGTGGCTCAATGATCGCGGCGGTCCAGATTGCCGACGTGGTTTCCAGCCGCCGGCTTTCGCCCCGTCCGGATTTCGCCAGGCTTTAAGAGCGTCTCCGCCTGACCCAGGATCTGAAAGGCGTCCGCAAAGTAGAGCTGCGGCTCGTTGCGCTGGTTGAAATGCTGGGCGTTGGGGACCGAAAGGATCCGTCCGGTCGGCGTCTTCCAATACTCATAGCCGACGTTGTGCTGGTTGGCTGGCTCGCACCCGAGGCGCCGAAGCTGGGCGCGCAACCTCCTCAGCGAGACAAATCGTCTGGTCGCGTGAACCATGGTTGTATCGCTGCCGATAAAAAAAGCCCCCTCGGATGAGGGGGCTTGTTGAGTGCGGATGAGTTAGGCCGCGACCATCGCGGCCTGATCGTTACGACGCAGGACAAGCTCCTGACGCGGGTCGAGCTTGTCGAGTTTCCTTTCCAACTCCTTGAGCGTGGCGTTGGGAAGATACTGAGCCTGGATGCCAGACTCGAGGTGAACGATGTCTGACACCACCTTCGGCAGGATTTCGAAGGCGTGCTTCAGATCGGTCTCGGACAGGAAGAGACCGGGAAGGTCTTCCGAGGTAAAGATGTGGCGGTTGTCTGCCGGGCGATAGAAAATCCGCACGGCCTTGGGCGCCTCCGTGGCCTTGCGCATATGTTGGTGCTCCCTCACTTGCGACCGACGGCGACGGTCAGGGCGATGACCGCCGACAGCTCCGCCGGCCTGGTTTCCAGCCTAGAGGTACTGATTGCAGGGTGCAATGCGCCATTACGCGCATCCGGGGGCGGGTGGGTGGTCCCCGGTAGCTCCCTGGATCCGACGGCCTCCAGGCGGCCCGCCGGTGTCCAAAGAACACCGCATGTCCTACGCCGGTCGCGTGGCAGGACCGAGACAGAACGGCGGAATTCTAGGGGCTTGGTCATCAACAAATGGTTAATGCCGGGCGCGGTATCAAGCCTTGCGGCTCGCGGAAATGCCCGGCGCCGAGCCTCCTGGCCGAGCCGCGATCGCCTGGCGGCGGACCTGGTCGACCGTGTGGGCGTAGCGCATGAGGCTCCTTATGTCCTCCCAGCCGGCCTGATCCATGACCGTCCTGGGGTCGGTGCCCTGGGCCAGGAGCTCGGTCGCCAGCAGATGCCGGAACCAATGCTGGGTCACTTTCCGGACCAGGCGGGCATCGGCCTTGTGGGCCGCAGCGCCGAGCCGGTCGCCGGCGCGGCGGGCGTCCAGGTGGCGAGCCAGGAGCGTCCGCACGGCGCGGCGCCTAGTGCCCTTCCAGGCGCTCTTGGTCTGGCCGCCCGAGGCCTTGCCGTTGTCGGTGTAGGGCCTCCCCTTCTCCGTCAGGAACAGCGGCCCCTCGCGATCGTCGAGGCGGCCCCGCCGCTCGAGATAGGTCCGGAGGATCCCGGCTGCCCACGGGTGAAGCGCCGACGTCACCGGCTCGCCGTTCTTGGTCTCGAGAAAGGTGATCTGTTCCCTGCCCGGCGCCAGGAGCGCATCGCAGAGGCGGCAGCCGTAGAGGATCGAGCTCACGCGCGCGCCGGTCGACCAGATCGTCGCGAGCTGCGCCGCGAAGTGCCAGGGCGCGCTTTCGATCAGCAAGGCCACCAGGTCGGGCCGGAGATCGGCGACGCGCCGGCGGGCGGCGACGGCGTCGGTGACGCGCCGCAGATCCTTCGACTTCATCCGCTCGATCTTCGGCAGGGCCTTCAGCCATCCCCGCTCGGCCATGCACCAGTTCAGGAAGGCGAAGGCGGCGTTGAGCCAACGCTCGCGGGTCTGAGGCTGGTTCCCTTCGTGCCGGACGTCGACCATCGCCTTCCATTCGGCATCGGCGATCTTGTCGAGCTGCCGGCGGCCGAAGGCGCGGTCGATCTCCTGGACGACGGCGACGTCGAAGGCGTTGAGCGGCCGAGCCCGCGGCCGCTTCAGGTAGTCACGAGCCGCAACGCTGACGGCTTCGGAGGGCTTGATCCCGTGGATTGCGTCGCGTCGGATCTCGCCGATCCACCTGTCGCGGAGCGCTTCCGCGTCTGCGAGGGTGTCGTCCGTCGCCGGAAGGCCTGTACCTCGGCGGAGGCGGATTCGATGGTCTTCGACCCGGACGCGGGTTTGAACGTGCCAGGTGCCCGACCGCTCGACGATGCCGTGAGACTTCGATCGGCGGTGTCCGCCGCGATGATCGCGGCGCGGAGCGCGAGATAGGTCGTCTCTGTCCATCGGCGATCGCGGCCTATGTAGTGGTGGACCTGGAACCTCTGATCGGCGACGGGCCTGCGGCCGTCGTCGGAAAGCTTCTGGCGAAGCCACCGTATCGACTTGCCGAGACGCTCGGCAACAACCGCCATGTCGAGGTCGTCGGCCAAGCCTATCCGCACCAGGGTTGACGTTTGCGGCCGTCGTAGGGGCGGCCATGGCCGGCGGCGATCAGCTCGCCGGCGACGTCGAGGCCGTGGGCCACGACGACGGCGTCGACCCGGCCGGCGTACTTGTCGCCGCGGACGTCCTTCAGGATCACCGGGTCGCTGCCGATCAGGCCGGCGAGGTAATCGCGCGCGGCGCGGGCGCGCTCGTTCTCCTCGGCGCATTGCGCGCGCCGGCCGAGCTCGGGCGTGTCGACGCCGACCAGGCGGACATAGACCGTGACGTCGGTCCCCAGCCATACGCGGATCCGCGCCTGGAACGTGTCGCCGTCATAGACGCGAAGAACCTCGGCGGTGAAAGGCCCGGCGAGGATCTCGGCGGCCGTCGCCGGCGCGGCGAGCGACAGGGCGACGGCGACGGCGATCGAGCGGATCATCGAAAGGCTCCGTTGGGTACGGAGGCATTTTCGCACGGACGCCCGGCGCCGCCCGCCAGGATCGCGTCCTCGTTAGCCATGGGCCGACACTCCGACCAGGTCGAGGCGGCGGGCGGCGATCGTCGCGGGCAACGAGAACGGGCGGCCGAGGATGGTGACGCCGGCGACTTCGTCCGGCGGGCGATAGCCGGCGTCGATCGTGCCGATCCCGGCGTCGTCCTCGGCATAGGCGACGCCGGAGCCGCCGCAGGTGCGGCACTCGACGATCGCCTCGATCTTGCGGGAGAGGCAGGTCGGCAGGTGCGAGGCGCGGCGATCGACCAGGACGCCGTAGCCCTTGCAGCGGGGGCAGATCATGTGTCGGCTCCCTCGGCTTCGGCATCCTCCTCGGCGCGGGCGCCCTCCTCGTCCTCGTCGTCCTCGTCGAGACCGTTGGCCTCGTCGTAGCCCTCCGGCTTCGGTGGGAGCGTCGGCATGTCGAGCGAGAGGGCCTTGAGTATCTCGCGGCCTGCCACGGAGACGGCTTGGAGACCGCCGCTATGCTCCGTCACCGATGTCGCGCGGCAGAGAAGGAAGCCGAAGATCCTGTCGATCGCGGCGTCGTCGGCTGCAGCGATCGTCCGCCAGGCCAGGTCCGGCCCGGTCTCCGCTATCGGCATGTCGTCGAGGCTTTTCTCGGGATCGTAGAGGTCGCCGAAGACCCGCTTGAGCTCCGCGTCGACCGGGCGGAGATCGTCGGTGTCGACCATTTCGGCGACGTAGCCCCAATCCCGGTCCTGCAGGTGCATGAGGATGTAGACCCGCTTATAGACGTCGGGCCGGGCGGCCATCGAGGCCTGAGCGGATCGCTTCGTTTCCCGAAGCGTCTCGCGGACCTTGTCCTCGTATTCGTCAAAGGGGTCCGCTTCCGACTCGACAAGGTGCTGCTGTTGCTGGCGGCGGGCCTCGGCCGCCGCCGCGCTACGGTCGATCAGGCCTTCGAAGATCGTGACCTCGCCGGCGCGCGACACGCGCACGAAGGCGCCGGCCTTCTTCCGATCCTTGCTCCTGTCGTACTGGCTCTCGTAGTACCACTCGCCTTTCTTCGCCCAAGACCACTTCTCTTTGAGCTCTGCGAGCCTGGTCTCGACCGCCGCACTCTGCAGCTTCTGAAACTGGTCGGCGTCGGCGAAGTAGCGGAGGGGCTCGCCTCGGTCGATCGCCGCCTCGACGATCTCGCCCTTGTAGAGCTCGACCGGGAAGATCGCCCATTCGACGGGACGGAGGTTTTCGGTGATCTCGTCCTGAACCTCCTCCGGCGAGTCGTAGCCGTAACCACCTTGCGCGATGTTCTCCACGATCTCGCGTTGACGCTTGCCCGGCGCCATCACGAGGTGCCTCGCGTGCTCGAGCTGGATCTCGCCGGCGCGGAAAGCGACCTTGACCTTGTCGTCGAGCTTCTGAGCGATCTGCATCCGCGTCTGGATGTAGCGGAGAGACTTGCCGAGATACTCGGCCATCTTCGCGGTCGACCAGGCCTCGGGGTCGAGCTTATGCAGCTCGACCAGGGCCTCGCCCTCGTCGAGCGGATGCACGTTGACGCGCTGCAGGTTCTCGATGATCGAGATCGCGCGGGCCTGTCCTTCGCTGAGCCGCTTCACCCGGCACGGGATGTTCTTTGCCTTCGGATCCCACTCTCCCTTCCGGATCAGGATCTCGATCGCGCGATAGCGGCGGGCGCCGGCGACGATCTCGTAGGGGTTCAACAGGCTGAGCGGCAGATCGGCGTCGCGGAGGCGGACGACCAGGTTCTGCATCACGCCGTTGACCTTGATCGAGTCCGCGAGCTCGTCGAGCTCGACCTCGTCGAAGGTCTTGCGCGGGTTGTAGGTCGACTGCGCCAGGTCCTCGTAGGAGGCGAGGATCATTTCGCCGTCGGCAGAGCTCGCCGCGCCGGTCGGGGAAGCGGGGCGCACGGCGTGCGCGAGTGCTGCCTTGGCCTCCTCCGGCTCCACCTTCGGCTTCGGCGCCTTCGTCTTCGGCCCGTCGCCGAACCCGGTCTTGAGCCAGACGATCGAGACGCCGAGGGCCTTCGACAGTTTCGAATAGCCGTCGTCGGACGTGCCTTTCGTGTCGCTCTCGATCTTCGAAAGCGTCGAGTTGTGCATACCGGTCTTCTCCTCGAGCTCACGGAGGGACAGGTTTTTGGCGGCGCGGGCGGACTTGAGGCGGGTTCCTAGAGTGGTGCTGGGCGTGCTCATTCGAGGGATCTCCTAACGAGCGAGTTGGGGGAGCCACCAGGTCGCAGCGGCAAGGACGAAGAGCGCCAGCCATCCGGCCGGCGTGAGGGTGCGGAGAGCGCGGCGAAGCGCGCGGTCGCGGCGGGTCATGGACGTGCGCCCCTGCCTCGTCCTACCCTCTTGGGTTGCAACGCGGTAAAGGAGGGGTGGATGTCCGCTGATCTTGAGGAGCGCGTGAGACTGCTGGAAAAGGAGTGCGCGACGCTCCGGGAACTGCTGACCAACTTCATGGAAGGGGCGTCGCGAAATCTGGAATCGCAGGCCGGAATGGCGACGGAGATCGGCTTCCTGTCCCAGGTCGTCGCCTGGCTCGGGATGGCGCTCGTCGTGTCGAAGGGCCGACCGATCTCCGGCGAGATGCTGGAGGAAGCTGTCGCAGACCTTCTGAAGAGCTGGGACCCCGAGGCCCAAAGGCTCGGGAGCCGAGCGATCGGAAACATCACCATGTTCTGGCGTCCGGTGCGTTAGCCCGCTCTCGGTCCGCCTTGATCTCCTCGGCGCGGACGCGGGCGAGGTCGCCGTAGGTGTCGAGGTTCTCGTCGGAGAATCCGCGGGCCTTTAGGTCGCGGCGGGTGGCGACGCCGTCCGGACCGGCGATCGAGATCATGGCAAGCGCCAGGCGCTCGACGTGGCCGGCCGGCTTCAGGTGCTTGACGCGGGTCCGGGTGCGGGCGGCCTTGCGTTGCCGGAACTTCTCCTCGAGCTGGTCGAGGATCCGCGCGCCTTCGCGAAGGCGGGGCGAGATGTAGCCGTCGTGGCTGAGCTCCAGACGGTCGAGGTGTCCTAGGTGCATCGGCCCTCCGAGAGAGGGCCGGCGCCGTCCTTGGAACGGCGCCGGCGAGTTGGCCGGGGTTGGGAGAGCCCGACCGCCCCAGGGTGGTCGGGGCGCCGCGAAAGGTGGTCGTATTAAAATGCGATGTCAAGAATATTGTCGCATCATAATGCGACACGCGGCTGATGGTGCCGTTCCCGGCAACGCTGCGCTAAGCTTCCGGTCTGCGACTGGAGGTTTTCGGTGGCTATCCGGTTCTCGAAGCGGATCTCGCTGTTCCCAGGCGTTCGTCTCAATCTCAGCAAGCGCGGCTTCGGGCTCACGCTCGGACCTCGCGGGACGAGCGTGAGCGTCGGCCCCGGCGGCGTATTCGCGAATGTCGGAGTTCCGGGAACTGGCCTGAGCTGGAGGTATCGCCTGGACGGCGCCGGGCGTCCGTCGCCCGGCGGCCAGGGGGCGGCGCCGCGGCCGTCTCCGACACTCCCGGACGAGCGGCGTTACCCTGAGCCGGCGGCTGCCGTAGCCGACAAGCACGAACATAGGAGCGCCGAGGCGTCGGCACTCGCATCGCCGGCGCTCGAATGGATCGTCGAGGCCCTCGACGCCGTCGCGAGGCGCCGGCTGGCCGCGCAACGGCGATACGACGACGCCTCACAGACGCTCGAAGAAGCCGAGCGGCGCCTCAGCCAGGCCGAGGATCACTGGCTGCGCCGCTATCGGTCGGACGAGATCTCTGCGCTGCGCGCCTGGCTCGAGGCGGGGCGGCCGATCGTCGAGGACGCCCGCGACGATCTCTCCGACGACGGGCTCGAGCTCGGCCTGGATCTCGGCGACGTACTGGCGAAGAAGTGGGCGGCGGTCGTCGAGGCGTTCGACGCCGCCGCATCCTCCTCGTCCGTCTGGGACATCACCTCGCGCCAATCGATCGACCGCGCCTCGACGCGCAGCTCGGCCGCGATCGCGATCGAGCGGCGGCGGATCCGCTGGCAGCGGGGGGAGCTCGAAGGGCTCAAGATCGGGTCATCGATGCTCCACCTCGGCAACGCCAATGGCGCCGACCTCGTGCTGACGCCCTATTTCCTGGCGCTCAGGGATTTGGGCCGGCTCCGCCTGGTCGACCTGCGGGATCTCGCGGTCGATACGCATCCTCAGCAGTTCGTCGAGGAGGAGCCGCTTCCATCGGACGCCGAGGTGGTCACGCACACCTGGGCCAAGACGAACAAGGACGGTAGCCAAGACCGGCGCTTCGTCGGCAACTACCAGATCCCCGTCGCGCTCTACGGCCGGGTCGCCCTGTCGACGCGGACAGGGCTCGACGAGGTCTGGCACGTCAGCAAGGGCCGGGCGGGCGTCGCGTTCGGGCTGGCCCTGGGGGAATATCTCGAAGATCTCGGCCGGGCGGGCGGGCAGGACGAGGACGGGATCGAGGAGCATGTGCCGGCGCCCCGGATCGAGATGGCGCCGCCGCCCGAGCTGCCGCCGCTGCCCGCACGATCGCCCGCTTGGACGCGCGTCCGCCTCGCGCATGTGCTGCAGGCGGCGGCGGTGATCGGGGTCGTCGGCTGGACGGCCCCAGGGATCCCGGACTGGATTTCGAGGATGAACGAGAAGCCGGCCGCGTTCGTGCCGCCGCAGGTCGTCGTACCGCAGACTTCCGATAGCGAGAAGGCAGACCAAGCACGGAAGCTGGTCGCGGACTACATGAGGCTCGCGCAACCCCAGTCGGCGAGCTCGCCGGCAAGTCCTTCGCCCGGACCGGCCGCGACAGCCGCGCCAACGGTGCCCCCGCCGGATCGCGAGCTGGTGATCCAGGCCCAGCGCCACCTTGCCGAGCTCGGATACCAGGTCGGCGCGGCCGACGGGGTCGCCGGCGCCCGAACGCGCGCGGCGATTGCCTCGTTCAGGCGCTCGAACGGGATCGGCTCGGGCGAGGGGATCGACAAGCCGGTAGTCGACGCTCTCGCCGCCGCGGTGAGGAGCCTGCCGCCGAAGGCGACCGGGCCGTCCGCTGCGCCCGCGGCCTCCGCGCGCGATGCTGACGAGCTCCTGACCGCGGCCTACAACAACGCCTTCGTCGCGTGCAACGGGACCGCCTGGACCTCGACGCTCGACGGGCGCGCCAACTGCCAGCGGATGGTCGATGCCTGCCGGGACGAGAGGCTGCCAACGGTCGCGGCCTTCAACGGCTGCGTCCGGACGAAGGCTCGAAGCCCCTAGGTGCGGACGCGCGTCGAGCCGACGATCAGGTGAACCGCTTCCACCTTGTCGGCGGGATACTCGACGTTGGCGACGGGATTGTGCTGGCGCGCGATGACCTGCTTCGCCGTGCGCCGGACGAGCTGTTTCACGAACCATTCGCCGTTAGTCTGTACGATCACCACGTCGTCGCCCGGCTCGACGTTCTTGGTCGGGTCGACATAGGCGAGGCTGCCGTCGCGAAGGGCAGGCTCCATCGACGTGCCGACGATGTTAATCGCGTAGGCGTTGCCGACTCCGATCAGGTAGATCGGCCGATAGGTGCGCGAAAAGGCGACGAGCTCGTTGCCGTTGAGCGCGACATGGCCGGAAAGGCCGCCGCGCGCGCTGCCGAGGATCGGTAGGTCGGGCGCGGTGTAGATAGCACCAGGGATGGCCGACGTGGGGACGCCGGCCCCGGCCGGCCTGGTTTCGCCTCCGCCGATCAGCTCCTGCACCGAGACGCCCTCCGCATCGGCGAGCTTCGTCAAGGATTCGGCGGTGATCGTGTGGGAGGTGCCGGCCAGGAAGTTGCGGAGCGTGCCCTCGCTCAGCTTCGCGCGGCGGGCCCAGGGCGCGACCTGGAGCCTCCGCACTTCCATGAAACGCCGGATCGAAGCGCGGATTTCCTCGCTCTTGTCGTGTCGGCTGTTGGCCATGCGGACACCCTGCCCGCCGTCCGTCGCATCCGCTATCGCAACACAATGCGACAATGAGGGTTGAAATCGCATCACAATGCGATTAGGGTCCGCAACCCATGACCGTCGAAGCCACCATCGGACGTCTCCGCACCTTCGCCAGCGACCGCGGCTGGACGAAGAGCCGGTTCGCGCGCGAGGCCGGCCTTCCCGACACTACCCTCCGCGGCTTCCACGAGCCGCATTGGAACCCGACGGCGGAGACCCTGCGGAAGCTCGAGGCGGTGATCCCGCCGGATTGGGCGGCACCGGTCGAGGATCATCGGAGCGGCGACGACGCGCTCGGTGCCCCGGCATGAGAGACCCCCGCGCCATCCTCCGCCAGGTCTTCAACCGCAACGGCATGACGTTGCCCGAGTATCAGACGCTTACGGCGGCGCTCGACCGGCTCGACATGCTGAACGAGGAGCACGTCGTCTCGGTGAAGCGGCTCGAGGCGCGGTTCGGGAAGCTCGCCGACCAGGTCTCGGCCTTGCTGACGAAGCCCGTCTCGCCACTTGGCGAGGCGCTCCTCGAGGGCGTCACGTCGCCGGCGGCTGTCGCGGCAGCGGCAGAAAGGCCAGGGCTTGTGCCCGCCCCGCCCCGGCTTCATGCGGCAGGCGGGGGCTGACATGGCCGAGATCAAGCTCGGGCTCGCCTTAATCGCCTGGGGCATCGTCTTCGGGCTGCCGCTCGCTCTGATCATCGCCGCCGTCGTTCCGACCTGGTGCGCCGCTCGATCGCGCGCGGCGTATCTCCGGGCGGGCAAGGTCGCCGATCGCGACTCGCGCGTCTTCTCCAATCGGCGCGGGGAATTTCGAGTCGAGGCGGCGGAGGCTTCTCCGGCTGCCGTGCCGGCTCTCGGCATCGCAAGCGCGACGCCTGCCGCCGGCCGTCGCGCGCAAGGGCGCGCGCCATGACCATCGAGCGCGCGCCGGGCTCGATCGAGGCGGTGGTGATCGCCTCGCTGCATCGGCTCTCAGACGCCGAGGTCGAGGCCTTCACCGGGCGCTCGAAATCCTACTGGTACCGGGTGTCGCACCCCGGCAAGTCGGAGCGGCTCGGCTTCAACGATGCGGCGCTTCTCGACGCCGCCTCGATCTCGCGCGAGGAGCCGGCGCGGTTCCACCAGCTCCTCGGCGACCTCACGGCCTCGACGCTGCGCCGCCATCGCGGCGAGACCCGACAGGCGACGGCGCTCAAGGACGGGCTCGCGCGCCTGGTGGTCGAGACCGGCGAGCTGGCATCGGCGCTCTCGATCGCGACGGCCGACGGCAAGGTGACGCCGGCCGAGCGACGGTCGATCGCCGACGAGGCGCAGCATGTGATCGACGAGGCCACGCGGATCCGCGACGCGGCGATAGCTGTGGCGGGATGATGCTCACGAACCGCCATCTCTCGATGCTCGGTCACGCGGCCTCGACGCCGGCGGTGGCGAAGGACTGGCCGTCGATCGCCGACGACCTGGTGAAGCGCGGCCTCGCCGAGCGGTGCGGCGGCGGCGACCAGATCCGCCCGACGTCGAAGGGCGTCGCGGCACTGGCGCGATGGCTGGCGCGGCCGGCGGAGACGGTTGCGGCAGGCCTCACGCCGAAGATGGCGGAAGCCGATCGCTTCATCCGTGCCCGGACTGCCGAAGGCGTCTGCCCGAGCTACGACGAGATCCGGGCGGCGCTGAAGCTCAAGACCAAGTCGGGCGTGCATCGCCTGGTCCTCGGGCTCGAACGGCGCGGCTGCCTGGTGCGCCAGCCGGGCGAGAAGCGGTCGCTGATGCCGCTAGCGAGCGAGGCGCGCACATGAGCCGCGCACTTTCTTTCGCCGCCATTTTTTTTGCCTGGGGCTCTCTAGGGGTTGAGATCGTGCGTCTCGATCCCGCAATCGGTGGGAATCGAGCATGAGCGAGACGATCGCGCGGCATCATCCGGAGCGGCGGCCGATGCTGGTCGCCGGCGTCAAGATCGCGGCGCCCGATCTCGTCGTCACCGTCGATATCGAGGACGAGAAGACGCTCGCGACCGGCGCGATCGGCGCCGTGGTCGGCGGGCCGACGTCGGATCTCGACTACCTGGCACAGCAGCTCGTCGCGCTCATGAACCTGGCGATCGGGTGCGGCAAGACGCGCGACGAGATCTCGCGCGCGCTGCCGACGATCCCGCCCAACGCCGGCCTCTGCGTCCAGCTCGCGCCCTCGATCCTCAAATCGGTCGAGGACCAGGTCGAGCAGGCGAAGGGCTTCGCGACTGGCGGTCTCGTCACGGGCGGTGACCGCGTGGTCGGGAAATAGGCGTCAATCTTCAAAGGGGGTCGAGCGATGAGCAAGGCAACTACGTTCGAAGAATTCAGCGAAGCGAACCGCGCGCGGTGCGAGAGCCCCTCCGGCTTCAATCACCCGCTCAACGGCTGGGATTCCTCCGATTGGTTCCTGGCTGTTCTCGGCGAGCTCGGCGAGGCCGCCAATGTCGCGAAGAAGCTCAACCGCGTTCGCGACAACATTCCCGGCAATAAGGAAACGCCCGAGGAACTGCGCGCCAAGCTGCGCAAGGAGATCGGCGACACTTTCGTCTATCTCGATCTCCTCGCTCAGTCACACGGCTTTACGGTCGAAGCGGCGGCGATCGAGGTCTTCAACGCGAAGTCGGCCGAGCTCGGCTGCCCGATCAAGATCTAGGGGCGCAATGCCGCGCACCAGATCAGCGGTCGGGCCGACGCGGGCGACGGCGGCGCCGGGAACGGCGGGGCTGTACGCGACGCCATGGGACGCCTCGCGCGTCTTCCTCGAGCGCGAGCTCGAGGCGATCCGCGACGTCTGCGGGCCGAGGGGCTGGGTCGCCGAGCCGTTCTCCGGCGCCGACGACCTAGTGCGGACGATCGAGGGCTTCGGCTTCCGGGTCGAGGCGTCCGATCTCTACCCGCGCGGGCGCGGGCGATGCCTCGATTTCTTCGCGACGACGCGAGCGGACTTCCGCGGCTCGCGCCTGGTGCTGATCACGAATCCTGTGTTCGCCTATGCGCTCCGCGTGATCAGCCACGCGGCCGAGCTCGGCGTCGAGTACCTGGCGCTCATGCTGCCGGCGTCGTGGTTCTGTTCCGACCAGGGCCGCAAGGTCTTCGCCTGGTGGCGGCCGAGCCATGCGTACCTGATCACCTGGCGCGTCGACTTCCTGTTCGGCGGCAAGGGCCGATCGAAGATGATGCTTGCCTGGTTCGTCTGGCGCGGCGGGCCGAGCCCGCGCCGGCCGGAGCCGAGCTGGTCGCTGATCGAGAGGCCGGCCACATGACGCCCACGCGCCCGATCCCGGTCGACGCCGTCGGCGTTCCGATGGCCTGTACCTTTCCGGGCTGCAGCGACTATGCACCGGGGGGATTCAACCGGCTCGACGGCAGGGGGCGCGTGCTCTCGACGCGCCGGTACTGCACGCCGCATATGCCGAAGCCGGCCGACGGCTATGCCGAGCTGCCGCCACTCCCGCCGGCATCGCCGCCGGCGCAAGGGGCCTTGCTGTGAGCGATACGCTCGATCGCGATATCGCCAAGGCCGCAATGAAGTGGCGCGCTGCGGTCCTCGGCAAGCCGCGCGACCACGGACTGCACGTCCGTCGCCGCCGCGAGCTCGAAAAGCTGTGCGACCAGGGCCTCAGGCTGTTCAAGCCCGCGGAAGAGGCGCCGCCTTCGGTACCCTCCGCCGAGGGTCGCGTTCCGGCCGGCGGCACCACGCCCTGGTGGGATCGAGATTGATGCGTCTGCCGGATTCCTTCATCGCCGAGGTCCGCGAGCGAAGCTCGGTCGTCGAGATCGCCGGGCGACTCACGCCGCTGCGCCGGGCCGGTCGTGAGTACGAAGGCCGGTGTCCGTTCCACGCGGAGAAGACGCCGAGCTTTACCGTGGTCGAGGACAAGGGCTTCGCCCATTGCTTCGGCTGCGGCTGGCATGGCGGGGCGTTCAAGCTGATCGAGGCGTCGCAGAACGTCGGCTTCCGCGAGGCGGTCGAGATCCTGGCAGCCGAGGCCGGGCTTACGATCCCCGGCGAGGCTTCTCCGCGGAAGCGCGTGCCGATCAAGGCAAAGGTGAAGCGGCCGACGATCTCGGAAGAGAGGGCCGACGAGCTCGCGGCGATCGAGGAGGCTCGCGAGATCTGGCGTACGGCCGGGCCGACGCCCTTCAGCCTGGCCGAGACCTATCTCCGCGCGCGCGGGATCACGGGCGAATTGCCGCCGACGATCCGTTGCCATCCGAAGCTCAAGTATTGGGACGCGGGCGCGAAGCGTGAGAGCGAGTGGCCGTGCATGGTAGCGGCGCTGCAGGCGGCGGACCGATCGATTGTCGGCGTGCATCGGACATGGATTGCCTGGGACGGGAGCGCCAAGGCAGCGGTGCCGAAGGCGAAGAAGATGCGCGGTCGGAGCTGGGGCTCGTCGATCCGGCTGGCGTCGGCGGCGCCCGTGCTCGGCATCGCCGAGGGGATCGAGACCGGCCTCTCCGTCATGGTTACGACGGGGCTTCCGGTATGGGTCGCAGGCTCGCTCGGCAACATCGCGGGCTTCGGCCTCGGACAGGGCGAGCTGCATCCGGAGCGCGATGACAAGCGGCTTCCGAGCGAGACGCCGGACCTAGCGCGGCCGGGTCTTACGCTACCGCCAGAAGTGCGGGAGGTCGTGATCCTGGCCGACGGCGACGGCGATCGCTACTCGGGGCCGGCCCTCGTCGAGCGAGCGGTGCGACGACTAATGGCGACGGGGCGAAGGGTGCGCGTTGCGTGGCCACGGCCGGGGTCAGATTTCAACGACGTGCTGCGGGGTGCGGCGTGACTCTGCTGTCTCAAGAGCCTGTCGTCTTGGTGAGGAGGTTATGCAGGGTGTCCCACTTCCCCTCCATGACCTTCCAGAAGATACCGAAAAAGGCCGCGAGAAGGAGAGCACTAGCTGCTGCAACACCCGAAAACCACGTCATGCGCGTCCCTATCTTGTCGAGCTTGTCGCCGTGGCTCTTCACGTCGTCGACGAGGCGATCAACCTTCGTCGTGAGCTTCGCGACTTCAACCATGACGAAACGAATGTCGCTCGTCGGATGGAGTTCCCTAACGGGCGGCGACCCTGGGTACTCCGTGGGGGTGCTGGGCACCGGAGGGGCCGGCTTCCTAGGAGCCACGGAGGGACTCCACCTTCGCCTTGATCCACGGCCAAATATTCGACTGCGCGAAGCCGTAGTAGTCCTCGACCTTGAGCACGAGAACGAAACCGAGTTGTCCCGTCGATATCCCCGTTTTATCCGAGATTTCCATCGCGGTGATGTTGGTCACGACCAACCATTTTCCCTCGCCGATCTTGAGAACGGCATCCGGAAAGGTTTGGTTAATTTTCGTTTCGAGCGCTGTCGGGGAGGGAGCGGCGGCGAGACTGATGATGGCGAAAAGGGCCATGGACTGAACGTAGCGGTTGTCGGTGAACGGTCAAGAGGGTTGCCTCAAATTCCGAACCGGACCGTGAAACACCTGTTTCGTGAGGCGGCATGACCGGCGGCATCGAAATCCGCCGAACAGTCGAGGCGGCGCGAGCGGCGCATGGCGCGGCCGAGACGCCACCGGACGACCCGGCGCTCGATCGCGAGCTCGGCCGGTTGCCGATGAACGATCTGGGCAATGCCGAGCGATTCCGCAGACGCTTCGGTCGCGACGTGCTTTATGTCCGCGACATTGGCTGGCATGTCTGGGTCGGCACGCATTGGGACCAGGAGACCGGCGAGGCCGCGGTTCAGCGCATGGCGCACCGGACGGCCGAGCTAATCGTTTCCGAGATCGACGCGCTTGAGCCCGAGCTCGGCGAGAGCGTGAGCGACGTCAATGCGCTGAAAGATGCGCTATGGAAATGGGCGCGGGCGTCGGGGAATGCGCCTCGTATTCGCGGGATGCTCGAGGTCGTGGCGCCGAAGCTGACGAGGCTCCGATCCGAGCTCGACGCCGATCCCTGGCTGTTCAACGTGCGGAACGGCACGATCGTCTTCACGCCGCCCGGCGTCGCAATCATCGAGGACGTCGACCCGGTCGCCCTTCGCAAGCACAACCGCGACGACCTGATCACGCGGATCGCGCCCGTGACCTTCAACGCCGATGCCTCGGCGCCGGAGTGGGCAAAGTTCATGTCGACGGTCCAGCCGGACGATGGGCTGCAGGGATACCTGCAGCGCCACGCCGGCTACACGCTGACCGGCGACGTCAGCGCCCAGCAATTCGACGTGTTCTTCGGCGAGGGCGCGAACGGCAAGTCGACCTATCTCAACGTGCTTCGCGGCATCATGGGCCGCTATGCGCAGACGGTGCCGGTCGGGCTGTTCCTAGAGGACGATCGGCTCGACGCGAGCCAAGCCTCGCCGGAGACCGCGCGGCTAGTCGGCGTGCGCCTGGCGCTCGCGTCGGAACCGAACAAGAAACGACGGCTCGACCCGGCCCGCATCAAGGCGTTAACGGGCGGCGAGCCGATCGTCACGCGCGCGCTCTATGGTGCGTTCTTCGAACTGATCCCACAGTTCAAGCCGGTGCTCTCGTTCAACGAGCGGCCGGCGGTGCCGGCGGCCGACGACGGTACCTGGCGACGCCTGCGCATCGTGCCCTGGCCGGTGCAGATCCCGCCGGAGAAGCGCATCCCGCGGTTCGAGGAGGAGCTGCTCAAGGAAGCGAGCGGCATCCTCAACTGGATGCTCGACGGGTTCCGCATGTGGCGCGAGATGGGCATGGTCCCGCCGATCGAGGTCAAGGCGGCGACGGACGACTATCGATCCGACAGCGACAGCGTCGGCGAGTTCCTTAGAGCGGCAACCAAGCACGACCGCGACGCGCCGGGCGTTGCGGCGGGCGCGATCCGCAAGGCCTACGAGAAGTGGTGCGAGGCCAACGCGATCGAGCCGATCGGCGCGAGGCGCTTCGGCGAGGGGCTGAAGAAGAAGCTCAAGTCCCGGAAGTCGGGCGTCGTGGTCTACGAGGGGATCCGGCTCGTCGAGAACTATGCGGGCTATCAGGATCTCCGGCCGTCGGAGCCTTCGTAACCCTCCCACCCTCCCACACCCTCCCATCGAAACCCCAGGCGTTCCGCGGCTCCTGGAGGGTTGGGAGGGTTGGACCGTCCATTCTTCGCGGATTCCTGGGAGCGCATCATGCGTAGAATCCCCCTCCAACCCTCCAACCCTCCCAAGGACGTTCAAGTAAGCCAGGAGTCATCGGGGTTTCTTCTATCTGGAGGGTTGGGCTCCAACTCTCCAAAGGTCGCCAAGAGGGCTGTAGACATCGAGGACTTCGCTCGCTGGGCCTATGTGCGCGAAGGCGTCGGGCAGTGTGATCCGGGGCCGATCTCGGAGCTCCGGCATCTGTCGGCGCAACATGGCGACAGTGGAGACGGAATGCGCGCGGTCGAGCGCTACGTCTCGCTCGGGACCAATGTCGACGTGCCGAGGAAGGGATCGGAGGAGATGATCCATCCGGACGCGCTGCACCTCCACGGCCTGGTGCTCGGCCTCAACCCGATCGAACAGCAGCTCGTAGTCCGGTGCGCGCGTGGTATGGGACGGCCGAGCTGGGGCGAGGATCTTCAGCCGCTCCGCTATGCGCCGGTGATCAGGCTCAATCGGAAGACGGCGGAGCGGGAAGCACACGTCGTGCATTACGACCGGCATCGGCACGCCGTCTATCCGTACTGCCCGGTCGAGATCGTCGATCAGACGATGCAGATCGAAGCGGCGCGCGGTCGCTATACGCTGTGGTGGTGCGCGATGAACTGGCTCAAGAAGACGCTGATTGCGAATCCCTGGGGGCTCACGGCGTGGTCGGTGAGCGGCTTCTCTGCGCCGGAGTGCCCATGGCACAAGGATTAGTAGCTCGGGCTTGACTAGCGAACGATCCATTGACACGTTGGTTGCACGGTGAAAACCAAACAGGGCTGGGCCTCGAAAGAGCGCCCGGCCCTTCGCGCTTCTAGGGCCTGACGCCCTCCCCCAGCATCTCGGCCCGCCTCGATCCGATCGACCTCGACGTCACGGGTCCTCCCACCGCTTTCCGACCGTATGCGGGGCGGCAGCGCATTAGGTCGGCGGGTCGCGTCCCGAAAATCCCTTCGGGTTGTTGATGGTGTTTTTGATGGCCGATCCGAAACTCACGCTGAACAAATGGGAGCTGGCGGCGCGCCTCGGCGTGTCGGAGCCGACCGTCACGAAATACGTCCGCGAGGGCTGCCCGGTCGTAAGCGGCGGCTCGAACGGCGTCCCTTACGAGTTCGATCTCGTCGCGGTTAAGCAGTGGCTCGACGGCGTCGCCGAGGCCGAGCGCCTGGCGGACGAGGAGCGCGAGCGCCAGCTCGACGAGATCCAGACGTCGCTATTCGGCAAGGACGAGCTGCCGAAGGTCGCCGGCGCCGAGGGCCTCACGCCCGACCAGCGGGTCAAGCTCTACCGCGCCGAGTTCGATCGTATGCGTCTCGCGCGCGAGCGCGGCGAGCTGGTGCTCGCGAATGACGTTCGCGTTTCTCTTTCGCTTTCGCTTTCCGAGCTTCGGAACCGGCTCCGCGGCCTGCCCGACCAGCTCGCGCGGACTGCAGGTCTCGCGCCCGACCAGGCCGAGGCGCTCGAAAAGATGATCGACGACGTCCTCGAGGACGCCGTTACCGAAATCCAGGCGCGGTTCGCCGTGCCCGCCGGAGCGTCCGCCCTTGCTGCAGACTAGCGACCAGCTCCCCGGCTTCCGGCCGGCCGGCCCGATCGTCTCGGCCGCGCTCGAGTCCCTGCGCCCGCCGCGGCGTATCCGGATCTCGGAGGCGGCCGAGAAGCATCGCCGCCTCAACAACCCCGGCTCCTATGTCGGGCCGTGGCGCAACGCCATGGCGCCGTACCTGGTCGAGCCGACCGATCGGTTCCAGGATCGCGCGGTCGAGATTGTCGTCCTCGTCGGCCCGTCACAGTTCGGCAAGACGGAGATCCCGCTCAACGTCGTCGGCCACGCCGCCAAGTATGCGGCGAAGGGTATCCTGATCGTCACGGCGACGAAGGATCTCGCGCGCGACTTCTCGCGCCGCCGGATCGCGCGGAGCCTGATCGCCGAGAGTCCGGACCTGGCCGACGAGCTGGGCGACGAGCGGTCCGACGACACGGTCGAGGAAAAGGTTTTCCGCAACGGGACCGCGGTCTCGATCGCTTGGCCGACGACTAGCCAGCTCGCCTCGCGGCCGATGCAGGTCGTCATCGTCGACGAGCGGGACTCGATGCCCGACGATATCGCCGGCGAAGGCGATCCGGTCTATCTCGCGCGCGGCCGTATCAAGACCTTCGGGTCTCACGGCAAGGTCGGCGTCCTCTCCTCGCCGAAGCGCGAGGACCGGACCGGGATCGTCGCGCTCTACGAGGAGGGCGACCGCTGCCTCTGGCACGTCAAGTGCCCGCATTGCGCCGGCTACTTCACGCCGGGCTTCGACGCCGACCGCAAGCCGACGACCGGGCATCTCGACTGGGAGAAGGGCGCCGACGCCGCCCGCGCCCGCGAGACCGCTCACCTCGTCTGCCCGCTCAACGGGTGCGTGATCGAGGAGCGCGAAAAGGCAGGCATGAATGCGACGGGCGTCTGGCTCGGCGAGGGCCAGTCGATCGACGCCGACGGCACGATCTCCGGCGCCCGCCGCCGCTCGCAAATCGCGAGCTATTGGTTCTGCGGCCTCGCCTCGACGTTCGTCAAATGGGGCGCGATCGCCTCGGCGTTGGTCACGGCCGAGCGCGATTTCGAGATCACCGGCGACGAGACGAAGCTCAAGGCCGTCTGGAATACCGATTTCGGTTTCCCCTATCGCGCGGCGACGAGCGGCGCGCCGGCCTTGACCGACGCCGACGTCGCGAAGCGCATGACCGACGGCCACAAGCTGCGCCTGGTCCCGGCCGGCGCCGTCTGCCTGGTCGCCGCGGTCGACGTCCAGGCCCGCTCTTTCGAGGTCATGGTCCGCGCCTTCGGCGAAGGCCTCGAGAGCTGGCTCGTCGACCGCTACTCGATCCTGCAGCTCGCCGACGGCGTGACGCGGATCGACCCGGCCGGCAACCTGGCGCATTGGGAGACGATCACCGACCGCGTCTGCTATGCGCGCTATCCCGTCGCCGGCGGCGGCTCGCTCGCGATCATGACGACGGCGGTCGACACGGGCGGCTTGCCCGGCGTCGACCCGAACGCTCGGCAGTGGTGGTGGAAGGCGCGCGCCGCGGGCCTCACGCCGGCGAACCTCACGCTCGTCAAGGGCGGGAAGGATATCCAGGCGCCGACGGTCTCGCGCCCGACCTGGCTCGCGACGAACAAGGACGGCAAGCCGAACATGGAAGGGCCGGCGCTGTTCGTCGCCAACGTGCATCGGATCAAGGACGCGCTCGACGTGCGGCTCCGCCGCTCCGCGTCCGGCGCCGGCGCGATCCATTTCCCGTCGGATCTCGAGCGCGCTTATCTCGCCGAGGTCACGGCCGAGGAGAAGCGCGGCGGCGTGTGGGAGAAGCTCCGGCCGCGGAACGAGACCTGGGATCTCCTGGTCTACACCGAGGCCGCGCTGATCCGTCACGGCGGCGAGCGGTCCGATCTCGGCTGGGTTCCGGCCTGGGCGCGCGTCCAGGCCGAGGCGGCGAACGTCGCGAATGCCGTTCGCGGCCGGCCAGCAACCGCGCACGGCGTGCGCGCCGCGGGCTCGCCGGTAGGCGCGTCGGTCGACGATATAGCCGGCGCTCTCGCCGCTAGCCTGACGAGGCACTGACATGACGCCAATCGCCCCCGCTCTCGACCTTGCCGGCATCCGCGAGGTTGCGGCGGGTCTCCGTGCTCGCATCGCCCTCTGCATGGACGGGCTCGCGGCTTACGACCACCCGGCGCTCGCGAAACGTCTTCCCGACGACCTGGTCGCTGCGAACGACGAGGTTCGATATCTCGTGTCCATCTACGAAGACGCAGCCGATCAGTGCGACGCAATCCTTGGCAAGCTCGCGAACGATCCTCCGGCCCAAATCCATTTCTGGACTCGCCTCGCGCTCAAGCTGCCTCGGATCGTCGAGGTAGAGACCGCGGTCATGGCGCGAGCGAAGGAATGTCAGGATCGTTTCCTGAAGATCCTCGGTGCTCCCGCGGGGAGCTGCTGACATGGCTGGGATCACTCTCGCGCAAGCGCAAGCGAAGCTTAACCTGTGGCTCGACGCCGACGCCGCGGTTGCGGGCAATCAATCCTACGAGATCGCCGGCCGCTCGCTGACGCGCGCGAATGCGGCGGAGATCCGCAAGAACATCGAGTTTTGGGACGCGAAGTGCAAAGAGCTGGACCCGACCGGCTCGCGTCCTGCGCTCACCATCTTCGCCGGCGTCCCAGTCGACGGTTGATCCAATGCGAAACCTGAACCTCCTCGACCGCGCGATCGGCTTTTTTGATCCGGCGCGGGCGCTGAACCGCGTCCTCGCGCGACAGGCCATGTCGTCTGTCGGCGGCTACATCGGCGCGCGTCGCGATCGTCGCGCGACCCAGGAATGGACGGTCTCCGGCGGTAGCGCGAATGCCGACCTGATCCCCGATCTCCCGACGCTCCGCGAACGGTCGCGCGACCTCGAGATGAATGAGCCGATCGCCGGCGGGTCGCTCGCGACCAAGGTTACGAACGTCGTCGGCACCGGCTTGACGCTGCAGTCCCGGATCGACGCGAAGGCGCTGGGCTTCTCGGACGACCAGGCGGCCGAGTGGCAGGCGATCGCCGAACGCGAGTTCTATCTCTGGGCGTCGTCGTCGGCGTGCGACTTCGCACGGACGAACAATCATGCCGAGCTGCAGGCGTTGACGCTCGGCTCGACACTCAGCTCGGGCGACGTCTTCACGGTCCGCCGCTTCAAGCGCCGGCCTGGCGAGGTCTACGGCCTGAAGCTGCAGACGATCGAGGCGGATCGGGTCGCCAACCCGTTCGGCAAGCGCGACGGTTTCGAGGTCGACGGCGGTGGCTCGATCTCCGGCGGCGTCCAGGTCGACGCCGACGGCGCGCCGGCCGGGTATCACATCCTCCGCCGGCATCCCGGCGGCCTCGTTTTCACCGCGGCTATGCGGGAGACAGATTACTTCCCGGCCTTCGACGCCGACGGCCGCCGTCTGATCCTTCACCACTTCCGCCGCCGGCGCCCGGAACAGGACCGCGGCGTTCCGGACCTGGCGCCGGTGATCGAGGCTCTCAAGCAGATCTCGCGCTACAAGCAGGCCGAGCTTGATGCGGCCGTGCTGCAGGCGTTCTTTGCGGTCTTCGTCAAGGCGCCGGGTGGCGGCGACCTCAATACCGCGCCCGGCGCTCCGGCCCGGACGACGGGGCCCGGCGAGACGCCGGTCCGCCAGGTAGGCCCGGCCTCGATCGTCGGGATCGCGAGCGGCTCGGACGTCGTCTTCGCCGATCCGAAGCGGCCGAACAGTAATTTCGACTCCTTCGTCCTCGCGTTCTGCCGGCAGATCGGCGTCGCGCTCGAGCTGCCTTACGAGCTGCTGGTCAAGCATTTCACCGCGAGCTATTCGGCCGCGCGCGCCGCCTTGCTCGAGGCGTGGAAATCGTTCCGCGTCCTCCGTTCCTGGCTCGCCTCGTCGTTCTGCCAGGAAACCTACGCCTGGCTGATCTACGAGGCCGTCGTACTCGGCCGTATCTCGGCGCCTGGCTTCCTCGACGATCCGCTGATCCGCGCTGCCTATCTCGGCACCGAATGGGTCGGCCCGTCGGCCGGCCAGATCGACGAGCTGAAGGAAGTCCAGGCGGCCAAGGAAAGGGTCGCGCTCGGGATCTCGACGCTCTCCTGGGAGACGGCCCGGCTCACCGGCCTCGATTGGGGGGACGTCCAGGCGCAACGCGCGCGGGAGATCGCCCTCGTCGGCCCGGTCGCGTCGAGCCAAGCGCCGGCGGTTGCGCCGCCGATCGAGCCGGATCAGGACCAGCTCGAAGACGAGACCAAAGAGGACTGATCCATGCGCGCTTTCGACCTGGCCGCCTCGACGCCTTGGGCGATCGAGCCCACGATGCTGCAGACGATCCTCGAGATCGCCGACCGCGAGACGGTCGACCTCGAGGCCATCCAGCAAAAGCTCGGCCGCCCGCTCGCGAATACCCGCCGCGTCACCACGCGCGACGGCGTCGCGATCGTTCCGGTCTCCGGTCCGATCTTCCGCTACGCGAACGTCTTTACCGAGATCTCCGGCGCGACCTCTAATCAGGTTCTCGCGACCGACCTCCGCGCCGCGCTCGACGATCCGGAAATCCGCGCCATCCTCATGACGGGCGACACGCCCGGCGGCATGGTCAACGGCACCTCCGAGATCGCGCAGCTCGTCCATGCCGCGCGCGGCGTGAAGCCGATTTGGGCTTACGTCGAGCACGCGCACTCCGCCGGCTATTGGATCTTGTCCGCCGCCGAGCGGCTGATCGGCGTCGATACGGCCGAGGTCGGCAATATCGGCGTCGTCGCCGCCATGCGTCGGCAGACGGCCGAGGAAAAGGCGCAACGCCTCGAGATCGTCTCGAGCCGCGCCCCGAACAAGCGTCTCGATCCGGAGAGCGACGCCGGCAAGGCGCAGATCCTCGCGCTGGTCGACGCCGCCGAGGACGTCATGGTCGCCGCGATCGCCAAGCATCGCGGGGTCGACGTCGAGAAAGTGACTTCAGACTTCGGCCGGGGCGGAAGCCTTTCGGCCGCTGCCGCCCTGACCGCCGGAATGATCGACGGTCTCGGCACGTTCGAGGCAACGCTCGCCGAGCTTGCCGCAACCTCCAAGGGGAGAAAGCGTATGTCGACGAAAGACAGTTCGGCGGCCGAGTCCGTGCCGGTCGCCTCGATCACGGCGAGCTACATCGCCGAGAAGCATCCGACGATCGCCGAGGCGCTCCGCGCCGAAGGCAAGACGAAGGGCGTCGAGGAGGGCAAGACCGCCGGCGTCGCCGAGGGCCGCAAGGCTGGCGCCGACGACGAGCGCAAGCGCATCCTCGCAATCCAGCTCGCCGGCAAGAACCTGCCGGGCTTCGACAAGCTCGTCGCCGATATGATCGCCGACCCGTCGGTGACGGCCGAGGCCGCCTCCGCGCGCCTGGTCGCCGCGAACGGCGAGAAGCTGCAGGGCAAGCGCGACGCGCTCGAGACCAGCGACAAGGGTCCGGAGGCGTCGCAGCTCCCGGCCGGCAATAAGGACGCTGGCGGCGGGGGCGACAAGGACGGCCCGGCGTCGCTCACCGACGAAGCGCTCAAGGCGGCCTGGGAGAAGGACCCGAAGCTCCGCGGAGACTTCGCCAGCTTCGCCGGCTTCGCTGCATACGCGCGCGCCAATGCGAGCGGCCTCGTCAGTCTCCTGAGCAAAAAGTAACCCGAGCCCCGAAGGGAAAACCGAACCATGACCACGCTCGCGGCAAACAAGCGCCGCTCCCTCGAAATCGGTGACGTGAACGAGCTTCCCGTCATCGCCTCCGACATCATCTACGAAGGCGCCTTCGTCGGTGACAACGCGTCGGGCTATATGCGCCCGCTCGTCTCCGGCGATCGCTTCCGCGGCATCGCGGAGTCCAAGATCGACAATTCGGCCGGTTCCGCCGGCGACAAGTCCGTTCGCCTGATCGAGCGCGGCAAGGTCGAGCTGTCGATCTCCGGTGTCGCGATCACCGACGTCGGCCGTCCGGTCTACGCCTCCGACGACGACACGTTCAACATCACCGGCATCGGGTCCTATGTCGGCCGCGTTCAGCGGTACGTCTCGACCGGCGTCGCGGTTGTCGCCTTCGACGTGGCGATGCCGGAAGACGAGATCATCGTCTCGCTGCCGATCACGCTTGCCGGCGTCACGGCCGCGGACGTGCTCACCGACTATGTGCCGGGCTTCTTTGGTCGCGTGAAAAAGCTCGAGTTCGCCGTCACGGTTCCGGTGACGACGGGCGCGAAGCTCGCCTCACTCAATGCTGAGATCGGCTCGACCAACGTCACCGGCGGCGTCGTCGCCTTGACCTCGGCCAACTGCACGCCCTTGGGCGCGCGGGTGGCTATGTCGGCGATCACCGCGGCGGCGGCGTTCACGCCGACGGACACGCTCTCGATCAAGGCTGCGTCCGTCACGGCCTTCGCCGAGGGCGCGGGCGTTCTTCTCATCACTCTCGGCAAGTAAGGGGGTAATACGTCAATGGATCTTCTCACCTCTCGGGCCATCATCGGCGAGTTCTATGCTCGCCTCGAGGCCTCTCCCGGCATGGAATGGATCAACGGAATTTCCATGCTCTTCCAGTCCGACCAGGCGGCGGAAGAATACGCCTGGCTCGGCATGTCTCCGCTCATGCGCGAATGGGTCGGCGGTCGGCAGGCGCAGGGTCTCACCGAGCGCAGCGTCACGATCCGGAACAAGCATTTCGAGGGCACGCTCGAGGTCGAGACAAAGGACCTCCGTCGCGACAAGTCCGGCCAGATCCTCGTCCGCGTTCGCGAGCTCGCGGACAGCGCGAACCTTCACTGGGCCGAGCTGTTGTCGACGACCATCCTCGCGGCGGGCGCGACCGTCTGCTACGACGGCCAGTACTTCTTCGACACGGACCACAGCGAAGGCCAGTCGGGAACGCAGAGCAACAGCATTCAGGTCGATATTTCGACCCTTGCCGTCGCTACGCATGGCTCGACGACGCTCCCGTCGGTGCCCGAAATGCAGATGTCGATCCTGGCCGGCATCCAGCAGATCCTCGGGTTCAAGGACGATCGCGGTCGTCCGATGAACGAGATGGCGCGGAAGTTCATCGTCATGGTGCCGACTGCGCTCTGGCACGTCGCCGAGGCGGCGGTCAACAACCCGGTGCTCGTCTCCGGCGAGACCAATCTCCTCGCGAACCTCCGTGGCCGGATCGAGATCGCGATCGCCGTCAACCCGCGCCTCACCTGGACGGACAAGTTCGCGATCTTCCGCGCGGACGGCAACGTCAAGCCGCTGATCCGTCAGGAGGAGACCAAGCTCCAGATGGCGGCGGTCGCCGAGGGCTCCGAGCTGGAGTTCAAGGAGAAGAAGCATTGGTACGGCGTCGACACATGGCGCAATACCGGTCTCGGCTACTGGCAGCACGGCTGCCTGGTTCAGATGGTCTGACGGTGACGCCATGACCATGAAAAAGTACCGAACGACGTCCGTTCTCGCGCTCGCCGTTGGCACCCTGGTCGGGCTCACGCCCGGCCAGGCCTCGGCGCGCTCTCATGCCCTGAAGCCGACCGGCGAACAGGACGTTTACGAAGTCGTGGGACCGATGCAGTTCAAGGTCGGCGAGACCATCGGTCTCCCGGTCGAGCTGCCGAAGGGCCTCGCTGCCTTCGTCGAAGACCCTGACGCGCCCGCCGAGCCGGCGCCGAAGGTCGATATCGCTGCGCTGCAGGCCGAGAACGCGGCCTTGAGCGAGGCGATCGTCAAGGCCGGTGGCGAGCGCGACGCGGCGCTTGCCTCGGTCGCGACGCTGCAGGCTGAGCGCGAGTTTGTCGGAACGCTCTTGACCGACGAACAGCGCGCATCGCTCGGCAAGTGGACGGCGGAGCGAAAGGCCGAGGCCGACAAGGCCGCGGCCGAGGCGCTCTCGCTGGCGACGAAGCCCGGCAAGCGCAAGGCCTAGCCGATGCCCGTCGAGTCCGCCGCCGATCGCGCGGCGCTGTTCGCGTCGACCGACTTCGCCGAGGCGGGGACCTATACCCCGTCCGGCGGGTCGGCGGTCGCCGTGACGGCGATCGTCGATCGCGGTCAGAAGAAGGTCGGCGCGGATCTCGGCGGCGGCGTGATCCTCGACGGGCCGCAGGCCTGGATTAACAAGGACCAGCTCGCGGCTTGGTCGCGCGACGCCGTCCTCGCGATCGGCGCCGAGAGCTGGACGGTCAAGGACGGGCGCTCCGACGAGAGCGGCGCCGTATGGGTCCTCGACCTTCGGGTCGCCTAGATCATGCGGATCTCGGCCGCGATCGAGGGGCGCCTTACTGAGCATATGGCGCGCGAGGCGGGGATCGTCTCGACCGGCCTCCTCGAGGCCGTGGCGAAACAGACGCTCGAGACCAAGCTCTCGGTTAGGTCGATCATCAACGCGGCTTTCACCGGCTCGGCGGTCGTCGGCCGGAGCGGAAACCGCCGCGTCGCGAACGCCATTCGCGGCAAGCTGTTTGAGGACGAGGGCGACGCGAGGGGGTCGCCGGTCGGCGTCGTCTATTCGCGCTTCGGCCGAAAGCAGGGCGGGAAGTTTCTCGACTACCTCCTCCCGCACGCGCTCGGCGCGACGATCTCGCCGACCAACGCGCGGCGCCTCTACATTCCGTTGCAACCCGGCTTGCGTGGTCCGCTCGCGCGCCGCGCCCGCGCGTCGTTCAAGCTCGACCCGACGATCGCGATAATCCCGGCCTCGCCCGGCGTTTGGGTCGTCGTCCGCCGCCGGCGCGGCGCCAAGGGCAGGGGCGAGGAGGCGCAGGGAACCGCGATCGGGCTCCTCGTCAATCGGGTGAGGCTGCCCAAGCGGTTCAGCCTCGACCAGGTCGAGCGCCGGATCGTCGAGGAGCTTCCGGCCCGCGCGCTCGAGGAAATGCGGAAAGCCGACCGCGATCTCCGCTACGACCGCGCCACGCTCTCGAGCCGGTCGGACGGTCGCGGCGGCGCCGGCATCCGCCGCGGCCGTCGATCGAAGGATATCTAGGCCATGCCGACCGCCGTTAGGGAAACCGTCCTCGCCGCGTTCTTCGCGCGACTGCAGACCATGACCGGCGTCACGGTCAAGCGGACGCCGGATTTCGATTTCAAGGCCGACGAGCTGCCGGCCGTCGCTCAATTCACCGGGGGGCATGTGATCCCGAGCCAGGCGTCGGGGATCGCCCTCCGGACCGTCCGCGTCCGCGTCGGGTGCGGCGTCGTCGCCGCGTCGCCGGCGGATCTCGAGGGCGCGATCAACGACCTTCACGCAAAGGTCATTGTCGCGTTGATGGCGGACCCGACCCTCGGCGGCTCGATCGTCGGCATGATCCGAGAGGTCGAGATGACTGATCCGGATTTCGACGACCAGGCCGGCAAGCCTAACAGTCAATTCACGCTCGCTTTCGAGCTGGACGTCTCGACGGACGAGCTTTCGCCCTACACCGCGGCGCCGCTCTAGCCGCTCGTCGTTTCACGCCTCAACCCTAACGGAGTCGCCTCAATGTCCAGGACCAAGTCCTCGGGCGCGTCTCGTCGCGCGCCCGCCGATCCGCCGTCGCTTCCGACCCATCGCGCCCCTGTCGCCGAGCCGCGCTCCGGCGCGAGCGACGGCGACGAGGCGCCGGCGCCGCCCGACGGCCGCGTGCTGCCGAACGATCCGCTTCCGGAGCCGGCGACGCCGGCCGCCGACAACCCGACCAGCTAACCGCGCCATCAACCGGAGGCCGCCCTCATGAGCGACTATCTCACCAAGAACCGCCTTATCCTCGCCAAGGTCGAGTCGACGCCGGGAACCGACGCGTCGCCGGTGCCGGCGACCGACGACGTCCTCGTCGAGAACCCGCAATGGACGCCGGGCATCGGTAACGCGGAGACGGGCGAGGTCACGGGCTCGCTCGACCCGCGCTCGCCGGTCTTCACCGGCGGCGGCGCGAGCTGGTCGGGAACCGTCAACCTCAAGGGCGCGGGCACGGCCGGCGCTGCGCCCGAGGCTGGCGTCCTCCTCCGCGGGTGCGGCTTCTCTCAGACGCTCACGGCGGCGGCGATCACGGGCACGGCGCAGGCCGGCGCCGCGGGAACGATCACGCTCGCGGCCGACGACGCCGGCGCGACGAACGCCTATGTCGGAATGGTGATCTCGACGACCGGCGGCACCGGGCCGGGTCAGTCGCGTGTCATTACCGCATTGAACGCGACGAGCAAGGTCGCCTCGGTCTATCCGAATTGGACGGTCAACCCGTCGAGCGATACGACCTACTCGATCCACGCCAACGCGCTGTATGTGCCGGCGTCGACCGATCTCAAGCGCCTGTCGATCTACGACTACCAGCACGCGACGACCTCGGGCGTCGACTCCCGGCTCCGCAAGGTCCTCGGCGCCGCGGGGACGGTGTCGTTCACGATGCCGAACCGCGGGGTCCCGCAGGCGAATTTCCAGTTCCAAGGGAAGTTCGTCGCGCCGGCGGACGTCTCGAAGCCGACCGGCGCGAGCTTCGACACGACGCGGCCGGTCGCGATCCTCGGCGTCGACTATTCGCTCGGCGGCGTCGCCACCAAGTTCAACCAGGTGACGATGGATATCGGCGGCCAGGTTTCCCAGGCCGACGACCCGAGCGCGACTTACGGGGTCGACGTCGCCGGCCTCACGGCGCGCCGGATCACGGGCCGCGTCAACCCGCCGCTTACGCTGGCCTCGACGCGCGACGTCTTCGCCGCGCTCGTCGCCGGCACGCAATATAAGCAGTGGCTCCGCTGGGGCTCGACCTCCGGTAACCGGATCTCGATGTATTGGCCGACGATTCAGTTCACGAACGGCGAGGCCGAGGACGTCAACGGCTTCGCCCATGAGGGCATCCCCTGGTCGGCGCAGGGCGAGGATAGCGGCGTGTATATCTGCTTTTACTGATCGCCTTCGGCGACCAGTAAAAGCGGATACGGCGGGCGGCAGGCGCGCTCTTGCGCGCCGAGAGCCCGCACGGGGCCGAACGAGGCTCCTCAACCCCGGCGGTCGCGAATGCCGTTCGCGACCGCCTCCCTTTTCCGACCAGGTGCTCATGTGACCAAGCTCGCCAAGCCAGGCGACCGGCTGCCGTTCACGCCGTTCGACCAGCTCGTAAAGCCGGAGGAGACGCGGGTCGTCTACTTCTTCCGCGTGCCGTCCGTCGCCGACCAGGCGCGGTTCGAGCGCGCGATCGCCGAGGCCGGCGGCCGTGAGTGGACCTGGTTCCAGCTCCTCGCCGCGCTCCGCGACGGGGTCAAGGAATTGCTGCCCGACGAGGCGGACCCGGAGCGGGTGTCCGTCCTCGACGAGCTGGCGGCGATCGAGGCCGAGGTCGAGGCGGCGATCGTGCTGATCCGCGATCCCTCGATCCTGGCCGACGACGACGCGCGCGCCTCGGCGATCGACCGCTGGCGCGCGGCCTTCCATTCGCCGCGCCTGGCGACGATCGAGGCCTTGACCGCGTCCAGCTATCCGCGCCTCGCGGCGATGCAGGCCGACAACCGCCTTGTCGCCAAGGTCCGCGGCCTGGTCGCGTGCCGGATGTTCCTCGCCGGCTGGCAGAACATGCCCGGCAAGATCCGCAAGGGCCTGGCAGGGGTCGACGACGCGACGCTCCGCCAGATCCCGGACCATCACCGGGCGGCTATCGGCGCCTGGTGCGAAACCTTGTTCGGCCCGACGGAGACCGAAGCGGGAAACTGAGACTCGCCGTCGCGATGTTCCTCCGCTCCGAGGACTTCGCGCACGGCGAGGAACACACGCCGGAAAACCCGATGGTCGACGACCATTGGGCTTTGCCTGAAATCGGCCTTCCGATTTTGCGGATTCATCCCATGCACCTACTCGACGGCGACGACCGCGCGCTCCTGGCCGCCCATAGGGCGCGCCGCGGGACGCGTCTCGTCATGCCCATGCCGACGCCGTCGGGTCGCGTGATCCCGGTCCCGGTCGGCCATCTTCCGGGCGATCTCCCCTACGCCGGCGGCGTGCTCGAGCAACCCGCTTGCGTCATGGCGTCGCTCGCGATCATGGCCGCGGCCGAGGTCGCGCTCGCGCCGAGGGGCGCCGAATGAGCGAGCGGGCGGTCTATCTCAAGGTCGGGGTCAAGGACCAGGAGGCGTTCCGCGCCGCCTTGCAGGCGATGGGCAAGGACGGCGAGTCCATGCTCCGCCGGATCGAGACCGCCGCGGTCCCCGCGTCGCGGAGCCTGGTCGCGGTCTCGGCCGCGGCGTCGGAGCTTCGGACCTCGCTCACGGCCGCCGGCTCCTCGCTCGGCCCGCTCTCGGCCGGGCTCGGCGCGCTCGGCGGCGCCGCCGGGACGGTCGGCCTCGGGATCGCCGCGCTCGGCGTCGGCTTCATCGCCTTGACGAAGCGGGCGCTCGAGGCCGGGGACTCGATCGGCGACGCGGCCGACGCGCTCGGCCTGTCGGTCAAGGCGTACCAGCAATTCTCGGGCGCGGCGAAGCTCGCCGGCGTCTCGGCCGAGCAATTCGAGGCCGGGATCAAGCTCCTGCAGGACAGGCTTGCGAATGCCGTCGCCAAAGGCGGCGACGCGGCGGCGCCGTTCCGGACGCTCGGCGTCGCGTTCCAGACGGCGACCGGCCAGGCGCGCTCGGCCGAGGACGTATTCCTTGAGCTGGCCGAGGCCTTCAAGGGGATCGAGAATCCGGCCGAGCGCGTCAACCTGGCGCTCGACGTGCTCGGCAAGTCGGGCGCGAAGTTCCTCCCGCTGTTCGCCGAGGGCGCGGAGGGCATCCGGAATTTCGCCGACGAGGCCGAGGCTCTCGGCCTGGTGATCGACGAGCGGCTTATCCGCGACGCCGGCAAGGCGAACGATCGCCTCGAGATCCTCTCGTCGGTGATCGGGACCAAGCTCACTCAGGCGTTTTTGAACGTCGCGCCTTACGTCGACAAATTCGGCGAGTGGATTCTCCGCCTCGCCGGCGACGAGTCCGCCAACGCGCGGGCTCAGATCGAGGCGCTCGCGAACCGGCTTGGACTCGTTCGCCAGGAGTTGAAGGCGCTCGACGAGGCGCAGGCGACCGGCGGTCGTGCCGGCGCGCTTCTCCAGCCTCGGATCGACCAGCTAAAGGCGGAGATCCGGACGCTCGAGGAGACGCGCTCGGGCTTGGTCCGCGGCCTCCGGAGCGACGTCGCGTCGGCGCCGGCGCCGGCCAACGTCAAGGCGCCGGGCGAGCTGACGAAGGCCGAGATCGACGAGCTGACGAAGGCCTATCGCGATCTCAAGGGGGGCGTCGACCCGGTCGCCAAGGCGACGCAGGAATACGAGCAACGCCTCGACGTCCTCAACAAGGCCGTTACGGCCGGCATCGTCGGCGCCAAAGAGGAGCTGCAGGTCCGCGCGCAAATCGAGAAGTCGCGCGACGAGGCGATCGACAAGGCGACCGGCGAGATCGAGCGTCGCAAGGCGCTGGCTGATCTCGACGTCGACCTCGAGCAACGCCTGATCCGTCTTCGGAACGAGAGCGACAAGCGGAACCGCTCGCTCGACGACTATATCAAGCTCCTCGAGGCCGAGGTCGGCCGCGCCGGCGAGAGCGAGACCGCGCACAAGGTCCGCGAGGCGATCCTCAAGGCCGAGGCGAAGCTCGTCGACGATCTCGGCCGCAAAACGCGCGACCTCACCGATTACGAAAAGCAGCGGATCACGGCCGCCGTCGAAGGGCGCGAGGCCTTCGACAAGGCGCAGAAAGAGGCGGAGAAATTCGCGCGCGACCAGGAGCGCCTGGTCGAGCGGTCGGCCGACAAGCTCGTCGACCAGGGGGCCGACCTGCTTTTCGATGCGCTCGAGGGCCGCACGTCCGACCTTTGGGCGACTTTCGAGCGCGAGGGCAAGCGGGCATTCGCGCGTCTCCTCGCCGAGCAATTCCTCCGGCCGATCGCGATCAACCTCGTCTCGAGCGTGCTCGGCGTGCCGCAGAAACAGGCGACCGCCGGTCTCGATCCGCTGTCGATCGCGTCCTCGGCGAACCAGGCTAAAAGCGGCTTCGATTTCCTCTCGAATCTACCCTCGACGCTGCAGAACCTCTTTTCGCCGAATAACGCGATTGCGAGCGCGTTTCCTAGCATCTTCGGCCAGGGCATCACCGCTGGCGGCTCGATCGGTGCATTCACGTCGGAAGCGGCTATGCAGGCGGCGCTTCAGGCGGGCGTGCCGCTGACGGCCGGCCCGCTTGCCGGCCTGGCGCCGTTCCTGCCGGTGCTGGCGATCGCGCTCCCGCTTCTCCTGTCGAGCTTCCTCGGCGGCAAGAAATCCGTGGGGCCGAACGGTAACGCGATCATCAATTATGAGGTCGACGCCGACGGCCGCCTCTCGAAGCCGGGCGGGCTCGAGGTCGGCGGCGTCGGCGCCGACAACGGCGGCGACAAGGACTACGCGCGCCGCATGGGCGAGGCCGCGGTAAAGGGCGTCAACGCGATCGTCGATCGTCTCGGCGCGCGTCTTCGCGGCGTACCCGGCGCCGGCCAGTCGAACCAGCTCGAGGTCGGTTACTTCGCCGAGGGGAACAAGCATTTCTCGATCGTCGGCGGCGAGAAATCCGAGTTCGATAGCGCCGAGGCGGCGGTCGCCGATTTCATCAAGCGGACCCTGCAAAAGGCCGATATCGAGGGGATCACCGGCGACGTCCGGACCGCGCTCGAAAAGACGACGGCGAAGTCCGTCGAGGATCTCGGGAAGGATATCGACTACGCGGCCAACTTCCGCCGGACGGTCGACCTCGCCGCGGCCGGCGCCGACACGCGCGCGGGCCAGCTCCTCGGCTTCCGCTTCGCCGCCGAGGACGCCGGTCGGGCGCAGCGGACGCGGCTCCGCGATTTCGTCTCCGACGCCGATCGCCTGTACGGCGCGGACTCGAGCCAGGCCGCCGACGCGCGCGCGACGGCGCGCCGCCAGGCGCTCGCGCTCGTCGGCCTGGGTCCGGACGCCGAGGGCGACGCGAAGCCGCTCGAGGGCATGGCGGCGACGATCGCCGCGACCCGCGAGAATTTCCAGGCGCTCAAGGACGCGCTGATCGATACCGGGCTTTCGGCCGACGAGGCGCAACGGAAGATCGACGAGGGCCTGGTCAAGACGTTCGGCAAGATGGCGAAGGAAGCCGAAAAGGCGCTCGCCGACCAGATCCTCGCCGCCGAGAGTCCGGCCGCTTTCCAGGCGACCAAGCTCCTCGAGGCGCAAAAGAAGCGCCGCGACGACTATATCGCGCTCCGCCAGGCCGCCGGCGATACGTCGGTCGATACCTCGTCGGTCGACAAGCTCTCGACCCTCGAGCTTCGCGGCGCGCTCCTCGGCCAGTCGACCGCGGCGCTCGCCGAGGTCGAGGCGGAGCTCCGGAAGCTCGGCGAGCTGACGCCGGAGGCCGCCGCGGCGCTCGCCTTCGCGCGCGATTACGCCGAGCTGGTCGCCGGTCAAGGCGCGTTGCAGGTCGAGCTTGCGACCCTGGCGAACGAGACCGCCGAGGCCGAGAAGCGCGCGACGGACGCCAGGGCCGACTATGTGTCCGCGCTCAATCGCGAGATCTCGACGCTCGACGCGACCGCCGAGCGGTTCAAGGCCTTCGCCGAGCAGCTCGCCGGCTTCCGCTCGAGCCTCCTGATCGGCGAGCTTTCGCCGCTGTCGCGGACGGACCGCTACGCCGAGGCGACGCGCCAGCGGAACGAGATCGCCGCCCGCGCGCGCCTCGGCGACGAGCGCGCGATCGAGCAGCTCCAGGCGATCGTCGAGGCGCAGCTCCGCGCCTCGCGCGACGTCAACGCCTCGGGCAACGCCTATGCGACCGACTTCGCCGAGAATATGCAGATCCTCGCCGACGTCGAGACCGTCGCCTCGCGGACGGCCAGGATCGCCGGCGAGCAACGCGACCTCCTCCGCGACCAGCTCGAGGAGCTGACGGGCCAGTCCGAGGACCTCAAGACGATCGCCGAGGCGGCGGCGGCCTGGCAGGCGGCACAGGCCGCGGCGTCGGGCGGCTCCGGCAACGGCTCCCAGTACCGGAGCCTTTTCGACCAGCTCGCGACGACCTTCGGCCAGCAATACGGCGCGGCGCGGACGGACGCCGAGCGCCAGGCGATCTATTCGGCGACGGCGTCGCAACGCGACCAGATCCTCGCCGCGGCGCCGTCCGACGTGATCCAGGAGATCCTTCGCGACTACTACCAAGGGAGCCAGGACTCGGGCGCCGTCTTCGCCCGCCTCGAGCTTCTCCGCCGCGGCGTGGTGCCGCGCTACGCCGGCGGCACCGGCGCCGGCACGGCCGAGGGCCTTGCATGGGTCGGCGAGGCCGGTCCGGAGCTGGCTTACTTCAACGCGCCGACGCGGATCTATCCCGCGGCCGAGAGCGCCCGCATGACCTCGAGGGGCTCCGACGGCGCGAATGTCGTTCGCGCGATCGGGGACCTCACGGCCGAGACGCGCGGGCTCCGCGCCGACCTCCGCGCCCATGGCCGCCGGCTCGAGTCGCTCGAGTCCGAGCGCGCGGTCGGCACCTACGACCGCCGCGGGGGGCGCCGGTAATGCCGATCACCGACCAGGCGGCCGAGCGGATGGTCCTCCTGAAGCTCGAGCCTTACGACCCGTCGGGCGGCGGCGCCGTCGTCTCGCTCTACGTCGCCGATCGCGACTACGCGACCGCGCCGGGCGACACGCCGGCGAATACGGCTTTCGCCGGCGTCGTCGTCGGCGCGCCGACGTTCAAGCGGTCCTTGCACCGCGACCGCAAGATCGGCGGGCTCTCGATCCCGGCGCGCGGCGCGATCGTGCTCGGCAACGGGTCCTTGCCGGGCCAGGTCGCCGGCGAGCTGGACGACTGGCTCGGTTATCGGTGGTCGGGGCGGTCCTTCACGCTCTGGATAAAAGAGGTCGGCGCCGCGTGGTCGGCCGCCGTCCAAAAGGCGAAGGGCCGGATCGCCGACCTCGACTACGATCGCGATACGCTCTCGCTCTCGATCCGCGATCGCCAGGAGGACGAGCGCAAGCCGTTTCAGACGGCGACCTATTCGGGCGGCGGCGGCTTCGACGGCGGCGACGATCTCAAGGGCAAGTTCAAGCCACTCGGCTTCGGCAAGGTCCGGAACGTCCCCGCCGTGCCGGTCGACACGGACGATCTTTGGTTCGACTTGCACGACGGCGCGATCGAGGCGGTCGACGCGGTCCGAGACAACGGCGTCGCGCTCGCCTCGGACCCGTCGAATCCGCCCGGCGCCGGCGGCCCGAATAAGTATTACGCCGACCTCGCGAACGGCCGTATCCGCCTCCGCGACGAGCCGGCCGGCCTGGTCGCGGCGGATTTTCAGGGATCGAAGACCGCGGGCGTCTATGTCTCGAGCGCGGCCAAGATCGTGCGCCGGATCCTCGCCGAGCGGGGCGGCCTGGTCGACCCGACCGATTTCGATACGGCCGCCTTCGACGCGCTCCATACCGCCAACCCGGCCGCGGTCGGCGTATGGGTCGGGCCGGATGGCGCGTCGATCGGCGAGATCCTCGACCAGCTCCTCGACACGGTCGGCGGCTTCCGCACCTTCACCGAGGACGATCTCGTCACGGTCGGCCGCGTCGAGGCGCCGGATATCGCCGTCGCCGATGACGCCGATTGCGCGCTCGAGATCACGGCCGACGACGTCGTCGAGGGCACGCTCAAACGGGTCAATCCGGGGCTCCCGCCGTCGTCGATCGTGCCGCGCTATCGCCGCCACTATGCGAGCCAGGACGCCGACGCGCTCGCCGGCGGGGTCTCGGCCGCCGATCGCCTCACCTACTCGCAAGAGTGGCGCGCCGGCGCTCCGGTCACGGCCGCCAGCTCGACGGAGTTTCCCTCGGCCGAGCCGCTCGAGGTCGATCTCCTGTTCGACGACGCCGCCGACGCCGCGGCCGAGGCCTCTCGCCTGGCGACGATGCTCGGCACCGCGCGCGACGTCTTCGAGCTGGTCGTCGGCGCCGAAGGCCTCGGACTGCAGCTCAATGACCAGGTGTGGCTTTCTCACGACCGCTTCGGCCTCACCGAGGGCCGCGCCTTCCGCGTGATCGGGCTCGATCCCGATTGGGTCGGCGGCGTTTGCGGCCTGACGCTTTGGGGTTGAAGCGATGGCCGAGAAAGGTCTCCTCCTCTACGACAATACGCTCTGGCGCGACGGCGTGACGTTGTCGGCCTCGAGCGAGGCGCTCGACGTCGATCGTCTCCTCGACTATCGGCCGGGCCGCAAGTGGCGCGCGACGGGTTGCGCCGCCGAATGGATCAAGGCCGACCACGGCGCCGCGGTCGATATCGATACGATCCTGATTTACGCGAGCAACGCCGTCGCCGACTCGACCGCGCGAATGCGGATCTCGGCGAACGCCGACCTCTCGGCGCCGGTCTATGACGAGACGGCGGAGTTGTGGCCGCCGGTCTCAGGCTTCGGCGAGAATTTCGGCCAGGCCTTCGGCGGCTACCCGGATCTCCGGGAGTTCAACGCCTTCGCGCAACGGCGGCTTATCCGCCTCGGCGCCATGTATTCGAAGCGGTATCTGCGGATCGACTTCGCCGACGTCGACAACGCCGACGGCTTTTTCGAGGTCGGGATCGTCATGGCCGGCGTCGCCTATCCGCTGCCGGTCAACTTCGCTTATGGATGGGAGATCGGGAACGTCGACCCGACGGAGCATCGGCCGACCGATGGCGGCTCGCTGCTTATCCAGGCGAAGACGGGTTGGCGCGAGGCTGCTTTCGAGATCAACCAGTTTCCGCTCGCGTCGGCGTTGACGGCGATCGACGACCTGCAGCGGATCGCCGGCAAGCGCCGCCCGGTCCTATGGGTGCCGTTCCCGGACGCGCCGCTCGCCAAGATCTACCGAACCTCGATCTACGGCCTCCTCTCCGACGTCTCGCTGATCCGCGGGACTTCCGTCAATGCGGCGTCCGTCCGCTTCAAAATCCGGGAGCTGCGCTGATGCAAAGCCTCGTCTCGATGTTCATCGACATCGCCAAGGGCGGCGATTGGTACGATCGTTTCCTCTCGACTTTCCTCCCGGCGCTCGACGATCGGATCAACGTCCTCCTCGGGATCGCTGCAACCTCGACGACCTCGCTCGCGATCGGCACGGGCTCCAAGACCTTCGCGCTCACGCCGAGCGATCGCGAGATCCCGGTCGGCTCGATGATCCGCGCTCGCCGTGCCAGCGATCCGACGGCGTATATGATCGGCCTCGCGACCGCCTCGAGCGCCGGAAGCGTCACGATCGACGCAACCGCGACCAATGGCGCGGGGACGTATACCGATTGGATCGTCGGCGTCGATATCGCCGTCGCTTCGGCGTCGACCGCGGCCGAGGGCGTGGTCGAGCTGGCGACGAGCGCCGAGGGCCAGGCGGGCAGCGACACGGCCAGGGCCATGACGCCGGCGGCGACCAAGGCCGCGGCGCTCTATCAGGGCACGCATACTTTCTTTATCGACGCCTCGGTTTTCCGGCCGCGCGAGTCCGGCGGTCCGGAGATCGTCTCGACCTCGGCCGAGACCGCGACGAACAAGATCCGGATTGACGGTCTCGCCTTCGACGCCTCCTCGATCGAGCGCGCGATCGGCCGCCTCGCCTTCGGCAAGTCATGGAACAAGGGCACCATAACCGCGAAGTTTCTTTGGCGGGCGGCCTCCGGTTCCGGTGACGTCGTATGGGGAATCCGCGGCCTGGCCGTAGGTCACGACGACGCGCTCGAGGCGGCTTTCGGAACGGCGCAAACGACGACATCGACCTTGACCGCGACCGGCGATCTCGTCGTCTCCTCGGCGACCGCGGCGATGACGATCGCGGGCACGCCGGCGAACGGCGACGTCCTTTGGCTCGAGGTCTACCGCGACGCGACCAGCGGCTCCGACACGCTCGCCGCCGACGCGGTCCTCCTCGGCGTCGAGCTGACCCTCACCATTGACGCGGCGAACGACGCCTAGGAGCTGCTGATGCTTAACCCTGCAATGGGTCGCCCGAGCGCGTCGGCCGGCTGGCTTTCTTACGGCGGAACCTGGAATCCCTCGGACAAGCACGCCGACGTGACGCTCTCGCGCGTCAACACCATCAACCTGGCGCACGCCTCGAACGGCTCACGTAACGCGCGCGGGACCCTCGCCCTGTCTGGAAAGGTAGCCTTTCATTTCTACGTTCTCGCGGTCGGAACGACGACCTCGATCTATCTCGGGATCGCCACGGCAAGCGAGACGCTGACGACCTACCCCGGCGGGTCGACGAACAGTTACGGCGTCTTCTGCCAGAACGGGAAGCTCACGCTTAATAACGTCGAGAGCGTCCTCCTCGGCGGGAGTTATACGACGGGCGATTACCTCACCTTCGCCTATGACAACGGCAACCTTTGGATTGCGAAGAACGGCGTCTATCCCTTGAGCGGCGACCCGCTCACCGGCGCGAATCCGCACGTCACCGGCCTGGCGCCGAATACCTGGTACCCCTACGGCGTCTCGGCCGACCGGGCGGAGAGCGCCCAGCTCCTCGGCGCGCAACTCTAGAGGCGATCATGACCGAACAGACTTTCCGTCTCGTCCTCCGCGCCGGCGACGTTCTCGAGGCGAGCGCTCGCCGCGAAAGCGCCGAGGTCCCGCCTTCGCTCGCCCTAGTAAAGGGCTTTTGGGCGACCGAGATCGACGCGCCGCCGGACTTCGATCCCGCTTACCAGCGGCGCACCGGCCCGACCTGGTCGATCGTCGAGCCGGTCTATGACGGCGAGGAGCTGATCTCCTACGGCACCGCGACCGCGGCTTATGTTGTCGAGAATCTCGCGCTCGAGGACGTCCAGGCCGCGCGGATCGCGGCGCTCGAGGCGTTCCGCTACGCGCGCGAGACCGCCGGCCTCACGCTCGGCGGAATGACGATCGCGACGGACGACCGATCGAAGGCCTTGATAGCCGGCGCCTATAGCGCGGCGCTCGCCGAGGTCGTCACGTCGTTCAAGTGGAAGACGCCGGCGGGCTTCGTCGCGCTGGACGCGGCGCAGGTGATCGCCGCGGCCGAGGCGGTCGCGGTCTTCGTCCAGGCCTGTTTTTCAAACGAGGCCGATCACCGGGCCGCGATCCTCGCGCTCGAGAGCGCCGAGGCGGTCGCGGCTTACGACTTCTCGACCGGCTGGCCGACCTAGCTCGTCTCGCCGGCGATCGCCGGCGCTTCTCTGAAAACCGGGGGATCTCATGCGAACGGCATTCGCGCTCGCGATGGCGGCGCTCGTCCTCGTTCTCACGTCGCCGGCGATCGCCGCCGGCGTGCCGATGCTGCAGCGGTGCGCGACGACGGCCGACGTCGAGGCCGCGGTCCGCTCGAGCGGCGCCGCGGCGATCAAGGTCCGCGGCGAGACCGCGCGGCGCCTGGTCGCGGCTTACAACGCGTGGCCGCCGGCGACGGAGATCGTCGCCGACGAATTGATCGTCTCGAGCGCCGGCGGCCGGGTCGAGACCCTCTATCTCCTCTTCCGCGGGTGCCTGGTGCGCTGGGAGGAAATGCCGGCCGGCTGGACCGCTCTCTCGATCGAGGCCTCGAAATGAGCGACCCGACCAACGGCGACCGCCGCCGCTTCGCCGGCCTCAGTTTCGATCCGACCGTCAACGCGGGGCACGTCTTGACCGCGGTCGTTCTTCTCCTCGGCCTGGTCGGCTGGGGCTACCGCCTCGAGGCGCGCGTCGACTTCGAAGCGGAGCGCCGCGTCGACTTCCGCGGCCAGTACCGGATCGACCAGGACCGCGACTTGCAGACGACGAAAGAGATCAAGGACGCGCTTCGGCGGATCGAGGACAAGCTCGACCGTAAGGCCGACCGGCCGGGCTTCGTCTCGCCGGGGCAATGAGCGCGCCTCGCTGCCGGAAGCTCACGCCGGAGGAGAAGCGCGCGGCCTGGCGCCGGCCGGAGAGCAACGCCGGCGAGGGTTGGACCGACGACGGCGTTCGCGGCGGCTTCCGCGACGTCGAGATCGAGCCGGATCTCGATCTCGACGATCCGCTCGATCTAAGCGACGACAAAGGGAAGGATTCCGATGGATAGCTTGATGATCTTTTCGGCCCTGGCGAAGCTCGTCTTCGCTGCGGCGGCGCTGTTGCTGGTGTTCTTCTTTCTCCGTTGGCTCGACCGCCGCGGCAAACTCAAGTGGCTCGAGGAGTTGCATCCGCTCATGCGCTCCGAGCCGATGGCCGCGGCCGTCTACTATGGCTCGCGCTTTTTGGGCGCCTCGATCCTCGTCGGCCTCGCGATCTCCGGCGCGGTCGTTCTCGCGATCGTGCCGGCGCCGGCGATCGCCGGGCCGCTGATCCCGTCGACCTACGACAAGCCGATCAAGGCTTCGGCCGAGCGATACCTTCCTGGCGTCCCGCCGAAGCTCCTGAAGGCGCAGCTCTACCAGGAAAGCCGGCTCGAGCCGTCGGCGCGATCGCCGGTCGGCGCCGAGGGGATCGGCCAGTTCATGCCGGCGACCTGGGTCGAGGTCACTAAGGCGATGGGCCTCGGCCTGGTCGACCGCCGCCTCGCCGAGCCGTCGATCGCCGCCGCCGGCTACTACATGGCGCAGCTCCGCCGGCGTTGGGTCGACGTCGCCGATCTCGAGCGGCACCGCTTCGCCGCCGCGGGCTACAACGCCGGCAACGGCTCTATCGGCCGCGCGCGTCGGGCGTGCGACGGGGCGCCGGTATGGGCCGAGGTCGCGGCCTGCCTTCCCTCGATCACCGGCCGCCACGCGCTCGAGACGACGACCTACGTCGACCGGATCTGGCGATGGTGGGCGCAGCTCGAGGCGAGGGCTTAGACTATGCAGATATGCAAATCCCATTGGGACGCGCTTCGACAGGCGATCGCCGATCGAGGCCTCTCCCATCTCGTAGCGAAATCGGGAGAGGAAGCCGTCGCGGCGATCGCGCGCCAGGTCGAGGGGCAGTCGACGAAGGCGGACTTCGACCCGCTCATGAACGCGAATTTCGCGATCTTCTCGGCGTTCCTGCAGGACGCCGGGATCAACGCTCTCCGATTTGACGGCTGTCCGCTTTGCGAGGTCGCGAAGTCGCCGACGCCGAAGCTCGACGAGGAGTGGATCAAAGGGGCGTCTGACGACCAGCTCGCGGCGGCTCGATCGCTCGGCCTCGTCGCCGGCGTGCAATGATCGCCCTCCTCGGCTGGGCCTGGTCGCTCGTCGGCCTGGTCGTCGACTCGAGCGACTGGATCGCCGGCGGCATCGGCGTCGTCTCGCTCGTCGGCGCTTTCTGGAAACGCTGGCGGGTCCATGCGCTCGCGCTCGCCGCGATCGTCGCCGTCGTTTACGTCGCCACGCTGCATATCCGGATCGCCGATCTCCGCCTCGACCTGGCGCGCCAGGCCGCGGCGATCGAGAAGCGGAACGCGGACGCGGCCGACGAGGTCGCGAAGGCGAACGCGAAGGCCGTCGCCGATCTCAACCGCCGCCATGCCGACGAGCTGCGCTCCCTCGAGCGCCGGCGCCTGGCGCTCGACCAGGCGCTTTCCCAACGCGACAAGATCCTCGACGAGGTCCGCCGTGCGAAGACTGCCCACGATCCTCTGCCTGACGCTTTTGACGCTTTCCTTGACCGCGTGCGGTAACACGCTCTCGGTACTCCGGCCGCCGGCGGAGATCCGCCTCGAGCGCGTGCGCGTGCCCGACGAGCTGGTCGCGTGCGCGGCCTCGGTAATGCCGGCGAAGCTCCGGGCGGAGCCGCGGCCGACCTCGGGCGACTTCGCTGAGCGATACGTCGCCGCGCTCGAGGTCGCGGTCCTCGCCGGGCGCGCGTGCCTCGACGAGATCGGCCGCCTCAACCCGCCGCCGCCCTAGCCGCGCTCAGTTCCTCCCGGTCGACGTGGACCGGCCTTGCCCGCTCCGGCCCTTAACAGGGTCGGGGCGGGCTTTTTCCGCGTTTAGGCCAAGTCCGGGAGATTGATTGCGGCCGGGCAAGCGGCTAGAACGAGAGGAGAACATTCCTAGCCGGAGCCTGTCCTCATGAGCGTCCCCGTCCGCTACGCCGTCCCCCTCCTCGGCCTCGGCGCCTTGGCCGTCTCTATGTCCGCCCATCACGATCCGCGGGCCGAGCATCTTCAGCACCTTCCCACCTCGGTCGTCCTCGGTACGGCCGGTATGACGGCGAGCGGCTCGACGAACGTCGTCCAGGTTCATGCAAGCACGATCACACACGCCGAGATCGAGGCGCCGGGTCCGGGGTATCTCGCTGCCGTTGTGAGGTTCTCTGCCCTAACCTGGTCGTAAGCTCGCCGGCGTGCCGTGGCGAGGATCGATGGCCGGAACCGCCTCCTCGCCCATGGCGATCGACCGCGACGTCGCGACGACCTGGTCGAGATACTAGCGGCCACGGTGCTGCACCGGCTGCCGGGAACCAAGGTCGACGTCGCGATCGAGATCGCCGAGCTGCAGCTCCAGGCGTTCGGCTGGAACAGCCTCCGGATCGTCTGGAAGCCTCGGCCGCCGCCGTCGGTGCCGGTGTACGCGGGTCGGCCGATCCATCGCGCAAAGGGCACTCGATCGAGCAACATCCCGCTACCTCGGATGGGGGAGTCAATCAGGGAGGCGGAGGAGCGATTGAAGCGCGAGGCCGAGAAGAAATCCGAGTGATCAGATTGCGTCGAGTCGACGACGAACGTCGATCGAACATGCGTGGCCAATCTGTGTCCACAGAGCTGCCGGTTCCTGCCGCGTTCTGCCGCGGCGCTCGATCGACGATGATCGAAAACGCCTGATTTTATGGGGCTCGGTGGTGGGCGCGACAGGGATTGAACCTGTGACCCCTACCATGTCAAGGTAGTGCTCTCCCGCTGAGCTACGCGCCCGCCTGTCGAAGGCGGTCAAGGCCACCGAGGGCGTGCCTGTACCATCAAAGGTCGGCGTCGCGCAACAGGCTCAGCCGATCCGCGCATTTTCCCGTGCCGGCCGGTGACAGCGCCGCAGCTTTCGTCTAAATCGGCAGGCATGGACATCGGGGGTGAAGCCGCCTTAGGCCGGTCGCCGATCGCGCTCAACGAGCCTGATCGACTGACGCTCCCCATCGTCCTCGCCTCGCCCCATAGCGGGCGCGACTATTCCCTGGATTTTCTGGCGCAGGTCGAGGTTCCGGAAGGCGAGCTGCGCCGGGCGGAAGACGCTTTCGTCGACCGGCTGCTGGCGGCCGCGCCCGGCCTCGGCGTGCCGCTGCTGGCGGCCGAGTTCCCGCGCTCGCGGGTCGACGTCAACCGCGAGGCGCTCGAGCTCGATCCCGAGATGTTCGAGGGCCAGCTCCCGGCCGAGGCCAATACCCGTTCGCCCCGCGTCGCCGCGGGCCTCGGCTCCATCCCCAAGCTCTCGGCCGGCGGACGGCCGATCTATCGCCGGCCGCTGCCGGTGGCCGACGGTCTGGCGATGATCGAGCGCTTCTGGCGACCCTATCACCAGACCCTTTCGCGATTGGTCCGGACGGCGCAGGCGAGCTTCGGCGTCGCCCTGCTGCTCGATTGCCACTCGATGCCGTCGGCGGGCGGCGTCGGCGACGGCGTCGGCGGCGAGACGCTGGCCGACATCGTGCTCGGCGACGTCTGGGGCCAGTCCTGCGACCCGCTGCTGGTCGAATGCGCCGAGTCCTACCTTGCGGCGCGCGGCTACGCCGTCGTGCGCAACGCACCCTATGCCGGCGGCTACACGACGCGCCACTACGGCCGCCCCGGCGACGGCGTGCATGCGCTGCAGATCGAGATCAACCGGGCGCTCTATCTCGACGAGACACGCATCGAGCCGACCCCGGCCTTCGCCCAGGTCTCGCGCGATCTCGTCGGGCTGGTCGATGCGCTCGGCCGCGCGACGCTGGAGCTGCGCCCTCAGCCATGACCAGGGGCCGATGACGGACGACGTCGTCATCCGTCCGGCGACGCCGGCGGACCTTCCCGACATCCAGCGCATCTACGGCCACCACGTGGCGACCGGCTTCGCGAGCTTCGAGGAGGTCGCGCCGGACCTCGCCGAGATGACGCGGCGCTACACCGCGCTGGTCGAGGCCGGCTTCCCCTACCTGGTCGCCGAGCTCGGCGACCGGGTCGTCGGATACACCTATTGCGGCGCCTATCGCCCGCGTCCTGCCTATCGCTACTCGGTCGAGAACTCGGTCTACCTGGCGCATGACGCCGCCGGGCGCGGCATCGGCCGGCGGCTGCTCGCGGCCCTGATCGAGCGGGCGACGGCGCTCGGCAAGCGGCAGATGGTCGCCGTGATCGGCGACAGCGCCAACCACGCCTCGATCGGGCTGCACACGGCGATGGGGTTCCGGATGGTCGGCGCCATCGAGGGGGCCGGCTTCAAGCACGGCCGCTGGGTCGACAGCGTGCTGATGCAGCGCGCCCTCGGGCCCGGCCTGACCGAGCCGCCCGACGCCTAGAAAAACAGGCCTGAAAGAAAAGAGGCCGTGCCACGAAGGCACGGCCCGAGTTTAGGGAGGAAACGCCCATAAGGGCATTGCGGTAGACGAGCCCGAAGGCTTGCGTCTGCCGCACCGCAATATTCACTCCCGCGACGCAGCAAAGTCAAGTCGGGAAAATTTTTCCAAATCTGTTCAGTGAATTAGGACGCTGTTAACAGTCCGTCCAATCCTGAAAACGAGGTTTCGTGGTGCGGCGCAATCGCTGGCCGCCCGCCCTATCCGATCGGCAGGGCCGGGGATACCGCGCGGGGCAGGTCGAACTGGTCGGCGGCGCGCACGTCGATGTCCGTGACCGACCGGGCGAGCAGGCTCGAATCGGAGAAGAGCTGGTCGACCGTCAGCTCCACCGGCTGGCCCGGCTTGAGGCGCCCTTCGCGGTCGGTCCCGGCGAAGCGCCGCGTGGCGAGACCGCGGTGCCGGGCGATCAGGTTGCGGATATCGATCAGGCGGGCGACCCGGTCGCGGGCCGCGTCCTCGGCGAAGAGCGCGAAGCCGAAGCGGTCGCCGATCCAGCGCTCGAGCGCGTCGAGGCCGGAGGCGGCCAGCTGGAAGACGCGGTCGCGGACCAGCGCGTCGACCACCTCGTCGACCGAGTCGTGCTCGACCAGCAGCTCGAGCGGCACGCCCTCGCCCGGCCCCAGCGCCTGCGGGTTGTTGACCGCGAGCGTGACCGTGAGCTCGGCGACGTAGGCGAGGTAGCTGTCGACCAGGCGCGACAGCACCATGTGGAGGAAGACGTGGCGCTGGCCGCGCAACGTGCGCGCCATCGCGCCTTCGTTGGCAGGAACCTGCGCGCCGCCGCCGACCGGACGGCCGCTGACGCCGGGCGGCACCGCATCCACCGCGAGCCTCGCCATGTCGTCGACGCGGAGCGCCAGGTCCGAGACGAAGCCGATGAAGCGCCAGAGCTCGGCGTGCGTCCGGAAGAAGCGTGCGCAGGCATCCGACATCGGATCGGGCGGCAGCGGCCCGGTCGCGGCGTGGGCTGGATGACCGCTTTCCATGGTCCTCAGGCCTCCAGCACGGCGTTGCCGTCCATCGCGAGCTGGCTGGCATCGTTGGCGATCCAGAGCGCCACGTTCGATCCCGACGGCCTGCCGCCGACCGCGATCGAGCGGTCGGCGAAGACCGGCGACAGGGCGCGGAACGAGAACCGCGCCACTTTCGCGTCGGGCTTCTGGCGCCGGATGAGATCGAGCATCAGCGTCGCCTGCAGCGGCCCATGCACGACGAGACCGGGATAGCCTTCGACCTGCGTGACGTAGGGATGGTCGTAGTGGATGCGGTGACCATTGAAGGTCAGCGCCGAGTAGCGGAACAGCAGCACCGGGTCGGGCGTGAGCGCGCGTGACCAGGCGCCGTCGGTCGGCGCCGGCTTCGGCGGCGGCGCCGGGTCGCCCGGCCTCGGCGCGTCGCGGTAAACGATGTCGTGCTCCTCGTCGACGGCGAGCGCGCCGTCGGCGTGAACCAGGTGCTTCACCGTGACGAAGACCAGGGTGCCGGTGCGGCCTTCCTTGACCTCCACCTTGAGGATCTCGGAATCGCGCCGGATCGCCGCGCCCAGGGGAATCGGCTTCACGAAGGAGAGTCGGCTTCCCGCCCACATGCGGCGCGGCAGCGGCACCGGCGGCAGGAAGCCGCCGCGCTTCGGATGACCATCGCGACCGAGCTCGGAGGCCGGCTTCGCCTCGAGGAAATAAAGCCAGTGCCACAGCGGCGGCAGCGCATCGCCCGGCTTCGGCTGCGGGTCGGCGCGATCGAGCGTGGCGGAGAGGGCGGCCACCGGCGGCAGCGACGCGACGTCGTCGACGCTCATGCGCCGCCCGACCCACGTCTTCAGCCCGTCGAGATCCATCCGCCCTGCGTCCCCCATCGCCTGCGACCATAACCGCGGGCGGCGGCCGGCGAAAGCAGACTCAGCCCCAGACCTCGGGGCCGAACGGCAGGATGCTGCTGCCGTCGAATCGGAGGCCCGGCTCGCGGTCCTTCGCCAGCAGCAGCGGTCCATCGAGATCGGCCCAGCGCGCGCTCTGCGCGACCAGCACCGCCGGCGCCATCGCCAGCGAGGTGGACAGCATGCAGCCGACCATGACCTCGAATCCGGCGGCGCGGGCCGCATCGGTCAGCGCGATCGCCTCGGTCAGGCCGCCCGTCTTGTCGAGCTTGACGTTGATCGCCTCGTAGCGACCCTTGAGTTCGGCCAGGTGATGGCGGTCATGCGCGCTCTCGTCGGCGCAGACGATCACCGGATGCGGCACGGAGGCGAGCGCCGCGTCGTTCGACGACGGCAGCGGCTGCTCGATCATCTCGACGCCGAGCTTCGCGAACTCGGGCGAGAAGCGCGTGAAGTGATCGATCGTCCAGGCCTCGTTCGGATCGACGATGAGCCGCGACTTCGGCGCCCCCTCGCGGACCGCGCGGATGCGCGCGTCGTCGCCGTCGCCGCCGAGCTTCACCTTGAGCAGCGGCCGGTCGGCTGCCGCCGCCGCATCCGCCTTCATCTTCTCAGGCGTGTCGAAGCTGATGGTGAAGGCGGTGACGACCGGCTTCGGCGCCGGCTTGCCGGCGAGATCCCAGACGCGCTTTCCCGACTTTTTCGCCTCCAGGTCCCAGAGCGCGCAATCGACGCCGTTGCGCGCCGCGCCCGGCTTCATCCTGGCCTGGATCCCGGCGTGGTCGATGCCGTTCGCGATGTCGCCGGCGACGCCCATGATGGTCTCGACGACGCCGTCCATCGACTCGCCGTAGCGCTTGTAGGGCACGCATTCGGCGCGGCCGACGAGGTCGCCGTCGGTGATCTCGACCAGCACCACCGGCTGCTGGGTGCGGGTCTCGCGGCTGATCTTGAAGGCCCCCCGGATCGGGAAGACCTCCTGCCGCGCCGCGAGCTTCCGCGTCATCAGCGCAGCACGTCGACGATCGCGTCGACGCCGGTCCGGAGCGGATCGACCGCCGGAAGCCCGAGCTTGTCCTCGGTCTTCTTCAGCAGCTTGACCGCGTCCTTCTCGGAGAGGCGCTGGGTGTTGATCGAGATGCCGACGCACTTGGCCTTGGGATTGGTCAGGCGCGCCGCCTCGACGTTGCGCTCGATGCAGTCTTCCAGGCTCGGATGCTTGTAGGTCGGGAGGCCGCGCATGTGGGCGCGGCCGTGCTCGTGGCAGACCACCAGCGCGTCCGGCTGCGAGCCGTGGATCAGCCCCAGCGTCACGCCGGCATACGAGGCGTGGAACAGCGAGCCCTGACCCTCGATCAGGTCCCAGTGGTCCTTCTTGTTCTCGGGTGCCAGCCATTCGACCGCGCCGGAGATGAAGTCGGAGACGACGGCGTCGATCGAGACGCCGCGGCCGGCGATGAAGATGCCGGTCTGGCCGGTGGCGCGGAAGTCGGCGTCCATCTTGCGGCGGCGCATCTCCTTCTCGAGCGCCAGCGAAGTGAACATCTTGCCGACCGAGCAGTCGGTGCCGACGGTCAGCAGGCGCTTGCCGGTGCGCTTCAGGCCGTTGCCGACCGGGAACTCCCGGTCCGGACGGCGGACGTCGAACAGCGAGCGGCCGTTGGCCTTGGCGGCGGCGGCCAGCTTCGGCAGGTCGTGCAAGCTGTTGTGGAGCCCGCTCGCCACGTCCATGCCGAGCTCGACGGCCTTGACCAGGTGCTTCTCCCAGGCCGGCGGGATGAGGCCGCCGCGGTTGGCGACGCCGACCAGCACGGTCTTCACGCCGGCCTTGGCGGCCTGGGCGATGTTCATGTCCTGGATGCCGAGATCGGCCTTGCAGCCCGGCAGGCGGAACTGGCCCTTGCACCATTCCGGACGCCAGACGTTGACGCCGTTGGCGGTCTTGGCGGCGAGCTGGTCGGCGGCATCGCCGAGGAACAGAAGGTACGGATGCCTGATCTTCACTGGGTCCCCCCGAGGGCTGAATTGCGCGCGGATACTAGCCAAAATTCGCGGATTGGAAAGACATCAGCGCATGGACAGGATGCCGCGCCCGGCGGCATGATCCGCGCCCCATGAGCACGGTCAAAGACGTCCTCCACTTCTGGTTCGGCGCGCCGGGAACGGCGATCTGCGGGAGCTTCCGCGAAGCCTGGTTCAAGAAGGACCCGGCGTTCGACGACGAGATCCGCCGCCACTTCCTCGGCACCACCGAAGCCGCGGCGCGCGGCGAGCTCGACCGCTGGCTCGGCGATCGCGAAGGCGCGCTCGCCCTCGTGGTGCTGCTCGACCAGTTCCCGCGCAACCTCTACCGCGGATCGCCCAAGGCCTTCGCCGCCGATCCCAAGGCGCGCGAGGTGGCGTCCACGGCGATCGAGCGCGGCTTCGACATGCAGTGCCTCTCCTGCGAGCGCATGTTCTTCTATCTGCCCTTCGAGCACAGCGAGCTTCTCGCCGACCAGGAGCGCTCGGTGGATCTGTTCAGGCGGCTGGCCGAGGACGATCCGTCGCGCGCCGGCATCGTCCCCTACGCGCTCCGGCACCAGGAGATCATCCAGCGCTTCGGCCGCTTCCCCCACCGCAACGAGGCGCTGGGACGCGAGAGCACCGAGGACGAGATCGCCTTCCTGAAGGAACCGATGTCGTCGTTCTGAAGCACCAGCGGCGCCCTGCGCTCGGCCTCATGGAGTGAGGCTCCGCCCTGGCCGTTTGCCGGGCTCCGGGCGAAGGAGTAACCTCCCCAACCGTCAGGGTACCCCTTAAATTCCCGCCCCCCTCCTCCCGGGAGCTTCCATGTTCACCACCCGCCCCGAGATTCTCGGCACCTATGGCGTCGTCGCCTCCACGCATTGGCTGGCAAGCGCCACCGGCATGGCGATCCTGGAGAAGGACGGCAACGCGTTCGACGCCGCCTGCGCCACCGCCTTTGTGCTGCAGCTGGTCGAGCCGCACCTGAACGGTCCCGGCGGCGAGGTGCCGATCATCCTGCACGACGCCAAGAAGAAGGCGACGCGGGTTCTCTGCGGCCAGGGCACGGCGCCAGCCAAGGCGACGATCGCGCATTACAGGAACCTCGGGCTCGAGATCGTGCCGGGCACCGGCTTCCTCGCCGCGACCGTTCCCGGATCCTTCGATGCCTGGATGCTGATGCTCCGCGACTACGGCACCAAGACCGTGCGCGACGTGCTCTCGCCGGTGATCGCGATGGCCGAGCGCGGGTATCCGCTGGTCGCCCGCATCCCGGCGGCGATCGAGGGCGTGGTCGATCTCTTCACCAAGGAATGGAAGAGCTCGGCCGCAGTGTATCTCCCGGGCGGCAACGTGCCGAAGACCGGGAGCCTGTTCCGCAATCCCGACATGGCCGCAACATATCGGCGGATCATCAAGGAGGCCGAGGCCGCCGGCGGCGACCGCGTGAAGCAGATCGAGGCCGCGCGTGCCGCCTGGTACAAGGGCTTCGTCGCGGACGCGATCGACAGGTTCGTCCGCACCGAGTCGATGGACACCTCCGGCCGCCGCAACGCCGGCGTGCTGACCGGCGACGACATGGCGAAGTGGCAGGCGACGTACGAGGAGCCGCTCGCCTACAGGTACGGCCGCTACGACGTCATGAAGTGCGGCCCCTGGAGCCAGGGCCCGGCCTTCCTGCAGCAGCTGGCGATCCTCAAGCATCTCGGCATCGAAGATACCGATCCCACTGGCCCCGACTTCGTCCACAAGGTGGTCGAGGCGGCGAAGCTCGCCTTCGCCGACCGCGAGGCCTTCTACGGCGATCCGAACTTCGTGAAGGTGCCGATGGAGCACCTTCTCAGCGACACCTACAACGCCGAGCGCGCCAAGCTGGTCGGCGACCGCGCCTCGCTCGAGCTCCGCCCCGGCAAGGTCTCGGGGTTCGACAACCGCGTCGACTATGCGCTTGCCGCATCCCAGATCCGCCCGAAGGACTTCGATGCGATCCTCGGCATCGGCGAGCCGACGATGGCGAAGGACAAGCAGCCGCTGCACATGCGCGGTGCCGCCGCCGGCGACACCTGCCATGTCGACGTGATCGACCAGTGGGGCAACATGGTCTCGGCGACGCCGTCGGGCGGCTGGCTGTCGTCCTCGCCGGTGATCCCGGGCTTCGGCTTCCCGCTCTCGACCCGCGGCCAGATGTTCTGGCTCGACGACACCGCGCCGAACCGGCTCGAGCCCGGCAAGCGGCCGCGCACGACGCTGACGCCCTCCTTCGCGCACCGAGACGGCGAAGCCTACATGCCGTTCGGCACGCCAGGCGGCGACCAGCAGGACCAGTGGCAGGTCATGTTCTTCCTGCACCACGCCCATCACGGCATGAACCTGCAGCAGTCGATCGACTGCCCGGCGTTCCATACCGAGCACTTCCCGAGCTCGTTCTATCCGCGCGGCGCAAAGCCCGGAAAGGTCGTCATGGAGGGCCGCTTCCCCAAGGAGACGATCGAGTCCCTGAAGGCGCGCGGTCACGACGTCGACGTCGGTCCGGACTGGAGCGAAGGCCGCCTCTCGGCCGCGGCCAAGGACGGCGAGATCCTGAAGGCCGCCGCCAACCCGCGCGGCATGCAGGGCTACGCGATCGGCCGCTGAGCGATCCAGGCTGAAACAGAAAGGGCCGCTCCCGAGGAGCGGCCCTTTTCGTTTCGACGTCGCCGATCTAGCGGCGCGACTTCTTCTTCGCCTTCTTGGCGGCCTTCCGCGCCGGCGCTTTCTTCGCCGTCTTCTTGGCGGCTTTCTTGGCTGCCTTCTTCGCCGGAGCCTTCTTCGCGGCTTTCCTCGCCGCCTTCTTCGAAGCCTTTCGGGCCGGCGCCGAAGCGGATGCGCGCGGGGCGGCGACGGCCTGCGCGGCGATCGCCTCGATCTCGACCAGGTACTGCGGGCCGGCCAGGGCCTGGATCACCGCCAGCGTCGAGGCCGGCTTGAAATCCCCGAACACGCGGTTGCGCGCCGCACGGAAGGCGGCGAGGTCGCCCGGGTTGATGATGTAGGAGTTCACCTTCACCAGGTCCTTGAGGCCCATGCCGTTGGCCTCGAGGATCGCGACGATGTTGCGGCAGACCTGCTCGGTCTGCGCCTCGACGCCTTCCTTGAGCACGCCGTCGGGGCTCATGCCCACCTGGCCCGAGATGTAGAGGATCCGAGATCCCGGCGGGATCTCGACCGAGTGGCTGTAGGCGCCGATCGGCGGCGCGACGCTGGTCGGATTGTTGGCGCGATTCATGTGGGCCTCCCCCTTTACTTGACGCGTTTGAAGACGAGATTGCGACAACGGTTGCTGGACAGCACGAGCGCCGTGACTTTGCCTGAACGGTTGCGCTCGAAGCGGGCAGTCGGCTTCGACGTCCACTGCATGTGCGGCACGCTATAGCGGAAAGTATCCGCCATCACCGCTTCCATCTTGGTCCACGGCTCCGGATTGGCATGGCCGACCGCGAGCGTGATGCCGAGATCCTTGCCTCTGACCGACACTTCATGCGTGCCGCCGGTCTCGGCGCAGGCGTAGCGGCCGGCGTATTCCTTGAGCTTCGCCAATCCCGTCTTCATCGGCGCCGGCTCCCAGGTCATGGGCAGGCCGCCGTCGAGCATGCCGGCGAACTTCTTCGGCTGCCCCTTGCCGTCCGGGATCGGGCCGATATCGATCAGGAAGTGGCCGCCGGTGGTCGAGAAGCGGCCGTCGCCGGATGGCTCCAGCTTCTCCTCGCCGCCGAGCGTGGCGGCGGAGAGCTGGCCGTCCTTGACCTTGAGATCGAGCGAATAGCCGGTCGCCTTGTCGACATAGGTGCCGGCGAGGCGCTCGATGCCGGCCGGCGTCTTCGGCGCCGGCTTGGCGCGATCGCCCAGCACGATGCCGCCGATCTGGCGCGAGAGCTGATAGGCCTGCGTGTCCTCGCGGTTGGAGAGGATGATCATGCCGAGATCGATCTCGGGAAAGCGCATGAAGTGGATCTTGAAGCCCGGCAGGCTGCCGCCGTGGCCGAGCGTCCTGAGGCCGCGATAGGGCACGGTGGTGAGGCCGAGGTTGTAGTCGAGCACGCGGCCGTTGGTGAGTTTGCCAGGCTGCAGCAGGTCGTCGAGCAGACCCTTGCGGAACGGCCCGCCGTCGCGGAACGCCTGGTGCCACTTCAACATGTCCGCGAGGCACGAGACGATGCCGCCCGAGCCCGAGTAGTTCATGCCGTAGACGCCGCGGCGCGGCTTGCCGGCAGAATCGAACCAGTAGCCGGTCGCCATCTCCATATCGACCTCGGTCTGGTCCTCGGCGAGACGGCTGTGCGTCATGCCGAGCGGACCGAAGATGCGGCGCTGGAACACCTCGCCGAGCGATGCCTTCTCCTTCCGCTCGATCGCGACCTGCACGAGACGGTAGTTGGTGTTGCAGTAGGAGACCTGGCGGCCAGGCGGGAAGTTCAGCGTCTCCAGCCGGCAGGAGAGATCCATCAGCTGCTCGGCGCGGACCTGCGTCGTGGTCATGCTGCCGGAGACCGTCATCGACTCGCCGAGGTCGCGCACGCCGCTGGTCATCGTCAGCATCTGGCGGATCGAGACCTGCCTGGCCCACGGCTTCAGCTCCGGGATGTGCCTGGCGATCTTGTCGTCGAGCTTGAGCTTGCCCTCGTCCTGCAGCATCAGCGCCACGGTGCAGAGGAAGTGCTTTGTGACCGAGGCGAGACGATAGCGTGTCGTCGGCGTCGCCCTGATGCCGTGCTCGATCACGGCCTCGCCGTAGGCGCGCTGGTGGACGACCTTGCCGTCCTTGATCACGGCGATGATCCCGCCCGGTGTCGCCGGCTTGTCCCAATGGGCGAACAGCCTGTCGATCGCTTCCGAATACGCGCCGCGCACCTCGTCCCTGCCCGCGCTCCCGGGCGCGAGTTTCAGCGCAACGGACATGAATTCCTCCCTGGAACGAAGGCGTCAGGACGACGCCCGAGGATCGTGCCCGCTGGCCGTGCGGGCGTCAAACGCCGACGGCGTCTCGCAGCGTCCGGATCAGCTCGGCCGGCGGCTTGTGGATATCGAGCACGATCGCGCCCTTGGGTTCCTCCAGGGTCGCGAACTGGCTCGGCAGCAGGGTCGACGGCATGTACTCGTGACGACGGGAGGCGACGCGCGATCCGACCAGGTCCTGCGCGCCCTTGAGGTAGGCGAAGGCGACCTCCGCCCTGCCGCCGGACAGCCGCTCGCGATAGGCCTGCTTGAGCGCCGAGCACGCGAGGATGGTCGGGCGATCGGCGGCGATCCACTCGCCGATCGCCTTGGCGAGCGCATCCAGCCAGGGACGCCGGTCGTCGTCGTTCAGCGGCTCGCCGCGCCGCATCTTCTCGACATTGGCTTGCGGGTGCCAGCGGTCGCCTTCCTCGAAGGCCCACCCGGTGGCCTCGGCGAAGCCCCGGCCGACCGTGGTCTTGCCGGAGCCCGAGACGCCCATGAGCACGACGACCTTGATCGTCACGACCAGTCCGCGTGATGGGTGCCGGGCTTGTCGACCCGCTCGAAGCCGTGGCGGCCGAAGCCGTCGCGCAGTGCCTGGATCATCGAGGTCGCGCCCTTCGCCGTCCGCATCGCATCAAGATATGAGAGCGACGAGGCGAGCACGGGTGCGGCGATGCCCTGTGAGGCGGCGAAGGCGACGGTGCGTCGCCAGGCCGGCTCGCAGGCGGCGATGGTCTCAGCGAAAGCCGGCGACGCCAGAAGATGCGGCAGCTCGGGCTCCGCCGAATAGGCGGCCGTGATGTCGGTCAGGAACCTGGCCCTCAGGATGCAGCCGGCCTGCCAGACGCGCGCGGCGCGGCCGAGGTCCCTGACCCACCCATGCGCGGCGGCGCCGGCCCGGATCAGCTGGAAGCCCTGGGCGTAGCAGACCAGGGTCGCGGCGAAGAGCGCGTCGCCGAGATCGGCGCGTGCTTTCGCATCGCCCGTCTTCGCCGGCGCGCCGAGGCGATCGGCGACGGACTTGCGCTCGGGCGCACCCGAGAGCGTGCGCGCGAACACCGCCTCGGCGAGCGTCGGCACGGCGACGCCCAGCGACATCGCCGCCTCGATCGCCCAGCTGCCCGTCCCCTTCATGCCGGCGCGGTCCGAGACCACGTCGAGCAGCGGCTTGCCGGTCTCGCCGTCGCTGCGGCCGAGGATGTCTTCCGCCAGCTCCAGGAGATATGAGGCGCGGTTGCCGGCGGCCCAGCCCGCCGCCTCCTTCTTCATCTCGGGATAGGAAAGTCCGAGGCCGCGCTGCAGGATCTGCGTCGCTTCCGCGATCGCCTGCATCACGCCGTACTCGATGGCGTTGTGCGCCATCTTGACGAAGTGCCCGCCGGCGTCGGGCCCGAACCAGTCGGCGCAGGCGCTGCCGTCGTCGGCGCGCGCGGCGATCGGCTCCAGCCAAGAGCGGATGCGCTGGTAGGCGGCTTCGGTACCGCCCGCCATCATCGCCGGGCCGCGACGCGCGCCCTCTTCGCCCCCCGAGACACCGAGGCCGACGAAGTCGATCCCGTCCTTGGCGAGTTCGACGGTGCGACGCTGCGTGTCGCGCCATTCGGAGTTGCCGCCGTCGACGACGATGTCGCCGCGTTCGAGATGCGGCCGCAGATCGGCGATCGCCGACTCGACCGGCCGGCCGGCGTTGACCATCAGCAGGACGGCGCGCGGCTTCGGCAGCTTGCCGAGCAGGACGCCGAGGCTGGGCACGACGACGAGCCGCATATCCTCGGCCGCATGCGACCGCGCCGCAGCATCGCGGTCGTAAACCACGACCGTCACGCCGCGGTCCGCGAGGTTCTGCGCGAGCGCCCGGCCCATGACGCCGGCGCCGATGAGGCCGAGTGTGATCATTCGTTAACGTGGTTAAACCCTATCGTCCGCCCGCGCAAGCAATCGCCTTCGCCCTTGCGAAACGCCGCTGCGAAATCGCGATTGCGAAGTCGCAATGCGAGACGACCATCTTGCGGACGGTGCCGATCGGGCGAGAAAATTCATCCATGGATGCGAGCCTTCGTCTCCGGACCGAGCGTACCGACGGCGCCGCCGTCGACGCCCTGCTGCCGCTTCCGCGCGGCAGCGATCCCGAGCGCGTGAAGGTCTTGCTCGACAAGATCGTCAAGGCCGGTGCCAAGGAAGAGACGGCAACGATGATCGCTGCACTCGCCGCGGCGCTTGCCACGAGGACACTGACCGCCGCTCCGGGAAGCCAGTCGATCGACGCCACGCAAGGCGCGGTCGATGCGGTGCTGGATGCGGCAAAGGATGCGGAGACGACCATGAGCCGTAAGATCGCCGACATCATCAGGCGCCAGAAGCTGGCCAAGCTGGCTCCGACCGCGACCGTTCGCCAAGCCTGCAAGCTGATGGCCGAGCGCGCCGTCGGCGCGGTGCTGATCACCGAAGGTGGCGGCAAGCTCGCCGGCATCTTCACCGAAAGAGACCTGGTGAAGCGGGTCGCCGCCCCAGGTCTGGACGTCGAGAAGACGACGCTTGCCGAGGTCATGACCCGGACGCCCGAGACGATGACACCGAGCGATCCGGCAGTCGTAGCCCTCCGGCGCATGCGCGACGGCGGCTTCCGACATATGCCGATCGTCGAAGGCGAGAAGCTTCTCGGGGTGGTCTCGGCACGAGACTTCATCGGCGCTGAGATGAAGCAGCTCGAGATCGAGACAGCGTTCCGCTCTGCCGTTCTCGCCGAGGGCTTCCGCCCGCAGGCCTGAGCGAACTCGCGTCAGGCATCTGCAACTAATCTGTGACGCGCGCGTGGATGCGCGACTTAGCGCGCGCTCGCGAAATGAAAACGCGTTCAGATAAACGCCGGCCGGGTTGTCGGCCGTGGCGCCTTTCCTAGACTCGCGGCCATGCATGGACGGCGTTCATGATCCCGGCGGACCTCGCCGGGCTCATCCAATCTCTGCGTTCGCTGTGGGCGATCGAGCTCCTGCTGCTGCTCCAGCGGCGGCGGGACCGATGGTCGGTCGACGACCTCGTCATCGAGCTGCGCAGCAGCCGGGCGCTGGTCGACGGCGTGCTCTCGCGCCTGCATGAGCTCGGGCTGGTCGAGCGCCTGCCCGACGGCAGCTACCACTACAAGGGCGGCTCGCCCGAGCGGGCGAAGCTGGTCGACGATCTGAGCCGGCTCCATGCCGAGCGGCCGCTGGCGATCGCACAGGCGCTGCACGGCGCGCCGGACGAGAAGCTGCGCGCCTTCTCCGATGCCTTCCGGCTGAAGAAGGACTGATCGCATGACCATGACGTTCCCGGCCCTGGTCTATGTGATGTGCGCGGCAAGCGCACTGGTCTGCACCGCGCTGCTGATCCGGAGCTATCGCAAGACGCGCGCGGCGCTGCTTTTGTGGAGCGCGATCGGCTTCGTCTTCCTCTCGGCCAACAACGTCTTTCTCGTCTGCGACCTCGTCCTCTTTCCCGAGATCGACTTCCTCCCGGCCCGTAACCTCTCGGCTCTGGCCGCGATCGGGGTGCTGCTCTACGGCTTCATCTGGGAGGCCGACTGATGAGCGAGTTCATCGCCGGCGCCATCGTCCTCGGCTATCTCGTCGTGGGCGCATTCTTCCTCCGCTTCTGGCGGCGCACGCAGGACTCGCTCTTCGCGATCTTCGCCCTCGCCTTCTTCGTGCTCGCCGGCAACGGCGCGATCGTCACGCTCTCCGGCATCGAGCGCGAGGCCTTGAGCTGGGTCTACCTGCTGCGCGCCGCCGCCTTCACGCTGATCATCGCAGCGATCGTCCGAAAGAACCTGCCCGGGCGAGGATAGCGCGCTCGCATTTTGCGGACATTAATCCTTGACAAAATCCGCAGTTTCTGACAGGTTGAGCGCTACTGGGGCGTAGCAGGCAAGCGTCGCTCCTTCCCCAATATCGCCTCTGATCGGCGGGCGCCAAACGGCGCCCCGCGGAGCATTTCCATGACATGGATGGACCGGATGTCCGCGCTCCTGGCGCGGAAGTCGTCGCGCGCGAGCGCGGCGGTGGCAGCGGTCGGCCTGGCACCGGCGCGCTGGACGCCCAGGCGCTACGACCGCCTGGCCGAGGAAGGCTACCGCAAGAACGTCGTCGCCTATCGATGCGTGCGCGAGGTGGCGCGCGCGTGCGCCTCGGTGCCCTGGCTCCTCTACAAGAGCGCGCAAGAACTCGACACGCATCCGCTGCTCGACCTCCTCCGCCGGCCGAACCCGCGCCAGTCGGGACCGGAGCTGATTGAGGCAGCGATCGGCCACCTGCTGCTCTCCGGCAATGCCTATCTTGAGGTCGTCCGTCCCGACGGCGAGGCGCCACGCGAGCTCTACGCGCTCCGTCCCGACCGCATGCGGATCGTGCCCGACGTCTCAGGCGTGCCGCACTCCTATCGCTACGAGGTCGAGGGACGCAGCGTCGACTGGCCGGTCGACCCGATCACCGGCACGTCCGACGTGCTGCATCTCCGGGACTTCCACCCGCTCGACGACTGGTATGGGCTCTCGCCGATCGAGGCGGCAGCATCCGCGATCGACCAGCACAACGCCGCGGCCGAGCACAATGCGGCGCTGCTGCAGAACGGCGCTCGGCCCTCCGGCGCGCTGGTATTTCGATCCGATCCCGGACCCGACGGCATCCGCCGCGTCGAGGAGGCGCTGCTGGACCGCACGCAGGGTCATCGACAGGCCGGCCACTCGTCCTCGGTGGCGACGTCGACTGGAAGGAGCTGGGCTTCTCGCCGAAGGACATGGACTTCGCCGAGCTCAAGGCGCAGGCCGCCCGCGAGATCGCCGCCGCCTTCGGCGTGCCGCATCTGCTGGTCGTCTCGGGTGAAGCCACCTACAGCAATCGCGCCGACGCCCGTCTCGAGCTCTGGGAGCACACGGTCATCCCGCTGCTCGACCGCCAGTCGTCGGCGCTCTCGACCTGGCTCGGCCCGATGTTCGGCAAGGACCTCCGCCTCGCCCACGACCTCGATGAGATCCCGGCGCTCGCGCCGCGCCGCCGTCTCAAGTGGCAGCAGATCCAACAAGCCGACTTCCTGACGCTGAACGAGAAACGCCAAGCTCTCGGATACGCCCCGGTTGCCGGCGGCGACGGAGAAGGCGAGCAGAAGAGTTCGGAGGATTTTCGACGCCTTCACGGGTACGAGCAGCCGAGGAAGCCCGCCGGCGGCCAAGATGGAGGGCGTTGGTCAAGTTCTCCCGAAAGCTTCGTCTCACTACTGCAAGGGCGAGTTATTCGCTCACCTGGAACTCGCCGCCCTCCCGTTGGCCGGCCCGGAGCGGGCAGCGGCGGCCAGCGCGGAGGTGACGGCGGCATTCCGCCGAGGCTTCCGCCCCGCAATCCATTTCCAGACAAACCCGAGTGCAATGAACAATGGCGACGAGCTGTCGAAGACTGCAAAGCCGAAGATGATAGAATGGCGGCCCAGCCATGGTCGGCGAGATCATCTCGTCTTTTCGGTTACGATTTCCTCGATTGCCTCGAAATCCGCATCAGCGAGGCGTGCGGCGGGAAGCCAATCGGTAAGAAGGCGATGACCGGCCTCAAAGGAGCTTGCGAAATGAGTTCGCACCCCACCTCGTATCGCGATTCATCGTTGGTCAACCGGGCCAAAGACCTGTCGAGCGCCGGTGACTACGAAGGTGCGATAGAAGCGTACACACTGCACCTTACTCAGTTCCCTGAGGATGCCAGCGCGTTAAGGTGGCGGGCATTTGCGTTGCAGCAGACCGAGCGCTTCGCGGAGGCTATCGTTGACTTGGAGCGGTCTCTTTGCATCGTCCCAGGCTTTCCACCGGCCGTCTTCCATCGAGCGGAAGCCCTAGCCGCTCTGGGATACTACGACGAAGCACTTGATGAATTTGATCGACTGGAAGTCGCGGTCCCTGGCTATAACACTCAGACGATTGCGATGTTTCGTGCACACTGCCTCATCGAACTCGGGCGCTATGAAGAGGCCCTCGCCAATATCCGACGCCTGCCTGAGGGACGCGGGATCGTTGGTCGCGAACGGGCCGCGCTGATGGAACGGCTTCCTGTCGATCGACGAGACGCTCGATAGCGTCTCTCGCATTGTGAGCCATCAATCGCCTGAAACTGCCGGACCTACCGCCGCGCCGCGTTGAACATTTCCAGCGCAGCGGCGCCCGGCACGAGGTCGACCTCGCTGAGACGATTCAGCGGCGTGTCGATGGTCTGCAGGTGGCCGTGCAGGTCCTTCGGGTTGGGGTCCAGGTAAAGCAGCCCGGTCGCGATCTCGCCCTCGGCGTTCTTTTTCTGCAGATACGTCATCGCGGCGATGCGGTCGTGGACGTCGTAGTCGGCGGCCAGCTTGTAGAGATTGAGCACCGAGCCGTCGTGCTGGGTCACCTGCTCGAGCGTGCCCTCCGGGTAGTCGGCCGTGATCTCCGAGCGCGTCGGCATGTAGTCGAGAGCGTTCACCGCCTCGTTGTGCTCGCGCACGTAATCGAAGCTCTTGGTCGATCCGGCGTGGTTGTTGAAGGCGACGCAGGGCGAGATGCAGTCGATGAAGGCGGCGCCGCGGTGGCGGAGCGCCCCCTTGATCAGCGGCACCAGCTGGTGCTTGTCGCCGGAGAACGAGCGGGCGACGTAGGTGGCGCCGAGCTGAAGGGCGAGCGCCACCATGTCGATCGGCGAGTCGTTGTTGTCCGCGCCCCACTTGCTCTTGGAGCCGGCATCGGCGGTCGCCGAGAACTGGCCTTTGGTCAGGCCGTACACGCCGTTGTTCTCGACGATGTAGACCATGTCGACACCGCGCCGGATCGCGTGGGCGAATTGGCCGAGACCGATCGAGGCGGAGTCGCCGTCGCCCGAGACGCCGAGGTAGGTCAGCTCGCGGTTGGCGAGGTTGGCGCCGGTCAGCACCGACGGCATGCGGCCATGCACCGAGTTGAAGCCGTGGCTCTGTCCTAAGAAGTACGTCGGCGTCTTCGACGAACAGCCGATGCCCGAGAGCTTGGCGAGGCGATGCGGCTCGAGGTCGAGCTCGAAGCAGGCCTGGACGATCGCCGCCGAGATCGAGTCGTGCCCGCAGCCGGCGCAGAGGGTCGAGACCGTGCCCTCGTAGTCGCGGCGGGTGAACCCGAGCTTGTTCTTCGGCAGGCCCGGGTGGCGGAACTTCGGCTTCGGCAGGTAGCTCATGATACGGCCTTCCGGAAGGGAACCACGGCCGCCTCTTCGGCGATCGTGTCGGCGATGAACTTGGCGGTGATCGGCGTGCCTTCGTAGTGCAGCACCGAGATCATCTTGGCCGGATCGATCCCGCATTCGCTCATCAGCAGCGTGCGCATCTGGCCGTCGCGGTTCTGCTCGACGACGAAGAGGCGGTCATGCGCGGCGCAGAATGCGGTCACGTCCTGGTGGAACGGGAAGGCCCGGAGCCTGAGCGTGTTCACGTGCACGCCCTGGGCGGTGAGCTTGGCCACCGCCTCGTCCATCGAGGGCGAGGTCGATCCGTAGTAGATGACGCCGAGCTTCGTCGGCTGGGCCGCGTCCTTCCGGACCGGCTGCGGCACCAGCGTCTTGGCGGTGTCGAACTTCCGGAGCAGCCGCGTCATGTTCTCGACGTAGGCCGGGCCCTCCTCGGTGTAGCGCGCGTACTGGTCCTTGCTGGTGCCGCGCGTGAAGAAGGCGCCCTTGTTCGGGTGCGTGCCGGGATAGGTGCGGTAGGCGATGCCGTCGCCGTCGACGTCGAGGTAGCGGCCGAAGGGCTTGCCGGAGTCGAGATCCTCGGCCGTCATCACCTTGCCGCGGTCGAGACGGCGCGTGTCGTCCCACTTGAACGGGGCGCAGAGCCGCTCGTTCATGCCGATGTCGAGATCGAGCATGACGAAGATCGGCGTCTGCAGCCGGTCGGCGAGGTCGAAGGCCTGAGCGCCGAAGTCGAAGCACTCCTTCCCGTCCTCAGGCAGCAGCAGCACGTGCTTGGTGTCGCCGTGGCTGGCATAAGCCGCCGAGAGGATGTCGCATTGCTGGGTGCGGGTCGGCATGCCGGTCGAAGGCCCGGCCCGCTGAACGTCGAAGATCACCGCCGGAATCTCGGCGAAATAAGCAAGGCCGATGAACTCCTGCATCAGCGAGACGCCGGGTCCGGAGGTGGAGGTGAAGGCGCGCGAGCCGTTCCAGCCGGCGCCGATCACCATGCCGATCGAGGCGAGCTCGTCCTCGGCCTGGACGATCGCGTATTTCCGCTTCGAGGTCGTGGGATCGACTCGGAAGCGCTTGCAGTGGCTGGTGAAGGCCTCGGCCAGCGACGAGGACGGGGTGATCGGATACCAGGCGCAGACCGTGGCGCCGCCATAGACGGCACCGAGCGCCGCGGCCGAGTTGCCCTCGACCATGATGCGGTCGCCGACCTTGTCGGACTTCCTCAAGCGAAGTCCGATCGGGCACGGCAGGTTCTTCAGCGCGTAGTCGCGGCCCATGTGCATCGCCGCGATGTTCGGCTTGATCAGCTTCTCCTTGCCCCAGAACTGCTCGCCGATCAGCTTCTCGACGACCTCGACGTCCATGTCGAGGAGAGCCGAAAGCGCGCCGACATACATGACGTTCTTGAACAGCTGGCGCTGACGCGGATCGGTGTAGGCCTCGTTGCACATCTGGGTCAGCGGCACGCCCAGCACGGTCACGTCGTCGCGGAACTTCGACGGCGGCAGCGGCTTGGTCGAGTCGTAGAGCACGTAGCCACCCGGCTCGACCGAGGCCATGTCGGCGTCCCAGGTCTGCGGGTTCATCGGCACCATGAGATCGACGCCGCCGCGGCTGCCGAGCCATCCGGCTTCCGACACCCGCACCTCGTACCAGGTCGGCAGGCCCTGGATGTTTGAGGGGAAGATGTTGCGCGGCGTCGCCGGGATGCCCATCCGCAAGATGATCTTCCCGAACAAGGTGTTGGCGCTGGCCGACCCCGAGCCGTTGACGTTGGCGAACTTGACGACGAAATCGTTGATACGCTCTAGCGGCTTCGGCATGCGGCACCCGCGTGTGTCATCTCGATCAGGAATTTCTGCATGTCCCAGGCGCCGGTCGGGCACCGCTCGGCACAGAGACCGCAGTGGAGGCAGACATCCTCGTCCTTGGCCATGATGCGGCCGGTCTTGAGGATGTCGGAGAGATAGAGGTCCTGCGTCTTGTTGCGCGCCGGCTGGGTCAGCCGCTCGCGGAGTTCATCCTCCTCGCCGTTGGCGGTGAAGGTGATGCAGTCGACAGGACAGATGTCGACGCAGGCGTCGCACTCGATGCAGAGGTTCTTCGAGAAGACCGTCTGGACGTCGCAGTTGAGGCAGCGCTGGGTCTCGGCATATCCCAGCTTGGCGTCGAAGCCGAGCTCGACCTCGACCTTGATGTCCTTCAAGGTCGTGCCGAGGTCGCGCCACGGCACCTTGTTGCGGAGCGCCGCCGAGATGTCGTTGTCGTAGCTCCACTCATGGATGCCCATCTTCTGGGACGCCACGTTCACCCCCGGCGGCGGCCGGTCGGCCAGGTTCTCGCCGTTCAGGAACTTGTCGATCGAGATCGCCGCGTCGTGGCCGTGCGCCACCGCCCAGATGATGTTCTTCGGACCGAAGGCGGCGTCGCCGCCGAAGAAGACGTTGGGGATCGTCGACTGCATCGTCTTCGGATCGACCTTGGGCCTGGCCCAGCGATCGAACTCCATGCCGATGTCGCGCTCGATCCAGGGAAACGCGTTCTCCTGGCCGATCGCGACCAGCACGTCATCGCATTCGATGACGACCTCCGGCTCGCCGGTCGGCACCAGCTCGCGCCGGCCCTTCTCGTCCTTGCGCGCGGCGACCTTCTCGAACGACATGCCCTTGAGCTTGCCGTTGTCGTGCAGGAAGGCCTTCGGCACCAGGTAGTTCATGATCGGGATGCCTTCGTGCTGGGCATCCTCCTTCTCCCAGGGCGAGGCCTTCATCTCCTCGAAGCCCGAGCGCACCACCACGGTGACGGTCTCGCCGCCGAGGCGCTTGGAGGAACGGCAGCAATCCATCGCGGTGTTGCCGCCGCCGAGCACGATCACGCGCTTGCCGATCTTGTCGATATGGCCGAACGAGACGTTGGAGAGCCAGTCGATGCCGATATGGATGTTCTTCGCCGCTTCCTGGCGGCCCGGGATCTCGAGGTCGCGACCACGCGGCGCACCGGATCCCACGAAGATCGCGTCATAGCCCTCGGCCAGGAGACCCTTCAGGCTGTCGACGCGCTGGCCGAGCCTGAGCTCGATGTTGCCGAGGCCGGTGATGTAGCCGACCTCCTCGTCGATCACCTCTTCCGGCAGCCGGAAGCGCGGGATCTGGCTGCGGATCATGCCGCCGGCCTTGGGATCGGAGTCGTAGACGGTGCAGGCGTAGCCGAGCGTCGCAAGATCGCGGACCACGGTCAGCGATGCCGGGCCGGCGCCGATCATCGCGACGCGCCTGCCGTTCTTCGGCGCGTCGGGCTTCGGCAGCTGAGCCTTGATGTCGCCCTTGAAGTCGGCGGCGACGCGCTTCAAGCGGCAGATCGCGACCGGCTCGGCCTCCACCCTGCCGCGCCGGCAGGCCGGCTCGCACGGACGGTCGCAGGTGCGCCCGAGGATTCCCGGGAACACGTTCGACTTCCAGTTCACCATGTAGGCGTCGCCGTAGCGTCCGGCGGCGATCAGCCGAATGTATTCAGGTACCGGCGTATGCGCCGGGCACGCCCATTGGCAATCGACGACCTTGTGGAAATAGTCGGGGCGCGAGATGTCGGTTGGCTGCACTGTCTTTGAGCTCCAGAGCGTCCTTCGAGCCGCCGCTGGAGCTTCAGGTCCAGCGGAAGCCGGACGCTATCTCCCGGCGAGGGTGTCCGCTTCGTCTTCCAAAGCCTCGGCGATGTGGACCAGCTCCTGGCTGATCTCCGGCATCGCGGTTTCCTCGGATACGACACGACAGCGTTTGGCGAGCGCGCGCAGCCGATCGGCGCTGCCCGGTTTGGTCGACGGGCGCGATCGTGCCGGCGCCGTCGTGCGTCTTTTGGCGGTAGCCCGGGTCCGCATGCGTCCTCCCCTCAGTCTTTGCTTGTTTGCGTTAAGCGAAAGCGAAGCGTGCTTGGACTTGCATTTGGGACGGCCCAGAAGAGGGCCGGAGCCGAGGGAAGCTTGCCCCAAGGCGGGGCCGCCTGCAACGAAAGGCGAAAGGACGTGGATGGTCCCTAAGGGGTGCCGCGCTGGGCCGCCATCAGCTGGCGGATCAGCTCGATCCGCCGGCGGGTGATCGGGTACCGCTTGGCGCGCTTGCGCGCCTCGGGCGCCGAAAGTCCCCAACGCCGCGAGGCCTGTCGCCAGAGCAGCATCACCTTGAGGCGCACCGCCGGGTCCTGGAGGCGCTTTCGCACCTGCTCGATCGCGGCGCAGCCTTCCTGGGCGGCGCGGTGCACCGGGAGCACCGGATTGCCGATCAGCCCCGGCCAGGTGAGAGCCGCCGATTCGAAATGCGGGGCGCAGAACACCAGCAGCGTCTCGCGATCGCCATACGCGTAGTAGGTGCGCTTGGCCTCGGGAAACCGCTGGGCGGCGCCGGCCTCGATACCGAAGCTGGCGACCCCGGGCGCATCGCAGATGCAGCACTTCATGCTGGGCGCGAGCTTATCACCCCCCCTCGCCTTGCGTCCCAGGGGGGCCTGTGCTCTGCTCCCGCCCATCATGGCAACCAAGCCTCGCGAGCAGATCCTCAAGCAGATCGCCGAGCTCCGTCGGAAGATGGACCCGGACCTGCTGGATTCCGCCGAGCGCATCGCGCGCGCGCATCTTGGCCTGCCGTCGAAGCCGAGCGAGGCCGTGCGCCTGTTCCAGCAGGCGATGTCCGGCAACGCGCGCCAGAAGGCCGAGATCCTGGCCGAGGTCGAGCGCCGCGTCGCCCAGCGGAAGACCCGCCATTAGCGACGTTGCCGGTGTCGATGGCGGCGGCCGCTACGCCAAGGTCGCCCGCTTCTTCTCGTTCCTGCTCGCCCCGACCCTCGGCTACGCCTGCTCGCGCGTCGTCGACGGCTGGAGCCGCCACCAGCCCTGGGCCGAGACGATGCCGTGGGCGCGCTACGGGCTCGGCATGGCCGCGCTCGCGCTCGGCGGGTTTGCCGGCTACTGGGCCTTGAGGGCGCTGTTTCGGGCCTTGGGCGCGCTCTTCGCGCGCTGAAGCTCGGCGATCGTCTTCCCCAGAAGCAGGAAGTCCTCGCGCCGGCCGGTGCCGCGCCGCCAGGCGAGGCCGATCGTCCGCGAGCGCGGATCGGCGTCGAGCGGTCGCGTGACCAGGTTGGTGCCGCGCACGATGCCGGCATCCACCGCCATCTTCGGCAGCAAGGTGACGCCGAGCCCGCCATCGACCATCTGCGCCAGCGTGTGCAGGCTGGTCGCCTCGACCGCTGGGCCCAGCGCCGGATCGGTGAAGTTGCAGACCGAGAGCGCATGGCCGCGCAGGCAATGGCCTTCCTGCAGCAGGAGCAGAGGCTCCTCGGCCAGCCGCGCCGGGGGCACGCTCTCGAGCCCCGCCAGCCTGTGGTCCTTCGGCAGCGTCGCGAGGAACTCGTCCTCGAACAGGTCGAAGGTCTCGGCCGAGCCGCAGTCGCAGGGCAGCGCCAGCAAGAGAACGTCGAGCGCGCCCGACTCCAGCTGGTCGACGATCCGCGCCGTCTGGTCCTCGACCAGCACCAGCTTCATCTTCGGGAAGGCGCGCCTCAAGCCCGGCAGGATCCGAGGCAGCAGGAACGGCCCGATCGTCGGGATGACGCCGAGGCGGAGCAGGCCCGACAGCGGCGCCCGGGTCGCCGCCGCGGCCGCGACCAGCTCGTCGGCCGCCTCGAGCAGCGCCCGCCCGCGCTTGAGCACCTCCTCGCCGGCCGGCGTGAACACCACCCGGCGGGTACCGCGATCGACGAGGGCCACGCCGAGGGTGTTCTCCAGGTCCTTGATCGCGGCGCTCAGGGTCGACTGGGTGACGTTCGCCGCCTCGGCGGCGCGGCCGAAATTGCGAGCCCGAGCAAGGGCATCGAGATAGTGGAGCTGGCGGAGGGTCGGCTGGCGCATCATCGGAATTTCCGATCATACCATATTGGATAACTCATTGGACCGATCAAGGCGCCGAACCTATTTTACGTTCATTCCAATTCGCAACTGACTCCAAAGGAGCCCTCCATGCTGACCGTCGGCGACACCTTCCCCTCTTTCGCCCTCAAGGGCGTCGTTTCCCGCGACATCAAGACCGCCTTCGCGGACTTCACCGAGAAGACCGACGCCGGCAAGTGGAAGATCGTCTTCTTCTGGCCGAAGGACTTCACCTTCGTCTGCCCGACCGAGATCGCCGCCTTCGGCAAGCTCGCGGGCGAGTTCAAGGATCGCGACGCGGTGGTCTACGGCGTCTCGACCGACTCCGAGTTCGTGCACCTGGCCTGGCGCAACAACCACGCCGACCTGAAAGATCTGCCGTTCCCGATGCTCGCCGACATCAAGCGCGAGCTGTCGCAGACCCTCGGCATCCTCGACAAGAAGGAAGGCGTGGCGCTGCGTGCGACCTTCGTGGTCGATCCGGATGGCGTGATCCGCTTCGCCTCGGTCAACGACCTGTCGGTCGGCCGCAACCCGGCCGAGGTCCTCCGCGTCCTCGATGCGCTCCAGACCGACGAGCTTTGCCCCTGCAACTGGCAGAAGGGCGAGGACGTCCTGAAGGCGGCATGAAGACCATGAGCATCGAAACCCTGAAGTCGCGGCTTCCCGACTATGCCAAGGACCTGAGGCTCAACCTCTCGTCCCTGGCGACGGAAGCGGCCCTGACCGAGCAGCAGCGGGCGGGCGCGTTCATCGCCTCGGCGATCGCGTCGCGCAACCCGGAGGTGATCCAGGCGATCACCTCCGAGTTCTCGCCGAAGCTCTCGGCCGAGGCGTTCGAGGCGGCGAAGACGGCGGCGGCCATCATGGCGATGACCAACATCTACTACCGCTTCGTCCACCTCTCGTCGGCATCGGACTACAAGACGCTGCCGGCGAAGCTGCGGATGAACGCGCTGGCGAAGCCGGGCGTGGAGAAGGTCGACTTCGAGCTGTGGTCGATCGCGGTCTCGGCCGTCAACGGCTGCGGCATGTGCATCGACAGCCATGAGAAGGCGCTCCGCGAGCACGGCGTCACCGCCGAGGTGATCCAGGCAGCGGTCCGCATCGCCGCGACCGTCCATGCGGTGGCGGCGACGATCGGCGGCGAGGACGCGATGGCAAGCCAGCTCAGGGCCGCAGCGTAAGGGCGCGTCGCGAGAAGGAGCCCTCTCCCTTCGGGGAGAGGGCTTTTTCACGCCTGCGGCTTGAGACCCAGTCCCAAAAGCCGGCCCTTCATGCGCTCGAAGGCCGCGCACATGGTCTCGGCCATGGGAGATTCCGTCGTGTTGTGGCCGGCCGAGTTGACGAAGAACAGTTCCGACTCCGGCCACGCCTGATTGACGCGCCAGGCCAGCAGCGGCCGCGTCACCACGTCGTAGCGCCCCTGCACCATGATGCAGGGCAGATGGCGGATCTTCGACAGGTTGTCGAGGATGTGGTTCGGCTTCAGGAACGAGTCCTGCGTCACGTAATGCGTGAAGAACCGCGCCAGCGGCACGCAGAGCTCGGGCTTCAGCAGCGCGTTCACCACCTCGGGCTTGGCGTCGAAGGACTGCGTCCTCCCTGAGAAGGTTCGGAGCGCCACCGCCGCCGGCAGGCTCACCTTCGGATCGGGATCGACGACCCGCCTGTGATAGGCCTTCAGCAGGTCGCCCCGCTCGGCCTCCGGGATGAAGCTCGCGAACTCGTCCCAGGCATCGGGGAAGATGTTGCCGATGCCGTGGAACCAGAAACGGATGTTCTCCGGCTCGCTGATGGTGATGCCGTTCATCACCAGGCCCAGCACGCGATCCGGATGCGCGATCGCATAGACCATCGACAGCGTCGAGCCCCATGAGCCGCCGCTGACCAGCCACTTCTCGACGCCGAAGTGTTTGCGCAGCTTCTCGATGTCGTCGACCAGGTGCCAGGTCGTGTTGTCCTTGAGCTCGGCGTTCGGCGTGGACTCGCCGGCGCCGCGCTGGTCGAACATGCAGATGTCGTAGTAGGCGGGATCGTAGAAGCGCCGGTAGAACGGCCGCGTCGTTCCGCCGGGCCCGCCATGCAGGAATACGACCGGCACGCCCTTCGGATTGCCGAGACGCCACCAGGCGAGCGAGTGCGTCCCGTCGACCTGGAGCATGCCCGAGGCATGCGGCTCGAGTTCCGGGTAGAGCGGATGCGGGTCGAGATGGTTGGTCATGCGCGCGGCTTCACGCCGGAGGCTTGGAGCCGCTGCTTCATCCGCTCGCAGGCGGCGGTCAGCGATTCCGCCAGCACCGGCTCGGTCGAATTGTGCCCGGCCTCGATGACGATCTGCAGCTCGGCCTCGGGCCACGCCTTCTTGAGCTTGTAGGCGACCTCGGCGCGGGTCACGACGTCGTAGCGGCCCTGCACGATGATGCCCGGCAGGTGGCGGATCCTGCCGATGTTCTCGATCAGCTGCCCCGGCTTCATGAAGAAGCGGTTGACGAAGAAATGCGTGAAGAAGCGCGCCAGCGGCACGCACATCTCCGGCGCCAGCAGCGCCTTCACCGTCTCCTCTGTGGCGCGGAAGGACTGCGTCCAGCCGGAATATGTGCGAAGCGCCAGCGCCGCCGGGAAGTTGACCTTCGGATCGTCGGAGGTGACGCGACGATAGTAGGCGCCGAGCAGATCGCCCCGCTCCTCCGGTGGCAGGAAGTTGGCGAATGCCTCCCATGCCTCGGGAAAGAGGTTGCGGATGCCGTAGTACCACCAGTGGATCTCGTCATCGCCGCCGGTGAAGATGCCGCGGATGATGAGGCCGAGGCAGCGCTCCGGATGGCGCTCGGCATAGGCCAGCGAGAGGAAGCTGCCCCAGGAGCCGCCGGTCACCAGCCACTTCTCAATGCCTAGATGCTTGCGCAGCTTCTCGATGTCCTCGATCAGGTTCTCGGTGTTGTTGCCCTCGAGCTCGGCCAGCGGCGTCGAGCGCCCGCAGCCGCGCTGATCGAACAGCGTCACGTCGAAGAACGAGGGATCGTAGGTGCGGCGATTGGCGGGACGGATGCCGCCGCCGGGGCCGCCGTGAAGGAACAGCGCCGGTACGCCTTTGGGATTGCCGACGCGCTCGTAGTGGAGCGTATGCCGGTTGTCGACCGCGAGCTTGCCGGTCTCGCGCGGCTCTACCTCGGGAAACAGCGGTTGGCGTTCCAGCATCTTAGGTCGGTCCTGTAGGTGAGGAGTTAGCGCCAGGAAGTGGTGGTGGCGCCGCCGTCGGCGACGATGACCTGGCCGGTGACGAAATTGCCGGCGGGGCTCGCGAGGAAGACGGCGATGCCGGCGATGTCGTCGGGCTCGCCGATGCGGCGGAGCGGATATCCGGTGACCGCCTTCTCGTAGAGCTCAGGATTCTCCCAGAGATACCGGGCGAAGTCGGTGCGCACGAGTCCGGGCGCGATGCAGTTGACGCGGATGTTGTTCGGTCCCCATTCGGTGGCGAGCTGGCGGCCGAGCTGGAAGTCGGCGGCCTTCGAGATGCCGTAGAGCCCGATGCTGCCGGCGCCGCGCAGGCCCGCGATCGAGGAGACGATGATGACGACGCCGTCCTTGCGGGCGGCCATCTCCGGGATCGTCAGGTTGGCGAGCCACAGGTTCGAGCGGACGTTGCTCGCCATCACCTTGTCGAACAGCGCATCGGTGATCTCGGACAGCGGGCCCGCATGCGGGTTGATCGCCGCGTTGCAGACCATGATGTCGATCTTGCCGAAGGCGGCGCGGGCACCATTCACCAGCGCCTCGACCTGCTCGCGATAGCCGATGTTGCAGGCGATCGCCTTGGCCTTGCCGCCCTTGGCCTGGATCTCCTTCACCACCTCCTCGCAGGCGTCGAGCTTGCGCGAGGAGACGACGACAGAAGCGCCGTGCTCCGCCATCGCCAGGCAGATCGCCCGGCCGATGCCCTTGCTGCCGCCGGTTACGACAGCGACCTTGCCCTTGAGATCGAAGAGCCTCACGCCGAGAGGATCTCCTTGATCGCCTTGCCGGCGTCGGCGATCGCCTTTCGGCCGATCTCGAGCTCGCGGCTCATGTTGAGGAAGCCGTGGATGACGCCCTCGTAGAGATCGAACTTGTGCGGCACGCCGGCAGCCTTCAGCTTCTCGGCGAACTTGATCGAGTCGTCGAGCAGCGGGTCGAGCGCGGCGGCATTGAGATACATCCGCGGCAGGCCCTTCATGTCGGCCAGCAGCGGCGCCGCGCGCTTGTCGGGCGAAGCGGGATTGCCGCCGAGCCAGGCCTTCCAGAAGAACTTCATGCGCTCGGTCGAGAGATTGTAGGCGCCGGAGCCGAGCGCCTTGTGGCTGGCAGTCTCGTGGTTGGGCTCGAGGCAGCCGTAGAAGATCGCGCCGCCCTGGATCTGCTTGTGGCCGCCGTCGCGAAGGCCCACCAGGAGCCCGAGCGCCAGGTTGGCGCCGGCGGAGTCGCCGGCGGCGAGGATGCGATCGGCGTCGAGACCGCGCGACGGTCCTTCGGAGCGGATCCACGACACCGCCGCCATCGCGTCGTCATGGCCCGCCGGGAACGGATGTTCGGGTGCCAGGCGATAGTCGAGGCTGAGCACCGCGCAGCCGCTCTCGACTGCCAGCATCCGGCAGAGCCGGTCATGCGTGTCGAGATCGCAGAACACCCAGCCGCCGCCATGCAGGTAGAGGATGACCGGAAGCTTGCCCGCCTTCGGCCGGTAGAGCCGCGCCTTCAATCCCTTGGTCGGGCCGGGGACGTAGAGATCGACCGTCTCCATGTCCGGCTTCGGCCAGTTCCAGTGGCCGGCGACGCGATTGGTCAGCGGCCGCGCCTCGGCGAGCGGAATTTTCGTGGTGTCGGGAAGCCCGAGGCTCGCATACCAGGCGATGATCTTCGCCATCTCCGGATGCACGAAGGGCGCGGCGTCGGTCTTGGTCTTGGCGGTCATGGTTGGATTCGACGGTTGGGGCGGGAGCCGATACGGTACCCGGCCGTCGGCTCCGGCCGCAATCGCTTCCACGTTCCTGCGAGACAGCCCGTGACCTCACCTACCGGCATCACCGGCATCGACCACGCCGTCATCGTCGTCCGCGATCTCGCGAACGCGGAGGCCAACTACAAGCGCCTCGGCTTCCGGCCGACGCCGAAAGGCCACCACACCAAGCTCGACACGATCAATCACTGCATCATGCTCGAGCGCGACTACTTCGAGGTGCTCGGAGTCGAGAAGCCCGGCCCCTACAACGAGGACCAGCGGGTGATGCTCCAGGACCGGGAGGGCCTCTGGGCCCTGGCCCTGCAGACCGACGATGCCCGCGTCGCCCATGGCCGGCTGAAGGCTGCAGGCTTCAAGCCGACCGATCCGGTCGATTTCGCCCGTCCCGTCGAGCTGCCCGGCCGCACCACCGACGCGCGCTTCACCGTGTTCTACTTCGAGGTCGACGCGGTGCCTGGACTCCGCCTCTTCCTCTGCCAGCACTACACCCGCGACGTCGTCTGGCGGCCGGACTACCTGGGCCAGGCCAACGCGGCGAAGGCCCTCGCCCACGTCACGCTCGCCGCCGACGACCCCGACGGCGCCGCCAAGGCCTATGGCCGCGTCTTCGGCACGACGCCGCGGCAGATCACCGGCGGCTTCGCGGTACCGGCGGGCCAGGCGGAGATCCGCATCCTCTCGGCACCCCAGGCCGCGAACGAGTTTGCGGGCGATCCGGTGCTCTCATACCGTCATCCGGTTCCCCTGGCGCTCGGCCTGGCGGTCTCCGACAGGCGCGCGGCGAAGGCGGCGCTGTCGTCGCGCAGCGTGCCGTTCACCGAGTCCGCGCATGGCGGACTTCGCGTGCCATCGACCCAGGCCAACGGCGTCGTCATCGACTTCGTCTGAGATGGCCAGCCTCGAGGGCATCGACCACACGGCGATCCTGGTCCGCGACCTCGCCGGCGCCGAAGCGACGTATCGACGTCTCGGCTTCAAGACGACGCCGATCGGCCGCCACGACAACACCGGCACCGCCAACCACTGCGTGATGTTCGAGGACGACTTCTTCGAGCTGTTCGGGATACTGACGCCGACCGAGTTCAATCGGCCCTGGGCCGCGGCGGTCGCCGAGCGCCAAGGGCTCTGGGCCGCGTGCTTCGCCTCGGCCGATATCCACGCCACATACGCCGGCTTCAAGGCCGCCGGCTTCAATCCGACCGAGCCGAAAGACTTCAGCCGGCCGGTCGAGCTTCCGGGCGGCGCCCGGCAGGCCCGCTTCACCCTCACCTACCTGGAGCCGGACGCGGTCGAGGGCATCCGCCTCTTCGCCTGCATCCATCACACGCCCGAGCTGGTCTGGCGGCCCGAATATCTTGGCCACCCGAACGCCACGACCGCTATCTCCCACCTGACGATCGCGATCGACGACCCGGCCGCCGCGGCCGAGGCCTATGCGCGGGTGATCGGCGCGATCCCGATCCCCCATGAGGGCGGCGTCGACCTTCCCGGCCCCGGGGCGACGATCCGCCTGATCACCCCGGCCAGGGCGGCAATCGACTATGCCGGGGACCCGGTCCTCGGCTACGAGCGCCCGGTTCCGATCGGCTTCGGCTTCCGGGTCTCGGACAGGAACGCGACGAAGGCCGCTCTCCAGGCCGGTGCGGTGCCGTTCCGGAACCTGGAATCCGGCGGAATCCGGGTGCCCTCGACCTCCGCCTGTGGGGTTGCCCTGGACTTCGCCTGATCCGGGCAACTTCCCGTAAATGCGGCCTTGTCCCGCCAGGTCGTAAAGGCATTGTTAACCGTCTCCCCCTAGCCTCTAGCCCAAGAGAGCTTCTGCTGGGGACCGATACACATGACCACGGCGATGTACGCAGCCTACCCCCCGGGCCGAAAGGCCGTGGGCGGTCGTCTGCGCGGCGCGCTGCTCGGACTCGCCGCGACCGCGCCCGCGGTCGCCGTCCTGGTCGTCCTCGCCCTCTACCACGCGCTCGACGGCGGCGGCGACGCCGCCGGCTGGGCGTCCCTCATCCTAGTCGCTCTCGCCGCCTCGGGCCTGGGCGCCTGGATCGGCGCGCTCGGCGTCGGCCGTGCCACCGGCGACGACACCAGCCGGCTCGCCGCCTTGCTCCGCACGCTGGCCTCGGGCGAACGCGGCCACCGGATCGGCGGTCCCTATGCCCAGGGCGAGATGGGCGACCTCGCGCGTGCCGTCGACAGCGTCGTCGATCGCGTCGCCGAGCTTCGCGACACCATCGACCGCCATCGCCTGCTGGGCGAGCTCTCCAACGACTTCTTCTTCCGCATGGCACCCGACGCCACATTCCTCGCCACCTCCCAGGCGGTCTCGCGCCTGCTCGGGTACGACGCGCAGGAGATCATCGGGCGGTCCTACTACGACTTCGTCCATCCCGAAGATCTCGCCGCCGCGCGCCAGAAGCATGACGAGCTTCTGTCCGGCGCCATGCCGACCGCGACGCTCCGCCTCCGGCGCAAGACCGGCGGCTATCTCTCAGTCGAGCTCAGCTCGCGGATCCGCCGCGACGAGCTGACCGGCCGGCCGGTCGAGATCCTGGGCCTGGTGCGCGACATGACCGAACGCGCAGAGCATGCGCGCGAGCTGGAACGCGCCCGCCGCGAGGCCGCGAACACCGGCCGCTCGCGCTCGTCGTTCCTCGCCAACATGAGCCACGACCTGCGTACGCCGCTGAACATCATCATCGGCCTCTCGCAGATCATCCGCGACCAGATGTTCGGCCCCGTGGGGGCCCAGCGCTACGTCGACTACGCACGCGACATCGAGTCGAGCGGCCACGACCTGCTCGACCTGATCAACGACCTGCTCGATCTCTCCAAGGTCGAGGCCGGCCGCTGGCAGGTCGAGGAGCGGGCCGTGTCGGTCGCGCGCAACGTGGACGCGGTCTTCACCATGGTCAGCGCCCGCGCGCGCCTCGCCCAGGTGACGCTCGAATCCCGCCTGCCCGCCGAGCTGCCCCTGGTGCTCGCCGACGAGCGTGCGGTCCGCCAGACGCTCCTCAACGTGGTCTCCAGCGCGCTCAAGCGCGTGACCCCGCAAAGCGTGCTGACCGTCGACGGCAAGCTCGCCGAGGGCCGCCTGGTCGTCGTTGTCGAAGGCAGCAGCCGGCCGGTGGAGCAGCGCGACGGCTACGTCAAGGATCCGCTCGACGGCTCGGTCAGCCTGGCCCTCGCCTCGGACCTCATGCGCCTGCACGGCGGCCGGCTCGACCTGCAGACGACGCAGGACCAGCAGCTGATCGTCACCATGTCCTTCCCGGCTGAGCGCTGCCTGACCGGCCCGACGGTTCCGCTGAACAGCCTCTCGAAGGCGAGCTAGCCGACGACTTCCGCCATCGGGCGGATGCGCACGCCGTCTGCCTCCAGCACCTCGCGCACGCGCCTGGCCATCGCGACCGCTTCCGGGTTGTCGCCATGGACGCAGATCGTGTCGATCGACACCGGCACGCGCTTGCCCGAGGTCGAGACGATCGCCTTCTCGCGCACCATCGCAAGAACCCGCTTCGCGGCATCCTCGGCATCGTGCAGCACCGCGCCCGCCTGCTTCCTGGGCGTGAGGGTGCCGTCGTCCTGGTAGGTCCGGTCGGCATAGATCTCGCGCGCCATCCTCAGGTTCGCGCGCTGTCCCGCCCGCTCCATCGCGGTCCCCGGCATCACCACGAAGATCGCATCCGGCGCGCTGTCGCGGATCGCCTGGGCGACGCCGTCGGCCAGCGCGTCGTCGGTCGCGATCAGGTTGCCGAGCGAACCGTGGGTCTTCACGTGGCTCATCGAATGGCCGACCGAGCGGGCCACCGCCTGCATCGCGCCGATCTGGTAGACGATCTCCTTGGCGACGTCTTCCGGCTTCTCGCCCATGATCGGTCGCCGGCCGAAACCCCAGAGATCGCGGAAGCTCGGATGCGCCCCGACAGCGACACCGTTCGCCTTGGCGGTGGAGACGGTCGCGTGCATCACCAGGGGGTCGCCCGCATGGAAGCCGCAGGCGACGTTGGCCGAGGAGACGATGCGGAGCATGGCCGCGTCGTCGCCGAGCTTGTAGACTCCGAAGCTCTCGCCCATGTCGCTGTTGAGATCGACCGAAACGCTCATGACCGGCCCTCGTCTCTCGATACCGAACGAAGGATAGCACGAGGCCGTGACCCAGACGGGCTACCGTCTTCTCGCCGCCGGCGATACCGCCCTGACCGTCGAGCTCGGCGACGCGGTCGATCCGCGCATCAACGCCCGCGTCCTGTCGCTCGACAAGGCGCTGGCCGAGTCGAACCTCGCCGGCATCGTCGAGACGGTGCCAACCTACCGGTCCCTCCAGATCCACTTCGATCCCGACCGGCTGGATGCCGCGGATCTCTACCGGACGATCGAGCGTCTGGCCGCGTCTCTCGACGATCGAGCGCCGCCCGGACGACGCTGGACGGTGCCGGTCGCCTATGGCGGCGAGCACGGCATTGACCTCGACAGCGTCGCGGAGCGCACGGGTCTCACGACCGACAAGGTGATCTCCCGCCATCTCGGCGGCGACTATCGCGTCTACATGATCGGCTTCCAGCCGGGCTTCACGTATCTGGGCGGCCTCGATCCCAAGCTGCACCTGCCGAGGCGCGAGACGCCCAGGCTGAAGACGCCGGCCGGCACCATCTCGATCGGCGGCATCCAGGCCGCCGTCGCCTCGATCGAGGCGCCGAGCGGCTGGCACCTTCTCGGACGAACGCCGGTCCGCGCCTTCGACCCGGCGCGTACCGATCCGTTCCTGTTCCGCGCCGGCGACCGCATCCGCTTCGAGCGCATCGCGCACGACGACTATGCCAGGCTTGCGGCCGACGCATCCTGGTTGCCGCCCTGCGAGGCGCCGTGAGCGCGCTTCGCTGCATCGATCCGGGTCCGCTGGCGACGATCCAGGATCGCGGCAGGATCGGCTGGCAGCGCTTCGGTGTATCGGTCGCCGGGGCCATGGATCCGGTCGGGCTCGCGGTCGCCAATCTTCTCGTCGGCAACGCTCCCGATGCGGGCGCGATCGAGGTGACGCTCTATGGCGGCACCTGGGAGGCCGCCGCCGAGTCCGTCCGCATCGCGGTCGCCGGCGCGTCCTTCAGCCCGACCATCGACGGCCGGCCGGCCGGGCTGCATCGGGCGCACACGCTCAGGCGCGGCCAGCGCCTCGCGCTGGGTGCCGCCGGCGGTGCGGCGCGCGGCTATCTCGCGATCGCGGGCGGATTCGACTTGAGGCCGGCGCTCGCAAGCGCCTCGACGCACCTGCGCTCGCGCCTCGGCGGCGTCGACGGCGGACCGATCCGCGCCGGCCAGGACCTGCCGCTCGCTCTCGGCGACGCACCGTCCGGTCCGGATCTCGCTCTCGATCCGGTGCTGCTGCCCGCGGCGCCACCGCGCTTCCGCGCGATCCCGGGACCGCAGGACGACATGTTCACGAAGGAAGGGATCGCGACGCTGTTCTCAGGCGACTACACGATCACCGCCGAGGCCGACCGCATGGGCATGCGCCTCCTCGGACCTAGGATCGCGCATGCGGGCGGGTACAACATCATCTCGGACGGCATTGCACCGGGATCGATCCAGGTGCCGGGCGCCGGCCAGCCGATCGTGCTGTTCGCCGACCGCCAGACCACCGGCGGCTATCCGAAGATCGCGACCGTGATCTCGGCCGATCTCGGCTTCCTCGCCCGCTGCCGACCGGGAACCGTCGTGCGGTTCGAGAGAGCAGATCTCGCCGACGCCGCTGCCGCACGTCGTGCGCTTGCCGACAGGCTCGCACGCGTCAGGGCCTCACTGGCGCCGGCACGCGCGTCGGTCGCGCTCGACAGCACCCATCTCCTCGCCCACAACCTCGTGGACGGCGTCGCCGACGCATTGGCCGAACCATGATCCGGGTCCTGCTCGCCTTGCTTCTGCTTGCGGCGCCGGCCAAGGCCGACGAGCGCGCCGACGCGCTCGCCGCCTACAAGGCCAAGGATTTCTCGACCGCCTACAAGCTTTTCGGCCGGCTGGCCGAGAAGGGCGATCTCGAGTCGATCTTCTATCTCGGCGCCATCGCGCACCGGGACGGCATGGCGGTCGACGCGGCTCGCTGGTTCTGCCGTGCGGCGGAAGGCGGCCATCTCGGCGCCCAGCACAATTGCGCGGTCCTGTCCTATCGCGGCCTGGGCACGCCGCAGCGCAAGGAGGACGCGCGTCGCTGGTTCGCGGCGGCGGCGGAACGCGGTCACCTGGGATCCGCGGCGTCGCTGGGCTCGATGCTGCTCGCCGGCGAAGGCGGGCCACAGGATGAAGCCGCGGGCCTCGCCTGGCTCGGCTGGGCTGCGGCCGCGAGCCAGCCTCAGGCGCTGTTCGCGCTCGCCAACGCCTACGAACTCGGCAACGGCGTGCCGCGCGATCCGAAGGCTGCACTCGATCTGTATCGCCGCGCTGCACTCGCGGGGCACGCCGAGGCGGGGAACGCGATCGGCACCTTCCATCTCTACGGCGCGCACGGGCTCAAGGAAGATCCGGCCGAGGCGGCACGCTGGTTCCGTCGCGCCGCCGAACGCAACAGCCCCGCCGGCGCCTTCAACCTCGCCACCCTGTTCTGGCGCGGCCAGGGCACCAAGAAAGACATGATCGAGGCCTATCGCTGGTTTGCGACCGCCGGGCTCTACGGCGACGACGCGATGATCAACCGCGTCACCGGGATCCTGCTCCAGCTCGAAGAGCAGATGAGCGAGGCCGACCTGACCAAGGCGCAGAACGCCGTCCCCGACTGGGAAAACCGGCTCTACCGGCCGCAGGCGACGCTGGAGACCCTGGCCGAGCCTTGAACCGACGCCCCGCCTCGCTCCGTTTCCCGGTCGGCGCTCCAATCAAGACCGTCAATAGCCCGAGACGTGGTCAAACTGCCGCGGGGGCCGGTTCGATAAGCGAGGGACGTTCGTCTCCGGTCGACCTATGATCGGGGAAGACGAGGCCCGACCGCATGCGCATCGCCCTGATGGCCGACATCCATGGCAACCGCGAGGCCCTGACCGCCTGCCTTGCGGATGCCGAGCGCCGGGGTGTCGACCGCTTCGTCTTCCTCGGCGACTACGTCGGCTACGGTGCCGATCCGGTGTGGGTGGTCGATACGCTCATGGAGCGCGTGGAGCGAGGAGCCATTGCCCTGCTCGGCAACCACGACCATGCCATCGCCAATCTCAGGGAGCGGATGAACCCGAACGCCGAGATCGCGATCCAATGGACGCGCGGGCAGCTCGGACCCGTCGCACGCGCCTTCCTCGAAGCGCGGCCGATCCTGTCCGAGGACTCGGATCGCCTGTTCATCCACGCGGCCGGACAGGCGCCCGCAGCCTGGCACTACGTGATCAACCGAGACGACGCCTCGCGCTGTCTCGCCGCCACCTCTGCCAGACTGGTGTTCTGCGGCCATGTCCATATCCCGGCGGTCTTCGGCGGCCGCGGCAAAGGCGCCCCGATCCGGTTTCAGCCGGTCACCGGCATAGCCGTGCCACTCCTTCGCCAGCGACGCTGGGTCTGTGTCCTCGGATCGGTCGGCCAGCCGCGGGATGGCGATCCCGGCGCCTCGTACGCCGTGCTCGACGCGGACCGCCACGAGCTGACCTATCTGCGCGTCCCCTATGACATCGACGCCGCCGCGACGAAGATCCGCCAGGCCGGGCTGCCTGAGGCGCTCGCCCAGCGCCTGTCCGCGGGGAGATGAGCGCGATGCCGACGTTTACGCTCCAGCCTGGCGCCACGATCGACGGGTTCCTGATCGGAGAGCGCGTGCATACCGGCGGCATGGCGACGCTCTGGTCGGTGAGCCGGCCCGGCGACGACATGCCGATGCTGATGAAGGTTCCGAAGCTGACCGAGGGCGAGGACCCGGCGACGATCGTCGGCTTCGAGATGGAGCAGATGATCATGCCGCGCCTCTCCGGGCCGCATGTTCCGGCCTTCATCGCCGCGGGAAGCTTCGAGGTCCAACCCTACATCGTCATGGAGCGCGTTCCCGGCCCCTCGCTCATCAAGCGGCTCGGCGATCTTCCCCTTGCCCCCGGCGAGGTCGCGGCTCTCGGCGCCAGGATCGCGCGCGCGCTCGACGACATCCATCGCCAGCATGTCGTCCATCTCGACGTGAAGCCTTCCAACATCCTGTTCCGGCCGAACGGCGAGGCCGTCCTTATCGACTACGGTCTGTCGCGCCACGACCAGCTTCCCGACCTGATGGAGGCGGAGTTCCGGGTTCCCTTCGGCACGGCGCCGTACATGGCCCCCGAGCAGGTCCTCGGCAACCGGCACGACACGCGAAGCGACCTCTTCGCGCTGGGCGTCCTCATGTATTTCTTCGCGACCGGCGTTCGTCCCTTCGGCGATCCCCAGCGCCTGTCCGGGCTCAAGCGGAGGATATGGCGCGACCCGGTGCCGCCGCGGAAGCTCCGCCCCGATGTTCCGGCGTGGCTGCAGGAGATCATCCTCAAATGCCTCGAGGTCAATCCGGCCTGGCGTCACCCGAGTGCCGCCCAGCTCGCCTTCGACCTCGCGAATCCGGCGGAGGTCGTGCTGACGGCCCGGGCCGAACGGCACGAACGGGATTCCTTCACGACGGTCCTGAGAAGGCGGTTCAATCCCGAAACCATGGCGCCGATCCTCAAGGCGACAGTCTCCAGCCGGCTGGACGACGCGCCGATCGTCTGCACGGCGCTCGATCTCGGGGAGGGCGACGCGAGCCTAGCGGAGGCGATGCGATCGACGGTTCAGCAGGTCCTCAAGACCATGCCGCACGCGCGGGTCGCCTGCGTCAACGTACTGAAGCAGAATCTCGTGAAGCTCGACACGACGCTCGACGAGGCGGGGCGCCACCGGCACGTCGATCGGCTCGTGGCCCTCAGGCATTGGGCTAGCCCGCTCGGCATCGACGACAGCCGGCTCAGCTTTCACGTGCTCGAGGCGGTAAGCCCGGCGGCAGCCATCCTGGACTATGTCGGTGCCAATCGCGTCGACCATATCGTCATGGGAGCGCGCGCCAAGTCGATGGCCAAGTCGATCCTCGGCAGCGTCTCGGGCGAGGTCGCGGCGAGGGCGCCTTGCACCGTCACCATCGTCCGCTCGCGTCGCTGGCACGCCGATCCGAGCGGAACGACCAGCGGCTAGCTGACCAGCTTGGCGTCGAACAGGCGAACGGTGGAGACGAAGCCGGTCTGGGCATCAGTGCGCGAGCCGATGTCGAGCACGCCCTCGATCGCGACCGGGATGCCGGTCTCGGCCATGCCGACGCTCTTGCCGAAATAGGCGACCAGGCTGTCGCCCGGCAGGTCGGCCGATCCCTGGCAGTGCGGGCAGCCGACCATCGGCTGACCCGACAGCACCAGGAACGGCGCGGCCGCACGGCCGCCCGCGTGCGGCGCGAGGAAGCCCTCGACACGGATGCGCTGACCCGCGAGCTTACGTGCTTTTGCCGAGTACTCGACGCCCGGCATGTCCGGCTCGCGATGGATGTCTTCGAGCGCGATCCGCGCCGGCGCAGCCTTGGCTTCGCCCAGGCCGAAGGCGGCGAGCGCAAAGACGCTGGTGGAAAGACGGAGGGCGTGCCGACGATCGAGCATCTCAGGACCTCATGGCCTACCGATGCGTATAGTATAACACAATGACGGATCGCCGATGAGCACCAAATCCTCGGAACTGGCGGGACGACGGGTGCTCGTCATAGAAGGCGACATTGAAAGGGCCGCGGCCGTTGCGGATGCCCTGAGCCGCCTCGGCGCGGTCGCGATGAGAGGTTCGGGCCTTCACGAAGCGCTCGATCTTCTCGAGGCCGCGGATCCGGCTTTCGATGCGGCGGTCGTCGGTGAACGTCTGGCCGACGGCACCGCCGCGGTTCTCGCCCGGGCGATCCGGACCTCGCCCCTGCTGTTCGAACTTCGCGTGGTCGTTCTCGCCGACGGACCGCCTACCGACGGCATCGACGTTGCGTGCCCCTGGCCGGCGACAGCCGCGGAGCTGGAAGCGGCGCTCGTCGGACCGGTCCGCGCCGGAGCCGCCGGCGCCCTCGCCGATGCGCCGGTCCTCGATCTGGAGGAACTGGAGTCGATCGCGGGCGGGATGACGGCCGAGATCGTCGGCATGCTCCGCCGCTTCGCCCTGCAGGCGCAGAAGCTCGCCGCCGAGGCGATGGCCGCCGCTGCCGAAGCCGATGCGGAATCCGCCCAGGGAAAGGCCCACGCCCTCAAAGGATCGGCCTTCAGCGCCGGCGCCATGCGGCTCGGCCATGCCGCTCAGTCCTTCGAGAAGGCCGCTGCCGCCTGCGACTGGGATACCGCGTCGGCGATCGACCTTTCCTCCGAGGCCCGCGCGCTCGCCGAGGCCGTCGCCGACCTTCCCGAGCCGGCCTAGCCGGAGGCGCTCGCTTGAAGCGCCACTCGCCGCCCCATAGAGTCCGAAGCCGTGTCCGACCTGCCCGATACCGCCGAACGCTATAAGAACTACACCGTCATGATCGTCGACGATCAGGAGGCGGTGCGCGACTCCGTGCGGCTGATGCTGCGCGCGCTGGGCTTCGGTGCGATCGTCGAGGCCGCGAACGGCGAAGCGGCGAAAGAGCAGTTCCTGTTGCGCCCGCCGGATTTGGTCATCTGCGACATCAACATGACACCGACCAACGGCTTTGCGTTCGTGAAGTGGGTGCGCCTGAAGAACAGCGGAAGCCTGCGCACGCCGGTCCTGTTCCTGACCTCGCACACCGAACGCGAGGTGGTGATGAAGGCGAAGGATCTCGGCATCGACGGCTTCCTGGTGAAGCCGGTGGCCAGCGCCGACCTGACCCTGCGCGTCGAGCGCGCGATGCGGATCTATCGTTAGTAGAGGCGACGCTAGAAGAGCTCGACCGGGACGCCGAGCTTCCCGATCTCCTCGAAGAACACCGGGCAGGTTTTCGACACGCAGCCCGGATCGGCGAGCCGCACCCCCTGGGCCGAGGCTCCAAGCACGGCCAGCGCCATCGCGACACGATGGTCGTCGTGGGTCTCGAGCTCGGCGAAGCGCGGCGCGCCCGGCCGGATGACCATTCCGTCCGGCTTCTCGTCGACACCGATGCCGAGATCGATCAGCGCCCCGGCCATGACCGCGATCCGGTCGCTCTCGTGCTTGCGGATATGCGCCACGCCCTCGATCGCGATCGGCGCGTCGGCGAAGGGAGCAAGCGCCGCCAGCGTCAGGGTCGCATCCGACATCGGCTTCATGTCGACGGTGAACCCGCCCTTGAGGCGCTCGGGCCCGACGACCGTGATCCGCCCGGGCTCGCGCCCGACCTCGCAGCCCATCCGCTCGAGCACGTCGATCAGGCGCAGGTCCGGCTGACGCGTGGAGGTGCCGATGTTGTCGATGACGATGCGGCCACGCGTCGCCGCGGCCAGGGCCAGGAAGTACGTGGTGGTCGAGGCGTCGGCCTCGATCGCGAAGCCGCCGCCACGATATCGTTGCGGGGTCGCCTGGAAGCGCGTCAGGGCCTGGTCGTGGGTTACCTCGACGCCGAAGGCCTGCATCGCGTCGAGCGTCATCCGGACGTAGTCGGACTGGACGATGTGGTCGACGACGTCCAGATCGACCGGCGCCTTGGCGAGCGGAGCCGCGATCAGCGCGCCGGAGATGAACTGGCTGGAGACCTTGCCCGACATGGTGAGCTTGCCGCCGTCGAGCCCGCGTGCGGCGATCGTCATCGGAAAGCCGCCGGGCTCGCCCTCGTGGCTGATATCGGCGCCGAGCGCCGTCAGCGCATCGACCAGGGGCGAGACCGGGCGGCGCATGAGCTGGCGGCTGGCGGACACGCGGTAGCGCCCTTCCGGCGACGCCGCGAGAACGCCCGGAAGGAAACGGCCGATGGTGCCGGCAGAACCGATGAAAAGGTCGGCCGTCTTCGACCGCCAGCGCGTGCCCGAGCCTTCGAGGCGAACGGTCGTTCCGTCGATTTCGACGCCGACGCCGAGGCGCTTCAGCGCATCGATGCACCAATAGGAGTCGTCGCTGCGCAGAAGGCCGGTCAGCGTCGAGACGCCTTCGGCGGCACCGGCCAGGATCAGTGCGCGGTTGGTGAAGCTCTTGCTGCCCGGAACGGTGACGGTACCGGAGACCGGGTGGCCGGCCGGCCGCACCTCGGCGAACGCCACGCCCTGCAGGCCGGCCCAGGGCGAGCGTCCATCGGCCTCGTTGTCCGAAGTCTCTGACATGGGCCCTCGACGTACAGCGCCGGCCCACCCCTGGGCAAGCGCTCCTTTGCCGCGGTAGCGTCCTCCTCCCGATGCTCGACCGCTTCGCCGATCTCATCGATCTCCCGACCCTGTCGCCGGCGATGGCCGCGGCCGTGATCGCGGCGCTGCTGATCGCGGCGACCATCCGGGGTTATTCGGGATTCGGCTTCTCGATGCTGGCGGTGTCGAGCCTGTCGCTGGTACTGCCGCCGGCGACCGCGATCCCGATCGTCTTCGTGCTCGAGGTCGCGGCTAGCGCCCACATGCTCCCGGGAGTCTGGCGCCAGGTAGACTGGCGTTCGCTGGCGCCGCTGATCCTCGGCACCCTGGTCGCGACGCCGTTCGGCGTGCATCTGCTGGCGAACCTGCCCGAGACGCCGATCCGCCTCGCGATCGCGGTGCTGGTCGCGACGACCACGATCCTGCTGTGGCGCGGCTTCGCGCTGAAGGAGATGCCGAGCACCGGTGCGACTTTCGCGACGGGAACGGCCGTCGGGCTCCTGAACGGCAGCCTCGGCATCGGCGGGCCGCCGGTCGTCCTCTTCTATCTGTCGTCGCCGGCCGGCACCGCCGCGATCCGGGCCTCGCTGGTCGCCTTCTTCCTCGCGACCGACACCTATGCGCTGGCCCTGGGCGCGACCCAGGGCCTGGTCACGTCCGGAACCTTCCTCTCGGCGCTGGTGCTGCTGCCGGTGCTGCTGATCGGCATCGCGATCGGCAGCCGCGGCTACATCAGGACCGAGCCCGCCATCTTCCGGAAGGCGGTGCTCGTCCTGCTGCTTCTGCTGTCGATCGCCGGAGCGATCAGAACCCTACTTTGACCGCTGCGCCCGGTTGACCGCGCTGACGATGGCGCGGAGCGAGGCGGCGACGATGTTGGGATCGACGCCGACACCGAAGAGCGACGGCCTGTCGCCTATCTTGGCCTCGACATAGGCAACCGCCGTCGCGTCGGCGCCGCTTCCCTGGGCATGCTCGCGATAGTCGAGAACCTTCACCTGTACGCCGAGGCTCTTGGAGATCGCGTCGACGAAGGCGTCGATCGGGCCGTTGCCGGTACCCTGGACCTCGCGCTCCTTGCCGTTCACGCGGATCGTCGCGTCGAGATTCCGCCCGCCGCCCTTGCCGCCGGGCACCGTGCGATGCTCGACGAAGGCGATGCCGTCCTCCGACAGGTACTCCTTGTCGAAGGCGGTCTTGATCATCTCCGGCTGGATCTCCTTGCCGGTGTCGTCGGCGATGCCCTGGATCACCTGGCTGAACTCGATCTGCAGCTTGCGCGGCAGGTCGAAGCCGTAGTCCTGGTCCATCACATAAGCGATGCCGCCCTTGCCGGACTGGCTGTTGATGCGGATCACCGCCTGGTAGTCGCGCCCGAGATCCTTGGGATCGATCGGCAGGTAGGGCACCTCCCAGATGCCGGAGTTGCTCTTCTCCAGTGCGGCGAAGCCCTTCTTGATCGCGTCCTGGTGCGAGCCCGAGAAGGCCGTGAACACCAGCTCGCCCGCATAGGGATGGCGCGGATGCACGGGCAGCTGGTTGCAGTACTCGACCGTCGCCTTCATCTCGTCGATGTCGCCGACCGCCAGCTCCGGGTCGATGCCCTGGCTGTACATGTTGAGCGCCAGGTTGACGACGTCGACGTTGCCGGTGCGCTCGCCGTTGCCGAACAGCGTGCCTTCGATGCGGTCGGCGCCGGCCATGACGCCGAGCTCGGCCGCCGCGACGCCGGTGCCGCGGTCGTTATGCGGGTGCAGCGACAGGATGATCTTGTCGCGGTCCTTCACGTTGCGAGAGAACCACTCGATCTGGTCGGCATAGACGTTGGGCGTCGACATCTCGACGGTCGCCGGCAGGTTGAAGATGATCTTGTTCTCTTTCGTCGGTCCCCACACCGCGGCGACCTGCTCGCAGACATCCTTCGCGAAGTCGAGCTCGGTTCCGGTGAAGCTCTCCGGCGAATACTGCATGACCACGCGCGTGCCGGCCTTCTCGGCCTCGTCGGCGAGCTGGCGCACCAGCTTGGCGCCGTTGACCGCGATGTCGACGATGCCCTGACGGTCGAGCCCGAAGACGACGCGGCGCTGCAGGGTCGAGGTCGAGTTGTAGAGATGCAGGATGACCCGCTTCGCGCCCTTCACGGACTCGAAGGTGCGGCGGATCAGCTCCTCGCGTGCCTGGGTCAGCACCTGGATGGTGACGTCGTCGGGGATCATCTTCTGCTCGATGATCTCGCGCACGAAGTCGAAGTCGGTCTGGGACGCGGACGGGAACCCGACCTCGATCTCCTTGAAGCCCATGCGGACCAGGAGCTCGAACATGCGGCGCTTGCGTTCGGGCCCCATCGGCTCGATCAGCGCCTGGTTGCCGTCGCGAAGATCGACCGAGCACCAGATCGGCGCCTTCTCGATCACGCGGGAGGGCCAGCGGCGATCGGGCAGGTCGATCGGTTGGAACGGACGGTACTTCTGGTGGGGCAGCTTCTGGAACGGAGTCATGGCACGTGCTTTCCGACGGAGGTGTGAAGACGACAAACGACGATGTCCCGGCCTCTCTTAGAGTGCCGGGGTCGTAAGTCGCAGCTTCAGGACCTGTCCGTGCGTGAACATGACGGCCCAAACCTAGAGGCCGTTCCCGGAGCCGTCAACACCGGATACCTTGGCCCGGAATTGCCGACTTTCCGGGGAGACGGGCGTGGCGCGGTATCTGGTGACGGGCGGAGCGGGTTTCATCGGCTCCCATCTGGTGGACGCGCTGCTCGCGCGCGGCGACGAGGCGGTGGTCCTCGACGATCTCTCGACAGGCAAGAGGTCCAACCTGCCGTCCAAGGTGAGCCTGGTCGAAGCCGACGTCGCCGACGGCGCCGCCGTCATCAAGGCGATGGAGGGATGCGACGGCTGCTTCCACCTGGCGGCGATCGCCTCGGTCCAGCGCTCGAACGAGGACTGGCTCGGCACGCACCGTGCCAACCTGACCGGCAGCATCGCGGTCTTCGACGCGGCCCGGCGCGCCAAGGACGGGAAGCCGATCCCCGTCGTCTACGCCTCGTCCGCCGCGACCTATGGCGACGCGCCGGATTCACCGCTGACGGAAATGTCGCCGACCCGGCCGCTGACCGCCTATGGCGCCGACAAGCTCGGCAGCGAATTGCATGCGCGCGTCGCCGGCAACGTGCACAGGACGCCGACCACCGGCATGCGCTTCTTCAACGTCTACGGGCCGCGCCAGGACCCGAAGTCGCCCTACTCCGGCGTCATCTCGATCTTTGCCGACCGCGTCCGCGCCGGCCAGGAGATCGGCATCCAGGGCGACGGGCTGCAGACCCGCGACTTCATCTTCGTCGCCGACGTCGTCCGGCATTTGCTGGCCGCGATGGCGACCTCGACCGTCGAGGCGCGCGTGTTCAACGTCTGCACCGGCAAGTCGACGTCGATCGTCGAGCTCGCGCAGGCGCTGATGACCGCGGCCGGCCGCAAGGTCGAGATCAGGCATGGCCCCGCCCGCGCCGGCGACGTTCGGATTTCGCTGGGCGATCCGTCGCGGGCGATCAAGGCGCTCGGCATCAAGGCCGAGACCACGCTCGTCGACGGGCTCAAATCGACGCTCGCGGGATGATCCTGCTGTTCACCGACTTCGGCCTGGAAGGGCCCTATGTCGGGCAGATGAAGGCGGTGCTTCATCGCGATGCCCCGGGCGTGCCGGTGATCGACCTCTTCGCCGACGCGCCCGTCTTCGATGCCCGGCGTTCCGCCTACCTTCTCTCGGCTTACGCGACCGATTTCCCCCCGCCTTCCGTCTTCCTCGCCGTCGTCGACCCGGGCGTCGGCAGCGAGCGCCGGCCGATCGTGGTCGAGGCCGACGGGCGTCGCTATGTCGGCCCGGACAACGGACTGTTCGAGCTCGTCTGGCGACGCGCGACGCGGCGACGTGCCTTCGCCATCGACTGGCGGCCCGATCGCCTGTCGGCGTCCTTTCACGGCCGCGACCTTTTCGCCCCGGTCGCCGCACGGCTCGCCCGGGAGAACCATGCCGGGATTTCACCGATCGACCGGCCGTCGGCCCATGACTGGCCGGACGACCTCGCCGAGATCGTCTATGTCGATCGCTACGGCAACGCGATGACGGGCATTCGCGCGGCCTCCCTGGCCGAGGATGTCACGATCAGGATCTCCGATCGCCGCCTGCCGCGGCTGCGCACCTTCTCCGATGCGCAGCAGGGCGACGGCTTCTGGTACGAGAACTCGAACGGCCTGGTGGAGATCGCCGTGAACCGCGGCCGCGCCGACTGGGATCTGGGCCTTACGATCGGCTCTCCGGTGACGATCGAGGGCCGATAATCCGTTTCTTTTCGCGGCGCGATCGGCTTGCACGCGCGCCGCGCGGGCCGGTAAGGTCCGCAGCCTCTTTCGTCCCCTCCAAAGGAAACGCCGATGAAGCTGTTGCGCTATGGCCCCGCGGGCCAGGAGAAGCCCGGTCTCTTGGACCGCTCCGGCAAGATCCGTGATCTCTCCGGCCAGATCGCCGACCTCAAGGGCAGTGCGCTCGGCCCGCGCGGGCTCGACCGCCTGCGCAACCTCGATACGGACTCCCTGCCGCTCGTCGAAGGCAAGCCGCGCCTCGGCCCCTGCGTCGGCCGCATCGGCAAGTTCCTCTGCATCGGCCTCAACTATTCGGACCACGCCGCCGAGACCGGCGCGCCGATCCCGAAGGAGCCGATCATCTTCATCAAGGCGGACACCGCGATTTCCGGTCCCAACGATCCGGTGGTCATCCCCAAGGATTCGAAGAAGACCGACTGGGAAGTCGAGCTCGCCATCGTCATCGGCTCGACCGCGCAGCACGTTTCCGAAGAGAACGCGCTCGACTACGTCGCCGGCTTCGCGGTCTGCAACGACGTCTCGGAGCGCGAGTTCCAGATCGAGCGTTCCGGCACCTGGGACAAGGGCAAGGGCTGCGACACCTTCGGTCCGCTCGGCCCCTGGCTCGTCACCACAGACGAGATCAAGGACGTGCAGAATCTCGACATGTGGCTCGAGGTGAACGGCAAGCGCGTGCAGAACGGCAGCACCAAGACGATGATCTTCGGCGTGAAGAAGATCGTCAGCTACTGCAGCCAGTTCATGACGCTTCGCGCCGGCGACGTCATCTCGACCGGCACCCCGCCGGGCGTCGGCATGGGCCAGAAGCCGCAGCCCTGGTACCTCAAGGCCGGCGACGTCATGCGCCTTGGGATCGCCGGCCTCGGCGAGCAGCAGCAGACCTGCGTCCCCTGGCGTCCGGGCGCCTGACCGGCGCCCCTCACCGAACACGCGAAGACCAAGCCGTCTCGTCTTGAATTTGCAGGAAGTTTCTGTAAATATTCATAGGACGAGACGGTTTCGCGCGGGGGACGTGCCGGTATGCCGACCAATTTCGAGGTCCACACGCTGAAAGGCGGTACCTGGCAGATCGACTCCACGTACCAGGCCCGCGAACCGGCCATCGAAACCGCCAAGCAGCTCTACGGCGAAAAGCGGTTCGAGGCGATCAAGGTCATCAAGGACGATTTCGACCCCAAGACCAACAAGGGGAAAGAGATCGTCATCTACGACACCAGCAAGCCGCAGGCCGAGCGGAAGGTGCCTCCCCCCAAGGAGGAGCCGAAGGCGGCGGCGCCGGCGCCGAAGGCGGATGTCGACTTCAAGGGCGGCGGCGCCAAGAAGGGCGCCAAGCCCGAGACGGCGCTTGCCAAGTACGTCGTCCTGCTCGGCGTCGTTCTCCTCGGCGGCCTGGCCCTGCTGTTCGGCCTCTCCCAGCTCTCGGGCATCCTCGCCAAGCTCTGAGTCGTCAGCGGACGACGATCGCCAAATCGTCCTTCGTCGCCTCTATCGTCAGCATCGCGTAGTCCGCGATCCAGGCTTCGCGCTCGAGATCCCGGGCGCCGAGCGAAGTCGCGACCGCAATCGTGCGCGCACCGGCCGCGCGCCCGGCCGCAAGTCCAGAGACCGTGTCCTCGAAGACGATCGCGTCGACCGCAGGCCGGCAGAGCCGAGCCAGGGCCAGCAGATAGCCTTCAGGATCGGGCTTGCCGGCGCTCACGTCCTCGGCCGAGACGAAGACGCCCGGAACCGGCAGACTTGCTGCGGCGAGCCAGCGACGGGCGATCGCGGCCGGTGCCGAGGTGACCACGGCCCAGCGATCAGCCGGAAGCGAGCGCAGGAACGCATCCGCACCTGGAACGGCGGCGACGCCTTCCGTCGCCGCCCGTGCGTCCGCGTCGATGACCATGGCCTCCGCCGCGACGTCCATGCCCGGCACGGCGAAGCGCTCGATCGTCTCGGTGAGCCTGCGGCCGACGGCAAAACGCATCAGTGCATCGGCATCGATGCCGTGCCGCCCGGCCCAGCGCCGCCAGATCCGCTCGATCGTCGCGCTCAAGTCGATCAGCGTGCCGTCCATGTCGAAGAGGAACGCGCCCGCTCGAATCCGGGTGCCTGAAGAGAGCCGCATCGCGTCCTTAAGGCCAGGGCGCCTCGACCTCGACCATTCCCGCGTCCCTGAAATACTCGTCGAACTCGGTCAGCGGGCCAGCGAGGACATGGATCAGCTTGGCGAAGCGAGCCTTCCGGCGGGGAATCTTGATCGGCGCCTCGGTCCAGTCCGCGGGCTCGGGCAGGACGCAGCGCTGGCGCGCGACGCGGACCACGGTCTCGCGGTGAACGACAATGTTGTCGTAGAAGCAGTCGACGTATTCAGACCGCGCGTTCAACGCGCCGAGCTTGTGCTTGGGATCGATGCGGTAGTGGGAGTCGGCGACGAGGCCATAGGCGAGCGTGATGCGGATGTTGGGTACGAAGGACATCACCACCTTGTGCTCGTCGACCTCGACCGACACCTCCTCGCCCTTGTCGTCGGTCGAACGCGCGAAGTGATGCTTGAAGGTCGGACGCGTGATCAGCCGCCAGTCGTCGACGTTGGAGTCGCCGATCAGCCCCAGATACTGGTCGAGACGCATGCGACTATTCGAGCTTCGGTTTGGCGTGGTCGACGCGGGGCCACACCGCCTGCGGCTCGCCGGTCGCTGCCTCCAGCACGATCTTGGCGTTCTCAATGATCTGCTTGGCTTTCGGCAGCAGCTTGGCGTTGCCGAGGATCGCCTGGCTGACCGTCGGCGTGGTGACCAGCAGCATGAGCTCGTCCAGCGCCTCGCTCATCTGCGGAGCGGCCTGGATCAGGCGGGCGTTGCCCGGCTTGTCGTCCGAGGCCGACATCCCCCAGGAAACCGAGCACACCGAGACGGCCTTGCCGCCACGCGGCGCCGAGCTGATGTCGCCGTTCGGCCGCATCTTCCACGGACCGGGCGTGTATTTCATGAAGAGAACCCCCTCTCGCCCCACTGTCCAATAGTCGGCCCGGCAGAAATCGACAAGAGGGACCGCCGGCCGAGGGCCGCGACGCCCGGGGCAAGAAAGAGGTTCAATAAGTGAGGCCGCGCGAGGGGCGCCTTGGAAGGCGCGAGCCTGCGGGAGCGCGCTACGCCCCTCCCGCCTCGACGGCGGAAGGGGCGAGCACGATACGACGAGACGAGACTACCAGCGCGGCGCGCGCGGGCCGCGGTCGCCGCCGCCCATGCCACGGCCGCCACCGCCGCCGCCGCCGCCACCGCCCGGCGGACGATCTTCGGCAACGCGCACGGTGGCCGCACGACCGCCGAGATCGGCGCCGTTCAGCTCGCGCACCGCACGCTGGCAAGCGTCCGGGGTCTGGAGCTCAACGAAGCCGAAGCCGCGGGAGCGGCCGGTCTCGCGATCGGTGATGACCTTCGCCGAGACGACCGGGCCGAACGGCCCGAAGGTCTCTTTGAGGTCTTCGGAAGTCATGGTGTAGGGGAGATTTCCGACAAACAGCTTGGTCGACATTTTTCCAATCCTCAGGATCGATCGCCTTGCTTTCGCAAAGGCTGGCTCATGCCGTGGCGAGACGATACGCGACGCCGTTGGACGGGCGCGGCGAACCGGCAGGAAGCGGTCGATCGAATTGTCAGGATCAGGTGCGGCGACATTGGCAATGACACGTCATTGGAACGAATGTCGCGGCTATCGGAACCATCGAACGGAACGGCGCACACCACTGGCTTCCATCACTATCGTCTTGGGCCACCATGGTCAAAGACCGGCAGCAATGGATCGGGCCGGATCATGAAGGCAGGGGTGTGACCCGTCCAGCGTTATTTCCGTGACGGAACGACCGCTGACGTAGCAGGCTTTTCCCGCGCCGCAGGCCGGCGCTACTCTATCTCGTGAGATGTCAGGAGTCGGGCGGATGGCGGAGTCGCAGCGGCGCACACAGCTTGTCGAGACGGCGCTGCGCCTTTTTTACCGCCATGGCTTCCACGCGACCGGCATCGACAAGCTGCTGGCGGAAGCCGGCATCGCGAAGATGACCCTATACAAACATTTCGGCTCGAAGGACGCGCTGATCCTGGCCTGCCTCGCCGAACGCGATCGCCTCTTCCGTGCCTGGTTCGAAGCCGAGATCGATCGGCGCGGCAAGACCGGACGCGACCGCGTACTCGCGGTCTTCGACATCCTGGAGGCGTGGTTCAAGAGCCGAGACTTCCACGGTTGTCTTTTCATCAATGCCGCCGCCGAGCATGCGCCGGCTGAAGATCCGGTGCATCAGGCGGCGGGCGCGCACAAGCGCGAGGTCCGTCGCATTCTCGAGCGCGTCGCCCGCGAGGCCGGCGCGAAGGATCCCTCGGCACTCGCCGGACAGATCCATATGCTCATGGAAGGCGCCACCGTATTGGCCCAGGTCGCCGGCGATACGCGTGCCGCGGCCGACGGGCGGCGCGCTGCAGGCGCCCTGATCGACGCCGCGCTTGCCCATTGAGGCGGAGCCGCTACGCTTCCCTTCCCTCCCGCCGCTCCTCCCGCCCAAGGACTTCGTAATGCCGGCTGCCGATATCGCGACCTATCTTGGCGTGCGCTCAGCCACCTATCCAAGCGTCCGCAGCGATGGAAAGCGGCTTGCCTTCATCTCCGACCATACCGGCTTCGGCCAGGTCTGGGCGCTCGACCTTCCGGCCGGCACTCCGGAACAGGTGACGCGTCACGCGGACAAGGTCTCGTTCGTCGACTTCGCGCCGGTCGGCAACGCACTGATCTACGGCATGGATGCCGGCGGCGACGAGCGCATCCAGTTCTATCTGCTTGCCGACGGCAATGGCGCGGAGAAGCCGCTGACCCGGCGCCCGAAGATCATCCACATCTGGGGCGGCTGGTCGCCGGACGCCAAGCGCATCGCCTTCGGCGCCAACATCCGCGACCAGGCCTTCTTCGACGTCTATGTGATGGACGTCGCCACCGGCGAGGAGACGCGCGTCTTCCAGGGTGACGGCCACTTCGCGCCGGTCGCCTGGTCTCCGGACGGAAGGCACCTCGCCGTGATCGAGATGCGGGGATCGCTCGACATCGACCTCCATCTGCTCGAGATCGCGACCGGAAAGATGGAGAAGCTGCTGCAGCCGAAGAGCGAAAGCCGGCACCAGTCGGTCCGCTTCGCCAAGGACGGCAAGTCGATCTTCCTCGCGACCGACATCGACCGCGACTTCCTGGGCTTCGCGCGGCTCGACCTCGCGACCCGCAAGGTCGAATGGCTGCACGCGCCGGACTGGGACGTCGAAGTCGTGCGGCCGTCGCGCGACAACGCCCGCATCGCGCATGTCACCAACATCGAAGGCTACGGCAACCTCGCCATCCGCGACATGGCGAGCGGCAAGGATCTCAAGATCGAGCTGCCCGGACCCGGCATCGTGCCCGAGATCACCTGGACGCCCGACAGCGGGGCGATCGTCTTCACTCTCAATGGTGCCTGCCGCGCGCCGGATCTCTATCGGGCCGATGCCGCCACGGGCGCCGTGACGCGGCTGACGACATCGGACACCAAGGGCCTCGAGGTCAGCGACTTCGTCGAGCCGGAGCTGATCCACTATCCGACCTTCGACGGTCGCCGGATCCCGGCTTTCCTCTACAAGCCGAAGACGCCGAAGCCGGCGTCCGGCTACCCGACCGTGATGGTCGTCCATGGCGGGCCCGAGTCGCAGTGGCTGCCGAACTTCCGGACCGAGGTGCAGTTCCTGATCGCCCGCGGCTACGCGATCCTGGCAACCAACGTGCGCGGCTCGTCGGGCTACGGCCGCAAGTATCTCGCCCTCGACGACGTGCGCCTTAGGCCCGGATCGGTCAACGACCTGGCCCATGCGAATGCCTGGCTCCGCAAGCACCCGGACATTGACGGCCATCGCATTGCCGTCATGGGGCAGTCCTATGGTGGCTACATGGTCCTCGCCGCCATCACCCTCTATCCCGATCTCTGGGCCGCCGGAATCGACTTCTACGGCATCGCCAATTGGCTGACGATGCTCGCCAACACCGGCCCCTGGCGCCGCAAGCAGCGGGCCAAGGAGTACGGCGATCCCGAGCTCGATCGCGACTTCCTGATCGAAACCTCGCCGCTCACCAAGGTCGGCGAGATCAAATGCCCGCTGCTGGTGGCCCAGGGCCTGACCGATCCGCGCGTGCCGCCCTCGGAGAGCGAGCAGATCGTCAAGGCTGTGCGCGCGCGCAACGTTCCCTGCGAGTACGTGACCTTCCCCGATGAAGGCCACGGCTTCGTCAAGCTTCACAACCGGATCACCGTGCATGGCGCGGTCGGGGACTTCCTCGACCGCTTCGTCGGAGGACGCCCCAATGGCTGACGATCGTCTCAACCGCATCGACGCGCTCTTCACCGAATGGGAGCGCGACAAGCAGCCGGGCGCCTCGCTCGCCGTCGTCTCCAAGGGCGAGGTGGTGCTGAAGAAGTCGTACGGGCTGGCCGACCTCGAGCACAACGTGCCGCTGTCGTCGTCGTCCGCCTTCTACATCTGCTCGATCACCAAGCAGTTCGCCTGCACCGCGCTGCTGATGCTGGAGGCCGACGGAAAGCTCAGCCTCGAGGACGAGGTGCAGAAGTACCTGCCGGAGCTGCCGCGCTTCGAGCAGAAGCTGACCATCCGCCACCTGCTCAACAACACCAGCGGGCTTCGCGACGAGCTGACGCTGCTGCTGTTCTCGGGCATCGGCTTCGAGCAGGCGATCTCGCGCGACGACCTGTTCGACCTGGTGACGCGGCAGAAGACGCTCGATTTCGCGCCCGCCACCCGCTACCGCTACTCGAACTCCAACTTCATGCTGGCCGCGGTCATCACCGAGCGCGTCTCGGGCGAGGACTATCGCGCGTTCCTGTCGAAGCGGATCTTCAAGCCGCTCGGCATGAACTCGACGCGGCTCTGCGACGACAACAGCCAGCTCATCCCGAACATCGCCCGGCCCTACAGCCGCAGCGCCAGCGGCAACTGGCACCGGAACCTGGCGCTGGTCGAGCTCTCGGGCGACGGCGGCATCCTTTCCACCGTCGACGACATGCTGATCTGGCAGGCCAACTACCGCCAGAACAGGCTGCCGCTGCCCGACCTGATGGAGAAGCTCTCGACCCGCGGCCGCATGGTCAACGGCCACAGCATCACCTACGCGCTGGGTCTCCGCACGCCCGAGTATCGCGGCCGTCGCGTCTACATGCATGGCGGCGGCTGGCCGGGCTATACGCACGAGCTCGTCCATTTCATCGACGACGATCTCGGCATCCTGCTGTTCACCAACCGCGACGACACCCGCTCGACCTTCCTCACCCGCCAGATCGCCGACATCTGGCTCGGGATCGAGAAGCCGGCGCCGCGCCCCGACGCGCTCGCGCTCGAGCGCTTCGCCGGACGCTACTTCGACCGCGACGAGGGCTACACCATGGTCCTCAACGCCGAAGGCTCGCGTCTCGTCGCCGAGGTGGTCGACTACAAGTTCTGGCTCGAGCAGACCTCGCCCGACCGCTTCGACACGGTTATCGGGCCACATCCGGTCTCGTTGCGCCTGATCGGCCCGGCCGACGCCAAGTACCCGAAGATCGAGGCGACCCTCGACGGTGGCCAGGTGCTCGCCTTCGAGCGTCCGACGCCGGCGCAGCTGGCTCCCGACCAGCTCGGCGTCTATGCCGGGACCTACACGACGCCGGAGCTGCCGGTCGCCTACATCATCGAGGCGACCGACGACCGGCTCTCGCTCCGCCTCGACCGCAGCTTCCCCAAGCCGGGCCGCCAGACGCTGACGCCCATGGGCGACGACCTCTTCGTCGTGCAGCTGCCGTTCTTCTACAAGCCCGCGACCGGCACGATCAAATTCCTGCGCGGTCCTGGCGGCGTGGTCGAGGGCCTCAGGATCAACCTCGGCCGCATCTCGAATCTCCGGATGACGCGCCGCCCCGGCTAACGCGCCATCGGGGGCAGCGGCACCGGCCGTGCCTCCTCGAGCACGCGAGCGGCGCGGAGAACGGTCGCGTCGCGGAAGCGCGCGGCGGCGAGATGCACGCCGATCGGAAGGCCGGCGACATCCTCTCCCCAGGGAAAGCTCGCTGCCGGCTGGCCCGACATGTTGAACGGGAAGGTGAAGGCGGCCCAGTCGAGCCACCAGGTCTCGGTCTCCGGATCGGCGAGCTGGCGGCCTACAGGGAACGCCGTGATCCCGGTCGATGGCGACAGCAGCAGGTCGTAGCGGTCGAGAAAGCGGCCGAGCGACTGCGCGACCGCGAGACGTTCGACCTCCGCCGCCTTGAGATCGACCGCGCGGATCGACTCCGCGAACGCCGCCATCCGCACCAGGTCCGGATCCATCAGAGACCGCTTCTCGGCAGGCATGGTCAGCACGCCGCGCGCGACGCCGCTCGCCCACAGCGTGAGCTCGGCCTGGCGCGGGTCGCCGATCGCCGGATCGACCGCCTCGACAACCGCTCCGGCGGCTTCCAGCACACGCGCCGCCTCCTCGACCGCGGCGGCGATGTCCGGCCGGGCGCGCGCGAAGCCCAGCGTCGTCGAGACCGCGACCTTGAGGCCGGCGACGCCGCCCTCGATCGGGTCATGCGGCAGATCCGGCAGCGCGAAGGGATCGCGCGGATCGGGACCGGTCATCGCCGCGAAGAGCCGCGCCGCGTCCCCAACGCTGCGTGCCATCGGCCCGAAATGGATGAAAGGCGCGTTGCCGGCCATGGGATGCATCGCGACCCGGCCGAAGGTCGGCTTCAGGCCCACGACGCCGCAGAAGCTGGCCGGGATCCGGATCGAGCCGGCGCCGTCGCTGCCGACGGCCGCGGCGCCGATCCCGGCCGCGACCGACGACGCGGCCCCGCCGGAGGAGCCGCCGGCCTGACGATCGAGATGCCAGGGATTGCGGGTCAGCCCGGTCAGAGGGCTGTCGGAAAGCCCCTTCCAGCCGTTCTCGGGCGTCGTCGTCTTGCCGAGGAAGACGGCACCGGCAGCGCGCAGGCGCCCAACCAGCGGCGCGTCCTCCGAGGCGATGTCGGACGGCGAGGAGGTCAGCGATCCGCGCCGGGACGGCCAGCCCGTCGCCAGGCACTGGTCCTTGAGGGTGACCGGCACGCCGTCGAGCGGGCCTTGCGGCCTGCCCTCCGCCCACCGCCGCTCGGCGGCCTTGGCCGCCGCCATCGCCTCGTCGCAGGCGAGGTGGACGAAGGCGTTCAGCTGCGGCTCCAGCCGCTCGATCCGCGCATAGGCGGCTTCCGTCGCTTCCACCGGCGACAATGAGCGGTCGCGAAACCGCCGCACCAGAGCCTCGATCGTCAGCAAGCTTGAGTCGGTCATGGGCGGCGCACTCTATCACCTGCTATGGTCCGCGCCGGAAATCGAGGGAGCGTTCGGAATGACGGAGACGGCGAGCCTGGGCCCAGCCAAGGTGTTGGCGGCCTGGCGCGATGTCGAGGCGGGGAAGCTGACGCGCGAGGCCTTCCATGCGAAGGAGGCCGGCGTGCTGGCCGGCTACAAGCGCGACTGGACCGAGGCGATCGCCGGATCGCCGGACGGCGACCTCGCGACCGCGATCCTCCGCGAGATCGGCGCGTGGCGGAAGGAGCCGGACCTGGCGAAGGTGCGCGCCCGCTGCGAGCGCTCGCTCGCCCGCCTCAAGGACAAGTGGAACGACGTCGTCGGCGAGAAGGTCGCGACCGAGCAGGTGGTCGCCTACTACGACACCGCCGACGACCTGATCGAAGAGCTGATGTGGTGGCACGCGCTCACCGACGACACCTCGCCGCTCGCCTACTCGGTCGCCCTCGAGCTCGCGCGCGCCAACAACTGCAGGCACCTGCTCGACTTCGGCTCGGGCGTCGGCGTCTCCGGCGTGCTGTTCGCCCAGCAATGCGAGACGATCGCGCTCGCCGACGTCAGCTCCACCCTGCTCAACTTCTGCAAGTGGCGGCTGGAGCGCCGCGCCATTCCGGCGACATTCCTCGACCTCAAGAGCGTCGGCCTGCCCAAGGCCAGCTTCGATCTCGTGACGGCGATGGACGTGTTCGAGCACCTGGAAGATCCGGCCAAGGCGATCTCCGACCTCGATGCGGCCCTCAAGCCGGGCGGCTACATCTTCGGCCGCTTCTCCGCCGACCCGGAGGACGACGACCGCCCGCAGCACATCGTCCACGACTTCCAGCCGGTCTTCGACCGCCTGGCCGAGCTGGGCTATCGCGAGGCGTGGAAGGACCAGTGGTTCTGGGGGCAGCAGGCTTTCCAAAAGCCCGCGTAGACATCCCTATACGGACTCTCGCTTAGTGGCGCTGGGCTTCCGCTGCCCGCCCGCGCGCTGCCGCGCAGACGCGCTACACGGGCATGCCGCCCATCGCCCCTCGGAGAAGTCTCAAGACTTCCCGAGTCGGCAAAACGCGCAGTAAGCGGCTTCGCTTACGAGAGCGTTTTGCCACCAGGGCGAGGGTCCGTTAGGATTTTACCTTCCCGAATGCAGAGGCCCACATGATGGACGGCGGCGTGTTGATTGGCGGCAAGTGGCAGGCGCCCTCTTCCGGCGCGACCCTGCCCGTGGTCAATCCGTCCGATGGCGAGATCTTCGCCAAGATCGCACGGGGTACCGCCGAGGACATCGACCGCGCGGTCAGGGCCGCGCACAAGGCGATGGACGGAGCCTGGGGCCGCATGCCGGCGGTCGAGCGCGGCCGCCTGCTGACCAAGCTCGCGCATGCCGTCGTCGCCAATCACGACGAGCTGGTGCGGCTCGAGGCGATGGACACCGGCAAGCCGCTCAAGCAGGCCAAGGCCGACATCGTGGCGCTCGCCCGCTACTTCGAATTCTACGGCGGCGCCTGCGACAAGCTGCATGGCGACACCATCCCCTACCTCGACGGCTACACGGTCCTGACGATCCGCGAGCCGCACGGAGTCACGGGTCACATCGTGCCATGGAACTATCCCGCGCAGATCGGCGGGCGCTCGATCGGCGGCGCGCTTGCCGCCGGCAATGCCTGCGTGGTGAAGCCGGCCGAGGACGCGTGCCTCTCGCTGCTCAAGCTCGCCGACCTCGCGATGCAGGTTGGCTTCCCCGAAGGTTCGCTCAACATCGTGCCCGGCCTCGGCGAGGAGGCGGGCTCCGCGCTCGCCGGCCATCCGGACATCGACCACATCTCCTTCACCGGTTCGCCCGAGGTCGGCACCCTGGTCCAGGCGGCGGCGGCCAAGCACAATCACCAGGTGACGATGGAGCTCGGCGGCAAGTCGCCCCAGCTCGTCTTCGACGACGCCGACCAGGAAGCGGCGCTCCCCTTCATCACCAACGCGATCATCCAGAACGCAGGCCAGACCTGCTCGGCGGGATCCAGGCTCCTGGTGCAGGAGTCGATCTACAAGGAATTCGTCGACGCGGTCGCCAAGCGATTCGAGGCGCTGCGCGTCGGATCCTCCGACATGGACCTCGATTGCGGCCCGTTGATCAACAAGAGTCAGCACGAGCGCGTCGGCGGCTTCATCGCGCGCGCCGGCAAGGCGGGCCTCAAGCCCCGCGCCCAGGGCACGATCGCGGCCAACGCACCGAAGGGCGGCTACTTCGTCGCCCCGACCATGTTCACCGACGTGCCGGCGAACCACGAGCTGGTGACCGAGGAGGTCTTCGGCCCGGTGCTGGCGGCCCTTCCCTTCAAGGACGAGGCCGAGGCGATCCGGCTGGCGAACGGCACACCCTACGGACTCGTCGCCGGCGTGTGGACCCGCGACGGCGGCCGGCAGATGCGGCTCGCCCGCGCGATCAAGACCGGCCAGGTCTTCATCAACAACTACGGCGCCGGCGGCGGCGTCGAGCTGCCGTTCGGCGGCGTCAAGCGCTCGGGCTTCGGCCGCGAGAAGGGCTTCGAGGCGCTGCACGGCTTCACCACGCTCAAGACCATCGCCATCAAGCACGGCTGAGTTTTCTGGAACTCACCCTTCGACAAGCTCAGGGTGAGGTCCTTTGTTCTCGATGCCCTCATGCTGAGCTCGTCGAAGCGTGAGGGTCCAGCAGACAAGGAACGGCATTCATGCGTCTCAAGGACAAGGTCGCCATCGTCACCGGCGGCGGCTCGGGCTTCGGCGAAGGCATCGTCAAGCGCTACGCCAAGGAAGGCGCCAAGGTCGTCGTCAACGACATCAACCGCCAGTCCGGCGATCGGGTCGTGCGCGAGATCCAGGCGGCCGGCGGCGAGGCGATGTTCATCAAGGCCGATGTCGCCTCGTCGTCCGAAGTGAAGGCGATGATCGACGAGACGGTCGGCCGCTGGGGGCGGCTCGACACCATGGTCAACAACGCCGGCATCACCCACAAGAACCAGTCGATGCTGAACGTGACCGAGGACGAGTTCGACCGGATCTACGCGGTCAACGTGAAGGCGGTCTACCTCTCGGCGCTGCACGTGGTGCCGATCATGGAAAAGCAGGGTGGCGGCTCGATCATCACCACCGCGTCGACGGCGGGCCTTCGGCCACGGCCGGGCCTCACCGTCTACAACAGCTCCAAGGGCGCGGTCATCACCATGACCAAGTCGATGGCGGTCGAGTTCGCGCCGAAGAACATCCGGGTGAACTGCCTCTGTCCGGTGATCGGCATGACCGGCCTGACCGAGCTGTTCATGGGCCAACCCGACACGCCGGAGATCCGGCAGAAGTTCCTGGCTTCGATCCCGCTCGGGCGCATGTCGACGCCGGAGGACCTCGCCAACGCTGCGCTCTATCTGGCCTCCGACGAGGCGAACTTCATCACCGGCGTGGCGCTCGAGGTCGACGGCGGCCGCTGCATCTGAAGCGCGCGCAGCGCGCAGGTCCCTCGATCAGCGACGCCTTGCCCCTCGGCAACGCGTCAGTCGATCTGTACGACCTTCTGGCCGGTCTTGCGCGCGCGCCACTTCGCGATCGCGACACCCAGGACGACGAGGCCGATGACCGTCGGCAGCACGACCTTGAGGCCGTATTCGTGCAGCAGGCCCGCGATCGCCTTGCCGAAGAAGTAGCCGGCCGAGGTGAAGATGACGGCCCAGACCGCGGCGGCGATGATGTTGAGCAAGGTGAAGCGGAGCACCGAGATCCCGGCGGCGCCGCAGGCGAAGGGCGCCACGTTGCGCACGCCGTAGACGAAGCGAAAGCCCAGGATGAACCAGTTGTCGTACTTCCTGAGGAAGTCGAAGGCCGGCTGGCAGCGGGCCTCGAGCTTGGGGAAGCGGTGCATCAGCGGCCGGCCCCAGCGGCGCCCGATCCAGTAGTAGGTCTGGTCGCCGCAGACCGTGCCGGTAAAGCCCGACAGCGCCACCAGCCAGAAGTTCAGCAGGTTCTCGTGCGCCGCCCAGCCGGCGAAGATCTGGATCGTCTCGCCTTCGATGAAGGTGTTGAGGACGATCGCCAGATAGCCGTACTTGGCGATGAGGCGCTCGATGTCGAGCCCGAGCAGATGGTCGATGAATTCCATCGGGGAGAAGTCTTAGCACCGCGCCCAAAACAAAGCCGCCCGGGAATTTCCCCGGGCGGCTCGCATTCGGTAAGGCGGCTGGCGGCTATTCGTTCTTATTGCCGAACAGCTGGAGGAGCATGATGAACAGGTTGATGAAGTCGAGGTAGAGCGTCAGCGCGCCCATGATCGCCTTCTTGCCCATCACGTCCGAGGCATCGATCTCGTCGTAGAGTTCCTTGATCCGCTGGGTGTCGTAGGCGGTGAGGCCGGTGAAGACCAGCACGCCGATCACCGAGATCGCGAACTGCAGCGCCGAGGAGGCGAGGAAGATGTTCACGATCGAGGCCAGCACGATGCCGATCAGGCCCATGAACAGGAACGTGCCGAAGCCCGAGAGATCGCGCTTGGTCGTGTAGCCGTAGAGGCTCACGCCAGCGAAGGTGCCCGCGGTGATGAAGAACACCCGCGCGATGCTCTGGCCGGTGAAGACCAGGAAGATCGAGGCGAGCGAGAGGCCCATCAGCGAGGCGTAGACCCAGAAGACCGCCTGTGCGGTGCCGGCCGACATCGCGTGCACGCGCGCGGCCAGGAAGAACACCAGCGCGATCGGCGCCAGCATGATCACCCACTTCAGCGGCGAGACGAACAGCAGGTTGGCCACGTCCGGGTTCGACATCGCGTAGGTCGCGGTGCCATAGGCGATCAACCCGGTCAGCGCGAGGGCGCTGGCCATGTAGTTGTAAACGCTGAGCATGTACTGGCGCAGGCCGACGTCGTACTGGGCGACTTCGGCCTCTGTGCGCGTCATGTACCTACGATCGGTTTCCATCGCAAAGCCCCTTGGTGGCGTCGTCGGCCGAATATCCGGCCAAGCAGGAATGTGGGTCCGGGGCAGGCGATCGTCAATAGGCTATGCGACGGCTATTAGCGGCTTAAATAAATGATTTCAAAAGCTTCACGGAACCGCGAGGGCATCCCGCTCACTCCGCTTCTTCTTCTCGGAGAGGCTTTTAAGCTGGCCGCAGGCGGCCAGGATGTCCCGCCCACGGGGGGTGCGGACCGGGGAGGCATAGCCGGCGGCATTGACGATGTCGCCGAAGACCTGGATCGCTTCGTCCGACGAGCACTCATAGGGCGCCCCCGGCCAGGCGTTGAACGGGATCAGGTTGATCTTGGCCGGGATGCCCCGCAGCAGCTTCACCAGCGCGCGGGCGTCGGCCGGCGAGTCGTTGACCCCCTTCAGCATCACGTACTCGAAGGTGATGCGCCGCGCGTTGTTGGCGCCGGGGTAGGCCTTGCAGGCGGCGATCAGCTCGGCCAGGGGATACTTCTTGTTGAGCGGCACGATCACGTCGCGGATCTCGTCGGTGACCGCGTGCAGGGAGACCGCGAGGTTGACGCCGATCTCCTCGCCGCAGCGCTTCATCATCGGCACGACGCCGGCGGTCGACAGCGTGATCCGGCGCTTGGAGATCGCGATCCCCTCGCCGTCCATGACGATCTTCAGCGCCTTCGACACCTCGTCGAAGTTGTAGAGCGGCTCGCCCATTCCCATCATGACGATGTTCGAGATGAGCCGGCCGTCCGGCGGCGCCGGCCACTCGCTGAGCTTGTCGCGGGCGACCAGAACCTGCTGGACGATCTCGGGCGCGGTCAGGTTGCGCACCAGGCGCTGGGTCCCGGTGTGGCAGAACTTGCAGGTGAGCGTGCATCCGACCTGGGACGAGACGCAGAGCGTGCCGCGGTCCTCCTCGGGGATGTGGACGCTCTCGATCTCGTTGCCGTCGGCGAGCTTGAGCAGCCACTTCGACGTGCCGTCGACGGACTGCTGGGCCCGGCTCATCTCCGGGCGGGAGACGACGTAGCGCTCGGCCAGCTTCGCCTGCATGTCCCGGGCGATCGTCGTCATCACGTCGAAGGACGTGGCGCCGCGGTGATACATCCAATGCCAGAGCTGGCGGGCGCGGAAGGCCGGCAGGCCGAAGCTCTTGAGCTCGGCTTCCAGTTCCTCGCGGCTCAGCCCGACGAGGTTGATCTTGGGCGGGGTCTCGGTCACCGCCGCAATATGGGCGTTCCCCGCGGTCATTTCACGCTGCAGGCCTGGTTGATCGCCTGGTGCGCCTTGCCGAAGCCGCTGAGGGCGAAGCTGTCGGTCGATTCCGGGCCGCGTGCGGGCGCTGCCTTGAACGCGACCGTGGCGCCCTTGACCAGCGCCTGGACCAGGGCCTTGTCGGTCTTCTCGTCGGGCGCCCAGGCGCGGTCGCCCTTGGTGAAGAGCTTGAAGACCTGCCCTCCGACGGTCGCCTCGGCCTCGCTGTTGGCCTTGAGGTCGTAGCCCGCGACGAAGCTGACGACATCGGTCGCCTTCTGCGCCGGGCGGTGGGTCACCATCAGGAAGACCTCGCCGCGCTTCGGCGGGCCGCCCTTGGACTCGGTCGCCTGGGCAGCCAGGTAGCACACCGGCTTGCCCTGCTCCTGGTAGGAGAAGGCGCTCCATTTCTCGAAGGTGCCGAGCGTGGTCGGCGCCTGAGCCAGGGCCGGGGCGGCAGCCGCCGCGACCAGGCCCGCAAGGATGAATCGGAGGCTCCGCATGGCCTCCCTATAACGCCGGTCGATGCCGATTGCCAACCGGCGGTGATCCGACCGCCAAAGAGCCGCGTATTCCGTTCGTGATCGCGCTCAGCCTGCCAACTCTTGTCGCCCCCCGCCGCTTCAGGGCAAATAGGCCCATGCAGCGCGAAGCGCCTGTCGCCGCAAAGGAATTGGACGAGCTTGTCGTCAAGGTCGGGCGGACGCGCGACCGCGAGGCCTTCGTCGCCGTCTACCGCCACTTCGCGCCGCGGGTGAAGGCCTATCTGCTGCGCCTGGGGGCCGACGACACCACCGCCGAGGAAGCGACTCAGGAAACCATGCTGGCGGTATGGCGGCGCGCCGACAGCTTCGATCCGACCCAGGCCGGTGCTGGTACCTGGGTCTTCACGATCGCGCGAAACCGCCGCATCGACCTGATCCGACGCGAGCGCCGGCCCGAGGCTGATCCAGGCGCCGCCGAGGAAATCCCCGATCCGGCCGTGCCGGCCGACCAGAAGATCGCCGTCGAGGAACGCGACCGTCGCGTGCGCGTTGCCCTCGAGGTGCTGCCGCGCGAGCAGGCCGCCCTGATCGAGATGGCCTACTACCAGGACCTGACCCAGACCGCGATCGCCGAGAAGACCGGTCTGCCGCTCGGGACCGTGAAGTCCCGCTTTCGCCTCGCCTTCGCGCGCCTGAAGCGCGTGCTCGACGGAGATATGTCGTGAGCCGTCATCATCCCCCTGAAGACTCCCTGATGGCCTATGCGGCGGGCAGCCTGCCGGAGCCGCATTCGCTGGTGATCGCGACCCACCTTTCTCTGTGCCCGGCGTGCCGCCAGGCGGCAGCCGATCTCGAGGCGGTCGGCGGCGCCATGCTCGACGACCTGTCGCCGACGCTGATGGAGCCGGACGCGCTCGACCGTCTCATGGCCAGGCTCGATGAGCCGGCGCCGGCCAGGGCGGCTCCGGTTCCCGCCGATCCGGTCCTGCCGGCCCCGCTGCGCGCCTATGTCGGCCGCGGCATCGATGGCATCGAGTGGAAGAAGCTCGGCTGGGGCGTCGAGGAGTTCCAGCTGCCCATCCCCAACACGCTGGGGTTCCGCTCGCGCCTGATCCGCGTCGCCGCCGGACGGGAGATCCCGAGCCATGGCCATGACGGCGAGGAGCTGACGATGGTCCTCGCCGGAGGTTTCACCGACGGAGGCGAGAGCTATCGCCGCGGCGACGTCGCCGGCGCCGATACCTCGGTGAACCACCGTCCGGTCGCGGATGCGGACGGCGCCTGCATCTGCCTCGTCGTCACCGAGGGCAAGATGCGCTTCTCGGGCTTGTTCGGACCGCTGCTGACCTACTTCCGCGGCTGATCCGCCTTCGGGCGGAGGTATTGCGGCTGGCCGAACACCTGTTCCGGCAGGGATTCGGTCGGGCCCCCGGCGCGGACCGGCCTCGGCGCGAAGCGGCCGACGCTGATCAGCCGGTCGTACATGACCAGCGATCCTGCAAGCGACAGGTTGATCGAGAAGCGCGTCGGGATCTTCACGACGTGGACGCAGCGCGCCAGCATCGCCGCCGAAAGCCCGCCGCGCTCCGGCCCCAGCACGTAGGCGGCGTTGATCGGATGCCGGAAGCTCGGCAGCTCGATCGCATCGTCGACGATCTCCACGCCGACGAGCTGGCAGCCCTGGGGCAGCCAGAAGCTCGCGACATCGGGATACTCGTAGAACGGCAGCGTGCCGGCCGCATCCGACGTATCGGCGAGGTTGCCCTCGTCGCGGACGTAGCTCTCGGCGACGGTGAAAGCGAAGGCGGCGCCGAAGGCGTGCGCGGAGCGCAGCAGCGCGCCGAGATTCATCGGCTTGTGCACGCCTTCTATGCCGATGCCGAAATATCCTCTCATGCGGGCCGGACCTTGCACGAGGTCGGGAGCCGGAGCAAGGTCACGGCCCCTCCCCTTCGGACAGCCCCATGACCGCCAACCCCGTGCTCGTCGACGTCACCCGCGGCACCATGATCGAGAGCCGGCATCGCGGCGCGATCGCCGTGCTGGATGCCAAGGGCCGCGTCGCCGAGCAGGCCGGCGACATCGATCATCCGATCTATCCGCGCTCGGCGATCAAGCCGCTGCAGACCATCCTGCTGGTCGAATCCGGCGCCGCCGACCGCTTCGGTCTGACCGACGAGCACCTGACGCTCGCCTCGTCCTCGCACAACGGCGAGCCGATGCATGTCGAGCGGGTCACCGCCTGGCTCGCCAAGCTCGGCCTCTCGGTCGCCGATCTCGAATGCGGCAAGCAGATGCCGCTGCACGGCCCCAGTGCCGAGGCGCTGGTCAGGTCGGGCACCGAGCCGACCGCCGCCCACAACAACTGCTCGGGCAAGCACTCCGGCTTCCTCTCCGTCTGCGTCCACAAGGGCTGGCCGACCAAGGGCTACACCAAGCCCGATCATCCGGTGCAGCAGGCGCTGCTCAAGCTGTTCGGGGAGCTCGCCGACACGAGCCTCGAGGGTGGCCCGCGCGGCACCGACGGCTGCGGCATCCCGGTCTTCGGCTACACGCTCCGCCAGATGGCGCTGGCGCTGGCGCGGCTCGCCGATCCGTCGGACCTTACGGCCGAGCGCGCCGCCGCCTGCCGCCGCATCCAGGCGGCGATCCCGAAGAATCCGCTGCTGATCGCCGGCACCGGCCGCTGGGACTCGGCGGTCCTGGGCGCGGTCGGCAAGGACCTCGTGGTCAAGGGCGGCGCCGAAGGCGTGCATGCGGCGGCGCTGCCGTCGAAGGGCCTCGGCATTGCGCTCAAGATCGACGACGGCGCCGGGCGCGCCTCCCAGATCGCGCTCGGCAAGGCGCTCAAGCAGCACGGCGCGCTGACCGAGGCACAGGTCGCGACCCTCGAGGACAAGCTGGTGCAGCCGCTGAAGAACTGGGCCGGAACCCATGTCGGCGACGTGAAGCCGGCCTTCTAGGCCTTCTTCCGCCGGGCGCTCTCGATCGTGTGCAGCGCCAGCGCCACCCAGATGAAGCCGAAGGCCGCCATGTGCGTCTGCGTGAACGCCTCGCCGAAGAGGCCGACCGCGAGCAGGAAGTTCAGCGACGGCGAAATGAACTGAAGCAGGCCGACGACGACCAGCGGCAGCCGGCGCGCGGCGGCGATGAACCAGATCAGCGGGATCGCCGTGACGATCCCGGAAACCGAGAGCAACGCCCAAGTCTGGAGATCGGCCTGCGCAGTGGCGCTTGCGGGTCCGAGCCAGATCAGCAGCACCAGCATGAACGGCGTCAGCAGCAGCGTCTCGAGCAGCAGACCCGAGACCGGATCTGCGGGCGCGAGCTTCCGGATCAGCGTGTAGGCCGGCTGCGCGACAGCGAGGCCGAGGGCCACCCACGGCACGGCGCCGAAGCGGAAGACCAGGATGGCGACGCCGACCGCGGCAAGCCCGATCGCGATCCATTGCCGCCGGGTCGGCCGCTCCTTCAGGAACGCGACGCCGAAGAGCGCCAGCATCAGCGGCGTGATGTAATAGCCGAGGCTGGCCTCGAGCAGCCGGTCGACCGCGATCGCCCAGATGTAGATGAACCAGGTCGCGCTGACCGCGATCGAGGACGCGACGAAGACGGCCAGGCGCTTCGGCGTGAGCAGCGCGCCGAAGCTGCGCCATTGGCCGCCGATCGCAGCGAGTCCCGCGAGAAAGGGCACTGACCAGAGGATGCGGTGGGCGGTCAGCTCGAGCGCGGGAACGTGCCCGAGCCATTTGAAATAGATCGGGAAGACGCCCCAGACGACGAACGCGGCGATGCCGTAGATGTAGCCGGCGCGAACGGAAGCCGGCGTCGGCTCAACGGCCAAGCGCGTGCTCCAGCCGGTCGAGCGCACGGCTCAAGGTCTCGGCCTCGCTGGCGAAGCAGAGACGCAGATGACCCTCGCCGCCGGGACCGAAGGCGATGCCGGGCGCCAGGCCGACCTTGTGCTCGCCGGCGAGCCGCGTCGCAAAGGCGAGGCTGTCCGTCATGCCGTCGACCGCGAAGAAGGCATAGAGCGCGCCTTCCGGCTTCGAGATCCGGATGCGCGAGTTCGCGGCAAGACGCTGGTGCACGAGGTCGCGGCCGCGACGCAGCCGCTCCACCTGCTTGGCGACGAACGGCTCGCCGTCCTTGATCGCGGTGATGCCGGCCCATTGCACGAAGCTCGCGGCGGACGCCGTGTTGAACTCGGTCAGCTTTGCGAGGTCGTCGGTGACGTCGGTCGGCGCCACCAGCCAGCCGAGCCGCCATCCGGTCATCGACCAGTTCTTCGAGAAGCTGTTGATGCCGATCACCCGGTCGTCGGGCTCGGCGATCGAAAGCACGGACGGCGCGCGGTCGGCCTCGAACACGATGCGCTCATAGACCTCGTCGACCACCAGCCAGACGCCGTGGCGGCGGCAGAGGCCGAGGACCGCCTGCTGCTCCGCGGCCGTCATCATCCAGCCGGTCGGATTGCAGGGCGAGTTGATGAACAACAGCTTCGGCCGCCGGGCGATCGCGTCGGCGACCTTCTGCATGTCGAGCGACCATCGGCCGTCCCTGACCGACATCTCGATCAGGTCGACATGCGCGCCGGCGAGCCGCGAGGCTTCGGAAATGTTCGGCCAGAGCGGGCTGGTCGCCACCACGGTGTCGCCCGGGTCGACTAGGAGCTGGACCACGAGCTGGATCGCGCTCATGCCGGACGCGGTGACGACGATGCGCTCGGGCCCGATCGGCCGACCCTTGATCGTGCTCTGGTACTCGGCGATCGCCTGGCGCAGCTCGGGCACGCCGAGGCTCGGCACGTAGTAGGTCTTGCCCTCGGCCATCGCCTTCGCCGCCGCCTCGCAGATGAACTTGGGCGTCGGCAGGTCCGGCTCGCCGAACCAGAGGCGGATGATCTCGGGGTCGGCCATGAACGGATTGGCGACCTCGCGGATCTTCGAGTCCGCGAGCCCCCGGACGAGCGCGCGGGCACCCGGGCGGGCGATGGACGAGGCGGTCATGGAACGCTCTCTATTCTGGCTTCGGCGCGGCCTTGAAGAACTGCTGCGGCTCCTGGCCGAAGATCTTGGCGAAGGCCATGGCGATCTCGGTCCGTGCCTGATCGTCGATTGCCAGCGCTTCCTTGTCGTAGTCGGTCTTGGCCGCGAGATTCCGCCGGCAAAGCTCGATATAGGCATCCATCATTTCGGAGAACGCCTGGAAGCCCCTGGCGCCGATGGTTTCCGAACGCACGCGGAAGACCGAGGAGACTCCCCCCATCCGCTTCAGCATGTTGTCGAGATCGTGGGCGCGGTTCAGGTCCTCGATCACTGTCGGGACTCCTTCTGGTTCCTTGCTGGCCGCGCCACCTTACCGGCAAGGCCCGGCTCGGCGCCAGCATCGCCCTCGGTCCATATCTCGACGCGATTGCGTCCGAGCCTCTTCGCCTTGTAGAGCGCCGCGTCGGCCTGGGCGATCACCTCGTCGACCTTGCTGTCGGGCAGCATCTGCGCGATGCCGAACGAGCAGGTGACGGGCAGCGTCCTTCCTCCGGAAAGCAGCACCGGGCGCGCGTCGAGCCGTTCGCGGAGCCGGTCGAGCGCGACGACGGCCTGGGCCGGCGTCGTCTCGGGCAGGCAGAACAGGAATTCCTCGCCGCCATAGCGGAACAGCGCGTCGTAGGGCCGAAGGCCGGAAAGGAAGATCTCGGCCGCCGCGGCCAGGACCTGGTCGCCGACCATGTGGCCGTAGGTGTCGTTGACCTTCTTGAAATGGTCGAGGTCGCCGAGCGCCAGGCAGACCGGATGCTTGGAGCGGCGCGACCGGCTCTTCTCGCGCTCCAGCTCGGCCAGCATGCTCTGGCGGTTCTGCACGCCGGTCAGCGGATCGAGCTCGGCCAACGCCGCTCGGAATGCCTTGCTGAGGCGCTTCGCATAGGTGGAGAAGGTGTCCACCTTGTCCATGAAGGCGTCGTACTCCTCGGGCGGGACCTTCGTGTCCTTGACGCCGCGCGCCGCGAGCCAGCGGGCATGGTCGTGCATGCGCTTGTGCGCCTCCGCCAGCGTGTGGAAAGCCGCCTGGTCGACCAGCCCGTCCTCCTTGTGCAGGTCGTGCCAGGCGCCGAAGCGCGTCAGGAAATGCGAGTTCTCGCTGGTGAGGTCCTTCGGCGGGTTCGACGACTTCGCCAGCACCGTGCGGTGCCAGCGGCGCAGCCACTCCTGGACCTCGGCCTCGGCCTCCTCGAGCACCGAGAGGATCTGCTCGATCGACCGACGCGAGAGGGAGTGGAGAACGTCGCTCACGAAGGAATCAGACCGCCAGCTCGGGGCGGCCGCGAAAATGCTCGAGAGCTTCCGGGTTGGCCAGCGCCTCGACGTTCTTCACCGGGCGCCCCATGACCACGTTGCGGACCGCAAGCTCGACGATCTTGCCCGACTTGGTGCGCGGGATGTCCTGCACCTGAAGGATCAGCGCCGGAACGTGGCGCGGCGTCGCCCCTTCGCGCACCTGCTTCCTGATCCGGTCGACGATGTCCTTGTTCAGCGTGATGCCGTCGCGAAGCCGCACAAACAGCACGACGCGAACGTCGCTCTGCCAGTCCTGGCCGATCACCAGGGCCTCGACCACCTCGTGGATCTTCTCGACCTGGCGATAGATCTCGGCGGTGCCGATGCGCACGCCGCCCGGGTTCAGCGTCGCGTCCGAGCGGCCATAGATGATCATCCCGCCGTGCTTCGTCAGCTCGACATAGTCGCCGTGGCACCAGATGTTCGGATAGTTGTCGAAATAGGCGGCGCGGTACTTGGCATCGCCCGGGTCGTTGTAGAAGCCGATCGGCATGCAGGGGAACGGCTTGACGCAGACCAGCTCGCCCTTCTCGCCCACCACCGGCTTGCCGTCGTCGTTCCATACCTCGACCGGCATGCCGAGGCCGCGTTTTTGGATCTCGCCCTTGTAGACCGGGCTGATCGGGCTCCCGAGCACGAAGCAGGAGACGATGTCGGTTCCGCCCGAGATCGACGAGAGGCAGACGTCTGCCTTGATCTTCTCGTAAACGAAGTCGAAGCCCTCCGGCGCCAGCGGCGAGCCGGTCGAGCAGATGGTGCGGAGATCGGGCAGCTTGTGGGTCTTCACGGGCTCGAGTCCGGCCTTGCCGACCGCGTCGATCCATTTGGCCGACGTGCCGAACAGCGTGCAGCGCTCCGCCTGCGCGTAGTCGAAGAGGACGTTGCCGTCGGGATGGAACGGCGAGCCGTCGTACAGAAGCAGCGTCGCCTCCGATGCAAGCCCGGAGATCAGCCAGTTCCACATCATCCAGCCGCAGGTGGTGAAGTAGAAGACGCGGTCGCCGGGCTTAACGTCCGACTGGAGCTGATGTTCCTTGAGGTGCTGGAGCAGCGTGCCACCGACGCCGTGCACGATGCATTTGGGAACGCCGGTCGTGCCCGACGAGTAGAGGATGTAGAGCGGGTGGTTGAACGGCACCTGCGCGAAGGTGAGCCCTGCGGCCTTCGGCGCAACGAAGTCGGCGTAGTGGACCGCGTCGGGCACGCCGGCGAGATCGGCCTTCTCGCGCGTGTATCCGACGATCACGGTCTTCTCGACCGACGGGAGCTTGGCCAGGATCTCCTTGACCTTCGGCAGCTGATCGAAGGTCTTGCCGCCATAGTAGTAGCCCTCGGCGGCGACCAGCACCTTCGGCGCGATCTGGCCAAAACGGTCGAGCACGCCGGTGACGCCGAAGTCGGGCGAGCACGACGACCAGGTGGCGCCCAGGCTCATCGTCGCCAGCGCGGCGACGATCGTCTCGGGCATGTTCGGCATGTAGGCCGCGACCTTGTCGCCGGAGCCGACGCCGAGCTTCCTCAGGCCCTGGGCGAAGCGCGCGACCTCGTCGGTGAGCTGGTCCCAGCTCAGCCGCCGCTTCACCTTGTCCTCGCCCCAGAACACGATCGCGTCGCCCGGACCGGTGCGGCGGAGCAGATTCTCGGCGAAGTTGAGCCGCGCGTCGGGGAAGAACCTGGCGCCGGGCATCTTGCCGGCATCGACCAGGACCCGGGTCCCGCGCGTCTCCGCCTTCACGCCGCAGAAATCCCAGATCGACTGCCAGAACTGCTCCGGCTCCTTGACCGACCAGTCGTAAAGGGCGTCGTAGCCCTCGGTCTTCACGCCCCACTGTTTCGCCACATGGGCCGCGAAACGCGTCAGGTTGGCGTCGCGGATACGCTCGGGCGAGGGTTGCCACAGGGGACGGTCGGCCATGGTCCTCGTTTCCTCGTTGGTAGCGCCGGGCTTGAGGGCTAGACTTGCGGAAATATTGATCGGTCGGTGATAGCGCGCCGCGTCGCCCCGAGGCAAGCCGCCCGCCGGAATCCAAGCAACGTGCCGCTCCCAGCCGCCCTCTCCCTCCCCATCGTCCGCGCCTGCCTCTGGGCCGCGACGACCTCGCTGACATCGGCCGTGATGATGCTGCTGATCCGCTGGTCGGCCGAGGAGCTGCACCCGTTCCAGATCTCGTTCCTGCGCTCGACCTTCGGCGCGCTCTTCACGCTCCCCTGGCTCTGCCAGATGGGCTGGTCCGAGGTCCGCAAGGTCGACATCGGCCGCTACAAGTGGCGGGTGATCCTCGCCTTCTTCTCGATGATCACCTGGTTCTACGCGGCCTCGTACCTGCCGATGGCGGAATCGACCGCGCTCAACTTCACCACGCCGCTGTTCGCCACCGTCGGCGCCGCGCTGATCCTGAAGGAGACCGTGCGGGTCCGGCGATGGACCGCGACGGTCCTGGGATTCATCGGCGTCCTGATCATCGTCCGGCCGGGTGCGCACACCTTCAATCCGGTCGCCATCGTGATGATCCTCTCGGCGCTGGCCGCCTCGTTCTCCGTGCTGATCATCAAGGCGCTGACCAAGACCGAGTCGGCACAGTCGATCGTGATGTTCACCTTCATCTTCCTGACGCCGCTGACCCTGATCCCGGCGCTGTTCGTCTGGCAGACGCCGAGCTGGTACGTGCTCCTGCTCACGATCGGCATGGGCGCGGTCGGCACCTTCGGCAACTATTGCTCGGCCCGCGCCTTCACGCTGGCCGACGCCTCTGCGGTGCTGCCGATCGACTATCTCAGGATGCCGGTGGTGGCGTTCGTCGGCTTCCTCGCCTTCGGCGAGGTGCCGGATGCCCTTGTCTGGCTGGGATCGGGCATCATCGCCTGCTCCTCCCTCTACATCGCGCACCGCGAGGCCCAGCTCGCACGCCAGGCCGCGCGGGCGCGACGTCCCTAGAAGGGACTACTTCTCCATCTTCGCGTCGTAGCGCTTCTGCCATTCCTTGAGGATGCGGTCGCGGTTCGAGGCGGACCACAGGAAGTCGTTGCGGATCAGCGATTCCTCGAGGCCCTTCGGATAGAACGGCATGTCGGTCTCGACGCCCTTCATCGCCACCATCGTGGCGAAGCGGGCATAGAGCCTGTTCGCCTTCTCGGACGCGGCCCAGTCCATCAGCCGGCGCGCCGCCTCGAGGTTCTTCGTGCCCTTGACGATCGCGGCCGTGTCCATGTCCCAGCCGCCGCCCTCCTCCATCACCAGGATCTCGACCGGGGCGTTGCCCTGGCGGGCGGCGACGCCGGCGAGCTCGTAGGAGATGCCGACCGGAAACTCGCCCGCGGCCGCCATGCGGCAGGGCTTGGTGCCCGACTTGATGTACATCGCGACGTTGTCGTGGAGCCTGTCCATGAAGCTCCACGCCTTGTCCTCGCCCCAGAGCTGCATCCAGGCGGAGACATGGAAATAGCCGGTGCCCGACGAGGCCGGATCCGGCATCAGGACCTGGCCCTTGTAGGCGGGATCGGCGAGGTCCGACCACTTGGACGGACGCTTCAGGCCCTTCTTCGCGGCCTCGGTCGTGTTGAAGCAGATCGCCGCGGCCCAGGCCTCCATCCCGACCCAGGCGGGTGGATCGGCCGGGTCGCGGAAGTTCGCCTTGATGCGGTCCAGCGACTTCGGCGCATACGCATCCAGGAGGCCGAGCTCCTTCAGCTGCAGCATGTTGGTGACGGCGAGGCCCCAGATCGCATCGGCCTGCGGGCGGTCCTTCTCGGCCACCAGCTTGGATGCCACGACGCCGGTCGAGTCGCGCCAGAGCACGAGGTCGATGTCCGGATTGTCGGCCTCGAAGCCGGCCTTGAAGTCGTTGATGTACTCGGGCACCAGCGTCGAATAGACGCTGAGCCTGGTCTTGGTCTGCGCCGTGGCGCCGGACGCCGCGAGCGCAAGGCCGGCGGCAAGGACGATCAGGGTAGGCACGCGCATCGGAATCTCCCGCGTTGGTCCAACGTTGGAGATCCGGAACTGGCTTGCTGGGGTGGCGGACTGCCGGAGCAGCCCTGGTTCCAATCCCTTCGCCGGCATGATCCGGATCAGGTTCGAAGGGTCTCGGCGACGGCGCCGACTCTCAGCCCGGACGGGCTCCCCTCGGAACGCCGCGATCTTGCGACATGCGAGGCCAGGGCGCAACATCCGCCGCGCAGGGAGTGCGCCCGTCGGCGTGACGAGGATTCCCGTCATCGAGGGGAGAGACAGATGGGCGTCGGCGACCTGATCTGGGTGTTTTTCGTCTTCGCGATGCTGCAGCCGATGATCAAGCAGCGCCTGCTGATCATGGCGCGCCAGCGCAAGATCGCCGAGATCCAGTCAAAGCGGAAATCCCGGGTGATCTCGCTCGTCCATCGCCAGGAGACGATGCGCCTGCTCGGCTTCCCGCTCGTCCGCTACATCGATATGGACGATTCCGAGGAGGTCATTCGCGCGATACGCGAGACCGATTCGGCGACGCCGATCGACGTCGTGCTTCACACGCCCGGCGGCCTGGTGCTGGCGGCGCTGCAGATCGCCCGTGCGCTCGACCGCCATCCGGCGAAGGTCACGGTGATGGTGCCGCATCTCGCGATGTCCGGCGGCACGCTCATCGCGATGGCGGCCGACGAGATCGCGATCAGCCCGCATGCGGTCCTCGGCCCGATCGATCCGCAGATCGGCGGCATGCCGGCGGCCTCGCTGCTGAAGGTCGTCGCCGACAAGCCGATCGCCGAGATCGACGACCAGACCCTGGTCCTCGCCGATGTCGGCCGCAAGGCGATCGCGCAGGTGCGCCGGGCGGCGCAGGAGCTGCTGACCGATCCCCTGGGCGCGGAGCGCGCGGCGGCGGTCGCCGAGAAGATGACCGGCGGCACCTGGACCCACGATTACGCGATCACGCCCGACGAGGCGCGCGAGCTCGGCCTGCCCGTCACCACCGAGATGCCGGACGAGGTGCTCCAGCTGCTCTCACTCTATCCCCAGCCCGTCCGGTCCATGCCGACGGTCGAGTACCTGCCGGTCCCGCCGCGGCCGCCTGAACGCTCGGCCCGCTAGTCCTGCCGGTTGCCGCGGACCGGCGCCGCGCCTAGGCTTCGGCTCCGACCCCTCCTCCCGACAGAGTTCCCATGCCCACTCCCCGGATCGCGCTCGCGGGCTTCATGCTCGAGAGCAACGGCCATTCGCCGGTCGCCACCAAGGCCGAGTTCGAGGCCCTCGGCTATTTCGGCGGCAACGCGCTCGCCGAAGACCTCGCCAAGCCGAACCCGCGCGCCAACGCGACGATGACCGGATTCGTCGAGGGCATGAACGGCGGGCGCGACTGGACCATGGTGCCGATCGTCTCGGCCTATGGCGGCGCCAGCGGCCCGGTCGACCAGGCCTTCTTCGAGGAGATCGTCGAGAAGCTGGCGACCGGCCTCCGGGCGGCGATGCCGCTGGACGGCGTCTTCATCTCGCTGCACGGTGCCGCGACCGCGACCGGCGACTTCGATCCCGACGCGACCGTGCTCCGCACCGTCCGCAACATCGTCGGCCCCGACGTGCCGATCCTCACCACGCTCGACCTGCATGCCAACGTCTCCCAGGCGATGGTCGATCTCGCCGACGTGATGAGCTCCTACCTCACCAACCCGCATGTCGACATGCGCGAGCGCGGCATCGAGTGCGCGGCGATCATGCGCGCGATGCTGGGCGGCATGCGGCCGAAGTCGGCCTTCGTGAAGCTGCCGCTGATCCCGCCCTCGGTGACGCAGAACACCAAGAGCGGCCCCTATGCCGACATCATCAGGTACGGCCAGTCGAAGCTCGACCATGAGATCCTGAACGTCTCGATCTGCTCCGGGTTCTCGCTCGGCGACACGCCGAAGAACGGCATGAGCATCACAGTCGCCGCCCGCACCAGCGCCGAGCGCGCCCGCGAGGTCGCTCTGGACATCGCCAAGACCTGCTGGGCCGACCGCCAGCGCTACGTGCCGAAGATGACCTCGATCGAGGACGCGACCCGAATGGCCGTCGCCGCCGGCAAGGATCCGACGAAGCCGTCGCTGCTGTTCGCCGACGTCGCCGACAATCCCGGCGGCGGCGGACGCGGCAACACCGCCTGGATCCTGGAGGCCTTCCACAAGGCCGGCGCCGAGGGCGTGCTGCTCGGGATCTTCAACGATCCCGCCCTGGCCGAGGAGGCCCACGCCAAGGGCAAGGGGGCCTCCTTCACCGCCCGTTTCAATCGCGACGAGACAGACCAGTTCTCGAAGCAGTTCACCGCCGAGGCGACGGTCGAGGCGCTCCACGACGGCAACGTCGTCGGCCGCCGCGGCGTCGTCGAGGGCCGCCAGCTCCACTACGGCAAGACCGCGCTCATCAAGGTCGGCGGCATCAAGGTCGTGGTGATCTCGATCCGCCAGCAGTGCTGCGACCCGATCGCCTTCGAGATGTTCGGCCTCGACATCGCCAAGGCGCGCTCGGTCATCGTCAAGTCGCGCGGCCATTTCCGTGCCGGCTTCGACGAGTTCTTCCCCGACGACCGCATCATCGAGGTCGACGTGCCGGGCCTCACCACGCCGGTGCTCTCGCGCGTGCCCTACAAGAACGCGCCCAGGCCGATCTTCCCGCTCGACCCCGATGTGAGCTGGACGCCACCGGCGTGACCAGCCGGCCGCTCATCTCGGCCGACGGCGTCACCCGGCAGGGCTGGATCCTGATCTGGACGCTGTCGGCCGCCCAGCTCGTCTCGTGGGGCACCTTGTTCTACGGCTTCTCGCTCTTCATCCTGCCGATGGAGAAGGAGCTGGGGTGGTCGAAGACCGACCTCAACGGCGCTCTCTCGGCCGGGATGCTGGTGGCCGCCCTGTTCGCCATGCCCATTGGCCGCTGGATCGATCGCGGCCGCGACCGCGCGGTGCTGACGCTGGGATCGCTCGCCGGCGGCATCATGCTGCTCGCCTGGGCCGCAGTCTCCGACCTCGTCCTCTTCTACGCGATCTGGCTCGTGATCGGCGCCACCTTCGCCGCTACGCTCTACGAGCCGGCCTTCGCCGTGCTGACGACGAGGCTCGGGCCTCAGTACAAGCGGGGCATCACCTCGATGACGCTGGTCGGCGGCTTCGCCAGCACCGTCTTCATGCCGCTGACGCAGGTCCTGATCGACTGGCTCGGATGGCGTCCGGCGCTGGTGGTGCTCGGCCTCGTCACGCTCCTCGTCTGCGGCGGCATCCACTGGTTCGTCCTGGCGCCGTCCGACAAGCCGCCTCCGCCGCCGGCTCCCGCCGACTCCGCGGATCGCTCGCCGCTCCGCCGGGCGATCCGGACCCCGGCGTTCTGGGGCCTGCTGGTCTCTCTCTCCTGCTACGGCGCGGCGCAGACCGCGCTCATCTTCCATCTCGTCCCGTACCTGAACGAGATGAGGATGGACTCCGCGACGATCATCGCGATCCTCGCGATCATCGGCCCGATGCAGGTGGCGGGACGCATCGTCATCATCGCCTTCGCCAAGAATCTGTCCGCCAGGGCGATCGGCAGCGTCTCGCTGCTCGTCCAGCCGCTGATGATGCTCGTGCTGATCCTGATGCCGCCGACCCCCGCCTGGGTAGGCCTCGCCATCGCGGTCTACGGCGCGGCGAACGGCATGACGACGATCGTCCGCGGCACCATCGTCCAGGAAGTGCTCGGGCGCGCCGGATACGGCGTCATCAACGGCGCCCTCAGCCTCCCTGCGACGATCCTGAGGGCGCTGTCGCCGGCCGTGGCGGCGCTGGTGTTCGATCTCGCCGGCGGCTACGACCGCGTTCTCTGGCTGATCTTCTCGGTCTACCTGGTCGCCGGCAGCGCCTTCCTCGTCGCCGCCTTCTGGCGGCCGCGCACCGGGACTTGAACGTACTTGCCGATTCAGCCACTTCTCATTCGTCACCTATGAGGCTTCGACCATGGCCGACCGTCCGCTGATCGGGATCACGCTCGACTACCAGGAGAAGGGCACCTTCTCCCAGCGTCCGCACTACGCGGTCCGCACGATCTACTTCGCCGCGGTCGAGGCCGCCGGCGGCCTGCCGATCGCGATCCCGCACCTGGCCGACCGCCTGCCCGACTACATGAAGTTGATCGACGGCCTGGTGATCCCGGGCGGGACCCATGCCTCGCCCGAGTCCTGGTATGTCGACTTGCATGAGCCGCCGCCCTATGAAGAGACGCCGCGTGCGGCCTTCGACATCGCCGTCGTCGAGCAGGCGCTCAAGCGCGACATGCCGCTGCTCGGCATCTGCGCCGGCATGCAGGAGCTCGCCTGCGTCGCCGGGGCCAAGATGACCCGCAACGTCCACAAGCACCACAACACCGCCATCGACCATCGCCAGGGCACGACCGCCGACCGGTACGCGCACGAGGTCGTGGTCGAACCCGGCACGCGCCTCGCCCAGATCGTCGGTGCGGGCAGGATCGACGTGAACACCGCGCACCAGGAAGCCGTGGTCTCGGTGCCGAACGACATGACGATCTCGGCCCGCTCGCCGGACGGCGTCATCGAGGCGATCGAGCTGCCGAAGCAGAAGTTCGCGCTCGGCGTCCAGTGGCACCCCGAGTTCTTCCTCGCCGCCGGCAACCCGCACCGGAAAGTGTTCGAGGCGCTGGTCGCCGCCGCCCGGAGCTGATCCGAGCGCCCAGGCCTCGATTACGGGCGGTTACGTCTATTTACGTCTTTCCCGCACGCCGAGCGGCATCGGTTTACGTCCATTTAACCGCGCCCCTGCATCTTCCCTCTCGAAGATCAGGGAATTCTCGCGTGACCCAACTGCACCAGCACACATCGCCGTCGCTCGCCCGGATTCGCGGGCCCAATCTGCTCGAATGCATCACGGGCCTCGCTAAGGCGCGTCACGATGGCCTCGCCGGACATGTGACGCGGGTCGGCAAGATGACGACGGCCCTCGGCACGGCTTACGGTTTCGAGCCTGAGTATGCGAGGACCATCGGCGCCGCCGCCGCTCTCCACGACGTCGGCAAGATCGCGGTCCCCGACTCCATTCTCTGCAAGCCCGGGCCTCTCGACGCATCCGAATGGGCGGTCGTCAAGCAGCACAGCAAGGTCGGGCACGACCTGCTGCGCGCCGCCAGGCACCCGCTTCTCGACACCGCGGCGGCGCTGTCGCTGTTCCATCACGAGTGCTTCGACGGCTCCGGCTATCCGAACAAGCTCGTCGGCGAGGCGATTCCGCCCGAGGCCAGGGTTGTGGCGATCTGCGACATCTACGACGCGCTGCGCGAGGTGCGCAGCTATCGCCCGGCGCTCGACCACGCCCAGGCCTGCGACATCATCCTCAAGGGCGACGGCCGGACCATGCCCGCCAAGTTCGATCCGGCGGCGCTCGCCGCCTTCGATCGCGTGAAGGACGATCTCGACCGGATCGTCCAGGTGATGCCGATCGCCGTCGACTAGCTACTTCGACGCGGTCTCGTAGCCCACCTTGAAGGCGCTCATCTCGAAGCCCTTCACCTCGGTGCGGACGGCGGTCGAGCGCACCACCTGGAACATGTAGGCCATCGGGCCTTCCTGCATGTTCCTGAGCTGGATCTCGCGGTAGAGCGCCTTCCGGTTCTCGGGATCGCGCTCCATCATCGCCTTCTGGCCGAGCTCGTTCATCGCCGGATCCTGCCAGGCCGCGCGCCAAGCCGGGTACTGGGCGAGGTTGGCCTCGCGCCGGTTGTCCGGATTCATCACGTGGCGCGAGACCATGTTGTGCGCGTCCGGATAGCGCACACCCCAGTTGATCAGCATCATCTGGTATTCGCGCGCCCGCGCCTTGGTGAAGACCTGGGCCGGCGCCATCTGCTCGAGCTCGAGCGTCACGCCAGCCTTCACCGCATTCGCCTGCACGTGCTGGGCGAGGTCCGGATACGGCGTCACGCCCATCACGATCATCTTGCGCTTGAGGTCCGACTGGCCGGCTTCCTTCAGCAGCGCCGTCGCCTTGGCGATGTCGAGGGAGAACGGCTGGCCCTCCTTCGCGTCCAGCGCGCCGAAGGCGCCGAGCGGCACCACGCTGGCCCGCGGCACGCCCTGATAGGCCATCACCGTCCTGGCGAGGCCGTCGTAGTCGACGAGGTAGCGGAAGGCCATGCGCACGCGCGGATCGGCGAAGGCAGGGTCCGTCGTGTTGAACATCAGGTGGATGTATCCGTGCATCGCCGTCTGCTCGACGCGGACGTCCTTCCTGCCCTCCAGCGCCTTGAGGTCGTCGGAATTCAGCAGGCGCGCGACGTCGATGTCGCCCTTCTCGATCAGGAGACGCTGCGCGCCCGATTCCGGTACATGGCGGATGATCACGCGGCTCAGCGCCGGCTTCGGCCCGTAGTAGACGTCGTTGCGCTCGAGCTGGATCGTGTCGTTCGCGGTCCAGCTGCGCACCTTGTAGGGGCCGACGCAGGCGGAATTCGTCTTGAACCAGCTGTTGCCGAGGTCGTCGCCCTTGGCGTTCTTCTGGCCCTCCTCCCGATCGAGGATCATCGAGACGTTGGTCGAGAATGCCCCGTAGAGCAGCAGCGGCAGCGGATACGGCTCGGGCAGGGTAACCTCGAGGGTCTGCGGCCCGGTCGCCTTGAAGCTCGACTCCGCCGTCTCCTTCCTGAAGCCCCATTCGGTCAGGTTGGCGGCGTTGCCGAAATTGAGCTTGAGCACCCGCTGCATCGACCAAGCGAGGTCCTCGGCGGTGGCCGGCTTGCCGCTCGGGAACTTGAGGTCGGGCCGGAGCTTGAAGGTCAGCGTCCTGCCGTAGGCGGAAACCGACCAGCTCTCCGCCATCTTCGGGCGGAACTCGGAGGGGTTCCTGTAGTCGAGGGTGACCAGCGTGTCGCAGACGTTGCCCATGATGTCGTTGCCGTTGACTTCGGCGATCTGGGCAGGGTCGAGGGTGATGATCGCATCCAGGTTCCACGCCATCACCAGCGTGTCCTTCGGTGTCGCCGCCTGCGCGGCCGAGGCGAGGGCGAGGGCGAGAACGGCCGAGACGGAACCGAGGCGCATGGTCATTCCTCCGGATTTGCGATCGCGATCTTAGCCCGATTTTTCCCGGACGGCGTAAGGTGGGCGCATGAGGCGGTTCCTGCTGAGGTTCGTCGCGGTCGTGCTGCTGGCGCCACTGGTCCTGCTGCTGGCCTACCGGTTCCTGCCGGTGCCGGGCACCCCGCTGATGCTGATGCGCCTCGCCGAGGGCGAGCCGCTTCGCTACGACTGGGTGTCCCTCGGCGAGATCGCGCCGTCGCTTCCACGACTGGTGGTCGCGGCGGAGGACAATCTGTTCTGCCGGCACTGGGGCTTCGACGCGGATGCCGTCCAGCGCGAGCTCGAGAAGGCGCTCGACGGCGAGGAGAGCCGTGGCGCCAGCACGCTCAGCATGCAGGTGGCCAAGAACCTGTTCCTGTGGCCCGGCCGCAGCTTCGTCCGCAAGGGACTTGAGGCCTGGCTCACGCCCTATGTCGAGCTGGTGCTGCCGAAACGGCGGATCATCGAGATCTATCTCAACATCGCCGAATGGGGCCCGGGCATCTACGGCGCCGAGGCCGCGGCCCGAGCGCACTTCAGGGTCCCGGCCGCACGCCTGAGCGAAGCACAGGCGGCGCAGATGGCCGCCGTGCTGCCGAATCCGCGCCGGTGGTCGGCCTCATCGCCGACGCCCTATATCCAGAACCGCGCCCAGCTCTACCGCCAGCGCGTCGGCCAGCTCGGCGACGCCTATCTCGGCTGCCTGCGCTAAGGCGCGCGCTTCAGCCGGTTGACCGCTTCGTCGAGCGCCGAGAGGAAGCGCGACTTGTCCTTGCCCGCCATCGGCTTCGGGCCACCGGTGATCTCGCCCATGGCGCGGAGCTGGCTCATCAGCTCGCGGCTCGCCATCGCCATGCCGATCGAGTCCTTGGTGAAGGGCTTGCCGGTATTGCCGATGACGGTCGCCCCGGCGGCGAGCGCGCGCTGCGCCAGCGGGATGTCAGCCGTGACCACGATGGATCTGGGATGCGCCCTCTCCGCGATCCAGTCGTCTGCCGCATCGAACTTGTCGCCGACGATGGCGCGCTCGATCAGCGGGCTCTGGGGAATCGCGACCAGCTGGCCCGACACCACGAACACCTTCACCCCATAGCGCTCGGCGACGCGATAGACCTCGGCCTTCACCGGGCAGGCATCGGCATCGACGTAGATCTCGATGGTCATCGCTTGAGTGTATCCTGATGCCGACCGGACGAGGATCGGGAACGTGGACTGGCGCGCAGCGACCGAAGTCGATCTGCCTGAGATCAAGGTGCTTTCGGACAGGGTCCATCCCGGTCTTCCGGAAGACGTCGACATATTCGCCGAGCGCGTGCGGCTCTATCCGAAGGGAACCCTGGTTTGCCGCGAAGGCAGGCGCCTCGTCGGATACGCGATCACCCATCCCTGGATCCGCGATCGCGTGCCGCCGCTGAATGCCCTCATCGGCGGGATCCCGGAGAATCCGGACACCTACTACTTCCACGACATCGCCCTGGACGACTCGATGCGCGGCCGTCGATTGGGCTCGCGGGCGATCGCGCTGCTGAAGGAACACGCGCGCCGGGCAGGCTTCCGGACGATCAGCCTCGTCGCCGTGAACGCTTCGGAAGGCTTCTGGGAGCGTCACGGCTTCAGGACCAAGGAGGCCGCCGGCCTCGCGCAGAAGCTCGCGACCTACGGAACCGGTGCCAGGTACATGGAGTGCGGGGACTTCTAGCCGTCGATTCCGGCCTCGAAGGAATGGTGGGCTGTGCAGGATTCGAACCTGCGACCCGCTGATTAAGAGTCAGCACCTAATCTAGTCATTTCAACGCATTAGGTGCAAAGAAATTTCGACTATCAGCGCCACGATACCAAACGAATTGAAGTCCCTTTTCGGATTTTGCAGGGCGCACCGCCAAGCTCACGCATCTAGTACGTGACCTGAAATCGCCTGCTGAACGACGGCCAGAACGGATTAACATCCTCGATCGCCGAGACGCAATCCCTGATGCAAGGCGCCGAGAGAGTCGACGACAGCAGCAGGTCCGGATCGAATATCTCGATGTCCTGGTCCCACTCGTCGACTTCCTCCTCGCTCACCTTCTCGTATCCTGCGACGTTCATGGAACGGATGCCGTCGTGCTCGTCGACCACGGTCCAAAGGATCCGCCGTACGCCGCGATCCGGTCGCAGCACATGGGTCGCACAGAGGAGCATTGCGAGCGCGGCCTCGGCGCGATGCAACCGCCCATATCTCTGCCAGAGCTCATGCTGTGGCGATGGTATACCGCCGACGAGGATTCCCGGCGACCAGGAGACGTGACCTCCCGACGCCGTTCGCGGGCTCGGAGCGTGGCCGATGTTCTCCTCCCCGACATCGTCGGCAGCGATCATCCAGGGCACGCTCCACTTCAACGCCGTCTCCTGGTGCGGGGGATCGATGTGCTCGCCTATCGCCGCGTAACCGGCGGCATGGGCGATGGCGAGGCAATGAGCCTCGAAGAGAGGGCGAAGCGTGCGCGGCGGCTCGGTGCCGCAGACGAGGAGCAGCGGCAGTTCAAGCGCCGCGTCCAGCCTATCCGAGATCGCGTCATCGGCGTCGTTGTCCCTGAGCACGCCGACGAGCTCGGCCGTGAGCCGCGCTGCCTCACGAGAGCAATGATCGAGGAAGTCGCGCGCCGCCAGGTCGCGATGGCGCTTGTACTTGATCCCTAGGATCCGCCTGTGCCAGGGCAGCGAGGCATGGGTCATCAGGCTGGTAACTCTTTCGTCTTCGCGATTGCCGACGATGGCACGCGGCTTGGGCGATTCGCCAACGACGGCACTATTTGCCTCCCCTTCTCCCTCGCCGGCTTTCCGGACCGAAAGCAAGCAAATGGAGGCGCACCTGCAGTCGCCCGGCATAGATCGCGACGGCGTCTCCGAGCACATGCAGCTCGATCTCATCAGTCTCCATCGTCGAGACGGCGCGCTTCATCATGAATAGGTCGACGGTCGCGCCTGCCGGCGGCCAGGTGCCGCTCGCGGGAATACCGGCTGCGACCCGGCCGCGATCCTCGACCAGCCGCAGCTCCCCTTGCTTGATGTCGAAGTCGAGCCAGATCGGCAGGCTCGAGGAAAATCGCCGCCGGCGTGCCGACGAAAGCGTCTGCAATGCCTCGAGAAGCTCTACCCGCAGGACTGACAGCCGAATGGTGTCCATGACGTTGACGCCATCACAGGCGTCCGATCCAATCAAGCGACGGCAAACCGGTCGCCAGTCCGATGCCGTGGCGACTCCAAGGATCTCTGATGCGGGTGATCATCGCCGGCGGGCGGGAATACCAGTTGTCAGCTGAAGATCGTGAGGTCCTGGACCGGCTTAGAACATCCCTGCCGATAAGCGAAGTCGTGTGCGGCATGGCCCGCGGCGTCGACCTGGGCGGGAGGGACTGGGCACTGGCAAACGGCATCCCCGTCCGGGAGTTTCCCGCTGACTGGCATGGACTCGGGCGCAAGGCAGGACCGATCAGGAACCAGGCAATGGCCGACTATGCCGAGGCATTGGTGGCCTTCCCCGGCGGCAAGGGGACAGCGGACATGGTGACGAAGGCGGAAGCGCGCGGGCTCAAGGTCATTCGCGCTGGGAGGCTGGAGGCTTCGGGTACGGATTCCTAATGCACTGCTGGGAATCCGACGAGTCCTCTAAGTCGGACAAGGCGCCCGTTGGGCCGCGTCACGGGCGATTGCGGCCGCAGGGCCATCCCCTCTCCATCTCAACAATTCTGTCGCGCAAGCTTGTCGCTCCACTCTCGGAGGAGCGCCATGCGCCGCAAGCAAGATCCCCTCGCCACCGTCCAGCCCATTCGTGCAGCCCAATACCTGCGTGTCTCTACAGAGCATCAGCGATACTCGACGGAAAACCAGTCGATTGCGATCGCCGCCTTTGCGCATCGCCGCAAGTACGACATCGTCGCGACCTATCAAGACGAAGGCCGAAGCGGCCTAACCATAGAAGGACGCGACGCGCTCAAGCGACTGATCAACGATGTTCAGTCCGGGAATCCCGGATACTCAGCCGTGCTGGTCCTCGACGTCAGCCGCTGGGGCCGGTTTCAGGACGCGGACGAAAGCGCCTACTACGAGTATCTCTGCCGTCGCGCCGGGATCGAGGTTATCTACTGCGGCGAGGAATTCGAGAACGACGGAAGCTTGGTTTCCTCGATTATCAAGACCGTGAAGCGTGCCATGGCGGCCGAGTACAGCCGGGAACTCTCAGGCAAGGTCTTCGCTGGCCAGTCTCGCTTGATCACCAAAGGCTTCAGGCAGGGTGGCTTGGCTGGCTATGCCCTCCAGCGCCGGCTGGTCGATCAGAACGGACAACTCAAAGGCATTCTTCAGAGGGGCGAAGCTAAAGCTCTGCAGACTGATCGCGTCATTCTTGAGCCTGGCGATCCGAAGGAGGTGGAGACCGTCCGTCTCATATTTCGCATGTTCGTCGACTTCCGCATCACCGAGGTGCGGATCGCTCGGCGTCTGAACGCCCAAGGCAGCACGTATACGTCGGGCAAGACGTGGAACGGCGTGCGGGTGCATGGAATTCTCAAGAACCCCAAATATGCGGGTCACAACGTCTTCAACCGGAGTTCCTTTCGCTTAAGGAAGCGGCGGACTTTCAATGCCCCCGATCAATGGGTGCGCGCGGATAGCGTATTCGAGCCCATCGTCAGCGCGGAGGTTTTCGACGAAGCGCAGAAGATCATGGCTGCGAGGAACAGGCGGATATCCAAGGACGACATGCTCAAGCAGCTGAAGCTGGTCCTCGAGAGCCAGGGAGAGCTTTCGGAAGCGATTATCAATAGCTATGACATGATCCGCTCGAGCGGTACCTACAAGAAGCGTTTTGGTGGAATGCTCGAAGCATATCGGTTGATCGGGTACACGCCGCATCGATCGGGAGAGCATCTCAATCAGACACGCGTCGTCCTGGAGCGGCGGCATCTGCTCCTAGACCGGATCGTCGTGTCATTGAAGGAGGCAGGTTTCGCGGCGGCGAAGGTACCGTTGAGGAACGTCATCGCCATCGGGGATCGGGCGACCATTGCCGTCGTTGTTCTTCGGTGCTTCCAGACGAGCGGCGGTGCGCTGCGATGGATCTACGAGTTCGACCCTTGCTTCAACCGCGCCGACGTAACGGTGATCGGCCGGTTGGATAAGAGCAACACCCAGGAGTTCGACTTCTTTGTCGTACCGCGAGCGCTGCTCGGTCCGCGTCGACTGCTCTTCAGGGAGCGAAATCACCTCGAGCTCGATGCATGTCGGTTGAGATACTTGGGCGACATCGCCAAGACGCTCGTGCAACAGCTGGCTTTGGCCTCGAGGTCGGTGCAGGCGAACCTTCCTGCGGCGTGGTCGTCGTGATCGATGTAGCTCCAAGGTCGAGCCAGGTCCTTGGGCTCCAGTTCGTTAGCGCCTCTGCCTTGGTCGTCTCGGTGGCACACTATGCCTTCGGAGATGTTCGAGATCGGCGTGCGGGGGAAGCAGGTGGTGGCTGCCATCCGACCGGCGTATGGCGAAAGCGGAGATCGAGACTCCGATCGTCCTCGCCCGGGAAGCGCCCCCTTACGACGGTACGCACCACGGAGCCCTGAGGCGTAGGCGGAGAGCGAGGTTCCTCGTGCTCGGGATGGCGCGCGACGTTCACGACGACGAAGCCGTGGGCGGCAAATGCGCTTGCAATGGAGCTGGCGGCCTTTTCCAGTCGGTGCGAGCCGGCGTCTGGGAAGTTCTGCCTCAGGCAGTTGAATATGATCCGGACGATGCCGGCCTCGTCGGCCGACGGCCGCGGCGACCGGCGCAGGTACCTCTCGCGCTGCCTATCGCGGTAGTTTCCGGACATGAGAACAATTCAAGAACAATGTTCTTGCCTCCGTCAATGGGCGTCGCCTAGGCTGACGGGGTGAATTTTCCTCGCGCCACCTGGGACAGGGCCAGTTCGCTGATCGATCGATTTGGCGAAACGGCCTGGTTCGAGGCCAGCGCCCGCGCCGACGCACGCATGGCGAAGGGCGATACCGCAGGCGAGCGCCACTGGACGAACGTGCTGCGGGCGGTGAAGTGGCTCCAGGATCGGAGCGGCCGCGATCCCTTCAAGGTCGAGCACTAGCCCCGTGTGCGGCAAGTTCACCCAGATGTACTCGTGGAGCACGCTGGTGGGGCTTTATCGAGGTATGGCCGCCGAGCCGGGGTCAGGGAGCGATGGCGAGGACCGCGAAGAGCGCCTGACGCCGATGCGGTTCGCCAATGTCCTCGCTCTGGACGAGAACGGCGAGCGCCAGCTCTTTCCGATGCGTTGGGGGCTTACCGTCCCCTGGCAGGACAAGAAGGTCATTCACGCCCGATGCGAGACCATCGACAAGAAGCCAACCTTCAAGGAGGCGTTCGCTCAACGGCGCGGCATCCTCGTGGTGAAGACCTTCAACGAAGGGAAGGAGGTTCCGTCTTCGAAGCCAGGCGGCAAGCCGAAGACGGAGCAGTACGAAATCCGGCCAAGGGACGATAAGCCGGTTTCAATCGCGGTGATCTTCCAGCGGGTGTCCGAGCCGAACGGCGCAACTCTCTGGGAGTTCGCGATGGTGACGACGCCCAACAACAAGCTGATCGGCACGATCACCGACCGCATGCCGGCGATCCTCCAGCCGGCCGATTGGACGAAGTGGCTCGGCGAGGAGTCCGCTACAGCGGCGGAGCTGAAGGCGATGCTGAAACCCTTCGAGGGCGATTGGGACATGGGACCGGAGAAGCCCGATCCGCCGCCAAGGCCGACGCGCCCCGCGAAGCCGCCCCCGCCGCGCAAGACCGACAAGCCGAACCAGGGGAGGCTTTTCGAGTGACGAATGTCGTCCGCCAGAAGTGCCGCCGCTGCGACGACAAGGGTTGGCTATGCGAGCAGCACAAGCGGCCGTATAGAGCCTTCAACGAGCGCGAGGATGCCTGCATGTGCGGCGATGCCGTTCCCTGCGGGTGCAATCCTAGTCCCCATACAGACACGCGCTGCGGCTTCGAGATGTGCCGCAACGTCATCTTCACCTGCTTAGCTTTCTGCAGTTTGCGCTCACGATCGGGCACTGGCTTGGAGGAGGCTTGCGCAAGGTGCCGAGACGAACATCCCGGACTCAGCGACTCTGAGGGTACCCGTAGCGTCGAATAATTCCCGTGTTAAGAAGGAGACCTGCCACTAGGAGTGATCTATGAACGAGCCAGCAACAGACACCCTGAGGCGAATTATCGCCGTGCTCCCCGAGCTTCTGCCCACGCTTGAGTCTTCCTATAAGGACATCCATGCGCATCCTGAGCTCTCGATGCAGGAAGTCCGCACCGCCGGCCTCGTGGCGAAACATCTCACCGATAGTGGCTACGAGGTAACGACGGGTGTCGGGAAGACCGGGGTCGTCGGTTTACTTCGCAACGGTGATGGCCCCACCGTCATGCTGCGCGCCGACATGGATGCATTGCCAATTCGCGAAGCGAGCGGCGTAGCGTATGCAAGCACAGTCTCGGCGAAGGACGACAGCGGAGAGACCGTGCCTGTGGCGCATGCGTGCGGTCATGACATGCATGTGGCATGGCTGATGGGCGCATCTGCCTTGTTCGCGCGTACACGTGACGCATGGCGCGGAACCCTGATGATAATTTTCCAGCCTGGCGAGGAGACGGCACAGGGAGCGCGCGCGATGCTTAATGACGGCGTCTTCGCGCGCTTTCCCAAGCCGGATGTAGTTCTGGGACAGCATGTCATGGTCGGGCCGGCGGGCACTGTTGCCGGCAGCGCCGGACCGATAACCTCGGCGGCGGACAGCTTGCAAATTCGACTGTTCGGTCGTGGTGCTCACGGATCAATGCCGCAGGCCAGCATAGATCCAGTCGTCATGGCAGCAGCAACAGTCCTGCGGCTACAGACCATCGTCTCTCGCGAAGTAGCCGCGACTGAAGCCGCCGTGGTCACCATTGGTGCGTTGCAGGCAGGCACCAAAGAGAATGTCATCCCGGATGAAGCGGTTATCAAACTGAACGTCAGGACGTTTGATGCAGGGGTTCGCAAGCGGGTGCTCGCGGCGATAGAGCGTATCGTGAACGCCGAAGCGGAGGCAGCGGGTGCACCGCGCCACCCAGAGATCACAGCGCTCGACTCATATCCGCTCAACGTCAACGACAAGGCGGCAAGCGAACGGGTCGCAGCGGCGCTGCGCGCGCATTTTTCCGCCGATCGCGTTCAGCATACCGGCCCGGCGCCCGCCAGTGAGGATTTCGGGTGTTTCGGGACTGCGTGGCACGCTCCTTCGGTCTACTGGTTCGTTGGCGGCACTGATCCTGATGTCTATGCCAAAGCAAAAGAAGAAGGTCGGATAAACGATTTGCCCGTCAACCACAGTCCGCACTTTGCGCCGGTTTTGCACCCGACTCTCGAAACTGGCGTAGAAGCGATGGTGGCCGCCGCATTGGCGTGGAACGCCCGATGATGGGTTCTCCGGGGAGACCATGGCTATAACCGAGTTGCAGGCGGCAGCTGAAGTCCAACGCACGCTCGTTCTTTGTCTCGATCTGGGAGGAACATTCGCTTTTGCCCTGAGCGGTGCAATGGCCGGAATCAAGAGGAATCTCGATGTGTTCGGGGTTCTCGTGCTTTCGTTTGCGGCCTCGAGCTTCGGGGGAATTCTCCGCGATCTACTGATAGGCGCAGTACCGCCCGCCGCGTTGGGAGATTGGCGCTATCTAGGAGTGTCGGTGGCGGCGGGACTGATCGCGTTCTTCTGGTCGTCCTTCATCGAGAAGCTCAGCAATCCGGTGCGGCTGCTCGATGCGATGGGCTTGGCCTTTTTCGCCGTTGCAGGAACGGAAAAGGCACTCGCGTTTCACTTGAGCCCCGTGATGGCGGCGCTGCTCGGAATGCTGACGGGCATCGGCGGCGGAGTCACCCGCGACGTGCTTCTCGCCAATATTCCGGCCGTCCTGCGCTCTGATCTTTACGCCGTCGCCGCGCTTGCAGGTGCGGCCATTGTGGTCGCTGGTAGCATGCTGGATCTCCCCCTTGTCGTTACCACCGTAACCGGCGGGATGGTCTGCTTTGGTTTGCGGGTGATGGCGATTCACTGGGGATGGCGCCTGCCCATCGCCAGCAGGGGAAGCGTCAAGCTGCCTCCCCAAGAACATTGATCGCCTCCGTCCCGTGATGGCGAGCCGGCCTTAGGAAAGACATCTGGGACCGGCATGCGCATCTCAATTGCGGCCGTTCTGCACAGGCCCTGTCCCGCCCCCATCGACCGCAGCACGATTTGCGTCCCGGTCGGCGCGCAATCTCGTGCTACGTGTCCGACGACGCATTTGCGCCGTTAAATGCTTCGGCAATTTGTCGGATCAACAGATCCAGCTTCTCACGGAGCGCAGGATCCCTGATCGAGTAGAAGGCGCGGACAAGCTCGAGCGTCTCGCGTCGAAGCAGCGGATCCGTCTTCCCGACCGCAGATTTCGCCATCTCCCGCACCGGAACCGGGGCGACCGTCGGATCGATACCTTCGAAGAAATGCGTTACGAAGACTGGGAGGATGGGAGCATGGGGACTCGCAAATCAGGTGTCGCCAGGTGCCTGGCGCGTGATTGCTGGCGCAATGGCATTTGCCAGGGAGCCGAGAACTGAGTGCGCACCTTCGCCGCGGTCAGTGACGGTGTCCAACATTTTTCGACGCCGCCCTGTGAATTCGCACGAGCGCCCCTAACGAGACGGCAGCCTGATGTCAGGGCGCAGAAGTGGGGCTGCCTTGCCACCGATGAGCCGCGGCAGACGCCCCGCGAAGCGGCTCAGGTGTGGATGCGGGAAAACGAGCGCCGCGTCTCGGGCTCGCTGGGGACATAGAACCGTTCTCCATCGGGGAATGAGGATCAGTCAGAAGCGGAAGAAGCCGTTCGCGACCCAGACCAACGATCCGCAACACCTTGCCAACGGAAGCGCCTAGAAGAAGGGGACCAGGGTGCGGACTTAAAGCAGGAGTGATCGGCTGCCGCATCACATCTGGACCCGCTCATCAGGCTGCATCAGATTGAAGCCATGTTTGGCCGCTTCTCCGACCTCTTCACCTGGGCCGAGCTCCACGCCCTCTACTCGATCCACGACCAGCCGGCGCCAAACCTGGTCTCTCGGCATTCCGCATCTGCGGAACGCCTGCCGACTGGCGGTCGAGGCGACAACGCCTACCAGCCGCGCTACAACGCCCAAGCAGTTCGGCGCCGTCGTACGCCTCACCGCATCAGGCGAGCGCGAGCTGGTGAAGATGCGCTGGGGTCTCGTCCCTGCATGGGCCAAGGACGACAAGCTTGCCTTCAAGACGATCAACGCTCGTGCGGAGACGGTAGCGACGTCGCCGGCTTTCCGCGGCGCCTACAAGCAGCGCTTCGCGCTCAAGACGGTGTCGTCGTTCTTCGAATGGCCGAAGGGCCAGAACCCGCGGCTGTTCACGACCGCGCCGCCGGCGGATCCCGCCGCGCCCAGGTCGCCGACCGGCGGCGAGCCCTTCGCCTTCGCAGCTCTCTGGGAGAGCTGGCGGCCGAAGGATGCGGCATCGGGAGAGGGCGAGGAGCTGCTGACGTTCACCATCATCACCGGCGAGCCGAACGCGCACGTCGCTCCCTATCACGATCGCATGCCGGTGATGCTGCAACCGAAGGACTGGGCAGCGTGGCTGTCGAAGGATACGACGCCCGAGGAGCGGAAGAAGCTGCTCGCGCCCTACCCGGCCGAGAAGATGGTGTCCTGTGAGGTCGACAAGCGGGTCGGCAATGTCAGGAACGAGGATGAGAAGATCGTGGAGAAGGTGGGCGACTAATCGTCAATGCTTCGCGATCGCTCACGTTCTGAGGGGCGGCCGCGAAAGTCGATCGCGTTGTTGGTCACCAGGGTCCAGCTTCCGGCGACGACCTCCTTCATGAGCTCCCAGTTCTTGTAGGCGCCCCATCTGCGATGAGCGACATGCGCGCATTCGATGCCGCGCGTCTCGGCGATCCCGACAAGCTCGGGGCTCGGGCACTGCGACTTCCCAGATCAAGACCTGCCGCTACCGAAGCACGTTGACTCCCCGATGCCTCGACCGCACGCCGTCTAATGCCCCATCTTGAACGGATGCGCGCCTTCCTTGGCCTGCAGCCACTCGACCGCCATCAGGATCCGGTGCCAGGTTCTCCGGCCGGAAAGATCGCCGCGGTCCAGGCATCCATCCGCATGCTGGGCGGCATGCAGCACGGCGTCCTCGCCATGCTCTTTCACCAGCGCCATCGCGCCCTGCCAGATAGCCGGGTCGGTATCCATATGCGGAGACTAGCGCGGAGGGCGCAACCTGTCTCATGGCTCGCCAAGCTCATCCCTCGACTTCCCATGCGATCTCTCGCGCGGTGGAGAAGGCGATGAGTTGTGCCAGCCGGCGCCAGGAGAGGCCACGCGCCGGGTGCTGGACCGCCCAGCAGATCGCAGCGGAGCCGTCACGCAGGCGATAGCCCTGGACGTCGTCGGTTAGATGGAGATCGGCATCGGGCAGGTTCGTCCAGCATTCCTTGCCCAGAACGATGACGGTGTGCGGCCTGAGCTCCTCCAGGAGCGAGCGAAAGCGCGACCGGGCGCTTGACCACATCTCCGCGGACGGTCGGATGCGCGCGCCTATGCCGACCGACTCGTCGACGAAGTTGACGAAGGCGGCCTGCGCCCAGGCCGATTCCCGCTCGGCCCGGCTCGGGGCCTCACGGCGCGACAAGGCCCGCGTGAGCGTCATCATGAAGCGCGACGCCTCCATTCCGATCGCCTCGGTCACGAGCTCCGCAGCGTGGTTCTCGCCGGGATGCCGGATCTCGCCATCGTCGAGCCAGGAATACTGGCTCTCTCCGAGCAGCAGGAGGCGGCGGGTTTCGTAGCGATCCCCCTTCCATGCCATCGTCATGACGGCCTCGCTTGTGATGACGGCGCACGGTCGCGGCGCTAGGATCGGGCGCTATTCTGAGTTGCGAGCAGGGATCGTGTCCAGGCAGCCTGAGCTTGAGCGCCCCCGTTTCGTCGATCGCCTTGCCGATGCGGCAACGCCGTTGCAGGACGCTTCGCGTCCGAGCGAGCGATCGATGCTTTGGTGGATCTTCCTAATGCCGGGCAAGGTGATCCTCTGGCTGCAGTACATGTTCCCTGAGAAGATCTCGAGCGCGATCGGCGCGGCGCGGCGCCGGAACGTGCCGCTGATACAGCTCCTCTACAGCCTGGGCTTCTACCTGGTCATGCTCGTTATTGCCTTTTGGCTCCTGGCCGCCCGTCCCGGATAAGTCGCCCGCGCGCATGGCACGCAGATCCAAAGGAGGGGGCACCTGGACCGGACTGGTCATGCTGGCGATCCCTGCCCTGATCTATGCCGGCACCGTGCTTCAGGCGTCAGCCGTCTACCTGGCCCCGGCGCTGATCGCGCTGTCGTGGATCTGGGCGGAGATTCGTGCCGCGCGACGGCCGCGCCTCTTCACCTGGACCGTCGAGGAGCGACGTGAGCTCGTCGAGCTCTATACGCAGCTGCGAGCGATTGGGGACCGTCTGGAAGAGGTCGAGAGCCGCGGGACGCATCTCAAGAAGAACTCCGACGGCAGCTTCCATCGCGGGAGCAAGCTGGGCGTCGAGCTCAACAAGGAACTCGATGAGCTTCTCCCCGCACAGAGCGTACTCGACGGACGCAAGGAGCTCATCGAGACGATGCCGAGCGACAGGTTCCACGCCTGGGCACCCGCCGTCGCGACGAGGTCGGGACTCCGTGTCGCGGCGGCCTGCTACTTGCCGGCCTACCTCGTCGCCAGTCCGGCCTACCCGGCCGCGCCGCTGGCGTTTGCGTTCTGCGCCTTGGCGTTTCTCATCGTCAGGTCGCTTCGCAAGGCAAGCCTGTACCGCCGGGCGAGAAAGCACGGGCTGGAGGCCATGAGCGGGCCTTCCTCGGAATCGAGCAGCGAGCAAGCGGGCCCCGCAACCGACGACCGTGAAGCGAGCCGCAAAGATGCCGCGCCTTCTGCGGTCGACGAGGCGGCGGCATGGCATGAAGTGCTCGGCATCGCGCCCTCGGCGACCAGGGACGAGATCCAGGTGGCGTGGCGGGCGAAGATGACGCGAAACCACCCGGACAAGGTCTCGCATCTCGATCCCGAGTTCATCGCACTCGCGGAGGCACGATCAAGGCGGCTGACGGAAGCGCGGGACATGGGGCTACGCCAGGCGAGCGGTTGAAGACGATGCCGGCTGTAGCTGAGTGGCTGAGAGTAGCTGAGGCTTTTCATAGCTTCAGCCATCAGGGGATGGCGGTAGAGGAGCTCGTCTCGCCTAGGAGCCCGGCTGCCTGGCCCTGCGCCGTCGGTCGAGGGATGGGACGGACTGGAGTGAAGCTCGGGCCCCGACAATATTCGACCTGATACCCATCTTGATATGTACCGGAAGCGCGGTATATATCTTGAGATATATCAGGATGAATGGGCGCTGAGATGCGATCCGATCCCAGAACCGCGAAGCTCTTCACGACCGGCCGCAGCCAGGCCGTCCGGCTCCCCTTGGAATTCCGCTTCGAGGGAAGCGAGGTGTTCATTCGCCGCGACCCCAGGACCGGCGACGTGATCCTGTCGAGCAAGCCGGCGTCCTGGGACGGGCTCTTCGCACTCTACGGCCAGGGCAACGTACCAGCCGACTTCATGGGACCGGCTGACCGCCATCAGGCGTCCGAGGAACGCGATCCGTTCGAGGGCTTGCCGCTCGATGACCGGAAACCCGCCAGGACCACGAAAACCCGGAACACGAAGACCCGGGACGCGAAGACCGGGCGCGTGAAGAAATGAGCGGCTACCTGCTCGACACCAATGTCGCCAGCCACGTCATCCGCGGCGACAGGCCGGCGATCGGCAGACGGCTGGCCTCGCTCCCCATGGAGGAGATCGCGATCTCGGCGGTGACGGAAGGCGAGCTGCTCTTCGGTCTCTCCCGGCGCGGTTACCCCGCCCATCTCACCGAGCGCGTGCGACAGTTCCTGCTTCGTGTCGACGTGTTGGCATGGGAGCGCGAAGCGGCACGCGCCTATGCCGACCTGCGGGCGTCATGCCAGGCGAAAGGCGTGTCCCTGGGGCCGCTCGACATGATGATCGCCGGCCATGCCGCGGCTGCGGATGCCGTGCTGGTCACCAGCGACAAGGCATTCGGGCATATCCCGGAGCCGCTGCGGGTCGAGGATTGGAGCGTTCTGGAGGAGATCGGTTAAGCCGGCATCCAGGTTTCCGGCCGCCAGATCTTCTTGAACCGCGCGCTCTCGCCGGCGCCGCCGAAATCCCGGCGATCCTCCGGGCTCCGGTTAGCGCCGGTCGGATGCGTCATCTCGCGAATGATCGATCTGGCGGTGTCAACGGCCGCCAGCACCTCGGCCGACCCGATCATGCCGGCACGCTCGAGGCCGCGCAGGAAGTCTAGTGTCGACACCGCATAGAGATTTTCCGGCCGCCGCGAGACGAACAGGTCTATGCCTTCGTGCAGCAGCACGACCTGGTCCCCGGAGTCGACGAGCTTCTTGAGCCTTTCGTCCGAGCTCAGGAAGTCGGCGACCGCGACTTCGGCAGCGTTCCTGCCCAGAGAGCCGCCGGCATCCCTGTTCATGCGGAAGAGCCGCCCTGAATCGGTCTCCGCGACGGCGATACGAGGATCGTGGGCGTCGATGAACGCGAGATCTCCCGGCTCCTGGGAGAGCCTGCGTCGGCGGCGATCTTGTCGAAGACGCCGTCGACGATGACAACCGGCATCCCGGGACGCAGGAGCAGGTCCAGGCGGTTGGCGGCACAAAAGCTGTCGAGCGGCTCGCGGCCGAGTATGACGATCGTGCCCTTGGTCATCACGGGGACAGCTGCGGCTTCGCCTTCCATGCGCCGTTGATCTCCTTCTCGAGAGCGGTGCATCGGTCGATCAGCTCATCGAATCGAGGCGGATCGTCGAGAAACATCCCCGCCTCGATCATCGCCAGGTAGTCGAGCTCCAGCGCTGCATATGCCGCTCCGTCCGGCACCAGACGCAGGCCGCCCTGCGTCGCGGCGGCATAATCGATCGCGTTCCTGGCGGCGTCTTTCGCGGCATAGAACACGGCCTTGTGCGCAGCGACAGCATCGGCGACCTCGCGATCGGCGATCGCGACGGCGGAGTGTCCTTTCTCGCGAAGCTCGGCCAGGTCGTACCAATGACGTGAGAGCCGATCATGCTTCAGCCGGTCCTGAAGGCAGAAGACGTGAACGGCCGTCGCCTTTTCCCAAAAGGTCCGCTCGATCTTCATTACCTTCGCCTGGACAGTCGGCATCTGCAACGCAGGAAGGGCCTCGGCAAGATAGCAGCCGACCGGATGGACATCGTTCGGCTCCCCGGTCGATCTCGCTCCGAATTCAAGCTTCACGAAAGGCGTCACATAGGGCGATCCGGCGCTGACGGGCTCATAGGCGATGACGATCTTGTCGCCATTCGCGCTCACCTCGGCGGGAAGGCCGGTCTTGCCGGCATGAGCCTTCACGATGGGCAGGGCGGTCTTTGCCACCCACGCTTCCAGGCGCGACCGGATCTCCGACGTCCATCTCTTTTCTTCGCTTCGCGTCGCCGGCATTGGCTCCGCCCGCCCGCCGATGAGATCGGCGGCGATCGCCCGGATGTCGTAGGTGAGATCGATGTCCTCGGAGAAGCGCCTGATCGCTGAGTGGACCTTCGACAAGGACGTCCCGCCCTTGAAGACGAGATCCTTGCCGATCTCGGACCCGAAGACGGCCTCGAGCGCCCAGACCTCATAGACGTCTTTCTCGAGGAGGGCCGGCACGCGCCCGATGGCCGCAGCCCCCGCCTCCAGGGCGCGGAACCGCCTATCCGCGCCCAGGCGGAAGAATTCCTCAGCCATTTGAGATCTCAAACATGGGCGAGCACATGGCTGACAGGCTCCGCGACCCACGAAGGCAGCAGCGGCCGTGCCGACATGAGATCCTCGCGCTCGACCTCGGTCAGGCGGCTGGCAACCTGGTTGAGGACGCGCGTCGCGGCCTCGGCGCGTTTCCGGCGGATCTCGGCCCGGCGCTCTTTCGAGCTCTGCCAGCGATGCTCTTCCGAGGCTCCGGCGCCGCCCGGCGAACGCTTCCTTCCCAGCTCGATCTCCGTCATCGCCCAGGCCATCGCACGCACCACGCGGCCGGCCGGCTTGTCCGCGAGGACCAGCTGCCATCGAGGCGCATGGCGCATCTCGACCGAGGCAGCCGCGCCGGTCTTCGCCTCGAGTCCGGGCAGGCTGAGATTGAGCCGGCGGCTGGGGCCCGAGGTCAGGTAGATCCGCCGCGCCGGGACCTGGGTGGTGAGGCCGAGCCCGTTGGCCGCCTCGGCCGGATTGCCCGCGACGGCTTCTCCGGTCGCTTGCGACAGGGCCTCGACGACCTTGCGTGCCGAAGGTGGGCGGGCGCCGAACTCGGTCGGGATCGGCAGCGCATAGGCGCCCCTGCCGACGCGGATGAGGGTGCCGCGGCGCACCAGGCGCGACAGGGACTGGTCGATCGCCGTCCGGGATCCGAGGTGCAGCAGCGCCTTGGCGTGCAGCAGCTCGCCCTCGGGAAGGGTCTCGGCGAAGGCCAGGATCTGCTCGATGAGGCGTTGCATGTGCGATATTTAATAGAGTTTCTGACAGAATACAAGGCGTTGACCAGGCTTCGGGATCCCGTTTGGCGATCGATCTCGACGAAAAGGGCGGCGGCTGGCAGACAGCATCGTGACGCGGCTTGCGCGTCGGTTCCCGTGTCGGATCCCATGTCGGATTCTCCACGGCTAAAGCATTCGCAATTCCAATAGATTGCCTCCGCCATCGCCGCGGCGGCGCCGCATCCGATGTCAGATGCGGATTCCTCCTCTCGCCCGAACGGCGCCTCCCGGCGCGCGACCTCCTTGACCTTTGTCTATGGATAAGAACAATACAGGAACTCGATCGGCCTCGATGCCTTGATGCCAGGAGTTCCAGATGTCCCAGATCGCCACCTTCCCTCAGCCGGGCGAGACCCCGTCTTCTCCGCCCCTGGGCCCCTTCGCGCTCCACCACCGGCTGCGGCCGGAATCCGGCATCCTTCCCCGTGGCTGGCTCAAGGATCTCCGCGACCGCTACTTCGAGGGCCCCTTCGGGTTCATTGCGGCCGAGCGAGACCTGCCCGAGGACGGCCGCGCGCAGAAGGTGCTGGGATGGGGCCTCGATCGGCGCGCCGCGCGCGCGGCTGCCACCAGGCGCACCAACCGCGATCCCGACACGATGCTTGTCCTCCCCTGCACCGCCAGGCTGCAGGAAGCCGTCTGTCGGGATGGCGCCGGCGACGTCCGCACCGACATCCATGAAGACGTGGCCTATGCCGAGCGCGAGGCCGCGCCCGATACGATGATCGAGACCTGGCTCGAGGAGCACGGCGTCTTCAAGGCGCATGGCGAAGCCTGCGGCGATGTCGGCGACTGGGACGAGACCATCTGCCTGGTGATGGCAATGGCGCACGCCTACCTCAATGCGCACCCGGCGGTGGCGGTGACGAGCGATGGAAGGCTGGGGTGGACGAAGAAGGCGAAACTAAGGGGCGAACCTGAAATCGAGGGCGAAGCTGTGCCGCTGTCGATCGACATCGATGAGGCTCGGGCGGAGGTGGGCGAGAATTTATGAAGTTCAGCGCCGGCGACAAGTCACGGCATTGACCGCCGACGCTCTGTTTCGATCCCGCGAATGAACCAGGCTTCGAGCTGACGAAGCTCTTCGTCGCCCTTGCCCAGCGTGTATTCTTTCCGATCGAGCTTCTCCGCGATGTCGCGGCGCGTCGCGGTGTAGCGCGAGACCAGTTCCTCGGGAACTCCAGCTGCAACAAAGGCGCTGGCGACACCCGGGGTCGCGCATTCGACGGACTCGACGAAGCCCTTCAGCTCCCCGCTCAATCGCCTGGCCCGGCAATCGGCCGTCGCCCGTGCAGCCTTCTCGAAAGCATTGCGGAGAGCAGCTTCGGCATCTCTCGCTCGAGGTGGGGTGGATGGAGCAGAAGGAGCCGGAGCAGAAGGGACCCTTGGAGGGGATGGCGGCTTCGACGCCTCCTGTTTCGGCGGCGGTTGGCTTTGATCATTCCCAAAGAGAGCTGCAAGGCACTTACCCGGCGTCAGCGCGCCGATCTGGGCGGCGAGAGCCAGGTCGACCAAGCCATCGGGCAGAACGGCCGCAAAGCCATCCTGCTGCCTGACCTGCGCGCGAAGCATGCCGCAGGGAGAAAGCGTCCCGTATTTCAGCAGCAGCGGGCCCGCAACGAGGACGGCGAGAATGCCGGCTATGGCCAGAACCACCTTCATGACGCCACATAACCCCGGAACTTGAGTGGATCGTCGATCATCCTGATCCGTCGCACATCATCATCTCAGGCTCTTTTCGACTTCGGCAGGGCGGCAACACATTTATCGAGGCTTTCTGCCGTACACAACTCGGCCGGCCTGCCGCCAAGGATGGGGCTGGTCGTGTTCATCCAGACTTCCGCCATGTCCTTTCGACCGAACGCGGATGTGGCTCGTTCGAGTAAAGCCTCCCGCGCTGCGATGTCGCCCTGGGTCTTACGGAAAGCATTCCACTTCGCGAGCTCATCGGCTCTTACCTTCGCGGCCGCCGCCGCGACCTCGGCATCGCGCTGAGCCTTCTCAGCCTCCTCCTCGAGTTTCTTGTTCCGCTCGCGCTCTCCCTCCTCCGCGGCACGATCTCGCTCTATCTTCTCCAGGCGGGCTTTCTCGCGGGCCTCTTCGCGCGCTGCCCTCGCGGCATCGACGATGCCGTTCCAAACCACGGACGGTGGAGACCGCCGCCTCTTCACCATCGATGGAACCGTCCATGAGCCAGAGCCCTTGGCCTTGCCGATGAAAGTCCAATCGATGTCGGTGTAGGGCCATGCGGTCTGCGCCTGCATCCACGTCACCAATGCCTCAGTGTGATACTTCCCGCAATGAGGGCAATTCTGACGGGCCACCTCTGTTGGTCTCCGGAACCACCCTTCCAGGATCTTGCCCAGGCAAAGACCCGTCCTCGCTTCGAAGCGCCTGACGGCCTCGACCTTCCATGGCTTGCTGTCCTCCGTGTCGAAGACGGCCAGCATGCGTTCGGTGCCATCGTCGTACACATGGTCCTGGATCGCGAAAGGGGCACGGGCGAACGCCTGGCCGCATCCGCCGCATTTCTCCGGATACCAGACGAGCGCTGCAGGGCGTTCCACATTCTTGACCGATGGATCCCATCGAAGGCGACCCTCCAGCAGTCGATCGAGGCGATCTCTCAGGAACCGCTCCGTCTCGCCCCTGATGCGGAACGCGATCGAGCGATAGCCTTTCACCGGCGGCGAAAGACGGACGAACTGCGCGACCGATCCCCAGGGATTGGCGGCCGAGCTCGCGCAAAGCTGCTCGTGATCCTGGATGACGCCGGCGCCGAGCTCGCCTATGACGACGATCTGCTCCGATACACCGTCCTCCTGTCCCTGCGTCTTTCCGAGCTCGAGCACCGCGCCTACCGGCAGGCGGCCGAAGCGCATGGGGCGATAAGCGATCCCCTTCTCGCGCAACAGAAGATAGAGCTCTCTGGCGATCGCGACCTGGCTCTCGATCCGCTCGATGACCTTCCGGGCTTCCCTCGCCGTCGACGCGAGAACGCCTTTCAGATCGCTTCCCGTGACCACGCTGCGGAGATCCGAGCCGAAGCCGTCTCCGACATTGCGGGTCGAGGTGACGATCCACCAGGGCAGGACCTCGGCATCCTCGTAGCGTCCTTCCCGGAGCCAGGTCTTCGCCTGGCCTTGCTGGGAAAGCTGCACCTCGAAGGCGATCTTGAAGTCTCCCTTGGTGACGAGCACGTCGGCCTTCCATCCGTTGCCGGGGACCTCGACCTCCGCCGACCAGCCATCCATCGCCAGGACCGCATTGCGGACCGCGATCTTCATCTCCATGTGCTCGGCCGACTCTGGAACCCACATGCAGTCGACCGGCACGGTGCGGTGCGCGAAGAAAAATCGCTGCAACGGGCTCGTCTTCGGGATGACCTTGGCCGGGACCGGACAGCAGACGCAGAGCGCGATGCCAGGGCTCTCTCCGACGCGCCTCTTCAGCTCGCTCCAGCCGTCGTGGGAAAAATCCACCGACAGCTCTGGCTTACCATCGATGCTTGCTTTGAACGGCACCCTAAAAGTCCGGCAGGGTCGGATACTGGTGAGCCAGAAAGGATAGCCAGCCTTACTTTACCTGTCCCGTCTCAATCCGGTCACGTTCGCTTCAGACGTACCCGCTCGACCGTCGATGAAGTCGCCGAGCTGAGCCTGGGTCTCCCTGTCGCCGAAGCTCAACATCACCTCGCGCTCGGCCTTGACCTGCGATCGTCGCAGCGCCGGCCGGACTCGGCTAGGCTCCCCGACCAGTTCTCAACTCCAGGACGGTTCAATGCAAATTACCCTCACCCCGTTCGCGATCCGCGAGTTGGTGCGGCTCGGCCGTGACCTGGAGCCCGCGCCCAAGCGCCGCGACCTCATAACTTTCCAAGTGAGGGCATCGAGGCACGAACGCATAGAGCTCGAGACAGGCGAGGTCTTCAGCCGTTTCGCTCCTGACGCCAAGGCGATCGAAGCCGAGCTCCAAATCGTCGAGACTAGCGCCGAGCAGGCCCTCGACGACTCGGGTCTGCACTACATGGCAGCGTGGGAGGGAAATGACGCCTCAACCCCTAAGGCCGCTCGCCTGAGCTTCTACGTCAATGCGGGAAAGTCCGCCTTTGGTGCTCTAAGGAACAAGCTCAATACAGGCGTGCTTCCGAATGAAATTGTAATCCACCTCGACGCGAAGAGCGCCGAAGCCGAAGGCGCTTTCACCTATGTCGGCGATCCTCTCGGCCAGATGAAGAGATGGAAGAACGCGGCCAACCATTCGGTACCAGTCGCCGGCGCCACCATCATCTTCGACATTCTGACTGCACCGGAGGATCGCCAAGCCGGTGATGTCTTGCCTGATCGTAACGCCCTCCCGACCGCACTAGAGAGCATGCTGGCTGCCCTGACGCGCATCGAAGGGATCCTCAAACCGATCCGCCTGGCTGGCCTTCTGATCGCCGGCGCGCTGATTGTCGTAGCCATCAGGCTCTGGAAGTAGGGCGTCTGTCGTCGAGCTCTCGTTGCCTGTGTTACCGTCATGACACGACCAGTTGGGGATCGGCGATGACACCACGTTCGCGCGTAGCGGCAGTTATGGCGGTCTCATGCCTTCTTATTTCATTCGATGCCGGTGCGGAGTTAGAGAAGGTCCACCTGGCGCGCTTGACGGCTACTGCTTTCACTTGCGGCATGTGGGCGTCGATGAATGGGGACAAGCCCAGAATGAAAACCCTCTACGAGGACGGGATACGCGCCGGACGGGACTTCCTAAAGGCATTCCGAGACAACAAGATCACGCGAGAAGATTTGAACAAACATGCGCCGATGGCGGTCATCTTCCTCCTGGAAGGCCCCAGCGACGATTTTATCGTGGGACGGATATTCGAGGCGGCAACAAACGACGCCTTCGACAGAGTCGTAAAGCAGGACAAGAATGGCGTGTCCCTCAACGCCAGCGAATGGATACACGACGACAAGCTCAAAGCGGTGCTGGCGCAGACGAGATATCAGAACGCGAATTGCGATCTCGTCAGATACTGAGGAATCCGAAATCGATTAAGCCCGCTTCAGCTTCGCCCTCTCGACACCGCTCTCGATGAAGTCGCCCAGCTGCGTCTCTATCTCCCAGGCCCCTAAATTCGCCACCACTTCGCGCTCGGCCTGCACCAGCAACGAGGACAACGGCGCAATGCCGCCCGCGCTCGCAATGCCGAGACCGCGGAGCGGCGCCTCCGACGTCCATCCCAGCATGCCGCTCTCGGCGATGCCGACCATCAGGCTCCCTTCGAGATGCGCCATCGCCATCCGCACCAGCAGCTCGCGCATGGCGGGCCAGTCAGCTTCGCTCGTCTCGAGGCGTCGGTTCGACGCCGCCACGTTGCTTGCCCACTCGCGCGCGGCGTGCGGCGGGTAGAGCTCCGAGACGTCGTAGGCCACTCCTTCCGATATCTGCGCCATGATATCGGTCGACCGGAAGTCGAAGCCTGCCGCCTCGATATGGGCGCGAAGCTCCGGCCTGCAGACGAAAACCCCGACATTGCGGCGATCGGGCTGGAGGTCGAGTGCCGCAAGCTGCGCGACCTCGCGCATGGCACCCCATCCAAGCACAGGCACGTCGTACGTCACGGCGTAGAGGTTGACGCCGACATAGCCGGCCGGCTCCTGCCGGTGGCGGGCAACCAGGTCGCGCAGATAGCCGTTCGGCAGGATCCGGAAATCGGGCCGCGACAGGACGGTCACGATGCTCTCCTCGCGTATCGATGCAGGCGCCGTTCCGCGGGCTGAAATAGCGGAAAGGCCGCTTGACGAAAGGGCGCAAGGTCACCCTATCATCGGAACAAATGCTGAACAACACTTCCGAATCGGGACAGCCAGGCCGCCTGGCGCCCCCTGGCCTGGCCATCTGCGTCGCCTCGACAACGATAGAGATCCCCCTGCTCCTGGTGCCGGCGCCGGCGGGCTTCCCCTCCCCGGCCGAGGACTTCACCGAAGCGCCGATCGACTTCAACGAACTCCTGATCCGGGACGCGGCCGCGACCTTCGTCGCCAGGATCAAGGGCGACAGCATGGAAGGTGCCGGACTGTTCGACGGCGACCTGGTCGTGGTCAGCCGCGCACGGCGACCGAGGAGCGGCGACATCGTGCTCGCCGTCCTCGACGACGAGTTCGTGCTGAAGCGCCTGGTGCGGGCGGGCGATCGCGTGATCCTTCACGCCGAAAGCCCGCACTACGCCGACATCGAAGTGACATCCGAGAGGAGCTTCTCGGTGTGGGGTGTGATCGTGCATTCGATCCGGACGTTCTGATGCGACGGCCGATAGCGCTGCTGGACGTCAATTCGATGTACTGCTCGGTCGAGGCAGTCTTCCAGCCGGAGCTTCGCGGAAAGCCTTGCGTGGTCCTGAGCAACAACGACGGCTGCGCCATCGCCAGGTCCGCCGAAGCGAAGGCGCACGTCGAGATGGGAGACCCCTGGCACCTCAACCGCGAAAAATGGGAAGCCGCCGGCATTATCGTGAGATCGTCGAACTACGAGCTCTATGGCGACATGTCTCGCCGCGTCGTCGACGTCGTGAAGCGCTTCAGCCCGGAGGTCGAGATCTACTCGATCGACGAATGCTTCCTCGAGCTCGGCGGCTTCGAGCATCGTCTCGAGGCGCATGCGCGCGAGATGAAGGAAGAGGTCTATCGCCTCGTAGGGCTTCCCGTCTGCGTCGGCGTCGCGCCGACCAAGACCCTGGCGAAGGTCGCCAACAAGTCGGCGAAGAAGGATCCGTCCTCTGGCGGCGTCAGGATCCTGATGGAAGACGAAGAACAGGTCGCGGCGCTCTCGAAGATCGCGCTGACCGATCTGTGGGGCGTGAAGGAGCGCCTGGCGGCCAGGCTCGCGGAGATCGGCGTCATGACGCCGCTTGACCTCCGGCGTGTCGATCCGCGCATCGTCAAGGAGCGCATCGGCGTCGTGGCCCAGCGCACCGCTCTCGAGCTGCGCGGGATCCGAGCGATTGCTTTCGAGGAAGGCGTGGCGGACCGCAAGAGCATCGTCGTCTCGCGCTCCTTCGGCCGGCCGATCGAGACGCTGGAGGAGATGCGGCAGGCGATCGTCGTCTATGCCAGCACCGCGGCCGCCAAGCTCCGTCGCCAGGACCTCGCGGCGCGCGTGCTGCAGGTCTTCCTGCAAACCAACCCGTTCAAGGCGGCGGACCGCCAGCGCTCCGCCGGAAAGACGATCGAGCTTCCGGTGGCAACGGCGGACACGAGCAAGATCGCCGGCGCGGCCGTGGCGGCGATCGAGGCGATCTGGCGGCCCGGCTTCAGGTACAAGAAATGCGGCGTCATGCTGCTCGAGCTGGCGAAGGCGTCCTCGATCGGCGACGGGCTTTTCGACCAGGCCGACAGCAACGGATCGCAGGCGCGTATGCGGGCGATGGACGCGATCAACTCCAAATTCGGCCGCGGCACGATCGGCGTCGCCGGCGCCCTGGTTCCGCCGGCGAAGCGGTCAGGCAGGATCGCGTGGACGATGCGGCGGGATCGGCTGTCGCGCTGCTACACGACGCGCATCGAGGACGTGCTGGTCGTTGGCGCTCCTGATACAAAAGCCTCGAAGTAGATTTGGAAGAAACTCATCCGGTGGCGCTATGAAGAGAACCGATAAGCCCCCATTGCGAGTTCTCCTCGACGGCTCGATTCACACAAGAGATCTTATGCTCGGTCGGGAGAAGGATCAGCCATTGCCGGTCCTAGGCCATCCTGATGAAGGCGAACTGCGGATTCTCGCCGGCTGCTTGATAGGGAAATGGGATGGAGTGCCAATAGTTGCCAGAGACAAGTGGCACCGTGGTCGATTTTCCAAGGAGAGGTTCTGGCAGGTTGGCGCTGTAAAAGTATGGGACGACATCCCCCAGGTCCGGCCGCACGACAACAAGCCTTGGTTCGTTACCACCGACCTGGTGAAAGTCGACGAAGCCGTAATGCGGCGATGTCTCGATAAGGGATGGCTTACAAATTCCGGGCCTTGGAAATGGCTGACGGAGTCCGGATACATCAGCACGATTGTAGCGATGGAACGAGGCGCTGTTCCATCAGGATGGTCGGCTGAGGCATCGAGCGCCATGCTCGACAACTGGAAGCATGATCGACAGAAGAGCGAGGAAAAGCGAAGGCTCGAGAGGAACGGCTGGTGGATGTCGGTTAGAGACCCATCGAGTTAGCCACCGTCCTACCTATTTCGGAAGGCCCAAGAAATACGCATGCCGGAGTTTTCCGCTCTCGGTCGTCCCCCGATATCCCACCGCGATCTTCCGCACCGGCTTCACGAACCTGACGCCGCGCTTCTTCAGGATCGGCGTCGGCTTGTCGGCGAAGGGATTCCGCGGCTGCATCTTGCCGGCGAGCGCCGACTTGATCGCCGCCGCATGGCGCTCCGGAATGCTCACATGACCGCGGTAGAGGATGTTGAGGCCCTCGCGCTCGCCGAAATAGGTCTCCACGGCGCCCGAGCTCGATGGCACGTAGCCGCAGATCACATAGGTCGACTCCTGCCGGCAGATCGCCTTCCGCCAGACCGCGCCGCCGCGGTCGCCCGGGATGTAGCGGCTGTCGCGAAGCTTCGAGACCACGCCCTCGACGCCGAGCTGGCAGGCGCGCGCGTGCATCGTCTCGCCGTCGACTTCCTCGTAATGCTGGGAGAACCTGAGCGGACTCGAACGCGGCAGGTCGCCGAGCAGGCGCCCGAGGATCGACTTCCGCTCATGCAGCGGCAGCGACTTCAGATCCTTGCCGTCGAGGAACATGAGGTCGAAGAGGTAGACGCGAAGCCGGTCGGTGCGGCGCGAGCCGAGATCGTTCTGCAGGGCGCCGAAGTCGGAGACGCCATTCGGCGCCTCGACCACGAGCTCGCCGTCGAGATATGCCGAGGCGGCATCGAGCGCGGCGATCGCCGATGCGATCTCCGGCCCGGCCTTCTTCGTATAGTCGGATCCGCCGGAGCTCAGCACCGACACCTGGCCTCGATCGAGGCGGATGCCGACGCGGTAGCCGTCGAACTTGATTTCGTGCAACCAGCGATCTCCCGAAGGCGGCCTTTCATGGCGCTTCGGCTTGCTGGGATCGATGAAGTCAGGTGGCGATGCGTTGCGCTTCGCCATCAGCCGTAGGGCGACCGGTTCGGCGGCATCAGGGAGATGTGCTCGGCCCGCGCCTTGCCGCGGATCGAGTCCTCGGTGCGCGCGAGCTTGAGACCCATGACGCGGGTCGGAGTGTTGCCCTTTGCCAGCTGCTTCAGCAGCTTCACGTCTTCCCTCGACCACGGCTTACCGTGGTTCTTAGGCGTCTTGGCCATGTGATACCTCAAAGGTGGACCATGGCGGTGAACACCGAAGGTGGCGTGTTGGACGCACCGTCGCACTAAAATGCGTCCAATTAACGCCGCCATATCGTGAGAGATCCCGATGCCGCTTCGCCTGAATCCCCAGACCTCAGCCGCGCTCAGGCACTACGTCTACGTCTACATAGACCCCTTCACCGGCGCTCCCTTCTACATCGGCAAGGGACATGGGCCCCGCATGCTTGCCCATGTGTCCGGGCACGGGAACAAGGCGACCTCGGCCCGCATCGACGAGATACGGCGGAAAGGCGGGGAGCCCAGGATCGACATCCTCGCTCACGGCTTCGACGATCACGACACCGCCTGCAAGGTCGAGGCAGCCGCCATCGACCTCCTCGCGCGCGACACGCTGACCAACCTGGTGCGCGGACGCGGCACCGTCGAGTTCGGGCGGCGATCTTTGCAGGAGCTCGACGCGCTCTATGGCGCCAGGCCGGTCGATATCGTCCATCCGACGATGCTCATCCGCATCAACAAGCGCTACCGGCCAGAGATGTCGGACATCGAGCTCTACGAGTCGACGAGGGGCGTGTGGAAAGCGTCGGGACCGAGGAGGGACGCGGCGAGGTTCGCCTTCGCGGTCTTCCAAGGCGTCGTCCGCGAGGTCTACGAGATCTCGAGCTGGCATGCAGCTGGAACGACGCCCTACCGGACACGGGACGACGTCGATGCGCGCGGAAGGTTCGAGTTCATCGGCAAGGTGGCGGACGAGAAGGTCCGCCGCCGGTACAAGTGGCGGCTGGTGAAGGAGTATCTGACCGAGAAGGCACAGAACCCGATCTGCTATGCGGGGTGCTGATCGTGATCTACGGATCTGGATCGAACTTCTTCTTGCCCACAGCCGCGATCCTGAAATTCGCAACATCGAGCGAACCGAAGAAGCTGTTCTCCAGGCGCAAATCCTCCGCACTGACTTCACCCTTCTCGAGGCGTTCCCTGTCTCGATCGCGCGACGCCTGCTTCTGACGCGCCCGTTCCGCCGGGTCGAACGATTGAACGGTGGCCCTCGCGATCTCCAGCCCGCTCTGCGTCACCGTCTTAGGTACGAGCAGATCGCTATAGCGCTCGATCATGGACCTTCCTGCCTCTTCAGCTCTTGCGAACCCCGCCTCGCGTTCGTCAATACTTCCAGCTCTCTTGATTTCGCGGTCGATCCCTCTTGCCAGTGCAAAGAAAACGGACAGCCGCGCTGCATCGGGGCCAGCGCGATGGAGAACAGGCCCTGATTGGTTGATCAGCTTCTCGGCGACACTGTAGGCGATGTCCGAGATGACCTGAGAATAGTCGATCCACAGCGCGTCGACGTGGCGCCAGCGAAACGGATTGCCGCGGCCGACCAGGTCGAACAGACGTCGACACCAGAGCTTGTCGCGCTCGCTGTCGGAATAGACCGTCTCGCCGGCGAGCGCGGAGGCGATCTTCTGGATTGCGTCGGGAGGAGCGATACCGTGGGCGAAGAGATCGCCCATGAGGATGCCGTGGACCTTCTCGGCCGCAGGATCCCAGTCGTCCCAAGAGGGTGCCGGCTTGATAAGAACCGAGTCGACGGTGATCTCGCCGGACGCGGAGAGCCGCGCCCAGCCGATCTCGATCGGATAGGAGTGCTGGCTGAGCGAAGAAGCTTCACAGTCGAGGAAGATGAGATCGTTCGTCATGCCGGCCTCGGCGACCCGCCAACCGGCTCCGCGACACCCAACAGCTGCAGCGCCCGCCTGCAGTCGACAGCCGAGATCCCGCCTTCGGTGTCGACGCGGACCTGGCGCTTCCGGCAATCGCGCAGCCTGCGCCTGATCGCGGCATCGGCGATGTCCTTCGACGGGGTGAAGACCGGATCATCATCGAGAACGCACCAGGCCGACACGCCAGGGTGGACATCGAGCCAGCCCAGGATTGCCTCCTGCTTGCGCTGGGCGAACGGCGCCTCGATCCACCAGTCATCGTGGAGCGTTTCGACGCGGAGGCCCTGGCTCTGCATGTAGTCATGCAGGGTCTGCCGGGTATAGTGCCGGCGCCAGTCCGAGTGCAGCACGATGCGCGCCTTCGCGTCCTCGACTAGGAGGTTGACGAAGGCAATCGCGGTCGGATCGAAATGATCACGAGGCCAATCGCAGGTGCCCTCACGCACCGACGCCAACTGCTTCCGGAGCCTTTCGTCGCGCGAGATGCCAGAGATCATGACGCCGTCGATGTCGAGAAAGATGACGCGCATCGCTTAGACCTCCAGCACCAGATCATTGCGGAAGACCGGGTTCACCTCCTCGCCCCAATAGCCATAAGGATTGCAGACCACGCGCGTCCGCCCGATCGCATAGTCGGACGACATATGCGTGTGGCCGTGCAGCCAGAGATCCGGCTTCGTCTCCTCGATGAACGCCTCGAGGTCGGACGCATTGGTCGCACCGATCGGCTCGGCCGCGTCCTCAGGCGGCACGCTCCGGATCGACGGAGCCATATGCGTAACGACGACAGTCGGCCCCGGGAAGCTCTGCTCCAGTCGATCGCGCAGCCATCTCCGGTCGCGGTGATGGAATCCCAGCGTGTCCCGCGGCAGCAGCTTGCGCCAGTTGGCGTGCCCGGTGTCCTCCGGCCCGACGGTGATGTAGCGATAGTCGTTCTTGCCGATGGAGGCGGCCGCCAGGCAGCGGCCAATCCGCGCCTCGCCATGGATGGCGAAGTCGGTCCAAAGCGTGGTGCCGAGAAAGCGCACCGCTTGCCCTCCGACGACGAGGATCAGCTCGTCGCGGTCAAGAAGATGGACGCGCGTGCCGGCAAGCGCCAGGCGCATCTCGCGCAGCACCTTGTAGATCTTGCGGCCGTAGAACTCGTGGTTCCCAGGCACGAAGACCACCGGAACGTCGAGATAGTCCGACGCCGCGACAAGAGACGCGGCCGCATCCTTGCCGGGATCGAAGTCGCCGGGGATGACGAGCACGTCGATGAGACCTCGAAGCCGCGACAGATCGGGGCCATGGCTCCAGGGTGAGGCACCCGGAACAGGCGCCTCCATCCGGCGCCGCTTCGGCTTCGGCCAGAACTCCCGGTGCAGATCGGACATGGGACCGATGCGCACGACACTACTCCTCCCCACCGGCGCGGCCGGCACGGGGATCGACATGAGCGGGCAGGCGCGCGAGCTTCCTCGCGACCTCCTTGATCGAGATCGGCCGATACCCGTGGCAATCGACGCCGACATCCATCGACTGGCTGTCTCCTGGCATGCAGCCATGCGCGTGCCCGTAGAGCATCCACGAGCCGCGGCCGCTCTTGTTCCAGACCCGCATGGCGTAGTGGCAGAGCACGATCTTCGAGGTGAAGCCCTGGCCCGAGATCTCGATCAGCGGCTGCGAGCTCGCCCAGCCCGGCAGGTTCCGGATCTCCTCGGGGTCATGGTTTCCGTAGACGAAGTGCTTGTGGCCCGGCAACTGGGCAAGCCTCGCCGCCGCCTTCGCCGGCTTCAGGAAGGCGAAGTCGCCCAGGTGATAGACGTCGTCGTCAGGCCCGACGCAGCTCTGCCAGTTGCGGATCAGGACGGCGTCCATCTCCTCGACGCTGGCGAACGGCCGCTTGCAATAGCGGATGACGTTGGCGTGGCCGAGATGGGTGTCCGAGATGAACCAGGTGTTCGACATGACGCTGATCTCCAGGGAACGAAGGGCCTCGTTTGAGGCGCCGATCAAGCTGCATCCGGCCTCGCGACCGGGGCGGCTTCAATCCTGGAGGAGCGATTCCGCAACGGCCGCCGGCGCCGGAAAGCGGCGCGGGTTGAATATGGCGGTTGCGTTTTTCATCACGTACATGATGCGGGATAAGGCGCCAGATCGCAATCCAAGCATCGAGAGCGCGTGCAGTTTTCGGGACCATGTGACTCGAAAACGACAGCTGCAATTCCATCTGGATCGATGAATCTAGCCTCTCCTATAGTCCCCAGCCCATCGATCGATTTCAGATCTCTACGAGCGCCATGACCACGACTTCCTCCAGCTCAGGCTGGATCTACGCCTTCAAGGATGTCGGCTTCGACCGCGGCATCAAGATCGGTCGCGATCGCAACCGCACCGACCGCTTTAAGATTTCGCAATGCTACTCGCCACGCGGCATCGAGCTCGTGGCGCTCTGGCATGTCGACGCGCCGAGGAACGGCTCCAGCGACGCCGCCTTCGCCGCGATCGAGACCAAGGCGCGCAGCCGGCTCAAGCGCCTCGAGACGGCCGACGGCGGCGACGAATGGGTCGACGCCACCGCCGACGAGGCGATCGACGGCGTGTCGTCAGCGCTCGGCGTGAAGCCCGAGGCGACCTGGATAATGCTGGTGCCGCGGGCGACCTATTGCGACTTCCGCAGCCCGAAGCGCATCGAGGAGGCGACGAAGTACCGCCAGCTGCTCTGGGCCTTCGTCGAGAACAAGACCGGCCGCATCAAGCTGCAGCGCTCCGACATGTGGAACTGTCCTCTGCGTGAGCGGCGCACCTACAGCCTGCTCGGCTTCCCGGCGGTGAAGTGCTGGGGCTTCGAAGATCCGAAGCTGCACGTCGCCGGGAACCCGCGCATTCATGACGTCTGGGTGCAGGCGGTCGAGGAGCGCGGATATGGCGAGAAGGACGTCCGGGTCGGCTGGCTCAAGGAAGGCGTCGAGCTCGCGGAGATCGAAAGGCGCGCGGCGATCGCCGGCATGGTGGAGATCGACATCACGGACTTCGGTAGGAAGCCCGAAGGGCTAAGGCCGAACGACTACAAAGGGTAAGGAGCAGACGATACCGACAACGTCGTGCCGGCACGGCGATGGTGCTGTTCGTCCTGACCATGCTCTTCATCCTGGTCGTGATGGCGTGCGAGATCGGATCCAGGCTTGTCTCCGACCCGGATCTCGAACCGGGGATCGCCTGAAGCTGCGGGGGAAATAATTTAGAGTTCATCAATCTGTCATAGCTTATACTCGCTAATTTGCACCTTTCACGAGTGGCCACATGCCAACGGAAAGCCCTTGCCTCTCGGCAGCGTTGTCACCAACGTCAGCACGATCCTTCCCCGGCGCGGGCGCTATCCCATTGACTTCGATGGGGTCGCCATCGCCCCGTCAACAGGCCCTGTGAGCTGAGATGCCACGATTATCATCCACTCGGACTGACGACGCGTATCGGAGCGGGACTGGCTGCGATTTTTGCCGGCGCCGAGGTGCCCCGCGAGGTGGCGCGCGAACTTTACGCAGCCGTATTGCTGGTCGCCGCGGCAAGGGACGCTTGGCAGGTGCGCCGCAGCACGAGCAGAAACTCGTTGCGGATCTGCATACGGCCTGCGGCATGTCGCCGCCTGTTCCTGGGAGCCGCGTTTGCTCGTGCGGCTCACCGCGCCCTGATTTCCTCAATTCGGCTTTTAAGCGCGACTCAGTTGAGGCTCCCGCCGTCCCGGTTTGTTCGAAGGCACCGGGAGCCAACCAGACAACCACTCAGCCACGACGCGGACACCAGTGGCCTGATACCGATGATGTTGATGACGCGCGTCAGTTTGTCGGCGAGGACAGAGAGCCTTATCTCCGCGGCGACCTTCGACAGTAACCTGTCAGGAAGTGAGCCGCTCCCTGCGGGCATTCGTCGTGGCGAAAGGATGCTCACCGTCTCGCGGCGGGGCTAGTGGCTGCAGGGTTCGTCGAGCCGCCACTGTACGGCCTCGGCCAAGTCTTTATGCTCTCAACGCCTGATCCGGCGGAGGGCCCTCGGCGTGAAGCGCTCCTTGAGCGAGTAGCTACCGCAGGCACTGGTCCAGCAGCGGCACACGTTCAGGCCGCTCTCCACGTTGGTGAAACGGTAGAACAGCTACTCACCTGCCGGGTACCAATGAGACACCGCCAACGGCGATGTAGACGAAATCCTGCTTGCCGAAGCGGCCATCGGGCTTGGCGCCGAGGGTCAGCCGCTTTAGCAGTGTCACCGTGATGCCGGCCACATTGCACGCGAGGAGTTGCTCACTGTCGAGGTAGCCGCGATGGCGACTGCTTCGGGATCTGTGAGGGGGATCTGCTGGTCCGGTGAGTCCCCTCTTCAGCAGCGGCGAGCTCAAAACGTCGGGGGCATCCTGAGAGCTCGGATATGGCCAACCGCGGCGTCGATGTGCCGGTTGGCGCCGGAGATGGTGAAGGCGCCATGGCCCGGGAAAAGGCCGTCGATCTGACCGAGCGCCGCCATCCGCTCCAGCGAGAGCGCCGACTCCTGCGGGCTGCAATCAGGGATCGGCTGGATGTTGATGCGGCCGCGCCAGAACAAAGAGTCCCCGGTGAAAAGATCAACGCGCTTGCCGCTATGCGCCAGCAGCGAGATATGTCCGTCGCAATGCCCGGGCGTTGCGACGATGTCCACGCTCACGTTGCCGACCGTCTTCGTGTCACCGCCGGCGACGACGTTCACGCCAGGATGCGCCGCCAGCGTGTAGTCGGGGCCATAGACACCGGCCGTACGGGCGATGCGAACGCAAGAGACCTCCTCGTCGCCAGTCTCCAGCACCTTCGCCGTGATCTCGGCGGCATAGACCGGCGCCCCCGTCGCCTTGGCCATCGCTGCGGTGCCACCGACATGGTCCCCATGCATGTGGGTGAGGAAGATCGCGGCGATCTGGCTCGGCTTGAACCCATGCGCCTGGATATGACCGAGGATCGTATCGACCGACCCCGGAACGCCCGAACCGACGTCGAAGAGCGCCAGACTACCGCCGCCGTCGATCAGGTAGACGTTGCAGTCCGGCCCCTGGGTAAGGCCCACGCCACCCCAGGCGCCGCCGCCGACGAGATACACATTTTCCGTGAGCTTCATCGTCCTTACTCCGGCTTCGCGGCGACGTAGACGCTGGCCATCAGGCCGCCGTCAACGACGAGGTCGTGGCCTGACACGTAGCTCGATTGATCCGAGCACAAGTAGACAACGGCGTCCGCGATGTCCCTGGGCTGCCCCAGGCGACGAAGGGCCGCGCCGTCGAAACGGGTGCGCAGCTTCTCCATCACCTTCTCGCCGACACGCGCGATCGAGCGCGGCGTGTCGGTAGGGCCGGGGCTGACGGAATTGACGCGGATGCCGTGCTCGCCGAGCTCGGCGGCCATGACCTTCATCGTCGCGACGACCGCTGCTTTCGACGCGCAATAGCCGATGGAGCCGACACCGGCGCCCTGGGCGTTGATCGACGCGATGAAGACGAAGGCTCCGCCGCGGCCGGCCCCGATCAGATGACGCGCGGCGTCGCGGGCGATGATGAAGCCCGAGGTCAGGTTGACGTTGAGGTCCTGGTTGAACTTTTCCACCTCGTAGTCGACGACGCGGATCGACGGGCGGCCGATGGCGGCGTTGTTGACGACGTGATCGATCCGGCCGGCCGTTGCCACGACCTCCGCGACCACTCTCTCGGCCCGCGTCAGATCGTTGAGGTCGGCCACGGCTGGAATCGCCTTTGCCCCCAGGGCGCGGACCTCCGCGGCAACGGTCTCCAGCGCCTTCGCATCCCGGTCGACGAGGGCGACGGCACCCCAGCCCGACTCGGCAAACAGCAGCGACGTCGCCTTGCCGATGCCGCTGGCGGCCCCGGTGACCAGGGCAACGTCGTCCTTTCGCTTCACGGCATCCTTACGCACGTCAGGCATTGGCAGCTTCCTTGGTCTTGAGAGCGGTGCGGACGGAGGGGGCGATCATACGGTTGACCATCCTGCCCACCCCTTCGATCTCCGTCTCCAGAATATCGCCAGGCTTGAGGAAGGATGGCGGCTTCTCGCCGTTACCTACCCCCGATGGCGTGCCGGTGGCGATGATGTCGCCCGGCATGAGCGTGCAGAACGCGCTGATGTATTCGACCAGCTCGTCGACCGGGAACACCATGAGCGCGGTGCTGGCGTTCTGCTTCTGCTTGCCGCTGACCTTGACCGAGATCCGGAGGTCGCGCGCCAGGCCGAGCTCGTCGACGGTGGTGACGCAGGGCCCGATCGGCTTGAAGGTGTCGAAGGACTTCGCCCGGGTCCACTGGCCGTCTTTCCGCTGGATATCGCGGGCGCTGATGTCGTTCAGCACGGTGTAGCCGAAGATGTGCTTCTCGACGTCGGCGCGCGCCACGTTCCGCGCCGGGCGGCCGATGACGACGGCGAGCTCGCCTTCCCAGTCGACCTTCTGCGAGGCATCGGGAATCTCGATGTCCTCGTAGGGGCCGATGATCGCGCTCGCGAAGACGCCGAAGAGCAACGGCGCATCCGGCACCTCGGAACCCGACTCGGCGGCGTGCTCACGGTAGTTCCGGCCGACCGCGATGATCTTAGACGGGTTCACGATCGGTGCGAGGAGACGAACGCTGTCCGCGGCATGGGTCACGCGGTCCGAAGCTTCCAGGCGCGCGATGAGAGAAGCCGCGCCGTCGCCCAGCATCTGCTCCATCGGCTGCGCGGCGAGCGCGCCCAGCGGCTCGAAGATCGTGTCGCCGCTCGCATTCGTCCAACCCCAGGCGATCCGGCGACGGCCGGTCTCGAAACGCACCAGTTTCATCTCTTCCCTCTCTGCCGCCGGGCGGCGACGAATACGCTGCCGCCGCGCCGCGGCGACTTGACGCTCGATCCAAATTTTATATTATATAAAACACTAAGCGACAAGGGTGCCGGTGGCTGATCCTGCCGGCGGCGCCATCGACGGAGGCCGCCGTGGCAGCGATTTCGAGCCGTACGCAAACGATCCCCTTGTCCGGGATCCGCGAGATGATGGATCTCGCCTCCACGATCCCAAACGTGCTGCATCTCGAGATCGGCGACCCGAACTTCCAGACACCGCAGACGATCACCGCCGCGGCTGCGACCTATGCCGCGAACAACCGTGTCGGCTATCCGCCGAATTCCGGTCTGCCGCAGCTCAGGAAGGCGATCGCGAAGAAGGTCACCGAGCGTAACGGCATCGCCTGCACCGAGGAGAACGTCAACGTCACCATCGGCGCAACAGGCGCGCTGTACCTGGCCTTGCTCGCCGTGCTCGAAGAAGGCGACGAGGTGCTGGTGCCGGATCCGGGCTGGGCCGGTTATCCGGCCATGGTGGGTCTCGCCGGCGGCGTGATGAAGCCCTACGCGCTCCGCTTCCAGAACAACTTCAAGCTGACGGCCGAGGACGTCGCCGCCGCGATCTCGCCGAAAACCAAGGCGATTATCATCAACTCGCCGAGCAACCCGACCGGCGCAGTCTCCGAGCGGAGCGAGCTCAAGAACCTTCTGGATCTGGCCAACGAGCGAGACCTCTGGATCATCGCCGACGAGTGCTATGACGAGGTCGTCTTCAAGGGACAGCATGACGCCATCGGCGCTATGACCTCGGTCAGCGACGCCCGCGTGCTGTCGGCCTTTTCCTTCTCCAAGACCTACGCCATGACCGGCTGGCGGATCGGCTATCTGGTCGCGCCGGTGGGGGTCTCCCGCCAAGTTACGCGCATGCAGGCGGCCTCGGTCGCCTCGGCCTCGGTGGTCTCGCAGATCGGCGCGCTCGAAGCGCTGAGCGGTTCGCAAGCGCCGGTCCAGGACATGGTGACCGCCTATGCGCGGCGTGGTGGCCTCGCCGCTCGACTGCTCGATGCCGCGAACATCCGATACGTTCCGCCGGAGGGGGCGCTCTACATCTTCGTCGACATAAGGCCGACGGGCTTGTCCGCCAAGGAGGCGGCGATCGCACTGCTGCGCGACCACGCCGTGTGCACGACCCCGGGCTCCGCCTTCGGTGACCAGGGAGAAGGGTTCCTCCGCATCTCGCTGGCCTCCGCCGACGAAGAACTCGAGGAAGGGCTCAAGCGCCTCGTCAACTTCGTCAAAGGCCGGGCGTGAGATCACACGCGCTCCGCAAGACCGGTCCGGAACCGCGCCAGGGTATCGGAGAGATGGCGGCGAAGCTCCTTGCCGGCTCGCTCGCCATCGCCGGACTTCACCGCTTTCAAGATGGCGAGATGCTGATCGCGAATCGCAGTCATGTGGGTCGGCGATGGGCGCGCCGGCGTCAGTAGCTGGCGGTAGCGGTCCGTGTTCGAGATCAGAAGCTCTATCAGGTGAACCAGCCAGGCCGACCGCGCGGCGCAATAGATGGCCATGTGGAAGGACCGGTGCATCGCGCTTGCGGTCTCGACCTCGCCGTCCTCGAAGGCCCGGACCATGTTCTCGTAGAGGCCGGTGACCTCGCGGACCTCATGCTTGGTGATCCGCTCGCTCGCCTTCTGGACCGCAATGCCTTCCAGGATGATCCGAAGCTCGTATCCGTCGACCATGTCGGTCTCGGAGATCGCCGAGACCCGGGCCCCCTTGTTGGGAATGATCTCGACGAGGCGTCCCGCCTCGAGAAGCCTGAGCGCCTCGCGGATCGGGATGAAGCTCACGTTGTTTTCGCTGGCGATATCGTTCAGCCGTAGCCGCCGCCCAGGCTCGTAGCGACCCTCCAAGATCGCGCGGCGGATGTTGTCGTAGACATGCTCGACTAGTGAGACTACGTCGCGCGCTTCGCTGGCACCCACACGGGTCCTTTCGGTCTTGGGGATCGGGCCGCGCTTCAGTCCGCGATCCGCACGTCCTGGTAATGGGGATAGAGGTTACCTTTGATCGGCGCCCAACCCGAGACCCGCTTGTGGTGCACCCAGAAGTCGGTCGGGGTGAACAGTGGGATGATCGGAAGCTCGCTGGCGGTGACATGCTGCACGCGGTCGGCCGCGTCGGCGAGGCCCGCATCGTCGCGCGCCCTCAGCCAGTCGTCGAACGCCCTGTCGAGCTTAGGGATCGAGGCGCCCTGCCAGTTGATGCGCGTCTGGCCGGCGGTCGAGGTGAAGCCGATCAGCGCGTCGACCGGATCCTCCCAAAGCCATTTGGAAATGAAGCTCGCCGGTTTCTGCCGCAACCGCGCGTAGAAGGGCGAGAACGGAACGATCGCCTCGACCGTGAGCTCGATGCCGATCCGGCGGAGCTGGGCGGCGACGAACGCCGCTGTCCCTTCGAGAACGGTGTCCTTCTGCGTGATGCATTCGAGCGCGAAGGGCTTGCCGTCCTTCCAGCGCAACCCGCGCTCGCCGAGTTTCCAGCCGGCCTCATCGAGAAGGCGCGCGGCCTCCGCCGGATCGTGGCGGCCCGCCGTATTGACGCGGCGGTCGTAGTATTCGTCGCCCGGCGGCAGCGGCCCGTAAGTCGGCTCGCCATGCCCGTACTGCACCTTGGCGACAAGCGCGGCGCGGTCGATCGCGAGTGAGAGTGCACGGCGCACGCGAACATCGTCGAAGCCGAGATCGGTCCGCGCCCAGTTGACGGCGAAATAGACATTGGACGCCTGCTGCGAGCTCAGCAGTTCGAAGCGCGGGTCGACAGCGATGCTCGCGACCTCTCCGAGCGGGGGGGCGTGCAGGCAATCGATCAGGCCACGATCGAGCATTCGCAAACGCTCGGACTCGTCAGGCACCGCCAGCCACTCGATGGCGGCGATGTGCGCCGCACCGGTCCGATGGCGGATGAACGGCAGCGGCGTCCCCGGATAGGCGTCCCAGCGCTTCGCCAGCACGCGTTCCAGCGACCAGTCGGCGAGCTTGAAGGGACCGGTGCCGTCGGCGACACCGATCCCATAGTTCTCGAACGGCTTTTCCTGGTCGCGCATGTTTTCGTTGAAGATCGTCGTGTGCGTACCCCACAGGAGCGAGGGCACCCGCGTCGTCGGGTACTTCGTGCGGATCGTCACCGTGTCGGAGGACGCGGCGCGAACCTCGGCGACTGAGTCCCAGTAGTGCCGCTGCGGTGTCTTGCCGTCGCGGATCTGGCAGCGGTGCAACGCTTTGGCAACTGCCGGGCCGTCACAGGGTGCACCGGAATGGAAGAGTAGGCCCGGCCGCAGCTTGAACCGCCATTCGAGCCCGTCCGGCGAGACGGTCCAAGCATCGGCCATCGACGGTGAGGTCTTGCCGTCGACGCCCTTGGCGACGATGGTCTCGTAGATGGCGGTGCTGGTCGGATCGATATGGGCGCCGCCGACCGGGTCGACTGGGCTGAACGGGTATTCGAAGGCTTCGCGCAGCAGGCGGCTCGACCGGTCGGACATAGGCGAACACCCAAAATGAGATGGAACGCATATCGCCGGGTTCCGATGCGCACGCACCGGAACACGACGATATCTATCGTCTATTCCATCCAGACGTCGTTGTAGAAGGGATAGAGGTTAAACTGGTTGGGCCGCCAGCCATGCACCTTCTTGTGATGCACCCATACGGTCGTCGGCGTGTAGACCGGGATGGTCGGCAGGAGCTCCGCGACAGCGAGCTGCGCCTTCTTGCTCGATGCGACCAGGTCAGCCTCGGAACGCGCCCCCTCCCACTCCCGGAAGGCGTCGAGCACGGTCTTCACGTTCGGCTCATCGTTCGGCTGGTAGAGCCGGATGAAGAACGGGATGACATCGGCCGGCACACTCCAGAGCCACTTGTAGCCGAACATGTCGCAGTCGGTGCGCTTCTCGCGGAACGCGGCGCCTTCGAGGCTCTCGACCTGCATCTTGATGCCGAGGTCGGCGAACATCTCCGCGATCGCCGCCATCACCTGGTTCTCGATCGCGTCGGTCAGGTTGATGGCAGTGAACTCCATCTTCACGCCGTTCTTCTCGCGGATTTTCGCCGAATTGAGCTTCCACCCCGCCTCGTCGAGCAGTGCTGCGGCCGCCTTAGGATCGAAGTTGTTGAACTTCTTCACGCCGGGCTCGTAGTAACGCCAGCCGCTGGAGGCCGGTCCGGTGGTGACCTCGGCGCCGCCGCGGAGGATGGCCTTCACGATCGCCTCGCGGTCGACCGCGAGAGCAAGTGCGCGGCGGACGCGGATGTCGTCGAAGCCGAACTTCGTCCGCTTCATGTTCGGAAGCAGGAAGAAGTTGGAGGTTTCTGGAAATTCGAGGACGACGAGGTCCTTGTTGCTCTTCAGCCGCGGCACGTCGGCGGCCGGCGGGTTCTTCACGGCATGAACCGTGCCGCTCTCCATCTCGGCCGCGCGCTGCGAGGGTTCGAGGATCGGCACCCACTCGATCGAGTCGAGATAGGCCGGCCCCTTGTTGTCGAAGAAGGCCGCACCGCCCTTGTAGTTCGCCCACTTGTTGACCTTGGCGCGCGAGCCGGAAGAGAACTGCGCCAGCACAAAGGGACCGGAACCGTCCGCTTCCTTAGCGCCGAAAGTCCCGGCGCCGATATCCTCGCGCTTGTCGGCGTTCGCGATGTAGGCGTATTCGGTGGCCAGCACCTCGCCGAGACCCTGCCGCGGCGACTTGAGCTTGATGACGAGCTCGTCGCCGGCGACTTCCACACCAGAGACGGCGCTGTAGAAGACGGCGTTCTGGCCGACGTTCGGCGTGATCAGGAGCTGCACGGCCTTCCGGATCATCTCCGGCGTGGCCGCGGCGCCCGACTGAAACGTGCGGCCGGCAGGAATCTTGAAGCGCCACTCGGTTTCCGAGGACGTGAACGAACTCGCCAGGTGCGGCACGACCTCGCCCTTCAGGTTGCGCACGACCAGCGGTTCGTAGATCGCGTTCAGGCCCGGATCCGCCCAGGTCGACTTGACCGGATCGAGCGCGCTCAGCGTGCGATCGTAGCCTTCGATGAGGGTGCCGCCGGCCTTCGCCGTCTGCGCCTTTGCCGGTGATGCACCCGCCAGCATCTTCGCGGCTGCCGCCGCGGAAATTCCCAGCATGCCGACACGACGGACAAACTCCCGCCGGCCGATCTTCCCGGCGCCGTATTCGCTGACGATGCCGGTTACCGAATTCCGTTCGCTCATGCCCACCTCCCCAGTGTCGGATAGTAGGAAATATATTATAATATATTATCTCCTGTCAATCGGCGACGAGCCGCCGCGGGTTGCAGATTGCGCCTCAATAAATCGCGTGAGGCTTCGCGCAGCGCTCTCGGCGATGCGTGTCTCGCCGCGCTCGCCGACGCCGGCGACATGACTCGAGATCAGGACGTTCGGGGCGCGCCACAATGGATGACCCGGCGGCAGGGGCTCGGGATCGGTGACATCGAGACCAGCGCCGGCGAGCCTCCCCGCCCCCAGCGCATCGACCAGCGCGCCGGAGTCAACGAGACCGCCGCGCCCGACGTTGACCAACACCGCATTCGGCTTGGCACGCTCCAGCTCGCGGCGCGATAAGATGTGGCGCGTCTCGGCACTCAATGCGATGCAAAGCACGATGAGATCAGCCTCACCGAGGAGACGCGGCACCGCGGCAAGCCCATGCATCTCGTCGACTAGCGGCTCCGCTCTTTTGGTGCGCGAGGTACCGACGACCCTCATGCCGAAAGCCCGGGCACGCTTCGCCACCTCCCGCCCGATATGGCCGAGGCCGACGATCAGCGCGGTGCCGTTGTCGAGGCAGCGAAGACCGCCGAGCCCGGGCTGCCACATTGCCTGCGCCTGCGCGGCCAGCACCTCGGGAATGCGGCGGTTGAGCGCCAGGGCGAGAGCGAAGACGTGCTCGGCCACCGTCGGCGCCAGGGCACCCGCCGCTTGTGAAACGCCGATCTCCGGCGGGATGCCGGCTGCGATGAAGCCCTCTCGGCCAGCCGAGTTGAAATGCATCCAGCCTACGGTGTTGTCCGGCAACGTCAGGCAACGCACGATCTCGGTCGCTTGGTCGGCCGGCGCATCGGGAAGAACCATGAAACGCGTACCCGGCAAGGCTTGCAACACTTCCGGCAAGGTACGGACGACAGTGACCGAGGCGCCGCTTACGCGTCGCAGGTGCTCGGTGACCCGCGCCTCCGCGAACGGTAGTCTGGCCCAGAACGTCACCTTCATGCCGGTCTCCACGCGCGTGCGCGTCAGGTTCTTTCGGCGAGCCCCGCCTTGAACCGTTCCTGGGTATTGATCAGATGCGCCTTCAGCGCCTCAACGGCATCCTTGGGATTGCGCGCCTTCACCGCCTCCAGGATCTGCGAATGCTGCTTGCGGATCGCATCGAGATGCTTCGCCGTCGGTCGCTTCGGCGTCAGCAGCCGTCGATAGCGATCGGTATTCGACGTCAGTAGCTGGATCAGGTGGATGAGCCAGGGCGAGCGCGACGCCGCGTAGAGCGTGAGATGGAAGGCATGGTGCAGCTTGCCCGACTCCTCGACTTCGCCCACCTCGAAGGCGCGGACCATGTTTTTGTAGATGTCGGTGGCGGTGTCGAGCTCGCCCTTCGAGATCTCCTTGCACGCCTTCGCGATCGCCGCACTCTCCAGAAGGATGCGCGAAGAATAGGCGTCGGACATGTCCGCCTCGGACATGTCCGAGACGCGCGCCCCCTTGTTGGGAATGATCTCGACCAGGCGGCCGGCCTCGAGGAGCCTGAGCGCCTCGCGCACCGGGATAAAGCTAACCTGGTTTTCGGCCGCGATGTCCTGCAGGCGCAGGCGCTGCCCCGGCTGATAGCGGCCCTCGAGGATGGCGCGGCGCGTGCTGTCGTAGACCTGCTCGACCAGGGAGAGAACGTCGCGCGTGCCCTTCGCTGCCATAGGCATCCTTTCATTCGCCGCCCGACCAGACGGTGACTCTTTGCGATCCCCGCCTGCCACCCTGTCCTTCGCCAACATACCTGCCTTCATGGCGACGGAATGCGCCTCCCATCCTCCGAAGGTTGCTCGGCTACCTGCCCGCACAGCGCCGGACTTCCGGCGCAGACCTCCAGCGCGAAGCCCTTGAGATGCGAGGCCACCTGTCCGCGGACGGAGTCTTCGAGCTGCACCAGCGCCTCTTCCGCCACCTGCATCGAAGCCGACATCCACGGCCCCCGCGCGACGGCACGGATGGCGCCGACGTCCCCCATGTTCTTCGTCGAAAATAGCAGCATCGGCATGCTTCGCGGCAGCGGTTCAAGGACGGCGCCGCCGAGCCGCGGGGCGATCAGGCAAAGCCCGGCCACTTCCGCATTGCGGGCGAGCCTCCAGGCGATCGCGGCGGAGCGGCCGACGGCAACCACCACGAAAGGACCCCAGTCCCGGACTTCCAGCCGCGAGAGCCAGGCCGACAGGCTTTCGGTGCCGCCTTCTACGTCGTCGGAACCGGACGAGAGCCCATGGCCCGGCAGGTCGACCGCGATACTGCGAGCCCCGTCGATGGCCGAATCGGCAAGCAGCGGCAGTACCGCATCTAGGTCTCCGCCGTGCTCGTGGAGCAGGACCAGCGAAAACGCCGCGTCACCCGGCGTCACCACCGCGGCGACCGTAGTCTCGTCGTCGAGATCGATGTGCAGCGGCTCCAGCGTCATGCGAGGCCCGGGACCGAGGCGATCAGCTCGCGCGTGTAGGGATGCTGCGGCATCCGCAGTATCTCGGTCGCCGGACCGGCCTCCACGACGCGCCCCGACTTCATCACCATCACGCGGTCGCTCATGTGGTGCACGACCGAGAGATCGTGGCTGATGAAGACATAGGCCAAACCGCGCTGGCGCTGCAGATCGAGCAGCAGATTGAGGATCGAGCTCTGCACAGAGACGTCGAGGGCGCTCACGCACTCGTCGGCGACGATGACGCGCGGCGAGACGGCGAGAGCGCGCGCGATGGCGACGCGCTGACGCTGCCCGCCGGAGAGTTGATGCGGATAGGCATCGAGCTTGTCGACGGAAAGGCCGACGGCATCGAGCAGCGAGACCAGCCGCTGCTCCATCGCATCCGCAGCCGGGGCCGCCTCGGCCACCCGCGCGGCCTCGGCCAACGCCTGACGAATCGTCCGGCGCGGGTTCATCGAGGAGTTCGGGTCCTGGAACACGATCTGGATCTGGCGCGTCAGCTGCGTCGCCTCCGCCGCGTTCGGCCGCAGCACGTCGATGCCGCCGAAGCCCACGCGGCCGGCATCGGCGCCGGTGAGTCGGACCAGGACCTTTGCCAGCGTGCTCTTGCCGCTGCCGCTCTCGCCGACGATACCCAGCGTCTCGCCCGCCGAGAGCGTGAAGGACACATCGTCAAGCGCCAGGTGGCCCTTCCGGCCACCCTGCCCCGGGTAGGCTTTCCTGAGACCGTCGACCTGCAGCAGCGGGCTGGCGCTCATTGGACGCCTCGCGGCTCGGGATTATGGCAACGGAACTCGCGATCCTCCTCGAGTCCCAATACGGGCTCGACCGAGAGGCAGACGTCGATGCGGCGCGGACAGCGCGGCGCAAAGCGACAGGCCGACGGCCAACTGCCAGGCTCGGGCACGGACCCGCCGATCGCAAGCAAGGTCGACTTCGGCGGAATGTCGAGATGCGGCCGGCTGGCGATCAGCCCTTTCGTGTAGGGATGCGACGGCGCGTTCAGCACCTCGGCGACGGGCCCACGCTCGACCACTTGGCCCGCATACATCACCGCGATCTCGTCCGACATCTCGCTGACGAGGTCGAGATCGTGCGAGATCCAGATCACGGTCATCGCCATCTCGCGCTGGAGCTGCTTAACCAGGGCGACGATCTTCTTCTGCGTGGTCGCGTCCAGGCCCGTCGTCGGCTCGTCGGCGATCAGGACCTTCGGCTCCAGGATCAGCACGGATGCCAGCGAGGCCCGCTGCATCTGCCCCCCCGAGAGCTGGTGGGGATAGCGGTCGTAGAAAGTCTCGGCCGGCGCGAGGCCGACACGGGCGAGCATGTCGAGCACACGCTTCCGCACATAGTCGCGGGCCAGAGGCGAATGGGCTAGCAGCGCCTCGCGGATCTGGTCGCCGACTGTGTAGAGCGGGTCCATGCTGCCGCGCGCGTCCTGGAAGACCAAGGCGATGAAGCGGCCGCGGCGCTGCCGAAGCGCCTCGGGCGCAAGCCCGGCGATATCGATGCCGTTCCAGACGACGCGGCCCGCCCCCATCGCCAAGCCAGCCGGTAGAAGCCCGACGATCGCGCGGGCCGCCACCGATTTGCCGGAACCGCTCTCGCCCACGACGCCGAGCGTCCGGCCGGGAGCCACGCCGAGAGTGAGATCGGAGACGACCGGCACATCTGCCTTGCGAGAGCGCCGCACGACCACCGAGACATTCTCGACGGCGACTTCCTTGCCTTGAGCGACGGGCGCATCGGCCGGCGGCGCCGCGCTTCGCCGAAAGCGAACCTTCGACATGACATCGGCAACCAACGCCTGACTCTTGGGATCGAGCCGGTCGCGGAGATGATCGCCGAACGCGTTCAGGGCCGTGACTAGGCTGATGATCGTCGCCGAGCCGAAGATCAGCGGCCAGATCGATGACGAGGCGAAGCTGAATCCTTCCGCGAGGGTCTTGCCGAGGCTCGGCGTCGGTGAGCGGGCGCCGAGACCGATGAAGGAGAGGCCCGCCTCGGCGACGATCGTCACCGAGACGAACATCGTCGCCATCAGAATACAGATCGGCACGAGGTTGGGGAGCAGATGGCGGGTTGCGATGTAGAACCGCCCATAGCCGAGCGCCTGCGCCGCCAGCACGTAGTCCTGCTCGCGCAGCATCAGCACCTGCGCGCGGATGATGCGCGCCATCGCCGCCCACAGCGTGAGGCCGAGCGCCCAGATGACCGTGGACATGCCCGGCCCCTGGATACCGGCGATGACGACGGCGAGCAGAATCGTCGGATAGGCCCATGTCACGTCGATGACGATGGTGACGAGGCGGTCGGCGGTGCGGCCGAAGAGGCCACCGAACAGCCCCATCGAAAGCCCCAGGGTCGTAGCGATCGCCGTCACCGCCGCCGCCGCCATGAGCGAGATGCCGAGTCCGGCGAGCAGACGATACTCGACGGCGCGGCCGAGCTGGTCGGCGCCGAGCAGCGTGTCCTTCTGCAGTGGCGGCGCATAAGCCTTCATCAGGGACTGGCGATAAACCAGCCTGCTGAGGTCCGCATCGAGCATCAGCACGATCCCGGCGATGCCGGCGATGAGGAAGAGAAGGACCACGAGCGCTAGCCATATCGGCACGCCGGCCGTGATGCGGCGAACATCCAGCCGCGCGCGCGGCGCCGCGGCGGGTGAGTCGATGGTGGTGGTCACGCGTCTCTCACCCGCGGATCGGCGACGCGGTAGAGCACTGCCGAGATCAGGGTCGAGATGACGACCACCAGCGCCAGCAGGATCGTCAGCCCCTGGGCCAGAAAGTAGTCGCGCGTCAGCACGCTGTCGACCAGCCGCTTGCCGAGCCCAGGCCAGCGGAAGATCGTCTCGACGATCAGGGTGTATCCCACCAGCGTCCGAATCTGGACGGCGGCGAGCGAGATCACCGGCAATAGTGCATTCCGGAGGATGTGACGCCACCGGATCGCCCGTTCGCGCAACCCCTTTAGGCGGAACGAGTCCACATATTGCGCGCTCCCCTGCTCCAGATATGAGGTGCGCACGAGCCGGGTGGCAAAGCCGATCGGCTCGGCGGCAATGACCAATGCCGGAAGGACCAGGTGGCGCCAGGTGCCGGTGCCAGCGACCGGCAGCCAGCCGGCATAGAGCGCGAGGACGTTGATCAGGAGGATGGCGAGCACGAAGTTCGGTGTCGCCATCAGTACGCTGGCGAAAAGGTTGATGAGGCGATCGAGGATGCCGCCGCGCATCGTCGCGGCGAGAATGCCGGCCGGAATGGCGATGACATAGATGGTGGTGAACGCGGCCAGCGCCAGCAGGACGGTATAAGAGCCGGCACCGGCGACGATTTGCACCACCGGCTCCTTGGTCAGGAGCGAGCGGCCGAAATCGCCGTGCAGCAGGCCAGAGATATAGGACCAGAACTGTACCAGGATCGGCTGGTCGAGTCCGAGGTCACGCCGGAGCGCGGCAAGCTCCGCCGGCGTCGCGCGGGCAGGATCGAGGACCTGTGTGGTGACGTCGCCCGGCGCCAGCCGGAGTCCGACGAAGGCAACGATTGCGACGAGAAGAAGTACCAGCAGCGAATAGGCGCAGCGTATACCGATCTGCTTCAACAGAACGCAGGTCGGGCACGCCACCGCGGCGTCGCCGATTTCCGGCTCGCGCGCGTCAATCATCGACCTGTCTCGGGCAGCGACGCGGGCCCGCGATCATACGAGGGCCAGCACCCGCTGCGCGAATTCGCGGATCGCCTTCGCGCAGACATCCGGCACGTCGCGCATGTTGCTGTGCGCGGACCCCTTCAGCTCAAGGTATTCCTTCACCTTGCAGTTGATGAGCGCGTCGTAGATCTGCTTGCCGCCGCAGCCGGTCGGCCCCTGGACGGCCGGCGTCAGCACGTCCTCGTCTCCGACCATGATGAGCGTGGGTACCGTGATCGAGGAGAGCCGGTCGGTCACATCAACCTCGATGAGGTAGTCGCAGGCGGCAACATAAGCCTCGAGCGTGACCGTCTGGGTCAGCTGCTTGGCGAGGTTCGCGATGAAGGTTTCCTGAAGCTCCGGCGAGTCGAGCAACTTGCGGGTGAGCGAATGGGTCGCCATCAGGCCGGTGAGGTCAGTGCTGCCGACGCCATAGGCTTTCGCCAGTGCCTTCCAGGCGCGAAACTGGGCGCGCGAGGTGACGTCGTTCTTCGCCGTGCAGCCGCTCAGGATCATCGCCTGGACGCGTTCGGGGTGCTTCGCGGTGAAATCCAGTGCGAAGGTGCTGCCCATTGAGGCGCCGTGGAACATGAATTTGTCGAAGCCTACATGGTCGATCAGCTCGGCAAGATCCTTCGACCAGACATCGAAGCCGTACTTCGTGTTCGTCTTGGTGCTGTCGCCATAGCCGCGCGGGTCGAAGTCGAGGACCGTGAAGTGGTCCTGCAAGAACGGAGTAATCCGCATATAGCCCTGGATACCCGTCGCCGCACCCGGCACCTGGACCAGCGCCGGCCCCTTTCCCTGGACACGGAAGTTGATTTCGGCGCCGTTGATTTTGGCGATCGGCATAGCAGTCCAGCCCTTATGTTGGCTCAGGAAGATCACCCGAATATATATTATAAAATAATTCGCCTCAAGTGGCCTTGGAGCTCTTCCCAACGACGTCTCTGCGTCTACGGCGCCGGTAGCCGCTAGGCGGTCGGCTCGCGCCCGGTTACAGGGCTCCCCCTCACCCCCTCAAGCGATCGCACTTCGCCCGACTCAATCTATGCGGTGACGATCGTCCATGGTTGATGCCCTTGGATGTAGAAAGGACTTTGGCGGAATGTCCGCGCTTTAAGAGCGCTCGGTGCGTCCTCATTCCAAATCCTGATGGCTGGCAAGGATGACGTGAGCAGCGCCCATCTCAAGTGCGAGCGGTGCGGTCCCTTCTATCAGCTGCGTATCGCGCCCACCGACTGGGACTATCCGACGCTCGACGTTGCTGTCGTCGAGGTAGAGGGTTCACAAACGGACTGTCCATCCACCTAAGCAACGAACGTGGCGGCAAGCACCAGATCGATTGCAGCTATCCGTCGCCGGGGTACTTCGCGGAGAGACCTAGCGTGGGATACGCTTAGACCAAATTCGCGCGTGCCTCAGGATCTCCACGCGACGGATTGTGGACCCCCGCCCCTCGCTTATGAAGACGATCCATTAGCAGGTAAATCACCGGCGTTGTGTACAGCGTAAAGAGTTGGGCTAGCAAAAGGCCGCCGACCATGGCGATGCCGAGTGGTTGGCGCAATTCGAAACCGGGCCCGGTGCCGATGGCGATGGGGATGGCGCTGAGCAGCGCCGCCAGCATGGTCATGGTGATCGGCCGAGCCCGCAACTTGGCGGCCAACCGGATGGCGTCCGCCGGAGTGAATCCGCGGTTGCGCTCGGCGTCGATCGCGTAGTCGACCATCATGATCGCGTTCTTCATCACCATCCCGACCAGCAAGATGCAGGCAATGGAGGTGATGAGGGTGAATTGCACCTTCATCGCCCAGAGGGCGAATAGGGCGCCGAAGATGGTGGATGGCAGGGTCGACAGGATGGTCAGGGGGTGGACATAGCTCTCGTACAGCACGCCCAGCACGATGTAGACGGCGAGTAGCGCGGCAAGGAACAGCAGGAGACGCTGCGGTCCACTCTTGGCGGCCGCCGCCGCCTCGCCGAGAAACTCGGTCTTGATGTCGTCGGGGAGGCCGGCGCTCCTCTGGTTCTCCAGGATCGCGTCGACCGCCTCGCCGATCGCCACACCGGGCTTGAGGTCGAAGCTGATGGTGACGGCGGGGAATTGCGCCCGGTGGCGGATCCATAGCGGAGCGTGTGCGCGGACGGGACGGGTGAGTTCGGTAATCGGCACTTGGCCGCCATGCACGCTCGGCACGAAGAGCTGGTCGAGCGTGGCCGGGCCACCCTGCTCCGGTGGCGTCACCTCCATTATCACCCGCGAGTAGTTGTGCGGCAGGTATAGCATCTTGATCTGCGCCTGTGCGAAGGCGTCGTAGAGGATGCTGTCGATCGCCAGCGGCGTCACGCCGAGCGAGGCCGCTTTGAACCGGTCGATGGTGAGTCCGGCCTGCAGGCCGTTGCTCTCCCAGCTTTCGATCACCTCGGCAATCTGCGGCATCGCACGCATGCGGCGCGCCATAATGCCGCCGGCACGGATCACCTGCTCGAGATCGACGCCCCACAGGCTGAAGTGATAGCGGGATCCCGTCTGTACGCCGAGGTTCAAATCCTGCAGCGGGGTATAGAAGACGCGAAGATCGCTGGCCGTCGGCATGCGCTCGCGCAGGCGCTGGATCACCTGCTGGATGGAGACCTTCCGCTCGTCGACTGGCTTCAGCGCCACCAGCATGCTGCCGGAGCTGAGAGATCCGCCGCTTCCCTGGCCAATATATGAGAGGACCCCGGAGACTGCGGGATCCTCAAGGATCGTCTCGCCGACGACGCGCTGCCGGCGCTCCATTTCGGGAAAGGCGATGTTGGCATTGGCAATGGTGCGGACGAACATCACGCCTGTATCCTGCGTTGGCATGAATCCTTTGGGTAGCACCAGATAGAGCCAAGCTGTGCCAAAGGTAACCGCGAGGGTCAGCGCCAGCGAGACCGCGCGATGACGAAGCGTCCAGTCGAGGGTCCGTTCATATAGCCAGCCGAACCACGCCTGGACCCGGCCGGGCATGTGGTCGGACGCCGTCGCATTCGTCCGCTTGAGCAGCCGGGAGCAGAGCATCGGGGTCAAGGTCAGCGAGACGACGGCAGAGGCGACGATGGCGGCGACGAGCGTGACGCCGAACTCGCGGAAATAGCGGCCTACCACGTCGGGCATGAACAGCACCGGGATGAGGGCTGAGATCAGCGCCGCGGTGATCGAGATCACGGTGAACCCGAGCTGGCGGGTGCCGGCGAGCGCGGCCTCGGCCGGACTCTGTCCGTCCTGGATCCGGCGGATGATCGCCTCGATCATGATCACGGCGTCGTCGACGACGAACCCGACCGCGATCGTGATCGCGAGGAGCGAGAGGTTGTCGAGGGTGAAGCCGGCCAGCACCATCACCACCAAGGTCGCGGCCAGCGAGACCGGGATGGTGAGGCTCGGGATCACCGTCGCCCAAAACCGCTTGAGGAAGAGCGCGATCACAGCCACGACCAGAACCGTGGCGATGCCGATGGTCCATTGCACGTCCGCGATCGAGGCACGAATAAGCGTAGTGCGGTCGTAGACCGAATTGACGTTCACCGCCGCCGGCAGCCATTGGCGGATCTCCGGCAGGGCCGCCTTCACCGCGTCAACGGTCTCGACCACGTTGGCATCCGGGCGCTTGTAGACGTAGATCACGACACTGGGGCCGCTTCCGTACCAGCCGGCGACTTTGTTGTTGATGACGCTGTCGCTCACCTCAGCGATGTCGCCGAGGCGGACCGGTGCGCCATGGCGATAGGCGACGACGATCTCCTGGTACTCCTCGGCCTTCAGGAGCTGGTCGTTGGCCTCGATCGTGTAGCGTTGGGGGCCGAGCGTCACCGAGCCCTTGGGCAGGTTCTGCGAATTGTTGACGATCGCGTTGCGGACCGTCTCCAGCGACAGGTTCATCGCGGCGATGCGGCCGGGCGAGACCTGCACCCGCACCGCTCGCCGCTCGGCGCCGGTGATGTAGACGCGGGCGACGCCGGGAAGCTGCGAGAGCTTCGGCCCGATCACGCTATCCGCCGCCTCGTACATTTCGGCGGCAGGGATCACGTCCGAGGTGAGAGCGAGCGCGATGACCGCGAAGCCGGCGGGGTTTGCCTTGTAGTACCGCGGCGGCCAGCCCCAAGCCTTCGGCAAGTCGGGCCCGGCGGCGTTGATCGCGGCCATCACCTCGCCGGCGGCGGCATCGATATCCTTCGTCAGATCGAACTGAAGGATGATTTCGGCGCCGCCCATGGCGCTCCAGGACGACATCTCCATGATGCCGGGGATGATGCCGAGCTTCGTCTCCAACGGCTGCGCCAGGGCCCGCGCCACGGTGTCGGCGCTGGCGCCGGGCATGGAGCCATAGACCCCGATGGTCGGCCGGTCGACCGCCGGCAATGCCGCGATCGGCAGGTTCCGGTAGGCAACCGCGCCGAGGATCAAGACGGCGAAGGTCAGAAGGAGGGTGGCCACCGGCCGGTTGATGAAGGGCGCGGAGAAATTCATCGGGCGGTCGGCTCGGCGGGCGCGGGCACGGGTGCGTGCGTGGCGCCTCTCAGTCGGCGCTGGAGGGAGACGAAAGCGAGATAGATCACCGGCGTGGTGTAGAGCGTGAGGAACTGCGAGACGATCAGGCCGCCGACGATGGCGACGCCGAGCGGCCGGCGCAGCTCCGAGCCGGTCCCGGTTCCGAGCGCCAGCGGCAGCGCCCCGAGGAGGGCCGCCATGGTCGTCATCATGATCGGCCGGAAGCGCAGGATGCATGCCTGGCGGATCGCATCAAAGGCCGAGAGCCCGTCGTGACGCTCCGCCTCAAGAGCGAAGTCCACCATCATGATGCCGTTCTTCTTGACGATGCCGATCAAGAGGATGATGCCGATCAGAGAGACCAGATCGAGGTCGTGGCCGAACAGCATCAGGGCCAGCAACGCGCCGACCCCGGCCGAAGGAAGCGTCGATAGGATCGTGATGGGGTGGATGAAGCTCTCGTAAAGCATGCCGAGCACGATGTAGACAGTGAGGACCGCGGCGAGGAGCAGGATCTTCTCGGTGTCTAGCGAGGTGGCGAACTCGGCCGCGGCACCGATCAGGCTGGTGGTGACACTCACCGGCATGGCAATCGACCGCTCGGTGCGATGCAAAGCGTCGACCGCCTGCCCGAGCGAGATGCCTTCGCCGAGGTTGAAGGAAATCGTGGTCGCCGGGAACAGGCCGTGATGGGCTATCAGGAGCGGAGCCGGGCGCCGCTCGGCACGGGCCACCGCCGACAGCGGCACCAGCTGGGGGCCGCGGCGCGACGTGCTGATACCGCTCGACGGATCGACGCCGGCCAGCGCTTCGGCGGCGGTCGCAGTAACGTAGATCTTGTCGAGGATGCCGGGGTCGTCACGGAAGGCCGGATCGACCTCGATTATCACGTGGTACTGGGTCAGCGGCCCGAACACGGTGGCGATCTGCCGCTGGCCGAAGGCGTCGTATAATGTCGCGTCGATGGCGCTCAGGGTGACGCCATGGCGGGCAGCGGCCTTGCGGTCGACGGTGATGACAATCCTGAGGCCGTCGTCCTGGCGGTCGCTGGCGACGCCGGTGAACTCCGGTTGCTGCTTGAGCGCCGCCAGGAGGCGGCCGCTCCACAACTTGAGCTCGGCCTCGTCGAGGTCCTGCAGAACGTACTGGTACTGCGTACGCGTCGCGCGGGTCCCGATCTGCAGGTCCTGGACCGGCTGCAGGTGCAGCGTGATCCCCGGAACGCTGGCGACCGCGCGGTGCAGCCTTTCCATGATCTCCGCCACGGGCGCGCGGCCTTCCGGCGGCCCGATCGCGATGTAGAGCCGGCCGCTGTTCAAGGTCGGGTTGACCTTGCCGGTGCCGACGAAGCTGTCGATGCCCGCGACGTCGGGATCGCGCGCGACGATGTCGGCGACTTCCTGCTGGCGCGCGGCCATGCCGGCGAAGGAGATGTCCTGGGCAGCATCGGTGATGCCCATCAGGAGCCCGGTGTCCTGCTGCGGCAGAAAGCCCTTGTGGATCGTGGCGTAGAGCCCGCCGGTCGCGAATACCGTCAGCACGGTGATCACCAGGGTCGCGGGCCGGTGCCGCAGCACGAAGTCGAGGCCGGCCACGTACCACCGGGCGAAGACCTCGAAGGCGCGCTCGCTCCAGCGGAACAGGAGGACCGGCTTGTGGTCCGGCGGATCGGCCTTGAGGAGTTGCGCGCACATCATCGGCGTCAAGGTCAGCGACACGACACCTGACACCAGGACCGCCAGCGAGAGGGTAATGGCGAATTCTCGAAACAGGCGGCCGACCACGCCGCCCATCAGCAGCAGCGGGATGAAAACGGCGATCAGCGATAAGGTCAGCGACACGATGGTGAAGCCAATCTGCCTGGCTCCCTTGAGCGCAGCGGCGACCGGCGTCTCGCCCTTCTCAAGGTGGCGAGTGATGTTCTCGATCATCACGATTGCATCGTCGACGACGAAGCCGGCGGCGATGGTCAGCGCCATCAGCGACAGGTTGTTGAGACTGAAGCCGGCCAGCGCCATGCCGCCGAAGGTGACGATGAGCGAAACCGGTAGGGTCACGCTCGGGATCACCGTCGTCCACATCCGGCGGAGGAATAGGAAAATCACAAGGACCACCAGCGCGGTGGTCAGGAGCAGGGTGAATTGTACGTCAGCGATGGCGGCGCGGATAGTGATGGTACGGTCGGCGACCACGGAGATCTTGAGCGCCGGCGGCACCAGCGACTGCAGCTTGGGCAGCAGCGCCTTTACCGCATCGACGACCTCGATGGTATTGGCGCCGGGTTGGCGCTGGATGTCGAGCACCACGGCGGCTAGGCCGTTATACCAGGCGGCCTGCTCCGCATCCTCGATGCCATCGACCGCATTGCCGATGTCACGCAAGGCCACCGGCGCGCCGTTGCGATAGGCGATTATCGCGTCGCGATAGGCTTCCGCTGTGAAGAGCTGGTCATTGGCACCGACCTGGAACGCCTGGGTCGGCCCGTCCACCGCGCCCTTGGGGTTGTTGGCAGTGGTGACGGCGATGCTGCGGCGGACATCTTCCAGAGATAGGCCGAGGCCGGCGAGGCGCGCCGGATTGATTTGGAGGCGCACAGCGCGCTTCTGGCTGCCTTCGGCGGTCACCGCGCCGACGCCGCTGACCTCGGACAGCTTCTGTACGATGATGGTCGCGGCATAGTCGTTGACTTCGTGCAGCGGCAGCGTGTCGGAGGTGAGCGCCAGGATCAGCACCGGTGCGTCTGCGGGATTGACCTGGTGATAAGTGGGCGGACCGGGGAGCAGCGAGACCGGCATCCAGCCCGAGGCGGCGTTGATCGCCGCCTGGACGTCCTGGGCAGCGGCATCGATCTTCCGCGACAGCGCGAATTGCAGCGTGATCTCGCTGTTGCCGTAGGCGCTGGTGGAGCTCATCGACACCAGCCCCGAGATCTGGCCAAAGTAGTATTCGAGCGGCGCGGTAATCGAGGTCTCGACCACGTCCGGCGAGGCGCCGGGATAGGGAGTGACCACCTGGATCGTAGGAAAGTCGACGCTGGGAAGCGCCGACGCCGGCAGCAGGCGATATCCAAGCAGTCCCAGGATCACGGCGGCTGCGACCAGCAGCGTGGTCGCTATCGGCCGGAGGATGAAAGGGGCTGAGATGCTCGTCATCAGGTCCGGCGGACGGCTTGGCCGACGCTATTTGACTTCGACGCGTGCGCCGGCTTCGAGCCGGTAATAGCCTCGCGTCACCACCCGCTGGCCCGCAGCCAGTCCAGTCTCGATGAGGCTGCGGCCTGCGAAGGACTGGCCGACCCGCACGTTCTGCACCGAGACGCGGTTCTCGGCGCTGACGACCCACACGAAATCGCCCTGTGGCCCATGTCGCACGGCTTCCGACGGCACCGTGATCCCGCCTTTTCTCTGATCTATGGTGATACGACCGTTGACGAAGTCGCCGGGCCAGAGACGAAGTGGCGTGTTCGGGAAGCGCGCCTTCAGCTTAATCGTCCCGGTTGAGGGGTCGACCTGGTTGTCGATCAGCTCGACGGTGCCCTTTCCCAGCTCGGTACGATCGTCCTGCGCCACGGCGGTTACTGGAAGATCAGTCTTGCCGAGCGTCAGGCGGGAGCGGCCAACGACCGTGGCAGACAGCGTGAAGATCACCGAGATCGGCTGCAGCTGGCTGATCACGACGATCGGCGTACCCTCGGCGGCGCGGACGATGTTGCCCTGGTCGAGGAGGCGTATGCCGACACGTCCGCTGATCGGCGCGGTGATACGGGTATATCCGAGCTGCGTGGTGGCGTAGGCGATCTGAGCGTCGGTGCTGCGGATCTGCGCCCGGTACTGTTCCACCAGCGCGCGCCGCTGCTCGGCCTGCTGGGCGGTGGCGAAGCTTCGCTGAACGAGGTCGTCGGATCGCTTCATGTCGGCGATGGCGCTGTCGAGGAGCGCCTGGTCGCGGGCTCGCATGGCCTGCTGCTGGCTCAGCTGCGCTTGCAGCGGCCGGGGGTCAATCAACGCGAGCGGATCTCCGGCATTCACGTCCTTTCCTTCCTGGAACAGGATCTGGATGATCTCGCCATCGACACGGCTCTTCACGCTGACGGTGTTGTACGCCTGGACCGTGCCTATGCCGTTCAGCAGGATCGGCACGTCCTCAGCCTTCGCCACTGAAAGCGACACCGGGATGACAGGCGGCGACGTTACCGGCGCTGCGACCGTCGACGGGGAAAAATATGCAGTGAATCCGGAGATATAGGCTGTCACCGACGTTAGATCGGCTGGAGTGTGGTTGAAATAGATTGCCGCGCCAAGCGCCAGCATGCCTAGACCGGAAAAGATGACAGAAACGCGCATACCTGTTCACACACCGATACAGACACGAATGCATTCGCCGCGCAGACACCGTCGCAATCACTTCATATGAGCAGTCGCATCGTACGAAATAACTGATGGCGGCAATTCGCGGCGGCAGGGGGCCATCTTCAGGCGCTCAAAGATCTGGAATCTCCAAGTCCATCAGCGGCCCGTAGTACTGGCACCCCAGAATGTCCCAATCGCCAGGGCTGCCATTGGGCATCGAGCGGTAGATCGTGAACTTGATGGCATTGGCAACGTCGAATGTCACGAAGTCCGAAACGCGCTCGGATGGAATGTTGTAAAGCCGCGAGACCGTCTCACGTGTCACAGCGCCCGAGTCCACCGTGCGGCGATAGTTCTCTTTCTTCGAGAAGATGATATCGAAGGTAACCTGATTCACGCCGGCATTCTTGCTGCGGATGGTGGTCGCCAGGTCTTGCAGTCGCGCCATGGTTAGACTCCTGCTTCGATGAGGTGCACGGGGAACAGCTCCATCGGGTCATCGACCGGCGCCGTGTGGTTGACGTTCCAGACGTATCCTGGCGAAGAGCGCATAGTCTCCTTGGTTGTCGCTGCGAGCCCGCTGGTGCCCTTGGCACCGGGTATGCGAGCCAGGAAGAACATGCGTGTGGCAAAATCGGTCAGCTTCTGTGCCAGCGCCTCGCCGTCGGCCAGTCCTTCGACCACGATCGCAAGCTCGTGCGGCTTTGCATCCTTGATCGGCTCCATCTCCTTGAGCACACCGTTGCGCCCGAAAACGTGGAAGAACAGCTCGTATTTCTGATTGCCAAAGCGCTTGGCGACTGCGATGCGGCACCACTCGATGGCCTTGTCGACATTGGCAACCACATGAGGGTCGCGAATGCCGACAATACCCATGTAGCGATCACCAATCCTGCGAGCGCCTTCCAGTTTCACCCTGAGCCGACTGTCCGGAATCCATTGGGCGCCGGCGATGCGGCAGGTCCGCTCGTCGTACTGTTCGTATGTGCAATGAGTCATATCAAGCAGCCCGCCAAGCGCCCGTTCGAAATAAGGCGTCTCGCGCTCGTACATCGAGTGGCCAGCGGCTGAGGCAATGGTGACCCGCTGGTCGGGATGATAGGGGGTAATCCGAATGTCCTTGTGCGAGATTGTGCCGATGATCGTCTCCTTGCCCATGAAAGGCTCGGCCACGAGCGACGCGCATTCGATCATCTTCCCCATATGGTAGGCCAGAGCCTCCGGAAAGCCGGCGCGAATGCAGGGCGCCGCCGTGAACGCCACGTCGCCGCAGCGCCCGCCAACGATCACATCGGCGCCCATGTCGAGCAGCTTGATGAACGGGTGCACGCCTGCGACGGCGACGATGCGGCGCGACCGGTCGATCTCTTCCGGCGTCAGCGACGGGAAGCCGCCAAGACCGCTCAGCTCTTCTCCCCTGGCGAGCTTGGCCTTGAGATAGTCCTTTGAAACTTCAGAATGGAAATAACCGAGCTTGAATTTGGGGATCCTATGCTCGATAGCGATCTCGCGGATCTGTCGCACCGTGTCGTCGACGCCATGATTGCTGCCAGTGTCACCGGCAGAACCAATGATCATCGGAATGTTGCGCTTGCGGGAGGCGGTCAGGAACAGTTCGAGCTCGTCGCGGGCGAAGTGACCTAGCGTCGAGTTCTCTCCCAGATAAACCGGGCCAGGATCGGAGCTGCCGCCGTCCGCGACGAGGTAGTCAGGCATCGTATCGATGCCGGCATGGAAGCTTTCCGGGCTCGACGGCGCGGTGCCGAGATGGCCGGTCGAAATCATGATGCGCAGGTTCTTGCGCGGCTCCACGCTATCCATGAACGGAGTCCCTTGCTCTGTCTGACGAGGCGGCGTTGCCGCCGGAGGCGAGATGCACGCGGCGCCAGTCGCCGCCGCAGGGACTGCCCTGCGATTGCAGCAGCGAACGGCCGGCGGCATCGAAGACGACGCCGGACAGCGTGATCGTGTCGGGCGTGTGTCGGCACAGCGCCGGATGGCCACGAAGGCCGTGGCTGGCGAGGAGCGCGGCACAGTCCGTCTCGGTCCAGCCGCCCCCCCCCGGAGCAAGCGATTCCTGCAGGAAGGCCAGCCGGCCTTCCGAGTTCTGCGGGCGATCGGTGCCCAGCCGCTCCATGAGACGGCGCGCCAGGTCCGGCTCGGTGTGGTGGTTGGTCCGCGCCACCCAGCCGCGCCCTGCGTCGTCTTCGACATGCACGCGACTGTGAACGATCTCGACGGCGGCCATGGCTCCCGTCGCGTCGCCGAGGATCAAGTTGCCACCTCCGACATGAGGCACGGACTGAATGAAGGCAACGGCGTCGGTTACGGTACGGCAGCGGGAAAGCAGCGCCTCCATCAGGTAGTATCGGAGCACGCCCAAGCCGAGATCCGCGGTGCGGACAGCAGTGTCGGCCATGCAGAAGCCGTCGGAGTTCATGCCGCTCGACGCTGCCGGCGCGCTGCCGAAGCTCCCGACGGCTACCGTCTCGCGGCCGCCCCAGGCCGGATCGCTCTGCCGCAGCAGTAGCTGCAGAGGGGCAAAATAGTGCGGATTGTCGCGATTCTTCGCCACCAGCACCCGTCCCGGCGCGCTGCGGACAGCGAAGGCCGAGCACCCCTCCTCTTCCGCCGCGGCGGCGGTCCGCCGATCTTCGATGGCGTAACGGATATGCATGCCAAACAACGCCTCGACCGCCACATCGAAACCCGCGGCAAGACCTTCGATCTGCTCGCAGACGTCCGGAACATGCGTGAGCTGGCATTGCCATTGACGTCGGAGCCACTCCTCCTCGCCGGCCAAGAAAGACTCGGCCAGGGCGATGCGTTGCCGAACCTCGGCTTTCATCGAATGTCCGGCACGTGCAGTTGCCAAGCCACGTTCGTAAGGCGATCCCGTCACGGACAGCGGGACGATTTCCGGATGATTCATCATCGTGCCTCGTAGAGATGGCAGGCGACCTGCCGGTTGTCGGCGACGGGCCGAAGGACGGGGCGCGCCTCTGCGCAACGCGGCATGGCCTGAGGGCAGCGTGTATGGAACTTGCACCCCGGAGGTGGATCGAGGGGGGACGGCAAGTCGCCCGTCAGGCGGATCCGTTGCCGCCGCTCGCGCGAGCGCAACCGGGGAACCGCCGAAAGCAAGGCTTGGCTGTAGGGATGCCGCGGCGCGGAAAGGAGATCTCGAGCAGCTCCCATCTCTACGATGTCGCCGAGATACATCACCGCGACGCGGGTACTCACATAGCCGACCAGCGCCAGGTTGTGCGAGACGAAGACGTAGGTTAGCCCGAGTTCCGCCTGCAGTTCGCGCAGGAGGTACAGGATCTGCGCCTGCACCGAGACGTCGAGGGCCGATACCGGCTCGTCGCAGACCACGAGGTCGGGATGCGAGATCAGGGCACGGGCGATCGCAAGGCGCTGTCGCTGCCCACCGGAGAATTGGTGCGGATAGCGTCGTAGCGCCTCGGCCGGCAACCCTACCTTTCCCAGAATGTCGACGACACGGTCCCGGATCTCGCGCCTGGAGCTCAACCGGTGCACGTCGAGCGGCAGGCCGACGGTCTCCTCCACCGTGCGGCGCGGGTTGAGCGAGGCATAGGGATCCTGGAAGACGATCTGCATGCGGCGCCGGAGCGGCGTCATGCTGCCACGGTCGAGCCGGGTGATATCCCGTCCTTCGAACAGGACGCGGCCTAACGTCGGCTCCTGCAGGCGCAGGATGGTGCGGCCGAGCGTGGTCTTTCCGCAACCGCTCTCGCCAATCACTCCGAGTGTCTCGCCGCGCGAGACCTCGAAGCTGACGCCGTCGACGGCACGAACCAAGGCCCCCTCGCGTCGACGATAGAGACGCTCAAGGCCGCGGCGCGTATCGAAATGCTTCACCAGGTTCTCGACCTGCAGGAGCGGCACAGGTGCATTCATTACATGCGCTCCGGCGCTCCGGCTCTTGCGCAGCGGACCGAGCGACCGTCGGGGCCTTGCACCAGCGGTACAGGCGACAGGCATTCCTGCGCCCGATGCGGGCAGCGCGGCGCGAAGTGGCAGTGTGGCGGCAGGTCGATCAGGTTCGGCACAAATCCGCCCATCGGGCGGATCTCACGATCCAGGCTGTCCAGCCAGGGTGCGGACGCCAGGAGCCCGCGCGTATAGGGATGCCGCGGCCGCTCGATGATGTCTTCAGTAGCGCCGGCTTCCACGATCTGGCCGGCATACATTACCGCGACCCGGTCGCAGTATTCTGCGACCACACCGAGGTCGTGGGCGATCAGCACGATACTCATGCCGAGCGTCCGGCGCATTGACATGATCAGTTCCAGGACCTGGGCCTGGACGGTCACGTCCAGCGCGCTCGTCGGCTCGTCCGCGATCAGCAGGCGCGGTCGGCACACCAGCGCCGTGGCGATCATGATGCGCTGTCTCATGCCTCCCGAGAACTGATGCGGGTAACTGTCGATGCGCTGGGCGGCGGCCGGGATGCCGACCAGCGACATCATCTCGAGCGCCCGGTCGCGCATCGACTTCCCGTCCGTTCCACGTTCTCCGTGGGCACGGATGACCTCGACGATCTGCTCGCCGACGGTGAGGCAGGGATTAAGCGCCGTCTGCGCATCCTGGAAAGTCATCGCGATCTCCCTGCCGCGGATCGCGCGGAGGGCCTCTGCCGGCAACGCGAGCAGGTCGCGCCCTTCGAACTGCGCCGTGCCCGAGACCACATGACCGGGCGGGCGAAGCAAGCCCAGCAGGCTCTGGCAGGTCACGGTCTTGCCCGACCCCGACTCGCCGACGACGCCGAGGCACTCGCCTGGCCCGACGTCGAAGCTGACATCCCTGGCTGCGACGACCGTGCCGTCGGCTGTCGGGAATTCAACGCCGAGATCCCGGACCGAAAGCAGCGGCGGCTGGGTAGCGCTCATCGCGTCAGCCGCGGGTCGAACGCATCGCGCAGGCCCTGCCCGGCGAGGTTGGCGGCCAGCACCAGCAGGAAGACGGCGATTCCGGCAAAAGTGCTAACCCACCAGGCTTCGAGCATGAACACGCGTCCGTCGGCGATCATCGTCCCCCAGGCGGCAGTCGGCGGTTGCACGCCGATGCCGAGGAAAGACAGGCTGGCTTCGACGATGATGATGGTCGCCATGCGCAGCGTCGCGACCACGATCACGGGTGACAGGACATTGGGCAGGATCTCGCGCAGCATGATGCGCCGTGGCGAGAGACCAACGGCAACAGCTGCTTCGACATACTCCTTCTCTCGCACTTCCAAGGTCTGGCTGCGGACAAGCCGGCAGGTGATGACCCATTCCTTCAAGGCGAGCGCCAGCACGATATTGCCGAGACCCGGCCCCATGGTGCCCATGAGCCCGATTGCAAAGATCAGCAGCGGGAAAGCCAGCAGCACGTCGACTACGCGCGAGATCACCACGTCGACAATTCCGCCGAGGAACCCGGCCAGCAACCCGAGCAGCGTTCCGATCATGGCGGCGATCAGCGCGACCGCGACACCAACGAAGATGGACACGCGCGCGCCGTAGACTAGGCGCGAGAGGATGTCCCGTCCGAGCGCGTCGCAGCCCAGCGGATACGCCCGTTCGCCCCCCTCCATCCAGACCGGCGGCTGCAGGCGGCGAAGGAGGGAGCCAGCATTCGGATCATGCGGCGCGAGCACCGGGGCGAGGACCGCCGCGAGGACGAATGCCAGGAAGACGAGCGCCCATCCAAACGAGAAGCGATCGGCGATGAACGTCTTGAGATTGCGCCTCAACACAGAGTCGCCCGGGACGGATGGCAGTGTCGGCAGCGCCTCGGCCGCGCTCATAGCCGGATCCTCGGGTTGAGAACTCCGTAGAGCAGGTCGGCCATGAAGTTGACGGCGATATACAAAGCGGCGAACATCAGGACGGCCGCCTGAACCAGAGGGTAGTTCCGGGCGGTGATCCCTTCGACGAGGACCCGGCCGATTCCGGGCCAGGCGTAGACGGACTCGGTGATGATGCTGCCCGACAGCAAGCTGCCGAAGTCGATGGCGATGACGGTCACGACCGGGATCAACGCGTTCCGGAGGGCGTGGCGGAGCAGGACGCGGCTGGACGACAGACCCTTCGCCTTGGCGAAGGCCACGTAGTCCTGCTCCAGCGTCTCGATCATCGAGGTTCGGGTGACGCGCATGAGAAGCGCACTCAGACCGGTTCCCAATGTGAGCGCCGGGAGGACGAGATGCAGGGCCACGCTGCGGAACGAGCCTGTCGGCCCCCAGAAGAGACTGTCGATCAGCAGGAAGCCGGTCACCCTGGTCACGTCATAGCCGCTGGCCAGCCGTCCGGCGACGGGAAGCCAGCCGAGCTCGACCGAAAAAAGCATGATCAGCAGGATGCCGAGCCAGAAATGCGGCATCGCGACGCCGGCGACGGAAACGGTCGTCGCCAGGCGATCGAAGATCGAGCCACGCCGGACCGCCGCCAGTACGCCGCAAGGAACCGAAATGATCAGGGCGACGAGGATCGAGACCAGCGCCAGCTCCACGGTTGCGGGCATGCGTTCCAGCAGCACGTCGGAGACCGGCCGGCGGTGGAAGAAGCTGAGCCCGAAGTCCCCGGAGAGCGCGTTGCCGAGGAAGGACAGGAAGCGCTCATGCAGCGGCAGGTCGAGCCCGAGATCACTCCTGAGCCGCGCCACCTGCTCCGGCGTGATCTGGCTGTCCGTTCCAACCATGATCTCCACCGGATCTCCCGGCGTAAGCGTCGTCATCAGGAAGACGACGAGCGCTGCGCCGAGAAGGACCGGCACCAGCTGCAACAGCCGCTCTATGAAGGTCCGGAAGCTCATTCCGACTGACTGCCTAGGGCGCGACCGTCGCCCGGTGCATGTACATCATCTGGCTCGGGTGCGGTTGCCAGTCCTTCACCGAGTTGGCGACGCCGTATATGTCCTGCGGCACCCAGAGGAAGATCCAGGGAGCCTCGCGATTCACGATCTCCTCGGCCTCGTTGTACATGGTCGCGCGCTTGCCCCGGTCGGTCTCGAACTGAGCCTTGCTCAGCAGCTCGTCGACACGGGCATTGGAATAGCCCGAGAAATTGCCGCGGTCGCGCGTGGCCAGCGTGGGATTGAAGATGCCGTTGGGATCGAGGCCACCGCTTCCCCAGGAGGTCAGGTAGGCGTCTCGCTCCCTCTTATCCGAGTTGGCCCAGAGCGGACTGATCACCGCCCCTTCCCAGATCTGCACCTTGGTGCGGATCCCGCTTTCCGTGAGCATCTGAGCAATGGCTTCAGCCCAGTCCTTGTTCGCGCCCTGCGCATCGAGAGTGATGTCGATGCCGTTCGGATACCCGGCAGCGGCCAACAAAGCCTTCGCCTTCTTTGGATCATAGGCATAGGCCGGCAAATTCGGATGCGACCCGAAGGAATCCTGGCTCAGAACGCCGTTAACCAGAGACGCCGTTCCCGCGAGGACCTTGTCGACGATGAGCTTGCGGTCGACCGCGTGATTGGCGGCATGGCGGACACGAATGTCGTTGAACGGCGGCTTTGTGTTGTTCAGCGTCACGAAGAAGGTGCGGGTGCCGTCGACGGCAACGACCTTCGCCCGGCGACTGGAATCGATCTGCCGGCGCATGAAGATAGGTACCTCGGTGGCGATATCTATCTCGCCGGCGAGCAGCGCCGCGACCCGCGACGCCGTCTCCGGGATGACCTTGAAGGTCAGGCGGTCGAAGCGAGCAGGGCCGACCGGCGGAATCGCCGGCGGTCCGCCGTAGTAGTCGGCAAAACGCTCCATGACCACGCTATCGCCTCGATTCCAAGCGAAGAGCTTGAACGGCCCGGTGCAGTTAACCTGCGTCGCCATGCCGGAGGCACCAACCCGTTCGGTGAAGTTCTTGCTGATGACAGGCTCCGTGGACAATGAAAGGGCCATGATCGGATGGGGAGCGCTCAAAGTCAGGCGCAGACGGTTGGGCCCGGTAATCTCGACCGACGTGGTTGGCCCGACAAAACTCTTGCGCGGGCTGGTTTTGCCGTCGATGGCACCGTCCTTCATCAACCGGTCAAACGTGAACTTCACGTCCTCGGCCGTGAGCACGCTACCATCGTGAAACTTCACGCCGTCGCGGATCGTCACGTCGATGGTCTTGCCGTCGCTGCTTTCCGTCCACTCCTTGATGACCGCGAGCTCGGGATCACGACCCGTGCGCAGAAAAAAGCCGTCGCAGAGATTGCCGATCACCACCTGGGTGATGCGGTCGCGGTAGTTCTGCGGATCGAGGGTCTGGATGTCGGCCGTGACGCCGATCCTGATTTCTGAAGCCCCTGCCGCCGCCGACATCAGCGCCGCGGCCATAACCGCCAACACCGTGTTCCATCTACCTGCCATTGGACTCTCCCCGGACTCAGCTGACCTGGAACAGGCCGATCTCCTCGGCCCACGCCTCGAAGTCGCGCAACGATTTGAGCGTCGCTTTCGGATCGCCGCGGCTGATCTCATCGATGAGAGCGTTGATGAGAATCAGTGGCGCGCAGTGAAAGGCAACAAAAGATGACGACTCCGCCGGCGCGAAGAGATTGATATCGCCCTTGAGCGCCGAGAACGGGCTATCAGTAATGGCCATCGTCAAGAGGCCGCGGCGGCGAGCAAAGGACAGCAGGCCGATCAGCGCCCGGAGGTAGCGCGGGAACCCGATGACGATCACGCAAGCGCCCGGAGCGAGCCGCGAGACCCTCTCCATCGACTCTACGCCAGTCGAGAGCAGTTTCTCGACAGGCAGCCGCATCTTGTCGAGCGCGAACCAGAGATGCAGCGCCAGCGGCGCTGTGGCACGCGCCCCGACAACGAGAACCTCCGATGATGAACGGATGCGGAGCGCGGCCTTCGCCAGCGTCTTCGCATCGAGGTTCTTGTCGAGATGGCTGATATTCTCGAGCTCCTTGCCGATCGCAGCGTCGAGCGGACCGCCGGCCTTAAGCGTGCGTGTCAGCGAGAAGCGGTCAGTTCCCTTGAGATCGGCGCGAACTACACGCCTGATCTCCTTCTGCATTGCGGCATAGCCGGAGAAGCCAAGCGCGGCAGCGAACCGAACTATCGTGGCTTCGCTCACCCCGGACTGGCGCGACAGATCGGAGACCGTCGAGAAAGCAACCGACTGGTAATGATCGACGACATGCCGCGCAAGCTGTCGCTGACTAGGCGACAGCGCCTCAGCGCGGCTCTTTATCAGCTCGATCAGCGCGGCCTCTGCGGCCATGCGGCAGTCTCGCGTGGGTGAAGCAGATAATTCAGGAATAAATTCCATGAAGTGGAAACTGTCAAGCACGTTGGTGCTGTCTCGGCTACCGTCGTCATGACGATCCATTCGTGGGCAGGTTCGTGACCGCTCGACTGCCGGCGAACACCTCCGGGCCACCTTCCACCTAGATGTCGCGCTGAGGGCAGTACCCGGATTGCCGTGACTTACGGCAGTACGCAGGAGCCTGCGCTCAGGAGCAGGTCCACTGGGCTACTATCCAGGACGTCCGCTGTTGGGCGAAGAGGCTTTCAGGCGCTCTTGTAACCTACGGATCATCACCCAACGCACCCGGCCATCGTAAGCAGACTCAGTTTGGCATGCCGTCGTTTGAAGACTGACTTCCTTGGCGGACCTGCGCGGAGGGTTGAGCGACAGGCAGATGCCATCCGTATTTGATCGACACGTAGCGAAGACCGAAGCACACGGTCGCGGCTGTGACGCCATAGGAAAGATCAAGCGCGTCGCCGCAGACGACGACGGACGCGCCAGCCAGTGCCGCGACCGCGTAGAAATCGGAGCGCAGCACCGGCGGGATCTCCGCGAGCAGGACGTCGCGTGTCATGCCGCCACCGATGCCGGTCAGCATGCCGAGGAGCGCCGCCATTTCCGGACTCAGTCCGAACGATATGGCCTTCTGCGCTCCGGCGACGGCGAAGAATGAAAGGCCGGCAGCATCGAGCAGAAGCACCGGCGCTCTCAGTCTGGCGACAACCTCCGACCAAAAGAAGACGACGAGGGCCGCCAGGACGGACGCGAGCAGATATCGCCCGTCCGACAGGGCAGCCGGAGGAACCGCGCCGATCAGCAGGTCTCGGGCAATCCCACCGAAGTTGCCCGCCACGAACGACACGACGAGTATGCCGAAAATATCGAGGCGACGATTGACTGCGGCGGCCGCGCCGCTGATCGCGAAAACAAAAGTCCCTCCAAGATCGAGGACGTGGACGAAGGTCTCAGCGCTGAGCATGGCGGCCCGGATACGTTCATCAGAAATGGATAACTCAGACGTTCCCCTGGTCCGGATGCGCCGTCAAGGACGGCGACCCTTCTCGCGCGCCCGAACTTCCCGTTCCGGTGGGGTAACTTCCGCTCCGACGCAGGATGCCGCGTCGAACGGTCATTCCGGGCTTGCCCTGTTGTGGACCAATTCACCATAAATCAGGGATGGCAGTCGGCCCCTTGGGCTTGCACGAAGGCAGCGAATGCACGTCGGCGTCCCCGTTCTTGTCCTGCTCGTCGCCTTACCGTTTTTCGGGTGCCTTCTGGCTGCCCTGGCGCCGGCACGCGCACGCAATATGGTTTCGTACTTCGCCGCGGGAACGGCTCTCCTTTCGTTCGTCTGCACTGTCGCAATCTATTCCGATATCCGCGAGGCCAGCGTTGTCCACTACAGGGCGTCGTGGATACCGGCCCTCGGCCTGGACTTTCTTTTGAGGGTAGATGGACTTGCGTGGCTCTTCGCGGGATTGATCACAGGTATCGGGTTCCTCGTGATCCTCTACGCGCGCTACTACATGTCTCCCGACGAGCCTGTTTCGCGTTTCTTCTCGTATTTGCTGGCCTTCATGGGCGCGATGCTGGGCATCGTGCTTTCTGGAAACCTGATCCAGCTGGTCTTCTTCTGGGAGCTGACCAGCCTGTTCTCCTTCCTGCTCGTTGGCTTCCGATATCAGACGGCGCAGGCGCGAGACGGTGCGAGAATGGCGCTGGTCACTACCTCGGCCGGTGGTCTCTGCCTGTTTGCCGGCGTCCTGATGCTCGGTCATATCGTCGGCAGTTACGACCTCGACCGGGTGCTGGCGAGCGGAGCCGAGATCCGCTCGCACGATCTCTATCTTCCCACCTTGATCCTCATCCTGCTCGGCGCGCTGACAAAGAGCGCGCAGTTCCCGTTCCACATCTGGCTGCCCCAGGCGATGGCAGCGCCGACTCCGGTGTCGGCCTATCTCCACTCCGCGACGATGGTCAAAGCCGGCGTCTTCCTCCTGGTGCGACTCTGGCCGGCCTTGGGCGGGACCAATGAGTGGCTGTGGCTCGTAGCGTCGGCGGGGCTTCTCACCTTCGTCCTGGGCGCCTTCGTCGCGGTCTTTCAACAGGACCTCAAGGGACTGCTCGCCTATTCGACAATCAGCCATCTCGGGCTCGTGACCCTTCTCATCGGGCTCGACACGCCGCTCGGAATGGTCGCAGCCATCTTCCATATGGCCAACCACGCGACCTTCAAGGCGTCCCTGTTCATGGCGGCAGGGATCATCGACCACGAGACCGGAACCCGCGATCTGCGCCGGCTGAGCGGCCTGTGGCGATTCATGCCCATCACCGCGACCCTGGCGATGGTCGCGGCGGCGGCAATGGCCGGCGTCCCGTTGCTCAACGGCTTCCTCTCAAAGGAGATGTTCTTCGCCGAGACGATCGAGATCCACGACAACTCGCTGGTCGACCAGGCGCTCCCCTACATCGTCACTGTCGCCAGCATATTCACAGTCGCCTACTCGCTTCGCTTCATCCGTGAGGTATTTTTCGGCCCCATTCCGGTGGACCTTCCCTGCGTGCCGCACGAGCCTCCGTTTCTCATGCGACTTCCGGCCGGGCTCCTCGTCCTTGCATGTCTCGTGGTCGGCATCGCGCCGGCCCTGACCGTAGGGCCGCTTCTCGAGACGGCGCTCCACGCAGTCCTCGGTCCGACGCTTCCCGACTACAGCCTTGCCGTCTGGCATGGCTTCACCCCCGAGCTTCTGATGAGCGGCGTCGCGATCGCGGGCGGGCTGGCGCTTTACTTCGCCCTTCGCCGCCGCCTCCTCGACGCCGACGGACCGCCGATGCTCCGCCATGTCAAAGGCCAGCGCATCTTCGACTACCTCCTGGTCACCATCTCATGGCGGTTTGCCAGGTGGTTGGAGGATCTAATCGGCACGCGCCGGCTGCAGCCCCAATTGCTGCTGGTGGCCCTCGTCGCATTGCTCGCCGGAGCCGCACCATTCTACCGAGGCGGACTCTACACTTCGGCACCAGCACCGATCACGCCGGTGGACTATGCGTTCGCGGCGACCTGGGCCATAGGCATCGCCTGTGCCCTTGCTGCCGCCTACCAGGCCAAGTTCCATCGTCTCGCCGCGATCATCCTGCTCGGAGGCGTGGGCCTCGCCACAAGCATCACCTTCCTGTGGATGTCCGCGCCCGACCTCGCGTTGACCCAGCTCGTCGTCGAAACCGTGACGACCGTGCTGCTGCTTCTTGGGCTACGCTGGGTCCCGAAGCGGAAGCAAGAGTTCGCCCCTCCTGCCGTCCGGGCCCGTCTCTACCGAGGATACCGTGTTCGCGACCTTTGCCTCGCCGTCGGCGCGGGCGCGGGCATGGCGGCGCTCGCCTATGCCGTCATGGTGCGCCCGCCGATCGAGAACATCGGGACCTTCTTCGTTCAGAACGCCTACACACAGGCCGGCGGCACCAACATCGTCAACGTCACCCTGGTAGATTTCCGCGCATTCGATACATTCGGCGAGATAACGGTTTTGGCTATCGTCGCCATGACCGTCTACGCCCTGCTCCGGCGGTTTCGCCCGGCGGCGGAAAGCATACCGGTTCCCGAGCAGCAGCAGGCCCAGACAGCCGAGGGGCCGGCGCGTGATCCATCCATGGTCGCTTTGGCGGTCCCTGCGCTGATGACCACCATACTCTTTCCGGTGACAGGAACGGTCGCCGCCTTCTTGCTACTGCGCGGCCACGACCTCCCAGGCGGCGGCTTCGTGGCCGGCGTCACCATGGCGGTAGCCTTCATCCTCCAGTACATGGCTCTCGGCACTCTCCGCGTCGAGGCGCAGCTGCGGGTCCTGCCGCTTCGCTGGATCGGCGCGGGCCTGCTTCTCGCCGCGGCTGTCGGGACGGGCAGCTGGCTGTTCGATCGTCCCTTCCTGACCTCGTCGTTCTTCTATGCCGACGTCCCGGCCATCGGCTCTGTCCCCATGGCTAGCGCGATGCTGTTCGACATAGGAGTGTTCGCCTTGGTCGTCGGCGCGACGGTGCTCATGCTGATCGCGATAGCGCACCAATCACTGCGCAGCCACCGCATGCCGGCCAGCCGGGAGAGCGCGGCCCCCATCGCCGGCGAGACCCGGTGATGGAGATCATTCTCGCCATCGGCATCGGCGTGCTGACCGGCTCTGGCGTCTGGCTGATCCTGCGCCCGCGCACGTTCCAGGTGATCATCGGCTTGTCGCTGATCTCGTATGCGGTCAACCTGTTCATCATCGCCATGGGGCGCTTCCGAAGCGGTGCCGCACCGATCCTCGCCGCGCGCGCCGAAGGCGATCCTTCTCAGTATGCGGATCCGGTGCCGCAGGCGCTCGTCCTCACGGCGATCGTCATCGGCTTCGCCACGACTGCCTTATTCCTGGTCTTGCTGATTGCCTCGCGCGGCATTACCGGCAGCGACCACGTCGACGGGCGTGAGCCGGAATCGTGACCGCGCTCGCCGATCACCTCATCGTCCTCCCCGTGGTCCTGCCGCTGCTCTCCGGAGCGCTGATGCTCGCCTTCGGCGGCGAAACACGCCGGAAGGTCAATGCCGGCCTCGGCATCGCAAGCACGCTTTCGCTCCTGTACGTCTCAATCGTCCTCCTGCATCGTACCGACGTGGCGCCGGGCGGGCTCGCCGGGATCTATCGCCTTGGCGACTGGCCGGCGCCATTCGCCATCGTTCTCGTCGCAGACCGCCTCTCGGCGATGATGCTGCTTCTGACGAGCGTGCTGGCGATCGCGGCGCTCCTCTTCTCGCTGGCCCATTGGCACCGCGCCGGGGTGCTTTTCCATCCCCTGTTCCAGTTTCTGCTGATGGGCGTCAACGGTGCGTTCCTGACCGGAGACCTGTTCAACCTCTTCGTCTTCTTCGAGGTTCTGCTGGCCGCGTCCTATGGACTGGCCCTCCACGGCTCGGGCCTCGCGCGCATCAAGGCGGGGCTCCACTACATCGCCGTCAACCTCGTCGCGTCATTGCTGTTTCTGATCGGGGTCAGCCTGATCTTCGGCGTCACCGGCACGCTCAACATGGCCGACCTGGCGACACGAATTCCCCTGGTTCCGCCGGAGGATAGAGCCCTCTTGGAGGCAGGCACCGGGATCCTGGCGACCGCATTCCTTGTGAAGTCGGGCATGTGGCCCCTGGGCTTCTGGCTGACCGGCACATATGCGGCGGCTGCCCCTCCGGCAGCATCCATCTTTGCGATGCTGACCAAGGTCGGCGCCTACGTCATCCTGCGGCTGTGGCTGCTGCTGTTCGGCGACGCGTCGGCGGGGCTGTTCCATTTTGGCGGCGACTGGCTGCTGATCGGAGGCTTGGCGACATTGGCGTTCGGCATGGTCGGCAGCCTCGCCTCGCAGGATACGGCGAGGCTGGCCGGTTTCTCGGTGCTCGTTTCGTCCGGAACGGTGCTCACCGCCATCAGCCTCGGAGAGGTCAGCGTAACCGGTGCAGCCTTGTTCTATCTGGCCAGCTCGACGCTCGGCCTTGGCGCGTTTTTCCTTCTCGTTGAACTCGTCGAGCGCGGGCGCGAGCCGGGAGCGGATATGCTCGCCGTAACCCGCGAACTCTATGGCGAAGAAGACGAGCCTGATCAGGCCGATAAGTCCGGCGCGACTATTCCGGCGACAATGGGCCTCCTCGGACTAGCCTTCATCGGCTGCGCGCTCGTCATTGCCGGCCTGCCACCGCTGTCCGGCTTCATCGGCAAGTTCGCCCTTCTTTCGGCGGCAGTGGATGTCTCCTCAGGCTCGGCTCCGGTGGCAAGCTGGGCATTCCTGATCCTTCTGATCCTCTCGGGAATGGCATCTCTCATTGCCATGACACGTGCCGGCATACGGGCACTATGGGCGTCGCCGGATCGCGCGGTTCCCCAGGTGCGTCCGATCGAGATGGCACCTGTCGCGCTCCTGCTGCTTCTATGCGGCGTCCTGACGGTCGAGGCGGGGCCTGCCATGCGTTTCGTCCAATCGACGGCTCAGTCCCTGCACGGGCGCCACGACTACATCCGAGCGGTCCTCGGTCCGCAATCCGAGCGGCCGCGCACACCGACAGAACCGCGATGACGCGTCTACTTCCCTTCCCGCTCGTGAACGGAACGCTTCTCGCGCTGTGGCTTCTGCTCAACCAATCGGTATCGCTGGGACATCTCTTGATCGGTGGGAGCATCTCCCTGACCGGTGGCTGGGCTCTCAAGGCGCTGAACCCACCCGCGACGCGTCCTCGGAAGTCCGGTGCGATTGTCCGCCTGGCCGCTTCGGTCATCTGGGACGTCATCCGCTCCAATATCGCCGTTGCCGGCATCATCCTCGGCTCCGGTCGAAGCTCGCGCTCGCCGGGTTTTGTCGAGATCCCACTCGACCTTCGCAATCCCTCCGGGCTTTCGGTGCTCTCGTGCATCGTGACGTCGACACCGGGAACGCTCTGGGTCGAGTTCGACGAAACGCGCGGCATTCTGACGATCCACGTGCTGGATCTCGTCGATGAGGCGGACGTTATTCGCTCCATCAGAAACCGGTACGAGCGTCCTCTTCTGGAGATATTCGAATGAGCACGCTTCTCGCCTGGACGGTCACCGTCGCGCAGGTATTGCTGGGCTTGGCGATGGTGCTCGCGAGCATCCGCATATTCCTTGGACCTCGAGCTCAGGACCGCGTCCTGGGCTTCGACAGCCTTTACGTGAACGCGATGCTGTTGCTCCTGACCTTCGGCGTAGGTGCGGGAAGCGTCCTGTATTTCGAGGCAGCTTTGATGGTCGCTGTGCTCGGCTTCGTGACGACGCTGGCTCTGGGGAAGTTCCTGCTTCGAGGAGAAGTCATCGAATGACTGAGGCCCTTTCCCTTCCATATCTCGTCGAAGCGCTGATCGGAGCCCTTCTCGTCGGCGGCGCTGCGATTACGCTCGTCGGTTCGGCGGGTTTGCTCCGCCTCGGCACCTTCTACGAGCGGGCGCATGCGCCGACGCTGGGGACGACGCTGGGGACCACCCTCGTTTCGCTCGCATCGATGATCCACTTCTCGTCATCGGGAACGCAAATCAGCGTGCGGGAGATGCTCATCGTGGCATTGGTTACCCTGACCACGCCGATCAGCCTGATCGTCATCACCCGCGCCTCGGTGTTTCGCGACGAATATGCGAAAGCGAAGTCGTCACCACAACGAACTGACGACCTCGCAGGCTGATCAAGCCTTCTTCCGTGGCACGACGAGAATGTCGACGCCCAGAGTTCGAAGGGCTTCCTCGGTGACGCTTCCGATCAGGGCCCGCATCAGAGACGAACGTCCATGAGTGCCCATGACGAGAAGATCAGCGTTCATCTTAGCGACGGCTTGGGGGATGATGTCCATGGGCATTCCGGCCTCAAAGTGAACCGGCCACCGCACTTTCGAAAGTCCGTTCGCTAAAAGGAACTCCGCCAGCTCGTCCAGGGCTCGCTGGCGCTCGCCTGCGAGATATCTGTCGACACTGTCCTGATCGGAGCCAGCGATCGACATCGCCCTCTTGGCGGGTGCGTCAAATGCATGCAACAGCGTTGCACCCTTTTCGCCGATCACGCCGATGGAGAGAGCGGTCTTGAGGGCGTGAGCGGATGCCTCCGACATATCCACGGGAGCCACGATGTTCTCGTACCTCCGCTGCGCCTCGTTATTGACCATCAGCACCGGCAGCGACCCTTTGCGAATGACCCTTTCGATCGTGGTGCCTACAATGATGTCGAGCAGGAGCTGCTTGCGATGGCTCCCCATCACGATGAGGTCCGCTTTGACCTCGGCAGCCGCCCGCAGGATGCCGTCGAACGGATCGCCGGTCATGACTCTCGGGTTGCATGCCACACCCTTGAGCTCCGGCATGGCGGCGACCTGCTCCGTCAGCACGCGCTCCGCCTCGCGCTTCTCGCTCCGGATCAGGTCGTCCGGCTGGTCGTCGTCGACGACATGCACAACATGCAGCCGTGCCGTATCGGACTGCGCCAGATAGCCGGCCTGCCGGAGAGCCCGGTTGGACCGTGTGGAGAAATCTGTCGCTGCGAGAATGTTCATGGCATTGTCCTCGTATCTCGGCCACCTCACGCTACGCTATTGCGCGGATCGCGGCTCAGGTATTTGTCTGATCCGCCGGGACGTCGGCCGGCAGAGCGGAGGCCGGACCTCCGTTTCGAGCACGCTCCAGATCGACGCCGACACCGTAGCCGGTCATCGAGATCGATCCCAGGCTGTAGCCTCGTGCGAATGGGGTTGCCGCACCCTCTCCCGCCGCCGCCACGCCCGCCACATACATAAGCGGGATAAAATGATCGGGCGTCGGAACGGCCAGGGCATAGTCCGGACGTTCCATGAGCTTAAGGACTGCGCCCGGATCTTTGTTCATCTGCTCGATCGCGGCATCATCGAAGCGCTGCGTCCAGTCGAACGCACCCTCGGGCTGGTCCCACTGCACCTTTCTGAGGTTATGGACGACGTTGCCGCTTCCGATGATCATGATTCCCTTCTCTCGAAGCGGCGCCAGTCGAGCTGCGAGCTCGATATGATATTCGAGCGGCTTCAGAGCATTTATCGAAAGCTGGACGACGGGCACGTCGGCATTAGGATAGAGATGCGCAAGCACGCTCCAGGCGCCGTGATCGAGGCCCCATTGGTCGCGGTCCAGCCCGACCCAATGCGGCTTGACCTCCTCCGCGATCTCCTGCGCGACGTCGGGCGCGCCGCTCGCCGGGTAGTCGAAGTCGAACAGCTCCTGTGGAAAGCCGTAGAAATCGTGGATCGTGCGCGGTTTCGGCATCGCGGTAACGGCCGTCGCGCCAAAAAACCAGTGCGCGGAGACCATCAGGATCGCGCGCGGACGCGGCAGCACGGTGCCGGCTGAACGCCAGGTTTGCGTAAAGCGATTGAGCTCGAGAGTGTTCATCGGACTTCCATGGCCGATGAACAGGGCGGGGCTTTTCGTCATTTCAATCTCACATCCATGAAGGAGATCTCCACCGCCCGGCTCGATAAGCTTGCCTGTGGCGATGGAGCCCAGTGATTTGCAGCGTCTAGCCGCGAACGTTCTTGGACATCCAGCTCTGGAATGCGTCGAGGAACCCGCGGAGGAATTTTTCGGTCTCGGCGCTGGTCAATGCGCCGTTTCGATCGAAAAGGTCGGTTGCGCGCCCGATGTAAGCTTCAGGCTGCTGCATCGTTGGCACGTTCAGGAAAACCAGCGATTGGCGCAGATGATGATTGGCGCCGAAGCCGCCGATCGCTCCGGGCGAAACGCTTACGACGGCTCCCGGTTTTCCGTCCCAGACGCTCTGCCCATAGGGGCGCGAGCCGACGTCGAGCGCATTCTTGAGCACAGCAGGAACGGACCGGTTGTACTCGGGCGTGATGAACAGGACAGCGTCTGCCGCGCGGATCTCCGATCTGAACCTTTGCCAAGCCTCAGGAGCGTTCTTGCCGTCGAGATCCTCATTGTAAAGCGACAGATCGCCGATCTCGACGATGCGGAGCTCGGCCTCCGAGGGCGCCATCTTGGCGAGCGCGAGCGCGGTTTTCCGATTGAACGAGTCCTTGCGGAGACTTCCGACGAGAACTGCCACTTTGCGCGTCTTGGACATCTGATACTCCTTCGTGGCGGCGGCACCTGCGCGTGCGCTGCCATTGATTCAGCTTGGGTTTCAACGCGGGGCACTCCGGCCCACAGCTGGCTATGCGCCTGCCCGTCCCAGTGCGTCGGCTGGCGACTGGAGAGAGATCGGGTCGCTGGAAGGAAACGACGCCGCGAGAGCATCGTCCAGCATTGCCTCGACGCGTACGCGGGCAGACTGCCTCCGGGCAGCGCTCCGGGCGTCGTGCGGCTCAATAGCCTCAGCGCTTCCTAATGACGTCCCGCTTCTGATCGCCGACATGACGCTACTCCTTTCATCTCACTTCCTGTCATATGGGGCCGTTTGCGACTAGAAATAATCCGGTTAAGGTGGAGGACACTCTTGCCATTTTGGCAGTAATCCGAGGTGCGGATGGACAATCTCGACGAGACAAGGACTTTTCTCGCGGTCGCAAGTGCACTCAGTTTTGCCACGGCAGCGAAGCGACTGCGTATCTCCTCGGCGCAGGCTTCCAAGCTTGTGAAGCGTCTCGAGGACCGTCTTCGCGTCCGCTTGCTGAACCGTACGACCCGCGATGTTTCCCTGACGGACGCAGGCACACTTTTTGCCGCCCGCGCGCGCTCGGTCGTCGAGGATTTCGACGCTCTCGAGAGGGCGGTCAGCGAGGGCGAAAAGGCTCTCCGCGGGACGCTGAAGATTGCCGTGCCCGTCTCATTCGCCTCCGCAGTCCTCGATGAGATCCTGATCGAGTTCGCGAAAGCGCAACCGGATTTGACGCTTGAAGTCCACTATGCCGACAGAGCGGTAAACATTGTTGAAGAGGGATACGACCTCGCCGTTAGGGTCGGGGCGATACCGGATTCATCTCTCGTGGTTAGAAAGCTGGGCGAAACGCGGATCATGTGCGCGGCCTCGCGAGAGTACATCACCGCAAAAGGCATGCCCGAGAAGCCCGACGAGCTGGCCGACCACAATTGCATCATCGATCTCAACGCGCGCGAGCCGTTCGTCTGGCGATTTCGTGTCGGACGCCGCACACACCTCATGAAAGTGGATGGAACGGTACGGTTCTCCCGCGCGGAAACGTGCCTGCTGGCGGCGCGGGCAGGTTTCGGCATCGCACGCTCGCCAGCCTTTGCGGCCGCTCCGCACCTACACTCGAAGGTACTCGTCCCCTTGCTTGAGTCATTCGAACCCACACCTCTTCCCGTTAACGCAGTCTATCCACACGCTCGCCACCTACCGGCGAGAGTGCGCGCCTTCGTCGACTTCCTCATTCCGCGCATGGCAACCGCGTTGAGGCGTTGAACCGAATTGCTGGACGGTGCGAGATCCTCTTCGCCACACAGAACGTGTCTGTTCCCACCCAACTTTCGAAGCTTGCCTCTCGCAGTCGCCGTCACCAATCTCCTTACGGTCGCTGCCAAGAGCGATTGAGGCACGAACGCGGGACAATTGAGGCAAAGTGGCCGGAACGAGTGCGACTGCACGTAGGTGAAATGCAGTGGCACCGCTATTCTGGACAGGATTGAGATGAGATATCGGGTGAAGGCGTCGACTCTCAGCCAGCAGATCAAGGTTGATACAGCAGGTGACGCTTTGACAATCGCGCAAGCTCTTTTTCGAGATGGCGCAAAGCACGTAATGATCCGAACCCCAGAAGGCGCTTGGTTCACCATTGAGGAAATGGAACGCGTGATCGCCAGCATTGGGTTCCGCGATACTTGAGACGCCCTGCGACCTGCTGTCTATGATGCCAATCGAGCTATTGAACCGAACGTAGATTTAAGAAGCCAACCATCAAAAAGGGGATGCCAGATGAGGCTGCGTGACGGTTCCACAGACATCCTCAAGCGCATCGAGCAGGCGGGGTCGCGAGATACAACGGTCAGCAAGGCACGTCCCATCGACGCGCCGTCCCGCATCACCGGCAAGAACTCGCCGCTGCTCGTGGGTCGGCCCCAAGTGGTTACGCTGCCGGGCAGGCAATCAGCGAACATGGTTCCGCTGTCGGAAGACTCAACCGCGGCGATCTTCCGCTTTCATGCAGCTGATGCGGAACAGGTCATTCGGGTGATGATTGCGGCCGCATCCGCCGACGGAGTCGTTGACGAGCGCGAACGGCGACGCATTGCGGACTATCTTTCCGACGCAGGAAGCACGCCGGCTGAGATGTCCTATGCCAATGAACAGCTGCGGAAGCCGGCGATGCCACACGATTTTGCCGGCGCCGTGACATCCCGCGAGGTGGCGATCGAGCTTTACGCAGCCGCCTTGCTTGTCGCCGCGGAAGAAACGCCGGGCAACCGGGCCTTCCAGGGAAGCTTGGCAAGCGCTCTGCAGCTCGAGCCGAAATTCGTTGCGGATCTGCATGCGGCCTGGGGCATGTCGCCGCCTGTTCCTGTCGGGCCCCCTGATCAGCCATCAAGTGGCCTTAGCCCCACCTAGCGGCGCGTACCGATGGCGACCTCTGTGCAGGGTTAGTCGGCTTAGACTTCGAGTGTCGCACCCAACTGGCGAAAATGCGCGCGCTCAATGCGCCCCACCGTCAAAATGGAATGGCGGTTTTCATTTCGACAGCCGCGTCGTGCACACTCCGCCGAGGGCAGGAATGGGTCAAACTGAGCCCCTATCCGCCTCGCGGCCATTCCTCCACCTGCTGATCCTGCCTCAGCCTGAGCCGCCTCCACTCCAGCGCCGCGAACACGTCCTCGCTCGTCGCTTCCGGCTGTACCGGCAGCGCGGCGGCACACTCCCTTGCAAACCTGAGCGCCAACGCTTGATCCGACCGCCACGCCATCTCCCACCATTCGACGATCCGTTCCCTCGCGCTTGCTAGCGCGGCCGCCGAGGGCAGCCTGTCGCGCTTCTGCCGACGGTTCACTTCCTCCTTCGCCGGCAGCAGGTTCCACAGGTCGCCGCAGGGCCACGCCGACCAGGGCAGGCAATGGTCGATGTCGAGCGCCGTACCTGCGAGCCGCGAGCCGCTCCAGACGCAATGGAGCGTGCGACCCTGCGCAAGCAGTTGCCGCGCTGCCCGCCTTGCGAGCTCCGTGTCCCTGGCCGGATCCAGCCAGGCGAGTGCCGCCTCGACCTCGCCCGCGCCGATGATCCGGCCCATGCGCTCGCCATAGAGGCGCACCAGGCGCGCCCATTCGGAGACCAGCACCGGCTCGACCCAGGATCCCAGCCGCTGCAGCGTGCGCCAGACATGTCCCGGCACGGCCAGGCTTCCATACCGGCGCAGTAGATCGGCATCGAGCGTCAGGTCGCCTCTCGTGCGTGGCGCCATAGCGGGTCGGGCCTCGAAGACCTGTGTGCCGGAGTTGGGAAAGCGCGTGTAGTGCGCCGGCATGTCGGAGATGAGGCCGCGCGCCTCGCCGAGAGCGCGGGCGACTGAAGCCGCCCGATCGCCGGTGAACCGCGCCCCGATGCGGAGATCCTGACCCGACATCCTTGCTTCGAGCAAAGAGCGGAAGCCTTCCCCGGCGAAACCGAGGCCATCGGGACCGGCATTGTCCGGTCGCTGCGGCAGACGGCTTGAGACCAGCGGCAGATACATGCGAATCCAGTTCATGGCGACGAGGCCGAGCGGGACGTCCACGACGTCCTCATCGCCCCGCTCCATCGCCAGCGCCGGCGTACCATCTGCGATCCTTGCCACGGCGCGCAGCAGGCCGAGCTTGTAGGTCGCCGACTTCTCGTCGTTGAGGATGATGCCGCGCAGCAAGGGCAATGCGCCGGCGCCGTCGTCCGGCAACCTCAAGACCATGCCTGTCCACCGGACATCCTCGCGGCCCTGGCGATCGGCCATTGCGACGTTACGCAGCACGGCGAGACCGTGGCTGCGGGCCAGCGCTTCGATCTCGCCCGGCGGTGCCGGCCACATGGGCCGGTCGGGCGGTGCGGGGCCGTCGCGCAAGGAGATCAGAACCACGCCGCCGGGCTTCAGCAGCGTCGCGATCTTGCGGAAAGCGCGCATCCGCGCCGGCGGCGGGACGTGCATCCACACCGCGCTCAGCAGGATCAGATGGAATGCGATGCCACGGCGGTGGACCTCGGCAAGGTCCGGAAGGCGGTCGTCGAGCCAGCGGATGCGGGTATTCGGATGACGCCGAATGGCCTCGGCCCGCATGCCGGCCGCTGGCTCGACCGCGACGACCTCGTAGCCGAGCGAGACGAGCCAGGCGGCGTCACGCCCGGAGCCGGCGCCGACGTCGAGAGCGAAGAGGCCAGGCTGACGTGGAACAAAGTCAGTGAGATCGGCATGGACGGATTCCGGCGCAAGGGCCTCGTATTGGGCGGCAAGCGAAGCTGCCTGCTGATCGTAAGCTCTGACGGTGTCGGTCACGTCGGAAGGGCCTCTTCGGCGGCGCCGGCCTTGAGCATCCTCGATGCGCGTTCACCGGCACAAGTCAAACCGTGAGGTCCTGCGCACGCACTCTGCGAAAGTGGCAGCTAAGGGTCAGGAGTCGCCGGTCTTGGCCACAAGCGATTGCGCAGCGCCAATTTGATCTGGCCACCGGCATCGTTGAATCTTCAACAATGGCCTCCGTACTTAGATGCCCAAAGAGCTAACAAACCTCGGTCATCCCCTGGTGCAGGTGCCGCTCCAAACGCTACCCGTCACATCAACGTAGAGAAAAGGCATCGATGGCTGCCACACGCGAATCTTGAGAAAGGCAAGCGGACAGGAGGCCACACAGGCGCTCTGGTACAGCGCGACCAGGTCATTCTGATTGTTGCCGGGGCTTATCACCGAGAATTTCGACGGCTCGTTCTGCTGTCGTTGCCTCACCCCCGTTCGCAATAGGCCGCTCACAGCATCGAAGGTCAGCCCGAAACCGGCATCGAACAGGATCTTTGAGGCTGGGCTGGGTTGGGAAAGCGAACCGGTCGACAGAGGGTCGACAACACCGCTCGCCTCGCATCGATACAAGCTGGCGGCCGAAGGATGCGCAATCATCAGCAAGCCCGCCACCCCGACGAAAAAGGCTCGCATGTTCCCCTCCCCTGATGCGCGCAGAGCTTGCGGATCAGCTATGAACCCGTCAACAATCTATCGCAGGTTGAGGGGGATCATGATCAATGCTCCATAGGCTCAAGAGCCTTAGCCAAGCGGCCGGTGATGCAGCCGGACGAGCTGCTTCCACTGTCTCCTCCATTAGGGCACGCGAGGCCGCCGCTCACGCTGGCAGCTGGATCGCGCAGAGCTGCAACCTGGCGCTCGCATCCGATCTAGCGATCAAGGCCGATCGCTGGATGCGCGACACCTTCGAATCCGCTGCCACGGTCTACGACAAGGCCATGGATGCGGAGTACATCCGCACCCATATCGGCGGTGGATTTCACAGGCTCTTCGACGGAGGCCATGACCTTGTCGGCGCCTGGAAGGCGGCGCGGGATGCGCTACCGAACGACATCAGGTTCGATGAGATCCACGGCTACCTCCTCGGGCTATGGAAGGACGTCGTCACGCCGAGGGGATTGCCGGTCGTCACCTGGGACATCGAGACCTTCAAGGCGTTCAGCGAGACCCTGCAACAGGCGCTCGGCGTGACACCTGGATGGGTCACCGACATGGCGAGCTACACCGCGACCGAGCTCGGCGGCAGCATTGCCGCGGTCGCCGCCCTGCTCTTGAACCTGCGACGGACGGACGCGGCCCGCTACGCCGAACTCTGCGCCTCGCTGTCCATCTCGGGCGGTGCAGGCGCCAACCCTGTGCTTCTCGCGATCGCCATCGTGGCCGCGCTCAAAGGCGCCCATGACGCGCACAAGACTGGCGAGTGGGAGAAATGGGGGGTCGGGGTCGGCAAGGGAGCTGCCACGGCTGGGGCTGGGATCGGCGTCGTCGCCGCGGTCGGAGGACTGTCAGGCGGCCTCCTTGCGATTCCGGCGGCGATCGCAACCAAGCTGGCGCTCGACAAGATCGAGAAGCTCGCAAGGAAGAGATTCTCTCGCGTGAGCGTGGCCGCATTCGAGACGGAGATGAAGAGGACCTTGCTGGCACTGCCGGCGCCCGAAGCGATGCTCTTGCTCCCTGCACCGACGCATGCGAGCCCCGGCTTATAGGCCGCGAAAGGAGGCGGTCAATGTTGTCGCTCTGGTACTCGATGAGGCGCTTGGTTATCGCTCTTGCGATCCTCGCTTGCGTCACCACCGCGGGATCGGCCCAGGTCTCGAACTACATCGCCTTCACCGAGCGCGACCTGTTCAACGGCACGACCACCGACGTATCGGCTTGCAGCAACCTGCCGTTCTCCGTTTGGGTCACCGTTGACGGACAGAGCGACTGCATTCGGTACTACGCCGGCAGGCTGGAATCCGGCCCTCATCCGAGGGCGATGATCTTTCTGCACGGAGATCGCATTGCTGGCACGCGAGCGCGCAACAACCTCCAATCCCTGAGCAATTATGCGAAGACCTCGCCTGACGACCTCCAGCGCCAAGCGGAGCGCTGGGCGCAATCCGTCGGAATGCCATACATCTTCCTGGCAAGGCCCGGGACCTATGGGTCCTCCGGGGACCACACCCAGCGCCGCCGTCCTCGCGAGATCGCGGTGGTAGCCGCCGCGTTCGACGCCATTACGGCGAAGCATAAGATCGCTAGGTTCGGGATTTCCGGACAATCCGGCGGCGGTCTCCTGACGGCGGCGCTGCTGGCCGCACGCAACGACATCGACTGCGCAGCTCTGTCTTCCGCCGCCTCTTCAATCCGTTCGCGGATGATCGCCCTAAACCTGCGAGTGGACACGACCGGTTATTTCGATTCGGTCGACACGTCCGAGCTCGTAGGGAAAATCCGGAAGAGTCCCCTTCCCCGAATTTTCATCATCGGAGATCCGCGGGACAAGACCGTGCCGCATTCGAGCCAGCTCGACTATTTCGCCAAGCTTCAGGCCGTTGGTCAGGCTCCGGTTCGGATCGATGGAAAGGCGAAGGACCAGAACCATCATAGCCTCGACGAGCATGGCCGCGTCGCATCGATCATGTGCATGAACGGATCGACCGACGAGCAGATTCGGGCGCGGCTCGCGCAGCTCGACGGCTAGGTGATCCAGACGGAGGCAGGCAATGAAGCTTCACATCGTCGTTGCGCTTGTGATCGCCGCTATCGGTCTAGGCCGCGCTCATGCACAGGCTATTCCTACATCCGCCGGCCTCATTGAGGTTCGCGATGGAGGTGAGAACGGCAGGGTCCTGACGCTGAATGGCATCACGCTGAAGACCGAGAACGGAGAGAACCTCGATAGCTGGTCGATCACGATCGCTGCTGCCGTTCCATCCGAGACCGATCCCCGCTACCTGGTAGTGACGACGAGCACCGGCGGCAACGCCTGCGATATCTGGGGACTTCATGTCGTCAGGCTCGTTCCCGGCATATGGGTTTCGGACGATCTCGGCGGTTGCGGGGTGAGGGAGTTCAAAGCGCGGCTTGAGGTCAGATCGTTGATTCTCGATGCTCTCACGAGCGAGGTGCGAAACGAGTTTGGTGATCCCGGCATCCTCTCATGGCGCCTGGACGGTGATCGTTTGCGAGTCGTTCCTCGAAAAGGAGTGCCCAGCTTTTGGCGCTTCGAGAGTCTGCACCCTTTCGAGTTCATGGGAGATCACGACATAAGGCGGCCTATGGCAGAATCCCTTCGCGAACGCTATCGCGATGTCCGCGATCGCTTGACGGTTTCATCCGGAATGGTCGTGGTTGGGTACAGATACCTGGTCGGAGAAGGCTGCTTGCCCCACTCCTGTGGCAGCGATGAAGCGTTCCTACTTGTCGATGCCTATACAGGCCATACGTGGGCCTTCATGGCAGAGAATTCGGAGCGGATGCTTGCCTTTGGACCCCAGGACAAGGACGTGTGGGTGCCACATGTCCCTCAATTGGACCTGTGGCTTGCGAGCTGGAACTTGGAACTTGAGACCCGCGCCGCACCCCTTCGCGTGAAGCCTCGGGCTAAACGTTAATCACAAAGAGCCTGCCTATTCACTTTCGAGCTTTGCCTCACACCCACCTATGTCGAGAGTCCCCCACCTCACCAAGTCCCGGTACACGGCTGGACTTCAGTGTCTTCGTCGTCTTTGGCTCGATGTGCATGATCGCACCAAGGACGAGACGGAGGCGCCGGCTGGGTCCCCGATCGCAGTCGGGAAGGAGATTGGTCAGCATGCGCATCAGCTGTTTCCGGGCGGCGTCCTAGTCGCGGAGGAGCCCTGGGAGCATGCCGCAGCCGTCGCACGGACGGCCGCGCTGGTGTCGGATCGATCAGTGCCGGCGATCTTTGAGGCAGCCTTTGAGCACGACCATGTACGCATTCGGGTAGACGTTCTCGAGCGCCTGGCCGGCGGACGCTGGGGAATCCGCGAGGTGAAGAGCAGCGGCGAGGTCAAGGATTACCACTACGACGATGCCGCGGTTCAGTTCCATGTGGTCGAGAAGGCCGGGCTTCGCATCTCCTCAGTTCAAATCCTGCACGTGAACAAGGAGTACGTGCGGGAGGAGGGAGAAATTTCCTGGCGGACCTACTTTCGGCGCGAAGAGATCAGAGAAGAGGCGAAGGTGCGCCGGACCGGTATCGAGACGCGACTGATGCAGCAATCCGCATGCCTGTCGCGTCGCAAGGCACCTGCGATAGATCCTGGTGCACACTGCCACAACCCGAATTCCTGCGCCCATTGGGTTGGTTGTACTGCGTCGAAGCCGAAGGATTGGATCTACCATATGCCCAACCTGAGCACCGAACGAAGAGAGGCGCTCGGGCAGCTCGGCATAGATACGATCTCGTCGATCCCTGACGACTTTCCGTTATCTCCGCGCCAGGCCGTCATTCGAGACGTTACACGGACGAGCATCCCCTTCGTTGCAGACGATCTCCCGGATCGTCTGCGAGGTTTCGGGCCGCCGGCCTGCTACCTTGACTTCGAGGCGTTCTCTCCCGCCATCCCTCTCTATTCCGGCACGCGTCCCTTCCAGACGATTCCATTCCAGTGGTCGTTGCATCATGTGAACGCCAAGGGAAAGGTCACGCATCAGGAGCACCTCGCGGAGGGAAACGAGGACCCACGACGCCGCTTTGCCGAAACACTGGTCAATGCACTTCGAGGATCGGCCTGCCCGATCATCGTCTACTCATCCTACGAGAAGACGCGCCTGAATGAACTTGCGGACTATCTGCCCGGGCTCGCAAAGCCGATTCAGGGCATCGTAGACCGGCTGGCCGACCTCCTGCCCGTCGTCAGGTCCGGCGTCTATCATCCGGATTTCGCATTCAGCAACTCAATCAAGACGGCAGCACCTGCGCTGGCGCCGGACATCACCTACGGCGATCTCGACGAGGTCGCGGATGGTGAGACTGCTTCAGCCGCATTCTGGAGGATGGCAATCAGTCAGGCCGATGCGAAGGAGTCCGCGCGGCTCAGGGATGCGCTTCTCACCTACTGCAAGCGAGACACCTGGGCGATGGTACGGCTGCACCAAGCGCTTATTGAGCTCGCGCGGAAATAGCCAGCCGTCTGAACATCGACACCCAACGGGCGACAACGATGACGACCAGGCTCAATCCCCAGACATCCTCAGCGCTCAAGCACTACGTCTACCTCTACATCGATCCCTTCAGCGGCCTGCCCTTCTACATCGGCAAGGGCTATGGCGCGCGCATGCTCGTCCACGCCTCCGGTCACGGCAATCCGGCGACATCCGCGCGCATCAAGGCCATCCGCGACCGGGGCAGAGAGCCGTCGATCGACATCCTGGATCATGGCTTCGAGGATCACGGGACCGCCTGCAAGGTCGAGGCGGCAGCGATCGACCTGTTCGAGCGTGGGGCGCTGACCAATCTGGTACGCGGCCGCGGCACGGTTGCTTTCGGCCGGCGGACGCTGCAGGAGCTCGACGCGCTCTACGGCGCCAGGCCGGTCGAGATCATCCATCCCTCGATCCTGATCCGCATCAACCAGCGCTACGACCCGAAGATGTCGGATCTGGCGCTCTACGAGTCCACGCGCGGCGTGTGGAAGGCGTCGGGCCCGAGGCGCGACGCGGCCCGGTACGCCCTCGCGGTCTTCCAGGGCGTGGTACGCGAGGTCTACGAGATCGGAAGCTGGCATCCGGCGGGAAGCACGAGATACCGGACGCGCGATCGCGACGACGTCGACGCGCCGGGGCGGTTCGAGTTCAAGGGCAAGGTGGCGGGTGAGATGATCCGCCAGCGGTACAAGTGGCGACTGGTTCGGGCGTACCTGACCGAGAAATCGCAGAACCCGATCTGCTATGCGGGGTGCTGATGTCAGCTGCTTGCATGAGCCACTAATTACGTGCTGAGGGCGAACTCCACCGTCACCGGCACATGGTCGCTGATCTCGGCCGCCACGTACTTCTCGAAGCTGCCGATCGACACGTCCTGCGCAATCAACCCGGCTGAGTGGAAGACAAAGTCGATGTGGAAGCGCTGCTCGGCGTTCCAGCGCCAGTAGAGCGTCGCCTGACTCTCCTTGCCGTGCTCCTGGCCATGGAAGCCGTGCCAGGCGCTGGCAAGGCCGATCGATCCCATCGTCGCCAGCACGTCGGCGAAGCGACGCCCTGGTCCCTTGCGCCGGTCCATGCCGACCGAGTGGTTGAAATCGCCGGCGACTAAAGACGGCGCCTCGCCGAGGAAGCTGCGGAGGTGCTCGAGGACGCGGATGGTCGGGGGCGCGCATTCGCTGCGCGAGTCCGTCCAGACCGCGAGGATGTGAACGCGGTCCGAGCCATTGCGCGCGACAACAGGGATGAACCACTTCTCGGGTATCTCGAACGGCGCGCGCTCCAGCGACCAGCCGCCATAGCCGATCGCCGCCAGGCCCTTCTGGCCGTCGTCGCCGGTCCAGATCGCGCGATCGGAAAGACCGGCACGCGCCAGGCAGCCCGGGCGCACCTCCTGGAGGATCGCGATCCCGGGCGAGAGGCGCTCGAGATGGCCGAACTTGCGCTCGAAGGCGTCGCAGACGTTCCAGCTGACGAGGCGCATTTGAAGCTGTCGGTCTCCAGCCATTCTCTAGTTTAGGAGCCGCCGAAAGAATGCTTCGGCCTTTTCGCGCGAGTCCCGCGCCGCGTCCGGATCAGTCTTCAGGTAGTGCGCCTCCACCTTGCCGCCGACGCTCGTTCCTTGGACATATCGCGCCTGCTGCCCATCGATGTCGAAGGAATGGTAGGCGTCCGGATAGACGACGACCTCCGCTTTCCTCGCAACGGCGCTGTCTGCGAGGAGGGCCGTGCATCGAGACGCAGGCGTCCAGTCGTCCTTGGCGCCGATCAGGATCAGGGTCGGGACAGCGATCTTCCTGTCGGCGGTTGCGTCGCAGAGAGGATAGTAGGCAACCGCCGCCTTGATCCCGTAGGCCGAAGCCATCACCACTTCCTGGACCAGCTTCATGATGGTCCAGCCGCCGTGCGAGAAGCCGATGACGCCGATGCGGTCCTTGGCGACGAAAGACTGCTCTGCGAGATACTCGGCAGCTCCAACGACGTCCCATAGCCTAATGTGAGGGGTCACTGACGAGGTGCTCGTCATGATATTGCGCAATCCCCTGGGACTGAAGCTGTCAGGAACGATCGCCACATAGCCTTGCGAGGCCAGGCGCTGGCCCCACGCATCGTAGTGCGGATGCGGACCGCCGCTGCCGTGGAGGATGATGATCGCAGGAAAAGGCCCGGTGCCGGCGGGGCGATGCAGATCGGCCTCGATCATCACTTCCGGGCCGACGCCGGGGAGCGGGACGGACTTGAACTTAACGCGCTCGGCAGCGTGAACGGAGCTCACGGTCATGGCGATCAACGCCACCGCGATCAAGATGCTGGATCTCCACATATCCCCCTCTTCCACTCGCGATGATCCGCGAGCCTTAGGCGTCCACCGCTTTCAGCCTGAACTCGATCTCGTACTCGACCAGCTTCACGTCCGGCGCCCAGGCCGCGAGCTTCAGGTCCTCGGTGATGCCGCTGGCGACGATGACGCCGCGCACCGGCTTTCCCTTGGCGAGGTTCCGCCGGATCCAGCCCATGTAGCGCATCAGCTGGCCGAGCGTGCGGTCGTATCCGCGCGAGACCTTGAGCTCGATGACGACGAATGCATCGTCGCGGCCGATCGCCAGAATGTCGATGAAGCGGCCACCGACCGGGAACTCGATCCCTGAGAAGCCTTCCTCCTCGTAGAGGCGGAGTCCGGGCTCGATCGCGGCCAGGTTCCGGGCGAGGTAGTTCTTGAGGTCGCGCTCGAAGGCGAACTCGCGCGAGGTGGAGGCGATCTCGCGCTCGAGCTCCTCCTCGGCCTCCTCGATCTCCTCCTCGGCCTCCGCGGCGGCCGGGACAGCCTCGCCGCCTTGGCGGGCGGCGGCGCCAGCGCCGAAAGCCGGCGGCCCATCGGTCTCCGGGTCCCAGAGCCGGTATTGCCCGCGGCCGATCTTCCAGAAGAGGTCGTGCCCCGAGCCCGGCTTGATGCTGGGATGGTGGCGTCGTTGCGCGATGTTGTTCACCGACATGCCGTCGACGTGCATGCCAACGGTATGCGGGTTGATGTCGGGGTAGCGCTCGGCGAACCACTCGCGCGCCAGGCGAGGATGGAAGATCTGGCCCTTCCGCAGCTTCTCGGCCGCGAAATCGTGCATCAGGACCTTGGTGGGCTTCTCGTAGATGGGCATGGGCGTGACCTAGGTTGAGAGATCGCGGCCGATCTTGCGCGCGGCACCGAGCGGAACAAGTCAAAGAAGGGTTGTCCAAATTAACCTTTCTAAGAGAAACTTTACCTCAAATACCATTGACAGTTGAGACGTTGCCCAGCCACCTTTGCGGCGCTTCGGAAAGAAAACCACAACCGGAGCCACGCTACGGGGGGCGGATGAAATGCTTCGGCGGATCACGCTTTTCTTCCTGCTCGCGACGACCGCGAGCGGCTGCGCCTCGATGACGAGCGGCACGACGCAATCGATCGCCCTGCAGACCACGCCCGCGACCGGTGCCGAATGCCAGCTCGTCAACGAGAAGGGCAGCTGGATGGTCCCGGCGACGCCGGGCAGCACGACGATCAACCGCGCCTATGGAGATCTCGTCGTCACCTGCGCTCACAAGAACGGCACGAAGGGATCGACCTCGGTGCAGTCGACCACGGTCGGTGCAGCCTTTGGAAACATCCTCGCCGGCGGCCTCATCGGCGCAGCCGTCGACATGTCGTCGGGTGCCGCCTACCAGTACCCGGCGACGATATCGGTGGCGCTGGTCGAGAGCATTCCAAACCCCGGCACGGCACGAACCGGGGGCTCTGTGCTGTCGAATTCGGCACGACCCTCGACCGAGGCCGTCTCGGCCAGGCTGAAGCAGCTGCTCGAGCTCCGGGAGAAGGGTCTCATCCCCGAGGACCAGTACCGGGAGCGCGTGAAGGCGATCGTCGACGAGCTCTAGCAGCAGGCGCCGGGGAATATCGAAGATGCCGCTCGCGCGCCGGATCGCATGCACCATCGCGGTCGCGTCAGGGCTGGTGGCCCCGTTCCATGCGATAGCCGCCGGTCCCGCCGGCCGTCTCGAGGATCTCGAGCTCGGCAAGGCGCTCGCCGCCGCCGAGCAGGCGCGCTCTTCAGGGTCGGGGCTCGACATCCAGGCGCCCCAGGCACTTCCTTCGGGCTGCCTTCCCTCTTCCCTCCCATCGACGCCGAGCGGCGGGACGGTGAGCTTCACCGCCCAGGAAGGCGTTGGCTACGGCTTCACCGGCATCATCTGGCGCCTTCCTTGCGTCAACGACGGCAGCAAGTTCGCCGTGCTGATGCGCGCGACGCCCTACGGCAACTACGGCGCCTGGATCTGCAGCGTGTCGTGGTCGGCGCGCCAGGGAGTGCTGACGACGAGCTCGCCCAAGTGGGTGACCTCAAACGGCGGGGCCGGCCTTTGCAATGCCTTCTATTCGCCGGTCACCGTGGCGCTGGATCAATGGTCCTTCTACTCGCAGTTCGACGACCAAACGGCGTTCTCGCTGAGGAGCACCTACTTCACCCTGTCGCCGAACCCGGTCGACGTGCCGGCAGCGGGCGCGGGCGCGACCCAGAAGCTCACGGTCCAGATAACCGGTACCGGGTCGGGCACGGTCGCGAGCTCGCCCGCGGGCATCAATTGCCGCTCAGGCACTTGCAGCGCGACATTCGGCCAGAACCGGTCGGTGACGCTGACGGCGTCGCCGGACACGAACCACTCCTTCGCCAGCTGGAGCGGAGACTGCGGCGGAACCTCGCGGACGGCGACGGTGACGCTTTCGGCCGACAGGACCTGCACGGCACGCTTCAACAAGCCGCCCGTCAACCCGCAGACCGGATGGTGGTGGGCCTCGAGCGAGCCCGGGCGCGGCTATTCCATCGAGACCGCGAACGGCCGGATCTTCATGGCCAGCTACGCCTATCGCGGCGACGGCACCGCGGCCTGGTACCTGAGCACCGGCGCATGGAACGGCACCGAGCTCGTCGGGACCTTCGACGAATACCGCGGCGGGCAGACGTTCTCAGGGAGTTGGCGCCAGGCGGTCGCGACGGGCAGCGCCGGCAATTTCAGCCTGAGCTTCACGACGCCGACGCGGGGAACGATCACCTGGTCGAACGGCCAGTCGACGACGATCGAGCGGTTCACCTTCGCAAGCGCCGCCGCGACGGCGGATGCACCCGGAGGCCCTGTCGCAGGGATCGGACCGTCAAATGGGACCGGCCAATCGAAGGGCGCCGCAGCAACCGCCGCCGCGGATCTCAGCGACGAGCCGAAGCGCCTCCAGGCGCTCCAGGACCTGACCGCGGCGCGCGGCCGGCAGCAGGTGATCGTGACCCTCGCCGGAGACGCGAAGGTCGCGACCGACCGCTCCCTTGCCCAGGCCATGCTTGCGCCGCACGGAGGCAAGGTCACGTCGACCTTCAGCAGGCTCCCTATCTTCGCGGCCGAGGTGACGCCGGCGGGCCTGGATGCGCTGCTGAACGATCCGGCGGTCGCGGCCGTCCACGAGAACCGCATGAACCGGTTCTTCCTCTCGGCGAGCATTCCCAAGGTCCGTGCCAGCGAGCTTCATGCCCGCAACTTGAAGGGCGCCGGCCGATCAGTCGCCATAATCGATTCCGGCGTCGACGCCAGCCATCCGTTCCTTGGCGGGCGCATCGTCGCGGAGGCGTGCTTCTCCTCCGGCCACGCACTGTACCAAGCCCCGCCGTCCTGCCCGAACGGCGCGACCTCCATGATCGGACCTGGAAGCGGCGCGCCCTGCATCCATCCCAGCTGCCTGCATGGAACCCATGTCGCCGGGATAGCTGCCGGCGGCGGCTCGGGCCTTAGCGGCGTCGCACCGGGCGCATCGATCGTGGCACTGCAGGTGACGACGGAGTTCCCTGCCAGCGCCTGCGGCACGACGACCTCATGCATCAGCCCACAGGACGCGGATGTCATCAGCGGTCTCGCCTGGGTCCGCGACAATGCCGCCGCCTACGGCATCGCCTCCGTGAACCTGAGCCTCGGCGGCGGCGCCTACTCGAGCTACTGCGACAGCGAACCGCACAAGCCGGTCATCGACCAGCTGCGCGCCATGGGCATCGCGACCGTGATCGCGACAGGCAACAGCTTCCAGGCGAGCCGCGTGTCCTCTCCCGCCTGCATATCGAGCGCCGTCAGGGTGAGCGCCGTGTCGAACGCCGATGCCGTCGCCGACTTCGCCAACGAATGGTCGCTGCCGCTCCTGATGGCGCCGGGAAACCCGATCTACTCGTCGGTTCCCGGCGGCGGATACGCCTCCCTGCCCGGAACGTCGATGGCAACGCCGCATGTCGCCGGTGCCTGGGCTCTGCTCAAGGCGGCGATCCCCGGCGCGAGCGTGACCACCCTTTACAACGCGCTCTCGACGACGGGAACCGGCGTCCGCAGCCCCTGGACGTCCCGGACCTATCCTAGGATCGACGTGGCGTCCGCCTACGACAGGCTGACGATGATCGAGACCGGCTGGTGGTGGAATCCGGCCGAGCCGGGAACCGGCTACTTCGTCGAGGTCCAGCGCGACCAAGTTTTCCTATCCGCCTACATGTACCGAGATGACGGAACCGCCGTCTGGTATGTGGCCAACGGCGCCTACACGGGTGGGACCTTCCAGGGCCCGACGATGGAGTTCGCCGGCGGGCAGTGGATGGGCGGCAGCTGGCGGCAAGCCGGCATGCTCGCCGACAGGGGACAGGTCACGCTCAGGTCGAATGGCCCGGGTGCGGCGACGCTGACCTTGCCGAGCGGCAGGCAGGTGAGCCTTTCGAGGTTTTCGTTCTAGGGAGGATGGCGGTGCGCCCTGCGATCCTGGTCTGCTGTCTCCTGCTCTCCGGCTGCATCACCGGCCAAACCAGCTTCGGCGGCTTCGGGGGCTTTGGCTCATCCTCGAACCTGAGCAACGCCAGGACGTCGATCGCGAAGCAGGACTGGTATGCCGCATTCTTCAACCTGAGCTCAGACCTGGAATCGCCAGAGAAGGCGACGCGGGACGCGGCGAACAAACTCATCGCCGACACGCCGGACTTCCTCGACAACGTCTACGCCGCGGTCGAGGAGAAGGCACGAAAGGACAACCGCACGCCCTATCATCTCGAGCAGACCAGGAGATCTATCGGCACGCTCAGGCAGTCGAAGCTTTACACCGAGGATCGGGTCGCCCGTCTCGATGCCATCCTCAAGCAGGGAACGATAGCTTCGGTCATGAGCGGTGAGGCTCTGTTCGATCTCGGGGACGTCGCGGGTATCGACCTTCTCCAGGACCCGGAGATCTTCGACAAGCTCTTCGCCGAAGCGGTCCGCAAGGCCGAAAGCCAAACGAGCAGGTCTCGCGAGCAGCTGCTTGCCTTCTACGAGAAGGCCGACGTGGCGAGTCCCTATCGCAAGCAGGTTTCCGACCTGGTCCCGAAGCTCCAGTATAGCGTCGCTGACCTGAGGACCGGCACGGTCTCCCGCCTCTTCCCCGACTTCGCCAGGACAAGGCTGGCGCAGATGATCGTTCCGATGAGGCTGGCCAGCGATCCTTCTCGCCGGTTGGCGGAAGAAGATGTTGGAGCGCGTGTCGCGCGGTCGCTCGACCAGGTGACGATCCTTCGCGACGGCGATCCAGAGAAAGGTCTGACCGTCATCCTCAAGGAGCTCGAGGTGACCGAGCGCGCCATCCCGGAATCCACGACGACCCAGGTGATCGACTACTACAACGTCAACATCATGGCGGCGATCCTGCTGCTGCCGAGGAATGCGTCCGTCCTGTTCGATATCCGCAAGGGTGGAGCATCTCTCGACTACGGCTGGGAGATCGTGGTCAAGGTCGATGGGCGCGTGGTGGAAACGCAGCTCGTCAGGGACCGCGTCAACGCCGAGTACCACGAGTGCTCGAACATGCGTTTCCAGAACGTCTTCGGCGGCGTCGGCGCCTTCAACCACTATCCCAACTCTCAGGTAGAGTCCTTCTGCAGGAGCGGCGGCACGAGGGTATCGCCATCGACCTTGAGGGAACGGATGCTGGATCGGATCGCCCAGACGATCATAACGATGAAGGCGATAAGCGAGAGGTTGGCCCGTCAGGCGGGTGTGTAAGGGATCGCGGTCCTGTTGCCATAATCGGCTCCTTTACCTACCCGTCTTGACGAGTATCGATATCGGCAGGGAACCTTCGGTGGCATGCAAGCCAATAGGATCGCCACATTCCTTCTTCTCCTGGCAGCGATCCTTGGCGTTTCGGCCCCGGGTCGGAGCGCACCTATTTCCGATGGGCCGGTCGTCTGGCACAAGCTCGACGTAGAGGCCGCGCGCTCGGCGTTTGCGGACCGGCCGCGCGAGCCGGAGGTGGCGGCTCCCAAGATCGTCGGCGGGTCCGTGTCCGCGAGCGGCGCCTGGCCGCAGGTTGTCTCGTTGTACCTGGCCTTCACCGATAACACTGCTAGTCGCTGCGGCGGCACATTGATCCAGCCCCAGGTCGTCCTGACCGCTGCGCATTGCGTCATCAGCTCGACGAGCGGCGTCAGCTTGAGCGGCGTGCTGGTCGGCATCGGTTCCAACACCTATGTCGGAAGCAGCTCGAGCGTGCCCTATGCGTTCGGAACCGCCTATACGACGCACGCTTCCTACGTCTCGGTAGGAACCGGCAACGACATTGCCCTGATCTTTCTCGACCGCTTCGCGTTGACATCGACCGCAACGCTCTCCACGAGCTCGGTGGACAGCATACTCACCACCTCCAACGTCACCTCGACCATCGTCGGCTGGGGCCTCACATCGGAAGGCGGCTCCTCGTCTTCCGTCCTGAGGCAGGCCACGGTCCCGATCGTTTCCAACGCGACCTGTCAAGTCTATGTGTCGTCCACGATCTATTCCTCGCAAGTCTGCGCCGGTTACGCCTCCGGAGGCGTCGACACCTGCCAGGGCGACAGCGGCGGACCTATTTTCGTCCTTGCAGGAGGCATCTACTACCAGGTCGGTGTCGTCAGCTATGGGAGCGGTTGCGCCCGTGCCCTCAGTCCTGGCGTCTACACGAGGGTCGCGTCATTCTCCTCCTGGATCACCTCGGCAATCGCCTCGTACTCCTCATACATCTCGACAAGCCCAACCGGCTGGTGGTGGAACTCGAGCGAGGCGGGAACGGGCTTCTCGATCGAGAAGCGCAATAGCAACCTCTTCATCGCCGGCTTCCTCTACGGCTCGAGCGGCGCACCGGTCTGGTACCTCTCGACCGGCGCCATGTCGAGCTCGAGTGCCTACAGCCAGCCGCTCAGCCAGTATGGCGGCGGGCAGAGCCTCGGCGGCAGCTGGCGGAGCGCTGGTGTCGTCGCGAGCGCCGGCACGCTCACCCTCTCCTTCACCAGCGCCAGCCAGGCGACGTTAGGCATCGGCGGGAGGTCGGTCGCGCTGCGTCGCTTCGGCTTCGACAGCACCTACGTTGTCAACCCGCCCTCATCCGGCATGCCGGAAACCGGCTGGTGGTGGGCCGAGAGCGAACCCGGACGCGGCTTCTTCTTCGAGACGCAGGGATCATCGGCCTTCTTCGCCTACTACATGTACGACAGCTCTGGCACCGCGATCTGGTACCTGACCTCGGGCTCGATGACGTCGAGCACACTGTTCCAGGGAACGCTGGTCGAGTATGGCGGCGGCCAGACGTTGAGCGGCAGCTGGACCCCGGCCAGCGTAACGGCGACGCATGGCTCGGTCACGATCCAGTTTTCTTCGACGACGACGGGTGTGCTCACGTTGCCGAACGGGAGCCAGGTGGCGATCAGAAGGTTTACGTTTTGACGAGGGGATCCTCCGAGCGTGATGCCCTCGGCCGTCGCTCACGAAGGATGAACATATGAAATTCTGCACCTGAGTTCGGACACCCTGGCTCGGACGGCCGGGGAGAACAGGTTTGTGTAGCTGACATCCGCCGACACGGTCGCGGAACCGTTCCCCGAGTAAGTGTAGACGTACCTGGATGTCGAGTCGCTGCGGGTCGCGGACATGCCATCACTGGACGTGAAGGCGACGTCGACATCGCATCGTACCTGGGCATAGCCGTCGCCGCCGCCGTAGGTCTTCGCGACATCGAGGCGCAGATCCGCGGTGCATGATCTGAAGCCACAGGAAACGATGTCCTCCCGGCAGCCGAAATCCGTGACCCTGGCGTTCAGGCAGAAGGAATGCGGACCGGAATTGTAGGTGGCATGGCATCTGGCCGGGAGGCTAGCCGTCGGTTCCTGAGATGGCTGCCGCGGCGAGGCGGGAGGAACGTTGTTGCGCAACAGACTTTTGTGGGCCCCGAGGAAGGTGGAGGAGATCCATCCGCTGCCATAGGTCCCGTCTGTTCGCATGTAGACGATCCGCGACCAGGCACCTTCGGTCAGGACCAGGCCGACCACGGTGTCCTTCTGCAGGCGGTCCAGGACCTTTCCGCCTGGCGTCTCCCTGATTTGCACATCGTTGCCGGTGACGGTCCGGAGATTGGCGCCGCCCTGGGCGTTGACGGTGAAAGCAAGGAAAAGCGCGCTCACCGCAATCAAGACCAAACAGATCAGTGGGGTCAGTCTCGGCTTCATAATCCCTTCTCGTCTTGCAATCTGCAGGGGAAGGTACTCGCCACCGACGAGGAGGAGCCGAGTCAAACGATCTGGGCGCGGCAATGCGTGCGGACAAGATCATCGATGTATGCGGCGTAATGTCCTTCGGTCAACGGCGACCTCCCCGCGGCTTCTTCGACTGCCGGCAGAGTGCGTCGATCTCGGCCGCAACCGCGGCGTAGGGCACCTCGCCGGCTTTGATCGCTCTCAGATGCTCTCGCGTCGGGCTTGGATAGGTAAGGCTGCCGCTCTCGAGAAGCTCGAGCGCTTCATAGCCTACGCGGACAGTATGGCTCAGCGCTTTCCAATCGACACCTTCGTTGCGCTCGGCCGCGCGAGCGCCCTCTTGGTCGAGATATCGGCGATCAGCGGTCATGCCGGCCTGGAATCCACGATCCCGGCTGCCAGATCTCCGTGAACCGCGTGCTCTCGCCGGCGCCGCTCACCCCAGCTGGATGCGTCAACTCGCCGATGATCGCGTCAGACTCGATGAAGCCGGCACGCTCGAGGCCGCGGATAAACTCGGTGGTCGACACCGCATGCAGGTTCGCCGGCCGTCGAGAGATGAACAGATCCATGCCCTCGTGCAGCAGGACGACCTGATCCCTGGATGCGACAAGCTTCCAGATGCCCCCGCCCGAGCTTAAAAAGTCGGCGACCGCGACGTCGGGAGCGTTCCTCCTTGAGGGGCCGCCGGCATCGCGGTTCACACGAAAGAGCCGTCCCGCATCCGTCGGCTTGATAGAGATGAGAGGGCGGTTTGCTTCGATGAACGACATGATCTTCCGGCTTCTGGAAGAGTCTCGGTCGGCGGCGATCGCGTCATGCACGCCGTCGACGATCGCGATCGCCATGCCAGGGCGCAGAAGCAGATCCAGGCGATCGGCGAGACTGTCGAGCGGCTCGCGGCCAAGGATGACGAGGGTGCCCTTGGGCATGCCGTCACTCTCCGTTGAGCCGCCGCTCGATCGCAGCTACCGACGCCAGTACCTCTTCGAAGGACGGCGCCCTCCCGAACACCATCCCGGTCATCCGCGCATAGTCTTCGCGCAGCATTCCCTCCATCGCACCGACTGGCACCAGGCGGTACTCGCCCGCGCGACCGCTTGCACGATGCGCCGTCCGGCCAGGGAAGAACACCATCCGGTGCTCGAGGCAGGCGGCGCCGAGCACCCTGTCCGCGATGGCGATATCGGCGACGACGGTCGGGCGCGCGCCGGCTTCGGCCGTGGCCATCCGGTGCAGGTCGTAGTAGTGCCTCGTCAGCCGCTGACCGTCGCCCGGAAGCTTTTCCTCAGCCTCGAAGCGCGCGCGCAACTCGTGCAGGATCAGCGCCTTGTCCCAGAAGGTGCGCTCCGGCCGGATCGTCGGGACGCCGACGACGTCAAGCTCCAGCCTCTCGGCCTCAAGCGCGACGAAGGGCCGGATGATCCGTTTCTCGTGCGGGTCGAAGGCCGACTTGGCACCCATCTCGATCTTAACCGCGCGTACGATGTAGCCCGCATCCGGCTCGATCACGCTTGGATAGGCCAGGAGCAGCGTCTGGCTTTCCGCGGGATCGACACCCAGACGCCAGGGAGCGCTGCCTCGGCCGGCCTGCTCGAAGAGCGGTGCGAGGACCTCGTCGCGCAAGTGCGGCAACAGCCGGTCCGCGATGTAGCGCTCGGACGCTTCCTTGATCGCGTCCAGTCGCCGTCGCCGCTGGTTTCCGGAGAGGCCCAGCAGCTCGGCGGCCTCGCCCGGCTGGCCGAGATCGTCGCGCGAAAGCGAGACATCGATATCCTCGGAGAAGCGCGAGACAAGGTCCCATGCCTTAGCGAGAGAGGTCCCTCCCTTGAACAACAGCTGGGCGCCATCTTCCAGCGGCCGGTTGAAGAGAGCCTCCAGGGTCAGGCAGACCCAGAAGTCCTTCTCGATGTTCGCCGCTGGCGTGCCCAGGCGCTGCGAGGCGGTTTGGAACAGATCCTCTCGAGTGCGATCCTCGGCGCGCAGAAACTCGATGTAGCCTGGCGTCATGGCGGAGCGGCCTCCGATCTGCCGGCGGCACGATCGCCGAACACTAGCTCGCGCAGCAGCTCCTGCATCCAGGTCGGCAGCTGCCCGAAGCCCTGCTTCAGATCGTTCCTGATCGCCTCGCCATGCGTCTCGTCGTCGAGGACTCGGCTGATCCGTCCAAGGATCCGGTCCTCGTCGCGCGAGAGCGTGTCCCGGAGCCAGTGAAGCGCCTGCACCAGTCGCATCGCGGGCCGTCCGGCCCAGGCGAGCGTCGCGGCCGAGCTGCGCCTGAAGACAATCTCGAGATTGCCGAGCCTGACCGGCTTCAGCCTTGCGTCCACATGCACGATCGTCTTCGCCGGCACGGCGTCGGTGAATCCCAGATCGTTGGCGGCCGTCAGCCCGTCGACGACGTAGCGAAGCCCGCGGCGCCGGGCGATGGCCTCGATCGCGGCCCTGGCATCGGGCGCGTTCGGGCGCCCGGTGAGCGTGTTGGTCCAGGGCTTGTCGTAGAGACCGCGGCCGAAGCGGCGGAGCTGGCCAGATGCCGCCAACCGGCTCAGCGCCATGTCGATCGCCGGACGCGGACCGAGATCGGCAAAGTCGGAGGCCGACCAGGTCCGGGAGGCGGTCCTTTCGATCCTATCGAGGATCCGGGGCTTGAGGTCGAGGCTGGTGCCGCGCATTACGTTAGTTAGAAAAGTGGAGCGCATATCTAACAGATTTGGCTGAAAACGTCAATATTGTTAGAAAAATGATTCCTATATCTAACAATCGTCGCCAGTTGGGTTCTTGGTCTTGGTGAGTGGCCGCCTACCCACTGCCGCGATCTCGCAGCTCCGGAGGTCGAGGGCGCCGAAGAAGCTGTTCTCCCGGCAGAGCTCCTCCGGGCTGACTTCGCGCTTCCCTACGCTGTCTCGATCCTGGTCGCAGGATGCCTGTTTCTTGCGCGCACGCGCGGCTGGATCGAAGGTCTTCGTCTTAACCATGATCGCCGTCCCTTGGGCTACATTGAGAGCCGCATGTATTCGCCCTTCGCCGGAAGGATCAACTCCCGGACCTTCGGCGGCAGGTCCGACAGGTCGGCATCGTCTGCCATCATCGGCCCCAGCCGATAAACCGTGTTCAGGGTCCTCGCCTCCTCGCGCGACATCTCGACGATCACGCTCGTCACGGCCCACCGCCCGTCGGCGATCTTGGGATGTCCGGTGACGCGGCCGACCAGGAGGCGATAACCGTCGCGCTCCACGAGAACCCAATTTGCGATGTCGACCACGGTGGTCATGAAGGGCTCGGTGCTGGTGATGTCCATGGGTCGACTAATCCAGTTCGCCTCACGTCCTGAGACAATCTGACTTAATGCGCTTGGCCTTCTTCGAGGGAACCAGCAGAGGCTTGTATCGCTCAATCAGCGCCCTTCCGACCCTCTCCGCCGCGGCGAAGCTCGCTTTGCGCTCACTCTTACTCTCCGCTTTCCTGCCCATCCGTTGGCTGGCAGGCGTTTCGCGTTCGCGCGAAATGCCGAGAAGCTCGCGATCGATCCCCTTGGCGAGTGCGAAGAAGACCGCCAGCCGCGCCGCGTCCGGCCCCGCCCGATGCGGCACCGGCCCCGACTGGTCGACCAGCTTCTCGGCGACCTGGTAAGCGTTGTCGGAGACGGCCTGGGAATAGTTGATCCACAGCGCGTCGACATGTCGCCAGCGGAACGGATTCCCGCGATCGACGACATCAAAGAGCCGCCGACACCAGATGAGATCGCACTCGCTGTCGCTCCACACCGTCTCGCCGGCGAGTGCCGCGGCGATCTTCTGGGTCGCTTCCTGTGGAGCGAGTCCGTGGGCGAGGAGATCGCCCATGAGAATGCCGTGGACCTTCTCGGCCGCCGGATCCCAGTCGTCCCATGAAGGCGCCGGCTTGATGAGGCACGAGTCGACGGCGATCTCGCCGGACGCGGAGAGGCGGGCCCAGCCGATCTCGATCGGGTAGGAGTTCTGGCTGAGCGACGACGCCTCGCAGTCGAGGAAAATGAGATCGGACATCGCCGCTATTCCATCGTCCAGTCGCGCTTCGCCGTCGCCGGCCGCTCTCTTGCTTTGTCATGTCCGGCATCCAACCTCTCCTCGACCCCAGCATCCGGCCCGCCGAAGACATTGACGATCAAGTCCTCGCGGAAACCCGGGTTCATCTCCCTTCCCCAGTAGCCATAGGGATTGCACATCACCCGCGTGCGACCGATGCGGTAGTCGAAGCTGTCGTGCGTATGGCCATGGATCCAGAGCGCCGGCTGGGTCCGCTCGATCAGAGCGTCGAGGTTCGATGCGAAGGCCGCCGAGAGCGGATCTTCCTTGTAGCGCTCGGGAACGCTGCCCATGGAAGGCACCATGTGGGTAACAACCACGGTCTCGCCGTCGAAGGATTCCTCGAGCTTGCCTTCGAGCCAGTTGCGGTCCCGGATGTGAAAGCCATGCGTGTCGGCCGGCGTCAGGCGTCGGTAGAGACGGCGCTCGGCGTCGACGGGCTCGCCTGCGGTGATCCGGGAATAGTCGCTGATGAGGCTGCCGGCGAGTTGCTTGCAGCGTGTGCGGTTATCGTCGCCGTAGAGGCCGAAGTCGGTCCATAGGATGCAGCCCAGAACTCGGACGAGGTCCGAGTTCGACACGGCGACAGGCGTTTCGCCTGTTGCGGAATGCCGAGGGATGCTCGTAAGTGCAGCGCCCGCCTCCTTCTCCACCACGCGCCACACGCCGTCCTCGCCCCGGCCGAAGACGACCTCGGTCCGGTCCAGCAGATGTGCGCCATCCGCCGGCAGCTCCGCATGCAGGACGCCCATCACCCGCTCGAAGTTGCCGCCGTAGAACTCGTGGTTCCCGGGCACGTAGGCGATAGGCACGCCGAGATACTCGGCGGCCTCGCGCAGGACGCGAGAGCTGTTGCCGACGTCGAAGTCGCCGGCGTTGATGACCAGGTCGCAGCGGTCGCGGAGCTTCGAGAGGTCGGGGCCGAACGGTGTGAAGGGGACCCGCACGTAGGTACCCGCCTTGATAGCATCTGCATCCTTCTTGGAAAGAAGGCGGGTGCTGTGCTCGGGCCAGAACTCTCGGTGTAGATCGGACATGAAGGCGATGCGCATGACACTCAGCTTCCTTCCTCATCGTCCCGCCGCCGGCGCGGATCCTTCCTCTCGGGCAGCTGCTTCAGCTTCGCCGCGAGTTTCTTCATGGAGACCGGCCGGAAGCCGTGGACGTCGACGCCGACATCCATGGACTGACTGTCACCGAGCACCTCGCCATGGCTGTGGCCGAACAGCATCCGGGCTCCCTTGTGAGAGCGGTTCCAGACGCGCATCGCGTAGTGGCAGAGCACGATCTTCGGCGTGTGACCCTGGCCGCCGATCTCGAGGTAGGGCTGCACCGAGGCCCAGCCATGGAGGCCGCGCGTCTCCTCGGAGTCGTGGTTACCGAAGACCGGGTGCTTCTGGCCGCGGAGGCCGTTGAGGATCGCCTGCGTGCGGCCGGGCTTGGCGAAGGAGAAGTCGCCAAGGTGATAGACATCATCGTCCGGCCCAATACAGGCATTCCAGCTGCGCATCATGACGGCATCCATCTCCTCGACCGAGGAGAAGGGCCGCCTGCAGTAGCGGATGATGCCGCTGTGGCCGTACTGCGTGTCCGAGGTGAACCAGATGTTTGACATGACACTCGTCGCTCTCTCGTTCGAATGGATTGGTAGGGGCCGTGGGACTCGAACCCACCCGTCGCCGCCCGTCCGGCAGCTCTCGCGTGGCTTATAAGACCAGCCCGCGCACCCGCGCCGACCCCCGCGGTCGGTTCAGGCTTGCGATATCTCGCCGAGGGCGCGCTTCTGGATTCGTCTGCTGTGCTCGGCCACCAGATCCGGATCCTCGGTTTCGAGGAGGTCCAGGGCCTTCGCATAGTCGCGCAGCAGGAAGCCCTCGGTCCCGTCGACCAGCACCTGCCTCTTGTTCAAGGTCTCGTCGGAGTAGCTCCCAACGGGATGATCGTCGATGATGACGAACGACTCCGGCCGGTGCTTCGAGATCCAAAGATTGATGTCCTCATCCTTGGACGAGTTCAGCCCGCACATGAGCGCAAACCAGTGCTCGTGAAGGTGATCCGGCTGGATGCCCTGGGCAATCAGGTGCTGGTGAAGCCAATTCCGCTTCGACACGCGCCGCCAGTCGGAATGGATGACGATCCGCGCGTCGCTCAGCTCGCAGAGGCGATTGACCAAGGCGACGGCAACCGGGTCGAAGTCGACGGGGTAACGCTCGCTCCGCGGCAGCTTCTTGCTGACGCTGTCGACCAGGCTGCCGAGGCGGCGCAGATTCTCCGGCAGCACGCGAGCGCGACCAGGGAGCATGCATCCGTCGATGTCCAAAAATAGGCACTTCATTGAAACTCTCCGGGACAACAGGAAGCCCAACTACGTAGGGCCTCGATCTAGCTGCTACCGGCCTTGCGGCCGAGGCGGCGTCAGTCCTGGAGGACTTGCGAGACCGCAACGGCCGCCGGCGCCGGGAAGCGGCGCGGGTTCGATATGGCGGTTGCGATCCACATGCGATCCAAGATGAAGAAGGCGCGGCGGAGAGGCAAGCAGGAGATCTCGACGCCATCGCATTTCGAGTGAGGCGTGACTCGAATGCAACGCTCGTTGTCGGAGCAACATCCGCCAGGCTCGCATCTACCTCGACCTCGGCGACCCGCCTTCAACCTTGCAGATCTCGCTCATTGCCTCGCGTTCGAGGAAACATGCCCGCGTGCCTGCTGGTGAGCGCGCCCGGCAATGCCTCGACGATGCGATCTACGGTAAAGCCATAGCCGAGGAGCCAAAAGCACCGGCGGGCCGACGAGATTGTCGACGCGACTGCAGTGGCAGTGGGTCTTCACAGGAGGCCCTTTCCCGCGTTGCTCTCGAAGAGTTCTCGGTCACGCACGTAACGCCGAGTCACGTCGACGGTCTTCTGCCCTGCCTGGTCCATCATCTTCCAGATCGAGGCGCCGCTGCTTGCAGCGCTAGTGAGAAATCCGGATCGGAGGCTGTGCCCCGAGAAGTCGTCTGGATCGAGACCTGCAGCCTTCGCCCGGTCCTTGACCAGGCGTGCGATCGAAGCGCCGTTCAGACGCTTTTCGCTGACGTTCGCGCCGCGCGAGATGCGGCGGAAGAGAGGTCCGCCATCGATGCGCGCCTCGGACAGCCAGGTTTTCAACGCAGCGATGGGGCAATGCCGCTCGCCCGGAACGATACCGATCTCGCGGCCCTTCCCCTCCTGGTCAGCCTTGGACCGGGGCACCGTCAGAATGAGACCTTGCGGCGCCCACCGCAGGTCCTTGAGGTCGAGCGCGGCGATTTCCGAGCGCCGAAGGGCGCCGGCAAATCCTAGGAGAAGGACGGCCCGGTCACGGTGACCGGCCAGGTTGATACGCTCCAACGCACGCTGCTCTCGCAGCTCGGCGCCACGAAGGGTTCTGCCATCGAGCATATCGCTGCCATCGATCTCTCCTTCGATCTTCATGATCATCCGGTGGAGCTCGTCATCACCCCTGAGCGGCTGCTTTCGACGGTCTGGCCTCCGCCCGGCGTTGGCGCGCGCAGCACCTCGCATGACCAGGCGGACCAGGGGATGGTCGGTCGGACTCGGCAGGCCCTGGCTAAGATGGGCAGCGCGGATCGCGCCCAGGATGACACCGAGGCTTGCCTGGGACTTTCCGTCCTGGGCCGCCATCGACAGGAAGCCGGCTACCGTCCTTGGATCCGCGGGAACCTGGGGTTGGCCCTGCTCCTGGCACCAGCGCTCGAAGGTCCGCATCGCCCGCGCATAAACCTCGCGGGTCGAGGATGCGACCGCGTTCCGGACGAACGCCTGGATCGCCTTGCCTACCTCGTCCTCGTCGAGATCGGAGAGGTCGGCGGGAACGAGCTCGCCGCTCGCGCGAGCGAGGCTGGAGGTCGAGGCGGGCTTCTCCGTCATGGTCCGGTGACCGTCGGGCGGCGCGCGACGTCGGCCGCGTGCACGATGTCGAAGAACTCGTAGCCGCGCCTCTTCTGCAGGTCGAGGAAGCCCAAGTCGGTCTGATAGGACACCGCCTGGACCACCACCAGGTCGACGCTGTTCGGCTCCGCGGGCAGTGCCCTTCTTGACACGTCGTACATCTCCTGGTGGATCGTCCGTCCGCCAGGATTGCGAAGCAGGAACTCCGCGCCCTCGATCAGGAGGGCGAGAGGCTTCCCGGTGTGCCGCTGAAGCGACGCGAAGACGCCTCGCCGATCCAATAGTCGGCAGCGGGCTTCGTGCACCAGGCCGAGGAACCAATGCTCGAGGGCAAGATCGACCTGCTCGGCGGTCTCCCAGCGGAGGTCGAGGACCGAGACATGCCGCCCCCGGTGCTCGAGCTCGGGCCGAAGGGTTTCGAATAGGAAGTCCGACGGGAGCCCGGCGACGATCGCCCCCCTCGATCCGCGCCCCGAGGGGGCCAGCAGCATGTCGGCAAGGCCACTAGCCAACCCCGCCGCGCCTACCGAATTCAACATCTTCATACTGTTCATCCTAGCACGAGTGATCGACGAAAAAATGACTTTTCGACGCTAACTTTGAAGACGACCGCACCGGGCGCGACCAGCTCACCGCGAGAGAGGCGAATAGCTCGCTCAGACCGTAGCACTATATACATCCTCGTTGCAGGAATGCAACGGGCATGAAGCCATATTGTTGAAATAACTATAAGTCATCAACCGCGCGCCGCTTGCGCCTATTCTGATAAATCCTATCCACTATACATCATAGTGACGATTTTATACCTCACCATTCTCCAGAAAGAATTGCCAATCTTGCAGATTTTCCTAGATCTTCCTACAATGGATGGATGAGCACGCTTCGAACCCCGCCCAGCCCCCCTTCCTGCGCATCGACAGGAGGCGTCGCGATTAATGCCGCCGCGGGTCCTGGCAAGCCCCGAAAATCAAAGAACGTTTATCTAGACCCGAGCCACCTCGTTCTCCCTCGGCCCGGAGCCCTTGGCCAAGTTGCGCGGTACCTCGTAAGCGCGAAATCGGGCCGAACCGCTTCCCGCCTCGAGGACAAGGTCGGGATCCGCCTCTCCTCAAACGAGGACGCCGAGGAGACCGCCCCACCCGGCGCCCACCGACTGGAAATGGTCGCCCTCTTGCCTGGATGGCGTGCGTCATGACCGGCGACCGGCTGACCCGGAAGCTGGTCCGTGCTGCTGACCGGTTCGATGAGGAGGAGGCAGGCGGCGCCGCGGGAAAGGGCATCGGCCCCCTGGTGCGGGAGCGGTTCGGCGACGTCGAATATCTATGGCGCCGGTATCGCGGGCGATGGGCGAAGGTCCTCGGCGCCCTCAAGAAGGCGTTCCCCGACCTCGACACCAGCGAGGAAGGCTATGCCTCCTCGACCGAGGAGCGCCTGAAGAAGGCATTCCACCTGGAGCTTGGCGCCCGACAGCGCCGCGCCCAGGCCATGGCGCCGGTCATCGCCCTCGCGACGACGCAGCCGGCGTACCGGCCGGCCCAACTCGCCGGCCCGGTAGGCGCGCTGCCTTGCCGCCAGGCGACACAGCTGACGCTAACCGAAATCCAGCCCGAAGACGGCGCCTACAGCGATCCCGATCTCGAGGCGCTGAAGCGCGAGCTCCGCGAGGGCAAGGAATAGCCCCGCCGAGCACCTGCCATCGACCCGAAGAAGTTCCCACGTCGCCTCCCCAACCCTCGCAACCGTCACCCAAGGAGACATCCATGTCGTCAGCTCCCCTTAAGAACGCGCTCATGAGCACCGCCATCCTGACCTGCTCCACCAAGGGCGGGGTCGGCAAGACCTTCGCCGCAGCGAACGTCATCACCAGCTTCCAGCTCGCCGGCATCAAGCCCTTCCGCATCGTCGAGTACGATCCGGTCTGTCCGCTCCGCGCCATGTACGGCGCGGCCAACGTCGAGAGCCGCGCCGCTGGCCCGGAGTTCCAGCGGCAGCTCCTCGATCCCATGGCCTATACCGAGCATGTCGGCCAGCTCCTGGACGAGATCAGCCAGCCGACGGAGCCCCACATTGTCGACCTCGGCTCGACGATGGCGGAACAATACCTCAAGACGGCGCGGCGGATCAGGTACGGGCTGAACCTGCCGAACCGGGGGCGGCACATCCGCATCATCATCCCGACGACGACGGACCGCACCGACTTCGACGGCGCGTCGACGACGTACAACGAGGCCAGAGCCATCTTTCCGGAAAGTCCGATCGCGTTCGTCATCAGCGAGCGGCAGGGAAGTGCCGGCATGCTGTCCGGCCAGAAGCTCATCGGTGCACTCAACAACGATCCCCTCGCGCGGATCGTCATCATCCCGCCCTGCCCGCCGACGCTCTTCGCCACCCTCTACGGAAACGGAAGGATCTCGCCGCGCGAGCTGATGAGTCTCGACATCGCCAAGCTCAACACGATCCGCAGCATCACCCTCACCAGCACGTCGAAGATCATCTACCTCCAAGCCCTGCACGAATGGCTCGCGGCCATCCAGGCGGCCTATGGCGATTTCCTCCCGCTCCCTGCGGCGAAGGCCGCGTAGGCCCATGAGACCCACCGCATCGGCGAAGATGAGAGCCTTGCTCCTGGCCATGCCCACCGAGGCACGGTCCCGCCAGCTCGCCCGGCAACCGGAGGACCTCCTCTCGATGGAGGAGAGCGACCGGCACATCGTGCTTGCGCGGCATGGGTCTGCCTGCCGGCTCAAGGAGCTTCTGGCCCTGCATCCGACCACGCGCAGCGAGCTGCTTGCCGAGCAGCCGCAGATCCTCGCCGCCCTGTCTCGCAAGGACAGGGCGGCGCTGCTCCGCAAGCACGCGATGCGCCCGGACGGCGAAGCACTGCTGGAGCGCTTCGCCTATCACCTGCAGGCCGCCCTCGTCGTGCTCTGCGCGGTAGTCGCGGCCAAGGTGATCTGGCCATGACCCGCATGACCGTTCGGTCCAGCCGAGACCAGATCCTCAAGATCCCGGTGACCCGCCATGAGAAGGCGGCGGTCGCGGTCGAGGCCAGGCGCGAGGGAATTTCCCACGCCGAATGGATGCGCGGACGCCTGTTCGGCACCCTTTCCGCGATCAGCCCCGTCATCGGCCTGCTGACCGAGGAGGATGAGCATCCCCGCACTATCGTGCTCCTGGCATTGATCGCGAGCCGGCTCGAGGCGCTGCGCGACGCCGAAGGTGCCATCCATCTCGATCCACGGACGCTCGACGAGATGCTTGCGCTCCGCGGCACGATCGTCGACGCCCTCAACGAACTGTTCCGACGGCCGCCCACCACACCTTCATTGAGGGCCCCGAAACCATGAGGACCGACGGCAAATCTCGGCGCGGAGGGGGCCGTGGCGGTACGGGACCTCTCGTCGACTACCTCGAGGATGAGCCAAAGCCGTCCAATGCGCGCCGTCGCCGCCGACGCGTGCACGAACCTGTTGGTCCCGGCGAATTGCAGCGCTTCCTCGGCTTTCGCACGAGGAACCTGCCGTCCGGGCTCTCGCTGGAGGCCGCTGCCGGCGTCATGGACTCGGTCCTGCGTCTCAACCGAGGCGCAGCCGACGACGTCCTCCACCTGACCCTTACGCCCCATCCCGAAGAGCGCCTCATCGATCCGGCCACCTGGGATCAGATCTGGACGGTGTATGCCGGCGAGCTCGGCCTGCTAGGCAACTTCTGCGTGATGGTCCGCCACGGCGACGGGCACAAGGACTTCCGCCAGCAGAACGACTGGCCGCACGCCCTCGTGCACGAGCATGGGATCATCCCCCTTGTCCACCCAACCACCTTTCGGCGCATGCCGATCACCGACATCGTGCAGCGGCTCGAGATCGGCGATGGCTATGTAGAGTCCCGCTGGGGCTTGTGCCGGTCCCGCGATCGAAACATCCGCATGACGGCGGAGCAACGCCAGCGCCTCGAAATGCTTCGGGAGCTCGGCGCACAGCACCGCGAGATGGATGCCCGCGGAGAGCCAGTCGCTCTTCCGACGCCACCGGACCTCGCGCGCCAGCGACGCAACGATCGGAAGCGCCGGTACGAGGCGGACAAGTCCGTCGCCTTCGAAGTACGCCATCGGCTCTCTACCCTGGAGCGCGATCCGGCAACGTGGGGCGATCTCGAGGAGGAGCTCGCTCATCGCGGGCTCGAGTATCGGGTCGACTACTATCGACCCAGCAATCCGCCGCAGCTATCGGGGCGGTTCTACCTCGTCGACGGGCCGCCGCCTGCAGAGGGGGTTGCTGGCTCGAGCGTCGCGCCGAAGTGGAAGCTTGATCGCCTCATCTCGAGCCTAGGCCCCTGTGAGCCGGGCCCAGAAAGGCAGGACTGCCTGGGTCAGCGTCATCGCAGAAGACGCAGCATCCGTGGATCGACCTTACCACCGCCGCAGCCCCCGACTTCGATCGAGCATGCGATCACGCTCCTCGCCGAGGCGAAACTCTCCTACGAGGTCCGCCCCCAGCGAACCAAGCGAGGTCGGCAGACCTTCATCGGATACCTAAAGGACGCGCGGAACGGAAAACTCCGGCGCGCAACCGGGAGCTGGTCGCTGTCGCGGCTTATCCGCTGCTTCGGCGCCGGCACGGTTCAGGTTCTGCAACATCGAATGCTTGCGCCCCCGCCGGACGACACCCGAAGCGGGCTCGACGAACCTGCGCCGAGTGCATCCACGGGAGACCCGCCTCCGAACCTCGAGCCGGGGTCGAAAGCGGCGACGAAGCACGCGACGGCCTCGCCATCAATGGTACCGGCAAGCAAACTTGCCGTCGTCGACGTCGATCTCGACGAGGGTACGACTTCCCCGACGGTAGCCCCGACGAGCACCTCGCATCGAAGCCGGTCGACCGGGGTGACGCCCTCTCCGAGGGCTTCCGCTTCAACCGCGCCCGCTCAGGTGGCGAAGCCCCACCACTTCGACGCCCGGGCCGGGACTCTCGGGAGCCAGAAGGTCGAGGTGCCTGAGACCCCTCCTGGGACTGCCAGGCCGAAAGATCCGGCACCGGCGCAGCCTGAAGGCTCGGCCCGCAAGTCGCCCTCCTTCTCAATGTGATCCATCACAAGGACCTACCCATGACGATCTCTCTCGCCTACTGCGGAAACAAGGACATTCGCGTTAATGCAGCCTATGGCGTCTGGAATGCCGGGCTGAGCTTCTTCTGCTGCTCGCCCAGATGCGGCCTGCCGATCTTCCCCCGGCTCTCGAGAGGGGGCACCCCGCACTTCGTGAGCCGAGCACGGCGGATCGAGGTCCATGTCCCGACCTGTCGTCACGTCGTCGGCGAGCAAGGAGCGGCAAAATCGCCATCCAGAAGCGGCAGCGCAACGAAGCTCGCCATTATTTCCGGCCGTCTTCCGGTGCCCGACACCCTGATGGCGATCGCTGCACAAGATGATTTGGCGTTCAAGGATCTGGGCCGCGAGGCGATCGCCGAGCGCGCGACCAGAGCTCCAATGGCCGGCTGCCCCGGAGATGAAGAAGACTGCGTCGACGCCTACCGCTCAATGGACGACGAACAACGTGATCGGCAGCCGCTAACCGTCGGCGGCCGCACCAGACCCTATGCCTTCCACTTTGGCACGAGGACGCGAGCCCGGGATGCTGAAAGAAACAACAACGTGAAGCCGTCGATCGTCGTCCTTTCGGGGCGGGCGGAAGCGGGCACCGAGTACGGGGCGATCTCGATCACGACCGAGGCCGATCCGTTCCCCATCACCCTTTGCATTCCAGGAAGCTACGCCTCAGTGAAGCGGTACCTTGGAGAGATCTGGAACGAACTCCGGTTCATGGGACCCGCCATGGTCACCTTGTACTGGCTCGGCGACCCTCCCGAAAATCAAAGGCTCGTACTTCCTGAAATCGACGGCGAGCATCAGTTCGCGCTCAGAATAGATTACTCAGCCGATCCCGATTAATCGCGTCCGCTATATGCGAACTACTTGGCGCAGCGCTGTCGATTTCTCTCAGCGCTTTCTCCTCGATCGCTTATCGTAGATGACGTGGAGGGAACAACAAGGAGACCCAATGAGGATCTAGCCATGTCAGACAGACGAAACGCCAACAACGCCCGCGTCCTCACCGCCGACCAAGTCGCCGAACAGTTCGGCAGGACACGCCAATGGTTCTACCGGAAGCGCGAGAAGCTCGAGCAGGCGGGGTTCCCGCTGAAGGACCTCCTGCTCGGCGGATGGCTCGCGTCGCTCGTGGATGCCTGGTTCGTCGCGCGCGGCCGCGTCGACGGATCGAAGGCCGATGAGGATCCTTACCGAGCGGCGATCCGCATGGTGACGAGGAAGACGTGAAGCCCGGCCTCAAGAACGTCAATCGGGTGAAGGGCCCGAACGGCCGGTACTACTACTACCACCGGCCCACCGGTCGGCGGCTGCCCGACGACCCGAGCTCGCGCGAGTTCCAGGATCTCCTCCGGCAGCTGAACAGCGGGAGGCCGGATGCTGCCTCTCTCGACATCAGCACCGGCTCCTTCCGCGACCTCGTCCGCTCTTTCAAGGCGTCACCTGCCTATATTGGCTTGGCGCCGAGGACGAGGCATGACTATCGCATCTACCTCGACCTGATCGAGGCGACCTTCGGTACGCTCTCAGTCGAGGGGTTGCGCCGCGAGCATGTGCTCGAGCTTCGGGATAGCTACGCAGCCAAACCGAGGAAGGCGACCTATGTCGTTCAAGTCTTCAGTCGCCTCCTTTCTTGGGCACTCGACTACAAGGGACGCTTCGGGATCGAGTCGAACGTAGCCCTCGGAATCAAGCGGATCTCAAAAAGCAAGAGTCACGAACCCTGGACGCTGGATCAGTTCGAGACGTTCATGAGCAGTGCGCCGGAACATCTGCGCGTTGCCGTCGCGATCGGCTACTACACCGGTCTTCGCCAAGGCGACGTTCTGCAGCTCACATGGAGTGCCTTTAACGGAGAAGGGTTCCACGTGTCACCCTCCAAAGCACGGGATCCAAAAACCGTCCTCTGGATTCCCTGCCATCGGGAACTGAAACCGATCCTCGAGGCCGAGCGACGCCGCCAGGACGACATCAAGGCGAAGCGCGGAACGATCTCGCCGAGGATCGTGACCGGGGAACGAGGGCGGCCCCTCACGAACGACGGGTTTCGCGCCAACTTCTTCAAAGAGCTCAAGCGCCTCGGATTGGCGGGACTGACCTTCCATGGGCTTCGTCACTCGGCAGCAACTGCGCTGGCCGATGCTGGAAACGAAAACGAGGGCATCATGTCCATCACGGGTCATCGGACTGAGGCGATGGTCAGGCTTTACACGATGAAGGCCAAGCAGAAGAGGCGCGCCGACGAAGCAATGCGGCGATGGGAAAAGTCCGATCGCAAGACCGAGAAGGCAGGCTCACGGAAATCCAGAGCGTAACGAATTTCAGTTACATGCTTAGCCGCCGACGAGCATCCGCCTCGCTGCAGCTCGGCCACAACCCCTCCCCACCCCTCCCCGCAAGCGGGAGAGGGTGCACGAGCCTGGAAGGAAAAGGTGTTGGAGGGAACTGGCGGGCGGAGGAAAGAATAATGGGCAACTGTCACGCGGAGGCAGGGGAACTGACCTGCTCCCCGACTTTCACACGTCGGGCGGTAGAGTCTGTTCGTGATTTGAGCCTATCTGGCTCGGTGGTGCAACGGGGCGGGGCGCGGAGCCCCCGATGTCGCGCAGCGTCCCGCCCCGTTGCTCTTCGGGCTTGCTGCGCGTAGCGCTCCAGACCGCCGGAGGCATCCTGCCGAGGCGGCCATGGGGTCTGACGGTGTTGTAGTCGATGCGCCACGCCTCGACGATCCGCCGGACCTCGGCGATCGAGGTGAAGACGTTCTCGTTGAGGCACTCGTCGCGCAGCCGGCCGTTGAAGCTCTCGACGAAGGCATTCTGCATCGGCTTGCCCGGTGCGATGTAATGCCACTCGATGCCCTGCTCGGCCGCCCAGCGCAGCACGGCGTTGCTGGTCAGCTCGGTGCCGTTGTCGGAGACGATCGACGCGGGCTTGCCGCGCACCGCGATGACCCGCTCCAGCTCGCGGATCACCCGGAGCCCCGACAGGCAGAAATCCGGCACCGCCGCCAGGCATTCGCTGTTGCAGTCGTCGACCAGGTTGAAGAGCCGGAACCGCCGGCCGTTGGCGAGCTGATCGCTGACGAAGTCGAGCGACCAGCGCTGGTTCAGCCCCTGTGGGGCGACGATCGGAGCGCGCGTGCCGATGGCCCGGCGTCGGCCGCGCCGACGCCTCACCGTCAGTCCTTCCTCCCGGTACACCCGCCAGATCTTCTTCAGGTTCACCCGCATCCCCTCCCGCTCCAGCAGCCAGCCGAGACGCCGGTAGCCGAACCGCCGGCGCATCGATGCCAAAGCCCCCAGGCGCTCGCGCAACGGCCCGTCGTCGGGTCGCTTCGACCGGTAGCGATAGCTGCTCACGTCCATTCCGATCAGCCTGCAGGCCCGGCGCTGGCTCAACCCGTGGACCCGCCTCGCGTGGTCCACAGCCCGTCGCCGAACCACAGGCTTCAGAACTTTCCCGACGCGATATCCTTCAGCGCCGCATTGTCCAGCATCGCCTCGGCCAGCAGCTTCTTCAGCTTCCGGTTCTCGTCCTAAAGCGACCGGAGCCGCTTCGCGTCCGACACCTGCAGCCCGCCGTACCGGCTCCGCCAGTTGTATAGCGTCGCCTCGCTGATCCCGTGCTGACGGCACAGGTCCACTGGCTTCGCACCAGCACCGTGCATTCGCAGGATCTCGATGATCTGCTCTTCGCTGAAACGCTTCTTCTTCATCGTCCGTCCTCCAAAGAACGGACTCAACCTTACCCCGTGAGAGTTTCAGGGGAGCAGGTCACTCGCGCTCGCTTCCCCTGCCCTGCTTGTCCTGATCGTCTGGTTTGTCTCCGGGAACGCACCATAGAGTTCTCGGCCCCGTCATCCGCGACGAGGCATGCCACTGGAAGTGGAGCGAGCCGCTGATACACTCCTTCCTGGCCACTTGCGATGTCTGGGAATGACGCGGACTTACACGAACCATTCGATCGAAAGCCTGGAGGAGATATTCGTCCGCGCTCAAGAGCAACGCGACGGGGAGACGATCCGGACTCTACTTGAGGAATTAACAAATCGACGCACGGCTAGGGCTCGCGACCTTCGCTCAGCTGTGGAAGCCTACTTGGAAGCTTCGACAAACCGCCCTGACACGCGTCAGCCACGATCCTCAGCGCGCATCCGAAGGGCAAATCCGCCTCAAGCCGACCTGTTCGGTGCGCCCTCGCGCTTCGCGCCGACCCGTGAACAAGCCGCGGCAATCGACCATTTCAAGTCGGGCCGCTCGCTGAAGATCAATGCCTTCGCGGGCACAGGCAAGACGTCGACGCTGCAGTTGCTCGCTCACGCCACGGGTGGTCGCGGTCAGTACATCGCTTTCAACAAGGCGATCGTGCGCGATGCCAAAGGAAAATTTCCGAACACCGTCAACAGCTCGACCACACATGGACTGGCGTTCAAGGCTTTGGCCTCACGATACTCGGGCAGCTCGGAAAAGTTGACGGGCCGCATGAACGCAAACCAGCTCGCTGAGCTGCTCGGTCTGAAGAGATGGCGCATCGACAAGGACTATGCGTTGGCGCCCCGGTCCCAAGGCTTCCTCATCCTCGAGACGATCAGGAGATTCACGCATAGCGGGGATCCCGAGCCGCTGGCCCGGCACGTTCCGACACATGGCAATCTTGTAGCGGCACCCGAGACGACTTTGGATGCCGTGCGTGACGTCGCCATCCAGGGCGCGAAGTACGTATGGGGGAAGATGAAAGATCCCGCGGATGCGGTGCCCCTCGGACATGACGGCTATCTGAAGCTATGGGCTCTGGACAAGCCAAGGATCAACGGCGACTTCATCCTTCTCGACGAGGCCCAGGATACCAACCCAGTCATCTTGGACGTGCTGACGAAACAAGATGCCCAGATGGTTTATGTCGGCGATCGCTATCAGCAGATCTACGAGTGGCGCGGTGCGGTGAACGCCATGAACGAGATAGAGACCGACAGCACCACCTTCCTCACGACATCTTTCCGGTTCGGTTCGGAGATCGCGCAAGCCGCATCGCGCATTCTCTCCATGCTCGGTGAGCCTCGGCCCGTCCAGGGCAATCCGGCTGTGGAAAGCCGGATAGGTCCGATAGCCGCGTCGACGATCCTGGCTCGGACGAATGCCTCGACGATCACCGCGGTTATCGATGCCTTGGATGCGAACAGGAAGCCGCATCTCGTCGGCGGCAATGGCGAGCTGATCGAGATGCTGAAGGGCGTTCAGCACCTCAAGGCGAACGAGTCCAGCAATATCCCCGAGTTCTTCGGTTTCGAGAGCTGGAAGGACGTCGTGGAGTTTGCGCGTAGCGGCGAAGGGTCTCATCTTCAGACGTTCGTCAATCTCGTCGAAGAGCGTGGCGAGCGGCAGTTGATGTGGGCGTTGAATCGCACCGTCCAAGAGGACGTGGCCGATCTGACGATCTCGACGGTGCATAAGGCGAAGGGGCGAGAGTGGAAGACCGTCCGCCTCATGGATGACTTCTTGCCAAGTCGGCCAAAGCGGCAACGGAATGATGAGGACGGGCCGCGGCCGGCGAATGCGCAGGACCCGGCCGAGCTTCGGCTCCTCTATGTTGCGATAACGCGGGCTCGGACAGGGATCGAGATACCGACCTCGGCGCTGCAGGCCATCGGGCTTTCAGAGAAGGGTGCCTCCTCCGCTCCCGGACCGCGTCCTCAACCAGCGGCACGTAGCGCCAAGCCCGCTCAAGCCCCACCCCAGCCGCCTTGGTCTCCACCAAAAGACTGGAAGGCAAAGGCACCAGCGCCGGGAGAGAGCCGGACGACCAATCAAAAGGAAAGCGATACGCCTTCGCCGAAGCGTGGCTTTTGGCAGCGGATTTTCGGTCGATAGCTCTTGGCTAGCGACGCATCGGCCATCGATTGTGGCCCGCGCCATCGGGAAGTCGGCGTTCGACCGCCGCAAATCCCCTAAGCGCGGAGCGTCGTCGGTGATCGTGCCGCTTCGACGCGCACGATCCGTTCAAAGGGCATTCGCGTAATGGTAGCAATTCTAGATCTGCCGCGCTATCAGTCCTGTCCGGCTGCTAGGGGGCGGGGTCATGAAGCTCAAGACGGTCTACGCACGCTTCTACAAATCCTTCAATTTCGATCATCAGAGAAAAGCGGACCAAAGGGTCGCCGCAAAAGAGTGGGAAACGTTTCGGGGAGTCTATTATCCCTACATCGAGGTGCCGATCGAACGTGAGATCACGACGGTCGTCGGCGCCAACGAATCCGGCAAGACCCACCTGCTGAGCGCGATCAAGAAGACGATCACCGGCAAAGGGATCGAACAGCGCGACCTTTGTCGTTTCTCTCCCTTCTTCAACGTCGAAAAGGGACAGGAATGCTGGCCGCATCTCGGCGTTGCCTGGGCGGAAGTCACCCCGGACGAGGTCGAAAAGCTTCGCACTAGACTCACCGGCGGCCCTCAAACGTTCGATCGGTTTCTGATGTTCCGGGAACGGCCAGACGACCTCACGATCTATATTCCCGTGAAGGAAGGCGAGTATCACATCGAGCGCTTCAAGGGCGACGATGCTCAGTCGTTCGGCCAGGACATCCTTCCCCAACCCTTCGAGATCCACCCAAGCGTGGCCTTGCCGAACGCCATTCCATTGACTTGGCTGGTGACGGATGACGCGCCGAGCAGCTCTCTCACCTCTCGCCGGGCCCATCCTCATCTGATCGACATCGCATCCAGACTCGCCGACCATTGGCAGCCGACGGAAAGGAAATTTCAGGAGAACGCTCCGGGCATCTACAGCTCGCTCTCCCCATACTTCAACCCCGGCGGCAAGCTCGACGAGATCCCCGAGGACGAAGAGCCTTCGACAGCCTCACTCGAACTTGCGCGTAACCTCCTGCTGCGCTTGGCGATGGTTGACCCCAACCGCGTCAAGAACCTCCAGAATGCGACCGCAGTGAAAGAGGACGGCTATGCGAATGCGCTGGTCAACAGCATCAACGATCAGCTGGCCAAGCGACTCAATTTTCCGAAATGGTGGGTTCAGGACCGTGACTTTTCGCTGTGCGTCACCCTCCAGGTGATGGAGCTCGTCTTCACCATCAAGGATCGGACAGGCACCGATTACTCGTTCAAGGAACGCAGCAACGGGCTCAGATACTTTCTCTCGTATCTAATCCAGTCCCAGGCTCGCGAACGCCTCAAGGACCGCCCTGAGATCCTGCTGATGGACGAGCCTGACGCCTTTCTTTCAGCCGAAGGCCAGCAGGACCTTCTGAAGATCTTCGACGATTGCGCCCGCCCGAGCGGGGACGTCGCACCTGTCCAGGTCGTCTTCGTGACGCACTCGCCCTTTCTCATCGACAAGAACCATGCCGAGCGGATCAGGGTGCTCGAAAAGGGGAAGAGCATCGATGGCACGCGGGTCATCAGGAACGCGTCCCAGAACCACTACGAGCCGCTCCGCTCCGCCTTCGGTGCCTATGTCGGCGAGACTGCCTTCATCGGTGCCTGCAACCTGCTTCTCGAAGGCGTCGCCGATCAGGTATTGCTCGCGGGTGCGGCTCGGCTCACGCGGAACCTGACGTCATCAGAGTACGAGACACTGGACCTCAATCGCCTCGTGCTCGTCCCGTGCGGCTCCGCGAGCTTGGTCCCGTACATGGTTTACCTGATCCGAGGTCGCGATACCGAGAAGCCGCCGGTCATTGCACTTCTCGACGCCGACCCGGCGGGCCTAGAGGCCGCCAATCTCATGCGTCAGGACGATGCCAAGATGAAGCGCTGATCGACAGGGATTATGTCCTTGTGTTGGGAGAGCTGGAGCTGGACGAGGCCGGTGGAACCAGGTTCATCGAGACCGAAGATCTGGTGCCGCCGGTCCTAGCGGTCGAAGCCGCCAACGTCTTTTTTCGGGAAGTGAGCGGGTTCCGCGACGTCGAGGCGTCGGCACTGACCGTCGCGGAGCTGCAGGCGGAGCTCGACAAAGGCGCGAGGCTGTTCAAGGCGCTCAATGCCGCCGCGGCACCGAAGGATGCGCATATCGAGAAGCTCGGCTTCGCGCGCGCCGTAATCGGTGTCTGCGCCAAGGAAAACCCGTCGCCGGCGCTGCGCGACGCCATCGCTCTTTTCCTCGGGCGTACGCGCAAGCTGTTCAAGATGATCAATGCGAAGCGGCGGGACGCGGAAAGGGCCAGCCGGAAAGAGAGCGTCGGTACGCGGGTCGAGACGCAGGTCAAGAATTTCCGCCGTGACCATCCGGACCAGGCGACCAAGGAAGAGGCGCACGCCTGCCTGGAAAACATCGAGGCGGTTCTCGACGATTCCTACGAATCCGACGCCGTGCTGGCGAGGCTGGTCTACCTCCGGCGGCACTATGAGCTCGATGATCCGTCCGGCGAGCCGATCTCGAGCTTTGGCGAGTTCATTGCAGAGCTCGGACAGCTGAGGCATGCCTTCGCCCTATCCAAGGTCGACGCTCCGGTTTAAGCCTCCCGCATCCCCCTCATCACTAGCTCCGCTCTGCAGGCGTTCTCTCGATACGCATATGAGCAAAGGAAATTGCGATGGCGAATGAAATCGCGTTGGACGGAAAAAGAATCCGGGAACTCGCAGTGACCACGAGGGCTGCATCTAAGCGAGCGCGCGAACGTCAGAGGAAACTCGAGAAGCTAAAAGCAGACGGCAAAACCGAGATCATTGATCCGATTTCCAAGGTGCGGACGCCGATAGACGAGGAAATACAAAGAGAGAAAAGCCTAGCCGACCTTCTCAGCAAGAATGCGCGAATGTCAGACAAGGTCGCCGATGCGATACTTGGGCCAACGGAAAAGCGAAGCTAAGGCTGAAGAGTAGGGCGAAACTGCAAGAACCTTCGGGGATCACTCAGGAGGCCGAGGGTCAAAAGGAATGGTATCGAACTCAACGTGCTCGGCACGGTCCCGTGGGTCTCCATGAAAAGCTGTTCGAATTGTCCGCGTTGAAGAAACGCACCATGGCGTACGTTGCGCTGAGACCAAAGCCGCGCCAGTCGCCTCGTTTCTGATCCTTGACCGATCCCAGCTTGCTGATCGAGGAAAGAATGCACTGCGTCGAAGCACTTTCGCACCGTGTCGGGTATCGCGTTTGAAAGGTCGGCATAGCCGAGCGTTTGGCAGGCGCTGGTTATGAGACGGCAAAGTTCGTCGCGCTGAGCTACCGAGCATAGCCCCTGGAAGGCGGTGCCTTCATTCCCGCCAATTCCACCAAGCTGTACTCGCAAATTTGCGAGCTTATCGAGCGCTGACATTGCGAAGCTGATCCGCGCATGAGCTGCCATGGAAAAGTTTACGGCGGCTAGGTCGGCAAACAGCAGATGGATGGCGCTGTGGGCTTGAACTTGCCGAAGGAAGTCCACTTCATTCGTTGACCCGCCAACGAAATTGCGCGGGTCAACGATGAAGGACAGCAACCGATTGAGCCCCATGACGACGAAACGAACGAAGCGCCAGATGTTTGCCTCGTCCATCTTACCAAGCCCAGATAGGCCGAGAATGTTCGATCGGTCCGCTAGTGGATCTAGGCTCATCATGAATTCCTGGGTAAAGCCGTTTACCACCTCATGATGAAACTGCCACATCGCCTCACCTTGGAAATGCCAGGCACAGTTCCCCTTGTGTATCGGCAAGGTCAAAGCCAGCGGCGTGAAGCGTGTCAGCGCATCGACGTAAGCAATGCAATCAAAGGCCGATGGCAGGACCGAGCGCATGGGTTGATGGCTGCGGAGGAGGCGCTGGGTGTCAGGTACTGAGAACTGGTGCGCCAAGAGGCCGATCTTCGCGAAGGATATATAGCTCTCAAGCAATCCGGCATCGACGGCGATCGTGGTGACAAACTTTGCCTGTAGCCGATCACGCATGATTGGAATTATTGCTTCGGGTAGCACTTTCGAGGGGCCGCTATAGGGCTCAAGTGCAAGCTTCACGGTTGCATCCGCGATATCGGTCAGAAGCCCGAAGTCTCCGGGGATCTGAAGCCGGCCGCCAGGTGGCCGCGGGATACTCTGTTGACGGATCTCGGGCGCGATATGGCTGAAAAGCTCAGTGGCGATCTCGGCCTCCCTTCCCTCTCTTAAGGGAATCTGCCGGCCGATGGAGAGAAACGAGCGTGGCCCGAATCCGATTTCGGCACTTCTCGCGGAGACAATGATGTCCTGGCCCACCCGTGTGCCCGAAATCCTGAACTGGCTCGAGAGGTACTGATTGACGCCGTCAGAGGTCTTCGCGATGCCGGGGAACACTATGTCGGTCATGGCTGAACAGTAGCGGCAAAGCCGAAGCCGCGTTAGGGCCATCCGGTGTGTAGGGCCGCAGTGGCTTAGAGTGAAATGCAGGGCATTTAGGTGTCCGATCAGGCGCCGTCGCGCAGACTTGGCTTCCTCAATCGGAGGAATGCCATGCACCGCAAGCAAGCCCCAAACGCAGCCGTCCAACCGCCTCAACGTGGCGACCTCCTGTGACAGGTGCGTCTCGATCATGGTTAGCGCGCCGGAACTATTCGAAGCCGAGGGCACAAGGCCCCGCCAGGTCCAGCTGGCGAACGTGTTTTGCCGCTACCTGGAGATGGCGGAAAGGATTGTTCTCTAGCTTAGCTTCTGTTCCCTCAAGACCGGCGCATCCTGAGCAGTTACCGTACCGATGAGGTCGTCTGCCACCCGCTTCAGCGGCGTCGCGCCTACAGACAGAGCTCGCTCGATTACGAGATTGCTTCCCGATGCGGCCAGCTGAGCCTGAAGCGCGCTGACGTCGCCGCACCACAGGGTCTCCGCGTCCTTGTCACGTGCCGGATCCGGACCCGCGGAGCCACTGCTGAACGCAACCGCGCGCATCTGAAGCCGCGATGTCGACGGATCTCCAGCGAGCTCGACGCCATACAGGGGACGAGCGCTATTGCGCAGCACGACGCGCCCTTGCTGGACCCATGCGGTGGACAGACCCTCTCGCACCTCGTAGCCCAACCCGGCCAAGCTCTTAAGAATTGCGTTCCGCCTTGCTTCGGCCGCGTATGCCTTGCGCCGCGCGTCGATTGCCGCGCGCACGTCGCCGAGGATCGGCTCGGCGCCAGAGCCCAATTCCCGGATGGCTCGCCTGCGTGCGTCGAGCCCTCGATGGACCACCGCATCCAGCGTGGCGAGCTCGGCGAGCGCCAGGTCCAGCTCCTGGACGTCCTGTTGCCTCTTCCGCGCCACGGCAGCGGCAGCCGACAGGTCAGCCATGAGGCTGTCGAGCAGCAGGTTTCGACGCCCTGTATTGGTTTCGTCGCGTGCCCGCTCGAAACGCGCCTCGTATTCGGCGGCAGCTCCGGGACCGGCGAACGATGCCATTTCCGCTAGGCGTCCCTCGATCTGAAGCATGATCGGATCGCTTTCGGGTCTCGGCTGAGACGCGACCCACTCGGCAATGTCTCGCCGGTCGTCGCCTGCCTTGTGACGCTGGGCAAGGGCACGCCGGGCGTCATCCGACTGGGAATGCTCGGGCGCCAGCTCCGCAAGAGCCCGTGAGATCACGGTGGGGTCGGGCTCGCCCGCGGATGCCTTCTCAAGGTCGTCCAGTAGCCCCGGATTCACCTGTCGCGACGATCGCTTGAGCGCGGACAGGAGCGCCACTGCGGACTCGCGTCGCCGGCGCATGGAGGTTCTTTCCGCGGCTGCCGCATCGGCCGCCCGCTGCAGCCGGTCCTGCTGGTCCTGCCGTAGGAACGCCTCCTCGGCGGCGGCCTCCTCTTGGACCTGCTTGAACCGGTCCGCGGCGAGGAGCCTTCGCAGGCGATCCAGCTTCGCCTCGGCGGAGGTGACCTCTTCGTCTGTCACCGTCTCGTTCCGTCGGCCGACGCGAATCCAGTCGTTCAGGGCTGCCCGGAGCCGGGCGAGTCGGCCCTCGCAGATTGATATGAGCTCGCTTCGCGTGACGATCCTGACGACCTTCGGTCCGCTCATTCTGCCGCTCCCTGCAACGCCCCCAATTCCAGGACTTCTCGAAGCCTCTGCTTTTCGCGCCCGCAGTCTTCGAACCAATCTTTCGACGATATCCTATGAATGCGCCGATAGACCCGCTCGAGTACGCTCGGTCTCCACATCTCTCGACCGCGGCCTTTCGACAGCAGCGGATGGCGGGGCGCGTCGCACTCGATGCCGAGAGCGTAGGCGCCGGCCCCCCCGTCCTCGACGGCGAGATCGAGGCAGAAGGCACCCGCGTCGGTCACCGGGTGGGCGCGAAGGCCGAGCTGCTGGACGAAATCGCGAACCGCCTGCTGGAAGGGATCCAGCTCGACCTCCTGCGGCCGGTCGGCGTCGGGATGGGACTGCAGCCGCCTGATAAGGGCTGCCGTGTTCTCCGCCTCGCCGCTGGATATCGTGCGCGCATACTCCATGTAGGCGTGAAGGAACTCGCGCGCGTTCGAGGCGGGGCGCCGCGTGTTCAGGAGATCGGAAATCTCCCCGATCGGCATGGATGTCACGAGGATGACTTGGCGCCGCGCCCGCGTCACGGCAACGTTGAGGCGGCGCTCTCCGCCGGTCTGTCCGAGCACGCCGAAGTTCCGGCGGAACACACCCGTGGCATTGCGGCCGAATGTCGACGAGAAGATGATGATGTCCCGCTCATCGCCCTGGACGTTCTCGACGTTCTTGACGAAGAAGCTCATGTCCTCACCGTCCTCGTACCGCTCCCGCTCCTCGGCCAACGCCGCACGGAAAGCCGTGTCAGCCTCGGCGCGGTCCTCCAGGACCTCCTCGATCGCGTCTGCCTGCTTGCGATTGAACGTGACGACGCCGATCGACCGCCGGTCGCTGCGCGGGCTCTTCCAGAGCTCCTGCAGCAGCTCGACCACTTTCCCTGCTTCGCCGAGGTTGGTTTGGTCGACATATTCTCCGCCGGCATGGATGACCTCGATCGGCCTGGACCGCCTTATCTCGCCCTCAGGGTGACGAACCGGCACACTCAGCTTCGAGCCGTAGAAGGCGGCGTTGGAGAATTGGATCAGCTCGCGATAGGCGGATCGGTAGTGAATCTGCAAGGTCCGGGTCGGCAATACCGTCTTCGCCAGCTGCAGCAGGTCGGGGCAGTCCTTGATCTCGCGCCTGTTCCAAGACTCGACCGCTTCGTTGCGCAGCTCGCCGGCTTCGTCGTCATCCTCGCCGGAAATGTCGGCCTCGTCGTTCTCGACCTTGCTCGTGAAGAAGCTCGTGGGCGGCATCTGCTTCTCGTCGCCGCTGACGACGACGCGCCGGCTTCGGAACAGGCTGGGCAGGGCGTACTCGATTGGGATCTGAGATGCCTCGTCATAGACCACGGTCTCGAACAGCGCCGGCCGCATCGGCAGGACGCGGCTGGCGACATCGGGGTTCATCAGCCACACCGGGCGCAGAGTCATGAGCCCGAGATCGATCCCTTCCTCGACGAATTCGCGCAGGCGCCGGGTTCGGGTGCCGGCGAGCCGTGTAATTCCGTCCCAGTCCCTAGCTGGCCGAATGCTCGAGAGATCCATGTCCTCGATGAGGGCCCGGCGATTGAGGACTCGCATCTGTTCGTCGGCCGCTGCGAGCGAACGGACCTTCGATCTGAGCTCGCTCTCGTCAGAAGCCAGGACCGGATGGCCGTTCTCCAGCCGGGCCTTCCAGGCTAGCCGCGCGTCGCGGCCGATCATGCGCCGGACTTCGGCCTCGAGCTGCTCGGCGGGGAGCCCGGCCAGCTCGCCGGCCACGCTCCTGAGCGCCGCAAACGTCCGGAGAACCATTGGCGAGAGCTCTGCGGCGCGCGTCCTGAACCGCTGATAGGCCGCCAAGGTGGGGAGGGCGTCCGAGAATTCCTGGGCAGGCCACCATGAGGGTCCATTGCTTCGGATCGCGCTGCGGCGTTCGCTGATCCAGTCGGCGGAGAACCAGGTCTCGAGCCTTTCGAGCGCGGCAAGGCTCCGGGCGTTCGCCTCGTGCCGATCGCAGCTTTGACGCTGCGCGTCGAGAAAGTCCCGAACCGCCTCCTCACGGGCCATGCGAGCCATTGCGAACGCATCCTGCGGCCGGGGATTTTCGCCCAGCCGCCTGGCGGTTTCATGCGACTGGACCAGTTCGGTCCGAAGTGCGCGCGCCTTGTTCGCGAGGCTTTCCGGCGCAAGCAGCTCGAGCGGATCTCGAGGCTCGCCCAGTGCCTGGGTCAGCCTTGTCAGTTCCCGGCGCAAGGGGCGGATTGCGCACTCGTACTGAAGCACCTGTCGCAAAGGCGCGGTGGGCGCAAGGCGGTTGCCGGTCAGGAACTTCCGGTACCGGCGCGACTTCGCCCAGCGGGCCGGCGACAGCCGCCCGAAAAAGCCGCGCGGTGCCGCGAGCTCCTCTGCCAGGTCCTTCGTCGCAGTCAGGTCGTGATCAGGAAGCAAAGCGCAGACCTCGACCGCAAGGTGGTCATCGGGCGGAGGCGCAAGTGATGCCAGCGCGTCGATCAGTATCGAGAGGCTTGCCAGATTTGCGGGCTCTTGGCGCACGGCATCCTTATCGATCAGCAGGGGGAGCCACCTTGCGAGGCGGGTTCGCGACGCCTCTGTGGCACCGAGCAGATGGTCCGGATAACGGCGGTGCCACTCACGAAACGGGCGGGAATCGTCGATCGGAAACGCACGCGGCGTACGGTCGATCACGGCCGCGCGATCCTGTTCGGCGCGGACGAACGCGTCGAGATCCTCCCTGAAAGAGTCCAGGGCGTCCCGGTCGCCTGCGAATGTCTTCAGGACCGCAAGCGGGCTGCTCTCATAGCGGGCCGACAGCCATAGCCTGGCGAGTGGCCCACATGTTTCCTGCAGATTGGCGACCTCGCCGACATCCGCATCCGCCAGAAGCCGTCTCAGCTCGCGCGAGGAGATCGCAGGCCGCTCCGGGGTATCGAAACCGATCAGGTCGGCCATGATCTGGCGATAGCTGAGCCCGGACGGGCCGTTGCTGGCGTAGGTGGCCTCGTAGTGCAGATCGAGCTCGCGTTCGAGCGCCTCGATCCTTGCCGCGATCTGGTGCCGCTGCGGCCTCAGCCTCGCCTGATCTTGCGCAGTCTGCGGAAGCTTCTGCAGCTGCTCCCGCACGGAACGGATGACGGGCAGGCGGTCCTTGTTCATGTCCGTGATCATGATCACCCGGTCGCGAAGACCTTCTGCGGCCAAGCGTTTGTAGACAACGTCGAGCGCCGCCTGCTTCTGGCAGACGATGAGCAGATTCCGACGCCGCCCTATGGCATCGCCGACCAGGTTCACGATGGTCTGGCTCTTGCCGGTACCGGGTGGGCCTTCGATCAGGAGCCCGTTGGCGTATCGCGCCTCGAGCACGGCCGCCTCCTGCGAAGGGTCGCTGGCCGCGGTGAAGTAGCGCTCGATCTCGTCAGGCGGCCTCGTGGGTACATCGCCCGTGGGCTCCTCGATCTTGAGCGCAGTTCCGAGGCTGGTTCCGCCGGCGGGCCTTCGCCTGAGGTCGCGCAGGTCCTGCATGACCGACTGGCCGATATAGGCGAGGTGGAACAGGACGGCCGAGCAGGCGAGCTGGCCGCCGGGCTCAGCCTCGGCGTCCTTCCCGGGCAGCCTGGAGAGGGACCGGTCGGGCACGCTGTTGGCCAGATGCGCGAAGCTCTCCACCGCCTCAATCGCACTGATCGAGGAGCGGCGGAGGAGGTCGTCTGCAGCGCGCTTCCAGAGTTCCGCCGTGTCGGGTCCGAGCAGTGTGGAGAAGGCCGGGTTCAGCCGCACTTCCTCGCGGTCGCGGTCGAAGCCGATCGATATGCGCCCGCGCCCGCCGACCTCCGGGATGATGCGCAGCGGCCACAGCAGGACGGGTGCGATGCGGGTTCTCGTCGCCGGGTTGGCGTCCTGCTTGATCAGAAATGGAAAGCCGAGAAAGAGTCCATCGATACCGGTATCCCGGCGGTAGAGCGATGCGTGGCCATGAAGCTTGCGGACGCGAACCTCAATCGAGGGATCCGAGGCGAGCAGCCTCTGGTCGAGGGCGACGGTCTGGTCGTTGCGCACCAGGAGATGCTCCAGGAGCACCGTGGCCGGGACGCGCGAGCTGCCTAGCTCGCAGATGTCCAGTCGGGCGGCCGATCTGCCGATGACCATGCGGGTCAGCGGCCCTCGGTGCGCCGCTCTTGACAGGCGAGCCGAAAAGAAATCGAGCAGGTTCGCCAAGTATGTCTGCCTGGGCGGTTCCTCCCACCGCTCGGCCGGGACGGCGAGCAGGACGAGCGCGCGGCCGATCGGCAGGCGCCGTTCGAGACGGAACTGGTCGGCCCATTCATCGACGCGTTCGAGGCCACAGCGGGCAAAGCCCTCGAGCCGCCGGTCGATCTCGGCATGGAGCTCTCGCCTAGACCGCCCGATCCAGGGCTCGACGTCGCCCGAGCCGAATGGCTCTAGGCCGGCCCGCGCGGCGAGCTCCGTCGCTTCGGCGATGATCGCTTCGGTGGTCCTGAACTGCGCGATGTCGGCACTGAGGAGAAGGATCAGATCTTCGTCGCTCGAGAGGTGACGCTCGATGATGGCCATCAGGCCAGGGTGGTCCGTATCCGGCAGGATGCGCCGGCGCTCCGCCCAGAGCGCCGACAGGCGGGCCCGCGAGGTCGACAGCAGGTGAACCTGCAGCTCGTCCTCGCTGAGAGCGACCTCGAGACGGCGGGCCCGGTCCCGGACCAGCGACGCACGTGCCTTTAGACGGACTAGCCAGTGCTCGGCATCCCACGCCTCAAGGATGTCGGGAACGGGGCCGGAGATCAGCTCATATCCCTCGGCCGGGTTGTCCAGGAGCCAGCCCGGCGTGATGATCTCGCCGCGGCAGGCCAGCGGGATGGCCGAGTTGAGAACCTTGAGTGCGAGGGAAAGCCGGAAATCGTCGGAAACGCCTTCCAGCGCAGAAACGCGCCCAAGCTCGGAAACCGTCTTCGGTTCCAGCGAGGTCTCCCTTGCCCAGGTCAGGATCGCACCGCCAGCCAGCAGCTCGCGCGCCTCCGACCAGTTCTGGGCGGAGCAGGCTGCGAGCGCGAAGCCGCTGGGGGCCACGTATGGCTTCCCACCGATCGAGATCGACTGACGCGCCTGCACCTCAGGGGCTCGGTGCGGCGAAGGCACCTCTGGAATGTCTCCGTTGAGCCATCGCTGGATCTTGGGCCAGCCCCATCGCTGCCGACGGTCGACAGCGAGTAGCCCGCGAAGGAGCGCCTCCACCGGCTCGGGCAGTCCATCCGGGATCGGAGCGCCGCTCGCGACGACGTGGATCAGAAACGTTTGGTCGTTGACACCTTCGAAGCAGGCGCCCCCGGTCACTTGCTCGAGCAGCATCATGCCGAGGCTCCACCAGTCACTCGCGGCAGCAACGCCGCCCGCAATCGCCTCGGGAGCGGTATAACGGTTCGTTTCAAGCGGCGAGACGATGTCCAGATCGAATTCGGAAAGTTTCGCTGACCCGAAATCAGTAATGACGAGATCGAGGGGATCGCGAGACCTGACGTGTATGGCGCCTGGTGTGAGGTCTCGATGGCGGAGCCCATGATCCGCAAAGGCGTTCAAGGCGGCGCCGAGTTCCCGAACGAGGGCCGAAAGCAATGGCAGGTCGGACTGCAACACTCTTATGTCGGCAAGGGTCCCGCCGTCGATCTGCTCGAAGACTTCGAACGCGCGTCCTTCCCAGCGGCCTGTGTCGAGCAGTTCGGGGATGAAATCACGAGGCAGGCGCCGGAGCACCTCATGGATCGCCGGGTCGGGTTCCTTGCCCGGATTATAGAGCGTCATCTCGCCGCGGACCTGATCACGCGCGCGAAGCACGGTGTAGCGCTCGCTGACCGCATTGGCCGGCGCGAGGCGGCGCTCGGCAAGCCAGTCGCCGATGCCGGTCGGCGCCGGCGCGGCAGGCTCCTCATCGATGAGCACGGGTTCGCTTAGTTCAGACAGGTCTGCGCCGCAGGTCGGGCACAGGAGATCTCCGGGCGAGACGGGATGTCCGGACGGGCAGGTCGCCTGAGCAGGCAGTGGAGGTGCCGGCTGATCGGCGGGGCGCCAGCCGGCAGGCCGCAGCGGGAGGTCCGCCAGGTTCCAGCCGCATGGCGTGCCGTTCAGCTCGCCTTCGCAGATGAGTTCGTGGGCTTCTCTTTCGGTTTCGCAATTGGGACAGAAGCGGATCATGGGTCGATGTCCGCAGTGGCGGAAAGCACCACCTCGTGCCCGTCCGCCCTGAGCGATTTGCGGAGCCTGGCGATGTCGTTCCGGTCGGGAATGCCGGCGAGCCACACGGCGCCGGAGTCGTCGAACATCACGTCAAGACGCCGATCGTCTGCGCGTGCCTGTCTGTCATAGGCAGCGAAATGGCGGCCCGCCGGCGTTAGGACGTGGATCTCCTGATTGTCGCTGCCCCTAAGCGCCAGGGTTTGGGAGGCGTGCCGATCGAACGGGCCTGACACTACGGCATCGATGAGACCCGGATGGACTGCAAGGAAGGGGCCGATCTTCGCGAAATCGAACCCGGTGAACACCAAGATATCGGTCGCCGCAAGCGACCTCCAGCCCTGGAGCATCGCCGCAAGAGCCTCGGGCTGCTCGAAAGGCTCGCCGCCTGAAACAGTCAGGCCGTCGGAGACCCCGACCCAGGCCGACACCGCGACAAGCACTTGTGCGACGTCCGTCACGCTCTCGCCGTGCGCCCAGGTGTCGACCGAGATGCAGCCCGGGCAGCGGATCGAGCAGCCCTGGAACCAGACTCCGACTCGCTTGCCCGGCCCCAGCGTGGTCACCGGGTAATGAATCCGGGATAGCGAGATATTGCTCATGGGCGTGGCTCCAGCGACAGCGACGTCACGGTGCCGCTCTCTACGCCGGTTATGGTGAATGATCCGGGCCCAGGCCGCTCGAAAAGGGCGCGCGCGAGAGGATTGATCAAATGGACTTCAAGTTTGTTCCGGATGCCTCGACCGCCATTGGTCAGGTCGGCGATGCAGAGCGTCCGAAGAGCTTCGCGGGCGGAATTCGACATGCCGAGGGCGTACGAGTTGTCGGAGGCGTCTGCGAGAATCCTTTCCACCATCGAGCCGAAGATCCTGTCGGCAATCGCCGTGCGGATGAAGTCGAAGACGATGATGTTCTCTCCGATGCGGTTCAGGATCTCCGGACGGTTCAGCACTGTCTTGAAGTAGCGGTCGATCTCGGAACGGACGCGGGACTGCACCTCAGGGAACGGTTGCTCGGTGGTTACGTTGGCAATCCTGCCGCCGCTTCCGTCGGACGAATAGATGCCGAGGTTGGAAGTGAAGATGATGAGTGCCTCGGAGAAATAGACCCGGTCGCCTCTGCCGGAGGTCAGGACCCCGTCATCGAGAATCTGCAGGAACTTGTCGAGGATGCGGGGGTGCGCTTTCTCGATCTCGTCGAAGAGCACCACGCTGAACGGCTTGTCCCTGATCGCGTTCGTCAGCTCGCCACCCACGTCGTATCCGACATATCCGGGTGGTGCCCCGATCAGGCGTTGGTCTGAGTGCTCGGCACTGAATTCGCTCATGTCGAAGCGAATGTAGGCGGTCTCGTCACCGAACAGCAGCTCGGTCACCGCCTTCGCGAGCTCAGTCTTGCCGACGCCCGTCGGGCCGGCCAAGAATGCGACTCCGCGTGGCCGGCCCCCGCGGCGCTGGCCCGCCACGCCCGTCACGGCGCGCTTCACGATATCCAGCATATGGGTGATGGCATGATCCTGGCCGATGATGCGACGACCCAGCGTCTCGGCGCCGTTTCGGACCTTGTCGCGCTCGATCTTCTTCCATGCATCTTCAGTGACGCCGACCTTGAATCGCCGGACGGCTTCGCCGATCTCCTCCACGGTCATGTCTTCCGATCGGGCGAGCTGAACAATCGCATTGAGATCGACCAGAAGCATTCCTTCCGTGCTGTCGAGGAACTCCTGCTGCGCCTTCTGCAGGACTTCGGGCGATGCCTGCTTCGCGCCGGGCAGTCCGCGCACCAGATGAGGGACGAGCGCTCGCCGAACGCCGCGATCGGGAGGAGAGATCGGGATGTGACGAACCCGTGGATTGTCGATTGTCAGCCAATCCGGTAGATCGCCCTCCTTGTCTGCGATCCAGATGATGCAGTTGAACAGCGGCGTGCGGCTCGGCCCAGTCGGCCTTGCTTGCGCCGACTGGCTTAGGACAAGCGCTCTTGTGAAAAGCTGATGCTCGGGTGGTGCCAGGGCATCGCTTCTGACGATCAGCCGAGAGGCGAAGTTGGCGATTAGGGCGACCGGGGGACCATCCAGAGTGACCAGCCGCTCCAGCGCCGATCCGAAAATGTCCAACCCGGCGGCGGCGACACCGTTGGAGCCGACGAGGCCCAGGCGGGAGAATATTTGATCGCCGACCCCAGGCTGGCCGTCCGCGCGATCCGGTACGCGAAAGCCGGCGACCGGATCATAGGTCAGCACTACTGCGTACCCGAAGCTGCTCAACTTACTCGTCAGAACTGTTTGCAGGCTAGCTGTCGTTACGACGGCCCCGATCTGCTGCGGGTGAAGGTCGCGGATATTGCCTGTCAACACGAACTGGCTTTTCAGTGGGAGGAAGCGCGTAAAATCTCTGAGCCAGCGCGGCTCCACTTGCGCATCGGCACTTCCGGTCCCGGTGACCTCGAGTGCCTTGGCGTCAGCTTCGGCTTGATCACCGACGTCAGGGGCTTCGCCTATCGTACTGCGGGTCACATCTCCCCCTGGCGTCGGGATCGCGTCCTGACATATCCATTGAAGGTATCGACCGTCCGAAGCATCTCACCCCTGCTTTGGTCAACCACAAGCCGCACGACGTACGTCCATCGGGCTTGGAGAGCCTCCAAGCCCCTGAGCACGCCTCGACCGACGGCTCGACCGAAGCGTCGCCGAAGGCGATTATGCCCGTCAAGCGTGCTCGGATCTTGTGCTATTGCAGGTTGCCCCGAGATGAAAGCTATCTTCGACACCGAGCCGGCACCGCCACGACGACTGGATCGTCGAGCGTTATCACTCCTCCAATCGCCATCTGCCGGTCGCCCTGCACGCCGTCGGCAACTGGATCGTCTATCGCGAGCCGAGGCACGAGGGGGGTCGTGAGGCAAGCTCGCGTCACGGCGACGAAAGGCTCGCGGAGAAGATGGTGTTCCCGACAGCGATTGTGCGTCAGCAGATCCTTACCCCCGCATCTGATATCCTGCACACATGCGTGGCCGCTATCTCTCCGCTGCTTCCATCACGTTGCTCTTGGCCCTAACGCCGGCGCTTGCGCAGCCCCTCATCTCACTCGATGGCGCCACAGCCGAAGCCTGCTTCACCCCCGGCGCCGACTGTGCCGCAGCCGTCGCAGCCGCCATATCCTCCGCTCAGTCCCGCGTCTGGCTCCTCGGCTATGGCTCACCGAGGCCCGCATCATTGAAGCCCTCCGAAGCGCCCACCGCCGCGGCGTCGACGTTCGTCTCATCCTCGATCGCAGCAACGTCGATGGCGGCATGCGCTCATCGGCCTCTTACGTCGCCAAGCTCGGTATCCCGGTGAGGATCGATCGGACCGTGCGGATCGCTCACAATAAGCTGATATTGATCGATGCTGACACGGTGCTCATGGGCTCACTGAACTGGACCAAGGCAGGTAATACGAAGAACGCTGAAAACGTGCATGTCTTCCGCGGGGCCCGCGCATTGGCAAAGAGGCATGCTGAATATTTTCTCGAACGCGAGGCGGTCAGCGAGACCTACACGGTGGAGGCGGCGGGACCGAAGACACGGTAGGTCGCACCAAAAGGGCCTAGTTTGCCTGTTTCCAGACCTGTTTACCCCGGTCGAGATCGCGTGGCTCGATGCCTATCGCGCCCGCGTCAATGACGTCAATGCACACCAGTCGTCGACATCCTGACCTCGCATGGCTGGAAGATAGGCAACGGCCCTCTCCAGCACGCTTGATCATTTCCTAGGCAGGCAAGCCCGGCAGTTGGCTTGCCCGCTGAGCTGAGTGGCGCCCTTGGGGACACGCGAGAGGCCGAGATGCGCCTTTGATCCGTCGTCTGCTACGGTCATGAGCAGCCAATCGCCGTCGGCAGCAGCCTAGGTGAATTCACTTATCGATCGAGATTGCATTTCTAGGGATCCATCCGGGCGGGAGCGCGCCGCGCTGCGGCGCCCGCCATTTGCCAGGGTCCCATGCCCCCACCCTGCCCTCCCGCGGCGGGGAGGGAACGAGCGCGCTCCGCGCGCGAGCCAGGGAAGGGAAGAACCAAGAAGCTCCGCATGGACATGAGCCCTAATGCCTTGGCGCATGCCGGGCCGACGCAGCGAGCGCGCTGGTGACCGCCGATCGGATACGCCGGATCGAGTGACCGGCCGCAAAGGCGTCCGACAGAAACTCCACCGTCTCCGGTTCGAGCTCCGGCAGCATCCAGCGTTCGGTGCGCCATTCCTTCGCCAGGTCGACGAGCGTGCCCTCGAGGATCGACGGGAAGTGATCGATCGCCGGCTGTCCGACCTCGACGATCGAAAGGCGGTCGAGCAGAGGCGCAGGCACGCTTTCCTGCTGGTTCGCCGTCAGGATCCAGCTGACCCAGCTGATGTCGGCTGCCGTTCCGAGGCATTCGTCGTTGAACCTGACCGCGGTCTCACGCTCCAACATGCCCAGCAGCGTGTCGACGAGCCGTCCGTTGTGTCGACTGGTGGCGGCCTTGTCGATCTCGTCGACCATGACAAGCGGGTTGGCGACGTTGTGATCGAGCATGATGCCGAGAACCCGTGACGGCTCGGCCGATCCCCAGCCGCGCGAGGTACCGGCGATCGAGCGGTTATCGCCGGATCCACCGGCGCCGACCATCGTGAAGCCCACCTTGCATGCCTCGGCCAGGCGGCGACCGAAGCGGCTCTTACCGACGCCGGGAGGTCCCACCAGCAACAGCGGCCGAAGCCTCAGCGCCTGCAGCCCGGTCGCCCGGGCGAGGCGGAGATCGTCGCCGATGCGATCGATAGCCGGCCGCATCCAGGGAAATTCGGCGACAAGCGTCGTCTCAACCGGCGCCGGGTCGGGCAGCATTGCCAGCGGCATCGGCTTCTCAAGCGCCTTCCAGCGTTTCATGTCTGTGGTGTCGAAACCCTTGCCCGCCTGGATCGGGCTCGCCAGCACGGTCAATCTCGGCCGGGTGTCGGCCTCGAGCTCGGCTGCGAGCGCTTTAGCATCCGCCTCGTACGCCTTCGTCTCCTCCTTCGTTGGCGGTTCCGGCGCTTTCCATTTCCATTCGCACGCGGAAGGGTCCTCGACCCCGTCGATCTTGAGATGCCAGATCCAGTCGCCGATCGCGGAGAGGATCTCCTGTGCGCGGCGACGGCGCATGCTCTTCGTCCGGAATGCCTCGAGGCCAGGGTAAGTGCCCGGCGGATAGAGGAGCGTGCAGCGAAGGGCAGGCTCGAATCCGGATTCCTTCGGCACCAGCTTCTCGACGCACTCGGAATAGATTCTGAGCTGCCACACAAGGCGCAGCATCGCTCCCCGTCGTTGCGGCCTCTCCAGATTGAGCTCGGTACGAAGGGCCATGACCAGGTCCCAGGACGAGACCCAGTTCAACGCGGCGGCATCCTCGACAGTCAGGAAACGGCCGCGGATGTAAGGCGTCTGGCCCCGGGTCGCCATGATCCGGTCGTAGCCAAGGGCGTCGAGATGCGGACGTAGCTCCTCTCCGTCCGGCCGGAGGAGGGCGTCGTCGATCAGCAGCTGGTAAAGCGCATCGAGCTGAGCATAGGACGGGCGCATTACGGGCCGTCGCCACATGGTCACCAGCCGCGCGGTCTCTTTGGTCCTTTTGGTCAACCTGGGCATGGATTTTTCCATCGAGCTGGTAGGGGTCGTGGAGTGCTGAGAGCAGACCTCTCCCGGCACCCGGTTCTGCCGGGCGTCCAACGACCAAAGAAGTCAGGGGATCGGTGCCGGCTGTGCTCAGCCGCGCGCGGATCGGTGGCGGGTCGCGGCGGCCCGCCCCGATATTCGGACACCTGCACGGATCATGCGTGCCATGAGCCTCATCACTGGCATCAGTCGGCCTGATCCGGCACGGCGCGCCGGCGCGGGGAGTAGACGTGCGTCCGGCGCTTCTGCGGAGCGCGCGGGGACCTCGCCAGGACGTGGGCCGCAACCGGTTTCCTCCACGAACCTCCGCGCCGCAGATCGGCGACCCCGCGTGCCTTGGCCTCGGTGTCCGCCAGATGCTCGAGATGAGGGAAGATCGATCCCATTCCCCGCGCGTCGGCGGCCAGCCAGATGGCCATCAAGCGGGCCGCCGCCGGATCGGGACGCGCACCGTGACGTACCCAACGAAAAGCGGCACCCGATGTGCGCCCGAACGCAAGACTGAAGCGCTTCAGGGTGGTTTCCGGGCCGTGAGCCTCGGTGAGCTTCTCGAACAGCCAGCCTGCGTTAGGTCGTCGCCCGAGCGGGCTAAGCTCCGGGCACTCGTCGACGAACCGCATGAGGATCGCCCGGGCCTCGTCCTTCAGCATCCGCGGTCGCGCGGAGCCGGTGGTCTCGAACCAGTCAGTTGGCGACATGCCCAGCATCCACATCATGTCGTCGTTGGTGAGGTCGTAACGATCGCGGAAGGCAACGAGATCGCTGCCGAGCACCGGGCGGTTATCGGGGATGAACATCTTCAAGCTCCTTGGCGTGGGTGGAGGGGAGGTCGGAGGAAGCCATGACATCCTCGTCAAGCCAGCTCTTGAGCCCGATATCGGCAGGCGCGAGCGGCGACGCGGTGGTCAGTGAATTCAGTCGTCCACGGAGGACGGACTGAACCTTTCGGATCGCCTGAGCGCTCGGGGGCGGAAGCGGGTCACGCTCCGCCCTGGCGAAGACGTAGCCCGAGACCGGGCAGGCATCGTTGGATTGGTGCGGCAGGGCGATCACCTGATGGTGACCGGCATCGAGCGCGACGAGGATGGAGTCGCAGCTGACGGCGCCGACCTCGAAGACCAGGGATCGTCCCCCCGCCACATCGATCGAGATGAGATCAGCGCGCTTCTTCCTGCGGTGGGGGTCGATCAGCGCTTCCGGCCGGAGTTCGCCCAAGGGCAGCATCGCCGCCGCCAGGAACCAGGCGCAGCGCTTGAGCTGCCAGTGATGCTCGCCTTCGGTCTGCCGTGCGACCGATCGCAAGACCGCGGTCTCGTCCGCAGGCGGTTCGATCCCGATGTCTGCAGCGAAGTCCGCCACGACGATCGCGCGGGATCCGATCTCCTGCTCGAGATCGGGAGAGCGGAGATGCGACCGCGGATGACCGCACCGGTGATAGCCGATCGCGCTGACGAGGAGGCTCGGATCCTCGCGGAGGTCCGAGGCACGATACCCCGGGGCCTTTTCGAGCTCCCTCGCTGAACGTCCCAGGTTGACAGTCACGCAGAACCTCATATCGTTACTCAATTAGAGTAACGATATGAGCCTCTGCATGTCTACTCAAAAAGAGAAAAAAAACTCCAATTGCGCAATAACGTCTGCGCAATGCCGCGCGGCTCGGGGCTTGTTGGACTGGTCACAAGACGTCCTCAGCAGGGAATGCAGCATGTCACGCAAGACGCTGACGGAGTTTGAGCGCGGCAATCCAAGGACCCTCCCCCGGACGATCGACGAGGTCCGACGCGTGCTGGAAGCCGCGGGCGTCGAATTCATTCCGGAGAACGGTGGCGGACCCGGTGTTCGGCTCAGGCATAGAACTGGAAAATCCTAGAACGACCGCCGTGGTGCTGCCGGGAGCGGGCGTATCTACCGAATGTGTGATCCCCGATGCCTTGTCCCTGTTCGAAGCAGACATGCTGGCCGATGCCGACAAGGAGGCATTGTCCGCCGCGCGTCGTGCCGTGCGCGATGCCTTTCGTCTCGTCGCGCTCAGTCCGACAGGGTTGACCGACACGGCGCTGTTCGTCTCCCGTGCCATGCGCCTGCTACGCGAGGTGGCCGAGATCTATGGCCTAAGACCGAGCAGTGCCTCGCTCGCTCATCTCGGACGCCGCGTGCTCAAGGATGCCGGTATCGTCACGGTGGCGGACGCCGCTGGGGACCTGGCCTCGGGCTTCATCGGCGGGAGCGTCGCGGGCAAGCTATCGACGCTGGCTGGCGAAGTCGCCATCGGCGCACAGAGAATGGCGAAGTTCAGCCTGTTGGCGATCGAGTGCTGCCGGCCCGTCAGGTTCCATCCGGATCGTCGTCCAGGCGTTCGGTCGCTGTTGAGCCCGTGACAGCTGCAGGCTCTCCGCTCCCCTCCCCCTACCTCGTCCTCGGCCCCCCAGCGTCCACCTTATATGTCTCGCTGACGAGCTCGCGCTCGAGGAAATAGGCGGCATGCCTATCGGCTAGAGGCTTCGCGCCTCGTAGGACATGCACGTTCTCGGCGTTCATGCGATTGCCGGCCTTCGTCCAGTTCAACGAGCCCATGATCACGGTGTCGCCATCGATCAGGATCAGCTTGTTGTGCGCGATACGTACCGTCCGATCTATCCTGACTGGAATCCCCCGCTTGGCGATATAGGCGGCCGCGGACCTCATGCCGCCGTCGGCGTTGCTACGGTCGAGGATGAGGCGGACGTCGGTGCCGCGACGACGCGCGTCCAGCAGGGCCTCGACGATTCGATCCTCGGTGAAGCCGTATCCGAGGAGCCATACGCGCTGGCGGGCCGACGAGATGGCCGACACGACCACGGCGGCGCAGTCGTTGCCGGGCGTGAAGCAGGCTTCGGCCGTGGCGCCGTCGAGGGGGATGCGAGAGCCGGCGATCGCAGGCGAGGCCAGGACGCCGGCGAGCATCAGGGAGAAGGCGGTTTTCCCGAGATCCGTTAGCAAAGTTGTTAACAGAGTTCGGGAATCGAGGACCTTCACAGGAGGCCCTTGCCCGCGTGGTTCTCGAAAAGCTCGACGTCCCGGACATAGCCGCGCGTGACATCCACTGTCTTGTGACCGGCGTGGTCCATCATCTTGGAGAAGGGCGCGCCATTGCGGGCGGCGCTCATCAGGAAGCCCGCGCGCAGGCTGTGGCCGGAGAACGCATTCGGATCGAGTCCCGCCGCCTTGGCCCTCGCCTTGACCATGCGTGCGATCGAGCCGCCGCTCAAGGCGTCGCCTGATACGCGGCCGCCCTTGGCGATCGAGCGAAACACCGGTCCGTCGTCGATCGCCGCCAGCTTGCGCCAGCGCTCGAGGGTCGCGATCGGGCAGAGACGGTCGCCTCGCAGTATGGCGACGTCGCGTCCCTGACCCGCCTGGTCATTCTTGGAACGCGAGACCCGGAGGACGAGGTCGTGCCCGGATTGCCGCAAATCCTCGACCCTGATCGCCGAGATCTCCGAGCGCCTGAGCGCGCCGGCAAAGCCGACCAGCAGGAGGGCGCGGTCGCGGATGGCGGCAAGGCGAGATCTCAAAAGCTTGCGGCGGCGGATGTCTGATTCCCTCCGGGTCGACAAGGTCCTCAGCTCTTCTTCGGTCAAGGGCTCTGCCAGCGCCGCGGTGATGTCCTGAAGCTCCGCGTCGAGCGCTCCGATCACCTGGTCGAGCTCCCTGTTGGCGGTGAGCGGCCGCTTGCGGCTTCGAAGGTGCCTGGCCGCCCGCGCAGCACCGCTCATTGCTCGGCGGACGAGCTCGTGCTCGGTCGGGGACGAATGGCCCCGGACGCGATGGGCAGCCCGGATCGCAGCGAGAACCACGGCGAGCGAGGTCGATGCCTTCCCGCGATCGTTTTCATCGGCGAGAAACCGGGCCGCGTTTTGCGGCCGGTCCGAGTACCTGAACGGTACGACCTTGGTTCCGGTGTGCTGAGCATCGGGGATGTCGGCCCGAGCCTGCATCATCGTATTGCGCTCTTCGAGGTACTGACTGCGATGGTAAGCAGCGCGGACGGCGTTCTTCTCGGTGTGCGCCAGCTGGCGCTCGATCACATCAGGTCGGTAACCCATTTCATTGAGCGCCGCGGAGGCCAGTGCGCGGAAGCCTTGGCCTGTCATGCGCGAGTGATAGCCCGTGCGGTAGAGCGCGAAGAGGACGGCATTCTTACTCATCGGCTTCGTCCGCACCCGGCCCGGGAAAACCCATCCCCACTTGCTATTGATGGCCTTGAGCCGGCGAAACGCGTGATTGCCTGCGGCGACACATCCTCGCCAGCTGTGCATAGCAATTCTGGCTACCCGCAACGCGATGGGAGCGAACGTTCCAAGCACGTTTTGCAAAATCGTTTTGCAAAACTCTGCAAAACTCGTCCGCAATCGAGACTATCGGTCTCTAAGCCTCGGAGATTTGGTGGGCTGTGCAGGATTCGAACCTGCGACCCGCTGATTAAGAGTCAGCTGCTCTACCAACTGAGCTAACAGCCCGCCTTAAAGCCCGAGGGCTTCCGAACGGCGCGGGAACCTAGGCCGGTCGGGCGCTTTTGGCAAGGCCGCATTCCGGCCCGCGACGAACCGCTCAAAATCCGCCTTCTAGCGGCCGGTCGTGCACCATTTTTCCCACATCCGACGATAGGCGGCCTCGGCCCGGCGCGTATACCGGTCGAGGTTGCCCGAGTCCGACTCCATGACCGCCTTCCGGAACGACGAACGCGCGCCAGACAGGGCCGGAAGATCGGTCGCCCACCGGACCGCGAGAGCGACGTAGGACTGGTCGTCGGGGGCGACCCAGGCCTCCAGGCCAACCGCTGTCAGGATGGAAGCGCCGCCCAGCCCGGAGATCGTCACCCCGCGCTTGGCAACCACGGGGCAGCCCATCCACAGCGCCTCCCAGGTGCTGATGCCGCCGTTCTGAGGGAACGGATCAAGCGCGATATCGACTTCGCCAAAAAGCGCGAGCTGCTCCACATGCGTCGTACGCCCGCGCAGATCCAGGCGCGACCGTTCGACACCGAGCGCCGCGAAATCGTCACCCAGCGAGCCGCGAACCCGTGGATCATCGAGCGAGGGGTCCTTCAAGATCAGCCGCGAGCCCGGCACCTTCGCCAGTATCTCGGCCCAGATCCTCATCGCCGGCTGCGAAATCTTCGCCAATCGATTGAAGCAGCCGAATGTCACCTTGCCGGTCTTCAAGGCCGGCAACGGCCCGACCTGCGGCGCATAGGCCGGCGCCTCGAACGCCGTACTGCTCGGAAGATCGATCACCGTCTCGGCAAAGAGATGACGCACTTCTTTCGGGATGGAGACGGCGTCCGAGAAGAGATAGTCGATCATCGGCATGCCGTTGCCGGTGCCGAGCCCCCAGGCCGTCACCTGGATAGGCGCAGGCTTGCGCCCGAAGACGCCCAGCCTGTGGCCGGCCGAATGCCCCGACAGGTCGACCAGGATGTCGATCCGGTCGGCGCGGACCTGCGCCGCCACCTCGTCATCCGAAAGGTGCGAGATCTCCCGCCACCGATCCGCCATGCGCTCGAAGTCGCGCGTCTTCCCGTCGGGACGGGAGACGTTGGAATAGCAGGTCACCTCGAACGCCGACCGGTCGTGCCGGGCGATGATTGGGCCGAAGATGAAGGCCGCCGAATGCTGCTTGAAGTCGGCGGAAACGTAGCCGAGACGCAGGCGCCGCGTCGGATCCCGGTCATTCCCATGGCCGGCGATCGTGGTCGGCAATCCGCGGCGAAAGACCGCGAACCATCGCCGGCGCGCCGCCTGCTGCTCGCCGAATCCGGCATCGAGGCTGAAGTCGAGGGCGAACACGACGTTCGAATGGATGTCGGCGTCGTCCGGACGAGTGGCCAAGGCGCGGCGCAGGGAGACGAGGGCGCCGGAAACCTGCCCCTGGAAGAGCAGCGAGTTGCCCAGGTTGCGAAGGCAGGCCACGTGATCGGGCGCGAGCGCGATCGCGCGGGCGAAGGTGGATGCCGCCTGACCGTGCCTGGCCATCGCCGCCAGCGCGTTTCCGCGGCCCAACAGAGTGGCGACATGATGCGGATCGATGTCCAGCGCGCGATCGCTGGTCCGAAGCGCTTCATCTGGGCGTCCGAGGCGCTGCAGCACGATGACACGGTTGCTGAGAGCCTGGAGATGGCGGGAGTCGATGCCGATCGCCTCGTCATAGCTCGCGAGGGCAACCTCGTCCCGGTTCAGGTCCTCCAGCACGACGCCGCGATTGCAATAGGCGTCGGCGGAGCCGGGCCGGGCCGCGAGCGCGCGATCGAGGCTGGTCAGAGCGGCCGACGCAGCCCCGGTCTTCTTGAGCGCAAGGCCGAGTTCGTTCAGCGCGTCGGCCTGCGCCGGCAGGGCTACCAGGATCCGGCGGCAGGTCCCTTGCGCTTCATGCAGCCGGCCGAGGTCGGAAAGCGCCACCACGCGATTGAGAAGCGCGCCGAGATGATCGGCCTCGAGGGCGAGAACCGCGTCGTAGCAGCCGAGCGCCGCGGCGGCCCGACCGAGTTCCAGAAGGGCGATCCCCTTGCTGCAGAGCGCGGTGGTGCTGCGCGGCTCGATGGCGAGCGCGCGGTCGTAGCTGAGGAGCGCCAGCTCGCGGCCCCCGAGGTCGCGGAGCACTTTCGCCGCGTCGAGATATCCCGCCGCTGCCTCCGGATGCAGGACGATGGCCTTGCGCTGTTCCGACAGGTTGATGGCGAGCATCCGAAGCTTCAGGTCGACGACGGGCCCGCGGAGGTCTTCTCCCACCTGGCCCGAGCCAGGTCGTCGCTCTCCCGCGCCTCGACCCAATCGGCGGCCCCGCCGCCTTCCTCCAGCTTCCAGAAGGGGGCTCGCGTCTTAAGGTAGTCGACCAGGTACATGCAGCTTTCGAATGCCGCCTCGCGATGGGCCGAGGCCGTGGCGACGAAGACGATACGGTCGCCGGGCTCGAGCCGGCCGTAGCGATGGATGATCAGGCTGGCGTCGAGCGGCCAGCGCGCCTGCGCCTCGGCTTCGATCTTCGCCAGCTCCTTCTCGGTCATGCCGGGAAAGTGCTCGAGCGTCATCGAGGTAACCGGCTTGCCCTTGGCCATGTCGCGGACCAGGCCGAGGAAGGTCGCGATACCGCCGATATGGGTCCGGCCCGAGGTCATCCGATCGATCTCGTCGCCGATATCGAAGTCTTCGGCCTGCACGCGGATCATGCGCTCAGCCTCCGGTCATCGGCGGGAACAGCGCGATCTCGTCTCCGGGCGAGAGCCTGCGATCGGGCTTCGCGAACTCCTGGTTGACTGCCGCCTTGACCACGGCCGGATTTGCGAAGGCTGCCGCGTAGCCGCCGCCGCGGCTCTTCAGCCACTCGATCAGGTCGGCCACCGTCATCACGTTCGCGGGCGGCGTCACTTCTTCCTCGGCGAGGCCGATCCGCTGGCGAACCCAGGCGAAATACAGAAGCTTCACGTCAGCTCATCTCCGCGAACGGCAGATAGTCAACCCAGCTGCCTTCCTCAAGGCGCTCGAGATCGAGCGGCAGCTCGACGAGGCCGTCGGACCATACCATGGAGGACAGCAGGCCGGCGCCTTCGCGCGGGAAGCGCCGAGCGAGCGGCCCGTCGGGTCCCGCCTCCAGGCGAACGCGCACATACTCGACCCGGCCTGTCTTCTTTTTCTGGCTGAAGGCGGCGCGTACCGTCAGGCGCACCTGCGGCTTCGGCGCCGCACCGGCGATCTGCAGCAGCAGCGGACGCGCCACCATGAAGAACGTCGTCATCGTCGCCGCCGGATTGCCCGGAAGGCCGAGGAACGCGGTCGCGCCGATCTGCCCGACCGAGACCGGACGGCCAGGCTTGATCGCGATCCGCCACCAGTGGAGACGGCCGAGTTCGGCAACTCCGCCCCGAATGTGATCCTCCTCGCCTTCGGAGACGCCGCCGGACGTGACGATCGCGTCGTGACCGTCGGCGGCTTCGCCGAGACGACGGCGAATGGCTTCCGGCCGGTCCTCGATGATCCCGAGGTCGCTCACCTCGGCGCCGAGCCCGGCCAGCAGCGCTGCCAGCGTGCGACGGTTGGAATCGTAAATCTGTCCGGCGGCCAGCGGTGCGCCGGGCTCGGCGACCTCGTCCCCGGTCGACAGGACAGCGACCCTGAGCCGCCGGCGGACGGCGATCTCGGTCAGGCCGAAGGCTGCGGCGAGACCGATTTCCTGGGCGCGAAGCCGCGTGCCGACCGCGATCGCGACGGATCCGCGACGGCAGTCCTCGCCGGCGAGGCGGCGGTTGGCGCCGGGCTTGAGTCCAGGCGGCACGATCACCGCATCGCCGTCCAGCGTCGCGTCCTCCTGCATCAGCACACTGTCGAAACCCGTCGGCATCGGCGCGCCGGTGAAGATGCGGACCGCGGTCCCGCGGGCCGGCCGGTCCGCGAGCGGATGTCCGGCCGTCGCGCGCCCGACGAGCCCGAGCCTGGTCGGCTCCCCCGAGGCCAGATCGGCGTGAACGAAGGCATAGCCGTCGACCGCGGAGTTGTCGTGCGCCGGGACGTCGATCGGAGCCACCAGATCGGCGGCGAGGATGCGGCCGGCCGCGTGATCCAGCTTCACCCGCTCGATCTCGGCCACCGGCGGGAAAACGTCCCGGAGGCGCGCCAACGCGTCCTCGAGCGGCAGCAGCTTCCCGCCGAAGGCGAAGCAGTCGTCGCTGAGCTGGGCCATCAGTCGAGGCCCGTGTGCCGCCGGATGAAGCGGGCGATCCCGCCGGCATCGTCGAGCGACAGAACCGGTACGTTCGCCTCGGGCAGCGGATCGACGCTGGCAATGGCGACGATGTGGCGGTCGTCGGGATGCATCAGCGGCTTGCCATTGGCGCGGCGGAAGACCTCGAGCTTGTCGTGGGCGTGACGCTTGAAGCCTTCGACCAGCAGGAGATCGACCGGCGTCATCTTCGCGACCAGCTGATCGAGGTCCGGTTCCGGCGCGCCGCGCAGCTCGTGCATGAGCGCCCAGCGGTTGGCGGAGGAGACCATGACCTCCGTCGCACCCGCCATGCGGTGCTGCCAGCTGTCCTTGCCCGGCCGGTCGATGTCGAAGGCGTGGTGCGCATGCTTGACCGTCGAGACGCGAAGACCGGCCTGGATCAGTTCCGGCAGCAGCTTCGACATCAGGGTGGTCTTGCCGCTGCCGCTCCAGCCGGCGAGTCCGAAGATCTTCATCCCCCGGCCCGGCGCGTCAGCCGAGCGGCGCGGTCTTGGCCGCGGGCGGCGCCGGCGCCGCCTGGGCCTTCGGCTTCTCCATGTACCGCAGGCTCGCGGCCAGATAGTCGTAGCCGGTGATCAGGGTCAGGATCGCGGCGATCCAGATGCCCGCGAGCCCGATCTCGGTGGTCGGCAACCAGGACGGGCCGGACTCGGCGACGATCAGGAAGCCCATCGCGACCATCTGGATCGCGGTCTTCCATTTCGCGAGCCGGCTGACCGGCAGCCGCACCTTCGCCTGCGCCAGGTATTCGCGAAGCCCCGAGACCAGGACCTCGCGGCAGAGGATCACCAGCGCCGGCAGCAGGAACAGGATCCCGGGGCTGTTGAAGAAGGCGAGCAGCAGCAGCACCGCCGCGACCAGCAGCTTGTCCGCGATCGGGTCGAGGCACTGGCCGAGCTCGGAGAGCTGGTTCCAGGTCCGGGCGATGTAGCCGTCGAAATAGTCCGTGATCGCCGCGAGCCCGAATACCGCGCAGGCCAGCCAACGCCCGATGTCGCCCGGCACCATGAACAGGACCAGCAGCACCGGAATGGCTGCTATCCGCGAGAAGGTCAGGACATTGGGCAGGTTGAAATGCATTGGGCCGTCCGGGAGGCCGCCATTCTATCAAGGCTGAGGGCCATCAAGCCATAGGTGGGTCGTCAGCCGGCCTCGTGGAAGTGGGAATAGATGCGCTGCGCCACGGCCTCGGAAATGCCTTCGACCTTCTGAAGATCGGCGAGTCCGGCCCTGGCGATCTCCCGTACCGAGCCGAAATGCAGCAGGAGCGCCTTCCGGCGCTTGGCGCCGATACCGGAAATCTCGTCGAGCTCGGACCCGCCGAGAGGCTTCGCCCGCTTGGCCCGATGGGTCTCGATCGCGAAACGGTGAGCCTCGTCCCGCAGGCGCTGGAGGAAGTAACGGAGCGGATCGTCGTGGCCGAGCGTCACTTCCCCGCCATCGGGCAGGAAGAATCGTTCGCGCCCGGCGTCCCGGTCCTCGCCCTTGGCGATCGCCACCATCGGCACGCCGGTGGCGCCGAGTTCGGCCATCACGTCCTGGACCGCCGACATCTGCCCCTTGCCGCCGTCGATCAGAACCAAGTCGGGCCAGGCGCCCTCGGTCCGTTCCGGATCTTCCTTGATCGCGCGCGCGAAGCGGCGCGTCAGGACCTCACGCATCATCGCGAAGTCGTCGCCCGGCTTGGCTTCGCGGATGTTGAACTTGCGGTACGCGTTCTTCTGGAAGCCCTCGGGTCCGGCGACGATCATCGCGCCGATGGCCGCTGTCCCCATGATGTGGCTGTTGTCGTAGACCTCGATCCGCTTGGGCGCCGCCGGGAGCTTGAACGCAGCTCCCAATCCGTCGAGCAGCTTCCGCTGCGAGGATCCCTCGGCGAGCCGCCGGGCCAGCGCCTCGCGCGCGTTCAGCAGCGCGTGCTCGACCAGGTTGGTCTTGGCTCCGCGCTGGGGCGTCGCGATCTCGACCCTGCGCTCGGCCTTGAGGCTCAAGGCCTCCTCGAGCAGCGCCTTCTCCGCCGGCTCGTGGCTCACCAGGATCAGCTTCGGCGGCGGCCGGCCCGTGTAGAACTGGCCGATGAACGCCGCCATGATCTCGTCCGCCTCCAGCGCCCTGTCGTGCGAGGGGAAATAGGCGCGGTTGCCGAAGTTGCTGCCCGAGCGGAAGAAGAAGACCTGCACGCAGGTCTGGCCCGCATCCTGGGCCAGCGCAACCACGTCGGCGTCGTCGAGGCCTTCGATGTTGATGTCCTGGTGAGACTGGATCTGCGCCAGCGCGCGCAGGCGATCGCGCGTGCGCGCCGCGGTCTCGAAGTCGAGCGCCTCGGATGCCTGCTGCATCTTCGTCGCCAGCTCCGCCTGGACCTGGCGGCTCTTGCCGGTGAGGAAGTCGCGCGCCTGCCGCACCGAGTCGGCGTAGCCCTCCTTGGTAATGCGCCCGACGCAGGGCGCCGTGCATCGCTTGATCTGGTACTGGAGGCACGGACGGGTGCGCTGCGCGAAGACCGCATCGGAACAGTTGCGCAGCAGGAATGCGCGCTGCAGCGCCGTCAGCGTTCGGCCGACGGCGCCGGCCGACGCGAAGGGGCCGAAATAGTCGCCCGCCCTGGTGCGCGCGCCGCGATACTTCACCAGACGCGGGAAATCGTGATCACCGGTCGCGAGGATGTAGGGGAAGCTCTTGTCGTCGCGAAGCAGGACGTTGTAGCGCGGCTTGAGCTTCTTGATCAGGTTGAGCTCGAGCAGCAGCGCCTCGACCTCGGTGTGGGTCTGCACGACCTCGAGCTGTGCGGTTTCTGCGACCATGCGGCGGATGCGGGTCGAGAGCCGCGGTAGCTGGATATAGGAGGCGACGCGCTTCCTGACGCTGCGCGCCTTGCCGACGTAGAGAGCGTTGCCCTGGCGATCGAGCATGCGATAGACGCCGGGGCCCTGAGGCAGGACCTTGAGCTGCGATTCGATCACGGCCGCGCCCTGCGCGAAGCCGGATTCGGCAGGCGGCTCATTCTTTAAAAGGTCACGGGCCTCTACGTCGCTCATTCCTGGAACCTGTCACACCGGCAGATGTTGGGATGGCGTACGTGGCGTCCATGCGGGACCACGCTTCTCGCCTCCGGTCGCCGCCGTCTCCGCATCCTCGCGAAGGATATCGGAAGAGCGGTGCGAAAGCGCAAACGCTGTCGCGCCCCTCGTCAAAAGACGGCGGCGGATGCAGGCGGGAGAGAGGTTCGTCAGCGCGGGCAGCTCACGACTTTCGAGAGGAGACAGATCATGAAGCGAATCACTTTGCCGGTTGTTCTGGCCCTCGCGGCCGTGAGCCTGGGTGCCTGCGGCTACAGCCAGGGCGATCGGGCGCTGTCGGGCGGTCTCATCGGTGCCGGCACCGGTGCCGCCATCGGCAGCCTGAGCGGCAACGCCGGGACCGGGGCCCTGATCGGCGGCGTCGGCGGCGCGGCCCTCGGTGCGTTCACCGACCCGCATGCCGTGAACCTCGGCCGTCCGGCCTGGCGCTAACGGCCTGAACGGAGACAGACCATGAAGCGTATAACCTTGCCGGTCATTCTTGCCGTCGCGGCCGTGAGCCTCGGCGCCTGCGGCTACAGCCAGGGCGATCGTGCGCTCTCCGGCGCGGGGATCGGTGCCGGGACCGGCGCTGTCGCCGGCGCGGTGCTCGGCGGTGATCCGGTAACCGGCGCTGTCGTCGGCGGAGTGGGCGGCGCGGCGATCGGTGCCTTCACCGATCCCAAGCAGCTCAACCTCGGCAAGCCGGCCTGGCGCTGATACGCCTCAGGCCTGTATCGAGCCAAGAGGGCGAGGTCGCGAAAGCGCCTCGCCCTTTTCGCTTCTGCATTCCCCGAAAATGCTTTTGATGTGCACGTGAAAGCCAGGGAAAGCCTCGGTCCTGACACGATATCCACGGGAACTGTGGATAACCCTGTTGGCAGTCTCGCCTCGCGCGCCTCCAAGCCCCGGAAACGCTGAACTTCACCAATCTGCACGATATATAGGCAATTCGCAGAAGCCTTTGATTCGGCTTATGAAAGTCCGTGACTATTAGATAACGGATCGTTGAGGGGATGTTCCCCTTGACTCCGGGCCCGGGTCGCGTTCCGCCCGTTCCGGCTGTGCACAACTTTCCTAACGAAGGTAGGTTGAGCAGCCCTGAAAATCGGCAGAACTCTGCCGTTTCCCACCGATTTGCCCGGCGGTTTGGAGCCTGGTAGCCCCGACTCAACCCCTGCTGGCTACTCCGGGACGATCCACCCCTTGGCGGGCGGCGCCCAGCTCAGATGCTGGCCGCCATCGAGCGCGATCATTTGCCCGGTCATCGCCGGGGCCGCAAGGATGAAACGCACGGTCCGGCAGATTTCCTCGGGGCTGGTCCCGCGCCCGAGCGGCATGCTGGCGCATTGCTCGGCGAAATGCTCCGGCGTCTGCCGGACGTTGGCCAGCGCCGGGCCCGGGCCGATGCCGTTGACCCGGATCCTCGGCGCCAGCGCCAGCGCCAGCGTCTGCGTGAGGCCCCAGAGCCCGACCTTGCTGACCGTGTAACTGACGAAGGCCGGCGTCAGGTTCCAGACCCGCTCGTCCAGCATGTTGATCACGTTGCCGTCCGAACCTTCGGGCAGCTGGCGAGCGAAGGCCTGGGTCAGGACGAAGGGCGCCCGTAGGTTGGTCTCGACGTGGAAGTCCCAGGAGGCCCGCGTCGCCGTGTTCCAGCCGTCGTTCTCGAAGGTCGAGGCGTTGTTGACCAGGAGCCGCAGCGGCCCCAGCGCCTCGGCCGCACGACCGACCAGGGGCGCCGTATCCGCCTCGCGCTGGAGGTCGGCCTTCAGCGCGACGGCGCGGCGGCCAAGCTTCTCGATCGCCTCGACGGCGCTCCGGGCATCGGCCTCGCTCGAGTTGTAGTGGATCGCCACGTCCCAGCCGTCGGATGCCAGGTCGAGCGCGATCGCTCGGCCGATCCGCTTGGCGGCTCCCGTGACGAGCGCAACGCCCCTGGTTTCCGGCATGAAACTCAGCCCGCCGGGACGCGGCGGGTGGCGAGCACCTGCTCGATGCGGCCGAACAGCCCTTCGCGCGACACCGGCTTCAGGAGGAAGGCGTCGACCTTGTACTCCTTGGCCTTGACCACGTGATCGCGGAGCCCGCTGCCGGTCAGGATGATGACCGGGAAGTTGTGCTTGGCGAGCGCGACGTCGCTGCGGATGAACTCGACGAACTCGAGGCCGCCGAGCGGGCTCATCTTGATGTCGCAGACGATGAAGTCCGGAACGAAACCGTCCTTGAGCAGGCGAATCGCCGCCTTGCCGTCGGTCGCCTCCTGGATCGCCTTCAGGTCCTTGGACCTGAGCATCTTCACGATCATGCCCCGGATAAAGTCGTTGTCCTCAACGACCAGGGCCGAGAGGCTGGTGTAGTCGAGCGCCATTCTGGGGAGGCCCGCTTTCGGTTCCGACACGAGGCGGCCGGCATTTTAGCAAAGTTGCCTGCGGTCGCTACACTTCTGACGGGCTTGGCGTTTGACAGGCTTGGCGTTTGACAGACGGGCCCGGCCTGCGCCTCAATCCGCCCTTCCCATCCGCTCCGGAGCCACTCGATGTCCGTCATTACCCGCGTGCTCGACTACCAGGCCGAGCTTTCCTCGATTCGCCAGGACATCCACATGCATCCGGAGACGGCGTTCGAGGAGGTGCGGACCTCGGACATCGTCGCCAAAAAGCTCGCCGAGTACGGCTGCGAGGTGCATCGCGGTCTCGCCAAGACCGGCGTCGTCGGCACGCTCCGCCGCGGCAACGCCACACGCTCGATCGGCCTTCGCGCCGACATGGACGCGCTGCCGATCCAGGAGCGCAACACCTTCGCGCATGCCTCGATCAACAAGAACAAGATGCATGCCTGCGGCCATGACGGCCACACGACGATGCTGCTGGGCGCCGCGCGCTACCTCGCCGAGACCAAGAATTTCAACGGCACCATCCACTTCATCTTCCAGCCCGCCGAGGAAGGTCTCGGCGGCGGCCGCGTCATGGTCGAGGAGGGACTGTTCCAGAAGTTCCCGTGCGACGGCGTCTTCGCGCTCCACAACGTGCCGGGCCTTCCCGTCGGCCACATGGCCGTTCGCGCCGGCACGCTGCTCGCCTCGTCGGATTCCTGGACGATCAAGGTCCGCGCCAAGGGCAGCCACGGTGCCATGCCGCATCAGGGCACCGACCCCTTCGTCATCGGCTGCCAGATCGTGATGGCGCTGCAGACCATCGCCAGCCGCAACGTCGACCCGCTCGACTCGGTCGTGGTCAGCGTCGGCTTCATGAAGGGCGGCGACACCTTCAACGTGATCCCCGACGAGGTGACGATCGGCGGCACCGCCCGCGCGCTCGTCCCGCACGTGCAGGACATGATCGAGAAGCGCCTGGGCGAGATCGCCCGCGGCGTCGCCTCCGCCTACGGCGCCACGATCGAGTACAAGTACGATCGCCGCTATCCGCCAACGATCAACCACGCGGACGAGACCGACTTCGCCGCGAACGTCGCCGAGGAAGTCTGCGGCCTCGGCAACGTCAAGCGCGACATCCCGCCGGTGATGGGCGGCGAGGACTTCTCGTTCATGCTGCAGAAGGTGCCCGGCGCGATGCTGTGGCTCGGCAACGGCCCGGGCGAGGGCAACTGCGTGCTGCACAACCCGAGCTACGACTTCAACAACGAGGCGATCCCGGTCGGGGTCAGCTTCCTCGCCCGTCTCGCCGAGCGCTTCCTCGAAAAAGAGGCGGCGTGAGGACCCAGATCCGCGCTGCCGGCATCCTCGTCGCCGGCGGTGCGGTGATCCTCGAGAACGCGATCGGCACCGATCTCTGGAACCTGCCCGGCGGCCGGCTCGAGGACATGGAGACGCTGGAGCTCGCCGTGCGCCGCGAGTTCCAGGAGGAGATGGGTCTCGCCGTCGCCTGCGAGGACATGCTCATCGTCAACGAGAACTTCTTCCCACTCGGCGGCGACGTGATGCGCGAGTACGGGTTCTACTTCCGCGTCCGCGCGCTCGATCCGGGCCTGTCGCCGGGCACGCCGCTGAAGAGCCGCGAGCCGCGCTTCCGCTACGAATGGACGGCGCTGGATCGGCTGCACGAGATCCATTTCCAGCCGGTGGCGCTGATCCAGCATCTGGTCGACCCGCCGCCGGCGCCGCTCTATCTCTCGACGCGCGATGCGAGCCTGATGCGGTGACTAGCGTCCGCGCTTGGGCTTGCCCGGGCGCGGCTGGATGGGCGCGTTGATCTTCGCCCGCATCTTGTAGTTCGCCTTGGACTTCTGCGGCGCCGCCCCGCGTGGCGCGGATGCCTGCAGCGAGCGCCCGGCCTCCGAGGGCGACAGGCCCAGCTCGACCGCCTCCAGCCGCCTGATCTCGTCGCGGAGCTGGCCGGCGAGCTCGAACTCGAGATCGGCCGCGGCCTCGCGCATCCGCTTCTCGAGCTCGTTGATGACCTGGCGCACGTCCTTGCCGACGAACTCGTCGCCTTCCTCGCCCGCCGCCTGGACGACGACGCGGTCGCCCTTCTCGTACACGGAGTCCAGGATGTCGGCGATGCCCTTGCGCACGCTCTCCGGCGTGATGCCGTTGGCGGCGTTGTAGATCTGCTGCTTCTCGCGCCGGCGGTTGGTCTCGCCGATCGCATACTCCATCGACTCGGTCATGTGATCGGCATAGAGCAGCGCGCGGCCGTCGATGTTGCGCGCGGCGCGGCCGATGGTCTGGATCAACGCCGTCTTGGAGCGCAGGTAGCCTTCCTTGTCGGCATCCAGGATCGCGACCAGCGCGCATTCCGGGATGTCGAGGCCCTCGCGCAGCAGGTTGATGCCAACCAGCACGTCGAAGGCGCCGAGGCGCAGGTCGCGGATGATCTCGATCCGCTCCAGCGTCTCGACGTCGGAGTGCACGTAGCGGACCTTCACGCCGGCCTCGTGCATGTACTCGGTGAGCGCCTCGGCCATCTTCTTGGTCAGCACCGTCACCAGCACGCGCTGGCCTTTGGCCGCGCAGGCCTTGCACTCGGCGATCACGTCGTCGACCTGGTGCTCGGTGGGGCGCACCTCGACCACCGGGTCGATCAGCCCCGTCGGGCGCACCACCTGCTCGGTGAACACGCCGCCGGTGCGCTCGAGCTCCCACTTGCCCGGCGTCGCCGAGACGAAGATCGTCTGCGGCCGCATGCCTTCCCACTCCTCGAACTTGAGCGGGCGGTTGTCGATGCAGGAGGGCAGCCGGAAGCCGTATTCCGACAGCGTGAATTTGCGATTGTAGTCGCCGCGGAACATGCCGCCGATCTGCGGCACGGTGACGTGGCTCTCGTCGACGACGAGTACCGAGTCCGGCGGCAGGTACTCGAACAGCGTCGGCGGCGGCTGTCCGGGCGCGCGGCCGGTCAGGTACCGGGAGTAGTTCTCGATGCCGGCGCAGCTTCCCGTGGCTTCCATCATCTCGATGTCGAAGCGGGTGCGCTGCTCGAGCCGCTGCGCCTCCAGCAGCTTTCCCTTCGACGTCAGCTCGTCGAGGCGCAGCTTGAGGTCGACCTTGATGTGCTTGACCGCCTGGCTCAGCGTCGGGCCGGGCGTCACGTAGTGGCTCGAGGCGTAGACGCGGATCGATTCCAGCTCGTCGGTGCGCTCGCCGGTCAGCGCGTCGATCTCGTAGATCGCCTCGATCTCGTCGCCGAACAGCGAGACACGCCAGGCACGGTCCTCGTAGTGGGCCGGGAAGATCTCGACCGAGTCGCCGCGCACCCGGAAGGTGCCGCGGCTGAAGGCGGCGTCGTTGCGCTTGTACTGGAGCTCGACCAGGCTCTTCAGCAACTTCTGGCGCTCGATCAGCTGCCCCTTCTTCAGGGCCACGATCATGCGCCCGTAGGTCTCGACCGAACCGATGCCGTAGATGCAGGAGACGGACGCGACGATCACCACGTCGCGACGCTCGAGCAGCGAGCGCGTCGCCGAGTGGCGCATGCGGTCGATCTGCTCGTTGATCGACGCGTCCTTCTCGATATAGGTGTCCGAGCGCGGGACGTAGGCCTCGGGCTGGTAGTAGTCGTAGTAGGAGACGAAGTACTCGACCGCGTTGTCGGGGAAGAAGCTCTTCATCTCGCCGTAGAGCTGGGCGGCCAGGGTCTTGTTCGGCGCCAGCACCAGGGTCGGGCGCTGCACGTTCTGGATCGCGTGCGCGACCGTGAAGGTCTTGCCCGAGCCGGTGACGCCCAGCAGCACCTGGTCGCGTTCGCCCTTCTTCAGGCCCTCGGTCAGGTCGCGGATCGCGGTCGGCTGGTCGCCGGCCGGGACGTAGTCGCTCTTCAGGACGAAAGGTCGCGATTCTGCCGTCGCCTGGAAGGCGAGCGGCGGCGCGTTACGCTCGGCCTCGACGGCGTCGAGGTATTTGGAGGAGGCTTCCCGCATGGAACAAGGTTAGAACATAGGGAGCCGCCGACGCGAGTTCATCCCCCTTTGCTTTCCAATCCTCCGCGCAATACCTCCTCAAATATCGGTTCCTTCCATCCTCGGGAAATTACTTCCTGCACCGAACATAGAAGAATTGAAATGCCAAGATCAGAAGCATCCATAAGATCACCGAATTTCTTTTCAATCCCTCGATCTAACGTTTCATTGTGCATCGGATGAGTAGCATCAAGTCCTCCGTGCACAAATGCACTACGTATATCGTACATATTTCTAAGTTGCTGCCGAGCCCTCTTCAGTTCTGACGGTGTAGGCTTAAGCAAAAGACCGATCCTCTCGACGAGTGTACGAAAATTCTCCCCAACCTTTGTATCGAATATAGTTTCGAGACAGTAGAATATCCAAATAATTGCTTCTGGCGAGACGGTTTTTACAGCAATATGCAAGAGTCCAAAAACTACTTTCTCCATTCTATTTTTTGGTAACTGTGCATACCCTGATCGGATGGACAAAAACCATTGATGGACATCGGAAACTGGAAGGAATTTACATTGGGGCCAGCGGCCTTCCATTAAGTTGAGAGAGGCGACTTCGTAGACGCCTCCATATAGCGAAAACTCACTTACAGATGCGTTCGGTTGCCCGAGCTGTCGAGTACGCACACGCCCACCAAATGATCCGGGAGCCGAAATGTTCATAATCAAAAACATGTCATACAAAAATGAGTCTAGTAAACTTTGAGCCAAATTACCGACGAACATTGCCTCCCCATCAGATACTATGTGCGCTCGGCATTTTATATTAATCGGCTTTATTTTATATTTTTTCCCATGATGCGAGTATTTTGGAATATCGCCATCTACATATATTGACTTGGTAACGTTATGATTGTGTTTGAGCACCGAAACCGCCGGCCTCCAGTCGATTTCAAGCCGTATCTTCGCTCCCTCCGTCTCAAAAGCCGCTGTTCCAAGAAGGTCACTGGCGTCCGACCAAGCGGCAATGTGAATTGGACCGATCTCACGCCATCCTTGATCGGTGACCTCTCTGCCAACGTTCGAAAGCTCGATCATCAAATCGACCGCTAACTCCATCAGCTTTCCTCATTCAAAACTGACGCGAGTCTCGCCCTGGCCTATCCCAGTTGCAACTTGTCGGTTCCCTACGTTGTCGTTGATGTCGGCTTCCTAACAGCACACCAGCCCGCTTGAACCCCCCGTCCCCGGCCGCTAGGGTGCGCCGCTTTTCCTGCCCCAGCCGTCTCCCAGAGGACATCATGGCCTTCATCGCCAGCCGCCTCGGCCGCATCAAGCCGTCCCCCACCATCGCCATCTCGGGCAAGGCCCGCGACCTCAAAGCGGCGGGCCGGGACGTGATCGCGCTGGCGGCAGGCGAGCCCGACTTCGACACGCCGGAGCACATCCGCCTGGCGGCCAAGGCGGCGATCGACAAGGGCGACACGCGCTACACCAACGTCGACGGCACCCCGGCGCTCAAGGCCGCGATCGCCGGCAAGTTCAAGCGCGAGAACGGCCTCGACTACAAGGCGAGCCAGATCATCGTCGGCACCGGCGGCAAGCAGGTGCTCTACAACGCCTTCATGGCGACGATCGACCCGGGCGACGAGGTCATCATCCCGGCGCCGTACTGGGTCAGCTATCCCGACATGGTCGAGCTTGCCGAGGGCACGCCGGTCTTCGTCTCCTGCCCGCAGTCGAGCGGCTTCAAGATGAAGCCCGAGGACCTCGAGCGCGCGATTACGCCGAAGACCAAGTGGGTGATCCTCAACAGCCCGTCAAACCCGACCGGCGCCGGCTACACCCGCAAGGACATGAAGGCGCTGACCGACGTGCTGAAGCGTCACCCGCATGTCTGGGTGATGACCGACGACATGTACGAGCACCTAGTCTACGACGGCTTCGAGTTCTGCACCCCGGCCGAGGTCGAGCCGGCGCTGTATGAGCGCACGCTGACCTGCAACGGCGTCTCCAAGGCCTACTGCATGACCGGCTGGCGCATCGGCTACGCCGGCGGACCGGAGAAGCTGATCAAGGCGATGGGCGCGATCCAGTCGCAGTCGACCTCGAACCCGTCCTCGATCAGCCAGGCGGCCGCGGTCGCGGCGCTGACCGGACCGATGGATTTCATCCCCAGGCACAACCAGTCGTTCAAGGAGCGCCGCGACCTGGTCATCAGCATGCTGAACCAGGCGAAGGGCCTCACCTGCCACCGCCCCGAGGGCGCCTTCTACGTCTATCCGTCCTGCGCCGGCGTGATCGGCAAGGAGACCCCGGACGGCAAGAAGATCGGCAACGACACCGATTTCGCCAACTACCTGCTCGATGCCGAGGGCGTCGCGGTGGTGCCGGGCGAAGCCTTCGGGCTCGCACCGCATTTCCGCGTCTCCTATGCGACCTCGACCAAGGAGCTGGAAGACGCCTGCACCCGGATCCAGCGGGCCTGCGCGTCGCTTCGATAATTTTCTGAAGGTCGCCTTGACCTTCCAGTAGGTGGAAGGACTATCTCCTGGGGACAGGAGATAGTCCCATGTCCACCGCCACCGTCGTCTCCCCGCTGACTACCCACGAAGTCGTCGTCCCGATCGAGGGGATGACCTGCGCCGGCTGCGTGCGCTCGGTCGAGAAGGCCCTCACCTCGATTCCCGGCGCGACATCCGCGTCGGCGAGCCTCACCAACATGACCGCGACCGTCACGCTCGACCGCGAGGTCGCGCCGGACGTGCTCGCCGATGCCGTGCGCAAGGCCGGCTACGGCGTGCCGACCGACGAGATCGTGCTCAGGATCGAGGGCATGACCTGCGCTTCCTGCGTCGGTCGCGTCGAGAAGGCGCTGGCCGCCGTTCCGGGCGTGCTCAAGGCGGAAGCGAGCCTGGCGACGGAGTCGGCCCGCGTGCAGGTTCTCGCCGGAACGGCGACGCCGGGCGCGCTCGCCGCCGCAGTCGATCGCGCCGGCTACACGGCGAAGCTGCCCGAAGGCGTGAAACCGCAGACGAAGCCCGACCGCGAGCCGTTCGTCGTCGCGCTGGCGTTCGCCCTCGCCACCCCCTTCGTCATCGACATGGCCTTCGGGCTCGGGCTGCCGGTGTGGATCCAGCTCGTGCTGGCGACCCCGCTGCAGTTCGTGCTCGGCTGGCGCTTCTATCGCGGCGCCTTCCGCGCGGCGCGGGCGAAGACCGCAAACATGGATACGCTGGTCGCGCTCGGCACCTCCGCCGCCTTCGGCCTCAGCGTCTGGCTCTGGCTCGAAGGCCACGGCGCCCATCTCTACTTCGAAGCCGCCGCCGTGGTGATCGCCCTCGTCTTGCTCGGCAAGTGGCTGGAGACCCGCGCCAAGCGGCGGGCCGGCGACGCCATGTCGGCGCTGACCAGGCTGCAGCCGACGGTCGCGCATCTCAAGGAGGGCGACGCCGTCGTCGAGCGCCCGATCGACGAGATCAGGAGCGGCCAGCGGATCCTCGTCCGCCCGGGCGAGCGCGTGCCGCTCGACGGCATCGTCCGCCTCGGCCTCAGCGATGTCGACGAGTCTCTGCTCACCGGAGAGTCGCGGCCCGTGGCGAAGACGCCGGGCGCCTCCGTCATCGGCGGCAGCGTCAACGGCACCGGCCTGCTCGAGATCGAGGCGACAACCGTCGGCTCGGCTTCCAGGCTCGCGCGCATGGTGCGGCTGGTCGACCGCGCTCAGGCCTCCAAGGCGCCGGTGCAGCGGCTGGTCGACCGCATCGCCGCGGTGTTCGTGCCGGTCGTGCTCGGGATCGCCGTGTTGAGCGGCCTCGGCACGTGGCTCCTCACCGGCGACGCGGTGCAGGCGATGATCAATGCCGTCGCGGTGCTGGTGATCTCCTGCCCCTGCGCGCTCGGCCTGGCGACGCCGGCGGCGGTTTCGGTCGCGGTCGGCGCAGGCGCCCGGGCCGGCCTCCTGATCCGCGACGCCGAGGCCCTGGAGATGGCGCGCAAGGTCGACGTCGTCGTCTTCGACAAGACCGGCACGCTGACCGAGGGTCGGCCCGAGGTCACCGACGTGAAGACGATTTCAGGCGACCGCGCGACCCTGCTGACCCATGCCGCGTCGGCGCAGCTCGGCAGCGAGCATCCGCTGGCGCGCGCCATGGTCGAACGGGCGCGGAGCGACGGATTGACGCCGACCACGCCGAGCGAGCTTCGCGCACGCCCCGGCTACGGCGTCGAGGCCGAGTTCGGCCAGCGCCTCGTCCATGTCGGCAACCGGCGGCTGATGGAGGCGCTCGACATCGCGATCGATCCCCTCGCCGCCGATGCCGCCGCTCTCGAAGCCGAAGGCAAGACCGCGGTCTTCGTCGCCGTCGACAACCGCCTCGCCGGCCTGATCGCCACCGCCGATACCGTCCGCGAAAGCGCGCGCGCGGCGATCCAGGCGCTGACGGAGCGCGGTATCGCGGTCGTCATGCTGACGGGCGACAACCGGGGCGCTGCCGCCAAGATCGCCGCCGGGCTCGGCGACATCCGCGTCGTCGCCGAGGTGATGCCCGAGGACAAGGTCGCCGAGATCGAGAAGCTCAGGAAAGAGAGCCGCGTCGTGGCGATGGTCGGCGACGGCGTCAACGACGGCCCGGCGCTCGCCGCCGCCGATCTCGGCATCGCCATCGGCGGTGCCACGGAGGTCGCGATGGAGGCCGCCAAGGTCGGGCTGATGCGTCCGGACCTGACGCTCGTCCCCGCGCTGCTCGACCTCGGCCGGCGCAGCCACGCCAAGATCGTCCAGAACCTGTTCTGGGCCTTCGTCTACAACCTCGTCGGCATCCCGGTCGCGGCGATCGGCTATCTCAGCCCGCTGATTGCCGGCACCGCCATGGCCTTCTCCTCGGTCAGCGTCGTCGCCAACGCGCTGACCTTGCGGAGCTGGCGGCCGAAAGGAGACGCTCGATGATCCGCACCCTCCTCGCAACGCTGATGCTCGCCACGCCGGCGATGGCGCAGAGCCACCAGCACGCCGCCCCGGCGCCCACGGCCACGGGCCATCAGCACCAGGCGCCGGCGAGCACCGCGACCCCGATGGCCGCGCCCGAGGCGCGGGGCGCGCAGCCTCTTGCGTCCAAGACGGTCGACGGCGTGCGCGAGTTCGAGCTCGCCACCGGAGCGGTCAAATGGCACATCTTGCCGACCGTGATGGTCGACGCGCTGGCCTACAACGGCCAGGTGCCGGGGCCGACGATCCGCGTGAAGCCGGGAGAGAAGATCCGCATCAAGGTCACCAACAAGCTTACGGAACCGACCACGGTCCATTGGCACGGCGTCGACGTGCCTTTCGACCATGACGGAGTCGCGGGTCTCAGCCAGAAGCCGATTGCGCCGGGCGCCACCCACACCTACGCGTTCACGATCCCGAACACGCCCGGCACCTTCATGTACCACACGCATGTGCATGCGGACCGGCAGCAGGCGCTCGGCCTCTACGGCGCCTTCATCATCGAGGACCCGAAGGCGCCGGCCTATGCCGGCGAGTACCTGATCCAGATGGGCGAGTGGCGCGTGGATCAGGACGGCACGACCCAGCCGGCGATGCAGATGGAAGGCATGCTGCCGACCCACTTCACCTTCAACGGCAAGGCGTTCCCGTCGGTCGAGACGATCAAGGCAAAGGTCGGCGACAAGCTTCTGTTCCGGCTGCTCGGCACCGGGCAGTTCATTCATCCCGTCCATTTCCACGGTGCGCCGTTCACGATCTCCGCCACCGACGGCTATCCGGTGCCGGAGGCGGTCCGCTTGAAAAAGGACACGGTTCTGGTCGGCCCGGGCGAACGCTACGACGTCGAATGGACGCCGACGCGGCCGGGCAAGTGGATGGTCCATTGCCATATCAACCACCACGCGACCAACCATGACGGCAACGACCATGGCGGGATGATGATGATCATCGACGTCGCGGGCTGAACCGCGCTCAATCTCAGGGAGACGAACTATCCGCAGTGCAACGCCGAAAGCCCGTTGCAATAAGCCGTCCGCCCGCGTTTCTTGTCGCCGATGCTAGAGAAGATCCTGTTGATCGAGGACGACAAGTTCTTCGCGGTCCTCACCGCGAAGATGCTTGCGCCGGCGGCGGTGCGCATCGCTCACAACGGCGCCGAAGGACTCGAGTATCTGCAGGCCGAGCGCTTCGACCTGGTCATCACCGACATCGTGATGCCGGAGAAGGACGGGATCGCCACCATCATGGAGATGCGCAAGAGCGATCCGGCGACGCCGATCCTTGCCATGTCTGGCGGCGGCAACATCGGGACCCAGGGCGACCTGCTGCTGATGGCGAAGCAGCTGGGTGCCACCGCGACGCTGGTGAAGCCGTTCAATCGCGAGGCGCTGCTGGCCAAGGTCCAGGAGTGCTTCCCGGACCGGAAGATCGCCGCGCCCTAAGCGCCTTCCCAGGGCTCCGCGAGGTCCGGGTCGAACGGCCACAGCGGCCGCGTGATGTTCTTGAACGGCAGGCGCGGCAGGATGCTGTCGACCGGCCCCGGCGTCTCGAGCTCGATGATCCGATGAGCGAACGGCGCATAGAAGCCGCGGAATTGGCCCGCGGACTTGACGATCACCGTCTTCGCCTCGCGCGGATAGAGGCCGGATGCCTCGTATCCCTTGAGATCGAGAGTGATCACCGGCTTTTCGCTGAGCAGGATGCGGATGTAGCCTGCGACCTCGATCACCGCGCGGCGGCCGGCATCGAAATTCATCGGCGGCAGCTCGGACAGGTACCTGCCGTCATAGACGCCGAGCACCCGCGCCTCGACGGTCACCGGCGCGTAATAGATCGGCTGGAACGCCGCGCCGATGGTGAGGGTCAATGTCGCCCCGGCTCCGGCCTCGTGGCACGCGTCCGTCGCCTTCGGGTCGGTCAGCGTGAGCAGCAGCGGGCCGTCCAGCGGCGGCCGCGCCAGAAGATGCTTCAGCACCACGGTCGAGTCGCCGAAGCTGCCGGCCGACGGCGCATCGGACGCATCCGACAGCACGAAGGGCTTCTCGCCGGGAGCGCTCGCGGCGACCGCGTCGAACGCCTCGCCCAGCGAGACGCGGTTCGAGCGGAAGCGCTCGCGCATCTCCCACACATGCCGGCCGACGCGGTCGGCCTGGCGTCGCCCTTCCGCAACCGAGGCGTCGCCGTCCGCCACGACCAGAACCGACCATCCGAGCTCGGGCACGTCCATCCAGGGCTGGGGCGCGATCACGGTCGCCGACAGGATGCCGGGCGTCTTCTCCACCTCGCGCAGCAGCGCGATCACCTCGGTCATCGGGCCGGTGTTCGTATCGTGACCCTCGGCCGAGGTCATCATCCGGACCTTGCGGTGGATCAGCTTGGGTTCCGCCTCGCCCGCCATCGCCTTGGCCAGGATCTCCATCCCGGCCTCGCCGGTCTCGGGATAGTCGACATGCGGACAGGTCTTGAAGCCGACCGCGCCGTCGAGGCCGCGCGCCATCTCGGCGGTGAAGTTCGCGTGCATGTCGAAGGTGGCGACGATCGGAATCTTCCGCCCCACGATCTCGCGGATGCGGGTGACCAGGTCGCCTTCGGCGTCGGGATAGTTCCGCGCCGCCATCGCGCCGTGCAGCGGCAGGTAGATGCCGTCGATCCTGCCGGCCTCGCGGCGCACGCCCGCGAGGATCTTGTCGCGGCAGTAGTGGTAGACCTCGTCGTCGAGCAAGGGCCCGGCGCCGCCGAAGGTGATGAAGATCGGCACCAGGTCGATACCGCGGCGGGCGGCGACCTTGCGCGCGCCCTCGATCTCGTCGCCGTGGCTGGTGGCGAAGACCCCGTCGCCCTCGGCGAGGCGACGGGTCCTGAAGATCTCCAGCGTGCCGGTGCCGGCGGTGAAGCTGTTGACCTCGTACTGCATCCCGGCCACGAGGACCCGTGGCCGGTTGGTGCCGGTCATGTCACGCCGCTCAGTAGCCGGCGTCGTAGTCGATGACGTTCCTGAGCTTCCGGCCCGAGAGGTAGCGCTTCAGGTTGTCGGCGAAGATGTCGAGGCCACGGTCGACATAGACAGAGCCGTCGTCGACGCCGGCATGCGGGCTGACGATCAGGTTCGGCACGTCCCACAGCGGCGAATCCGCCGGCAGCGGCTCGGGGTCGAACACGTCGCAAACCGCGCCCGACAGCGTGCCGGCGCGCAGCCGGTCGACCATCGCCGCGTAGTCCATGACTCGCGCCCGGCCGATGTTGACGACACCGCAGTGGTTCGGGAGCAGGTCGATCAGCTTCCGGTCGATCAGGTTCTCGGTGCCCTTGGTGATCGGCAGGGTCACCAGCAGGAAGTCGGCCTTCGGGAACACCTTGGCCATGTCCTTGGACTTCACGACCTTGTCGAAGCCCGGGACCTTCTTGCCCGTGGTGTTGACGCCGATGATGTTCATCTTGTGCTTCTTCGCCTGCTTCGCCGAGGCGAGGCCGAGGCCGCCGGTACCGCAGATGACGACGGTCTTGCCCTCGATCGGCGTGGTGAAGACCGGCTTCCACTCGCGCTTGCGCTGGCTGCCGACGAATTTCTGGATGGCGTTGTTGAGGACGAACATGCTGGCCAGCGCGAACTCGCCGCCCTTCGGCCCGTGCAGGCCGGAGGCATTGGTCAGCACGAAGCTGCGGTCCATCTTCGGCGCCAGCTTCTCGACGCCGGCGTTCAGCGACTGGATCCACTTGAGCTTGGGCGCGTCCTTGCGCAACGTCAGGGGATCGAAGGCGACGCCGAGCACGATCTCGGCCTCCGCCAGGTCCTTCGGCTTCAGACCCCAGACGATGTCGACCTTGTCGAAGATCCCGGGATGGCGCTTGGCCGCGGACTTGATCCGCTCGCGCGTGATCGCATGCGCCGGCCCCGTATCGGGCTTGTCCGCAACGTAGACGAGCGGACGACTCGCTTTCTTGGCCATTTCCCGGTTCCCTCCCTTGAATTCGGCGGGGCACCTTATACTGGGATGCAACCGGATTTGAACCAAATCGGCGTCCGACGCGACGGACGGGAAAGGGGAGGGATGGCCGAGGGTGGGCCTGGAAAAAGGGTGGCCGAAGCGGATCTGCGTCACCTCGTGGAGAAGGTGGCCGGGGGCGATCACGTCGCCTTCCGCTGGCTGTTCCGTCGGTTCCAGCGTCCCGTGCACGCCTATCTCTCGCGCCTTGTCCGTCTGTCACACATCGCCGACGAGCTCATGAACGAGACGATGCTGGAGCTTTGGAAGGGGGCGGGACGGTTCGGCGGCCGGTCGACGGTCTCGACCTGGCTGTTCGGCATCGCCCGCCACAAGGCGATCGACTACCTCCGGCGTTCCCGCGAGGGCGCGCTCGACGAGGAGGCGATGGCGGAGATCCCCGATCCGTCGCCGAGCCCTGAGGATTCGCTCGGCAAGGCGTCGATGGCCGACCTGGTCGGCAAGCTGATGGATCGGCTCAGCGTCGAGCACAAGGAAGTCTTGCACCTCGCCTATCGCGAGGAGCTGTCCGTCGAGGAGATCGCCGGGGTCGTCGACTGCCCGGTCAACACCGTCAAGACGCGCATGTTCTACGCGCGCAAACGCCTGAAGACGCTGCTGGCGGAATCGGGCGTCGAGGAGCCGTGAAGACATGAACCCACAAGCCGACATCCCCGAAGAGGAACTGCTGCTGCCCTGGTACGTCTCGGGCCAGCTCTCGCCCGAGGAGCGCAGCCGGGTCGAGGCCGCGCTCGCACGTTCGCCGGACTTGCGACTCGCTCTGGACGAGGAGCGCCGGCTGCAGGCCGCGGTCGCCGCGGCACCGCTGCCGATGCCGCCCGCGATCGATCCGGATGCGCTGCTTTCGACGGCGGCGGCGCGCGAGGCGCACGTCGCCAGATCTGCGCCGGGCTGGCTCAAACCGGCGCTGGCGGCGGCCGTCCTGGTCGCGGTGCTCGAAGGCGCCGCCCTCGCCTGGCTGAATGCGCCGGTATCGATCTACCGCACGGCCTCCGGGCCCGGACCAGCTCAGAAGATAGTTGTTGTCCAGACGCGCTACGCCGTGCAATTCGTCGAGGACGCCTCGGTTGCGGCGATCCGGGCGGCCTTGTCGGATGCGGAGCTCGGGATCGTGCGCGGTCCGCTTCCGGACGGGGCATATATCCTGGAAACCGCACAGGGCGATCAGGCCTTGGACAGGCTGAAGCGAAGCGGGGTTACGCGGACGATCGCGCGAACGGACTAGACGGAGTCGTCAACTGGTTCGGGTGGGCCTGATCTGTGTCGTAGCCGTCGTGGTCGCGCTGGGCCCGGGTCGGGTCCAGGCCGAAGGCGCCGATGCACGTCCCTTCGATGCCGCCTCCCCGCGCTCGCCGAGTGGCTCTTCCGCGCCTCGCCCGGTGTTGCCGTCGAAGCCCGACCGCCCGCCGGTCGCCGCCCCAGTCCCGGCTCCGGCCAGGACGCCCGGCCTGCCGCCTGTCACCGCCAATCCCGCTCCCGCCTCCGTCCCCGCGGCAGCATTGCCCGTAGCACCGCGAACACCCTTCTTTACGCCCGCCCGACCGGACCCGGTCAACGGCGCTGCCGGCGCCGAGACAACGGGCGAGAGCGCCGACGGGAATATCCGCGAGACGCGCCGACGCCATCGTCCTTCGCCCGAGGAAGGCGCGCCCGAGCGCGAGACTCATCGCCGGCATCGCGGCGATCTCCCTCCGCGCGGCGAAAAGCCGGTTGCCGGGGGTGACAAGCCGCCCATGGCGGGCGACCGCCCGCCGGCCGCAGGCGATGCCCCGACCAGCCCGCCGGTCGCAAGCGGCGACAAGCGGCCCGCCGCGACGCCCGCGCCGACCGTCAATGCCGCGCCGACGACACCGGCACCGACCGTCGCTGCCGACACGCCCGCAGTCCCGGTCGCGCCGGTGACCGTGCCGCGTCCGGGCGCCCCGTCGGGCACGATGCTCGGGCTCGGCGCGCGCGAGATGATCGTCAATCAGCTGGTCGCGATCGTGCCGATGCCGCGCGACGGCGATCTCGCCGACGACTACGGCCTCTCGATCGACGAGGAAGCGACGATCCGCTCGCTCGGCGTCCGGCTCGTGACCTTCACCGTGCTCCGCCCGCGCGGGCTCGGCGACATCATCGACCAGATGAGCCTGGATTCCCGCGTCCAGGGCGCGCAGCCGAACTTCCGCTATCGCACTTCCGGCGCTCTGAGCGGCGTCTATCCGCAGGACCGCATCCGGATCCAGCCGGCCCTCGGCATGGCGTCGGGCGCCGGCGTGACCGTCGCGCTGATCGACACCAAGGTCGCCGACGTCTCTTCGCTGATCGGCCACGTCTCCGAGCGGCTCAGCGTGATCTCGAACGGCGGACGCGGCCGCCATGGCACCGCCCTCGCCGGTCTGATCGCCGATGTGGCGCCGGCCGCGCGGCTTCTTTCGATCGAGGCCTTCGCCGACGACTCCGGCGACCCGGATGTCGGCGTCTCGACCACGATCAGCCTGGCGCGCGCGATCGACGCCGCCATCGACCGCAAGGCCGACGTCATCAATCTCAGCGTCGCCGGCCCCCGCGATCCGTTGGTCGGCCGCCTGATCCGCCAGGCGCTGTCGCACGGCATCGTGGTCGTGGCCGCCGCCGGCAACGACGGACCGACCGCCCCGCCGCGCTATCCCGCCGCCTATGACGGCGTCGTCGCGGTGACCGCGACCGATCCGAAGAACCACCCCTACGCCGAGGGCGCGCAAGGGACCCATGTCGCCGTCGCCGCGCCCGGCGTCGACGTCCGGGCGACGGTCTCCGAGGGCGTGGTCGGCTACGTGACCGGCACCTCGGTTGCCGCGGCCCAGGTGTCCGGCGTCGCGGCGCTTCTGCGCGAGCGCGCGCCGAAGCTGGGATCAGGCGAGGCGCGACGCATCTTCAAGGACACCGCGAGCCCGCTTCCCGATGGTCCGGGCCTCGTCGACGCCTTCGCGGCGGTCTCCAAGGTCACGGCGCTGGCCGGGCGCTGATCCCACCTCGGCTTGAACCGGAACGCGGTTTTCGGCGACCAACTTCCATAGGCTCGCGACCGTCGCTCGGCCCACCGACCGCGGTCGCCTGTCCTTCGGGGTTCCCCCGAACCTCCTCCCTCCAGCGGAGCGATGCCGGCAACGGCGTCGTTCCGCTTTTCTTTTTCCTGAATCCGCTATGCTGTCGCGATGAGCGCCGCAGATGATGTCCTCGACATGGGCCAGATCCTCGCCGCCTTCGGCGAGATCGACGACGACGTGCGCGAAATGCTGCAGATGTTCGTCGAGACCACGGCGCCGATGCTGGAGGAGCTCGAGGCCTACGTCGTCGCGCGCGACCGGAATGCGGCGGAGGATCACGCCCACTCGATCAAGGGGGCGGCGCGCAGCGCCGGGGCTCGAGCGATGGCGGCGGCGAGCGAAGCCGTCGAGGCCGCGGCGCGGGCCGGCGACTGGGCGGAAGTAGAGCTCAGGCTCGCAACCATGAGGCCGGCATTCGACGCCGCGCGCGGCGCGATCGCCCGCCTATAGGGTCTTCCGGCGCTCGACCTTGCCCGCGGCAATGATCGCCGTCGCATCCTCGGGATCGAGCGGACGCGAGAAAAGGAAGCCCTGGCCGAGGTCGCAGGCAAGAATGCGAAGGATCTCGAGGTCGCCGGCAGTCTCGATGCCTTCGGCGATCGTCTCCAGGCGCAGCAATCGGCCGAGCTCGGTGACGACGCGCACGACGCCGCGGCTCTCGACGCTGCCGTGGATCGCGGCGATGAACGACTGGTCGATCTTGAGGCTGTCGACCGGCAGGCGCGTGAGGTAGCTCAGCGACGAATAGCCGGTGCCGAAATCGTCGACGGCGAGCGTCACGCCGAGCGCCTTCAGGCGTCGAAGGATGTCGACCGCCGCACCCGCGTCGGCCATGACCGCGCTCTCGGTGATCTCGAGCTTGATGCGCTTGGGATCGGCACCGGTCTCCTCCAGCAAGCGACCGACGTCGTCGACGAGAGTCGGATGACCGAGCTGACGGGCCGAGAGGTTGACCGAGACGAAGAACGGCACGCCCATCGGCGTCGTCTGCGGCCACGCCGCCAGCTGCCTGCAGGCCCGCTCGAACACCGTGAGGCCCAGCGGAATGACGAGGCCGGTCTGCTCCGCGACCTCGATGAAGTCGGCCGCCGGAACCAGCCCGCGCTCGGGATGGCGCCAACGCGCCAACGCCTCGAAGCCCGCGAGACGCCCGTCCTCCAGATGAACGATCGGCTGATAGCTGAGCCGAAGCTGGTCGCCGGCTTCGAGCGCCCGACGCAGGTCGCTCTCGATGCGCTGCGCCTCGACGGCGCGGGCGCGCATCGGTTCGCGAAACCGCGCATGGCCGGTGGCGCGCGCGGCACGCGCGTGATCGGCGGCGACCGCCGCATCGCGCAGCATCTCGAGGCCGGCCTTGTAGAGGCGAGCGGTGCGGACGATGCCGATCGAACCCGACAGCACGACCTCTCGGCCCTCGACGGCGATCGGCTTCGCCAGGAGCGACTGCAGCAGGGCCACCGCCGCGTCGACCGCCGGGTCCGCCGGGTCGGCGACCACGAGACCGAACTCGACCGTCCCCAGGCGGGCCACCAATTCGGTCTGCGGGAGCTCGCGCGCGATGCGTTGCGCCAAGGCCGCCAGCGCCCGATCGGCGACGTCGTGGCCGACGCTGGAGCGCACGATCTCGAAGCGATCCAGCGCCAGATAGAGCAGCGCCAGGTCACGCTCCTCTGCCGCCGCGCGGTCGAGGCGTTCCAGCATCAGCGTACGGTTGGCGATGCCGGTCAGCGGATCGAAATAGGCGAGCGCCTCGAGCTTGCGCTCGGATTCCTTCTGGTCGCCGATGTCGCGGAGATAGGCGATGGTGACCGAGCGGCCGTCGACCGGGAGGCGCGAGACCGCGACCTCGACCGGGAACACGCCGCCGTCCTGCCGGATGGCGGTGTCCTCGATGCGGCGCCCGGGCTCGGCGGCGGCGGCGTCGAGAAGGGAGTTCGGGACCGCGACGCGGTCGACCGGCTGGCCGATCGCCTTGGCACGGGCGATGCCCAGCATCTGCTCGGCGGCCGCGTTGAAGGCGACCACGGTGCCGTCCTCGTCGACGACGATGATCGCGTCGAGCGCGGTGTCGATCATCGCCGCCTTCAGCGCCTCGGAGTCGCGGAGCGCATGCTCGACCGAGACCTTCGCGGTGATGTCGGTCGCTGTGCCGCGATATCCATGGAACGCCCCGTCGGGCCCGATGACCGGCTTGCCGGTGGTGCGGAAGAACCGGACCCCGTCGTCGGTCTCGACCCGGTAGACGAAGTCCTGGAACGGGCGCCGCGCGGCGAGGTCCGCGAGATGGCGCTCCCAGCCCTCGGGGTCGAAGGAGATGTCGGCGATCTCGTCACGGCGCTTGCCGATGGCCCGCGTCGGGTTGTTGCCCGAATGGATGCGGGCGCGGTCGTCGATGTAGGTGAACCGGAGATCGGCATCCATCTCCCATGTCCAGTCCGAAGCGCCTTCGGTGATCTCGCGATACCGCGTCGCCAGCTGCTTCTGCTCGGTGACGTTGATCCACATCACCGCGATGCCGCCGGACGGCAGGGGCACCGCCGAAAACTGCACCCAGTTCCCATCGGCCAGCTCGACATCCATCGGCGGCGGACGGCGCCTGCCGATCTCCGACCAATAAGCATCGATCCAGGCCTGCCACTGCGCCCGCGACGCCTTCGGCGCGCGGAAGCGCGGCAGCACGCGCATGACCAGCGCCGCGGCGGCTTCGCCGATGAGCTTTGACGGCTTCTCGTCCTGGAAGACGGCGAAGGCGTCGTTGCACCAGACCAGACGCTGCTCGGCATCGAACACGGCCATGCCGACCGGAAGCCGCTCGGCCGCCTCATGCACGAACGCGCGCGAGATCTCGGGTGTGTGCTTCATCTAGGCCGCGGCCGGAAGGATGAGCGGGCGAGCGACCGCGGCGGGGCCGAGCGCAAACGCGTCCAGCGTCGCGCGGATGGCGCGGGCGTGATCGATCGGAAGGCCGAGGCGGGCGGCAGCATCGAGGGCAAGATAGCGCAACGGCAGCCGCTGCCCACCTTCCCGCCTCGCCCACTTGGCGGCACGGCCCGCGGCGCGGCGCAGGGCCAGCCGGCGGAGCTGCGGGGAAAGGTCCGGGGTCTGCTCGATGAACCGCGCCAGCGCGAGATTGTAGTCGTGAAAGGTCTGGTGCTTCCTCCCGACCATTAGGCGGTCGCCGTCGCCGTCAGGCCCGAGCGCGGTAACCAGGTCGAGCAGCGCGATGCGCCCGCTCCTCGCGACTCGCAGCGCGAGGGAGAAGTCCTCGGCGAAAACACCGGGGTCGCAAGCGGCGGCCGAGCGGATCGCATCGAGTCGATAGAGCGTCTGGCTGGTGCCGGAGATGGTACGCGCGATGACGGTGCGCAGCGGATCCGCCGGCACCTCGGGCTCTACCGGCGTCTCGACGAAGGCGATGTCGCGCGCATGCCGGTAGTAGTCCTGGCGGCTGAAAACGACGTCGGCGCCGGTCGCCTCGAGCACCTCGATCAGGCGCCGCGTGCAGAACGGCGCGAGCAGGTCGTCCGATCCGAGCAGCTTCAGGTATCGGTGGCGAGCCAGGGCGATGCCGGCATTGGTCGCCGCTGTCGGTCCGCCATTCGGCTGGCGGACCAGCGTCGCGTTTTCCCAGCCGGCGATCGCGCGCTCGACCAGGTCGGCCGATCCGTCGCTGGATCCGTCGTCGATGAAGATGAACTGGCGGGGACGCTTGGGGACCTGGCGGGCGAGCGCGTCCAGCACGCCCGGCAGATAGCCGGCCTTGTTGAAGACCGTACAGACGAAAGAGACCCCATCCACGGGCGACAGGTAACGCCCGGATAGGTGACTAATCAAACGGATTTATGCCTCTAGGTGGTGACCCGGGAAGGCACGCCTGAGGAGGGAGTCCCGAGGACCCGCCAGGATGGAGCCGACATAGGCGACGCCGGCGGTGAGCACGATCGCAGGGCCCGATGCCAACTCCAGGTGGTACGACAGCAGCAGCCCGCTTACACTGGAGATTGCAGAAATTATCACCGCGGCAAGAGCCAGGCCCTCGACGCTCGCCGCCCAGAAGCGGGCCGCCGCCGCCGGCAGCATCATGAGCCCGACCGCCATGAGCGTTCCCAGTGCCTGGAAGCCGGCAACCAGATTCACCACGACCAGCACCATGAAGAGCATGTGGATCGCGCCGCCCTGGCCGCCGACTGCCTTGAGGAAGCCGGGGTCGAAGCACTCGACCACCAGCGGCCGCCAGATGAGCGCCAGAGCGATGAGCGTCAGGCTCGCGATCGATGCGACCAGCAGCAGCGAGTCGCCATCGACGGCGAGGACCGAACCGAACAGCACATGCATCAGGTCGACCGGGCCGCCATGAAGCGAGATCAGCAGCACGCCGATGGCGAGTGCGATCAGGTAGAAGCCGGCGAAGCTCGCATCCTCCCGGAGCTGGGTCGAGCGCGCGACCCATCCGGAGAGCAGCGCCACTGCAACCGCCGCGGCGAAGCCGCCGAGGCTCATCGGCCACAGGCTCAATCCGCCGAAGACGAAGCCGACCGCCGCGCCCGGCAGGATCGCGTGGCTGAGCGCGTCGCCGAGCAGGCTCATGCGCCGGAGGACCAGGAACACGCCGATCGGCGCCGAGCCGAGCGAGAGCGCGAGGCAGGCGACCAGCGCCCGGCGCATGAAGGCGTAGTCGAGGAAAGGATCCAGGAAGAGGGCGGAGAGGCTCACGCTGCGGGTCGATGGCAGATCGGCGCGTCGTCCTGCCAGGACTCGGCCATGGCGCGCGCCCTCAGCAGATTTGCCGGGCTGAGCGCTTCCTCGGTCGGGCCCCAGGCGACCATCTCGCGGGCGAGCAGCAGCGTCTCGGGAAACATGCGGCGCACCTGCTCGTAGTCGTGCAGCACCGTGACGACCGTTCGCTTCTCGTCGTGCCAGCGCTGCACCAGCTCGAGCAGGTCGGCGGTGGTGCGCGCGTCGATCGCGGTGAACGGCTCGTCGAGGAGGATCACCTTGGCGTCCTGCAGCATCATCCGGGCGAACAGGGCCCGCTGGAACTGGCCGGCCGAGAGCGCGCCGGCAGCCCGGCTCTCGAAACCGCCGAGGCCGACCGCGGCGAGCGCGTCGCGTGCCGCTTCGATCTGCGCGCGTCCGAGACCGGCGAACAGTCCCATCCGCCGCCAGTGGCCGAGCGCGACGACCTCGAGGATGGAGAGCGGCACGGAGCGATCGACTTCGGCCTGCTGGGGCAGATAGGCGATCTCGCGGCGGTTCAACCGGGACAGCGTGACCTTGCCCTCGGCCGGTTGGATCAAGCCGGCGATCGCCTTCAGCAGCGTCGACTTGCCGGCACCGTTGGGTCCGACCACGGCGGTCAGCGAGCCGGGCTGGAAGGACCCAGTCAGGTGATGGACCGCCGGGTGGCGGTCATAGGCCAGGGTCAGACCGTCGAGGCGAATCGTTGCCATGGCTCAGAGCGCCCAGAAGACCGCGAGCCACAGGCCGGCGAGCGCAGAGGCGACGATGGCGAGGCGGCTTGCCGCCGATGCCAGGAGCGCCGACCCGGGTACGTCCCGAACAGGCCCATGGTTCCCGCGCCCGGAACGTCCGGGGGCCGGCTGATGTTGGTGCGAGGGATGGTCATGGTCGTGCATGGGGACCGTGTCGATACAGTATAACATTCCTAGCCGTCAACGGTTGCCGGCTCCTTCCCTATCCGCGACAGTCGCCTGATGGCGGCCAAAGCCCAGGTAAGCGTCAGCGAAGAAGGCGAGACCGCACGGGTCCGCCTCGCCGGCCCGTGGACGGTGGGCGCCGCGGCCGGGCTCGACGACGAGATCAAGAAGCTCCGTCTCACATCCAAGCGCGCGACCCTGGACCTGAGCGGCATCGAGGCCCTCGATACGGCCGGGGCCTGGCTCATCCGGCAGGCCGCCAAGAGCCTTGCCGAAGGCGGGATCAGCGTCGCCTTCGCCGGTGCAGACCGGCGCGCTTCCGCGCTGCTGGAAACCGTCGGCGCGGTCGACCAGGCACCGGAGCCGGCGCGAAAGCCGCCGCCGAGCTTCGAGGAGCTGCTGGAAAAGCTCGGCTTCCACACCGCCTTCGCCGTGCGCGAGGCGAGGAACTTCCTCGGTTTCTTCGGCCTCACGATCGAGACCTTCGCCAGCGTCGCGCTGCGGCCCGCCCGCTTCCGCTTCACGTCCTTCATCTTCCATCTGGAAGCGGTCGGCCTGAACGCGCTGCCGATCGTCGGGCTGATCTCTTTCCTGATCGGCGTGGTCATGGCCTATCAGGGCGCCAGCCAGCTCCGCTTCTTCGGCGCCGAGATCTTCGTCGTCGATCTCGTCGCCATCTCGGTCCTGCGCGAGATCGGCATCCTGCTCACGGCGATCGTCGTCGCCGGCCGATCCGGCAGCGCCTTCACCGCGCAGATCGGAACGATGAAGCTGCGCGAGGAGGTCGATGCGATGCGCACCCTCGGCCTCGACCCGGTGGAGGTCCTGGTGCTTCCCAGGATCGCCGCCCTGGTCGCGGCGCTGCCGATCCTCTGCTTCTTCTCCGACATCATGGGCCTCCTCGGCGGCGCGCTGATGGCCTGGGTCAATCTCGACATCTCGCCCCAGACATTCGTCACGCGCGTGCAGGATCGCATCCCGATCCGTCATTTCTGGGTCGGCATGGCCAAGGCACCGGTGTTCGCGGCGATGATCGGCCTGGTCGGCTGCTACCAGGGACTCCGCGTCAAGGGCGATGCCGGTTCCGTCGGCCGCCTGACGACTCGATCCGTGGTCCAGGCGATCTTCCTGGTGATCGTCGTCGACGCCATCTTCTCCGTCTTCTTCAACCTGATCGCCGTATGAGCGACGACATCGTCATCCGCGTCCGCGGCCTCCGGACCAAGCTCGGCGGCAAGGAGATCCACAAGGATCTCGACCTCGACGTCCGCAAGGGCGAGATCCTCGGCATCGTCGGCGGCTCCGGCACCGGCAAGTCGGTGCTGATGCGGACCATCCTCGGCCTGATCAAGCCGCGCGAAGGAACGATCGAGGTGCTCGGCCGCAAGGTAGATCCGCTCGACCACAAGACCATGCTCGAGCTCGAGCGGCGCTGGGGCGTCCTGTTCCAGGATGGCGCTCTGTTCTCCTCGCTGACGGTCTGCGAGAACGTCGAGGTGCCGATGCGCGAGCATCTCGACCTGCCGCCGAAGCTCGCGAACGAGCTGGCGCTTCTCAAGATCAAGCTCGCGGGGCTCAAGGCCGACGACGGCCGCAAGATTCCCTCCGAGCTTTCCGGCGGCATGCGCAAGCGCGCGGCGCTCGCCCGCGCCCTCGCGCTCGACCCCGACATCGTCTTCCTGGACGAGCCCACCGCCGGACTCGATCCGGTCGGGGCCGCCCAGTTCGACGAGCTGCTGCAGAACCTCTCGCGGAACCTGGGCTTCACCGTCTTCCTGATCACCCACGATCTCGACACGCTCTATGCGGTCACCGACCGCATCGCCGTCCTGGCCGACAAGAAGGTGCTGGTGACGGCGCCGATCGCCGAGCTCGAGCGGCACCCGCATCCGTGGATCCACGAGTACTTTCACGGGCCGCGCGGCCGGGCGGCCCGTGATTCTGCTATGCTCGCAGCCCGGAGCTGAAGCCAGGAGCCATGGAGACACGCGCACACAACGTCCTGATCGGCGCCTTCGTGCTGGTCTTCGTCGCAGCGATGTTCGTCTTCGTCGCCTGGCTGGCGAGGACGCGGGGCGACGGCGACAAGGCGTACTACGACATCGTCTTCACCGACTCGGTCTCCGGTCTCGCGGTCGGCGGCGATGTCCGCTTCAACGGCATCAAGGTCGGCGCGATCACCAAGATCGCGATCGACCACGAGAACCCGTCGCGCGTGCGCGTCACCGTCGAGATGGGCGACGACGTGCCGATCCGCCAGGATTCGACCGCCTCGATGCAGCTCCAGGGCATTACCGGGGTCACCTTCGTGCAGATCAGCGGCGGCACCCAGTCGTCGCCGCGGATCCCGCCGAGCCAGGACTATCCCTATCCGGAGATCCGCTCGAAGCCCTCGCAGATCGCCGAGCTGGTAGACCAGCTGCCGAAACTGCTCGAGCGCTCGACCCAGCTTGTCGAGCGGGGCACCTCGCTCCTGGACGAAGAGAACCGAAAGAACCTGGCCGGGGCGCTGGCCGATCTCCGCCAGGTCACCGAGGCGATGGCCAGCCGAAGCGAGAAGCTCGGAAAGGCGATCGACGAAATCTCGGCCGCCAGCACCGGCGTGACCGAGCTCGTCCGCCGCTCGAACCGCGTCGCCGAGGAGCTGTCGGCGACGATGAGCGTCGCGCGCGGCACCCTCGCCGGCGCCGACCAGCTGATCGACGGCGAGGTGCGCGAGACCGTGGCGGCGATCGGCAAGGTCGCCAAGGACGCCGCCCGCCTGCTCGGCGACAACCGCGAGTCGATCGACGCCTTCACCGCCGACGGCCTGACCGAGTTCCGCCGCTTCATCGATGAGGCGCGCCAGCTGGTGCAGAACCTCGGACGGGTCGCGACCAAGATCGAGGAGAATCCGAGCCAGGTGTTCTTCGGCTCGCAGGAATCCGAATTCACGCCGGAGCGCTCACGGTGAGAATCGTTCTTCTCTTTCCCCTGCTCCTCCTCTCCGCCTGCTCCAGCCTGCTGGGCGGCGGCGGGCCCGCGCCCGATCTCTACACGCTGTCGCCGGTGACGCAGGCCCCCGCGGGAATCGCCCGGGCGCCGTGGCATCTTCTGATCGAGGAGCCGACGGCGATCGGCGGCCTCGAGGCCAACCGCATCGCCGTGCAGCGGACGCCGAACGAGATCCGCTACTTCGCCGACGTGCGCTGGGTCGAGCGCGCGACGCGCATGATCCAGGGGCTGCTCGTGGAGTCCTTCGAGCACACCGGCGCCGTCGCCGCGGTAGACAGGTACGCTGTCGGTCCGCGCGCCGACTACATCCTCAAGGCCGAGCTGCGCGACTTCCAGGCGGAGGTGTTCAACAACACGAAGATCCCGACGGTGCATGTCCGGCTCACCGTGCGGATGGTCCGTGCCGGACGGCAGCAGACGATCTGGATGCGCGACTTCTCCGCACGCGTGCCGGCACGGGCATCGAATGCACCCGACGTCGTCGCCGCCTTCGACCAAGCGCTGGCTCAGGTGATGACAGAGATCGTCACCGCCGCCGTCAGGGATACGCCGCCTCCGCAGCGCTGAGCCTGTGGCTCGGCGCAAACCGTTCCGCTATTCTCCCTGAAGTTGCTGGCGATCAAGACCGGCATCGGAGGAAGTGCGGGGGTTTCATGCGCAATCGTCGCAATCTTGCGGCTCTGACCGCGTCGTCCGTCCTGCTCGCCGCAAGCCCGGTGCTGGCATCCGGCTACGCGCTCAAGGAGCAGGGCATCAGCGGGCTCGGCAACGCCTACGCAGGTGCCGCGGCGACCGCGGAGGATGCCTCAACGATCTTCTACAACCCGGCCGGCATGGCGCGGCTGCGCGGCAACCAGGCGGTCGGCGGCGCGACATTCATCGCGCCGGAGTCCCACTTCATCAATTCCGGCTCGACCACGCCTTTCGGCACGGCGCTCACCGGTCCCAACGGCGGCGACGCCGGTCAGGACGCGATCGTCCCGCACGGTTACCTGATGTGGGACGTGAATTCCGACTTCAAGCTCGGCATCGGCATCACCTCGCCCTACGGCCTCGTCACCGGCTACGACGACAATTGGGTCGGCCACTACAACGCTATCACCTCGAAGCTGATGACGTTCAACATCCAACCGACCCTCTCCTACAAGGTGAACGACCAGATCGCGGTCGGCGCCGGCATCCAGTTCCAGTACATCAAGGCGACGCTGACCAATGCGCTCGACTTCGGCACGATCTGCCTCGGCAGCCTGCCCGCCGTGACCTGCGGCGCGCTCGGCCTGTCGCCGCAGGGCGCCGACGGGCACATCCGGCTGACCGGCGATGACTGGGGCTACGGCTTCACGCTCGGTGCCATGTGGGAGCCGACGAAGTCGACCCGCGTCGGCCTGGGCTTCCGCTCGAAGGTGGAGCACACGCTCGAAGGCGATGCCGACTTCACCGTGCCGACCAATGCCACGCCGCTGACCTCGACCGGCCGCTTCCGCGACACCACGGTCAATGGCGACGTCGTGACGCCAGAATCGCTGTCCCTGAGCATCGTCCATGATCTCAACGCGCAGTGGTCGCTGCTCGGCGACCTCACCTGGACCAACTGGAGCCGGTTCAAGGAGCTGCGCTTCCGCTTCGGCAATCCGCTGCAGCCGGAGAGCGTGACGCCGGAAAACTGGAAGGACAGCTATTTCTTCTCGCTCGGCGCGGCTTACCGCCACAACGAGAACTGGACCTTCCGGATCGGCGTCGCCTACGACCAGACGCCGGTGCCGGATGCCGACCGCACCGCGCGCCTCCCCGACAACGACCGCATCTGGATCGCGCTCGGCGCCTCCTACGCGGTGAATGCGCGCATGAAGATCGACGCCGGCTACGCACACATCTTCGTCGACGAGGGCAGCATCAGCAACCTGAGCTCGACCAGCCACCGCCAGCGCGGCTTCTACGACAACCAGATCGACATCCTGGGCGTCGGCGTCTCGTTCAAGTTCTAGGGACGCAGCAGGAATCCGTCTCTCAACGGATCGGCCGCTTCCGCGGTGAAGTGCGCCGATCCGGTGTAGTAGGCCTCGCCCGCGACCTCGACGGTGACGGCCCTGCGGCCGCCGAGCGCCGTCTCGCGGGCGACCCGCCCCCCGAACCGCGCTCCGGTCAGGCTCTCGAACACATGCGGTTCACCGGCCTTGGCCAGGCCGCGCGCATGCGCCAGTGCCAGGCGCGCGGTGACGCCGGAGCCGGTCGGGCTGCGGTCGACCTCGCGCTCGGCGAAGACGCAGACATTGACCGAGGGCTTCTGCTTGCCGTCGCCGCCGTCGGTCAGGATCGTTCCGTAGAGGAACGCCAGGTCGGCGTCGTCCGGATGGTCGAGCGGCACAGCACGCTTGGCCGCTTCGGTCACCGCCGTCGCCCCATCGACCAGGGCCCGCAGCGACGACGTCGACATGTCGAGGCCGAGGCGCTGTGCCGGCAGCACCGCGTAGAACGCGCCGCCATAACCGACATCCAGGGTGACCGGCCCGAAGCCCGCGACCTCGATGGTCCTGTCCAGCGCGGACGCAAACGCCGGCACGCTCTCGAAGCGGACCCGCCCGGCACGACCGGCCCTCACGTCCACCGTCACCGCGACGGGTCCGCAGGGGCATTGCAGGACGAAGCGGGTCTCCGGCTCGACGGCCTTCACGCGGCCGCTGTCGACTGCCCAGCGGCCAAGCGCGATCGTCGCGTGGCCGCACATGGTCGAGTACCCCTCGTTGTGCAGGAACAGCACGGCGAAGTCCGCATCCGGATGATCCGGCTCGACCGGAAGCGCGCCGTACATGTCGAAGTGGCCGCGCGGCTCGTGCATCAGACGGCGGCGGAGGTGGTCGAGGCGGCCGCGCGCGTCGCGCCGCTTTTCCAGCAGCGTGCGCCCTTCGAGCTTGGGATAGCCGGAGACGATGATGCGGACCGGCTCGCCGCCGGTATGCATCTCGACCGTCTCGATCGGCGCCTCCCCGGTCATCGCCGGCCGACGTCGAGGCGCCGTTCGAGGCTGAGGCTGTAGCGCGACAGCGCGAAGCAGATCAGCCAGAAGACCACGCCGGCGAAGGTGTAGGCCTCGGCGGTCAGGCCCACCCATTTCGGATCGGCCAGCGCCGCGTGCACGATGCCGAGCAGGTCGAACAGGCTGACGATGAGCACGAGCGTCGTGTTCTTGAAGAGGGCGATGAACTCGTTGACGAGGCCCGGGATCACCATGCGCAGCGCCTGCGGCAGCACGATCAAGCCGGTCGCAGGCCAGTATTTCAGGCCCATCGCCGCCGCCGCCTCGTACTGTCCTTTCGGCACCGCCTGCAGCCCGCCGCGCACCACCTCGGCCATGTAGGCGGAGACGACCAGGGCCAGGCCGACCAGGGCGCGCACCAGCTTGTCGACGGTGACGCCGGTCGGAAGGATCAGCGGCAGCAGCACGGAGGCCAGGAAAATCACGGTGATGATCGGTACGCCGCGCCAGAACTCGATGAAGGTGACCGAGACGATGCGGATCGCCGGCAGGCTGGCCTGGCGACCGAGGGCGAGCGCGATCGCCAACGGCACGGCGATGAGCCCGCCGAAGACCGTCATGAAGGTCGTGAGCATGAGCCCGCCCCAGAGCCGGGTCTCGACGAAGGGGAGCCCGGCGACGCCGCCGACCAGGAGCAGGAGGGAGATCGCCGGATACAGGACGATCGTGCCGAGCGCCCACCACCCTTTCGCCGGCATGCGCGACATCATCAGCGGCCCGACGCCGACCACCAGCAGCAGGGCCGACAGATCGACCCGCCACTGCTCCTCGGCCGGATAGAAGCCGTAGATGAACTGGTTGAGCCGGGCCTTGACGAAGACCCAGCAGGCGCCGCCCGGCTGGCACGCCTCGCGCGTCTCGCCGACCCAGGTGGCGTCGAGGACGCTCCAGCTCAGCACCGGCGGCACGATCAGCCAGAGAAAATAGAGGCAGGCGAGAGTGATCGCCGCGTCGACCGGCGTCGCCATCAGGTTCTTGCGGATCCAGGCGAGCGCGGTCATCGGGTCGGCAGCGCCACGGCGCGATTGTACCAGTTCATCAGGATCGAGACGGCGACGCTCATGATCAGGTAGATCGCCAGCGTGATCGCGATGATCTCGACCGCCTGGCCGGTCTGGTTGAGCGCCGAGCCGACGAAGACCGAGACGATGTCCGGATAGGCGATGGCCGCGGCGAAGGACGAGTTCTTCACGACGTTGACGTACTGGTTGGTGAGCGGCGGCACGATCACGCGCATCGCCTGCGGCAGCACGACCAGCCGGAGCGTCTGCCGCTCGCTCAATCCCAACGCGCGCGCCGCCTGGCGCTGGCCGTCGGGCACGGCTTGGATGCCGCCGCGGACGATCTCGGCGATGAAGCCGGCGGTGTAGGTCACCAGCGCCAGCAGGAGGCCGATGAATTCGGGAATCAGGACCACGCCGCCGGCGACGTTGAACCCGCGGGGCTTGGGAATCTCCCAGCCGACGGCGGCGCCGACGGCGATCGCCGTCAGCAGCGGCAGGCCCACGATCAGAGCCGCACCGGTCTCGATGATCGGGAAGGCCCGGCCGGTCTCGGCCTGGCGACGCGCGGCCCAGCGACGGATCACGAGGAACCCGGCGCAGCCCAGGGCCATCACCGCCGGAACCGCGACGAAGGCGAGGCCCTCGGTCGGGCTCGGAATGGTGAGACCGCGGTTGCTGAGGAAGACGAGGTCGAAGAAGTTGAAGCCCTGCCTGGGCGGCGGCAGCGCACGGATGATCCCGAAGTACCAGAAGAAGACGAAGAGCAGCAGCGGGATGTTGCGCACGAACTCGACGAAGCCGTAGGCGAGGCGCGAGAGCAGCCAGTTGCGCGAGAGGCGTGCGATGCCGACCAGGAATCCGAGGATGGTCGCGAACACGATGCCGAGCATCGAGACCAGCAGCGTGTTGAGCACGCCCACCAGCAGCATCCGCGCATAGGTCGAGGCGGGTCCGTAGTCGATCAGCTTCATCGGCAGGTCGATGCCGGCGTTCGACCAGAGGAAGCCAAAGCCCGAGGCGATGCCGCCGCGGGTCATGTTCTCGCGCGCGTTGAGGACAAAGTATCCGACGATCGCCAGCAGGACGGCGATGACCAGCGCCTGGCTCGCGACGTCGCGAACGCGCTTGTCGTTGAGGAACGAGGCGACCGGCGACGGGCGCGAGCCCGTCGCCGGATCGACGCTGCTCATTGGAACGGCGGGGTGAAGAGGATGCCGCCCTTGGTCCAGAGCTGGTTCATGCCGCGCTCGAGCTTGAGGTCGGAGGCCATGCCGACGGTCCGCTCGTAGGACTCGCCGTAGTTCCCGACCATCTTGATCGCGTTGTAGAGCCAGTCCTTGCCGACGCCGACCATCGGGCCGAAGTCGCCTTCGACGCCGAGGATCCGGCGGACTTCGGCGCTCGGCGACTTTGCCTTCATCTCGTCGACGTTCTTCGAGGTGACGCCCAGCGCTTCGGCGGCGATCATGCCGTTCAGCACCCAGCGCACCAGATCGGCCCACTGGGCGTCGCCGTGGCGGACCACCGGCCCCTGCGGATCGTTGGAGACAGTCTCGGTCAGGATGATGTGGTCGGCCGGGACCTTCAGCTTCTGGCGCTGGCCGGCGAGCGCGCCGATGCCGGCGGTGTAGGAGTCGCAGCGCTCGGCGTCGTAGGAGGCGATCGCGTCGTCGTTCTTGGCGAAGGTGACGATGTTCACCTTCATATTGCGCTCGCGGAAGTAGTCGCCCGCGTTCTTCTCCTCGGTCGAGCCGGCGGCGACGCAGACGGTCGAGCCGTCGAGGTCCTTGACCATCTTGGCGCCCGACTTCTTGCGGACGATGAAGGTCTGGCCCTCGTAGAAGTTGATGCCGACGAAGTCGATGCCGAGCGAGGCGTCGCGCGAGAAGGTGATGGTCGAATTGCGCGACAGCAGGTCGACTTGGCCGGAGGTCAGGACCGCCCAGCGCTGCTGCACCGAGGTCGGCGTGTACTTGACCTTGTTGGGATCGCCGAAGATGGCGGCGGCGACGGCGCGGCAGAGGTCGACGTCGATGCCGGTCCACACGCCCTTGTCGTCGGCATAGGAGAAGCCCGGAAGGCCGAGGTGGACGCCGCATTCGAGGTTGCCGCGCTTGCGCACGTCGTCGAGGGTGCCGGCCGAGGCGGCCGTAGCGGCGACGAGCGCGAGGCCGGCGGCCAGCGTCGTCAACAGGTTACGCTTCATGGATGTCTTCCCCCGTAAATCGCGAAATGGGCCGGGAGATAGCCATGCCGCTCGCAAGAAAGTCAACATGGCGCCCCGGCCCTTGACGCAAGCCGCGGTTCGGCTTTGATCCACTTCCCTTTCCGAACCGGCCCTCCGGAGCTTGATCCTTCCCGTGACCCAGACCCGTCTCGCCGTCGACATCGGCGGCACCTTCACAGATGTCGTATTGGAAACATCTGATCGCCGCCTGCTCACCAAGAAGGTGCTGACCACGCCCCGCGCGCCGGAAGAGGCAGTGATGCAGGGAACGCTGGCGCTGCTCGCCGAGGCCGGGATCGCGCTCTCCGCCGTCGACGTGTTGGTCCACGGCACGACGCTCGCGACCAACGCGATCATCGAGCGCAAGGGCGCGAAGACGGCGCTGATCGCGACCGAGGGCTTCCGCGACGTGCTCGATATCGCCTATGAGAGCCGCTACGACCAGTACGACATCTTCATCGAGAAGCCGGTGGCGCTGGTGCCGCGCAACCGCCGCTTCACCGTGCCGGAGCGGGTCGACGTCGAGGGACGCGTGCTGCTGGCGCTCGACGAGAAGGCCGCGGCCGAGCTTCCGGATCGGCTGAAGGCCGAAGGCATCGAGAGCGTCGCCGTCTCGCTGCTGCACGCCTATGCCAACCCGGCGCACGAGCAGCGGGTGCGCGAGATCCTGGCGAAAGCGATGCCTGGCCTCGCGATCACGCTCTCCTCCGACGTGTGTCCGGAAGTCCGCGAGTACGAGCGCACCTCGACCGCCGTCGCCAACGCCTATGTGCAGCCGCTGATGGCGGGCTATCTCGGCCGCCTGGCCCAGGCGCTCAAGGGCGCCGGCTTCAAGGGCGCAGTCTACCTGATGACATCGGGTGGCGGCCTCACCTCGCTCGAAGCGGCGGCACGCTTTCCGATCCGACTGGTCGAATCCGGCCCCGCCGGCGGCGCCATCCTCGCGACCCACGTCGCGGCGCTGTCGGGCGAGCACAAGGTGGTCTCGTTCGACATGGGCGGCACCACCGCCAAGATCTGCCTGATCGAGGATCTGCGTCCCGAATCCAGCCGTTCCTTCGAGGTCGACCGCGCCGCCCGATTCCTGAAGGGCTCCGGCCTGCCGCTGAGGATCCCGGTGATCGAGATGGTCGAGATCGGCGCCGGTGGCGGCTCGATCGCCAAGGTCGACGGCCTGAAACGCATCGTCGTCGGCCCCGAGAGCGCCGGATCCGAGCCCGGCCCCGCCTGCTACGGGCGCGGGGGCGACAAGCCGAGCGTGACCGATGCCGACGTCGTGCTCGGCCGCATCGATCCTTCGCGCTTCGCCGGCGGCAAGATGCCGCTCGATGCCGGGAAGGCCGCGGCCGCGCTCGGCGCCCATGTCGGCAAGCCGCTGGGCTTGAGCGATTCCGTCGCCGGTTTCGGCGTCGCCGAGATCGTGGACGAGAACATGGCGAACGCCGCCCGCGTGCACGCGGTGGAGCGTGGCCGGGCGATCGGCGAGGCAACGTTGATCGCCTTCGGCGGCGCGGCGCCGCTTCATGCCTCGCGCCTCGCCGAGAAGCTCGGCATCGCCAAGGTGATCGTGCCGCCGAATGCCGGCGTCGGCTCGGCCGTCGGATTCCTCCGCGCGCCCGTCGCCTACGAGGTCGTGCGCAGCCGCTACATGCGGCTCGACGGCTTCGATGCGAACGCCGCAAACGCGCTGTTCGATGCGCTGAAGGCGGAGGCCGGCGCGGTGGTCGAGTCCGGCGCGCGCGGCCGGGCGCTCGAGGAGCGCCGCAGCGCCTACATGCGCTATGTCGGCCAGGGCCATGAGATCGTCGTGCCGGTGCCGGCGCGCACGCTCGCCGTCGCCGACACCAAGGACCTGCGGGCCGCGTTCGAGCGGGAGTACAAGGCGTTGTTCCAGCGCATCATCCCCGACGGTGCGATCGAGATCCTGAGCTGGACGCTGACGTTATCCACGTCGAACGAGCTGCCGAAGGCAGCCGCCCCGGCGCCGAAGCGCGACGGCGCGAAGCCGGTCGGCAGTCGCCAGGTCTTCGACGCCGCGACCGAAGCCTTCGCCGAGGTGCCGGTCTATGCCCGCACGGGCCTCGTCGCCGGCCATGTCGTCCCCGGCCCGGCGTTGATCGTCGAGGACGAGACCACCACCTTCCTTTCGGCTAGATTCGACGCCCGCATCGACTCGTCCGGCTCGATCGTCCTGGAGCGCCGCTCATGACCAGCCAGATCGCCCAGATCCGTAACCAGATCATGTGGAACCGCCTGATCGCGGTGGTCGAGGAACAGGCGCAGGCGCTGATCCGCACCGCCTTCTCGCCGATCGTCCGCGAATGCGGCGACCTCTCGGCCGGCATCTTCGACCTCAAGGGCCGGATGCTGGCCCAGGCGGTCACCGGCACGCCCGGCCACGTGAACTCGATGGCGGCCTCGGTCTCGCACTTCATCAAGAAATTCCCGCTGGAGACGATGCAGGCGGGCGACATCTACATCACCAACGATCCCTGGATGGGGACCGGGCACCTCAACGACTTCGTGCTGACCACGCCCGCCTTCCATCGCGGCAAGCTGGTGGCGCTGTTCTCCTGCACCAGCCACCTGATGGACATCGGCGGCATCGGCTTCGGGCCGGACGGCACCGACGTCTTCATGGAAGGCCTCTACATCCCGCTCTTGAAGCTGGCCGAGGCGGGCCGGATGAACGAGACGCTGCTCGCCATGATCAAGGCGAACACGCGACTTCCGGTCGACACCGAGGGCGACGTCTACTCGCTCGCCGCCTGCAACGACGTCGGCGTCAAGCGGCTCTCCGAGATGATGGACGAGTTCGGCCTCGACTCCCTCGACGCTCTCGCCGAGCACGTGCTGAGCCATTCGCGCGCTGCGGTCGAGGCCGAGATATCCCGCCTGCCGAAAGGCACCTACCGCAACACGATGCGGATCGACGGCTATGACGAGCCGATCGACCTGACCGCCGCGATCACGGTCGGCGAGAAGTCGATCCATGTCGACTTCACCGGCACCACGGGCGTGCAGAAGCGCGGCATCAACGTGCCGATGGCCTATACCGAGGCCTATACCTGCTTTGGCCTCGGCTGCGTCGTCGCCGCGCGCATTCCCAACAACGCCGGCTCGCTGGCGCCGCTGACCGTCTCGGCGCCGCCGGGATCGATCCTGAACGCGCCCTATCCGCGCGCCGTCGCCTCCCGCCACGTGATCGGCCAGATGCTGCCCGACGTGGTGTTCGGCTGTCTCCGCCAGGCGGTGCCGGAGCGCGTGCCGGCCGAGGGCACGTCCTGCATCTGGATGATGAGCCTCCGTGGACCCACGGCGCAGGACGCTGCCGACAAGCGCGGCTTCGCGATCACCATCACGTCCAACGGCGGCACCGGCGCACGCCCGATGAAGGACGGGCTGGATGCCACCGCCTATCCATCGGGCGTCAAAGGCACGCCGGTCGAGATCGCCGAGTCGATCGCGCCGGTGGTCTTCTGGCGGAAGGAGTTGCGTCCCGATTCCGGCGGTGCCGGCAAGATGCGCGGCGGCATGGGCCAGGTGATCGAGGTCGAGTCCTCGAAGGGCCTTCCCTTCGAGCTGCTCGCCGCCTTCGACCGCATCAATCATCCGGCCCGCGGCCGCGACGGCGGCAAGGACGGCGCCGCGGGCGTGCTTCAGCTCAAGTCGGGCACAAGGCTCAAGGGCAAGGGCTTCCAGACCATCCCCGCCGGCGATCGCCTCGTGCTGATGACGCCGGGCGGCGGCGGTGTGGGATCGCCTGCCGAGCGCCCGACCGAAGCGACCGCCAAAGACCGCCGCGACGGGCTGGTGACCGCAGCCGACTGATGCGCCTTCTGGCCGCTCTTCTTGCCGTCATGCTTCTCGGCACGGCGCAGGCGGACGAGCTTCCTGCCTGCGCGTCGAGCCCTGAGGTCACAGGTGCGTGCTTCAAGGTCCGGGGGCGGCTGACCAGCTGCTCCGGGGTCCCGAACGTCCGCATCTGGATCGTCGGCACCAAGCGGATCCTCGGCGTCGCCGATCCGAGCGGCAACGTCGCCGGCGACCGGCTGATGCCCAAGAGCCTGGATCGCGCCTTCACCGCGCCCTGCGACAAGGCCGCCTTCGGCGACTTCACCGTCTGCCCGCTCGAAAAAGACAGACCCGGCGTCATGCGCCGGGTCTGCATCGCGAAGACGGAACGCGTCCGCCTCCAGGACGACTGGTAGCGTCTTACGCGCCCAGCTTGTCGAGGCTGCGGAGAACCGCGTCGCCCATGGTCGTGGTGCCGACCTTGGCCGAGCCCGGCGCCATGATGTCGGGGGTGCGCATGCCGGAGGCGAGCACGTCCTTGACCGCGTTCTCGATCAGGTCGGCATCCTCGGGCAGGTCGAACGAGTAGCGCAGCAGCATCGAGAACGACAGCATCTGCGCCAGCGGATTGGCGATGCCCTTGCCGGCGATGTCGGGTGCCGAGCCGTGGATCGGCTCGTAGAGCGCGTGGCGCTTGCCGGTGACCTTGTCCTTGGCGCCGAGCGAGGCCGAGGGCAGCATGCCGAGCGAGCCGGTCAGCATCGCCGCGCAGTCCGAGAGGATGTCGCCGAACAGGTTGTCGGTGACGATCACGTCGAACTGGCGCGGGTTGCGGACGAGCTGCATGGCGCAGTTGTCGGCGTACATGTGCTCGAGCTGGACGTCGGCGAACTCGGCCTTGTGGATGCGGTTGGCGACCTCGCGCCAGAGGACGCCCGTGTGCATCACGTTGGCCTTCTCGACCGAATGCACCTTGTTGCGGCGCTTTCGCGCGAGCTCGAAGCCGAGGCGCACGATGCGCTCGATCTCGGGTGTGGTGTAGACCTGGGTGTCGACGGCCTTCTTGGTGCCGTCGGCGCGGGTCTCGACGCCGCGCGGCTCGCCGAAATAGACGCCGCCCGTGCCCTCGCGCAGCACCAGCAGGTCGGTGCCCTTGACCACGTCCTGCTTGAGCGTGGAGGCATCGACCAGCGCGTCGAACACCGTCGCCGGGCGAAGGTTGGCGAAGAGATCGAGCTCCTTGCGGAGGGCCAGGATGCCGCGCTCGGGCTTCTTGTCGAACGGGTTGGTGTCCCATTTCGGCCCGCCGACCGAGCCGAACAGCACGGCATCGGCCGACTTCGCGTCGGCGAGGGTCTCGTCCGAGATCGGCGTGCCCTGCTTGTCGAGCGCGGCGCCGCCGACCAGGCCTTCCTTGAGGTTGAAGCTGACGGCGCGGCGCTTGTCGAACCAGTCGACCACGCGAAGCACCTGGGCCATGACCTCAGGGCCGATGCCGTCGCCGGGGAGCACGAGAAGCTGCTTGTTCGCCGCCATGATCGGGAGCCTTTGCTGGATTCGTCTAGCTTGGAAGCGACCGCCTCACCCTTCGACAAGCTCAGGATGAGGCGGACTGATGGGATGGAGATGGCTGTGGGACCGCCTAAGTCGCCCTCATGCTGAGCTTGTCGAAGCGTGAGGGCGTATTGCGGTGCAGCCAGTCAGAGCCAGGCTTGGCTCTGCTTCCGCTGCGCCTCGAACGTATCGATGCTCTTGCCCTTCTCGAGGGTAAGGCCGATGTCGTCGAGGCCGTTCAGCAGGCAGTGCTTGCGGAACGGATCGATGTCGAACTTGATCACCTCGCCGTTCGGCCGGGTGATTTCCTGCTTTGCCAAGTCGACGGTGACGCGGGCGTTCTGGCCCTTCTCGGCGTCGCCCATCAGCTTGTCGCACTCGGCCTGCGGCAACGCGATCGGGAGGATCCCGTTCTTGAAGCAGTTGTTGAAGAAGATGTCGGCGAAGCTGGGCGCGATCACGCAGCGGATGCCGAAGTCGAGGAGCGCCCAGGGCGCGTGCTCGCGGCTGGAGCCGCAGCCGAAGTTCTCGCCGGCGACGAGCACTTCCGACTTGCGGTAGGCCGGCTTGTTGAGAACGAAGTCCGGGTTCTCCTTGCCGTTCATGTCGTAGCGCATCTCGTCGAAGAGATGGGTGCCGAGCCCGGTCCGCTTGATGGTCTTGAGGAACTGCTTCGGGATGATCTTGTCGGTGTCGACGTTGATCATCGGCATCGGCGCGGCGACGCCGGTCAGCTGGGTGAACTTCTGCATGGCCGTTCCCGGATGAAAATTCGGCGGTCTTGATAACAGTCTCGGCGGGCAGGTACCAGAGCATGGCGCCGCGCCAGCCATTATCCTAATATCGCAATAGGTTAGGAGGAAGCCACATGACCTATCCGTCCGGACGGCCGACCGACGACGCGGTCGCGATGATGCGCTACGACGCCAACAAGAAGTCGGTCATCGTCGCCTACCTGCTGTGGTTCTTCCTCGGCTGGTTCGGCATCCACCGCTTCTATCTCGGCAAGTGGGTCAGCGGCTTCATCCTGCTGATCCTGACGCTGGTCGCCGGTGCGACCTACTGGATCTTCATCGGCATGGTGCTGATGGCCATCCCGGGCCTCTGGTGGCTGATCGACGCGCTGCTGATCCCCGGCATGGTCCGCGGATACAACAACGACCTGGTCGACGACGTCAGCCGCTAGCAGCGGCTAGCGCATCAGCTTGCGGATGTCTTCGAGGTGGCCGGAGACGGCGGCGGCGGCGGCCATCGCCGGGCTCACCAGGTGCGTGCGCCCGCCGCGGCCCTGACGACCCTCGAAGTTGCGGTTCGAGGTCGAGGCGCAGCGCTCGCCGGGCTCGAGCTTGTCGGCGTTCATCGCCAGGCACATCGAGCAGCCGGGCTCGCGCCATTCGAAGCCGGCCTCGATGAAGATCTTGTCGAGACCTTCCTCTTCGGCCTGGTGCTTGACCACGCCGGATCCCGGAACGACCAGTGCGTTCACATGGCTCGCGACCTTGCGCCCCTTGGCGACCTTCGCCGCCTCGCGGAGGTCCTCGATACGGCCGTTGGTGCAGGAGCCGATGAAGACCTTGTCGACCTTGACCTCGGCGAGCGGCGTGCCGGGCTTGAGGCCCATGTATTCGAGCGCGCGTTCCATCGAGGCGCGTTTCGCCTCGTCGGACACCTCGGCCGGGTTCGGCACCTTCGCGGTGATCGGCAGCACGTCCTCGGGGCTCGTGCCCCAGGTCACCTGCGGGACGATGTCCTTGGCGTCGAGATGGACCTCGCGGTCGTACTTGGCGCCGGGGTCGGATGGCAGCGTCTTCCAGTAGGCGACGGCGGCTTCCCAGGCGGCACCCTTCGGCGCCATCGGACGACCCTTGATGTAGTCGAAGGTCGTCTGGTCGGGCGCGACCAGGCCGGCGCGGGCGCCGCCCTCGATCGTCATGTTGCAGAGGGTCATGCGGCCCTCCATCGACAGGGCGCGGACGGTCGATCCGGTGTACTCGATCACGTGCCCGGTGCCGCCGGCGGTGCCCATCTTGCCGATGACCGCGAGCGCGATGTCCTTGGCGGTGACGCCGACGGGCAGCTCGCCTTCGACCGAGACGCGCATGTTCTTGGCATGCTTCTGCACGAGCGTCTGGGTCGCCAGCACGTGCTCGACCTCGGACGTACCGATGCCGAAGGCGAGCGCGCCGAAGGCGCCGTGGGTCGAGGTGTGGCTGTCGCCGCAGACGATCGTGTTGCCCGGCAGGGTGAAGCCCTGCTCGGGACCGATGATGTGCACGATCCCCTGACGAGGATCGTTCATGTTGAAGTAGGGGATGTTGAAGTCGCGCGCGTTCTCGTCGAGCGTCTCGACCTGCACGCGGCTTTCTTCGTCCGCTATCCCCTGCGAACGATCCGTCGTCGGCACGTTGTGGTCGGCGACCGCCAGCGTCAGGTCGGGGCGACGCACCTTGCGGCCGGCCATGCGCAGGCCCTCGAAGGCCTGCGGGCTCGTCACCTCATGGACGAGGTGGCGGTCGATGTAGATCAGGCACGTGCCGTCGGCCTGGCGGTCGACGACGTGGCTGTCCCAGATCTTGTCGAAAAGCGTGCGCGGTCCGGCCATGACGACGTCGGCCTCCCAACCTCGGCTGACGGCGAAGAGCTAGAAGCTCAGGACTCGGCCTGAGCCTCGGCGCCCTCGTTGCCGCCCTGGCGCTCGAGGATGCGCGCGGACTTGCCGGTGCGGCCGCGGAGGTAATAGAGCTTCGCGCGGCGGACCTTGCCGCGGCGAACCACCTCGATCGAGCCGACCATCGGCGAGTAGAGCGGGAACACGCGCTCGACGCCTTCGCCGTAGGAGATCTTGCGGACGGTGAACGAGGAGTTCACGCCGGCGTTCTTGCGGGCGATGCACACGCCCTCATAGGCCTGGGTCCGCTCGCGGGTGCCCTCGATGACCTTCACGTTGATCCGGAGCGTGTCGCCCGGGCCGAATTCGGGGACCGCGCGCTTCGCCGCGAGCTTGTCCACCTGCTCCTTGTTGAGCGTCTGCAACAGATTCATGGCACCCATTCCCGTCTGACAACTCGTTCGAACTAACGACCTTCGTCCGACCGCGCGCCCGAGTAGCGGGACCAGAGATCGGGCCGTCGTTTGGCCGTCACCTTCTCCGCCTCGGCGCGCCGCCAAGCGCGTATCTTCTCGTGGTGCCCGGAGATCAGGATCTCCGGCACCGTGCGGCCCTGCCACTCGCGAGGCCGCGTGTAGTGCGGGTACTCGAGCAGCCCCGCCTCGAAACTCTCCTCGACCAGCCCTTCGGCGGCGCCCATGACTCCCGGAAGGAGCCGCACCACCGCGTCGATCAGCGCGATCGCCGCCGGCTCGCCGCCGGACAGGACGAAATCGCCGAGGCTGACCTCCTCGAGCTCGCGGGCCTCGATCACCCGCTCGTCGACCCCTTCGTAGCGCCCGCAGAGCAGGACCACGCCAGGGCCTTGCGCCAGCTCCTTCACCCGCGCCTGGTCCAAGAGGCGCCCGCGCGGGCTCAGGTAGATGCGAGGTCCGGGTCTGTCCTCGACTGATGCGAGAGCCCGGTCCAGCACGTCCGGCCGCATGACCATGCCGGCGCCCCCGCCGAACGGAGTGTCGTCGACGGAGGCGTGTTTATCGCTCGCGAAGCCCCGGATGTCCAGCGCCTCCAGGCCCCAAATACGCTCCTCCAGCGCCTTGCCGGCGAGGCTTGCCCCCAGCGGTCCCGGGAACATGCCCGGGAACAGGGTAAGCACGGTCGCCTGCCAGGTCACGACACCTCCTCCGACGGCTCTTCCGACGGCTTCTCGTCCGACAGCAGCCCCTCCGGCGGATCGACGACGACCCGCCCGCCGACGACGTCCACGACCGGGACCGCCTCCCGGGTGAAGGGCACCAGCACGCTCCCCCGCCCCGGTTCCCGGTCGATCTCCAGCATGTCGCCGGCCCCGTAGTTCACCACCCGCCGGACCCGTCCGAGATCGCCGCCCTGGGCCAGCTCCGCGCGGAGCCCTTCCAGGTCGGCGTGATAGAACTCCTCCTCCTCCGGCGCCGGCAGGGCCGAGCGCGGGACATAGAGGCGGAGACCTTTCAGCGCCTCGGCCGCGTTGCGGTCGGAGATCCCGGGGATCCGGGCGATCACCACCCCGCCCTTGACCTCGCGCTGAGCGTCGAGCTTCAGCGTCCGCCCGCCCGGCTCCGCCGTCACCGGCCCGTAGGCGGCGACATCCAGCGGATCGGCCGTGTGAGTCCGGATGCGAACCTCGCCCCGGACTCCCTGGACGCCGACGATCTCGCCCACCAGCACGCGGTCCTTCTCGGACGGCATGGCGGCCTTGGGCATGACGAAGGAGCCTTACTCCGCCTTCGCTTCGGCCGGAGCGGCAGCAGCGGCGGCCTCGGCGGCAGCCTTCATGCGCTCCTGGGTCTTGGCGCGCGGCGCGCTCTTCTTCGGCGTCTCGCGGATCTTCGGCTTCTCGCCCATGCCGGCATCGGCGAGGAAGCGCGCGACGCGATCCGACGGCAGCGCGCCGACCGAGATCCAGTGCTTGATGCGCTCGGCGTTCAGGCGCACGCGGTCGGCGTGGCCCTTCGCGACCATCGGGTTGTAGGTGCCGAGCTTCTCGATGAAGCGTCCATCGCGCGGGCTGGTGTGCTCGGCGACGACGATCGAATAGAACGGGCGCTTCTTCGCGCCGCCGCGGGTCATGCGGATCTTCAGAGCCATGTGTCTTACGTCCTTCTCTAGCGTTGAACTCTATCTACGGAACAGGCTGCCCAGGCCCTGGCGCATGATGCCCTTCTGCCCGAGCTTGCCCATCTGCTTCATCACCCGGCTCATCTCCATGTACTGCTTGATGAGCCGGTTGATGTCGGGGACCGTGGTGCCGGAGCCGGCGGCGATCCGGCGCTTGCGCGATGCGTTGAGCAGCTTCGCGTCCTTACGCTCGCGCGGCGTCATCGACATGATGATCGCCTCCTGACGCTTGATCAGGCTCTCGTCGACCTTGGCGCCGGCGAGCTGCTCCTTGATCTTGGCCACGCCCGGCAGCATGCCCATGATGCCGCCGAGGCCGCCCATCTTCCGGACCTGGCGAAGCTGGTTCGCCATATCGTCGAGATCGAAGCCGCCCTTCTGCATCTTGGCGGCGAGCTTCTCGGCTTCTTCCTTGTCGATGACCTCGGCCGCGCGCTCGACCAGGCCCACGACGTCGCCCATGCCGAGGATGCGGCCGGCGACCCGGTTGGCATCGAACTCCTCGATCTGGTCGAGCTTCTCGCCGACGCCGAGGATCTTGATCGGCTTGCCGGTGACCTGGCGCATCGAGAGCGCAGCACCGCCGCGCGCGTCGCCGTCGACGCGGGTGAGCACGATGCCGGTGAGGCCGACCTTCTCGTTGAAGTTCTTGGCGGTGGTGACCGCGTCCTGGCCGGTCATCGCGTCCGCGACCAGCAGCGTCTCGTGCGGCTTCGCGAGATCGCGCACCTGCGCCACCTCGGCCATCAGCTCGTCGTCGATGGTGAGGCGGCCGGCGGTATCCAGCAACAGCACGTCGAAGCCTTCGCGGCGCGCCTGGTCGAGGGCGCGCGCAGCGATCGCCAGCGGCTTCTCGCCCGGAACGATCGGGGTCGCGGCGACCTCGGCCTGCTTCGCCAGCTGGTGCAGCTGCTCCATCGCCGCCGGCCGATAGACGTCGAGCGAGGCGACCAGGACCTTCTTCCGCTCGCGCTTGAAGATGCGGCGGGCGAGCTTGGCCGTGGTCGTCGTCTTGCCGGAGCCCTGGAGGCCCACCATCAGGAACACCGCGGGCGGCGAGACGCCGGTCGCGAGCTCGGCATCGCCGCCGAGGATCTCGACCAGGTGGTCGTGGACGAGCTTGACCACCATCTGGCCGGGGGTGACCGAGCGCAGAACTTCCTGGCCGACGGCCTTCTCGCGGACGCCGTCGATGAAGGTCTTCACGACCGGCAGCGCCACGTCGGCCTCGAGCAACGCCACCCGCACCTCGCGGAGCGCCGCCGTCACGTCGGCCTCGGTCAGCGCACCGCGGCGCTTCAGCCGATCGAAGACCTGCCCCAGCCGGTTGGTCAGCCCGTCGAACACGTCCCGCAACGCTCCTCGAACGCCGAAACTCAAAGCACCATCGCGCCCGTGCGCGATACTCGCGGACGGACGGAGCCCCGGATTCAACCCGGAACCGGCAAGCGAAAGCTGCCGTGGAAGGCCGGGGACCCTATGTCTCCATCATTGGCATGTCAAGGCGCGGGGGCACCCAGGGGTCGCGAATTTCGTTGTCTTCTTCGCCCGTACCCCCTATTTCCTATCAACGGGTGGGACCGTCGAGGCGGTCTGGAGGCCGGAGCCTGAATGCTTGATGGACTGAAGAAGCTGCTCGGGATGAACGACGCCCAGCCGGCCAAGGGTGGCGCGGCCAAGCGCGTGACCCCGAAGGGCGAGACGACAGTTCTTATCGAGGGCAAGCGCTTCAATATGAAGAACATCGGGCAGGACGGCGTGTCCTTCACGCCCGCCCCCCGCGACATGAGTCCCGGGCGCCGGTTGCGCGCCGAGCTGATCATCCAGGACGGCGCGATCAGCGTCCGTGCCGAAGCGGTCGTGACAGTCTCTAAAGTTGAAGGACAGACTGTCGACGCCAAGTTTTACTACTTGGCCCCTGCCGATAAGAAACAAGTCCAGGATTACTTGGCCCGCTACAGCTAGTGGGCCGCAAGTCCTACACACGCAGCGCGTGGTAGGAATGTGGATAATTAAGCTAAGTACCGGGAATTGCAGGGGGAATTGATTTCCTTTCCTCTTGACTTTCCCCCCATGCCTCCCAGACTTGCGTAAGTGATTCGCATTTCGTTGACGCCGCTTTTTCAGCGTTTTTGTCGACGGCCGAGGTGGGAGCCATGTTCAAGCAGATCAAGAACTTCTTCACCGAAGACGCGGGCGTGAATCGACGCAAGGCGCCGCGCGTGGATGCTCGCGGCGAGGCTTCGGTGATCATCGACGGTAAGAGCTACCGTATGAAGAACTGGTCGACGGAAGGCGTCCTCGTCGGGCCCTACAATGGCGGACTGATCGCCAAGCAGCGCTCGCGCGTCACGATCAAGCTCAAGGACGACAAGTTCAACATCGACTTCGACGCGGACGTGCTGGTGATGCGCGTCAACGACGAAGGCCTCGCCTGCCGCTTCTTTCTCCTTCACCCGAGCCAGAAGAAGCAGATCCAAGAGTACCTCGACTACTACAAGGCCAGCTGATCCGCCGGGGCGGGTTTCCGTCCCGGGGCAACATGGACAGCCCCGCATCCCGCGGCCTATAAGGCCCGGGCCATGGCGATCTCCTTCCGCAAGATGCACGGGCTCGGCAACGACTTCGTCGTCATCGACGCGCGTTCCCAGCCGCTCGCGCTCGACGAAGCGCTCGCGCGCCGGATCTCGGACCGGCGGACCGGCATCGGCTGCGACCAGCTGATCGTGATCGAGCCGGCGAAGGCCGGGCTCGCCGACGCCTTCATGCGCATCCGCAACGCCGATGGCGGCGAGGTCGAGGCCTGCGGCAATGCCACACGCTGCGTCGCGAGCCTGTTGATGGCCGAGAAGCAACAGGATCACGTGGTGATCGAGACCGTCGCCGGCCTGCTCGATGCCGAGGCCGCCGCCGGGGGACGCATCGCCGTCGACATGGGCGAGGCCAAGCTCGACTGGCGCGAGATCCCGCTCTCTGAGCCCAGGGACACGCTGCATCTCGGCATCTCGCTGGGTCAGCTCACCGACCCGGTCGGCGTCAACATGGGCAATCCGCATGCGGTCTTCTTCGTGCCGGACGCCGAAGCCGTCGACGTCGCTGCGCTGGGGCCGCCGCTCGAGAAGCACAAGCTGTTCCCGGCCCGCTGCAACATCGAGGTGGCGCAGGTGCAGTCGCCGTCCAGGATCCGCATGCGGGTCTGGGAGCGCGGCGCAGGCATCACGCGCGCCTGCGGCACCGGCGCCTGCGCGACTTTGGTCGCCGCGGCGCGACGCGGCCTGACCGACCGCAAGGCGACCGTCGTTCTCGACGGCGGCGAGCTCGAGATCGAGTGGCTGAAGGACGGTCACGTGATGATGACCGGTCCGGTCGCCACGTCCTTCGTCGGCACCATCGACGGCCAGCTCGCGGCCTGAGGCGACGATGTCCGGCCTCGACATCCTGACCTTCGGCTGCCGGCTCAACGCCTACGAGTCGGAAGTGATGCGCGGCCTCGCCGGTGCCGCCGGGCTCGAGGATGCGGTCATCGTCAACACCTGCGCGGTCACGGCCGAGGCCGAGCGCCAGGCTCGCCAGGCAATCCGAAAGGCCAGGCGCGAGCGGCCGAACGCGCGCATCGTCGTGACCGGCTGCGCCGCTCAGATCGATCCGGCGCGTTTCGCCGCGATGCCCGAGGTCGACCAGGTGCTGGGCAATGCCGAGAAGCTGACCGTCGAGGGCTTCGTTCCCGACGACGCCAAGGTCCGCGTCAACGACATCCAGATGGTACGCGAGACCGCGCACCATCTGATCGAGAGCTTCGACGGCAAGGCCCGCGCCGTCGTTCAGGTGCAGCAGGGCTGCGACCACCGCTGCACGTTCTGCGTGATCCCGCTCGGCCGCGGCCCCAGCCGCTCGGTGCCGATCGGCGCGATCGCGCGGCAGGTTCAGACATTGGTCGATGCCGGCTATCCGGAGATCGTGCTGTCCGGTGTCGACGTCACCTCCTATGGCGCCGATCTGCCCGGCAGGCCGAGCCTCGGCCAGATGATCCGCCGCGTGCTGGCGATGGTGCCCGACCTTGGGCGTCTCCGCCTCTCCTCTCTCGACCCGGTCGAGATCGACGACGATCTCTGGCGCCTGATCGCCGAGGAGCCGCGGCTGATGCCGCATCTTCATCTGAGCCTGCAGGCCGGAGACGACCTCGTGCTGAAGCGTATGAAGCGCCGACACGGCCGAGCCGACGCGCTCGCAGTCGCCAGGCGCGCCCGCGACCTCAGGCCCGACATCGCGCTCGGCGCCGACCTCATCGCCGGATTCCCGACCGAGACCGACCAGATGTTCGAGAACACGCTGGCCCTGGTCGACGAGGCGGACCTCGCCTACCTGCATGTATTCCCCTATTCCGAGCGCCCCGGCACGCCGGCCGCGCGCATGCCGTCCGTGCCGAAGCCCGTTCGCAAGGCGCGCGCGCAGCGCCTGCGTGACGCCGGAACGGCGGCACTCCATCGCCATCTCGATCGCCAGATCGGCCGCGCGATCCGCGCCGTGGTCGAGACCGACGGCTTCGCCCGTGCCGAAGACTTCGCCCCGATCGCGATCGAGGGCGGGCTTCCCGGCAGCGTGCTGCCGCTCACCCTCGTCGCCCGCGACGGCGACCGCCTGATCGGCCGACCCATCTCGTGACCGGCCACCTCTCGTGACCGGCTGGTTCTCGCGCCTCAAGGAAGGGCTCGGCAAGACCGCGAGCCGCCTGACCCAGGGCATCGCCGCGCTCGTCACCAAGCGCAAGCTCGACCAGGCGATGCTGGACGAGCTCGAGGAGACGCTGATCCAGGCCGACCTCGGCGTCGCCACATCGGGCAAGCTGATCGATCGCCTGAAGCGCGAGCGCTTCGACAAGGAAGTCTCGCCCGACGAAGTGCGCGAGGCTTTCGCCGCCGCCGCGGCCGAGATCCTGGCCCCGGTCGCCTCCAGGCTCTCCCCCGATGCAGCCAGGAAGCCGCATGTCGTTCTCGTCGTCGGCGTCAACGGCAGCGGCAAAACCACGACGATCGGCAAGCTCGCGCATCGCTGGAAAGCGGACGGGCTCAAGGTGATGCTGGCCGCCGGCGACACCTTCCGTGCCGCCGCGGTCGAGCAGCTCCAGGCCTGGGGCCAGCGCGCCGGCGTGCCCGTGGTCGCCGGTGCGGCCGGTGCCGACTCTGCTGCCCTCGCCTTCGAGGCGCTGGAGCGGGCCCGGAAGGAAGGCATCGACGTGCTGGCGATCGATACCGCCGGCCGGCTCCACAACAAGGCGCATCTGATGGAAGAGCTGGCGAAGCTCGTCCGCGTCATCCGCAAGCTCGACCCGACGGCACCGCATGACGCAATCCTGGTGCTGGATGCGACCGTCGGACAGAACGCGCACAACCAGGTCGAGGTCTTCTCGAAGGCGCTGCCGCTGACCGGTCTCGTCGTCACCAAGCTCGACGGCACCGCCAAGGGCGGCGTGCTGGTGGCGCTCGCCGATGCGTTCAGGATCCCGGTGGTGGCGGTCGGCGTCGGCGAGTCGGCCGACGACCTCCGCCCCTTCGAGGCGAAGGCCTTCGCCCGCTCGCTGATGGGACTGGACTAAGCGGCTAGTCCGCCTTCGCGATCTTCACGCCGCCGGTGCGCATGATGTCGCGCTTCTGGGCTTCCAGCAGCACGTCGCGGCAGATCGGGCCGGCGATGCCCGAGCCGCCGACGCCGTGCTCGACGATCACCGCGCAGACGTAGCGCGGCGCCTGGATCGGCGCGTACGACACGAACAAGGCGTGGTCGCGGAACTTCCACTCCCACTTCTTCGAGTCGGTGTTCTTCAGCTCGCGGTCGCGCTGGGTGATGCGCTTGACCTGCGCAGTGCCGGACTTGCCGGCCATCTCCATGCCGGGCTCCTTGATGCGCGCATAGTTGAAGGCGGTGCCGCCCTGGCGATTGACCACCCAGCTCATGCCGCCCTGGACGACGGCGAGATGCTGCGGCGAGATGCCGAGCGGCTCCGGCGCCTTGTACTCGACGGGAACGCCGCCGATCGCCTTGGTCAGGTGCGGCTTGACGTTGAGCCCGCTCGCCACGCGCGCGGTCATGGTCGCCAGCTGCATCGGCGTCGTCAGGATGTAGCCCTGTCCGATGCCGAGATTGACCGTCTCGCCCTGGTGCCAGATGTCGCCGGTGGTCGCCTTCTTCCACTCGCGGCTGGGGATCAGGCCGCCGCGCTCGCCAGGCATGTCGACCTCTGTCGGCGCACCCAGGCCGAGGCGCCTGGCCATCGCCGAAACCCGGTCGATGCCGACCTTGAGCGCGACGTTGTAGAAGTAGACGTCGCAGGACTTGGCGATCGCCGTCTCCATGTCGACGGCGCCGTGGCCGCCGAGCTTGAAGGCGTGGCAGAAAAACCGCTGGTCGCCGAACTCGAAGTGCCCCGGGCAGGAGAAGCGCTGGCTCGGCGAGATCATGCCGCTCTCCAGCGCCGCCAGCGCCACCGTCATCTTGAAGGTCGAGCCCGGAGGATACTGGCCGGCGATCGCCTTGTTGTTCAGCGCGCCGTAGGGGTGATGCAGGAGCTCCTGCCACTCGGCGGAAGTGAGGCCGCGGCCGAACGGGACCGGGTCGTAGGCCGGATGGCTCGCGAGCACCAGGATCTCGCCCTCGGGCACCGACATGCAGACGCAGCTGGCGCTTTCCTGCGTCGCCAGACGCGAGTTGGCGAAGCTCTGCAGGCCCATGTCGAGGGTCAGCGTGACCGCCTTGCCGGGACGCCCCTCGTCGCGGCTGAGCTCGCGGATGACGCGGCCCAGCGCATTGACCTCGACTTGGCTGGTGCCGGCGGTGCCGCGCAGCACCTGATCGTGCTGGCGCTCGATGCCGCTCTTGCCGATCCGCATGTCGGGGAGCTCGAGCAGCGGATCGCCGGTCAGGTCCTGCTCGGCGACCGCGGCGACGTAGCCGGCGCCGTGAACGACCGCCGGACCGAACGGATAGGCTCGGGTGAGGCCGACCTCGATCTGCATGCCCGGAAGGCTCGTGGCGTTCAGCTCGATCCGGCTCACCTCTTCCCAGCTGAGGTTGTCGCGGATCGTCACCGGCACGAACGAACGCTTGCGGCGGATCTCGCGCATCACGCGGCGGCGGACGAAGTCCTGGACCTCGATCACTTCCGAGAGCGCATCGAGCGCCAGCGTCACGTCGCTGATCTGCTCCGGCACCACGACCACGCGATAGTTCTGCTGGTTGTGCGCCAGGATCTCGCCGTTGCGGTCGTAGATCACGCCGCGCGGCGGCGCCAGCAGGCGGAGGTTGATGCGGTTGTCGTCGGCGAGCTTCTGGTACTTCGCCGACTCGACCACCTGCAGGTAGTACATGCGGCCGACCAGCGTCGAGAGCAGCAGGAACTTGCCGCCGGCGAGCAGGGCCGCACGCCGACCGAACAGCTTGCCGCGATCCTGGTCCTTGTCCTTCCAGCTCGGCATCAATGCACCACGCCGCGATGGACGCGCACCAGCACGCCGGAGAAGACCGGAAACAACGCGACGGTGGCGAGCGCCTGGAACAACGGACGCTCCAGCGGAATGAAGCCGCCGAGAATGATCGAGGAAAGCGCCCACGAGGCGCAAGCGGCAATCAGCGCGCCGATCGCGAGGCCGAGCCAGACCAGGATATAAGGCTTGCCGACGAAGGCCTTGCGCTGGTTCACCGCGATGCCGTGCAGGATCAGGAAGGCGAGCGAGCCGACGCCGAGCGGCGTGCCGGCGAGCGCGTCCTGGATGAAACCGAGTCCGAAGGCGGCGAGCGGCGGCATCAGGTCCGGACGATAGACGGCCCAGTAGAAGACGGCGATCTGGGTACCGGCGGGCGCGATCAGCGGCATCCCGGGCACGCCGAACGGAATCAATCCGACGAACAGGAGAACCAGGACCGTCGCGATCGGGGCGAGCCTGCGGCCCCAATCGTCCATCCGCTCGGCGACCGTCGGCGTCATCGACGCTCGCGCTCGCGTCCGCGCGGGACCTCCGTCTGGACGACCGGACCTTCGATCTTGAAGTCGACGACGCGCACGAACTCGAGGCGGTTGAAGTCGACGAAGGGCAGAACCCGGAGCATGCCGCCGTCGGTATCGACGATCACGCCGACCGGGAGGCCGGGAGGAAAGCTGCCGCCGTCGCCGGAGGTGACGATGCGCTCGCCGGGATTCGGATGCGCGGTCGTCGGCAGGTAAAGGAGACGCGGCTGATGCGAGTTGTCGCCCGCGAGCATCGCACGCTCGCGCGTCGACTCGATCATCACCGGGATGCGGCTGTTGAGGTCGGTCAGCAGCAGCACGCGGGCGGAACGCTCACCCAGCGTCGCGACGCGGCCGGCGAGCCCCTCCGAGGTCATGACCGCGTTGCCTTTGGAGATGCCGGCCTTGGCGCCGGCACCGATCAGCACCGAATGGACGAAGATGCCGCCGGCATCGGCGACGACGCGGGCCGATACCATGGTCGCGGGCGGCTCGGCCACCAGGCGTGCCAGGTCGCGGAGCTGGACGTTCTCGGCCTCGAGCCGGTTGGCGACCAGCTGCCACTGGCGCAGCCGCTCGTTCTCGCGCTTGAGCTGGATGTTCTCGTCGCGAAGCCGGATCAGCTCGCGCCCGGTCTCGATCGCGTCTGCGACGCGCGCCGCCGGCTCGGACATGAACGAAAGGATCGGCGCCAGGGCGTCCGCCATGGTGGCGCGCATGCGCTCGATCAGCACCAGGTCGGCCTTGCCGAGGATCATCAGCGCGAAGGCGCCGAGGATCAGCAGCGGATAGACGAACCGGTGCGCGAAGCCGCGAATCGGGAGCGCCAGCCGCTTGGCAAAGCGATAACCCGGTTCGCGCATTTCCCCCCTCCCGGATCAGATCAGTAGGAGGGAATGAGGACGCTGCGCAGCGTCCCCATCTCCTCGAGGCAGCGCCCCGTGCCGAGCGCGACGCACGAGAGCGGATCGTCGGCGATCGAGACCGGAAGCCCGGTCGCATGCCGAAGCACGAGATCGAGATTGCCGAGCAGGGCGCCGCCGCCGGTGAGCACGATCCCCTTGTCGACGATGTCGGCGGCGAGCTCGGGCGCGGTGTGCTCGAGCGCGACCTTGACCGCCTCGATGATGGCGCTGATCGGCTCGGCCAGGCTCTCGGCGATCTGGCGCTCGGAGATCACCAGCTCCTTGGGCACGCCGTTCATCAGGTCGCGACCCTTGATGTGCATGGTACGGCCTTCGCCATCCTCCGGAGGCGCGGCGGAGCCGATCTCCTTCTTGATCCTCTCGGACGAGCCTTCGCCGACCAGGAGGTTATGGTTGCGGCGGATGTAGGCGATGATCGCCTCGTCCATCTTGTCGCCGCCGACGCGCACCGAGCGCGAGTAGACGATGCCGCCGAGCGAGAGCACCGCGACCTCTGTGGTACCGCCGCCGATGTCGACGACCATCGATCCGGTCGGCTCGGTCACCGGGAGGCCGGCGCCGATCGCGGCCGCCATCGGCTCCTCGATCAGGAACACGCGGCGGGCACCGGCCGACTCGGCCGATTCCTGGATCGCGCGGCGCTCGACCGCGGTCGAGCCCGACGGCACGCAGACGATGATCTGCGGCGAGGCGAAGGAGCGGCGGTTGTGAACCTTGCGGATGAAGTGCTTGATCATCTCCTCTGCCACCTCGAAGTCGGCGATGACGCCGTCGCGAAGCGGGCGGATGGCGGAGATGTTGCCGGGCGTGCGGCCCAGCATCAGCTTGGCTTCGTCGCCGACCGCGAGGACGGTCTTCTTGCCGCGCACGTTGGCGATGGCGACGACGGACGGCTCGTTCAGGACGATGCCGCGACCCTTCACGTAGACGAGTGTGTTGGCCGTACCCAGGTCGATCGCCATGTCGGCGGACAACCAGCCGAGAACTTTTGAAAACATCTAGCGGGAACGGTCCTTCATCCGTGAGCGTGCAAGGGAGGTCATGCGAATGCGCGGCCGAGTCCGGCCGAAGGCGTTCGAGAATTGGTCGATGGAAAAGAGACGACGGGTCTGCCCGGGGCGGCGCGGCGTCCGCTCGCCACCCGGCGACGTCCAGTCGAAGCTCAAGGACACGGTCGCAACCGAGCCCATCTCATCCGCCTTCCAGCCATCCGCGCGAATCGGGACCGCCCCCCGGCACGCTCCGCCGATGCTCGCGAGAAAGCAAAGTTACCCAACAAAAACAGTACGATAACGGGACCGGCCGCGGCTCGATCGGGTCTTGGCCCATACCCCGTCGCCACGGCCCTCTTTTACGCCCGGAGGGCGTGGATTTGCAAGCTTTTGGCGGGGGTTACAGCCGGAAGCTGCAACCGCCGATGGACCGGCTCCCTCGCTGCTGCACTGCAGCGAGAGAGCCGGTATCCAGGTGCCTAGTTCTTCGCCTTGTCGACGAGGCGGTTCGCCTTGATCCACGGCATCATGGCACGGAGCTTCTCGCCGATCTGCTCGATCGGGTGCTCGGCGCCGCGACGGCGCATCGCCTTGAAGCTCGGCGTGCCGGCGAGGTTCTCCAGCACCCAGTCGCGCGCAAAGCGGCCCGACTGGATGTCGTCGAGCACGCGCTTCATCTCGGCGCGCGTCTCCTTGGTGATGATGCGGGGGCCGCGCGTGTAGTCGCCGTACTCGGCGGTGTTCGAGATCGAGTAGCGCATGTTGGCGATGCCGCCCTCGTACATGAGATCGACGATCAGCTTCACCTCGTGCAGACACTCGAAATACGCCATCTCCGGCGCGTAGCCGGCATCGACCAGCGTCTCGTAGCCGGCCATGATCAGCTCGCTGAGGCCGCCGCAGAGCACGACCTGCTCGCCGAAGAGATCGGTCTCGCACTCTTCCTTGAAGGTGGTCTCGATCACGCCCGAGCGGCCGCCGCCGATGGCCGATGCATAGGAGAGCGCGATCTCGAGCGCGTTGCCCGACGGGTTCTGGTGGACCGCGACGAGGCAGGGAACGCCGCCGCCCTTCTGGTACTCGGAACGCACGGTGTGGCCCGGGCCCTTCGGCGCGATCATGAACACGTCGATGTCCGGACGCGGATCGATCAGGTTGAAGTGGATGTTGAGGCCGTGGGCGAAGGCGATCGCCGCGCCCTTCTTCATGTTGACCTTGAGCTCGTCGCGCCAGAGGGCGGCCTGGAGCTCGTCGGGGGTCGCGACCATCATGACATCCGCCCACTTGGCGGCGTCGCTGGCAGTCATGACCTTGAAGCCGGCGTCCTCGGCCTTCTTCGCGGTGGGCGAGCCGGCGCGGAGCGCGATCACCACGTCCTTGCAGCCGGAGTCACGCAGGTTCTGGGCATGGGCATGGCCCTGGCTGCCGTAGCCGATGACCGCGACCTTCTTGGTCTTGATCAGGTTCACGTCGGCATCGCGATCGTAGTAAACGCGCATCACACTTCTCCCCTTGACGGAAACAGGAAACGGAAAACGGAAATCAGATGCCCTTGGCGCCGCGCGTGATGGCGACGACGCCGGTACGGCTGACGTCGACCAGGCCGAGCGGCCGCATGAGGGCGACGAAGGCGTCGATCTTCTCGGGCGCCCCCGTCATCTCGAAGACGAAGCTCTCGATCGTCGAGTCGACCGCGCGGGCGCGGAAGATGTCGGCGATGCGGAGCGACTCGACACGCTTCTCGCCGCTGCCGACCACCTTGATCAGCGCCATCTCGCGCGCGACATGCGCGCCTTCGATGGTGAGATCGCGGACGGTATGCACCGGGACCAGGCGGTCGAGCTGCGCCTTGATCTGCTCGATCACCATCGGCGTGCCGGACGTGACCAGCGTGATCCTGGACAGGTGCTTGCCGGAATCGACCTCGGCCACCACGAGGCTTTCGATGTTGTAGCCGCGGCCCGAGAACAGGCCGATCACGCGGGCGAGGACACCCGGCTCGTTGTCGACGAGCACGCTCAGCGTATGGGTTTCGATCTTGTCTGCCATGGCTCTACGGGACTCTGAGGAAGGGAGGGGCGACGACGACGCTTCAGGCCGTCATACGAGCGCCAGCCCCTCGTCCGAGGTCTTCTGCGTCGCCTGGTCCTCGGGCCCCAGCAGCATCTCGTTGTGAGCCGCTCCCGACGGGATCATCGGGAAGCAGTTCTCCTTCTGATCGACGGCGCAGTCGACGATCACCGGCTTCTTGACCTTGATCATCTCCTTGATCACGTCGTCGACCTCGGAGGGTTTGGTCGCGCGCAGGCCGACGCCGCCGAAGGCGTCCGCGAGCTTGACGAAGTCGGGCAGCGCCTCGGTGTAGCTCTCCGAGTAGCGCCCGCCGTGGATCAGCTCCTGCCACTGGCGGACCATGCCCATCCACTGGTTGTTCAGGATGAAGATCTTGACCGGCAGCCGGTACTGGACCGCCGTCGACATCTCCTGGATGTTCATCAGGATCGAGGCTTCGCCCGCGATGTCGATGCAGAGGCGGTCCGGATGCGCGATCTGCGCGCCGATCGCCGCCGGCAGGCCATAGCCCATCGTGCCGAGGCCGCCCGAGGTCATCCAGTGCATCGGCTGCTGGAACTTGAAGAACTGCGCCGCCCACATCTGGTGCTGGCCGACCTCGGTCGTGATGTAGGGATCGACGCCCTTGGTCAGCTCGTAGAGACGCTCGAGCGCGAACTGCGGCTTGATGATCGTCTTCGACGCCTTGTAGCGGAGGCAGTCGCGGGACTGCCACGTCTTGATCTGGTCCCACCACTTGGCGATCGCGGCACCGTCGGTCTTCGCCTTCTTCTTCTTCCACTGGGCGATCAGCGCCGCCAGCACCTCGCCGGCGTCGCCGACGATCGGCAGGTCGACGCGCACGTTCTTGTTGATCGAGGACGGGTCGATGTCGACGTGGATCTTCTTCGAGTTCGGCGAGAACTCGGAGAGCTTGCCGGTCACCCGATCGTCGAAGCGCGCGCCGATGTTGATCATCAGGTCGCAGCCATGCATCGCCATGTTCGATTCGTACATGCCGTGCATGCCGACCATGCCGAGGAACAGCGGATCGGAGGCCGGCACGGCGCCGAGGCCCATCAGGGTCAGCGTCACCGGATATCCGGTCATGCGCACGAACTGGGTCAGCAGCTCCGACGCCTTCGGGCCCGCGTTGACGACGCCGCCGCCGCAATAGAACAGCGGCCGCTTCGCCTTGGCGATCATCTCGACCGCCTGCTCGATCGCCGCCGGGTCGGGCGTGCGGCGCGGGCGATAGGTCTTGTGCTCGACGTCCTCCGGCGCGGTGTACGGCGCCTTGGCGAGCTGGATGTCCTTCGGCAGGTCGATCACCACCGGGCCCGGACGGCCCGACTTGGCGACGTGGAAGGCCTCGTGAATCGTCCGCGCCAGCGCGTTCGAATCCTTCACCAGATAGTTGTGCTTGGTGCAGGGACGCGTGATGCCGGTCGTGTCGGCTTCCTGGAAGGCATCGTTGCCGATCAGGTGCGTCGGCACCTGGCCGGTGAGGCAGACGATCGGCACCGAATCCATCAACGCGTCGGTCAGGCCGGTCACCGCGTTGGTGGCACCCGGGCCCGAGGTCACCAGCACGACGCCGACCTTGCCGGTCGAGCGCGCATAGCCCTCGGCCGCATGCACCGCCGCCTGCTCGTGGCGGACGAGGATGTGGCGGACGTAGTTCGACTTGAACATCGCGTCGTAGATCGGCAGCACGGCGCCGCCGGGATAGCCGAAGACGACCTCTACGCCCTGATCCGCCAGCGCTTTCAGAATGACCTCCGCGCCGTTCATGTCGGCGGCGGTCGCTGGGGGTTTGGTGGCGGTCGTCATGGCACGAATCCTGTGTCGCCCGGCCGCGAATCGGCGTGAGCGGGGACGCGGAACCTAGACGCTCGACTCAGGGCGGGTCAACACCGAAGCCTCAATTTTTGAAAAGCTTTTCTGTCGCACCCTTTCCGAATATTGCTCAGAGAAAATGAGCGGATCGTGTAACTGGTTGCGAAACCACGTTATTTGTCGTTTCGCATATTGCCGCGTTGCAGCTTGGGCCAGATCGATGGCCTCGCGGAGGCCGATCTCCCCGTCGAGATGGCGGATCAGCTCGCGCAAACCGACCGCCCGGGTCGCGGGCAGGGCCGGGTCGAGGTCGAGCGCCCGCATGGCCCTGGCTTCATCGAGGGCGCCCCCCTCGATCATCGACCTGAACCGGGCATCGCAGGCCGCATGCAGGATCTCCCGCGGCGGCAGCAGCAGGAGCGTCTCGAACCGGAAGCCCTCGTCGGCTGACGCTCGCCCCTGCCATTCGGCGAGGGAAACTCCCGTCGCCTCCAGCACCTCGGCCGCCCGCGCCAGGCGCTGCGGATCCGACGGCCTGAGCCGCGCCGCCATCGCCGGATCCCTGGCCGCGAACTCGGCGTGGAACGCGTTGGGACCGATCTCCTCGACCCGTGCCCGGATTCGCGCCCGCACCTCGTCCGGAATCTCGGGCACCGGCGAGAGGCCTTCCGTCAGCGCCTTGAGATAGAGGCCGGTGCCGCCGGCGACGATCGGCAGCCTGCCGGCCGCGTGCGCGGCGTGAATCTCCTCGACCGCGCGTTCACGCCAGCGCGCCGCCGAGAAGCCCTCGGTCACCGGCAGGAATCCATAAAGCTTGTGCGGCGCACGCGCCTCCGCTGCGGCATCGGGGCGCGCGGTCAGCACCCGCATCTCGCGATACACCTGCATCGCGTCCGCGTTGATCACGACGCCGCCGAAGCGCTCGGCGAGATCGAGGGCGAGCGCCGACTTGCCGCTGGCGGTCGGTCCCGCCACCAGCACGACTTCGGTGGACAGCGTCTTCGCCTCTCGGCTATGGGGCGCCATGTCCCTGGTTCTTTCCCTCCTGGTCGATCCCGCGCGAGGCGGCCTCGACCAGCGTCTCGTCGATCTCGCGGCAAGGGCCGCCGCCGCGACCGCCGCGACCGACTGGCTGGCCCCCGGCATCGCCTGCGACCTGCCGGTGCCCGACGACGCCGACCTCGCTGCGATCCGGCGTGCCCTGACGGGCACGTCGGTCGACGCGAACCTGATACCGGCGGCGTCCCGGCGCAAGCGCCTGCTGATCGCCGACATGGACTCGACCATCGTCACCACCGAGACGCTCGACGAAATGGCCGCCTATGCCGGCCTGCAGGAGGTGATCGCTGCGATCACCAAGCGCTCGATGAACGGCGAGATCGACTTTCCGACCGCGCTCCGCGAGCGCGTCGCCATGCTGAAGGGCCTCGCCGTCGGCGCGCTCCGGAAGACGCTGGACGCGACCGAGCTGACGCCGGGTGCGAAGACGCTGGTGCAGACGATGAGGAAGGGCGGCGCCTATACCGCGCTGGTCTCCGGCGGCTTCACCTATTTCACCGAAGAGATCGGCGCCCGCTGCGGCTTCCACGAGCACCGCTCCAACGTGCTCGGCATCGTCGACGACAAGCTGACCGGCGAACTGATCGGCCCGATCCTCGACAAGGATGCCAAGCTCGCAAGCCTGAAGGAGCTGGCGGCGACGAACGCGATCGGGATCGAGAACGCGGTCACCGTCGGCGACGGCGCCAACGACATGGCGATGCTGGGCGCGGCCGGCCTTGGCGTCGCCTTCCATGCGAAACCCGTGGTCAATGCCGAGATCAAGGCGCAGGTGCGCCACGGCGACCTGACCGCGCTGCTCTACCTGCAGGGCTACCGCCGCGACGAGTTCGTCACGGCTTAAGCGAACTTCAGGCCCGTCAGCGCCTGGCGCAGGATGTCGTTCGAGCGGCTGGCGACCATGACCTTCCACTCGATCGACGAGGGATAGAACATCTCGCGGATGTAGGCCTTCATCTCCTGGCCCTGCTTCGAGGCCGGGTCGCCATAGGCGTGCAGCCAGACGTCGCCGCGCGTCGACTTGCCGACCATGCGGCGGTCGTAAGTGCCGTACTCGATCGCGCCGGAAGTCACGCGGGCGCCCGGGCAAGCCTCCGGCGGCACCTGGCAGAGCATGCCGGTCAGCCGATTGGCGAGATGGTCCGAGGTCTTCAGCTGCTCCTCGGTCGGCGTCACGTGATCGAACCATCGCCGCGCCATGCCTTCGCCGGGCTGGCCGGCATAGATCATGTCGCCATGGCCGAAGGGGCCGAGGCCGGTATGGTAGTCGACCAGGCAGATGTCGGTCTTGTGCTGCATCCAGCTGGCGAGGATCGAGCGGAAGGTCTTGTTCGACCACGTCGGCTCGAGCCCGCCGAAGCCGGTGCCCTTCGGGTTCACGTGCTGGGCGAAATGCGTCGCCTTGGCGAGGAACTCGGCGTTCGGGCGGCCGTAGAAGTTGGCGATGGCTCGCTCGGCCTCGGCCATCGAGTTGTCGTTCCACTCCTTCGGATTGATCTTGTCCTGGAGCGCCTCGTAGTCGGGGTTCCTCGGCAGCGGCTTCGAGAAGTCGAGGAAGTTGCGGTTGAGATCGACATTGTCCTCGTTGACGCGGCGGCCATTGGCGAAGCCGTGCGGGTTGATCGCGTGGATGATCAGTGCCGCGGTGTCGGGCGAGGCGTCGCGGTGGTAGTTGCGGTTCTCGAGCCAGGACACCTGGCAGCCCGATCCGCAATAGCCCTCGATGCCGTGCGTCGAGGAGACCAGCACCAGCAGCTTCTTCGCCGTGCGCGGCCCGAGCCAGGCGACGTCCGTCGCGAGCTCGCCGCCATCCGGTCCCTTCATCGGGTGCTTGTAGGTGTCGACGATCTCGGCCCCGGCCGTCTCGGCCGCCTTCAGGAACTTCTCGCGTGCCTCGGCATAGGTCGTGGCGAAGAACGAGCTGACAGGTTTCATGCGAAAATCCTCGTTAGGCGTCGGCGAGGCCGCGGAGCGCCTGGCAGATGACGTCGTTGGAGCGGCTGGCAACCATGATCTTCCACTCGAAGACCGATGGGTAGAACATCTCGCGGACCAGCGCCTTGGTCTCCTTGGCGAAGGCCGAGGACGGGTCGCCGTAGGTGTGCACCCAGTTGTCGGCGCGGAGCGACTTCAGCACCGTGTGGATGTCGTGGGTGCCGTACTCGATGCCGCCCGAGGTGAGACGCACCTCCGGAAGCGCATCGACGATCGACTGCGAGAGCGTGCCGGGAATGGCGTTGGGCAGATGCTCGGTGCCGGTCCGCTCACGCTCCGCTTTTACCTCCTCGAGGGTCGGCGTGATGTGGTCGAACCACTTCCGCGCCATGCCTTCGCCGCTTCGGCCGCCGTACATCATGTCGCCATGGCCCAAGGGACCGAGGCCCGTATGGTAGTCGATGACGCAGGCGTCGCTGGCGCCCTTGAGATATTTCTCGGTGATCGCGCGCAGGGTTGCATTCGACCAGGTCGCCTTGAAGCCGCCGAAGTAGGTGCCCTTCTCGTTGACGTACTGCCCGCCATGGACGGCGCGCGGCAGGAAGTCGGTGTTCGGCATCTTGTAGTAGGCGGCAATGGCGCGATCGGCATTCGCCAGCGCTTCCGGCGTCCACTCCTTCGGGTTCACGTGATCCTGGAGCGCCTCGTAGTCGACGTTCTTCGGCAGCGGCTTCGAGAAGTCGAGGAAGTTGCGGTTGAGGTCGACATTGTCCTCGGTCACGCGACGCCCGTGGGCGAAGCCGTGCGGGTTGATCGCGTGCACCAGGATCACCGCCGTGTCCGGCTTGGCGTCGCGGTCGTAGAGCCGGTTCTCGAGCCAGGAGACCTGGCAGCCGGAGCCGCAATAGCCTTCGATGCCGTGGGTCGAGGAGATCAGCAGCAGCCGCTTCTTCGCCGAGCGCGGCCCGATCCAGGCGACGTCGGTCGCGAGGTTGCCGCCGTCGGGCCCCTTCAGCGGATGCGGGAACGCGTCGACGAACTCGGCGCCGGCCTTGTCGGCGGCCGCGAGGAACTTCTCGCGGGCCTCGGCGTAGCTCTGCGAGAAGAAAGAAGCGACCGGCGGCATCACGACCTCCCCAGGCCGACGAGGGCCTGACGGATGACGTCGTTGGAGCGGCTGGCGACCATGATCTTCCACTCGAAGACGGCGGGATAGAACATCTCGCGCACCTGAGCCGTCGTCTCCTTGCCGAAGGCCGACTTCGGATCGCCGTAGGTGTGGACCCAGTTGTCGGCGCGCAGCGCCTTCAGCACCGACTTCGTGTCGTGCGTGCCGTACTCGATCGCGCCCGCGGTCACGCGCGTGCTCTTCGGCAGCGAGTCGAGGACGACCTGGGACAGCATGCCCGGCAGCCGGTTGGTGAGGTGGCCGGCCTGCTTCAGGTCCTCCTCGGTCGGGGTCACATGGTCCCACCACTTCCGCGCATCGCCTTCCTGCGGCTGGCCGCCATAGATCATGTCGCCATGGCCGAGGGGCCCGAGGCCCGTGTGATAGTCGATCAGGCCGACATGATCGCGGCCGGTCATCCACTTCTTCACGATCGAGCGGAAGGTGTCGTTCGACCACGTCGCCTTGTGGCCGCCGAAATAGGTGCCCTTCGGATTGACGTACTGCCCGCCATGGATGGCGCGCGGCAGGAAGTCGGAGTTGGGCATCTTGTAGTAGGCAGCGATCGCCTGGTCGGCCTTGGCGAGCGACTCCGCCGACCATTCCTTCGGGTTCACGTGGTCCTGCAGCGCCGCGTAGTCGACGTTCTCCGGCAGCGGCTTGGAGAAGTCGAGGAAGTTGCGGTTGAGGTCGACGTTGTCCTCGGTCACGCGCCTTCCATAGGCGAAGCCGTGCGGGTTGATCGCATGGATCAGGAGGACCGCGGTATCCGGCCTCGCGTCGCGGTAGTAGTGACGATTCTCGAGCCAAGAAACCTGGCAGCCGGAGCCGCAATAACCTTCGATGCCGTGGGTCGAGGACACCAGCACCAGGAGCTTCTTCGCCGAGCGCGGGCCGATCCAGGCGACGTCGGTGGCGAGTTCGCCGCCGTCGGGCCCCTTCAGCGGATTCTTGTAGCTGTCGACGATCTGCCCGCCGGCGGACTCGGTCGCCTTCAGGAACTTCTCGCGGGCCTCGGCATAGCTGTCCGAGAAGAACGACGCGACGGGGGGCATGGAAACTCCGGGGATCGGGGATGCCCGCGATTGTTATCCCAGGTCCCGCCGCGCGGCCACTAGCCGGCGGTGGCGCGCGAAACTCGCGCTTCGCGCCACTGCACGGCACCGACGAAGGCCAGAAGCGCCAACCCGATCAGGTCGGTGATCGGGGTCGGGTCGATCAGGCCGAGCGCCGCCGCGACCAGAAGGACCCGCTGCCACATCGATGCCGGCGCCAGGAAATAGCCGTGCAGCCCGGCGGCAAGCGAGATACATCCGATGAAGGCCGTGACGAAGGCCCGTGCGCTGACCCAGGGATCGCCGATCAGCAGCAGCGCCGGCTCGTAGACGAACATGAACGGTACGATGAATCCGGCCGCGCCGACTTTCATCGCCGCCCAGCCCGATTCCCAGAGGTCCGCCTTGGCGAGACCGGCGGCGGCGAAGACCGCGAGCGCCACCGGCGGCGTGATCGCCGAGAGGATCGCGAAGTAGAACGCGAACATGTGCGCCGCCGGCTGGACGACGCCGAGCTTGATCAGCGCCGGGACCAGCAGCGAGACCATGATGATATAGGCCGGGGTCGTCGGCATCCCCATGCCGAGAATGATGCCGGCAGCCATCGTCAGGACGAGGGCGAGCAGCAGGCTGTTCTGGGCCAGCGCCACGATCAGCGCGGTGAAGCTGATACCGATCCCGGTCAGCGCGATGACGCCGATGACGATGCCGGCAGTGGCACAGGCAAGCGCCACGCCGAGGGCCTGCTTGGCGCCGTCCTCGAGCGCGTCCCAGATCAGGTGGAACTTCAGGCCTTCGCGCGTCGTCCGCCGCATCATCGCGACCGGAAGGCAGGAGAGAGCGCCCACGAGCGCGCAGAGCGGGGCCGAATAGCCGAGGATCATGCCGAACAGCACGAGGAGAATGGGAATGAAGAGATGACCGCGATCGCGCATGACGCGGCCGAGTCTCGGCACTTCGGCATCGGGCACGCCCTTGAGGCCCTGACGCTTGGCTTCGAAGTGCACCGCTGCGAAGCAGGCGACGTAGTAGAGCACCGACGGGATCAGCGCCCAGAGCGTGACCTGGAAATAGGTGGTCGCAAGGAACTCGGCCATGACGAAGGCGGCTGCTCCCATCACCGGCGGCATGATCTGGCCGCCGGTCGAGGCGACCGCCTCCACCGCCGCGGCGAAGGGCGGCCGGAATCCGGTCTTCTTCATCAGCGGGATGGTGATCGGGCCGTCGACCATCACGTTGGCGACAGCCGATCCGGAAATGGTGCCGAACAGACTGGACGACACGACGGAGACCTTGCCGGGACCGCCGGCCTGACGGCCGGTGAGCGCCAGGGCGAAGTCCATGAACAACTGACCGGTACCGGAGCGCTCCATGAACGCGCCGAAGAGCACGAAGACGATCACGTAGCCGGCGGAGACGCCGAGCGTCGAGCCGAAGATGCCTTCGGTCGTGAGATAGAGCTGATCCAGCAGCGTCAGAGGGTCGGCGCGATTGACGAGGAGCGCGTACCCCAGGAACGCCAGCGCGGTGAGCGGCAGGGCCAGGCCGAGAACGCGCCGGGTGCCTTCCAGCACCAGAAGGATGCAGACGGTGCCGAGGACGACCTCGGTCTTGGTCGGATCGTCGATGTAGGGGATGCGCTGGACCAACTGCGCGTGATTGACGAACAGGTAGCCGACCGACACGACGGAGGCGAGGACGAGCATAACGTCGAGCCCGCCCGGCGCGCCGTCGCGGACCTTGCCCTTGCGGTCGAACAGCAGGAACAGAAGAACCAGCGCGAACAGCAGATGGCCGCCACGGAAGAACATCACCTCGGGTGGCCCGAAGGCGACGATCCACATGTGCCAGAGCGACATGGCGACCGCGATCACCGCCACCGCCCGCCGGGTCAGCGCCGCATAGCCTCCCATATCACCCCCTTAAACCGATGGGGCCGGGTTGAACCCCGGCCCCGTTCGTTTCGTCGTCTCCCCGACGCTCAGAGCGCGCCAATCTCCTTGAAGTACTTGGCGGCGCCCGGATGCATTGGCACGCCGATGTCCTCCGCCATCATCTTCGGCGTGGTGATCTCCATCGCCTTGGTGATGAGGGTCAGGTCCTTGAAGTTGGCGTGCATGGTCTTGGTCATCGTATAGACCCGGTCCTCCGGCAGCTTGCACGACACGATCAGGTGCGCGGCGTAGCCCACGACCTGCACCGGCTGGGTCTGCTTCGGATAGGTGTTGGCCGGAATGTCGATCTTCGCGTAGCCCGGATTGATCTGGCGCATCTTGGCGACGGTGTCGTCCGAGAACGGCAGGATCTTCATGTCGCGCGCCGAGGCAAGATCCATGATCGAGGAGGCGGGGCTTGTGGTGCCGAGCGTGAAGGCCTGGGCGTGGCCGTCCTTCATCATCGAGACCGCGTCGGTGTAGGACGGGATGAAGTTCGCCTTGCCGAGCGAGGTGTAGTCCATCCCGAAGACCTTCAGGATGTGCTGGGTCGCGACCTCGGCGGTGTTGCCTCTTGTCTGGATCGCGACCGACTTACCCTTGAGGTCGGCGATCGAGTTGATGCCGGCATCCGCCAGCACCACGACCTTGAAGTACTGCGGATAGAGCGACGCCATCTGGCAGACGTTGGTCGTCTTCTCCTTGAAGGGCTCCGTCGCCTGCATGCCGTCGACGGTCGAGATCGAGTTGCCGAAGCCGACCTCGGCCTTGCCCTGGTGGATGCCGAGCACATTGGCGATGCCGGCACCGGGCAGGGTCTGCACAGTGTCGCCGGGCATCACCTTCTCCCACATCGCCTTCAGCGAGCCGGCAAGCGGCACCCAGGCGCCGCCCTGCGGGCCGGTCATGAAGCGGTAGGTGTCGGCGGCAGACGCGGCCGATGCAGCCAGTCCGATGCCGGCGGCGAGAGCGACGGCAAGAAGGGAACGAGCGCGCATTCTGGATCCTCCCGGTATTTGTTTTCCGGAAGGCTAGAACGGCGGAGAGCCGACTGGCAACTGGGCCGAAGGGAGTATCGGGCCACCGCAAGCGGCCCGCCGGATTCAGCGGCCGGTGTTGATCCAGACGACCTTCGGCTCGGTGAAATTCTCGATCGCGGCGTCGCCGTGCTCGCGCCCGAATCCCGAATCCCTCGCCCCACCCCACGGCAGGCGGACATCGGTCGGGCCGTAGGTGTTGACCCAGACCATTCCGGCCTTGAGGCGCGACGCGAAGCGGTGCACGCGGCCGATGTCGGCGCTCCAAATGCCGGCGGCGAGACCGTAACGCGTCCCGTTCGCGAGCCGGATCGCGTCGTCCTCGTCCTTGAAGCGGATGACGGCGGCGACCGGCCCGAAGATCTCCTCCTGCGAGATGCGCATCTCGTGCCCGACGTCGGCGAACACCGTCGGGCCGACGAAGTAGCCGGTTTCACCGATCCGCTCGCCGCCGGCGACGAGCTTCGCGCCCTCCCGGCGGCCGGCCTCGATATAGCCCAGCACGCGGCTCATCTGCCCTTCGGAGACGAGCGGCCCCATCGCCGTGCCTGTGTCGCGCGGATCGCCGACGCGCACCGCCTTGGCCCGAACGATCAGGCGCTCGACGACCTCGTCGTAAACGTCCTCGTGCACGAGGATGCGCGATCCGGCCGAACAAACCTGACCTGAGTTGAAGAAGATGCCGGATGCCGCCGCGCGAACCGCCGCATCGAGATCGGCGTCCGGGAACACGATGTTCGCCGACTTGCCGCCGAGCTCCAATGTCACGCGCTTCAGGTTGCCGGCGGCGCCGCGCAGGATCTCGCGGCCGACGCCGGGCGAGCCGGTGAAGGTGATCTTGTCGACGTCGGGATGATCGACCAGCGCCGCGCCCGCCGTCTTGCCGAAGCCGGGCACGACGTTGAGCACGCCCGGCGGAAACCCCGCTTCGAGCGCAAGCTCGCCGACTTTCAGCGCCGTCAACGGCGTCAGCTCGGCCGGCTTCAGCACCACGGCGCAGCCGCAGGCGAGCGCCGGCGCGATCTTCCACATGCCGATCATCAGCGGAAAGTTCCAGGGGACGATCGCACCGACCACGCCCAGCGGCTCGCGCATCGTGTAGGTCAGCGCGTCGGTCCTGGCCGGGATCACCTGTCCGTGGATCTTGTCGGCCCAGCCTGCGTAGTAGCCGATGGTGTCGAGCACGGCCGGCATGTCCTGACGCCGGATGGCCGAGACCGGCTTGCCTGAATCGAAGCTTTCGAGCGCGACGAGCTCGTCCTGGTTCCGGCGGATCAGCTCGGCGAGCTTCAGCAGGAGCTGGCCGCGCTCGGCCGCGCGCATCCGGCTCCACGGTCCCTCGAAAGCCCGACGCGCGGACCGCACTGCCATGTCGATATCCGCGGCATCGCCTTCGGCGATGTGGGCGAGCGTCTTGCCGGTCGCCGGATCGAGTGTCGCGAAGGTGCGCCCCGAAGCAGCCGGCATGCGCCGTCCATCGATCAGCAGGTCCTGCGCGCCCGAAGGAAAATCGAAGGCCATGAGGGTCGCCTTATATGAATCAAAGTGCCTATATCAGCACCTCCAAGGTGCCTCTGCCTCCATGTAGTCACAAGCCTGAGCGCTGAAAATATGGTATGAAATGCAGAACCTGACAGTCATATATGAACAAAAATACCGATAGAGAATAGATGATCCGGGTCGAGATCGAGCCGGTCTGGCGCTTCCGGCGCGACCAGGCGCCGGGATCGATGCTGGTGATGCTGGGCCTCCTCAACGAGATCCGCGCGACCGGCAAGATCACCCGCGCCGCGGAACGCGCCGAGCTGTCGTACCGCCACTGCTGGAACCTGATCGAGAAGTGGTCGGCCTTCTTCGGTGCGCCGCTGGTTGATCGCGCGCGCGGACGCGGCACGCGGCTGACCGCGCTCGGCGAGAAGCTGGTCTGGGCCGAGCAGCGTCTGCAGGCGCGCCTCGGTCCACAGCTCCAGAACCTGTCGCAGGAGCTCGAGACCGAGATCAACCAGTTCCTGCCGCACGGCCAGCAGATCGTCCGCGTCCATGCGAGCCACGGCTTCGCCGTCTCGAAGCTGCGCGAGCTGCTCAGCCGCGAGACCGGCATCAGCGTCGATCTGCGCTACGTCGGCAACCAGAACTCCCTGGTCTCGCTCGCCCACGACGCCTGCGATCTCGCCGGCATGCATCTGCCGCAGGGCGAGCTGCGCCAAGCCAGCATCGACGCCGCCAAGGGCTGGCTGTCACCTGGCGAGCATCAGGTGATCAGCTTCGTCACGCGCGAGATGGGTTTGATCGTCAAGCGCGGCAATCCGCTCGCCGTGCGGACGCTCAAGGACCTGCTCAAGCCCGGCGTGCGCTTCGTCAGCCGCGACCCCGATTCCGGGACGCGCCTCCTGTTCGACCAGATGCTCGCCCGGCACGGCATCGACAGCGAGCGCATCCAGGGATACGAGCAGATCGAGTTCACCCATGCCGCGGTCGCGGCCTATGTCGCCAGCGACATGGCGGATGTCAGCTTCGGCGTCGAGGCCGCCGCGCGCCAGTTCGACCTCGATTTCGTGCGCCTGGTGACCGAGGACTACTTCTTCGTCTGCCGGAAGCAGGTGCTGGAGCACGAGGCGGTGAAGCGCGTGCTGGCGGTCATGCGGAGCGACGAGTTCCGCGACGCCATCTCGCGCACGCCCGGCTACACCGTGACGGATCCCGGCGCGATCAAGACGATCCGGGATGTCTTCCAGGGAGAGACACCGAAGAAGCCGGCGCGAAAGCCGAAAGCCAGCGCGCGACGTCGCCGGGCCCGGTGAAGACGACCTTCGGCCCGGCGAAGGAGTCGAGCGCCTGCATCAGCCTCGGCCTTTGGTTCCGGCGGAAGTTCAAAACGTAGAGGAAGAACTTGAAGTCGATCTGCTCAGGGCAGCCATCGGCAAGGTCCGGACGCGTCCGCCCATAGCCCTTCGCGATCCGCTTGCACACGCGCCACAGGCAGAGCCAGGTCGGGAAGTCGAAGACGAAGGCCATGTCGGCGACCGCGAGACGGTCGGGCAGCGTGCCGCCGTAGTTGCCGTCCATGACCCATTCGGGCCGCGCGATCAGCTCGAGCACCTGCGCACGCCACACGTCCTTCGCCGGCTCGACCCAGCCGGCACGCCAGTAATGCTGGTCGAGATGGATGACGGGCAAACCCAGGCGCTCGCCGAGGATCGGCGAGAACGTCGACTTGCCGGCACCGGAACACCCGAGGATCAGGACGCGCTTCATGTCCGCCTCCACGAAGGAGGCGGACGCTAAAGCGGGCCGCGTGGTTCGTCTACGACTTGCCCTCGCCTTAGGATTTGAAGGTCTGGACCAGGGATTCCGAGGCGCGGGCGATGATCGCGAGGTCGATGCCGACCGCGACGAACTTGTAGCCCCACTCGATGTAGCGCTTCGCGTCGGCCGGCACCGGCGTCAGGATGCCGGCGGGCTTGCCGCCAAGGCGCTTCGGCGCCGCCTGGATCGCCGCCTGCACGTCGGGGTGCGCCGGGTTGCCGATATGGCCGAGCGCGGCCGCGAGGTCGGACGGGCCGATGAAGACGCCGTCGACGCCTTCGACAGCGGCGATCTCCTCGATCCGGTCGAGCGCCGGGCGGGTCTCGACCTGCACCAGCACGCACATCTCGCTGGTCGCCTTCTGGAAATACTCCTTCACGCGCCCGAAGCGGTTGGCGCGCGTGCCCGAGGCGACGCCGCGGATGCCGTGCGGTGGATAGCGGGTCGCCTCGACCGCGGCCTTCGCCTCTGCCGCGTTCTGCACCATCGGGATCAGCAGCGTGTTCACGCCGAGATCGAGGTAGCGCTTGATCAGCACGGAGTCGTTCCAGGCCGGGCGCGCGATCGCGGTCGCGGTGCCGGCCTGCATCGCCTGCAGCGCCGACAGCACCTCGTTGGGGTCGCCCGGGCCGTGCTCGCAGTCGAGCAGGATCCAGTCGGCGCCGGCGCCACCCATCGCCTCCATGGCCAGCGGATGGAGCATGCTCGACCACAGCCCGATCTGGAGTCGTCCCGCCGCGAGCGCGTGCTTGAAGCGGTTGATCGGCATGTCGGCGTGCATCAGTGGATCTCCGGTTCCGGTACGCGCGGTCCGTCGCGCAAGACGTCAAGGTCGCAGCCCTGGTCGGCCTGGGTGATGTGCATGGCGTGCAGCGCGCCCCAGCCGCGGCCGAACTTCGGCTCCGGCTTCTTCCACGCCGCCTTCCGCTTCGCCATCTCGGCGTCGGATATCTTGAGATTGAGGGTACGTGCCTCGATGTCGAGCTCGATCATGTCGCCGTCCTTCACGAAGGCGAGCGGGCCGCCGATATAGGCTTCGGGCGCGACATGCAGGATGCAGGTGCCGTAGCTCGTGCCGCTCATGCGCGCATCCGAGATGCGCACCATGTCGCGCACGCCTTCCTTCAGCAGCTTCTTCGGCACCGGCAGCATGCCCCATTCCGGCATGCCGGGGCCTCCCTGCGGTCCGGCGTTCTTCAGCACCAGCACCGAGTCCTTAGTGACGTTGAGGTCGTCGCTGTCGATGCGCGCTGCCATGTCGTTGTAGTCCTCGAACACGACCGCCGGGCCGGTGTGCTTCCAGAGCCTGGGCTCGGCGGCGGTCGGCTTGATCACCGCACCATCGGGGGCGAGGTTGCCGCGCACGACCGCGAGGCCGCCCGATTTGTAGAGCGCCTTGTCGCGGCTGACGATGACGTCGGGGTTGTAGACCTTGGCGTCGCCGATGTTCTCGCCGAGCGTCTTGCCGTTGACCGTCGCCGCCTTGCGGTCGAGCAGGTCGCCGAGCTGGTTCAGGAACGCCGGCAGGCCGCCCGCATAATAGAAGTCCTCCATCAGGTACTTACCCGACGGGCGCACGTTGGCGATCATCGGCACGTGCTTGGAGATCTCGTTGAAGCGGTCGAGCGTCAGCTTCACGCCGGCGCGGCCGGCGAGCGCCAGAAGGTGCACGACGGCATTGGTCGATCCGCCCATCGCCATCAGCGTGGTGACCGCGTTGTCGAACGACTTGTCGGTCAGGATGTCCGACGGCTTCAGGTCCTCCCACACCATGTCGACGATGCGCCGGCCCGAGAGCGAGGCCATGCGCGAATGGTTGGAGTCCGGCGCCGGGATCGACGACGCGCCGGGCAGCGTGAAGCCGAGCACCTCGGCCATGCTCATCATGGTCGCCGCCGTGCCCATGGTCATGCAGGTGCCGTAGGAGCGGGCGATGCCTTCCTCGACCTCCTCCCAGTCCTTGTCGGTGATGTTGCCGGCGCGGAGCTCGGCCCAGTACTTCCACGAGTCGGTGCCCGATCCTAGGAAGTTGCCGTGCCAGTTGCCGCGCAGCATCGGCCCCGCGGGCACGAAGATCGTCGGCAGGTTCATCGTGATCGCACCCATCAGCAGCGCGGGCGCGGTCTTGTCGCAGCCGCCCATGAGCACGGCCCCGTCGGCCGGATACGAGCGCAGCAGCTCCTCGGTCTCGATCGCGAGCAGGTTGCGATAGAGCATCGTCGTCGGCTTCTGGAACGGCTCGGCGAGCGCGATCGCCGGCATTTCCAGGGGATACCCGCCGGCCTGCCAGATGCCGCGCTTCACTTCCTCGACGCGCAGCTTGAAGTGGCTGTGGCAGGGATTGATGTCGGACCAAGTATTGATGATCGCGATGACCGGCTTGCCTTCCCAGTCCTGCCGCGTGTAGCCCATCTGCAGCGTGCGCGAGCGATGGCCGAAGGCGCGCAGGTCGGCGACGCCGTACCAGCGCTTCGAACGCAGCTCGTCATAGGTCTTGCGCCGACGGGAAGCGGCCGCGGTCATGCTGAAGTCCTCCGGAGATCTGCGCTTAGGCGGCCCCCCGGCCGCTCTTGGATGGAAGAGCCGGATCGTGCCTGAGACCGGCGCGCCCGATCAAGCGGCGCTCGCCAGCGGCAAAATGTCAGGTGGTGCGCTTCTGGCGGTCGAGGAGCGCCAGGATCTCGGCGAGCTTGGTACGAGCCTCGGCCTGGCGCTTGCGCGGGTCGCGCTTGGACCAGTCGTAGAAGCCCTTGCCCGACTTCACGCCGATGTCGCCGCGGGCATACATGTCCTGGACCAGCTTCGCCGGCTCGCGCGACGGATTGAGGTGCGGGACGATCGCGCGCTGCACCAGGGCATGCGTGTCGAGGCCGCTCAGGTCCTTCTGCTCGATCAGCCCGGTCACGCACATGCGCGGTCCGAACATCTCGCGGGCCGCCTGGTCGACCTCCTCCGGCCCGCAGATGCCCTGCTCGATCAGGTAATAGGCCTCGTGCAGGATCGCGTGCTGAAGCCGGTTGATGAGGAAACCCTCGATCGGCCGGTTGAGCACCAGCGGATTCTGGCCGCAGGCCCTGACCCCGTCGACCACCGTCTGGACCGCCGCATCCTCGGTCGCCGCCGTCCGGATCACCTCGACCAGCGGCATCACGTCGGCCGGCATGAAGTAGTGGAGGCCGAGGAAGCGCTGCTTGTGCTTGAGACCCGAGGCCAGCTCGTCGAGCGACAGGCCCGAGGTGTTGGTGGCGAGGATCGGCTTGCCCGCGTAGCGCTTCTCGATGTCGGCATAGAGGCTGCGCTTGAGGTCGAGCTTCTCGGGCACGGACTCGACGATGAGTTCCGGCACCTCGTCGGGAAGCCCGCCCGTGCCGACGGCGCCCGGCACCTTGTCGGCGACCCGCTCGGGCGTGCGGCTCAGGACCCAGACCTTGGCACCGGAACGCAGGAACGCGGCTGCGATGCCGGTACCCATGACGCCTGAGCCGGCGACGAGGACGGAGGCGGGGGACGACATCAGGACCTCATGAACGCGGGCGCGAGAAGAGGTCAGCTCAGCTCGCGCAGATCCAGGCGGGCGGTCGAGGCGGGAGGCGTCTGCTCGGGCGCCACGGCGGCAGGCTCGGAGGCCGGCACGACCGCGATCGTGGGAGGCGCGGTCTCTTCCGGCTCGGCCGAAGGCTCGGATGCCGTGACCTTCGCGACCGTCGGCAACGCGCCGCAGCGGCCGTTGTCGATTTCTTGCGCGCTCTCCGGGCGACGGTCGCCGAGCAGGCGCAGAACCTTGCAGAAATAGGCGGCCGACTGACGGGCCTTGCCGCCCTGGTAGCGGCGGACCGCCGCCTCCCAGTCGCCGTAGTCCTCGAAATGGGCCGCGAGGTACTTGGCGGCGTAGGCCACGTTGCGCTGCGGCTGCAGCATGTCGGCGAGCGACCGGAAGTTCCCGCCGTGGTGGAAGACCGAGAGCTGCATGCAGCCGGCGTAGAGGTTCTTACGGCCCTTGGCGCGGCGCTCGTCCAGGATCTTCTGAGCCTTGTCCTGGGTGGAGGCGTAGACGACGCGGCCGCCGATATTGAGGGCCCAGGGATAGGGCTGGCCGTTCACGCCGCTTTCATGGACCGACATCGCCTGCAGAAGCCCCTCGGGAATCCCGAATCGACGCTCGGCTTCCGCGATGGCCTGCGTGCAGGGATTGGGGCCGGCCAGGGCCACGCCCGGGGAAAGCAGGGCGGCGGCAGTGAGAACCTGGGCTGCGAGGCGTGAAAAAGCCATGGGGGCCTTCTCCGTGACATCCGCGCCACTGTCAAAGGAAATGTTGCCTTGACTTAGCTAGTCCCATGAAAAGGCACGATACTTCCCTGACCGCAACGGCTTGTTAAGCGAGGTTCAACGGGGCACAACATTGTCACAACACCGGACAGAGGCACCGTGATCCTGGTCGGAGGACCCCTTTCGCCCGCCCCCCGAGCCAGGGCCACCCGCTCGCCCCTGCATCTGGGGCCGTCCCCATGATCCAGGCACTATTCGCAGTAGCGCCGATCCTCACCGGGACCGCGCTTCTGCTGGTCGGCAACGGCGTCTTCTCGACCTTCCTTGCCCTTCGCATGTCCCTGGAGGGCTTCGCCACCGGGTCGATCGGCATGGTGGTCGCCTCGTACTCGGTCGGCTTCCTGGCCGGCTGCCGCTTCGCCCCGCCCCTCATCCGCCGGGTCGGCCACATCCGCGCCTTCGCGGCGCTCGCCGGCATCACCTGCGCCCTCACACTTCTATATCCGTTCGTGGTCTCGACCCTGCCATGGGTGGCGCTCCGGGCCTGCAACGGCGCCGCCGCGGCGGGCATGTTCATGATCACCGAGAGCTGGCTCAGCCACCGGACGCGCTCCCACGAGCGCGGCCGTGTGCTCGCGGTCTACACGATCGCCAACAAGCTGGCTTTCGGCGGGGGCCAGTTCCTGCTCGGCCTCGCCGATCCGGCCGGCCTCATGCTCTTCATGATTCCGGCGATCGCCTACGCGCTGTCGCTGCTGCCGGTGGCGCTGACCGCCGAGACCGCGCCGCCGATCCAGGACGCCCGGCGCATGCCGCTGGCCGACCTCTACCAGGCCTCGCCGCTCGGCGTCGTCGGCGTGCTCCTGGCGGGGTTCGTGGGCTCGGCGATCTCCGGCCTGGCGCCGGTCTTCGCCCAGCAGATCGGCTTGTCGGCGGCCGGCGTCGGCCAGTTCATCGCCGTTCTGACCGTCGGCGGCCTGATCCTGATGTGGCCGATCGGCTGGCTCTCCGACCGCTTCGATCGCCGCCTGGTCCTCTTGACCGTCTCGATCCTGATGGCGCTCTCGACGATCGGACTTGCGGTTGCCTGGAACTGGTCGACTCTCACGCTGTACGTGCTGATCGCGCTTTTCGGCGGCCTTTCGGGCGCGATCTATCCGATCTGCGTCGCGCACACGAACGACTTCATCGACCGGAGCCAGGTTGTCTCCGTCAGCGGCAGCATGCTGCTTTTGTGGTCAGTCGGTGCCACCATCGGCCCGCTCGCCGCCAGCCCGCTAATGGACGCTTTCGGCCCATCCGCGCTGTTCTGGTTGTCCGCGGCCTTTAGCATGGCCCTTGCAGTGTTCGTGGCGTACCGCCGCAGGAAGCGGGTGGGCCGACCCGTTCCGGAACAGTCGCCCTTCGTGCCTGAGGCGGCGATCACACCTGAGGCATCACCCCTCGATCCGCGCGCCGAACGTCGTCAGGATGCAACCGGCTAATGTTAGTTACAGGTTAAGAAACATTAAGCTAAAGTCGCGCCGCCTCGGGGGCGGGTAAGGCTGAGACACCAATGAAAGTCGTTGCTCAACTAGCTGTCGTCGCCGTTCTGGGAACGGCGGGAGTCGCCGGATGGATGTACCGGGATGCATGGCTTCCCGGGCAGCAGGCGAAGGCCAGCGCCACCGCCACGCCGGCGCAGCGCGCCATCCCGGTCGAGGCACAGAAGGTCCGCATCGGTCCGATCGACGACACCGTCGAAGCGGTCGGCACGGCGCTCGCCAACGAGAGTCTAACAGTCACCTCTAAGATCGCGGGCATCGTAAAGGCGATCAAGTTCACCGAAGGCCAGCAGGTGAAGGCCGGCACCGTCATCCTCGAGCTCGAGGATCGCGAGCCGATGGCCAACCTCGCAGCCGCCCAGGCGCTCCGCGACCAGGCCAAGGCGGCGTTCGACCGCACCAAGAGCCTGCAGGCGACGGGCAACGCACCGATGTCCCGCCTCGACGACCAGGAAGGCATCTATCGCAACGCCGAGGCGCGCGTCCGCGTGATCGAGGCCCAGCTCGCCGACCTCAAGATCGTGGCGCCGTTCTCCGGCCGCGTCGGCATCCGCCGCGTCAGTCAGGGAGCGCTGATCTCGGTCGGCACCGTCATCACCACGCTCGATGACGTCGAGACCATCAAGCTCCGCTTCTTCGTGCCGGAATCCGCGATGTCCTCGGTCAAGGCCGGCGCCAACGTCACGGCCTCCGGGAACGCCGCGGCCGACCGGACCTTCAAGGGGGCGATCACCAGCATCGACACCCGCGTCGACACCACGACGCGCGCCGTCGAGGTCCGCGCCGAGTTCCCGAACCAGGACGGCGCGCTGAAGCCGGGCATGTTCCTCACCGTCAAGCTGGCGCTCAACCGCCGCGACGGCGCGCTGATCGTGCCGGAGGAGGCGGTCGTGCCGGAGGGCATCCGCCAGTACGTCTACACCGTCGCCGACGGCAAGGCCGTGAAGACCGAGGTCAAGCTCGGCGCCCGCCTTCCCGGCGAGGTCGAGATCCGCGAAGGCCTGAACCAGAACTCGGTCGTGGTCACCAGCGGCATCCAGAAGATCCGAGACGGAGTGCCGGTCCGCACCGGCGCCTAACCCCCTTCTACGCCCAACGAGAGGCGCTCAATGGTTCTCTCCGACATCGCCATCAAGCGCCCGGTCTTCGCGACCGTCATCAGCCTCGTGCTGGTGACCTTCGGGCTCTTCGCCTTCCAGCGCCTCGCGGTCCGCGAGTACCCGGACATCGACCCGCCGATCGTCTCGGTGCAGACGACCTACAAGGGCGCATCGGCGAACGTCATCGAGGTCCAGGTCACGCAGATCCTGGAAGACGCACTGTCGGGCATCGAGGGCATCAAGGTGATGACCTCGTCGAGCCGCGAAGGCTCGTCATCGATCTCGCTCGAGTTCCGCATCGACCGCGCCATCGACGGCGCCACCAACGACGTCCGAGACAAGGTCGGCCGTGTGATGTCGCGCCTGCCGGTGGACGCCGACCCGCCGGTGATCTCGAAGGTCGAGGCCGACGCGCGCCCGATCATCTGGATCTCGCTGTCTTCCGACCGCATGTCGAGCCTCGAGCTCACCGACTACGCCAAGCGCAATCTCGTAGACCGCCTTTCGAACCTGAACGGCGTCGCCACCGTCCGCATTGGCGGCGAGCGGCGCTACTCGATGCGCGTCTGGCTCGACCGCCGCGAGCTCGCCGCCCGCGAGCTGACCGTGCAGGACGTCGAGTCGGCGCTGCGCAAGCAGAACGTCGAGCTGCCCGCCGGCCGCGTCGAGTCGACGCGCCGCGAGTTCACGGTCCGCACCGACACCAGCATGAAGACGCCGGAGCAGTTCCGGAACATCGTGCTCACGGTCAAGGACGGCTTCCCGGTGCGCCTCGGCGAGGTCGCCAGGGTCGAGCTCGGCCCCGAGGACGCGCGCGGCGACGTTCGCAATACCGGCAAGCCGGCGATCGGCCTCGGCATCGTCAAGCAGTCCAAGGCCAACACCCTCGACGTCGCCGAAGCCGCCAAGGAGATGATCAAGATCATCAACCCGACGCTGCCGTCGGGCCTGGTGATGGACGTCTCCTTCGACACCTCGCTGTTCATCGCCCAGTCGATCTACGAGGTGTTCCACGCGCTCGGCATCGCGCTGGCCCTCGTCGTCGGCGTGATCTTCTTCTTCCTGCGCTCGTTCCGCGCGACCTTCATCCCGACGATCGCGATCCCGGTCTCGATCATCGCCTCGTTCATCATCCTCGCCGCCTTCGGCTTCTCGCTGAACGTGCTGACGCTGCTGGCCTTCGTGCTGGCGATCGGCCTGGTTGTCGACGACGCGATCGTCGTGCTCGAGAACATCCACCGCCATATCGAGGAAGGCGAGCCGCCGCTGCTCGCCGCCGTGCGCGGCGCGCGCCAGATCGGGTTCGCCGTGATCTCGACCACGCTGGTGCTGATCGCGGTTTTCATCCCGCTGTCGCTGCTGCCGGGCAACACCGGCCGCCTGTTCAGCGAGTTCGGCATCTCGGTCGCGGCTGCGGTCATGTTCTCGGGCCTCGTCGCGCTGACGCTGACGCCGATGCTGTGCTCGAAGCTGCTGAAGGAAGTCCACGGCGAAAGCCTGCTTCACAAGGTGACCGAGCCGATCTTCACCGGCATGACCGCGGGCTACCGTTGGCTGCTGATCAAGGGCCTCAACGCCCCCGTCATCGTCGTCGCGCTCGCGATCGGCATCTCGGCCTCCTCGTACTTCCTGTTCAAGACGCTGCCGCGCGAGTTCGCGCCGACAGAGGATCGCGGCTACTTCTTCATCTCGGTGACCGCGCCGGAAGGCTCGTCCATCGACTACACCCGCGAGCAGGTGAACCGGATCGAGGCGGTCCTGAAGCCGCTCCTCGACTCGGGCGTGGTCGAGCGTGTCTTCACCAACGTCGCGCCGTCCTTCGGACGTCCCGGCGACGTCCGGCAGGCCTCCCTCAACATCCGGCTCAAGCCGTGGGAAGAGCGCAAGCAGAAGCAGCAGGAAATGGTCCGCGACCTCTTCCAGCACCTGAACGCGATGCCCGGCGTCCGCGCCATCGCCATCAACCCGCCGAGCCTCGGCCAGCCGGCGTTCCAGCTGCCGCTCCGCGTCGTTCTCGGCGGCAACACCTACGAAGAGCTGGTCGGCTGGCGCGACACGATGATGGCGGCGATGCGCGAGAACCCGCGCCTGCAGAACGTCAATGCCGACTACGAGGAGAACAAGCCCCAGTTCCGCGTCGAGATCGACCGCGCCCGCGCCGCCGACCTCGGCGTCGCCATCGACGAAATCGGCCGCACCCTCGAGACCATGCTGGGATCGCGCAACGTCACGACCTTCTCCGACCGCGGCGAGGAGTACAACGTCATCCTCCAGGCGGCGCCGCAGGACCGCGCCCAGCCGAGCGATCTCGCCAACATCTTCGTGCGCTCGCAGACCACGCGCGCGCTGGTGCCGCTCTCGAGCCTGGTCAGGCTCCGCGACATGGCCGGCGCCAGCGAGTTCTATCGGACCGACCGCCTCCGCTCGATCACGATCTCGGCCAACCTCGCCGCCGGCTACACGCTCGGCGACGCGATCGAGTTCGTCGAACGCACTGCCGCGGTCGAGCTTCCGCCGCAGGCGCGCATCAGCTATCGCGGCGAGGCCCGCGAGTTCAAGGAAAGCTCGTCGGCGATCTACTTCACCTTCGGCGTCGCCCTGCTGACGGTGTTCCTGGTGCTCGCCGCGCAGTTCGAGAGCTACGTCCACCCGTTCGTGATCATGCTGGCGGTGCCGCTGGCGATCACCGGGGCACTCGGCGCGATCTTCCTGAAGGGGCTGACGCTCAACGTCTACAGCCAGATCGGCATGATCATGCTGGTCGGCATCGTGGCGAAGAACGGCATCCTGATCGTCGAGTTCGCGAACCAGCTACGCGACGAAGGCAAGAACATCTACGACGCGATCCTCGGATCGTCGGTGGCGCGCCTGCGTCCGATCCTCATGACCTCGATCGCGACCGCGATCGGCGCGCTGCCGCTGGCGATCGCCACCGGCGCCGGTGCCGAGAGCCGTCAGGCGATCGGCTCGGTCATCGTCGGCGGCGTGCTCTTCGCCACCCTGATGACGATCTTCATCATCCCGGTCTTCTATCTGCTGCTCGCCAAGAAGACGAAGGCCGCGAGCCACGTCGCCGAGGCGATCACGGCGCTCGAGAAGAAGGAGCCGGCGGGCGGACCGGCCACGGCCCACGGCGAGAAGCCGGCGCACGGCGTCGCTACCCGTCCGCACCCGGCCGAATAGCCGGAACGTCCACCGCGGAGAGAACGAAGGCCGGCAGCGATGCCGGCCTTCTTCGTTACTGGGGCAGCGCCGGAACGCCGAAGACCATCGGATGGACGGCGGCGATCGCGACGAAGAGGGCTGCCGCGATCGCGATCCGGCTCACCCCGATCTCGCCGACGACCAAGCGGTTCCTGCCGGCGAGGATCGCCATGAAGGGAACGACCGAGGTGACCGCCGAGAAGCGCCCCCATCCTTCCGGATCGCGCCTGGCCTGCTTGCGGTCGATCGAGCCCATGCCGGCGGCGGAGACGATCATGATGCTGCCGAACAGGAAGACCGAGGCAAGGTCGCCATTGGCGATGAAGTGACCGATCGCCCAGAGCAGGAAAGACCACAGCATCGGATGGCGCGTGACACGGAAGACACCCCTGGCCGGCTCGTCCGCCTTCAGGAACCTTTCGCCCATCACCATCGTGGGATTGGGCTGGCTCAGCGATCCCACGAAGAGGATCACGGCCGGGATCATCAGGATCGTCGGCGCCCACATCATCCAGGGCTCGACCATGCGGATGCCATAGAAGGACTCGGCGGAGGTCGCCTGGCGATAGGCGATCGCGAGCCAGACGATGCCGGCCAACGAAAGCAGCGAGAATAGGCCGCGGAAGGCGTTCTCGCCGATCCTTCCCGCCACGGCCCAGCGCAGCGGCGACCCCGCCAGCCCGACATGCAGCAGGATCCAGAAGCCGGCGGCGATCGCCATCCTGATCATCACCGGATCGTCGAACGCGTCTTCCATCGTCGTCTCCCCCAGGTCCGGACTCTCTAGCACCGCGGTCGTTGCTCCGTCGATCACGCCGCCCTATGCTGCATCGCAACATCATCGAGGTGCGCATGGATTGGCAGGTTCTTCTCGCCTTTACCGTCACCATGACGATCTTCGCGATCGCGCCGGGACCGGCCGTGCTCCTCGTCGTGTCGCACGGCGTGAAATCGGGCTGGGGCGCCTCGCTGAAGGCCGCCCTCGGCGTCCAGGCGGGCAACAGCATCTATTTCCTGCTGTCGGCCGTTGGCCTCGGCGCGATCCTCTCCACCTCCGAGACCTTCTTCTACGGGGTGAAGTATGTCGGCGCCGCCTACCTGATCTATCTCGGCGTCCGGACGATCTGGAACGCGGCGTCCGCCTCGGAGCCGAAAACCGGCGTCGCCGGCGCGCTCCGGCAGCCCTTCATGCAGGCGGTGCTGACTCAGCTCGCCAACCCGAAGTCGGTGCTCACCTTCGGCGCGCTGATGCCGCAGTTCATCGATCCGAACGGCGACCTCGTTCTTCAGTACGTGCTGTTCGCCGCGGCCTGCTTCCTCTCGGAAGTACCGGTGCTCGCCGTCTACGGCTGGCTCGCCGCCCAGGGCCGCCGCGCCTTCGGCAGCTCGCGTCTCGCGGTCTGGCGCGAGCGGCTTGCCGGCGGCGCGCTGATCGCGGTCGGCGCCAGCCTGGCTGCGATCAAGCGCGTCACCCCCTGAGGAGCGTCTTCGCGCGAAGCGCGGTCATGGCGCCGACGATGTCGATCGTCGGCGTCGGCACTCCCACCAGCCGCGCGATCTCCTGAACCGCGACGATCAACCCGTCCACCTCGATCGGGCGGCCGCGTTCCACATCCTGCAAGGTCGAGCTCTTGAAGCTGCCGAGGCTCTTCATGATGCCGACCCGCTCCTCGACCGAGCCGGGAATGGCGATGCCGAGGCCTTTGGCGACGGCGATGCCCTCGTGCAGCATCGCCATGATCACCTCGCGGGTGCCGGGATTGTCCAGCATCTCGATCGAGGTGGCGTGGGTGAGCGCACTCACCGTGTTGCCCGACATGTTGCCGATCAGCTTGTGGCAGATGTCGCCGCGGATCGTGGGCGAGGCCTGCACCGCAAGGCCAGGCACGGCGAGCGCCTTGGACAGGCGTTCGAGCCTCGGCGTGAGCCCGCCCTTGGGCTCGCCCAGAACCCAGCGGCCGCCGAAGGAGTGCGTGATCTCTCCGGGCGCCGTCACCTCGGCCGCGATGTAGAGGACGCAGCCGATCACCCGGTCGATCGGGATGCCGGCGGCGATGCGGCCGTCGGGATCGAGGGTCTTCAGGCGCTGGCCATCGAGCGCGCCGCCGAAGCCCGAGAAGAACCACCACGGAATGCCGTTGAGCGCGGCGACGATCGGCGTCTCCGGGCCCAGCAGCGGCCCCAGCCTGCCCGAGATCTCCGCCAGCGACGGCGCCTTCACCGACAGCACGACCACGTCGTGGGTGCCCGCCTCTTCCGGCGTCTCGACGGCGCGCACCGGCACGGTGAAGCGCTCGTCCTTGGCGATGAAGGTCAGGCCCTTCTTCCGGATCGCATCGAGCTGGGCGCCGCGGGCGATCATCGTCACGTCGTGGCCCGCCCGCGCCAGCAGGGCCGCCCCATGCCCGCCGATGGCGCCGGCACCGTAGATGCAGATCTTCAAGGTCTCTTCTCCCCGTTGGGTGTGACCTAGCGGTCCGCGATGCCGGGATCAAGCCGCGCTGGGCGAAAACTCATCAATTGAGGCCACCGACCCCGGAAAACCCGCAAGACCGCTTTGAGAAAACGCGCCCCCGGTGCGGTTGACAGAGTCGCCGCCCCTCCGGATAGTTGGCGGTTTCCGGCCCTCATAACCGTCCGGAACCCATCCTCCCTCAGGAGTCGACCCGTGACTGCCGCCGCCGTGATGCCGACCTATGGTCGTTACGATATCGCTTTCGACCGGGGCGAGGGCCCCTACCTGATCGCGACCGACGGCCGCCGCTTCCTCGACTTCGCTGCCGGCATCGCCGTCAACGCGCTGGGTCACTCGCATCCGAAGCTGGTCAAGGCGCTGGCCGACCAGGGCGCCAAGCTCTGGCACGTCTCCAACCTCTACCGGATTCCCGAGCAGGAGAAGCTGGCCGAGAGGCTCACCAAGAACACCTTTGCCGACAAGGTGTTCTTCTGCAATTCGGGCGCCGAGGCGCTCGAAGGCGCGATCAAGCTGGTCCGCAAGTACCACGACGAGACCGGCCATCCCGAGAAGTTCACCGTGATCGGCTGCTCCGGCGCCTTCCACGGCCGCACGCTGGCGACGCTCGCCGCCGCCGGCAACGAGAAGTACCTGAAGGGCTTCGACCCCGCGGTCGAAGGCTTCAAGCAGGTGGCTTTCAATAACCTGAACGAGCTCCGCGCCGCGATCGACGGCTCGACCGCGGCGATCCTGGTCGAGCCCGTCCAGGGCGAGGGCGGCATCCGGCCGGCCGATCTCGATTACCTCCGGGAGCTCCGCAAGATTGCCGACGAGTTCGGCATCCTGCTGGTCTTCGACGAGGTCCAGTGTGGCATGGGCCGCACCGGCAAGCTGTTCGCCCATGAATGGGCCGGCATCACGCCCGACGTCATGTGCGTCGCCAAAGGGCTCGGCGGCGGCTTCCCGGTCGGCGCCTTCATGGCGACCGAGAAGGCCGCGGTCGGCATGACCGCCGGAACCCACGGCTCGACCTTCGGCGGCAACCCGCTGGCGATGGCCGTCGCCAACGCGGTCATGGACGTGATGCTCGAGCCGGGCTTCATGGAACGCGTCGACAAGATCGCCAAGCTGCTCCGCAAGGAGCTCGAGGCGGTGGTCAAGAAGTACCCGAAGGTGTTCATCGAGGTGCGCGGCTCCGGCCTGATGCTGGGGCTGCGCTGCCACGTTCCCAATACGCAGCTGGTCGACAAGCTGCGCGAGAACGGGCTGCTCGCCGTCGGCGCGGGCGAGAACGTCGTCCGCCTGGTGCCGCCGCTGATCATCGACGAAAGCCACGTGCGCGAGGCGGTCGAGAAAATCGACAAGGCCGCATCCCAGCTTTCATCCTGAACCGAGCGTCCCATGTCTGCTCCCAAGCACTTTCTCGACCTCGACGCGTTCGAGGCGAAGACCCTCCGTTCCATCCTGGACGACGGCGCCCAGATGAAGCGCGAGCTCAAGGCCGGCAAGCGCGAGCGGAAGCTCGAAGGCAAGACGCTGGCGATGATCTTCGAGAAGCCTTCGACCCGCACTAGGGTCAGCTTCGACGTCGCCATGCGCCAGCTCGGCGGCGAGACGATCATGCTGTCGGCCGCCGAGATGCAGAGCGGCCGCGGCGAGACGCTGGCCGATACCGCGCGGGTGCTGTCGCGCTACGTCGACGTGATCATGATGCGAACCTTCCAGCCCTGGAAGCTGCACGAGATCGCGCAATACGCGACGGTGCCGGTCATCAACGGTCTCACCGACAACAGCCATCCCTGCCAGCTCATGGCCGACGTGATGACCTTCGAGGAGCATCGCGGATCGATCGCCGGTCGCGTCGTGACGTGGTCCGGCGACGGCAACAACGTCGCCGCGTCCTGGGTCCACGCCGCGGTCCGCTTCGACTTCGAGCTGCGGCTCGCCTGCCCGAACGAGCTAACCCCGCCGGACAACCTGATCCGCTGGGCCCAGGGCCAGGGCGGCAAGGTGATAGTGACCGAGGACGCGGATGCCGCCGCCCGCGGCGCCGACTGCATCGTCACCGATACCTGGGTCTCGATGAACGACACCACCCAGGGAGAGACCCGCCACAACCTGCTCGCCCCCTACCGGGTCGACGATCGCCTGATGAAATTGGCCAAGTCCGACGCCATCTTCATGCACTGTCTCCCCGCCCATCGGGGGGACGAGGTCACCGCGTCGGTGATCGACGGGCCACAGTCGGTGGTCTGGGACGAGGCGGAGAACCGCCTCCACGTGCAGAAGGCGATCCTTTCTTGGTGTCTCTCCTGAAGGCTGAATCCGTCGGTTCCGACGATGTCGTGCTGCCGTTCCAGGTCGATGGTCTGAACATCCGCGGCCGCGTCGCCAGGCTAGGCCCGTCGCTCGACACGATCCTTCGCCAGCACGCCTATCCGCGGCCCGTCAGCCGGCTGCTCGGCGAGGCGATGGCGCTATCGGCGGCGGTCGGGTCCTCGCTCAAGTTCGACGGCGTCTTCTCGGTCCAGGCCAAGGGCAACGGGCCGGTGAAGCTGCTGGTCGTCGACATGACCTCGGCCGGGCATCTCCGGGGATATGCGCAGCTCGCGGGCAAGCCGATCGCAGCCGACGAGCGCCGACTCGACCACCTCGTCGGCAAGGGCCAGCTCGCCTTCACCGTCGACCAGGGACCGGACACCGAGCGCTACCAGGGCATCGTCGAGCTCGGCGAGGACACCCTCGCTGGCGCCGCCGACCACTATTTCAAGCAGTCCGAGCAGCTGAGCACGCGGCTGATCCTGGCCTCGGGCCTCGGCACCGCTTGGCGCGCGAGCGCGCTGATGGTCCAGCGCCTGCCGGGCGAGAGCGCCGACCCCGACGCCTGGAACCGGACGCTGCACCTCCTCGACAGCCTGAGCGAAGACGAGCTGCTCGATCCTGAGCTCAGGGCCGAGGATCTGCTCTTCCGCCTTTTCCATGCCGAGGGAGTGCGGGTGTTCTCGCCCCGACCGGTCGAGGCCAGGTGCCGTTGCACGCGCGAGCGGGCGGAAGGGGCCCTCAGGCTCGTGCCCGAGTCGGATCTTCCGGATCTCATGGTCGACGGGCGGTTCATCGTGACCTGCCAATTCTGCAACGCCAGCAACATCTTCTCGGAAGAAGACGTGCGGCAGTTGCGGGCGAGCTAAATTCCGCCACGGTATCGAGGTATGTTTTCTCGGGAACGGCCCCAGGGCCGCCCGGGTTACCCGCCCAGCCATCCGGCAGACCGAGACGAGGCCCCAAGATGTCGAAGATGTCGCTCCTGAAGAAGCTCGCCCTCCTCGCCGTCGTCGTCCTCCCCGCCGCCTGCGCCGCACCGCCGCCGGTCCGGCTGCCCGACATGACCTTCACCGACCGGCCGCGCTTCCTGCTGGACGTCGCCGAGATCAAGGTGGTCGACCAGTACCAGCCGACGTTCCGCCTGCCGAACGTCGAGCATCAGGCGCCGGTGCCGCCGGCAAAGGCGATCGAGCGCTGGGCCCGCGACCGCCTCGTGCCGGTTGGCAATACCGGTACCGCCACCGTGACGATCAAGGACGCGCGCATCCTCGAAAGCTCGCTCCGCGTGACGCCCGGCGTCCAGGGCGTCTTCACCAAGGAGCAGGCGGCCCGCTACGACGCCTTCGTCGACGTCTCGATCGAGATCAAGCCGACCCAGATCAACATGCCCGAAGGCAGCGCCAGCGCGCGCGCCGAGCGCAGCCGGACGGTGCCCGAAGGCATCTCGCCCAACGAACTCGATCGCGTGCTCTACGAACTGGTGGAGGGGGTGATGCGCGATCTCGACGTCCAGCTCGACGCCAACGTCCAGCGCTTCCTCGCCCCCTACATCAAGGGTACTCGCTAGCGTCCCTCGAAACCGGCGAGGAACGACGCGGCATTCGCGCCTAGGCTCGCCGAGAGATAGCCGCCTTCCTGGATCAGCACGGTCGGCAGATCCAGGGCGGCGATCTCGCGCGCCATCCGCCGGAATCCCTCGGTCGTGATCTTGAGGATGCCGAGCGGATCGTCGGCAGCAGCGTCGAGGCCGAGCGACACCAGCAGCACCGACGGCCCATAGGCGCGGATGCGCGCGAGCGCACGCTCCAGCGCGGGCATGTAGGCGTCGTCGCCGGTCCCCGGCGGCAGCGGGATGTTGAACGTTGCCCCCGCCCCTGCCCCGTCGCCGGTCTCGTCCGCATAGCCGGCATAGAACGGGTAGTAGACGGCCGGATCGGCATGCAGAGAGACGAACAGCACGTCCGGCCGCCGCCAGAAGATGCCCTGCGTGCCGTTGCCGTGATGGACGTCGACGTCGAGGATCGCGACGTTGCCCTTGGCCCTGGCTGCGACGTCGGCGGCGATCGCGACGTTGTTGAGGAAGCAGAAGCCGCCCGACTGATCGGCATAGGCGTGATGGCCGGGCGGCCGGCAGAGCCCGTAAGCGACCCGCTCCCCGGCCAGCACCGCCTCGGTCGCCGCGAGCGCGCAGTCGACCGCGGCGAGGCATCCCTCCCAGGTGCCGTCGTCGACCGGACAGGCGGTGTCGGCTTGGTACCAGCCGGCGCGCGCCACCGGATGCGGGGAGGCATGCGCCATGTTCCGGCCGGGATGCACGTTCGGGATGATTGCCGGCGAGGCGCCGGGCAGCGCCCGCCACGCCTTGTAGCCATCCTTGAGGAAGGCGAGATAGCCGACGTCGTGCACCGCTTCGACCGCTTCGGTGCCGTGCTTCTTCGAGGCCTCGATCCTGTGGCCGGCCTGGGTCAGCGCCTTCAGCATGACCTCGGCCCGTTCCGGCTTCTCCGGGCTCTCGACCACCTGGCCGCGCATGATGAAGGACTTGGGGAAGTGCCGGACGTGGTCCGGCGAATGGAAGACGCGCATGGCGCCCAGAGTATCGGCCAGCCACAATGCGCGCCAGCGGAGGAGAGGCGGATGAAGCGGAACCTGGCGATCGACGGCAGCCGGCTCTGGGCGAGCCTGATGGACATGGCGAAGATCGGCGCGACCGCGAAGGGCGGCAACGCGCGTCTCGCCGCCTCGGACCTCGATCGCGACGGCCGCGACCTCTTCGTCGGCTGGGCCAAGGCCGCCGGCTGCACGGTCTCGGTCGACCGCATCGGCAACATCTTCGTCCGCCGGCCGGGCAAGGATCCGAAGCGGGCGCCGGTGGTGACCGGCAGCCACCTCGACACCCAGCCGACCGGCGGCCGCTTCGACGGCGTCTACGGCGTGCTGGCGGGGCTCGAGGTCATCCGCACCCTCAACGACCACGAGATCGAGACCGAGGCGCCGATCGAGGTCGCGGTCTGGACCAACGAGGAAGGCTCGCGCTTCTCCCCGGCGATGATGGGCTCGGGCGTCTTCGCCGGGATCTGGCCGGTCGAGGAGATCGAGGCCAAGCAGGACGTCGACGGCAAGCGCCTCGGCGACGAGCTGAAGCGCATCGGCTATGCCGGCGCGGACAAGGTCGGCGGCCGTCCCTTTGCCGCCTATTTCGAGGCGCATATCGAGCAGGGCCCGATCCTGGAGGCAGAGGGCAAGACCGTCGGCGTCGTCACCGGCGCGCAAGGCCAGCGCTGGTACGAGATCACGGTGACGGGCCAAGAGGCGCATGCCGGTCCGACGCCGATGACGCGCCGGAAGGATGCTCTGGTCGGCGCGTCGCGCATGATCGATGCGGTCAACCGGATCGGTCTCGCCCATCCGCCGTACGCCTGCGCCACGGTCGGCTTCATCCAGTCGAGCCCGAACAGCCGGAACACGATCCCGGGCAAGGTCTTCTTCACCGTCGACTTCCGTCATCCCGACGACGCGACGCTGTCGAGAATGGATGCGGAGCTCAAGTCGGCCTGCCGCGAGATCGCGGCGAAGATCGGCCTCGAGGTCCACGTGAAGGACTTCTGGTACTTCCCGCCGACGCCGTTCGATGCAGCCTGCGTCGACGCGGTCCGGACGGCAACCGAGCGGCTGGGCTATCCCTCCCGCGAGATCGTATCGGGAGCCGGCCACGACGCGGTCTATGTCGCGCGCGTGGCGCCGACGGCGATGATCTTCGTGCCGTGCGAGAACGGCATCAGCCACAACGAGGTCGAGAACGCGAAGCCCGAGGACCTGGCCGCCGGCTGCAACGTGCTCCTGAGCGCGATGCTCGAGCGGGCTGCAGCCGGGACCTGATCTCCGGGCCTGCCGCTAGGCGGCGCGGATCTTCGCGAGGAACGAGCCGACCTCGGTACGAAGGATCTCGCCCTGCTTCGCCAGGTCGTTGGCGGAGTCGAGCACGCCGCTCGACGCCTTGCCGGTTTCGGCGGCGACCTGGTTCACCACCGCGATGTTCGCCGACACCTCGCGCGTCCCTTCGGCCGCCTGCAGAACGTTGCGCGAGATTTCCTGTGTCGCCGCACCCTGCTCCTCGACCGCCGAGGCGATCGCGGTCGAGATCTCGTCGATCCGGCCGATCACCTGGGTGATGCTCTCGATCGCCTTGACCGACAGGCCGGTGACCGCCTGCATCTCGGCGACCTTCGCCGCGATCTCCTCGGTCGCCTTGCCGGTCTGGGTCGCCAGCGACTTGACCTCGGAGGCCACGACGGCGAAGCCGCGGCCGGCCTCGCCGGCGCGAGCCGCCTCGATCGTCGCGTTCAGCGCCAGCAGGTTGGTCTGCGAGGCGATCTGGTTGATCAGGCTCACGACGTCGCCGATCTTCTGGGCGGAGACGGCGAGACCCTCGATCTGGCGGTTGGTGGTCGCGGCTTCCCTGACCGCCTGCTGGGCGATGCGGGCCGACTCGGTCACCTGGCGAGAAATCTCGCGGATCGAGCTCGATAGCTCCTCGGACGCCGAGGCGACGGTCTGCACGTTGGTCGTCGCCTGCTCCGACGCGGCGGCGACGGCCGTCGACTGACGCTCGGTCTCGTCGGCAGTGGCCGCCAGCGTCTGGGCCGTCGTCTGCATGTCGCCGGACGCGGTCGAAAGCGCCTTCAGCAGATCGACCGTCGAGCCCTCGAAGGCCATGACGTACTGCTCGATGGCGACGGCGCGCGCGGCCTTGCGCTCCTCTTCGGCCCGCTGCAGCGCCGCGAGCTCGTCCGCCTTGATCATGCTTTCCTTGAAGACCTGGACGGCCTGGGCCATCTCGCCGATCTCGTCGCGACGATCGGCGTCGGGAACGGCGACGGTCTTGTCTCCGCCGGCGAGCTGACGCATCGCCTGGGTCATCGACGCGAGCGGGCCGACGATTCCGCCGACGACGAGGAAGAGGACCGTGCCGGTGCCGGCGAGCACGGCCAGGGTCAGCGCCGACGCGGTCAGGAAGGCGATGCGTGCCCGGTCGCTGATGCTCCCGCTGAGCGCCGCGAGGCCCGCAGTCAGCTGGTCTTCCACCTTCTTCATGAGGTCGATGCGCGCGGTCGCCGTGCGGAACCAGTAGGCGCTGTCGATTCCCCCGAGCGCCTCGCCCTGGGCGGTGTCCAGGGCGACCTTGCGCATCCGCATGGTCTCGGTCGCCGCCTCACCGGCGAGCGTCTCGTTGAGGAGCGAAATGTCCGCCGCCTGGGCATAGCGATTGAACAGCCGCAGATAGGTCTCCTGCTCGGCGACGGCGGTGACGAAGCGGCGGAACTGTGCGGCATCGAAGGTCCCGGCAGCGAACCCAACGGCGCCGGTCACACGCTCCTGGGCGGCGCGCTCCTTGGCCTGGACGAGGTTGCTGTAGGCGACCAGGGATGTCGCCACCTCCGTGCTGGTGATGGCCTTGGACATCTCCTGGATCGTGCCGAGGTAGCGCGTGATCGCCGTCGTGAAGAAGTCGAGGGTCTCGGACGGGGTGACCTCGAACCGATCGACCCCTCGACGCACGTCGTCGAGCCGGGCGAGCGCCTGGTTGGCTTCCTCGAGGCGACGGGTCCAGTCGGCAGATCCTGAGCCGGCGAGAGCCTTGATGCCGGCGGACAGCTCGGTGAGGCGCTCCTGGGTGCGGGCACGCTGCGCGGAGAGATCCTGCGCAAGCTGGGCGGACTTGCTGCCGAGGAAGAGCGAGGTCGTGCCGCGCTCGCGCTGAAGCTCGTGCACGAGCCGGCTGATGTCGGCGCCGACGGCCGCCATCTCGCGAACCCGGGTCATCTCGCCCATCGTTGACCATCGCTCGGCGATGAGGAACGTCGCAGCGATGAGGAAGCACGCGAGCACGGGCGCAACCGCGAGCCAGAAGCGATGACGGATCTTCAGGTTCTTCAGCATTTGCTCATTCCTTCCCGATTCCGGGTATGAGCACCCCCCACGGATGCCCGGTCCGCGTGGCCATCGCCATCCAGCCACGCTTCGAAACCGCAGCAAGGATGAATGAGCACGCGCCGGGATTTGAGCGCGCGGGGGCTTAACGTGCCGTTAAGTTCGAACTTCGCTCAGTGTAAAGTTTTGTATTCAAGCGTCGCATGATGTGAGCGGCGGCTCATCTCAAGCGACCGGCGGTCCAGACGGCGAGACCATAGAGCACGAGTGCTCCCGCCTGATGCGTCGCCGCCACCCCGACCGGCACCTGCAGGATGATCGTCAGGATGCCCAGGCCGATCTGCACCATCGCCATGCCCGCCAGCAGATCGAGCGGTGTCCGCTGGGCGGGCGTCAACGGCACGCGGCGCGCCGCTGCCCAGAAGGCGAGGATCGAGATCGCCACCGTCTTCGCGAGCCAGCGGTGCAGGAACTGAACGGCGGCAGGCGTCGAGAAGAAGCCGGTGGCTCCGTCCGCGAGATAGACCTCGTCGGGAATCCACTGGTCGCCCATGGTCGGGAACGTGTTGTAGACGAGGCCGGCATCGAGACCGGCGACCAGCGCACCGGAAAGGATCAGCAGGAAGATCGCTGAGACGAGCGCGATCGAAAGACGCCTCAGCCAGCGCGGCGTCGCCTGGCGCGCGACCGGCAGCGACCGTTCAGTGAGCGCCAGCAAGAGACCGTAGACGAGCACGGCGAGGCCGAGATGCGCGGCGAGGCGCCAGTGGCTGACATGCGGGTCGTCGACCAGGCCCGATGCCACCATCCACCAGCCGACGGCGCCCTGCAGCCCGCCCAGGAGCAGCGCCAGCACCAGCCACGGCTTGAGCCATCCCGCAAGCCGGCCCCTCATCCAGAACCAGACGAGCGGAAGAGCGAAGACGAGGCCGATCAGACGGCCCCAGAGACGGTGGACGTATTCCCACCAGAAGATGCCCTTGAAGTCGTCGAGGCTCATCCAGGCGTTCAGCTTCTGGAACTCCGGCGTCTGGCGATACGCGGCGAACATCTTCTGCCAGTCCGCATCGGTCATCGGCGGCAACGTACCGACCAGGGGGCGCCATTCGACCATCGACAGGCCGGACTCGGTCAGCCGCGTGATCGCACCGATCACCGCCATGGCGAAGATCATCGCCGCCGAGAGCTGAAGCCAGACGATGACCGGGCGAGAGGAGGCCTCCGACATGGCCGCACTATGAGCAGGGGCTTCCGCCTTCGCCAGAGCGACGAAGCGTCGCGCCGCCGAGTTTCTGCCCGTTTCGAGCATGGAATTTTCCCGACCCTGCCAAAAAGGGAGGGAAATCGCCCCCGAATCGGGGTGACGGCCCCTATATTTCACGCTACCTCCTGCCTTCCCATCGCGGATGCCTGCTTGTGATCGAGACGCTTCAGCTCGCCGACGGCTTTGCCTTTACCGACCTCTATGCCCGCGACGGCCTCGTCCGCCTGGACGGCCGTTTCTGCTCGCATCTGAAGGACACCGACGCCGCCCTGTTCAACCGGCTGATGGCCGCGCGCGCCGAGCCCGACAAGCTCGAAGCCAAGGACGAATCGCAGCTCGTCATCGATCTGGCGCCGCATCTCGAAGACTTCACCTCGGACCTGTTCGGCATCCGAGACGAGGCGCGCGCGCTCGCCGCCCGTCATGATGCGCTGGCGCCGCTTTACGAGGTGAAGCGGCTGTTCGTGCAGCGGCGCGCGGTCAAGGAGATCAAGCCGGAGGACGCCGCCTCTCTCGACGGCGAGGCTCTCACGCGCAATCTCGAAGCCCTGATCGGCGGCACGCTGACCGAGGAGAGCTATGCCGCGGCGGTCCTCGAGTGGATGGCCGAAGCCGATGCAAACGCGGACGCGCTCGAGGTGGCGAAGAAGTACGCCGCCTGGGCCGTGCAGGCTCCGGAAGGCAAGGCCCGGCACGGGCGCGGCGTCCTCTTCCGCGTGCCCCGCAAGCCCGATCCGATGCACCTTGTGCCGGCAGAGACCGTCGCGATCGACGGCGTCGAGATGCTGCGCCTCGATCCGCATCACTGGCGCCGGCGCGAGGGCTTCGGCCTCACCGATGCGGGCACCGATCTCAAGGGCGCCCTCGACCAGGCCAACTACTGCATCTGGTGCCACAACCAGGGCAAGGACAGCTGCTCGACCGGGCTCCGCGACCGCAAGACCGGCCAGTTCCAGAAGAGCACCTTCGGCGTCACCCTCGCCGGTTGTCCGCTCGAAGAGAAGATCTCCGAGATGAACCTGGTGAAGAGCCGGGGCGTCTCGATCGGCGCGCTCGCGATCGTCGCGATCGACAATCCGCTCTGCGCCGCGACCGGGCATCGCATCTGCAACGACTGCATGAAGGCCTGCATCTACCAGAAGCAGGATCCCGTCGACATCCCGCAGGTCGAGACGCGGACGCTCAAGGACGTGCTGTCGCTTCCCTGGGGCTTCGAGATCTACGGGCTGCTGACGCGCTGGAATCCGCTGAACATCCGCCGGCCGCTGCCGAAGCCGGAGAGCGGCTACAAGGTGCTGGTGGTCGGCCTCGGCCCCGCCGGCTTCAACCTCTCGCACCACCTGATCAACGACGGTCATGCGGTCGCCGCGATCGACGGCCTCAAGATCGAGCCGCTGCCGGCGGACATCTCCGGCGTCGAGCCGCTCGGCAGGCGCGTGCCGTTCAAGCCGATCCGCGACATCGCGAGCCTGACCGAGAAGCTCGACCAGCGCGCCATGGCCGGCTTCGGCGGTGTCGCCGAGTACGGCATCACCGTCCGCTGGGACAAGAACTTCCTGAAGATCGTCCGCCTGCTGCTGGAGCGTCGCTCCCAGTTCGCGATGTATGGCGGCGTGCGCTTCGGCGGCACGCTGACCGTGGACGGCGCCTTCGATCTCGGCTTCGATCACATCGCCCTCTGCATGGGTGCGGGCCGCCCGACCATCGTGCCGATGAAGAACGGGCTCGCGCGCGGCGTGCGGGCCGCGTCCGACTTCCTGATGGGCCTGCAGCTGACCGGTGCGGCCAAGGCCGACAGCGTCGCCAATCTGCAGATCCGCCTTCCGGTCGTCGTGATCGGCGGCGGGCTGACCGCGATCGACACGGCGACCGAGGCGCGCGCCTACTATCCGCTGCAGGTCGAGAAGTTCAGGAAGCGCTACGAAGCCCTGGTCGCCGAGGAAGGCGAAGCCCATGTCCGAGGCGGCTGGACCGCCGAGGAGGCGGAAGTCGCCGAGGAATTCCTGGCGCATGCCAGGGCGCTGGCGGCACCGGGTGCCGACAAGGACCAGCTGATCGACGAATGGGGCGGCGTCACCATCGCCTATCGACGGCGGCTGGTCGACGCGCCGAGCTACACGCTGAACCACGAAGAGGTCGAGAAGGCGCTCGAGGAAGGCATCCGCTTCGCCGAGAACCTGTCTCCGGTCGAGGTCGAGCTCGACCTCCACGAGCACGCGAAGGCGGTGGTCTTCGAGCGCGACGGCACCTCGGTGCGCCTGCCGGCCCGCGCCGTGCTGATGGCCGCGGGAACCCAGCCGAACACCGTGCTCGCCCGCGAGATGGAAGGCAGGATCGAGCTCGACGGAAAGTACTTCCGCACCATCGACGAGGACGGGAAGCCGGTGACGCCGGAGCGTGTGTCGAAGCCCGAGACGCCGCATGTGCTGCTGGCAATCGAGCCGGATGGCCGCGCGCTCAGCTTCTTCGGCGACCTGCATCCGACCTTCGCCGGCAACGTCGTGAAGGCGATGGGCGGCACGAAGCAGGGCTATCCGGTGGTGAGCCGGACTCTGGCCAAGCGCGCGCCGACCCCGGTCACGCGCGCGGACATGTTCGCGGCGCTCGACGACGGGCTCCGGGCCCGCGTGCACGCGATCCATCGCCTGACGCCGAACATCGTCGAGATCGTGGTCAAGGCGCCGTTCGCGGCCGAGGCCTTCCACCCGGGCCAGTTCTATCGCCTGCAGAACTACGAGACCAAGGCGCGCCGCGCCGGCTCGACCCTGCTGACGATGGAAGGCCTCGCCGTCACCGGCGCCTCGGTCGACCGCACGGACGGCCTGGTGTCAACCATCGTGCTCGAGATGGGCGGGTCCTCCGACCTTTGCGCCGAGCTTGAGGCCGGCGAGCCGGTGATCCTGATGGGTCCGACCGGCATGCCGACCGAGACGCCGGCCGGCGAGACCGCGATCCTCATCGGCGGCGGCCTCGGCAATGCGGTGCTGTTCTCGATCGGCGCGGCACTCCGCGCGCAAGGATCGAGGGTCCTCTACTTCGCCGGCTACAAGAGCGCGGCCGACCGCTACAAGATCGAGGAGATCGAGGCGGCGGCCGACGTCATCGTCTGGTCGTGCGACCAGGCCGGGCTGACGCCGACGCGCCCGCAGGATCTCTCCTTCACCGGCAACATCATCGAGGCGATGACCGCCTACGCGCGGGGCGAGCTGGGCGCCAGGCCGATCGACCTCAAGGACGCCGACCGGCTGATCGTGATCGGGTCCGACCGCATGATGGCCGCGGTGGCCCACGCCCGCGAAGGCGTGCTCAAGGCCTATCTCAAGCCGAGCCTGGTCGCGATCGCGTCGATCAACTCGCCGATGCAATGCATGATGAAGGAGATCTGCGCCCAGTGCCTGCAGACGCAGGTCGATCCGGTGACCGGCAAGGAGACCGTGGTGTTCTCCTGCTTCAACCAGGACCAGCCGCTGGGCACGGTGGACTTCGACATGCTGCGCCAGCGCCTGTCGCAGAACGGCGCGCAGGAGAAGCTGGCGGCGCTCTGGATCGACAAGTGCCTGAAGCAGATCGGCCGAAGGCCGGTCGCCGCTTAAGCGAAGTTCCGCTGGAACACCTCGGCCGCGCCCGGATGGGTGTCGGCCTTTAGCGCGACCGCGTGGACCTTCGGGCAGTTGGCCTTGAACCAGGCGCGCGTCGGACGCCAATGGGTCATGGCGCCGAGGTAGATGTCGAGCGCCGAGAAGCGCTCGCCCAGGAACCACGGCCCTTTCACCGCCTCCTCGACCATCAGCCAGTTCCTGCAGCGCTGCTCGATCGCGCCCTTGGTCAGCGCCTTCTGGTTGGCCTCGCCCGCGATCCATTTTTGCGGCACGTCGCCGACCGCGAAGGTCGGGTAGATCGCCGCGACCAGGAACACGAGCCAACGGAGGAAGTCCGGCCGCGTCGGATCGCCGGGCGGCGGCGCCAGCCCCGCTTCCGGCCTGAGCTCGGAGAGATAGAGGACGATCGCGGCACTCTCGGTCATCACGCGGCCGTCCGGGAGGATCAGGGTCGGCAGCTGGCCGAGCGGATTCAGCTTCAGCAGCCGTTCCTGTCCCTTGCCGCGCGGGTCGACGGTCTCGATGTCATAGGCAAGGCCGGCGGTCGCGAGCGCGGCTTCCGCGATCGTCGAACCCCAGCCTTCGAGCGCCAGCAGCGTGTACCTGGACATGGATGCCTCCCTCATTTTCCGGCAGTTCGCACCATCAGCACCGTCGCCGACAGCATGACGAGAGCGCCGAGACCTTCGGTCGCGGTGTAGCGCTCGGCGAACACAAGGACGCCAACCGCGACCGCGATCGCCGGCGAGACGAAGGAATAGCCGCTGGCCGCCGTCGGCCCCCAGGCATCGAGCAGACGAAGATAGATCGTGTAGGCGGCCACCGATCCGCCCAAGGTCAGGAAGGCCCAGCCGGCCAGCACCTTCGGATCGGCGAAAGCGGCGAACAGCGCCGGGGTCGGCGTCTCCATCGCGGCCGAAGCGACGGCAAGGCCGGCACCGCCGAAGATGCAGTGCCAGCCGGCGACGACGAGCGCGGGGAACTCGCGCGCGAGCGGCCGGGTGAACACGGAGCCCAAGCAGAAGGCGAGCGTGCCGGCGACGATCGCCAGCGTCCCGGCCAAGGTCTCCGGCGACGGATCGATGCTCGACCGGCCCTCGAACATCACGAGCAGGCCTGAGACGCCGAGCACGACCGCGGCGAGCCGGGTCCAGGAGAAGCGGTCCTGCCTCGCCAGCACCGCCATGATGAAGATCGCGACCGGGATCAGCGACAGGTTGATGATCGCGGCGAAGCCGCTCGGCACGTAGCGCATGGCCCAGAACGTCGGCGCGTAGCAGAGCGTATTGACCAGCAGCGCGGTCCACAGCAGCCGGAACCAGCGGCCGGATACGCTCAGGCGGTGGCCGGCGACGGCCGCCATCGCCAGCAGGATCGGCCCGGCGCTGAGGAAGCGGCACGCGGCGAAGAACACCGGCGGCAGCACTTCCACGCCCGCGCGAATCGCGATCCAGGTGAGTCCCCAGATCGCGCACATGACGCCGAAGAGGAAGAGCTGCCAGGCGCGGGCGCCGTCTAACTGCATGAAGGGTTAGAATGGCGCCGTCGTGCGGCGGCGGTCAATGGCCTATCGGCCGATCCGGACCATCGGGCCCCGATCGCCGCCGAGGCGATCGAAGGACAGCATCATGCCACGCGCCGCCGCGGCGCCCTGCACCGCTTCGATCATCGAGAGAAGCTGGAGCCGCGCATCCAGATGCTCGTCCTCGCGTAGGTTCGACATGATCAGCCAGTTGCCGCCGGAGACGGACTTGCTCCGCGGGCGTCGGCCGACATAGAGCTCGAAATGCCGATTGGCGAGCCAATGCACCTCGAGGACCGCCGGCATCGGCGACGCATCGTCCTCGAGCAGCAGCACGTCGACATACGTACGGAGGTATTCGGCCGCGGTCGACCAGGACTCGGCGACCTGCAGGAACGAGGCGAGGTCGCGCGGCAGGACCGTCAGGAACTCCGGCCGCGCGGCCGAGAACGCCGGCCGCCGGCGCGCGCCGACATGCCAGCTCATGATCACCTGCCGAGGATCGACCGATCCTAGGATCGGGTGACGGATCACCGAATGCCCTCCGCCCGTCTTTCCGGGCGGAGTCTATCACTCAGTGCAGGCGGAACTCCGTGCCCACCAGCCTGAACTCCGCCGGCTTGACCACCCCGGCCGAGCAGACCTTCACGGAGTGGAGCTTGCCGTCGAGGTTGCGGGTCCAGAAATCGAGGAACTTGATCAGCCCCGGGAATTTCGGCGCCAAGTCGAGCGCCTGCCAGACGTAGCTCTGCAGGAGCTTCGGGTGGTCGGGCATGTGGTAGAGGATTTCAGCAGTGGTCAGCCGGTAACCTTCCAGCTGACGGGCCAGGTCGCTCATCTACGCTCCTTCCATCAAGGTACGCGGATAACCTTCCGACGAGGGGAAGCGTGCCACGAGTCACGGCCGATCACAAATAAAAACTCATTATATCAATAGCTTAGCAGCCCATGAGCAAGACTGCTGCCAATTCAATCCCCATGCCCTTGACAGGGGAACCCAGCCCCCCTACTTCCTTGGCACTCACCGAGGGTGAGTGCTAACAAGCGCCCCTCGGCGACCACCAAAGAAGCGAATGGAGGGTTACATGAAGTTCAGGCCGCTGCACGACCGCGTCGTGGTCAAGCGGGTCGACGGCGACACCAAGTCGTCGGGCGGCATCATCATTCCGGACACCGCCAAGGAGAAGCCGATGGAAGGCGAGATCGTCGCCGTCGGCCCGGGCGCGCGGGATGAGAAGGGGCAGATTCAGGCGCTCGACGTCAAGGCGGGCGACCGGGTCCTGTTCGGCAAGTGGTCGGGCACCGAGGTCAAGCTCGATGGGGTCGAGTACCTCATCATGAAGGAGTCCGACATCATGGGAATCATCGAAGGTTCCTCGGCCAAGAAGAAGGCCGCTTAAGGAGGATTTGAGAACATGGCTGCCAAAGAAGTCCGCTTTTCGACGGACGCCCGCGCGCGGATGCTGCGCGGCGTCGACATCCTCGCCGAGGCGGTGAAGGTCACCCTCGGCCCGAAGGGTCGCAACGTCGTCATCGACAAGTCGTTCGGCGCCCCGCGCATCACCAAGGACGGCGTCACCGTCGCCAAGGAAATCGAGCTTGCCGACAAGTTCGAGAACATGGGCGCCCAGATGGTGAAGGAAGTTGCCTCGAAGGCCAACGACATGGCCGGCGACGGCACCACCACCGCCACCGTCCTGGCCCAGGCGATCGTCCGCGAGGGCTCGAAGGCCGTCGCCGCCGGCATGAACCCGATGGATCTGAAGCGTGGCGTCGACCTCGCGGTCGAGGCGATCGTCACCGATCTCGCCAAGCGCTCGAAGAAGATCAGCTCGTCCGGCGAAGTCGCGCAGGTCGGCACCATCTCCGCCAACGGCGAGGCCGACATCGGCCAGATGATCGCCAAGGCGATGGAGAAGGTCGGCAACGAGGGCGTCATCACGGTGGAAGAGGCGAAGAGCCTCGAGACCGAGCTCGACGTGGTCGAGGGCATGCAGTTCGACCGCGGCTATCTCTCGCCGTACTTCATCACCAACGCAGACAAGATGATCTGCGAGCTCGAGAACCCCTACATCCTCATCCACGAGAAGAAGCTCTCGGGCCTGCAGCCGCTGCTGCCGGTGCTCGAGACGGTCGTGCAGTCGGGTCGTCCGCTGCTGATCGTGGCCGAGGACGTCGAGGGCGAGGCGCTGGCGACCCTGGTCGTCAACAAGCTGCGTGGCGGCCTCAAGGTCTCCGCGGTCAAGGCGCCGGGCTTCGGCGACCGCCGCAAGGCCATGCTCGAGGACATCGCGATCCTGACCAACGGTCAGGTCATCTCCGAAGACCTCGGCATCAAGCTCGAGAACGTCACCCTGCAGATGCTGGGCCAGGCCAAGCGCGTCACGATCGAGAAGGAGAACACCACGATCGTCGACGGCGCCGGCAAGAAGAAGGACATCGAGGCCCGCTGCGGCCAGATCCGCGCCCAGATCGACGAGACCACCTCGGACTACGACCGTGAGAAGCTCCAGGAGCGCCTGGCGAAGCTCGCGGGCGGCGTCGCGGTGATCCGCGTCGGCGGCGCCACCGAGGTCGAGGTGAAGGAGCGCAAGGATCGCGTCGACGACGCGATGCACGCGACCCGCGCCGCGGTCGAGGAAGGCATCGTTCCGGGCGGCGGCGTGGCCCTGCTCTATGCCATCAAGGCGCTAAGCAAGGTGCAGCCGGCCAACGACGACCAGCGCGTCGGCGTCGAGATCGTCCGCAAGGCGATCCAGGTTCCGGCCCGCCAGATCGCCGAGAACGCCGGCACCGACGGCTCGATCGTCGTCGGCAAGCTGCTCGAGTCCAAGGACGCCAACTGGGGCTTCGATGCCCAGTCGGGCGAGTATGCCGACCTGGTGAAGCGCGGCATCATCGACCCGACCAAGGTCGTGCGCGTCGCTCTTCAGAACGCCGCGTCGGTCGCCGGCCTCCTGATCACCACGGAGGCGATGGTCGCCGAGAAGCCGGAGAAGAAGGCTGCTCCGTCGATGCCGCCGGGCGGTGGCATGGGCGGCATGGGCGACATGGACTTCTAAGTCGGTCGACCGAGCCAGGCTTAAGGAAGGGGCCGCGGAGAGATCCGCGGCCCTTTCTCTTTTCAGGATCGGCTAGGATCGGCCCGCATGGACGCGATCCTCAACGTCTCGGTCCCGGTCTTCGCGATCATCCTCGGCGGATATCTCGCCGCGCGCTCGGGCCTGCTCGGCCAGGGCTCGACCGGGGCGCTCAACGCCTTCGTCTACTACTTCGCCCTTCCCCCGCTCCTGTTCCTGTCGATGGCGCGGGTGCCGCTGGGCCAGATCTTCCACTGGTCCTATCTCGGCGCGTATACGATCGGCCTGCTCGGCACCGCGCTTCTCTCGCTGGTCGCCGGCCTCGTCGTCTTCCGCCGGCACGCCGCGGAGCTGCCTCTGCAGGCGATGACCGCGGTCTTCTCCAACACCGGCTACATGGGCGTGCCGCTGTTCCTGACCGCCTTCGGCGAGAAGGGCGTGCTGCCGGCGCTGATCCTGACCGTGTTCAACGGCGCGGTGATCGTGGGCGCGGTCGTCGTCCTGATCGAGTTCGCCTCGGCCAAGAGCGGCAATCCGGTCCGGATCTTCCGCGACGTCTTCGTGGCTTTGCTCAAGAACCCGCTGGTGATGTCGGCCGTCGTCGGCGTCGCGTGGTCGGCGATGGGCCTGCCGCTGCCGAAGCCGCTGACCAACCTCTGCGAGATCCTCGGCGCGTCCTCCAGCCCCTGCGCTCTGTTCGCCATGGGATTGTCGCTGGTCGCGCACAAGGGCGGCGGCGACGCACGAGAGACCGGCTGGCTCGTCTTTCTCAAGCTGATCGTCCAGCCGGCGCTGACGTTCTGGCTCGCCTATGCCGTCTTCGGCCTCGATCCGTTCTGGGCGAGCTCGGCCGTGATCCTGGCGTCCCTTCCGACCGGCGCGCTGACCTTCGTCGTCGCGCAGCGCTACGGCCTCTACGTCGCCCCCGCCACCCAGGCGACGCTGATCTCGACCGTGCTTTCGGTTGTCACGGTCTCGGCGCTTCTTGCCTGGTTCGAGATCGGCTGAGCCCTGCTACGATCCGCGTTACCGCATTCGCTCGAAGCCTACCGAGGACGCCATGACCGCCGCCGCGCCGAAGACGATCCGCCGCGAGGACTACACCCCGCCGCCGTTCCTGATCGACTCCGTCGACCTCCAGGTCGAGCTCGGCACGACGTCGACCGAGGTCGGCGCGCGGCTCTCGGTCAGGCGCAATCCCGAGGCCAGGACCCGGCCGGCGGACCTCGTCCTCGACGGCAAGAAGCTCGAGCTGGTCTCGGTCCTCCTGAACGAGCAGCCGGCGGACCATGAGACCGGCGAGGAGTCGCTGACCGTCAAGAGCGTGCCCGACAGCTTCACTCTCGACATCGCGACGCGGATCAAGCCGCAGGAAAACACCGAGCTCACCGGCCTCTACAAGTCCAAGGACCTCTACTGCACCCAATGCGAGGCCGAGGGCTTCCGCCGGATCACCTACTTCCTCGACCGCCCCGACGTCATGTCGCGCTACACCACGACGATCACAGCCGACCGCAAGACGGCGCCGGTCCTGCTCTCCAACGGCAACCTGGTCGCCTCGGGCGATCTCAGCGAAGGCCGGCACTTCGCCAGGTGGGAGGATCCATTTCCGAAGCCGGCCTACCTGTTCGCGCTGGTTGCCGGGCCGCTCGAATCCCTCGACGACGTCTTCGTCACCCGATCCGGCCGCAAGGTCAGCCTGCACATCTATGTCCGCCCCGGCGACGTGAAGCGCTGCCGGCACGCGATGGACTCGCTGAAGAAGTCGATGAAGTGGGACGAGGACGTCTACGGCCTCGAATACGACCTCGACATCTTCATGATCGTCGCGGTCGACGACTTCAACATGGGCGCGATGGAGAACAAGGGCCTCAACATCTTCAATTCGAAGCTGGTCCTCGCCGACCCGGACACCGCAACCGACGCCGACTACCACGCGATCGAGGCCGTGATCGCGCACGAGTACTTCCACAACTGGACCGGCAACCGCGTCACCTGCCAGGACTGGTTCCAGCTCTCGCTCAAGGAAGGCCTGACGGTCTTCCGCGACCAGCAATTCTCCGCCGACATGGGATCGGCCGCGACCACCCGCATCGGCGAGGTCAGGGGCCTGCGCGCCGGGCAATTCCCCGAGGACGCGAGCCCGATGGCGCATCCGGTGCGCCCGGACAGCTACATCGAGATCAACAATTTCTACACCGCGACCGTCTACCAGAAGGGCGCCGAGGTGGTCCGCATGCAGCACACGCTGCTAGGCCATGAAGGCTTCCGGAAGGGCATGGATCTCTATTTCAAGCGCCACGACGGTCAGGCGGTGACCTGTGACGATTTCGTTCGTGCGATGGAGGATGCCAACGGCGCGGACCTGAAGCAGTTCCGCCTCTGGTACGCCCAGGCCGGCACGCCCGAGCTCGAGGTTGACGGCAGCTACGATCCCGCGACCAGGCGCTACACGATGACCGTCGGCCAGAGCCTGCGACCGACGCCGGGTCAGCCCGACAAGCAGCCGATGCACATCCCGCTCGCCGTGGGACTCCTCGACGGCGCCGGACGCGACATCGCGCTCAGGCTCGAAGGCGAGGCCAAGGCGGGCGGCACGACGCGGGTCCTCGACGTCAAGACCGCGCGCGACACCTTCGTCTTCGAGGACGTCGCGGAGAAGCCGGTCGCCTCGCTGCTGCGCGGGTTCTCGGCGCCGGTGAAGATGACGGCGCCGCGCTCGGACGCCGAGCTCAGCTTCCTGATGGCGCATGACAGCGATCCCTTTGCGCGCTGGGAGGCGGGCCAGCAGCTCTCGGCCAAGCTGATCCTCGGCATGGTCGAGGCGCGCCGCGTGGGCCAGCCGATGGTCGTGCCGGACAACTTCGTCGATGCGGTCCGCCGCACGCTCGACGACCAGCGCCTCGACCGCGCGCTGATCGCGGACGCGACGACGCTTCCCGGCATCGCCTATCTCGGCGAGTTGATGGGCGAGATCGACATCGACGGGCTGTGGGCGGCGCGCGAGCATTTGCGCAAGACGCTGGCGAAGCGGCTGTCGGACCGCTGGGATGCGCTCTACGAGGCGAACCGGGTGTCCGGAGCCTATCGTTTCGACGCCGACGACGTCGGCCGGCGCAGCCTCCGCAACGTCTCGCTTTCCTATCTGACCGCCGAGGACAGCCGAGAGGCGCGCCGGCGCGCGGCGCTCCACTTCGAGACCGCGGCCAACATGACCGACTCCGTCGCTGGCCTCGCGCGTCTCGCCGAGCTTGGCGGCATCGAGGGCCAGTTCGCGCTCGACCGGTTCTACGACCGCTGGAAGGACCAGGGTCTGGTGCTCGACAAGTGGTTCGCGATCCAGGCCCAGGCGCCTGCGCCCGACGCGCTGGAGCGGATCAGGAAGCTGGTGGACCATCCGGCCTACGACCGGAAGAACCCGAACAAAGTGCGCGCGCTCATCGGCGCCTTCGCCGGCGGCAATCCGGTCCGCTTCCACGACGCGGCCGGCGGCGGCTACCGCTTCCTCGCCGACCAGGTGATCGCGACCGACAAGTTCAATCCGCAGGTCGCCGCCCGCCTGGTCGGGCCGCTGGGACGCTGGCGCCGCTACGACAAGCCGCGCCAGGCCCTGATGAAAGCCGAGCTGCAACGCATCGTCGCCGAGCCGGGCCTCTCGAAGGACGTGTTCGAGATCGCCTCGAAGAGCCTCTGAGCATGGAACGGCCCGGTTTCCGCGAAGCCTTCCGCCTCTGGGCGAAGCTGGGCTTCATCAACTTCGGCGGGCCTGCCGCGCAGATCGCCATGATGCACCGCATGGTGGTCGACGAACGACGCTGGATCGGCGAGACGCGGTTCCTGCACGCGCTCAACTTCTGCACCCTTCTGCCCGGACCGGAGGCGCAACAGCTCGCGACTTACATCGGCTGGCTGCTGCACCGGACCTTGGGCGGCATCGTCGCCGGATCGATGTTCGTGCTGCCGGGCTACATCTGCATCATGGCGCTGTCCTGGCTCTACGCCGTCCATGGCGAAGTGCCGGCGGTCGCCGCGCTCTTCTACGGCCTGCAATGCGCGATCCTCGCCATCGTCTTCCAGGCGGTCGTCCGCATCGGTACGCGCGCGCTCAAGAACGCGGCGATGGTGACGCTGGCGGCGCTCGCCTTCACCGCCCTCTTCTTCCTTCACGTGCCCTTCCCCGTCGTCGTCATCGGAGCCGGCCTGGTCGGCTTCGTCGGTCATCGGATCGCACCCGACCTGTTCAAAGGCTCGGGCCATGGCGGCGGCAAGGGCGACGGCGCCGCCGATCGCGTCATCGAGGACAGCGCCGATCACCTGACCCCGCGTGCCGCGCACGCCATCAAGGTCGCGCTCCTCGGACTCGCGATGTGGCTGGGACCGGTGGCGCTTCTTTGGGCGATCACCGGCTGGCAGTCGACCTGGACCCAGCTCGGCGTCTTCTTCTCCGAGATGGCGGTGGTGAGCTTCGGCGGCGCCTACGCGGTCCTCGCCTATGTCGCCCAGGAGGCGGTCAATCACTACGGCTGGCTCCAGCCGGAGGAGATGCTGTCGGGCCTGGCGCTGGCCGAGACCACGCCTGGGCCGCTGATCCTGGTCGTGCAGTTCGTCGGATTCCTCGCCGGTTATCGCGACCCCGGCACGCTCGATCCCAGCCTCGCCGGCATGCTGGCCGCGACGCTCGTGGTCTGGGTGACCTTCGTGCCGTCGTTCCTCTGGATCCTGGTCGGTGCGCCCTATGTCGAGCGTCTGCGCGGGCTGCCGCATCTCGACGCGGCGCTGACCGCGATCACGGCGGCGATCGTCGGCGTGATCCTGAACCTCGCCGTCTGGTTCGCGCTACACGTCGTCTTCGCCGAGGTGAAGTTCGTCGACGTCGGCTGGCTGAGCCTGCCGCGGCCGTCGCCGAGCACGCTCGATCCCGTGGCGCTGATCCTGGCGCTCGCGTCAGCGATCGCGCTCTTCCGCTTCAAGCGCGGCATGATCGAGACCCTGGCGGCGTCGGCCATCCTCGGGATGGCCTGGAAGCTGCTGGCCTAGGCCGCGCGTCGCTCGATCTCGGCGAGCAGCGCGTCGGGCACCTCGACGCCGTCGGCCGCGGCCTTCCGGCGCAGCGTGAAGCGCCGGTCGCCGGGAAGCCGCACGCCGGCCTGGCCCGCCATCGCCTGGAACAGCACCTCGGCGCGCGCGGACGCGTCGTTCGCGAAGGCGGCCGGATCGAATGCGAGGAACATCTGGCCGACGTGAGGCGGCGGTCCCTTCGCGTCGAAGAAGCTCGACGCTTCGTATCCGAAGTTGCTGCCGGTCAGCGCGACAGCAAGCAGCTCGACCATCAGGACCAGGGCCGCTCCCTTGGCGTCGCCCATCGGGATCATCGCGCCGGCGAGTGCGGCCTTGGCATCGGTCGTCGGCTTGCCTTGCGCGTCGAGCGCCCAGCCTTCGGGGATCGGCTCGCCCTTCTGCGCCGCGACCATGATTTTGCCGCGCGCGACCTTGCTCAACGACAGGTCGACGACGAGCGGCGGACGCCCGGCACGCGGCCAGGCGAAGGCGATCGGGTTGGTGCCGAACAGAGGCCGGGATCCGCCCCAGGGCGCGATCGCCGCCGGCGAATTGCCGAAGGCGATGCCGACGAGGCCGGCCTCGGCCAGCCGCTCGACCGCATGCCCCGCGACGCCGAAATGGTGCGAATGGCCGACCGCAACGGCGGCCAACCCCGTCTCGCGCGCCGCAGGTACCGCTGTCGCGAACCCGGCTTCCAGCGCCGGGAAGGCAAAGCCGCTGGCGGCGTCGACCGCGATCACCGCCGGCTTCGGCCTGCTGATCCTGGGGGTGGCGAAGCCGTCGACCTTGCCGGCGATCGCCTGGTCGCAATAGGCGGCGAGCCGGGAAAGGCCGTGCGATGAAAGCCCGTCGGCCTCGGCCGCGACGAGGGCACGGGCGACCGAGCGGGCGTTCTGCTCAGAGGTCTTCGACCGCGCGAAGGCGCGGGCGGCCAGGGTCTCGAGATCGGATAGCGACCGCCGCGCCATGGCGCGAAGCCCCTTAGGCGCTCCGGTAGAGCTTGGTCAGCGTGTATTCCCGGTGGCCCAGCGCTTCGGCGCAGGTCACCCGCCCGTTCGCGACCCGCATCGTGGTCTCGATCAGGGCGTCGCCGGCCTTGTCGTAGCTCATCTCGCCGCGAAGGATGCCCGAGACATCGAGGTCGATGTGCTCGCTCATCAGCCGGACGGTGCGGGGATTCCCGGTCAGCTTGATGACCGGGATGATCGGGTTGCCGATCACGTTTCCTTGCCCGGTCGGGAACAGATGGACGGCGAAGCCGGCCGCCGCCTGCAGGGTCACGCACTCGGCCGCGGCCGAGGACGTGTTCATGAAGTAGAGACCGGGGCCCTTGGCCGGGGTCTCGCCGTCGTCGAGCACGTCGACGAACTTGGCCTTCCGCCCGATCTTCTCGAGGTTTCCGAACGCCTTCTCCTCGATCGTCGTCAGGCCGCCGGCGATGTTGCCCTTGGTCGGCTGGCTGTCGGAGAGGTCGTTGGTCTTGTTCGCCAAGATCATGTCGTTGTAGGTCGACCAGGTCTTGAGGAACTTGTCGCGAACCTGCTTGGAAGCGGCCCGGGTGGAGCAGACCTGCTCGGCACCGGTCAGCTCCGAGGTCTCGCCGAAGCAGGTGGTCATGCCGATGGCATCGACCTTGTCGATGAAGTTGCCGACGGTCGGGTTGGCAGCCAAGCCCGAGGTCGTGTCGCTCTCGCCGCACTTGACCGCGACCCAGAGGTCCGAGGCCTTGCAGCTCTCGCGCTGGATCTCGCTGGCGTTATGCAGGAATTCCTTGGCCTTGCGGCTCGCATTGGCGATCGTCATGAGATCGCCGTTGCCTTCGATCGCGAAGCCCTCGCAGGGCTTGCCCGAGGCCCGGATGCCGTCGACGATCCGCTTGGTCCAGCCCGGCTCGATGCCGATCACGATGACCGCGGCGACGTTGGGATTGGTTCCGGTCCCGATCATGGTCCGGAAGTGAAGCTCGAGGTCCGCGCCGAACTGCAGCCGCCCATAGCTATGGGGGATGGCGAGGACACCTTTAATATTGTTCGCCACCGCCTCGCAGGCCGCGTTCGACAGGTCGTCGACCGGCAGCGCGATCACGTGGTTGCGGACCCCGACCCGGCCGTTCTCGCGACGGTAGCCGAGGAACGAATGCGCGCCGCCGGAGCGCGCTTTCGCAGCACTCCGGCGGATCGTCGCGGAACCGGCGCTAGGGCGCCTGGTTGCCATAGTCAGAAAGCTTTCAGAAGCTGAGTTACTTCTTCTTCGCCTTCTTTTTCGCCTTCTTCTTGGCCTTCTTGGCGGCCTTCTTAGCCGGCTTCTTCGCAGCGGCCTTCTTCGCGGACTTCTTAGCCTTCTTAGCCATAGTTACCACCTCTTGGTCTTGACGTTGTGGACGTGGACGTGACGGCCAAGCGCGATCGGAGCGACGGCGCGTCCGATGTCGTGGCCGTACTTAACGACAGTTTCATCGTTCTTGATGTTCTTGAGCGCGATCTTGTGACCGAGGGGAATGTCATCGAGAGCCTTCACGGCGACGGTCTTTTCAGTATCCATCACCAAGCCCGTGAGACTCTGTCCCTTGCGCACGTCTTCGACGACGATAACGCCAACTGTGTCAGCGCTGTTGTGCACAAGGAACTGAGGACCCACGCCGTCTTTCTCCCCCGCGTTCACGACGAGACGAGCAACAAAATTTTCGTCTCGACACCCGGAGCCTTACGTCGCATGCGCGCGGCTGTCAACGATTCGCAATGAAAGATCGGCCGGCGACGGATGGTGTCAAGCACAGCCCCTTGCGACCGAACGACCGCGCGACACGTTTGCGAGACGATCTTCGACGATCGATGAAGAGTTGCGGAACGAGCGATGCGATGTCGAAGAAGTCCGCATCGCATGCGGATTTCTCGACACTCATGCATCGCCGATGCGCGACAATCACGATTGCGGATGCTGCGCAAGCCGATTGGCGCTCGCTTCGTGTGACTCGTCGACAACAGCCGCCGCAAAATTCTTCGCCTGACGAAGCCCGAGGGGGTTGACCAAGAGGTGGAGAACGGCCGTTTTGATCACTGATTCGGAATCGCCCCTGCCTCCGGCCTGCTAGAGTCACCGCATGACGCGTCGCCCCGAAGGTCCGTTGCGCCGTGGATGGACGACCGGCGCCTGCGCTGCGGCGGCGACGCGTGCCGCCTTCGAGGCGCTGCACACCGGCGAGTTTCCAGATCCGGTAACCATCACCCTGCCGCGCGGCGAGCGGCCGGCCTTCGTTCTTTCGAAGCATGCGATCGGCGACGGTTGGGCCGAGGCGGGTGTCACAAAGGACGCCGGAGACGACCCGGACGTCACGCATGGCGCCCTGATCGTCGCGCGCGTCGCCCCGAATCCCGCCACCGGTATCGTCTATCGGGCGGGCGAGGGCGTCGGTACCGTCACGCGTCCCGGCCTTCAGCTGGCCGTCGGAGAGCCGGCGATCAATCCGAAGCCGCGCGAGTTCATCGGGCGAGAGATCTCGGAAGCGGCGGCAAGGATCGGATGCGCGCCCGACGCCGTCGTCACGATCTCGGTTCCAGGCGGCGCCGAGCTCGCCAAGCGCACGCTCAACAGCCGTCTCGGCATCGTCGGCGGGCTCTCGATCCTCGGCACCACCGGGATCGTCATCCCCTATTCCTGCTCGTCATGGATCCATTCGATCCATCGCGGCATCGACGTCGCGCGCGCCGCAGGCCTGAAGCATGTCGCCGGATCGACGGGCCGCGTCTCCGAGGAAGCCATCCAGCGGCTCCACAGGCTTCCGGAAGAGGCACTGATCGACATGGGCGACTTCGCCGGCGGCATGCTCAAGTACCTGCGCGACCATCCGGTCGAGCGTCTGACGATCGCCGGCGGGTTCGCGAAGCTGGCCAAGCTCGCCGACGGGCATCTCGATCTTCATTCGGGCGCGAGCGAGGTGGATGTCGGCGGCCTTGCCGCAGTCCTTGCCGAGCTCGGCGCGCCTTCGACTTTGGTAGAAGAGGCGCGCGCGGCCGCCTCCGGCGGCGCAGTCCTCGCTCTCGCTCGCGCCGCGGGCCTGCCGTTGCCCGAGGTGATCGCGCGACGGGCCCGCGAGGTGGCTTTGGCGACACTGGCCGGCGGCATTGCCGTCGACGTCGCGGTCTTCGACCGGGCCGGCGAGCTTCTGGCCCATGCCGGCCCGTAAGGTCCTGGTCCTCGGCGGCACCGCCGAAGCCGCGTCGCTCGCCGCGGAGCTGCTGGCGCGCGCCGGAGACCGGATCGACCTCGTCTCGTCCTTCGCCGGCCGGGTGGAGGGACTGAGGCCGCCGCCGGGGAAGGTCCGCATCGGCGGGTTCGGCGGCGTCGACGGGCTCGCCGCATATATAAGAGACGAGGCAGTCGACCTTCTGGTCGACGCCACCCATCCCTTCGCCGACCGGATGAGCCGGAACGCCCGCGAAGCCGCCGAGCGCACCGGGGTCCCTCGCCTCCTCTACTGGCGACCGTCCTGGCCGCGCCACCCGCTCGACCGCTGGATCGAGGTCGACGGGATCGATGCCGCGGCGCATGCGCTCCGCCACCTCGGGCACAGGGTCTGGCTCACGGTCGGCGGCACCGATCTCCTCCCGTTTGCCCAGCTGAAGGACCGCTGGTTCCTGGTGCGCGTCATCGACGCCGCGCGTACGCCATCGCCTCTCGCCGACTGCACGGTGATCGAGGGACGCGGCCCCTTCTCGCTCGAGAACGAGCGATCCCTGATCCGCCATCACCGGATCGAGGTGGTGGTGAGCAAGGCGTCGGGAGGGCCCGCCACCTACGCCAAGATCGAAGCGGCACGCGAGGCCGACCTGCCGGTGGTGATGGTGCGCCGGCCGTTGCCGGAGGCCGGCGACCAGGTCGAGACCGTCGCCGATGCCGTCGCCTGGGTGACGACGCGCCTCTAGGCTTTCGGCTTGAACGCCCGCGCATGCCCGGGGTCGTAGAGGCGACTATCGTCGAACCCAGCTTCATCCAAGACACGGCCGACCAGGATCAGCGCGGTCCGCTGCACGCCGGCGGCCGCCACCTTCTCCTGAATGTCGCCGAGCGTGCCGCGGATCATGCGTTCGTCCGGCCAGCCGACGCGCACCGCGACGACGACCGGGCAATCGGCACCGCGATGCGGCACAAGATCGCTCACCACCTGGCCCAGGTTCGCGACCGAGAGATGAATCGCCAGCGTGGCGCCGCCCGGAGCCAGACGGGCGAGATCCTCGCCCTCCGGCATCGGCGAGGAGCGGACGGCGGTCCGCGTCAGTACGACCGTCTGGGCGATGCCCGGCAGCGTCAGCTCTCGCTTCAGCGCGGCGGCGGCGGCGGCAAAGGCCGGCACGCCCGGCGTCACGTCGTAGGGAATGCCCAGGGCGTCGAGCCGGCGCATCTGCTCCCCGATCGCGCCGTAGAGCGACGGGTCTCCGGAATGGACGCGGGCCACGTCGTCTCCGGCTGCGTGCGCCTGGCGCATCTCCTCGACGATCGCCTCCAAAGTCATCGGCGCCGTGTCGATCACCCGCGCATCGGCCGCGGCTTCGGCGATCACCTCGCGCGGCACCAGCGAGCCGGCATAGAGCACGAGCGGGCAGCGGCGGATCAGCGCCAGCCCGCGGACGGTGATCAGGTCCGGCGCGCCGGGGCCGGCGCCGACGAAGTGCACCGTCACGCGGGCCGCCTTCCTGCGCGGGCGACTGCCAGCGTCGCATGCACGCCCTTGAGCTTCGGCACGATCAGGGTGCCCGTCGCGCCCGCCGCCGCCAGCGCCGCCGCCTCGGCGACACCGTGGCACCCGACCTTCCTGAACACCGCCTCGGACGGATTGGCGAGACGCGGCGTCTCCTCTTCGAGCCGAGCAGCGGCAAAAAGCCGGACCGGCACGCCGAGATCGTTCGCCAGACCCTCGATCGCCGCACTGCCGCCCTTGAGATCGATCGAGGCGATGCAGGCGACGGCATCGATCGCGAGGCCGGCCTCGGCCAGGGTGGCGAGGGTCAGCGCCCTGATCTCGTCGGCGGTCCCCTCGCGGTCGATTCCCACGCCGAGGAAGATGTCTCGTCCCTCCGCGCTCATGGCGCCCCACACGCGCGGCCGAAGGCGTCGGAATTGACGAAGACATGGCCGCCCTCCATGGTCCGGCCATGTTCGACTTCGCCGGTCATGGCGCCGAGGCCATCGGCCTCCTTCTCCTCGCCCTCGTGCTCGATGCCGTGTTCGGCGAGATGCCGTGGCTGTTCCGGTTCCTCACCCACCCGGTCGCGATGATCGGCAGCGCGATCGGATTCTTCGACCGGCGCCTCAACCGGATCGAGCGCACGAACCGCTCGCGCCTGATCCGCGGCGGCATCACCACGCTGATCCTGGTGGCCCTGGCCGTGGCGATCGGTATCGGCATCCACTGGGCTGCGGTGACCGTTCCGTTCGGTTGGTTCTTCGAGCTGCTGGTCATGACGACGCTGATCGCGCAGCGCAGCCTCTACGACCACGTCGCGCGGGTGCGGACGGCGCTCGACGAGGACGGTCTCGCAGCAGGGCGCGAAGCCGTGTCCCATATCGTCGGCCGCGACCCGAACGTGCTCGACGATCATGGCGTGTGCCGGGCGGCGATCGAATCGCTCGCCGAGAATTTTTCCGACGGCGTCGTGGCGCCGGTGTTCTGGGGTCTGCTGTTCGGCCTGCCGGGAATTCTCGCCTACAAGACGATCAACACGCTCGACAGCATGATCGGACACAAGTCGCCTCGGTATCTTTACTTCGGCCGGGTCGCCGCCCGCCTCGACGATGCCGCGAACTGGATACCGGCGCGGATCTCGGGGCTGATCCTGTTCCTGGCGGCGTTCATTGCGCCCGGCGCGCATCCCGGGGCGGCTCTCCGCACGATGTTCCGCGACGCCGGCAAGCACAGGTCGCCGAATGCCGGCTGGCCGGAGGCCGCGACCGCCGGCGCGCTCGATCTCGCCCTCGCCGGCCCCCGCCGCTATCCGGAGATGGTGGTCAACGACCCCTGGGTCGGCGACGGACGCGCGCGCGCGACGACCGCCGACATCGGCGCGGCGCTTCGCCTCTATGTGATCGGCTGCCTGATCGATGCGGCGCTGGTGGCGACGACGATGGCCGTGGTGCTGGCGTTCAGCTTCACCTAGCACGCGCGATCTCCAGCAGCCGGTCGGTGTCGACCGAGCGCGCGACGTGCTCCGCCCAGCGGTCGAGTACATCCTCCACCGTCTGCTCGTAGGCGACGGTCGAGGCATGGCCCGGCCGGAGGCTTGCGAGAAGCCGCCGGCGGAAGGCGTCCGAGGCGAAGAGGCCATGGACGTAGCATCCCTCGACCAGCCCGTCGGCGCTACGCGCGCCGTCCTCTCCCTGGCCCATCAGCATCAGCGACGCCCGCGCCCGGTCGGGCCCGTCTGTGCGCCCGATATGCATCTCGTAGCCATGGACCGGAGCGCCGGTCGCGAGGTGCGTGCCGGCGACCTTGCGCAGCGCCTTGGCCGGGGTGAGCTCGGTCGCGACGTCGAGCATGCCGAGGCCCGGCACCGATCCGGCACGCCCTTCGATGCCCTGCGGGTCGGAAACCTCGCGGCCGAGCATCTGGTATCCGGCGCAGAGCCCGAGGATGCGGCCGCCGCGCCGGCGATGGGCGAGGATGTCGATGTCCCATCCCTGCTCGCGCAGGAAGGCGAGATCGGAGAGCGTCGCCTTGCTGCCCGGCAGCAGGATCAGGTCGGCGACCGGCAGCGCCTTGCCCGGCGCCACGATCTCGACGGCGACCTCGGGCTCGGCGCGGAGCGGATCGAGGTCGTCGAAGTTGGCGATCCTCGGCAGACGCGGCACCGCGATGCGTATCGGGCCGCGCCCGTTGGCGGCAATGCGGTCGAGACCGAGCGCGTCCTCCGCGGGCAGCAGCGCCACTTCCGGGAAATACGGCACGACGCCGAGGCAGTCGAGGCCGGTCTCGGCCTTGATCGGAGCGAAGGCCGGCTCGAACAGCGAGACGTCGCCGCGGAACTTGTTGATCAGGTAGCCCCTGATCCGCGCCCGTTCGGCCTCTTCGAGAAGGCGACAGGTACCGACCAGGCTGGCGATGACGCCGCCGCGGTCGATATCGCCGACCAGCACGACCGGAAGATCGGCGGCCTCTGCGAATCCCATATTGGCGATGTCACCGGCCCGCAGGTTGATCTCGGCCGGGCTGCCGGCACCCTCGACCAGGACCAGGTCGGCCTCGGCGGCCACGCGCCCGAAGCTCTCCAGCGCCTTCGGCAGCAGCGACGGCTTCATCGCGTGATAGGCGCGTGCGTCGGCGCGGCCGGCGATCTTCCCCTGCACGACGACTTGCGCGCCGCTTTCGCCTTCGGGCTTGAGGAGGATCGGATTCATGTCGACGGTCGGCGGCACGCGAGCGGCACGTGCCTGGAGCGCCTGGGCACGACCGATCTCGCCACCGTCATCCGTGACGGCGGCGTTGTTCGACATGTTCTGCGGCTTGAAGGGCCTGACGGAGAGGCCCCGGCGCGTGTAGTGGCGCGCCAGGGCCGTCAGCAGGAGGGACTTCCCGACATCGGACCCCGTGCCCTGAAGCATCAGGGCCGGGGTCTGGTCGCGATCACCGCGCGGCAAGCGCCCGCCTCAGCTCGTCCGCCCCGGGATTCGAGACCGCGTTCTCCATCACGATCTGCCGCGGGCTCACGGTCCGGCCGTAATAGGCCAGGTTGAAGTCGGCCTTCGGCTGGATCAGCGAGCCTTCGAGCGCGGCCCCGCCGAACAGGCCCTGCGACTTGGAGAAGGCGATGATGTCGGTCGCGACCGAGCCGGTGGTCGCCGCCTCGACACCGGCGCCCACCGGGCCGACCGAGACGCTGGCATCCGCGCCGAGCTTCGCCTGCGGCGCCAGCAGCGAGCTCATGCCGCGGTCGGTCATGACCAGGAACAGGACCTCCTTCGCCTCGACGCCGATCTGGATGCCGAAGGAGGCGCCCGCCATGGTGACGAAGGCCGGGCTCGACCAGCGGCCCTGCGCGTCCTTCGACAGCAGGACGCCGAAGCCGCCCTCGCCGCCGATGACGAGGCCGGCCTTGATCAGCTGCGGCACGACCAGGATGCCCCGCGCGGTGCGGAGCCGGGCCTTGGCGGCGGCGAAGTTCGGGTCGTTGAGAACGTTCTCGACCGAAAGGCGCGCGCGGTCGACCAGCGCCTGCGGCTCTTCGGCCTTGGCCGGCATGACGAAAAGGAAGACGGCAGCAACGAGAGATATGAGGAAGCGCATGGCGTGGGGACTCCTTGGCTCTAGAACTCGATACCCATCTGCGCCTTAACACCCGAGTCGAAATGGTGTTTCACCGGTACCATCTCCGTGACCATATCCGCTGCCTCGATCAGCTCCTTCTTGGCGTTGCGGCCGGTCACCAGGACGTGAAGTCCGTCGCGTCGCGCCTGGAGCCCGCGGATCACTTCCGCCAGATCCAGATAATCGTAGCGCAAAACGATGTTGAGTTCGTCGAGGACGACGAGGCCGAGATCGGGGGCCGCCATCATCGCCTTGGCTGCCTCCCAGGCCTTGGTCGCGGCGGCCACGTCACGTGTCCGGTCCTGGGTCTCCCAGGTGAAACCCTCGCCCATGGTGGCGAAGCGGATCTGGTCGCCGAAGCGCTCGAGCGCGCCGCGCTCGCCTGTCCCCCATTTGCCTTTGGTGAACTGCACCACTCCGACTTTCATGCCGTTGCCGAGCGCGCGCAGCACGAGGCCGAAGGCGGCGGTCGATTTGCCCTTGCCCTTGCCGGTATGGACCATGAGGAGGCCCTTCTCGATCGTCTTGGTCGCGATCTTCGCGTCGCGGAAGGCCTTACGCTTGGCCGCCTTGGCGGCGTGGCGGGCAAGATCGTCGTCGCTCATGCCGCGGCGTCCTTGGTTCCGTTGAGCGAGGCCAGCAGCGCCGGCCGCCGGTTGCCGCCCGGCCGCCAGAGTCCCCGTTCCCTGGCCTCCTCGAAGCGCGCCAGCATATCGCGGAGTGCCGCCGGGTTGGCCTCGACCATGAACCCACGCACCCGCTCGTCGGCGACATAGGCGTCGAACACGAGGTCGAACTGGTCGTCGCGGACGGCACCGGTGGTCGCGGCGAAGGCGAAGAGGTGGTCGACGGTCGCCGCGATCTCGACCGCCCCCTTGTAGCCATGGCGCATGACGCCGGCGATCCACTTCGGATTGGCGGCACGGCCACGGAGGATCAGCGCCAGCTCCTCGGGCAGGGTCGAGATCCGCGGCTTCTCCGGACGAGAGTGATCGTTGTGATAGACGACCGGCGCCGCGCCGGAGAGATGCGCGATCGTGACCGCGAGCCCGCCTTCGAACTGATAGTAGTCGTCGGAGTCGAGAAGATCATGCTCGCGATTGTCCTGGTTCTGGACAACCGCCTCGATGCCGTGCAGCCGCTCGGTGAGCATCGGCTCGGCCGCCCCTTCCCTGCCGGCAGCATACGCAAAACTGCTCCAGGCGAGGAAAGCCTTGGCAAGGTCGGCCTGGGTCTTCCAGCCCCGATGCTCGATCAACGCCTGCAGCCCGGCGCCATAGGCACCCGGCTTGGCACCGAAGACGCGGAAGCCGGCGCGAAGCTCCGACGTCGCCGCATCGAGCCCCTGGCGCATCAGCGCTGCGTGATCGTGGCGGAAGGCGGCGGCGAGCGGATTGACGTCCGCCGGCTCGTCGAGCCGCGCGACGGCGCGCGCCGCGGAGTCGACGAGGTCGATCAGCCCTGGGAAGGCATCGCGGAAGAAGCCGGAGACGCGGAGCGTGACGTCGACACGCGGTCGATCCAGCACCGAGGCCGGCATGATCTCGAAGCCGGTGACGCGCCGCGATCCCGCATCCCAGGTCGGCCGCACGCCCATCAGGGCCAGCGCCTGGGCGGCGTCGTCGCCGCCGGTCCGCATGCAGGACGTGCCCCAGGCCGAGAGCGCAATCCGCTTCGGATAGTCTCCGTGCTCCTGCGCATGGCGCTCGACCAGCATCGAGGCCGAGGCCCATCCCAAGGTCCAGGCTGCCGGCGTCGGCACCGCGCGGGTGTCGACCGAATAGAAATTGCGCCCGGTCGGCAGCACCTCCGGCTTGCCCCGCGTCGGGGCGCCCGAAGGACCGGGTGCGACGAAACGGCCGTCGAGTCCGGTCAGCAGCGCCATCCGCTCGGCATCCCCCGACGCAGCGACGGCAGGACGCAACCGCGTCTCGATCTCCTTCAGGACTGCGGCCGTGCTCGTCCAGGCGGGATCGCAGGCGCTGCGGCCGGCGACGAGGTCGAGCGCCTCGGCCTCCAGCCGGTCCACGGTGCGGCCGTCCTCGTCGAGCAGCGGATCGATGCCGAGCTTCTGGTCAGCGGCGAGCGCGCCGATCAGCGACGCGTCCTCAGGCCGAGCGCCTCTGGGCACCCGCGCGAGCGCGACCAGCAGCGCATCGAGACGGTCGCCGTCGGGCGAGCGCCCCAGCACATGCAGCCCGTCGCGAATCTGCAGGTCCTTGAGCCGGCAGAGATGGCGGTCGAGCTTCTTGAGCGCCGTCTGCCGGTCGTCCGAGTCTTCGATCCCGCAATCTCGGTCGAGCCCGGCCTTGCGACACTGGTCCAGGATGCCTTCGGCCAGCGGGTCGAGGCGGCGAGGGTCGAGCGTCGCGGCGTGGTAGTACTCGTCGATCAGGTGCTCGAGGTCGGCGAGTGCGCCGTAGCTGCCGGCGCGTGCCAAGGGCGGCGTCAGGTGGTCGACAATGACCGCGCCGGCCCGCCGCTTGGCTTGAGTCCCCTCGCCCGGATCGTTGACGATGAAGGGGTAGAGGTTCGGCAGCGCCCCAAGCGCGACCTCCGGCCAGCACTGCGCCGACAGCGCCGTCGCCTTGCCCGGCAGCCATTCCAGGTTCCCGTGCTTGCCGAGATGGACGACGGCATGCGCGCCGAAGATCTCGCGGAGCCAAAGATGGAAGGCGAGATAGCCGTGCGGCGGCACCAGGTCCGGATCGTGGTAACTCGCCTCCGGATCGATGTCGTAGCCGCGCGCCGGCTGCACCGCGACGACGACGTTGCCGAAGACATGGACCGGCAGAGCGAAACCGTCGCCGCGGACGAATGGATCGGTGGCGGCGTCGCCCCAGCGTACGTCGATGGCCTTTCTCGTTTCCGGCGCCCGGCCGGAGAGCCACACGCAATACCGATCGAGCGGCAAGCGTACGGTCCCCGCTCGATCCGCTGCCGCATTCGTCGGTCCCGAGAGCAGCCGCGCCATCAGCTCGGCACCATCCCGCGGACGACCTTCGACGCGATAACCGGCTCCCTCGAGAGCCGCCAGCACCTCGACCGTCGAGGCCGGCGTGTCGAGGCCGACGCCGTTGCCGATGCGCGCGTCGCGGTTCGGATAGTTGGCGAGGACGAGCGCGACGCGGCGTTCCGATGCCATGGTGCGACGAAGCCTGACCCAAGCCGCCGCGAGCGAGGCGACGAACGCGATGCGGTCGGGCACCGGCTTGTAGTCGACGATATCGGCCTCGGTCAGCGGATCGCGCGCGCGTAGCGTCTTGAACGAGACCGCGCGCGAGAGGATGCGGCCGTCGACCTCGGGCATCGCGACGTTCATCGCGAGATCGGCCGAACGAAGCCCGCGCGCGTCGGCGGCCCAGCTCTCCTCGGTGGAGCCCGAGAACACGACCTGAAGCACCGGGCAATCGGTGCCGTCGAGCGTGCCGGCCGAGAAGGCGGTCGCGTTCAGCACGATGTCGGGCTCGGCCTCGGCTATCAACGCCTTGGCCGCGTCGTCCTTGAGCGAGGCGACGAAGATCGCCTGGGTCGCGAGTCCGTTACGGTCGAGTGCCTCGATCAGCGCGTCGACCGGCGCCAGGGTGCCCGACTGCAGCAGCGCCCGGTAGAACACCAGTGCCGCGACCGGACGATCGCCTGTCGCCGCTCGGTAGACCCCAGCACGCGGCAACGGCTCGGCTTCGGCCGTCGGATCGCCACGACCGATGAGATGCGCCGCCATGCCGAGGAAGCGCTCGGCATTCTCGACGCCGCCTTCGATCAGATAGCGCCAGAGACGGTTGGCGTCCTCCAGGTTCAACGTCGACATCGATGCCAGTTCGGGATCCGGCCGGTCGTCGCCGGGAAGCAACGCCAGCGGGATATTGCCCTCGCGGCAGACCTCGACGATGCGGTCGACGCCGTAGGGCCAGTAGGCGCGGCCGCCGAGAAGACGCACGACCACCAGCTTCGCCGACGCGACCACCGCGTCGACATGGATATCGACGGATAGGTTGTGCTGCAGCCGGCCAAGATTGGCGAGCCGCAGCGATGGACCTTCGCCCTGCCGCTGGCGAGCCGCGGCCAGCGCCGCGATCTCGGTGTCGGCCGCGGTCAGCACCACCACGTCGCCTTGCGACTGGCGGAGGTCGACGGCTTCCGCGCCGTCGATCCTCCCGGGTTCGGCGACGAGGAGATGCATCAGCCGCGGATCTCCGCCTCGATGCCCTTGCGGTCGAGGCCCTTGAGGCCGATCACGACGATGCGGCTGGAGCGGGCCTCGCTCGGCTTCCACGGGCGGTCGAAGTGGCGTACGAGGCGCGGGCCGACACCCTGGATCACGTGACGGAGTGCCTTGCCCGGCACGTCGACGAAGCCCTTCACGCGCAGCACGCCGAACTTCTCGACCGCCTTCAGGATACGGGCCTCCAGCGCCGCCGGATCGTCCACCATCGGCAGCGAGATCGAGAAGCTCTCGAAGTCCTCGTGATCGTGCTCCGCCTCGGCGTCGTGATGCGACGGGCGGGCGGCGAGATCGTCCTCGGCGGCGGCGGCGAGGCCGAGAAGGGCGGAGGCCGGCAGGTCGCCCTGCTTTGATTCGACCACCTTCACGCCCGGTCGCAGCGCCGCGGAGATCTCGGCGCGGACGCGCGCGAGCTCCTCCGGCGAGACCAAGTCGCGCTTGTTGAGCACGACGAGATCGGCGCAGGCGAGCTGGTCCTCGAACACCTCCTCGAGCGGGTTCTCGTGATCGAGGTTGGGATCGGCCGCCCGCTGTTTTGCCACCGCTTCCGGATCGTCTGCGAAGCGGCCGGAGGCGACGGCAGCAGCGTCGATCACCGCGATCACGCCGTCGACGGTGGCGCGGGCCTTGACCTCGGGCCAGTTGAACGCCTGGACCAGCGGCTTCGGCAGCGCCAGTCCGGAGGTCTCGATCACGATGTGCTCGGGTGGATCGGCGCGCTCGATCAGCTTCTTCATCGAGGGCAGGAAATCGTCGGCGACGGTGCAGCAGATGCAGCCATTGGCGAGCTCGACGATGTCGTCGTCCTCGCAGCCTTCGATGCCGCATCCGAGGATCAGCTCGCGGTCGATGCCGAGCTCGCCGAACTCGTTGATGACGAAGGCGAGCTTCCGGCCGTCGGCGGTGCGCAGCAGGTTCTGGATCAGGCTGGTCTTGCCGGCGCCTAGGAAGCCGGTGACGACGGTCGCGGGGATGCGGCTCATTGGAGTCCTTGCGGCTTGAGGACGAGAGGAAGGCCGGCGACCACCAGCTCGACGCGATCGCAGACCGCGGCGATCTTCTGGTGCAGACGGCCGGCGTGATCGCGGAAGGCACGCGCGAGCGCGTTGTCGGGGACGATGCCCATGCCGACCTCGTTCGAGACCAGCACGAGCGGAGCGGCGTGCGCCGCAACGGCCTCCGCGAGACGATCGCCTTCGCCCTGGACGTCGCGGCCGGCGGCCATCAGGTTCGAGAGCCAGAGCGTCAGGCAGTCGATGAGCACCGGGCGCGTCTCATGCGCCAGCGCCTCGACCAGCGCCAGCGGCGCTTCGCGCGTCGACCATTCGGGGCCACGACGCGCACGATGCTCGGCGATGCGAGATTGCATCTCGGCATCGCCGGCTTCCGACGTCGCGAGATAGATCGCGCTACCTCCTGCGGCGGCGGCCATGGTTAGAGCCTCGGCGCGCGCGCTCTTGCCCGAGCGAGCTCCGCCTAGGATCAAAGCCCGCTTGAAAGGCGGGAAACTCTGCGCGGCCGCGGAAGCGGTCGAGGACACGGCAGGCCCTCCACCCGAGGAGCAAGCACCGTTGCGGGCGACGGTCGCGGAGGTCTCCTGGCTCGGGGGTCATCGGCTTCCGACCGCCTTCCCAGCCGTTGCCGGCCAGTGGCTTAGTGGTCTCGAGCCTCGCCCGTCACAGTTGCGGGGGCAGCGCCGGGTTCTTGACCGGACTTCCCTGTCGCGACGTCTCGAGGCCGACCGTAGCATGGCCGGCCCATGACAGCTACGGGGCGACTACCAGGCGGCCGGCATCCGCGGCGGCTGGTTGATCACCACCGCCCGCCAGGCCGGCGGATGGCGCGGCGTGCCGGCGAAGTGGTCGAGCCGGGTCAGGCTGGTGTTGGAGACGTCGACGCGCAGCGCCGCCTCGGGGTCGAGCCGGAGCGCATGGGCGACCGCGGCCCGGATGGTGCCGCCATGCGTGACCGCGACGATGTCCTTTCCGGCGTGCTCGACATTGAGCCTCTCGATGCCCGGGATCACACGGTGCATCAGGTGCTCGAAGCTCTCGCCGCCCGGCGGCACGGCCGCGGCCGGGCCGAGCCAGAAGCGGTGGTAGCCCGACTCGGGGCTGTTCTTGAGTTCCTCGTAGGTACGACCCTGCCACTCGCCGAAGTGCTGCTCGATGAACTCCGGGATCACTTCCATCCTCGGCAGCCTGTAGCCGGCGGCGCCGATCGCCTCCGCGGTTTCCCGGGTGCGCCGAAGCGGCGAGTGCACCCAGACCGCATCCTTGGGCAGCAGCTCGGCCCAGCCCTTGAAGTGGCTCTCGGCCGAGGTGTCGCACGGATGGTCGGTCTGGCCGTAGGCACGTCCCTTGTTGACGGTCACCGGCGCGTGGCGAATCCACCACCAGCGGGTCATGATTCCGGGATCGAAGGAGCTGCTCATGGGAAGTGTTTTTCAGATCGTGGTCAAGGCGAGGAGAGCCCCGATTTCCGCCGCCTGTTGAGCGGCGCCCAGGGTGTCCCCGGTATAGCCGCCGAGGCGCTTTCGCGCCAGCGCGGCGACGACGAGGGCAGAGCCGGCGGAGACTGCCGCGGCCAGCAGCGCCGGCAGCGGCCCGATCGCGATCACGGCGATCGCAAGCCCGAATCCGGCCGCCCATAAGACGTTCGCCTGAACGGGCTTGCCGGCATCGACGGCAAGACCGTCGCCGCGCGCCGGCGTGTCCTGCCACATGAGCCAGGGAAGCCATCCCCGCGACAGCGCATGAATCGCGACCAGCGCCGCGGCACCATCGGCAAGCGCCGACAGCGATCCGGCGCGGAGCCCGACCGAGAGGATCAGCGCCAGCGCACCGAACGTGCCGATCCGGGAGTCGCGCATGATCTCGAGCACGCGCTCGCGCGGCTTGCCCGAGAAGAGGCCGTCGGCGGAGTCCGCGAGCCCGTCCTCGTGCAGCGCGCCGGTTGCGGCGATGGACGTCCCGACCGCGAGCAGCGCCGCCGGAAGCGGCGGAACGCCAAGCCAGAGCGCGACCGACAGCACCACCGCCGCGATGCCCCCGACCAGAGCGCCGGCCAGCGGAAACCCCGGCACTGCGGCCGCCAGCGGCAACGGCGTCTCCAGCCGAATCGGAAGCCGCGTCAGGAACGCGACGGACGTGGTGAGCTGAAGTCGGAGGTCGGCGAGTCCGGCCATCCCTAGTTTTTCGCTTGGCCGGCGCCGGAAATCCAGCGATGAAGGCCGCCCTGTCCCCGAGGGTACCCGCATGTCCGAGCCCATCGTCACCCTGGACGAGATCCGAAAGATCCTGCGCGAGCTGCCGGGACCGGACCTGGAAGCGGCGAGCGCGGTCGCGACCCGCGAGGCGCAGCTGACCAAGCCGCCGGGCGCGCTCGGCCGCCTCGAAGAAATCTCGGCGTGGCTCGCGACCTGGCAGGGCCGCGCGCATCCCCGCGTCGATCACCCGCGCGTCGCGGTCTTCGCCGGCAATCATGGCGTCGCATCGCTCGGCGTCTCCGCCTTCCCGTCGGCGGTGACCGCGCAGATGGTGCAGAATTTCATCAACGGCGGCGCCGCGATCAACCAGCTCTGCAAGACCTTCGATGCCGATCTCCGCGTCTACGAGATGGCGCTGGAGACCCCGACTCACGACTTCACGCAACAGCCGGCGATGGAGGACGAGGAAGCCGGCCGTTCGCTGGCCTACGGCATGATGTCGGTCGAGCCCGGCCTCGACGTGCTCTGCCTGGGCGAGATGGGCATCGCCAACACGACCTCGGCCTCTGCCCTCGCCTGCGCGCTGTTCGGCGGCAGCGCCGCCGACTGGGCGGGGCCCGGCACCGGCGTCGCTGGCGAGGCGCTGAGGCGGAAGACCGAGGTCATCGCCGCCGGCGTAGCGCGGCACAAGGACGTGAGGGATCCGCTCGAGATCCTCCGCTGCCTCGGTGGCTTCGAGCTCGCGGCGATCGCCGGCGCGGTCGTCGCCGCCCGGCGTGCGCGCACACCGGTCGTGCTCGATGGCTTCGCCTGCACGGTCGCGGCCTCGGTGCTGCACCGGATCGACCCGCATCTGCTCGACCATTGCCTGGTCAGCCACGTCTCGGCCGAGCCGGGGCATCGCCGCCTGCTCAAGGAGATCGGCAAGACGGCGCTGTTCGATTTCGGCATGCGGCTGGGCGAGGCGTCGGGCGCGGCGCTGGCGCTCGGCGTGCTCAAGGCCGCCGTCGCCTGCCACACCGGCATGGCGACGTTCGCGGAGGCCGGCGTCAGCGGAAAGTCGTAAGCCCTACTCGCCCTGCTGCAGCAGCTTTCCGTGGCGCCGCGCCCAGCGGAAGGCGACGAAGAACAGCAGGATGCCGATCCCGATATAGACCGCATCCACGATCAGGGCGCCGGCCAGCAGGTCCCAGCGGAACACGCGCTCATACATCACCGCGCGCATGCCTTCGAAGACGTAGGAGGCGGGCGTCATCCAGGCGACCGGCTGCAGCCACCACGGCAAGGTGGAGACCGGGTAGTAGATGCCGCTGATCGGCGCGAAGCCGAACACGGTCGCCCAGGCGAAGCTTTCCGCGCCCGAGCCGAAGCGGAGGATCAGGCCGCAGACCGCAAGCCCGATGCCCCAGCCCATGATCATGAGGCAGGTGAAGAAGGCGATCAGCGGCAGGCCCAGATCGAAGATCGAGAAGTGATAGAGCGGGATCGCCAGCAGCACCGCGGGCCCGACGCCGAGCGCGGTCCGGATCACGCTCATCAGCATGAGCCCGAGCGCGAACTCGGTCGCCTTCAACGGCGTCACGAACAGGTTGGCGAGGTTCCTCGACCAGTGCTCCTCGAGGAAGGAGACCGTGATGCCGAGCTGGGCGCGAAAGACGATGTCCCAGAGCAGCACGGCCGCCAGCAGCACGCCGGTCGCCTGCGCCACCCAGCTCGAATGGCTGATGAAGAACTGGGTGGTGAAGCCCCAGATGATCATCTGCATGGCCGGCCAGTAGGCGAGCTCGAGGATCCGCGTCCACGACCCTTTAAGCAGGTAGTAGTGGCGCAGCACGATCGCGTTGATGCGGCCGAAGGAGAGGCCGACCGGCGATTTCTGACGGACGGCAGCGCTCATTCGGCAGCAAGCCCCTGCCGGCGGGCGATGTCGAGGAACACCTGCTCCAGCGTCTCGCGGCCATAGCGTCCGATCAGCTCGGCGGGCGCGCCGCGGTCGACGATCTGGCCCTTCCGCATCATCAGCACGTGGCTGCACAGCCGCTCGACCTCGCCCATGTTGTGGGACGCGAGCAGGATCGTCGCCTTGACCCGATGCTGGTAGCGCTCGAGGTACGAACGCACCCAGTCGCCGGTATCGGGATCGAGCGAGGCGGTCGGCTCGTCCAGCAGCAGCAGCTCCGGCTCGTTGATCAGCGCCTTGGCCAGCGCCACGCGGGTGCGCTGGCCGGCCGAGAGGCTGCCGACCGGCCGGTCGGCGAAGTCCTTGAGGTCGAGGTCGTCGATCAGCGTGTCGATCCGGTCGCGAATGTTCTCGATGCCGTAGAGATGACCGTAGATCTTCAGGTTCTGGCGCGGCGACAGGCGGTGCGGAACGTCGACATAGGGCGAGGAGAAGTTCATGCGCGGCAGCACATGGGCGCGCTCGTGCCGCATGTCGTGGCCAAGCACCCGGACCTTGCCCTCGGTCGGCTCCAGGAGGCCCAGCAGCATCGCCAGCGTCGTGGTCTTGCCGGCGCCGTTGCCGCCGAGCAGGGCCACCGTCGTGCCGGTCTCGACCGAAAAGGAAACTCCGTCCACCGCCGTCACCGTCGCGAACCGCTTGGTGAGGCCGTCGACCTCGATTGCCGTGTGCGCCATCATGGGGAATATAGGAAGGGTTCGATGACAAGGCCAACAGCGTGACAGGACCAACAGCGTGACGACCGCCCCGGCCGAGCTGAGGAGAGCCGAACCGGGTCGGAACCCGAACCGGGCGCTGCCCCGGACGGTGCCGTCGGGCCCGGTCCGCTTCCGCACGCTGATGCTGATCCGCTGGATCGGCGTCATCGGTCAGGCTGTCGCCCTCTTCGTCGTCCATCTCGGCTTCGGCCTCGACCTGCCGATGGTCCTGGCGCTCGGCATCGTCGCGGTCTCGGCGCTGCTCAACCTGGTCCTGCAGCTGAGCCCGCCGACCGGCGGGCGCATCGACCACCGCCAGGCGACGCTGTTCCTGACATACGACCTGCTGCAGCTCTCGGCCCTGCTGTTCCTGACCGGCGGCCTCTACAACCCCTTCGCCGTGCTGATCCTGGCCCCGGTGACGATCTCGGCGACCGTGCTCTCGCGCACCACGACGATCGCGCTATCGGTACTCGCGATCTTCCTGGTCTCGGTGATGGCGTTCTGGCACCTGCCGCTGCCCTCGCCGTTCGTCTGGATCGAGCCTTCGCGGATGGTGGCGCTCGGCCTCTGGGTGGCGCTCGTCTGCGCCATCGTCTTCATGGCGAGCTACACCTTCGCCGTCGCCGAGGAGGCCCGGCGGATGTCGGACGCGCTGTCGGCGACCCAGATGGCGCTCGCCCGCGAGCAGCGGGTCTCGGCCCTCGGCGGCCTGGCAGCGGCGGCGGCGCACGAGCTCGGATCGCCGCTCTCGACCATCGCGGTCGCCGCCAAGGAGCTGGCGCGGGAGGTGCCTGCGGACTCGCCCTACGCCGACGACGTGCGGCTGCTGGTGAGCCAGAGCCAGCGCTGCAGCGAGATCCTGGCCCAGCTCTCGCATCTGCCGGAGGAGGTCGATCCGGCGACGCCGTTCGAGCGGCTGCCGCTCTCGGCGCTGGTCGAGCTCGCGGCCCTTCCCTACGAGAAGGACGAGGTCGAGGTCGATTTCGCACAGAAGGGCGAGGACGCGGCTGCGGAGCCGGTGGTGCCGCGGACGCCCGAGCTCCTCCACGGCCTCGGCACCCTGATCCAGAACGCGATCCAGTTCGCCCGCAGCCAGGTCGTGGTCGAGACCGGGTGGGACCAAGCGGAAGCCCGGATCGCGATTCTCGACGACGGACCGGGCTTCTCGCCCATGGTGCTGGCCGAGCTGGGCGAGCCCTACGTCTCCAGCCGCTCCGGCGGCGGCGGCCATATGGGCCTCGGCGTGTTCATCGCGCTCTCGCTGCTGGACCGCGGCGGGGCCGACGTGGCCTTCGACAATCGGCCCGAGGGCGGCGCCAGGGTTGTGGTCCGCTGGGATCGCGCCATACTGGAAGCCCCCCGCAGCTCCCGGAGCGAGCGCTAGAGATGTTCCAACCCGCGTCCGACCAGACGCTCCTGATCGTCGACGATGACGAACCGCTCCGCACCCGGCTCGCCCGGGCGCTGGAAAAGCGGGGATTCGAGGTCGCGACCGCCGACTCGGTCGCCGCCGGCAAGGCGCATGCGGCGGGGTCGCCGCCGGCTTTCGCCGTGGTCGACCTCCGGCTCGGCGACGGCAGCGGCCTCGACGTGGTCCAGGCGCTCCGCACCGCCCGGCCCGACGTGCGCGTCGTCGTGCTCACCGGCTACGGCAACATCGCGACCGCGGTCGCCGCGGTGAAGGCGGGGGCGGTCGACTACCTGCCGAAGCCGGCCGACGCGGACGCGATCGAGGCGGCGCTGCTGGCCCGGGGCGCCCAGGCCATGGCGCCGCCGCCGGAGAACCCGATGTCGGCCGATAGGGTCCGCTGGGAGCACATCCAGCGCGTCTTCGAGCAGTGCGACCGCAACGTCTCCGAGACCGCGCGGCGGCTCCGCATGCATCGCCGCACGCTCCAGCGCATCCTCGCCAAGCACGCGCCCCGGGACTGACGCCCGTCTAGAAGGCGAACCTCTGAAGCGAGACGGTCGCGCCGGTCGAAAGCGTCATCGCCGCGTTCGCCCCGGCCGCGTCGAACTGCACGGTCGTCGCGCCGCCCGCGACCGGCGTGCAGTCGGGACTCGCCGGCGTGGCCGAACCGATCGGCTGGCCGCCGCTGCACTCGAACAGGCTCATCCCGCTCGCCGCCCAAGCCGTTCCGGTCGAGGTCAGCGGCACGGACCCGAAGTACCAGCGCGGCGTGCCGTCGCTGCCGTAAAGGAAGAACAGGGCGAACAGCATCTGATTGCCGGCGGCGTCGGCCTGCGCCTCGAAGAAGATGCCGCGGCCGGGCTCGGACGTGCTCCACCACCAGCCGGTCTGCGGCAAGGCCGGCGTCGTCGCCCGCGCATTGGCAAGGCCGCCCGCGACGATCGGGAAGCGGGTGATCGCGACCGAGCTGCCGGCCGCGAACGCCGTCAGCGGCGGGAAGGCGATCGTGCCGGCCGTCGTCGACGAGAAGGACAGCTTCAGCGTCTGCCCGCCGATCCCAAGCGTCGTCGGACCGGCGGGCGCCTGGTAGGCGCCGAGCAGCGTCTGGCCGCCGCTGTAGCTGGTCAGCGGACCCGAGAAACCCGTTCCATCATCCGTCGGCGACAGGAACGAGATGTACCAGATCGGCGGACCGGCCGAGGTGTAGGTGAAGGCGCCGAAGAAGATCTTCGGATCGCCGTTCGTGTACTGGACCTCGATGCCGTAGCCGCGGCCGGACTCGGAGGCGTTCCACCACGAGCCCACCTCCGGCACGATCGCGCCGGCGCTGAAGGTCGCCGTGCACGACTTGGATTCGGCGAGGGTCAGCGCCTGGGGCGAGGTCCGCCCGGTGCAGGCGCCGCTCCAGCCGACGAACCGCGCCCCGGTTTCCGGCGTCACCTCCAGCGAAACCGCCGTGTCCTTGGCGAAGCGCGCCTGGCAGACGCGGCCCAGGGTCGAAGGCGTGCAGGTGATGCCCGCCGGCGTGCTGACCACCGTCCCGGACTTGGCGCCGGCCAGCGTCACCGTCAGCGTCACCCCCGACTTGAGCTTGGTGAACGTCGCCGTGCAGTCGCGTGCCGCCGACATCGTCACCGACGCGGTCGATGCCGTGCCGCTGCACGCCCCGCCCCAGCCGTCGAAGCGCGACTCGTCATACGGGTTCTCCGTCGATGGCGTCTCCGCCACCGCCGTCAGCACCACCGTCACGCCCGTATCGAAGGTCGCCGCACAGGTCGAGGTCGGCGCATTGCCGTTGCAGTTGATCTTCGACGGAACGCTCGTCACCTGCCCGGTGCCGGTGCCCGCCAGCGTGATCGTCAGCCGCTTCTGGTCGCTCTTGAAGTTCGCCGTGCAGGTCTGGTCCGCCAGCATCGTCACGCTGACCGTCTGCCCGGTCCCCGAACAGCTTCCACCCCAGCTCTCGAAGGTCGAGCCCGACGTCGGCGTCGCCGTCAGCGTCACCGTCTCGCGATAGGCATAGTCCGCCGTGCACGAGCCCGACGAGCACACGAGACCGCCGCTGCTCGCCGTCACCGTGCCGACGCCGCTTCCCGGCAGCGAAACCGTCAGCCTCTTCGCCGACTCGAACCGCGCCGCGCAGCTCGTGTCGTAGCGGACCGTCGAGAGAGTCACCGACAGCGCGCTGCCGGAGCACGCCCCCGACCATTCGATCAGGCTGCTGCCAGCCGTCGGCGCCGCCGTCAGCGTGATGCTGCTTCCCCAGGCGATCGTGGTCGAGCAGCTGCCGCCCGTGCAGCTGATGCCCGCCGGGCTGCTCGATATCGTGCCCGTACCGTAAACCGTGGCGGTGACGACCGGATCAGGCCCTGGTGCGAAGGTCGCCGTGCAGGTCGCGGACGCCGCCATCACCACCGACGTCGACGTGCCGGTTCCCGAGCATGATCCGCTCCAGCCCGAGAACACGTACCCTCGATCAGGCGCCGCCGTGAGCGATACCGTCGTGCCGGTGAAGAAACCTTGCTGGCAATTGCTCGACGAGCCGGAGCGGCAGGAGATCCCGCTGGGCGAGCTCGTGACGGATCCAACGCCCGCGCCGGCCGTCGCGACCGTCAGCGTCTGCGCGGTGTCGAAACGAGCCGTGCAGGCAACATCGGACTGTTCCCAGTTGCTCATCGGGAAAGTCACGGTGGCCGAACCGCCAGAGCTTCCTTGCGTGCCCGATGCGCACGCACCGCTCCAGCCGTTGAACGCGGATCCAGGCTGCGGCGTCGCAGTCAGCGTTACCGTCCTCCAGTTGGTCCCGGCATTATTCGGCATCAGGCTCAACCGGCCTGTGCACGACGTCGTGCAATCGAGCCCAGAGAAATTGCTGACGACGCGCCCGGCACCGCTCCCGCTTACCGTGAGCGGGATGCGGGCAAGCGGGATCTGCGCAACCGCTATGCCGTGATCTTGGTATGTGAACCCCGAGAGAAACCCTACCGTCACCGACGCGTAGATCCCGGATATTTGATCCGACCGAGTGCCGGACACGGTGGAAAACCAAGCGACCGGCTCGTTGCTCGACGTATCCGTTGAATACGTAAGCGTGATCAGCGTGGTCTGGGGAAAGCTCGCCGAGCAGGTCGTGGTGATGTTGGTGTCGGTACCCGCGGGCCTCAAACAATCGATGCCTGCCGGAGAACTGACGACACGTGCGAATGGAGACGTCGCGTTGCCATTCATGTACACGTAGAGAGTCTTGTTCTGTGCCTGCGCATCCGCAGCGAAGAGCATGGCGAATGCGGCGATCGCGACCGACGCGCAAACACCGAATGCGAGTGAGCGGAGAGCCGCGCTAAAGGCACGACGCGCAAGCGAGCGACGAGTTTTCAAGGAACGTCCCACAAGGCCCCCGCCACCTAAAACGTGAGGCACAATCTACCGAAACACTGAGAGGTTGTCAGGCAATTGCGTCTAAGGCGCGAAATGCCACGCGCGAATTTCGCGCAGCCTGAAGGCCTGTGTCGCCAGCGATCTAGATGGTTAATACAGCGCGGCTAAAGGCCGGTTTAGCCGACGCGCGCTCCCGCTGCAGCATTTTGTCTACGCTCCGGCCCAGGCCATCGCGATGCACGTGCACGCGACCGCGTCACACACGCTCAGACGTTAGAACGCAAATCTCTGAAGCGCGACCGTCGCGCCGGTCGAGAGCGTCATCGCCGCGTTCGCGCCGGCCGCGTCGAACTGCACCGTCGTCGCACCACCGGGTACGGCCGTGCATTGCGCGACCTCCGGCGTGGTTGAGCCGATCGCCTGGCCGCCGCTGCATTCAGAGAGCGCCATCGACGCGGCGGTCCAGGACGTGCCGGTCGAGACCAGGGCGGCCGAGCCGAAGTACCAGCGCGGCGTGCCGTCCGAGCCGTAGAGGAAGAACAGCGTGAACAGGATCTGATTGCCGGCGGCGTCGGCCTGGGCCTCGAAGAAGATGCCGCGGCCGGGCTCGGACGTGCTCCACCACCAGCCGGTCTGCGGCAAGGCCGGCGTCGAAGCGCGGGCGTTGCCGAGGCCGCCCGCGACGATCGGAAAACGGGTGATCGCGACCGAGCTGCCGGCGGCGAACGCCGTCAGCGGCGGGAAGGTGATCGTGCCAGCCGTCGTCGTGCTGAAGGTGAGCTTGAGCGTCTGGCCGGCGACGCCGACCGAGGCAGGCCCGACCGGTGCCTGGTAGGCGCCGAGCAGCGTCTGGCCGCCGCTGTAGCTGGTCAGCGGCCCGGAAAAGCCTGTGCCGTCATCGGTCGGCGACAGGAACGAGATGTACCAGATCGGCGGCCCCGAGGGCGTGTAGGCGAAGGCACCGAAGAAGATCTTCGGATCGCCGTTCGTGTACTGGACCTCGAGGCCGTAGCCGCGGCCGGACTCGGAGGCGTTCCACCACGAGCCCACCTCGGGCACGATCGCGCCGGCGCTGAAGGTCGCCGTGCACGACTTGGACTCCGCGAGGGTCAGCGCCTGCGGCGAGGACCGTCCGGTGCAGGCGCCGCTCCAGCCGACGAAGCGCGCGCCGGTCTCCGGCGTCACCTCCAGCGAAACCGCCGTGTCCTTGGCGAAGCGCGCCTGGCAGACGCGGCCCAGCGTCGAAGGCGTGCAGGTGATGCCCGCCGGCGTGCTGACCACCGTCCCGGACTTGGCGCCGGCCAGCGTCACCGTCAGCGTCACCCCCGACTTGAGCTTGGTGAACGTCGCCGTGCAATCCCGCGCCGCCGACATCGTCACCGACGCGGTCGATGCCGTGCCGCTGCACGCCCCGCCCCAGCCGTCGAAGCGCGACTCGTCGTACGGGTTCTCCGTCGACGGCGTCTCCGCCACCGCCGTCAGCACCACCGTCACGCCCGTATCGAAGGTCGCCGCGCAGGTCGACGTCGGCGCATTGCCGTTGCAGTTGATCTTCGACGGAACGCTCGTCACCTGCCCGGTGCCCGTCCCGGCCAGCGTGATCGTCAGCCGCTTCTGGTCGCTCTTGAAGTTCGCCGTGCAGGTCTGGTCCGCCAGCATCGTCACCGTCGCCGTCGGCGACGTGCCCGAGCAACTTCCACCCCAGCTCTCGAAGGTCGAGCCCGATGTCGGCGTCGCCGTCAGCGTCACCGTCTCGCGATACGCGTAGTCCGCCGTGCACGAGCCCGACGAGCACACGAGACCGCCGCTGCTCGCCGTCACCGTGCCCACGCCACTGCCCGGCAGAGACACCGTCAGCCGCTTCGCGGTCTCGAAGCGCGCCGCGCAGGATTGATTGTAGCGAACCCCCGACAGCGTGGCCGACGTCGAGCTTCCCGAGCAGTCGCCCGTCCACTCGATGAAAGTCGAGCCGGACGACGAAGCGGCATTGAGCGTGATGCTGCTGTTCCAGGCGATCGTGGTCGAGCAACTGCCGCCCGTGCAGCTGATGCCCGCCGGGCTGCTGGTTACCACTCCACCGCCGTAGACGGTGGCAGTGACGACCGGATCAGGGCCCTGGACGAAGTTGGCCGTGCAGGTCGAGTCGCTCGTCAGGGAAAAAACGACGGTGGAATTCGTTCCGGAGCAGGCGCCGCTCCAGCCTCCGAAGGCATACCCCCGATCCGGCGTCGCAGACAGCGAAACGCTCGTTCCGCTCGCGAACGCGCGTGAGCAAGTCGATCCACCCGATCCACAGGTTATGCCGACCGGCGAACTCACGACATTTCCCGAGCCCGGCCCCGAGGTCGCGACTGTCAGGATCGGCGCGGTGTCGAAGCGAGCAACGCAGGTGAAGTTCGTCTGCCCGCGGCTAGGAAATCGAATGGTTGAATTGCCGCCCGATGTACCTTGAACATTGCCGGCCACACAATTGCCGCTCCACCCCATGAAGATCCCGCCGGTGGGCTGTGCGGTCAAAGTTACATATTCGTCGGGATTGTAGGGCGGGCTGTCGAACCACGCCGTGCATCCCGCCGAACTTCCCGTCGAACAATCAACGCCGCCCGGCGAGCTTACAACCCTCCCGGCTCCCGTGCCGGTGGTCGAGGCGCTGATTTCCGTATGGAGATAGGGGCTAATCCATACTTTTACAGCGTTACCGCTGAACGGCATGGTCGCCGATTCCACGTAGCCATAATCCGTTTGCGTCCAGATCTCATAGAAATTTGCCCGGCGGCCGACGTGCGCGTTCGGAATGAACGAGAGCGTTACGTTGCTTGGAGAGCCTGGAATCGTCACCCTGCAAGTCGTCCATCCGCCCGAAGTCGTTCCATTCACGCCAGCCGTGCAATCGAGGCCGGACGGAGAACTGACCACGCGGCCGTGGGCGAGCATGACCTCGACGTCCCTCTGGGCGAAAGCGGCTTGGCTCGCGCAAGCGAGGCCCACCAAAGCCAGGAGGACGAGTGCGGAGAGTCGGGCGACGACACGCCTTGCCGCGCATCGGAACATGGAGCGTGCGCGATGGCCCCCAAAACGGCTGGTGGACCGAAAAATAGGCATGAAGCGCTCCCCCGAAAAACGTAGAGCATCATACCGCGACACCGGGAGGTTGTCGGCAATTGTGTCTAATGCGCGAAATGCCCCGCGCGAATTTCGCGCAGGCTGAATGCCTGAGACGCCAGCGATCTAGATGGTTAACGCGACGCGGCTAAAAGCCGGTTTAGCCGACGCGGCGCTCCGACTGCAGCATTTTGTCGATGATCCGGCCCTGGAACATCGTGATGCCCATCGACTGGCCGAAGCGGATCGCCTCTTCCGAGTCGCAGCGGCAGAGAATGATGCGGGCGCGGCCGGAGCGGTCGATGTGCTCCTTGATCTCGGTCTGCCGGCGGCCGGTGGCGTCGTCGTTCATGTCCGGCGTCCACACCAGCTTGATCAGATCGAGGCCGAGGCGCTCGCGGTCGATGAACTGCAGGGTCAGGTGGTTCATGCCGTCGAGGCAGATGCGGTATCCCCGCTCGCGCATGAAGTCGCGCGCGAACATGAAGGCGCCCATGTCGCCGAAGATGTCGATCTTCTGAAGCTCGATGACGACGGTGCCGCGCGCGACCGCCTTCAGCGAGGAGTCGAAGTTGAGGAACGCGGGCGACAGGATCGTGCCCACGTTCATGTTGATCGAGAACGAGCTCGCGATCGTCGTGTCGTCGTTGCGCATCAGGAGCGACAGCATGCGCTGGTCGAGCACGTGGGTCAGGTGCTGGAACAGCCAGATGTTGCCCGAGAGATCGAACTCCGGAAGCACCGTCGACTGCAGGTCGGCGATCGAGATGTAGAGCTCGCGGAACACCGGCTGCGGCGTGGTCGAGCCCGGCGCGATCGCGCAGACCGGCTGGCGGCGCATCAGGTTCGATAGGTCGGCGCGCTGCAGGAAGCCTTCGAGCTTGCCGAGCTGCTCGGGATCGATGGGCTTGCGCGTGCTCTTGCCCTTGAGATCGGCGGCGGCCTCGGCCGCGACCGACAGGCGCGACTTGCGTTCGCGCTCCCGATGGGCCTGCTGCACCATCTGGAACACTTCGTCGTACTGGAGCTCGAGGTTGTACCAGGTGCAGAAGCGCGCCAGGTCCTCCTCGTCCTCGCCCTGGGAGAGCGGGTCCTCGCTGAAGAGGAACCGCACCTTCATCACGGCCGTATCGATGTCGGTGACCGAGGCGCCCTTGCAGACGAAGAAGATGTCGGAGTTCGACAGGATGAAGGTCTGGCCTTCAAAATTCTGCACGATGCCTTCGAAGGTCGCGGCCGCGATCTTGATGTGATAGTCGCGCCGGTTCTGCGGCCGAAGCCGCGAGAGATGGATGTGGACCGCCCGGCGGCCTTCGAGATTCCGGCCAAGCCGCTGGAGGTAATCCAGCAGCATGTACTCCTGGCTCGGCGCCCGGGAACCCGGCTGCATGGTCATGGCGCCGGCGCCCCTGTCAAAACGGCCACCCTTATATGCCTCAAATTCATGTCCGAAACTTAGCGTCGCCCCGGGTTTCGGTCCATGCGGCCAACCGCGGGTACCGGCAAACGCAAGGATTGGATAACAAAATCCCACAAAATGTCTATAACAATCCGGGACTTGGCCATAAGGCTGCCACGGTTGTGACGGCTAGCTTGGCGGCGGTCGGGGCATCAGCTAAAGCCTGGGTCCGGCCTTGGTTTCAGGAGATTCGGACGAGATGCAGCTAAGAAAACGGGTTCTGGTCACCGGCGGCGCCGGCTTCCTCGGCTCCCACCTGTGCGAACGCCTGATCGCGGCCGGGAACGACGTGCTCTGCGTCGACAACTACTTCACCGGCACCAAGGACAACATCGCCGGGCTGCTGAAGAGCCCCCATTTCGAGGCGATGCGCCAGGACGTCACCTTCCCGCTCTACGTGGAGGTGGACGAGATCTTCAACCTGGCCTGCCCCGCCTCGCCGATCCACTACCAGTTCGATCCCGTCGCCACGACCAAGACCTCGGTCCATGGCGCGATCAACATGCTGGGTCTCGCCAAGCGGGTGAAGGCCAAGATCATGCAGGCCTCGACCAGCGAGGTGTACGGCGACCCGATCGAGCATCCGCAGACCGAGTCCTATCGCGGCAACGTCAACACCGTCGGCCCCCGCGCCTGCTACGACGAGGGCAAGCGCTGCGCCGAGACCCTGTTCTTCGACTACTGGCGCCAGCACAAGGTGCGGATCAAGGTGGCCCGCATCTTCAACACCTACGGCCCGCGCATGCACCCGAACGACGGCCGCGTCGTCTCGAACTTCGTGCTGCAGGCGCTGCGCGGCCAGCCGATCACGCTCTACGGCTCGGGCAGCCAGACCCGCGCCTTCTGCTACGTCGACGACCTGATCGAGGGCTTCCTCCGCCTGATGGCGACCGGCGACGACTTCACCGGACCGGTCAATCTCGGCAACCCGATGGAGATCCCGGTCAAGGAGCTGGCCGAGCGCATCATCAAGCTGACGGGCTCGTCCTCCACGCTCGTCTACAAGCCTCTGCCCCAGGACGATCCCACCCAGCGCTGCCCCGACATCACGCTCGCCAAGTCGAAGCTCGGTTGGGAGCCGACGGTGCCGCTGGAGACCGGGCTCAAGCGCACGATCGACTACTTCCGCGCCTTCGTTTGATCGAGGTTCCCGCATGACCGAGCGTTCGGACCTGGCGCATCGGGTCGACGACTTCGCCAAGGCGCGCATCCTCTGCGTCGGCGACGTCATGCTCGACCGCTACATCTACGGCTCGGTCGACCGCATCTCGCCCGAGGCGCCGATCCCGATCCTCGCGGTCACGCGCGAGACCGCGATGCTGGGTGGCGCCGGCAACGTGGTGCGGAACCTGGCGGCGCTCAAGGCGAGCTGCTGCTTCGTCTCGCTGATCGGCGAGGACCAGGCCGGCCGCGAGGTGACCCAGCTGATCGCTGAGGAACCCTCGGTCGAGCCCAACCTGCTGCCCGAGCCCGACCGCGTCACCACGATCAAGGTCCGCTACGTCGCCGGCTCCCAGCAGCTCCTGCGCGCCGATCGCGAGACGATCCGTCCGGCGAAGAAGACGACCGAGGCCGAGCTGGTGCGCCGCGCCGGCGACGACCTGGCCCACTGCCAGGCGGTCGTGCTCTCCGACTACGGCAAAGGCGTGCTCTCCGACGAGGTCATCGGCAAGATCATCGCCGCGGCGCGCGCGCAGGGCCGGCCGGTGATCGTCGATCCGCGCGGCAACGATCCCAAGCGCTATGCCGGCGCCACCGTGATCACGCCGAACCGCCGCGAGCTCGGCGAGCTCGCCGGGCGCCGCATCGGCACGCCCGAGCAGATCCGCGATGCCGCGCACGTGGTGATGAAGACGGGCGGCATCGACTCGATTCTGGTGACCTTGAGCCAGGACGGCATGGCGCTGTTCACCGCCACAGGCGAGGAGCATCACCTCCGCGCCGAGGCGCTCGAGGTCTACGACGTCTCCGGCGCCGGCGACACCGTGGTGGCGCTGCTCGCCTGCGCGCTGGCCTCGGGCCTGTCCCTGGTCGAGGCGGCGCACCTGGCCTCGGTCGCCGCCGGCATCGTCGTCGCCAAGATCGGCACGGCCGTCGTGCATCCGGAGGAGCTGGTCTTCGCGCTCCGCGCCGAGGACATGCGCTTCAGCGAGGCCAAGGCCGCGAGCCTCACCCAGGCGATGGAGCGGGTCGGCGCCTGGCGCCGCCAGGGCTTCCGCGTCGGCTTCACCAACGGCTGCTTCGACCTCCTGCACCCGGGCCACGTCTCGCTGCTCTCCCAGGCACGCACGCGCTGCGACAAGCTGGTCGTCGGCCTCAACTCGGATGCGTCTGTCTCCAAGCTCAAGGGGCCGGACCGGCCGGTGCAGTCGGAAGCGGCCCGCGCCGCCGTGCTGGGCTCGCTCGCCAGCGTCGACCTCGTCGTCGTCTTCGACGAGGACACGCCGCTGCAGCTGATCAAGGCGCTGAAACCCGACCTGCTGGTCAAGGGCGCCGACTACACGGTCGACACCGTGGTCGGCGCCGACGTGGTCCGCGAGTACGGCGGTCAGGTCTATCTGGCCGAGCTCGCCGAGGGGCATTCGACCACGAACACCATCCGCAAGATGAACAAGGCGAGCTAGCCCTCAGATCAGCGTTCCCTGATCGGCCGGCGCCTTCGACTTCCGTTTCGGCTGGGGCGGCGACGGTGGCGCCTCGCCGTCGGCCGTCGCTCCGCGCTCGCCGTCGGCGAAGCGAAGGCTGAGGCGCTCGCCCTCCTTGAGATCCGCCGCGCGCGTCACCGGCGCACCGGCCTTGTCGCGCACCAGCGCGAAGCCGCGATCGAGCACGCGCTCGTAGGAGTAGCTTTCAAGAAGCTGGCCGAGGCGACCGAGCTCGGTGGTCGCCTTGTCGGCCGCCTGCGCGCCGCAGCGGACCAGCCGCCGGGCGAGGTCGACCGAACGGCGCCCACCTTCCTCGATGGAGACGAGGATCGGACCCGGCTTCAGCTGGGCTGCGGCCCGCTCCAGCCGTCGTTCCCGCTCGACCGTCCCCTTGCTCGCCGCGGCGTCCAGCCGTTGCGACGCGAGCGTCAGCAGGTGCGCTTTCTCCTGCACGACCTCGCGCGGGCTGAGCAGGCGCGCCGACACTTCGCTCACCTTCGCAGCGCAATCCGCGATCAGCCGCGGCAGCGCCAGGCGCAGCCGCTCGGCGCGGTCGTCGAGGCGCTGCTGCGCCGATCCCAGGAGCTGGACCGGATCGCCGAGACCGCGGCCGAGGCTCTTCAGGTGCTTCGCATGATCCTCGAGGCCGCGCTGGATGGCGCCGGCGACCCGCGCGCCGATCTCGGCAAGCCGCGTCGCGAGCTCGGCGCGGACCGGCACCGCGCGCTCGGCCGCCGCGGTCGGCGTCGGCGCCCGCCAGTCGGAGGCGAAGTCGATCAGCGTCGTGTCGGTCTCGTGGCCGACGGCCGAGATCAGCGGAATCTCGGACGAGGCGGCGGCGCGCACCACCGACTCCTCGTTGAAGGCCATCAGGTCCTCGAGGCTGCCGCCGCCGCGCGCGACGATCAGCAGGTCGGGACGCGGGATCGGGCCGCCCGGCTCGATCCGGTTGAAGCCCTGGATCGCGGCGGTCACCTGCTGGGCCGCGCCCTCGCCCTGCACCAGCACGGGCCAAACCAGCACGTGGCGCGGAAAGCGGTCGGAGAGCCGATGCAGGATGTCGCGGATCACCGCGCCGGTCGGCGAGGTGACGACGCCGATCACGGTCGGCAAGGTGGGGAGCGGCCGCTTGCGCTCCGGATCGAACAGGCCCTCGGCGGCGAGGCGCTTCCTGCGGTCCTCGATCAGCTTGAGCAGCGCGCCCTCGCCGGCCAGCTCCATCTGGTCGACGATCATCTGGTACTTGGACCGGCCGGGATACGTCGTCAGCTTGCCGACGCAGATCACTTCCATGCCGTCCTCGGGCTTGATCCCGAGGCGGCCGGCGGTGCCCTTCCAGCAGACCGCGTCCATCGCCGCGTCCGCGTCCTTGAGCGTCAGATAGAGGTGGCCGGACGCCGCGCGCTTGAAGCCCGAGATCTCGCCCCGGACCCGCACCCGGTCATAGGCCTGCTCGACCGTCCGCTTCAGCGCGAAGGACAGCTCGGAGACCGAGTATTCGGGCAGGTTGTGAGTCGTCTCCGCCATGGCCGGATGATATATGACGCGCGCCTTCGAAAGTAAGGAGACCGGCATGCGCATCCTGGTGGTCGGCAGCGGCGGACGGGAGCATGCGCTGTGCTGGAAGCTGGCCTCCTCGCCCCTCTGCGACGCCCTCTTCTGCGCGCCCGGCAATGCGGGGATCGCCGGCGTGGCGACCTGCCTGCCGGTCGCGGCGACCGATCTCGACGGCATCGTCGCGCTGGCGACGAAGGAACGAATCGACTTCGTCGTCGTCGGTCCCGAGGACCCGCTGTGCCTGGGACTGGTCGACCGGCTCGAGGCCGCCGGCATCCGTACCTTCGGCCCCAGCAAGGAGGCCGCCCGGCTCGAAGGTTCCAAGGGCTTCACCAAGGACCTGACGCAGCGCGCCGCCATCCCGACCGCCGCCTACCAGCGCTTCACCGATGCCGAGGCGGCCAAGGCCTACATTCGCCGCCAGGGCGCGCCGATCGTGGTCAAGGCCGACGGTCTCGCCGCCGGCAAGGGCGTGGTCGTCGCAGGGACCGTCGAGGAGGCGCTGACCGCCATCGACGACATCATGGGCAAGAAGCGATTCGGGGCCTCGGGGGCCGAGGTCGTGGTCGAGGAGTTCCTCGACGGCGACGAGGCCAGCCTGTTCGCGCTCTGCGACGGCAGGACCGCCCTCCTCCTCGGCGTCGTCCAGGACCACAAGCGCGCCTACGACGACGACAAGGGTCCCAACACCGGCGGCATGGGCGCCTACGGCCCGACGCCGATCCTCGACGACGCGCAGGCGCAGAAGGCGATGAAGACCTTCGTCGAGCCGGTGCTGAAGACGATGGCGGCCGAAGGACGCCCCTTCACCGGCATCCTGTTCGTCGGACTGATGGTCGGCAGGAACGGCCCGAAGCTGGTCGAATACAACGTCCGCTTCGGCGATCCGGAATGCGAGGTGCTGATGATGCGCCTCAAGTCGGACCTGCTGCCGGCCCTGATCGCCGCCCGCGACGGCGAGCTCGACAAGGTCGATCTCCGCTGGCACGCCGAGCCGGCGATGACGGTGATCATGGCAGCGAAGGGCTATCCGGACGCTCCCGAGAAGGGCTCCGAGATCCGCAACCTCGATGCGGCGGGCAAGCAGGAGGGGGTCATGATCTTCCATGCCGGGACCAAGGAAGAAGGCGGCCGCATCCTTGCCAATGGCGGCCGCGTGCTGGCCGTCACCGCGAAGGGCAAGGACCTCCGCGAGGCGCATGACCGCGCCTATCGCGCCGTGGACCTGATCGACTGGCCGGGCGGCTTCTGCCGCCGCGACATCGCCGCACGGGCTTTCCGAAAATAGCGATCCGCCTTTCGGAACCCTCCCTCGCGTCTTACGCGGGGGAGGGCAGGGTGGGGGCATGGCGAGGTGTGCCGATCGACTGGGCGGTGACGTGTTCGACTCAAATCGAGCCGGCCCCCACCCCGTCCCTCCCCCGTCTGCTTCGCAGCCGAGGGAGGGGGCACGAGGCGTCGCGATCTGTGACGCCCTTGTCCCGATCAGCGCCGCTCGCGGAAGAAGCGCTTCAGGAGCTCGCCCGCACGCGTCTCCTCGATGCCGCCGACCAGCTCCGGACGGTGATGGCAGGTCGGATGGTCGAAGACGCGGGCGCCGTGCTCGACACCGCCGCCCTTCGGATCATAGGCGCCGAAGTGCAGCCGGCGCACGCGGGCGAGCGCGATCGCCTGGGCGCACATCGCGCAGGGCTCGAGCGTCACGTGCAGGTCGCAGTCGGCCAAGACCTTCTCGCCGCGCGCCGCCGCAGCGGCCCGGATCGCCAGCATCTCGGCATGCGCGGTCGGGTCCTTCAGCTCCTCGACCCGGTTGCCGGCGACGGACAGCACGGTCCCCGCGGCATCGACCACGACGGCACCGACGGGCACCTCGCCACGGGCGGCGGCGGCCTCGGCTTCGGCGAGGGCAAGCTGCATCGGAGAGGGGCGGGTCGGCATCGCCGCGCATCATTGCATCCGGCCGGTCCGGACGCCTATACCCTCGGGCAATGACCGACGCCGAAGACCAGGACGGGAAGGAACCGGACGGCAAGGAGCGCATCGCCAAGCGCATGGCCCGCGCCGGCATCGCTTCCCGGCGCGATGCCGAGCGGATGATCCTGTTCGGCCGCGTGAAGCTGAACGGCGAGGTGCTGACCACGCCGGCGACCGTCGTCGGGCCGGACGACGTGATTCTGGTCGACGACAAGCCGCTTCCCGACGCCGAGCCGGCGCGTCTCTGGCGCTATCACAAGGCCAAGGGCGTGATGACCACCCACCGCGACCCGGAGGGGCGGCCGACGCTGTTCGACAGCCTGCCGCCGGGCATGCCGCGGGTGATCTCCGTCGGCCGGCTCGACTACAACTCCGAAGGCCTGATCCTCCTGACCAACGACGGCGGCCTCGCCCGCAAGATGGAGCTGCCGGAGACCGGCTGGACCCGCCGGTATCGCGTCCGCGTCCATGGCCGCGTCGACCCCCAGGCCCTCGTCGACCTCGCCAAGGGCGTCACCGTCGAGGGCGTTCGCTACGGGCCGATCGAGGCGGCGCTCGATCGCGAACAGGGCACCAACGCCTGGGTGACGCTCTCGCTCAGGGAAGGCAAGAACCGCGAGGTGCGCCGCGTGATGGAGCATCTGGGGCTGCCGGTGACGCGCCTGATCCGCGTCTCCTACGGGCCGTTCCAGCTGGGAGACCTCCAGCCCGGCGAGATCGACGAGGTGCAGAGGAAGGTGGTCCGCGAGCAGCTCGGCCTGGCGCCGAAGCCGGAGACTCAGCGGTCGGCCAAGCCGTCCGAGAAGCCCAGGGCGAAGCCAGGCCGCAGGCCCGATGCGCGTCGTCGGCGGTAGCCTCAAGCGGCGCCCGCTGGCCGCGCCCGAAGGGCTCGACGTGCGGCCGACCTCCGACCGCGCCCGCGAGGCCCTCTTCAACATCCTCGAGCATCGCGACGGGCGGCCGCTCAAGGGAGCCCGCGTGCTCGACGTCTTCGCGGGATCGGGCGCGCTCGGCATCGAGGCGCTCTCGCGCGGCGCCGCCCATTGCACTTTCATCGAGATGCTGCCGCAGGCGCTCGCCGCGATCCGCCTCAACCTGGGCAAGCTCGGGATTTCCGGTCAGGCGACGGTGGTCGCGCGCGATGCGACCCATCCTGGCGATGCGATCGACGGGCCGACCTTGCCCGCAAGCCTGGTCCTGCTGGATCCGCCCTACCGCTCAGGCCTGGCGGGGCCGGCGCTGGCGGCGCTTCTCGACGGCGGGTGGATCGCGGCCGGCGCCCTGATCTCGATCGAGGTCGCGGCCAAGGAGGATTTCGAGGCGCCCGCGGGCTTCGAGATCCTGGACGAGCGCCGCTACGGTGCGGCGCGGCTGGTGCTGGCGAAAGCGCCGGGCGAGGCCGGGCCTCAGCCCATCACTTCCCTCACGTAGATCGACTTGATCTTGTCCTTGAAGCGGGCGTCGAGCTTGATGCCGGCTTCCTTCTTGAAGGTCTCGATCCGGGAAGGCGTCGGCCGGCCCTGCTCGAACAGCTTCACCGCCAGCGGCTGGATGATGCCGTTGACCAGCTGCTTGTTCTGCCAGATCACGCCGCGCGCGGTGACGTCGGTCGCCTCGATCGCGATCGAGACGCGGCCTTCGAAGAACTTGCCTTCCTGGTAGTTGGTGACGGTGTAGGGACCGAAGGGCGCGAAGTTGGCGGGCAGCTTCCGCTCATAGGTCATCTCGTCGCCGCCCTTTTTCTTCTTCTTCTCCTGGGCGAAGGCATCGGACGGCGCCAGCGCGCCGCCGAGGATGGCGAAAGAGAGCAGAAAAGTGATGAGCTTCTTCATCGCTTCGGTTCCTCTCATCTCCGTCCGAACAGGCGTTCGATGTCGGCGAGCTTGAGCTCGACATAGGTCGGGCGGCCATGATTGCACTGGCCGGCATGCGGCGTCACTTCCATCTGGCGAAGCAGCGCGTCCATCTCCGAGGGCGCCAGACGCCGACCGGCGCGCACGGAGCCGTGGCAGGCGAGCGTGCCGCAGACGTCGGCGAGCCTGTCCTTCAGCGACAGGGCCTGGTCGAACTCCTGCAGCTCGTCGGCGAGGTCGCGCACCAGGTTGGCGACGTCCGCCTGGCCCAGCAGGGCCGGCGTCTCGCGAACGACGACCGCACCCTGGCCGAACGCCTCCAGCACCAGGCCGAGCTCGGCCAGCTCGTCCTTTCGTTCGACGAGGCGGGCGGCGCCCGCATCGCCGAGCTCGACGACCTCGGGCAGCAGCAATCCCTGACGCTTGATTCCGCCATTGGCGAGCGCCGCCTTCATGCGCTCGTAGACCAGACGCTCATGTGCCGCGTGCTGGTCGACGATCACGAGGCCGTCCGACGTCTGCGCGACGATGTAGGTCCCATGCACCTGGCAGCGGGCCGAGCCCAGCGGATGCTCGCCTTCGTCGGCCGCGGGCTCCGGCGCCGCGGCCGGCATCGAGGGGACCGTCCGCATCAGCGGCGCCTGGTAGATCGCCGCCGCCTCGGCCATGCCGCGCGACATCGCCGGCGGGATCGAATAGCTGCCGCCCCCGAAGCCGCCGGAGCGGAACGAGGCGAGGGTCGAGCTCGCCACCGTGGTCGCGGCGCGATGGCCGGCGCCGGCAAGCGCATGTTTCAGGCCGCCGACGACAAGGCCGCGCACCGATCCCGAGTCGCGGAAGCGCACCTCGGTCTTCGCCGGATGCACGTTCACGTCGACCGCCGAGGCCGGGAGATCGAGGAACAGCGCCAGCACCGGATGGCGGTCGGAGGCGAGGAAGTCCATGTACGCCGCCCGCACCGCGCCGAGCAGCTGCTTGTCGCGAACGGCGCGGCCATTCACGAAAAGGTACTGCTCGCGGCTCGTCGGCCGGTTCAGCGTCGGGAGGCTGGCATGACCGGAAAGGCGTACGCCGTCGCGCTCGGCGTCGATGGCGAGCGCATTGGCGGCGAAGTCACGCCCGAGGATCTGCGCCAGGCGATCGAGGCGCGACAGGGCCACCGTCAGGCGCACCGGCGTGCGCGTGCCGTCGGTCAGCGTGAAGGCGACATGCGGATGCGCCATGGCGAGACGATGCACCCAGTCGACCGCGTGATCGAGCTCGGTGCGCGGCGACTTGAGGAATTTGAGCCTGGCTGGCGTCGCGAAGAAGAGATCCCGCACCTCGACCCGCGTCCCTTCGGCGAGCGCCGCCGGCTCGACCGCGCCCATGTCTCCGCCCTCGACCTGGATCTTCCAGCCTTCGGCCGCACCCTTGGGCCTGCTGGCCAAGGTCATGCGGCTCACCGAGGCGATCGAGGGGAGCGCCTCGCCGCGGAATCCGAGGGTCGAGATCGACCAGAGATCGTCTTCCGGCAGCTTCGAGGTCGCGTGGCGCTCGAGCGCGAGTGCCAACTCGTCACGCGCGATGCCGCAACCGTCGTCGGCGACCGAGATCAGGCTCTGGCCGCCGTCCCGGACGGTGATGTCGATGTGGCGGGCGCCGGCATCTATCGCGTTCTCGACCAGTTCCTTGACCGCGCTCGCCGGACGCTCGACCACCTCGCCCGCGGCGATGCGGTTGACGATCGACTCGGAGAGGCGGCGGATCGCCATTTCTATCCGCGCGCCGGCGCGGGCTTCGTCGGCGTCACGCCCTGCGGCTTGCCGACGATCGAGAACATCAGCTTGTCGGGCTCGACCAGGCGCTTCGCCACGCGGTTGATGTCGGCGAGCGTCACCGCGTCGATCAGCGCGTTCCGGCGCTGGGCATAGTCCATGCCCATGTCCTCTTCCTGCCAGCCGACGAGCTGGCCGGCGATCCCGCGCGAGGTCGCGAAGCCCCGGGCGTAGGAGCCGGTCATGTAGCGCTTGGCGTTGTCGAGCTCCCCGGCGGTGACGCCTTCGTCCTTGAGCTTCTGCCACATCTCCCGCACCAGGCGGATCACCTCGGCGACCTTGGTGTTGTCGGCCGAGACCGACCCCATCCAGAGGCCCGAGCGCTTCGGCGTCGAGAGATAGGTGTAGATGCCGTAGGTGAGGCCGCGGGCCTCGCGGATCTCGTCCATCAGGCGCGAGCCGAAGCCGCCGCCGCCGATGATCTGGTTCAGGAGATAGGCCGCCATGAAGTCCGGATCGCTGCGCGCGATGCCCGGCTGGCCGAACAGCACCACGGACTGCGGCACCGGACGCTCGATAACGAACACGTCGCCGGTCGCCGCCGGCGGCACCGACTTGGCCTCGGCCGGCGCAGCCTTGGCCGGCAGCGCGCCGAAGGTATCGTCCAGCAGCTTGGCGACCGTCGCCGCATCGATGTCGCCGACCACGCCGAGCCGGATGTTGTCACGTGCGATACGGCCCTTGGCGAAGGCCACCATGTCGTCGCGCGTCACTGCCGCGAGCGACGCCGCCGTGCCTTTGCTCGACCGGCCGTAAGGATGCTCGGGATATGCCGCCGAATACCAGGCGCGGCTCGCCAGCGTGCGCGGGTCGCGCTCTTCGCGGCTCAAGCCGCTCATGTGCTGTTGGCGAACGCGGTCGATGTCGGCTGCGGCGAAGCGGGGCTCGGCGAGCGCCAGGCCGAGCAGCCGGAAAGCCTCGGCGGCATTGGCCGACGGTGCACGGAATCCGCCACGGATGAAGTCGTTGCCGGCATTGAGGTCGAGGCTGATCGAGGCGTCCTCGAGCTTCGCCGCGAAGGCCTGGGCGTCGTAGGGCCCGGCCCCTTCGGTCAGCAGGTCGGTCGCCAGGACCGCGAGTCCTTCCTTGCCGGCCGGATCGGCGACCGAGCCGCCGCCGATCGAGATCTCGAGGGCCACGACCGGGATCGACGTATCACGGACGAACCAGGCGACGAGACCGGAGGGACTCTTGACCTCCTGCACCTCCATCGCCGCCGCCGGCAAGGCAATGAGGGTCGAGAGGAGAACCAGGATGAAGCGCATGGCCGTTCTCCTCAGCTCGTCGGCTTCGGCAGCAGGATCGAGGTCACCGACGCCTCGGGCTTGATGACGCCCCGCGCAGCGGCGATCACCTCGTCGCGGGTGACCGCCTCGATGCGCCGGGGCCACGCCTCGACGTCCTCGATCGAGCGGCCGATGGCGCGGGCGGCGCCGAGCGCCATCGCGGGTCCGCGCAGGGAGTCGCGCGCGAAGGCCGCCGCCGCGGCGAGGCGCTGCTTGGCGCGCGCCACCTCGTCCTCGGTCGGGCCGTTCTCGAGCAGCTTCTCGATCGCCTTGTCGAGCGCGGCCTCGGCCTCCTCGACCGTCTTGCCCTGCCGCGGCGACACGTAGAAGCCGAAGCTGCCCGGGCCGATGGTCGAGGCTTCGTAGTAGGCGCCTGCCGACGTCGCAAGCGCCTGGTCGACGACGAGGTCGCGATAGAGCCGGCTGGTGGCGCTGCCGCCGACGAGCTCGGCCAGCACCTGCAGCGCGTAGGCCTGGGTGGTGTCGCCGTAGATGTAGCTCGGCGCCTGATACATGCGCGAGAAGGAGGCGGTGCCGGCCTGCTCGCTCTTCATCGTGAGGCGGCGGGCGACGCGCGCCGGCGGCTCAGACGGACGCCAGCGCTCGGGCACCGGACGTGCCGCGATCGGACCGAAATGCTTCTCGACCAGCGGCTTCAGCTTCTCGACGGTGACGTCGCCGGCGACCACGAGGATCGCATTGTTCGGCGTGTAGTAGCGGCGATACCAGCTGAGCGCGTCCTCGCGCGAGAGCTGCTGCATCTCGTGGCGCCAGCCGATCACCGGCAGGCGGTAGGGATAGTGCTGGTAGAGCAGCGCGCGCGCCTGCTCGCCGAGCTGCGAGGAGGGCCGGTTGTCGACCACCTGCGAACGCTCTTCCAGGATGACGTCGCGTTCGGACGTCACCTGCGCCTCGGTCAGCTCGAGGTTGATCATGCGATCGGCCTCGAGCTTGAGGATCATCTCGAGCCGGTCGGAAGCGACCTCGGCCCAGTATCCGGTGTAGTCGTAGGACGTCATCGCGTTCTGGGCGCCGCCCTCGCGCGAGATCATCTTCGAGTACTCGCCGGGCCCGACCGTCGGCGTGCCCTTGAACATCAGGTGCTCGAGGAAATGCGCGATGCCGCCCTTGCCCAGCGGCTCGTCGGCCGATCCGGCCCGATACCAGACCATGACCGCCACCGCCGCGACCCGCGGGTTGTCGACGACGACGACTTCGAGCCCGTTGGGGAGCGCGAACGTCTCGGGGCGATAGACCTGGGCCTGAGCCCGGCCCGCGAGCCCGATGGCCGCGAGCGCGAGGAGTAAGCAGAGAGTCCGCATTCGTTTGGAGCTCCTGGCCGCCTCCCCCGACGCGGCCGCAATGTCAGAAGAAGAGACCTTCCAGGAGTCCCTTCTTCTTGCGGGTGATCGTCGGCGTGGTACCGTCGGTCGTCGACTTGCCGAGCGCCGCGTTCTCCTGCAGGCGCTGGGTTTCCTTCTTCGCATCGACGACCACGGCCGTCGGCGGTTCCTTCTTCTGCCAGACCAGCAGCTTGTCGATGAAGCGCGAGTCGGCTTCCGCGAGCCTGGTCAGGTCTTCGCTGATCTGGGAGCGGATGTTCGGCGGCGTGTTTGCAGCACCGGCCTGGCGCAGCAGCGCGACCTCGGCGCGGCTGGGTCCCGGGGGCTCGGCGACCGGCGCCGGGCGCGGAGCCATCGCCGCCTGGGCCGGCGCGCGCGGAGCGGCCGGTGCCGCGCCGCCGATCGTACCGGCGGCGACGGACGATCTGGGGCTGGCCGAAGGCGCCGCCGGATCGACCGGGGGTGGTGCCGCCGCCTGGTCGGACTGGCCGAGAACGGCCGAGCGCGCCTGGTCGGAAACCATGCCCTCCTGAGGACGCACGGCGCCCGGCTGCGGCGGCCTCAGCCCGAAATCGGGCGGCAGGCTCAGCGGCGCACGCCGGACCACCTGGAACTCGTCGGGCGGGTTCTTGCCGAGGCCGAACTGCTTGCGCATCTCGTCGCCGCAACCGGCAAGAAGGAGGAGCGCCGGCAGGAGGGCCAGCAACTGGAAGCGAATCGGGCGGGCTTTCGAAGACATGTCTGTCCCCTATTTAGGCCGGTCGGTGAGCCGGGACAAGCGCTCCGCCCAGAGGCTGGTCAGGAGCAGCCCGGCTGCCCCGACCGTGATCCCGGAATCCGCCAAATTGAAGGCCCAGAAGTGCCAGCCGCCGAGGTGGAAATCGAGGAAATCCACGACCGCGCCGAAGCGGAGCCGGTCGATCGCGTTGCCGACCGCGCCGCCCAGCACCAGCCCCAGGGCGATCGCCACCCAGGTGCTTTCCGCCCGGCTGAGCCAGCGCAGCAGGAAGATCACGATCGCGACAGCGAGCCCAGCCAGCAGCCAGGGTGCCCAGGGCGAGTCGTGGGCGAGGAGCCCGAAGCTGACGCCCCGGTTCCAGGCCGGCGCCAGGTTGAAGAACGGGGTCACCTCGATCACCCGCGGCGGGTCGAAGACGAGCCGGAGCATCCAGGCCTTGAGCGCCTGGTCGAGCGCGACCACCGCCAGCGCGACGCCGAGCCCGAGCTTGAGCCGCTGGAGATGGATGCTCACGCCGACACCGCGTCGTCGCAACGCCGGCAGAGCGGCTTGGCGTTGGCGCCGACCTCGGGCAGGACCTTCCAGCAGCGCTCGCAGCGATGGCCGTCTGCCAGGCCCGGCACGACGGAAACGCCGGCGACGTCGGGCAGGCGGAAGGCGTCCGCGGGTCCCTCTCCGACGACGAGCTTCGCGCCCGACGTGATCGAAATCTCGGCGAGGTCGAGCCCGACGAGCGCGTCGGCATGTTCCTGCGTCGCATGGACGGTCGGCGCCGCCTGCAACGAGGCACCGATGCGCTTGGCCGCGCGCTCGAGCTCCAGCGCGCCGGTGACGACGCGCCGGAGATCGCGGATCCGCGCCCATTTCGCCGCCAACGCGTCGTCGCGCCAGGAGGCCGGCACCGCCGGGAAGACGCGGAGATGCACGCTCTCGCTCTTGTCGTCGGCGACCGCACCGGCACGATTGAGCCATGCCTCCTCGGCGGTGAAGCAGAGCACCGGGGCGAGCCAGGCGGTCATGCACGAGAGGATGCGGTCCATCACCGTGCGGGCCGCGCGTCGACGCAGGCTCGACGGCTTGTCGCAGTAGAGCGCGTCCTTGCGGACGTCGAAGTAGAAGGCCGAGAGGTCGACCGCCGCGAAGGCGTGGATCTCGGTGAACAGCGTATGGAAGTCGAAGTCTTCGACCGACTTCCGGACGATCCTGTCGAGCTCGCCCAGGCGATGAAGCACCCAGCGCTCCAGCTCGGGCATGTCCTTCGCCTCCACCGCTTCGGCCGCCGAGTATCCGTCGAGCGCGCCCAGCAGGTAGCGCAGCGTGTTGCGCATGCGCCGGTAGTGCTCGGACTGATGCTTCAGGATCTCGGCACCGATGCGGAGGTCCTCCGAATAGTCGGAGCTCACCACCCAGAGGCGCAGGATGTCGGCGCCGAACTTGTCGATCACCTCCTGCGGGGCGGTGACGTTGCCCATCGACTTCGACATCTTGCGGCCCTGCTCGTCCATGACGAAGCCGTGGGTCAGCACGGCGTCGTAGGGCGCGCGGCCGCGGGTGCCGCAGGATTCCAGCAGCGACGAGTGGAACCAGCCGCGATGCTGATCCGAGCCCTCGAGGTAGAGCGAGGCCGGCCATTGCAGGTCGGGGCGCTGCTCCAGGCAGAACGCGTGGGTCGAGCCTGAGTCGAACCAGACGTCGACGATGTCCTTCACCTGCTCGTAGTCGTCGGGATTGTAGGCATTGCCGAGGAAACGCTTCGGGTCGCTGGTGTACCAGGCGTCCGCGCCTTCGGCCTCGAAGGCCTGGGCGATGCGGTCGACCACGGCCTGGTCGCGCAGCGGCTGGCGCGTCTTCTTGTCGATGAAGACCGCGATCGGCACGCCCCAGGCGCGCTGGCGCGAGATGCACCAGTCGGGCCGCTGCTCGATCATCGAATAAAGACGGTTGCGGCCGGTGCCGGGCACGAACCGGGTCTCGTCGATCGACTGCAGCGCGACCTTGCGCAGGTCGTTCGTCTCCATCGAGATGAACCACTGCGGCGTGTTGCGGAAGATCAACGGCGCCTTCGACCGCCACGAATGCGGGTACGAGTGCACCAGCGATCCCTTGGCGACCAGCGTGCCCGCCTCGATCAGCGCCTTGATCACCGCGCCGTTGGCGTCGCCGGTCTTGCCGTCCGGCATGTACACGCGCTTGCCCGCGAACAGCGGCACGTGGTCGTAGTAGGAACCGTCGTCGCCGACGATCTGCGCCGCCTCGACGCCGTGCTTGCGGCCGAGCTCGAAGTCGTCGACGCCCGCGCCCGGCGCGATGTGGACGATGCCGGTGCCGGCGTCCGTGGTGACGAAGTCGCCGGCGAACACCTGCACATCGAATTCGTAGCCGTGGCCGCGCAGCGGATGCGCGGTCACCGATCCCACGATCTCGCTGCCCTTGAGCTTCGCGGTGACCGCATGCTCGGTGATCTTCGCCGCCGCGACGAAGGCCGGCAGCAGCGCTTCGGCGACGACGAGCTTCGCGCCTGCTTTGACGAAGGCGCCCTCGCCGACGGCCTTCACCTCGATGACCGCGTAGTCGAACTCCTCGCCGACGGCGAGCGCGCGGTTGCCGGGCATGGTCCAGGGCGTGGTGGTCCAGATCACGATCGCGGCGCCGTCGAGCGACGGCTTCGACGGCTTGATGACCTTGAAGACGGTGTGGATCGTCGCCGACTTATGGTCGTGATACTCGATCTCGGCTTCGGCCAGCGCGGTCTTCTCGACCACCGACCACATGACGGGCCTGGCACCCTGGTAGAGGCCGCCGTTCATCAGGAACTTGCCGATCTCGCGCACGATCTGCGCCTCGGCCTGGTACGACATGGTCAGGTAGGGATTCTTCCAGTCGCCCTCGACGCCGAGGCGGCGGAACTCCTCGCGCTGGATGTCGATCCACTTGTCGGCGAAGTCGCGGCAGACCTTGCGGAACTCGGCGATCGGCACCGCGTCCTTGTCCATGCCCTTGGCGCGATACTCTTCCTCGATCTTCCATTCGATCGGAAGCCCGTGGCAGTCCCAGCCCGGGACGTAGTTCGCATCCTTGCCCAGCATCTGCTGGGATCGGTTGATGACGTCCTTCAGGATCTTGTTGAGGGCGTGGCCGATGTGGAGATGTCCGTTGGCGTAGGGCGGGCCGTCATGAAGGATGAACTTCTCGCGGCCGGCGGACTCGCGGCGGAGCTTCCCCCACAGGTCCATCTCGCTCCAGCGCTTCAGATGCTCGGGCTCGCGCTTGGCGAGGTCGCCGCGCATCGGGAACTCGGTCTTCGGCAGGAAGACGGTGTTCTTGTAGTCGGTCTTGGTCGCGTCGTTCATGTCGTCGTCTCTTGCAGATCAGGAGGCGGCAGCGAGCGCGAGCCGCGCCCGCGCCTGCCGGCAGTCCTCGGCGATCTGGCGCTTGAGCGCGTCCAGATCGGCGAACTTGGCCTCGGGGCGGAGGTAGTCGATCAGTCTAATTCGCAGCGTCTTGCCGTAGAGGTCGCCGGCGAAGTCGAGGAGGTGCGCCTCGAGCAGCACGCCGCGGTCTGCGACGGTCGGGCGCACACCGAGCGAGACCGCGGCATCCCGCCAGCGTCCGTCGACCAGGGCCTGGGCGGCATAGATGCCGAAGGCCGGATGCAGCGTCTGGCCAAGCCTCAGATTCGCAGTCGGGAACCCGAGCTCGCGGCCTAGACGGTCGCCGCTCTCGACCACGCCCTCGACTTCGAACGGGCGTCCGAGCAGGCGCGCGGCGGAGCGGACGTCTCCTTCCACGATCAGGTGGCGGATACGGGATGACGAAAACGCCTCGCCGTCGGCGCCATTGATCTTCTCGACGCGCGTGACGCCGAAACCCCTGGTCTTGCCGGCCTCGATCAGCGTCTCGCCGGTGCCGGCGCGGCCGCGGCCGAAGCAGAAGTCGTAACCGACGACGACATGGCCGACGCCGAGCGCCTCCACCAGGGTCTTGTCGATGAAGGTCTCGGCGGTGCGGGAAGCGAAGTCGCGATCGAAGGTCAGGACCACCGCGAAGTCGAGTCCGAGCTCGGCGAGCAGGCGTCGCTTGACCGGCCAAGGCGTCAGGCGGAAGGGCGCCGAATCCGGCTTGAAGACCGCCTTCGGGTGCGGTTCGAAGGTCAGCACGCCGGCGGGCCGGCCTTCCGCACGCGCACGGCCGGTCGCGGTGCGGATCAGCTGCGCATGGCCGGGATGCACGCCGTCGAAATTGCCGACGGCGATCACGCCGCCCCTGAGCGGCGGGGGCAGCGCCTCCGGATTCTCGAAAACCTGCATGAACGTCCTTCGGCTGCGCGGCTCTTTGTCGTCCGCCGCCGCCTCCGAAGTCAACGCTTTAGGCTGGAAATTCCCATGTGGAATCAGCTCCTCGCCGGCACCATGACGATCGCCTCGCCTTCGAGGACGACCTGGTTCCGGACCGAGCAGGTGGTCTGCATCACCACCCGCTTCTTCTCAGGCACGATGTCGGTGATCGTCGCCGTGGCCGACACCGTGTCGCCGGGACGGACCGGGGCCTTGAACTTGAGATTCTGGCTGAGGTAGATCGCGCCCGGTCCCGGCAGCTTGGTGCCGAGCACGGTCGAGATGAAGCTCGCCGACAGCATGCCGTGGGCGATGCGGCCCTGGAACATCGTCTCCTTGGCGAACTCCTCGTTCAGGTGAACAGGGTTCGTGTCCCCGGAGATGCCAGCGAAAAGGACCACGTCGGCCTCGGTGACGGTCTTCGCATAGGAAGCCGACATCCCGACCTTCAGGTCCTCGAGAAAGTAGCCCTGTCCATTCATGGCGCACCGCGGGAGGGATATTGCTGCGACGCAATATAATTGCTCTCGCGGGTGCGAACAAGCTTAAGGCACCGGGATGCCTAATAAGTAGGCCCGTTCTTGGCGTAGCTGTAGCGGTCGACCGACGGGACCGTGACGTCGACAAGATCCTGTCCTTTCAGGATCTTAAGCGGAATCGGGGACCCCGCCGGGCCGACCGAGAAGATCCGCCGGTAAAAGCTCTCGAGCCCCTCGACCGGCTGGCCGGCGACCGAGACCACAAGATCGCCCGACTTGAGCCCGATCTTCGCCGCCGGGCTGTCGGGCGAGACCCGGGAGATGAACACCCGTCCCCGGTGCTCCTCCGAGGTGAGACCGAGCCACGGCTTCGGCGGCGTCTGCGGCCGGCCATGCTTCACCATGTCGTCGAGGATCGGCTTCAGCCGGTCGATCGGCACGAACATGTTGCCAGGCAGATTTCGCTCGCCGCCGCGATAGGCGTCTCCGACGAAAAGCGAGCCGATGCCGACCAGCCGGCCGTCGCCGCCGAACAGCGCCGCCCCGCCGAACTCGGCGATCGGCGGCGAGGTGAAGATCGCATTCTCGAGCAGATATTCCCAATAGCCGGCGAACGTGCGGCGCGAGACCACCACGGCTGCGGTCGCCGACTTGTAGCCGCCATGGGTCGCGACCAGCACCTGCTGGCGCTCGGCGAGGTCCGCCGAGTCGCCGACCTCGGCCGGCTTGACCGGAAGCGGGATCGCGGTGCGCACCAGCCCGAAGCCGGTTTCGTAGTCATATCCGACCAGCGTCGCCGAAACCGGCTTGCCCGACGGGCCGGTCACGTCGATCTCGCTCGCCTCCTGAACGAGGTAGCCGATGGTGACGATCAGCCCGTCCTTGCCGATGACGACGCCATGGCCGCGGCGCTCGGTGCCGAGCGTCGAGGCGCTGCGCGCGTTCGGCGGCACCTTGACCTCGACCTTGACGACGGCAGCGAGAATGTCGTCGGCGGGCTGTGCCGCCGCGGGCCACGAAAAGGCGAGAAAGAGTACCAAGGCTAGGCGGAGCATGGACGCCTCCCGTCGGTCGCGAAGACGGATGCTAGACCGATTCCGCCGCCGCCTGTCAGCCGCCCGCTTCTATCCTCGCGTCGAATTGTAGTTCGACCTTCACCCCGTCCGGATCGACGAAGAAGATCTGCTTCCTCGGGCGCCCGGGAACGTCTCGGCTCTCGAAGGCGATGCCACGGGCCTTGAGGCGCTTGGCCAGTTCCGCCATCCCGCGGGCGGCCAGCGCGATATGGTCGAAGCCCTGCTCGTCCGATTCGCGACCGCCGCGCCTGCGGGCGCCGTCGTCGCCGACGAGATGCAGGATCGCCCGCCCCCCGGCATAGAGCCAGTGGCCGGGAAAGCCCAGCGGCGGCCGATCCCCTTCCGTCAGCCCCAGGACCTCCATGTAGAAGGATCGGCAACGGGGGAGATCGGACGTCGTGATCGTGAAGTGGTCCAGGCCGTCGATCGTGGCGTCGGGTGCAGGCATCGAAGGACTCCGGTCGAGTCGTTGGCAACAGGCGAATCATGGTAGCTTTGCCACCGCGTGCCGCAAGCGGCTGCGAAAGGACGAGGTCCTCGAGGATGAGCGAATACGTCGAGCGCAAGGCCAGGGACGCGCTGGCCCAGGTCGATGGCGATCACCAGCGCGCGGCCGAGCTTCTGGAGTTGTGGTGCGGCGACGATGCCCGGCTCAAAGGCGCGCTGATCCGCCCGTTCCTGCCGAACATCTGCCGGCTGGCGATCCAGAGGGCGACCGCCCGCCCGACCAAGTCGGCCCGCGCCAAGATCAAGGGCACCGCGATCGACCTGGTCATCGACGCGCTGCAGGAGAAGGCGGGCAAGCGCCGGGTCGAGCCGGCGATTCCGCAGCCGGCACCGAAGCCGGCCGAAGCCTCGGTCAAGCACGCGCGCGCGATGCAGACGCTCGCGTCGGCCTTCAAGAAGAAGAGCTAGAACCTCCGACGCCGGGCTCAGTCGAGCGGCCGGCACTCCTTCGGGCGCGAAGCGAGCATGTTCTCGTACATCGCCTTCAGATACTTCGGATCGGCGCCGATCGCCTTGGCGTTCGAGCGATGCTCGGCAGTCTGCGCGACGGCAGCGGCGACCATGTGCGGGGTCGCCTCGTCCGGCAGGATCATGAAGCCGCCCTTCTCGAGGTCGTTGAGGATCGCCTCGGAGGTCTTCGAGAAGCGCCGGTAGGAATTGTCCATCATGCTGACCTGCTCCCGCCGGCCTGGATTCGAGGCGCGGGCGAGCGCCATCGACAGGATGTCGGTCGTCAGCTGCGGATCGCGCGTGCCCATCCACGCCTCGACCATCGCCTTCCAGATCGTGCTGACATAGGTGCGGAAGCCGCGCGGCCCGAGCAGCGAACGGTTGGCCTGGAACGAGGCGTCCGCCTTGCCGACCATCGCTTCCGAGGGGTCGCGAGGGGCAATGGCATAGCCCGAGAGTTCGAAAGACTTCACGACCGTGCTGGCGTCGGGCTTGTACTTTTCCCACTCGCTGTCGATCAGGAACGAGCCAAGCATGTCGGCGTGCTGGTTCTGCACCCGATTCAGGAACTTCGCGAATTCTTTCGCAAATACGTCAACGACGCTTGCATTCGGATTTGTAATCTGGCCGCGCATCAACCGCCCTATTCTGGCCTCGGCGCCTTCCGCAATTCCGCCCCTAACTTCCGCTCATATCACGGAAATACCAACAAGTACCACACCTTTGCGGGGCCCGCCACGCAAGGCCCCGGCGCAGACCCCGCGGATCCATGAAGGGTCTCACGGGGTTCCAGAGGGCGGAAGGATTATGATACAGTTCACGGACATTTGCAGTCGATCCACCGGACTGGGATAAATGCTTCGCAAGCTCAAAGACCTCTCGGGCCTCGTCGGCGTTTTCGCGGCCGGCGGCATGACCGCGGCGCTCATCGTCGGCCTGCTGGCGCACTAGAACCATGCGCATCCTCGTCGTCGAAGACGATCCCGAGCTCGGCCCCCACCTCGCCGAGGCCCTGAAGCGCGACGCCTACCAGGTCGAGCTTTCGACCGACGGCGCCGAGGCCCTGGCCCGTGGCGCCGAGGATGAATTCGACGCGGTCGTGCTCGACCTCGGCGTCCCCACCGTCGACGGGCTTTCGGTGCTGAAGCGCTGGCGGGCCGAACGCCGCGAGATGCCGGTGCTCGTCCTGACGGCGCGCTCGCGCTGGGGCGACAAGATCGCGGGATTCGAGGCCGGCGCAGACGACTACGTGACCAAGCCCTTCCAGGTGGAGGAAGTCCTGGTGCGGCTGCGTGCGATCCTCCGGCGGACGGCCGGGGGCGCCAAGGCGGTGCTGCGCTGGAACGACGTGATGCTCGACACCCAGAGCCATCGCGTCACCAATGCCGGCGACCTCGTCCGCCTCTCGGGCCAGGAGTACAAGATCCTCTCCTACCTGATGCGCAACATGGGGCGGACGGTCTCGCGCTCGGAGCTGGCCGAGCACATCTACGACCACGCCTACGACAAGGACTCGAACCTGATCGAGGTGTTCATCGGGCGGCTTCGCAAGAAGCTCGGATCCGACCTGATCACCACCGTCCGCGGCCAGGGCTACCTTATCTCCCACCCGACCGAACGCGGTGTGGCGGGCACTGCCTAGATCTCTGGTCGGCCGGCTCGTCCTGGCCGCCGGAATCTGGATCGTCGTCAGCCTCGTCGCGGCCGGCGTCCTTCTCGACGCCGCCTTGAGCGACCGCGTCGACTTCGACGTCCGGCGCGATGCCGAAACCCGGCTCGGCGCCCTGATCGGGGCGACCTCGGTCACCGCCGACGGCAGGCCGGCCCTGCAGCGTCCCCACGGCGACATCCGCTATCAGGAGCTGAGGTCCGGCGTCTATTGGCAGATCTTCGTCGCCGACGGCTACACGCTGCGCTCGCGTTCGCTCGGCGACGAGTCGCTGCCGATGGCGCCGAACCCCGACCCGGTCCAGGTCGAGGGGCCCGACGACCAGCAGCTGATCGTGCTGACCCGGACCCTGCTGATGCCCGGCGCCCAGGCGCCCTTCACCTTTTCCGTCGCCGTCGACCGCTCCGAGATCGAGGAGCATGCAAGTCGCTTTGCCGGATCGGTCTCGGCGGCGCTCGCCCTCCTCGGCGTCGGCCTCCTCGTCGCCGTCGTCGTCCAGATCAGGGTGGGGCTCCGTCCGCTGGCCGCCGTCGGCCGCGCGCTGACCCAGGTTCGCGCCGGTCAGGCGACCGAGATCGCCGGAAACTATCCGGGCGAGCTGCAGCCGCTGGTCGACGAGATCAACCAGCTGGTCCGCCACAACGCGACCGTGATGGAGCGCGCCCGGACCCATGTCGGCAACCTGGCGCACGCGCTGAAGACGCCGATCTCGGTCCTGGCCGCGCGCGCCAGCATCGACAAGGGCCCGCTGGCCGACGTGGTGCGCACCCAGACGACCCTGATGAGCAAGCATGTGGAGCACCACCTCGCCCGCGCCAGCATGGCAGGACCCGAGGGCGGCGTTTACCGACGCACCCCGGTCGCCGACGTGCTCGACGGGCTCTCGCGCACGCTGGCCCAGATCTACGTCCAGCGCGATCTCGAGATCGACGTCGAGGCGCAGGACAAGGTCCAGTTCCGCGGAGAGCGTCAGGACCTCGAGGAGATGGCCGGAAACCTGATGGACAATGCCTGCAAATGGGCACGGAGCCGGGTTCGTGTGACGGCGACGAACGAATCGGGACGGCTGGCGCTCGTGGTCGAGGACGACGGTCCCGGCATGCCCGAGGCGTTTCACGGCGAAGCCTTCCAGCGCGGCCGCCGCCTCGATGAATCGGTGCCCGGCAGCGGCCACGGCCTTGCGATCGTCCGCGACCTGACTCTTCTCTACGGTGGGCATGTCATGCTGGGCCGGTCCGGGCTGGGTGGACTGGCCGCGACCCTCGATCTACCGGCCCCGGCCGAGGCAGCCGTGTAACACTCCAAGAGAAAGTGACGACGAATTCTTGCCAACCTTGCGTTTGTTTAGATTAGCGGCGTATCTTGCGATTCTCGCAACTTCCTTCCAAAGAGTACCCGCTATGCGTCGCAAGATCCTCCTCCCCCTGGCTCTCGTTCTCGGCATGTTCGCCATCCAGCCGGCCCTGACCAACGCCGCCTACGCCCAGGCCTCCTCCAGCGCTCCGACCGCCGCGAAGCCGGCGCCGGCGAAGAAGGCCGCCACCAAGAAGAAGGCCAAGAAGAAGGCCACCAAGAAGTCCGCCGCCAAGAAGCCGGCGATGTCGAAGACTTCCTGAGCTCGATCAGGCTCGGAACGGAAACGGGCGGCGCCGATGGCGCCGCCCGTTTCGTTTTCAGGCCCGGGGAGGCCTAGGATTCTTTCGGATCGAGCGCGTCTCGAAGCCCGTCGCCGAGAAGATTGAAGGCGAGCACGATCGTCGCGATGGCGAGGCCCGGCCACCACGCCATCCACGGCGCCTGGCTGATGAACTGACGCGCGACGTTGAGCATGCTGCCCCAGCTCGGCTCCGGCGGCTGCTGCCCCAATCCCAGGAACGAGAGCGCGGCTTCCGCGAGCGTTGCCGTCGCGATCGCGAGCGTCGACTGCACCAGCACCGGGGCCACGATGTTGGGAAGCACGTGGCGGATCGCGATGCGCAGATGCGGATTCCCCAGCGCACGCGCCGCCTCGACATAGTCCTCCACCGTCACCGCCAGCACCTGGCCGCGGACGAGGCGGATGAAGATCGGCGTCTGGGTCAGCCCGATCGCGATCATCGCGTTGGTCAGGCTGGGACCGAGGAACGCCGCCATCGCGATCGCGAGGATCAGGAACGGGCACGCCAGCAGTGCGTCGACGATACGCATCATCAGCGAGTCGACCCAGCCCTTGGCGTAGCCCGAGAGCAGACCCAGCGGAACGCCGAGCACGATCGCGATCAGGACCGAGATGACGCCGGCCTGCAGCGAGGCGCGGGCGCCGTAGATCATGCGGCTGAGGAGATCGCGTCCGATCTCGTCCGTGCCGAGCAGGTACTGCGCCGACGGCGGCTTCCGCACCATCAGGAAGTTGGTCTTGGTCGGATCGTAAGGCGCCAGCAGCGGCGCCAGCAGCGCGATCAGGACGAAGACGACGATGACGCTGAGGCCGACGATCGCGCCCTTCCGGCGCATGAGACGCCGGAAGACGTTCGGGCGCTTGGCCAGCGTATCGTCGGCGCCAACTTTGGGGGCGACAGCGGCGGTGGTCGCGACCATGGCGGTCAGGCCCGCATCCGCGGATTGACCAGGAAGTAGATCAGGTCCGCGCAGAGATTGAGGAAGATGAAGCCGGTCGCCGTGCACAGCACGACGCCCTGGACCACCGCATAGTCGCGGTTGAAGACCGCATCCACGATCAGCTTGCCGAAGCCGGGGATGGTGAAGATCTGCTCGGTCAGGACGGCGCCGCTCATCAGCTCGCCGAGCTGGATCGCGCCGAGCGTCACGACCGGGATGATGGCGTTGCGGAGCGCGTGGCGGAAGACGACGCGCGGCTCGCGCAGGCCCTTGGCGCGCGCCGTGCGCACGTAGTCGGAGCGCAGCACGGCCAGCATCGCCGAACGTGTATGCCGCATGAAGATCGCGGTGGTGACGCTCGAGAGGACGATGGCCGGCATGATCATCGTCATCAGGTTCTGCGACAGGCTCTCGGTCGGCTTGACGAAGCCCGACGCCGGGAGCCAGCCGAGATGCACCGAGAACAGCATGATCATCATGATGCCGAGCCAGAAGCTCGGCACCGAGATGCCGGAAAGCGCGACCACGTTGGCGCCGTAGTCGAGCAGCGTCTCCTTCTTGACTGCCGAGATGATGCCCATCGGAATGCCGACGCAGATCGCGATCAGGATGGCCATCGATGCCAGCTGCATCGTCACCGGCAGCTTGGATGCCACCAGGTCTCCGACCGACATCTTGAGACGGATGGATTCGCCGAGATTGCCGTGGAGCACGTTGCCGACCCAGATCAGGTACTGCTGCCAGATCGGGAGGTCGAGGTTGTACATCCGCCGGAGCTCGGCGATGACCTGCGGGTCGCGCTCCTCCCCGGCGAGGGCCAGTGCCGGATCGCCGGGGAGGAGGAGCTGCAGGCCGAAGACCACGATCGAGATGAAGACGATCGTGGGAACGCTGACCAGGAGCCGACGGATGACGTAGGTGAGCATGCTCGCCGCTTCTTCCGTCGGTTCCGGTTCTTAAGTCAGGTCAATTCATCTTCATGCCGGCGAGACGGATCAGCCCGTCCGGCACCGGCACGAACCCGGCCAGCTTCGGGCTCATCGCCCAGAACCAGGTCGGATGATAGAGATAGGTGCGCTCGTTCTCGTCCGCGTGGATCTTCGCGATCTTCTCGTAGGCGGTCATCCGCTGCTCGAAGTTGCTGGTCGCACGCGTCTCCTTGAGCGCCGCCTCGACGCCCGGGTTGCAGAACTTGCCGTCGTTCTGGCCGCCGTCGCAGGCGATGAACGCCGTCAGGTTGCCGTCCGGATCGACGCGGCCCGACCAGCCGATCAGATAGGCCTCGAAGTCGCCCTTCTGCGCGGTCTGGAGCGAGGTCGCGAACTCGACCTGCTGCAGCTTGATGTCGAAGCCGGCTTCCTTGGCCATCGCCTGGATCATCTGGGCGACCTGCTGCTGCTCGTTGCCGGGCGTGATCATCATCGTGAACGACGGGGCGGGAACGCCCGCGGCCTTCAGCAGATCCTTCGCCTTGGCGACGTCGCGCTTGGGCGTCGGCACCGACTTCACGTACCAGGGATTGGTCGGCGGCACCCACTGGTTGCCCGGCAGAAACTCGCCGCTGAAGACCACCTGATTGATCGCGTCGCGGTCGATCGACAGCTCGAGCGCCTGGCGGATGCGCTTGTCCTTGGCCAGCACGCTGGTCTTGGCGCGCTCGCCGTTGGCGACGTTGATCGTGAGGCCCTGGTATCCCAGGCCGACCTGGGAGGCGAACTTGACGCGGCTGTCCTTCTTTACCTCGGCGACGTCGCTCGCCTGCAGGCGCTCAAGCATGTCGATCTGGCCCGAGCGCAGGTTGGCGAGGCGGACGGTGCCGTCGACGATCGGCAGGAACGTGACGCGGTCGAAGCTGTAGGCGCCGGCGTTCCAGTACTCCTTGAACTTCTCCAGCACGATGCGGTCCTGCTGGACGCGCTCGACGAACTTGTAGGCACCGGCGCAGATCGGCTTGGCGCCGAAATTGGGGCCGGCGGCGGTCGCCGCCTTCGGCGAGACGATCATGCCGGCGCGGTCGGTGAACTGGGCCATCAGCGGCGCGAAGGGCGCGTCCATGCTGACCTTCACCGTCATCGGATCGACGACCTCGATCTTCTTGACGACGTTGATCTCGGACTTGCGGAAAGAGCCCTGCATGTTGAGGTGGCGGTCGAGGGAGAACCGCACCGCCTCGGCGTCCAGCTTCTCGCCGTCATGGAACAGCACGTTCGGACGGATCTTGAAGGTGACGGCGGTCTGGTCGGACGACCACGACCACTCGGTCGCGAGCTGCGGAACCAGCTTCAGGTCCTTGTCGATGTCGACGAGCTTGTCGCAGAGGCTCATGAACACGATGCGACCGACGAAGGTGCGCGCCATCGTCGGGTCGAGAGCGTCCGGATCCTCGGCCAGGCCGATACGCAGGTTGGATTGCGCCGATGCGACGCTGGTCATCAACCCGAGCGCCAGCAGCGGCAGAACTACGCGCTTCATGATCAGTCTCCCAGCTATTGTGATTGGTGCGTGGCCCGTTCGCGCGGCCACCTTGAGTGAAACTCTATCGTTAGTAAGACTACCCATCAAGCCGGCCTAAAGGCGGCTTTGAGCCGCTCCAGCCGCGGGTTCTCCGGCAGCTTCTGCTCGCCGACACCCACGCTCACCCGGTCGGCGATCTCGGGCCAGAGATGGCAAGCCGTGGCATGGCCGTCGGCATCTGCGATCAGCGCCGGTTCCTCGGCCTTGCAGCGCTCGACGGCGTAGATGCAGCGCGTATGGAAGCGGCAGCCGGACGGCGGATCGATCGGGCTCGGCACGTCGCCCTGAAGCAGCGAGCGCGGCCTCTTGAGGCGCGGATCCGGCGCCGGGATCGCGTTGAGCAGCGCGCGCGTATAGGGGTGGCGCGGGCGGCGGAACAGCGTGCGCGTCGGCGCCAGCTCGACGATCTTGCCGAGATACATGACGGCGACGCGGTCGGCGATGTGCTTCACCACGGCCAGGTCGTGCGCGATCAGGATGTAGGAGAGGCCGAGGCGGCGCTGCAGGTCCTGCATCAGGTTGATGACCTGGGCACGGATCGAGACGTCGAGCGCCGACACCGGCTCGTCGCCGATGATGACCTTCGGCTCGACCGCGAGCGCGCGGGCGATGCCCAGGCGCTGGCGCTGACCGCCGGAGAACTCGTGCGGATAGCGGAGAGCGTGGTAGGGCGCGAGACCGACCAGGCCGAGCAGATCTCTGATGCGCTCGTCGGCGGCCTTGCCCGAGGCTATGCCATGCAGCTCCAGCGGCTCACGCAGCATCGATCCCACGGTCATCGTCGGGTTGAGCGAGGCGTAGGGGTCCTGGAAGACGATCTGCAGTTCGCGGCGGAGCCGGCGCATCTCGCCGCTCGAAAGCTTGAAGACCTCGCGGCCGTCATAGGTGACGCGGCCCTGGGTCGGCTCGATCAGGCGGAGGACCAGGCGGCCGGTGGTCGACTTGCCGCAGCCCGACTCGCCGACCAGCCCCAGCGTCTCGCCCTTGGCGACGGAGAAGTCGATCCCGTCGACGGCGCGGACATGACCGACAGTGCTCTGGAGTATCCCGCGCTTGATCGGGAAGTGCTTCACCAGGCCTTCGACGGTAAGGATCGGCTGGGCCATTCTTCAGGCCTCCAGCGGCGCGCGGATGCACGCGGCCTGGTGGCCCGTCGCGACCTCGACCAGCGGCGGGTCGGTCTCGGCGCAGGCGGCGATCGCGAAGGGACAGCGGGCGCGGAAGCGGCAGCCTTGCGGCAGCGAGGTCAGGTTCGGCACCTGTCCTTCGATCGCGGCCAGCCTGTCCTGCTCGAGGTCGAGGCGCGGCACGGAGCCCATCAACCCGATCGTGTAGGGATGCTGCGGGTCGGCGAACAAGGACGCCGCCGGCGCCCGCTCGATCACCCGGCCGGCGTACATCACCAGCACCTCGTCCGCCATCTCGGCGACGACACCGAGGTCGTGCGTGATCAGCATGATCGCCATGCCGGTCTCGGCACGGAGCTCGCCCAGGAGATCGAGGATCTGCGCCTGGATGGTGACGTCGAGCGCGGTGGTCGGCTCGTCGGCGATCAGCAGGTGCGGCGAGCACGAGAGCGCCATGGCGATCATCGCGCGCTGGCGCATGCCGCCCGAGAGCTTGTGCGGGTAGTCGTCGAAGCGCTTTTCCGGGCTCGGGATGCGCACCCGGCGCAGAAGCTCGATGGTGCGCGTCTTCGCCTCCGCCGGGCTCACCTGCTCGTGGCGCAGGATCGCCTCCGAGATCTGGTCGCCGACGGTGAAGGCCGGGTTCAGCGAGGTCATCGGCTCCTGGAAGATCATGCCCATCCGGTTGCCGCGGAGGCCCTGGTACTTCTCGGGCGGCAGACCCACCAGCTCCTCGCCCTCGAAACGGATCGAGCCCCCGACGATCTTGCCGGGCGGGTTGGGCACCAGCCCCATGATCGAGAGCGCCGTCACGCTCTTGCCGCAGCCCGACTCGCCGACGACGCCGAGCGTCTTGCCCTTCGCCAGCGAGAACGAGACCTCGTCGACGGCGCGGAAGCGGCCGTGATCGGTCTTGAACTCGGTCGAGAGTCCGCCGACGGAGAGCAGGGCGTCGGTCACTTGAGCGCCGCCTGGGCCTTGGCGATCACGTCCATCAGCTTGGCGCGGTCGTAGATGCCGACCGGGTCGCCCTTCTTCGCAAGGCAGCTCTTGAACGTAAGATAGTGCGTGCGCGCCACGTCGCGGAGCCGCCGCAATTCGGGAAGCGGCAGCGTGTGGTCGTCGACGCGGATATCGAGCTGCGCGTACTCCTCGCCCGCGTGAATCACGAGGCAGGCCGACTGACGGCCGCGCTTGTCGCCGCCGGCGGCATCGCCCGCCTCCAGCCCGCGCAGCAGGCGCTCGTCCAGTGGTTGATCCATGTTCGCCTGGTAGGCCTTCAGCGTCTCGTGGATCACCTGCGGGCCGGCGAGCATGTTGCCGGCGACCGACACCCCCTCGCCCAGCACGTGGCCGCTCCATTCGACGCAGTCGAGTCCCGTGTGCGCGGCGTTGCGGCCCATTGCATCGACGATGTGGAACTGGCGGCTCGCATGGCCGGGATCGGCCTCGACCAGGAGGCGCAGCGCATCCGGCGCGGGCACGCCGGCCGCCAGCATCTTCAGGCCATTGATGCCGTAGTAGGGATTGACCAGCGCCTGGGTCGAGATCGCGCCGACGTCGCTCCGCCCGTAGGGACAGATCGATCCCACGGCGAAGAACTTGGTGGCGACGGCAACACCGAACGCGCCCGTTTTCGGGTCGCGTGCGACGATCGACCAGGTCATGAGCCCTCCTGCCTAGCGCAACGTTATCCCGATAGGGGGTACCGCTGCAATCTTGCCTCCGCGCTCAATCAACGAGACGATGCATCTTCTATTCCCCGGAGCCTCCCCAATGTCCAAGCGCCCGCGCATCGCCCTTCTCGGCTTCATCCTGGAGAGCAACCGCTTCGCCCCGCCGGTAAAGCGCCCGGATTTCGAGCGGGTCGGCTATTTCGAAGGCAATGCGATCCTGGAGGAGGTCAGGAAGCCCTACCCGGCGATCGACGAGAGCATGACCGCCTTCGTCAAGACCATGGACCAGTCCGGCGACTGGGAGCCGGTGCCGGTGATCTTCGCCAACGGCGCTGCGGCCGGCCCCTGCGACCACGGCTTCTTCCTCGAGCTGATGGCCGAGATGAAGAGGCGCCTCGAGGCGGCGGGGCCGCTCGACGGCGTCTACTTCTGCCAGCACGGCGCCGCCATCACCACCGAGCATCACGATCCGGACGGGCTGATGTTCCAGATGGCGCGCGACCTGGTCGGCCCCGACAAGCCGATCGTCGCGACGCTGGACCTCCATGCCAACATTTCGGAGCGGATGGTCAAGGCGACCAGCCTGCTGGTCGGCTACATCACCAATCCGCATGTCGACATGTGGGACCGCGGCGTCGAGGCGGCGACGGCGATGCGCGAGTTGCTGGCGGGCGTGCGCTACCACCCGACCTTCATCCGGCTGCCGCTGGTGGCGCCTTCGGTCACCCAGCTGACGGCGCGTGGGCCCTATGGCGACCTGATCAACATGGGCCAGGCGCGGCAGAAGAAGGAGAACGCGATCGTCAACGTGACGATCATGGGGGGCTTCGCCTGGGCCGACACGCCCGATAACGGGCTCGCGATCGTCGTGACCTCGCGCGGCTCGGCCGACCCGGGACAGCGGCTGGCGAAGGATCTCGCCAAGGCCGGATGGGCCGAGCGCGAGCGCTACCAGGTGAAGCTGACGCCGCTCGAGGACGCGGTGCGCATGATGAAGGACCTCAACCGCGACAAGGCGAAGCCGCCGCTGCTGTTCGCCGACGTCGCCGACAATCCGGGCGGCGGCGCCCGCGGCAACACGACCTGGATCCTCAAGGCCGCCTACGAGGCCGGCGTCGAAGACATGGCGATCACGCCCTTCTACGACGAGGAACTCGCCGCCGAGGCGCATCGGCTCGGCTGCGGCGCGCGCTTCCGCGCCCGCTTCAACCGGTCCGAGACCAACGAGTTCTCGAAGCCGTTCGAAGCGGATGCCATCGTCCGCAACCTCTCCGACGGCGTCATCGTCGGCCGCCGTGGCACCGGCGCCGGCACGACCTTCGACCTCGGTCCGACCGCGACCTTGCAGGTCGGCGGCATCCGCGTCGTCGTCATCACCAACCGCACCCAGGCGCTCGACTTCGGATACTTCGAGAGCTTCGGCGTGCCGGTCGACCAGATGCGCTCGCTGGTAGTGAAGTCGCGCGGCCATTTCCGCGCCGGCTTCGATCACCTGTTCACGCCCGATCGCGTGATCGAGGTGGATTGCCCCGGCCTGGTCTCGCCGATCCTCTCGCGATATCCATGGAAGGGCCTGCCCCGCCCGGTCTTCCCGATCGATCCCGACGCCAAGTGGAACGCCGCCGACTGAGCTAAGGCTTCCTCAGGATCAGGTGGAAGACGTGCCAGTGCTTCAGCTTGCCCCTGGCCGTCGGCGCATCGTTCTCGACCTCGTCGAAGAGCTCGACCGCGAAGGCCGAGATCAGACGCTCGACCGCGGCTCGATCGAGGATCGAGAGGCCGGGCCGGTCGGCCCAGCCGTCGTTCGGCCCGTAGAGGTGCCCTGAGAAGCGCCCGCCGGAAACGAGGCTGGCCCCGATGCGCCTCCACACGCGGGCGAAGTCGGCCGGCGCCAACAGCGGCAGCACGAAGCTCGCATTGATCAGATCGGCCGGAGGCCAGGCGCTCGCCTCGATTCGAGCGACCCTCGTCTCGAGCGCCGCATCAGCCGGAAAGTCGTCGCGCGCCCGAAGCCGACTGATCCCTTCCTCGCTCGCGTCCAGAGCGAGCACGCGCCAGCCGCGACGCAGCAGCTCGACCGTGTCGCGGCCATCCCCGCAGCCGAGATCGACCGCGAAGCCGGGGCGCGCGAAGGACGAAGCCGCCTGCACAAGCGCCGGTCGCGGGGGCCGTCCCTTGGCACCCTCGTAGTACGCCCCGAAGTCGCGACGCGTGCTATCGTCCGCCGGATTGGTCATCTCGATCAGGATGAGATCATGGCGTTGCGGATCCGTCACCTGCCCGCGGCGAAGTACCGGACGGTGCCGTGGCGGAACGGCGGCGGGATCACGGCCGAGATCGCGGTCGAGCCGGAAGGCGCCACGGTCGACAGCCGCTTCCTCTGGCGCCTCTCGCTCGCCCGCATCGACCGCTCCGGTCCCTTCTCCGCCTTCGACGGCTACGACCGCACGATCGCGCTGATCTCCGGCGCCGGCATGGTGCTGAACTTCGGCGAGCGCGGATCGGCCCGCGTCGACAAGCCGATGCAGCCGCTCGCCTTCTCCGGCGAGTGGGCGCCGGGCTGCGCGCTGATCGCGGGCCCGACCGAGGATTTCAACGTGATGACCGACAGGCAGCGCATCCGCCATCGGGTCGAGCGCGTGGAGCCCGGCCAGGGCACCCGCGTGCTGCAGACGGCCCCGACGCTTGCGATCTTCGCCGTCGGCGGCGGCAAGGTCGGCGTCGATGGGGGGACGATGGACCTAGGCGCCCGCGACACGCTCGTCGTCGAGGGCGCGAACGAGATGACGCTGGCGTCGACCGGGCTGGCGCTCGCGGTCGGGCTGTTTCCGGTGACCGCTACTTGATGGTGATCGGAATCACGTAGCTGAACATCAGCGACTCCTCGCCCGGGTTCTTCTTGTTCTTGCCGAGCCCGGCGTTGGAGATGTGGTGGAAGGCGATGCCGGCGCGGACGTCGTTGTCGAAGCGGTAGTGCAGCGCCGCACCGGTGCGGAACTCGAGCGTATGGCCGAGATCCTTGCCGTCGCCGCGATGATAGGCCCCGACCGCCGCGCTCGGCGTCAGCACCACGCGCTTGTCGAGCCACCACACTTCCATGGCGATGCCGGCATAGCCGTAGGCGGCGCTGTCGGAGGTCGCCATGACGCCGGCCATCGGCCGGAGCCACCAGGCGAAGGGCTTGCCGCGCCACTCGGCGCGGAACTCGGCGGCGGCGCCGTCGTCGAGCATGTCGAAGATGCCGGCGGAGAAGTCGAGGACGTGCCCTGTCTCTCCGGCCTTTGCCGGCGTGCCGGCGGCGAGCGCCAGGACGGCCAGGCCTGCGGCGGCGAGCCCCCTCACTTCTTCTTCCCCTTCTTCGACTTCGCGCCCTTCGGCTTCCACTTCGCGTACTCGGCCTTGACCGCGTCGCGCGGCGGGTAGAGGCCGAAGATCGAGCGGCCTTCCCAGACCTTCTCGGTGACGAACTGCTCGAAGCGCTCCTGGCCGGCGGCGTCCTTCGCGACCTCGTCGGCGAGGTGGCGCGGAATCACCACGACGCCTTCCTGGTCGCCGAAGATCACGTCGCCGGGGAACACGCCGACGCCGGCGCAGGCGATCGGCACGTTGAGGTCGACCGCATGGTGATGGATCAGGTTGGTCGGCGCCGAGGGCCCCTGCATGTAGACAGGGAACGGCAGCTCGGCGATGCCGGGGGAGTCGCGGAGACCGCCGTCGGTGACCACGCCCGCGGCACCGCGCTTCATCATGCGGGTGACCAGGATCGAGCCGGCGGAGGCCGCGCGCATGTCCTGGCGGCAGTCCATCACCAGCACGTGGCCGGGCGGGATCTCCTCGACCGCCTTTCGCTGCGGATGCTCCCAGTCCTCGAAGACGCCGAGATGATCGAGATCCTCGCGGGCCGGGATGTAGCGGAGCGTGTAGGCCTCGCCGACCATCACCGGCGCGTCGGGATTCACCGGGCTCAGCCCCACCAGGAAGACGTTGCGGAACCCGCGCTTGAAGAGCTGGGTCGTCAGCGTCGCGGACGAGCATTGCGCCAGGAGCTTCTTGGTCTCCGGCTTCAGCGGCGCCAGCTTCTTCGTCATGTCGTCACCTTCTCTTCGGCAAATGAACGGAAACGGTCGGTAGCCTTCAGGAGCGCGGCGCGCGTGCCGGGCTCGAGGGCGGAGTGCCCGGCATCGGGCACGATGGTGTACTCGGCTTCGGGCCAGGCGCGGGTCAGGTCGTCGGCGCTGACGATCGGGCAGACCATGTCGTAGCGGCCCTGGACGATCACCGTCGGGATGCGGCGGATCCGATCGATACCGGCCATCAGGCCGCCTTCGGGCAGGAATGAGCCGTTGACGAAATAATGCGCCTCGATGCGGGCCAGGCCGAGGGCGTGGCTGTCGGACGAGAACTGCGCCACGAGCTCGGGGTTGGGAAGCAGCGTCGAGCAGGCGCCTTCGTAGCGGCTCCAGACCCGGGCGTAGGGCAGGTGGACCGACGGATCGGGATGGATCAGCCGGCGGTGATAGGCATGAAGCAGATCGTCGCGCTCGGCCTCGGGAATCGGCTCGGCGAAGGCGCGCCAGGCTTCGGGGTAGACCGTGCGGATGCCGGTGATGAACCAGTCGATCTCCGACTGTCGCGATAGGAAGATGCCGCGCAGCACGAAGGCGAGGCAGCGCTCCGGATGGGCCTGGCCGTAGGCGAGCGCGAGGGTCGACCCCCACGAACCGCCGAAAACCACCCAGCGCTCGATGCCCAGGTGACGCCTCAGCGTCTCGATGTCCTGGACCAGGTGCGGCGTCGTGTTGTCGTCGAGCGATCCGAGAGGCGCCGAGCGCCCGGATCCCCGCTGGTCGAAGACGACGATGCGGTAGACCTGGGGGTCGAAGAATCGCCGATGGGTGGGCGAGGCGCCAGCTCCCGGACCGCCGTGCAGGAACAGCACGGGAAGCCCGCGTGGATTGCCCGAGACTTCCCAGTACATGACATGGCGGCTGTCGAGGTCGAGCCGACCATGCGCATGCGGGTCGATCTCCGGATAAAGGTCGGCATGGGTCATGAGGCGCGGATCATAGCGACGCGACCCGCGGCTTGGCAAAGAACGCATCGCGCCCGCATGATGGCCCGGGACCCAGATCAGTGATCCGCGCGCTCGCCCTCTCCGCCCTGCTCCTCGGCCCCGCGCTCGCGGGCTGCTCTGCCATCCCGGCGACCGGAGAGCGGAGCTTCACCGGATTCATGGGCCCCGCGGACGAGGCCAGGGTCGGGCGCGAGCAGCATCCGGAGATCGTCCGCGCCTTCGGCGGCGCCTATCCGGATCGCCGGGTCCAGGACTACGTGACCCGGATCGGCGAGTCGCTGGCACGGGTGACCGAGGTTCCCTATCTCACCTTCACTTTCACGGTCCTCGATTCGCCGGTCGTCAACGCCTTCGCCCTTCCCGGCGGCTACGTCTACGTGACGCGTGGGCTGATGGCGATCGCCTCCGACGAGGCCGAGCTCGCCGGCGTGATCGCGCACGAGATCGGCCACGTGACCGCGCGCCACGCCGCACGGCGCTACAGCCAGCAGGTGGTGGCGGGCGTCGGCACGGCGGTCGTCGGCGCCATCACCGGATCCGACGAGATCGCCGAGAGCTTCTCCTTCGGCGCGTCCGCGGTCCTGCAGAGCTATTCGCGCGACCAGGAGTTCGAAGCCGACACGCTCGGCCTCCGCTACCTCGGCCGCGCCGGCTATGCGGTCGAGGCGATGGGGAGCTTCCTCGCCAAGCTCGATCGCCACTCGCGCCTCGAGGCCGACCTCGCCGGCCGCCCCGCGGGCGAGGTCGACGGCCTCAACATCATGGCGACGCACCCCCGGACGCTGGACCGCGTCCAGCGCTCGTCTGCGGCGCCCACCGTCGGACGGCGCGAGCGCGACGCCTATCTCGGGATCGTCGACGGGCTCGTCTATGGCGACGATCCCGAACACGGCCTGGTCCGCGGCCGGAGCTTCGCCCATCCAAAGCTCGGCATCGCCTTCGAGGTGCCGGAAGGCTTCCGGTTGGCCAGCGGCGCGCGCCAGGTCACCGCCGAGAACGCGAACGGCGCCACGATCGTCTTCGACTCCTCCCGCGCCGAGCCGATGGCGATGACCGACTACCTCCGCAACGTCTGGGGACGGAGCCTGACGCTCGCCGAGCTCGAGCGGCTGAGGGTGGACGGCCTCGACGCCGCCACGGCCTCCACCCGGATCCAGACGCGGCGCGGAGCGCTCGACCTGAGGCTCGTCGCGATCCGGCTGGACGCGACCGTGCATCGCTTCCTCTACCTGACCCCGCCGCAGCTGACCCCGACGCTGGCGGCCGAGCTGCGGCGGAGCACCTCCACCTTTCGCCGTCTGACGGCGGCCGAGATCGGCGCGGCAAAACCCCTGCGCGTTCGCCTCCATACGGTCGCACCCGACGAGACCCGCGCCCGCCTGATCGAGAGGATGGCGCAGGAGCCCGGCCGCGAGCGCCGGTTCGACGTCCTGAACGGGCTTGCCGACGGCTCCGCTCCGCCGGCGGGGGCCATGATCAAGGTGATCGCGGAGTGAGGCCGTCGCTTCCCGTCGAGCACAGGCGTCGGCGCGTCTGGCTGCCGAGGATACCGATCGTCGGCGTGCTGCTCGTCGGCATCGGCGGCCTCGTCCTCGCCGCCGTGCTGACCGTGCTGGCGATCGGCCTAGGCTCCAGCCGCCGCAACACCTTCGACCTGCTTTCCGACAAGGCCGACCTGGTGGTGACGGCGATCGAGCAGCAGATCCGCCTCCATCTCGAGCCGGCTCGCCACCAGGCGGAGTTCGTCGCCCGCATGGTCGCGGCGCGCGAGCTCGACATCGGGAACCGCACCCAGGTGTCGGAGCTGCTCTATGCGGCGCAGGCCGGAAGCCCGGAGGTCAACAGCCTGGTGCTTGTCGACACCGCCCATCAGGCGACGCTCGTGGCGCGGAACGGCTATGTCGAGGTCAACGACTGGAGCGAGGACGCGCAGGCGCGCGAACGCCTGGAGGAAGTGAGCAAGACGAAGCAGCCGTTCTGGGGCGAGGTGCTGTGGACGCGCGGGCTCGGCGCCTTCATCAATCTCCGCACGCCGCTCTGGCGCGACGGCATCTTCGTCGGCGGCCTCGGCGCCGTGGTCCAGGTCGGCAACCTCTCGCGCACGCTGCAGACGATTCCGGGCGAGATCATCGGCAGCCCCTTCATTCTCCGCGGCCGGAGCGAGGTGCTGGCCCATCCGAACCTCGCCGCCCGCCGCTCGGTCACCACCGACGAGCGCCAGCCGCTGCCGCTGCTAGCGCAGGTCGAGGACCCGGTCCTCGAGCGCATCTGGGACCCGAAGGGCGTCCGGGTGACGCCGCTGCGCATGGACGCGACGGAGAGTCACCAGGTCGATATCGATGGACGCTCCTACATCTTCCTCACGCGCGAGCTGCGCGGCTACGGGCCGACGCCCTGGATCATCGGCACCTACTTCGATCTTGAGGTCATCGACCGGGAGCTTCACCGACTGCTGATGGCCTCGCTCGCCGGCGGCGCGGTCCTGATCGTCGCCCTGGCCGCCGCGATCGCCTTCGCCCGCATGCTCGGCCGACCGATCCTCGCGCTCGCCCGCTCCGCGGAGGCGATCAGGAGCCTGGATCTCTCGACGGCGCAGCCGCTCCGGCGCAGCGTCGTGCGAGAGCTCGACGATGCCGGCCGCGCCTTCAACCAGATGCTTGGCGGGCTCCGCTGGTTCGAGACCTATGTCCCGCGGCGGCTGGTCGGCCAGCTGATCGGGCGGCGGACGACGGCGATCGCGTCCGCGGAGCGCCGCGTCACCGTGCTGTTCACGGACATCCGCGGCTTCACGACGTTGTCGGAAAGGCTGTCGGCGGCCGAGGTCGCGGCCCTGCTCAACGAGCACTTCGCGCTGATCGACCGCGTCGTCGACGCCGAGGACGGCATCGTCGACAAGTACATCGGCGACAGCGTGATGGCGTTCTGGGGCGCGCCGGCGATCGAGCCAGACCACGCCGCGCGGGCGATCCGCGCCTCCCGGGCGATCGCCGCCGCAGTCGGCTCCGACAATCGGCGCCGCCTCGCCGACGGGCTTCCGGCGATCCGCGTCGCGGTCGGCATCCACACGGGCCTTGCCGTCGTCGGCAACGTCGGACCGGCAGGCCGCGTCAACTACACGATCGTCGGCGACACGGTGAACTCCGCCACCCGGATCCTGAACGAGGCCAAGGACGTGGAGGACATGGCGGACGTCGTCGTGCTGGCCAGCGGCGAGACCATCAGGGCCGCGGGCAAGGAGGCTCGCGACTGCGAGAGCCTGGGCACTCATCAGCTGCGCGGCCGGATGGAGGCGATCGAGCTCTTCAGGGTGGTGTGAGGGGGCGGAACCAAGAAGCCTTGCCGCCAGTTTATGTCGGGCCCGCACAACGCCCCGCTTTCCCCGACGGAGCCCCGCCCGTGACGAGCCCGGGACAGGATCATTCGAGCTTCATGCACGGCGCCAGCGAGCTGCCGGACGTGACGCTCGACAGCTACAACGTCGAGATCAAGGACGAGGACGGCTTCGTCGGCGACCGCGCGAGCGGCCAGGCTTTCCGCGCGATCCTGGACGAGAACCGCGCGAAGGTCGCCAAGGGCGACCACGACCCCTTCGGCAGCACGCCGAGCAACCAGCTCAAGAAGAAGGACCTCGACAAGCTGCTCCGAACCGGCGATCCGCTCGCTGCCGGCATCCTGCACGGCGCGATCGAGGAGTTCGCCCAGAAGCTCGCGAGCGTGACCAAGCGATTCATCCGGCTCAAGGCCTGGCGCCAGGTCGAGCGCATCGCCATCGGCGGCGGCCTTCGCCAGAGCCGCGTCGGCGAGATCGCGATCGGGCGTGCGGCGGCGATCCTCAAGGGCGACAAGCTCGACGTCGATCTCGTGCCGCTGACGCATCACCCGGATCAGGCGGCGCTGATCGGCTGCGCGCGCCTCGTGCCGGCCTGGCTGTTCGAGGGCTTCACCGCCGTGCTTGCGGTCGATGTCGGCGGATCCAACATCCGCTGCGGCGTCGTCGCGCTCAAGACCGACGATGGCCGCGACCTGTCGAAGGCCGAGGTCGAGGCCTTCGAGCTCTGGCGCCATGCCGACGACGGGCCGAAGCGCGAGGACGTGATCGACCGCCTGGTGAAGATGCTCCAGCGCTCGATCAAGAAGGCGGACAAGGAAGGCCTCAAGCTGGCGCCGTTCATCGGCATCGGCTGCCCGGGCCTGATCGAGGAGAAGGGCACGATCGCGCGCGGCGCGCAGAATCTTCCCGGCAACTGGTCGAGCAGCCGCTTCAACCTGCCTGTCGTGCTGAAGGAGCGCATCCCCACCATCGGCGGTCGCGACACCGCCGTGGTGATGCACAACGACGCCGTGGTCCAGGGATTGAGCGAGGTCCCGCAGATGCGGGACGTGAAGCACTGGGGCGTGCTGACGATGGGCACCGGGCTCGGGAATGCAAGCTACACCAACCGCGAGACCGCGGCGGCGAAGACCGCGGCTCAGGCCTCGAGCTGATCCACGACCCGGCCCGACGCATCGAGGGCGCAGGCGAGCAAGGGACCGCCGAACCCCGAGCCGCCATCGAGCGTCACCGTGAACGGTGTCACCACCAGCCCGGGATGCTGGCGGTCGTATCCGCGCACCACCGTCGCGAACTCGCCGTAAGGCCGCTCCATCTGGGCGAAGCCGGGGCTTCCCCACCAGAAGCTGTCGGTCTGCTCGGTGATCGGACGCGTGGGGTCGATGCCGGCGTGACAAAAGAGGATGCGTTCGCTGAGCGCCGCCCGTCGAAGGCCCGAGAAAAAAGGATCATGGCCCGGCTTGGCGCGGATCGCCTCGCGAAGCCGGGTCGTCCACTTACCGATCGAAAGCGCGCCGTCGCGGGCCGCGATCTTTCCCTGGTCGGCGGTGGTGCCGTAGGCGGATAGCGTCGCGCCGAGGCCGTGGTCGAGCATCCACGCGAGCACGCCGCGCGGGTCGGTGGCGAACTGGAGCTGCAGAAGCTTGTGCCACATCTCCTCCTGCGCGCCGCGGAGATAGGCGAGATCGCTGACGAAGGTCCGGGGTCGCGCCAGGAACCAGAGGCGGAAGCGAAGCAGCTCGTCGATGGTCTCGGCCGCCTTGGCGCCGTGGCCGACGTAGTTGCCGAGATAGACGAGACGGTCGTTGTCGGCGAGCCTCTCGGCGAGAGCATCGTGGAGGCGGGCGAGGCGCTCGGCCTCGCCATGAATCGAGGCGACCGCCCAAAGGCGGTCGCCCGAATTCAGTTCTGCGAACTTGTCCCGATCGGCCATGCGCCGAGAAGGGTAACCCCTAACTCAGGCCGCGCGCAGCATTTGCTCCAGGCGCTGCGCCGCCGTGGTCTCGTCGATCTTCTCGATCACCGCGAACTCGCGGGCGAGCCGGTCGAGAGCCGCCTGATAGATCTGGCGCTCGGAGTAGGACTGGTCCGGCTGGCCGGCGTTGCGGTAGAGGTCGCGGACCACCTCGGCGATCGAGTTCGGATCGCCGGAGTTGATCTTCGCCTCGTACTCCTGGGCACGCCGGCTCCACATGGTGCGGCGGGCGCGCGAGCGGCCCTTGAGCCGGGTCAGCGCCGCCAGCATCTCCTTGCGGGTCGCGAGCTTGCGGAGGCCCGAGTTCTTCACCTTCGCGATCGGCAGCCGCAGCGTCATCCGGTCCTTCTCGAAGGTGATGACGAACAGGTGCAGGTCTTGGCCGGCGATGGTCTGGGTCTCGGTCTCGACGATGCGGCCGACGCCGTGGGTCGGATAGACCACATGGTCGCCGGTGGCGAAGCCCGAAGCGCGGATAAGCGTCGCAAGCTTGGCGGACTCGCCGGCTGCGGACGGACGCGGCGCGCCGGTCAGCGGCGGGGCCGACGGTGCCGGCTTCACGACGATGGCAGGCTGGCCTGGGACCGCGACGACCGGCGGGCGGACCGGCGTCGACGCCATGGTCATCGACCGCGGTGTGACCGCCTTGCTGCCGTTGGTTCCGTTGACCTCGGCCTTCTTCGGCGGAGCCGCGGGCGCCTTCGCGGCCACCTTCGCCGGCGCAGCCTTGGGGGCCTCGGCCTTCTTCGCCTGGCCGTTCACCTTTTCCGGCGCCGGCTGCGGCTTCGCAGCCTCCACCTTCTTCGGAGCGACGACGACCTTCTTTTCAGGAATCTTCTTCGCTTCGACCTTGCGCGCAACGGGCGTCTTCTTCGCGTGGGCCTTCACGGCTACCGGCTTCTTGGCCTGAACTTCAGTCTTCTTCTTCACCGGTACCGACTTTCCTTGCGACTTCTTGACGGCCGGCTTCGCAGCCGCCTTGATCGGCTTGGCCGTCTTCTTCGACTTGGCAGCGGGGGCGACCTTCGCCCTCTTCGCCGCGACAGGCGCTTTAGCCTTGGTCTTTTTCGCGGTCATCTTGCTCCAACCCTCTCGCTCGCACGCGCCGAAACGCGGTCAAGTACCCCGCCGGCGGAAGCTGACGCCCCCACCGGTCCCCCCAAGCACTAGTAAATTGCGGAAAAGGAGCCTGTGCCGAATCTATGGCTTAGTCCACGGCCCCTTTCGTATTCACCTAGAAAATATGTATAGCACAATTTTCCGCGAATTTCCAGATGCGAGCGCCGAAACGTCGCAGCAACACGAGAACTCGCGGTTCTCAAACCCGTGATTTACCAACATTTGTTCCCGTCTCTACTCAACATCTCGCGGGCACTGCTTGCAGCGCCCCCAAGATTGAGGGGGAACTCACGGGGTTCGATAAGAGATGGGTTCGGCCTAGAGCCGCGTCAACGCTTGGCGGGGTTCGGGCTGAAGAACTTTTCGAACTTACCCCCGACTCCCTTGAACGAATCGGCATCGGCGGGCGCCTCGCCCTTCCGGGTAATATTCGGCCACTGCTCTGAATATTGCCGGTTCATCTCGACCCATTTCTCGGCTCCGGACGTGGTGTCCGGGACGATCGCCTCGGCAGGGCATTCCGGCTCGCAGACGCCGCAGTCGATGCACTCGTCGGGATGAATGACCAGCATGTTCTCGCCCTCGTAGAAGCAATCGACGGGGCAGACTTCAACGCAGTCCATGTACTTGCACTTGATGCAGGCTTCATTCACGACATAGGTCATCGCCGATCTCCGGTGGGCGCGGGGCAGTTCGGTCCGGGCAAAAGGACGCGATCGAGGGGAGAATCTCGGACCCGCGCGAAAGGCGGCCTCATATACCATCGACTTCCGTGCCTGAAAACGCCGTCTCGGGGCCGGCCGGCCTCGAAGGAAGCCCCATGCCCGCCATCGACCTCGCCCGGGTCCGCGCCGACACCCCGGGCACCAGGAACGTCATCCATCTCAACAACGCGGGCGCCGCCCTGATGCCGGCCCGGGTGGTCCGGGCGACTGTCGACTACCTCGAGCGCGAGGCGGCGATCGGCGGCTACGAGGCCCATGCCGAGGCCGACGACGCGATCGAGGCGACCTACGGAAAGGCGGCAGCCCTGGTCGGTGCCGAGGCGGACGAGATCGCCTTCATCGAGAACGCCACCCGCGCCTGGGACATGGCCTTCTACGGGCTAGCCGCCACGTTCTCGGCCGGCGACCGCATCCTCACCGGCGCACACGAGTACGTCAGCAACTACCAGGCCTATCTGCAGGTGGCGAAGCGGACCGGCGCCGTCATCGAGGTCATCCCGAACGACAACGAAGGCCAGGTCTCGGTCTCGGCGCTGGAGCGGATGATCGACGCCAAGGTGAAGCTGATCGGGATCACGCATGTCCCGACCAACGGCGGCGTGGTCAATCCGGCGGCGACGATCGGGAAGGTCGCCCGCGCCGCCGGCGTCCCCTACCTGCTCGACGCCTGCCAGTCGGTCGGTCAGATGCCGATCGACGTGAAGGCGATCGGCTGCGACATGCTCTCGACCACCGGCCGGAAATACCTGCGTGGCCCCCGCGGCACCGGCTTCCTCTTCGTCCGGCGCGACTTCCTCGACCGGATAGAGCCGCCGATGGTCGACACCCACGCGGCGACCTGGCCCGCGCGCAACACCTATGCGTGGCGGCCCGGCGCACGCCGCTTCGAGAACTGGGAGACCAACTTCTCGACCCGCCTCGGCCTCGGTGCCGCGATCGACTACGCGATGGGGATCGGCCTGGAGGCGATCTACGCACGCATCACGGCCCTGGCCGACGGGTTCCGCCGCCAGCTCGACGCCATCCCCGGCGTGAAGACCCGCGACCTCGGTGCCGAGCGCTGCGGCATCGTCACCTTCACCGTCGACGGCCAGACCGCGGACGAGGTGAAGGCGGCGCTCGCCGCCAGGCGCATCAACGTCTCGACCACGACCGTCAACGGCACGCGCGTCGACATGGAGCAGCGCGGGCTCTCATCGATGACCCGGGCCTCCGTGCACTACTACAACAGCGAGGACGAGGTCGCCGCCGCGATCGAGGCCGTCGCCGCGCTCGGGCGATAGCGCCATGGGTCGCCTCGAGGACATGGAGATCTTCGTCCGCGTCGTCGAGGCCGAGAGCTTCACGGGCGCGGCCGAGCGACTCGGGCTCGCGAAATCGCTGGTCAGCCGGCGCCTGAGCCGGCTGGAGGATCGCCTCGGCACGCGGCTGATCGCACGCACGACCCGGCGTCTCGCGCTGACCGAGGCCGGACGCACCTTCTACGAGCGCGCGCGGCGGCTGGTCGAAGAGACCGCGGAGGCGGAAGCCAGCGCGATGGCGACGGCTGCCGACCTCAAGGGCCGGCTCAGGATCGCGGCGCCGATGTCGTTCGGCCAGCTCCACCTGGCGCCGGCAGCCGGCCGCTTCCTCGCCGAATATCCCGAGGTCGAGATCGACGTCGACCTCAACGACCGTTTCGTCGATCTGGTCGGCGAAGGATACGCGCTGGCGATCCGCATCGGGCAGCTCAAGGACTCGAGCCTCGTCACCCGCAAGCTGGCGCCATCGCGCATGGTCCTCTGCGCGAGTCCGGCCTACATCGCGCGACGCGGCCGGCCGAAGACGCCGTCGGACCTCGCGCGGCACGACTGCCTTCTCTACGCCAACCGCACGACCGGCGACGCCTGGCGCTTCCGCTCCGGCGGCAGGACGACCACGCCGCAGATCCGCGCCCGGATCGTCGCCAACAACGGCGACTTCCTGGCCCGTGCCGCGATCGACGGACTCGGCATCGCATTGCTGCCGTCGTTCATCGTCTTCGAGGCGCTGGAGAAGGGCGCTCTCGAAGCGATCCCCTGCGGCGAGCCGATCGACGACAGCACCATCCATGCGGTGCTGCCGGCAGGGCGCGATCCGCCGCGCCTGGTCCGGCGCTTCGTCGACTTCCTGGCCGAGACCTTCGGACCGGAACCCTACTGGGACCGGCGCGGCGCGCCGAAAAAGCGGCGAGGCGACGGCCTCAAGTGATGCGAGCGCACCACCGACGCCACATGCGCCGGTAGGCGGCCTCGACCTCGCGTGCATGATCGGCCGGCCGGCAGAGCGGCGACGCCTGGACCCTCGACCGCATTCCGGCACGAAGCGCCGCCAGCCGGCCGACATCCGCAGCGAGGGCTTCGGCAACGCCGACATAGGCATCCTCGGTAGCAGCGACCAGCTCGGGCAAGCCGACCGTGGTGAGGAAGCTGGCGCCGATGCGCCCCATGAAGCAGCTTCCTGCCAGGCTTACGACCGGCAGGCCCATCCACAGGGCCTGGAACGTGGCCGTCCACCCGTTGAACGGAAAGGGATCGAGGGCGATGTCGGCGGAGCCCAGCTGTGCCAGATGATCGCCGACACTGCCCCCATCGGAGAGAAACTCGATGCGCTCGGGGCCGACGCCGCTCGCGGCGAACAAGGCCTCGAAGCGCTCGCGCGTGCGGCGATCGGCAAACGCATCGAGATACTTCAGTCGGAGGCGCGCCTCGGGAATCCGGCCGAGGATGCGGGACCACACGACGACCGTTTCCGGGCTGACCTTCGCCGGGTTGTTGATCGAGGCGAATACGACTTTCCCCGCTTTCGCCGCCGGCAGCGGGGTGACGGGAGGGGAGTCCTCCGGCAGCTCGTGCGTGCAGAGCCACGGCAGACGCTCGATCGTCTCGACGAAAAGCTCGGAGGTATGGGGCGGCGTCGCCACCGCATCGCTGAGAAGATAGTCGACCTCGGCGACGCCCGAGGTGCCGAGGTCGAAGAGGTTCGCCTGCACCGGGGCCGGACGATAGGCCGGGACGCGCGGCCGGTTGTGACCGGTGTGGGCCGCGACATTGACGAGGATGTCGATGCCGTCGGCGTGGATGCGCCGGGCGATCGTCTCGTCGTCGGACCCGACGAGATTGCACCAGCGGCCGGAGACACCTCTGAGCGCTTCGGTCATGCGATCCTCGGTCGGCGTCACTGAATAGAGCGCGATCTCGACCTGGCGCGGGTCGTGATGGCGCAGGAGGCCGATGAGATTTTGGGCGACCGGATGAGCTCGAAGATCCGCCGAAAGGTAGCCGATCCGCAGCCTCCGGTCTGGCTCCGCCTTGTTGGACCAGCTTCCGCCTATCGGCGTGACCTGCGCATGTCGCGCCGACCATCGCAGCGTCTCGGCGGCGCGGTTGCGGCTGCCGAAGTCGGCGCGATAGGCAAGGCTGAAGATCAGGTTGGAATGCACAACGGCATCGTCGGGCGTAAGCGACAGGGTGCGCCTGAGGAGAACGATCGCCCGTTCCACGTCGCCACGTGCCTGCGTGAGCAGGGCGAGATTGTAGGGCGCCAGCGGCAATTCAGGCGCAAGGGCCGCCGCGGCGCGATATGCTCCCTCGGCCGCCTCCCTGCGTTTCCGTTTCTCTTCCGCAGCGCCGAGATTGATCAGGGTCGCCGGCTCCATGCCGCTCAGGGCCAGCGCCCGGCGGAAGGCGACGATGGCGCCTTCCCAGTCACCTCCGTCGAAGCGGGCGAGACCCAGGCTGCCGAGGCAGGCGACAACGCCCGGATCGAGGCAGAGCGCGCGCCGCAGCAGGCGGCTCGCGCCGACGATGTCACCGGCCGCGAGACGCCGTGCGATGGAGTGAGGATCGAAAGTCATGTCCGGCGGCGCGGACTATAGACCAGCACCGCCATCACGTGGCTTCGCTCACCCGTCGCTGGTGAGACGATCGATGGCACGGCGGTCGGCCTTGGTCGGTCGGCCTGCGCCCGGCTCGCGCGCGGCGATCGGCGGCGGATGATCCTCCTTGGCCCGCGGCAGCGGGGGCGACAGATCGGCGTAGAGCGTCTGCGCTTCCGAGGCCGGACCGCGGCGTGCGCCCAGAGCCTTCACCTCGATCACCCGGATATGGGGCCCCAGGGGGAAGGTCAGAACGTCCCCGACCTTGACCGTCTGGCTGGGCTTGGAGACGACCCGTCCGGAAATGCGGACCCGGCCGTCGGCGCAGAGGTCGGCCGCCATCGTCCGGCTTTTCAGGAAGCGCGCGTACCACAGCCACTTGTCGAGACGCAGGCTTCCCTCGCTCATGAGCGCTTCAGCAGGTTGGCAAGCGGCGCGAAAGGCGATTGCTGATCGACGGGCCGCCCCTGCGGGCGCTTATGGCGACGATGCCTGCCGCCGCGCGGCCTGAAGAGCGTGCCTTCGGGGCCGACTTCGGCGCGATAGCCGAGATCGGCGAGAACGCCCGCAACCTCGCCGGGCCGGCAACCGGCCAGGTCCACGAGCTGCTGGGTCGCGAGGAAAGGTCCTTGCGCGGCCAGAGTGCGGGCGGCGAAGGCGAGGCGCTCGATCCGTTCGCAGCCCAGCGCATGACCGCCAAGGACCGAACGGCCGATTGCCGCCCAGAAGTCTGGCGGCACGGCGGGATCGGCGGCGGGCGCCGGACCCTGGGGAATGTCGATCGGCGGGCGGCCGGCCGCGATCGACCAGAGAAGCGCGAGGAAGCGGCCGGCCGCGGGCTTCGCCAAAGCCGGCATGAAGATGTGATGGACGCCGAAACGGACGCCGAGCCTCGCCATCGCCTTGCGGTCGGCTGCCGTGAGCGCCGCCACTTGCGCGTCGACCTCGGCGCGAGGGACGGTCCCGAGACGTTCGACCAGCCGGAAGGCGAGCCCGCGTGCCGAGCCTGCCAGCGGTGCGTCGCGAAGCTGGATCAGCGGCGAGAGCACGCGCGCGACATGCCGGGCGATCCAGGCCGCGAGGCGTCGCACCACGCGATCGCGGTGCGCCGCCTCCAGATAGTCGTTCGACAGGACCTCGATCCGCGGCTCGATCGTCGTGCGGCCGGGACCGAGGCGCGCGATCGGCGCGCCGTTCCACTGCAGGATCGAGCCATCGAGGCGGAAGGCGTCGTCCGGCGCCTCTTCCAGGCGATCGACGCGGCGCGCGATCTCACGCGGGACGACGCGCCGCGCGGCAGACAGGACCGGTCGCGCCTCCGGCTCGTCGCCCACGTCGGGAACGAAGCGCAGCCCTTCGAGACGGCCGACGGGGTGTCCCTCGACCAGGACCTCGCCGTCGTTGCGCACCGCCGCGGTCAGCTCGCCGGTATCGGCCAGCTTCTGGGTCAGCGCCGCCGCCCGGCGATCGACGAAGCGCTGGGTCAGGCGCTCATGCAGGGCATCGGAGAGGCGCTCCTCGATCTCGCGCGCCCTCTCGCGCCATTGCCCCGCATGGTCGAGCCAGTCGGGGCGATGGGCGATATAGGCCCAGGTGCGGCAATGCGCGACCCGCTGCATCAACGTGTCGATGTCGCCTTCGGTGCGGTCGAGTGCCTGGACGTGACGCGAGACCCAGTCGGTCGGCAGGCGCCCGGTGGGGCCGAGGAGGTGGCGGTAGATCTGGCCCAGCAGCCGCGTATGGGCGTCGGCCAGGATCTTGCGGAAGTCCGGGATCTGGCAGACCTCCCAAAGAAGCCGGACCGCCGTCCTGCCTTCGGCCAGCTCGAGGATCTCGGGATCGCGCGCCAGAACCTGCAGCGCCAGGTGATCGTCCGCATCGCGCTTGCGCATCAGCAGGGACGACGGCGGCTTCGCTTCGAGGGAGCGGGAGAGCGAGGTCACCGAGCGGGTGTCGAGATCGTCGTTCCGCCACCAGAGGCGCTGCAGCGGCTCGAAGCGGTGCTCCTCGATCCGGCTCACCTCCTCCTCGTCGAGCTCGCCCGCCTCGGTCGTGGTGCCGAAGGTGCCGTTCGCCATGTGGCGGCCGGCACGGCCGGCGATCTGCGCCATCTCCGACGGGATCAGGCGCCGGGGCGCGCGACCGTCGAACTTCTTCAGCTGGGCGAAGGCGACGTGATCGACGTCCATGTTGAGGCCCATGCCGATCGCGTCGGTGGCGACCAGGAAATCGACCTCGCCCGCCTGGAACATTGCGACCTGGGCATTGCGGACGCGCGGGCTGAGCGCTCCCATCACGACGGCGGCGCCGCCGCGCTGGCGGCGGACCGTCTCGGCCAGCTCGTAGACGTTGTTGATCGAGAAGGCGACGACCGCCGAGCGGCGCGGCAAGCGCGCCAGCTTGCGCGGGCCGGCATAGACGAGCGTGGAGAGCCTGGGGCGGGTAACCACCTCAGCCCGCGGTACCAGTTTCCGCAAGAGCGGGCGGATGGTCTCCGCCCCGAGGAACATCGTCTCGTCCAGCCCCCGCGCATGCAGGAGCCGGTCGGTGAAGACGTGGCCCCGCTCCCAGTCGGCGCAGAGCTGGATCTCGTCGACGGCCAGGAACGAGACCGGCCGGTCGACCGGCATGGATTCCACGGTGCAGATGAAATACCGCGGGTTCTCCGGGACGATCTTCTCTTCGCCGGTGATGAGGGCGACGGCGCGCTCGCCCTTGAGGCGGACCACCCGGTCGTAGTTCTCGCGGGCGAGCAGCCTGAGCGGAAAGCCGATCATGCCGCTGACGTGACCCATCATCCGCTCCATCGCGAGATGGGTCTTGCCCGTGTTGGTGGGCCCGAGAACGGCGGTGATGCGCCCGCCAAAGCTGGCCGTCATGCTTTCGAAGATCGGGCTTCCAGGGCCGGTCTGCAAGGAGGCGCGAGAGAGCCCTTGCGCGAAGAGGGGTCATTCCCATATGTGGCGGCGATTTCGCCCGTGCATCCGTGAGAATCGCCATGACCGAGACCGCCGCCGCCACGCCCGCGACCGAGGAGAAGCTGAGCTTCCAGGCCGAGGTCAGCCGGCTCCTCGATATCGTCGCCCACTCGCTCTACAGCGAGAAGGAGATCTTCCTCCGCGAGCTGATCTCCAACGCGGCCGACGCCTGCGACCGGCTCCGCTACGAAGCGCAGACCAGGCCGGAGCTGGCCCCCTCCGACCAGCCCTTCAAGATCACGCTGACCATCGACAAGCCGAACCGGACGCTGACCGTCTCCGACAACGGCATCGGCATGAGCCGCGACGACCTGGTGAAGAACCTCGGCACGATCGCCCGCTCCGGCACCTCCGCCTTCCTCAAGGGCCTGAGCGGCGACGCCAAGAAGGACGTCAGCCTGATCGGCCAGTTCGGCGTCGGCTTCTACTCGGCCTTCATGGTCGCCGATAAGGTCGAGGTCGTCTCGAAGCGCGCCGGCGAGACGGACGCGCATCGCTGGACCTCCGACGGCAAGGGCGAGTTCACGGTCTCGGTGGCTGAGCGCGACGGCGCCGGCACCGACGTGGTCATGCACCTCAAGGCGGAAGAGGACGAGTTCCTCTCCGACTACAAGATCAAGGAAGTCGTCCGCCGCTATTCCGACCACGTCGCGGTACCGGTCGAGCTCCGGGTCGGCGCCGACACGAGCTCGCTCAACGACGGCTCGGCGCTCTGGCAGAAGCCGAAGAACGAGATCACGGAGGCGCAATACACCGAATTCTACCGCCACGTCGCGCACGCGATGGATGCGCCCTGGCTCACCATCCATCACCGCGCCGAAGGCACGATCGAGTACACGGCGCTGCTCTACGTGCCGGGCTCGCGACCCGTCGACCTGTTCAACCCGGATCGCCGCCACCGGGTGAAGCTGTACTTGAAGCGCGTGTTCATCACCGACGACGCCAAGGACCTGCTGCCCGCGTGGCTTCGCTTCCTGCAGGGCGTCGTCGACACGCCGGACCTGCCGCTCAACGTCAGCCGTGAGCTCCTGCAGAAGAACCCGCTCCTCGCCAAGATCCGCTCGGGCCTCACCCGCAAGGTGCTGTCCGAGCTGACCAGGAAGGCCAAGGACGATCCCGAGTCCTATCTAACCTTCTGGCAGAACTTCGGCGCCGTGCTGAAGGAAGGCCTCTACGAGGACAAGGACGATCACCGGAAGGAGCTTCTGAAGCTCGCCCGCTTCCATTCGACCGCATCCGACAAGCCGGTGACGCTCGACGAGTACATCGGGCGGATGAAGGAAGGCCAGGACGCGATCTACACCGCCAGCGGCGACGACCTGGAAGCACTCCGCGCCAGCCCCCAGCTCGAAGGCTTCGCCGCCAAGGGCGTCGAGGTGCTGCTGCTGACCGACGCGGTCGACGAGTTCTGGCTCCCGACGGTCGGCGACTACGAAGGCAAGCCGTTCAAGTCCGCGACCCGTGGCTCGATCGACCTCGACAAGGTCAAGGGCGAGGCCAAGGACGAGCCGAAGCCGGAGGAGACGCCGGCCGAGCTCGGCGCGCTCTTGGCCCTGTTCAAGCTGGCGCTCGGCGAGGAGGTGAAGGACGTCCGCGTCTCTTCCCGTCTCACCGACTCCGCTGTCTGCCTGGTCGCCGCCGACGGCGATCTCGACATGCGCCTCGAACGCCTGCTTCGCCAGCACAAGCAGCTCGACAAGGCGCTGAAGCGCGTGCTCGAGCTGAACCCCAAGCATCCGCTGGTGAAGAAACTGGCGGAGATGACGGGAAAGGACGGCGCGTCCGGCGTTCTGGAAGAGGCGGCGCACCTGCTTCTCGACCAGGCGCGCCTGCTCGAGGGCGAGCCGGTCGCCGATCCACGCGCCTTCGCCAAGCGCCTGGGGGCGATGATGGAGCGCGGGCTCGTCGTCTAGGGAGTCGTCGCGACCGCGAGCACCCGGCCGAGGCCGGTCTCCTGGATAAGCGCCGCGTGCGCGGCGCCGGGCGGAAGCTCGGCCGCGGCCAGCGTCCGATCGAGCGGACCGCCCTTCCAGGCGTCGATGCGCCTGATGCCGCGAACGACGTTGAATTCGGCGAGCGTCCTGCCCGCGTTCTCGCCGCGCTGGACCCGGGTCTCGTGCCTGGGATCGTAGCCGACGATCCAGATCTCACCCTCGCCCTGCCCGAAGACCTTGAGCTCGAGGCCATCCGCCGCGCGCTTGAGGGCAACCGCCGGGCGCTCACGCTTCGCGGCGCCGCCGATCAGGCGTTCGACAGTGCCACGATCCGATCCGACCGCATGCTCGCTGCCGTCTATCACCATCTGCGGCGTATAGATCTGCGTCGTACGCAGCGTGCGCGAATACTGGCGCTGGCGCTGCGTCCAGGCCGCGTCGGCGAAGGGATCCTTCCAGCCGATGTAGTCCCAGTAGTCGACGTGAAAGGCGAGCGCCACGACGTCCTTCCGCCTCGCCAGATCGCCGAGATAGGCGTCCGCCGGGGGACAGGAGTTGCAGCCCTGGGAGGTGAACAGTTCGATCAGGACGGGACCGCCGGCCATGGCCGGCGAAACCGTCGTCAAACCGGCGAGCAGCGTGAAAGCCGAGATCTTGGAACCCATGCGCCGATGCTACGCCGACGCATCGGTGCCTCGCGTCACGATCGGGTGAGAGCCTGCGCGGTACACCACCGCCGCCAGATGTCGCGATAGGCGGTCTCGAAGTACCTCGCCTGAACCGCGCCGTCGCAGAGCGGCGATCGACGCATCCGCTCCCGCAGGTCCCGCCGGAGCCTCGCCAGGCGCTGCGGGTCGGCCGCCAGCCTGGCGGCGATCGCACCGAAGTCGTCCGGATTGCCGGCGGCAAGATCCGGGAGGCCCAGGTGATCGAGCACGGTCAGCCCGATCCGGCCGGCGAGCCGCTCGCCGACGAGCGTGATCACCGGCACGCCCATCCACAGCGCCTCGAAGGTGCTGGTCCAGCCGGCGAACGGGAACGGGTCGAGCGCCACGTCGACCTGGTCCCAGAGCTTGAGCTGCGCAGGCCGGTCGTCGTCGCCGGCGAGGAAGACGAGGCGGTCGCGCTCGACCCCGTTCAGGCCGAAATGTCCGACGATCCTCTCCTGAACGACCGGGTCGCCATACCAGTCGATGTACTTGAAGAGCAGGCGCGACGTCGGAACCGCCCGAAGCGCGGCGGCCCAGGCTGCAAGCGCGGTCGGAGACAGCTTGGCGGGATTGTTGAATGCCCCGAACGTCAGGCGCCCGGACTTGAGGACCGGCGGCTCGCCGACGGGCGGCGCATCCTCGATGGCGGGCTGCAGGAAGAGCGAGGGCAGATGAAGCAGATGCTCCTGCACGCGCTCGGTCGTGCCGACACCATCCGGCGGATGGAGCACCGGATCGGTGATCCAGTAGTCCATCGCCTCCATTCCGGTCGGTGCTTCGTTGAACACGACCTGGATCGGCGCCGGCCGCCGCGCCGCGACCAACAGTCGGTTGTCGGCGGCGTGCCCGCCGAAGACGACCAGGATATCGACCCCGTCGTCGCGTATCTGTCGGGCGACGTCGTCGTCGGGAAGCCCGGCGACCGGTCGCCAAATAGCCGCGCGCGCGCGACAAGCCTCGGTAATGGCGTCGCTGCCACGGACCGACGAGTAGGCGGCGACCTGAACCGCGGACGCGTCGTGGTGCTCGAAGAGCGACTGTAGGATCCGTCCGAGCGGATGATCGCGATAGTCGGGCGAGAGATAGCCGACCACGAGGCGGCGATCCGGATCGGCCGCGTTCGGCCATGGCGGGCGGGCTTCCTCGGTGAAGCGCGCGGCGTGCAGCCGATCCCATCGCCGGTATTCCGCGAACATCTCCTCGCTCGTGATCGCATCGTCGTAGCTCATCACGAAGAGCAGATTGCTGTGCACGATCGCGTCCGGATGGAGAGCGAGCGACCGGCGATACCTGGCGAGTCCATCGCTCAGGTACCCCGCCCCCTTGAGGACATGCGCGAGGTTGTTGTGAGCGTTCGGGTTGGCGGGAGCGAGGGCGAGGGCGCGGCGACCCGAGCGCAACGACGGCTCGACCATGCCGAACCTCGCGAGGATGCCCGTCAGGTTGGAATGGATCGCGAAGTCGTTCGGATCCGAGGCCAGCGCGCGGCCGAGCGAGGAGACTGCGGCGAACAGGTCATAGACCGCGTCCGCGAGCACGCCGAGCATGTTGTGGATCTGGATGTCGGCCGGCTGGAGCGCCAGGGCGCGTCGCGCGAGCGCCGTCGCCTCGGCGATCTCGCCTCGCCTGTAGTGCGAGTCGGCGGCGGACAAGGCCTCGGCTGGCGTCATCGCCGGTTCCGTATCATGGATCCTCGGCCTGATCGAGGGCGGCGCCTCTCTGCAGACCGGGCGATTCGGTCGGAACGGCTGCCGTCGCGCCACCCGCGTCCGATGGATGCCGCGCTCTCGCGCGACGGAGCGGCGGGCGCTTGCGGATGCCTGGCCGGCGCGCGATGTCTTGGGCGTCCCCACCCCGTCTCTCCTGGAGGAACTCCATGCGTCTTTTCCTCGCCCTCGGCCTCGGCGTGGCCCTGCTGGCATCCCCGGCGTTCGCCGCCGACAAGAAGGGCCCGCCGTCCTGCGCCGCCATCGATTTTCGCCCCGTCGCTCAAGGCATGAACGACGGCGAGCAGGAGTCCGGCATGTACAAGAGCCGCTTCGGCCGCATCGAGATGATGGCGACGGTCAAGGGCGGTACGCCGACCGACTACCAGGCCGTCGTCAACGGCAAGCCGCTGAAGGCGCTCGCCACGCTGCCGCAGGCGGCCATCGACTGCGCCGCGACCAAGAAGGTGCCCGCGACCGCCCGGTCGGCCTCCCCTTGCGGCGATGCCGCGAAGCTCCGCGTCGTCATCACCTCCTCGGGCGCCGACAAGATCCTCGCGACCTACGGGCTCAAGGGGAAGAGTTGGAACCTCTGCAAGATGGGAACGGCGGTCTAAGCTTTTAAGCGATAGCCGCGCCGCACCAGTCCGTCGACGACGAGCCACAGCGCCAGATTGATCAGCGCAAGGACGGCGATCCCGATCGCGAGGTCGCCGTCCGCGTGGCCGATGAAGCCGTAGCGGAATCCGTCGATCATGTAGAAGAACGGGTTCAGATGCGCGATGAAGCGCCATGCCTCGGGCAGGCGCTCGACCGAGTAGAAGGTCCCTGAAAGAAAAGCCAGCGGCGTGATGACGAAGTTGGTCATCGCCGACAGGTGGTCGAACTTCTCCGCCCAGAGTCCGCCGAGGACGCCGAGGAGCGCCAGCATCAGCGAGCCGGCGATCGCATAGAAGATTGCGAAGGCGGGGTGCGGCAGCCCGAACGGAACGACCACCCACATCGCGATCGCGGTCGCGATGCCGACGACGAGTCCACGGGTCACCCCGCCGGCGACCCATGCGAGCACGAGTTCGCCGGGACCGAGCGGCGGCATCAGCACGTCGACGATGTTCCCCTGGACCTTGCCGATCATGATCGTGGACGAGGTGTTGGCGAAGGCGTTCTGGGTGATCGCCATCATCACCAGGCCCGGCGCCAGGAACAGCATGAACGGCACGTCGCCGACCATCGTGCCGCCACGGCCCATCGCCAGAACGAAGACCGTGAGGAACAGCAGAGTCGTCACCACCGGTGCCGCGACCGTCTGGGTGCCGACCTTGAAGAAGCGCCAGACCTCTTTTTGGTAGAGGGTCCAGAGGCCGATCCAGTTGATGGCGCCAAGCGGGCGCGGATCGAGGACGCGGCGCGGCGGCGAGGTGTCTGGCATGGGGCCGGCACCATAGGCGCGTGAAGGTCTCGCCTCAAGGGGCCGCCCGTGGCACGGTCCTCTCATGCCAGCCGCGCAACGCAAGCCGCCGCGCAAGGTTTCCCCCGCCTATCTCGAACGCGCGGCGCTCGCCTATCTCGAACGCTTCGCCGCCTCGGCGGAGAGCCTCCGGCGCGTGCTTCTCCGCAAGGTCGAGAAGTCGGCCCGGGCCCACGACACGGACCGCGAGGAAGGGGCTGCCTGGGTCGAGGCGCTGATCGAGCGCTACCAGCGATCCGGCCTTCTCGACGACAAGGCCTATGCCGAAGCCCGCACCGCCAGCCTTCGCCGCCAGGGTCGCTCGGCCCGCGCGATCTCCGAGAAGCTCAAGATGAAGGGCGTCGAGCGCGAGGTCATCGACGAGGCCCTGGCACCAACGCGCACGCCGGCCGAGGAGCTGAGCGCGGCTGCGACCTTGGCACGACGACGCCGCATCGGACCGTACCGGCCGGCCGCGCAGCGAAGCGATCATCGCGAACGCGACCTCGCCGTCATCGGCCGTGCCGGCTTCGGCTACGACATCGCGCGAAAGGTGGTGCTCGCCGAATCGACCGACGCCCTCGACGCCTTGATCGCCGAGGCCGGATAGGCGCAGACTTCGCGGCGTCGTTCGACGGAGAGGCCATGCGCCGCGCGCTCCTGGTACTGCTCGCCTTCATCTTGACCATCGGTGCAGCCGCGGCGATCGAGCGCGTCGATCTCGAGCTGGTGCTCGCCATCGACATCTCGGGCTCGGTCGACGCCGAAGAAGGCAAGCTCCAGCGCGAGGGCTACATCCAGGCCTTGCACGATCCCGAGGTCCTGAAAGCGATCCGCTCGGGGATCGAGGGCAAGATCGCGATCGCCTATTTCGAGTGGTCGGGCCCTGAGACCAAGCGCCTCCTCCTCGACTGGACGATCATCGAGGACGAGGCGACAGCGAAAGCCGCGGCCGCCAAGCTCGCCTCGTTCCCGATCCGCTCGGCGATGTCGACCTCGATCTCGGGCGCGATGGACTACGCGGTGCCGATGTACGGCCGTGCCTACGAAGGTCATCGCCGCGTTCTCGACATCTCGGGCGACGGCCCGAACAATGCCGGCCAGATGATCGACATCTCGCGCGAGAACGCGGTCGCCCGCGGCATCACCATCAACGGGGTGCCGATCATCAACAACCGCCCGAACGTCACCGGCTTCCCGCAGCTCGCGGACCTCGACCTCTACTACCAGCACTGCGTGATCGGCGGCCCCGGCGCCTTCATCGTCGTCGCCGAGGGCTTCGAATCCTTCGCCGAGGCGATTCGGAAGAAGATGATCATCGAGATCGCCGACCTCACCTCGCCCCGGGCGCGATGGGCAGAGCTGCCGTCATCGGTTCGGCTGGCCTCGGCCGCCTATCCGCCCGGCTGCGATATCGGCGAAAGACAGAGCCGAGAATTCTGGCAAAGGCGCTACCAGTCGCCCTACTGACCCGCGCCTCGGGCGGACGGCCGAACCTCGGGTCGACCATCACGGTCAGGAAGTCGAGAAAGCCTTGCTCTTCGGGCCACTTCATGCGCCAAGGCTGGCCCTGAAATCGTTGATCTACAAACGATCTTCCTTCCCGGGAGATATGAATTTAAGTAATATCAAAAGATGCGCCGTCATCTCCGCTCCCTGACCCAGCTCCGGGCCTTCGAGGCCGCCGGCCGCCACGGCAGCCTGACGCGCGCCGCCCAGGAGCTGTCGGTCACCCAAGGCGCCATCAGCCGCCAGGTGCGCGAGCTCGAGCGCGAGGTCGGGCAGCGCCTGTTCCGGCGCACCGCGCACGGCATCGTGCTGACGCCGTCCGGCCGTCGCCTGATGCCATCGCTCACCGATGCGCTCGACCGCATGGACCAGGCGATGGGACAGCTCGTCGGACGCCGCGAGGCCGAGGTGCTGACGGTGAGCCTCAGCCCGACGCTCGCGATGAAGTGGCTGATCCCGCGCCTTCCTCGTTTCCACGAGGCCAATCCCGGGATCGAGGTCCACGTCTCGACCGGCAACGCCTCGCCGTCGGACGAACGCGCCAACGATCTTCCCGACGAGCTCGATCTCGGCATCCGCTGCCTCAAGGGCCCGGTGCCGGGATTCCACGCCGAGTGGTTCCTCGCCGACGACCACAGCCCGGTCATCAGCAGCGCGCTTCTGGCCTCCGGTCCGCCGCTGAAGGAGCCGAAGGACATCCTCGCCTACCCGCTGCTGCAGTCGAACTCGATCGGCGAGGCCTATGCCGAATGGTTCGAGATCGCCGGCGTGCCGGGCCCGCCGACCTCGGGGCCGCGCTACGATCACGTGCAGTTCGCGCTGGAAGCCTGCGCTGCCGGCCTGGGCATCGCGCTGACCGCGACCGCCTGCGCCGAGCCCGAGATCGCGAGCGGCGTGCTGGTGCGCCCGTTCCCCGAGATCACGACGCGCTCCTGGGGCCACTACATCGTCGGGAAGCCGCGGCGCCTGGCCGAACCGAAGGTCGCGGCCTTCGTCCGCTGGCTTCACGACGAGGCGTCGGCATCGCCCGGAAACAGACGGCCCACGCCACGTCCGTAGAGCGAGTTTCGGACCGGAAAAGCAAGGCTTTTTCGCGCGAATCGGAGCCTCTCGCGACTGCTCAAAAACCCTTGGCGAACGGCCCTCTGTGGTATACTCGCTGCCTCCCGTTCGACGGCCACCGGGGGGCGGCCGTCTCAATATTGAAAGACCCCTGGAAGGGCCTTCGGAACCATGCACTTCACGCTCGACCGCGCTGCGCTCCTGAAGCCTCTGGCCCACGTCCAGAGCGTCGTCGAGCGGCGCACCACGATCCCGATCCTCTCCAACGTCATGATCCAGGCGGACTCGGGCAAGGTCTCGATCAGCGCCACCGACATGGACATCGACATCGTCGAGTCGGTGCCGGCGGAAGTGAAGAAGAAGGGCTCGATCACCTGCCCCGCGCACACGCTGCACGACATCGTGCGCAAGCTGCCGGACGGCTCGCAGGTTGAGCTCGCCGCCTCCGACTCCGGCCGCGTCACGCTCCGCGCCGGGCGTTCGACCTTCACGCTGCAGACGCTACCGACCGAGGAATTTCCGGCGCTGTCGGGCGACACGCTGCCGCATCGCTTCGAGCTGCCGGCGGGCGACCTCCGCACCTTGATCGACCGCACGCGGTTCGCGATCTCGACTGAGGAGACGCGCTACTATCTGAACGGCATCTACCTGCATGCCGCCAAGCAGGACGGCGTCGACGTGCTGCGCGCGGTCGCGACCGACGGCCACCGCCTCGCCCGCGTCGAGATGGCGCTGCCCGAGGGGGCCGCCGGTATGCCGGGCGTGATCATCCCGCGGAAGGCCGTGGCCGAGCTCCGCAAGCTGGTCGAAGAGACCCCGGGCCCGGTGTCGCTGTCGCTCTCGGAGGCCAAGATCCGCTTCGCCTTCGACGGCACGATCCTGACCTCGAAGCTGATCGACGGCACCTTCCCCGACTACGAGCGCGTGATCCCGGTCAACAACGACAAGATCATGACGGTCGAGTGCAAGTCCTTCGCCGAGGCCGTCGACCGCGTCGCCACGATCTCGACCGAGAAGAGCCGCGCGGTGAAGCTCGCGGTCGCACCCGACACGCTGACCCTGTCGGCCTCCAGCCCCGAGAACGGCACCGCGACCGAGGACCTGCAGGTCAAGTTCGCCGCCTCGCCGATCGAGATCGGCTTCAACTCCCGCTACCTGCTCGACATCACCCAGCAGATCGAGGGCGACGGCGCCGAGTTCGTGATGGCGGACGCCGCGTCGCCGACGATCGTGCGCGACCCGTCCGACCGGAGCGCGCTCTACGTCATCATGCCGATGCGCGTGTGAGGCTTTGACTGCCTTAAAGATACCTGAGATGCCGGAGCCCGAGGCCTCGGGCCTCGCGGTGCTGCGTCTCAAGCTCAGCGACTATCGCGGCTACGCCGAGGCGCGCATCGAGGTCGACCGCCGCTCCGTCGTGCTGACCGGCCTCAACGGCGCCGGCAAGACCAACATCCTCGAAGCGCTGTCGATGCTGGCCCCCGGGCGCGGCCTGCGTCGCGCCCGCCTCGCCGATCTCGACCGCCAGGGCGGCGGATCGTGGGCGATCGCGGCGAGGCTCCAGCGCGGGACGGACGAGCCGGTCGAGGTCGGTACCGGACGCGATCCCGAAGGCAGCGACAAGCGCGTCGTCCGCATCGATGCGAAGCCGGTGCGCGGCCAGGCGCAGCTCGCAGAGATCGGCGCGATCCAGTGGCTGACGCCGCAGATGGACGGCCTCTTTCTCGGAAGCAGCGGCGATCGTCGGCGTTTCCTCGACCGCCTCGTCACCGGCGCCGATCCCGATCATGCCGGCCGCCTCGCTGCCTACGACCAGGCGCAGCGCGAGCGGCTCCGTCTCTTGCGCGAGGGCCGCGCCGATCCCACATGGCTCGATGCGCTCGAGGACACCATGGCCCGCCATGGCGTCGCGGTCGCAGCAGCCCGGCGCGAGCGGGTCCATGCTCTCGACGGCGCCACCATCGGCAGCGGCGTCTTCCCGCAGGCTGCCCTCCGCCTCGCCGGTTCTGTCGAGACCTCGCTCGGCGAGATCCCTGCGCTCGAAGCCGAGGATCGCCTGAAGGCGCGCCTCGCCCAGAACCGCCGGATCGACGGCGAGAGCGGCATGACCGCCGAGGGTCCGCACCGGAGCGATCTGGAAGTGACCCACCTCGCACGCGGCCAGGCCGCCCGGCTCTGCTCGACCGGCGAGCAGAAGGCGCTCCTGCTTTCCATCCAGCTGGCCAATGCGCGGCTGGTGAAGGCGAGCACCGGCGCCGCGCCGCTTCTCCTGCTCGACGAGGTGGCCGCCCATCTCGACGAGAACCGGCGGGCGGCGTTGTTCCAGGAGATCCAGGTGCTGGGAGCGCAGGCCTGGCTCACCGGCACCGACGCCCAGCTTTTCCGGCCGCTCCGCGGTCTCGGCCAGTTCCTCCGCGTCGCCGACGCAAGCATTTCGAACGATTGAGTCAGATGAGCGATCCAGCAGCGAAGCCGCCGAGCGCGGACGACTACACTTCCGATGCGATCAAGGTCCTGAAGGGCCTGGATGCCGTGCGCAAGCGCCCGGGCATGTACATCGGCGACACCGACGACGGGTCGGGCCTGCACCACATGGTCTACGAGGTCGTCGACAACGCCATCGACGAGGCGCTGGCCGGGTATTGCGACGTCGTCACCGTGACCTTGAACGCCGACGGCTCGGCGACCGTGACCGACAACGGCCGCGGCGTCCCGGTCGATATCCATAAGGACGAAGGCGTCTCGGCGGCGGAGGTCATCATGACCCAGCTGCACGCCGGCGGTAAGTTCGACCAGAACAGCTACAAGGTCTCGGGCGGGCTTCACGGCGTCGGCGTCTCGGTGGTCAACGCGCTCTCGGACACGCTCGACCTCCGCGTCTGGCGCGGCGGCAACGAGCACTACATGCGCTTTCGCGAGGGCGTGGCCGAAGCCCCGCTGAAGGTAGTCGGTCCCCAGGGCGACAAGCGCGGCACCGAAGTCACCTTCATGCCGTCGGCGTCGATCTTCACCAAGACGCGCTTCGAATTCGAAACGCTCGAGCATCGGCTCCGCGAGCTCGCCTTCCTCAACTCGGGCGTCCGCCTGGTGCTGACCGACGCGCGCGAGGCCGAGCCCCGCGTCGTCGAGATGCACTACCAGGGCGGCCTGGAAGCGTTCGTGGCCTATCTCGACCGCTCGCATACGCCGCTGCACGCCCCGCCCGTTTCCTTCGCCGAGACCAAGGACGGGATCACCGTCGAGGTCGCGATGGAGTGGACCGACAGCTATCACGAGACGATGCTGTGCTTCACGAACAACATCCCGCAGCGTGACGGCGGCACCCATCTCGCGGGATTCCGAGGCGCGCTGACGCGCTACATCAACCAGTACGCCAACGAGTCCGGCATCGCCAAGAAGGAGAAGGTGACGCTCTCCGGCGACGACGCGCGCGAGGGGCTCACCTGCGTGCTCTCGGTCAAGGTGCCGGATCCGAAGTTCTCCTCCCAGACCAAGGACAAGCTGGTCTCCTCCGAAGTCAGGCCGGTCGTCGAGAGCATCGTCGGCGACAAGCTGGCGCAGTGGCTGGAGGAGCATCCGGTCGACGCCAAGCGCATCGTGCAGAAGGTCGTCGAGGCCGCCGCCGCGCGCGAGGCGGCGCGGAAGGCGCGCGAGCTCACCCGCCGCAAGGGCGCGCTCGACGTCGCCAGCCTTCCGGGCAAGCTCGCCGACTGCCAGGAGCGCGATCCGGCGCTTTCCGAGCTGTTCATCGTCGAGGGCGACTCGGCCGGCGGCTCCGCCAAGCAGGGCCGCGACCGCGGCAAGCAGGCGATCCTGCCCTTGCGCGGCAAGATCCTGAACGTCGAGCGCGCGCGCTTCGACAAGATGCTGAGCTCGGCCGAGATCGGAACGCTCATCGCCGCCCTGGGCACAGGGATAGGCGAGGAGTTCGACATCTCGAAGCTCCGCTACCACAAGATCATCATCATGACGGACGCCGATGTGGACGGAAGCCACATCCGCACGCTGCTGCTGACCTTCTTCTATCGCCAGATGCGCCAGGTCATCGAGCACAAGATCGAGAAGGAAGGCGGCGAGGACGAGACCAAGGGCTACCTCTACATCGCCCAACCGCCGCTCTATCGCGCCAAGCGCGGCCAGTCGGAGGTCTATCTCAAGGACGATCGCGCGCTCGACAACCACCTGACCGAGGCGGGACTGCACGAGGCCGTGCTGATTCCGGCGAACGGCCAGCAACTCGGCGGCGCCGAGCTCCGGTCGCTCGTCGACAGCGCGCGGCAGGCGCGGGCCTGGCTGCAGCCGATCGGACGGCGTCTCGGCTCGATGCCGCTGGCCGAGCAGATCGCGATCGCCGGCGCCCTCTCGCCTGAGCTGCTGAACGATGCCGCCCAGGCGAGTCAGGCGGCCACCTACATCGCCAAGCGCATGGACCAGCTCTCGCCGCAGCATGAGCGCGGCTGGATCGGCGAGTCGGACGGCGCCGGCGGGCTCCGCTTCGAACGCACGCTGCGGGGCGTCACGTCGCGCTTCCGGCTGGAGGCGTCGCTGGTCAAGAGCCCCGAGGCGCGACGCCTCGACGAGAAGGCCGCCGAGTTCCAGGCCGCCTATGCCAAGCCGGGCAAGCTCAAGACCAAGGACAAGGAACACACGATCCACGGTCCCGTGTCGCTGATCGAGACCGTGCTCGAGACCGGTCGCAAGGGCGTCACCATCCAGCGCTACAAGGGCCTCGGCGAGATGAACCCGGAGCAGCTGTGGGAGACGACCCTCGACCCGAACGTCCGCTCGCTGCTGCAGGTGAAGATCAACCACGCCGACGAGGCGGGCGATCTCTTCGCCAAGCTGATGGGCGACCTTGTCGAGCCGCGCCGCGACTTCATCCAGCAGAACGCGCTCAAGGTCGCCAACCTCGACGTCTAGAGATCGGGAGGCGCGCATATGGCGAAGGGTGAGTCGCCGTCCGAGCTGATCGATGCGCGGATCAGGGAGCTGGGCGACTGGCGGGGCGAGACCCTCGCCCGCATCCGCACGCTGATCATGGAAGCCGATCCCGAGGTCGTCGAGACGTGGAAGTGGCGCGGCGTGCCCGTGTGGGAGCATGCCGGCATCATCTGCACCGGCGAGACCTACAAGAGCGTGGTGAAGCTGACCTTCGCCAAGGGCGCGTCGCTGAAGGATCCGTCGGGCCTCTTCAACTCGAGCCTCGAGGGCAATGTGCGGCGCGCCATCGACATCAAAGAAGGCGAGAAGATCGACGCGAAGGCGCTGAAGGCCCTCATCCGCGCTGCGGTCGCGCTCAACGAGTCCAAGAATAAGAAGAGCCGGGCTTAAGCCATCCAGCCGGGCAACGCGGCGGCCTGCTTGATCCACGCCGCGACCTGACTTTCGTCGAACCCGTCCTCGTGGATGTCGAGATAGCGCACCTCCTTGTGCTTGCTGGCGCCGGGCGGCATCGGCTTCAGCGAGGCGCCCTTGAAGAAGGTCACCTTCACGTAGCGCGTGAAGACGTGGAACGACAGGAACCAGCCCTGCCCGTCGACGCCGTAGAAGGGCGAGTTCCACTTCACCGCCTTCCGCACGCCCGGCACGGACCCCACGACAAGCGCGTCGAGGCGTTTGCCGATGTCGCGCTTCCATGCCGGCATCGCCGCGATATAGGCCCGGACCGGGGCATCGCCATCCGCCTTCGCGATCTGCGGGTTGCCGCCGGATAGCAAGGCGGCCTTCCCGTCCTTCGCCGGTGCCTTGCGCACTTTCTTCATGGGCGCTTTCGCGCCTTCTCAGCCCGCACCTTGTCCGGCATGCCGTCATGCGGACCGAGCGGCCGCTTGGGTGCATCGTCCCACCAGTCCTTCCGCATCGCCTTCCGCTCCGGATGGAGCGGGTAGACGATGCGGTTCTCGTCCTTGTCGGCTTCGCCGACGACGAGCAGGCGCACCTCGGCCTCGGTGTTGTTGATGAAGGTGTGGCAGAGACCGCTGCCGGCGGGGAATCCCACGGCATCGCCCGGTGCCAGCCGATGCAGGTGGCCGTCGAGCCAGACATCGGGCGTGCCTTCGATCACGTAGACGAATTCCTCCTCCGCACTTTCGGCATGCGGAAACGAGGTGCGGCGGCCGGGCGGCAAGCGATTGTGATGGATGCCGAGACGCTTCAGCCCGAAGTGTCGCGCGAACGGCGCGCCGATCCGGAGCAGTTCGTCGTCGCCGGCATAGGTCTTGTCGTCGGGTTCTTCGATCTCGGCCCAATGCGCGATGTTGGCTGGGCGATCCTTGGGCGACATGTCGGTCCTCCGCGCGCTTCGTGCGCGAGGCAGCTTAATCGGATCGCCGCCTGAACCCGGGTGCCCAAAATGAGAAACGGCCGGAGCGTGAGAAGGCACGCGTCCGGCCGTTTTGAAACTGGGATCCGGCTTTCTACCGGGCCGGCCGTTCTTTCTGAACGACCAGAACGATCTCAATGTTACTCAAAATAATATAAAATACAATATACTTTTTATAGAGCTCGCAGCCCCGTGATCCCCAAGGACTTGGGTTCGCCCCCCGATTATCGGCGGATGTCGGTCTCCACCCGAACCGGAATCGGCTCGGCGCCGACCGGAGCGATCCGCCGCTTCTGGGCGCGGGTGATCAAGGTGATGACGGTCACGAAGATCGCCAGCATCACCAGGCCGAAGCCGAGCGCCAGATCGCCGAGCAGGTGCTCGAACGTCGCACCGACGGCGTAGCCGACACCGGCAAAGGTCACCGCCCAGATCCCCGCCGCGATGAAGTTCAGCACCAGGAAGCGCGGCCAGGAGAGGCCGCTGGTTCCCATCGCGAAGGAAGAGAAGTTGCGGACGCCGTAGATGAAGCGGAACGACAGGATGAACCACGTGTCGTAGCGGCGAAGCATGTCGAGCGCGGCGTGTACGCCCGGCGCCCAGCGCGGGAAGCGGCGGAGCAGCGCATGACCCCAACGCCGGCCGATCCAGAAATAGAGTTGGTCGCCGCAGAAGCTGCCGAGCCACGCGGTGAGGATCAGGAGATCGAGCCGGAGGATGCCCTGGCGCGCGCCGAGGCCCGCGAACAGCACGAAGGTCTCGCCCTCGAGGAAGGTCCAGACGAACGTGACGACGTAGAACCACTCGCCATAACCGCGAATGTATTCGGCGATATCCATGGGTCAGACGTACCGGCGCTCGGTTAACGAACCGTGACATCCGTGCCCGATGCCCGCCTTGAAAATCATTCTCAAACCAACGTGCCCCGCTGCTCCCAACGCCAACCCGACGTCACTCGTTTTTATTGCCGTCGAGAATGGCAGAAGGATGACGGCGACTCCAGGACTACGCGAAGGCTTCGTCGTAGACGAAGAGGCCCGGCAACCCTCCGGTGTGCACGAACACCACGGAATCGTCCTTCCGGTAGCGTCCTTCACGAATGCGTTGGATAAGCCCGGCGAAGCCCTTTCCTGAATAGACCGGATCGAGGAACAGGCCTTCGGATTCGGCCGCGAGTCGCACCGCCTCGACCATGCCCGGCGTCGGCTGGCCGTATCCGGGACCAATGAAGCGATCGTCGGCTTCGATCGCGAGATCGCCCAGCTTCGAGCCGAGCTGGAACTCGTCGACGGTGCGCGTGAGCAGCGCCTTGAGCCGAGTCTCCTGGTCGGCCTTCGGCCGGCTGACGCAGATGCCGTGAACCGGAATGCCTGCGGCGGCGAGGCCAAGCAGAAGCCCCACCTGCGTACCGCAGCTTCCCGTCGCATGGACGACGGCCGCCGGGCGGATGCCGGCGGCCTTCGACTGCTCGACGATCTCCTCGCCCGACACCGCGTACCCCAAGGCGCCGACTGGCGACGAACCGCCGACCGGGATGACGTAGGCCGTTCGTCCCTGCTTCTTCAATTCATCCGCGATCCGCGCCATCTCCTCGTCGGCGTTGGTCGAGGGCTGGATCTTTCGCAGCTCGGCACCGGTGAGCCGGTCGAGCAGCAGGTTGCCGCTCGCGTGGTAGGCGGCCGAACGGTTGGCCACCGAGTCGGTCAGCACCAGGATGCATTTGAGGCCGAGTTTGGCCGCCGCGGCCGCGGTCTGGCGCCCGTGATTGGTCTGCAGCGCGCCGGCGGTGATGACCGTGTCGGCACCGGCCCTGAGCGCCGCGCCCATCAGGTATTCGAGCTTCCGGCCCTTGTTGCCGCCGGCGGCGAAGCCGGTGCAGTCGTCCCGCTTCACGTAGATCCGGGGGCCGCCGAGCCGGTCCGAGAGCCGGGGCAGCGCCTCCAGAGGGGTCGGACCATGGACCAGCTTGACGCGGTCGAGACGGTCGAGCACAGGCAGGGCGGCGGACATGGAAGGCTCCGGAAGGCTTGGAAGCGCCGACCCTAGCGGCGAGCAACGGCCTCCGCCAAGGGTTTAGCCCGGCCGGTTCCGGTGCTTGCGCGCCCCGGACCGCATCGCTATAACCCCGCCTTCCCCGAAAGGGGCGACGTCCGCGTCCGGGCCTGTAAGGGCATGCCCGGCCGGCGCGATCGGGGCCTCCGGGTCCCCCTCAAGCTGTTGAAAGGAAAGAAAATGCCCAAGATGAAGACCAAGAGCAGCGCCAAGAAGCGCTTCCGGGTCACGGCCACCGGCAAGATCAAGTTCGGTCCTGCCCGCAAGCGTCACGGCATGAGCAAGCGTCCTCACAAGATGGTCCGCACCGCCCGCGGTTCGCAGATCCTCGACGAGCGCGATGCCAAGATCGTGCGCAACCACCTGCCGTACGACCTGTAAGGAGGCCTGACCCATGGCACGCGTAAAGCGGGGCACGACCAGTCATGCCCGCCACAAGAAGGTCCTGAAGCTCGCCAAGGGCTATCGTGGCCGCAATTCCACCAATTACCGGATCGCGATCGAGAAGGTCGAAAAGGGCCTTCGCTACGCGTACCGCGACCGCAAGAACCGCAAGCGCGAGTTCCGCGGCCTCTGGATCCAGCGCATCAACGCCGGTGCGCGCGAGCATGGCCTCACCTACTCGAAGCTGATGGCCGGCCTCAAGAACGCCGGCATCGAGATCGATCGCAAGGTCCTCTCCGATCTCGCGATCAGCGAGCCGGCGTCGTTTGCGAGCTTGGTCAAGCAAGCCCAGGCCGCTCTCGCCGCCTAACCAGGTGGTTCGATCCGAAAGGTAAGACGAGAGGGGCCGGAAACGGCCCCTTTTCGCATTCGTGGAGGTGCGTGATGTCGACCCAACTCGAAGCGACCCGGGCTGAGCTGATGAAGCTCATCGACGAGGCCGCCGATCTTTCCGCGCTCGATGCCGTGCGCGTCTCGGCCCTCGGCAAGAAGGGCCGCGTGACGGCGCTGATGCAGGGCCTGAAGGACGTGGCGCCCGAGGCGCGCAAGGAAGCGGGCCAGGCGCTCAACCGCCTCAAGGACGAGATCGAGGCGGCGCTCGCCAAGCGGAAGGAGAACCTCGGCGAGGCGGCGCTCGACGCCAGGCTCAAATCCGAGACGCTCGACCTCACGCTGCCCGCGCGGCCGGCCCAGCTCGGCCGCCTGCACCCGATCAGCCAGACGATCGAGGAGCTGGTGCAGATCTTCGGCGCGATGGGGTTCACCGTCGCCGAGGGTCCGGACGTCGACGACGACTTCCATAACTTCACCGCGCTCAACTTCGGGCCCGATCATCCGGCCCGTCAGATGCACGACACCTTCTACCTGCCGCCGCGTCCGGACGGCATGCCGATGGTGCTGCGCACGCACACCTCGACCGTGCAGATCCGCACGATGATGAAGGTGAAGCCGCCGATCCGCATCATCGTGCCGGGCCGCACCTTCCGCAGCGACTCCGATGCCACCCACTCGCCGATGTTCCATCAGGTCGAAGGCCTGGTGATCGACGAGGTGACCCATATGGGCCACATGAAGGGCTGCCTGGTCGACTTCTGCCGCGCCTTCTTCCAGCTCGACGACCTGCCGGTGCGCTTCCGCCCCTCCTACTTCCCCTTCACCGAGCCGTCGGTCGAGGTCGACATCGGCTGCTCGCGCAAAGGCGGCGAGCTGAAGTTGGGATCCGGCGGCGACTGGCTGGAGATCCTCGGCTGCGGCATGGTCCATCCCAACGTGCTGAGGAACTGCGGCGTCGATCCCGAGCGCTACCAGGGCTTCGCCTTCGGCATGGGCATCGATCGGATCGCGATGCTGAAATACGGCATCCCCGACCTTCGCCCCTTCTTCGACGCCGACCTCCGTTGGCTCAGAAACTACGGCTTCGTGCCGCTCGATCCGCCCAGCCTCGCCGGAGGGCTCAGCCGATGAAGTTCACCCTCTCCTGGCTGAAGCGGCATCTTGCCACCGAAGCCACCGTCGACGAGATCGGCGTGGCGCTGACCAGCCTCGGCCTCGAGGTCGAGAGCATCGAGAACCGCGCCAAGGGTCTCGAGCCCTTCGTCGTGGGCTACGTGGTGAAGGCCGAGCAGCACCCGAACGCCGACCGGCTTCGCGTCTGCATGGTCGACACCGGCAATGGCCAGGTGCAGGTCGTCTGCGGCGCGCCCAACGCGCGCACCGGCATGAAAGGCGTCTTCGCTGCCGCCGGCACCGTGATCCCCCGCACCGGCGCGATCCTCAAGGCCGGCAACATCCGCGGCCAGGACTCGAACGGCATGCTGTGCTCGGCCTACGAGATGGGCCTGTCGGACGATCACGAGGGCATCATCGACCTGCCGGCCGACGCGCCAGTCGGCATGCCCTTCGCCAAGGTCATGGGCCTCGACGATCCGGTCATCGACGTCGGCATCACGCCGAACCGCGCCGACTGCCTCGGCATTCGCGGCATCGCGCGCGACCTCGCCGCCGCCGGCATCGGCACGATGAAGCCGTTCGACGTGACCCCGGTGAAGGGCTCCTTCGAGAGCCCGATCCAGTGGAAGATCGCCGCCGGCGCCGAGAAGGGCTGCCCGCAGGTGGTCGGCCGCATGATCCGCGGTCTCCGCAACGGACCGAGCCCGCGCTGGATGCAGGACTGGCTGACCGCCGTGGGCCTTCGCCCGATCTCTGCGCTGGTCGACGTCACCAACTTCACCACGCACGACTTCTCGCGGCCGCTGCACGTGTTCGACGCCGACAAGCTCGCCGGCGACCTCACCATGCGCTGGGCCAAGGAAGGCGAGAGCATGGAGGCGCTCAACGGCAAGACCTACGCGCTCGAGCCGTCGATGATGGTGATCGCCGACGCCAAGGGCGCGCACGGCATCGCCGGCGTCATGGGCGGCGAGCACACGAGCGTGACCGAGGCTACGACCTCGGTGTTCATCGAGTCGGCGATGTTCACGCCCGGCATGGTCGCGGCGACGGGCCGCAAGCTGAACCTGCAGTCCGACGCCCGCTACCGTTTCGAGCGCGGCCTCGACCCGACCTCGCCCACCTGGGGCATCGAGGTCGCGACGCGGATCATCCTCGACATCTGCGGCGGCGAAGCCTCGGAGCTGACCATCGCGGGCTCGGAGCCGGCTTGGCAGCGCAGTGTCTCCTACCGCTTCGCGCGCTCGCGCACGCTGGGCGGCATCGAGATCGCGAGCGCCGAGCAGGAAGGCATCCTGAAGAAGCTCGGCTTCGCGACCAAGGGAACGGGCGAGAGGATCGAGGTCTCGCCGCCCGGCTGGCGCGGCGACATCGAGGGCGAGGCCGACATCGTCGAGGAGGTCGTCCGCGTCCACGGCCTCGACAAGGTGCAGCCGGTGTCGATGCAGGGTGCCGGCGCGATGGCGCATCCCTCGGTCACGCCGGCGCAGCGCCGGCCGATGCTGGCCAAGCGCGTGCTGGCCTCGCGCGGCCTGATGGAGGCCGTGACCTTCTCGTTCATGCCGACGGCGCTGACCGAGCTCTTCGGCGGCGTGCCGGCCGAGCTCAAGCTCGTCAACCCGATCGCGTCAGACCTCGACGCGATGCGGCCGTCGATCATCCCGAACCTGCTGGCGGCGGCGAAGCGCAACCTCGACCGCGGCCTCGTCGATCCGGCGCTGTTCGAGGTCGGCCCGCAGTACAAGGACGCCTCGCCGACCGGCCAGACGATCGCCGCCACCGCGATCCGCGTCGGGCGCGCCGTGCCACGCAACTGGCACAGCCCGGCTCGCGATGTGGACGCATTCGACATGAAGGCCGACGCGCTAGCGCTGCTGGAGGCGCTCGGTGCGCCCGTCGAGAACCTGCAGGTCTCGGCCGATGCACCCGCCTGGTACCACCCCGGCCAATCGGCCTCGCTCAGGCTCGGTCCGAACGTGATCGCCTGGTTCGGCAGCGTGCATCCGAAGGTGCTGGCGGCGCTCGACCTCAAGGGTCCGGCGGTCGCCATGGAGGTCTTCATCGAGCGCGCGCCGATGCCACGGTCGAAGGGCACCGCGCGGCCGAAGCTGGAGCTCTCGCCGTTCCAGCCGATCGAGCGCGACTTCGCGTTCGTCGTCGATACCAAGATCACCGCCGATGCCGTCGTCCGCGCAGCCCGCGGCGCCGACAAGGCGCTGATCGTCGACGCCCGCGTCTTCGATCGCTACGTCGGGGACAAGGTGGAAGCCGGTAAAGCATCTCTGGCGCTTTCGGTGACACTGCAGCCGAAGGAGGCGACGCTGACCGACGAGGCGATCGAGCAGGTCTCGGCCAAGATCGTCGCCGCGGTGCAGAAGGCGACCGGGGCGACGCTCCGGTCTTAAAGCCGTTTGACGGGATCGGGGCGGGCCGTGCCGGAGACACCGGGCGGCTCGCCCTTCAGGTGCTGCACGAGCCGCCCGGCAATCAGCGGGACCGTCAGGATCGCGAACAGCACGAGCAGCCTGACAAGGCCGGGAAAACGAAAAGAACCGAGACGACGCCGCATGGCGGACCTCCGGGTGCGACTTCTTCGCTCCCGTTTCCGGAGCAAGAATGGCGCCGCTGAGGCGTGAGCTTCACCACCGCGCACAACCGTGCGGACGCGAAAGGATTTTCGGTTCAGGGTCGGTGACGCCCTCGGCCGGCGCCCGGCAGAACTTGCCGTCGGAAACCCGCCTCTAGTCGGCAATCGCCGCCAGCTTGACCGGCTCGTCGCAGGCCCTCGCGGGCGTCGCCGATACCGGCAGGGCCAAAGGCGCCGAGGCGAAGTCGATCCGGCTGATCGGCAATACCTTGCCTTCCGGCAGGGTCAACGTCGCCATCCGCACGTCGACGAACTCGAGAACGACCGCGCCGACGTCCGTTGATCCGGCAGGGACGCGATAGCCGCTGTCCAAGGTCATGCCGCCGGCAAGCCGGAGCCAGCGGCCGCGATACGCATGGTCGGCATCGATCTGCCCGTGCGAGACGTACCAGACAGGATTGCCGCGCTCGTCGTACATGACACCGGTCAGCAGCAGTGCACCGCCCTTGGCTTCGATGGCGAAGCCGCGGCCGGGCTCGGCCGGGTTCCACCACCAGCCGGCCTCGGGCTCGAAGCCCGCCCGATCGCCCCCGTCGAGACGGTAGCGCTCAAGCGGGACGGGACGGCCGCCGGGCAGCACGAGCGTCGCCTGGCTCGGGCTTATGAAGCGGATGCCGATGCGTCCGACCTCGCGCTGACCTGCCGCCTTGCGGAAGCGTCCGCTCAAGGTCTGGCCGCCCGAATAGGCCTGGAGCGACCCGCGAAATTCGCTGCCGCACTGCATCGCGCCGGCGGCGAGAGACCACGAGGCGCGACCGTCGGCCTCATAGGCGAGCGCACCGATCACGAGCTGCGCCCCGCTGCGGTCGATGATGAAGCCGCGACCCGGCTCGTCGGGATTCCACCACCAGCCGGTCTCGGGTGCCAGGATCGGCGGATCCACCTTGGCCGCGACAAGGCGAATAGCGGGCTCCGGCTGCTCCTCGTCGACAATGTCCAAGGAGTCGGCGGGACCGCCGCTTGGTGCGATCAGGAATCCCAGGATCGGTGCGCCGAGGGTGACCGCGGCGAAGATCAGAAGAAAGCGGACGAGAGGCGCCACGACACCTCCTGGATTCCACCCCGCTCGGGAATGAGGAACCCTAGACTTGGCGGCGCACGCGGACTGTGATCGAAGTCACATCCAAGAGTTCAGGCGCTCTTGGCGTAGAGGACGAAGTCGTAGTCCTCGCCACAGAAGGCGCGGCGCAAGGTCTGCGTCAGCTTCCAGCCGTGCTTCTCATAGAAATCGCGGGCTTGGCGGTTGTCCCGGAAGCATTCCAGGGTGATCGCGCCGCCGGCTTCGCAGCCAGCGAGAAGCACCCGGCCGACGCCGCGCGCCTGGGCGCCCGGATCGACGAACAGCATGTCGATATGGCGCTCGCGCACCATCGAGAAGCCGACGATCCGCCCTCCCCGCTCCGCCACCACGACATGCGGCCACTGCACGCCGAAGCGCTCGACGAAGAAGGAAAGCGGCCGCTGGGCGAGTGCCACCGGACTCATGATCCCGGCGAAAGCCTGATGGAAGGAGGCGTGCGCGACGCGGGCGAGTTCCTGGGTGTCCGCCGCCGTCGCCGGCCGCAGCGAGACGTCGCTCATTCCGTGCCCTTGAGCCTGGGATCGAGCGTGTCGCGAAGCCCGTCGCCGAGCAGATTGAAGCCCAGCGACGAGGTCAGGATCGCGACGCCGGCGAAGATCGAGGTCCAGGGCGAGATCAGCGCGTAGCTGCGGCTCTCGGCCAGCATCAGCCCCAGCGACGGCGTCGGCGGCTGCGTTCCGATGCCGAGGAAGGACAGCGAGGCCTCGACCAGGATCGCGGTCGAGAGCGACAGGCTCGCCTGCACCAGGATCACGCTGGCGAGGTTCGGCAGGATGTGGCGGACGAGGATGCGGAGATCGCCGGCGCCGATGGCGCGCGCCGAGACGACGAACTCGCTTTCGGCCAGCACCAGCGCAGGCCCGCGCAGCAATCGGGCGAAGATCGGCGTGTAGACGATGCCGATCGCGATCGCCGTGGTCCATTGCTTCGGACCCAGCAGCGAGATGATGGCGATCGCAAGCAGGATCAGCGGGAAGGCGAACAGCACGTCCATCGAGCGCATGACGATGCGGTCGGTCCAGCCGCGGTAGTAGGCGGAGATCACGCCGAGCGAGCCACCGACGAGAAGCGCGATCATCACCGAGACCAGCGAGACCGAGAGCGAGGCGCGGTAGCCGTAGAGGATGCGTGAGAAGTTGTCGCGGCCGAACTGGTCGGCACCGAGCAGGAAGGCGAGGCTCGGCGCTTCCATGCGGTTGATGATGTTCTGGCCGATCGGGTCATAGGGCGCGATCAGCGGTGCGAAGATCGCCAGCGCGCACTGGATCATCACCAGCGCGCCGCCGACGAGCACCAGCGGATGGCGGGGCATCGTCATGCCTCCCTCACGCGCGGATCGATCGCGACATACAGCATGTCGACCAGGAAGTTGATGACGACGAAGCCGGAGGTCACCAGCAGGATCGTCGCCTGGATCAGGGGATAGTTGCGCTCGGCGATCGCGCCGATGACGAGGCGCCCGAGGCCCGGCAGCGCGAACACCTGCTCGACGACGATGGCGCCGCCGAAGAGATAGCCGGCGGTGATGCCGACGGCCGTCACGAACGGGATCAGCGCATTGCGGAGCGCGTGGCGGAAGATCACGGTCCGCTCGCTCACGCCCTTGGCGCGGGCGGTGCGGATGTAGTCCTGGCCGAGCGCGTCCAGCATCGCCGACCGCATGATGCGCGACAGCGACGCCACGATCGGAAGCGCCAGCGAGACCGTCGGGAGGATCATGCGCAAAAGGTTGGCGAGCGGGTCGTCGGCGAAGGGCACGTAGCCGATCGAGGCGAAGCCCGGAACCAGCTTGTAGGCGGCCAGGATCAGCACGATGCCGAGCCAGAACGACGGGACGGTGACGCCGACGATGGTGACGACGCGGATCACGTAGTCGGAAGCCGATCGCCGGACATAGGCCATCAGGCAGCCCGCCGGGATCGCCAGCGCGACAGCGGTACCGAGCGAGAGCATCAGCAGCTCGAGCGTGACGCCGAGGCGCGCCAGGATCTCCTCGCCGACCGGCGCGCCGGTCCACAGCGAAGTCCCGAGGTCGCCGACGAAGATCCCGCCGATCCAGGTCGCGTACTGCTGCAGCATCGGCCTGTCCAAGCCGATCTTCTGGTAGAGCGCCTGCAGCCGCTCGGGCGTGATCTCGACGTTGGCGCCGAGCATGATCTGCACGGCGTCGCCCGGGATGAAGCGGATCATCAGGAAGACGAGCGCGGAGACGCCCCAGAGGACGACCATCAGGTCGATCAGGCGTTGCGCCAGGACGCGGATCATCGGTGAGCTGCCGTCAAAACGGTTCCGCCCTCCGCCGCGCCGAGACGCGACGGAGGGCGGATGAGGACGATCAGGCTATCGGGCGAGAGAGGTCTCGCGGAGATAGCGGGTCGAGCGGGTCGCGATCAGCTCGTAGCCCTGCACGTTGTTGCGCACGGCGGTGAACAGCGTCGCGTAGGCCAGGTGCGAGATCGGGCCGCGGCAAGCGAGGATCTGCTGCGCCTGGGTGTAGGCCGCCTTGCGCTTGGCCTGGTCCTGCATGGTCCGGGCGTCGTCGAGCAGCTTGTCGATCTCGGGGTTCGAGTACTTGAACACGTTGGTCGAGCCGCCGGTGCGGAAGGTCCGGTAGAAGTAGTCGTCCGGATCCGGGCTGCCGCCGTTCTGCGAGACGAAGGCCTCGAAGTTCGAGTTGCGCCAGTCCTGGATGAACTTGCCCTGCTCCTGGATCTCGAGCGTCGCCTTGAAACCGGCGGCGTTGAGCTGGGCCTGGACGACCTGGGCCACGTCGCGGACGGTCTGGATCGAGCCCAGGACCTTCAGCGTCACCGGCACGTCGCCGGAGAAGCCCGCCTCCTTCAGCAGCGCCTTCGCCTTGTTGGCGTCGGGCGTGTAGCAGGAGAACTGCGAGACCGGCGTCGCCCACTCGGTCAGCGCCGGCGACAGCGGGCCGCCCGGAACCGCATGGCCGAAATAGGCAGCCTGCACGACCTTGGCGCGGTCGACCGCGAGGTTGAACGCCTCGCGCACCTGCGGCTTGTCGAAGGGCGCCACCGTCGTGTTGAAGCCGACCAGCGAGTAGGCGAGATCGCGGGTCTCGAGCAGCTTCACCGCGGGGTTGCCCTTGAGGGCGACCGCGGTCGAGGCGTCGATCGACGGCATGAACTGGTAGATGCCGGTGGAGATGCCGACCTGGCGGGTCGAGGCTTCCGGGACGATGTTGATCTTGAGGCCCGCGAGCTTCGGCAGGCCCTTGTCCCAGTAGCCGTCATGCTTGGTCAGCTGCAGGTAGGTGTCGGGCACCCACTGGGTCAGCTTGAAGGGGCCGGTGCCATTGGCCTCGCGCTGCAGGTCGCCGTGGTTGGCCGGAACGATCACGGCCACGATCAGCTGCGAGAGGAAGGGCGCCGACGGATCGGTGAGCTCGATGCGGACGTCCTCGCCGACGGCCGAGACCGACTTGATCAGCGCGAAGCGGCTGGCGAAGGGCGAGCCGGTCTCCTTCTTGAGGATGCGCTCGAACGAGTAGACCACGTCGGCCGCGGTGATCGGCTTGCCGTTGTGGAAGGTGCCGCCCTTGCGGATCTTGAAGGTGTAGGTCTTGCCGTCGGCGCTGATGTCCCACGACTCGGCGACGGCCGGGACCACCTTGAGGTCCTTGTCGACCGTGGTCAGGCCTTCGTAGATGTTGCCGTTGACCAGCGAGGTCGAGAAGGCGGTCGCGACATGGGGATCGAGGCCGACCGGCGAGGCGTCGGTCGCGACCTCCAGCACCTGGGCCGTGGCGGCCAGCGGAACGACGAGCGCAGCCGCGAATGCAGCGCGCTTCACGAGACGGATCATCGACTTTTCCTCCCAGAAGGCGTGTCGGGCCATCTCACACTGCGGCAGGCCCTGCGTCAACATTCCGGGGGGACGTTCGAGAGGGCCGCAACTTGTGCTTGGACGGGGTCCGGGCTTACCCCATGATCCGGCCGATTCGACCCTGAAGAGGCCTGAAATGAGCGGGATCGTCACCGCGCTTGGCTTGATGAGCGGCACCTCGATGGACGGCATCGACGTGGCCGTGATCGACACCGACGGCGAGCGGGTGACCGACTTCGGACCGGCCACCACCTACCCCTATCCTGACGACCTGTCCGTCGACCTCCGCGCGCTGGTCGCCGACGCCAAGCGGGCCGAGACCGGCAACCACGCCGAAATCGACCGCCGGGTGACCGAGGCTCAGATCAAGGCGGTCGAGCAGCTGCTGAAAGGTGCCGGCATCGATCGTCGCAAGATCGCCGTGGTCGGCTTCCATGGCCAGACCATCCTGCACCGCCCCGACCAGCGCGTGACCTACCAGCTCGGCAACGGCGCGCTGATGGCCGAGCGGCTCGGCATCGACGTGATCAACCGCTTCCGCGACGCCGACCTCTCGGCCGGCGGCCAGGGCGCGCCGCTGGCGCCGCTCTACCACCGCGCGCTCGCGAAGGATCTGGAGCGACCGCTCGCCGTGCTGAACCTCGGCGGCGTGGGGAACGTCACCTACCTCGACGGCGACACCGTGATCGCCTTCGATACCGGCCCCGCCAACGCGATGATCGACGACTGGATGCTGAAGCATACGGGCCAGTCCTACGACGCCGACGGCAGGCTGGCCTCGACCGGCAAGGTCGACAAGGCGGCACTGGCGAAGCTGATGGACAATCCCTACTTCGCGCTCAAGCCGCCGAAGTCGCTCGACCGTAACGACTTCCCGGCGACTCCAGTGCAGGGGCTGTCGCCCGCCGACGGCGCCGCGACGCTGGTCGCCTTCACGGTAGAGACCGTGCGGCGCGCGCTTGATCACCTGCCCGGCAAGCCGAAGCGCTGGCTCGTCACCGGCGGCGGCCGTCTCAACCCGACGATCATGTCGGCCTTGGCCGAGGCGCTGAAGGCGCCGGTGGCCCCGGTCGACGCGGTCGGCTGGCAGGGCGATTTCCTCGAGGCGCAGTGCTTCGCCTTTCTCGCCGTCCGCAGCCTGCGCGGGCTCCCGCTCAGCGTGCCGACCACGACCGGCGCACCGAAGCCGATGACCGGCGGCGTGCTGCATCGCGCGCGGAAGGCCGCCTGACGCTGATGAGTGCCGAAGCCGCGCTGAAGCAGGCGTTCTCCCTGGTCGAGGAGGCGGTCGACTCCGGCCGCATTCCCGGCGCGATCCTGGGCGTGCTGTCGCCGGACGGAAAGATCGCGGTCAGGGTGACGGGCCTCGCCCAGCGCGTGCCGAAGAAGCGGAAGCTGACCCGCGCCACCTGGTTCGATCTCGCCAGCGTCACCAAGGTGATCGCGACGACGACCGAGATCATGAAGCTGGTCGAGGACGGCATCGTCTCGCTCGACGACCCGCTGTCGAAGCACATCCCCGATCTCCACCAGTACGTCGCGGCGCATCCGATCCGGAAGCTGACGCTCCGCCAGTGCATCTCGCACCAGAGCGGGCTGCCGGCGGTCGAGCCGATCTATACCTGGGGCAACGATCCCGAGACCCTGAAGGCGCATGTCCTGCAGAAGGACTGGGCCTTCGGCGCCAACGTCTATTCGGACATCAACTTCATCCTGCTCGGCATCGTCATCGAGCGCTGCCGCGGCAAGGCGCTCGCGAAGCTGGCGCGCGGGCCGGGCTTGGGCTTCCTTCCGAAGAACAAGAGCTTCGCCGCAACCGAGCACTGCATGTGGCGCCGGCGCGTGATCGTCGGCCAGGTGCATGACGAGAACGCCTACTCGCTCGGCGGCTTCGCCGGCCATGCCGGGCTGTTCGGCACCATCGACGGCGTGCTCGGATACGCGAAGCGCCTGATGACCGGCAAGGAGCTGCAGCCGGCCTCGATCGCCGAGATCAGGAAGCGCCACTCGCCGACCAACAACATCGGCTGGCAGCACCATCACGAAGGCTGGTCCGGCGGCGACGGCTGCTCGCCCGAGACCATCGGCCACACCGGCTTCACCGGCACCGGCCTCTGGATCGACTTCAAGCGCGGCTACGCCTGGTCGCTGCTGACTAACCGCGTCCATCCGACCCGGCATGTCGAGACCGGCATCGCGGAGCTGCGCAAGGCCGTCGGGAATCGTCTCTCCGCCACCCTGCCGTTCTGAGCCGCCGCCGTGTCGACCTACGCCCGCGGCTTCGCCCTGGTCCTCGGCGCCGCGCTCGTCTGGAGCACGGGCGGGCTGATCGTGCGCTCCGTCACCGCCGAACCCTGGACGACCGTGTTCTGGCGCTCGGCGAGCTGTGCCGCGTTCCTGCTGGCTTATCTCTGGATCGCCGAGCGGCGCCTGCCGTGGCGGCCCTTCGTCCAGGCCGGATGGATCGCGGTCGGGCTTGGCGCGGCCTTCGCGACGAGCTCGATCTCGTTCGTGCAGGCGCTCGCCTTCACCACGGTCGCCAACACGCTGATGATCCTGAGCCTGGCACCGATCATCGCCGGGCTGATGGCGCGGCTCATCCTGAAGGAGCCGATCGACGGGCGCACCTGGATCGCGATCGCCGTCGCGGCGCTGGGCGTCTGCGTGATGATGGGAAGGTTGCCGAGCGGCGACGACCTTCTCGGCACCGCGCTCGCCGCCCTCAGCGCCACCGCCTATTCCTGCACGGTTGTGATCGTGCGCGCACGGCGCGACCTGCCGATGGTCCCGGGCGCGTTCTTCGCCGGCGTCTTCGCGATGCTGGTTGCGCTGCCGCTGGCGCCGACGCTCGCAGTCACCTCTCACGACCTGCCGCTGCTGCTGCTCTTCGGCGCCGGCCAGCTCGGCGTCGGCATGGCGCTGTTCACCAACGGCGCCCGCTTCATTCCGGCGGCGGTCTCGTCGCTGATCAGCCTCGCCGAGATCGCGCTCGGGCCGGTCTGGGTCTGGCTCGCCTACGGCGAAAATCCGGGCCCCTGGGTCTTGAGCGGCGGCGCGATCGTGATGGCGGCCTTGATCGTCCACACGCTCGCCGGACGGCGCCGCGGCTAGTCGATCTTCTCGACCTCGATCATCGTCGTCGGGTTGACGATGCGATCCAGCGCGGCGACCAGCGCCAGCTCGCGCTGCCCCGACTTCACCGTTGCCGCGATCGCCTCGGCCATGCCGGAGGCGGCGCGCTTGAGCGCTTCCGCGATCGCGCCCCATTCGAGGTAGTGGCCGAGGATCAGGGCCGAAATCAGGTCGCCGGTACCGTTGAGCGGACGGTCGATGCGGGGCGCGGTCGCACGCCAGAGGCCCATGTTGGTCGCGGCCAGCGTCGAGATGCGTCCGTTCTCGGGCAGCCCGGTCAGCACGACGGTGCGCGGCCCCTTGCGACGAAGCGCGTGCATCGCAACCCGCGCGGAGTCGACGTCGGTCACCTGCATCCGGGTCAGCTGCTCGAGCTCGAATACGTTGGGCGTGCAGATGTCGGCGAGGGGAACCAGCCTCTCGGCGATCGCCTCCGGCACGCCGGGGCGGACGAAGACGCGGCCGCCGTCGCCGATCACCGGATCCAGCAGATACAGGGCCTGCGAATTGGCACTCTTCGCCGACGCCACCGCTTCCGCGACGACCGCGGCCGTGCCGGATTCGCCGAGATACCCCGAGAGCACCGCGCGGCACTCCTTGAGGACGCCGAGCGCCTTCAGGCCGCGCAGCAGCTCGGCGTTCTCGGCCGGCGGCACGACGCGGCCGGAGAAGCTGCCATGGCCCGGATGGTTCGAGAACGAGACCGTGTCGAGACGCCAGACCTCATGCCCCATCCGCATCAGCGGCAGGGCGGCGGCCGAGTTTCCGACATGTCCGTAAACGACCGAGGACTGGATGGAGAGGATCGACATGGGCCGCGACCATGCCACAGCCGGGAGGCGCGTCGATAAAATTCCATCGGCGGGCTAACCGCGTGTTCCCTTTCGGTCCCGCTGGAACGAATCGGCATCCCTTGCGTGCGAACGAAACGCGAGCACGTCTAGCAGTTGCGGTCCCTACGAGAACACGAATCAATATCCAGCGTATCAGCCCTGAGCCAGCCAGTCCTCGATCAGGCGCCGGGCGATGGAATCTTGGCGCGGCAGGGTCTTGCCCTGCGCCTGGAAGTCGCGGAGCTCGGCCCGGCCGAACCAGGCGCAATCCTCGAGCTCGCTCTGATTGAGGCGGATCTCCCGGCTGGTCGCGGCGGCATGAAAACCGATCATCAGGGAAGCCGGGAACGGCCATGGCTGGGAGGAGTGATAGCGGACCTCGCCGACCCGGATGCCGGACTCCTCGAAGACTTCCCTGGCCACGGTCTCCTCCAGGCTTTCGCCCGGCTCGAGGAATCCCGCGAGCGTCGAATACATGCCCGGCGGCCAGACCTTCTGACGGCCGAGCAGCGCCCTGTCGTCATCATGGACCAGCATGATCACCGCCGGATCGGTGCGCGGAAAATGCGAGGCCTTGCAGTCGGGGCTCGTGCAGCGCCGCACATGGCCGGCCTCGGCGCTTTCGGTCGCGGCGCCGCAGACGCCGCAGAAGCGATGGCGCGCGTGCCACCACATGAGACCGCGTGCATAGGCCAGGAGTGATCCCTCTTCGCGGCCGATCAGCGGGCCGACACGGCGAAGGTCGGTCCATTCGCCGAGGCCTGCGGCACGCCGCTGGGCCTCTTCCTCGCTCCAGTGCGAGACGTCGATCGCGATGTGCATGCGCTCGCCGCTCTCGCCGAGAACGGCCAACGTGCCCGCCTCGTCGATCCACTCCCGCACGGCCTCGACCGGCAGGAGGGCCGCCTCCGGATTGTCGCCGGAGACGATCAGGCTCCGCGTCTGCCAGACAGCGACGACATGAGAGCGCGGCTCGCCAAGCAGGCGCGCGACCCAATCCTCTTCGGTACGGAGATGCGCCAGGCGGTCGAGGCCGCCGCCGGAATAGAAGTTCACGCGTGTCATCGGGCTTAGGCTGCGCCCGATGCGATGCCTCAGTCCAGCGCCTTGACGAAGATCACCTTGCCGTCGCCGTCGGCATAGAAGTGATCGAGCCTGGCCGCCTCGGCGTAGCCGCAGGCGCGGTAGAAGGCGCGGGTCGGTTCATACTGAGCGCGCGAGGACGTGTCGACGTAGACGCGGCGGCCGCCGAGCTTCCTCACCGCCTCGCCGCAGGCGCGCTCCAGGATCCGGCCGACGCCGCCGCCTCGCCGCGTGTTGTCGACAACGATCCAGTAGAGGTCGTGGCTGGTCTCGGTGCCGGCGATCGGGCCGAAGCAGACATAGCCGACCGGATGCCCGTCTTCCTCCGCGAAGATGAAGTGGTAACCGCTAGGCCCCTCGCCCTTCGCGAGCGCATCGTCGACCAGCTCGACCGCGATCTCCTCCTCCGGGCCCGAGAAGAAGCCGGTCGAGGCGACGAGACGGCGAACGGCGATGCGGTCTTCCGGCCTGACGCCGGTACGAAGCGAGACGGCCATGCTCAGCCGGCGGCGCGCTTCAGCGCCGGTTCGAGATCGAGGCAGCCGACGATGTCGCGGACGAGATCGGCCTGGTCGAGACCGACACGCTGCGCGGCGGCGACAAGGCCCGCATCGTCGGACAGGCACGGGTTCGCATTGACCTCGAGCACCCAGGGACGCCCGCGGCCATCGACGCGGAAGTCGATGCGCGCGCAACCGGAAAGGCGGAAGAGCCGCCAGCAGCGGCGCGCGATCGCCTCGAGCCGCGCCAGCAGCACGTCGTCGCCGTCGAAGTCGTAGCGGCGCGGCGTGTTGTTGTAGGCGTGGGACTCGGGATCCCACTTCGCCGCGTAGTCGACGAGGCGGGGCTGATCCGGTGCGAATCCGAGGAACTCGATCTCGGCCGGCGGCAGCAGGCGCGGCGCCTCCATCGAGCCGACGAGGCCGAGGTTGAACTCGCGCCCGTCGATGAACTGTTCGGCAAACCAGACGCCGCCGAAACGCTCGATCCGTCGCGCCTGGATGGCCCGCAGCGCCGGGCCCTCGCCGATCGACGAGGCATCGAGGCCGATCGAGGCGTGCTCCCAGACCGATTTCACGATGAAGCGGCCGTCGGGAACGCGACCGGCGGCCAGGTCCTCGGGCTCGATCCAGGGCGCGGTGTCGATGCCGGCCGCCGCCATCGCGCGCTTGGCGACGAGCTTGCTCGCGGTCGCGAGGATCGCGTCGGCGGAGCAGCCGGTATAGGGAATGCCCATCGCATCCAGCATCTGCGGCACGACGCCGATCAGCTGGCCCTTGCCGTCGAGCGACTCGACGAGGTTGAAGGCGAAGGCGGGCTTGAGCCGCTTCAAGCGGTCGGCGAGGCGCTGGAGATTGAGGTCGACCGGGATCGCAATTGGCTTCCAACCGAGCGCGGCGAGCCGGCCCGAGATCTCCGTCACCTGGAGCAGCGTGTCCTGCTCGTCCGGCGGCGCGTCCGGCGCCACGCGGCCATGGACCACGGCAACGGAACGCCCGTTGCTTCTCATGCGCGCCCTCCCACCCGGCGGCTCGCGGATCGGACGATCATCCCGATCAATTCCTGATAGGGGATGCCGGCCTGGGTCGCAAGGATCGGCAGGTCGGAGTGCAACGGGTTGAGGCCGGCCAGCGGGTTCACCTCGATGAAGCTCGGGCGGCCGTCGGCGTCGCATCGGAGATCGATGCGGCCCGCGTCGCGACAGTTCAGAACCTGCCAGGCGCGGACCGCGACGTCCTCGGCCGCGCGAGCCACCGCGTCGTTCACCAGCGTGTAGGTGATCCGCGTCTCGCACTCCTCCTTGTTGAGGAGGCCGTAGTTCGTGCTTTCGGCGGTGCCGAGGAATCCCACTTCGAGCGCGCCGATCGACCTGGCCTCCGCCCCCTCGCCGACGAGTCCGACGGTGAACTCGCGTCCGGGCAGGAAGCTCTCGACGATCGCCGGCTGCCTGAAGGTGGCGATGATGTCGCGGCATCCCTCGATCAGGTCGGCCTTGGAGGTCACGCGAGACTTGCCACCGACGCCCTTGCCGGTGCCCTCGGCCACCGGCTTCACGAACAGCGGAAAGGCCAGGTCGATCCTCTCCGCCTCCTCGGCCTTCGCCACCACGGCGAAGTCGGGCGTCGGGATGCCGTGTGCGCGGACGACGTGCTTGGTAAGGCCCTTGTGCAGGGTCAGCGCCATCACGACCGTGTCGGCGAATGTGCAGGCGATGCCATAGGCCTCCAGCAGCGCCGGCACCTGCGCCTCGCGGCCGATGCCGTGCATGCCCTCGCAGATGTTGAAGACGAGGTCCCAGCGCCTGCCCTCGGCGAGCCGCGCCGTCAGCGCCTTGATGTTGCCGATGCGCTCGACCTGATGGCCGAGCCCGACCAGCGCCCCCTCGATCGACTCGATCGTGTTGACGCTGTCAAACTCCGCGGTCTCCTCGAGGCTGTACCCGGCCTTGAGGTAGTCGTCGCGCAGGTCATAGGTGAAGCCGACGCGCATCGTCGATGCCGGCGGCTACTCCGCGGCGCGCGGAAGCTGGCGATCGCGCCCCACCCGGCCCTCGGGGTCGGCGTAGCGATACACGTTCCCCTCGAAGTTACGGATGAGGAGATCGTCGCCGTCGCGGCCGACCACGTACTCGGGCAGCAGCGGGATCTTGCCGCCGCCGCCGGGCGCATCGATCACGTAGTGCGGCACCGCGTAGCCTGTGGTGTGGCCACGGAGCGCCTCGATGATCTGAAGCCCCTTGTCGACCGAGGTGCGGAAGTGCGAGGAGCCGGTGATCGGATCGCACTGGTAGAGGTAGTACGGCTTCACCCGGATCTTGAGGAGCTCGTGCATGAGCTTCTTCATGACCTCGGCGTCGTCGTTGATGCCCTTCAGCAGCACGGTCTGGCTGCCCATCGGGATGCCGGCATCGGCCAGCCGGTCGGCGGCGAAGCGCACCTCCGGCGAGACGTCGTCGGGGTGGGTGTAGTGGACCGAGAGCCAGACCCGGTGCTTGCGGAGGATCCTGGCGAGGTTGCCGGTGATCCGCTGCGGCAGCACCACCGGGACCTTCGAGCCGACGCGAACGAACTCGATATGCGGGATCTCGCGAAGCCGCGAGAGCAGCCAGTCGAGCCGGTCGTCGGAGAGCGTCAGCGGGTCGCCGCCCGAGAGCAGCACGTCGCGGACCTGCGGCGTGCGGCGCAGATAGGCGAGCGCATTTTCCCACTGCTTGTAGCTGAAGCTGTATTCGTTGCTGCCTTCGCCGACCATGCGGCTGCGCGTGCAGTAGCGGCAATAGGTCGAGCAGAAGCCGGTGGTGAGGAACAGCACGCGGTCGGGGTAGCGATGGACCAGTCCCTCGACCTCGGTGTCGTGGTCCTCGCCCAGCGGATCGTCGGCCTCGCCCGGCGTCTTCAGGTATTCGGTGCCGACCGGGATGTGCGTCCGGCGCAGCGGATGCTGGTGGTCGTCACGGTCGAAGAGGCTGAGATAGTAGGGCGTGATGCCGACCGGCAGCGAGCCGGTGTGGCGCTCGATCGCCGAGCGCTCGTCCTCGGAGAGGACGAGGATGCGCGACAGGCTGTCGAGCGAGCGGATGCGATTGCGCACCTGCCACTGCCAGTCGTTCCACTCGGCGAGGGTCGCCTGCGGGAAGAACCGCTTGCGGAAGGCGTTGGTACGGTCGCTGATCGGAAACTTGGGCGCAGAGGCGCGCTTCTTCTTTCCGCCCGATATCAACCGGCGGGTGAGGGCCTCGATGGCCGCGGCGTTGCTTGAATCGCAGCCGCGCGTGGAGATGGTACTCGGAGGCTGTTCGGCGTCGTTCGGCATGTGAAGGGAAGCTCCGGAAGGAAATGGTCAGTCAGCGTCCGTGAAAGGCATCACGCTCAAGCCGACTCGCCCGACCCTGTTGGAGCCACCCGACTCCTGACCTGACCTTCCGAAAATCCCATCACTGGATCGAACTTCGCTTGGACAGGGCGGACAAGAACTTGGGCACCGAACCCGGACCCGCCCCCTACATACGGGGGGATGGTGGCCTTGTAAAGACTTTCTGACTCGTTTTCCCCTATTAAGTGCCGACAAATACTGACGAACTCCCAATGCACCCATGGGCGTTCTTGCCCTCATCTACGATGATCTAAGCAAATCGGCCTACATCCGCCAATGAAAGGCCGAAGTATCACTGTAATAACGGTTTGCGCCGTTCGCCCCCCACAGCCTCTTCAATGCTTACGCTCGACGCATCAGCTTGCACGAGGGGAGCCGAGTCATCGCGGCGGGTCGCGACGAGTCTTCCGAGTAGAGCGGAGTCCTTGCTCTGGCGACTTCATTCCGACCCGCGCCTATAGTGGCGCTCCCGCCGTCGTCGCTCCTCATCCTTTCGAACAAGAGGTCCTCATGATCGACCGCATCGAGCATTGGCAGATCACCAAGCCTGTGACCCGCTCGAAGGGCGGCCTCGTCGCCTCGCAGAGCCGCATCGCCGCTGAAGCCGGCGCCGAGGTCCTGGCCGAAGGCGGCAATGCGATCGATGCGGCAGTCGCGACGGCCTTCGCGCTGACCGTGACCGAGCCGTGGATGAGCGGCATCGGCGGAATCGGCTCGATGATCGTCCACATCGCGAAGGACAAGAAGACCCACGCCGTCGACTACGGACCGATCGCGGCGCGCGGCCTCGATCCGAAGCGCTATCCGCTGAGCGGCAAGGCAGGCCCCGCCGACCTGTTCGGCTGGCCCGGCGTCGTCGACGACCGCAACGTCCATGGCTACGAGTCGATCGCGGTGCCGGGATCCGTCGCCGGCTTGGGCCTCGTGCACAGCCGCTTCGGCAAGCTTCCCTGGAAGAAGGTGCTGGCGCCGGCGGTGCGGCTGGCCAAGAAGGGTCTCCGCGTGGACTGGTGGACGACGCTGCAGGTCGCCGCCGAGGCCGCCGATCTTCGACGCGATCCCGTGGCGCGCAAGACCTACATGCCGGGCGACCTGCCCCCGGTCACCACGACCACGGCGACCCCGCCCTATCTCGATCTCGGCCCCTTGGCCCAGACGCTGGAGCGCCTGCAGAAGGCCGGGTGGGAGGACTACTACAAGGGCGACGTCGCCCAGATGATCGCCAAGGACCTCAAGGCCGGCGGCTCGCCGATCCGTGCCGAGGACCTCGCCGCCTATACGGCCCGCCTGGTCGAGCCGATCACGGTCGAGCGCAACGGCGTCGTGCTCCACACCATGTCCGGGCTCTTCGCCGGCCCGACCTTCCGCGCCGCCTTCGGCAACATCCCGGCGAATCTCGGCACCAAGATCGGCGCCAAGGCGTTCGGCGCCTATGCCAAGGCCCTGTCCAAAGCCTATGCCGACCGCCTGACCAAGATGGGCGCCGAGGACGTGAAGGGCAAAGGCTCGACCACGCACCTCGCAACGGTCGATGCCGACGGCAACATGGTGTCGCTGACCAACACGCTGCTCTCGCGCTTCGGCTCGCGCTCGGTGCTGCCGACCACCGGCATCCTGATGAACAACGGCATGATGTGGTTCGACCCGGTGCCCGGAAAGCCGAACTCGATCGAGGCCGGCAAGCGCCCGCTGACCAACATGTGCCCGGTCATCGGCACCCGGAACGGCAAGGGCTGGTTCGCGATCGGGGGATCGGGCGGCCGCAAGATCCTGCCGGCGATCCTGCAGATCTGCTCGTTCATCTCGGACTTCGACATGACGCTGGAGGAGGCCTTCCACCAGCCGCGCATCGACGTCTCGGCCCCCGACAAGGCGACCGCCGACTGGCGGCTCGATGCCAAGTCGATCGCCGCCGTCGCCAAGGTGGTGCCGACCACCGAGGTCGAGGCCGCGGCATATCCCGGCAACTTCGCCAACCCGATCGCGGTCATGCGCAACGGCAAGACCAATGAAGGCATGACCAACGTCACCCTGCCCGGCGCCTCGGTCGCGATGGGATGACCGTCGAGGTCAGCGCCTGGCCGACACCGGAAACCTTCGTCCAGCATCTCGGCGAGGTCGACGAGGTCAGGGGCTGCATGGTCCACGGCATGACGCATACCTGGCTGGCGCGGCCGGGCATCTTCCGCGCCGGGACGCCCCTGCTGACCGCTGCGATCGACGGCAAGACCGTCGCTGCGGCGGTGCAGGCGAGCGTCGGCAAGGTCGTGTTCAGCCTGGGGCCGACCGAAGCGATCCTGGCGTTGGCCGAGTGGTGGGAGAAGGCCGGCAGGCGTCCCTCCGCGGCGGTGGTACCGGAATCGGCGCGTTCGGTTCTGCTCGGCCTCTGGCCGGGCACCCCGACTCTCGAGAACACGCTTTATGCATTGCGCAAGGCGCCGGCCCTGCCGGAGAAGCCGGGCCTGCTGCGCCGCGCCAAGGCCGACGAGGCCGACTGGCTGATCGACTGGACCACGGCGTTCGGCCGCGACGCGCACCTCCCCGGCGACCCGAAGCCGAAGCTCGTGGTCGAGGCGAAGCTCGCCGCCGGCCACCTGTTCGTCTGGGAGGATGGCGTGCCGCGCGCGATGGTGGCGCTGGCGGGACCGACGCCCAAGTCGGTGCGCCTCAACAACGTCTACACGCCTGCCGTCTTCCGCAAGCACGGCTATGCCTCGGCGGCGGTGGCGATGCTGTCGCGGATAGAGTTGCAGGCAGGTCGCCAGGTGGTCCAGCTCTTCGCCGACCGCAAAGTCGCCCACACCAATCGCATGTACAGGAAGATCGGCTTCGAGCCGGTCGCCGACTTCGTCGACCTCGACCTGGCGCCGGCCTGAGGGAGACGTCGGCTCCATCCGCGCGATCGCTCGCGCGGATGGACCTAAGAAGACGTCAGATGGCGGCGACGCCGCCGATCTCGACCAGGTGGCCCGGGGTCGCGAGACGCGATTCCACGGTGGCGCGGGCCGGCGGCGAGTCCTTGTGCAGCCACTGGTCATAGACCGAGTTCATGTCGGCGAAGAAGCGCATGTCGCTGAGCCAGATCTGCACGGTCAGCAGCTTCTTCTTGTCGGTGCCGGCCTCGGCGAGGATCGCATCGATCTTGTCGAGGATCTGCTTGGTCTGGCCCTTCACGTCCTGGGTCAGGTCGTCGGCAGTCTGGCCGGCGAGCCAGCAGAGACCGTGGTGGGTGGAAGCGCCCGAGAGACGCGCGCCGGGCCGGATACGCTTGACTGACATGACTATCCTCCGAGGGACTTGGAACGGGAAAGGCCGGAGTATGTCGAAGGTGGGCCCACGAGGCCAGCCTGCTTGACCGGCCAGCGAAATGGCCGATAGCGTCGCCCGCGTGCAACCGCTCTCCGGCCTGAAAGTCCTCGATTTCTCGACGCTGCTGCCGGGGCCGCTGGCGACGCTGATCCTGGCCGAGGCCGGCGCCGACGTGCTCAAGGTCGAGCGGCCGGGGACCGGCGACGACATGCGGAGCTTCCCGCCCTTTGTCGGGAAGGAGAGCGCCTTGTTCGCGCTTCTCAACCGCGGCAAGAAGAGCCTGGCTCTCGATCTCAAGGCCGCCGACGCCTGGACCGTGCTCGAACCGCTCGTGCGCTCGGCCGACATGCTGGTCGAGCAGTTCCGCCCCGGCGTGATGGATCGCCTCGGGCTCGGCTACGGGAGGCTGAAGGCGATCAACCCGCGCCTCGTCTATTGCTCGATCACCGGCTACGGCCAGGACGGACCCAAGGCGAACGTCGTCGGACACGACCTCACCTATCTCGCCGAGGCCGGCGTGCTCTCTCAAGCCAGGCTCGGGTCGGTCCCGCCGGTGCTCGCTGCCGACATCGCCGGCGGCGCCTATCCGGCGGTGATGAACATCCTGCTGGCGCTTCGCCGCCGCGACGTCACGGGCGAAGGCGCCTATCTCGACATCGCGATGACCGAGCAGTCGCTGACCTTCGCGGTCGGCGGCCTCGCCGAGCTGTTCGCGACCGGCACCGCGCCAGGCCCGGCACAATGGCTCCTGACCGGCGGCTCGCCCCGATATCAGGTCTATCCGACGTCGGACGCCCACTTCCTCGCGGCCGCGCCGCTGGAGCAGAAGTTCTGGCAACGCTTCTGCGAGCTGATCGAGCTGCCATCCGATCTCCGCGACGACCGCCGCGACAGCGAGGCCACGCGATCCGGCGTAGCGAAGCTGATCGCGGCGAAGCCCGCCTCGCACTGGCGCGCGCTGTTCGACGGCGAGGACGTGTCCTGCGCCGTCGTCGCGACGCTGGAGGAAGCCGCCGCCGATCCGCAGATCGCCGCGCGCGAGGTGCTCGCCCATCGCCTGAACGTCGCCGGCAAGGACATGCCGGCATTTCCGGTGCCCGTCGCCCCAGAGTTCCGCCGCGCGCCGGAAACCGCCCGCGCACCGAAGCTCGGCGAAGACTCCTAAGGGAACAGCAACGCCAGTCCCTGCGTGGACTGGAACATCCCGGCGTTGTCGTGACCGACGCCGGGAACAGTCGTAAGCGTATGCCGCTCGACGATCCCCTCGCCGAACAGGAAGCGCTCATAGGCGTGGAAGGCGAGGCCGCGGTCGTAGCGGTTCGGCCCTTGCGCCATCGCGAAGCAGGTGCGGTCGAGCTGCGGATGATCGGGGTCGTTGTCGGCCTCGCCGAGCAGGAAAGCGACGCGGCGGGTCGCATAGCGTGCCGTCAGCGCAGCGGTATCCGCGCCGAAGTATGCAGGCAGGTTCGCAAGACCGTACTTGTAGACGTCGTAGTCCGGACAGGCGGCGAGATCGGGCACGGCGAAGCGGCCGCCGCCCGTCGGACGCTCCGGCGTCAGGTAGAGATAGGCCGATGGATTGGCGACGACGTGGGTGAGCGCGATGCCGCGCGCTGCGAGCTTCTCGTCCGCGGTGCCGAGCACCGCGTAGCGATGGCCGATCTGCCCACCCGCCGAATGCCCGGCGACGACGACGCTGCGGAGATCGGGGTACCGCGCGCGGTCGGCGAGATGCTCGAGGATGCGATCAATGGCGGCGAAGGAGGAGACTGCCGGATGGGACTCGCTCCGCCCGCCCTGCTTCCATCCATCCAGGCTCCATTGGGCCAAGCCAGCTCCGAGCAGCCCATGGGCTTCCAGGTCGACCTTGGCCAGCAGCTGCGGCGCCACCACCAGGGTCCGGCGCCCGCCCTCCCCGGACAGCCGCTTCGCCTCCTTCATGCCGGCGAAGTAGACGTCGGCGTTGCGGAGCGTACCGTGGATGACGACCACGGCATGCTCGATCCCCGGTCCGGGCGCCGCCAGCGGCGCATCGGCATAGAGCGCCAGGCCCGCACCGCCGAGATCGAGGCGCTGGTCGCCGACGGCGGCGACCGGGTCTTTCTGGGAAACCTTGCCGATCTCGGGGGAGGTCGGGGTCATTTGCGTTCCATTCCGGGCGGTTACGTTCGCGAGAGCCCCCTTCCTTATGGGGCTCCCGGCTCCTATATTTGCCATGTCGGGAAACCGACTATGGCGATAAACGGTGCGTAGAATAAGCGTTACGGACCCGGGGGCAGTGCCCGGCGCCTCCACCAGTTTCCCCGGCTCCTCGGAGCCGGGTCCAAGGGGGCGATCCAGGATCGACGTGCGTGGTAAAGGCGCATTTTTTGCTCGGCATGGTTCCGCCGTTATCGGGCCACTCATAGGTGCCAACGACAACCGTATGGCCCTCGCTGCCTAACACTAGGTAAGCGCGGTCCGGGGGGCACCGGGCAACAGAAGCCCCCCACTTCGCGTTCGACTTCCGGCTTCAGGGTCCATGGCCAAAGATCTGCTGCGCTACGACAAGATGATCGAGTCCGCGATGCGCGGCGTCGTGCGGCAGGCGGTCTCCGAGGCGGCCAAGCACGGGCTGCCGGGTGCCCATCATTTCTACATCTCCTTCCGCACGGACCACCCCGGCACCGTCGTGCCCGACTATCTCAAGTCGCGGTACCCGCAGGAGATGACGATCGTCCTCCAGTACCAGTTCTGGGGCCTCGAGGTCGAAGAGGAGCAGTTCTCCGTCACGCTCAGCTTCAACAACGTGCATGAGCGGCTGACCGTCCCGTTCCAGGCGGTGACGGTGTTCGCCGACCCTGCCGCCAAGTTCACGCTGCCGTTCCAGGCCTCCCCGGCACAGGCCGGCCAGGCGCCCGCCGCCGTCTCCGATCTTCCGGCCAAGCCCGACGCACCGCCTCCGCCTTCGGCCGAGGAGCCCGCGGCATCCGAGGGCAAGGTCGTCACGCTCGACGCGTTCCGCAAGAAATAGCCGCTTCCGTCTTCCGAGGAGTCCCCGATGCCCGACACCGTTGCCGCGGACGCGGCCTATTCGCCGATGTTCCCCCTCAAGAAGGGCGATACGGTCTGGCGCAAGATCTCCGACAAGGGCGCCGCCAAGGTTCCGTTCGGCGACGGGCATCTGCTCAAGGTCGACCCGAAGGCGATCGAGGACCTGACGCGCGAGGCCTTCAAGGACATCGCGCACTACCTGCGCCCGGCGCACCTGAAGCAGCTCGCCTCGATCCTCCACGATCCCGAGGCGTCGGCGAACGACAAGTTCGTGGCGCTCGACCTCCTGAAGAACGCCAACATCGCCGCCGGCGGCGTGCTCCCGATGTGCCAGGACACCGGCACCGCGATCGTGATGGGCAAGAAGGGCGAGCGCGTCTTCACCGGCGCGGATGACGAGGCGGCGATCTCGCGCGGCGTCAAGCGTACCTACACCGAGACCAATCTGCGCTACAGCCAGATGGCGCCGCTGGACATGTACAAGGAGGTCAACACCGGCGACAACCTCCCGGCCCAGATCGACATCTATTCGACGCCCGGCGACGAGTACCATTTCCTGTTCATCGCCAAGGGCGGCGGCAGCGCCAACAAGTCGTTCCTGTACCAGGAGACCAAGGCGGTCCTGAACCCCGAGTCCCTGATGAAGTTCATCGACGCGAAGATGCGCACGCTCGGCACCGCCGCCTGCCCGCCCTATCACTTGGCGATCGCGATCGGCGGCACCTCGGCCGAGCTCACGCTCAAGACCGTCAAGCTCGCCTCGGTGAAGTACCTCGACAACCTCCCGACCAAGGGCGACAAGACGGGCCACGCCTTCCGCGACATCGAGACCGAGCAGCAGGTGCTGGAGCTCTCGCGCAAGATGGGCATCGGCGCGCAGTTCGGCGGCAAGTACTTCTGCCACGACGTGCGCGTGATCCGGCTGCCGCGCCACGGCGCCTCCTGCCCGATCGGCATCGGCGTCTCCTGCGCCGCCGACCGCCAGGTGCTGGGCAAGATCACCGCCGAGGGCGTGTTCATCGAGGAGCTCGAGCACAATCCGGCGCAATACCTGCCGGAGATCACCGGCGACCTGCTCGGCGGCGACGTGGTCAAGATCGACCTCAACAAGCCGATGAGCGAGATCCGCCAGATCCTCTCCAAGCTGCCGATCAAGACCCGCGTGTCGCTGACCGGCCCGATGGTCGTCGCCCGCGACATCGCGCATGCGAAGCTGAAGGAGCGGATCGACGCGGGCCAGGGCCTGCCGCAATACGTCAAGGACCGGATGATCTACTACGCCGGCCCGGCGAAGACGCCGCAGGGCTACGCCACCGGCTCGTTCGGGCCCACCACCGCCGGCCGCATGGATTCCTATGTCGACCTGCTGATGGCGAATGGCGGCGGCTTCGTCTCGCTCGCCAAGGGCAACCGCTCGAAGCAGGTGACCGACGCCTGCAAGAAGCACGGCGGCTTCTACCTCGCCTCGATCGGCGGCCCGGGCGCGCGCCTGGCGCAGGACTGCATCAAGAAGGTCGAGGTGCTCGAGTATCCCGAGCTCGGCATGGAAGCGATCTGGAAGATCGAGGTCGTCGACTTCCCGGCCTTCGTCGTCGTCGACGACAAGGGCAACGACTTCTTCGCCCAGTATCAGCACTAAGACGGATCAGCATTGAGTTCGGACGCCGGCTTCGCCGTCTTCGTCGAGGAGCTGCTCCAGCCATTCGGCCGGGTGACGAGCCGGCGCATGTTCGGCGGCCACGGCTTCTACCTGGATGGCGGCTTCGTCGGCATCGTCTGGAAGGACACGCTGTATCTGAAGGCCGCCGGCGACGGCAAAGCCGCCTGCGAGGCGGCCGGCCTCAAGCGCTTCCGCCCCTCCTCCAAGACGCCGGGCTACAGCCTCGGATTCTATGCCCCGCCCGAGGACGCGCTCGAAGACCAGGACGCGCTCCGGCCCTGGGTCGAGATCGCCCGCGCGGCGGTGACGCAGACCGGTGCGAAGAAGCCGAAGGTCCGAAAGTCCGCCTGAAAATCAGGCACTGTTTCGTCGGCCCGGCGGGTGCCTTGTCACGCCGCCCGGCGGCCTCCTATCCTCCTCCCAGCGCTCTCCAAGAAGCGCCGTGAAACCAGGATCGCGTCGCCGGCCGAAGGCCCAGCACCCGATCCGCAATGGAGGACGACCCCCATGATGCGACGGCATTTCCTTTCGCTTGTCTGCGGTATGGCGTTGCTGGCGGGGCTCGCGCCCCAGGCTGAGGCGGCGTGGCCGGAGCGCCCGGTCACCATCATCGTGCCGGCGGCGGCCGGCGGTGGCACCGACGCCACCGGACGCCTGCTGGCGAAGCAGCTCCAGGACATCTTCAAGCAACCCTTCAACGTGGTGAATCAGGGGCAGGCCGGCGGTGTCGTTGGCCACACCAACATCGCGACCGCGCGACCCGACGGCTACACGATCGGCGTCATCTATCCCTATGCCCAGTACAAGCTCCTGGGCCAGGCCGACATCAGCCGCGACATGTTCACCCCGGTCGCGCAGTACAATTTCGACCCGGCGGGCCTCCATGCGCCGATCAACACGCCCTACAAGACGCTGAAGGACGCGCTGGCCGCGATCAAGGCCAACCCGTCGAAGTTCAAGATCGGCTGCGGCGGCTCGTGCGGCGGCAGCTGGGACATCCCGGTCTCCGGTCTCTTCATCGACCAGGGCATCGACACCAAGCCGATCAACTTCATCCCGAGCAACGGCGCCGCCGTCAGCCTTCAGGAGCTCGCGGCCGGCGGCCTCGACTTCGTGACCTGCTCTGCGCCCGAGGCCAAGGCCCTCATCGATGCCGGCAAGATCCAGCCGCTGGTGGTGATGAGCGACGACCGCATTCCGGCCTTCCCAAACATCGCAACGGTCAAGGAGCAGATCGGCAAGACCTTCGAAGGCGGTGCCTGGCGCGGCGTCGCGGGACCGAAGGGACTTCCCCAGGACATCGTCCAGTCGCTCGAGAAGGCGCTCAAGCAGATCTACGACAGCGCCGAGTTCAAGGACGCGATGACTGCCCGCGGCTTCGGCATGCGCTGGCGGACCTCTACCGAGTTCACCGCCTTCCTCAAGGAGCATGAGGAGTTCACTACGCGCATCATGACCGCCCTGAACATGGTCAAGAAGTAGGCAAGGGTCGGAGGCCGTCCGTTACCCGGACGGCCTCCACCGCGACGCCCGCGCCATGAAGTTCAACGACGCGATCATCGGCCTCGTCGTCGCCCTGTTCGGCGCCATCGTGGTCTCCCAGGCTTGGTACTTTCCCAAGGCCACCCACATCCCGTACGGGCCCGGCTTCCTGCCGAGCATCCTCGGCATCGGGCTGATCATCTGCGGTCTGGTGCTCGTCGTCGGCGGCATTGCCAACCGCCGCGAGCAGGCCCTGCTGGCCCTCGGCGACTGGTCTCGGTCGCCGCGCCACATCTTCGGCTTCCTGCTGGTTCTGGCGAGCCTCGGCTTCTATGTGCTGCTTGCCGACGACATCGGCCATTTCGCCTGCTCGGTGATCGTCCTTTTCGCCTTGATCACGCATCTGAGTCGCCGGCCGCTCTATGCGTTCGGCGTCGCACTCGTCGCCAGCATCGCGATCCAGATGTTCTTCGTCGAAATCCTCCTGGTGCCGCTCCCCTGGGGCGTGTTCGAGCCTTACGCGGGATGGTTCACATGGAGGTGATGCTGCACGCACTCGGGCTCCTGTTCGAGCCCTACACGCTGTCGGTCATGCTGATCGCCTCCGTCTTCGGCCTTTTCGTCGGCGCCATGCCGGGGCTGACGGCGACGATGGCGACGGCGCTGCTGGTTCCGGTCACCTTCTTCATGGCGCCGGTGCCGGCGATCGCCGCGATCGTCGCAGCCTCGGCGATGGCGATCTTCGCCGGCGACATTCCGGGCGCGCTCCTCCGCATCCCGGGCACGCCGGCCTCCGCGGCCTATACCGACGAAGCATACGCCATGACGCTGAAGGGCGAGGGCGAGATGGCGCTCGGCTGCGGCGTCACCTGCTCGGTCTATGGCGGCGTCTTCGGCTCGGCCGCCCTGATGTTCGCGGCACCGCCCCTGGCCGAATTCGCGCTCAAATTCTCGAGCTATGAGTACTTCTGGCTCTCCCTGCTCGGGCTCGCCTGCGCGCTCCTGGTATCGCCCGGCTCGCCGGTGAAGAGCGCGATCTCGCTGATGTTCGGGCTCCTGCTCGCGACCGTCGGCATCGACCCGATGACCGGCTTCGGTCGCTTCACCTTCGGCTACACCCAGCTTCTGGGCGGCCTCAGCCTGATTCCGGTTCTGGTTGGGATGTACGCCGTCGCCGAGATCCTCCGCTATGCCATCACCATCGACGCGCCGGCGACGATGACGCAGAAGAAGATCGGCAACATCTTCGCCGGCCAGCTGCCCATGATGTGGAAGTACCGCTGGCCGATCATGCGCGGCAATGTCGTCGGCACCCTGATCGGCGCCCTTCCCGGCGCCGGCGCCGACGTCGCCGCCTGGATCTCCTATGCGATGGCGAAGAAGTTCTCGAAGGAGCCGGAAAAGTTCGGCACCGGTCATGTCGAGGGAATCGCCGAGGCCGGTGCAGCCAACAATTCGGCTCTTGGCGGCGCCTACATCCCGGCGACGGTCTTCGGCATTCCCGGCGACTCGATCACCGCGATCGTGATCGGCGTCCTCTACATGAAGGGCATGAATCCCGGGCCGACGATCTTCATCAAGAATCCCGAGCTGATCTACGCGGTCTTCCTGTCCTTCTTCCTCGCCAACCTGCTGATGCTTCCGCTCGGCTGGGTCGCGATCAAGGCCTCGAAGCAGATCCTGTCCGTGCCCCGCCACACGCTGATGCCGATCATCCTGATGTTCTGCCTGGTCGGCTCCTTCGCCGTCGACAACGTGCTGTTCGCGGTGGCGGTGATGCTGATCATGGGCGTGATCGGCTTCCTGATGGAGGAGAACGGCATCCCGATCGCACCCTGCGTGCTCGCCCTCGTGCTCGGACCGCTGATCGAGAACAACTTCATCACCTCGATGATGAAGGCCGAAGGAAGTCTCATTCCCTTCTTCGAGCGGCCGATTGCCGGCGTGATCGGCGTGATCACGGTGCTGATCTGGCTGACGCCCTTCGTGATCTGGCTGTGGCAGCGTGCCAAGGCCCGCGCCTAGGTCGCCGGCTCTCTAGCGCGTGAAGGCATCGTAGGGGCTGCCGCCCGACCAGATCGGGCGCTTGCCCTCGAGCAGCGCCACCTTGAAGGCGCGGGCGTCGACCTCGTCCAGGCCGATCTCGACGAAGCCGGCGTTCGGGAGCGCACGGGCGATCACCTCGACCCGCCTTCGGGCACGGTGCTCCATCGTCATGCGCATCGCCGCGACGAAGCGGCCGCCCGGCTTCAGCACGCGCATGACCTCCTTGAGGTCGAGGCGGAGATGCGGCCAGAACTGGATCGAGTTGATCGCCGCCACCGCGTCGAAGGTGCCGTCGCGGAACGGCATCTTCGAGACCGAGCATTCGCGGATATCGACGAGGCCTTCGCGGATCGCCGTACGGTTCAACGTCCGCGCCGCTTCCACCATGTCGGGGGCATGGTCGATGGCGAATATGCGGCGGGCCTGTCCTTCCCGAACGAACCGCGCGATCGCGTCCCCCGGCCCGCAGCCGATCTCGAGGACGGTCTCGCCCGGCTGCATCTCCAGCGCCGTGACCGTCCGCGCGTTGATCGGGCCGTTGATGCGCAGCATCCACCAACCGAGCGCGCGCCCGATCCGCCCGCGCGGCTTGCCCGACTGCCCGAGCCGCGTCGGCCTGAGGGCCTCTTCTTCCTTCTCGTCCTCGAGGAGCATCGCCCGCGATGTGATCGCGCGGCGGGCTCCTCCGTCAAGCGGCGACGGGCCTGAGCTCGCTTCTCGCCTGACGGAAGACCTTGATCGAGGAGTGGAGCGCCAGCGCGCCCATGCCCGCGGCCACCAGCGCGTCCGGCCAGCCGTGGCCGGTGCCGAAGACGCCGAGGGCGGCCAGCATCACCGCGACGTTGCCGATCGCGTCGTTTCGCGTGCAGAGCCAGACCGACCGGCGGTTGGAGTCGCCGTCGCGGAAGCGATAGAGCATCACCGCGACGCCGAGATTGGCCAGCAGCGCCAGCGATCCCACGACGCCCATGGTGGGCGCTTCCGGCACCGTTCCGGCGAGCGCGTGGACAGTCGTCGAGCCAAGAACCCAGATGCCGAAGCCGGCCATGCTGGCAGCCTTCAGGAGCGAAGCCCTGGCGCGCATCGATACCGCCGCGCCCAGCACCCACAGGCTGACCGCGTAGTTGGCGCCGTCGCCGAGGAAGTCGATCGAATCCGCGAGCAGGGAGTCCGACTTCGCGGCCTGGCTCGAGAGGATCTCGACCGCGAACATCGCGAAGTTGACGATCAGCGCCACCATCAGCACGCGGCGATAGGCCGGATCGTCGCCGGCCGGTCCATGGTCGTGATGATGGTCGTGGCTGCAGCAAGAAGCGGACATGTCAGTCCTCCTGGTGAGGCTCGCGGACATGGGCGGCCATGTCCTCGATGACGTCGCGCACGTGATGGTCGGCGAGCGCGTAGAAGACCTGCTTTCCCTGCCGCTCGGCTCGGACGAGGCGGGCGGCACGAAGCAGGCGCAGGTGATGGCTGACGAGCGACGCGCTCAGGCCCAGCGACTCCGCGACTTCGCCGACAGGGCGTGCATCGCCGGCAACGGCCAACGTGATGCCGAGCCGGGTCGGGTCACCGAGCAGGCGGAAGATCTCCGCAAGCTCGTGGGTCTGATCAGGGGTCAGCACGTTACGTTATACAATACTGTACAATTGAATACTTGTTTGAATGTAAACTCACCCTCCGCAAAGGTCAAGGCCGTCTGCCTTGACCCGGGATCGCCCGGGCCCAAGATCGCGTTCAAGAGCTAAGCTCACCCGCTCCGGAGACCCCCATGGCCCTGGCGAAGGCGGCGCCGGCTGTCTCCGGCTACCTCGTGACTCAGGATTGGCAGGGGTACTCGGCGGCCGAGCACGCGACCTGGAAGACCCTGTTCGAGCGCCAACAGCGGATCCTCGAGAGCCGCGCCTGCCGGGAGTATCTCGCCGGCATCCACGCGCTCGACGTGACTGCGGCCGGCATCCCCGACTTCCGGCGGCTCAACCAGGTCCTGAAGGCGTCGTCGGGCTGGGAGATCGTCGCGGTACCGGGCCTGGTGCCGGACGACGTATTCTTCGCACTGCTGGCCGACCGCAAGTTCCCGTCGACCTGCTTCATCCGCACGCCGGAGCAGCTCGACTACATCGAGGAGCCGGACGTCTTCCACGACGTATTCGGCCACGTGCCGTTGCTGGTGCACCCGACCTTCGGCGACTACATGCAGGCCTATGGCGAGGGCGGCCTCAAGGCGCTGAACCTGGGCTCGCTGGAGAAGCTGGCGCGGCTCTACTGGTACACGGTCGAGTTCGGGCTGATCCGCACACCCGAGGGGCTCCGCATCTACGGCGCCGGCATCGTCTCCAGCAAGGGGGAGTCGATCTATGCGCTGGAAGGCAAGGCGCCCAAACGGATCGAATTCGACCTGATGCGGATCATGCGGACGCGCTATCGGATCGACGACTTCCAGGAGTGCTATTTCGTCATCGACAGCTTCGACGACCTGATCGCGGCGACGCGGCCGGACTTCTCACCCTATTACCGCGAACTGGCGAGACTTCCTGACATCGCCCCGGGCGAGACGATCGATGGAGATCGTATCCTCTAGAAGGAAACCGCCGCGTCGCACGCGCGTTTGTCTTGGCAGCCGGACGTCCAGGAGAGATGCCATGACCAGGAAGCTTCTCGCGCTCGCAGCGGTAGCGGTTGCGTTCAGCGCCGCGCCTGCCTTCGCTCAGACCCACACGTACCGGGTGCCGGGGCTCGAGCAGCAGGAGAGGGAAATCACGCGTCAGCTCAACAACGAGCAGAGCGTTCAACCGATGGCGCCGTCCTACTACCCGCCCCAATATTCGTATGTACCGCCACCGCGGCCGTATCAGCCCTACCCGCCGCAGTATTCCTATTCGCCCGCGCCGGCCTACGCCTATCCCTACGACTATCCGCCTCGGCCGTATTACTCGCGGTACTACTGATCTCTATCCGGCGATCTCGCGGGCGATCACGAGGCGCTGGATGTCCGAGGTGCCTTCGTAGATCTGGGTGATGCGGACGTCGCGGTAGATGCGCTCGACGGGGAAGTCGGCGAGATAGCCGTAGCCGCCGTGGATCTGGATCGCGTCGGAGCAGACGCGCTCGGCGATCTCCGAGGCGAAGAGCTTCGCCATCGAGGCCTCTTTCAGGCAGCGCTCGCCCGCATCGCGGAGAGCGGCCGCATGGAGCACCATCTGGCGGGCCGCCTCGATCTGCGTCGCCATGTCGGCGAGGCGGAAGGCGACCGCCTGGTGCCCGAAGATCGGCTTGCCGAAGGTCTCTCGCTCCTGGGCATAGGCGAGGGCTGCTTCATATGCCGCCTTGGCCATCCCGACCGACTGGGCCCCGATGCCGATGCGCCCGCCCTCGAGGTTCGCGAGCGCGATCCGGTAGCCCTCGCCTTCCTTGCCGAGCATCAGCTCGGGCTCCACGCGGAGCTCGTCCATCTGGATCTGGCAGGTCTCCGACGCGTTGAGGCCGAGCTTCTTTTCCACCCGCGCGACCTTCCAGCCCTCGGTCCTGGTCGGCACCAGGAAGGCCGAGATCCCTTTCTTTCCGGCGTCGGGATCGGTGACGGCGAAGACGATCGCGAGATCCGCCTTGCCACCGGACGTGATGAACTGCTTGGTCCCGTTCAGCACCCAGCCGTTGCCTTCGCGCCGCGCGCGCGTCTTCAGCGCCGAGGCATCCGAGCCCGCGCCCGGCTCGGTCAGGCAGAAGCACCCGAGCTGCTCGCCCCGTGCCATCGGCTTGAGGAAACGCTCCTTCTGCATCTCGGTGCCGAACTTGAGCACCGGCATGCAGCCGACCGAGTTGTGCACGCTCATGATCGTCGAGGTCGAGCCGTCGCCTGCGGCGATCTCCTCCAGCGCCAGCGCGTAGGCGACATGGTCGGAGCCGGCGCCGCCCATCTCCTCCGGCACCAGCATGCCCATGAAGCCAAGCTTCCCGAGCTCGGCCAGGGCGTCGGACGGGAAGATCGATTCCGCATCCCACTTCGCCGCGTTCGGCTTCAGATGTTCCTCGGCGAAGGCCCGCGCGGTGTCGCGGATCATCGACTGCGTTTCGGTCAGCAGCATGGCGGTCTCACCACGGAATGGCCTGGCCCTGGTAGTCGTAGAACTTGCCGGTGTCCTCGTGCCCGGTCTTCTCGATCACCTGCTTCATGCCGGCGATCGATTCCGGGATGCCGATCGCGGCGTTCGGCCCTCCCATGTCGGTCTTGACCCAGCCCGGATGAAGCAGAATGCAGGTGATGCCACGCGATTTCACGTCCATCGACAAGCAGCTGACCGCCATGTTGAGCGCCGCCTTCGAAGTCCGGTACGGCATGCTGCCGCCGGCATTCATCGCGATCGAGCCCATGCGGCTGGTGACGAAGGCCATCTTCTTCAGCTTGGAGTGGGCCACGTTCTCGATCAGCGTCTCGGCGAGCCGGATCGGCGCCACCACGTTGGTCTTCAGCACGTGGAGAAACTCCTCGTGGTCGAAGGTCCCTATCTTCAGGTCGCGCTTGCCGTAGATGCCCGCGTTGTTGAGCAGCAGGTCGATCGGCTCGTTGCCGAGGCTCTTCGCCAGCGCCTTCGCGTCCTTGTCGTCGTCGACATTGAGCGCGTGGATATGGAGATCGCCCTTGAGCTTCTTGAGCTCATCGGCCCGCATTGGGTTGCGACAGCCCGCATGGACGGTCCAGCCGGCCGCCAGATAGACGCGGGTGAATTCGAGGCCGAGGCCGCGGTTGGCGCCGGTGATGACGACAGCAGGCATCTAGGCAGTCTCCTTGAACAGCTCACGGCCGATCAGCATGCGTCGGATTTCGGAGGTGCCGGCGCCGATCTCGTAGAGCTTGGCGTCGCGGAGCAGCCGTCCGGTGGGGTAGTCGTTGATGTAGCCGTTGCCGCCGAGGCACTGGATCGCCTCGAGCGCCATCCAGGTCGCCTTCTCGGCGGCATAGAGGATGGCGCCTGCCGAATCCTTGCGGGTCGTACGGCCCTTGTCGCAGGCCTTGGCCACGGAATAGACGTAGGCCTTGGCGGCGTTCATGCCGACATACATGTCGGCGAGCTTTCCCTGCATCAGCTGGAACTCGCCGATCGCCTGGCCGAACTGCTTGCGCTCATGCACGTAGGGCACGACCACGTCCATGCAGGCCTGCATGATGCCGAGCGGACCTGCGGCGAGCACCGCGCGCTCGAAGTCAAGTCCGCTCATCAGCACGCGGGCGCCGCCATTCAACTGGCCGAGCACGTTCTCGGCCGGGACTTCGCAATCCTCGAATACCAGCTCGCAGGTGTTGGAACCACGCATGCCGAGCTTGTCGAGCTTCTGCGCGGTCGAGAAGCCTTTCATGCCCTTCTCGACCAGGAAGGCGGTGATGCCGCGCTGATGCGCGCCGGGATCGGTCTTGGCGTAGACCACCAGCGTGTCGGCGTCCGGACCGTTGGTGATCCACATCTTCGAGCCGTTCAGCACGAAGCGGTCGCCCTTCTTCTCGGCCTTGGTCTTCATGCCGACGACATCGGATCCCGCGCCCGGCTCGCTCATCGCCAGCGCGCCGACGTTCTCGCCCGAAATCAGCTTCGGCAGGTATTTCTTCTTCTGCGCCTCGGTGCCGTTCAGCTTGATCTGATTGACGCAAAGGTTCGAATGCGCGCCGTAGGAAAGCCCGACGGAGGCCGACGCCCGGCTGATCTCCTCCATCGCGACGCAGTGCTCGAGATAGCCGAGGCCGGCGCCGCCATATTCCTCGTCGACCGTGACGCCCAGCACGCCGAGCTCGCCCATCTTCTTCCAGAGATCCATCGGGAAGGCGTTGGTGCGGTCGATCTCGGCGGCGCGCGGCGCGATCTCCTTGGCCGAGAAAGCACGCACCGTGGTGCGAAGCTCGTCGGCGACCTCGCCGAGATCGAAATCGAGGCTCGGGTATTCGTTCGGCAGCATGGCGTTTCCCAACTCCCTTGCCGGCTACTATAGCCCAAGGGAAGGGAACCGCATCAATGCGGCGGCCGGAGCCGCGAGACGGCCTCGCGCCGGGAAAGAAGCCGACGGCGACGGCGGCGGGGCGCGTCTCCCGCTGCCGGACCGCGGCCTTCTCCCGGGCCCCCACCAGGAACCTCGGCGGCGTCCGGGCGACCGCCGATGCGGTCGCCTTCCGGGGTCTCGTCCTGCTTGAGCTTGTCCGGCACCTAGTGGGCGTCGGCCCCGGCACCGGCCTGACTCTTCTTCAGCAACGGCATCAGCAGCAGCGCGAGCGCGAAGACGCTGGCCATCGCCAGGAACGCGTCGTTCATGCTCATGACCGCCGCCTCGCGCGCGACGAGACCGCCGAGCTTCTTCATCGCCACCAGCTGAGCGTCGGCGACCGACGTGTCGAGCCTGGTCGCCAGCGACTCGATCCAGACGTTGACCGAGTCCCGCCCGGCGTTGACCTGCTGGGCGATGCGGTTCCAGTGGAGCTGCTTCTGGTCCGAGAGGATCGTGTTCAGCAGCGCGAGGCCGATGGCGCCGCCAAGGTTGCGCATCAGGTTGTAGAGGCCGCTCGCATTCTTGACCTTCTCAGGCGGCAGCGTGCCGAGCGCGATGGCGTTGATCGGCATGAAGCAGAGCATGAGCGACAGGCCGCGCACGGCCTGCGGCAGGAAGAACTCCCAGAAGCCCCAGTCGGCGGTCATCTGGCCGGTCATCCAGACGCCGGTCCCGAACAACGAGAGGCCGATCGCCAGCATGAGACGCGGCTCGAGGACGCGCGAGAGTGCGCCCGCGATCGGCGCCGAGGCGAACTGGAAGGCGCCGGTCACGAACATGATCTCGCCGATCTGCAGGCTGTTCAGCCCCCGCACCTGGCCGAGGTAGAGCGGCATCAGGTAGACGGCGCCGTAGAGGCCGACGCCGAGAATGAAGCTGTACAGGCTGCCGATCGCGAAGTTGCGATCCGCGAAGGCTCGGAGGTCGACGATCGGGTTCCGGTAGGTGAAGACCCGCCAGAAGAACAGCACGCCCGAGACCACCGAGACCACGGCGGCGTAGAGGAGGACGTGGTCGTCGAACCACTCCTTCCGCGGCCCCTCCTCGAACACGTATTCGAGCGTGCCGAGGAAGAGCGCCATCAGGATCAGGCCGATGCGGTCGAAGCTCTTGAGCAGCGACCAGTCCGCCTTGTCGATGTCGAGCAGGGACCAGACCAGCAGGCTGGCGACGAAGCCCGGGAGCACGTTGATCAGGAACAGCCAGTGCCACGAAGCAGCCTGGGTGATCCAGCCGCCGAGGGTCGGGCCGAGGGTCGGCGCCATGGTCGCGACGAGGCCGATCAGGATGGTGACGCCGGTCCGCTTGTCCGCCGGAAACAGCGCGAAGGTGGTGGCGAAGGCGGTCGGAATCATCGCGCCGCCGAGGAAGCCCTGGAACGCGCGGAACACGATCATCGATTCGATGTTCCAGGCGAAAGCGCAGGCAAGGCTGAAGACGGTGAAGCCCAGCGACGAGATCACGAACAGGACCCGGGTCGACATCAGGCGCGAGAGGTAGCCCGACAGCGGGATCATCACGACTTCGGCGATCAGATAGGAGGTCTGGACCCAGCTGATCTCGTCCGAGCTCGCCGCGAGGCCCGCCTGAATCTCGCCGATCGAGCTGGAGACGATCTGGATGTCCAGGATCGCCATGAACATCCCGAAGACCATCGTGAAGAAGCCGAGGACCTGTTTGGTCGACGGCATGGCCTGGGGAGCACGAGACGCGCCCGCCGGATGAGCGGGCGCGTCGTCGGCGGTGGCGGTCGCCGCGGTCATTTGCTGGCTGCCATCGCCGAACCCATCAGCGAGCCCAGCAACGGCGCCTCGGCGACGGTGTCCTTGGTGTCGACCGAAGCGACCACCGAAAGCCCGGGACGGATCAGGCCGGCGAGCACGTTGTCGCGCGGCACCGCGATGCGCACGGGAAGGCGCTGCACGATCTTGGTGAAGTTGCCGGACGCGTTCTCCGGCGGCAGCAGGCTGAACTGCGAGCCCGACGCCGGGGCGAAGCTCTCGACGCGGCCTTCGATCGGCCGGCCCGGGAAGGCGTCCACCTCGAGCGTCACCTTCTGGCCGGGACGCATGCGCTTGAGCTGTGTCTCCTTGAAGTTGGCGACGACGTGCACCTCGGGCAGCGGCACCAGCACCATGAGCTGGCTGCCGGGCTTCACGAGCTGGCCGACCTGGACGGTGCGGTTGCCGACGATGCCGTCGGCGGCAGCGCGGATGACGGTGTCCTCGCGGGCGATCTCGGCCGTGGCCAGCGCAGCCTCGGCCTGCTTGAGCGCGGCCTCGGCCTGGCGGCGGTCGGCCTCGATCATCGCGATCCGGTCCTTCTCGGCGGTCAGCGCGGCGCGCGCCTTCGACGTGCCGGCCTCGGTCTTCCGGGCATCGGCCTCGACGACCTCGAGCTTCTGGCGGCTGACGTATTCGCTGGAGGCGAGGTTCCGGTACCGGGCCAGGTCCTGGCGCGACCGCTCGCGGTCGGCCTCGGAAGAGGTAATCCCGGCCTCGGCCTGCTGGATCATCGCCTTCTGCCAGGTGAGCTGCTTCTCGGTCGCGACGATCGCGGCCTTCCTGGCCTCGACCGCGGCCCGGGCCTCGGCGACCTTCGCGGTGTAGTCGTCGTCGTCGATCACGGCCAGCACGTCGCCTGCCTTGACCTGCTGGTTGTCGGCGACGCGGACGTCGCGGATGTAGCCCGAGAGCTTGGCAGAGACGGTGACGATGTCGGCCTGGACGTAGGCATTGTCGGTCGATTCGAGGAATCGGCCGCTGGTCCACCAGTTCCAGCCGTAGTTGCCCGCAAGAAGCAGGGCGCCGATCGCGACCTTGGTGAGGAGAGTAAGGCGGAGAATCTTCTTCATTTTATGACCCCGGACCCGGTGCTCCCGGGCAAAGTAAACTGAACGGTTCAGTTTCTGTTGCGAACCTGCGCCTGAAGGGCTACAGTGTCAACAGAAAACTAAACCGTGCAGTCCAGAATGGATGTGATGACGGACACAGCCGCCCCAGCACCCGGAAGCCGGGCCGCCAAGCCCCTGCAGATCCTGGAGGCCGCCCGGGACTTGTTCCTCAAGGACGGGTTCTCGGCCACCAGCATGGATGCCGTCGCCAAGCTGGCGAACGTATCCAAGGCGACCGTCTACGCCCACTATTCGAGCAAGGAAGAGCTGTTCGCGGCGATGATGGACTCCGAGTGCCGCCGCACTTGGCCGGAGATCAGCAGCGGCGACATCGCCCAGCTGGACCCGATCCCGAAGGTTCGGGAGATCGCCCAGCGCTACATCCGCTTCATCACCTCGGGCTACCCGGTCGCGCTGCTGCGGGTCGTGTCCGCCGAAGCACCGCGCAATCCGGGCCTCGGCCGCCTCTTCTACGAGACCGCACCCGGCATGGGCCGGGCCAAGTTCGCCGAGCTTCTGAGGTATGCGGACATGCGCGGGCTGCTGCGCATACCCGACCCGCTACATGCATCCGATACGCTCTTCGCGATGCTGCGCGGCGACGTGCATATCCGCATCCTGGTCGGGATGCCGCTCCCGAGCGAGGCGGAGCTCACCGCCCACGCCCAGGAGATCGTCGAGAGGTTCCTGAAGGCCTACGCGGCCTAGGCCAGCGTCTTCTTGAACATCTCGATGTAGGCCTTCGGCCGCGTCACGTAGGGGAAGTGACCGCCGATCTCGATATGGAACCGCTTGGCCTTCGGATAGCGCTTGCGCACCGCGGCCAGCACCTTGGGCGCCACCACCGGATCGTCGCCGCAATCGAGGACGAAGATCTTGGACTGCGGCAGGTCGAGCTTCGGCACCGCCGGCCCGTCGCGGACGACGAGCACGCGCGACTTGAGCCAGGCGCCGCCGAGACGGTCCGCATTGTCCTTGAGCACGGTCTTCAGCAGCTTGAAGCCGGCATCGGGGGCAGGCATGCCGGCGATGTTGGCGTAGGCTTTGGTCAGGTGCTGCTTCGGCGTCATCTTCTTGGCTTCCGCCGGCAGCGGCCCGCGCAGGTCCTTGGACTTCGGATCGAGCAGCGTGTTCGCGACGTAGAGCTTCTCGATGCGGCTGGGATGGCGCGCGGCGAAGTGCTGGATCAGGAATCCGCCGAGCGACGAGCCCAGCAGGTGCGCCTTGCCGATGTCGAGCTTGTCGAACAGCGACTTGAGCCCGTCGGCGAGCTTGATGATGCTGAGCGACGGCGGCACCGTGACCGCGACGATCCGGGCCTTGCCCTTCAGCGCGACGATTTGGTTCCAGAAGATGTCGGCGACGCCGAGCGTTCCCGGGATCAGAACCAGCGTCGGCTGGCCCTTCTTTCCCGCCACGTCGATGACACCCCATTTGAGGCTGCCGGCCTTGATCTGCTTTTCGGGAAAGCGTTTCCGGAAATCTGCGAGCTTCATCGGTTCCCCCATTTCGTAGTCTTCAGCGACCTCACGCTTCGACAAGCGCAGCATGAGGTCTACTGAGAGGTCTGAACAGCCTCATCCTGAGCTTGTCGAAGGGTGAGGCGGTCCAGGATTGCTAGCCGCCGATCCGCTGGGCAAGATCGCGGATGTACTTGCGATCGCTCGGGTCGAGCGCGCCCTTGGCGAGATCGTCCCTGAACCCGCGCAGCTCGTCCTTGGTCGAGGCCGTCACGGCAGGCGACGCCAGCAGCCGCTCGATCAGCTCGCCGTCGTCCCCGGTGACTTCAATTTTCGCAGCCGAAGGCGGGGGACGCAGCAGGTCTTCCCAATCGAGGCCGGCGGCCGAAACGCGGCGGCTCGCCTCGCGGGCGGCGGCCAGGACATCGGCATCGTCGGTGCCGCCGAGGCGTCCGAGAAGGGCGAGGAAACTTTCGCGATCGGTATTCGGCATCGGGTCTTCAGCTCCGCCAGCGCAAGATGCGTTCTTTGACCGGGTTCTCGAACGGCCGGTTGTCGGCCCGGCTCGCAGCCCATTCCTTCTTGAGCCGGTAATACCATTTCGCCTGGGTGTCGGCGTCGTCGATCAGCATCAGCGCCGGATCGTCGGCGAGGCCGATCGCCTGCATCGCCATGATGTCGCGATCCTGGACCAGGAACTTGTGCATGAACGGCCGGAAGAACGGCTTGAGCAGCGAGAGCCACGGCCGCGTCCACCAGATCGCGTGATGGATCCGGGTCGTCGTGGCGTCGACCGGCGTCACCGCTGTCAGCGCGCCCACGACGACCTTCTCGGTCCTGATGTGCTCGATGCGGACGCCCGGAAGCCGGAACGAGATCTCGGTTTCCGGCGCGCCACCGATGATCCGATAGGCCTTGCTGTTGGAGGACGGGCGATGGCGCGCCATGGTGAAGCCGAGCTCGGAGGGCACGAACCGCTTCGCCTTCTCGTGGATCGATTTGGTCGAGCGCCACCACCAAGACTGATGCACGAAGGGCCCGTGTGCCGGATCCATGAGACCGACCACCGCGTGGTCCATGGCGCAGCCGAATGGCATCGTCTCGGTCAGGTCCGCCGCGCGCTCGCCGACGTCCGGCACCACCGGGATCGGCGGCGCGTTCGCCGGATCCGATCCCGCGAAGATCCAGATGTTGCCCTGCACCTCGCGCACCGGGAACGTCTTCGCCTTGATGCGGCCGGGCTCGAAGGCCTGCCCCTCGACCAGCGCCGGGATGGCGGTGCAGCGCCCGTCGGCACCGAAGCGCCAGCCGTGATAGCAGCACTCGACCTCGCGGCCGTCGAAGGTCCCGAAGCTCAAGGGTATGCCGCGATGAGGGCAGAAATCCTTGAAGCAGAAGACCTCGCCGTCGTTCGTGCGGCCGAACAGGAGGCGCTGGCCGAGCAGCGTGCGCACGGTCATGCGCCCGCGCGCGACCTCGCGGCCGGGGAGCGCCAGGTACCAGAGATCGCGGAGCCAGCCCTGGTCTAGAGGATCAGCCACGTCGCGAGCCCGAGGAAGGTGAAGAAGCCGACGACATCGGTCACGGTGGTGAGGAATACCCCGGATGCGACCGCCGGGTCGACCCCGAGCCGCTCCAGGATCAGGGGTATGGTCATGCCGGCCAGGCCTGCCGCCATCAGGTTCAGGATCAGGGCGAGGCCGATCACGACGCCGATCATCGGCTTGCCGAACCAGGCCCAGGCGACCAGGCCGACCGCGCAGCCGAAAACCGCGCCGTTGATGACGCCGAGCGCCACCTCCTTGACGATGACGCGGAGCGCGTTGGTCCGGCCGATCTCGCGCATCGCCAGCGCCCGGACGGCGACCGTCAGCGACTGGGTCCCGGCGTTGCCGCCCATCGAGGCGACGATCGGCGCAAGCACCGCCAGGGCCACCACCTGGGCGATGGTGTCGGCGAACATCGCGATCACCGAGGCCGCGATGAAGGCGGTCACCAGGTTGACCAGCAGCCAGACGAACCTGGAACGCGCTGTCTCCAGCAGGCTGCTGGAGATGTCGGACTCCGAGACGCCGCCGAGCTTGAGCAGATCCTCCTCCGCCTCCTCGTCGATGACGTCGACCACGTCGTCGACGGTGATGCGACCGAGGAGCTGGCCGGTGTCGTCGACCACCGGCGTCGAGACCAGGCCGTAGCGCCGGAACATCTGCGCCACCTCCTCCTGGTCCGTGGTCGGCGGCACCGGCCGCATCTCCGCCGACATGATGTCGGCGATCCGGACCGGACGCTTCGCGCGCAGCAGCTTGGCGAGCGTGACGACGCCATCGAGCCGGTTGCCGGCCGAAACCACGTAGATTTCCTGGAAGTTCTCCGGAAGCTCGGCCTCGGTGCGCATGAAGTCGATGGTCTGGCCGACCGTCCAGTGCGTCGGCACCGCCACGACCTCGCGCTGCATCAGGCGCCCGGCGGATGAGTCCGGGAAGGTGAGGCCCTGCTCCAGAACCACGCGATCGGCCGGCGGCACCGCCTCGAGGAGGAGCTTCCGCTCATCCTCGTCGAGGTCGGTCATCAGGTCGATCGCGTCGTCGGAATCGAGCTCGGCCAGCATCGCCGCGACGTCGCGGGTCCCGAGGGTCTCGAACACGTCCTCGCGCACCGCTTCGTCCAGATAGGGCAGGATTTCCGGATCGAAGCGGCCGCGGATCGCCTCGATCACCGCCCGCCGCTGCTCGGCGTCCAGGCGCGAAAGCAGGTCGGCGACGTCGGCCGGATGCAGCGGCCGGACCAGCCCTCGGATCTGGTTCGACCGGCCGGCATCGACGGCGGAGAGGATCGCCTGCTCGACCGGCGGCGTCAGGCCGTAGAGCGCAACCTCCGGCGCGCGCCGACGGGTGCCGTCGGACAGCGTGGCATCGGACGGGCCTGTCAATCGAGCCTCAGTCCGAGGGACCGGCGGCGCGGCTCTGCGCGTCGGCGACGGCGAAGGCCGTCATGTTGACGATGCCCCGCACCGTGGCGGCCTGGGTCAGGATGTGCACCGGCTGCGCCGTGCCCAGCAGGATCGGCCCGACCGACAGCCCCTCGCCCAGGATCTTCAGCAGGTTGAAGGCGATGTTCGCGGCATCGATCGTCGGCATGATCAAGAGGTTGGCGGACCCCTTGAGGCGCGAGTTCGGGAAGATCCGCTCGCGGATCAGTTCCGACACCGCAGCGTCGCCCTGCATCTCGCCCTCGACCTCGAGGTCCGGCGACTTCTTCAGGATCAACGACAGCGCTTCGCGCATCTTCGCCGCCGAAGCGACCTCGCGGCTGCCGAAGCTCGAATGCGAGAGCAGCGCCACCTTCGGCTGGATGCCGAAGCGGGCGACCTCGGTTGCCGCCATCAGCGTCATCTCGGCGACCGCTTCCGCCGTCGGTTCGGTGTTGACGTGGGTGTCGGCAATGAAGAACGAGCCGCGCGGCAGGATCAACAGGTTGAGGGCGGCGAAATGGCGGACACCGGGCTGGAGCCCGATCACGTCGCGGACATGGCGGAGATGGTCGGGATAGCGGCCGACAGAACCGCAGATCATCGCATCGGCCTCGCCGCGCTTGACCATCAGCGTGCCGATCACCGTCGTCCGCGTGCGCACCACGGTCCGCGCGTGGTCCGGCGAGACGCCGCGTCTCTCGAGCAGCTGGTGATAGAGCTTCCAGTACTCGGGATACCGCGGATCGTCCTCGGGATTGACCAGGTCGAAGTGTTCGCCGCGCCGCATGCGGAGCCCGAAGCGCTGGATCCGCATGTCGACGACCGAGGGACGTCCGATCAGGATCGGCCGTGCCAGCTTCTCGTCGATCACGGTCTGGATCGCGCGGAGCACGCGTTCTTCCTCGCCGTCGGTGTAGACGACCCGCTTCGGGTCCAGCTTGGCGCGCTGGTAGACCGGGCGCATCACCTGACCGGAGCGGAAGACGAAGCCCGACAGGTGCTGCCGGTAGGCTTCCATGTCGGCGATCGGCCGGGTCGCGACGCCGCTCTTCATCGCAGCTTCTGCCACCGCCGGCGCCACGCGCGTGATCAGCCTGGGATCGAACGGCTTCGGGATCAGGTTGTCGGGCCCGAAGGCCGGCGGCGCCTCGCCATAGGCCGCGGCCACGATGTCGGAGGACTCTTCCAGCGCCAGGTCAGCGATCGCGTTCACGCAGGCGACCTTCATCGCCTCGTTGATCGCGGTCGCGCCGACGTCGAGCGCGCCCCGGAAGATGAAGGGGAAGCAGAGGACGTTGTTGACCTGGTTCGGGTAGTCCGAGCGCCCGGTCGCGATCACCGCGTCGGAGCGGACCGACCGCACCTCCTCGGGCAAGATCTCGGGCGTCGGGTTGGCGAGCGCAAGGACGATCGGCCGCTCGCCCATCCTCGCCACCATCTCCGGCTTCAGCACGCGTGGCGCGGAAAGACCGAGGAAGATGTCGGCGCCGCCGATCGCGTCGCCCAGCGTGCGTGCGTTGGTCTCGCGCGCATAGCGGTCCTTGCGCGGATCCATCAGCTCCTTGCGGCCCGCGTAGACCACGCCGGCGATGTCGGTGACGATGGTGTTCTCGATCTTCAGACCCAGGGTGACGAGCAGGTCGAGGCAGGCGAGCGCCGCAGCACCCGCGCCCGAGGTCACCAGCTTCACCTGGTCGAGCGACTTTCCGACGACACGAAGCGCGTTGACGATCGCCGCGGCGACGATGATCGCGGTGCCGTGCTGATCGTCGTGGAAGACCGGGATCTTCATCCGGCGGCGCAGCTTCTCCTCGATCTCGAAGCACTCGGGCGCCTTGATGTCCTCGAGGTTGATGCCGCCGAAGGTCGGCTCGAGTGCGGCGACGATCTCGACCAGCTTGTCGGGGTCCTTCTCGTCGACCTCGATGTCGAAGACGTCGATGCCCGCGAATTTCTTGAACAGGACGCCCTTGCCCTCCATCACCGGCTTGGCGGCGAGCGGGCCGATGGATCCGAGGCCGAGGACGGCGGTGCCGTTGGTGATGACCGCGACCAGGTTGCCGCGTGCGGTCAGCTCGGCCGCCTGGGAGACGTCGCCGGCGATCGCCTCGGAGGCGGCAGCGACGCCCGGCGTATAGGCCAGGGCCAGGTCGCGCTGGGTCGCCAGCGGCTTGGTCGGGATGACGCCGATCTTTCCGGCCGGAGCGCGCCGGTGGTAGTCCAGCGCCGCTGCCCTCACGTCTTCGTCGGCCATGCCCCCCCGCATCCCCCGTTGGTCGGGGTCCGTGTCGTACCGATCTTTAGTATCGTACCGTTCTTAAAGCGAAAGGCCCGCTCGATTTCTCGGCGGGCCTCTCAGAAAATGGTGCGGTCGAGAAGACTCGAACTTCCACAGGGTTTCCCCCACAGCGACCTCAACGCTGCGCGTCTACCAGTTCCGCCACGACCGCATTGCGTGGGACGCAAGTCCGGGATGGGCATCCGGTCCTTGCCAAGAACGCCCGCGGGGAATAGCAAATCGCGACCCATGGATCAAGCAGCGATAGCCGCAGCCAGAGCCCCCGGGGAAAGCCGGGAAAATGCCCCCGGGACCGCCCCGGAATGGCGCTGGGAGACGGCCCCCCTGGCGTATCCGGAGGCGGTGGCCGCCATGGAAGCCCGGGTCGACGCGATCCGCGCCGGGGAGGCGCCCGAACTCGTCTGGCTGGTCGAGCACCCGCCCCTCTACACGGCGGGCACCTCGGCCGCCCCGGAAGAGCTTCTGGACCCGCGCTTTCCGGTCTTCGAGACCGGCCGGGGCGGCCGCTACACCTATCACGGGCCCGGCCAGCGGGTGGTCTATGTGATGCTGGACCTCAAGCGCCGGGGCCCGGACGTCCGGGCCTATGTCCACGCGCTCGAGGGGTGGGCGATCCGGGCGCTCGACCGCATCGGCGTCGAGGCCGAGACCCGACCCGACCGGATCGGGCTCTGGGTCCGGCGGACCGACCGCAACACCCCCTGGGTCGAGGACAAGATCGGCGCCATCGGCGTACGGGTCCGCCGCTGGGTCAGCTTCCATGGGCTCGCGCTCAACGTCGAGCCGGACCTTTCCCACTTCGGCGGCATCGTCCCGTGCGGCATCTCGGCGCACGGGGTCACCTCGCTGGTCGACCTCGGCATCCCGGCGACGATGGCCGACCTGGATGCCGCGCTTCAAAGCACCTTCGAGGGCGTGTTCGGCCCCGATGGCAGCTTCAGCCGGTCGGCTCGTCGCGAAGGCCGATGAGCGCCATCGCCAGGAACAGGACCATCGAGAGGATGGTCAGGACGGAGCCGACGGCCACGATTCCGTGCTCGTCGGCGAAGATGCTGCGGGCGATGCCGATCACGAGCAGCAGCGCGCCGGCCTGACATATCCAGAATTGCGGCCAGGCGAGCTTGAGCTCGCGTAGCGCCGGGTAGGCGCGGTGGATCAGGCCGAAGAGCGCCATCGTGACCCAGCCGACCAGGTTGATATGCGCATGCACCGGCGCTGCGGCAAAGTCCTGGCCGATGCCCATGTGGATGCCGAGGCCCATGCCCGCGAGCGCGTACACGAGAGCCGCGAGCAGGAAGCTGCGGGGAAGAGACATTCGGGGAATCCTCAGAGTGTGGGGAGTTGAACAAAACCGGAAGGCGGTTCCTCGACGATCGGCTCCGAGAATACCCGTTCGACCTCCGCCCCTATCGGCCCCTCATGGCAGGCGATGAGCATCGTCGTGATCTCGTCGGCGGGACCGGCGAAGACGGCTTCGACAGAGCCGTCACGGCGGTTGCGGACCCAGCCATCGATCCCGCGCCTGGTCGCCTCGTCGATGGTCCAACCGCGATACCACACGCCCTGGACCCTGCCTTCGATGCGGACCCGAACGATGGAGCGCTCGCTCACGCGAACTCCAGGATCTTCTGGTCGACAGCGAGGGAGTCGCCGGCGTTGGCGTGCACGACCGCGACCTTGCCGTCCTGCGGTGCCTTCAGCACGTTCTCCATCTTCATCGCCTCGACCACCGCCAGCGTCTCGCCGGCCTTCACTTCCTGGCCCGGCTTGACCGCGACCGACACCAGCAGGCCCGGCATCGGCGAGAGCAGGAAGCGCGAGAGGTCGGGCGCCGCCTTCTTCGGCATCAGCGCCAGGTAGCGCGCGGCCACCGGCGACACGACCAGCGCCTCGACGGCGCGGCCGTCGCGAGCGATGCGCCAGGCGATGCCGTGGCGGCCGATGCGGGCGGCACAGGGCTCGCCGTTGGCGGTGCCGTCGAACAGCGTGGTCTCGGGCGCGAACTCGCCGCGCAGCGCGACCACGTGGCCGCCGACCGAGACGTCATAGCCGTGCTCGGCCGGCTGGACCGTGATCGGCAGATCGACCGGGTCGCCGCCCTCGACCGAGAGACGCGCGACCCAGTCGGTCGCGACGGTGAGTCGCCGCCCAGGCAGCTGGCCGTCGATCATCGCATCGCGCTCGGAAAGCCGGCGTTGGAAGGCCCCGGCGAGCGCCGCCGTCAGGTGCAGGTCGGCATCGGTCGTGGCCGAACCCTTGAAGCCCTTCGGGTACTCCTCGGCGATCAGGTTGGTGGTGAGCCGGCCTTCACGAAAGCGCGGCATGTCGAGCAGCGCCGTCAGGAAGTCGACGTTGTGGCCGACGCCTTCGATCTCGGTGCGATCGAGCGCGGCGATGGCGCGGTCGATCGACTCCTTGCGCGTGGCGCCATAGGCCACGAGCTTGGCGATCATCGGATCGTAGTGCATCGAGATCTCGGCGCCCTCGTAGACGCCGGTGTCGACGCGCACGCCCTCGCCCGTGGCCGGCCGGTAGCGGCTCAGGCGCCCGATCGCCGGCAGGAACCCGCGCCGCGGGTCCTCGGCATAGAGGCGCGCCTCCATCGCCCAGCCGGTCAGCTTCACGTCCTTCTGGCCGAAGGCGAGCTTCTCGCCGGCCGCGACGCGGATCATCTGCTCGACGAGGTCGAGTCCGGTCACCAGCTCGGTCACCGGATGCTCGACCTGGAGCCGCGTGTTCATCTCGAGGAAGTAGAAGTTCTTGTCCTTGTCGACGATGAACTCGACCGTGCCGGCGGAGCGGTACTGCACCGCTTTCGCCAGCGCGACCGCCTGCTCGCCCATCGCCTTCCGCGTCTTCTCGTCGAGGAACGGGCTCGGCGCCTCTTCCAGCACCTTCTGGTGCCGTCGCTGCACCGAGCATTCGCGCTCGCCGAGATAGACGACGTTGCCATGCGCGTCGCCCAGCACCTGGATCTCGATGTGCCGCGGCTCCTCGACATAGCGCTCGATGAAGACGCGGTCGTCGCCGAAGGACGACTTCGCCTCGTTGGTCGCCGACTGGAAGCCCTCGCGCACCTCGGCATCGGATCGGGCGATGCGCATGCCCTTGCCGCCGCCGCCGGCCGACGCCTTGATCATGACCGGGAAGCCGACCTTCTTCGCGATCCTCACCGCCTCGTCGGCGTCGGGGATCGCCTCCAGATGGCCCGGCACGGTCGAGACGCCGGCGCCCTGCGCCAGCTTCTTGGACTCGATCTTGTCGCCCATGGCGCGGATCGCATGCGGCTCCGGCCCGATGAAGACGATGCCGGCGGCCTTCAGCGCTTCCGCGAAGGGCGCGCGCTCGGAGAGGAAGCCGTAGCCCGGATGCACCGCCTCGGCCCCGGTCTGCTTGCAGGCCTCGATGATCGCCTCGATCTTGAGGTAGCTCTGCGCCGACGGCGCCGGTCCGATGCGCACCGCCTCGTCCGCCTCGCGCACATGCAGCGCGTCGGCGTCCGCATCCGAGTAGACCGCGACCGTCTTGATGCCGAGCTTCTTCGCCGTCCGGATCACCCGGCACGCGATCTCGCCACGGTTGGCGATCAGGATCTTCGAGAACAGCTTACCCATTCCTTCCCCCGAACAACCCCATCGCATAGGCGCAGTGGATAGCCAGCGGCGCGCCCCAGCCGACCAGGGGCAAGACGAACCACGGCTGCTCCGGCTGGACGATCACGTGAAGCACGATCAGCACGACCATCGCCGCGGCATAGGCGAGCAGATGCCGCTTGAAGCCGCGGAGGCGCGCTACAGCGGTATGTTCCGGTGTTTCCGCCACGGATCCTCGATCTTCTTGTCCCGGAGCATGGAGAGCGCCCGGCAGATCCGCCGCCTGGTCGAGTGCGGCATGATCACGTCGTCGATGAAGCCGCGATGGCCGGCGACGAAGGGGTTGGCGAACTTCTCGCGGTACTCCTCGGTGCGTGCCTCGATCTTGGCCGGGTCGCCGATGTCGCCGCGGAAGATGATCTCGACCGCGCCCTTCGGTCCCATCACCGCGATCTCGGCCGTCGGCCAGGCGTAGTTCACGTCGCCGCGGAGATGCTTGGACGACATGACGTCGTAGGCGCCGCCATAGGCCTTGCGGGTGATCACCGTCACCTTCGGCACCGTCGCCTCGGCATAGGCGAAGAGCAGCTTGGCGCCGTGCTTGATGATGCCGCCGTATTCCTGCGCGGTGCCCGGAAGGAATCCCGGCACGTCGACGAAGGTCACGATCGGGATGTTGAAGGCATCGCAGAAACGGACGAAACGGGCCCCCTTGCGGGCGGAGTCGATGTCGAGGCATCCGGCCAGCACCATCGGCTGGTTGGCGACGATGCCGACCGTCTGCCCCGCCATGCGCCCGAAGCCGATGACGATGTTGCCGGCATAGCCCGGCTGGATCTCGAAGAAGTCGCCCTCGTCGACGACCTTCAGGATCAGCTCCTTGATGTCGTAGGGCTTGTTCGGATTGGCCGGCACCAGCGTATCGAGCGAGTCCTCGACGCGATCGGCCGGATCGGATGTGGGTTTCACCGGCGGCTTGGCGCGGTTCGACGACGGCAGGAAGTCGAGGAAGCGGCGAAGCTGCAGCAGCGCCTCGACGTCGTTCTCGAAGGCGAGATCGGAGACGCCCGACCTGGTCGAATGCGTGACCGCACCGCCGAGCTCTTCGTGCGTCACCGTCTCGTGCGTCACCGTCTTCACCACGTCGGGACCGGTGACGAACATGTAGGACGAGTCCTTCACCATGAAGATGAAGTCGGTCATCGCCGGCGAATAGACCGCGCCACCGGCGCAGGGGCCCATGATCAGCGACACCTGCGGCACGACGCCGGACGCGATCACGTTCCGCTGGAACACCTCGGCATATCCGGCGAGCGAGGCGACGCCTTCCTGGATGCGGGCACCGCCGGAGTCGTTCAGGCCCACGACCGGCGCGCCGACCTGCATCGCCTTGTCCATGATCTTGCAGATCTTCTCAGCATGCGCCTCCGACAGCGAGCCGCCGAAGACGGTGAAATCCTGGCTGAAGGCGAAGACCAGGCGGCCGTTGACGGTGCCGAAGCCGGTGACGACGCCGTCGCCGGGCACGCGCTGCTTGTCCATGCCGAAGTCCGTCGAGCGGTGCTCGACGAACATGTCCCATTCCTCGAAGGAACCGGGGTCGAACAGGAGGTCGAGACGCTCGCGCGCGGTCAGCTTGCCCTTGGCGTGCTGGGCCTCGATGCGGCGGGCGCCGCCGCCTTCGCGCGCCTGGACGCGCTTCTCCTCGAGCCGGCGGAGGATGTCCTGCATCGCGCCCCTTCGTCTCTTATTTCAACGCCTTCCGGGATAGCATCAATGGCGGACGCGTGCCAGCGAGAGCAGCTTTTCGGCGGCGAGCATGTCGGCATGGACGGCCACCCGTCGGTCTGCCGCCTCGTAGTCCTCGCCCCAGCGCTCGATCTGGTAGTCCTCGTCGACCCGCGACAGCCGATGGGCCTCCTCGGCGGAGAGCCTCCCTTCGGCGACCGCGAAGGCGAGGACGATCGAGCCGCAGGCGCCGGCCAGCGTCTGCAAGGCGACCAGACCGAGATCGTCGAGGTCCGCGACCCGTTTCCGGATCGCTGCCAGAGTCTCCGGCGGCTGGTCCACCGGCATCACCCCCGAGGCGAGCACGAAGCGGGCCTCGAGGGCCTCGGTCGCCCAGTCGAGCAGAGGCTGCCATTCCGTCCGCTGGCGCTCGGCCAACCTTACGGTCTCCTCGTCGCGGTGGCAGAGAAGATCGGTCTCGGCGAAGGCGGCGAGGTCGCGGACGATGCGTTCGCGCTCGACCGACACGCGATCGAGCGCGGTCGCGACGAACTGGGTCATCGGCATCGTGCGCGGGTCGACCTTCTCGCCCTGCGCCCGCCACTCGGCGGCGACCGCCTCGGCCAGCGCCCGGGTCGGCGCCACGAAAGCGTGACCGGCGGGCGTTCGCATCGGCTTGCCGTCGAGCGCGACGGCGTAGCCGCCACCGGTCTCGGTCACTTCGGCCGTCTTGAACTTTCGCCTCATCGCGTCCCGTCCAGCAGCAGCTCGGCGAGGTGCGCGTAGGTATCGGCGACTGCATGCGCACCCGACGCCACGAGTTCCTCACGCGGATGATAGCCCCAGATCACACCCAGTCCCCGCACGCCGGCATTGGCCGCCATCTGCATGTCGAAGCTGGTGTCGCCGATCATGACCGTGTCTTCGGGTGCCGCACCGGCGAAGGCCATCGCGTTCCGGAGCATCGTCGGGTCGGGCTTGCCCGGTCCGTCATCGGCCGTGTGCAGCGAGAGGAACCGCTCCAGCATGTCGTGGCGGTTCAGCGTCGCGATCAGGCCGCGTCGGCCCTTGCCGGTGGCGACCGCCAGCACCCAGCCGGCCTTCGCCAGCCGGTCGAGCGTCTCGCGCGTGCCGTCGAACAACGGCTCGTGATGATCGTGCTGAGCCTGCACCGAGCGCGCGATGTCGCGGTAGCCTTCCCGCAGGCGTTGAACGCGCGCGTCATCGGCGCCCGGCGCCAGCAGCGCAATCGCGTCCAGCAACGGCAGGCCGATGGTACGTCTTATGTCGAGCGCGGTCGGGACCGGGTGACCTTCGGCCGTGAAGGCCTGGCTCATGATCGAGACGATGGCCGCCTGGCTGTCGACCAGGGTACCGTCGCAATCGAAGACCGCGAGCTTGATCTTCCTCATCCGCGATCTTCGAACGGATCGCGGTCCGGTCGCGCATCGAAGCCGAAATTCGCCCAGGTCGCCTTCATGTGCGGCGGCAGCGGCGCCTCGACCTTCAGCTTCTTGCCGTTCGGCCGCGTCAGTGCGATCGAGCGCGCGTGGAGCTGGAGCTGCTTCGGCGCATCGGCAATGTCGAGATGCGCGGTCTTGCCGCCGTACTTGCCATCGCCGAGGATGGGGTGACCGATGGCTTCCAGATGCGCGCGGAGCTGGTGCGTGCGGCCGGTGATCGGCTTGAGCGCCAGCCATGAGGCGACACCCTTGATGTCCTCGACCACGGCGTAGTCGGTGATCGCCTTCTTGCCTTCGCGCTCGTCGACGACGACGCGCTCGCCGGCCTTGCCCGGCAGCTTGGCGAGCTTGAGATCGATCGTGCCCTGGCGGATCTTCGGCACGCCGGCGACCACGGCCCAGTAGACCTTGTCGGTGTCGCGGCCCTTGAACGCATCCCCAAGCCAGCGCGCCGCTTCCGCGGTGCGCGCCAGCACCAGCACGCCCGAGGTGTCGCGGTCGAGGCGGTGGACGAGGCGCGGCCTCTCCTTCGCCTCGAACTTGAGCGCATCGAGCAGCCCGTCGAGATGTCTGTCGGTGCCGGTGCCGCCCTGGACCGCGAGGCCGGCCGGCTTGTCGATCACCAGCACCTCGGCGTCCTTGTGCAGCACGCGGGCGCGCAGGTCCTTGGCGGCACGCTCGTCGACCGGGCGCGCCGCCGGTTTCGGCGCCGGCGTCAGGTCCATCGGCGGGATGCGGATCACCTGCCCCGCCTCCAGCCGGTCGCTCGCCTTCACCCGCTTGCCGTCGACGCGGACCTGCCCGGTGCGCAGCAGCTTCTCCAGCCGCCCGTGGCCGAGCGTCGGGAAATGCTTCTTGAACCAGCGATCGAGGCGCTGATCGGCGTCGTCCGCCGCGATCGTTCGTTGTTCGACGGGCATGTCAGTACCTCGCCGTCGTACCCCCTCTCCCGCCGAAGGCGGGGGAGGGTTGGGGTGGGGGCGAGCGGAGCGAGAAATGGATGCAAGGAGCTCGGCGGCGGACGACCTCGCGATGCTCCGCATCGCTCGCCCCCACCCTGCCCTCCCCCGCTGCGCGGGAGAGGGTTCTGAAAAAGCCTCTCATGGCCGCGGCACTCCGAAGATCCATCCTTCCCGCCTCAGCGCATCCTTGTCGTGGCGCGGGGCATCCCACACCCCGTCTTCCGCCGCAAGGGCCCTCAGCCCCGCCGCCGCGACCAGGGCGTCGGTGTCGTGGTCGGAAGGCGGCTTGCTCCTTGCCTTCGGCGCGCGCGATTTCAGGGCCTTCAGCACGGTCGCGAGCTCGCCCCAGTCCCGGACTTTCCTGTTTCCGGCCCCGACCCGGCGAAGGAACAGCCGCGGATACATTTCGACCAGCACCGAGCGGCCGGCGATGTCCTCGAACGGCCAGGTCGCCGCATGCCCCTTGAGCCTATGGAGCACGCGCATGCCCGCCAACGCGCCGAGCCCCACCTGCTTGGCACCGATCAGCTTGTAGGGGCTTTCCGGCGCGCCGAGGCCGGCGGCCCGGCAGGCCATCTCGGTCGGCCGGTGCGGCTCGACATAGCCCGGAGGTCGCTTCCCCGCCCGCCAGAAATCGGCGGCGAAGCGCGGGTCGAGCGCGAAGCCGCCGCCCCAGAGATCGGCAGCCTCGCCGCCGACACCGTCGATCAGCGCCCAGAGGTCGTGCACGTGAGGATCGGCGTGGTCGAAGTACCGGCCGGCGCGGGCGAACGGCAGCGAGAAGGCGAAATCGAAGCCGACCAGCGCACGCTCGTGCGCCACCAGATTCGCCACCCAGGCCAATGCCTGCTGACGCGACCAGCGGCGGCCGTCAGGCGGTGACACAAGACCGGGCGCGCCCTTGCCTGGCTCGCAGACGGCGATGGCGATGCCGCTCGCCTGACGTGCTCCGGACCAGTCGAGACCGGCAAAGCAGGTGAAGCCCACCTAGAGCAGCGCCTTCATGACGCGCTCGCGCGTGAACGGCATGTCGTGGACACGGGTGCCGAGCGCATGCGCCACGGCATTTCCGAGCGCGGCCGCCGTCGGCCCGCAGGTGCATTCGCCGATGCCGAGCGGCGGGTTGCCGTCGCCGGGGACGAGATCGACCTCGATCTCCGGCACCTCGCTGAAGCGGAGGATCGGATAGCTCTCCCAGTCGAGCGACGAGATGCCGTGCGCATCGAAGCGCACCTGCTCCTTCAGCGTCCAGCTGATCGCCTGCACGATCCCGCCTTCGAGCTGGTTCCGCGCGCCATCCGGATTCACGATCGTCCCGGTGTCGGCAACGCACCAGACGCGATCGACACGCACCTCCTCGTCAACCGTCACCGCGGCGGCGACGGCGGCATAGGCGGAACGGTTCTTGTACTTGGCGAAGCCGAGGCCGAGACCCTTGCCGGTTCCAGACGGCCCGCGCGCGGCCCAGCCGCAGCACTCGGCGAGCCGCTGCAGCAGGCGACGCCCACGCGGATCGGAAAGGATCTCGAGCCGATAGGCGAGCGGATCCTTGCCTGCACGCGCAGCGAGGTCGTCGATCATCGACTCGATCGCGAAGACATTGGGCAGCGCGCCGAGGCCGCGCAGCGCCGACGTACGGACCGGCGGGTTCTGCGTCAGGTGGTGCAGGATCCGGTGCGTCGGCACGTCGTAGAGCGGAATGGCGTTGCGCGTGGCGCCGCCGCCGCGCTCCGGCAGCGGGTCGCTCGGCTTCGCCGGCGCCGGCGGATCCGCCAGCGCCTCACGCGCGAGCAACGTGCCGCCGCTGCCCGGCCGCTGCACATGCGTCGGGCTCCAGATCTCGGTCGTCCAGTCGGCCGGATATCCCCTCTCGTCGAGATCGACATGAAGCGTGATCAGCATCGCCGGCCCGACCGGCTCGAAGCCGAACTCCTCTTCGCGCCGCCAGCGCAGCCGGATTTTTCGACCAGGCATACGCAGCGCGATCACCGCCGCATCCATCGCCGCGTCGTCGGCCCCGTTGTGGCCGTAGCAGCCGGCGCCATGGAGATGCTTCGCCGTGATGGATTCGATCGGAAGGCCGAGCGCCGCTGCCAGGTTCCGTCGCAGCGGGTGCATGCCCTGGCCATGCGAATGGACGGTCAGGTGGCCGGCGCGATACTCGGCAATCGCGCAGGACGGCGCCATCGACGCATGCGCGATATAGGGACGCGAGAAGGTGGCTTGCACGAGATCGCGCGGCGCTGAGGTAGAGGCTGGTGCGCCAAAGGGCCTGTCTTCGCTCGGCTGGCCTTTGAGCCAGGCCCCTTCCTGCATCTCAGGCGTGAGACGCCGGCGCTTGTCCCAGGTCGCATGCTGCATCCCCGCCACGGCGGCGGCCTCGACGACGCCCTCTTCCTTGCCGACGAAGGCGACGAAGTTGGCATCGCGGAGGATCTCGAAATCGCCCTTCGCCGTGCGACGGATCGCGGCCTCGTCGAGGGAGACGAGCTCGGCCCCGCGGTTGGGCTGGCGCAGCACCCGTGCATGCAGCGTGTCGGGAGTGAGGGCGTCGTGAATGAAGGCGGCTCCGCCGCTGACCTTCGCCGGCAGGTCGAGCCGTGGCATCTCCCGGCCGACGACGGCATAGACCGTCATGGGCTTCGGCGCGGTCGCACCCGTCACGCTCTGCGTCAGATCGATCTCGCCGGCGACGGCCCAGTAGTCCAGGCCGGTCTCGGCGCCGTTCTGGAGAAAACGCCCGTCTGCGACGGAGAGATCGGACGGGCTGCAGTTCAGCCGGAGCGCTGCGCGCCCCAGAGCCTTGGCGCGCACCTCTGCGCAGACGAGTTGGATCGACCGGCCGCCGACTTCGATCGAATGCGAGGAACTCGTATAGAGCTCGTCCGGTCCTTCGTCGGTATCTCCGGAGAGGATGACGACCCGATCATAGGGAAGGTCGAGTTCCTCGGCGGCGATCTGGCCGAGCGCGGTGACGATACCCTGGCCGATCTCGACCTTGCCGGAGGCGACGCGCACGGTGCGGTCGGGCAGGAAGCGGATCCAGCGGTCGAGCCTTGGATTGTCGACGAGGCTGGCCGGAAGCGGCGCCGTCACCGCTCGCCCCGCATCAGGGCTGCAGCGCGCTCGACAGCCTTCAGGATGCGCGGCTGCGAGCCGCATCGGCAGAGATGCCTGTCCAGCGCGGCGACGATCTCGCTCCGGCTCGGCCGGGGATTGCGGTCCAGCAGCGCCTTGGCCGAGATCAGGATGCCGGAAAGGCAGTAGCCGCACTGCCCGGCCTGCTCGTCGAGGAAAGCCTGCTGCAAAGGATGCAGCGTGCCGTTCGTGCCCAATCCCTCGATCGTCGTGACGCTGTGGCCGGCGACGGTCGCCACATCGCGGCTGCAGGCCTGCATAGGCTCGCCGTCGATCAGCACCATGCAGCTGCCGCATTGCTCGAGCCCGCAGCCGAAGCGCGAGCCGACGAGGCCGAGTTGATTGCGCAAGACCTCAAGCAGCGAGACCGTGCCGTCGACCTCCACCGTCCGCGCCTTGCCGTTGACGGTCAGAACGACGCTCATTCGTCCTGCTTCCGCTCGCGCAGCTTCGTCCAGTAGTCGAGACGCTTCTTGATCTCGCGCTCGAAGCCGCGCTCGACCGGCGTATAGAACTCCCGCCGGCTCATGCCGTCGGGGAAGTAGTTCTTGCCGGAGAACCCTTCCTCGGTGTCGTGGTCGTAGGCGTAGTCTTTGCCGTATCCCAGATTCTTCATCAGCTTGGTCGGCGCGTTCAGGATGTGCATCGGCGGCATCAGCGAGCCGGTCTCCTTCGCCGATCGCATCGCCGCCCCATATGCCTTGTAGGCCGCGTTCGACTTCGGTGCCGTCGCCAGATAGAGCACGGCCTGGGCGATCGCGAGCTCGCCCTCGGGCGAGCCCAGGCGCTCGTAGACGTCCCAAGCGGCCACCGCCTGGTGCATCGCCTCGGGATCGGCGAGCCCCACATCCTCGACCGCGAAGCGCACGACGCGACGCGCGATGTAGCGCGGGTCCTCGCCGCCGGCGAGCATGCGGGCGAGCCAGTAGAGCGCGGCGTCCGCGTCGGAGCCGCGCATCGACTTGTGCAGCGCGCTGATCAGGTTGTAGTGGCCTTCCCGGTCCTTGTCGTAGACCGGCGCGCGGCGTTGCACCGTCGCCATCAGCTTCGCCGCATCCAGCGTGACGTTCGCCGGCAGGCGCTCGACCTCGTCGACGAGGTTCAGGAGGAAGCGCCCGTCGCCGTCGGCCATCGCCTTGAGCGCGTCGCGGGCCTCCGGCGTCAGCGGCAGCTTGCGGCCGAGATCCGCCTCGGCCTTGGCGAGGAGCGTCTCCAAGGCCGGATCGTCGAGGCGTTTCAGCACGAAGACCTGGCAACGCGACAACAGCGCCGCGTTGAGCTCGAAGGACGGGTTCTCGGTGGTGGCGCCGATCAGGATCACCGTGCCGTCTTCGACATAGGGCAGGAATCCGTCCTGCTGCGAGCGGTTGAAGCGGTGGATCTCGTCGACGAACAGCAGCGTGCCGCCGCCTGAAGCACGGCGACCCTTCGCCGCCTCGAACACCTTCCTCAGGTCGGCGACGCCCGAGAACACGGCCGATAGCGGCTCGAAATGAAGATCCGTGGCGTCGGCCAGGAGCCGGGCGATCGTCGTCTTGCCGCAGCCGGGCGGGCCCCACAGCACCATCGAGGCGAGCCGGCCGGAGGCGACCATGCGGCCGATCGGCCCATCCGGCCCGATCAGGTGATCCTGACCCGCGACCTCGTCGAGGCGTTTCGGCCGAAGGCGGTCGGCGAGAGGCCGCGGCGCCGCAGCCTCGAACAGGCCGCCCTGCGGCCTCATCCCTGCACCCGCACGTTCATCACACGATCGCCGCGCTTGATCGCGAGACGCCAGCTCTCGCGCTCGCCGCCGAGCGCCCGGCGCAGGGCGTCGACGGAAGCGATCTCGGCATCGTTGACCTTGACGATGATGTCGCCGGCCTGGAGACCGAGGCGCTGGGCGACCGAACCCTGGCGAAGCTGCATCACGATCACGCCGCGGCTGGTGCCTTCCAGACCCAGCTCCTCGGCCAGCGCCGGGGAGAGATTGGCGACCGTGGCGCCGGAAAACGGATGGCGGCCCTGCAGCGGCGTGCTCTGGCGCGGCGGATCCTCGGGCGGGGCCTCGAGCGCGACCGTGTGCCGCCGCTCCAGACCCTGGCGGATCACGCCGAGTTGCGCCATGCCGCCGACGCCGAGCGTGCCGATGCGGAACTTGAGCGCCTGCGGATCCTCGACCTCGCGGCCGTCGATCGAAAGGATGATGTCACCGACCTTGAGGCCGGCGCGCGCCGCCGGGCTGTTCGGCACGACATTGTCGAGGATCACGCCGCCGGGCCGGCTGAGGCCGAGGGAGGATGCCACATCGGGGCCGACTGCCTGGCCACTGGCGCCGAACCAGGGCCGGATCACCCGGCCGCCGCCGACCAGGCCGGCGACCACGGCGCGCACCATGTTGGCCGGCACGGCGAAGCCGATGCCGACCGAGCCGCCGCTCTGCGAGTAGATCGCGGTGTTGATGCCGATGACCTTGCCGTCCATGTCGAGCAGGGCGCCGCCGGAGTTGCCCGGGTTGATCGCGGCATCGGTCTGGATGAAGAAGCGATAGTCGGAGATGCCGACCATCGTGCGGGCGGTCGCCGACACGATGCCGCTGGTCACCGTCTGGCCGACGCCGAACGGATTGCCGATCGCGAGCACGAGGTCTCCGACCTCGATGCCGTCGGAGTCGCCGAGCTCGAGCGTCGGCAGCCCTTCGGCCGGCGCCTGCACGCGCAACACGGCGAGGTCGGTTCGCTCGTCGGACCCGACCAGCGTCGCCTCGAGTTCGCGGCGGTCGTAGAGCACGACCCGGATCTCGTCGGCGCCTTTGATCACGTGGTGGTTGGTAATGATGATTCCGTCCTTGCGGACGATCACCCCGGATCCGAGCGAGTTCTGCTCACGCTGCTGCTCTCCGCCGAGCTGGTCGCCGAAGAAGCGGCGGAAGAACGGATCGTTCATCAGCGGCGAAGCCCGCTCGCGGATGACCTTCCGGGTGAAGACGTTGACGACGGCCGGGGCCGAGCGCTTCACCAGCGGCGAGAAGGACTGGAGGATCTGGGCGCGGCTGTCGGGCACCTGACGGATGCCCGGAACGACCGGCGTCTGCGCCTGGGCGGGCGCTGGCGAGGATCCAAGCGCGGCGACGGCCAGGAGCAGGAAAGAGAGCCACTTCATGGCCGGAAATGTAGTGCCTGGAGCGGCTCCTTCCCAGGGCCGCGAGACGCAGAATCAGCCGGTCTTTCCCGAACCCGCCATCGCGGGCGCTGCGGCTACGTCGCGGCTATCGCGGGCCCGTTCCGCCTGCCGGCGACCCAGCCAGAGGCTGGAGATCACCCAGGCGATCGAGAGCGGCACGGCCACCACCGAAATCCCGGTCATGCCGAGGCCGAGAAAGCCCATCAGCGCATAGGACCAGCTGCCGACCTGGTCGCCTAGGCGATAGACCACCGTGTCGATGAAGTTCTTGGACTTGTACTTGTCTTCGCGGCTGACGACCGTGAACAGGATTTCCCGCGTCGGTCGCGCCAGCGCGAAGTTGCCGACGCGGCGTGAGACCTGGAAGGCGACCAGGACGCCGACCGCCGGCACCATCGCCAGCGTGGCGAAGCCCAGCACATTGAAGAGCGGCAGGGCCGCCAGGGTGATGGCGACGCCGAGCGCGCCCAGGATCCGGCTGGTCAGGAAGACCTGGAAGACCAGGGTCAACACGTTCACCAGGAGGTCGATGCGGGCGAAGAACGCGGTCCTGGCGGCACGGTCGGCGAAGGCGTCGGCGGCGATCTGCGCCTGAAGGAAGTAGAGGAAGGTCGAGGTGATCGCATAGATCAGGATGTAGAGGCCGATGTTCAGCAGGTAGGGCGAGCGCGCCGTGTGGGTCAGACCGGCCAGGACGCCGCCGCCGATCGGCGCCTCGTCGGCTTTCGCCTCGGCCGGCGACCGCCGTAGCCCCTCGGCCAGCCGCGACAGCCTCCGGACGCTGAAGACGCCGAGTTCCAGCAGAAGGATCGACGCCGCCAGCAGCGCGGTCGCCCCGACCGTCTGCACCATCGAGGCGGTGATGCTCGAGCCCAGTATGGCGCCGACGGTGGCGCCTGCCGCAATCAGGCCGAACAGGCGCTTTCCCTGCTCGGAGTCGAAGACGTCGACCATCAGCGCCCAGAACACCGACACCACGAACAGATTGAAGACCGAGGCCCAGATGAAGAAGGCGCGCCCGAGCCAGACGTTCTGGGTCTCTGTCGAGAGCGCCAGCAGGCCCATGAAGACCAGCAGGTTCGCCATGAAGAACCGGTAGGTCACGGCGATGAAGCGCTCGCGCGTGAGCTTCCGCACCAGGGCGGCGAAGGGCGGGTTCGCCGCCAGCATCACCAGGAGGGTGCCGGTGAACAGCCATTGCAGGTTGTTGACGCCGCCCTGCACGCCCATCTCGTCGCGGATCGGGCGGATGACGTAGTAGGCGGACAGCACCGAGAAGACGTAGAGGAGCGACCAGCCGAGCGCCGCGACCTCGCGCGGCTGGACCATCACCGCGCGGTTGAGCAGGCGATGGAGGAAGCCCGCCTCCGCCTCAGGCTGCATCGATGAATGTCTCCATGCGCTTCCTCATCGCCGCGTCCGGCAGGCGGCCCTGGGACGCACCGACGTTGTCGTCGACGTATTCGGCCTTGGCCATGCCGGGAATGGCGCAGGTCACCGCATCATTGCCGACGATGTATTTCAGGAAGAACTGCGCCCAGCTCCTGCAGTCGAACTCGGCCGCCCAATCCGGCAGGGGCTTGCCCTGGACCGCGCTGAAAAGGCGGCCGCGGCCGAAGGGCAGGTTGATCATCACGCCCATGCCGCGGTCCTTGGCCAGCGGGATGATCCGGTCGTGGGCGTTGCGGTTGTCGAGGGCGTAGTCGATCTGGATGAAGTCGAGCGCCTCGCGCTTCATCACCGCCTCGAAGTCTGCGTACTGGTTCTCGAAGGACGAGGTGATGCCGACGTAGCGGATGCGCCCTGCCGCCTTGAGGTCGCGCAAGGTCTTCAGGTGCACGTCGGTGTCGCGGAGATTGTGAACGGCGACCAGGTCGAGCTTCGCCGTCTTGTACTTCTTGAACGACGCCTCGATCTGCTGCACGCCGGCCTCGCGGCCCGAGATGCTGACCTTGGTCGCGAGAAACAGGCCGTCTCGGATCTTGAGTTCGTCGACGAGATCGCCGACCACCTGCTCGGCGGTGCCGTAGCTCGGCGAGGAGTCGATCACCGTCAGCCCCACCTGCTTGAAGCGCCGGACCGTGTCGCGGAGCGGCGCGAGGTCAGCCACGCTCGAAACCGCCTCGTAGCGCCGGGCGGTACCGAGCCCGATCGCCGGCAGCTCCTCGCCGGTGGACGGGATCCTGCGCTTGATCAGCGCAGCCCCCTGAGCGCCAGCCGGAACGGGAAGCAGGGACGAGGCCGAGACGGCGGCGAGGCCGGCCAGCGCCTCTCGACGACTGATGCGCATGAAACCTCCTGGGCGCCCTTGTGAGCGGGCTTGAAGGATCAGTGTCTCGCAGCCGTCATATTTTGTACACGCAGGCGCCCGTCACGATCCTGCGCGGTGCCCGAAAGCAGAAAGGGCGGATCCGAGGATCCGCCCTTTCCAGGCATCGTATGTCCGACCGGAGGTCAGGCCGCGGCGTTCGCCTCGACCTCGTCCTTCACCTGCACCGGACCCGAATCCTTGCCCTTGGCCTCGACGTCGCGATCGACGAACTCGATGACCGCCATCGCGGCGGCATCGCCGTAGCGGAAGCCGGCCTTGAGCACGCGGGTATAGCCACCCTTGCGCTCGGCGTAGCGCGGGCCCAGCACCTCGAACAGCTTCTTGGTCGCGGCATCGTCGCGGAGCGCGGCGTGCGCCTGCCGGCGCGCGTGCAGCGATCCCTGCTTGCCGAGGGTGATCAGCTTCTCCACCACCGGGCGGAGGTCCTTCGCCTTCGGCAGCGTGGTCGTGATCTGCTCGTGCTTGATCAGCGCCTGGGCGAGGTTCTTGAACATCGCCTTGCGGTGACCGCTCTGCCGGCTGAAGCTCCGGCCTGACATTCCATGACGCATCTCTAGTCTCCTAATCCGTTCCGGGCCTTCGGCCTCAGAACGGCTCCTCCAGGCGCTTCGCCAGCTCTTCGATGTTCTCCGGCGGCCAGTTCGGGATCTCCATGCCGAGATGGAGCCCCATCTGGGCCAGGACTTCCTTGATCTCGTTCAGCGACTTGCGGCCGAAATTCGGCGTGCGGAGCATTTCCTGCTCGGTCTTCTGAACCAGGTCGCCGATGTAGACGATGTTGTCGTTCTTCAGGCAGTTCGCCGAGCGGACCGACAGCTCGAGCTCGTCGACCTTGCGCAGCAGGTTCTTGTTGAACGGCAGGTCGGCGGCGCGGTCCTCGACCACGGCGGCCTGCGGCTCCTCGAAGTTGATGAAGAGCTGCAGCTGGTCCTGGAGGATACGGGCGGCGAGGGCCACCGAGTCCTCAGGAGTGACGGCGCCGTTGGTCTCGACCGAGAGCGACAGCTTGTCGTAGTCGGTCATCTGGCCGACGCGGGCGTTCTCGACCTTGTAGGAGACCTTGCGGACCGGGCTGTAGAGCGCGTCGACCGGGATCAGGCCGATCGGCGCATCCTCGGCGCGGCTGGCCGAGGCCGGGATGTAGCCCTTGCCGGACTCGACCACGAACTCCATCGACAGCTTGGCGCCGCGGTCCAGCGTGCAGAGCACGAGGTTCGGATCCATGATCTCGATGTCGTGGCCGGTCTCGATCATGCCGGCGGTGATCTCGCCCGGGCCGGTCGCCTTGAGGCGCATCCGCTTCGGGCCTTCGCCGTGCATCTTGAGACCCATCGCCTTCACGTTGAGGACGATGTCGGTCACGTCCTCGCGCACGCCCGGGATCGACGAGAATTCATGCAGCACGCCGTCGATCTGGATCGACGTGACGGCCGCTCCCTGGAGCGAGGAGAGAAGGACGCGGCGGAGCGCATTGCCCAGCGTCAGGCCGAAGCCGCGCTCGAGCGGCTCGGCGACGATGGTCGCGATGCGCTTGGATTCGCCGACAGCCTCGACGTTGAGCTTGTTCGGCTTGATCAGGGCTTGCCAGTTCTTCTGGATCACGTACGGACCTCTCGACGACCGGGGGCGGGAACCGAAGGAACCCGCCCGTCACATGGAAACTTAAGAAGACGCGCTTCGGGGCTTCCGCCCGTCAGACGCGCCGACGCTTCGGCGGCCGGCAACCGTTGTGCGGAATCGGCGTCACGTCCCGGATCGAGGTGATCTGGAAGCCGACGGCCTGGAGCGCGCGGAGCGCCGACTCGCGGCCCGACCCCGGTCCCTTAACCTCGACCTCGATGGTGCGCACGCCGTGCTCCATCGCCTTCTTGCCGGCGTCCTCGGCCGCGACCTGCGCGGCGTACGGAGTCGACTTGCGGCTGCCCTTGAAGCCCAGCGAGCCCGACGACGACCAGGCGATGGTGTTGCCCTGCGCGTCGGTGATCGTGATCATCGTGTTGTTGAAAGACGCGTTCACGTGCGCGACGCCGGAAGTGATGTTCTTCCGTTCGCGGCGGCGCGGGCGCCCGGCAGCGGCGGCGGCGGTCTGCGGCTTAGCCATGTCTCTTCCTCAAAATCCTTCCAGCCGCTTCAAGGCGGCAACGAACCCGAACGGCTTTACTTCTTCTTGCCGGCGATCGGCCGCGCCTTGCCCTTGCGGGTACGCGCGTTGGTATGGGTGCGCTGGCCTCGAACCGGCAGGCCCTTGCGGTGACGCAGCCCGCGATAGCAGCCGAGATCCATCAGGCGCTTGATGTTCATCGCGTTGTCGCGACGAAGATCGCCCTCGACCACGAACTCGCGGTCGATCAGCTCGCGGATCTTCAGGACCTCGTCGTCGGTCAGCTGGTGCACCCGACGGGCTACAGGGATGCTCAGCTTCGCGCAGATGTCCTTCGCCCGGGTCTGGCCGATCCCGAAGATGTAGGTCAGCGCGACTTCCACGCGCTTCTGCGTGGGGATGTTAACGCCAGCAATACGCGCCACGCTCGGATCTCCTTAAGATCGCAACGGTCTATAGTCTTCGGAAAGGGCGCAAAACTTGGCACGCACGAAACCGCTCGGCCGCCGAAAGCGCCAAGGGGCGCGATTATAAGCATGCGCCCCGGCCTGTCAACGGCCCGAAATCCCGGTAATTCGTGCTTTCCCCAGCTTTCTCGCGCCCTCTCCTTTGAACGATTCTAGCTCAACGCCCGGCCGATCTGGCGGGCGACTTCATCGATCTCGGCCATGCCGTCGACCTGCTTCAGCACGCCCTTGCCCCGGTAGTAGGGCAGGATCGGCTGGGTCTGCTTGCGGTAGGCATCGAGCCGGGTCTTGACCGTCTCGGCGTTGTCGTCGGCCCGGCGGGTGAAGTCCTTCGACCCGCAGGCGTCGCAGACCCCGGCGACCTTCGGCTTCTGAAAGGTGTCGTGATAACCGGCGCCGCACTTGGCGCAGGTGTAGCGGCCGACGATGCGCTCGGTCAGCGCCTTCTCGTCGACGGCCATCTCGACCACGTGGTCGAGCTTCAGGCCCTTCCGCGCCAGCATCGCATCCAGCGCCTGGGCCTGGGCCTCGGTGCGGGGAAAGCCGTCGAGGATGAAGCCGTTCTTGCAGTCCGGCTGGCCGATCCGTTCCTCGATCATCGCGATCATGATGTCGTCGGAGACCAGCTTGCCGGCGTCCATGACCGCCTTGGCGCGCTTGCCTATCTCGCTCCCCGACTTGACCGCGGCGCGCAGCATGTCGCCGGTCGAAAGCTGGATGAGCCCGCGCTCGTCCTGCAGCTTCCGCGCCTGCGTGCCCTTGCCTGCGCCGGGCGGTCCGAGGAGGATCAGGTTCACCCCTTCCTCCCGCGCAGCTTCGCCTTCTTGATCAGGCCCTCGTACTGGTGCGCGACGAGGTGGGCGTGGATCTGGGCGACCGTGTCCATGGTCACCGTGACCACGATCATCAGGCTGGTGCCGCCGAAGTAGAAGGGCACGGCGAACTTGGAGATCAGGATCTCTGGCAGGAGGCAGACGATCGAGAGGTAGGCGGCGCCGAGGACGGTGAGGCGCGACAGGATGTAGTCGAGATAGTCGGCCGTGTTCTTGCCGGGACGGATGCCGGGAATGAAGCCGCCATAGCGCTTCAGGTTGTCGGCGGTCTCTTCCGGATTGAAGACGATCGCGGTGTAGAAGAACGCGAAGAACACGATCAGTCCCACGTACAGCAGCATGTACAGCGGCGTGCCGTGCGCGAGATACGTGGCGATCAGGCTCATGATCTCGCTCGGACCTTCGCCGGTCGGCGTGGTCTGGGCGGCCGAGAATCCGGCGATCGTCGTCGGCATCAGCAGCAGCGACGAGGCGAAGATCGGCGGGATCACGCCCGAGGTGTTGAGGCGGAGCGGCAGGTGCGAGCTTTCGCCGCCGAACATGCGCTGGCCGACCTGGCGCTTCGGGTACTGGACGATCAGCCGGCGCTGAGCGCGCTCGACGAAGACCACGAAGAAGACGACGCCGACCGCCATCGCCAGCAGGATGATGATGAAGATGGTCGAGAGCGCGCCGGTGCGGCCGAGCTCGAGGGTGGCGGCGATCGCGTGCGGCAATCCCGCGACGATGCCGGCCATGATGATCACCGAGAGGCCGTTGCCGATGCCGCGCTGGGTCATCTGCTCGCCGAGCCACATCAGGAACATGGTGCCGCCGGTCAGCGTCACCACGGTCGAGACGCGGAACAGGATGCCGGGATCGATCACGGCGCCGCCGCCGGCGCCGCGCGTACCTTCGAGGCCGACCGCGATGCCGTAGGCCTGAAGGGCCGCCAGGAACACGGTGCCGTAGCGCGTGTACTGGTTGATGATCTTCTGGCCGGACGCGCCTTCCTTCTTCAGCTGCTCGAGCCTGGGAGAGACCGCGGTCATCAGCTGGACGATGATCGAGGCCGAGACCCACGGCATGACGTTGAGCGCGAAGATGGTCATGCGCCCGAGCGCGCCGCCCGAGAACATGTCGAACATGCCGAGGATGCCGCCCTGCTGCTGGCGGAAGATCTCGGCCAGCACCTGCGGGTCGATGCCCGGGATCGGGATGTAGGTCCCGAGCCGGTAGACGATCAGCGCACCCAGCGTGAACCAGATGCGCTTCTTCAGCTCCGTCGCCTTGGCGAGGACGCCGAAGTTGAGCGTCGCGGCAAGCTGTTCGGCGGCCGATGCCATATCTTAAGCGCCCTTCGAGTCCGGACCCTTACGCCTTGGCCTTTGCCGGCTTCTTCGCCATTTTCTTCACCTTCTCGACCGGCTTCGGCAGCTCGACCGAACCGCCGGCGGCCTCGACCGCGGCCTTGGCCTTGGTCGTGATGCCGGCAAGCTTCAGGTTCAGCTTCGCCTTGAGCTCGCCCTCGCCGAGAAGACGGACGCCGTCGCGCGCGCGACGCAGCACCTTGGCTGCGACCAGCGCCGCGCCGTCGACCACAACCTTGGGATCCAGACGGCCGGAATCAACCGCCTCCTGGAGCTGCCAGAGGTTCACCTCGACCAGCTTCTGCGGATTGATCGGCTTGAAGCCGCGCTTCGGCAGGCGGCGGAAGAGCGGCATCTGGCCGCCTTCGAAGGCGTGCAGCGAGACGCCCGTACGCGCCTTCTGACCCTTGACGCCGCGCCCGGAGGTCTTGCCCTTGCCCGAGCCGATGCCGCGGCCGACGCGCATGCGCCGCTTGTGGGCGCCTTCGTTGTCGCGGATCTCGTGGAGCTTCATCGTCCTGGTTCCCTTACTCGCCTTCGACCCGCACGAGGTGGTTCACCTTGCGGATCATGCCGCGGACCGAAGGAGTGTCCTCCAGCTCGCGGGTGCGGTGGCGCTTGTTCAGGCCGAGACCGATCAGGGTCTGGCGCTGGTCGTCCTCGCGTCCGATCGGGCTGCCGATCTGGGTGACGCGAAGCGTCTTCTTGTCGCTGGTCTTAGCCTTGGCCATGGCCCGGTTCCTTTAGGAGGCTTCCGCCTCGCGCTTGGCGCCGACCAGGTCGCTCACCTTCTTGCCGCGGCGCTGGGCCACGGAGCGGGGGCTGGTCACATTCCGAAGCGCGGCGAAGGTCGCCTTGATCATGTTGTGCGGGTTGGACGTGCCGACCGACTTGGCGACGATGTCGTGGACGCCGAGCGCCTCGAACACCGCGCGGGTCGGGCCGCCGGCGATGATGCCGGTACCCGGAGCGGCGGCGCGCAGCACGACGCGGCCGGCGCCGTAGTGGCCGAGCATGTCGTGATGGAGCGTGCGGCCTTCGCGCAGCGGCACCTTGATCAGGTTGCGCTTGGCCTGCTCGGTCGCCTTGCGGATCGCCTCCGGCACTTCGCGGGCCTTGCCGGCGCCGTGGCCGACGCGGCCGCGGCCGTCACCGACGACGACGAGCGCGGCGAAGCCGAAGCGACGGCCGCCCTTCACCACCTTGGCGACGCGGTTGATGCTGACCAGCTTCTCGGTCAGCTCGGACTCCTCGCGGGCGCCCTCGCCGCCGCGACCGCCCTCGCGGCGATCGCCGCGCTGGCCGCCGCGACCGCGGCCGCGATCACCGCCCGGGCCGCCGGCGCCGTC
>JAYRJL010000004.1:0-453315 GCA_041906305.1 Alphaproteobacteria bacterium
CTGGCGGCACGCGCGCGCTCCGGCAAGCTGAAGCCGGAGGAGTTCCAGGGCGGCACCTTCTCGATCTCGAACCTCGGCATGTACGGCATCCGCGAGTTCGCGGCGGTGATCAATCCGCCGCAGGGGGCGATCCTGGCGGTCGGTGCCGGCGAGCAGCGCCCCGTCGTCAAGAACGGCGCGCTCGCGATCGCCACCGTGATGACCGTGACCCTCTCGGTAGACCACCGCGTCGTCGACGGCGCCGTCGGTGCCGAATACCTCGCCGCCTTCAAGAAGCTCATCGAAGACCCCATGTCCATGATGCTGTGATCCTCTCGTTCGAGAGGATCCTGTCGAAGGAAGAAAGATCGTGAGCGACACCAGCTTTGACGTGATCGTCGTCGGTGGCGGGCCCGGCGGCTATGTCGCGGCCATCCGTGCTGCCCAGCTCAAGCTCAAGACGGCGGTGGTCGAGCGCGAGCATCTCGGCGGCATCTGCCTCAACTGGGGGTGCATCCCGACCAAGGCGCTGCTGCGGTCGGCAGAGGTCTGGCACCTGGTCAATCACGCCGATCAGTTCGGCGTCTCGGTGCAGAACGCGACCTTCGACCTCTCGAAGATCGTCAAGCGCTCGCGCCAGGTCGCGGGCCAGCTCTCGGCTGGCGTCAAGGGCCTGATGAAGAAGCACAAGATCACGGTGTTCGACGGCCATGGTGCGCTCGACGGCGTCGCCGGGGCCATGCGCAAGGTGAAGGTGACCAAGGACGGCAAGGCGATCGCCGACATCACCGCGAAGAACGTGATCCTCGCGACCGGCGCGCGCGCGCGGTCGCTGCCGGGTCTCGAGCCCGATGGCAAGCTGGTCTGGAGCTACAAGGAGGCGATGGTCCCAGAGACCATGCCGAAGTCGCTGCTGGTGGTGGGCTCGGGCGCGATCGGCATCGAGTTCGCGTCGTTCTTCCGCACGCTGGGCGCCGAGGTGACGGTGGTCGAGGTCATGGACCGCGTCCTGCCGGTGGAGGACGAGGAGATCTCGGCCTTCGCCAAGAAGTCCTTCGAGAAGCAGGGCATGAAGATCATGACCGGCGCCACGGTGAAGGCGCTGAAGAAGGGCACTAACAGCGTGACGGCGACGGTCGAGGCCGGCGGCAAGTCGCAGGAGATCACCGTCGACCGCGTGATCCTCGCCGTCGGCATCGTCGGCAACGTCGAGAAGATCGGCCTCGAAGGCACCAAGGTGAAGGTCGAGAAGACCCATGTGGTGACCGACGGCTATCTGCAGACGGGCGAGCCCGGTGTCTATGCGATCGGCGACCTGGTCGGCGCACCGTGGCTCGCGCACAAGGCGATGCACGAGGGCGTCATCTGCGTCGAGAAGATCGCGGGCCTCCATCCGCATGTGATGGACACCTCCAACATCCCGGGCTGCACCTACTGCACGCCGCAGGTGGCGTCGGTCGGCCTGACCGAGGCGAAGGCCAAGGCCGCCGGCCATCAGGTCCGTGTCGGCCGCTTCCCCTATGTCGGCAACGGCAAGGCGATCGCGCTCGGTGAGACCCAGGGCCTCATCAAGACGGTGTTCGACGCCAAGACCGGCGAGCTGCTGGGCGCCCACATGATCGGCGCGGAGGTCACCGAGCTGATCCAGGGCTACACCATCGCCAAGACCATGGAGACGACCGAGAAGGAGCTGATGGGGACCATCTTCCCGCATCCGACCCTCTCGGAGGCGATGCACGAGGCGGTCCTTGACGCCTACGGGCAGGTCCTACACATCTAGTCCATGACGACCGTCCGCCACCCCGAGAAGGCGCACCGGCCGGACAACCCGATCCAGCGGAAGCCCGACTGGATCCGGGTCAAGGCGCCGGTGAGCCGCGAGTACCAGGAGACCCGCCAGCTGATGCGGCGGCTCAACCTGAATACCGTCTGCGAGGAGGCGGCCTGTCCGAACATCGGCGAGTGCTGGGCGAAGAAGCACGCGACGGTGATGATCCTGGGCTCCGTCTGCACGCGCGCCTGCAGCTTCTGCAACGTCGCCACCGGCCGGCCGGACCAACTCGATCCGCACGAGCCCGAGCACGTGGCGGAGGCGGTCGGGAAGATGGGCCTGGCCCATGTCGTGATCACCTCCGTCGATCGCGACGACCTCGACGACGGCGGCGCCGGACACTTCGCCCGCGTCATCCGCGCGATCCGCGCCAGCGCACCGACCACCACGATCGAGGTGCTGACGCCCGACTTCCTGCGCAAGGACGGAGCGATCGAGACCGTCGTCGAAGCCGGGCCGGATGTCTTCAACCACAATCTCGAGACGGTGCCGCGTCTCTATCCGGAAGTGCGCCCCGGTGCCCGCTACTTCGCCTCCCTTCGCCTGCTCGACCGGGTGAAGGAGCTGAACCCGCAGATGTTCACCAAGTCCGGCCTCATGGTCGGCCTGGGGGAGCAGAAGGAAGAGATCCATCAGGTGATGGACGACCTCCGCGCCGCGGACGTCGACTTCCTCACCATCGGCCAGTACCTGCAGCCGACGCCGAAGCATCACGCGGTGATGTCGTTCGTGACGCCCGACGAGTTCGGCGCCTACCGCACGATGGCGACGGGCAAGGGCTTCCTCCTGGTGTCGGCCTCGCCGCTGACCCGTTCGTCGCATCATGCCGGCGAGGACTTCGAGCGCCTGCGCGAGGCCCGGCGGGCGCGTCTCGCCGCCGCCGAGTAGGGGATGCCGACCCACGCCGAGAAGCGCGTGCTGCCGTACACCTGGGAGCAGCTCTACGGCCTGGTCGCCGACGTCGAGAAATACCCCGAGTTCCTGCCCTGGTGCCTGGCCGCGCGCATCCGCAGGCGCGAGGGCAACACCTTCTGGGCCGATCTCGTCATCGGCTTCAAGATGATCCGCGAGCGCTTCACCTCGCAGGTGAAGCTCGGTCCGGACGATCGCCGCGTCGACGTCGAATACACCGACGGGCCCTTCAAGTATCTCAACAACCACTGGATCTTCACCCCGATGGGCGAAGGTCGGTGCGAAATCGATTTCTTCGTCGATTTCGAATTCAAGAACCGGATGCTGCAGGGCCTGATGTCCGTGCTGTTCGACGAGGCGGTGCGTCGCATGGTCAACGCCTTCGAGGCACGCGCCAAGGCGCTTTACGGTCCGTCCGCGACCGGCACCTGATCGGCTGCCTCGGCGAGCATCGCAAGAGCCCGCGCGACGGTCGCGAGCCGTACCTCGCGGCGGCTTCCCGGAAAGACCCGACGCTCATGGACGGTGCCGCCATTGCGGCGCGCGACCGCCAGATGGACGAGGCCGACCGGCTTGGTCGGCGTGGCGCCGCCGGGGCCGGCGATGCCGGTGACGGCGACAGCGATCTCGGCGGGGCCCTTCGCCAGGGCTCCCGCGGCCATGGCGCGCGCGACCTGCTCGCTGACCGCCCCGTGGGTGGCGATCAGCGCCGCCGGCACGCCGAGCATGTCCGTCTTGGCATTGTTCGAATAGACGACGAAGCCGCGGTCGACCACGTCGGACGAGCCCGCGATCTCGGTCAGGGTCGCGGCGATGAGGCCGCCGGTGCAGCTTTCGGCCGTCGCCACACGCAGCTTCCGCAGGCGCAGATGCTGAAGCAGGTCCTTCGCGGTGCGCTCGAGGTCGGTCATCGTCCGATCAGCCAGAGAATGAGCCATGTCCCGACGGCAGCGTAGGGGGCCGCAAGCAGATCGTCGAGCATGACGCCGAGGGCGCCGCCGACGTTGCGATCGGTCCAGCCGGCCGGCCACGGCTTGAAGATGTCGGCGAGCCGGAAGGTGGCGAAGCCGAGCGCATAGGCCAAGGGCTCTCGCGGCAGGACCGCCAGCACCAGCCATTGCGCGCACACCTCGTCGATGACGATCTCGGGCGGGTCGAGGACCTGGCTGCCGGCGAGCGTGCGGTCGATCGCCCAGACCCCGATCGCGGTCAGCGCCAGGGCGCCGATCAGCGACAGCGGAACCCCGAGCGGCGCGCAGGCCCAGGCGACCGGGAGCGCCAGCAGCGAGCCCCAGGTGCCGGGCGCGAAGGGGAGGAACCCGAGCCCGAGGCCGGTCGCGACGAAGCGCGGGAAGTGCATCACAGCATCACCGTCGCCGCCGCCTGCGCCGCGATGCCTTCGCTTCGGCCGGTGAAGCCGAGGCCCTCGGTCGTCGTCGCCTTGACGCTGACCCGGTCGATCTCGAGCCCGAGGATCGCCGCGATCGCCGCGCGCATCGCGTCGCGGTGCGGACCGACCTTGGGCCGTTCACAGATCACGGTCACGTCGACATGGACGATCCGTCCGCCGCGCGCGCACACCAGCTCGCCGGCATGGGCGAGGAAGCGGCTGGAGGACGCGCCCTTCCACCTGGGCTCGCTCGGCGGAAAGTGCTGGCCGATATCGCCGGCGCCGATCGCGCCCAAGATGGCGTCGGTCAGCGCATGCAGGCCGACATCGGCATCGGAATGGCCGATAAGCCCACGTCCGTGCGGCAGGCGCACGCCGCAGAGCCAGACGTGATCGCCGTCGCCGAAGCGATGGACGTCGAAGCCGGTGCCGATGCGTGTCTCGCCCGTAAGGCGGCGCGCGCGCTCGAGATCGTCCGAAGTCGTGATCTTGAACGCGGCTTCGTCACCCTCGACGAGGGCCACGGGCAGGCCCGCCGTTTCCGCGACCGCGGCGTCGTCGGTCATTTCCGATCCGGCGAAACGGCGATGGGCGGCGAGGATCTCGGCGAAGCGGAAACCCTGCGGCGTCTGCGCGCGAAAGAGACCGGCGCGCGGCACGGTCGACAAGACGCGGCCGTCGGCACCCTGCTTCAGCGTGTCTGCGACGGGGAGCGCAGGAACCGCAGCAGGATATTCCGCCAACGCACCGATCACGCGCTCGATCATCGAGGGCGGAGTCAGCGGCCGCGCGGCGTCATGGATCAGCACGAGGTCCGGCGGATCGGATGCCAGATGCTCGAGGCCGTTGCGGACCGACTCCTGGCGCGTGGCGCCGCCGGACACGGGCGCGGGAAGTCTCAGTCCGGCGGTCGCCTGGTCGTAGGCCGGCCGGTCGTCGGCGCCGATCACGGCAAGGACGCGTTCGACGCGCGGGTGCGTCGCGAACAGCGCCAGGCTTCGGGCGAGCACGCTCGCCGTTCCCAGCAGCCGATACTGCTTCGGCGCGTCGCCGCCGAGACGGAGCCCGCGCCCCGCCGCCATGACCAGGGCAGCGACCCTCATGCCGAGCCGTCCGGCGCCAACGGAAAATACATCCGGATCGTCGTGCCGCGGCCTTTCTCGCTCTGGATCTCCATCCGGCCACCATGCAGATCGAGGAACGCCTTGACCAGCGGCAACCCGAGCCCGGTGCCTTCGCCCGCGCGCTTTGCGGTGCTGTCGACGCGGCCGAAAGGTTCCATCGCGGTCTCGATCTCGGCGGCGGTCATGCCGCCGCCGGTATCGGCGATCGAGATCAGGGTTGTATCGCCGGAGATCTGGGCCTCGACGTCGACCCGTCCGCCGGGCGGCGTGAACTTGATCGCATTGCCGAGGATGTTCACCAGCGCCTGCTTTGCCAGGCGCCGATCGGCCCAAAGCGGCAGGTCCGGAACGTCGGCGGAGATCTGGAGATGGCTCGCCTCGGCCTGGGAAACCACCAGCTTGATCGACTCCTGCACCAGGCGCCGGAGCGAGTTGCGCTGAGGCTCGACCACCATGCGTCCGGCCTCGACCTTGGCGAGGTCGAGGATCTGATTGATCACCTGCAGCAGATGGCTGCCGGCGCCATGGATGTCTTCCGCGTAGGCGACATAGCGTTCGTTGCCGAGCCCGCCGAAATGCTGGTGGCGCATCACGTCGGAGAATCCCAGCACTGCGTTGAGCGGTGTCCGGAGCTCATGGCTGACCTGGGCAAGGAACCGGGACTTGGCACGGCTCGCCTGCTCGGCTTCGAGGCGGGCGAGATCGAGCTTTCGGGTAAGGTCCTCGAGGCGTGCGGCGTGCACTGCCTGCTCGGCTTCGCGTACCTTGATCGGCGTGATGTCGGTCCGGGTCCAGAGGATGCTGCCGTCGGCCAGCATGCGGTTGCTGGAAAGCATCCAGCCACCGGCGGCGCGCTGGTGCTCGTAGGTGGTGTTCTGCTGATAGCGATCGAGCCAGCGGGCGATCGCCTCCTCATCGGACTCCTCCGGGGCCTTTTGAAGCGCGCCGCGCGAAATCGCGATGGTGACGAAGTCGGGAAGGGTCAGCCCGACGCGCAGGATGTCGGCGACGCCCGGCACCAGCTTGGCATAGGCGTCGTTCCAGATCGTCAGCCTGAGGTCGCGGTCCCACAGCACGAAGCCGTCGGTCGAGTTGTCGAGCGCGTCGGCGAGCAGCTTCGTCGCCTCGATCGCCTCGGCTCGGCTGGTCTCGAGGTCGTCCTCTACGCGCAGGCGTTCGCTGATGTCGGTGTAGACCCGAACGACGCCGCCATCGGGGAGCGGGCGCTGGTGTACTTCCAAGGTCCTGCCGCCTGGAATGTCGATGCGGTAGACGCGCCCGGCGAAGTGATGCGGATCGGCGAGTTCGCGCTCGATGCGGCGCGAGAGCTCCGGCTCGGCGATGCCGGCCCTGGCGTAGATCCCACGCATCACGTCGGGATAAGACACCCCGTCCGGATGACTTGCGGGCGGGATGCCGAACCACTCGAGGACGGTCTTGTTGGCGGCGACGACGCGGAGCGCGCCGTCGATCATCACGATGCCCTGGTCCATGTTCTCGAGCACGGTCCGGAGGGCCGTCTGGCGGTCCTCGAGGTCCGTTTCGCGGGCACGCTGGGCGGTGATATCGGTGATGAAGTTGGCGACGCCGCCGCCGACGATCGGCGTCCGCCGGAAGTGCAGCCACCGGCCGTCCGGGCCGCGCCGGTCCCATTCATGGGTACGATCGCCCACGAATTGTGCCAGTCGCCTCTGGGCCTCGGCGACAGGATCGCCCGGTCCGTAGTGCCCTTGCTCGGCCCGCCACAGCAGGATGTCGCCGAGCGGCATGCCGTACCTGGCGAACCTCGCCGGAAGCCCGAGAAGCCGCAGCCAGCGGTCGTTCCAGAGGATCAGCCGGCGGTTCGCGTCGTAGACGCTGATTCCCTGCTCGCTGTGCTCCACGACCACCCGGAGGAGGTCGGCATCGAGAAGGCCCGAGGCACCGCTCGCAGGCACAGGGTCTGTCTGGCTCATGAAACCGGTCCAACCTAACAGGGAGGGGAAGCCCCGCAAAGCCACCGGCAGGGGAGAATTTATTAACTATTTGCCGGCACACTCCAGGACGTGATGATCGCCCGATCCCGTGCCGAACCGACCCCGGACGCGACGCTCGCGCCGGCGGAGCAGGTCGAGACTGCGTCGTTCGAGATCCGTGCCGCAGAGATCCTCGGCCGCAGCGAGCCGGTTACCGCCGGCAAGTTGCATTTGATCAGCTTTGAAAGGATCAAGGAGCGCTTCGGCGCAGCGTGGCCGCACATGGCCCCCAAGGCCGAAGGGCTGATGCGGCGTGCGATCGAGAAGCGCCTGGCGCCGGTCGACGTGTATCGCAAGGGCGACAACCTCGACTTCGTCATCCTTTTCCCGTCACTGACGGCGCAGGAAGGGCGGGTGAAATGCGCACAGCTCGCAGAGGAGATAGCGCGCGCCCTGGTCGGCGACCTCGGCGCGGAGCTCGCCCAGGTCGATGCCGGCGCAGCGGTCGTCGACTCGAAGGCGCTGCTGTCGATCATCGAGCAGGAGGGCGATCTTCATGAGGCGATCGTAGGAGAGGTCGCCAAGGGACCCTCCGCGACGCCCTACAGGTACCTCGGAGCCTTGAGCGCGCTGGAGCAGGTGAAATTCCTGTTCAGGCCGATCTGGGACGTGAAGCGGCAGGCCGTGTTCAATTTCCTCTGCGTGCCGGTGATGCGGACACCTGGCGGCCGCATCGTCTCGGGCGAGGCCTCCATCGAGGGGCTCGGTGACCGCCATACCCGCCTCGACTACGACCTGAAGCTGCTGAAGCGGGTGGTCGACGAGCTGACCCGCATGGGATCGGAAGACCGCCGATTGCTCTTCACCATCCCGGTGCATGTCGACACGGTCAGCTCCGGCGCCTTCCGCACCGAGTACCTGAAGCTCTGGCGGGAGCTGCCGCTCAGCCTGCAGCGTCTGGCGATCTTCGACCTCGTCGGCGGCAGCGACGGCTTCCCCCAGAGCCGGCTGATCGAAATCCTGCCCAGCCTGAAGCCGCTGTCGCGGGCGGTGACGCTCAGGATGCCGATCGGATCGGGACAGTCGTTCGGCCGCTTCGCCCATGTCGGCCTGCACGCGCTGTCCACGGAGGCACCGCCGGGCCGCGAGGAGAATGCGCTCGGGGATATCGAAAAGTTCGTGATTGCGGCCGAGAAGGCGCACCTGCTTACATATCTGCATGGAATCCGGACCGCCAGCCTGGCCCTTGCCGCAGTCGGTGCCGGATTCGGCTTCATCGACGGCCCCACGATTGGCACGGCCGAAGCGAATCCCAAGGATGCGCTTCGCTTCAGCATGGAAGACCTCTACGCCAAGCGTTGAGCCTTATGCCGACTAGGCGCCCTGGTCGAAGGGCCGGAGCGTTGCATGGCCGTCTGGTCACGGCCTTCCTCGTCGGTTCCTTTGCGATCGCAGGCGTCCTTCTCCTCTCCCTCGTCTCGGGTGAAAGCTTCCTTCGCTGGCCATGGTCGGCCCAGCAGGTGATCGGTCTCGTCGGGCTTCTCGCGCTCCTCGCCGCAGCGGTGGCGACCGGTTGGATCGTGTTCGCGGCGAGTCTCGCCCAGCCGGTCGAGCGCCTGGCGGCCGCCGCGCGTCGGATGACCGGAGGCGCGACGCTCGTCCAGGTCGGGCCGCAGTACTCGCCGGGCGAGATCGGCGTGGTCGAGCGCGCCTTCGATGCGATGGTCGAGACCGTGGTGCATCAGAAGGCGGAGGCCGAGGAGGCCCGACGCATTCTGGACGACGCGATCCGCAACCTCTCCGAGGCCGTTGTCGCCTACGACGCCGGCGAGCGCCTAGTCTTCTGCAACGAGCGCTCATACGAGCTTTTCCATCCGATCCGGGAACTGATGGTTCCGGGCGCGCCCATGGAGGACCTGGTCCGGGCGCTGGTCCGGCGCACCGACGAGGAAGCGAGCGCCGCCGCCCAGCTCGAGCGCTCGGACGAGATCGTCCGGCGGTTTCGGGCGCGCGAGCGGAACGTGATCGAGCGCTATGGCGAACGCTGGCTGCGCGTCTCGTACTCCGCCACGTCCGACGGAGGAACCGTCGTCGCCATCGCCGACGTGACCGATCTCCTCAGGCGCGAGCATGAGCTCGAGGCGATCAATCGCCGGATCAAGGCGTACGCCGAGTCCTCGGCCGACTGGTTCTGGGAACTCGATACCGGCTTCCGCTTCACCTTCACCACGCCAGGGCCGGGGCTTCTCGATCCGCGCGACGTGATCGGCAGGACCCGCTGGGAGCTCGACAGCGCGCCCGACCTGAACGCACCGCTTTGGCCGGCGCACCAGGCCAGGCTCTACCGGCGCGAGCCTTTTCGGGACTTCCGCTTCCGCGTCCGCGAGCCGGATGGCCGGCTGCGCACCATGTCGATCAGCGGACTTCCGATCTACGACTCGGACGGCGCTTTCGAAGGCTATTGCGGCATCGGCAGGGATCTGACCGAGGAAGTCGAAGCGGTGGAGAGCCTGCGGCTCTCGGAGGCCCGCTTCCGGACGCTCGCCGAAACTGCGCCGACCGGCATCTATCGCCTGGATGCCTCTGGGGACGTGGTCCTCGCCAACGAGATATGGCGCCGGACGATGGCACTGACGGAACTTCCGGTGACGCCCGAGGCCTGGCGCGCGGCGGTGCATGCCGACGACGCGGACCGCGTCGCCACGTCGCGCGAAGAGGCCCTGAAGGCGGGACGGGATTTCCGCGAGGAGTATCGGGTGCGCCGTCCTGACGGCGGTGTCCGCTGGGTCCTGGATGCGGCTGCGCCGGAACGCGATAGCGCGAGGAATGTCGTCGGCTTCGTCGGAACGCTCGCCGACGTCACCGAGAAGCGCGAGATCGAGGCGAGGCTCGAACAGTCGAGACGGCTGGAGGCGCTGGGCCAGCTCACCGGCGGCATCGCGCACGACTTCAACAACCTGCTGATGGTCGTGCTCGGCAATGCGGAGATGCTGGAGGACATGGCCAACAGGGGCGGCGAGATCAAGCCGGAGCGGCTGCTCCGGCTCGCGCGCACGGTCCTGAATGTTGCCGAGCGCGGTACGGCGCTTACCCAGAATCTGCTCGGCTTCGCCCGGCGCCGCTCGGTCAGTCCCGAGAAGGTCGCCGTCCATCAGAAGCTGCAGGAGCTGGGCGAGTTGCTCCGTCGCAATCTTGGCGGCAAGATCCCGCTGGTCTTCGATCTCTCCGCCGAGCGCGACGAGGTCATGATCGATGTCACCCAGTTCGAGAACGCGGTGATCAACGTCGCGCTCAATGCCCGCGACGCGATGGGCGAGAGCGGCCGGATGACGATCAAGACCAGGAAACTGGTCATCGGCGCGCCGGCGCGCATCGAAGACGGGGATCTGTCGCCTGGCCGCTATATCGCCATAGACATCGCCGACACCGGAACAGGCATGACGCCCGAAGTGGCGATGCGCGCGGTCGAGCCTTTCTTCACCACCAAGGGCGACAAGCAGTCGACCGGTCTCGGCCTCAGCCTCGCCTACGGCGTGGTCAAGCAGGCCAAGGGGGAACTGCGCATCGACACCGCGCCCGGCCGTGGCGCTACGGTGACGCTGATCGTGCCGCTGCTCGACCAGGCTCCGGCCGGCCAGAGGGCCCCGGCGACGCGCGACTACCTGGCGCGGCCGGAACCGCTCGCCGGCCGTCCGCGCGTGCTGGTGGTCGACGACGATCCGCCTGTTCTATCGGTGATGACGCAGCAGCTGGAACGGCTCGGCTGCGAGGCGATCGGCGCCAGTTCGGCGGAAGGAGCGCTTCGCCTGCTGCTCGCCGACCAGTCTTTCGACCTGATGTTCAGCGACATCGATCTCGGTGCCGGTCACGATGGCTTCACGTTGGCGCGCGAGGTCAGGAGCCTCAGGCCTTCGCTGCCGATCCTGCTGACAACGGGAAAGCTGATGGATCGCGGCGAAGACGAGGAGCAGCCACCGATCCTGCCGAAGCCCTTCACCCAACGAGAGCTGGCCGACAAGCTGCGCGAAGTGCTTGCCCCGGCCCCTTAGCGGCGCGTCACCACGGGCGCGGCAAGGACGTATCCCGCACCGTGCACGGTCTTGATCAGCGCCGGCTCCCTCGGATTCTCCTCGATCTTGCGGCGGAGCTTCCCGACCATCACGTCGATGCTGCGGTCGAACGGGCCGGCCGAGCGGTGCCGCGTCATATCGAGGAGCTGGTCGCGCGAGAGCACGCGCTGGGCATGCAGCGCCAGCACGCGCAGAAGCTCGAACTCGGCAGCGGAAAGGGTGATGTCGACGCCATCGGTCTTCATCAGCTTCCGGCGGCCGCAGTCGAGCGTCCAGTCGGCGAAGGCGAGGATGGTGTCTCCGGTGGCCGGCGGCGTACCGGCGGAGGTCGTCGTGCGGCGGAGAACGCTTCGGATCCGTGCCAGCAGCTCGCGCAGGTGAACAGGCTTGCCGAGATAGTCGTCGGCACCGATCTCGAGCCCGACCACCCGATCGACGGGATCGCCGCGTCCGGTCAGGATCACGATTCCGGCCTGCGTGGTGGACCGCACATGACGCGTCAGATCGAGGCCGCTCTCGTCCGGAAGGCCGAGGTCGACCACCACGAGGTCGAAGCCGCCGCGCGCGAGGCGCCGGCGTGCCGAAGCGCCGTCGGGCGCCCGCTCGACGTCCATGCCCTCGTCGGAGAGGTAGTCGCTGATCGTCGACGAGAGGTCGGGGTCGTCTTCGACCAGAAGAATCTTCGGACGCTTGCCGTCGAGCGCGGTCATGATCGGGTCCGGTCTCGGGTGCTCTTGGACACGTTGAAGTCAAACGGAAAGATACCCGAAGTTACAAGTTATTACAGGGGGGACATTAGCGCATTACGGTGATCGGTGAGGGTGGGTCGTGCCATTTTCCGCCGCCCTTCGCGCCGAGCCGTTCCTGGAGCCCAGCGCGCTGGATGTCCTCGATGCGATCGAGGCGCCGGCGGCGTTCGTGAGCTCCGACGGCCACGTGGCCGCGGTCAATGCGGCAGCCCTCGCGGCGGCCGGCGACCGCACGCCGGGGCTCCGTTTCGTCCAGGGCCGTACATGGGCCGAGATTTGCAAGAGTTCCGGGGCAGTCGGGCCGGTGGCTGCCGACCTGGAGGCCCTGATCCGGGCCCCCGGTACGCCTCCTAAGTCCGTTGCGATCGACTATGCCGTCCGCACCGTCGGTCGGCTCAAGGCCTATCGAGTGACGGCGCGGATGCTCGGCGGCTCGGATCGCATTCTCGTCGTCCAGACCGACTCGACCCGGCTCGAAGCGACCGAGCAGCGGTTGAGCGAGGCAGAACGTCGGCAGGCCGACCTCGCTGACCTGACCGCCGACTGGCTGTGGACGACGGACGAAGATCTCACCTTCGTCGAGCTTGCGGCATCGAGCGATCCGTTCTGGCGGAAGGTCCAGCCGCGTCTGATCGGTCAATGCTGCGCGGAGGTTCTCGGAGAGGTGGCCGAGCGGATCGAGCGCCGCCGACCCTTCCGCGAAGCCTCTCTCCAAATCACCGTGGATGGCCGTGTCCGCCATCTTCGCTTCAACGGCAAGCCGGTCTTTGGTGCCGATGGCGCCTTCCGCGGCTATCTCGGGGTCGCGACCGACGTCACGCGTGCACACGAGGCCGAATGTGCCCGCGACGCCGCGGAGTCACGGCTGCGCGAGATCGCGGAGCTGTCGACCGACTGGTATTGGGAGACCGATCACGAGCTCCGCTATACCTACGTGTCGGAGGACCGGCGGGGCGCGGTGGAACTCGAGCCCGAGCGGACTTACGGCAGACGCCGGATCGACCTGATCGACCGGGACCTGACCGATCCCGACTCCCTCGCGCGTCATGTCGACGATCTCGACAACCGCCGGCCGTTCCGCAATTTCGTATACGGCTCGAGGAGCCTGGGGCCGCTCTGTTACCTAAAGGTCAGCGGAAATCCGCGGTTCGACGAGCACGGCAGGTTCCTCGGCTATGTCGGCACGGCGACCGACATCACCCCCATTATCGAGGTGGAGAACCGTCGCAAGCTGGCGGAGAGGCGGCTGAAGGCAGCAATCGATCAGATGCCGAGCGGCATCGCGATCTGGGATATCGATGACCGCCTTCTGGTCCACAACGAACAGTATCTCACCCTGGCCGGGTTGGATCGGGATGCGAAGGTCATCGGCCTGACCTTCGAGGAGACCGTTCGGAACGCACTTCATGCCGGCGTCATTGCGATGCCGGACAAGATCGACGACTTCGTTTCCTCGCGGGTGATCCTCCACCGCGGCGCGAATTCTTCGCGAGAGGTGACCTATTCCAACGGGCGTGTCGCACTGATCCGCGAACGGCGCCTGAAGAGCGGCGGCATCGTCACCGTCCTTGGAGACATCACCGACCTCAAGCGCCGGGAGCGCATCCAGGCCGAGCAGCGCGCGCTTCTGCAGACGACTCTCGAGCACATCAGCGACGGCATCCTCGTCGTGGACAGGGACTGGCGCATCGTCGCCGTCAACGACAACTTCTCTATCCTTCTGGACATGCCGGAGGGCGTCGTCGGAGTCGGCGCGCGATTGACGGCGATCTTCGAGTGGCTCGGTCTTCGCGGAGACTATGGCGGCGAGCTGGCGGCTATCACCGCGTCGCGTCTCATCGAGGAAATTCGCTCCCGCCCGCGCTGGTACGACGAGCGGCAGACGCCTGATGGCCGCCGCATTTCCTGGCGCGTTCGCGAGATGGAGGGTGGCGGCTACATCGTCGCCCTGGCGGACGTCAGCGAGCAGCGCCAGGCCGAGGAGCGCCGGGAGCAGCTGCGCGGCACCATGGTCAGAGCCGAGAAACTGGAGGCGATCTCGCGCCTCGCCGGCGGCCTCGCGCACGACCTCAACAACATGCTCCTGCCGATCATGACGCTGACCGAGCTAGCTATGGACGAGTTGCCGGAGGGGAGTCCGGCGCACGATGACCTAGAAAGGGTCATCGGCGCAGCCGAGCACGCGCGCGGACTCGTCCAGCGCCTGCTGACGTTCAGCCGTACGGCGCCCCAGGGCATGAGCGCGGCAATGGTGGATCCGGCGGTGCATGCCGCCGTCGACCTGATCCGACCCGCCGCTGGATCGAACCTGCGCATCGTCCTTCGTCTCCAGGCCGATGCTGCGGTGGCGCTGAGCGATACCGAGATCCAGCAGATCGTGGTCAATCTCGGACAGAACTCGGCCCAGGCGATCGGCGATCGGCCTGGCACGCTGACCATCGAAACCTGCCTGATCGAGGCCGACGACGATCTGCTGCGGTCCATTCCGGCACTCGATTCCGCCCGAAGCCACGTGCGCCTGACGGTCGCCGATGACGGCCCGGGCATTCCCGCCGATGTCCTGCCCAGGATCTTCGAGCCGTTCTTCACGACGAAGACGGTCGGGCAGGGAACCGGTCTCGGCCTTGCCGTCGTCCACGGCCTGGTCGGCCAGGTCGGCGGCGCGATCGAGATGAGCGGTGAGGGCGGCGCCCGCTTCGACGTCATGCTTCCGAGCCTCGACCAATCCATCAATCCACGGGAGAACTCCAATGGCACGCATTCTTCTGATCGATGACGATGCGACCGTCCGGTACGCGCTGAAGCAGGTGCTGGAACGGGCCGGCCACCTCGTGGACGAGGCGAGCGACGGCCAGATCGGGATCGAGCTCTATTCGGCGAACCGCCCCGAAGTGGTCGTCACCGACATCATCATGCCCAATCAGGAGGGCATCGAGACCATCATCAAGCTGAAGCGGATGGCGCCCGGGGTGGCGATCATCGCGATGTCGGGCGGCGGCCGCACCGGGAACCGCGACTTCCTGGAAATGGCCGAGAAGCTCGGCGCCGCCAAGATCATGCCGAAGCCGTTCCGCCCGCGCGAGCTGGTCGAGGCGGTGCAGTCGCTGCTTCCGAACGCCGCCTGAAGGCGCGTTCAGAGCTCGAACTTGATGCCCTGGGCCAGCGGCAGCTCGCGCGAATAGTTGATGGTGTTCGTCGCCCGCCGCATGTAGGCCTTCCACGCGTCCGACCCGGACTCCCGTCCTCCGCCCGTCTCCTTCTCGCCGCCGAAGGCGCCGCCGATCTCGGCGCCTGACGGTCCGATGTTCACGTTGGCGATGCCGCAGTCGCTGCCGATCGCCGAGACGAATGCCTCGGCCTCTCGCACGTCCGTCGTGAAAGCGCTCGATGCCAAGCCTTGCGGCACGTCGTTGTTGAGCGCGACGGCCTCTTCGAATTCCCGGTACTTCAGCGTGTAGAGGATCGGCGCGAAGGTTTCGTGGCGCATCGTGTCGGTCTGCTTGGGCATCGCCACCAGCGACGGACGCACATAGTAGCCGCCAGGGAACTGGTTCTCGAGCTGGCGCTCGCCGCCGGAGACCTGGCCGCCTTCCGACTTCGCTTTGGCGAGGGCAGCCTGCATGTCGTCGAACGCCGCCTTGTCGATCAGCGGGCCGACCAGCGTACCCTGCTCGCGCGGGTCGCCGATCCGAACCGACGCATAGGCTTTCCGCAGGCGGTCGACCAGGCCGTCATGCAGGGACTCGTGCACGATCAGGCGGCGCAGCGTGGTGCAACGCTGGCCGGCGGTGCCGACGGCGGAGAACAGGATCGCACGCACCGCGAGCTCCTGGTCGGCGGAGGGGGCGACGATCATCGCGTTGTTGCCACCGAGCTCGAGGATCGAGCGGCCGAGCCGTCGCGCCACCACCTCGGCGACGGCCTTGCCCATGCGCGTCGATCCCGTGGCGCTGACCACCGGCACCTTCGGGTTCTCGACCATCGCCCTGCCGACGTCCGAGCCGCCGAAGATCACCGTCAGAAGACCGTCGGGAACACCGCCGAACTTCCTGGCCGCCCGCTCGAACAGCTTGAGGCAGGCGAGCGCGGTCAACGACGTCTTCTCCGACGGCTTCCACACGACGGGATCGCCGCAGACGAGGGCGAGCGCCGCGTTCCACGACCACACCGCGACCGGGAAGTTGAACGCGGAGATCACGCCGCAGACACCGACCGGATGCCAGGTCTCCATCATCCGGTGGCCCGGTCGCTCGGAGGCAATGGTGAGGCCGTAGAGCTGGCGCGAGAGTCCGACCGCGAAATCGCAGATGTCGATCATCTCCTGAACTTCGCCGAGGCCCTCTTGCACGATCTTGCCGGCTTCGAGCGTGACGAGCTGGCCGAGGTCCGCCTTCGCCGCACGCAGCTCCTCGCCGAACAGGCGTACCAGCTCGCCGCGCCGGGGCGCCGGCACCTGGCGCCATGCCAGAAAGGCGGCATGGGCCTTGTCGATCGCGGACTTCACGTCGGAAGCGGCGGTCGAGGCGAGGCGGCCGATCTCGGCGCCGTCGATCGGCGAACGGCAGGAAAGGTCGCCCTTGGCGAGATCGCCGGAGGAGATGTCGAGGCGCTTCAGAACGGCGGCGGCGTCCATGTCTTTCTCCCTGTCGAGGGAGGGTGGCTTACCATGGAGGTTGCTAGGCGACCAGTGCGTGCGCGGAGCCGGGCGCGGTCGAGCAGGGTGATCGCGTAGTCGCCGGTCCCCGACAGCATGTCGGCGATGGCGGTTCCGATCTTGCCGGCGCCGATCAGGGCGACCTTGGGCATGGGGACACTCCGGGCTTCCCGCTCAAGGGAACACCGGAGTGTCCGATTGGTGCCGGGATCCCTATGGAATCAGCCGTTCGGCCGGTATTTCCGCCACACCGCCTGGAGCGTGTCGAGCGGGATTGCGTGGCTGGCTCGGCCCTCGCGACCGTGGGTGGTCTTGGCCATGCAGATCGCGTTGGCGATCGCTTCCTCGGTCGCCTCCGCGGTGCCGACGAACAGCGTGTTCATGTCGTTGTTCGGCAGCATGCGGCAGGGCATCGGCGGCTTCGGCTTGGCGCCGCTCAGGAAATCGACGCCCGCGGTCGGCATCTTGTTGCCGGTCGAGAAGGCGAGGAACAGGTCGCCCGAGCCATTGCGGCCGTAGCCCCCGATGCGGCCGAGGCCGACGGTGGCCCGCTGCGCCAGGCGCTTGCACTGGTGCGGCAGCAGCGGCGCGTCGGTGGCGACGATGATCAGGATCGATCCGTTGTTGCCCATCGCATCGCGGCGGCCAGACGGCGTCACGTCCACCCCGATCTCGCGGCCGACGGGCACCCCGTCGATGGAGAGCTCTTCGCGCACGCCGTAGTTGGCCTGAACGATGACGCCGACCGTGTAAGTCTCGCCGGCGATCTCGACCATGCGCGACGAGGTGCCGATGCCGCCCTTGAACTCGTGGCAGTTCATCCCGGTGCCGCCGCCGACGCAGCCTTCGTCCGGGAGGCCTGCCGTCGCCGCATCCAGCGCCGCTTCCACTTCCGCCTTCTGCACGGCATTGGCATAGGCATCGGAGAGGAAACCGTCGTAGGTCTCGCCGACGAGGCCCAGATGCCAGAAGGCCGGGTGGCCACGTTCCTCGGCGATGTTGATCAACGCGTCGCGGACAGCGCCGACCGAATGCGTGCCGGTCATCATGATCGGCGAGGTGAGGCAGCCGGATTCCTCGAGCCACAGCCAGCCGGTGAACTCGCCGCAGCCGTTGAACGAGTAGGTGCCGGCGAAGACCTCGCTGCCCCAGGGATCGTCGGTCGGCCAGATGGCGGTCACCCCGGTCCGCGATACGCGTGGGCTGTCGCGCCAGACGGTCGCATGGCCGACGCGCACGCCGGCGACGTCGGTGATCGAATTCAGCTTGCCGGTCGGCAGGCGTCCGACGGTGATGCCGAGGTCGCGAAGGCGGCGGCGTTCCGGGGACGAGGCGGTCATGGTTGACTCCGGGGGAGGGCAGGAGTCGTGATCATACACGCGCCCTGAAGCAATCAACCGGAGGCGTCGTGACGATCGCGGAACTGCCGATAACGGGTTACCTGGACCGGCTGTCGGCACGTCCGGGCGAGAGGCTGTCGGCCCATGTCAGCGTGCCCGGCGGCGGGCGCTATCGCGTGCGCCTGCTGAGGGCCATCTCTCTCGATGCCAACCCAAAGGGACCGGGCCGCCGCTTCGAGGATCTCTCCCGACTCTTCCAGCGCGATCTCGACGGCCGCCACCAGCCGATCTCGATCGGGTCCTACGCCCGTGTCGAGCCGGCGCCGGTCCGCGACGCGCGCGCCCGCACCTGGACGGCGCTGATCTGGACCGGGCTTCCGAGGAAAGACCAGGCCGTTCTGGCCGACGAGGGAAAGGACGCAAGCACGGTCCTCGGCATCGGCGCGGCGGGGGCGGAACTGGCCCTTACGTGGAACGGGGGTTCGGCGCGCATCGCTACCGGCGCCGCGCTCAAGCCGCGGCGCTGGTATCGCATCTGGGGCAGCGCCCGGCCGGACGGTCATCTCCGCGTCGGCCAGGTGCCGCTCGACGGAGGCAAGCCCGTCGTCGTCGAAGGTGCCGCGCCCGAACTCGTATTGCCGACCGGCGGCGCCATCCTGATCGCGGCCGAGAACAGCGCATCGCCGCGACGGCACTTCTCCGGAAAGATCGAAGCACCGGCGATCCTTGCGCGGGAAGTCGTCTTGTCGGCCGACCCGAAGGGCCTGCCGCGTGACGGCCGCATCGCGGTCTGGGATTTCTCGCGCGGCATCGACACCGACGTGATCCACGATACCGCCCCGCAAGGCTGCCACGGCAGGCTGGTCAACACGCCGGCGCGCGCGATGGTCGGCGCCGGATGGACTGGCGACGAGGACTGCTGGCGCCACGCACCCGAAGACTATGGCGCGATCCATTTCCACCCGGGCGACCTCGGCGATTGCGGCTGGCAGGCGGACTTCGAGTTCACGATTCCGGACGCGCTCAAGAGCGGGAGCTACGTTCTGCATCTCGCCTGCGACGCCGGCGAGGATTGGCTGCCGTTCTTCGTGCGGCCGCACCGAGACGGGCCGCATGCGAAGATCGCGGTGCTGATCTCGACATTCACCTATCAGGTCTATGGCAACTTCGCGCGCAGCAACGCCGACGACGCCTATCGCGCGCGCGTCGCGTCGTTCAAGGGCTATCCGTATTTCCCGCAGGACTACCCGATCTACGGGCGCTCGACCTACAACATGCATGAGGACGGTTCTGGCGTCTGCGTGGCGTCGCGGCTGCGTCCGATCATCAACATGCGGCCGGGCTATGTCTCTGCCAACGACGCAATCGGATCGGGCGCCCGCCACTACGTCGCCGATCATCACCTGCTGAACTGGCTGGAAGAGAAAGGCTTCGCGGTCGACCTCGTCACCGATGAGGATCTCGACGACGAAGGCGCGCCGGCGCTGGCGCCGTACCAGGTGCTGCTGACCGGGTCGCATCCCGAATACCACACCGCGCGCATGCTGGACGCGATCGAGGCGTTCAAGGCGCGTGGCGGGCGGCTCTGCTATCTCGGCGGCAACGGCTTCTACTGGCGGGTCGCGCGCGATCCTGCCCGGCCGCATCTGATAGAGCTTCGCCGCGCCGAGGGTGGCGTCCGCATGTGGGCGGCGGAGCCGGGCGAATACTATCATATGCTGGACGGCCAGCTCGGCGGCCTCTGGCGCCGCAATCGAAGGCCGCCGCAGCAGCTCGTCGGGGTCGGCTTCACCGCTCAGGGTGCCTACGAGGCGACGCACTACCGCCGCACGCCGGCCTCGCGCGATCCCAGGCACGCCTGGATCTTCGAGGGCATCGAAGGCGATATCATCGGCGACTACGGGCTCTGCGCCGGCGGGGCGGCAGGCTTCGAGCTCGACCGTGTCGACCCGCTCCTGGGGTCGCCCGACAACGTCGTGATCCTGGCGCAGTCGGAGCAGCATCCGGCGTCGTTCGCGCTTGTGCCCGAAGATCTGCTGGCACCGGGCCGGTCGACCAATCTCGAGCCCACGGACTCGCTCGTTCGTGCCGACATGGTCTACTTCGAGACGCCGGGCGGCGGCGCGGTCTTCTCGGTGGGCTCCATCACCTTCCTCGGCAGCCTTTGGCGCAACGGTTTCGAGGGACCGGTCTCGCAGCTCCTCTATAATGTCGTGACGCGCTTCGCGAAGGAGAACTAGGGAATGTCGACTGCGGCGGTGACGAGGATCCTCGAACGGGCGGACGCCGAATGGATGGCGCGGAAGACGCTCGAGATGGTCGAGATCAAGAGCGTCACCATGGACGAGGCGGAGATGTGCCGATACTACGCCGATGCGCTTCGCTCCCTCGGGCTTCAGGTCGACGTCCGCGAGGTCACCCCGGGCCGCAACAACCTCTACGCCCGCATTCCGGGATCCGGCGGCGGCCCGACCCTGGCGCTCAACGGCCATGTCGACACGGTGCCGATCCACGGCGCCTGGCCGCCGAAGCGCGAGGGCGACCTGATCTACGGGCGCGGCACCACCGACATGAAGGGGCCGATGGCCGCGGTGCTCGGCGCCGCCAAGGCGCTGGTGGAATCCGGCGTGAAGCTGAAGGGCGATCTCGTGATCTCGGCCGTGGTCGGCCATGAGGAGGCGATCGCGGCGAAGGACGGGCCGAAGGCCTATATCGAGGACCTCAACTCGGGCCGCACCAAGGCCGACCGCATCCTGATCGTCGAGGGCGAGGAGGACATCTGGCTGATGAGCATGGGCTCGGCCAACTTCGTCATCACGATGACATCCGACAAGGGCGGCACGCACACCAACAACACGCCGTTCGGCGAGAACCCGATCCGCTTCATGGGCGAGCTGATCGGCGCGATCAACCGGCGGCAGCAGGAGATGGATGCCGGCGACCGCCACCCGCTGGCGGGGCCGGAGCGCATCGACCTCGGCGTCGCGTCCGCGGGCGATCTCTACAACCGGACGCCGACCCACTGCACGCTGATCGGCACGCGGCGCTGGATGCCGGGCAAGACGGTCGAGGACATACGGCGCGAGATCGATGCGCTGGCACGGCCATTCGCCGTCGCCGGGAAGATGGGCTTCGACCTCAAGATCGAGCAGGAGCGCGAGCCGTTCGAGACGCCGATCGACGACGCCGCGGTCAAGGCCGTGATCGCCGCGGCCGAGCGCGTGACCGGCGCCACGCCCAAGGTGGTCGGCCGCCGCATCGTCGGCGACGCCAACCTTTACGTCCACGGAACCGGCATCCCGACCTTCTACTACGGGGCCTCGAACCACACCGCGCATGCCGACAAGGAGTGGGTCTCGGTCGAACGCATCAAGCGCTCGGCCCAGGTCTACATCGCCGCCGCGGCGAGCTATTGCGGCGTGGCGGAGTAGGGGAGATGGCGGACCTCCTGATCACCGGCGGCGTCGTCGTCACCATGGACCCGGAGCGCCGGGTCATCGAGGACGGTGCGGTCGCGATCGAGGGGAATCGGATCGTCGATGTGGGCGCGAGCGCCGAAGTCGCGAAGCGGCACACGGCGCGCGAGACGATCGACGCGAAGCGCAAGGCGGTGCTGCCGGGCCTGATCGACTGCCACGCCCATGCCGGGCATGGGCTGGTCAAGACGCTGGGGGCCGGCGACGGCGATGTCTGGAACGAGGCGGTCGGCCGCATCTATTCGGTCGGATCGACGCCGGAGTTCTGGCATGCCGAGGCTCAGCTTTCCGCGCTCGAGCGCCTCAAGGCCGGGACCACCACGGGCGTCTCCTATCTCGGCGGCGGCGACGACGTGATGCGCGTCGATGCGCCGGAGTCGGGCGAAGCCCATTGCGAGGGCGTGGCCGAGGTCGGCATCCGCGCCGTCGTCGCGGTCGGTGCCTGCCGGCCGCCTTTCCCCAAGACTTTCGCCACCTACGAGAACGGCACCTGGCACGAGCAGCCGATCTCGTTCGAGCGCCAGCTCGAGACCTGCGAGACGCTGGTCGATCGGCGCCACGGCACGGCCGAGGGCCGCGTCCGGATCGCGCTGACCTTCCCGGTCCATCACCACGAGCTGCCCGAAGAACGCCGGGCCGAGATCGACCTGGTGCGAAAGCAGGGCGCCGCCATCCGCGAGCTTTCGCGTCGGAAGAAGGTCGGCTTCACTCAGGACGGACACCGCGCCGGATCGATCGCCTTCGCTGAAGAGCTGGGGCTTCTCGGCGCCGACGCATTCCTCTCCCATTGCATCGAGCTGACCGAGGCGGACATCGCCGCGGCGAAGCGGACCGGCACGAACATCGTGCACAATCCGTCGGCGATCATGTCGGTGCGCGGGCGATGCCCGGTGCCGGAACTGATCGAGGCGGGCGTCAACGTGGCGCTCGGATCGGACGGCACCGCACCCGACCGCAGCGCCGACATGTTCCGGCACATGTTCCAGTGCCTGCACTATCACCGCCGCCACTTCCGCGACGCCCGCGTGCTGCCGCAGGGCAAGGTGCTGGAAATGGCGACGATCGACGCCGCCCGCGCGCTCGGCATGGAAAGCGAGATCGGGTCGCTCGAGATCGGCAAGAAGGCGGATGTCGTGCTGATCGACCTGTTCAAGCCGCATCTGATGCCGCTGAACATGCCGGTCTACCGTGTGGTCTGCTTCGCCGGCGGCGCGGACGTCGACACCGTGATCGTCGACGGCCGCGTGCTGATGCGCGGCCGAGAGGTCGGGACCGTCGATGAGATCCGCGTGATGGAGGCGGCCCAGCGTGAAGCCGAGCGGATGCTCGATCGTGTCGACGCCAGGAAATTGCTGACGCCCCCCGATCGTTTCTGGGGTCACGCCCGCTTCTAGGCGGGCACCCTCGACCGCGCCTAGTAGACGAGCTCGTCGCCGCCCTTGCTGTCTGCCAGCACGATCTCGCCGCGAGCCGCCAGGTCCTTGGCGGTTTGCACCATGAGCATCTGTGCCTCTTCCACCTCCTTGAGGCGCACGGGGCCAAGCGCGGCCATGTCCTCGCGGAGCAGCTTGCCGGCGCGTTCGGACATGTTGGAGAAGAAGAGGTCGCGAAGCCCTTCGGACGCGCCCTTGAGCGCGAGGCCGAGCTTGGCCTTGTCCAGAGTGCGCAGAAGCGTCTGGACACCGCCCGGGTCGAGACGGTTCAGGTCCTCGAAGGTGAACATCATCGACTTGATCTTCTCGGCCGAGTCCTTGTTGCGCTCTTCGAGGGCGCTGATGAAGCGCGCCTCGGTGGCGCGATCCAGGCTGTTGAAGATTTCTGCCATCGTCTCGTGCGCGTCGCGGCGGGTGGTGCGCGCGAGGTTGCTCATGAACTCGGTGCGCAGCGTGCGCTCGACGTCTGAAAGGACGTCCTTCTGCACCGCCTCCATGCGCAGCATGCGCATGACGACTTCCATCGCGAAGTTCTCGGGCAGCATGGTCAGGACCTTGGCAGCGTGGTCCGACTTGATCTTGGAGAGCACGACGGCGACGGTCTGCGGGTACTCGTTCTTGAGATAGTTCGCGAGAACCATCTCGTTCACGTTGCCGAGCTTGTCCCACATCGTGCGGCCGGCAGGGCCGCGGATTTCCTCCATGATGTTGCCGACACGGTCGGCATCCATCACCTTCATCAGCAGCCGTTCGGTCGATCCGATCGAGCCGACCACGGTGCCGGTCGAGGAGAGCTGCTCGGCGAACTCGACGAAAAGCCGCTCGACCAGATTGGACGACACGCTGCCGAGGTTGGCCATGATCTGCGAGATCTCCTTGATCTCGTCGTCGCTCATCAGGGCGAACATCTTGGAGGCGTGCTCGTCGCCGAGCGACATCAGCAGGATCGCGGCCTTCTCAGGGCCGCTCAGCGCCCGGTAGTCCTCGCGAACCCGCATGATGATTCCTCCCGCCTGTAACCCCTGCCGCAGACCTGAGGTCGCCTTCCAGGCGCTCGCCGACGATCCCGCCGCTCTTCGTCAACGATGTGCGCGAATGCGATCCTCGACGCGGCTGTCGTCGTGCCGAGCAGGTCCCCGATGGGTACGGTCTTGCCGAAAGCCGGGGCTAAACTGGGGAATCGGCCCCCATGTCGCGATCGGAGGCGAACCTAGAGCATACGGGGACCCGGCGCCACCGGCGCGCGAGGTGGGCCTGCAATTGGCGGATAGCAACCCGGTCGACAGGCACCGCCCGCATGGGTGAAACTGGCGACCTCCCGCGAACCTCACCGATTCCCAGAGAACCATGCCCCATCTGTTCGAGCCGCTGACGCTGCGTTCCGTCACCATGCCAAACCGGATCGTGCTGTCGCCGATGTGCCAGTACAGCGCCGTCGACGGGCTCGCGACCGACTGGCATACGGTCCATCTCGGCCGCTATGCCGCCGCCGGCCTCGGGCTCATCATCATCGAGGCGACGCATGTGAGCGCGGTCGGCCGCATCACGCCGTCCTGCCTCGGCCTCTACACCGATGCGCACGAGCAGGCGCTGACGAAGATCGTGCGCTTCATCAAGACCACGGGTACCGCCGCGGTCGGCGTCCAGCTCGCCCATGCCGGGCGCAAGGCCTCGATGTCGGAGCCGTGGAAGGGCGTGAAGCCGGCCGAGCCGTCGCGCGGATGGCGCGTGGTCGGCCCCAGCGCCGTCGCCTTCGACGAAGGCTGGCAGGTGCCGCAGGCCCTCGACGAGGCCGGCATGGACCAGATCGTCCAGGAATTCGTGACCGCGGCCCAGCGCTCGATGCGGGCCGGCTTCGACGTCTGCGAGCTGCACGGCGCGCATGGCTATCTGATGCACGAGTTCCTGTCGCCGATCTCGAACAAGCGCAACGACGCCTACGGCGGCAGCCGCGAGAACCGCATGCGCTTCCCGCTTCGCCTGGTCGAGGCGGTGAGGGCGGTGTGGCCGAAGGACCGCGTGCTCGCGGTCCGCATCTCGTCGACCGACTACATGGGGGCCGAGGGCTGGACGATCGAGGACTCGATCGCCTTCGCGCACGAGCTCAACGCGCGCGGCGTCGACATCATCGACGTCTCTGGTGGCGGCTCGTCGCCGAAGCAGAAGATCGACCTGAAGCCGGGCTACCAGGTGGCCTTCTCCGAGGCGATCAGGAAGGCGAGCGGTCTTCCGACCATGGCGGTCGGCCTGATCACAAAGCCCGAGCAGGCCGAGGCGATCCTCGCCGAAGGCAAGGCCGACATGATCGCGATCGCCCGCGCGCTTCTGCACGATCCGATGTGGGCGTGGCGGGCCGCCGATGCGCTCGGTGCCGAGGTCTCGGTGCCGAACCAGTATCTGCGCGGGCGGAAGCTGGCAGTATAGCGGCGAAGGTCCGGCAGGTTGTCGCCCGTGGAGATCGCGGCACGCTGACAGCCGCCGAAACTGCCTGACGAACGCGCGTCCGCTCCAGCATGGTGTGACCTTGGACGGGATCGGCAGGCGAGGCTATGGTCTCGCCGCAATCGCATCGCGGAAACAGTGATCATGCCCAAGAAGCCGAACGTCCTTTTCCTCATGTCCGACCAGCACACGCAGAAGATCGCCGGATGCTACGGCGATCCGCTTGTGCGGACGCCGAATCTGGACCGTCTGGCGGCGCGGGGTGTCACGTTCGACAACGCCTATTGTCCTTCGCCGATCTGCACGCCGTCGCGGATGTCGCTGCTGACCGGTCGCTGGCCGGCGACTCAGGCGTGCTGGACCAACGCCGACATGCTGCCCTCGGACATCCCCACATATGTCCATGCCCTCGGCGCCGCAGGCTATCGGCCGGCACTTGTCGGCCGCCTGCATTCGCTGGGTCCCGATCAGCTTCACGGCTATGCCGAGCGCGAGGTCGGCGACCACAGCAGCAATTGGATCGGCGCCAGGTCCCACGACATGGGGCAGCTCAACAAGACCAACGATCCGTTCCGCGTCAGCCTCGAACGATCGGGGGCCGGCCAGTCGTCCTATGAACTCCACGACCTCGACGTCGCCGACGCGGCTTGCGCCTGGCTGGACCGCCATGCGGCGGAAAGGTCGGGCGGGAATGACCGTCCCTTCGCGCTCGGCGTAGGTTTGATGCTGCCGCACCAGCCCTATGTCGCGCGCGCCGAAGACTATGCACTCTATGCCGGGCGGATCGGTCTGCCGGGAATCCCGAAGCCGGCGGCCGAAGGCGATCATCCCTATCTCGTCCGGTGGCGGCAGATCACCGAGACGGCCGACTTGGCGGAGGCTGACATCCTTCGCGCTCGCGCTGCCTACTACGGCCTGACGACGCGGCTCGATTTTCTCATCGGTCGCGTGCTCGACCGGCTGGAGGCGCATGGCCTCGCCGAGGATACCTTGGTCGTCTACACCTCGGACCACGGCGACCAGCTGGGCGAGCGCGGGCTCTGGTGGAAGCAGACCTTCTTCGACGAGTCGGCCAAGGTGCCGCTCGTCATCTCATGGCCCGGGCAGTTCCCGACCGGAGAGCGGCGGGCGCAGGTGGTCAACCTCGTCGACCTCGGTCAGAGCCTGCTCGAGGCCGTCGGCGCGCCCCTGCTGCCTGGCATCGACGGCACGAGCTTCCTCGCAGTGGCGCGCGACGGACGAGCGCCGTGGTTCGACCAGACCTTCTCGGAGTACTGCACGGACGGGACGGCGCGTTGGGATGCCGGCAATGCCGTCGTCCAGCGCATGGTCCGCTCGGGCAACTGGAAGCTGATCTACTACCATGGCTATCGGCCGCAACTGTTCGACCTTGCCGAAGATCCGCTCGAGACCCGCGACCTCGGCCAGAGCCCGGCCCATGCCGCGACCCGCGAGAGGCTGCTCGATGTGCTGCTGGCGAAATGGGATCCCGAGGCGGTCGGCCGAACCCTCATGCGGCGGCGCGCCGAGAAGGCGCTGCTCGGCCAATGGTGGCAGACGGTTCAGCCGCCCGACGCGCATCGCTGGGTCCTGAAGGTCGAGGACAACTGGCTCGATGCCCCCACCGCCTGACGGGCGATGTTTGGCTGTAGTCGACTCCCTCCGTAGTATATATTGTAATCGGAAAGGTCGCCGGAGGAGCAGCTATAGCCGTGACGAAGGTTGTACCCGACGCTGTTTCCGCCGTTGAAGCCGCGCTTCGCGGCCACCTGGCGAAAATGGAAGAGGGCGAGCGCCTGCCGACGGTGCGGCAGCTCATGGCAGCTCATGGCGTCGGCCAGCTTGTGCTTCAGCGGGCCCTGGCTCGGCTTAAGGGCGAGGGGCTGATCACGGCCCATGTCGGGCGGGGCACGTTCGTCGGGCCGCAGAACAAGCCGTCCGCGGCAGTCGGGCGCAAGGTCCTCGTCCTCACCCACGAGCTCCAGACCGATCGCGTCGATCAGATCGGACGCGCTCTTCACAAGGCTTTCGAGCGCCGGGACTGGCGCTCGGCGGTCCTCACCTACGGCGATTTCGACCACGCCATGGATCTCATCGTCGGCGGCCCGCGTATCGACGCAGCCGTGGTTCAGCCGCGCGGCGCGATCCTGCCTCTGAGGTTCCTGTCGGAACTGCGTCAGCGATGCGATGCGATGGTCATCGAGGGGTATGCAGCCACAGGCGTCGACGCCGACTGCATCGGCGTCGATTGGCCGGCGGCGATCGCGCAGGCACTGCGGCGCTTGATCGACCTCGGCCATCGGCGGGTTTGCTACGTCACGATGGATCACCCGGGCCGGCTGTTTCAGGCCGCGCTGTCCCAGTTCCGCCTGCTGCACTCCTGGGCCGGTCTCCCGGCCGATGCGGATCCGGTCATCCTGCTGCCGCTCGGGCCAGAGGAAGCCAGCTTCGCCGTATTGGCAAGGGAACTCGAGCGCCGCTCGTCACGCGGCAAGGCAGGGCCGACCGCCCTGATCGTCTATCCGGGCGCTTTCCACGGGGAGCTGCTGCTGGCCTCTCTTGAGCGCGCGAAGCGATCGGTGCCTCAGGACTTGAGCGTCGTCATCGCCGGCTTCACGGACCTCGCGCACGAGGATGTCGGCAGGTTGGATACGGTCGGCTTGTCGGCGGCAGCGCTGACCGAGGCGGTCGCGATGCTGATCGAACGGCGCTGGGCCGCGCCGGATGCCTCGTACGAGACCGCCTACATCCAGCCGGAATACGTCGACCGCGGCAGCACGCGCAGGGTCGACGCGCCATCCGTCGCCGAAGCCCGCGGGACCGCCGGCCTGCTTCGCGCCGGCGGCGGCCGGTCATGACGAAAGGGCGCGGGCTCGGTGCGCGCTTAGTATCTCCAAGTCAATTCGAGGCCGGTCGATGCGCGCGATATTGATCCTGTTCGACTCGCTCAACCGGGCGGCGCTGGAATGCTTCGGCGGCACCTGGGTGAAGACCCCCAACTTCGATCGCCTCGCGCGCAGGTCGGTTGCCTTCGACAATCATTTTGCCGGGAGCCTGCCGTGCATGCCGGCGCGCCGCGACTTCCACACCGGCCGGCTGAACTTCCTGCATCGCTCCTGGGGCCCGATCGAGCCCTTCGACAACTCCTTCGCGGTGCTGCTGCGCGAGGGCGGCGTCTATTCCCATTTGGTGTCCGACCACTACCATTATTTCGAGGATGGCGGCTGGGGCTATCACCAGCGCTTCGATACTTGGGACTTCATTCGCGGCCAGGAGGCCGATCCGTGGCAGGCCATGGTTCGTCCCCAGCTCGAGCGCTTCCGCGAGATATATCACGCCTCTCAGGTCGAAGAGGAGCGAGGTGGCTACCGGCTGCAGAACTATATCAACCGTGAGGCAATCACACGGGAGGAGGACTTCCCGTGCGTCCGCTGCGTCGACCAGAGCCTCGGCTTCCTTGAGCGCCATCGAGGCGAGGACGGGTGGCTCCTCCAGCTCGAGGCATTCGACCCGCATGAGCCATTCACGGCTCCCGCGCGATTTCGCGAGCCCTATCGAACGAATTATTCCGGCCCCATTTTGGACTGGCCGCGCTATCTCGCGGCGAGCCTGGGCGCGGACGAGATCGCGGAACTCCGTGCCAACTATGCAGCCCTGGTTGCGATGTGCGACGAGCAACTCGGCCGCGTCCTCGACTTCATGGACCGTCACGATATGTGGCGCGACACGGCGGTCATACTGACCACCGACCATGGCCTGATCCTCGGCGAGCATGACTGGCTCGGTAAGAACCGGATGCCGCTCTACAACGAGATCGTCCGGCTTCCGCTCCTGGTCCACGACCCGGCGCGTCCCGAGACGGAAGGGCAACGGCGGCGGGCGCTGACCAGCGCCATCGACATCATGCCGACGCTTCTCGACCTGTTCGGCCGGTCGGTTCCCGATGAGGTGTGCGGTCGCTCGCTGAGGCCTCTGGTCGAAGCCGACGGGGAGGGCCACGAGGTGGCCCTGTTCGGGCTGTTCGGCGGCGCCACCAACGTCACCGACGGGCGATACACCTATTTTCGCTATCCGGCCGCGGGGCCGTCCGATCTGTACGAGTACACTTTGATGCCCGCGCATGCCCGCAGCCTCTTCACCGCGGACGAATTCGCCGGGGCGAGCCTGGTCGAGCCGCTCCCTTTCACCAAGGGGTTCCCTGTGATGCGCCTGCCGGCTCTCCGCCAGGCCAAACGGCCCCCGCTGCAGGGCGGGGGCTTTGCCGAGACCACGAACGTCATCTACGACATGGCCGATGATCCGGGGCAGACCCGTCCGATCGACGCCCCTGCGGTTGAGGCCCGTCTCGTGCAATCGATGCGGCGCGCGATGTCCCGCCACGATGCCCCGCCGGAAGCCTACCGGCGTCTCGGGATCGATCCGCCCTGAGGCGACGGTCAGTGGCGGAGCACTTTCCCGCTCCGGCCGGCCGTGCTAGCCTCAATACAATATGTATTGATAAAAACAGTCGAGCGAAGGGAGGTCCGTGATGAACAGATTCATGGTTCTGGGGCTCAGCACCATCTTGCTGACCGGTCTCGCGTCCGAGGCGGCGCTGGCGCAGAAGCGAGGCGGCACGGTGGTGCTGGCTCAGCAGGCGCAACCGCCGACGCTCGATGCCGCCGCGACCTCTTCCGAGGCAACCCGCAACTTCGCGAGCCACGTGTTCGAGGGCCTGTTCACGCGCGACGAGCAGGCCGGGCTGATCATGCAGCTCGCCGACGGCTACAAGGTCGCCGATGACGGTCTGAGTGTCGTGATCACGCTTCGCCGGGGGATCAAGTTCCACAACGGCAAGGAAATGACTTCCGAGGACGTGCGGGCGTCGCTGCTGCGCTATGGGAAGGTCGGTGCCAGCGCCAAGATCATGGAAGCGGTGACCGATATCCAGGCAGTCGATCCATCGTCGTTGAAGGTCTCGTTCAGCCGGCCGGTGCCCATCTTCATCGAGCAGCTCAGCACGCCGCGCGGACCGGTCGTCGTCATCCCGGCAGAGGAGGCCGGGAAAGCGCTCAACGACGCGCCGAAGATCGGCACCGGACCCTACAAGTTCGTCGAGTTCGTGCCGGACGACCATCTCACCATCGATCGGTTCGATGGATATGCCGCGGATGCCCGCTTTGCTGGACCCACGGGGTTCGGCGGCAAGCGTACCGCCTACATGGACCGCGTGGTCATCCGCTTCGTGCCTGAGCCTGGCGCCCGTGCGGCCGGCATCGAGGCTGGCGACTTCCAAGCCGTGGACCAGATCACCGCGCCGAGCGCGCAGCGGATGGAGAAGGATCCGCGCGTCTCCGTCTACAAGGTCATGCCTTGGGCGATGCAGACTTTCTTCTTCAATGCCGGGGTGCCGCCGACCGACAATCAGAAGTTCCGCCAGGCCGTGCAGGCAGCCCTTGGAATGGAAGAGATCATGGCGATCGCCTCCGATGGCCTCTATCGCCTGGGCTGGGGCTGGCAATATCCCGAGGGCACCTACTACGCCGGCGACGTCGGCAAGTCCTTCTACAATCAGCACGACTTGGCCAAGGCGAAGAAGCTGCTGCAGGAAGCGGGCTATGCCGGTCAGGAAATGACGATGCTGACCGACAACGCCTACAAGAACAACAATAGTGCAACGGTCGTCGCCGCCGAGCAGCTGCGCGCCGTCGGCATCAAGGTCGCGGTCAAGGTGTTGGACTGGCCGAGCACCGTGAAGACCCGCGGCAGCGCAGACGGCTGGAACACGGTGCCGATTGCCGTAGGCACCGAACCCTGGGAGGGACCTTACGGCGTGGCCGTTCTCTTGGCGGAGGCGACGATCCATAAGAAGAAGGATCCCGAGCTCGAGGATCTCTACAAGAGGCTGATCTCGGCGCCGACGGTGGAAGCGCGCAAGAGCCTGTTCGTCGAGTTCGAGAAGCAGATCTACGACAAGGTCTACGCCATCAAGCTCGGAGACCTCGGCCAATACGTCGCGGTCCGTTCCAACATCAAAGGCTACAAGCCGTACCGGATGCCGCGCTTCTGGGATGTTTGGTACGAGTAGGTACGGCAGCTTTCAACGTCGCGTCGGTTGCGCCGAAGATCGGCCTGGAGAAACTGAACTCTTCAGACTGGTCCTGACGACGAGGGCGACGTCGGCCCGCAAAGCGAAGGTCCGCATTGGAGCCGTGCTGGCCCGCGGGTATCATGTTGCGGTGACTGATCCAGAGGCGGTGAGCACTGCCATTGCCTCCGCTCGCGAGGCCGCATGAAGGCAGTGATCTGCAAGGCGCTCGGCCGGCCGGATACGCTGGTCCTCGAGGATACGAACCCGCCGGTGCCCGGTGCCGGCGAGGTGCGCGTCGCGGTCGAGGCGGCAGGCGTCAACTTCCCGGACTTCTTGATCATCCAGGGCAAGTACCAGCACAAGCCGCCGATGCCGTTCTCGCCCGGCTCGGAGATCACCGGAATCGTCGACGCTGTGGGGGACGGCGTCACGGCATTCAAGCCCGGCGATGCGGTGCTCGGCGTGGTCGGCTTCGGCGGTTTCGCCGAGAAGGCTGTGATCCGCGCCGCCCACCTCCTGCGCCGGCCGGCGTCGATGGACCCGGTGACGGCCGCTGGCTTCGCGGTGACCTACGGCACCGGCATGCATGCCCTGAAGCAGAGGGCCCGGCTCAAGCCGGGCGAGACCTTGCTCGTGCTCGGCGCCGGCGGCGGCGTCGGTGTCGCGGCGGTCGAGATCGGTCGGGCGATGGGGGCTCGCGTCATCGCCGCGGCGAGCTCTCCCGAGAAGCTCGAGATCGCGCGTGCCGCCGGCGCGTCCGACCTGATCGACTACAGGCGCGAACCCTTGCGCGATCGCCTGAAGGAGATCGTCGGAGAGAAGGGCGTCGACGTCGTCTACGATCCCGTCGGCGGCGAGCTCTTCGAGCAGGCACTCCGGTCGACCGCCTGGGAAGGCCGCGTCCTCGTCATCGGCTTCGCCTCCGGCGAGATCCCCAGGGTGCCGGCAAACCTGCCGCTGCTGAAGGGCTGTGCGATCGTCGGGGTCAGCCTCGGCGGCTTTCGCAATCGCTATCCCGAGACCTACGTCGCCAACTTCGACCAGCTGTTCGCCTGGCATGCCGAAGGCAAGCTCAGGCCGCATGTCAGCCTGACCCTGCCGATGGCAAGGGCGGCCGACGCGCTGGCGATGCTCGGCAACCGCAGCGCCGTCAGCAAGATCGTGCTCACGATGGAGCGGACCTGATTTTGCGGGTAAGCTGAGGCCGATCCCGCATCAGGCGGGCGACTTCGCGGCGTGGCGCTTTCCATGACGAAACCGGTCGTCGGCATCATCGGGAACGCGCAGGTCGTCAACGAGCGCTTCAACGTCCAGGTCTGCGGCCAGCGTAACCTGAAGGCGGTGGCCGAGGTGGCGGACGCGCTGCCGCTGATGTTCGCGGCCTTGCCCGGCATCACGGACATCGGCGCGCTGCTCGATACGGTCGATGGCATCCTCCTGACCGGTGCCCGCGCCAACGTCCATCCGGCCCATTTCGGCGTCGAGCCTTGCGCGGCGCACGAGCCCTACGATCAGGATCGCGATGCGGTCGCGCTCAAGCTGGCGAGAGCCTGCGTTGAGCGTGCCGTGCCGGTCTTCGGCATCTGCCGGGGCTTCCAGGAATTCAACGTCGCCTTCGGCGGCTCCCTGCATCCCGAGATCCGCGAGCTTCCCGGACGTATGAACCACCGCATGCCGCGGCTCGAGAACGGCGAGATCCATCCGGACCCTGAAGTCGTCTTCGCCGATCGCCACGACGTGAAGCTGGTCGAGGGCGGCGTGTTCGCGAAGCTGCTCGGCCGCGAGACGATCCGCGTGAACTCGCTGCACGGACAGGGGATCCTGGAGCCCGGCAAGCGCATCGTCATCGAGGGCACGGCCGAGGACGGGACCTTCGAGGCGATCCGCATCGCGGACGCGCCGGCGTTCGCCCTCGGCGTCCAGTGGCACGCCGAGTACGATCCCCAGACCAATCCGATCAATCGGACCTTGTTCGAGGCCTTCGGCGCCGCTTTGCGCGAGGCGAAGCGGCGCTGAAGGTTCTCGGCTATCCCTGAAGCTTGACCAGCTCGGCCAGGACGACGTCCGGCTGAGGCAGGGTTCCCGGAGCATAGGCGTGGAAGGCGCGGACGACGCCTTGCGGATCGACGATCGTGATCGACCGGGCGGGGTACCCGCCCTCGACATTGAAGATGCCGAGATCCTGGCTGAACTTCCCATGCGGATGGAAGTCGGACATCAGCGGATAGTTGATGCCGCCCAGGCTCTGCGCCCAGGTCTTCAGCGCCGGAACCGAGTCGCAGGACAACCCGAGGAGCTGGGCTCCCCGTTCTTCGAATTGCTTCAACGCACGGTTGAAAGCGGAGGTTTGGTTTGTTCAGCCGCCGGTGAAGGCGAGCGGATAGGCCGAGATCACGATCCACTTGGAGCCGCGAAGCTCGGCCGACGAGACGGTCTTTCCGTCATGGGACTTAAGCGTGAACTCCGGCACCTTGCTGCCGATGTCAGCCATGATCTTCTCCTTTGGTTGAGACACGATCCGGCGACGATAACGGATAGCCATCGCCGCGTGAAAGGGCTCAGGCGGCATTCTTCGGCGCCGGGGCCAGAGTCACCGTGAGCACGCCGGCAAGCGTGAGGGCGCCGCCCAGCATCATGCGCGGCGTGAGCACGTCGCCGAGCACCGTAACGCCGGCGACGATCCCGAAGATCGGCGCCAGCAGGAACATCGGCGTCACCAGCGTCACCGGATATCGCCTGAGCAGGTGGAACATGCCGGCGAAGCCGATCAGCGAGGAGCCGAAGGCGGTGAAGGCGAGATTGCCCCAGGCGGCCCATGAGGCGGCGCGCGACATCTCGATCTGGTTGCTCTCGATCAGCAGCGACAGGCCGAGCAGAGACGGAGCCGACAGCAGCGCGATCCAGGCCTGGAGATTGAAGATCGCGACATTCCGCAGGCCGCGCATCAGTACCTGGGCGGTCGCCATGGCGACGCTGGCGAGCAGGATAAGGACGACCGCGGTGCCATAGCCCATCACGCGCGGGTCGAAGCCGATAACGAGGACGCCCCCGAACGCCGCGGCAATCCCGGCGAAGCGGAGCGCCGTCAGCCGTTCGCCGAGGAACAGCACCGCGAGCAGGACGGAGAAGGGGAGCTGCGTTTGCGTCACGACGGCGACCGTCGAGACGTCTTCAGCGAGGTGGAGTCCGCCGTACTGGAGCGCGAAGTGCACGGCGCCGCAGAACATCGCCACGACCAGGAGGCGCTGCATCTGCCCCGGGACCCAGCGCAGCATCGGCGCCAGCACCAGGCAGAGGAGCGCAAAGCGGATGCCGGTGAACCAGATCGCCGGCAGCTCGGCGAGCGCGAGCTTGGCGGCGATGAAGGTCAGGCCCCAGACCAGGTTGATGACCAGGACGAGCGCGATGTCGGCGAGCTTCACGCGCGGTTGCCTAGTCTTCTATATGGTCCAGGGGCTCGCCATTTGATCGTTTCGGATCCGGACGGCTCGTCCCCCGGTTGTCAGGCTTGGCGGCGCAGCTGCGTCATCATCTTCGGGCGCGGGGCGTCGATCGCGTGGCCGATCTCGCCGGCGACACGGCGGAGCGTGGAGGCGAACTGCGCCTTGCGGGCCGCATCCAGGCGGGCGGACGGCGCGGAGATCGACATGCCGGCGATCGGCACGCCGGCCGGATCGACGATCGGCACGCCGACGCAGATCGAGCCTTCCTCGTTCTCGCCATTGTCCTCGGCGAAGCCCTGGGTACGGGCGCGATCGAGCTCGAGCGCGAGCTGGGCCAGCGACCGCAGCGTGCGGCCGGTGCGGGCGCGGAGCTTCGGCGGGATGTGGCGCAGACGTTCGTCCTCGGCCATCTGCGAGAGGATCGCCTTGCCGATGGCGGTGGTGTAGGCCGGGTCGCGGCCGCCGACGCGCGCCTGCATGCGGAGCGCGTGCTGGCTCTCGGCGATCTCGATGTAGACGATCTCGGCACCGTCGAGCACGCCGAGGTTCACCGTCTCGCCGAAACGCTCGCGGAGCGCCCGCATATGCGGCAGGCAGACGTCACGAAGATTGCGCAGACGCGCGTTCGAGCGGCCCCAGGTGATGATCTTGAGGCCGACGCCGTAGACGTCACGCTCGGGATCGTAGCTGAGCAGGCCCGACTGGACGAGCGTGCGCAGATAGCGGAACACCGTCGTCTTCGGCAGGCCGACTTCGACCGACACGTGCTGAAGGGACAGCGCCTGGTCGGACGAGCAGATGCAGTCGAGCACCTGCATCGCCTTGAGGACGGGTTTCACCAAATAGTCGTCGCGCATCTTCCCTCCAGTGATTTCGCAAAGCGAAATAGCAGATCCTTGACATGAAACGCAAGCTCACGGACAGTCGGTCGCACCCCTGAAAAAGCGAGGATTTAGGCTATGGCCCTCAACAAGTTCGAGAAATCCAAGGCGGCCATGGCTAGGGGGGCGAAAGTCCTCGGCGGTGGCACCAACTCGAACTTCCGGGCCGGTGTCTCTCCGACCCCGCTGGTCATCGACCGCGGCGAAGGCGCCTATCTCATCGATGTCGATGGCAACCGGCATGTCGACTACTACTGCGCGATGGGGCCGATCATCCTCGGCCACAATCCGCCGGCCGTGATCGAGGCGGCCAAGCGCCAGCTCGACAAGGGCATCATCTTCGCGAGCCAGGTCGAGGCCGAGTTCGAGGCCGGCGAGCTCGTGCAGAAGCTGGTCCCGTGCGCCGAGCGCGTGCGCTTCGCCGGATCCGGCACCGAGGTCGTGCAGGCCGCGTTTCGACTCGCGCGCGCCGCCACCGGCCGCAACATCATCGTGAAGTTCGAGGGCCACTATCACGGCTGGCTCGACAACGTTCTGCTCAGCGTCGGCCCGACGGCCGAGGCGGGCGGTCCCGCCGACGCGCCCAACCTCGTTCCCGGCAGCCCGGGCATGGATCCGAACGCCGCGAAGAGCGTCAACGTGCTTCCCTGGAACAACCTCGAGAAGCTCAAGGAGCGTCTCGCCAAGCGCGACGTCGCCGCGATCATCATGGAACCGGCGATGTGCAACACCAGCGCCATCCGCCCGAAGGACGGCTACCTCGAGGGCGTCCGCCAGGCCTGCACCGAGACCGGCACGATCCTGATCTTCGACGAGGTCATCACCGGCTTCCGCGTCTCCGCCGGCGGCGCACAGAAGGTGCTGGGCGTGACGCCCGACCTCTGCACCTTCGGCAAGGCGATCGCCAACGGCTTCCCGGTTGCCGCCATCGCCGGCCGCGCCGACCTGATGGACATGATGGTCCCGGGCAAGGTCGTTCACGGCGGCACCTACAACGGCCATCCGGTCAACATGGCCGCGACCGTCGCCGTCCTGCAGGAGCTGCAGAAGGGCGACGTCTACAAGAAGATCGAGAAGCAGGGGAAGCGGCTGATGGACGGCATCGGCACGATCCTGCGCGACCACCAGGTGCCGAACCGGGTGCAGGGCTTCCCGGGCATCTTCCACGTGGCGCTCGGCACGTCCGATCCGATCACCGACTACCGCGACAGCCTCAAGGCCGACAAGGCCAAGTACGTGAAGCTGTCGGCGGCGATGGTGGAGCGCGGCGTGCGTGCGCTCGAGCGCGGCGCCTGGTTCGTTTCCGCGGCGCATGACGACGCGGTGATCGACCAGACCCTGCAGGTGGTCGAAGACTCCGTCCGCTCGGCGCTTCGCTAGGCCCATCAGGCGGCGAGCCTCGGCCACTTGGCCATCTCGGCGATCTGCCTGGCGACGTCGAGGTAGCCCGGCTCGATCAGCTGCCCGTCGACCACCGCCTGGATCCCGGGCGGTGCGGCGGCAGCGGCGGCGAGCACGCGCTTCGACCAGTCGATCTCGGCCTTGCTCGGCCCGAAGCATTCGTCGGCGATCCCGGCTTGCGTCAGGTTGCCCACGGCCTTGCCGTCATAGCCGAGCTCGCGGCCTTCCAGGCATGCGGCGCGGAAGCCTTCCGGATCGCGCGCATCGCGGAATGAGGAGTCGATCGCCGTGAGCCCATGCGCCTTCGCCACCATCACCATCGTCGAAAGCGCGGTCAGCATCGGAAAGCGGTAGGGGGCGGGTTTCCGGAACGCGCCCATGCCGCGCGAGAGATCGCCGAGGCCCGCCGCGATCGCTTCCATGCGCGGCGTCGCCGTCGCGATCTCGCGGGCGTTGAGGACGCCGAGCGGCGTCTCGATCATCGCCCAGAGGCGGAGCGAGGAGGGGGCGCCCATGCCGCCGAGGGAGTCGCAGACGTCGCGCATCTGCCGGCCGGTCTCTGACTTGGCGATCATGATGCCGTCGATCGGCATTTTCGCGGCGAAGGCCAGGTCCTCCGCGCCGTGCGGTGTATCCAGCCCGTTGATGCGGATCAGGCGTTCTTGACCGTTAAAGTCGCCGGCGCGAAAGGCGGCTTCCATCCGCTTGCGCGCGGCGTCCTTGTCGGCGGGGGAAACCGAGTCCTCAAGGTCGAACAGCAGCACGTCGACCGCCAGGTCCCTGGCGGTCGCGTACGACTGCGGATCGTCGCCGAGGCGGTAGATGACGCTCCGCCTCGGCCGCTTGATGGTCACGACTTCTTCTCGACGTTCCAGAGGACCAGGCGCGGGGCTTCGAGCACGCCGGAGAGGTTGTTGGAGTAGGCGACCGGCGCCAGGAACTGGCCGAGAATGATGTAGGGCAGCACGCGGTAGAAATGCGTCTGCACCTGATCGACCACGGCCTTCTGCTTCTCCGGCGTATCGGCGGTGATGAAGGAGAGGCGGGCCTTCTCCAGCTCGTCGTCGCAGGGCCAGCCGGCGTAGTTCTTGCCGTCGCAGGGCGTCGGCACCACCGAGTTGCCGAGCGGGTTCGCCTGCGCCAGGCCCGGTCCGGTGGTGTGGAAGATGTGCCAGCCGCCGCGGTTCTGGTCCGGATGCTCCTTGATCGGACGGCGCGCCGAGAGCGTCGACCAGTCGGTCGCCTGCAGCTCGACGTTCATGCCGATTGCCTTGAGGTTCTGCGCGGTCATCAGCGTCGCGGCGTGGATCAGCGGCTGGTCGGTCGGATCCATCAGCACGACGCGTTCGCCCTTGTAGCCGCCTTCGGCGAGAAGCGCCTTGGCCTTGGCGATGTCCGGGCCCTTCGACCAGGCGCCGAGGCCGGCGGAAGACTCGAGCGGCGTGCCGCAGACGAAGATCGCCCAGCATTCCTTCTCGATCTCCGGCGTGCCGACCATCGCCGCGAGGTAGTCCTTCTGGTTGATGTTCCAGAGCATCGCTTCGCGGACTTTGGCGTTGTTGAACGGCGGGATCAGGTGGTTGACGCGGACGATCGCGTGCGCGCCCAGCTGGTCCAGCGTCTTCACCGTGACGTTCTTCGCCGCCTTCAGCTTCGGCAGCAGGTCGTTCGCCGGCACCGCGACCGCGTCGACCTCGCCTGCGATCAGCGCGGAGGCCGCGATGTTCGGATCGGGGATCCAGATCCATTCGACCCGGTCGACCTTGGCGATCTTGCCGCCGGCAAGGCCGTCGGCGGGCTCCGAACGAGGCTTGTAGGACGCGCTCTTCTTGTAGACGACCTTGCTGCCCGGGACCCAGTCGGCCTTGTCGAAGGTGAAGGGGCCGGAGCCGATGTACTTCTCGACCTGCTTGAAGGGGTCGACCTTCGCTTCCTCCTCGCGCATGACGAAGAGGGGGACGGCCGGATTGGAAAGCTGCTCCAGGACCGGAGCGAAGGTGCTCTTGAGCTTGATCTCGAATTCGAGCGGGCTGGTGACGACGACGTCCGAGACGTGCTGCATCAGCGTCATGCCGGAGACCATGCGGACCGCCCAGCGCTTCAGCGACTGGACCGCGTCCTTCGCCTCGACCGCCGAGCCGTCGTGGAAGACGAGGCCGGAGCGCAGCTTGAACTTCCAGGTCATGCCGTCGGCCGATTTCGACCACGACTCGACCATCTGCGGCTTCGGCAGCAGCGACTTGTCGAGCGCGAACAGCACGTCGTAGATCATGTAGCCGTGCGACGAGGTCTCCGTCGCCGTCGTCCACACCGGATCGAGGTTCTTCAGATCCGCCTGCGGCACCATCTTCAGCACGGACTGCGCCTTCGCCGGGACGGCCAGCGCGGCGGCAATGGGTAGCGCTAACAATAGCGACCTGAGAAGCACCCCGATCTCCCCCGAGATTTCTTTTCCTATGTGAAACACTAGCGGGAGATTGATTCCCTGTGAAGCGTATGCGTTTGGAAAAATGTGTATATCTACTGAATTTATATGTTGATAATTTCGGCAGTCTTGTGACGGGCCTCCAGCGCATCCTAGTCTGCTTCCAAACAGATGGGATGAGAGCCGCCACGGCCCTGTAATCGGGCTGGTCTATAGCGGCATCAGGCTATGTCTACGAGGAGATCGACCGTGCGCCGAAGCTGTCTGGCTGTTCTCGCCGTCCTCGCCACCGCCCTTTCCCTGACACGTCCGGCATCCGCCCAGCCGCGCCCGGACCTGTCGATCGCCGTGAACCAGCTCCCACCCGGCATGGAGCCGCTCTCTCACGACGGCAACGTCACGGTGCGGATCGTCTATTCCATCTTCGATACGCTCCTCCGGCGTGACTTCATGAACCCGCTGGAAGGCGGCGGCTCGCGCCTGGTGCCGGCCCTGGCGGAATCCTGGGAGCGCAACGCGCCGAACCAGGTGACCTTCAAGCTCAGGAAGGGCGTGAAGTTCTCTAACGGCAACGAATTCACCGCTGCCGACGTGCTGTTCACCTTCTCCGGCGAACGCATGCTCGACAAGGACTCGCTGCTGAACGGCCGCCAGTACTTCGGTCACCTCGAGAAGGTCGAGGCGCTCGATCCCTACACCGTCCGCTTCACCACCAAGGGGCCCGACCTCGTCTTCGAGCAGCGCCTCGCCACCTACGGCGCCTGGATCGTCAGCAAGAAGACCTGGGAAGACGCCGGCAAGGCGGCGGCGCCGAATGGCGACCGCAAGGCGCAGCTCAAGGCCGGCCTCGACTACTACGAGCGCAATCCGATCGGCACCGGCCCCTACAAGTTCAAGGAGTGGAAGGAAGGACGGCAGATCGAGCTCGTCGCCAACGACGAATACTTCGGCGGCAAGCCGGTCGCGGGTCGCGTGATCTACCGCGAGATCCCCGAGCTCTCGACCCGCATCGCGGCGCTGGTGTCGGGCGAGGTCGACATGATCGTCAACGTCGACCCCGACCAGTTCGACGTGCTCGCCGGATACAAGGACATCCAGGTCAAGAGCGTGCCGCTCAACAACACGCACGTCGTCGTCTTCAACGTCTTCGATCCCGTCCTCAAGGACAAGCGCATCCGCCAGGCGCTGAGCTACGCGATCGACCGCAAGGCGATGATCGACTCGCTCTGGCACGGCAAGGCCTTCACGCCGAACGGCCACCAGCTGCCCGAGTTCGGCCCGCTCTACGACAAGAACCGCAAGGGCTACGTCTTCGATCGCGCCAAGGCGAAGCAGCTTCTGGCCGAAGCCGGGTACAAGGGCGAGGAGATCACGATCCGCTTCATCCCGAACTACTACTCGCTCGGCAGTGAGGCGATGCAGATCATCCAGCAGCAGTGGAAGGAAGCCGGCGTCAACGCCAAGCTGGTGGCGGTCGAGAACTTCGCCCAGGTGCGGGCTGCCGGGCTCCAGACCTACGCCTGGAGCCAGACCTTCCGCCTGCCGGACCCGACCGGCGCGGTGCTCGTTCTCTGGGGCAAGGAGAGCTCGACCGCGACGGTCTGGAAGCACTGGAAGACGACGCCGGAGTTCGACAAGTACGCCGACGAGCTGCTGACCGGCGCGACCGTGGAAGCACGGGCGCAGGCGTTCCCCAAGCTTCTCGACGTCTTCGAGGACGAGATGCCGATGACGATGCTCTACAACGCGCTCGAGTCCTATGCGATGCGGAAGGGCGTCGATTGGACGCCGTCGCCGATGTACTACATCGATCTTCGCGCCGACACGCTGAAGAGCATCAAGAAGTAGGCCGTGGCGCTTCTCGATGTCGAAGGTCTCAGCGTCGGGTTCGCGACCGATGCGGGTGTCCTGACCGCCGTCGATCGCGTTTCCTTCAGCCTGGACGCCGGCGAGACGCTGGGTCTCGTCGGCGAGTCGGGCTGCGGCAAGAGCGCCACCTGCCTCGCCGCCCTCGGGCTGCTGCCGCCGAACGGGCGCATCCTCGGCGGGCGCGTGATGCTCGACGGCCGCGACCTCGTGACCATGCCCGAGGCCGAGCTCGACAAGGCGCGTGGCGGCACGGCGGCAATGATCTTCCAGGACCCGCTGACCTCGCTGAACCCTGTCCATACGCTGGGCTGGCAGATCGGGGAGGCGCTGGCACTGCATCGCGGCCTGCAGGGCGCTGCCGCCGAGGCGGAGGTGGCGCGCCTGCTCGACCGCGTCGGCATCACCGACCCGAAGCGGCGGCTCCGCGAATACCCGCACCAGCTTTCCGGCGGCATGAACCAGCGCGCGATGATCGCGATGGCGCTCGCCTGCAAGCCGCGCCTGCTGGTCGCCGACGAGCCGACGACGGCCCTTGACGTGATCATCCAGGCGCAGATCGTCGACCTGCTGGTGGAAATCCAGCGCGAAGAAGGATTGGCGCTGCTGCTGGTCACGCACGATCTCGGCGTCGTCGCCGAGATGGCGGACCGTGTCGCGGTCATGTACGCCGGCCGCATGATCGAGACCGGGCCGGTGGCCGATCTCTTCTTCAGGCATCGCCATCCCTACACGGCGGGCCTGCTGGCATCGCTTCCGCGCGTCGATCACCGGGTCGAGAAGCTGGCGCCGATCGAGGGCACCGTTCCCTGGCTCGGCGACCTGCCGTCCGGCTGCACCTTCCGCCCGCGCTGCCCGCGCGTGCTCCCGGCCTGCGCCGAGATCGTGCCGCCGCTGGCGCCGAGCGAGGCCGCGCACCGCACCGCCTGCCACAACCCGGTGCCGGCATGAGTGCCGCGCTTAACTCACCGGTCGTCGAGCTCACCGACGTCGTCCGCCACTTCAGGATCAAGCGGTTCCTGGCGCCCTCGCAGCAGGTGCGTGCCGTCGACGGCGTCAGCTTCGCCATCGAGGAAGGGGAGAGCTTCGGGCTAGTCGGCGAGTCCGGCTGCGGCAAGACCACCGTCGGGCGCCTGGTGCTCGGCATGCTGTCGCCGACCGGCGGACAGGTGCGGGTCGACGGCGCCGATCTCGCGACGCTGTCGGCCGACGGCCTGCGCCGCCTCCGCCGCCAGGTGCAGATGATCTACCAGGATCCTCTGAACGCGCTCGATCCCCGCATGTCGATCGGCGAGCAGATCGCCGAGGGTCTGGCGGTCCACGGCATCGGCACCGCGGCCGAACGGACGGAGCGGGCGCTGGCGATGATGGGCGCGGTCGGCCTCTCCGCCCGCCTCGCCGACCGCTATCCCCACGAGCTTTCCGGCGGCCAGCAGCAGCGCGTGGTGATCGCCCGCGCGCTGCTTCTCGAGCCTCGGCTGGTCGTCTGCGACGAGCCGGTCTCCGCCCTCGACGTCTCGGTCCAGGCGCAGGTGGTCAACCTGCTGGGCACGCTGCAGGAGCGCTACGGCTGCGCCTACCTGTTCATTTCGCATAACCTCGCGGTGGTCCGGCACATCTGCCGGCGCATCGCCGTCATGTATCTCGGCGCCGTGGTCGAGATCGCCGAGCGCGACGAGTTGTTCGAGCGGCCGCGGCATCCCTACACGCGGGCGCTGATCTCGGCCGTGCCGGTGCCCGATCCCTCCAAGCGCGGTCAGCGCAGCCTGCCGAAGGGCGAGCCGCCGAGCCCGACGAACCCGCCGTCCGGTTGCCGCTTCCACCCGCGCTGCGCCTTCGCCGTCGAGCGCTGCCGGCACGAGGTGCCGAAGCTGTTGCCTGACAGCAAAGGCCATGTCCTCGCCTGCCATCGTGTCGCCGAGGGAGAGATCTGATGGACCGTCGCAGCTTCCTGATCGGCGGCGTCGCCGCCGGCGCCGTCGCGACCGGCGCGGTCGCCCAGCATCGCAACTGGCATCCGGCGCCGCCGGCGGCCGACCCTTACGCGAAGCTTCAGGGCGGCGTGCCGCATCACATGACGCCCGACCAGGAGGCGCAGCGTGTCGTCGACAGCCCGGCGCCGAAGGGACCGGCCGGCCGTTGGGCCGCGCGCGCGGCGCTGCCGATCCCGCGCTCGGAGATGGCCTGGGCCACGGCCTGGGACGGCAGGATGCACATCATCGGCGGCTACGGCGAAGGCCGTGTCGACCGCCCCTATCACCATGTCTACGTGCCGGCCGACGACCGCTGGTACACCGCGGCGGTGCTCCCGCGCGGCGCCAACCACGTCGCGGTCGCCGCGGACGCCGGGCGCGTCTATGCGCTGGGCGGCTTCCTCGAGCAGAACCGCAACCCCGACACCAATGCCTATGCGTACGAGGTCGACGCCGACCGCTGGGTCTCGATTGCGCCGCTGCCGCGTCCGCGCGGTGCGGCGGCCGCCGTCTTCCTCGACGGGAAGCTGCACCTGATCGGCGGCGCGTCGGCACCGACGGCCGAGCGCGCCAGCGTCGGTTGGCACGAGGTCTACGATCCCAAGGCCGACAAGTGGGAGGCGCGGAAGGCGCTGCCGGGCGCGCGCGACCATGTCGGCTGCGTCGCCGAGAACGGCCGCATCCACATCGTCGGCGGCCGCTTCAACACCTTCGAGTACAACACCGACCTGCACCACGTTTACATCGCCCAGCGCGACACCTGGGAGTTGCGGGCGCCGTTGCCGACCGCGCGCTCTGGCCATGGCCTAGTCACGTACCGCGGCCGCTACTGGGCGATGGGCGGCGAGGGCGGCATCATCAACGTGCCGGGGCAGCAGAAGGTCTTCGGGCAGATGGAGAGCTACGATCCGACGACCGACACCTGGCAGAGCCACGCGCCGATGCCGACGCCGCGCCACGCGGTCGGAGCGACCGCCATCGGTGACTGGATCTATGTCGCCGGCGGCGGCGCGGTCCTCGGCGGCAGCGTCCAGTCGGCCGTCCACGAAGCCTTCACGCTCACCTGATGCCCCTGGTCATCGCCCATCGCGGCTTCTCTGCCGGCCATCCGGAGAACTCCCTGGAAGCGTTCGAGGCGGCGATCGCCGCCGGCGCCGACGCGATCGAGACCGACGTGCGCCTCTCGTGCGACGGCGTTCCGGTCTGCAGCCACGATGCCGATCTCAAACGGCTTCGCGGCCGCGCCGAGACGGTTTCGCAGATCGAGGCTTCCGACCTCGAGCGTGAGGGCATCCTGCGCCTGGAGACGGTGCTGGCGGCGGTGAAGGGGCGGACCCGGGTCATGCTCGACCTCAAGCTGACGACGGAGGAGGGGCTGACGCCGGCCTTCGCCGTCGTGAACAGGCTCGGCATGGGTGGCGACGTCTTCGCCGGCGTGCGCGATATCGATCTCGTACGGGTCGTCAGAAAGCTCTGTCCGGCGGCGACCCTGCTCGGCCTGGTCAAGCGGCCGGACGATCTGCCGTACTTCTACGAGGCGGGCGGCGCCATCGGCCGGCTCTGGGAGGACGAGGCGACGCGCCCGAGCGTCGCCGAGGCGAAGAAGGGCGGCCACAGGGTGTGGGTCACGGCCGGCGCGCGCGGGGCAGGGTGCGTCGGCGACATCAGTCGTGACGGGCTCAAGTATCTCTATGCCGCCGGCGTCGACGGCGTGGTCGTGAACGACCCGGCGCAGGCGATCGCGGTCCGGGCGGAGATGCCTTAGGTGAACCTCCGCTTCGTCGCCACCCGCTTCGGCCGCGCGATCCTGACCATGCTGCTGGTGGTCGGGTTCATCTTCGTGATCCTGCGCGTCGCCGGCGACCCGGCCCAGGTCATGGCCGGCGACGATGCGCCGCCCGAGATGATCGAACGCTACCGCGAGTCCCTCGGCCTCGACCGCTCGCTGCCCGAGCAGTTCCTCCGCTACACCACGGCGCTGGCGAGAGGCGACCTCGGGCGGTCGTTCAAGGACAACCGCGCCGCGCTCGATGTCGTGCTCGAGCGGCTGCCGATCACGCTCTATCTCGGCGTCGTCGCGCTCGTCATCTCGCTCGGCATCGGCATCCCGCTCGGGGTCTTCGCGGCGCTCAAGCGCGGCACCGCGATCGACCGCTTCGCGATGACCTTTGCCGTGCTGGGATACTCGCTGCCGAACTTCTTCCTGGGCGTGCTGCTGATCCTGCTGTTCTCGCTGCATCTCCGCTGGCTGCCGAGCTCCGGCAGCGAGACCCTCTGGCACCTGATCATGCCGGCCTTCACGCTCGGAACCGCGCATGCCGGGGGCATCGCGCGCTTCACGCGCTCGGCGATGCTGGAGGTGCTCAACCGCAACTTCATGCGGACGGCGAAGGCCAAGGGCGTGCCGCGCCAGCGCCGCCTTTACCGCCACGCGTTCCCGAACGCGGCGATCCCGGTGGTGACGCATCTCGGGTTCAGGCTCGGACATCTGGTCGCCGGCGCGATCATCGTCGAGACCGTCTTCGCCTGGCCGGGGGTCGGCCGCCTGATGATCTCGGCGGTCGCCGCTCGCGACCTCGCGGTCGTGCAGGCGCTCGTGCTGATGACCGCGCTCGCGATGATCTCGGCCAACCTTCTGGTCGACCTCGCCTATGGCTGGATCGATCCGCGCATCCGGGTCGCCGGCGAGCGGAGGGAGGCATGACCGTGGCCGTCACGCCGAGCCGGACCGCGCGGCTGTTCCGCGGCCTCCGCCGCGTGCCCTTCGGCGTCGGCCTGTCACTGGCGTTCCTCGCGCTGATGTTCTTCGTCTTCGTGTTCGCCGACCTGATCGCGACCCACGACGTTACGTCACAGGATCTGACAAACAGGCTCCGGCGGCCGGCGCTCCTCGGCGGACCGGCGCAGTTCTGGCTCGGCACCGACGAGCTTGGCCGCGACATCTACACCCGGCTGATCTACGCGATCCGCACCTCGATGCTGGTGGCGATCGCCGGATCCCTGATCGGCGCCGTCCTCGGCACGCTGCTGGGCTTTGTCGCGGCCCACTTCCGCGGCCTCGTCGAGGACACGATCATGATGCTGGTCGACTGGCAGTCCTCGATCCCGTTCGTGGTCGTGGCGCTGGCGACGCTGGCCTTCCTCGGCACCAGCTTCGGGCTCGTGGTGATCCTGATCGGGCTGCAGGGCTGGGACAACTACGCCCGCCTGGTGCGCGGCCTCGTGCTCTCGGCGAACGGCCACGGCTATGCCGTCGCCATCCGCGGCCTCGGCGCGCCGCCGGTCTACGTCTACTGGCGCCACATCCTGCCCAACATCGCCGCGGCGCTGATGGTGCAGTTCAGCTTGAACTTCCCGGAGACGATCCTGCTGGAGGCCTCGTTGAGCTTCCTCGGCATGGGCGTGCAGCCGCCGATGACGAGCCTGGGCCTGATGCTCGGCTCCGGCCGTCGCTTCCTTCTGACCGCGTGGTGGATCTCGGTGCTGCCGGGCGCGGTGATCTTCCTCACCACGCTCTCGATCAGCCTGGTCGGCGACTGGCTCCGCGACCGGCTCGATCCGACCCTGCGCTAGCTGCCGTACATCTCGCGCCGCCGCCGGATCGCGATGTCGGGGCGGTCGGTGGTGAATGTCGTCACCTGGGCATTCAGCACGCGGAGATGGTCCGCCTCGGTCTTCACGCGATAGGCACCGAGGCCGAGGCCCTGAGCGTGCGCTTCCTTCACCATGTCGAGCGTGACGAAGGCGGACGGGATCGAGGCGTCGCGGAAGCCCGTTCGGGACAGCGCGCCGACGAGTCCCTTCAGGCCTACCTCCTTGAACCAGGTGTCGCGCACCAAGGCGACGAAGCCTTTCGGTCGCGCGTGCCGGCGGAAGAGCCGGAGCTGGGTCCAGTCGAACGAGGTCACCACCGTGCGCTTGAGGAAACGCGCCCGCCGGAGCTCGGCCGCGACCTTTCGCTCGATCCCGGGATAGCGGCGCTTCCGCCCGTCGGTCTTGATCTCGAGGCGGAGGTCGCGGTGGCTCCTGCGGATCAGAGCGATCACCTCGCGCAGGGTGGGGATGCGCTCGGCCGGGGTGCGCTTGAGCGTGCGGCGGCGGAGCGACTTGAACGTATGCGCGCGGACCGGGCCGCGGCCCGTCGTGGTCCGCTGCAGCGTCGCGTCATGGTGGACGACGAGGCGGCCGTCGCGGGAGAGATGGACGTCGGTCTCGATCGAGGCGACCGGGAGCCGGGCCGAGCGGCGGAACGCGGTCGGCGAGTTCTCGGGCCAGATCAGCGCCCCGCCGCGATGCGAGGAGATCTGGGGAACCCAGGGCAGGTCACGCGCCATAGCCGCCATCCAGGTAGTAGGTGCCGCCGGTACGCTGGCGGTCAAGGCGGCGGATCCTGCCGCCGGCCTCGATCTCGTGGATCAGTCGCCGGGATTCACCCGGCGTCTCGCCTCTCGACATCGCCTCGACCAGCACGCGGCCGTCGACATCTCCTTTCGGCAGACCCAGCAGATGCATGACCGTCGGCACCACGTCGACGATGCCGGCGGCGAAGGGCGAGCCGTAGCGCTCCCGGAACGCATCGCCGCCGCAGATCAGCACGTTGTTGAGCTCGCGCGGATGCAGCCCGCCATGGGTTCCGCCGAGCAGCGGCAGGTTGGCGTCCATCAGGCAGGTGCCGGGAAGGCCGTTGGCGTCGAGCTCGTCGTCGTCCAAGAGGGTGAAGAACATGTGCGGCGCTCGCGCATGCGCGACGTTCGCCAGCGGCATCGCAAAGGTGCCGGCGATCTCGCCCTCGACCTCGTTCCGTGCGTCCGAGAACATCAGGCCGCACCAGGGTTGCTCGGCGAGCCAGGCGGCAAGGCGGTTGCCCTCGGCCTTGTCGCGGAAGGTGACGCCGACCGGGCCTGAGAGCGCGAGCGCGATGTCGGTGTCGGCATCCAGGCCGATGCCGGCGCGGAAGTCGCCCGTCCGCATGAGCTCGGTGACCGACATCTTCTCGCGGCCGGTGATGTGGCCGTGGTCGGAGACGACGACGACCTGCGTGCCGTCGCCGACGGCAGCGAGCATCCGCCCGAAGGCCGCATCGGCCCCCTGGATAGACGCTTTCGCTTCCGGCGAGCCGATACCGCGGTAGTGGTACGTCGAATCCGGATCCGACGACCAGAAGAGGGCCACGTCGGGGGCAAGCTCGCCGAGCACGTGCTCGATGAATAAAGTCATCGCGTGGTCGATGCGGGGCGTGTTGGGGAGCCCTGCCTCCGGCGGCTCGCCGAAGCGCTCGAACAGGGGCCGCGCCGCCGGCGAGGAGAGAGGGCGGCCATGCGTCGACCAGCGGACCTGGCCGAGGGCGCCGGCCTCGTGATCGAGCAGGATCGCGTTGCCGGGCGTGCCGGTGGAGACGACGGCGAGTGACTTTCCGGCCCGGGCCAGGATCTCGCCGAGCGACGGCACGCCGAGCATGCGCCCGCCGGACGCGGCGGCGAGCGCGTCGAGGTCCTCGGCCTTGCCGGTGCTGAGCGGCCGCCCGGGGATCGCGTCGGTCGCGTGGAAGACGTTGGCGACGATGCCGTGCCGTGCCGGGTGGCAGCCGGTGACCAACGAGGCGACGTTGACCCGGGTCTCGGTCGGGAAGACCGCCCGGCTGATCGGGAAGCGGCTGCCGCCCTCGGCGAAGCGGACGAGGTTGGGGGCGAGCTCGGGCGTGACCATGTCCGGCCGGAGCCCGTCGAAGACCATGATGATGACGCGTGTCGGCATGGCGTCAGTCTAGCGCGAGTCGCTGGAGATTTTGGGCTCCCATGCTATCGCCAGAGACAGGGTCGCCGCCGCGGTGGCGAGCCAGAACAGGGTCGACGGCCCCCAGAGGTCCCAGACCAGGCCGCCGAGCGCCCCGGAGGCGACCAGCGCCAGGCCGGAAAGCAGGCTGAAGGCGCCGAACGCGGTGCCACGCAGCGGCTCCGGCACCGAGTCCACCACCAGCGTCGCCAGCACGCCCTGGGTCATGCCGAAATGCAGGCCCCAGAGCATCACGCCGAGAAGCCCCGCCCAGGGACCGCTCGCCACCGCGAGCAGCGCATCGCAGAGGATCAGCACGACGATGCCCGCTGCCAGCAGCGTGCGCCGGTCCATGCGGTCTGAGATCCGCCCGACCGGATAGGCCGAGAGCGCATAGATCGCGTTCATGAGCACGAAGGCGATCGGCACCAGCCACAGCGGCACGCCGAGGTTCTCGGTGCGGAGCACGAGGAAGGCCTTGGCGCCGCGCCCGAAGGTCAGCAGCGCCGCGCCGACCGCGATCCACCAGAAGGCGAAGCCGAGGCGCGCGAGGTCGGCGCGGTTGAGCGGCAGGCGCTCGAGCGGCGCCGTGCCGCCGAGCGGCTCCTCGGCTGCGCGCGCCAGCACGATCACCGCCAGCACGCCGGGCACGACGGCGACCCAGAACAGGAGCTGGAAGTTCTCGGGGCTCGCCCAGAGGATCGCGATCGCCAGCAGCGGGCCGATCACCGCGCCCAGCGTGTCGAGCGTCTGCCGGAGCCCGAAGGCCCGGCCGCGGATCTCGGGCTCGGTCGCGCGCGCGATCATCGCGTCGCGAGGCGCGGTACGCAGCCCCTTGCCGACCCGGTCGACGATGCGGGCAGCGAAGATCGGGATCGGCGATCCTGCGAACGGGAAGGCGATCTTGCTGACCGCCGAGAGTCCGTAGCCGAAGACGACAATGGCCTTGTAGCGCCCGAGCCTATCGCCGATCGCGCCGGCGACGACGCGGAAGGCGGCAGCGATCCCCTCGGCGACGCCCTCGATCAGCCCGATCGTCGCCATCGACACGCCCATCACGGTGCCGAGATAGACGGGGAGCACGGCGAGGATCATCTCGGTCGAGACGTCCGTCAGCAGCGAAACCCAGCCGAGGATCCAGACGAGGGCGGGGACGCGCGCGGTCGGGGAGGGCGTCGAAACGGAGGGGGCGGTCGATACGCTCATCGGCCGCAGGAGAGTCGGCGATTTGTTCCGCGATGTCGAGGATCGCGCGTGTTTCCAGGCGGAAAAAAGCGCCTTATCATCGCAAGCGACCGACCTTCAGGAGCCCCCGATGCCCGACACTCTTCTCGCCCATCTGCCGTCGATGAAGTCCCAGGTCTCGGCCGAGGAGTGGCAGATGCGGGTCGATCTCGCCGCCTTCTATCGGCTGGCGGCGCGGTACGGCTGGGTCGACCTGATCGGCACGCACATCTCGGCGCGGGTGGCGGCGCCGGAGGGGCAGCATCACTTCCTGATCAACCCGCACGGCGTGCTGTTCCAGCAGGTGACAGCCTCCAGCCTGGTCAAGATCGACCAGGACGGCCGCAAGATCCAGGAGAGTCCCTATCCGGTGAACCCGGCGGGCTTCGTCATCCACTCCGCCATCCACATGAAGAACCACGAGGCGATCTGCGTCGCGCACACGCACACGGTCGCCGGCATGGGCGTGTCGATGCAGGAGGAGGGGCTCCTGATGGCGAGCCAGCACTCGGCCTTCTTCTACGGGAATTTGGGATATCACGACATCGAGCATATGGAGGCCGGCGTCGAGGGGCGCGACATCCTGGCGAACGATCTCGGTCCGCACCGGGCGCTGATCATGCGCAACCACGGCCTGCTGACCACCGGTCGTACGGTCGCCGAGGCCTTCCAGGTGATGCATACGCTGGAGCGCGCCTGCTCGGCCCAGATCGCGGCCCAGGCCGGCGGTGCCAAGGTCCGGCGGATGAGCGACGAGACCTGCGTGTTCTTCGGCGAGTTCTTCCGGAACTCGAGCCTCAAGCATTCGGCGATGGCGTGGCCGTCGCTGCTGGCGACCCTCGACGCGAGCGAACCCGACTACAAGAGCTGAGATCATGCCCGACACCCAGCTGCCGCGCGTGCCGTCGATGAAGGACCGCGTCTCGCCTGAGGAGTGGCGGATGCGGGTCGATCTCGCCGCCTGCTATCGGCTGGCGGCGCGTTACGGTTGGGTCGACCTGATCGCCACCCACATCTCGGCGCGCGTGCCGGCGCCGGAGGGGCAGCACCATTTTCTCATCAATCCGTTCGGCCTGCTGTTCAACCAGGTGACGGCGTCGAGCCTAGTCAAGATCGACCAGGACAGCCGGAAGATCGACGACAGCCCCTATCCGGTGAACCCGGCCGGCTTCGTGATCCACTCGGCGCTGCACATGCATAACCATGACGCGATCTGCGTGCTGCACACCCACACCGTCGCCGGCATGGCGGTGTCGATGCAGAAGAACGGCCTGCTGATGGCGAGCCAGCACGCCGCCTGCTTCTACGGGCATGTCGGCTACCACGACATCAAGCACATGGAAGCGGGCGTCGAAGGGCGCGAGATCCTGGCGAACGATCTCGGCCCGCATCGCGCTTTGATCATGCGCAACCACGGCCTGCTGACCACAGGCCGCACCGTGGCCGAAGCCTTCACCATCATGCACTTCCTCGAGAAGGCCTGCGCGGCGCAGGTCGCGGCACAGGCGGGCGGCGCCGAGATCCTGCTGATGGAAGAGAAGACCTGCGCCTGGATCGGCGACGTCAGCTTCAACGGGACGCTGAAGCACTCCGAGATGGCGTGGCCGTCGCTGCTGGCCGAGCTCGACGCGAGCGATCCCAGCTACAAGAACTGAGCTATTCGAGCGCTCGCTGGCGCTCGCTTGCCCCCATCCCAACCTTCCCCCGCGCTTCGCACGAGGGAAGGGGCACGAAACGCGCTTCGCTTCTTAGAACCCTCCCTCGCGTCGTACGCGGGGGAGGGCAGGGTGGGGGCCGAGCGAAGCGAGCATCTTGCTTACATCAACCCGTACATCGTCTGCCCGGGCACCGGGGCATCGGCGATGAGGATCGAGCCGGTCTCGGACTCGGTGATGTAGATCTGCCTACCGTCCGGGCTATAGGCGAGGTTGGTCGTCATCAGGCCGGCGGCGGAACGGATGCGATAGGCGGGCTCGCCCTGCTTGTCGAAGAGGAACACCGATCCCAGCCGGTTGACCGCGACCGCCAGGCCGCCGGTCTCGTCCATCGCGAGCCCGTCGGGGCCCGAGTAGCCGCCGGAGAAGGTCTGGAAGGCGCCGAGCCGGTCGACTCTGCCGTCGGAGAGGATGCCGCAGCGCCAGACTTGCGGGCCGAAGGTCACGGCGATGAAGAGATGCGTCTCCGCCGGGTTCATGACGATGCCGTTTGGGCTCGGCACGTTGTTCAGCAGCATGTCGAGCTTGCCCGACGCCGAGTAGCGGAACACGCGGCCCGTCGGGTCGCGGAGATCGGTCGAGCCCTGGTCGGTGAAGTAGAGATCGCCGTTCGAGCGGAAGAACAGGTCGTTCACGCCCTTGTAGTCGGGCATCAGCCGGTCGCGGCCGATGAAGGCCCGGACCTTCCCCGACACCGGGTCCATCCGCATGATCCCGTTCTTGCGGTCGGCGATGAAGATCTCGCCCGACTTGTGGATCTTGAGGCCGTTCGGGATGCCGTCGTACTCGGCGGCGATCTCGATCCGCTTGGTCGGAAGGATGCGGAGGATCTGGCCGGCATAGGAATTGACGACATAGAGGTTTCCGTCGCGGTCGAAGGAGGGGCCTTCGAGGAAGGAGTGCGGCTTGCCGTCGCCGGCCTTCAGGCCAAGCGTGTCGACGACGCTGACGAAGACGCGGGAAGGCAGGTCCTTCGGCGGCGCGTAGAGGCTCATCTCAATCCTTTACGCCGCCCGAGGTGAGGCCGGTTACCATGTATTTCCTGACCGAGAAGTAGAGCACGGTCGGCGGGATCGAGTAGATGATGCCGACCGCCATCAGCAGCGGCCAGGGCGCGGAGTCGTCGGAGCGAAAGAGGCCGAGCGTCACGGTCAACGTGACCCGCGTCTCGTGGGAGAGGATCAGGAACGCGTAGAGATACTCGTTCCAGGCATGCAGCAGCGCGAAGGTGCCGATCGCGATCATCGCCGGGCGGATCAGCGGCAGGTAGACGAGGGTGAAGATCTGCCAGCGGCTGGCGCCGTCGACCATCGCCGCCTCGTCGAGCTCGAAAGGCACGCTGTCGGCGTAGTTGCGCAAGACCCAGATCGCATAGGGCGTGGTGAAGGTGACGACGGCGAAGATCAGGCCCCACTGCGTATCCAGCAGCTTGTAGGCGCCCATCACCTGATAGAAGGGGATCGCCAGGAAGGCTGCCGGGATCAGGTAGGTGGTCAGCGCCAGGTTGTTGACGAAGGGCGCGAGACGCAGCTTGAGCCGTCCGATCGCGAAGCTCGCCATCGTCGCGATGAAGAGCACGATCGCCATGCTGGCTGCGGCGATCCAGACGCTGTTGCCGAGCTGGACCCAGAAGAATTTGAGGTAGTGGTTGTCCTGCTTGAAGACGGTGATGTAATTCGCGAGCGTCGGGTTCTCGGGCCACAGCTTGCCGGCAAACATCGCGTTCGCCGGCGTGATCGACATGATCATCATGTTGTAGAGCGGGGCCATCGTCCAAAGGAAGATGACGGCGCCGAGAAGCGCCAAGCCCGCGTATTCGGCGAAGCGGCGAAGCGTCATGCCTGCCTCCCGCCGGACTTCGACAGGCGGCGCGTGAGCAGGATCACCAGCGGGATCAGGATCGGGACCGCGGAGACCATGGTGACGATGCCGGCCTCGAAGTCGGCCTGGCGGAAGGCGTAGCGGATGCCCATGGTCGCCAGCGTGTTGGTTCGGTCGGCGGGGCCGCCGCCGGTCAGCAGGTAGACGCTGTTGAAGTCGCCGAGCGACCAGATCGTGGTCAGCATCGTCGAGGTCAGGAAAAGGGCCTTCAGCTGCGGGAAGGTGACGTGGCGGAAGCGCTGCCACTGCGTGGCGCCGTCGATCGCTGCGGCCTCGTAGAGATCCTTCGGGATCGCCATGCGGCCGGCGACCAGGATCATCGTCCAGAAGGGAAGGTACTTCCAGATATGGACGCCGATGATCGCCGAGAGCCCGTAGGCCGGGTTGGTCAGCCAGTTCGGTCCATCGATACGGAAGAGATCGAACAGCAGCGTGTTGACCATTCCCCACTCGGAATTGAGCATCCAGCGGATCGAGATGATCGACGGGATGTGCGGCACCGCCCAGGGCAGCAGGAACACCGCGCCGAGGATACGTACCCAGAGATAGGGGAGCGCGAAGAATCCCGACAGGAACAGCGCCAGGATCATCTTCAGGTTCACGCCGACCAGGAGGAAGACGAGCGTATTCCACGCCGTCCGCCAATAGATCGGATCGTCGAACAGCCGCACATAGGCCTTGAGGTCGGTCGCGAGCCAGATCGCGTAGCCGATCGGGTAGGCCACGAACAGCACGAAGACGACGACGTAGGGAAGGAGGAAGAAGAGACCCCAGGCGGCGTCCGAGGAAAGCCAGGGCGCGCGGGGAGCGGCTGCGGGTGCGGTCATGATAGGCGGGAAGGAAAGGGCGGCGAGCCCGAGAGCTCGCCGCCTTCGGTCAGCTTCAGCTCATGACCTTGGCCATGCGCTCGGCCAGCTCGTCGACCGCCTTCTCGGTGGTCCAGCCGTCGAGCACGATGCGGCCCAGCATCTTGCCCCAGAGCTGCTCCGCCATGACCTTCGCGTAGTTGCGGTTGTAGGTCTGCGGGAACGGCTTGTTGGTCGCCTGGGTGAACTGCTTGAACGCGGCCGAGCGGTGCGGGTCCTTTGGGTCGGAGTAGAACGGATCGTTGATCAGCGCCGGCATCACCGGCATGAAGCGGCCGTTCATCGCCTTCATCATCGGGCCCATGTTCTCGGGCGTGAGGAAGACCTTCATGAAGGACTTCGCGTTGGCGATGTTCTTCGACTGCTTGAAGATCAGCACCTGCTTGACCGAGATCATCGTCGGCGTCGGCTTGCCGTCCGGACCGTTCGGCCACGGCACGGTCCGCATGTTCTTGTAGTAGTTGTCCGGGTTGCTCGCGAGCTGCGACATCGGAATCGACAGCGTCGGGTTCATCGCGACGAGGTTCTTCTTGTTGAGGAACGAGACGTTGTCGTCGGCGCCGCCCCAGTTGGTGGCGTCCGGCGGCGAGCACTGGTTCTTGATCGGCTTGACGTAGCTGTCGATCGCCTGGACGACCTTCTTCTTCACGTCCGGCTCGTTGATGCGGAGCTTGCCGTCAGGAGCCACGACCTCGGCGCCATAGGCGTTGAGATAGATGTGGATGTTGAAGAAGGGATCGTTCGACGAGGTGGACGAGCCCTGGCCGACGCCGTAGAGCCGGGTACCCTTGGCGCGGAGGGCGGGCTGCACCTTCGAGCACCAGAAGTCGAAGAAGGGCTCCCAGGAAGTCGGCACGTCCGAGTCCTTGAAGCCCGCCTGCTCGAGCAGGTCGCTCCAGTAGTGGACATGCGGCGACATCTGGAAGAACGGCATCGCGTAGTACGACTTCTTGCCGGTCTTGCCGTTGAGGAACTGGAGGGAGTCGAGCACGCCCGGCTGGATCTGGTCCTTGATCGGCTCGATGACGTCGGAGACGTCGGCCATCAGGTCGTCATAGGCCCAGGTCGGGGTATAGGCGAGGTCGTAGGAGAAGTCGTAGGTGAGGTCGGGCGGCAGGCCGGCCTTCAGCGCCGGGATCGTCTTCGCCTCGGTGTCGCCGGAGGCGTAGTAACTGACGTCGGCCTTCTTCCCTGTCTGCTTCTCCCACAGCGCGACGACCGCCTTGAAGGCGTTGTCCTCGGCCTCGGTGACGCCCTTGGTCCACCAGATCACGAGATCCTGGGCCTGGGCCGGCATCGCAAAGCCGAAAGCCACGACGGCGGCGGCGATAACGGAACGAACGGCGCGCATCGGTTTCCTCCCCGAACGAAATTTCGAGAAGGAAAGCCTGTCACGCGCCCATGGGGGTGGTCAAACGCCGGTCCGGCCTCGCGAAACCGGGGCGGGGCGAAACTCAGACGTAACCGGGGATCCGCCAGTCGACGAGATGGTCCACGACCTTGCGGCCGCCGGCCGTCTCCTCGGCGGCGAGCAGAATCGCGCGCCGCTGCTCGGGCGAATCCACGTGGCCCCAGACATGGACAGCCTCGTCGTCGACGATGACGTTGGCATGCGCCGCGATCGCGAACGGAAGCTTCTTGAGTTCGGCCATCATCGCGGTGCGGACGGCGTCGCCGCTGGAGACCGGCCGGTTCCATTTCGGCCCGGCGGCCACGAGCGCCCGCACGATGTCGGCGCGGCTGACGATGCCGACGAGTCTGCCGTCGCGCACCACCGGCACCCGCTTGATCCGCCTGGTTTCGAGCAGGCGGGCGATCTCAGCGAGGTCGGCGTCCTCGTTCACGGTGACGGCGGGCCTGGTCATCACGTCGGCCGCGGTGCGGCCGTGGGTCTTGACGTAATCTCCGGCGAGCGAGCGGTCGCTGGAGAAAAGATCGAGCCACCAGGAGCGGCGGTCGGTGCCGAGCTCGGCGCGGCGGACGAGATCGCCTTCGCTGACGACCCCGAGGACGCGATCCTCATCGTCGATGACCGGCACGGCACTGATCCGGCGGTCCCACATCTCGTGCGCGATCTCGTGGATCGGCGCTTCGGGCGAGGCGGCGCAGACGTCGGTGGTCATCACATCGGCAGCGCGCATGGGCGGTCTCCCCGGCGAATATAGGGAGAAACACTCGAGTTCCGACCGGGTTGCGGTATCCCGTCGGGGGCTGGCCCGTCGCGGGCGGCGGCCTCCGGAACGGGCTAGGCGTACCCGTGCACGCGCCAGTCGGCCATGTTGTCGACCACCTGGGTGACGCCCTTGGTGTTCTCGGCGATCACCCGGATCGCGGCGCGCTGCTCCGCCGACTCGACGTTGCCCCAGAGATGCACTTCGCCCTCGTCGACGACGACGTTGATATAGGTGCCGTGAACGAAGGGCAGGCGGCGGACCTCGTCGAGGATCGAGGCGCGGATCTTCTTCTCGTCGCTCCGGCGCGACCGGTTCCAGGACTTGGCGGCGACGATCAGGCCGCGGACGATGTCGGAGCGGCTGACGATGCCGACCAGCTTGCCGTCGCGGACGACCGGAACCCGCTTGATGCCCTTGGATTCGAGAAGCGTGGCGATCTCGCCGACGTCGGTCGTCTCGCTCACGACGACGGCCGGATGCGTCATCACGTCCCGTGCGGTCCGGCCGTGCGATTTCACGTAGTCGCGGGCGAGGCTGTCGTCGCCCGCGAAGATGTCGGTCCATTTCGGCTTCTTCATTGTGCCGAGCTCGATCCGGCGCAGGAGGTCGCCCTCGCTGACGATGCCCAGCACCTTGTCGTTGAGGTCGACGATGGGCAATGCGCTGATGCCGCGGTCACAAAGCTTGCGGGCGATCTCGTTGATCGGCGTGTCCGGTCCGGCCGAGCAGACGTTGACGCTCATGATGTCGATGGCCTGCATGTGTTGACTCCCCTTGTGTTGGGAAAATCATCGCGTCAGCGACCCGGGGCGGCCTTGATCTGGGTCAAGCGAACGATTTGATTCAGATCAAGGACGCCCATATGGATCCGAGGCATGGTGCGTGTGTCGTCGGACCTCGTCATGGTCTCCTCCCTAACGACGACTGGCGCGGCTGTCCGGGGGATCGGCGGCCGCGCCCCCCTTTTTCTTCCCTGTTTTTGTGCTGGCTCCGCGGGCACCTGCCCGGCGTATGATCGCGCTCTTTCCGAGCGACGGGGGCAGAGAATGAATCTCTTCGATCTTAAGGGCCGGGTGGCGATCGTGACCGGCGGCAATGGCGGCATCGGCCTCGGCATGGCCAGGGGCCTGGCCGGCGCCGGGGCGACGATCGTCGTGGTCGGCCGCAACGACGACAAGAACAAGGCCGCGGTCAAGGAACTGAAGAAGCTCGGCGCGGAAGCCTCGTCCCAGATCGTCGACGTGACCAAGGAATCGGCGGCCAAGAAGATGGTGAAGGACGCCGTCAAGAAGCATGGCCGTGTCGACATCCTCGTCAACAACGCGGGCATCAACATCCGCAAGCAGCCGGAGGAGTACACCGAGGCGGAGTGGCACCAGGTGATGGACACCAACCTGACCAGCGCCTTCCTCTGCTCGCGCGCCGTCTACGAGGCGATGAAGAAGGGCGGCGGTGGCAAGATCATCAACATCGGCTCGATGATGTCGATCTTCGGCGCCTCGTTCACGACGCCCTATGCGGCGAGCAAGGGCGGCATGGTGCAGATGACCAAGGCCCTCGCCTGTGCCTGGGCCAAGGACAACATCCAGGTGAACGCGGTGCTGCCGGGCTGGATCGACACCGACCTGACGAAGCGCGCGCGCCAGCAGGTGAAGGGGCTGCACGAACGCGTGCTCGGCCGCACGCCGGCCGGCCGCTGGGGCACGCCCGACGACCATGCCGGCATCGCCGTGTTCCTGGGCGGCCCGGGGTCGGACTTCGTCACCGGCACCGCGATCCCGGTCGACGGCGGCTATTCGGTCCAGGGCTGATGGTCGATCTGGTCACGCTGACCGCTGACGGCGCGAGCGCGGTCGTCGCCGGCGACGGCGCCGAGCTGCGCTCGTGGCGGCCCAAGGGGGGCCCCGAGCTGATCTGGCCGGCCGACCCGGCGCATTGGCCGTTCTGGGCGCCGATCCTGTTCCCGATCGTGGGCTACCTGAAGGACGACCGATATCGCTGGCAGGGCAGGACCTACGGGATGTTCCGGCACGGGTTCACGCGCTTCAAGCCGTTCGCCCGGGTGATCGCCGATCCGCATCAGGTGACCTGGACGCTGGTCGACGACGAGCAGACGCGGGCCGAGTATCCCTTCGCCTTCCGCCTGACGCTCGAGTACGAGCTGTCGGCCACGACGCTGGATGTCGGCTTCGCGGTCGAGAACCGCGGCAGGGAACCGATGCCTTACGCGGTCGGATTTCATCCGGCCTTCAACTGGCCCTTCGCCGGCGGCGCGCGCGAGGACTATCGCGTCGAGTTCGATGCCGAAGAGGCGCCCATGATTCCGGCGATCACCGCGACGGGCCTGGTCCGCCGCAGCTCGCGTCCGTCGCCGCTGAAGGGACGCCGGCTCGATCTTCGGCCGGAGCTTTTCGCCGAGGGGGCCTTCGTCTGGACGGACGCGAAGAGCCGCGAGATGACCTTTGCCGCCAAGGACGGCTCGGCGCTGGTGATGACGGCGGAAGGGTTTCCCCACCTCGTCGTCTGGGCCAAGCCGGCCGCGCCCTATGTCTCGCTCGAGGCGTGGAGCGGTCATTCGGACTACGAGGACACCGACGGCGATTTTGCCGGGAAGCCGAGCATGCGCCGGCTTCCGCCCGGCGAAACGGCGCAGCATTCCGTACGCCTCGCTTGGCGGGCTGCCGGCCGCTGAGGTAGGCTTTCCCTCGCTTCCCCATCTCGCGGACGGATTCCCATGATCGATCATCGTTGGCGGCGCGTGCTCATCACGGGCGCCGCCGGGCGCATCGGCTCGACCCTTCGGACCGGGCTCATCGGACGCCATGACAGCTTCCGGCTGCTCGACCGCAAGCCGGCGCTCAATCCGCGCGCGGACGAGGAGGTGATCGTCGGCGACATCGACGACCGGGCCGTCTGCGCCAAGGCGGTCGAAGGCGTCGATGCGATGATCCATCTCGCCGGCGCGCCGGACGCCACGAACTTCGACCAGATGTTCGATGTGAACGCGCGCGGCATGTACAACATCTTCGAGGCGGCGCGGAAAGCCGGCGTGAAGCGCATCGCTTTCGCCTCGACCAATCATACCTACGGCATGTACCCGGTCGAGCACGGCATGACCGAGAACGACCAGGAGCGCCCCGACAGCTTCTACGGCGTGACCAAGGTCTTCGCCGAGGTGATGCTGCGCTACTACTGGGACAAGCACGGCATCGAGTCCGTCAGCGTCCGCATCGGCAGCTTCGAGAAGCGGCCGAGCCAGCAGCGCCACCTCATGACCTGGTTCAGCCACGGCGATACGGTCGAGCTGTTCGACCGCGCGCTGAAGCAGCCCGAGGTCGGGCACACGATCGTCTTCGGCATGTCGAACAACAAGCGGCTCAAGATCAAGCACCCGAACTGGGAGGCGATCGGCTTCAAGCCGACCGACGACGCCGAGACCTGGCTCGACCAGCTCAAGAGCGAAGGCGTCGACGTCGACGGCCCGCTCGAATGGAAGCTCCACGGCGGCATGTACGAGCCGAAGGAATACTGACGGAGATCGCGTCGTGACCGACTTCGACGTGATCGTGGTCGGCTCGGGCTCGGCCGGTGCGCCGCTGGCCGCGCGCTTAAGCGAGGATCCGGGCCGTCGCATTCTGCTGCTGGAAGCCGGCCCCGACATGCGGAGCGCCGACGCGCCTGAGGCGATGCGGGCGCCTAACCCGACCGCGCTGATCGTCCACGACAGCTTCGGGCATTTCCAGTGGCCGAACCTGGTGGCGAAGCGGACGCCGGTTCAGAAGGCGCGCAAGTACTGGCGCGGCCGCGTGCTCGGCGGGTCGTCGGCGATCAACGGCCAGGTCGCGATCCGCGGCCATCGCGAGGACTTCGACGGCTGGGCCGCCGAGGGCTGCTCAGGATGGAGCTGGGAGGAGGTGCTGCCTTCCTTCATCCGCCTCGAGGACGACCACGACCACGGCGACAAGCCCTACCACCGGCGCGGTGGGCCGACACCGGTCCGCCGCAACCCGATCCACGACTGGGGCTACATCGATCGCGCGTTCTTCCTTGCCGGTCTCGATCTCGGATATCCGTTCGCCGACGACCACAACGCGCCGGACTCGACCGGCGTTTCGCGCTACGCGATCAACAACACCGCCGCGGGCGCGCGCGTCTCGACCGCCGACGGGTACCTGGAGCCGATCCGCGGCCGGAAGAACCTCACCATCGTCTGCGACGCGCAGGTCGAGCGCGTGCTGCTGGAGCCGAAAGGCAACCAGGTGATCGCGAGCGGTGTGACCGCGCGGCTACCGGGCGGCCGCCAGGATTTTCGTGCCAGGGAGATCGTGATCTCTGCCGGCGGCGCGCATTCGCCGGCGATCCTGATGCGCTCGGGCATCGGGCCGGCCCCCGACCTCAGGTCGCTCGGCATCACGCCGATGCTCGATCTCCCGGTCGGGCATCATCTTCAGGACCATCCAGCGGCGCCGTTCCGCCTGCTGCTCAGGCCCGAGGCGCGCGCAAGGTCGCTCTACGAGCGGCACACCAACTGCGTGATCCGCTACACGTCCGGGCTCGCCGGGGCCGGCACCAACGACATGAAGCTGATCGAGCTGAACCAGTTCGGCGACAGCCTCGGCCGCCGGCCCGATCTCGACCTGACGCAGAACCAGAACGAGGTCGGCGTCATGGGCGTGGTGCAGCATCGCTGCTTCTCGCGCGGCCTGTTGAAGCTCGTCTCGCCCGATCCCGACGTCGATCCCGAGATCGACTTCAACCTGCTCGGCGACGAGCGCGACATGGTCCGGATGGTCGACGGCGTGAAGCGCCTGATCAAGTTCGTCCGCCATCCCGAGGCCAGGCGCATCTCGGAGCGGGTGATGGTCGGCTTCAGCGACTACGAGCCTGAGCAGCTCCTCGACGAGGAGATCGCGCGGCGCTGGCTTCTCGCCGAGGTCAACGACGGCCAGCACATCACCTCGACCTGCAAGATGGGCGCGGCCGATGACACGAGCGCCGTCGTCGATCCCCAGGCGCGCGTCCGCGGCGCGGTGGGGCTTCGCGTCGCCGACGCCTCGATCATGCCCTGGGTGGTCCGCGCCAACACGCATCTCTCCTGCGTCATGATCGGCGAGCATGTCGCCGACATGATGCGGAAGGGGCGCTAGAGCCGCCGGGTCAGCCCGTCGCCAGCAGGAAGCGGCGGTTGAGCGGCTGGATCGGCCGCGCGTTGTTGGCGAAGATCTGCGCGAACTGCTTGAGCTGCGCTTCCGAGGCCTCGATCGGCTCCTTGTAGACCGTCCACAGCACGCCCTCGGAACAGGGTGGCGTGGTCAGAGAGCCGTAGTAGCGGAAGTAGGTCGAGTTCGGCGGCAGCAGCCGGTCCGGGTTGACCGAAACGCTGGTCCATTTCTCGGGCGAGGTCTTCGTCGGCATCACCTGCCAGATCGACTGCAGAGTCTGGTTGGCCTGGCCGGCGCGGATGAACACGCCGATCACCGCGAGCTCGCCCGCCTTGTTCCGATGCACGAGGTGCAGCTCGAGCTCGAAGCGCTGGCCCGAGAGGATGTGCTCGCTCGGATGATGGAAGTGGTACTGAAGAAGGTCGTAGGTCTGGCCGGCGATCTGCGCCTGGCTTCCGGCCGGGCAGTTCACCTGGATCGTGTGCCCATTGTTGAGCACGCGCACCGGCATGCGCTTGTAGGCGTAGGAGAGGATGCCGGGCTCGGCGCGGATACCCTCCTTGAGGTCGATCGGTGTCTGCTCGCGTCCAGCCGAGCAGGCTTGGAATTCGGGTGCGAGCTTTCCCCAGGCCTCGGGCCCGTTGGCGCCTTCGTATTCCCAATGGACCTCGGCGGCGGCGGCTCCGCCGGAGCGGCAGAGCGGGCAAAGCGCGGCGGCGGCCCCGAAGGCGAGTCTCAAGGCTGAGCGTCGATCGTGCATGGCGGCGTTCCTCCCCAAGAAACTCTAGCGCACGAATGCTCGCCGGGGCAGGGGAGGGCTGCTAATTTGATCGTCCCCGTTCGTTTTTCCGGTAGCTGCACCCGTGTCCGAATCCCACATCCTCCAGTCCTGGACCGCGAACGCCGCGGCCTGGACCAAAGCCGTGCGCAATCGCGAGATCGAAAGCCGCGTCCGCGCGACCGATGCCGCGGCGATCGCCGCCGTCGTCGACCAGAAGCCGCGGACAGTCCTGGACCTCGGTTGCGGGGAGGGCTGGCTCGCCCACGCGCTCGCGGAGAAGGGCTTCGACGTCCTCGGCGTGGACGCGATCCCGGCACTGATCGAGCAGGCGAAGGCCAGGGGCAAGGGCGCCTTCGAGGTCGCCGGATACCAGCAAATCACCGAATCGGGCCTCGGCGGCCGGCGCTTCGACCTTGTCGTCGTCAACTTCGCGCTGTTCGGCGAGGAGAGCGTTCCGGCGCTGATCAACCGGCTTCCGGACCTGCTGGTGCCGGGCGGCACGCTGGTGATCCAGACCCTGCATCCCGTCATCGCCAACGGCGACCAGCCCTATGCCGATGGCTGGCGGAAGGGGAGCTGGGCCGGGTTCTCGGACGCCTTCACCGATCCGGCACCGTGGTATTTCCGTACGCTCGAAACCTGGATCCGGATGATCGCCAGGTCCGGCCTCGTCCTCGCCGAGATGCGCGAGCCTGTCGATCCCAGGACCGGCAAACCTGCCTCGGTGGTCTTCATCGCCAAGACGCGATGAAGGAACTCCTGCGCGACGCGGCCTACCGCCGCGTCTGGCTGGTCGGCGCCTGCGCCGGGATGATGCGCTGGCTCGACCAGCTGGCGGTCGGCATCTACGTCTTCGAGGTGACGCGCTCGCCGCTTCTGGTGGCGATCATCACGCTTTGCCGCCTGATGCCGATGCTGGCCGGTGCTTTCATCGGCGCGCTGGCCGAGCGCGTTCCGCTCCGCCGCATGCTGGTCGTGAACCTCTCCGCCATGACCGTTGTCTACGGCGTGCTCACGGCGCTCGCCTTCTCGGGCCACCTGCAGATCTGGCAGGTCGGCATCGGCGCGACCTTGGTCGGCCTTTATTGGGCGAGCGAGATGTCGGTCCGCCGCACGCTGCTCGGCGAGATCTCCGGTACCGAGCGGCTGGGATCGGCGATGGGGCTCGACTGGGTCGCGGTCAACGGCACGCGGCTGATCGGGCCGCTTCTCGGGGGCGCCATCTATGCCGGATGGGGCGTCGGCGGCACCTTTCTCCTCGGGGCGATCCTGTTCGGCATCGCCGCGCTGGTCGCCGCCGGAATCCGAGCCGGAAGCGAGGCGCGGGGCAAGGTCGGCCGCAACGTGCTGAGCGACATCGTCGACGGGCTTCGCTGGGCGGCGGCGCGGCCGGTGGTGATGGGGGTGCTCGCGGTCACCGTGGTCATGAACGCGCTCGCCTTTCCCTATTCGAGCATGGTCCCGGTCATCGGCAAGGATGTGCTCCACGCCGATCCGGTCGGTGTCGGCCTCCTGACCTCGGCCGAGGGGATCGGCGCGCTGCTCGGATCCTTCGTCCTGGCGAACACCGTCCGGCCGGCGTGGTATGCACGTACCTTCGTCATCGGCTCCGCGATTTGTCTCGCCGCCGCATTCGTATTCGGCATTTCCGCCAGCTACGTCTTCTCGCTCGCCGTCCTGGTGCTGCTCGGCCTCGGCTCGTCGGCCTTCGCCACGATGCAATCGACCGTGATGCTCACCTCGGCGCCGCCGGAGCAGCGATCCCGGATGATGGGCGTGCTCAGCTCGACCATCGGCACAGGACAGATCGGCTACCTTCATATCGGCATCCTCGCCGACCATTTCGGCGCGCCCTGGGCCGTTGCGATCAGCATGACCGAAGGCCTGATCCTGCTGGCGCTCTGCGTCAAATTCTGGCCTGCCCTCTGGCGCGGGGAGTGACGGAGCGGTATAGCGTTTCCGTATGCGGGGGACGTCGAGCTTGTGGCGTCGCTGGGAACTGCCGACCTGGGGCGTCGTCGTCGCGATCTACGGCAGCTGGGTCCTGCTCACCCTTCACTGGGGGAGCGTGCCGGCCTGGGTCGCGGTCCCGGCGATGGGCTGGCTGCTTGCTTGGCACGGATCCCTTCAACACGAAACCATCCACGGGCACCCGACCGGGAGTGGCTGGATCAATTCAGGCATCGGCGGCGTGCCGCTGGCGCTCTGGCTGCCCTATGAGCTCTACCGGTCGAGCCACATCGTCCATCACCGCGACGAAGACCTGACGATCCCCTCTGTCGATCCCGAATCCTATTACGTCCCGGCCGACGACTGGATGCGGGCGGCCGGCATGACGCGCGCGGTTCTGGTGTTCAATCACACGCTGCTCGGTCGCTTCACGGTGGGACCGGCGATCGGGCTCTGGCGGTTCTTCCGCTCGGAGCTGAAGACCCTCGCGCGCGGCGCGCACTTTCGCGACTGGACGCTTCACCTCGTTCCCGCCGCGGGCGTGATCGCCTGGCTCGCCTGGTGCGGGGTTTCCGCCTGGGCCTACGCGATCGCTGTCTACCTCTCGATCTCGATCACGATGATAAGGTCCTTCGCCGAGCACAAGGCTGCGACCGAGGCCAAGGGGCGCACCGCCGTCATCGAGGCGGCGTGGCCGATGGCGATCCTGTTCCTCTACAACAACCTGCATGCGCGCCACCACGCGCGGCCGGAGCTGCCGTGGTTCGAGCTCGCCGCCTTCCATCGCTCGCAGCCGGAGTGGAACGGGCTCGCCTATCGGGGCTATTCGGACGTCCTCGGTCGCTTCCTGCTGAAGCCGGTCGACCGTCCGGTCCGCTTCATGGATCTCGCCTAGCGGTACCTGAGCCGCTGGCCGAGGCCCATTTTCTTCGCCTTCTCCAGCATCGCCGCGCCGAGCGCCACGTCGGAGAGCGAGAGTCCCCGGTGCCAGAACAGGATCGTCTCGTCGTCGCGCTCGCGGCCCGGCTTCTTGCCGACCACGATCTCGCAGAGCTCCGCGTGCAGGGTCGTCTCGCTGAGCTTGCCTGAATCGACATGGGCGCGGAGCGCGCCGAACTTGCCGGCGCGGGCCTGGCCCCAGTCGTCCATGACCATCTTGTCCATGACGTCGGTCAGCGAGAGCTCGACCGCGCTCATCGTGCCGTAGGGCATCACCAGCGCGCCCTTCTTGATCCACTCGGTCTTCAGCATCGGCTCGGGCCTGGTCAGGCGCGAGGCCTCGACCACGATGTCGGCGCCTGCGACGCAGCTCTTCCAGTCTTCGGTCACGGTGACCTTCTTGCTCAGGTCCTTCTCCAGGCGTGCGCCGAAGGCGTTGCGGCTCTCCGGCCGGCGCGAGTGCACGCGGATCTCGTCGAAGTCGAAGATCCTGTCCATGAGGCGGACGTTCCAGTAGGCGGTGCCGCGCGCGCCGACATGGCCCAGGATCTTCGAGTTCTTGCGGGCGAGGTGCTTGGCGCCGAGCGCGGTGATGGCGCCGGTGCGCATGTCGGTGATGTCGGCGGCGTCGATGACGGCAATCGGCGCGCCGGTCTTCGGATCGAAGAGATTGAGGAGAGCCAGCTCGGACGGGAGGTCGTGGCGGTAGTTCTCGTGGAAGTCACCGACGATCTTCACGCCTGCGAGGTTGAGCGGCTGGATGTAGCCGCGGAGCACATTGAAGTGCCCGGGGAAGGCCGGGTCCGGCACCAGATGCGTGCGCGGCTCGATCACCGCCTGGCCGGATCCCTGCGCGCGGAGGCCTCCCTCGATCGCATCCAGGATCTCCTGGTCGGTCAGCGCCAGGGCCTGGACGTCCTGATAGTTCAGGTAGTGAAGATGGATCTCGGGCATAGGAGCGGCTCCTCAAACGAAAACCCCTCCCCGCGAGGGCGGGGAGGGGTTCGAGACTACGACAAAACGGTCGTCAGCTTACTTCTTCGTGGCGTTCCACCAGACGACCTTGGTGTTGTCGAGGACGCCATCGATGTTGTTCCGCCAGGCGGCCTTCTGGAAGAACATGCCGAGCGGGATGTAGGGCACCTGCTCGTAGAAGCGCTTCTGGAAGTCCTCGGCGAGCTTCTTGCGCGCGGCCGGATCGGCCTCGGTGATGAACTGCTGGCGCATGTTCTCGAGCTGCTCGTCGCAGGGCCAGCCGAACCAGTTCTTGCCGTCGCAGGGAGTGGCGGCGGTGTTGTTGGTCAGCGGATCGGCGGAGAGCGGGCCGACGCCCCAGGTGTGGAAGACGTGCCAGCCGGACTTGTTGTCCTTCGGCGCATCCTTGACCGTGCGGCGGGTGACCAGCGTGCCCCAGTCCATGTTCTGCATGTCGACGTTGAAGCCGGCCTGCTTGAGCTGCTGGCCGGTCATCGTCGTCATCGCCGCGATGACCAGGAACTCGGTCGGGTTCATCAGCACGATCGGCTCGCCATTGTAGCCGGCCTCCTTGAGGAGCGCCTTCGCCTTGTCGAGGTTCGACGGGCTGGGCTTGCCCCAGTCGCCGACGCCGGCATTGGTCTCGAGCGGGAAGCCGCAGGCGAAGACCGCCCAGCATTCCTTCTCGAGGCTCTTGTTGCCGACCATGGCGGCGAGGCTGTCGGACTGGTTCATCGCGTACAGCATCGCCTGGCGGACCTTGGGATTGTTGGTCGGCGGTACCAGGTGGTTGGGGCGCAGGATCGGCGTAAAGCCGCCCGTGTTGATGATCTTTACGGTGATGTTCTTCTCTTTCTCCAGCACCGGGATCATGTCGGTCGGTACGTATTCGTAGAAGTCGACCTCGCCACGGATCAGCGCCTGGACCGCGGTCTGCGCATCCGGGATGTAGGTCCACTCGACGCCGTCGACCTTGACCACCTTGGCGCCTGTCAGAGCGTCCGGAGCCTCAGTGCGCGGCACATAGGCCGGATTCTTCTTGTAGGAGACCTTGCTGCCCGGGACCCACTTCTCCTTCTCGAAGATGAAGGGGCCGGAGCCGATCGGCTCGGCGACCTGCTGGAAGGGATCGGTCATCGCCTCCTTCTCGCGCATGATCACGAGCGGCTGTGCGGACGCGCCCAGCATGTCGATGAGCGGACCGAACTTGTCCTTGAGCTTGATCTCGAAGGTGCGGCTGTCGACCGCGACGATGTCGCTGACGCGGGTCATGAGGATCTGGCCGGAGGCGATACGCGCGCCCCAGCGCTTGATCGAGGGCACCACGTCCTTGGCGGTGACGTCGGTGCCGTCATGCCACTTGAGGCCCGGGCGGAGCACGAAGGTCCAGCTGAGGCCGTCGGCGCTGGTCTTCCAGCTCTCGACCATCTGCGGCTTCGAAAGGCCCTTGAGGTCCTGGGCGAAGAGCTGGTCGTAGACCAGGAAGGCATGGCCCGCGGTGATCGCGGCTGTGGTCCAGATCGGATCCAGCGACTTGAGGTCGGCCTCGGCGGCGAGCTTGATGTAGTTGTTCTGGGCCTGGGCGCTGCCGGCCATCAGGCCGACGGCCAGGGCGGCGATGGCGGCGCCCCGTTTAAGGTCCTTCATGAGCATGTTGATCCTCCGGCTCCCTGTGTTTCACTATCGGAACACGATTTCGGTAAAATCCAGTCTAACCCGAGAGGTTCGCGGTGCGCATCACCTTAGAGACCGTCGAGCGCGTCCCCTTCGCCGGCGGTGCTTCCTTCGGCAATACCGGTCCCTACGAGCGGCTGGCAGGCAAGATCCGGCTGGGCGTGGATCCGAATGCGCCCCACAACCGGGTTATCGTGGACCTCGACAAGGCGCCTAAAGGCGCCGACGGGCTGGTCGAGTGCGTCGCCGACTTCACCATCCTGAAGCCGGTCGACCTGGGCAAGGGCAACCGCCGCCTGTTCTACGACTGGGGCAACCGCGGCAACATCCGCTGCCTCCAGTTCTTCAACGACGCGATCCATTCCAACACGCCGCGCGAGGCGGCCCATGCCGGCAACGGCTTCCTGTTCCGGCGCGGATACACCGTCGTCTGGGTCGCCTGGGAAGGCGACCTGCTGCCGGGCGACGGTCGCTTCGTGCTGGAGACCCCGATCGCGACCGAGAACGGCACGCCGATCACCGCGCCGGTCCGCGTCGAGTACATCCTGGACGAGCCGGGCGTGAAGTGCCTGCCGTTGTCCGGTCGGGCTTCCACCCGCAGCTTCCCAACGGTCTCGCTCGACACGACCAAGGCGTCACTGACCGTCCGCCCCTATCCGGACGAGCCGCGCGTCACGATCGATCCGTCGAAATGGGAGTTCGCGCGGCTGGAAGGCGGCGCCGGGCTCGACGGCTCGGCGAACGAGACCGGCGTGGCGCCGTCGGACCAGCACATCCACCTCAAGGGCGGGTTCACGCCCGGGCTCATCTATGAGCTGGTCTACACCGCGCGCGACCCGCGCGTGCACGGTCTCGGCCATGCGATGGTGCGGGACGCGATCGCGTTCCTCCGCAACGACGCCTCCGAGAGGAACCCGCTCAAAGGCGGCATCGACAAGGCCTATTGCTGGGGCCGTTCGCAGACCGGCCGCGCCATCCGCGACTACGTCTACCTGGGATTCAACGACGACGGCCAGGGCCGGCGCGTGTTCGACGGCGTGCTGCCGCACGTCGCCGGGGCCGGCAAGCAGTGGTTCAACCATCGCTTCTCGCTGCCGGTGGTCCCGGCCGGCCAGCAGCACGAGGACCACTTCAACATCGCCGACCGGTTCCCGTTCTCCTACGCGCAGTCGACCGACCACAATACCGGCAAGTCCGACGCGATCCTGAAGCGTCCGAAGACCGATCCGCTGGTGATCCACACCCAGACTTCGAGCGAGTACTGGCAGCGGCGTGGCTCGCTGGTTCACACCGATACCGCCGGCAACGACCTGGCCCAGCCGGACAACGTCCGCGTCTTCCTGTGGGCGTCGTCCCAGCACATGTCGGACCCGAACCTGAAGAAGCCGTCGAAGGGCGTCTGCCAGAACTACGTCAACGTCGTGCTGACGACGCCGCTGTTCCGGGCGGCGCTCGATGCGCTGGATGCCTGGGCGACCAGCGGCACGACGCCGCCGGACTCGCGCATGCCGCGCCGCGCCGACGGCACCATGATCACGATGGAGGAATGGCGGAAGAAGTTCCCGGCGATCCCCGGCATCATGCAGCCGTCAGGCCCGAACAGCCTCAAGCTTCTCGACTTCGGCCCCGACGCCGACGAGAAGGGCATCCTGACCGTCGAGCCGCCGCGCGTGCTCGACAACCAGACCTATACGATCATGATCCCGGCCGTGGATGCGGACGGAAACGACCTCGGCGGCGTCCGCATGCCGACGGTGGACGCGCCGCTCGGCACCTATACGGGGTGGAACCTGAGGACGCAGGGCGGCGGCTACGGCTCGAGCCACACCTTCACCGGCAGCTACATCCCGTTCCCGGAGACCGACGCCGAACGCGCGTTCACGCGCGACCCCAGGCCCTCGATCCTGGCGCGCTACAAGGACAAGGCCGGATATGTCCGAGCCATCGAAGCGGCGGCTAAGAAGCTGGTCGCCGACCGGCTGATGCTGGAGGAGGACATCCCGCGCGTGGTCGATGCCGCCCGCGACTGGGGCCGCCCGCGCCACGACGTGAAGACGCTCAGCTGAGGGCGGCGAAACGCTCGATCAGCCGCTGGAACAGCGTCGCCGCGTCGACCTGTTCCAGCACGAGCGCGTTGGCCTCGCGCTTCTGGCGGCGCCACTCGATCACGGTGCGGCCGAGCGAGGGACCCGGCGACATCTCGATATCGACGCGGCAGTGCTTGCCGCCCATGAGCTCGGGCCACAGCAGGTAGGCGACGGCGCAGGGATCGTGCAGCGGCCCGCCGGTCGCGCCGAAATGCGTGGTCTTGGGGTAGGCGTCGAGGATGCCTGCGATCTGTCGCGCCGGCTCGCTGCCGAGGTCCCGGATCGCCTTCACCCGGTCGGCCGTCGCCAGCACCTGGTGGGTCAGCTCGAGCGGCGTCATCGCGATGCGCGCGCCGGAGGTGAAGACGACATGCGCCGCATGCGGGTCGGCGTAGATGTTGAATTCGGCCGCCGGCGTCGTGTTGCCGAGGCCGATGGCGCCGCCCATCAGCACGATCTCCCGCACGCGCGTGGCGACGTCGGGCGCCTGGATCAGGACCGCGGCGAGGTTGGTCAGCGGCCCGATCGCGACCAGCGTGATCTCTCCCTCGGGGTGACGCCGCACGGTGTCGCGGATGACGTCGACCGCGTGGCCGTCGGCGAGGGGACGGACCGGCGGCTTCAGCGTGGCGCCGTCGATGCCGCTTTCGCCGTGGATATGCGCCGCGTCGACCGGATCGCGCACCAGCGGGCGCGGGCAGCCGGCATGGACCGGCGTCGCCGCACCGGCGAGCTCGACGACCGCGCGCGCATTCAGGGACGTCTTAGCGAGGCCGATATTGCCGGCGACGGTGGTGACCGCGAGCAGGTCGATCTCGGACGATGCCAGCGCCAGCAGGAGGGCGACGGCGTCGTCCTGGCCGGGATCGCAGTCGAGGATGATTTTGCGGCGGGCAGTCACGGCAGGATGCCGCCGACCACCAGGGACAGAGCGGCGAGCGCGCTCGCCGACTTGACCTCGCCGTTGCGGATCGCCGCGCGGATTTCGTCACGGGTAAGGTAGAGCAGCTCCTGCTCCTCGAGGTCGCCGGAGTCGGGTTCCGCCACCTGGCGCGCGCCATGCGCGTAGTAGAGATGTCCGACGCTGCAGCGCTGGTTCGAGTGGGTCACCATCTCGGTGAGCTTCCGCCAGCCGGTCGCCTCGTGCCCGGTCTCTTCCATCAGCTCGCGCTTGGCGGTCTCCAGCGGATCCTCGCCGGGGTTCATGCCGCCGGCCGGCGGCGTCAGGCTGATGTCGCGGACGCCGTGCTTGTACTGGCGGATCACGATGAAGCGGCCGTCCTCGCGCTCGACCATCATCAGGGCATAGTCGAGCAGCTGGACCTGGTGAAAGTCCTCGACCACCTTGCCGTCCGGCAGATGCACGGTCTCGGAGAAGACGTGGAGCCAAGGCGGGTTCGCATAGACCTCGCGGCGGTCGGTCACCTTCCATTTTTCCATCGGCCTGAAGCTCCGCTCGAAAGGCCGCGATCCTAACCAGAGTTTCCGCCGCCGGCCATCCGCGTGTAGGATGGCGGCATCCCCCGGACCCGTCTTCCCGAGCTTCGAGCGCCATGACCACGCTTGCTTCCTCCGTCCGCCGCGACTCCCTCGTCATCGGGCTGATCGGCGTGGCGCACTTCATGTCGCACTTCTTCCAGCTGGCGCTGGCGCCGATCTTCCCGTTGCTCAAGGACGAGTTCGACGTCAGCTGGACCGCGCTCGGCGGCATCACCGCCGTGTTTTATGCCGTCTCCGGCGTGTGCCAGGCTTTGGTCGGCGTCTGGTGCGACCGCTATGGCGCCGCCCGCGTGCTCTACATGGGGCTGGCGCTGTTGGCGTTCTCGATCGCGGCGGCCGCTGTCGTCCCGTATTTCTGGATGTTCTATCCGCTGGCGGCGCTGGCGGGCATGGGCAACAGCGTCTTCCATCCGGCCGACCTCTCGATCCTCTCGACGCGGGTGAGCCACGGCCGGCTCGGCCGCGCGTATTCCGTGCACGGCCTTTCCGGAACGCTCGGTTATGCGTCCTCGCCGGCGGTGATCGGCACCATGGCCTTCACCATCGGCTGGCGCCCGGCGCTGCTGATCGCGGGCGTCGTGGGCCTGGTCGTGCTGGCGCTGGTCTCGCGCTTCGACGAGGCGCTCGGCGGTCGCGCGACCCTGTCGGACAAGATGCGCGACGATCATCGCTATGGCGCGCTGATCCGCCAGCCCGGCATCGTCTCGGGCTTCGTCTTCTTCGCGCTCGCGGCGATCGCGGGCATCGGCTTCCAGAGCTTCGGCGTGCCGGCGCTGATCTCGATCCATCAGGTGCCGCTGGCGGTGGCGACCACCGGCCTCACCGTCTATCTGCTGGCGCAGGCGAGCGGCATCTTCGCCGGCGGTTGGATCGTCGACTGGACCAAACGCCACGACCTGGTCGCGGTGACCGGCATGGGCCTGGCTGCGCTCGCGATGGCGGTCGCCGGCGGCTCGACGCTCCCCTTCACCGCGGTGCTGAGCCTGATCGCCTTCGCCGGATTCTCGGCGGGCACGGTCGGTCCCGCGCGCGACATGCTGATCCGTGCCGCGGCACCGGAAGGCGCCACCGGCAAGGTGTTCGGCTTCGTCTATTCGGGTCTCGACATTGGTTCGTGCCTCGGCCCGCTCGCCTTCGGCTGGCTCATGGACCACGACTCGCCGCGGCTGGTCTTCGCCGCGATCGCGCTGACCATGGCGCTGACCCTGCCGATGGTCGTGACGGTGCGCCGCAACGCCAAGAAGCCGGCGGCGGCGCAGCCGGCCGACTAGGGAACCAGGCGCCGGTAGATCTCGGGCGTGACGCGGTCGGAGGGCGGCAGGCCTTCGCGCGCCAGGTACTGCGCCAGTGCGGCCTTGGTCTTCGATCCTGCGACCCCGTCCGCCGGCCCCGGATTGAGCCCGAGCTTCGTCAGCGCGGCCTGGACCTGGGCGATCTCGGCCTTGCCGACGCTGCGCGCGGCCGGCGCACCAGAGGCGGTGCGCGACGTGGACATCGCGGCCCCTCCGCCCGAGCCGTAAGGCGTCGTCATCTGCTGATAGACGGTGCCGGGATTGCAGTTGCCGTTCCCGATGCTGCAGTCCCAGCGGAAGGCCTGAGGGATGCCTTGGAGCAGGCCGCCCGTCATCCGGCAGACGCAGACATTGCCGTTCTGGCACATCCGCTCGTTTGCATTGGTCGGCGAGCAGCCGGGAAGCGGCTGCGCGGATGCCGGCGCGGCGGAAAGGAGAAGGACGGGGAGGGCGAGCAGAAGGACGCGACGCATCGAGCACCTCGGAAGTCGCCGCGCGTCTCACCCCAGCCGCCGGCAGGTCTGAGACTAGCAGATCGGCAGCGACGCGCTAGTCGGCGTAGGAGCCGACCGCGCGGGCCTTCGCCTTCACCAGCGCCGAGAGCAGGTCGAAGGTCGGCGTCGGCACGCCTTTGAGGCGGCCCAGCTCGGCCGGGGCGCCAAACAGGGAGTCGAACTCCATCCGTCGGCCCTTCAGGATGTCGAGGATGATCGAGGAGATGTGCGTCTGGTTCCTCTGCGCGGCCAGCAGCTTCTCGGCGTCGATCCCGGTCTCGTGCCCGAACGCCCGGGCGACGGCGCCGATCTCGGCGACGATGGTTCGAACCGCGTCGGCGCAGACCGGATCGGTGTAGGTCGCTTTCGGCGTCGTGCCCGTCAGGCAACCGAGCAGGCCCGAGCAGATGTTCTGCGTCGCCTTCGCCCAGACAGTGGTGCGGATCGTCGAGGTCTTCTCGACCGCGAGATCGGGCGCCGCCAGCACCTTCGCGAGGTCGTCGATCTCGGGCATGTCGCGGCCGTCCGGCGCGCCCAGGACCAGGCGGCCCTTCGGCGTCTCCACATGAATCACGCCGGGCTCGACGATCTCCGATCCCCGATAGACGACGCAGCCGATCACGCGCTCGATCGCGATCGCGGTGCGGATCGCGTCGCCCGGATCGATCCGCTCGAGCCTGCGGCCCTCGTGCTCGCCGCCGTGGGCGAGGAAGTACCACCAGGGGATCCCGTTCATGGCGAAGACCACGACGGTCTTCGATCCCAGCAGCGGGCCGATGCCCGATGCCACGTCCGGCAGCGCCGGCGCCTTGACCGTGACGATCACCGCGTCCTGCGGGCCGAGGTCGGCCGGGTTCTCGGAAGCGCGGATCTTCGCCACGACCTCGTCGATCGTGGTGTGGACGACGAGACCCTTGTTGCGGATCGTCTCGAGCATCGCGCCGCGGGCGACCGCGGAGACCTCGGCGCCGTTCTTGTGGAGGCGGCCGATCAGGCCGCCGCCGACCGCGCCGGTTCCGAACACGCAGACTTTCATGGAGGTCAGTATCCTGGAAGGATCAGGAGCTCGGGCGGATCGGGCATCGTCTGGCGGGTCAGCACGACGCGCGACGCTTCGTTCCGACGGACGGTGAAGTGCGGGGACAGGATCTGGGCGAAGCGCTCGAGCCGGTGCGGACCAAAATAGTGCATCGGGATCACCATGCGCGGGCGGATCTCGCGGATCACGCTCAGCATCTCGTCCTGGCTCATGGTGGCGCCGCCGTCGACCGGCACCATCAGCACGTCGACCTCGCCCATGACGCCGAGGTCCTCGCGCGTCAGCTCGTGGTGCAGATGCCCGAGATGCACGAGGCAGAGGTCGGCGACCTCGAAGATGAAGATCGAATTGCCGTTGATGCGCGTGCCCGTGCCGTCCCAGCCGCGGATGTTGGTCGGGATGTTGCGGACGAAGACGTCTTGCTCGGCGAGGTCGTGGCGCGCAGGGCCGGAACCGGTCGGATTCCAGCCGCGCAGCACGTGCTTGATCCGGGGATCGGGTGCGCTGCTGAAGTGCGTGGTGTGGGCGACGTTCATCGTCGCGATCGTCGGCACCGTTCTCGGGCGGACGTAGTCGTTGTAGTCGGTGACGATGGTGACGCCCTGCGGGCTCTCGATCAGGAAGCTCGAATGGCCGACGAAGGTGATCCCGACCTCGCCCTGGGCCAGCGCCAGCGGGGAGGAGAGGGAGGCGAGCTGCGGCAGCGGCGTGGGCCGCGATGCGATCGCCTGGCACGAGGCGGCGGCCTCTCCGGTGAAGAGGGCGGCAACGACCAGGCTCACGGCTCGGACCAGCGCGCGCATGGGTACCTCCGCCGAGGATGCTGCAATGCGGCGGCGGCCTTGCCAAGCCCGTCCCGCGTGCTACCACTTCAGCTCACCAAGGAGTTACCCGGTGTCCAGGATCGAGACCGTCGAGCAGCTGCGGACCGTCTACGACCAGCCCTCCGAGCTGGTCATGAAGAAGTCGCTTCCCCGGCTGGAGAAGCACTGCAGGCGGATCATCTCGCTGTCGCCGATGGTCATGGTCGGCACCAGTGACGCCACCGGATGCCAGGACGTGACGCCGCGCGGCGGCGAGCCGGGGTGGGTTCACGTCATCGACGACAAGACGGTGGCGCTGCCGGATTGGCCCGGCAACAACCGGCTGGACACGCTCCGGAACCTGCTGGAGCGCCCGAACATCGGCCTCCTGTTCCTGGTCCCGGGTCTCGACGAGACCCTCCGCATCAACGGCCGCGCCGAGCTCCGCACCGACGAGGCGCTCTGCAGGCGCTTCGAGACGCGGGGCAAGCTGCCGAAATGCGTGCTGATGGTGACGGTCGACGAGGCCTATCTGCACTGCGCCAAGGCGTTCATGCGATCTAAGCTCTGGTCGCCGGAAAGCCGGATCGTGCGCGACGCGCTACCCAGCATCGGTCAGATGATCAAGGACCAGCTCTCGCTCAACGTCGCCGAGCCGGAGTCGCGCGAGAAGATGGCCGAGCGCTACGAGAAGGTCCTTTACTAGCGCGGAGCCAGAATCCCGGGCCCGCGTACCAGACCTCTGCCTTGCGTCCGGCGGGCGGCTTGCCCGCATGGAGCTCCGTGATCGGAACTGGCTGCCCCTTGAGGGCAGTGACGGCCCGCTCCAGTCGCGCCGCGGCCTTGTCGTCGCGGCCGCCGATGCAATGGAAGAAGCCGCAGCGCCCGAGCGAGGTCGCGGTGAACCTCTTCCCCTTCCGCGTCGCCTTGAGGAAGAAACCCCAGCGGTTGCCGCCGGTCAGCGGCATCATGAGGCGGCCGCCGGGTTTCAGCCGATCCAGCCAGATCGGGGCCGGATGCGTGGATCCTGCGAAGGCGACGATCACGTCGACCTTGCCGGGGTCGTGCGTCGTGCCGTCGCCGTTCACGACTTCGACCTGTGGCCAGGGCAGGAGATTGTCCTCGGCGCGCTCGGCTAGGTCCCGGTCGTGCTCGACCGCGATCACCTTGCCCTGCGCGCCGACCATCTCGGCGAGGATCGCGGTGTAGTAGCCGGTCCCGGCGCCGACCTGCAGCACGCGCTCGCCCGGCTTGAGGTCGAGCTGGTCGAACAGCCGCGCCCAGAGGCTCGGCTGGCCGTTGTTGAGCCCGCGCTTCGGATCGATGGAGACGAGGACGTCGTGATAGACCCAGGCGGGATCGTCGTCGGGCGTCAGGAACGGGTCGTCGATCCGGGTGAAGGGGATCAGGCGCCAGGGGCCCGGGCCGAGGAAACGCTCGCGCGGCACCGCGGCAAAGGCATCGGCCACGGCCTCGTTGCGCCTGATCGGCGCGGTCACCCGCAGTTCCTCGGCGAACCAGCGGCGGGCCTGCGTCAGGCTGATCTGGCGTGTGACGGGGCGGCTCACGGCGCGATCCTGCCGTCCTTGTGGCAGGCCTCTCCGTACGGGAAGACGATCTTCGGGTCGGTCTTCAGCAGCCGCGGCTCCTTGCCGTCATAGGGCAGGCGCGAAAGCAGATCGCGGATCAGGTTCAGTCGGGCGGCCTTCTTGTCGTCGGCGCAGACGACGGTCCACGGCGTCAGCGGATTGTGCGTCCGCTTCAGCATCTCGTTGCGCGCGTTGCTGTACGCCTTCCACTTCTTGAGTGCGACCGCATCGATCGGGCTGATCTTCCACTGCTTCAGCGGATCCCGGCGGCGCTCGGCGAGCCGCTTCTTCTGCTCGGCCTTGCTGATGTCGAGGTAGTATTTGATCAGTCTCACGCCGGAGCCGACGACCATGCGCTCGAAGTCGAGCACAGTCGCCATGAACTCCTCGTACTCGGCGTCGGTGCAGAAGCCCATCACGCGCTCGACGCCGGCGCGGTTGTACCAGCTGCGATTGAACAGCACGAACTCGTCGGCGGCGGGCAGGTAGCGGACGTAGCGCTGGAAGTACCAGCTCGACTGCTCGCGGTCCGACGGCTTGCCGAGCGCCACGATGCGCGTCTCGCGCGGGCTCAGATGCTCGACGATCCGCTTGATCGTGCCGTCCTTGCCGGCGGCATCGCGTCCTTCGATCAGGACCAGGATCTTGTAGTCGTTCTCGATCATGTGGCGCTGGAGCTTGACCAGCTCGATCTGCAGCGCCCGAAGCGTCTTCTGGTAGCCGTTCTTCGCCATGAGGCTCAGTGTATCACGTGTGGGCCGCGATGTAGGCGCGGTGCGCCGCCTCGAACCGCCCGAGATACTCCGCCGCATAGGCGTCGAAGTCCGACGCGACACGGCGGTGCAATCCCGCGACGCGCGCCCACAAACTCTCCCTGAGCAGCGACGCCACGCGCATCGCGTCCGCACGCCTGAGAAGGGCCGCGTCGGGCGCGGCGCGGTGGTACTGCGCGAGCAAGTCGAGCCATGCCGGCTCGTCGAGCTGGGCGTTGCTCGCCAGGTTGCCGAGATCGAACAGAGGCGAGCCATAGCCGGCGTACTCCCAGTCGATCAGCCAGAGCCGGCTGCCGTCGTCGATCAGGTTCGCCGGCAGCAGGTCATTGTGGCCGAAGACGAGGTCGACCGGTCCGACAGCCTTCTCGAGCGTGGCGGCGATCGCCATCAGCCGTTCGACGTCGGCATTGCCCGGGTGACCTTGGAGCTGGGCGGCGTAGTCACGAAGCGCGTGAAAGACCCAGAACATGATCGCGGGGCCGCGGAGATGCCGCCCGACCTCGTGGTGGGCACGGCGCACCAGGTCGACGATGCGCGGGCGAAGCATCGGATCGCGGATGTCGGCCTCGGTCAGCGTGCGACCTTCGATGAAACGGATGACGAGGGCGTCGGCCGCGGCATAGCGGAGCGCCGGTGCGATCCCGGCGGATGCCGCCGCGCGGCTGGCGGCGATGTCGTTGGCCCGGACGATGCCGTGCTCCGGCACCTCGCCGGCGAGACGCACGACCCAGGCCCCTGCGTCGTCGCGAGCCAGGTAGTTGCGATTGCTGAGGCCGCCGGAAAGCGGCTCCAGCGCGACGCGGCCTTGCCAGCAAGGCAGGGACCGGACGCGATCTAGGTCGGCGGAACGCCCGACGTCCGTCATCGCCGGTTCAGGCTTGCGCCCGCGTCCGCCAGTGCTTGCCGGGGATCGCGTCGAGCAGCGTGCGCGTATACGGGTGCGTCGGATGGCGGAACAACTCGCCGGTCGAGCCCTGCTCGACGATCTCGCCCTGATACATGACCGCGACCCGGTCGCAGACCTGGGCCGCGACCCTGAGGTCGTGGGTGATGAACAGCATCGAGAGGTTGAGGCGGCGCTTGATATCGGCGAGCAGGTCCAGCACCTGTGCCTGCACCGAGACGTCGAGGGCGGAGACCGGTTCGTCGGCGACCAGAAGCTCGGGCTGGAGGGCGAGTGCACGCGCAATGCCGATGCGCTGGCGCTGGCCGCCGGAGAACTCGTGCGGGTATCGGTCGACCACGGCGGGATCGAGGCCCACCATCTGCAGGAGGTCCTGGGCGCGCTTCATCGCGTCGTGCTTCGGCGTGCCGTAGGCGATCGGCCCGGCGGCGATGATGTCGCCGACCTTGTGGCGCGGGTTCAGCGAGGCGAAGGGATCCTGGAAGATCATCTGCACGCGCTTGCGGTAGGGCTTGAGCGCGCTTCCCTTGAACGCGTTGAGGTCGACGCCGTGGAAGTCGATGCGCCCCTTGTCGGAATCGATCAGCCGGATGATGCATCGCCCGACCGTGGTCTTCCCGGATCCCGACTCGCCGACCAGGCCCAGCGTCTCGCCCTTGCGGATCGAGAGCGTCACGTTCTTCGCCGCGTCGACGATGCGCTTCGGGCGCAAAAGCCCGCCGGCGGTCTTGTAGGTCTTGCCGAGGCCTTTCACCGACAGCACCGTCGGTGCGCGGTCGAGCGGTCGGCGCTCCGGCGGATCCAAGGTCGGAACCGCGGCAATCAGGCGCCTGGTGTAGTCGTGCAGCGGCGCTTCCAGCACCTGATGCTTCGAGCCGAGCTCGACGATGCGGCCATGCTGCATCACCGCGACCTTGTCGGCGATCTCGGCGACGACGCCGAAGTCGTGGGTGATGAAGAGCACACCCATCTGGCGCTCGGTCTGCAGCTGGCGGATCAGCGTCAGGATCTGCGCCTGGGTGGTGACGTCGAGCGCGGTGGTCGGCTCGTCGGCGATCAGGATCGTCGGCCTGAGCGCGAGCGCCATCGCGATCATCACGCGCTGGCGCTGACCGCCGGAGAGGTGATGGGGATAGGCCGACTTGAGGCGCTCGGGGTCGGGCAGGTTGACTGCGTTGAGCAGCTCCATGACCCGGTCCATGCCGCCCGGCTCGCCGTGGGCCTGCAGCACTTCCAGGATCTGGTCGGAAACGCGCATGACCGGGTTGAGCGCGGTCATCGGCTCCTGGAAGATCATGCCGAGGCGGCTGCCGCGGAGTGCGCGCCACTCCCCCTCGTTCAGCTCCAGCAGGTTGCGCCCCTCGAACATCAGCTCACCGGCCGAGGGCTTCACCGACGGCTGGGGCAGCAATCCCATCACGGCGGCGGCGGTCAGCGACTTGCCCGATCCGGACTCGCCGACCAGGCACAGGATTTCGTTGGCATGCAGGTCGAAGTCGACCTTCTCGACCGCATGCGGCCGGTCCGAGCCCGGCGGCAGGTCGATGGTCAGGCCGCGGACCGAGAGAAGCGGCTCGGTCATGCCCGGCCCTTTCGCGCAAGACGAGGGTTCATCGCGTCCGAGAGGCCTTCGCCGACCAGGTTGAGCGCGAGCACGGTGATCAGGATGGCGACGCCGGGGAAGGTGGACATCCACCAGGCATTGCGGATCACCGAGCGCGAGGCGCCGATCATGTAGCCCCAGCTCATCATGTTCGGGTCGCCGAGGCCGAGGAAGCTGAGCGCGCTTTCGAGCAGGATCGCGGACGCGATCATCAGGGACGCCATCACGATCACCGGCGACAGCGCGTTGGGCAGGATCTGGGTGAGGATGATCTTGAGATGACTTTCGCCGATGACCACGGCGGCCTGCACGAACTCGCGCCGGCGGAGCGACAGGAACTCGCCGCGCACAAGACGCGCGACCGGCGGCCAGCTCACCACGGCGATCGCGGCGACGATCGAATAGATGGTCGGGCGGAAGATCGCGACCAGCACGATCGCGAAGACGAAGGAGGGGATGGTCTGGAAGAACTCGGTGAAGCGCATGAGCGCGTCGTCGATGACGCCGCCGAAATATCCGGCGAGCGCCCCGAATGTGAGGCCGAGGGCCACCGCGACGACGGTCGAGATGATGCCGACCATCAGCGAGACACGCGCCCCGTGGACGATGCCCGAGAGCACGTCTCGCCCGAGCATGTCGGTGCCCAGCACGAACTCGCCGAAGGGGCGCTGGAAGGGCGCGCCGGCCATGTCCCAGGGGCTCGCCGGGAACAGGAGCGGAGCGGCGACTGCGACCAGCACGACGAGGACGAGCAGGCCCAGGCCGACAACGGCGCCCTTGTTGCGCTTATAGCGTTGCCAGAAGTCCCTCATGCGCCGACCTCGATGCGCGGGTCGACGATCGAATAGACGAGGTCGGTCACCAGGTTGAAGGCGATCACCATCACCGAGGTCAGGAAGAACACGCCGAGCAGCAGGTTGTAGTCACGCTGCAGCAGCGCCTCGAAGGCGAGGCGCCCGATCCCGGGCCAGGCGAACACGGTTTCGACCACGATCGATCCGCCGACGAGCTGTCCTGCCTGGATGCCGGCGAAGGTGATCACCGGCAGGATCGCGTTCCGGAGCGTATGCGCCCGGAGGATGCGCCCCGGCGCCAACCCCTTGGCGCGCGCGGTGCGGACGAAGTCCATGTCCTTGACCTCGAGCATCGACGCCCGGGTGAGCCGTGCGTAGATCGCGACGAAGAACACCGCGAGCGTGAGCGCCGGCAGTACCAGGTGGCGGGCGACGTCGACGGCGCGCTCGCCCGGCGTCATCTGGGCGCCGAGCGTCTGCATGCCGAAGGCCGGAAGCCATCCCAGATTGACCGAGAACAGCAGGATCGCCATCAGCCCGACCCAGAACAGCGGGGTCGCGTAGAGGCCGAGGGCCGCGACCGTGACGAGGCTGTCCGTCCAGGTTCCCACCCTGGTCGCGGCGAGGACGCCGAGGCCTACGCCGGCACCGATCGCGATGACGAAGGCGGTGACGGTGAGCAGCAATGTCGCCGGCAGCCGTTCGCCGACCATGCTCGCGACCGTCCGCTGGTTCCTGTACGAGTAGCCGAGATCGAACTGCGCGATACCGGCGACGTAGAGGGCGAGCTGGGTCGAGAGCGGACGGTCGAGGCCGAACTGCTCGCGCAGCTGGGAGATGTACTTCGCGTCAGCCGCGCCAGCCTCGCCCGCGATCACGCTTGCCGGGTCGCCGGGGGCGAGCCGGATCAGGAGGAAGTTCATCACGACGATCGCGAGCAGGATCGCCACGCTCTTCAGAAGTCGTCTGGCGACGTAGTCGAACCGCCCCACGGATTCCACACGCTTTCAGTTGTCTCTGGCCCAAGACTAGATCGGGCGAGGGGCGGATGGCGATGGCTAGCGCACTGGGTGAAATGCGCCTTGACGTGGCAAGGGGAAGGGGGCTTCCTTGAGGTTTGGGACGGCAACCGGACCGCAGATGGGCCTTTTCGATTTTCTCAAGGTCAAGAAGGACAACAAGAAGCCCGCCAAGGGCAAGCCGCAGGTTCCGTCCAAGGGGACGGCGACCTTCAGCGGGAAGTCCTTTCCCGTGATCGAGTGGAACGCCAAGGGCTTCATCATCGCCAACTACGACGCCGACCTCGTCGTCGAGGGCCAGCGCTTCAAGCTCGAGTTCCACGCCTGGGACGAGAAGAAGGCGGTCAAGGGCAAGGCCGACGCGATCGTCACCAAGATCACCGACGACCAGAAGCTCGCCGCCGCGTTCGAGCTCACCTACTTCACGCCGGTGAAGCGTTAACCAGCAGGCCGGCGTCGCGCGCCCTTCCGAGCAACGACATTGCTTTTTGCCGGGCGCGCGTTGAAGCGGGCCCGGCCAGTGCTAATATTCAAGATGTCGCCACTAGCAGGGAGGGATGCATGAGCACTCAAACTCCCCCTGACGGGGCTCCGACATTCAGGGAGGGTGGGTAAAACCATGACCCCACCGAAGCATCTCTAGCTGCCGGAACTCGCGCGCGTCGCCGCGCAAAGCCGGCAGGCCAACCTAGCGATTGATCAAAGTCAGGTCCGACCTTTGCGTCGGACGCGGAGCGCCACGATCCTCCGCTTCAGTTGAAACCCCGCCCGCTGCGATGCATGGCGGGGTTTCTCATTTCGGCGAAAGAAGGGCGGTGGTGGGGCGGCGCCGGGCCGGCCGCCCTCAAAATACCTCGCCTCGGTCGCGAGGTTGCCCAGGCGGGCGGGCTTAATGGCATCCGCGTCTCCACCGAGAGGCGCTCAACCCTGAGGACCCCACCGCCATGCAGATGAAGCTCGCTTCCGCCGCCCAGGCCCTGGTCGTTGCCGCCGGTCTCGCGCTCGCCCCGGTCGCTGCCTTCGCCCAGACCTCTCCCGCGGCGAAGCCCGCTCAGCCGCAGCAGACCGCCGAGGCCGCCTGCGCCGTGCACAAGAAGGACTCGAAGGAGTTCAAGGAGTGCGCGGAGAAGCACAAGGCCGCCGCGCCCAAGACCATGAACAGCAAGGATCCCGCGGCCGCGAAGGATCCGGCGAAGAAGAGCTGACCGCTCCTTCGTCGTCGTCGCCCCCAAAGCCCCGTCGGCGAAAGCCGGCGGGGCTTCTTATTTGGCGGAAGGGGCGGCTTCGCCCGGGCGTTCGGGCAGGCGCTGGCCGGGCGCAATGGAGGGGCCGTTGGCGTAGTAGACGCCGATCCGCTCGAGCATCGCGATCAGGTCGCGAGCGCTGACCGTGCGCACCAGCACACGCGGCTTGATGGTGGTGATCGTGAGCGCTGCGCCGATCGCGAAGCTGGCATTGCGGAGGACGGCGTCGGTCGATTGTCCGTCGGCCGGGACGTTGATGATCTGCGGGTGCACCCACTTCACGCGGGAATGGTCGCCGGCCCGGCCGGTGTAGTCGATCGCGACGCCCTTCAGGCCGCGGCCGGTGAAGTTGACCAGGGCCGCCAGCGCCTTGCCGTCGATCTCGTCGGGCACCTGGGTGACCCGGAGGATCAGGCGCCCGCGGGTCGACGGGGTCAGGTTGCGGATACGCTCGACCACCTGCTTGAGGGAATCGCTCTGGGCCAAGGTCTCGAAGCTGACCGGGACCTGGATCAGCGAAGCGCGGCCGACGGCGCGGGCGGCGGAGGCGATCTTGCCGATCATCTGCGGCGCGGCGTCCGGGCTCAGGAAGGCCGGCTCGGCATCGAAGAGGCCGATGCGTCCGGTGCGGAGGTTGATCGAGGGGAGGTAGGCGACGCGCGGACCGGACTCGGTCTCTTGTCGTTCCCGGACGCGCCGCATGACGTCCAGCAGGTCGCCCGGCCGGCCGCCGGACTTGACCGCCTCGTGCATGTCCTTGTGCTCGAGCTGGACGACGAAGGCCGCGACCTGGATCAGGTCGGAGATCGACTCCATGCCCGAAAGCTTGAGGCTCGATTCCTTGGCGATCGACCGGGCGATCCGTTCGGCCCTGTCCGGGTCATCGTCGCCGAAGACGATCAGGAAGGTCTCGTCATCGAGGATCACCGTGACGTCCTTGGCGGTGATGTTCCGGCGGATCTCCGCCTCGATGATGATGTGGACGTTCTTCTTGAGCCGCTGCCAGTTCTTGGCGTGAGTGGCCTTGAGCTTCTGGAGGCCGACCGCCTGGACCACCCCGGTGGTCAGCTTGTCGGCCTTCATGTCGCGGGATTTCAGGAGCTGAAGCAGCTCGGGGACGCGATTGATCGCCGGGACGAGCCAGTCCGGAACGCTGTGGCCGACGATCTTCGGCCAATTCGGTGTCTGCAGGTCGCTCGTCGCCATATAGGCCGTTGGCCCTTGAACTCGCCTAGGATACCAGATGTGGGAGGGCGACTGGACCATAACAATGGGATCAACACCGGGCGAGGTATCCGGTTCCGCGGCGGCCTGGCGCCGCCGGCTCCTGTTCGCGCTCGCGATAGGCAGCATCGCGTGGGCTCTCGCCGTGGGCGGCTACGGCGCCTGGTCATGGCCGGCAGCTCGTGCTGCTCTGCAGCAGGACTACGACGAAGGCACCAAGGGCTGCCGTCTCCGCTATCCCGAACGGCAAAGGGCGGAGCGGTGCATCGACCTCTTCAAAGTGATGTACGAGGGGGACCGCAATGCCGGGATCTTCACCCGAATCATCTTTGCGATCCTGCCGCCAGCTCTCCTCTTTGCCGGGTTCGGGGCTTGGAGCCTGGTCGTGCAGCGCGCGGAGGCAGCCCGTCGCACGCGCCGCACAAGACCGCCGCCGATCGAGCCTCCCGACTGAGGCTTCAGGGCCTTATCCACAGAATTGAATGCATGAGTTCACATACTCACATTTTAATGTTTAAGATTGTGATGTTCGTATAATTACTTGTTATTAAATATAAATCAACTCTGTTGACGACTGCCCGTTGGCTTGCCTCGTCCGCAGGGCGGTTCACGGGCATATTCCCCGCGCAACTTTCCTCATGTTGACGACCCGATTCGGGACCTGCAGGATCGGCGGGCGATTCGCCACTATGCGCCGATCAGGAATGCGACTGCCGACACCCGCCGAACTCCGGGACGAGATGAAGACGCTGGTCCGACGCGCAGCCGAACCTGCGCGGTCTGGCGACAGCGTGAAAGCTGAGATCAGCCGCGCCGCCCGGATCCTCGGTCTCAGCTACGGGCGCGTGAAGCGATATTGGTACGGCGAGATCCAGGTCCCGCCGGCGCATGAGGTGGATGCGATCCGGGCCGTGATGGCGGTGCGCTCGACCCCTCGGGTCGAGCCGGCGCATCTCGCTGATGGCCTTCACGTCGTCTATGACGAGAACGGACGCATCTGGACCGCGAGCTCTCCGGAACTCAAGGAAGCGCTCGGCTATACGGTCGGCGATTTCGACGTCGCCGGATTCGCGGTCCGCTGCCTCGGCTGGGTCGAGGTCCGCCATTCACCCGGCCGGCTGCATCTCCGCATCGCGCCGCGGGTCGCGCAGCCGAAGGCGGTCGACGCCCTTTGTCACGTGCTGGCGCTCGCCGGCCAGGTCGACGTGTCGCTCACAGTCCGCGACGGCCAGGCCTGGCTGGAAGAGGTGCATGTCTCGCCTGCCGCCGCGCTGGGCCGGATCGAGGCCCTCGCCCGCGGGCCGGAGGCTGCGACCGGACGGCGCTTCCTGTCGACGCCGCAGCCGATCTCGGTCCTGTTCCGCGACAAGCAGCGCTACCTTCTCAACATGCTGCAGGAGGCGCGCGGTCTCCTCGGCACCACGGACGTCGCCGCTGCGGTCCGCTTCGCCGCCGCGGACGCGACCGGGCGGACCAGCATCGCGACCGGGACGCCCGGTCGAAACGGCGAGCGCCCGCAATGGGCCTGGGAGCATATCGGCAGCGCCATCCGCTTCTACACGCCCGAGGAGCGGGCGCGATTGCTCGGCTCCGACATCCGCAAAGCGCCCGATGCCGAGTACGGCGACTGGTGCGCGGAGGCCTATGATCGCGTCGTCGCCCGCGGCGAGCCCCTGATCGAGGACGTTCGTGCGCTGGTGCTGAGGAAGACCGGGGCGCCGGTCGAGTCCCGCTACCGGCGCATGCTGGTTCCTTTCACCGATGTCGGCGGCAAGTCGATCGTTCTGGTCACCAGCGACTTCAGGCCGCTGCAACGGGCAGCTTGAGCGGCTCGCGTCCGGCCCAGTCCAGCATCTCCGCGCGCGTCATCCAGAATAGCCCTCCGCGATAGACGGGAAGGCCAGGCAGCTTCCATTCGACCGGGAACGCCTCGTGCGCCCACCCGAAATTGGTGACGACGCCGCGCTTGTAGAGATCGTGCGTCGAGAAGGTGAAGACGTAGTCCGGCCACCAGTGCGCGATGCCGAGCAGCCGGGTGAGACGGCCGAGCAGCTGTGACAGCACGATGCCCTGATCGTCCGGGCCGCGCAGATCGGGGCGCACCCAGATCGTGCCCGACTGCAGGACGGGGCCGGTGACCGTATCGGCCTCGGGCCGCGGCATGCGGCAGAAGCAGTCCTCGGTGAGATGACGCTCCGGTCGGTCGTAGAAGAAACGGAAGCTCTCGATCTCGGCACCCAGCGTCGTGCCGGTCCAATCGAAATAGCGGCCGGTCTGGGTCGAAGCGGCGTTGCCCGCGGCGTCGACGCCGTAGATCCAGATCGCGTTTTCCTTGCCGACGACCGAGTAGGTCGGATCGACGTTGGCTGCGAGCACGCTTCCCTGATGGCGGTTGGCATCGGCCACCGCCTTCAACGCGTGGAAGTCGGTCTGCGGATAGAGGTGCACGCCGCGCCGAGCGGCGAGCTGGTCGAGGCGCAGCACGGCACGCGAGACGACGCCGCCGGGGTCGTGGATCGGCTCGAACCAGTCGAGCAGGCGGGTTGTGGTCTGGGGGCTTGCCGGGGCGTGTGAAGCTGCGGATAGCGCTGTCATCTCGATCTCCCCAAGATTTAGACGATCGAGAAAATGCTATCTAAAGATACGGGCCGGCCACAGTGAAAAACCCACGATATCCACAGGAAATACGGACGGCTTTTCCGGAAATCCGGAAATGGATTCGGTCATCTTGCGAGCGTGGACATGGGCTCGAACTTCGACCGATCGAACGGCGCCGGCGAGCGCGGGGCGACCACCCTGTCGCCCTCGCCGGCCACTTTCGGCGAGGAGCCGGTTCCGGACTTCCGCGGGCTTCTCCGCCGCGCGGCGAACGATCTTCGCGTCGAGGCCCAGGGCAAGGCCCGGCCCGATCAACGCGATCGTCTTCTGAGGCTGGCGGCGATGCTGGACCGCTACGCCGAAGAAACCGCCTAGACCGTTCAGGATTTCGCCCGCGACAGCGCGTAGGCGAGACGCGCGGCGATGAGCGGAAGAACTGCCGCGGCCACCAGGTAGATGGGCGGTGCGCCGACGCGGTCGAAGAACGGCCCGGCGATCGCCACGCCGACCGCCTGGCCGACGAACAGCATCGAGGCAAACATCGCCAACGCCGTCCCGCGCGCTTCCGGGACCATCTGCGTCGCCTCGGTCTGCAGGCTGTTGTGCAGCATGTAGAAGCCGAACCCGGTGAAAGCGAGGGCGACGAGCGCCGCCGCGAGCGACGGGACCAGCGCCAGCACGACGAACCCCGCGCCGAGCGCGAGCGCGCCTGAAAGCGCGATGCGCGCGCGGCTCATCACGGCGACGATCCGCCCGACGAACAAGGCATAGCCCATCGCCCCGACGGCGAAGGCAGTCAGCAGGACGCCCGAGGTCGAGACCGAGACGCCGAAGCGATGCTGGAGGTCGGTGCCGACATAGGAGAAGGCGCCGTACATCGCGGCTCCCTCGAGGAATACCGTGGAGAGGATCAGCCTGACCCGGGGCCGCGACAGGGCCTCGGCAACGCGGACACGGTTCCCGCGCGTGACGGCGCCCGACCCGGCAAGGGTCGGGGTTGCACGCAAGGCCAGGAACGGCGCGACGCCGCCGAGAAGGTAGAGTCCAGCCAGCATCAGGAACGAGGCGCGCCAGCCGAAGGCGTCGCCGATGACGCCGCCGAGCGCCTGGCCGGCGGCGAGGCCGACGATCTGCGCCAGGAGGAACCGCGCCAACACCTTCTGGCGATCCTCGAAGCTGACGACGTCGCCGATCCAGGCGAGGCAGAGCGGGATCACGCCGCCGGCGGTGGCGCCGGCGACGACGCGGGCGATCGAGATCTGATCGAGGGTCGCCGACAGCGCGCAGGCGATCTGGGCCGCGACCGAGAGCAGCGAGGCCACGGCAATGGTCTGAACCTTGCCGAAGCGGTCGCCGATCGGGCCGAAGGCGACCTGGATGCCGCCATAGGCGACGGTGAAGGTGGTGATGACGGCGGTCGCCGCCCCACCTGGCGTGGTCGCGAACTCGTGCGCGATCTCCGGCAGCAGGGAGTCGGCAATCCGAAGCGTGACCGAGCTCGCGAAGGCCGCGATCGACAGCGCGAGGAAAAGCCAGATCGGCATGAAGAGGCGATCAGGCTCCGTAGAGACGCGGCGGGTTGTCGACCAGGATGCGCTTGCGGGTCGCGGCATCAGGAACCCACGTTCCCAGCAGGTCCATCAGCCCGGCATCGTCGATCGAATGATCGGAGGCCGGGTGCGGCCAGTCGGTGCCCCAGACGCAGCGGTCGGGCGCGGCGGCGACCAGCGCCTGGGCGAGCGGCGTCGACGCGGCGTAGGGCGGGCGCAACGCCTTGTCGAGATAGGGGCCGGAAACCTTGACCCAGAGGTTGGACGAGCCGCGGAACGCGTCGAGGAAATGCCGGTAGCCGGGATCGTCCACGCCCTTCGACGCCGGCATGCCGGCGAGATGATCCCAGATCACCGGCACCGCCGTCCTGGTCGCGCGGTCGACCAGGCCTGAATTGGTCGAGGCGTCGGTTAGGAGCTGGATGTGCCAGCCGAGCGGCTTCAGGCGCTCCGCCATCTTCTCCATGTTCGAGGTCGGCACGGCGCCGATCATGCTGTCGGAAAGGCGGATGCCGCGGATGCCGCCCTTGTGCAGCGCCCTGAGCTCGTCGTCGGAGATGTCGGGGGAGACCACGGCGACGCCGCGATAGGCAGGGCCGAGCTCCGCCAGCGCGGCCAGGGTCGCGCGGTTGTCGGTGCCGTAGACCGAGGCCTGGACGAGCACGCCGCGCGCGATGCCGATCGCATCGTGCATTCGCCGCCAGTCGGCGCCGGTCGCGAGGTCGGGCGTATAGGCGCGGTCGGGCTTCAGCGGATAGCGGTCGAACGGACCGAAGACATGCGCGTGGCAATCCCAGGCGCCAGCCGGCACCTCGATCTTCGGCTTCCGGGTCTTGGCCTCGAACGGAACGACGGGCGGGGCAGCACTCAACTTAAGCTCTCCTCAAGGTCGAGGAAGGGTGCACCGATCCGGCGCCGGCCGCCATCCGTTTCGGCTGGGAGCGGAAGAGGGGACTTGGGCGACGTTTGGCGCTAGTTTCCCGGCAGAAACGGCGAGGGGAAACGCGTATGCCGAGGATTCTGTTGGCGGATTGCGAGCAGGAGATCTCCTCCTTCAATCCGGTGTCGTGCGACTACAGCTACTTCTCGATCAAGCGAGGCGAGGAGATCTATCGCGACCGCGGCCTCAACACCCAGATGGGCGGCGCGCTCTCGGTCTTCGATGCCGAGAAGGACGTCGAGCTGGTGCCGACCATGTCGGCCCGCGGGCCCAGCGCCGGCATCCTCCAGAAGAAGAGTTGGAAGAAGATCTCCGACGAGATGCTCGACCGCATCGCCAAGGCGGCGGCGAAGGGCATCGACGGCGTCTACTTCGCCATGCACGGCGCCATGGGCGCCGAGGGCGAGCTCGATCCCGAGGGATATCTGCTCCAGGAAGTCCGCAAGATCGTCGGCGAGAAGATCCCGATCGTCATCGGCCTCGATCTACACGGCATCATGACCGACCGGATGCTGAAGCACATCGACGGCGTCACGATCTATCACACCTATCCTCACGTCGATTTCGGCGACACCGGCGTCCGCGGCGCGAAGATGCTGCTCCGCATCATCCGTGAGAAGCTGAACCCGGTGATCGCGCGCGTGGTGATCCCGGCGCTGGTTCGCGGCGACGAGCTCATCACCAAGTCCGGCTGCTACGGTGACATCCTGCGTGAGGCGCGCCGGCTGGAAAACGAAGGCAAGGCGATGTTCGCCGGTGTGATGATCGGCAATCCCTTCACCGATGTGCCGGAGCTCTGCAGCCAGGCGATCGTCGTCGCCGAAGATGGCGCCCTGGCCGAGAAGGCGGCGCTGGGCTTCGCCAATGCATTCTGGCCGAACCGTCACCGCATGCAGGGTAAGCTCATCCCGCTGGACGCGGCGATCGCGCAGGCCAAGTACATGCAGGGACCGGTGATCTTCACCGACGCGGCCGATGCGACCTCGTCGGGCGCCACCGGCGACAGCAACGCCATCCTGGCGGCGCTGATGAAGGCGAAGTACCAGGGCCGCGTGCTGGTGCCGATCGTCGATCCGCCGGCTGCCGCCGCGGCGAAGAAGGCCGGCATCGGCGCCAAGATCACGGTCGATCTCGGCGGCACGCTCGACAAGCGCTTCAAGCCCGTGAAGGTCACCGGCACCGTCGACATGCTGTCGGCAGGACACATGCGGCTCGAGACCATGCGCGCGCCGTTCGAGGGCGGCGACACCGCGGTCCTCGTCTCCGGCAACTACACGATCGTGATCTTCTCGAAGCCGGCCTACTTCTTCGACCGGGCGCCGTTCCTCAGCCACGGACGCAACCCGCGCGACTATGACCTGATCGTCGTCAAGTCGCCGCATTGCGAGTACCACATGTTCGAGGAGTGGGCGGAGAAGAACTTCAACATCGACGCGCCCGGCGCCACCTCGGCCGACATCAGGTCGCTCGGCCACACGATCTGCGCGCGCCCGATGTACCCGCTCGATCCGGACATCGGCTTCGCGCCTAAGGCCGTCCGGTATCACACCAAGAGGCGATAGCGGCGGAGCGCGGCATCGCCCCCCACCCTGACCCTCCCCCACGTTGGGGGAGGGAGCACGAACAAGACCGACCCTTCCTCTGAAACCCTCCCCCTTGATGGGGGAGGGTAGGGTGGGGGTGAGATGACAGACACGCTGTCTACAGGACCAACTCCGATGAAGATCACCGCCGTCACTGCCATCCCGGTCAAGGTCGACCGCAAGCTCGCCTATGGCCTCGCCGGCCGCACCGCCCTCGGCGTCGATCCCGTCTCCGAGCACGCGATCGTCCGCATCGACACCGATGCCGGCGTCACCGGCTGGGGCGAGATCGCCAGCTGCTTCGCACGCCGCGGCCGTCTCTACGCCAAGGAGGTGCGCGAGATCTTGGCGCCCGTCCTGATCGGACAGGATCCGCGGCGGATCGCCTTTATCGTCCAGGCGATGGACAAGGCGCTCGACGGTTCGGAGCCGGCGAAGGCCGGCCTCGAGATGGCGCTCTACGACCTGCTGGGCAAGCAACTCGGCGTGCCCGTCTATGTTCTGCTTGGCGGCATGGTGCGCGAGCGCATCCCGCTCAGCCGTTCGATCACCTTCGGCACGCCGGAGCAGATGGCGACCGCGGCGAAGGGCTTTGCCGCGGAAGGCTTCGGCACGGTCAAGGTCAAGGTCGGCCAGAGCTTCGACATCGACGTGGCGGCGGTCGCGGCCGTCCGGGCGGCGGTCGGCGACAAGGTGAAGGTGCGCGTCGACGCCAACATGGCGTGGCGGACGCCGAAGGAGGCGGCGCAGCACATCAGGGCGATGGCGCCCAGCCGGCCCGAGGTGATCGAGCAGCCGCTGAAGCCGCGCGAGCTCGACGCGCTCGCCGAACTCCGGCTGATGGTCGACGTGCCGATCATGGCCGACGAGAGCGTTTGGAACCCGCGCGATGCGATGGAAGTCATTCGCCGGAAGGCGGTCGACGTGATCAACGTCTATGTCTGCGAGGCGGGCGGCCTGATGGCGGCGACCCGGATCTTCCAGATGGCCGAGACCGCCGGCATCCCCTGCATGATCGGCTCTATGCCCGAGCTCGGCCTCGGTACCGCCGCGCAGATCCATCTCGGCACCGCGATGACGAACCTCGGCCTCGACTCCGACGCCTGCGGTGTCGTCTACCAGTCTGCGGACCTGCTGAAGACCCCGCTCAGGATCGAGAACGGCTTCGCCTATCCGCCGGAGAAGCCCGGCCTCGGTGTCGAGATCGATCTGGACGCGGTGGAGAAGTACCGCATCCCGGAGTGATCCATCCTGGAGTGTGATCTACGTCGCAGTCTCCCCGGCACGGCGCATGCAGACTGATTCGCAGGTTTGCAGGCCGATGCCGGCAGGAGCGGTAGGATGAAGAGGTCTTTGGGTCTCGCGACGTTGGTTTCGGTGCTCGCCAGGCGGCTGCGTCGCCTCTGGGGCAGCACCGGCTACCGTCCGGAAGCGCACTACATGCGCGGCCCCGGTCCGAAATGCCGGGCGGCCGCTCGTCACGCCGCAATGGGCGACTAGCGGCTATCGATTGTCGGACGGGGCGAGCGCGCGTCCCGCGGCGAGCCCGTCGAACCAGAGAAAGTCAGGTCCGAGTTCGGCGAGGCTCTTGATGCCGAGGAAGCCCATGGCGAGGTCGACCTCTTCCCGGAACATCGAGACGATGCGGCGCGCCCCGATCTCGCCGCCGGCCGCCACCGCATAGGCGGCAGGGCGTCCGAACAGCGCGGTCTTCGCGCCCATGGCGATCGCTTTCAACACATCCGTTCCCGAGCGGAAGCCCGAGTCCAGCATCACGGTGAGGCGCGTGCCGACCGCGTCCATGACCTCGGGCAATACTTCGAGCGGTGCCACGGCATAGTCGAGGTTGCGGCCGCCGTGGTTGGAGAGGATCACGCCGTCGATGCCGTGATCGGCGGCGAGCACGGCCTCCTCCTTGGTCATGATCCCTTTCAGGATCATCGGGCCTTTCCACATCTGGCGGATCCGCTTCACCGCTTCCCAGTCGAGGGCCGGGCTTCGCTCGCGGATGAAATAGGCGAGCAGGGAATGCGTGTCCTTCGGTCCGTCGTAGAGCGGCACCATGCTCTCCATGCGGCCGACATTGCCGCGGAGCACGACGTCCTTCGTCCAGCCGGGATGGGTCAGCACGTCCCAGACGTTGCGCGGCGTCTTCTTGAGGCCGAAGGAGAAGCCGTTCTTGCGATCGCGCGGCCGCTTCGGGAAGACGTTGGAGTCGGTGGTGACGACCAGCGCCTCGTAGCCCGAAGCCGCGGCACGCTCGACCAGCGCGCGGTTCAGCCTGTCGTCCTTGAAGGTGTAGAGCTGCGCCCAGAGGCGCGCCTGCGGGGCGGCCTCGGCGACCTCCTCGATCGTGCAGTTGGCGCCGAGGCTCAGCATGAAGGGGATGCGCGCCTCCGAGGCCGCCTTGGCAAGGGCGATCTCCGCCTTGTAGCGGAGCGTGCCCAGCCCACCCATCGCCGAGATCGCGAAGGGCGATCCGGACATGCGGCCGAAAAGCTCGATCTCCTGCGAGCGATGGGTCACGTCGACCACGGTGCGGGCGCGGAAGCGCACGCGGTCGAAGACGGCGCGGTTGTGGCGGAGCGCGCTTTCGCTCTCCGCGCCGCCGTCGACGAAGTCGAATATCGCGAGCGGCAGGCGCTTGCGCGCCAGCCGGCGAAGATCCTCGACGCTCTGGGCCTCGGCGATCCGGCGGTTCATGCTAGTTCACCCGATGCTTCGCCACGAAAGACTCGTCGACCGTGACGCCGATGCCGGGCGTGTCCGGGATCGGCACGGTACCGTCCGGCTGCAGCGTGAACGACGCCTTGGCGATGCCCGCGGTCAGCGCCGACTGGCTGACGTTGAACTCGACGAAGCGCGCGCGGGGCAGGGTCGAGATCAGCTGCAGGCTGTAGCCGGTCAGCAGATGCGTCAGCCAGGAATGCGGCACCAGATCGATGCCGGCCTGCTCCGACATCTCGGCGACGCGCTTGGCGACGGTGATGCCGCCGCAGCGCGACAGGTCCGGCTGGATCACGTCGACGCAGCCCTCGCCGATGAAGCGTTCGAAGTCCCAGATCGTCGCGACCTGCTCGCCGGCGGCGATCGGCGTCGGGCTGACGGCGCGGACATGTGCGTATTCGTCGAAGCGTTCCGGGTGGATGAAGTCCTCGCACCAGCCGACGCCGTAGTCGGCGAGCCACTCGACCAGCTCGATCGCCTGGCGGCGCGAGCGCATCGGTCCCGGCTTCTTCCAGCCGGCCGGATACCAGCCGGGATCGACCAGCAGGTGGCGCTTCGGTCCCAGCGTCTCGCGCGCGGCGGCGACGAGCTCGCGGTCGCGGCCGGGATCCTCGCCGAAGACGCCCCAGCCGAACTTGACCGCGTGGAAGCCCTTGTCGATGTAGCCCTGGGCCGCGGCCTTCATGCCTTCCGGGGTCTCGCGGAAGAGGGTGGAGGCATAGGCCATCACCTTGTCGTGGCGGCGCGCACCCAAGAGGCGAGAGAGCGAAAGCCCGGTCGCCTGCGAGCGGATCGACCACAGCGCGTTGTCGATCGCCGAGATGCACTGCATCGCGATGCCGCGGCGCCCGTAATAGGCGCTGCCGATGTAGAGCTTGTCCCAGAGGCGTTCGACGTCGAGCGGGTTCTCGCCGATCAGCACCTCGCCCAGCGTCTTGAAGCCCAGCACGGCCATGCCCTGGCCGGCGATGATCGCGACCGCGGCCGGTGCCAGGGTCTCGACGTCGGCCCAGCCGGTCAGGCCCTCGTCGGTCGAGACCTTGATCAGGAGCTGCCAGTCGCCGTTGTCCTTCGCCTCCTCGCCGCCGACGGTGGCGCCGTAGGTCTCGGTCCCTTTGAGGAGGATGGGCTCGACTTTCGTGATGCGCATGGCAGTCCTCGGGAAAAGAAAAAGCCGCGGGCACCCGACGGGCGCCCGCGGCTCGACGATCTAGGTCAGTTCTTCTCGACGTTCCAGTAGACGACGGTGTTGACCTTGAGCCAGCCCGAGGTCTCCTTCCGCCACACGAACGGCTGCTGGTACTGGCCGATCGGCAGATAGGGAATGTTCTCCCACAGCCGCTTGTGCAGGTCGGTCGCGATCTGCTTCTGCTTGGCCGGATCGGTTTCGCGGATGAAGGCCTGGCGCATCTTCTCGGCGACCTCGTCGCAAGGCCAGCCGAACCACGCGTCGCCGCAGGTCGTCGGCGTCGTGTTGCTTGACATCGGGTTGGCCTGCGAGGCCGTGCCCGATCCGGTGTGGAAGATGTTCCATCCGCCCTGGGCCGGCGGTTCCTTCTTGGAGCGACGGGTGACGATCGAACCCCAATCGGAGATCACGAGGTCGACGTTGACCCCAATCTTCTTGAGGTTTTCGGCGGTCACCATCGTGTAGGCGTTGATGAACTGGATGTCGGCCGGCCCGATCAAGGTGATCTTCTCACCGTTGTAGCCGGCGTCCTTCATCAGCTGCTTCGCCTTCTCCAGGTCCTGCTTCTGATAGGGTTCGGAACCGGCTTCGGTGCCGTAGGTGGTGCCGCAGATCCACATCGAATAGCACGGCCGAGTGTACTTCTCCGGCCCGATCGCGGCCGCGAGGTAGTCCTTCTGATCGATCATCAGCGCCAACGCCTGGCGCGCCTTCGGATTGTTGAACGGCGGGTGCAGGTGGTTCGGGCGCAGCACGCCGAAGCCTTCGATCGTCCAGATCGTGCCGACGACGACGTTCGGGTTGTTCTCGATCGCCTTCACGTGCTCGATCGATGGCTGGTCGACGAAGTCGACCTCGCCAGCGGCCAGCGCCGCGAACGCGGTGGCGGTGTCGGGGATGACCTTGTACTCGACCCGGTCGACCTTCACGACCTTGCCGCCGGCGAAGCCCGAGGGCTTCTCGGCGCGCGGCTTGTAGTCGGTGAACTTGTCGTAGACGACCTTGGCGCCGGGGACCCATTCGGCCTTGTTGAACTTGAACGGACCGGAGCCGATCGACTCGGTGATCGGCGTATTCGGATCGATCAGCGCTTCCTTCTCGCGGTAGATGCCCTCGAGGTTCGGCGAGCCGCCGATGGCGAAGAGGAGGGGGCCGAAGGGTTCCTTCAGCTTGATGGTGAAGGTCTTGGCGTCGACGGCGTCGATCGAGGCGAGGAACGGCTCGATCGAGCGGCCGAGCACCTCGCGCTTGACCAGGCGCTTGAGCGAGGCCACCACGTCCTTGGTGGTGACGTCGGTGCCGTCATGGAACTTCAGCCCGTCGCGGAGCGTCATCGTGTAGGTCAGCTTGTCGTTCGACAGCGACCACTTGTCGACCATCTGCGGCTGGTTCTCGATGTTCTCGTCCCAGCTGAACAGCGTGTCGTAGACCGCGCCCATGTGCTGGGACGTGATGGTGGCCGTGGTCTGGTAGCCGTCGACCACCTTGAGATCGGCGTGCGGGACGATCCTCAGCACCTTCTGCTGGGCCGTGGCGGCGCCGGCGGAGAGCGCCAGGAGCGCCGCGACGGCAGCCGCCGTCGAGAGCAAGCGTTTCATCTATGTAACCTCCCCAGGTTTGCGGGCACCTCCGTCGAGCGAGGGGAGGTGCCCTCGGACGATGGTGCATCGTTTCGCCCGGCGGAGAAAGCGCCGTGTTTCGACAGACGAAACGCGCGGTTCCAAGGCCAGCGCGTTTTCCGGCCGGCCGCGGGGCGGGATCGGCTAGCGTCCCCGAGCGGAGGTAACCGATGCCGAATGTGCTGTTCGCCGGCCTGTTCCACGAGACCCACACCTTCCTTCCCGAGAAGACACCGCTGGCGAAGTGGGAGGTCCTGAAGGGCGAGGCGATGTTCCGCCGCGACGGCGACGGGTCGAATTTCGATGGCTTCCTCTCGCGCGCCAAGGCGCATGGCTGGACAGTGCTGCCGACCGCCGACTATCAGGCGTTCCCGTCCGGCACGGTCGAGCATGCGGTGTTCGAGGCCTTCTGGTCGGACGTGAAGGCCGCGCTGGCGAAGCTCAAGGGCACGAAGATCGACGCGGTCTTCCTGCTACTACACGGCGCGATGGCGACCGACGAGGAGGTGGATCCCGAAGGTGAGTTTCTGGAGCGGCTGCGGCCGCTGCTGCCGACGGGCGTCCCGGTCTTCGGCGTCTTCGACCTGCATGCGAACTTCACCCGGCGGATCATCGATCTCTCGGACTGCTTGGTCGCCTATCGCGAGAACCCGCACACGGATGCGCGCGAGGCGACGATGCGGGCCGCCGACCTGCTCCAGCGCTGCCTCGAGAGCGGCAGGGTCCCCAAGCAGTACTGGCGCCGTCCGCCGATCATGTGGCCGCCGACCGGCGTCGGCACCGCCGACTCGCCGATGAAGGATCTCGAAGCGATGGCGCGGAAGATCGAGGCCGAGGTGCCGGGCGTCTGGTGCGCCAACGTCATCGCCGGGTTCGCCTTCGCCGATGCGCCCGACGTCGGCCTCTCGTTCAGCATCGTTTCGGACGGCGACCCGAAAGCCGCCGAGGCGGCGCTCGACCGGCTCGAGGCCGAGGCGATGCGCCTCCGGAAGGCCGGGAGCCCGCGCGACAAGTCGGTGGACGAGGTGCTCAAGGAGATCATGCCGGTGAAGGAGGGGCCGGTCCTGCTGGTCGAGCCCTCCGACAACATCGGCGGCGGCACGACCGGCGACAGCACGGGCATCCTCCGCGCGCTGATCCGTCACAAGGTGCGCGAGTCCGCGGTGATCATCGCCGATCCGGAGTCGGTCGCGGCCGTCGCCGATGCCAAGGTCGGCGACCAAGTGAAGCTCAAGGTCGGCGGCAAGCTGAACCCGTTCGACGAGGGGCCAGTCGAGATGACGGCGACGCTCAAGTCGAAGAGCGACGGCCGCTTCACGCTCGAGGACCCGAAGAGCCATCTCGCGGCCTTCGGCCACGAGATCGAGATGGGGCCGTCGGCCGTGGTCGAATTCGAGGGCATCCAGATCCTGCTGACCTCGATCAAGATCCCGCCATGGGACCTTGGGCAGCTCCGGAGCCAGGGGATTGAGCCGACCCGGCTCAAGGTGATCGGCGTCAAGGCCGCGGTCGCGCATCGCGCCGCCTACAACCCGATCACCAAGGCGAGCTACACGGTCGAGACCCCGGGGCCGGGCATGAGCGATCTCACCAAGTTCCCCTACAAGAAGGTCAAGCGACCCGTCTATCCTCTGGACGAGATCGGCACCTGACCCATGTAGGAGGGGCTTTGCCCCGGCCGCAGACAATCGCGTTGATCGTCGCCTGCGCTCTCTTCATGGAGAACCTGGACGGCACGATCATCACCACGGCGTTGCCGCAGATCGCCGCCGAGTTCGGCGTCAATCCGGTCCATCTCAGCCTCTCGATCACCACCTACCTGCTGGGTATGGCGGCGTTCATCCCGATCAGCGGCTGGCTCGCCGACAAGGTCGGCGCCCGCGACGTGTTCCGGACCGCGATCGTGGTCTTCGTGCTGTCCTCGGTCGCCTGCGGCCTGTCGATGAACCTGCCGATGCTGGCCGTCTCGCGCTTCGTCCAGGGCATCGCCGGGGCGATGATGATGCCGGTCGGGCGCCTGGTGCTGCTCAGGAACTGCACCAAGGCCGATCTGGTCCAGGCGCTGACCTACGTCACCATGCCGGCGATGATCGGCCCGATCGTCGGGCCGCCGATCGGGGGCTTCATCGCGACATATGCCGACTGGCGCTGGATCTTCTTCCTCAACGTGCCGGTCGGCCTGCTGGGCTTCGTCCTGGTCACGCTGAAGATCCCGCAAGACCCCGTGCCGCCGCCGCCGCCGCTCGACATCGTCGGGTTCCTGCTCTGCGCGGTCGCGCTGTCGGGCCTGGTGATGGGCATCGAGCTCTCGACGCATGACGACGAGAGCCCGCTGGCCGGCATCGCGCTTCTGGCGACGGGCGCGATCGCCGGCGCCATCTACCTGGTCCATGCGGGGAGGCGGGATCGGCCGATCCTCCAGCTTCGTCTACTGCGCATCCCGACATTCGGCCTCTCGGTCTTCGGGGGCTCGGTCTTCCGCATCGGTGCCGGCGCGCTTCCGCTTCTGCTGCCGTTGATGCTGCAGGTGGGCTTCGGCAAGTCTGCCTTCGCCGCCGGCCTGCTCACCTTCATCAGCGCGGTCGGTGCCTTCGCGATGAAGTTCACGGCGCGCGGCATCATCCGCGCCTTCGGATTCCGCGTCGTGCTGATCGGCAACGGGATCATCGCCGCGGTGCTGACCAGCCTCTACGGCATCTTCCGGCCGGACAGCTCCGAAGTGCTGATCCTGGCTATCCTGCTGGCCAGCGGTTTCTTCCGCTCGCTGCAGTTCACCTCGCTCAACGCATTGGCGTTCGCCGACATGAAGCCCGAGGACCTGAGCCAGGCGACCAGCGTTTCCGGCACAGCGCAGCAGGTGGCGCAGAGCCTCGGAGTCGCGCTTGGCGCTTCGGCGTTGCACCTGACGATGGCGGCACGCGGCGCCGATCAGCTGTCGGCATCCGATTTCTGGCCGGCCTTCCTCGCGGTCGGCGCGGTGACGCTGGTCTCGGGTCTGATGTTCGTCAGGCTGGAGCGGAACGCCGCCCAGCAGGTGAGCGGTCACGGCAACTAGGCGTCAGGCGATCTCGATCGCCACCCGGTTGCGGCCTTCTTCCTTGGCGCGATAGAGCGCGCGGTCAGCGCGTCCGACCAGGGTTTCGGCGTCGTCGTCATCCGAGCACTCGGCGACGCCGCAGCTGACCGTGACACGGAGCCCGTCGTCGGGGCTGAGGACCGCCGAGGTCGCGATCGCGTCCCTCAGGGTTTCGGCCAGCTCCTGGGCGTGGGAGAGGCGGCAGTTGTGGGCGAGCAGGATGAATTCCTCGCCGCCCCAGCGGGCCAGCAGGTCGGACTCGCGCGCGCGTTCCTTGAGGATCTGCGCGACGCTCCGGATCGCCTCGTCGCCCTTCAGGTGGCCGCGGGTGTCGTTGATTGTCTTGAAGCGGTCGATGTCGATCAGCAGCACGGACAGCGGCAAGGGGACGCGCCGTCTCAGCTTGAGCGACTGGTCGAGCGCGATGTCGAGAAGCTGGCGGTTGCCGATGCCGGTCAGCTTGTCGGTCACCGCCATGTCCTCGAGCCGGGTCTGGTAGAGGTTGATCGCGTAGGCGATCGTGCCGATCGTCAGAAGGATGATGACGATGCCGATGGCGAGGTTGGTGACGAAGCTGTTCCACAGCGCGGCCAGCGCCTCGGATTCCCGCTGTTCGACGATCACCCGCCATCCGAGGTCCGGGATGTAGCGGCTGGTCAGCAGCATGGTCTCGCCGTCGCGGACGTACTCGAAATAGCCGTCGGGCTTGCGCAACAACTCGGCCGCGATCGTCGAGATGCCCGGGGCGGTGCGGATGTTGTCTTCCTGGATCACCGCGCCGTCGGAGCGCACGGTGACCTTGCCCTCGCCGTCGACGAAGTAGATGCCGCGCTGATAGCTGGTCTTGTAGTGCGAGAGGATGCGCGTGACGGTGTCGAGCTTGAGGCCGACGCCGGTCGCCCCGATGAACCGGCCCTGGTAGTCGAGGACGCGGTAGTTGATGAAGATCGTGATCTCCATGTTCTGCGCCGCGTTGAAATCGATGTTGACCTCGTAGGGCTGCTTCATCTCGCCGATGCGGAAGAACCAGTCGTCGTTCGGCTCGCCGGGCTTGATGACCTTGGTCGGGCCGCTGAAGTGGTAGTACTGCTTGGTCCGGTCCGAGACCAGGAAGGACGTGAAGACGTCGTACTTGGCGCGGATCTCGTCGAGATATCGGGAGATCTGCGCCGGATCCTTCTCGCCGGCGATCAGCCAGTCCTTGACGAAGGTGTCGTTGGACATCAGCGAGGAGACGAAGATCGGCCGGAGCAGGTCGGTCTGGATCTCGGCGTAGATGTTGCTGGAGGTGAGCGGCAGCTCGTTCTGGAGGATCGTCGCCTTCAGGGCCGCGGTCGAGACGCGGAAGCTGATCAGGTTGGTGGTGAGGAAGCCGAGCAGCAGGATGCCGCCGATCAGGACGATCAGGCGGCCTCTGCCGGGAAGGCTCGACGCGGACGGCATCGGGGTCCCGTCAGCGCCCGGAGAGCTTGTCGATCTCCGCCATCTCCTCGGCGGTCAGCTTCCAGTCGGCGGCCTTGACGTTCTGCTCGAGCTGCTCGGGCCGGGTCGCGCCGGCGATCACGCTCGCGGTCGGCGGCCTGCAGGCGAGCCAGCTGAAGGCGAGGTCGAGGATCGACTTGCCGCGCTTGGCCGCGAAATCGGTCAGCCTCTCGACGGTCTGCCAGTTGGCGTCGGTGAGGTAGCGGTCGGCGAGGTTCTGCACGTAGCTGAGGCGCGACTTCTCCGGCATCGGCGCGTTGCGCTTGTACTTGCCGGTCAGCATGCCGCTCGCGAGCGGAAAATAGGGGAGGAGGCCGATGCCGTAGGCGTTCATCGCCGGGATCAGCTCCTTCTCGGCGTCGCGCACGATCAGGCTGTACTCGTCCTGGCAGGAGACGAAGCGCTCGAGACCGTCGCGGCGCGCAATCCACTCGGCTTCGACCACCTGCCACGCCTTGTGGTTGGAGAGCCCGAGGTAGCGGACCTTGCCCTGCGTCACGAGGTCGTCGAGGGCGCGGAGCGTCTCCTCCATCGGCGTCAGCGGATCGACCATGTGGACCTGGTAGAGGTCGATCCAGTCGGTCTTCAGTCGCTTCAGGCTCGCCTCGACCGCGGACATGATGTAGCGGCGCGATGCACCCTTGAGCTTGCCGGCGTCGTCCATGGGGCCACAGAACTTGGTCGCCAGCACAATGTCCTTGCGCCTGTCGCCGAGCACCTGGCCGATGACGTTCTCGGAGCCGCCCTTGTTGGCGTAGATGTCGGCGGTGTCGAAGAGGGTGATGCCGAGGTCGAGGGCCTTGTGGATGACGGCCTTCGAGCCGTCGAAGTCGGTGCGGCCGCCGAAGTTGTTGCAGCCGAGGCCGACGGCCGAGACCAGCAGGCCGGACCTGCCCAAGGTGCGCTGTTCCACGGGTCCCCACCCTTGCCGTTTAGAATAGTTCGAGGCACGGCAAGTTAGTGCCTTCGCCCGAGGTTGGCTACCTCTGTTCGGCGCTCTCGGCCTCTGTCATGGTAGCGCCCTTTTTCGGAGGGGATTCTATGGCAGCGAGCGCCTGGCGGAGCCGAGCGGGGACGACTTTCGAGTGCGAGAAGCGGCCGGCGTCGGGCTATCGCGGCATGGTGGTGACCAATCACCCTCTCGCGTCCGCGGCCGGAGCCGAGATGCTGGCCGCCGGCGGCAATGCCGTCGATGCCGCCATCGCAGCTCTGTTTACCCTGAACGTCGTCGAGCCGATGATGGTGGGTCTGTTCGGCGGCGGCATGATGCACGTCCGCCTGGCCGACGGCCGGCACCTGGTGCTCGACGGAATGTCGACCGCGCCTGCCGCCTCCGGGCCCACCTGCTACAAACCGGCTTCCGATACGTGGCCAGACTATCTCGAGACGATCGGCAAGGAGAACGCGGTCGGCCCGAAGTCGATCGCGACCCCGGGTAATCTCAAGGCCTGGTGCGAGGCGCTGCAGCGCTGGGGCACCTTCTCGCTTTCCGACGTGACCGAGCCTGCGATCCGTCATGCCTCGCGCGGCTTCCGGGCGACGCCGTTCCTCAACGACTGCGTCCAGCAGGGCGCGGCCGACATGATCCAGGACCCCACCATCGCCAAGGTGTTCATGCCCGGCGGCAAGCCGGTCGACGCTGGCGACCGGGTTATCCAGGGAGACCTCGCCGACAGCCTTCGCACGATCGCCAAGGAGGGACCGAACGCGCTCTACGGCGGCATGCTCGGGCGCGGCATCGCGCATCACCTGCAGAAGGATGGCGCCTTCCTCGCCTTCGACGACCTCGAGGCCTACAAGACCATCGAGCGCGAGCCGGTGCGCGGGACCTACCGCGGCATGGAGATCGTCGGCCCGCCGCCGCCGTCGTCGGGCGGCATCCATGTCATCCAGATGCTGAACCTGCTCGAGGGCTACGACATCGCGGGTCTCGGCTTCGGCTCGCCGAAGACGATCCACCTGATCCTGGAATCCCTGAAGATCGCTTTCGCCGACCGCTTCGCCTCGACCGGCGACCCCGCTTTCGTGAAGGTGCCGGTGAAGACGCTGCTGTCGAAGGACTACGGCAACATGCGCCGGGCCGAGATCGATCCGGAGAAGGCGAAGGCGCATGCGGCGAAGGCGGCCAGCAACGAGTCCGCCAACACCACGCACCTGACCGTGGCGGACGGGCAGGGCAACGTCGTCGCGGCGACCCAGACGATCAACAGCTTGTTCGGCGCGCGCATCATGGTGCCCGGCACCGGCGTGATCCCGAACAACTACATGTACACGTTCGACCCGCATCCGGGTCAGGCGCTGTCGATCGCGCCCGGCAAGCGCATCGCGACCTCGATGTCACCGACGATGGGCCTCAAGGACGGGAAGGTGCAGTTCGCGCTCGGCCTCCCGGGCGGCGTCCGCATCTTCGGCTCGGCGATGCAGGCGGTGCTCAACCTCGTCGATCACGGCATGAGCCTGCAGGAGGCGGTCGAGGCGCCGCGCGTCTGGACCCAGGGTCAGGCGGTCGAGCTCGAATCCAAGATCTCCGAGGACGTGAAGAGCAAGGTCGCGGCGATGGGGCATCCCGCCGGTCATGTTCCGAGCGTCGGCGGCGGCATGTGCGCGATCCGCTTCGAGGCCGATGGAGGCATGACCGGGGCCGCCTGCTGGCGCGCCGACGGCACCGCGATCGGCGTCGGCGGCGGACCGGCGAGGAGAGGCTCGCGCTTCGTCGCGGAGGCGAAGAGGAGCTGAGAGAGCTCGCGTAGCCCCCCATCCCAACCTTCCCCCACGCTCCGCGGGGGGAAGGGGTACGAAGGTGGCGCGGTGTTCCCTCCCCCGAAGTGGGGGAGGGTTAGGGTGGGGGGCGATGCGGCGCGCTGCTGCTAGCCGAGGAGCTCGCCGATCTTCTGGGTGGCTTTCAGACCAGTGCCCGTGAGGACGAGAACTGTCTTCTCCTCCGGCTTGATCTTTCCTTCCTTGATCAAGCGCACCAGCGCCGCCGCCGTCTGCGCGCTGGTCGGCTCGGCATAGAGGCCGCTCGCCGCCAGCGTCTTGAGGCCGGCAATGATCTCGTCCTCCGGCACGGCGACGGCAGCGCCACCGGAGCCGCGGAGTGCGCCGAGCACTTCCTTCAACCGGATCGGCTTCGCGATCGCGGTGCCCTCGGCGACGGTCAGCTCGACCTTGGTCTCGACCGGCGTGTCGACACCGGCGGTAAAGCTGGCGGCGATCGGCGCGCAGTTGGCGGGCTGGCTGCCGAAGATCCTCGGCAGTTTCTTGATCGCGCCCTTGCGCAACAGCTCGTTGAAGCCGATCCAGCATCCGAGGATGTTGGAGCCGGCCCCCATCGGTGCGATCACGTTGTCGGGCGCCTCGAATCCGAGGTCCTCCCAGAGCTCGTAGGCGAGCGTCTTGGTGCCCTGCAGGAAAAGCGCCTGCCAGTTGTGGCTGGCATAGAAGATCTTCTCGGCCTGCCGCTCGGCCTCGTCGGCGCAGTCCTGGCGCGTGCCGGGCACCAGCTCGACCTCGGCGCCGACCGCGCGCATCTGCACGATCTTCGCCGGCTGGGTGTAGGCCGGCACCAGGATCTTCACCTTGAGCCCGCCGGCGACCGCATAGGCGGCGACCGCGGCACCGCCATTGCCCGAGGAGTCTTCGAGCACGTGGCGCACGCCTTGCTGTCGCAGCGCCGAGAGCATCACCGAGGCGCCGCGGTCCTTGAAGCTGCCGGTCGGCGCAAACCATTCGAGCTTTGCGAGCGCCCGCGCACCGCCGATGCGGCGTTCGACCAGCGGCGTGCAGCCTTCGCCCATCGTGATCGGGTCGTCGATGGTCAGCGGCAGCGCTTTGGCGTAGCGCCAGAGCGATCGCACGGACGTGTCGATGTCGCCGCGGCCGATGCCGGGCAGGTTCGTCGTCATCAGCGGATTGCCGTCGTCGGAGCGCCAGCGCGGCTGTGTGAGCGCGTAGGTCTTGCCGGTATGCGGATCGATGTAAGAGGCGGTCATGTCAGCGGCGCCATTCCTTAGGCTCGCCGGCGGCGAGCCAGTCCTTGTATTCGGCCTTGGTTGCGTCGTTGGCAGGGTAGACGCCGGGTGTCGGCGAACCGGCCAGGATCTTGATCTGAATGAAACGTTCGAGCCGTTCCTGCTCGGCGCCGTCGCGGGCGACTTCTGCCGCCAATGCCTTCGGCACGACGACGACGCCGTCCTGGTCGCCGACGATCAGGTCGCCGGGGATCACCGCGACCCGGCCGCAGCCGATAGGTCCCTGCATGCCGGCGCCGGAGAGGCCGGAGATGCTGGCAGGCGCAGCCGGTCCGGCGGCGAAGATGGGCAGGCCCAGCGGTGCCGTCGCCTCGACGTCGCGAAGCCCGCCGTCGGTGACGATGCCGGCGACGCCCCGCATCTTGAGCCGGGCCGCCAGGATGTCGCCGACGATGCCCGTCGAGGCCTCGCCGCGGGCGTCGATCACCAGCACCGAGCCGGCGGGCGCCTGCTCGATCGCTAGCCTCGGCGCGTAGTCGGGCCTTCCCAGGATCGTGTAGTCGGAAAGGTCCTCGCGCAGCGGCAGGTAGGCCAGCGTGAAGGCCTCGCCGACCAGGCGTTCGGCCATCGGCACCAGGGGGCGGACGCCCACCATGGCCGAACGCCGGATACCGCGCTTCAAGAGCTGCATGGTGAGCGTCGCGGTCGAGATGCCGCGGAGCGTGCCGATCAGGCCTGGATCGAGGGCCATGTTTCATCCTGAGGTCGTGACAATTGGCGGTTCAGGCCGGCATCGCTAGCATGAGCCGCTTTCCCTCCACCGAAGCAAAGCGGCGCCGATGGCGCAAGGGCGGCTTCGCCTCATCCAGGGTCGCTCATGGCCGATTTCAGCCAGGTCCACAACATCGACGACTTCAAGCGCCAAGCGCGCGGCTACCTGCCGCGGCCGATCTTCGACTGGATCGAGGGCGGTGCCGAGGACGAGATCTCGCTCCGCAACAACCGGACGGCCTTCGACCGCGTGCGCTTCAAGCCGCGCACGCTCGTCGACGTCAACGTCCGCGACCAGTCGAGCGAGCTGTTCGGGAAGCCGATGGCCTCGCCCTTCGCGATCGCGCCGATGGGCAACCTGAGCCTGTTCTGGCCGGAGGCCGAGGTGGTGATCGCCCAGGCGGCCGCCTCTGCCGGCATTCCCTTCGCGCTCTCGACCGCGTCGGCGGTGCCGCTGGAGACCGTGGCCGAGAAGGCGGGCGGGCGCCTCTGGTTCCAGCTCTATGTGTTCAAGGATCAGAAGATCAACGACTCGCTCGTCGATCGAGCCGCCGCCGCCGGCTACGAGGCGCTGATGGTGACGACCGATACCCACATGTTCCCCAAGCGCGAGCGCGACCGCCGCAACGGCATCGGCCTCAACCTCAAGAAGACTCCGGCCAACATCGCCGCGGTGCTGTCGCGGCCGCGCTGGTTCTGGAGCGTCGTGCTCTCGCGCCCGATGCCGAAGCTGGCGAACCTCGAGCGGGAAGTCACGGGCTCGACCACCTACGAGGCGCTCGCCAACTACTTCCTCAGCCAGCGCTACAACGGCTTCGACCTCGACGACCTCAAGAAGCTGCGCGACCGCTGGAAGGGGAAGCTGATGGTGAAGGGCATCCTCAACGTCGAGGATGCGATCCGCGCGGTCGAGATCGGCTGCGATGCGGTGATCCTCTCCAACCACGGCGGTCGCAACCTCGAAGGCGCCGCGGCGCCGTTCGAGGTGCTGCCCGAGGTCGTCGACGGCGTCGCCGGCAAGGTGCCGGTGCTGCTCGACAGCGGGTTCCGGCGCGGCAGCGACGTCGTCAAGGCGCTGGCCATCGGCGCCAAGGCGGTGATGCTCGGCCGGCCGGCCGCCTACGCGGTCTCCGGCACCGGCCGGGACGGAGTCTCGCACATGCTGGCGACTATGAAGGACGAGGTCGACCGCGTGCAGGGATATCTGGGAGCGAAGAAGCTCTCGGAACTCGGTCGCGATCTGCTGCTGTTCGATCGCGCGCAGCCGGGTTCCAACGCGACGATGATCTGAAGCGGATCAGCGAACTCCGGAGTCGGCGGAGGCCTTCTGGCGGAAGCTTCGCAGGTGGTTCGCCATGGCTGCCTGGGCCGCATCCGGGTCGCGCCTGCGGATCGCTTCCAGGATCAACCGGTGTTCCGCCGGGTCGCGCGTCGGACGAGACTTGAGCGAGCGGTTGATGCGCTCGCGCACATCGCGGAAGCGTCCGATAAGGCTCTCGATGCTGTGGTAGAGGAGCTGATTGCCTGAGGCTGCGGCGATGCTCAGGTGGAAGCCGATGTTTTCCGCGAAGTAGGGCGTGCCGGCGGCGACATGGGCCTCGATCGCGGCGGCGAAGCCGGCGATGCGCTGAAGCTGTGACGCCGTCGCGTGCCGCGCGGCTCCGGCGGCTGCGGCAGGCTCCAGCAGCACCCGTACCGCATAGAGATCTTCGAGGGCCCATTGGGCGAGGGATCGTTCGCCGTTGACGGTGGGCGGCGGCGCCGACACGAGGATGCTGCCGCGGCCGGTCCGGCGTTCGAGCAGGCCCATCAATACGAGGCCGCGCACGGCCTCGCGCACGCTCGACCGACCGACGCCGAGCATCGCCATGAGCTGGTGTTCGGAAGGAAGGCGGTCGCCGACGCTGATCTTGCCGGAGCGGATCATCGCGAACAGGCGCTCCGAGACCGCCTCGACCACCGAGCGCTTCTTCTTCGTCGCCGCCTTTGTGCGCTCGCGTTCGGCGGACATTGTGGTTGCGGACATGGCTTCTGCATAGCTCCGATGGGAGGCGGCCGGAAGCCGTTTCATAAAACCGTGGGCAGGATTGTCAGACAAAGGCGCCGCCGATAGGTTGTCTGACAAAGCTGTCGAAAACGAGGGGGAAACATCATGAATCTGCGCACCGGACCTGCGATTGCCGCCTTGTTGATGGCGACCGCCGCCTTTGCACCCGCGGAAGCCCAGACCCCGCAGAAGGGCGGGACCCTGACCATCGGTGTCCCCAACGGGATACCGACCTTCGACGTCATGGCGTCCACGGACGATACGGGACGCGTGATCCATCTGCACATGTACGAGCCGCTGATCGGACGAAACGAGAAGCTTGAAGCCGCACCAATGCTCGCCGAGAGCTGGACCGTGTCCGCCGACGGCCTGACCTACACCTTCAAGATCCGCAAGGGCATCGTCTTCCACAACGGCAAGGTCCTGACTTCGGCCGACGCCAAGGCCTCGATCGAGCGCTACATGCGCATGAGCGTGCGGCGGCGCTATCTCGAGGACGTGGCCGAGGTCTCGGCGCCGGATGCCGATACCGTCGCGCTCAAGCTGAAGCAGGCGCGGCCGCTGTTCATGAACAACTTCAGCCAGCCCGAGGTCATCGTCGCGATGCTCCCCGCAGAGGAGGCGGCGAAGGACGCGAACAAGATCGAAAGCATCGGCACCGGCCCCTACAAGCTCCAGGAATACAAGCCGGACAGCCATGTCCGGCTCGTTCGCCACGATCGCTACGCGGTCGATACGCGCAGCGCCGGGCGCGACGGCTATGTCGGCAACAAGCAGGCCTACCTGGACACGCTGAACTTCCGCATCATCCCGGAGAGCTCGGCCATGATCGCGGCGCTCGAGGCCGGCGAGATCGACATGGCGGAGACGGTTCCGGACAAGTCGGTGCCGACGCTGAAGAAGAATCCGAAGCTGGTGCACGTCAACGTGATGCCGGCGGGCATGCAGAGCCTGTCGGTCAACATGGCGCAGCCGCCGATGGACAAGCTTCTGGTCCGCCGTGCCGTCCAGGCCGCGCTCGACATCGACGAGATCATGGACGCCGCGCGGGACGGCAACTACCAGCTGAATCACTCCGTCCAGTATCCCGGCTACGCGACCTTCCCCGGCGATCGCGGCAAGGAGACCTACAACAAGAAGGACCCGGCGCTCGCCAAGAAGCTCCTGGCCGAAGCCGGGTATAAGGGCGAGCCAGTGATCATCATCTCGGCCGTGACCTTCGACTGGCACGCGGCGACGGCCCTCGTCATCTCCGAGCAGCTGAAGGCGATCGGGATGAAGGTCGAGCTCAAGTCGATGGACTGGCCGGCGGTCGTGGCGCTGCGCTCGCGCATGGACGGCTGGCACCTCAATCCCGGCTTCTTCGGCACGGGCCCCTGGCTGGGCGATCCGCTGATCTCGATCGCCAGCCTGATCGGCCCGACGCCGGGGAACAACTTCAAGGACGGGCCGCTCTATGAGTACGCCCGCGACATGGAGGAGCTGCCGACCGCCGAGGGCCGCCTGCAGGCCTGGTTCAAGGCGCAGGACCGGATCATCGATCAGGTCCTGATGATCAAGCTCGGCGACATGGGGCAGTCGCAGATGATGACGACCAGGATCAAGGGCTTCGACAAGTTCAGGACGGCCCGCCTTTGGAACGTCTGGCTTCAGAACTGATCGGGTAAGACGACCGCCATGTCTGAACTCTTCGAGCGTTTCGGCATCCGTCATGTGATCAATGCTTCAGGTACCGAGACGGTGCACGGCGCGAGCCGTGCATCGGACCGTGTGGTGGCCGCGGTGGCGGCCGTCCTGCCGCACTGGATCGAGGTGGCGGAGCTGCAGCGGGCTGCAAGCGAAGTCATCTCCAAGGCGACAGGAGCGGAGGGCGGCTTCGTCACCGGATGCACGGCGGCGGGAATCTCCGTCGCCGTCGCCGCCGCGATGACCGGTGCGGATCTGGGTCGTGTCGAGCGGTTGCCCGACACGACGGGCATGAAGAACCGTGTGATTCTGCAGAAGGGCCACGAGGTCAACTACGGCGCCACGGTCACTCAGATGATCCGGATGACCGGCGCGGAGCCGGTCGAGATCGGTACCGCCACCGGGTGTGCCGCCTATCAGCTCGAAGCGGCGATCGACGAGCGGACGGCGGCGGCGGTCTTCGTCCTGTCGCATCACACCGTGCAGAGCGGTTTGATGAACCTGAAGACGTTCTCCGCCGTGTGTAGGGCGAAGGGCGTACCGGTCATCGTCGACGCGGCCGCCGAATACGACTGGCCGGGGATGCTCAAGGACGGTGCAACGGCGGTCATCTTCAGCTCCCAGAAGGCGCCGGCCGGGACCACCGCAGGCGTCATTGCGGGAGAGCGCGAATTCATCCGCGCCTGCTACCACCAAGAACGCGGTATCGGCCGGCCGATGAAAGCGGGCAAGGAGAACGTTGCCGGTGCCATCGCCGCGCTCGAGCAATGGATCGAGACCGACCACAAGGCGGTCCAGAAGGCTCAGGCCGTCAGGCTCGACCGCGCTGAGTCGCTGCTGCAGAACATCAGGGGCCTCAGGCTCGAGCGCGAACCGGATCCGCCCGGCAATCCGTTCGATCGCCTGATGCTGCACGTCGATCCGAGGGTCGCCCGGATCTCGGCCTTCCAGCTTGGCCAGCAGCTCGCCGCGGGAAAGCCCAAGATCGTGCTGCGTTCCCTGCACACGGATCGCGGCTACCTTCTGCTCGATGTCAGGCGCATCGACGACGCCGAGCTCGACGTCGTCGTCGGGCGGATCCGCGAGGTTCTGGCGTCGGTGCCGGCAGACTCCGAGCCGGTGGCGCCGCCGCCGAGCGGTGACCTCACCCGGCAGGGCATGGCACGCTGGCTTGCTCGCTAGCAGGCGTGCTCGTCATCGGCCGGTCGCGCCGGCGTCGACGCGTCGCGGCTTCCGTCTCACTTGAAGTTCCGGATGGGAATATCCATGCCTGAGATCGCCATTGCCCGGTTTGCCCATGAAGGCAACAGCTTTTCGCCGCTCCTGACTCCGATCGACTGCTTCAAGTCGGGAGAGTGGGCGATCGGCGAAGGCGTCCCGAAATACTACAAGGGAAGCAAGACCGAGATCGGTGGTGCGATCGCTTGGCTCGAGAAGCGGCCGGAGTGGAAGCCCACCTTTCTCCGCTGCACGGCGGCTCCGTCTTCCGGCGTCCTGGCAGCCGGGGTGTTCGACGCGATCATCGGCGAGATCACCGCCGGTCTTTCCGGGCGCAAATGGGATGCTGTGTTCCTGTCGCTGCACGGCTCGCTGAACGCCGTCGAGTATCCGCACGCCGACTACGAGATCGTGAAGAGGGTCCGGGCGATCATCGGCAAGGACACGCCTCTCGCCGTCAGCTTCGACCTGCATGCCAATGTGAGTCAGGCCGAGGCGGATATCCCGGACATCGTGGTCGGCTACAAGTGCCACCCTCATACCGACATGGCGGAGACAGCGACCAAGGCGCTCGATATCCTCGAGCGCCGTATCAAGGGCGAGGTCAAGCCGGTGGCTGTCATCGTCCGGGCGGACGCCATCATCCCCAGCCTGTTCGCCCGTACGACCGATGGTCCGATGGCGGAGGTGAAGCAGATCGCCGCCGACATCGAGAAGAAGTATGGCCTTCTCGATCTGACGCCCTATCAGGGTTACGCCTACGCCGACAACGAGGCGGCGGGAGCGTCGGCGTGGGCGACCGCGAACGGCGATCGCGATCTGGCGCTGAAGGCGGCGACCGAACTGGTGCAGGAGATGAACAGGCGTAGGCCGCTGCTGTTCAAGAAGCTGCCGACCGCCGCTGAAGGCATTTCCCGAGCACTGGCGGCGAAGGACGGCCCGATCGCCGTCATCGACTCCGCCGATCACACCGGCGCCGGCGGTATCGGCGACACGCCCGGCTTGCTCGCCGCGCTGGTCGCGGCCAAGCCGTCCAGGCCGACGGCTTTCGCGTTCTTCCATGACCCGGATCTGGTCGCCAGGGCGCAGGCTGCCGGGATCGGCAGTCGCCTCAAGGTGAAACTTGGCGGACGTCTGACGGCGCTCTTCGGTCCGCCGGTCGAAGCCGAGGTTACCGTCGGCCATCTCTCGGATGGCAAGTTCGTCAATGTCGGCCCGGTCCATGGCGGGCTCGCCAACGATCTGCGCGGATGCGCGCGTCTCGACTTCGTCGGACTTCCGATCTCGGTGATGATCACCGGCATCTGCCACGACACCACGGACGCCAACTTCTACAAGGCCGCTAGCATCGACCTGTCGAAGCTGGCTGTGCTGGCGGTCAAGGCGAAGAACCAGTTTCGTGCCTCTTTCGGCGCGACCTTCCGCGAGATGATCGACATCGACGCACCCGGTCCGGCGGCCTACGACTTCAGCAGCTTCCCGTTCAAGAAGGCGCCGAAGACCCTCTATCCGTTGACGCGTTGATGTCCCCCGGGACGCGACGGGAGACGGACCACCGTCGGGGAGCCGGATGACGGGATACATCCTCCATCGGCTGGCGAGCGCGGTGCTCGTCGTCTTCCTGGTCACGATCATCTCGTTCTCGGTGATGTCGCTGGTGCCTGGAGATCCGGCCTCCGTGGTGGCCGGGGCGAATGCGACGCCGGACGAGATCGCGGCGATCCGAATCCAGCTCGGCCTTCATCTGCCCTATCACGAACGCCTTCTGAACTGGGTCGTGGGGCTCCTCCAGGGCGACCTGGGGCGCTCGATCCTGCTGCAGCGCACGGTCGCCGAAGCGGTCGCCGAGCGGCTGCCGGTGACCATCGCGCTGTCGATCTACGCAATGGCCCTGACCCTGGTCCTCGGCGTGGGTCTCGGCGTCTTTGCCGCGGTTCGCCAGAATTCATGGGTCGACCAGCTCTGCATGACCGTGGCGCTGCTCGGCGTTTCGCTGCCGAACGTCTGGCTCGCGATCCTCTTCGTCATGTTCTTCTCGGTCTATCTCGGCTGGTTTCCGACCGGCGGCTACGTGCCGTTCGATCAGAGCGTCGGCGGCGCGCTCGTCGCGCTGACCCTGCCGGCGATCGCGCTGGCGCTGACCCAGATCGGCCTTCTGGCGCGCATGGCACGGTCGTCGATGCTCGAGGTGCTGCGCCAGGACTACGTGCAGACGGCACGGGCCAAGGGCCTGCCGCGCTGGAGCGTGGTCGGCAAGCATGCGCTGAAGAACGTGATGATCCCATTGATCACGGTTTTCGGCATCATCCTCAGCCTCAGCCTCAGCGGCACGGTGGTGATCGAGACCGTGTTCTCGCTTCCCGGTATGGGGCGGCTGATCGTCAACGCCATTCAGCGGCGCGACTATCCGGTCATTCAGGGCGGCCTGCTCCTGACCGCGTCGGCGCTCGTCCTGGTCAACCTCGTCGTCGACCTCCTCTATGCCTGGCTCGATCCGCGAGTGCGCTATGCCGATTAGGCGCCTGCTTCGCCACCGCCTCTTCATGACCGGACTGTGCCTGTTCGTATTCGTGGTGGTCGCCGCCGTCGCCGCCGAGTGGATCGCGACGCAAAGCCCGACGCGCATGAACATGCGGCTCCGGTTCACCGCTCCGGGCGATCCTCGGTTTCTCCTCGGAACCGACGCTTTCGGGCGCGACATCCTGGCGAGGCTCGCCCATGGCGCGCAGGTAAGCCTCCGCATCGGCGTCATGGTGGTGCTGTTTACCGGTGTCTTCGGCACTTTCTTCGGTGCCGTCGCCGGCTATTTCCGCAAGCTCGACAATCCGGTGATGCGCGTCATGGATGCGTTCATGGCGTTCCCGGCGATCCTTCTCGCGATCGCCATCGCCGCGGCCCTCGGTCCGTCGGAGCTGAACGTGGTGATCGCGCTCGCCGCCGTCTACACGCCCCGCACGGCGCGCATCGTCCGCGCCTCGGTGCTGGTCGTCCGGGAGGCGGAATTCGTACAGGCGGCGCGCGTTGCCGGGGCAGGGGACGCACGGATCCTGCTCGGCCACGTTCTGCCCAACAGCCTGGCGCCGCTGATCGTCCAGCTCACCTTCATCTTCGCCTATTCGGTACTCGCCGAAGCGGTCCTGAGCTTCCTCGGCGTCGGTCCGGCACCACCGACGCCGACCTGGGGCAACATGATCGCCGACGGCCGCAACTTCATCCGGGAAGCTCCGTGGATCACGCTGATGCCCGGCATCGCGATCTCGATCACGGTGCTTGGCCTCAATCTTCTCGGAGACGGACTTCGAGACGTGCTCGATCCGCGCATGAAGGTGGCTTCGAGTTGAGCGCGCTTCTCGAAGTCCGGGACCTCAGCGTCCGCTTCCGCACCGAGAAAGGCGAGATGGCGGCGGTCGAGCAGCTCAGCTTCACCGCCGCACGCGGAGAGTTTCTCGGCATCGTCGGAGAGAGCGGCAGCGGCAAGAGCGTCACCGCACGAGCCCTCATGGGGCTGATCCAGCCACCCGGCCGCATCGCCACCGGCAGCATCCGCTTCGACGGCGAGGAGCTTGTCGGGCGGCCGGACGCCGAGCTGGAGCGATTGCGCGGAAAGCGCATGGCGATGATCTTCCAGGAGCCGATGTCGAGCCTCAATCCTGTCTTTCCGGTGGGCGAGCAGATCGCCGAGGCTGTGCGTCGCCACGATCGCCTGCCCCGGCGCGCCGCTTGGGATCGCGCGGTGGAGATGCTGGCCAAGGTCGGGATTCCAGGAGCCGCCGAGCGCGCGACCGCCTATCCGCACCAGCTCTCGGGCGGCATGCGCCAGCGGGTGATGATCGCGATGGCGCTGGCCTGCGATCCGGAGATGCTGATCGCCGACGAACCGACGACGGCGCTCGACGTCACGATCCAGGCGCAGATCCTCGATCTGCTGCGCAAGCTCCGCGCGGAGCTGGGCCTGACCGTCCTACTGATCACCCATGATCTCGGTGTCGTCGCCGAGCAGGCGGATCGCGTGATCGTCATGTATGCGGGGCGCGTGGTGGAGGAGTCTCCGACCGCGCCGCTCTTCGCCCGGCCGCTGCATCCGTATACCTCGGGCCTCCTGGATTCGATCCCAGACCTCGACCACACGGTGGACGAGCTGCCGGCGATCGAGGGCGTGGTGCCGAGCCCGTTCGCCTTGCCGCCTGGATGCCGCTTCGCGCCACGGTGCCGCTTCGTCGAGGCCTCCTGCAATTCGGGCGAGCCGATGCTGCGTCGGGTGGGCGCGCGCCTGACAGCCTGCCGGCTCGATCCCGACCTGACCCGTGCCCCATGACTGAGCCTCTGCTCGACATCGTCGATCTGAAGAAGCATTTCCCGGTGCAGCGGAGCGTGTTCGGCGCCAAGCGGGGCGTCATCCGGGCGGTCGACGGAGTGTCGTTCCGGGTCGAGTCCGGCGAGACGCTGGGGCTGGTCGGTGAAAGCGGCTGCGGGAAGTCGACGGTCGGACGCATGATCCTGCGACTGATCGAACCGTCGTCGGGAGAGATCCGGTTCGCGGGAGAGGACCTCCTGGGCCTCGAAGGCGAGGCGCTCCGCCGGCGTCGGGCCGACCTGCAGCTGATCTTCCAGGATCCGTACGGCTCGCTCGATCCGCGCCAGACGGTCGAGCAGATCGTCGGCGAGCCATTGGTCATCCACGGCATCGGCGACCGTGCCTCGCGCCGCGAGAATGTTCTCCGCCTGATCGAACGGGTAGGGCTCGGCACCGACCATCTCCGCCGGCATCCGCACGAATTCTCGGGCGGTCAGCGCCAGCGGATCGGCATCGCCCGCGCCCTCGCGCTCAATCCCAAGCTGATCGTCTGCGACGAGGCCGTTTCCGCCCTCGACGTCTCGATCCAGGCGCAGGTGGTGAACCTGTTGAAGCGCCTCCAGCGGGACATCGGCCTGACCTACCTGTTCATCGCCCACGATCTCGCGGTCGTCCGCCACATCTCGACCCGCGTCGCGGTCATGTATCTCGGGCGCATCGTCGAGCTCGCACCGACGGCCGCCCTGTTCGAGAGGCCCTATCATCCCTATACCCAGGCGCTGCTCTCGGCGATCCCGCGGCCGAAGCCGGAGGTCAAGCGGGGGCGGGTGCTGCTGAGCGGGGACGTGCCGAGCCCGATGGCGCCGCCGTCCGGCTGCCGCTTTCACACGCGCTGCCCGCTTGCCTTGGACCGCTGCCGCGTCGAGGATCCGGTCGCCCAGGATCTCGGCAATGGCAGGAGCGTCGCCTGCCATCTGGTGAAACCGGGCGAGAACCCGCCGGACATACGGAGTGCGTCATGACCTACGACCTGCTGCTCAAGGGCGGCCATGTGATCGACCCTGCCTCGGGCCGTGACGGCATGGCGGACGTCGCCTTCAAGGACGGCAAGGTTGCGGCGGTGGCCGAGAAGATTTCCGACGCCGACGCCGCGGAGACGCGATCCGCTGCCGGCTTCTACGTCGTGCCCGGCCTGATCGACCTGCACGCCCACGTTTACGTCGGCGGCACCACTTATGGCGTAGAGCCCGATCAATTGGGGCGCATGTCGGGAACGACCACGGTTGTCGACGCGGGTAGCGCCGGAGCCGCCAACATCCGCGGACTCGTCGATCATCAGCAGCGATTGACGGACGTCCGCATTCTCGCCTTCGTGAACCTGGCTTTCCCCGGCATCTATGGCGATCTTCGGGCGGTCTACATCGCCGAGGCGAGCGATCTTCATCTCTTGAACGTGCCGCACGTGGTCAGGACCCTGAAGACGTGGCCCGACAAGGTTGTGGGCATCAAGATCCGGATCGGCCGGTCCTCTACCGCCGCGCTCGGTGGCATGCCGCTACACTTGGCTATCGCGGCCTCCGAACAGTCCGGCAATGCCCCGGTGATGGCGCATATCGGCGCCGACATGCCGCCCCGGCTGGAGGAGATCCTCGATCCGCTGAGGAAGGGCGACATCGTCACCCATTGCTATACGCCGAAGATGAACAAGCCCCTGACGACCAAGGGGCAACTCCGCGATTGCATGGTTGCGGGGCGCGAGCGAGGCGTGATCATGGATGTCGGCCACGGATCGGGCTCCTTCGGCTTCGACATTTGCCGCGCGATGCTGGAGCTGGGCTTCACGCCGGATGTCATCTCGTCCGACGTGCACCTCTACTCGGCCGACGGCCCGGCCTACGACGTTCTCGTCACCATGTCGAAGTTCCTGTGCCTGGGCTTGCCGCTGGTCGACGTGATCCGCGCCGCGACCGCTGCGCCTGCGGCGGCGATGCGGCGCCCGGAGATCGGAACCCTGGCGCCAGGTGCGGTCGGCGACGCGGTCCTTCTCGAGATCAAGAAGGGACCGGTCGTCTATGTCGATGCGATCGGTCAGGAGATGAGTGCCGACCGGCGTCTCGTCCCGCGCGGCATCGTGCTTGGCGGCAAGTGGTGGAGCGACGGCATGGCGCCCGCACTCAAAGGCAAGGCGTGAAATGAGAAGGGCGGCCCGAAGGCCGCCCTTTTCCTTTACCGGTTCCCCGTCACCGGCAGCACCGGCGGGACGTCGCGTCCCACCGGCTTGCCGTCGGGCAGGGTCGGCCCCTTCACCAGGCCGTCGAGCTTCAGCGGCGCCACCGTGAACGGCGTCGGGTCGATGAAGCGCTCGACCGCGTTGGTCATCATCTTGGTCAGCAGGTTGTCGTAGTTGTCGACCGGCAGCGCGCCGACGAAGCACATCGAGCCGACCGACAGCACCGCGCCGCCCGCCGGGGTCTCGAAGAAGGTCAGATCGGACCTCATCAGGTCCTCTTCGGTACCCGGCCAGAACTGGGTGATGCGGTCCTCGTTCACCGGACCGTATTCCGGGTGGCCGATGACGTGGCCCTCGGCGATCACCAGCGCGTTCCTCGGCGTGCCCATGCCGAAGTCGATACGGTCGAGCTCGTGGCCGACGGCACCGCCGCCCATGTGGCCGCGTTCGCCGATCTGGATGCCTGACGTCAGTTGGTTCTCGATGCCTTTCCGGAGGAAGGCGACGCGCGGGTCCATGATGCCTTGCGTCGTCTTGTAGGGATGGCCGTTGTAGGTGCCCTGGGCGGTGAAGCTGACGCCGACCAGCTTGTGCGAGGAACGGCCGATGCGCCGCCAGAGGCCGCCATAGCTACCGTCGAAGGCGTGGTAACTCTCGCCGACCTCGGTCGCCCAAATGCGCACGCCGCTCTCGGCGCGGCGGACCTCCATCGCCCATGGCGCTTCCGGGTGGAACACCGCCTTCCAGTAGAAGCCGTTGCCACCGAGATAGAAAAGGCGGCCGCCCTGGTCGAGGTAGTTCTTGAGACCGTCGAGGGTCTGGTCGGTGTGGTACTCGGGATGCTGGCAGGTGATGACGAGCGAATAGGGCTTCAGCAGGTCCACGCCCTCGGCATGGAGGTCGTGGTCGGTGATGATGTCGTGCTCGAAGCCCTTCCGGGTCAGCCAGTCGACGATGTAGCTGTCGACGTTGAGCCAGTAGGTGCCCGACCCGATGTCGCTGCTCTTGTCGAGCATGATAAAGTGGTTGAAGCGCTTGTCGACCATGGGCCTGGCCGAGATCGCATGCGTCACGCCGCTGCCGTCGGAGTGATAGTTGTAGGGCGAGAGGCCGAGCTCGGGATTCTCATCCGGCTGCTGCGTCAGCGCCCCCCACGCTTCGGCGCGGGCGCGGTTCTGCTTGCCGAAGCCCGGCCGCACGAAGTTGTTGTAGACGTGATAGGTGATCGTCGGCAGCAGGATCGCGATCTTCGCCTTCTTCTGGTGCGCGGCGGGCCGCACGAAGAACGGCACGTTGTCGATGCCGGCGGCGCTCTTCAGGTGCACGCAGTACATGCCCGACGGCCAGTCGCGCGGGATCTCGATGTCGAAGGCCTTTTCCCAGCCGACGTCGCCGATGTCGTCGTCGTGGAAATGGATAGCCCCCCATTCCTCGGGCAGGTGCGTCCAGCGATGCTCCTTGCCCGACCAGTTCGAGCCGGTCATGGCGCGGTCGGGCATGTTCTCGACGCGACCGTCGAAGCCGTGCGGTCCGACGTCCTTGAGCACGAAGGTCGGGATGCCGATCGAGAAGTCCCAGCAGGCGATCAGGCGCGGCGGCTTGTTGGCCGGCGTCTTGCCCTTCTGCGCCGCGAGGGCCGCATCGGCGTCGGTACCGGCCCAGATCGTCGGCCGCTCGACCTTGCCGTTGTAGTGGGCTTCGGGCTTCCCGTCGGATGTCTTGCCGGGAAGGGCGGCGAACAGCGCCGAGCCGGCACCCAGCTTAGGCACGGAAGGCAGTGCGACCGAGGCCTGGCCGTCGTCCTCGTATCCCGGATGACCTTCGCGCGGGCGCTGGCCGATCGTCAGCTTCTTCGAGGCGGGATCGAGCACCAGCCAGATGTCGTACCAGGCGCGCTCTAGCAGCTGCTTGCCGGCGGAGACGCTGGTGGTACGGCCGCCGGAGGTGACCGAGGCGACGGCGCCGTCGCGGTCGATCTCGATCGCGATCACGGTGCCGTCGGCCCCTCGCCAGGCGAAGAGGCCCTGGCGGCCTTTGCGCGGCGTCGTCGGCCAGGCGGTGAGCGCGATGGCGAGACCGTTTGACGCGGCCGACAGGTCGAGCGCGGCGATGCTGCCCCAGGACCCGAGATGCGTGCCCTGTTCCTTGCCGGGATGCTGGCCGTCGGTCGGGTGCGGCATCTTGATCTCTCGGTAACCCGGGCCCTTGGGGTTCGGGTCGCCGCAGAGGATGCGGGCGATGCGGGTCTCGAACGGCGCGTCCTTGGCGCTGCCGACCCTCAGGCTGATCGTTTCACCCGGCTTGACGCTCCAGCGATCGACATAGCCCAGCAACGGATGCACGGCGTTCTCCCGAATTTCCTTGGTCCGGACAGGAGAAGCGGGCGACTTGGGAAAATCAAGAAGGGGCGACCGGCGGAGGAACGCCCTCACCCTTCGACAAGCTCAGGATGAGGGCTACTGAAGTACCTCGATCTCCTAATCCACCTCATCCTGAGCTTGTCGAAGGGTGAGGTGGCTACTGGATCTCGCCGCTATCGTTGGAGAGCCGACACCACGTCGCTCGAGCTCCACACCTGCCCGAAGACGCGGGCGAAGCCGGAGAGTGCGGCGCGATGATGGTCGGGGAAGAAGGTCGCCGACGCGTCCTCGGCGATGATCACGTTGAAGCCGCGGTCGGCGGCGTCCCGCGAGGTGGTCTCGACGCACATGTCGGTCGCCATGCCGGCGACGACCAGCGTCTCGATCCCCATGTTGCGCAGCATCCACTCGATGCCGGTCGAGTTGAAGGCCGAGGAGGTGTTCTTGTCGATCACCATCTCGTTCGCTTCGGGCTTCAAGGGCTCGATGATGTCGTGCTCGAAGCTGCCCTTGCTCCACAAGGTCGGCGTGTTGGTCGAGGTGACGGACTCGGAGTCGCGCCGGCGGCGGCGGGCGATCAGGTCGCGGCCATCCGGCATCAGCGGCCCGTGGCGGGTGAACATCACCTGCCGGCCGGCCTTGCGGAAGGCGGTTAGCAGCTTCTTCGCGTTCGGGATCGCGGTCTCGGTCAGGCGCGGCACGTAGTAGCCGGCGATCTCGGGATAGCGGAGCGACAGCATCTGCGCCACGCCCGCGTCCGGATTGCAGCCGTAGTTCTGCATGTCGATGATGACTAAAGCCGCCTTCTTCCAGTCGATCTCGAAGCTCGGCCACGGCATGTGCCAGCCGGGCAGGGTATCGGGCGAGTCGATCTTGGTGTCCGCCATCGGTTCCTCCATGTCCGGCCATGCTAGGCTCAGTTCCCGCCTTCGTCATAGCCCCGAGGTGTTTTCATGGTCTCCGACCTGCTGGCGCTCGATGCGACCGATGCCGCGCGCCTGATCCGCCAAAAGAAACTGTCGCCGGTCGAGTATGTGCGCGCCATCGTGGAAGCGATCGAGCGGTCGCAACCGGTGATCAACTCCTTCACGGTGGTCACGGCCGAGAAGGCGATCGAGCAGGCGAAGCTGGCCGAAGGGGCGGCGATGGCAGGCGCTGGCCTCGGGCCGCTGCACGGCGTGCCGTTCAGCATCAAGGATCTGGTCGACACCGCCGGGGTCGAAACCTTCTACGGCTCCGCCGTCTACAAGGGCCATGTGCCGACCAAGGACGCGACCACGGTCCGGCGGCTCAAGGAGGCGGGGGGCGTCTTCGTGGGGAAGACGACGACGCCGGAGTACGGCCACAAGGGCCTTACAGACGGCCCGTCCTTCGGCATCACGCGCAATCCGTGGAACCTCGAGTACTCGCCGGGCGGTTCCTCGGGCGGTGCCGGCGCCCATGTCGCGGCGGGCCTGGGCCCGCTCGCGCTCGGTACCGACGGGGCCGGCTCGATCCGCCTGCCGGCCTCGGCCTCGGGGATCGTGGGATTGAAGCCGACCAGGGGCGCCGTGGCGCATGGCTACGCGCCGGACGTGATCGCCAGCATCTCCTATTCCGGCCCGATGACGCGAAGCGTCGCCGATACTGCACTCATGCTCGACGTGCTGGCGGGCCCGGAGCCGGACGACCCCTGGAGCCTCGGCGGCTCCCTGAAGCCTGTCGTGGCCGGCCTAACCGGCAACCGGATCGCGGGCCTCAGGATCGGCTACATCCGCTGCATGGCGAACCCCGACGTCGACCGCGATGTCGAGGCGGCGACCGAGTCGGCGCTCAAGACGCTCGGCGAGCTCGGCGCCGAGGTCGAGCCCGTCACCGACAAGATCGACTGGATCGAGGAGGACGGCCGCATCCTGATGCGGACCGGCATGTGGACCAAGAGCCGCAACGACCTCGACCGTTGGGGCAACCAGCTCGATCCCAGCTATCGCGACTTTATGGAGGATGGCCGCAAGGTCTCGATGGAGCGGCTGCGCGAGGCCGAGAGCGCGCGCACGCGGCTCTATCAGGCGGTGCAGCGGCTGTTCGGCCGCTACGACGTGCTGGCCTCGCCGTCGCTGGTGGTGCCGGCGCTCAAGGTGAACCACCACGCGTCGCGCGACCAGGTGATGGTCAACGGAAAGCCGCAGGGCTTCACCCGCACCGGCTTCAGCTCCTACCTCTATCCGTTCAACATGACCGGGCACCCGGCGATCTCGGTGCCGAACGGCTGGAGCAAGGAAGGCCTGCCGATCGGCCTGCAGCTGATCGGCCGCTGGTGGCACGACCGCGACCTGCTGCGCCTTGCCGCGATGCTGGAGATCGTCCGCCCGTGGAGCCAGCGCCGCCCGCCGCATTGGGGCGGGGTGAAGTAGTCAGTCCTCGATCGTCGTGGGCGCGGGCCGCATGCAGAGCCAGCGCGAGGCGGCGAGGGACGCTTCGGCCGCCGCCGAGTGCAGCTGAGCGCCCTCTGCGAGATGTGCGACGAGGTGAGCCGCGAAGGTGTCGCCGGCGCCGACGGTGATCTGTCCCGCCGGTGCGGCGGGACCGGATGGCACCCTGGTCTCGCCGGTTGGCGTGACGACGAGGAGCGGCGAGGGGCCGTCCGTCAGCACGAGCCCGTCGAGCCGTCCCCCGGCCGCGTGCTCAGCTCGCGCCCAGACCGCCTGCGGGGTGTCGCTGGTGTCCGAGCGCGAGACCACGACGTGGGTCCCGGGATAGCGGCCGGTACGGTCACGGAGCGGAAGCTGCACCAGCACCGGCGCACCAGGGCGCACGCACGGCATCGCCGAGATCGCGGACCACGCGTTGACATAGGCGCCGTCGAAAGCCGCTCCCTCGGGCAGAGCGGGCAGGGGGCGGGCTGATTGCGCGCCGTCGAAGAAGAGCGTCCGCTCGCCGTCGGGATCGACGAGGATATCGTAGGCATGAGTCTTGGGCGTGCGGCGGACGGCGCTCGTATCGATGTCGAGATTCTTCAAGCGTTCGAAGATCGCCGCGCCGATCGCGTCGTCCCCGATCGCGCTTGCGAGCGCGACCTCGTGGCCGGCGCCGCGCAGCGCATTGACGGCATACCAGCCAGCACCGCCGATGCGGATGCTCTTCCCGGAATAGGGGTGACGGCCGCCGGGGCGCAGCTTCTCGGCAAGCTTCCAGATGCGGTCGGCGTTGACGCTGGCGACGACGAGGAAGCGGGCCATGGTCGCCTTATGAACGCGCCGCCACGGCGACCGCAGCGCCGGCCATGACGCCGCCGGTCACGCGGTTGACGACGCGCATTGCGCGCGTGCTGGTGAAGGTGCGGCGAGCCCGGGCGGCGAGGACGACGTAGCCCACAAGGATCGCGCCGTAGACGACGACCTGCGTCGCGATCAGCAGCGCGTAGTCCGGCACGGTGATCGCCTCGAGCGGCAGCAAGGTCGGCAGCAGCGCCAGGTAGAACAGCATCGTCTTCGGGTTGCCGGATCCGACGGCGACGCCGCCGAGGAAGAGGCGGAAGCCTTCGCCCTTCACCGCTGGGACATTCGACAGCGGCACTGGCGGCGCCGTCCACATCTTCCAGCCGAGATAGAGGAGGTAGCCGGCACCGAGGTATTTGATCGCCAGGAACAGCAGGTGGAAGGCCTCGGCCAGCACCGCCAGGCCCAGTACGGCGCCGGTCAGCCATAGGATGTCGCTGAGCAGAAGCCCCAGGCAGAAGCTCGGCGCGCCGGCGACGCCGCGGCCGAGCACGCGCGCGATCAGCGCCGCGATCGTCGGCCCGGGCGAGGCGCAGGCGACGAAGAGGACGGCGGCAAAGGCGAGAAGGGCCTCCAGGCTCATCCGGTCATCCCTTCTTCGCGCGGACGATCGCGTCCATCACCAGCTGCTCGGCCTCGTCGACATCGGCCCACTTCACGACCTTCGCCCATTTGCCCTTCTCGAGGTCCTTGTAGTGCTCGAAGAAGTGCGAGATCTGCTCGCAGAGGATCGCGGGCAGGTCCTTGTAGCTGCGGATGCCGGTGTAGAAGGGATGCAGCGCGTCGACGGGCACGGCCAGGATCTTCTCGTCCATGCCGGCATTGTCCTCCATCACCAGCGCGCCGACAGGCCGGCAGCGGATGATGGCGCCGGGGACGACCGGAACCTGGCCGACGACGATCACGTCGCACGGATCGCCGTCGCCCGACAGCGTGTGCGGGATGAAGCCGTAGTTTCCCGGATAGAACATCGCGGTGTGCAGGAAGCGGTCGACGAACAAGGCACCCGACGCCTTGTCGATCTCGTACTTGACCGGTACGCCGCCGAGTGGGATCTCGATCAGGACGTTGAGATCCTTCGGCGGGTTCGCCCCGATCGATATCTTCGACAGGTCCATGGGGGCTTCAGTAGGCGAGCGCCCAGCCGTCGCGGCGCGGGTCGGATCCCGCCATGCGCACGCCGTTCTCGAGGATGCGGATCGCCTCCACGCTGCACGGGCCTTCGAGGTCGCCGACGACCTTCACGTTGTGGCCTTTCCGCCGGAGCGTCTCGACCGTCTCCTTCTTGAAGCGGCCTTCGAGCGTCACCGAATCCTCGCCGGTATGCGGGTAGTTGGCGGCCTGGCCCGGCTGTATGCAGGTCCAGCGCGGCATCTCCAGCGCCTGCTGCGGGTCGTAGCCGTGCTCGATCATCGCGACCAGCACCTGGAAGTTGACCTGCACCTGGTTGTCGGCGCCCGGGGTACCGAAGACGCACCACGGCTTGCCGTCCTTGAGCACCATCGGCGCATTCATCGTGTGGCGCACGCGCTTGCCGGGCTTGAGCTGGTTCGCGTGCCCGTCGGCCAGGTGCCAGTAGGCCATGCGGTTGTTGAGCAGGATGCCGGTATCGCCGGCGGTGACACCTGAGCCGAAGCCCGAGTTGATGCTCTGGATCGCCGAGACCGCGTTGCCCTCGGCGTCGACGACGCAATAGTAGGTCGTGTCGCCGCCTGCGGCGGCCGAGAAAGGTTCCGGCGCCGAGGCCTTGTTGCGGTCGATGCGCGCCGCGCACTCGTCGGCGTAGGCATCCGAAAGCAGCTTCTCAAGCGGCACCTCGCCGTGGCGCGGATCGGTGCCGTACCGCTCTCGGTCGAGGAAGGCGAGCTTCCGCGCCTCGACGAGCAGGTGCACGAGCTCCGCCGATCCCTGCTTCAGGCTCTTGAGGTCGAAGCGCTCGGCGATCTTGAGCTCCTGCAGCATCACGAACCCGGTCGAGTTCGGCGGTGTCTGCGTTACCTGGTAGCCGCGATAGGTGATGCCGATCGGCTGGGTTTCCTCCGCGTGGCACCCGGCCAGGTCGCGCTCGCCGATCAGCACGCCCTGGGTCTGGCAGGCCGCCGCGAGCCGCTTGGCGAGGCGGCCGCGATACATCGTGTCCGCGCCATCGGCGGCGATCTCCTCGAGTGTACGGGCCAGGTCTTCCTGGATGACCAAGCTGCCGACCACCGGCGCCTTGCCGGTCTTGGGATCGAGAAAGACCTTGCGACTGCGCGGATCGGCGGAGAGGACCTTCTCGTACTCGCCGGCGAAGTGCGAGTAGCCATGGGTGGCGGCGAAGCCGTTGCGCGCGTAATCGATGGCCGTGGCGAACAGCTCGGACCAGGACAGTTTGCCATGTGCCTTGTGCATCATGCCCATGGCCGCGACGGTCGCCGGTATCGAGGTCGAAAGAGGGCCGGTTACGGGGATGCCGCCCTCTTTGCGGTATCGGTCGAGGGTCGCCTGCTCGGGCGCCGCACCGGTTCCGTTGTAGACCGTGGCCTTGCCGGCCTTCGCCAACCAAACATTGTAGAAGCCGTCGCCGCCGATGCCCGACATCATCGGCTCGACCACGCCGAGCGCGAAGGAGATCGCCACCGTTGCGTCGACCGCGTTGCCGCCGGCGCGGAGCACGTCGAAGCCGGCCTGGGTCGCCAGCGGATGGTTGGTCGCGACGGCGCCGCGGCGCCCCATGATCAGCGGGCGATGGCTGCGAGGATCGGGAAGCATGGCGGCCTCATGTTGGGGCAGGCGGGGAGGGACGCCATCCTAGCGCCGTCCGGCCCTCGAATCCGAGCGTAAAGACAGGCTTCGCCACGACTGACGGGTGCGGCTCCGCCGGGCGCGGCTTGTCCTTGCCCGGTCCCTCCGCCTCTGACTACCCTTTGCCGAATAAGGGAGAGGCCATGCACGTCGCGATCGCCGGTCTGATGCTGGAATCCGTCAGCTTCCTGCCGGAGCCGACCACGCTCGCGGACTTCCAGCGCGAGGAACTGTCGGGCCAAGCCGTCATCGACGGGCATCGCGGCACCAACCGTATCATCGGCGGCTTCGTCGAGGTCTGCGAGGCCGAGGGCATCCGCATGACCGGCATCGTCTCGGCCGGCGCCGGTGCCGCGGCGTCGGCGACCGACGAGGCGTTCGACCACTACGTCACGCGGATCTGCGACGGCATCGCCGCGATCAAGGACGATATCGACGGCGTGCTGCTGTCGCTGCATGGCGCGATGACGACGGTCACCCGCACCGATCCGGATGCCGACATCGTCCGCGAGGTGCGCAGGATCGTCGGGCCCGACCTGCCGATCGTCGTCGGTCTCGACTATCACGGCAATCTCGACGAGGAGATCCTGCGCTACGCCGATGCGCTGTTCGGCTATCACTACTCGCCGCACACCGACATGGGCGAGACCGGCGCCCGCGCCGCGCGCTGCCTGGTGCGCTGGCTCAAGACAGGCAAGAAGCCGGCGACTGCGATCGCCAGGCCCGGCGTCATGGTGCCGAGCATTTTCAGCGCGACCAACCTGGAACCCCTGGCGGGGCTGGTGCGCGAGTCGATCGAGATGCCTTCAAAGGTGCCCGGCCTGCACGACGTCACGATCTTTGCCGGTTTTTCCTATGCGGACGCACCGAACACCGGCTTTTCGGTGGTCGCGGTCGCCGACGACAAGGCGACGGCGCAGCAGGCGGCCGACGATCTCTCGCTCAAGATCGAGTACGAGCGCCACCAGCTCTACAAGCGCGACATGGTGATGACGCTCAAGCAAGGAGTCGACGAGGCGCTGCGCCGGTCGAACTCGGCCACGAAGCCGCTCGTGCTTCTGGAGCATGCCGACCGGCTCAACGACTCCACGCACATCCTGAAGGAGCTGATCCGTCGCGGGGTGCGCAAGGCGATGGTGCCGTTTCTCTGGGATCCGAAGGCGGCGGCCGCGGCCGTCGCGGCCGGGAAGGGGGCGACCGTGTCGCTCGATGTCGGCGGCTTCTCCTCCGATCGTGCCGGCGGTCCGGCGCGGCTCACCGGTAAGGTGCTCTTCGCCGGCGACCTCACCTACAAGACCACCGGTCCCGTTGGCCGAGGTGCCGAGCAGCGCTTGGGTCCCACCGCGCTGATCGACGCCAACGGCATCCTCGTCAGCATCACGACCAAGCCGATCACGGCGATCGACACCGACTGCTTCACCCAGTTCGGGCTCGAGGCCGAGGACTTCCCGATCATCGTGCTGCGCTCGAAAACGCATTTCCGCGCGGTCTACCAGCCGCTGGCCGAAGACATCCTGATCGTCGACACGGCGGACTGGGGCCCGGCGGATCTCACCACCCTGCCGTACAAGCACGTGCCGACCGATCGCACCTATCCCTTCGTCGACCGCGGAAGACCCGGATGAAACGCCTCGCCGCTGCCAAGTTCGCCCACGAAAGCAACTCCTTCACCCCGGGCAATACCACCGAGGCGGACTTCCGCGCCTATGGCTGGCATCTCGGCAACGAGGCGCCCCAGAAATACGCCGGCACCCGGACCTCGATGGGGGCGGTGCTCGACTTCACCGCCAGGAATCCGGAATGGCAGGCGACCTTCCTCACCTGCGCTTCGGCGAACCCGGCCGGCCCGCTGACTGACGAGGTCTACGAGAAGATCCTGGGCGAGATCCTGGATGGCCTGCGCGGCAAGCCCTGGGATGCGGTCTATCTCTGCCTGCACGGAGCGATGCTGCGCGCCGGCAACCCCAGAGCGGACGAAGAGATCATCGAGCGCGTGCGCAAGGTGATCGGTGCCGCGACGCCGCTCGGCGTCAGCTACGACCTGCACGGCAATCTCGGGGAGAAGCAGATCAAGGCCGCGACCGTCGCGGTCGGCTACAAGACGCACCCGCACGTCGACATGTACGAGACGACGGAGAAGACGCTGCGTCTGCTGGCGGGGACTGCCGACGGCAGCATCCGTCCCGTTGGCGCGCTCGCCCGCGTGCCGACGCTGTTCCCGAGCGTCAACATGCGGACGACGGGCGACGGGCCGATGGCCGAGATGGAAGCGATCGCGGCAGCGGCCGAGAAAAAATACGGCGTGCTCGACGTCACCGTCTTCGGCGGATTCCCCTATGCCGACACGCCCTATGCGGGCGGCTCGATCATGGTCCATGCCGACGGCGACGAAGCGCTGGCCCAGAAGGTTGCCCGCGAGGTTGCCGACGAGATGATGCGGCTGGCGCCGAAGTTCCAGATGGCGCTGCCGACCCCGGCGGAGGCGATCCGGAAGGCGCTGGCCTCGCCGGCGGGCTGCGCGGTCGTGCTCGAGAACTCCGACAACCCAGGCTCCGGCGGTATCGGCGACACGCCGGGCCTGTTCCGCGCCTTGATCGACGCCAAGCCGGACGTTCCGACCGCCTTCGCCTTCTTCCGCGACGAGGCGGTGGTGGCCGAGGCGCACAAGGCCGGCGTCGGCGCGGTGCTCGACATCAGCCTCGGCGGAAAGCTCTCGGACCTGTTCGGCCCGCCGGTCGCGGTGAAGGGCCGGGTGACGATGCTGACCGACGGCCGCTTCAAGAACGTCGGCCCGATGTCGACGCACCTCGAGGTCTCGCTCGGCCGCACCGCGCTCCTCGACGTCGACGGCATCAAGGTGATCCTGACCGAGCACTGCCTGTCGCCGAACGATCCCGGATTCCTGCTCATGCACGGGATCGATCCGTCGACGCTCCGGCTCCTCTGCGTCAAGGCGAAGAACCATATCCGTGCCGGCATCCTGCCTTACGTGAAGACGATGATCGATTGCGATGCACCGGGACCGGCGACGATCGACATGCGGAACTTCACCTTCCGCCACCTGCCGCAAGCGCTCATGCCCAACCGAATGGAGGGAAGATGACCTGGAAGACACGCCTGCTGGCCGCCGTGCTCGTCGCGGCGGCGGCACCGGCCCTGGGCCAGACGACGCTCAAGGTCGTTCCGCACGCCGATCTCTCGACGCTGGATCCGATCCAGTCAACGGCGCGGATCACGGTCAATCACGGCAATATGGTCTACGACACGCTCTATGCGTGGGACGAGGACCTGAACGTCAAGCCGCAGATGGTCGGCGAGGCGAAGCGGTCGGCGGACGGGCTCAACCTCACCATGACCCTGAGGCCGGGCCTCAAGTTCCATGACGGCTCGCCGGTGCGGGCGGCCGACGTGGTCGCGTCGGTCAAGCGCTGGATGGTGCGCGACACCGCCGGGCGCAAGCTCGCGGAGTTCCTGGGCGAGATCAAAGTGGTCGACGACAACAACGTCGCGATCGTCTTGAAGCAGCCGGCCGGCTGGGTCGAGTTCGCGCTCGGCGCCTCGGCCGGCACGATCCCCGTGATCATGCGCGAGAAGGAGGCGGCGACCGATCCCAACAAGGGCGTGACCGAGATGGTGGGTTCGGGACCTTTCAAGTTCGTCCCGGGCGAGTGGAAGCCGGGCAGCAAGGTCGTCTATGCCAAGAACACCGACTACGTGCCGCGCAGCGAGGCGCCGTCGGGGCTGGCGGGCGGCAAGGTGGTCAAGGTCGACCGCGTCGAATGGCAGGTGATCCCCGACCCGGCGACGGCGGTGAACGCACTCGTCGCGGGGGAGGTCGACCTCCTCGACTCGACGCCCAACGACTTCATCCCGCAGCTCGCGCGCAACAAGGACATCGTCGTCCGCCCGATCGACAAGGGCGGCGTCGGCGTGCTTCGCCCGAACTTCTTGCATCCGCCGTTCAACAACGCGAAGGCCCGCCAGGCGGTGGCGATGCTGTTCGACCAGCAGGACTTCCTCCGCGCCCAGGTCGGCGACGAGAAATGGTGGAAGGTCTGCCACGCCTACTTCTTCTGCGGAACGCCGTTCGGCACCGAGGCGGGCAGCGAGGCCTACCGGAAGCCCGACAAGGAGAAGGCGAAGCAGCTTCTCGCCGAAGCCGGCTACAAGGGCGAGAAGATCATCATCCTGTCACCAACCAGCAGCCAGTCGATCAGCTCGCTCTCCGAGGTCGCCGCCGACCAGTTGCGCTCGATCGGCGTCAACGTCGATCTCCAGGGCATGGAGTGGAACGCGATGCTGGCGCGGCGCACGAAGAAGGATCCGCCCGAGCAGGGCGGCTGGCACATCGCGCCGACCACGGTCTCGAACGGCCTGGTCTTCCATCCGCTGATCAACTTCGCCTCGGATACGGCCTGCGGCGGCCGCAACTGGCCGGGTTGGCCCTGCGATGAGGAGGCGGAGAAGCTCAAGGTGGCGTTCCTCGCTGCCGTCGACCCGGCCGAGCAGAAGCGCCTCGCCGAGGCGTTGCACAAGCGCCTCTGGGAATTCGTTCCCTACTGGATGACCGGCCAGTTCCAGTCGCCCTACGCCTGGCGCGCCAACGTCCAGGGCGTGGTCAATGCCAGCGTGATCGTCTTCTGGAACATCTCGAAGAGCTGAGCTTCAGTCGGCTCCCCTTCCTCGCGCATCGTGCGGGGGAGGGGCGTCGGGCTCGCGCCGGTCGGCCTCGAAGATCGTGGTGAGCTCGGCCGCGGCTTCCTGGGCGCTCTGCAGCACCTTGCGTTCGTCCTGGTAGAAGGCATGGGCCTGGCGGAGCGTGTCCTCGTCGTGTTCGGTGAACATGCCGATCGCCCGCTTGATGCTGGCCTCGGCGATGCCGAGTTCCGCCATCACCATCTCCGAGAGCCTCAGGCTCGAGTGGAAGGTCTCTCGGACGATCGCCGTGAGGCCGCGATCCATCAGCAGGTGGACGTGCCGGCGGTTGCGGGCGCGCGACATCACTTTGAGATGAGGGAAGTGGCGCTTGGCGATCTCGGCGAGCCGCAGGGTCTCTTCTGTGTCGTCGACCGCGATCACCAGGACCTTGGCCTCGTCGGCACCGGCGGCCCGCAGGAGCTCGAGGCGGGTTGGGTCGCCGAAATAGACGACGGTGCCGAAGCGGCGGAGCACGGCGACCTGCTCGGCGTCTTTGTCGAGCGCGGTGAACGGAATACCCTGCAGGCGGAGGAGGCGGCCGACGATCTGCCCCATGCGGCCGAAGCCGGCGATGATGACCGGCGTTCCCTGGGCCTCGATGCGGTCGTAGTCGGGCTCGGGTGTTGGGGCACCGAGGCGCGGCACGATCAGCTTCTCGGAGGCGGCGAACAGAAGCGGCGTCGCCGCCATCGAGAGCGCCACGATCAGCATGGCGCGGTCCGCTTCTGCCTGTGCCAGCGTGCCGGCCGTGACCGCGACGCCGAACAGGACGAAGCTGAACTCGCTTCCCTGCGGCAGGGCCAGCGCGAAGCGGAGCGCGGTCTTCGCGTCCTGCCCGGCGATCACCCCCAAGGCGAAGACGATCGCGGCCTTGACCGCGACCAGGCCGATCACGCCGGCGACGATCAGCACCGGCTCTGCCAGCACCAGTCCCAGGTTCGCCGACATGCCGACCGACATGAAGAAGAAGCCGAGGAGGAGGCCCTCGAACGGCTCGATGTCGGCCTGGAGCTCGTGGCGGTAGGAGGAGTCCGACAGCAGCACGCCGGCGAGGAAGGCGCCGAGCGAGGTCGAGAGCCCGGCGAGATGGGCCAAGGTCGCGGTGCCGACCACGGTCAGCAGCGCCATCGCGGTGAAGACCTCAGGCGTGCGGGCGCCGCCGAGGAGGTTGAAGACGGGCGCGACGACGAAGCGACCGCCCACGACGATCGCGACCGCGACCGCGATCGCCTCCAGAACGTCCCTCCACGACACGGCCTCCGCCATCGAGCCGCCGGCGAGCAGGGGAACGGCGGCGACCAGCGGGATGAAAGCCAGGTCCTGGAACAGCAGCACCGAGAAGCTGTCGCGGCCGGCGGTCGAGGCCAGCAGATCCCGCTCGGCCAGCATCGGCAGGACGATGGCGGTCGAGGAGAGGGCGAGGCCCGCCCCGATCACCGCCGCACCGGGCCAAGCCGCCCCGGCCCACCAGGCGAAGACGGCAATGGCGGCGCCGGTCAGCACCAGCTGGCCGGTGCCGAGGCCGAGGATCGCCCGCCGCATGACCCAAAGGCGCTGCGGGCGCAGCTCCAGGCCGATCAGGAACAGGAGCATGATGACGCCGAGCTCGGAGACCTGGGCGATCTGCTCGACATCCGCCACCAGGCCGAGCGCCGAGGGGCCGATGGCGGCACCGGCGACGAGGTAACCCAGCACGCTACCGAATCCGAAGCGCCGGGACAGCGGCACGAACAGCACGGACGCGGCCAGAAGGACGACGAGGGTTTCGAGCATCCTTGAATTTCCCGGGGGATCGGCGATCCGGGCGATCCGGATCGCGCGGGGTGGAACCCGGTGTAGGGCCTTCCTTTTGTCTTGGCCAGGATTCGGTTAAACCACGGTCACGATGCGGGCGAACGGGCGATCGGAACGGGGGCGGGCGTGATGCGGGGCGAGGACAGCCTGCCGCGGGTCCCGCTTCGCAAGGCGATCCAGTCGCTCTGCCGGCTGGTCTATTCGAAGCTGGTGCAGGCGCGGAAGCTCCGCGACGACGTCCGCCAGCAGATCGGACGCGACGTGGCCCTGGTCAAGGCCGCCTCGGGGTCGCTGTCGTGGAATACGAACTCGCTCGGCGGCATCCACGACGTCGAGTTCCTGGAGGCGGTCCGGCGGCTGACCGGCATCGTGCGGCTCAGCGTGGCGTCCGCCGATTCCGCGGCCCTGGCCGAGGAGACGGAGCTGATGGAGGATCTCCAGGCGATCGACCTGATCCTCAAGGAGACCCAGAAGCAGTTCCCCATGCCCGAGTCGCGCGCCACCCGTTGGCGGAATCCGGAAGAGTAGCCGGCGCTCGCCGGCAGGATCGCCCGCTGGGGCGTTCCTTTAGTTCATTGATTTTCAAGAGAAAATGGCTGGGGGACTAGGATTCGAACCTAGACAACCAGAGTCAGAGTCTGGGGTCCTACCGTTAGACGATCCCCCAACGGTGGCGCCTGCGGGCGCTTAGGTGGGCGCTGTCTATCACAGGCCTGCGGTCATGCAAATACCCGGACTGGGACCTGGGTTCCCGGCACGACCCGAGCGCCGCCGGAGATGCGCAAGCGGGCGGCTCGCTTGACCCATGTCAAAGAGAGGCCGCAGGTGTCTTCCTATCTTCGGGGCAGCGATAGGGAGATCAGGCAGATGAAGACGATCCGTCTCGAATTGGCGCGCAGCAAGGAATTCCCGGAAGGCAGCGCCACGCATGGCTACGAGGTGAAGGCGCCGCTGCAGTCCGATGGGCACCTCGACGTGGACGCATGGCGAAAGCAGCGGGAGCTTTGCACCGTCCGACGTTTCTGGGGCGACGCCGAGGAGGAGCGGGGACTCCTGGTCCATACCGCCAAGCGGCGCTGGGCCTTTTCCTACGTGCCGGGCGACGATGCCGACGACGAGCCGATCTTTCGTCTCGACAACCACGTGTTCCGCGCCGGCGAGTACCTCTCGATCACCGAGCACGACGGGGTCGAGCGGACCTTCCGGGTCGCCAGCGTCACATAACGCCGGCGAGTTCTTCGAGCTTTTCCGGATTGGCCAGGCGGACGCGGTTGCCGTCCAGCAGCTGGATGGTCCCGTCGCGCTTAAGCTGAGTGAAGGTGCGGCTGACGGTCTCGATCGTGAGGCCGAGATAGTCGGCGATGTCGCTCCGCCCCATCGGCAGATCGACCGGGTTGCCCGGCTTGCCGTGACGGCGCGCGGCATTGGACAGCAGGGCGAGGAAGGAGGCGAGGCGCTCCTTCGCGGTCTTGCGGCCGAGCAGCAGCATCTGGTCCTGGGCGGCGGCGAGTTCGTGCGAGGCGAGGCCGAGAAGGCGGCGCTCCAGCTTCGGCATCTCCTCGAGCAGCCGCTCGAGCTTCTCGCGCGGAAACTTGCACAGCTTCGTCTGAGTCAGCGCCTCGGCACTGAAGGCGTAGGCATCTCGATGCGTGAGGCCGAGGAAGTCCCCAGGGAACAGGAAGCCGGTGATGGCCCGCCGCCCGTCCGGCAGCAGCTTGTAGACCTTCACCGCGCCCGAGGTGATGTTGAAGACGTGATCGGCCGGATCTGTCTCGTCGAAGATCGTCGCGCCGTCGGCGGCGTCGATTTGCGACATGATCTGGGTGACGCGGACCTGCTCGGCGGGCTCGAGGGGCGCACAGACCGAGTATTCGCGAACAGCGCAGTCGTTGCATGGCTTGACCAGCCCCGCCCGGACGTTCCGCTCCTGCGTCTGCACGGCGAACCACGACATGTCGCTCTCCTTGCCCATCTCGCATCATCCCGTCCGGGGCGGAGAACCACAAACCAATGTTGGTGAAAAGTTGTAATCGGATACCGCGGTCAATTGCCGCATCGCGGCATCACCGCAGCGGCATCGTCTCCTCGGCGGCGCGGCCGGGTCCGCGGCGGAGCGGAAGCCGCTTCCGGCACTGGCTTGCGCCGAGCGCGATGAAGCCGTTGCGCTCGAAGATCGGCAGCGACCAGGCGCAGGTCGGCGTGCCGTCGACGAAAATTATGTCCAGATCCACGGCGATCGCATGGCATCCGCGGAGATTCGCCATGACCTCCATTCCGTCGATCAGATGGGCGATCGCTTGGTCGCGGCCGGGGAAGTCGGCGATCAGCAGGTTCCCGATCGCAAGGGTGCGGCCGCTGGCCAGCTCTTCGCGGTTCTGGTGCGTGAACAAGCCGACGATGTAACCGGACTGGTTTTCGGCCGACATGATCCCGCTGGGCGCGCGACCCCGCTGTTCGGCGGTCAGGGGACGCGCGAACTCGGTCCAGCGGGCGAGGGTCGTGCCCGGAAGAACCGCCTGGACCAGGGGGAAGGCCTGGCGGATGCGTTCTTGCTCGAGCGGTCGAAGCACAAGAGGACCCATGCACCGCTTTTTAGACGTATCCCGCCCGGGACTTCATTGATGCAGATCAAGGTGGGTCGGGACCCCCCGTGATGTCTTTCATCGACTGATCACGAAGGATCCCCCCTATGACGATCAAGACTATTCTCGTCGTGCTTTCCGGCGTTTCGGGCGACGAGACCCGCCTTGCGGCCGCGCTCCTGCTCGGCGCCCGGTTCGACGCCAGCATCGCCGCGCTTCACGTCAAGCCGTCGCCCGTCATCCTCACCGGAGGCATGAACGGCGAGATCCCGGCTTCCCTGATCGAGGCTCAGCAGGAGCAGATCGACAAAACCGCCGCCGCGATCGAGGCCGCGGCCATGGCCCAGGCCGGCCGGGTCGGATCCAAGATCAGCTGGCGGTGCGAAGAGGGAGACGAGGTCTCGGTCGCCGGTGTGCATGCCCGCTATGTCGACCTGGTCGTCGCCGCTCCCGATGTGGCACGCAATCTCGTCTTCGTCTCGGCGTCGCCTGTCCTGGTGGTTCCGGACGGCACGACGCCGAACGGCCTCAGGCACGCCGTGATCGCCTGGAACGGCAGCCGCGAGGCCGCGCGCGCGGTCCGCGACGCGCTGCCCTTGATCCAGGTCATCGGCTCCGCCGACGTGTTGGTCGTCGATCCGCCGACCCAGGAGATCGGCGCCGACATCGCGCGGCTACTCGCCTCGCACGGCATCAAGGTCGACGTCCGCGAGCGCCTCTCGAACGGCGTCGATATCGGCGGCCTGATCCTCGACGAAGCCCGGGTCGCCGGTGCCGATCTTCTGGTCATGGGGGCTTATGGCCATTCTCGCCTGCGGGAATGGGTGCTTGGCGGCGCGACCGAAGAGGTCCTGGAGAGCGCCAAGATTCCCGTCATGCTTTCTCACTGAGGCGGCGATGGACGCGCGCTTCCTTATCGCGAAGTACGAGGGCCGGGTCCCTCGGTACACGAGCTACCCGACCGCTCCGCACTTCCGCGCCGTCGTCGGCGACGGCTGGTATCGCGACTGGCTGTCGCGCGTGCGCTCGCCCAAGGGCGTATCGCTGTATCTCCACGTGCCGTTCTGCCGAAAGATGTGCTGGTACTGCGGCTGCCATACTCGCGTCGCCAAGGACGATGTGCCTGTCCAGGCCTACACGAGCGCGCTCCGGCGCGAGATCGCGCTGGTCGCCGAGGCGATGGGGCCGCAGTCGCCGGTGGCGCGGATTCACTGGGGCGGTGGAACGCCGACGATTCTCTCGCCCGAAGCATTCGGCGCGATCCTGGGCGACCTGAGGCAGCTTTTCGATCTCGGGCCGATGGCCGAGCACGCGGTCGAGATCGATCCGCGGACGCTGACCGATGCCAAGGTCGCGATGCTGGCGTCCGCGGGCGTCAACCGCGTCAGCTTCGGCATCCAGACCCTCTCCGAGGCGGTTCAGCAGCGGATCAACCGCATCCAGCCTTTCGACGTGGTTTCCTCGGCCGTCGAGCGGCTCGCGCATGTCGGCATCCGGTCGTTCAACGCCGACCTGATGTACGGTCTTCCGGCGCAGACCACGGAGGACGTCGTCGCCACTGTCGAAGCCGTCGCGGGCCTCAAGCCGAGCCGCGTTTCGCTCTTCGGCTATGCCCATGTGCCGTGGATGAAGCCACATCAGCTTCGCATCGACGAAGCCGAGCTTCCGGGCTCCTTGCAGCGCTTCGAGCAGCTCCTGGCCGGCGCCGATGCGCTCGCCAAGGCCGGATATGTCCGGATCGGACTGGATCATTTCGCCCTGCCGGGCGACGACCTGGTGAAGGCGGCCCGGGCGGGGAGGCTGCGCCGCAACTTCCAGGGCTATACCGACGACGACGCGACGAGCCTGATCGGTTTGGGGGCGTCGGCGATCAGCGAGACGCCGGAAGGCTACGCGCAGAACCTGACGGCGATTCCCGACTGGCAGCGGGCCGTCTTTGCCGGCCGGCTTCCGGTCGCGAAGATGCGGGCGCTCTCCCCCGAGGATCGCCTGCGCCGGCGGGTGATCAACGATCTCATGTGCGATCGGACCGCGGACCTGGAAATGCTGCTGCGCGACCAGGGATATCTTCCGAATCATCTTGCCGACTGCGTCGCCAGGCTCGAGGAGCCCGCCCGCGACGGGCTGGTCGAGATCGATGGCTACCGCATTCGCGTGACCGATCGCGGCTGGCCCTTCATGCGCAACGTCGCCGCCGCCTTCGACGCGTATCTCGCGCCTGACGAAGTGCGCCACGCCCGGGCGGTGTAGGGGCCCGGGCCGTGGACTTCCTCTGGTCTATATGCGGGCTCGACGCCGGGGCGGGATTGCCGCTGATGGCCGGCATGCTGTTCGCCGGGCTGCTCGGCGGGCTCGGGCATTGCTCGTTGATGTGCGGACCTTTCGCGCTCGCCCAGATCGCCGAGCGCTTCGCCGCGGGCGCGTCGAGCCGGCTCTGGACCGCGACGCTGATGCCGTATCAGGCCGGGCGCCTGACCACCTACGCGGCGCTGGGCGCGGCAGCGGGAGGCCTCGGCGCGGCGACCTCGCGTCTCGCCGATCTCGGCTGGCTTCCGGCCGCGGCCCTGATGGTGGCGGCGATGGTCTTCGCCGCCCAGGCCGTCGGTCGCATCGGCGGAGGGGGCAACGGTTTCGTCTCTCGCTTCGGCAAGCCGCGCGGCTTCGCCCTTGGACTCGCCCTGGGTTTCCTTCCGTGCGGGCTCATCTACGGGGCCCTGATCGCCGCCGCCGGTTCGGGCGGCGCGTGGCAAGGCGCCCTGGGAATGGCGCTCTTCGGCCTCGGAACCGTTCCGTCTCTCGTCGCCGTCGGCTGGCTCGGCCTCGCGGCCGGCAAGCGGTGGCGGACCTTCGCGCAGATGTCGGCGCCTTACTTCGGCTTCGCCAACGCCGTCATCCTCGCCGTGCTCGCGCTTCGCGCGCTCTAGCGCCTACTCCACGAGATCGCGATAGGCGTGCCAGGAGGCGAGACCGACAAGCGGCATCGCCACCGCCAGGCCGAGATACATCGTGGCGATGCCGAGCGCCGTGAAGATGACGATCAGCGCCGCCCACAACGCCATGGCCTGCCAATTGAGGAGGACCGCCGTGACGCTCGTCGCGATCGCGGTGACCACGCTCACCTCGCGGTCGAGGAGCATGGGGATCGAAACCGCGGCGAGAGTGAAGACGGCGGCTGCGAGAATGGCGCCGACCAGGGTTCCGAGTACCAGGAAGGAAAGGCTGGTCGGCGAGAACAGCAGCATGTCGAGAAGACGGGGGAGGCTCGGCGCCGTGTCGACGAAGAACAGCGCGAACAGGAGCGAGGCGATCCGGACCCAGGCCAGGTGGAAGAGCATCAGGACAAGGCCGAGAAGCGAGATCTGCAGTGCGTTGCGCCGCCAGGCCGTCGCCGCCTGCATCAGTGTCGGGCGATCGCCGGTCTCGAGGCGGCGGCTGATCTCGTAGAGGCCGACCGCAAGCAGGGGAGCCACCAGCATGAATCCCGCCGCAAGCGGCAGGATGAGATAGGGAAGCTCGGCCAGCAGGAGCCCCAGGGTCAGCACGAAGCTGAAGACGACGAATCCGCCGCCATAGGCGAGGCTGATTCCGGGGGCATTGGCCAGATCCGACCACCCCCGCGCCAGCCAGAGCCACGGGCGATCGACGGGGACCCGCCGGATTCGCGGACTAGGGGTCGTGAACACGGGAAAGGTGTTGCTCATCAATGACTCCCGCGGCCACCGAACAGCGGGGCCGGCGCCACTATGGCCGAGGGGACACCATGCCGAATTGAGATAAATCAATGCTGCGGCTGCTCGCGCGGGTGACTTTGCCCCCGTGCCGAGGAGCCCTTGCCGGGGCTCCGCACCAGACGATTCACGTGGAGCCCGCGATGACGGCGACGACAATGAACGGTGTGAGAGGCGAAGTCAGGGAGGAGTACCTCGAAAACGTCGTTCGTGCCTCGATGGCCCTGACGATGTTCTGGGGAATCGCCGCGTTCGCGGCAGGCGTCTACATCGCCCTGCAGCTCGCCTTTCCGGCGCTCAACCTCGGCCTGGAGTGGACGACGTTTGGGCGGCTTCGCCCGCTTCACACCTCGGCGGCGATCTTCGCCTTCGGCGGAACCGCGCTGATCGGTAGCTCCTTCCACGTCGTGCAGCGGACCTGCCGCGCGCAGCTCTTCGGTGGCGAGCCGGTCGCGTGGTTCATTCTGCTCGGGTACCAGCTCTTCATCGTCGTCGCGGCGACCGGCTACCTCCTGGGCATCACCCAGGGCCGCGAATACGCCGAGCCCGAGTGGTACGCCGACCTGTGGCTGACGGTCGTCTGGGTGGTCTACCTCGTCGCCTTCGTCGGCACGCTGGTGAAGCGCGAGGAGCCGCACATCTACGTGGCCAACTGGTTCTATCTCTCGTTCATCCTGACGATCGCGATGCTGCACGTGGTCAACAATCTGGCCATCCCGGTGTCGTTCGTCGGCACCAAGAGCTACTCGGCCTTCGCCGGCGTCCAGGACGCCCTGACGCAGTGGTGGTACGGGCACAACGCGGTCGGCTTCTTCCTGACCGCGGGCTTCCTCGGGATGATGTACTACTTCATTCCGAAGGCGGCGAACCGGCCGGTCTATTCCTACCGCCTGTCGATCATTCACTTCTGGTCGCTGATCTTCCTCTACATCTGGGCAGGTCCGCACCACCTCCACTACACCTCGCTGCCCGAATGGGCGCAGATGCTGGGCATGGCCTTCTCGGTCATGCTGTGGATGCCCTCGTGGGGCGGGATGATCAACGGCCTGATGACGCTCTCGGGCGCCTGGGACAAGCTCCGCACCGATCCCGGTCTGCGCTTCTCGATCACGGCCGTCGCCTTCTACGGCATGTCGACCTTCGAGGGGCCGGTCATGTCGATCCGTCCGGTCAACGCGCTCAGCCACTACACCGACTGGACCATCGGACACGTCCACTCGGGCGCGCTCGGCTGGGTCGCCTTCATCGTCTTCGGCATGATGTATCACCTGGTGCCGGTTCTCTGGAACCGGAAGGACCTCTATTCGAAGAAGCTCGCCGAGGTCCACTTCTGGGTCTCGACGATCGGCATCGTCCTCTACATCACCGCGATGTGGGTGAGCGGCATCATGCAGGGGCTGATGTGGCGTGCCTATGACGAGCTTGGCTTCCTCCAGTACTCGTTCGTCGAGACGGTGCAGGCGATGCATCCCTTCTACCTGATCCGCGCCATGGGCGGCGTCCTCTTCCTCACCGGCGCCCTGGTCATGGCCTACAACCTCTGGCGCACCGCGCGCGGCGACGTCGCGCGGACGGCCGCCTGAAGCCGGAAGCACAATCCAATGGTTCTCTCACACGCGAAGATCGAGACCAACACTGCGATCCTGCTGGTGTTGTCGCTCCTCACCGTGGTCATCGGCGGCATCGTCGAGATCATCCCTCTCTACACGATCGAGACGACGATCGAGCGCGTCGAGGGCGTTCGCCCCTATACGCCGCTCGAGCTGGTCGGGCGCAACATCTACATCCGCGAAGGGTGCTACCTCTGCCATAGCCAGCAGATCCGTCCGTTCCGCGACGAGGTCGAGCGCTACGGCCACTACAGCCTGGCCGCCGAGAGCATGTACGACCATCCGTTCCAGTGGGGCTCGAAGCGCACGGGGCCGGACCTCGCGCGTGTCGGCGGAAAGTACTCGAACGAGTGGCACGTCGCGCACATGATCGATCCGCGTTCGGTCGTCCCTGAGTCGATCATGCCGTCATATCCTTTCCTCGCGGATCGCGAGGTGAAGACCGACGACATCGCCGCGCATCTCCGTGCGGTGCGGATGGTCGGCGTCCCCTACAGCGACGAGATGATCTCCGCGGCCCGCGCCGACATGGAAGCGCAGCAGAACCCCGACGCCGACACCGCCGATCTCGCGAAGCGCTATCCGAAGGTGCCGATCGGTGCCTTCGACGGCGATCCGACGAAGATCACCGAGATGGATGCGCTGGTCGCCTACCTGCAGATGCTTGGCACGCTGGTCGATTTCTCGGCCGTCACGCCGCAGCAGCTGAAGCAGTAGGAGGAAGTCATGGATCTGGTTTCCATCTATCCGGCGCTCAAGTCGCTCTGGACCGTATGGCTCGTGATGATCTTCCTGCTGCTGATCACCCGCGCCCTGCGCCCGAGCCGCAAGCCCGAGTTCATCCGGGCCTCGACCATTCCCCTTCGCGACAACGAAGGGCGGGAGTAAATCATGCCGACCAAGATCGAGAAGGATACCGTCTCCGGCCAGGATACGACGGGCCATGTGTGGGACGGGATCAAGGAACTGAACACGCCGCTGCCGACCTGGTGGGTGTACGTCTTGTACGCCACCGTGGTCTGGTCTCTCGCGCAGTTCGTCATCTATCCGTCCTTCCCCGGAATCACCGGCTACTTCTCCGGGCTCGTCGGCTATTCGGCGCGAGGCGAACTCACGAGCAAGATGCAGGCGGCCGCTCAAGCAAGGGCGCCGTTCCTGGATCGCATCCGCTCCTCGAGCCTCGATGACATCCGCAACACGCCCGAGCTCCTCGGCTACGCGGTCTCCGGCGGTCGCGTCGCCTTCGCCGAGAACTGCGCGGCCTGCCACCAGGCCGGCGGCGCCGGCACCAAGGGCTATCCCAATCTCGCCGACGACGACTGGCTCTGGGGCGGCAAGCTCGCCGACATCCAGAAGACCATCCAGGTCGGCATCCGCAGCGCGCATCCCGACACGCGGACCAGCCTGATGCCCCGCTTCGGCACGGACGGCATTCTCGAGCGCAAGCAGATCGAGGACGTCGCCGAGTTCGTCCTGTCCCTGTCCGGCAAGTCCACCGACACGGCGAGTGCCGGGCGAGGCCGCGCCCTCTATGCCGAGAACTGCGTCTCCTGCCATGGCGAGCGCGGCACCGGCCAGCGCGACGTCGGCGCTCCTTCGCTGGCGGACGGCATCTGGCTGTTCGGTGGCGACAAGGCGAGCGTCATCCGCTCGATCAGCGAGGGACGGGGCAGCGTCATGCCGACATGGTCGGAGCGTCTGGATCCTGCGGTCGTCAAGATGCTGACGATCTATGTCCATACGCTGGGCGGCGGCGAGTGAGGCTGTGCCGATGCCGCTCGACGATGGTAGCAGCGTTTCCTTCTACGCCACGCGGAAGAAGGTCTATCCGAAGTCGGTCTCGGGACTCTACCGCCGGCTTAAGTGGACGCTGCTCGTCCTTCTTCTCGGCATCTACTACGCCGTGCCGTGGATCCGCTGGGATCGGGGGGCAGGGGCGCCTGACCAGGCGATCCTGCTCGATCTCCCGGGGCGGCGGGCGTACTTCTTCTGGATCGAGATCTGGCCTCAGGAGGTCTATTACCTCTCCGGCCTGCTGATCCTCGGCGCCATCGGGCTCTTCTTCGCGACGAGCCTGCTTGGGCGCGTCTGGTGCGGCTATGCCTGTCCGCAGACGGTCTGGACCGACCTGTTCATGTGGGTCGAACGGCTGGTCGAGGGCGACCGGACCGAGCGCATGCGCCTCGACAAGCAGCCGCTTTCGGCCGGCAAGATGGTCCGCAAGGCCACCAAGCACGCCGCCTGGCTCGCGATCTCGATGGCGACCGGCGGCGCCTGGGTCTTCTATTTCGTCGACGCGCCGACCGAGATCAGGTCGATCTTCACCGGGAATTCGTCGGCCGAGGTCTACTTCTTCATCGGCCTCTTCACCGCGACCACCTATCTGCTCGCCGGCTGGGCGCGCGAGCAGGTCTGCACCTACATGTGTCCCTGGCCGCGCTTCCAGGGCGCGATGCTCGACGTGCACACCCTGGTCGTCACCTATCGCGACTGGCGGGGCGAGAAGCGGGGCAAGCACAAGCAGGGCGAGAGCTGGGAGGGCAGGGGCGACTGCGTCGACTGCCGCGCCTGCGTCGCCGTCTGCCCGACCGGCATCGACATCCGCGACGGCCAGCAGCTCGAGTGCATCGGCTGCGGCCTGTGCATCGATGCGTGCAACGACATTATGCTGAAGGTCGACCGGCCGCAGGGGCTCATCGCCTTCGATACGCTGGCCAACCTCGATGCGAAAACTCCCGGCAAGCTCGCCGGCTACCGCCTGGTGCGGCCGCGCACGGCCATCTATGCGGCGCTTCTCGCTGTCGTCGCCGTGGTGATGGTCGTCGGGCTGGCGCTTCGCTCGTCGGTGGAGCTCACGGTGCTCCGGGACCGGAGCCCTCTCTTCGTCACGTTGGCCGACGGCTCCATCCGGAACGGCTACACGGTGAAGGTCCTGAACAAGGAGCGCGAGGCCGAGTCCTACACGCTGACGATTTCCGGCGTCGACGGTGCCAAGCTGGCCCTCGTCGGCGACGGAGAGGCGAGCGTCGACGGTGCGTCCGCGACGCTCGACGTGAAGCCGGACGCCGTCGGCACCTTCCGCGTGACCGTCCGGACCGATCGCCAGCATCTTTCCGGAGAGACGATGCCGGTCACCTTCCACGTCGCTGGCGCCAAGTCGGGCGCGAGCCAGTCCACCATCTTCCTGGGACCGAAAAAATGACTGCTGCCACACGCGGGCGCTGGATACCCTGGACCTATGCCGGCGGCATGCTGGTCGTCGTCGCTGTCAACGCCGTGCTGATCACCGCCGCCTTCCGGTCCTTTCCCGGACTTGTCGTGCAGCGACCCTACGACCGCGGCATCGCCTATAACGAAGAGCTGCGCCAGGGGCGTGCCCAGGCAGCCCTCGGATGGGAGCTGACGCCGGCGTACGACAAGGGCCGGTTTACCGTCCGTGTCGTCGCGTCCAATGGGTCTCCCGTCGCCGGGCTTGACCTGCGAGCGAAGCTGTCTCGGCCGCTGGAGGCCATGGCGCCGATCGACGTCACCCTGATCCCCGAAGGGGACGAATATGTTGCAGCGGTCGATCTGCCGCGCAGCGGACAGTGGGATATCAAGCTGCTGGCCACAGGTGCCGAGGGCACCTATCGCGGGCTCTACCGGTTGATAGTCAAATGACGACGGCCGCGCTCGCCTTCGCTCCTTCCGCCGCAGCCGCGCCCTGCGCGCATTGCGGTCGGCTTGCTGCGGCGGGGCAGCGCTTCTGCTGCGGCGGCTGCGCGGCAGCGAAGGAGATGATCGGCGAGCTCGGGCTCGATGCCTATTACGAGCGCCGCGACGCGATGGGCGCGGCCAGTCGTCCGGCGTCGGATGCGGACGCGATCCCGGTCCTGCCGTTCGTTCGTATCGACGGGAAGGATGCTCGGCTCGACCTGATGGTCGACGGGCTCGTCTGCGGCGCCTGCGCCTGGCTGATCGAAGCCGCTCTGGCCCGCGATCCGGCGCTCGAACATGCCCGCGTCAACCTGAGCCAGCGCCGGCTCACCCTCGCGTGGAAGGGGCCGGCCGAGGCCGGTGAGCGCCTGGCCGCCATCGTGCGCCGCCTCGGCTATGCGGTTGCGCCATTCGATCCGGAGCGTCTGGCCTCCACGGTCGATGCGGAGGAGCGCGACCTCCTGAAGTCGCTCGCCGTCGCCGGCTTCGCCGCGGCGAACGTGATGCTGCTTTCCGTTTCGGTCTGGTCGGGCGCGGTCGGCGAAATGGGCCCCGCGACGCGAGACCTGCTCCATTGGCTCTCGGCCCTGATCGCGCTGCCGGCCATCGTCTACGCCGTTCGGCCGTTCGCCCGTTCCGCATTCGCCGCGCTTGCCGCCGGCCGCACCAACATGGACGTGCCGATCACGATCGGCGTCACGCTCGCCTCGATGATGAGCCTGTTCGACACATGGCGCTCCGAGACGCATGCCTATTTCGACTCGGCGATCACGCTCCTGTTCTTCCTGCTGATCGGACGCTACCTGGATCGGCACGCGCGCGGTCGGGCGCGTTCGGCGGTCGCCCATGTCGCGGCTCTCACCGCGCGCTCCGCCACGATCCTCGACGACGATGGAGCGACGCGGGTCGTGCGGCCGTCCGAGGTCCGGGCGGGCACGACCGTGCTCGTTGCCGCCGGCGAGCGGATCCCGGTCGACGGACGCATCCTCGACGGCGCGTCGGATCTCGACACGGCCCTGGTGACCGGCGAAAGCCTGCCGAAGCACGCGGTCGCGGGCGACACGGTGCATGCCGGCATGGTCAACCTCACCCGCAGCCTTCGCATCGTCGCCGAGCGGACGGGCGAGGCGACGCTGCTGGCCGAGATCGGGCGGCTGCTGGCGGCGGCAGAGTCCGGCCGCTCCCGCTTTGTCGCACTCGCCGACCGTGTCGCCCGCAGCTATGCGCCGGTGGTCCACCTCGCGGCGCTGGCGACCTTCCTCGGCTGGACGTTCGTCGTCGGCGCCGAATGGCATCCGGCGCTGTCGGCGGCGGTCGCGGTGCTGATCATCACGTGCCCTTGCGCATTGGCTCTGGCCGTTCCGACCGTCCAGGTCGTCGCCTCCGGCCGGCTCTTCCGCCAGGGCATCCTCCTCAAGTCGCCGACCGCCCTCGAGCGGTTGGCGAAGGCGCGCGTCGTCGTCTTCGACAAGACCGGAACCCTGACCGTCGGGCGGCCGGAGCTCGTCGGGACCGTCGATGCGGAAGCTCTCGCGCTGGCTGCCGGCCTTGCCCAGGCGAGCCGTCACCCGCTCAGCCGCGCGCTCGTTCGAGCGTGCCCGGCCGCCCGCGTCGTGGCCGACGTGACCGAGCACCCGGGAGAGGGGCTTTCATCCGGTGCGATCCGGCTAGGAAGCGCGCGCTTCGTCGGCGCCGACCGTGGTGCCGACGCGTGGAACGGTCCGGAACTCTGGCTCGCACGGCCGGAATGCGCGCCTGTCCAATTCCGGTTCGATGACCCGCTCCGTTCGGACGCGGCCGAGACCGTCCGCCGTCTCGAAAAAGCCGGCTACCGTCTGGCGCTGGTCTCGGGCGACAGGCGCGAGGCGGTCGAGCGGATCGCCGCGGCGGTCGGCATCGGCGACTGGCATGCCGAGGTCGGCCCGGCCGAAAAGGCCCAGATGATCGCCGGCTTGCAGAAGCAGGCGCCGACGGTGATGGTCGGCGATGGTCTCAACGATGCGCCGGCGCTCGCCGAGGCTACCGCGTCGATCGCTCCGTCCACGGCGGCCGATGTGAGCCGCACGGCCTCCGATGCCGTCTTCCAGGGCGATCGGCTTCAGCCGGTCGTCGAGATCCTCGACGTGGCACGGGGTGCCGACCGGATGGTCCGGCAGAATCTCGGACTGGCGCTCCTCTACAACCTGCTTGCCGTGCCGCTCGCGGTCATCGGCTTCGTCACGCCGCTGGTCGCGGCGATCGCGATGTCGAGCTCCTCGCTTCTCGTGGTCGGCAACGCCTTGAGGCTCGGACGGCGATGAACGGATTACTCTACCTGATCCCGGTGGCGCTCGGCCTCGGGCTGCTCGGGCTGCTCGGCTTCCTTTGGTCGATGCGCTCCGGCCAGTTCGACGATCTCGACGGCGCCGCCACCCGCATCCTCTTCGACGACCCGCGTCGCATTTCCTCAAAGGAGACTGAACGATGAACGTCATCTCGACCTCTTGGATCGTCGGCTTTGCCGTCACGCTCCTCGGCCTGCTGGGACTCACCATGGCCGCCAAGTCCGTGGACATGGGCGTCGGCCTGTTCGGCTCGCTGCTCTTCGTGTTCGCGGTCGGTTTCGACTTCTGGCTGATCAAGCGCAGCTACGACCTCGCCGAGCTCGCCGACTCCAGGTGAGGCTTTTCGCCAGGGCGCTGATGGCCTGGCTCGCGATCATGATCCTGGAGGTCGGCAACGGCCTCCTTCGGAAGGTCATCGTGGAGCCGCTGATCGGCGACCTGGCCGCACGTCAGGTCGGCGTCGCCATCGGCTCGATCATGGTGATCCTCGTCGCCTATCTGCTGGCCGGATGGCTCCGGCTCAAACGGATTCCGTCCATGATGCTGGTCGGGATGGCATGGGTGATCCTGACCATCGGCTTCGAGATCGTTCTCGGCCGGTTGGTCATGGGGCTCGACTGGGCTCGGATCCTCTCCGACTATGACGTCGCGCACGGCGGGCTGATGCCCGTCGGATTTCTGGTGATGGCCGCGGCGCCCTTTGCAGGCACTTGGCTCTACCGCAGCGTGCGGATGCGCCGGACTCGCAAGGCCCGGAGCCAAAGAGAAATCGGCGCATCTGGCATTTAGCTTGGCAGGACTATTCCTTGGCGACGATGAAGTCGTACATACCGAGGAATGTGTCGGGTTGCGCCAGCTCCACGCGGTGCCAGGACAATAGATCGTTTCCCTGAACATCCTCAGGACACTCCTTCGCGTACAAGGCGAGCACCTCGGGCGCGACGTTCATTCGAAGAAATTTGAGATTCGTCTCCAAGAGCAGGTTGGAGAGTTCCGGCACCGTAAAGGTATGCTCAAGGCGGTTCAGGAACATGTCGCGAAATCCGCTAGAAGAGTGCAGGTCCCGGATGCCGAGCAGATGCGTCCAGCCTCTCGTCTCGATCTCGTAGAGTACCTGGCGCCGGATGCTTGAGATTTCTTCCTTGGTGAGATCGTCTTCGATCGGGCCGATGAGGTCGCGGATCTCATGTATATGGCGCCGAGCCAGTTTGCTGTAGAGCGAGAGCCGCATGATGCCTCCTGGCTTCAGCGTCGCGGTGAGCTTGGCCAGTCCCTCTGCGGGCGAACGCGTGTGGTGAAGAACCCCGCAGCATTCGATGTAGTCGAAGCCGTCTCGGCTGCCGGGCAGCTCGAGGATGTCGCACTGGCGAAAGGCGACGTTCGTGACTCCGGCTTCCTCGGCTCTGAGGGATGCATAGGCCAGGCTCGCCCGACTTAGATCGATCGCCAGAATTTCTGCATCCGGAACCTGTTTCGCGACAAGGATCGCATGATGACCGGTGCCACATCCGGCGATGAGCACCCTTGGTCGATGGGGAAAGACGATCCTTGCACTGAGTGCCGGTAGTCCCTTCGTAAGATAGTCGACCAGGGTCGTCGGCTGGAGTGCCGGCACGTCGGCGAGATGCCAGCGAGGATAGGGATTTTCCTCGTATTGTTGGGCAACGCGACGGGATGCATCGTCGGTGATCGGATTGAGGCTGGGTATCTCAGCCGCGCGCTTCTCGAGCGTGCGTGCTTCGTAGAGAGTCTCGGCGAGAAGCGGGGCGAGGCGCCGATCCGTGGAGGCGAGCAAGCGATCGTCGTCCACGAAAGTTCCGGTGAGCGGCTGGTAACAAGCGAGTACGGCGATCCAAAGTGCGGGTACGTCGCCCCCGGCGTGGAACTGCCGGGCGATCCTGGCTTCCAGTTCCGCAATGCCCGCGCGCTCCGCTGGGCTGACGACGAAGGCGTACTCGCTCTGATGCATGTGCATGGCCACGGACACGGCGGAATCCAGGCTTTCCGGCACCGACACGTCAGCCAGTGCGTCGGCAAGAAGCGCCTTCCGAGCCAGAACGAGGCTCGCTTCGGCGGCCCGACCGTGGGAGGCCGACGCAGTTCCTGTTGCAAGCAACCAGCATCCTCCATGCTTCGATCACGTAACGCCAATCTTCGTCGCCTGACGCGTCCTTCTGCGCGGACGGGAGGCCGATCGCGGACACAAGGATACGACGCGGGCTTTCCAGCGCGCACGCCTTCAGTTCGCTAGGATGCGATATTCGGCTTGGTTGCCGCTCACGGTCGAGCATGGCGCTCCCGCGCCTTGCCATTGAGGGCATGCTGCCGGTGAAAGCGATTAGCTGGTTCGGCTCTCAATCCACTGCAGCAGACGCCGACGCCAGGGCGGCACGTCAAGCGCAATGAGAGCGGCGCCGAGCGGCAGCATCCAGAACCCGAGGATCGGCAGGAATCCGAAGACTCCGCCGACCATCAGCGGGATCCCGAGCAGGGTCCGTAGCCCCCGGGGCACCCTTTCGCCCCAGTCGACCGCGCGCCGAAAGGCGTCGAACAGGCGCTGCTTGAACGAACCCTCGGCCATCGAACTCCTCTTCCAATCCCGGTTCAAACCTCGGCCAGCGTCGAAGGTTGCCGTGGCATAGCCGGGTTTGTCGCTCAGGTGGCCTCGCGTCGACGCTTCGGGTGCGACGGTCCGCTTTCCAGCTCCTCCTTGGCGCGCCGGAAGAGGACCGGATTTCCCTGGGCGAGATGCGGCAACAACTGCCTCATCTCGCCGACATAGATGGGGGCGAAGCCCGGGTCGTGACGGATGGTCTTCAGGTTGTCGATGATGTCGGCGAGCTTGATGCTTTTCCCGTCCGGACTCGCCTTCGCGAGGTGATCGCGATCGAGTGCCTTGCGGACGGCCCGCCTTCCGTGCTCCGGCCTGCTGACATCCGTGACTTCGTGGACCAGCCGAGCGACGCGGTCGCCGAAGCATCGGTGAATCTCCTCGACCGTGACGTCGCAGTCTTCGACCACGTCATGCAACAGGCCGGCGGCGATCACCTCGTCGTCGAGGCCGGCCTCGGCCAGGATTTCGGCGATGGCACGCGGATGGACGATGTAGGGCTCGCCCGTATATTTCCGCTTCTGGCTTTCGTGCGCGGTGGCTGCAAAGGCATCGGCGCGCCGGACGAGATCGGACATCATGATCCATTCAGGTTCGGCGGCAGAACTTGGTTCCGTCAGCCGATACCCTTCCAGGGCACGGATGCCAGCGGCGGCGTCGACACCTTGTACTCGTCGGTGATCTTCGGCGCCCGGGCCAGCTTCTTGAGATCGGGCAGCGGCCGGCGAAGCTCCGGATCGTCGGCGCAGGCGCGCTCGATCGCATGGCACGCGTGCAGCGTGAACAGATCGGCGGCGGCCGGGCCGGTGATCATCATGCCGAACGGCGTGCCGCTCGGCTCCAGGCCCATCGGCAGCGACAGGCTCGGGTTGCCGGTCAGCGAGATCATGTAGGTCAGCGAGAACCAGCGATAGTAGGTCGGCAGGCGCTTGCCGTTGATCTCGTTCATGTAGAGCTGGTTCCACTTGAACGGCGGGATCGAGACCGTCGGCGACAGGATCAGGTCGTACTCCTGATAGATCGATTGCACCGAGCGGTAGATCCGCGTCTGCTCGGCCTGGGCCCAGGCGACGTCGGCCGCGGAGTAGCGGAGCCCTTCCTCGTAGTTGGCGATCATGTTGGGTCCGAGCAGGTCGCGGCGCTTCGTGTAGTTCTCGCGCTGGCCGTTGAGCATGCCGGTCGCGCGCAGCACGCCGAAGGCTTCGTGCGCGCGCCCCATGTCGGGTGCGATGGGATCGAGCGTCCTGAACAGCGATTTCAGCCTGGCGATGCGCTGCCTGAACGTCCTGGCGATGCGCGTATCGACAGGACACGTACCCCAGTCGAGCGTATAGCCGACTCGAAGCTGGGAGAGGTCGACCGGCACCGGATCGAGGAAGCTGTCGCTGTCGATGGGACGCGACAGCGGATCGCGCTCGTCGAAGGCCGCCTGGGCCGAGAGCAGTAGGCATGTGTCGGCGACCGTGCGCCCCATCGGCCCATGGGTCGCGATCATGTTCCAGCCCTGGGCGCGCTTGTCGGTCGGCACTAGGCCGGGCGAGGGGCGGAACCCCACGATGCCGCAGAAGGCCGCCGGGATGCGCAGGCTGCCGCCGCCGTCGGAGCCCGTGCAGATCGGCAGCATCGAGGTCGCAAGCGCGACCGCGGAGCCGCCGGAGGAACCACCCGGCGTCCGCTTCGGGTCGAACGGATTGCCGGATGGGCCATAGACCGGGTTGTTGGAGTTGGCGCCGGCGCCGAACTCCGGGACGTTGGTCTTGCCGACGACGATGGCACCGGCCGCGCGGCAGCGCGCCACCATCGCGTCGTCCTGCTTCGAGCGGTTGTTGCGGAAGATCGGCGAGCCGAAGCTGTTGATCAGCCCGGCCGCATCGTCGAGATCCTTCACGCCGAGCGGAAGCCCGTGGAGTGCCGGCAGGTCGTCGCCTGCCATCACCGCCTTCTCGGCCGCCTTGGCTTCCTTCTGGGCCCGATCCCAGATCGTGTCGGTCACCGCCTTGACCGCGTGGTTCACCTGGTCGATGCGGCGGCGGCAGCTCTTCAGGAGCTCGACCGGCGACAGCTTGCGCGCGCCGATCAGGCGTCGCGCCTCGACGGCGGAGAGATCACAGGGCTCGGTCATCTTCTGGGTCTCACGAAAGGTGGGGTGAGACCAGGATAGCGCAGAACTAGGGGCGCACGCCCGGCGTCTCGACCGGCATGCCGCGGGCGCGGCTCATCAGGTAGAGCGTCAGGTCGACGTATTCAGGCGAACCGTACGCGTAGGGCTCGGCCCGCATGCCGATCAGGCAGTTGCGGAGCCGACGCGGCAGGGAGCCGAGGCTCTGCCATTCCAGGCGATAGATCGGGTAGCCGGTCGGATGCGCCTGCGGGATCGTCGCGGCGGCGAGCTTCCTTCCGTGGTTGTCGTCGTGGCACTGGGCGCAGGAGAGGTTGAGCTGGCCTTGGCGCCGGGTGAAAAGGTCCTCGCCGGCCTTGAGGAAGGGCGCGAGCCTCGGATCTGCCGGCGGCGAGATCGGCATCTCGCGGGACTGGCGCGCGACCGCCGCGGTGAGCGCCAGCAGTTCCTTGCTCTCGTACGAGAAGGCCTCTGCCTTCTGATTGTCGGTGCGGCAGAGATTGATGCGCTGTTCGAGATCGATCGGCCGGTCGCTGCCGCTGGAGAAGGCTGGATAGCGTGTGGCGACTCCGGCCATGGACGTGATCGCGCCATGGCAATCGGCGCAGGACTTGGCGGCCGAGCCCTGTCGGCGGCTCCACAACGCCTCGCCGTCGAGGACGCCCAGCATGCCGGGATTGGCGATGTCGTCGTCCTGCATCGCCTGCACCGCCGCGCTCATGTCGTGGTAGCCCGAGCGACGCTCGGCGTCGGGAATCTCGGCGCGCGCGGCACCGGCCGATGTCAGGCAGAGGGCGAGAAGGCGTGCGAACCGCAGGCGCCGACGGCTCATGCGACGGTGATCGAGGCCGTCTCTTCGACCTTGAAGCCCTCGTCGCCCGTCCAGCGGAAGAAAAGGACGCCGGTCTCGGTCGCGGTGGTGAAGAACGAGATGAACGGGTTCGCCGCGATCGCCGAGGAGAGCTTCATGCGGCAGACCTCGACGCCGTTATAGGTGCAGATGAAGTCCTCGATGATGTTGCGCGGGATCATCGTGCCGTTCATTCCCGGGCGGAATCCGGTCTCCATCGGGTGCTGGATCAGCGTCTTGATCTCTAACACCTCGCCGCGCTTGGCCGTCTTCGGCATGCGTATGAGAGCATTGGCCATCAGGTCACGTCCTCGGTGCAGGCGGCGATGGTGACGATCACGTCGACAGACGCCGTCCAGAAGGTGCCGTCGCTGAGCTCGGCGATCGCAACCACGCGCTGGGAGTCGGCGAGCTTGATGTGCGCCTGGATGATCGCCTTACCGGCGCGCGGGCCGATATAGGCGTTGAGCACGTGCGCCTGGGGGTTCTTCTCGTTGAAGACGTGGATCGCCTTCACGTGGTCCTTCGCCGTCATCGGGCTCTCGACCGAGACTTTCATGGGGACCGCGTTGCCGTTCTCGACCAGCGGCGGGATGTCGAGCGCGACCTTGCCCGGGTTCAGCTGCTTGCCGCCCGTGACCTCGCGGATCGCCGCCTCCAGCATTTCCGGCGTCGCGCGCGCAGGCGAGGCAGGGAGGATGGTGATCATCGCGACCGCGCCGGTTGCGACGAGGAAGCCGCGGCGGCTCACGGTGGATCTGGTGCAATCGTCCATCGCTCTAGTCCTTCAAGGTCGCCAGGTAGGCGACGACGTCCTCGATCTGCTCGGCCGAGAGCAGTGGCTTGTCCGCGAAGGCCCGGGCCACGCGCGTCAGGCCGTCGGTCCGGTAGTAGGGCGGCATGATCGTAGCAGGATTGAGGCGCGTGGCATCGACGATCCGAAGCCGCAGCTGTGCTTCGCTCCAACGGCTGCCGGCACCGGAAAGATCCGGCGCCAGATTGCCCTGGAACCTCTCTTCAGGGATCGGCGCGGCGTGGCAGAGGAGGCAAAGCCCGACCTGGCGGTTGGCGACGATGGTCCTGCCGCGCGCCGGGTCTCCGGGCCTGCCGGTCAGCGAAGCCGGGATCGAGTCTTCGGCCAAGGCCGCACCGCCGATGGCCACGGCCGCCAGCACGACCGCAATCGTCGTCCTCATCCGCATCCCGAAAGGAAGCCCGCGGGGCGGCCGAAGCCGCCCCGGGTCTCGCTCAGGCCTTCTTGAGGTCGTGGTTCATCACCGGCAGCGTGCGGACGCGCTTGCCGGTCGCGGCGGAGATCGCGTTCAGCACCGCCGGGGCCGCGACGGCGATCGTCGGTTCGCCGACGCCGCCCCAGAAGTCGTTGGTCGGCATGATGATGCTTTCGACCACCGGCATCTCGTCGATGCGCATGACGTTGTAGGTGTCGAAATTCGTCTGCTCGATCGCGCCGTCCTTGACGGTGCATTCGCCGTAGAGCGCGGCCGAGAGGCCGTAGACGAAGGAGCCGGCGATCTGGCGCTCGATCTGGGCCGGGTTGACCGCGTGGCCGCAGTTCGTGCCGGCGACGATCTTGTGGATCTTCAGCTGGCCCTGGTCGCTGACCGATACCTCGGCACAGGCGGCGACGTAGCTGCCGAAGCCCATGATCTGGGCGAGGCCGTGGTAGCGGCCGGCGGGCGCCTTGCCGTAGCCGGCCTTCTCGGCGACCGCCTTGAGCACCGCCATGTGACGGGGCTTGCCCATCTTCAGGCGGAACTCGAGCGGATCCTGGCCGGCGGCCTTCGCCATCTCGTCGATGAAGCATTCGACATAGATGGCGTTGTGGTTGAGGTTCACGCCGCGCCAGAAGCCGGCCAGCACGTGCGGGTTCCGCATCGCGTGGTCGATCAGCAGGTTCGGGATCTCGTAGCCGAACTGGCCTTCGGCACCGCTCGCGTTGAGGCCCTGGAAGGTCACCGGGTCCATGCCGTTCTGCAGGCCCTGCGGGTTGAGAGAGGCAAGGATCGACTGGCCGGAAATGCGCATGTGCATGCCGACGACCTTGCCCGAGGCGTCGAGGCCGGCCGTGAGCTTGCATTGCGTCACCGGGTGGTAGGCGCAATGCGTCATGTCCTCCTCGCGCGACCAGATGAGCTTGATCGGCGTGCCGGGCATCTGCTTGGCGATCAGCACCGCCTGGCGAACGTAATCGGTGCGCCCGCGGCGCCCGAAGCCGCCGCCGAGCAGGGTCTTGTGCACGTCGCACTTGGCGACCGGATGACCCGAGGCCTCGGCCGCGGCGGCAAGAGCCGCCTCGCCGTTCTGCGTCGGTCCCCAGACCTCGCACTTGTCCGCGGTCCAGAGGGCCGTGCAGTTCATCGGCTCCATGGTCACGTGATGCTGGTAGGGATAGCTGTAGGTCGCCTCGACCTTCTTCACGGCGCTGGCGATGGCGGCCTTGGCGTCGCCCGCCTTGTTGCCGATGAAGGCGTTCTCGGCGGTCAGGCCCTCGGCCAGCATCGCGGTGATGTCGTCGCTCGAGACCTTGGCGCCGGCGCCGCCGTCCCATTCGACCGGCAGCGCGTTGATCGCGGTCCGCGCCTGCCAGTAGGTGTCGGCGACCACGGCGACGGCGTTCTCGACCGCCACCACCTTCTTGACGCCCGGCATCTTCTCCACCTTCGCGGCATCGAAGGTCTTGAGCTTGCCGCCCTGGACCGGCGTGTCGCGGATGGTGGCGGTCAGCATGCCCGGCATCTTGAGGTCGATGCCGTAGACCTGGGCGCCGGTCAGCTTGTCCCGGGTGTCGAGGCGCTTGAGCCCCTTGCCGGCGATCTTCCAGTCCTTCGGATCCTTGAGCGCCGGATCCTTCGGCGGTTCCAGCTTGGCCGCGGCGGCCGCGACCTTGCCGTAGGTCGTGGTCTTGCCCGAGCCCTTGTGGGTGATGACGCTGTTGGCGGCGGTGCACTCGGCCGCCGGCACCTTCCACTCCTCGGCGGCGGCGCGGACCAGCATGTCGCGGGCGGCGGCGCCGCCCTGGCGGACGTAGTCGTGGGACTCGCGGATGCCGCGGCTGCCGCCGGTCGAGTAGTTCTTCCACACGCGGCCGCGCGCCAGGTTCTGTCCGGGCGTCGGGTATTCGGTGGTCACCTTCGACCAGTCGCATTCGAGCTCCTCGGCCACGAGCTGGGCGAGGCCGGTCAGCGTGCCCTGGCCCATTTCCGAGCGGGCGATGCGGATGACGACGGTGTCGTCGGGCTTCACGACGACCCAGGCGTTGACCTCGGGCACGGCGGCGGTCTGAGCCGCGGCGCCGCCGAAGGGAATGCCGAAGCCGAGCGAGAAGCCGCCGGAAACGGCGGCGGCGCTGGCGAGGAAGGAACGGCGATTGAGGGCGGTTTGCGTGGTCATGGCTGGTTCCTCCCTCAACCCTTGGCCGCTTCGTGGATGGCGGCGCGGATCTGCTGGTAGGTGCCGCAGCGGCAGATGTTGGTCATCGCCGCGTCGATGTCCTCGTCGGTCGGCTTCGGGTTCGTCTTCAGGAGCGCGGTCGCGGCCATGATCATGCCGCTCTGGCAGTAGCCGCATTGCGGCACGTCCTGGGCGAGCCAGGCCTCCTGGATCTTGTTGAGCTTGCCGTTCTCGGCGAGGCCTTCGATCGTCGTCACCTTGCGGCGGCCGACCGAGTTCAGCGGGACCTGGCAGGAGCGGTTGGGAACGCCATCGATATGCACCGTGCAGGCGCCGCACTGGGCGACGCCGCAGCCGTATTTGGTGCCGGTCAGGCCGAGGTTGTCGCGAAGCACCCACAGCAGGGGCGTCCGGGGATCGGCGTTGGTGTCGTAGACCTTGCCGTTGATGTTGATGGCGACCATGCGAGAGCTCCCGTCGGTTCGGCCGTTGTTCCCTATGCGGGAAGCCTAGCCCGGGAGACGGTCGCGCGAAATGACGGCCCGCTCACAAACCTGCGAGTGGGAGGCAGGAGCGTCGTCGGAATTACCTAGCTTTTCGCGCTTGTGCTCGCCTTTGCGAGCAACGCGGAGGCTTTCGATGCCGGGCGTTTGGCGGGGCGGCGCTGCACGGTCTTGCGGACTGCCGGTTGGGGAGCTTCGGCCGCGGGAGCCGTGGCGGCGGGAATCGGCGAGAAGTCGAACGTGTTGGTTCCGGCGAGGCGGAGCGCGTCCTGCGCCTTAGACGCTTCCGCTGTCTCCACGTCGACGGCCGGCCGCGCCGGCAGGCTTCGGAAGCCCTGGTCGAGAAGCTGCACCATGTGTGCGTCGCGCGTTCGACCCGAGGATCCTCCGAATACCACGCCGATCACGCGGCGGCCGTCGCGGACCGAGGAGGCGACCAGATTGTAGCCGGATGCGTATGTATATCCGGTCTTCACGCCGTCGGTCCCCTTGTAGAGGCCGAGCAGGCGGTTGTGGTTGTGGTAGGCGTGGCCGCGATAGGTGAACTGCAGGGTCGAGAAGTATCTGTACTCGGCGCGGTAGTCGCGGAGCATCGCCATCGCCAGCAGCGCCATGTCGCGGGCCGAGGACACCTGGCGCGGGTTGGGCAGGCCCGAGGCGTTGGCGAAGTTGGTCTGGTCCATGCCGAGCTCGCCGGCGCGCTCGGTCATGCGCTTGCAGAATTCCTCCTCCGTACCGCCGAGCGCTTCCGCCAGCACGACGGCGGCGTCGTTGGCGGAGCGGGTCACGAGGCCGAGGATCGCCTGCTCGGCGGTGATCGTTTCGCCCTTCCGCAAGCCGAGCTCGGTCGGAGTCATGGCCTCGGCATGCGCGGAGACCGGCAGCAGTTGCTTGAGCTGGATGTCGCCGCGCTTCAGCGCCTCGAAGGTCATGTAGAGCGTCATGATCTTGGTCAGCGAGGCGGGGTGCAACGTGTGGTCGGCGTTGGTCGCGGCCAGCACGCGGCCGCTGTCGCCGTCGAGCACGATCGAGGCATACCGGTCGCTTGCGAGGAAGGTGAGGAGAGGCGGGGCGGCGTTCGAGGATGTGATGCTCAACGCCAGCGACGCGACGGCCGAAAGAAGTGCTGCGCCGATCTGCCGTGCCCGCATCTTTGCCTCCGATGATCCGCGGAGGTTTTCTCATCGCTCGACCGCCGGGCGTAGAAATCTCTGCTAACGAGTTGTACCGAATTCGGTGCTTTGTATCCGCGTGTGTCCCGAATGTGGCGACTCGCTTTCGCCGGACATAGTTGGATCGAAAATACCGCGCCGGCGCACGTCGATGCCACGAGCCGCGGCGCAACCTCGACCTGATGCCTCCGTTGTCCTCGAGCACTGAGCGGAGGTAGCTATGAAGAAGCTTTCCATTGCGGCGCTGCTGCTGGCGACCACGGCCTTGGCCGGTTGCGGTAATCCGACGCCGCGCAGCGATCTGGCGTATCTCGACCGGGGCACCGGCACCTATGTGATGGATCGGAGCCCGTACAACGGCGAGTTCTACGATCGCTACTACTACGGGCCGCGCTACTACTGAGCGACTCGCTATCGGTCGACCTTACGGGCGGCGGACGCAGGAGACGGCGTCCTCCGCCCGTAGCATGTGGCGATGCGGCGACGCATCTCCGGAAGCGGTGCCCAGACACCTCGACGGACAACGAACGCTTAGGAAGGTGTCGCAATGAAGAAGTTGCTTGCCGTGGCGGTGGTCCTGTCGACCGGCCTGCTCGGCGGGTGCGTCGTCTACCCCTATGGCGATCCGTACTACGGCGCGCCGGGATATTACGGCGGTCCAGGCTACTACGGGGGCAGCGTCTATATCGAAGGCGGCGGCGACGGGTATCGCCGGCATCGTCACCGCTACTGGCGATGAATGAAAGCGGTCCATCGAGTCTGCTGGATGGGTGCGCGCTAACCTGAGTGAACGGCGCAGCATCGCCCGATGCTGCGCCGCTTTTTGTTTGGAACGTCTCCAATGGCACCCCGTTGTCACAGCGCAACCCATGCGCATGACACGGAGATGCTGATGCCGGCCGGAAAGAAGACACGATCCAAATCAACCTCCGGCCGGTCCGGCGCCAAGTCGCCGCCTTCGTTCTCGAAATCATCCAATCCGAACCGTGCCGGCGGGCCGAAAGCGCTGCCGTCGCGACCGAGCGCGGCGAAGGCTCCGCCGTCGCGCACTTCGGCAAGCGCGTCTGGTCGGACCTCGGCGCGCGCCACGGTCAGCGGGCCGACGCATAGGGGCGTTCCCGTCGACGCGGCGTCGGCGAAGGTCGCTGGTGCCGAGGCGGTGGCAGCTGCGTTTCCGTTCAATGCGGCGAAGCCGAGCGAGTTTGGCCAGGCCGCGATGACGCCGGCAACCGGCCAGGCGGTGGAGCCGCCGCATCCTCTGGTCGGCGGCAGCACCCTCACCGAGGTCAACGCCTCCGAGAAGGTCGGCCGCGGCAACCCGCAGATGAGCTTCAATCCGGGCAACGGGCCGCTCGATCGCGTGCGCGTCGATTCCGGCGGGCGCGTGCTGACGACCAACCAGGGCGTTCCGGTCGCCGACAACCAGAACAGCCTCAAGGCCGGCCTGCGCGGTCCCTCGCTGCTCGAGGACTTCATCCTCCGCGAGAAGATCACCCACTTCGACCACGAGCGGATTCCCGAGCGTATCGTCCATGCGCGCGGCTCGGCCGCCCACGGCTATTTCGAGTGCTACGAGCCGCTGACCCATCTGACGCGCGCCTCGATCTTCGCCGAGGCCGGCAAGCGCACGCCCGTCTTCGTGCGCTTCTCGACGGTCGCCGGCGAGCGGGGCTCGACCGACACGGCGCGCGATGTCCGCGGCTTCGCGGTCAAGTTCTACACCGACGAAGGCAACTGGGACCTGGTCGGCAACAACATCCCGGTCTTCTTCATCCAGGATGCGATGAAGTTCCCCGATCTCGTCCATGCGGTGAAGCCGGAGCCTCATCACGGCATGCCGCAGGCGGCTTCGGCGCACGACACGTTCTGGGACTTCGTCTCGCTGATGCCCGAGTCCACCCACATGCTGATGTGGGTGATGTCCGACCGCGCCATCCCGCGCAGCTATCGCATGATGCAGGGCTTCGGCGTCCACACCTTCCGCTTCGTCAACGAGGCGGGCGAGTCCCGGTTCGTGAAGTTCCACTGGAACCCGGTCGCCGGAACCCATTCGCTCGCCTGGGACGAAGCGGTGAAGATCTCGGGGGCCGACCCGGATTTTCATCGCCGCGACCTGTGGGAGGCGATCGAGGCCGGCGCCTATCCGGAGTGGGAGCTCGGCGTCCAGGTCTTCACCGAGGCGGAAGCCGACAGGTTCACCTTCGACATCCTCGATCCGACCAAGATCGTGCCCGAGGAGCTCGTGCCCGTGCAGCCCATCGGGCGCATGGTGCTGAACCGCAATCCGGACAACTTCTTCGCCGAGACCGAGCAGGTCGCCTTCTGTGCCGCGCATATCGTGCCCGGCCTCGACTTCACCAACGATCCGCTGCTCGCCGGCCGCATCCACTCCTACGTCGACACCCAGATTTCCCGGCTCGGCGGGCCGAACTTCCACGAGATCCCGATCAATGCCTCGGTCGCCCAGGTGCACAACAACCAGCGCGACGGCATGCATCGCCAGGCGATCGCCCGCGGACGCGTCTCCTATGAGCCGAACTCGCTTGGCGGCGGCTGCCCGTTCCAGGCCGGCACGATGGGATTCCGGTCCTTCCCGCAACCGACGGAGGAGCACAAGGTCCGCGGCAAGCCGGAGAAGTTCGCCGAGCACTACGCCCAGGCGACGCTGTTCTGGAACAGCCAGACCGACATCGAGAAGCAGCACATCATCCGCGCCTACCGCTTCGAGCTGACCAAGGTGCAGACCGTGGCGGTGCGTCGGCGCGTCGTGGCGCAGCTTCGCAACGTCGACGAAGGGCTGGCCCAGGCGGTCGCGGACGGGCTCGGCATGACCGAGCTGCCGGAGCCGCTGCCCAGGCTGCTCAAGCGGACGCCGAAGCCCGAGGTCTCCAGGTCGGATGCGCTCTCGCTGACGATTCGCCCCGGCTCTGTCGGCATCGCAACCCGCCGGGTCGCCTTGATCGTCGCCGACGGCGTCGACGGCGAGGGCGCGCGGGCCATCCACAAGGCGCTTGCCGATCGGGGTGCGGTTCCGCGCTTCGTCGGCATCAAGATGGGGCCAGCGGACAGCACGAACGGCGCTCCGGTCGAGGTCGAGGTCTCGCTGGAGGCGGCGCCCTCGGTCCTGTGGGACGCGGTGGTGATGCCCGATGGCGCCGGCTCGGCCGAGGCCTTGTCGCAGAGCGGGCACGCGATGGAGTTCCTCAAGGATCAGTACCGGCACTGCAAGCCGATCCTGCTGCTCGGCGCCGCGGCGACGCTCGCGACCAAGGCCAACCTCCCGGAGGAAATGTCGACGGGCGAGGCCGATCCGGGATTGCTGCGCTTCGCGGGTGACGACGTCGACAATGCGTTACCGGCTTTCGTCGAGGTGCTGTCCAAGCATCGCGTCCTCGATCGCGAGACGGATCCGCCGCTCATATAGCCAGAAGGAGGCTTTCGGATGGTGACGGCACAGATGCGTGAGCTGCTGCTCCAGGCGCTCGAGCACGAGCGGGGCGGCGTCCTCGTCTACAGCACCGCGCTCGAATGCGTGGTGAACGACGATCTCAAGGAGGAATGGGAGAAGTATCTCGGGCAGACCGAGCGGCACGTCGAGATCCTGACCAATGCCTGCCTGTCGGTCGGTATCGATCCCGGCATGATGACGCCCGGCTGCCAGGTCGTGCACCACACGGGCAAGTCGCTGGTTCAGGCGATGAAGATGGCGCTCGCGGCCGGCGATCCGGCGGCGGCCGAGCTGGTCGCCTGCGACTGCGTCGTGCTCGCCGAGACCAAGGACCATGCCAACTGGCAGCTGCTCGGCGAATGCGCGAAGGCGCTGACGGGTGCCGAGGCCGAGGCGCTGACGGCGGCCTACCAGCAGGTCGAGGACGAGGAGGACGAGCACCTCTACCACACCAAGGGCTGGTGCCGAGAGCTGTGGCTCAAGGCGCTCGGCCTCGATGCGAAGCTGCCGCCGCCCGAAGAGGAGCGCGACGTCAAGAGCGCCGCCGAAGCCGCGAAGGTGCAGCAGGAGCGGAAGTCGAAGGGAAATCCGAAGGCGATGTACGGCTAGTGCACTTCGGCCGGCCGGCTGGCCTGGTCGAGGTCCGGCGCGATCCGGGCCTCGACAAGGCCGATCAGCCGGCTGAGCGCGAAGTTGATCGCGAGATAGATGGCGCCGGCGACGAAGAACACCTCGAACGACCGGAAGGTCTCCGAGATGATCCGGTGCGCGAGGCCGGTCACCTCCATCAGCGTGATCGTCGAGCAGAGCGAGGTCGCCTTGATCATCAGGATGATCTCGTTGCCGTAGGCGGGTAGCGCCTGCCTGAGGGCGATCGGCGCCACGATCCGGCGATAGAGCGTGAACCCCGACATGCCGAAGGCCCGTGCCGCCTCGATCTGGCCGTGCGGCACGGACTGCAGGCCGCCGCGCACGATCTCGGCGCCGTAGGCAGCCGTGTTGAGGGTGAGCGCCAGCAGCGCGCAGTAGTAGGGAGAACGGAAGAACCACCAGATGCCCATCTCGTCGAGAACCGGGCGGAACTGGCCGAGTCCGTAGTAGATCAGGAAGACCTGCACCAGGAGCGGCGTGCCGCGGAAGACGAACACGAAGCTGTCGGCGATCCAGGCGATCGGCCGGATCCAGCTCCGCATCGCTACCGCCAGCAGGATCGCCAGCACCAGTCCGAGCGCGAGCGAGGAGAAGGCGAGCTGCAGCGTCAGCGGCACGCCGCCGATGAGCCTGACGAAGGTCGCCCATAGGAAGTCGGGATCCATCGTCTCAGCTCTCTGGAACCGCGTCCGCCGGGCCTTGTTCGATCGAGGTACCCGATGGGAGATGTCCGGTGACGACACCGCGCGAGCTCGAAGCGAAGTTCTGGAAGGCGCTGAAGTCCGACATGACGATGATGCTGGGGCTCGTCGGCGTCGACGACGGGCATATGCGGCCGATGACGGCGCAGCTCGACGGCGACGCCGGTCGCGGGCCGATCTGGTTCTTCACCGCGAAGGACACGGCGATCGCCGAAGCGGTGGGCGGGAACGGCCGCGCCATCGCGACTTTCGCCTCCAAGGGCAACGACCTCTTCGCCAGCGTCCACGGACGGCTCAGCCTCGACAATGACCGCGCGGTGATCGACCGGCTGTGGAATCGCTTCGTCGCCGCTTGGTTCGAGCAGGACAAGGACGATCCCCGGCTGGCGTTGCTGCGCTTCGACCCGGAGCGGGCCGAGATCTGGGCCGATGCGTCGAGCATCGTCGCCGGCATCAAGCTGCTGCTCGGCGTCGATCCCAAGGAGGAATACAAGGACAAGGTCGCCGAGGTCTCGCTGAAGCCCTGAGCGTGCCGGCCTCGGGGGATCATGCGCGGCGCATCCCGCGCGTCGCCCAGGTCTCGGCGCGGCGGAAGGCCCAGGTCGAAGCCGTGGTCAGCACCAGGTAGAACGCGACCGCGGTGATGTAGAAGACGAAGGGCTGCCGGGTCGACCCGGCGGCGACATGCGCCTGGCGCAGCAGGTCGGAGAAGCGGGTCTCGTAGACCAGCACCAGGTCGCCGATCCTCACCTCGTAGAAGATCAGGGTGAGGCCGACGACCGCGACCAGTGCGCTTTCCTTGAGCACGAGCTGCCAGATGTTGCCCATGCCGGGCAGGCCGTAGCGCAGCACCTGCGGGACGATGATGCGTCGCAGGAGCTTGAATCCCGACATGCCGAAGGCGCGGGCGGCATCGATCTCGCCCTTCGGCACCGCGAGGTAGGCGCCGCGGATGACCTCGGTCTGATAGGCGCCGGAGACGATGCCGATCGCGAGCGTGCCGACCAGGAAGCCTGGCAGGCCGATGAAGCCGTCGACGCCGAACAGGCGACCGATCGCCGTCACCACGGCGCTGCCGCCGAAATAGAAGAGATAGATGACGAGCAGGTCGGGCACGCCGCGGAAGATCGTCGTGTACGCGTCGGCCGTGCGGCGGAGGACCGCCGAGGTCGAGAGCTTGGCGACGGTCGCCAGCGTGCCGAAGACGAGCCCGAACAGGAATCCGACTACGGCGACCGCGAGTGTCAGCCCGGTCGCGAAAGTCATCTCGTCGAGCCAGCCCAGGGGCCCCCATTGCATGAGCTCGAGGAACGATTTCGGCGGCATGGATCCTTTCGGGACCCTCTCCCGCGTCTTACGCAGGGGGAGGGCAGGGTGGGGGCGAGCGAAGCGAGAACTGTCGATGCAGGTGGCGACGTCACTCGCTTCGCTCGCCTCCACCCCAACCCTCCCCCGGCTACGCCGGGAGAGGGGGTACGACGCAAAGCCTTACGACTTCGGCGTCATGTCGACCTTGAACCACTTCTCCGACAGCTTCTTGATCGTGCCGTCGGCGATCGCCGACTTCACCGCGTCGTCGAAGGCGGCCTTGAGGTCGTTGTCCTCCTTGCGGATGCCGACGGCGACGCCGAGGCCGAGCATGCCGCCCGAGAAGGCTGGGCCGGCGATCGCCATGTCCTTGCCGGTTGCGGTCTCCATCGTCGCCTTGGCGGCGGAATGGGCGACGACGGCCGCGTCGATGCGGCCGGCGGCGAGGTCGAGATCGTGCTGCTCGGTGGTCTTGTATTCGCGGATCTCGGCCACGTCCTTGAAGTACTTCTCGGCCCAGGCGAGGTTCGTGGTCGAGGCCTGGACGCCGAGGATCTTGCCCTTGAGCATCGGCTTGAGGTCGGCGATCGCCTTCTCGGCGGCGGCCGCGTCCTTCGTCAGGCTGTACTCGGCGGCCGGCAGCTTCGCCAGCGGCGAGCTCTTCATGACCAGGAAGCCGTGGCTGCCCGCGGCATAGGCGGTGGTGAAGTTGATCGTCTCCATGCGCTTCGGCGTGATGTTCATGCCGGCCATGATCGCGTCGTACTTCTTTGCCAGCAGCGACGGCATGATGCCGTCCCAGTCCTGGGCGATGAACTCGCAGTCGAACTTGGCGCGCTTGCAGAGCTCGGCGCCGAGGTCGAGCTCGAAGCCTTCGAGCTTGCCGGCGCTGTTGACGAAGTTCCACGGCGCATAGGCGCCTTCGGTCGCGACCTTGACCTTGCGCATCTGCGCCGAGGCGTCGAAGGCGGTGAGGCCGAGCGCGATCAGGGCGCCGGCGACGACGGCAAATCGGGTGATCTTCATTTTTGAAGCCTCCTCTACAGGTTGTTTAGGCGACGATAGCCGGTCTTTCCGCAGCCGGCTACAAGCGCTAGGACCGAAGCTGGCTCGAGATGAACTGCCGGCAGCGCTCGGACTTCGGCGCCCCGAACACCTGTGCCGGCGGGCCTTCTTCCTCGACCCGGCCCTGGTGGAGGAAGATCACGCGGCTCGCGACCTCGCGGGCGAAGGCCATCTCGTGGGTCACCAGCATCATGGTGCGGCCTTCCTCGGCCAGCGTGCGGATGACGCGGAGCACGTCGCCGACCAGCTCGGGATCGAGCGAGGAGGTCGGCTCGTCGAACAGCATCAGCTGCGGGCGCATCGCGAGCGCCCTCGCGATCGCCGCGCGCTGCGCCTGGCCGCCGGAGATCTGGGAAGGATAGTGGTTGCGCTTGTCGGCGAGGCCGACCTTGTCGAGCAGCGCCAGGGCTTCCTCCGTCACCTCCGGCTTCGGGCGCTTCTGGACGTGCACCGGCGCCTCGGTGACGTTCTCCAGCACGGTCAGGTGGGACCAGAGATTGAAGCTCTGGAACACCATCCCCAGCTTCTGCCGGAGACGGTCGAGCTGGGCGCTGTCGGCCGGCTCGCGTCCGCCGCCGCGCCTGTCCCTGAGCTGGATCGGCTCGCCGGCGATGGCGACCGTGCCGCCGTCCGGGACCTCCAGCATGTTGATGCAGCGGAGCAGGGTCGACTTGCCCGAGCCCGAGGATCCGAGGATCGCGAGCACCTCGCCGTCCTGGGCTTCGAGCGTGATGCCCCTCAGCACCTCGAGCTGGCCGAAACGCTTCGTCAGCCCATCGACAGCCACCGCGGGACGCGACCCGTTCATCATCGCCCGATGATGGCACGGGGCCAAAAGGCGAGGCAAGGAAGCGGGGAGCGCCGGGACCCGACCAAACCCGCCCAAAACCGCTATGATCCGGCAACCAGTACCTGGATGGTGCAACCATGACCGACGACGCGACCAAGACCGAGGCCGAGTGGCAGCACTGCCTGACGCCCGAGCAGTTCCGCGTGCTGCGCGAGCACGGAACCGAGCGGGCCTTCACCAGTCCGCTGGACCGCGAGAAGCGGCAAGGCACGTTCCGCTGCGCCGGATGCGGGTTGGACCTGTTCTCATCCGAGGCGAAATTCAACAGCGGCACCGGTTGGCCGAGTTTCTTCGCGCCGATCGCCGACGACGCGGTCGCGACGACCGAGGACAATAGCTACGGCATGCGGCGCGTCGAGGTGCATTGCCGGCGCTGCGGCGGGCATCTCGGGCATGTGTTTCCGGACGGGCCGAAGCCGACGGGACTCCGCTACTGCATGAACGGCGTCTCGCTGACCTTTGAGCCTAAAGAGGGCTCGCCGAAAAAGGGCTGAACCGCCTGTTCCCGCCCGAGCGCATCGTCTGCCTGACTGAGGAGACGGTCGAGACGCTCTATCTGCTGGGTGAGCAGGACCGCATCGTCGGCATCTCCGGATACGTCGTCCGCCCGCCGGAAGCGCGGCGCGAGAAGCCGCGCGTCTCGGCCTTCACCTCGGCCGACACGGGCAAGATCCTGAAGCTGAGGCCGGACCTCGTCCTGGCTTTTTCCGACCTGCAGGCGGAGATCGTCGCCGACCTGATCCGCCACGGTGTCGCGGTCCACGCCTTCAACCAGCGCAGCGTCGCCGGCATCCTCGACATGGTGCGGATGCTGGCGGCGATGATCGGTGCCGGCGAGCGGGGGGAGGCACTCGCCGATCGTCTGGCGGCGAATGTCGAGGCTGCCCGTGAACGCAGCGGAAGCCTGCGAAGAAGGCCGCGCGTCTATTTCGAGGAATGGGACGAGCCGATGATCGCGGGCATCGGCTGGGTTTCCGAACTGATCGAGGCTGCGGGCGGCATCGACGTCTTCGCCGATCGCGCGCATGGCCAGTCCGCGAAGGAGCGCTTCGTCATCGCCGAAGAGGTGATCGAGCGGAAGCCCGACATCCTCGTCGGCTCATGGTGTGGAAAGAAGTTCCGCCCGGAGAAGGCGAGGGCACGTCCCGGCTTCGAGCGCCTCGCGATGCACGAGATCAAGTCGCCGCTGATCCTGCAGCCGGGCCCGGCGGCGCTGACCGACGGGCTGGCGGCGCTGGAGCAGATTGTTCAGGCCTGGGGCAGGGAGTCCGCGTCGACGTAGAGCGTGCAGTCCGGATGGCGGCGGAGCGCGGTTGCCGGGCAGGCCTCGCCGATCGGATCCTTCAAGGTGCGATGCACCGCATCCCGCTTCATCGGCCCCGGCACGACGCAGAAGATCGTCTCGGCGCGGAGCAGGCGAGGGATCGTCAGGGTCAGGGCGGTCTTCGGCACCTCGTCGATGCTCTTGAAGCCGCCGTCCTCCGCCTGCTGCTGGCGGCAGATCGGGTCCAGCTCGATGATCTTCACGTCGACCGGATCCTTGAAGTCGGCGACCGGCGGGTCGTTGAAGGCGAGGTGGCCGTTTACCCCGATGCCGCAGCAGACGATGTCGATCGGCGCCTCGTCGAGGAGCCGCGTGTAGTCGCGGATGCAATCCTGCCCGTCGGCGGTCGGCTTCATCAGATGGACGGTGCCGACCCGCACGCGATCGAACAGCACGCGTTTGAGCCACGGACCGAAGCGCTGCGGCGCGTCCTCGGGCAGCGTGTGATACTCGTCCATGTGGAAGGCAGTGACCTTCGACCAGTCGATGCCGGGCTGTCCCGACAGCGCGTCCAGCATCTCCTTCTGGCTGGGTGCCGAGGCGAAGATCATGCGGACGCCGCCCTTGGCGTCGATCGCCGCCCGCATCGCACGGGCGACGGCAATGGCGGCGGCAGCGCCCATCTCGTCGCGGGTCGCATATCGACGGACGTCCATCCCAGGCTCCTCAGGCGCGAATCCGGCCCAACCTCTGGCATGGGGTGCTGCTTCACCGCAATCCCCGGAAGAGCGCGGCGAATTTACCATGGCACCTCAAGGACAGTTGCGCGCCTCGCCACCCGGGGTAGACTTTCCTTCATGCAAGCGCGGGGCGTATCTGGCCGAGGGCGGCCGCAATGACCTCGGTGGATTCCGATCTCCGGCCGCAGTCGCGCCGCCAAGGTGCCGGCCGCAGGCAGGCCCCGGCCTTTGCCGCGCTCGATCTCGGCACCAACAACTGCCGGCTGTTGGTTGCGACGCCGACCCCGGGCGGCTTCCGGGTGGTCGATGCCTTTTCGCGGATCGTGCGACTCGGCGAAGGCGTGAGCCTCAGCGGCGTGCTGTCCGAGGCGGCAATGGATCGCACCATCGACGCGCTCAAGGTCTGCGCCGCCAAGATCCGCCGCCAGAGCGTCGCCCGGGCCCGCACGGTGGCGACCGAGGCCTGCCGGCGGGCGATGAACTGCCAGGACTTCGTCGAGCGGACCCGGCAGGCGACCGGGCTCGACCTCGAAATCATTTCCTCCGGCGAGGAGGCGCGCCTGTCGCTTGCCGGTTGCGCCCCGCTGCTCGACCCGTCCAAGCCCTGGGCGCTGGTCTTCGACATCGGCGGCGGCTCGACCGAGCTTTCCTGGGCGCGCATCGAAGAGGGCCGCCCGGTCGTCGAGGGGTGCGTCTCGTTGCCTCTGGGCGTCGTCACCCTGGGCGAGCGGTTCCCGCCTGGCGTCGGCAACGCCTATTCCGACATGGTCGCCGAAGTCAGGGCGATGCTGGAGCCCTTCGACGCCGAGCACCGGATCTCGGAGGTCGTGGCCGAGGGCGGCGTGCAGATGCTGGGCTCGTCCGGTACCGTCACCACGCTCGCCGGCGTGCATCTCGACCTGCCGCGCTACGACCGCAACCGGGTCGACGGCTTCCTTCTGGGGTTCGAGGCGATCGACGAGGTCACGCGGAGGATCGCGGCGATGCATGTCTCCGACCGCGAGCGCCATCCCTGCATCGGCCGTGAGCGGGCCGACCTGGTGCTCGCCGGCTGCGCGATCCTGGAGGCGGTCTGCCGGCGCTGGCCGGTCGGCAGCGTGCGTGTCGCCGACCGTGGCGTGCGCGAGGGCATCCTGCTCGCGCTCATGGCGGAGGCGGGACGGGCGTGAGCGATTTCGGCGGCCGCCGGCAGAAGGCGGTAAAGGTCAAGACGGCCAAGAGTCGGTCGACCTCCTCCCAGAAATGGCTGGCGCGCCAGCTCAACGACCCCTACGTCGCCGAGGCGAAGCGCCAGGGCTTCCGCTCGCGGGCCGCCTTCAAGCTGGCCGACCTCGACAAGCGCTTCCACCTCCTGAAGAAGGGCGCGCGGGTGCTCGACCTCGGGGCCGCGCCTGGCGGCTGGACCCAGGTCGCGGTCGAGAAGGCCGGCGAGGGCAAGGTCCTCGGAGTCGACATCCTGGAGATGACGCCGATCCCCGGGGCCGAGGTCATGCAGCTCGACTTCCTCGATTCGGCGGCACCTGAGAGGATCCGGGCGGCTTTGGGCGGTCCGGTCGACGTGGTTCTCTCCGACATGGCGGCGCCGACCACCGGCCATGGCCAGACAGACCACATTCGGACTGTGGGATTGGCGGAGGCCGCCCTGGACTTCGCGCTCGAGGTCCTGGCCCCCGGCGGAAGCTTCGTCTGCAAGGTTTTCCAGGGCGGGGCGGAGAAGGGGATGATGGCGACGCTCAAGCAGCGCTTCGCCCATGTCCGGCACGCCAAGCCGCCGTCTTCCCGTAAGGAGAGCCCGGAAACCTACCTGGTCGCCCAGGGATTCCGCGACGCCCCTTGAGCAAGTTTATTTCCCGTGGTACTAGGCGCCGCCTTAGCGGAAAGGAGCCTGTATGCACATCCGCGAGGCGCTCACCTTCGACGATGTTCTTCTTGTGCCTGCGGCGAGCTCGGTCCTGCCGGGCCAGGTCGACACCCGCACCCGGCTGACCCGCGGCATCGAGCTCGGCATCCCGCTGATCTCGGCGGCGATGGACACCGTGACCGAGAGCCGGCTGGCGATCGCGATGGCCCAGCTCGGCGGCCTCGGCGTGATCCACAAGAACCTCGACCCCGTCCGCCAGGCCCAGGAAGTCCGGGCGGTGAAGAAGTTCGAGAGCGGCATGGTGGTGAACCCGATCACCATCCATCCCGACCAGACGCTCGCGGACGCCCTGCAGATCATGCTTCAGAACAAGATCTCCGGCATCCCGGTGGTCGAGCAGAAGACCCGCAAGCTGGTCGGCATCCTCACTAACCGCGACGTCCGCTTCGCCACCGACACCAGCCAGCCGGTGCACGAGCTGATGACCAAGGACAGGCTGGTCACGGTCAAGGAAGGCGTCGACCGCGCGCAGGCGAAGCAGCTCCTCCACAAGCACCGGATCGAGAAGCTGCTGGTCGTCGACGAGGAGTTCCGCTGCGTCGGCCTCATCACCGTCAAGGACATGGAGAAGGCTGCCCTCCATCCGAACGCGACGAAGGACGACCAAGGACGTCTGCGCGTAGGCGCAGCAACCGGCGTCGGCGCCGACGGCATGACGCGGACGGAGAAGCTGCTGGAGGCCGAGTGCGACGTGATCGTCGTCGACACCGCGCACGGCCATTCGGCCGGCGTGATCGGAGCGGTCAAGAGCCTCCGGAAGCTCGCCAACTCGGCGCAGATCATCGCCGGCAACATCGCGACCGCCGATGCCGCCAAGGCGCTGATCGACGCCGGCGCGGATGCGATCAAGGTCGGCATCGGCCCGGGCTCGATCTGCACCACGCGCATCGTCGCCGGCGTCGGCGTGCCGCAGCTGACCGCGATCATGGATACGGCCGAGGTCTGTCGGCGCAACAACGTGCCGTGCATCTCCGACGGCGGCATCAAGCAGTCGGGCGACCTTGCCAAGGCGATCGCCGCCGGAGCGGATGCGGCGATGGTCGGCGGCATGCTCGCCGGCACCGACGAGGCGCCGGGCGAGGTCTACCTCTACCAGGGCCGCTCCTATAAATCGTATCGCGGCATGGGCTCCGTCGGCGCCATGGCGCGCGGATCGGCCGACCGCTACTTCCAGCAGGAAGTGCAGGACAGCCTCAAGCTGGTGCCCGAAGGCGTCGAAGGCCAGGTGCCCTACAAGGGACCGGTCGGCGCGGTCGTGCACCAGGTGATCGGCGGCCTCAAGGCGGCGATGGGCTACACCGGCAAGGCTACCCTGGCCGAGATGCGGGGCGGCTGCGACTTCGTGAAGATCACGGGCTCGGGCCTCCGCGAGAGCCACGTCCACGACATCTCGATCGTCCGCGAGGCGCCCAACTACCGGCGCGATCTCTAGAGGACCAGCGTGACGCCGTCCGCCCGCCTCGCCGCTGCCATCGAGGCGCTCGGTGCCATTGGTGCCGACGCAGCGCCGCCGGCGGACCGCGTCCTCGACCGCTACTTCCGCGACCGGCGCTACATCGGATCGAAGGATCGCCAGGCGATCGCCGAGCGCGTGTTTGGCGTGCTGCGCCGGCGCGCGCGGCTGGACTGGCATCTGCGCGAGTCCGGATACCGCGACGTGCTGGACGCGCGCCGCCGCGTGCTCGCCGACGTGATCGTCGCCGACGGCCGCTCGCTCGATGCGGTCGACCAGCTCTTCGCCGCCGGACCGCACGCGACCGGCAAGCTCTCGCATCGCGAGCAGGAGCTGGCGGAGAAGCTCGCCGGGCGCACGCTGGATGCACCCGACGCGCCGCCGGAAGCGCCTTACTGGCTCGCCGAGAAGCTGCGTGCGCTTTACGGCGAGCGCTTCGGCGCGGAGATGGCGGCCCTCAACCTGACAGCGCCGTTCGACCTGCGCACGAACCTGCTGAAGGCCAAGGACCGCGACGAGGCCTTGGCCGCCTTGAAGGCCGAGGGCATCGAGGCCGAGCCGACGAAGCTTTCGCAGCTGGGCCTGCGCCTGCCGTCCAGGAAGCCGATCGAGCACTGGACCGCGTTCCGCCAGGGCCAGGTCGAGGTCCAGGACGAGGGCTCGCAGATCGTGGCGTTGCTGGTCGACGCGAAGCCCGGCATGAAGGTCGTCGACTACTGCGCCGGTGCCGGCGGCAAGACGCTGGCGCTCGCGGCGGCGATGAACAACACGGGCCGTCTCGTCGCCTGCGACACGTCCGAGGGGCGCCTCGACCGCTCGCGCGTGCGCTTGAAGCGCGCCGGCGTGCACAATGCCGAGACGCATCTGCTGGCGCCGGGTGACAAATGGGCGAAGCGCCAGGCCGGCGGCTTCGACCGCGTGCTGGTCGACGCGCCCTGCAGCGGCTCCGGCACCTGGCGGCGCAACCCCGATGCGCGCTGGCGCTACGGGCCCGACGACATCGATGGCCTGGTCGCCGAGCAGAAGCAGATCCTCGACCGCGCGGCGAAGCTGGTGAAATCAGGCGGCCGCCTTATCTACGCGACCTGCGCGCTGCTCAAGGAAGAGAACGAGGACCAGGTCGCGGCCTTCCTCGAGAGCCATCCCGGGTTCAGGCAGATCCCGGTCGCCGAGATCTGGCCGGGCACGATCGGCGGCACGGTGCCGACGACCGATCCTGCGCTGCGCCTCTCGCCGGCGAGCCACGGCACCGACGGCTTCTTCGTCGCGGTGATGGAGAAGGCGTCGTGAGCGTCTCGATCCGCGACGCCGTGCCCGAGGACGCGCCTGATATCGCGCATGTGCATGTCGAGGGATGGCGCAGCACCTATCGCGGCCTGTTCCCGGACGATTTCCTCGACGGTCTCGACGAGGCGGCGCGCGCGACCTACTGGCGGGGAAACCTGCCGGCGCGCGACGGACGCCACACGCTGGTCGCGCTCGACGACGCGGCGGTGGTCGGCTTCGCCTCGGGCGGCCCGGACCGTGGCAGCCACGGGTTCGAGGCCGAGGTCTACGCGATCTATCTGCTGTCGCAGGCGCGTCGCCGCGGCACCGGCCGGCGGCTGATGGCGCGCATGTTCGGCCGCTTCGCCGAGGACCGCCGGCGTTCCGCGCATCTCTGGGTGCATGAGGGCAACGTCGCCGGCGAGGCGTTCTACGCGAAGCTCGGGGGCAAGCCCGGCGCCCGCGAAAATCACGAGCGGCCGGCGCCGCATACCGGCGTCTCCTATGGCTGGGACGAGGCCGGGATCGCGCGCGTCGCGGCGATGGACGCGGCATGACCGACGGCGCCGGCATCGACTACAAGGTCCGACCGGCGACGGCGGACGACGCCGAGGCGGCGGCCAAGATCCAGCTCGATGGCTGGCGCACGGCCTACCGCGACATCTTCCCGGCGAGCGTGCTGGCCGACGCCGACCTGGGCCAGATGGCGGAGAAGTGGCGCCAGCGCCTCGTCGCCGGCTTCGCGTATGTGGCGGTGGTGGGGTCGGAACCGATCGGCGTGATCGCGGGCGGCCCGCCGCGCGGCGAGGAGACGGCGGCCGAGGCCGAGGTCTACTCGCTCTACGTCGTCTCGTGGTGGCGCGGCCGCGGCGTCGGCGAGGCGCTGATGGGCGCGGCCTTCGCCGGGCTCGGCAGCAGGCGCGTCGGCCTCTGGACACTGACCGACAACACCGACGGGCGGCGCTTCTTCTCGCGCCTCGGCGGCTCGGAAGTCGCGACCCTGGAGCGGCCGTCGATCGGCGGGATCGTCAAGCCGTCGACCCTCTATGTCTGGGCGGACGCCGCCGCCTCGGCCGCGTCCTGGAGCGAGCGGCGCCACACGGTCGAGATCCGTCACGCCGAGTTCGAGGACGCCGCCGGCATCGCCCGCGTGCAGATCGACACCTGGCGCGCCTCCTATCAGCGGATCATGCCGCCGCGGCTCCTCGCCGACATGAGCGACATCCGCATCTCCGCCTTCTGGGCGCAGGTGATCGCCGAGGCCCAGGGCCTGAGCTTCTGCTTCGTCGCGGCGGCGGGCGAGCGCGTGGTCGGCTTCGCCTCCGGCGGCCCGCGCCAGCACACCGACGACACCACGCGCGGCGAGGTCTATGCGCTCTACGTGCTGCCCGAGTTCCAGGGCCGCGGCGTCGGCCGCCGGCTCGTCCACACCGCGTTCGAGCGCATGCTCGAGCTCGGCATGAAGGAAGGGCGGATCTGGACCTTGCGCGAGAACGCGCCGGCCCGCGCCTTCTACGCCCGTATCGGCGGCACCCAGACCGACAACGGCTACAACGACATCGGCGGTATCAGATATCCGGAGGTGGCCTTCGACTGGCCCGATCTCCGGCGCTGGAAGGAAAATCGATGACCGATCGCGTGCTCATCCTCGACTTCGGCTCGCAGTTCACGCAGCTGATCGCGCGCCGCGTGCGCGAGTCGGGCGTCTATTGCGAGATCATGCCGTTCAACACGGACGTGAAGAAGCAGCAGGCGTTCGAGCCGAAGGCGATCATCCTCTCCGGCGGCCCCGCATCCTTGACCGAGCAGGCCACGCCGCGGGCCCCCGACTGGGTGTTCAAGGCGGAGAAGCCGCTGCTCGGCATCTGCTACGGCGAGCAGGCGATGGCGGCCCAGCTCGGCGGCGGCGTCGAGGCCGGTCACAACCGCGAATTCGGCCGCGCCGAGATCGAGATCAAGGAAGCCTCGCCCTTCTTCGACGGCGTCTGGGAGAAGGGGAAGCGCTACCCGATCTGGATGAACCACGGCGACAAGGTCACGGCGATCCCGCCGGGCTTCAAGGCGATCGGCGTCTCCGCCGGCTCGCCCTTCGCCGCGATCGCCGACGAAAAGCGCCGCATGTACGGCGTGCAGTTCCATCCCGAGGTCGTGCACACGCCGGACGGCGCCAAGCTGCTCCGCAACTTCGTGCGCGGCATCGCCGGCTGCTCCGGCGACTGGTCGATGAAGGCCTTCCGCCAGGAGGAGATCAAGAAGATCCGCGCCCAGGTCGGCAAGGGCCGCGTGATCTGCGGCCTTTCCGGCGGCGTCGACTCCTCGGTGGTCGCGGTGCTTCTGCACGAGGCCATCGGCGACCAGCTCACCTGCGTCTTCGTCGACCACGGCCTGCTTCGCCAGGGCGAGGCGGAGGAGGTGGTGAAGCTGTTCCGCGGCACCTACAACATCCCGCTGATCCACAAGGACGCCGCCGACCTCTTCCTCGGCGCGCTCAAGGGCGTCTCCGACCCCGAGCAGAAGCGGAAGACCATCGGCAAGCTCTTCATCGACGTGTTCGACGAGGAAGCGCATAAGATCAAGGACGCGCAGTTCCTGGCCCAGGGCACGCTCTACCCCGACGTGATCGAGAGCGTCAGCTTCACCGGCGGCCCCAGCGTCACGATCAAGAGCCACCACAATGTCGGTGGCCTGCCCGAGCGCATGAAGCTGAAGCTGGTGGAGCCGCTGCGCGAGCTGTTCAAGGACGAGGTGAGGGCCCTCGGCCGCGAGCTGGGACTCCCTGAGACCCTGGTCGGCCGCCACCCGTTCCCCGGCCCCGGGCTCGCGATCCGCATGCCCGGCACGATCGAGCGCGACAAGCTCGATATCCTGAGGAAGGCCGACGCGATCTATCTGGACGAGATCCGGAAGGCCGGCCTCTACGACAAGATCTGGCAGGCCTTCGCCGTGCTGCTGCCGGTTCGCACCGTCGGCGTGATGGGCGACGCCCGCAGCTACGACCACGTGCTGGCGCTGCGTGCGGTGACCTCGACCGACGGCATGACCGCCGAGAGCTATCCCTTCGAGCACGCCTTCCTGGCGAAGACGGCAACGCGGATCATCAACGAGGTCCGCGGCATCAACCGCGTGACCTACGACGTGACCTCGAAGCCGCCCGGCACGATTGAGTGGGAGTGAGGCCGTGATTCAAGCGGGAGCGGTCTTCAAAGACAACCTTCAGAAGCTGCCGTCGATCGACGGCGTGCGGCGCATCGACCTGATCGACGGCAGCGGCGCCGTCGTCGCCAGCATCGAGAACCAGCCGGGCAAGCAGGGCTCGCTCGCAGTCTATCAGTATCTCAAGCAGGCCTTCGGCACGCTGGACGCCAAGGCGGCCGAGCACGGCCTGGCCGTCTTCGCCGAGCACACGGCAGACGCCCGCAACCGCCCGGGCGCGCATCCCAACATCGATCGCCTGCTGGCGATCGTGGCCGGTGGCGCGCCGCTGCGGATCGAGGTCATCCCCGCCGCGTGACGTCGTACCCCCTCTCCCGCGCCCCTTTCTCCTCCTCCCCCGCGCGAAGCGTGGGGGAGGGTAGGGTGGGGGCCCGAGCGTAGCGAGGGTGTCCCCGCTACAAAGTCCGACCTTCGCTTCGCTCCGGCCCCCACCCCGACCCTCCCCCGCGTACGACGCGGGAGAGGGGGCACGAGAGCTTCGGCGAAATCCCATCAGTCTCTTTAAGCAGCCCCCATGATCCGCCTCGACAACATCTCCAAGCAGCACGGCCACCAGCTCCTCTTCATCGACGCCTCGATGGGCCTCCAGAAAGGCGAGAAGGCGGGGCTCGTCGGGCCCAACGGCGCCGGCAAGTCGACGCTCTTTCGGATGATCGCCGGCGAGGAGAAGCCGGACGACGGGCAGGTCTCGATCGATACCGGCATGACCATCGGCTACTTCAACCAGGATGTCGGCGAGATGTCGGGCCAGACCGCGGTTGCCGCGGTCATGGACGGCGTCGGCCCGGTGAGCCAGCTCGCGGCCGAGATGGCCGAGCTCGAGGCGGCGATGGTCGATCCCGAGCAGGCCGGTGACATGGACCGGATCGTCGAGCGCTACGGCGAGGTGCAGACGCGCTTCCAGGAGCTCGACGGCTATGCGCTGGAGGCCCGCGCGCGCGAGGTGCTGGCGGGGCTCAGCTTCAGCCAGGAGCGCATGGACGGCGATGTCGGCCTGCTCTCCGGCGGCTGGAAGATGCGCGTGGCACTCGCCCGCATCCTGCTGATGCGCCCCGACGGCATGCTGCTGGACGAGCCCAGCAACCATCTCGACCTCGAAAGCCTGATCTGGCTCGAAGCCTTCCTCAAGAACTACGACGGCGCGCTGCTGATGACCTCGCACGACCGCGAGTTCATGAACCGGATCGTCGGCAAGATCGTCGAGATCGACGGCGGCTCGCTCACCACGTACTCGGGCAACTACGATTTCTACGACCAGCAGCGGGCGCTGAACGAGGCGCAGCGCCAGGCGCAGTTCGAGCGCCAGCAGGCGATGCTCGCCAAGGAGATCAAGTTCATCGAGCGGTTCAAGGCGCGGGCATCCCATGCCGCCCAGGTGCAGAGCCGCGTGAAGAAGCTCGACAAGATCGAGCGCGTGGAGCCGCCGCGCCGCCGCCAGTCGGTGCAGTTCGAGTTCCGCTCGCCGCCGCGCTCGGGCGACGACGTGGCGGGCTTCAAGGGCGTGCACAAGGCCTATGGCGCCCACGCGATCTATTCAGGCCTCGACCTGCAGGTGCGCCGGAAGGAACGCTGGTGCGTGCTCGGCGCCAATGGCGCGGGGAAGTCCACCTTGCTTAAGCTCGCGGTCGGCGAGATCGCACCGGACCAGGGCACGGTGGGCTTGGGCGCCGCGGTGAAGATGGGCTACTTCGCCCAGCACTCCATGGACCTGCTGGACGGCGACGACACGGTGTTCGAAAGCCTCGACAAGTCGTTCCCGCTGGCCGGCACCGGCACGCTGCGTACGCTCGCCGGCTGCTTCGGCTTCTCCGGCGACGACATCGAGAAACCCTGCCGCGTGCTCTCCGGCGGCGAGAAGGCGCGGCTGGTCATGGCCAAGATGCTGTTCGACCCGCCGAACTTCCTGGTGCTCGACGAGCCGACGAACCACCTCGACATGGCGACGAAGGAGATGCTGGTCGCAGCCCTCGCGGAGTTCGAAGGCACCATGCTGTTCGTCTCCCACGACCGCCACTTCCTGGCGAAGCTCTCGAACCGCGTGCTGGAGCTGACGCCGGACGGCGTGCACCAGTTCAGCGGCGGGTATACCGAGTACGTGGCACGGACGGGGCAGGAGGCGCCGGGACTGCGTCCGGATGGCTGATGGGCGGTTGCTCTGTGATGCGCGAGGCCGACAACGGAAGCGAGACTGAAGCTGTCTTATAAGGGGCTCGCTTGAAAGCTCACTGCCATCAATGACACGTGCGCTTCTAGGGGAGGTCTCAGTTCGTATGCTCGCGCCTGTCGTGAAAAATTCCATAGCCGCACCAACCGCCAAGTTTCGCGATGACCTTCAGCAACCGCCAACTCATTGCGTGTGATGTAGAAGGGCGTGCGCTCCCAGCCGTTTGTTGTCTTTACCTCAATCAGTCGATCACTCCCATCCGTATCGAAACTTCGGATGTCGTAACCTGCTCCGTCGCCATCTGCGTTGGATACCCAACGAATTCGGTCCGCTAGGTCGCTGCGCCCGGCGGCGAGAAGGTTAGCGTGCTCATACGCCAGTACGTGCTCCTCACCAGCACGACCGAGAGCGCGATTGCGAGCATCACGCTCAGCCACATCGTATTTGCGAGCAATAGTATTCATTTGCTCCAACTCGTTTGGCGGTGGTGCATTGCTGTGCGTCGGAGGTGGACCGATCCAAAGTAAGGGTCTTTCCCGAAGCGTAGACGGTGATGTTGCGACTTCTCTTCTCGCCGCACGCTCTAACCAATCTGGATGGTGTTCGAGCCAGCGCACAACCGCGTCAGTTAGCGTGTCTTGAATATTGAAAGCGGGCAGGTAGCCAGGAATCCAGTCTTCGCCGAGCGCTTTCAGTACTGCGCTGATATTTCGGTGCTTAAATTCGACAGATCCATGCGATCGTTTGATTCGTGCCTGCAGTGACCGGTTGTGAGCCGCCTTGTTGTATCGGCGTCCGGAGATGTCGTCGGCGAGCATCGCGAAATAGTCCGCGACGATTGCGTCATTCTCTTCGTCGGTCCAGTCGGCCACAGGCGCTCAATGCAATTGGCTAGAGGCGGCAGGTTGGAAAGCTTTCAATTTCCGGACCTTCCCTCAGCTGCCGCATCGATAATTTTGTGGATGTTGAGAATGGTATACGCCTTAGGCTCGCCCCTTTCGCCGTGCTCAACTGCGACGTCGACCACGTAGATCAGATCGAATGGATTAGATTTGATCTTGGTCATTTGATCCTTGAGGCTGTCGACTTCCGACGCGAAATAGACGGGCAGCGGCTTTTCAGAGATTTTAGCGACGATACCTCGATCGCTAGTCTGTCCAGCGGGGCGACCCTTCTCGCGGTCCGTTCTGAACCAAATGAAGGGAGCGTTGCGTTCAGTTGTGATGCTCGCGCTCTTGGGAACTGATGGAGTGGGGCTCGCAGATAGCTCTCGGGCTAAGGTCATTCCGGCGGTCGACAGCGCTTTGTCATCGAACTCCAAACTCGCTGTGATCTGGCGATCTCCTTCGGTCTTTCGGAAGACTGCACGTTTCACGCCGAGCTTCGCGCTTTTCTTTCCCATCACAGCGCTCAAGAAGGCGTTGAAGTCACTGGCGTCGACTAGATCGAAATTGTCGGGGCGTTTCGATGTCCCCCCAGTCAGATAGTGCATCGCGTGAGCAATCCGTTCAAAGAACTCCGTCCAAATCACTCCGTGGTAGATGAACGGAAAGATCGCCGGATATGCAGCTACCATATGGGCCGCGACTTCAAGTTCGATGCTCCCAGATTTGAGGTCGGTGACGAGTAGTTTGGATGGCACGTCGTCGGGTTTAACGCCTCGCTCAATCAGATAGCGTCGGAATTGGTGAGCTAGAGCAGTAAACCCGGCTCCAATTTCATCGAGATCGAAGAGGCCGTCCGCTTCTAGCTTAAAGATTAGGCGATCATCACTGTGCTCAGACTGCATTGTCTCCCCCGATGCATCGCCACATTTCCAAGGAAAAGTAGTATGCTGATTTTTCTTTCGTATCCCAGGGTTGCGTGGTCTCTAGCCATAGGGACAGGTGGCGCCGCCCTTAAAGAAAGGGCGAGGCGCGCTCGAAGATAAAAAATCAGCCGCTAAGAGCCTCTTCCGCTCTCCGTTCCGGCCAAATATGGTTCTGCCCGGCATCGGGCGGCCCTGTCCGATGGAATGCCTAGCGGAACCAAGGGGATGAGCTTGAAATTCGAGATTCAGCCGGCGGCCAATCCGGTGTCAGACAGCGACCGCGCGGCGAAGCTCAAGGATCCGGGCTTCGGCCGGGTCTTCACCGACCACATGTCCGTCATCCGCTACTCCCAGGCGCAGCAGGGCTGGCACAGCCCGCGCGTCGAGGCGCGGGCGAGCTTCAATCTCGATCCGGCCGCGGCCGTGCTGCACTACGCGCAGGAGATCTTCGAGGGCCTCAAGGCCTACAAGCGCGACGACGGCGGCGTGAACCTGTTCCGCCCCGACGCAAACGCGCGCCGCTTCAGGAACTCGGCCGACCGCATGGCGATGGCGCAGCTGCCGGAGAACCTGTTCATCGAGGCGGTCGAGCAGCTGATCCGCATCGACCGCGCCTGGATGCCGGGCGGCGAGGGCAGCCTCTATCTCCGCCCCTTCATGATCGCGAACGAGGTTTTTCTCGGCGTGAAGCCGTCGGCCGAATACATCTTCGCCGTGATCGCCTCGCCGGTCGGCTCCTACTTCAAGGGCGGGCCGGCGCCGGTGACGATCTGGGTCTCGGAGACCTACACGCGGGCCGCGCCCGGCGGTACCGGTGCGGTCAAGAACGGCGGCAACTATGCCGCCAGCCTCCGCGCCCAGGCCGAGGCGATCGAGCAGGGCTGCGACCAGGTGGTGTTCCTCGACGCGGCCGAGCGCCGCTACATCGAGGAACTCGGCGGCATGAACGTGTTCTTCGTGTTCGACGACGGCTCGCTGCTGACGCCGCCGCTGGGAACGATCCTTCCCGGCGTCACGCGCGACTCCATCATCACGCTCGCCAAGGACTCCGGCGTCACCGTGCGCGAGGCGCCCTACACGATCGACCAGTGGCGGGCCGATGCCGCCAGCGGCAAGCTGAAAGAGGCCTTCGCCTGCGGCACCGCCGCGGTGGTCTCGCCGATCGGCAAGGTCAAGTCGACCAAGGGCGAGTTCACGATCGGCGGCGGCGTCGCCGGCCCGGTCGCGATGGGGCTCCGCAAGAAGCTGGTCGACATCCAGTACGGTCGCGCGCCCGACCCGCATGGCTGGGTGCGGAAGGTTCTTTGAGGCTCGGTCGCAAGCCTCTCCGCGTAGCACCCCTCGGAACCCTCCCTCGCGTCGTACGCGGGGGAGGGCAGGGTGGGGGCGCTGCTCCGCTAGGTGAGGCAGGCTGCGTCTATCGAGCGTGTCGAAGCGTCACGGCCATGCCCCCACCCCAACCCTCCCCCGTCGCTAAAGCGCCGAGGGAGGGGGCACGAGGGCGTCGCTTCGCGGGCGCTCCGCCTCGTCGCGTTACGCGTTCCCCCCAGCTTGATCTGCATCAACGTTCGCGCGGCGTGGCCCGGATAGCCTGCAACCTGCCAGGCATCCTTGAAAGACCAGCATGCGCACCCTCGTCGTCTACTATTCGCTGTCGGGCAACACGCGGAAGGTCGCGGAGGCGATCGCGGGCTCGCTCTCGGCCGATCTCGAGGAGATCGTCTGCGACGCCTACAGGCCGGGCTTCCGCGGCTACCTGATGGCGGCCTACGACGTCTGGCGGAAGAAGCTGCCGGCGATCGCCGAACCCCGCCACCCGGTCGAGCGCTACGACCTCGTCGTCATCGGCGGGCCGATGTGGGCCGGCCATATCGCGACGCCGGTCGCCTCATACCTCGCCGCCCAGGCGGGCAAGCTCCGCCACGTTGCCTTCTTCCTGACCCATGGCGGGGCTCCGCCGGAGAAGGTGTTCCTCGAGATGAAGACGATCCTGGGCGCGGTGCCGAAGACGATCGTCGCGGTCCGCGAGGCCGACGTGAAGGCCGGCGCGCATGCGATCCCGGTGTCGCGCTTCGCCGACGCGCTCCGCCCCTACGAGGCCGCCTGAGGCGTCAGCGCTTCAGGTGCCGGAACTTCTTCCGCGCGGTCTCGCACTTCACGCGCGTGACGCAGGCCTCGACATGGTCGTTGACCAGCCCCATCGCCTGCATGAAGGCGTAGACGGTCGTCGGCCCCACGAACTTCCAGCCGTCCTTCTTGAGCGCCTTCGACAGCGCGGTGGATTCCTCTGTCGTCGCCGCGGTCGAGGGCGGCGACCCGGCGGGCAGCGCATAGCGCCAGAGAAAGGCGGCGAGGGATCCCTCGCGCTTGACCAGCTCCTTGGCGCGGCCGGCGTTGTTGATCACCGCCTCGATCTTGCCGCGATGGCGGATGATGCCTTCGTCTTTCAGCAGGCGCTGGACGTCGCGCTCGCCGAAGCGCGCGACCTTCTCGAAGTCGAAGTCGTGGAAGACGCGCCGGAAGTTCTCGCGCTTGGCGAGGATCGTCCGCCAGCTCAGGCCCGACTGGAAACCTTCGAGGCTCAGCTTCTCGAACAGCCGCCGGTCGTCGCCCTGCGGGAAGCCCCATTCGCTGTCGTGGTAGTGGAAGAACTCGGGCGCGGCCGCGCACCAGCGGCAGCGCGGCTTGCCGTCGGGGCCGGGGACGGTGGTCACTCAGCCCTTCCTCAGCACGTGATGCGTCGCCTTCGCCGTCGCCTTGCTCTCGGCGACCTTGAAGCCCTGCGAGGCGAGGTCGACGCCGTCGAACAGCCGCTCGCCCCGGCCCAGCAGCACCGGGCTCACGACCAGGTGCATCTCGTCGACGAGGCCGGCCGCGAGGTACTGGCGCACGGTCGCGGCCCCGCCGCCGACCCGGACGTCCTTGGGCCCCGCCGCTTCCTTGGCACGCTCAAGCGCCGACCGGATGCCTTCCGTCACGAAGTGGAAGGTGGTGCCGCCCTTCATCTCGATCGGCGGCCGCGCATGGTGGGTCAGCACGAAGACCGGGCAGTGATAGACCGGGTCGTCACCCCACCAGCCCTTCCAGCCGTCGTCGGTCCAGGGGCCGCGCGAATGCGCGAACATGTTGCGGCCCATGATCCAGGCGCCGACGTTCTCCATGCTGGCCCGCGCGAAGTCGTCGTCGGGCCCGGTTTCGCCGTTCTGGTTGCCGAACATCTTCTGGAATGTGCGGGTCGGGAACATCCACTGGTGCAGGCCTTCGCCGCCCTGCCCAAGCGGCGCCTTGAGGCTCTGGTCGGGGCCGGCGCCGAAGCCGTCGAGCGAGATCGCGTAGGCGGAGACGCGGAGCTTGGGCATGAGAGTCTCTACTTCTTCTTCATCGCGTCGGGATTCATCCACACCAGCTCCCAGACATAGCCGTCCGGGTCCTCGACGCTGCGGCTGTACATGAAGCCGTGGTCCTGCGGCGGGTTGGGATCGGCCTTGCCCTTGGCTGACGTCACGCGCTTGACGATCGCGTCGACCTCGTCGCGCTTGTCGACGTTGATCGCGATCAGCGCCTGGCTCTCCTTCCGCGCATCGCCGATCGCGCGCTTGGTGAAGGTCTTGTAGCGCTCATGGCTCAGCAGCATGACGACGATCGTGTCCGACAGCATCATCGAGCGCGTCTGGTCGTCGGAGAATTGCGGGTTCACCTTGGCCCCGAGCGCCTCGTAGAAGCCGGTCGCGGCCTTGAGGTTTCGAACCGGCAGGTTCAAGAAGATCATCTTCGCCATCTTGGTCTCGGTATCTCGGGGTTAGCGGGGGATCACGGGCAGGATCAGCCGGGACGGCTTCGCCTGGTCGTGGAACACGGTCTGCCGTGCCGGCCTCAGCACCGGGTCCGACCAGTAGTCGGCGCCGGTGTTGTGGTTGCGGTCGAAGTTCGGGAAGTCGGAGCTGGAGACGTAGAGGCGGATCCGCTCGCCCTTCCTGAAGCGCACGGCGATCGGGTTGAGCTGGATCAAGAATTCGTAGGGCCTGTTCGGCTCCAGCAGCGACGGCGTGTCGTAGCCGTCGCGATGCTGCGCGCGCAGGATGCCGTAGGTCAGGTTGATCGCGAGCCCGTCCTCCTTCACCAGCGCCAGCTTCGCGGTCCAGTCGGTGTCCGGCCCGTCGGTCGCGGCCCACAGGGTCAGCGACACCGGCCCGATCACCTCGACGTCCTCCTCGAGCGCGGGCGTCTGGTAGACCAGGATGTCGCGGCGATGGTCGTGCGGCGCCTGGTCGACGGGGGCGGCCTGGGAGTCGGCGCGCATCAGCGACATCACCGGGTCGCGCGGATCGTAGACGTATTCGTCGGGCCAGCTCGTCGCCGCCGGCGGCTTGGTCGAGAGCACGCCGTCGCCTCGGATCGTGTTCGCCTTGCCGTGGCTCGCCAGGTAGTAGGGGATCGGCCGCGCGCGCGACAGCGGCCATTCCTGCTCGCCGCGCCATTCATTGGCGCCGATCACGAAGAGCTGCACCGGCGCTTCCTTCGAAAGCCCGTCGTCGATGCCCTTGAAGTGGAGGTCGTACCAGCGGGCGATCATGCCGGCGTAGGAGCGGTCGGCGTCCGGCCCGAATTCGAGTCCACAGTCCTTCGGCACCATGCCGGTCACGTCGTGGATCCAGGGGCCGACGATCATCCGGTGCTGGTTCTTCAGATGTGCCGGGCCGTTCGTCTGCAGCCCGGTGAAGTGGTCCATCGTGCCGATCAGCCGGTCCCACCAGCCGGTCATCAGCATCACCGGCGTCGTGACCTTCGGGTGGAACTCGCCGAAGCGCATGAACTCGACGTTCTGGGCGCGGTGATAGGCCTGCAGCGGCTCGTTCAGGGTCGAGAAGGTCTCGGGCGGGATGTCGCTCAAGGGCAGGAACCAGATCCACTTCGCCCGCTCGACCTGGTTCCAGAGCTTCGTGGCCTGGGCCGCGGTGTGCGGGCCGGTGGCGTCGCCGGCGCGGCGGCGCGCATCGGCCGCCATCTGGTGCACCCATTCGAGCCGGCGGCCGGTCTCGAAGATGCCGAAGTTCATCGACAGCAGGTTCTCGGCCATGCCGCTCGCCATGAACGCCTTCAGCGACGGCGGCTGCGAGGAGGCCAGCATCCAGGCGAGGTAGGAGGCGTTCGAGTGGCCCCAGGTGCCGAGCCGGCCGTCGCTCCACGGCAGCTTCGCCGCCCATTCGGCCGCGTCATAGCCGTCGGCGACGTCGAAGGTCTCCTTCCGCTCGCGGAACATCCAGCGGTACTCGCCGTCGGAGGCGTAGCGGCCGCGCTGGTCCTGGATCACCATCGTGTAGCCGCGCGCCGCGACCGCACGCGCGTCGGCGATGTAGCGCGGCTCGCGCTTGCCGTAGGGCGTGCGGTTCAGCAGCACCGGATAGCGCCCGCCATCGGCCGGGCGATAGACGTCGGCGCGCAGGATCGTCCCGTCGCGCGTCACGCACTCCAGGTCGAGGTCGGCGACGACCTCGGTCATCGGGCGCCCTGGTCGACGTCGCGGACCGCGCCGCGCGAGGCACTGGTGGCGAAGGCGGCATAGGCCTTGAGCGCGGAGGAGACCTTGCGGCTGCGCTTGCCGGGCTTCCAGGCGGCAGGACCCTTCGCCTCCATCGCCGCGCGGCGCCTGGCGATCACGTCCTCTGGCACGGCGAGGTTGACCACGCGGTTCGGGATGTCGAACTCGATCCGGTCGCCATCCTCGACCAGGCCGATCAGCCCGCCTTCAGCGGCCTCCGGCGAGACGTGCCCGATCGAGAGGCCGGAGCTGCCGCCGGAGAAGCGGCCGTCGGTGATCAGAGCGCAGGCCTTGCCCAGGCCCTTCGACTTCAGATAGCTGGTCGGATACAGCATCTCCTGCATGCCCGGCCCGCCGCGCGGGCCTTCGTAGCGGATCACGACCACGTCGCCCGGCTTGATCTCGCCCATCAGGATGCCGGTGACCGCCGCGTCCTGGCTCTCGAACACGCGGGCGGGGCCCGAGAATTTGAGGATGCTCTCGTCGACGCCGGCGGTCTTCACGATGCAGCCGTCGGGCGCGAGGTTGCCCTTGAGTACCGCGAGCCCGCCATCCTTCGAGAAGGCGTGCTCGGCGCTCCGGATCACGCCCTTCTCGCGATCGAGGTCGAGCTCGTCCCAGCGCCGGCTCTGGCTGAAGGCGGTCTGGGTCGGGACGCCGCCGGGGGCCGCCTTATAGAAGGTGTGCACCGCCTCGCTCGACGTGCGCTTCACGTCCCAGCGCGCGAGCGCGTCCTCGAGGCTCTTCGAATGCACCATCGGCACGTCGGTGTGCAGCAGCCCGGCGCGCTCGAGCTCGCCGAGGATCGCGAAGATGCCGCCGGCGCGGTGCACGTCTTCCATGTGCACGTCGGACTTGGCGGGCGCCACCTTGGAGAGGCAGGGCACGCGGCGCGACAGCCGGTCGATGTCGGCCATGGTGAAGTCGAGCTGCGCCTCGTAGGCCGCGGCCAGCAGGTGCAGCACCGTGTTGGTCGAGCCGCCCATCGCGATGTCGAGGCTCATCGCGTTCTCGAACGCCTTGAAGCTGGCGACGTTCCTCGGCAGCACGCTGGCGTCGTCCTGCTCGTAGAAGCGTTGCGCCAGGTCGACGACGAGCCGGCCGGCCTCGACGAACAGCCGCTCGCGGTCGGCATGCGTCGCCAAGGTCGAGCCGTTGCCCGGCAGCGACAGGCCGAGGGCCTCGGTCAGGCAGTTCATCGAGTTGGCGGTGAACATGCCCGAGCACGAGCCGCAGGTCGGGCACGCGGAACGCTCGATCGTCGCGACCTCGGCGTCGGTCATCTTCGAGTCGGCGGCGGCGACCATGGCGTCGACCAGGTCGACCGCGACCTCCTTGCCTTTGAGGATCACCTTGCCGGCTTCCATCGGGCCGCCGGAGACGAACACGGTCGGCACGTTGAGGCGGAGCGTCGCCATCAGCATGCCGGGCGTGATCTTGTCGCAGTTGGAGATGCAGACCATCGCGTCGGCGCAATGCGCGTTGACCATGTACTCGACGCTGTCGGCGATCAGCTCGCGCGACGGCAGGCTGTAGAGCATGCCGTCATGGCCCATGGCGATGCCGTCGTCGACGGCGATGGTGTTGAACTCCTTGGCGACGCCGCCGGCGCGCTCGATCTCGCGGACGACCAGCTGACCGAGGTCCTTCAGATGGACGTGGCCGGGGACGAACTGGGTGAAGGAGTTGACGACGGCGACGATCGGCTTGCCGAAGTCGGAATCCTTCATGCCGGTGGCGCGCCAAAGGCCGCGGGCGCCGGCCATGTTGCGGCCATGGGTCGAGGTGCGGGAGCGAAGGGCAGGCATGGGTCGAGTCTCTATGCGGGAGGGAAGGGGAGGATATCCGAAATCAGCCCCGGCGTTGAAGCTGCGGGCGCGAGGAAACATAGGCCTCGATGGCGCGGCCGAGGCGGCGGACGCCTTCGCGGATGGTCTCCGGGCTGCTGCGGGTGAAGTTGACCCGCATCGCATGGCGGTCGCGGCCGGTGAAGTCGAAGACGCTGGACGGCACGAAGGCGACCTTCTCCTCCATGGCGAAGCGGTAGAGCTCGTCGGTGTCGATCGCGTTCCCCTTGGAGCGCATCCAGACGAACATGCCGCCGGGCGGGACCTCCCATTCGAACCAGTCGCTCAAGCTCAGCGCCGCCTCGCTGCACAGCGCGTCGCGGCGCTCGCGATAGGCGGGCACGATCGACGCCGAATGCGCGACGTCGATCCTCTGGTCCAGGAGCTCGAAGGCGACCGCCTGCGCGAACATGCTGCTGGAGAGGTCGGTCGCCTGCTTGGCCATCACGAGCTGGCGGATCATCTCCGGCTCGGCGAGCGTCCAGCCGACGCGAAGTCCCGGCACCAGGCTCTTCGAGATCGTGCCGAGATAGATCACCGGCCCGTCATAGGGCCGGCCGCTCTGCCGGGCGGCGGCGCTCAGGATGCTCGGCGGCGGCGGGCCGTCGAGCTGCATGGTGAGATAGGGATCGTCCTCCACCAGCCAGGTCCCCGCCTTCGTGACCGCGTCGAGCAGGGCGGCGCGCTTGCCGGTAGGCACCAGCACGCCGGTCGGGTTCGAATAGTTTGGCACCGCGTAGACGAACTTTGCCCGAGCGAAGGTCGCGACGTCGGGCGAGCTCCAGTCGAGCGCTTCGTACGCCGGGCGCCGTGGCCGCCAGGCATCGAGCGCGCCGAGATATGTCGGCGCCTGCGCCACGATCAGGTCGCCCGGATCGATCAGCACCTTGCCCAGCAGGTCGAGTGCCTGCATCGAGCCCGAGGTCAGCAGCACGTTGGCCGCGGTGAAGCGCCCGCCGGTCTCGGCCGAGAAGCGCTCGGCGATCAGCGCCCGCAGCGGCGGGAAGCCCTCGACCGTGCCGTATTCGAGCGCTGCCGATCCGTGGCGTTCCAGCGCCCGCCTCGTCGCCATCTCGATCTCGGCGATCGGATAGAGTTCGGCCGCCGGCAGACCGCCGGCGAGGCTGACCACGTCCGGCCGCCCGCCGGCGGCGAGGAACTGCTGGGTGATGTCGTTTGTTGCCCTCAGCCATGCCGCCGGGGCGGGGCGTGTCCTCGTCATGCGCTCGTTGCTGCCCGTCTCGTGTCCTGGGCGTTAGGATACCCGTTATGGATCACGGTTCCCGCATAAACCGCCGGTCATGTTTCCGATGATGCGCCGCCGCGCGCCGCGGACGGTCTGGGACGAGCAGGCCGTCGTTCCGCAGATGCGCGGCCTGGCGACGCACGCCTTCTCGCGCGCGGCCGGGGCGCCGCTGATCGACGGCAACCGGGTCCGGATCCTCAAGGATGCGGGCGAGAACTTCCCGGCCTGGCTGGAGGCGATCCGCGGTGCCCGGCGCAACATCCACTTCGAAAGCTATTTCATCGCCGACGACGCGATCGGCGGGGAGTTCGCCGACGCCCTCAAGGCCAAGGCCGGCGAGGGCGTCTCGGTCCGGGTGATCTACGACTGGTTTGGCAACCTGGGCAAGGCCGGTCGCGGCTACTGGCAGCGGCTGCGCGCCGCCGGCGTGGATGTGCGCTGCTACAACCCGCCGCGTTTCGACAGCCCGTTCGCCTGGCCGTCGCGGGATCATCGCAAGATGCTGGAGGTGGACGGCGAGGTGGCGTTCATCTCGGGCCTCTGCGTCGCCGGCGCCTGGCTCGGCGATCCGGCGCGCGGGATGTCGCCGTGGCGGGACACCGGCGTCGAGATCCGCGGTTGCGCCGTCGCCGAGGTCAGGACCGCCTTTGCCCGTGCTTGGTCGTCGATGGGCGAGCCGCTTCCGGAAGGCGAGATCGCGCCGCCGCCGCCAGCGGGCGAGGTCAGTCTTCGGATCGTCGCGAGCGAGCCCTCGACCGCCGGGATGCTCCGCCTCGACCAGCTGGTGGCGGCGCTCGCCAAGCAGCGCCTGTGGCTGACCGACGCCTATTACGCCGGCACCTCGTCCTACGTGCAGGCGCTGCGTGCCGCGGCACGCGACGGCGTGGACGTGCGGTTGCTCGTGCCCGGCGCCACCGACCTTCCGCTGCTGCGTCCCCTCACGCGGTCGGGATACCGGCCGCTGCTCGAGGCCGGCGTGCGCGTCTTCGAATGGAACGGCACGATGCTGCACGCGAAGACCGCGGTCATGGACGATCGCTGGGCCCGCGTCGGCTCGACCAACCTCAACATCGCGAGCTGGCTCGGGAACTGCGAGCTCGACGCGGTGATCGAGGACACGTCGTTCGCCGGCGAGATGGCGCGGATGTACGAGGAGGATCTCGGCAACGCGACGGAGATCGTGCTCGACGAGAAGCGCCGGATGCGGTCGCCGCATCTCGAGCACGCCCGGATCATGGGCAGCGGCGGCGGCAGCACCAGCCGGGCGGCGGCGGGCGCCATGCGGCTCGGCCGGGCAGTCGGTGCCGCGCTGACCAATCGCCGGGTCCTCGATGCGGTCGAGGCGAGGCTGACGCTCGGCATGGGGCTCGCGCTGGCATTGGCATCGCTGCTCATCGCGTTCTTCCCGGAAGTGCTGGCCTATCCGCTGGCGGCGATTGCCGCCTGGGTCGGCGTGGCTCTCCTGTATCGGGCCTACCGGCTGCATCGAGACCGAAAGAGGTAGTATGGAGGTGTCCCGACCTCCCGGAGCCTCCATGTCCGATCTTTCCTCATTTCCGATCATCAGGCGCTGGCCGGCAAAGCATCCCGACCGCCTGCAGCTCTATTCGCTGCCGACGCCGAACGGCGTGAAGGTCTCGATCATGCTGGAGGAGATCGGCCTGCCTTACGAGCCGCACAGGATCGACATCGGTGCCAACGAGACCTGGACGCCGGAGTTCCTGTCGCTCAATCCCAACGGCAAGATCCCGGCGATCATCGATCCGAACGGGCCGGGCGGAAAGCCGCTCGGCCTCTTCGAGTCCGGCGCGATCCTGGTCTATCTCGCCGAGAAGACCGGCAAGCTGATCCCCGCGGATCCCGCCGGCCGCTACGAGACGATGCAGTGGGTCTTCTTCCAGATGGCGGCGATCGGGCCGATGTTCGGCCAGGTCGGCTTCTTCCATAAGTTCGCCGGCCGGGAGTACGAGGACAAGCGCCCGCTCAAGCGCTATGCCGACGAATCCAAGCGCCTGCTCGGCGTGATCGAGACGCGTCTCGACGGGCGCGACTGGATCATGGGCAAGTACTCAATCGCCGACATCTCGATGCTGGGCTGGGTGCGGAACCTCGTCGGCTTCTACGGCGCCGGCGACCTGGTCGACTACGGCGCGTTCAAGCGCGTGCCGGCCTGGCTGGAGCGGGGGCTCCAGCGGCCGGCCGTGCAGCGCGGGATCGAGATACCGAAGAAGGTCTAGCGCTTCATCGTCGTCTTGACGTACTCGGCGAGCTGGTCGATCACGGTGTTCCAGCCGTCGAAGAAGCCCATCTCCTCGTGCTTCTTCCGGCCTTCCGGATCCTTGTGCAGGCAGTGTGCGTGATAGCGCGTGCCCTTGCCTTCGGTCTTGAAGGTCAGGATCGCGGTCACCGGCATGCCCTCGGGCAGGAAGCCCTTGGCCTGGGGCCGGTAGCCCGGCTCCAGCGCGTCGGTCCAGATCAGCCGTTCGGTCGGCGTGACTTCGAGATAGCAGGCGAGGTTCGGGAATTCCTGTCCTTCGGGCGAGCGGAAGACCGTGCGCATCTTGCCGCCGGGACGCAGATCGATCTCGCACTCGGTGACCGACCACGGCCGCGGCACGAACCAATGCGGGATGTGCTCGGCCTTGGTCCAGCACTCCCACATCAGCTCGCGCGGCACGTCGACGAAGCGGTCCAGCACGAGGTCGAGCTTGGGATCGGGTGTGACGATCATTTGCGTTTCTCCTTGAGCGAAAGGGCATAGGCGTCGAGCCGGTCGAGGCGCTCATCCCACAGCGATCGCTGCTGGGAGAGCCAGTCCTCGGCCATCCGAAGCCGCTTGGACTCGATCTGGTAGGTGCGCACACGCCCGGCCTTCCGTGACGAGACGAGCCCGCATCCCTCCAGCACCTTCAGGTGCTCGACGAAGGAGGGAAGCGCCATCTCGAACGGCGCTGCGAGATCGCTGACCGAGGCCGGGCTCCGGCTCAGCCGAGCGATCACCTGGCGACGCGTCGGGTCGGCGAGCGCCTTGAAGACGCCGTCGATCGGTTGGGCGGCTTGCATGAACGGAACATGGTGCGGAAAAATACTTAGGTCAAGTCCTAAGTATATCCTCGGCAACCATCGGAACCCTCCCTCGGCAGAGCCGAGGGAGGGGGCTCGATGCATCTCAGGTTTTCGTGGTCTTCTGAACGATGCCCTGCGGATCCCCGTAGGACTTCGTGATCACCTCGAGCAGGTGGCCATCCGGGTCCTCGAAATAGACGCCGCGGCCGCCCCAGTGGTGATTGATCTGCCCGGACTGCGATCGTGCCGGATCGGCCCAGTGATCGAGGCCCTTCTTCCGGATGCGCTCGACCACCTGGTCGAACTCCGCCTCGCCGATCAGGAAGGCGTAGTGCTGGAGCGCCGGCGTCTTGTCCTGCTGGTAGAAGTCGAGCGAGACGCCATTATCCATGTCGACGATCAGGAAGTGCAGGAACGCGCGCGGCGCCGGCCGGCCGAGCATCTCGGCAAGGAAGCCGGCGGATCTCGCCTTGTCGGTGCACCAGACGATGGTGTGGTTCAGTTCGACCGGCATCGCCTCAGTCCTTGTGCCAGAGCTTCGTCAGCGGTCCGCCCTTGCCCGACACCGGATCGGAGGCTGGGAAGGGGAGCGTCGAGATCCGCGCCATCATCTTGAGCGAGGGCGCGGTTCGCCGGATATCCCATTTCTGTCGCGGCGGATAAGCGCCGACCACCAGGAAATCGCGCGACTGCCGCTGCCGGCGATGGCCGGTGCCGGCTGGAAGCACGAGCACGTCGCCGACAGCGACCGCGATCTTGCGGCCGTTCGGTCCACCGAGAACCAGCGTCGCCCTGCCGCTGGCGATGCCCAGCACCTCGTGGGCGGTCGAGTGATAGTGATTGTAGTAATAGACCGTGTCCCGCCAGTCGGGCGGCCAGCCATTCTTCCTGAAGAGCCTCTCGAAGGTCGCCGCCGGATCGTCGCCGCCGAGCCCGATCGCATGGCGATAGATCAGGACGGGGAGACGCTGATTGTTCGGCACCCAACCGCTTGGCTGAAGGATCAGAGTTTCGGGCGCGCTCATGGTCGTTCTCCAGGCTGAATGGGTAAGTCTTGACGACCAGCCGGGTTTCGCGCTGGTATAGGAACAAATAGGGAACAATCGAGGCCGACATGTCCCAGTTCACGCTCCCCGGGTTCGAGCGCGTGCCCGAGCCGCCGCCGAGGCCGAAAGGCGTGCGGCCGACGGTCGAGCCATCGAAGCCGCTCAAGAAATTCGGCGGGCTCAAGGACAGGCTGTTCCTCGGCATTCGATTGGACGCGCAGGCGGCTTACGCGGCGCGACAGGCGGCCTGGAATCTCCGCAATCGCCATCATCTGACGTCGTGGCCGCGGCCGACCTCGCTGCTGCATGTGACGCTCAGGCAAATCGGCGACTTCAGTGGGATTCCCGGAGGCTTGGTCGAGCAGGTGTGGGAAGCGGCGGCGTCGGTCGAGATGCGTCCCTTCGAGGTCTCGTTCGATCGGGTGACGAGCTTTCGCGAGAGCTGCATCGTTCTCGTCGGCGAGGATGGCGTCGTCGGCGTTCGTAAGCTGGAGCAGGCGCTGAGCGAGGCCCTCGAAACCGGAAAGCTCCGTGAGCCGAGCCGCAGCTTCAAACCCCATGTCACCCTGATGTATGACAAGACCCCGATCTCCACGGAGCCGCTACGCCAGCCGGTTCGGTGGAAGGTCGACGAGTTCGTGCTGATCCACAGCCTGATCCCTCAGAGCAGGCACGTCGTGCTGAAGACCTTTCCGCTTCGGAGTACCTGACATGGCCAAGCCCGTGACCATCTACGGCATCAAGAATTGCGACACGATGAAGAAGGCGCGGGCCTGGCTCGACGGCAAGAAGGTCGCTTACGACTTCCACGACTACAAGGCGGCCGGCGTCGATCGCGCGCGTCTCGAAGGCTGGGCCAGGTCGGTCGGCTGGGAAGTGCTGCTGAACCGCGCCGGCACCACCTTCAAGAAGCTGCCCGACGGCGACAAGGAAGGGCTCACGGAGAAAAAGGCGCTGGCGCTGATGCTGGCGCAGCCCTCGATGATCAAGCGTCCGGTGCTCGATGTCGGCGGCAAGCTGCTGGTCGGCTTCAAGCCCGACGATTACGAGAAGGCCATTGGCTCAAAGATCGGGGGCTGAAGGATCGGGGGCCGAGTGGTTGCCAGCGCCGACTTCATCGAGTTCCTCGAGGAGCAGCTGGCGGCGCTCGGACCCGTCACGACGCGGCGCATGTTCGGCAAGACCGGCGTGTTCTCGGGCGGCGTGATGTTCGGCATGGTGACCGACAACGTTCTCTACGTCCGCGTCGACGATCTCAACCGCGCGACGTTCAAGGAGGCCGAAGCGTTCCCGCCGCTCGGCTACGCGAAGAAAGGCGAGATGATCGATCTCGCCTTCTGGCGCGTGCCTGAACGCCTGATGGACGAGCCGGAGCAACTCGTCGCCTGGGGGCGGGCGGCGCTCGCCGCGGCTCACCGCGTCGCGGCGAAGCGGCCGGCGAAGCGCAAGGCCTTGTCGCGCGGGGCAAAGGACCCCACGTAGATTGTCCGCATTTGCCGGACACCGTTCCATGTTCGATACCGAGATCAGATACCTTGCCGACGGTTTCGCCGCGGACGAGGCGCAGCCGCTTTCCTCCGCATCGGTCGACGATCGTCCGCTGCTGGATGCCTATTCGCAGTCGGTGACCCAGGTCGTCGAGGATGTGGGGCCGGCGGTGGTCCGCGTCGCGACGCCTCCGGATGCGGCGGCGAAGCGCCGCGGCGGATCGGGCTCGGGCGTCATCGTCTCGCCGGACGGACTTATCCTTACCAACAGCCACGTCGTCCAGCGGGCGCGCCAGGTGCGCATCGCCGCCTCCGACGGCCGCGAGGCCGAGGCATCGGTGCTCGGCGACGATCCGCATACCGATCTCGCGGTGCTCCGCGTCAATCACGGGGCGACCTTTCCGGCGGCGCGCCTCGGTGATTCCAAGCGGCTGAGGCGCGGCCAGCTGGTGGTCGCGATCGGCAATCCGCTGGGTTTCGATTCCACGGTGACGGCCGGCGTCGTCTCGGCGCTCGGTCGCAGCCTGCGCGCCGGTACCGGATACCTGATCGACGACGTGATCCAGACCGATGCGGCTCTCAACCCCGGCAATTCCGGCGGGCCGCTGGTCTCCAGCCGCGGCGAGGTGATCGGCATCAACACAGCCGTTATCGCTGGTGCGCAGGGCATCTGCTTCGCGGTTTCGTCGAACACGGCGAGCCATGTGCTGACCGAGATCCTGCGGCACGGACGCGTACGCCGCGCCTTCATCGGCGTCGGCGCGCAGACGATCCCGATCCCGCGCCGCATGGCGCGCTCGCTCGGGCTCGACAGCGGAGCCGCGGTGATCGTGACGACGATCGATCCGGACGGTCCCGCCGCCAAGGCGGGCTTGCGGGAGCGCGACATCGTCGTCTCGCTCGACGGCATTCCCGTCACCGGCGCCGACGACATGATCCGGCTCCTGAACGGCGACCGGATCGGCCGGCGCATCGAGCTTCTCGTGGTCGCCTCCGGACGGCTCCGCACCATCGAGGTCACGCCCGGCGAACGCGCCGGTCGATAGCGGGACGGCAGCGGCCGGCGGCCCGTGCTAGAAGCCTTGCCTTACATGAAGGAAGGCTTGCCGATCGACGAGGCGCTGCCTCGGCTCAAGGTGGCGCTCGCCGCCGGGCCGAACGCCGTGCTGGTGGCGCCGCCCGGCGCCGGCAAGACCACGCGCGTGCCGCTGGCGCTGCTGGGTGAGAGCTGGCTCGGCGACAAGACGATCGTCGTTCTCGAACCGCGCCGGCTCGCCGCACGCGCGGCGGCACGGCGGATGGCCCAGATGCTGGGCGAAGACATCGGCGAGACCGTCGGATACCGCGTCCATCTCGACAGCAAGGTGGGGCCGCGGACCCGTATCGAGGTGGTGACCGAAGGTGTGCTTACGCGGCGCATGCTCGGCGATCCCGAGCTCGTCCGGGTCGGCGCGATCCTGTTCGACGAGTTTCACGAGCGCAGCCTGAACGCCGATCTCGGCCTGGCGCTGGCGCTGGAGGCGCAAGGCGCCCTGCGCGGCGATCTCCGCCTTCTGGTGATGTCGGCGACCATCGACGGCGCCCAGATCGCGCGCCTGCTCGGCGAGGCGCCGGTGATCGAGAGCCAGGGACGCGCATTCCCGGTAGAGACGCGCTACCTCGGCGACGTGGCTTTGCCCGAGGTCGAGAATGCGACTGCCTCCGCGATCCGCCGGGCATTGGCGGAAGAAGGCGGCAGCGTGCTCGCCTTCCTTCCCGGTGAGCGCGAGATCAGGCGTGTCGCCGATCGTCTCGGCGACGTCGCGGCGGCGATCCATCCGCTCTACGGCGCGCTGCCCGCGCGCGCTCAGGACGAGGCGATCCGTCCGGCGGCACCCGGCGAACGCAAGGTGGTGCTCGCGACCTCGATCGCCGAGACCAGCCTCACCATCGAGGGCGTGCGCGTCGTCGTCGACGCCGGCCTCGCCCGCGTCCAGCGCTTCGATCCGCGCACGGGCATGAGCCGGCTGGAGACGGTGCGGGCAGGGCGCGCATCGGTCGACCAGCGCCGGGGCCGCGCGGGGCGGCTGGAGCCGGGCATCTGCTATCGCCTGTGGAGCGAGGCGGCGCAGCGCGCGCTGCTACCGTCGCTGCCGCCGGAGATTCTCGTCGCGGACCTCGCGCCCCTGGCGCTCGATCTCGCGGTGTGGGGCACGAGCGATCCGTCGTCGCTCTCCTGGCTGGATCCGCCGCCAATCGCGGCGATGATCCAGGCACGCGCCCTGCTCGCGTCCCTCGGTGCGCTCGACGAGGAGGGACGCATAACCCGGCATGGCCGGCGCATGGCGGAACTGCCGCTGCATCCACGCCTCGCGCACATGGTCCTGGCCGGCGCGGAGCGGGGAAGCGGTGCGCGCGCCTGCGAAGTCGCGGCCTTGCTCTCCGAGCGCGACGTGCTGACGGCGCAGGCACGCGATCCGGATCTCCGTCGCCGTCTCGACGCGTTGAGCGGCGCGGCCGATCCGCACGCACACCGCGGGCGCATCGCCGAAGCCCGACAGGCGGCCCAGGCATGGAAGCGGCGCATCAAGTCGTCGACGGACGAGGCGCCGATGTCGGTCGGCGCACTGGTGGCGCTGGCATACCCTGGACGCGTCGCCCAGCGGCGGGGCGGGCAGGGGCAGTATCGGCTCGTGAACGGACGCGGCGCGGCGCTGGCGCCGGAGGATCCGCTGGCACGCGAACCCTATCTCGCGATCGCCGATCTGGACGATGCCGGCCGCGACGCGCGCGTGTTCCTCGCGGCACCCATCGACCGGGCGGAGATGGAGACGTTGTTCGCCGACCGCATCGAGACGGGCGAGGACGTCGCCTGGGACGAGCGTGCCGAGGCGGTGGCGGCGGCGCGCCGCGTCAAGCTCGGCGCCCTGGTGCTGGAAGAGTCGAAATCGGAATCGGCGAGCGCGGAAGCGCGGGCTGCGGCGATGCTCGCCGGCATCCGCGCGATGGGCCTCGACGCCTTGCCCTGGACGCCGGGCCTCCGCAGCTTCCAGGCGCGGAACCGGTTCCTTCATCGCCATGATCCTGCATGGCCCGACTTCTCCGAGGAGGCGTTGCTTGCCGATATCGAGACGTGGCTCGCGCCGTTTCTGGGCAATGCCTCGCGGCGCGCGCACCTGGCGCGCATAGACCTTTCCGCCGCGCTGGCCGCGCGCCTCGACTGGGCGCAGCAGAAGAAGCTCGATGCGCTGGCGCCGACGCATCTCGAGGTTCCGTCCGGTTCGCGGATCGCGCTCGACTACGCGACTGATCCGCCGGTGCTCGCGGTCAAGCTGCAGGAGATGTTCGGTCAAGTCGATACGCCCACCGTCGCCGGCGGCAAGGTCGCGGTCGTCGTCCACCTGCTGTCGCCGGCGGGCCGTCCCCTGCAGGTGACGCAAGACCTCCGCAACTTCTGGCGGACTGGCTATGCAGCGGTTCGCGCGGAGCTTCGCGGCCGCTACCCACGGCACCCCTGGCCGGAAGACCCGCTGACCGCGCCGCCGACCCGGCGGACGAAAGCGCGGATGTAGATCCGAAACGGCTCGTTTCGTTTCGGAAAGTCCGTGCTAATCTCTCTCCTCGATCCAACATCTGAGGGGAGGTGACCATGAGAAACAAGTTGGTGCTGGCGCTGGGGCTGCTCGCCGCGACGGCGATCGCAGCTCCGGCGTCCGCGCAGAAGGTCCTGAAGGTCGTGCCGCACGCGGACCTGCGCGTGCTCGACGGCTACCAGACCACCGCGACGATCACCGCCATGCACATGGCATCGATCTACGACGCGCTGTTCGCCTGGGACGAGAAACTGGAAGCCAAGCCGGATGCGGTCGGCAACTGGTCGATGTCGCCGGACAAGCTCAAGTACACCTACACGCTCCGCGACGGCCTCAAGTTCCATGACGGCTCGCCGGTGACGGCGAAGGACGCCGTCGCTTCGGTCAAGCGCCTGATGGCGCGCGAGACCCTCGGCCGAACGCTGCAGACATTCGCTGCCTCGGTCGACGTGGTCGACAACAAGACCTTCACGATCACGCTGAAGGAGCCATTCGGCTTCACCAACTTCACGCTCTCCGGCATCAACCAGGCCGCCGGCATCATGCGCGAGAAGGAAGCCTCGATCGATCCGGCCACTCCGGTGACCGAGACGATCGGCTCCGGCCCGTTCAAGTTCGTCAAGGCCGAGTACTCGCCGGGCGCCAAGGTGGTCTACGAGAAGAACCGGGACTACGTGCCGCGCACCGAGGCGCCCTCGGGCTTCGCCGGCGCACGCATCGTCAAGGTCGACCGCGTCGAGTACACGGTCATCCCGGACGACGCGACCAAGTTCGCCGCCCTGCAGAAGGGCGAGGTCGACGTCCTCGACCAGCCCTCGCTCGATCTCGTGCCGACGATCGAGAAGGACCCGAACATCGTCATCTCGAGCCTGTTCACCGGCGGCACCTTCGGCGTGATGCGGCCCAACCACCTGCATGCGCCGTTCAACAACCTGAAGGCCCGCCAGGCGCTGGCGATGATGGTCGACCAGCGCGAGTACGCGCAGGCCGCCTACGGCGGCGAACGGTTCTGGAAGGATTCGACGCCCTGCTTCTCGCTTTGGGTCTGCGGCACGCCGTTCGGCACCAGCGCCGGTTCCGAGCCGTTCCAGAAGCAGAACATCGAGAAGGCCAAGCAGCTGATGGCCGAAGCCGGCTACAAGGGCGAGAAGATCACCCTGATCGGTGCCTCGGACATCGGCTTCCTCAAGGCGCTGACGCTGGTCACCGCCGAGAACCTCAAGAAGATCGGCGTGAACGTCGACCTGCAGATCATGGAGTGGGGCAACGTCATCGCCCGCCGCGGCAAGAAGGACGCGCCCGACCAGGGCGGCTGGCACATCTTCCACACCACCGCCGGCGGCGCCTCCCAGGCGCTTCCGTTCGTCAACAACTCGACGGCGACGACCTGCGATGCGGCCTGGTTCGGCTGGCCTTGCGATGCCGAGGCCGAGAAGATGCGTCAGGCCTTCATCCGCGAGACCGACCCGGCGAAGCAGAAGCAGATCGCCGAAGCGCTGCACAAGCGCCTCTGGACCGAGAACATCCCCTACATCCCGGTCGGCCAGTACGACCAGCCGACCATCCACCGGAAGAACATCACCGGCTGGCTCAAGGGCGGCATGGCCGTCTGGTGGAACATCGAGAAGAACTGATCGACGTCTGATTTGATATCGGCCCCGCCGGCTTCGGTCGGCGGGGTTTTCTTTTGGGGCTCAGGCCCCGACCAGCTTCGGACGCCCTTCGAGCACCGCCAGCACGTCGAGAAGCGAACCGCCGGCCTTGAGCCGCCGCGGGCCGGCGAATACCGCGTACCCGGCCGGGCGCTGGTTGTCGGAGGACTTGGCGATCGAGAACAGCGGCCGGTCGAAGCTGTGCCGGAAGACAGAGAAGATCGCCATGCCCGCCTTGTGGTCGATGGCGTAGTCGCGCCACTCGCCGGCCGCGACCTGGCGGCTGTAGAGGGCGAGAAGCTGCATGAGTTCGGGGCGGCTGAAATACACCTGGCGCGGCCGTTTGCGGTCGGCGAGGCGGACCAGCTCGGTCATTACGCTGCGGCACTCGCGGCAAGGCGCCGCAGAAGGAAAGCCACCATGGCTCGAAGTCTTCCCCAATTCGGCGCGGCCGTAAAGAGGAGGAAAGGGGTGGCGCGGAACGGGCCCGCGGTCCCATCCTGAGGGCTCTCCCAGCGAAAGGGTCGCCACGATGAAGTCCCGGTTGAGCCGCGCGGAGTTCCACAAGCTGGCGCCCGAGGTGCGGACGCATCTGGGGCCGCTCAACCAGATCGCGATCGACGCGGGCGGCCTCGAAAAATCGCTGATCGAGCTGGTCAAGATCCGCGCGTCCCAGATCAACGGCTGCGCCTTCTGCCTCGACATGCATACCCGCGAGGCCCGGTCGCTCGGCGAGAGCGAGGAGCGTCTGCACGTGCTCGCAGCCTGGCACGAGTCGCCGGCCTTCACCGAGCGGGAGAGGGCGGCGCTGGCCTGGACGGACGCCCTGACCGACATGGCCGACGGCCATGTCCCCGAGGAAGTCTACGCCGAGGTCAAAAATGCCTTTTCCGATAAGGAACTGGCCTATCTGACCGCCGCCGTGGTGTCGATCAACGGCTGGAATCGGATCGCGGTCGCCTTCCGGTTCCTGCCGGACGCCCGACGGACTTGAGGCGTTTGCTCCAGGCCCGTCGCGCCGGTATGTTAGCGGCCCTTTTTGAGACGGCCCTTAAGGAACCTGCGGGTGACGGATTTTATCCAGGAAGTCGATGAGGATCTTCGCCGCGAACATTACAAGCGGCTGTGGGACAAGTACGGGAAGTTCGCCGTCGCCGCCGCGGTCGCCCTGGTTCTCGCCATTGCCGGCACGGTCGCCTATCGCGACTGGCAGAAGAACCGCCGGGCCGAGGACACGCGAAAGCTGATCGAGGCGGTCGAGCTCTCGGTGACCGACCAGAAGCTGGGTCCCGACGCGCTCGCCTCGCTCGCCAAGAGCGCGGGGGGCGGCGTCGGCACGCTGGCGCGTCTGCATCAGGCGGCGGCGCTGATCCGCGGCAACGAAACCGCCAAGGCGATCGAGGTCTACGACCAGGTCGCAGCCGACGGTTCGGTCGATCCGATCTTCCGCGATCTCGCGGTCCTGCTCGCCTCCCAGCACCGCGCCGACGGGCCGGAGGCACCGGCCGCCGCGCTCAAGCTGGCGCCGCTCACGCAGGACACCAATCCCTGGCGCCACCCGGCGCTCGAACTGACCGCCGCGATCGCGCTCAATCAAGGCGACAAGTCGCGGGCGCGCGACATCTTCCGTCGCCTGGCGGACGACGCGACGGCGTCGGCCGCGATCCGCGGACGGGCGGCCGAGATGGCCGCGGCCCTGGCCGACTGACGCCTCGATGAGCCTGGACCGCCGTCGTTTCCTGACCATGCTCGGCGCTTCGGCCCTGAGCGGCTGCGGCATCACCGACGACTGGTTCGGCGCCACGCCGCCGCCGCCGCTTCCCGGAACGCGGCTATCCGTTCTCGTGCTCGACCAGAAGCTCGAGCCCGATCCGAACCTCGCCGACCTTCCTGTCCGGCTGCCGCGTCCCTTCGCCAACGAGGCCTGGCCCGTGTCGGGCGGAACCCCCGGCCATGCGATGCAGCATCTCGACGGCGCCGAGGAGCTGAAGCTCGGGTGGCGTATCCGGGCCGGCGCGGGCAGTTCCAGCTCGATCCGTCTTCTGGCTCAGCCGGTGATCGCCGACGGCAAGGTCTTCTTCATCGACGCCGACGCGCGCGTCGGTGCCTATGATGCGAGGACCGGCGCCCGTCTGTGGCAGGCCTCTGCGAGGCCGGAGGACGAGGGCGGCGATCCCGCGCATTGCGGCGGTCTCGCATATTCGGAAGGTCGACTCTACGCCGGCACCGGCTTCGCGCAGGTCGTGGCCTTCGACGCATCGAACGGCAAGCAGCTCTGGCGCACCTCCATGTCGGGACCCGTGCGCTCGGCGCCGACCGCCGTCCCCGGTCGTGTCGTCGTCGCCACCGTCGACAACCAGTGCACGGTGCTCGACGCCGGCGACGGCAGCCGCCAATGGGTGCATGCCGGTATTCCCGAGGTGGCGGGCCTTTTGGGCGGACCCAGCCCTGCCGTCGACGGCGGCACGATCGTCGTCGCCTACTCGTCGGGCGAGCTCTTCGCGCTTCGTCTCGAGAACGGCCGCATCATCTGGCAGGACGCACTGGTGCAGGTCCGGCGCTCCGACCAGGTCGCAGGGCTTTCGGACATTCGCGGCAACCCGGTCATCGACCGCGGCCTCGTGGTGGCGACCGGCAACTCCGGGCGCACGGTCGGCATCGACCTTCGCACCGGCGCGCGGGTCTGGGACGTCGACCTCGGCGGCATCGACATGCCCTGGGTCGCCGGCGACTTCGTGTTCGTGCTGTCGACCGAGGCCGAACTCGTGTGCCTGACCCGCCGCGACGGGCGCGTGCGCTGGGTCGCCTCGCTCGGCCGCTGGAAGGACGAGGCGAAGAAGCGCGATCCGCTGTTCTGGGCGGGACCCGTGCTGGTCAAGGATCGCCTGCTGGTGGTCGGAAGCCATGGCGAGATGGTTGCGGTCTCGCCTTACACGGGCCAGTTCCTCGGCCGGCTCTCGCTTCCGTCGGGCATCAGCCTGGCACCGATCGTCGCCGATCGCGCCGTCTACGCCCTGACCGACTCCGCCGATCTGCTCCGGCTGGCTTGAAGCCAAACCGATGCCGTTCACCCTCGCCATCGTCGGCCGGCCGAACGTCGGCAAGTCGACGCTGTTCAACCGCCTGACCGGGCGCCGACAGGCGCTGGTCGACGATCGGCCCGGCGTCACGCGCGACCGGCGCGAAGGCAGGACGAAAGTGCGCGGCCGCGAGATCGCGATCGTCGACACGCCCGGTTTCGAAGAGGCCAAGGGCGACACCATCGAAGCGAAGATGCGCCGGCAGGCGGAGGAGGCGATCGCAGCCGCCGACGCGGCGGTGTTCGTGGTCGACGCGCGCTCCGGCGTCACGCCGCTGGATCGAACCTTCGCCGGGCTGCTGAGGCGCGCGAAGCGGCCGGTTCTGCTGGTCGCCAACAAATGCGAAGGCAGCCTGCATCAGGCCGGCCTCGCCGAAGCGCATGCGCTCGGCCTCGGAGACCCGCTCGGGATTTCGGCCGAGCACGGTATCGGCATCGACGAGCTGTGGGACTGGGTGCTCGGCCGCATGCCGAAGGACGAGACATCGGCCGAGGACGACGGCATCGAGCCGGAGACCGAGGAAGAGGCCGAGATCTCGTGGGAGACGAAGCCGCTCAAGCTCGCGATCGTCGGTCGTCCCAACGTCGGCAAGTCGACGCTGGTGAACCGGCTGGTCGGCGAGGATCGCCTGCTGACGGGCCCAGAGCCCGGCATCACCCGCGACGCGATCACGATCCCCTGGCAGTACAAGGGAACCCAGGTCGAGATCGTCGACACCGCGGGCTTGCGCAAGCGACCGAGGATCGAGGACCGCGTTGAGAAGCTCGCCGCCGGCGACACGATCAACACGATCCGCTACGCCGAGGTCTGCATCCTGGTGCTCGACGGCGACGCGATCTTCGACAAGCAGGACCTGAACATCGCCCGGCACGTGATCGAGGAGGGCAGGGCGCTCGTCATCGCCGTCAACAAGTGGGACGCGATCGAGGACAAGACGACGGCGATCAAGCGTCTCAAGGACCGGCTCGAAGCGTCGCTGCATCAGGCCAAGGGTGTCGCCTGGATCGCGACATCCGGGCTCAAGGGCTCGAACCTCGACAAGCTGATGGACGCGGTCCTGGAGGCGCGGGCTCGCTGGAATCGTCGGATCCCGACCTCCCAGCTCAATCGTTGGCTTTCCGAAGCTGTCGAACGCCATACGCCGCCGCTTGTCCAGGGGCGTCGGGTCAAGATCCGCTATGCGACCCAGGTCAAGGCGCGGCCACCGACCTTCGCCCTCTGGGTCAACAACATCGAGGCGCTGCCGGAGTCCTACGAGCGCTATCTGGCAGGCAGCATGCGCGAGGTCTTCGATCTCGAAGGCATTCCGCTCCGGTTCCTGCTCAGGAAGTCCAGGAATCCCTACGACGACAAGGAAGACTGAGGCATGTGGATCATGGTCTCCGGTCCCTATCGCGGCGGTGCCAGGACGGAGGCGGAGCGGCAGGCGAACCTGGATGCCATGAACCGCGCCGCCTACGAGGTCTTTGCCAAGGGCCATGTGCCTGTGATCGGCGTCAACATGGCGCTGCCCATCATCCGCGTGAGGGGCAATGACAGTTTCGACGAGATCATGATGCCGGTGTCTCTCGCACTGGCGGACCGGTGCGACGCATGCCTGCGCGTCGGCGGCGCCTCGAAAGGGGCCGACGAGGAGGTCGAGCGCTTCAAAGCCGCGGGCAAGCCCGTCTATCGCCACCTTGACGAGATCGCGAGCCTCTGATGGCCGACAACACGCGCCAGAAGCAGTCGCCGAGCTACCTCCTGCCGGTCGAGGACAAGGACTTCATGCTGCGCGACGAGATGCGCGACATCCGCTTCGCGCTCGAGTACGCCAAGGCCGAGCATCTGCTGCGCGACTGGGGAATCCGGTCCACGATCGTGGTCTTCGGCAGCGCCCGCGTTCCGTCGCCCGAGCAGATCGCGGGGGCCGATGCGGCGGCGACGCTCGATGCGCAGAAGGCGGACGTCGAGCGGATGAAGCGCCATGGTGCGTACTATGAAGCGGCCCGCGAGTTCGGCCGTATCGTCTCCGAGCGCGGCGGCGCACACGCGCCGCAGAACCGCTGGCGCGACAACGTCGTCGCCACGGGCGGCGGCCCGGGGATCATGGAGGCGGCGAACCGCGGTGCCTTCGAGACCGGCGCGCCGAGCATCGGCTTCAACATCACCCTGCCGATGGAGCAGGAGCCGAACGCCTACACCACGCCCGAGCTGACGTTCCGCTTCCACTACTTCGGCATGCGGAAGATGCACCTGGCGATGCGGGCGAACGCGCTCGTGGTCTTTCCAGGCGGTTTCGGCACGCTGGACGAGCTGTTCGAGATCCTGACCCTGGTGCAGACCAGGAAGGCGCCGGCCATCCCGATCGTGCTCTTCGGTCGCCGCTACTGGCAGCGGATCATCAACTTCGAGGCGCTGATCGAGGAAGACATGATCCGGAGCGAGGACCTGGCGTTGCTCGAGTTCGCCGATACCGCCGACGACGCCTGGGACGCGCTGGTGAAGCGGGGACTCAAGACGAACCACGCGGCGTCGACCGGCAGGTAGGAACGGGGCGGCCTGAAGTGCCGCCCCTCTCGCTCAGGCGACCCGGATCTTCTGCAGGAAGTCGGTGACGCGGTTCCGCAGCTGCTCGGCCTGCTTCGCCAGGGCTTCGGCCGAGTCGTTGACGCCCTTCGCCGACGTGCCGGTCGCCTCAGCCCCTTCGGTCACGCCGGAGAGGTTTTCCGAAACCTCCTTGGTCCGGTGCGCGGCCTGCTGGGTGTTGCGCGCGATCTCCTGGGTCGCAGCGCCCTGTTCCTCGACCGCGGAGGCGATCGATGTCGCCACCGAGTTGACGTCGCCGATCGTGCCGCCGATCCGCTTGATCGCCTCGACCGCGTCGCCCGTGACGTTCTGAATGGCGACGATCTGCGCCGAGATCTCTTCGGTCGCCTTCGCGGTCTGGTTGGCGAGCGACTTGACCTCGGACGCCACGACCGCGAAGCCCTTGCCGGCTTCGCCGGCGCGTGCCGCCTCGATCGTCGCGTTCAGCGCCAGCAGGTTCGTCTGGGCGGCGATGTCGCTGATCAGCTTCACCACCTCGCCGATGCGGCCGGCGGCTTCCGCCAGGCCCTGCACGGTCGCGTCGGTCTGCTTCGTCTCGTCGACGGCGCGTCCGGCGACGCCGGTCGCGCGCGCCACCTGCTGGCTGATCTCGTGGATCGAGGCGCTCAGCTCCTCGGAAGAGGCGGCGACGGTCTGTACGTTCATTGAGGCCTCCGACGAAGCGCCGGCGACGACCTGGACCTGGCGGATGCTCTGCTCGGCGGTCCGCGACATGCCTTCCGACGTGGCGCGCATCTCGGCAGAGGCCTGATCCAGTGCGGTGAGCGCGTCGCCTACCTGGCCCTCGAACGCGGCGACGTAGCTCTCGATCGTCTTCTGGCGCGTCTCGGCCTGGGCCCGTCGGGTCCGCTGTTCCTCCTCGATCCGCGCCTTCTCGACGGCGTTCTGCTTGAAGGTGTCGAGCGCGGCGGCGAGCGCACCGATCTCATCGGTGCGGCCGGGGAACGACGCCTCGGCGGACAGATCGCCGCGGGCGACCTTCAGCATGGCATCCTTCATGACGACGAGCGGACGGATGACGCGGCCATTGACGCCGACGATGGCGCCGACCGCCAGCAGGATCGCTACGACCAGAAGGCCGAGGTTGATGGCGAGATCCTGTTGCGCGCCGGACTGCCGGTCCATGGCGTGCTCGGTCGCGGCATCGAGCGCCCCTTCGGCGACGGAAAGCAGAAGGCCCAGACGACCGATGGTGATCGGCGCCCATTCCGACGCCTTCAGTTCCGGCGTGCTTCCGCTCAGGATCGCGTCGAGGAGCCGGTCGCGCATCGCCGTGTAGTCGGAAGAGAAGAATCCTTTCCTCGCCGTCTCCATTGCGGCGGCAAGGCTCTTGGGCAGCTCGATCCCGTAGGCGATGTCCTCGATCGCCGCCCAGCCGGCCTCGCTGCGACCGACAAGGGTCGCGTATTTCTGTCGGGCATCGGCCGGCAGCTTGACGGCTGCGAGACCGTTCGACACGAGGACGGAGGCGTCGCCGGCCGCGTTTCGCACGATCCAGGCGAACTGCTTCATCGACATCATCTGGTCGACCTCGGCGTCGGCGTGCTTGATCGAGGAAGCGAGGCGCGCCCCGATCTTTTCCAGAAGGTCGAGAACCTTGGCGCCTTCCGAGTTGTAGGCCTTGTCGATGCCGGGGCGACGGTCGGCGCGCGGCTTTCCGATCGCCTCCCACGTCTCGGCCTGGAGGGCGAGCACGGCGTGGGCCGCACGTTCGAGCTCAGGCACCAGCGCGTCGCGGTCGGCGAAGGCGATGTGGCCGACCTTGTCCAGCGTCGCCTTGAGCGCCGGCACCTCGACCGCGCGATAGCCTTCGAGAAGCTTGCGCGCATCTTCGTCCGCCGGCGCTTCGGCCTCCAGTGCGCGCACGGTCGAGGCGCGCTCCGTCCTGAGGCTATGCATCGCCTTGAAGGCCGAGCTCGAGACTTCCGAGACGGCCACGATGCGGCGGGCGGACGAAAACCGATGCCAGGACTCCCAGGAATCGACGGCGACGAGGGCGACGATGATTCCGGCCGTGAGCGCGATCACCGAATTGAGAAGGGCGCGGGCGCTGAGACGATCGAGCATGGAAGTACCTCCGTTTGGAGGCACGAATACGCGTCGGTGGCCTAAGACAGCATCATACGAACGGTTGGCCCAGGCAGATCGGGAGCTTCGGCCGGCCCAGGACCTTGCTGGTCAGGCGCGTCCTCGATCCTCCGACGCGCGGCTAAGCCGGCACCTTTTCCTTATGGGCGTCGAGCTTCGCGATCAATGCGGCCGCCTTTTCGCGCTTGGCCGGATCCCGGTCGTTCTGCTGGATCCTCAGCAGCGTCCACCGCGCGGTCTCGTCGCCCTTCTCGGCGAGCGCGAAGGCCTGGGCGTCGCGCTGGTTGAAATAGACCATGTCGTAGTCGACATGCTTCGCTCCGGCCTTCTTCCAGTAGTACTGGAGGCGGTCGGACGACCAGCCGGCATAGATGTCTTCCCAGGTCAGCGAGGTGACGAAGGGCTGGCAGCTCGCCGGGGTGATCGGATCGGACAGTCGCTGGAAGCGGCAGTCGACCGAGAGCCGCAGCCGGTTCGACTGGTTGTCGACGCCCTTGTGCACGGTCATGCTGTGGAAAATGACGACATCGCCGGCGGCGAAGTCGCCCGACACCCAGGCACCTTCGAGCGGATCGACGACCTCGAGCCCGGCGGCGGCGTTCGGGGTGATCCTGAACTCCATCACGCCCTTCTTGTGCGAGCCTTCGGCGACCTGGAGCGGGCCCATCTCGATCGGGCAGTCGCCGAGCGGCGTCCACATGGTGAAGACCTCGGTCGCGCCTTGGACATAGGGATAGTCCTGGTGCGGCGAGGTGGTGAACTCGGGGCGCTTGGGGAAGATGGCGCGCGGGATCATGCGCGGCCGCGGAAGCACGGCCTCTCCGAAAAGACGCTCGAACAGGCCGATTACCCTTGGGTGATGCTGGACCGCGTGCAGCGCCTCCGAGTGATAGAACTTGGCAGCCATGACGAGATAGGCCGGCTCGGGATCGATGGTCGCCGCGGCCGGGTTCGGGATCGCATCCTCGATCGGATGGCCGGCGTCGAGCCAGCCGCACTCGGCCGCCACCTGCAATCCTTGGCGCCGGATCGCCTGCACGTCCTCGCGCGGCAACAGGCCGCGAAGGAAGAGGTAGCCATCGCGCTCGAGGCGCCGCTTCAGCTCGGCGGCATCACCGTGGCAATCGGTCGAATCCAGGAAAGGACGCATGGGGCGGAGCTCCGGAGTGTCCCTCAAGCAAACGCCCGCGCGCCGATGGTTCAAAGGGAAATCGGCGGCTTCCGGTCCGCCCACGGCCGCGCCGCCTCGATCTCGGCGGCGAGCTTGAGCAGCGTCGACTCGTCGCCGAAGCGGCCGACAAGTTGGATGCCGATCGGCAGCCCGTCCTTCGTCCAGCCGAACGGCACCGAGCAGGCGGGCTGGCCGGTCGCGTTCCAGGGAAAGGTGAACGCGATGAAGTGGGCGATGCGATCGATCGTGGTTTCCCCGTGCTTCGGCGGTGGCACCGGCACCACCGGCGAGAGCAGCACGTCGCAGGTCTCGAAGAACGCGCCGATCAGCCGGCCCTGGCGATGCAGCGAGCGGCGCGCGCGCTCGAACGCCTCGGCGCTGAGCCCCTGGCCCAGGCGGATGAAATCCCAGGTGTCGGGTTCGAGATCGTCCGGCCCCGGCGCTCGCCCGAGGAAGGCGGTGCACTCGACGATGTCGGCCGCCATGTTGCCGGCGACGACGAGGCTGTGGCCCATCTCAAGCGCCGCGTGGTCGTAGGCCGGGCGGCGCTCGTCGACCTCGTGGCCGAGGCCGGCGAGGAAAGTTGCCGCGTCCCGCACGGTCGCGGCGACGTCCGGATCGACCGCGTAGCCCTTCGGCGCCGTCCAGGTCGCGGCGATCCTGAGCCGCCGGGGGGGTGTTGCGATCTCCGCCAGGTACGAGGCGGGCTTTTCCGGCGCGGCATAGGGATCGCCGGGGGCGGGGCCCGCGGTCGCATCCAGCAGCGCCGCAGAATCGCGGACGCTCCGGGTCAGGGCATGGTTGACCGCATGCCCGTTCCAGAGCTCGCCGAAGGCCGGGCCGACCGGCGTCCGCCCGCGCGTGACCTTGAGGCCGAAGAGGCCGGTGTGGCTCGCCGGGATCCGGATCGAGCCGCCGCCGTCATTCGCATGAGCGATTGGGGCGATCCTAGCCGCGACCGCCGCGCCGGCGCCGCCGGAGGATCCGCCTGGCGTGTGGTCCGGATTCCAGGGGCTGCGCGCGATCCCATGGACCTTGGGTTCGGTCGCGACGTTGAGGCCGAACTCGGGCGCGTTGGTTCGGCCGAGCGGTATCACGCCTGCCTCCCGCCAGCGACGGGCGAGATCGGCGTCCCAGGCCGGAACGTAGTTCATGAAGTAGCGGGATCCCTGCCGGACCGGCAGTCCCTGCCATTCGAGGCCGAGATCCTTGGCAAGGAAGGGCACCCCGGCGAAAGGACCGCTCAGCGCTTTCCTGGCCCGTGCCCGGGCCATGTCGAAGGCGCGGATCGGCACGGCGTTCAGCTTCGGATCGAGCGCTTCGATCGCCGAAATTGCAATCTCGACCAGTTCGGAGGCCGTGACCTGCTTCCGGCGGACGAGGTCGGCCAAGCCGAGTCCGTCCTGCCCTGCATACTCGTCTGGGGTCATGGCCAGAGGATGGAGCGCATTCCGACTTGCTTCAACATCAAGGACATGACGCCGATTGCTGGCTCAGACGTCGAGGTCGCGGGCGGCCTTGGCGTTCTCCTGGATGAACTTGAAGCGCTCCTCGGGCTTCCGGCCCATGAGGCGCTCGACCAGCCTCTCGGTGCCGGTCGCATCGTCCTCGGCGATCTCGACCCGGAGCAAGGTCCGGGTCTTCCGGCTCATCGTCGTTTCCTTAAGTTGCATCGCAGGCATTTCGCCCAAGCCTTTGAAGCGACTTATTTCTACCTTCGCATTCGATTTGAAGTGCGACTTCAGGAGGCGGTCCTTGTCGGCGTCGTCGCGGGCGTAGACCGAGGTGGCCCCATGCACCAGGCGATAGAGCGGCGGCTGTGCCAGGAACAGGTGTCCCTTCCGGATCAGCTCCGGCATCTCGCGATAGAAGAAGGTCATCAGCAGAGAGGCGATGTGGGCGCCGTCGACGTCGGCGTCGGTCATGATGATGACCCGCTCGTAGCGGAGCTGGCTGTCGTCGTAGCGGGTGCCGGGCTGGACGCCGAGCGCCAGCAGCAGGTCCGAGAGCTCCTGGTTGCCGCGCAGCTTCTCGGCCGAGGCGGAGGCGACGTTCAGGATCTTGCCGCGGAGCGGGAGAACCGCCTGGGTGTCGCGCTCGCGCGCCTGCTTGGCCGAGCCGCCGGCCGAGTCGCCCTCGACCAGGAAGATCTCGGTGCCCTTGGAGTCGGTGCGCGTGCAGTCGGTCAGCTTGCCGGGGAGGCGCAGCCTGCGGGTCGCCGACTGGCGCTTGGTCTCCTTCTCCTGGCGCTTGCGGAGACGGTCGTCGAGGCGTTCGAGGATCCGGGCGATCAGCGCGTTCGCCATCTCGGGATGGCCGGTGAGCCAGTGGTCGAAGCGGTCCTTGACCGCCTGCTCGACCAGCTTGGTCGCCTGCTGGGAGACCAGCTTCTCCTTGGTCTGCCCCTGGAACTGCGGGTCCTTGATGAAGACCGACAGCATGGCGCCGGCGCCGCCGACCACGTCCTCGGACTGGACGTTGGCGACGCGCTTGTTGCCGACCATCTCGGCATATCCACGGATGCCGCGCAGCAGCGCCTGGCGGAAGCCCTGCTCGTGCGTGCCGCCCTCGGGCGTCGGGATCGTGTTGCAATAGGTGTGAGAGAAGCCCTCGTCGTCGAGCGGCCAGGCGATCGCCCACTCGACCCGGCCCTGGTTGTCGGCGAGCTTGACCTCGCCGACGAAGGGGCTCGGCGTAACCGTATTCCGGCCCTCGAGCGAGGAAGCGAGGAAGTCGGCAAGACCGCCGGGGAAGTGGAGCTTGGCTTCGGCCGGCGTCAGGTCGCCTGGATTGAGCAGCGACGGATCGCATTTCCAGCGGATCTCGACGCCCTTGTAGAGATAGGCCTTCGACCGGCACAGCCGGAAGAGCGTCGACGGCTTGAACCTAGCGCCCTTGCCGAAGATCTGCGCGTCCGGGTGGAAGCGGATCGTGGTGCCGCGCCGGTTCAGCACGGCGCCCGCGTCCTTGAGCTTTCCGGTCGGAACCCCGCGGCTGTAGCCCTGGGTATAGAGCTTGCGGTCGCGGGCGACCTCGACCTGGAGGTCGTCGGAAAGCGCGTTCACCACCGAGATGCCGACGCCATGCAGGCCACCGGAAGTCTCGTAGGCCTTCTGCGAGAACTTGCCGCCCGAATGGAGCATCGTGAGGATGACCTCGAGCGCCGATTTGCTCGGGTATTTCGGATGCTTGTCGACCGGGATGCCGCGGCCGTTGTCCCGCACGGTGCAGTAGCCCTCGGCGTCGAGCTCGAGGTCGATCCAGTCCGCGTGGCCGGCGACCGCCTCGTCCATCGAGTTGTCGAGCACCTCGGCGACTAGGTGGTGCAGGCCGCGCTCGTCGGTGCCGCCGATATACATGCCCGGGCGGCGCCGGACCGGCTCAAGCCCTTCCAGAACCTCGATATCCTTGGCGGAATAGGCCTCAGCCCGGGCAGCCGAGCCCGACTGGAACAGGTCTTTCATGGCCGGCATAATGCCTCCGGCGAACACAAAATCAAGGCGTCCAAATGCCCCAAAAGGCCACCGACCCCCAAGATATTGCTAGACAGCCCAGCGGCCAGCTCGCGATCCGGACCCTCGCCATGCCGGCCGACACCAACGCCAACGGCGACATCTTCGGTGGCTGGCTGCTTTCCCAGATGGACATCGCCGGCGGCGTCACCGCCTTCCAGAGGGCGAAGGGCAGGGTGGCCACGGTCGCGCTCGACGCCATGACCTTCCATACCCCGGTCCTGGTCGGCGATATCGTCTGCTGCTACGCCGACATCAAGCGGATCGGACGGACTTCGATCACGGTCGGGGTCGAGGCGTGGGCGATCTCCGGAGCGGAAGGCAGCCGGCGGCTGGTGACCGAGGGCACTTTCACCTACGTTGCGATCGGACCGGACAAACGGCCGCGTCCGGTGCCGGGGGACTGACTCAGATCTTGGAAAGCTTCATCGACTTGATGGCGGCCGAGGCGGCGCGTCCCGGCTTCGTCTGGGTCGCGCTCGGCATCCTGGTGACCGGCGTGGTCCGCGGGCTCGTCGGATTCGGCGCCGCGATGATCATGGTGCCGATCCTTTCGGCGGTGATGAACCCGATGATCGCCGTGCCGCTGCTCACCATCGTCGACGGCCTGGTGACGATGCCGCTGTTCGTCGCCGCGACCCGGGAGTGCCGCTGGCGCGAGATCGTGCCGCTGACCATCGCCGCGGTCGTGGCGTTGCCGGTCGGCATCGCGGTCCTGGTCCATGTCCCGGCCGAGACGCTCCGGCTCGGCATCTCGATCACGATCCTGATGCTGGTCGCGGTGATCGCCAGCGGCTGGCGCTATCACGGCCGTCCGTCGCTGCCGCTGACCCTGGTCGTCGGCGCCGCCTCGGGCGGACTCGGCGGCGCCACCGGCATGATCGGCCCGCCGGTGATCCTCTTCTGGCTCGGCGGCCAGAACAACGCGGCGCTGGTGCGCGCCAACATCAATGCCTTCTTCGGCCTGATGATCCTCGTGACCATCGTCGCCTACTGGATCAGCGGCCTGTTCACGCGCGAGATCATCGCGGTGTCGGTGCTCCTGGCGCCGATCTACGGCATCGCGGTCTGGCTCGGCGCGCGGGGATTCCGCCACACCTCCGACGTCGTCTATCGCCGCTTCGCCTTCGCGCTGATTACACTGATCGCGATTTCGAGCTTCTTCGTCTAGGTCGAGACGCGGTTGCGGCCGGCGGCCTTGGCGCGATAGAGCGCCTGGTCGGCTGCAGCGAGCAGGGCCTTGAAGTCGCCCTGGCCGGCCGTCTTCTCGGCGACGCCGATGCTGACGGTCCCGGACACCGACGAACCCTCGACGCGGATACCGTCGACCGCCCGACGGATGCGATCGGCGGCATAGGTCGCGGCTTCCAGCTCGGTCTGCGGCAGCAGCACCACGAACTCCTCCCCGCCGTATCGACAGAGGATGTCCTCGCGCCTGAGAAGGCCCGTGGTCATGTCGGTGAAGGCCTTGAGCCAGACGTCGCCGGCGTCGTGGCCGTGGGCGTCGTTCAGCGTCTTGAAGCGGTCGAGGTCGAGGATCAGCACCGACAGCGACAGGTCGTGGCGGACCGAGCGGGACCACTCGGCCTCGGCGAACCGCTCGAAGGCACGGCGGTTGAGGGCTCCGGTCAGCGTGTCGTAGCTCGCCTGACGATCGAGCTCGAGGCTGATCCGCTGGGTCACCATCAGGACCAGGCCGGTGAAGGTGAGCGTGACCACGGCAATGCTCTGGGTGAACCAGAGGGCCTGGATCCACCCCGGCGCGAACACGTCCTCCCGCGCCTGGATCAGCACCGAGAAGGCCTGCACCACGGCGAACAGCGCATGGACGAGATGCAGGATTCCGACCGGCCAGTGGGTCGCCCGCAGCGGACCGCGCGGCACGTCGAGAAGCAGGCCCGCGATGAGCAGAGAATAGAACGCGACCGACAGCGAATAGATCGCGATGCGGATCTCGGTACGGGGCGCGACAAAGAGGAAGAAGGCCATGACCGCGATGGAGGCGACCGAAAGCCCGACCAGCAGCGCCGTCGGCACGCGGCGGCCAAGGAAGTGGGCGAAGGCGCTGGCGCCGAGCGCATGCCCGATGATCAGGAACGCGCTCGCCGTCAGATGCGTCAGGATCATCGACAGGTGCGGGCGCGACGCCCCGAGGATGGCTCCGGCGGCGGCGGCGGCCGCGCTGAGGGAAAGCTGGATGACGCCTCGGTCGCGCAGCTGGACGAGCCATACATAAAAGCTCGCCAGCGCCTGGACGGCGCAGATGAAAGCGGCGGCGATCGCGAAGGTCTGGCCGTCGAGGTCCATCGTGCTCAGCGTTCCTCGGCTTCGACGCGGTTGAGGCCCTGGGCCTTGGCACGATGCAGCGCGCGCTCAGCGGCGGCGATCACCGCTTTCAGGTCCATGCTGTCGGAGGTCCTGGCGGCGACGCCGATGCTGACGGTGGTTCCGATCTGGTCGGCACCGATGGCGATGCTGAGGCCCTCGGTTGAGCGGCGGATGCGCTCGGCGGCCTGGAGCGCCTGCTCGATCGAGGTCTGCGGCAGCAGGATCAGGAATTCGCCACTGCGATAATGGCAGAGCAGGTCCTCGCGCCGGAGCAGGCCGCGCGCCATGTCGGCGAACGCCTTCAGCCAGGCGTCGCCGGCCTCGGTGCCCGGGGTGCGGATCAGCGCCTTGAAGCGGTCGAGGTCGAGCATGAGGACCGAGAGCGCGAGGTCGTGGCGCGTGGTCCTGGACCATTCGGCCTCGGCGGCGCGATCGAAGCCGTCGCGGTTCAGCGCACCCGTGAGCAGGTCGAAGCTCACCTGTCGATCGAGCTCGAGCCGGGGGCGTTGCGTGATCATCATCGCCAGCCCGAGGAAGGTCAGGTTGACGAAGAGGATCGCCTGGCTGAACCACATGACCTGCAGGCGGTTGGTCTCGAAGAGATCGGTGCTCGGCTGCTCGTGCAGGACCCAGACCGCGCGGAGGACGGCGAGGATCGCCTGGAGCAGGTAGAGGACGCCGACCGGCCAGTGGGTGATGCGCGGAAGGCCCTTGGTCGTGCCGAGCAGCAGCGCGGCGATGAGGCCCGACGAGGCGGCGATGCCGAGCGAATAGGCGGCGATGCGGATATCGAGCCGTTCGTCGACATAGAGGTAGTAGGCGATCACCGCCCCGACGAGGAGCGGAACGCCCATGACGAACGACGCCGGCACGCGCCTGGCGATGAAGCGGCCGATCCCGAAGGCGATGTAGGCCTGGCCGCCCGTGATCAGCATGTTGGCGATCGGGTGCGTGATCAACGGGTCGAGATGGGGCCTGGCGAAGGCGAGCGCGACGCCGACGGCCGTTGCCGCCGAGCCCAGGAAGATCTCGAAGACGGCGCGCGTGCGGAACTGGCCGAACCAGACATAGAGCATCGCCACGGCCTGCATGGCGGAGGCGAAGAGCGCGGCGATGGCCAGCGTGCCGGCGTGGAGGCCCATCGGCAACGGCTACAGGTTCTCCGAGGACTCGACCCGGTTCCGGCCGGCGGCCTTGGCCCGGTAGAGCGCTCGGTCGGCGGCGGCGATCATCGTCTTCAGGTCCGTCACGGTCTCGTTCCAGGTCGCGACGCCGATGCTGACCGTGACGGCGATGTCCGTTCCGTTGTGCGAGATGCGCATGCCCTCGATGCTGCGCCGGATGCGGTCGGCGACCTGCATCGCCGCATGCACCGCCGTCTGCGGCAGGAGGGCGATGAACTCCTCGCCCCCATATCGGCAGAGCAGATCCTCCCGGCGGAGCAGCCCCCGGCAGAGTTCGGCGAACGACTTGAGCCAGATGTCGCCGGCATCGTGACCATGCGTGTCGTTGAGAACCTTGAAGCGGTCGAGATCGAGCACCAAAACCGACAGCGGCAGGTCGTGACGGACGGCGCGTGACCACTCGCCCTCGGCGATGCGCTCGAAGGCGCGTCGGTTGAGCGCTCCGGTCAGCCCGTCGTAGCTCGCCTGGCGGTCGAGCTCGAGCTGCAGGCGCTGGCTGATCATCAGGATCAGGCCGAGGCTGACCAGGTTGATCGCGGCGAAGCTCTCGAGGAACCACGCGGCGGTGATCGCGTTGCTCGAAAAAAAGTCGGCCGGGGTGCCGCCGATCGCGGTCGCGATGCTGCGGGCGATCGCGAAGACGCAGTGGAAGGTGAGCACGAAGCCGACCGGCCAGTAGGTTCGCCGGGTCGGCCCGGGCGGGGCCGAATAGAGCGCCAGGATGGCCGGCAGCAGCGACAGCGGGATCAGGATCGAGAGCACGACGACCCGGACGCCGATGTTCGGGGAGGCGAAGGTGAAGATCGTGAGGAAGGCGGCGGTGAAGGCACCGAGCCAGAGCGGGAAGGTCATCGACAGCGGCCGCCCGGCGAAGTCGCAGATCGCCAGCGAGCAGACCGCCTGGCCGGCGATGACGAGCGCGTTGCCGGTGACGATCGTCAAGATCGGCGGCATCATCGGCCGCATGGCGATCAACGCCGTGCCGATGGCGATCAGGCCGAAGCCCAGGGTCAGCAGCCCGACCGAGCGCTCCCGGAGCTGCATCCTCCAGACGTAGAGCATGGCCGCGGTCTGGACCGCGGTCGAAAACGTGACGACCACCAGAAGTGTTCGGTTGTCGAGTTCCATGCCACGCCAGGAGTGGGCGGCCAACATACGGGAGAGCCGGCGCCAGCCGCAACCTGTGGAATATGCCCGCCGTTGCGGGCTAGACCCCTGATATGCTGGTGTGGCTTCGAGATATATTGAAAGCGAGATAAATGCGTTTTACCGGTACCAAAAGCTATGTCGCCACCCCCGACCTGATGACCGCGGTGAATGCCGCGATCGCTCTCAAGCGGCCCCTGCTGGTCAAGGGAGAGCCCGGAACCGGCAAGACGGTGCTGGCGCGGGAGGTGGCGGCCGCGCTCGGCAAGCCGCTGATCGAATGGCACGTCAAGTCGACGACCAAGGCGCAGCACGGTCTCTATGAATACGACGCGGTGGCGCGGCTCCGGGATGGCCAGCTCGGCGACGAGCGCGTGCGCGACATCAGGAACTACGTGACCCGGGGCAAGCTCTGGGAGGCGTTCACCGCCGACGAGACCTGCGTTCTGCTCATCGACGAGATCGACAAGGCCGACATCGAGTTTCCCAACGACCTGCTGCTCGAGCTCGACCGCATGGAGTTCCACGTCTACGAGACGCGCGAGACGGTCAAGGCGATGAACCGGCCGATCGTCTTCATCACCTCCAACAACGAGAAGGAGCTGCCGGACGCGTTCCTCCGCCGCTGCTTCTTCCACTACATCAAGTTCCCCGACCGCGAGACGATGGAACGCATCGTCGACGTGCACTTCCCCGAGGTGAAGAAGGCGCTGGTGCGCGAGGCGCTGACCGTCTTCTACGAGCTCCGCGAGGTGCCCGGCCTCAAGAAGAAGCCCTCGACCTCGGAGCTTCTCGATTGGCTCAAGCTCCTGATGGTCGAGGACCTCTCGCCCGAAGCGCTCAAGGCCAAGGACGCCAAGTCGCTGATCCCGCCGCTGCATGGCGCGCTGCTCAAGAACGAGCAGGACGTGCACCTGTTCGAGCGACTGGCGTTCATCGCGCGCCGCGAGAGCCGCGGGGACTGAGCCGCCCGTGTTCACCGACTTCTTCCTGAAGCTGAGGGACGCCAAGGTCCCGGTCACGCTCAAGGAGCACCTGACCCTGATCGAGGGGCTCCAGGCCGGGGTCTGCGACTGGTCGGTCGAGTCCTTCTACTACCTGTCGCGTGCGACGCTGGTGAAGGACGAGATCCACCTCGACAAGTTCGACCGGGTCTTCGGCGAGGTGTTCAAGGGGATCGAGACGCTCGATCCCGAGGCCCTGATCGCGAACATTCCGGAAGAGTGGCTCCGCAAGCTCGGCGAGAAGTTCCTCTCGGAGGAGGAGAAGCGCCAGATCAAGGCGCTCGGCGGCTGGGACAAGCTGATGGAGACGCTGCGCCAGCGCATGGAAGAGCAGAAGGGGCGCCACCAGGGCGGCTCCAAGTGGATCGGCACCGCGGGAACATCGCCGTTCGGCGCCTACGGGTACAATCCGGAAGGCGTGCGCATAGGTCAGGACAAGAACCGCAACAACCGCGCGGTCAAGGTCTGGGACAAGCGCGAGTACAGGAACCTCGACGACAACGTCGAGCTCGGCACGCGCAACATCAAAATGGCGCTGCGCAAGCTGCGCCGCTTCGCGCGCACCGGCGCAGCGTCCGAGCTCGACCTGCCCGACACCATCCGCTCGACCGCGAACAACGCCGGCTGGCTCGACCTCAAGCTCGTGCCCGAGCGTCACAACGCGGTGAAGGTCCTGCTGTTCCTCGACATCGGCGGCTCTATGGACGAGCACGTCAAGGTCTGCGCCGAGTTGTTCTCGGCGGTGAAGTCCGAGTTCAAGCACCTCGAATACTTCTACTTCCACAACTGCCCCTACGAGGCGATGTGGAAGGACAACAGCCGCCGCTGGTCGGAGAAGCGGCCGACCGCCGAGATCCTTCGCACATACGGGCCCGACTACAGGGCGGTGTTCGTCGGCGACGCCTCGATGAGCCCCTACGAGATCGTCCAGCCCGGCGGCTCGGTCGAGCACTTCAACGAGGAGTCGGGCCAGGTGTGGCTGACCCGAATCCTCGAGCACTTCCGCAAGTCGATCTGGATCAACCCGGTCGAGGAGGGGCGCTGGAACTGGACCCAGTCGATCCAGATGATCGAGCGCCTGATGGGCCACCGCATGTACCCGCTGACCCTCGACGGCCTCGACCGCGGCATCCGGGCGCTCAGCCGCTAGCCCTCTCTCCCGAAGGAGAGAGGGCCGGGATCTTCAGCTCCCGTAGAGGAAGTTCGGCAGCCAGAGCGTCATGCCGGGCCAGACGTACATGATCGCCAGGCAGACGATGACGATCATCATGTACGGCATCATGCCGGCGAAGATCTGGTTCAGCGTCACGTGCTTGGGCGCGACGCCTTTCAGGTAGAAGGCCGACATCGCTACCGGCGGCGACAGGAAGGCCGCCTGCAGGTTGACCGCGACCATGGTGCCGAACAGCACCGGATCGACGCCGAAGTGGCTGAGCAGCGGAATGAAGATCGGCACGAAGATCACGATGATCTCGGTCCACTCCAGCGGCCATCCGAGCAGGAAGATGATCGCCTGGGCGAGGATCATGAACTGGAGCGGCGTGAGATCCAGGCCCAGCACCCAGCGCTCGATGATGCCCTGGCCGCCATGCAGCGCGAACACCGCCGAGAACAGCGCCGATCCGACGAACAACCAGCAGACCATCGCCGTGGTCTTGGCGGTGAGGAACGTGGATTCCTTCAGCGTCCGCCAGAGCTGCCTGGAGGTCGAGAGGTCCCAGGCCCAAGGGACCAGCGTGCCGAGCATGACCGCGCCCAGAGATCCCGAGACGATCAGCGTCACGACGTCGCCGCGATAGGCGCCGAGCACCATGCCGATGACGAGGCCGACCAGGCTCGACCAAAGGGTCGAGCGCCGGTACTTCTGGAAGTTCGCGAGATACATCGCACCGAGTGCGCCGACGCCGGCGGACTCGGTCGCCGTGGTGATGCCGAACAGGATCACCGCGAGGACGACGAAGGTCAGGACGCCCAGGGGAACGACGGAAGCTGCGAGCATCTTCAGGATCTCCAGCTGCTCGCCGTCCATGCGCCGGTAGTAGATGACGAGCAGGATCGCCGAAAGCGCGGCGAAGCCGCCGTACCATTCGTAGAATCCGTCCGGCACCTTGCCGAGCTCGGCGTCGGACTTGCGGGCAGCTTGGAGAGCGGCCTCGCTGGTCAGCTCCTGTGCTGTCTGTGCGCCGGGTGTCTCGGCCGCCTTCTCTTCCGCGGCACCGAGCTCCTCGGCTGCTTCGTCGGCGTCCTCGGCCTGCGGTGCGGCAAGCCCGGTCGTCGCCTCCGCCTCGACCTGCACCGCGGAGCCGATCTGCTCCATGGTCTCGGTCGCCGGCGCGTTGTGGATGATGACGTACCACCACGCCGCGGCGAACAGGGAGAGAGTGAGCGCGAGCGGGATCAGCGCCGAGAGCAGGTTCCCGACCACGACCGCATAGGTGACAGGCCGTCCGTCGGCCGTCATTCCTGCGGCTGTCCCTGGACGCAGCGAGGCCAGCACGAGCGGGCCGAACACGCGCTTCGCAGGCCCGCGCTGCAGGCGGGTGACCCAGTCGGGGATCGGAACGCGATACTTGTCCTCGGGCAGCTTGGGCGCGACCTTCGGGTCGATCAGCGCCCAGCCGACGATATAGACGAGGTAGAGGAAGGTCAGGAAGAAGCCCGGCAGCATTGCCGCGGCATAGAGCTTGACGATCGACTGGCCGGCTACGGCGGCGTAGACGATCAGCATGACCGAGGGCGGGATCAGGATGCCGAGCGTGCCGCCGGCGGTGATCGCGCCTGAAGCGAGGCGCACGTCGTATCCGGCGCTCAGCATCGGGCGCATGGCGATCACGCCCATCAGCACCACGACGGCGCCGACGATGCCCGAAGCGATGCCCCAGAAGGCGCAGACCAGCAGCGTCGTCACGGCGAGCGAGGCGGGCAGGCGGCGGAAGGCCAGCTGCACCGAGAAGAACATCTTGTCGACCAGCGCCGCGCGCTCGATCAAGTAGCCCATGAACACGAACAGCGGGATCGACAGCAGCGTGTCGTTGTTCATCGCGCCGTAGGTGCGCTGGACCATCAGGTCGAAGATCTGGTTGGCCCACCAGTGCTTGTCAGGATCCCAGAAGGCGAGGAACCCGAACAGCATGCCGAGGCCCATCATGGTGAAGGCCGTCGGGAAGCCCATCATGATCGCCGCGACGATGAGGCCCAGCATCGAGAGGCCGAGGATGGGATCGCTCACTGCTTGTCTCCGCGGCGGGCGATGTCCTGGGTGGCATGGGTCTCGCCCATGCCGCGCTGCTTGGCCTCTTCGTGGATCTCGTGCGCGTGCTCCATCGCCTGGCGCCGCGACTCCTCGTCGATGAACTCGCTCTGCGCCAGCTGGTCGCCGACGACGTCGATCTCCTCGACGTCGCGCAGGCGCTCGGGCCACTGGCCGTCCCTGAGGCAGACCACGCAGCGGACGATCTCGGCCGCGCCCTGGATCATCACCAGGAGGCCGGCGATCGGGATCACCGCCTTGAACTGATAGACCGGCGGCCCGTTGGCGGTGACGTTGGAATGCTCGTCGATGATCCAGGAGAGCTTGGCGAAGCCCCAGCCGGAGTAGACAAGCGCCAGGATGCCGGGAATGAAGAACAGGAAGTAGAGGGCGAGGTCGAGCGCCGCCTGGGTGCGCGGGCGCATCGACGAGTAGAGGAAGTCGCCGCGGACGTGGCCGTCCTTCGACAGCGTGTAGGCGCCGCACATCATGAACAGCGTGCCGTACAGCATGGCGTCGAGGTCGAAGATCCATGCGGTCGGCGCGTTCAGGATGTAGCGCTTGAACACCTCGACGCAGACCACGACGGTCAGCACCACGATCAGCCAGGCGAAGGCCTTGCCCGAGATCTCGCTGATGCGGTCGACGCCGTGAAGGAAACGTTGGACGGTCATGCTGTCCTGGCTCGCGGTACGGCGGACAAAAAGAAAGCGAGACACCACGCTTCAGGCATGGTGTCTCGCTGCTCGCTGGACGATCGTCAGCCCTTCTTCGGGGCCGGCTTCGCGAAGTAATGGTTGTAGGCCATCTCGCGGCGGACGTTGTTGTCGAAGTCCCACTTCACCACGCGCTCGGCGAACTTCTTCTGCGAGGCCTCGATCTCCTTGAAGAGAGCGTTGCCTTCGGACTTCTTCGCCGCCGCGGCGTCGTAGGCGGTGAGCTGCGCCTGCAGGACCGAGTTCGGCGTCTTGTAGAAGCGGACCTTGTCCTTGGTCTGCAGCTCGACGTAGTCCTGCGAGTAGCGGTCGATCGACTTCCAGACGAGGTCCTGGGAGGCGGCTTCGACGCCGTTGTCGATGATCGCCTTCAGCTTGCCGGGCAGCGCGTCGTACTTGGCCTTGTTGAACAGGATCTCGAACTGCTCGGCGTTCTGGTGATAGCTCTGCAGCATGCAGACCTTGGAGACGTCGGGGAAGCCGAGGACGCGATCGGAGGACATGTTGTTGAACTCGGCCGCGTCCAGCAGGCCGCGGTCCATCGCCGGCACGATCTCGCCGCCCGGAAGCGCGTTGACCGCGGCGCCCATCGCCGTGAACACGTCGATCGAGAGGCCGACGGTGCGGTACTTGAGGCCCTTCATGTCGTCGGCCTTCTGGATCGGCTTCTTGAACCAGCCGAGCGGCTGCGTCCACATCGGTCCGTAGGGATACGACTTCACGTTGGCGTTGACCGAGGCGTAGAGCTTCTCCATCAGCTCCTTGCCGCCGCCGTACTTGTGCCAGGACATCAGCTGCTGCGCGTCCATGCCGAAGGCGGGCCCCGAGCCCCACAGCGCCAGCGCGTTCTGCTTGCCGTAGTGATAGACCATCACGCCGTGGCCGCCGTCGAGCGTGCCGCTCGAGACCGCGTCCAGAAGGCCGAAGGCGGGAACCACGGCGCCGGCCGGAAGCACCTCGATCTTGAGGTCGCCGCCGGTCATATCGTTGATCTTCTTCGCGAAGTCGTTGGCGTACTCGTGGAAGATGTCCTTCGCGGGCCACGTGCTCTGGAAGCGGAAGGAAACCGGGCCGGTCTGCGCGTGAACCTTCGGAGCGGCAAGGGCGGCACCGGCGGCGGCGCCGGCGGCCGCGAGCCTGCCGAGGAACGAGCGGCGCGTGTTCGCCGCGACTTCGGGATTCAGCTTCTTCATGGGGCGACTCTCCTCCTGGTTGTCATTGGTGCTTGGGCTGCCGTTCTTAGAGCGGCGGTGCCGAAGATTGTGCATTTTCTCCGGGACGTGACAAGCAGACGAACGGCTAAAGAAGGCGCCTAGTCCCTCCAATACTTTGATTATTTGCTGGGCGGGCTCTCAGCCTCCTTCGAGCGAGCGCGTCATCTCGGGCAGGCGCCGCCAGAACCAGGCGTAGTAGAGGATGGCGAGGAAGGCGCCGCACGCGACCGGCCAGCGCAGCCCCCACCATTCGGAGAGGACGCCCATGATCAGGGCGCCGAGCGCCGGCCCGCCGCGAAAGATGATGCCGTAGATGCCGAGCACGCGACCGCGCATCGCCGAGTTGACCGATGCCTGGACCAGGGTCTGGCCCGCCGTGCCGTTGAAGACCATGGCGCCGCCGCCGATGCCGATGATCGCGACGCCGACGTAGAGATTGTCGGTGGCGGCGAACAGCAGCACGAGGACGGCGACCGCGAGGCCCGACCAGTAGTTGAGCTGGGTGAGGCCCGCGAGCCGTTCGCGCTGGGCGAGAAAGATGCCGCCGAGGACGGCGCCGATGCCCATCGCCGCCGAGAGGCGCGCAAGGCCGGTGGCGCCGCTCTGGAAGACCTCGCCGGCAAATCCCGGCAGCAGCTCGACCACCGGGCGGGTGAGCACGCTGGCGACGATCATCAGTCCCAGCATCGGGCCGATCCCCGGATGGCTGAAGGCGTAGCGCGCCCCTTCGACGACTTCGGCGAACAGGCTGCCGCGCGGCGTGTCGCGGGCGGCGGGCGCGGTCGAGGTGATCGGGTGGATCATCGCCAGCATCACCTGGAGGACCGCATATGTGGCGGCATTGGCGAGGAATGCCCAGGACGAGCCGCCGGCGACGATGACGAGGCCCGCGATGGTCGGCCCGATGAAGCGCGCGGTATTGAACGTGATCGAGTTGAGCGCGACCGCGACCGGCAGGTCCTGCTTCGGCACCAGGTGCGAGATCAGCGACAGCCGCGACGGCTGCGCGAAGGCCTGGATCACGCCGTGGGCGAAGATCAGGACCGCAAGCAGCCAGATCGACAGCGTGCCGGTGAACGCCGCGACCGTCATCAGCCCCGATGTGAGCATCGACAGGCCCTGCGTGACCTTGACCATGGCCAGCCGGTCGCGGCGGTCGACCAGCGCACCGCCGATCGGTCCGAACACGGTCGAAGGGAACAGCTCCATGAAGGCGAGCGCGCCGATCCAGGCGCCGGACTCTGTCAGCTCCCAGGCGTACCAGCCGGCGGCGATGCGCTGGATCCAGGTACCGACGACCGAGACGCCGTTGCCGATCGCGTAGTTGCGATAGCTGGGATGGCTGAGCGCGCGCGCGAGCGGACGGAGGCGGTCGAGAAATGGCATGTGACGCGAGAGCCCAATGCGCCACGGAACAGCCGGGGCGTCAATAGAAGCCCAGCCTGCGACGACGGTTCGCCGAGCCTCATTCCTCTGGTGACAGCCGCGGGGACCTCGGGCAGCATGCGCGCCGAATTTTCCCATAGGAAAGCGGAACGATGGCCGAGAAGCCCGAAATCCTTTTTGTCGGCAGCATGCCGGACTGGTGGGTCGAGCGCATGGAGAAGTCGATCAGGCTGCTCCACATCGCCAAGGCCCAGGACAAGGACGCCTTCATCAAGGAGCACGCGCCGAAGGCGAAGATCCTGATGGCCGGCGCGCCGGTCGATGGCGCGCTGATCGAGAAGCTGCCTAACCTGAAATACATCTGCAGCATGGGCGCAGGGTACGACAAGATCGACGTCGAGACCGCGAAGAAGCGCGGCATCGTCGTCTCCAACACGCCGCACGTGACTGACGGCTGCGTTGCCGACATGGCGATGGCGCTGCTGCTGGCCCATGGACGGAACATCGTCCAGGGCGACCGGTTCGTGCGTTCCGGCGCCTGGCTCAAGGGCGGCTACTCGCTGGTTCCGCGCGTCTGGGGCAGGCGCATGGGAATCCTCGGCCTCGGCCGCATCGGCCTCGCGATCGCCAAGCGCGCCGCGGCCTTCGACATGCCGATCGCCTATCACAACCGCAAGCCGCGGACGGACGTGCCGTACTGGTACTATCCGAACCTTCTCGACATGGCCCGCGACGTCGACATCCTGATGGTCGCGACACCGGGCGGCGAGGGCACCCATCACATTGTCACCGCCGAGGTGATGAAGGCGCTCGGCCCGAAAGGACTCATTGTCAACATCGCCCGCGGCTCGATCATAGACGAGCCGGCGATGGTGAAGGCGCTCAAGGACGGCACGCTCGGCGGCGCCGCGCTCGACGTCTTCGAGTTCGAGCCGAAGATGCCGGAAGAGCTCCACAAGATGGACAATGTGGTGCTGATGCCGCATCGCGGCGGCGGCACCTACGAGACCTGGGAAGACGCCTGCGACATGGTCCGCGACAACATCTTCGCCTATCTCAAGACCGGGAAGCCGCTGACCCCGATCCCCGAGACGCCGGTCGACTGAGCCCCCGAAGCAACGAACCCCGCGAGCTGGGACTCGCGGGGTTCTCGGGGAGGGTCGCCGCCGGGGAGGAGGCGGCGACTAGAGGGCGCGTTCTCACGCGCCCTCGGGGTCGCAATGGGATCAGACGCGCCAGAAAGGTTTGTCGGACTCGCGGCGCGCATCGACGCGGCTGATGCCGAGGTCTTTCAGCATGTGCTCGGACATCTCGCCGAGGGCGCGGCGCTCGCGGGCGCGACGCTCCCAGATCGCGACGAGGCCGGCCACGCGGACGACAACCTGCATCGGGCTGGGGAGAGAGGGGAGGGTGCGAGTGGCGTGCTTGAGGCCACCCTTCGTATTTGTGAGCATACAATTCTCCTTTGCCTACGGCTTTCGAGCGTCTGAGTGGGAATTGTAATATCCCAATCAATGCTGTATTGCAAGATGACATAGGCTGAAATCAGCTTACAAAAGGCCTATCTCGACAAAGCGTATCGGGGTGTTGTAAGTTTGTACTATGACAAATTGGACACCTGATCTGGATGTCCGTCCCGGCCCGCGGTATCTCGCGATTGCCGTGGCTCTCGGCGAAGCCATCGCTCGCGGCGAACTCCGCCCGGGCGACCGGCTGCCGACCCATCGGGATCTGGCGCAGCGCCTGGGTGTCACCGTTCCGACGGTCAGCCGCGCCTATCGGGAGGCGAGCCGCCGGGGTTATCTCTCCGGCGAGGTCGGTCGCGGCACCTTCGTCCGCGGGGCGGTCCAGCCCAAGCGCACGCCCGGCCAGGAACGCGAAGAGCATGGGCTGATCGATTTCGACATGAACCGGCCCACGGTGGACGCGCCACATGCCGGATACCTGGCCGAGAGCCTGGCCCGGCTCGCCCGATCTCCGGAACTCGCCGACATGCTGCGCTATCAGCCCAATGCCGGGCTGCCGTCGCATCGCGCCGCGGGCGCCGCGTGGATGGCGAAGAGCGGGCTCGACGCCCAGGGCGAGCGCGTCGTCGTCACCTCCGGCGGCAAGCACTCGCTGTTCGTCGTCCTGCACGCGATCGCCAAGCCGGGCGACACGATCCTGACCGAGGAACTGTCCTGGCCGGGCATCCGCAGCGTCTGCAAGTATCTCGACATCAAGCTGCAGCCGGTGAGGCTCGACGACGATGGCCTCGTGCCGGAGGATCTCGAGCGGGCCTGCCGCGAGCACCGCCCGAAGGCGTTGATCTGCACGCCGACGGCCCAGAACCCGACGGTGTCGATCCTGCCGGCGGCACGACGACGACGGATCGCCGAGATCGCCCGCACACACGAGATCGCGATCATCGAGGACGAGGTCTACGGCCCCCTGATCGACGAGCCGCCGCCGCCGGTCGCGACGTTCGCGCCGGAGCGCACCTTCTATCTGACCAGCCTGTCGAAAGTTTCCGCTCCCGGCCTTCGCGTCGGCTTCGTGCTGGCACCGCAGGGACAGGTCGGCCGCGTCGCGCAAGGCGTCGGCGCCACGACGATCTTCACCCCGCCGCTGATGGTTGAGATCGGCGCGCAGTGGATCGCGTCGGGCACGATCCAGGCGCTGGTCGACTGGCAACGCCGCGAGGTCTCCGAGCGCGCGCATCTGATGCGCCAGATCCTCGGCAACGGCATCAGGTTCCGCATCGAGCCGCACGCGATGCACACCTGGATCCAGCTGCCGGCGCCCTGGCATCCGGCCGACCTGGTCGAGGCCGGCCGCCGCCGCGGCCTTTCGCTCTCCCAGACCGAGGCGTTCTGCGTCGGCATCAAGGAGCCGGACGCGATCCGCCTGGCTCTCTGCGGGCCTGTGAGCCGCGCGCGTTACGAAGAAGGCCTCAAGCGCCTCGCCGACGCGCTCGCCGCCGGACCCGAATTCACCGCGACGATGGTGTGAGCGGCCCTCAGAGAAGGTCGCGCCTGATCTTCGTGTCCCAGGTCCGCGAGAAGACGCGGACGCCGGACTCGAAAGCCTCCAGCTTCGCGGTCACCAGGAAGCTGTCCTTCGTCGAGGTCACGGTGGTGTCGGTCTCGATCGCCACCTGCCATGGCCCACGCCCGTGCGTGATCCGATAGACCGAGTGCGCCTTCGCCGAGAGCGGGTCTCCCTGGCGGATCGAGTAGCGCTCGTCGCCGCGTCCGCCGTACTCCCAATCGATCGCGTTCAGCCGGATCAGCCCGCGGTCCTTGACCGCCTCGACCACGTGCTCCTCCGAGATCATGTCGCGCGAATGCTTGCGGCTGCGCGCGTAGGCCCGCTTCTCGGTACGCGATGACGCCTGCGCGCATTCCGGCGGACCGAAGGCGTGCAGCTTGGCATCCTCGTCGCGCGGCGGGCGGACGGGGAGGTCGAGCGTGCCGGCACCGGCGAAGACCGTCAACGTCACCGGCTCGGGCGAGGGCCACATGATCGGCCAATAGCCGGTCGAGACCGCGACGCGCAGCCGATGGCCAGCCGGGATCGACCAGGCATTGTCGTTGAGCCTGACCGACACGCGATAGCGCTTACCCGGCACCAGAGGCTCCGGATGCTCGTGGCTGTCGCGATGCGTGAGGTTGAGCACGCCGTAGGTGATGCGGGTGGACGCTCCATCCGGGGCCACGTCGTTGAGGCGGACGGCGATCTGAGCCACCGGCTTGTCGACGGCGAGATCGAGCGTCACCACCGGCGCACCGAGGAACTCGATGCGCTCGTCGAGAGGTGCGGAGTCGAAGCAGAGCGAGTTGCCGTCGTCCTCGCGCTGGTCGGCGGGCATCTCCGCCTGGTAGCCGTAGGGGCACCACTCGCCGGAGCCTTCACCGACGGTGACCGGCGATGCGTGCATCAGTGCCCGTTCGGGTTCCGCCTTGTCGCCGAGAGTTCCCGCGTTCAGGTGCCAGCGGCGAGATCCGATCTTCGCGCTCGGCCACGACGCCTCGGCGACCCAGCGGCCGGGGCGTTCGGCATAGAAGGTCTTGGGCGGCGTCCAGTCGTGCATCCAGACGCGGTACATCGGCTCGTCCATGAAGCCGGTGTCCCTGTCCTTCAGCCAGTGATCCCAGAAGCGCACGGCCTCCTGCAGGAATCCCATAGCCGGGCCGGGCACGCCGGCATGTCCCCAGCGATGGCCCCAGGCACCGATCAGTCCCTTGCGGGGAGCCTTTAGTCCGGCAAGGAGCCGCGGGATCGCGTTCGAGTAGCCGTCGGCCCAGCCGCCGACCGCGTAGACCGCGCATTCGATGTCGGCGAAGTTCTCGCAGACCGATCCGTGCTTCCAGTACGCGTCGCGGCGCGGATGCGACATCCAGGTCGCGACCAGCGACTCCGAGTTCTCGAGCCGCTGCATCCACATCTCGCGCCAGCGCTCGCCGACCAGTGCCGGATCCGGCGGCCGCGCCATGAAGCTGAACGCGGTCGAGCCCCACATCAGATTGTCGTTCAGCAGGCAGCCGCCCATGTAGTGCATATCGTCGGCATAGCGATCGTCGGTCGAGCAGGCGGTGATGATCGCCTTCAGCGCCGGCGGGCGGCGCGCGGCGATCTGGAGCCCGTTGAATCCGCCCCAGGAGATGCCGAACATCCCGACCTTGCCGGTGCACCAGGGCTGCTTGGCCAGCCAAGCGATGACCTCGACGCCGTCGGCGAGCTCCTGCTCGATGTACTCGTCGAACATCATTCCGTCGGACTCGCCGGATCCGCGCCGGTCGACCCGGACGGCAGCGTAGCCGTGACCCGCGAAGTAGGGATGCATCTGCTCGTTGCCGATCGCGGTGAAGTCCCGCTTGCGGTAGGGCAGGTATTCGAGGAGGGCAGGGACCGGGTTCTTCTCCGCATCCTCGGGCAGCCAGATGCGGGCGGCGAGCCTGGTGCCGTCGGAGAGCGTGATCCAGGTGTTCTCGATCTCGCGGACCTCGCGCGGGAACTCCGTCACGATCTTCATGGCGCGCCCTCCCTTGGCTGGCGTAAGGGTTGGCGGCCGAAACGATGATTTCCAGCGAAACGGACGGGACCCGGAACGCCATGAGCGACGAGAACGCGATCCGCCAGCAGCGCAAGCGGACCAACAAGCTGATCGCCGACCACGAGGCCGAGCGGCTGAGGCCTTTCTTCCTGCCGACCGTCACCGTGATCGCCGGCGACGGCTCGGTGGTCTCGGGCATGGACGAGCTGATCCGGCGCTTCGCCGAATTCTTTAAAGACCCGACCTTCGTCACCTTCGAGCGCAAGACCGAGACGGTCATCCTCGACGGGAACGGCGCCCGCGCCTCGGAGCGCGGCGACTGGGTCGCCTCCTGGAACGGCCCCTCCGGCCTCATGACCGGCGGGGGGCAGTACCAGGCGGCCTGGAGGAAGTCGGGCGCGCAGTGGCTGATCGAGTCGGAGCAGTTCATCACGCTGACCTGACTTCGTACCCCCTCTCCCGCGAAGCGGGGGAGGGACGGGGTGGGGGCGAGCGCAGCGAGGTCGTATCTCGCGTGTGATATACGGCTCCTCGCTTCGCTCGCCCCCACCCTAACTCTCCCCCGCGCAAGAGCGCGGGAGAGGGGACACGAATAGCGACGCGCTTTTGGGTCCAATACCACCGCACGCTTCGGATTGGAGCGGCGGCCATGCGTGCTAAGTTGGGGACATCCTCTCCACTCACCACGTTTCACACATGAATCCCTCCTCGGAGCCCGCCCGGCTCACCTGGCGCGGCGTGCTCGACGGCCTCAAGCTCGCGCCGCCGCTCATGCTCAACTCGGGCCTCTACGGCATCATCTTTGGCGTGATGGCGGCGCAGGTCGGCCTGTCCGCGATCGAGTCCGGCGTCATGAGCGTCACCGTCTTCGCCGGCGCGGCCCAGATCCTCGTCATCGAGAACTGGGCACGGCCGGTGCCGCTGCTCGCCGTCGTCGTCGGCCTGCTGATGGTCAACTCGCGGCACGTGCTGATGGCGGTTGCGATGCGCCCGCATCTGAACGGGCTGCCGGTCTGGAAGCAGATGCTCGTCGCCAGCGTCATCGTCGACGACAACTGGGCGATGATGATGAGCAGGTTCGAGCAGGGCTATCGCGACGCCGGGTTCATCCTAGGCCTGGCGCTACTGGCGATCCCGTCCTGGACGACGATGACCGTCGTCGGCAACTCGCTCGGCGGCGCCATTGACGATCCCAAGCGCTGGGGCTTTGACTTCATCATCGTGGCGATCGCGATCGTCATCCTCGCCGGCCGCTGGCGTGGCGCCTCGACGCTGATCCCCTGGGGGGCTGCTGCCGCCGCCGCCATCGCGACCTCCTATCTGTTGCCAGGCAAGGTCTACATCGTCGTCGGCGCCATCGTCGGCAGCCTGGCCGGCCTGCTGCGCGAGGATCCCGGCGGTCCGCTCAAGTCCGCGCTCCAGGGCAAGGGCTCATGACCTACGACAGCGCGTTGGCCCTGCTTCTTCTCGCGCTTGCCGCCTTCGCGCTTCGCGGCGGCGGCATGATGCTTGGAAGCCTGATGCCCTCGACCGGCAAGGCCGGCCAGTTCCTGCGCGAGCTGCCGGGGACGATCATGATGGCGTTGGCGGCACCGATCGTGGCCAATGGCGGGCCGTCGGAATGGATCGGCGCCGTGGTCGCGGGCGTGGTCGCGTGGTTCACCCGCAGCCTGATCGGCACGATCATCGCCGGGCTGGTGACGGTCTGGTTCCTGCGCCAAGTTATGGGCCTATGACCAGCTTCGCGCTCTTCGACACGGCGATCGGTGCCTGCGGCATCGTCTGGGGTGAGGGCGGCATCGTCGGGATGCAGCTGCCGGAGGCGCGCGCCGACCAGGCCAAGGCGCGACTCGCCAAGCGCTATCCGGGTGCCGAAGAGGCCGCGCCGTCGGCCGAGATCGAGCATGTGATCGGCGAGATCAGGGCGTTGCTGAAAGGCGAGGCGAGGGATCTCGTGCATGTCCCCCTCGACATGAGCCAGGTTCCGGCGTTCGAACGACAGGTCTACGCGATCGCGCGGTCCGTTCCGCCCGGCCGCACGATCACCTACGGCGAGATCGCGGCGAAGCTCGGCGACAAGGCCTTGTCGCGCGACGTCGGCGCGGCGCTCGGCCGGAACCCGTTCCCGATCGTCATTCCCTGCCATCGCGTTTTGGGCGCGGGTGGCAAGACCGGCGGCTTCTCGGCGCGCGGCGGCGTCGATACGAAAATGAGGATGCTGCAGATCGAGGGCGCGAAGACCACGGACGAGCCGCTGCTGTTCGATGCGCTACCGATGTCGGCGAAGAAGGACAGAAGGGGCTGAGACGCCTCTTGCCCCCTCTCCCGGCTGCGTAGCAGACGGGGTGGGGGCGAGCGAAGCGAGAATTGATTGGAGCGGTCTCCACATCTCTCGCTTCGCTCGCCCCCACCCTAACCCTCCCCCGCGTACGACGCGGGAGAGGGGATACGCGGCGAGTAGACTCTTGCTTACGACTTCTTCTCGATATTCCAGAACGGCAATTTGCCGCCGCCGAGCACGCCGGAGACGTTCTTGCGGTAGGCGATCTTCTGCTGGAAGCGGCCCATCGGCACATAGGGCACGACCTCGTAGAAGCGTGCCTGGAAGCGGTCGACGATGTCCTTCCGCTGTGCGTCGGTGGTCGCGGTGGTGAACTCGGCGCGGATCTTCTCGAGCTGCTCGTCGCAGGGCCAGCCGAACCAGTTCTTGCCGTCGCACTGGGTCGCGACGGTGTTGTTGGTCATCGGGTTGGCGGCGAGCGAGTTGCTGCCCCAGGTGTAGAAAACGTGCCAGCCGGACTTGTTGTCCTTTGGCGCGTCCTTGACCGCGCGGCGCTGCACCAGCGTCGCCCAGTCCATGTTCTGCAGGTCGACGTTGAAGCCGGCGGCCTTGAGCTGGCTCGCCGACATCACCGCCATCGCCGAGATCTGCGTGTCGGTCGTCGGGTTCATGACGACGATCGGTTCGTTGTGGTAGCCCGCCTCCTTCAGAAGCGCCTTCGCCTTCTCGATGCTGGCCGGTCCCGGCGTCGCGAACGCGCCGACGCCCGACTTGGTGTCGAGCGGGGTCTGGCAGCCGAACACCGCCCAGCAGACCGACTGCAGGTCCTTGTTGCCGATCATCGCGTCGAGCACCTGGCCCTGGTCCGTGGCGTAGAGCATCGCCTGGCGGATCTTCGGGTTGTTGGTCGGCGCAACCAGGTGATTGGGCCTGAGGATGTTGCCGAAGCCGAACTTGTTGGCGATCTCGACGGTGATGTCCGGGCTCTTCTGCAGCAGCGGCAGCAGGTCGACCGGCGGGTATTCGTAGAGGTCGAACTCGCCGGTGATCAGCGCCTGGACCGAGGTCGCCGGATCGGGGTTGTAGCTGAACTCGACGCGGTCGAGCTTCGGGATCTTGGCGCCGGCATAGCCGTCGGGCTTCTCCGAGCGGGGGACGTAGTCCTTGTTCTTCGAGTAGCTGAACTTGCTGCCGGCGACCCACTCGGCTTTGTTGAAGACAAAGGGACCGGAGCCGACCGTCTCGGTGACCGCGGTGAAGGGGTCGGACGTCGCCTCCTTCTCGCGCATGATGTAGAGCGGCTGCGCCGAGGCGCCGAGCAGCTCGATCACCGGACCGAACTTCTCCTTGAGCTTGATCTCGACGGTCTTGTCGTCGATCGCGTTCACCTCGGCGACGCGCGACATCAGGCTCTGGCCGGCGGCGATGCGTTGGCCCCAGCGCTTGATCGAGGGCGCCACGTCCTTCGCCGTGACTGCCGTGCCGTCATGCCACTTGAGGCCGGAGCGGAGCACGATCCGCCAGGTCATGCCGTCAGCGCTGGCGTTCCAGCTCTCGGCCATCTGCGGATGGACCTTGAGGTTGCTGTCCTCGGAGAACAGCTGGTCGTAGATCATGAAGGCGTGGGTGCCGGTGATCTGGTCGGTGGTCCAGATCGGGTCGAGCGACTTGAGGTCGCCGTTGATGACGGCCTTCAGCGTCTGCGCCGAGGCGGCGGCGGAGAGGCCGATGGCGCCGGCGGCGGCGAGTGCGACGATGCTCGTGCAACTCTTGCGATGGAAATCGGTCATGGGTCCCTGTCTCCCGTTCGGGTGAGAACCGTTCGACCGTCGATGCTCCGATGCCAATCTCGACGCGGCAGCGGCGGGCGAACTGGCGAAGCAACAGGGCGGACGCTAGGATGCACGACCTATACGGTCAAATGACCGAACGGCGGCGCGAAACGAGAGGCACACATGTTCGACGTCGTCATCGTCGGCGGCACGATCGTCGACGGAACCGGCAAGGCCGGATATCGCGGCGATGTCGGCATCAAGGGTGAGCGTATCGAGGCAATCGGCGATCTCTCGAAGGCCGAGGCGAAACGCCGGATCGATGCGACGGGCAAGACGGTCTCGCCCGGGTTCATCGACACCCATACCCATTCGGAAGGCGCGCTGCTGGTCGACCCGCAGCACGCCAACGGCATCCGCCAGGGCATCACCACCGAATTCCTCGGCATCGACGGCATGTCGTACGCGCCGCTCTCGGCCTACAACTTCAAGACCTACCGACACTGGCTCGGCGGCCTGCTCGGCGATCCGCCGGAAGACCTGGACATGAGCAGCGTCCAGGCCTTCCGCAGCCACTATCACAAGCGGGTTTCGGTCAACACCGCCTACTTCGTGCCGCACGCGACCGTGCGCCTGCAGGCGTTGGGATTCCACGACAAGCCGCTCCGCGGCGACGATCTGACCGCAGCCAGGAAGATGGTGCGCGACGGGCTGGAGCAGGGGGCCGTCGGCTTTACCACCGGCGGGCGGTACTACCCGGGCCCCTGGGGCGACACCGACGAGATCGCCGAGCTGTGCCGGGAAGTGAAGGCGGCCGGCAAGGTCTACATGTGCGAGCCGCGCTCGCCCCAGGTGGCCGGACGTGCCTTCAACAAGCACGGCGTCAGCGAAGGCATGGAGGCGGCGCGCCGGTCGGGCGCCAAGCTGCACTTCGCGCATTACCGGACCAACGAGGAGACCGTCGGGCACATCGAGCGGATCATGGCGCCGATCGACACCGCTCGGACGCCCGAGCACGACGTCACCTTCGATATCTATCCGTATCCGACCGGAAGCTCGATCGCGATCTCGTATCTTCCCGACGACGCGCAGGAAGGCGGACCGGTCGAGATCCTGAAGCGGCTGCGCGATCCGGCGCAGCGGAAGGCGATCGCCGCCGGCATCGATTCCAGCGACGCGGCAAGGCTCGCGACCATCGTTTTCTCCTACATGCCGAACGCGCCGGAGCTCGAAGGCACGCTGCTGCGCGACCTCGCGGCCAGGCGCGGCCGCAGCAACGGCGAGGTGCTGCTGGAACTCCTGCTCGAGCAGAACCTGAAGGTGGGCTATCTCGCCGAGCCGCCGGAGAGCCAGGAGGTCTGGGCACAGCTCGGGCGCGACTTCATGGAGCTGCTCGCGCGCGACGACTACATGGTCTGCAGCGACATCACGCCGGCCGGCAACCATCCGCATCCGCGCTGCTTCGGCGCTTTCCCGCGCTTTCTCGGCAGGCTTCGGCGCGAGGTCGGCAACCTGTCGCTCGAAGCGATGATCCACCGCATGACCGACCGCCCGGCCCGGCGCTTCGGACTGACGCATCGTGGCCGGATCGAGAAGGGCTGGTTCGCCGACCTCGTCGTCTTCGACGAAGCAACGGTCAACGACACCGCGACCTATCGCGAGCCGAAGCAGTTTCCGCTCGGCATCCCCTACGTCCTCGTGAACGGCGCCATCACGGTCGACGACGAGAAATGCACCGGCCTCTATGCCGGGCAGGCGGTCCCGTAAGAGGACGCAATCTCTGCTAGTCTCGCGTCCTCATGTTCAAGGACGCCTCGGCCGAGCTTTTCGACAATCCACCGGCACTCCGCTACGGCATCGCCGTCACCGACGTCGACGGGGACGGGCTTCTCGAAGCGGTGGTCGCCGGATACTCGGGGCCGAACCAGGTCCTGAAATGGACCAGCAAGGGCTTCGAGGACGTGACCGACCGTGCGCTCGCCGATCCCGACCGCCAGGCGATCGGGGTCGCGGCCGGCGACATCGACGGGGACGGGCGCGAGGAGATCTACATCCTCAACGCCGACACCTTCGCGGGCCCCAAGGAACTCGGCGACCGCCTCTTCGCCTCGTTCGACAAGCACTGGCTCGATCTCTTCCAGGTGCCCGACCACCAGGCGGTCGCCAACCAGGTCGCCGGACGCTCGGTCGCGGTCGTCGATCGCAACGGCACGGGGAGGTACGGGTTCGTCGTCGCCAACTACGGCGGACCGTTCCGGCTCTACGAGCTGACCCAGGGGAAGCTTATCGACGTCGCGCCGGCCGCCGGCATTGCCGTGACCACGGGAGGACGCGGACTCGCCTGCGGTCCCCTGGTGACGCCGCGCATGGACATCGTGGCGGTCAACGAGCACGGCGCGAACTTCCTCTTCGCGAACCAGGGCGACGGCACGTTCAGGGATGTGGCGCGCGAGGCCGGCATCAGCGATCCGGGCGAGCATGGCCGCGGCCTCGCGCTCGCGGACCTGGACGGCGACGGGCAGGTCGATCTCGTCTACGGCAACTGGGAAGGGCCGCATCGGTTCTTTCTCCGTGACGGTCCCGTTCATTTCCGCCAGGCCGCCTCGCCGGAGATGGCGGCACCGTCGCGTGTGCGCACCGTGATCGCCGCCGATTTCGACAATGACGGGGTGATCGAGGTCTTCTTCCACAACATCGGCCAGCCCAACCGGCTGTTTAAACCGCTCGACGGCGGGTGGGTGCAGATGCCCCTGGGAGCGGCCGAGGACCCGCGCGGGCTCGGGACCGGTGCGGCGGTCGGCGACTTCGACGGCGACGGCCGGCTGGAACTCCTGATCGCCCGGGGCGAGTCCGGCGCCCAGCGCCTCGGCCTCTACCGTCCGGCGGCGGCACATCCGAACTTCCTGAGGGTGATGCCGCTGACCCGCTTCGGGGCGCCGGCCCGGGGGGCGACGGTCGCCCTCGACATCGGCGGCGTGCGACAGGTCCGGGTGATCGACGCCGGGTCCGGATACCTCTGCCAGATGGAGCCGGTGGCCCATTTCGGGCTCGGCCCGTTCCGCCAGGTCGACCGGATCACCATGGTCTGGCCGGACGGCGCCTCCCGGGTCATCGAGCGGCCGGCGGTCAACCAGCTACATCTGGTTACCCATCCGTCACCGTGACGCCTCATTCCGGCCGTGATTTAGCTGGGATTAATTGACATTTTACTATTCGCAGGTACAACCCGAGACCTGGGGATTTCCTAGGCGATTCAGGCGGTAGGCACACGGTGACTGACGGCATACGTGTGGTGGCGTGGGGGCGGGGGCTCATTCGCTCCTTGCGTGTGCTGGGCCCCGACCGGGCATCGATGCTGCTGCTGGCAGCCGTCGCGGTGCTGTGGGTCTGCACCGTCACCGACTACGGCGTCACCTGGGACGAGGACGTCCACGCCTATTACGGCAGCCTGGTCGTCGACTACTACGCGTCCGGCTTCACCGACCTTCGCGCGCTCTCCTGGTGGAACCTCTACCTTTACGGCGCTGCGTTCGACGCTTTCGCCGACGTGCTCGCAAAGGTCTCGCCGCTCGGCCTTTACGAGACGCGGCATCTTCTGAACATCACGGTCGGCCTTCTCGGCCTGCTCGGCACCTGGAAGCTGGCGCGCGCCGTCGGCGGTCCCAAGGTCGCGTTCTGGGCGCTGCTCTTCATCGCCGCCGCGCCGACCTACTACGGCCACTCGTTCAACAACCCGAAGGACGTGCCCTTCGCTGCCGGCATCGTCTGGGCGACCTACTATGCCGTGCGCATCGTCCAGGGCATGCCGAGGCCGCTGCTCCGCGACGTGCTGCTCTTCGGGTTCACGGCGGGTCTGGCGACCGGCGTGCGCGTCGGCGGCTTCATCGTCTTCGGCTATCTGGCCCTCGGCGTCGGCCTCGCGGTCCTGTTCCAGTCGATCGCCGAACGCTCGTTCAAGACCTTCTTCGTCGGTGCGGCGTCCAGCATCGGCCGCGTCGCCGTGCCCGCGCTGCTGATCCTCTACCCGGTGATGCTGCTGGGCTGGCCTTGGGCGCAGCAGGACCCGCTGCTCCATCCGTACCTGGCGCTGACCGAATTCTCGCATCACACCTATCCGTGGAAGACGCTGTTCGCCGGCGGCTACTACGACGCCGACCAGCTGCCCTGGATCTACCTGCCGACGCATCTGCTCCTGAAGATGCCGGAGCTGGTGGCGGCCTTGTTCTTCGGCGCGATCGTGCTCGCGGTCGTCGCCTTCGGGCGTTCGGTCGCGGCCGGCAAGGGCGAGCGCCTCGAGCACATGACCCGGGCGCTGCCGGTGTTTCTGCTGGGCTTCGCCGCCATCTTCCCGGTCGTCTACGCGATCGCCGTCCGCGTCACCCTGTTCGACGGGATGCGCCACTTCCTGTTCGTGATCCCGCCGATGAGCATCGTCGCCGCCTTCGCGTTCCAGCGGCTGCTCGACTGGCTGCAGCCGAAGCCGTGGCGGGCGGCGGTGTTCGCGAGCCTCGCGCTCTATGGTGCCTGGCACGCGACCATGCTCGCCAGGCTCCATCCGAACGAGTACGTCTACTACAACGCGCTCATCGGCGGCACCGACGGCGCCGAGGGCCTGTTCAAGCTCGACTACTGGGGCAACTCCTACGCCGAGGCGGTGCGCGGCCTGACGGACAAGCTCCGCAACGACTACGGCGACGAGTTCGAGGCGCGCACCTTCAAGGTCCGCATCTGTGGCCCGAAGGCGCCGGCGAGCTACTACTTCCCGCCCAACTTCGAGGTCACCTCGGAAAACGAGGAGGCCGATTTCGTGATCTCGATGAGCGCCTACGCGCCTTCGGGAATCAAGACGCCGGAGTCGGAGTGCGGCACGGCGCTGGCGGGGCGCGAGATCTATCGAGTCGAGCGCCTCGAGGCGCTGATGTCGCTGGTCATCGACCGCCGCGACGTGAAGCTCGCGAGCGCCCGCGCCCAGGTCCAGGCGGACGCCCGGCGCCGTATCCGCGCCTCAATCCTTCCGTAAGCTTCCGTCCATGCCTTCGCTTGCGACCTGGTTCCAGGGGAAGTCCGTCCTCGTCACCGGCGGTCTCGGCTTCATCGGCTCGACGCTGGCGCACCGGCTCGTCGAACGCGGCGCCAAGGTCACGCTGGTCGACAGCCTGATCCCCGAGTACGGCGGCAATCCCTTCAACGTCGACGGCATCCGCGACCGGATCACCGTCAACGTCTCCGATATCCGCGACGTGCACGCGCTCGCCTATCTGGTCGCCGGCCAGGACGTGATCTTCAATCTCGCCGGCCAGACCAGCCATCTCGACTCGATGCACGAGCCGCTGGCCGATCTCGAGATCAACTGCCGCGCCCAGCTCACGCTTCTCGAGACCTGCCGCAAGCGCAATCCGGGCGTGAAGCTGGTCTTCGCCTCGACCCGTCAGCTCTACGGCAAGCCCGACTATCTGCCGGTCGACGAGCGCCACCTGCTGCGCCCCGCCGACGTCAACGGCGTGAACAAGATGGCGGGCGAGTGGTATCACATCCTCTACAACAACGTTTATGGCCTGAAGGCGACGGCGCTCAGGCTCACCAACACCTACGGTCCGCGCATGCGGATCAAGGACGCGCGCCAGACCTTCCTCGGCGTCTGGCTCAAGCTGATCCTTCAGGGAAAGCCGTTCGAGGTCTGGGGCGGCGAGCAGCTCCGCGACTTCACCTTCGTCGATGACTGCGTCGATGCGCTGCTGCGCGCCGCGGTCACGCCGGAGGTCGACGGTCAGGCGCTCAACATCGGCGGCTTTCCCCCGGTGTCCCTGAAGACGCTGGGAGAGGCGCTGATCAGAGCCAATGGCGGCGGCGAGATGGTGGTGAAGGAATTCCCGGCCGAAAGGAAGCGCATCGACATCGGCGACTACTATGCCGACGACAGTCGTTTCCGAAAGGCGACGGGCTGGGAGGCGCGGGTCGACCTCGAGGAAGGCCTTGCCAAATGTCTCGCCTACTATCGCTCGAACCTGGACATGTACCTCTGATGATCCCGCAAGCCGATCCCAAGGCCGGATACCTCGCCCACAAGGACGAGATCGACGCCGCCGTCGCCAAGGTCCTGGCCAGCGGCTGGTACATCCTCGGATCCGAGGTGAAGGGCTTCGAGGAAGAGTTCGCGAGGTTCGTCGGCGTCGGCCACGCCATCGGCGTCGCCAACGGCACCGACGCGCTGGAGATCGCGCTCCGCGCGCTCGGCGTCGGTCCCGGCGACAAGGTGGCGACGGTCTCGCACACCGCGGTCGCGACCGTGGCGGCGATCGAGCTGGTCGGTGCCGAGCCCGTGCTGCTCGACGTCGATCCCGAACGCTTCACCATGGATGCCGACGAGCTCGCCGAGGTCCTGAAGCGCGAGACGATCAAGGCGGTGATCCCGGTCCACCTCTACGGCCAGCCAGCGGCGATCGACCGTATCGTCCAGTTGTGCGATGCCGCCAAGGTGCCGGTGATCGAGGATTGCAGCCAGGCCCATGGCGCGATGCTGGGCAACCGCCAGGTTGGATCCTTCGGGCGGATCGCCTGCTGGTCACTCTACCCGACCAAGAACCTCGGCGCGTTCGGCGACGGCGGCATCGTCGCGACCGACGATTCAGGCCTGGCGCAGCGCGTGCGCGAGATCCGCGAATACGGCTGGCGCGAGCGCTACATCAGCGCCACGACCGGCATGAACACGCGCCTCGACGAGCTGCACGCGGCGATGCTGCGCGTGCGCCTGCGTCACCTGCCCGCGGACAACGCCCGCCGCCAGGCGATCGCCCGGATCTACGACACCGAGCTCCGCAACGTCGCCAAGCCGAAGCTCAGCCCCGGCGTCACGCACGTCTATCACCAGTACGTGCTGCGCCATCCCCTGCGCGAGAAGCTGCGCCAGCGGATGAAAGCGATGGGCGTCGGGACCAACGTCCACTATCCGATGCCCGTGCACCTGCAGCCGGCCTATGCGGGGCGGGTCAAGCTGGGGCCGAAGGGCTGCAAGGCGACCGAAACCGTCGCGAACCAGGTCATGAGCCTGCCGATGTTCCCCGAGCTCACCGACGAGCAGGCGCGAAAGGTCGTGCAGGCCGTCCACTCCTGCATCCAGCTGCTGCACTAGCTACTCGGCCGCCTTCCTGAACGCGCGTCCGAGCGCCGCATAGCCCTCTGGCGTCAGCTCGATCGTGCGCGTCTCGTGGGCGTAGCGGACGAGGCCGGCGATCAGCGCATCTTCCCAGATCGAAAGCCTCGGGCACGAGCTCGGCCATGTCGCCATCAGGTCGGTGCGACTCCGCCGGCCGCTCGCGACCCATTCCAGAAACTGCGACGTCAGCGCGCTCGTCGTCTCAGCCATGAACGCTCCGCGTTGCGCTGGACCTCGTCGACACGAGTACATCCGCATCCGGGACGCGACACGGGTGGCGGCGCCTCCACCATATGGTTAGTAGGGTTAATCGGCAGCGACGGCATTCTTGGGACACGTGCAACTCGATTCCTGGATGTCCAACATGAATGCGCTCAATCGCCTTCGGATCGCGTCCAAGCTGGGTCTGCTTCTCGGGGTATCCGCCATCTCCCTCCTTATGGCCATCGCCCTCAGCGCCTGGTTCCTGCACGAGAGCATGGTCGCCGACCGGATCTCCAAGCTTCGCGCCGGCGTCGAACTGATGCACGGGTATGCGTCCGCCCTCGAGGCTGACGTCGTTGCGGGTCGCATCACGCGGCAGGATGCATTCGATCGCTTCCGCTCCGGCATCCACGCCATGTGGTACGACGACCACAGCAACTACTTCTTTGCCAACGAGATGAGCGGCATCTCGATCGCACACGCCGCCAACCACAAGCTCGAGGGAACCGACATGACGGTTCTCAAGGATCACACGGGCACGCATTTCATCGCTGCGATGATCGACCTCCTGAAGACGACGGACGAAGGCGTCATCACTTACTCGTTTCCCAAGCCTGGACAGACGGAAGCCCTCCTGAAGACGACCTTCGTCAAACGCTTCCTTCCCTGGAACGCATTTATCGGCACCGGCGTCTACACCGACGATATCGACGCCGAGTTCCGGGCGGTCCTGACGAAGCTCGGGTTGGTCGCGCTGGCGATTATGGTTTTGTCCGCCGGAGTCGCCTTCGTCATCGGCCTCAACATCTCCAAGCCGCTCGCCGGCCTCCGGCAAGGGATGGAGTCACTTGCCGCCGGACGCCTGGACGTCGAGATTGCCGGGATCGATCGCCTCGACGAGATTGGCGGAATGGCCAAGGCTGTGAGGGTCTTTCAGGAGAATGCGACCGCTCTCAAGCGCATGGAATCCGAACAAAAGGAGCGCGAGCGCGAGGCCAAGGCTGAGAAGGCGGCGGCAATGGCCAAGCTCGCGCAGGATTTCGAGACGGCTGTCGGCAGCATAGTGGGGAACGTCGCCGACACGGCAGCCGGACTTCAGGCTTCGGCCAAGGCGATGTCCGGCACGGCCGATGCGGCGTCGGGACAGGCGGCGGCAGTCGCGGCCGCGTCCGAGCAGGCTTCCAGCAACGTACAGACGGTGGCCGCGGCTGCCGAGGAGCTGGCATCGTCGATCACAGAGATCTCCCGACAAGTGTCGGACTCGAGCCACATCGCCAGCCAGGCTGTCGTCGATGCCGAGCGCACCAATGCCCAAGTCGAGGCCCTTGCCGAGGCCGCCCAGAAGATCGGCGACGTGATACAGCTCATCAACGACATCGCCTCGCAGACCAACCTGCTGGCGCTCAACGCGACCATCGAGGCCGCGCGCGCCGGCGAAGCGGGAAGGGGCTTTGCGGTGGTCGCGACCGAGGTCAAGAGCCTCGCCAATCAGACGGCGAGGGCGACCGACGACATCGCGGCCCAGGTCAAGTCGATCCAGGGCGCCACCGTCGACTCGGTCGCCTCGATCAAGGCGATCAGCGCGACGATCGGCAGGATCAATGGCATCGCGACCACGATCGCCTCGGCCGTCGAGGAGCAGGGGGCGGCGACCAAGGAGATCGCCCGCAACGTTCAGCAGGCCTCGGCCGGGACGGCCGAAGTCTCCTCCAACATCACCGGCGTGACCAAGGCGGTGAGCGAGACCGGCTCGGCCGCGGGCGGATTGCTCGAATCCTCGAACGGCCTCTCGCAGCAGACGGGGGTTCTCCGCCTCGAGGTCGAACGCTTCCTGTCGGAGATCCGCGCGGCCTAGGTCTCACGGGTCCCGGTAGCGCTCGCGCGGCACTTCGGCTATGGCGGCGATCTCGATCATGATGTCGCGGTGGAAGAACGACGTGACCTGTACCGACGTCGTCACCGGGTAGGGTGGGGCGAAGAAGCTCTCGCGAAGCTCGCGCGTGCCGAGGAAGGCACGGATGTCCGTCACATAGTGGGTCAGCGAGATCACGTCGCGCATCTCGCCGCCGACATGGGCGAGCACGTCGCGGATGTTCTCGAGCGTCTTCCTCATCTGGGCCAGCATGTCGCCGGGGCCGACGACGTTGCCGTCGAGGTCGAGGGGCACCTGTCCCTTGAGATGGACGATGCGTCCGTCGCCCTGGACGACTCCCATCGAGAACGCGCCGAACGGCTTCCAGACATTGGGCGGATTGAAGAACCTGGGCATCGTCGCACCTCAAGCCTTCGGGGTTGCTACGCCTTCCAGTAAAGGAGCCCGATGCCGCCGCTGATCAAGAGTACGGCCGCCAGCTGCTGCAGGCCCAGGGGCTCTTTCCACACCAGATGCGAGACGACGACGACGATCACGTAGCTGGCCGACACGCTCGGATATGCGACCGACAGCGGGATCGCCCTCAATGAGAGCGTATAGCAGATCGCGGCCAGTCCGTAGCAGCCGAGCCCGGCGATCGTCGGGACCCGCAGGAACTGCTCGATGATGCCGCCGGCGTCGGCGCCCGCCTTCAGCAGAAACTGCCCGGCGACGCCGAGCGCGATGCCGGCTGCGAGGAGCAGGTAGTGGGTCATGCGGCGTCGGCCTCGGCCAGGAGGCGTCCTTCGCCGTCGCGCTTGTAGACCTGGCGGACGGTCGCCTGGGGCTTCCGGTTCAGCGTCAGGTAGATGCGCCCGAGATACTCGCCGAAGATGCCGAGGATCATCAGCTGCATGCCCGAAAGGAAGAGGACGGCAGCCATCAGCGAGCCCCAGCCCGGCGGCGTGTCGCGCCGGATCAGCGCCTCGATGAAGACCGCTATGACGCCGAGCAAGCCGATGCCGGCGAGGAACATGCCGGCGACGGTCGCAAGGCGCAGCGGCATAACCGAGAAATTGACGAACATGTTGAGCCAGAGCCGCACCAGCCGGCGGAGCGTGTAGTTGCTCCGCCCGATCGCACGCGGCAGGTGCTGCACCTTGAGCCGGCCGATGTCGCGGGTGATCTGCAGGATCAGGCCGTCGATGTAAGGAAAGGGACCGTGGTAGTCGAGGATACGCTCGACGAGGAAGGCGCTCATGCAGCGGAAGCTGGAGAGGTAGAGGTCCTTCGGCTTGTCCAGCAGCTGGGTCGCGCACCAGTTGGTGAAGCGGCTGCCGAGGTTCCGCCAGCCCGCGTGCTGCTTCTCGTCGTAGTAGGTGTAGACGACCTCGTGCCTGGTCTCCTGCGCGTATGTGAGGAGGCGTACCACTTCCGAGGGCGGGTTCTGAAGGTCGTCGTCCATGTTGATGACCCACTTGCCGCGCGCGTGGCGAAGCCCGGTCATCACCGCGTTGTGCTCGCCGTAGTTCCGGGCGTGGTCGACCAGCGTCACTGGGATCTTGGCGGTCTTGACCAGATCGAGGCACACCTCGCGGCTGTTGTCGGGGCTGCCGTCGTTGACCAGCACGAGCTCGTGTCCGCCGGGTATGTCGAGCGCCTCCAGCGCATGCACCAGCTCGCCGACCGAGGCGGCGCCGTTGTAGACGGGGACGACGATCGAGAGCGTATAGGGCCTGTCCATCAATCCTTCACTCCGACCGCGAGCACCGAGCCACCGAAGGGGAGGGCGAGACCACGGGCGATGACCCGGCTCTCGATCAACACCGCCGCCCGGAAGAGCGTCTCGACCGGACCTGGCAGCAGCTGGACGTCGCCGCCCGAGCCGCCGGAGAAGAGGAGGCGCCTGACCACCATCAGCGGGAACAGGATGGTGTTCCAATACGTCGTAAAGATGGCGCGGAATCCCGCCGTCTCGAGCAACCCGGCAAGGCGTTTCCGGGTGTAGCGCCTGACCTGGTGGACGCGCCGGTCATGCTCGGACGCGAGCCAGTCATAGGCGGGCAGGTTGAGGATCACGATGCCGGACGGTGCGAGGCAGCGGTGCACCTCGGCGAGGGCGCGTCTTTCGTCGACGCTGCGGTTGGCGAGCACGTCCGCGGAGACGACTGCCGAGAAGGCGCCGCGGGTGAAGGGGAGGTCGTTGATGCTGCCGACGACCACTGGCCGGCCGCTTTTGCCGTGGGCATAGCGGGCGGCGACGGCCGAGTAGTCGAGGCCGACCGAGCCGGGGCCCAACTTCTTCAGGAGCCCGCCGGTGCCGCAGCCGGCGTCGAGCAGGTCTCCGGCACGCCGATGTCGGAGAAGCTGGCCGAGCAGGTTGGCGTGGAGGCCGCGATACCACCACATCCGCTCCTCGACCGCGTGCATCTTGTCGTACTCGTCCGGCTCCATCGCCGCCGACATCAGGGCTTACGGTCGGGATCCCCCGACTCGTCCTTGCCCTTGAGGCCGGCCTTGAAGCGGGAGGCCGCCTTGCCGAGATCGCCCATCACGTCAGGAAGCTTCTTCGAGCTGAACAGCAGGACGACGACCAGCAGGACGATCAGCAGCTCGAGCGGTCCGATCATCGTCTACCTCAGCCGCTGGTTCATATCGGAGAGGAACCCGTTGGCGGGCAGGCCCCACTTCTCCTGCAGGCCGAGGAGGGCGCCGGAGCGGTGCCAGTCGGAAACGATGTTCGAGATCAGCTGGCCGAACGGGCCGTCGACCTCGGCGAGCGGAACGCCGATCGCCCAGGGCCGGGGTTCATCGGTCACCAGCGCCAGCGTATAGGCCTGCCAGCGGGTCCGCTGCGACAGCGTCGCCGCCAGCGTCGCTTCGTCGAAGACGAGACCGGTGCAGCGCTTGGCGAGCACGGCCTCCTCGGCTTCGGGGCTGGTCGAGAACGGCACGATGGTGGCGCCGTAGCGTTCGGCGACGCGGTTGTAGGCGCTGTTGCGAAGGCCGCAGACCTGCCGGTTGGCGAGGTCGCGCCACGACTTGAAGCCGACCTCGGCGGCCGCCAGGACGGCGACCCCCGACGCATAGTAAGGCGGGTCGATCAGGCCCACCTCGCTCTTGCGCTCCTCGGTCACCGGCATCGAGGCGAGGATCAGGTCGATGCGCCCCTGGCGAAGCCACGGAATGCGGTTGGCGGCGGCGACCGGTACCAGGCGCGCCTTGACCCCGAGGAAGTCCGCGATCGAGTTGGCGAGGTCGATCTCGAGGCCGGCGAAGTTCCCGGCATCGTCGACGTAACCATAGGGACGGAAGGTGTTGGTGACACCGATCACGACCTCGCCCTTCTCGGCGATCCGTTCCAATGTCTGCGCCGAGGCGGCGCCGGCGAGAGCAACTGCCAGCAGGGCGATCAAGAAGCGTGCAAAGCGTCCGAACATGGCCGGACGCTACAGGCAGGGTCCGCCTGTTGCAACGCCCGCGCTTCACCCTCAAACGCCTTTCCGGCCTATGCTTTTTCCCGCGGGCGGCGGTCCGGAGAGATGTCGATCCGTGATCGAGGAAACGGCTTCGCAGAACCCGTTCAGGTGACAAGAGGCGCGAAGGCATCTCCCGAGGTCTGGGCCCCGCAAAGCCGCATCTTCGCCTGCCGAGGCCGCCGCGTATCGAATGTGTCTCTCCGTTTATCGTCCGTGCTTGGGACCAACGGGGCGGGATTGTCGATTTCGAATATTAATAATAAAAACAATAGATTAATCGAAATTCCGGTGGGCCGAGTGGAGGCGGCGGATTTGCGTTTGATTACACGCGACGTAACCCTTCCTTAAGGAAGGTCGGGCATTTTCGGGGCGAGCGAACGTACCCTCGGAGATGCCGACGATGCCTGAAGCCACCGCCAAGCTGATCCCGATGCCGAACCGGCTCAAGGACCGCGTTGCCGGCAACGGCGATGGCCTCAGCTTCGAGGACATCATCGCCAAGTCGGCGGCCATCGTCTCGAGTCTCAGGGGCGAGTGGCGCATCGGGGCCCTGCACGATCTCGCCGAACTCACCAAGCTCGCCGCCGAGATGCATGCCGACCCGATGTCGATCGGTCCGCTCCTGACGTCGTTCTTCTCGCTCGCCCACGGAATCCAGGGCCAGGCCGGCACTTTCGGCTACGGTGCGGTCAGCGACACCGCGGCGAAGCTCTGCGAATATCTCGCCGACCTCGACGCCGAGGGCGGCAACCTCGGTGATCCGCGCCGCCACCTCCCGGTGTTCGATCGGCACCTCTCCGAGCTGCGTCGTTTGCTGATCGACGACGTGCGGGACGCGACCGTCGATCTTCGCCAGGCGGTGTGAACAGATCCTTGTCGTTCGTCTGAGGCGTCGCTAGGGTCTCCGCGCGATCTGAGCGGAGCGCTTCGCCTTGATGAAGTGGATCGACATCGTTTCGCCGACGCTTCGGAGCCTCCACCAGACCTGGATCGGATTCCGCGGCACCCGCCTGATGGCCCACGTCAACGACTATAACCGTTTCGTCGGGCATGCGGCCGCCGATGTCTCCTTGTGCGTGATCTTCCCGACCGATAGCGGCAGCCCCGTGGTCAAGCACGCCGGCGATACCGTTCGCCAAGTGCTGCCGAACGTCTGGGCCGGGCTCCGTTTCGAGGACATCACCTCGACCGTGAACCGCACCGTGCTGTCGACGCCGTTCCGCGCCGTCGCCAATGGCCGCCAGCCGGACGCGAGGCGCGGCCAATGGCGAAACGTGGACGGAATCCAGGCCTACGAGCAGCTGCTGTTGCCCTTCGGCAACGATCAGCTCCGCGTCTGTGTCATTCATGCGGTCTTCGACTTGGGGCGGCTCCAGAGGATGGCGGCATGAAGGCTCCAGCATTTCCCGCCGACGAGAGCTATAGGCTCGACGCGCTCCGCTCGCTCGACATCCTCGACACCGCGCCCGAGGACGACTTCGACGCCATCGTGAAGCTGGCGCAGGAACTGTTCCAGGCGCCGATCTGCCTGGTGTCGCTGATCGACGACCGCCGCCAGTGGTTCAAGGCCTGCATCGGCCTCGATGCGTCCGAGACGTCGCGCGAGATCTCGTTCTGCGGTCACGCGATCCTGGCCGAAGGCGCATTCGTCGTGCTCGACGCCACCAAGGACGAGCGGTTCGCCGACAACCCGCTGGTGACCGGCCCGCCGGATATCCGCTTCTACGCCGGGATGCCGATCCGCCTGCCTTCCGGCTATCAGGTCGGCACCGTCTGCATCATCGACCGGAAGCCGCGGGCGGCTTTCGACGAGACCGACAAGAGACGGCTGTCGCTGCTGGCCGAGACGGCGGTGACGGCGATGGCGCTGCGCGGCCTCAGGGGCGAACTGGCGCATACCCAGTTCGCGATCGACCGCTTCCGCGCGGCGATGCAGCTTTCGCCGGTGGCGCTGGCGATCACGGATTTCAGCGGACGGGTCGAGGAGGCGAACGGGGCATTCAACGAACTCTGCCGGGCTGATCCGATGGGAGGCCAGCCGGCCGGCGACCTGCTTGCGGTGCCGGCGGAGCAATGGTCCGCCGCGGCGGCGGCGCCGGAAGAGGCCGAAGTCCGGACCGGAACCGACGGCAGACGCATCCGGGTCGTGCAGGACGCGGGTGGAATGATCCTGGTGGAAGTGCCGGAAGCCACGAGCGGCGACCAAGGGGCCACATAGTCGCCGCAGATTCCTTGAACGGACGTTACAGATAGGAAATTCAGAAAACGCGCTGCCTCGCGAGAGGCGGCGGGTTTTTCTCTGGAGTCGAGGAAGGAAGCGCGGGGCGCTTTCCGGGCGACGCTACGTGAAGGCCTTGAAGGTGATCATCGTGAAGGTGTCCTTCACGCCGCCGAGGCGCTGCACCTTCTCGGTCACGAAGTGGCCGATGTCGTCCTCTTCCGGCAGGTAGCACTTCATCAGCAGGTCGTACTGCCCGGAGATCGAGTAGACCTCGGACACCTGCTCGATGTTGAGCACGGCCTCGTCGGCCACCTGATAGGCCTTGCCGAGCTCGCATTTGACCATGACGAAGATCGTCTTCATGGCGGCGAGCCTACGATGGATCGGGAGCCGACGCTACGCCTTGACCCGGCGCAGCAGGAAGGCCGGGACGTGGTCGCCGAGGCCGACGACCGGCGTGCGGTCCTCGCGCTCCTCGCGGCGGCGATCGTCGCGCCGGTCCTCGCGGCGCGGACGCTCTTCCTGGCGCGGACGGAACGGCGTGACGTTGGCGACCGGCGCCTCCGTGTGCTCGACCTGCTCGCGACGCTTCGGCTCGGCCTTGTGCTCTGACTTTGGCTCCGCGCGGCCGCGTCCGCCGCGCCCGCGGCGGCGACCGTCGCCGGCCTCGAGCTGGGCGCCGGAGAAGCCCTCGATCTCGACCCGCGGGATCTCCTTGTGGAGGAGCTTCTCGACCGCCGACACGAACTTGCCGTCCTCGGGCGTCGCCAGCGTGAAGGCGGTGCCGGTTCGTCCGGCGCGGCCGGTGCGGCCGATCCGGTGGATGTAGTCCTCGGCGTGGATGGGGACGTCGAAGTTGAAGACGTGGCTGAGGTCGTCGATGTCGATGCCGCGCGCAGCGACGTCCGAGCAGACCAGCAGCGTGATCTCGCCCGCCTTGAACTTCTCCAGCGTCTCCATGCGGACGCTCTGGTGCATGTCGCCGTGCAGCGAGCCGGCGTTGAAGCCGTGGCGCTCGAGCGACTTGTGCAGGATCGAGACGTCGCGCTTGCGGTTGCAGAAGATCAGCGCGTTCTTGACCGCCTCGCGGCGCAGCAGCGCACGCAGCGCCTCGCGCTTCTGCTCGGCCGCCGGCACGATCACCAGGCCCTGGGTCACGCTCTCGGCCGCCGGCTTGGAGGTCGGCGCGACCGAGATCTGCTTCGGGTTGATCAGGAAGGCCTCGGTCAGGCGGCGGATCTCCGGCGGCATCGTCGCCGAAAAGAACAGCGTCTGGCGGATCTTCGGCAGGAACCCGACGATCTTCTCGATGTCGGGGATGAAGCCCATGTCGAGCATGCGGTCGGCTTCGTCGATGACCAGCAGCTTGACGTCGTTCAGCAGCACCTTGCCGCGCTCGAACTGGTCCATCAGGCGGCCGGGGGTGGCGATCAGCACGTCGACGCCGCGGTCGAGCACCTGCTCCTGGTCGGAGAAGCTGACGCCGCCGATCAGCAGGGCCTTGGAGAGCTTGTTGTACTTGCCGTAGATGTCGAAGTTCTCGGCGACCTGGGCGGCGAGCTCGCGGGTGGGCTCGAGGATCAGCGAACGCGGCATCCGCGCCTTGGCCCGGCCGGCGGCCAGGATGTCGATCATCGGAAGCGTGAAGGAAGCGGTCTTGCCGGTGCCGGTCTGGGCGATGCCCAGGATGTCGCGGCCCATCAGCACATAAGGGATGGCCTGCGCCTGGATCGGAGTGGGGGTCTGGTAGCCGGCATCTGACACGGCCTGGAGGACCTGCTCGCTCAGGCCGAGATCTGCAAACGACATCGCTTCTGTGCTTCTTTCCATCGTTTCGAAGTTGCGCTGTAGATTGTGGATAAAGGCCGAAATGTCAAACCTCGGCGGCTTGCAAGCCACGGATTTCCTTAACGCGTGGCGGATGAGCCGCGGTTCCGGTAGGGTCGAAAAATGCTTATCGAACGTGCCCGCTCATGTCTGCTGGTCGTCGACGTCCAGGAACGTCTCTTGCCATCTATTGCCTCCAATCGGACAGTTTTGGGGCGAATCTTGCTCCTGATGAAGGCGGCGAGACGGCTTGGTGTCCCGATGATGGCCACCGAGCACTGGCCGGAGAACATCGGCCCGCTCGCCACGGCGGTAAAAGGCCAGCTCGGCGGGGCGGAGGTCTTCGTTAAGCGGCATTTCGCCGCGACGGCCGAGCCGGGCTTTGCCCAGAAGCTCGACAAGGGCCGGCCGCAGATCGTCGTCTGCGGCACCGAGGCCCATGTCTGCGTTCTCCAGACCACCCTCGGCCTGCTCGCCGCCGGCATGGCGCCGATCGTGGTTTCCGACGGCGTCGGCTCGCGCGAGCCCTCCGACCGGGAGGTGGCGCTGACCCGGCTCCGGGACGCGGGCGTCCAGGTCGCATCGGCCGAGATGGTCGTCTTCGAGTGGCTGGAGCAGGCCGGCACGCCCGAGTTCAAAGACCTGATCACCCTGATCAAGTAGATGGCCGGCAAGCAGACGCTGCTGCTTCTGCCGGGGCTGCTCTGCGACGAGGCGTTGTGGGCGCCCCAGATCGAAGCGCTGGCCGACGTCGCCGACTGCCGCGTCGCGGACCTCACCCGGGACGAGTCGGTCGCGGAGATGGCGAAGCGCGCACTCGACGGGCTGCCGGACCGCTTCGCCGTCGCCGGGCTCTCGATGGGCGGCTACGTCGCGCTCGAGCTGATGGCGACGGCCGGGGGACGGATCGAACGCCTGTCGCTCATCGACACCTCGGGACGCGCCGATACGCCGGAGCAGCTCCGCCGGCGCCGCGGCCTGATCCAACTCGCCGATCGCGGCGAGTTCAAGGGGGTCACGCCGCGCCTGCTGCCGATGCTGATCCATCCGGGCCGGACCGGCGACACCGCGTTGACGCAAATCGTGATGGACATGGCAGAGCGCGTCGGCAAGGACGCCTTCCTTCGCCAGCAGAAGGCGATCATGGGCCGGCCGGACCGCCGGCCGCTGCTGCCGAAGATCCAGGTGCCGACGCTGGTCCTCTGCGGCAACGAGGACGCGTTGACCCCGGTCGAGCTGTCGCGCGAGCTGGCGTCGGGCATTGCCACCAGCCGTCTCGTCGTCGTTCCCGACTGTGGCCATCTGGCGACGATCGAGCGGCCGGAGGCGGCGACCTCCGCGATGCGCCGCTGGCTCGCCGAGGAGCTCTAGGCCGGGGCTCTTCGCTCGGGGACAGAGCGCGAAGCGCGCGCAAGGGCGCGCGTCAACCCTTCCGCATCTCCTTCTTCGCTTCCTCGAACGCGCCCATCAGGGCGGCGAAGGGGACGAGCGTGTCGCCGTCCGACTTGAGTGCGCCTTCGAGCGCCTCGGCGGCGGCACCAACGCGGGCGGCCCCCGCGGATCGCGCCGCGCCCTTGATCGAATGGGCGAGCCCACGCGCTTCTTCTCGGTCGCGGTCGAGGGCGGCGGGCAGGGCCCCCAGAGACTGCTCGACCGACTGCGCGAAGAGGTCGAGGAGGCTGCGCCGCTCCTCGGTCGAGTCCTCGAACAGCTCGTCCAGGATCGCGCGGTCGAAGATTGGGAGGTCGCGTGTCGCCGCGGCCGCGACCGGCTCGCTCGAGGCGACGCCGGCGGTCCACCGGCGAAGGACCGACGAGAGCTGCGCCAGGGATGCGGGCTTCGCGATGTAGTCGTCCATGCCGGCAGCGAGGCATTTTTCGGCCTCGCCCTGGAGCGCATTGGCGGTCAGCGCGACGATCGGGATGCGCGGGATGCCGCTGCGTTCCTGGTCGCGCAATGCCATGGTCAGGGCGAAGCCGTCCATGACCGGCATGTGGCAGTCGGTCAGTACCAGCGAATGGCGGCCGCGCTCGAAGGCGTCCATCGCGGCACGGCCGTCGGCGAAGATCTCGTACCGGTATCCCAGCTTCTTCAGCTGCTTGGCGATCACCGCACGGTTGGTCGGATTGTCCTCGGCGACCAGGATCAGCGCATCCGACGGCGGAGCGGCCGGCTCCTCGGACTTCGCCTGGGATTCCTTGTCGACCGCCGGCACCAGCGCCGACAGCAGCAGCGATCGCCGGATCGGCTTGGTGAGATAGGCGGAGAAGCCTTGCCCCAGCGCCTTCCTTCGGTGGTCGGGCTCGTCGAAGGCGGTCAGCAGCACGAGGCGCGTCGCCGCCAGCGCCGGAGTCTCGCGGATCATGCGCCCGAGCGCCCAGCCGTCGCCGTCGGGGAGGCGCATGTCGAGGATCGCGGCCTGGTAGGGCTTGCCCGCCGCGGCGGCGCGGGCGAGCTCGTCGAGTCCGGCGCGGCCGGTCTCGGCGGTTGCGGTCTCGGCTCCGGCTTCGACGATGTAGCGCGTCACCAGATCTCGGACCATCGCGCTGTCGTCGACCACCAGCAGGCGCTGTCCCTGCAGCGGCTTCCGCGCTTCGATGCGGCGCTCCGGCCGGCGTGCGAGCCTGGCCGTGAAGCTGAAGGTCGAGCCCTGGCCCGGCGTGCTGGCGACCTCGATCGTGCCGTCCATCAGCTCCACCAGGCGCTTCGAGATCGAGAGCCCGAGGCCGGTCCCGCCGAAACGGCGCGTGGTCGAGCTGTCGGCCTGCATGAAAGGCTGGAACAGCCGCGCCTTCTGGTCGTCGTCCAGGCCGATGCCGGTGTCGCGAACCTCGAAGCGGAGGGTAACCGTCTCCGAGGTCTCCTCGGCGATCCGAGTCGAGATCGACACCTCGCCGACTTGCGTGAACTTGATCGCGTTGCCGACCAGGTTGAAGAGGATCTGCCTGAGGCGGACCGCATCGCCGGCGAGCGGGTCGGGAACCGCCGGATCGACGTAGGTGACGACCGCGATCTCCTTCTTGCGTGCCTCGGCGGCCAACGTCTCGGCGACGCCTTCGACGACCTGGAGGGGCGAGAGCTCGACCTGCTCCATCTCGATCTTGCCGGCCTCGATCTTGGAGAAGTCGAGGATGTCGTCGATGATCTTGAGCAGCGAGTTGGCGGACTCCCGCACGACGCTCACCATCTCTGACTGCTCGGCGTCGAGGCGAGTTCCCTTGAGCAGCTCGAGCATGCCGAGGACGCCGTTCATCGGCGTGCGGATCTCGTGGCTCATCGCCGCCAGGAACTGCGACTTCGCCTGGCTCGCATGCTCGGCCTCGGCGCGTGACTTCATCGCGTCGCGCTGCGCGTCCTTCTGCGGCGTGATGTCGACGATCACGTTGACCGCGCCGCCGCTCTTCAGGGGGGCGATGATGTACTGGATGTCATAGCGCGGATCCTGGAATGTGAGCTCGCGGACCGAGAATCCCTCGACGAACATGCGACGCCGACGGGCTTCTATGAAGGCGTCGAGAGGCTCCGTCCGGAGGTGGGGGTAGGCGGCGTAGATGAACCGCGAATGGTCATCGAGCGGCCGGTGCGCGTCGAGATTCTCCGCCGAGACGCCGGTGTACTTGACGTAGGCCTCGTTCCACATCTCGATCCCGCGGTCCTCGTCGAGCACCAGCACGCCGACGGGAAGGGACTCGAGGATGTCGCGGACTTTGGCCTCGGCCCTGGCGGCGTCGTCGAGCGCCCGTCGCAGGCCTTCCTCGCCCTTCTTCCGTTCGGTGATGTCGGTGACGACGCGGATGAAGCCGCCATCGGGAAGCGGGTTCGAGAAGACCTCGACGACCGACCCGTCGGCGCGCGGGCGCTCATAGGCGTAGGCGCGGTCCGGAGGCGGGGCGCGGGTGTACCAGTAGTCGGTGATCGCCTCCTTGTCCTCCGGCATCTTCATGCCGTCGGGCGGCAGCACGTCGCCGCTCTCGATCTGCTTGACCAGCAGTTCGCGCAAGGTGGGCTCGGTTGCCAGAAAGTCGGCCGGCAGGCCGATCATGTCGACGTAGCGCCGATTGAAGGCGACGAGCCGCATGTCGGCGTCGAACATCGAGATCGCCTGGACCGTGTTGTCGAGCGTCGCCGACAGCACGGCCGACTTGCGCGCGAGCTCGGTCTCGCGGCCGCGCAGCGTCTCGATCGACTCGACGCGAGCGATCGCGACGCCGATGAGCGCCGCTGCGGCCTTGAGTGCTTCGATCTCGGCCTCCGACCAGACCCGCTCCTCGAAGCAATCGTCGAAGCCGATGGTGCCCCACATCTGGCCGGACACGAAAACCGGGACCCGGACCAGCGCCTTCATGTCCTGGAGCTCGAGCCAGCCGCGTTTTGCGTCCTCCAGCTGGCTTACGATCGCCTGCACCGTCTCGCCGCGACGGCGGCGGTCGCGCCAGTCCTGAAACGCGTCGTCCTTCACCGTCATGGTGCGGAGCTTGGGATTGTCCCAGAACGAGCTGACTCCGGGGCGGCGCCACTGGAACAGCTCCTGCTGCTTGTAGCGCCCGTTCTCGGCCAGGTAGTCGTGCGCGAAGTAGACGCGGCTGACACCGGTCACCTCGCCGATCGTCGCCAGCATGGTCTCGACCGGACCGGTCCAGTCGTTGGAGGCGAGGATCGCGCTGGCCGCCGTGTTCAGCGCCGAGACGACGGCGTCGCGCTGGCGCATCGCCGCCTCGGCCTTCGAGCGGCGGGTGACGTCCGTGTAGGTCGAGACGAAGCCGCCATCCGGCAGCGGCGAGGACCGGACCTCGATCACCCGGCCATTCGGACGGTGGAATTCGAAGACGCGTCCTTCGGCGAAGCGGCTCGAGGTCGCGTAGCGCTCGAGCGCGACCTCCTCGGTCACATCGGGCCCGTAGTCCCGGCGTGCTGCCATGGTGCGCACGAGCCGGCGGAAGCCTTCAGGGTTCTCGACGGCGCTCGCCTCGACCTCGAAGAGCTCGAGGAAGCGCGCGTTGAACGCCTTCACGTCGAAGTCGCCGTCGACGACGATGATGCCCTGCGCCATGTTGTCGAGCGTGGCGCGAAGGACCGAGCGGTCCTTCTTCAGCTCTTCGGTGCGCTTGTCGACCTCGGCCGCCAGAGTCTCGGCATGCCGGGTCCGCTCGGTCACGTCGGTGAAAGTGAAGGCGTAGCCGCCATTGGCGAGCGCGTGCCCGGTCAGGGAGATCACCGTGCCGTTCGGCAGGCGCCGGTCGCCTTCGAAGTCCCTGCGTGCCTTGAGCGAGGCGAGGCGGGCGGCGATCTGCTTCTCTGGATCGGCGCCGGTGATGAGGCCGCGATCGGCCATCATGCGGAGATGCTGGTCGAAGGGGAGGCCAGGACGGATCAGTTCCTCGCCGACGCCGTAGAGCTCGAGGAAGCGCCGATTGCCGCGCACCATCCGGCCGTCTGCGTCGACGATCAGCACGCCCTGGCCGATGCCATCCAGGGCATCGGCGACCAACGCGCTCGCATCGGGATGCTGGCCGTCTGCGGCCATGCGGGGACTCCGAGGGGACAGACCGCCCGGAATTTAGCAAAATTGTTTGCGCCGGGTCTTCCGGGTTAGGCGGCCCCCTGCCTGAACCGGAGTGCACGGCCGGGAAGCGTCCCGGTCAGTGCCCCCTTTTCCAAGGTCACCTGGCCGTTGGCGACCACCCAGTCGACCCCCTTGGCGTAGCGGTAGGGATCGCCGAAGTCGTTGGTTTCGGCCACCTGATCGGGGTCGATCACGGCGATGTCGGCAAAGGCACCGGCCTTGAGCACGCCGCGCCCGGCGATCCGAAAGCGGCTGGCCGGGTAGCCGGTCAGCTTGTGGATCGCAGCTTCCCAGGAAAGATCGCCCTCCTCGCGGACGAAGCGGCGGAGGAATCGGGCGAAGGCACCGTAGGAGCGGGGATGATGCCGGCCGCGGGCGAGCGGGCCTTCCGGATGGAGCGAGAATCCGTCGGAGACGACGCCGCCGACCTTGTGCCGGGCGATGTCGAGGAAGTCCGCCTCCGAGACGTCCTCGGCCAGCATCCAGGGTTTGCCTTCCTCCTCGATCAGGATGTCGAGCAGCGCGTCGTAGGGATCCTGGCCGCGCGCCTTGGCGATCGCGCGGAAGTCCTGGCCGACGAGGTTGGCGTTGCGCGTGCCGCTGGCGAGCCAGATCTTGTGCCAGTCGCCGTTCTTGCAGAGCGTGCGCTTGCGGCTGCCGCCGCTTTCGGCGCCATGGGCGTTGGTGTCGTCGATGATCTTCCGGCGCGTCGCCGGGTCCTTGAGGCGCTGGATCATCGCCGCGTCGCCGCCGTCGCAGGCCCAGGGCGGCAGCAGCGACTTCAGCGTCGTCGAGCCGACCGTATAGGGGATCGCGTCGCAGCTAGCATCGAGTCCGGTGCGGCGCTCGTCGTCGATCAGCGACAGAAGCTCGTGCGCGCAGCCGAGGCGCGGCGCGCCGGGCTGCATGTGCGAAACGTGCGCCGGGATGCCGGCCTGGCGGCCGACCTCCAGGCACTCGCGCACCGAGGCGGTGATGCTCTCCGTCTGGTTCCGGATATGCGAGGCGTAGAGGCCGCCATGCTTCGCCACCACACGGGCGAGCCGCACGATCTCCTCATTCTTCGCGTAGGAGCCGGGGATGTAGGCGAGGCCCGTGGTCATGCCGAGCGCGCCGTCGCGCATGGCTTCGTCGGTCAGCGCCTCCATCTTCGTCATCTCGGCATCGGTCGGCGGCCGGTCGTCGTAGCCCATCGCCGCGGCGCGGACATTGCCGTGGCCGACGAAGCTCGCGATGTTGGTGGCGACCCCTTGCCGTTCGAGACGCTTGAAGTAGCCGTCGAACCCCGTCCAGTCGCAGTTGAGACCGTCGGTCAGCGTCGGGTCGAGCGGGCCGTAGTAGGGCTTGCCCCCGATCGTCGGCGCGGCCGAGACGCCGCAATTGCCGGCGATCTGCGTGGTGACGCCCTGGGCCACGGCCGAGGAGGCGCGCGGCTCGATCGCCAGCGTCAGGTCCGAATGCGTATGCGCGTCGATCAGGCCGGGCGTGACCAGCCGGTCCTTGGCGTAGACGGTCCGCTTCGCGGCCTGGCCGTCGAGCCGGCCGATCGCCGCGATGCGGTCGCCTTCGATCCCGACATCGCCCCGGAACCACGGCGCACCGGTACCGTCGACGACGCGCCCGCCCTTGATCACCAGATCGAACATCCGTCTCTCCCCAGTCGGCCCGTCAGGGCTTGATGAACTTCAGCACGAACTCGTCCTTCGGCTGCGGCGGATCCGGCGTGTTCTTGTCGCGCGGGTCGTTGGGATTGCGGAGGAAGAATCCTTCCTCGAGAAGCTTGAAGCCCGCGGCCTCGACTTCCTTCCGGAGGAATGCTTCCTCGATGCGGTGAAGCGTGCCGGATTCCGAGATGCCGGTTCCCGGCCGCCCCGCGTGGTCGGCGAGGACGTAGATACCGCCTGGCTTCAGCGCCTTGAAGACGGCGCGGTTGAGAGCGGCACGATCGACGCCGAGGAATCCGAAGTCGTGATAGTTGAACATCAGCGTCACGAGATCGAAGTGGTTCGTCGCGATCTCCGGCGGCACCGGGTCGTCGAACGGACGCGGCACGGCGACGATGGGCGCGGCAGGGACGCCGGCTGCCTTCATCCGCTGCTCGCGGTCGGCGAGCTGCACGGCCGAGGGACGAGGCGGGCCGGCTGGCGCCGCCGCTGGGGCGGCAGGCGGAAGGTTCGGGTTGCTGTTGCCTTCGGAGGCGGCGGGGGCTGGCGGCGGCCGGTTGGGATCGCGCACCGGCGCCTGGCCGTAGACCTTGCCGGAGGGGCCGATCGACCGCGCCAGCAACTCGGTCGTGTAGCCGCCGGCGGCGCTGACATCGAGCGCGGTGATCCCCGGCCGGATGGCGATGAAGGCCAGCATCTGGTCGGGCTTGCGGCGAAGGTCGTTGGTGCGGTCGGCGGGCGTGCGGTCCGGGCCGGCCAGGATCTCGGCGATGCGCGCGGCCGAATTGGGGACGCCGCCCGGCGGCGCGGCGCAGGCGCCGAGCAGGAGAGCGAGGCCGGCCAGAAGGGACAGGCTCTTGGTTTTCATCGTTCCTCCAGAGCCATAGGCCTATAGCGGCGGGCGGCCGCTGTCATCCGGAGGAACGATCCGGCGAACGGATACTTATGGTGGTGATCCGTCCATCGCCGGAGATGAAATCCGATGACCAGAGCCGCTTCGCTTCTGCTGGCCGGCATCGCCGCGTTCGCGGCCGCGACCTCGGTTCAGGCGCAGAATCCGCCGCCGTCGCCCGCCGGCATCGCACCGCAGCCGGCCGAAGGCATGAAGGCGCCGCCGCCTCCCGGTCCGCAGCCGGGGCCCGTTACCGGCTCGGCGGCGGACTCGCCCGCGGTATCCGGTCAGGCGGATGGCCAGCCCGTGGTGACGCCGCCACAGAGCGCCAGCTCGAGCCCGGCGCCGAGCGTGCCGAACGCGCCGAAGGCCGGGCCGATCCCGGATGTCCTGCAGGCGAGTGCCGGGCCGAACCATGCGACGATGCCGGAAAGCATGACGCCGAAGACGCCGGAGCCGTCCCGCTTCTAGCGGTCCGCGACGCGTCGTTGCGCCTTGCCTTGGAGGCCGCCCGGCCTCCAATAGGGCATGGCTCCGCTCAACATCCTGCTCATCACCTCCGACCAGCAGCGCGGCGACTGCTATGGCTTCGAAGGCCGCAAGGTGAAGACGCCGCATCTCGACCGCATGGCGGAGGAGGGGACGCGCTTCGCCACGTGCATCACACCCAACGTGGTCTGCCAACCCTCGCGCGCCTCGATCCTGACGGGATTGCTGCCGCGCACGCACGGCGCCTGGGACAACGGCTTCGAGCTCGACGAGCGGATCGGCGCGGGCGGGTTCGCCGGGACCTTCGCCAAGGCCGGATGGAAGACCGGCTTCATCGGCAAGGCGCATTTTTCGACCGTGCATACGTTCCAGCCGACTGGCCGGCCGGAGTGCCGCGCCAGCACCGTGAACTTCGGCCCCGACTGGCACGGCCCCTATATGGGCTTCGAGCATGTCGAGATCGTGCTGACAGGGCACAACGCCTTCCTGCCGCAGGAGCCTCCGGCCGGGCTGCATTACGAGCACTGGTATCATCAGGGCGGGCGTGGCGAGCGGCTGAACGAGCTCTATGCGAAGAAGCTGCCGCCCTATGTCGGCGCGGCGCAGACCTTCAACTCAGGTCTTCCGGTCGCCTTCCACAACTCGACCTGGGTCGGCGATCGCACGATCGAGTTCTTGAAGCGCAACAAGGACGACCGCTTCATCGCCTGGGCGTCCTTCCCCGATCCGCATCATCCCTTCGATGCGCCGGAGCCGTGGTGCTACCTGCATCGGCCGGAAGAGGTCGACATCCCCGACCACCGCACGCTCGATCTCGACCGGCGTCCGTGGTGGCATAAGGCGAGCCTCGAAGGCGTGCCGGCGCTCGCCGATCCTGGCCTGCTCGCGTTCCGGCAGAAGCAGTCGCGCGTGCCGCCGCAGACCGACGAGCAGCTGCGCCACATGACCGCGAACTACTACGGCATGATCTCGCTGGTCGACCACAATGTCGGCCGCATCCTGCTGGCGCTGGAAGACCTCGGCCTTGCCGAGAACACCATCGTCGTCTTCACCTCCGACCACGGCGACTGGCTCGGCGACCATGGCCTGATCCTGAAGGGGCCGATGCACTACGAGGGCGTGCTCAGGGTCGGTTGCGTGATGAAGGGGCCGGGCGTCCCGAAGGCCAAGGTGGTGAAGGCCCCCGTTTCCACGCTCGACCTATCGGCGACCTTCCACGACCTCGCCGGCGTCGCACCCTCGCGCGACCTGCACTCGCGTTCGTTGCGAAAGGTGATGGACGGCGGCGAGAGCCGCGATTTCGCCTACAATGAATGGGACCTGCATCCGGCGCGCTGCGGCGTGGCGCTCAAGCTCCGCACCGTGCGCACGAAGATGCACAAGCTGACCTTGGAGGAAGGATCGGGCGCGGGCGAGCTCTACGACCTCGCCAACGATCCGACCGAGATGGACAACCGCTTCGGCGATCCGGGCATGGCCCAGGTCCAGCGCGAGCTCGTCGACATGATCCGCAGCCGGCCGAACGACGTGAACATCACGCAGTTCGAGCCGGACGGGATGTCGTAAGGCGAAGCGCTTCTTACTCCCTCTCCCGCGAAGCGGGGGAGGGACGGGGTGGGGGGCGAGCCGAAGGCGAGGTCGGACGCCAGCCACTGCGCAAATCCCTAGAGCACTCGCTTCGCTCGTCCCCACCCTAACCCTCTCCCGCGTAAGACGCGGGAGAGGGGACACGAAACGGCCTCGCTAGTCGCGATCCGTCGCCAGGTGGAACAGGCAGTCGCCGCGCTCGACGCGGCCGGGGACGCGCTTGCAGAGCACCATGCCGTCGCGGCCGAAATAGGCGGGTACCGGCTCGCGCAGCGGGTTGTCGACGAACTGCACGACGCCCGCGACCTGGCCCTTCTTCACCATGGCGCCGAGATCGGCATAGGGCTCGAACAGGCCGGCGTCGGGCGCGAAGCAGTAGTAGTCGTCGCCGCCGACATCCATCATGCGGGTCTTCGGCTTGTTCGTCGTGAGCTTGCTCTTGGGCATGATGCCCATGTGCTCCATGACGCGGCGGACGCCGTCCTCGGCGAACTTCTTCGCGTCGATGCCGACCATGCCGGCGCCGCCGAGCTCGGTGCCGAGGCGGAGCTTGCCGGCGCGCTCGGCCGCCCCCGTCGAGGTGCGGTCGCCGCCGCCGGCGTTCACATAGGCGACCGGCGCGCCGAAGGCCTCGGCGATCTCGATCAGCTTCTTGGTCCGCGTCTTGTCCTTGCTGATCGCGACCAAAGCGCTCGGGATGTAGAGCAGGCTCGATCCGCCGGAGTGCAGGTCGAGGATCACGTCGGCCCGCGACACCAGCTCGGTCTCGATGAAGTGCGAGATCATCCACGTGGGCGTGCCGTCGGGATCGCCGGGGAAGGTGCGGTTGAGGTTGCCCTGGTCGATCGGCGAGGTGCGCATGCCGGCCATCGCGGCGGGGAAGTTCGCTGCCGGAAGCACGATCACGCGCCCCTTGATGTCCTTAGGATTCAGGTCGCGGATCAGCTTGGTGGTCGCGATCTGGCCTTCGTACTCGTCGCCGTGGTTGCCGGACATGGCGAGCAGGGTCGGGCCCTTGCCGTTCTTGATGCAGGCGATCGGGATCGCGATGTGGCCGTAGGCGGAGCGGTGGACCGAGAAGGGCAGCTTGAGCCAGCTGACCTGCTTGCCGTCGGCCTCGAAATCGATCTCGCAGCCGATGCGGGTCTTGCCGCCGCCCATGCCGCCATTCGCCGTCGCGTTCAACGCCGCCATGTCACCCTCCGTCCATTTCCGATCCGAAACGGCGGCGATGGTGCGGCGGGGCCGGTCCGGGTTCAAGCGACTTCGCGCCGTCACCGAAACCGGCTCCGCCGGCCGAGGTTCACGCGGCGGGCGCGAAGACCCGGAGGCGATGCCCGTCGGGATCGAGTGCCACGAAGGTGGTGCCGAAATCCATCGCGGTCGGGGCCTGGGCGATCCTGAGCCCGCGGCGCTTCCAGTCGTCATGGGCGGCGCGGACGGCGTCGGCATCCGCGACGGTGAACGCGACCTCGCTGTCCTGGCCGTGTGACGCGGCCGGCGGCTTCACGGTTTCGCGCGACCAGAGGCCGAGCATCACGCCGTCGCGGAGCGGCAGCATGGCGAAGGTCGGCGAGGTCTCGACCGGCGGACGGCTGAGGAGGTCGGCGTAGAAGGCGGCACTCTTCGGCGGGTTGGCGACATAGAGAAGGACGAAGCTGAAGTCGGTCATGGCGCATCTCCGTGTTGGCTGACGGAGACAGGCTACGCGGGAGTGCTGCCAGAAAATGTCAGTAGTCTACTCGGCGATGCCCTCGCTCGCTCGCCAGTCCTTGAGCAGGACCTGGCGGCGACGCGGGTAGCGTTTCTCGGTAGCCGCGAGCCGGACGATGCGGTCTGTGCGGAAGTGGCGGAAGCCCTGGCGCAGCTCGCACCAGGCGACGACCACGCGCACGCGATCGAAGAAGGCGAGCGCGAACGGCCAGATCACGCGGCGCGTCTCGGTGCCGCCGCCGTCGGCATAGCGAATGCGAAGCTTCATCTCCTGCCTGATCGCTTCCCGGATCGCCGGAAGCTCGCCGTCGCCCGCGGCAGGCGCGTCGGCGGGACCGATCAGGAGCGGCGAGCCGTCGACGCTTTCCTTGAGGTCCTGCGGTAGAACGGCCGCGATCTTGGCGAGCGCGTTTCGGGCGGCGTCGCCGAGAGGCCCGTCGGCACGCTCCGCGACCCAGCGCGACCCCAGCACCAGGGCCTCGATCTCGGCTTCGGAGAACATCAGCGGCGGCAGCATGAAGCCGGGCCGGAGCACGTAACCTATTCCGGGCTCGCCATCGATGTGCGCGCCCTGGCCGCGCAAGGTCTCGATATCTCGATACAGCGTGCGCAGCGAGATTTCGAGCGCATCGGCCAGCGTCTCGCCGGAGACCGGATGGCGATGGCGGCGCAGGGTCTGGATCAGCTCCAGCAGGCGTTCGGCGCGGGACAAGGGCGATCCTCCCGGATCACTCTATCCCGGACTGCTGCCAGATTCAGTCAGCGGTGCTGGCCGGACGTCCGATGCCGTCGGAGGCCGCTTCGGGGGCTCAGCCCTTCCTGATGTTCCAGAAGTACCGGACCGGCGAGTTGTGGACGCCGCTCAGGTTCGAGCGGAAGGCGTTCTTGGGGAACCACTGGCCGTAGGTGAACCAGATCGCCTCCTCGTAGAGCTTGCGATGCACATCCTCGAGCAGTTGGCGCTGCTTTTTGGGATCGGCCTCGCGCGTCCAAGCATCGCGCAGGCGCTCGATCTCGGCGTTGCACGGCCAGCCGAACCACGCCTTGTCGCAGGCGGTCGACGCCGGGTTGGTGAAGGGATCGGCGCTGGAGACGCCGGAACCCGAGGTGAAGAAGATGTTCCAGCCCCCCTGCGAGGGCGGGCTCTTGACCGCGCGGCGGGTCAGCACCGAGTTCCAGTCGGTCGCCTGCAGGTCGACCTTGACGCCGATGCGCTTCAGCGCGTCCGCCTGCACCAGCGCCGCGGCGCTGAAGGCCGGGTAGTCGGTCGCCTGAAGGATGACGATCGGCTCGCCCTTGTAGCCGGCCTCCTCGAACAGCTTCTTCGCCTTGGCGTCGCGCTCGGCGCGGGTGCCGGCCGTGTACATCTCCGAGCCGACCACGGTGTCGTTGGGCGAGCCGCAGACGAACAGCGACCAGCACACGCGCCAGTCGTTCGGGTCGCTCGAGATCGAGGCGCGGAGATAGTCCTCCTCCTCCATCAGGTAACCGAGGGCCTGGCGCGCCTTCACGTTGTTGAACGGCGGATGGAGGTGGTTCGGGCGGAGCGTGCCGACGTTGCCGAGCGGGTCGCCGCGCTGGATCGTGATGTTGGGATTGCGCTTGAGCAGCGGCAGCAGGTCCTCGGTCGGCGACTCCCAGAGATCCACCTCGCCGGCGCCGAGCGCGTTGGCGATGGTCGACGGATCGGGAATGTAGTTCCACTCGACGCGCTCGACGTAGACGTTCTTGTTGCCGGCGGCCCAGTCCGACGGCTCAGGCCGTGACGCGTACTTGGCGTTCCTGCGCAGCACGATCTTCGAGCCGGGAACCCATTCCTTCGGATCGTAGGTGAAGGGACCGGAGCCGATGTGCTCCGGCACCTGCACGCTGGCGTCGGTCTTCGCCATCCGCTCCGGCATAATCGCCGGCAACAAACCGCCGATCCTCCCGATGGAGTCGATCACCAGGCCGTAGGGCTCCTTCAGCGTCAGCGTGAAGGTGCGTGCGTCCTTGGCCTCGAGCTTGGCCACAGACTGGAACAGGCGCTGGCCCATGATGTCGCGCTTGCCCCAGCGCTCCAGCGACGGAATGACGTCGCGCGTGGTGACCGGGTTGCCGTCATGGAAGAAAAGACCCGGCCGGAGCGTGAAGCTGTAGGTGAGGCCGTCCTGCGAGACCGACCAGGCCTCGGCCATCTGCGGCTGCACCTGGAGTTTGGCGTCCCGGGCGAACAGCGTGTCGTAGATCATCGATCCGAAGACCTGGGTCACGGTACCCGTGGTCCAGATCGGATCGAGCACGCGGAGGTCGCCCTGCGGCACATAGCGGATGACCGACCCGGCATCCTGGGCGAGGGCCGGGGCGGCGAGAGAGGCGGAGAGCAGAAGAGCGGCGGCGATCTTGCGCATCGGTGAGCCTCCTCGCGTCGACGCCGCGGGAAACACGGCCGTCGACAGGTTTCCTTCCGGCCACGCTAGCATCGGCCCCGGCGCAGCGTAAGGAATGGCTTCGTCGCGCGGAACGCCGCCCGGGGTGTCTCAGTGAGCGAGGCGGTAGAACCGCGCCGCGGTGCCCGAGAAGAGCTCGGTCCTTTCGGGCTTGCTCATGCCTTGCGTCAGCTTCTTGCAGGCATTCCAGAAGATCGCATAGCTGTAGGAACCCTTGTCGACCGGGAAGTTGCTCTCGAACATCGCGCGCCCCGGCCCGAAGGCCTCGATGCAGGTCTCGATATAGGGCTTCCACGCCGCCACGAGGTCGTCCGACGACGGCGGCTCGGGCTTGGTCTCGAAGCCGAAGCCGTTCAGCTTCATGCCGAGGCCGCCGAGCTTCACATGCACGTTCGGGCATTCGGCGAGCTCGCGCATCGAGGCCGACCAGGTCTTGAACACCTCGTCGCGGCGGCCGGCATAAGGGCCGATGCCGAGCGGCCCGCCGGCATGGTTGATCACGATCGGCGTGGTGGGGAACTTGCGGGCGAGCGCGGTCAGGTCGTCGATCTGCGGGTGATAGAGCCAGGCATCGAAGCTGAGGCCCATCGGCTGCAGCACGGCGAAGCCTTCGCGGAAGCCTTTGGTGGCCATCAGGCCCGGCGGCATCTCGAAGGCGGGATTGCGAAGGCCGTGGAAGTCGTCCCAGGCGGAGATGTGGCGGATGCCGCGGAAGCGGTCGGTGATGCGCCGGTGCGCCTCCAGCACGCGCGCGACCGCGGCGCCGAGGCGGAGATCGGCGTAGCCGACGATGCCTTCGCAGATCCGCGTCTTGCCATAGGCGCCGCTCTCGCTCATCGCGGCGATGCCGTTGACGAACTCGGTCTCGCCGACGGGGCGCAGCTCCTCAGGCCCACCGGCGCGATGCATCGAGCGCGCCTGCAGATAGACGGTGGAGACGATGTTGTGGCCGCTGTTGGCATCCTCGAGGAAGTCCGGCAGCAGGTAGCGCCAGTCGGGCTTCTCCCAGAAGTGATGATGCGGATCGACGATCGGCAGATCCGGCTCGAGGATCTCTTCGCGGCGCCGGTCCAGCCAGTCCTGGCGCACGGGGATGTAGGGGGCGAACGAGGCTTTGGCGGCGGTCATGGCGATCCTCCCGGGTGCGGCGAGGATGCCAGACCTGACGAGGCGGTCAACGCGCTTGGATCATTCAGCGGCGCGGGCGTAGCGGCGGTCGAGATCCGCCTGGGCCTCGTTCTCGACGAACGCCTCGATGATGGCGCTGATCTCCTCGGGCTTGTCCATCTGGGCCCAGTGGCTGGTGCCGAAGACGCGGGCGAAAGGCAGGCCGGGGACGATCCGGTGCAGATCGTGCGGCAGCTCCTCGTCGCCGGGGACGACGGCGAGCTTCGGACCCGGATAGAGGATCATGCCGGGCACCGGATCGAAGCCGAAGATGGCCTTGATCAGCGCGAAGCCGGCGTCCTTCGGCATCGTCTTCATGCCGGCGGCGACGCGCGCCTTCGTGGCGGGCGTCGAGCCGGCGAGGAGCTTCCGCCAATAGGCGGCCGTGGCGCCGTCATAGTCCGCCATCAGCGAGGCGAGTACCTGCGTCGCGTCATTGTCGGGAACCTTGCCCGGCGCGCCGATGGTGAGGAGGCCGGCGACGCGGTCGGGGTGGCCCGCGGCATAGTCGATGGCGACCGCGCCGCCGAGCGAATGCCCGACCAGCACGAAGTCGTAGAGGCCGAGCTTGTTGACGACGGCGGCGACGTCGTCGGCGAGCCGGTCGACGGTCAGGTCGTCGAGAAGGTCGGTTGCCTGCGATCGGCCGTGGTTGCGGAAGTCGAGCGCGATCGCCCGCCGCGATGTCCGGAAGTGATCCAGCTGCGCCCGCCAGTGCTCGCCGCTGCCGGCGAAGGCATGCAGGAAGACGAGGGGCGGGCCGCCCACGCCATCGTCATCGACGTGAAGGGCACCGACGGGGCTGGGGACGGCGGTCGTCGGCATGGCGACCTCCTGCTGTCATCCACCTCCGGATGACAACAAGGCCGCCGCATTCGGAGTTCCGGCTCAGGCCGGCTTCGGTTCCTGGGCGCGCACCCACTCGCCGTGCTTCTGGCAGCTCGCCTCGGCGAGATCGACGAAGACCCCGGCGATGTCCTCGGGCGGCGTCACCGTCAGCGGATCCTCGCCCGGGAAGGCGCCGGCGCGCATCTGGGTGCGGACGGCGCCGGGCGAGAGCAGGTTCGCCCTGATGTTGGATTTCTCGATCTCCTTGCACCACGTGTAGACGAGGCCTTCCATGCCGGCCTTGGTCGCGGTGTAGGCGCCGAAATAGGCGGGTATGCCCTTGGTCACGCCCGAGGTGACGAAGATCGCGCGGCCGGCGTCCGAGAGCTTGAGCAGCGGCTCGAAGGTGCGGATCAGGCGCCATTGAGCCGTCATGTTCAGCATCACGGACTCGTGCCAGTCCTTCGGCGTGATCTGCGCGACGGGCGTGAGCGTGGTGGCGACCGCGGCGTTGGCGACCAGCACGTCGAGCTTCTTGAAGCGCTCGAAGACCGCCTGGCCCATCTTCTCGATGCCGTCGGGCGACATGAGGTCGAGCGGGATCAGGGTGGCGCTGCCGCCCATCTTCTTGATCGTGTCGTCGAGCTCCTCGAGCCCGCCCACGGTGCGGGCGGTCGCGATGACATGAGCGCCCTCCCTGGCGAAGCGTTCGGCGACGGCGCGGCCGATGCCGCGCGACGCGCCGGTGACGAGCGCGATCCGATCTTTCAGGCGCATGTGTTCAGGTTCCGAATGGAGGACGGGGGATACAAGGTGCATGCTTCGACAGGCTCAGCATGAGGGGCATTTCAGAAGCCATCAAGAACCCTCACCCTGAGCCTGTCGAAGGGTGAGTTCCAGCGGACGCCGCGTCAGACCGTCTCGGTCAGCAGCGAGAGCTGCTGGGTCTGGCCTTCGAGCTGGTCGACCAGCGGGATCGGGTAGTCGCCGGTGAAGCAGGCATCGCAGTACTGCGGGTTGGCCGTGTCGCGGCCCGTCTTGCCCATCGCCCGATAAAGTCCGTCGAGCGAGATGAAGGCCAGCGAGTCCGCGCCGATGAACTCGGCCATGCCTTTGAGGTCCATGCGGGCGGCGAGCAGCTTGGAACGCTCCGGGGTGTCGACGCCGTAGAAGCAGGAATGCGTGGTCGGCGGGCTGGCGATGCGGAAATGCACTTCCTTGGCTCCGGCCTGGCGGACCATCTGGATGATCTTGGTCGAGGTGGTGCCGCGGACGATGGAGTCGTCCACGAGGATCACGCGCTTGCCTTCGATCTGGGCGCGGTTGGCGTTGTGCTTCAGCTTCACGCCGAGATGGCGGATGTGGTCGCTCGGCTCGATGAAGGTGCGGCCGACATAGTGGTTGCGGATGATGCCGAGCTCGAACGGGATTCCGCTCTCGGCGGCGTAGCCGATCGCCGCAGGCACGCCGGAATCCGGCACCGGGATCACGAGGTCGGCATCGACGCCGCTTTCGCGGGAAAGCTCGGCGCCGATGCGCTTGCGCGCCTCGTAGACGCTCGATCCCTCGACGACGCTGTCGGGGCGCGCGAAGTAGATGTACTCGAAGATGCAGAAGCGCTTCTGCTGCTCGCGGAAGGGCTTGTGGCTGTGCACGCCGGTGTCGTCGATGACGACGACTTCGCCGGCTTCGATGTCGCGCACGAACTCGGCGCCGATGATGTCGAGGCCGCAGGTCTCGGAGGCCAGGATGTACGCGTCGCCGAGCTTGCCCAGCACCAGCGGACGCACGCCATGTGGATCGCGGACGCCGATCAGCCCGGCAGGAGACAGAGCCACCAGGGAATACGCGCCCTCGACCTGGCGCATCGCGCCGACCAGCCGGTCGATCACGCTCAAGCCGCGGCCGAGCGCCATCAGGTGGACGATGACCTCGCTGTCGGTCGTCGACTGGAATAGGCAGCCGCGGCGGACGAGGTCCTTCCGGAGCTCCATCGCGTTGGTGAGGTTGCCGTTGTGGCCGACGGCGAAGCCGCCGGACTCGAACTCGGCGAACAGCGGCTGCGAGTTGCGCGCGACCGTGGCGCCGGTGGTGGCGTAGCGGTTGTGGCCGATCGCGGCGTGGCCCTTGAGGCGCTGGATGACGGCGGGGTCGCCGAAGTTGTCGCCGACGTGACCGAGCCCCCGATGTGCCGAGAACTGCTGGCCGTCGAAGGCGACGATGCCGGTCGCCTCCTGGCCGCGGTGCTGCTGGGCATGCAGGCCGAGCGCGGTATGCGCCGCCGCATCGGGCGTGCCGTAGATGCCGAACAGCGCGCACTCTTCGTGCAGCTTGTCGTCGTCGAAGGGGCTGGTCGTGAAGGTCATCGGCGGCCTGGTTCTGCCTTCCGCTACTGGGTGGATCGGATCAGGCCGTCGAGGTCGCGACGCTGCTCGGCATTATAGCCGGGGCGTGCTTCCTGGGCACCGGGATTCGCCTGCGGCTGGGGGTTGACCAGCCGATCGTAGGTCCGCTTCAGCTCGACCGCCTGCTCCGCCTTGCGCTTGGCGTCGTCGGCCGCCGCCCGGGTCTGCGATGTGGCCTCGCGCGGCAGCAGGTTCAAGAGCATCTGCGCGCCTGACTCGATCGCCGGCAACGTCTTGGCGTTGGCGATCCAGTCGGGCCGGTTCTCCTTCGCCACCGCCCAGTTCACGACCAGGAGACCGAGGCAGACGATCACCGCGCCGCGCGCCAAGCCGAACAGGAAGCCCAGCGAGCGGTCGAGGGCGGAAAGCCCGCTGTCCTGGACCCGCCTGGAAATCGCGCCCGAGATCATGCTGAGGACGATCAGCGCCACGATGAACAGCGCCGCGCCGGCGGCCGCATCCGCGATCATGTCGACCGAGATGAACTGGCGCGCGATCGGGCGCGCGTACTTGAAGCCGTAGAGCGCGGCCAGTGCCGCGCCGACCCAGGCGCCGATCGACAGCGCCTCGCGAACGAAGCCGCGGAAGAAGGCGAAGAGGCCGGAGAGCAGGATGATCCCGATCACCAGGCCGTCGGTGAAGGTGAAGGCGAGGGCGTTCATGCGCGCTTCCGTCGCAGGGTCGATTCGCCGTCGAGGCGCTGGACCAGCTCGGCAAGCTGGTCGATCTCGACCAGCTCCAGCGGGGCGTCGCCGCCTCGCTGCTTCCGGCGCCTGGGCAGGAAGGCTTTGGAGAAGCCCAATTTCGCCGCCTCCTTGAGACGGGCGTCGGTCTGGCTGACCTGCCGGACCTCGCCCGCGAGCCCGATCTCCCCGAAGACCACCGTGTCGGTCGGAACCGGGGTCTGCGTCAAGGACGAGATGAGGGCCGCCGCGCAGGCGAGATCGGCCGCCGGCTCGTTCACCTTGAGGCCGCCGGCGACGTTCAGGTCGACGTCGGCGCCGGCGAGGCTGACCCCGCAGCGGGCATCCAGTACCGCGGTGATCATCGCGAGCCGGCTGGAATCCCAGCCGACCACCTGCCGGCGCGGGGTGGAGAAGGGCGAGGGGGCGACCAGCGCCTGGACCTCGACCAGCACGGGCCGCGTGCCTTCCATGCCCGCGAATACCGCGGCACCGGAGACATCGCCCCGTCGCTCGGCGAGGAACAGCGCCGACGGGTTCGAGACCTCCGAAAGGCCGCGATCGGTCATCTCGAAGACGCCGATCTCGTCGGTCGGGCCGAAGCGGTTCTTGACCGCGCGCAGGATGCGGAAGTGGTGTCCGCGCTCGCCCTCGAAGTAGAGCACGGTATCGACCATGTGCTCGAGCACGCGGGGACCGGCGATCACGCCTTCCTTGGTCACGTGGCCGACGAGGAAGAGGGCGAAGCCGCGCCTCTTGGCGAGCTTGATCAGCTCCTGTGCCGAAGCGCGCACCTGCGAAACGGTGCCCGGCGCCGAGTCCAATGTGTCGACATACATGGTCTGGATGGAGTCGATCACGACCACGTCCTTGTGGTCGGCGCCGTCCAGGCTCGCGAGGATGTCGCGCACGGAAGTGGCCGCGGCGAGCGCTACCTGCGCACCCTCGACCTTGAGGCGCTTGGCGCGGAGCCGCACCTGGTCGATCGATTCTTCGCCGGAGATGTAGATCGTCGAGCCCTTCGTCGCCAGCCGCGCGACCACCTGCAGCAGCAGCGTCGACTTGCCGATGCCGGGATCGCCGCCGATCAGGATCGCCGAGCCCGGCACCAGGCCGCCGCCGCACACGCGGTCGAACTCGGCGATGCCGGTGACCGAGCGCGGTACCTCGGTCGAGGTGCCGGAGAGCTCGACGAAGTCGATCTTGCGCCCGCCCTTGGCCGACTGGCCTTTCGGCGCCAGCGCCTCGGCGGCTTCCTCGACGATCGTGTTCCAGGCGCCGCAGGACTCGCACCGTCCCGCCCACTTCGCCGTCGAGGCGCCGCAGGACTGGCAGACGTAGCGGGTTTGCGGTTTCGCCATGGGCTTAAGCCGAGGCTCCTTGGGATTCCCTCCCCCCGTAGTGGGGGAGGGTTAGGGTGGGGGGCGAGGGCACGCGGCGAACGCGGGAGCTCTTAACTCCACCCCCACCCCAATCCTCCCCCATCGAGGGGGAAGGGCGACGAAAGCGGGCTCGGCGCATCGCGTTGCTCACGGTCGCCTCACCGCCATCTGGATCGGGCCTTCTGCGCGGCCGTGGATGAACTGGTCGACATAGGCGTTGCCCGAGCGGTCGATCTCCGAGACGGGGCCGGCCCAGATGAACCTGCCATTGTAGATCATGGCGATGTGGGTCGCGATCTTCCGCGCGCTGTGCATGTCGTGGGTGATCGAGATCGTCGTGGCGCCGAGCTTCTTCACGCAGGCGACGATCAGGTCGTTGATCACGTCGGCCATGATCGGATCGAGGCCGGTGGTCGGCTCGTCGAAGAAGATGATCTCGGGCTCGCTGGCGATCGCGCGGGCCAGCGCCACGCGCTTCTGCATGCCGCCGGAGAGTTCCGACGGGAAGAGCTCGGCGACCGGTGCCGCGAGGCCGACCTGCGCCAGCTTGCCCAGCGCGATCTCCTTCGCTTCCTTCTTCGCCATGCCCTGGCCCTGGACCAGGCGGAAGGCGACGTTCTCCCAGACGGGCAGGCTGTCGAAGAGGGCCGAGCCCTGGAACAGCATGCCGATCTTGCTTTGAACCTCCTCGCGATCCTCGCCGCGAGCGCCGACCGTTTCCTCGCCGTCGATTTTGATCGAGCCGGCATCGGGCGTGATGATGCCGAGGATGCATTTCAGCAGCACCGACTTGCCCGAGCCTGATCCGCCGATCACGACGAGGCTCTCGCCCGCGGGCAGCGCGTAGTCGATGCCGTCGAGCACCACCTTCTCGCCGAAGCGCTTCTTCACGCCCTGGAGCTGGATCTTCGGTGTCGTCATTTGGCGAAGAACAGCTCGGTGATGATGTAGTTGAAGATCAGGATCAGGATCGAGGCGGAAACGACGGCGTTGGTCGTGGCCTGGCCGACGCCCTGGGCGCCGCCCTTCGAGTTGTAGCCGTGGTAGCAGCCGGTCAGCGCCACCAGGAAGCCGAAGGCCGAGGCCTTCACCAGGCCCGAGACCACGTCGATCATCTCGAGGTAGTCCCAGGTACGGCGAAGATAGGCCGCGGCGTTGAAGTCGAGCTTGTAGACGCTGACCAGGTAGCCGCCGAAGACGCCGAGGATGTCGCCGATCAGCACCAGAAGCGGCAGCATCGTGGCGCCGGCGATCAGCCTTGGCACCACGAGGTACTTGTAGGGATCGGTCGAGAGCACGGTGAGCGCGTCGATCTGATCGGTCACGCGCATCGTGCCGATCTCGGCCGCCATCGCCGCGCCGATGCGGCCCGCGACCATCAGGCCCGCCAGCACCGGCGCCAGCTCGCGCGTCATCGACAGCACGACGACGGTTGCGACCGCGCCCTCGGCCGAGAAGCGCGCGAAGCCGGTGTAGCTCTGCAGCGCCAGCACCATGCCGGAGAACAAGGTGGTCAGCGCCACGACCGGCAGCGAGAAGTAGCCGATCTCGATCATCTGCCAGCCGATGAGGCGGGGGTAGAAGGGCGGGCGGAACATGTGCCCGACCGCGACCGCCGCGAACATCGACAGGCGCCCGATCGCGGCCAGCGCGTCGAGGAAGGCGCGGCCGATGGCGGCGAGGAGGCCCATCAGGCGGCCGATCCGACGTAGCGTCGCGCGTAGCGGCGGGAGAGTCCGGTCAGCATCTGGTATCCGTTGGTGCCGGCGAGGCGTCCGAGCTCGTCCGGCGGCAGCTCTTCGCCCATCAGCACGACCGGCGTTCCGGGTCGGGATGCCTCTTCGGGCAGGTCGGTCACGTCGAAGGTCACCAGATCCATCGAGACGCGGCCTACCAGGGGGATCGGACGGCCGGCAATATATCCGCGGCCCCGGTTGGTGAGCGAGCGCAAATAGCCGTCGGCATAGCCCACGCCGACGGTGGCGATCCGGGTCGACCGATTCGCACGCCATTGCGCGTTGTAGCCGACCGACCTTCCGTCGGCGATCGTTCGCACGGTCAGGATCTCGGCCTCCAGCCTCACCGTCGTCTTCATCGGATTCGGCGCGTTCTCGACCGGCGCCAGGCCGTAGAGCGCGGCACCCGGGCGGACCATGTCGAAGTGATACGCGGGACCCAGGAAGATTCCCGCGGAGTTGGCGAGACTCGCCTTGGCCTTGGGCAGCTTCGCCAGGGCGCCGCGGAATCGGCCGAGCTGCAGCGGGTTGTCCGGGTCGGCCTGCACCTCGCCCGAGACCAGGTGGCTCATGATCCAGGCGATCTCGACGCTCTCGAGGCGGCCTGCTTCGGCCGCGAGCGTCTCCACCTCGGGCTCGGACAGCCCGAGCCGGCTCATGCCGGTATCGACGTGGATCACGGTGCGGCCGCCGCCGTTCTTCGTCCACGTCGCAAGCTGGTCGAGCGAATTGATGACGGGAGTCAGCCGGTGCTGCCGGAACTCGCCTTCGCTTCCCGGGCGCGGGCCTTCGAGCACGCCGATCTCGCGGTCGATGGCGGCGCGGAGCCGGATGCCTTCGTCGAGCGTGGCCACGAAGAAGACCCTGGCACCGGCGCGGGCGAGGGCAGGGCCGACGAACTCGGCGCCGAGGCCGTAGGCGTCGGCCTTCACCATCGCCGCGCAGTCGGCATGCGGGGCGGCGCGCGCCGCCAGCAGCCGCCAATTGGCGACGACGGCGTCGAGGTCGACGGTCAGCCGCGCGCCGGCATTCGCCGGGATGTCAGCCGATCTCATTGGGGAGATGGTCGGCGGCGGCGTAGTTGGAGAACTTGGTCGTCGGCCCGTCGAACTGGAGCTTCACCGTTCCGGTCGGTCCGTGACGCTGCTTGCCGATGATCACCTCGGCGAGGCCGTAGACCTGCTCGCAGCGTTCCTTCCACTGGTCGTAGCGGTCGTGGAACTTCTCGTCGCTCTCTTCCGGCCGGCGCGTCGGCTCGGCGCGGGCGAGGTAGTACTCCTCGCGGAAGATGAACATGACCACGTCGGCATCCTGCTCGATCGATCCGGACTCGCGGAGGTCGGAGAGCTGCGGGCGCTTGTCCTCGCGCTGCTCGACCGCGCGAGAAAGCTGCGAGCAGGCGAGCACCGGGATGTCGAGTTCCTTGGCGATCGCCTTCAGCGAGCGCGTGATGTCGGAGACTTCCTGCACGCGATTTTCCATCTTGCTGCCCGCAGATGCCCGCAGAAGCTGGAGGTAGTCGACGACCAGCAGGTTGAGACCGTGCTGACGCTTCAGGCGTCGTGCGCGGGTGCGCACCGCGGTCACGGTCAGCGCCGGGGTGTCGTCGATGAAGATCGGCGCACGTTCGAGACGCTGGCTCGCCTGCACCAGGCGGCGGAAGTCGTGCTCGGTCAGTTCGCCGCGACGGATCTTCTCGCTCGGTACTTCGATCTGCTCCGCAAGCAAGCGGGTGGCGAGCTGCTCGGCCGACATTTCGAGCGAGAAGAACGCGACGACGAAGCGTTCGGCGTCGGGATTGTCGACCGACTGCACGGCCGCATTGAAGGCGATGTTGCAGGCGAGGCCGGTCTTGCCCATGCCGGGGCGCGCGGCCAGCACCAGAAGGTCCGAAGGATGGAGGCCGCCCAGCATGCGATCCATCTCGAGCAGGCCCGTCGGCACGCCGGTCAGCTTGCCTTCGCGCTTGTAGGCCTTCTCGGCCATCTCGATCGAGCCGGCCATCGCCTGGGCGAAGCTGCGGAAGCCGCTTTCGGCCGCATCGCTTTCGGCGAGATTGAACAGCTTCGACTCGGCGACCTCGATCTGGTCCTTGGCCGAGGTCTCGAGCTCGTGCTTGTGCGCCTCGTTGACCATCTCCTCGCCGACGTCGATGAGCTGGCGGCGGAGGAAGAGGTCGTGGACGGTGCGGCCGTAGTCCTCGGCGTTGACGATGGCGACGACGGAGGCGGCGAGCTTGACCAGATACTGCGCGCCGCCGACCTCGGCGAGCGCGCCGTCCTGATCGAACAGCGCCTTCAGCGTCACCGGATTGGCGATCTGCCCGCGTTCGATCAGCTTGCCGATCGCCGCGTAGATGCGGCCGTGCGCCGGGTCGGCGAAGTGCTCGGCGCGGAGGAAGTCGCCGACGCGCTCGTAGGCGGCGTTGTTGACCAAGAGCGCGCCGAGCAGCCCTTGCTCGGCTTCGTAGTTGTGCGGCGGGGTGCGGTAGCCCGATGTGGCGGGCTCCTTGCGCTGTTCCGGCCACACCGAGGGAAGCTTCAGTTCGGTCATCGACGGACCTTCGGGCGCGAGCAGAGCATCATCGAGCGCCTTGTTGTCCCCCCTGAACGAACGAGGCCGGCATTAACCCAGAAGGGGTGCCGGCCTCGCAACGCATTCGTCATTCACCGCACAGCTTTGTTTTCCACAGGCTGTGGGTATGTGGATAACGATCAGCCGGCAGCGGGCGCCTCTTCGGCGGCCGGGGCCCCTTCGGCGGCAGCCTGGGCTGCATCGGCCTCTTCGGTGGAGCGCGCGACGGTGACGGTGACGCTGACCTTCACCTCCGGATGGAGCGAGATCTTCACGTCGTGCACGCCGGTCGACTTGATCGGCTGGCCGAGCATCACCTGGCTCTTCTGCACCGTGAAGCCGGCGCTGGTGATCTCGTCCGCGATGTCGCGGAGCGTGACCGAGCCGTAGAGCGCGCCGGTCTCGGCGGCCTGACGGACGATCGCGACCTTGAGCCCGTTCAGCTTGGAACCGACCTTCTCGGCCTCTTCCTTGCGCTTCAGGTTGTCGGCCTCGAGCTGCGAGCGGCGCTTCTCGAAGACCTCGCGATTTTCCTTGGTGGCGCGGAGCGCCTTCTTCTTCGGCAGAAGGAAGTTGCGGGCGAAGCCCGGCTTCACCTTCACCACATCGCCCATCTGGCCGAGGCTCTCGATGCGCTCAAGAAGAATAACGTCCATGGGTTGGCTCCCTCATTCCGCCGGGCTTGCGGTCGCCAGTCGGCGGCGCAGGCCCAGCCATTGATCGAACAGCCCGAGGCCAGCCACCAGCGCCACCGGCCATCCCATGACGAGCATGGCGGCGTAGGCGGCGACGAGGATGAAGGCCCTTTGGGCGGAGTATTTGCGGGCGACGGCGTGAACCACGCCGAGCCCGACGAAGAAGAACGGTACGAGCAGGATCAGGAACAGGTTCCTGCCGAGGAACCCGAGCGGGTCTAGGCCGATCACCGCGGCCGCGCCGGCGATGCCGAGCGCGATGGTGAGAAGCCCCGGCAGCTCGATGTCGGCAAGCTCGGGGCTCGGACGCAGGTTGCGTCCGAAACGTACGAGCACGCCCTGGGCCAGGGCCGCGTTCACCGCGGTCATGGCCAGCCACGACATCACCACCGCCGCGGGGAACCACGGGGCGATCGCGTCCAGGATGCGCTGGCGGTCGCCCTCGGCGGCCGACGCCATCATGCGATCGATCCAGAGTCCGAGGAACGAGCGGATCGACGCCTCGAGGCCCTCGGCCGAGAGCGCCAGCACGGCGCCGGCGACGACGAAGGCGCCGGCACCGATCCCGACCATCCAGGTGACGAGCAGGCCGAGCGGATACCACTCGGTCTTGCCCTCGGCATCCTGGCGGCTGAGCAGCGCCTTGCGGGCGACCACCATCACCGGGACACCGCTGACGATCAGGAACAGGCTGCCGGCGATGAAGCCGCCGACGAGGCTGACGACCACCGCGGCGCTGCCGGTCGCGGTCACGCCGGCGAGCCCACCCATGCCCAGCGCCACGACGAAGAGCGGAAGCTGTGCCAGATAGGCAAGCAGCATCGCGCTCGGCTGGCCGAGGACGACCGAGAGGTAGAGGAGGGCGCTCAACACACCTGCGCCCGCCGCGATGAGCCCGAACCGAAGCATGGTCCTGGTCCTAGATCCCCTGCCTTACTTGATCACGTAAGGCATGAGGGCGAGGAAGCGCGCGCGCTTGATCGCCTGGGCGAGATCGCGCTGCTTCTTCGCGGAGACCGCGGTGATGCGGCTCGGCACGATCTTGCCGCGCTCGGACACGAAGCGCTGGAGCAGCTTGATGTCCTTGTAGTCGATCTTCGGCGCGTTCGGATGGGCGAACGGGCACGACTTCCGGCGACGGAAGAAGGGACGGCGTCCGCCGCCCGCACCGCCGCGACCGCCGCCTTCGCGGCCCTCGCCGCGACCGCCTTCGCGGCCGCCTTCGCTACGTCCGGTCATGCGTCACCTCCACGGGGGGCATCGCCGCCCTCGGCACGGTCCTCATGGCGCGGCCCGTCCTCGCGGTCACGGCGCCAGCCGCCGCGATCGCCACGGTCGCCCCGGTCTCCGCGATCGCCGCGGTCGGACCGGCTCTGCATCATCGCCGACGGACCCTCTTCGAGAGCCTCGACCCGGACCGTCAGGTAGCGGATCACGTCTTCGCTGATGCGCATGTTGCGCTCGAGCTCGTGCACCGCCGCCGCCGGGGCGTCGATGTTCAGGAGCATGTAATGGCCCTTCCGGTTCTTCTTGATCCGGAACGACAGCGACTTCAGGCCCCAATACTCTTTCTTGAGGACCTTGCCGCCATTGGCTTCGATAAGGCTGTTGAACTGCTCGGTCAGGGCTTCGACCTGGGTGGTCGAGACATCCTGACGAGCGATGAACACGTTCTCGTAGAACGCCACCGCTTGGATCTCCCTTTGGCTGTTAGCGGTCCGGAGCCACCATGGCCGGCCGGACCTAGCCGGGACCAGACGCGGACCCGGCAAGGAGCTATGAGGGCGCGGACTATACACATGCCGCCGGCGCCGGCAAGCTCCGTTGCGTGGCGCGGAACGTCGCGGAGGGGCGGATGGACGTGGCGGGCGAGATCGCGGCGGCACTCAAGACCAAGGAAGAGGGGCTCATCCGCAAATCCGCGAGCATCTTGAACGACTTGATCGATCCGGCCTTCGTCTACGTGAACTCGCGCGGGGTGAAGTCGGATAAGCAGGCCTACATCGACCGGATCTGTCAGGCCACCGACTGGAGCTTTGGCGGACAGAAGGTCGAAGGGCTCGACGTTCGGCACTTTGGGAGCTTCGTGGTCGCCGCCATGACCCTGCACGACACCTTCATCCACGCCGGCGGCACTGCCGAGCGTACCTATCAGTCCCTCTGCGTCTTCCGGAAGGAGGGGAGCCGCTGGATCTGGGTCGCCGGCCAGACGATGGCGCCGGAGACGGGCCCCCGCGGCTGACTTAGGATCGGGCACAGTCTCCGACCCAGGCCCACATGTTTCCGCTTCTCGAAATCGTCCTGCCGATCTTCGCCGTCGTCCTCGTCGGCTGGCTGGTCGGCCGCTTCGACATCATCAAGGCCGAGCGGGTCAACGGGCTCGCCGACTTCACCTTCTTCATCGCGATCCCGGCGCTGATGTTCCGCTCGGTGGTCCGCAACATCCGCTGGGAGACCGCCGATCCCGGCGTGCTGATCGCCTATTTCGGCTCCGGCCTCGTGATCTACGCGATCGCTCTCCTCATCGGTCTCCGCGTCTTCAAGATCACGTTCGAGGAAGCGGCGGTGCTGGGGCTCGCCTGCACCTTCGGCAATTCGGTCCAGCTCGGGATTCCCATGGTGGTCCGCACCTTCGGCGAGCACGGGCTCGTGCCGCTGATGCTGATCATCAGCTTCCACTCGCTCGTGCTGATCGGGCTCACCACGGTGCTGATCGAGATCGCGCGCGGGCGCGGCGGCGGCGCCAGGGTGGCGGCGATCCAGTCGGCGAAGGGCGCCGCCAGGAATCCGATCATCATCGCGATGGTCGCCGGCCTGGCGACTGCCGGCTTCGACGTCGAGCTGCCGAAGATGGTGGACGACTTCCTGGGCCTGCTGGGCGCCGCCGGCATTCCATGCGCGCTGTTCGCGCTCGGTGCCCAGATCTCCCGGTTCAGGTTCGGCGGCTCGCTCGGTCCCACCGTGGCGATCCTCGTCCTGAAGCTGGCGGCGCTGCCGGCGATCGTCTGGCTCTTCGGGATCTGGCTTGGTCTTTCCGGCGAGACGGCGGCGGTGGCGATCCTCGCTTCCGGCCTTCCCACCGGCGCCAACGTCTTCATCCTCGCCAACCGATATCTCGTTTACCAGGCGCCGGTGGTGTCCTCTGTCGTCGCCTCGACCGCGCTCTCGCTCGTCACGATCACGCTGCTGATCGCCTGGCTGGCGCCGGTCTAGAAGGCGAAGCGGGAAATCGGGACCTCCCGGCCCGAGGGCAGGACCAGCGTGGCGGTCCGGAAACCTGTCGCGCGGAGCGTGACGCCGCCGCGCTCCGCCAGCAGCCGCGGTCCCCCAGCGCCGAAAGCGTATTCCTGCAAGGTCCCCTGGAAGAGCCCTCTCGCGTAGGTCCCGCTCGCGACGTACCAGGCGGAACTGCCGTCGTCTCGATAGAGATGCGTGGACATGAGCAGCACCCCGTTCCGGATCTCGATGAAGTAGCCGGATCCCGGCTCGGCCGCGTTCCACCACCAGCCCGTCTCGGGCTCCAGCAATTCTTCATAGGCGCCCGTGACGTCGAGCCGCGCATGGAGTCGTGCCGTTCGCGGATCGACAACCGGGACACCCGACGAGGCGATCGCCCTCTCCAGGGACGCGACGTGCGTCGGCCCGGCGGTCTTGAGAGCCGCGATCGCCCCGGCGACGTGCGGCGCCGCCATCGACGTGCCGCGCAAGGCCTCGAAGCCGCCGCCGGGCATCGAGGAGACGATGCCGTCGCCCGGGGCCACGATCATCGGCAGGCGCCACGCGTTCGAGAAGGCGGCGAGCACATCGAGAGCGGTGGTTGCGCCGACGCGGATCGCGCTGGAAACGCAGGCCGGCACGGCGACGGCGTTGGTTTGCTTCCCATTGCCGGCGGCGACGACCGACGCCACGCCGATTGCCCGAAGCTGATCGAAGATCGGCTTGTACGGCGTGTCGTCGCAGTAGCCCGCGTAGGCGTCGCCGCCGAGGCTCAGGTTGACGGCGACGACGTTGAGCCGCTGCGCGTTGTCGCGGACGTATTCGAGACCCCTGATGATGTCGGAGTCGGTCGCGCCGATGCAGGGGCCGAGGCAATAGAGCATGGGGTAGTGCCGGAAGACCTGAACGCTCATCAGGCTCGCTTCGGGAGCGACGCCCGAGAAAGCCTCGCCCCTTCCAGCGACGATGCCCGCGACATGCGTACCGTGATAGCAGGTGGCCTCCGCATCGGCGCAGGGTCTGCCGGCGCCGCGGCCGAACATCGCGTCGGCGCCGTTCGGGCAGGCCGTCATGATTCCGTGGCTGCGGATCGAGGTGCTGAAGCACGCCTCATCGATCACGCGCCCGCCGAGAAAGGGATGCGTCGCGTCGATGCCCGTATCCAGCACCGCGACGGTCTGGCCTGCGCCCGTATGTCCCCTGGACCAGACATAGGGCGCCCGTATCCTCGGAACGGAAGCCGCAAGTAAGGTGGACCGTCTGGCATCCTCATGCACTGCCGCGACCGAGGGATCGGCGAGAAGCGCCTCGAGCCCGGCCGGCGTGACGTCGGCGACGACCAGCGGGAGACTTCCGAAGGCGGACACGATCGCGCTTCCCGCTGCGGAGAGCGACGAAGCAAGCCGACCACCGTCCGATGCGGTTCCGTGGAGCCTGACGATGACCCGCTGGCTTCCTTTCGACAGGACGAGATCCTTGAGCTCCCTCAACCTGACCGCTTCGGCCTTGATGGGGGCGGGCAGGGTGCCGGGGTCGTCGGAAGATGCGCTGCCACCGACTGGGTATCGCTCGATGGCAAGAGTTTTCCCACCGGACCGCGCCAGCGTGCCGCGAGCCGACGACGCGAAGGCGAGGGAGATCGTTCCGGCGGAATCGCGTTCGGCGGGCGGCTTCGAGCCGCCTGCATATTCCGTCAGGGTCGTCGTGAGACCGAAGCCGTCCCAGGAGCCGGACCCCAGGTACCAGACGGCGCTGCCGTCGGCGCGATAGTCGTAGGCGGCGATCATCAGCCGGTCGTCGCGGAGTTCGATCGAATAGGCGCGGCCGGGCTCGCTCGGCGCCCACCACCAGCCGCTTTCCGGATCGGCGGACGGCGGCATGAATCGCGCCGTGCAGGCGACATCTCCGCCGATGACGATCCTCGCCTCTGCCGTGCGACCGCTCGCGCTGCAGGCGCCGCCCCATCCGGCGAAGACCCATCCGGTTCCAGGGACTGCGCGCAGCGGCACCGACGCGTCCTGGTAGACCTCGATCGTGCACGTGCCGGAGGCGCAGCGCGGGCCATTGCGGCCCAAGATGACCTCGCCGGCGCCGATGCCCGCGAGCGTCATGGTCAGGCGGCGCTTGATCAGCACCGGTTCGTGAGCCGGCACCTGGACCGTCCGGGGCGTCAGCTGCAGCTGGCCATGAGTGAGGCTGAAGGCGCCGTTCGGATCGAAGCCGGACTGGAATGCGCCGAAGTCGAAGGCGACCGTCACCGGCTCATGGACGTTGCCGCAGATCCGGCTGCCGGCGGCATCGACGACCTGCTCGACGATGTAGACCCTGTTGTTCTGGCGGACAGCCCAGCCGCCGCAGACGCGGGCGCCGATAGTCTTCGTCGGGATCATCCGTATCATGAGCACCGAGCGGCTGGGATCTTCGGCGCACGGCACGCGCCAGAGAACCGCATCGGATTCGGAGGGGGAGAGGCTCTGTTCGGAAAACCTGGCTGACGGGGCCGGGGGCGGCGCCGGAAATCGCTCGGGCAGACAGCCGGCAAGGTAAGCCGATGCGTTCGGAAGGCTCGGTTCGGCCCACGCGCCCGCGGGAACCAACTTCGCCAGGGTCAGGGCGATCGCCGCCAGCCAAACCGACCGGAATCCAGGGCGCATGATGAGGACCGGATGATGAGAGAGATTCGGAACAATAAGAGAACAAACGCAACCTTTCAAATAATGATACGACTATCATACTATTTTCCTGTGGGATGCGGGCTGGCTCGCCTTGACTCCCCCGGTCGCCGTGCCATGACTCCGGCCCTTTTCAAGCGGGGATCTGCATGACGCGTGCGTTCGTCTGTCCGGGACAGGGCTCCCAGGCCGTGGGCATGGGAATGGAGCTGGCTCAAGCCTTCCCGGTCGCCCGCGAGGTTTTGCAGGAAGTCGACGAGGCGCTGAAGCAGGGTCTCTCGAAGCTGATGGCGGAGGGGCCGCAGGACGCGCTCACCCTGACGGAGAACGCGCAACCGGCCTTGATGGCGGTCTCGGTCGCGGTGGTCCGCGTGATCGAGAAGGAGTCGGGCAAGCGTCTTTCGGATCTCGCCAGTCACGTCGCCGGCCATTCGCTCGGCGAGTACTCGGCGCTCTGCGCCGCGGGCGCCCTCTCGGTCGCGGATACGGCGCGTCTGCTGAAGCTGCGCGGGCAGTCGATGCAGAAGGCGGTGCCGGTCGGCGAGGGCGCGATGGCGGCGCTTCTCGGCGCCGATCTCGACCAGGCGAAGGCGATCGCCGACGAGGCACGCCAGGGGCAGGTCTGCGACCTCGGCAACGACAACGGCCCGGGGCAGGTCGTGCTGTCGGGATCGAAGGCCGCGATCGACCGGGCGATCCAGATCGCGCCGACCAAGGGCGTCAAGAAGGCCGTGCCGCTGCCGGTGAGCGCGCCGTTCCATTCCGCGCTGATGAAGCCCGCGGCGGACGCGATGCAGGAGGCGCTCGCCAAGATCGACATGAAGCAGCCCAGCGTGCCGGTGATCGCCAATGTGCGCGCCGCGCCGGTCTCCGATCCGTCCGAGATCAAGAAGCTGCTGGTGAGCCAGGTGACCGGCATGGTGCGCTGGCGCGAATGCGTGCTGGCGATGGTCGAGCACGGCGTCACCAAGGAGATCGAGGTCGGTGCCGGCAAGGTGCTGTCTGGTCTCGCCAAGCGCATCCACAAGGATCTCGAGGCCACGTCGGTGCACACGCCGGCCGACGTCGAGGCCTTCCTCAAGACTCTCTAGAAGGAGCCGCGCCCAATGTTCGACCTGAGCGGCAAGACCGCGCTCGTCACCGGCGCTTCCGGCGACATCGGCCGCGCCATCGCCAAGGCGCTGCACGGGCAGGGGGCCAAGGTGGCGCTGACCGGCACGCGCGCCGAGGCGTTGAACCAGCTCGCCAGCGAGCTCGGCGAGCGCGTGCACGTGGTGGCGGCCAACCTTTCCGATCCTGCCGATACCGAGCGTCTGGCGAAGGACGCGGAGGCCGCGCTCGGCGGCCAGCTCGACATCCTCGTCAACAATGCCGGCATCACCAAGGACGGCCTGCTGATGCGGATGAAGGACGAGGACTGGCAGGCGGTCATCGAGGTCAACCTGAATGCCGGCATGCGGCTTTCACGGGCGGCCCTTCGCGGCATGATGAAGCGCCGCTACGGGCGGATCATCGGCATCAGCTCGGTGGTCGGCGCCACCGGGAATCCCGGCCAGGCCAACTACGCCGCCGCCAAGGCCGGCATGATCGGCTTTTCCAAGGCGCTGGCCCAGGAGGTCGCGTCCCGCGGCATCACCGTGAACGTGATCGCCCCCGGCATGATCAAGACGCCGATGACCGACGTCCTGACCGAGGACCAGAAGAACCGGATGCTGGAACGAATCCCCCTTGGAAGGCTTGGGACTTCGGACGAAATCGCCGCCGCCGCCGTCTACCTGGCCTCGGCCGAGGCCGGCTACGTGACCGGGGCGACGTTGCATGTGAACGGCGGTATGGCGATGCTGTGATTATGGGGGCTCCGGGGGCGGCTGGACCGGCCCTGGGGACTTGTGTTACCACCCGACGCCCGGCCATAAATTCGGCTCGGAACAAGGTTTTTCCGAAGGAAAAGAGAAGATGAGCGACATCGAAGAGCGCGTGAAGAAGATCGTGGTCGAGCACCTGGGCGTCGAAGAGGCGAAGGTCACCGCCAACGCCAGCTTCGTCGACGACCTCGGCGCCGACAGCCTGGACACGGTCGAGCTGGTCATGGCCTTCGAGGAGGAGTTCGGCATCGAGATCCCGGACGACGCCGCGGAGAAGATCCTCACGGTCCAGAACGCGATCGAGTTCATCAAGTCGAAGCAGGGCTGAGCGTCGAGCGCTCGCCCTCTCTTCTTTCGAGGACGGAACGCCCATGCGACGCGTTGTTGTCACCGGTCTTGGCCTCGTCACCCCGCTCGGGGTCGGCGTGGAGCATGTTTGGTCGAAGCTCCTGAACAGCGAATCTGGCATTCGCGCGATCCAGAGCTTCGATGTCTCGGACCTGCCGGCGAAGGTTGCCGCCCAGCTTCCGCGGGGCGAAACCAAGGACGGCAATTTCAACGCCGACGACTGGGTCGAGCCGAAAGAACAGCGGCGGATGGACCCGTTCATCATCTACGCGATGGCGGCGGCCCAGCAGGCGATCGAGGATTCGGGCGCGCAGCCCAAGACTGAGGAAGAGAAAGAGCGCACCGGCGTGATGATCGGGTCCGGCATCGGCGGCCTGATCGGAATCGCCGAGGGAGCGGTGACGCTGGCCGAGAAGGGGCCGCGTCGCGTCAGCCCGTTCTTCATCCCCTCCAACCTGATCAACCTGGCATCGGGCCACGTCTCGATCCGGTACGGCCTCAAGGGGCCGAACCACGCGGTGGTCACGGCCTGCTCGACCGGCGCGCATGCGATCGGCGACGCGGCCCGGCTGATCATGTGGGACGACGCCGACGTCATGGTCGCCGGCGGAACCGAGGCCGCGGTCTCCCGCCTCGGCATCGCCGGCTTCGCCGCAGCCCGCGCGCTTTCGACCGGCTTCAGTGACACTCCGGAGAAGTCTTCGCGTCCCTGGGACAAGCGCCGCGATGGTTTCGTCATGGGCGAAGGGGCGGGCGTGGTCGTGCTCGAGGAATACGAGCGGGCCAAGGCGCGCGGCGCCAAGATCTATGCCGAGGTCACCGGCTACGGCATGTCCGGCGACGCCCACCACATCACGGCGCCGGCCGAAGACGGCAATGGCGGTTTCCGCTCGATGCGCGCGGCGATCAAGCGCGCGGGCCTCACGACCGCCGACATCGACTACGTCAACGCTCACGGAACGTCGACGCCGCTCGGAGACGAGATCGAGCTGGGTGCAGTAAAGCGCCTGTTCGGCGAGAACGCCTACAAGATCTCCATGTCGTCGACCAAGTCGTCGATCGGGCATCTGCTCGGTGCTGCCGGCAGCGTCGAGGCGATCTTCTCGGTGCTGGCGATCCGCGACCAGATCGCGCCGCCGACGCTCAACCTCGAGGATCCGTCCGACGGCTGCGACATCGACCTCGTGCCGCTGAAGGCGAAGAAGCGCCCGATCCGGCACGCGCTGTCCAACTCGTTCGGCTTCGGCGGCACCAACGCCTCGCTCGTCTTCTCGGCCGTAAGCTGACGGAGCGCGGCCGATGCGCATGCGCATCGCCGCGGGAGCGCTGCTGGTCCTGCTGGTCGTCGGCGTCGTCGGTGCGAAATGGTGGGATCGCCAGATCGTCAAGCCGGGCCCGGCGCCGATCGCCCGAACGATCCTGTTCCCGCGCGGCGTCGGCCTGACCGAGATCGCCGAGAAGCTCGAGAACGACGGCCTCGTCCCGCATCGCTACATCTTCCAGGCGGCGGCCTGGACGCTCGGCCACGGCCGCGCACTGAAGGCCGGCGAGTATGCGATCCCGCCGCATGCGAGCCTTCGCGACATCGTCAACATCCTGGCCTCGGGCCGCGTCGTCGTTCGCCGAGTGGTCATCCCCGAGGGGCTGACCGTCCGCCAGGCCGTGGCGGTGCTGGCCTCGGCCGAAGGCATGGAAGGCACCGTCTCGGCCGATGCGCTCAAGGAAGGCGAGTTGCTTCCGGCCACCTACAACTACGTCTGGGGCGACGAGCGCGGCCGCATGCTCGTGCGCATGCGCTCGGGCATGAACGAGCTGGTCGAGCGCACCTGGAAGGATCGCGCGCCGAACCTGCCGATCTCGACGGCGGCCGAGGCGGTGACGCTGGCGTCGATCGTCGAGAAGGAGACAGGCAAGCCGAGCGAACGCGCGCTGATCGCGCGCGTCTTCTACAACCGGCTCAAAGCCGGCATGAAGCTTCAGTCCGATCCGACCGTCGCCTACGGCATCGCACCGGGCGGCGAGCTCGGTCGGCCGCTGACGCGCGCCGATCTCCGCCAGCCGCATCCCTACAACACCTACGTGATCGACGGATTGCCGCCGGGCCCGATCGCCAATCCGGGCAAGGCCGCGCTCGAAGCGGTGGCGAAGCCGGCCGAGAGCGATGCGCTCTACTTCGTCGCCGACGGCAATGGCGGGCACGCCTTCGCCCGGACGCTGGCCGAGCACAACCGCAACGTCGCGCAGTACCGCCGCCTCATGCGGGAGCGCGGTCAGCCGCTGCCGCCGGAGCTTCCGGAGGAGTAGCGCGCGCCTCGGCGAGCTCGGCCTCGAGCGTCTTGATGCGATCGGTGAGGGAGTCGATCGCCGCCATCACCTCCTCGGCCGGGAACATCTGAGGGATGTGCTGCGGACAGTTTCGGCTCCACGCAGCGATCGTGAACAGGATCGCCTGCTCGGGCGTCGCCTCGTAGCCCTCGGGGAAGAGGCGCGCGATCGTCTCCTTGTCGTCGACGACGCGCGCCGTGCCCCAGATCTTCACGCGCCGCCGGTTGACGTAGTCCATCAGGAACAGGAAGGCGCGCGGGTTGTCGGCGAGATTGCCGGTCGTCAGGTACTGGCGATTGCCGGTGAAGTCGGCGAAGCCGAGCGTCTTCTCGTCGATCACCTTGAGGAAGCCCTTCGGTCCGCCGCGATGCTGGATGTAGGGCTGTCCGTCCGGCGTCGCGGTGCCGAGATAGAACGACCTGACCTCGCCCAGGAACTGCGCGAGGTCTGGCGTCACGGTTGTCGGCCAGCCGCCCTTCTGCTCCTGCCGCGCGTACGCTGCGCGCGAGCCCCGCTCGGCCTGGATCGCCTTGACCCTCGGGGTGAAGGCCACGTCTGAGGACGGGTTCATTGGGACCTCGCTTTATTGGTCCCTGAAGATCGGTCGGAACTCAGCTCAAGATAATCATCGGAATTCGAGTATGATTATCCCGAAATTAGGGATAATCGGATGGACCGCATCGAGGCCATGGGCTTGTTCGTCGCGATCGCGGATGCCGGCAGCCTCGCCGCTGCCGGCCGCCGGTTGCGCCAGCCGCTGCAGACAGTGAGCCGGAAGCTGCAGGCGCTCGAGGATCACCTCGGCGTCCGCCTGCTGACGCGGACGACGCGACGCCTCGTGCTGACAGAAGAAGGGCGCGACTATCTCGACGCCTGCCGGCGCGTGCTCGCCGACATCGAGGAGGCCGAGCGCCGCGTCGCCGGCAAGCATGCCGATCCCAAAGGGCAGCTCGCGATCACCGCGCCGGTGGTGTTCGGGCGCCTGCATGTGCTGCCCGCGGTCACAGAGTTCCTCGGGACATATCCTCAGGTAGCGGCGCGTCTCGTCCTGGTCGATCGCGTGATCGATCTGGTGGAGGAGGGGATCGACGCGGCGGTGAGGATCGGTCCGCTGCCGGACTCGTCGCTGATCGCGACCCGCCTCGGTGGCCTTCGCCGCGTCGTCTGCGCGAGCCCCGCCTATCTGGAGCGGCATGGCGCGCCCGAGACGCTCGCCGATCTGGCCCGACACGACTGCATCACGTTCGCCGGCATCTCCTCGCCGGCGCATTGGAAGTTCGACGGTATCGGGACGGCCCGGATCCGCTCGCGCCTCGTGGTGACGACGGCGGAAGCCGCGGTCGACGCGGCGGTTGCCGGCCTCGGCGTCACACGGCTGCTCACCTATCAGGTCGCCGACGCGTTGGCTCTGGGACGGCTCCGCCTGATCCTGGCGTCTTTCGAGACACCGGGCGTCCCGGTCAACCTGGTCTCGGTCGAGGGGCGGCAGGCGCCGGCGCGCGTCCGCGCCTTTCTCGACTTCGCCGTGCCACGGATCCGCCAGCGGCTCACGGCACTCGGCGAGGCGAACTCCGCGTTCCGAAGCTAGGAGGCGGCTGGCGTTCCCTTCGGCAGGTCGATCATTTCGATGCGGCCGTTGCGGCCGGCGAGCGCGAGGCCGCCGGCCTTGAGCTTGAGCGCGGCCTCGCCGAAGACCTCGCGTCGCCATCCATGCAGGGCAGGGATGGCGGCGAGGTCGGTCGCGGCCAGCGCTTCGATGTCGGCCGACGACGCGACGAGTTTCTGTGCGACCTCGAAGTCCTCGCAGCGCAGCTTCAGCAGGACCTTCAGGAGATCGACGAGCGGGATGCGGCCCGGCGGCGGCTCGAAGCGGGTCTCGTCCTCCATCTTCGGCGGCGTGCGGTGGCGCCCACGCTCGACCGCGGCCATGACCTCGCCGCCGAGCTTCCCTTCGGCGAAGCCCTGCGGCACGAGGCGCACACGCGAGAGCTCGGCCAGCGTCTTAGGGCCCTGATGCGCGATGTCGAGCAGCGCCTCGTCCTTCAGGATGCGCTGGCGCGGCACGTCGCGGCGCTGGGCCTCGAGCTCGCGCCAGGCGGCGAGCTCGGCCAGGAGAGCCAGCACCTTCGGCTTCGCGGTCTTGGGCTTGAGCCGGCGCCAGGCGTCGTCGGGGTTGGGCTGATACGTCGAGATGTTGGTCAGCAGCGCCCATTCCTCGGCGAGCCAGTCGCGCCGCCCGGTCGCCTCCAGCCGCTTCTCCATCTTCTCGTAGATCGTGCAGAGCGGCACGACGTCGGCGAGCGCGTAGGTGAGCTGGCGGTCGGTCAGCGGCCGGTGGCTCCAGTCGGAGAAGCGCGAGGACTTGTCGAGGCGCTGGCCGGTGAGCTTGGCCACCAGCGTCTCGTAGCTGACCGAGTCGCCGAAGCCGCAGACCATCGCCGCGACCTGCGTGTCGAACAGCGGGGCGGGCACCTGTCCCGTCTTGTGAACGAAGATCTCGATGTCCTGGCGGGCGGCGTGGAAGACCTTGAGCACCTTCGGGTTCGCCAGCAGCTCGTAGAGCGGGTCGAGCGAGATCCCCTCGGCCATCGGGTCGATCGCGACGGCCTCGTCATGCGAAGCGACCTGGACCAGGCACAGGATCGGGTAGTAGGTGCGCTCGCGAAGGAACTCGGTGTCGATCGCGATATAGGGGTGGGTCGCGAGCCGCTGGCAGAGGGCGGCCAGCGCGTCGGTCGTGGTGATAGGCTGCATCTCGCCGCTCACTATAGGCGATGTACGCCAATGTCGAGCCCCGGCACCGCCGGGTTCGGCGAATTCAGGTCCCGAAGCGCTGCAGGAGCCGGTCGACCAGCCGGAAGGTATCGCCATCCTCGGGCCGCAGCCGGCGGTCGATCAGGAGCATCGCCAGTCCATGGATGTAGGCCCAGGCGGCCGAGGCCGAGTCTGCGTCGCCTCCGAGTGCCTGGCGCAGGAAGCCGAAAGCCGCCTGGGAGGCCCCGTCGAGGTCGGGATGTGCCGCGAAGCTTTCGATCGTGCCGCAGAACATCAGCCGGTAGAGGTGGGGGTGGGCGAGCGCGAAGCCGACATAGGCACGGCCAACCGTTCGGGACTCGCCCCCCGACGCTTCGGCCGCGCGGATGCAGACGTCCCGAAGCAGCGAGAAGCCGCCGGTCGCGATCGCGGCCAGCAGAGACTCCTTGTCCGGAAAGTGCGCGTAAGGCGCCCCCGGGGACACCCCGATCTCACGGGCGAGCGCCCGCAGCGAAAGCGCGGCCGGACCGCGCTCCTCGAGCTGCTGAGTCGCGGCGTAGAGAAGGACATGGCGGAGGTCGCCATGGTGATAGGTGTCCGGCACGAGGTCAGTCTAATCAATGATTAGATAGAGTCAATTAATCAGTGATCAGATTAGATTGGCGGCCCGCTGCGGCTCGCAGGTGAAGTCGACTATCGCCGATGGAAAATATCATCTTAAATGAGCAAAATTGCATGCATCATGCTGAAAAAATTAAATAATATGATTTCAAGAAGTGGAGATCGTGGTTTCACAGAAAAGAGGAGCGATTCCCCGCTTTGCCGGCATGGTCGCACTTTCAGTGGTTCACAGGCGCGCAAAAACAGGCCGCGCCAAACCCCGTAGGACGAAACGCGTTCCGGAGATCTCCATAGATTTCAAAGGAACTGTTGCCAGATCGCCACAATCCTCCTATTTTGTTCCCACTCGATTCGTCGACCCAGGGGGACCCCGATGCGCAGGTTCGTGCCGTTGATGGCCGTAACGCTGCTGGGCGGTTGCGGCGCAATCCCGCCGGCTCTCGGGTTGATGTCTTACGCCGCCGACGGCGTCTCCTTCCTGGCCAGCGGCAGGACCCTGTCGGATCACGCGCTTTCAGCCGTCGCCGACCAGGACTGCAAGCTTTTCCGCATGGCCCAGAACCTCGAGGTCTGCACGGACTGGGGGACGGAACCCAAGATCGCCGCTGCGCGGCCGATGCGTTTCGCCTCCGACCGGGACGATCCGGAGAGCTGGGGCGACGATACGGGTGCCGTCCAGGTCGCGCTCGGGCCGGTGCCGAAGCCGGCCGAAGCCGGCGAGCCCATGGCGCTGCCGGCGCACCTTGCCGATGTCGCCAAGGCCCTGCCGGGCGTCGCCAAGGCGGAAACCGCGCCGGTCCTCGCGACCGCTCTGATCGCACCGGCCGCGCCGCCGGCTCCGCCGGCCGTGGCCGCGGTGCCGCAGCCGAGCAGGCTGGTGATGACCGCCCTCGTTCCGTCCGCGCCGGTCGCTGCGCTGCCGTCGCCGAAGACCGATGTCTCAGCCGTGGTCCGCGCCGACGACGCCCAGGCCCGTCGCGATGCCGTCCGCGCCGCCTATGAGGGCCGCTACCTCATGGTCCTCGGCAGCTTCAAGGGACCGGAGATGGCCGGTCGCTTGGCGAAGCTTCACGCTGGCGCCAAGGTCGTGAAGGTCGACGTGCATGGCGAGGCCTACTACCGGGTGGTGATCGAGCCGGAGAAGGGCGCCAGGTTCGCCTCCAAGATGAGCGACAAGCCGTGGCTGATGCCGGCTGCGGGCGTCCAGCTCGCCAGCCTTCAGGGAACGCTGCGCTAGTCAGCCTGCTGCGTATTTACAGATCGACGCTCGGACCGTTGCAGGCCGCGACGCCGGCATGATCCCGGTCGTCATTCCTTTCTTCCGCCATCGCGACAAGCTCGATCGATGCCTGGCCCATCTGGCGCGCCAGTCGCGGCCCGTCGAGCCGGTGGTCGTCGACAACAACGAGACGAACCGATACTTCACCGTCGCCGTGAACGAGGGGCTGAAGCGCAGCCTCGCGTCGCCGAGCCCGTACTACATGTTCATGAACCAGGACATGTACCTGGCCCCGGACGCAGTCGAACGCCTGGCCCAGTTCATGGAGGCGACCCCCCGCTGCGGCATCGCGAGTCCACTCCAGCTCTCGACCTCGCAACCCGGGCATGTGGATTTCGCCGGCGCCACCGAGGCCTTTCCGCTGGGGTTTTATCTGAACGGTCCTCGCGAGAGCTTCCGCGAAGATCGAGAGGTGCACTGGGCGGGCGGCGGCTGCCTGATGCTGCGCGCCGAGATGGTGCGCGAAATCGGGCTGCTGGACCCGAACATGCGCTTCTTCGCCTCGGATGCCGACTACTGCTTCACCGCCCGTGCGCGGGGATGGTCGGTTTGGGTGGTCGCTTCCGCCGTGGGCCACCACGACGAGGGCTCGTCGAAGGCGGTGCAGCCGGACCTCGCGCTAGAGCGCGTCAAGGTCGACGACATCCTGCACTTCGCTTCCAAGTGGCTGACCGGCGGGCTCTACCGCCATCTCGCCTTCGAGGGGCCGAAGCTCGACGCGTCGCGCGTCCAGACGATCGTCGCGCACTTCGAGAGCGTGCGCGAACAGCTTGCGCGCGGCGTCATTCCTCCGTCGTAAGCCTCAGTCGTAGGATTTGTAGAGCTTTTCCTCGACCAGCTCCGAGCCCATCGCCTCGTTGAGGCGACGCTTCACCGCCGCACGCCGGTCGTTGGTCTTGTAGACCGACCGCGCGAGCTCGACGAAGCGGGCGCCGAAGTCCTTGTCGCGCTCGCAGTCGCGGATATCGTCCTCGACCTGCCAGAGGATCAAGTTGATCGCCTTGAGCTCGGCGGCGCCTGCCTGCCAGGGCTTGCCGGCGCCGAGGCGGTCGCGCACGGCGGCGAGCGCATCGTGCTCGCGTTTCACGTTGTCCCGCTGGGCGCCAGGCCCGAGCTTCTCGAGCTTGATCTCGAGAATGGTGATCTTGTCGATCAGCTCGCCCCAGGAGACGGGCGCGGTCACTTGCATCTGGATCCTCCTCGCCCTCTCGTGCGCGAGGGCGCCGCTTCCTAGCACGACGAGGCGGGAAGGCCGAGGCTCGTCGTGAGGCGGAGGCTAGTTGACCAGCTTGAGGGTGCGGGCGCCGCCGCGGGCGCGCTTCTTCTCGTACATGGTCTGGTCGGCGCGGGCGACCACCGTATCGGCATCGTCGCCGGGAGCGTAGGCGGCGAGGCCGACGGAGCCGCGGATCTTGAGCTGGCGGCCGCCCCAGCGGGCGGCGAGCTTGTTGAGCTGGCGGTCGAGCTCGGCGGCGCGGGCAATGCCGATGTCGGATCCGGCCTGCGGCATCAGCACGGCGAACTCGTCGCCGCCCATGCGGGCAACCGTGTCGCCAGGACGGACATGGCTGTCGAGCCAGCGGGCGACGGTCTGCAGCACGAAGTCGCCGGCGGCATGGCCATGGGTGTCGTTAATCGCCTTGAAGCCGTCGAGGTCGATCAGCAGCACGACGCCGCCCTTCTTGGTTCGGGCGGATTCAGCGAGCGCGCGTTCGAGCTCGCCCTGGAAGCCACGGCGGTTGCGCACCTGGGTCAGCTCGTCGGTGACCGACAGGCTTTCGAGATAGGCGATCCGCTGGCTCTGCACCTCGAGACGCCGCTCGGCCTCGGCGACGGCGGCGAGCGCCAGGTCGATGACGCGGGGATCGATCTGGCCGAGCACGAGGCCGCTGGCCTCGGCCATCAGGGCGAAGCGCTCGGCGAGGTGGGGGCGACCCGGGTCGGCGACGGCGGAGGGGGCGATCGCGAGGGCCGGAATGGAAGGGCGGATGCGTGACATGGTGCCGGTGACAAAGCAGCCGCCGTGCCAGCCAAATAGGCAGATAAACCGTTGATTTGCCGGACGGCCCCTGTGTCGCTGGCGAGACAGGTCGGCAGAATTTTCCTGCACCTCCGGGCATCGTCTGCCGCCGGTCGACACCCTATGTCATAGTCGCGGCGAGTGCGGCGGAGGGAGCGTGATGTCAGCGGTGCGGGTCTGGTGCGGGCAGGGGACGGCAGGCGTCCTGGCTGGGGCGTTGCTGTTTTCGTCATCCGCCTTTGCGGTCGAGGTAGCTCCCCACCGCGCCATCTACGACCTCTCCCTCGCCCATGCGAAGTCGTCGAGCGGGATCGTCGACGCGAAGGGCTCGATGCTGGTCGAGTGGGCCGACAGCTGCGACGGCTGGACCATCGATCAGCGCTACCGGCTGACCGTGACCAGCGACGAATCCGAGAACTCGCAGGTCGTCGTCAGCTTCTCTACCTGGGAGGCGAAGGACGGCCTCTCCTATCGCTTCTTCATGCGCAAGATGCGCGACGGCGACGTCGCGGAGGAGATGCGCGGGCGCGCCAAGCTGGAGGGGAAGGGCGAGGGCGGCACGGCTGAGTTCACCCAGCCTGAAACCACGACGGTCGAGCTGCCGCGCGGCACCATGTTCCCGACCGACCACACGCTGCTGCTGATCGAGTCCGCGAACGGCAACGAGCGCTTCGTCACCCGCAAGGTCTTCGACGGCGGCGAGACCGAGGGGCCGAGCGACGTCACGGCCGCGATCGGTCAGGCGGTGGATCCGGTCGACACCAAGGCGCCTCTGCTCAACCGTCGCGGCTGGCCGATGCGGCTCGCCTTCTATGCGCCCGACGCCGCTGGATCCGAGCCCGACTACGAGGTCGGCATGAAGCTGCTCGAGAACGGCGTCGCCGAGGGCATGACCCTTGACTACGGCGACATGGTCGTCCGGGCCAAGCTGCGCGAGATCGAGGCGCTCAAGCCGAACTGCTGAGCGCGCCGATGCTCGGCGCTTCGACTTGGCGCCTGGAGGCCCGCCCTGTCATGGCCAAACCGGCGCGCCCTCCAGTCCCGCGGTTTCCGGAAGGCCGCAGATCAGGTTCGCATTCTGCACCGCCTGGCCGGCGGCGCCCTTGCCCAGATTGTCGACCACGCCCATCGCGATCACCAGGTTGCGGTCCGGATCGGCCGCATAGCTGACGAATGCGAGGTTCGAGCCGGTCGCCCATTTGGTCTGCGGTGGCTTGTCGGTCACGCGGATGAACGCCCGCCCGGCATAGAAGCGCCGCGCCGCGTCCAGGCACTGGTCCGTGGTGGCGCGGCCGCGGCAGTAGATGGTGGCGAGAACGCCGCGCGTCATCGGCACCAGGTGCGGCGTGAACACCAGCCCGGCAGCGCTGCCGCCGCTCAAGCGCTCGATCGTCTTGGCAATCTCGGGCATGTGGACGTGCTTGAGCAGACCGTAGGGCAGCAGGTTCTCGTTGGTTTCGGCGTAGCCGAACCGGCTGTCGGCACCGCCCCGGCCGGCGCCGGAGACCCCGGTCTTGGCGTCGATCACGATGTTGCCGGGCTCGATCAGATTGCCGGCCAGCAGCGGCGCCAGCGCGTTCAGCGCCGCCGCGGGGTAGCAGCCGGGGTTGGCGATGCGGGTCCGACCCGCGATCTCCGTCGGCCAGACGTCGGCCAGGCCGTACGCCCACCCGTCGACGTAGCGGTGGTCGCCGCCGATGTCGACGATCTTCACGTCCTTGGGCACGCGCGCGAGCGCCTCGGCGGAGGCACCCGTGGGCAGCGACGCGAACAGCACATCGAGCTTCGGCAGGGTCGCAGGGTCCCACTTCTCGATCATCAAACCGGCCAGCTTTGCGGGCACGCCGGGGAAGCGGTCCGCCAGCTGGCTGCCGGCGCTGCCTTCGCCTGCGGCGTAGACCAGCTCGAAAGAAGGATGGCTCGCGACCAGGCGCATCGCCTCGCCGCCACCAAAACCGCTGATTCCGACGATGCCGATGCGAATGCTCATGATGATGTCCTCTGGGATCTGTGCAAATAAGATCTGGGCAAAAGAAAACCCCCGGAGCCGGGGGCTGCGGGGGTTCAGGAACGCGGGCCGGGGCCGCTCCAGACGATGGGACCTACGGAGAGGCGGTCACCACGCTGAAGGACGCTGATCGGCGCGCAGCCCGAGGAGCCGCCGCTTGGGGGCGACGACGTCGGCGTCGATCATGAAGGTCGTGGTTCCTGCGCATGCCGGCCAACACTGGCGCTCTCCCCATTGGTCGTCAAGGGGGAGCGGCCACCGGCAGGACGGGCCTCTCATCAGGATAGGCAGTTCGATCCGCCGTCCGGCGCTTAGGCTTGTCTGCCTGCGGGCCTGATCTAAAGTCCGCGCCTCCCGTCGATTCATCACAAGGACCAGAGACATGGAATACCGGCTGCTCGGCGGCTCGGGCTTCAGCGTGCCCGCGCTCAGCTTCGGTACGGCGACCTTCGGCGGCGGCAACGAGCACCTGCGCGTCTGGGGCGCCACCCAGGTCGGCGAGGCCAAGCGCATGATCGACATGTGCCTCGATGCCGGCGTCACGCTGTTCGACAGCGCCGACGCGTATTCGGAGGGAATGGCCGAGGACATCCTCGGCCAGGCGCTGGCCGGCCGCCGCGACAAGGTCCTGGTCTCGACCAAGGCGATGTTCCGCATGGGCCCGGCGGCGAACGACATCGGCACCTCCCGTCACCACCTGATGGCGGCGATCGACGCCAGCCTGAAGCGGCTTCGCACCGATTATGTCGACCTCTGGCAGATGCACACCTTCGACGCGCTGACGCCGATCGAGGAGACGATGCGCGCGCTCGACGACATCGTGCGGGCCGGCAAGGTCCGCTACATCGGCTGCTCGAACTATTCCGGCTGGCATCTGATGAAGTCGCTGGCGGTCGCCGACCGCTACGGCTGGAGCCGCTACGTCGCGCATCAGGCCTACTACTCGCTTGTTGGGCGCGACTACGAATGGGAACTGATGCCGCTCGGGCTGGCAGAGAAGGTCGGCTGCATCGTGTGGAGCCCGCTCGCCGGCGGCAAGCTCAGCGGCAAGATCACGCGCGACAAGCCGGCGCCGGCAGGAACGCGCGTCGCGGTCCAGGGCGCCAACGGCCCGCAGATCCCGGACGAGCAGTTCTACGAGATCATGGACGTGCTGCAGGATCTGGCGAAGGAGACGGGCCGCAGCGTTTCGCAGGTCGCGCTGAACTGGGTGCTTCGGCGCCCGACCGTCTCGTCGGTGGTGATCGGCGCGCGCAACGAGGCGCAGCTGAAGGACAATCTCGGCGCCGCCGACTTCGTCCTCTCGCCCGAGCAGATCCGGCGCCTGGATACCGTGAGCGAGCGCCCGCCCGCCTATCCCTACTGGCACCAGCGCAAGCCGCTCGCGGTCGTGCGCAATCCGGTGCCGGTGTGAGGTGGGGCCGTCCCGATCGGACGGCTCGGTTGACTTCACAAATTGCGCCTCGGCATAGTCTCGCGCATGGCTTTTACTCTTCTGCTGTCCGGCGACTCGATCCTCCAGCGCCGGTTGAACAGCCGTGACGACGCCGAGCTCAAGCCGCTTTTCGACAAGGTTCGCGCGGCCGATGTCGCCTTCACCAATCTGGAAGTGCTCGCCAACGACTATCGCGGCGACCCCGCGCTCGAGAGCGGCGGCTCCCATTTCGGCGCGCCGGCCTGGGTGCTCGACGAACTGGTGACGGCCGGTTTCGACCTCTTCGCCGCGGCCACCAACCATGCGCTCGACTATTCGATCTCTGGCCTCGTGCACACGATCGAGGCCCTGGAGGGACGGGGGCTTTCGTTCGCGGGCGTCGGGCGCAATCTCGAGGACGCCAGGCGACCCTGCTATCACACTTCCCCGGCCGGGACCGTGGCGATGATCTCCGTCTGCTCGACCTTCGCCAAGGGCAACGAAGCGGGTGCGCAGCGCCCAGACCTGCCGGGCCGTCCTGGATTGAACCCGCTCCATGCCGAAACCGTTTACGAGCTCACCGAACAGCAGCTCGCCCATGTGCGCGAGATCGCGGAGGTCACCGGCATCGAGGCGGAGCGCCAGCAGAGGATCAAGGCGGGCGGTGCGTTCCCGCTCGCCGATTCCACGCTCTTTCCGCTCGGCGATCTGAAGTTCAGGTCGGCCAATCGCGCCCAGGTGCGCACGACACCCAATGCCAAGGACGTGGCCGCGATCAGGCGCTGGGTCGAGGAGGCGCGGGGGCTCGCCGACCTCGTGATGGTGAGCCTGCACGCGCACGAGCAGCTCGGCGACAAGGAGGTGCCGGCCGAGTTCATCGGCACCTTCGCGCGCGAGATGATCGATGCGGGCGCCGACCTCGTCGCCGGCCACGGGCCGCATCTGCTGCGTGGCCTGGAACTCTACAAGGGCAAGCCGATCTTCTACAGCCTGGGCAATTTCATCGGCCAGAACGAGCTCGTCGCCAAAATCCCCGCCGACGGCTACGACCGATTCCGCGCCGAGCCCGACCTCAAGCCGGGACAGGTCTACCAGAAGCGTACGGAAGGCGACCAGAAGGGCTTCCCGGCCGACCAGCGCTACTGGGAAGCGGTCGTCCCCACGCTCAGCTTCGAGAGCGACGCGAACGGGCGGAAGACGTTGCGTGCGATCGAGCTGACGCCGATCTCGCTCGGCTGGAAGGACGCACGCCATCGCCGCGGGCGTCCCCGCCTCGCCGGGCGGGAAGAAGGAACCGCGATCCTCCGGCGTTTCGCCGATCTCTCACGGCCGTTCGGCACCGAGCTTTGCGACGAAGGCCGATCGGTCAGGCTGTCCTGAAGAAAGTGAAGATGCATGTTCGACTTTGACCGCGTCATCGAACGCCGAGGCACCCACTCGACCAAATGGGACATGATCGCCAAGCTGTCCGGCATCCAGGCGGCGGATGCGCTGCCGATGTGGGTTGCCGACATGGATTTCGCGGCACCTCCCGGTGTCACCGCGGCTCTCATGGAGGAGGTGCAGCGGGCGACGCACGGCTACTACGCCGACACCGGCAGCTGGGCGGCGGCTCTCGCCGAGTGGATGCGGCGCAGGCATCGGCTCACCTTGGACCCGGCCTGGGTTTCGCAGACGCCGGGCATCGTCTCGGGCCTCGGGCTGATCCTGCAGGCGATCACGGAACCCGGCGACGAGGTGATCCTGTTCCCGCCGGCCTACCATGCCTTCCGGAAGATCATCCTGGCCAACGACCGGTGCATCCTCGATGCCCCGCTGGTCGAGACCGACGGCCGCTACCGCATGGATCTGGCGGCGCTGAAGGCGAAGCTCACACCGCGCTCGAAGGTGGTGTTCTACTGCAATCCGCATAACCCCGGCGGCACGGTCTGGACCGCGGAGGAGACGCGGGCGCTCGCCGCCTTCTGCGCCGAGCACGACCTGATCCTGGTATCCGACGAGATCCATTGCGATCTGATGCTGGGCGGTTCCGTGCACGTGCCGGCGCTCACCGCCGCGCCGGAATTCGCCGACCGCATCATCACCTGCCTCGCCGCCACCAAGACGTTCAACCTCGCCGGCGCCCATGTCGGCGCCTGCGTCACGTCCAACCCAGCGCTCAAGCAGAAGCTCGATCAGCGGATCATGGCGAGCGGGCTCAGCTCCTACAACAGCTTCGGCATGATCGCGACCGAGGCGGCGTGGCGGACCGGCGAGGCATGGCTCGACGCGCTGCTCCCCTATCTCACCAGCAATCGCGACCGGCTCGAATCCAGCATCCGGCAGTCGGTCCCGGGCGCGCGGCCGATGCGGCTCGAGTCCACCTATCTCGCCTGGGTGGATTTCTCGGGCACCGGGCTCGCGCCTGAGGACGTGGCGGAGCGCGTGAAGAGCCGCGCCCGGATCTTCGCTAGCCCCGGAGAGCAGTTCGGTCCCGGCGGGGCGAGCTGGCTCAGGCTCAACTTCGCCATGCCGCGGCCCTTGCTGGACGAGGCCCTCGGGCGGCTCGCCGCCGCGTTCGACGACCTGCGCACGACGACGCGAAGCGAGCGCGCGCCATCCCGTATGTAGAACGTCACCGGGGCGGCTCCGTCCGCGCCTGACGGAACGGACGGAGACCGCTTCGGCGCATCGAGGTCCGTGACCTGGAGCAAGACGCCGGGTATTCGCTCATTCGCGCCGCTTGAGGCCGGTGACCATCGCCCGGATCAAGTTCTCGCGTTGCTCGAGGCTGGTAACCAGCACGCCCACCACATGGACGACGATCAGGACCACGGTCCCGCTCGCGAGAACCTCGTGAACTTCCTCGACCCATTTCGCGCCCCAGAAGGCATCGGTCGTCATCATGATTCCCGTGGCGGCCGTCAAAGCCAGGGCGGCGAGCAATGCCACGACCATGGCGCCGCCCGCAGGATTGTGCCCGACGTACCGGCGTGCTCGTAGCACGGCAACGTCCGCCAGATAGGCGAGCACCTCTCGCGGCGGGCGAACGAAATGGCTGAATCGGGCCGTATCAGGTCCCACGAGGCCCCAACCTACCCGCATCACCACGAGCGCTGCGATCGCGTAGCCCGCAGCTATATGCACCTTCTCGACTTCGTCCCCCGTCGCAAAGGCGATGACGAACAGGACCGCGAGTGACCAGTGGAACACACGCACGAAGCGGTCCCACACCTTGATCGTCGCCGGCGGCGTCACGCCGCCGGATCCGATCCTTTCATCGATGAAAGTCATGACCGTGACGGTCAGTTCCGGCCGACGATATCGCCGGTCGCGGGATCGACGAAAAGCTCGGACTTGGCGCCCTTGGCGTCGCGGACGTAGAACTCGCCACAGGCGTTCTTCACCTTCGACTTTTCGACCTTGTAGCCGAGCGCTTCCACCTTGGCCTTGAGCGCCTCGGCAGACAGCCAGCCAGCCTCCGGGGACGTGGTGCAGGGACGGCCGAAGCTTCCCGCCTCGGCCATGCCGGCGGCAGCGACCAGGGCGGCCATGGCTGCGGCCGAAATCAGGGCTTTACGCATATTCTTCTCCTCGGGTGGGCGCCGCACAGCGCGGCGGAACGGCGCCACATTGCCCAAGTCGGGCTGACAGACTCCTGTTGATCTATGTCAGCGTCCTGTCAGGCGGCTGGCGCCACACTTGTTTGAATGACCCATCCATCCTTGCGCGCAGCCGCGGCGATCCTGACGGCGGCAGTCCTCGTTATCTTGCCGCACGCGACATCGGCCGACGCGACGAGCCAGAACGATCTCAGGCGCGCGGTCGAAAGGGGGGAAATACGCCCCCTCTCGCAGATTCTGGAATCGCTCCGCGGAAAGGTGCCCGGCGAGGTGGTCCGGGTGGAGGTCGAGCGCAGGAAGGGTCGCTGGCTCTACGAATTCCGGGTCATCGGCCCCAACGGCCGGCTTCTCGAAGTGCACGTAGATGCGAGCAGCGGCGAGATCGAGCGGCAGAAGGAGAAGTGATGCGCGTTCTGCTGGCGGAGGACGATCGGCGGATCGCCGCCGATGTCCAGCGAGCGCTCGAGGCCGCCGGCTACGTCGTCGACGTCGCTGTCGACGGCGAGGATGCCTGGTTCCGCGGCGATACGGAGGACTATGGCGCGATCGTCCTGGATCTCGGCCTTCCTCTCATGGACGGCCTTTCCGTGCTCAAGCGTTGGCGCGCCGGCGATCGCCGGACGCCCGTCCTGATCCTGACCGCGCGCGGCAGCTGGGCCGAGCGGGTCGACGGCATAGATGCCGGCGCCGACGACTACCTGCCGAAGCCGTTTCAGATGGAAGAGCTGCTCGCGCGCCTGAGGTCGATCGTTCGTCGCTCGGCCGGGCATGCTTCCTCGTTGCTGAACGCCGGCGAGGTGACCCTCGACGAGCGCCAGATGAAGGTCAGCGTGCGCGGGGTTCCGGTCTCGCTCTCGCCGCTCGAGTATCGCCTCGTGGCCTATCTGCTGCGCCATGCCGGCCGCGTCGTGACCCAGCAGGAGCTCGAGGAGAACGTATACGGCCACGCCGAGGACCATGGTTCCAACGTGCTGGAGGTCCTGGTCGGCCGGGTTCGCCGCAAGCTCGGTACGCCGCTGATCGAGACACGGCGGGGCTTCGGCTATCTCGTGCCGGGGCCGTCCGGATGAGCCGCCGATCGCTGCGTCTGCGGCTGGTCGCCGGAGGGGTTGTCGCCATCCTGATGGCTCTGAGCCTGGCGGGCGCCGCCCTGACCTTGCTGTTCGAGCGGCACGTCGAGCGCACGCTCGCCGACGACCTCGACTTCCAGGTGAAGCAGTTGGTCGGCGCGATCGAGGTCGATCCGGAGGAGAGGCTCACGGTCGCCCGCCCTCTTGGCGATCCGCGCTTCGCCGAACCGTTGTCCGGACTGTATTGGCAAATCGATGCTGCCGATGGCCAGCAGCTTCGATCGCGGTCGTTGTGGGACACCGCATTGTCGCTTCCCGATGACGTTCCTCGCGCCGGTGAGCTGCATCGTCACGAGACGCACGGTCCCCTGGACCAACGTGTCCTGATTGCCGAGCGCGCCGTCGTCCTGACAATCGGCGGCAGGTTGCTGAGGGTGCGGGCCGCCGTTGCCGCCGATCTTGCCCGGGTGGCCGCGGCGCGCGCCGCCTTCGGCCGCGAACTGGCGGCCGCGCTCGCTATGCTTGGGGCTTTCCTTGTTGTGGCGACCGCGGTGCAGGTCGCCCTCGGGCTGCGCCCCCTCGACGCGTTGAGGCAGGGGATTGCCGATATCCGGACCGGACGGCATCGGCGCCTCAGGCCGGCCGCTCCGAGCGAGGTGCAGCCGCTCGTCGAGGAGGTCAATGCGCTGCTCGACGCACAGGAGCAGCAGATCGAACGTTCGCGTCGCCGCGCCGCCGATCTCGCTCACGGGCTCAAGACGCCGCTCAGCGCGCTGTCCGCCGATGCCGGCCGGCTGCGGGCGCATGGCGAGCATGAACTGGCGCGCGACATCGAAGCGGTGGGCAAGGCGATGAGCCGCCAGGTCGATCGGGAACTGGCGCGGGCACGCATGCGCAACACACGGCCCGGAAGCGTCGTCGAACCGACGCCGCTCGGTCCGCTGGTCGATGCCCTCATCGATACGCTCGCGCGCACGCCGGCCGGCGAGCACGTCTCCTTCGAGCGACGGATCGCAAAGGACATATCGCTGCCCTTGGATCGGACCGACCTCGCCGAGGTCATCGGGAATCTCCTCGAGAATGCGGTTCGTCACGCGGCTTCCCAGGTACGCGTCACCGCCGGCTCAGGCACGGTAGGTCCCGTGGTCACCGTCGAGGACGACGGCCCGGGAATCCCCGCCGCCGTTCGAACCGCCGTGCTCCAACGCGGCATCAGGCTCGATCAACGCGGAGACGGCGCCGGTCTCGGGTTCTCCATCGTGCTCGACGTACTCGATGGGTATGAATGGGAGCTAACTCTCGACGACTCGGATCTCGGAGGGCTCAAGGCCGCGATCGCGCCCATGATGGTTCGCTCCGACTAGGGCAGGAGCCGGACCCGGCTCGCTGGTGGTCGCCAGCGCCTTCCGTGCCTTTTTACTTCAGCGGCCGGAACACGCGGATAGAGGTCGCGTTCGGATCGCTGCTGATCTTGACTTGTGCCGTTCCGGGATAGAGCGAGCCGTCGGGTCCGATCGACAGCTGATGGGCGGTGACTTCGACACGCCCGATGATGTTCCCGGTCGCCGGATCGAACTTGTAGATGTTGTTGGGAACCCGGTCCTTGCCCGTCGCCCGGTCGTGGGCGCTGGCATAGACCATGCCGTCGGGGCCGACCGCGATGCCGAACTGCTGGCCGCCGAAATGCTTCTCGCCGAGATACCTGCCGTCGGGATCGAACCACTGCGCGCGGCCGTTCTCGCGGTCGGCGACATAGACCGTGCCGTCGTCGGCGGTGGAGATGTCGTGGACGAGATGGAACTCCCCGGGGCCGGTGCCCGGCCTGCCCCATTCGCGCACCTTCCTGCCGTCGGCGGCATACTCGACGACGCGGGCATTGCAGTAGCCGTCGCCGACATAGAAATGCCCGTCCTTCCTGAAGGCGACGCCGATCGCGCCGCAGAACAGCTTGTCGGGGAAGGGGATGTCGCCGACGCTCACCTCCAGCAGCACGTCGCCCTGCGGCGTGAGCTTCCGTACCATCGAGGTGTGCGCGTCGGCGGTCCAGAGATTGCCTTGGGGATCGATCTCGATGCCGTGCGGCATTGGGTCCATGCCCTTGCCGAAGGTGCGGAGCACATTGCCCTTGGCATCGATCACCACGATCGGATCCTGCAGCGTCTCCTTTCGCGGCCGGTGGTAGACGTAGATGTTTCCTTGGCTGTCCGCGGCGCTTGCGCTGATGACGCCGAGCCTCTGCGCCGGCGCGATCTTCACCTCGACGGAGTCGAAAGGCAGCACGGGCGTCTTGGCGGCCAGCGCGCGCAGCGCCTCGGAATCCACAGACTTGTCGCGCGTCATGGTGCCGGACATCTGATCCTCCGTTCGGGTCGTCGACGATAGGGCCGGACTGAAGGCATCGGCAACACCTGTTCCGAGAATGCCCGCTTCTGGCTAGAGCAGACGCGCCGACCGCTACTCCTCGCTCTCGAATCCGCGGCCCTTGACCACGGCGTCGCGGCCGAGCTTCGCGCGGACCTGGTCCATCGCGCGTTCAGCCTTGGCGCGCTTGGCGATGCTGGGATCGATGAGGTCGGCGACGTCGTCACCGTCGAACGGCTTCAGGTGGTCGGCACCGATGCCGATGAGGCGATACTTGGTGCCGTCGGCTTCGCGTTCGAGCATCGGTAGGGCGGCGCGGTAGAGCCGGTCGGCGAGCTGGGTCGGAGACTCCAGCGCGCGATGGCGCGTGAGGATCTTGAAGCCCGAAGTCTTGAGCTTGAGCTGGACGCCGCCGCCGGCGAGCTCGGCGCGCTTGAGCCGCCGCGAGACCTTCTCGGCCAGGTGCCAGAGCTCGCGGGAAAGATCCTCGTAGCTCGACAGATCGTGGTCGAAGGTGGTCTCGGCCGAGATGCCGACGGCCTCGCGCTCGGGCTCGACCGTGCGGTCGTCCTCGCCGTTGGAGAGCCGCCACAGGCGGCGTCCCATGCTGCCGTAGCGGCGCATTAGCTCGGTTTCCGGCAGCTCCTGGAGCTGGTGGATCATCGTGATCCCGTCCTGGGCCAGGCGGGTGCGCGTCGCCTGGCCGACGCCGTAGATCAGTCCGACGGGCTGCGCCGCGAGAAACGTTTTCGCTTCCGCCTTGCCGATCACCGCGAAACCGCGCGGCTTGTCGCGGTCGGAGGCGATCTTGGCGAGGAACTTGTTGGCGCCGAGACCGACCGAGACGGTGACGCCGATCTCGCGTTCGATCCGGAGCGCCAGCTGCGCCAGCGTGCGGGCCGGCGGTCCGCCATGCAGGCGTTCGGTGCCGGTCAGGTCTAGGAACGCCTCGTCGATGGAGACGGCTTCGACGAGCGGCGTCGTCTCCAGCATCATTTCCCGCACCTCGCGGCCAACGCGCGCGTATTTCTCCATGTCGGGGCTGATCACCACGGCATCGGGGCAGGCTTCCAGCGCCTTGAACATCGGCATCGCCGAACGCACGCCGTAGATGCGGGCGACATAGCAGGCGGCGGAGACGACGCCGCGGTGCCGCCCGCCGACGATCACCGGCTTGTCGGCGAGCGCCGGATTGTCGCGCTTCTCGACGCTGGCATAGAAGGCGTCGCAGTCGATATGCGCGAGCGAGAGCGTCTCCAGCTCCTCGTGCGCGACGAGGCGAGGGGAGCCGCAGCTGCTGCAGCGTCCGCGGCCGTTCAGCTCGGCCGGAAGCTTCAGGCAGTCGCGGCAGAGCCTCATGCGGTTTTCGCGGCGGGCGGCCAAAGCCAGGCGGCACCGCGCACACCGCTCGCATCGCCATGCTTCGGCGGCACGATGCGGACCGCGACCTGATCGGTGAATACCTCGCGCCGCAGAAGCTTGGGCAGCACGCGATAGAGGCGCGCGACATTGGAGACGCCGCCGCCGAGAACGATCACCTCGGGATCCACGATGTTGACGACCGTGGCCAGCGCACGGGCGAGCCGTTCCGCATAGCGGTTCATCGTCGCCAGCGCCGCGGCATCGCCGGCATCGGCTGCCGCCGCGATCTCGCGCGCGGTCAGGTGCCGTCCGGTTGCCGCCTGATGGTCGCGGGCGAGGGAGGGGCCCGAGAGGAATGTCTCGACGCACCCGCGGCGGCCGCAGTAGCAGAGCGGCCCAGGACGCTCGTCGTCGGTCATGCGCGGCAGCGGGTTGTGACCCCATTCGCCGGCGATCGCGCTGGCGCCGACGACGGGACGGCCGCCGACGATGAGGCCCCCGCCGACGCCGGTGCCGAGGATCACGCCGAAGACCGGATCCGCGCCGGCCGCCGCACCGTCGGTCGCTTCCGAGACGGCGAAGCAGTTGGCGTCGTTGTCGAGCCGGATGGGCCGGTCGAGGCGGCGCTCCAGATCCTTCGCGAACGGATGCCCGATCAGCCAGGTCGAGTTGGCGTTCTTGACCAGGCCGGTCGCGGGCGACACGGCGCCGGGGATGCCGACGCCGACGGTGCCGGATCGGCCGATCTCCCGCTCCAGGTCGAGGACGAGGCCGACGACCGCGTCCAGCGTCGCGGAGTAGGATCCGGTCGGGCTCGCGAGCCGGCGCCCGGCGAGCACCGCGCCGTCCGCGCCGAGCGCCACGCCCTCGATCTTGGTGCCGCCGAGATCGATGCCGATGCGGGCCTCGGCGCGAGGATTCTCCTGGCGAGACAATGCTTTCTTTTCCCCCTGCCTTCGGTAAACTGCGCCTTCGAGCCGTCTCGAACCGGACGTGATCCCCAAGGCCCATAAGCCATGCCTAAGACCGTCATGATCGTCGAAGACAATGAGCTCAACATGAAGCTCTTCAACGATCTGCTCGAGGCCAACGGCTACAATATCATTCAAACGCGCGATGGGCTGGAGGCTCTGAAGCTCGCCCGCCAGCACAAGCCCGACCTGATCCTGATGGACATCCAGCTGCCCGAGGTCTCCGGCCTGGAAGTCACCAAGTGGATCAAGGAAGACGACAACCTCAAATCCATCCCGATCATCGCGGTCACCGCCTTCGCGATGAAAGGCGACGAGGAGAAGATCCGCGAAGGCGGATGCGAGGCCTACATCGCCAAGCCGATCTCCGTCGCGACATTCCTGCAGACGGTCCAGCGCTTCCTCCAGTAGGGCCGCGACATGCCCGGCCGCATCCTGGTCGTCGACGACATTCCGGCGAACGTCCGGTTGCTGGAGGCCAAGCTCGCCAGCGAATACTTCGACGTCATCACCGCCTCTTCCGGACCGCAGGCGATCGAGGTCGCGCGCGCCGAGGCGCCGGACATCGTGCTGCTCGACGTGATGATGCCGGGGATGGACGGCTTCGAGGTCTGCCGCCACCTCAAGGCCGACCCGCAGACGACCCACATCCCCGTGGTGATGGTCACGGCGCTCTCCGACGTCTCCGACCGGGTGAGGGGACTCGAGGCCGGCGCCGACGACTTCCTGACCAAGCCGGTGCGCGACGTGGCGCTGTTCGCGCGCGTCCGCTCGCTGATCCGCCTCAAGATGGTCATGGACGAGTGGCGGCTGCGCCAGCAGACGTCCAGCGAGCTCGGCATCGTTCCGCCGACCGCGACGCCGGAGCACGAGAGCTATCACCACGCCCGCATCCTGATCTGCGAGGCGAGCGCGATCGAGACCGCCAATCTCCAGGAAGTGCTGGCGCGCGACGGGCACGAGTTGCAGGTCGCGGCGACGATCCCGGAGAGCCAGAAGCTGGCGGGCGGGAGCGAGTTCGATCTCGTGATCGTCGACCTGGCGCTCGGCGACGACGAGGCGCTGCGTCTCTGCTCGCATCTCCGCGCCCAGGAGAAGACGCGCCAGACGCCGATCCTGCTGATCGCGGAAGAGGACCAGACCGCCAAGCTGGCGAAGAGCCTGGACCTCGGCGTCAACGACTACCTGATGCAGCCGGTCGACCGGAACGAGCTGCTGGCGCGCGTGCGGACCCAGATCCGCCGCCGGCGCTTCCAGGACCGGCTCCGTACGTCGTACCAGCAGAGCCTGTCGATGGCGCTGACCGACCAGCTGACCGGGCTCTACAACCGCAACTACCTGATGACCCACCTGTCGGGGCTGATGCAGCGGACGATCGCGTCCGGCAAGGCGCTGGCCCTGGCGATGATCGACGTCGACACCTTCAAGCAGGTGAACGACACCCACGGGCACGCCGCCGGCGACGAGGTGCTGGCCGAGCTCGCCCAGCGCATGACGCATTTCACGCGCAACTTCGACACCGTCGCCCGCTTCGGCGGCGAGGAGTTCGTCGTGGTCATGCCGGACATCACGCCGGAGCTGGCGATGCTGGTCGCCGAGCGCCTTCGGCTCAGGGTGGCCGACTCGCCGATGAAGCTGAAGAACGGTCTGTCGCTGCCGATCACGATCTCGATCGGCGTCGCGGTCTCACGCAACCAGGGCGACCGGGCGGAGGATCTGCTGAGCCGCGCCGACCAGGCGCTCTATGCCGCCAAGCACCAGGGGCGCAACCGCGTGGTGCTCGCAAACGACGACGCCGGGGCTGTGACCCCGGCGGCGGAAATCGTCGGCCTCAAGGAGAGGGCCGAAAAGCTGGACGCGAGAGCGGAGCCTATTTGATCTTGGCTTCGCGGAAGGTCACGTGCTTCCGCGTGACCGGATCGTACTTCCGCATTTCCATCTTCTCCGTGGTCTTCCGCGGATTCTTGCTGGTCACGTAGTAGAAACCGGTGTTCTCGCTCGACACGAGTTTGATGGTGATGGTGCTCGGCTTGGCCATGGCGCGCTCGCAGGCTTGAAAGGTCGGGGAGAGATAGAGGCCGGAGAGAGCCCCGTCAAGCGGCTCAGGCCCGGATGTCGACGACGCTTCTGCCAGACGGGGTCGGCGTTCCGCCGGAGGCCGAGGCGCCGCCGCCCCGGATCTTGGCCTCGAGGTCGGCCAGCGCCCGTTCGGTCTGGCGGATGTCGGCCTCCGCCTGGCGCTTGATCGAGGGGTCGCTCGGCTGGCCGTAGGGCTGGACCAGTGCCACCTGGGCCCGGACCAGCGCCAGCTTCAGCTGCTTGTAGAGGTTCTGGGCCTGCTCGCCGGAAACGGCGGGCGGCAGCGGCTGCTGGCCTTCCGGCGTCTTGGTCGTCTGGCCCTGGTCGAGGCCGGAATGGATGCTGTTGGCGAGAAGGCGCGTCTCGCGCGCGACCCGCTGGGCGGCGCGGACATCCCCGGTGGCGGCGGCGCTGCCGGCGGCGACCAGCAGGCCGGGCAGCTTGATCTTGGCGCTGTCCACGGCCTCCTTTGCGGACAGACCCTGAGGCGTCGCGCGCCCGGCGGCGGCAACGGCCTTCAAGGTATCCAGCGTCTTCGCCTGGGTCTCCGTCAGGACGGGACCGAGGCTCGGGGGCACGGTGACCATTGCTCCTCTCTAGATCCGCCCGAAGGTAGAAGAGCCCATGGGCGGGCGCAAATCTGTGATCGCGCTCACGTCACGCATCCACGTCGATCATATGCCCGGCCGGCTGGGCGGACAGGGAGCCCGAGAGCGACTGGAGTTCCTTCTCGCCGTCGCGCAACGCCCTTTCGACTTCCTTGATCTCGTCGGGCGAGGCACCGCGGATCCGCGCCGCGACAACCGCGAGCCTCAGCTTGTCGACGACCTTCTTCAGTTCCTTCACCAGCTCCTTGCCGCCTTCGCGCGCCTGATCCAGATCGGTGCCGGATCGCTCGGTCGGCTGGGGTTTATCGCCAGGCTGAGCCGAGGCGTCCTTGAGGAGACCCGCGTCCTTGAGCGCCTGGGTCAGTTCCTTGGTCAGGGCGCGGACCTCGCGGATCGCCGAGCGCGCGAACCCCAGGTCGCCGGTCGCCGACGCGGCACCGGCCGCGAGCTTGATCGCCTCCAGCTTGCTGCGGAGAAAGTCGACCTTCGCGGCGGCCGCCTTCTTCGGCGCCTCCTTCATCTCGGCGTGGACATTGTCGAGCGTGGCGAGCGCATCGGCCTGCGCGCGCGTCGGCACCGGCCGATGCTTCAAGCGGTCGAGCGCGAGGGCGGCGACGGAAGACGTCGCAAAATCGGTCGGGGTACTTAAGGCGGGTCCGGGAAGGGTGACCATTTTGGTCCTCCAGCCGAATCGAAGAGCCGCTTTTGGCTCCTACATATGCGTAAGGATAAACATCCGGCGAGCCTTGCGCAAGGGGCTCGCCGGATATTTGTTTAAAGTCCAGGGTTAAGGCGTGAGCGCGACCTGTCCCTGGCGCGAGGCGAGGGCAAAAAGGCCACTCTCCTCAAGCAGTTGCTGGGCGACGCGCACCTCGAAATCGGACTCGGCCGACTTCGTCGGGCAGGCCTTGCGGGCCGCCTCGGCTCCTGCGACTTCGCCCTGCCGGATGAAGGTGGCGCGCTGGGCATAGGCCTGGCCGATCTCCGGCGCATTTCGGCGCAGGTCGGCGATCAGCGCAGCAGGATCGCCGGCATGGTGGCTGGTGCAGACGCTCGGCAGCACGCCGATCTTGTGCCAGGCCTGACCCGAGGGGCCCTGCATCCGCGCCCAGGTGATGGTCATCTCGCCGTCGTTCGGCAGGCGCATGACCGTCTGGACGCTGCCCTTGCCGTAGGAGGTCGAGCCGATCACCACCGCACGGTGGTTGTCCTGCAGCGCCGCCGCGACGATCTCGGCCGCGGAAGCGGATCCGCCGTTGATCAGGACGACCATCGGCAGGCCATGGGTGATGTCGCCGTCGGTCGCGCGATAGCTCTGCTTCGCCCGCGGATGGCGGCCCTCGGTCGCGAGAATGGTTCCCTCGTTGAGGAAGAGGTCGGAGACGTAGACCGCCTGGTCGAGAAGCCCGCCGGGATTTCCGCGCAGGTCCAGGATCAGCCCCTTGAGGCCGGGGCCGTGGTTCTTCATCGCGGTATCGACGGCTTCCTCGACCTGCTTGGCCGTCCGCTGATTGAACCCGGTGACACGGATATGGGCCGCTCCGCCCTCGTGCTTGACCAGGACGGTCGCGGGCACGATGCGCGAGCGCTTGAGCGCCATGTCGAACTGCTTGCCGTCCCGTTCGATCACCAGCTTGATGGTCGAGTCGATCGGGCCGCGCAGCTTGTCCAGTACGTCCGGCGACGGCATGCCGGACAGCGTGGCGCCGTCGGCCGCGACGATGCGGTCGCCGTCGCGAAGGCCGGCGCGGGAGGCCGGGGTCTCCGGCATGACCGAGGAGACGGCGACGCCGGTCTCGTCGATCTTGAGGGTCACGCCGATGCCGCCGAAGCCCTCGCGGCTGGCCCGGGACTGGCGCGCCGCATCGGCCGAGGAGTAGCGCGAGAACGCGTCGAGGTCGGCGAGCTCGGCCTCGAACACCGCTTTGTAAATCGCCTCCGAGGAGGCGTCCTTGAGCGGCGCGAAATGGAGGCGGCTCTCGGCCACGACGTCGGAGGTGAAGCGGGCCCAGCGGTTCGGGTCGTCCCCGGTCGGGAGCGCGATCGGCCGGGTGTCCGTCTTGCCGTAGGTCAGCCGGATCTGGCGGTCGTCGGCGGAGAAGGCGAAGGCGGGGTCGAGGGTCTTCAGACCGTTCAGCCCATGCAGGGCCAGCTTCCGCATGTCGACGCGGTCGATGTAGTAGTCGGACAGACCGTCATATCCGACGCCGAAGACGTCGCGGGCACGGTCGAGGCCGGCGTTCTGGGGAACCTGATCGGACGAGGAGGCGCAGCCGGCGCTGAGGAGGAGGGCGAGCACGGTGCCGGCGCGGCCGGCGCTTTGAAGGCGGTGCGTAGTCAGTTTCATCCGAAGGGCGTCCGATCTACTCAAGAGGGCCATCGGGGATAAGCATGGAATGTGCCGATTTGCGGTGCAAAAATCTAGTAAGTTGCTTCCAAAATCGTGAAGCTTCGGAACTTTTCGGTGATTTTCTGTAAGTCACGGACCGATGCCTGACCTCCCGAGCATTGCCGAATTGCGCGAGCGAGTCGCGAGCGCGGTATTGGGGGAAGTTCTGACCTACTGGTCGAGCTTCTATGATCGCGGCGTGCTTCCCGCCTTCGACGACGTCGAACCGTGGCAGATCAAGAAGGCCCTTCCTTATGTCTGGATCTGGCGGCGGGAGGTCGAGGCGGACCGTTTTTTCTGCCGGGTCTGCGGGGAGCATGTGAACTACATCTTCGGCCGCAATCTCTCCGGCAAGTCCTGCGAGGAGGCGATGCCGTCTGAGATGGCGGCCGAGGCACAGGCGCGCTGGCGGCGCCTGATCGACGACCGGCTGGCCCATCACCTGACCGGCTGCGTCTACAGCTACGTCGGTCAGCGCGTGATGGGCGAGCGCCTGATCCTGCCTCTGGCCCCCTCGAGGAACGATCGTGGCGGCGTGCTGGGCGTGACGGACGCCTCCCAGCCGACGCTCCGCCTCGACTCGCCGGTCGACCCGTCGAAGTTCATCGGCATCGGGGCCGGCGAGCGACACGACTACGACGCCGATCCGGCCCGCGCCAATGACTGAGAAGCTTCCCTCGGTCGCGGAGATCGCCGGCGGCATACGCAGCCCGGCCGTCCGCGCCGTCTATGACTTCTGGATGTCCTTCTGGACCAGAGGTGTTCTCCCGTCTTTCGACGACGTCGATCCGGGTGCGATCAGGGAGGCGTTGCCTTACCTCTGGGTGATCAAGTACGAGCGGGCGGACGACCGTTTCAGCTATCGCATAGTCGGCGAAGAGGTGAACCGCTTCTTTCGCCGCAACATGTCTGGCGCGCAGGTCGATGCGATGCCCGTCGACCTCGCCGACGTCTTCAAAGGACGGTGCCGTCGCGTGGCCGAGAACCGCCAGGCGCTGCACCTGGTGGGCAAGATCTATCGGCTGGTCGGCTACGACGCCTTCGGCGAGAGGATGTACCTGCCGCTCGCGCCCTCGCGCAGCGACGACGGCGGCGTCCTCGGCGTCACCGACGCACGCGGGCATTTCGTCGACGAGAAGATCCTCCAGGACACCGGTGGCAACATCGTCGCTATCCGCGACGGCTCTTACCAGGTCTACGACGCGGCGCCCCGGAGCGAGTCTCAGGGCGGCGCTTGAGCGGGCGTTCCGGCCGACCGTCGGCACGCGTCGCGTGCAGCAGGCTGAAGACGAGTCCGCCTTTGACCGGGTCGGCGTCGGCGAGCCGCACCTGCACCTGCTGGCCCAGCTGATACGACACCCGCGACTTTCGTCCGATCAGCCGATGGTGCACCTCGTCATGCTCGAAATAGTCCGCGCCTAAAGTCGAGATCGGGATCAGCCCGTCGGCGCCGGTCTCGTCGAGGCGAATGAAAAGGCCGAAGCGGGATACGCCGCTGATGCGACCCTCGAACTCGCCGCCGACACGGCTCGACAGGAACAGAGCGGTGTAGCGGTCGACCGCGTCGCGTTCGGCGACCTGGGCACGGCGCTCGGTCATGGAGATCTGCTCGCCGATCTGGCGCATGCGCGCCGCCTCCGAGTCGTGCAATCCGTCGTCGCCGAGGCCGAGCGCCTTGATCAGCCCGCGATGGACCAGCACGTCCGAGTAGCGTCGGATGGGCGAAGTGAAATGCGCGTAGCGCCGAAGCGCCAGGCCGAAATGGCCGAGGTTGTCGGGGCTGTACTGCGCCTGGGCCTGGGAGCGCAGCACCAGGTCGTTGACCATCTGCTTGTAGGACGTGTTCTCGGCGCGCTCGAGGAGCTTGGTGAAGCTCTTCGGCTGCAGAACCTGCCCCTTCGGCAGCGACAGGCCGACTGAATCGAGGAACTGGCGAAGCCCGTCGAGCTTCTCGTAGGTCGGACGGTCGTGCACCCGGTACATGCAGGGCACGCCCTTGGCCTCCAGCGCCTCGGCCGCGGCGACGTTGGCGGCGATCATGAACTCCTCGATCAGCTTGTGGCTGTCGAAGCGCGAGCGCATGCGGATCGCCAGCACGTCGCCATCGGGGCCGAGATAGACGCGGCGTTCCGGGATGTCGAGGTCGAGCGTGCCGCGCTTCTCTCGCGCCTTCGAAAGCGCGCGATAGGCCCCGTAGAGAGGCTCGATCACGCGCTCCATCAGCGGGCCTGTGGTGTCGTCCGGCCGCCCGTCCTTCGCATTCTGCGCCTGCTCGTAGGTCAGGCGCGCGGCCGAGCGCATCAGCGCCCGGCCGAAGCGGTGCGAGACGAGTCGGCCCTCCTTGTCGAGCTTCATGAAGCACGCCATCACGGGACGCGGGACCTTCGGCTTCAGCGAGCAGAGCTCGTTCGACAGGGCCTCGGGCAGCATCGGCACGACGCGGTCGGGCAGGTAGACCGAGTTGCCGCGCTGGAAGGCGGAACGGTCGAGCGGGCTTCCCGGCGTCACGTAGTGGGCGACGTCGGCGATCGCGACGACGATCTTCCAGCCTTCGCCGTCGGGCTCGGCGAAGACGGCGTCGTCGAAGTCGCGGGCATCGTCGCCGTCGATGGTGACGAGCGGTACGTCACGCAAATCCTCGCGCGTGCCGGGCTCGGTGACGGGCTTCGCCGACTCCGCCTGGACGATCGCGTCGTGCGGGAACTCGACCGGGATGCCGTGAGCGGCGACCGCGAGCGCACCGATCGCGCGCGGATCGTCGGCCGATCCCAGGCGTTCGACGATGCGCGCCTCGGGCAAGCCGGCGCGCGCGGTGGTCAGCACCTCGGCCGAGACGAGCTCGCCGTCCTTGGCGCCGCCGGAATCCGCGCGCGAGACCCGGAACTCGGTGCGGCTCCGCTTGTCGGCCGGCACCAGTCGCCCGCCTTCGGAACTCAGGCGGTACGTGCCGACGACACGATCGGCGGTGGTCGGGATGCGGCGAAGCACGCGGGCTTCGTAAAGGCGCGAGGATCGCTTGGTGAGGCGCGCGAGCACGCGCGTGCCGGTCAGGATCGCCGGCGCGCCGGGGCGCTCGACCACGATGATCGTCGGCGGTTCCTTCTCGCCTTCCCAGACCATCGGCGTGGCGAGCGTGTCGCCGTCCTCGCTGGTGCCGGCGATCACGATCGGCATCACCTCGGCGAGGCGGCCGGGAGGTGGTGCGGCCTTCCTGACCTTGCCCACGGTGCCTTCGGCCGAGAGTTCGCGTAGCATCGCCTTCAAGGCGACGCGATCCTCGCCCTTCACCTGGAAGGCGCGCGCGATCTCGCGCTTGCCGACCGGCGTCGGACTTTCGGTGATGAAGGTCCGAAGCTGGTCCTTGGTCGGGAGCGGGGGCTTCTTGCGCGCCATTCTTCTCGCTTAAGCCTGACGATCCGACGCAGGTTGCCTACTCGGTCGCCGGCTTCTTCTTCGCTGGGGCTTTCTTCTTTGCGGCGGGCTTCTTCGGCTTCTCGGCCTTGGCCGGCTTCTCCGCCGACGCGTCGGCCGCGGGCTTCGCTGCCTTCTTCGCCGCTCCCTTCGGAGGCGGCGCCTTGCCGGCTTTCTCGGCAATCAGTGCGACCGCCATGTCGAGCGTGACCGCAGACGGCTCGGTGCCGCGCTTCAACGTCGCGCGCACGCCGCCGTGCTGCACGTAGGGACCGAAGCGGCCCTTCTTCAGCGTGATCGGCTTGCCGTCGGCCGGGTGCTTGCCGACCTCGACCGCGGCGGAGCCGGTCGCGGTGGCGAGCAGGTCGACCGCGCGGTTGATGCCGACCGTCAGTACGTCCTCGTCCTTCGGCAGCGACTTGAAGCGCGCGCCGACCTTGAGATAAGGGCCGAAGCGGCCGATGCCGGCGGTGATCATCTCGCCGGTTTCCGGATGCGGCCCGAGCTCGCGCGGCAGCGCCAGCAGCGCGAGACCACGTTCGAGCGTGACGTCGGCCGGCGAGAGTCCGCGCGGCAGCGAGACGCGCTTGGGCTTCACCTTGCCCTCGGCTTCGCCGAGCTGGACGTATTGCCCGTAGGGGCCGCGCTTGAGGGTGACCGCCTTGCCGCTCGCCGGATCCTTGCCGAGCTCGCGCTCGCCGCCATCGGCCGCGGCCTCTCCGTCCTGGCCGCCCTCGACGACGAGGCGGCGCGTGTATTTGCACTCGGGATAGTTCGAGCAGCCGATGAAGGCGCCGAACTTGCCGAGCTTGAGGCCGAGACGCCCGGAGGTGCAGGACGGACAGACGCGCGGATCGGTGCCGCCCTCGGTCTGGGGGAAGAAGTGCTGGCCGAGATCCTGGTCTAGGGTCTCGATGACTTCCTTGATGCCGATGTCCTTGGTGCCGCCGACGGCGCCGGAAAAGTCGCGCCAGAACTCGCGCAAGACTTCCTTCCAATCGAGGTCGCCCTCGGCGACCTCGTCGAGCTTGCCTTCGAGATCCGCGGTGAAGCCGTACTGGACGTATTTCTCGAAGAAGTTGGAAAGGAACGCGGTGACGACGCGGCCGCGATCCTCCGGCATAAAGCGCTTGCGCTCGAGCCGGACGTAGTCGCGGTCCTGCAGGACCTGAAGGATGGACGCGTAGGTCGACGGCCGGCCGATGCCGAGCTCCTCGAGGCGCTTCACTAGGCTCGCCTCGCTGTAGCGGGGCGGCGGCTGGGTGAAATGCTGCTCGGGCTTGATCTCGCCCTGGGTCAGAGGCTGGCCGGTCGAGAGCTGCGGCAGGCGGCGGTTGCCATCGTCGTCCGCGTCGTCGTCCTTGCCTTCCTGGTAGAGCTTCAGGAAGCCGTCGAACAGCATGATCGAGCCGGTCGCGCGCAGCACCGTCCTGCCGGACGCGTCGGCGATGTCGACGCCGGTCTGGTCGAGCTGGGCCGCCTCCATCTGGCAGGCGACCGCACGCTTCCAGACCAGCTCGTAGAGCCGGCGCTGCTCTTCCTCGAGATAGGGGGCGACGTCGGCGGGAAGACGGCCGAGATCGGTCGGGCGGATCGCCTCGTGCGCTTCCTGGGCGTTCTTCGCCTGGTTCTTGAAGGTGCGCGGCTCCTTCGGCAGGTAGCGATCGCCGAACTCGCGCTGGATCACGTTGCGCGCCCCGGTCAGCGCTTCCTGGCTCAGGTTCACGCTGTCGGTACGCATATAAGTAATGAGGCCGACGGTCTCGCCGCCGAGCGACACGCCTTCATAGAGCTGCTGCGCCAGCCGCATCGTGCGCGACGCGCCTAGGCCGAGCTTACGGGAGGACTCCTGCTGCAGCGTCGAGGTCGTGAACGGGGCAGGCGGGAAGCGGCGGACGGTCTTTCGCTCAACTTCAGCGACCTTGAACTGTCCTGCCTTGATCGCCTCGACCGCGCGCTCGGCCGAAGCCTGGTCCTTGAGCCCCATCTTGCCGAGCTTGTCGCCGCCGAGATGGGTGAGCTCGGCCGTGAACTTGCCGCCCTCCGCGGTCGAGAACTCGGTCGCGACCGACCAATACTCTTCCGGCTTGAACGCCTCGATCTCGGCCTCGCGCTCGCAGATGAGGCGGAGCGCCACCGACTGCACGCGGCCGGCCGACTTGGCGCCGGGCAGCTTCCGCCACAGCACCGGCGAGAGCGTGAAGCCCACAAGATAGTCGAGGGCGCGGCGGGCGAGGTAGGCGTCGACCAGTTCCTGGTTGATCTCGCGCGGGTTGGCGATCGCATCGAGGACGGCCGACTTGGTGATCTCGTGGAAGACGACGCGGCTGACCTCGATGCCCTCGAGCTTCTTCCGCTCCTTCAGGATCTCGGCCAGGTGCCATGAGATCGCCTCGCCCTCGCGGTCCGGGTCGGTCGCGAGGAAGAGACGCTTCGCCTTCTTGAGCTCGCCGGCGATGGCCGAGACCGCCTTCTCGGCGCGGTCCTCGACTTCCCAGGTCATCGCGAAGTCGGACTCGGGGTCGACGGCGCCGTTCTTAGGCACCAGGTCGCGGACGTGACCGTAGCTCGCGACGACCTTGTAGCCATCGCCCAGATACTTGTTGATGGTCTTCGCCTTGGCGGGCGACTCGACGACGACGACGTCCATCTCTCGTTCGTACCTTACTTCAATCCAGCGCTATAACTAGCTGGTGATGCGCAAAGAAACCTTATTGCCCGGATGCCGGTCGAGGCGGCCGGCCAGCTCCGCCTCGAGGAGAACGGCGAGCACGGCGGGCGCTGACATGTGGCATTGGCGGATCAGTTCGTCAACCGAGACCGGCCCGGGCCCCAGGAGTTCGAGCACAGTTGAACGGGCCCTGTCGGCTTCGCCCTCATCATATTTAGGGGTCGGTTCGACAGTCCGTTTCGGGGCCGGATCGGCATGGCGACCCAGGCCCTCGAGGACGTCCTCGGCACCCTGGACCAGGGTCGCCCCCTCTCGGATCAGGCCGTTGCAGCCGCGCGCCCGAGGATCGAGCGGGGATCCCGGGACCGCGAAGACGTCGCGACCCTGCTCGGCGGCGAAGCGGGCGGTGATCAGGGAGCCCGAGCGCTCGGCGGCCTCGACCACGACCGTCGCCAGGGACAGGCCGGAGATGATCCGGTTCCGGCGCGGGAAATGGCGCGCCTGCGGCACGGTGCCGGGCGCCATCTCGGCGACGATCAGGCCCTCGGCGCCGATCCGCTCCTGCAGGGCCCGGTTTTCCTCCGGATAGACGACGTCGGCGCCTCCAGCGACGACCGCGATCGTGCTCGGGAGCGCGCCGTCATGCGCCATCGCGTCGATGCCGCGCGCGAGGCCCGACACGACGATGAGGCCGGCGGCCGCGAGATCGCGGGCCAGGTCGCGGGCGAGCTTCCGGCCATTGGCCGAGGCATTGCGGGCGCCGACGACCGCGACCGACCGCTTTCCCAGAAGCTCGGCCCGGCCGATCGTCGTGATCAGCGGCGGCGGATCGGCGATCTCGCGGAGGAGGGCGGGGTAGTCCGGCTCGGTCGCGGCGATCCAGCGGCCGCCTGCCTTGGCCAGTCCCGCGATCTGCGCCTGGGCTTCCGCGACGGAGGGACTCTTCGGTCCGCCTGAACGCCCGCCCCGGCGGGCAAGGATGGGAAGGGCGGCCAGCGCCTCGCGGGCAGACCCGAAGCGATCGATCAGCTGGAAAAACGAAATCGGCCCGACATGCTCGGTCCCGGCGAGCCGGAGCCAGTCGACGCGTTCTGCGTCCGAGAGAGGGCGGTAACCGCTCATACCTTTAGCAAGGTGCGGGCGAAGCGGCCCCCCGTCAACAACCTCAGCGCTACAGCGAGGGGCCGCCGTTGTGGCCGTGCTGCCCGGTGCTCATCGCCGAGTCCTTGCCGAGCTTGATCTTGGATTCCGTGCCACTGAGAAGCCGGCGGATGTTCTCATGGTGGCGGATCCAGACCAGGACGGCGATCAAGGCGGCCAGGTAGGCCCGCTGCGGATCCGCCAGGAACCAGGCGTAGACCGGGGAGAGTGCGATCGCGACCAGGGCCGCCAGCGAGGAGTACCTGAAGACGAAGGCGATCACGAGCCAGGTCAGGCAGGCTGCCACCCCGACCGGCCAGGCGATCGCCAGCAGGATGCCGAGGGCGGTCGCGACCCCCTTGCCCCCCTTGAAGCGCAGCCACACCGGAAAGCAGTGGCCGAGCATGGCCCCGCCGCCGGCAAGCACCGCCATGTCCTGTCCGCCGATCGATCCTGCGATCAGGACGGCGACCGCGCCCTTGGCGCCGTCGAGAAACAGGGTGGCGGCGGCCAGTCCCTTCCTTCCGGTTCTTAGAACGTTGGTTGCGCCGACATTGCCCGACCCGATGTTCCTTATGTCGCCGAGGCCGGCGAGCCTCGTCAGAACCACCCCGAAGATGATCGAGCCCAGGAGGTAACCGCCGATCGCTGCCGCCCAGAGGGGCCACGCCTGGGAGAAATCTCCGAGCAGCGCCGGCATGGGCTCAGCTTCCTCTCGCGTCGTGGACGACGCGGCCGGAGGTTACCGTGACGAGAACCTTGCCTTCGACCGGGCGTCCGTCGAAAGGCGAGTTCTTGGATTTGGAGCGGAAGCTGTCGACGTCGATCCGGTGGGCGCGCTCCGGATCGAAGAGGACCAGGTCGGCGCGGCGTCCCTTCGCCATCCGACCGGTCTCGAGGCCCAGTAGTGCGGCGGGGGCCGAGGTAATCTTCTGCAACGCCAATTGCAGTTTCAGGTGATTGTTGTGAAATAACTCTAAAGTCAGCGGTAATAACGTTTCCAGCCCGAGGATGCCCGAGGCCGCCTGGGCGAACGGTAGTCTTTTCGAGTCGGCATCATGGGGGGCATGGTCGGAGGCGATGGCATCGATAGTACCGTCGGTAAGCCCCTCGACGATGGCGCGGCGATCGTCTTCGGAACGGAGCGGGGGTGACAGCTTGGCGAAGGTCCGGTAGTCGCCGACGGCGGTCTCGTTGAGCGCGAAGTAGGGCGGCGCGGTATCGCAAGTCACTGATAAGCCGCGCTTCTTCGCCGCCCGTATGACCTCGACGCCGGCACGGGTGGAGAGATGGGCGGCGTGGTAGCGCCCACCCGTGAGTTCGACCAGGCGCATGTCGCGATCGAGCATGATGGCCTCGGCAGCGGCCGGAATACCCGAGAGACCGAGGCGGGTGGCGATCTCGCCTTCGTTCATCCCCGCATCCGAGGTCAGGGCCGGTTCTTCCGCATGGTTGAGGATAACTTGGCCGAATGTCTTGGCATACGAGAGGGCCCGGCGCATGACCAGGGCCGAGGAAACGGTCTGGGTCCCGTCCGTGAAGCCGACCGCGCCGGCCGCCGCCATGAGGCCGATCTCGGTCAGCTCCTTGCCGGCGAGGCCCTTGGTGAGGGCGCCATAGGTCCGAATGTCGACCAGACCGACCGCCTTGGCCCGGCGCTCGACGAACTCGACCAGGGACGGTTCGTCGACCGGCGGCCGCGTGTTCGGGAGCGCGACCATGGTCCCGACACCGCCGGCGGCGGCGGCCTGGCTCGCCGTGTCGAAGTTCTCCTTGTGCTCCTCGCCCGGCTCGCGGAGCTGGACCCGCATGTCGACGAGGGCCGGGGCCAGGACCGTGCCCTTGCCGTCGATGACGTAGGCATCCTCGGGGATCCGGTCGAACAGCTTGGGCCCGAGATCGGCGATTTCGCCGTTGACGACAAGGAGTTCGCCCTTCTCGTCGCGGCCGCTCGCGGGGTCGATCAGGCGGACGTTGGTGAAGGCGATCTTGGTCACGGCGCGTTCCTGCCGGCGTCCGGCAGGTTCCGGGACAGCACGTCGAGGCAGGCCATGCGGACCGCGACGCCCATCTCAACCTGTTGGCGGATAAGGGATCTGTCGATGTCGTCGGCGACCTCGGAGTCGATCTCGACGCCTCGGTTCATGGGGCCGGGGTGCATGATGAAGGCGTCGGGCTTGGCCAGCGCCAGCTTCTGCCGGTCGAGGCCGAAGAAATGAAAATATTCGCGGATCGAGGGGACGAAGGAACCCTGCATCCGCTCGGTCTGAAGGCGGAGCATCATGACGATGTCGCAGCCGATCAGGCCCTTCTTCATGTCGGTGAAGATCTCGACCCCGAGACGATCGGCGGCGGAAGGCAGCAGGGTCGGCGGCGCGATCAGCCGCACGCGGGCACCTAAGCTGTTGAGAAGATGGATGTTCGATCGCGCCACACGCGAATGCAGGACGTCGCCGCAGATCGCCACCAGGAGCCCGCCGATCTTGCCCTTGGTGCGCCTTATGGTCAGCGCATCCAGCAAGGCCTGGGTGGGGTGCTCGTGAGTGCCGTCACCGGCATTGATGACCGAGCAATTGACCTTTTCCGACAACAGCTTGACGGCGCCCGAGTCATGGTGCCGGACGATCAGCACGTCCGGGTGCATGGCGTTCAGCGTCATCGCCGTGTCGATCAGCGTCTCGCCCTTCTTGGTCGAGCTCGAGGCGACCGACATGTTGAGGACGTCCGCGCCGAGCCGCTTGCCGGCGAGCTCGAACGACATCTGGGTGCGGGTCGACGGCTCGAAGAACAGGTTGATCTGCGTTCGGCCGCGCAGGACCGAGGCCTTTTTATCGGCGCCGCGGTTCAGGTCGACATAGGTTTCGGCGAGGTCGAGAAGCCCGACGATCTCGTCGGGATTCATGCCTTCGATGCCGAGGAGGTGCTTTAAGGGAGGACGCGGAGGCGAGGCCATTAAAGGCCCTGCTTACACCTTCGCGCCGGGCGTGGATAGCGCCGCGCGCATGCTGCATCTGCGAAGACACGAACTACCTTCCCAGCGTGGGCTGTGGATTAAATGAGCCCGGATTTGCTGGGTTTGGCGACATTTGATGGGGATGAATGCCAAAGCCTGTAGCCGCTCAAGACTGATACATCAAGATCAAGGGCAAGCTCAAAACCGATATAACAATTTGAAACGTGAGAATCGCCGCCATCAGGCGGTGGTCGCCGCCCATTGCCCGCGCCATGACATAAGAGGATGGCGAGGCGGGAAGCGCGTTGAAGAGAGTGCAGATCGCCGTCGCGACCGGATCGAGCCCGAGAACCCGGCAGAAGGCGAAGGTGAGGGCCGGAAGCACGAAAAGCTTGCCCAGGCAGGCGACCCCAAGCGGGATTTTGGCCTCCCGGAGCATCGAGAAGTCGAGGCTGGATCCCACCGAGAGCAGCGCCAGCGGCAGCGACGCCTGACCGAGGAGCTTCAGCGTGTCCGCGACCGGCATCGGCAGCCGGATCGGGCTCAGGCTAAGGAGAATCCCGGCGAGGCAGCCCAGAATGATTGGATTGAGGATAATTTGCCGGAGCGTTTGCCCCCAGCTTGGGACTCCCGATCCGTACCGGCTGAGCAGGATCACGGCGATCAGGTTGACCAGGGGAATGGCGATCGCGACCGTCAGCGAGAAGAGCGACAGGCCGGTCGTGCCCCAGAGAGCGCCGGCCGCAGCGAAGCCGATATAGATGTTCGGCCGGAGGCAGCCCTGGACCACCGACGTCAGCTGCGGCGCCGGCAGCCGGAGCGCATGGGTGATTGCGAGCGCCAGGATCGTCATCGCCAGCAGCGACCCGACCGAGGCGATCGCGATTCCCGTCACGGGAAGCTTGCTCCAGTCGATGGTCCCGAGGCTGGTGGTGAGCAACGCCGGGAATAGGACCCAGTAGACCACCCGCTCGGCCCCGAGCCAGAACGGTTCGGGCAGCCAGGGCTGCCGTCGGAGCCACCAGCCGATCAGGATCAGCGCGAAGATCGGGCCGATCGCCCCGAGGGCGGCGGTCATGTCTCGGGCGAGGGAGCGGGCGGCGGTTCCCGGCGCATCATGTCCAGCGCCCCCTGGAGGATGTAGCTGGCGGCGAGCTTGTCGACGAGCTCGTCCCGGCGTCTCCGCGACGCGTCGGCCTCCAGCAGCGTCCGGGTCACGGCGGCGGTCGAGAGCCGCTCGTCCCAGAACGCCATCTCGAGCGCGCGCTTCTGGAGAAGGTTGGCGGCGAACTGCCGGACCGACTGGCAGCGGGGGCCCTCGCTGCCGTCCATGTTGAGCGGCAGGCCCAGCACCAGCGCGCCGACCTGGCGGCCGTCGATCACCTTGAACAGCTCCTCGGCGTCCTTGGTGAACTTGGTCCGCCGGATGGTGTCCATCGGGCTCGCGATGGTGTGCGTCGCGTCCGCAATCGCGAGCCCGATCGTCTTGGTCCCGATGTCGAGCCCGAGCAGCCGATCACCCCTTTTTATCAAGGACTTGAGTTCGGAAATGTTGCGGATCGACATGGCCCGATGATACGGTGCAGCGCACTTTGCCAACATGGAGCGCGTGCCGAGGCCGACCCGCTTTAAGAGGGCCGACCGCAAGGCGCGTTCCGCTTGCTTCAAGAGACCTACTGCATGTCCCTGGACAAAGATACGGTCCGGAAAGTCGCCACCCTGGCGCGGATCAAGGTACCGGATGCCGAGCTCGACAACCTGGCCAAGGAGCTCTCGGGCGTCCTCGGCTGGATCGAGCAGCTGAACGAGGTCGACGTGACCGGCGTCCAGCCGATGACCTCGGTCGCCCAGATGAAGCTCACGATGCGCGCCGACGAGGTGACCGACGGCGGCAACGCCGAGAAGGTGACCCAGAACGCGCCCGAGGGCGCGCATGGCTTCTTCGTCGTGCCGAAGGTGGTCGAGTAATGGCCGCTCTCACCCACATGACGATCGCCGAGGCGCGGGCAGCGCTGAAGGCGAAGAAGATCTCCTCGGCCGAGCTGACCCAGGCGCACCTGAAGGCGATGGACGAGACCCGCGGTCTCAACGCCTTCGTCACCGAGACGCCGGAGCGCGCCAAGGCGGACGCCGCACGCGCCGACGCGAAGCTCGCGAAAGGCGAGGGCGGGTCGCTCGAAGGCATCCCGCTCGGGATCAAGGACCTGTTCTGCACCGAAGGCGTGCTGACCACCGCCGGCTCGCACATCCTCGACGGCTTCAAGCCGCCCTACGAGTCCACCGTCTCGGCCAAGCTCTGGCAGGCCGGCGCGGTGATGCTCGGCAAGCTCAACATGGACGAGTTCGCGATGGGCTCGTCCAACATCACCAGCCACCACGGCCCGGTGAAGAACCCATGGCGCCGGAAGGGCGGCAACGCCGAGCTGGTGCCGGGCGGATCCTCCGGCGGCTCGGCCGCGGCGGTCGCGGCGCGTTCGGTGATGGGGGCGACCGCCACCGACACCGGCGGCTCGATCCGCCAGCCGGCGGCGTTCACCGGCACGGTCGGCATCAAGCCGACCTACGGCCGCTGCTCGCGCTGGGGCATCGTCGCCTTCGCCTCGTCGCTCGACCAGGCCGGGCCGATCGCGCGCACGGTCCATGACACCGCGATCATGCTGCAGGCGATGTCGGGCTACGACCCGAAGGACTCGACGTCCGCCAACCTGCCCGTGCCGAACTTCGAGGCGGCGGTCGAGCGCGGCGTGAAGGGCCTCAAGATCGGCATCCCGAAGGAGTACAAGCTCGACGGCGCCCCGAAGGAGATCCAGGACCTCTGGGAGAAGGGGATCGCCTGGCTCAAGGAAGCGGGCGCCACCCCGGTCGAGATCAGCCTGCCGCACACCAAGTACGCGCTGCCGGTCTATTACGTGATCGCACCGGCGGAAGCCTCCTCCAACCTCGCGCGTTACGACGGCGTCCGCTTCGGCCTCCGCGTGCCGGGCAAGACGCTGGACGAGATGTACGAGAACACCCGCGCCGCCGGCTTCGGCGCCGAGGTGAAGCGCCGCGTGCTCATCGGCACCTACGTGCTCTCGGCCGGCTACTACGACGCGTACTATCTGCGTGCCCAGCGCGTGCGCTCGCTGATCCTTCGCGACTTCACCGAGGCCTACAAGCAGGTGGACGCGATCCTGACGCCGGCGACGCCATCGGCGGCCTTCGCCATCGGCGAGAAGAGCGACGATCCGGTCGCGATGTACCTGAACGACGTCTTCACCGTGACCGCCAACCTGGCGGGGCTCCCGGGCATCTCGGTGCCGGGCGGGCTCAACTCCGAAGGCCTGCCGCTGGGACTGCAGGTGATCGGGCGCGCCTTCGACGAGGAGACCGTGTTCGCCGTGGGCCGCGCGCTGGAGAAGGCGGCCAACTTCACCGCGATGCCGGAGGGCCTGCGATGAGCAATCTGATCAAGGGCGAGACCGGCGAGTGGGAGGTCGTGATCGGCCTCGAGATCCACGCGCAGGTGGTCTCGAACGCGAAACTGTTCTCCGGCGCCGCGACCGCGTTCGGCGCCGAGCCGAACACGCAGGTTTCGTTCGTCGATGCGGGCTTCCCCGGCATGCTGCCGGTGATCAACCGCTTCTGCGTCGAGCAGGCGATCAAGACCGGGCTCGGCATCGAGGGCAAGGTCAACGAGGTCTCGGTCTTCGACCGCAAGAACTACTTCTACGCCGACCTGCCGCAGGGCTATCAGATCTCGCAGTACCAGCAGCCGATCGTCTCCGGCGGCACGGTCGTGCTCGACATGAAGGACGGCTCGACCCGGACGATCGGCGTCACGCGGCTCCATCTCGAGCAGGATGCGGGCAAGAGCCTTCACGACCAGCATCCGAGCCAGAGCTACATCGACCTCAACCGGTCCGGCGTGGCGCTGATGGAGATCGTCTCCGAGCCCGACATGCGGACGGCGGAGGAAGCCGGTCTCTACATCAAGAAGCTGCGCTCGATCCTGCGCTACCTCGGCACCTGCGACGGCAACATGGAGGAGGGTAGCCTCCGCTGCGACTGCAACGTCTCGGTCCGCAAGCCCGGCCAGCCCTTCGGCACGCGCACCGAGACCAAGAACGTCAACTCGGTCCGCTACGTCATGCAGGCGATCGAGTACGAGGCCAGGCGCCAGATCGAGGTGATCGAAGGCGGCGGCGAGATCAAGCAGGAGACGCGGCTGTTCGATCCGGGCAAGGGCACGACACGGCCGATGCGCTCGAAGGAGCACGCGCACGACTACCGTTACTTCCCGGATCCCGACCTGCTGCCGCTCGAGCTCGATCCCAAGTGGATCTCCGATCTCAAGGACAAGCTGCCGGAGCTGCCGGATGCGCGGAAGGCGCGCTACATTGCCGACTTCAAGCTGACGCCCTATGACGCGGGCGTGCTGGTGGCAGAGCAGGAGACGGCGCAGTTCTACGAGACCGTCGCAAAGGGCCGCGATCCCAAGCTCGCCGCGAACTGGGTGACGACCGAGCTGTTCGGCGCGCTCAACCGCACGAACAAGGCGATCCAGGATTCGCCGGTGACGGCCACGGCACTCGGCGGGCTGATCGACCTGATCTCCGACGGCACGATCTCGGGCCGCATCGCCAAGGAAGTCTTCGAGGCGATGGTCGAAACCGGCAAGGAGGCTGCCGCAATCGTCGAGGAGAAGGGGCTCCGCCAGGTCTTCGACACCGGCGCCATCGAGAAGGCGATCGACGAGGTCATGGCGAAGAACCAGGACAAGGTCGCCGAATATCGCTCGGGCAAGGACAAGCTGCTGGGCTTCTTCGTCGGCCAGACGATGAAGGCGACCGGCGGCAAGGCCAACCCGGCCGTGCTCAACGATCTGTTGAAGAAGAAGCTGGCGGGCTAAGGGGAAACACGATGGCTGCCTACACGCTCTATGGAGTCGCTCTGTCGATCCCGGCCGTGAAGGTCGCGACCGCGCTCAACATGACCGGGCAGAGCTTCGACTATAAGCACGTCAACCTGCGCGGCGGCGAAGGCAAGACGCCCGAGTACCAGGCGATCAGCCGCTGGGGCCAGGTGCCGGCGCTGGTGCATGGCGATGTGAAGCTCGTGCAGTCGGACGTGATCCTCGAATATCTCGGCGAGACCACGGGCAAGCTGTGGCCGTCGGATCGCATGGAGCGGTACCGCGCCAAGGAATGGTTCGCCTGGGAGCTCGACCTGCTCTATCCGGGCATCGCGCAGCCGCGCGGCATCAAGCGCTTCTCCGGCGGCGAGCCGGCCGCCGTGGTCGAGCACATGAGGAAGCGCGGCGAGCGCGCGCTCGGCATGCTGAACGACCATCTCGGCAAGGCCGAGTGGCTGGTCGGCAAGGCGGCATCGCTGGCCGACGTCGCGGTCGCGGTCGACTGCGCCTATGTCGACGAGGCCGATCTGAGCCTCGACGCGTTCCCGGCGGTCAAGGCGTGGGCGGCGAAGGTGGCGAAGCTTCCGGGCTGGAAGGCGCCGAAGGAACTGCTGCCGATGCCGGCGGCCTGAGCGTGGCGCACGACCTCTCCAACCTTCACCCGGCGACGCGCGCGGCGCAGGCGCTGGGGCATATCGACGAGCAGACCGGCGCGATCATCCCGCCGTTGCACACGGCGACGACGTTCGAGCGTGCCCCCGACCTGAGCTATCCGAAGGGCATCACCTACTCGCGCAACGACGGGCCGACCCAGTCGCTGCTGGAGAAGATGCTGGCCGATCTCGAAGGCGGCGCCGCGGCGATGACCTTCGCCTCGGGCATGGCGGCGATCTCCAACGTGTTCCTGGCGCTGCCGGTCGGCGCGCATGTCGTGGTGCCGCAGGTGATGTACTGGGGCGTGCGCAAATGGCTGCTGGAGCAGCACGCCGGCGGCCGCCTCGCGGTCGACTTCTTCGAGCCGGGCCCCACGTCGAACATCGGCGCCAAGATCAAGCCGGGCGCGACCAGGCTCGTCTGGATCGAGACGCCCAGCAACCCGACCTGGGACGTGACCGACATCGCCGCCGCGGCGAAGCTGGCGCACGACGCCGGCGCCCGTCTCGGCATCGACTCGACCGTGGCGACGCCGGTGCTGACGCGGCCGCTGTCGTTCGGCGCCGACATCGTCATGCACTCGGCGACCAAGTACCTCAACGGCCATTCCGACGTGCTTGCCGGCTGCCTGATGGCGGCGAAGGACGACGAGTTCTGGAAGCAGATCCGTTCGGTCCGCACCCAGCTCGGCGGCGTGCTCGGTCCCTTCGAGGCGTGGCTGCTGCTGCGCGGCGTGCGCACGCTCTTCGTCCGCGTCCGTCAGGCCTCGGCTTCGGCTCAGGCGATCGCCGAGCGCCTGAAGAAGCACCGCAACGTGGCATCCGTGCTCTACCCGGGCCTGCCCGATCACCCCGGCCACGACATCGCGAAGCGCCAGATGCAGGGCGGCTTCGGCGGCATGTTGTCGGTCCGCGTGAAGGGCGGCGAGGCGGCCGCGGTCGGCGTCGCCGCCCGGCTCAAGGTCTTCGTGCGCGCGACCTCGCTCGGCGGGCCGGAAAGCCTGGTCGAGCATCGCGCCTCGATCGAAGGCGCCGGCAGCCCGTGCCCGCCCGACCTTCTTCGTCTCTCGATCGGCCTCGAGGATGTCGGTGACCTCATCGGAGATCTCGAACAGGCCCTGGACGGCGTCTGACATCGCCGTCAGGCGTGCGGAGCGCGAGGACGGGTCGCGTCTCGCGGACATCTTCCTTGTCGCCCGCCGCCATGCCTTCACCTGGTTGCAGCCGTCGCGCTTCAAGCTCAACGACTTCCGGCGCGAGACCGAGGGCGAGCTGATCCTCGTCGCGGAAGTCGAGGGACGGGTCGCCGGCTTCGCCTCGATCTGGGAGCCGGACGCCTTCATCCATCATCTCTACGTCGACCCGGCGATGCACCGCCGCGGCATCGGCCGCGCCTTGATCGCGGCTTTGGTCGAGATCTGCGGCGAGAAGATCCTCGAGCTCAAATGCCAGACCAACAACAAGCCGGCGATGGCGTTCTACCGGCGCCTCGGGTTCCAGACGGCGGACAGCGGCGTTTCCGACATGGGGCCGTGGATCCGCTATCGGGCGCCCTTCACGCGTTGACTCTCGTACCCCTCTCCTGGTGCGCAGCGACGGGGAGGGAACTCTAAGAGCGAGAGAGGAATACCCGGTCGAGCCTTCGTTCCATCTGCCGCAAGCGATCCCCGACATAGTCCTTCACCGCTTGGTCGTCGCCGCGCTTCCAGCGCCAGAGGGCGGCGGGCACCAGGGCGCTGACCATCACCTCGGTCGCCTGGCGGCGGCGGCCGGTCGCCTCGCAGGCAGCGGTGTCGAGCATCCAGTGCACGAGGCGGCTCAGGCTGAATGCCAGCGGCACCCAGTGGTGCGGATGCGAGGGGACGAGCTTGCCTCGGATCATGTCGAGGCTCGCCTGGCGATGCGGCGCCAGCGCGTCGAGCCAGCGACCGAAGACATGGGCCAGGCGGTCGGCGAAGGGGAGCGCGGGATCGGGAAGGTGCGAGAGCGTGTCGGCCAGCGCGCGCTGGAACCAGGCGTCGGCGATTTCGTCGAGGTCGTCGTAGTGCGCGATCACGAGGCCGGGGCCACCCCCGAGCCGGGCGCCGATCGCATGTGCCGTCACGTTGCGCCAGCCGATCTCGTCGGCAAGCGCCAGCGCCGCGTCGAGGACGTCGTCGGCCGTGGAGACCTGGGCCATGGACATGATCTGGTCACGTCCATGGCCCCAGGCAAGAGGTCAGCTCAAGAGGTCAGCCGCCGGCGGCCTTTTTGGCGAAGCGGTCGACGAAGGTCTTCGGCAGGTCCTCGTCCTTCACGCCCTTGAGCTCGTCGTCGAACTCCTTGAGCATGCCGAGCGCGCTCTTCATGCCGTCGAGGGGGATGATGCCGGTGCGGGAATAGGTGTCGATCGACGCCTTGACCGCGCGGATGTAGAGATCCTTGTCGCCGAGGTAGTAGGCCTCGGGCACGGCCTTGGCGATCTCCTCGGGGCTCGCCTTGATGATCCACTGCAGCGCCTTGTAGTGCGCGTTGACGATCGCCTGGGTGGTGTTCGGGTTCTTCTCGATGAACTCGTTCTTCATGTAGACGACGGCGGCCGGGTTGGCGCCGCCGAAAATCGCCTTGGTGCCGGCCTCGGTGCGGGTGTCGGCGAGCACGACCACGTCGCCGTCGGACTCCAGCTTGGAGATCACCGGATCGAGGTTCGAGATCGCGTCGATCTCGCCCTTCTTGATCGCGGCGACGGCGCCGAGTCCGGTGCCGACGCCGATGAACGCTGCGTCCTGGTATTTCGCGCCGGCCTTGGCCATCAGGTAGTTGACGAAGAAGTTGGTGGACGAGCCAGGCGCGGTGACGCCGATCTTCATGCCTTTCAGGTCGGCCGGGCCCTTGATCGTCGCGGCCTTCTCCTTCTTCACCGCCAGCACGATGCCGGGGAAGCGGCCGAGCTCGAGCACGGCGCGGACGTCCTGGCCCTTGGTCTGCATGCGGATCGTGTGCTCGTAGGCGCCGGTGACCACGTCGGCCGAGCCGCCGAGCAGCGACTGCAGCGCGCGGGCGCCGCCGCCGAAATCGGTGATCTCGACGTCGAGGCCGGCTTCCTTGAAGTAGCCCTTGCTCTCGGCGATCGTGAGCGGGAGATAGTAGAGCAGCGGCTTGCCGCCGACGCCGATGACGATCTTCGGCTTCTCCGGCGACTGCGCCATCGCCGGCGTGGCGAGCAGCGCCAGCGCTGCGGCCGCCATCAGCAGTTTCCTGAACTTCATTGGTCGTCTCCTCTTTGGATCAGCCTTGAGCCGTGGTCGATTGCGTGCCCGGCCGCCAGACCAGCAGCCGATTTTCGATCGCGGTGACGATGGTGTCGATGATGATGACGAAGACGGTGAGGATCAGCATCCCGGCAAAGACGCCGGTCACGTCGAAGACGCTCTCGGCCTCGTGGATCTTGTATCCCAGGCCCGATGCCGAGCCCAGGTACTCGCCGACCACCGCGCCGACCAGCGCGAAGCCGACCGAGGTGTGGAGGGATGAGAACATCCAGGTGAGCGCCGCCGGCCAGTACACGTGGCGCAGCAGCTGGCGCTCGTTCATGCCGAGCATGCGGGCATTGGCGAGGATCGTCGGGCTCACCTCGCGCACGCCCTGGTAGACGTTGAAGAAGACGATGAAGAAGACCAGCGTGAAGCCCAGGGCCACCTTCGACCAGATGCCGAGCCCGAACCACAGCATGAAGATCGGCGCCAGCACGACGCGGGGGAGCGCGTTCGCCGCCTTGATGTAGGGATCGAAGACCGCGGCGATGATCTCGCCGCGGGCGAAGATGAAGCCGAAGACGATGCCGCCGACCGCGCCGGTGACGAAGGCGAGCACGGTCTCGAGCAGCGTGATGCCGAGATGACGCCAGATCGAGCCGGAGGCGAAGTCCTTCCAGACGCGCGCGAGCACGTCGAGGGGCTTCGAGAAGAAGAACGGATCGAGCAGCGGCTTGGGCCCGACCGGAACCGTGGTGAGCACGTGCCAGGCGACCAGCAGCACGATGGCGACCGCGACCTGGAGGGAGAACAGCGTCAGACGGTTCACGGCTTCCTCCCTTCGCCCATCGCATAGGCCTTCTGGACCTCGCCGCGCAGCTTGGCCCAGATCGCCTTGTGAATCTCGTGGAAGCGGGGCTCGGTGCGGATCTCGGCGATGTCGCGCGGGCGGCCGAGGTCGATCGTGTAGTCGCCGACGATCGAGGCGGCGGGACCGGCCGACATCACCACGACACGGTCGGCGAGCGAGATCGCTTCCTCGAGGTCGTGGGTCACGAACATCACGGCCTTCCGGTCCTGGGCCCAGAGGTCGAGCAGCAGGTTGCCCATGATCTGGCGGGTCTGGGCATCGAGCGGACCGAAGGGCTCGTCCATCAGCAGGATCTCGGGATCGCGGATCAGCATCTGGGCCAGGGCCACGCGCTTCCTCTGTCCGCCCGAGAGCATGTGCGGGTAGCGGTCGGCGAAAGCCGCGAGCCCGACGCGGTCGAGCCAAGACCGGGCGCGCTCCAGCGCGTCGCGGCGGCCGACGCCCTTGGGCTCCAGCGCCACCGCGACGTTGTCGAGCGCGGTCTTCCAGGGCATCAGCGCGTCCTGCTGGAAGAGGTAGCCCGCCTTGGCGTTGAGGCCGGCAAGGGGGGCGCCGAAGATGTCGGTCCTGCCGGTGGAGGGCGGGATCAGCCCGGCGGCGACGTTGAGCAGGGTCGACTTGCCGCAGCCGGTCGGGCCGACGATGGCGACGAACTCCCCGGTCGCGACCGCAAGGTCGGTTTCGGCGACCGCGCGATAGGTGCCGCCCTTGATCAGGAACGAGATCGAGACGCCGCGCAGGGCCACGGCGGTGGGGGAACCTCCGGTCATGGAGGGTTCATAACATCAGGCCTCGTCCGGTAGGAGAGGGTTGTGCGTCGTCACGGCCCGACGGCGCTGCTAGTCTCTCGCCCTTCCTCCATCCTCCGGAAAACGCGCCGATGATCGACCTCTACACCTGGGGCACGCCGAACGGCCGCAAGGTCTCCATCATGCTGGAGGAGGTCGGGCTGCCCTACACGGTCCACAAGATCGACATCGGCAAGGGCGACCAGTTCAAGCCGGCGTTCGTGGCGATCAACCCGAACTCAAAGATCCCGGCGATCGTCGACCCGGACGGCCCCGACGGCAAGCCGCTCAACGTGTTCGAGTCCGGCGCGATCCTGATCTATCTCGCCGAGAAGACCGGCAAGCTGCTCCCGAAGGAGCCCCGCGCCCGGAGCGAGGCGCTGCAGTGGCTGATGTTCCAGATGGGCGGCGTCGGCCCGATGTTCGGCCAGAACCACCACTTCCGCCGCTTCGCGCCCGAAAAGATCCCCTACGGCATCGAGCGCTACGGCAAGGAGACCGAGCGGCTCTACGGCGTGATGGACACGCGCCTCGCCAAGGTCGCCCATCTCGCAGGCGCCGACTACTCGATCGCCGATGTCGCGACATATCCCTGGGTCTCGCGCCACGACTACCAGGAGATCGAGCTGGCGCGCTTTCCCAACGTGAAGCGCTGGTTCGACCAGCTCTCGGCCCGCCCGGCGGTGCAGAAGGGCATGAAGGTTCCCTGATCTGCCCTTTCCTTGGGCAGCGGGGCGTCCTCCTCCTTCGGTCGTGAGGTCGGCGGGCTTGCGACGCCGCGGGCGACCCGGTTAAGTACCGAGAACCAGGCGCCGAATGCCGGATCAACCGGCTCTGAGACCAGCGTGCCTGGATTCGGGGAGTGACGCTTGAGCAACGGGCTGAAGATCAAATCGCCCCAGGACGCTGCCGCCGGGGTCTTCCTGCTGGTGATCGCCGGCGTGGCGCTCTGGCTCGGGTCCGACCTGCCGATCGGCTCGGTGCGCCAGCTGGGACCGGGCATGTTCCCGCGGGTGCTGGCCATCCTGGTCGGGCTCGCCGGCGCGATGATCGTCCTGGACGCGTTCCTGCAGGCGGGCGAGGGGCTCGCGCGCTGGCCGCTCCGGGCGCCGCTGTTCATCCTCGGCGCCGCCGTCGCCTTCGGCTTCGCCATCCGGCCGCTCGGGCTGATCGTCGCCGCGCCCATCGTGATGATCGTCGGCGCCTTCGCCAGCCCGGAGACCCGGCTGCGCGAGGTCCTGGTCTTCGGCACCGTCATGACGGTCTTCTGCGCCGCGCTCTTCAAGTTCGCCCTCGGCCTGCCGATCCCGGTGGCGCCATGGCTGATCGGATACTGAGGCGACGATGGGAGAGATCGTAGGCCATCTCGCACTCGGCTTCTCGACCGCGCTGTCGCTCGAGAACCTCGCCCTCTGCCTGGTCGGCTGCCTGGTGGGCACGCTGGTCGGCGTGCTTCCCGGCGTCGGGCCGATCGCGACCATCGCGATGCTGCTGCCGCTGACCTTCCAGGTCGAGCCGACCGGCGCGCTGATCATGCTCGCCGGCATCTACTACGGCGCCCAGTACGGTGGCTCGACCACGGCGATCCTGATCAACATCCCGGGCGAGGCGACCTCGGTCGTCACCACGCTGGACGGGCACCAGATGGCGCGGAAGGGGCAAGCGGGCGTGGCCCTCGGCGTCGCGGCGCTGGGCTCGTTCTTCGCCGGCACGGTCGCCACCATGGTGATCGCCGCGCTCGGTGCGCCGCTGACCAAGGTGGCGCTGCTGTTCGGCCCGGCCGAATACTTCTCGCTGATGGTGCTGGGCCTCGGCCTCGCCGTCGTGCTGGCCCGCGGCTCGGTGATCAAGGCGATCGCGATGATCTTGGTCGGGCTCCTGTTCTCGACGGTCGGCACCGACCTCGAGACCGGCCAGGAACGCATGACCCTCGGCCTCTCGGCGCTCTCGGACGGCGTCGACTTCGCGGTCCTGGCGATGGGCCTCTTCGGCTTCGCCGAGATCCTGAGGAACCTCGACAATCCGGAGGCGCGCAGCGTCGTCAAGGGCACGATCGGCCGGCTGCTTCCCTCCTGGGACGACGTGAAGCGCTGCATCGGCCCGGTGCTGCGCGGCACCGGGCTCGGCGCGGCACTCGGCATCCTGCCCGGCAACGGCGCCGTCCTCGGCCCCTTCGCCTCCTACACGCTGGAAAAGAAGCTGGCCGCCGATCCGAAGCGCTTCGGCCACGGCGCGATCGAGGGCGTCGCCGGCCCTGAATCCGCCAACAACGCCGGTGCCCAGACCGCGTTCATCCCGCTGCTGACGCTCGGGATTCCTCCCAACGCGGTGATGGCGCTGATGGTCGGCGCGCTGACCATCCACGGCGTCATCCCTGGCCCGCAGGTGATGACCAAGCACGCCTCGCTCTTCTGGGGCATGGTCGCCAGCATGTGGATCGGCAACCTGATGCTGCTGGTGATCAACCTGCCGCTGATCGGGCTCTGGGTGCGGCTGCTGAAAGTGCCCTACCGGCTGATGTTCCCGGCGATCCTGGTGTTCTGCTGCATCGGCATCTACTCGGTGAACAACACGCCAGCCGACGTGATGCTGACCGCGTTCTTCGGCGGCTTCGGCTACATCCTCTACCGCTTCGGCTTTGAGCCGGCGCCGCTGCTGCTGGGCTTCGTGCTCGGCCGGCTGATGGAGGAGAAGCTGCGCCAGGCCCTCGTGATCTCGCGCGGCAACATGATGGTCTTCGTCGAGCGGCCGGTCTCGGCCGTGTTGCTGGTGCTGGCGGCGGTGATCCTGGTCATCGCCGTGTTGCCCGCGATGCGGGCCCGCCGCGAGAAGGCGTTCCAGGAATAGCCAAAGAAAAGGAGAGATCGATGCTGAAGAAAACCCTCTTGGGCGCGGTCGCCGCGCTCGCGCTCTGGACCGGGTCCGCCTTTGCGCAGGCGTATCCGACCAAGCCGGTCACGGTGATCGTGCCCTTCGCGGCCGGCGGCCCGACCGACGTGATCGCCCGCATCGTCGGCGAGCACATGTCGAAGACGCTGGGCCAGCAGCTCGTGATCGAGAACGTCGTCGGCGCCGGCGGCACCACCGGCATCACCCGCGGTGCCCAGGCCGCCCCCGACGGCTACACGATCATGATGGGCCACATGGGCACGCATGGCGCTGCGCCTGCGCTCTACCCAAACCTCAAATACGATCCGGCCAAGGGCTTCGAGCCGATCGGGCTCGCCGCCGGCACGCCGATCCTGATCGTCGCCAAGAAGGACTTCCCGGCGAAGGACCTCAAGGAGTTCGTGGCCTACGTGAAGGCCAACGCCAGCAAGATCAACGAGGCCCATGCCGGCATCGCCTCGGTCTCGCACACCACCTGCCTGATGCTGACCCACCAGCTCGGCATCAAGCTGACCGAGGTCGCCTATCGCGGCACCGGCCCGGCGTTGAACGACCTCGTCGGCGGCCAGGTCGACATCATGTGCGACCAGATCGTCAACCTGGTCGAGCAGGTCAAGGGCGGCCAGATCAAGGCCTACGCGGTCGCGACCCCGGAACGCTCCCCGGCGCTGCCCGACGTGCCGACGACCAAGGAGGGCGGTCTGCCCGAGTACCAGGTCTCGGCCTGGAACGCCCTGTTCGCGCCTAAGGGCACGCCGGCGCCGGTCGTCGCCAAGCTGGCCGACGCGCTGTCGAAGGCGCTGGACGATCCGGCGACCCGCAAGCGGCTGCTCGACCTCGGCGGCGTCATCCCCGAGGGCCAGCAGCGCGGCGGTACCTATCTCGGCACCTTCGTCGCTGCCGAAGTCGCGCGCTGGACGCCGATCATCAAGGCAGCCGGCGTCGTCGGCCAGTAGGCAAGGTGTGACAAGGGCGGCCGGTCTCCCGGAAACCGGTGGCCGGCCGCCCTTCGTCGTTGACAGCCCATCCGCCGCCGCCTAATCACACGGCTGCATACGCCGTGTGAAAACACCTACTCTCGGCGGAGGGGTGGCCGAGTGGCTGAAGGCGGCGGTTTGCTAAACCGTTGTAGGGTTGTAAAGCCCTACCGTGGGTTCGAATCCCATCCCCTCCGCCAGCTCTCCTCCCACTCTCCGGCGAGCCTCACTTCGGTGCCGACTTGACCTCGCGGTCCCAGCGCGCGAGCAGGCGGGTGCGCTCGGCGGGCGAGCCGTATTTGCCGAAGTCGTAGTCGATGAGCTTGGCGTCGACGAGCGGCGCGATGTCCGGCGGCAGCGACACCGACTTGTTGGCCGGCACCTGGTAGGACTTGACCTGGATGCCGATCGCCTGCGCCTCCTTGCCCAGCAGCCAGTCGTAGAACTTCTTGGCGGCGTCCATGTTGCGGGCGCCCTTGATCAGCGACATCGAGCCGACCTCGTAGCCGGTGCCCTCGCAGGGAGCCACGGACTTGACCGGCGCCTTGGCGAGGATCGAGACCAGCGCGTCCGACATGAAGACGATGCCGGCCGTGGTCTCGCCGAGGGCCGTCGCCTTCACCGGCGCGCCGCCCGACTTGGTGTACTGGTTCACGTTGACGTGGAGCTTCTTCATGTACTCGAAGCCCTTGTCCTCGCCCATGATCTGCACGAGCGTCGCCAGCATCGTGTAGGCGGTGCCCGATGAGTTCGGATCGGCGACCTGGACCTCGTCCTTGAGCTTGGTGTCGAGCAGGTCGCTCCAGCAGCGGATCTCCTTCATGCCGCGCTTGGGCAGGATCTCCGGGTTGTAGACGATGCCGAGCGCGCCGGCGTAGACGCCGACGGTGCGGTGGTTCGAGCGCTCGGCCTGCTTCTGCGCCCAGTCATGAAGCTCGGCCAGCATCGGCGACTTGTAGGTCTCGGTCAGCTCCTCGAGCGCGGCCTGGAGGTGGGGGTCGCCGGTGCCGCCCCACCAGAGATCGACCTTGGGGCTGCCGGCCTCGGCGCGGATCTGGGCATAGGCCTCGCCGGTCGATTTCCGCACCATCGCGACCTTGGCGGCGCCGGTCTTCTCATAGGCCGTGACCAGCGCCTGGCAGTATTCCTCCTGCGCGCTGCAGACGAACGAGATCGAGGACTGCGCGCTCGCCTCGAAGGAGACCGCGCCCGCCACGAGCATCCCGACCGTCAGGCCGAGCCGAACCACCCGATACGACATGAGACATCCCCCTGTTGAGCCGGCCGGCACGGAATGCCGGCGCATCGTCGGAAGGATAGTCCGTCCGCAGGAAACGGAAAACTAGGCGGCGGCCAATCGGTAGAGGCTGTCGACCCGGGAGCGGCCGTCCTCGGTCTTCACCCGGCCGTCCTTCATCATCTGGATCAGGTGCGCCTGCATCGACCGGCCGGCGGCGGGATGCAGGTGCTTCGGCACGTCGGCATAGTTGATGGCCACCATCTCGGGGATGGTCTTCGGTCCGTCCGCCAGGCGCGCCAGGATCTGCGCCTCGCGGTTGAGCCGGTGCTCGATGCAGGCCTGCACGAAGGGGATCGGATCGCGGATCTCGGCGCCATGGGTCGGGATGTAGACGGTCTCGCTTCTCGGCAGCAGCTTCCTCAGGCTCGCGAAGTAGTCGGCCATGTCGCCATCGGGCGGCGTGATCACCGTTGTCGACCAGCCCATCACGTGATCTCCGGTGAGCAGCGCCTTGTCCTCGCGCACCGCGAAGCAGAGATGGTTCGAGATGTGGCCCGGCGTATGGAGCGCCTCGACGGTCCAGCCGTCGCCCTCGACGACGTCGCCGTCGGCGAGGCGGATGTCGGGGGCGAAGGCGAGCTCGCCCTCCTGTTCCGGCGTCTCGCCGGCGGGAGGCCGGGGATGGGGGCCGAAGCCGTAGATCCTCGCGCCGGTCGCGCGCGCGATCGCAGGCGCTGCCGGAACATGGTCGGAGTGGGTGTGGGTGACGAGGATGTGCGTCACGGTCTCGCCGCGCACGGCGTTCAGCACCGCCTCGACATGCGCCGGGTCGTCCGGCCCGGGATCGACGATCGCGACCTTGCCGCGGCCGACGATGTTGGTGCCGGTGCCCTTGAAGGTGAAAGGGCTCGGATTGCGCGCGACCACGCGGCGGACCCGCGGCGTCACCTCGGCGGCGATGCCGTAGTCGAAGGCGAGTTCCTTGATGAACGGGATGCCGGGCATGGATCTATCCAGCGGATGCGGTTTCGGCCTCGGCGACGACGTGTCGGGCGAAGTCCGGCACCTCGCCGAAGGCCGCGTGCAGCTCGGAATCGAAGCTGCCGACGCGACGTCCGATACCGGCGAAGAGGATGTCCAGGCTACGCGCCGAGTAAAGGCTGAAATGCCCGTTCCTTGGCGCGGCATAGGGCCATGCCAGCCGCGGGAACAGCGGCCGCCCGTCGTTGAGCGTGGTCGAAAACAGGAGCAGCCCATGCGGGTCGAGGAGCTGCGCTATGTCCTGCACGAGCCCCTTCGGATCGACCGAATGCTCGAACACCTCGAAAGCGAGGACCAGGTCGAACCTCGCCGACGGCCGCTGCCGGAAGTCCGGGCGGCGGCTGTAGGGATCGTACCCGACGGCGTTCAGTCCTGCGCCGCGCATCAGGTCGACGAGAGCGCCGTCGCCCGCGCCGTAATCGAGGATGCGCAGCGGATGGAGCCGGTTGCCGAAAAGCGACTGCAGCCGCTCGAGGAAGAAGCGGGGCCTGGCCTCGGCGAAATCGGGGTCGATCCGCCGATACTCCTCGTTGTAGATGCGCGCCTCGAACTCGGCCGGCGACCAGGTGTCGGCATGGTTGGAGAAGACGAATCCGCAGGCCGAACATCTCCGGTACCACACCGGGATGCCGGCGAGCGGAAACACGACCCCGCGCGCTTCCTCGCAGGTGCGATTGAAGTCGATCACGTCCAGAAGGGGGCTTTGCCCGGAGCAGATCTTGCAGAGCTCGTGCGCGCTCATCCGCCCACTTTAGCGAGATGGCGTCCAGGTCGCCATCGGCGGCGGCCGCGCGTCAGCCCTCCATCTCGGGGCAGGTCACGGAGCTGTTGGAGTTGGAGGCCATCGGCCGCATTCCAAGCGACGAGGAGCGCGCCGAGGTCCGCGAGGGCGATCCACGGTCTTCGCCCTGGCTATGCGTCGTTCGAGGGGCGGGGCCTCGCGTCGGCGAAGCGCTCGGCGAGGAGCTGAGCCAGGCGCTCATAGTCGTCGGCCATACGGAAGAGCGTTTCTCTTGCGTCTGCATCGGTCATCCTTTCGGCGGCCGCGCGAGTCTCGAAGACCAGTGCCCGGAAGCGCCGGTGCGCTCGGGAGCCGGGGTCTTCATGCGGTGCATAAGGTTCGGGCTGTTCACGGCACGCATGGTAGGGTCGTGTGCTCGGTGCCGCAGGTGAGTTTCCGGTGACCGAAGCGGACAGATCGGTTTCGAGGACGACATGACCATCGATCTCGCCAAGACTGCCGCGGATCTCGAGCGGCTTCTCCGGCTCCGGGCGATCCCATTCGGGATGAAGCTGTTCACCGACGTCGACGAGATGACGGCGATCCCGCGCATCCGCCGGCCGAAGGCGACCGTGCACACGCTCGACCAGATCGTCGCGCAGGCGGCGAGGTTGGGATGGACCGTCGGCATCACCGCCGAGGATCTGGTGGGATCCCAGTGCCGCGCTGTGATCGGGCTCACGGCGCAGGACGAAACCTGGAAATCGGGCGCCAGCTATGTCGGGGTCTGGTACTCGACGCCGGAGGATGCGCGCGCGCATCAGGAGGCAATGCAGGTTGTCCCGCATGGCAGCTATCGCGCGCTCGCGGTTTCGCCCCTGGCCAGCGGGCGCCTCGACCCACCGGACATCGCGCTGTTCTACGCGACGCCCGGCGCGATGATGTATTTCATTAATGGACTGCAATGGCAGGGCTACAAGCGCTTCGACTGGAGCGTGGTCGGCGAGTCGGCCTGCGCAGACTCCTGGGGCCGCGCGCTGAAGACGCGTCAGCCGAGCCTGTCGATCCCATGCTTTGCCGAACGGCGCTATGGCGGCGTTCTCGACGACGAGATGCTGATGGCGCTGCCGCCGGAGATGCTGGCCAAGGCGATCGCCGGCATGGAGGCATTGGCCAAGAACGGATTCCGCTATCCGTTCCCGCAATACGGCATCCAGCAGGACGTCCGCGCCGGCATGGCGCACAGCTACGGCGACAAGCGCTGACGTTTCGCGCCTTTAGTGGCGCCGGCCGCCCGAGCGTTACCTGCCGCTAGACTCGAGACCGGCGACCAAGGAGCCCGCGACATGCGCCCACAGAACCTGCTGTTCATCTTTTCCGATCAGCATGACCCGTCCTACATGGGCGTGTCCGGCAATCCGATCATCAAGACGCCGAACCTCGACAAGCTGGCCGGCAAGGGAACGCGCTTCACGTCCGCCTCGACCCCGTGCCCGATCTGCGTGCCGGCACGGGCGAGCCTGGCCACCGGCACCTGGGTCCATCAGAACCGTTCCTGGGACAATGCCATCCCCTATACCGGCGCGATCCCGAGCTGGGGCCACCGGCTGATCGAGCGCGGCCACGAGGTCGCGGCGATCGGCAAGCTGCACTACCGCTCCGACGACGACGACAACGGCTTCAGCGAGAAGATCGAGACGATGAACGTCGTCGACGGCGTCGGCGACCGCATCGGGTGGCTGCGCCGCAAGCGCTTCGAGCGCGGCGCCGCAAAGAACTACGCTGGCGACGCCGGGCGAGGGGACTCGAGCTACACCGAGTACGACCGCCGGATCGCCGAAGAGGCGCAGAAGTGGCTCCGGAAACGCGCGTCTCAGAAGGCCAGCGACAAGCCCTGGGTGCTCTACCTCGGCTTCGTCATGCCGCACCTGCCGCTGATCGCGCCGAACGAGTTCTACGACATGTATGCCGGCATGGACCTGCCGCAGCCGCGCCTCTATCGCCCGGAGGAACGGCCGAAGCATCCGTGGCTCGAAGGGCTGATCCACTCGATCAACTACGACAAGTACTTCGACGCCGAGCGCCGCCGGGTCGCGATCACCGCCTACCACGGCATGGTCAGCTACCTCGACCACAACATCGGCCTGCTGCTGAAGGAGCTCGAGGACACCGGGCTCGCGAGCTCGACGCGCGTGCTCTATTCGAGCGACCACGGCGAGGTGCTCGGCAATCACGGCATCTGGGGCAAGTGCTGCATGTACCAGGAGTCGGTGAACGTGCCGATGATCCTTGCCGGGGAGGGCGTGCCCGTCGCCACGACCGAGGGCACCGAGACCTCGCTGGTCGACGCCTACCCGACGATCCTGGACGCGGTCGGCGTAGAACTGGAGCCGGAGGAGAGGCGGCGGCTGCCGGGGCGCTCGCTGTTCGACCTCGCGGTCACCTCGGACCCGGCGCGCTACGGCTTCAGCGAGTACCACGCGGTCGGCGCGGTCAGCGGCGCCTTCATGATCCGTCGCGGTCGATGGAAATACGTCCACTATGTCGGCCTGCCGCCGCAGCTCTTCGACCTCGCGACCGATCCGATCGAGGCCAGGGACCTGGGCCAGGATCCGGCGCATGCCGAGGTCCGCGGCCGCATGGAGGCGGCGCTCCGCCGCCTCGTCGATCCGGAGGCGGCGTCGGCGCTTGCCTTCGCCGACCAGGACGCCCTGATCGAGAAGCACGGCGGCGCGGACCAGGTGCTCGCGGTCGGCGACTTCGGGCATACGCCGACGCCCTACGAGAAGCCGCATTTCGAGAAGTCGCTCGAAGGCTGATCTACGGCTAGTCTCGGGCGCGATGGCGAGACGGACACGCCTTTCCAAGGATCCGCCGCACGCGCTCCGACGCATCCGGGAGGCGCGGGGGCTGAGCCGTTCCGAGCTCGCCCGGCGTGCCGGCTTCTCCGAGAGCCATATCGTCAAGCTGGAGCGCGGCGAGGCGCGGCTGCATGTCGATGATCTCGCGGCCTTCGCCACCGCGCTCGATTGCGTGCCGGCAGACCTGGTCAGCGTCGGCGCGGGACCGCCGCGGCCGACGGTGCATGCGCCCGTGGTCGACCTGACCGAACTCGACGAGATCGACGAGGTGGCGCAGCGGTGCCCGCACGGCACCGTTCCGATACCGGGATCGGCCAGACGCGCGGTCGCGGTGCCGCTCCTCGACGGATCCATGGATCGGGTGGCGCCGCTCGGCAGCTTCGCCGTGTTCGATCGCGACGACCGGACGCTTGCGGACGGGGAGACCTATCTCGTTCGAACCGGCGACGGCTGGCTCTGCCGCCGCTGGGTCGCGAAGGGGAAGCGTCTGGAACCCGACTCCCACGAGCGCGGGCACCGGTCGATCGTGGCGCGAGACCTGCCGGAGATCGCCGGGCGCCTGGTCGCGGTCGTCCGCAAGCTGTAGGAGCGGCGTCGCCCTAGGTCGTGACGAATTCCGAGGCGATGACGGCGCGGGTCACCCGGCGATTGACCGGGAGCGGCAGGACCAGGCGACGAAAGGGCATGCGCGGCAATGACCGTCCTTCGGCGTCCAGGCGCGGGCGGTCCACCATCTCGCAGAGGGGCTTGTCGCTCTCGATCGCCGCGAGATAGCCGTCGCGGGCGGCCCGTACCGTCGCCCGGTCGACGAACGCGTCCTGGGGCTTGCCGATCAGCCCGGCGCGGGCGCCGGCGCCGACGAAGCTAAGCCCGGCTCCGAGGAAGCGGTAGATGAAACGTTTCTGGTCGTCGAGGTCGATCACCATGAGATGGCGATCCAGACCGCGGGCCTGCAGCTTTCCAAGAAAGCTCATCGCCTCGCTGGTCCGACACTCGCGCCAGAGGTCGAGGTAACGGGCGAGAGACGAGCCTCCGCCGGCAAGCCTGGACGGATCCAGGCGGACCCGTCTTTCCACCGGAGTCTGTGATATTTCAGGAACTTGACTAAGTTGCCGCAAATTTCACTTACCTATTTCGGGTATTATGACTAACCTATTGTTGTCGATCAATGGATCCGCCGGGCGCGGGCCTGCCAGGAGACGAGGATGCCGGACACCGTCCGGAGCGCCCCTGAAGAGGAATACCGCGTTACCCTGACGGTCCAGGGTGACGACGCCGCCCCCCGCTTCCAGAATGGCGACAGGTTGATCTGCGCGCCCCAGGCATCCGCCGTGATCGGCGACGACATCGTCGTCATCGTGCGTGACGGCAATATCCGCGTCGGACGGCTTTCGGCGCTCGACATGGATGCGGTCACCATCGAGCAGGAAAGAGCAGCGTTGTCGATCCTGCGCACCGATGTCGGCGCGATCTGGCCTATCCGCCTGCGCGAGGACGGCGTCCGCTCGGCAGCGGATTGACGGCGCGACGGCCCGGCCGCCGCGCCGCCCTTCAGTCGATCAGCGTGTAACCTGACCGCGGATCTCGCCGCCCGGATGGGCAGCGGTGTGGATGTTCACGTAGAGGCGGCCGGCGAGAAGATCCGCGGCCTGCGCGTCATTGAGCGTGGCCGAGCCGGAAGCGGGGCTGGCCATGCCGGCGCCGCCGATCGGCACCAGCACGCCGGCATTGGCGCCGGGCGCTGCAGGCCCGTGGAAATGCGCCATCGTGGCCGGCCCCGTGAGCCCGCCATAGGTCACGTTCCAGGTGAGCTGCCTGGTCGCCTGATTGAACGTCATCGTGGCGGTGCCGGTCCCGGCGCTGGGGTTCGGCGGCACTTCCTGGGCGCTGCTGAGCGTGGCGCGAAGCGTGATCGGCCCCGAGGCCGATTGCGTATCGGCGCAGGCGGCCAGCAGGCCGACGGTGCCGAGAAGAACGGTGAGGGTGACGGTGCGACGGAACATGGTCATGGTCCCCTTCGTGGGTTGCTACGACGACATGCCCCCACACCAGATTGGACCGGCCTTCCGTCAATGACAAGACGCCGAAGACACGACCGCCGCCGACACGCGAGGTGACGGCGGCGGGGCGTCCGTTAGTTTGGACGTCAGGCGTCAGCTTTTGGTGTCGATCACCGCGCCGACGACCGGGATGTGGGAGATCGCGTCCTTGAGGCGCGTCACGATGCCAGGCGTGGTCGTCTTCCGCGACCTCGCCTTGCTCGTCCGGGCCGTGCTGCTCTTCTTCGTGGCCTTCCGCCTTGTCGGCGACGTCGCCTTCTTCATCGTCGAGCGCGCCGTCCGCGCCGCCGAGCTGGCGGCCTTCTTCGCCTTCTTCGTCGCCTTGCGCGCGGCCCTGGCGGCCGCGGTCATGGCGTCGTCGGCGTTCTTCTTGGCCTTGGCGACGGTCTTTCGAACGCTCGCCGAGGTGCGAGCGGTCTTGGGCGACCGCTTCGAGGTCCGCTTGCGCGTGGTCTTCGCAACCATGGGAACTCCCCTGAGGTGAGGTGCTGCGGTAACGCAAAGAATCTCGGCCGGTTCCCTTACGGCCGGATTTCGCTCCCTTATTCGCGTCGTTGACGCTGCGCGAGAGGGCCGCCTGTAATCCGCCGATCACTTCCGAGGAGGCAGGGACCATGGAAATCGAGTGGGCGAATCTGAAGGCGCATGAGCTGCGCCGACTGGCGGAACAGGACGCGATCGTGATCCTGCCGGTCGGCGCGATCGAGCAGCATGGCCCGCACCTGCCGGTGCAGGTCGACTCCCGCCTCGGCGGAGAGGTCGCCCGCGCGGCGGCCCGCATCGTCGCCAAGAGCCAGCCCGTCGTGGTGACACCGGTCCTCTGGTGCGGTCTCTCCGACCACCACATCCCCTTCGGCGGCACGCTGTCGCTCGACTACGACACCTGGTACCGGGTGCTCCGCCGGCTCGTGAACTGCCTGGTCGAGCAGGGCTTCAGGCGCATCTGCATCGCCAACAGTCATGGCGGCAACGTCGCCGCGTCCAAGGTCGCGGTCGCCGACCTCACGACCGAGTTCAAGATCCCGATCGTCACCACCGGCTACTTCCACGAGGCCGAGAAGGAGTTCGCCGCGCTCCTGGTCCGCCAGAAAGGCACGCAGCACGCCTGCGAGGCCGAGACCTCGATGATGCTGCAGTTCGAGCCGGGCCTGGTCGACACCTCGCAGCTCGCCAAGATCGCGGGACCGAAGACGCAAGGCATCTCCGAGATCTCGGCGAACGGCGCGTACCGCTGGTACTCCTTCGCGCACCGAACCCACAACGGCGTTATCGGCGACCCGACGCTGGCCTCGGCGGAGAAGGGGAAGAAGCTGACCAAGGCCGCGGCCGAGGCGGTGGCGAAGCTGCTGCTCAACCCGCACACCTGGGCCGATTTCGTCGACCTCCGCTCGAAGGAGACCGGCGGCATCGCGCTCAAGCAGCCGAAGCGCGGCGGCAAGCCGCGCCCCTACAAGGCGCCGAAGGCCAACGGCAAGGAGACGCCGCTGCCGGGCCGGTCGGGATTGCTGTAACTGATATCCGCCGCGCTTGCGGCTGCGGTGGATGAATTAGAGATCATGCGCTAGCATCCCGCGCAACGGGAAGTTGCGCGGGATGCCTATATGACTCAGCGTCGAAAAGACGAATCAGTTGCGCCACCAATGGCATTAGCTGGATGGCTGCGAAAGGTTGCAGCAAGTGCGCAAGGCCTACGAGAAAGTCTAGCTGCAGAGAATCGTTTTCCTGATGGGTTCCCGGCGAAGGACATCGATGCGCTTGCAATTACTTTAGAGCAAACAACGCATATGACCGTCGATGGGGCACTCGGCGCTCTCACATACGCGGGCGACAAGCTGGACTACATACGGCAGCGTTGGATTGCGGTTAGCAGTGAAGACGAGCTTCCCGAGATGCCTTGGAGCGGCCGCATTGACACTCCATTAGCTCGACTTAGTGCCGACGTTCGTACGGCCCGAGCTTGGTATGCTGATCCTCTAAAAGAAAGAGCCGAGGAATCTCCAATCGCGGAGGGCCAAACTGCAGTCAGTCAATCAGGCGATCTCGCGACCCTTTCGTCGCAAGTTGGTGAGATATCCGATGGTGCGGGGGCAATTGCTGAGCAGCTCGCACAAGGTCAGATCAGCGGTTCTGTAGGTGCCGATAACCTTGTTCGCGGCGTTCGAGACGTAGAAATCCTAACGCAACAGGAGCGGCTGGAGCTTCTCTCTGCAGAGCCTCGCCTCAGACTCATCGATCGATTAAATCGAGCAATATTAGTAAGCGCGAACCTAACGATCTATTTTTCACGAGGCGTGCAAATAGGAACTGACTTCCTTGGGATAGCTGCTGAAGCGGTTCATAAAATCGGAGTTCGCTCTTGGATCGACGCCATTCACGAAGCCGCGCAATCTGTAGAGAAGACCGTAGAGGAATATCGAACTAAATGGACGACGACTCATAGTGCTCCATCGCTCCGTACTATCTCGGAAAAACCTCTCGATAAATTTGAAAGCCTCGCTGTCTTCCGTGATCGTCTTTTGGACGGGACCGTGGGGCCCGAAATGGTTGTAGTTCCGGAAGGATCGTACCTAAGAGGATCGCTAGAGGAAGATGACACGGCATATACGGACGAGAAGCCTCAGCGTCGCGTTACGCTGAACTATCGCTTCGCTCTGTCGCGCTCGCCATTGACGTTTGGCCGGTATCGGGAATTCGCCATCGCTACCGGAAGAGGGATTCCGGATGGTGGTGTATCCGGCAGCGCTGATCAGCCTGTTGTTAATGTCACTTGGCATGAGGCAAGTGATTACTGTGAATGGTTGAGCAAGGCCCTCGGCGTTCAGTATCGCCTGCCGTCAGAAGCGGAATGGGAGTACGCCTGTCGGGCTGGGACGACAACTCGCTATTGGTGGGGAGACGAGTGGGATTTCAATAAGGCGAACGGTCATCGGGCCGTGGGGCACCCAACACGCGCCGGAGAGTATCCGGCGAATCCTTGGGGGTTGTTCGATATGGTTGGAAACGTTTGGGAGTGGTGCCTCGATCACTACGAACCAAGATACGAGACTGCCAGCACCAACGGCACAGCGTTCATCTCCTATAATGCGGGCCCCAATGCGCCCCGGGTACTGCGAGGCGGGTCTTGGAGAGAGAGACCCGAAGATCTGCGGTGCTCGATACGCAGTAAAGGCCTCGGTATGAGGCGCAATCGAGACACTGGCATCCGGCTCTGCAGAACTATTTGGCGAGGTCAGCCCTCTTAAGTGCGGCGTATCCCGCAGTAGGTGTTCACCTAACTGCGGGATACGGACTTTAGAGTCTAAGCCGCGAGGCGTGCCGGGAGCTGGCAGACGCGCTCGTCCCAGGCGAGGTTGATGCGGCTCTCGGGCTTGACCGCGAGGCGTTCGGCGATCAGCGCCTCGGCCAGCGAGCGGTCGCCCGACCGGAGCGCCGCCTCGACCAGCGTCCACGAGAAGATGTCGCGCTGCGCGTGGCTGCCGCCGAAGCGGCTGGCCTTGCCGCGGACCGGCAGCAGGTGCTCGATCGCCTCGTCGTAGGCGCCGCGGCCGAAGGCCATGAAGCCCTTGAGGGACGGAAGACCGATCTCGCGGGTCATCATCGCGTTCGTGCCCTTGCCTTCGGCCGAGCGCTCGGCGGCCTTCATCAGCAGCTTCTGCTCCGCCTGCCGATCCGCGCCGATGAACGACATCATCGCGTGCAGGTCGTTGAAGGCGTAGTAGCCGTCGTTGATGCGGCTGGTCCATTTGTCCGCGATCGGGTTCCAGCGGTCGCCGACATCGTGGCCGAACGTGCTGAGCCGCCACATCATCGCCGAGCCGTCGACCAGCTCGAGCGCCTGGCTGAAGCCGCCGGAGGCGATCTTCTCGTCGTATTGCCTGAACGCGCCGGTCACGTCGCCGGTGTCGAGCCGGAACAGCGCCTGGTGCCACCAGTTGTGGAAGTTGAAGAGGCCGTTCGGCGCCCAGTGGGCCGAGGTGGTCTCGAGCCATTCGACGCCGTCGGCGGCGCGGCCCTGCATCTCCATCACATGTGCGACCGCATGCGCGGCCCAGGCGTCACGGCCATCGAGCGAGACCGCCTCACGGCCGGTCGCTTCGGCCTGGGCATAGTCGCCCGACTCCTCGAGCCCGAAGGCGTACATGCCGAGCACGAAGCCGTAGTTCGGCACCTGCCTGTCCCAGTGCGGCAGCACGCGCGCCACACGGTCGCGCAGCATGTGCGAGTAGCCGAGGAAGAAGTCCGAGAGCTGCGCGAACTGGACCGCGAGGATGTCGCGCGGGTAGAGCATCGCGGCGCGGCCCCAGCGGTCGTTGGCCTCGTCGAAGCGGCCGTCGAGCCAGGCGCGCGTGGCGGCGATGTGAAGCCGCTCGCGGTCGTTGGCCTTGGGCAGCAGCGCCTCGGCCGCGGCGACCGACTTCGCCAGCTCGCCTTCGAACATCTTGTCGCCGGTGGTCGCCAGCATGCCGGCCCGGAAGGCGTGCGCCATCGGCATGGCCGGGTTCGCCGAGATCAGGCGGTCGACCGCGCCGAGCGGATCGGCCTGATAGGCGTTCATCAGGGTGGTCGCGCCTTCGAGCGCGCGGATGTCCGCGGCGGTGGCGTTGGAGACCGGGTTGCCCCAGAGGTCGGTAAGTGTACGCATCGTCTGTCGTCCTTCGTGCTTCAGTCGCTCTTCCCTGAGCGGAGCGACGGAATACGTTGGAAACGGGAGGGCGCTCTAGCCGACTTGTGGTACAGCGCGGGAATAATTCTTCGCGTCAGCGCGTTAGTTCGATTTCCCAGGGCTGGAGCCGCGACGCTCGAGCCCCCGACTGTACCGATGGTGGAGTGACGAAGATCACAATGACCGCCCAGATGACGGCCCAGATTTCGGTTCCGCAAACCCTTGCCGATGCGAAACCTCCTTGCGCGAAGCCGTCGGCGCGTCTGCGCCTGATGGACCTCGCCGAGGACGCGATCATCAAGAAGGGCTTCGGCGCCACGTCGATCGACGAGCTGGTGGCTGGCGCCGGCATCACCAAGAGCGGCTTCTTCTATCACTTCCGAGACAAGCGGGAGCTCGCGATCGCGCTGATCGAACGCCACTTCGAGCAGGACGACGAGATCCTCGACGGCATCTTCGGACGGGCACGCGCGCTCGACGACGATCCGCTGCGCGCCTTCCTCATCGGCGTGAAGCTGCTGGCCGAGTTCCTGGCGAACCTGCCGGAGAACTATCCCGGCTGCCTCGTGGCCTCGATCTGCTACCAGGAGCAGCTCTTCAACCGCGAGGTCCGCGATCTGACCCGCGACGGCATGCTCTGCTGGCGCGTGCGCTTCGCGGGTTACCTGAAGGAGATCGCCGAGCGATATCCGCCGAGGATGAAGGTGGACCTGGAGGAGCTGGCCGACATGCTGACCACCCTGATCGAGGGCGGTCTGGTCCTCGGCAAGATCCAGTCGGAGCCCGGGCTTCTGCCGCGCCAGCTGCTGCTCTACCACGGTTTCGTAAAGGCGGTGTTCGCTCGCGACTAGGCCGCGGCGTTTGGGATATTCTCCGGCTCCTTCCTTCCGCCGGGCCTCTGAAGCCGGCGCTATTCATAAGACCCAAAGGAGCTTCCCATGGCCTCGTCCCAGAAGATCGCCATCGTCACCGGCGCCGGCAGCGGCATCGGCCGCGCCGCGGCCCTCGCCCTCGCCAAGGACGGCTTCGCCGTGGTCCTGGCCGGACGGAAGAAGGACACGCTGGACGAGACGGCGAAGCGCGCGGGCTCGGCCAAGACCCTCGTGGTCCCGACCGACGTGCAGGACCATGCCTCGATCAAGGCGCTGTTCGCCAAGACCAAGGAGACCTTCGGCCGCCTTGACGTGCTCTTCAACAATGCCGGCATCGGCGCGCCCGGCATCAACATGGAAGACCTGACCTACGAGCAGTGGATGGCCGTGGTGCAGACGAACCTCACCGGTCCGTTCCTCTGCACGCAGGAGGCCATCAAGATCATGAAGGACCAGAACCCGCGCGGCGGCCGCATCATCAACAACGGCTCGATCTCGGCGCACACGCCGCGCCCGAACTCCTCGCCCTACACCGCGACCAAGCACGCGATCCAGGGCCTCACCAAGTCGACCGCGCTCGACGGCCGCAAGTACGACATCGCCTGCGGCCAGGTCGACGTCGGCAACGCCGCGACCGAGATGACCGAGCGCATGCAGGCGGGCATCCTGCAGCCGACCGGCGAGATGATGGTCGAGCCCCGCATGAACGTCGAGGCGGTCGCCGGCGCCGTCTCCTACATGGCGAGCCTGCCGCTGGACGCGAACGTGCTGTTCCTGACCGTGATGGCGACCAAGATGCCGTTCGTCGGTCGAGGCTAAAGGCCGCGGCTAGAACTTCTTCGTCACGGTCGCGATCGCGCGTCCGCCGCAGAGCGTGGTGCCGGCGAAGCACTCGCTCTTCGAGAGATCGGTGTCGACGTAGGAGAGTCCGAGGGTGAGGCCCAGGACCTCCTTCGTCACGCCGAGGCTCCAGTCGAAATAGTCGGGCGCGCCGAACACCGCATTCCGGTCGATCGACTGGTGACCGAGATGGCCGCTCGCGACCAGGCCCCAGGGCAGGGGCACGTCGACATTGGCCTGCAGGTAGAGCGCGTCGCCGCTCCCGCCGAAATAGTCGGTCGAGTAGTTGGCGCCTAACGTCAGCGCAGCCATGCCGAAGTCGTAGCTGAGCTTGGCCGCGATCTCGAAGAAGTCGTAGTTCAGGCTCGAGCGGGCACTGGGGTAGGCGTAGTAGACGAAGCCCAGGTCCCAGCCGATCTCGCCGATCTTGCCGCGCACGCCGCCGGTGACGTCCAGCTCGATGTTGGCGTCGGTGAAGTTCACGTTCGAGCCCCAGATGCCGAGATAGGGGGCGACGCTGCCGACCTCGGCGCCGTATTCGAGCCCGGCCTGGATCGCCGGATCGTTGTCGGTCTGCGAGATGCCTCGGAATGTGTAGTCGGTCGCCAGCGTCGCGAGGCCGGTGACCGCACCGGGGATCGTTTGCGCGGCCGCAGGAAGCGCCGCGACGGCGAGGAGGGCGGCGGCGGCGAGGGCGCTCGGACGGATCATCGAGAGGGCTCCGGTTGGGCTGGTCCAACCGAACCAAGAACAAGTTCCGTGCCAAGGCACCGCGGGCGGAATTTCGATGCTGCGCGCGCGCGACGGCGGACGTTTCTGCCTGCGGAACGCTCAAATGCCCACGAGTTCGCCTACATCGTCGCCCGCAGCGGCCGGTGCTCGACCAGGGTGAAGACGCCGAGCGCCGCGAGCAGGACTCCGACCACGGCCCAGAACATCACGCCGAACGCATGGGCGACCTCGACGCGGGCCGGCGGCGCCAGGGGATGACGGACCAGCTCGTCCAGGCTGGCGAGGCCGGCCGTGTCGGGGACCCAGGCGACGATCAATCCCAGAACCAGCGCCGAGGCGGCGGCGATCAGGATCGCGGCGCCCAGCGCGCGCGCGAAGCCGATGGCGCCGGTGACCGCGCCGATGTCGCGGCGCTCGACCGCGTTCTGGGCGGCGACCATCGTGGTCGGGAAGATCACGCCGATGCCGAAGCCGAAGAAGGTCAGCAGCACCGTGGTCTCCAGTGCCGACACCCGCCCGGCGAAGGTTGCGAGGATCGCCAGCGACAGGGCCGAGACCGGAAGTCCGATGAACGGCGGCAGCCGGTAGGCGCCGTGGGTCTTGGTGTAGCGGCCGGCGAGCCAGGCGGTGAAGGTCGAGGAGATCATCATCGGCATCATCAGGAAACCGACGGTCGCCGCCGGGATCTGCAAGCCCACCTGGTAGAAGGTCGGCGCCAGAACAGCGACGACGAGATAGGCGCCGAAGGCCAGGAAGATGGCGGTCAGCGTCGGACCGACCACGCGGTCGGTCAGGAATCGCGGCGGCATGATCGGCTCGGCGATGCGTGCCTGGCGGAGCCCGAAGGCGACGAGGACCACGACCCCGATGCCGAGGCCAGCCAGGAGCTCGGGCGAGTTCCAGGCGAAGCGGGTGCCGCCCAGCGAGAGGGCCAGCAGAAGGCCGACGCTGCCGACCGCGAGCAGCACGATGCTGAGCCAGTCGAACGGCGCCTTGCGGCCATGGATCGGCAGGCGCTTGAGCGCCTTGTCGGCGAAGAGAAGGGCGGCGATCCCGATCGGCAGGTTGAGCCAGAAGATCGACGGCCACCCGAGGTGCTGGGCCATGATGCCGCCGACGCTGGGACCGAGGAGCGACGACGAGCCCCAGACCATCGAGAAGTAGGCGCTGTACTTGCCGCGCTCACGCGGGGCGACGACGTCGGCGACAGCCGCCTGGGCGGAGGTGATCAGCGCGCCGCCGCCGATGCCTTGGAGCGCACGGGCGAGCGCCAGGCCCAGCATCGAGGTCGCGAGCGCACAGAGCACGGAGGCGACCAGGAACACCGCGAGCGCGACGTGCAGCATCCGGCGTCTTCCGTAGAAGTCGCCGAGCTTGCCCGCGATCGGCGTGATGCAGGTCGAGGTCAGGAGGTAGGCGGTGATCACCCACGAGAGCAGATGCACGTCGCCGAGATCGGCGGCGATCGAGGGCAGTGCCGTCGAGACGATCGTGGTCTCGAGGGCGGCGAGGAACATCATGGTCATCGCGCCGGCAATCGCCGCGCGGACCTCCGGCTCGGTAAGCTGCATCGGGGGGATCGGTCCGGGGAGAGGAGTATTCTTGCCAGTCTATCATCCTGGCGCCGTTCACCCCACAGAACTTGATCTCGGCTATCGAACGGCTACTTGCTGACCAGCGGCAGGTGGATGTCGGTCAGCCACTCCTTCGGCGGCAGCATGCGCGGGTTGTTGATGTACTCCTCGAAGCAGGGGCGGTCGGCCGGTTCCTCGCCGCTGGTCGGCAACCAGGTGCCGAACAGCCAGGCGTAGGCGGTCGGAAGTTCGGCATACGGGCCCTGGTGGCGCATCACCGCGTGGCGGCCTCCGGCGATCTCGTGAAGGCGGAAGTCGCCGTCGAGCTGCACGTCCGGCCCGATGGTCACGCAGGCGTCCGACCGCAGCGCCTCCGCCTTTACCGCGCTCTGGTCGTCGTAGAAGACACCGAACATGCGACAGCTTTCGGTCAAGAGACCCCTGGGCCCCGCCCAGGCGAAGAGGCGGTCGAAAGCGGTGCCGATCTCCATGTAGGGCCCGACATGGCGGAGTGCCGCGACGCGGATCGGTCGGGTGACGCGGACATCGACGGTGTGCATGGTCGGGTTCTCCTGCTCGTGGACCGGCTCCAGCGGCACCAGCCGTCCGCTCTTGCGATAGGCGGCGGGCGTGGCGCCGTAGGCCGAGACGAAGGCGCGGGTGAAGGCGGGTACGCTGGCGTAGCCGGCGCGCGTGGCGATCCGTCCGATTTCGAGATCGCCCCGCACCAGGTCGCCGGCGGCACGGCTCAGGCGGTTTCGCCTGAGCGTGTCGGCGACGGTCTCGCCGACGATCTGGCGGTAGATGCGGTGGAAGTGGAACGGCGAGAAGCAGGCGACTTCGGCGAGCCGGTCGAGATCGAGCGGGTCGTCGAGATGCTCGCCGATATGGCGCATCACCCGGTCTATCCGGCGGCCGTAGTCGCTCTGGGTCTGCGCGCGAAGCGTCATGCCGGACACCTTAAGCGAAGCCGGCTTGATCCTGCTTGCGGGCTTAGGGCTCTGACCGGCCCTTTCCTTCGCGGTCCTTCGGATAGTGCCGGGCGAGATCGAACGGCGGCAGCCAGCTCTCGCGCCGGACCGTCCAGAGTTCGTAGGTGGGCTTGAAACGGTTCGGTGCGTCGAAGCATCCGAGGTTGACCTCGGTCTCGTCGCTGGAGCGCCCGAACACGGTCGAGCCGCAGACCGGACAGAAGTGACGGCCCTTGTATTCCCGGGTCACGCCGGTGATCGCGACTGCTTCGGACGGGAAGATCGCCGAGGCATGGAACAGTGCGCCGTGGTGCTTGCGGCAATCGAGGCAGTGGCACATCCCGACCCGATAGGGGGCGCCGGAGACGGTGAAGCGCACCGCTCCGCAGAGGCAGCCGCCGGCATTCGCGGTGTCGCTCATCGCTTTTTCCTCAAGGGGAGATCTCCCCGCGCCAGCCGCACGCGGCGAGCGCTTCCTGCATATGGGGAGGCACCGGGGCCGTCGCGCCGACGGGCGCGCGCGACGGATAAAGCGGGAGCTCGACGGCGCGGGAATGAAGATGGAGCCTGGGCCCGCCCTTGCCGTAGACGGGATCTCCGATGACGGGACACCCGAGCTCTGCCAGGTGCACGCGGATCTGATGCGTGCGGCCGGTGCGCGGGTGACACTCGATCCACGCGCGCGTTCCGTCCGATCCCATCACGCGATAGTCGGTGGCGGCGGCCTGGCCCTTCTCGGCGTCGACCACCATCTTCCACCCGGCCTTGGGCGTCAGCTTGGCGAGCGGAAGCTCGATACGGCCTTCCTTCTCCCTGGGCACGCCGTCGGTCACCGCCCAGTAGGTCTTGCCGACGCGTCCGCTCTGGAACAGCTTGCCGAGCTTGGAGAGCGCCTTCCGGTGACGGCCGAGCACCAGGCAGCCCGACGTGTCGCGGTCCAGGCGATGGGCCAGGGCCGGCGCCTGCGGCAGGCCGAAGCGCAGATGAGAGAAATGCTGCTCGAGGTTCTCGCCGCCGCCGGGCCCGGCATGGACGGGAATGCCGGCTGGCTTGTCGAGGATCAGGATCAGGCCATCCCGGAAGAGAAGGCGGGAGAGAAGCTCGTCGGGCGTCATGCTGGGGGTCGGAATGCCGGTCGCGGTGACCGATGTCAACCGATCGGCGCTTGCGTGATAGGGTGCGCGCGCCATGCCACGTCCGCCCCGATCTCGCCGACCGCAGTCCCGTCCGCCCGAGCCGAGGCGCGATCTCGCCCGCATCGGCGGGCTGCCGGCCGTTCGGGCGCTGTTCGCGACGGCTCCCGAACGGATCGAGCGCCTGTTCTTCCTGCCGTCGATGCGCGGCCAGATCGACGACCTCTGCCGGGTGATGGCGGAGGCGCGGAAGCCCTATCGCGAGGTCGAGGCCGAGGAGTTGGCGAAGGTTGCCGGCAGCATCCTGCACGGCGGGATCGTGGCGGTCGCAGCACCCAGGGCCACGCTCGACTTCGATCCGGCCAAGGCGCGGACAACTGCGGGCGAGCTGCCCTTGCTGCTGTGCCTGGACGGCGTCGCCAACCCGCATAACCTCGGCGCCATCATTCGCAGTGCCGCGTTCTTCGGGCTCGACCGTGTCGTGCTTTCCGACCATCCGGGCCAGGCGGGGCCGTCGGACGCGTCGCAGCGCGTCGCCGAAGGCGGGTTCGAATACGTGACGCTGTACAGGGCGAAGCACTTTCCGCAGACGATCAAGCACCTGAAGCCGGCCTACCGCGTCGTCGGCACCGCGCTCGACCGCGGCCGGCCGCTGGAAGAGCTGCCCCGTGACAAGCCGATCGCCCTCATCCTCGGCAACGAGGAGTTCGGCATGAATCCTCAGGCCCTCGCCAATTGCGACGACGTGGTGAAGATCGAGGGAACGGGGCGTATCCAGTCGCTGAACGTCGCGGCGACGGCGGCGATCCTGATTCACGCGCTCGCCAAGAAAAAGCCCCGCCAGGCCTGAGCCGGGCGGGGCCGTTTCTCTCGCAACGACGATACGTCAGCCGTCGACGCCGGTCGCCTTGGTGGCGTCGCGGGAGGCGACGGCCGTCGGCGTGCCGTCGAGACCGAGACGGTCGTCGAGCCGGTCGATCGCGCGACCGCTGATCGGCCGGTCGATCGCCGCCCGCAGGTCGGTCCGGGCCGCGGCGATGGCGCTCGCCTGGGCCGCCGGATCGTCGAGCGCGAGAGCCGCGATCACGGCGCGATCGTAGGCGGCAATCGCCTGCAGCGTCTCGACGCGGTCATCGACCCGCGCGGTCATCGCCGTCGCACGCGCGTCGGCCTTGGCGACGATGGCCGCTGCGACCGAGTTCGCGCGCTCGACGATGGCGACGGCCCGCGCTTCGAGCGCGGCCGGGTTCTTCGCCGTGGCCTCTTGTGCGCGGAGCTCGGCTGCCTTCGCCTCGGCTCGCGAAATGATGCCGGCGGCGACGCGATCGGCATTGGCCCTGATCTCGGCGGCGCGGCGGTCGCCGCGAGCGTCGATAGCGGCGGCACGCGCCTCGATGCGGGCCGGATCGACCGGGAGGTTTCCGAAGCCCAGGCCGCTTCCCAGGCCGTCACGGAACCCGTGATGGTCGCGGAAGTCCCGATCGCGGCGGTCGTCGAAGGAGACGCGCGAGATGTCGCGACGCTCGGCGCCCAGGCTGGGAGGTGCCCCGCGGATGCCGAGCATGGAATCCACGCGCGCAATGCTGTCGCGCGTCAGCGGCTTGTTCGCCGACTGGGCCAGCTGTTCGCGTGCCGCGACGATCGCGGCGTTGCGGGCGGCGCGATCCTGGATCGCGAGCGCCGCCTGCATCTGGCTCTCATAGGTGGCGACGCGCCCGACCATCGAGTTCGGCGACGCGTGCGCCGCGTTCAGGTTGCCGAGGGTGTTGCCGGACCTGGGCGAGTCGCGACGATCGGCGACGCTGCGCGAGGAGACGCGTCCGTCGTGACGCCCATCGTTGCGACCGAAGTCGCGCCCCAGGCTCGCAACGGTGGGGCCGGCGCTCGTACCGACGTCGCGACCGCGCGAGGCGATGTCGTTGCCGTGTCCGCGGCCGCCGCCCCCGCCGTCATTGCGATCGGCCGCAGCGCTCTTGTCGCCACCGCGGTCGCCCTTATCTCCGCCGCCCCGGTCACCACCGCCTTTGTCGCCGCCACCGCCATGGCCGTCCCCACCATCACCGCCACCGCCCTTCGCGAAGGCGACGCTGTCGACCAGTCCGTGCATCGTCAGGCCGACCGGCATGAACGCGAGGACGGTCGCCAGCGCCGTGGCGCCCAGCAATCGGACCGTCGTCGGCGGAATCTGTTTCATTGTCATCGCAGTCTCCTGTTGGCCCCCCAGGTTTCAACGTCGGCAGCGGGGACTTCGACACGCAGGGACTTGGGGACTGAAACACGGTGCACGGGCGGTCGCTCGCGCGAGGAGAGTGACCGTCCGTGACCGATCGACGACTGGGTTACGTCGTTACCTCACCGTGCCGAGCTGGGGCGAGGCGCCCTGGATCCCGAGCAGTCCGTCGACCCGAGCGACCGCGGTCGGCGTCAGCGACTTGTTCGCGGACTGGGCGAGCTGCTCGCGCGCCTGGGTGATCGCAGCGTTGCGCGCGGCCGGATCCTGGATCGCGAGCGCGGCCTGCATCTGGTTCTCGTAGGTGGCGATGCGGCCGACCATCGAGTTCGGCGCGGCATTGGCGCGCGCGGTCGCCGACGCGTGCGCGGCATTCAGGTTGCCGAGCTCGTTCGCCGCCTTGCTGCGCGCTTCGGCGCGGGCGCGATCGCTGCCGCGCACGCTCGCGGTCTGCGCCGGGGTGTTGCGGTTGGTCGAGGCCCGGCTGCGGGTGGTGTCGCTCTTGTCCTTCAGGACGGGTGAGGTGACGGCCTGGCCGGGCGCGTTCGCGCTGTTGCCGCGGTCGCCGCTGTGACCCGGCGCATTGGCGCTGTTGCCCGGGCTGCCGCCGTCGCGGCCGTTGGTATTGCCGCCACCGTTCCCGCCGCCATTGCCACCGCCGCCACCTTCACCGCCGCCCTTGGCGAAGGCGTGGGACGTGAAGTCGGGCGAGGTCACCGCCACAGGGGCCGCAGCCAGCAGGACCGCGAGAGAGGTCACAAGGGCGAGTTTGGTGCGCATCGGAATCTCCGTCGGTCGTTTCCGGTGGGGAAATTGTTCCTCAACAACCGAAACGACCAGTGATCCAGCGCACAGATCCCCGGCATGCAACAGCCGGTCACGGAAATGCCCCCGCGACTTTTACGCATTCCAGATCGGGGCTACGAGTCGCCGCTTTCCATCCTTGGTCTTGAGCAGATTGGGCTCATCGAGCGCCTGCCGATCCCAGAGCTTGCACGTAACCTGGGCGTGCTTCTGGTCCAGCGCCTCGCAATAGTTGGTGTACTCGCAGACGCGCACCTCGGTCCCGCGGCCGAGCCGCACCTTGAGGAACCAGTCCGGATCGGCGAGCGCCTGACGGGCGAAGCCGACGATGTCGGCCTTGTCTTCGGCGATGACGGCTTCAGCCTGCGCAAAGCCGTGGATGCCGCCGGCGACGATGATCGGCGTCGCGAAGCCGGCGTTCCGCACCTCGGCGCGGATCCGCGCCGCCGGCTCGAGATTGCGGCCGAAAGGCCCCCGCGCGTCCGAGATGAACTGCGGCATGCACTCGTAGCCGGAGGGACCGGTGTAGGGATAGGCGGCCTCGCCGATCGCCGGCTGCTTCGCATCCTCGAACTTCCCGCCGCGCGAGAGCGACAGGAAGTCCATGCCGGCCGCCGCGAAGCGTCGCGCGAAGTAGGCGGCGTCCTCGACCGTGTTGCCCCCATCAATGCAGTCCTCGGCGAGAAAGCGGCAGCCGACCGCGAAGTCGCGCCCGACGACGCCGCGCACGCGGCCGAAGACCTGCAGCGGGAGCCAGGCACGCTCGGCACGCGAGCCGCCATAGCCGTCGGGGCGATCGTTCAGCGCGGAAAGGAACGACGCCATCGTGTAGGCATGCGCGTAGTGAAGCTCGACGCCGTCGAAGCCGGCGAGCTCGGCGCGGCGCGCGGCATCGGCGAACAGGCCGGGAAGCACCTTCGGCAGGTCGCGCACATGCGGCAGGTGCAGGTCGGTGACGCGCTCGCGATACCCGACCTCGAGCGACTCCATCTCGCGCGGATCGAGCACGCGGGCGAGCGCGTCGGCGTCGAGCGTCAGCAGGGTCTCGCGCGCCGCGTCGTCGGTCGAGACGCCGAGCGCCTCGCGATGCCGGTCGGTGATCTTGAGATAGCGGCGGAAGAAGGTCGCGGGATCCGGCCGTCGGCGGATGGCGAGGAAGTCGATGAGCTGGATCAGGAGGCGCGTCTCGCCGCCGCTCGCGGCGCGCACGCGCTTCGCCAGCTCGGCAAGGCCCGGAATGAAGCGGTCGTGCCCGATGCGGAGCAGGGGACCGGACGGCACGTCGCGGATGCCGGTCGCTTCGACGACGATCGCCGCCGGCCGGCCGCGGGCAAAGCGCTCGTACCAGGCGAGCACCTCCGGCGTGACCTCGCCCTCCTCGGTCGCCCGCCACGGCACCATCGCCGGAACCCAGGTGCGGGCGGGGAGCTTGAGCGGGCCGGCCGAGATCGGGCTGAACAGGCGCGAGGCCGATGCCTCCTCGGCGGTCGGCCAGCGTCCGCCGTCGGGCTTCCAGCGGATGCGTTCGGGTGGGCGCCACATCAGCCGGATATCCTGCGGCGATAGTGACGCCTGGCCTTGGCCCGGTTGCCGCAGCCTTCCATCGAGCACCAGACCCGGTTCGCCTTCCGGCTCGCGTCCAGGAAGATCCAGCCGCAGCCGTCCGCGGCGCAGAGCTTGATGCGGCCCTCGTTGGTCAGCAGGTCGCCGGCCGACCACAGGATCGGCGCCAGCACGCTCTCCAGGCTCTCGTCGGGCCACTGCCAGCCGAGGCGGCGACCGCGGAGGTCGAGGCCTGAACGCGGCGCGGCGCGCTGGAGCCAGCGATTGACCAGCGCCAGGTCCTTCGCCGCCGGCGCCTTCTCGCGCGAACGGGCGGCGAAGATGCGGAAGAGAGCTTCCCTCAGGCGTCGCGCCTCGGACACGACGCCTGCAGCGGTCTCGGGGTCTTCCTTGGATAGCGCCAGGAGACGTCGGGCCCGGGACGCATCCAGCGCGCCGGTGCTCCTCGCCCAGGCGACGAGGTCGCGATACGAGAGCAGCCACTCTGCCGCCGCGGTCTTGTCCAGCCGCCAGTCGAGCGTGTTGACGAAGTCGAGCACGACGGCGCCGCCGACGCGCTTCAGCGTGCCGCGGGCGAGCTCGACCGTCGGATGGGTCTCGGCCATGTCTCAGTCTAACCGGCTAGGCGGTGCCCATCAGCCCCGGAAACAGATGGCGGAGCCCGGTCGCGATGATCTCGACCGCGATCGCGGCGAGCAGCAGGCCGAACAGCCGGTTGACGATGTTGAGGCCGGTGCGGCCGAGGCGGGCGCCGATCGGCCCGGCGAGGCGCAGGCTCGCCCAGAGGAGTCCGCAGACCACGACGATGCTCGCGGTGATGAGCGCCTGGTGAGCCAGTCCTTCGCCGCGTTGCATCTGGATGATGACCGCCGAGATCGAGCCGGGACCTGCGAGCAGCGGCACCCCCAGCGGGACCACGCCGATCGCCTCGCGGTGCTCGGCCTCGTCCTTCTCGCCGGGGGTCTGCTGGACGCGGCTGACCTCGGCCGACAGCATGGAGAGAGCCATCAGCAGAAGCACGATGCCGCCGCCGACGCGGAAGCTGTCGAGATTGGTGCCGACGAGACGGAGCACGACGTCGCCGGAGAAGGCGCTGAAGACCAGCACGCACAGCACGGTGAGGGCGGCGGTATCGGCGGTGTGCGCGCGATACGAGGCGCTGCGGCCTTCGGTCAATCCCAGATAGATCGGGATCGCCGCGAACGGCGTCAGGATCGCGAACAGCGTAATCAGGAAGCGCGTGTATTCAGGCCAGGGCGCCATGGTCTCCCCCGAGACGAGGCACACAGCATACGCAATCCGGGCGGGGTATGACGAGGTGCGGCGAGCGGAGGGGGAGGCTCCGCTCGCCGCGGAAGGCTAACGGACGACGAGGTCGTTCTTGACGCCGCGGACACCTTCGACGTTGCGGGCGATCTGCCCGGCTCGCTGGGCGACCATCTGCGAGGGGACGAAGCCCGAGAGCTGCACGACGCCCTGCATGGTCTCGACGCCGACCTCGATGGCCTTGACCTGTGGATCCTCGACCATCTGCGCCTTCACCCTGGTGGTGATGGTGGCGTCGTCGATGTACTGGCCGGCGGTCTGGCGGCCTTCCATCACGGTACAGCCCGACGCGAACAGCGCGAGGGCGAACGGGACGGCGAGGAACTTGCGGCGATCGAACATGGGAACTTCTCCTGGGGAACTAGGGGACGGAAAGGAGGCGGGGACGTGCCCCATGAACGGCAATGCGGGCGTCGGGTTCCTCGCCGATCAACGTTTGCGTGTCTTGTCGGTTGGGTAGGACAGCGGCACCGCCGCCTCCGGCGTCAGCAGCCGGAAGGTCAGGCTCTCCTCGATGAAGAGCCTGACCGACTTGTCGTCGTGGCTGAGGTAGCCGATCGAGAGGTCCTGCCCGACGGTCAGCTCGAAGTCGCCGCCGCGGAGCGACAGCACGACGGCACCGGAAAGCGCGGCGGCGCGGAAGATCGGTCCGTCGATCAGCCGCTTCACGTGCTGGATCACCGGATAGCCGCCCTTGGTCTCCTTGGTGAGACTGGTGAAGCAGCGGTCGCTGAGCACGATCGCGTAAGGCCCGTCGACGCCGTCGTCGCGCAGCCGGCCGATCGCCTCGGCGACCGCGGCCGGATAGGCCTCGTAGTCGTCGGATATGGACAAGGGCTCGGCGTTGCCGCCCTGGGTGATGCCGGTGATGCCGGCTTCCGGATAGCCGTTGAAGATCGCGTGGTCCTCGGCGAGCGCGATCTGGCGCGCGGCCTCGATCGCCGGGTCGAAGTCCGGGTCCTTGGCGCCGCGATCGATCGCATCGAGTTCGCTCCGCGCCATCTCGAAAGGCGCACGAAGCTCGACCAGCGGCTGCACCCGGCGAAGGCGGGCGAGGACCAGGCGGTCCGGCGGGGCCGGGATGTCGTCGAGGCGGCCGAGGCTGATCGAGGAGACGTCGTCGCCGAGGGGGCCGGTGAAGTCGACGATGCGCCGTCCGGCGAGCATGGTCTTGAGCGCACGGCGGACCTCGTCGTCGAGCGCCGCCCAGGCGGCGTCCGACATCGGCGCCAAGTGGCGGTTGAGGCGGCTCATGACGCCGCTCCCTGATCTCGGAGCGAGCCGATACCGAGCGATCCGTTGCCTTTGCCGGCGGTCTCCTCCTTGCCTTCGGCCTTCTTCTCGATGCCGAGGATCGAGCCTTCGGTGAAGAGATAGGTGCGGAGATGCTCGTCGAGCTTCTTGTCGCGGCGGCGGAGCCACTCGAGCGTCATCGCCGCGTGCTCCTTCTCCTCGTCGCGGTTGTGCGCGAGGATGTCGCGGAGCTCGGGATCGCTGCCGGCGGCGACGCGCTGGTTGTACCAGTCGGCCGCCTCCAGCTCCTCCATGATCGAGACGATCGCCCGATGCTGGTCGATGACCTCCGGCCCGAGGACCTCCTCGTCCTCGTGCAACGATCCGCTACCCTGTGCCAATGGAGCCTCCTGGTGACGCGGCCGACGCCGGGCGCCAAAGTCGGAGCCCGTTACCGCATCACCTCAACGGCGGGATCTTGAAACGGTTCCAATCCACAGCGTCGACGGGCGCGATGGCTGGGGCTACTTTCCGGACCCGAAAGGAACAATCGGATGCCATCGGCCAGACCGTCGCTGCTGCTGATCGGGTGGGGGGCCATCGGGCGCCTCGTGATCGACCGCCTGGGCAAGGAGGCCGCGATGGCCGCGCTGGTCCGGCCGGGCCGGGCCGAGGCGGCGCGCGCGGCCCTTCCAGGCGAGGTCGCCGTCGTCGAGAACCTCGATGCGCTGACGGCCCTACCGCCGCTGGTCGTCGAGTGCGGCGGGCATGGCGCGGTCCGAGAACATGGCGCAACGGTGCTGTCGCGGGGCGCGGAGCTGGTGGTGGTCTCGACCGGGGCGCTGGCGGATCCGGCGCTGTTCGAGGCGCTCAAGGCGGCAGCCGAGCAGGGCGGCGGCCGGCTGTCGCTCGTCTCGGGCGCGGTCGGCGGGATCGACGCGCTGGCGGCGGCGCGCGAGGGCGGGCTCTCGAAGGTGGTCTATACGGGAAGGAAGCCGCCGGCCGGCTGGCGCGGCACGGCGGCGGAAAAGGTCGTGGACCTCGACACCATCTCCGGCCCGACCGAGGTCTATCGTGGCAATGCCGGCGAAGCGGCGCGACGGTTTCCGCAGAACGCCAACGTCGCGGCGACCATTGCCCTGGCCGGTCTCGGCCTCGAGGCGACCGAGGCGACCCTGATCGCCGATCCCGCCGCAACAGGGAACATCCATCGAATCGAAGCGGAAGGGACGTTCGGTCGCTTTTCGCTCGAATTTTCGGGAAAAACTCTCCCGAGCAACCCGAAAACCTCGATGATGGCCGCACTCAGCGTGGTTCGTGCGGTTCGGAACCGGATCGGCCGCATCTCCATCTAGGGTTAATGCAAAGGAGACCTTGACCGTAAACGCTCGTAGAGGTTACGCGGCGTAACCGGGGAGGGACTTCATGGATCTGCTGCGGCTGAGAGCCGGGCGGCTTGCGGTCGATCTGGCGCCGCATGCCGGCGGCTCGATCGCCCGCTTCGCCATCGAGGAGAAGGGGCGCCTTCCCGTCGATCTGCTGCGGCCAGCCGATCCGGAGTCGCTCGCCGGCGGCACCGGCAAGGACAGCGCCAGCTACCCGCTGGTCCCGTTCTCGAACCGCATCGCCGATGGCCGCCTGATCGTCGAGGGGCGCGACATCTACATGCGGCCGAACGCTCCCGGCTTTAAGCACCCGATACACGGCGACGGCTGGCGGCGCCCGTGGCTGGTCGAACGCTCCAACGACACCGACGCCGATCTCCTCTACGTCCATGACCGCCAGGGCTGGCCGTTCCCGTATCGCGCACGCCAGTCGTTCCGGCTGACCGAGGATGGGCTCACCGTCAGCATCTCGGTGCAGAGCACCGACCCCAGCCCGGTTCCGGCGGGCATCGGTCTCCATCCCTACTTCGTGCGCGACGAGGACACGACGCTTCAGCTCAACCTCAGGCGCGTCTGGCTCGCCGATGCCGAGGTGCTGCCGACCACGCGCGTGGACATTCCGCCGCGCTGGGACTTCTCGACGGCGCGCAGGGTCTCGAACGTCGTCCTCGACAACTGCTTCGACGGATGGGACGGGCAGGCGGTGATCACCTGGCCCAGTAGGAAGATCCGGATGGACGTCGAGGCGAGCCCGGTCTTCGGGCACGTCGTGCTCTACACGCCCGAGGCGCGGCCCTATTTCTGCGTGGAGCCCGTGAGCCACGCCAACAACGGGTTTGCGCTCCACGCGCTCGGCGTCGAGGATGTGGGCTATCGGCTGCTCGCCAACGGCGACAGGCTTTCCGGCGAAGTGGCCTTCCGCGTCTCCAGCCTCTAGAGGGCCTCATGCCGAGCTTCGCTACGTACCCGAGCCTCAAGGATCGGGTCGTGTTCGTTTCCGGCGGTGGATCCGGCATCGGCGCCGGCATCGTCGAGCACTTCTGCCAGCAGGGCGCGAAGGTCGGCTTCGTCGACCTCGACGAGCCGGCATCCGGCGCCCTGGTCGAGGCGATCAAGGGGAAAGGGCTGCCGGCGCCGCTGTTCTGCAAGTGCGACATCCGCGACACCAAGGCCTACCAGGCGGCGATCGGCGAGATCGCGGCGAGCCTCGGCCCGATCCTCGTGTTGGTCAACAATGCCGCCCGCGACGATCGCCACCGGATCGACGACGTCACCGAGGCCTACTGGGACGAGCGGATCGCGACCAACCTCCGCCACCAATATTTTGCGATCCAGTCCGTGGTGCCGGGCATGCGCAAGGCCGGCGGCGGCGCGATCGTCAACCTGAGCTCGATGAGCTTCGTCGCGATGACCCACAATCTTTCCGTCTACCAGGCGGCGAAGGCGGCAGTGATCGGCATGACCCGCGGGCTCGCGCGCGAGCTCGGCGGCGACATGATCCGCGTCAACTCGGTGATGCCGGGCTGGATCATGACCGAGCGCCAGATCAAGATGTGGCTGACGCCCGAGGCCGAGGCCGACCTCATGAAGCAGCAATGCCTGCCGGAAAAGCTCTACCCGCCGGACATCGCGCGCATGATCCTCTGGCTCTGCGCCGACGACAGCCGTCTCGTGACCGCGCAGAACTTCATCGTCGACGGCGGGCGCAACTAGCGATGGCGAGCGGCGCCCATACCGACTTCCGGGGCGAGATGAGCTATGGCGACTACCTCGCCCTCGACCGCCTGCTCGACGCCCAGCATCCCCGCTCGGACAGCCACGACGAACTCCTGTTCATCACCATCCACCAGGCGAGCGAGCTGTGGCTCAAGCTGGCGCTGCACGAGCTCGAGGCGGCGATCGGGAAGGTGAGGGCGGACGACCTGCCGCCGGCCTTCAAGATGACGGCCCGGGTCACGCGCATCTTCGCCCAGCTGATCCAGTCGTGGGACGTGCTGTCGACGATGACGCCGGCCGACTACCTGTCCTTCCGGGAGGCGCTGGGAAAGTCGTCGGGCTTCCAGTCCCATCAGTACCGGCTGCTCGAGTTCGCGCTGGGCAACAAGGACCGTGCATTGCTGGCGCCGCACAGCCACCGGCCGGAGCTTCATGCACGCCTGGTCGCGATGCTGGAGCGGCCCAGCCTCTACGACGAGTCGCATCGCCTTTTGGCGCGACGCGGCCTCTATATCGCTCCGGAAGTCCTCGATCGTGATTTTTCCGAGTCGTATCGGCGGCACGACTCCGTGCGCGAGGCCTGGGTAGCGATTTACCGCGATCCCGATCGCTACTGGGATCTCTACGAGCTCGGCGAGGAACTCGTCGACATCGAAGATTCCTTTCAGCAATGGCGCTTTAGGCACATGACGACGGTCAAGCGGGTGATCGGATTCCGCCAGGGCACCGGCGGCACCGCGGGTGTCTCGTATCTGCGCCAGAGACTCGATCACGTCTTCTTCCCGGAGCTCTGGGAGGTCCGCACCAGTCTCTGAGAAGTCTCGTCTTTGGTACAATGAGGGGCATGAGCTGCATCCCCCGGTTCGTGCTTCTCATCGCCCTCCTGCTTCTGCCGATCGCGGCGGAGGCCCAGGGTCTCTTCCTCGACGTTCCTTCCGCGCGCGCGATGTCGGACAGCGCCCGGCCGGCGGTCCCCGGCACGGTGAAGCGCTCGCGCGTGGCGATGATCGATGCGGCCTATCTCGCGCGGAACGTGATGCCCGACATCTCGATGGCCGCCGGACAGAAGCTGGCGGCGAAGCTGCTGGCGATCCTGCTGCCGCTGTTCCCCGACATCGTGCTCAATCTCGACGGAGAGCAGGTCGAGGCGTCGGTCGACGGCAGCACGGTCTGGACTGGACGCGTGACCGGCGCGCCGGTCAGCGCCGCGACGCTGGTCATCAGGGACGGCATGATCACCGGCCAGATCACGGTCGGCTCGATGACGATCGAGATCCGGCCGATCCTGCTCGGCATGCATCGGATCAGCGAGATCGACCAGGGCGCCTTTCCCAAGGAAGGCGAGGCTCTGACGGCGCCGGGCCAGGCGCCTTCCGGCACGCCGATGCCCGCGCCCGACGCGCGCGCCTCGGCGGACGGCAGCTCTGCTCTCAACGTGCTCGTGGTCTATGGCGACCGTTCGGCCGCAGCCAGCGCCGACATCGGCAGCGAGATCCGGCTCGCGGTCGCCACCTCGAACGCGGTCTACGCCAATTCAGGGATTCCGATCACGCTCAACCTCGTCGGCACGCAGCAGATCAGCGGCTACGACGAGTCCACGCGCAGCTACGAGACCATCCTCAACGACCTGACGGGCACGTCGGACGGAAGGCTGGACGCGGTCCATTCGCTCCGCAGCAGCCTCAAGGCCGACCTCGTCGTCTATCTCACCGAGCGTGCCGAGTATTGCGGCCTCGCCTGGCTCTACAACGGCTACCCGCAATACGCGTTCTCGGTGGTGACGCGGAGCTGCGCCACCAGCAACTACAGCTTCGTGCACGAGCTCGGCCACAACATGGGGGCCGACCACGACCGCTACGTCAACGGCGGCGGTTCGCCCGGCGCCTACAACTACGGCTACGTCGACACCGTGGCGCGCATCCGCACCGTGATGGCCTACAACGACAATTGCGCGGCCCAGGGCTTCACCTGCACGCGCATCCCATTCTTCAGCTCGCCCTATCTCGCCTACAACGGCGTGGCGCTCGGCGTGAACCCGTGGTCGACGCAGGCCGCCTATAACGTCCGCCGCCTCACCGAGACGCGGTCGGCGGTATCGGCTTTCCGCAACGGCGCGGTCGCGACGCCGACGCCGGCCAGCGGCTGGTGGTGGAACGCCAGCGAGGCGGGGCGCGGCTACTCGATCGAGATCCAGGGGAACGCGCTGTTCTTCGCCGCGTACTCCTACGCCGCCGACGGCACCGCGCTCTGGTACGTCTCCTCGGGCCAGATGGGCGACAACAAGACCAGCTACATCGGAGACCTTCAGCAGTACTCGGGCGGGCAGACGCTGAACGGCGGCTACAAGCCGGCGACCGTGCTGGGCTCGGCCGGCAAGCTCCAGATCTATTTCGACTCGGAGACGACCGGCTATCTCGTCTTCCCCGGCGGCAGCGGCACGTCGATCAGCCGCTTCGACTTCATCACCAACGGCTCGGTCGGCGGGCCGGCGCCGGGATATCCGCAGACCGGCTGGTGGTGGAACGCGAACGAGGCCGGCCGCGGCTACTTCATCGAGGCGCAGAACACCTCGATGTTCGTCAGCTTCTACATGTACAACGCGGCCGGGCAGGCGGTCTGGTACATCGCTTCGGGGGTGATGACCTCGGCCGACGTCTTCCAGGGGACGCTCCAGGAATACTCGGGCGGCAGCACGCTCACCTCGGCCTTCCGGGCCCCGAACGGCGCCAACAACATCGGCTCGGTCACGATCCAGTTCGCCTCCGGTACTTCGGCAGTGCTGACCCTGCCGAACGGCGTCCAGGTCTCCTTGTCGCGCTTCACGTTCTAGGCATTTTCCTAAGGGACCGGTCCTCTCTATATTCCCCCGCGGGTGATCCTGCTGGGGAGTCGTATGCGCCGTTCGTTCCTCGGTGCCGCAATCGTCGCGGCCGTGCTTTCCGCCTCTTCGATCTCCTTTGCCGACGGGCTGTTCCGCGACGTGCCGGCCGGCGCGGCCCAGATCGCGCGCGATGCCAGGCCGCCGACCTTCCCGGCGACCGTGAAGCGCTCCCGAACCGCGGTCGTCGACACCACCTATCTCGCCCAGCGCGTCATGCCCGACGCACCGATGGTGGCGGGGTCGAAGGCGGCCGCCAAGCCGGCTCAGGTCGAGGTCCCGGCCTTTGCCGACCTCACGCTTCCGCTCACGGGAAAGTCCATCGAACGCGCCGCCAACGGCCGGACCGTCTGGACCGGCAGCGTCGCCGGAACCCCCGGCAGCTCCGCCGTCCTGGTGATCGACGGGTCGAGCGTCACCGGTCAGATCTACAACGGCACCCAGATGATCGAGATCCGCACGGTCGCCGGATCCGTGCATACGATTAGCGAGATCGATTCCGACGCCTTCCCCACGCACCACCACGTGGTCGAGGCGGCAAAGCCGCCTTCGGGCGATCCGCCGGCAGGGCGGCCCGACGCAATTTCCCCGATGATCGCGCCGCAGGGTCCGGACGGGCATCAGCACCTTCCGCCGCCGCTCGCCAAGGCGATCGCCTCCGGCGCGAATACCACGCTCAACGTCTACGTCGCCTATACGTCGGCCACCGCGGCCGCGAGCTCCAACATCGTCAGCGAGATCCAGCTCGCGATTTCAGGCACGAACACCGCCTTCACGAACAGCGGCGTCAACGCGCAGCTCAATCTGGTCGGCACCGGTCAGATCAGCTACACCGAGGGCACCTACACGACCTCGGACAACATCCTCACCAAGTTCACGACCAACAGCGACGGCGTGATGGACACGATCCATACGCTCCGGACCGCGAACAGCGCTGACCTCGTCGCCCTGATCGTCGAGAACCTCTACGACGCCTGCGGCATCGCCTGGGTCTACAACGGCGATCCCGCCTACGGCTTCCAGGTCTCGCAGCGCTCCTGCATGACCTCGGGCTACACCTACGCGCACGAGACCGGCCACAATATCGGCGCCTATCACGACCGGTACGTCCAGCCGGAGGCGACATCGAACGTCTACGCCTACGGCTATGTCGACACGACCAATCGCTTCAAGACGATCATGTCGTACGACGACAAGTGCTCGGCGCTCGCGATCTCGTGTCCCCGGATTCCCTATTTCAGCAATCCGAATGTCACCTACAACGGGCTGCCGACGGGCATCGACCGGAGCCTGGCGAACTCGGCAGACAACGCGCGGCGCTTCAACCAGACGGCTTCCTCGGTCGCCGGTTTCCGTTCCGGGACGTCGACCCCGCTGCCCGAGAGCGGCTGGTGGTGGAGCACCACGGAGTCCGGCCGCGGCTACTCGCTCGAGGTCAGCGGCAACAACGTCTTCTTCGCCTTCTACTCCTACGCTACCGACGGCACGCCGGTTTGGTACGTCTCGAGCGGCGCGATGTCGTCGTCGAGCAGCTACTTCAACAGCATGACCCAGTACAGCGGCGGCCAGACCCTGAGCGGAAGCTACAGGGCGGCCTCGGCTTCCGGCACGCCGGGGTGGGTGCAGATCAACTTCTCGAACGATCGCACCGCCACGATCTATTTCTGGAGCTCCTCGACCGGCTGGGATTCCGGCCATTCGATCACGCGCTTCGACATCGTGACCAACGGCTCGGCGGTCGGCACCGCGTCCGGGTACCCGCAGACAGGGTGGTGGTGGAACGCCAGCGAGTCGGGGCGCGGCTACTTCATCGAAGCCCAGAACACGACGATGTTCGTCAGCTTCTACATGTACAGCGCGTCCGGCCAGGCGACCTGGTACGTGGCGAACGGCGCTATGACCTCGGCGACGACGTTCACCGGAACGCTCGCCTCGTACTCCGGCGGCAGCTATTTCACCCGCAGTACCTTCACCGGCCCGACCACGTCGGCGACGAACGGGACCGTCACCATCCAGTTTTCGTCCCAGACGACCGCGACCATGACGCTGCCCAACGGCAGCCAGGTGGCATTGACCCGTTACACTTTCTAGCCGCGAGAGGTTAGGCTCATCCCTCGAAAGGAGGGGTGAGCCTTGCGTATCGTCTGCATCGGCGGCGGCCCCGCGGGGCTCTATTTCGCGATCCTGATGAAGCGCGCGGACCCGCGTAACCGCGTGACCGTGCTCGAACGCAATCGACCCTCGGATACCTTCGGCTGGGGCGTGGTCTTTTCCGACCAGACCCAGGCGCACCTCAAGACCGCCGACGAGCCGAGCTGGCGCGCGATCACCGGCACCTTTGCCCATTGGGACGACATCGACGTCCACTTCAAGGGCGAGGTGGTGACCTCCACAGGCCATGGATTCTGCGGCATCGGGCGCCGGCGGCTTCTCGACATCCTGCAGGCGCGGGCGCAGGAACTCGACGTCGAGCTCCGCTTCGAGACCGACGTCTCCGACCTCTCGCCCTGGGCCAACGCCGACCTCATCGTCGCTGCCGACGGCGTCAACAGCCGGATCCGCGCGGCGCATGCCGATGTGTTTCGCCCCGATCTCGACCGGCGTAGATGCAAGTACGTCTGGCTCGGGACGAAGAAGGTTTTCGACGCCTTCACCTTCATCTTCCAGGAAACCGAGCACGGCTGGTTCCAGGCGCATTGCTACCGATTCGACGACGAGACCTCGACTTTCATCATCGAGACCGACGAGGAGACCTGGGCGAAGGCAGGGCTCGAAGGGGCCGATGCGGATGCCACCTGCGCCTTCGGCGAGGCCCTGTTTGGCAAATGGCTCGGCGGCCACAAGCTGATGAGCAACGCGCGTCACCTTGCATCTCCGTGGCTCAACTTCGTGCGCGTCTCCAACCAGCGCTGGAGCCACGATAACCTGGTGCTGATGGGTGATGCCGCGCATACGGCGCATTTCTCGATCGGCTCCGGCACCAAGTTGGCGCTCGAGGACTCGATCGCGCTCGCCAAGTATCTCCGCGGCTCGCACGATCTGACCGCGGCGTTGACCGCCTACGAGACCGAGCGGCGCATCGAGGTGCTGCGCATCCAGAGCGCCGCCCGCAACTCGACCGAGTGGTTCGAGAACGTGCGCCGCTATGCGAGGCTCGAACCGACGCAGTTCGCCTACAGCCTGCTCACGCGCAGCCAGCGGATCGGGCACGAGAACCTCAAGCTCCGCGACCGGCGCTTCGTCGACAAGGTCGAGCGGTGGGTCGCGCGAAGCGCGACTGGCGCCGAGAGATCCGGCCCGCCGATGTTCATGCCGTTCAAGCTGCGCGGCCTCTGGATCAAGAACCGCGTCGTCGTCTCGCCGATGTGCATGTACTCGGCCGAGGACGGCACGCCGAACGACTTCCACCTGGTGCATCTGGGCTCGCGCGCCCAGGGCGGGGCAGGGCTCGTCTTCACCGAAATGACCGACGTCGCCCGCGACGGCCGCATCTCGCCCGGCTGCACCGGCATGTACAAGGACGAGCACGTCGCCGCGTGGAAGCGGATCACCGACTTCGTGCATGCGGGCTCAGGCGCCAGGATCTGCCTGCAGCTCGGCCACGCCGGCCCCAAGGGCGCGACCAAGCTCTCGTGGGAGGGCGACAACGAGCCGCTGCCCTCGGGCGGGTGGCCGCTTCTCGCCGCGTCCGCGATCCCGTGGGCGCCGGCGAACCAGGTGCCGAAGGCGATGGACCGGGCCGACATGGACCGGGTGAAATCGGAATTTGTGGCCGCGACCGACCGCGCGCTCCAGGCCGGCTTCGACATGGTCGAGATGCATGCGGCGCACGGCTACCTGCTGTCGAGCTTCCTGACGCCGCTGATGAACCAGCGCACCGACGAGTATGGCGGCTCGCTCGCCAACCGGCTCCGCTATCCGCTGGAAGTGTTCGCCGCCATGCGGCGCGCGTGGCCGGCGAACAAGCCGATGTCGGTCCGCATCTCGGCGACCGACTGGGTCGAGGGCGGCAACGACGGCGACGACGCGGTCGAGATCGCGCGCGCCTTCAAGGAGGCCGGCTGCGACCTGATCGACGTCTCGGCCGGCCAGACCTCGATCCGCGCCAAGCCGCTCTACGGCCGCATGTTCCAGACGCCTTACTCCGACCGCATCCGGAACGAGGTCGGGATCGCCACCATGGCGGTCGGCAACATCTTCGAGGCCGACCACGTGAACTCGATCGTGGCCTCCGGCCGCGCCGACCTGGTGGCACTCGCCCGCGCGCACTTGGCTGATCCCTATTGGGCATTGCACGAGGCGGTCCGCCAGGCTGCGGGCGACCAGCCCTGGCCGGTGCAATACGCCGCCGGCAAGGACCAGTTTGAGCGCAACCTCCGCCGCGCCGCCGAGATGGCGGCCGAGACGGCAGCGAGCGTCTGATGGCCCGCCACGCCCTCGTCACCGGCGGTGGTCGCGGCATCGGGCTCGCCATCGCCGAGGCGCTGGCAAGTGAGGGGATGAAGCTCACTCTCGTCGGGCGCGACAGGGGGCGGCTCGACGAGGCGGCAAAGAAGCTGAAGGCGGTCGCGATCGCGGCCGACGTGTCGGACCCGAAGGCGATCGAGCGGGCGCACGCCGAAGCGGTCGAGAAGAACGGGCCGATCGATGTGCTGGTCAATAATGCCGGCGTGGTCGAGACCGCGCTGGTGCACAAGACGTCGCTCGACATGTGGGAACGCCTGCTGCGCGTGAACCTGACCGGCGCCTTCCTCTGGTGCAAGGCGGTGGTGCCCCAGATGACCGAGCGCAGATGGGGCCGCATCGTCAACATCGGCTCGACCACGAGCCAGAGGGGCTACGCCTATGTCGCGGCCTATGCCGCGTCCAAGCATGGGATGCTCGGCCTCACGCGCTCGCTGGCGATGGAAGTGGTCAAGGCCGGCGTCACCGTGAACGCGGTCTGCCCGGGCTACACCGACACCGACATCGTGTCCGAGGCGGTGAAGGCGATCGTCGCCAAGACCGGCAAGGACGAGGCCTTCGCCGAGGCCTCGCTGACCCAGTACAATCCGCAAGGACGCCTGATCCGCCCGGAAGAGGTGGCGGCGGCCGTGCTCTGGCTGGTGAAGCCGGGCAGCGAAAGCGTGACCGGACAGGCGATCTCGCTGTCCGGCGGGGAGATCATGTGACGAAGCTTGGCCCCTACAAGGCGACGCATTTCCGCTGGGAATCGCGGGGCAAGGTCGCGACGATCACGCTCGACCGGCCCGACCGCAAGAACCCGCTGACCTTCGAGAGCTACGCCGAGCTCCGCGACCTGTTCCGGTCGCTCAAGACCGCCGAGGACATCAAGGTCGTGGTCCTGACCGGCTCCGGCGGCAACTTCTGCTCCGGCGGCGACGTGCACGAGATCATCGGGCCGCTCACGAAGATGAGCACGCCGGACCTGCTCGCCTTCACGACGATGACCGGCGACCTGGTCAAGGCGATGCGCGCCTGCCCGCAACCGATCGTCGCCGGCATCGACGGCATCTGCGTCGGCGCCGGGGCGATCCTGGCGATGGCCTCCGACATCCGCCTAGGCACCGCGCGCAGCAAGGTGGGCTTCCTGTTCGTCCGTGTCGGCCTCGCCGGCTGCGACATGGGAGCGTGCGCGATCCTGCCGCGCATCATCGGCCAGGGGCGGGCGTCCGAGCTGCTCTATACCGGCCGGCTGATGGAAGGATCCGAGGCCGAGCGCTGGGGATTCTACAACCGGCTGGTCGACCCGGACGCCGTGCTCGCCGAGGCGACGAGCTTTGCCGAGGCACTTGCAGCCGGTCCCACCTTCGCCCACGGCATCACCAAGCGACAGATGCACATGGAATGGGACATGCCGGTCGATCAAGCGATCGACGTCGAGGCCGAGGCGCAGGCGCTCTGCATGGCGACCGGCGACTTCAAGCGCGCCTACGACGCGTTCGTCGCCAAGGCGAAGCCCGTGTTCGAGGGCCGCTGAACATGGACGAGTCCTGGCTCGGCTGGCCGTTCTTCGAGGCGCGGCACCGCGAGCTCGCAACGCGGCTCGCCTCATGGGCCGCAGACAACGTCCATGAAGGCGATCACACCGACGATGTCGACGACGCCTGCCGGAAGCTGGTGCGCGATCTCGGGCAGGCCGGCTGGCTGCGCCATGCCGTGCCGGCCGCCTATGGCGGCGTGAACGAGACGATCCAGGCGCGCGACCTCTGCCTGATCCGCGACACGTTGGCGAGGAAGGACGGGCTGGCCGACTTCGCCTTCGCCATGCAGGGGCTCGGCACCGGGCCGATCTCGCTGTTCGGCAGCGAGGAACTGAAGCGCAAGTACCTGCCCGACGTCGCGGCCGGCAGGAAGATCGCCGCCTTCGCCATGACCGAGAGCCAGGCGGGATCGGACGCGGCGGCGATCATCACCACCGCCGAGCGCGACGGCGACAGCTACATCCTCAACGGCCACAAGGCCTACATCTCCAATGGCGGCATCGCCGACCACTACGTCGTGCTGGCGCGTACCGGCGAGGCGCCGGGGGCGAAGGGGCTCTCGGCCTTCGTCGTCGACTTCGCGACGACGCCTGGGGTCTGGATCGGCGAGCGCTACAAGGTGATCGCGCCGCACCCGCTCGGCCGGCTCCGCTTCAACAGCGCGCGCGTGCCCGCATCGCAGATGATCGGAAAGCCCGGCGACGGCTTCAAGATCGTGATGGCGACCCTGGACCTGTTCCGTCCGTCGGTCGGTGCCGCGGCCCTCGGCTTCGCCCGCCGCGCCCTCGACGAGAGCCTCGCCCGCGCCAGGTCGCGTGAGATGTTCGGCGGCACCTTGGGCGACCTGCAGCTGACCCAGGCGCGGCTCGCCGACATGGCGGTCGACGTCGATGCGGCGGCGCTCCTGATCTATCGCGCCGCCTGGACCCGCGACTCCGGTGCCGCGCGCACCACGCGCGAGGCGGCGATGGCGAAGCTCTTCGCGACCGAGGCGGCGCAGCGCGTCGTCGACGGCGCGGTGCAGCTCTTCGGCGGCCAGGGCGTGATCGCGCCCAACGTCGTCGAGCGGCTCTACCGCGAGGTCCGGGCCTTGCGGATCTACGAAGGCGCCAGCGAGGTCCAGAAGCTGGTCATCGCCCGCCAGATCATGGGCTAGGATCGGGCGAGGGAGGACACGTGGACACCGCGCATCTCGACGTCTTCGCCTGGCGCAATCTGCCGCCCCGGGACGAGTGGCCGGACCTCCTCTTCACGCTTCCCGAGCTGCAGTACCCGGATCACGTCAACTGCGGCGTCGAGCTTCTCGACAAGCATGTCGCGGAGGGCAGGGGCGAGCGGATCGCGGTGATCGGCCCCAGCTTCCGCTGGACCTATGCCGAGCTGCTCGACCAGGCCAACCGGATCGCCCGCGTGCTGGCCGAGGAGCTGGGCGTGGTTCCCGGCAGCCGCGTGCTGCTGCGCGGGTTCAACAGCCCGATGATGGTCGCCTGCTGGTTCGCCGTGATGAAGGTGGGCGCCATCGCGGTCGCCACCATGCCGATGCTCCGTGCCCGCGAGCTTCGCGTCATCATCGACAAGGCGCAGGTGAACGCCTGTCTCTGCGACCAGGACATCGCCGCCGAGCTCGACGAGGCGGTGCCGGGGCACGCCTCGCTCCGCGGGCGCGTCGCCTACTGGAACCGGGCGGACAGAGCCGGACTCGAAGGCCGGATGGAGCGGAAGGACGGGACCTTCACCAACTGCAACACGTCAGCGACCGACACCTGCGTGATCGCCTTCACCTCCGGCACCACCGGGGGGCCGAAGGGCACCATGCATTTCCACCGCGACATCATGGTCGCGGCCGACCTGATCCCGAAATACCTGGTGAAGGCGGTTGCCGACGACATCTTCTGCGGCAGCCCGCCGCTGGCCTTCACCTTCGGCCTGGGTGGCCTGGTGCTGTTCCCCTTCAAGGTGGGGGCGGCGACGCTGCTCATCGAGAAGCCGTCGCCCGAGGCGCTGCTGAAGGCGATCCAGGAGCAGAAGGCGACGGTCTGCTTCACCGCGCCGACTGCCTATCGCGCCATGCTGCCGCTGCTCCCGAAATACGACATCAAGAGTCTGCGCATCTGCGTCTCGGCCGGCGAGCACTTGCCGAAGTCGACCTGGGAGGCCTTCCACCAGGCGACCGGCATCAAGATCATCGACGGTCTCGGCTCGACCGAGATGCTGCACATCTTCATAGCCTCCGACGGCGACGAGATCCGGCCGGGGGCCACCGGCAAGGTGCTGCCGGGATACGAGGCCCGCATCGTCGACGAGAACATGCAGGAGGTGCCGGACGGGACCGTCGGGCGTCTCGCCGTGCGCGGGCCCACCGGCTGCCGCTATCTCGCCGATCCCCGGCAGACGGTTTATGTGCGCGACGGGTGGAACCTGACCGGCGACGCCTATATGCGCGACGCCGAGGGCTACTACTGGTACCAGGCGCGCGCCGACGACATGATCGTCTCGTCCGGCTACAACATCTCCGGGCCCGAGGTCGAGGAGGCGCTGATGGAGCACGACGCCGTGCGCGAATGCGCGGTGGTCGGGGCGCCGGACGAGGACCGCGGCACGGTCGTGAAGGCCTATGTCGTCCTCAAGGACGGCGCCAGGGCCGACGCCAAGGCGCTTCAGGATTTCGTCAAGGCGCGGATCGCGCCCTACAAGTACCCGCGCCAGGTCGAGTTCCTGGAGTCGCTGCCGCGCACCGAGTCCGGCAAGCTCCAGCGCTTCAAGCTGCGCCAGCCGCCCGCCTGATTTCCCTTCGGAGACTGCCATGATGCATGCGCCCGACGACGCGTCCTTCCTCCGTGGCTTCGACGGCCCGGAGACGAAGAAGAAGGATGGCGAGAAGCCCGTCGAGACCAAGGCCGAGCCGCCGGCGCCGCCGAAGAAGTTCACGACCAAGCACTCCGGCACCTTCCACGGCAGGAAGCTGGGATACGCGGCGATCGCCGGCGAGATCCACCTGAAGGACGGCGCCGGTAAGCCGCGCTGCTCGATCTTCTCGACCGGCTACCTCAAGGACGGCGAGAAGGACCCGGCGAAGCGGCCCGTGACCTTCGTCTTCAACGGCGGGCCGGGCTCGGCCTCGCTCTGGCTGCATCTCGGCGTCTTCGGGCCGAAGCGCCTGGTGGTGCCGTCGGACGGCGGCAGCGCCGGCGTGGCGCCGTTCCCTTTCGTCGACAACGCGCTCTGCCCGCTGGACATCACCGACCTCGTCTTCATCGATCCGGTCGGCACCGGCTACAGCCGCGCGATCGGCGAGGCCAAGAACGAGGATTTCTGGGGCCTCGACGTCGACGCCTCGATGATCGCCGACTTCATCCGGCAATGGCTGACGGACAACAAGCGCTGGGCCTCGCCGATCTACATCGCCGGGGAGAGCTATGGCACGACGCGCGCTGTTGCGGTCGCCGGCAAGCTGCATAGTGGCCTCTCGAACGTCACCCTGAACGGGCTCGCGCTGATCTCGGTGATCATCGACTTCCACACCGCGCGCTTCGAGAAGGGCAACCCGCTGCCGGATGCCTGCTTCCTTCCGACCTGCACCGCGTCGGCGATCTATCACGGCGCGCTCAAGAAGCCGGCGAACCTCGACCGGCTGCTGGACGAGGTGCGGGCCTTCGCCATCGAGGAATACCTGCCGGCGATGCTGACCGGGAGCCGCCTCGACAAGAAGAGGCGGGCGGAGGTCAAATCTAAGCTCGCGCGCTACACCGGCCTCTCCGAGGACTGGCTCGAGCGCACCAACCTGCGCGTCGAGCCGACGCGCTTCCGGAAGGAGCTGCTGCGGAGCCAGGGCAAGACCGTCGGCCGCCTCGACACCCGCTACCTCGGCGAGGACTACGACGATGCCGGCGAGTTCCCGGAATCCGATCCGGCCGGCCACGGCATCGGCGGCGCCTATACCGCCGCAATGAACGACTACCTGACCCGGACCCTCCAGGTCGACATGGACCGGCCCTACACCGTCTTCAACGCCGAAGCGCTCCGGCAATGGGACTGGTACGGACCGAAGGAGAAGCAGCAGATGCGCTGGCCGGGCTACATCAACGTGGCACCCGAGCTCGGCCGCGTGCAGCGCGAGAACCCGGTCATGAAGGTCCTCATGGCCAACGGCCTCTACGACCTGGCGACACCGTTCTTCGCGGTCGAGACCACCATCGCCGGCAACGGCATCGACGCCGGCCGCATCGACATGACCTACTACGAGGCCGGGCACATGATGTACGTGCACGAGCCGTCGCTGAAGCAGCTGGTCGGCGACTTCCGCCGGCTGGTGACGGGAAAGAAGTAGACCGCTAGCATGTTCTGGAACCGGCGCCCTTTGAGCGCCGCTAGGGAGGCAAGAATGATCGGACGGATTCTCGGGCTCGGGCTCGCGGCGGTGCTGGCGGCGTCGCCGGCGATGGCGCAGGACAAGGTCAAGGTCGGCTTCATCGCCACCTTCTCCGGTCCCGGTGGCGTGCTCGGCAAGCACCTGCATGACGGCTTCATGCTCGGCATCGACCATTCGGGCGGCAAGCTCGGCGGGCTCACGCCCGAGGTGATCCAGGAGGACGACCGGCTGGCGCCGGACGTCGGTCTCCAGGTCGCCAAGAAGCTGATCGAGCGCGACAAGGTCGACGTGATGGCCGGCGTCATCTTCTCGAACGTGATGATGGCGATCTACAAGCCGGTCATGGACGCCGGCATTCCGTTCATCAGCTCAAACGCCGGCCCGTCGCCGATCGCGGGCGCGCAGTGCTCGCCGATGTTCTTCTCGACCTCGTGGCAGAACGACGGCGCGCACGAGGCGATGGGCAAGTACGCCCAGGACAAGGGCTACAAGAACGTCTACCTGATGGCGCCGAACTACCAAGCCGGCAAGGACGCGCTCGCCGGGTTCAAGCGCTTCTACAAGGGCAACGTCGCCGACGAGGTCTACACGACCGTCAACCAGCTCGACTACTCGGCCGAGATCACCCAGCTCCGCGCCGCCAAGCCGGATGCGGTCTACGTGTTCTACCCGGGCGGCATGGGCATCAACTTCGTGAAGCAGTACGGCCAAGCCGGCCTCACCGCGCAGACCCCGTTGCTCTCGGCCTTCACGATCGACTCGACGACGCTGCCGGCCCAGGGCGATGCGGCGATCGGCACGTTCACCACCGCCTTCTGGGCGGTCGACCTCAAGAACTCGGTGAACGAGAAGTTCGTCGCCGACTACCAGAAGAAGTACAACGAGATCCCGTCGACCTACTCGGCCCAGGCCTACGACACGGCGCTGATGCTGAACGCGGCGATCAAGGCGACGGGCGGCAAGGTAGGAGACAAGAAGGCGCTCGCCGACGCGCTGAAGAAGGCGAGCTTCGACTCCGTCCGTGGCGGCAAGCTCAAGCTCAACACCAACAACATCCCGATCCAGAACTTCTACCTGCTGGAGACGGTGAAGGGCGCCGACGGCAAGCTGGTCTCGGTCAACCGCGCGACCGTCCTGACCGACCACGCCGACGCCTATGCCAAGGACTGCCCGATGAAGTAGGGCGTTCCAGCCCCCTCCCTAACCCTCCCCCGCAAGGGGGGAGGGGACTCGAAGTCAAAAGCCCTCCCCCTCGACGGGGGAGGGTGGGGTGGGGGTGAGATGCAGTCCTCTCCCCCAGCCAGCTAACCTCACACATGGATCCGATCCTTCTCCTGGTTCAGGCGCTGAACGGCCTGCAGCTCGGCGTCATGCTGTTCCTGCTGGCGGCAGGGCTGACGCTGGTGTTCGGCATCATGAACCTGGTGAACCTGGCGCACGGCTCGCTCTACATGGTCGGCGCCTACTTCATGGCGGCGTTCCAGGCATGGACCGGCTCGTTCCTGCTGGCGCTGCTGCTGGCGGTACCGGCGACACTGCTGGTCGGCGTCGCGGTCGAGCTGATCGTGCTGCGCCGGCTCTACGACCGCAATCATCTCGACCAGGTGCTCGGCACTTTCGGCCTGATCCTGTTCTTCAACGAGCTGGTGCGGGTGATCTGGGGACCGGCGGCGCTGTTCGTCTCGATGCCGAAGGCGCTCTCCGGCACCGTGGTCCTGCTGCCGGGAGCGCCGTATCCGGTCTATCGCCTGGTCATCATCGGCGTCGGCCTCGCGGTGGCGGCGTTCCTCTCCTGGCTGGTGACGCGGACGCGCACCGGCATGCTGATCCGCGCCGGCGCCTCCAACCCGACGATGGTCGCCGCTCTCGGCGTCGACATCAGGCTCCTGTTCACGCTGGTCTTCGGCCTCGGCGCGGCGCTGGCGGGGCTCGCCGGCGCGATGGCGGCGCCGCTGCTCTCGGTCGAGGCGGCGATGGGCGACGGCGTGCTGATCCTGACCTTCGTCGTGATCGTGATCGGCGGCATCGGTTCGATCCGCGGCGCCTTCGTCGCTGCCGTCCTCGTCGGTATCGTCGACACCGTCGGCCGCGCCTTCATCCCGATCCTGCTGCGCGAGATCTTCAATCGGCAGGTGGCGAGCGCTGCGGGCCCGGCGCTCGCCTCGATGCTGATCTACGTGCTGATGGCGGCGATCCTGGTGTTCCGCCCGCGGGGCCTCTTCGGGGCGAAGACCTGATGCGCTCGCCGGTGATCAACCGTGCGCGGATCGCGACGGTTCTGCTGTTCGCGCTGCTGGCGCTGATCCCGGTCTACTCGACCCTGTTCAGCCAACCCTTCTACCTGACCCTCTTCGCGCGCGTGATGATCTTCGCGCTCGCCGCCGTCAGCCTCGACCTCGTGCTGGGGTTCGGCGGGTTGGTCAGCTTCGGTCACGCCGCCTATCTCGGCGTCGGTGCCTATGCGGTCGGCATCCTGGCCTTTCATGGCGTCGACAGCGTCGCCGTGCAATGGGGAGCGGCGATCCTCGCCTCGGCGCTGGTCGCCTTGTTCATCGGTGCGGTGTCGCTGCGCACCAGCGGCATGTACTTCATCATGATCACGCTCGCCTTCGCGCAGATGCTGTTCTACCTGGCGGTCAGCCTGAAGGCCTATGGCGGCGACGACGGATTGCCGATCGCCCGGCGCGGCACGCTCGGACCGTTCGACCTCAGGAGCGACGTCCAGCTCTACTACGTGATCCTGGCGGCGCTCGGGCTGGCGCTCTATCTCGGCCACCGCATCGTCGGATCGCGCTTCGGCCGCGTGCTCGAAGGCGCCAAGTGGAACGAGCGCCGCACCGTGGCCCTCGGTTTGGCGCCCTATCGCTACCGGCTGGTCGCCTTCGTGATCTCGGGCACCGTCTGCGGGCTCGCCGGCGCCTTCCTGGCGACGCTGACCAACTTCGTCAGCCCGTCCTACATGGCCTGGACGCGCTCGGGCGAGATCATCGTCATGGTCGTGCTCGGCGGCATGTCGACGCTGACCGGCCCGGTCGTCGGCGCCGTCGTCCTGCTGGTGCTGGAGGAGGTGCTGGCGACGCTGACGATCCACTGGATGCTGATCCTCGGCCCCATCCTGGTATGCGTCGTGCTTTTCGCCCGCCGCGGCCTCTGGGGCTGGATCGCGGGGCGCCATGGCTGAGCTGCTCAGGATCGCCGGCCTTGCCAAGCGCTTCGGCGGCATCGCCGCCTCCGACGGCGTCGACCTTGCCGTGGCATCCGGCGAGTGCCACGCGCTGATCGGCCCCAACGGTGCCGGCAAGACGACGCTCATCTCGCAGGTCTCGGGCGAGCTCAGGCCGGATGCCGGCAGCATCGTCTTCGACGGACGCGACATCACCCGGGAGCCGGCGCCGCGCCGGGCGCAATCGGGCCTCGCGCGCTCTTTCCAGGTGACCTGCCTGATCCCGAGCTTCACCGCCCTCGAGAACGCGACCCTGGCGATCCAGGCGAAGCAGGGAAACAGCTTCAGCTTCTGGCGCGATGCCCGCAACGATGCGCGGCTGATCGGACCGGCAATGGCCGCGCTTGCCCGCGTCGGTCTCGATGCGCGCGCCGGCGTGCCGGTTGGTGCGCTCGCCCATGGCGAACAGCGAGCGCTGGAGATCGCGCTCGCCCTGGCGCTGGAGCCACGGCTCCTGCTGCTGGACGAGCCGATGGCCGGCATGGGCCCGGCGGACGCGTCGCGGATGATCGCGCTGCTGGAGAGCCTTAAGGGCACGGTCGCGATGCTGCTGGTCGAGCACGACATGGACGCGGTGTTCCGGCTGGCCGACCGGATCTCGGTGCTGGTCTACGGCAAGGTCATCGCCTCGGGCGCGCCGGACGCCGTACGTGCCGATCCCGAGGTCCGGCGCGCCTATCTCGGCGAGGCCGCCTGATGCTCGAAGTCGAGAGTGTCGAAACCTTCTACGGGCCGAGCCAGGTGCTGTTCGGCTTCTCGCTTCACGTGGGATACGGCGAGGTGGTGACGCTCATGGGCCGGAACGGCATGGGCAAGACGACGGCCGTGAAGTCGATCATGGGTATTCTCAAGCCCCGTGCCGGCCGGATCGCCTTCGACGGGCAGGCGCTGGTCGGACGCCCGGCCTATGCGGCGGCACGCGCGGGCCTGGGTCTGGTGCCGGAAGGCCGGCAGGTGTTCCCGACCCTGACCGTCGAGGAGAACCTGGTCGCGACCGGGATCCGCCGCGGCGAGCGCCCCTGGACGCTGGCGCGGATCTGGGACCTGTTCCCGAGGCTCGCCGAGCGGCGGCGCAACCTCGGGTCCCAGCTTTCGGGCGGAGAGCAGCAGATGCTGGCGATCGGTCGCGCGCTCATGACCAACCCCCGGCTGCTGATCTTGGACGAGGCGACCGAGGGGCTGGCGCCGCTGATCCGGGCCGAGATCTGGCGATGCCTGGAGGCGCTCAAGGGGGAGGGGCAGGCGATCCTGGTGATCGACAAGAACGTCAGCGCCCTGATCGCCCTTGCCACGCGGCACGTCATCATCGAAAAGGGGCGTGTGGTGTGGACGGGCGGCGGTGCCCAGCTCGCCGCCGATCCGTCCATTTCCGAACGCTATCTCGGTGTCTGACATGGCTTTGTTCACGACCAAGCAGACGGTGCGCTTCGCCGACTGCGACCCGGCCGGGCTCGTCGACTATCCCAACTACTTCAAGATGGCCCAGGCCCTGGTCGAGGACTGGTTCGCCCAGAGCCTGCGCGAGCCCTTTGCCGACCTGCTGGCCGCCAAGAAGATCGCGCTGCCGACCGTTCACCTGACGGTCGACTTCAACCGGCCGAGCCGCATGGGCGAGGTGCTGACCTGGACCGTCCAGGTCGAGGCGCTCGGCCGTTCCTCGATCCGCCTCAAGCTGGTGGCGACGGCCGACGGGGCCGAACGGCTGACGCTGACCCAGGTGATCGTCACCACAGATGCGACCGGCAAGAGCGTGGCGATCCCGCCCGAGCTCCGGGTCAAGGTCGCCAACTACCAGTCGGCGACGGCCAAGAAGTAATGCGGACCCTGCTGCCGCCGGGCTGGAAGCGGCCGAAAGGCTATGCCAACGGCATCGAGGCCCAAGGGCGGCTCATCTTCGTCGCCGGGCAGATCGGCTGGAACGCCGAGGAGGTCTTCGAGAGCGACGACCTCGGCGCCCAGACCCTTCAGGCCCTCCGCAATGTGATGGCGGTCATAGCGGAAGCCGATGCAAAGCCTCACCATATTGTTAGGATGACGTGGTATATTATTGATAAACATGACTATCGCGCCCAGGCTAAGGAGATCGGCGCAGCCTATCGCGAGGTCATGGGCAACCACTATCCGGTGATGTCGCTGGTCGAGGTGAAAGCATTGCTCGAGGACCGGGCCAAGGTCGAGATCGAGGCGACGGCGGTGATCCCCGCCGCCGGCCGGGCGCGTCCGCCTGGAGTCCGGGACTGACATGCGCGCGTTGCTGCTCGGCCTCGTCTTCGTGCTGTTCATCGCCGACCCGGGCTGGGCCGATGCCGCGCGCAACTCGCTCTGGCGGACGCAGCCGGACCACATGGCCCCCACGCAGAAGATGCCCCTGGGGCTGGCGATCACCCCGCCGCCGTTCCCCCCTGACGAGTATCCGGCCTCCATCGTCGTCCGCCGCTCGAAGGGCGACATGTCGACATTGGGCAAGCTGGACAAGGGGATGAGCGAGGCCTGCCAAGCCGGCGTCTTCCGCGAGCTCAAGCCCAGCAAGATGGTCGCGGTCGCGAACAATGCGACGTTGGGTGCCGCCTTCGGCCATGGCCTCGGCCTGGTCGACCCGAAGAAGCTCGCCGACCCCTCGAAGGTCTATTATTTCTACCACGGGTCGACCTCGTTCTGCATGGTGCGGGTCGAGGACAACTGGGATCCCAAGCACTCCCGCTCGCGTTGAGCCGCTCGCGCCTAGAAGTCGCCTCGGGCCCTGGCGCGCGGTAGTATCCGATTCAAATCGATTGGAGTTCGAGCGCCATGCGAAACGTGGTGATCGCGGGCTATGCCCGCTCGCCGTTCCATTTCGCCCATAAGGGCGACCTCCGGAAGGTCCGGCCCGACGAGATGGCCGCCCAGGTCATCGAGGCGCTGATCAAGCAGACCGGCGTGCCGCCGCAGGACCTCGAAGACCTGATCGTCGGCTGCGCCTTCCCGGAAGGCGAGCAGGGCTTCAACGTGGCGCGCCTGATCGGGCTTCTCGGCCACCTGCCGCTCTCGGTCGGCGGCGCCACGGTGAACCGCTTCTGCGGCTCCTCGATGCAGGCGATCCACATGGCGGCCGGCGCGATCCAGATGAACGCCGGTGAGGCCTTCGTCTGCGGCGGCATCGAGTCGATGTCGCGCGTGCCGATGGGCGGCTACAACCCGATGCCGAGCCCGAAGCTCATGAGCGAGATGCCGGCGGCCTACATGTCGATGGGCCAGACCGCCGAGAACGTCGCGCGCCAGTACCAGATCACGCGCGCAGAGCAGGAGGAGTTCGCGGTCGCGAGCCACGCCAAGGCGGCCGCGGCGCAGGCGGCGGGCAAGCTCGATGCCGAGATCGTGGCGATCAACGGCGTCGCCAAGGACGGCTGCATCCGTCCCGGCACCTCCAAGGAAGCGTTGGCGGGGCTCAAGCCCGCCTTCATAGAGGAGGGGACCGTCACGGCGGGCACCGCCTCGCCGCTGACCGATGGCGCCACCGCCTGCCTGGTGACCTCCGAGGACTACGCCAAGGCGCATGGGCTCAAGGTGCTGGCGAAGATCCGCTCGATCGCGGTCGCCGGCTGCGCGCCGGAAGTCATGGGGCTTGGGCCCATCGGCGCCAGCAAGAAGGCATTGAAGCGCGCCGGCATCACCTCGAAAGACCTCGACGTGGTCGAGCTCAACGAGGCCTTCGCCTCGCAGGCGATCGCCAGCATGCGCGACCTCGACATCTCGCCCGAGAAGGTAAACCTCGACGGCGGCGCGATCGCGCTCGGCCATCCGCTCGGCGCGACCGGCGCGCGCATCACCGGCAAGGCTGCGGCGCTCCTGAAGCGAGAGGGCAAGTCGCTGGCGCTGGCGACGCAGTGCATCGGCGGCGGGCAGGGGATCGCGACCATTCTCGAGGCCGTCTGATGCCGGCGCCCAAGCTCAAGATCGGCCGCGTCGGGGTCATCGGCTCCGGCGTGATGGGTGGCGGCATCGCGGCCCAAGTCGCCAACGCCGGCATCCCCGTCCACCTGCTCGACATCGTGCCGAAGGACGGAAGCAACCGGAACGCGGTCGCCGAGGGCGCGATCCAGCGCCTGCTCAAGACCGATCCTGCTCCATTCATGCACGCCGGCGCCGCGCGACTGGTGACACCTGGCAACATCGAGGACCATCTCGACCGCCTGGGCGAATGCGACTGGATCGTGGAGGTCGTGGCCGAGAACCTCGAGATCAAGCAGGGCGTCTACCGGAAGATCGAGGCGCATCGGAAGAAGGGCTCGATCGTCTCTTCCAACACCTCGACGATCCCGCTCGGCCATCTGACCAAGGGCCTGCCGAAGTCCTTCGCCAAGGACGTCCTGATCACCCACTTCTTCAACCCGCCGCGCTACATGCGGCTGCTCGAGATCGTCGCGGGACCGGCGACCAGGCCGAAGGCGGTCGAGATCATCCGCGACTTCTGCGACTACGCGCTCGGCAAGGGCGTCGTCGACTGCAAGGACACGCCGGGATTCATCGCCAACCGCATCGGCACCTACTGGATCCAGGCAGCGATCAACCACGCGATCGATCTCGGCCTCACGGTCGAGGAGGCGGACGCGGTCGCCGGCCGGCCGATGGGCATCCCCAAGACCGGCATCTTCGGCCTGCTCGACCTCGTCGGCCTCGACCTGATGCCGCATGTGTCGAAGAGCCTGCTGGCGACCTTGCCGGAGGGCGACGACTATCGCCGCATCTATCGGCCGCAGGCTTTGTTCGAGAAGATGATCGCCGACGGCTACACCGGCCGTAAAGGCAAGGGCGGGTTCTACCGCCTGGCCAAGGGCGCCGACGGCAGCCGCGTGAAGGAGGCGATCGACCTCAAGACCGGCGCGTATCACGTCGCGGGCAAGCCGCGCCTCGACTCCGTCGAGTCTGCGCGCAAGGGCCTCAAGGTTCTGGCCGAGCATCCCGACAAGGGCGGCAAGTACGCCTGGGCGGTGATGCGCGACACGCTCTCCTATGCGGCGTCGCTGGTGCCCGACATCGCCGACCGGGTGACCGCGGTCGACGAGGCGATGCGCCTGGGTTACGCGTGGAAGCGCGGGCCGTTCGAGATGATCGACCAGCTCGGCGCCAAGTGGTTCTCCGACAAGCTCGCGGCGGAAGGCAAGGCGGTTCCGGCGCTGCTGAACGCGGCGACCGCGGCCGGCGGCTTCTATCGCACGCAAGGCAGCACGGTCGAGTATCTCGCCACCGACGGCACGTACCAGCCGATCCAGCGGCGCCCCGGCGTTCTCCTGCTCGCGGACGTCAAGCGCGGCAAGCAGCCGATCGTCGGCAACAAGGCGGCAAGCCTCTGGGATCTCGGCGACGGCGTCGCCTGCCTCGAGTTCCACACCAAGATGAACGCCTTCGATGCCGAGGTGCTCGGCATGGTGAAGAAGGCGATCGACACGGTGGCGAAGAGCTACAAGGCGCTGGTCATCCACAACGACGCCGACAACTTCTCGGTCGGTGCCAATCTCGGCCTGGCGCTGTTCGCCGCCAACGTCGCGCTGTGGCCGGCGATCGACCAGCTCGTCGACCAGGGCCAGAAGACCTTCAAGGCGCTCAAATACGCGCCGTTCCCCTCTGTCGGCGCGCCGTCGGGCATGGCGCTCGGCGGCGGCTGCGAGGTGCTGCTGCACTGCTCGGCGGTGCAGGCACATGCCGAGAGCTATATCGGTCTCGTCGAATGCGGCGTCGGCCTCGTGCCGGGCTGGGGCGGCTCGAAGGAGCTGCTGACGCGGTGGGCGACCCTGCCGGGCATGCCGAAGGGACCGATGCCACCCGTCGCCAAGGCGTTCGAGACGGTGGCGATGGCGAAGGTCGGCAAGTCGGCGTACGAGTGCCGCGAGCTGGGATTCCTGCGCCCGACCGACGGTATCACGATGAACCGCGATCGCCTTCTGGCCGATGCGAAGGAGGCGGCGCTCAGGCTCGCCAAGAAGTACAAGGCGCCGGAGCCGCCGGTGCTCAAGCTGCCGGGCCCGACCGGCGTCGCCGCGATCCAGCTCCAGGTCGAGGGCCTGACCTTGCAGGGCAAGGTCACCAGGCACGACCAGGTGGTGGTCAAGGAGCTGGCTCGCGTGGTGACGGGCGGCGACGATGCCGACCACATCGAACCGACCAGCGAGGACAAGCTCTACGCGCTCGAACGCGCCGCCTTCATGCGCCTGGTCAAGACCGAAGGCACGCTCCAGCGCATGGAGCACATGCTCACCACCGGCAAGCCGCTGAGGAACTAGCGATGGCAACGTACAAAGCGCCGCTTCGCGACATCCGCTTCGTGCTGAACGAGGTGCTCGCCGACTCCGAACCGCTGCCCGGCGACGAGGAATACGGCGCCGACACCGCGGACGCGATCCTCGATGCCGCGGCGCAGATTTGCGAGGAGGTGCTTCAGCCGCTCAACCGCTCGGGCGACGAGGAAGGCTCGGTGCTGGAGAACGGCGTCGTGCGTACGCCGAAAGGATTCAAGGAAGCCTACGAAGCGTTCCGCGAAGGCGGCTGGGTCGGCATGCCGTGCGCGGTCGAGGACGGCGGGCAGGGAATGCCGCGTCTCCTCCACAACGTCGTGAAGGAGATGTTCTGCTCGGCGAACCTCGCCTTCGGCATGTTCCCGGGCCTCTCCAACGGCGCCTATGCGGCGATCCGCGCGCATGCCGAGGAGGGGCTCAAGCGATCCTATCTGCCGAAGCTTGCGACCGGCGAGTGGACCGGCACCATGTGCCTGACCGAGCCGCAATGCGGCACCGATCTCGGCCTCATCCGCACCAAGGCGGTGCCGAAGGGCGACGGCAGCTTCGCGATCACCGGCACCAAGATCTTCATCTCCTGCGGCGACCACGACTTCACCGACAACATCGTGCACCTGGTCCTGGCCAAGCTGCCGGACGCGCCCGAAGGCGTCCGCGGCATCAGCCTGTTCCTGGTGCCGAAGCGCCTGCCGACGGCGGACGGAAAGCCGGGCGTCCACAACAACGTCACCACTGGGGCGCTCGAGCACAAGATGGGCATCAAGGCCTCGCCCACCTGCGTGCTCAACTTCGAGAACTCGGTCGGCTGGCTGGTCGGCGGCATGCACAAGGGCATGCGCTGCATGTTCACGATGATGAACGAGGCGCGTCTTTCGGTCGGCATGCAGGGCCTCGGCCTTGCCGAGGTCGCCTATCAGAACGCGCGTGACTACGCCAAGGAGCGTGTCCAGGGTCGCTCGGTCACGGGCACGAAGGACGCGGCGAAGCCGGCCGACCCGATCATCGTGCATCCGGACGTGCGGAAGAACCTGCTGACGATCCGCTCGTTCACGGAAGGCGCGAGGGTGATGGCCTATTGGGTCGGGCGCCTGCTGGACGAGGCCGAGAAGCACCCCGACGCGACGAAGCGCGAGGAGGCGGACGAGCTGGTGCAGCTGCTGACGCCGATCGTGAAGGCGTACCTGACCGATCAGGGTTTCGCCTCGACGGTGATCGCCCAGCAGGTCTATGGCGGCCACGGATACATCCGCGAGCACGGCGTCGAGCAGTTCGTACGCGACGCCCGCATCGCCCAGATCTACGAGGGCACCAACGGCATCCAGGCGCTCGACCTGGTCGGGCGCAAGCTGCCGCAGAACATGGGCCGCCTGCTGCGCCGCTTCTTCCATCCGGTCGACGCCTTCATCCAAGCGAACCAGAGCGACCCGAAGCTGGTCGAGTTCGTGATGCCGCTCGCCAAAGCCTTCGCCAAGCTGCAGCAGGCGACCGCGCAACTGGCCGAGCGGGGTATCAAGGACCCCGAAGAGGCGGTCTCCGGCGCGACCGACTACCTGCGCCTCTTCGGCCATGTGGTCATGGCCTTCCTCTGGTGCCGGATGGTCAAGCTCGCGCAGGCCAGGATCGCCGCCGGCGGCGATGCCGACGGCTTCTATGCCGCCAAGGTCATGACCGCGCGATTCTTCACCGAGCGCGTGCTGCCGGAGACCGACACCTTGTTCAGGACCGTGCTTGCCGGCCGGAAGACCCTGATGGAGATGCCGGCCGAAGCGTTCTGAGCCGGAATCGAGGACCGGCCGATTCCAGGCAGGGGAAGGGCATCGCGGCCCTGATTTTCGGGCGATTTGGCCCGCGCCCATCGCTTGACGGGGCGGGCGCCCCCGATTAGGTATGGCCCCAGTGGCGGGTGTAGCTCAGTTGGTTAGAGCACCAGATTGTGGATCTGGGGGTCGCCGGTTCAATTCCGGTCACTCGCCCCACTTTTCCTTTACGTTCGAACGTGTTAGCCAGCAAGCTAATCGATCGTAAAGAAAAGATGAACATTTCCGAAAATTGTCACCTTGCAACCGCAGGCGTGAATGGATTGATTGGCGCCTCTACCCACAAGAGGGCGCTTTAGGCCTGCGGATCCCATGAGCACGGCTTCTGCCAGCGATCGTTTTTGGCCGGCGACATTCGCCGAGCGCGGGGTCACCGTGCCTTTCACGACGCCGGTGCTGGCAGCCGCCCGTCTGCGCTCGACCCAGCCCGAGCGCGTCGAGTACCTGATCCCGGGCCTGTCAGGTTCCAAGGGGACCTATGTGATCCCGGCCAAGTCCGTGCCGGAGATGTTCAGACTGACCGTCCACGATCGCGCATTGCTCGAGGAGATGGAGCGGAAGACCGCGACCAGCCCGCACGACATCCGCATCGCCACGCTCAAGGTCGCGAGCACCGGGCTCGCCGGCGCCGAGGCCGCGCAGGCCGCCAAGGCCGTCCTGAGCGCCGCCGAGAACCAGGAGCTGGTGACGCGGCTCTTCGTCGTCGTCCGCGCGCTCGAGCAGCTCTCCAACAGCAAGGAGAAGTTCGTCGTCACCGACCTGATGTCGGACTCCGGCAAGAAGCGCGCACGCGCCGAGCTCGCCGCCGCGGGCGAGCGTCTGGACATCGAGCTGCAGGAGCTTCTCGACCGGCTCGAGCAATGGGGCAACATGATCGCGCCGCTCGGCGTGTCCCGGAGCGCCGCGGTCGGACCGATGCGCCGGGTGTGGCAGCAGCTCGTCGTGCTGTCGCGCGCGATGCGCGACTGGGCTTCCGGCGAATGGGCGGACGACGCGAAGCCCGACGCGACGCTGGTCGCCGATGTCGCCGAGGAGACCAACCGCGTCGCGACCCAGCCGATCGCCGACCTCGACATGGCGCTCGACAACATCGCCAAATACATCGTGCCGTGGGGCGAGACCGAGCAGGCGCTGAAGGCGTCGATGGACAAACTCGGCTGGTTCTTCGACGGCTGGGACCATGTGCTGAAGGTCTGGGACCTGGCCCAGCGCGAGGCCCATTACCGCCAGAAGGAGGCGGTGGTGGAGATGGTGCGCCTGCTGCCGCTGGTGCCGCAGAGCGAGATCAAGGCGGCGAACCAGGCCAAGTGGGCGGACATGTCGGTGTCGATGCGCCGCCAGGTGCGGGTGCTGGAGGGCTGGAACTCCGGCGAGATCGACCTCGAGCTGATGATGCGCCTCGAGAAGTACAAGTCGACGGTCGTCTGACCGCCGTTCTTCAGCCTCGAAGTCCGGCGAGCACGTCGCGCGCCTTGGCGGCGACGAGAGACTGAGGATCGAGCGGCTTCAGGGCCTCTTCCGCGGGGGCGGCTGCTTCCGCCGGCGCTTCGGTCGGTGCGGGAGGCGGCGTCGACAAGGGGCCGGTCGCCGACGGCGGCGAGGCGGCGACGTCCTGATAGGGCTTGGCGCCCCACGAGGTCGACAGCTTCATCTTCGGCTTGCCGCCGCTGCTGTTGGCCGCGGCCTTGGCGATTGCCGATTCCGGCTTCTTCAGGCGGTGATAGTCGGACGAGCGCAGGATCACGCCGACGATGCCGCCGCCGGTGACGATGCGCGCCGCGTCGGACAGCGCGTTGATCGCTGCGTCGCGCTTGACCTGCACCACCTGGCTTTCGGCGAGCTTCACCAGCTCCGCACCGAGACTCATCTTGAGGCTCTCCATCGACTGCGCGACGCGCGACGCGTCGTCCGCCGACCGGCACCGCAGGTCGAGATAGAAGGCGTAGAGGTGGACGTAGCGGCTGAACTCGTCGTCCATCTCCAGCATCAGCGGATCGTGCAGCGGCACCAGCACTTCACCGGCGCCGAGCCTGCGGCCGAGGCGGCCGCCGTCGGAGTCGGCGCGCTTGCGCGTCCGCCGGTGCCAGACGTAGCGGGTGAGCACGGTCGCGCCCAGCGTCAGCACGCTGACCACGACCCAGAGCATGCCCAGCGCCTTGAGGCTGTCGCGCATCAGGTCGGCGATGCCCTCGAGATTGAGCATCTTCAGCGACAGCCGGATGTGCTTCTGGCTCGCGAAGACGTATTCCTTCACGAAGTCGACCAGCCAGACCGGCATGTCGTCCTGGAAGGCGATGATCAGCGTGAAGGCGACCGCGAAGATGTCGAGCGCGGCGATGCCGATGATCATGCCCCAGGTGACCACGCGCATCAGGACCGAGATCGCCACGTCCATCATGGCGACCGACCAATGCTTCTCCTTCGGCTTCGGCGGTGGCCGCGGCCGGGAGGGCGCCTGTGGCTGGTCCTTCGATCCCTTCAGAAACTCGAGCATTCGTGCTGTGTGGCGGTGAGCGTGCCGGGCGGAAATCTATCTGTTCAGTTAGTGTCCGGGCGAGCATATTCTTAGTCTTTCGACGAGCCGCGACGAACCATCGACGAGGTGGTCGCAGAACGGCTAGGAAGGGTCTCCCCGCAGTCGACGGGAAGGGAGTGTCATGGCCGGTAGCGTTAACAAAGTCATTCTGGTCGGGAACCTCGGGCGCGATCCCGAAGTCCGCAATACCCAGGACGGCCGCAAGGTGGTCAATCTTTCGCTCGCCACGTCGGAGTCCTGGCGCGACCGCCAGTCCGGCGAGCGCAAGGAGCGGACCGAGTGGCACCGCGTGGTGATCTTCAACGAGAACCTGGCGGAAGTGGCCGAGAAGTATCTGCGCAAGGGCGCCAAGGTCTTCATCGAAGGCCAGCTCCAGACCCGGAAGTGGACCGACCAGTCCGGGGCCGAGAAGTACACCACTGAGATCGTTCTGCAGCGCTACCGGGGCGAGCTCACCATGCTCGACGGCCGCGGCGAAGGCGGCGGCGCCAGCCATGGCGGCGAGTTCGCGGACGCGCCCGGCCCGTCGAGCCCGCCCCCCCGGAAAGGCGGCGCCGATCTCGACGACGAGATCCCGTTCTGATCCAGGGGCCCCCGATGCTCGGACGTTTTCTCACGGCACTTCTCTGCCTTGGCTGGCTCGCCGCCGCCGAGGCCCAGACCGCCTACAAGGAGATCGATCCCAAGGGCACGAGCTTCGCCGGTGCCGCGGTCTTCCGGAAGATCGCGCGCCTGGCCCAGGACAAGATCGAGGTCGCCAAGGCGGAGCAGGAAGTGGTGACGGTTCTCGCCGGCAAGCCCGAGACGAAGAACGTCGCCAAGCCGGGCGACTACATCGTCACCGGATCGCTCGGCGAACGCTACGTGATCGCCGGCAACCGTTTCGATCGGCTCTACGAGCCCGACCCGGGCCGCCCGGGCGAGTTCCGTTCCAAGGGCACGGTCCAGGCCGTGCTGCTGACCGAGCCGGTGACCTTCAAGGCCCCGTGGGGCGAGCAGCAGCGGATCGATGCCGGCGGTGTGCTGGTCAAGAACGGCGACGACATCTACGGCATCGCCGAGGCGGCGTTCGCCGAGACCTACGGCCGCGCCGACAAGGACGGCAAGGTCTTCGTCGGCCTCGACGTGCCGGTGGCCCAGCAGAAGGCGGCGGCGCAGGAGCGGGGCGAGACGGCGCATGTCGCCGACGCCGACCGACGCATGAACTTCAAGAAGTGACCTTCGCCTATCCGCTGACGGGCCTGGCGACGATCGCGGCCCTGCTCGTCTTCATCTGGACCGGGCGCAAGGTCAGCGGCGCCCGGCGCACCTACGGCATCAAGGCGCCCGCGACCTCGGGCGATCCCGGCTTCGAGCGGGTCTTCCGCGTGCAGATGAACACGCTCGAGCAGCTGGCGCTCTTCCTGCCTTCGATGTGGCTCGCGGCGGTGGTTTCCGACGACCTCTGGGCCGCCGTCATGGGGGCGATCTGGGTGGTCGGTCGGGTCGTTTATGCGCGTGCTTACTACGCCGATGCCGCGAGTCGCGGGCCGGGGTTCCTCATGACCATCGGGCCTACCTTTATCTTATTGATTTTGGCCACGGTTTTTATCGTCAGGGGAATGCTTCCCTAGGCCGTTCGCGCGTTGTTTGCGGGTGCGAAATATGCTAACCAAAGCGTCATAGGAACGACCCCGCCGAGACCCGGTGCGTTCCTTTTTCGTTCGCAACCGCACCGGACCCCAAATCTCCCGTGACGACCACCGTTCCACCGACGGACATCGCGCCCGTCACCATCGAAGAGGAAATGCGGCGTTCGTACCTCGATTACGCGATGAGCGTGATCGTGGCGCGTGCGCTTCCCGACGTGCGCGACGGCCTGAAGCCGGTCCACCGCCGCATCCTCTACGCGATGATGGAAGGCGGCTACGACTGGTCGAAGGTCGCCCGCAAGAGCGCCCGCATCGTCGGCGACGTGATGGGCAAGTACCACCCGCACGGCGACGCCTCGATCTACGACGCCATGGTCCGCATGGCGCAGGACTTCTCGATGAGTCTGCCGCTCATCCAGGGTCAGGGAAATTTCGGCTCGATGGACGGCGACCCGCCCGCCGCCATGCGATACACCGAGGCGAGGCTCGCGCGCGCGTCCGAGGCGCTGCTGCGCGACATCGACTCCGACACTGTCGACTTCCAGCCGAACTACGACGAGCAGGACCGCGAGCCGACCGTCCTTCCGGCCGAGTTCCCGAATCTTCTGGTCAACGGCGCCGGCGGCATCGCTGTCGGCATGGCGACCAATATCCCGCCGCACAATCTCGGCGAGGTCATCGACGCCACGGTGGCGCTCGCCGACAACCCGGAGATGACCGTCGAGGAGTTGATGGTCCATGTGCCGGGACCGGATTTCCCGACCGGCGGCATCGTCATGGGCCGCTGGGGCATCATCGAGGCTTACAAGACCGGCCGCGGCTCGATCCAGATGCGCGGCCGCGCCACGGTCGAGGAGATCCGCAAGGATCGTGAGGCGATCGTCATCACCGAGGTGCCGTTCCAGCAGAACAAGGCCCGCCTGATCGAGCGCATCGCCGAGACGGTGAAGGAAGGCCTGATCGACGGCATCGCCGAGCTTCGCGACGAGTCGGACCGCCACGGCGTCCGCATCGTCGTCGAGCTCAAGCGCGACGCGATGTCGGACGTGGTGCTGAACCAGCTCTACAAGTTCACGCCGCTGCAGACGAGCTTCGGCATCAACATGCTGGCGCTGAACGGCGGCCGGCCGGAGCTGATGGGCCTCAAGGATGTGCTCGAGGCGTTCATCCGCTTCCGCGAGCAGGTCATCACCCGCCGCACGGTGTTCGAGCTGGGCAAGGCGCGCGAGCGGGCACATCGATCCGTGGGTCTGGCGATCGCGGTCGCCAACCTGGACGAGGTCATCACCCTGATCCGCTCCTCGGCCGACCCGGCGACGGCGAAGGCGGGATTGATGGAGCGGGCCTGGCCCGCCGCCGACATGGCGCCCTACATCGCGCTGGTCGACGATCCCAACTACAAGCTGGCCGAGGACGGCACCTACAAGCTTTCCGAACGCCAGGCCGACGCGATCCTCGAGCTCCGCCTCCATCGCCTGACCGGCCTCGAGCGCGAGAAGATCCAGGCCGAGCTCAAGGAGATCACCGACAAGATCGCCGACTACCTCGACATCCTCGCGTCTCGCGAGCGGGTGATGTCGATCCTCAAGGACGAGCTCCGGACGGTGAAGACGCTGTTCGCCGGGCCGCGCCGCACGACGCTCGAGGACGCCGCCAGCGACCAGGACATCGAGGACCTGATCCAGCGCGAGGACATGGTCATCACGGTGAGCCACTCCGGCTACATCAAGCGGGTGCCGCTCTCGACGTACCGCGCGCAGCGCCGCGGCGGCCGCGGCCGCACCGGCATGCAGACGCGCGACGAGGATTTCGTCAGCCAGATCTTCGTCGCCAACACGCACACGCCGGTGCTGTTCTTCACCTCGCGCGGCATGGTCTACCAGCTCAAGGTCTACAAGCTGCCCATCGGCACGCCGCAGTCGCGCGGCAAGGCGATGGTCAACATCCTGCCGCTGGCCTCGGGCGAGAAGATCTCGACCGTGATGCCGCTCCCTGCCGACGAGACGAGCTGGGAGAAGATGACCGTGGTGTTCGCGACCTCGATGGGGGACGTGCGCCGCAACGCGCTGACCGAGTTCACCTCGATCAAGGTCAACGGCAAGATTGCGATGAAGCTCGCCGACGAGGGCAACGAGCGCCTGATCGGCGTGCAGCCGGCGCGGGACGATCAGGACGTGCTGCTGGCGACCCGGCTCGGCAAGTGCATCCGCTTCTCGCTCGAGGACGTTCGCGTCTTCGCGTCCCGCAACTCGACCGGCGTGCGCGGCGTCCGCCTCGCCGACGGCGATGAGGTGATCTCGCTCTCGATGCTGCGCCATGTCGACTCCTCGGTCGAGGAGCGCGCCGCCTATCTCCGCCACGCGGCGCTGCTTCGCCGCGGCTCCGACGGCGCGGTCGAGGCGGTCAGCGACGATCCGGAGACCAAGGCCGCGGCCCAGGTGGCGCTCTCCGAGCAGCGTATCGTCGAGCTCTCGGCGGCCGAGGAATTCCTGCTCACCGTCTCCGAGAACGGCTTCGGCAAGCGCAGCTCCGCCTACGAGTACCGGATCACCGGGCGCGGCGGCTCGGGCATCGCCAACATGGACATCACCGACAAGACCGGTCCGGTGGTCGAGACCTTCCCGGTCGGGCCGACCGACCAGATCATGCTGGTGACCGACCGCGGGCAGCTGATCCGCACCTCGGTCGACGACATCCGCATCGCCGGGCGCAAGACCCAGGGCGTCACCCTGTTCCGGGTCGACACCGGCGAACGCGTCGTCTCCGTCAGCCATCTGCCGGCGACCGGCGACGAGAACGGCGGCGACGAGAACGGGGACGTTCCGCCGGAAGGTGAAGGCGGCATGGGCGAAGGGGAAACCAAATGAGCCGACGTGTCGGCGTCTATCCGGGCACCTTTGATCCGGTGACCGACGGGCACATGGACATCATCCGGCGGGCGACGTCGATCTGCGATCACCTGATCGTCGGATGCGCGCGCAACGCCGGCAAGGGGCCGCTGTTCTCGCTGGACGAGCGCGTGGCGACGGTGCGCGAGGAGATCCAGGCGCTCGGCCCCGACATGTCCAGGATGATCGAGGTCGTGCCGTTCGAGACGCTGCTGATCGAGTTCGCGCGCTCGGTCGGCGCCAGCTTCGTGATCCGCGGCCTCCGTGCCGTGTCGGACTTCGAGTACGAGTTCCAGATGGTCGGCATGAACAGCCGGCTCAACCCGGAAATCCAGACTGTCTTCCTGATGGCGTCCGAGAACGTGCATTTCATCTCGTCGCGCTTCGTCAAGGAGATCGGCGCTCTCGGCGGCGATGTCGCCAAGTTCGTCAGCCCGCGCGTGGCGGAACGCCTGAAGCGCCGCTTCGCCGAGAACAATCGCAAGGCCGCGAACGCCGATTGATCTTAGAGGGCGGGACGACTAGCTTCCGCCCGCCTTGGTGAGAGCTCGTAGCTCAGTCGGTAGAGCACGTGACTTTTAATCATGGGGTCGCGGGTTCGAATCCCGCCGAGCTCACCATTCCTCCCCATGTCGAGACCTGAACGCGATCTGGACCGGGAACTCCAGCCGGGTCAGGGTGTCTCGTGTCTGGACCATGAAGATCGCGACCTTCAACGTGAACAGCGTCCTTCGCCGGCTGCCGGTCCTGATCGGCTGGCTCGAGCGGACAAAGCCGGACGTCGTCTGCCTGCAGGAACTGAAGGCCGAGGACAAGGCGTTTCCGCAGGCCGAATTGGCGGCGGCCGGATACCAGGCCGTCTGGAAGGGACAGAAGACCTGGAACGGGGTGGCGATCCTCGGCCGCGGCGTCGAGCCGGTGCTGGTGAGGTCCGAGCTTCCGGGTGATCCGGACGACGTACAGGCGCGCTACATCGAGGCGGCGGTGAAGGGCGTCCTGGTCGCCTCGATCTACCTGCCGAACGGCAACCCGCAGCCGGGACCGAAGTTCGACTACAAGCTCGCCTGGTTCGAGCGCCTGGCGCGGCATGCGAAGAAGCTCTACGCCGCGAAGCAGCCGGTCGTGCTCGCCGGCGACTTCAACGTCGTGTCGACCGACCTCGACATCTATCCGACGACCTCCTACGACGACGACGCGCTGCTGCAGCCCGAGAGCCGCGCGGCCTACGCCAGGCTGCTGAAGCAGGGATGGACGGACTCGATCCGCCAGCTTCACCCGGACAAGCGCATCTACACCTTCTGGGACTACATGCGGAACCGCTGGCCGCGCGATGCCGGGCTCCGCATCGACCATCTGCTGCTGAGCTCGGAGCTGGCGCCGCGGCTGAAGAAGGCCGGCGTCGACCGCGAGGTGAGGGGCGAGGCCGGCGCCAGCGACCATGCGCCGGCCTGGGTCGTGCTCGCCGACATGACGGCGCCGAAGAAACCCGCTCTTCCCCGGAGCCGCCGCCGCTCCTAGACTCGGGCCTATGGCAGATGATCCGAGCGCCGGACAGATCCGGCTGACGAGCCTGGCGCATGGCGGCGGTTGCGGCTGCAAGCTCGCGCCCTCCGTCCTGCAGCAGCTGCTCGCCGACCAGCCGGCGGTGGCACCGTTCACGCAGCTCCTCGTCGGCATCGAGAACTCCGACGACGCAGCGGTCTGGAAGGTCGACGACAACACCTGCGTGATCGCGACCACCGACTTCTTCATGCCGATGGTCGACGATCCGCACGACTTCGGCCGCATCGCCGCGACCAACGCGATCTCGGACGTCTATGCCATGGGCGGCAAGCCGATCATGGCGCTCGCCATCCTCGGCATGCCGCTCGGCAAGATCCCGACCGAGATGGTACGCGAGATCCTGAAAGGCGGCGCCTCGGTCTGCGCACAGGCCGGGATCCCGATCGCCGGCGGGCATTCGATCGACTGCCCGGAACCGGTCTACGGCCTGGCTGTGATCGGCCTCTGCAGGCCCTCCGACGTCCGCCGCAACGCCGACGCGAAGGCGGGCGACGCGCTGATCCTGACCAAGGCGGTCGGCGTCGGCATCTATTCGGCGGCGATCAAGAAAGGCGCGCTTCCGGCCGACGGCTATGCCGAGATGGTGGCGAGCACGACCCTGCTCAACAGTGTCGGTGCGACGCTCGCCCAGGATCCCGACGTGCACGCGATCACCGACGTGACCGGCTTCGGCGTACTCGGCCACGGGCTCGAGATGGCGCGGGGATCGAAGCTCGCACTCACCATCGAGGCCGGCAAGGTGCCGTTACTCGCCAAGGCAGCCGAGCTCTCGGGGCAGGGCTTCGTCACCGGCGCCTCGCACCGCAACTGGGCGAGCTACAAGGACGAGGTGACGCTGCCCGACGGGTTCCCCGAGGGGCACCGGCATCTGCTGAGCGACCCGCAGACCTCGGGCGGCCTGCTCGTCGCCTGCAGCGCCGGCCGCGCCGAGGAGATTGCGGCGACGATCCGGGCCGCAGGATATCCGGCGACCTCGGTCATCGGCCGCGCCGAAGTTGGCGATCCCCGCATCCGGGTCGTCTAGCGCGGCAGCACGCGGAGCTGCTTGAGCGCGACGGTCTCTTCCGAGGCCTCGTCGTCGTCCTCGAGCTCGACCACGCAGTTGGCGCCCTTGGCGGACTTGACCTGGGCCGGGTACCACGCCCCGTCGGAGAGTCTCCACACACGATCGCCCTTGCGGCAGCGGGCGGCGGGCTTGCCCGGACCGTCCATCGACCAGGCGAGCATCTCTCGCTGCGTCACGACCGCGTCCTCGCTCGCGTCGGTACCGTCGAAGCGGACGATGCACTGGCCGCCCGACTTGCTCGGCTCGCGCACCGTCGCCGACCACCAGCCGCCGTCGGAGAAGGCGAACAGACGCTGCCCCGGCTTGCAGGCGACCGTGCCGTCGCCGCGCGGCAGCGCCGCCGACTGGGAGGCGGCCTGCGGCTCGTCCTTCGGTGCGGCCGCGAGCGCCGCGCCGGGGCGGGTCCCGGCGTATGTCGCCGAGATGCCGAACACGTCGACGATCGCGTTCGCGACGGTCAGCTTGTCGGCGTCCTTCGACGAAAGTCCGGCCGGCGGGCTCATCGTGATGCGGAGCGGGCCCTTCGGCTGCTTGAAGTCGGTCGAGAACGAGACGAGGGCATCGAGCACCGCCAGCGTCCGCGGGCCCTGATCCTTGGCCAGCGCGCCCAGCAGCGCGACGCTCTCGGCGACATAGGCTTCGGGCGTCTTGCCTTCGTCGGCGGCGAAGGCCGGGATCAGCTTGGAGAGCAGGGAGGCGTCCTCGTAGAGGAGGGTCGCGGTGCGCAGCGTGATCTCGTCCATCGCCTTGTCGGGGTTGGCCGCGGCCGCCGACGGCGTGACCCCGTCGAGGATCATGCTGAGCTCGATGCGGGCGAGGCCGGGGAGCGCGAATTCCAGCTTGTTCAGCGTCACCACCTTGCGGCCCGGATCGAAGCGGAAGTCGACCGCGACATCGGCAGAGGCGCTGCTCACGCCGACCGTCTTCGCGATCTCGTCAATCTCGGGCGATGACACGCCCTCGAACCGAAGCTTGGCGAAGTAGGGACCGTCCGGCGCGGTCGCGTGGTCGAAGTCGAGGTCCTCGACGACGACGCGCTTGATCGCGACGGGCGTCGGCTTGGAGTCGGGCTTGTCCTCCTTGACCACCGCCGTCACCTCGTTGAGCACGAAGCCGCTCGGGCCGAGCGCGGAAGCGCTTCCGTAGGAGAGCGTGAGCTCGGGCCCGAGCTTCGGCTTGATCTCCTGCTCGAAGCGGCTGAGCCCGTCGGCGAGCGCCGGGCCGGCAGCCAGCAGCCAGAGAAACGTCACCGCCAGGAGCCGGCGTGCGAGACGGACGAGAGCCATGGATACCTCGATGCGTGCGCCCGCGGCCGAGCGCTGTCGCGGCCAGTTTCGCCGGCCCCCGCATCGGGAGCAAGCGCCTCTCGGCCGTCGGACGCCCCCGTCGGCGGGTTGCACGCAAGCGATGGTAGCGCTAACATCCGCGCCTCATCTCACCACGGGGACGCCGATGATCACCGATGCCGATGTCGCCTTCTACCGGGAGAACGGCTACCTGCTGGTCCCCGACGTGTTCAGCCCGGAGGAGGTCGCCGAATTGCGCGCGGTCACCGACGGCTTCGTCGAGCGCGCCGGCAGGATCGACGCCCATGACGACGTCTACGACCTGGAGGACAGCCACCGCCGCGGCAATCCGCGCGTGCGACGGATCAAGACGCCGCATCTCCAAGACCCGGTCTATGCCGCGGCCTCCCGGCACCCGAAGGTGATCGAGGTGCTGAAGCGCCTGATCGGCCCGTCGATCCGCTTCGACACCGGCAAGCTGAATCTCAAGTCGGCCGGCTACGGCGCCCCGGTCGAATGGCACCAGGACTGGGCCTTCTATCCCCACACCAACGACGACCTCGCCGCGGTCGGCATCATGCTCGACGATGTCGACGAGTCGAACGGTCCGCTGCTCGTGGTCCCCGGCACGCATCTCGGGCCGACCTACGACCACCACGCCGACGGCCGCTTCTGCGGCGCGATGGACGCAGACGACGTCGACCTCGACCAGGCGGTGCCGCTGGTGGGGAAGGCCGGATCGATCACGATCCACCATGCGAGGATCATCCACGGTTCGGCGACCAACCGCACCAACCGCCCGCGCCGCTTGCTGCTGTTCCAGTACTGCGCCGCCGACGCGTGGCCGCTCCGGGGCCTCACGGACTACGACCAGTTCAAGGCGAACCTGATCTGCGGCGAGGAATCGGTCGCTCCACGCCTCGTGGCGGTGCCGGTACGGATGCCGTATCCTGAAGCCCTGAATGGCGGATCGATCTACGAAAACCAGAAGGGCACGAGCCGCCGGTACTTCGCGACCGCCGAGCCCGCCTGAACCTGTCCGCCGGCGCGGCGGCGGCAATGCCTCGCCGCGCATGGCGGACGTCGCCCGCATCGCCGACGTCTCGATGATCACGGTGTCCCGCGCGCTCCGCACGCCGGATCGCGTGGCGCCGGAGACGCGCGCGCGCGTCCAGGCGGCGATGAAGCAGGTGGGGTACGTGCCCGACCTGGTCGCCGCCAGCCTCGCCTCGCGCCGGAGCCGGGTCGTCGCCGTCGTGGTGCCGACGATCGGCAGCTCGATCTTCAGCGACAGCATCGAGGGCATGTCCGATCTGCTGCGGAGCCGCGGCTACCAGCTGATCATCGGCGGCGGCAGCTATGATACCGAGGACTCAGAGAGCGTGATCGCGGCCCTGCTCGGCCGCAGGCCCGACGGGTTGATCCTCACCGGCAGCCGCCACCCGAAGCGCGCGCGCAAGATGATCGGGGATGCCCGCATCCCGGTGGTCGAGATGTGGGAGCTGCCGCCGCGGCCGATCGACTCCGCGGTCGGGTTCTCTAACCGAGGCGCGGTGCGCGCGATGGCGATGCGGCTGGTCGAGGCGGGGTACAAGGCAATCGCCTATATCGGCCCGGCCGGCGGCGACCCGCGTGCGACGCAGCGGCGCCAGGGCTATGCCGACGCGATGCTGCGCCATGGCCGGACGCCGGTGTTCATCGAGACGCCGCGGCCGCCTTCCCAGATGGAGCATGGCGCCGAGGCCGTCATCCGTGTCGCCCGTGATCACCCCGAGATCGACGCCGCCTGCTTCACCAGCGACGTGCTCGCCGCCGGTGCGCTGTTCCAGTGCCGCCGCCTCGGCTGGGACGTGCCCGGCCGCTTCGCGATCGCGGGCTTCGGCGATTTCGAGATCGCCGCCGCGGCGGCCCCGGCGCTGACCAGCGTCTCGGTGCCGAGGTACCGGATCGGCGAGGAGTCGGCACGCCTGATCCTCGGGCGCATCGACGGCGAGATCGCACCAGGACGGAAGGTCGATCTCGGCTTCGACGTGATCTGGCGCGAGAGCACCTGACGGATGCCTCGATATCTCGTGTTCGATCTCGGTGGCGCCATCGCGCGCGCCCGGCTCGACGACGAGCTTGCGCCGGTCACGTGCCAGACGCTGTGGGATCGGATGCTGCCGTTCGAGGGGCAGGGACTGCCGGCGCGGCATTCCGGCACCGAGGCAGGCTTCCATTTCGATCCGACGATCACGGTGCCGGTCGAGAACGCGACCACCCACCTGATCAAGGGCGACGTCGTCTTCATCCACTACCCGCACCGCATGCGCCACGGCAATCCGGATCCGATCAGCGAGGTGATCTGGTGCTATGGCCGCTACAACATGGCGATCGCGCCGGGGAAGCAGGAACCGGTGCTCGGCAACGTCTTCGCCACGATCGAGCCGGGCTCGGAGGCGTTCTACGCGATGAGCGAACTTCTGTTCAAAGAGGGGCCGCAGCCGCTCAAGGTCACCGGAGAGGTTGCGTGATGGCCCGATACCTCGTCTTCACCATGGACGGCACCAGTGCCAGGGCGCGCCTGCTCGAGGATCTCGCGCCGGAGACGTGCAAGGCGGTCTGGAGGCTGCTGCCGGTCTCGGGACCGTGCGGACATGTGATGCTGGGCGGCACGTCCTGCGCGCTCAACGTCGACCCGGGCGTGGTCGTACCGGAGGAGAACGCCGCCGGCCTGATCCATCCAGGCGACGTGATGTTCATCCATTACAACGCCCGCGAACGCCATGGCCACCCTGAGGCCGAGAGCAAGATCTACTGGGCCTACGACAGGTACTGCGCGCCGAAGACGCCGGGCAAGATGACGCCGGAATACCCGAACGTGTTCGCCGAGTTCGTGGGCGAGACGCGAGCCTTCTTCAAGGCGTGCGAGAAGACGTTCCTGGAGGGCCGGCGGCCGATCTCGATCACCGGCGTCGAGGACTGATCAGTCCTTGAAGTCCGGAATGCCGGCGCCGATGTCGATGAAGGTGCGGTCGTGGACGTCGAGGACCTCGAGCTTGTCGGTGCTGGAGTCTCGATATTCGTCCAGCGGCGCCGAGTTCGACTGGTAGTAGACGAGGCGGGCGGTCCCGTCGTTGTCGCGCATCGGCAGCGCGAAGGTCTCGTTCATGTACATGAGGCCGGTTTGGGTCGTGGAGACCAGCTTGACCAGCATGCCGCAGGGCTGCTCGCAGACGAGATAGATCGCGCGCGAGGCCTTGGCGCGGCGCTTCGGCTGCACGAAGTCGAGATAGTTTCGGCCCGTCGGATCGCTGCCGAAGCCTTCCCGATGCTTGGTGCCGACCAGCCGGATCCGGATCACCTCCGGCGAGACCAACTCGTGGATGATGAAGGTATTGAGAACGGACGCCTGCGCGCCCGGGTCGAAGTCGCGACGCGACGGGATCAGATCCTGCTTCGGCAGCGAGTCCCAGTAGTCGGCGAAGGTCGCCGACTGCTCGTGCCCGAACTCGATCCCGCGGAAAGGAGCGCTCGCCGCCTTGAAGGCCATGGCGCGCACTCTAGACGAGCTTCCTCGCGACCGCTTCCATCATCTGCCGTGCGTTGATGGGCGCCTGGCGCTTGTCGGTATTGTCGAAATAGACGTACACCTTGCGACGCCGCGACCGACCGATGGACGGCGCTGCGAACTCTCCGTCGGTCATCGGCCCGCCCGTCGCCCAGGCGACCGCGCGATCGGCCCAGCGCTCGATCTCCGCTTTCGAATAGGTGCTCTTGTAGAGCGTCTTCGAACCGTGCAGCCGGCAGTAGACGAAGTCGGCGGTGAGATCCATGAGCCGGGACCACTTCACCGTGTCGGCGCAGACGAGCGCCACGCCGTGGCGCCGGAGCAGGCGGATGAAAGCCGGATCGCGAAAGCTTTCGTGACGGATCTCGATCGCGTGACGCAGAGGCCGCCTTGCATCGGCGGTGGTCCACGCCCGGCCGTCGAGCCGCGCGTCGTGCTTTCGCGCGAGCGCCGCCGCGGCCTCCGTGTCCCCGGGCAGCAGCGCCAGGAAAGGCTCGAGCCGGGCCTCGTCGAAGCGGAAGGTCGGCGGAAACTGCCAGAGGATCGGGCCGAGCTTGGCGCCGAGCCTGAGGACGCCGGAGGCAAGGAAGTTGGCGAGCGGCTTCTCCGGTCCGCGCAGCTTCAGCATATGCGTCAGGTAGCGGGACCCCTTGACCGCGAAGACGAAGTCGTCGGGCGTCTCGTCCGCCCAGCGGGCAAATGCCTCGGGACGCTGCAGGCCGTAGAAGGTGCCGTTGACTTCGATCGAGCTGAAGACGCGGCTGGCATGCGCCAGCTCACGCTTCTGCCCGAGCCCCTCCGGATAGAAGTGACCGCGCCACGGCGCGTAGGTCCAGCCGGAGATGCCGATCCTGATATCCGACGTCCGCGCCATGCACGCTCATGCCTAGAACTTCCCGGACTGGAAATCCGCGACGGCCTCGCGGAGTTCCTCCACCGTGTTCATCACGAAGGGACCGTACTTGGCGACCGGTTCGCCGAGCGGTCTGCCGGCGACCAGGATGAAGCGACCGCCCTCCTTCGCCGACACGTCGATGCGATCGCCGTGGCTGAGCACCGCGACGCGGCCGCGCGCGACCTTTTCCGCCCCGATCTCGACCGATCCCTCGAACGGATAGATGAAGGCATTGTGCCCGGCCGGCAGCTCGTGGACGAAGCTGGCGCCGGCCGGCAGCGCCACGTCGAGATAGGTCGGATCGGTCGCGACGGCCGAGATCGGACCTTCGGTCGTGCCGATGCGCCCGGCGATCACGCGCACCTTGGCGCCGCCGACCTCGATCTCGGGAATCTCCTCGGGATCGATCTCCTGGTAGCGGGGCGCGCACATCTTGTCCTTGGCCGGCAGGTTGACCCAGAGCTGGAAGCCCCACATCAGGCCGTTCTCCTGTTCGGGCAGCTCGGAGTGGACGATGCCGCGGCCGGCGGTCATCCACTGCACGCTGCCGGGGCGGAGCAGTCCCTTGTTGCCCTTGTTGTCCTCGTGGCGCATGCGGCCGGCCAGCATGTAGGTGACCGTCTCGAAGCCTCGATGCGGATGGTCGGGAAAGCCCGCGATGTAGTCCTTGGCGTCGTCCGAGCGAAATTCGTCCAGCATCAGGAACGGATCGAGGTCGGGCAGGCGCTGCTGGCCGATGACGCGGGTCAGCTTGACGCCGGCGCCGTCGCTGGTCGGCTGGCCGGGCATCACCGCAAGCACACGGCGGGCGCCGGAGGCTTCGGTCTTGAGGGCGGTCATGTCGTGGTTTCCTTTCGCGGCTTCGCGAAGATGGTCCTTCTTCGGCCGGGTTGCCAGAGGCGTCCGGGGAAAGACCGTTCACGCCACCGGAACAATTCCTAGAGCCAGACCGCGACGCAAAGCGCGTAGACGACACCCTTGCCGGAATCCGCGACGGGCAGCATCAGCCGCTGGAAGTGCTGGATGCGGAAGTCGTGGATCGTCTTGACGACCTGGAAGTTGGGCCGTCTGGTCCGGCGCATGCTGCGCAACCCCGGCTCGGCGTGGCGCCGGAACCAGGTCGGCTGCTCGTCGAGGTATCGGCCTTCGAGCTTGAGCCCGACGGCGCGTTCCACGTCGCGCCCGGCGCGGAGAAAGCGGATGCGCCCGGACTCGCTCAGCTCGGCCAGCATCAGGTTCGGCTCGAGGACGGAGAGGGGAGAGGTTTCGATCGGCAGGAAGTCGTTCGCCTCCGGCATCGCGCGGCCGCGACGTCGCTCGTCCCAGAGCTCGTAGAGGCGCGTCACGTCCTGGTGGCCGGCGGTGTGGAGCTGACGGCATTCCTCTGAGCGCAGCCAGACTTGAAGGCCGCTCGGATCGCGCCGCTCGAAGATGATGCGGAGCGTGCGCAGCAGCTGCGAGGGCGAGAAGGGCTTGGTGACATAGGCGTCGACGCCGAGATCCTGGGCCGAAAGCACCGAGGTCTCGGTCCTGTCGGCGGTCAGCAGCAGGTAGGGGATTTCCGGCCAGCCGGTGCGCACCTTCTTCAGGAGCTCGATGCCGTCCATCTTCGGCATTCGGAGGTCCGACAGGATCACGTCGAAGTGCAGGAGGCCGGTCTCGAGAAAGGCCAGAGCCTCGAGACCGTCGCCGGCGGTGATGATGTTGCGGATGCCGAGGCGCTCGAGGATGCGGCGCTCGAGGCCGAGCGCGAAGGCGTCGTCCTCGACCAGCATGACCGACAACGCCGTGGGCTCGAACCAGGCGTCGTCCCGGTAGTCGGAAAGCGCCGCTTCCATCGGTCGCTACATGCGCGAGAGACGGGCGGCGAGGATCGCGCGATCCGCCTTGATCGTTTCGGGCAGCGCACGCGTCAGCGGCGCGGCTTCCACGACCCGGCCGTCCGCGGCGGCCATCTCGATCTCGCGCGCCGCGGTCACCACGCGCCGGAGCCCCAGGCTTGCAGCGGCCCCCTTCAGCGAGTGCGCCGCCAGCCGCCAGGCCGGCGCGTCGCCCGAGTTCCGCGCAGTGTCCATGTTGGCGATCAGGCGCTCGGCGTTGCGATCGAAGTCGGAGGCGAGCTCGACCAGCGCGTCGTTGCCGAGCTGCTCGGCCAGCGCATCGAGGATCGTCTCGTCGAGCGTCGCTTCCTCGACGGGCTCGGCCTTGACCAGGATCGGCGCCGGCGTCGCACCGAGGCCGCTGACGCGCGCGCCCAGGACGCGTGCGATCGTCTCGAACAGGGTCTTCGGATGCACCGGCTTGACGACGAAGTCGGTCATGCCGGCGGCAAGGCAGGCCTGGATCTCGGCCTCCATGGCGCCGGCACTGACCGCGACGATCGGCACGGTTGCGCGGTCGGCGGTGAAGGAACGGATCATGCGCGTGGCGAGAATGCCGTCCATGACCGGCATGTGCACATCCATCAGCACCAGGTCGTAGGCCACCGCCTTGACCGCTTCGACCGCGAGCGCGCCGTTCTCGACCACGTCGACCTGGTGCCCGTGGTTCTTGAGGATGCCGGTCACGACCTTCTGGTTGATCAGGTTGTCCTCGGCCAGGAGCACGCGGATCGGGCCGACCTTGGCCGCCTCGGCAGCAGTCGCCGCGGATTTTGCCTCGACCGGGGCCTCGCCGCGCTTCAGCGGCACCTCGAACCAGAACACGCTGCCGCGGTTGATCTGGCTTTCGAGGCCGATGCGGCCGCCCATCTGGTCGATCAGGCGCTTGGAGATCGAGAGGCCAAGCCCGGTGCCGCCGAACCGCCTGGCGATCGAGGCGTCCGCCTGGGTGAAGTCGCTGAAGAGCTTCCGCTGTATCTCGGGCGCGATGCCGATGCCAGTGTCAGAGACGGCGACGTGGAGCCAGAGGATGTCGCCGACCTCGACCAGCAGATGGACGTCGATCGAGACCGCGCCCCTCTCCGTGAAGGTGATCGCGTTGCCGACCAGGTTGGAGAGCACCTGGCGCAGGCGGTCCGGGTCGGCGCGGAGATAGCGGGGGAGATCTGGGGCGATGTTCGAGGTGAGCTCGAGCCCCTTGGCGCGCGCCCGCGAGCCCTGCAGCGAGGCGACGCTTTCGACCAGGCTCGCGAGGTCGAAGTCGCGCGAGACCAGATCGAGCTTGCCCGCCTCGAGCTTGGTGAAGTCGAGGATGTCGTTCAGCACGGTCAGCAAGGCCTCGGCCGACTCGACCATGGTGACGATGCTGTCGCGCTGGCGTTCGTCGAGACGCGTGTCCAGCATCAGCCGCGCCATGCCGAGGATGCCGTTCATCGGCGTGCGGATCTCGTGGCTCATGATCGCGAGGAACTGGGACTTCGACTGGTTGGCGGCCTCGGCCGACTCCTTGGCCTCGCGGAGCTCGCGCTCGGTCGACTTGCGTTCGGCGATGTCGCGCAGCGTCGCGACGAAGAACGGGTGCTCGCCGGTATCCACCGACGCGATCGCGATCTCGACAGGGATCGTGGTGCCGTCGCGGCGGAGCGCCGGGACCTCGATGCGCTTGCCGAGCATGTCGGACTTGCGGGACTTGAGATAGCGCTCGAGCCCGCTCGCATGCGCGTTCCGCAGGTCCGGCGGAATGATCACGTCGGCGAGAAGACGGCCGCGCACCTCGACGGCGGTATAGCCGAAGGTGCGCTCGGCCATCTCGTTGAAGTCGACGATCAGGCCCTCGTGATCCATCGAGATGATGCAGTCCTGCGCCGTCCGCAGGATCGCGCTTTTCCGCTGCTCGGACTCACGAAGCGCCATCTGGGAGCGCTCACGTTCGGCGATTTCCTGGCTCAGCACATGGTTGGCGAGCGTCAGGCTCTCGGTGCGCTCCTCGATCCGCCGCTCGATATCCTGGTTGGTGCGCATCACCAGCTCGAGCAGCGAGGACGCTCGTTCGGCGGCGCGCGCATCCAGGGCCGAGACGACCAGCGTGCCGGCGAGCAGAAGGAAGCTTGCGACGCCGACCAGGCCGACCAGCCAGTAGGCATCGACGCCGGCATTGCCCTCGGAGTGCATCGTGTGGACGTCGAAGACTGCGGCCGCCATGCCGGTGTAGTGCATGCCGCAGATGGCCAGCGCCATGACCAGCGCGGCGCCCAGGCGCATCAGCAGGGCCCGGGCGCTGGATCCGGTGCGAAGCTTGAAGGCGATCCAGAGAGCGGCGAGCGAGGCGAGGACCGCGACGACGATGGAGGCGGCAAAGAGGGCGGGGTCGTAGGTGATGCCGGGCGTCACCTCCATCGCCGCCATGCCGGTGTAGTGCATGGCCGCGATGCCGATGCCCATCAGTATGGCGGCGATGGCGAGCCGGTTGACCGTCAGCGTCTTGCGGCTGACGGAATAGAGCGCGAAGCCCGAGACGACGACCGCGATCAAGTGCGAGGTCAGCGTGACCGGGAAGTCGTAGGACATCGGCATGCCGAGGCTGAATGCCAGCATGCCGATGAAGTGCATCGACCAGATGCCGGTCCCCATGGCGACGGCGCCGCCGAGGACCCAGTAGATCTCGGCACGCCCCGAAGCGGCGGTGACCCGCTGGGCCAAGGTCAGGGCCACGTAGGAGGCGATGACCGCCGCGATGTAGGAGAGGGCGACGAGCCACGGATTGAAAGAGCCGGTCATGTCGCTCCTGGCGGACGCGAGGAAAACCTTCCACACGTCGCAGGCGAAGAGCAAGTTAAAAGCATTACATAAAAATCATGCAAGACGCTGAAAATGCTAACTATTTTGGTGAAAATCAAAATACCCGACAACCTGAGATGCCGAGGGAAAGAGTTCCGGACACCTACTTAAAAGAACTAATGGCGCTCCCAACAAGAACGAAAGACTTCGGCGCGTTGCTGAAGTCAGGGCGCTGAACTGCGCGCAGACTTCTGGCCGGCCTGCACCTTCAGGTTCCGGCGGACACGTTCGTCGATCCGCATCGTCAGGGCGGTCGCCACCTCGGCTGCTTCGTTCAGCAGGGAGTCCTTCAGGACCTCGATCGGCTTCTTGAGGGCCGTCGCCAGATGGTGCTCGGCCTTGATCGCCGCGCTGGCGCTGTCCGCGCCGTGGTGGGTCTGGGCCAGCATGATGTCGCGACCGATCTCGCGGCTCCAGTAGCGGACCCGAAGCGGGTTGCAGGCGAGCCAGCGCACCGCGCTTTCCTCGGTCAGCGGATGGGTCTCGCTGTCCTTGAGGAATTCCTTGATGCGCCGGCCGCTCGGATCGGGGCCTGTCTCGGCGATGAGTTCCAGCGCGACCCAGGCGAACCACCAGCGCCAGGGGTCCGCCCGCAGGAAGCCGTTGTCGTAGATCTCCGAGAATATGTGAAGAGACGCCATGGGCGCCTCGGGCTTGAGACGGACGATCTGTGCGGGAAGGGCGTGCTTGGCAAAAGCCTGCGCCCGCCGATCGTAGTCCTCTTCGACCTTTTCCTTGGACCGGGGAAGAATCCCGACCTCCTTCATCAGCTCCCCGGTGTCGGCAATTTCGAGCCAATGAATCAGCGTCTTGGCCATCGCCTGCAGATCTTCTGCTTTCGGTTCAGGACCTTGATCCATAACCTCAACATAGCAGATTCGCTGCCTGGTTCAGGGTTGCACGCTGCGGGGGACGGGGTTAGGGTGCCCCGCAAGAAGACCTGGAACAGGTGGCGTCAAGCGGGGGAACGGACCTGTCGCGGACGAAGGGGGGCTTTGGGACCATCGGTCCGGAGCCGTTCGCCGGGACCGAGGCCGCTCTCCGACGAGGACCTCGACGAGGAGCCGGCCAGACGTTGGACAGTTTCCATCGCCCACGAGCCTGGTTGCAGAGCCTCGCGGCCATTCCCGGCCGCTGGATCGTCGACCGCGAGATCATCCTCAGAAGCGACCGCTCGACCCGGTGCCTCAGGATCTCCCGCAATTTCCAGCTCATCGCGCTCGGCCTCTGGGCCGTCACCACCGGCTGGATGAGCTTCGCTTCGACCAGCTATTTCGAGATCAGCCGCGTGCTCGACACGCGGACCGCCGCGCTCGACCAGGCGCACGACGCCTATCGCGATCTCCTGAACCAGATGGCGAACCACCAGCTCGCCGTCATGGCCATCACCCGCGACCTCGAGTCCAAGCAGAGCCATCTCCGCCGCCTGCTCGACGCCAACGAGAACCTCCGGGCCGACCTCAAGGTCACCGAGACCCAGCTCCGCCAGTCCGAGGCCGAGCGCACCAAGGTCGCCCAGACCCGCCAGGCGGTCGCCGAGAAGATGGGCGAGCTGGAGCAGACCGTCCGCAGCATGTGGGGCGAGAACGGCTCCCTCGAACGGCACATCTCGGGTCTGCGCGGCCAGCTCGCCTCGATCGAGGCGGAAAAGGAAGAGATCGCGGCCCAGCGGTCGGCGCTGTCGCGACGCATGTCGCAGCTGCAGAGCGAGCTCAAGATCTCGCTCGCCCGCACCGCCCAGGTCGAAGCCCAGCTCGAGACCGCGAAGACGGACCTTCAGTCCGCCTCCATGCAGCGCGACCGGCTGCAAGAGGACGGCCAGCTGGCCCAGGTCCGCGTGCGCGACCTCGAAGGCCGGATGTCCGAGCTCCAGCGCGTCCACCGCGAGGTGATGACGAAGCTCAACGACCGCACCCGCGCCGACCTCTCGGAAGTCCAGAAGATCGTCAGCCGCACCGGGCTCAACCTCGACACGATCATGCCGAAGGAGCAGCCGGTGCCGCAGCGCGGGAACACCCGCGCGGGCCAGGGCGGCCCTTTCGTCCCTCTGTTCCGTGACCTGGCGCCGTCAGGCGCCGGCGACGCCACGACGAACCTCGAGTCGATGTCGTTCCAGCTCGGCAGCCAGCTCCGCCGGCTCGACCAGATCCACGGCGTGCTGAAGGCGATCCCGCTGACGGCGCCGATCGATACATACGCCTTGATGAGTAATTTCGGTGCCCGCGTCGATCCCTTTACCGGGCAAGCCGCGATGCACTACGGTCTGGACATGTCGGCGCCGATGCGGACGCCGGTGATGTCGACCGCGCCCGGCACGGTCGTCGTCGCCGGGTGGAAGAGCCGGTACGGCCGCATGGTCGAGATCGACCATGGAAACGGCCTCAGGACGCGATACGGACATCTGTATAAGATCAATGTCCGGCGCGGGCAGAAGGTGGACTTCCGGGAGGTCGTCGGTCTCCTGGGCTCCTCCGGCCGGTCGACGGGACCTCACGTTCACTACGAGGTCCTGGTCAACGGCGAGCCGACCGATCCGAACAAGTTTCTGAGGGCGGGCAAGGATGTTTTCAAGGGCTAGAGGCAAGGACTCCGAGGGCGGCTCCACCGCTTCCGTACAGAAGTCGTCGGTTCCCTCGATCATCAGCGCCGACCTCCGCATCACCGGCAATCTGGAGAGCGACGGCGACATCCAGATCGATGGCACGGTCGACGGCGACATCCGCTCCGGCCGCATCACGGTCAGCGAGACCGCGGTCGTGAAGGGCGCGCTCGAGGCCGAGACGGTCCGTATCGCGGGCAAGGTCACCGGTCAGATCAAGGCGCGTCAGGTGACGCTGCTCAAGTCGGCGAAGGTTGTCGCCGACGTGATGCAGGAGTCGATCGCGGTCGAGCCCGGCGCCTCGTTCGAAGGCAACTGCCGTCACTACACCCGCGACGCGGTTGTGGCCCCGGCGCCGCGCAAGGTCGAGGCGCTGGTCGCGCCGACCATGCCTAGGAAGCCCCCGGTCGAGGCGGTCAAGCCGTCGCCGGTTGCCGCCGTCGGCGGCGGTTCTCCCCAGGCCAACTAGCTCCTTAAGGGCATCATCCCGCACGCCGATCAGGGCGCGCGGGTTTTCGGCAGAACGACCGTGAAGGTCGAGCCGCGATCCATGTCGCTCTCGACCCGGATCGATCCGCCGAGGCGGCGGACCAGCGTTCGCGCAACCGCCAGGCCAACGCCTTCGCCCGGGCGATCCGGCGTGCCGGCGCGGCGGAAGAGGTCGAAGATCCTAGGCTGATCCATCGCGGCGATGCCGCGTCCATTGTCGGCGACCGCGATCTCGACCATGCCGGTCTCGGTCTCGCTGGCGGTCACCGCGATATGGCCCGGCAGGTCGGCGCGGAGGAACTTGACCGCGTTGTCCAGCAGGTTGGAGAGGATCTGCTCGAGGGCGCCACGGTCGCTGACGATCGACGGCAGCTTGCCGACGGATAGGCGGATGCCGCCCTTGTCGCCGCGATGGCTGAAATCGGCGGCGAGGGCGCGCACGAGGCGATCGAGGTCGACGATCTCCGCCTTGAATTCGCGCCGGCCGATCTGGGCGAGATCGACCACCGCGCCGACCAGCCGGTCCATCTTCGATACCGACGAGCGGATGAACCAGAGCGCCCCGTCGAAATCCTGGCGCAGCGCCTTGGTCGTCGGGTCCTCGGTGGTGGCGTCGCCGAAGCGGTCCGCGGGATGGCCTAGGACGTCGTTGCGCAACGCCTCGAGCTCGCCCGTGAACCCCATGATGTTGGTCAGCGGCGGGCGGAGATCGCGCTCGATGACCTCGGCGACGCGCTGGATCTCGTCGTTGGCTTCCTGAAGGTTCGAGGAGCGCTCGGCCAGGCGCCGCTCGAGGTCGCGGTTGGCGCGGTCGACCGCGGCGAAGTCCGCGCGGAGCTCGCGCGCGGCGCGGCGGAAGAGGCTGGTGGCAATCGCGATCAAGCCGGCGACGGCGAACGCAGCGAGGGCGACGGCGATCGCCGCGGCATCCTGCTCCAGCAGGACGAACGCAAGGATCGCCACCGCGACCATCGCGGCGACGCCGGCGGCGAGCAGGGTTCGTTCGATGGACGAGCCTCGATTTCCGGCAAGCATTCAGGGAACGCTAGCTAGTGTTCGCGGCGAAATAACCACAAATTGCTGCGGAACGGAAACCAAAGTCTTGGTTAACACCCGGAAAAACCGAGCCTATTTACGTTCCGTCAGCTTCGCCCGCTGCCACAGAGCCTCCATCTCCTCGAGGCTCGCGTTCTCCGGCTTGCGCCCTTCGGCGGCCAGGGCCGCTTCGATCGACCGGAAGCGGCGCTCGAACTTGGCGTTGCAGCGTCTCAGCGCCACCTCGGGATCGACCTTGAGGTGCCGCGCCAGGTTGGCGAGGGCGAACAGCAGGTCGCCGACCTCGTCCTCGACCGCGTCCTTCGGCGCGCCGGCGTCGATCTCGACGCGAAGCTCGCCGATCTCCTCCTCGATCTTGTCCAGCACCTGGCGCGCCTCCGGCCAGTCGAAGCCGACGCGGGCCGCCCGCTTCTGCAGCTTCTCGGCGCGCATGAGAGCGGGCAGGGCGAGGGCCACGCCGTCGAGGGCGGAGGAGGCGGGAGCCTTCGCCGCCTTCTCGGCGCGCTCGGCGGCCTTGGTCGCTTCCCACGAGACCGTCTGCGTCTCGACGTCGCGCTCGGACGCGTCGCCGAATACGTGCGGATGGCGACGGATCATCTTGCCGGCGATCGCCTCGGCGACGTCCTCGAAGGCGAAGGCCTCCATCTCCTCGGCCATGCGCGCATGGAAGACGACCTGGAGCAGCAGGTCGCCGAGTTCCTCCTTGAGGTCGGCGAGATCGCCGCGCTGGATCGCGTCCGCGACCTCGTAGGCTTCCTCGACCGTGTAGGGCGCGATGGTGGCGAAGGTCTGCTCTAGATCCCAAGGGCAGCCGCCCTCCGGCGCACGCAGGCGCGCCATGATCTCGATCAGCCGGTCGATGTGGCGGGTCATGTCTCGACTATAGCGTCAGCCGAGGGACAGGATGGCATCGGCGAATTCGCGCGGCGCTTCCTGCGGGAGGTTGTGGCCGACGATCGGGATCGCCCGATGCTCGAAGCGGCCGACGAACTTCTGCGCGTCGCGGCGGAGGTCCGCCGGCGTCGAGACGCCGTTGCCGGTGCCGTCCATCGAAACGGTCGCGACCGCAATGGGCGGCTGCGCCTCCAGCCGTTTCTCGATGGCGGCGACCGCCGGATCGCCCGGCGCCAGCCCGAAGCGGTGGCGATAGGAGTGGATCACCACCTCGACGAAGTCCGGATTCTCGAACGAAGCCGCGGTGCGGGCATACGTCGCCTCGTCGAAGCGCCAGTTCGGCGACCAGAGCTGCCAGAGCAGCCGGCAGAAGGCGTAGCGGTTCTTGGCGAGGCCCGCGCGGCCGCGCTCGCCGTGGAAATAGTACTGGTACCAGTAGCGGTGCTCGGCCTCGGGCGAGGCGGGCTCGCCCGCACGCGGGATGTTCTGGATGTTGTAGCCGTTGCCGGTGACCAATCCCGAGACACGTTGCGGCCAGAGCGCCGAGGCGATGCAGCAGGCGCGGCCGCCCCAGTCATAGCCGGCCAAGGTCGCGCGCTGGATGCCGAGCGCGTCCATGAAGGCAAGGAGGTCGGCCCCCAGCACGGCCTGCTCGCCCGATCGCGGGGTGTCGGCCGAGAGGAAGCGCGTCGGGCCGTATCCCCGGAGATAAGGCACCAGCACGCGGCGTCCGGCAGCGGCCAGGATCGCCGCGACCTCGTCATAGGTGCGGACGTCATAGGGAAAGCCGTGCATCAGGATCGCCGGCGCGCCGCCGCCCGGCCCGGACTCCTCGTAGGCGACGTCGAGAACGCCGGCATTCACGCGTTTGAGCATGGGGTCTCCTGGCGGCACGGAACGGCCACGCCCGCATCCCCGTTGGGACGGCATGCCGCTCCGCAAAATCTACGCGCATCTGGCCTGTCGGAGTCTCTCCGTCAGTCGTCCGTGGTTCGAACGGGTTTTCGACCGCGCGCCCGATGCGGCGCCGATGAAGGGACTCGTCGAATGGCACCATGGCGACGGGGCCGGCTTCCAGCTTTTCGAGGACCCCGATCATGCGGGGACCGGCACGCTCACGCTGATCGTGGACGGGCTTTCCGAAGAGCGCCACCGGCTCGCCCGCCTTGCCCCTGGAGAGATGGAGACGGCGGACTACGTCGACCTGATCCGTCTGCGAGACCCGACGGGAACCTCGTCGTCCTGGCCGAGCCCAGGGAGTGACCCCGCCAAAATTTCCCATTGACGAGAAAAGAACAAAAAGCGAACATAAAACTCAGTTACCGAAGGGGGACCCGATGGCCACGAAGCTTTTCGACCGCAGCGCTCAGGAAGAACTCGTCGTCTGGCGCTCCGCCAAGCGCATCATCAAGCGGCGCGGCGTGGGCGCCTTGGACATTGCGCGCGGGGCCTCGGATACCTTGGCGTTCGAGGGGGACGAGAAGGGTGCGCGTGCCTGGAACAAGACGGCGCAGGCCGTCGAATGGCTGCTTCGCCACCCGGAGAGCATGGACCTGATCGACGCCCGGCCCTGAGACGGAACCGCACGGCTTTACCCGCCATGCTCACGGCCGCAAGGGCAGGGCGCCTTCCTGGGGTCATGATCCTGTCCTATACGGGCGCCATGATCATGACCGAGCACACGGGGCGCGGGGTCGGCCGGCGCGAGCGCCGCTGGCGCATGTTGCGCTGGGCCGGGGCGGCGGTGCTGCTGTCGGTGCCCTGGTTCATGATGCAGGTCAGCGACGGGTGGAACTGGCGGCCGGGATCCTTCATCGCCTTCGGCGCGATGCTGGCTGGCGCGCTCGGCGCGTACGAGCTGGCGATCCGGATCTCGGGCAGCGCCGCGTACAAGCTCGGGGTCGGGCTTTCGATCGCGGCGGCCTTCGCCATGGTCTGGATGAACCTGGCCGTCGGCATCATCGGCTCGGAGGACAATCCCGCGAACCTGATGTACGCCGGCGTGCTGGCGGTCGGCGGCCTTGGCGCGATCGTCGCGCGCGGCCGGCCCGGCGGCATGGCGACGGCGTTGCTCGCGACCTCGCTGGCCCAGGCCGTGCTCGCCCTGGTCGCGCTGACCATCTGGGGACACGAGCCGCCGGGCCCGATCGGCATCCTGGTCCTGAACGGCGCCTTCGCCGCCATGTTCCTGGGCTCGGCCTGCCTGTTCCGGAAGGCGGCCCTGAGCGAGGCGACAGCGGGATAAGGCCCTGGAACCTATCCACCAGCTCGGTTCAATTTATCGCATAATGTATATTATGGAAAATATGATATTGATCGGTTCGCCAGCCAGTTAGCGGAACTGCCTAAGGCTTCGTATCGGGCTTCGCGTACCGCCCGTTCGGCAGTCCGGCGCGGCTCATCAGGTTGCCCGCGCCGACGTCCTTGAAACCGAACGCTCGATAGAGTTCCTGCGCGTCGCGCGTGCCCAGCAGCCAGCGTCTAAGGCCCTGGAGATCCGGATGATCGAGCATCAAGCCGACCATCCACTTGCCGAGGCCTCGGCTCCGATGGCTTTCCAGCACGAAAACGTCGCTGAGCCAGGCGAACGTCGCCCGGTCAGTGATCACTCGGCCGAAGCCGACCTGCATACCGGCCGGATCGAAGATCGAGAAGCACATGGCTCCGTCGATCGCGCGCGCCATGATGTCGCGCGGCATGTTCTCGGCCCAGTAGATCCGGCTGAGGAATCCGTGGACGACGTCCAGGTCGATCCGCGCCTTGTCGGTCGAAACCTCGAAGCCGTCGTCGCGCCGCCAGATGCCGGTCATCATCGTCAGGCTTCCAGGACCATCCCGTCATAGGCCGGCTCGACATGGGCCGGCAGCGTCGCCTTGAGCCGGCCGTAGTCCAGCCACTGCGACATGTGGGTCAGCACCGCGCGCTTCGGCTTTACCCGCTCGATCCATTCGAGCGTCTTGGCGAGATGGGTGTGGGTTATGTGCGGCTCGATGCGGAACGCATCGACGATCCAGACATCCACCCCGTCGAGGATCCCGAACGCCGTCTCGTCGAGGTTCACGACGTCGGTGGAGTACGCGATCCGGCCGATGCGGAATCCGAGCGTCTTCGAGAAGCCATGGTCCTGCTCGAAGGGCTGGACCCGCATCCCGCCGATCTCGAACGGCCCGTCGATGGTCTTCGGCACCAGTGTCGGCTTGTAGAAGTAGTCGCCCTTAAGCACCTGAAACACATAGCCAAAGCGTTCGCGGATGATCTTGAGCGTCGCCGGGTCGGCATAGGCGTCGATGGTCGCGCCCATGCCGAGATTGAGCCCGCGGACGTCGTCGATCCCGTGCAGGTGGTCGGCATGGGCGTGGGTGTAGAGGATCGCGGTGACCGAGGTGACGCCGGCGGTCAGGAGCTGCTGACGGAGGTCGGGGCCGGTGTCGATCAGGAGCCGGGTCGGTCCCTGCTCTACCAGGATCGACGCGCGGAGCCGCCGGTTCCTGGGTTCGTTCGGGTCGCAGTCGCCCCAATGGTCGCCGACCAGCGGCACGCCCATCGAGCTGCCGCAGCCGAGGATGGTGACCTTCACGCCTTGGATTTCACGAGGGGGCGAAGGCGCTGTCCGGGATCTTCCGGAACAGCCGCCGGACGTTGGCGGTGGTGGTCGAGGCGAGATCCGACGGATCGACGCCCCGGAGTGCGGCCACCTTGGCCGCCGTGTGGACCACGAAAGCCGGTTCGTTGCGCTTGCCCCGCATCGGGATCGGCGCCAGGTACGGCGCGTCGGTCTCGACCAGCAGCCGGTCGGCCGGGACCCAGGCGGCGGTCTGCTGCAGCGTCGCCGCCGACTTGAACGTCACGATCCCGGAAAGAGAAATCGAGAGGCCCAGATCGACAGCTTTTTCAGCCAGTTCCTGGCTCGAGGTGAAGCAGTGGATGAGGCCCGTATAGGACCCTTTCGCCATCTCCTCGGCGAGGATCGTTCCGGTATCGAGATCAGCGTCGCGGGTGTGCACGATGACCGGAAGCCCGGTCAGGCGCGCCGCCCCCAGATGCGCACGGAAGCTCCGGGCCTGGGCGTCCCTGGGGCTGTGGTCGTAGTAGTAGTCGAGCCCCGTCTCGCCGACCGCGACCACCTTCGGATGCTCGGCGAGCCTGGCCAGCTTTTCGGCATCGGCGTCGGGCTCGGTGCCGGCCTCGTGCGGGTGGATCCCGACCGAGCAGTAGATGTCGTCGTAGCGCTCGGCGATCGCGCGGACCCGGTCGAACTCGGTTAGCTTGGTGCCGATCGTGATCATGAGGCCGATGCCGGCCCGCCGCGCACGGCCGACGACCTCGTCCAGCTCCGCCGACAGCTCGGGGAAGTCCAGGTGGCAGTGGCTGTCGACCAGCATCAGCCGCCCGCCTTCGCCTTTGCCCCTGCCTTGCCTTTGGGCGCCGGGGCCTGGGGCTCCTGCCCCTCCTCGACATAGCGCGGGAAGACGCCCTGCGGCGCCGGCAGCGCCGTGCCCGGCTTAAGCGCGTGGGCCTGGCCCAGCGCCGTGAAGCTCCGCTGGTCCTCCGGCACGGCCAGCAGGTCGAGCATCCGCGCGGCCGACTGAGGCATCACCGGCTGGGCCAGGATCGCCAGGTGGCGGATCGTCTCGGCCAGCACATAGAGCACGGTCGCCATGCGCGTGGGATCGGTCTTCTTCAGCGCCCACGGCGCCTGCTCGTCGACGTAGCGGTTGGCGGCCGAAACCACTTCCCACTGCGCCTCGAGGGCCTTGTGGAACTGCTGCTCGTCGTATTCGCCGCGGACGCGCGGAAGCAGGCCGTGCGCGAGGGCGAGCAGGCCCTTGTCCGCATCGGTCAGGTCGCCGGCGACCGGCACCTTCGCCTCGCAGTTCTTGGCGATCTGCGACAGCACGCGCTGCGCGAGGTTGCCGAAGTCGTTGGCGAGGTCGGTGTTGATGCGCCGGACCATCGCCGCGTGGCTGAAGTTGCCGTCCTGACCGAACGGCAGCTCGCGCAGCAGGAAGTAGCGCGTGGGATCGAGTCCGTAGCGCTCCACCAGCCCCTGGGGCGTGATGAAGTTGCCGAGGGACTTCGACATCTTCTGACCCTCGGCCGTCCACCAGCCATGCGCGAACACGCGCTTCGGCGGCTTCAGGCCGGCGGCCATCAGGAAGGCCGGCCAGTAGACCGTGTGGAAGCGGATGATGTCCTTGCCGACCATGTGCAGGTCCGCCGGCCAGAACTTCGCGTACTCGCCGCCTTCGTCGGGGAATCCGGCCGCGCTCATGTAGTTCGTCAGCGCGTCGATCCAGACGTACATGATGTGCTTCGGTGCACCTGGAACCGGCACGCCCCATTTGAAGCTGGTGCGCGAGATCGAGAGATCGCGCAGCCCCGAGGAGACGAAGCTGACGATCTCGTTCTTGCGCGTGCGCGGCGCCAGGAAGTGCGGGTTCGCCTCGTAGAAGTCGAGCAGCGGCTGCTGCCACTTCGAAAGGTCGAAGAAGTAGTTTTCCTCCTCGAGCCACTCGACCTCGGCACCGGTCGGCGCCTTGCCCTCGACGAGCTCGCTCTCGTCATAGAAGGCCTCGTCCCGGACCGCGTACCAGCCGGCGAACTTGCCGAGATAGATGTGGCCGTTCGCCTCCATCCGGCGCCACAGCTCCTGGCAGGCCTTGATGTGGCGCGGCTCGGTCGTCCGGATGAAGTCGTCGTTGGAATAATTCATCAACGGCGAGAGATCGCGGAAGTGCTGGCTCACCTGGTCGGTGAACGCCTGCGGGGTGACGCCCGCGGCCTCGGCCGCCTTCGCCACCTTCTGGCCGTGCTCGTCGGTGCCGGTCAGGAACTTGACCTCGTAGCCGTCCAGCCGCTTGAAGCGCGCGAGCGCGTCGCAGGCGAGCGAGGTGTACGCGTGCCCGATATGGGGCGCGTCGTTCACGTAGTAGATCGGCGTCGTCAGGTAGTAACGCTTGGCCGCGGCCATCGGCCGGAACTCCTAGGACGGGCTGAGGAGGCGATCGTCGTCCAGGGCCAGAAAGAGGGTCAGCAGGACCTGCTTTCGGTCGATGTTGACGGCCTCGGAACGCTGGACCAGACGGCGGCTGTTCTCCCATAGCTCGCGCCATCGATCAAGGCTGCGCCGGCCGGCGAGCCGTTGCAGCGCCGCTCCCTCCCCCGGCACGACCTCGGCCGGCGGGCCGGGATCGGCGGACGCCCGGGCGATCCTCGCCAGCAGGTCGATATGCATGTCGACGGCGGCGAGATACGAAGCGTCCGCGCCCTTGCGTGCCAGCTTGTCGGCGAAGCCCTGCATCTGCTGAACGTCGGGGGCCGTCGCGCTCGCGAGCTGGAAGATCTGGCGATAGAGGCCGAGACCGCCGGCGTCGATGAGGTCGAGCGCACGCCCGAGGCTGCCGCGGGCAAGGCGCGCGAGCGGTCCCCGCTCCTCCGTCGGAAGGTCCGGCGCGTGGCTGGCAAGCAGCCGGTCGAGAATATCGGGCTCCAGCGGTTTCAGCACCAGCCGCCGGCAGCGCGAGCGGATGGTTGGCAGGATGCGTCCGGCGCCGTGGTAGACGAGCAGCAGCACGGCCCGGCCCGGGGGCTCCTCCAGGATCTTGAGGAGCGAGTTCATCGACTGCGGATTGAGGTCGTCGACCGCGTCCACGATCGCGACGCGGAAGCCGCCCTCGGCCGGCGTCAGGTGCATGAACTCGGCGACGCCGCGCGCCTCCTCGGCGGTGATGACCTTGCGCAGGCGCTTGGCCTTCTCGTCGTAGCTGCGCTCGAGCGCGAGAAGATCGGGATGGCTGCCCGCCGCGATCAGGCGCGCGGCGCGGTGCGCCGGATCGACGTCGAGGTTCGACGGCGCGTCGCCGAACAGCCCCCCGCCCTCGCCGGTCGCGCCCGAGAGCAGGAAGCGCGCGAAGCGGAAGGCGAGCGTCGCCTTGCCGATGCCGCGCGGCCCCTCGATCAGCCAGGCATGCGCGAGCCGTCCCGATCGCACCGCCTCGACCATCTGCGCTTCCGCCGCTTCGTGGCCGAGCAACGCGGGGCCGAGCTTCGGGTGCGGCCTCTCCTTTTCTTCCGCTGAAGATGATTTCTTTCCGGTCACAGCGTCACGCCGAGACGATCGGCGACGGCCCTCGCGACCGCGTCGTGCACGGCGTCGACGTCGCCACGCGCGTCGATCACCACGCAGCGTTCCGGTTCCGCCTTGGCGATGGCGAGGAATCCCTGGCGCATGCGCTCGTGAAAGCCCGTATCCATCCGCTCGAACCGGTCCTCGCCCGACGCCTTCGCCTTGAGCCGAGCTTGCGCCCGCCCGAGGCCGTCCACCACCGGCAGGTCGAAGATCAGCGTCAGGTCCGGCTTCACCTCGCCGATCGCGAGGCGGCGCAGCGCCTCGATGTCGGCGTCGGCCACGCCGCGGCCGTAGCCCTGGTAGGCGCGCGTCGAGTCATGGAAGCGGTCGGAGATCACCCATCTGCCTTGATCGAGCGCCGGCTTGATCGTCTTCAGCCAGTGATCGCGGCGCGCGGCGATCATCAGGAAGGCCTCGGTCGTCGGATCCCAGCGTCCGACCTCGCCAGCGACCAGCAGATTGCGGATCGCCTCGGCGCCGGGCGAGCCGCCGGGCTCGCGGGTCTGGACGACGGAGAGGCCGGCTTTCGCCAGCCTCTCGCCGAGCTTCTTGATCTGGGTGGTCTTCCCCGCCCCTTCGCCGCCTTCGAAGGTGACGAAGCGAGCGGGTGCGATCACTTCTGCTGGCCGAAGATCAGGTAGGAGACCGCGGCGCCGATGCGGCCGGCGGGACCAAGCTGGCTCACCGCTTCGCCGGCGATCAGTGGCAGCTCGCGCGTCTGCACGCCGGGCGCCGCGATGGTCAGCTTGCCGACGGTCTGCCCCTTCTGGATCGGCGCCGGGATCGGCTCCTGGAACACGGCCGTCACCTTCATGCCCTGGCGTGCCTTTCTCGGCAGCGTCACCTCGAGATTCTCACCGGCCTGGAGCGAGACGGTCTTCGCGTCGCCGAGCCAGACGCCCGCGGACTGGACGGTCTCACCCTGCTTGAACAACGCGTAGTTCTCGAATTCGCGGAAGGACCAGTCGATCAGGTTTTCGGATTCCTGCGCGCGCGCCTTCATGCTCGGCAAGCCATTGAGCACCATGATGATGCGGCGCTCGCCACGCTTGACCGAAGCGGTGAGACCGTAGCCCGCTATTTCCGTGTGACCGGTCTTGAGGCCATCGGCGCCGAGCGGCTTGTAGAGCAGCGGGTTGCGGTTGCCCTGCTTGATGCCGTTGTAGGTGTAGTTCAGCTCCGCATAGTACTTGTAGTATTCCGGATACGCCTCGATCGTATGCTTGGCGAGCAGCGCCAGCTCGCGCGCGGTCATCAGGTGCTCGGGATGCGGCCAGCCGCTGGCGTTCTTGAACACCGACTTGGTGAGGCCGAGCTCGCGGGCCTTCTTGGTCATCTGCTCGGCGAACGCCTCCTCCGATCCGGCGAGCGCCTCGGCGACCACGATGCAGGCGTCGTTGCCAGACTGGATCACGATGCCGCGGATCAGGTCCTCGACCTTCACGCGTCCCCCCAGCGGCACGAACATCTTCGAGCCCTGGATCCGCCACGCCTTCTCCGAGACCGGGAACTCGTCGGTGAGCTTGACCTCGCCCTTCTGCAGCTTCTCGAAGAGCATGTGCGCGGTCATCATCTTGCTCATCGACGACGGCGGCATGAGCTCGTCTGAATTCTTGTCGAGCAGGACCGTGCCCGTCTTCAGGTCGACGATGTAGGCCTGCTTCGCCTGGGTCTCGATCGTCTGGGCGAAGGCCGGAGCCGTCCCGAGGACGAAGGCGGCGGCAAGGAGAAGGCTGCGGAGCATGGCGTGACCTCTCTTCACTGGTCGGCGACGATCCGGGCGTCCGGGTATCCGGATTGAATGATGCTGGCGAGCGTCCGGTCGGCCTCTTCAACACTCGAGAACGGTCCGAAGTGCACGCGATAGAGAACTTGGTTGCGGATCGTCTTCGGCGCAACGGTTGCCCGGCCCACCGAAGCGAGGGCCGCCGAGACCCTCACGGCATTGTTGACGTTCGAGAAGGCGCCGGCCTGGATGTAGATATCCGTCGGCACCACCGGCACGGTGGTCACCACGGGCTGCACCGGCTGGAGGGCCGCGACCTGGCGTTCGGCCTGGGCCTTGGCGACCTCGGCCGTGACGCCGCCGGCGGGCGCGGCTGGGGGCGGAGGCGGCGGAACGGCAACCACGTTCGGAAGCGGCAGCGGCTGGACCGAAACCGAGGCGCGCGGCGAGGCGTTGGGCGCGTCCGGGCGGACCTGCACCGCGTCTGTCGCGATGTTGTCGGCCGAGGCCACGACCATCGCCGGCTCCGGCTGGCCGCGGGACATCGCGTCGGCGATCGCCCGGCTCTCGGTGGACAGGATCTGGACGCGGACCTTGGCGGTCCCCGTCTTCTCCATGCCGAGCAATTGTGCCGAGCGGCGCGAAAGATCGATGATGCGCCCGGCGGCGTAGGGGCCACGGTCGTTGATGCGCACGACCATCGAGCGGCCGTTGTCGAGATTCGTGACACGTACGAGGCTCGGCAACGGTAGCGTCCGATGAGCCGCCGTCAGCTCGTTCATGTCGTAGATCTCGCCGTTGGCGGTCAGCTTGGCGTGAAAGGCCTCCCCGTACCAGGAGGCGATCCCGGTCTCGTCGTAGTCATAATCGACTTTAGGATAATACCAGACCCCATTGATCTGATAGGGTTCTCCGACCTTGTAATAACCCTTCGGAGAGGACGTCACCCCGGTCTTCTCGCCGACCGCCTTGGCGACGTGCGAGCCCAGCTGGATGCTGGAGCAGCCCGAGAGAACCAACGCCGTGGCGACCGTCCCCAGCAGAGAAAAGGACCGCTTAGTCCGCATCATCTTGGGGGCTGCTCAGTTAGTTCACCAATATTTGGTAATCTAACTCCCGGAAATGCGGTCCGCAAGTTGTCCGACGGCAGTCGCGAAGTAGAGGGAGCGGTTCCAGCGCATGATCGTCTTGTAGTTCTGGTAGACGAGGTAGCTGGCGCCTTGCGCGCCGCCCGGCTGGATGACGGAGGCGATCAGGTCGCGGACCGGTAGTTCCCGCCCGTCGGCGCTCCGCACGCCAAGGCTCGCCCATTCGGTGAGAGGCTTTTCGACCTTGAGGTCGAGCTGGCTGCGGTCGAGCGAGGCCGGCACCTGGACCTGGCGCCCCCAGGTCTGGTCGCCCTGCCAGCCGCTCTTGGAGAGGTAGTTGGCGATCGAGGCGAAGACGTCGGGCTGCGAGCCCCAGAGATCCGGCTTGCCGTCGCCGTCGTGGTCGACGGCATAGGCCAGGAAGCTCGACGGCATGAACTGGCTCTGGCCCATCGCGCCGGCCCAGGATCCGCGCATGCGCTGCGGCTCGGCGAGGCCGCGGTCGACCATGCGGAGCGCGTTCAGAAGCTCGCCGCGGAAGAAATTGGCGCGGCGGCCGTCATAGGCGAGCGTCGCCAGGGCCGAGATGATCGGGAAGTCGCCGGTGATGCGGCCGAAGTCGGTCTCGATTCCCCAGAGCGCGACGATGAAGCGCGGCTGCACGCGGAACTTCGACGACACCTGCTCGAGCAGGTCCTTGTGAGTCACCAGCATCTGGCGGCCGGTATCGACGCGGCGGTCGTTGATCACCCGCTCGATGTACTGCTCGAAGGTAAGCGTCGTCTCCGGCTGGCGGCGGTCGAGCTCGATCACGCGGGGAATCGGGGCAACGCCGGCGAGCGAGCGGTCGAGCGTCTCGGGCTTGATCCCGCGCTCGACCGCTTCGGCGCGGAATTGCTTCAGCCATGTCGGAAAATCCACGTCGTTCGCCAGCGCGGCGAACGGCGACAGCATCGTGGCTGCGACGGCGAGTCGGAGAAGGGTTGCGCGCATCGACGTTCCGGTTGCGAAAGCGTGGCGCCTGTATGGCACCATGGCCCGGCCCGCACAAGAACATCGGTAGAACCAGCTCATGCCTCGCATCGTCCTCACGCATACGCGCACAGACCGCAGGGATAAGTACGGCGATGCCGCGGTCGCCGGACTCAACGCGCTGGGTAATCTCGTGGTTCATGACGGCGACGCGCCGCTGACGGTGGACGAGCTGATCCGACTCGCCGCCGACGCCGATGTCATCGTGCTCGATCGCATGGTTCCGGGCGAGGCCCGGCTTTTCAAGGCATTGCCGAAGCTGGTCGCGATCCATCGGGCGGCGATGGACATCCGCAACATCGACATCGCCGCGGCCTCGGCCGAAGGCGTCCTGGTCACGCGCGCCGGACCTGGTTTCATCCCGGCAGTGACCGAGCTGATTCTCGGCCAGATGATCGACCTCGGCCGCGGCATGAGTCGCGATGTAATGGAATACCGCGCGGGCCGCGTGCCGCCGCAGCGCCAGGGCATCCAGCTCGCGGGCCGCACCGCCGGCATCGCCGGATTCGGGAATCTGGGGAAGCGCATGGCCGAGGTGCTCGCCTTCATGGGCATGCGGGTCCTGGTCTCCGATCCGCTCGCGAACATCCCCGCGCCGTTCGAGAAGGTGGAGCTCGACCGGCTCGCAGCGGAGTCGGATTTCCTTCTCTGCCTCGTGATCCATTCGCCGAAGACCGAGAGGCTGATGAACGCCGAGGTCTTCCGGAAGATGAAGCCGACTGCGTTCTTCCTGAACCACTCGCGCGGCGGGCTCGTCGACGAGGACGATCTCAAGCGCGCGCTCGAAGAGAACTGGATCGCCGGTGCCGCCCTCGATGTCGGCCGCTCCCCGCCCGACGACACGCCGCCGCTCGTGCTCGGCCGCCATCCCAAGGTGCTGGCGACGCCGCACCAGGGCGGCATGGTGCCGGAGTCGGTCTCCTCCCAGGCCCAGGACACGGTCGAGCAGGCGGCGGCCGTCCTCAGGGGCGAGATGCCCAAATACGCGGTGAATCCCGAGGCGGCGACGCGTCTCGCGCGCCTCCGGCGCTCTGGGGCATAATGCCGGCCCTTCCCGCAACCCCTTCCCTTAAGTCCCCGCATTAAGGAGCTTCCATGATCGGCGATCCGGTCGCACTCACCGTGCGGCGGCGCATCGAGCGCCCCTCCTCCGCCCTCGTCGCCAGGTTCCAAGGATTGCCGACGGGCTTCGTCACCGACGCGCTGAACGGGTCGGGCTCCATGCACTACCGGGTGAAGCCGATCGCGCCCGAGATGAGCTTCTGCGGAACTGCGGTGACCGCGTTCTGCTCGCCGATGGACAACCTCGCAGTCATGGCAGCCCTCGACTTCGTGCAGCCCGGCGACGTGATCGTCTGCGGGACACTCGGCCAGGAGGCTGCCGGCACCATCGGTGACCTGTGGGCGGCGGCGGCGAAGGCACGCGGCGTTGTCGCGCTGGTGACCGACGGCCTCGTTCGCGACGTGACCGGCCTGCTCAAGGTCGGCATGCCCGTCTTCGCCATCGGCCACAACCCGAACTCGGCCTTCAAGAACGGCCCCGGCACGATCAACCATACGATCGCCTGCGGCGGCGTGCCGGTCGGTCCCGGCGACATCGTCGTCGGCGACCGCGACGGCGTGGTGGTGGTGCCTCTGGCCCAGGCCGAGGCGATCGCGGCCCAGCTCGAGGTGGTCAAGAAGAAGGAAGCCGACACCGAGGCGAAGGTGCTCTCTCCGGCCGGCAAGACGATGTCGTTCTGGAGCGAGGACGGCGCCAAGGCGCGTGGCGGGGTCCGCTATGTCGACTGACGCCCCGCCGATCAAGGTCCTCTACTTCAACCATGGCGGCCAGGATCTCTACGACCTGGTGAAGGGCTCAGCGCAACCGGGCATCGAGGTCGTCACGCTCGAGACCGGCTCGGAGGAAGAGCGCCTCAGGAAGATCGTCGACTGCGACGCCGTGATCGTCGGCAGCTTCGCGCTCGAACGCCGGTTCATCGATGCCGCGCGCCGGCTCCGCTTCGTCCATCACCAGGGCGTCGGCTATCACGACACGGTCGACACGGCGGCGCTGCGCGAGCGCCAGATCGCGCTGGCGATCGCGCCCGGCGGCACCTCGATCGGCGTCGCCGAGCACACGATCATGCTGATGCTCGCGGTCGGCAAGCGGCTCGCCTTCATGGATGCCGAGATGCGGCGCGGCAAGTGGCACACCAACACGCTCCGCGCGGAGTCGCACCAGCTCACCGGTGCCACCGTCGGCATTGTCGGTCTCGGCCGCATCGGCAAGGAACTCGCCCGGATGCTGACCGTGTTCCGGACGACGACGCTCTATCACGACATCGTCGACATGCCGAAGGAGCTGGAACGCGAGCTCAAGGTGACGCGCGTCGGCCTCGACGAGTTGCTGACCCGAAGCGACGTGGTCACGCTGCACGTGCCGCTGACCAAGGACACCAAGCACCTGATCAACGCCGAGACGCTGAAGAAGATGAAGCGGGGCGCCTATCTCATCAACAACGCCCGCGGTCCCGTCGTCTCCGAGTCCGCCCTGATCGAGGCGCTGAAGAGCGGCCATCTCGGCGGCGCCGGCATGGATACCTACGAGGTCGAGCCGCCGCCCGGCATCACGCCGTTCGCCGAGTTCCGCAACGTCGTGCTGACCCCGCACCACGCGCCCGGCACGATCGAGTCGATGAAGCTGAAGATGAACGACATCTTCGCCAACATCGACCGCTTCCGCCGCGGCGAGGCGCTCGAAGACCGGATCGAGCTCGGCTGAATGGCCACCACGCCTGAGTCTCCGCTGTCGCGGATCGTGCTTCACGTCATGACGCCGTTCGCGGCGGGTTACGTCATGGTCTGGCTTCTGCGCTCGGTGAATGCCGTCGTCGCCCCCGATCTCGTTCGCGATCTCGGGCTCACCGCATCGGGGCTCGGACTTCTCACCTCGGCCTACTTCTTCACCTACGCGGCGATGCAGCTTCCGGTGGGGCTCCTCCTCGACCGGTTCGGGCCCCGACGCACCCAGTCGGGACTCTTCCTTTTCTCGGCGCTCGGCTGCCTCGGCTTCGCCGCCTCTCAGAACGAGCTGACCCTGACGCTGTCGCGAGCGCTGATCGGGGCGGGCCTGGCCGGCGGGCTTATGACCGGCTTCAAGACCGTGGCGCTGTGGTTCCCGCGGGACAAGGTGGCCATGGGCAATGGCTGCTACATGGCGGTCGGTGGGTTGGGCGCGGTGCTCGCGGCGACGCCGTCGAGCCTCCTGGTGCAGGAAATCGGCTGGCGCCCGGCCTTCGTGCTGTTCGGCGCGCTCACCTTTGCGACCGCGGCCCTCATCTACCTGGTGGTCCCGGAGCGCGGTGGTGGCGGCAATATCGAGACCTTCCCCGAGCAGCTGAGCGGCCTTGGCCGCGTCGTGCGCGACCGCGTCTTCTGGAAGGTGACGCCGATCGTCGCCACCTCCAACGCGACGGCGCTCGCGGTCCAGTCGTTGTGGCTCGGCCCCTGGCTCGTCGATGTCGGCGGCCTCACGCGCGGCGAAGCAGCAAACTACCTGATGGCCTGCTCGCTCGGCTTCGCCGTCGGTGTCGCCAGCGCCGGCTCTCTCATCAGCTGGCTCCGCCGCCATGGCATCGACACCCTGACCGTGCTCGCCTACGGAATCGTGCCGTTCCTGATCGTGCAGACCCTGATGGTCGCCGGCTGGGCGACCGACTTCCTGCTGCCGATCGCGATCGCCTACGGCCTCACCGGACAGGTCGCGACCATGGCGCTCGCCAAGTACCCCGAGCATTTCGGCGTGGCTCTCGCCGGACGGGCCTCGACCGCGACCAACCTCGTCGCCTTCGTGCTCGCCTTCGCCTGCCAGTATGCGGTCGGCTGGATCATCGACTTCTGGCCGCCGGGACCGAACGGCGGCTATCACCCCGACGGCTACCGCGCCGCTTTCGCCGGCGCGCTCGCGATCCAGCTCGCAAGTTATCTCTGGTATCTCGGCTTCCGCGAGCGACGATAGGCCCATGGAGCCGGCGACGTCCCAGGGGAAGTCGGAAGCGACCGAGAACTTCCCGGTCGCCGCGCGCTTCCTGGCACCGGGACACCGCGCCGCGGTCATGGCGTTCTACCGCGCTGCCCGCGCCGCCGACGACGTCGCCGACGATCCGGCCCTGCCCGCGGAAGAGAAGATCACGCGGCTGGACGCGCTCGCCGCGACCAACACGGATCCGCACCTCGCCCAGCTCCTCCAGGCATTCCGCCAGGACGCGGTCAAGAAGCGCTACCGGGACTGGAGCGAGCTCCTGCTCTACTGCCGTTTCTCGGCGGTGCCGGTCGGACGCTTCCTGCTCGACCTCCATGGCGAAGGTCGAACCGCGCAACCTGCTTCGGACGCACTCTGCTCGGCCCTTCAGGTGCTGAACCACCTGCAGGACTGCGGCGAGGATTTCCGTGCGCTGGACCGGGTCTACCTGCCGTCGGCCTGGATGGAGGCCGAAGGAGCGCAGGTCGCCGACCTTGGCGAGGTCCGGACACGACCGGCGCTGCGCCGGGTGCTGGATCGCGCGCTCGACCGCGTCGACGAGCTTGTCCTTCAGGCCCGTCCTCTCTCCGGTCAGGTCGTCGATCGTCGCCTCGCGCTCCAAGCGGCGATCACGGTCGCCGTTGCCGAGCGACTGGCACGGAAGCTGAGGCGCGGTGATCCACTGGCCGTGCGGGTACGCCTGTCGAAGCCAGGCTACGCGATGACGTGCCTCACCGGTGGCATTCGCTGGCTCCTGCGCCGATGAACGAGGCAAGGCGCAGCAGCTTCTATTGGGCTATGCGCCTGATGCCGACGGCGCAGCGGCGCGCGATCTTCGCGGTCTACGCGTGGTGTCGGACCGTCGACGACATCGCAGATGCCGATTTCCCGGCAGACACGAGGCTGGCAGGGCTCGCCTCGGCCCGGCGCGATCTCGACCATGTCTTCGCCGGAGACGACACCGAGCTCGCCCGCGCCGCTCGCCGCCACGGACTCGAGCGCGCCTGGTTCGAGATGGTGCTCGATGGATGCGAGCGCGACGTCTCCGCCCCCTTGCACGCACCTGAGATGGAGATGCTCGAGCGGTACTGCCGTCAGGTCGCCGGCGCACCGGCCCGCATGGCGGTCGCGATCTTCGGCTGCGAGGACGAGGCGGCATCCGCCTTCGCCTTCGCTGGCGGCACCGCGCTGCAACTGACCAACATACTGCGCGACATCGACGAGGACGCCGCGCGCGGCCGCTGCTATCTGCCCCGCGAGGCGCTGGCGACATCGGATGCCCGGGCATGGCTCGCGGAGCAGGCGATCGTATTCTACGAGCGCGCCGAGGAGAGTGCCCGGCGGTCGGATCGGCGTCGGTTGTGGCCGGGTCTCGCGATGCTTCGGCTCTATCGTCGCCTCCTCGACCGGATGCCTTCCGACGAGCGCCCGCGTCTCGGTACCTTCGAGGCATTGGTCATCGTGCTCGCCTGTCGGTTCGGATGGTGATCCATGTCGTCGGCGCCGGCATTGCCGGCCTGAGCGCGGCGACCGCGCTTCTCGATGCCGGCGCCGACGTGCGCGTCCACGAGGCGGCACCGATGCCGGGCGGCCGTTGCCGCAGCTACGATGATCCCGAGATCGGCCGGCGGATCGACACCGGGACCCACCTCCTTCTCGGTGCGAACACGCGCGCGATCGCCTATCTCGACCGGATCGGTGCACGCGATCGCATGATCGAGATCGCGCCGGCCGCATATCCCTTCGTCGATCTCGCCAGCGACCGGCAATGGACGGTCCGCCCACCCTTCGGCGGACTCGCATCGGCGCTTCACCCGGTCGCGCTGGCGGCACTGAACACCGAGCCCGAGGCAGCCTCGTGGCCGCTGCTGGCTGCGGTGTTCGGCCGGCTGCTCACCGAGCGGGCCTGCAGACCGTGGATCGCGTCGCGCGGCGTCGGCGACGCTCTGATCGATCCGGCTGCCGCTCGTCTCGGAGAGCGTCTCGTCCTGGGCCGTCGACTGACCGCGCTGGCCACCGACGGGACGACGGTCCGGTCGCTCGTCTTGGGTGGCGATCAGGTCTCTCTCGATGCCGGCGACCGGGTGATTCTCGCGATTCCGCCGCCCGCGGCTGCTTCGCTCATTCCCGATCTGGTCGTTCCCGCCGAGCATCGGGCGATCCTCAACGCCCATTTCCGCGTGCAGGAGATGGTCCCGGCACCGCGCCTGGTCGGCTGCGTCGGCGGTCTCGCGCAATGGCTGCTGTGGCGCGGCGACGTGATCTCGGTGACCGTCAGCGCCGCCGATCGACTGCTCGCCGAGGGCCCGGAATCGCTCGCGCAGTTGCTCTGGCGCGAGGTTGCCAGCGCCTTTCGGCTCGATGGGAAGCAGCCGCCGTGTCGCGTCGTCAAGGAGCGGCGCGCGACGATCGCTGCGACGCCGGCGATGGAGCGCAGGCGTCCGACGACGCGCACGCGTTTCGCGAATCTCCTGCTCGCCGGAGACTGGATTCGCACGGGATTGCCGGCAACGATCGAGAGCGCGGTGCGCTCGGGCGAGGCAGCGGCACGCCTCGCGCTGGCATGAGTATAGGTCTTGGGGTACTGTAGTAAGTGAGCTCTAAACCTGGATGATCCCCTAATAAACCCGGGAGGGAAGTCATGGCGTCGATCCTCGAGAAACTCGAAAGAGCCGTCATCGCCGGCTTCGTGCTGGCCGCGATCATCTTCTGGCTGCTGGTCCGGCCGGCCGCCTTCGACCACGGGTACTGGACGTTCTTCATGCGCTGGCTGCACGTGCTCTGCGGCGTGATGTGGATCGGCCTGCTCTGGTACTTCAACTTCGTCCAGATACCCTCGATGCCGAAGATCCCCGACGAGCAGAAGCCCGCGATCGGCAAGGTCATCGCGCCGACCGCTCTCTTCTGGTTCCGCTACGCGGCGCTGGCCACGGTCGTCACCGGCCTCCTGCTCGCATGGATGAACGGGTACATCGGTCAGGCGCTGATGCTCGGCGGCGCCGAGGGCGTGCCGCAACACCGCAACATCGGCATCGGCATGTGGCTCGGCCTGATCATGGCCTTCAACGTCTGGTTCATCATCTGGCCGAACCAGCAGAAGGCGCTGGGTATGGTCGAGGCGACGCCGGACGAGAAGAAGGCGGCGGCGCGGATGGCCATGCTGACCTCGCGCGCCAACACCGTCCTCTCGGTTCCGATGCTCTACGCGATGGTCAGCGCCCAGAACATCTGAGCGCTTTCGTCACCGTCGTTCGCGAGGGGGCCTTCGGGCCCCCTCGTCGTTTTCAGGTCGCCTCGATATAGGCGAACGGCACGGTGAGGTGGAGCGGCTTCGGCAGCGCGGCCTCCAGGCGGGCGAAGACTTCGCCCTCGCGCGACGGCGCGACCGTCGAGCGCCAGCCGCCGAGAAATCCCAACCTGATGAACCAGTGGTTCAGCAAGGCGGCACCGTCGGCGTAGGTCATCGTGTGACCCCGCTGCTCGACACGGACCACCTTCAAACCGCTACGCCTCAGGAGATCGCCGACGCCCGCGACGGTGGCCCGCGCCGCGATGTGCCGCTGAAGAAGCCCCGGCTCGCGCTCGGCTCCGGTCTCGGCAAGGATGCGCCGCAGGGCATCGTAGAACTCGGCCATGTGGCCGACGAGATTGGTCGAGAGCGCCAGCCGGCCGCCGGGCTTCAGCACGCGCCGGCACTCGGCGACCGCCGCGTCGGCATCCTTGAAATTGTTGAGCCCGAGATTGGAGACGATCAGGTCGAAGATGCCGTCGCCGTAGGGCATCTTACCGGCGTCGCCCTCGTCGAAGACGACGTGCGCGACGCCGCGCATCCGCGCCTTGACGCGAGCCCGCCCGAGCGCCGCCGCCCAAGGATCGAGACCACGCACGCGCGACGAGGGGCCCAGCCGCTCGGCGAGCTCGATCGCCGGAAATCCGGTGCCGCAGCCGACGTCGAGGGCATGGATCGCCGACGAGATCGGCAGATGCTCGAGCAGCAGCAGTCCGGCCATCGACGACCACAGCGGCATGTCGTCACAGGCCGCGACCAGCGCCGGATCGTTCAGGTCCGCCTGGTACGACAGGTAGCGGCCCATCCCGGTCGACCTTCTAGTCGACGATGAAGAGGACGGCGCCGATCTCAGTCGAGGAGCGGTGCGGCTCGGCGCCGTCGGCGACCTGGTAGCTGGTTCCGGGCAGCAGCGTGAACTTGCGGCCGTCCGCGAGCTCGGTGTCGAGGCGCCCCTGCATGACGAGCAGCACGTGACCCTTCTCGCACCAATGGTCCGAAACGTAGCCCGGCGTGTACTCGACCATGCGCACGCGAATGTCGCCGAAGTGGCGCGTACGCCAGAACGCCTTGCCGGTGATGCCGGGATGCTCGGTGCTCTCGACGTCCCTCCAGTCGACGGTCTGGAAGGGAATGCCGGACATCTTCATGAGCGCGTGTCCTTCTCGTCCGCCAGCCTGGCCTTGAGGAAGCTGAGGATCGGATAGAGCGCCGAGAACAGGCCGAGCAGCAGGCCGTAGAGACCTTCGCGATAGCCTCGGCGCGCGACATAGGACTTCCAGAAGCGCGACAGCATCCGCCTCAGGTTCGGCCACAGCGTGCCGATGTTGCCGTCCGCGCGCATCTGCTCGGCCTGCAGGCTCGAATAGCGGTTGAGCCGATTGATCGCGTCGGCGACGTCCCTGTAGACGTAATGCGTCATCGGATGGGTCAGCGCGCGACGCATGCCCTTGAGCTCGATCTTCGGATGCACGCGCTGCCCGCCCCAGGTCTTGCAGCCCTTGGCAAAGAGACACGGCTTCATGGAGACGCCGTTGTAGGCGCCCCAGCCGTGCCGCACGAGGCGGCTGCCGATGTGGTTGGCGAAGGGCACCAGGAAGTATCCCGGCTGCGCGGACCGGATCGCCTGACCGATTTCGAGGGCCAGCTCCGGCGTCACCCGTTCGTCGGCATCGACCTCGAGGATCCAGGCGCCCCGGCAGGCGTCGATGCCGGCGTGGCGACGGTCGCCCTCTATGTGCCATGCGCCTTCGACGAGGCGGGCGCCGAACTCCGCGGCGATCGCAGGGCTGTTGTCGGTTGTGCGGTCGAGGACGACGACGATCTCGTCGGCGAAATGCAGGGTCGCGAGACAGTCCGCGAGCTGCCGGGCCTCGTTGTGGGCGACGACCAGGGCTGAGAGATGCACCATCGGCTACACCGCGATCAGGGCCGCGGCGACACGGCGACCTTCCGCCATCAGCACGTTGTAGGTCCGGCAGGCCGCACCGGTGTCCATCGGGTCGGCGCCGATCCCGCGTTCGCGAAGCTGCGCCTTCAGCATCGGATGCAGCGGCACAAGGCGCTTGCCGGTGCCGACCAGCAGGATCTCGACCGGCGCATCGGCGCCGAGCAGCGGGCTCAGGGAGTCGAGCGTGATTCCGGCGGGATCGACGACCGGCCACGGGAACGTGGCGGTCGGCAGGACCAGGAGCGAACCTTCGAGCGGCACGCCGGACACCCGGAAGCGGCCATCGCCATAGCTCTCGATGACCTGCCGCCCTTCCGGGATAAGCGGCGTTATCTCCATCGGCCGGTCAGGAAGCTTTCGCTTCCGCTTCCTCCTGCTCCTTGGCGTGGGCCTTGCCACGGTTCGACAGGTACCACTCCAGCGGCGCGGCGACGTAGACCGTCGAGTAGGTGCCGGCGATCACGCCCCAGAGCATCGCGACCGAGAAGCCGAACAGCACCGGGCCGCCGAAGGCGACCAGGGCGAACGTCGCGAGGAACACAAGGCCGTTGGTGACGACCGTGCGCGCCATGGTCTGGTTGACGCTGAGGTTGATCAGCTCGCGGAAGTCCATGCGCTTGAACTTGCGCGAGTTCTCGCGGATGCGATCGTCGATGACGACGGTGTCGTTGATCGAGATGCCGGCGATGGTGACGACGGCCGCCAGCGTGTTGAGGTCGAATTGCATGCCCGTGATCGAGAACAGGCCGACCGTGGTCAAGCAGTCATGCAGGATCGCGATGACGCCGGCAGCGCCGGCGCGCCAGCCGAACCGGAACGCCATGTAGACCATGATGCCCAGGAGCGAGAGCGAGACGGCAAGAACGCCGTCGCGGACGAGCTCGTCGCCGACCTTCGGGCCCACCACCTCGACGCGACGGTACTCGACGCTGCCGCCGAGCGACTTGCCCAGGGTCTCGCGCACCTTCTGCACGGCCGCCATCTCGGCATCCTCGCCCCCGGTCTGGCGCTCGATGCGGATCAGCACGTCATTGCTGGCACCGAAGTCCTGTAGCGCGACGTCGCCCAGGTTCAGTGCACCGATCTCGGCGCGCATCCTGGCGAGGTCGGGCTTATCCGGCGTCCGTACTTCGATAAGAATACCGCCGGCGAAGTCGACGCCGTAGTTCAGGCCCCTCGTCGCGATCGAGATGACCGAGAGGACGCAGAGCACGACGGAAAGCGCAAAGCAGAGCTTGTGGAAGCGGAAGTAGTCGAGGCTGGGGACCTTGGTCAGCAGGCGGATCGGCTTGAACATGGCGTTTCCCTGGTCCCTCAGATCGGCAACGTCTTCGGCTTGGCCCATTTGAGCCAGCCGACGACCAGCATGCGGGTGACGGTGACCGAGGTCAGCATCGAGCACGCGATGCCGATGCCGAGCGTGACCGCGAATCCGCGCACCGGCCCGGAGCCGAAGGCGTAGAGGAATATCGCGGCGATCAGCGTCGTCAGGTTGGAGTCGATGATGGTGATGTAGGCACGCTGGAAGGAGACGTCGACCGCCGGGAACGGCGAACGTCCCTGCCTCTCCTCCTCGCGCATGCGCTCATAGATCAGCACGTTGGCGTCGACCGACATGGCAAGACCAAGCACCATGCCGGCGAGGCCGGGCAGGGTCAGCGTCGCACCGATGCCGGCCATGATCGCGATGGTGAAGGCGATGTTCAGCATCAGCGTGATGTTGGCGATGATCCCGAACAGGCCGTAGCCGACGATCATCAGCAGCGCGATCAGCGCATAGCCGATGACGACGGCGATGCTGCCGGCCTGGATCGAGTCCGACCCGAGGTCGGGGCCTACGGTCCGTTCCTCGAGCACCTTGAGCGGTGCCGGCAGCGCGCCGGCACGGAGCAGCAGCGCCAGCTCGTTCGCCGACTGGACGGTGAAGCCTCCGGTGATGATGCCGGACCCGCCGAGGATCGGTTCGCGGATGTTCGGCGCCGAGATGACCTTGTTGTCGAGCAGGATGGCGAACGGCTTGTTGACGTTCTCGGTCGTGATCTCGCCGAACTTGCGGGCGCCGATCGCATCGAAGCGGAAGCTGACCACTGCCTCGCCGTTGTTGAAGTTGGGCTGCGCGTCGGTGAGGCTCTCGCCGGAGACGGCGATCCGGCGCTGGACCGCGAGCTTGTCGCGGCGGCCGTCCGCACCCGGCTTGTCGTATTCGACGATCATCGAGCCGGCCGGGGCACGGTTGGACTCGATGTCGGCCTGGCTCGCCCGCGTGTCGACCAGGTGGAAGGTCATCTTCGCCGTGGTGCCGAGCAGGCGCTTGATCCGCTCCGGATCGTCGACGCCGGGCAGCTGGACCAGGATGCGGTCCTTGCCGTGGCGGACGATCGTCGTCTCCTTGGTCCCGGTCTCGTCGATGCGGCGGCGGACGATCTCGAGCGACTGCTGGATCGCCGCCGTGTAGCGGTCCTCCCAGGCCTTCTCCGAGTAGGTCATGCGGACCGCGCCCTCGGGCGAGACCGTGACCGTCGCATTCGCATCGAGATTGCGGAGCGCCGTCTGTGCCTTCTCGCGGTCGGCCGGATCGCGGAGCTTGACGTTGACGCCCTCGGCGTCGGCGCCGAGGTCGGTATAGGTCAGGCGCGCGTTACGGAAGGCGACGCGAACGTCGTCGACCAGGTTGGCGAGCCGGTCGTTCTTGACCGCCTTGGTGTCGACCTCGAGCAGGAGGTGCGAACCGCCCTGGAGGTCGAGGCCGAGCGTGATCCGCTCGGCATGCAGCCAGTGCGGCAGGCTGTCGACCGAAGCACGCGGCAGGAACGACGGGATGGCGTAGATCACGCCCCACGCGCAGATGAGCGCGACGAGGATGAGCTTCCAGCGCTGGATCTGGATCATCGAAGACGATCAGTTGCCGGAGGCCGGCTTGTCCTCGGCGGACTTGTCGGCGCTCTCGGCCTTCACCGGCTCGGTCTTGGACAGGACCTCGGTGACCGCGCCGCGAAGCACGCGCACGCGCACGCCGTCGGCGATCTCGACCGAAAGCTCGGTGTCGGAGGCGACCTTGGCGACGGTGCCGACGATGCCGCCGACGACGACGCGGTCGCCGCGACGCACCGCCGACAGCATCTCTCGATGCTGCTTCATCTTCTTCTGCTGAGGCCGGATCAGGAGGAAATAGAAGACGACGAAGATCAACACCAGCGGCGCGAGCGCCATGATGTCGAAGCCGGCGCCGGCGCCGCTCTGGGCGTAGGCGGGCGAAATCAGCATGTTAGGAGACTCCCGATCTGGCCGGATTTGAGTGGGCGGACTATAACGGCCCGGCCGAGGATTGCAACGAGCCCACCTGCCCGCCTTCCCTCAAGGACTTTCATGAACGATCCCAAGGTCTTGGACCTGCTTCAGCGCATTGCCGAAGCACTCGAACGGAGCTCGCCGAAGCCGCCTTCCGCGCCCGATCTCGGGATCGCCGAGAGCTATGTCTGGCATGCCGAATCCGAAGCGCTCCAGCCGGTTAAAAGGGTAAATCGGGTGGCGATCGGGCTGCTTCAAGGCATCGACCGCCAGCGCGATATCCTGCTCGACAACACGCGCCGCTTCGCCGACGGGCTGCCGGCCAACAACGCGCTCCTCTGGGGGGCCCGCGGCATGGGCAAGAGCTCCCTGGTGAAGTCGGTCCATGCCGAGATCAACCGCACGACCCCCGGCCGCATGATCCTGGTCGAGATCCATCGCGAGGACATCCCCAGCCTGCCAAAGCTGCTTGGCATGCTGCGCAGCCAGTCCAAGCGCGCCCTGCTCTTCTGCGACGATCTCTCCTTCGATGCCGAGGACGGCAGCTACAAATCCCTGAAGGCGGTGCTCGAAGGCGGCGTCGAGGGGCGGCCGGAGAACGTGCTCTTCTATGCGACGTCCAACCGCCGCCACCTCATCTCCCGTCAGATGATCGAGAACGAGCGCTCGACCGCGATCAATCCGGGCGAGGCCGTCGAGGAGAAGGTGTCGCTGTCCGATCGCTTCGGACTCTGGCTCGGATTCCATTCCTGCGACCAGGATACCTATTTCGCGATGATCGAGGGCTACGCTGGCGCCTACGGCCTCGACGTGCCGGTCGAGCAGCTCCACCACGAGGCCAACGAGTGGTCGATCACGCGCGGAGCGCGCTCCGGCCGCGTCGCTTGGCAGTACATCCAGGATCTCGCCGGGCGCCTCGGCAAGCGGGTGGGATGATCGTCTTCGCTGCCGCGAGCGAGTCCGACTTCGAGCGGCTGCTGGATCTGCGCATCCGCGTGATGCGCGAGCACCTGGAGCGGATCGGGCGCTACGACCCGGAGCGGGCGCGGCAGCGTTTCCGCAGCGGCTTCGAGCCCCGGCACATGCGGCTGATCGAGGTCGACGGCGCCTTCGCCGGCTGCGTCACGCTCAAGCCGCGGGGCGATCATTTCGAGATCGAGCACTTCTACGTCGAGCCCGCCCGCCAGGGGCACGGGCTCGGTGCCGAGGTGCTGGACCGCCTGTTCGCCGAAGCGGATGCCGCCGGCCTGTCCATCCGGCTCGGCGTGCTGAAGCAGAGCCCGGCGATCCGCTTCTACGAGCGCCACGGCTTCGTGCGCACCCACGAGGACGATTGGGACGTCTACTACGAGCGTGCGGCGCCGGGCGGCTTCGTCGTCACGGATGCTCCCGACGATGCTTCGAAGGCAGCAATCTCCGACGGGCTCGGCGAGTTCAACCTCGAACAGGCCGGCTACAAGGACAGCAAGCCGCTGGCGGTCCTGATCAAGGATCCGGCCGGCCGCACGATCGGCGGCATGCTGGGCCGGACCTCCTATGGCCTGCTTCTGGTCGATCTCGTCTTCGTGCCGAAATCGATGCGCGGCCGCGACCTCGGAAGCCGCATGCTGGCGGCGATGGAAGCGGAAGGGCGGCGACGCGGATGCCGTTCGGGCGTGCTCTACACGCTGAGCTTCCAGGCGCCGGGCTTCTACGAGAAGCACGGTTGGCGCGAGTTCGGGCGCGTGCCCTGCGACCCGCCGGGCACCAGCCGCGTCTTCCTGACGAAAAGCCTCGAGACCTAGGACCGATCCATCAGCGGGCGCGGATCGACCGCATGCGCGCCCTGGCGGACCTGGAAGTGCACTTGCGGCGAGGTGACCGAGCCGCTGTCGCCGACGGTGGCGATCACCTGTCCGCGCTTCACCTTGTCGCCGCGCTTCACCATGATCTTGTCGTTGTGCGCGTACGTGGTGACGAAGCCGCCGGCGTGCTTGATCAGCACCAGGTTGCCGAAGCCCTTCAGGTCGTCGCCGGCGTAAGCCACTACGCCGTTGTCGGCCGCGACCACCTTCTCGCCGCGGCTGGCGGCGATGTTGAGGCCGTCGTTGCGAAGCCCGCCCGGCTGCGGGCCGTAGCTCGAGATCACCTTGCCCCTGACCGGCCAGGCGAAGTTGCGGCCGGCGCGCGGCGGCGGCTCGCCGATCGATGACTTGATTTCGGCGGTCGTCGGCTTCGGCATCGCCCGATAGGCGGTCGGCACCGGCGCGACCTCGTGTTCGGCCTCGGCGTCCTTCTTCGCCAGGTTCGAAGGCGCGCGAAGGAAATGCTGATCGGCCGAGATCACCGGCCGCATCGTCGCCGGCGCTTCGGCCTTGGCGAGAACCATCGGTGCGGCCTCGGTCCTTGCCGGCTCCGCCTTCACCGTCTCGATCTTCGGGGCCTCGATCTTCGGCGCCTCGGGCTTGGGCGTTTCGACGCGGACCGGTTCGGCGGCAGCGACCCGCTTCGCAAGGTCGGCCTTCGCCGGCTCGGGCGCAGCCAGGGCCACCGCCTGCACCGACGAGCGCGGCGAAGAAGCGACGGTCGTCTGCGAAATCGGCTCGGCCGCGGGCGGCGGTATCGGCGCCGCGCGGACGGCCAGCGGCTTGTAGTCGGTCTTGCCGCGGTCGGCCGCCGCCGGTCTGGCGGCGGCGACCACGGCTTCCGTCGGGCCCCCACCCGGAATGGTCAGCTTCTGGCCGGCCTGGACGCCATAGGGCGGCTTCAGGTTGTTGGCCTGGGCGATCGCGGCCGGCGTGGTGTGATGGCGACGGGCGATCGCGCTCAGGGTCTCGCCGCGCTGAACGGTCACCGAGGCCGCAGCCTGCGTCATTCCCTGAGCGCGCAGCCCAGGCGGCATCGAGGACGGGTGCGGCGTGAGCTTCGTCGACGCGACCGTGGCGACCGGCGCCGACGATGAGTCGTGCAGGACAACCGGCGCCGGAGCATCGTCGCGCGGCGCACAGGCTGCAAGCAGCGCTGCGAGGAGTGGAGCCGCGAATCGGGTATGCCGAATCATTGCGGCTCCGCAATCTATGTGCATAACGCGAATCGTGCAAGGAATTCCGAATCGACGATTCGCGATGCCAGATTTTTCAGATCATTGCGCGGAGGCGCTCGCCTTCTCCGGAATCATCCGATGAAGCAGCATCCCGCCGACCATGGCCAGGCAGAAGATCGCCGCCGAGGTGCCCGCGAAGCCGATCGAAGCGATCGCAGGCCCGGGACAGTAGCCGACCACCCCCCAGCCGACGCCGAACATCGCCGCTCCACCGAACAGTCGCGCATCGACCTCCTTGGTCGGCGGCAGGGCGAACTGGGCGTCGTAGATCGGCGCCGCACGCTTGGTGACGAGGCCGTAGCCGATCGCCGTCACGCCGACGGCCCCGGCAAGCACGAAGACCAGGGTCGGATCCCAGGCGCCGCCGGTTATGTCGAGGAAGTCGATCACCCGCATCGGGTCGAGCATGCCGGATACCGTCAGGCCGAAGCCGAAGATCAGGCCGGCGATGCCGGCCGAAAAGACTTTCTTCATCGCTCAGCCTCCGGCGTGGCGGACGAGAAATACGGTCGCCATGGCAGCCGCGACGAAGGTGCAGACCGCGGCGAAGGACCTCGGGGACAATCGCGCGAGCCCGCACACGCCATGACCGCTGGTGCAGCCGTCCCCCAGCCTCGTGCCGACGCCGACCAGCAGGCCCGCGACGATCACTTCCGGAAGCGGCGGCAGAACCGGGCGCGGCAAGGTCCCGCCGAAGAACGCAAAAATGACCGGCGCGAAGATCAGACCGACGATGAAGGACGTCCGCCAGTCGCGCTCCGGCCCCGGGGCGGCGATCGCGCCGGACATGATGCCGGCGACGCCGGCGACCCGCCCGTTGAACATCAGCAGCATCGTTGCCGCGAGGCCGATCAGGGCGCCGCCGAGCAGCGCGGTGAACGGATCGTAGGTGGCGATCATCATCCCTCTCCGGAATTTCGTCCTGCGAGAGTAGCGCGTTGCGGCTCGATGATCATGTAAAGGCAGCGCCCATCCGGCGTCTCGATCTCGCCGGCCCGGCGAAAGCCAGCCTTCTCGTATGTACGGATGGCCGCCGCGTTGTCCGGATCGGGATCGATATGCAGGCGGGCCGCATCCGGGAGCGACGCAAGATGCCGGATCGCGAGCCGGACGGCGCGCGAACCGAGGCCCTGGCCGATCCGCTCGGCCGGGCCGATGAAAAGGTCGAGACCGTAGGTCTCGCGCGGAAGCCCGTGCGCCGCCCAGAACTCGTCCGGGTTGGCGTGATAGGTCTGCAGGTAGCCGACCGGCCTGCCGGCCTCGACGATCAGGTAAGGGGCGACATGCGCCCTGGCGATATGCGAGGCGATCTCGGCGATCCCCTCGTCCGGCGGATTCCAGACATGCGCGAGATGCGGCTGGCCGAGCCAGTGGTGGATCAGCGGCAGGTCCGCCTCGGTCAGCGCGCGAAGGACGAGACCGTCGCCATCCTCGATCCGCGGCGCCCGGAAGCTATTTGCGGAAATGCCGCTCATGCTGCTCGACCAACGGTGTCAGCTCGGACCAGTCCGGCGCGAGCGCAGGAAGACGTGGCGGATCTTCAGGCTGTCGGCGCGGATCCAGCCCGGGTCGTCGAAGGCGCCTGCGGGCAACGTGCGGATGCCGGGCGCCATCTCCAGCGTGAAGCCGAGATTGGTGCCGCATCTGCCGCAGAACTCGACGTCGAGCCAGCGGCCGGACTCGTCCGAAACATGCCGATAGCGCGCGATCGTGTCGCCCGCGATCTCGACCGTGTCGGCCTCGAAGACGACCTCGGTGCCGAACGCGGTGCCCGTTCGACGCTGGCACCACGTGCAATGGCAGATCGTGACGCGCAACGGATCGCCGGCCTTGAACCTCACCGCGCCACAGACGCAGCCGCCGGTGTGCATCAAGACGCCTGCGGCACCGCGCCCGAGACGAGCGGCACGAAGCGGACCTGGCCCATCCGCTCCTCGCGGAAATGCTGGCCCTCGCGCGTCACCTTGTAGATCCACTGGTCGGTGACGTTGGCGCCGATCGGAACGATCATGATGCCGCCGTCGTCGAGCTGGTCGGCGAGCATCGCCGGCATTTCGGTCGCCGCGGCGGTCACGAGGATGCGCGGGAACGGCGCCTGCTCGGGCCAGCCCCGGGTGCCGTCGGCACATTGCGCGGTCAGGTTATGGCATTTGAGCTCGGCGAGGCGGGCTTCCGCCTCGGCCAGCAGCTCGCGATGGCGCTCGATCGTATAGACGCGGCGGAAGAGCTGGCAGAGAACGGCAGTCTGGTAGCCCGACCCCGTGCCGATCTCGAGAACGCGGATGCGCTTGTCCGGGTCGACCAGCTGGGTCATCAGCCCGACGATCAGCGGCTGGCTGATGGTCTGGCTGCACGAGATCGGCAGCGCCGTGTTCTCGTAGGCCTGGTCCTGGAAGGCGTCGGGCACGAAGATCTCGCGCGGCACGCGCTCGATCGCGGAAAGGACCTTGGTATCGGTGACGCCGGCGCGACGAAGTTCCAGGACGAGCCGGATCTTGCGCGCCGCCTGTGTCACCCCAGCGCCTTCTTGAGCTTGGCCAGCGCCGGCTTGCTGGTCATGTTGATGCCGATCGGCGAGACCGAGATGTAGCCGGCCATGATCGTGGCGAGATCGGTGCCTTTCGCCGGCACGCGCCCGGCCTTCGTGTCGCCGATCCAGAAATAGGGCACGCCGCGCGGATCGCGGCTTTGCACCATGGTGTCTCCGATCTTGCGCTTCCCCTGCTTCGCCGACCGGATGCCAAGCACCTTCTTCGGATCGGCCACGTGCGGAAAGTTCACGTTCATCAGCACGTCTTCCGGCCAGCCGATCTTGCAGAGCTTCCGGATGACGTCAGCCGTGTGCAGCTCGGCCGTCGGCCAATGAGCCTTCTGCCCCCATGGCACCGACAGGCTGACGGCGATCGCCGGCACCCCGAGAAGCACCGCCTCCATCGCGGCCGCGACCGTGCCCGAGTAGTGCACGTCCTCGCCGAGATTGGCGCCGCGATTGATGCCGGAGAGCACCAGCGTCGGGCGCTCGTCCTTAAGCAGATGGTTGATCGCCAGCAGCACGCAGTCGGTCGGCGTGCCGTCGCAGGCGTAGCGGCGCTCGGAAACCTTCCGCATCCGGAGCGGCGAACGCAGGGTCAGCGAGTGGCCGGCGCCCGAGTTCTCGTGCTCGGGCGCCATCACCCAGACGTCCTTGCAGAGCTTCCGCGCCGCCTTCTCCAGGATCTTCAGGCCCGGCGCATGGATGCCGTCGTCGTTCGAGATCAGGATCCGCGCCTTCGACAGATCCATCGGGAAAGCGGACTTAGCCATTGGCGCGGATCGTCTCCATCCCGCCGAGATAGGGGCGCAACGCCGGCGGCACGGTGACGGACCCATCCTCCTGCTGGTAGTTCTCGAGGATCGCGATCAGCGTGCGGCCGACGGCGAGGCCCGATCCGTTGAGCGTATGGACAAGGCGTGTCTGCTTGTCGCCCTGCCCCTTGAAGCGCGCCTTCATGCGCCGCGCCTGGAAGTCGCCGCAGTTCGAGCAGGAGGAGATCTCGCGATACTTCTGCTGTCCCGGCAGCCAGACCTCGAGGTCGTAGGTCTTCTTCGAGGCGAAGCCCATGTCGCCGGTGCAGAGCAGCATGACGCGATACGGCAAGCCAAGGCGCTGAAGCACGGTCTCCGCCGCCTTGGTCATGCGCTCGTGCTCCTCCTCCGACTTGTCGGGATGCACGATCGACACCAGCTCGACCTTGGGGAATTGATGCTGGCGCAGCATGCCGCGCGTGTCCTTCCCCGCAGCACCCGCCTCCGAGCGGAAGCACGGCGTGAAGGCGGTGAAGCGCAGCGGCAGGTCCTTCTCGTCGAGGATGCGGTCGGCGACGAGGTTGGTCAGCGGCACTTCGGCGGTCGGGATCAGCCAAAAGCCGTCGGTCGTGCGGAACATGTCCTCGGCCGCTTTCGGCAGGTTGCCGGTACCGTAGGGAACATGGTCGCGCACCAGCAGCGGCGGCGAGGTCTCCTCGTAGCCGAACTCGCCGGTGTGGATGTCGAGCATGAAGGCGGCGATCGCGCGCTCCATGCGGGCGAGATGCTTGCGCAGGATCGTGAAGCGCGAGCCGGAGAGCTTGGCCGCCGCCTCGAAGTCCATCATGCCGAGCGCCTCGCCGATGTCGAAGTGCTCCTTCGGCTGGAAGGCGAAGTTCCTGCGCTCGCCGACGGTGCGGACGCAGGCATTGCCGTGCTCGTCCTTGCCGGCCGGCACGTCGTCTGCCGGGGTGTTCGGCAGGCTGGCCAGCAGCGTCTCGATCTCTTCGCCGGCCGACTTGTCCTCCGCCTCGAGGGCGGGGACGCGTTCCTTGATCTGGGCGATCTCGGCCATCAGCGCGTCGGCGTTGCCGCCGTCGCGCTTGAGCTTGCCGATCTCCTTCGACGCCTCGTTGCGGCGGGCCTGCAGGGTCTGAAGCTCGGTCTGCGCCTTCCGGCGGCGCTCGTCGATGGCAAGCAGGCGCGACGACGACGCTTCGAGCCCACGGCGCTGGAGCGCCCGGTCGAAGGCGGCGGGGTCGTCGCGAAGCAGCTTGATGTCGAGCATGGCCTGGAAACCGTTGACGAATTGGGCGCTCGTTATAAGCGCCGGGCCGCAAACGGTCCAGAAGGCTCCTACGTCGGCTCGGCGTTCTGGGCCGCCTCTTCCTCGGCCTCGCGCTGGGCCTTCTGCTTCTCGATCATGCGGGCGCAGACGATTGAGATCTCGTAGAGGAGTACGATCGGGATCGCGAGCCCGACCTGGCTGATCACGTCAGGCGGGGTAAGGATCGCGGCGGCGACGAAGGCGAGCACGATCGCGTAGCGGCGCTTTTCGGCAAGGCCCTTGGCGGTGACCATGCCGACCCGGGCCATCAGGGTCAGCAGGACCGGCAGCTCGAAGGCGAGCCCGAAGGCGAAGATCAGCTGCATGACCAGCGACAGGTACTGGTCGACCTTGGCTTCCAGCTGGATCGGGAGCTCGCCGGGGCCGCCCGGGCTCTCGAACGAGAGGAAGAACTTCCAGGCCATCGGGATGATGAAATAGTAGACGAGCGCGCCGCCCATGAAGAACAGCACCGGCGTCGCCACCATGAACGGCAGGAAGGCCTTCCGCTCCTGGCGGTAGAGGCCGGGCGCGATGAACATCCAGATCTGGCCGGCGACGATCGGGAACGAGACGAAGGCGGCGGCGAAAAACGCGACCTTGAGGTAGGTGAAGAACGCCTCGTGGAGCGCCGTGTAGATCAGGCGCCGGTTCTCGCCGTGGAAGGCCTCGGCCAGCGGGTGTGTCAGGAAGGCGAAGATGTGCTCGGCGACCGCGTAGCAGCCGATGAAGCAGATGATGAAGGCGATGAACGCCTTGATCATCCGCCCGCGCAGCTCGAGCAGATGGTCGAGCAACGGCATCTTCGAGTCGTCGATGTCCTTGTCGCTCATCGGCTCAGGCGGCTGGCGGCTTGGAGGCGGGCGCGGCGGGCTCCGCCGGGGGCACCGTCTCCGCGCCGGGCGGCGGCACCGTCTCGGTCGGCGTGGCCGGGAGGGCCTGGGTTTCCACCGCCACGACCGGCGATGGCGGCCCGAGCGGCTCGGTGCTGCTGACCACGGGTTCAGCGAAGGTCTGCGGCGCCTGCAGCGCCGCCTCGATCTCGCCGGTCGGGTCGACCGACTTCTTGACGTCGCCGATCGCGTTGTCGGCGATCTTGGTCACGTCGTCGACGACGCTGGAAGCGGTCTGCTCCACCTGCTTGCGCACGTCGGCGAGCTCGGCCTCGCGCACCATCTCGTCGACGCCGCGCTGGAACTCACCCGCCATCTCGCGGGCCTTCTTGACCCACGAGGCAACGGTCTTGATCGCATTGGGCAGGTCCTTGGGCCCAATGACGACCACCGCCACCGCGGCGATCACCATGATTTCCTGCCAGCTGACGTCGAGCATGCGTGGTCGGCCCCGCCCCTACTTTCGAGGCGAAGCCCTCCGGATCAGGCGCGCGGGGTCTGCTGGGCGCCGGCGGCGGTCGTGGTCGCCTGCGGCTCGGCCGGCGCCTGGGCGTGGATCTGGCCGGCGGCCGGCTGCGGCTGAGCGTCCTTGTTCGCCTCGCCTTCCTCGTTGAGGCCCTTCTTGAACGACCTCAGACCCTTGCCGAAGTCGCCCATCAGCTTCGAGATCTTGCCGCCGCCGCCGAAGAGGATGAGGACGACGGCAAGGACGATCAGCCAGTGCCAGATGCTGAAGCTACCCATGGAAAATGCTCCTGTTCCCTGCCGTGCCCTAACGCGCGCGGATCATGACAAACGCATCACGCGCCAGCAACGGCCGGCGTTCTCCCCTTGGATACTAAGTAGCCTCAGTCGGCCGGAAATACAAACGCCTGGGCCGGATCGAGCGCGATTGTGACGGGCGTGCCGGGGGCCGGCTGGTGCAATCCCCAGATCCGGGCACGCAACCTCTGGCCGTTGTCGAGCGCCAATACCAGCCGGGTCGAGCGCCCGAGAGGATGGGCACTGACGACCCGCGCCGGAAAACCGCCATCGGCGCGCAGGTCCACCCGGAGCGCCTCGGGCCGGAGTGCCACCTCGACCGCGCTCCCTTCCGGTAATCCGGTAGGCACCGGTCCCAGGCAGGTCTCGACCCGCCCGCTTCGGGCCTTTCCCGACAACCGGTTCACCTCGCCGAAGAAGGCGGCGACGAACAGGGAGGACGGGTGCCGGTAGAGATCGATCGGCGATCCTTCCTGGACGATCCCTCCCGACCGCATCACGACGATGCGGTCGGCCATGAACATCGCCTCCTCGGCATCGTGGGTAACCATCAGGGTCGCGGTGCCGCTCTTGCGGAGCGCCTCCAGGGTCACGTCCCTCACCTGCTCGCGAAGGCGCGTGTCGAGGCCGGAAAAGGGCTCGTCGAGCAGCAGCAGCCGTGGCTTCGGCGCCAGCGCGCGGGCAAGCGCGACGCGCTGCTGCTCGCCGCCGGACAGCATGTGGGGATAGGCCTGCTCGGCATGGGCGAGGCCGACATCACCCAGCGCCGCCATGATCTCGGCACGCCGCTCGCGGGCATCGTTCGACCGCAGCCCAAAGCCGACGTTGTTGCAGATGGTGAGATGCGGGAAGAGCGCAAAGTCCTGGAAGACCAGCCCGACGTGTCGGCTCTCGGGCGGGACGTGGCGACCCGGCGCGCCCACGACGTCGCCGCCGATCGCGACCGTGCCCGCCTGCATCTCCTCGAGACCCGCGGACAGGCGGAGGACGGTGCTCTTGCCGCAGCCCGACGGGCCCAGAAGGCAGACCACCTCGCCCGGAGCCACCGACAGCGAGAGATCCGCGACGGCGCGAACCTTGCCGTAGTCGTGGGTGACGCGGTCGAGCGAGAGCGCCGGTGTCGTCACAGGGCGTGTCCGGGACGGCTGCGGCCGATCTGTCGCGCGAGCAGGATCACCGGTCCCAGGCCGACGAGGAGGATCGCCAGCGCCGGCGCGGCGGTCTCGGCCAGCTGCTCGTTGCGCGCTAGGTCGTAGGCGTAGATCGCCAGAGTGTCGAAGTTGAAGGGCCGGAGGATCAGCGTCGCCGGCAGCTCCTTGATCACATCGACGAAGACCAGCAGCGCGGCGGCAAGAAGGCTCGGGCGAAGAAGCGGCAAGTGCACCGCGGCAAGGATCTCGTGCGGGCGGCGCCCGAGCACGCGGCCCGCATCATCCATGCTGCGCCCGACCTTGGCGAGGCTTGCTTCCGCCGCATTGAAAGAGACGGCGAGGAAGCGGACGACATAGGCATAGGTCACGGCGATGATCGTCCCGGAAAGGATGAGCCCGGTCGAGACCCCGAAGGTATCCCGGGCCCACGCGTCGACCGAGCGGTCGATCGTCGAGAACGGCAGCATCACGCCGACCGCGACCACCGCCCCCGGGATGGCGTAGCCGGTGCTGGCGAGCCTGACCAGCATTCTCACCAGCGGCGTCGGTCGCAGCCTGGCGCCATAGGCCAGCACCACGGACAGGGAGACGGCGAGCCCGGCCGCGACGACGCCGAGGCTGACGGTGTGCACGGCAAGCCTGAGGAAGCGCGCATCGAGCCAGAAGACCTCCGCGCGGGATGCCCACCCCAGCAGCACGCCGAGCGGCACAAGGAAGCCGGCGCTGATGGGCAACGCGCAGGCGAGGACGGCGAGACCCGCCTTGGTGCCCCTGAGCCGGAGGCTCGGCAGCGCACGGTAGCGGGTCGACGTCTGGTGATAGCGCGCATCGCCGCGCGACCAGCGCTCCACCAGCAGAAGCAGCAGCACGAAGATCAGGAGGACGGCCGCGAGCTGAGCCGCCGCCGCCGGCTGTCCCATGCCGAACCAGGTGCGGAAGATGCCCACGGTGAAGGTGTCGACCGCCAGATGCTGGACGGCGCCAAGGTCGTTCAAGGTCTCCATCAGCGCCAGGGCCACGCCGGCGACCAAGGCGGGCCGCGCCAGCGGCAATCCCACCCGGAAGAAGCGACGCCACGGGCCTGCACCGAGCGTCCGGCTCGCCTCCAGCACGCAGACCGACTGCTCGGTGAAGGCGGCACGCGCCAGCAGGTAGACGTAGGGATAGAGGACGAACGTCATCACCGCGATCCCGCCACCGAGGGAGCGGATCTCCGGGAACCAGTAGTCGGCTCGACGCCAGCCGAAAAGCTGGCGAAAGCCCGTCTGGACCGGTCCGGCATAGTCCATCAGGCCGGCATAGGTGTAGGCGATCACATAGGCGGGCACCGCCATCGGCAGCAGCAGCGCCCACTGGAAGAGATCGCGCCCGGGAAACCGGTGCATCGTCACCAGCCACGCGGTGCCGGCGCCGACGATCAGCGTCCCGAGCCCGACGCCCAGCATCATCGCGAGCGTCGTCGAGACGTAGCGCGGCAGCACCGTGGATGCGAGATGGCGCCAGACGTCGCCGGTCGGGACGAAGACGTGCGCGAGCACGACGAGCGCGGGGATAGCGATCACGAACGCGATCGTCGCAGTCGCGGCTGTCCAGCCGTCGAACCTGACGCGACGTGGCGATGCGGATGCGCTCTGGGCGAGGTGGGTCACTGGGCGTCCAGGTCGGTGGCCGGCGCCATTCTGTTGCGGTTCATTCTCATGTGCAAACGAATGGGTCGCGCAGCGGTCAGCGACGATCCAGGAAGGCCATCACCAGGTCGATCCAGAACGGGTCGGCCTCGCCGAACATTTCGTGGCCGCCGCCGTTGGACAGCAGCTTCTCGTCGCTGTCGAGCGACTTGGCCTTCGACAAGGCGAGTTGGCAGCTCTCGGCCTGCGGATCGGTCTTCTCCCAGAGGTGCAGCATGCGCCCGGCCATCTGGTCGGCGAGCTGTGTCGCGAAGCGCTCGTAGCGGTCGTCGAGGCCGCAGCCGGCGAGGACGACATAGGAAAGATCGGGGTCCTTGAGCCGGGCAGAGGTGATCAGCGTGGCGGTTCCGCCGACGTCGAAACCCATCACGGCGATACGCGGTGCGGCAACACCACCGGCGGCCAACTTGCGGACCTGTTCGGCGGCCCGGCGCGCGAGCTCGAAGGGATCGGGATTGGCCGGCCGGCGCTCGGTCAGGACCTCGAAGCCGCGATTGGCGAAGGAATTGGCGACCGGCTCACCCGGTGCGGGACCCTGGATGAAGATCAGATAGCGGGCGCCCGGATCGATCCTTTCGGGCACGTCGGAGCGGACCTGGCCGGCCTCGGCCACGCCCGCGAGCGCCAGGAGAGCGAGGAGAAGCGCAACGGCCCTGCCCCCTCTCCACATGGGCTAGTCCGCCGACCGTTTCGGCGGGGTCTGGTCCTTCTCGCCGTCTTCGCCTTCGTCTTCGTCATCCTCGTCGTCGAGGTCGTCATCGTCATCGTCATCGACGTCTTCGTCGTCCGGGTCCTCATCCTCCTCGTCGGAGTCTTCCTCGTCGGAGTCTTCCTCGTCACCCGAGTCCTCGTCGTCGTCCTCATCGTCCCCGGAGTCCGCGTCATCCGCCTCGGCGTCCTCGCCGTCGGCGCCTTCGTCTTCGCCCTCGGGCGCCGCCGCCGTCTCGGCCGGCGCGCCTTCCACATCCTCCTCGCCGAGCTGGGCCTGGCGGCGCTCCTCGCGCTCCTTCGCCTCTTCCTCGTCGCGCTCCCTCTCGGCGACGTCGGCCATCGCCTCCGCCTCTTCCTGGTTCATCGCGATCGTGGCGACGCCGGCGCGGCTGTCGAGCAGGCCGGCGGCGCGCAGCTCCTCCAGGTTCGGCAAGTCCTCGATGCGATCGAGGCCGAAATGCTCGAGGAATTCGTCGGTCGAGACCCAGGTAGCCGGACGCCCGGGCGCCTGGCGTCTGCCCTTCGGCTTGATCCAGCCCGCCTCCATCAGCTGGTCCAGCGTGCCCTTGCTCAAGGCCACGCCGCGGACCTCTTCGATCTCGGCGCGGGTGATCGGCTGGTGGTAGGCGATGATCGCCAGCGTCTCCACGGCGGCGCGCGACAGCTTGCGCTGCACCACCTGCTCAGGATTGAGCGCGGCGGCGAGATCCGGCGAGGTGCGGAACGCCCATTTGCCGGAGATCTTGGTCAGGTTGACGCCACGGCCTTCGTAGAGCGCCCCGATCTCGGCGAGGATCGGCGCCAGCTCCGTTCCTTCGGGCAGGCGCTGGGCGAGATCCTCCTCGGCCACCGGATGGGCGGCGGCAAAAAGCACGGCTTCGATCAGGCGGGCGGCGGGCGACGTCTCGGTCATCAATGGCTCGTTGACGGCTTGGCCCGGACGAACACGGGGCCGAATGGTTCGGTTTGCTTGATCTCGATCACGCCGCTCTTGGCGAGCTCGAGGCTTGCGATCAGGGTCGCGGCGATCGCCGAGCGGGTGACGATGCCTGGCTTGAGCGTGTCTGGCAGGAAGCTGCTCATGCTCTGCCAGTCGACCATGCGGCCGACCATCGCCTCGAGACGCTTGATCGCGTCCTCGACCGCGTGAAGTTCGGTCGGCGCGATGTGGAGGACGGTGTCCCCGCCGCGCGACTTGTGCTCGCCATAGGCCGACAGCAGCTCGTAGAGCGTGACGTCGTACGTGGTCTTCTTGCGTACGCGGACGTCGATGGTCTCGCCGCGCGGGAAGGTATCGCGGCCGAGACGCGGGCGCGCCATCAGCTTGACCGCCATCTGCTGCATCGCCTCGAGCCGCTGCAGCTGGAACTGGAGCGCCTCGGCGAGTTGCTCGCCGGTCGGCTCCTCGTCGGCCGGAGGCTCGGGCAGTAGCAGGCGGGACTTGAGGTAGGCCAGCCACGCCGCCATCACCAGGTAGTCGGCGGCCAGCTCCAGGCGGATGCGCCGCGCCGCCTGGATGAATCCCAGGTATTGCTCGACCAGGGCCAGGATCGAGATCTTCTTGAGATCGACCTTCTGCTCGCGCGCGAGCGTCAGCAGGACGTCGATCGGGCCTTCGTAGCCGTCGACGTCGACCAGCAGGCGCTCCCCTTCGGGAAGCTCCTCCTTCTGATCTTCGAAGTTCTCGACGGCGGTGTTCATTCGAGCCCGGTCAGCGTGACGATCACGCGCAACAGATACTCGACCGGGGCCTCGATGAGCCAGGGCGAAATCGACAGATTTATCCCCAGCTGGCGGCCGATCAGCGGCAGGAGGAACAGCACGCCGATCACGAGCAGGATGCCCACCCGTTCGAGCTTGGCGAGCTGGAAGGCGAGTGGTCGCGGCAGGAGCCCGACCAGCACCCTTCCCCCGTCCAGCGGCGGCACCGGCAGCATGTTGAAGACCGCCAGGACCAGGTTGAGGACGACAGCGTTCTCCAGGTTCTCCGCCGCCCACGGCCCGACATAGCTCGGCAGTTCCTCGACCATATGGAAGGCCAGTGCGCAGGCAAAGGCGATCGCCACGTTCATGGCGGGCCCCGCGGCAGCAACCATGATCATGCCGAGACGGGGCGGATTGAGCCGCCAGAAGTTGACCGGCACCGGCTTGGCGTAGCCGAACAGGAACGGTGCCCGCATCAGCAGCAGGATGCCCGGCAGCACGATGGTGCCGAAGGGATCTACGTGGCGGAGCGGATTGAGGCTCATGCGCCCCATCCGCTTCGCCGTGTCGTCGCCGAAGAAGTTCGCGGCAAAGCCGTGCGCGGCCTCGTGCAGCGTGATCGCGATCAGCGCCGGCAGAAGCCAGACGGAAGCCTTGTAGAGAATGTCGGCGACCACATCCATCGGGGCCGCCTCTAGGCCGCGGCCAGAAGCTGGTCGACACGGGCGGACGCGGCGCCGAAGTCGATCGGCTGCGGCGGCTTGCGGCGGCGCTCTCCCGCCGCGACGCGCGCCATCGCGGCCTCGGTCAGCGGCGAAGCGGAAGCGGCAACCTCCTCCATCTCGGCCATGTCGCCCGTGCAGTGGAGCACCACGTCGCAGCCGGCGGCGAGCGAGGCCTTCGTGCGGTCGCCGAGGCGGCCGGGAAGCGCGCCCATGCCGATGTCGTCGGTCGAGAGCAGGCCGTTGAAACCGATGTGCCCGCGGATGATGCGGTCGATCACGACGGGCGAAAGCGTCGACGGCCGCGCATCGATCGCGGTGTAGACGACGTGGCAGGTCATGCCCCAGGGAAGCTGCGCGAGATCCCGGAACGGCACGAAGTCGGTCGCTTCCAGCGTCTTCAGGTCGGCATCGACATGCGGCAGCTTCTCGTGGCTGTCGACCAGCGAGCGGCCATGGCCGGGCATGTGCTTCATCACCGGCAGCACGCCGCCGTCCAGGAGCCCCTCGGCCTGGGCGCGGCCCAGCGTCGTGACCGTCCTGGGGTCGCCGCCGAAGGCGCGGTCGCCGATCACGTCATGGGCGCCGGCGAGCGCCAGGTCGAGCACCGGCAGGCAGTTGACCGTGACGCCGACATCGATGAGCTCGGCCGCGATCAGGCGCGCATTGAGGCGCGTTGCCTCGGCGGCCTCGCCGAGATTCCGGCCAGCGAGCGCGGCGAAGCGGCCCGCGGCAGGTGCCTTTCGCCAATGCGGCGGCTTGAAGCGCGTGACCCTGCCGCCTTCCTGGTCGACCAGCACCGGCGCGTCGGGACGGCCGACGGACTCGCGCATTGCCGTGACCAGCGCCCGTGCCTGCTCCGGCGTCTGCAGGTTGCGCAGGAAGACGATGAAGCCGAGCGGATTGGCGCGCGCGAAGAAGCGGCGCTCGGCTTCGGTCAGGACGGTTCCGGAGACGCCATAGATGACGGCCGACGGCCGGCTAGGGTCTGACAACGAGGCAGTCCCGCTTCTTCGACTTGAGCTCCTCGCAAAGCGCGCGAGCCTGAGGCTCGCCGAGCGGCCCGGCCTGCAGGCGATACCAGACGCCCTTGTCTCCGAGATCGACGCGCACCGTGGTCAGGCCGAGCGGCTGCAGCTCGGCGAAGGCCTTCTTCAGCCGGTCCCACTGAGCGTTCGCCTGGTCGGCCGCAGGGAAGGACCCGAGCTGGACGCGCCACTCACCGCTGCCGCCACTGCGAGGCGGAGAGGCCGGCGGAGGCGACGGCGGACGCGCGGCCATCTGCGGCGGCGGAGGCGCCGGGACCGCGGCCGGCGGGGGCGACGGCGGGGCGGCGGTCGCCGACGAGGCACCCGACGGCGCGGGAGCCACCGGCGGCGGCGCGGGC
>JAYRJL010000001.1:0-1222500 GCA_041906305.1 Alphaproteobacteria bacterium
CCGCCGAGGCGCCGGCGTCCGCCCCGCTCCCGCCGCGGCCGGCGATCGTCCGCCCCCCTCCGGCCGACAGGCCACCGCCCCGGGCGCCGGCGCCGGCGGCCCCGCCACCTCTCGTCGCCCAGGACGCCAAGGCGCTGGCGGCCGCCTGCAATTCGGTCGCCGAGCTCGAGCAGGCGGTCCGGCTCTATGACGGCTGCGGGCTCAAGAAGACGGCGACCAACACGGTCTTCGCCGACGGCAATCCCGAAGCCAAGCTGATGTTCGTCGGCGAGGCGCCGGGGGCCGACGAGGACCGCCAGGGAAAGCCCTTCGTCGGGCTCTCGGGCAAGCTGCTGGACCGCATGCTCCAGGCGATCGGGTACGACCGTACCTCGGTCTACATCACCAATATTCTCTTCTGGCGACCCCCGGGAAATCGCCAGCCGACACCGCAGGAGATCCAGCAGTGCCTGCCCTTCGTGATCCGGCACATCGAGCTGGTCCGGCCGGACGTGCTGGTACTTCTGGGAGGGACCTCGGCCAAGACCATCCTCAATCAAACGGAAGGCATCCTCCGTCTTCGCGGCCGCTGGTTCGAGTATAGAACTGACGAGAACTTGCCGGTTATTCCAGCAATACCGACACTACATCCTGCGTATTTGTTGAGGTCCCCAGGACAAAAACGAGAGGCGTGGCGAGATTTTCTTGCCTTGAAACTGCGTCTCAACGGGGCTGGATAAGGAACTGAACTACAACGTTATTCTAAAAATTTTACCGTAGTCTCGGAACGGCCGTGAGAATTCGGTGTAAATCCTAGGCTTGCTTCGACCAGTTCCATCCGTTAGGTGAGTCGCCCATGAGGGAGAGGGGACCTACCCGCGTCCGTAACGGGACGCGCGCGCTGGCGCTCGCTGCCGGCCTCATGGCTCTGACGGGCGGCCGCGTCGAGGCGGCCGATCCGTCGCGCTTCGACGCAGCCAAGATCGAAAGCCTTCGTCAGGCGGCGACCGAGCAGGCGTCGCTGCCGAAGAACCTGTTCGACGGGTTCAAGGTCGATCCCGGCCAGAGCCTGCCGCAGGTGCTCAATGCCGACGAGGCCGAGCGCTATGCCGAGATCTTCCGCCTCCAGGCCGACGCCGCCTGGGCCCAGGCCGACAAGGAGATCCGCCTCCTCAAGGACAAGCGCCTGCTGGGTGCGGTGCTGGCGCAGCGCTTCACCCACCCCAAGTACCGCTCGAAATACGACGAGCTCGCCCAGTGGCTGAAGGCCCATGGCGACCACCCCGAAGCCGGGCGCCTCTACCGCCTGGCGATCGAGCGGAAGCCGGGCGGTGCGGCGGCGCCGGAGCGTCCCGTGCAGGGCTTCCTCGGCGGCTATGGCGAGGAGCTCGTGGGCTCCGAGTCGGGATACGCCTCCCAGCGCCAGCGCGACTCCGACCAGATCCGCGACATCATCCATGCCGCGACCGACCTCCGGGCGAACCTCCGGAAGGCCGATCCCGACGGCGCCGAGCGCGTGCTCGGCCAGCTCCAGGCCAAGAAGCTGCTCGATACGGTCGAGGTCGGCATCCTGGCGGCCGAGATCGCCCAGGGCCATTTCTTCGTCGGCAACGACGTCGCTGCCCTGCGACTCGCTTCGGCCGCGGTGAAGCAGGCCCAGGGCTGGCAGCCGCTGGCCCAGTGGATCGCCGGGCTTTCCGCCTTCCGCCTCAACAAGGCGGCCGAGGCCGCGAAGTATTTCGAAGGCATGCTGGACCTGCAGGGCCTGTCGGCCAACCAGGTCTCGGCCGCCGCCTTCTGGGCCGCGCGCTCGCATCTGGTCGCGGGCCAGCACGACAAGGTCTCGCGCTACCTGGTCAAGGCGGCGCTGCAGCGGACCTCGTTCTACGGGCTGCTCGCGCGTCGCGCGCTCGGCGTCGACACGCCGTTCAACTGGGCCGAGCCGCGCCTGTCCGACGACGATATCGGCCAGATCGAGGCGATGCCCGGCGGCTGGCGGGCGCTCGCCCTGATCCAGGTCGGCGAGATCCAGCGCGCCGAGGCCGAGCTCCGGAAGCTCGCGCCCCAGCTCAATTCCGATCTCGGGCCGGCGATGCTGGCGCTGGCGTCCAAGGCCAACATGCCGGCGCTGTCGATGCGCCTCGCCGGCAAGCTCGCCCAGGAGAACCAGCGCTACGACGGCGCGCTCTACCCGATCCCGGGCTGGAAGCCGGAGGGCGGCTTCATCGTCGACCCCGCGCTGCTGTTCGCGATCATGCGCCAGGAATCGGGCTTCCATTCGAAGGCCGCGTCCGGCGCCGGCGCCAAGGGCCTGATGCAGATCATGCCGAAGACCGCGGTCTTCGTCGGCGAAGGCGAGGTCAAGAAGAAGGACGCGAGCCAGCAGCTGATGGAGCCGGAGCGCAACCTGACGCTCGGCCAGCGCTACGTGCAGCACCTGCTCGAGCACGAGCAGATCCAGGGCAACCTGCTGGTCGCGGTCGCCGCCTACAACGCCGGCCCGACGGTCGCGCTCAAGTGGAGCCGCAAGGGCGACTTCAAGGACGACCCGCTGCTGTTCGTCGAGGGCATCCCCTACGGCGAGACCCGCGCCTATGTGCAGCGCGTGGTCGCGAACTACTGGATCTACCAGCTCCGCATGGGCCAGCCGACGCCGACCCTGGATGCGGTCGCCGCCGGGGACTGGCCGGTGTATACGCCGGTTCAAATGGATAAGAGCTAGCAGCAGGGACCACGGTCCCTCGCTTGGTGCGGCTCGCTACGCTAGCGCTCTCGGTGCGCAAGCGCGCCCCTGCCGCGTTAGCTAGGCGCCCGCGCTCGGGCGCGGCTCCTTTTCCGAACAGCTCCCCTTCCTCCCCCGAGCGGGACGCCGCGCAGCTTTTCGGCGCAGCCGAAACGCGGGAGCGGCGGACCACCAAGCGAGGGCCCTTAGCTCGTCGTATACTCCGCCGACCACCGGAGAACGCCCTATGGCACTGGATCCAAGTCGCCCCTTCCTCGCCGTCAACATCGCCGTCCTCACCATCTCCGACACAAGAAGCCTGGCCGACGACAAGTCCGGCAACACCCTGGTCGAGCGCATCGAGCAGGCCGGGCACAAGGTCCAGGTGCGGGACATCGTCCGCGACGACAAGGACGCGATCGCGGCCAAGCTCAGGGCGTGGATCGCCGATCCCGTGGTCGACGTCGTGCTCTCGACCGGCGGCACCGGGGTCACCGGACGGGACGTCACGCCTGAGGCGTTCGAGTCCGTCTACGAGAAGCCGATCCCCGGCTTCGGCGAGCTCTTCCGCTTCCTCTCCTTCCAGAAGATCGGCTCGTCGACCATCCAGTCGCGCGCCACGGCGGGGGTCGCCGGCGGCACCTACCTGTTCGCGCTGCCCGGATCGCCCGGCGCCTGCCGCGACGCCTGGGACGAGATCCTGGTCCATCAGCTGGACTACCGCTGGAAGCCGTGCAACTTCGTCGAATTGATGCCGCGGCTCCAGGAGCATCTGGCGCCGAGCGCCCGGACGGCAAAGGTTTCCGCCGCTCAACAGCGCTAGGACACCCCCTAGATATCGCGCGATCCCTTTAGCCAGATCGATTGATTTATTATAATTTTTTCCGTCGATATAACGGCCCGAGCTACCAGATATCGAGTTGGTGCCGCGCAACGGCCTTTTCCGGCAGGCGGGAGGCCGCGTCCCGGTCGTACCTGCCCACCTCATTCAACTGCAACTGCAGTCAAAGCTACGTTCGCGTTTGCGGAATGTGGATAGTTTCATTTCGAACTCGGATCGATACGCGATGTTTTGAGCATCGCCTGCCTCCATTCCCAAGATCGGGGACTGAAGGACGGCGAATTAATCGATGCCGAAGCGAAATGATTTAGAGACGCCCAGCGCAGACGCTCGCATCCACCCGAGGATGGATCTCAAGGGGCGAGACCACCTCTTTGGATTGAATAATTCGAATGAATATTCGCCGCTCGAATCTTCAATGGCGCCGGGTATAGCCGCGACGGTGCCTGAATACCATGATAATCCAGGGATTTGACGTGCTGGAGAACATGGCGGCTCGATATATCGACGGCCCAAATTTCACGGACTCCGACGTAAGTTCTTGATATGTTCCATGGCGCGCGTACACTCTCGCTATGTCCGATCCGGTGATCCCGGCCAAGCCCGTGAAGGGCCGCGGCGCCATCTCGAATCCGACCGGAAGGTTCGAGCCGGCGCGGCGGGAGCTGACCGACGACGGCTGGTCGCCGTCGGAAGACGAGGACCTGCCCAAGCCTCAGACCGTCGTCCGCGTGGATGCGACCCGCACCATCATCGCCAGGAACGACTCGCCGGACATCGGCTTCGACCGCTCGATCAACGCCTACCGGGGTTGCGAGCACGGCTGCGTCTACTGCTTCGCCAGGCCCACCCATGCCTACTTCGGACTTTCGTCCGGACTGGATTTCGAGACCAAGATCTTCATCAAGCCCGACGGCCCGCGCCTCCTGGAGCAGGAACTCCGGCGGAAAGGCTACGACGTCGCGCCGATCGCGATGGGGACCAACACCGATCCCTATCAGCCGCTCGAGCGCGAGCACCGGATCACCCGCGGCATCCTTGAAGTCCTCCGCGACTACCGCCACCCGTTCACGATCGTGACCAAGAACCACCTGGTCACCCGCGACCTCGACATCCTGGGACCCATGGGGAAGGACAACCTCTGCCGGGTCGCCCTTTCGGTGACGACGCTCGATCGCGACCTCGCGCGCAAGATGGAGCCCAGGGCCTCGACCCCGGGGAAGCGGATCGAGGCGATCCGGCTGCTCGCCGAGGCCGGGGTCTCGGCCGGGGTGATGGCGGCGCCGATGATCCCGGCGCTCAACGACATGGAGCTCGAACGGATCCTCGAAGCCGCCGCCGAGGCCGGCGCCTCGTGGGCGGCGCACACGGTCTTGAGGCTGCCCTACGAGATCAAGGATCTGATGCGCGAATGGCTCGAGGAGCACGCGCCGTTGAAGGCGAAGCACGTGCTCTCGCTGGTGCAGGAGATGCGCGGCGGCCGGCTCAACGATCCGAACTTCGGCGGCCGCATGCGCGGCGAGGGCGCCTACGCGGAAGCGCTGTCGCTCCGCGTGCGCCTGGCGAAGAAGCGTCTCGGCCTCGACCGCGATCTCCCGCCGCTCGACTGCACGCAGTTCCGGAAGCCGGCGCGCGCGGGTGATCAGCTGGCGCTCTTGTAGAAGCGTCGCTTGTTTCCCTCCGCGGTCGCTTCGCACCGAGAGAGCGGACACGAACGCGATAAGCTCGCGCATGGCCTCGCCAACGCTCACCGCCTTCGCGTCCGTATCGCGCCGACGGATTTCTCCTACGGCATGCGCGAGATGTCGGCGCGCGATCCCGACGGCAATCGCGTAGCCTTCGGCGAAGAGATCAAGGGAGCCTGACGATGTATGTCGCCGGATTCGTCATTCCCGTGCCCGAGGAGAAGAAGGTGGCCTACCGCGCGTGGGCGGAGAATTCGGCGGCGATCTTCAAGGAGTATGGCTGCCTCGAGATCGTCGAGACGTGGGAAGACAACGTTCCCGACGGCACGCAGACCGACTTCCGGCGCGCGGTCGCGGCGAAGCCGGGCGAGAAGATCGTCTTCGCCTGGCAGGTGTGGCCCGACAAGGCGACGCTCGAACGCGTCGAGGCGGCGATGCGCCAGGACAAGCGCTTCGAGATCGCCGGCGAGATTCCGTTCGACGCGAAGCGCCTGATCCTCGGCTGCTTCACGCCGATCCACACGATCGGGCGCGGCTAGACCTTCAGTCTTCCGCGAGGTAATTGCCGAAGACGCCGTCGCGGCGGAGCCGGCGCTTGATCGCCTTCTCGAATGCCAGCGCGCGGCACGCCTCCGCCACGATCTCGCTGCGGCTTCCCGGTCCGTAGACGGTCTCGGCGATTTCGCGATCGGAGATGCCGGGACGAAGCGCCACCAGCATCATCGCGTAGTCGCGGTCGAAGATCGGCGCGTCCGGCCACGGCTTGGTCCGCATCTTCGGACGGGTAAGGCGATACGCGACGGCGAAGGAAGATGCCGAGGGCTGGCGGATTTGCGCTGTCATGCGCTTCGAACGATCCGGCCGCGCCATCGTTCGCCGCGGTACCGGTGATCAATGCGGAACTACGGCGTGCGATACCGCGCGTCCGCGGCGTCGATCCCGTCGGACCAGCAGATCGGTTCCGGATCGGTCGAGAGGAAATGGACGAAGGCCGTGTTGCCGACCGCCTTCCACGCGGCTTCCACCACATTGCCGAAGCGCCTGAAGCCGGCGAGCGAGCGCCAGCGCACCACGAGCACGTCGCCGACGTCGTGCAGCGACCACAAGGCGCGCACGAGATCCGCCTCGGCAACCGGATCGATGGTCTTCGCCGCGAGGAAGCGCGCGCGTGTGAACACGCCCTGCAGATGGCCGCCGTCGGCGATCTCGGCGAGCTGCCCGGGTGCGAGCACCAGATCGCCTTCGATCGCCGGCTCGACGATGTCGTCACGGATGAATCGCCCGGTCTCGCGATCGAGCGCGCAATTCACGTTGGCCATGAGCGTGTCCTCCGTTGCTGGAGGAAAAACGGTCGCGCCGATGGTGGAGTTGCGCCGAGGCCGCGGCGCGAATGCGGGAACCCTCTCCCGCGAAGCGGGGGAGGGCAGGGTGGGGGCGAGCGGTGCGAAGCAACGCGAGGGCTCCATCCACCGAACTGGTTTGCCCAACCGGCTTGCCTATACGCGCCACTCTTCGGCATCTTCGCCTCCGTGGCGGACTTCTCTCTCGAGCGCGAGCTGGGCGGCGTGGTGGTCGGGGTCGACGAGGTCGGCCGCGGGCCGCTTGCCGGGCCGGTGCTGGCGGCGGCCTGCGTGTTCCCGACCGGCAAGCTTCCCCGCAAGGTCGTGAAGCTCATCGACGATTCGAAGAAGCTGAGCGCGGCCCAGCGTGAAGAGGCCTACGCGGCGTTCAGGCCGCACGCGAAGATCGCGCTCGGCGCGGCCTCGGTCGCCGAGATCGACCGCTACAACATCCTGGTCGCGACCCACATGGCGATGAGTCGAGCGCTGCAGAAGCTCGGTCTCGGCGCGACGGCGATATTGATCGACGGCAACCAGCCGCCGCCGGCGCGGCTCCTGCCCGAGGGCTGCAAGGTGATGGCGGTGATCGGCGGCGACGGTCGCTCGCTCTCGATCGCCGCCGCCTCGATCGCCGCCAAGATCGTGCGCGACCGGCTGATGCAGCGCCTGGCGCTCCGCTACCCCGCCTATGGCTGGACGACGAACGCCGGCTACGGCACCGAGGCGCACCGGGCCGCGATCACCGAAGTCGGCATCACGCGCCATCACCGGCTCAGCTTCCGGCCGAACCAGCTCGAGCTCGACGGCCTCTAGGGCCTGAGATTCAGGGCGCCGAAAACGTCGATTCGTCGATTTCGGAGTCCCCATGGACTCCAGACGATTCGCCGGAGTCGAATGGACTCTCACGTGACTCACAAGGTCGGGGTAACTCGTCACATAGTCTTGGTTTTCAGAGTCTTGGAATCTGGATTGTCGGGGTAATAGATCACGGATAACCCGGGTATGTTCCTGGGGATAACCTATTGAATTTGTTTTTTATTGACCGGAATCAAGGGCTTACGGCATCGTCTGGTCATGCCTATGGACGGTGGCTCCCAGCTCTCGAATATTCTTGTCGGCGACTGCGCTTCGCTGATGGACCGGTTGCCCGAGAAGTCGGTCGACATGGTCTTCGCCGACCCCCCCTACAACATGCAGCTCGGCACCGGGCTGACACGGCCCGACCATTCGGTCGTCGACGGTGTCGACGACGACTGGGACCGGTTCGAGGACTACGAGGCCTACGACAAGTTCACCCGGTCGTGGCTCAAGTCCGCACGCCGCGTGCTCAAGGACGACGGCACCCTCTGGGTGATCGGCAGCTACCACAACATCTTCCGCGTCGGGTCCGCGCTCCAGGATCTCGGCTACTGGATGCTGAACGACATCGTGTGGCGGAAGTCGAACCCGATGCCGAACTTCCGCGGCCGCCGGTTCACCAACGCGCACGAGACGCTGATCTGGTGCCTGAAGGACCGCAAGCAGAAGAAGTACACGTTCAACTACGACGCCATGAAGGCGATGAACGACGGGCTGCAGATGCGAAGCGACTGGACCTTGCCGATCTGCAACGGCGGCGAGCGCATGAAGGCCGACGACGGCAAGAAGGCGCATCCGACGCAGAAGCCGGAGAGCCTGCTCCATCGCGTGATCCTGGCGGCGACCAAGCCGGGCGACACGGTGCTCGATCCCTTCTTCGGCACCGGCACCACGGGCGCGGTCGCCAAGAAGCTCGGCCGGCGCTACATCGGCATCGAGCGCGACCCCACCTACGCGCAGGTGGCCAAGGCGAGGCTCGCCAAGGTGAAGCCGCCCTCGGACATCGAGGCGATCTCGGCCACGCCGCCGAAGCGGGAAGAAGTGCGCGTGCCCTTCGGCGCGGTGGTCGAGCGAGGGCTGATCGCGCCGGGCACCGTGCTGACGGATCCGCGCCGGCGCTGGACCGCCAAGGTGCGCGCAGACGGTTCGTTGATCGCGCCCGATGCAAAGGGCTCGATCCATTCGGTCGGGGCGGCGGTGCAAGGTGCTCCAGCTTGCAACGGCTGGACCTTCTGGCATCTCGAGAAGAAGGGCCAGCTCGTCCCGATCGATCTGTTTCGCCAGCAGGTGCGCGCGGAGCTCGCCCAGGCTGGCTAACCAAGGCCGCCGGCTGACGGCGATGCTCACCGGATCATGCCTGTGCGGTGCGGTGGCCTACGAGGTCGCCGCACCGCTCGGCGCGATCGTTGACGCGGTGCGGCGTCACGTATTGCGCACTGGCCTTCGCAAGATTGCTGCGCAATAATTTTGGATGGCCGGTGAGCGAACGACTGAACGCGAACGCCTGGTCGACGCGGCGCTGACGCTGGCGGCCGAGCGCCCGTGGGGGCAGGTCTCGCTCGGCGAGATCGCCGGCAAGGCGGGCCTCAGTCTCGCCGAGCTGCACGCCGCCGCCCCGAGCAAATCCCATATCGTGCGCGCATTCCTCCGCCGCATCGATGTGGCGGTGCTGGCCGGGCCGGCGCCGGATGCGTCGGAGCCGGTGCGCGATCGCCTGTTCGACGTGCTGATGCGGCGCTTCGATGCGCTCAAGCCGCACAAGGCGGCGGTCTCCTCGATCCTCGACGGGCTCTCGCGCGATCCGGTCCAGGCGCTGTGCGGCTGGCCGGCGCTGTTGCGCTCGATGGGCTGGATGCTGGAAGCGGCGGGGCTGGATGCCTCGGGCATCCGCGGGGCGCTCCGCGCCAAGGGCCTGGCGCTGGTGTGGCTCGCCAGCCTTCGCACTTTCTTAACCGACGAGAGCGATGATCTGAGCGCGACCATGGCGGCGCTCGACAAGGCGCTGAAGCGGGCCGAGCCCTTCGGGCGCGCGCTCGACGGGCAACGTCATGCTGCACCGCAAAATGCGGGTTGACGGGAGTGGGAGCGGCGCTTAAACCATATTGCTGCACTGCAGCATAACCGGAGGAGTCCCCAGGTGGCCAAGAACCCGTTCCTCGATTTCGACATGCAGGCGATGCAGAAGATGATGGGCGACATGAAGATGCCCGGCTTCGACTGGGAGGCCATCATGGCCGCCAATCGCCGCAACATGGAGGCCTTCGCCCAGGCCAACCAGCTGGCCGCCGAGGGCGCGCAGGCGATCTTCCGCCGCCAGGGCGAGATCCTGAAGGCGACCATGGAAGACGCCAACCGCCAGGTGAAGACCATGCTGGCCGATGGCACGCCGGAAGACCGGGTCGCCCGCCAGACCGACGCGATCAAGAGCGCGTTCGAGCAGGCGATGGCCAACTACCGCGAGATGGTCGAGATGGCCTCGAAGGCGAATGCCGAGGCGCTCTCGGTCATGAGCAAGCGCGTGTCGGAGAGCCTGGACGAGCTCAAGGGCGCGGTGGCGAAGGCGAAGAAGTAAGCCGCCGACTCCGTTTGACGCCTTGAGCCGTCAGGTCGTCTGTGGCACTCGGGCGTCCTCTTATGTGAGAGGACGTCCATGGCCGCATCCGCTTCCCAGGTCCGACCGCAGATCCAGTACGGCGACTTCGACAAGGTCGACATCCGCGTCGGCACCATCGTCGAGGCCGAGCCGTTCCCGGAAGCGCGCCGCCCGGCGTTCAAGCTCCGCGTCGATCTCGGGCCCGAGATCGGCATCAAGCGCTCCTCGGCGCAGATCACCAAGCACTACAGACCTGAGGAGCTGATCGGCCGCCAGGTCGCGGCGGTCGTGAACTTTCCGTCCAAGCAGATCGGCCCGGTGATGAGCGAGATCCTGGTGCTGGGCTTCCCCGACGAGGCCGGCGAGGTCGTGCTGGTCTCGGTCACGCACAAGGTGCCGAACGGCGGCAAGCTGTTCTGATCTGAACCTCCGTCGCGCGTCTTTCGGAACCCTCTCCCGCGCAGCGGGGGAGGGCAGGGTGGGGGCGACGCGATGCGCAGCATCGCGAGGGCTCTTGTCCCGGACTCGATTGCGCCAATCCTCGCTTCGCTCGCCCCCACCCCGACCCTCCCCCGCCTCCGGCGGGAGAGGGGGGACGACTTGTCAGATCTCGGCGTAGATCTCGAGCAGGTTGCCGTCGGGATCGCGGAAGAACAGCGTGCGATGGCCGAAGGGCTGGTCGGTCGGCGGTGCCAGCAGCGCGATACCCTGGCGCGTGAGCTCCGCGGCGCAGAGATCGACGTAGTGCGGCGGGACGCGGAAGGCGAGCTGAAGGGCGGCGCTGCCCTTGGGCGTCTGCGGCTCGTCGCCGACGCGCCTCGGCCGCGACAGCGCCAGCGTGGTCGAGCCGACCTTGTATTCGAGCCAGTTCTCCGAGAGCTGGCGCGCGAAGGCGAAGCCGAGCACGTCGCCATAGAAGCGTCGCATCGCCTCCATGTCGCGGACCAGGATGACGGTGTAGTCGATGGCGCGGATGGACTGGAACGGCGATCCCGGCGGCGTCTTGTAGTCGCTCATGCAAGCGACACTGGCACGGCTACTCCGCGACCGCGAGGCGTCTCCGCCGCCGGGCCCGGATGCCGCGCCAGAGCTCCTCGAGGAAAGGCAGGATGTCGATCACCAGGGCGGCGCCGAGCGCGATCGCGACGTAGGCCACGGGCAGCGGTTCGTATTTGAGCCGCAGCGTCCAGTCCGCCGCCTGCGGCCCGGCGCCGACGATCGCGAAGGCCTGCTCCCAGTGCAGCACGACCATCAGGCTGAGCCCCAGCAGCGGGATCATCTCGAGGAAGCCGTGCACGTGCTGCTCGACCCAGCCGATGCCGCGCGTGCGCTGGGCATAGGCGAGATCCCACAGCGTCGTCGCCTCGTGGGCGAGGAGGGCCGCGCCCATGATCGTCAGCACCGCGGCGTTCACGTCCAGGAAGAGGGCGGCCAGCATCGGCACGCCCATCTCGGCGAAGAGCAGCAGGTGGATCGCCGACTCCTTGACGCCCGAGCTGAATTCGATCCGCCGCGCGCGATGGCAGAGATAGTCGGCGAAGCCGGCGATCAGCCAGAGCGGCATCACGAAGTACATCAACACGCCCATGGCGATCTTGTCGTGCATGGAGGAGGGAACCCCGCACCGCCTCGTGCGGTTTCCTGATCGCGGGGGCGCATGCTTCGAGGGGCCCTCATGATCCGACCAGCTTTCCTTCCCATCCTTGGCCTCCTGGCGCTCGCCGCCTGCGACGAATCCAAGCTGCCCGAGAACGCGTCGACCGGGCCCAAGCCCCAGATCCCGAAGCCGACCTCGGCGCTGATCCCGACCGTCAACGTCGCGACCGCCGAAGGCTGGTCCAAGGACGGCGCGCCGATCCCGGCCGACGGGCTGGCGGTGACTGCCTTCGCGCGCGACCTCGACCATCCGCGCTGGCTGTACGTGCTGCCGAACGGCGACGTGCTGGTCGCGGAGTCGAACTCACCGAAGCGGCCCGAGGAGAACAAGGGCATCAAGGCGTGGATCATGGGCCTGGTGATGAAGAAGGCCGGCGCCGGGACACCCAGCGCCAACCGGATCACGCTGCTGCGCGATGCCGACGGCGACGGCGTCGCCGAGACCCGCCAGGTCTTCCTCAAGAACCTCAACTCGCCCATCGGCATGGCGCTGGTCGGCGACAGCTTCTACGTCGCCAACACCGACGCGGTGGTGAAGTACCCCTACACTGCCGGCGCCACCGAGATCCCGCGGCCCGGCGAGACGCTCGCCGAGCTTCCCGGCGGCCCGCTCAACCACCACTGGACCAAGACGCTGGCCGCGAGCCCCGACGGAACGAAGCTCTATGTCGGTGTCGGCTCCAACTCGAATGCCGCGGAGAACGGCATCGAGAAGGAGGAGGGACGGGCCGCGGTGCACGAGATCGATGTCGTGAGCGGCGCCGCGCGCGTCTTCGCCTCCGGTCTCCGCAATCCGGTCGGTCTCGCCTTCGAGCCGGAGTCGAAGCAGCTCTTCGCCGTGGTCAACGAGCGCGACGAGCTCGGCAGCGACCTCGTCCCCGACTACCTGACCTCGGTGAAGGACGGCGGCTTCTATGGCTGGCCGTGGAGCTACTGGGGCCAGCATGTCGACGAGCGCGTAAAGCCGCCGAATCCCGAAAAGGTGGCGAGGGCGCTGGTCCCGGACTTCGCGCTCGGCAACCATGTGGCACCGCTCGGCCTCGCCTTCGCCGAGGGCCGCACCCTGCCCGAACGCTTCCGCAACGGCGCCTTCATCGGCGAACACGGCTCGTGGAACCGGAAGCCCCGGAGCGGCTACAAGGTCGTCTTCGTGCCGTTCTCGAACGGCAAGCCCGGCGGCGCGCCGGTCGACGTGCTGACCGGCTTCGTCACCAAGGACGACAAGGCGCAGGGTCGCCCGGTCGGCGTCGCGATCGACGCGAAGGGCGCGCTGCTGGTCGCCGACGACGTCGGCAACACCATCTGGCGCGTGACGCCGGCGACGCAGACGGCGACGAAGCCGTAGGCCGCTCCGTAAATCGGAACCCTCCCCCGCGTACGACGCGGGAGAGGGGGTACGAGCTAAGCCGCCTTCAGCACCGGGCGCTTCGCGCGCCAGGGTGTCGCCGCCTGATAGGCATGTGCCACGGCGAGCGTGGTCGCGTCCTGGAAGGGATGGCCGATCACCTGGATCGCCAGCGGCAAACCTGACGAATGGAAGCCGGTGCAGACGGTGGTGACCGGCTGGCCGGTGACGTTGCACGGCATTGGCAGCGGCGGCCGCTTGAACATCGCCCACTTGTCGCTGCCGGCGAAGGTCGGCGCCGGGCCGTTGAGCGCGGCGGTCACCAGCACGTCGACGTCGGTGGTCGCCCGGCGCGTCTCGTCGATGAGCTGGCGGCGGAGGCGCTGCGCCTGGAGATAGTCGGGCGCGGAGAGCAGGGCCGCGATCGCGGCGCGGTCGCGGAAGTTCTCGCAGTAGTCGTTGAAGCGCGCCTTGAACTCGGTCGAGTGGACGACGAAGGCCTCGGTCAGGAGGATGATGTAGCAGCAGGCCGCGAACTGGCTGAGCGGCGGCAGGCGCACGTCGGTGACCGTGGCGCCGAGATCGCGCATGACGGCGACCGCCGCATCGAGCGACTTCTGCATCTCCGGATCGATCTGCGTGTCCTGCTCGTGGAAGTGCCGGATGAGCCCGACGCGCACGCCCTTGAGGTCGGTGCGCAGCAGGGAATGGTAGTCGGGGATCGGCACGCTGGCGCTCGCCGGGTCGCGCGGGTCGTGGCCCGCCATCGCCTGAAGCAGCAGCGCGCAGTCCTCGACGGTCCAGGCCATCGGCCCGGTGTGGTCGAGCGAGTAGGAGAGCGGGAACACGCCGGCGCGGCTGCAGAGCCCGTAGGTCGGCTTGATGCCGCTGACCCCGCACCAGGCCGACGGGTTGCGGATCGAGCCGCCGGTGTCGGAGCCGGTGCCGCCCAATGTCATGCCGGCGGCGATGGCTGCGCCGGTGCCGCTCGACGAGCCGCCGGTGACGTGGTCGTAGTTCCAGGGATTGCGCGCCGGCGGCCAGGGCAGGTCGAAGGACGGGCCGCCCATCGCGAACTCGTGCGTCGCGAGCTTGCCCAGCATCACGGTGCCGGCCTGGCTAAGCTTCCTGACCGTCGTCGCGTCCTCGGTCGGCACGTGATCGGCGAGCACCTTGGAGTGCGCGGTCGTGCGGATGCCCTTGGTCGAATAGATGTCCTTGTGCGCGATCGGGATGCCGTGGAGCGGCCCCTTCGAGCGGCCCGCGGCGATGTCCTTTTCTGCTTGCTGCGCTTGCGCCAGCGCCTCCTTCTCGGTGACCAGCAGGAAGGCATTGAGCTTCCCGTCATAGGTCTTGATGCGATCGAGGCACTGCTCGGCGAGCGTCACCGGCGAGAGCGCCTTCGACTGGATCAGCCGCGAGGCCTCGGCGATGGAAGGTGTCTCGGACATCAGGTCGGCTCGCGCGTGAAGATGGTCGCAGGCTCCGCCGCCATCTCGCGCGGCGCGTTCACGATGTCGACCCATTGCTGCAGATAGCCCGAGACGCCGTGCAGCTCGTCAATCTGAGCCTTGCTGAGCTTGAGCCCGGCGCGGGCGAGACGCACCTCGACCTCGGCGCGGTCCATCGGTTTTGGATCGCTCATCGTGTCCTCGCTTCGGATCTGACCAGGCGATACTGCCCGAGCTGAAACGAACGGTCGAGAAGCGCGGAGTCGAGCCCCCTCCCTCGGCGGCGGGGCCGACGGGGGAGGGACACGAGTGCGTTCGCTTCTAAGCCGCTCGCGCGGCGACCGGCGTCTCGCCCTGGATCTGCGTGCGCAGCATGATGCGGCGCGCGTTCGGATCGAAGGCCTCGCGGCGGTGGATCACCGAGCGGTTGTCCCAGACCAGGATGTCGCCCTGCCTCCACTTGTGCGCATAGGCGAGCTTCGGGTCGGTGCAATGCGCCCAGAGCCGGTCGAGCAGCTTCTCGCTCTCTTCCAGCGACAGCCCGTCGATGTAGCCGTTGCGCCGCCGGCCGAGATAGATCGCCGGCACGCCGGTGTCCGGATGCAGGCGCACGATCGGATGCGAGGCGCCCGGCGCCTCCCTGGGATCGACGATCTCCTTCGAGCCGCGGCGGAGCTCGCCGACGCTGGTGTAGGAAGAGTCGTGCTTCGCGGTCCTGCCGGCGATCGCGCGCTTGAGGTCATCGGGCAGCGTCGCGTACGCCTTGATCATGCTGGCGAAGGAGGTGTCGCCGCCCGACGGCGGGACCTCGACCGAATACAGCACGCTCGCCCGCGGCGGGGCCGGGATATAGGACATGTCGGTGTGCCATTCGGCTTCGCCGTAGCCGAGCCCGCCGATCGCCTTCCCGTCGACGACGACGTTCGAGATGATCCAGATCTCCGGCCGGCGGGCGCCGCCGTCGCCGTAGCTGCGCTCGGCCGAGGCCGGCGGCATCTCCAGCACGCCGAAGCCTTCGCTGAACTTGACCAGGCTCGGCTCGTCCATCTTCTGGCCGCGGATCAGCAGCAGGCCGTTCTCGGCCCAGGCCTTCCTGATGCGCGCGAAGTCGGACTCGCCGACGCCTTTCGCGGCATCGATCCCGCGCACCTCGACGCCGAGCGCGGCATCGGGAATCGGCACGATCTCCATGGGGCCTCCGGCAGGACGGGGAGGCCGATTCTAGCGCGGTCCCCTGGCGCGGTCCTAGTGCCGGCGCATGCCCGGCAGGCGGAGGATGCCGAGCGCGACCAGCAGGCCGATCATCGCCGAGGCGAGGCCGAGGAGCTGGGTCCAGGTCGGGTACTCGCCGAGGATCGGGATGCCGAAGACGATCGCCAGCCCCGGCACCATCGCCGGGAACAGCACGGCGCGGCCGGCGCCGAGCAGCACGACGATGCGGTTGTAGGCGAGCGTCGCCAGCGTGCCGCTCAAGAGGCCCTGGACCACGCCCTGCAGCGCCAGCTCCTGCCAGGGAAGCGTGAGCAGGTGCGGGACCGAGAAGGCGAGCGGATAGACGACGCCCATGATGACGAGGGAGATCACGCAGACGGCGGCCATCGCGACCACCGACTCGAGCCGCCAGATGCGGAACAGGATCGTGTAGGCGGCCCACAGCAGGCCTGCGAACAGGAAGATCAGGTCGCCGATCCAGACATTGGCGCCGCCCGCGGAGGCCAGCAGGCCTTCGATGCCGATGAGGCCGAGGCCTAAGATGATGCCGCCGGTGCCGAGCGCATGCGCGAGCCCGTGGCGTTCCTTGAGCAGGATCACCGCGAGCACCGAGCAGAAGACGGTGACCGACATCGGCACCAGCACCGCGCCATGGGCGAGAGGCGCGAACATGTATCCCGCGGCCTGGCTGAACGCCGCGAGCGGTCCTGCCGTCAGCACCAGCACGAGGCCGCGCCCCCAGCCGATCCCGCCCAGGTTGGCGACGCCGTACTTGATCAGGACCGGCAGGAAGATCAGCCCGGCGACGCCGAAGCGCAGCAGCGTGATGTCCTCAGGCCGGACGCCGCGCAGGATGCCGCCGCGCGCGACCGAGAACGAGGACGCCGCCATCAACGCCATCGCGATGCCGAGCGCGATGCCGAGGCGGACGCGCTTCTTCGCTTCGGCTTCGGTCTCTCCGGGATGTCCGCCGGCGTCGGTCGCCATCAGTAGAAGGCGGGAACGTCGCGGGCGAGTCCGCCGAACAGTCCCTCGATGCGCTTGCACCAGGCGAGCACCGCATCGTCGTCGGCGAGATAGCGGAACGGGCTCGCGCAGCGCGCCCACTGGAAGGCGCCGAAGACGATGTAGTCGGCATAGGTCGGCGCGGCACCGCCGAGGTAGGGATAGTCGGCGAGCGTCACGCGGAGCGGCTGCAGGCTCCGGCGGAAATCCGGCAGCCGCTGCTCGCGGTCGGCGGAGATCGCTTCCAGCGTCAGGCCGAAGCGCTTCTCGCGGCTCTCGCGGAAATAGGGGACGTCCGCCGGATCGAGCACCGCCGGGATGTCCGCCATCAGCGCGCGGCCGATCCCGACATGCAGGACGTAGTCGGTCCAGCCCTGGATGAAGCGGATCTGCGGCAACGCGTTATCGCCGAACAGCGACGGCCGATCGGGATACGTCGCCTCCAGATACTGCGCGATCTTCCAGGAGTCGGTGACGACGGTCTCGCCGTCGACGATCACCGGCACCAGGGTCTGGCCGGAGAAGGCGATCTTGTCCTTCTCCCCGAAGCGCAGCGGCACCGCGTCGACGTCGAGCCCCTTGTGTGCGAGCGCCATCCGCGTCCGCCAGCAGAAGGGGCTGAAGCGCCGCATCGGATCGGCGCCGGCAAGGTCGTACATCGTGATGGTCATGGTGTGCTCCGAGTGTATCGGTGTTTGCCTGTGAATGATTGAATTTCTAGTGCTCACGAATTGAGCAACGAACCTCGCTTGCGCTCGCCCCCACCCTAGCCCTCCCCCGCGTACGACGCGGGAGAGGGGACCCGATGCGCGTCGAGACCTCCTCGGACCCCCTCTCCCGCAAAGCGGGGGAGGGACGGAGAGGGGGCGAGCGCAAGCGAGGGTTTTCTGTTCTATACTTCGCTCGCCGTCCGCATCCCGCGGGCGGCACGTTCTCGGGGCGGGGTGGAAGTCCCCACCGGCGGTGAGGGGCTTCGGCCTCGAGCCCGCGAGCGCTACGCGGTCCTTGCGGACCACTTAGGACAGCAGATCCGGTGCGACTCCGGAGCCGACGGTCACAGTCCGGATGAAAGAGAACGGGTCACCCGGCGGAGCCATGCTCTGTCGGGTTCAAGCCCGTGCGCCCTGATTCAAACGCTTCATGAAAGGAAGCCCGATGAATCAGCGCCACCCAACCACTACCACCAGCAACCGCATCGCCTTCGTCCAGTCCTGCTGGCACAGGGACATCGTCGACGAATGCCGCAAGGCCTTCCTCGCCGAGATCGTCCGCCTCGGTCACCCGGAGGATCGCATCGATATCTACGAGGTGCCCGGCGTCTTCGAGATCCCGCTCGAGGCGAAGCTGCTCGCCAAGTCCGGCCGCTATGCGGCGATCGTCGCCGCCGGCTTCGTCGTGAACGGGGGCATCTACCGGCACGAGTTCGTCTCGGAGGCGGTGATCGCGGGATTGATGGAGGTGCAGCTCGCGACCGAGGTCCCCGTGATCTCGGCGGTGCTGACCCCGCAGGCCTTCCACGAGCACGACGAGCATCGCCGCTTCTTCCGCGAGCACTTCCTGGTCAAGGGGGCGGAGGCGGCATCGGCCTGCTGGCGGACGCTCGCCAATCTCGATGCGGCGCGGCGTCTGCAGGACGCGGCCGACTGAGACTGAACCAGGCGGCGGTCGCGTCGCGGCCGCCGCCGTTCAGGTCCGGGGCGGGCCTAAGGGCGCGTACTCGACCGTGTTCGCCGCCGACTTGCTGGGGATCGACACGGCGCGGCCGGCGAGGATCATCGCGACCCGGCCGGCATCGTCGATCAGCGGCATCTCGATCGACTCGATCATCAGCCAGTCGCGCGCGTGCCAGGCGAGGGGCGCCTGCCGGCGATAGGGCCTGACCTCGGTCGCGATGCGCGTCAGGGCCGCGACGATCTCGTCGGTCGCCTCGCCGTAGAGCGAGCCGTCAACCGCCTTGCCGGTGACGTCGCGCTCCAGCCGCTCGACGAGCTCGGTGCCGACCAGGCGGTGGCGAAAGGCGACCGGATTCCAGCTGACGTCGATCAGATGAACGATCGGAAGCAGGTCCGGGATCTCGGTGGGATTGAGGTCGGCGCGGTTGGGTGCCGGCCGGCTCCCCCGCTTGTCCCACCAGTAGCGATACAGGCGTGCGAGGCGCCTGTCGCTGAATTGCGACTCCATCATTCCCCCGAGACCGGCACCGGCAAAGGCGCCTGTCCACACCCGCAATTACAACCTGCGCGCGCACATTCCTCCACTCCGGAAAGTCGCCGCGACCCCGATGTTATGCGAGGTAAAGCATCCTGCAAAGGCCAGAAACCGACACCTCTGGTAAAGGACCAGACTATGCCCCGACCTGGTCGGGGCCGGACTGCCGGTTATCTTTAGTTGTTGCAGGTTTTCTTTGGCGGGCGCGCGAGGTCTCCCGAGGAAACCTTGGGGAGTCCCGGCGGTCGCCGAAAAGGAAGGCCCGCGGTCGAGCCGCGGGCCGAGGGGATGCTGGAGGAACGCGTAAGGCTTGAACGACGAGGATCGATCCGGGGCCGCTAGTCGGCGGCGAGATCCGGGGTGGAAGCCTGGGGTGCCGGCGCCTCGAAGGTCTCGGCGAGCGCCCATTTGGAGGTGAGGAGGGCCTGGTGCGCGTGGCTGCGCGGGCCGAAGCCAGTCGAGCCTTCCCAGACCGCGACGAACAGCCGGTCGACCGTCACCCCGTCGTCGGAGAGCGGCAGGATCAGGCGCGACCAGGTCTGCGAATCCGTGCCGAAGCCGCGATTGGCGTGCATCCCGAACACCGGGGCGCGGGTCTCCACCGCGGTCAGGTAAGCGCGCTCGACCTCGTCGGCCATGGCGGCGGGCTGCAGGTCGGCGACATAGCGCCCGGTCATCTCGGCGCCGTAGCGGCTGGCCGGACCGGAGGCGAAGACGATGAAGCGAAGTCCCTCCTGGCCGACCGCGACCAGGTGGAGCTCGTTCAGCCAGGGCTGCAGCTCGACGGTGGCGAAGTCGCGCCGGGACGGCATGAGGCGGGATCCGCGCTTGGTCTCCCAGAGCGCGTACAGGGCGCGGAGATAGTCGGGGAACGAGGTGGGAAGCGACATGGCGCCAGTATCGGCGCCAATCCTTGCGCCCGGGTTAACGGCGCCGTGTAATTTCTCTTAAGCGACCGCCGAGGCGAGGCGGTCGATGTCGACGACGACGAAGATCATGTCGACGGTCTCGCCGTCGGCGCCGAGGGGCATCAGGCAGTGGCGGACCCGGCGGATGAACGGGTCGGCGCCGACATAGGGAACCTCCGACCACAGCGGCTTCCGCGACTCGGCCACTTCCTCGAACTGCGCCCAGAGCCGGTTGCCGCGACGCATGTGCAGAATCTCGGAGAAGCGTATGCCGCGGAAGTTGCGGTGCGAGATCTGGTCGATCTCCGATCCCACGAGCCGGTAGCGGAAGTCGAGCGGCTGGCGCAGCACGTCGACCAGCATGGTTCCCGGCAGCAGCTTCGGGATCTCGGCCGGATCGATGTCGGACCGTGCCGGCAGCCAGCGCCCGCGCCGGAGCCCCTGCCAATAGGCGAGCGCGATCTCGCCGCGGGGGCCGAGGCCCGGAGGCGCGTCGTCGCTCATGCCGGGGCCAGCATGGCGAGGATGTCCTTCAGGCGCGTCAGGCTGTGCGTCGGGGTCACCGTCGTCCTCTTCGGCAGGCCATGGCCGAAAGCGTCGTACCAGATCGCGCGGCCGAAGCCGAGCCGCTGCGGGACCGCGACTTCCCATTCGAGATTGTCGCCGACGATCCAGGCCTCCGCGTGGCGGGCGCCGAGCCTCTCGAGCGCGTGGGCGTAGGCGGCGGGCTCGGGCTTGCCGAACGGATGCTCGCCCTCGATCTGGATGTGGTGGAAGCGGTGGCCGAGATCGAAACGCTCGACCTTGGCGCGCTGCACCGGACCTTCGCCGTTGGTGATCAGGCAGAGCTTGAACCCGTCGGCCTTCAGCGTGTCGATGACGTGGTGCGCATCGTCGAACAGCCGCGTGCGCTCGTCGCGGATGCGGCGGAAGTTCTCGGCGATGTCGGAGGCCAGCGACGCGTCCTCGATGCCGAGCTTGCCGAGCACGCCGCCGACGATGCGAAGCCGCGTGCGCTCCATGTCGAGGCGGCCCTCGCGATGGCGCACCGGATCCGACCAGAACCAGCGGAGCTCGGCCTCCAGCGCCTTCACCGCCTCGTCGGAGCTGCGGCCGTTCAGGCGATGGAGATGCGGCGCGAAGGTATCCGTCCACACCTGGTGCCGATCTCCGGATGAGGAGATCAGCGTGTCGTCCAGATCGAAGAGGATCGCCTTCGGCCGGGTCACGTCATGCTTTCGGAGGCGGGGCCGCGATGCGGATCGAGAGCTCGCGGAGCTGCTTCTCGGTCACTTCCGAGGGCGCGCCCATCATCAGGTCCTCGGCGCGCTGGTTCATCGGGAAGAGGATGACCTCGCGGATGTTCGGCTCGTCGGCGATCAGCATGACGATGCGGTCGATGCCGGGCGCGGAGCCGCCGTGCGGCGGGGCGCCGTAGCGGAACGCGTTCAGCATGCCGCCGAACTTCTTCTCGACCACCTCGGGCCCGTAGCCCGCGATCTCGAAGGCCTTCAGCATGATGTCCGGCTTGTGGTTCCGGATCGCGCCCGACGACAGCTCCACGCCGTTACAGACGATGTCGTACTGGTAGGCCAGGATGTCGAGCGGGTTCTTCGTGGTCAGTGCCTCGAGGCCACCCTGCGGCATCGAGAACGGGTTGTGGCTGAACTCGATCGCGCCCGTGTCCTCGTTCTGCTCGTACATCGGGAAATCGACGATCCAGCAGAACTTGAACGCTTTCTGCTCGATGAGTTCCAATTCGGTGCCGATGCGCGTGCGCGCGAGGCCCGCGAGCTTCGCCGCGTCGGCGGCCTTGCCGGCGGAGAAGAACACGGCATCGCCATCACCGGCACCGGTCGCGGCCTTGAGGGTCGCGAGACGGTCGGCGTCGAGGAACTTGGCGATCGGGCCCTTGGCCTCGCCCTTCTCGAAGACGATGTATCCCAGGCCCGGGAAGCCCTGCTCGCGCGCCCAGTCGTTCATCTTGTCGAAGAAGCTGCGCGGCTTGTCGGCGGTCTTCGGCGCGGGAATACCTCGCACCACGCCGCCCTTCTCGATCGCCTTGGCGAAGATGCCGAAGCCCGAGCCCTCGAACACCTTGGTGACGTCGGCGATGACCAGCGGGTTGCGGAGGTCCGGCTTGTCGTTGCCGTATTTCAGCATCGACTCGGCGAAGGGGATGCGCGGGAACGGCGGCTTGGTGACGCTGCGGCCGTCGGCGAACTCGTCGAACACGCCGGCGATGACCGGCTCGATCGCCGCGAACACGTCCTCCTGCGTGACGAAGCTCATCTCGAAGTCGAGCTGGTAGAACTCGCCCGGCGAGCGGTCGGCGCGGCTGTCCTCGTCGCGGAAGCAGGGCGCGATCTGGAAGTAGCGGTCGAAGCCCGCGACCATCAGCAGCTGCTTGAACTGCTGGGGGGCCTGCGGCAGCGCGTAGAACTTGCCGGCGTGCAGGCGGCTCGGCACCAGGAAGTCGCGGGCACCCTCCGGCGACGAGGCGGTCAGGATCGGCGTCTGGAACTCGGTGAAGCCCTGGTCGATCATCCGCCGCCGGATCGAGGCGATGACCTTCGAGCGCAGGATGATGTTCTTGTGGATGCGCTCGCGACGGAGATCGAGGAAGCGGTAGCGGAGCCGCGTCTCCTCGCCGGCATCTTCCTGCGCGTTGACCTGCAGCGGCACCAGCTCGGCCTGCGACTGCACGGTGAACTCGTCGATCACGACCTCGATCTCGCCGGTCGGGATCTGCGCGTTGACGGTCTCGGGCGTGCGCTTGACCACGCGGCCGGTGATCGTGACCACGCTTTCGACGCGCGTGTCCTCGACGGCCTTGAACATCGGCTTCGAGGCGTCGGTGACGCACTGCGTGATGCCGTAATGGTCCCGGAGGTCGATGAACAGTAGCTGGCCGTGGTCGCGCTTGCGATGGACCCAGCCGGAGATGCGGACGGTCTGGCCGACCTCCGCCGAGCGAAGCGCGTTGCAGGTATGCGTGCGGTACGAGTGCATGGCGATCTCTAATGGCTGACGGAGTCTGCGGCCCACCCCCACCCCAACCCACCCCCGTCGAGGGGGAGGGGGAATGAGAGGACGCCGCCACTCGTGTTCCCTCCCCCCTTGCGGGGGAGGGGTAGGGTGGGGGGTGATGCAGGACTCAGCGCACGCATCACGGATGATCCGCAAGCACGCCGAGGAGGTAGGTACCGTAGCCGGACTTGAGCAGCTTCTCGGCGAGCGCCTTCATCTGCTTTGCGTCGATCCAGCCCTGCAGGTAGGCGATCTCTTCCGGGCAGGCGATCTTGAGGCCCTGGCGCTCCTCGACCGCGCGGACGAACTCGCCCGCCTGGAGGAGAGAGTCGAAGGTGCCGGTGTCGAGCCAGGCGAAGCCGCGGCCGAGCTTCTCGACATGGAGCTGGCCCATCTCGAGATAGGCGCGGTTGACGTCGGTGATCTCGTACTCGCCGCGGGCCGAAGGCTGGATCTTCGCCGCGATGTCGCAGATGCGCGCGTCGTAGAAGTAGAGGCCGGTCACCGCCCAATGGCTCTTCGGCTGCTTCGGCTTCTCCTCGATCGAGGAGGGCTTGCCGGCGTCGTCGAAGGCGACGACGCCGTAGCGCTCCGGGTCCTTGACCCAGTAGCCGAACACGGTGGCGCCGGCGTCCTCGGCGGCGGCCCGCTTCAGCGACTCCGTCAGCCCGTGGCCGAAGAAGATGTTGTCGCCGAGCACGAGCGCGGCCTTCTCGCCGCCGACGAAGTCCTTGCCGATCACGAAGGCCTGGGCGAGGCCGTTCGGCACCGGCTGCACGGCATACGAGATCCGGATGCCCCACTGATTGCCGTCGCCGAGCAGGCGCTGGAAGGCGGCCTGGTCCTCGGGCGTGGTGATGATCAGGATGTCCTTGATCCCCGCCAGCATCAGCGTGGTCAGGGGATAGTAGATCATCGGCTTGTCGTTGACCGGCAGCAGCTGCTTGGACGTGGCCAAGGTCAGCGGGTGGAGCCGCGTGCCGCTGCCGCCGGCGAGGATGATGCCCTTCATGGCTTTTCTTCTAGGAGGCGGATGAGCGTCTCGTCCAGCGCCCGTTCCCAGGGACGGCGGACGACCCCGAAGGTCCGGACGATCTTCGAGCAGTCGAGACGGGAATTCTGCGGCCGTTTGGCCGGGGTCGGATAGCCGGATGTCGGGATCGGATCGATCTTCGGGCTCCGGCCGAGCTTCGGCCCGGCCTTGGCCCAGATCGCCGTCGCGAAGCCGTGCCAGGTGACGGCGCCCTCGGCCGTGTAGTGGTAGGTCCCGGCGTTGCCCGCGGTCAGCGCCTTGACGATCAGCACGGATGCTGCGGCGATGTCGTCGGCCAGGGTCGGCGCGCCGGTCTGGTCGGCGACGACCTTGAGCTGGTCGCGCTCCTTGCCGAGGCGCAGCATCGTCTTGACGAAGTTGTTGCCGTGGACGGCGTAGACCCAGCTGGTCCGCATGATCGCGTGGGCTGGGTTGGCCTCGCGCACGGCACGCTCACCGGCTTCCTTGGTGCGGCCATAGACCGAGGTCGGGTTGACCGGGTCGGTCTCGACGTAGGGCGCGGTCTTGGTGCCGTCGAAGACGTAGTCGGTCGAGATCTGCACGATCGGCAGGCCGCGCTTCGCTGCCAGGCCGGCGATCACGCCGGGGGCGATGCCGTTGACGGTCTCGGCCAGCGCCGGCTCGGACTCCGCCTTGTCAACCGCGGTGTAGGCGCCGGCGTTGATCACGCCGTCGATGCCGACCGGCAGGACGATCGATCCGGGATTGGCGAGATCGAGGTCGGCGCGGCCGGGCGCGATCACCGTGACGCCGAGCTTCGGCGCCAGGCGCGTCAGCGCCTCGCCGACCTGGCCCGTGCCGCCGGTGACCAGCAGCTTCATTTCGTGCCCCAACCGGAACCCTCTCCCGCGCAGCGGGGGAGGTACGCGCAACGATTGTTGCGCGATGGGTGGGGGCCGAGCGCAGCGAGGGTCTTCGCGTGGCTGAAGTAAGACCGCGCTTCGCGCGGCCCCCACCCCAACCCTCCCCCGCTACGCGGGAGAGGGGGTACGAAAGAGCTTCGCGATCGAGTCATGACTTCAGGCCGAGGCGGTCGCCCTGGTAGCGGCCGTCGAGGATCGGACGCCACCAGTCCTCGCGGCCGACATACCACTCGACCGTCTGGCGGATGCCCTGGTCGAAGCCGAGCGACGGCTTCCATCCGAGCTCGCGCTCGATCTTGGAGGCGTCGATCGCGTAGCGCTGGTCGTGGCCCGGACGGTCCTTGACGTAGGTGATGAGCTCCTCGCGCGGCGCGTTGCCCGGACGCAGCTCGTCGACCAGCTTGCAGATGGTCTTCACCACCTGGATGTTCTGCATCTCGGCGCGGCCACCGATGTTGTAGGTCTCGCCGGGCTTGCCGCGCTTCACGACGAGGCGCAGCGCGGCGGCGTGATCCTCGACGTAGAGCCAGTCGCGGATGTTGTCGCCCTTGCCGTAAACCGGCAGCTTCTCGCCGCGCATGGCCTTCAGCACCATCAGCGGAATCAGCTTCTCGGGGAATTGGTACGGCCCGTAGTTGTTCGAGCAGTTGGTGACGATCACCGGCAGCCCATAGGTGTCGCCCCACGCGCGTGCCAGGTGATCGGACGACGCCTTGGAGGCCGAGTACGGCGAATGCGGGTCGTAGCGTGTGTGTTCAGTAAAGGCGCCGGTGGGACCGAGCGATCCGTAGACTTCGTCCGTGGACACGTGAAGGAAGCGGAACGCGTCCTTCGCCTGGCCTTCGAGCGCGCGCCAGTGGCCGAGCGCCGACTGCAGCAGGTTGAAGGTGCCGATGACGTTGGTGTGGATGAAGGCGCCGGGCCCGTCGATCGAGCGGTCGACATGGCTCTCGGCCGCGAGGTGCATCACCGCGTCGGGCTTGTGCGTGGCGAACACACGCTGCACCTCGGCCGCGTCGCAGATGTCGACGCGCTCGAGCACGTAGCGCGGATCCTTGTCGGCGCCGGGCAGCGAGGCGAGGTTCGCGGCATAGGTCAGCTTGTCCAGGTTCACGACCTTGGACGCGCCTTCCTTGAGGAGCTGGCGGACGACCGCCGAGCCGATGAAGCCGGCGCCGCCGGTGACCAATATGGTTCCGTGGGGGATGGTGCTCATGGCTTTGCGTAGGTGAAGTGGACCGGCGCGTCGGCGAAGGTCGGCTGCACCTTGTCCTTGTCGGAGAGCAGTGCCTCGGCCGGCTTCACCGGCCAGTCGATGCCGAGCGCCGGATCGTTCCAGAGGATCCCGAACTCGTCGTTCTTCGAATAGAGCGCCGTCACCTTGTAGAGGACCTCGGTATCGGGGGTCAGCGTGCAGAAGCCGTGCGCGAATCCTGACGGCACGTAGATCTGGTTCCACTTCTCGGCCGAGATCTCGCAGGCGACGTGGCGGCCATAGGTCGGCGAGCCTTTGCGGATGTCGACGGCGACATCCAGGATCGCACCCTTCACCACGCGCACCAGCTTCGCCTGCTCGGTCGGCGCGATCTGGTAGTGGAGACCGCGCACGGTGCCGCGCGGACCGGACATCGAATGATTGTCCTGGATCCAGACATCGGTGATGCCAGCGTCGTGGAACGCGCGCTGGTTATAGGTCTCGGAGAAGAACCCGCGGGCGTCGCCGAACTTCTTGGGCGCGATGATCTTGACCTCGGGGATCGAGGTCGCCTGGATGTCCATGAACCGGCCGGATTTCTGAGGAATTTGAAGCCGGCGGGCTATATCACGCAGCTGCAACAACGGGCAAGGCGCGGACGCCCGATCCAGGCCCGAAACCTAGGCCTGGAAGATCCGGAGCGGCAGCACCTGGGGCAGGTTGGTCTGCTCGGCCGATCCGGCGCGGACGAAGGCGGCGAGGCGCTCGTCGGCGGTGACCAGAGGGATCTCGAGCAGCCAAGCGGTGGCGAGGTAGGCGCAATCGCGGGTCGGGTGCTTGAGCGACCGGGCGAAGCCTAAGATCTGGTCGGTCAGCGCGCGAGTCGGATGCAGGCCGATCTGGGCCTGTTGCAGCAGCTCGGACGCCTCGTCGACCTCGGCCTCGCTCATTTCATTGAGCAGTTCCTTCCGCCACAGGATCTCGGCGCAGTCGGCGGCGAGCACGTCCGGGGCGTGCAGCGGCACGTTGCGGAGCGCCAGCGCGGCGCGGCTCAAGGGATCGTCGGCGAACCACTTGATGACGACGCTGGCGTCGACCACGCACCCCTTGGCTATGGTGCTGGCTAGGCCTTGCCTCATCGGCGTCGTCTTCATCGCAGGTCCTCCGGGGTATCCCGCGCCACGCGCAGGAGGGCTTCCGCCGCGGTCTGGGACCGCCCCTTGGTCGCCTCGCGCAGCTTCGCGGCCCGCTCCCAGAAGTCCGCGCCGGGCTCGCCGGCGGCCGTAACCCTCAGGATTTCCCGGACTTCCGCCTCCATCGAGCGGCCATGCCGGGCCGCGCGCAGGCGCAGCTTGAACATGACCTCGTCCTCGATGTTGCGGATCACCATGCTCTTGGGCACGGAGCAGTCTCCGATAGCGTTGATAGCAACGATATCAGACACGAGAGGTTCCGGGAAGGCCCGACCTCGCTTCACTCGGCCCCCACCCCGTCCCTCCCCCGCTGCGCGGGAGAGGGGGCACGAGGGCGTCGCTCGAAATCGGATTCCCTCTCCCGTGCGGAGCGCGGGGGAGGGTTAGGGTGGGGGCCGCGCGCCAGCGCGGTCGGATCGGCTCAGCTTAAGGAACGACGACCGTCATGTAGGGCGCGGCCGGCTTCTCGTTCGGCCCGGCCAGCGCGGGGGCCGCGTGCTTCACCGGCGGCAGCGACTTCAGGTACCGGGCGAGCTGGCGGGCATCGGCGTCGGTCAGGGCGGCGTAGGAGCGCCAAGGCATTGCCGGCGCGAGCTCGCGGCCGTCCGGGCGGACGCCGGTGCGCACCGCCTTGATGATGTCGGCCTCGCTCCACGCACCGAGGCCGGTCTCGCGATCGGGGGTCAGGTTGGGCGGATAGAAGACGCCGAGGCCCGGGATCTGGAAGCCCACGGTCGACCCGGCAAGCGGCCGTTTCATGTCGGGCTGGCCGGCGAGCGCGCCCGGCGTGTGGCAGCCGCCGCAGTCCATGATGCGGGAGAGATACTCGCCCCGGTTCTGCTGGCTTTGCGCGAGCGCAGGCGTCGAGAACAGGAGAGCGGCGACGACGAGACGGGAGAGCGACATCAGGTGACTCCTTCGGGGATCAGGATTTCTTCGCGGCCTCGACCAGCGCGCGGATCGCCCAGCGCCGGACCTTGCGGGCGCCGGCGTCGTCGAGCTGCAGCACGTCCTTGCAGACGACCATCGCTTCCGTGCCGACCACCAGCGCCAGCGCCTTCTTCAGCGTGTCGAGGGAGGCCGGCGTGAATTTCCTCTTCGCCGGACCGAGCGCCGCCTCGATCAGCGGCGTGCGCCGGTTCTGGCGGCGCGGCAACCCGGACGCCCCATCGCGGGGGCTGAGCGAGTGGGCCAGCATCAAGCGAAGCTGCGGCTCGTTGGCGGCGATCATCTCGTCGATCGCCGCGTCGACGCGCAGCACGCGATCGACCGGATCGGTCGACCGGTCGCCGTCGAAGAGATCGGCCGCTTCCGGCAGCGCCACGTCGAGCGAGGCTTCGAGCAGCAGCGCATCGACGTTGGAGAAGTAGCGATAGGCAGTCGCGCGGCTCACCAGCGCCGCCTCGGCGATCTCCTCGAGGCTCGGCTGCCTTCCCTGCTTGATCAGCCGGGAGGCCGCCTGCAGCAGGTCCTTCCGCGTGCGCCGGCGCTGGTTGGCGCGGCCCGAGGCCTCGACCGCGGTCACGTCCCGCTTCCCTCGCCTTGCGACAGCTGTCGGAGGATCGAGGCCATGTCGACCCAGACGTTCTCGCGCTGGATCGCGCCGTCCTTCGCGAACTCGATCACGTGCAGCAGGCGGAATGCCAGCGGGCGGTTGCGGCCTTCGAGTCCGAAGGGACGTCCCGGCGCTTTTCCTTCCCAGAAGGATTCGTCGACCAGGAAGTCGTCGCCGTAAAGGCGCTTCAGGCTCCTGACCTTGCCGTCGGCGAGGTCGGCGAACAGCGCGTCGTAGAAGGGCCTGGCACCCTCGCGGCCCTTGGTCGGGCCGGACGGCCAGCCGACGATGTCGTGCTCGGCGTCGGGGGCCAGCGTCGCCAGCACGCCGGCGATGTCGTCGTTCGCCTCGAAGGCGAAATGCGCGTCGATCTTGGCGTCCATCTGGGCGGGGGTCAGGGCCATGGCGTCTCTCGCGGGCAGTCGATACGGCGCCTCTATAATGAGACAATCATCTCATGTCAATAACAGTATCTCATCATTCGCTTCGGCCGCGACCGAAGCGTGCAGGGCGCGCATGCGCCTAGCTTCGGCGCATCCAGACGAGGAGACGCCGATGACCGTGACCGTGCTCATCCGCTACGTGATCGACCCGTTCCAGCGCGATGCCTTCGAGGCCTATGCGAAGGCCTGGCTCGAGATCATCCCCCGCTGCGGCGGCGGGCTGCTGGGATACTTCCTGCCGCACGAGGGCACCAACAACATCGGCTGGGCGCTGATCTCGTTCGAGAGCCTCGCCGCCTACGAGGCCTATCGCGCCCGCATCAAGGCGGATGCCAAGGGCAAGGCGAACTTCGAGTTCGCGAAGAAGGAGAGGTTCATCCTCTCCGAGGAGCGGACGTTTCTGCAGCAGGTGGCGGCTTGAGTTCCCTCCCCCCGCGCGCGCCTTTGGAGCCCTCTCCCGCGGTTTACGCGGGGGAGGGCAGGGTGGGGGCGAGCGAAGCGAGGAGCAGCGCAGTGGCGATTCCGATCCGACCTCGCTTACGCTCGGCCCCCACCCCAACCCTCCCCCGCTTCGCGGGAGAGGGAGCACGAAGGCGCGGGGGGAAGAAGTAAGAGGAGTCCCGGATGATCGCCGTCATCTTCGAAGTCTGGCCGGCCGAGGGAAAGCGCGCGGCCTATCTCGACATCGCGGCGTCGCTGAAGCCGCGTCTCGCGGAGATCGACGGCTTCATCTCGGTCGAGCGCTTCGAGTCGCTCGCCGAGCCGGGCAAGCTGCTCTCGCTGTCGTTCTGGCGCGACGAGGCGGCCGTGCAGGCCTGGCGCAACGTCGAGCAGCATCGGCTCGCGCAGGAAGCCGGGCGCGGCGGCATCTTCAGGGATTACCGGCTCCGCATCGCCGGCGTAATCCGCAACTACGGCATGACCGATCGCGCGGAAGCGCCGCCCGACAGCCGGGGACGCCACGGCTGAGCGCTAGCTGCGCTCGATCTCGATCGCGGTCGCGTCGATCGCCGCCGCGATCTTGCGGATGCGCTCCTCGTCGAGGTTGGGCTCGGCGAGCTTGAGGCTCAGCGCCATCTTCAGGTTCTCGACCGCGCGCAGGATCGGCGGCGCGGCGAAGCTGCCGCGGGCTCCCTGCATGCGCTCGAAGATCCCGTCGACGGTGGCGCGGTTGGCCTCGAGGAAGGCCTGGCCCTCCGCCGTCACCGCATAGAGCTTCTTGCCCTCGCTCTCCCGGACGGTGGCGAAGCCAAACTCCTCCAGCATGGTCAGCGTCGGGTAGATGACGCCCGGGCTCGGCGAGTAGGCGCCGCCCATCCCCTCCTCGATCGCCTTGATCAGCTCGTAGCCGTGGCGCGGGGTCTCGGCCAGGAGCTTGAGCAGCACGAATCGGAGCTCTCCGTGCTCGAAGGGCCGTCCGCGTCCGCCGCGGCCGTGGCGATGCCGGCCGAAGCCGCGCCCGCCGAACCCGCGCATCCCGCGCTCGCCCCGGCCGCCGTGACGCTCGTCGCGGGACCCGTGGGAGCGAGGGTGGTCATGGTCATGATGTCGATGAAACATAGTCTTTCCAATCAGTTGGTCGAATCCACAATGGTTCCGACGTGTCTAAGATAGGTTTAGATATATCGAACTTCAAGATATATCGAAATGCGCTTTGACACAGCTCAATGCGATGAGCGGGTGTGCCGATAATTTCCTTCAAAGAAGGCGGAACTGTCCGCCGTATGCGGGGTTTTTCGCCCAATGCCGGTCACCACGCACGATGCCGAGCGCTGCCGCGAACGCGCCGCCGCCAATCGCCACCAGGCGACGTTGACCGACGACCCCGAGCTTCGCGACGGCTATCTCCGGCTCGCCATCTCCTACGAGATGCTGGCCGATGCGGTGACCGAGCTCGACCGCACCGAAAGCTGGTTCGCCGCCAGGCTCGCCGAGCCTTCGCTCGGCATCGGTGCCGCCCGCCTCGGCGGCTAGAAGGCCTCCTCGACTTCCCAGTCGACGTCGTTGACCGTGTGACGCGCGACCGCCAAGGTCCGCGCGCCATGACAGTCACATTGGAAATCGCGCGCCTCGCCCAGCGCCCCGTCTTCGACAACCTGTTCCAGCTCTACACCCACGACTTCTCGGAGTTCTGGGCCGGGCTGCCGCGCGGCGACGTCGACGAGCAGGGGCGCTTTCCGGCCTATCCCCATCTCGACGCCTACTGGCAGGAGGAAGGGCGCGTACCGCTTCTGCTCCGCGTCGGAGGCGCGATCGCCGGATTCGCCCTGCTGAACCGCCACGGCCACGCGAAGGCGCAGGTCGAGCGCAACATGGCCGAGTTCTTCGTGCTCCGGAAATACCGGCGCGGCGGCATCGGCTCCGCGGCGGTGAACGCGATCTTCGACCAGTACCCGGGTGAGTGGGAGACCGCGGTCGCCCGCAAGAACACGAGCGCGCTCGCCTTCTGGCGGAAGACGATCTCGGCGCATCCGAACGTGCGCGATCTCACGGAACTCGACCTGAACACCGCCGCCTGGAACGGCCCTGTGCTCTGCTATCGGGTCTCCTCGCGCTGATCGATTTCGTGTCCCCTCCCTCGTGCGTAGCGCGGGGGAGGGTTAGGGTGGGGGCACGCGCGAGGTCACTGCGGCAGACATCGCAGATCGTCGCGAAGAATGAGCCAAGCCCCCACCCCGGCCCTCCCCCGACTTCGTCGAGGGAGGGAGTAAGAGTGCCTCGTCCTACGCGGCCTTGACCGCCTCGGCTTACGTCTCCAAGGTCCGGCCGCATGTGCGGGGTGGTCGGCATTCTCGATCGGCGGGGCGCGTCGCAGGACGCGCTGGGCGGATACGTTCGCGCGATGATGGATGCGATCCGCCATCGCGGGCCCGACGACGACGGCGACTGGGTCGATGGGCCGTCCGGTGTCGCGCTCGGGTTCCGCAGGCTCGCGATCATCGACCTCTCGCCCGGCGGGCATCAGCCGATGGTCTCGGCGAATGGGCGCTTCGTCGCTTTATTCAACGGCGAGATTTATAATTACCGTGAGCTGAAGGCGGAGCTCTCGGCGCTCGGCCATCGCTTCCAGAGCCAGTCCGACACCGAGGTCATGCTCGCGGCCGTCGGGCAGTGGGGCGCGAAGGCGGCACTGCAGAAGCTCGTCGGCATGTTCGCGATCGCGCTCTGGGACCGCGAGACCAAAACGCTCATGCTCGCGCGCGATCGCATGGGCGAGAAGCCGCTCTACTACGCCTGGAACAACGGCCTGCTGCTGTTCGGCTCGGAGCTGAAGGGACTGCGCGCGCATCCTGACTGCCCGACCGCGATCGATCCGGTGGCGCTCTCGCATTTCTTCCGCCGCGCCTATGTGCCGGCGCCGCTGACGATCCACGCCGGCGTCAGGAAGCTGCCGCCCGCGCACATGCTGACCTTTGCACAGAACGCCGAACCGGTGATCGAGCCCTACTGGAGCCTCGCCGAGATCGCGGCGCGCCCGCGCGCCCATATCGGCGAGGACGAGGCGATCGAGCGTCTCGACGCGCTGCTGCGCGATGCGGTGAAGCGCTGCTCGATCGCCGATCGCCCGCTTGGCGTGCTGCTCTCCGGCGGCATCGACTCCTCGTCGGTCGCGGCCTTGATGCAGGCGACCTCGACCGCCAAGGCCAAGAGCTTCACCATCGGCTTCGGCGAGGCGAGCCACGACGAGTCGGCGCATGCGGAAGCCGTCGCGCGCCATCTCGGCACCGATCACGTGACCTTGACCGCGTCGTCCAAGGACGCGCTGGATCTCGTGCCGGCGATGGCGGAGATCTACGACGAGCCCTTCGCGGATTCCTCCCAGATCCCGACGCACATGGTGAGCAAACTCGCGCGCGAGCACGTCATCGTCGTGCTCTCGGGCGACGGCGGCGACGAGGTGTTCGCCGGATACAACCGCCATGTCGCGATGGCGCAGCTCGCCCCCGTGCTCGATATCCCAAAGGGGCTGCGGGGATTCGCCGCCGGACTCGCGGCCTCGGTACCCGGCCGCTTCTGGGACGAGGCCGCCTCGTTCCTGCCGGAGTCGGTGCGCCCGCGCGAGCTGAGCGACAAGGTGCAGAAGCTGACCAATGTGCTCGGTGCCGAGAGTGCCGAGCAGATGCACGAGCAGCTGCTGACCCAGTGGGATCCGCCGCCGATGGTGTCGGCCTATCCGCCGCCGCCCGCGCCCGGTGCCGCGCTCGCCGATCCGGTCGAGCGCATGCAGCTCCGCGACAGCCTCGACTATCTCCCCGACGACATCCTCGCCAAGGTCGACCGCGCCAGCATGGCGGTCGGTCTCGAAGCGCGCGCGCCACTGCTCGACCATCGCGTGATCGAGTTCGCGTGGTCGCTGCCGCGCGCGATGCGCGTGCGTGGATCGACAGGCAAGTGGGCGTTGCGTCGCGTGCTCGACCGCTACGTGCCGCGCACTTTGGTCGAACGACCGAAGACCGGATTCGCGCTGCCGCTCGCGGACTGGCTGCGCGGCCCGTTGCGGGACTGGGCGGAGTCGCTGCTGGCGCCGTCTGCTCTGCATGCGGCGCTGTCTCCCGATCCGATCCGCGCGGCGTGGGACGAGCACCTCGCGGGCACGCGCAATCATCAGCATCGGCTGTGGTGCGTTTTGATGTTCCAGGCTTGGGTGCGTCGGTGGGGATGAGCCGAGACCGCGGACCCCGCGCTTGGGGGCGAAAGGCTCCCGTTGGATCGCTGCGCGATCAAACTGCCGCCTTTCGCCGCGCGGGGAGCTGGAACGAATTTTTAGAACCCTCCCTCGCGTCTTACGCGGGGGAGGGCAGGGTGGGGGCGCTACTCCGCTGTTCGAGGCACGCGAGCTCTATCGAGTACATTGTGCCATCACGGCCGTGCCCCCACCCCGTCCCTCCCCCGGCTTCGCCGAGGGAGGGGGTACGAAGCGGCGTCGCATGACTGGTAAGACCCTCCTCTTCACGGTCGCCGAAGACTATTTCTTCGTTTCCCACCGCATGACCCTGGCGCGGATGGCGCGCGAGGCCGGGTATCGCGTCGTCGTCGCGACGCCGGTCTCGACGCATCGCGAGACGATCGAGAAGGAAGGCTTCCGCGTCGTGCCGATCGCGCTCAAGCGCGGGCTTCGCAATCCGCTCGCGGACCTGCGCACTGTCGTCGAGCTCGTGCGGATCTATCGCGACGAGGCGCCGGACATCGTCCATCACCTGTCGCTGAAGGCGGTGCTGCTGGGATCGCTCGCGGCGCGCATCGTTCGCCTGCCTCTGGTCGTCAACGCGCTGACCGGGCTCGGCATCCTCTATACCGGCGAGGGCGGCGGGATCGCGCGATTGGTGCGGGGGCCGGTCACGGCGATGCTGCGTCGCCTGCTGAAGGCCCCCGGCCGCTGGACGCTGGTCCAGAATTCGGACGACCTGAACACGATCCGGGATGCCGGCATCGGCGTGCCCGAGCGCACGGTGCTGATCCGCGGATCGGGCGTCGACATCTCCAAATTCTCGCCGCGGCCGGAAGCGGACGGCGTGCCGGTGGCGGCGATGGTCTCGCGCCTGGTCGGCCTCAAGGGCGTGCCCGACCTCGTCGAGGCCGCGCGCACTCTCAAGCGCGAGGGCACGCCGATCCGCGTGGCGCTGGTGGGTTCGCTCGATCCCTACAATCCGACCGCGATCGGCCAGGCGCAGATCGAGTCCTGGGTCGCCGAAGGCGCCGTCGAGTGGTGGGGGCAGCGCAACGACATCCCGAAGGTCTGGACGGAAGCGCATATCGCGGTGCAGCCTTCGCGCGGCGGCGAAGGCATCCCGAAGACCCTGCTCGAGGCCGGCGCCTGCGGCCGTCCGCTGGTGACCACCGACGTGCCGGGCTGCCGCGAGCTGGTGTCCGACGGCGTCGACGGATTCGTGGTGCCGCCGAAGTCGCCGGCGGCGCTGGCGGAGGCGCTGCGCAAGCTCGCCGAGGATCCGGCGCTTCGCGCGCGGCTCGGGCGCGCGGCACGCGCCAATGTCGAGACGCATCACACCGACATCGCGGTCGCGACCGCGACGCTCGATGTCTATCGGCGCGCCTTCTCGGCCTGACCGACGACCTCGCGGAACAGCGTGATCAGCTGCGGGGCGATCACCTCGACGCAGTACTTGCGTTCGACCTCGCGCCGCCCGTCCATGCCCATCTTGCGCCGAAGCAGGCCGTCGGAGACGAGCTTGAGCAGCGCGTCCCACCACTCCTGCGGGCTCGTCGCGAGGAAGCCGGCATGGGTCTCCTTGACCAGCTTCACGTTGACGCCGACCGGGGATGCCACGAACGGGCGCGCCTGCGCCATGTACTGGATCAGCTTGTAGCCGCACTTGCCGCGCTCGAACGGCTCGTCGGGGATCGGCATGATGCCGATGTCGAGCTTGGCGATGTCGGTCGCTTCCGAGGCCTCGCGCCATTCGACGCGCTCGACCGGAACGCCCGGCAGCACGTCGTTGCCGGCGCCGATCAGCGTCACCTTCGCCGCACCCGTCTCGGCGAAGCGCGCGAGGGAATCGCGCACGTTCTCGAGATAGGCGCCGGTCAGCGGCGTCCCGATCCAGCCGATCACCGGCGGTCCCTCGTTCGCCGGCGGCGGCGCACGGTAGCGGTCGAGATCGACCACGGTCGGCAGCACCATCACGCGCCGGGCGCCGGCCTCGCGCGCGCGGTCGGCGAGATAGTCGTTGCCGGCGACCACGACGGCGGCCGCCTCCATCACGCGGTCGATCTTGTTGTGCAGCAATCCGCGCACCAGCGGGCTCGGATGCTGGTCGTAGCGGTGGAACACCGCGTCGTCGTAGTCGACGATCATCGGCGGGCCGCCGCGGAGCAGCCACGCCTCGAACGAGGCCGGCATCCAGGGCAGCGCCTCCTTCTCCATCCAAACGAGATCGTAGTGGCCGCGCGTGCGGATCACGCCGAGGCGGTTGGCATAGGCCGCCAGCACCGCCGTGGTCTTGCGCTTGCCCTCGTCGTAGAGCGAGGTCAGGTAGTCGTCGTCGAACAGCGGCGCCGACACGACCTCGTGCCCCGCCGCCTGCAGATGCGGCAGGAACTGCTCGAACCGGACGCGGCTGCTAGCGCCCAGCCGGCCGTAGCGCGCGAGCAGAAGTATCCGCATGGTGTCTCAAGGTCCAGGCAAGCGAGAGGACGTAGGGAAGGTCGCGCAGCAGAAGCCAATAGGCCTTCAGCGTCTCGCTGCCGGTGGTCGGCGAGTTGCCGAGCATGGCATAGACGATGCGCGTCAGCGGCTCGAGGAGCAGCGTGCCGCCGAGCACCATCATCGCGACCGCCGGATGGAAATGCTTGAAGGCGTAGAGGATGCGGCTGCGAAGCGAATAGAAGAGTCGCGCCGCCTTCACCTGGCGCGAGACGCCGCCGCCGCGATGGAAGGCGCGGACCTCGGCGAAGTAGTACGAGAGCCAGCCGTGCAGCCGCGCGCGATAGGCGAGGTCGACGTCCTCCAGGTAGACGAAGAAGCGTTCGTCCCACCCGCCGAGCTCGTCGAGGACGCGACGGCGCATCAGGAAGAACGCGCCCATGACCTGGTCGACGACCCGGCTGGTTCGGTGATCGAAGTCCACCATGAAGTGGTGCGGAAAGATCTTCGGCGCCAGGTGGTTGAGGCCGGTCGTGTGCGCGATGATGTGGCGGGGCCTGAGGAAGTTGGCGCAGCTCCGGCTGATCTCGCCGTCGTCGTCGACGAGCTGGACGCCGAGAATGCCGATCTCGGCGTTCGCCGGCGCCTCCAGGAACTCGAGCGGCCGCGCCAGCGAATCCGGGTAGAGCGCGGCGTCCGGATTGAGGAACAGGACATAGTCGGCGGTGGAGCCGGCGGCCCCTGCGTTGCAGGCGGCGGCGAAGCCGGCGTTGAGGCCGAGCTCGATCACGGTCATCGGCAGGTCGAGGTCGCGGATGCCGTGGAGCGAGGCGTCGACCGAGCCGTTGTCGACCACGACGACCCGCAGCAGCTCGTACCCGGTGCGGTCCACCGGGATGATCGATTCCAGGCAGCGGCGGAGCTGGGGACCGGAGTTCCAGTTGACGATGACGATGTCGAGGCGGGGCAGGGGGGCCATCTGCGCCGGAGGATAGGGACCGGGCGGGGGGCCGTCGAGGCGCTCGTCCGGGGAGAGGTTCGTTTAACTTATGCGGAAAATGTCAAGATTATCGGGGATTTCATCCCATATATTTCCAGGGACGACCTCCGCTGGCTGCGCGGTCCTGTTAATCTTGCCGGTCCCAGGCCGCACGGTCGGCCGGCACGCAAGGACCCATGATCGGATTCGAGCTCGCGGTCGTCTTCTTTCTGATCGTTCTCAACGGCGTATTCGCGATGTCGGAGCTGGCGATCGTCTCCTCCCGCCGCCCGCGCCTGTCGGCGATGGCCCAGGCCGGCGACAAGGGGGCCGAGGCGGCCATCCTCCTCAAGGACGATCCCAGCCGCTTCCTCTCGGCGGTCCAGATCGGCATCACCCTGATCGGGATCCTCGCCGGTGCGTTCTCGGGCGCCACGCTGGCGACCAAGCTCGGCGCCTGGCTCGACACCTTTCCCGTGATCGCGCCCTACGGGGACAAGGTCGCCTTCGGCCTCACCGTCGTCGCCATCACCTATGCCTCGCTGGTGATCGGCGAGCTGGCGCCGAAGCGGATCGCGCTCGTCCATGCCGACACGGTCGCCGCCCGCATCGCGCGCCCGCTCTCGACGATGGCGGCGTTCGGCCGGCCCTTCGTCGTGGTCCTGAGCGCGTCGACCTCGCTCATCCTGAAGCTGCTGCGCGTCCGCGAGGCGGACACGGCGACGGTGACCGCCGAGGAAGTCTCGACCGTGATCGCCGAGGGCGCCGAGGCCGGCGTCATCGATCAGGCCGGCAAGGACATGATGACGCGCCTGCTGCGTCTCGACGACCGGCCGGTCGCCGGCATCATGACGCCCCGGCGCGCGGTCGCCTGGATCGACGTCGCCGACGATCCGAAATCGGTGACCGAGGAGCTCCGACAGATCCCCTACTCGCGCGTCGTGGTCGCGCGGGCGGGCAACCTCGACGAGCCGCTCGGCATCGTCCAGAAGAAGGACCTGCTCGACCGCATGATCGCCGGCGAGGCGATCGACATCACCCGCGACATGCGCCAGCCCCTGTTCCTGCCCGAGGGCAGCTCGATCCTCGACGCGCTGAAGGCTATGAAGAAGAGCCCGGTGCACATCGCCTTCGTCGTCGACGAGTTCGGCGGCTTCGAAGGGCTGCTGACGCTGACGGACATCGTCGAGTCGATCGCCGGCGACCTCGCCGAGGAAGGCGGGCAGCTCGCGCCCAGCATCACGCCCAGGGCCGACGGCTCCTATCTCGTCGACGGCACCACGACGGTCGACGAGATCGAGGCCGCGCTCGGGCTCAAGCTCGAGAGCGGCGGTCGCTTCCATACCGTCGCCGGGCTCGTGCTCGACCGGCTGCAGCGCATGCCGAAGGAAGGCGACTCCGCCGACGTCAGCGATCACTGGAAGGTCGAGGTGCTGGACACCGACCTCGGCGGCCGGCGTGTCGACAAGGTGCTGTTCAGCCGCCGCGAAGAGTGAGCAGGCCGCGGCACTGCCAGGCCATGACGCCGGCGACCAGCCACTGGGTCGCGGCATAGGCGGCGGCGGTGCCGACGGCGCCATAGCGCGGCACCAGCAGGAACAGAAGGGCTGCGAAGAGGCCGAGGCTCATCGCCTCGGCGCGGCCGATCGCGAGCGGACGTCCCTCGACCTTGAGCGCCAGCATGAACACCTCGCGGCTCGCATGCGGCACGATGCCGATCAGCAGCACGCGCACGAGATCGGCGGCGGGCGCGAAGGCCGCGCCGAACAGGAGCCGGATCACGATGTCGGCGACCGCGAACAGAAGGATCGCGGCGATCGCGACGCCGCCGAGCACGAGCGCCAGCGTGTGCCGCACCTGGCGCGCCTTCGCCGGACGCTCGGGCAGCGCCAACACGCGCGGGAACATCGCCTGCGAGACCGACTGCGCGAGCTGCAGCAATCCGAGGACCAGCGTCATCGCCGCGGCGTAGAGGCCGAGCGCGGCGGGATCGAGCAGGATCGCGATCGCGATCTGGTCGACGCGTCCGCCGAGCACCTGGATCACGAAGCCAGTGTGAAGGCGTAGGCCGAGCGACACCAGCGGCTGAACCGTCTCCTTGTCGGGCGCCTGCGCCGAGAGTCCGCCGAGCTGGGCGAGGCGAAGTCCCGATGCCGCCATCGCGAGCCCGTGCGAGACGACGAAGGCGAGCGCGAATCCGACGAGCCCGCTGCCGAGATGCCAGGCGATCACCGTTCCCGCGAGATAGGCGAGGGCCTGCACGGTGCGCAGCACGACCCAGCCGCGATGATCGAGGCGGCCTCGCATCGCATCGAGGAAGAAGGTCGAGAGCATCGTCGCCGGCACCAGCCACAGGCAAACGCGTCCCGCCTCCTTCACCTCGTCGGGCCGGAGCGCGAGCGCATGCGGCGCCAGCCAGACTCCTGCGACCGCCGCTGCGATCGCGGCGAGCGCGATCGTGAGCCAGAGCCCGGCCGCCGTCAGGCGCCGCTTGTCGCCGGTGCCGGACGCGGACATCACCAGCAACGCCTCGTTGAGAGACAGCGAGGCGACCTGTGCCGCCAGCATCGGCCACAGCACGACGAGCTGAAGGTCGCCACGTCCTTCAGGCAGCAGCGCACGCGCGACGATCATCGCGGTCGCCAGGTTGGCGGCCTGCGTCGCCGCGGTGCCGAGAAGCGCGCCGAAGATCATGTCGCCGGAAGGCTCATCGCGCTTCCGCCCTCACGAGATAGCGATAGGCGCAGAGGTCGCGGGCGAAACCGAGGGTCAGTGTGTTCAGCAGGGCGGACTTGCCCATCACCGGTGCGTCGATGCGAGCGACGCGCAGCCCCGCCTGCTCGAACAATGCGCGGATCGTCGATCGCGTGAAGAAGCGGAGATGCCCACGGTCGAGCGTGCCGGCGTCGGCGTAATCGAAACGTCCCTTCAGCAGAAGCGGCATCAGCGTGCCGACATGCCGGATATTCGGGATGCAGGCGATCACGACGCCGCCGGGCCTGAGGCACGTCGCGAGCCGACGCACGACGGACCACGGATCGACCAGGTGCTCGAGCACGTCGAGGCAGAGGATCAGGTCGAGATCGACCGGCAGCGCATCGTCCGCGATCGCCTCGACGTTGCCGACCAGGACCTGGTCGAGGCGCGACCGTGCGCGGCCGGCGGCTTCGGCGTCGATCTCGATGCCCGCGGCCCAGCGCACGAGGCCGCGCTCCTGAAGGCGCCCGAGCGTCGCACCGTCGCCGCATCCGAGCTCCAGCGCGCGGTCCGCCGGACGGTTCAGCAACGGAACCACCTCGGCGTCACGGGCATTGGCAAAGTACCCGGCCGGCTTGGCCGCGTAGAGGTCACGGAGGGGATCCATCAATGCCGACTATATCCCGTGAAAACCCGTTTCGCGCTTCCTAAGCCCTCGAATCTGTGATGCACTTATTTCCGGCTCGCTGAGCCGCGCCGTCCGTCCGGACCTCCCCATCGCCGACTGACCGCACCCCGAGAAAATGGACAGCCTTTCCGTCATTCGCGCCAGCTATCGACGCCTTTCGCCACTCTACGATGTGCTGGAAGGTGCGATCTTCCATTCCGGTCGCAAGGACGCAGTGGCGCTGGCCAACCAGCGCGCCAACCAGCGCATCCTCGACGTCGGCGTCGGCACCGGTCTGGCGCTGCCTCTCTATCGCCCCGACGCCTGGGTGGTGGGCATCGATGCCTCGCCGGAAATGCTGAAGCGGGCCAAGGCACGTGTGCGCCGCAAGCGGCTCCCGAACATCGGCGGTCTGCTCGAGATGGACGCGATGAACATGGCCTTCGCCGACCGCAGCTTCGATACGGTCGTGGCCATGCACGTCGCCTCGGTCGTGCCCGATCCGATGAAGCTGATCGCCGAGATGAAGCGGGTCTGCGTGCCCGGCGGCGACATCGTCGTGGTCAACCATTTCGCCTCGTCGGGCGGGCCGATGCGCATGATCGAGAAGGCCTGCGGGCCTTTCGCCGAGGTGATCGGCTTCCGTCCCGACGTGCGGCTGATGCATCTCGCCGACGGCGCACGCCTGCAGATCGTCCAGGTGCGCCGCGTGAACCTCGGCGGCTACTGGCGCCTGGTTCATTTCCGCAACGCGCCGGCCGAGCCGGCACGCGCCTAAGGGTCCCATGGATCTCGACCTGATCCGTCGCGTCTACGGGAAGGGCGCGAAGGTCTACGACGCCGTCTTCGGCCCGCTGCTCGATCGCGGCCGCCGGATGGCGGTGGAAGCCGCGAACGCGACCGGTGCGAAATCCGTGCTCGAGGTCGGCGTCGGGACCGGACTCTCGCTGCCGCTCTATCGTCCCGACATCAAGGTGACCGGCATCGATCTCTCGCCCGAGATGCTGGACCGCGCGCGGAGCCGGGCCGCGACGCTGCCGAACGTGCAGGGGCTCCACGAGATGGATGCCCAGTCCATGAGCTTCCCCGATTCGAGCTTCGACGCCGTGGTCGCGATGTATGTCGCCGCCGTCGTGCCGAATATGACGAAATTGTTTCAGGAGCTGCGGCGCGTCTGCGTTCCCGGCGGTCACATTATCGTGGTCAACCACGTGGCGGCCGAGACCGGGCTGCTCGGCGCGTTCGACCGGATGGTGGCGCCGGCCACGCGCGCCATGGCGATCCGCTCCGACCTCCGGCTCGCGACCGTGGTCGAGACCGCGGGCATCGAGGTCGCCGGAATCGAGGATGCGGGGATCGGCGGCTACATCAAACTGATCCGGTTCCGGAACCGTCTTTCCGGCAACTAGTCATCCGCGTCCCTTTCCTCAATTTTTCTTAATCTGGCGGCAAGGCAACGGCGAGGCCGGTGCCCCCATTCTCTTCTCCGAGATTTCCGGGCGCGGGTGCGCCCAATCGAGGAGAGGAATCAGATGACTCAGTCCACCGATCGGGTGCGCTCGCCGAAGGCCAAGGTCCTGGCGGCCGCCCTCCTTGTCTCCACCATCCTGGGCGGCGGCGTCGCCACCCATGCCTGGTCGCAGGCGACGGTCGCCCCGCCGGTCGCGGCGCCGAGCACCGTCCCGGCTCCCTACGGCATTCCGCAGCTGGGCTTCGCCGACCTCGCCGACAAGGTGAAGCCGGCGGTCGTCAACATCTCGACCCAGGAGCGGGTCGGCGGCGGCAGCAGCGCGGACATGCGCAACCTGCCGAAGATGCCGAAGCAGATGGAGGAGATGTTCAAGCGCTACTTCGACCAGCAGCAGCGCGGCGACGACGAGGAAGGCCGCGGCCGCACCAAGCGCTCGGCCGGCTCGGGCTTCATCGTCGATCCGGCCGGCTGGATCGTCACCAACAACCACGTCGTCGAGGGCGCCACCAAGATCACCGTCACCATGGACGACGGGTCGAGCTATCAGGCGACCGTGAAGGGCCGCGACGACAAGGTCGACCTGGCGCTGCTCAAGATCGAAGCCCCGCGGCCGCTGCCGTACCTGCCCTTCGGCAACTCCGACGCCGCGCGCGTCGGCGACTGGGTGATCGCGGTCGGCAATCCGTTCGGCCTCGGCGGCTCGGTCACCGCCGGCATCATCTCGGCGCACAATCGCAACCTGCACGCGGGCCCGTACGACGACTTCCTGCAGATCGACGCGCCGATCAACCCCGGCAACTCGGGCGGCCCGCTGTTCAACCAGCAGGGCCAGGTGATCGGCATCTCGACCGCGATCTACTCGCCGTCGGGCGGCAGCGTCGGCATCGGTTTCGCGATCCCCTCGAACCTGGTCTCGAAGGTCGTGGGCGAGCTTCGCGAGCACGGCACGGTCAACCGTGGCTGGCTCGGCGTGCAGATGCAGCCGCTGACCGATCAGCTCGCCCGGGCGATGGGCCGCTCGAACTCGGACGGCGTGCTCATCAACCGGGTCGAGGACGACTCGCCGGCGGCGCGCGCCAAGCTGCAGCAGGGCGATGTGATCACCCATTTCGGCAACCGCCAGATCAAGAGCCCGCGCGACCTCGCGGTCGCGGTCGGCGACACCAAGGCCGGCCAGAGCGCCCGCATGACGGTGTGGCGCGACGGCAAGGAGCAGACGCTCAATGTGACCATCGGCGCGCCCAGGGCCGAGAAGCAGGCGTCGGCGTCGAGCAACGACAATGACGACCCGTCGGCAACCGGCCGTGCCGCCGTCGGCCTGGCGCTGGCGCCGCTCTCCAACGAGAAGCGGAAGGAGCTCTCCCTGCCGTCGACCGCGAAGGGCGTCGTCGTCCAGCGCGTGACGCCGGACAGCCAGGCGGCCGAGAGCGGCATCGAGCGCGGCGACGTGATCGTCCGCGTCGGCGACGATGCGGTGGCCTCCCCGCAGGACGCGATCGCCAAGATCCGCAAGGCGCAGGACGAGAAGCGCGAGGCGGTGCCCCTGCTGGTCATGCGCGAAGGCGCCACCTACTATGTGGCGCTCCAGCTCGCCCAGGGCTGACCTCCAACCTTCCAGTGACGGAAGCGGCCGGGCGGAAACGTCCGGCCGTTTTCCTATGCTCGAGGCGTCATGAAGATCCTGCTGGTCGAGGACAACGACCGCGTCGCCGACTTCGTCGTGAAGGGCCTGAAGGAATCGGGCCACGTCGTCGACCATGCCGGCAACGGCCGCGACGGGCTGTTCATGGCGACGACGGAGACCTACGACGCGATGATCCTCGATCGCATGCTGCCCGGCGGCATCGATGGGCTCGGCATCATCGAGGCGCTGCGCAAGACGGGGAACAAGACGCCGATCCTGATCCTCTCGGCGCTGGCCGAGGTCGACGACCGCATCCGCGGGCTTCGCGCCGGTGGCGACGACTACCTCACCAAGCCCTTCGCCTTCGGCGAGCTCGCCGCCAGGCTCGATGCGCTGGTCCGCCGCGCGCAGCCGGTCGCGGCCGCGACCACGCTCGTCGTCGGCGATCTCAAGATGGATCTGCTCGCCCGCGAGGTCACGCGCGCCGGCAAGCCGATCGACCTGCAGCCGCGCGAGTTCAAGCTGCTCGAGTACCTGATGCGCCACGCCGAGCAGGCGGTGACGCGCACCATGCTGCTCGAGAATGTCTGGGACTACCACTTCGACCCGCAGACCAACGTGATCGACGCGCATATCTCGAAGCTGCGCCAGAAGATCGACGCGCCGTTCGAGAAGCCTCTCCTGCAGACGCTGCGCGGCGTCGGCTACAAGCTGGCGGCGGGATGACGCGTCTTCTCCGCTCGACCTCGGTGCGCCTGGCGCTCGGCTACGCGCTCCTCTTCATCCTCTCCTCGGTGGTGCTGGGCGGGCTGCTCTGGTGGCGTGCGACGCTGACGCTGGACCAGGAGACCGAGGCGGTGATCGCCTCCGACACGCGCGCGATCGGCGACAGGCTCCGCGACTTCGGCCTCGCGGGCGCGGTCGAAACGATCAACACCCGGATCCGCCGCGCCGGCGACGAGCGCGCGATCTACCTGCTGGCCGACGCGCAGAAGCGCCCGGTCACCGGCAACCTCACGGCGTGGCCGCCGGATGTCGGCGAGGAAACCGGCTGGTACATGGCGAGCCTGGTCCGCGACGAACGCCGCCACGCGATCCGCGTCTATTTCGCGCGGCTACCGAACGGCTATCGCCTTCTCGTGGGACGCGACGTCCAGGATCGCGAGGCGCTGCGCGAGCTGATCTTCAACGCGCTGGGATGGACGGCGGCGGCGGCGCTGGCGCTCGCGATCGGCGGCGGGTTCCTGGTACGCCGCGCCGCTCTCGGGCGCATCGAGGCGATCAACCGCACCGCGTCCGACATCGTCCGCGGCGACCTCAAGCGCCGCCTGCCGTCGCGCGACTCAGGCGACGAGTTCGACCAGCTGGCGCTCACCATCAACGGCATGCTGGATCAGATCCAGCAGCTTATCGAAGGCCTGCAGGCGACGACGCACGCCGTCGCGCACGATCTCCGGACGCCGCTCGCCGAGCTGCGCGGGCGCCTCGAGGCGCTGCAGCGCACGCGCCCTTCGCCGGAGAAGATGATCGACGAGGTGCAGGAGGCGGTCGTCGACGTCGACCGCGTGATCGAGATCTTCAACGCGCTGCTGCGCCTCGCCGAGATCGATTCCGGCACGCGGCGTTCGGGCTTCCGCACCGTCGATCTGGCCAAGGTCGCGGCCGAGGCGGCGGAGCTCTATCGCCCGATCGTCGAGGAGCGCGGCGCCGCGCTGGCGGTCGAGGCGCCGGCGGGCCTCGCGATCGACGGCGATCCGTTCCTGATCGCGCAGGCGGTCGCCAACCTGCTCGACAACGCGGCGAAGGTGGCCCCCGCCGACAGCGTGGTGACGCTGACGGTCGCGGGCGAAAGCGGCCGCGCGCGCATCCAGGTCGCCGACCGCGGGCCCGGCATCCCCGACGCCGAGAAGCCCAGGGTCGTCGAGCGCTTCTTCCGCGGCGACGCCGCGCGCGCGACCTCCGGTGTCGGCCTCGGCCTGAGCGTCGTTGCCGCGGTCGCGCGCCTTCATGGCGGCACGCTGACGCTGGAAGACAACCATCCCGGCCTCAAGGTGACGATCACGCTGGGCGCATGAGAGATGCGGCGGCGTGGAGTCTGCTGCACGCATCGAGCCAAGCCCCCACCCCAACCCTCCCCCGGCAGAGCCGGGGGAGGGCGTAAGATGGAGACATCGGATCGGAACCCTCCCTCGCGTCGTACGCGGGGGAGGGCAGGGTGGGGGCCGGCTCGATGGCGAAGACGCCTCTGACCATGACACGTCGGGCTCGCCGGCTGCGTACCGAGTCGACCGATGCCGAGCGCCGTTTGTGGAATCGACTGAACCGCAAGCAGGTCGGCGGGTGGCGATTTCGGCGTCAGCACCCTATCGACGAGTATGTCGCTGACTTCGCATGCGTGGAAGCGAGGCTCGTCGTCGAAGTCGACGGCGGACAGCACGCTGAATCACGCAAGGACGAGCTTCGAGACCAGCGAATGCGTGAGATCGGTTGGCGTGTGCTGAGGTTCTGGAACAGCGATGTGCTGTCGAACACGGATGGAGTCGTGTCGGTGATTGCCACCGAGCTTGGCCCCCACCCTAGCCCTCCCCCGGCAAAGCCGGGGGAGGGGACTCGATAAGAGTCATTCATAAAAACAAAACCCTCCCCCGCGCGGAGCGTGGGGGAGGGCAGGGTGGGGCGGCTCGGTCGGCGAACCATATCGATTTCGCCGAGCTACCTCGTAAGCGCTACTCCGCCGCCTTGGGCGGGAGGTAGCGGTCGCGTTCGCGCTTGACCTCTTCCGGCGTGTACGGCGGCGCGTCGGGGTCGAAGCGGCTCCAGCCTTCGCCCTTGTACGCCCGGGCGCGTGCGTCGAGGTCGACCGCGCCGGTGCGGCGGTAGATCGGATCCAGCGTCTTGCCCAGGTTCTCGTCGCCGCGCGCGGTCACCAGCGTGCCGCCGCGACGCACGCCCTCGGCGTAGACATGCGCGTGCTCTTCCGGGACGCCGTGCTCGGTCAGCGCGCCGACGATGCCGCCGGTCGCGGCGCCGGCGACCGCGCCGACCGCGGCACCCGCGATCGTCGAGGCGAGCCAGCCGGCGGCGACCACCGGGCCGACGCCCGGGATCGCCATCAGGCCGAGGCCGGTCAGCAGCCCGACGCCGCCGCCGAGCACGGTGCCGATCTTGGCGCCGGTGCCGGCCGGGGTCGGCTCGGTCGCGGTCGGCACGTAGGCCGCGTCCGCGTTCGAGCGGATCAGGCTGATGTCGTCCACCGGCACGCCGGCGGCATGGAGATCGGCGACGGCGCGGTTCGCGTCGTCGTAGCGGTCGTAGAGACCGGGATAGATGCGAGGCATGGAAAGCTCCTTCTTGTTCGCCAGCCGCTACTGGCCGACGACGTTGCCCTGGTAGTCGAGCGCGACCGACACCTGCTTGCCGTCCTTGGTCGCGGTGCCGCGCCAGATCGACTGGTCGTCCTTCTTGAGGCCGCTGACATTGGTGAAGCCGTTGGCTTCGATGCGCGCCTTGGCCTGGGATTCGGTGAAGCTGTTGGCGCCGGCAACCGGCGCGCCGGGAACGGCCTTGGACGGCATCGGCGCGACCGCGGTCGAGTCCGGCGTGCCCGGCTTCAGCACGGTGCCGGGAACGGTCGCGGTGCTGGGTGCGGCGGGCGTCGACGCGCTCGGCATCGTCGGCGCGGTGCCGGTCTGGGCCTGGCTCGTAGGCGGCGGCACGGTCGGGGCGGGCGGTCCGGGCGGCGTGGTCTGGGCGAGCGCCGGAAGAGCGATGACGAGCACCGCCGCGGCGCCGAGAATCTTGCGCATGGCGCAGTCCTTTCGGTGTGTGAGATCGCGTGAAAAGAACGCGAGCGGACAGCGTGCGTTGCCGCTGGTGATGGAATTACGCGGCGGATCTGCATGGTGCGGGAACGAGTTACCGCGATGCGCGGCGTCGCCGAGGGCGGACATAAAGAACCCCCGCGTGGATCTCTCCGCGCGGGGGTTCTCTAGGTCGCAACTTGGAGCTGGCGACCTCGGGCGCCGTCACGGGGACGGTGCCGAGCTCGGTGCAAGGCGGCCCAGGGCCTAGGAAACCCTGCACGAAGGAACCCTCGGGCGAGCCAGAGTTCCGGCGCGCGAGACTAGGCGCGCGACGTCGAGGACGGGTGTGATTTTTCGGCAACAGAAATGAACCCGCCGCCGCGCCGGCCTGAACCGGGATTCACGCCGGCGGCGTCACGCCGGTCTGGCTGGTGATGAGGTCGTAGGCCGCGATGCGGCGGTGCGCGGCGAAGTCGAACATCTTTTCCTTGCCGTGGCGACAGAGGTCGAGATCGATCTCGGCGACGATCGCCTCGTCCTCCAGCGTCTTCGCCTCGGCGACGACGCGGCCGTTGGGATCGACGATCACCGAGCCGCCGATCAGCCCGGCGCCGTCCTCGACGCCGGCCTTGGCGACGCAGACCGCGAAGGTCGAGTTCATGTAGGCATTGGCCTGCGCCACCAGCGTCGAGTGGAAGGTGCGGAGCGCCTGGTCCTCGTTCTTGCGCCCGAAGGGATCGTAGGCGGCGGAGTTGTAGCCGCAGCACACGAGCTCGACGCCCTTGAGGCCGAGCACGCGCCAGGCCTCGGGCCAGCGGCGGTCGTTGCAGATCAGCATGCCCATGACCGCGCCGCCGAGATCCCCCGGTGCGCGGAAGGTCGAGAAGCCGAGGTCGCCGTATTCGAAGTAGCGCTTCTCCAGCTGCTGGTAGGCGAGGCCCGGCTTCGGCTCGGTCGTCCCCGGCAGATGCACCTTGCGATACTTGGAGAGGATGCGGCCATCGCGGCCGACGATGATCGCCGCGTTGAAGCGCTTCCCCGCCGGCGTCAGCTCGCCGTAGCCGACATGGAATCCGATCCCGAGCTCGCGCGCGCGGTCGAACAGCGCCGCGGTCTGCGGCGACGGGATCTCGCGCTCGAAGTAAGTCGCGAGCTCCGCGTCCTCCATCGCCCAGCGCGGAAAGAACGTGGTGAACGCGAGCTCGGGGAACACGACGAAGGCCGCGCCGCCTTTCGCCGCGCGTTCGAGCAACGCGACCATGCGGTCGAGCGTGTGCGTGCGGGAGTCCGCGCGCTGGGTGGGGCCCATTTGCAGGGCGGCGAGGGTGAGGGTCCGTGTCATGGGCAAAGACTATACGGACCTCGCTGCGCTCGGAACTCCCGATGCTAGCCGTGCGGCGAAACGCTCCCGCTTTTCGGCGCGATGCTTCGCCGCGCCGAAAAGCTGCCGCGTTTTGCGCTCGCGTAGGCGTCGCGAGCGCTTCGAGTTCCCTCTCCCGCGTACGACGCGAGGGAGGGACATGAGCGCGGGTTCCTTCGGCGAGAGCGAAGACACGCATCGGTCACACCGCACGCATCGGTCACTGCCGACGCAGGAACGGGGGCCGTCGCCTCGGGTGTTGGTCCATCAGCACCTGCACCGGGACGCCTACCGTGACCACGAGCACCATTCAGTTCTGTTCCCGCGAACCCACTCGAGCCGAGCTTCTCACCGATGCTGCTGTTCATGTGCTTGGCCTGGTACTTGCGCCGATCGCGGCCGCGCTTCTCCTTCTCGACGCGTCGTCGCGGGGAGAGCTGAGCGCGTTCTGGCCGATCGCGATCTACGTCGCCTGTGCGGTCGTGATGCTGTCGTGTTCCGCCCTCTACAACATGCGCCCGCGCTGCCGGCATCGCCCGCTGCTGCGCCGCATCGACCAGGCCGCGATCTTCGCGATGATCGCCGGCACCTACACGCCGTTCACCGTGCTGGGCCTCACCGGCTACTGGAGCTGGGGACTGACCGCGCTGGTGTGGTCGCTCGCCGGCCTCGGCATCGTCGCCAAGCTGCTGAACTGGTCGTGGCCCGAGCGCCTCTGGATCCCGCTCTACCTCTCGATCAGCTGGCTCTTCGTCGTCGCCGTCGACCCGCTGTCGAAGATGGTGCCGGAGAGCACGCTGATGCTGATCGCCGCCGGCGGTGTCGTCTACACCACCGGCGTCGTGTTCCATCTGTGGGAGCGGCTCAAGTTCTCGACCGCGGTCTGGCACGTGTTCGTGCTCGTCGGCGCCGCGACCCACTACGTGGCGGTGATGTCGCTGCTGTAGGCGCAGAGCTTGGGAACACTGGGCCTGGAAACACTGGGCCTGGAAACGCGGGGCCCTCGTTCCCATTTAGGAATAGTCTTTCGCACCGCCCGCGCGTAGGGTGGGATTCCTGGTTGGATTCGGCTGCCTCGCGCCAAAAGCGCGGCCGACATATCAGCGAGAAATCGAGGGCAGTGGAGTCGGTCTCGGACGAGGTCGTCCGCTGCCGTGACTTTGCCGCACGCCGAGGGCCGGCTGGCGCGTTTTCCCCGTACCCCAAGGTGCCGCATGAGCCTCGTCGACGGATTCGATCTCAAGTTCCTGAGCCGCACACAGAGCGCGGAGCGCCGGCTGCACGGGCGGCTGATCGACACGATCCCCGTCGCCTGGGCCACGAGCTGGCGAAGCGCGCCGGCCGCCGATGCCGCGGGAACCGCGGGCAAGGCGCCGCGCAACGCCGCCCGCGAGGTCTTCATCCAGGTCTCGGTCAAGGATGCGGAGGAGCTGGCGGTGCTGAAGGCGAAGCCGGCACCTTTCGTCGTGGCGCTGGCCGAGGCGCGTGCCGAGGGCAAGCGCGGCAGCCTCGCCGATTTCCGCGGCGTGTTCGAGGTGAGCCCGACCGGCGTCGAGCCGTCGCCGACCACACTCGAGACCCGCGTGATCCGCCGTGTCACCGCCGGCGGGGCGTGAGGCGATGACCGCGAACAAGGCCGACAAGCAGGGCGGCGTGGTGAAGCCGGCGACGCCGGCGAGCCGTCGCCGCTTCGTCGTGATGTGGACCGCGAACCGCCAGGACCGCCGCTCCGCGCCGATGACCGAGCAGGAGTCCGAGACCTTCGCCGCGCGGCTCCGCGTGGAGAAGGCGGAGAACGTCAGGATCGAGACCGACGAAGGCCCGATCATCCGCGGGACCGGACGCTAGCGCCTCAGCGCGCGCGGCGTGTCGTTGTGTCCTTGTTGTGCGCGACGGCGGCCACTTCGCCGCACCGGCGTTTAACCCATGATGGTCGACCTCGCGCATGCCCGGGAACGCGTCGCCCAATACCGCCGAATGGCGGCTTCGTTGCGCGCCCAGGCCGCCGCCGCGCACACCAGCGCGCTGGCGAGGTCGAACTACACCAGCCTGGCGACGGCATATGAGCACCTGGCGGAGACGGTGGAGCATCTGAGGGTGGTGAGGGTGGAGGAGCGGGACGCGGTCGAGCATTGACCTCGCTGCGCTTGGAACTCACGAGGCTCGCTTGGTGGCGGAATGCTGCCGTAAGCCGTCTCCGCTTCGCTTCGCCGATCTTACTTTCGCATTCCGCCCGCGAGCGCGGGCGCCTAGCTAAGGCGCAAGTGCGCGCTTGCGCACGACAGCCTTAGCGTAGCGAGCCGCACTCAGCTCGCGTCCGCAGACTTCCCCTCACGCGGGCAGGTTATAGCCAACGCCTCTTTCGATCTCGATCGTCCGCTTCACCGCGTCCCGCTCCAGCATCCTGTCGTGATGCCGCTTGAGACCGGCGAGGTCGCCCGGCTTCGCGATCAACTGCGTGCCGAAGCGCCAGAACAAGCGGAACAGATGGATGTCCGCGATCGAATACCGGTCGCCGACCGCCCAGTCCCGCGATCCCAGGCGCTGCTCCGCGATCTCCCAGATCGCGCGCGCCGCCTCCGGCCCTTCGCTCCGCGCGGGGTGCACGCCCGACGCCAGGAACGACATCCAGGACACGACGTCGGCTTCGAGGAACGGATCGCCCTCGGGCAGCAGCCTCGCCGCCGGATATGCGCGCGCGAGATAGAACAGGATGCCCGCGACCTCGGTCAGCACGCGGCCGTCGACCACCAGGGTCGGCACCTTGCCCCTGGGATTGACCTTCAGGAACTCCGGCGACCGCGTTCCCTTGTCGCCCAGCAGCACCGGCCGGCTCTCGAACGCACAGCCGACCTCCTGCAGCGCGATATGCGCCGCCATCGAGGACGAACCGGGGGCGAAGTAGAAGGTGAGCATGAAACGTTTCCTTGGGCCAACTTGCCTGCCGTCTAGATTGGCGACAATTCGGTACAGATTGCAGGAAAAGGCTATATCTCTACTCAAACGAGCGCCGGCAATGTACTCTGCCTAGTCTGGATATTTGATTGGGGCCGCCTTGCTTAGTCCGCTCGCCAGAGTGCTGCTCACAAGCACCGCCATAGCCCCGGTTGGGTTTACCTATGCTTTCGTTGCATTTCATCAGGACCACTATGCATCATCTTTAATTATAATCACAGTCTGTATAATATTGATTGCCCTGTGTATTTTGCTTCTCCAGTATGCGAGAAAAAATCTAGAGAAAACACCATTTTCAATATCAGAAGTTGAGGCGGCAGATCGAGAGAATACAGCATTTTTATTGCTATACCTACTGCCTTTGTTTACCGATCAGTTTCAAACATTAAACTGGGTTGTCTGGATTCCAACTCTTCTGATATTCGCTGTAATGACGGCTACTGGATATAGTTATCATTTCAATCCTTTAATAGGATTATTAGGATGGCATTTTTATAAGGCACAGTCTGTTGACGGAGTTACTTATATTTTGATAACTCGAAAACAACTGCATTCAGCTAAAAACTGCTTAATTGTGGGTCAGCTGACTGAATATATTCTTTTAGACTTAACGGGGGATTCGCTATGACTAATCTTTTCGCGGTGTGTCGTACAGACGGAGCATTAGCTGTAAAAAGGGTTCGCATAGCTCAACCACTTCAAGCCCAATTAGCTGAAGTTTTTGAAGCACAGGAATATTCTTTTCTTAATGGTATTACGGATGAAGTGGATTTTTCAGGTAATTGGAAGCCAGACGAGGAGGAGATACTCACGATTGATACCCCTAACTCGGCGCTGCCTATAACCGCTGCTATCGCCGCCCCTATTGCTATCCCGGATATCAATGCTGCAAATTTTCAGAGTGAGGGAATCAGAGCGCTATTTTCAACATCCAATGCAAAATCGGGCAGAATTCTAATTCAGCCATTCACCGCACAGCAAATATTACATAGAAGATTCTCCCTCCTTCAGGATGGTAATTCTTTCAAAAAGCTTACAGATCCCGCATTTTCTTTGGGGTCGGCCCTTTGTGCTATTATTGAAGACGGGAAAATAAAATTTAAAAACTTCAGTGTGGTCAAGAGAATATTAGATATCTCGCACTTATACCAAGAAGCAACTGATCTAGAGATTGAGAATTTCTGCGCCCTTGGCAGCTTGCATGTAGATGATGTCGGTAAGATTAAACTAATCTCAGATCAGAGTACCAGGAAGCTATTGCATGCTATACTGGAGTCAAACGTTCTAAACTCCAACTCAGTATCAAATATTAGATCAAAAGCAAAGAAACTTGGAATTAATATTAATACCAAAAACAAGAAAATAATTCTTCCAGATAAAAGAAAGGACTTGAAGTTATTGCTTCAGTTTCTTGACAATGCTATCTATGAGGCCTCTTTGACTAGTGTAAAGTACCTTACCAACTCTAAGCGGCCGCTTTAGCGCCATGATGCCGGCTACGAGCAGGATCTATCCAATAGGATTCATCGCCTTCTCGCCACTTACATCCCATAATGAGCCAAATCTACAATTGAGCGAACTCGGAGCCCTCCCATGTCCGCCTGCATCATCGGCTGGTCGCATACCCCGTTCGGGAAGCATGACGCGCTCGATCTCGAGACGTTGATCGTCAAGGTCGCGCGCGAGGCGGTCGCGGATGCGGGGCTGGAGCCGAAGGACATCGACGCGATCTACCTCGGGCACCTGAACGCCGGCTTCGTGCGCCAGGAGTTTCCGTCGTCCCTCACGCTGCAGGCGTTCGACGAGTGGCGCTTCAAGCCGGCGACCCGCGTGGAGAACGCGTGCGCGACGGGGTCCGCTGCGATCCACCAGGGGCTGAACGCGATCGGCGCCGGCAAGGCGAAGCGCGTGCTCGTGGTCGGCGTGGAGAAGATGACCGAGGTCACCGGGCAGCAGGTCGGCGAGTGCCTGATCCGCGCCTCCTACCTCAAGGAAGAGGGCGACACCCAGGGCGGCTTCGCCGGCATCTTCGGCGGCATCACGCAGCGCTACTTCCAGAAGCACGGCGACCAGTCGGACGCGCTCGCCCGCATCGCGGCGAAGAACCACAAGAACGGCGCCGTCAATCCGCTGGCGCACATGAAGAAGGACCTGGGCTACGAGTTCTGCCGCAACGCCTCGGAGAAGAACCCGTTCGTCGCGGGGCCGCTCAAGCGCTCGGACTGCTCTCTGGTCTCCGACGGTGCGGCGGCCGTGGTGCTGGCCGATCTCGACACCGCGCTCGCTTCCAAGAAGGCGGTCGCGTTCCGCGCCGCCGAGCACGTCAACGACTTCCTGCCGATGTCGCGCCGCGACATCACCTTGTTCGAAGGCTGCGAGGTCGCGTGGAAGCGTGCGCTCTCCAACGCGAAGCTCGGCCTCTCTGATCTCTCGCTCGTGGAGACCCATGACTGCTTCACGGTGGCGGAGCTCATCGAGTACGAAGCCATGGGCCTGACGCCGCGCGGCCAGGGCTTTCGCGCGATCCAGGAAGGCTGGACCGAGAAGACCGGCAAGCTACCGGTCAATCCGTCGGGCGGGCTCAAGTCGAAGGGCCATCCGGTCGGCGCCACCGGCGTCTCCATGCACGTCATGGGCGCGATGCAGGTGACGGGAACCGCGGGCGCGATCCAGGTGCCGGGGGCGAAGCTCGCCGGGATCTTCAACATGGGTGGCGCGGCGGTGGCGAACTACGTCTCGATCTTGGAGCCGCTGAAGTCGTAAGAGCTGCGGACGCTCGCTTGGGGGCGTAACGCTCCCGCTTTCCGGACGACCGAAAAGCTGCCGCGTTCCGCGCTCGCGCGCTTCGTATTCCCTCCCCCCGACGTGGGGGAGGGCTAGGGTGGGGGGCGATGACGTGCGCCTGCCTCGACACAGCGAGACCCTGACCAACACCCCCCACCCTAACCCTCCCCCACACGCTGCGCGCGGGGGGAGGGAACAAGAGGTGCGCGCGTGTTACGACCCTGAGCCTGCCGGCCGTCCGTGCCAGGAACCTCATCCTCCGGTCCCGCATTTCCTCACCCATGCACGTCCTCGCGGTCCTCGCCCATCCCGGCCCCAAGAGCTTCAATGCCCAGGTCCTCGCCGAGGCCCTCGCCGGCTTGCGCGAGGGCGGCCACGAGGTCCGGGTGATCGATCTCTATGCCGAGGGGTTCGAGGCGAGGCTGTCGGAACCGGAGTGGCGCACCAACGCCGACGTGCCGGAGAACCGGAAGCCGGTCGAGGCCATGGTCCAGGACCTGGAATGGGCGGAGGCATTGGTCTTCGTGTTCCCGACCTGGTGGGCGGGCATGCCGGCGATCCTGAAGGGATGGCTCGACCGGGTGTTCCTCCCCGGCGTCGCGTTCGAGCTCACCGATCACGGGCCGGTCTGGGGCAAGCTTACGCGGATTCGCCTGTGGGTCACCATCACCACCGCGGGCGCGTCGCCGCTGCAGACCCTGGCCCTCCTCGATCCCGTGAGAGTCCACATGCGCGCGATGAGGATCGCGGTGGCGAGACAGGCGCGGCCGGTGTTGCTGCGGCTGTATCGCATGGATTCCGTGACGGCGGAGGAGCGGGCGGCGTTCTTGGCGCGCGTTAGAGAAAGAATGCGGACGCTCGCTTGATGCGGAACGCTCCCGCTTTTCGGACGACCGAAAAGCTGCCGCGTTCCGCGCTCGCGGTTTTCGCGAGCGGCGGAAGCGCACAGTAAGCCGTGCCGCGCCCGAGCGCGGTCGGCTTACGAGGCGTTTACGCCCCTAAGCTCGCGTCGAAAGTTCCGAGCGGAGCGAGGTCGAAAGGGAAGGGTGCTGCACGTTGATCGCCCGGCGCTGCGCCCGCCACATCGCCTGAGGCAGGATGTAGCGCCGCATCAAACGGCCATGCATCTTGCCCGTGGCGACCCAGGCGAGGCCGTTCTTCTCCACCACGCGGAGCGAGGCGGCGTTGTCCGGCTCGACGCAGGCGACGACGTAGTCGATATGCGCGTCGTCGAACGCGAACTGAAGGACCAGGCCGACCGCCTCGGTCGCGTAGCCCTGGTCCTGATGCGCCGGCGCGATCGCGTAGGTCAGCTCGGCGGCGCGGCCGGAAGTGCAGTCCGGGATGCATTTCAGGCGGACATGGCCCACGGTCTCGTCGTCATGGCAGACCATGAGATAGCCGAGGCCGTACTGCCGCCACTCGCCCTCGAACACCTGGCGCAGCTCCTCCAGCCCCTCGAGGTCGAGCGGCGGCGCGGAGAGATAGCGGCGGTTGAGGGCGCGGTTGACCTCGTAGATGCGGGCGACGTCGTCGCGACCCATCTGGCGCACGCGCAGGCGCGAGCTCGCCAGGACCGGCCCGAAGGCAGCCTGGCGGCCCGCATTCATAGGACTGGAGAAGGGTGCGGCGAGGGTCATGGCTCCCTTTCTAGGGCCCGACAGTGAACAAAGTATTAATACGAATTTAGGTCCACTGCGTCAATCTATTACCTTAAATCCGATCTATACGGCGGTTCACGCTTCCGCGACCTGGGATGCGCCACCTGCCTGAAAGCCAGGCGAAATCCTTGATCGCCCTTGCTTCTTCGGCCCACCGGGGCCATGTCGGGTCGGCCTGATCCCCTGCCGGAGCCGACCTTGGCCGACCTGATCCTGCTCGCCTCAGACCCCACCGCCTGGGCGGCCCTCGCGACGCTGATCGTGATGGAGGTCGTGCTCGGCATCGACAACCTCATCTTCATCTCGATCCTGACCAACCGCCTGCCGGAAGAGCATCGGGTCAACGCGCGCCGCATCGGCATCGGCCTCGCGCTCATCATGCGCATCGGGTTGCTCGGCACGATCGCCTGGATCGTGCAGCTCACCAACCCGCTGTTCACGCTCTTCGGCCACGGCTTCTCCTGGCGCGACCTGATCCTGATCGCGGGCGGGCTCTTCCTGGTGTGGAAGGCGACGCGCGAGATCCATCACACGGTCGAGCCAGAGCCTGACGGCGACTCCATGTTCGCGAAGTCGGCGGCGTCGATCGGCTTCTCCGCCGCGATCGTGCAGATCCTGATGCTCGACCTCGTGTTCTCCGTGGACTCCATCATCACCGCGGTCGGCATGACCGACGACGTGCCGGTGATGGTGATCGCGGTGCTGGTCGCGGTCGCCGTGATGATGCTCGCGGTCAACCCGCTCTCCGCCTTCATCCAGGCGAACCCCACCATCGTCATGCTGGCCCTGGGTTTCCTCCTGATGATCGGCATGGTCCTCATCGCCGACGGCTTCGGGGTGCATGTGCCGAAGGGGTATATCTACGCCGCGATGTCTTTCTCCGCTTTGGTGGAGGGTTTGAACATGATGGCGAGGCGGGCGAAGAAGCGTCGCGCGGAGTAAAAATTTGCGGTCGCTCGCTTGATGCGGTCGCTACGCTAACGCTGTCGTGCGCTAAAGCGCACTTGCGCGTTCGCTAGGCGTCCGCGCTCGCGGATCTCCGAAATAGAAGAGCCCTCCCTGGCTGACCAGGGAGGGCTTCCTTATCGCGAGCGCGGAACGCGGCAGCTTTTCGGTCGTCCGAAAAGCGGGAGCGTTACGCCGTCAAGCGAGCGTCCGTGGCCTTAATTCTTCGTCACGTTCCAAAACACCGGCAAGTGGGTCGACACCATGCCAGTGACGTTCTTCCTCCACGCCTCCGGCGACGCCGCCTGCCCCAGGTTCACGATGGGCTGCTGCACCATCAAGGCGCGGTGGTAGACCTCCATCGCGGCCTTGCGCGCGGGCTCATCCGGCGCGTTCAGGAACGCGACGCGGAGCTTCTCCGTCGCCTCGTCGCAGGGCCAGCCGAACCAGTTCTTGCCGTCGCAATGCATCGGCGTGCCGAGGTTGGTCAGCGGGTGATGCGCGGTCATGCCGGTGCCGTTGGTGGTGAAGAAGTTCCAGCCGCCCTGGTCGATCGGGTCCTTCTTCTGGATGCGGCCGATGAAGGTCGACCAGTCCACCATCTGCTCTTCCACGTTGAGCCCGATCTCGCGCATCTTCGGGATCGCGACCGTGGTCAGGGCGCCGATGACCGGGATCTCCTTGGTGTTGATCACCACGATCTTCTCGCCCTTGTATCCCGACTCCGCCAGCAGCTGCTTCGCCTTGGCGATGTCGGGCTTGTAGACCTCCGATCCCGCTTCCGAGCCGTAGGCCGCGCCGCAGACGAAGTAGGAGCCGCAGGTCCGCCACCAGCGCTCGTCGCCATAGGCCGCCTGCATGAAGTCCTTCTGGTCGGCGAAGGCATAGGCCAGCGCCTGGCGCGCCTTCACGTTGTTGAACGGCGGCAGCAGCGCATTCACGCGGCCGAAGTTCACGAAGCCCAGCGGGTGCAGGATCTGCAGCGTGATCTCGGGATTCTGGGAGAGGATCTTCACGAAGTCGGCGGGCGGGTTGTTCCAGTAGTCGACCTCGCCGCGGCCGAGCGCCGCCGCCGCCGTGTTGCTGTCCGGGATGATCGTCCACTCGACCTTGTCGAGGCGCACGTTCTTGCCGCCGGCGAAGAAGCTCGCGGGCTCCGCGCGCGGCACGTAGTCCTTGTTCTTCTCGTAGAGGACCTTGGCGCCGGGCTTCCATTCGGAGGCCACGAACTTGTAGGGGCCGGAGCCGACCGAGCTCGTGATCGAGGTGTTGGGATCGGTCTCCGCCACCTTCTGCGGCATGAACACCGGGCCTGCGAGGCCGAGCGAGTAGAGGGTGAGCGCGTAGGGCTCCTTGAGCTTGATCACGAAGGTGTTCGGGTTCGGCGCCTCGAGCGCGGCGATCGACGGCGAGAGCTTCTGCCCGACCGGGGCGCGGGCCATCCAGCGCTTCAGCGACGGCACGAGATCAGCCGAGGTCACCGGCGTGCCGTCATGCCATTTGAGGCCGGGCCGCAGCGTGAAGGTGTAGGTCAGCTTGTCGGGCGAGACCTCGACGCCCTGCGCCATCTGCGGCTGCGGCACCAGGTTGGCGTCGAGCGCCATCAGGCTGTCGTAGATCATCAGCCCGTGGATGTAGGTGATCGCCGCGGTGACGTTGACCGGGTCGAGCACCTTGAGGTCGGCGTGCGGCACGACCTTCAGCACCTTCTCCTGGGCGAAGGCGGGCGAGAACGAGAGCGCGGCCGCGGCGATCGCGGCGGCGCCGAATACCAGACGTGAAGACGAGATCATCAATCGTCCCTCCTGTGTTTTACAGCATCATCGTCGAGTTTTATTGTATTCGTCGAGGTTGATCCTTGACGTCGACTTGAAACGAAAAGTATCGTCTCTCCGCTTTATTGAAACGGAGAGCGGCGTGAATCCCTATCCCGACACCGAGCCCTATGCGACCGGCTTCCTCGACGTGGATCCGCCGCACCGGCTGTACTGGGAGCGCGTCGGAAAGAAGGGCGGCGTTCCGGCCGTCCATCTGCATGGCGGACCGGGCCGGGGCTGCACGCCGGCGAACCGCCGCACCTTCGATCCCGCCTACTACGACCTCGTGCTGTTCGATCAGCGCGGCGGCGGGCGCTCGCTGCCGTTCGGCGAGCTCGAGGGCAACGACACGCAGTCGCTGATCGCCGACATCGAGGCGCTGCGAAAGCGCCTGGGATTCGAGCGCTGGGTGGTGAGCGGCGGCTCCTGGGGCGCGCTGCTCGGCCTCGCCTATACCGAAGCGCATCCCGACAGCGTCGCCGGCCTGATCCTGCGCGGCGTCACCACCGGCGCGGACGCGGCGATCCGCTGGTGGTCGCACGAGGTCGGCAACCTGTTCCCCGATCTCTGGACGCCGTTCTTCACCTTCATCCCGGAGGCCGAGCGCGGCGACATGGCCGCGGCCTATCGCAAGCGCATCACCGATCCCGACCCGAAGATCTGGCAGCCGGCGGCGGAGGCGTTCTGGGAGTACTCGACGCGCATCTCCAGCTTCAAGACGCCGGCGAAGGCGCCCGACGCCACGCCCGAGCAGAAGCGCCAGGGCACGCTGACCTTCTTCCACTACGTCGCCAACAAGTTCTTCGTGAAGCCCGGCCAGCTGCTCGACGGCATCGCCAGGATCCGCGACGTCCCCTGCATCATCGTGCAGGGCCGCTACGACGTGGTGACACGGCCGATGAACGCCTGGGAGGTCAAGCAGCGCTGGCCCGAGGCCGACCTCCGCTTCATCCACGCCGCGGGCCACGACGCCAGCGAGCCCGAGCTGATGGCGGCTCTGACTCAGGCCTGCGAGGACATGAAGACGAGAAGGCGGGGCTAGGCGGCGTTCTTCATCACCCCCCTTCCCAACCTTCCCCCGCAAGGGGGGAAGGGGCACGAGGATGAGCGGCGTGTCGCACTTGGATCCCCTCCCCCCTTGCGGGGGAGGGATAGGGAGGGGGGAGGCCGTGAGGCTCCGCCCTGTCACGCAAACTCCCCGCCGAGCATCGGCGTGTTCAGCGCCTCGATCATGATCTCGGGGATCGCATTGGCGCCGGAGACGACGAGCACCACGCGCTTGCCCCTGGTCTCGTCTCGTCTGTTGTACGCAGCGGCAAGAGGCGCGGCAGAGCCCAGCTCGATCAGCACATGGGCGCGCGCGAGATAGGTATGCACCGCCGACAGCATCTCGCGATCGGTGACCGTCACCGCGTCGTCGACATTGGCGATCAAGGTCGAGAGCGCCTGCGCCGCCGGGATTCGGCAGACGAGGCAGTCGGCGCGCGTGTCGATCGGCCGCTCGACCGCGCGCTTCGCATGGAAGCTCTCGACCATCGCCGGTGCGCCGGTGGCCTGCACCGCGACCACCTTGATCTTCGGCTGCACGTGCTTGACGCCGGTCGCGGTGCCGCTGGCGAGCGAGCCCGATCCCATCGGCACGTAGAGGACGTCGATGTCCTTGAGCTGTCGGCCGATCTCGAGGCCGACGGTGCCGGCGCCGGCGATCAGGTCGGCGTTCTCACCGTCGTCGACGAAGGTGCCGCCGTGCTTGGCCTGATAGGCATAGGCGCGTTCCTTGGCGGCATCGATGTCGTGGCCGCCGACATGGACCTTGCCGCCGAGCAGCTCGATCATCCGGACCTTCACCGGGTTCGGATCGTCGGGCACGAAGATGTCGGCGCCGATGCCGAGGCGCTTGGCCGCGAGCGTGACGCCCTGGCCGTGATTGCCGGTAGAGGACGTCAGCGCGCTATCCTTGGCGCCCGCCAGAAGGAGGGCGTTGAGCGCGCCGCGCAGCTTGAAGCTGGCGATCTCGGAGGCGGTCTCGAGCTTGAGCCAGACCTCGGCGCCGAGAAGGTCCGAAAGCGCGGCGGAGAAGATCAGAGGGGTCGGCGACATGTGCGGGGCCAGCCGCTTGGCGGCCGCCTCCACGTCTGCGCCCGTGACCGTCCTGACCCTGCCTGGAGCATCCCCTGTCATGCGAGGATGCTAGAAGGGGGTGGGGTTCGACGGATTTCTCATTCGCGTGGATTTCGTTCTGGAAATTCCGGAAACTGCCTCGCCATGAAATCCATGATCGATCTGGACGCCACCGACCGCAGGATTCTGGAGCAGCTTCAGAAGAACAACCTGCAGACCAACCAGGACCTGGCCGAGGCGGTGGGGATCTCGCCGCCGGCCTGCCTCCGCCGCGTCCGGCGGCTGCGCGACGGCGGGGTGATCCTGGGCGACGTGTCGGTCCTCAACCCGGCCTATGCCGGGCGGTACATGACCGCCCTGGTCGAGGTGACGATGGAGCGCGACCGGATCGACATGATCGACAACTTCAAGCGCGCCGCCCTCGCCGAGCCCGTGGTCCGCCAATGCTACTTCGTCACCGGCGACCCGGATTTCGCGCTCGTGGTCCAGGTGCCCGATGTCGCCGCCTACGAGAACTTCACCCGCCGCTTCCTCTACTCGAACCCCGACGTCGCCAAGTTCCGGACCATGGTCGTCCTCGACCCGGTGAAATTCGAGTTCCGCTACGACCTGCCGGAGGAGACGGTGGAGTAGGCGGAGCGGGAACACCCTTTGGAACCCTCCCTCGCGTCGTACGCGGGGGAGGGCAGGGTGGGGGCCGGTCTCGGTGAATCAACTTGCGAGTTGGTGCGTGTGGCGGAGATCGGCGCCCGCCCCCACCCTAACCCTCCCCCGTCTGCTCCGCAGCCGAGGGAGGGGACATGATTGCGGCTCGCGAATATTCTTTCGGCCACCTGTCGAAACCGCCTCGGCTCGCGCGTCACTGTGTCGGCGGCGCAATCGCCCGCCTCACAGCTCAAGGGAACCGACATGAAGTACATGCTCCTAATCCACACGCGCGAATCCGACTACGCCGAGATGAGCAAGGCCGAGGGTGAGCAGCGCACGGGCGCCTACATGGCCTATGCCCAGGCGATGCAGAAGGCCGGCATCCTCCGCGGCGGCGAGCGGCTGAAGCCGGTCTCGACCGCCTCCACCGTCCGCGTCTCGAACGGCAAGACGCAGGTGCTCGACGGTCCCTATGCCGAGACCAAGGAGCAGCTCGGCGGCTACTTCATGATCGAGGTGCCCGACCTCGACCAGGCGCTCTCCTGGGCGGCGAAGTGCCCCGGTGCCGCGCATGGCGCGATCGAGGTGCGGCCGATCTGGGAAATGTGATGAGGCGCGGCGACGAGACGGCAGAGGCGGCCGCGGAAGCGGTCGCGCGTCGCAGCTACGGCAAGCTCGTCGCCTTCCTCGCCGCCCGCTCGCGCGACGTCGCCGCGTCCGAGGACGCGCTCGCCGAGGCCTTTGCGTCCGCGCTCGCGTCATGGCCGGAGACCGGTGTTCCCGACAATCCCGAAGCCTGGCTGCTGCAGGCGGCGCGGCGAAGGCTGATCGACGCGACACGGCGGCGGAAGACGGCGGAGGAAGCCGAGCCTCATGTGCGGCTGATCGCCGAGGAGATGGAGGCGAACGCGATGGAAACGCGGTTCCCCGACGAGCGCCTGGGCCTGATGTTCGCCTGCGCCCATCCCGCGATCGATCCGGCGGTGCGGGCGCCGCTGATCCTGCAGACGATCTTAGGCTTCGATGCGGCGGCGATCGGCTCGGCGTTCCTGGTCTCGCCGGCGGCGATGGGCCAGCGCCTCGTCCGCGCGAAGACGCGGATCAAGGATGCCGGCATTCCGTTCCGCGTGCCCGACGCGGCCGACCTGCCGGCGCGTCTCGAGGCGGTGCTGGATGCGATCTATGCCGCCTTCGCCGAAGGCTGGAACGATCCCGCCGGCACCGAGGTGCGTCGCCGCGACCTCGCGGAGGAAGCGATCTGGCTCGGCCGGCTCGTCGCGTCGCTCTTGCCCGACGAGCCGGAGGCGCTGGGCCTGCTCGCGCTCATGCTGCATGCGGAAGCGCGCCGTGCCGCGCGGCGCACCGCGCAAGGCGGCTACGTGCCGCTGGGCGAGCAGGACGTCCTGCTCTGGGACCACGTGATGATCGACGAGGCCGAGAGGCTGCTGCACCAGGCGAGCCGGCTCAGGATTCCCGGCCGCTACCAGCTCGAGGCCGCGGTGCAGTCCGCGCACAGCATCCGGCGGCGTGGCGGCGATGCCGACTGGCCGGCGATCGTCTCGCTCTACGACGCGCTGACGACGATGACGAGTTCGCCCGTGGTCGCGATCAACCGGGCGGTCGCGCTTGCCGAGGTCGAGGGCGCGGAGGCCGGCCTCTCCGCGCTCGATGCGCTCGCCGACGACCCGCGCCTTCGCGACTACCAGCCCTACTGGGCGGCGCGCGCCGGGCTTTTGTCGCGGGCGAAGAACATATCCGAGGCAGGCGAAGCCTATGAGCGCGCGATCGGCCTCGAAGCCGACCCGGCCGTCCGGCGTTTTCTGCAGGAACGGCGCGAGGCGCTCCGCTAGCGCAACGAGTCGGGCGCGGAGGCGTTCATTCCAGATGATCCGTGTCATCCTCGTCGCCGCCCTGATGCTCGTCGTCGCCGACATAGCCCTTGCCGCAGGCGATACCGCGCGGGCGGCGAGCGTGCTCGGCATCCTGACCCCGGCGCGTGCCGCGTCCGATCAGAACCAGCCTCAGGCCAGGATCCAGCAGCATCTCGACACCTATGAGAGCGAGATGCGGATCGCGCTCAAGATCTCCGACCCGAACAAGCGCAATACCGCGATCGGCGTCGCCCGCACCAACCTGGCGCTGCATGCCAACCGGCAATTGACGCCGGCCGCGGTGATGCGGATCGACAGCCTCCTCGGCCTGCCGGATTCACCGCCGCTGCTCGGAACGACGACGCGCTAGTCGCCGCAGCAGGACGATCCGCCGGCGGGCACCTTCACGCGTACCTTGGCGACGACCTTTGGTGTGGCCGCCGGACCGCAGCCGCATCCGGCGTCGCCCGCCGCCTTCGCCTCGACGTCGGCGACGCAGCAGGCATCCGCCTCGGCCGGCGCGGGGCCGCCGCAGCACCCGGCGGATTCCTCGGCCGCGACCTTGCCTATCTTCGGCGTCACGCTGCACACGCCGGTCTCCGGCAGTTCGAGCTCGACGCGGGCCGCGGCTTCGTGATCGCCCGCGAGCGCCGCAGCGATCGAGCGCACCTGCTCGTGGCCGGTCGCGAGCAGGAAGGTCGGCGCGCGGCCGTAGCTCTTCATGCCGGCGATGTAGAAGTCCTTCTCCGGATGCGCGAGCTCCTTGGCGCCGTGCGGGCGCACGGTGCCGCAGCTATGCAGATTCGGATCGATCAGCGGCCCGAGCGCGCGCGTGGACTCCAGCCACGGATCGACGTCGAGACGGATCTCGCGAAGGAATCCGAAGTCGGGCCGGAAGCCGGTCGCGACGATGAGGCGGTCGGCCTCGATCGTGGTCTCGTGGTCGCGCAGCAAGCCGGTGACCGCGACCCGGCCGTTCGCCTGGCGCGACAGCGCCGAGATGCGGAACGGCGAGAGCACCTCGATGCGGCCGTCGGCGACGGCCTTGCGGGCGCGGATGCCGAGCGCGCCGCGCTCGGGCAGCGCATCGGCCTCGCCGCCGCCGAAGGCGCTCTCGACCTGCTCGCGCCGCATCGCCCAGAGGATGCGGGTGGCCGGCGACGTCTCCTGAAGCTCGGTCAGCTCCAGCAGCGCGTTCAGCGCCGAATGTCCGCTGCCGACGACGAGCGTCGCCTTGTCGCGATAGAGATCGCGCGCGGCGCCGAGGACATCGGGAATGCCGTAGGCGATGCGATCCGCGCATGCCGGCTCGCCGGGCACCGGCAATCCGCCGGAGCCGATCGGGTTCGGCGCGTTCCAGGTGCCCGACGCGTCGATCACCGCCGAGGCCTCGATCGTGGAGCGGGTGCCGTCGGCGGATTCGATCTCGACGACGAAGGGTGTCGCGTCGCGGCCCGCCGTCTTCATCTTGTCGTAGCCCTTGCGGCCGACGGCGACGACGCGCGTGTCGAAGCGAAGATGCGGCGCGATCGCCGGCAGCTTCGCCAGCGGCTCCAGGTAGCGCGAGACCAGCTCGCCGCCGGTCGGCACCTCGTCGCCTACGGGCGCGATCCAGCCGGAGGCTTCGAGCAGTCGGCGCGCGGCCTTGTCGGTGGTGAACTCCCACGGCGAGAACATCGATACATGCGCCCATTGGCGGACCGTGTGGCCGACGTTCGGGCCGGCTTCGAGCACCAGCGGCGTGAGGCCGCGCTCCTTGAGATGGACGGCGGCGGCGAGGCCGACCGGACCGGCACCGATCACGGCAACGGGGAGGGCAGTCATGTGAGTCTCCGTCAGGCGGCGCGAGCGCGCGGCGGGGTGACGGCCGGCGGGGTCGCGAGGGGATTGAGGAAGGCGACGACCTCGGCGAAGGCCGAGGGCTCGAGGCGGTAGTACATCCAGCGGCCCTGCTTCTCGCCGCTGACCAGGCCCGCCTGCGTCAGGATCTTCATGTGATGGCTGATCGCCGGCTGCGAGAGCCCGACCAGCCGCTCGATGTCGCAGGCGCAGACCCGGTCCGGCAGGACGCAGCACCCGGCGTCGGGGCGCCGCAGGAACTCGACGATGCGAAGCCGCGCCGGGTCGGCAAGGGCCTTGAGCTGGGAGGCGATGTCCATGTTCAAAATATATCGATGGATTTGAATATGTCAATGTGAGAAGATATTCCAATAAAGTGGAGGAGGTGACGATGGCGGAAAATGTGGCGATGCCTGGCGGGCCGGTCGGCGGCAGCTTCGCCTGGACCCCGGCCGAGGTGACGCAGCGGGACGACTGGATCCTCCGTCTCGGCGACGGCGACATCGCCGAGATCGACGCGGCGGTCGCGGCCACGCGCGGCCTGGCGATCCCGGAGATCGAACGCGACGACTTCCGCCTCGACCGGCTGACGACGCGGCTCGGCGCGCTCCGGGCCCAGATCAGGTCCGGCCTCGGCTTCGGCTACATCAGGGGACTTCCGGTCGGGCGCTACGACCGCGAGGCGCTGATCCGCATCTACTGGGGCCTCTGCCGGCACATCGGCGATCCGGTGACGCAGAACCGCAACGGCCATCTGGTCGGCCACGTCATCGACGTCGGCGATTCCGTCGCGGATGCCAACAAGCGCATCACCCAGACCAATGCCGAGCTCTGCTTCCACGCCGATTCCTGCGACGTGGTGGCGCTGCTTTGCATCGACCGCGCACGGAGCGGCGGCGAAAGCATGATCGTCAGCGGCGTCGCCGTGCATGACGAGATGATGCGGCGAAGTCCCGAGCTTCTCGCCGAGCTCTACAAGCCGATCTACATGGACCGCCGCGGCGAGGTGCCCCCGGGCAAGCATCAGTGGTTCGGCATGCCGCTCTTCACCTGGCATCGCGGCGGCCTCAACGGCTACGCGCCGGTGCTGCAGTACATCGAGTCGCTGTCGCGCTTTCCGGAGGCGCCGCGCATGTCGAACGCGCAGCGGGCGGCGCTCGATCTCTTCTACCGGCTCTGCGATGACATGTGCCTGCGGCTGCACTTCGAGCCGGGTGACATCCAGTTCCTGCAGAACCATGTCGTCTTCCACTCGCGCACCGCGTATGTCGACGGGCCCGATCCAGAGCACCGTCGCCACCTGATGCGGATCTGGTTGTCGCTGCCCGACGGCCGCGCGTTGCCGCCGTCCTATGCGGAAAAGTGGATCAACATCGAGCGCGGCACGAGGCGCGGCGGCGTTCCGACCGACAAGCCGCCGGTCGTGCCTATCGATCCGCTCGCTCGCGCCTACGCCTGACCACCGGGTCGCTTGACTGTTCACTTTTATTTCTATATTTCCAAAAATATGGAATCAAAGGAGATCGTCGCGGCCCTGTCGTCGCTCGCCCAGGAGACGCGGCTCGCGATCTTCCGCGTCGTGGTCGAGGCCGGGCCCGACGGCATGGCCGCTGGCGCGATCGCAGAGCGGCTGGAACTCCCGGCGCCGACGCTCTCCTTCCACATCGCGCAGCTCGAGCGCGCCGGGCTCGTCGGCTCGCGCCGGGCCGGCCGCTCCATCCTCTATGCCGCGCATTTCCCGGCGATGCAGGCGCTGATCTCGGCGCTCACCGACAGCTGCTGCGCCGGCGACCCCGAAGCCTGCGGCCTTCCCAAGCCCCGCTCCAACCGGCGAAAGGTCACCGCATGAGCGCGCCCTTCAATGTCCTCTTCCTCTGCACCGGCAACTCCGCGCGCTCGATCCTCGCCGAGAGCGCTCTCAACCGCATGGGCGAAGGACGCTTCGTCGCATACAGCGCCGGAAGCCAGCCGAAGGGCGAGGTTCATCCGTTGGCGCTCGACCTGCTCGAAGCGCAGGGCTTTCCGATCGAGGGCCTTCGCAGCAAGAGCTGGGACGAGTTCGAGCGGCCGGGCGCGCCGAAGATGGATTTTATCTTCACCGTCTGCGACAACGCCGCCGCCGAGACCTGTCCGGTATGGCCGGGCCATCCGATGACCGCGCATTGGGGCCTGCCCGATCCGGCCGCGGCCGAAGGACCGATCGAGATTCGACGCAAGGCGTTCCGCGACACGCTGATCGCGCTGCAGTCCCGGCTCCGGCTGTTCACGAGCCTGCCGATCGCGAAGCTCGACCGCCTGAGACTCAAGCGCGAGCTCGACATGATCGGCAAATCCCAGCCCGCCGATGCCTGATCTCGCACGCCGCGCGGCGGCGGAAGCGCTCGGCAGCGCCTTCCTGCTGGCGACGGTGATCGGTTCCGGCATCATGGCGGAGTCGCTGTCGGGCGGGAACGTCGCGCTGGCGCTTCTCGGCAACACGATCGCGACCGGCGCCATCCTCTACGTGCTGATCACGCAGCTCGGACCGATCTCCGGCGCGCACTTCAACCCGGCGGTGACGCTGGTCTTCCTGATGCGGCGCGAGATCGGGGGCCGCGAGGGGATCGCCTACGTCCTGGCCCAGGCCGCCGGCGCCATCGCCGGCGTGGCGATCGCGCATCTCATGTTCGACCGGCCGCTGCTCGAGCTCGGCGTCAAGGTCCGGAGCGGCCCTTCGCAATGGTTCGCCGAGGCGGTCGCCACGTTCGGTCTCGTCGTCACGATCCTGATGACGCTCCGCGCGCGAAGCGAGGCGGTGCCGACGGCGGTGGCGCTCTACATCACGGCGGCGTACTGGTTCACCGCGTCGACGTCGTTCGCCAATCCGGCAGTGACGGTGGCGCGAAGCTTTTCCGACAGCTTCGCCGGCATCCGGCCGATCGACGCGCCGGCCTTCATCGCGGCGCAGGTCGCGGGCGCAATCGTGGCACTGGCTATATGCCGGTGGCTCGCCGGCGGCTCACAAGAACGAGCATCGCGACCGCCGCCAGGTTGACCACCGCCAACGCGGCGAGAGCCGTCATCGTGCCCCTGGCACCTGTGGCTTCGAACAGCACGGCCGCGGCCGGCGGCGCCAGCGCCTGGGCGACCATCGCCGGCGCGGCGAGGCGGCCCATCAGCACCGCGTACCCCTCGGGCCCGAAGAGCGCGAGCGGCACGGTGCCGCGTGCGATGAAGAAGATGCCATTGCCGGCGCCGAAGGCGATCAGCGCGACGGCGGGTACGGGCATGTCGCTCCAGAGCAGCAACTGCCCGGCGCCGACCAGCGCGACCGAGGCGGCGAGCGTCCAGATCGGATGGAGCCGCGCGCCGATCGCCATCTCGACGATGCGTCCCGCGACCTGGGCCGGCCCGATAAGAGCGCCCAGTGCCACCGCGGCGGCGAGCCCGATGCCGCCCGCTTCGAGGATGGCGATGATGTGCACGGCCCAGGCGGCGCTGATCGCGCTGCCCGCGGTCACGATTCCCGCCAGGAGCAGGACGGCGAGCGGCCGTCGCGGCGCAGGCCCGACGTCGGCCGACCTTGTCGTCGCGTCGATCGTTCGCTCCGCCTCCTTCGGCAACCCGAACACGTGCAGCGGCAGCACGACGACGATCAGGAAGGCGGCATAGGCGGCGCAGGTGCCGCGCCAGCCCACGGTCTCGACCAGGGCCGCGGAGACCGGCCAGCAGATCGTGCTGGCGAAGCCGCCCCAGAGCGTCACCGTGGCGATCGCCGGTCGCGCCGTGTCGCCGAGTAGGCGCCCCAAGGTCGAGAACGCGGCATCGTAGAGCGTCGCCGCCATCGCGATGCCGAGCACGGCCCAGGCGACGAAGTAGAGCGCGAGGTTCGGCGCGAGCGCGAGAAGGCCGAGCCCAAGCGCATGCAGGATCGTGCCGTATGCGAATATGGGCCGTCCGCCGTGTCGCTCGATCGCACGGCCGACGGCGACCGAGACCAGGGCCGCAACCAGCGACGCCAGGGTCAGGCCGCCGATGATCCACGAGAACGGCCAGCCGGTGTCGGCGGCGATCGGCTTCGCCAGGATGGAGAGCAGGTAGTAGGTGGTGCCCCAGGCGAAGACCAGCCCGATGCCGAGAACCGTCGTCGCCCGATGGCGGATAGGCATCGTCAGCCTTCGCGCTTGATCGCGCTTTCGTGCCAGCGGCGCAGCAGCAGGTGCGAGAGGCCGGTGAAGAACAGGAAGATCAGGATGCCGGCGGCGGAGATCAGGAAGAGGGCCGCGTACATGCGCGGGATCTCGAGGCGGTAGCTCGCTTCCAGGATGCGGAAGGCGAGACCGGAGCCGGAACCGGCGCCGCCGGCGACGAACTCGGCGACGATCGCGCCGATGAGCGCGAGGCCGCCCGAGATGCGAAGGCCGCCGAGGAAGAACGGCAGCGCGCCGGGGATGCGGATGAACCACAGCACCTGCCAGCGCTTCGCACCATAGAGGCGCATCAGGTCGAGCAGGTTGTGGTCGGCCGAGTTGAGCCCGATCGTCGTGTTGGAGAGGATCGGGAAGAAGGCGACGATCCACGCGCAGATCAGCAGCGCGATCGTCAGGTTGTCGACATAGACGATGATCAAGGGCGCGATGGCGACGATCGGCGTCACCTGCAGGATCACCGCATAGGGAAACAGGCTGAGCTCGATCCAGCGCGCGGACGCGAACAGGATCGCCAGGGAGAAGCCGCCGACGATGGCGACCGCAAGGGCGAGCGCGGTCACCTGCAGCGTGTTGACCAGCGACGGCCACAGCATGTGCCAGTCGCGCACCAGGGTCTGCCCGATCGCGACCGGGCCCGGCAGGATGTACCAGGGGATCTCGTTGACCCTGACCATCGCCTCCCAGCCGATCAGAACCAGGATGCCGATGGCGAGCGGCGCGCCGAGCTTGAGCCAGTAGGAGTCGCGGTGCGACCGCGGCCGGGGCGCGTCGCCCTGAGTAAGCGTGGGGCTCATGCGGCGATCGCCTGGTGCAGGCTGCGCGAGACCTCGCGGCAGAGATCGCCGTACGCGTCGGAGACTCGGAAGCGGTCGTCGCGCGGGTAGGGCGCGGAAATCCGCACGTCCTCGACGATGCGGCCGGGACGCGCCGACATCACCAGGATGCGGTTCGAGAGATAGACGGATTCGAAGACGCTGTGGGTGACGAAGATCACCGTCCAGCCGAAGCGCTGCCAGAGCTGGAGCAGGTCGTTGTTGAGCTTGAAGCGCGTGATCTCGTCGAGCGCGGCGAAGGGCTCGTCCATCAGCAGCAGCTTCGGCCGCGTCACCAGCGCGCGGGCGATCGAGACTCGCATCTTCATGCCTCCGGAAAGCTCGCGCGGATACGCCTCGGCGAAGCCCTCGAGGCCGACCATGCCGATCGCCTCGGCGATGCGCGCGTCCGCATCGGCCTTGGCCACGCCCGCCACCTTGAGCGGCAGGCGGATGTTGTCGGCAACGGATGCCCAGGGCATCAGGGTCGGCTCCTGGAAGACGAAGCCGAGTTCCGGATGCGCACCGGTGCGCGCGGCCTCCGGCAGGCCCGGCCAGTCGATGCGGCCCGAGGTCGGCTGCACCAAGCCCGCGATCATGCGAAGGATCGTCGACTTGCCGCAGCCCGAGGGCCCGAGCAGCGAGACGAAGCTGCCCTGTTCGATCGCGAGGTCGACGCGGTCGAGCGCCAGCGTGCCGTTGGGGAAACGCTTGGCGACGCCGGAGAGGGTGACGAGGGGGGACATCAGGGGCGCGAGGATGGACCGAGTGATTCACCCCCACCCCATCCCTCCCCCGTCGAGGGGGAGGGGGTACGAAATGCGAGGTGAAGTGGCACGAGAAGGTGCTTCTTGTCCCCTCCCCCCTTGCGGGGGAGGGTTAGGGAGGGGGGCGAGACAGGCACGCTCGCTGCGGCTTACATCCCGACCTTCTTGTTCACGAACTTCGTCGTGTAGGCCCTGGTGAAGTCCATGTTCGCCGGATAGACGCCGAGCGACGCGGCGTCGTCGAACTGTTCCTTCCAGCGCTTGTCGGTCATGGCGCCGATGCCGAATTCCTTCGCGTCGCCGGAATCGACGATGCCGTACTTCTTCATCGCCTCGATCGAGAAGGCGATCTGCTCGTCGGTCATGTCCGGGTTGTCCTTCTTGATGAGGGCGTTGCCCGGCGCCGGATTGCCGTAGAGATAGTCCTTCCATCCGAGGATCGAGGCGTCGACGAAGCGCTGGACCAGGTCCGGCTTCTCGTCGATCAGCTTCTGGCTGACCTCGATCGTCGTCGAGTAGGTGCGATAGCCGTTGTCGGCGAGCAGGTGCACGACCGGGTTCACGCCGGCCTTGATCGCGGCGAACGGCTCGGAGGTGGCGTAGCCCTGCTGGCTCATCTGCTTGTCGGCGAGGAACGGCGCCATGTTGAAGGTGTAGGGCACCACCATGTCGTCGGTGTAGCCGAACAGCTTCTTCAGGTACGGATAGAAGCTGACGAGGCCCGCCTTCGAGATCAGGACCTTCTTGCCCTTGAGCGCGACCAGCGTGTCGTTGCCGACGCCGGGATGCGACATCAGGATCTGCGGATCCTTCTGGAAGATCGCGGCGACGGCGCGGAACGGGATGTTCTTCTCGACGAAGGCGAAGACGCTGTCGGAGTTGCCGCCCATGTTGAAGTCAACGCGGCCGGCGAGCATCAGCAGGTTGTTGTCGATGTTCGGCCCGCCCTGGCGGATGGTGACGTCGAGGCCGTACTTGGCATAGGTGCCGTTGGCGACGGCCTGGTAGTAGCCGCCGTGCTCGGCCTGGGCTTTCCAGTTCGTGGCCTTGGTCACCTTGTCCTGCGCGGACGCGGGCGAGGCGGCGGCAAGAGCGGCGAGCGCTGCTGCGACGATCAACGAGCGGGTCATAGTGCCTCCATGGGGGATCATGGGTCGGGTGATGACCGCGCGGCGCGGGTGGGCCGCCGTCGCGGGATTCTCGGGCAAGGGTATCGCCGTATCACCCGGCCAATCAAATGTTCCGATCGATCAGCTGTCGTAGGCGACGAGCGCGGAGAACGGCACGTCCAGACGCTTCCTGCCGTTGAGGAAGGTGAGCTCGATGATGCAGGCCGCGGCCGGCACGATGCCGCCCATCTCGCGGATCAGCCCGATCGCGGCGCCGAGCGTGCCGCCGGTCGCCAGCAGGTCGTCGAGGACGACCACGCGCTGGCCGGGGCTCACCGCGTCGGCCTGCACCTCGACCGTGTCGGTTCCGTATTCGAGCTTGTAGCTGAAGCTCCGCGTCTTGCCCGGAAGCTTGCCCTTCTTGCGCACCATGACGAAGCCGCAGCCGAGCTTGAGCGCGAGCGGCGCGGTCAGGAGGAAGCCGCGGGATTCGATGCCGGCCAGGAGATCCGGCTTGTGCGGCCCGATGATCTCCGCCATGCGGTCGACGGTCTCCCGCCAGGCCTCCGGGTGCTTCAGCAGGGTCGAGATGTCGTAGAAGAGAATGCCCGGCTTCGGGAAGTCGGGAATGCCGCGGATATGGGCTTTGAGGTCCATGATCTGTCCGGTGGATAGGCCCCAGGCGAGAGGCGCCGGGCACCCTACAAGCCGATGCTGCACTGCGCCAGACCTTGCGCCGGCCGAGAGAAACGCGCGGCCTGCCGACTCTTCGCGGTTGCAGCGAATCGGAAACCTACGTCGACAGCCTGCAGGAGCGGGGACACGACGCGAGCTGAATCATGTAACCATCTGTTATTATGTGATATTATTGATCTGTTTAAGACACCAGATGACAGTGATCCCATAACTAACTAGAAATATTGATGCTTTCGAGTTCGCTCACAGGCGTCGACGAGCATCTTGACCGGAACCGCGACCTGAGTATGAAAGACGACGGGAGCGAAACCCATTCCGGAACCGACGCCCAACGGGGAGGGCAAGGCCGCGAATGACGGACTTGGCACAACGATCCGACGACACGGGCGGGCGCCTCGCCCGCATGGCCCTTCGCGTCCTTCTGGTGGCGATCCTGGCGAGCCCGGTCGCGGTCGGGTTCCTGCTGGCGCCGAAGGCGGACGACATGCCGCCGCCGCCCGAGCTCACCGCGCCGCCCACGGTCACCAACCTGCCCGACGTGATACGTCGCGTGCTGCCCGGTGGCGACGTGCAGTCGCAGACGACGACGGCGACTCCGGTTTCCACCGGCGGCTGAACCCGTCGTCTCGCGGCGGTGCCGTCAGGCGACCTTGTAGACGGTCGCGAAGAAACATCGCCACGCGCCGTTCACGCGACGGAACACGTCGACGTATCGCGTATTGAACGCGACCCACTTGCCGTCGATCTGGCGTTCGTAGCGATTGCGCGCGGTGACGACGGCGGTGTCGCCTTCGATGCGGGTCGCGACCTGGTCGTGGACGAGGTTGCGATACGGCGGCTGCGCCAGGCAGGTGCGGTCGAACTCCGCGCGCTCGACCTTGCGTCCGTCCGATCCGTCCATGAACACGAAGCCCGGGTCGAAGATCTTCGACCACAGCGTCTCGAGGTCCTTGCCGTAGTAGCTGCGGACGAACAGGTCGTCGATCTTCCGCAGCTCGGGATCGAGCGCGGGATTGTCGATGTCCCTGTTGTCCATCTCGGCCGCCATCTAGGCGACCTCGAGGCTGAGCCGGTCGGGCGAGAGATCGGATGCATCGACGCCACGGTCCGCGACCTCCTGCGGGAAGGAGCGGCCGCGCGCGAGCTCGGCCGCGATGCGGGCCATGCCGGGACAGGTCTGGATGCCGTAGCCGCCTTGTCCGGCAAGCCAGAAGAAGCCCGGGGTCTTCTTCGCGAACCCCGCGACCATCGTCTTGTCGGCGACGAAGGAGCGGAGACCCGCCCACTTCGAATGAAGCCGGCCGATGCCGAAGGCGATCGCCTGCTCGATGCGGTCGATCGCGATCGCGAGATCCAGCTCTTCCGGTTGCGCGTCGCAGGGCTCCGACGGCGTCTCGTCGGCGGGGCTGCCGAGCAGGCGGCCGGACTCGGGCTTGATGTACCAGGTCTCGTCGACGTCGATGACCGCCGGCACCTTCTCCACATGCGTGCCCGCCGGCACGTCGAAGGTGAAGGCGGTGCGCCGCTTCGGCACCAGGCCCACGGTCCGGGCGCCGGCCATCTTCGCGACGACGTCGGCCCAGGCCCCGCCGGCGTTGATCACGACCGGAGCGCGGAACGTCCCGGCGCGGGTCTCGACCGTCCAGTCTCCGCCCGAAGAAGACAGCCCCAGGACCTCGGCGTCGGTGATCACCTTGCCGCCGCGGGCGCGAAGGCCCTTGAGAAAGCCCTGATGGATCGCGTGTACGTCCATGTCGCGCGCGTCCGGCTCCCAGACCGCGCCCTTGGCGTAGCCGGGCTTGAGGAAGGGCACCTTCATCGCGACGTCGTTGGCGCCGATCATCGAGACGGAGTCGACGGTGCGCGTGCCTTCTTCGAGCGCCATCGCGAGCGAAGCTTCCTGGTCGCCGCGCCCGATCAGCAGCGTGCCTCGGGGGGTGAGCAGCGGATGCTCGGCGAAGCCCTGGGGCGGTGCCTCGAAGAAGGCGCGGCTGGCGCTGGTGATCGCACGGATCACGCGGTTGCCGTAGACCTCGGTATAGAGCGCGGCCGAGCGGCCGGTCGTGTGGTAGCCCGGCTGGGACTCGCGTTCGAGGACGATCACCTTGGAGTCGCTGGCGAGCTCGTAGGCGGCGGAGGCGCCGGCGATGCCGGCACCGATGATGACGAAATCGGCGGTGTCCATGGCCGCGCTGATAGCATTTTTTACGCGGACGGGGGTAGAGGCTGGTGAAGCCTCGCTCCGCTCGGAACTCTCGACGCGAGCTGGGTGCGGAATGCTCCTGCTTTCCGGCGCGGGCGCTCCGCTGGCGCCGAAAAGCTGCCGCGTTCCGCGCTCGCGGCAACCGTGTCGCTTCCTACCGCTTCAGGATGGCGTCCACTCTGGTCTTCAGCTGCGTTAGCGACACCGGCTTCACCAGGTAGCCGTTGACGTGGTGCTCCTTGGCGAAGAGCACGGTGTCGGTCTGCGCGTCGGCGGTGAGGAAGATGACCGGTGTGTTCGCGAGGTCCCGCACCTTGAGGCCGCGCAGCGTCTTCAGGAACGCGCGGCCGTCGACCGGCTCCATGTGCACGTCGCAGAGGATGATCGTCGGCCGGGTCCGCATCGCCTCGTCGAGGCCGGCCTTGCCGTCGGCGGCCTCGACCACGGAGATGATGCCGATCTGCAGCAGGAGGCGCTTGATCAGGAGGCGGGTATTGCCCTCGTCCTCGATCACGAGGACGGTGACGCCGGCGTAGGGATTGTTCTTGTCGTTCATGGTGACCAGCCCTTCACGCGGGTTCGAGCAGGGAGGCGACGGCATCGGCGAGCTCGTCGGCGGTCTTCCCGAGGCCGCCGGCGAAGAGGCGGGCGGAGTCGAGATCGTCTCCGTCGAGGCAGTCCTGGATGTCGGAGGCGAGCTGGCCGAGGCGCGTGGCGCCGGTCGAGCGCGCGGCCCCCTTCAGCGCATGCACGTGGTGGCGTGCCTTCTTCGCGTCGCCGGCCTCGAGGGCGGCCGTCGCGTCGGCGGCCATGCGCTTCGCCTCGCCGGCGAAGTTGCCGAGAAAGGCACGGGCGTCGGCGTCGACCGCACCGAAGGTCTCGGCGATGCGGGCGAGGTCCAGGATCTGCGGGTCGATCGCCGGAACCGCGGGCGCGGCCGGGATTTCGGCCTTCGCCTCGTCGTCGGCGCGGCGACGGAGCGTCATCGCGCCGGGAAGGAACTTCGCCAGCGTCGCGGTGAGGCGCGCGGAATCGATCGGCTTGGTGAGATACCCGTCCATGCCGGCGTCGAGGCAGCGCTGCTCCGTGCCGGGAAGCGCGTCGGCGGTCAGCGCCACGATCGGCAAGCGTGCGCGTCCATCCGTCTCCTGTCCGCGGATCGCCGCAGTCAGCTCGAAGCCGTCCATCTCCGGCATGTGGAAGTCCGTGAGCAGGAGCCCGTAGCCCGGTGCCGCGTCATAGAGCGCCAGCGCCTCGCGGCCGTTCTCGGCGAGCTCGTGCGCGTAACCCCGCTGGCCGAGCAGGCGCGAGATCACGATACGGTTGGTCGCGTTGTCCTCGGCGACCAGGATCAGCACGCCGGCGGCGCGGGCTTCCTCGACCGGCGGCGGCGCGAAACCCGTTTCCTCCGAGCCCGCTTCGGCGCCGGCCTCGTCGAGATCGGCGCGTCCGAGCGATGCTGCGATCGTGAGCCAGAGACGCTTCCGGCGGACCGGCAGCGTCATCGTCGAGAACAGCCCGGCGCGGTCGGCCTCGGCGAGCGTGGACGCCATCGCGCGGGGCGCGGCGAGCGCCGCCTTGCGGCCCTGGCCCGACAGCGCGCGGCCGATCGCGAGCGCCGCCTCGCGGTCCGCGGTCGCGGCGAGCAGGACGAGATCGCTCTCGCCCGGGACCTCGTCGAGCCCGGCGAAGGTCGCCGCGATCCCGGCCGCGGCGAGAAGACGTTCGAGCGCGCGACGCTGCGGTCCCTCGAAGCCGAGGGCGGCGACGCGCGCGTCGTCGATCGCCGGGTCGGGGCGATCGACGGCCGGCGTCACCACCGGGAACGGCAGCTCGAGCCAGAAGGTCGATCCCTCGCCCGGCACGGAGTCGACGCCGATGCGGCCGCCCATCATGTCGACGAGGCGCCTGCAGATCGAGAGCCCGAGCCCGGTGCCGCCGTACTTGCGCGAGGTCGAGGTGTCGGCTTGGGCGAAGGCCTGGAACAGGCGGCCGCACTGTTCCTTGGTGAGCCCGATGCCGGTGTCGACGACCTCGAAGCGGAGCCGCTCGGCACCTTCGATCGAGTTGAGGCGTTCGACCTTGAGGGTGACGCCGCCGGCCTCGGTGAACTTGACCGCATTGCCCATGAGGTTGAGCAGGATCTGGCGGAGCCGGGTCGGATCGCCGATCAGCTGGTCGGGGATGCGAGGGTCGAGGTCGACGACGAAGGCGAGGCCTTTCTCGTCGGCGCGGCCGGCGATCAGCTCGCCCGCGCCTTCGACGACGTCGAGGAGCGAGAACTCGACCGCCTCGATGTCGAGCTTGCCGGCCTCGATCTTCGAGAAGTCGAGAATGTCGTTGATGATGGTCAGCAGCGCGCGGGCCGAGCCGCGGATGACCTGGCTCATCGAGCGCTGATCGGAGGAGAGCTTCGTCTGCTCCAGCATCTCGGCCATGCTCATGACGCCGTTCATCGGCGTGCGGATCTCGTGGCTCATCATCGCCAGGAACGACGACTTGGCCTTGGTCGCGTCCTCGGCAGCTTCCTTGGCGGCGCGAAGCTCGTCGTCGCGCTCCTTCCGTCGCGTGATGTCGCGGAAGAAGCTGCAGATGAACTCGCGGTCGCGGGTGGCGATGTACTTGCCGGTGGTCTCGATCGGGATCAGATGGCCGTCGGCATGACGCGCCGCCCGCTCGACCGGCGTCGTGCGATGATCCGTCTTCACCAGCTCCCAGATGGCGTCGAAGTCGTCGGGACCCAGCGCCGGGATGAACTCGCCCGCATGCCGGCCGTGCAGCGAACCGCGCGGATAGCCGCCGATGTCGGCGGCCATCGCGTTGGCCTCGACGATGATGCCGGCCCGATCGATCCAGATGATGCCTTCGGAGGCGTTCTCCAGCGTGAAATAGGCGATGCTGAGCTCGTCGTTCGCCTCCTGCACCTGCCGGAAGGTACGGCCGACGACGACGTAGGTGAGGACGAACAGCGAGACGAGGACGCCGAAGTAGACGGCCGCCGGGAGCGTGTAGAAGCGGGCGACGCCGGCGCGGATGGCCTCGACCGGCATGAGCTCGACCAGCATCCACGGCGCGCCGTCAAAAGTCCGGTAGGTGACGACGAAGGCGTCGTCGACGATCTGCCCGAAGCGGCGAAGCGAGATCGCGCCGAGAACCGCGCCGTGCAGGTTCTCCGGCAGGCGCTGGGTCAGGCCCGCCATCTCGACGCCGGTCGTGTCCGATTCCGCCAGCACGCGGCGTCGGCTGTCGACCAGCATCATCCGTCCGTCGCTCTCGTTCGAGCGCAGGAAGGACTGGAGGTCGGCGACGGCGACTTCCATCGCGACCACGCCGGCGAAGCGGGCGCCGTCGTAGACCGGCGCGCCGCGGACGATGACGTGGGAAAGACTGGTCTCGCTCTTGTAGGCCGGCGTCCAGAACGCCGAGCGCGACGGGTTCATCGTCGGCACGCCGTACTGGTAGAAGTCGTTGAGGAAGAAGCCCTCGTCGAACATCGTCGAGGGTCGCCACGGATAGGCGTAGGCGACGCCGCGCGGCGTGATGAAGTAGATCGAGCCGACGTAGTTGTTGCGCTCGTGCACGGTGCGGATCGGGCGCATCAGGTCGATGGCGATCTCGGCGTCCGTGGCGATGTCGGAGGACCCCATGCGCTGGAACCCGCCGGCCTTCGCGCGGTCATCCTCGAAGGCGAGCAGGTTGCCGGTCTCGCGTCCGCGCTCCTCGACCGGGATGCGGTCGAAGCTGTGGATCCCGTCGACGGGGTCGGCGAGCCAGCGGAGCACGCGGGCGTCGGTGGCGATCGCCGTGGTCGAGGCGCGGTCGCGAAGGAAGCCCTCCGCATGGCTTCGGAGCATGGTCACCAGGTCCTCGACCCGGCGGACCTTGATCTCGAGCTGGTTCTTGGCTGTCTCGACGGCTTCCTGGCGCTGCGCCAGCGCCTCGCGATAGTCGCGCTCCACCACCAGCCCGATCACGCCGGCCGAGGCGAGCAGCACGACGGCGAAAGCCCCGACCACGATCCTGGTCGGCTCGGCGGTGATCCAGCGACGCAACCCCATGGCGTTATCTTACGCGGCGGGGACGATAATAGGTATTTTCCTAAAGTTGCGCGGAACGCTTCTAAATGATTGCTTTATATGGTTAACCGGGGGCAGAGCCCTTCAGCACGGCGTCGATCCGGGATTTCAGGTGATTGAGCGACACCGGCTTCACCAGATAGCCGTTGGCGTGGTGCTCCTTCGCCATCATGACGGTCTCCTTGTTGCCGTCGCTGGTCAGCATGATGACGGGCGTCATCGCGATCATGCGCGTCGGGTGGCCGCGCAGCAGCTTCAGGTACTGGAGCCCGTCGACCGGCTCCATGTGCACGTCGCACAGCACCACGGTCGGACAGGTGCGGACCGTCTCGTCCAGACCCGACTTGCCATCGGCGGCCTCGTGGATCCCGCGGATACCGAGCTGCAGCAGCATGTTCTTGATCAGCTTGCGCACGCTCGTCATGTCCTCGATCACGAGGACGCTGACGTTCTCGTAAGGATGCGGCGCCGCCATCGCGCTACCTGCGGCTCAGCTTCTTGATGTCGGGGATCGGCCGGCGAAGCTCGGGATCGGCGGCGAACAGCTGCTCCAGCGCATGCGCGCATTCGAGCGTGAAGCGGTCGGACCGGTGCGGGCCGGTGATCATGAGCCCGAACGGCGTGCCGGTCGGCTCCTTGCCGCAGGGGATCGAGGTCGAGGGATGGCCGGTCAGGGTCATCGCGTATGTCAACGCGAGCCAGTGGAAATACGTGCGCGTCGGCTTGCCGTTGATCTTGTCGGCGTAGAGCTGGGTCCAGGGGAACGGCGGCACCGAAACCGTCGGCGACAGGATCAGGTCGTAGTCCTTATGGAAGTCCTGCACGCGGCGGAAGATGCGGGTCTGCTCGGCATGCGCCCAGGCGACGTCGGATGCGGAGTAGCGGAGCCCCTCCTCGTAGTTGGCGATCAGGTTGGGGCCGAGATGATGGCGGCGTTTCTCGTAGTGCTCCTTGAATCCCGCAAGGAAGCTGACGGCGCGCAGGATCTCGAAGGCGCGGTCGGCCTCGCCCATGTCGGGCGTCGCCACGTCGCACCTGGCGAAGACCGAGCGGAAGCGCTTCACGCGGTCCCTGAACGTCTTGCGGATGCGCGTGTCCACCGGGCAGAAGCCGAAATCCTCGGTGACTGCGACGCGCAGCTGCGACAGGTCGACGGGCTTGAGCTCGGCGAAGTGGGAATCGTTCGGAGTCGAGAACGGATCCATGCTGTCATAGACCGCGATCGCCGACAGCATCAGCGAGGCGTCCGCCGTGGTGCGACCCATCGGCCCCAGCACCGAGAGCGGCGTCCACCCGAGCCCCCGGCGCTCCGACGGCACCAGGCCCGGCGACCCGCGCACGCCGACGACGCCGCAGAACGCGGCGGGGATGCGCAAGGAACCGCCGGTGTCGGAGCCGGTGCAGAGCGGCAGCATCGAGGTCGCGAGCGCGACCGCCGAGCCGCCGGAGGAGCCGCCGCAGATCCGCTTCGGATCGAACGGGTTGCCGGTCGGGCCCCAGACCGGGTTGTTGGTGTTGGCGCCGGCGCCGAACTCGGGGACGTTGGTCTTGCCCACGACGATGGCGCCGGCCCGCCGGCAGGAGGCGACCATGATCCCGTCCTGCTTCGGGTAGTTCTTGGCGAAGATCGGCGAGCCGGACGTGGTCGGCATGCCCTCGGCATCGTCGAGGTCCTTCACGCCGAGCGGCAGACCGTGCAGGGGGCCCAGGTAGTCGCCGCTCATGACCATGCGCTCGGCCGCCTTCGCCTCCTTCTCGGCGCGCGGCCAGACGGTCGAGGTCACCGCGTTCAGGGTCGGGTTCACCGCCCGGATCCGCTTCTTGCAGCTCTTCAGGAGCTCGACCGGCGAGATCTCCTTGGTGCCGATCATGCGGCGCAGCTCGACGGCGGAGAGATCGCAGAGTTCGGTCATGGGGGACTCTTGAATGGGGTAACGCGGTAAGGGGACTGTCGCTTGGGCGACCTTAGGTTGGCAAGCGGATCGCCGTTCCCACGAAGTGTGTCGCCTCGTACTCCCTCTCCCGCGTCTTACGCGGGGGAGGGACGGGGTGGGGGCCCGAGCGGAGCGAAGGTGGCGGAGGTGCGAGACTGGATTTGCAGTCACCGGCGCTTCGCGCCGGCCCCCACTCTAACCCTCCCCCGCGCTTCGCACGGGAGAGGGGACACGAGGCGCACTCGCTGAGAGCAGCTACCCGTTCACCTGCGCGTGAATATCGAGCGTCGCGGCGAGGGTCTTGTACGCGTCGGCGGCGGTGATGATCGGCTGCGCGTCGCCTCTGATGACGGCGGCGAAATGCGCGATCTGGCGGTCGAGCGGGTCGGCCTTGTCGACGCCGATCCGGAAGGCGGACAAGGGCACCATCCAGCTCCGCTCGCCCTCGTAGCCCCAGCGCTTGAGGCTCGGCACCGCGAGCGAGCCATGGGTGCCCGCGATCAGGTAGCAGTCCTCGTCGGTCTTCGGGAACGCGGCGTTCTCGCCCGAGGTGTGCTCCCAGCTCCAGGGAGCGGCCGCCGCATCCGTGAGCGCGATGGTGCCGAGCGCGCCGCTTTCGAAGCGCAGCACGGCGACGGCGGAGTCCTCGACCGGAAACCCGCGCAGCGCGCGCGAGCCCATCGCCTTGATGTGAGTGATCTCGCCCAGCATGAAGCGGAGGTCGTCGATCACGTGGATCAGGTTGATCAGCACCGGCCCGCCGCCGGGCTCGCGCCGCCACGCGGTGTCGAAATAGGGATCGGGCTTGAGGAAGCAGGTGAAGGCCGACGCGGTCGCGATCCTGCCGAGCTCCCCCTTCCTCACCGTCTCGCGCGCGGCCTGAAGGATCGGATTGTGCCGGCGGTGATGGCCGACCAGCACCGGCACGCGGCGGCGCTCGGATGCCGCGACGATCCTCCCGGCATTGGCCAGCGTCTCGGCGATCGGCTTCTCGATCAGCACCGGGACCCCGCGCTCGATGCAGGCGATGGCCTGGTCGGCATGCATCGCGTTCGGCGTCGCGACGATCACGCCGTCGAGCTTCTCCGTCGCCAGCATCGCATCGAGATCGTCGTGGCAGGGAACGCCCTGCTCGACCGCGAGCGCCCGTGCGTCGGGCGCCGGATCGGCGATGGCTGCCAGCCGCGCCCCGGTCGCACGGGCAAGACGAAGGATATGCGCGCGGCCGATCAGCCCGGCGCCGGCGATGCCGATGGAGACCTTGTTCATGGCGGCGCGACTGTCGCGTGAGGCCGAGGGGTTGGCAAGCGCAAGGTGACAGGGCCTCGCGAGGCTCTAATCCCCTCCCTCGCATCGTATGCGGGGGAGGAACGCGCGACACCGAAGGGGTCGTCGCGCTAGGGTGGGGGCGCGAGCGAGGTGTGCGTCGAGGTGATGAGGAACGTAGCTGGCGTCGGTGGGTGATCGAGCCACCTTGCCAGGCCCCCATCCCGTCCTTCCCCCGTCGGCTACGCCGCCGAGGGAAGGGGTAAGAAGAAGCGTCGCAGGACCGGGGGACTGTCATGAACCGCGAACCGCTGATCATGGTCTGCACCTGCGAGATGTCGGGGCGGGTGCGGGGCAAGGGGTTTCCCGCGCGCGACTTGGCCCAGCGCATGAAGACGGGCGTCGGCTGGGTCCCGACCAACTCGATGATCAACGCCTTCTCCAAGATTCCGGCGACGCCGTTCGGCACTGGCGGCGACCTGATCCTGGTGCCGGACCCGAAGACCGAGGTGAAGGTCGACTTCGGCGACGGCTCGGTGGACGAGCACTTCCTCCTGGGCGACATAAGGCTGCTCGACGGCAGCCCGTGGGAATGCTGCCCGCGCGACTTCGCCCGCCGCGCGCTGGTGGCGTTGAAGGCGACCGCGGGCGTCGATCTCTATTCGGCCTTCGAGCACGAGCTCGTCTATACCGGCGTCGACTCGCGACCGGGCGAGTCCTACTCGCTCGATGCCTATCGCCGCCAGGGCAGCTTCGGCGAGCACTTCATGGCGGCGCTGAAGGCGGCCGGCGCCGAGCCCGAGACCTTCCTTCCCGAGTACGGCGCCAGGCAATACGAGTTCACCGTGCGCCCGGCGCTCGGCCTCGCCTCGGCCGACCGCGCGATCGTCGCCCGCGAGATGGCGCGCGCCACCGCGCACCGCATGGGCCACCGCGCCGTATTCTCGCCCATCCTCGACCCCGACGGCGTCGGCAACGGCGTCCACATCCATTTCAGCTTCATCGACGCCCATGGCGCGGCGGCGACGCACGATCCGCGCGACGCCTTCGGCCTCTCGGCCATCGCGCGCCACTTCGCCGCCGGCGTTCTGCACCACATGCCGGCGCTCTGCGCGCTCACCGCGCCGTCGGCCGTCTCTTATATGAGGCTCAGGCCCAACCGTTGGGCCCCGACCATCGCCGACATGAAGCAGCAGGACCGGGGTGCCGCGATCCGCATCTGCCCGGTGATCCCGGGGCCGGACGTCGCGCGCCAGTTCAACCTCGAATTCCGCGTCGCCGATTCCGCGGCGAGCCCGTGGCTGGCGCTGGGCGCGTTGGTCTGGGCCGGCGTCGACGGGCTGAAGCGGAAGCTCGACCTCGGATCGGAGGGCCCGAACCTGCCGGCGACGCTGGCCGAGGCGCTCGACGCGCTCGAAGCCTCGGACCCGGCGCGGCAGTGGATGGGCTCGGTCTTCCACAACGCCTACCTCCTCCACAAGCGCGGCGAGCTCGCCGGCCTCGAGGGCCTCAGCGAGAAGGCGCAATGCGACCTCTATGCGGAGACGTACTGAGGCAGCGAGCGCTGCACCGCCCCCCACCCTGACCCTCCCCCACTTCGGGGGGAGGGGACACGACGCGGAGCTTCCTCCCTCGTCCTTCTTTCTTTCCCCTCCCCCTTGATGGGGGAGGGTAGGGTGGGGGTGGAGTTCCAGACTCGAACGCCAGCAGGAACAGGCTCATGAATCATCCCACCTCCCGCGAGATACCGGTCGAGCCGAAGGCGACGACGCTGCTCTTCATCGACGTGCAGAACTACTGCGCCAAGCGTGACGGCTCGGAGTTCGCCCACCACACGCCGGAGGTGTTCCAGGAGAAGCTGGGGTTCTTCTTCGAGGAGATGGAGCGCCGCGTTATCCCGAACATGCAGCGGCTCCAGGCCGGCTGCCGCAAGGCCGGGATCGAGGTGATGTACACGGTGATCCAGAACCTGACCAAGGACGGCCGCGACCGCAGCCTCGACTACAAGATCACCGGCTTCTCGGTGCCGCCGGGATCGCGTGACGCGCAGGTGATCGACGAGATCAGGCCCGGCGACGACGAGATCGTGCTGCCGAAGACCTCGAGCAACGTCTTCCACTCGACCAACATCGACTACGTGCTCCGCAATCTCGGCACGAAATACGTGGTGATCTCCGGCATCGTCACCGACCAGTGCATCGACGGCGCCGTCCGCAGCGCCTGCGACTTAGGCTACCTGGTGACGCTGATCATGGATGCCTGCACGACCTACACGAAGGAGCGCCACGACTTCACGCTGCGCGCGATCAAGGGCTACTGCCGGCAGCGAACGACGGCGGAGTTCCTGAAGGAGATCGGGGCAGGGTGACGACCAACTTGGTTTTGCCCGGGGCGACGAAGAGGCTATACGTCCGCGCATGAGCGACGCGCCCGATACCCCCGAAACCGACACTCCCGCGATCGACAACAAGGTCACCGTGGTGGTCCTGCAGCATCCGCAGGAGCAGGACCACGTGCTCGGCACGGCGGGCCTGCTCGTCAGCACGCTGTCCGATGCGCGGATGGTCGTCGGCCTCTCGTGGCGCAACCTGGCCCATGCGACCGGCGTGTCGTCGGCGGATCCCAAAGAGTGGGGCGTGCTCTACCTGGGCTCGGTCCATGTCGCGGGCAAGGGCCCGCTCGTCGCCGTCGATCGCAAGGGCGAGGCGCTCGCCAACCAAAAGGCCGGGCTCGCCGGCCTCAAGGGCCTGATCGTCCTCGACGGCAGCTGGGCGCAGGCCAAGACGCTGTGGTGGCGCAACGCCTGGCTGACCCGGCTCAGGCGCTTCGTGATCGTGCCGGACGGCCCGTCGCTCTACGGCAGCCTGCGCAAGGAAGCGCGGCCCGATGCGGTCTCGACGCTCGAGTCCGTGGCCCTGGCGCTGTCGGTGCTGGAGCGCGATCCGACGGTGCGCGAGCGTCTTCTGGCGCCGTTCCGAGCCATGCTGGCCAAGGCAAGGGAAGCCCGGGTGCCTCCCGCCAAGAAAGATTGGCGCAGACGCCGATCGGGCTCGAAGCCGGCGCGCCCGAGACCGGCTGGCTGAGCGGATTCCCGACGCTCCGTTGCGTTGCGGTTCCTATTTTCCTCGATAGCGACGTAGGAGCGGCGGATTCTTATCATCGTTTGGCCGCATGTGGCGCTCTTTAACTTCGACGGAAAGATTCTTAGGCGCTGGGAAAAACTCTTTATCAATTAGAATGATCTGAGTGTCGATGAGCTCGCTAGCCGCAAGTTCATAGACCATTCGATAGAACCCCTCGAACTGATCCCTATTCTCACGTTCGCTAATATTCTTCATCGGCGAATCGATGATTAAGAGCTGAGGAAGGGGAGCGTTAAGGCGTGCCGCAATTCGATGAAGTGCGAGCGCATAGCAGCATTTAAAAAGTGTTTTCTTCCCTCCGCTGCTTAAGGAACTGAATGACGTAACAGTCAGGTCATTCGGATCGGCGCTATAGATCTCCGGATAGAAGGTAGGTGTCTTGAGGTCGACGCGATCAGTGGGCTCGATCCCAGGGATGTGCGAACGGACAAGACAATCCAAAAAGAAATTTGAAAATAGCTCTAGATTCGACCGATCCGCTTCGGCTTTTGTCCTGGAGTCGTTTAGCTTTTCGCGCGTCGAAATCTCCATTGCGCGAATGTGTGCTAGTGCCTCTCGTTGCTCTTCGAGCATCCGAGGTAGGCGCTTAAGCCAGGTTAGATTCTCCATCTCCTTCGTTAGTTCTGTGCGCGTCCGCTCTAGGAGGAGCGCCATTGAAAGATATGCCGTATCTTGCTCGGTCTTTGCTCGGTTAAGATTGGCCTCAACAGCGCTCTTCTTTTTTAGAATATCTGCGCGATCACTTCGAGCGCGGGCGATATTACTCGTGATGGAAGTGATCGCCTCTTCCAGTTCCTTCTTTCGTCCCGCCACATCGGCCTCGAGTGCGGCAAGTTCGGTGGGGTCCGGAAGATTCGGCTGGTCTGTTTGTCCACAAACCGAGCAGCACTCAACTCCGCGCTCAGGTAGGTTTTGGGCGCATCGTGGGCAGCTTTCGAAGCCGACGCCTTGCAAGACCTCTCTGGCGGAGGCGGAGCGACGAAATTTCGCGCCCAGCATTTCGATTTCGTTGCGATGACGTATATGACGCTCACGAAGGCCTTGAAGCTCCGAGACCTCACCATCTAGCCGCCATAAAACCTGTCCGTAGTTGCGAGCTTCACTTTCTAGCCGCTCCACAGCATGCTCTGTCTGTTTGTCGCGAGGGGTCTGCCGAACACTTTCAATTTCGGCCTCAATCTTGGACAGCCGTGCAGCGACGTCTTGCTCACGTTCCCTGATGTGTTGTTCTGACTCTACTCCTACCTCGGAAAGCGTTTTTGTCAGCGCAGCGATAGACGACGCTCGCTCTATGCGGCTGGCTCGCAGTTGATCGAGTTCAGCTTCGAGGTCGGCAACCTTCTCAGTGTGATAGCCGATCACGTAGCGAAGTACATCGCGGCTCTTTAGCCGCTGTGCGAACTGAGCTTCTTCATGGAGATGAAAAAAATCGCTGTCGATGTGGTCTTGATCGAGATAGCAGTACCAAAGGAGATCACGCATCGACAGACGAACGGTTTTGCTGTCCTCCTTTGTCTTGCTTTGGCGCACTCGCGGCGGGCGGACGTCTGACAAATAGAAAAGTAGATCAGAAAGAGTTTCAACCTCCGTCCCACTGATGACCTCGCCGTCAGCACGGCGGGCAGGAAGCATATACTGGAGCGTCTGACCTCCTTCGTCCCACGATACAAAAACCGTATGCGAGTCCCGAGGCCGCTCGACTTGAAGGACCGCCTTCTGAAGCTCTAACGTCAAGGTGACAGAGACGAATTCGGCTTGTAGTGCGGGCGTCAACTGAATGTCGCCACCTAGGCAATAGTCGACGAGACGGACGATGCTCGTCTTGCCTGCTCCCATCTGTCCCCAAAAGTACGATAGCCGAGTGAGATCGACCACCTCGCGCTCTCTCTGAAGCTCTAGTTCCAATCTTTGAAGGTTAAATTTCACGACTCCCTCCCAGCACGTGAGGTGGGCTCGTCAGCAACTGGATCAATCTCAACGCCCCAACGAAGTCCCGTAATCTCAGGAACGATCCGATAGACGAAATCTTTGATGGCGGTGGCTGCCATGTTTCCGACGGCGTCTACAACAACGGCGCCGCGTCGAGCCATCTCGTGAAAATCCGGATTTCCAGCGAGATCTAGAGCGAGGTTCCGTCCGCGATCTGTCAGACCAATTTCGACTTTGCGCCCGTCTGCCGAGAGCTTTACCAGTCCACGAGCGTGCAGCAGGCCGAGCCAGCGCCGATAGCGGTCATCCCAGGGCCCGTACCGAAACCGAATCATTTTGGTTTCTACCGTCGTACGCTCTCGCGGGAGGACGTTTGCATCCTGCTCAGGTATGCCAAGTTCCTTTAGCGCTCGCTCGAGATACACGGGGTACCGAAGGAGAAAATCTAATTTTGCGAGCTTGGTGATCCCCTCTACAGCCTTTGCCTTAGTGGCGACCGTGGTCTTGCTCGCATCCGCGCTAAGCAACAGCAATAGGAGACGCGCTAGATGCAGAGCGTCGGCGCTTTCGGTTCGAGCAGCAGCTCTTACTATGCGCAGGCTCATTCGGCTTCCTCATCAAGCGAGAAGCGCTCGCTCCACCAAATTCTGCACTCTCCTGTCAGCAGCGCAGCAGTCCCTAGTAGCAACTCGTACGGTACCTGTCCGAGATGTGTCTTTCGCTCGCTTGCCAACTTGCGAAGTCGGCTCGCTAAATCGGTGAACATTTTTTCACCGAACGGGCTATCGGATGTCTTCGAAGCCGTGAACGCCTCTAGACATTCGCCATGGACGAACTTTTCTACTTGGCGAAGTGCCTTCTCGAAGGTCGCAGGATCTTCCTTAATCTGACGCTCTAGGAGCTCATGCTCTGCGGACAGCGCAAGATCTTTGAGGTGCGTTACGAGGTGCTCGTCGAGCTTGCCTCGGCGCAGTTTCTTCTCAATTACGATGTTGGTGCCGCCACCTAGCTTCAGCTGAGGCTGACCGGTGTACTCGAATGCAAAGGGGACGGTTGTCGCCACATTCCCTGCGTCGAACGTCACGTCTGCACATACGATCTTTTTTGATTCGATTGCCGGGTCGGGCGCACGAGAGAACAGACCACGTAGATGACGCTCAGGGTCCGTCACATGTAGCGAAGCCGCGCGATGGAGGCGCGCGACTATGGATTCGCGCAAAGCATCGAGGGTCTTCCCATCCATGTGTTGGCAGCCCGGGACATGTCGAATGTGCTCGTGAGAAAGCACAGCGTCGAAATCACCCCGGGAGGGGCCCCGGATAAAGTCCAATCGCCGAAGAGCTGAAAGAAGAAGTTGAGGGTCACATTCGCCCAGCTCAGCTGCGAGACGATCAAATACCTTCTTAAAGGGCTCCTGAATTTCGGCCGGCGTTTCACACGCCTTCAGGTGCGTTAAAAAAAGAAGGGGGCATCTCCCTACTTGAGCCTGATCTTTGGTCTCAGGTTTGACTTCGTCAGTGGCGGTATTGGAAACAAAAAATAGTTGCCCGATCTGCTTGTCATATGCAGCGACGAGGTCAACAAATCGGCCGATGCTGCCGACAACAGCGGCATCGAGCATATGCCAGGCGCCATTCTCCGGCGTGGAAGTTTTGACCTGAAAGCCGTCAAACTTTCCGTCGGGACGCTCGCACAGAAAATCCTCATGATGCTCGCAATAAATCGCCAGATAATTTGAAGTGCCCCTATGGACCGCCGTCAAAAGGACAACGCCATAGGCATGCTGGTAGCGATAATTTCTCTCAGTTTCGTCACCTGGATCGCGGGCGCGTACGTCAGGCAGATGTGCACCTGACGGCTTCCGCGTGCCGCGCTTCTTTGGTGGTTTCACGTCCGTCATTGTTGCCATCGCTGGCGCTTTAAGCGGCGTGAGCAACGGCCGCTCGATAGGCTGGCGTGTATGGTCGCCATCGGTTGCTCCGCCTTTGCTTAAAGCTCGTCGACAATCGCCTTCACGCGGGCTCGGTATTGGTCTTCCGGAATGAGTCCCTTCTCTCGCAACTCAAGCAGCTGCTTGAGACGCGCTGAGACATCCTCGGTGGATTGGCGCGCGGAGTTGGAGAGCACCGAGCCGCCCGTGCGCGGGGCGCCGGGACCTGGGATCGATTCATTCAGCGTGACGGCGATGGTCGCTGGGTACTGATAAGCGGCACCCGACGACATATCGACGGCCGCGCCGATGAGTCCGCCGGCGAGGATGTTGCCGTACGCCGATCCCACCGTGCTCGACTGGACTGAGGTCGATCCCTTCATCCCGCCCTTATGTGCGCAGGTGACGACGAGATCGCCATAGGCGCGATTGATCGTCGTGCTTCCTGGCGTCTGCGGGATCGTCCACGTGCCCTTCTCGTTGACGAGCTGGCACTCGGCGCCGGTCGACGGCGTCGTCTGCACGTTGACGGATTGCGTGGTGCCGCTCGTCATGGAGGCGCATCCGCCGAGCGATACGAAAACGAGCGCGGCGAGCGCACGCAGCTTGATCATTCTTGCCTCCCCCAGCGCCGGTCATTGCTTGCCCGTGCGCAGGAGAAGGGTACGGCGACCTCTACAACTGTCAATAGTGCTTAAAATTCGATATAACGCAGAAATAGTGAACAACTGTATAGAATTACCGCCGCTCGGCTGACGTACAGCCGCTCGTACCGGACCCGGATATCGAAGAGGATCTTACGGCAACAACGGCGACCACGCCGGGTCGGAGCCTTCTGTCGGCGTGACCACCTCGCGTTCGTTGAAGCCGGTGAGGTCGATCGAATAGAGCTTTACCTTGCCGCCTCTGCCCCACGCGTCCGACTGGCGATAGAACATCAGCACGCGGCCGTTCGGCGCCCAGGTCGGGCCGTCCTGGAGCCAGCTCTTGCTCAAGGTGCGCGCACCCGAGCCGTCGGGGCGCATGACGCCGAGCGCGAAGCCGTCGTTCTCCTGCGTGTAGGCGATGAGGTCGCCGCGTGGGCTCCACACCGGCGTGTGGAAGCGGCCCTCGCCGAAGCTGATGCGCTGCGCCTCGCCGCCGCCGGCATTCATCGTGTAGAGGTTCGGCTTGCCGCCGCGGTCGGAGCTGAAGACGATCCGCTTGCTGTCGGGCGAGTAGCTCGGCGAGACATCGAGCGCGCCGCCCGAGGTGAGCTGCGTCTGCTGCCGCGTGCGCAGGTCCATCGTGTAGAGGTTCGACTTGCCCTCGCTCGCCATCGCGAAGATCACCTTCTGCCCGTCGGGCGAGAAGCGCGGCGCGAAGGTCATGCCGGGGAAGTTGCCGACCAGATCCTGGCGGCCGGTGTCGATGTTGAAGAGATAGACGCGCGGCTCGTTGCGGAAATAGGAGAGGTAGGTGATCTCCTGCGCCGTCGGCGAGAAGCGCGGCGTCAGCACCATGTCCTTGCCGTCGGTCAGGAACTTATGGTTCGCGCCGTCCTGGTCCATGATCGCGAGGCGCTTGATCGGCCGCGTCTTCGGCCCGCTCTCGGCGATGTAGACGACGCGCGTGTCGAAATAGCCGTCCTCGCCGGTGATGCGCTTGTAGATCGCGTCGGCGACGAAGTGCGCCATGCGCCGCCAGTTCTGCGGCGTCGAGTAATAGGCGAGCCCGGTCATCTGCTCGCCCGCGAACACGTCGAACAGCCGGAACTCGACCTTGAGCCTGCCGTCGGACTGGATCTCGGCGGTGCCGCCGACCAGCGCCTGGGCGCCGATCACGCGCCAGTCGCCGAAGCGCGGCCCCGCCTTCAGCGACTCCGGCGTCTGCACGAAGGAACGCGGATTGAGCGGCTTGAACAGGCCTGAGCGCTCGAGGTCGGCCGAGATCACCTCGGCGATGGTGCGCCCGGTCGCCGCCTGGTCCGGCTTGCCGGCGGTGAAGGGCGTGATCGCGATCGGCAGCGGGTCGGTCTTGCCGCGCGTGATGTCGATGCGGAGCGCGGCCAAAGCATTCGTCGCGACAGCGGATAGCGGCAGCGCGGCGAGGCCGGTCAGCAGCGTGCGACGGGACGGGCCGGCCAGGGTCCGTTCCGGGGTCCACCGCTGGTCGCGCATCGCCGTTCCTCCCTGTTTCGTTCCGTTTCGTGAGTCGCCGAAAAACATCAGGCAGCAACGCGGCGAAAATGAGGCGTTTGCCGCCTCAACACCCGCTTGCTAGCGTCGGATCCATGAGCCTCACCCTCCGTGCCAACGACCTCCGCGTCCGCCCGCTCGGCGGGCCCTTCGCGGCCGAGATTTCCGGCGGCGACCTCAGCCACGCGACCGACGAGGACATCGAGACCATCCGCCGCGCGATCGCCGAGCACCTGGTGGTGCGGCTCCGGGGATACCGGATGGACGACGTCCAGTTCACGCGCTTCGTCGCGCGCTTCGGCGAGCTCCACACCTCGCCCGACTACGTCAAGGACCGGAAGGTCTATGTGGCGGAGTCGCCCCTGATGAGCGTCGTCTCCAACATCGTCGAGGACGGCAAGCCGATCGGCCATCACGGCGACGGCGAGCTCGACTGGCACACCGACCTCTCCTTCACCGACATGCCGTCGGCGCTGACGATGCTCTGCGCGCGCGAGATCCCGCCGACCGGCGGCAACACGCATTTCACCGACATGTACCGCGCCTACGAGATCCTGCCCGACGACCTCAAGGCCCGGCTGGCGCGGCTCACGATCAAGCACCAGGCGAGCCACAACCCGCAATACGGTACCTGGCCCGGCTGGGAGCACATCGAGACCCGGGACGTGCGCGAGATGCCGGGGCCGGTCCACCTGATCGTCCGCACGCATCCCGAGACGGGACGGAAGTCGCTCTATCTCGGCCGCCGCTTCGGCGCCTACATCCCGGGGCTGGTGCTGGCGAAGAGCGAGGCGCTGCTCGACGAGCTCTGGTCCTATGCCGGCCGGCCGGAGAACTCGTGGGCGCAGGAGTGGCAGCTCCACGACATCGCGATCTGGGACAATCGCTGCACCATGCACCGCCGCGACAGCTTCGCCGGCCTCGGCCGCCGCCGCATGCACGGCCTCATGACCAAGGGCACGCGGCCGGAGTAGCCCACATAGGAAAAGGGGCGGCCGAAGCCGCCCCTTCCTCGCGACCGATGCGGCGGCGGTCAGCCGGCGATCTTCTCCATGTTCCAGTAGACCGGGCTCAGGATGCCGACGACGCCCTTGAGGCGGTCCTTGCGGTAGGCGATCGGCGGGAAGTACTGGCCGGCATAGGCGTAGGGTGCCTGGTCGAAGAAGCGGAGCTGGATCTTGTCCATCAGGGCCTTCCGCTGCGCCTCGGCGGTCACCGCCAGGTACTCGACGCGCAGCTTCTCCATCTCCTCGTCGCAGGGCCAGCCGAACCAGTTCTTCTGCTCGCAGGTGGATTCCAGCGGCGCGTTCAGCACCGGGTCCATCATGATCGCGCTCGGCCACGCGGTCGGGAAGATGTTCCAGCCGCCGCGGTCCGCCTGCGGCGAGGCCTTGATCGAGCGCCGCGTGACCAGCGTCGACCAGTCCATCGACTGCAGGTCGGACTTGACCCCCAACTCGCGCAGATGCCCGTCCAGCACCTGGGCGATCAGGTGCAGGTTCACCTGGTCGGTCGGGTCCATGAGCACGATCGGCTCGCCGTTGTAGCCGCCCTCGCGCAGCAGCGCCTTGATCCGCTCGGGCTCGTATTTGGCGAAGCGCTCGGTGCCGACCATCGTCCCGTTGGGCGAGCCGCAGACGAACGGCGTCAGGCAGACACGGCCGAGATCGCCGGTCTGGCCGGTGGCGGCGAGATAGTCCTCCTGCCGGCTCTCGATCACCATCTGGATCGCCTGGCGCACCTTCGGATTGTCGAAGGGCTTGTTGAGCGAGTTGAAGCGGAAGTGGAACTGCCATCCGAGCGGATCGAGGAAGCCGATGGAGATGTTCGGGTTGGCGCGCATCTGGCGCACCTGGTCGGCGATCGGGTTGGTGAGGTAGTCGAGCTCGCCCGCGACCAGCGCCGCCGACTGCACCGACGGATCGGGAATGACGTGCCACTCGACGCGCTCGATCTTGACCACCTTGCCGCCGGCATAGCCGTCGGCGGGCTCGGAGCGCGGCTTGTAGTTGGGGTTCTTCGTGTAGACGACGCGGTTGTTGGGCTGCCACTCCTCCTTGACCCAGCGGAAGGGTCCGGAGCCCACCACCTCGGTCACCTGCGTGAAGGGATCGGTGTCGGCCTCCTTCTCGCGCATGACGAACAGCACCGGGCTGACCGCACCCAGCGTCTCCAGCACCGGCCCGAACGGCTCCTTGAGCTTGAGGCTGAACGATTTCTCGTCGATCGCGGTCAGCGACTGGGCGCGATCCATCATGATCTTCGCCTTGCCGAAGCGGGCCGCCCAGCGCTTGATCGAGGCGATGCAATCGCGCGAGGTCACCGGCGAGCCGTCGGAGAATCCGAGGCCGTCGCGGAGCCGGAAATTATGCGTGAGGCCGTCGGCGGAGGCCTCGTACTTCTCCACCATCTGCGGCTTCACGTCGTACTTGCTGTCGACCGAGAAGAGTGTGTCGTAGACCATGTAGCCGTGGGTCGAGGTGATGGTCGCGGTCGTCCAAACGGGATCGAAGATCTTGAGGTCGACCTCGGGCGCGACCTTGACGGTCGCACGCGAGCCTTGCGCGAAGGCGCCGCCGCTTCCGAAGCGGAGCGCGGCCGGCATGGCCAGCGCGCCGGCGCCGGCCCTGATGACGCCGCGCCGCGTGAACTTGAGTCTGCCGCCTGAATTCCTGGTGCCCATGACGAGATGCCTCCCCATGTTTTGACCGCGCGATCACCGGCGGTCGGTTTGATCGGCAGGGAAAGCATAGGCATGCGGACGCGGCCGGCGCAATTCAGGCGGGCCGCCGCGACTTCGACGCGGCGCGGAAACGAGATGGAGCGGGGAGGGAAGCCGAGGCCGGCGCGGGCGCGCCTGCGCGTCAGTTCCGGTAGTCGGGCTCTTCCTTGTCGAGCACGCGCATCCAGGCATTCAGATGTGCCTGCTGGGCGCGCGGCGTCAGCGTCTTGTCGCGGTCGGGCGAGTTCCAGATCAGGTTGTCGGCGATGCGCCAGGGCTCGCCCAGCGGCTTCTTCAGGAGCGTGTTCATCGCCCACTTCTCGGCGAAGTAGAAGTTGTCGAAAGCGTCGGCGATCGTGTTGCCGAGCGTGGTCAGGCCGTGCATCGCGTGCACGATGATCGTCTTGTCGCCGACCTTGCGCGCGACCCGCTGCACCTCGGCCTCGCTGACCTCGCCGCCCAGCTCGTCGTCGTAGCAGACCTGCTTGCCGAACAGCATCGCGTGCGCGCTCGACTGGTCGAAGCGGCCGCCCTTCACGCAGGAGATCGCCGTCGCATAGGGCGGATGCGCGTGGATGATCGCCTTGGCGCGCGGCAGCAGCGTGTGCAGCCTCGGATGCAGGTAGAAGGCGGCGCTCCGGACCTGGCCCTTGCCCGCGTGCACCTTGCCCTCGCCGTCGACGATCAGCAGGCTGGACGCGGTGATCTCGCGGAAATGCAGCTCGTAGGGATTCAGCAGGTAGCGGTCGGGCCCGATCTCGACCGAGAAGTGGTTGGCGATGCCCTCGTTCCAGCCGAAGCGGTTGGCGAGGCGGAAGCAGGCGGCGAGTTCGAGTCGCGCCTGGCGCTCAGCCGATTCCGAGGGTCCGATCCTGCCGACGACGGTCATGCCTGCCTCCTGGTCTCGATCCGTCGTATCGGATCGGAACAAAGGCGGCAAGCAAAGGCACCTCGGCACGGATCGCCGGTCGATGGATGGGGTCGCCGGCGGATCGACCAGGGTTTCCGAAAAGACAACCTTCGCTTGACCCCCGCCGGATGGACCACGAGCATCGCGCCCAGTGACCGCCGACATCCCAACCATCGCCGGCTGGCGAAAGCTCGCCCGGGACCTCCGCTCCTATGCCGAGACGCTCCGCCCCGAAGGAAGGCTCGAGCTGATCCGCGAGGCCGAGGCATGGGAGCGGAAGGCGGCCGCGGCCGAAACCGCCGGCAAGGCGCCGGGCGAAGCCGCGGGAATCTCGGAAGGCGATAAAAAGGCCGGCTGAAGCCGCCCTCTACGCCGTTTCGCGCGGGCGTTCCTCGATGCCGCCGCGGGGAAGCGCCGCGTCGACCGCCTCCAGGAAGCTGCGGACGTCGAGAGGCTTGGTCAGATAGGCCGAGAATCCGGCCTTGAGCCCTCGGGCGATGTCGCCGGGAAGCGCCCCGGCGCTCAAGGCCAGCACCGGGATCTTCGCCGTGGCCGGCATCTCGCGGATCCGGCGAAGCACCTCGTAGCCGTCGATGTCGACCAGGTTGATGTCGAGGATGATCAGGTCGGGCCGGTAGTGCTCTGCGAGCGCGATGCCGTTGGCGCCGTCGGCCGCCTCGATCACGCGCACGTCGTCGAGCGTCGCCAGGATGTTCTTCACCAGCACGCGGTTGGCCGGGTTGTCCTCGACATGCAGCACCGAGAATCCCGAGCGGAAGGCGAGGCCCTCGCGCGCCGTCTCGGTCTCGATCCGCTCGGGCGTCCCGACATGGACCGGCACGTCGATCCAGAAGCGGCTGCCGACGCCCTCGGTCGAGGTGAAGGCGATGGTGCCGCCCATCAGCTCGATCAGGCGGCGGCTGAGAGCGAGCCCGATGCCGGTACCCTCGATCGCCTTGATCTCGGCGCCGAGGCGGTTGAACGGCTGGAACAGCTCCGCCTGGCGGTCGCGCGGAATCCCCTCGCCGGTGTCGGTGATGGCGATCCTGATCCGGTCGTCGCCGATCCGCTCGTAGGAGAAGGTGACCCTGCCGTCCGGCCGGTTGTACTTGATCGCATTGACGCCGAGGTTGATCAGCACCTGAGCTAGGCGCACGCGGTCGGCATGGATCGCCGGCAGGCCCTGGCCGAAATCGCCGGCCTCGACCTCGATGCCGGTCTTCTCCGCCGACTGCACCAGCGTCGCGATCACCGACTTCATCAGCGGCACCAGCTCGACGCGCTCGGTCGAGACCGAAAGGTGCCCGGCGTCGATCTTCGACAAATCGAGCACGTCGTTGATCAGCCCCAGCAGGTGGCGACCGGCGGACAGGATGTGGCCGACGAACTCGCGCTGCTTGTCGTTGAGGTCGCCGAAATAGGGACGGTTCATCAGCTGGGCGAAGCCCAGGATGCCGTTCATCGGCGTGCGCAGCTCGTGGCTCATCAGGGCCAGGAACTCCGACTTCGCGCGGTTGGCGTCGTGGGCCACGTCGCGCTCGCGCTCGCGTACCTCCATCAGCTCCGCCGCCTTCCCCAGCGCCCCGCCGAGCACGGCGACTTCCTTGATCTCGACGGCGGGGATCTCGACCTTTTCACCCGATCCCAGCGCCAGGGCCGGTGCGGCCAGCGCGTTCAGCGAGCGGGTGACCCGCCGCGCCACGGCGTTCGCCATGACGACGCCGACCAGCACCACCAGCAGCAGCAGGACCGCGTTGACCACGATCGTCTGGAACAGGATGGTCGTTACCTGATGCAGCGGCACGGCGAACGCGATCATCCATCCCGTGCGCGGCGAGCGGCTGAAGCCCGCCAGCACCGGCAACCCCTTCGGCGAGACGCCCTCGAAGGCGCCGTCTTCGCCGCTCGCCGACCGCTCGAGGAAGCGCGCGGGCGCCTTGGTGCCGATCACGCCGCCCGGATCCCAGGTCAGAGCACCGACGGTGCCGTTCCGGTCGAGGATCGCGACCAGCCAGCCCTCGGGAATCTTCTGGCGCTTCAGCACCTCGCCCAGGCGATCGGAGAACATGCCCATGCCGACGAGGTACCTGACCTTGCCGTCGATGGTCACCGGCACGGTGTTGCCGATCACCGGCCTGCCGGTCGCCGGCCCGACGAAGAGATTTGAGACCACCGGCTGCCCCGTCTCGATCGCGGTCCGGATCATGTCCATGTTGGTCTCGTGCGGCAGCTCCGAGCCGAACGGACGGACGGTGTTGAGAAGCTGCTGGCCCGAAGGATCGTGGACGACGATGTTGCTCGCGGTCTGGGTCGACAGCAGCGCCTTCGCTTCGTTGTAGAAGGCCTCGAGATTGCCGGTGCGCAGATGCGGCGAAGCGGCGAAGACCTGGAGGATCGCGTGGATGCCGGCGATCTCGGCATCGACCGCCTGCATGAGCGCGCGCGCCGTCGCCACCATCTCGCGCTCGGCATTGGCGCGCTCGCGCCGATAGGATTCGTAGATCAGGAATCCGGCCATCAGCGCCGCCGGCACGATGCACGCGACCACCAGCCATCGAAGCCAGAACTGCAGCGTTCGGGGGCGCTTGCCGGGCGGGGGCGGATCAGACGTCATCGGCAAGGATCCGGGACCCCGAATGGCGAGAAAAAAAGCATTCGCACAAATCTCGGCCAGCATTGGTAAATAATTTATAAAAATCCACGAAAACCTGAAATGCCTGCGGGATGGAAGGGTTAGAGGGCCCGTGATACAGACCGCCATGCACGGGATGGACGCGATTCTGGCAGAGGTGATGCGTCGCCGGCCCATCGGCGAAGGCGCGCCCTTCGTGGTCGGCGTCGCGGGCTCGGTCGCGGTCGGCAAGAGCACCTTCGCCCGCGCGCTGGGTCAGGCGATTGCCGCCTCGGAAGGCGAGCCCCGGGTCGAGATCGTCTCGACCGACGGCTTCCTCTTCACCAATCAGGTGCTGGCCGAGCGCGACCTCCGCAAGCGGAAAGGCTTTCCCGAATCCTTCGATGTCGAGGCGTTGCGCGCGGCGGTACGCGCGATCCGGCGGGGACAGCGCGTCGAGGCGCCGCTCTACTCGCATGTCGTCTACGACGTCGACCGCGAGAACGTGCATGTGGTCGAGGACGCCGACGTGGTGATCCTCGACGGGCTGCACCTGGCGCAGATCGAGCAGCGGGGCGAACCGCGCCTGATCGACTGCCTGATCTATCTCGACGCCGAGGAGTCGGTGATCGAGACGTGGTTCACCGAGCGTCTGCTGCCGATGATGGTCGCTGGCGTCGACGACCCCAAGTCCTTCTATCACGCGTATCGCCATCTGGACGCGCCGGCGCGCCTCGACTTCGCCGCCAGGGTCTGGTCGTCGATCAACCTGCCGAACCTTCGCGACCACATCGTCGCCGATCGCGCCGCCGCCGACATCGTCCTGACGAAGGCGCCGGATCACTCGGTCGCCGCGCTGAACGCAAGGCCCCGCTCCGCCGCCTGACGCGGCAGCGTCATCGGAATACCGCTGTTCCTTCTCGCCCGGCCCAGGCGCGGAACGATCCCCGCGACAGGCACTTATGACCTCGCAATCGATCCCCGTGGAGCGAGGGAAATCCGATGAAAACGTTTAGAACGCTGATGTCGGGCTGCGCGCTGGCCGTTCTCGCTGCTGCGGGGAGCGAGGCGAAGCCGCTGATTCTGGCGCAGGCGGACGCCACCCAGCAGACGCAAGACCAGAGCGCACGCGAGAAGCGCCGCGCCGAGCGCCCCGAGCATCACCAGGAACAGCGCCAGGAACGTCGCGAGCAGCGCCGCGAGGAACGTAAGCACCAGAACGCCCAGGCGCCTCAGGCACAGCCCGCGCCTCAGGCACAAGCCGCGCCTCAGCCTCAGCCGAAGCTGCCGCCCGTTTCCCTGCCGACGATGAACGCGAGACCTCCCGCCGCCGCACCGCAGGCGGCCGCGCCGAGGCCCGACGGCGATCACGACCGCCGCCGCGCCGAGCGCCGTGCGCCGGACGGCCGGCCGCCGCACGCTGCGCCCGCCCAGGCCCAGGTCGCCCCGGCTTCGCCGCCCGCACCGGCGCCGGACGCCCGTCGCGCCGATCGCCGGGACGACGCGCATCGCCGCGACGAGGCGCGCCGCGAGGACTGGCGACGTGAGGATTGGCGCAACCGCCGGCTCGACGACGTCCGCGAGCGGCGCACGACCGAACGCGAGAATGGCCGCACGGTGATCCGCGAACCGGGCCGCACGATCGTCAGCGACGGCAACCGAACCATCATCCGCCACGACGACACCGACCGGCTTCGCGCGCGGGCCCAGGACGTCCGCGTCGAGCGCCGTGGCGCCGACACGGTGACGACCGTGTCCCGTCCCGACGGCACGCGCATCGTCAGCGTGACCGATCGCTACGACCGTCTGGTCCGGCGCACCAGCGTCGACCGCTTCGGGCGCGAATACGTGCTGATCGACAACCGGCCGCGTCCTTACTTCGGCCCGCCGCCGGTAGTCTACCTGCCGCCGCCGCGCATCGCGATCCCGCGCGAGCGCTACATCGTCGAGGCGGCGGAAGCACCGCTGCCGGTGATCGTCGAGACGCTGAACGCGCCGCCGGTCGACGTGATCGAGCGCCCGTACTCGCTGGACGAGATCCGCCAGAGCGCCGCGGTGCGCGACCGCATGCCGCGGATCGACGTGGACACGATCAACTTCGAGACGGGATCGTGGATGATCGAGCCCGCCCAGGCGGCGAAGCTCGGCGACATTGCCGACGCGATGAAGCGGGTCATCGCCGGCAACCCGGGCGAGATGTTCCTGATCGAAGGCCACACCGACGCGATCGGCGGCACGATCGACAACCTGTCGCTCTCGGATCGCCGCGCGGAGTCGGTCGCCATGGTGCTGTCGGACGAGTTCGGGGTCCCGCCGGAGAACCTGCAGACCCAGGGCTACGGCGAGGAGCTGCTCAAGGTCCAGACCCCGAGCCCCTCGCGCGAGAACCGCCGCGTCGCGATCCGACGCATCACGCCGCTGCTCTCGGGCACGGCGCAGGCGACGCGCTGAGCCTCAGGGCGCGCGCCACGGCCGCAAGGGAACCTCGATCCGGCTCGGCTCGGTACCGCCGCGATGGAGGTCGAAGCGGTCTCCGGCGACGGCGGAGGCGAAGGTGTCGCGGTCCGCGCCTGCGATCGCGAACCGCAAGCGATGCCCGGCGCGGATCAGCGCGGCGGTCGCGAGCATCTTGAGCGACAGCGTGAACGGCTCGCCGGGGACGACCGGCAGGACGTCCGCGCGCCGGTAGGAGTGCGGTGCCGGGCCCGGATCGTAGGGCAGCGTCGCCGGCTCCGCGATCTTGCGGTTGATCGCACGGATCAAGCCTTCGGTCACGTAGGTGACACGCCCATCGGGCGCGACGTCCTCGAGATACACGAAGACATGCGGGTCGTCGCTCGCGGTCGCGAGGCGCAGCGTCACGACCGGCCACCCCGCCAGCTCCATGTCTTCCTGCATCGGCGCGCTGTCGTAGCAGAGGAGCCGCGCATCGGCGTGCCGGCGATCCGGATAGCTCGGCCGCGCGATCCAGCACCAGCGGTTCTGCACGCCCGAGCTCGCCTCGAGGTCGACGTCGTAGACATCGACGCCGGGGTCCGCGTCCCCACGAACCAGTCGCCCACCGGCGTCCAGCGCAAAGGGAACCGTCTCGATGCCTTCGGGCGGCCAGGTGCGGGTCTCCCGCATGATGCCGGCGCCGAGCACGTAGTATCGGATCAGGCGCTCGGGCAACGTGCCGCGCAGGATGTCGGCGGCGAAAGCCAGATGCAGACGGTTCTGCTCCTCGACGGTCGGCATCGGTGCCGCGGCCTCGGGCAGGAACGGATCGGCGCGCTCGTCGCCGCCATGGGTGTTGGCGGTGATGATCACGACGCCCGGAACCTCGGGTGCCGACCGCCAGCGGTTGATCGCGCCCTCGGCGGTGTTGCAGTCGATCCAGGAGCCCCAGTACTGCACCGGCTTTCGCTCGCGGCGCACCGCCTCCATCAGCGAGCCGGTGCAGGCGACGAAGAACGAGGAGCCGTTTCGTGCGACGTCGTCGCGGAAGCGCACGTGATCGTAGTCCGCGATGGTCCAGTGCGGATGCTGCTGCTCGCGGCTGCGCAATGCGTGGTTCAGCAGCGTCGCGTCCGGGTCCTCGTCGACCGGCTGCAGCACGGGGAACAGCGCCAGGCAGTCCGCCGGCCGGGCACGGCCGTCGCGCCCGGCCTCGGATGTAACCACCAGGCCCCCCATGCGCGTGCGCGGCCGGCCGAAGTCGATCTCCAGGATTCCCGACATCCAGTCGACGAACATGGTGCGGTTGAAGATGCCGCCCGGCCAGAACAGCTCCCAGAAATCGAAATCGGTCTGCCGCGGCAGCGCCGCGACGAGGGCGGGCGCCGGCCGGGTCGTCGCCATGTCGGCGGTGTTGGCGGTGTAGGAGACGCCGGTCGCGATGACCTTGCCGTTCGACCACGGCTGGGACGAGACATGCGCGATGATCTCGTCCATGTCGTGCTGCTCCTCCGGCCCCAGCTCGGCGGTGCGCGCGCCGAACGAGGCGGTCGAGCCACGGACATCGACGACCGCGGCGACGTAGCCTGCATCGAGCCAGGGGCCGATCGAGCGGGGATGGTTGGCCTTGCGTGCGCCGGCACGGCCGTAGCGGGTCTGGATCAGCAGCACGGGAGCCGGCGCCTTCGGCACGACGCGACCGGGGAAATAGAGGCTCACGGCGAGACGGACGCCGTCTCGCATGGCGAGATAGTAGGAGCGGTCGCTCCAGTCGGCCGGGCGGCCGGGGATCATCGTGGCGTCGCTGTCCATGTGAGGCTGGCCTGGGGCGGGGACGAAAGGATCGACCGGCGGGAGGGGCATGGCAATAGACTTGTGCCTCCTTTCCGCATGACCGCGGCGACGGTTGAGAGGCTGCGCTTTCGCCTTCATAGTATCGGCGCCCGCCAAACCAAGGTGCCCGCCATGTCCCGCTCCCTCGTCGTCGCTGCGGCCCAGATGGGGCCGATCCCGAAGACGCAGCCGCGCCAGGAAGTCGTCGCGCGATTGATCGCGATGATGGAAACCGCGAAGCGGATGGGCGCCGACATCGTCGTCTATACCGAGGCGGCGCTGACCGCGTTCTTCCCGCACTGGTGGATCGAGGACGAGGACGAGCTCGACAGCTACTTCGAGCGCGAGATGCCGGGGCCGGCGACGCAGGCCCTGTTCGACGCCGCGAAGAAGATGGGCATCGGCTTCAAGCTGGGATACTGCGAGCTCGACTTCTCGACGGGCAGGAAGCGCCGCTTCAACTCGGCGATCCTCGTCGACAAGCAGGGCCGGATCGTCGGCAAGTACCGGAAGATCCACCTGCCGGGCGTCACCGACTACAAGCCGGGCTATCCCTTCCAGAACCTCGAGAAGCGCTACTTCGAGGTCGGCGACCTGGGCTTTCCGGTGTGGGAGACGATGGGCGGCAGGATGGGTCTCGCGATCTGCAACGATCGCCGCTGGCCCGAGACCTACCGGGTGATGGGACTCCAGGGCGTCGAGCTGGTCATGCTGGGATACAACACGCCCGTGCACAACCCGGCGATGCCGGACACCGACGACCTCAACAACTTCCACAACCATCTCTCGATGCAGTCGGGTGCCTACCAGAACGGCACCTGGGTCGTCGGCGTCGCCAAATGCGGCGTCGAGGAAGGCGTCGACCAGATCGGCCAGAGCTGCATCATCGCGCCGTCGGGCGAGATCGTGGCGCAGTGCACGACGCTCGACGACGAGGTGGCCGTCGCGCTCTGCGATCTCGACCGCTGCCGGATCTACAAGGAATCGATCTTCAACTTCGCCAAGCACCGCCGGGTCGAGCACTACGGCCTGATCGTCGAGCGCACCGGCGCCGGCGCGCCGCTGGGCAAGCCGCCGGCATAGGTCGCCGCGCATGAACCCGATCGGCATCATCTCGATGGCCTATGCGCGGCCGTTCACGGCGCAGCATCTGCCGCTGCTGGGCCGGATCAAGGCGTGCGACCTCGACTTCGTCGAGATGCTCGTGCCGGAGCCCGGCGAGATCGCGATCGGCAAGCTGCGCGTCGCGATCGAGGATGCGGGCCTCGCCGTGGCGCTCGCGGCACGCATGAACCCCAAGCGCGATCCGACCTCCGACGACCCGGTCTCGCGCAAGGAAGGCCGGGAATATCTCCGCCGCTGCGTCGACGTCGCGGTGGCGCTGGGTGCGCGCATCGTCGGCGGGCCGATCTACGGCGCGCCGCTGGTCTTCGCCGGGCGCGCGCCGGCGCCGGTCGACGAGAAGAAGCGCCAGTCGAGGATCTCCTGGGCCGCCGAGGCGCTGGCGGAGGCCGGCGTCTATGCGGCCTCGCTCGACGTGGTGCTCGCGGTCGAGCCGCTGAACCGCTTCGAGACCGACATGGTGAACACCGGACGCCAGGCGCTCGAGCTGATCCGGAAGGCACGCGCGCCGGGCCTGGGCGTCATGCTCGACACCTTCCACATGAACATGGAAGAGGCCGACATGTTCGAGGCGATCAAGGGCCTCGGCAAGCTGCTCGTCCATTTCCAGGCCAACGAGAACCATCGCGGATTCCTCGGCACCGGCCACATCGACTGGGCGACGGTCTGCCACGGGCTCTCGGCGATCAAGTACAAGGGCCCGATCACGCTGGAGCCGTTCCGCCGCGAAGACGATCGCATCGGCGTTCCCCTGGCGCAGTGGCGGCCGCCGGCCAGGGACGAGGATGACGACATCAGGAAGAGCGCGGGGCTTTTGCGGCAGTTTATCGAGGCGGCAGCGAAGTAGAAGACCACGGACGCTCGCCGAGCGCGGCTCGCTACGCCACCAGGCTCGCGTCGTGAGTTCTTCGCGCAGCGAAGCCTTACCGTCGTAGCGCCACCACGTTGCCGTCCAGCTTCGCCCACGGCCTGCCGATCGCCTGCTGCACCTTAAGCACGAGCTCGTCGTCGCGGAACGGCTTCTGAACGATCCGGTCCTCGCCCACGTCCTTGAGCGCGTCGAGGTCGGCGTAGCCGGTGACGAACAGGATCGAGAGCGAGGGACGCTTCTGGCGGACGGTACGCGCGACCTCGCCGCCGTTCATGCCGGGCATGGCGTAGTCGAGAACCAGGAGCTCGATGTCGGTCTCGGTTTCGATCATGTCGAGCGCGGCGCCGCCGCTGCCGGCCTCGATCACGCGATACCCCGCCTCCTGGAGGATCGACGACGCGACCTCGCGCACCGCGGAGTCGTCATCGACCAGGAGGATCTTCTGGTTGCCGATCACCGGGCGGATCACGCCGGGTGCCGGCACCTCCTCGGCGACCGCCTCGTTGGCGGCGCGCGGCAGATAGACCGAGACCGAGGTGCCTTCGCCGACCTTCGTGTCGATGCGGATGCCGCCGCCCGACTGCTTGGCGAAGCCGTAGACCTGCGCCAGGCCCAGGCCGGAACCCTTGCCGACTTCCTTGGTCGTGAAGAACGGCTCGACCGCGTGCGCCAGCACGTCGTCGGTCATGCCGATGCCGGTGTCGGTGACCGACAGGGTGACGTAGTCGCCCGGCGCCGGCTCCTCCGGCCGTCGGGGAGGGTCGGTCAGGGTGAGGTTCTTGGTCTCGACGGTCAGGCTGCCGCCGACTTCCATCGCATCGCGCGCGTTGATCGCGAGGTTGAGGATGATCAGCTCGATCTGGGTCGGGTCGACCAGCGCCTGCCAGAGATCGGCCTTGAGCACGGTCTCGATCCGGATGCTGCCGCCCATGGTGCTCTGCAGCAGGTCGCGCATGCCCGCGACGGTCTCGTTGAGGTCGATCGGCTTCGGCTCGAGACGTTGGCGGCGCGAGAAGGCGAGGAGCTGGGCGGTCAGCTTGGCGCCGCGCTGTGCCGCGGTCCGCATGTGGGAGAGCCTGAGCAGCGTCTTGCCGTCGACGCCGGCATTGGCGAGCGCGCGCTCGACGAAAGCGATGTTGCCGAGGATCACGGTCAGCAGGTTGTTGAAGTCGTGGGCGACGCCGGAGGTGAGCTGGCCGACCGCCTCCAGCCGCTGCATCTGGCGCAGCGTCTCCTCGACCTTGGTGCGCTCGGCGATCTCGGCGACCAGCTGCCGGTTCGCCGACGCGATCTCCTCGTTGGCACCCCTCTCCTCGGTCACGTCGCGGCCGATGGCGTAGACGGTGTCGCCTTCCGGCACCGCGGTCCACGAGATCCAGCGGTAGCCGCCGTCCGCCCGGCGCACGCGACATTCGAAGCGCCTGGCGGCGTTGTCCTCCTTCAGGCTCCGGATGATGTCGCCGGCATTGCCGAGCTCGTCCGGGTGGATCAGATCGAAGAACGAGCGCGACAGGATGACCCTGGGATCGTGCCCGAGAAGCTCGGACCACGCCGGGTTCACCGTGCGCAGGCGACCGTCGAAGGTGCCGACGGCAAGCAGGTCCTTGCTGAGCAGCCAGATGCGGTCGCGCTCGCGCGTGCGCTCGGCGACGCGCTTCTCCAGCAGGCGGTTGGTCCGCCGCATCTCCTCTTCGGCGTGCTTCTGGTCGGTGATGTCCCGGAGCACGCCGATGAGCTCGATGCAGACGCCGTTCTCGACGATCGCCTGGCCGCGCGCGGCGACCCAGCGGACCGCCCCGTCGGCCCCGATGGTCCTGTGCTCCTCGTCGAGCTCGCCGGCGCCGTTCGGCGCGATCGCCGCCGAGACTGCCGCCTGCATCCGCTCGCGATCCTCGGGATGGCAATGCGCGATGAAAGTGCCGAAGGTGACGTCGGCGTCCGGCGGCAGGCCGTAGAGCGCCTTGCAGCGTGCATCCCAGACGAGGCGGCCGCTCCTGGTCTCGTAGCGCCAGCTGCCGAGCTGCGCAGCGCTGACCGCCATGCGGATGCCGATCTCGGTCGAGTGCAGCGCGGCTTCGGCACGTCGCCGCTCGCGGCGTGCGCTGGCCTCGCCGACCGCGCGCATGACCGAGCTCGGCAGCCGCGAGAGATTCCGCTTCATCACGTAGTCGACGGCGCCCCGCTTCAGCGCGTCGGTCGCGAACTCCTCGCCGGTGACCCCGGAAACGAAGATGAAGGGAGTCTCCGGCTCACGCTCGCGCGCGAGGTCGAGCGCGGACAGGCCGTCGAAGTCGGGCAGGGAGTAGTCGGAAAGAATGATGTCCGGCTGCGCCGCCAGCCCGTCGAGAAAGCTGCGGCGGTCCGAGGCGCGATCCAGGGAATAGGGGAGCTTCGCCTTGTCGAGGTGGCTTTGCAGCAGCTCGGCGTCGATGTCGCTGTCTTCGAGGAGCAGAATCCGAAGAGGCGCACCGGACCCGTTGGCGTTATCTGGCGCCACCGATTCCTCGCGGCGGCGGCTCGTTCAGCACCGCCCAGAACATGCCGAGGTCCTGGATCGCTTCGAAGAATGCGTTGAAGTCGACCGGCTTCACCACGAAGGCGTTGACCCCGCGCTCGTAGCTCTGCACCAGGTCGCGCTCCTCGCGCGAGGAGGTGAGCATCACGATCGGGATCTGGCGCAGGCTCGGGTCGCTCTTGACCTTGGACAGCACCTCGAGGCCGTCGACCTTGGGCAGCTTGAGATCGAGCAGGACCACCGCCGGCTCGCCGTGGTTCCGGCCCCTGAAGCTCCCCTTCTCGTAGAGATAGTCGAGCGCCTCGGCACCGTCGCGCACGACGACGATCTCGTTGGCGAGCTGGCACTTGGCCAAGGCGGCGAGCGTCAGCTCGAGATCCTTGGCGTTGTCCTCCACCAGCAGGATGGGGCGAAGGTCAGCCATGCGCCGCCTCCGTCCGCTTCGGCAGGCCGAAGACGAAGCTGGCACCCTTCTCGACCGCGCCCTCGGCGCGGATCCAGCCGCCGTGACGGTCGAACACGCGCTTGACGATCGCGAGCCCGATGCCGGTGCCTTCGAAGTCCTCGCTGCGATGCAGCCGCTGGAAGACCCCGAACAGCTTGTTGACATAGGCCATGTCGAAGCCCACGCCGTTGTCGCGGACCGTATAGACGGTCTCTCCCGGGCGGTCTTCGCCGCTGATCTCGATGACCGCCGGATCGCGGCCGCGCGTGTACTTCAAGGCATTGTCCATCAGGTTGAGGAGGGCCTGGCGCAGCAGCACGCCGTCGCCTCGGGTCGGGGGCAGATCGCCGATCCGCCAGTCGACCTTCCGGCCGCTCGACTCCGGCGCAAGCGCGCCGATCACCTCTTTGGCGAGCTTCTTCATGTCGACGGGGAAGGTGGTGAGGCTCTGGCGGCCGAACTGGGAGAAGCTCAGCAGGTCGTCGACGAGCTTGCCGGCCGAGATCGCGGCTTCGACGATGCTGTCGAGGTAGTGGCACGACTTCTCGTCGAGCCTCCCCTTCTCGCGCTCGGACAGCAGCTCGGCGTATCCGACGATGTGGCGGAACGGCGCGCGGAGATCGTGCGAGATCGAGTAGGAGAAGGACTCGAGCTCCTTGTTGATGCGGCCGAGCTCGTCCGAGAGCTCGGCGCGCTGCTCGGCCTGGCGCAGCACGATGTTGACGATCGCGTTGCGGAAGTCGGCGGCGCTGTCGATCTCGGCCTCCGACCACGGCTGGCTCTGCTTGCGCACCAGCTCCTTCCAGTTCTCGAAGGACTTGCGCGGACCGAAACGCTGGTCCGGTCCCGGCGCCATCGCCTTCTGCGGATTGCCTGCCCAGGTGACCGTGTGGACGACCTCCCGCCGGAACCACATCAGGTAGCTCGCACGGATGCGAGAGATCGAGGCGGCGATCAGGCCGCTGGCGGCTTCCGAAAACTCCGCCGCTTCCGGCCAGTGCTCGGGCAGCGACGAGGTCGCGAAGATGTCGTTCTTGCCGCGGCTCTCCAGCCAGTCGGCAAGACGGCGAAGCTGATCCTCGTTCGGCGTCATGCCGGCCGTGCGGAATTCGCCCTGCAGCATGACCGCCGCCCCCGACGCACCGGTGAGGCCGAGCCAGGCTTCCGGATTCTCGGCCATGCCTGCCTGGAAGCTCTCGGCCAGCGCGAGGCTGGCGAGCAGGTCGCTTTCGGTCTTCTTGAGCTCGATCCGGCGCGTCGCATGCGTGTGACGCTCGCGCGCGCCGATCTGCAGCGACAGGGTCTGGCCCAGGAAGTCGCAGGCGGTGCGGATCTGCGCGTTGACCCGCTTCGGCGTGCGGTTGTGGCAGGAGATCAGGCCCCACAGGCGGCCGTCGACGACGATCGAGACCGACATCGAGGCCAGCGTCTGCATGTTGCGCATGTACTGCAGATGGATCGGCGAGACGCTGCGGAGCGCGGCGAAGCTGAGATCGAGCGGCCGGCGGTCGATCGGGCTCTCCGCCGGCACGATCGGCGAGGGCACGTAGTCGGCGTCGGGGATCACGCGGGTGCGGTTCAGCCGATAGAGGTCCCGTGCCTGGGCCGGGATGTCTGAGGCCGGAAACCTGAGATCGAGATAGGAGGGCAGCGTGCCGTCGCCGTCCTCGGCCAGCACGGTGCCGTTCCAGTGCTTGTCGAAGCTGTAGACCATCACCCGGTTGAACTGGGTGAGCTCCCGCATCTCGCGTGCCGCGGTCTCGGCGAGGCCGCGGACGGTGCCGATCGACTCGATCGCGTTCACGAAGCGGCCGAGGCGCGGATAGAGGGACGCGAGCGTATCGATCTCGCGCTCCGGGCCCTCCTCGAACTCGAGGATGGCGCCTTGAGGCGTCAGATGGCCGAGCACCTGCATCGACCGGCGATCGAGGCGGGCGGTCCGGAGCAGCGGGACTTCGGCACCGCTGCGGAGCCAGCGCACCACCTCGGAGATCAGCGGATCGATGTCCGATCCGGGGATCGCGTGAAGGGTGGAGCCCTGTGCAGGCCTGAAGCCGAGCAGCTTGTCGACGTTGGCGCTCGCCTGCAGGATCTTCAGGCTCTCGGGCGAGATGACCAGAAGCGCGCCATGCGCCTGGATTCCGCCCGGGATGCGGATCGGCTCAGCGGCACAGTCGGTGATGTCCGGCTGGACGTCGTCCATTCAGGTGGGCTCTGGAAATGCCGGGCTCAGCCAGTCCTGCAGGAGATCGAAGGTGGCGATGGCACCGGCCATGATCTTCGGATCTGCGGTTGTCCCGGAACGTGTTCGGACCAGGGTTTTGAACGCCGACCACATCCCTCCGGTTCCGTCGCCATAGGGATTGAAGTACCGGATGCGCTCGCCCCAGCCCGTGCCACGGAGGCCGTGGGCGATCATCTGACCGCCGAGGGTCGATCCTTCCATCACGTAAAGGGAGCCCAACGCGGCCTCGGGCGAGCGGCCAAGCGCCGCGGCCCCGAAGCACAAGGGTGGCCTCGTATCGGCCGGATGATGGCCGAGTGCGATCAGATCTGTCTCGATCAGGCGGAGGCGGCGGCGGGGCAGCAGGAACTCGGGATCGAAATGCGCGGCGATCGCCGGTTCCCAGACCGCGTGAAAGCCGTAGAACCGCTCCAGCAGCGTGACGAACCGATCTTGCGCGAGCGGCGGCTCGAGGAGGGCCAGCGCCTTTTCCAGCCGGGCGTGGGACCCGGCCGTCTCCTTGCGCAAACGCATCATCACGTCCGCTGGAGATCCCGCAGGGGTCTCCGCCAGCGCCATTCGGCCTCCCGCTTTCTGCGGTGCGACGCTAACAGGGCGTTGACATATGTTATGGAGACAAGATGGTGACTATTCTGGTGAGTGATCGATAAGGAGGCGGGGTGAAGATCGGGTGGGTCGGACTCGGGCGGCATGCGAGCGCGATGCTGCTGCCAAAGCTCGCGGGTCTCGGCGCCGAGATCGCGGCGGTCTGCGATCCGCAGCCGGACGCGATCGCGGGCGCGAAGCTGCTGGCCCCCGGCGCCGCGACCTACACCCGTGCCCGGGACCTGATCGAGCATCCGGGCCTGGATGCGGTCGGCGTCGCGGTCGGACCCGCGGTCCATGCCGAGCTGGCGCCGTTGGCGCTCGGCCGTGGCCTGCCCGTCTTCATCGAGAAGCCGCCGGGCGCGACCGCGGCCCAGGCCGAGGCGATCCTCGCTGCGGCGGAGCGGGCCCGGAAGCCCGTGGTCGTCGGCTTCATGAAGCGGCATTCGACCGCCAACCGCGTCGCCTACAACCTGACGCGCGCAGGCGAGTTCGGGACGCTCGCCGGGTTCCTCGGCCACTACATGACGGCGCCCACATATTTCCAGGGCAACCCTGACTACTCGGGCTTCTATCTGCATCATTGCGTCCACTATCTCGACCTGGTGCCATGGCTGATGGGGCCGCTCTCGGGCCTTCGCGTGCGCAAGCACGAGGCGTCTCCGGGCCGGCTGCTGCTCCATGTCGATTTCGACTGCCGCTCGGGCGCGCTGGCGACGCTCGCGATGGGCACGCTGCAGTCCCGGGGCGCGCCGGTCGAATGGTGGCAGGTGATGGGCGATCATCGGCGCGTCGAGGTGCGCAACGTGACCGAGGTCCGTTACGTGCGCGATCCCTCGTTCAAGGTCGACGACCCCGACGCGACGATGACGGCGGAGGCCGACACGCTGGTCTGGGAGCCCAATCCGACGGTCGCCGCCGACGAGGACCACAAGGGCTATCGCGCGCTGCTCCGGGGCTTCCTCGCCCGCGTGCGCGGCGAGGAGGCCGACGTGCCCGAGATCGCCGACGGCGTGCAGGCGATGCGACGGCTGGATGCGATGCGAAAATCGATCGAGACCGGCGAGCGCGCGGTGCTCGGCGCATGACCGAAGCGCTCCGCTTCGCCACGCCCGACGACGCTGACGCGCTGGCCGAGCTGATCCGATATTGCTTCGCGCGCCAGACGGTGGTGACCGACCCGCTGCCGTCAGCGCTCAAGGAATCCGGCGACAACATCCGGAAGCATTTCGCGGAAGGCGGCGGTGGGGCGATGTACGAAGGCCCGGCCGCGTGCCTGCTGTGGTCCGAGGAGGACGGCGGCCTCTACATCGGCCGCGTCGCCGTGCATCCGGCCTGGCGCGGCCAGGGATTCGCCAAGCGCATGCTGCAGATGGCGGAGGACGAGGCGCGCCGCCGGGGCCTTCCGCGCCTGCATCTGTCGACGCGGCTGGTGCTGCTCGACAACCGGAAGCTTTTTGCCGCGTGCGGATTCGTAGAGACCTCCGAGGAGGCGCATCCGGGGTACGCGCAGCCGACGTTCGTGAATATGGAGAAACGCTTCAAATAGACGATTTGCGGTCGCTCGCTTGGTGCGGTCGCTACGCTAAGGCTATCGTGCGCAAGCGCGCACTTGCGCCTTGGCTAGGCGCCCGCGCTCGCGAAGATCGCGAGCGGCGGAACGCGGCAGCTTTTCGGTCGTCCGAAAAGCGGGAGCGTTACGCCACTAAGCTCGCGTCGTAAGTTCCTTCGCGAAGCGAAGCCTAAACGACGTTGAGCTCCGTCAGCGGCCGCTTCTCCCGGATGCGCTCGTAGCCAAATCTCGCCAAGTCGATCGTCGTGAACCTGCTGTCGCAGATCAGCTCCGCGATGGCGCGTCCCGTCGCCGGGGCCTGCTGGATGCCGTGGCCGGAGAAGCCGTTGGCGAGAAGGAAGTTCGGCACGTCGGGATGACGGCCGATGATGCCGTTCTGATCCAGCGTGTTGTAGTCGTAGTGTCCCGCCCAGGCGCGCTGCAGCTTGATCGCCTCGAAGGCGGGGACGCGCTCGGCCAGGGTCGGCCACACGATCTCTTCCCAGAGATCGTAGGAGAGGTCGAGATCCTCGCAGTCGGGATCCTGGTCCTCGGGCGGCGAGATGCCGCCGATGTAGCCGGAACCTTCGGGGCGTACCCAGACCCCGGACGGATCGATCGTCAGCGGCAGGCGCGGCTTGAGGTCCTCGCGGCAGTCGAAGACGTAGACGAAGCGCTTCTTCGGCACGACCGGAAGATCCAGCCCCGCCATCGCCGCAAGCTTGCCGGCATGAGGGCCGGCGGCGTTGACGATCCACTTCGCGGCGATGCGCTCGCCGGAGGCGAGGGTCACCGCGTCCAGGCGATCGCCCGAACGCTCGATGCCGACGACGCTGTCGGTCACGTAGCGCACGCCCTGGGCCCGCGCCTTGCGTTTGAGCGCCTGCAGCAATCCATAGGGATCGAACCAGCCTTCCATCGAGAGCCCGAGCGACCCCAACGCGAGGCCGTCGACCGATATCCAGGGAAAGCGCTCCTTCAATCCGCGCGGGTCGAGCAGCGTATTGTCGGCGCCTTCCGATTTCTGCAGCGCGTGGTTGGCTTCGAGCACCGGCACGCCCGACGGCGTCGCGAGGAAGAGGTAGCCGCCCTCGATGAAGTTGATGTTCGGCCGGTCGCCGTCGACCTCGAGCAGGCGGCCGATGTCGCGGATGAAATGCGCGCCGTAGAGCGAGAGCCGGATGTTCTCCTCTGTCGAGAACTGCTGGCGGACGCCGCCGGCCGAGAGCGCGGTCGAGGCGCGGGCATAGGTGGGATCGCGCTCGACGACGACGACCGTGCCGTGGAAGTCCGGCCGCGCGGTCAGGTGGTAGGCGATCGAGGATCCGACCCCGCCGCCGCCGACGATGACGACCTGAGCTGTCTGGGTCATGGACAGAACTCTAGAACCAGTTCGCCTTGTCGACGACGTTGCGGAGCGGCCGCCCCGCGACCATGGCGCGGGTGTTGTCGAGCAGGATCTGGTAGCGGCGCTCGTTCAGGTGCGGGCCGAATCCGGCGGTGTGCGGCGTCAGCAGGACGTTCGGCATGGTCCAGAGCGCGTGATCCTTCGGCAGCGGCTCGATCTCGAAGACGTCGAGCGCGGCGCCGGCGATCTCGCCCGACTTCACCGAGGCGGCGAGGTCGTCGAGCTTCGTCGTCATGCCGCGGCCGATGTTGATGAAAAAGGCGCTCTTCTTCATCCGCTTGAACTTGGACCGGTCGAACAGACCCTCGGTCTCGGGCGTGTGCGGGATCGTCAGCACGACGAAGTCGGCGCGCGGCAGAAGCTCGTCCAGCTTCTCCGGCTTGTGCATCTCGGCGACGGTCGGCGGCCTTTGCGTGCGCCGGGCGTCGGTCGCGATCACGGTCATGCCGAAGGCCGAGGCCAGGCGGGCGGTCTCGGCGCCGATGCCGCCGAGGCCGACGATCAGCATCGTCGACGACGGCAGGTCGACGACACCGGTATCGAGCGGCTTCTGCTTCCACTCGCGCTTCAGCTGCTGCGGCAGGTAGGTATGGAAGTCGCGGGCGAAGGCCAGCACGAACGCCATGATGTGGGCGCCGATGTGGTCGTTGTAGATCTCGCGCATGTTGGTCACCTGCGCGGGATGGGCGATGAGCTCCTTGGAATAGAATCCGGCCGGCGGCGCGGCCATCGGCGCCTGCCACCAGCGGAGCTTCTTTCCTTCGGCCAGCAGCGCCGGCGTCGGCGTGCCGTAGGCGCCGTCGGCCTCCGCGATCGCGACCATCGCCTCGTTGTCGCCCTCGGGCACGACGATCCTCGCCTCCGGCACGGCTTCGCCGAGGCGCTTCGCCCAGTCGCGGGCGACGTCGGTGTGCGGGGGCAGCATCACGAAGGTGAATGGCATTGCGGCTCTCTCAGGGGAGGAGGCGCGATGCTAGCCAGAAAAGCCGAAGCCCGCGACTGGTGAACCAGACGCGGGCTCCATTAGCCTCCCGACCCTGACCGCGCATCCGCGGCCAGGGCGGGTCTGCGGGCGCCTAGGCGCTGCGCAGGTTGTCGGCGGCCGACTTGCCGGACCGGCGATCGGCGACGATGTCAAACGACACCTTCTGCCCCTCGCTGAGCGTGGCCATTCCGGCACGCTCGACGGCGCTGATGTGGACGAAAACGTCCTTCGCGCCGTCGTCCGGCTGAATGAAGCCGAAGCCCTTTTGCGTGTTGAAAAACTTGACGGTTCCCGTGGTCATGATGACGTCCTTTCCGGGTAGGTTTCTTGGTGCCGCGACGAGGTCGCGGCGGTCTTTATCGAGATTTTGGGAAGAGGTCGTCAGTCGGGCCGCGGTGTCGCGGCAAGGCCAAGTCGTTCGGCCGAATCTCAATGAGTGCTCAAATAAGCCCGGCTTGGCGCCGACGCAAGCCTTTCCCCGAAAAATAGTGCCGGATGCTGGTCCGCCCGGGGGGCGCCTCAGGCCGGATCGGACAGGACCTGACGGATCTTGGTCGCGAGATCCTCCATGGAGAACGGTTTGGGAATGAAGTTGACCCCGGTATCCAGAATGCCGTTGTGGACCACGGCATTCCGCGTGAAGCCGGTCGTGAACAGCACCTTGATGCCGGGGCGGAGCTTCACGACCTGGTCGGCGAGCTGCCGGCCGTTGACGTCGGGCATGACGATATCGGTGAACAGAAGGGCGATCTCCGGATGCCTGGCGACGAGCGCCAGCGCCGCGCCGGCCCCGTTGGCGTCCAGGACCGTGTATCCGAGCTCCCTCAGCGTCTCGACCGTCAGCGTGCGGAGCCGATCCTCGTCCTCGACCACCAGGATGACGTCGCTCGCCTGGCCGGCCGGGAGCGCCTGCGCCTCGCGACGGAGCGCCTTCGCCTCGTCGTCGCCGTAGTAGCGCATGAGATAGATCTTCACCGTGGTGCCGTGGCCGGGCTCGGAATAGATCTTGATGTGGCCTTTCGACTGCTTGACGAAGCCGTAGACCTGGCTGAGGCCGAGACCGGTCCCCATCCCCGCGCGCTTGGTGGTGAAGAACGGATCGAAGGCGCGTGCGACGACGTCGGGCGTCATGCCCTGGCCGGTGTCGGTGATCGCGGTCATCACGTACTGGCCGGGCGTGACGGACTCATGCGCGTCCGCGTAGGCCTCGTCGAGATGGGCGTTGCCGGTCTCGATCGTGAGGCGTCCGCCATCCGGCATCGCATCGCGGGCGTTTACGCAAAGGTTGAGAATGGCGTTCTCGAGCTGGGCCGCGTCGGCATGCGTGCGCCAGAGACCGGCCGCAAGCACGGTCTCGATACGGATCGCCTCGCCGAGGGTCCGCTGCAGCAGCTCGGCCATGCCGGCAACCAACCGGTTCGCATCGAGCACTTCCGGCGCAAGCGGTTGCTGGCGCGAAAAGGCGAGGAGCCGGCTGGTGAGCGCCGAGGCGCGCGTGGCGCCCTCGCGGGCGGAATCCACGTAGCGCTGGATGTCGATCTCGCCCCGATCGAGGCGTCGCTGGAGAAGCCCGAGGCTCGAGATGATCACCGTCAGCATGTTGTTGAAATCGTGCGCGATGCCCCCGGTCAGCTGTCCGACCGCCTCCATCTTGTGCACCTGGCGAAGCTCGGCTTCGGCCTTCTCGCGCGCCGCCATCTGCTGGGTCAGTTCGGAGTTGGCCTGCGCGAGCTCGTACGTGCGCTCGGCCACGCGGGATTCGAGCAGAGTGGCATGCGATCGGATCTCGTGGTGGGCGAGGGCCAGCGCATCGCGGACGGCGACGAACTCGCGAAGCGAAGTCGGCACGTCGAAGGATGCGTCCTCCGAGCCGACCCTTCGGCTGGCACGGGCGAGTCCGTCGAGCGGGCGGGCCACGAAGCGCCAGAGCCAGATCGCAATCAGGGACGAGATCGCGAGGGTCGCGACGCCGAAGGTGATGATCGCATAGAGGGCCCTCCATAGAGGCGCCTCCAGGACCGTCTGCCTTATGCTGGCGGCAACCAGCCAGTTAGCCAGCGCCGGACGCGTGTAGCCGACCAGTATCTTCTCCCCGAAAGGGTTCTCGCCCAGGAAGTCGCCCTCCCGCTCGCTGGCACGCGCGAGAAAAGCAGGAATGCCCGGCTTGCCGGCGAACTCGGCATGATTCTCCGAGCGGGTGACGTAGGTGCCGTTGCCGTCGGCAACCCCGACGACCCAATCCGACGGAGTGACTTCCTTGATCACTTCGTGGAAGCGGTCGGTCTCCGCACTGATGTGCAGGAGATGGCCGGGCTGACCTGCGAGCGAGACCGGCAACATGATGCCGACCTGCGATCGATTGGAGATCGCGCCGAAGAACACGTCCGTGATGACGGGGGCGCCGGTCGAGATCGCAATCGCATCGACGGCGTAGGGCGTCGAGGGCAGCACGGTGCCGAACGGCACGCGGGTGTTGATGAGCTGCTGGCCGTCGGCTCGGCGAAGAACGAGGTCGGCGTCGATGAAGGACCGCACCTTCTGGGCCTGGTCATGGAAGGCGGCGAGATCGCCGACCGCAAGGAAGTGCGAGGTCGTGAGGGTTCTCAGCGTGATGTGAAGGCTGGTGATGTGGCGGTCGATCGCCGTCGCGGCGGCCCGGGCGACGGCGATGGCATTCTGCTCGTTGCGGGCTTGTTCGGCCTCGGCGTAGCGCCAGAGGAGCAGGCCCGAGAACGCGATCCCGGGGATAACAAGGATGCTGACGAGGGCCAGCACGATCGCCTGGGTCGGCAGGTTGCGTCGGGCCCGGACATCCGGACCTCGCGCTTCGGAAAGACCGCTATCCATCTAAGAGTGTATTATCAAGACTCTTCGGTTCCGTCGTCCAGGCGAATAACTTTATGTTCAGGACGTTTTGACCGGCAGCCGATCACGAGGACGGGAAGATGGCGTTCGACAACCTGCCTGAGCAGAAGAAGATGGGTCCCGAAGGCGAGGCTTATGCCGCCGAGTGCCTGAGGCGTTCGAAGGCCGCGATGAAGGACGCGCGCGTCGTTCTCGATCAGGCCTATGGGCCCGACTACTGGCAGAAGGTCGACGTGTACCTGCCGAAGGATGCGTCCGCGACGGGCCTGCCGGTGCTGGTCTTCCTGCATGGCGGCGGGTGGGAGTTCGGCTACAAGGAGTGGATGGGCTACATGGCCCCGGCCTTCGTCGACCTGCCGGCGATCTTCGTCTCGGTCTCCTATCGCCTGATCCCTGAGCGCTTCCCGGCGCAGCTCGACGACACGATCGCGGCGATCGCCTGGGTGCACGACAACATCGCCAAGCACGGCGGCGATCCCGAGCGGCTGTTCATCGGCGGTCACTCGGCCGGCGCGCACCTTGCGGCCCTGGCGGTGCTGCAGCGGAACAAGCTCGCGGCGGCCGGCGTGCCGACCCGCGCGATCCGTGGCTGCCTGCCGGTCAGCGGCAGCTACAAGTTCGAGATCGGCGCGCTCGAGGCGCGCAACAAGCACCTGCTCAAGCGCCCCGAGGATGCGCCCGAGGCGAGTCCGCAGACCTACGTCGAGGGCAACCGCATCCCGTTCTACGTCACCTGGGGCGACAAGGACCTGGCGCATGTCCTCGAATCAGGCATGCCCTTCGTCGAGGCGCTGAAGGCGGCCGGGACTCCGGTCGAGCACAAGGTGTTCGCCGGCTTCGACCACTTCGACATCAGCTTCGACAACGCCAACCCCGAAAGCGAGTGGGTGAAGAAGGTCCGCGGCTGGATGGCGCAGCGGCGCTTCTAGGCGCCTACTTTTTCTCGACGTTCCAGAACACGAGCTGCTGCGCCTTCATCAGGCCGGTGACCTCTTTCCGCCAGGCATAGGCGTTGTAGTACATGCCGGTGATGATGCCGGGCAGCGAGGCCCAGGCGGCCTTCGACAGATCATCGAGGATCGTCTTCCGCTTCGCCGCGTCGCCCTCGTTGAAATAGGCGGTACGCAGCTTCTCGACGGTCTCGTCGCAGGGCCAGCCGAACGGCGCGTCGCCGCAGCGCGAGTCGACCACCGGGTTGGTCAGCGGCGAGTTCAGGAACTGCCCATTGTAGCCCAGCACGATCAGGTTCCAGCCGCCCTCGGCGTTGGTCTTGCGGTTCTCGCGGCGGGCGAAGAGCTGGCCGAAGTCGACCGCCTGCAGGTCGACGTTGGCACCGATCTTCTTGAGGTTCGCCGCGGTCACCTGCGCCATCGCGTACTGCGAGGGAACATCGGTGACGGTCAGCATCACGATCGGCTCGCCCTTGTATCCCGATTCCTGCAGGAGCTGGCGCGCGCGCTGGTAGTCGGGCGTGCGGTAGGGCTCGGAGCCGGCCTCGGTGCCGTTCGGCGTCTTGCAGACGAACCACGAGAAGCAGCTCGGCTCCCACCATTGCGGGTCGCCGTAGGCCGCGCTCATGAACTCGGACTGCACGATCGTGTGGGCCAGCGCCTGGCGGGCCTTCAGGTTGTTGAAGGGCGGCTGCAGCTGGTTCATGCGGATCACGCCCTCGCCGCCGAAGGGCGAGAGCTTGTCGACGGTGACGTTGGCGTCGCCCTTGAAGAAGGCGATCAGGTCGACCGGCAGGAGGTCGATCAGGTCGATCTCGCCGACCTTGAGCGCGTTGGCGCGCGTGCTCGCATCCGGCAAATACTTGAGCTCGACCCGGTCGACCTTGACGACCTTGCCGCCGCCAAGGCCGTTCGGCGCGTCCGTACGCGGCACGTAGGCCGCGTTCTTCTCCCACGCCGCCTGGGCGCCGGTCTTCCACTCGGAGGGGATGAACTTGAACGGTCCGGAGCCGATCGAGGTGGTCAGCGGCTTCATCGGGTCGGTCTCGGCATCGGCCTTCCTCAGGATCGCCGCCATGCCCGAGCCGGTCCAGGCGAGCACGCTCTCGGTGAAGGGGAAGGGCTGCTTGAAGACGATCTTGAACGCGTCGTCGCCATCGGCCTCGAAAGAGGCCATCGCCGCGTCCATGCGCCGGCCGAGAGCGTCGCGCTTCATGAATCGGCGGATCGAGGGGATGACGTCGGCGCTGGTGACCTTGGTTCCGTCGTGGAAGGCGAGGCCGGAGCGGAGCTTGAAGGCATAGGTCAGCCCGTCGGGCGAGACGGTGTAGCTGTCGACCATCTGCGGCTTCGGCTGCATGCCGATGTCGAAGGAGAACAGCGTGTCGTAGACCATCATGCCGTATTGCGCGGTGACCAGCGCGGTGTTGGTCTGGGCGTCGAGCGAGGTGAGGTCGGCGGCCGGCGTGTAGCGCAGCACCTTGGGCTGGGCCTGAGCGGTTCCGGCGATCAGCGACAGCGCGACGGCGGCGGCTAGTACCCGCATGACGATCCTCCCCTCGGACGTTTCCGTTCGGAAATGCTAGCGCGCCGCAGCCGCCGCTCCAAGCGGCAGGGGGATCACGCTGCCTTGATCTTCTTGAACTTGTGCAGAGACCGGAGGTTGTCGGGGCGCGGCTTGTCCGGGTAGAAGGTCGGCCAGTTCGTCCACGACACCTCGCCGACATAGAGGTCGCCCCTCGAATCGACGGCAATGCCGTGCGGCGCCTGGAATTCGGTCGGCCCAAGCCCTGGCCCCTTGTTCGATCCGATGCGGGCGAGGCGCTTGCCGGTGTGATCGGTGATCGCGATGCGCGGGCCGATGTTGGGCATGTTGCGGTTGACCGCGAGGCCGGGACCGAGCTCGCCGACATAGCAGACCCGCTGATTCCCCGTCGGCATGCAGAGCGCGCAGGGACGGTGGATGTTGTTCCACTGGCCCTGGTAGCGACCTTCGCCGTCGAACACCTGGACGCGATGGTTCTCACGATCGGCTACGTAGACGAGGCCGTCCGCGTCGCAGGTGATGTTGTGGACGATGTTGAACTCGCCGGGATCGGTGCCGGGCGTGCCCCACGACTTGAGGTGCTTGCCGTTCGGCGAGAACTTGTGCACCGAGGAATTGCCGTAGCCGTCGGCGACGTAGATCTCGCCCTTCGGCGAGAGCGCGGTGTGCGTGCAGCGATGGAACGGCTCGCCGCTCATGTAGGGCGTGGGCTTGCCGGGGATGCCGAGCTCGAGCAGCACCTTGCCGTCGAGCGTGCACTGCCGGACGGTGTGGTCGCCGTCGTCGGTCAGCCAGAGCGTCTCGTCCGGGCCCATATGGACGCCATGGGCCCTCGGGAACATGCCCTCGCCCCAGCTCTTGATGAAGTTGCCGTCGCGGTCGAACACGATCATCGGGTGTTCGCCGCGATTGAAGACGTAGACGTTGTCCTTGGAATCGCAGCCGATGCCGCCGATCTCCTTGAACGACCAGCCGGGTGGCAGCTTCGCCCAGTTCTCGACCACCTCGTAGGTCCATTCGCCTTCGCCGACCGTGATCGCCATTGCAGCTTCCTCCCCTTGGGTCACGGAATCATAACCGGTCTGGCTTAGGAGGGAATGGTCAGATGAACGCATCTTTCGTTGACAGATAAGTTGATATCAACATTATTCGCGGCAACGAAACGACGAGGAGACGCTCGATGGCCTACGCAGACGGTTTCGTCATCGCCGTGCCGAAGAAGAAGATCGACGAGTACCGGCGCATCGCCAGGAAGGCAGGCAAGGTTTGGCGCGACCACGGCGCGCTCGACTACAAGGAATGCGTCGGCGAGGACCTGAAGTCGAAGTTCGGGGTGCCGTTCCCGAAGCTGGCGAAGACCAAGCCGTCCGAGACCGTGGTCTTCTCCTGGATCGTCTACAGGAACCGCAAGCACCGCGACGCGGTGAACGCCAAGGTCATGGCCGATCCGCGCATGGCGAAGATGATGAAGGAGCCGATGCCCTTCGACATGAAGCGCTTCAGCTACGGCGGGTTCGAGGTGATCGTCGACGCGTAAAGCGTCGACCTTGACAGTTATGTTGATATCAACATAATGCGGACCATGGCCAGGGACGACGAATTGCCTGTCGCGATAGCGCCGAAGATCCGGGACGCATGCCTGTGCCTGCACGTGCAGCGGGCGGCGCGCGCGATGGCCCGGCGATTCGATAACGCGTTCCGGCCATTCGATCTCACCAACGGGCAGTTCTCGTTGCTGATGGCCTTCAACGGGCCGACGCCGCCCGGCATCGGCCCGGTGTCCGAGATGCTGGCGATGGATCGCACGACGCTGACCGCGAACCTGAAGCCGCTCGAGCGGCGAGGCCTGATCAAGATCGTGCCCAATGAAAGCGATCGGCGCGGCCGGCTCGTGATGCTGACCCCGGCCGGGCGCCGGCTTCTCGCGAAGGCTCTGCCCGTATGGAAGAAGGCCCAGGCGGCAACCGAAAGGCTGGTCGCCGACCCGGATCGGATGCGCCTGGACCTCATCGCGCTTTCCTGATCCGCAGAGTTTCGTCCCCAAGTTTCGGAGATCGATCTTGCTGAAGAACATTCTCATTGGCGTTGCCGCCGTCGTGATCGTGCTGCTGGTGGTGATCGCGACCCGTCCCTCCGAGTTCCGGGTCCAGCGCACGGCGACGATCGCCGCGCCCGCTCCCGCCGTCTTCGGCCTGGTCAACGACTTCAAGAAATGGGGCCAGTGGTCCCCCTACGAGAAGCTCGATCCGGCGATGAGGAAGACCTACGAAGGCCAGCCTCTCGGCAACGGCGCGGTCTACACCTGGGCCGGCAATGCGCAGGCGGGGGAAGGCAAGGCGACGATCGTCGACAGCAAGCCGAACGAGCTGATCCGCATCCGTCTCGACTTCGAGAAGCCGTTCCCCGGCACCGCCTATGCGACCTTCACCTTCCAGCCGGACGGCGACAAGACCCGGGTCACCTGGGCGCTGACCGGGGAGAACAACTTCATTGCCAAGGCCGTCCACATGGTCCTCGACATGGACAAGATGGTCGGCGGCCAGTTCGAAGGGGGGCTCGCCGACCTCGATCGGGCGGCCACGAAGTCCTGACGAATAAATCCGGGTGGGCCTGTCGAAGCCAGGGGGTGTCGTTCGACGTCCGGATGGGGCCGGCATCTCGCCTGCCTTCCATTGAAAGGATACCGCCATGAAGGTCGAGCCCTACCTGTTCTTCAACGGCCGCTGCGACGAGGCCATCGCCTTCTACAAGAAGGCCGTCGGCGCCGAGGTCAGCTTCCTCGTTCGCTACAAGGACAGCCCCGAGCCGCCCCAGCCCGGGCACTCGCTGCCGCCGAACTGGAGCGAGAAGGTGATGCACTCGAACCTGGTCATCGGCGAGACGATGGTGATGGCCTCCGACGGGGACTCGTCGAGCAAGCCCAACTTCAACGGCTTCCGGCTCTCGCTCGCCGCCTCCGACGAAGCGGAGGCGAGGCGCGTGTTCGCCAGCCTGGCCGAAGACGGCCAGGTGCGCGTGCCCCTGATCAAGACCTTCTTCTCGCCGGCCTTCGGCATGCTCGAGGACAAGTTCGGCATCGGCTGGATGGTCATGGTCGCCACCCAGCCGAAGAACTGAAATCACGCGGAGGAGAAAATCATGTCCGTCCAACCCTACCTGTTCTTCAACGGCCGCGCCGAAGAGGCGATCGAGTTCTACAAGAAGGCGATCGGCGCCAAGGTCGAGATGCTGATGCGCTTCGGCGACAACCCGGACAAGGGCAAGGCGCCGCCCGAGGCCGCCGCCGGCTGCGGCCCGGCCCCCGACGACAACAAGGTCATGCATTCGAGCCTCAAGATCGGCACTGACGGCCTGATCATGATCTCGGACGGCATGGGCGCCGGCGGCCTCGAATTCAAGGGCATCTCGCTGACCCTCCCGGTCGGCTCGGAAGCCGAGTGCAGGAAGCTCTTCGACAACCTGGCCGATGGCGGCCAGGTGCAGATGCCGCTGGCCAAGACCTTCTTCTCGGCGCTATTCGGCTGTGTCGCCGACAGGTTCGGCGTCTCCTGGATGGTCATCGTCGACACCCCGAAGAAAAATTGAGGGGTCATGTCGATCCGGACCGGGGTCGTTCGACGCTAGGATAGAGAGCAGGGAAGCGGCCCGGCTCCGGACATCGAGGAGAGACGTCCATGCGGTTCATGATGCTGATGATCCCCGGCGGCTACGAGAAGGCGGGGGCCGATGTGCGCCCCGACGCCAAGGCCGTCGAGGCGATGATGAAGTACAACGAGGAGCTCCAGAAGGCCGGCGTCCTGCTGGCGCTTGACGGGCTCCACCCGCCGGCGACCGGCGTGCGCGTCACCTACAAGGGCGGCAAGCCCAAGGTCACCGACGGCCCCTTCGCCGAGGCCAAGGAAGTGCTCGGCGGCTACTGGATGATCCAGGTCAAGTCGCGCGAGGAAGCGATCGAGTGGGCCAAGCGCATCCCCGGCGGCGAGAACGAGACCGTCGAGGTCCGCCAGGTCTTCGAGATGAGCGACTTCCCGGACGACGTGCAGAAGGTCGTCGACAACTCAAGCCTCAAGGACTTCGAGAACAAGAAGTAGGCGGGGCAGGCGCTCCTCTGAACCCTCTCCCGCGAAGCGGGGGAGGGGAGGGAGGGGGCGAGCGATGCGAAGCATCGCGAGGTCGCCTGCCCGCGAATGCCATCTTCCATTTCTCGCTGCGCTCGCCCCCACCCCGTCCCTCGCCCGCCTGCGGCGGGAGATGGGGCTGCTAAGATCGCCTCGATAACATTCGAGTATTCATCTCGGCGCAGCGGCGGACATCGTGACGGACATCACCCGCACCATCGACGCGGTCTGGCGGATCGAGTCGCCGCGGCTGATTGCCGGTCTGACGCGGATCGTGCGCGACGTCGGCGCGGCGGAGGAGCTGGCGCAGGACGCGCTGGTCGCAGCACTCGAGCAGTGGCCGGCCGACGGCGTGCCGGCCAATCCCGGCGCCTGGCTGATGGCGACGGCGAAGCATCGGGCGATCGACCGGCTCCGCCGGAAGACGCTGCACCAGCGCAAGGAAGGCGAGCTCACGCGCGAGATCGAGGCGCGGCTCGAAGACGCGGTGCCGGACATCGAGGCCAGGCTCGACGATCCGGTCGGCGACGATCTCCTCAGGCTCATCTTCATCGCGTGCCATCCGCTGCTCTCGACCGAGGCCAGGGCGGCGCTGACCTTGCGGCTCCTCGGCGGCCTCACCACCGAGGAGATCGCGCGCGCCTTCCTGGTGCCGGAGCCGACGATCGCGCAACGGATCGTGCGCGCGAAGAAGACGCTGGCCGAGGCCGGCGTGCCTTTCGAGGTGCCGCGCGGTCCGGAGCTGGCCGATCGGCTCGCCTCGGTGCTGGAGGTCCTCTACCTCGTCTTCAACGAGGGCTACACCGCGACCTCGGGCGACGACTGGATGCGGCCGCAACTCTGCGAAGAGGCGATGCGGCTCGGGCGCGTGCTGGCCGAGCTCGCGCCGGAGGAGCCCGAGGTGCACGGCCTCGTCGCGCTGATGGAGCTGCAGGCCTCGCGCCTCGGCGCCCGCACCGGCCCGGACGGCGAGCCGATCCTCCTGCTCGACCAGAACCGTGCCCGCTGGAATCACACGCTGATCCGCCACGGCCTCGGCGCGCTCGCCCGCGCGGAAGGCCTGAGCAGGGCCGTCGGTCCCTACGTCGTGCAGGCCGAGATCGCGGCCTGCCATGCGCGCGCGAGAACGGCGAGCGACACCGATTGGAGGCGCATCGCCGCCTTCTATGCCGCGCTTTCGATCCTGACGCCGTCGCCGATCGTCGAGCTCAACCGCGCGGTTGCGGTCGGCATGGCCGAGGGTGCTGCGGCAGGGCTGGCGATCGTGGACGCGATCCGCGACGACCGCGTGCTCGAGACCTATCACCTGTTGCCGACCGTGCGGGGCGACCTTCTCGAGAAGCTCGGACGGATCGACGAGGCGAGGGCCGAGTTTCTTCGCGCGGCATCGTTGACCCGCAACGCGCGCGAGCGCGCGCTGATGCTCCGGCGGGCCGGAGTCCCGCCCCTAACTATTTGAACTAACGCATTTAATTCCGGGCACGCCGTTGTCACGGCATAGCCGTGATCCGCTTACCGTGGTCGGCGTTATATCGGCTCCAACCCGGCGAAGCCTCGATCGTGGTTCGCCATTCCCACCGATCCGACACCAGCGGCGTGCGTGAGAACGCGCCGAGACGGAGGACCTGTGCCTATGACGAAGAAGATCATTGCGACTGCCGACGAAATTCGCGCCGAGATCGCGCGCCGCATCGCCGCCGATCCCACCGGCCAGTGCCGGGATCTCATCGCCCCCACGCCGGTGCCGATCGAGCGGCGCGACGGCGTCAACTGGAGCGTCGATCACTTCCCCAACCTCGTGCCTGGATGCACCGCCTTTATCATGCGGATTCTCAGCAGCATGATGGATGCCTACGACCTCGCCGACGCCAACGGCAGAGCCCAGTAGCTCCGTTCCTCCGACATCACGGACCGTCGACGCCCGCTTGCGCGCGTCGACGGTCCGTGATACTTAAGAGAGTGCTTAACTATTCGAGCCTCGACTCCGTGTTCCAGGCGCTCGCCGATCCGGCGCGCAGGATCATGGTGGAGCGCCTGACCAGGGGCCCGGCCTCGGTGAGCCAGCTCGCCGGACCGCTCGAGATGTCCTTGCCTGCGGTGATGCAGCATCTCCAGGTGCTGGAGGCGAGCGGCCTGGTGAAGTCCGAGAAAGTCGGGCGCGTGCGCACCTGCCGCATCGAGCCGAAGGCGCTGCGTTCGGCCGAACGCTGGATCGCCGACCGCCGTACCGTCTGGGAACGCCGGCTCGATCGCCTGGGCGCCTATCTCGCCGAAACCGCCAAGAACTGAGTAACGCAATGTCCCTGACGCTCTACTACCACCCGCTCTCCTCTTTCTGTCAGAAGGTACTGGTCGCGCTCTACGAGAACGCGACGCCGTTCACGGGCAGGATCGTCAACCTGATGGATCCGGCGGAGCGGGCCGCGTTCCAGAGGGTCTGGCCGATCGGCAAGTTTCCGGTGCTGCGCGACGAAGCGCGCGGACTGACCGTTCCCGAGTCGAGCGCGATCATCGCTTACCTGGCCGAACACTATCCGGGCCCGACGAAACTGATCCCGGCCGGCGACGGGGCGTGGCGGCTGTATCTGTGGGACCGCATCCACGATCTCTATCTCAATACGAATATCGGCAAGATGGTGACCGACAAGCTGCGTCCGGAGGGAAAGAACGATCCGCTCGGCGTCGACCAGGCGAGGGAGCAGCTCGCCGTCGCGCTCGGCATCGTCGACCGCGAGATGGCGGATCGCACCTGGGCCCTCGGCGACGCGTTCACGATGGCCGATTGCGCCGCGGCGCCGTCGCTGCTCTACGCCGACATGCTGATGCCGTTCGCCGACACGCATCGCAACGCCGCGGCCTATCTCGAGCGTCTCTCGAAACGGCCGTCCTTCGCGCGCGTGCTCTCGGAAGCGAAGCCCTATTTCGCGATGATGCCCAAGTGACCCCGCGCTCGGTCCTCCATGCGGCGTTCACCATCGAGCGCCGCTACGAGGCGACGCCGGCCCGAGTCTTCGCCGCATGGGCGACGAAGGAGGCGAAGGCCCGGTGGTTCGCCTGCACCGGCGACTGGGTGACGACGCGCCACGAGATGGACTTCCGCGTCGGCGGCCGCGAGCGGCTGAACACGGGCCCCGCCGGGGGTACCGACCACGGCTTCGATGCGATCTACCACGACATCGTGCCGGGCGAGCGCATCGTCTATTCCTATGCCATGCATCTCGACGACCGGCGGATCTCGGTGTCGCTGGCGACGGTCGAGTTCAAGGCGAAGGGAAGGGGAACGACGCTCGTCTTCACCGAGCAGGGCGCCTTCCTGGACGGGTACGACGACGTCGCCGGCCGCGAGCACGGGACCCGAATCGGCCTCGACAATCTGGCGTCGGCGTTGGCGCTTCCGGCGGATGAGCGATAGTCGCGGTCCCTGTCGTATCAAGGCTTTGGCGAAAGCCCGGTGCCCTATATAAGTTCCCGTTTAGCAGGGAGCCGGGCGGCAACGACCGCCTGCGGATGGGGGTCTCGTTGAATCTCGCCAACTGGGCGACGCGCTTTCGCATCAAGCGCCCGCTCAGCCGAAAGCTGAGGATCGCGCCGGACGAGCTGGTCGACGGCGGGCAGCCGTCGGCGCTCGCACGCTTCGCGGCCGACCCGGACCTCGATCCGCTTTCCGGCGCGATCGACTTCCTGATGGCGACGTATGCCGGCGACGAGGCGCGGGCCAGGCGCGCCCTGGCACGTCTCGATGCCGGGGCGATGTCCGCGCTGCTCGCCGAGAACGAGCTGCGCAAGCTGATCGTGGCCACCTTCCGCCGCGCGCTCGGAAAGGACATCGTGGACGGGGCCAAGGCGGCGCTGCTGCTCGACTTCGCCCGGCGCTTCGACCCGCTCTTCGGTGAGCTCGCGCGCACGCCGGCAATGCCCCCGCCTCCCGAGGTGCTCGCCTTCGACTATGTGAAGCAGGTTTCGCCGAAGCTGCGCGTTGTCGTGATGTGCGGCGCGCGCGGGGCGGCGCGCCCGCACGACCTCGGCGTGCGGCTGGCTTCCACCTTCGCCACGGCCGACGTCACCTGCACGCTGCTTCCGGGCGAAGCGGACGCGGGCGAGATCGGCCCGAACGACCTGGTGCTGATCGACGAGAACACCGTCTTCCGCAAGGATCCGGACCGCCAGCAGGCGCACCTGGACCAGGTGCGGAAGGTGGCGAAGCGGCTCGGCCGGCTGATCCCCGATCCCTGGGGCAAGGGGTTCCGCGAGCAGTTCGACCGCGGCGCCGATCGCTACGACTTCCATTGGGGAATGTCGCCGTCGCTCCGCGACGCCACGACGATCCGCCCCGAGAAGTTCTGCCTGATCCCGTTTCCCTCCGGCTTCGGGCGGATGTTCGACGAGATCGCCGGGCATGCGCCGGCCCGCGAACTCGGCTTCTGCGGCACCATCGAGGACTACAACATCCATCGCTATTTCTGGCTCCTGGAGGCCCTCGCCCGCGGCTCGGCGCTGAAGATCGACCTGACCAGCCAGCAGCCGGACGGGCTCGATGCCGGCGCCAGCCTCAAGCTCTATCTCGGCCGCCTCCTGGCGACCGGCGCCTGCCTCAGCCTCACCATGCGATCGACCGGGGACCGCATCCTGGTCGGCCGCACCTTCGACGTGCTGCGCGGCGGTCGGCTGCTGGTCCAGGAATACACGCCCGATGCCCGCTACTACCTGAAGCCCGGCGAGGACTTCGTCGAGGTCGCCGGCAGCGGCGATCTCCGCGAGGCGGGCGATCAGGTGCGGGCCGGCGCTTTCGAGCGCATCCGCGCCCAGGGGGCGGAGACCTTCGCCCGCGCCTACTCCGATCAGGCCGTCATCCGCCATCTCGCGACCTGGGCCTGAGGCGCAGGCTCGACGGGCGGCGTGGCCTTTCGCGCCCGCAGCAATTCCCCTATCTATAGGTCATGGCGCTTCCCGCCGTCGCCGACTTGAGTGAGCCGATCCCGCGCTCCGGCCTCCGCGGCCGCGAGGGCCTGGTCGAGCCGCGCCGAATCGTCAACCGCCGGAAGCTGGCGGCCGAATTCGACGCGCTGGCGGACGAGGGACGTCTCGACCGCGGCGCCATCGTCGAGGTGCTGAAGCGGGCGCTGACCGAAGGCCGCGCCGAGGTCGCGGCCCGGCTCGAGTCCGAGAAGAGCGGTCCCGCCTGTGCGGCGGCGATGGCCTTCCTGATGGACCAGGTCATCCGCGTCCTCTTCGACGTCGCCGAGACCACGCTGTTCCCGGTCGCGAACCCGACCGAGGGCGAGCGCCTAGCGCTGGTCGCGATCGGCGGCTATGGGCGCGGCGAGCTGGCGCCCTTCTCCGACATCGATCTCCTGTTCCTGCTCCCCTACAAGCGCACGCCGAGGGCCGAGCAGATCGTCGAGTCGATCCTCTACGTGCTCTGGGATCTCGGCCTCAAGGTCGGGCACGCGGTGCGCTCGGTCGAGGAATGCATCCGCCAGGCGAAGGCGGACATGACGATCCGCACCTCGCTGATGGAGGCGCGCTACATCTGGGGTGAGCAGAAGCTGCACCAGGACCTGCGGCGGCGCTTCCAGAAGGAGATCGTCGCCGGGACGTCCGAGGAATTCGTCGAAGCCAAGCTCGGCGAGATGCAGAAGCGCCACCAGAAGCTCGGCGACTCGCGCTACGTCGTCGAGCCCAACATCAAGGACGGCAAGGGCGGCCTGCGCGACCTCCACACGCTCTTCTGGATCGCCAAGTACGTCTATCGTGTCGACGGGGTCGAGGAGCTGGTGGCGAAGGGCGTGATCACCGAGGCGGAGGCGCGCACCTTCGCCAAGGCGCACCACTTCCTCTGGACGCTCCGCTTCCACCTGCACCTCGTCGCCAAGCGGCCGGAGGAGCGGCTGACCTTCGACGTGCAGCGCGAGATCGGCGGACGCATGGGCTATCGCGACCATGCCGGCACGCGCGGCGTCGAGCGCTTCATGAAGCACTACTACCTGGTCGCCAAGGACGTCGGGGACCTGACCCGCATCCTGTGCGCGGCGATCGAGAGCCAGAACCAGCGCCCGCCGCGCTTCCGGCTTCCGACGTTCTCGCTCCGCCGCCGCAACCTCGAGGGCTTCGTGCTCGAGGGTGAGCGGCTGGCCGTCACCTCGGACGATGCGTTCGCCAAGGACCCGGTGGCCCTCCTCCGCCTGTTCCACGTGGCGCAGACCCACGATCTCGACATCCATCCGCGCACGCTGCAGCTGGCGACGCGCCATCTCGACCTGATCGATTCGAAGCTCCGTGCCAACCCGGAAGCGAACCGTCTCTTCCTCGAGACGCTGGCCGCGCCGCACGATTCCGAGCGCATCCTCCGGCGCATGAACGAGGTCGGCGTCTTCGGCCGCTTCGTGCCGGATTTCGGGCGCGTCGTCGCCCAGATGCAGTTCGACATGTACCACGTGTACACGGTCGACGAGCACACGCTGTTCGCACTCGGCATCATGCACCGGATCGAGGACGGCAAGCTCACCCAGGACCACCCGCTCTCGGCCGAGGTGATCCACAAGGTGCAGTCCAGGCGCGCCCTCTACGTGGCGCTGCTGCTGCACGACATCGCCAAGGGCCGCGGCGGCGACCATTCCGAGCTCGGCGCCGAGGTCGCGCGCAAGTTCGGGCCGCGCGTCGGGCTCTCGCCCGAGGAGACCGAGACCGTCGCCTGGCTGGTCCTGCATCACCTCGCGATGAGCAACACCGCCTTCAAGCGCGACATCAACGATCCGAAGACGATCTCCGACTTCGCCGCCCTGGTGCAGTCGCCGGAACGCCTGCGCCTGCTGCTGGTGCTGACAGTCGCCGACATCCGCGGGGTCGGCCCCAACATCTGGAACAACTGGAAGGCGGCGCTGCTCCGCGAGCTCTACTGGCGGACCGAGGAGGTGCTGCTCGGCACCTCGCCCGAGGCCGGAAAGTCCGAGCGCGTCCGCGCGGCGCAGACCGCGCTTCGCGACGAGCTCAAGGACTGGTCGGACAAGGCCTTCGCCCAGCATGTCGAGAAGGGCTATCCGGACTACTGGCTCGGCCTCGACACGCAGACCCATGCGCGGCACGCGCGCCTGGTCCGCCGGGCAGAGAAGGAAGGTGCGCCGCTGGCGATCGACACGCAGGTCGATCCCAAGCGCTCGGTCACCGAGATCACGATCTACACCGCCGACCATCCGGGCCTGTTCTCGCGCATCGCCGGCGCGATCGCCGTCTCCGGCGCCAACATCGTGGATGCCCGCATCTACACGCTCGCCAACGGCATGGCGCTCGACACCTTCGGCATCCAGGACGGAGAAGGGAAGGCGGTCGAGCGTGCCGACAAGCTGGCGAAGCTCGCGGTGCTGATCGAGCAGTCGCTCAACGGCAAGCTCAAGACGCTGGAAGAGCTCGCCCGCCGTTCCCGCCCGACGCGCACCCGGGCGCTGGCGATGCCGCTCCGCGTGCTGATCGACAACAAGGCGAGCGCCACGCACACGCTGGTCGAGATCAACGGCCGCGACCGGCCCGGCCTGCTGTTCCAGGTGACCCGCGCGCTGACCCAGCTCAACCTGCAGATCTCGACCGCGAAGATCTCCACCTACGGCGAGCGCGTCGTCGACGTCTTCTATGTGAAGGACGTCTTCGGCCTCAAGGTCGAGCAGGAGCATCGCCTCGTCGACATCAGGGCGCGCCTGATCGAGGCGCTGGCCGAAACGCCCGCCGATCCCAAGCGCCGCGCCACGCCGAGCAAGGGCCAGGCGGCGTGAGCCGGCCGCAGGTCTCGCTCTAGCCGATGCTGCTCCGCTCGATCGCCACCGTCGGCGGCTTCACGCTGCTGAGCCGCGTCGTCGGATTCCTTCGCGATCTCCTCTTCGCGGCGATCCTCGGCGCGGGCCCGGTCGCGGACGCCTTCGTCGTCGCTTTCCGATTGCCTAACCTGTTCCGTGCGCTTTCGGCAGAGGGCGCCTTCTCGGCGGCGTTCGTTCCGATCTATGCGCGTCTCCTGGTCGACGGCCGGGTGGTCGCCCAGCGCTTCGCCGAGGACACGCTGGCGATGATGGTGGCGATCCTCACCGTCGCCGTCGTCGTCGGCGAGGCGACGATGCCGTGGATCATGCGGGCACTGGCTCCCGGATTCGCCGACGATCCGAAGCAGATGGCGCTCGTGGTCGAGCTTGGCCGCATCACCTTTCCCTACCTGCTTCTGATCTCGCTGACCGCCTTCCAGGGAGCGGTGCTGAACGCGCATCATCGCTTCGCGGCGATGGCGGCGGCGCCGATCCTTCTCAACCTGGCGCTGCTCGGGGTGCCGCCGGCGCTCCTGGTCTTCGGCGTCGACGACCCGCACGCCTTCTCCTGGGCGGTGATCGGCGGCGGCATCCTCCAGTTCCTGTTCTTAGGGTATGTCTGCCAGCGCGAAGGCATCCGCCTGGTCATGCCGCGGCCGAGCTTCGGCCCGAACGTGCGCCGCCTCTTCGCGCGCATGGGACCGGGCGTGATCGGCGCCGGGGTGACGCAGCTCAACCTCGTCGTCGGTACCGTGCTGGCGACGATGATCGCCGACGGTGCGGTCTCCTATCTCTACTACGCCGACCGGCTCTCGCAGCTTCCGCTCGGCGTCGTCGGCACCGCGGTCGGCACGGCGCTGCTGCCGATGCTGTCCTCGCAGCTCAAGACCAACCCGGCGGATGCGCTGATCACCCACAACCGCGCGATCGAGGCGGCGCTGCTGCTGGCGCTTCCGGCGGCGGCGGGCCTGATCGCGCTGGCCGAGCCGATCGTCACCGTGCTTTTCGTGCGCGGCGCCTTCGGCATTCCGGAGGCGAAAGCGACGGCCCAGGCGGTCGCCGCCTATTCGCTGGGCCTGCCGGCCTTCGTGCTGGTCAAGGCGCTGTCGCCCGGGTTCCTCGCGCGCGAGGACACCGCGACCCCGGTCCGCCTCGGCATGATCGCCATCGCGGTCAATCTCGCCCTCAACCTCGCGCTGATGAAGCCGCTCGGGCATATCGGCATCGCGCTCGGCACCTCGATCGCCGCCTGGGTCAATGTCGGCCTGCTCTGGGCCACGCTCGGCCGCCGCGGCCACTTCACGCTCGATGGCCGCGCCCGACGGACGGTGCCCAAGCTGGTGCTCGTCTCGGCGGTCATGGGCATCGTCGTCTGGGCGGCGGAGCCGCATGCGCCGAAGGGCGCCCTGGGCCTGGCGCTGCTGATCGGGCTCGGCGGCCTGGTCTTCGCGATCCTGGCGCTGCTCACCCGCGCCGCCAGCGTCGCCGACCTGAGGCGCGCCTTCCGGAAGTAGTCAGGTGTAGACGACGAAGCCCAGCACCGCGTCGATGAACGCCTGGTGCTCGTCGGCGCGGACCATGTGGCTGCTGTTCTCGAAGATGCGGAGATCGGATCCGGGGATCAGCCGGTGCATCTCCTCGGAGAACTCCGGCGCGGTGATCCAGTCGTGGCGGCCGGCGATGATCAGGGTCTTCGCCGTGATGTTCTTGAGCTCGGGCCTGAGGTCCAGCGTATGCAGGAATCCGCCGGGACCGAAGGCGTGCTTCTGTGCCTCGGGCGAGGGGATCAGCCGCTCGTTGCTCCAGCCGTCGGCGACCTTCGGGTCGTAGGTGGTGGAATAGAGCGGCGCCATCGCCACGTAGAAGGCGCGCATCTCTTCCGGCGTCGTCAGCACGCCGGAGAAGAGCTGCTCGGCCGCCTTCACCTGCGCCTGGTTGCCGCGCTCGCGAACGATCTCGACGGCGCGCTTCATGAAGCCGGCATGCGAGGCGGTGACGACGAGAATCAAGTGCGAGACGCTGTCGGGGTATCGCGCCGCATGCGCCTGCGCGACCATGCCGCCGTAGCTGTGGCCGATCGAGACGATCCTGCCGAGGCCGAGGTGCCGGCGGAGCGCCTCCATGTCCTCGACCGACTCATCCAGCGTCAGGCGGCTGACGTCGCCGCCGCGCAGCGAGCGCCCGTGCCCGCGCTGGTCGAAGTGCACGAGCTGCATGCGCTGGCTGAGCGGGGAGAAGGAGGGCTTGAAGCCGGTATGGTCGCTGCCCGGCCCGCCATGGACGAGCATGGCGACAGGACGCTCGCGCATCCGGTTGCCGTCGGGAACGAGACCCATCCCCTCGATGTCGAAGAAGATCTCGGTGCCGCGGATCGATGCCTTCATGCGCTTGGGGCTACTTCCAGACCTGGCCTGCGATGCGCAGGAAGTTGCCGCCGAGGATGCCGCGGATCGCGGTTTCGTCGTACCCGCGGTCGAGAAGCGCCTGCGTCACCTTGGGGAAGTCGTCCGGCGGGATGTAGCCGATCTTGGCGCCGGGTGCGTACTGGCTGACCGGCCAATAGTCGCGGTGCTTCTCGAGGAAGCTGCCGAAGTCGTCCTTCTTGAACACGGTATCCATGCCGATGCCGACATGCTCGGGCCCGATCTTCTCGACCATGTAGTCGATGTGCTCGACCAGGTGGCGCACGGTCGGGCCGTCGGGTCCCAAGAAGCGTCCGACGCCGGTGACGCCGACCACGCCGCCGGTCGCCGCGCACGCCTTGATCTGGTCGTCCCAGATGTTGCGCTCGTGGTCCCAGAGCTTGCGGGAATTCGAGTGCGAGAAGATCACCGGCTTCTCCGAGACCTCCATCGCCTCCATCGTCGTCCTGTGGGCCGAGTGGGAGCAGTCGACCACCATGCCGACCCGGTTCATCTCGCGGATCACCTCGCGGCCGAACTCGGTCAGGCCGACATTCTCGTCGTGGCAGCCGCCGCCGGCGAGGTTGTTGCGGTTGTAGGCGAACAGCATGTGGCGGACGCCGAGCCTGTAGTACAGCTCGACCATGCCGACGTCGCCCTTGAGCGCGTTCATGCCCTCGATGTCGTAGGTGACCGCGAGCTTGCCCTCGCGCTTGGCGCGGTGGATGTCCGCGACCGTCTCGACCTGGACCAGCAGCTCGGGATGCTCGCGTACCCATTTGCGGTAGTAGGCGAGCGCGTCGATGCCGAGCTCCCACGGCGTCACGTCGAAGGAGACGTTGATCGAGAGGTAGTCGACGCCGGCGTTGAACCAGCGGTCGAGGCCATCGACCGAGCCCGGGCCGGTGAAGGCGAAGCCGCAATGGTCGTCCCAGACCAGCGCCTCGCGATGGATCCGGGCGGCCTCGGCCGAGATCCCCCAGGTGTTGGCGTCGATGTCCGGCATTCAGGTCCTCCCTTGCGTGGCGCCGATCAGACCGCGTCCGCCCCAAGTTCGCAACACTGGGGTTCGCGACAATTGACGGGCAGGGCCGAAGCGGGGATAAACGGCGGCCGCCCGTCCCAGGAGCCTCATCCGTGTCCGTCTCCCTGATCTTCTCCGGCATGCAGCCGACCGGAAACCTGCACCTCGGCAACTATCTCGGCGCGCTCAAGAACTGGGTGAAGCTCCAGGACAAGGCGTCGTGCATCTACTGCGTCGTCGACCTGCACGCGATCACCGTGCCGCAGGACCCGAAGGAGCTGCGCGCCGCGACCCGCGAGGTTGCCGCCGCCTATCTCGCCGCCGGCATCGACGCCAGGAAGCACATCCTGTTCAACCAGAGCCGGGTGCGCGCGCATGCGGAGCTCGCCTGGATCTTCAACTGCGTCGCCCGCATCGGCTGGCTGAACCGCATGACGCAGTTCAAGGACAAGGCCGGCAAGAACCGCGACAACGCGCTGGTCGGCCTCTACGCCTATCCCGTGCTGATGGCGGCCGACATCCTCGTCTACCACGCCAACGGCGTGCCGGTCGGCGAGGACCAGAAGCAGCATGTCGAGCTGACCCGCGACATCGCCCAGGCCTTCAACAGCATGTTCGGCGTGCAGTTCTTCCCGCAGCCCGAGCCGATGATCCTGGGCGAGGCGACGCGCGTGATGAGCCTCCGCGACGGCACCAAGAAGATGTCGAAGTCGGATGCCTCCGACTATGCGCGCATCAACCTGACCGACGACGCGGACACGATCGCGCTCAAGATCCAGAAGGCGAAGACCGACCCGAACCCGCTGCCCGACGACGTGAAGGGCCTCGAGGGCCGGCCGGAAGCCGAGAACCTGATGACGATCTACGCCGCGCTGGCGGACAAGGCGACGGCCGAGGTCGTGCCCGAGTTTGCCGGCAAGACCTTCTCCGAGTTCAAGAAGGCGCTGGTCGACCTCGCGGTCTCGGTGCTGGGTCCGATCAACGCCGAGATGCGGCGGCTCAAGGCCGATCCCGGCCACGTCGACGCGGTGCTCAAGGACGGCGGCGAGCGCGCCTCGGCGCTGGCCGAGCCGATCCTGAAGCAGACCTGCGAGATCGTGGGCTTCCTCAAGGACTGACGATGCGCGCGGCCCTGGTCGTCCTCGCCTGCATCCTGCCGCCGCTGGCGCTTCTGCTGGCGAAGATGCCGGGGCAGGCGGCGATCAACCTCGCGATCTGCGCCGCGGCGATCCTGGGCTCGGGCATGCCGATCCTGGCGCTGGTGCTGGCGCTCGCCGCGACGGTGCATGCCGTCTGGCTGCTCCGCCGCCGACGCGCCTCTCAGGCGACGTAGGACCAGATCGAAGCCAGCAGCGCCAACGCCATCAGGACGGATGCAACCCATCCGAGGATCTTGAGCCAGGCCGGCAGCTTCAGGCCCTGCGCGCCGTCGCCCTTCACCACCAGCATCATCGCGAACATGATCGGCACCGCGACGACGCCGTTGATGACGGCCGTCCAGAACAGCAGCGTCATCGCGTCGATCCTGAGCAGCGCGAGCGCGGCGCCGCCGAGCGTCGCCGCGCCGACCACGCCGTAGAAGCCGCGGGCGCGGTGCGCCGGGAGTTCGAGGCCGCGCCGCATGCCGAAGATCTCGGCGACCGCATAGGCGCCCGATCCGGCGAGCACCGGCACCGCCAGCATGCCGGTGCCGACGAGCCCGAACGCGAACAGCAGGAAGGTGAGGTCGCCGGCGATGGGCCGGAGCGCCTCGGCTGCCTGGGCCGCGGTCGCGATCTCGGTGACGCCGTTGGCATGCAGGGTCGCCGCGGTGGTGACGATGATGAAGAAGGCGACCGCATTGGACGCGGCCATGCCGACCCAGGTGTCGATCGAGATGTGCGACAGCTCCTCGCCGGTGGCGTCGCGCGCCTTGCGACGATGGCTGAGCTGCGACTCCTCGACTTCCTGTGACGCCTGCCAGAAGAAGAGGTAGGGGCTGATCGTGGTGCCGAACAAGGCAACGACCATCAGCAGCATGTCGCGGTCGAGCGTGAGGTAGGGCAGGAACGTGGTCTGCAGAACCTGCAGCCAGGGCACCGAGACGCTGAAGGCGACGGCGACGTAGATCAGCAGCGCCAGGGTCAGGAACTTCAGGAAGCCGGCGTAGCGGTGGTACGGGATGAAGATCTCGGTGACCAGGCAGACGACGCCGAACGCCACCGCGTAGATCACCGCCGGTCCGCCGACGACGAGATTCACCGCCTCGCCCATCGCCGCCAGGTCGGCGGCGATGTTGATCGTGTTGGCGGCGAGCAGGAGGGCGACCAGCACGTAGACCGCCGGGCGCGGCAGGTGCGCGGCGATGTTGCGCGCGAGGCCGCGTCCGGTCTGCCAGCCGATGCGCGCGGAGATGATCTGGATCGCCGCCATCAGCGGCAGCGTCAGGAACACCGTCCAGGTGAGCGCGTAGCCGAACTGCGCGCCGGCCTGGGAGTATGTGGCGATGCCGCTCGGATCGTCGTCGGCCGCGCCGGTGATCAGGCCCGGCCCGAGGGCTTTCCAGAACCGGTACGGCTTCTTGTTCTTGGTCTCGTCGGCCACGTCATGCCTCTTGTTCCGGATCAGGGGCCCTGCAGCAACCGATCGTCCTCGATCATGGTTCCCTCGGCCCTGGCCGTCGCGATCTCGCCCGGCGAGGGAACCACCGAAGCGTAGGCCTCCTCGGCGCGGCCGGCCAGGATCTCCGCATGCCAGGCGCGCCAGTGGCCGCCGAGCCGCGGATCCAGCCGGGCGTTGCGGGCATAGGCCGCGCCGCCGGCGACCGCCTTGCGGATGAAGTGGTCGCGCCCGCGGATCGGGAAGTGGCGGATCAGGATCTCGCGCGCGATCGCCGGACGCGGGTCGCGCATCTCGGCGTTGTGGCACCCCTGGGTCAGCCGGACGAGATCGGCCGACCGTGTCAGCACCTTGGGCTGGATCGGGCGCAGCAGCTCGGCGCGGGCATCGTCCCGGGGACGCGCCACCAGGTGCTTCGCCTCGGCGAACGACCACGCTTGGCCCTGTGCCGTCACGCGGTTGGCGCGACGGCAGAAGAGCAGGTTGGCGGGCGTCGCGGCGATCGTCTCGCGCAGGGGGCCGCACCAGAACTCGTCCGCGTCGTTGGAGAGGATCCAGTCCGCGCCCCGCGCCCGCGCGATCTCCGCCATCTCCGTCGTCAGCCGCGCCTGGTCGAAGCCGTCATCTGGGTCGTGGCGGAGGTGCAGCACGCCGTCGCGCGCGAAGCCTTCGAGGATCTCGACCGTGCCGTCGGTGGAGCCGTTGTCGGTGGCGACAATGAAGTCGACGCCGGAGGCCAAGTGGTGGCGGATGTTCGCGGCGACGATGTCCGCCTCGTCGCGGACGAGGAGCGTCATCACGAGCTTCACGGCAAGGCCCCCATCCCCCGCCTTCCCCCGCCCTTCGGGCGAGGGAAGGAGCTACGAAGCACCTCGTGCCCCCTCCCTCGGCAAAGCCGGGGGAGGGATGGGGTGGGGGCCCGGCTCATTTCTTCGCCGCGAGCAGTCCCTTCAGCCGGTAAAGCGTCTCGAGCGCTTCCTTCGGCGAAAGCTCGTCGGGATTGACCGCCGACAGCGCCACCTCGGCCGCGCTCGGCTCGGCGCGGAGCTTGCCCGATTGGGGGCGCGCGGCGGCGAAGAGCGGCAGGTCGTCAGCGAGCCTGGCGGCGGATCCGGCGCGTTCGCCGGTCTCGAGCGCCCGCAGGACCTCCTCGGCGCGGTCGAGGACGGCGTTCGGCAAGCCCGCGAGGCGCGCGACGTGAAGACCATAGGAGCGGTCGGCCGCACCGACCGCGACCTCGTGCAGGAAGACGACGTCGCCCTGCCACTCCTTGACGCGCATGGTGCGGCAGGCGAGCGCAGCCAGGCGCGAGGCGAGCGCCGTCAGCTCGTGGTAGTGGGTCGCGAACAGCGCGCGGCAGCGGTTGACCTCGTGCAGGTTCTCCAGCGTCGCCCAGGCGATCGAGAGGCCGTCGAAGGTCGCGGTGCCGCGGCCAATCTCGTCCAGGATAACGAGCGAGCGCGACGTCGCCTGGTTCAGGATCGTCGCGGTCTCGACCATCTCGACCATGAAGGTCGAGCGGCCGCGCGCCAGGTCGTCGGCGGCGCCGACGCGGCTGAACAAGCGATCGACGACACCGACATGCGCGGACTCTGCCGGCACGAAGGCGCCGATCTGCGCCAGCAGCACGATGAGCGCGTTCTGGCGGAGGAAGGTCGACTTGCCGGCCATGTTCGGGCCGGTCAGCAGCCAGAGCCGTTGCGTCTCGGCGAGATCGCAGTCGTTGGGCACGAACGGATCGCCGGAGGATGCGAGCGCCGCCTCGACCACCGGATGGCGGCCCGCCTTGACGGCGAAGGCATTCGACGCGTCGATCACGGGGCGCACATGCCGGCGCTCGACCGCGAGCTCGGCCAGCGACGCGGCGACGTCGAGGCGGGCGAGCGCGTCGGCGGCGAGCGCCACCGCTTCGGCCCGCGCGGTCACCTCGCCGACCAGGTCGTCGAACAGGCGGAGCTCGACCGCGAGCGCCTTGTCGGCGGCCGACGAGAGCTTGGACTCAAGCTCGCCCAGCTCGACCGTGGTGAAGCGCGCGGCGTTCGCCATGGTCTGGCGATGGATGAAGCCCGGCTTGCCGTGGATCTTCTCAGCGTGAAGCGCAGTGCATTCGATGTAGTAGCCGAGCACGTTATTGTGCCGGATCTTCAGCGAGCCGATGCCGGTCTCGTCCTGATAGCGCGTCTGCAGCCCGGCGATCAGCTTCCGGCTCTCGTCGCGCAGCTGGCGCAGCTCGTCGAGGTCGGGTGCATAGCCGAGGGCGATGAAGCCGCCGTCGCGGGAGAACAGCGGCAGCTCCGGCGCCAGGGCGCGGCCGAAGCGCTCGACCAAGACTTGGTGGTGGCCGAGGTCGCGCCTGATCTCGTCGATCTCGGCCGGCGGCCCCTCGAGCGCGGCCAGCCGGGCGGCGATGTCGCCGGCCGAGGCGAGCCCGTCGCGGATCGCCGCCAGGTCGCGCGGACCGCCGCGGCCGAGGGAAAGGCGCGACAGCGCGCGGGCGAGGTCGGGGGTGCGCTTCAGCTGCGGACGGAGGTCGAGGCGGAGCGCCTCCTCGTCGATGAGGTGCTGGACCGCGTCCAGCCTCCGGTCGATCGCCAGCGGATCGGTCAGCGGCGCGGCGAGCCGTTCGGCCAGCAATCGCGCGCCGGCGCCGGTGACGGTGCGGTCGATGACGTCGAGCAGGCTTCCCTGGCGCTCGCCCGAAAGCGTGCGGGTCAGCTCCAGGTTCCGGCGCGTCGCCGGGTCGATCTCGAGCACGCCGCCGTCGCCCTGGCGCCGGGGCGCCTTGAGGCGCGGCAGCTTTCCCTTCTGAGTCAGCTCGACGTAGTCGACGACGGCGCCGAGCGCGGCCAGCTCCGGCCGGTCGAACGCGCCGAACGCGTCCAGGGTGCCGACGCCGTAGAGCGCTTCGAGGCGCTTTCGCCCGTTGGTCGAATCGAACCGGGCCCCCGGCAGCGGCACCAGCGCGTTCCGCCACTCGCGCAGGATGTCGGCGAGGCCCGGCGCCTGGATCAGCCGGTCGGGAACCAGCAGCTCGGCCGGATCGAGGCGCGCGAGCGCCGAGGCGACGCTGCGCGCGTCCACGGTGCGGGCGCCGACCTCGCCGGTCGAGATCTCGACCCAGGCGATCGCCATCGATCCTTGCGCATCGGCGAGCGAGGCGAGGAAGTTGGAGCGCCGCGCATCCAGCAGCGTCTCCTCGGTCAGCGTGCCGGGGGTGACGATGCGCACGACCTCGCGGCGGACGACCGACTTGGAGCCGCGCTTCTTGGCCTCGGCGGGGTCCTCCATCTGCTCGCAGATCGCGACCCGGAAGCCCTTCCGGATCAGCCGCGGCAGATAGACCTCGGCGGCGTGGACCGGCACGCCGCACATGGCGATGTCCTGGCCTTCATGCTTGCCGCGCTTGGTCAGCGCGATGTCGAGGGCGCCCGCCGCCTTGACCGCGTCCTCGAAGAACAGCTCGTAGAAATCGCCCATCCGATAGAACAGCAGCGCGTCCGGATGGCCGGCCTTGATCTCCAGGTACTGCGCCATCCCCGGCGAAAGCTCGGAGGCTGGGGGCGGGCTGGTGTCCGTCGACATGGGGCGAGATTTAGCGGAAACGAGCGCCCGTGTCGTGGGGCGATCGAGAGCCGGCCCCGCGCTTCATGACGCAAAGTGATCCGTCGTAATTGATAGAGTGTTTACCGGCGCCGAGGGCCCGTGTCATAGGTCGGACATGGCGAGTTTGACCGTCCTCAACGCGGTTCTGCTGTTCGGCTCGGTGCTGGTCCTGGCCGGCATCCTGTCGAGCCTCGTCGCCAAGCGTTTCGGCGCCCCGTTGCTGTTGGTCTTCCTCCTGATCGGCATGCTCGCCGGCGAGGACGGGCCGGGCGGGATCAAGTTCGACGACTACCAGGCGACCTTCCTGATCGGCTCGCTGGCGCTGGCGGTGATCCTCTTCGACGGCGGGCTCCGCACCAAGCTCGTCGCGGTCAAGGACGCGATGAAGCCGTCGCTGATCCTGGCGACCGTCGGCGTCGTCATCACCTCGACCTTGACCGGGGCCTTCGCGCTTCTCGTGCTCGACCTCACCTGGCTCGAGGGCCTGCTGCTGGGCTCGCTCGTCGCCTCGACCGACGCGGCCGCAGTCTTCTTCCTGCTGCGCTCGGGCGGCCTGGAATTGAAGCAGCGGGTGACGTCGACGATCGAGCTGGAATCCTCGACCAATGATCCCGTGGCCGTCTTCCTGACCTTGCTGCTGGTCGAGATCCTCACCGTCGGCCAGGGGCAGGCGGACGTCCGGGTCTTCGCCGAGCTGGCGCGCGCCTTCCTGATCGGCGGGGCGATCGGCTATGGCGGCGGCCGCGCCATCGTCTGGCTCACCAACAAGACCGAGCTTCCGCACGGGCTGCACCCGATCTTCGTCGTGGCAAGCGCTATCGCGATCTTTGCGCTGGCGTCCGTGGTCCACGGCTCGGGCTTCCTCGCGGTCTATCTCGCCGGCCTCGTCGTCGGCAACCGGCCGGTGCGCGCCTTCGCCAGCGTGCTGTCGTTCCACGACGCGGTCACCTGGCTCTGCCAGATCGTCATGTTCCTCGTGCTGGGCCTGCTGGTCACGCCGCACGAGCTGATGAAGTTCGTGATCCCCGGCGTCGCTGTCGCGGTCTTCCTGATGGTGGTCGGTCGTCCCCTGGCCGCGGCGATCTGCCTTGCTCCCTTCGGCTACACCCCGAAGGAAATCGCCTTTGTCGGCTGGGTCGGCCTGCGCGGCGCGGTCGGCGTCTACCTGGCCTCGATCCCGGTGCTGGCCGGCGTCGCCAATGCCGGCGTCTTCTTCAACGTCGGGTTCTTCGTCGTGCTGATCTCGCTGGTGGTGCAGGGCTGGACCATCCGGCCGGCCGCGCTGCGACTGGGCCTCGCCCTGCCGCGCACCGCGCCGGAACCCAAGCGCATCGAGATCGACCTTCCCGGTCAGCTGAAGCAGGAGCTGGTGGGATATCCCGTGCAGGCCGACTCCGCCGTGCTGGCGCAGGGACGCGTGCCCAACTGGGCGAAGCCGGTGCTGGTGATCCGCTCGAACGCGATCCTCGAGCCGGGGGAGGCCGGGCGCTTCGTCGAGGACGACTACGCCTACTTCCTGGTGCCGCTGAAGAAGGTGCAGCGGCTCGACCAGCTGTTCACGCCCTCGCCCGAGGCCGAGCGCGACCGCGAGGCTTCCGGCGAGTTCCTGCTCGATGGCTCGGCGCCGCTGGGCCAGGTCTGCCAGCTCTACGGGATCGCGCTGCCCGAGGGCGAGCGGGCGGAGGAGTCGATCGCCGACTTCTTCGCCGCCCGCTTCGAAGGCGCGCCTCGGACCGGCGACCATCTCGGCCTCGGCCCTGCCGTCCTGGTCGCCCGCCGGATGGAAAGCGGCCGGGTGGAACTGGCCGGCCTGCTCGTCGACGAGGACGAGGACGACGACGAGCCGCGGCGCCCGACCCTCAAGGAAGTCGCGGCCCGTCTCCGGAAGAAGCTTCGCCGGCGCTAGATCTCGCGACCGGCCGAATGCTGCACTGCGGCTAAACGCTTGTTCGAGCGGGGCGTTTGCGCTTGAGGGCTCTCCTGCCCCAGAATGCTTTCCCTTCTTAAAGAACAAGCCTTCCGGGAGAAGCGTCCATGGAATCCAACAATCGCGTCACCGAGCAGGAGGCGCTGGATTTCCACGCGCAGGGCCAACCGGGCAAGATCGCGATCGCACCGACCAAGGCGCTGATCACCCAGCGGGACCTGTCGCTGGCCTATTCGCCGGGCGTCGCCTGGCCCTGCCTCCACATCGCCAAGGACCCGGACAAGGCCTACGACTACACGGCCAAGGGCAACATCGTCGCGGTGATCTCCAACGGCACCGCGGTCCTCGGCCTCGGCGACCTGGGTCCCCTCGGCGCCAAGCCGGTGATGGAAGGCAAGGCCGTCCTCTTCAAGCGCTTCGCCGACATCGACGGCATCGACCTCGAGGTCGACACCAAGGACGTCGACCAGTTCGTCAACGCGATCCGCTATCTCGGCAAGACCTGGGGCGGCATCAACCTCGAAGACATCAAGGCGCCGGAGTGCTTCATCATCGAGCAGCGGCTTCGCGAGCTGCTCGACATCCCGGTGTTCCACGACGACCAGCACGGCACCGCGATCGTCGCCGCCGCCGGCCTGCTCAACGCGCTCGACGTCACCGGCCGCTCGCTCAAGAACACGAAGATGGTGGTGAACGGCGCCGGCGCCTCGTCGATCGCCTGCATCGAGCTCCTGAAGGCGATGGGTCTGCCCAACGACAACGTGGTGATCTGCGACACCAAGGGCGTCGTCTACCAGGGCCGGACCGACGGCATGAACCAGTGGAAGTCGGCGCATGCGGTGAAGACGAGCGCGCGCACGCTGGAAGACGCGATGAAGGGCGCCGACGTGGTGTTCGGCCTCTCGGCCAAGGGCGCGATCAGCCAGGCGATGGTGAAGTCGATGGCGCAGAAGCCGATCGTCTTCGCCATGGCGAACCCCGATCCGGAGATCACGCCCGAGGACGCGCGCGCGGTGCGCCCCGACGCGATCATCGCCACCGGCCGCTCGGACTACCCGAACCAGATCAACAACGTGCTGGGATTCCCCTACATCTTCCGCGGCGCGCTCGACGTGCGCGCCAGGACCGTCAACGACGCGATGAAGATCGCCGCCGCCAAGGCGCTGGCCGAGCTCGCGCGCGAGGACGTGCCGGACGAGGTCGGCCGCTCCTACTCCGGCCGGAAGCTCAAATACGGGCCTGAATACCTGATCCCGACGCCGTTCGATCCGCGCCTGATTGCGCATGTGTCCTCGGCCGTCGCGCAGGCGGCGATGGATTCCGGCGTGGCGCGCAAGCCGATCGCCGACATGCGCGCCTACCGCCAGCACCTCTCGGCCCGCCTCGATCCCACGGCGGCGAGCCTGCAGGGCATCTTCGAGAAGGTGGCGGCGAACCCCAAGCGCGTCGTCTTCGCCGAGGGCGAGGAGGAGCGCGTGATCCGTGCCGCGATCACCTTCCGCAACTCGGGCTACGGCAAGCCGATCCTCGTCGGCCGCGAGGAGCGCATCCAGGAGACGATGAGGACGGCGGGTCTCGACGGAACCGGCATCGAGATCCACAACGCGCGGCTCTCCAGCCACAATCAGGAATACACCGACTTCCTCTACAAGCGCCTGCAGCGGTCGGGATATCTGCGTCGCGACTGCCAGCGCCGGGTGAACCAGGACCGCAACGTCTTCGCCGCCTGCATGGTGGCGGCCGGCCATGCGGATGCGATGGTGACCGGCACCACGCGCAACTTCTGGACCTGCTACCAGGACATCAGCCGCGTCATCGACCCGAAGCCCGGCGAGCGCGCCTTCGCCGTCTCGATCGTGGTCGCGCGCGGCCGCACCGTGTTCATGTCGGACACCTACATGCACGAGCTGCCGACGCCGGAAGAGCTCGCCGACATCGCGACCCAGACCGCAGCCAAGGCGCGTCAGATGGGCCACGAGCCGCGCGTGGCGCTGCTCTCCTTCTCCAACTTCGGCAACCCGAACCGCGAGAAGTCCTACCGCATCCGCGACGCGGTCGAGGTGCTGGACAAGCGCAAGGTCGACTTCGAGTACGACGGCGAGATGTCGGCCGACGTGGCGCTCGACGACGAGCTCCGCAAGCTCTACCCGTTCTGCCGTCTCAGCGGCCCCGCCAACGTGCTGATCATGCCGGCGCTGCATACCGCGAACGTCGCCTACAAGCTGATGCAGAAGCTCGGCGGCGCCACCATCATCGGCCCGCTGATCATCGGCCTGTCGAAGCCCGCCCAGATCGTGCAGATGGGCGCGACCGCGTCCGACCTCGTGAACTCGGCGGCGATCGCCGCCTACGACGCGATCAAGTGAGCGGACGGGCCCGATTGCGATAGGTCAAAGGGGGCGGGCGCCGTCGAGCCGAGTTCAAGGAAGTCGCCAAGCACCTGTAGCGAGCCGCCTATGACCTCGTTCGCAGACCTGATCCAGCAAGGCACCGCGCATGCCTGGCTGTTCGTGCCCAGCGCGATCCTTCTCGGCGCCCTGCACGGGCTGGAGCCGGGGCACTCGAAGACGATGATGGCGGCCTTCATCGTCGCAATCCGCGGCACGGTCGGCCAGGCGATCCTCCTGGGCCTCGCGGCGACGGTCTCGCATACGGCGGTCGTCTGGGCCGTCGCGATCGGCGGCATGTATCTCGGCCGCAACCTCGATGCCGAGACGAGCGAGCCCTACTTCCAGCTCGCCTCGTCGGTGCTGATCGTCCTCATCGCCCTCTGGATGCTGTGGCGCACCTGGCGGGAGGAGCGGCTGGCTCGCCTCGAGGGCCACGACCACGGACACGTTCATGATCACGAGCATGGTCACGATCACGGCGAAGATATTCGCCGCATCGATACCGGGCACGGCATCGTCGCGATCGAGGTCTTCGAGCAGGGAGTGCCGCCCAGGTGGCGGCTTCGCTCCGAACGCGGGCATCGCTGGTCGGCGGACGAGGTGACGATCGAGACGGAGCGCCCCGACGGAAGCCGCCAGGTGTTCGCCTTCACCGACTTTGGCGGCTACCTCCAGTCGGTGGACGAGATTCCGGAGCCGCACGAGTTCATGGCGCGGGTGCGTCTGGCGCATGGCGGGCACGGCCACGACTACGATCTTGCCTTCGTCGAGCACAGCCACGGCGCCGACCGCATCCATGAAGAGGTGCGGGGCCTCGACGTCGCGACCAGCGGCTACCAGGATGCGCACGAGCTCGCCCATGCCAACGACATCCGCCGGCGCTTCGCCGACCGCAACGTCACGACCTGGCAGATCGTCCTGTTCGGCTTGACCGGAGGCCTCATTCCGTGTCCGGCCGCGATCACCGTTCTGCTGCTCTGTCTTCAGCTCAAGGAGGTCACGCTCGGCGTGGCGCTCGTGCTCTGTTTCAGCATCGGCCTCGCCCTGACCCTGGTGGTCGTCGGCGCGGCCGCGGCCTTGAGCGTTCAGCATGCGCAGCAGCGATGGTCGTGGTTCGGCACCTTTGCGCGTCGGGCTCCCTATGCGTCCAGTCTCCTGATCATCGCGGTCGGGCTCTATGTCGGCCTCCAGGGATGGTCCGCCCTGCACGTCTAGCCGTCGGCAAGGCCGATGCGTGGCCGCTTTCTGCCGGCGGTCTCAGGCCTCATCTGCCTCCTCGACACGCGCGCCTGCCCTTGCCAAGTTCAGCGCATGGAACCTCTTGGGCCGATCGAGCTCCGCCAGATGCAGCGCCTGGCGCAGCAGGTGATGGCGTCGCATCTCGAGCTGGTGAACGGCGATGCGACGGTCGGCGAGCTGGCCTGGGTCTGGGCCAAGGATTTCGACGCGCTCGGCCGCCACTGGCGGCATCGGCTGTGGTTCGTCGGCGGCGAGCTTGCCGCCTGGGGCTGGGCGCATCTGCCCTATCGGTTCAAGCGCAGCGACGGGACGCTCGTCGATGTCGAGGCCGCGCGGCTGATCTGGCAGGTGCATCCGGATCGGCCGGAGATGCTGTCCGATGTCCTCGACTGGTACGACGAGGTCGCGCACGGTGTCGACCGGACGATGATCGTCCAGTCCGCCGATACGCGCGCGGAAGCCATCGCCGCCGCGCACGGCTACAAGGCCGATGCGGAGGAAGGCGGTGACGACGGAGGCTGGGTCCAGTTCAACACGCGCGCGCTGACCGACGTGCCCGATCCGGTGCTGCCCGAGGGATTCCGGTTCCTCTCGGCCCAAGGCGTTCCGGTGGCCGATGCGGTCAAGGTGCATCGGGACGCCTGGCTTCAGTCCAGCTTCACCGAGACGGCGTTCGAACGCGTGCGCCGGACCTGGCCCTATCGAAGCGACCTGCATGTGCTGGTCGCGGCGCCCGACGGGACGCTGGCGGCGACCGCGATCATCTGGCTGGACGAGGCGACCGGCACGGCCGAGTTCGAGCCCGTCGGCACGCATCGGGACTACCGCCGGCGTGGGCTGGGCACCGCGCTGCAGCTGCACGGCATGCACCAGGCGAAGGCCGCCGGCGCGACGCGCATGCTGGTCGCCTGTCGCGGCGCGCCGACACGTCCGGCCGCGCGCAACCTCTACTACGGCGTCGGCTTCAGCCTACTCGGCCGCGACCTGCCGAAGATCAAGGTCGCGCGATAGCGCTCTACGCCGTGCCCTTTTCCGGCAGCGCCTTGGAGACGATGCTCTTGAGACCGTCGATGAGCGCGCGCTCGGTCGGGCCGCCGCGACCTTTCACGTCCTTGCCCATCAGCAGGCGCAGCGCCTCGACGTGGAACTGCACGGCCGGCAGCGCGGTCTTGGGGTCGTCGGCGAGGCGGCGGTTCGCTTTCTTCAGGTCGTCGAGGAAGTCGATGAGCGAGGTCGCCACCTCCGTCACCAGCGGATAGCCCATGGTGGCGGCCTGGCCCTTGAGGTTGAGGCCGACACGCATCAGCTCGGGCCGGAACTCGTCGGCCTTGTCGGGAGCGTCGCGCATCGCCGTGGCGATGCCGGCGATCTCGTTGACGTCGGCGTTGGCGACGTCGGCGTAGTTGCGGGCGGCCTTGGCGACGACGGACATGCCGGCCTCGACCATCTCGTCCATGGTTTTGCCGCCAGGCGCCGAGGCGCGGATCTTCAAAAGGTTGGGCGGCGTGAAGACTTCCGCCTTCGCCACTTCGCCTTCCACGGGCTTCTTGTCGTCGCCAGTCGTCATCGCCGCTCCGATCTCAAGCCGCGTTCTTGCCGGTGTCATCGTCGTCGTCGGTCAGAAGCGTCTTGATCTCCTCCTGGGTCAGGGCGCCGCCCGGCGGCAGGCCGTCGGGAAGCGGCGGCGCCTCGCCTGTCGCCGTCTGGGCCGGCTGCGGCACGCCGCGCCGCTCCTGACCCTGGAAGGCCTGGTCGGCGTGTCGGCGCCGGTCGGGACCTACGAACTTGGCCGAGCGCACGAAGGCGCGCTGATTGTCGATCACCGAGCAGAAGCGCATCAGCAGCGTCTTGGCCGAGATCGGCTTCGCCAGGAACTCGGTGACGCCGGTGTCGCGCGCTCGCTTCACCTGGCCGAGCTCGGTGTGGGCCGAGACCATGATGATCGGCAGGAACGGGTTCGGAGTCTCGGGCGAGGTGCGGATGATCCTGGTGAACTCGTAGCCGTCCATCGGGTTCATCGGTCCGTCGATCAGCACCACGTCCACGTGGCGTTCGCGCATGTGATTGAGCGCGGTCGAGCCGTCGGTCGCTTCGTAGACGGTGCGGAAGCCGTAGCTCCGCGCCAGACCCACGAGCAGGCTTCGCATGTACTTGCTCGGATCGGCGATCAGCAGGCTGATTCGCTCAAAATTATAGGTCGCGGTCACCGTTGTCCGATCCGAGGGCTCGCGGAGACGCAAATTTCTGAGACGGTCAAAACCGTCGTCAACGCCCGCATCTAACGTTGAAATCCGACCTGTTGTCGAGAGCTTTGAGGGGTTTAAGGAAGATTTTGCAATATTAAGGTTAAATAGAATGTAGCTTGGGAAGCAATGGCGACTGCCCACCATATCCTGCTTGCTGCAATCGAGGCAGTCCTCGGTCCAGGCAGCGATGTCGGGCGTTATCTGGCGCGCGCGATGGAGTCGGACGACGCGCTCGACCTGCTGCTCGCGGAGGCGGCGTTCGAGGATCTCGATCCCGGCCAGAAGAAGGCTATCCAACTCAGGGTTGACCACGACGCCGACAAGGAAATCCAGCGCCGGCGGGGCGGCCGCCCCTAGAAGGCGGCTAGGCGGCGGAGGCCTGGGTCTCGGTCAGCAGCGCGTAGATCGCATCCGCGCTGTCGCAGCCGCGGAGCTTGGCGCACATCGACTTGTCGCGGAGCAGGCGCGAGACGCGGGCCAGCGCCTTCAGGTGATCGGCGCCCGCGGCCTCCGGCGCCAGCAGCAGGAAGATCAGGTCCACCGGCTGCTCGTCGACTGAATCGAACGGGATCGGCTTGTCGATGCGGGCGAAAAGGCCGACCAGCCGGTCGAGCTTGGCGAAGCGGCTGTGCGGAATGGCGATGCCCATGCCGACGCCGGTGGTGCCGAGCCGCTCGCGCTCGATCAGCGCGTCGAAGATCTCGCGTTCGTCGAGCCTGGAGAGGTCCGCGGCCTTCTTCGACAGTTCCTGCAGGGCCTGCTTCTTGCTGGTCGCCTTCAGGCTCGGCACGACGCTGGCCGGGGTGACGAGATCGGCGATCTCCATGACGCGCTGTCCCAAACCCATTGGTCCTCAAGGCATCCCGCGATTAACACCTGAGCCGACCCGGCCGCTCCCGGGCGGCTGGTAACCAAGTATTTGTTATCGAAGGACTTTTCCCGTCCGCCGTGGTGCTCTTCGCAACCGCTCGCCGCCTCCCTTCCGGATCTCCGTGGACAGGGTCCCGGCGGCGGCGGCGGACCATAGTGAGGGGGTCCCCCCAAGTCAAGCACACCGGATTTGCCGTTTCCCTACCCGGACTGCGACGACCAATCGGTCCTGAACTCGCCGTAGAGGGTGAGGCCGCCGCAGGCGAAGAGGGTCTGTCCGGTGATGTATGAGGCATCATCGGAGGCGAGGAAGGCGAAGACCGCGGCCATCTCCTCCGGCGTGCCCGCGCGCCCCATCGGGATATGCGCCTCGACCGCGTGGCGCTTCTGCGGATCGCCGGTCCAGCCGGCGTTCATCGGCGTGTCGATCGCGCCCGGCCCGACCGCGTTCACGCGGATGCCGCGGCCGGCATATTCGAGCGCCAGCGTGCGGGTGAAGTTGCCCATCGCTCCCTTGCTCAGCGAGTAGGCGAGGTATCCCGGCTTCGGCACGATCTGGTGCACGCTCGAGTTCGACAGCACGACGCCCGGCCGCTTCGACGCAAGGAAGTGGCGGATCGCCGCCTGTGCGCAGTGCCACGATCCCATCAGGTTCACGTCGAGGATGCGGCGGAGTTCCGCCTCGTCGAGATCGACGCTCGGCGAATAGGCCTGGATCCCGGCGTTGTTGACCAGGATGTCGAGGCCGCCCATCGCCTCGACCGCGTGGAGCATCATGCGGTCGACCTGGTCCTTGTCGGCGACGTCGGCTTCGATCAGCAGGTGCTTGCGATCGAAGCCTGCCTGACGGGAAGCCGCCTGCACCTCGGCGAGCGCCGAGCCGGCCTCGTCGCCGCCGAGATAGTTGAGCGCGACCGTGGCGCCTTCCTCGGCGAAGCGCCTGGCGACGGCACGGCCGATCCCGGTCGCGGCCCCGGTCACGAGCGCATGCCGGCCGTTCAGCCGGAAGCGGCGATCGGACGTATCCATGTCAGAGTTGAATGGCCTTCTCGCGCCGGCGTTGCACCGAGGAGGGAATTTTCATCGCCTCGCGGTACTTGGCGACGGTGCGGCGCGCGATGTCGACGCCGTCGGAGCGCAGCATCTCGACCAGCTTGTCGTCGGAGAGGACGTCCTCGACCTTCTCGGCGTCGATCAGGTTCTTGATGCGCGAGCGCACGGCCTCGGCCGAATGCGCCTCGCCGCCGCTGGAGGACTGGATCGCCGCGGTGAAGAAGTACTTGAGCTCGTAGAGGCCGCGCGGTGTCGCCATGTGCTTGTTGGTGGTGACGCGGCTGACCGTCGACTCGTGCATCGAGATCGCGTCCGCGATGTCGCGGAGGATCAACGGCTTCAGGTGCTGGATGCCGTGGCGGAAGAAGGCGTCCTGCTGGCGGACGATCTCGCTGGCGACCTTGAGGATCGTGGTGGCGCGCTGATGCAGCGACTTCACCAGCCAGTTCGCCGCCTGGTAGCGCTCCGAGAGATAGTCCTTCTCTTCCTTCTTCTTCGCGTCCTTGCTGATCCGCGCGTAGTAGCGCGTGTTGACCAGGACACGCGGCAGCGTCTCGGAGTTCAGCTCGATCAGCCAGTCTCCGCCCGGCTGCGGGCGCATGACGATGTCGGGGACCACCGGCTGGATCATCGATGTATCGAAGGCCGACCCCGGCTTCGGGTTCAGCGTCTTGATCTCGGCGATCATCTCCTTGAGGTCCTCGGCATCGACGCCGCAGACCTTCATGAGCTGGGGCAGGTCGCGCTTGGCCAGCAGGTCGAGGCGGTCGAGCATCGTCTGCATCGCCGGATCGAGGCGGTTGCGCTCGGCGAGCTGGAAGGCGAGGCATTCGCCGAGCGAGCGCGCGAAGACGCCGGCCGGGTCGAAGCGCTGCATCCGCTTCAGCGTCTCGTGCACGCGCTCGACCGGACAGCCCAGCTGCTGGGCCAGCTCGGCGAGATCGCCGGTCAGGTATCCGGACTCGTCCAGCATGTCGATCAGGTGCGTCCCGATCAGGCGGTCGACCGGATCCTCGATGTCGACCGAGAGCTGGTCGAAGAGGTGCTCGCGCAAGGTCGGCAGCTTCGCCGCCGTCGTTTCCTCGATGCTGCGGTTGTCCTCGTCGAAGTCGCCGCCGCCGCTGTTCGTGCGCCAGGACGAGTAGTCCTCGGCCGACTCGTAGAGGTTTCCGTCGTCGGCATCGACCGGCGAGTCGGCGGCCTCCGGCAGGCTCGACCCGAGCGCGATCTCGCTGGAGACGTCCGTCGATCCCGCCGGCTCGCCCGAGTCGGCGAGCGTGTCGATGGTGCGCTCGGAGACGTCGGGCTCCGGCCCGTCGTCGCGCTCGAGCAGCGGGTTCTGCTCGATCTCGCGCTCGACGTACTCCGAGAGCTCCTGGTTCGACAGCTGCAGCAGCTTGATCGCCTGCTGCAGCTGCGGCGTCATCACCAGCGTCTGGGCCTGGCGAAGGTCGAGGCGCTGATTGATCGTCATGGGATGAGGCTCAGAGCGAGAAGCGTTCGCCGAGATAGACCCGGCGCACGTCCTCGTGCGCCACGATCTCGTTCGGCCGCCCTTCCATCAGGACGCGGCCGTCGTGAAGGATGTAGGCGCGGTCGACGATGTCGAGCGTCTCGCGCACGTTGTGATCGGTGATCAGCACGCCGATGCCGCGGTCCTTGAGATGCTTGATCAGGTCGCGGATGTCGTTGACCGCGATCGGATCGATGCCGGCGAGCGGCTCGTCGAGCAGGACGAAGCTGGGCTGGCAGGCGAGCGCGCGCGCGATCTCGACGCGGCGTCGCTCGCCGCCGGAAAGCGCGAGGGCCGGCGTGCGGCGGAGATGGCTGATCGAGAACTCGGCGAGCAGGTCGTCGAGCATCGCCTGGCGGCGGTCGAGCTCGGGCTCGACCACCTCGAGCACGGCGCGGACGTTCGCCTCGACGGTCATGCCGCGGAAGATCGAGGCTTCCTGCGGCAGGTACGAGATGCCGAGGCGCGCGCGCCGATACATCGGCAGGTCGGTGATGTCCTGGCCGTCGAGCTGGATGAGGCCGTAGTCCGGCGCGATCAGCCCGGTGATGATGTAGAAGCAGGTCGTCTTGCCGGCGCCGTTGGGGCCGAGCAGCCCCACCACCTCGCCGCGCTGCACCGAGACCGAGACGTCGCGCACCACCGGGCGCTTCTTGAAGCGCTTGCCGAGGTTGCGCGCGACGAGCCCCGCATTCGCGGAGACCAGCTTGGGACCGGGACGCGCCCCGGCGGGAGGGGAGGGCCTGTCGCTCATCCGCCGGGCTTCTGTTGTGGAGCCTGTTGCGGCTGGTTGGGAACCACCAGCGCGCGGACGCGGGCGGAGCCCTGCGGTCCGGGAAGCAGGCGCGAGACGCCGGTATTCAGGTTCACTTCGGCGACCTCGCCGTTGAGCTGGTTCTGCCCGCGCGTGATCTTCACGTCGCCGATCAGGGTCGCGGTTCCCTGGTCGACGTTGTAGACGCCCTTATCGCCCTTCGCGACTTCCTGGTCGGTGCGGACGTCGACGCTGCCGAAGGCGTCGACGCGCCGGAGCTTGAGCTCCTTGTTGGCGCCCTCGACGAGCTGGGCGGAGAGCACGTCGGCCCGGACCTTCTTCTTGTCGCGCGTCGCTTCCGCATTCCCGCGGGCGACGGCGAGCTGGCGCTTCTCCCAGTATTCCAGGCTGTCGCGGGCGGTGATCACGTCCTGCTTGGTCGTGAGCTTCAGGTTCTTGCCGGTCATCACCAGGACGGCCTGGTCGGCGTCGTAGATCGCGCGATCGGCGACGATGGTCTCGTTGGGCGAGACGATGCGGACGTTGCCCAACGCCTCGAGCTGATAGATCTCGCTGCCGCCGTCGCTCTTCGCCCGGTAGCGCGCGGTCAGCGTGTCGCCGTGGACGGTGACGCCGCCGCGCGTGACCTTGGCATTGCCGCGGGCGATATAGACGTTCTGGTCGCGCGACCACTCGATGCCGTTGTCGGAGTCGACCTGCATCGGCTGGTTGGAACTGCCGCCGGAGAGGGCGAGCTGCGCTGTCGCCGGCGAGACGATCGCGCCGGCGATGAGGAGGGCGGCGAGGACCATCTTCATGGCTTGGCGCCGGATTTGGCCGCGGGCTTCGCGTCGGCCTTGGCGCCCGCCTTGGCCGGTTGCGGGCGAAGCTCGAGGCGTGCCTTGCCGGTGAAGACGATGCGGCTGCCCTTGTCGAGAATCTGGAAACCCTGCGCCTGGATGTGCCCGAAGGGCCCCTGCCCCTCGACCGGCTTGTCGCCGCTGGCGACGCTGGCGTGCATGTCGATGTCGGCCGACTCGGTCCTGAACTCGTAGCCCGCGTCGTGGAAGACCTGGACGTCGCCGCGCAGGCCCAGGGTCTGGGCGATGCGGTCGTAGAGCCCTTCCTTGGCGTTCACCGCGACCCAGCTTCCGTCCTTCATCGTCACGTCGGCCTTGGGGCTGGCGAGCAGGATGCGGTCGGCCGACCCGGCATGCGTCGCGGTGTCGGCGATCACGGAGAAGGGTTGGTTGTCGTCGTCGGTGCCGACGTAGCGCGGCTTCAGCATGCGCGACGCGTCGGTCGCGATGTCGGTTCCGAGGTTGGTCTGGTTCAGGCGAAACTCGCGCGGATCGGGGTTGAGCTGCGGCCAGGCCAGCACGAGCACCAGGAGAACGAGCGCGATCAGGGGCAGCGTGACCTTGAGCACGGTGACGGTGCGCGACGACATCCGCCGGCCGAGATCGATCGGGCCGACCCTCGGCGCCACCGAGGCGAGCGGCGGCCGCGACGGCTTCTGCGCGGGCTGGGCTTTCGGCTGTGCGGCCATCGCGGCGCTCACGCGACCCCGGCGCGCAGGAGGTCGAGGATGTGGACGATGCCGACCGGGCGCCCGTCCTCGACCACGAAGGCGCGGTAGAGCTTGCGGTCGTTCATCTCCTTCAGCACCTCGGCGGCGAGGAGGCGCGGCGCGATCGTCCACGGCCCGCGCGTCATCACCGCGTGCACCTTCTGCTCGAGCAGGTCGGGCGCCATGTGGCGGCGAAGGTCGCCGTCGGTGACCAGCCCGATCAGCTTGCCGTTGGCGCTCGCCGGCTCGACCACGCCGACGCAGCCGAAGCGCTTCTCGGTCATCACCAGCACCGCATCCGACATGCGGGCGTCGGTGCCGATCAGCGGCATCTCCGGACCCTTGTGCATCAGGTCCTCGACCTTGAGCAGGCGCGCGCCGAGCTTGCCGCCCGGATGCAGCTGGCGATAGTCGTCGGCCGAGAAGCCGCGGCGTTCGAGCAGCGCCACCGCGAGCGCATCGCCCAAAGCCATCATCAAGGTGGTCGAGGTGGTCGGCGCGAGCCCGAGCGGGCAGGCCTCCGGCACGCGCGGCAGCACCAGGGCGACGTCGGCCGACTCGGCCAGCGCCGACGGCGCCTTGCCGACCATGGCGATCAGCGGAATGTCGAAGCGCCGCGTATAGGCGATGAGGTCGCCGAGCTCCGGCGTCTCGCCCGAATTGGAAAGGGCCAGCACCGCGTCCGAGCGGGCGATCATGCCGAGGTCGCCGTGGCTGGCTTCGGCCGGGTGGACGAACTGCGCCGGGGTTCCGGTGGATGCCATGGTCGCCGCGATCTTGCGGGCGACATGGCCGGACTTGCCCATGCCCGAAACGATGACCCGGCCGGTCGCGGCTCCCATCAGCTCGATCGCGCGGGCGAAGGCGGCGGCGCCCTGCTCCTCGGCCAGGCATTCCGCCAGGCTCCGGAGCGCCTCGGCCTCGAGCGCGAGAACCCGGCGGCCGGGCTCGGCTTCGGCGATCCTGGATGGTTTGGGGTTCGGCCGCACCAGGGCTTCCTAAGGTCTTTTCGGTGTCCTCGCAAGAATGTTGCGCGGCCTGTCCGGCAGGCTCGGCACGCTTCTTGCTCTAATCTCCAGTATGCCCCTGATTCGGGGCTTTCGCCAGCCTTCGTTCTAGCCGGAGGCCTGTCCGAGGCCGCCTTGTGTCGCTCCAACACCTGGCGGGCCACCTCCGTCCCTACGGCCTTGGGGGACGGGGTCACGTAGAAAGCGGACCTGTCGGATCCCTCCCCCGGTCCAAGCCGGGGGAGGCAAGGCCTCCGCTAGGCGGGTTTCGCCCCCTCCGCGAGCTTCCGGTACCGCTTCAGGCTGTTGGTCAGGTGCCGGCGCATCGCGGCGCGCGCACCCTCGGCCGAGCGGTCGCCGATCGCCTCGAAGATCGCCCGATGCTCCTTCTGGAAGAGATCGAGGAAGGGGCGGGCCACGCCGTCCTTCCGCCAGGGCGCGTCGGCGACGGCCCGGCGCGGGATCACGAAGTGGCCGAGGAACTCGAGGAAGCGTGCGAATTGCGGGTTGCCGGTGGCTTCCGCGACGGCGCGGTGGAAGGCGCGGTCCTCGTCGATCGCGGTCTCGCCGCGCGAGATCGCCCGGTCCATCGCCGTCAGTGCCTTTCCGATGTGCTCGATCTGGCCCTGGGTGCCGCGCTCGGCGGCCAGCCCTGCCGCCTCGATCTCGACCGCGCGGCGGAGCTCCATCACCTTGATCGCCTCGCCCAGCGACTCGATGCCGTCCGGATCGAGCCGGAACGGCCGGCGCTTCGCGTCGGTCGCGACGAAGGCGCCGACACCCTGCCGCGTCACCACCAGGCCCTCGGCACGGAGGGCGGCGACCGCCTCGCGCACCACGGTGCGGCTGACGCCCATCGCCGACATCATCGCCTGCTCGGTCGGAAGCCGCGCGCCGGGCAGCAGCCCGCCGCCGGTGATCTCGGCGGCAAGCCGGCCGACGACCTCCTCGGTCAGGTTGCGGGGCGGGGCGAGCGGGCGGAAAGGCGTGAGCCGGTCGGTCATTCGGGCAGCCGGGAGGATGCGTCCTGTCCCGATATCCTAGGGCGGCCGGGAGTGTTCGGCCACCGACGCCCGAAATCGGCGCAACGCTCAGTGCGAGAAGATGTCGTCCTCGTCGCCCCAGCCCAGCAGGTCGAGCTCGGCGCGCACGGGAAGGAAGCGGAAGCAGGCTTGCGCGATCTCCATGCGACCCTCGCGGACCAGCACGGTGTCGAGCTTCTCCTTGAGCTTATGGAGATGCAGCACGTCGGAGGCCGCGTATTTGAGCTGCTCCTCCGTGAGGTTGGCCGCCCCCCAGTCCGAGGACTGCTGCTGCTTGGAGAGCTCGACGTTGAGCAGGTCCTTGCAGAGGTCCTTGAGCCCATGCCTGTCGGTGTAGGTGCGCGTCAGCTTGGACGCGATCTTCGTGCAGTAGAGCGGCTGGGTGATGACGCCCAGGTAGCGCTTGAACATCGCGATGTCGAAGCGCGCGAAATGGAACAGCTTGGTCGTGGCCGGGTCGGTCAGCATGCGGCCGAGGTTCGGCGCGCTGGTCTGACCCTGCTGGATCTGGACCATATGCGCGGTGCCGTCGCCGGACGAGAGCTGGACCAGGCAGAGCCGGTCGCGGCCGGGGTTGAGCCCCATCGTCTCGGAGTCGATCGCGACCACCGGCCCCAGGTGGAGGCCGTCCGGCAGGTCGCCTCTATGAAGAGTGATGCTCATCGGATCGATGGTGCCCAGGAGAAGACTCGAACTTCCAAAGCCTTGCGGCCACAGGTACCTGAAACCTGCGCGTCTACCAATTCCGCCACCTGGGCAGTGGGAGGCGACTTATGCCGCCGGTAAAGGGTGGCTGTCAATGGCCGCCGACGCTCCCGTTTCACCCCGCCCAGACTTGTCCTGCCGGCACCTATCCCGCGCGCACCCGGGCGATGTCGTCGAGAGCGACCGCCGTCCGCGAATGGGTCAGGCGGTGCAGCATCACCGCGACCACGCCGATGGTGGCCAGGATCATCAGGATGGGGCTGACCACCCAGGTGACCGCGGCGAGCGCGAAATAGTAGGAACGGATGCCGCTGTCGTAGGAATCGCCGACGGCGGTGATGATCTCGGCCATGTGGTCGGCGAGCCGGCGGCGGCGATCGTCGTCGAGCTCCTCGGCGGGCGGGGCGGCGCCCATGGCGATGGCGGCGAAGTTCGCCTGCCGGATCGCCCAGGTGAAGCTCTGGAACGCGTAGGCCGCGACGACCATGACCAGCACGAGCTTGACCTCGATCGCCGAAGGCTCGTCGATCGCGAGCCAGGCGGTGGGCGACGGCGGCGCGGCGTGGCCGATGGTGGCGACGACGCCGATCAGCGCGCCGATCAGGATCACCGTCGTGGAGGCGAAGAACGAGGCGGTGCTCATGATCTGGCCGATGATGGTCGCGTCCGCGATCTTCACCTCGCGCCCCAGCAGCTCGAACATCCAGGCGCGGCGGTGGTCGCCGCGGGCGCTGGCGACGACCTGGTGGCGCCGGCTGCTCCAGCCCACCACCGGCGCGTATCCCAGCCAGCAGGCGAGAAATAGGGCGAGCGCCGCCAGGTCGAGCGCGGTAAGACTCCAGAGCACCATCGGGACCCCTCGTGACGTCTCGGATGTTGAGCCAGCATGAACCCGCCGCTCCGCCTTCGCCACCGATGAGATCCAGAAGCTTCCCGCCGGTCTCCGCTCCCGATGCGCGGGTGCTGATCCTCGGATCCTTGCCCGGCGCGATGTCGCTGGCGATGCGCCAGTACTACGCCCAGCCGCAGAACGCCTTCTGGCGGATCATGGCCGCGATCGCCGATGCGGGACGGGACGTCCCTTATGAGGAAAGGCTCGAGCGGTTGCGCGCGAGGCGCATCGCGCTCTGGGACACCTGCGAGGCCGCGGAGCGGCCGGGAAGCCTCGACTCGGCGATCGTCGTCTCCAGCGTGGCGCCGAACCGGTTCGAGGCGTTCCTGAAACGGCACCCCGAGATCCGCGGCATCTGCTTCAACGGCAATACGTCGGCGAAGCTGTTCGAGCGGCTCGCGGTGCCGAAGCTCTCGGATGCGCACAGTGTGCTGCCGCGAACCATCCTGCCCTCGACCAGCCCGGCCCATGCCGGCATGCCGTTCGAGCTGAAGCTCGCGCGCTGGCGCGAGGTCGTGCTGCCGCTGATCGGGTGAAGCGCGGGGCAGCTACGAGCTGATGCCCTTGCGCTTCTTGTATTCCTCGACCGCCTTCTTGAGGTCGGTGTACTCGCTGCAGCCGAAGGTGCAGAGCTTGTCGAGCTTGGCGAGGTTGGTCTCGGCCGACTTCACGTCGTCGAGCATCAGGTACATCTCGCCCTGGTATTCGAGCGCGCCCTTGTGCTCGGGCTCGAGCTCGAGCGCCTTGGTGTAGTGCGTGCGCGCGTCGGGAAGCTTGTTCATCTTCCGGTACGCGTAGCCCAGCTGGTTGTAGGCATCCGCGTTCTTGGGCTCGTCCTTGATCACCTTCTGCAGGAGCGGGATCGCGTCGGCGTATTTCCACTCCTTGATCAGCTTCTCGGCCTGCGCGTAATCAGGATTGGCGAGCGAGGACGGCGCCGGGCCTGTGCCCATTGCGTTTGAAGCGGGCGCATGCGCGGACAGCGGCAGGGCGACGGCGAGAGCGAGAACGAGCGAACGAAACATGAGGCACCTCATCGGATCAGCAGCTTGTCGATTTCCTTGGTGATCGTGGCCGAGGTGGGATTGACCGTCGACGGCCAGGCGCCGGCGAGCTTGCCGTCGGGCCCGATCAGGTACTTGTAGAAGTTCCAGCGCGGCACGGCTCCTTCGCCGAGCTCGGCCGCGATCCACTTGTAGAAGGGATGCGCGTTGCCGCCGATCACCGTCTGCTTCTCGGTCATCGGGAAGTCGACGCCGTAGGTGACTTCGCAGAAACCCTTGATCTCGGCCTCGCTGCCGGGCTCCTGGCCGCCGAAATCGTTCGAGGGCACGCCGAGCACGACGAGGCCCTTGTCGCGATAGCTCTGCCAGAGCTTCACCAGATCCTCGTATTGCGGGGTGTAGCCGCATTGGGACGCGGTGTTGACGACGAGCAGCGGCTTGCCGGCGAAGCTCGCGAGCTTGAGGTCCTCGCCCTCGATCGACTTGAACTCGAAGCCGAAGCCGCCGTTCGATCCGGCCGGCGCCGGCGGCGAGACGGTCATGCCGACCGCGGCGATCAGCATGGAGGCGAAGCGCCACGCATTCTCGAAGCTCTCAACCATAACGCTGCTCCTTCCACGGATCGCCGAGATTGTGATAGCCGCGCACTTCCCAGAAGCCGGGCGCGTCCTTGTCGGTGAACCAGATGTGCCTGACCCACTTCGCAGACTTCCAGAAGTAGAGCTTGGGGATCACGACACGCACCGGCCCGCCATGGTCGCGGCTGAGCGGCTGGCCTTCCCAGTGGGTCGCCAGCAGCACGTCCTCGTCGGCGAAGTACTCGATCGGCACGTTGGTCGAGTAGCCGTCGTAGCTCTTGAAGACGATGAACTTCGCCTGCGGCTTGGGATCGACGACCGAGAGCAGCTGGCGCCCCGAGACGCCGTCCCAGCGATTGTCGTAGCGCGACCAGGCGGTGACGCAGTGGATGTCGGAGACGTGAGAGAATTGCGGTTGCTTCATCAGGTCGTCCCAGCGCCACGTGACCGGGCGCTCGACCAGGCCGCCGACCTTCATCTCCCATTCCCTGGCCGGCACGTTGGGATGCGTGCCGAGGTCGAGGACGGGCCAGTTCTTGACCTCGCGCTGGCCGGGTGGGAGCCGCCGGCGCTGCCGCATCTCGGTGCCCCCAGTGAGGAGCCGGCCTTCGCGGGCCCACTTCTCCTTGGTCTCCACCAGCTTCTGCCTGATCTGGCCGGTCGTTCCCGGCGCGTCGTCCGCCATCATGGTCTCTATACGAAAAGGGCGCGCCTTTAGATTAGGCGCCAGGGGTCTCGGGCGGTAGGGCCCTCGCCGGCCTGTGATGAGACCAACGCGGGACCGGGCGTATCTATTCCGTTACACCCGCCAGCCGAGCAGCCGGCGCTCGGCCTGGGACACGATGAGCCCGACCGCGATCCCCAGCAGTGACAGGAGACACACGCCGGCCAGCAGGTCCTCGGTCCGCATCAGGTTGCCGGCGGTCAGGATGAAGGCGCCGATGCCGAACTCGGCGCCGATCATCTCGGCGGCGACCACCAGAACCAGCCCGATCGAGGCCGAGATGCGGACGCCCGCGAGGATGCCGGGAAGCGCGCCGGGCAGGATGACCTTCCGCACGATCGCGATGGTCGGCACCTCGAAGCTCTGCGCCATGCGGATCAGGGTGCGCGGCACCTGATCGACGCCGGAGTAGGTGGCGATCGCCATCGGGAAGAAGACGCCGAGCGCGATCGTCGCGACCTTCGACGGCTCGCCGATGCCGAACCAGAGGATGAAGAGCGGCAGGAGCGCGATCTTCGGGATCGGGAACAGCGCCGAGATGAGCGGCAGCCCCGCGGCACGCGCGTGGGAGAGAAGGCCGAGCGCGAGACCGAAGGCGAGGCCGGCCGAGCCCCCGAGCGCGAATCCCAGCAGGATGCGCTTCAGCGACGCGGCGACGTGACGCCAGAGCTGTCCGGACAGCGCGAGATCGATCAGCGCCTGGGCGATGCCGGCGGGGCTGGGAAGGAAGATCGGCGAGACCCAGCCGGCGCTGGAAGCGAGCTGCCAGAGGGCGATCACCGTGACGCCCGCGATCCAGCCGGCGTGCCGCTTCGGCTGGATCGCGAAGCCGCCGCCGCGGAAGCGCAGCTGATCAGCCACCGACGGGCTCCGGCTGCCGCTCGCGGTCGGCGGCGCGGGCCTCGGCCTGGATCAGGTGCCAGAGGCGGGTGCGCAAGGGCGCGAGGCGCGCGGTGTCGCGCTCGGATCTGGGCACGTCGACCGTGACGATCTCGCGGATGCGGCCGGGGCGGCGCGACAGCACGCAGATCCGGTCGGCAAGGCGCAGCGCCTCGTCGAGATTGTGGGTGACGTAGACCGCGGTGGTGCGGTGCTTCAGCCAGAGCGCGAGGAACTCCTCGATCAGCAGCTCCCTTGTCTGCGCGTCGAGCGCCGACAGCGGCTCGTCCAGCAGCAGCACCGCGGGCGTGACCGCGAGCGCGCGTGCGATGCCGACCCGCTGGCGCATGCCGCCGGAAAGCTGCTTCGGCAAGGCGTCGGCGAAATCGGCGAGCCCCGTCGTCGCCAGCACCTCGGCGATGCGGCGCTCGCGCTCGGCCTTCGTCATCGGATGATGCTCGAGCGCGAAGGCGACGTTGCCGGCGACGCTGCGCCAGGGCAGCAGCGCGAAGTCCTGGAACACGTAGGTGAACGGGTTGAGGCATCCGGCGGGGGCGGCCCCTTCGGTCAGCACGCGGCCCGAAGTCGGCTGAAGCAATCCGCCGAGGATGCCGAGCAGGGTCGACTTGCCGCATCCCGACGGCCCGATCACCGCGACGATCTCGCCTTCCTCGACGGTCAGCGAGACGCCGTCGAGCACGTCGAGCGTGCCGTAGCGGTGGCCGATGCCCTCGGCGATCAGGCGCAAGAGTCTCGCCCCCCATCCCGACCTTCCCCCACGCTCCGCGGGGGGAAGGGGCACGAGGCGCCTCTTACCCCCTCCCCCCTCTGTGGGGGAGGGATGGGGTGGGGGGTCATCACAGAACTCAATCGAGCGACGGCACGAACGTGGTGACGACGATGTCCTTCGCCTCGACCGTCTTGTCGGCCTGGCCCTGGGCCTGCCAGTAGGCGACCTGCTTGGCGATGTCCCTGGCGCTGAAGCGCGCCTCGGGCTCGATGTAGGGAAGGCCGGCGGCGATGGCACCCTTCTGCTGCTCGGTATACTTGGCGAGGATGTCGAGCGCCTTGTCGGTCGCGGCCGGGTCGCTCTTCTTCTGGAAGGCGACGTCGTAGGCGGCGACGCCCTTTTTGTAGGCGCGGATGAAGCGCTCGACCGTCGTCTTCCTGGTGTCGATCATCTTCGGCGAGGTGAAGAGCGCACCCAGCTGCCATGGCGTCTCGTCGCCGGCCCAGCCGACGATCTTCGCATCGCCGCGATCGGCCATTGGCACGGCGACGGTGGACGGCAGGATCGCGGTATCGGCCTGGCCGCCCTGCAGCGCCGAGACCATGTTGGGGATGCTCTGCAGCGCCAGCAGGCGGTTCTTCGAGAGATCGAAGCCCTTCTTCTCGGCGAGCAGGCCGATCATGTAGTGGAAGGTCGATCCCACCTGGGTCATCGCGAAGGAACGGCCGCCGAAATCGGCCGGCGTCTTGACGCCGGAGGCGAAGGCCTGGTTCGAGACCATGTAGGCCGAGAGCTTGTAGTTCGGCTCCTCGCGCGACTGGCCGGCGATGATCTTGAGCGCGCCCTTGCCGGCGAGGTTGTAGAAGCCCGCGGTCAGGCCGGTGACGCCGAACTCGGCATCGCCCGAGACCACGGCGACCGCGACCGGCTGGGCGGCGGTGAAGAACTTGAACTCGACCTCGAGACCCTCGGCGGCGAAATGGCCGAGGTCCTGCGCCAGGAACACCGGGCCGGACGAGGCCAGCTTCAGCACCGAGAGCGAGGTCTTCTCGGCGGCAGCCGGCGTCGCCAGAAGCGCCAGCGCGGCGGCGATCGAAAGCAGTCTCATCGGCGTCTCCTGGTTCTCTCGTGCGTCAGGCTTTAGGCGGTCGGCCGGTCTCTCGTCAATCGCACCAGCGCCACCGGCTCGGCCTTGCCGCGCAGCGCAACGGGACCGAGGTCGTGACGAACGAGGCCCGGCGGCAGCGACACCCCGTCGACCGCCTCGGACGACGCCAGCACCAGTGCTTCGTGCTGGCGAGCTTCCCCGGCGATGCGCGACGCCGTGTTCAGCGTGTCGCCGAGAAAGGCGATCTCGCGCTTGAGGTCGCCGATCTCCCCCGCCATCACCGGGCCGCCATGAAGCACGATCCGCATGCGCGGGCTCTCGCCGAAGTCATGTCGCCAGTCGGCGCCTGAAGCGACCGCGCGGCTTGCATCCAACGCGAAGGCGAGCGCGCGTTCGGCCGCGTCGCCTTCCCATTTCCAGGTCAGGATCACCTCGTCGCCGACGTAGCGATAGATGCGTCCGCCCGAGGCCAGCAACGGCTCGGTGAGAAGGTGGATCCAGCGATCGAGGAATGCGAAGAAATTCTCCGGTCCCAGCCTTTCGGCGAGCGCCGTCGAGCCGGCGATGTCGAGCATCAGGAAGAGCCGACGCTCGGTGCGCGGATAGCGGTAGCGGCCGAGCAGGACCGCGCCGAAAACCCCCGGCCCGATCAGCCGCCTCAGCTCCATGGCGATGCTGACGGTCACCACGAGCGCGACCGAGAACATCAGGGAGGCCGGCAGGTAAGGGTCATCGAGGAAGCTGGTCCTGCCGGTCCAGAGCAGGTGATAGGCCCCGAGGTGGCCGATCAGCAGCATCCCGCCCATCACCAGGCTGTTGACCGCGACGTAGAGGAGAAGCGGCAGGCGCTTGAGCCGGTGCCCGATCCCCGCATCGAGGCCGAACACGAGCCAGACGACGATCGGCGCCGCGATCACCAGGCCGCCCCCGACGCCATTCGCCGCCGCCACGAACCAGGGTCGGTCCGTTACCAGGAAGATGCCGAAAATCGCCGATGCGATGCTGGTCAAGCCCAGCACCGAGACAATGGTGGCCGCAACGGTCCGCGCGCGCCGGCCCGTCCTCATGCTCGACTTTCCTTCCGCTCCCGCACCGAGGCATTGTGCCACGGCTCGGCCGTGCCTGTGCAGGACCATCCGGCGCCAACGCGCCTTGTCTTGAGCGGCAGCGGCGGCTAGACCCGAAGGCATGTACACGCCCCGCCACTTCGCCGCCGACGAGGCGGCCGGTCTCGACCTGATCGAGCGGAACGGCTTCGGTGCCCTGATCATGCAGGGCGCCGACGGCAGGCCCGAGATCTCGCACTTCCCCTTCGTGCTGGATCGCGACGGCAACCGCCTCCTGGCGCACGCCGCCCGCGCCAACCCGATCTGGAAGCTGATGGACGGCAGCGCGCAGGCGACCGCCGTGTTCGAAGGCCCGAACGCCTATGTCTCGCCCGACTGGTACGAGAAGCCGGCGGCCTCGGTGCCGACCTGGAACTACGCGGTCGTCCACATCCACGGCCGGCCGGTGACGCTCGACGACGACGGGCTGATCGATGTCCTGGTCCGCTTGACGGCCGTGCACGAGGCGAGGCTCGCGCCGAAGACGCCGTGGAAGATCGACAAGCTGGAGCCGGCGTTCTTCCAGGGATTGCGGAAGGGCATCGTCGGCTTCGCGCTGCCGGTCGAACGCATCGAGGCCAAGCTCAAGCTCAGCCAGAACAAGATCGGCGGCCCCGACTTCGCCCGCACCCGCGACGCGCTGGCGGCGCTCGACGACGCGGACGCGAAGGCGGTCGCGGCGATGATGGATGCGGTTCAGCCGAAGTAGGTATCGAGCTCTAGAAGGGCCCCCATCCTAACCTTCCCCCGTCGGCTACGCGCCGCCGAGGGAAGGGATTCGATCTCGTGCCCCCTCTCTCGCGTCGTACGCGGGGGAGGGACGGGGTGGGGGCTCTTCGTCAGCCGCGATAGACGATCCAGCCGTCCTCGACCGTGACTTGGATCGCCTGCAGCGACTCGCCCTCGCAGGGGCCGGCGACGCAGAGGCCGTTCTCGGGCAGGAACAGCGCGCCGTGCGTGGCGCAGATCAGGTGGCGATCGTCGGGATGGAAGAACTTGTCGGGCACCCAGTCGAGCGCGGTGCCGACATGCGGGCAGACGTTGAGATAGCCCTTGAGCGCACCGTCCCAGCGGACGACGAGGAGCCGCGTCTGCCGCGGCGCCTCGCCGAACCTGAATCCGCGTGCGTCACCCTCCTCGAGATCGTCCGCGCGGCAGAGCCGGTTCAAGAGGCGACGCCACCCATCCTGCAGAGGGCGGCCCAATGCGCGTCGGAAACCGGGCTCACCGAAAGGCGCGAGTGGGTGACCAGGCGCATGTCGGCGAATTTCTTGTCCGCCTTGATCTCGGCCAGGGTCACCGGCTTCTTGAACGGCTTCACCGGCACCACGTCGACGACGACGAACTTGCCGGTCTCGTCGGTCGGGTCGGGATAGTGTTCCTTCTCGACCCGCATGATGCCGACGATCTCCTTGCCGATGTTGGAGTGATAGAAGAAGACGAGGTCGCCCTTTTTCATCTCCTTCATGTGGCCGGCGGCCATGTGGTTGCGCACGCCGTCCCACATGCTCTTCTTCTTCTCGACGAGGTTGTCCCACGAGAAGACGTCGGGCTCCGACTTCATCAGCCAGTGCTTCATCGTCGGCTCCTAACGGATCAACCCGGAGGGCCGCCGACGTCGGGCTTCGAGAACACCTTGCGCCACGGCATGATCGTCATGGTCTCGAACAGGCCGACCTTGTCGTAGGGATCGCCCGCGAGGATCTCCTTCACCTCGGCCTCGTCCTTGGCCTCGACCAGCAGCAGGCTGCCGATCGGCACCTTGCCGTCAGGCGACAGCACCGGGCCGGCGGCGAACAGCTTGTCCGCCTGCGACTTGAGATATTCGAGGTGCGTCGGCCGCGTCTTCAGACGCAGGTCGACGTGGTTCTTCTTGTCCAGGCGGTGCACGTAGTAAAGCATGGTCGCTCCGGGTTGATCAGCGGCCAGCATCGCCCAGGAAGGCCGGTCCCTTCAAAGGTAAAACGACGATCGCGATACCGGCGAGGATCAGGGCCATGCCGCCGGCACGGAACGCGGTGAAGGTCTCGTCGAAGACCAGCATGGACGAGGCGATGCCGACGCAGGGCGACAGCAGCGCGAAGGGCACGACCGAGGCGCTCGGATATTTTGCCAGCAGGCGCCCCCAGATCGAATAGGCGATCACGGTCGCGACCAGACCCAGGTAGAGCGCGCCGCCGAGGCCGCGCCAGGACGCGGCTTCCAGCGCCGCCGGCAGCGACGGATCGCCGTCGAGAGCGGAGATCAGCAGCGACGGCAGCGGCGGCACCAGCGCCGCCCAGGCCATCAGCGGCGGCATCGCCGTCCGCCCGACGCTCTTCACCAGCACGTTGCCGATCGCCCAGCTGACCGCGGCCGAGACCGCGAGCCCGAGACCCAATGCGCTGAGGTCGCCGCCGACGCCGGCGCCGATCAGGGCGAGGCCGGCGAACGCGACGGCCATGCCGGCGATCTGGCGCGGCGTCGGTCGGTCGGCGAGGAAGACCGCCGCCAGGATCACGGTGAAGAACGCGTGAAGCTGCTGCGTCACCGAGGCGAGGCCCGGCGGCATGCCGTGCTCGAAGGCGAAGAACAGAAGCAGGAACTGGCCGGTGAACAGCGTGAGGCCGATCAGGACCAGCGTCGGCCACGGGATGCGCGGACGGGGCAGGAACAGGACCGGCAGGCAGGCGAGCGTGAAGCGAAGGAAGGTGAGCTGCGGCGCCGTGAAGCTCTCGAGCCCGAGCTTGGTCGCGACGAAGGCGAGGCCCCACAGCACCGAGGTCAGCGCCGCGAGCGCCATGTCGCGGGGCGTCATCTTTGGTTCACGATGCGCTGCATATCCGGTGTGCGTGCTTCGACAGGCTCAGCATGAGAAAGAATCTTGGTGGCATCAAGAATGACCTCATGCTGAGCCTGTCGAAGCACGCGCCTCGCGCGTCCAATACTCCGGTCGGGCCTCAGCTCCAGCCCTCGGCCTTCGGCGGACGGCCGAGCAGGCGCTGCACTGCTTCTTTGACCGAGAGGCCGGCATTCACCACGTCGTCGACCGCCTCGATCAGCGGCATCTCAACGCCGAGCCGCCCGGCGCGGGCGCGCACCGGATGCGCGCTGGCGACGCCCTCGACCACGGCGCGGCTGCCGGACGTCGCCTCGGCGACGGTCTGGCCCTTGCCGAGCGCGACGCCGAGGCGGTGGTTTCGCGAGGAGGCGCCGGTGCAGGTCAGCACCAGGTCGCCGAGGCCGGCGAGGCCGGTCAGCGTCTCAGGCCTGGCGCCGAGCGCGTTGCCGAGGCGGATCATCTCGGCCAGGCCGCGGGTGATCATCGCCGCGCGCGCGTTGTCGCCGAGGCCGGCGCCTTCGACGATGCCGGCGGCGATCGCCAGCACGTTCTTCACCGCGCCGCCGATCTCGGCGCCGACCGGATCGTCGGAGACGTAGAGGCGGAAGGTCGGGCGCGCGAGCCGCGTCGCCATCGTCTCCGCGAGACCGTCGGTCGCGCTCGCGACCACCAGCGCCGCCGGGAGCCCCTTGGCGACCTCGTGCGCGAAGCTGGGGCCGGAAAGCACGGCGATCGGGTGACCGGGCAATGCCTCGGCCGCGACTTCGGTCATCAGCGCGCCGGATGCCGCCTCGATGCCCTTGGCGCAGAGCACGACGGGAACGGTCGGCGGCAGGAACTTCGCCATGTCGAGCGCGACCGCGCGCAGGAACTGCGCCGGGACCACCAACAGGACGGCTTCGGATGATGCGGCGGCGGAGAGATCGCTGGTGGCGCGGATCTTCGCATCCAAGGCGATGCCGGGAAGGAAGGCGGCGTTCTCGCGCCCGACCGCGATCTCGGCGGCGACCTCCGGCTCGCGCGCCCACAGCGTCACCTCGCCGGCGCGGGCGGCCACCTGGGCGAGCGCCGTGCCCCAGGCGCCGGCGCCGATCACCGCGATCTTCATGCCTTCGCTCCCGCATAAGGCGCCGGCGGCGCATCCGCATCGAGGGGCCAGCGCGGGCGCGGCGCCACGTCGAGCCCGTCCTCGAGGCCGAGGCGCCGTCGCTCGATGCCGGCCCAGGCGATCATCGCCGCGTTGTCGGTGCAGAGCGACAGCGGCGGCGCGACGAAGCGCACGCCCGCGCGCGCCGCGAGATCGCCGAGCACCTGGCGAAGGCGCGTGTTGGCGGCGACGCCGCCCGCGACCACGAGCGTGTGGCCGGGGCCGAACTCGTCGGCGAAGCGCCGCAAGGCATTCCTGGTGCGGTCGGCGAGCGAGGCCGCGACCGACTCCTGAAAGCTCGCGGCAAGATCGGCTTGTTCCTGCGGGGTGGGAGCGCGGCCGAGCGCGTCGGCGGCCTGCGCCACCGCGGTCTTCAATCCCGAGAAGGAGAAATCCGATCCCGGCCGGCCGATCATCGGTCGCGGCAGCGGATGGCGCTTCGGATCGCCCGACTTCGCCGCGCGCTCGATCGCGGGGCCGCCGGGGAACCCGAGGCCCAGCTTCTTCGCCGCCTTGTCGAAGGCCTCGCCCGCGGCATCGTCGATCGTGGTGCCGTAGCGCCGGTAGCGCCCGACGCCCTCGACCGCGAGCAGCTGGCAATGCCCGCCCGAGACCAGCAGCAGCAGGTAAGGGAACGGCACGTCGTCGGAAAGCCTGGGGCTCAGCGCATGGCCTTCGAGGTGATTGACCGCGAGGAAGGGAAGGCCGCGGGCGAGCGCCAGCGCCTTGCCCAGGGTCGAGCCCACGATGACCCCGCCGATCAGGCCGGGCCCGGTGGTCGCGGCGATCAGGTCGAGGTCGGCGAAGCCGAGCTTCGCCTCCTCGAGCGCCTGGCGCACCAAGCCCTGCAGCAATTCCAGATGCGCGCGCGCCGCCACCTCCGGCACCACGCCGCCGAACGGCCGGTGATGCTCGAGCTGCGAGGCGACGACGCTCGCGAGGATGCGCCGATCGCCGTCGACGACCGCGGCGGCGGTCTCGTCGCAACTGGTCTCGATGCCGAGGGCCAACATGGCGTGGCTATAGCACGGCGGCGAGGAGTCGAACGACCTCGCTGCGCTCGCCCCCACCCTAACCCTCCCCCGTCGCTCCGCGCCGGGAGAGGGGACATGAAGTCGGCCCCCCTCTCCCGCGAAGGGGAATGTGCTCGATTGCAAACCCAGGGGCATAGGTAGGGGCCTACTTCATTCGAAGCGCCAAACAGTAACCGCGCGAGATGCTAGCCAGTCCTGGCGGTTCTCAATCGCCTTTCTATCCCAAACGGCATAGGTGCCGGCTTGGTTTGTAGTTAGTAACTCGCTGCCATCGTAAACGGGCTTCTTCTTGCTGTAGGGGCCTCTGGCCACCTCCTTATTGTGGGCTTCAGTGAGTAAGCACATGTTGCCGAGCCGCAGCGCGCAGTCATCTACGACCTTGTGATCCGCATCGATCACCGTCTTCCAATCGTCTCCTGGATTTCTGGGTAAGATGTGCTCAAGCGTGAGCCGTTTGTGAGGGGCCAGTTCCTTGCCAGTCGCTCCCTTTTTGGCGCCGCGTTCGTGCTCTTCAATCTTGGACAGCAAGTACACGGCCTTTGCGTTTGAGAGGCCTTCCTTTTCACGGAACTTGCTGCGGAAACGTTTGTCGTCGAGATAAAGCGCGCCTATCACACCCAAGGCATCCTTGGCGCTCGCAACCTCACCTTTCCAAACGGCTTCAGCTAGTTTCGCACATTGAATCTCAATAGCGCCCGTGCGCTCGCCACCGATCATCTGCCATCGGACAATCACGACTTCCAGAAGCCGCAACAGCCTAAGAAACTCGTCCTTTGAGAACTTCTTGATGGCAGCCATGATCACGGGCCTAACCTGCTTCGACCCAACCAAGTGCAGGCTTGGTATGATCTCTTTCACTTTTTCTGGGTACTGCGCCCAAAGAGGGTCTTCGGCGGATTCAATCGCAACGTAGTGCTCAGACGCCTCGTAGAGGTCCATCGCCAAATTGACGGCCTCCTCGCTGGTTTTATACGTCTCCTTCACGGCGTCGAATATGTGGTCGAGTTGAGTCCGGCCGTAGCGAGAGGTCCAAAAAACCTTGAGGAAATCTTCTTGGCTGGAGTCCTTAAGCACAGCGGTTAGGAGCGTCCAGCGATACTCCATTTGCTCTAAGCTGCTCTGGGATTTGTCGTGCGCTAGACCAAAAAGATAGTTCTTCAATAGATCTGTGGCCGAGAGGTCCATGCCTCGGTCGTTGAGTGTCTCGAAAACTCGAAATGCATTTGATTCGTTGGGGACGGTGAGGCGCACCACCATCAGATTGTCCCTTACGAATTTGATAAAAGTAGCGAAATATTTTGCTGCGAGGCCAGTGTCATTTATTTTTGTGGCGATTTCAGTGACTCTATCGTGGCAGTAAATTATTGCGTCTAGTAAGTCATAATTTGGGTCATTAACGTTAATTTTCTTAAGTTCTGACTTGAGGGAGCTGATGATCGGGCTGCCATTCACGACATATTTTTGAAAGTTATCGTTATTGTTCCGATTAAGCGTCAATTTTGGCTTCGCCTCGGTTTCCCCGTACTCTGCGCGTCCAATAAAATCATACTGAAGTCGGGTGGCCGGCGTGGCGTCGCCCAAGCTGGTTGCGTGCCATACTCGAAGGGCTGAAAAAATGATAATGGCGGTCGCTAATCTCTGCTGACCGTCCAATACGCGGAGCCTTCCTGTGCCAGTCTCCTGCATGAAAACCATGAGGCCGACGAAGTAGAACTTATCGTTCCTGTCGATTGCGTCCGTTAGATCGTCAAAGAACTTTTCAACACGGTCGCGGTCCCATTTGTAGTCCCGTTGGTGGGTAGGGACGAAAAAAACGTTTCCCGCCACTAGGTTGCCAAGCCCGATGGTCGGTGCTTCGGAAACTGAGACTGCGCCGCTCATTTGCGCCCCCTACCGTTCGTCCGGATTTGGTCGATCAGTTGCCGATAATGCCAGACCCGCTGCTCCGCGAGGCTGATGATCGCGGATTGCCATTCGTCCGGGGGAGATCGATGGGCTTTCGCGGCGGGTTTCAACCTGGCCTGTCGTATCGCGGCGACAGATACGCCCAGCGCCTTAGCCAAATCGGCGTGGCCGGGGCAGTCAAAAAGGCCATCGGTTGCTTTCTTGAAATCCATGTATGCACTCTCATTGACAGGCTCGCGCCTGTATATCATACTGCATACATACTTCAAGAGCGAGCCGCGCCAATGTCCGTCCTCAACCGCCCCTACTTCCGAGACGAAGAAGCCGCCCACAGCTTCCTTGAGGGCATCCTTTGGTCGGTCGGAACGGTTTGCCCGCATTGCGGCGTTGTCGGGACCGCCTACAAGATCGCTGCCAACCCGGAGAAGCGGATTCGTTACGGCTTGTGGAAGTGCAAGGACTGCCGCAAGCAGTTCACCTGCAAGGTCGGCACGGTCTTCGAACACGCCCGCATCCCGCTGCACAAGGCGCTACAGGCCGCCTACCTCCTGTGCTCGTCCAAGAAGGGCATCAGCTCCCATCAGCTTTCCCGGACGCTGGAAATCAGCCTCAAGGCCGCTTGGTTCTTGGCGCATCGGGTCCGCGAGGCGATGGCCCCGCACGCCATCGAATTGATGGGCGGCGAAGGCAAGGTGATCGAGGCCGATGAAACCTATATCGGCGGCAAGGAGCGCAATAAGCACAAGAGCAAGCGCGACAAGAAGAACATCGGCCCGGTCGGCAAGGAAATGGTGTTCTCCCTCATCGAGCGCGGCGGCAAGGTTCGCTCCCGCCACCTCCCGTCAGTGAACGCGAAGACCCTTCGGCCGATCCTCAATGAGCAGATCGCGGACACGAAGAAGACCAAGCTGATGACGGACGGCGAGGGCCAGTACCGTTTGGTCGCCGACATGTTCCAGAGCCATGAAGTCGTCAATCACGGCATTGGCGAGTATGTGCGCGGCGACGTGACGACGAACACGATTGAAGGCTATTTCTCGATCATGAAGCGCGGCATCACGGGCGTTTATCACCACGTCTCGGCTCAGCATCTGAAGCGCTATCTCGCCGAATTTGATTTCCGCTACAATGAGCGCGCCAAGCTGGAGGTCGACGACTTCCAGCGCACCGTGAAGGCCCTTCTTGGCGTGAAGGGCAAGCGGTTGACGTATAAACAAGAGGCTAACGTCTGAAGCGAGAGCGGATGCCGAAAGCTGGGCGCAAGTCAGAGCCCAACAAGACGCAGCACGAGAAGTTCGTAGAACTCGCGCGCCAGCTTGGCGCCGACGAGAGCGAAGCCGCGTTCGTCGGCAAGCTCAGCAAGATCGTCAAGCAGCCCAAGCCGTCCAAGAAGAAAGGCAGCTAAGGCTGCCGTTCAGCAGGGGCGAGTAGATCAAGGATTCGACTCCCGTAGGTTGCCGCGGTATTATCCTGCCGCGGCAATTTTGGGAGGCTCCGGTGGCTTGGACTGATCCTGTAGCGGCAACGGACGCGAACATCTCAGCCGCCCCGGCCGAGCTTGGCGTCTACGCCCTCTATCAAGGCACGCTCATCTACATCGGTCGCGCCTGGGGGACTGGCGTGACGATCCGCAGCCGTTTGCAGGCTCACAAGCGCGGGGATGAGGGAGCGTGCACGAAGGCCATGACCGCGTTCTCGTACATGGTGACCTCGAATCCGCAGCAGGCAGAGACGAACGCGCTCAACGGCTATAAGCGGGACAACAATCAGAATCTGCCTCGTTGCAACGAGCGAGTGGGCTAGTCCGCGACTTCCTTAATCCAAGTGGCGCGACAGCGCCCAGTCAGCGCCGTTCCCGAGGCCGACGCCTCGCCATCTGCATTGAATAGGATTTCGCGGTTGCCGTTAGGCAGGTTGCCGTAAATCCGTAGCCGAAATGGTGCGTCTTCGGCTGTATTCACCGCGAACTGAAAAGTGAGCCCGCTCACCTCGTCTTCAATGATCTGCTCTTTGATAGCGAGCAGCTTTGCGCCGGGTTTCGTTGCCATGCCCGCTTAACCCCGAGCCCGTGCGAGCGGCTGTGACCAAGAAATGTCCTTTGCCATGTGGCGCTCAAGGACTAGTTCGTGGTTTGCAATCGAGCACATTCCCCCCGCGAAGAGGGGGAGGGACGGGGTGGGGGCGAGCGCAGCGAGGTTCGTTGCACCGTTCATTCTGGCGACGTATGAGCATCGCCTGACCTGAGAGGAATACATGACCCAGACCACCGAGATCGCCCCCGGGCTTTCCGTGACGGCGCAGATCGAGAAGGCCGACGTCGCGCAGATCGCGAAGCAGGGCTTCAAGACCATCATCAACAACCGCCCGGACAGCGAAGGCGTGCCGGTGACGGCCGCCGACGCCAAGGCCGAGGCCGAGCGCAACGGGCTCCGCTACGCCTACCTGCCGGTGACCTCGTCGACGATCACGGCCGCCGATCTCGTCGCCTTCGACAAGCTGGTGGCGGAGAACCCGAAGCCGATCCTCGCCCATTGCCGCTCGGGCACGCGCACCTACCTGCTCTGGGCCGCGGCCCAGGTGGTGAGCGGGAAGGCGGAGGCGGACGCGCTGGTCGCCGAGGCGGCGTCGAAGGGCTTCGACATCAAGTCGCTGCCGATGCTCGCGGCCAAGCTCAAGGGATGAGCGCGGATGTCGTCATCCGCCCGGCGCGCGAGTCGGACCGCGAGGCGCTGATCGAGCAGTTCCAGGGACTGAACCGGCACGAGGACCTGATCGTCCGCAACCGGCGCGTGGATCGGATGGCAGGCGAGGAGTCGCTCGACGCCGCCGATGCGAAGATCGCGAAGACGAATGGCCTCAGGCTCGTCGCGGAGCTGGGCGGCAAGGTCGTCGGTCACCTGGACCTCACCTTCGAGACGGGACCGGTCTTCATCCACGCGGACCTCCGCGAGTACGCCTATGTCGCCGAGCTGTTCCTGCGCGAGGAAGCGCGCGGCGCCGGCACCGGCCAAGCACTTCTTCAGGAGGCCGAGCGCATCGCGAAGGCGCGCGGCTATCGCCGCATGATGATCGGCGTGATCACCGGCAACACGAGCGCCGAACGCGCTTACGAACGCTTCGGCTTCAAGCCCTACGCGACCGACCTGCAGAAGATGATCGGTTAGAGGCGGTACGTCCTCGCTTCGCTCGCCCCCACCCTGACCCTCCCCCGCGTACGACGCGGGAGAGGGGACACGAGCACGTCGCCTCTTCACCCTCTCCCGCGAAGCGGGGGAGGGACGGGGTGGGGGCGCGCGTCAGCGCGGCCGTATCGTGAGCCTCAGGCCTTCTCGCCGTCGTGCCACCACTTGCCGCCGAGCACGGTGCCGCGGAGGCCGAGGCGCTGCTTGCCGGCGAGGGTCATGCCGACCGTGTCGAGATAGTCGAAGTTCCCGCTCTGAAGCTCGATCAGCACCGCATCGCCCGGGGCGCCGACCTTGAGGTTGCCGAGATCGGGACGGCGCACGGCCCTGGCCGGCGCCTCGGTTGCGGCGCGCACCACGTCGTTCAGCGGCATGCCGAGGCAGAGCATCTTCGACATGGTGTGCAGCGTCGAGATCGCTGGGCCGTCGATCGAGCGGATATGTACGTCGGAGGAGATCACGTCGGGCGGGAAGCCTGCCTTCAGCATGGCCGCCGCGGTCTCGAAGCTGAATGCGCCGGCGCCATGGCCGACGTCGAAGATCACGCCCATCTTCCGCGCCTCGGCGGCGAGCGGCAGCACCTGGCCCTTGGTGTCGAGCGCGTGGCTGAGGCGAGGGCGGCAGCAATGGGTCAGCACGTCGCCGGGGCGTAGCCGCTCCAGGATGTCGACGAAGCGCGGCGGCGGCGGGCCGACATGCGCCATCATCGGCAGGCCCGTCAGCTGGGCCGCTTCCCGCGCGACGTCGAGCGCGCCGATGCCGAGCGAGCCCGAGGTGTTGTAGCCGATGCGCACCTTCACGCCGACGATCAGGTCCCGGTTCTCGTTGGCGACGCGGACGCATTCCTCGATGTCCATCAGCTCGGGGATCTGCGCCTCGCCATAGGCGAGCGTTTTGCCGAGGCCGAAGATTCCGGCGAAGGAGATGTTGAGATAGGCCAGGATGCGGACGTCGGACTGCTCGATCACGTGCTTGCGGAAGCCCGGGAAGTTGCCGGCGCCGGCCGATCCTGCGTCGATACTGGTCGTCGTCCCGCTGTCGCGGCCCAGCTTCTCGGCATCGATGCCGAGCGAGGTGCCGCCCCAGTAGACATGCGTGTGGAGGTCTATGATGCCGGGCAGCACCAGCCTGCCGCGGGCGGAGCGCACATCCTTTGCCGACTTGCGGTCGAGGCTGGGTCCGATCGCGCTGACCTTGCCGTTGGCGAAGGCGACGTCGGCCGGGCCGTCGATGCCCTGGGCTGGGTCGATGACATGGCCATCGACGATCATCAAATCGTGCTGCATTTAGGTCTCGGGAAGGGAGAGGCGAGGCCTTACCCTAGCCGCGAGACGTTCGTGGTCCTATCCGAGACCGAGCGCGACGAAATCAATGCATCAGGTAGCTGTCCCAGGCGAGCGTGCCGCCGGTGACGCCGAACGGCAGGTGCTCGATCGTCGCGGTCTCGGCGCCGGCGCCAAGGGCCACGAACAGCGGCAGGAAATGCTCGTCGGTCGGATGCGCGCGCTGCGCGTTCGGAGCCTGCCGGCGATAGTCGAGGAGGGCGGCGAAGTCGCGCTCGGCGATCCGGGCCTTGATCCAGTCGACGAATTCCTGGGCCCAGGCGGCGATCTGCCCCTCGCCGGCACGGCGGTCGATGTCGCGCAGGTTGTGGGTGAACTGTCCCGACCCGACGATCAGCACGCCCTCGTCGCGCAGAGAAGCGAGTGCCTGGCCGACGCGGAAGTGGTGCGCGGGGTCCAGCTCCGGCTGGATCGAGAGCTGCGCGGTCGGGATATCGGCGTCCGGGAACATCAGCTTGAGCGGCGACCAGGCCCCGTGGTCGAGGCCATACTCTGCCATGCCCGAACGGATCCCGGCCTTGTTCAGGAGGCCGACTGCTTCGGCGGCCAGGCCCGGCGCGCCGGGCGCGGGATAGGAGAGGCGATAGAGCTCGTCCGGAAAGCCGTAGAAATCGTGGATCGTCTCCGGCCTCTCGGCGTTGCTGACCGCCGGGATGTTGGTGAGCCAATGGGCGGAAGCGACCAGGATCGCCTTCGGCTTCGCGAGACGCTTGCCCAGGCCGGCGATGGCCGCGCCCGGCCGGCCCGGATCGATCAGGGTCATCGGCGAGCCGTGAGAAACGAAGAGGGTCGGCAGGCGGGACATCGGCATCACTCCCTCGATGAACCCTAAATGTAGGCGAGATTGATACATTTTTCACCCCCGCGTCGAAAGGCACGCTTGGCGCCGTCACGCGCGAGGGGTAGGTCTTAAGGCATCATGGCATCCCTTCTCCGGCTCGGCACCCGCGGCAGCAAGCTCGCCCTCGTCCAGGCGCACGAGACCAAGGATCGTCTCGGGCGCTCCCATGGCTCACTCTCTGCCCCGGACGCGGTGGAGATCGTGACGATCGTCACCACCGGCGATTCGGTTCAGAACCGCCTGCTCTCCGAGATCGGCGGCAAGGGCCTGTTCACCAAGGAGATCGACGAGGCGCTGCTCGGCGGCCGCGTCGACATCGCGGTGCATTCCATGAAGGACCTGCCGACGGTGCTGCCAGACGGCATCGTCATCGGCGCGGTGCTGCCGCGCGAGGACCCGCGCGATGCGCTGATCGGCGCCAGGCGGATCGCCGACCTTCCCCCAGGCGCCACGCTCGGCACCGCCTCGCTCCGCCGCGCCGCCCAGGCCAAGGCGCTGCGGCCGGACCTCGCGATCGTGCCGCTCCGCGGCAATGTCGACACGCGTATCCGCAAGATCGAGGCTGGCGAGGCCAAGGCCACCATGCTCGCGGTCGCCGGCCTGAAGCGGCTCGGCCTCATGGAAAGCGTGGGATCGCCGCTCGCGCCCGAGGAGATGCTGCCCTCCGTCGCCCAGGGCGCGATCGCGATCGCCTGTCGCGCCGGCGACACGCGGACGCTCGACCTGCTCGCCGCGATCGACGACGAGCCGAGCCGGCTCCGCGTGACCGCCGAGCGCGAGATGCTGGCGGTGCTGGACGGCTCCTGCAGGACGCCGATCGCCGGCCTCGCCGAGATCGAGGGCGCGACGCTCAAGCTGCGCGGCCTCGTCGCCAGCACCGACGGCACGCGCGTCGACCGCAACGAACGCAGCGGTGCGGCGGCCGACGCCGAGAGGATCGGACGCGACCTCGGCACGGCGCTGAAGGCGGCCATCGCCAGATGACACGCGCGCTCGTCACGCGCCCCAAGGAAGACTCGGCGGACCTGATCGGCGCGCTGGAGCAGCGCGGCATCGCCGTCGTCGCCGAGCCGCTGCTGACGATCAGGCCGAAGACCGGCGCGGCCGTCGAAACGGATGGCGTGCAGGCGCTGCTGTTCACCTCGGCCAACGGCGCGCGGACCTTCGCCGACGTGTCCAAGGGTCGCGACCTCCCGGCCTTCGCCGTCGGCGACGCGACCGCGAAGACGTTGCGCGATCTCGGCTTCGCCAAGGTCGAGAGCGCGCAGGGCGACGTCGAGGACCTGGAGCGGATGGTGCGGCGCCGTCTCGATCCGACGCGCGGCAGGCTGCTGCATGCGGCGGGCTCGTCGGTCGCGGGCGATCTCGCCGGTCGGCTGAAGGCCGCCGGCTTCGAGGTCGATCGCGTGCATCTCTACGATTCCGAGCCGGCCGACGCGCTGACCGACATGACGCGCGCCGAGATCGCCGCCGGCCGCATCGACTGGGTCCTGGTTTTCTCTCCCCGCACCGCCGCGACGTTTGCTAGCGTGATCGAGCGCGCCGGCCTTGCCGACGCGGCCGGCAAGATGACGCTCGTGGCGCTGAGCGATGCCGCCGCCAAGGCGACGCCGCTCAAGTTCAAGCGCGTCGCCATCGCCGCCGAGCCGACCCAGGCGGCGCTGCTCGCAACCGTGGACGGGCTGATCGCGAAACCGCCGATGACCGAGACGAAGCTTCCCTCCGCGCCTCCGCCGCGACGCCGGCTTGTTCCCTTCATCATCGCGGCCGGCGTCGTCGCCGGCGTGGTGGGCGGCCTCATCGTCGTCTCGCAGCAGAAGCCTGCGACGGTCGCAGGGTCCGTCGATCTCTCGCCGGTGCTGCAGCGCCTGGACAAGATCGAGGCATCGGTCGCCTCGCTCGGCCAGCGCGTCGAGGGCGTCGCCGCCGAGGCCCGCCAGGCGGGAGCCAAGGCGTCGGTCGCTGCCGAGGCCGCCTCGTCGCGACCGGCGGAGGCGTCGGCTCCCTCGATCGATCTCGGCCCGATCGAGAAGAAGCTGGGTGCGCTCGAGCAGTCGATCGCCGACGTGTCGCGACGGGCGACGGTTGCGGCCGACACCGAGAAGCGGCTGGCCGAGGTCGAGCGCCTGGCCAAGGCCGAGCGCAACGTCGACGCGGCGGCGCTGGCCGCGCTCAAGCTCGGGGACGCGCTGGGCGCCGGCCGGCCCTACAAGGCGGAGCTCGCGCTGCTCGCCAATACGCCCGGCATCGAGGCCGAGGTGAAGACGCTGATGACACATGCCGAGACCGGCATGCCGTCGCGCGCGACGCTGACCGAGCGCTTTCCGGCGGCCGCGGCCGCGGCCGCACGCAATGCCGATCGCGGCGACGATCTCTTGAGCCAGGCGATCGCCAAGCTGAAGGGGCTCGTGCAGATCCGGCGCGTGGCCCCCGGCGACGATCTCGACGGCAGGCTCGCCCGGGCGGAGCTGCTGCTGAAGGCAGGCGATCTCCCAGGCGCGCTCGCCGCGCTCGATGGATTGCCGGACGGGGCGGCGAAGGCGCTCGCCTCCTGGCGCGCGGACGCGCAGGCGCGGCTCGATGCCGAACGCGCGCTCGATCGTGCGACGCAGGCGCTCGCCACGCCGCGCGCCGGCTGATTCCCATGCGGCGCGTCCTTCTTTATGTCGTCCAGCTCGCGATCATCGTCGCGGCGGCGATCTGGCTCGCCGAGCGGCCGGGCGAGGTGCGCATCGATTGGCTCGGCTGGCGGATCGAGACGTCGGCCGCCGTGCTGCTGCTGATCGTCCTCGCGCTCGCCTGGGTGCTCGCCGTGCTGCGCGGGATCTGGAAATGGATGCGGCGCGCGCCGGGGCGCTTCGTCGAGGCCAGGCGCGAGCGCCGCCGCGAGGAAGGCTACGAGGCGCTGGGACGCGGGCTCGCCGCGGTCGCGGCCGGCGATGCGCAGGAAGCGCGGCGTTTCGCGCGGAAGGCGAGCACGCTGCTCGACGAGCCGCCGCTCACCCGGCTGCTCACCGCCCAGGCTGCGCAGCTCGGCGGCGACGAGAAGGAAGCCGCGCGCCAGTTCCAGGCGATGCGCGACGATCCGGCGACCGAGTTCATCGGGCTGCGCGGCCTCCTGGCGAAGGCGCTCCGCGACAATGACCGCGCCCAGGCGCTGGCGCTCGCCGAGCGCGCGCTGGAGCTGAAACCGACCGCGCCTTGGCTGCTCAAGCAGACCTTTGCGCTACAGGCGGAAGCGGGCTCCTGGCGGAAGGCGATGGTGACTCTGGCCGATGCCGCCGGCCGCGGCGCGATCGAGAAGGAGACAGCCCGCCGGGCCCGCACCGCGCTGCTGGTGGCGCTCGCCGGCGAGACCGACGATGCGCTCGAGGCGAAGCACCTGACCAGCGAGGCGACCGAGCTCGCGCCCGGCTTCGCGCCGGCGGCGGTGAAGCTGGCCGAGCTGCATGCCGCGGCGGGATCCGAGCGGAAGGCGATCAAGACGCTGGAACGCGCCTGGGCGTCCCAGCCGCATCCCGACGTCGCGCGGGCCTGGCTGGCGCTTCGCGCCGGGTCGGGCCCGCTCGACCAGCTCCGCTGGCTGCAGCGGCTGACCTCGACGCATGAGACCCATGCCGAGTCGCGGCTCGCGCTTGCCGAGGCGGCGCTCGACGCGCAGCTCTGGGGCGAGGCGCGCCGGCAGCTTCACGATCTCGCTCAGGCGCCGACGCCGCGGGCGATCCGCCTGATGGCGCGGGTCGAGCGCGAGGAGCGGGCCGATGTCGAGGCGGCGCGCGCCTGGCTCGAACGCCAGCCGACGGCGGAGCCCGATCCCGCCTGGGTCTGCAACGCCTGCGGCGCACAGTCGAATCTCTGGAGCGCGCGCTGCGGCCATTGCGGCGCGTTCAACTCGCTGACCTGGAAGCCGCCGCCCAGGATCCAGCAGATCGACCGGCCGCCGGCGATTCTGACGCCGGTCAATCCGGACCCCGTGCCGGAGATTCCGCCGGCACCCGCCTCCAGCGGATAGGGCACTCGTGCGGCGCCTCCTTCTCCTGATCGTGCTGCTGTTCGTCGTCGAGGCGCGGGCGGGGGAGAAGGTCGATCTGGCGCTGGTGCTCGCGGTCGACGTGTCGAGCTCGATCGATACGGAGGAGTTCCTGCTGCAGCGGAACGGCTATGCCGACGCCTTCCGCGACCCGCGCCTGATCGCGGCGATGATGAGCGGGCGCGAGAGGCGGATCGCGGTCACCCTGCTCGAATGGGCCGGCGCCTCGGGCCAGATGCAGGTGTTCCCGTGGACGATGGTCGACAGCCGCGCGTCCGCCCGTGCGCTCGCCGACAAGCTGCAGACCTCGCCGCGCCAGGTCTTCAACGGCCGCAGCACGTCGATCTCCGGCGCGATCGATGCCGGCGTCCGGCTTCTGGAGACCATCCCCTTCGATGCCGACCGCCGCGTCATCGACGTCTCCGGCGACGGCCACAACAACGCCGGCCGCCCGGCCGGCATGGCGCGCGATGCCGCGGTGCTGAAGGGCGTCGTCATCAACGGGCTCGCGATCATGACCGACGACGGCATCCTCGACATCCACTACCGCGAGGAGGTGATCGGCGGGCCGGGCGCCTTCGTGCTCGGCATCGAGACCTTCGCCGAGTTCAAGGCGGCGATCCTGGCGAAGCTGATCCGCGAGGTCGCCGACCTGCCCGCGCATCTCGCGCCGACGCCGCGACAGCTCGCCGCCGCTTCCGTTTCTCGGAACGACTGATCGCGGTTGCCGTCACCGGTCGTCCGACCGAATATCCGCCGGCAATTCAGCAAAAGGCATTCCGATGGGCGACGCACCCGATACCCGTAGCCGTACCCATGTCATCCGCTCCTGCGAATTCGGCGGCAGGGCCGGTGTCGCGCGTGGCGACATCACGCCGCCCGACGGCATCTATTTCCGGCTCTGGGGCAGCGCCAAGCACGACCAGCCTTCGGGCGTTCACCGGCCGATGCTGGCGACGGCGGCGGCGCTCGCCGATGCCAGCGGCAAGACCCAGCTCGTGCTGCTCACCATCGATCACAGCTGGTGGCGCTCGAAGGAGGACGAGGAGAGTTTCCGCTTCGCAATCCTCGAAGCGTCGGGCCTGCATGCGGACCGCCTGATCATCCAGCCGAGCCACTCGCATTCGGCGCCGATGATGGACCCCGACCTCGCCGACAAGCCGGGCGGCCATCTGGTGAAGGGCTACCGCGAGAAGGTGATCGCCACCTGCATTCGGCTCGTCGCCGAGGCGCGCGCGGCGATGGCGCCGGCGACGCTGACCTGGACCGAGGCGCGCTGCGGCCTCGCCTTCAACCGCAACCTGCCGTCGCCGACCGAGGACCGCAGCCTCTGCGGCCTCAATCCCTTCATCGAGGCCGACGACACGGTGGTGATCGGGCGTGCCGCCGATGCGCAGGGCCGCGTGCTTTTTTCGCTGGTCAACTATGCCTGCCATCCGATCTCTCTCGGCGGTGGCAACACCAAGGTATCGCCGGACTACATCGGCGCCCTGCGCGAGACGGTGGAGAAGGAGACCGGCGGCGCGCCATGCCTCTTCCTGCACGGCGCCTCCGGCGACATGGCGCCGAGGCGGGCCTACGAATCCGACCCGGCGATCGCCGACAAGAACGGTCGCGAGCTTGGCTTCGCGGCGCTGTCGGGTCTCACCTCGATGCTGAACCCGGGCATGGATCTCGTCTTCCAGGGCGCCGAGGAATCGGCGACGCCGCTGGCGATCTGGCGCGAGAAGCCGGCGAAGGTGAACGGCGCGATCGGTGCCCGGCACCTCACCGTGCGGCTCGAGGTCGCCGACATGCCGACGCGCGCCGACCTCGAGAAGCAGATCGCCGCCTGCACCGACCGCGCCATGCTGGAGCGGCTCAATCGCGCGAAGCTGCGCCGTCTTTCGGTCGGCGACGACCGCGAGATGGTTGTCGGGTTCTGGATCTGGCAGCTCGGCGACGCCTTCGTCGTGGCGATGCCGGGCGAGATGCACACCGAGTTCCAGATGCGGCTTCGCGACCGCTTCCCGCAGGCGAAGATCGCGGTGCTGAACATCGCCAACGGCTCGCTGGGCTACCTGCCGCCGGCCGAGGAGTTCGGCATGCGCACCTACCAGGCGCAGATCGCGCTCCACAAGAGCGGCTCGAACGACCGCGTGCTCGACGCGGCGACGGGGGCGATCAAAGAGATGATCGAGACGTCGCGAGCGTAAGATGAGCGTCAGCGAGTTCCTATCGCAGCGGTGACGATCTCGACCGATTTCCTCAACCCGTCGAGATCGATCGCACCGGCTTCCGGCTTCTCTCTCGCCGCCGCCCTGTTCACCGCCTCGGCGAGGCGCGCGGGCGTGAGGCCGGCTTCGGCGACGGTGTCGACGAGGCCGCGTGCGGCCAGGAGCTCGGCGCGCGTGGTCTGCTCGGTCTCGGCGCCGCGCGCGAAGGGCACGACGACGCCGCGCGATCCGACTGCCATCAGCTCCATCAGCGTGTTGTAGCCGGCCTGGCTGATCGAGAGCCGGCAGCGCGCCAGCATCTCGACGAAGTCGGGGCGCGCCGGCTCGACGATCACGCCGTCTGGCGCCGCAGCTTTTAGGTCTCCCATGAGCGACGGCGGCAGGTTGGCGCCGAGCAGCAGGCGCCAGGCGTGGTCCTTCAGCACCGTCAGCGGCCGCGCGGCGAGCGCGATCCTGAGAAGCTCCTCACCGACGGCGCCGCCGCCGACAGAGACCAGCACCTCGTCCTTGCCTGGCCCGTCGTCGGTGCGGCGCGTCGCCGAGGTCTCGACGAGATACCCTGTATAGGCGAGCTGGCCCGAGATCTCGCGGGCGAGCGGGAACGTTGCCACCAGCGGCACGAGGCGCGGATCGCCATGCACGAGGATCGTGTCGAAGCCTTCGCGCACTGTCTTCAGGAATTCGGCCTCACGGTCCAGCCGCGGCCGATGAATCAGGATGTCGCGGACCGACCCGAACACTTTCGGCCGAGGCGATGAAGACCGCGCGCGTTCGAGCAGCGGCATCAGCTCGAAGCGAAGCGCGCGGCGGCCGAACGGGAACATCTCGATCACCAGCGCTTCGGGTCGGGTTCTCTCGTAGAGATCGAGCAGCGCCTCGCGACGCCGCGCGCGCCAGGCGTCGTCGATGGGGACGTCGTTCTCATCCAGCAGGACCTTGAACGTCTCGTCGGCGGAGCGAGCCGACGGCAGCTGCACCAGACGCGCGCCGCCGAGATCGAGCTTCGGCACCGGCAAGCCGCCGGACGCAACGACGACCTCGACACCGGCAGCGGAGAGCCCGCGTGCCAATGCTGCCGCCCGACGCAGATGGCCGATGCCGAGCAGGTGCTGGACATGGATGAGGACGCGGCTCATGGAGCGAGGGGAAGGTTGAGGCGGTCGAGAGCGAGGCGCGTGCCGTCCCAGGTGTAGAGATGCGCCGCCGCCGCCGCCATGCGCTCGGGCGGCTTGTCCTGCATCGTCCAGCCCGTGGCGAGCGCGTAGACCGCGCGCAGCACGCCGTTGTGCGTGACGACCACCGCCGGCTTCGTCAGCTCCGCGAGCCAGTCGAGGAGGCGCGCTTGCACCTGCCGCACGCTTTCGCCGCCGGGCGCGGCGAGGTCGAGGCCGCGCTGCTCGGCCTCCTTGAAGCCGGGACGCTCGCGCAGCGTGGCGAGCGTGTGACCTTCCCATTCGCCCCAGCTCGTCTCGATCAGGCGGTCGTCGAACCGTGGTGCGAGGCCGAGCAGCGCCGCGGTCTCGCGGGTGCGCGTGAGCGGGCTCGCCCAGGATTCGAAGCCGGCGACCGCTTCCGGCAGGCGCCAGGTCGCCGCGAAGGCGCGGCCTTCCTCCGACAGCGGAATGTCGGTGCGGCCCTGCAGGCGATGGGCTGCGTTCCATTCGGTCGGCGCGTGGCGGATGAAGGCGACCTGGATCATCGCGTCACCGATGCGAGGATCGCATCGAGCCGTCGCGCCGCCTCGGGCAGGTCGTGGCTGTCCTGGATGTGGGTGCGCGCGGCGGTTCCCATCGCGCGGCGGCGCACCGGGTCGTCGAGCAGGGACGCGACGGCGTCGGCGAAGGCGGCGACATCCCCGGGCGGCGTGACGATCCCGCTGACGCCGTCGGCGACGATCTCCGGCACGCCGCCGTAGCCGCCGGCGATGACCGGCGTGCCGGCGGCCTGGGCCTCGAGCAGCACCATGCCGAAGGCTTCGTCTACCGCGGGCCAGACCAGGAGATCGGCGGCTGCGTAGAGCGCGGGCAGCATGTCGGGCTCGGCGGCGCCGTGGAAGGAGACGCGTTCGCCGAGTGGCGCGAAAGCTTCTTCGATCTCCCGGCGCGCGACGCCGTCGCCGACGATCCGGAGCCGCCAGCGCCGGTCGGCGAGCCGCTTCAGGGCGGCGGCGAGCAGCAGGTAGGATTTCAGCTTCGCATCCGCCCGCATCATGCCGACGGCGAGAAGCTCCGGCGGGTCGTTCGCCGTACGGGGCGCGACGAACGGCGTCGAGTCGAGGAAGGGCGGGAAGTGATGGAGCTTCCGGGTCACCGGCTCCAGGCATTCCATGTCGAGCCGCGACAGCGCCAGCACCGCCGCGGCCTGCCCGATCGCGTCGACAACCGCCTGATGGCCGCGGGCGAAACGGCCGGTCGCGCGCTTGGGCGCCACCGACGCCTCGACGACGAGATAGGGAATGCCGAGCGCGCGGGCGACCGCTGGCCCGATCCAGTCGGGCGCCTTGTAGTAGAGGTGATAGGTCAGCCAGGCCGCCGGCGGCTCCGTCTTCAAGCGCTCGATGCACTGCGTCGCCTCGGCGGCGCCTTTCGCCTCGATGCCGCCGTCGCGGTCGCCTTCCGAATCCCGGCTGCGGAAGCGCGAGGCCAGCATCGGCATGTGACCGCCGCGCTTGAGTGCCTCCATCAGCAGCCGCGCGACGCGCCGATCGCCGGACGGCGTCGGATGATCGGGCGGCTTCAGCGGCGCATAGAAGGCGACACGCATCGATCAGCCGGCAGCGGCGGCGCGTTCCTGCGCGAGCTTCATGATGCCGAAGTTGCCGCTCTGGCGGGTGGCGATCAGCTTCACCGCCTCGATCTTCCAGGCGCCGCCGAGCTTCTTCAGCTTGAACTCGTAGCGGCCGCCAACGGTCCAGGCGTCCTTACCGGCGAGCGCCGGCTCGACCATCGTGTGCAGCGCCGCGACCTGGGTCTCGGCGAAGGCGCTGTCGCCGTCGACATCGATCAGGTGGTTGGTGATCAGGTGCTGGGCGCAGGTGAATTGCGGAATCAGCTTCTTCCACGCGGCGACGAGATCCGCGGCCTTCGACGTCTGCGCGCTGCCACCGAACAGCGAGGTGTAGTCGACGGTCACCTCCGGCGCGAACAGCGCGAGCAGCTTGTCCCAGCGATGCGTGTCGGTATGGAGCCCGAAGGCGTTGAGGACGCGCGTGATCTCTTCGGTCGTCGACATGCGGGAACAGCTCCGGGAATGAAGATCAGATGTCGGCGTTCGGCATCAGCGTGCCGGCGCGGAAGATGCGGTAGCGGCCGTCCTCGATCTCGGCGCCGGTGACGTAGCCGGTCCGCGCGCTGCCGCCGTCGAGGCCGAGCCGGTCGCACTGGAAGAGGTGCGGATCGCTCTGCCCGGTCAGCGCGCGATGCTTCGGCGGCGGCGTGTGGCCGTGAACGACGAGCGTGCCGCCGAAGCCGCCGGTCCAGTCGAGGAAGCCCTTCTGGATCCAGGCCCAGGTCGCCGCCGAATCCGACATCCACGGACGCGCCAGGTATTCGTCGAGGTCGCAGCCCGGCTCGATCCCGGCATGGAGAAAGACCGTGTTGCCGAGCTTCACATGCGAGCGCATCGCGTAGAACTTCTTCGCCGCGTCCTCGCCGAGCGCGGCGGAGAGCAGCGTCGCGCTCGGCTCGGCCTTCGGATCGCCGACGCGCTGGCGCATCTCCTCCAGCACCTTCTCGCCGCCCATGCTCTCGCTCCGCCACTTGGCTTCGGCCTTCTCGGCATAGGGGCTGTCGGTGACGAGGAGGAGGAGCAGCTGCTCGTGGTTGCCCATCAGGCGGTCGACGCGGCCGATGCCGGGCGTCGATTCCGCCTCGGCCCATTGGCGAAGGACGCCGAGGTTGTCGGGGCCGCGGTCGATCATGTCGCCGAGGAAGATCAGGCGGTGGTCGCCGCCCTTCTCGGTTGCGGCCTTGCCGATGGCGCCGAGCAAAGCCCGCAGCTCCTTGCCGCAACCATGGATGTCGCCGACCGCGAACACCGTCTCGCCGACGGCGAACGGCGCGGGCTTCCATTCGGAGATCTCGACGGGCACCGGAGAGGTCATGGGGCGAGTTTAGCGCGAAGCGGCAGCCGCGCGGAGCTTCTCTGCGAGGCGGTCCAGCTCCGGTTCCTGGTCGAAGCGGGCGCGCAGGCGGTCGTGGCCGGCGGCGCCGAGGCGGCGCCGGAGATCGGCATCGGCGACGAGGCGCCCGAGCGCGCGCGCGAGACCGTCGACGTCGCCGGGCTCGGCCAGCAGGCCGGTGATCCCGTCCTCGATCAGCTCCGGGATCGCCGACACGCGGGTGGCGACGCAGGCGGCCGCCTGGCTCTGCGCCTCCATCAGCACGTTGGGGAGCCCGTCACGGTCGCCGTCGCCGGCGATGCGGCTGGCGAGCGCGAAGACGTCGGCCTGTCGAAGGGCGGCCAGCACCTCGGCCTTCGGCTGCTGGCCCTTCCAGGCCATGCGGTCGGCGATGCCGGCGCTCTCCGCCTGCGCCTTCATCTCGGGCAGAAGCGGGCCGCCGCCGATATGGGTGAAGCGCCAGGGCGGATCATTCGGCAGCTTGGCCAGCGCCGCGATCAGGTCCGGAAATCCCTTCTTCTCGACGGCGCGGCCGATCGAGACGATCTCGACCGGGCCGGTCCGTGCGCTGCGGTCCGGCGGCGCCGGCCAGCCTTCGAGGTCGAGGCCGTGATAGAGGAGGCCGACGCGATCGGGCGGCGCCAGCGATGCCAGATGCACGTGGCCCGAGCCGGTGCAGGTGACGGCGAAGGCGGCATCGCCGAGCTTCTCCGACAGCTCCCAGTCCGGCGTCGTCCAGATGTCCTTGGCATGCGCCGAGACCGCGAACGGCAGTCTCCGGATCAGCGCCGCGTATCGGGCGACCGAGGCGGGTGTGTGCAGGAAATGCGCATAGACCGCCTGGATCTCGTCCGGCATCTCGGCGGCAAGGACGAGCGCCTGGCCGAAGCGGCGGATGCGGTTCGGCGTGAAGTCGCGGCGGAGATCGGCGAGGAAGGTCCGGCGCGCGACGGCGTAGCCCGCGAGATGGCGCACCGCGCCCCACGCGCGCAGGACGCGCAGCCAGCCCTGGTACAGGTATTCCGGCAGGTAGACGACCGGCGCCGCGATCTCCGCATGGATCGGGTGCACGTGCCTGTCCGTGGGCAGTCGCAGCGAATAGAGGCGGAGATCGAGGCCGCGCTTCTCCAGGCCCAGGATCTCCTTGGCGATGAAGGTCTCGGAAAGGCGCGGGTAGCCCTTGACCACGACCGCGACGACGGGACCGCTCAAGGGAAGGAGCTCAGAGCGTCGGCGCGCGGAAGGCGGCGGCGACGGCGCGCTGCCGGGCGGCCCTGAGCCGCGGGCGGATCGGACGCGCCAGCTCCTCGGTCACCAGCCGGTCGACGACCTCGAGCCCGTCGAGGAGTCCGGACGGAGCCGCGGCAGACGGCAGCTTCTGCTTCGGCAGCCGGCGCAGCGCCTTCACCATCACCTTGGTGTCGCGCACGCCGTCGTCGGGGAGCATCGCCGAGAGACCCACTTCCTCGAAGCGCTGGGCGCGGATGAACTGCTCGAGCCGGGGCGTGGTGCGCGGCACGATGAGCGCGCGCTTGTCGAAGGACAGGATCTCGCAGAGCGTGTTGTAGCCGCCCATCGCGACGACGCCGGCAGCATTCGCCATCAGCGTTTCCATGTGCGCATCGAAGGTGATCGCCTCGACCTTCGGAAGCTTCGCGGCGCGGCGCAGGAAGTCGGCCTGGAACTCCGGCTGCATGAAGGGGCCGGTCACGATCAGCGCGCGCCACGGCAGGTCCTTGTCGGCCTCGTAGGCGCGCAGCACCCAGTCGGTCAGCGCCTCGCCGTCGCCGCCGCCGCCGGAAGTGACCAGCAGGTAAGGTTCCTTCTTGAGATCCAGGCGGGTGGCGACCGCCGGCTGGTGCTGGGACGCGCTGCGCCGGAGGTACCCGGTATAGGAGACCTTGCGATGCACCGACTGCGGCAGGTCGATGCCCGAAAGCGGGTCGTGGATCTGCGGCTGCCCGTAGACCCAGATCGCGTCGTAGAGGTCGCGGAGCGCCGGCAGCACGTTCTTGCGCTCCCACTCGGGCGCGAGCAGCGTCGGCTCGTCGAGGACGTCGCGAAGCCCCAGCACCAGCGGCGTGCCGCGGGCCTTGAGCATGGTCAGCGTGTCCTTGACCTCGCCGCGAAGCCCCAGCGGCTCCTTGTCGACCAGGAACAGGTCGGGGTCGAAGATGTCGGCCGTGTGCTTGATGATCGAGGCGCGGAGAGCCAGCGTCTCCTCGATGTCGATGTGCAGGTTGAGCGAGGTGTACTCGCCGTTCCGGAGCTTGATCACGCCCGGCACGCGCACGAAGTCGACGCGCGAGCGGAAGTCGAAGCTGCCGATGATCGGAGAGCCCGACAGGATCATGACCGACAGGTCGGAATGCCGTTCGACCAGGGCATGCGCGATCGCGCGGCAGCGGCGGAGATGGCCGAGGCCGAGCGTGTCGTGGCTATAGATCAGGATGCGCCGGTTCGCGCGGCGGGCAGCCATGCGTGTTTGGGCCCTAATTCCCCCCGGTTTCAGGCTCCGAACTATGGCATATCGCTTATGACCGCCCCAAGGCCGATTTGAGCAACGCCTGCTTGACCTTATCGGCATGGACAAGTGCCTGGATTGTAGGCAGCCTTAGCGTTCTTTTAGGGTCGGGTGGGTCGTCTCGGGCATGGAATCATCGCTGCTCCGTTTCATTCTGCGCCATAGCCTTAGGCAGCAGATCGGCGTCGTCATCCTGACGCTTGTTTCCTTTCCGTTCCTCTACTACTCGCTCGATCTGCCGAAGACGATCATCAACCAGGCGATCGGCGGCAAGAACCTGCCGAAAGAGGTGTTCGGCTACCCGGTCGACCAGGTCGGCTACCTGATGGTGCTGTCGGGAGTCTTCCTGCTCCTGGTCTTCGTCAACGGCGGCTTCAAGTACGCGATCAACGTCTACAAGGGCCGGCTCGGCGAGCGGATGCTGCGCCGGTTCCGCTACGAGCTCTACGCCCGGATCCTCCGCTTCCCGCTCGGCCACTTCAGACGGGTCAGCCAGGGCGAGCTGATCCCGATGATCACCGCCGAGGTGGAGCCGCTGGGCGGCTACATCGGCGACGCGATCGCGCAGCCGATCTTCCAGGGCGGCACCCTCGCCACCATCGTCGTCTTCATGTTCATCCAGGACCCGATCCTGGGTGCGGCGGCGATCTCGCTCTACCCGATCCAGGGCTACATCATCCCGACGCTGCAGCGGCGGGTGAACCGGCTCGGCAAGGAGCGGGTCAAGGCGGTGCGCAAGCTCGCCGAGCAGATCGGCGAATCCGTCTCCGGCGTGCAGGAGATCCGCGCCCACGACAACTCGCGCTGGCAGCTGGCGCGCTTCACCGCGCAGCTCGGCGTGATCTACGACATCCGTTTCGAGATCTTCAAACGGAAGTTCTTCGTCAAGTTCCTCAACAACTTCATCAACCAGCTCACGCCGTTCTTCTTCTATGCGATCGGCGGCTACCTGGTGATCCAGGGCTCGCTCTCGTTCGGCGCGCTGGTCGCGGTGCTGGCGGCCTACAAGGACCTGGCCTCGCCGTGGAAGGAGCTGCTCGACTACTACCAGCAGAAGGAAGACAACCGGATCAAGTACGAGCAGATCGTCGAGCAGTTCCATCCGGAAGGCATGCTCGACGAGGCGCTCATGGCGCCCGATGCGGAGACGGTCGACCGCATCGAAGGCACGCTGCACACCTCCGGCCTCACGCTGGTCGAGGACGACGGCAAGGCGGTGCTCGAAGCCGTCTCGCTGCAGCTTCCCATCGATCGCCTGAAGCTGGCCGTGGTCGGACCCGAAGGCCAGGGCAAGGACCAGCTCGCCATGCTGCTGGCGCGGCTGGTGCTGCCGACATCAGGCCAGATCCAGATCGGCGGGCGCGATCTCCTGGCCCTGCCGTCATCGGTGGTCGGCAGGCGGCTGGCCTATGTCGGACCGCAGGCCTACGTCTTCTCCTCGTCGCTCCGCGACAACCTGCTGTTCGGCGTCATGCATCAGCCCGTGAACGCGCCGTCCTATGAAGGCGAGGACGCGGCGAAGGCGGCGCGGCGGCGGCGCGAGGCCGAGTTCGCCGGCAACGCGGCCGACGATCCGCGCGCCGACTGGGTCGATCTCAAGGAGATGGGAACGACCGACGGGCTCGGCGTCCATGCGCGCCTTTGCCAGATCCTCGACCGCGTCGACCTCGAGACCGACGTCTACCACCTGGGGCTCCGCGGCACCGTCGATCCCCAGCGCCGGCCCGACATCGCCGAGGCGCTGCTGGCTGCGCGCCGCAGCCTGCGCGATCGCCTGCAACAGGCGAACCTCGCGCACCTGATCGAGTCCTTCGACCGCACGAAGTTCAACACCAACGCGACGCTGGCCGAGAACCTGGTGTTCGGCACGCCGATCGGCGGCGCCTTCGACCTCGACCGCCTGGCCGAGCATCCTTACGTGATGGGCGTGCTCGACGGCATGCTGCTCAGCGACACGCTGATCGAGACCGGCCGCCGCGTCGCCGAGACCATGGTCGAATTGTTCGCCGACCTGCCGCCGGACAACCCGTTCTTCGAGCAGTTCAGCTTCATCTCCGCCGACGACCTGCCGGAGTTCCAGGCGCTGCTCGGCCGCGTCGGCCGCGAGGCGCCGGCGAAGATGAAGCCCGAGGATCGCCAGCGCCTGCTCTCGCTGCCCTTCAAGCTGATCCTCGCCCGCCATCGACTGGGGCTGGTGGACGAGGACCTGCAGCAGCGCATCGTCGAGGCCCGCGCGGCCTTCGCCTCGGGCCTGCCGGAGGATCTCCGCCGCGGCATCGAGTTCTTCGACTCCGAGCGCTACAACACCGCCGCCTCCCTCCAGGACAACGTCCTGTTCGGCAAGCTCGCCTACGGCCAGGCGCAGGCGGCGACGCGCGTCGGCCAGGTGGTGACCGAGGTGCTCGACAAGCTGGGCCTGCGCCCGCTGGTGCTCGAGGTCGGGCTCGACTTCCCGGTCGGCATCGGCGGCTCCCGCCTGACCCAGGCGCAGCGCCAGAAGCTCGCGGTCGCGCGCGCCTTGCTGCGCCGGCCGGACCTGCTGATCCTCAACCAGTCGATCAGCGCGCTCGACGGCTCGGCGCAGGGGCGGCTGCTCGCCCAGGTGATCGAGGAGTCGAATGACCGCGGCCTGATCTGGGTGCTGAGCCGGACGCAATGGGCGCGTCATTTCGACCGTGTTATCGTCGTCAAGGGTGGGCGGATCGTCGAACAGGGAACCTATGCGGAGCTCGACCGGCCGGGATCGGCCTTGGCCGAGCTGTTGAAGCAGGACTGACCGGAGACACCGATGAGCCTTGCCGAGGAAGTCGCCCTCCTGAAGAGCATCCCGCTCTTCGCCAAGATCGAGCCGTCGAAGCTGAAGCTGCTCGCCTTCACCTCCGAGCGCCTCGCCTTCGATCCCGACCAGGAGCTTTTCCACCAGGGCGACATGGGCGACGCCGCCTACATCGTCATCGACGGCGAGGTCGCGATCTCGATCGACGCGCCGGCGGCGCCCACCGGCCGCATCGAGCTCGCCAAGCTCGGTCGCGGCGCCATCGTCGGCGAGATCGCGATCCTCTGCGACGTGCCGCGCACCGCCACCGTCACCTCGACCGGCAAGACCGTGACGCTCCGCATCTCCAAGGAGCTGTTCTTCCGCCTGATCGAGGAGTTCCCGCAGATCGCGGTCGAGGTGATGCGCGAGCTCGCGCACCGCCTCGAGAACACCAACCTTCAGCTCCGCGAAGCGCGGGCAGGAAAGCCGCACTGACCTCATGAGCCGTCTTCACAGCTTCATCCAGCGGGTCCAGGCCCAGCTCGCCTGCCTCGACGAGTCCGCGCGCCTGCTGAAAGGCGTGCCCGGCATCGTGCTCGAGCTCGGCCTCGGCAACGGCCGCACCTACGACCATCTCCGCGAGATCTTTCCCGACCGCGAGATCTACGTCTTCGACCGCGAGATCGCCTCGCACCCGGATTCGCGCCCCGATGCGGCGCATGCCTTGCTGGGTGATTTCAGGGAGACCATCCCGGCCGCGGCGAAGCGCTTCCCCAGGCAGGTGGCGCTCATCCACGGCGACATCGGCTCCGGCAACAAGGAGGCGACGCTGGCGCTCGCGCGCACGCTCGCCCCGATGCTGGCCCCGATGCTGGCGCAGGGCGGCCTCGTCGTCTCCGACCAGAGGCTCGACGTGCCGGGCACCACGCCGATCAAGCTGCCGCAGAACCTGCCCGAGGGCCGGTACTACATGGTGCGGGCGTAGACGCGAGCTTACCTCGTGGGATTCCGACTCGTATCCGAATGCCTCCTCGGTCCGGAAGACAGCGGGTTGCCCGATCCGCTCGTAGCTCTCCATGCGTACTGGCTGGCGCGGTGCGGCGGCCGGTCCATGCCCGCACGCGCCGACGTGGATCCGGCCGAACTGCGCGAGAATCTGGGCCGCATTCATCTCCTGGATGTCGAGGGTCCCGAGACCTTCCGCTATCGCGTCTACGGCAGCCGCGTGACGAACCCCGATGCCACCGACATGACGGGGCGAACCACGCGCGACTACAGGGACCAATCGTTCGGAGCGCTCGTGACGCGGCACTACGCCGAATGCGTCGGCGCTCGGCGCCCGCGCTGTCACGCCATCCGCGCGACTCTGGACACCGCGCCGTACGAATACACGCGAATGTCGTTGCCGCTCTCGGACGATGGCGAAACCGTCACGATGATCCTTGTCGGAACGGTGCGGCACACGGTTCCCGACACGGTGAAGCGCGTCATCGGTGGCCTCCTCGGCCATTGAGCGCGTCGCCGCCTCGAGCGTCCTAGTCCAGATTGAACCCCTGCGCGCGCACGAAGGCGCCGAAGTCGGTGCGCTGCGGGTCGGCGTACTGGCGGGCCTTGTCTTCCGACCAGCCGTAGTAGGGCGCCTCGCCCCAGCGTTCGGGTTCGCGCGGCCTGAGGCCGGGTTCGGCGGCGTTGCGGCGGCGGTCGTACTCGTCGAGCTGGGCCGGGAGCTTCTCGGTGTCGTAGCGGTCGACATGGACGCGGGCGTCGATCGAAAGGCGCGCGGAGAGGCGTCCCGGCGTCGCCGGCCAGCCGACGGTGAGGCCGGCGATCGGCACCACGCGCTTCGGCAGGTCGAGCACGTCGCGCAGCACGTCGCAGCGGTTGCGGACGACGCTGATCGGGCAGCAGCCGAGCCCGACCGCCTCCGCCGCGGCGATGAAGCTGGTCATGACGATGGCGCCGTCGACGACGGCGTTGAAGAACGCATCCATGTGGTCGTTGGGGAACGGCTTCCTCCGCATCTCGGCGATGCGCGGCAGGCGCTGGCCGTCGCCGCAGAAGACGAGGAACACCGGCGCGTCCGCCATCCACGGCATGCTCGGGATCAGGTCGAAGATCGCCTTGCGCTTCCCGGGATCGGATACCACCACGATGTCGCCCTGCTGCAGGTCGCTCTTCGACGGCGACGACAGCGCGCAGGCGAAGAGCATGCGGAGAAGGTCCGCGTCGACCGGCTTGTCGAGATAGCGGCGATGCACGCGCCGGCTCGCCATGCGGCGGATCGCTTCCAGGCCGTCGGTGTCGGGATCGACCGGCAGCATCTCGCCGAACCGGGCCGCGATCGCCTGGCTGATCGCTTCGGCATCCTTGGGATCGCTCATGTCACGCTTCCTTCCTGATCGTCGTGTGGGACCACGCCCCGCATCCTAGCCCGCCGCGCAGACGGCGCGGACACAGCCGCGCAGCCAGCGATGAGCCGCATCCGCGTCGAGACGCGGATGCCAGAGCATCGACACCGTCACCGCCGGCACGGCAACCGGCAGGGCGAAACTGTGCATGCCGGCGCGAAGCCGCTGCGTGTGGCGCTCGGGTACCGTGGCGATGAGGTCGGTGCCTCGGGCGAGAGCGAGCGCCGCGGCGAACCCGCCGACCGTCGCCACGATCTCGCGTTTCAGGCCCGACGGCTCCAGCGCCTCGTCGACCGGTCCGCGATCGAGGCCGCGCCGCGTCACCAGGACATGACGGCCCGCCGCATAGCGCACCACCGTGATCTTGCCGCGGCCCAGGGGATGCCCCTTGCGGACGGCGCCGACGAAGCGGTCCTTGAACAGGGCCTGCGTCCGGATCTCGGGGCCGGTGCCCTCGCCGATGGCGCCGGTCTCGAGATCGACGAGGCCGTCGCGGAGCGGCGCGCTGTCGCGGTCGGTCTTCTGCACGAAGCGCAGCCGCACGCCCGGCGCCTCCCTGGCGGCGCGCGCGACGAGGCCCGGCCCGAAGCTCTCGACGAAGCCGTCGCTGGTGCGGAGCGTGAAGGTGCGCGCCAGGCGCGCGAGGTCGAGCGTCTCGACGGGCCGAAGAACCGCCTCCGCCTGCCGGACGAGATCGCCGGCCGGCCCGCGCAGCTCGATCGCGCGCGGCGTCGGCACGAGCCCGCGTCCGGCCCGCACCAGGAGCGGATCGCCGGTCGCTTCCCGAAGCCGCGCCAGCGCCCGGCTCATCGCCGACGGGCTCAGGCGCAGCCGGCGGGCCGCGCGGGCGACGCTGCCCTCCGCGAGCAGCACGTCGAGCGTCACCAGCAGGTTGAGGTCCGGCTTCGCCATCGCCCCAGCCTGCCTTGGCAAGGCGTCAAACGCACGAATAAAGTGCAAGCCGTGCGTCTACCGCCATGTCATGGCCGGGCGTAGGTCTGTCCCATGACCACGATCACCAACCCCGCCGCCCCGCATGCCGCCTCGATCCGGATGGCGCTCGCCGGGCTTTCGCTCTCGATCTTCCTGTCCTCTCTCGGTACCAGCATCGCCAATGTCGCGCTGCCGACGCTGACCGAAGCCCTGAGGGCGACCTTCCAGGAGGTGCAGTGGGTCGTCCTCGCCTATCTGCTCGCGGTCACGACGCTGGTCGTGAGCGCCGGCCGGCTCGGCGACATCGTCGGCCGCCGCCGGCTGCTGATGACGGGCATCGCCGTCTTCACCGTCGGGTCCGTCGCCTGCGGCCTGTCGCCGACCTTGTGGACGCTGATCGCGGCGCGCGCCGGGCAGGGCGTCGGCGCGGCGATCATGATGTCGCTCGCCATGGCCTTCGTCGGCGAGACCGTACCGAAGGAGCGGACCGGCAGCGCCATGGGCCTGCTCGGCACCATGTCGGCGGTCGGAACCGCGCTCGGTCCGTCGCTCGGCGGCCTGTTGATCGCCGAGCTCGGCTGGCGGGCGATCTTCTTCGTCAACCTGCCGCTGGGCCTCGTGGCCCTGGCGATGACTTGGCGCACGCTGCCCGCCGACCGGCCCCGTGCCGATCGGCCCGGCTTCGACACGACCGGGACGCTGATCCTGGCCGCGAGCCTTTCCGCCTATGCCCTGGCGATGACGCTGGGTCGCGGCAGCTTCGGCATCGTCAATGCGGCCCTGCTGGCAGGCGCGGTCCTCGGCGCCGTCCTCTTCGTCCGCGTCGAGATGAAGGTCGCCTCGCCGCTGATCCGGCCGTCGCGGCTGCGCGACCGCGCCTTGAGCGCCGGCCTCGCGACCAACCTGCTGGTCGCCGCGGTGATGATGACGACACTGGTCGTGGGCCCCTTCTATCTCTCGGGCGCATTGGGGCTCGAGGCGGCGATGGTCGGGCTCGTGCTGTCGGCCGGGCCTTTCGTCACCGCGTCGGCCGGCGTCCCGGCCGGCCGCCTCGTCGACCGCTTCGGTGCGGGCCGAATGGTCCTTGCCGGACTGGCAGGCATGGCGATCGGCACCGTCATGCTCGCGACGCTGCCGATCGAGTACGGCATCGCCGGCTACCTGATCCCGATCGCGATGCTGACCTCGGGCTACGCCCTGGTGCAGGCCGCCAACAACACGGCGGTCATGGCCGGCGTGCCGCAGGACCAGCGCGGTGTCGTCTCCGGCCTGCTGAACCTGTCGCGCAACCTGGGCCTGGTCACCGGTGCCTCGGCCATGGGCGCGGTCTTCGCCGTCGCCTCGGCGTCGGTCGATGCGGCCGGCGGCATGCGGATCACCTTCGCCGTCGCGACCGTTCTGGTCGCCGCGGCGCTCGCGATCGGCCTCAGGCGAAGGTGAGGAGCCGCCTGGGGTTGTCGACCAGGATCGCCTGGATCTCGGCCTCGGTGAATCCGCGGCGGCGCATCAGCGGCACCACGCGGGTGAAGATGTGGCCGTAGCCGTGGCCGCCGAAGGACTTGAGCCGGATCTGCTGGCAGATGTCGTGGCTGATGACGACGCGCGAAAGATGCCCGTTGTCGATCAGCATGCGGATGTGCTGCACGCGCAGCGCGTCGTTCGGCATGTCGATGTCGGAGGCGGTGTAGAGCGAGGTCTCGCGGCCGAACAGGTCGAACTCCAGCGTGCAGCCGGTGTCGGCGAGCTTCAGCATCCGTCCGGAGTCGAAGATCGTGCGGTCGATGTGGCTGTAGACGACGCGCTCGATGTCGGCGCCGTGCGCGACGAGGAAGTCGGCGCCCTCCTGCGGCTGGTCGGCATCGCGTCCGGGATGGACGTTGATCGCGGCCCCCGTCTCCTGCTGGGCGACGATGGCGCCTTCCATCACCTTGCGCTCGAGCGCGGTCCACGGCGTCTGGCAGCCGATCTCGCCGATCATGCCGGAGCGGATGTCGCTCTCCCAGGCGCCGACCTGCACCTGGTCGATCATCTCCCTGGCGAAGCTGTCGACCGAGCGCTGGTGGTTCTTCGGGTCCTGGTATTCCTCGACGTAGTAGCCGCAGCCCATGACGATGTTGACGCCGGTGCCGAGCGAGACGTCGGCAAGGCCCTTGGGATCGGGACGGAGCCCGCCGCAGGTGAGCTCGACCAGGGTCGAGCCGCCGGCCTCCTTCATCAGCGCCACTTCCTCCATCGCGATCGCGACGTCGTCGAGCTGCGCGTTCCGCGGCGAATACTCGGTGCCGTACCAGATGTCGTAGTGGTTCTTGAGCGTGATCTCGGGTCCGAGGTCGTTCCTGAGCCGCGCCTCGCCCTTGCGCAGATCCCAGAGCACGTGCTCGTGCATCAGGGTCGATCCGAGCTTTGCCGGATCGATCGTGCCCAGCACTGTCTGGACCTTGCCCTTGAGCTCCGAGCGCGTCATCCGCTTCGCCATCAGCCTCTCCCCTTGAGCGCCGGCGGGCCGTCGCCGCCGGCCGCCGCGCGTTTCCGTGCCGCCGGATACCGCGCGAGCAGCCCGGCGCATTCCGCCATCGCTTCCGCGTCCTCGAACATCGGGACGCCCGCTTCTTCCATAGTCCGGAACCAGTCGGCGCGGTGGACGAGCGTGCCCATCATGGAATGCAGGATCGGCAGCTTCGCCGCGCGGCAGAGCGGCGCCATCGCGGCGATCACCGGGCCGGCATCGACCATGAACGGCACGACGTGGATCATCAGGATCGCGTCGAAGGCCTCGGTCTCGACCAGCGCGGAGGAGAGCGTCGCGGCAAACCTTTCCTCGCGCGCGTCGGCAAGGAGGTCGAGCGGATTGGCGACCGAGGCTTCCGCCGGCAGGCTTTGGCGCAGCGTGTTCTTCAGGCGCTCCGGCAGATCCACGAGATCGAGCTTCTCGACCGAGGCGCGGTCGGTCGCGAGCACGCCGGGGCCGCCGGAGTTGGAAAGGATCAGCACACGCCGGCCAAGCCCCTGGGGGAAGCGGCCGAAGCCCTTCGCGGCCAGCATCAGCCGGCGCATCGACTCGACACGGACGATGCCGCACTCCTCGGCGAAGGCCTGGATCGCCGCATCGTCGTTGGCGACGGCACCGGTATGCGCGGCGGCGGCGCGTCCGCCTTCAAGCGTGCGGCCGCCGAAGAGACCGATCACCGGCTTCTTCGCCGCGACCTCACGCGCGATGTCGCGGAAGCGGCGCGGGTCGTCGATGCTCTCGACATAAAGCAGGATCGAGGTCACGACGGGATCGTCGCCGAGATGCCGGAGATAGTCGGCGACGCCCAGCTGCATCGCGTTGCCGACCGAGACCACGGTGCCGATCGGGATATGGCGGAGATGCGAGGCGCAGATCGCCTCTTCGGCGAGCGCGCCCGACTGGCTGATCAGCGCCACGCCGCCGCCTTTCGGCAGGTCGCGGAGGAATGTCGCGGCGAAGCCTGCGCCGATGATGCCGGCGCAATTCGGCCCGGCGATGGTGAGGCCGTGTTCGGTAGCGAAGGCTCTTGTCTCGGCATCGCGGCGCCTTCCTTCCTCGCCGGCCTCGGCGAAGCCGCCGGGGAGGATGAGGAGATTCCTGTGCCCGCTCGCCGCGGCGTCGCGCACGACCTCGGGGATCGAGGGCGGCGGCACGACGATGACGGCGAGATCGCAGGGATCGGAGATCTCGCGGAGCGAGGTCTTCGCCTCGTTCCCCTGGATGACGCCGCCCTTCGGATTGACCGGGACGATGCGGCCTTTGAAGCCGCTGGCGCCGAGGTTCTTCAGGACCGCGCCGCCCGACGACGTCGCCCGCTCGCCGGCGCCGACGACCGCGACCGAGCGGGGCGCGAAGAAGGGGCGGAGGTCGCGCACGCCTACAATGCCAGATCCACGGTCACTGGCACGTGGTCGGAGCTGCGCTCCCAGCCGCGCGCGTCCTTGAGGATCGAGTAGCTCTTGAGGCTTTTCTTCAGTGGCGGCGTGACCCAGACGTGGTCGAGGCGGCGGCCGCGATTGGAAAGGGCCCAGTCGGCCGCGCGATAGCTCCACCAGCTGTAGAGCTTCTGGTCCTCGGGCACGAAGTGGCGCACCGCGTCGACCCACTCCGTCGATTTCTGCACATGGCCCAGCTTCTCGACCTCGATCGGCGTATGGCTGACCACGTCGAGCAGCTGCTTGTGCGACCAGACATCGTGCTCGAGCGGCGCGATGTTGAGGTCGCCGACCAGGATCATCGGGTCCTTGGGCTTGCGGTTCTTCTTGAACCAGTCCGCCATCTCGTCGACGAAGGCGAGCTTGTGCGCGAACTTCGGGTTCTGCCTGGGGTCGGGAATGTCGCCGCCCGAGGGGACGTAGAAGTTATGGATCTCGACGCCGCCGATGCGGGCCGTCAGATGCCGGGAGTCGCCCTTCTTGCACCAGTCCGGCCCGTCGACCCGCTCCAGCGGCGTCTTCGAGAGGATCGCGACGCCGTTGTAGCCCTTCATGCCGAGCACGGCGCGATGCTTATAGCCGGCCTGCTCGTAGGGATCGTGCGGGAAGAGATCGGTCATGACCTTGATCTCTTGCAGGCACAGCACGTCGGGCTTGGTCTCCGCCAGGAGCTTGAGGACGAGGTCCTGGCGGAGCCTAACCGAGTTGATGTTCCAGGTGGTGACGCGAAGGCGCGCCAAGGTCAGGCCTTGGCGTAGGTGATGGCGATGTCGCCGACGCCGTCGACATGGCCGTCCATGCGGTCGCCCGCCACCACCGGGCCGACGCCCTCGGGCGTACCGGTGTAGATCAGGTCGCCGGCCGCGAGCTCCACCAGGCCCGAGAGGTAGGCGATGGTGTCCGGCACGTTCCAGATCATGTCGGCGAGATCGCCTTCCTGCTTGGTCGTGCCGTTGACCTTGACCCAGATCTTGCCCTTGGCCGGGTGGCCGATCTTGGCCGCCGGCTGGATCGGGGTGATCGGCGCCGACTGGTCGAAGCCCTTGCCCATGTCCCACGGACGGCCGGCCTTCTTCGCGGCGTCCTGCAGGTCGCGGCGCGTCATGTCGAGGCCGACGGCGTAGCCGTAGATGCAGTCGTTCGCCTTCGCCGACGGGATGTTGCGGCCGCCTGACTTGAGCGCGACCACGAGCTCGATCTCGTGGTGCAGGTTCTTGGTCTGGGACGGGTAGGGGATGATCGCGCCCGACGGCACGATCGCGTCCGCCGGCTTCATGAAGAAGAACGGATCCTCCTTGCCCGAATGACCCATCTCGCGGGCGTGGGCGGCATAGTTGCGGCCGACGCAGTAGATGCGGCGAACCGGGAAGGTGCCGGTCTCCCCGACCACGGCGACGGAGGGGATCGACCAGCTCTGGATCACATGCGACATGGGGGCCTCGAAGGAAGGGACTAAGGTAGAGGTCAGAACAGATACCACCGCTCGCCGACCCGGCCCAATGGCCAACGTCCGGCGGCGAAAATCCGGTGCTTGATGACGAACCCGTGCGCCGGCCTGCCGGCGGCCAGAGCCAGCGCCGCGAGATGGCATGCCTGGGCGGCAGCCCCGGCGGCGACCTTCGAGAGGGCTTCGTCGGAGGCGGCTTCGGCCGCGGCGCGGGTCGGGTCCAGCGCCGCCTCGGTGACACGGGTCAGGGCGGTCAGTGTCACCTGGGTGCCGTGGCGCTCCTCGGCCCAGGCCTGCAGGCGCCGCTGCTCGCGGGCCTCGGCCTGCCACCAGCGCCGGTCCCAGTCCGGATCGGCGGCGACACGGGAGGCTTCCCGCCAGGTCGCAACCGGCTCGACCGGCCCGGCCGCCAGGTCCAGCGCCGCGACGTAAGCCGTCACGTCCGTTCGGTCGGAGTCGCTCAACGGCCGGCCGACGCGCGTGAACCAGGGCGTCGCCGGGATCGACGCCGCGAGCGCTTCGACGGCGTCGAGCCCGGTCATGCCGAGCGGCGTTCCCGCCAGAGCCCGACCGCTTCCTGAACCGGCCGGTCGGAGAAGCTGAAGATCACCGCGTCCTCGTCCGCATGGTGACGGACCTCGACCCAGCTCGGCACGACGAAGATGTCCCGCGGCCCCCAGTCGAAGCGGGTCCCCCCGATCAGGCTGTGGCCCTTGCCTTCGACCACCGAGAACACGGTGCCGTCGGTCGAGCGATAGGCCGCGCCGGCGAAGCCCTTCGGTAGAAGCTGCATGCAGGTCGCCATCGTCGGGATCGCCCAGCCCCCCGTCGCCGGGTTCACGTACTTCATCTTGAGGCCGTGATGCGGGTCCCAGGCCTGGGTCCGCCGCATCGTCTCCAGCGCCTCGCGCGTGCGGGCATAGGGATAGTTGAAGATCGGCGAGGTCGGCCTGGTGACGTGGTGGTCGACCGGCAGCAGCCCCTGGCCGTAGCGGGCGAGCGCGTCGCCCTCGGGCTTGGAGAACTGCTGCGCGTCCTCCTTGGCGTGCTCGGCGAAGCTCGCGTCGAGGAACTGGACGAGCGGGATGTCGAGCCCGTCCATCCACACCATCGGCCGGTCGGAGTCGTTGCCGTGATCGTGCCAGGTCCAGCTCGGCGTGATCACGAAATCGCCGGGGCGCATCGTCGTGCGCTCGCCGTCGACGGCGGTGTAGGCGCCCTCGCCCTCGACGACGAAGCGGAGCGCGGTCTGGGTGTGGCGGTGCGCCGGCGCGACCTCGCCCGGCAGGATCAGTTGCAGCCCGGCATAGAGCGTATGCGTGATCGAGGAGCGGCCCTTGAGCCCCGGGTTCTCCAGGATCAGCACCCGGCGCTCGGCCTCCTTGGCGGTGATGAGGCCGCCGGCCTCGAGCACGAAGGAGCGGATGTCGTCGTAGCGCCAGAGCGCCGGCACGGCGGGCGATCGCGGTTCCGGCGTGATCAGGCCCTTCAGCACTTCCCACAGCGGCGTCATCGAGTGCTCGCCGATGCGGGCGTAGAAATCCGCGCGCGCGTTGGTGAGTTGAGGTGCCGTCGCCATCGCCCTCTCCCTGTGCCTACGCCGCCTTCGCCATCGGCATCTTCAGCTTCAGGTGGTCCTCGACCAGCGCGCGGGCGCGGGCGAGGAAGTCCTCGCGCATCTCGTCGTTGGTGCGCTGCTTGATGCCGAGCCGGCGGAAGGTCTCGTTGTTCTTCGACTTCGACGCGCCGAAGAAGGCCGGCAGGAACGGGTAGTAGCGGTCGATCGCGTCCTGGACGCGCTGGCGGCCTTCCTCGGTCGCGCAGAGCTCGGTGCAGAAGTCCTTGCCGAACTGCGCGTGGAAGCGTTCCTCCGGCATCGTCATGCGCGCGAGATCGCGCAGCGGATGGAAGGTGCAGGCGAGCAGGTCCTCGACCTGGAGGATCTCGGCGAGATCGGCCAGCAGCTTGATGACGCAGAATTCCTCCCAGGTCTTCAAGGGGAACTCGAAGATCGAGAGCGGCTGCTTCGCCGTTGGCGTCATCTTCTCTTCCGGCACGCCCAGCTTCTGCCCGAGCTCGCGGAAGCGCACGTGATGGCCGTACTCCTCCATCGCCACCCGGCAGGTGAGCCACTTGGCGTAGGGCGTCGGGGCGAGGGCGATCGCCGGCTCGTCGAACACCTGCGCGCCGTAGAGCTCGTTGACGGCGTGGCTGACCACCAGCTTCAGGATCGAGGCCTTGTACTCCTCGCTCTGCCGATGGAATTCCTCGATGGTCTTGACCTGCGGATGGCTCATGGCGCGTCCTCTAGATCACCGGATCGGTGTTGAAGGCCTCGAGATCGGTCTGCATGTCGGAGAAGGCGGCCCTGATCTCGTCGACCGCCGCGCCCATGCCGCCGGATCCGACCACGGCGCGCTTCGCCGGCCTGATCTGGCCGAAGGCGAAGACTTCCCGGGCGCGCACTCCAAGAACCTGGCCGGTGATGGCTTGCGCCGCCGGCGTGGCGAGATAGGCCACGAGATCCGCGACCGCCGAGGCGGGCGCCTTGAGCGCACGCTCCTTGTAGACGGTCTGGGCGTCGTTCTGCGGCTTGATCGAGTGCGTGATGCGGGTCACGGCAAAGGGCGCGACCGCGTTGCAGGTGACGAGGCTCCGCCCCATGTCCATCGCGGTCACGCGTGTAAGCCCGATCAGCCCGGCCTTGGCCGAGGCGTAGGCGGCCTGGCCGAAATTGCCGTAGAGGCCGGCGGTCGAGGTCACGTTGACGATGCGGCCCCAGCCATAGGGCTTGCCGCCGCGCTCGGCCTTCGCCTGGTCGCGCATCACGCCGGTCGCGGCGCGCGTGAGATAGAACGCGGCCGAAAGGTTGACGCGCAGCACATCCTCGAAATCCGCCGGCTCCAGCTTGAACACGAATCCGTCGCGGAGGATCGCCGCGTTGTTGACCAGGATGTCGATGCCGCCGAAGCGGCTGACTGCGAGCGCGACGGCTTCCTCGGCCGCGCCCGGGCTTGCGATCGAGCGCGGGAAGGCGGCGCCGCCGAGCTTATCGGCCAGGTCGATGGCGAGCCTCGCATCGCCGCCGCGGCCGTCGATGCCGACGCCTGGATCGGCGATCACCACCTTGGCGCCGTCGGCGGCCAGACGCTCGGCGATGGCCTTGCCGATGCCTTGCGCGCCGCCGGTCACCAGCGCGACGCGGCCCTGAAGCGTGCTCATGCGCCCACCTTCGGCTTGTCGGCATCCGTATAGAAAGCGTCGGCGTGGACGTCCTCGCGCCGCATCTTCTTCGAGACCAGGACCGGCGTGACCGCGTCGACCATGACCGGCGGGCCGGCGACGTAGGCCTTGGCGCCGTCGAGGGTTTGCAAGTCTGCCGCCACCGCTTCGTGCAGGAAGCCGGTGCGGCGCTGCGTGGCGGCGGAGGGCTGCGACAGCACGACCTGATAGGTCAGGTTCGGGTGCTGCGCCGCGAGCGCCTTGAAACGGTCTTCCAGATATACGTCCTGCTCGTCGCGGGCGCCGAAATAGAGATGGATCGGGCTGCGGCGGCCCTTGTGGAGAGCGGTCTCGACGATCGAGGCGATCGGCGCCAGGCCCGAGCCCCCGGCGATCGCGACGATCGGGCCGGTATGCGCCTCCTTCAGATGCGCGATGCCGGCCGGCCCCTCGACCGTGACCGGCGCGCCGACCTTGAGCTCGCTCGCCACATAGGCGCTGACATGGCCGCCCTGCATGTGGCGGATGTGAAAGGCGAGCTCCGCCTGATCCGGGCGGCTCGCCATCGAATAGTCGCGGGTCTTCTGGCCGGGGAAGGTGACGCGGGCGAATTGTCCGGCGGTGAAGGCGAAGGGGCCGCCCTTCTCGATCGCCAGGGTCACGCCGGTGATGTCGTGGGTCAGCCGATCGAGCTTCGTGACCTTGCAGTCGAGCCTGCGCTGGGCGTGCAGCGCGATGTCCTCGCCTTCGAGCCACGCGATCTCGATGTCCTCGTCCGCCATCGACCGGCACGCGAGCACGAGACCTTGCGCCTTCTCCTCGTCGGTCAGCGCGAACTCCGAATAGTCGGCGAGCTCGACCTTGCCCTCGATCAGCATCGACTTGCAGGCGCCGCAGTTTCCGGACTGGCAGCCGAAAGGATAGGGAATGCCGGCGTTCAGCGCCGCCTCGAGGACGACCTGCCCGGGTTCGAGGGCAACGGGCTTCGGCCACTGCTTGATGCGAACGGTCGCGACCATGGTGCTCGTCTTGCGGCTGTAGAAATTTGGAACTATTCTATGTTCAAACGTTCGACAGTCAAATTGTTCGATCGTCAAACAATCGTAACGGGAGGATGCCATGTTCGCACATGCACTTCTGGGACTTGTCGCGCTCGCGGCCCTGCCGGCTGCGGCGCAGGACGTCACTCTCAAGGTTCAGCATTTCCTGCCGCCGGCCTCGCCGACGCAGACGCAGTTCATCAAGCCCTGGGCCGACGCGCTTGCCGCCGAATCCAACGGCCGCATCAAGGTCGAGATCTTCGCCGCGATGGCGCTCGGCGGCCGCCCGCCGCAGCTCTATGACCAGGCGAAGGACGGCGTTGCTGACGTGGTGTGGACGCTGCCCGGCTACACCGCCGGCCGCTTCCCCAAGTCCGAGGTGTTCGAGCTGCCGTTCATGGCGGCCTCCGCCGAGGCGACCGCGCAGGCGACCCAGGAATTCTACGAGAAGCATCTCCGCGACGAGTTCAAGGACGTGCATGTGCTGGTGCTGCACGCGCATGCGCCGGGCAGCTTCTTCACCGTGTCCAAGCCGATCCTCGCGGTCGACGACCTCAAGGGCCTCAAGATCCGCGCGCCGACGCGCGTCATGAACGAGACCCTGAAGGCGCTCGGCGCGACGCCGGTCGGCATGCCGGTGCCGGAGCTGCCGCAGGCGCTCTCGCGCGGCGTCGTCGACGGCGCGGCAATCCCCTTCGAGGTGGCGCTGCCCTTGAAGGCGCACGAGATGGTCAAGCACGTGACCGAGATCCCCGGGTCCCGCGGCTTCTATACCTCGACCTTCCTCTACGCGATGAACAAGGCGAAATACGACGGCCTGCCGGCGGACCTGAAGAAGGTCATCGACAACAATTCCGGCATGGCTCTGGCGAAGAAGGTCGGCAAGATCTGGGACGACGTCGAGAAGCCTGGCCGCGACGCGGCGATTGCGGCGAAGGTCGCCTTCCACCAGATGCCGCCCGCCGAGGTCGCCAAGATGCACGCCGCGACCCAGCCGGTCATCGACGCCTGGATCAAGGACATGGATGGCAAGGGCGCCAACGGCAAGGCGCTGGTCGAGGACGCGCGGGCGATGATCGCCAGGTACTCGAAGTAGAAGGGTAGGCCGTGACGGGGGAGGCGGCCGGAAAGTCCCGGATCGGGCGGGTGCTGGAGGCGGGTTCGACCGCCCTGGCGCTCGCCGGCGGGCTGGTGATGACCGGGCTCATGCTGATGTCGATCGCCTCGATCGCCGGGCGCGCGCTGTTCAACAAGCCGCTGTCCGGCGATTTCGAGCTGGTGGAGATGGGAACGGGGCTCGCGACCTTCCTCTTCCTTCCGGCCTGCCAGCTCCGCGGCGCCAACGTCATCGTCGATTTCTTCACCACCGGCATGACGAAGCGCGGCCAATCCTGGCTCGATGCCTTCGGTGCGCTGCTCTATACGCTTGCGGCGGCGCTGTTCGCCTGGCGGCTCGTCTTCGGCGGCCTCGATTACGTCAGCTTCGGCGAGAGGACGATGGTGCTGGGACTGCCGCTCTGGTGGAGCTTCGTGGCCATCGTGCCGGCGATGGTTTGGCTGGTGCTGGTCTCCGCCTACACGGTCGCGCGCCACGTGAAGGCGGCGCGCGCTCCCGGGCTCACCTGGGAATGAGCGGTCTCTGGATCGGCGCTCTCGGGTTCGTCGGGCTGCTCGTCCTGATGGCGCTTCGCGTGCCGATCGCGGTCGCGATGATCGTCTCGGCGCTGGTGGGGTACGGCTGGCTCGCAGGGCTCACGCCGCTGCTGGCCTACCTCAAGACCGCGCCGTATGCGCTGTTCTCCGGATACTCGCTCTCGGTCATCCCGCTCTTCGTGCTGATGGGCATGTTCGCTTCCGAGGCCGGCATGTCGGCGGCGCTGTTCCGCGCGGCGGACGCCTTCATGGGCCACAGGAAGGGCGGTCTCGCGATGGCGACGATCGCTGGATGCGCCGCCTTCGGCGCGATCTGCGGCTCCTCGGTCGCGACCGCGGCGACCATGGCGCAGGTGGCGCTGCCGGAGATGCGGCGCTACGGCTATTCCGGCGCGCTCTCGACCGGCACGCTCGCCGTCGGCGGCACGCTCGGCATCCTGATCCCGCCGTCGCTGATCCTCGTCGTCTACGGGCTCATCTGCGAGCAGAACATCGCCAAGCTGTTCGCCGCCGCCTTCGTTCCCGGCCTCCTCGCCACCTTCGGCTACCTGGTCGCGATCGCGATCTATGTCCGTCGCAACCCGTCGGCCGCGCCGGCCGCCGCGCGCGCGACGCCGGATCAGCGCCGCCAGGGGCTGATCGATGCCTGGCCGGTGCTCGCGATCTTCGCGGTCGTGGTCGGCGGCCTCTACGGCGGTCTCTTCACCCCGACCGAGGGGGCGGCCGTCGGCGCCTTCGCGACGTTCCTCGTCGCGATCGTCAAGCGGTCGCTCGGCTGGGCGCAGCTCAAGCGCGCGCTGATGCTGACCGCCGAGACCTCCGGCATGATCTTCCTGATCCTGCTCGGCGCCGATCTCTTCAATTCGTTCCTGGCCTTGAGCCACCTGCCCGACGCGTTGGCGGCGACGATCTCCGGTCTCGACCTGCCGCCCTACCTGGTGATGCTCGCGATCATGGCGATCTACATCGTGCTCGGCTGCGTCATGGACGAGCTGTCGATGATCCTTTTGACCTTGCCGATCCTGTTCCCGATCGTGATGGGCCTCGACTTCGGCCTGCCCAAGGCCGAGGTCGGCATCTGGTTCGGCATCCTGGTGCTGACGGTGGTCGGAATCGGCCTGGTGGCCCCGCCCGTCGGCCTCAACGTGTACGTGATCTCCGGCATGGCCCGCGACGTGCCGATGAGCGATACCTTCCGCGGCGTGATGCCCTATCTCTGCGCCGACGCGATCCGCGTCTTCTATCTCGTGGCTTTTCCCAGCATATCGCTATGGCTCGTCCGGCTTCTCGATTGACCGGTGCCGGGGTGAACGACAGGGGTACGAGCGAAGGCCTGCTGCCGGAACTGGTGGGGTATCACCTGAGGCGGGCCCAGCTTGCGGTCTTCGCCGACTTCGAGCGCGCCATGTCCGGCCTCGACCTCACGCCCGGCCAGTTCGGCGTCCTCGCCCGCATCGCCGCCAATCCGGGGCTCACCCAGAGCGCACTCGGCCGCGCCATCGGCCTCGAGCGGTCGACCGTCGTCTCGGTGATCGATCGGCTGGAGAAGCGCGGCCTCGTCGTCCGTGGCGAGGCGAAGGGGGATCGTCGTGCCAACGCTCTCGCCTTGAGTCCCGAGGGCGAGAAGATGCTGCGGGATGCGACGCGCCGCGTCCGCCAGCACGAGCGCCGCATCGCCCGCGGGCTTTCGCCGTCCGAGGCGAAGCTGTTGATGGGTCTTCTCGGCCGGATCGCGCGGCCCTGATCTATCGTCGCTGTCGCCGCCGCCTCAGAAGTTGGTGAACCGCGTGAGCGGAATCTGCCTTCCGTCAGGAAGGGTCATGGTCGCGGCGATCTGGCTGGTGAATTGCAGGGTGACGTTGCCCTGATCGGCGACGCAACTCGGCGCTCGGTAGCCACCGGTCAGGCTCTGGCCACCGAAGCAGCGCTGCAGCGCTCCCTGATAGAGCGAAGTCGACGTCATGTCTCCGCGCGAGACGTACCAGGTCGCGACGCCTGCCGCGTCGTACATGTAGCCGCTGAAGAAGAGCGTGTTGCTCTGAACCTCGACGATGAAGCCGCGCCCGCTCTCGGACTCGTTCCACCACCACCCGGTCTGCGGCATTCCGCCGACGGGCCCGGCGTCGGCGCCGCCGGCGACGATGTCGTATCGCTCGATCGTCGTGGTTCCGCCAGCCCAGGTGAGCGTCGCCGACGTGGGCGTGGTGAAGGCGAGGGTGAAGGGGCTGACGCCACCGACGTACTGGGCTTCGCGATACGTGCCAAGCAGGGTCTGGCCGCCTCCGTACTGGTTCAGCGTGCTGCTGAAGCCGGTCGTGGTGCTGGCGCCGTTCGCGAGATACCAGATCGCCGAGCCGTCTTCCTGGTAGAGATAGGTGCTGACGAAGATCTTCCCGTTGTTCGCCTCCAGCCCAAATCCGCGTCCGGACTCCGCCGGATTCCACCACCAGCCGTTCACCGGGACGATCGCGGGCGGCACCGCGATGGCGCTAGCACCTGCGGCGAGCGCGAGCTCGCTGCTCTGCGTGAGCACGGTCGGGTCAAGGGCGATGAGGCGGCCGGTGCTCGAATCCGTCGCGTAGGCGACCGTGCCGCCGTCCGAGAGGGCGACCGAGCCGGCTCCGCCGACGCCCTGGAACGCGCCGGCGAAGGCGAGGCTCGCCATGTCGATGGTGTCGATCGTTCCCGCCGACGTCGTGACGTAGGCGGTGGCCCCGTTGGGCGAGAGTGCCATCGCGATCCCGTTCCCGCTCAGCGTGATGCTGCGGAGCCGGCTGCGGAACTGCAGGGAGAAGACGTCGACCCTCGTCGTGTCGGTGAGCACGAGGAGGAATTGGCCGTCGCCGGAGGCGATCACGTCCTGGGGGTTGGCGGCGCCCACCGAAAAGGTGTCGACGACCGTGTTGCTGCCGGTGGCGATCACCGAGACGGAATCCGAGCCGGCGTTGGCGACATAGAGGAAGCGCCCGTCCTTGCTGAACGCCATGCCGCGCGGACCCGATTGGACCGGGATGTGCCCGATCAGGCGGGTGGAGGCGATGGAGATGGCGCTGACGCTGCTCGACGCGTTGTTCGAGACGTATGCGGTCTTCCCGTTCGGCGAGATCGCGATGCTGAACGGCTCTTCCTCGACGGCGATGGTGGCGACCAGCTCGAGCGTGTCCGTCGTGAGCACCTCGACGCGGCTCTTGGCCGTCAGCGCGACCAGGGCGCGATGGCTCGTCCCCGGGGCGATCGCCACCGACTCCGGCGGCGAGCCGACCTCGACGGTCCGTGTCGCCTGCACTTGCATCGTCGCGAGATTGACCAGAGAAATTGTGCCGTTCGCCGCATTGGCGACGATCGCAGAGGTCTGGTCGGCGAGCGCGGGCCGATGGCTGAGAGCGAGGGCCAGGGCCAGGGCCAGGAAACGGACTCGGGCGCCGATGGCGATCTTGCCGGACATTGTGATTGCCCCGCTCAGTGAGGAGTGACGGTGACCGGTGCGGTCGCGCCGATGCTGATTCCGACCGGACGCGCCGGCAGGTTGGAGATCTGCGGTGCCATCGCCCCTTCGATGGCTGTTTCTATGTTGGGAATGCGGCCGGACCTCACATCGATCGGCATCGTCAGGGTGACGTCGCCGCCATAGCTCTGGTCTCCCGCAGTCGATCTCCAGCTCCCGGTGAATCGCAGGTTGTTACCGGCGGACGATCCGGACATCGTGCCGCCGAAGCTGCCGCCGACGTCGAAGCTGAGCGGAACGGGGATGGTTCGCCCGTTGGCGGTCACGAACCCGGTGGCGCTCACCGTGCGATCTCCCCGGAACGTGCCGCTGGAATGTCCGGTCAGGGTCCAGCTGCCGTTGCTGCCGCCCGGTACGACCTGGACCTCCCAGCTGCCGGTGACGATGACATTGAGGGGGAAGCTCTGGTTGACGTTGATCTCGGGAATGACCAGGGGGATCGAGATCGCCTGAGTCTTGTTGATCGTTCCCGTGAATCTCATGTCGCTGAGATCGGCGCTCGCGCGATAGGCGTCGGCCGGCATCGCGAAGGCGACGGTGAGATCGTAGCTGCGAGCGCCGGTGCTCGAAGTCGTGCTCCCGGTGAGGCGGCCGCGCCATTGCGTGTCGCCGATCGGCGAGAACGTGATCGCCTGCGAGCTGCCCCCCGATGCGTCGGTCGATGTGCCGGTGAAGATCCGGGTCGCAATGTCGTAGGTCCCGGCGACGTTGACGTAGACATTGCCGGCGCCGCTACAGCCGACAGCTCCGCTGATGGTGACCAGTCCGCCGGAAGTCGGGTTGCGGTGCTGGATGTTTCCGGTGCAGCCGACCGCGGTGGCAATGCCGCTGCCGTCGGTCACCGTGCCGCTGACCGTGACGTTGGCCGGACCGGTATAGGTGGGACTGGCGGTCGTGACCTTGAGGTTGCTGATGCTGGCGCTCTGGGTTCGTCCGCTGTCGTAGAGGCGCGCGCCGACGATCAGGCGCATGTTCGAATAGGGGGCCGTGCCCATGTCGCCCGAAGAGACCGTGGCGCCGTTGACGGTCCAGGTGAAGGCTCCGCGCTGCACGGTGAAGACGTGGTGCGCCGCGGCACCGCCGTTGATGCCCGAGAAGGCGACTCGTCCCAGGTCCTGGTTGCCGATGCGCCCCCGCCGCGAGACGGCCCCGGCAGTCCCCTGGTACTCCCATCGATAGAAGGCCTGCGCACCGATCGGCTGCCCATAGTTCCAGCCCTTGCCGGAATCCGCGGTCAGCAGGACGAACGGCCCGACATAGCCGAGCGACGTACCGACCGTGCCGGTGAGGTCGAACTCGACGCGGATGCCTTCGACCGGGAACGTCTCGGTCGACTCCATGAAGTCTTCGATGTAGCTGCCGATGCCGGTGGCGCTGAACGACAGGTTGCCGCCGCTCGCCTGCCAGACGTTCGCCGTCTGCGTGATGGTCAAGGCGCCGGCGTTGCGCTGCCGGTAAGGGACCCATGAGAAGGACGTGTAGGTTTCTGCCGCAGCGCCGAACGAGAAGGTCAGCGCGCAAAGAAGCAGGGAAAGCGATCGCATCGATGCCCCACCGTGATTGTCTCCAATCACGATAGAGGACGTACGCCGATACGCTTTGATTCAAGTCAAGAAGACAGGCGCGCTTTTTCGAAGCGGTGCGAACTCAGCGCTTCTGCTTGTACTCGGTCTCGAGCGATTCCATCAGGCGGGCGAGCTCCCGGCGCACCTGGGTCTCGTCGCAGCCCATCAGGATCGCGTCCTCGAGCGTGTCCTTGGCGAGCTGATGCAGCTCGCTGAAGTTCTGGCTCATCACCTTGATCTTCTCGACGCAGGAAACGACCCCGCCTTCGGGCGTCCGCCACACCACCGCGTCGCTGTCGTAAGGTCCCCGGCGTTCGGCCATGGCGCCTCCTTGGTTCCGGCGGGAATCCTAGCACCGGCCGGGGTGCCGTGCATGCGACCGGCGGTCACCGGAGCCCGCGGTTCGGCACCCCCGGACCCTGTTGCGGGTTGCCCGGCCCGGGATCATACTCGGGCCCGCCATGCGTCTCCTGAGGCTCGCCCTCGTCCTCTTCTTGCTCGGCTTCGCCGCCGCCCCGGCCTTGGCCGGACCGCGCGAGGACCAGCTCGACAAGATGTTCGCCAGGCTCAAGGAAACGACCTCGGAGACCGAGGCATCGGCCATCACCCAGGCGATCTGGATCCTGTGGACGACGTCGGACGACTCCAACGTCAACGACATGATGCGCCGTGGCATCCGCCTGATGAACGTGCAGAACTACGACGAGGCGCTTTCGATCTTCGACCGCATGGTCAAGTACGCGCCGGAGTTCGCCGAGGGCTGGAACAAGCGCGCCACCGTCCATTACATGCTCGGCAACTTCCCGGAGTCGGTCGCCGACATCAGGAAGGTGCTGGCGCTCGAGCCGCGCCATTTCGGCGCGCTGTCGGGCCTCGGCATGATCAACATGGAGCTCGACCGCCAGCCGGACGCGCTCAAGGCCTTCGAAGAAGCGCTCAGGGCCAACCCGTATCTGCCGGGTGCGCGACAGCAGATCCAGGAACTGAAGAAGAAGATACAGGGCTCCCCCACGTGACCGGCTTCGATCTGATCATCCACGGCGGCCACGTGGTCACGCCGGCGGGCGTGCTCGCCATCGACATCGGCGTCAGGAACGGCAAGATCGCCGCGATCGGCCAGCTCTATCCCGACCAGGGCGCTGCCGACATCGACGCGACCGGCCTCTTTGTGCTCCCGGGCATCATCGACACTCAGGTGCATTTCCGGGAACCGGGCGCCACCCACAAGGAAGACCTCCACACCGGCACGCGCGCGGCGGTGCTGGGCGGCGTCACCTCGGTCTTCGAGATGCCGAACACCAATCCGCTGACGCTGACGGCGGCGGACCTCCAGGCCAAGTTCGACCTCGCCAAGGGCCGCGCCTGGTGCGACCACGCCTTCTTCATCGGCGGCGCCGCCGAGAATGCCAACAAGCTGCACGAGCTCGAGCGCATTCCCGGCTGTTCCGGCGTGAAGGTGTTCATGGGCTCCTCGACCGGCAACCTGCTGGTCGAGGACGATCCCACGCTCGAACGCATCATCCGCAACGGCAACCGCCGCATGGCGGTCCATGCGGAGGACGAGCCGCGCCTGAAAGAGCGAAAGCATATCGCCGACGAGGCCGCGCATCCGCGTGCGCATCCGGTCTGGCGCGACGAGACCGTCTGCCTGAAGGCGACGCAGCGCGTGGTGGGCCTGGCGCGCAAATACGGCCGCCGCGTCCACGTGCTGCACGTGACGACCGCCGAGGAGATGGAGTTCCTCGCCCAGAACAAGGACATCGTCACCGTCGAGGTGACGCCGAACCACCTGACGCTGGCGGCGCCCGACTGCTACGAGAAGCTCGGCACCCGCGCGCAGATGAACCCGCCGGTGCGCGAGCAGCGCCACCAGAACGGGCTCTGGCGCGCGATCGCCGAGGGCGTGGTCGACGTGATCGGATCGGACCACGCGCCGCACACGCTGGAGGAGAAGGCGAAGCCCTATCCGTCCTCGCCGTCCGGCATGCCGGGCGTGCAGACGACCCTGCCGCTGCTGCTGACCGCCGCCTATCACGGCAAGCTCTCGCTCGAGCGCGTCGTCGATCTCCTCTGCCACGGCCCGCAGCGCATCTACCAGATCGCCGGCAAGGGCCGGATCGCCCGCGGCTACGACGCCGACTTCGCGCTGGTCGACCTGCAGGCGTGGCGCGAGCTCAAGGACGAGGACATGGGGACCAAGGTCGGCTGGACCCCCTTTGCCGGTTCGCGCGTCTGCGGCGTGCCGAAGATCACCATCGTCCGCGGCAACGTCGTGATGCGCGACGGCGAGCTGATCGGAACGCCCCAGGGCCAGCCCGTCCGCTTCGCCGAGACCTTCGCGCCGGCGTGAGCGCGGCACGGGTCGTCCTCCTCAACGGCGTCGGCAGCGTCGGCAAGAGCTCCATCGCCCGGGCGCTGCAGGCGATCGCGTCGCGGCCCTTCCTGCATGTGCAGATGGACGCTTTTATCGAGATGCTGCCCAAGGCGTATCTCGACCACCCCGATGGGCTGACCTTCAGGACCATCGAGCAGGACGGCAAGCCGGCGGTCGTCATCGGCAGCGGCGAGGTAACGGGCCGCGCCTTCCGCGGCATGCGTCGCGCAATCGCGGCGATGGCGGCCGAGGGCAACGACCTGATCGTCGACGACGTCCTGATCGGCGGCGCCGACGACTACGAACGGCTGCTCGCCGGGTTCACGTTCTACAAGGTCGGCGTCTTCGCGCCGCTGGACGTGCTCGAGGAGCGCGAGCGTCGGCGCGGCGACCGGATGATCGGCCTCGCGCGCTGGCAGTTCGACCGCGTGCACAAGGGGATCCGCTACGACCTCGAAGTCGATGCGAGCATCGCGACGCCGGAAGCCTGCGCCACGCAGATCAAGGAACGCTTCGACCTCTAGGGCTTGCTCTTGAGCGCCTTCGCCGAGGCTTCCCAGTGATCGGGATGGACCCAGGCCTTGACGAAGGCGTCGGTCTCGGTGGCGTCCACGGCGCTTCGGAGCTGCGCGTCGTGGGCGCGGGCGATGGACTTGAATCCGCGCAGCACATGAGTGCTCTGCTTCAGCATCGGCGCCAGCAGCGTCTCGATCGCCGCGTCGGCGCCGTCCGCGACGGAATCGGCGAGACCCAGGGAGGCCGCCTCCGCCGCCGTCAGCATGGCGGCGCCGGTGAGCAGCCGGAGCGCGGTCGACGAACCCACGCGCCGGATCAGGTCGTAGCCGCCGCCCCAGCCGGTGGTGACGGCGAGCCTGCCTTGAAGGAATCCGAGGCGGGCGTGTGCCGCCATCGCGCGGAGATCGCAGGCAAGCGCCAGCTCGGCGCCGCCGCCGAGCGCATCGCCGTTGAGGCGCGCGATCACCGGCGCCGGGAAGTCGCGGACCGCCTGCAGCGCCGCCTTGGCCTCGATCGAGAAGGCCTTCGCCGCCTCCGGGTCGCGCACCGCTTCGAGCTCGCGCAGGTCGCCGCCAGCGGCGAAGCACTTGTCGCCTTCGCCGGTCAGCACCACCGCCTTGATCGTCTCGTCCTTCGCGTGGTCGCCGAAGACCAGATGGATGTCGGCCAGCACCGCCTTCGACAGGGCGTTGCGCTTCTCCGGCCGGTCGATGAGGACCCGCAGCACGTCGCCGCTTCTGGAAACGATCAGGTGAGCCATCACGCGGTCCTGTAGAGCATCGGCGGCGGCGGTGGCGGCCGTCCTTCGATCGGCGGTGGGGCGCGGTCGAGGAAGCCGGGATTGCGGGCGAGGAAGGCTTTGGCGAGGCGCGAACCGGGAAGATCCATCGACCAGTAGCGGTCCTCCGGATAGGGGCCGCCGACGGCGCAGCGCAGCGCGTTCTCCTGCTCGTTCAGCTGCTCGAAGCGGCTCGGCGCACCGGGCGGCGCGTCGAGGCCGTCGACGAACTCGGCGCAGGTCTCCTCGATCGCCTCCGGCTCGGCCTCGGTCATGCGCAGCCCGAGCCCGTCGAGCTGGTCGCCGTGCCAGAGGCAGGTCAGGCGCCTTTCCAGGATCTCGGCGAAGTCGAGCGGGCGGCCGGTGGCGATCTCCTCGATCCGCTTCGGCAGCAGGAGATGACCCGCTTCGAGCTCGGCGAAGTCGCTGATGTAGCCGTTGATCCCGAGCAGCGGCCGGCCGAAGGCGCGGCCGATGTCGGCGGGGCCCGAGAAGCACTGGATCAGGAACGCCGAGCGCGCGATCGCCCAGACGTCGAAGAGCGGGCTGCGCTCGGCGAGATGGGCGACGTCGTGGATGTGCGGACCGTTCGCCGGCAGCGGCGGCATCGACGCGTCGCCGATCCTCACCACCGAGTAGCCGCGACGGATCAGCATCTCGATCGCGGGCGTGTAGTTGGCGATGGTGCAGTCGCGGAAGCGGTTGAACGTGTGCTGCTCGTTGTAGCCGGGCGAGCGCGCATGGAGCACGACCAGCGGTCGGGCGAGATCGATGCCGACCCGTTCTGCCGCGGCGCGGCCCTCGTTCTCTTCTTCTTCCGTGAGCGTGAGCGTCGCCTGCTGCTGCCGGCCGCGGTGGGCGTGGTGGTAGAGCTCGCTCGCCAGCCGCGAGGCGCCGCCGAAGACGACATGAAGATCGGCGAAGTCGAAGCGCGACTGGTCGTGGAATAAGGTCGAGGCGACGCGGAAGAGGATCTGCGGATCGAGCGCGAGGTCGTCGACGATCTCGAGCCCGCGCATCGCGAGACCAGCCATGCGCGAGTTCATGCGGTGCGAGAGCGGCAGCGGCAGGAAGAACACCTGGTGCGTCGCCGCCGGAAACAGGGTGCGCAGGATGTGGGGGTCGAACCAGATGTGGCCGATGAAGTCGACGCCCGGAAAGGGATAGACGACCGGCTTGCGTCCGTCGCGCCGGGGCGTGATCGCCCGGCGGGCGGCGGCGACGAAGGCGCCGATCTCCTGATAGGTGACGCCGCGCGAGTTGTCGAAGGACGGCGGCAAGTTAGGGCTGGCTCTCGCGTTTGGCCGGGACGGAAAGGAGCAGGGCGAGGCCGCCGCCGAAGAAGAGGAGGATCGTCGCCATGCCCCAGCGCTGGTTGCCGGTCGCCCGCGTCACCTCGGCGAGCAGGAGAGGGCCCAGGAACGCGGTGGCCTTGCCGGAAAGCGCCATCAGGCCGAACAGCTCGGCGCGCTTTTCCTCGGGCGCATGCCGCGCCATCCAGGTGCGGGACGCCGCCTGCACGGGCCCCAGGAACAGGCCGACCAGCAGCGCCGCACTCCAGAACACAGTCTTCGAGGTGCCGATCAGCACGACGATGCTGCAGAGGATCAGGCCGGCGAGGGCGGAGGCGATCGCCGTCTTCGCTCCGAGCCGGTCGTCGACCCAGCCGAAGGCGACCGCGCCGATCGCCGCGGTGACGTTGAGGGCGATGCCGAACTGGATCACCTCGGTGAAGGAGAAGCCGAAGGTGCCGGCGGCGTAGATGCCGCCGAATGCGAACATCGTGGTGAGGCCGTCGGTGTAGAGCATGTTGGCGAGCAGGAAGCGCCACAGCGCCGGCTCGGCGCGCGCCTCGCGGATGGTGCGGGACAGCGTCGCGATCCCGATCTTGAGCGCGGTCGACGGCGGGTATCCGCGTCCCGGCGCGTCCGGCGTCAGGAACACGAACGGGAGCATGAAGGCCAGGTACCAGAGCGCCGTCATCGGCGCGGTGGCGCGGATGTTGGCGGCCGCCTCCTTGCCGACGCCGAACAGCGGCGTGTCGGTCTGGACGAAGCCGAGCAGCGCCAGCGCCAGGCAGCCGAGGCCGCCGAGATATCCGATGCCCCAGCCCCAGCCGGAGAAGCGGCCGAGCCGCTCGGGCGGCACCAGGCCCGGCAGCATCGCGTTGTAGAAGACGACCGCGAACTCGGCGCCGAGGGTCGCGATCACAACCAACGTCAGCGCCAGCGGCACATCGGACGGCGTCGGCCTGACGTTCCAGAGCAGCGTCGTCGCGGCGATGCAGAGCAGCGAAAAAAGGATCGCCCAGAGCTTGCGCCCGCGTCCCTGGTCGGCGATCGCGCCCAGTGCCGGGGCCAGCAGGGCGATCGCGAGCCCGGCGATCGAGGACGCGTGCCCCCACTGCGTCGTTCCTGCGGTCGGATCGGTCGCCACCGCCTCAGTGAAGTATGTGGCGAAGATGAAGGTGACGATGACGGTGAAATAGGCCGAGTTCGCCCAGTCGAAGACGCACCAGGCGGCGAGCGCAGGCTTGGAGGCGCGGGTCATGCCCCGGCGAGTTCTCCGAACCTGCGGTTCGCCACTGCCAGCATCGCGAGATCGACCGCAGGCGCGGCGCGCATCTCGGTCAGCACCTGGTCGATGCGCTCGATCGCCGGCTTGCGGCCCTCGACCCAGGTCTCCAGCTTGCCGGAGTCGGCGAGCACGCGTCGGGCGAGCGTCGCCTGGTGGCCGTAGAGGTCGTCGAGCACGGCCGCGGCAGCCTGGCGCTGCCAGTCGGTCTGCGGCTTGAGCTGGGCGGCCTGGTTCTTGAGCCAGTCGAGCCCGAGCCGCTGGCCGAGCGCGTAGTAGACGCGGGCGACGGCGAGCGGATCGCCGCCGAGGCGGACGATGTCGGGCGCGGCCGCGAGCCAGTCGAGCCGGGCGACCGAGCGGGCGAGATCGGCCGGCACCCCGGCGTCGGTGAAGCCCTTGATCGCGGCCTCGAGCTCGGCGCGGTCGCCATCCGGCATCGCGCGGTCCAGGCCCTTGGTCAGCGCCTCGATGCCGGGCCGATACTCGGCGAGCGCGCCGGCGATCGAGAGCGGGTGCTTGCCGTTGTTGAGGAACCAGAGGCTGACCCGCTCCGAGAGCCGACGAATGGCCTGGTGCATCCGGGTCTGCACCTCCGCCGGCACGCGGAGGTCGAGCCCCTGCACCGCCTCCCACATCGGCCCCAGCGCGAAGGCGTCACGGGCGATCAGATAGGCGCGCGCGACCTCCGGCCAGGCGCAGCCGGTCTTGTCGGAAAGCGTCGCGGTGAATCCCGGACCGACGCGGTTGACCATCGCGTTGGTGACGACGGTCGCGATGATCTCGCGCTTCAGCTTGTGGCGGGAGATCTCGGCCTTGAAGCGCTTCTGCAGCTCCTTCGGGAAGTACCTTTCGAGATCGGGTGTCAGCACCGGATCGTCCGACAGGTCGGAGGGCAGCAGCACGTTGTAGAGCGCCATCTTCGAGTAGGCGAGAAGCACCGCGAGCTCCGGCCGGGTCAGACCCTTCTCGGCGGCCTGGCGCTCGGCGAGCTGCGCATCCGCCGGCAGGAACTCGATCCCGCGGTCGAGCAGCCCGATCTTCTCCAGCGTCCGCATCAGGCGGCCCAGCTCCTCGACGCCGGCGGCGCCGTTGGCTTCCTCCAGCGTCAGCGCCAGGGTCTGGTCGATGTTGTCCTGGAGCACGAGATGACCGACTTCCTCGGTCATCGAGGCCAGCAACTGGTCGCGCTGCTTGATCGTCATGTCGCCGTTGGCGCAGACGTCGCCCAGCAGGATCTTGATGTTGACCTCGTGGTCGGAGCAGTCGACGCCGGCCGAGTTGTCGATCGCGTCCGTGTTGAGGCGCACGCCGGCGAGACCCGCCTCGATGCGGGCGCGCTGGGTCATGCCGAGATTGGCGCCCTCGCCGATGACCTTGCAGCGAAGATCCCTCGAGGTGATGCGGAGCGCGTCGTTGGCGCGGTCGCCGACCTCGACGTTGGTCTCGCTCGATGCGCGGATGAAGGTGCCGATGCCGCCGAAGAACAGAAGGTCGACCGGCATCTTCAGGATCGCCTGGATCAGCTCGGCCGGCGTCGCCGCGTCGCGGTCGAGGCCGATCAGATTCCTCATCTCCGGCGTAAGTTTGATCGACTTGGCCGATCGCTCGAAGATCCCGCCACCGGCCGAGATCAGCTTCGTGTCGTAGTCCTTCCAGGTCGAGCGCGGCAGGTTGAACAGGCGCTCGCGCTCGGCGAAGCTCGACACCGGATCCGGCGTCGGGTCGATGAAGATGTGCATGTGGTTGAAGGCGCAGACGAGCCGCGTCGCCTTCGAGCGCAGCATGCCGTTGCCGAACACGTCGCCCGCCATGTCGCCGACGCCGACGCAGTCGAACGGCTCGGTCTGGCAGTCGCGCCCCATCTCGCGGAAGTGCCGCTTGACGCTTTCCCAGGCGCCCCGCGCGGTGATCGCCATCTTTTTATGGTCATAACCTGCTGAACCGCCGGAAGCGAAGGCGTCGTCGAGCCAGAAGCCGTACTCGCGCGACACGCCGTTGGCGATGTCGGAGAAGGTCGCCGTGCCCTTGTCGGCGGCGACGACGAGATAGGGATCGTCCTGGTCCAGGCGCACCACGTCCTTGGGCGGCGTCAGCTTGCCGCCGACCGCGTTGTCGGTGATGTCGAGCAGCCCGCGCATGAAGATGCGGTAGCACTCGATGCCCTCGGCCATGAAGGCCTCGCGGCCGCCTTCGGTCGGCGGGTTCTTGACGAAGAACCCGCCTTTCGAGCCGACCGGAACGATGACGGCGTTCTTCACCATCTGGGCCTTCATGAGGCCCAGGATCTCGGTGCGGAAGTCCTCGCGCCGGTCGGACCAGCGGATGCCGCCGCGGGCGACGCGGCCGCCGCGGAGATGCACGGCCTCGACGCGCGGCGAGTAGACCCAGATCTCGACCAGCGGGCGCGGCAGCGGCAGGTCGTCGACCTTGTGGCTGTCGAGCTTGAAGGAGACGTAGCCCTTCGGCAGTCCGTCGGCGCCCATCTGGAAGAAGTTGGTGCGCTGGGTCGAGCGGATCAGGTTGACGAAGCGCCGGAGGATGCGGTCCTGGTCGAGATTGGTGACCGCGTCGAGCGCGTGCTCGACTTCGACCGCGATGCCGTTGGCGCGAAGCTCGGCGTCCTTGCGGTCGGCCGGATCGAAGCGGGTGACGAACAGCTTCACCAGCAGCCGGGTGATCTCGGGATGGTCGGAGAGGGCGTCCTCGATGTAGGTCTGGCTGAAGGTGAATCCGGTCTGGCGGAGATACTTGGCATAGGCCCTGAGGATCACGACCTCTCGCCACGAGAGTCCGGCGCCGAGGATCAGGCGGTTGAAGCCGTCGTTCTCGGTCTCGCCCGACCATGCGCGGCGGAAAGCGTCGTGGAAGGCCTGCCTGACGCGGCTCACCGGCACCTGGCCGCCGGCTTTGAGCCGCATCGAGAAGTCCTGGATCCAGACCTTGGTGTCGGTGCCTTTCGGACGGACGCGGAACGGGATCTCCTCGAGCACCTTGAGGCCCATGTTCTCGAGCATGGGGAGCACGTCGGAGAGCGGGATCGGCTTGCCGGGGTTGAAGACCTTGAAATGAACCTCGTCGCCCTCGGCATCGAGCGGCGTATACAGGTTCATCGCGACCCGTCCGGCGGTGAGCACCTCCTCGACGCGCTCGATGTCGGAGACCGCGGCTTGGCCCGGGAACCGCTCGCGATAGCCGGACGCGAAGGCGTCGGCGTAGCGATCGAGCATCGCCAGGCCCTTCTCCTCGCCCCTCGCCTCGATCAGCGCCTGGCTGAGGTGATCGCGCCACGAGCGCGCCGCCTCGATCAGCTTCGCCTCGATCGCCTTCGGCTCGACTTCCGGGAATCTGAGCTGGTCGGTCTGGATGATGAAGTGCAGCCGCGCCAGCACCGAGTCCGAGATCTGTGTGTAGAACTGCGTCACCGGGCCGTTCAGGCTCTGCTCGAGGATCGCCTGGAATTTGCGGCGGAGGTCGGTGTTGTAGATGTCGCGCGGAACGTAGACGAGGCACGAGATGAAGCGCCGGAAGGTGTCGGGCCTGAGGAACAAGGCGATCCGCTGGCGCTCCTGCAGGTGCAGGATGCCCATCGCCATGTCGAACAGCAGGTCCTGGTCGACCTGCAGCAGCTCGTCGCGCGGGAAGGTCTCGAGGATCGTGACCAGCGTCTTGCCGTTGTGCGATCCCGGCGTGAACCCGGCGCGCTTCAGCGTCTCGTCGACCTTGTGGCGGAGAAGCGGGATCGAGCGGACGCTCTCGTTGTAGGCGGCCGAGGTGAACAGGCCGACCGCCTGCCACTGGCCGACCACGGTGCCCGCCTTGTCGACGTCCTTGATGGTGATGACGTCGAGCAGCACCGGCCGGTGCACCGACGACAGCCGGTTGCCCTTGGCGATGTTGACGAGCGTCGGGCGCTCGATCTCGGCGCGCACCTCGGCCGGAAGCTCCGAGATGTTGCGCATGCCGCCGAAGATGTGGAACGCCGGGTCGCGGACGACGCCGAGCCCCGACGCGTCGTTGACGATCATGCGGCCGGTCTTGGCCTCGTACTTGAAGTCGCGATATCCGAGGAAGGTGAAGTGGTCGGCCTCGAGCCAGCGCAGGAACTCGAGCGACTCCCGCACCTCGTCCTGCGGCAGCGGCGGCGGGTTCGCCTCGATACGGGCGACCACCTCGAGAAGCTTGTTGCGCATCGTCCGCCAGTCGGCGACCGCGTGGCGCACATCCGACAGGACCGAGGTGAGGCCGGCCTGGATCTGCTCCAGCACCTCTGCGGAGCTTCGGGCGGAAACGCGGATCTGCATCATCGACTCGGCCGTGCCCGCCTTGGGATCCTTGGCGAGGCTCTGGCGCTTGCCCTTGGCGTCGCGGGCGACATGGACGACCGGATGGATGACGAGATGGACGCCGAGCTCGCGCCGGTTCAGCTCCGCGGTGACTGAGTCGACGAGGAACGGCATGTCGTCGTTGACGATCTCGACCACGGTATGGGTCGAGTGCCAGCCGTCCTCCTCGAAGCGCGGGTTGTAGGCGCGGATCTTCGGCTGGCCCGGCGTGCGGGTCTCGGCGAAGCGCCAGAGCGCCATCGCCGCGCCGAACAGGTCGAGCGGATCTTCGGCCTGCACGTCCTCGGCCGGCACGTTCTTGTAGAAGAGGCGGAGGAAGGCTTCGGCTTCGGCCGCCTTGCCGGAGTCGCCGAGGCGTTCCTTCGCCAGATCGACCACCCGGTCGACGGTCTCGGCCTTGCGGCCCTCTAGCTTCTGGCGCATGGCGTCCCCTCCTTGAAGAGCGTCTTCGCCCGGCTTGTGATCCCCGGTTTCCCGACGCTTTTAAGCTACATCCAACAACGTGTCGGAACAAAGGCTTATCGGTTAAAATCGCCCCATGGCGCTGACCCAGACGATCGTCGGGCTGCTTGTGCGGATGCGAAGGGCCGGTCTTTTCGACCTCGGCACCGCGCGGGTCCTCGATCTCGGCGAGCAGAATCTCTACGGCAACGTGCGCGGCGGCGACGTGGTCGCGATCGCCCGCCTGCTGAAGCTACCCGAGCCGCGCATCGCCGAGATCGAGGCCGAGGTCGCCGAACGGACGAGCGCGGCCGCGCCGACGCTCGCCTTCGATCTCGCCAAGGTGCTGTACCGCGTGGTGTTCGACAGCACCACCTATCACGCGATCGACCTGCACGGGACCGAGGCCGCGTGGCGCCATGACCTCAACCTGCCGCTGCCGATCGCGGAGACCTTCGACGTCGTCACCAACTTCGGCACATCCGAGCACGTCTTCGACCAGGCGCAGCTGTTCCGCTCGATCCACGCGCTGGTCAGGCCCGGTGGGCTGATGCTGCACGCGCTGCCGCATCAGGGCGGACCGGATCACGGCTTCTTCAACTATCACCCGACCTTCTTCCACGACCTCGCCGCCGCGAATTCCTACCGCGTCGCGACCCTGGTCCTGATGAGCCCGGACGGCGACGGCGGTGATCGGCTCGACGTGCTGAAGGACCGCGATGCCTATGCGGCGCTGATCTCGAACACCGGGTTAACCCGCGAAAGCGGGCTTTTCGTGGCACTGGTGAAGCCGTTCGAGGAACGGCCGTTCCGCGCGCCCATGCAGGGCTACTACACCGGCGAGCTTTCGGAAGAAGGTCGCCGCACCTGGGAAGATCGGCGCTGAGCTTCTAGTTCTGCGGCGGCTGGAAGATACGTTCGCGTTCCTGCCGCTGCTGCTCCGCGCGCAGCCTGTCGCTCTCGCGTTCGATCCGCGCCTGGTCGTCGCGCATCCGGTTCTGGTCGCGGAGCCGGTCCAGCATCGCGCGCGGATCCGAACGGGTCGTCGTCGCCGGAGCCGGGTTCGAAGAGCCGGAGCGCTCACGCTCGATGCGCGCGTTCTCGCGTGCCGCATCCAGGCGCCCCTGCTCCTGCTGCCGGCGGAACTGGGCATCGTCTGTCGGCGTCACCTGGGCCGCAGCCGGGACGGCGGCCAGGATCGCAAAGGCGAGGAGCGGTGCACGGAGAGGCATGAGTCGGATCTTGGATCTGACCGAGGCTTCCGCAAGCGCGCCTCTCTTCAATGACGAAGCGGCCGGCGCGCCGAGGCCCTCGACCAGGCGAAAAGCCCGCCGGTGACCGCGCCGGCGACCGCGATTGCGGTCAGTACGGCGACGGCGCCGGCCAAGGCGATCCCGGCGAGCAGGGCCAAGGTCGTGACCGTGCCGGCGAGGGTGCGAAAGCGGGGGCGGATGATGAAAGCCGAGGTCGTCATGACCTCGACTCTAAGCATTTCGAGTAAACACGAGGTTAAGGCATAACTTATTTAAATTCAATGACTTGCGGTACCAGAACACCAAGCCTGGAGGCTCTAAAAATCAGGAACCAAAAATCGCACGGGCCGTTGGGTCTGGGCGGGCCGATACGAGGCCGCGGAAGCGCGGTCGGGTGCCGGCCCCGGAAACACAGGAGACGATGATGCAGCAGAAGAACCAGCAGCAGAACGGCGGCAACATGAACAAGCAGCCGGGCCAGCAGGACCAGAATCAAGGCAGCAAGCAGCAGCAGCAGGGCAACAAGCCCGGCCAGCAGGGCAACCAGCCCGGCCAGCAGCAGGACTCGGACATGAACCGCCAGCAGGAACAGCAGGGCGGCGGCCGCCAGCAGCAGGGCGGCCAGTTCGACAAGAAGCCGTCGCAGCAGAACCAGCAGGACGACGAGTAGGCGACGCTCCGCGTCGGCATCAGGCATCCCCCGCCTGTCCGCGAGGGCGTTCGACCGGTTCAAGGACCGGCGGCCGCCCTCGCGCCCTTACCGGCACGCCGACGCAGCCGCCAGCACCCGCTGGCGGAGGCGGGGGTGTGCTTTCTCTTTGTCCCCTCGATCAAATGTCACTGAATTGTTGAGAGCACGGGGCGGCGCGCCGATTGAAAGTGTCGCTCGTGCCGGTGCGCAGGGTGGTGCCCCTTTTCGCCTGCCGGCGGAGGCGGCATGAGGTCATCCTTGGCAGAGGACAGCGGCGACCAGACGCTGGCAGCGCGGCCCCGGATCACGGCCGTGGCGCGTGGCCGCGTGCTTCTCGCCGATGCGGGCGTGGACGCCCGCGAGCAGGCCCGTTTTCTCGAAGACAGCGGCTATAACGTGGAGATCCTGGCCGAGGACCAGGCGATGGCACGGATCGCCGCCGAGCGGCCGGACCTCGTCGTCGCCCACGATGCGCGCCTGCTGCGCCAGATCCGTGCCGACGAGAAGCTGCGCGACATGCGCGTGCTGTTGCTTTCCCCGCGAAGCGACGCGGCGGCCAGGCTCGACGGCCTCCGTGCCGGTGCCGACGATTATCTCACTCAGCCGGCGACCGTAAGCGAGCTGCTCGCACGCATCGAGACGGCGCTGGCGCTGGGCCGGCTCCGCGCCGAAGCCGACCACGAGCTTCGCGAGGAAGCCCGGACGCTCGAGACGCTCAACCGCGTCGGCGCCGCGGTCGCGGCCGAGCTGGACCTCTCGCGCGCAGTGCAGGTGGTGACCGATGCCGCGACCGAGCTGACCGGTGCCGCGTTCGGCGCCTTCTTCTACAACGTGATCGACCAGAAGGGTGAGAGCTACATGCTCTACACCCTGTCCGGCGTGCCGCGCGAAGCCTTCTCCAGGTTCCCGATGCCGCGCAACACCAAGGTGTTCCAGCCGACGTTCGGCGGCGAAGGCGTGGTGCGCTCCGACGACATCACCAAGGATCCGCGCTACGGCGGGAACGCGCCGCATCGCGGCATGCCGGAGGGTCATCTGCCGGTCTGCAGCTATCTCGCGGTGCCCGTGGTCTCGCGGTCGGGCGAGGTGCTGGGCGGGCTGTTCTTCGGCCATCCGCGCCCGGCGGTCTTCACCGACCGCGCCGAGCGCCTGGCGAAGGGCATTGCCAGCCAGGCCTCGATCGCGATCGACAACGCGCGCCTCTACCAGGCCGCACAGACTGAGCTGACGGAGCGCCGGCGGACCGAGGCGGCGCTGCGCGAAGCCGAAGAGCGCCAGCTCAAGCTCAACGAGACGCTGGAGGCGAAGGTCGCCGAGCGCACCGCCGAGCTCAAGTCGGCGAACGAACGCCTGGTGGCGGAGGCGGCCGAGCGCGAGCGCATGGGCGAGGCGCTGCGCCAGGCGCAGAAGATGGAGGCGATCGGCCAACTGACCGGCGGCGTCGCGCACGACTTCAACAACCTTCTGACCATCATCCTAGGTAATCTCGAGACCATCCAGCGCCAGCTGGGCGCCCCTCATTCAAGCCCGGGCGGCGGCGATCGCGCGCGCCTCGAGCGCTCGGTCGAGAACGCGCTCCGCGGTGCCCGGCGGGCGGCCTCGCTGACCCAGAGCCTGCTCGCCTTCGCGCGCCGCCAGCCGCTGGAGCCGAAGCCGACCGACGTCAACCGCCTGGTGCTGGCGATGTCCGACCTGCTCGCGCGGACGCTCGGCGAGCACATCCAGGTCAGCCCTGCGCTTGCGGAGGCGCTCTGGCCGGCGAGCGCCGACCCGAACCAGCTGGAGGCAGCGCTGCTCAACCTCGCTGTCAACGCTCGCGATGCCATGCCGAGCGGCGGCCGCCTCACGATCGAGACCTCGAACGTCCGACTCGACCGGAACTCGGCACCGCTGCAGAGCGACCTCCTGCCCGGGCACTATGTCGTCGTCGCCGTCACCGACACTGGCGCCGGCATGACGCGCGAGGTGCTGGCGCGCGCCTTCGATCCTTTCTTCACCACCAAGGACGTCGGCCACGCGACCGGCCTCGGCCTCTCCCAGGTCTACGGCTTCGTCAAGCAGTCGGGCGGCCATGTGAAGATCCAGAGCGACGTCGGCAGGGGAACGACGGTCAGGCTCTACCTGCCCCGTAGCGACGCCGCGCCCGAGGGGGCGGAATCGCCGTTGGCCCGGAAGGCACCTGTCACCGCGCACAGCGAGATCATCCTCGTTGTCGAGGACGACGAGGACGTCCGCGCCTACACCACCGACGTTCTGCGCGAGCTGGGCTATCGCGTGCTTCAGGCGCCGAACGGCCAGCAGGGGCTGGATCTCCTGATGCGCGAGCCGGGCGTCCGCCTGCTGTTCTCCGACATCGGCCTGCCCGGCGGCATGAACGGCCGCCGGCTGGCCGAGGAAGCGCGCCGTCGCCGGCCAGACCTCCGCGTGCTGTTCACCACCGGCTATGCCGCCGACGCGCTGGTCCATGACGGCCGGCTCGATGCCGGCGTCCAGCTGATCACCAAGCCCTTCACCTATCCCGCCCTTGCTGCCAAGCTGCGCGAGGTGCTGGACGGAGACGCCATGACCAACACCTTCGCTTCATCCGCTTCCCCGTCGGTGCCGCCCGCGCCGAAACCTCCGGCGACGCCGGCGGAACCGGCCGCATCGGCGAACGCGGCGCCTAAGGCGGGCGAGCCGCCCTGCGTGCTCGTGGTCGAGGACGAGGCCCTGATCCGCATGGTCACGGTGGACACGCTGGAGACCCTGGGATTCCAGGTGGCCGAGGCCGGATCGGCGACCGAGGCGGTCAACCTGCTGCAGGCGCGGACGACGATCGCCGCGGCGCTGATCGACATGGGCCTGCCCGACCGCAAGGGCGACGTCCTGGTCGGCGAGCTCCGCCAGATCAAGCCGGAGCTCGGCGTCATCGTCGCCAGCGGGTACTCGGCCGACAACATCAAGAAGCGCGTGGCCGAGGACCGCATCACCAAGCTGCTGCCGAAGCCCTATGACGGCCGCCAGCTCGAAGCCGCGCTCAAGTCGATCGGCCTCGACGTCCCGGTGCCGATGCCGTAGCCGACACGGCGTCGGTTTGGACAGGAGGCCCAGGCTCGGCTAAGACGGCGGACCCTTTCTTCGGGCCCGCCATGCAGATCGCCATCCTCACCTTCGACGGCTTCAACGAGATCGATTCCTTCGTCGCCTGCAACATCCTGAACCGGGTGAAAGGATGGAAGGCGTCGATCGTTGCGCCGACGGACCGTGTCTCCTCGCGGAGCGGTGTCAATGTGGAGGCGCAGCAGCCGCTGGAGTTCGCCGCCGCCGCGGATGCCGTGATCGTCGGCAGCGGGTCGAAGACCGATACGATCTCGAAGGATCGCGCGATCCTCGATCGCATCCGGCTCGACCCGAGGCGCCAGCTCATCGCCTCGCAATGCTCGGGTGCGCTGATCGTGAACGCGCTCGGCCTTCTGGCGACGAAGCGCGTCTGCACCGATCACATGACGAAGCCCCTGTTCGACGGCACCGGCATCGAGATCCTCGATCGCGCCTTCCATGCCGACGGCAATCTTGCCTCGGCCGGGGGCTGCCTCGCCGCGCAATACATCGCCGCCTGGATGATGATGCGGAAGGCGGACGAGAAGACCGCGCGCGACGTGCTCTACCAGGTGGTCCCGGTCGGCGAGAAGGACCTCTATATCGACCGCGCGATCGCGGCCGTGAGGCCGTTCGTCAGTCCCCCCGCGCTGCAAGGAGCCGCTTCGTGACGCCTCTCGACAAGCTCAGGTCGATCGACCTGCCGTTCGCCAAGCATATCGGCCTTGTCTTCACCGAAGCGCAGCCCGAGAAGGTGGTGGCGCGGATGAAGGTCACGAAGGAGCTCTGCAACGGGCGCGGCGTGCTGCACGGGGGTGCGGCGATGTCGCTCGCCGACACGGTCGGTGCGGCCGGCGCGATCGTCAACCTGGCGCCCGATGCAAAGGGCACGACGACGCTCGAGAGCAAGACCAACTTCGTGTCTCCTGCGCAGGAGGGAACCGAGGTGGTCGCGATCTCGACCCCGGTCCATCGCGGCCGCCGCACGCAGGTCTGGCAGACGCGGATCGAGACCGAGGACGGCAAGCTCGTCGCGCTCGTGACCCAGACCCAGATGACACTGTGACGATCCGGAGCCTCTGGGCGATCGGCTCGAAGGTCGCCGATCCGCTCGCCGAGGCGGCGTTCTTCGAGGCGCTCGGCGCCGAGCGCAAGTCGGTGGACCGTCGCGGCGGGAACGTCGTCGTGTTCATGACGCTGGGCGGCGTCAATTTCCACCTGACCAATCGGCTGCGTTACGAGACGGACGGTGCGACGCAGGCGGGATGGCCGACCGGCCTCGCGCATTTCGTGCTCGACGTCACCGACATGCAGGATCTCGCCGACAAGGCGGTGTCGCTGGGCGCGACCCAGGTCCATCCGCGCCTGCACCTGACCGCCGCGCACGGCGAGATGAAAGCGGCGTTCCTCAGGAGCCCCGGCGGCATCCTGTTCCAGCTCGTGGAGCGGCTTCGCGAGGCGGACGCCGACTACGCCAAGACATACAGCGGCCCGAGCGAGCGCGTGATCGGCTAATTCGGAACCCTCCCCCGCGAAGCGGGGGAGGGGGCACGATACGGCGCGCTCAGCGACTTTCGTCGGCGACGGCCAATCCCGCGACGGGCTCGCCCTTCACCACCTGCGGCCGATACTTGAGCGAGACGACCCAGCCGTCCACGTCGGCGCGGATCTCCTCCAGCGTCTCGCCCCTGAGGTTCACGACGAGGCCGAGCAGATCGCCCTTCTTCACCTTCTGTCCCGACTTGGAGCGATGGATGAAGAGCCCGTCGTACTTCGTCGCCAGCGGGTCGAGCTCGACGTTGTTGCCGCCGACGATGCGTTGCGCGGCTTTCGTCGTGCGCGCGACGAGAGGTCTTTCCAGCATGCCGAGCTCGTCGAGCACGCGAAGCACGCCGTCGGAGAAGGCGATCGCGTTGTCGAGGCCGGTCGGCCCGGCGCCGGGTGCCTCGGTGTAGATCGCGGCGTCGGCGCCGTTGAGCGTGCGGCCGGGCGGCCGGATGGGATGACGCCAGATGAAATCGGCGCCGAACGCCTTCGCCGCACGCTCCGAGAGGCCCTTCCTGTCGCGGCCGTCGTCGATGTAGCCGATGGTGAACGGGATATCGAGCGTGCGGCCGGAGGTATGCAGGTCGATCAGCAGGTCGCAGCCGACCAGCACGTCTGACGTCAGCGCGTAGGCGATCTGCTCGGTCGGCGATCCGTCCTTCCGGCCCGGGAAGACACGCGCGAGGTTGGCGCCGTCGGCCGGCGTCAGCCTCTGGTCGGCGCGATAGGCCTCCTCGTTCACGATCGGGATCACGGTCACCGACCCGGCCTTGAGCCCGAGGTCCGATCCCGCGATGCGGTGGGCGGCGATCACGCCCTCGGTCTCGTCGCCATGCACGCCGCCGAAGATCACGACGCGGTATCCGGGCTTGCCGCTGTCGAGAAACCAGCGGTCGAAGCCGCGTCCCGGAAGCTCGACGCGCGTCTTCTTCCATTCCGCCATGACCAATCCCCATTTCGTGCGAACGCCAGCCGGCTTTCGCATCTGAGCAGAGTTGGACACACTCCCGCCCAGAAGGAGACCCTCCATGAAATTCATCGATTCCGATACGCAGTTCCCGATCAGCTCCGCCGTGGTTCATTCCGGCAAGACCTTCGAGGCGGTGGTGACCGGCATTCCCGACGGCGAGTCGAAGCCGGTCCCGGGCGGCGCGGGCGCCGAGATGCGCGAGGCCTTCCGCCAGCTCGACATCCTGCTCAAGGAGGCAGGGGTCGACCGCAACGCGATCTGCACCGCGCGCCTCTACCTGCACAACGTGATCCACGACGTGCCGGAGGTGAACGTCGTCTGGAAGGAATACTTCGGCAACCACCCGGTGGTCCGCCGCTGCTATGGCGTGGTGCTGCAGGCCGGCATGCGGGTGGAGGCCGCGTTCACGGCCGAGATCCCCTGAAGATGAAGATCCGCGAGGTCCGGGCGACGCCGGTCAACGTCGACTATCGCGAGCCCGAGCGCTGGTCGCAGGGCCATCGGCTCGGCGTCACCAGCATCGTGGTCGAGATCGAGACGGACAAGGGCATCGTCGGCCTCGGCGAATCCGTGCCGGCGCCGTCGCCCGAGGTGACGCTGGCGGCGATCAGGTCGGTGACGCCGCTGCTCGTCGGCCGCGATCCGCGGCAGGTGACGCAGCGCTGGCGCGACATCCAGACCGTCGGCGGCTTCGGTGCGTTTCCCTATATGGGGAACGCGGCGCTTGCCGGACTCGAGATCGCCTGCTGGGACATCGTCGGCAAGTCGCTCGGCGTGCCGGTGCATGCGCTGCTCGGCGGCAAGGTGCGCGACCACATCGAGTTCATGGCCTTCGTGCCCTATCACCCGGATACCAAGCGCATCGAGGCCGAGGCGCGGAAGTACGCGGCCGAAGGCTATCGGACGCTCTACATCAAGGGCGGCTTCGGCGAGGAGAAGGACATCGCCGCGATGGAGGCGATGAGGATCGGCGGCGGGCCGGGCAAGAAGCTGCGCATCGATCCGAACGAAAACTGGACGCCCGACGTGGCGCTCCGCATGGTCCATGCGCTCAAGAACTTCGACGTCCAGTACATCGAGCAGCCGACCAAGCTCGACCGTCTGGAGGAACTCGGTGTGCTCCGCCGCCGCTCGCCGATCCCGATCGCGGCCAACCAGTCGAGCTGGCTCAACCACAACATCCTCGACATCATCCGGATCGGTGCCGCCGACCTGGTGATGACCGACCCCTGGCAGGCGGGCGGCATCCGTGCCTTCCATCAGGCGGCGAACCTCTGCGAGATTGCCGGCATCCAGGTCGTCTATCACAGCCTGGCGCCGCTCTCGATCGCGACGCGCGCCGTCATGCAGGTGCTGGCCTCGTCGACCGCCTGCTCCTACGCGCATCAGACCTATCACCAGATGCTGGTCGACGACGTGGTCAAGGAGCCGGTGCGCCATCCGGGCGGCATCGAGCCGGTCGACGACAAGCCCGGCATCGGCGCCGAGCTCGACCCGGCGAAGATGAAGGCCGCGCACGAACGCTACCTGAAGCAGGGCTACCTGAGCGCGTACGAACAGGAGAAGTAGTTCGTATTCCCTCCCCCCGCGCGAAGCGTGTGGGGGAGGGTTAGGGTGGGGGGTGTTAGAGGCAGTCTCGTTTCTGAACGACGGCGCGCGGCATCGCCCCCCCACCCTAACCCTCCCCCACTTCGGGGGAGAGAATACGAGTCATCAGGCCTTCGTATCGTCGACCGCGACGCCGACGACGGAATCGCCGGACTTCACGTGCGGGCGGCGCTGCGAGACCACGACCCAGCCGTCGGAGGGCGCGTGCAGCTCCTGCAGGACCTTGCCGGTGATGTCGATGATCTGGGCCAGGAGCTGCCCCTTCGTGACCCGCTCGGCCTCCCGCACCTTCGGGATATAGATGCCGGCGTGCTTCGCGTTCAGCAGGTCGTTGTCGACGTCGCCGCCGCTGACGATGCGGCGCGCGGGCTTGGTCGCCGGCGGCGGCGCGGCGGACCTGTCGATCATGCCGAGATCGGCCAGCACGCGCAGCACGCCGTCGTAATAGCGGTCGGTGAACTCGATGCTGGTAGGGCCTGGAAGCGGCGCCTCGGTGTAGATCGCGGCATCCACGTCGCTGAGCGTGCGACCGGCGACGCGAGCCTCGTGGCGCCAGATGAAGTCGGCGCCGAAGGCCTTGCAGGCGCGCGCCCCCAATCCCTTCTTGTCGCGGCCGTCGTCGATGTACCCGACGAGGTAGGGGATGTCGTAGATCTGGCCTGCGGTGTGCAGGTCGATCAGCAGGTCGACGCCATTGAGCACCTGCTGCTGAAGCGCGTAGGCGAGGCGCTGGGTCGGCTTGCCGTTCGGATCGCCGGGGAAGACGCGGGCGAGGTTGCCGTCGTCGAGAGGGCTGAACCGCGAGTCGGCGTGATAGGCGGCCTCGTGCACGACCGGCACGACCTCGAGGATGCCGGACAGCAGCTTGAGGTCCGCATTGTTGCAGAGCCGGTTGGCGGCAAGGATGCCCTCGATCTCGTCGCCATGGGTGCCGCCGAAGACGACGACGCGGAGACCCGGCTTGCCGCTGTCGAGCGTGCAACGGTCGAAGCCCTGGTTCTCGGGCAGGGCGATGCGCTTTCGGGTCCAGGCGGGCATGGCGACGGTCCTTCAAGGTTCCGGGAGCGGTCTGGAGGATTTAACCGTCGCCCGCCTGCCTCTGCCCTTCTTTTGTCGACCTTCGCGGAACGGGCTGTATCATCGGGACCGGCCGTCCGTGGGGATGTCCAGGGGAGAGGGATGCAAGGCCGCTGCCGAACGGCGTCTCTGCTGAGCGCGGTCATGGTTGCGCTCGGCGGACCGGCCGCTGCCCGTGCCGAGATGGTCACGGTCGACGCGCTTGCCGACGTCCGGCTGGTCCGGCCGTCGGACGAACGCGCCTGGACGAGCGGCGGGCAGGGCAAGTTCCTCTACGACGGCGGCGGCGACCACGATCCCGGGCTTCGCCTTGGCCAACTCCTCGCCGACGTCACGTTCAAGCCGCGCGCCGACACGATGCTGTTCGCGACCTTCCGCCACGAGCCGACGCAGCATGCGGCGGTCGATGTGATCGAGGCCTTCGCCCAGCATCGTCTGATCGAGACCGATGCGGCACGCTGGACGATCAAGCTCGGCGCCTTCTATCCGCCGGTCTCGATCGAGAACGAAGGCGTCGGCTGGACCAGCCCGTGGACGCTGACGCCGTCGGCGATCAACACCTGGGTCGGCGAGGAGCTTCGCACCATCGGCGGCGAGACCAGCGTCGAGTGGAAGACGGCGAGCGGCTCGATCGGGCTCACCGGCGCGGTCTTCGGCGGCAACGATCCGACCGGCCTCCTGATCGCGGCGCGCGGCTGGAGCTTCGGCGACCGGCCGACCGGCCTGTTCGATCGCGTGCGCACCGCCGACGATGTGGCGCTGCGGTCTCGCCGCGTGCCGCCCTACTATCAGTCCGAGTTCCTCGAGATCGATGATCGCGCCGGATTCTACGGCGGGCTTTCCTGGCGCGAGAACGGCGTCGGGCGGCTGACGCTGCTTCGCTACGACAACCGCGCCGATCCGCAGGCCCGGCGCTTCGGCCAGGTCGGCTGGCGCACCGAGTTCAACAGCCTTTCGCTCGAGACCTACTTCCTCAAGGACTACGCGCTGTTCGGCCAGGCGATGAGCGGCGAGACCGAGATCGATCCGGCACCGGGCGCGCGCAGCCTCACCAGATTCCAGTCCGCCTACGTGCTCGCCGGCCGTCACTTCGGCATGTGGCAGGCGGCGGTTCGGGGCGACGTGTTCGGAACCCAGTCGCCCGTGGGGACCGACATGTCCGAGCGCGGCTATGCGCTCACCGCCGCGGCAACCTGGTCGCCGGAACGCTGGTTCCAGCTGACCGGCGAGATCATCCGCACCGACAGCCGGCGTTCGCAGCGCCTGGGCTACGGCCTCGCGCCCCGGTCGGTCGAGACCCAGCTCCTGCTGAACGCCCGCTTCCTCTACTAGAGGAACCGTGATTTGAGATCCGTCGCGTAGCCGGGCAGGGTGCGGACGGGGGCGTATCAACGAACAAGCAAGGGTGAGAAATGCCGAGGGTTCAACTGACCGCGATCGCGGCCGTGCTGGCGATCGGTCTCGCCGGGGCGCTGCCGGCGGCCGCGCAGCAAGCGGCGCGTCCGGCGATCCAGACGACCAAGGTGGACGGCACGGACAACGTCTACATCTTCCGCAACGGCGGACATCAGGCCATGTTCGTCGTGACCTCGGAGGGCGTGATCGCGACCGATCCGATCGCCTACGGCAAGCCCGACGGCGGCAAGCAGTACGTCGACGAGATCCGCAAGGTCACGAACCAGCCGATCAGGTACGTCGTCTACAGCCATCACCACTACGACCACATCGCCGGCGGCAAGGCGCTGAAGGATGCCGGCGCCACCTTCATCAGCCACGCGAACGCGAAGAAGCGCCTGGTGCCGCTGAAGGACCCGCACACGGTCATCCCCGACAAGACCTTCAACAAGTTCATGACGATCAAGCTCGGCGGCACCGTCCTCGAGCTGCACTACTTCGGGGTCAACCACTCCGATTCCAACATCGTGATGCGACTGCCGAAGGAGAAGCTGATCTTCGTCGTCGACACGATCCCGGTGGGGGCCTTCCCGGGCCGCGGCTTCATCGACATCGATCCGTTGGCGAGCGAAGCCTTCATCGAGAAGGTGCTGAAGATGAGCTGGGACCGCATGATCCCCGGCCATCCGGGTGCGCCCAACGATCGCCTCGGCACCAAGCAGGATGCGCAGGACATCCTGACCCTGATGCGCGAAGCCTCCGCCGACATGAAGAAGCTCGCCCAGGAAGGCAAGTGCTGGGAACCGGCCGAGCGCGACTACAAGATGCCGAAATACGAGAAGTGGCCCGGCTACGAAGCCGGCATGCCGCTGGTCGCCCGCCGCTACTGCGGCCTCTGGGGCCGCGGGACCTGACCCGAACGTCGCCGCGCCGGTTTGTTCAAGAAACCGGCGCGGCGAAGCGCTCTCAGCCCTTCTTCCCTTATCCTCTCTTCACCGAGCCGGTGGCCTCGCAGTTGCTGGGGCCGCCGCCGTTGAACTTGATGGTGACCGCGTAGTTCTCCGCATCGTTCCGCATGCCGGCGATGTCCGAGCGCAGGTTGTTGAGGTTCGCGAAGGTCAGCGTGGCGTTGAACGCGGTGGCCGCGGCGGTCCCTTCGAACTTCGCCGGGTTGCGGAAGCTGCTGCCCATCATCGTGCCTTCCAGCTTGGCGCCGGCAATGGTGGCCTCGACGTCGAAATGCGTGGAGCCCCGGCAATTGGCGCCGGTGGCAGGCAGGCGACCCTTGTAGGTGCCGTCCTCGGCCAGCGCCACGGACGGGCAGAGCAACGCTAAAAATGCGGCCGAAGCGACCTTGAGCGAGCGTTTCACGTTCCCATCCCATTGCATCGGTTGTCATATGAAGGATTGTTTATCTTAAGCTTCCGCGGCAGGGACGTTCTTCACGTCGTCGCGATGACGCGGGGCTAGGATAGGCGGCCAGATCCCTTGCGAGGGCCCGATGCCGAACCATCTTCCGCCGGACGCCGTCGAACGCTATCGCCGCGACGGCTACGTCCATCCGATCCCCTGCCTGACGCTCGCCGAATCGAAGCGCTGCCGCGACGCGCTGGAGGACTACGAGCGGCGGTCGGGCCAGAAATCGACGCTGGCCATCCGAGGCAAGGGTCACCTCAAGATGCAGGTGCTCTACGACCTCGTGCACGACCCGCGCATCCTGGATCCGGTCGAGTCGGTGCTGGGCCCCAACATCCTCTGCTGGGGGTCGAGCCTCTTCGTGAAGGAGCCGAACGATCCCGCCTTCGTCGCCTGGCACCAGGATTCGTTCTACTGGGGCCTCGAGCCCGACGACGTGGTCTCGGCCTGGGTCGCCTTCGCGCCCTCGACGATCGCCAACGGCGCCATGCAGGTGCTGCCGGGCAGCCACAAGGAGCGGCGGTATCCGCATGCGAAGTCGCCCGAGGGCAGCGGCAACATGATCTCAAGCCACGAGGAGATCGCGGTCGAGGTCGACGAGGGCAAGGGCGTCAGCCTGCTGCTCGACGAAGGCGAGATGTCGCTGCATCACGTCAACATCGTCCACGGCTCGCCGCCCAACCGCTCGGACGCGCGTCGGTACGGCTTCGCGATCCGCTACGTCGCCGCCCATGTGAAGCAGCGCGGCGACATCCCGACCGCGATATTGGTGCGCGGCCGCGACGACTACGGCTACTTCAAGCCGGATCCGGTGCCGAAAGGCGACTTCGATCCGGCGATCATGGCGCTCCACCCGAACCTTCCGCCGACGCCCGCCTAAGTGCCGCTGCAGAACCGCGTCACGCCCTTCGGCGAGATCGTCGTCTCTTCGTCGCGCGGTTGCTTCACCGGCAATCGCGGCATCCTCCACGATCCGGCGACGAAGACCTTGTTGAAGCGCCGCTGGACCACCAGGGCCTGGATCTGCTGCACGCTCGACTGGAAGGGCGTGCGCCGCGTGCCGATGGCGCGCCGGAGCTGGACCGAGCTCTTCTTCCTCGACGAGGCGACGGCCTTCGCCGCCGGTCACCGCCCCTGCTTCTATTGCCGGCGCGATCGCGCGGTCGCCTTCCGCGACGCCTGGGCGAAGGCGCGGCGGATCGCGCTGCCCAGAGCATCCGAGATGGACGAGGTGCTGCACGCGGAACGCCTTGACCATCGGGCGAAGCGGCTGCATCCGCCGAGGCGCGACCTGCCGGACGGCACGATGGTCGCGGCGGGCGCCGACGCCTATGTGATGCTCGATGGGCGCCCGCGGCGATGGAGCTTCTCAGGCTATGGCGCGCCGGAGGATGTCGCCGTCGACCGCCTGATCACGCCGCCCTCGATCGTTGCGGCCTTCGACGCTGGCTATCGGCCGGCGCTGCACCCGAGCGTGCGATGAGGGAGGACGAGCTCGACCGGCTCTCGGCGCGCATCCAGGCGCTTAGGGCGAAGACGATCGAGAACGGCTGCACCGAGGGCGAGGCGCTGGCGGCCGCCGAGAAGGTCGCCGAGCTGCTGGATCGCTACGAGCTCTCGCTCGGCGACGTCGAGATGCGCCAGGCGCCGTGCGGCACGCTGGCGTTCGAATCCAGGCACAGGAAGCGCGTGCCGCTCGACGACTGCATCGGCGCGGTCGCGCATTTCTGCGACTGCCGCGTCTGGCGCGAGAAGGGCAAGGACGGCCACGCCTATGTCTTCTTCGGGCTTCGCGCCGACATCGAGGCGGCAGTGGCGCTGGCGGAGATGGTCGACGACGCGGTGCGCACCGAGCTCGGCCGCTACAAGAACTCGGCCGAGTACCAGCGCTTCCGCCACCAGGACCGCCACATCGCCAACAGCTCCTTCACGCTCGGCATGGTTGCCTCGATCGGCGACCGTCTGATGGTGATGAAGGCGGCGCGCGACCAGGCCAAGCGCGGCACCGGCCGCGACCTCGTCGTGCTGAAGCGCTCGGTCGTCGAGGCGGAGTTCGAGAAGCTGAACCTCGTCACCAACGAGGTGTCCGGTCCCGGCCGGATGGTGCTGCCCAAGGCCTACGATGCCGGCGACGCGGCCGGATCTTCCTTCGCCGTCGACCCGTCGATCACCCGACGCGGGACGCCACCCAGATGACGTGCTTGGCGCCGCCCTTGGCGCCCCGGGCCCGCGTCCTCACCACTTCGACCTCGAAGCCGGAGCGGCGGAGCCGCTGCGTGAACTTCTGGTCCTCGCCGGCCGACCACACCAGCAGCACGCCGCCGGATCTGAGCGCGGTCCGCGCCGCGGCGAGGCCGGCGAGATCGTAGAGCCCGTCATTCGCTGCGCGGGTCAGCCCCTCGGGCCCGTTGTCGACGTCGAGCAGGATCGCGTCATAGGCATCGGCTTGCGCGCGGATCGCCTCGCCGACGTCGCCCTCGATCAGCCGCACGCGCGGATCCTCCAGGCTGCTGCCGGTGAGCGGGGCGAGCGGGCCCTTGTTCCAGGCGATCACCGCCGGCATCAGCTCGGCGACGACGACCGCGGATTCCTTCTTCAGCGCATCCAGCGCCGCCCGCAAGGTGAAGCCCATGCCGAGCCCCCCGATCAGGAGGCTCGGGGCCGCGCGATCGCCGACGCGTTCGCAGGCGAGCGTGGCCAGCTCTTCCTCCGATCCGTGGATGCGGCTGTTCATCAGCTCGTCGCGACCCAGCCGGATCGAGAACTCCTCGCCCCGCTGCCAGAGCCTCAGCTCATGTCCGCCCGGCACCTTGGCGGAGTCGAGGAGCTTCCACGGGATCATGCGCGCGAGGCTAGCGCACCTTCTCCGGCTTGCCGCTGGCGATCGAGCGGTGGAGCGCATCCAGGATCGCCGTCACCTGGCGCGAGCTCTCGAGCGTGACCAGCGGCTGCTTGTCCTCGCGCACGCAGGCGATGAAGTGCTGGACCACCTCGGTCAGGGCGCCCTGCTGCTTGCCGGCGATCTTCGGCATGATCGCGATGCGCGGCCATTCATAGGCCTCTTCGCTCGCGACATGGAGCTGCTCGTCCTTGCGGTCGAGATGGATCACGCCCGACTCGCCGACCAGCTCGATGTAGCTGTCGGTCATCGAGGGGAAGGTGTCCGGGTAGATCCAGCAGGATTCGAAGGTGGCGACGCCGCCGCCGGCGAAGCGGACCTGCGCCTGCACCGCGTCCGGCGTCTCGATGCCGCGCTTGCGGAGCACGCCCCAGACGGCGGTCGCGTAGACCTCGGTCGCGCGGTCGCCCATCCACCAGGTGACGAGGTCGATATCGTGGCTGGAGAGGAACCAGGCCGGCGTGGTGCCGGCGGCCCAGCCCAGCATCCTGGTGGGCACCCAGATGCGGTCGTTCTTGCGCGCATAGGCCATCACCGGCTGGCCGATCTTGCCGGCGGCGACCCGCTCATGCGTCGCCCAGTATGAGGGGATCCAGCGATGGCTGAAGCAGGCCATGAGCTTGAGCCCCGAGCGCTTCACGATCTCGATCAGCTTGTCGGCTTCGTCGAGGTCGACGGTCAGCGGCTTCTCCACCAGCACGTGCTTGCCGGCCTCGATCGCCGCCTTGCAGATCTCGAAGTGCAGGTGGTCGGGCGTGGCGACGAGGACGAGGTCGATGTCCTCCCGCTTCAGAAGCTCGCGATAGTCCTTGGTGGCGATCTCGGCGCCGAAGCGCTTCGCCACCGCCTCCGCGCCTTCCAGGCTCGCGACCCCGACCAGCTTCGCCCGCGGGTCCTGGAACGTCGCCGCCGCGTGCCCCTCGCCCATGATCCCCGCGCCGATGAGCCCGACGCCGACGATGCCGCTACCCGCCATGTGCCGTGAATTCCCTGATTGGATCAGTAGGAATGTTAGGAGGATAGCGAGGAGCCGGCCAGAACGGGCGCCGGAGAGCGAAATGCAGTCCGCTACAGCATTTTGTGACGCAGGCGATGTTCTATGCTTTATCTAGCTGTAGAAATCTGTGACTTACGTGAACAAGAGGCGAACAAGTTCTTGGCAGGCAATTCCTGGAGTGGCATCATTCGCGCGCCATCAGAGGGCGAGTGAATGAAAGTCGCCGGGTTGTTCGCAGGGATCGGCGGATTCGAAGCGGGACTCGCAGCGGCTGGACACGAGGCCGCCTTGCTTTGCGAAATCTGGGATCCCGCCCGCGCGGTCCTGTTGGCGCAGTTCCCGAACACGACTGTTGAGCGAGACGTCACGCGACTCAAGTCCCTGCCCAAAGAGACTGAGTTGCTGGTGGCAGGTTTCCCTTGTCAGGACCTAAGCCAAGCGGGCCTCACTGCTGGGATCGACGGCAAGCGCTCGAGTTTGGTGTCACACGTTTTCCGTCTTCTAGATCGCCGGCGAGTTCCATGGGTCGTCCTGGAAAACGTTTCGTTCATGCTCCACTTGGAAAAGGGTCGAGCTCTTCGAACACTCGTCGAAGCCTTTGAGGAACGAGGCTATCGATGGGCCTATCGCGTAGTGAACTCCCTTTCATTTCTGCCGCAACGACGAGAACGAGTTCTGTTCGTCGCGACTTGTACTGATGGGGACCCGGCTGAGGTCATCTTCGCAGACGACGCCACGCCGCCCGAGCTTGAAACAAAGCTTACTACGCACGCTCACGGCTTCTACTGGACAGAGGGTGTGAGAGGCCTTGGATGGGCGCCAGATGGGGTACCGACGCTGAAGAATGGATCCACTGTAGGGATCCCCTCGCCGCCTGCCGTCCTGCTTCCGAATGGGTTGATTGTCACGCCTGACATTAGGGACGCGGAGCGTCTGCAAGGCTTCGATCCAGATTGGACTGAACCTGCTGAAGAAGCGGGGCGTCGTTCGCTGCGTTGGGCGCTCGTCGGCAACGCGGTTACGGTCCCAGTGGCAAAATGGGTGGGTTCCCGTCTCCGGTCGCCGGGAATGTTCGACGCAAGCCGGGATCGGCCATTGCCGACCAATGGCCGCTGGCCTAAAGCGGCTCGCTTCAATGGAAGCGCGCGGTTCATGGTTGAAATTGGCCCCTTCCCTGTATGGGAAGAGCGTCCTCATCTGATCGACTTCCTCCAGTTTCCTGGGAAGCTTCTCTCAGCGCGAGCGACTCGTGGTTTCCTATCAAGAACAGAGAGAAGTACGTTGCGATTCGTTCCCGGATTCCAGGATCGTCTCCGCGCGCATCTTCAGCACGTCGAGGCTCCTGCGATTGTGCGGAGTCGATCGGCTGAAACGTTGGTTGCAGCCGACTAAGTGGCCGCAGACTTCTGGCGTATGCACGTCAGAATGCTTTCGATGAACGCGGCCCAAAGAATTTTGACTGATCCTGAGACTTCGGACCGTATGCGGCGCATACGCCGTTCCGGTACCGGAGCGGAGTTGGCAGTCCGCGGGTGGCTTTGGAAACAAGGGATAAGATTCGCGACGAAGAATCGCGATCTTCCTGGATCTCCCGACATCGCCAATAGATCGAAGCGCTGGGCCGTATTCGTCCACGGTTGCTTCTGGCACGGTCATGCCGGTTGCAAACGGGCCGCACTCCCCAAGCGGAACGCCGAATTTTGGGTTGGGAAAATCGAAGGAAACAGAAGGCGAGATCGACAAAAAGAGAAGATGCTGCGCGCTCTCGGATTTAAAGTCGTCGTCGTGTGGGAGTGCGAAACGAAAACTCGTGACCTAGTGTCATTGAAGCGACGGTTTCGTTCTATTCGTCTTCTTCGGGCTCCACCGGGGGCTCAGTAACCTTTTCCGGCGCGGCATCAGCCCATTCGAAACGAGGACTGTTACGGCGGTCGTATACGTCTACGACCGCCTCTACCAACTCATCGAAGTCGAGAAGTGTTTCTGGTCGACCCGTCCAGGGCGGTGCATTTGAGACATCGAAAAATCCGACTTGCCCGAATTGCTCTGGAGAGACGTCGTATAGCCCGATGAAGACTTGCTCGAATAGCATTGGTTCGTCTTCCGGATTCTCTCTGCCGGACCGGAATCGAAAAGTCCGAACGGCCTGTCCGAAACTCGACGGCGTTTGCTTGTTGCCGTCTCCACAAGAGTCCGTAGGTAAGAACACCACGGCGACCATAACCGAGTAGGGTTGCCGAATATGGTAGTCGGAAGCTTCGGCGCGCAGTTCGCCATCTACGCGTGTGTAGTTCTTGGTGTAACGCTTGGTTTTCGGATCTGAGAAATTGATGGTCTTTATCGAGACGCCCAGGCCGAGACCGAGCTCGACGGTTGAGTAGTTTACGTCGAGCTTCTTAAATCCCTTCGACGAACGGGCTTTGGACTCCTGCCCTTTGCCTGTTGGGTCCGGCAGTATTCCCGGGAAGGCATGTCTAAGCGCATTGGAGAGTCTTTGCGCGAGCGCCCGCGAGAGCGCCTCCGCGTAGTTCTTCTTTCCCTCTCGCGTGGTCGCGAGCGCTCGGTCTCCCGCGCTCAACAGCTCATCTTTGATTGAGCTAGATGGTTTGGGGTTACTCAACCCTCACCTTCCCCTAAATCTGAATCTGGCGGAGATGAGGCTTTACTGTATCCAGATATGTCAAATGCCAGCACTCTCGGCGCTACGCCGACGGAGGTCCGCTGAGCCGCACTATTGAAATTTTGGAGCGGGCGAAGGGATTCGAACCCTCGACCCCAACCTTGGCAAGGGAAGCGATACCAAGGAAATTCAACCGACTAGCACCGAACAACACCGCACTCGCGCGCAACGGAAATGAAGGACTTAGCGCCCGATGCGTGCGAGTTGCGTTCTACCATCGGTGCCTGGTCGCAACAAGGCGACGGCACCTACCCCCGCCCGAATCTCAGTTGCCCCGAATGGAACCTGGTGCCGAACCAGTAAGGCCGCGGTCTTCGATTCGCGGATACCGGCCGAGGCCCTCCGGGTCCTCATGGCGCTCGGCGCCTACGCGGACGACCTAGGCAGATGCACGCCATCGGTCGGCACGCTGGCCGAGATGCTCAACTTAAGCCGTCGGCAGGTCCAACGGCACCTTCGGGTCGTGGAGAGGCTCGGCTACCTGCAGTCCTGGCGGCAAATCCGGGTCGACGGACGGGGCGGGCATTCGAGCAACGGATACGTGCTCAGCTTCCCGCCCGCGCCGAGCCTGCGGAGAGCACGGAACGCTGGTGATGCTCCCAGCCGCTCGGCGCCTACTGGCCACCTCCCGGATCGCTCTGGCGAAGACGACACGGGGAACGGGAACGGTGCGACACCTGACGACGCACCGATACAGAGCGGTGCGACATGCGATGCCGCCCCGGCCGCTAGCTCTGTCACAAGCTCTGTCACTCGCCTGTCGCAAGCGGTGCGACATCCCGAGGTAAGCGGTGCGACATCCGAAGGTCGGACCGGTGCGTCATCCGGTGACGCACAAACGAGCCCATTGAACTATCCCAAAGAGAACGAGCCCAAAGCCGCGGGGGCGCAGGCGCGCGAGCGCAAGGGCGGTCCGACGTCCGCCGGCGATCGGCCGAACGAACACTATCGGCGACACGGCTCGATAGAACTCACCCGTTGGTACAATCAGGAACCACCGGAAATTCGTGATTGCCTCAACCGCTACTTCGGCACAATGACCGAAGACGAGCGGGTGACTCTGCTCATCGAAATCGGTACCGGAAAATTCACTCGGCGGATCCTGATGGAAGAGGTTCGAGCACTGGTCCCGAGTCGGGCTCTTACGGTGGCGGCATGACGCCCGAGGATATCAATGCGCAGTGGGCCGAGCTCGAGCGTCTTCAGGCCGAGGGACGATTCATCGTCCTCGCAGCGTTGTCGGGCGCCGAACGCCAAAGGCGCCTGCGCTGGCGCCGACACCCAAACCGCGACTTGGTTGTTCACGAAGTCGAGGTACCTGACGAAAAGCTCGCCGAGGCCCTGATCGCTACCGGCCGCATATCTGAGGCGGGCGCTCAGGATCGTGACCAAGTCGCCCTCGCGCTTGGCTATCTGGCTAAAGACTTCATCAATTTCGTAACGCGTTACTCAAGAGATCCATTCGGCGTCGGTAATGCTGGCACTCCGCAATCGGGAGATCGTCAGCATGTTCGGCCTGAAGAAGGGAAGCGCGACACAAGGGGATCGGTTGACGCCAGCCGAGCTCGTGGCGAACACGGTGTCGGTCCCAGCGGACCTGCGCAAGGCACTGGAGAAGGCGAAGACGGCGCGAGACGCTAAGCGAGCGGCGGCGGCTAAGGTCCGTGAGCTCGTTCAAGCGAACCTGGCGCTGAAGGGCGGCTTCGGCGGCGGTCTTTCGGACTACGAACAGCAGATGAGCGAGGCGCTCGGAGCCGAACGTGAAGCCCGAGAAGCATACGCATACGCGGCGGGCCAAGCCGCCGCTCTTCGGCCCGCCTACGGAGACGCCGTCGCCGGCGTCTTAACTCCCGAACGTCGACGTATCGCGCTCGAGGCCGTCGCTCTCATGGAGAAGCTGAACGGCCTGATCGCCGACATCAACGCCTGCTATCACGAAGTCGATCTCGCCTACGACTCCCACGGGCAGCGCGTCGCGTTCCCGAACGAGATTTGGGCACAGCTGAAGGCTGCCGCGGGAGTGGAGAACTAACGTGAAGCCGCGGCCCAGAGGAAGCGCACCGCCAGTCCATATCCGGGTCGTCGGCGACATCGGGGGGCCTAATGGCTTCTCGGGCTTCGGCGCTGCGAAGCTGGTGCGGGCCTCGCCGCTCTCGAGCATCCACCTCGAGATAGACAGCTTCGGCGGCGAAGTCGGCGAAGGCCTAGAACTCTTGGACGCTCTGGCGGACCACCCACACCGGGTCATGACCAAGGTGATCGGCCATGCTCACTCGATGGCAGCAATCCTCGCCCTCGCAGGCGATCTTCGGCTGATCAAGAGAACTGGAAGCATCCTATTTCACCGTCCGGAGCTCGCCGATCGCCAGGTCTTCCGGCTTGAGGATCTCTCAACGCCCGCCCTTGCGAAGATCGCGGCCGACATTGAGAGCACTACAGAACTGCTCGTCTCGATTGTCGCAAGATCTTATCGCAACCAACATCTGCTCGTTCGCGCATGGTTTGACTCGGAGCGGCTATTCGACGCTGCGACTGCCGTCCGCACAGGACTAGTTCACGGGCTCATCAGTGACCGCGCGCCGGAACCGACGCGACGGCGGAGGGTCCACTAGTGCCTACAGCTCCTCTCCGCCATTGCCCGGCCCCTGGTCATCCCCTCTTCACCGGTGCCTCTTGCCCGGCGTGTGTCGCCCGGCGCCGAGCTGCTGCTGATGCTCGACGACCGAGCGCTCGCCGGCGAGGCTACGACGCCTGGTGGGAGCGAGAGAGCAAGGCTTTCCTCTCTCTGCCCGGCAACGATCGCTGCGCCTGCGGGTGCGGCCGGCCGGCTGACATGGTGGACCACAGAGTGGCGCCGAAGGGTGACATGACCCTCTTCCGCGACAAGTCCAATTGGCAGCCGTTCAACTCGAGCTGCAACACCCGGAAGGCGATCCTGTCGGAAGGTGCGTTCGGTCGACCGGCCAAGGGAGGGGGAGGTCAAAAACCGAGCGAGGGGGACAAGGACCGACAGGGGGATCTTGCGCGCACACGCACCGAGAAAAATGGGGGGGACCTTCATAGGGGCCCCCTTTTTGAGGTGGTCTGATGGGCGCCGCTATCGTGCCGTTCTCTCGCAAACCCGGCACCGGCGCACGCCGGCCGATCACCCTGCCGTGCCCGAAGCACCTGTGCGGTGCGGCTCGCGCGGAGTGGCAGCGGGTGGTGAAGGCAACGCGAGGCGCACGCACCCTAGCCCCCGAGAACTCCGCGATCCTCGAGGCCTATTGCCTCGCCTTCGCGCGCTGGCGCCAGGCCGAGGTCGAGCTCGCTAAGGACGGGCCGATCATCCTGTCTAAGAAGACGAAGACACCGATGCACAACCCTTGGCACGCGGTCGCGATCAAGGAGCGCGCGGCCATGCTGCGCTTCGCGGATCAGCTCGGCTTCACGCCGAGGATGCGAGGCAAGGTAGAGGGTGTGAAGGGTGACGGCGACGATGGCGGATGGGGGGACGACCTCCTTGCGTAGTCCGCTCTTCAACCCCGATCCGACCCTCTATGCCGATCCGGTCGGCAGAGCCGCGCGCATGCTGCGGTTCGTGCGCCGTCTCAAACTCTGGGAGGGCGACGCCGCCGGCCAGGCTTTCCCGGTAAAAGCCTTTCAGGAGGCGATCACTCTACGGATTTATGGACCGGCGACGCCGGACGGAAAGCCGCTGGTTCGCACCGCAGCTCTCTGGCTTCCGCGCGGTAACGCCAAGACGACTCTCGCTGCCGCTTACGCACTCGGACATCACATTGGACCCGAGGCCGTCGCTGGCGGGCAGGTGGTGACCGCCGCAGCCGATGCGGAGAATGCGGGCATCGCCTTCCGATCGGCATTCGAGATGGTGAAGCAGGATCGAGTGCTGATGGATCGGGTACAGCCGATCGAGTCTCGAAAGATCCTCCGGCACCCACGCACCCGGGGCACCTTCAAGGCAATCAGCACCGAGGCCTACAGCAAACACGGCCTCAACGTGTCGTTCTTTCTTGCCGACGAGGTGCACGCTTGGCCGCCGGTCGAGGCGCGAAAGCTCTTCAAGGTGGTGACCGACTCGATGGTAAAGCGTAAGCACCCGTTGACGATCATCATCTCGACGGCTGGCGAAGGGCAAGGCGGCCTCGCCTGGGACCTGTGGCGATACTCGCATCGCGTGGCTGCTGGCGAGATCGATGATCCGACGTTCGCGCCGATCATCTTCGCGGCTGACTCCGGAGCCGACTGGCGGGACGAGCGGGTTTGGACAGATTGCAACCCGGCTCTCGCGTGCGGCTTCGCCAACATCCAAGAGCTGAGGACAAAGGCGAAGCGCTTAGAGCACTTCCCAGCCGACGTCGCCGACTTCAAACGATTTCATCTCAACATCTGGACAGAAGGGGCTGTGACCCCTTGGGTCGATTTGAGCCTCTACGACCAGGCGGAACCGCTTACGCCGGTGGACGAGCTCAGGGGGCGCCGTTGCTATGTCGGCGTCGACCTATCGAGCGTCGAAGATCTGACTGCCGCGGTGGCTGTGTTCCCCGACGAAGACGGTGAGGATCCGGGGTACGACGTGCTGGCCATGTTCTTCCTGCCCGAGGCCAACATTGATCGGAAGAGCGAGCAAGACCGAGCCGACTACATCCGCTGGGCGGATGAAGGACACCTGATCCTGACTCCCGGCAACGTCGTCGATCAGGAAATGGTGATCGATTATGTCGCTGGCCTTGCCGATCTCTACGACGTCGCCGAGGTGCCGATTGACCGATACAACGCTACGGCGGCCATGACCGCTCTGCAAAAAAGGGGACTGACAGTCGCGCAGTTCGGGCAGGGCTTTCTCTCGATGGCGGCGCCAGTGAGGGAGCTGAAGCGGGCAATCCTGAAAAGGAAATTTCGTCACGGCGGAAACCCTCTCCTGCGCCTCTGCTTCGGCAATGTCGTCGTCGACAAGGACGCCGCCGAGAACGAGAAGTTCACGAAAGAGCGAGCGAGGGGTCGCATCGATGGCGCTGTCGGTGCCGCAATGGGCATCGGACGCGCGTTGGCGAATGCGGGAGCGGTCTCGATCTTCGATCGCCCTGAGCTTTGGGCCGCCACCAAGGCGACCGCTCCCGCTACAGGCGACGACGGGTCTTGGGATCCCGAGATTCTGAAGGACATGACGCACCCGCTCTTCGCCGAGCACAAGCGCCGGTTCGAAGACTGGCAGGACACACACAGCGCGGAGGACGACTGATGCTCGGACGACTCAGGTCCCTCTTTGCCAGGCGCACGACCGAGCCGCAGCGCGCCGGTCAGCAAGTGACACTGAGCGCATGGCTCGAAAGGACTGACGCTGGCGTTTATGTGGACGCCGACCATGCGCTGCAGGTCGCCACGGTGTTTGCCTGCTCGACCTTGACCGCGCGCACGGTCGGAATGCTCCCGTGGAACGTCTTTGCAGCGAAGGAAGACACGTCGGCCGGTAACGAACGATTGGACGATCATCCCGTCGCTTGGTTGCTGCATCGGGCGCCGAACGCTGAGACGACCGCTAAAGCCTGGCGTGAGGCCATGGTGCTTTCGATCCTGCTCGAAGGAAATGCCTTTGCTGAGATCGAGCGTGACACGACCGGTCGTCCATATGCGCTGTGGCCCATTCGCGCTGGTCGCGTAGCGCTGCATCGCGATCAGGCGACAGGAGCGCTCCGGTACAAAGTAACAGGCACCCAAGGCGGAGATGTTTGGCTGTCAGCTGACGACATGCTCCATTTCAAAGGCCCGTCGCTCGATGGCGTCACTGGCCTTTCCGTGGTCGAGTACGCCAAGCAGTCGATCGGCCTCTCTGTGGTGCAGGAGCGCTTCGCTTCCCGCTTCATTGCCAATCAGGCCTCGCCCTCGGGCATCGTGACCGTGAAGGGCTCGATTACGCCGGATGGCATGAAGCGGATGCGCGCCGAGCTCGACCAGGTGGTGAAGGGCCCCCGGAACGCGGGCCGCTTCCTGATCAGTGACGGCGCCGTCGACTTCAAGTCGATCGGTGTGACGCCCCAGGACGCGGAGTTTCTAGCGCAGCGGCGGTTCTCGGTTGAGGAGATCGCGCGCTGGTTTGGGGTGCCACCCCAGAAGATCGGTGACACGTCGAAGCAGACCTTCGCTAACTATGAACAGGCGAACATTGCCTTCCTCACCGATACGCTGCTGCCGTTGATCACCGGCCTTGAGCAAGAGGTCAATCGCAAGCTCTTTCGCCGGGCCATGACCGGCCGTGGCCAACCCTTCAGCAAGATCAACGTGGCGGCGATCGCCCGCGCGGACATGGAGAAGCGCACCCGCGCATACGCTCTGGGTCGGCAGTGGGGATGGTTCTCGGTGAACGACATTCGCCGAATGGAGGACCTGGAGCCGATCGGGCCGGAAGGCGATGAGTACCTGCGGCCGCTGAACATGACGCCTCTTGGTTCGGACGCCGACGTGGATCCGAGCGACCGTGCCACGGCCGAGCTGGTGCGCCTTGGCGCACGGAGGAGCTGAACATGGCTGAAGCCGTATCCGCCGCCACCTTCGCGCCAGCGCTGAAGGTCGACAACTACACCGGTCCCGCGAAGCAGGTGGCCGCCGCGAACGACGAGATGGCGAAGTCGGCTAATCGCGTTTCGGAGGCATCGGAAAAGGCGACGGCCAAGACGACCGTCACCGCGACTGCGATCGACAAGCTCGCCGAGCGGGTAGATCGCGCAGCACGCGCGCAGGCCGTATTCGAGCGACAGAGTCTCCTGCTACACCGCGCACTTGCCGACGGGAACATCAGCGCCGAACGTCATGCGCAGCTGATGGCGAAGGTTGAGGCGAACTATCGCCAGGCGACAGCAGCAGCCGATCGCTTCAATCGTCAGGCCGCCGGTGGTGTTGTCCAGCTAACCGGCGTTAGGGGCGCGGTCGACCAGCTCTCTGGTGGCCTCTCGGTTGCGAACCGCGCGCTGGGAGTTTTCGGGGTCGGCCTTGGCGCCGGCGCCGTCATTGCGTTCGGGAAGCACGTCGTCGACACGATCGGTGGCCTAGCTGAGCAGGCCGAGCAGCTGGGCATCACGGCCAAGACGCTTCAGGTCTACGAGCACCACGCGCTACAGGCGGGGGTTCAGTCGGAGCAGCTGCAGACCGGCATTGCGAAGCTCACGCGCACGATCGGTGAGGCAGTCGATGGTAGCGACGACGCCATCAAGGCGTTCAACAAGCTCGGCGTAGGAATCCTCGATGCCTCGGGCAAGGTTCGGTCGACCGATGCCGTGATTGCCGACTTGGCCGTCAAGATCTCCGCCCTCGAAGATCCGTCAGCGCGCGCGGCCGCGGCTGTGGATTTCTTCGGGAAGGCCGGCCAGAAACTTCTCCCACTGCTGAGCGAAATTGCCAGGAACGGCATGCCAGCGCTGATCGAGGCGGCCGAGCGCGCCGGTGCCGTGGTAGGCGATGACCTGGTCGAGCGGTTCGATAAAGCGTCAGATGCCTTTGCCCGATGGGGAATGCAGGCGACGGTGGTCGCGGCCAAGGTCCTCGGTGCCGTTGGCGAGGTCGCCGAAAAGCTGCCAGCTCTCCTTGATCGCGCGATCACCCCCTGGGCGGACTACTTCGCGCGCCTCGGTAAGCTCTACCTGGACTGGGTTGGCACGCCTTTCGCCAAGCTTCTGCGAGGCGAGAATCCATTCGCCACTCAGCCACAAACGATCATTCCCGGCGGCGAGAACTGGCCGAAGGTGCCATTCGGAGACGCTGGGGGTGGTGGCAGCGCCACCAGCGGTAACCGCACCTCGAACCCTCGTTCGACGAAGGAGATCGAGGAAGAGGCCAAGGCGATCGAGAAGCTGCGCGGCGAGCTGAACAAACTGCGCGGCGATCTTGACCCCGTAGTCAAGGCGCGCCTCGAGTACGCCAAGTCGCTCGATACGATCAACGCCGCTGCAGAGAGGAACCTGATTACGGCGAAGGAGGAAGTGGATCTCCGCGCTCAGGCCGAGGACCATCTCGACGCCGAAATCCGAAAGGTCTCTGACTATTCCGCGGGCTTGATCAAGGCATGGGAGGCTCAGGAGAAGCGCAATCGTGGCCTTGAGACCTGGATCGAAGGGCTCGATGACGAGGCCCGTGCGATGAAGCTGGGCAACACTGAGCGGAAGATTTCTGAGGCGCTACGCCAAGGTGAGGCGAAGCTGCTCGACGAGCTCGGCCGTAAAACTCGTGACCTCACCGACGCTGAACGCGAACGCATCCGCACGTCGGTTGAAAGCCGCGAGGTGTGGGAGGAGCAGGCCAAAGCGGCAGAGAAGCTCGCGCAAGAGACGGAGCGCGCGAAAGAACGCGCGGCCGACCGGGTCACTGACTTCGCCGCTGATTCACTTTTCGACAGGCTTATGGGGAAGGTCGAGAATCTTTGGGAGACGTTCGAACGTCTAGGCAAACGAGCAATTGCCGATATTGCCGCCGAGCTACTGGTGCGGCCGTTCGTTCTTGAGGTTGCCGGCTCTTGCCAGGGGTCGCCTGCCGTATTTGGCATCGCGCAAACCGTCGAAGAGGGGATCGCGTCATGAGCATCATCATCGGGCACTTGTCTCGCCGAGAGATCGTGATCGCTACGGACACCCTCGGAGTCGATGATCCGAATAACCCGTCGATCACTGTTGAGTGCGGCAAGAGCATGACTTTGCCTCACCATCAGGCAGTAGTCGCTTGTCGAGGAACCTCGGCCTGGTACGTGGTCATGACGCAGCGCCTCTCGGCGCTCTGCGGCAAGGCAGGGTCGTTCGACGATCTTGCTCGGCGGTTTCCCGAGATCGTCGGCGACACGTACGAGCGGGTTGTTCCCTTGGTGGAGAGCATGAGCGGAGGCTATGCGTGCCAAGTCATGCTGGCTGGGTGGTCGGACGCGGACAAGCGCGCGAAGGCTGTAGTGCTCGCTAACGTGCCCGCGGATCTGCCGATGTCTCAATTTGCATCGGTACCCGACAGCCCGGACTTTCACCAGGTTGAGGTCCCGGACGGCTATTTTCTCATACCCGGACTATCCGCCAACGATGCATCGGACCATCAGCGCAAGCACGTCAAGTCGAGCACCTTCGATTGGGTAGTTGCCGCCGCGAAGGCCGTCCGAACTTCGGAAGCCAGGCAAGGCAACAAGGGTATTGGCGGCCGGCTAATCGTCACTCGGCTGAACCAGTGGTCGATCGAGCAAAAGACTCCCTTTGTTTGGCCGGATGCGGATCAGATCGGCGACTGGCCTAACGATGGTGAGGCCGGAGAAGAGGAGCACGACGCGTGAGTACCGAGCCGGTCGAGATGGTCGACGACGAGCAGATGCCATGGGACGTTTTCGACGCGCCCGCCGGCGACTGGCGTATGGCACAGACGATGCGCGGCGATCTGTCGGTGGTGATCCATATGATGCCACGGCTCTGCCCTGGCGCGCTCTTCGGGCTGCAGCTTGACGAGTATTGCTACACCATGTTTCACCCCTCACAGCGTCCGATGGTTTTCGTCGATGGCGAGCAGATTGGTCTTGCTGGCCGCGGTCCCGTGCCCTTCTCGCCGATTGTCATCGGGCAGCCGAGGCGGCTCGCGGCCCGGGTAGCCAACGATCCCCGCGAGCCGACGCCGTTCTTGCTCGCCCTTATGAGCGGGAAGGAGCTGCGCGTCGTCGTGCCAACCGCGGCGCGAGAGACGCTGGCGTGGACCTTCGACCTCACAGGCGCCAAGTCGATGATCGAAGAAGCTCTAGGTATCGGGCCGATACCTGTCCCCGCCGCCTGCGGTCAGCCGTGAGGCTGGCCGTTGCCAGGGGCCGAGCCGGGTCGCCCGATACGACCCGGCTCGGTCGCCGCGGCTTCGTTGTCCAGCTTGATCGAGCTCGGCTCGGCCGTTTTTGGGGATTTTCGGCCGAGTCGCTGGCGGTCGCCGTCATGGGTCATCTCAGGCGTGCCGGCGGCCGCCAGCAGCGCACGTTGTCATGGACTGTGTTAGTGGCGCGTCATAGCCTTCCCTCGGGGAGGCGCGCCGATGGCAACCGAGGATGGTTGGTTCAAGTTTCCGGACATTCACTCCGGGCTTAAGCACGTGTCGACGAAGAACATCGCGACCCCGTGCCTCCAATTCACCGTTGTCTTTACGCCGATCTGCTTTCTCGCGGCTTGGATGTTGCCGGCCTATGCAGCGGTTCTGCTCGGTGCCGGCTGTATTCCGCCTGCGCTGGGCGGGCTTACGATCCTCTATTGGACCTTTAAAGACCCGGACCGGCTCCAAGATGAAACCACTCAGGTCGAGATGAGTAAGTTGCGATTGCAACTGGGAGACAGCCTTTCGGGGCTTGCGCCTCAGAACATGATCGACGTGACGCCTTCTTCGAACACGGCCATCGTTACGACGGGAAGTGCCGCGGCTAGCCCTGTCGCTGCTGATAAGACGGGAGGTGCGTCATGAGAGTGACGGTTCTCGTCGCATTCGATGTGTTGGACCCCAAGTTCAATCCGGACGCGGTCAAGACGTTCATCGATAGGAGCCGAGATATCGACGGTTGGTGGAATCATATCCCCGGGGTCTACGTACTGAACCTCAATGCCGATTGGCAGCAGGTGGTTGACGACCTTATCTCTATTCAGAGGGGTGCCTTTTTCTTAATGACGCCGATCAATCCGAAGAACACAAACGGATTTCTTCCGCAGGCCGCTTGGGATTGGCTCAATCGAGCTGGCGAACCAAAGGCGCCGGCTCCACCTGCCCCGCAACTCGGGATCGGTGGGCATCCTCTTCCGCTACCTCCAAAGAAGAGCTGATTGCGCACTGCTACCGTCTGAAATTCGGGGGTTTGCGCGACTCGAAGTCTGCTACCGCTCGCCGAAGCTGGGGGAGCATCGCTTGGCACCGGTCATAGTGCGTGGTCGGATTCACGTCGGGACATCCCATCACGCGCGCGATCGCGATCGCCAAACCAGCTAGGTCGACGTCGGCGCCAAGCTGTTGCTTCAAGCTCTCAAGGTCAAAGGCGCCCTGGCGATTGCACTTCAGGCATGCGAGCTCGACGGTATCCCATCGCCAGTCGGCGATTGTTCCCGTGTCCCTAGGCAGGGCCTTCGGAGCGATCCATGGCCGGCGGAGCGAAAGCCTGATCCGCTGGCGTTTGAGCGCGGATAGGACGCCGTCGGCGAGGCTGTGGAGCTCGCCCTGGTCGAGGTAGTTCAGCCGCCTCGACATGGCAGTCTTCAGCATGGCCAAGAGGTCCTCTCGCGACCGCGGCGGGTCGCCGTCTCGCCATTGCGGGGGGAGAAATCGAGCCATAGAACAAATAAAGAACAATCGGCTTGCCCTGGTCAACCGCTCTCGCCTAGGCTCAGGTCGTGATCACCGACCTGGACCTATGGCGGGCGGCGAACCAGTACATCCAACAGCACGGCCTCGAGGCCGTCGCACAGGCTGAGTTCATGGCGCTCGGTTTTGGCGCGATGGGGAATGAGGAGGGCCGCGAGACCTGGTATCGGATCATCGACAAGATCCGGTGGCTGCAGGACAACCGCGGTCGGGATCCCTTCAAGGTCGAGCACTAGGTCATGTGCGGCAAGTTCACACAGATGATGAGCTGGGCGACGCTGGTCCGGCTCTACAACATCCACGTCGAGCCTGGTGACGACGTCAATCTCGATACCGAGGGCGGCGACGGCGGGCCTGATGACGAGCGAGTCGAGACCAGCACGCCTTTTCGGACGGCGCGGATCATGGTCACGGATGACCTCGGCCGGCGGCGCCTGGTGCGTATGCGCTGGGGTTACCCGAAGCCGGGCCCAGCTCAGCCAGGCAAGCGACCCGAGCTGATCGTCCACGCTCGCTCTGAGACAATCGAAAAGCTCCCGACCTTCAGGAAGGCCTTCGCCGATGGCAGGCGTGGCGTGCTGATCGTTCGGAGCTTCAATGAAGGCGAAGAGGTCGGCAGCCGGACCAAGCAGTACGTGATCAAGCCGAACGACCGGCAGCCGGTGGCGATCGCGGTGATCTTCGACCAGTTCACCGCAGAGAACGGCGCCCCTTATCTCGCCTTCGTCATGGTGACGACCGCCGCGAACCCACTGATCAGTTCGATCACCGATCGCATGCCGGCGGTGCTCGAGGCGAAGGACATTGGGAAGTGGCTCGGTGAGGAGGCAGCGACACCCGACGAGCTCAAGGCGATCCTGAAGCCGCTGGAAGGCGACTGGACGATGGGGCCGGAGAAGCCGGATCCGCCGCCGCGTCCGCCACGCGGCCCGCGGCCGCCGAAGCCGCCGGCGCCACGGCGCACCGACAAGCCCTCGCAAGGGAGCCTCTTCTAGCGATGCCGGCGACGCCCTGCAGGATCTGTGACGACAGGGGCTGGGTGTGCGAAGCGCACGGCTTACCTTACGGCGCGTTCAGCGAGCGAGAGGATGCCTGTACCTGTGGCGACGCCGTTCCGTGCGGCTGCAACGATCTTCCGGTATTCGACACGCGCCATGGCGCTGATACTCAGCCGACGGTCGCGGCGCCGCAGATCAAGCCGCGGCAGTGGTAACGCGAGCTCAGCTCACGCGCGCACGAATTCCAGAACCCGGCCCTCAGCCTCGTCGACGACGCCGACAGGGATCCCGCGATAGGCTTCACCTAGATCGAGGGACGTAACCAGCGACTTCGGCAAGCGGATCTCACGGACCGTGAACGGGCCGACGAGGCCGATGTTGAAGTTGATCCTCTCTCGAATCTCGTCTCGGGAAAGATCCCCGACGGCGCACTGCAGCGTGTAGCCAGGCATGCTTCTCTCCGTTCAGTCCCAGGCAATCGTCCTAGCGTCGCCGGCCGCGCTGCTGGTCGTCATCGCGACCATGCCGTTGAACGTCACGGCGGCGCTGGTCCCGCTGTAGGTGCCGGACTGATTTCCGATGATCGCCCGCGTCGGGCCAGGAGCGTGATAGCTCGCGTTGTAGATTGTGCTCGGGACGCTGATGGTCACGCCGTCGCCGCTGCCGCTAGACGACGTTCCCAGGAAGACGTTGGGCGCCGGCAGCAGCGGCGCGGGCTTGCCCTGCATCGAGGCGAAGGCGTCGGCCAAGCAGACGTGGCCCTGCAGAACCACGGCGGCGGCGGCGAGGGCGTAAGGGGCAATGCGGTTCATCGACTCTCCATTCCGATTCGGCGCGGAGTATACCACGCGCCGAGCCGATCCTCGCTGCCCGTCGAGACGAATCGAGATGTTGGAGCGCTGATGTTAGAGGAGGCCTTCCCACATCGTCATGACCTTGGCGACGATCGGTCGGAGCGCGAGCTTCGTCCCGTCGTTGAGGTCCACGACGATGGTCCCGGACCAGAACGAATTCCAACCTGATCCCCAGGGAGTTGCCGCGGCTTTTGTCTGGTCGTGCCGAGATACGACCGGTGTCCCTCTGGTGAGTCGGCCATGCTTGTGGGCGTCGGCGACGTTCCAGATGACCTGAAACTCCGCGCACGTAAAAGCGAGATGCTTTCGAAAAGCCGCAACGTCGCGCGCGTTCCCGACCTTGGTAGCATCGATCGGTTGCCAATGCTCAAAGTACCGATCGACCAGTGAGTTCAGCTCCTGCACAACACGCTTCGCCCGGTACTCTTCGGTCGGCTCGGCGTCCCACTCGCCTAGCGAGCGGACGACATAGTCCTGGAAGAAGGTGCGCGGTGGGTTCACCGCTTCGACTTCTTCCGCTTCGCTAGACGCACGCCCGGCCCGCCGCCGTTTTCGGCGATGAACTCGACGCCTGCGAGCTCTAGGGCACGCTGCGCTTTCTTGACGCTGGTCGGCCGGGCATCACCGCCTCGCTCGAAGCGGTTGATGGTGTTCACGCCAACCTCTGCAGCGTCGGCGAGCTCCTGTGTCGTCCAGTCAAGAGCAGCGCGGGCCATCCGACATTGAGCGGGTGTCATGTGGTGATTTTATCACCGATTGCCATTGACGGGCAATCCGACCATGGGTCATCCTAAGCGGTGATAAATTCACCACTTGGGAGAAACACCGATGAAGACCCGTAAGGATCAGGTACCGGCACTCGCCCTCGCGACTCTTAAGGCGCGACGCGATTGGCTGCGCGCTAGCCGCGCCTTTGCTCGTGTCCATGACCAGGTTCGGGGCCTGGGCGGCAGGACCGCGGCTCCTCAGAAGCTGCTGCGCCAGTTGAAGGCCGCGGAGGATCGTGCCGAACAACGATCAGCCATCTATATCGACGTTGGCCACCGGTTGTTCACGGCCAAAGCGACTTCCCTCGAAGGCATCTCCGCTCGCCTCTATGTAGCGACCAGAGATATCGCGGAATCGATGAAGAACGAGGAAGATCAGCTCGGCCCCTTCGGAGCAGTTGCAATGCTGCGCCGAGTTCGAGCGGATGCCCGACGGCTAGCGGCGGCCTCGGGCAAGGTCTAGCCAGGACCGATGCCGGGCGTTGACCTCATCATGTTTTTGCTCTAACAAGATGGCATGGCCTTCGACCTCAACGCCCGGCAGTTCCCTACGAGCGAGCTGCTGCATTGTGTCCGAGGCCTCTCTTCGACGACCTTCCGGCAGCGCGTTCATCAAGGAGCCCTCGCCCTATCCTCGTCTGAGGAAAGCGCTCAGGGTCGAGAGACCCTGCATAGCGGTCGAGACGTGATCCAGACCGCTCTTCACCATGAGCTCGCCCGGCTACTAGGCCCCCTCGCTAGGAATTTTGAACCCGTTTGGCGAGTGGTTGATCACCGGCTCGACAAGATCGAGCATGGCGATAAGTCCACTGAGAAGGCGGCGGCTCTCTTCCATCTCGATGCCGACGGCTACGTCAAAATGTTGCTGGTCGACGAAGCGAAGTTTCGACTGGCCAATTACGAGAAGATCCTGGGAGAGGATGACGAGGCTCCTCTGGTCAGCGGAGTTGTCCGGGTGGATCGCCTGATCGAGGAGATGATCAGGGCGATGGAGGTCATCATTGAGACCCGCGCGGACTACGAGCCGCCGGGACCGGACTTCAAGCCCGGACGAAAGACCCAAGCCATGGCGATCGACAAATCCGTGTCGGCGCCTGCCTACCGGAAGCGATAGGCGATGGCCGGCGTCCTCCACCTCCCGCGCTTGATGGACGAGCCGACTGCCGCGGCGGCGCTGGGCATGTCGATCGATACGCTGCAGCGATTGAGGAAGGCGCGACAGATCACGTTCCGTCGGCTCAGTCCGCGGAAGATTCGCTACACGGATGCCGACGTTGCGGCATACATCGAACGGAGCGCGACCCCATGCGCCGACGTCGAGATGACCGACCGGGAGAGCTCGGTGGCTACTGGCTTTCGCGCCGGGGAAACAGCCCCGCGTGGTGCCGGACGTGGTTTGACTCGGACACCCGACAGACACGCCGTGTTTCACTCGGCGCTGACGACCTTGAGCGCGCCAAACTCCTCCTCGCCGAATGGGTCCTCGTCAACGCCAAGCGAGAGAAGGCAGCGCCGGCAGACGTAACGGTCGCAGAGGTCTTTCAGCGCTACCATAAGCACCACGGGCGCACCTTGATCGGCGCTGGTGTCCAGCGCCGCAACTTGCACGTTGTCCTTGAGACGCTGGGGCCGGTGACGGTCGGCGAGCTAACGAAGCCCCGTCAAGAGGCGCTGGTTCGGGATCTCCGGGAAAAGGGATACGCGACTAACACCATCAAGCGGTTCTTCGGTGCAATGAAGGCCGCGCTGCGCTGGTCGTGGGAGGCGGGGGAGTTGGCGACGGTTCCCCCGATCATCTCGATTCCCGAGGGCGCGATACGCGAGCGCATTGCTTCGATCGCTGAGCTGGCCGCTCTTTGGGACGCTGCGGATCTGCCGCACGTCCAGATGTTTTTTCTGCTGCTGGTCGGAACGATGGGGCGGCCAAAGGCTGTTCTCGACCTGACGCGCTTCGCATGTAACGTCGACCGTCGGTTGGTCGACATGAATCCGCCGGGGCGCGATCAAACCAAGAAGCGGCGGCCGATCGTCCCCATGGTCGAGACGCTCGTTCCCTGGATCGAAACTGTGGCGTCCGGCCCGCTGGTGCATCACCACGGTCGCGCGATCATCAAGGCAAACAAGGCTTGGCGTACGATGCGCGCTGGTGCGCAGGCGTCAACTAGACTGAAGGGGGCTCATCAAGCCCGGGCCCTTCGAAGCGCCGGTGATCGCGCTGGCGCCTGGCGCGAACTCTCTAGAGCCCGAGAGGCTGCCGAGGCGTTGGGAGAAATCGTGCCCTACACGCTTCGGCACACTATGGCGACGGAAGCGATGGGCCGCGGCGCGCCGGTATTCGAGATCACGGCCTTCATGGGCCATTCCATGCCAAACCGGACGACGGGCAGGTACATCAAGGCTCGACCGGAATATCTGGAAGGAGTAGCGGCGGCGATCGAGGCCGTCTTCAAGGAGATCGGCCGGGCTGCAACCCGGCCGATGACACCACCAATCTTGCGTGTGAGTAGCGTGTCACCGGTGCTGGTGAGGCCCTCTGCAAAGGGCCCGATCGTTGGAGCGGGCGAAGGGATTCGAACCCTCGACCCCAACCTTGGCAAGGTTGTGCTCTACCCCTGAGCTACGCCCGCGCTCCGTCTCGCTTTTCCCGGGCGACCCGGGCTGGCGAGGCGGCGGACTATAGCCGGATTTCGCGTCATTGCAAGGCTGTGTCCGGGCCGTTACGGTCCGCCCGCCATGACCGATTCCACGCCCCAGCCCGAGCTTCCGCTGCCGACCAGCCCGGAGCAATTGCTCCAGCGGCTCAATGAGTTAGGCATCGAGAGCGTCACCCACGAGCATCCGCCACTGCTCACCGTGGAGGATTCCAAGCGCCTCCGCGGCGATCTGCCCGGGGGTCACTGCAAGAACCTCTTCCTGAAAGACAAGAAGGACCGCTACTGGCTGGTGGTCACCTCCGAGGACCGGAAGGTCGACATCAAGGCGCTCGACGCCAAGCTGGGGGCCGCCCGGCTTTCCTTCGCCAGCGCCGAGCGGCTCTGGAACGTGCTGGGCGTCCGCCCCGGCTCGGTCACGCCCTTCGCGCTCATCAACGACAAGGAGCGGAAGGTCCAGGTCATCCTGGACGCGGCGATGATGCGCGAGAGCCTGCTGAACTACCACCCGCTGATCAATACCAAGACCACCGCGGTCAAGCCGGCCGACCTGGTCCGCTTCATCGAGGCTTGCGGGCATCAGCCCGCCACCCTAAATCTCGATACCTGACGGATAATTAGGAACGATCCCATGGAGCCACTGCTCGGTCTGGGCCAGGCGCCCGCTGGCGCTGCCGCACCGGTCAAGGACATCGGCCAGAAGGAGTTCATGACGGAAGTCATCGACGCCTCGAAGGAGGTGCCGGTGATCGTCGACTTCTGGGCGCCGTGGTGCGGCCCCTGCAAGACCTTGGGCCCGATGCTCGAGAAGGCGGTCGCCGCCACCAAGGGCAAGGTCCGCATGGTGAAGGTCGACATCGACAAGAACCAGGCGATCGCCGCCCAGATGCGCATCCAGTCGATCCCCGCGGTCTACGCCTTCAAGGACGGCCGGCCGGTCGACGGCTTCGTCGGCGCGCTGCCGGAAAGCCAGATCAAGCAGTTCGTCCAGCGCCTCGCCACGGCGGGCGGGCCGACGGAAGAGGACAACGTCATCGAGGAGGCCCTCGCCCAGGCGAAGGACCTGCTGGACGCCGGCAACCACGCCGCCGCCGGCAACCTCTATGCCCAGATCCTCCAGCACGATCCGGAGAATCCCCAGGCGATCGCGGGTCATCTCCGCTGCCTCATGAAGGCCGGCAACGCCGACGAGGCGCGCGAGATCCTGAAGGAGCTGCCGCCCGAGATCGCCAAGGATCCGGAGATCGCCGCGGTCGCCGCCACGCTCGAGATCGCCGCGTCCGGCGCCAAGGCCGGTGCCACCCAGCCGCTGCGCGAGAAGGTGCAGGCCAACCCGGCCGACCACCAGGCGCGCTTCGACCTCGCCATGGCGCTGTTCGCCGAAGGCGAGAAGGAACCGGCGGTCGACGAGCTGCTGGAACTCTTCCGCCGCGATCGCAAGTGGAACGACGGCGCGGCGCGGGCCCAGCTGGTCAAGTTCTTCGAGGCGTTCGGGCCGACCGATCCGCTGACCATCGCCGGGCGCAAGCGTCTCTCCTCGCTGATGTTCTCCTGAAGGAGCGCGCGGCGATGGCGGAGCTGGTTCATTCGACCCGCTTCGAGGAGCTTCCGTCGGAGCTCCCGGTCTTTCCGCTGTCGGGCGTGCTGCTGCTGCCGAGGGGCCGGTTGCCTCTCAACATCTTCGAGCCGCGTTACCTCGCGATGACCAGGGACGCGCTGGCGCCGCCCAGGCTGATCGGCATGATCCAGCCGACCGACCCGTCGAACGAGCGCGATCCGGACGCGTCGCCCGAGCTCTACGGCATCGGCTGCGCCGGGCGGATCATCGCTTTCAGCGAGACCGACGACGGCCGGTTCCTGATGACGCTGACCGGCGTCTGCCGTTTCGAGATCGAGGCCGAGCTTCCGATGCGCTCGGGCTACCGGCGCGTGAAGCCGCGATGGGAGCGCTTCAAGAGCGATCTCGTCTCCGACGAGACCACGATCGACCGCAAGGGGCTGTTCCAGTCGCTCAAGCCTTATTTCGACGCCCGCGGCCTCAAGGCCGACTGGGACCAGGTCGACAAGACCGGCGACGAGCGGCTGGTGGCGATGCTGTCGATGATCTGCCCGTTCGCGCCGCCCGAGAAGCAGGCGCTGCTCGAGGCGAAGGATCTGCCGACCCGTACCGATATCCTCAAGGGCCTGCTCGAGATGGCGCTGGCGACGCCGCCCGAGGCGCCGGCCGCCGAGCTCCGCAAGCACTAGATTCCGCCGGCTGCGTCCGGCCGCGGCAACCAGTTCGCCGCCTATTGCCGTGCGCGCGTGGCCTGGGATCGCCGCTCACGGGCGGCGGTCTCGATCGTCGCCGGGCGGCGGTCGATCACGACCGACAGCAGGGCGTTCGCCCGCTCGACGCCGTAGATCTGCTGGCCGGCGATGACTCCCTTGCACTCCTCGATCTCGACCAGCGTCGCGTTCTCGGGCACGTGGTTCAGCATGGAGATCACGAAGTCGGCTTCGCGGTCGCTGTCGGCTTCGACGAAGTTCGGCGGGAAGTAGTACTTCGCCGAGACCTTTGGTCCGCAGACGCGGATCTTGAAGGTGTGCGCCGCGAAGTCCTCCTTGTAGCGATCGCGGAGCGCACGCTCGAGCCCGCGTACAGCCTCGGCGTAGGAATTGCCCCAATAATCGAGCTTGTAGAGTCCTTGTGCTCCTTCGACGCCGCCGACGAGAGCGTTGTAGTAGACGTATTCGTCCGGATGCAGACGGGCGAGCAGCGAGGCATGGTAGCCGAGATACACCGCCAGCGCCGCGGCGGCCGGGCGGAGCCATCTGGTGCGCGCCGCCAGCACGATCAGCCGGTCCAGAACCAGCGCGGCGACGACGACGAGCGGCGGCAGCACGAAGAGGAAGTGCCGCATGCCGTTGAAGATCGTGGCCTTGATCGCGATCACGTAGACGACGGGGAACGTCGCGGCGAATGCCAGGAGCGCGAACGGTGCCAACTTCTCCGGATGGCGCCTCCCGTCGGAGGAGGCGAGCGCGTAGAGGGCCCAGGGAATAGCGAGCGCGAGGAGCGCCACGTGCAGCTCTGGCAGCTTCAGCAGGATGTAGGTCGGCAGGTAGAGCGAGGGCAGGTCCGCCGGCCAGTAATAGGCTCCATCGAACAGCACCTGATAGCCGTAGGCGTGATGCGAGAAGTCGCGCAACGCAGCGAGCGGATTGGCGATCGGCGCCTGCTGCGCATAGGGCCAAAACAGCAGCAACATCGAATATCCGATCACGAGCGCCGGCAGAGCGGTGCCAAGCCCGCTTCGCCAGCCGTAGCGCACCGCTTCTACGAAGCTGCGCGCGGCGAGCCCGTGCCAGGCGGACAGCGCAAGGATCGCGAGACCCAGGTAGGCGAACAGGAGGATGCCGCCGATCCTGACGCCCGCTGTGAGGCCGAGCGCGACGCCAAAGCGGATCGCGAGGGAAGGTGCAAGATTCGGAAGTATCCGCAGGATGAGGACGAGATAGTAAAGTCCCCAGACCATGCCGACGGCGAAGGGAATGTCCTTCGGGTTGTTGAACATGTGCCCGAAGTAGTTCGGCGTCAGGGCGAGGCCGATGGCGGCGATCAGGCCCGCCCGCGGACCGCCGAGCGAGCGGGCGAGCTTCCATGTGCCGACGATCCCGAGGATGCCGATGGCGGCGTTGAAGGCATGTCGGGTCTCGTAGTATCCGAGCGGCGAGATCTTGGTAAGGAGTGTGGCCGGAAGGTCGAACGCGCCGCCGTAGATGTAGAGGTTCCACCACGTCAATGCCGTCTGGTCGACGCCGAGAGAGGCGTAGTAGCGGACGATCAGCTCGCCGTAATAGGCGTGCAGGTCCTCGTCCCAGGTGACGCCGTAGTTGACGAAGGTGGCCGCTGCGACGACGCAGACAGCGACCAGGAACACGGCGAAGAGATGATCGGGCGCGAGTCGTCCGCGCCACCAGGATGCCCAGTCGCTGACCGCCTGCATTACGACTCCCCCCGCCTGCGGCGCCGACACCACGCCACATTCCCTTGATCTTTTGATAACATGACCGCATCGAATTGAGGCGGAAACGTGGCCTGGATCTCAAGGCGCGGCCGAAACTCGGTCGCCCTGCGCTTCGATCGGCTCGCGAGACGTCCTGGACATGAGCGGGAAAAGATCCATGGGACGGGTACGCGCAGACTTCCGACTGCGACCGTTCGCCGCTCTGCTGATCGCATTGTCGCTCGCCGCGGCGTCGCCGTCCGTCGCGGGCGGTCGTCCCTTTATCGCGGAGCCGATCTGGGTCTACAACAACTGGTCCGCCTACGACGAGCTGTCGGACGATGTGCCGTTGACCGAAGATCTCGCGATGCGCGAGGTCGACGAGATTCGGAGGTTGCGCGAGCTCGGCGTGCGCCTCGACTACTACATGATGGATGCGTTCTGGTACGACCCCGACGGCGGCTATAGGACTTGGCGTCCGGCGAGCTGGCCGCACGGGCCCGATCGGTGGCTGGAAGAGTGCGCGGCGATCGGCGTCAAGCCCGGTCTCTGGTTCAGCACGAACACGCTGACGCACATGAACGCCGCGCCGAAGTGGCGAGACTCCCTGGACGAGGGCGGTTATGCCATGGCCCTCTATACCGGCGGCTTCCTCGCCGACTTCATGGACGTGCTGCAGTACTGGTACGACCGTAGCATCCGCATGTTCAAGCTCGACTTCGCGCTGTTCACCGTGCCGGCCGCCGGCGACGGGCTGATGATGACGCGTCGCGAGATCCGAAAGCGCAACGCCTGGGCGCTCTACGAGGCGCTTCTCGACTTTCGCCGGCGCAACCCGGACGTCGTTCTCGTAGGCTTCAACGGGATCGTCGGCGACATCACTACTCCAGCGCGGCCGCTGACGTCGTTCGCGACCACCTGGCTCAATGTCTTCGACACCCTCTATGCGGGCGATCCCCGCCCGGCCGACACGCCGGCGATGGATTTCTGGCGGTCGATGGACATCTACAGCGACCACATGGTCCGCGCCTTCGAGCGCGACGGCATTCCGCTCGCCCGCGTCGACTCGACGAGCGTCATGCTGGGCGAAACGGGCACGAACTACCGGCGCGGTGCGAAGGCCTGGAAGGGCAGCGTGCTGCTGATGCTGGCGCATGGCGGCTGGGTGAACACGCTGCACGGCGATCTCGAACGTCTCGGGGACGAGGACGTGCGCTGGCTGGCGAAAGTCCAGCAGATGTACGATCCTCTGCAGCGGCGCGGCGCCATCGCTTCGTTCGGGGGCGAACCCGGCAGCTCGGCGCCCTACGGCTTCGTCGCCGATGGAGGCGACGGCGCGCTCTATGCCGTCGTGAACCCGTCGCAAAGCGTCCGATCGATCGAGATGCCGTCCGCGACGCGGGCGCTCTCGCGCGGCCGCGTCCTCTTCCGCGATGCCGGCTTCGAGCCGATGCTCGACGGCGATGAGGTCCGCCTCGGCCCGGGTCAGCTCGCGCTGGTAGGATACGGCCGCTATGCGGATCCGTCCTACGATCTCGGCGTAGAAGCCGACATCCGGATCCCGCGCGCGATCGAGCGCATCCAGGCGAAGTTCTCGCCGACCGAGGCCCTGACCTCCGTGCCTGAGACGTCATCGGCGGTATCCCTGTTGAGCCTGGTGCCAGTGCGCCGGCGTCCGCTCAGCATCGAGACGGTGGTGGCGGCGCCCGACCGCGGCGACCTGAGGATCATCCTCAAGCGCCGCGACGGCGATGGCGCCATGGCGCGACGCTTTAGCAAGACCTCGATGGGTCGCCACCTGGTGATCTCGGCCTCCCAGGACGGCAATCCGCTGCCGGTCGAGATCCGCTACGACAAGGTGATCTGGAGCGGCCTGTCCTGGGCGGTCGGCGAAATCCGCGGGGACGACCTGGATCGCCGGCATCCGATCCGGATCCGGCTCGCGACGCGGGAGAGGGACACCGACGTCCGCCTGTCCGGACAGGTCTTCCGCGTCGAATACTGAGGCGTCGCATTCGCGTTGACCTGGCCATGGGCCCCTCCCATGATCCGGTCATGACCGAACCCAAGGCCGCCGCAGGCGCCATCGATCCGAAGCTGCTCGAGATCCTGGTCTGCCCTCTGACCAAGTCGCCGCTCCGCTACGATCGCGAGGCGCAGGAGCTGATCAGCGACCAGGCGAAGCTGGCCTACCCGATCCGCGACGGCATCCCGATCATGCTGGTCGACGAGGCGCGCTCGATCGACGACGAGTCCGTGAAGCGGTGACCGGAAAAGAGCTGCCGGCGCCCTGGCCGACCGAGCTTCGCCTCCGGAAGGCGGAGAAGATTCTCGAGATCGTCTACGACGACGGCGTCGCCTTCCGGATCCCGGCCGAGCTGCTGCGGGTCGAAAGCCCGTCGGCCGAGGTGCAGGGCCACAGCGCCTCGCAGAAGACGCTGGTCTCCGGCCGTCGCCATGTCGGCATCCTCGAGGTCGAGCCGGTCGGCAACTACGCGGTCCGCCTCGTCTTCGACGACCTGCACGATACCGGCATCTACACCTGGGCCTATCTCCGCCATCTCGGCGAGAACCAGGACAAGCTGTTCAAGGCCTATCTCGACGCGCTCGCCGGCAAGGGCCTGTCGCGCGACCCGCCGCAGCGTCACTAGCGTCACACTTCCTCAACATCGCCGTCATCGGAGCATAACGGCAGCGGCCTAAGACAAGGGTCCCACACAAGGACCGGAGGCCTGACATGCCCGACACTCACGCGCCCGCGTCGCAGCCTGACCATGCTGACGCCGAGGACATCGGCATCAACACGAGCGCCAATCCCACGCTCGCCGAGATCGTCAGCGAACGCCTGGAAAACCCCTCGCGTCGCGGCCTGCTGAAGGGTGCGGCGATGACCGCCGCGCTTTCCTTCGTCGGCCTGGGCGCCTCGTCCGCCCCCGCTGCCGCCCAGACCGCCGGCGCCGCCGCGCGTCCGGCGCGCCTCGGCTTCAATGCAGTGGCCAAGAGCCTCGCCGACACCGTGACAGTGCCCGAGGGCTACACGGCGAAGGTGCTGCTGCGCCTCGGCGATCCTCTCGCAGCCAACATTCCGGCCTACAGGAACGACGGCACCGATCCCGCCGCCAGCTTCGCCATGCGCGCCGGCGACCATCACGACGGCATGCATTTCTTCGGCCTGGACGCCAACGGCCGCCCGGCCCCGTCCAGCAGCACCCGCGCTCTCCTGGTGCAGAACCATGAGGCGATCACGCCGATGTTCCTGCATCCGAACGGCGTGTCGACGACCGGCAGCGGGGCGACCCAGGTCCGCACCTCGCCCGAGGAAGTCCTGCGCGAGTACTACGTGCACGGCGTTTCCATCGTCGAGATCGCGCGCGATGCCAACGGCCAGTGGAGCTACAAGCAGGACTCGCCGTTCAACCGCCGCGTCCACACGCTGACCGAGATGGAGCTCTCCGGACCGGCGGCGAAGACGCCCTACATGGTCACCAAGTACTCGACGACGGGCGCGCATACCCGCGGCACGCTCAACAACTGCGCCAACGGCTACACGCCGTGGTCGACCTACCTCACCTGCGAGGAGAACTGGTTCGGCTACTTCCGGCGCGCTGCGGCGACCGACGACGCCAAGCGCACGCCGAAGGAGATCGCGTCCTTCAAGCGCATCGGCCTCGGCGGCACCGGCCGCGAGCTGTGGGCCACGGTGACGCCGGACACCCCAGAGGGCCTCTATGGCCGCTGGAACGCCGAGGCGGTCGGCGCCGGCCCGGCCGACGACTATCGCAACGCTTCCAACACTTATGGCTGGGTGGTGGAGATCGATCCCTACAATCCGACCTCGACGCCGAAGAAGCGCACGGCGCTCGGCCGCTTCGCCCATGAAGGCTGCTGGCCGACGGCGCCCAGGGCCGGCCGTCCGCTGGTCTGGTACTCGGGCGACGATTCCCGCGGCGAGTACGTCTACAAATACGTGTCGACCGCGAACTGGGATCCGGCGGACGCCTCGCGCGGCATGGCCGCGGGCGACAAGTATCTCGACAGCGGCAAGCTCTATGTCGCGAAGTTCAACGCCGACGGCACTGGTGAGTGGCTCGAGCTCCGCTTCGGCAGCGAGCGCATCAACGCCAGCACGCCGGGATATGCCTTCGCCGACCAGGCCGACGTGCTGATCAACGCGCGCATCGCGGCGGACGCGCTGGGTGCCACCAAGATGGACCGCCCCGAATGGGGCGCGGTCGATCCGGTCACCGGCGAAGTCTACCTGACGCTGACCAACAACACCGCCCAGGTGCGGCCCCTGGCCCAGCTCGATGCGGCGAATCCCCGCCTCTACAACGACGCCAAGACCAACGGCTCGGCGCAGTGGGGCAACCCCAACGGCCACATCCTCCGTTGGCGCGAGAATGGCGACGACGCAGCCGCCACCGGCTTCACCTGGGACATCTATCTGTTCGCGGCGCGGGACGGGAAGGATCCGAAGAACGTCAACATCTCCGGGCTCACCAAGGACAACGACATGTCGAGCCCGGACGGTCTCTGGTTCTCGCATGCGACCAACATCTGCTGGATCGAGACCGACGACGGTGCCTACACCGACGTCACCAACTGCATGCTGCTCGCGGCACTGCCGGGCCGGGTCGGCGACGGCGGGTCTGACGCCAAGCGCACCATCACCAACACCGACGACAAGGGCGCGGTACGCGAGGTCGCGACCCATGTCGGCGCGCCCGCCGGCGACAAGGTGCGGCGCTTCCTGGTCGGTCCCGTGCATTGCGAGCTCACCGGCGTCGCGGAGTCGCCGGACGGCCGTGCGCTCTTTGTGAACATCCAGCACCCCGGCGAAGAATCCAAGCCGGCGGATATCGGCAGCCCGGAGAAGTTCTCCAGCCACTGGCCGGATGGCGGCATGTCCAGGCCGCGCTCGGCCACCATCGTCATCACCAAGAATGACGGCGGCCTGATCGGGCTCTAACTGCGACGCGAGGAGAAGGGCATGCGCGTCCTTCTCCTCGCCTGCCTCGCGCTCGCCGTCGCGGCGCATCCTGCCCTCGGGCAAGACGCGCTGCGCGGCAAGCGGCTCTACCACGAGGTCGGCCGCCTCAGCGGCGCCGGCGTCAGCTGCGTCGATTGCCATGGCGGCCTGCCCGGGGCGCTGCACGGAATCGGCCGCGTCGGCGACGATCCCGACCGGATCGACTACGCGATCGGCGCGGTCTCGCAGATGACTCCGCTTCGCGGACGCCTTTCCCGGCAGGACGTGGTCGACCTCGCCGCCTATGTGGCGCGGCCGGGCGTGCCCAGCCCCGACCCGCGCGTGAGCACGTCCGGTGCCGCATCGCTGCCCTTCGTGCCGGATCGCCTCGAATTCGCCGGCCCTGCCTTAGGAATGGTCCGGCTGTCCAACAGCGGGTCGGCCGCCTTGCGTCTCGATTCTCGTCCTGCTCTCGCAGGCGAGCACGCCGCTCAGTTCACAATCGCGGAGGCGACCTGCGCCGCGGGCCTCGTCCTCGGCGAGGGAGAGTCCTGCACGGTGACGATCGCATTCGCCCCCGAGGCCGGATCTGGCCTGCGCGTCGCCGTCCTGCGGCTGGCGCATGACTGGATCGGCGGGGGGGCCAACGTCCCGCTGATCGGCCGCCTAGCCCACTGATTCCAACGGCCGCAAGGCTGCGACAACCGGCCTCGTCCCGGGAACCGGCCTCCGGCCCCACCGTCATATGCATGTCATAGAACTGTGACATGAGTGTCTCTGGCGACGACTAGGATCCGCTCCGACCGCCGATACGCGGCGGTCATGACAAGGAGAACCCTATGAAATTCCTCACGAAAACGCTTCAGGCTGGCGCCGTTGCGCTCCTGGCCGTTTCCGCCGCCCAGGCCGCCGACATCTCCGGCGCGGGCGCGACCTTCCCCTACCCGATCTACGCCAAGTGGGCGGACGCTTATAAGAAGGAGACGGGCGTCGGCTTGAACTACCAGTCGATCGGCTCCGGCGGCGGCATCAAGCAGATCCAGGCGAAGACCGTCACCTTCGGCGCCTCCGACGCGCCGCTCAAGGCGGAGGAACTCGACAAGTCCGGCCTGATCCAGTTCCCGATGATCATGGGCGGCGTGGTGCCGGTGGTGAACCTGCCGGACGTGGCGGCCGGCTCGCTGACCCTCGACGGCCCGACGCTCGGCGACATCTACATGGGCAAGATCGCCAAGTGGAACGACGAGCGCATCGCCAAGCTGAACCCCGGCATGAAGCTGCCGTCGACCGCGATTGCGCCGGTCTATCGCTCGGACGGCTCGGGCACGAACTTCCTGTTCACCACGTACCTCTCGGAAGTGAACGCGGCGTTCAAGGACAAGATCGGCGCCAACGCCTCGGTGCAGTGGCCGACCGGCATCGGCGCCAAGGGCAATGAAGGCGTCGCCGGCATGACGCAGCAGACCCGCGGCGCGATCGGCTACGTCGAGTACGCCTATGCCAAGCAGAACAAGATGAACGCGGTGAAGCTGGTCAACAAGGACGGCAAGCCCGTCGAGCCAAAGAGCTCCGCCTTCCAGGCCGCCGCCGCCGGCGCCGACTGGGCGAACGCGAAGGGCTACTACGTGATCCTCACCAACCAGCCGGGCGCCGACAGCTGGCCGATCACCGGTGCCAGCTTCATCCTGATGCACAAGGAACCGCAGGACCCGACGTCGGCGAAGGAAGCGCTCAAGTTCTTCTCCTGGGCCTACAAAAACGGCGGCAAGCTCGCCGACGAGCTCGACTACGTGGCGATGCCGGACTCGGTGGTGAAGATGGTCGACCAGACCTGGAAGTCCACGATCAAGGCCGGCGGCCAGCCTCTCTGGTAAGCGCCTAGATCCGACCTGATCCCTCGCCCGGGACGGGCCTTTCCAAGAGGCCGGTCCCGGGCGATCCTTTGTCCGAGATCCCTGAGAAGATGACGACCACCACGGCCCAGCCCAGATCGGACCTCGACGCGCGGGCAGCGGCCGTCAACGCGATCGCCGCGCGCGGACGCCGGGAGGACGGGCTTTTCCGCGGCGTCTCGCTCGCCTCCGCGCTGATCGTGCTGCTGGTATTGGGCGGCGTCATCGTCTCGCTGGTCGTCGGCGCCTGGCCGGCGATTCGCGAGTTCGGTCCCGGCTTCCTGGTCACCGAGACCTGGAATCCCGTCACCGGCAGGTTCGGCGCGATGGCGCCGATCTACGGCACGCTGATCACCTCGGCGATCGCCATGGCGATCGCGGTGCCGATCGGCTTCGGCATCGCCGTCTTCATCACCGAGATCTGCCCGCCCTGGGCGAAGCGCCCGCTCGGCATCGCGATCGAGCTCCTGGCCGGCATCCCCTCGATCATCTACGGCATCTGGGGTCTCTTCGTCTTCGCGCCCTTCCTGCAGCATCACGTGCAGCCGTTCCTGGTCGAGGCCTTCGAGGACGTGCCGGGGCTGGAGGCGATCTTCCGCGGCCCGCCCTACGGCATCGGCATCCTCACCGCCGGCATGATCCTCGCGATCATGGTCCTTCCCTTCATCACCTCGATCACCCGCGACGTGTTCGAAACCGTCCCGGCGATGCTGAAGGAGTCGGCCTACGGCCTCGGCGCCACCACCTGGGAGGTGGTGTGGAACGTGGTGCTGCCCTACACGCGCGTCGGCGTGGTCGGCGGCGTCATGCTCGGCCTCGGCCGCGCGCTCGGCGAGACCATGGCGGTCACCTTCGTCATCGGCAACGCGCATCGCATCTCGGCATCCCTGCTGGCGCCGGGCACCACGATCTCGGCGGCGATCGCCAATGAATTCACGGAGGCGGTCGGCGACATCTACACCGCGTCGCTGATCGCGCTCGGCCTGATTCTCTTCGTCATCACCTTCATCGTGCTGGCGCTGGCCAAGTTTCTGCTGCTCCGTGCCCAGGCGCGTGCGGGAGGCGGCCGGTGACGCTCTACCAGCGCCGCAAGCTCACCAACAGCGTGGCACTGGGATTCGCCGGCGTCGCCGCGGCGATCGGGCTCTTCTGGCTCGCCTCGATCCTCTGGGTCCTCGTCGCCAAGGGCATCGCCGGCATCGACCTGCAGCTCTTCACCGAGATGACGCCGCCGCCCGGCAGCGACGGCGGCCTGCTCAACGCGATCTTCGGCAGCCTGGTGATGACGGTGGTGGCGGTCATCGTCGGCGCGCCGATCGGCATCCTCGCCGGCACGTATCTCGCCGAATATGCGCGCTACGAGAAGGGCGGTCGCATCGGCGAGGTCGTCCGCTTCGTCAACGACATTCTGCTTAGCGCGCCTTCGATCATCGTCGGCCTGTTCATCTACGAGGTCATGGTGATCCGGATGGGGCATTTCTCGGCCTGGGCCGGTGCGATGGCGCTCGCGGTGATCGCGGTGCCGGTCGTTCTCCGCACCACCGACGACATGCTGACCCTGGTGCCGGCGGGCCTGCGCGAAGCGGCGGCGGCGCTGGGCGCGCCTCGCTGGAAGGTCGTGGTGACGATCTCCTACCGCGCCGCCGCCAGCGGCATGATGACCGGGGTGCTGTTGGCGATAGCCCGCGTTTCAGGCGAGACCGCGCCGCTTCTCTTCACCGCGCTCAACAACCAGTTCTGGAGCGCCAACATGAACGCGCCGATGGCGAACCTTCCGGTCGTCATCTTCCAGTTCGCGCTGAGTCCTTACGAGAACTGGCAGCATCTTGCCTGGAGCGGCGCGCTGGTGATCACCGCGACGGTGCTGTTTCTCAACATCGTCGCGCGGATGCTTGCGGCGCGAAGCAGAACGAGCGGGGAATAGGTGGAGCAGACGATGACCGCGCCGCAGCAGCGTCGGGAGATCCGGATCGAGACCGCGCTCGGCGACCGGCCGAAGGCGAGCGGCGAGGCGCTGCCCGCCGAGAAGGTCACGATCCGCGATCTCAAGTTCTTCTACGGCGATCGCGAGACGCTGCACGGCATCACGCTGCCGGTCTACGCGAAGCGGGTGACCGCGTTCATCGGCCCCTCGGGCTGCGGCAAGTCCACGCTGCTGCGCGTGCTCAACCGCATGTACGACCTCTACCCGAACCAGCGCGCCGAAGGCACGGTGCTGCTCGACGGCGAGGACATCCTGTCGAAGAAGCAGGACGTCAACCTGATCCGCACCAAGATCGGCATGGTGTTCCAGAAGCCGACGCCGTTCCCGATGTCGATCTACGAGAACATCGCCTTCGGCATCCGCCTGTACGAGAAGCTCTCGCAGTCCGAGATGGATGCGCGTGTCGAGTCGGCGTTGCGCAACGCCGCACTCTGGGACGAGGTGAAGGACAAGCTCAGGGCCAACGGCCTGTCGCTCTCCGGCGGCCAGCAGCAGCGCCTCTGCATCGCGCGCGCGATCGCGGTGAAGCCGGAAGTGCTGCTGCTCGACGAGCCGGCCTCCGCGCTCGACCCGATCTCGACCGCGAAGATCGAGGAACTGATCGGCGAGCTGCAACGCGACTACACGATCGCGATCGTCACCCACAATCTGCAGCAGGCGGCCCGCGTTTCGGACTTCACCGCCTTCCTGTTCCTGGGGAACCTGGTCGAGTTCGGCCCGACCGACGCGCTGTTCACCCGGCCCCAGGACAAGCGGACCGAGGATTACATCACCGGCCGCTTCGGCTGAGGATCGCTGAAAATGAGGGCAATAAGGCTGCCTTTTTCGCGGGCGACCTGCCTATTTGTGCGGCGCACAATTTTCATTGAAATCCCTTTCAGAACAACTATCTATTGGACGTGCGCGGCCCACTCAAGAAGGCCGGCGCGGAGGGGACTCCCACCTTGCAGGAGACAGGCAATGTGGCCCTACACACACGATGAATCGAACTGGCTGACGGTGGTCGCGGTGCTGGAGTCGACCCAGCCCCGCCAGGTCCGTCCGCCTTCCCTCGCCGAGCTGGAGGTCGCCGCCCGCCGCTATCGCGCGCGTGTCGTCGCCGGCTGGATCCGGAGCGCCTTCCTGGGCTTCCGTCGGCTGGCCCGCGCGGCGCTCTACCGCGGGCGCAAGATCGACGGTGCGCCGCCGAAGAACGCCGTCGGCGCCGACTGACCTCGAGCCGGACGTCACTTGCCGCCGTCGCACCGCCCGGCCTAGGGTCGGCCGATGTGCGGCAAGTTCACCCAGGACAGGTCGTGGAGCGAGCTCCACGCCCTGATGCGCGCGCTCGAGCCGGGCGCGGCGCATCCAGAGGCCGCCAGGGGCGACCGCGGAGGCGAGGCCGAGGAGCGCGTCGTCGCGACGCCGATGCGCATGGCGAGCATCGTTCGGCTCGACGATGACGGCGAGCGCCAGACCGCGTTGATGCGCTGGGGCTTCGATGCGCCGTGGGAACGGGCCAAGCTCGTCATCCATGCCCGCTGCGAGACGGTCGATACGAAGCCGACCTTCAAGGACGCCTTCGCCAGACGGCGCGGCATCCTGGTCTGCCGGACCTTCAACGAAGGCCAGGAGATCGGGAGCAAGACCCGGCAGTTCGTCATCGCGCCGAAAGACGGACGTCCGGTCGCGATCGCGGTGATCTGGCAGGCGGAGACGCTGCCGAGCGGCCAGCCGATCCTCACCTTCGTGATGGTGACGACGCCCAACAACGAGCTGATCGGCACCATCACCGATCGCATGCCGGCCGTGCTTCAGCCCGGCGACTGGTCGAAATGGCTCGGCGAGGAACCTGCGACGCCGGCCGAGCTGAAGGCGATGCTGAAGCCTTACGACGGCGAGTGGGACATGTCGCCCCAGGATCCGCCGACGCCGCCCAAGCCGCCGCGCGGGCCCCGTGCGAAAGACCCGCCGTCGCAGGGCAGCCTCTTCTGAGATGAGCGGCATCCCTTCGACCGCCGGCTACGCCGAGGAGGCGGACAGGCTCGCCGAGACTTATGAGAGCCTGACCTTCGAGAAAGCGCATCGCCGCTGGCTCGATCTGATGCCGGTAGCTCCGGCCAGGGTCCTCGACATCGGCGCCGGCACCGGGCGCGATGCGGCAGGGCTCGCGCGCCGGGGACATCGCGTGACCGCGGTCGAGCCGGTGGCGGAGATGCGCGCGCACGGTCTCAGGCTCCACGCCGACGCGGCGATCGAGTGGGTCGACGACATCCTGCCGGATCTGCATCGGGTGTTCGCGCTGGGACGCCGCTTCGACCTGGTGATGATGACGGCCGTCTGGATGCATCTCGATGCGCACGAACGCCGGATCGCGCTCGCCAACATCGCCGACCTGGTGGCTTCCGGCGGCGTCCTGCTGATGAGCCTTCGCCACGGTCCGGTGCCGGAGGGGCGGCGCATGTTCGACGTCTCGGCGGCGGAGACCAGGGATCTCGCGTGGCGTCATTGCCTTGCCTGCATCCACGAAGGCACCGCCGACGACATGCTCCGACGCGGCGGCGTGCATTGGACCTATCTGGCCTTCCGAAGAGAGGTGTCATGAGCGACACGAAGAGTCACGATGGCGGCTGCCTTTGCGGCGCCGTCCGCTATCGCGTGCGCGGCGTGCCGGCCTTCGTGGTGGTCTGCACCTGCACCCAGTGCATGCGTCAGACCGGATCGCCGGTGCCGGCCTTCGCTTCTTACCCGCTCGAGCAGTTCGAGCTGACCGAGGGACGCCCGAAGTCGCATCGCGCCTCGGACCATGCGACGCGCCAGTTCTGCGGCGAGTGCGGCTCGTTCCTGTTCTGGCGCGGCGACGGCCGCGGCCGCATCGGCATCGCCCTCGGCAGCTTCGACGAGCCCGACGCGCAGCCGGCGCCGGCTACCCACATCTGGGCGAAGCACGCGGTCCCCTGGATCCGCGGGCTCGCATTCGAGCGCGTGCACGAGGAGATGCCGTGAGTGCTCGCGTTGACTTCGGCGACAACCTCGGGTAACTACGCCGCCATGTTCGCGTCGCCGAAGCACGTCTGCATCCTTATGGAAGCCATGGTTACCACCACGGCCCTGGGGGCACGCGCGCGCTAAGGCAAGTTTCGCGGACGCGAGTTCACCCAGGGCCCCGACGGCAACGTCGGGGCCCTTTGTTTTTCCGGAGTCGTGTCATGGCCGAGACCGCCATCGTCGTCGAGAACCTGGCCAAGAGCTTCCGCGTCCGCGGCACCGGCGGGCTCAAGGGATTGTTCTCGCGCGCGCCGATGACCGAGGTCGAGGCCGTCCGCGGCATCTCGTTCGCGATCCGGCCGGGAGAGCGCGTCGCCTTCATCGGGCCGAACGGCGCCGGCAAGTCGACGACGTTGAAGATGCTGACCGGGATCCTGACGCCGACGTCGGGCCATGCGACGGTCGCGGGCTTCGTGCCGTGGAAGGAGCGGCAGAAGCTGGCGCACCGCATCGGCATCCTGTTCGGCCAGCGCTCGCAGCTCTGGTACCACCTGCCGGTCGACGATAGCCTGCGCCTGATCGCGCGCATCTACGGGCTCGACCGGGCGCGTGCCGAGGCGCGTGTGGCGCGCCTGGCTTCGACGCTCGCGATCGGCGATCTGCTGGCGCGTCCGGTGTCGCAGCTTTCGCTCGGGCAGCGGCTGCGCTGCGAGATCGCGGCGGCGCTGATGCATGCGCCGCCGATCCTGCTGCTGGACGAGCCGACCATCGGCCTCGACGTCTCGGCCAAGGCGAGCCTGCGCGATCACCTGATCGAGCTCTCGGCCGAGGAGGGGACGACGATCCTGCTGACCTCGCACGACACCGGCGACATCGAGCGGATCTGCGAGCGGGCGCTCGTCATCGACAAGGGATTGCTGCTGCTCGACCAGCCGCTGGCGGCCTTGCGTGCGCAGCATCTCCGGCACCGGCTGGTGACGCTCATGACGGAAGAGGAGCGCCCGGCGCTCGATCTCCCCGGCGTCGCCGTCGCTGCGCACGAGCCGCACCGGACGTCGTTCGCGATCGATCTCGACCTGATCCAGGTCGAGCGCGTGGTCGCGACCGCGTTGGAGCGCTTCTCGGTGAAGGACCTCGCGATCGAGAATCCGCCGCTCGACGACGTGATCCGCGACATCTACCGGCGCGGGGAGGCCATCGTGAAGCAGGAGGTGGCCGCATGAATACTCTCCACGTACTCGCCGCGTTCTTGCGGTTGGGATGGCGCGAGGCGACCTCAGATCGCTTCGGCCTCGCCGGGCGCCTGCTGCTGTTCTCGCTGCCGGTGCTGATCTTCGCCACGATCTGGCGGGCGACGCCGCTGACCGAGCTCGAGCCCGATGCCGACCGGCTCGGCTGGTACGTGATGGTGACCGAGGCCGTCATCTTCTCGGTCGGCTTCGTCTTTCGCGAGATCGAGGAGGATATCCGCACCGGCGCCATCGAGGCGGCGCTGACGCGGCCGCTGGACTACGTGCTGGCCCGCGTCGCCGAGGAGATCGGCGGCACGGTCTTTCGCGTGCTGGTCTTCCTCGGGTACGGAGCGGTGCTGGCGACGCTGGCGACCGACCGCATTCCGGTCGGCTGGGAAACGGTGCCATGGCTCGCGGTAACCGGCGTCCTCGGGGCCATCCTGGCGCTGCTGTTCCAGGTCGTCATCGGGCTCTCGACCGTCTGGGTCGGCACGCCCGCGCCGGTCTACTGGATCTGGCAGAAGCTGGTCTTCGTCTTCGGCGGCTTGTTCATCCCGCTGACGCTCTATCCGGGCTGGCTGCAGACCTTGAGCGAGGCGACGCCCTTCGCCGCGATCTTGTACCGCCCGGCGAGCCTGGTGCTCGGCGGCGATCCGCTGGTCGCCATCGGCTGGCAGATAGTGTGGATCGCCGTCGCGTCGGTGTTCGTCGCCGCGATCTCCGCTGCGGCCACGCGACGCTTCGTGCGCGAGGGAGTGTAGCCATGTACGGATACCTCGCGGCCCTGGTCGCCACCAACCTGCGCGCGGGTCTCGCCAAGCCGGGGCAGGCTGCGTTCCAGCTCGCGCTCATGGCGATCAACAACCTGATCTTCTTCGTCATCTGGGCGCTCTATTTCCAACGCTTCCCCGATCTGCGCGGCTGGGGCCGCGAGGACATGGCGACGCTCTACGGCATCGTCGCCTTCGGCTTCGGCCTGACGATGGCGCTGGCCGGCGGCGTGCGCGACATGGCGCGAACCATCGTCGACGGCGGGCTCGACGTGCATCTGGGGAGGCCGCGCCATCCGCTGCCGAGCCTCCTGATGTCGCGCTCGATCCCGTCGGGCCTCGGCGACGCGGCGAGCTCGCTGGTGCTGTGGCTCTGGCTCGGCGGCAAGGGTTCCGCCGACCTGCCGCTGCTGGTCGGGCTCTCGATCGCGGGCGGCACCGTCATGCTCGCCAGCATCGCGACCGTGCAATGCATCGTGTTCTGGTGGCCGCAGGCGCAGAAGCTCGCCGAGCAGTTCTGGGAAGTGCTGGTGATCGCCTCGGTCTATCCGCAGCACATCTTCGCGCCGGCCTTCCGCGTGCTGCTGTTCACGCTGATTCCGGTCGCGTTCATGTCGCAGGTGCCGGCCGAGGCGGTCCGCGAGGCCGATCCCTGGAAGGCGCTGCTGGTGCTCGCCGCCGCTGCAGCCTACGCCGCGATCGCAGTGCTCGTGTTCAACCAGGGCCTGAAGCACTACGCCTCGGGCAACCGGATGACGGTCAATCGATGAGCCGAGTCCCGGAACTCAGAAGCGCGTCGTCAGCTCGGTGAGCCACGCGGGGGAGGCGTCGACCAGCACCGCCTCGATCCGCCTGTCGACGCCGGTGAGGATCGATGCGCCGATCAGAACCAGGAGCGCACCCATCGCCGCCTTGCCTCCGCTGCCGGCGGCGAGCAGGCGACCGCGCCAGCGCGTCAACGCGTCCCGGGACATCACCCCGATCGCCAGAAGCGGCAAAGCCGCGCCGATGCCGAAGGCGAACATCGTCAACACGACGCCGGCGAGGTTCTCGGATCGTGCCGCGAGCACCGAAGCCGCTCCCAAGGTCGGTCCGACGCAGGGGCTCCACACCGCGCCCAGCACGAGCCCGGCGCCGAACTGGCCGCCGAGTCCGCGCGTCGGGAGACTGTCCGTCCGCTGGGCGATCCAGTTGCCGGCCGGGCCTGCGGCCGCGGCGATGCGAGCTGCGATGCCGGGTACGATGAGAATCCCGCCTACCGCGATCAGCAGCACCGCCGCGATCGACCGGAAGAGTTCCTGGTCGAGCCCGAGCGAGAATCCGACCGTCGCCACGAACAGGCCGATCGCGACGAAGGAGAGAGCCAGACCCGCGGCGAGCGCCGCGGGTCCGAAGCGATGCTCGCCGACCGCGGCGGCGACGACGATCGGCACTAGCGGCAGCACGCAGGGCGACAGCGTCGACAGCAGCCCGGCGAGCAGAGCCAGCGCCGTGCCGGCCATGGCGGTCTAGATCGCCTTCGCGACCAGCCCCTCGATCGAAGCAGCGCCGGTGTCTCCGGTCGATCGCCCCATCTCGGACTTGCCCTTGAAGACGATCAGCGTGCTCTGCTGCTGGACGTTCAGCTTCCGCAGCAGCTCCTTCTGCGAGTCGAAGTCGATGCTGAACGACACGAGGTCCTTGTATCTCGGCTCGTCGCGGAGCTTCGAGAGGATCGGTGCCTGTGCCTTGCAGGTCGGGCACCACGGGGCGGTGACGTGGACCAGGATCGGCTTGCCTGCGGCCTGCGCGGCGTCGAACGCCTGCTGGTCGAATGGCTTCGCTTCGGCGGCGAGGCCGAGGGAAGCGGTGGGGAGGGTCGCGATCACGGCGAAGGTCGCGAGCAGCTGGCGTCGGTTCACGTCGGTATCTCCAGGATGGACGAGGGACATCCGCGGATGCGGTCATGTCATGTTCGCCGATCCCGGGGCACTCGTTACGCCACCGTCGTTCACGAACGCATGAGCACGCCGCCAAGCCGGGTCACGCCCCCGCGTAGTAGTCGGTCGCCCATTTGAACACGGCGAGGCCGGCGGCCTCGGCGGCGGCAAGGTCGGCGTCGTTGCGCCCGACCATGATCGTCTCGCCGGGCATCAGGCTGTGCTCGGCGAGGAAGCGGGTGATCGAGCCGGTGATCGCCTCGGTGTAGCCGCCGGCGGGAAGCCAGCGGATCGTCATCGGCTTGTCGCCGAGATGCTTCTCGGCGCCCGGAACCCACGCGCCGGGGCGGCGGTCGATCAGCAGCAGCACCTTGGGCTCGCCCAGCGTCTTGAACTTGCGGCGCACCGCGGGCTCGCGCACGTCGACGGTGCCGGGCGCGAACACCAGCGCCGAGAGACGCCGGCCGCGGTCCATCAGCACGCTGGTGAACTCGCGATAGGTCACGCCGAGCGCCTCGGCCTGCGCGAGGCGGCGGAGCGCGATCTCGCGCGGCGGCGTCTTCCACGCCTTGGTCGAGGCGCGGCGCCATAGCAGCGCGTTCGAGGTGAGCTCGAGCGGCGGGCCGCCATTGTGGCCGATCCTGGCGCGGCTCGACGGCTCCAGCTTCACCAGCATCCTGGTCATGCGCTCCTCCCGAATCCGGGAAGGCGGATGATGATCACCAGGTACTCGGCGGTGTCGGGACCGGGATTGAAGTACCAGCTGTCGGCGGCCTCGGGCAGGCGCAGGCAGTCGCCGGCATCGAGGTCGAAGACGCGCGCGCTATGGCCGAAGCGGAGCTTCCCCTTCAGCAGCAGGATGTGGTGGTCGGTGTTGGCGTAGGAGAAGGCGGGATAGGCCACGCGCGCGCCGGGCGGCAGCTCGACCCGGACGATGTTCTGGCTCGATCCGGTGTTGGGCGGCGCCACGTCGCGTCTCAGGTAGCCGGTCTCGGGATCGCGCCAGACCGGCTGGCGGTCGAACCGCGCGACCGGCTCGATCGGCGCCTCGACCTCGGCGAAGAGCGAGGAGAGCGAGACGTCGAGGCCGGCTGTCAGGCGCCCCAGCACCATCGCGGTCGGGCTCGATTCCCCGCGCTCGATGCGCGAGATCATCGCCCGGCTGACGCCCGAGGCCTCGGCCAGCTCGTCGAGCGTCATCCCCCGGGCAGCCCGGGCGGCGGCCAGCCTTTCCGCCAGCTTCGTTTCCAGCGCGTCAGGGTCGAGCTTGGGCTTCGGGAGCGCCATGGGAACGAATTCTAATATAGTGGAACGCGGGCCGCAAGAAGGGTCCGGCTGCGAGCGACGCGAAGGTCAGCTCGCGACGTCGATGTGCCGCTTCAGGAACTCGTCCAGCTGCTTCTGCAGCGTCTCGACCCGGGCCTTGGCCTCGTTGGCGCGCTCGAAGTCACCGGTGGTCGGTCCACCGGCGAGGCCGATCTCGCCGGTTGCCTTCCTCACCAGGACGCCGTGCAGCTCCATGTACTCGCCCTGGGCGACGCTGAGCTCGTCGCAGAGGCGTTCCCATTCCTCATAGGAGTCGTTGTGTTCCATCGGACGCTCCGTCGTTCCCCCAATTAAGGCCGGGGCGGCGGGGCGGGTTCCTACAGCCGGTCGATGCGCCGGAGGCCAGGGAACAGGATCGCCCAGGCGCCGGCGGTCGCCGCCGCGATCGTCCCGCCGACGACCACGGCTGCGACCGGGCCGAGCCACGCCGCCGCGAGGCCGGATTCGAAGATGCCCATCTGGTTCGACATGTTGGTGAACAGGTTGTAGGCGGCGGCGACGCGGCCGCGGAGCGCATCCGGCGTCATGATCTGCATGATCGAGCCGCGGATGACGACGCTCACCTGATCGGCCGCACCCATGATCGCCAGCAGCGCCAGCGACAGGACGAAGCTGGTCGAGAGCGCGAAGGCGATCGCGGCGATCCCGAAGATCCCGATCATCGTCAGCAGCACGGGGCCCGCATGCCGCTCGATCGGGTGGCGCGAGAGGATGAGGCCGAGCGTGAGCCCGCCCGCGGCCGGCGCGCTGCGCAGCAATCCCAGGCCCCATGGGCCGACCTCGAGGATGTCCTTGGCGAAGACCGGCAGCAGGCCGGCGGCGGCCGAGAAGACGACGGCGACGAGGTCGAGGCTCATCGAGGCGAGGATCACCTTCTGGCGCCAGATGAAGGCGAGGCCCTCCCACGGCGAGGTCGAGGTGCCGGAACGCTCGCTCGACAGCGTGCCGGTCGGGCCGATCCCGGCGACGCGGAAGAGCGCGAAGAGCAGCAGCAGGATGCCGATGCCGTAGACCGCCTCGGCGCCGACGGCATAGAGGAAGCCGCCGAGCGCCGGCCCGGCGATCGTCGCGGTCTTGTTGACCGAGGAGAACATCGCGATCGCTCGCTTGAGGAACCCCGGCTCGACGAGGTTCGGCACCAGCGAGGTCGCGGCCGGCGCCTCGAACACGCGGGCCGCGCCGAACACGGCGATCACGCCGTAGATCAGCAGCGGGCTCCCGACATGCGCGGCGGCGATCAGCGCCGCCATGGTCGCGATGAACACGATGCAGCAGGCGATCAGGATGGAGCGGCGCTCGAAGCGGTCGGCCGCCTGGCCCGCGAGCGGCATCAGCGGGATCGCCGGCGCGAACTGCGCGAGGCCGACGAAGCCGAGCGCGACCGGGTCGCCGGTCAGGTCGTAGACCTGCCAGGCGACGGCGGTCGCCTGCATCTGCGTCGCCATCTGCGAGCAGAAGCGCGCGGAAAGAAGGCGATGGAAACGCGCGCGAGGTACGGTCTCGCTCACAGCCGGTCGATCCGGCGAAGCTTCGGGAACACGACGGCGCCGAGCCCCGACAACGCCAGCGTCAGCGCGCCGCCGAGCAGCAGCGCGCCGGGCGCACCGAGCCAGGCGGCGGTGAGCCCGGCCTCGAGCCCGCCCAGCTGGTTCGACATGTTGATCGCCATCGCGTTGGCCGCCGAGACGCGGCCGCGCAGGTGGTCGGGCGTGCCGATCTGGATCAGCGACATGCGGACGATGACGTTGAGCTGGTCGGTCGCGCCGTAGAGCATCAGCGCCGCCGTCGAGATCACGAAGCTGGTCGAGATGCCGAACAGCGCGGTGGCGACGCCGTATCCGGCGAGCGACCACAGGAAGACGAGGCCGGCGCGGCGCTCGATCGGCTTCCAGGCGAGGAAGGCGCCGATGAGAAGCGCCCCGACCGACGGCGCGCTGCGCAGGATGCCGAGGCCGACCGGACCCGCTTCGAGGACGTCCTTGGCGAAGATCGGCAGGATCGCCGTGGCGCTCGCCACCATCACGACGAAGAGGTCGAGCGAGATGACGCCGAGGATCGCCTGGTTGGCGAAGATGAACTGGACGCCGCCGAAGACCGAGGGCCGCTCCTTCGCTTCCGGGTCCGCCGCCGGCGAGGGCGGCAGGCCGGTCGCGGCGATCAGGCCGGCGACCACCATCGCCATGGCGGTGCCGTAGACGATCCCCGAGCCGAAGGCGTAGAGCACGCCGCCGAGCGCCGGGCCGGCGATGTAGGCGACCTGCCCGACCGAGGAGGAGAGCGCGATCGCGGCGCGGATGTGCCGCGTCTCGACCAGCTTCGGCAGGATGGCGCTGGAGGCCGGGTGATCGAAGGCGCGGGTCGCGCCGAAGACGACCAGCATCGCGTAGATCGACCAGGGGCCGAGGACGTCCGGCAGCAGCGCCAGGCCCAGCATGCAGGCGAGGTACATCAGCGCCGAGACCTGGATGATGCGGCGGCGGTCGACGCGGTCGGCGACCTGGCCCGAGACCGGCATCAGCGGGATGATCGGCGCGAACTGGGCGAGGCCGACGAACCCCAGCGCGATCGGGTCGCCGGTCAGGTCGTAGACCTGCCAGCCGACCGCGGTCGCCTGCATGCCGGTGGCGATCGAGATCAGGAAGCGCATCCCGAGGTAGCGGCCGAAGACCGGGTCGCGGAAGCCTTTGAAGGAAGCGTCGGTGGTCACGGATCGGGAGAGTTGTCGGCGCCGGCGAAAGCAGGGAGACTTGGGGGATCGATCGACCCGGAGACTAGCATGCAGCAGCGCACCCTCGGACAACGACTGAAGGTTTCGGCCCTGGGCCTCGGCTGCATGAGCATGTCGTCGGTCTACGGCAAGGCCGACGACGACCAGTCGATCGCCACCATCCACCGCGCGGTCGAGCGCGGCCTGACGCTGCTCGACACCGCCGACGCCTACGGCATGGGCCAGAACGAGACGGTGGTGGGGAAGGCGATCAAGGGCATCCGCGACAAGGTCGTGCTCGCGACCAAGTTCGGACAGGTGACGCGCGAGGGGAAGAGCGGCATCGACGGCACGCCGGAGAACGTGCGCCAGGCCTGCGACGGATCCTTGAAGCGCCTCGGCGTCGAGGTGATCGACCTCTACTACCAGCACCGCGTCGATCCGAACGTGCCGATCGAGGAAACGGTCGGCGCCATGGCAGACCTGGTGAAGGCCGGCAAGGTGCGGTTCCTGGGTCTCTCGGAGGCGAGCGCCAAGTCGATCCGCCGGTCCCAGAAGGTCCACCCGATCGCGGCACTGCAGACCGAGTACTCGCTGTGGACGCGCGAGGTCGAGGCCGAGATCCTGCCGACCTGCCGCGAGCTCGGTATCGGCTTCGTCCCTTACAGCCCGCTCGGCCGGGGCTTCCTTTCCGGCATCATCCCGACGCGGGACTCGCTCGTCGCCGGCGACCGCCGTCTCGATCATCCGCGCTTCGCCGCCGAGAATATCCAGCGGAACTCTGGGCTTCTGCCGGCGCTGAAGACGGTGGCCGACGCGCATCGGGCGACGCCGGCGCAGATCGCGATCGCCTGGCTGCTCTCGCGCGGGCCCGACATCGTGCCGATCCCCGGCACCAAGCGGATCGAGCGGCTGGAGGAGAATCTGGGCGCGCTCGAGATCACGCTCTCGGCCGACGATATCAGGACGCTGGAAAAGGCCTTCCCGGTCGGCGTCACCGCGGGCGATCGGTATCCCGCCGAGCACCTGGCGCGCACGGGAATCTGAGGGTCGTTTCCGTCAGCCGTTGCGGACGAAGTCGATCGCGAAGAAGACGAAGGCGGCGCCGGCGACGAGGTCGATCCATCGCTGTGCCCGCGCGTAGGCTGCGGCCGCGCGCGGCGTCGTTAGGACGACCGCGAGGAAGCCGTAGAAGACCGCCGAGATCAGGGTCATCACCACGGTCGCCGCGAGGCCCAGCGTCGCGGGCGGATCGGGTGGAAGGGTCGCGGCGAAGACGCTGGCGGTGAACAGCGCCGCCTTCGGGTTGGCGAGGTTGGTGAAGAGGCCGAGGCGGAAGGCGGAACTCGCCGACATCGGGGGCGGTGCCGCGTCGTCCTTGGCGGGCTTGAGGCCGGCGACCACCATGCGGATGCCGAGATAGGCCAGATAGGCGCCGCCGGCATATTTGAGCGCCAGGTAGAGTCCGGGCGTCGACGCGAACAGGGCGTGGATGCCGAAGAACCCGGCGACGCACCAGATCACGGTGCCGACCGTGATGCCGCCGACGGTGCGGAGCGCCGCCGCCCGGGTCTGGGTCATCGCCACGCGCACGGTCACCAGGAAGTCCGGTCCCGGCGACAGATGCGCCAGGAACCAGATCACGGATATCGCGGCCAGGACGTCGATCATGTGGCCGCGAGCCTAGAGGTCGCTGTGCGATCCCGGAGACGTCACTGCAATCTCACGAAACGAGCGTTTCATATCGGCCTAGGATGCCGCCGCCATGTCCGGTGCGGTCCTTCTCGAGTCGTCCCTCGAGCGCCTGCGGCGATTCAGGTCGCTGGCCGAGGAGGTGCGTCTCGCGGCCGAGCGGATGGCCGATCCCGACTCCCGGCGCACCATGCTATGCCTTGCCGACAACTACGATTCGCTCGCCGACCATATCGAGGAGCAGATCGATCAGATGGGCGTGAAGGCGGGGAGCTAGGCGGCGCCGGCGACCTGCGGAAGCCGGAGCCTGACCGTGCAGCTCACCCCTTCGCTGAGGTAGGAGGTCTGGACGTCGCCGCCCAATTCCTGGGCGAGCGCCGGCAGCAGACGCGAGCCGAAGCCGGTCCGTGTCGGCGTCGCCACGGGCGGGCCTCCGTATTCGAGCCATTGCAGGCGGAGATCGAGCTCGTCGCGGCGGGCATCGACCGTCCAGCTGATCGAGACGCGGCCGGTGTCGTTCGACAGCGCACCGTACTTGACCGCGTTGGTGCAGAGCTCGTGCAGCATCATCGAGATCGTGACGGTCACCGCGGGAGAGAGGGCGACAGGCGGGCCGCCGACCGAGAAGCGGCGATCGTCGTCGCCGCGCAGCGGCGCGATCGCATCGCGGACGACCTCGGCGATGTTCGCCGGCTCCCATTGCTTGCGGGTCAGCAGCTCGTGGCTGCGGGCGAGAGCCTGCAGCCGGCTGCTGAAGGCGCGGAAGGCTTCGGGCCCCTGCGCGTTGCGGAAGCTCAGGGAGGCGACCGACTGCACGGTCGCCAGCGCGTTGCGCACGCGATGCGTCAGCTCGCGCAGCACCAGCTCGCGCTGCTGGTCGGCCCGGTCGCGCTCGCGCTCGCGGACCGCGAGCTGGTCGACCAGCTGGTCGAAGGCCTGGGCGATGGTCTCGATCTCGCCATCGCGTGCGTCCATTCCGGTGCGCGCGTTCATGTCGCCGCGCCGCCAGGTCTCGGCAGCGCGGACGACCCGCATCACCTTGCCCGCGATGTAGGTGTGCCCGAACCACCAGGCCAGCAGCAGCGTGACGGCGCTGCCGGCGGCGAGGAAGGCGAGGCTGCGCCGGGTCGAGCGCTCGATCGTGGCGAAGGCCTCCTCAGAGGCGATGCCGGAGGAGACGTAGAGGCCGAAAGGCGACATGGTCGTCGGCACGTATCCCAGAATCCGCCGCGTGCCGTCCTGGCTGGTCACTTCCAGCGCCCCGGGCGACGCGGCGTTGACCAGCGTCATGAACGGCTCGGGGATGCGCGTGCCGACGAAGCGGCCGGGATCCGGCTCGCGCGCGATCAGCACCCCCTCGTGATCGGCGATCGTCACGGAGTCGCCGACATCGAGGCCGCGTTCGCGGATGCGTTGGGCCAGCCATGCGAGGTTGACGGCCGCGATGACCGCCCCCTCGACCGCGTCGTCCTTGCCGAGGATCGGGAGGATCGCCGGCAGGCGCGGCCCGCCCGACACGACACCGGTCACGTATCTGCCGACCGCGAACTTCTTCGTCTCGATCGCGGTCTTGAATCCGGGGATGCCCGAGAGGTCGAGCGAGGTCGGCAGGCGATTGCTGCGGCAACGGCTGTCGCCGCGGGCATCGGTGACGGTGACCGCGGCGACCTGAGGAACGGTCTCAATCACCTTCGCCAGGAAGTCGTTGCAGCTTTCCACGTCGCCCGACACCAGAACCGGCGCCGCGGCGATGGTGGTGGCGACGGCGCGCACGCCGTCGATGATCTGCTCGACCTCGGAAGCCGCGAGCTGGGCGCTGCGAAGCGCGTTGGCGTGGACTTCCTCGAGACGCGCGCGCCGGAAGTCGATCTCGTTGTAGACCAGCATCAGCGTCGCCGGCAGCAGCGCGATCAGCGCCAGGACGAACAGCCGCTGGGCGAGCGTCAGCCGGACGCCGAAGCGCCGAGCGGCATCCGCTTGCACACCTTCCGCGGGCGCAGGTGTCGCCGTGGGTATCGACGTCATCAGGCAGATCCCCCCTTAACGCCGGGAAAACACCCAAGGCTCGTCAAGGTTCCCAGAGTGCTAGGCGGGAAGGGGCTCGGCCCGTCGTCGGAGAACCCACCCGGCCAGGACCGCCGGGACGGCGATGGCCATCTGCATCAGGGGCACGACCAGGAAGGCGAGCGTGCTCTCCGCATTCAGGTGGATGAGGGTCATCTCGACATAGACCCAGGTTCCGAAGACGAGGATCATCGCCGAGGCGCAGAGAAGCACGAGGCTCACGATCTCCGGATCGTCCTCGCGCCCGAAGGTCAGGAGGTGGCCGATCGGCAGCAGGCACCATCCGAGCAGGAACAGGCTGGGGAGGTCGACCAGGGCCGCCGGCGTGCCGGCCGACGTGAGGAAGAAGAACAGGGTCAACGCCGCGCCGACCGCGAGCACCCGTCTCTTCAAGTTGTAAAGGTCGTCCATGGGTCCCTCCGGGCCGGAGGCCGGCCCTGAAGAGAAGCCTAGACGCCAATCGGGATCAGGGAAAGTGGTAGCGGTGGACGGATTTGAACCGCCGACACAGGGATTATGATTTCCGTAGTAAGCGCAGCGTGGTCAAACGTTTGGACTGCGTCTGTGCCGCGTCTGTGGCGGATCTGGCGATGTTGCTGCTCTACTAGCGCGATCTGCGCGCCCGGCACGCGCCAATGGAGCCCCCCAGGACAGCATGAAATCAGTGGCGGCGACGGTAGCCTATTGAAAGTGCTGTGCTCTTGCCGCTCCATGAGCGGCGAGTGCCCATATTGCGTCTTGGCGGCGCCGACCCCACATCAGCGTTCCTTCCCGGCCCGTGTGCGGTAGTGTAGGGGCGATTCGCAAGCCCTTCCGTCCGTCCCGCCGGGGAGAAATACGACCTCTGTCGCGATGCTCGGTCGTCCCTTCCAGAGGAGTCGCCTTATGACCGCACTTGATAGGGTCAAAGATCCTCTGCTCGGTGGATTCTACACCGTGAGCGAGGCCGCGCGGCTTCTTCGGATTGAGAACAAGCAGCGCATCTACCGATGGCTGCGTGATGACGACGCTCCCGTCGTGATGCGTGACTACAAGCCGCTCGACGGGACGCAGGAGTTGAGCTTCTGGGACCTCTTCGAGATCCATTTTGTTGAGACCTTCCGTCAGCAAGGTCTCAGTCTGCAGCTGTTGCGTAAGGTCGCCGCTAAAGCGCGGACAGAACTGAACACCAATCATCCATTTGCTTTAGCACGGACGTCCTTTCTGACCGACCGCAAGCGCATTTTTCTCCAGATGGCGGAGGAACTCGGTGAGCGAAAAACGCACGATCTCCTGAGTGGGCAGTACGAGTTCTACGAGACTATCGAGGCCGTGGTTGCGAAGAATGTATCGTTCAACCCCAGGACTATGCTTGCCGAAGAGTGGCCGCCGCTGCCGGAGGTCCCCAATGTCATCATCAATCCACGATACTCATATGGTCAGCCTGTAGTCGGTGAGATCAAGGTGCCTACTGCTGCCCTCTATAAGCTGTGGATGGCCGAAGGCAGTAAGGACAAGGTAGCTAAGTGGTTCGGGGTGACTCTGGAGGATGTGGAGAGCGCTATTGAGTTCGAGGTAAGGCTGCCCAATTGAAGATTCGCGCTGACGAGCACGTTTCAAAAGAAATCGTGCGTGCGGTGCGCGAGTTGGCTCTTAGTCCTGAATTTGAGCTAACCCACGTTGTCGAGGTCGGCGATCGAGGCGCGAGCGATGAGCACTGGATAACAAAGTTTGCAAAAGAGGGCGGCGAGGTGATCCTCACCGCCGATACTGATTTTCTCAAACGCCATCACCAAGTTCTAGCTGTGAACGCAACCGGGATGCGGGTGATCCACCTTCCGGCGAAGTGGGCGAGTGCTACTTGCGACTTGCAAGCTGCTCACATCCTTCTCTGGTGGCGTCGCATCGAGGCGAAGATGAAAGGCATGGCTGCACGGCAGTGCTACAGGCCGCCCTGGAACATCAATCAGGAAGGCGACTTGCAGCGCGTGGTCATAGACTTCCATGACGCGGAGAAGAAGCTGAAGCGAGAGCGGGTGCGCGCGGAAAAGCGAGAATCTGATGGCGACGCGGACGGTCAGTGAGGAACGGAGCGTATTGCCGATAGGCCGTTGTCGCACCCGAGCCAATCATCTGCCCGCCGGCTCAGCCAACCAAGCGATTGTCATTCGGTGAGAACGGATTCGAAACGTTCGGCCGTTTTAATGTGGCACGCGTGTGGCAGATCCAGGCGGGAAGACACGGTAAAGCAGGGAAATTGGGGGAAAGGGAGGAATGGCAGGACGAAACGGCTTGGCGCTCAAAAGCGCCCGATTTGTCGGAGTTTCTTGATCTTTCCGAAGAAAGAAGAGTGGTAGCGGTGGACGGATTTGAACCGCCGACACAGGGATTATGATTCCCCTGCTCTACCCCTGAGCTACACCGCCACCGGGCACCGGTCCTGGAACGGGCCGGCGCGAAGAGAGCGTGCCTATAGGCCGCTTGAGGGGGCCCGTCAAGCCTCGGGCCCCGGGGTGAAATATGGGATCGGTGGCCGGCGTTTTCAGGCCGGGGCGGGCTCGTCGCCGGCAGCCGCGAAGGCCTCGGTCCGCACCAGCAGGACGTGGGCGCGGATGTGGTGGGCGGCGGCGCCGATGGCCGCATAGAACGCATGCGCCTCGGCATTGGCGGCGAGCGAGGTCCACCAGACATAGCTGCGCTCGCGCCGGACCGCCTCGTCGGCGACGGCCCGGACGAGGGCCCGGCCGGCACCCGTGCGCCGGGCCTCCGGGCGGACATAGAGGTCGGCTAGGTAGAGCCCGCGCGCGGCGAAGGCCGGCTCGTAGCATTCGGTGAAGAGCGCGTAGCCGATGGGTCGGCGGTCGCGCTCGGCGACCAGGATGTCGAAGGCGCGCTCGTCGCCGAAGCCGTCGCGGCGGAGCGCGGCCTCGTTCAGGTGCCCGATCGGGTCCTTCTGGTGCGCCCTGAGGGCCGCGACCAGCAGCGCCAGCGCCGGCGTGTCCTCGATGACCGCCGGGCGGACGACGACCTCGGTCATGCCGCTTCCGCGATCCAGCCGCCGCCGAGCACACGGTCGCCGGCATAGATCACGCCGGCCTGGCCGGGCGAGATGCCGTGCTGCGGCGCATCGAGCCTGAGCTCGGCGCCGGTCGGCGTCGCGAAGACGCGCGCGGAGGTCGCCGGCGATGCCGACCGCAGCTTCACCTCGACCGCGAGGCCGTCATCCGGAATGGGGGCGTCGCCAAGCCAGTTGAGCTCGCGCAAGGCGACGCGATGCGCCGCCAGCGCGGACTTCGGCCCGACGACGACGCGTCGCGTGGCGGGCTCCAGGCGCACGACATAGGACGGCTCGGTGCCGTCCGACGTCGCGCCGAGGCCGAGGCCTTTCCGCTGGCCGATGGTGAAGTCGACGATGCCCTTGTGGCGGCCGAGCACCTTGCCGTCGAGGTCGACGATCTCGCCGGGCGCGTCGGCCTCGGGGCGCAGCTTCCTCACCACGTCGGCGTAGCGGCCGCCGGGCACGAAGCAGATGTCCTGGCTGTCGGGCTTGGCGGCGACGGCGAGCCCGAGCCTTCCGGCGATCGCGCGCGTCTCGGTCTTGGGCTTGTCGCCGAGCGGGAAGTGCAGCCGGGCGAGCTGGTCCCTGGTCGTGCCGAAAAGGAAGTAGCTCTGGTCGCGCGTGGGATCCGCGGCACGGTGAAGCTCGGGTCCCGCCGCGCCTTCGATCCGGCGCACATAGTGGCCCGTGACCAGGGCCGCTGCGCCGAGGTCGTTCGCCATGCCGAGCAGGTCGGCGAACTTGACCGTGCGATTGCAGAGCACGCAGGGGATCGGGGTCTCGCCGGCGAGATACGATGCCGCGAACGGCGCCATCACCTGCTCTCGAAAGCGTGCCTCGTAGTCGAGCACGTAGTGCGGAATGCTGAGGCGGGCGGCGACGCGGCGCGCGTCGTGGATGTCCTGGCCCGCGCAGCAGGCGCCCTTCTTGGCGATCGCGGCGCCGTGGTCGTAGAGCTGAAGGGTGAAGCCGGCGACGCGATAGCCGGCCTCGACCAGCATGCCGGCGACGGCGGAGGAGTCGACGCCGCCCGACATCGCGACGGCGACCAGATGGTCCGACGGCCGCCCGCCGAGGCGAAGCGGATCGGACATGTCACCCGCGCTCTTCGAGCCAGGCCATCTGGATCGCTTCCAGGATCTTCTCGCCCGAGCGGTTCGGGTCGTCCTTGAAGGTCGGAAGCTCCATCACCCAGCGGTGAAGGTCGGTGAAGCGGATCGACATGATGTCGACGTTGGGGTGCGCGTCCTCGAGCTCGATCGCGATCTCGTGCGTGTCGGTCCAGCGGAGCGCCTTCGCCATGGCTACTTGTCGACCATCATGTTGCGGGTGGCCGACGGCAGCGTCACCGTGAGCCCGTCCAGCTCCTCGGTGATGATGATCTGGCAGCCGAGCCGCGACGTGTGGGTGAGCCCGAAGGCGAGGTCGAGCATGTCCTCCTCGTCCTCGGTCGCTTCCTTGAGGCGGTCGTAGTCTTCCGCGTCGACGATGACGTGGCAGGTCGAGCAGGCGAGCGAGCCTTCGCAGGCCCCTTCGAGGTCGATCCCGTTCCGGTGCGCGATCTCCAGCACCGAGAGCCCGACCGGCGCGTCGACTTCCTTGCGGGTCCCGTCTGGATTGACGAACGTCATCTTCGGCATTTCGACTCTCTTACACCTTGTCCTCGGGATCGGGCGCCAGGCAGCCGCCGGGATCGCCCTTGAACTCGTCGATCGAATGGCCGGCCAGCCCTGCCCGTATGGCGCGATCCATGCGCCGCTCGGCGAAGGGCCGGGCGACGTCCTCGAGCGCCTCGACCGCCGCCTTGATCCGGTCGCGGTCGGCATTCTCGACCGCCGCGGCCAGCTTCCGGCGCGCTTCTTCTATACGGTCGGCCTCGCCCGCGTCCAGCAGGCCGGAATCGGTCTTGAGCGCGGTCTCGAGGGCCAGCAGCACGCGCCGGCCCTCGACCTGGTTCTCGATCAGGAGGCGTCGCTCCATGTCGGCGCGCCCATGTTCGAGGCTCTCTTCCAGCATGCGGGCCATCTCGTCCTCGGAAAGCCCGTAGGAGGGCTTCACCTCGACCCGCTGCTGGACGCCCGATGTCCGCTCCTCGGCCGAGACGGTGAGCAGCCCGTCGGCATCGACCTGGAAGGTGACGCGGATGCGGGCAGCCCCCGCCACCATCGGCGGAATGCCGGCCAGCACGAAGCGGGCCAGCGACCGGCACTCGGAGACCGTCTCGCGTTCGCCCTGGACGACGTGGATCAGCATCGCCGACTGGCCGTCCTGGTAGGTGGTGAACTCCTGGGCCTTGGCGACCGGGATCGGCGTATTGCGGTCGATGACCTTCTCGGTCAGGCCGCCCATCGTCTCGAGCCCGAGCGAGAGCGGCAGCACGTCGAGCAGCAGGGTGTCGGAACCCGATGTCAGCGCCTCGGCCTGGAGGGCGGCGCCGAGCGCCACGACCTCGTCCGGATCGATGTCGGAGAGAGGTGCCTTGCCGAACAGCGCCTCGACCGCCTTGCGGACCTGCGGCACGCGGGTCGAGCCGCCGACGAGCACGACGCCCTGGATCTCCGAGAGATCGAGACGCGCATCGGAGACGACCTGGCGGCAGATGCCGATGGTCTTCTCGATCCATGGGCGGATCAGCTCGTCGAGCTTGGCGCGGGTGAGGCGATGCAGCGTGGTCTTGCCGCGCAGCATGACCGGGAAGTCGCCGGCCTCCCGGCCGGTCAGTGCTTCCTTCGCGGCGCGCGCGCTCTTCAGCGTCTGCTTGGCCTCGCCCGGCGTGATCGGCTCGGATCCCAGCTCCGACTTGCGGTCGGCGAGCCAGTGCTCGGCGATCGCGTGGTCGAAGTCGTCGCCGCCGAGCGCTGCGTCGCCGCCGGTCGCGAGCACCTGGAACACGCCCTTCTCGAGACGCAGGACCGAGATGTCGAAGGTGCCGCCGCCGAGATCGTAGACCGCGTAAACGCCCTCGGCTTCCTTGTCGAGGCCGTAGGCCAGCGCGGCCGCGGTCGGCTCGTTGACGAGGCGCAGGACCTCGAGGCCGGCGAGCTTCGCCGCATCCTTGGTGGCAAGCCTGGCGGCATCGTCGAAATAGGCGGGCACGGTGACGACGGCGCGCGTCACCTCGCGGCCGAGATGCTGCTCGGCCTGCGCCTTCACCGCCTTCAGGATCTCGGACGACACCTCGACCGGCGTGAGGCGCCGGTTACCGACCTTGAGCCGCACCATGCCGCCCTCGGCGGCATCGAGCGTGTAGGGCAGCGTGCCGGCGAGTGCCTTCACGTCGGAGGAGCCGCGTCCCATCAGGCGCTTCACCGAGGAGACGACGGTCTCCGGCGCGTCGACGATCTTCGCCTGGGCCGCGCCGCCGACGATCACGCCGTCGCCGGTGTAGGCCACGACCGAGGGCACGAGGCCGTTGCCGTCGGCGTCGCGCAGCACCTCCGGCTTGCCGGACGAAGAGATGGCGACGACCGAGTTTGTGGTGCCGAGATCGATGCCGACCGCCAGCTCCTGCTCACCCTCGTGCGGCAGCGGCGTCTCGCCCGGCTCGTGGAGCTGGAGGAGGGTCATGTGGAGACGCCTTCTCCGGCATCGACACCCCCCATCCTAACCTTCCCCCACGTTGCGCGGGGGGAAGGGACACGATTGGATTCCCTCCCCCCGAAGTGGGGGAGGGTGAGGGTGGGGGGCGATGCAGCGCTCAGCATCTCAGTCACGCCACGTTCAGCCGTCGCGCCCGCGCATCCTCGACCAGCTTGTCGAGATATGTGAGGCGCAGCGTGTCGGTGCGGGCGGCGTCGAGATCGGTCGCGGTGAAGTGCGTCGAGAGCGCCGAGCGGACCGTGTCGGCTTCCGCCTTCGCGCGGGCGACCACCTGGTCGACCTCGCTCGACGTCCGTGCCTCGGCCAGCGCCTCGCGCATCTCCATCGCCTCCATCAGAAGGGCTGGATCGGCGACGGTCTTGCCCTCGCCGCCGACCTCGATCCCGGAAAGGCGCAACAGATAGACCGCGCGGCGGAGCGGGTCCATCAGGGTCTCGTAGGCGTCGTTGAGACTCGTCGCCTGCGCCTGGGAGAGCTGGCGCTCCTTCGGGCTCTTCGTCGCGAAGCGGTCCGGATGCAGGCGGCGCTGAAGCTCGAAGTAGCGGCGCTCGACCAGCTTCGGGTCGAGGTCGAAGGTCCTAGCGAAGCCGAGCCTGGAGAAGTGGTCGGTCTGTCCGGGCGGCTGGACCGACTTGCAGGCCGGGCAGAACGGCTCGCCCGCGGGAACCGGCTTTCCGCAGGACCAGCAGGCGTTGGACGCGGTCAAACGTGGAAGGACTCCCCGCAGCCGCACCGGCCCTTCTCGTTCGGATTGGTGAACTTGAAGCCGGTTTCCATCTTGTCCTCGACGTAGTCCATCTCGGTGCCGAGGATGAACATCGTCGCCTTCGGGTCGATCAGGATCACGACGCCCTTGTCCTCGACCACCTCGTCGAACTTGCCGCGCTCGTCGGCGTATTCGAGCGTGTAGGAGAGGCCCGAGCAGCCCTTGGTGCGGACGCCGATGCGGATGCCGGCCGACGGCTTGCCGCGCTTGTCGAGCAGCGCCTTCACGCGCGCGGCCGCGGCGTCGGTCAGCATCATCGCCTGACGCTTCATGCGCGGCTTGGGCGCCGGCGGGGCGGCCGGGGTCTCGGGGGCGGCGGTGGTGCCGGTCTCGGACATCGTCTCTCTGCCTACTCGGGCTTCGTGCCAGCCTTGGCGCGGTAGTCGGCGATCGCCGCCTTGATCGCGTCCTCGGCGAGGACCGAGCAATGGATCTTCACCGGCGGCAGCGCCAGGTGCTGCGCGATCTCGGTGTTCTTGATCGACTCGGCCTCGTTCAGCGACTTGCCCTTGATCCATTCGGTCGCCAGCGACGACGACGCGATCGCCGAGCCGCAGCCGAAGGTCTTGAACTTGGCATCCTGGATGATGCCGTCGGCCGAGACCCTGATCTGCAGCTTCATCACGTCGCCGCAGGCGGGCGCCCCGACCAGGCCGGTGCCGACGTCCTCCGCGCCCTTGTCGAGCGAGCCGACGTTGCGCGGGTTGTTGTAGTGGTCGATGACCTTTTCCGAATACGCCATGTCAGTCTCCCCGCGGCCTCAGTGGGCCGCCCACTTGATGCTCTTGAGATCGATTCCGTCCTGGTACATCTCCCAGAGCGGGCTCATCTCGCGCAGCTTGGACACGTGCTCGACGATGTCCTGCACCGCGTAGTCGACTTCCTCCTCCGTGGTGAACCGGCCGAAGCCGATGCGGAGCGAGGTATGCGCCATCTCCTCCTCGACGCCGAGCGCGCGGAGCACGTAGGAGGGCTCGAGCGAGGCCGAGGTGCAGGCCGATCCGGACGACACCGAGAGGTCCTTGATCCCGAGGATCAGGGACTCGCCCTCGACATAGGCGAAGCTGATGTTGAGGTTGCCCGGAATGCGGTTCTCGAGGCTGCCGTTGAGGAACACCTCCGGCAACTTCTCGCGGACCTGGCCGAGGAAGCGGTCGCGCAGCCGGGTCAGCCGCTTCGCCTCTTCCGGCATCTCGCGCTCGGCGATCGCGCAGGCCTCGCCCAGGCCGACGCAGAGCGGCGTCGGGAGCGTGCCCGAGCGCATGCCGCGCTCCTGGCCGCCGCCGGTAATCAGCGCCTGCAGGCGCACGCGCGGCTTGCGCCGGACGTAGAGCGCGCCGATGCCCTTCGGCCCGTAGATCTTGTGGCCGGAGATGCTCATCAGGTCGATGTTCATCGCCTCGACGTCGAGCGGGATCTTGCCGACGGCCTGGGCGCAGTCGGTGTGGAAGAAGGCGCCCTTCTTCCGGCACAGCTTGCCGATCTCGGCCAGCGGCTGGATCACGCCGATCTCGTTGTTCACCGCCATGATCGAGACCATCACCGTCTTGTCGGTGATCGCCTTCTCGAGCTCGGCCATGTCGACGAGGCCGTCCTGCTTGACCGGCAGGTAGGTGACCTGGAAGCCCTCCTCCTCGAGATGGCGCATCGAGTCGAGCACGCATTTGTGCTCGGTCACCAGCGTGACGAGGTGGTTCTTCTTGTCCTTGTAGAAATGGGCGACGCCCTTGATTGCCAGGTTGTTCGACTCGGTGGCGCCCGAGGTGAAGATCACCTCGCGCTCGTCCGCGCCGATGATGTGGGCGACCTGGGCGCGCGCCTTCTCGACGCCCTCCTCGGCCTCCCAGCCATAGGCGTGGCTGCGCGAATGCGGGTTGCCGAACTTCTCGGTGAAGTAGGGCAGCATCGCCTCCAGCACGCGCGGGTCCATCGGCGTGGTCGCCTGGTAGTCGAGATAGATCGGGCGATCCGGGCGGTTGCGGCCGGGCTGCTCCTTCCTCTCGGTCTTGGCGACGCGGGTCTGGGTCGTCACGTTGCTCTCCTTCACGCGGCGGCGCGATCGAGGTCGCGCCGGCCGATGCGGTCCCGGATCTCGCCGAGCGCCGCGATGAACAGGTCGATCTCTTCCGCCGTGGTCGTCCAGCCGAGGCTGACGCGGATCGCTTCACGCGCGATCCCGGCGGTCTTGCCCATCGCGGTCAGCACCGGCGAGGGGCGAACCTTGCCCGACGAGCAGGCGGCACCGGCGGAGACCGCGATGCCGGCCAAGTCGAGCGCGATCACCAGGGTCTCTGCCGCCATGCCCGGCAAGCGGAGCGAGGCGGTGTTGGGCAGGCGCGGCGCCTGGTCGGCGAAGATCTCGGCGCCGAGGCCGACCGCGCGCTGCTCGAGATCGTCGCGGAGCGACTGAACCGAGGTCCAGTCGGTCGCCGGTGCGCTGATCGCTGCCGCACCGAAACCGGCGATCCCGGCCACGTTCTCCGTTCCGGCGCGACGACCGCGTTCCTGGCCGCCGCCCCTGATCCAGGGCATTACCGAAGCGCGTTCGCCGACTACCAAAGCGCCGACGCCCTGCGGTCCGCCGAGCTTGTGCGCGGAGATACTCATCAGATCGGCGCCGAGGCCGAGGAAATCAACCGGCATACGGCCTGCGGCCTGCGCCGCGTCGGTGTGTACCAGGGCACCGTGGGATCGGGCGATGCGCACCACGTCGGCCAGCGGCTGGATGGTGCCGGTCTCGTTGTTCGCCATCATCACCGACACGAGCTTGGGCTGCGCGCCGGAAGCAAGCCTGGCGTCGAGATCGTCGAGGTCGATCACTCCCTCCGACGTCACCGCGATCCGCTCAGGACCCGCATGCGCCAGCACGGAATCGTGCTCGATCGCGGAGGCCAGCACGCGCATGCCGCCCGACAGCGCGAGCGCGTTCGCCTCGCTTCCGCCGGAGGTGAAGACGATCTGATTGGCGCCGGCGCCGACGAGATGGGCGACGGACTCGCGCGCATCCTCGACGAGCGCGCGGGCGGCCCGTCCGGCGCCATGCACCGAGGAGGGATTGCCGGTCCCGGCAAGCGCGTCGGCAATGGCCGCCCTGGCTTCGGGGCGGACCGGCGCGGTCGCGTTCCAGTCGAGATAGGCGCGCATCGTCATGGGTTCTTCGTCGCTACTCCGCGGCCACCGCCGCCGCGGCCGGGACTTCGCGGCGCATGCAGGCGGATCCGACGACCTTGTTCTCGATCACGTCGGCGAGGCTGACCGAACGCAGGAACAGGTGGATCTGGTTGCCGAGCTCTTCCCACAGGTCGTGGGTGATGCAGCGCGACCTGTCGGTCTTGCAGCCCATCGCCGAATGCGAGGCGCAGCGCGTCGCGCGGATCGGCTCGTCGACCGCGAGGATGATGTCGGAGATCTTCACGTCCTCGGTGCCGCGGCCGAGCAGATAGCCGCCGCCCGGCCCGCGCACGCTGCGCACCAGCCCGTTCTTGCGGAGCTTGGCGAACAGCTGCTCGAGGTAGGAGAGGGAGATTTCCTGGCGCTCGGCGATGTCGGCGAGAGAGACCGGATGGCCGGCGCCGTGCCGGGCCAGGTCCACCATCGCCATCACCGCATAGCGGCCCTTGGTGCTGAGTTTCATGGTCCTCCTCCGCCTTAAGGAGCTCAGGTACCGGTGATGCGAAGGGTCGACCGGGCGTCGACCGGCTGCTTCTCGCCTTCGAGCTCGACCACGCGCTTGCGCAGAAGGTCGACCTCGGACTGCAGGCCTTCGATCGCGCGGGCGACCGGGTCGGGCAGGCCTTCGCTCGGCATGCCGTAGGCCTGGAACTCGGCGGCGCGCGACTTGTCGCGGGTCAGCACCGGCTTGGCCGGGATGCCGGTCACCGTGACGCCGGCCGGGACTTCCGCCAGCACGACGGCATTCGCGCCGATGCGCGCTTCCGCGCCGACGGTGAATGGCCCGAGGATCTGCGCCCCGGAACCGACGATGACGCCGCGCTCCAAGGTCGGGTGCCGCTTGCCCTTGTGCAGCTTGGTGCCGCCCAGGGTGACGCCCTGGTAGAGGGTCACGTCGTCGCCGACGATCGCGGTCCCGCCGATCACCACGCCCATGCCGTGGTCGATGAAGACCCTGCGGCCGATGACCGCCCCGGGATGGATCTCGATTCCGGTCATCCAGCGCCCGACCTGGGAAAGGAAGCGCCCGAGCAGCCTCCAGCCGCGATTCCAGGCCGAATGTGCCAATCGGTGCAACAGGATAGCCTGGAAGCCCGGGTAGCACATGACGACTTCCATCCGGCTCCGGGCGGCCGGGTCTCGGGCGATGATCGAGTCGATATCTTCGCGCAACGTCTTGAAAATCATGGGAGTGGCTGTGCTATTGTGCCGAAAGGCTGGGAGGCCGGCGACCCAGCCTCGATCCCGCATATAGTATACCCTACTAGCCTGGTCAAGATTGTGCCGGGGTGCGCCCGAGCCGAACGTCGCTTTGTCCCATTGCTCCGGTCAGGATTTCGCCGACCCGCATGCCTGAGATCATCATCAACGGCCCCGCCGGCCGCATCGAGGGCAGATACCTGCCGCCGAAGGTCCCGAACGCGCCGATCGCGCTGATGCTGCATCCGCACCCGCAGCACGGCGGGACGATGAACAACAAGATCGTCTACACGCTCTACAACCTGTTCGCCCAGCGCGGCTTCGCCACGCTGCGCTTCAACTTCCGCGGCGTCGGGCGGAGCCAGGGCGTGTTCGACCGCGGCGAGGGCGAGCTCTCGGACGCGGCAGCCGCTCTCGACTGGCTGCAGACCTACAATCCCGACGCCCAGGCCTGCTGGATCGCCGGGTTCTCTTTCGGCGCCTGGATCGGCATGCAGCTGCTCATGCGCCGCCCCGAGATCTCGGGCTTCATCTCGATCGCCCCGCCGGCGAACCTGTTCGACTTCTCGTTCCTGGCGCCGTGTCCCTCCTCGGGCCTGATCGTGCACGGCACCGCGGACGAGGTGGTGCCGTCGGAGTCGGTGCAGAAGCTCGTCGACAAGCTGTCGAGCCAGCGCGACATCACGGTCAAGTACAAGTCGATCCCCGGCGCCAACCACTTCTTCACCAACAAGATCGAGCAGATGGGCAACTCCGTCGGCGCCTATCTCGACGAGGTGCTGAAGGCGCCGGCGAAAGCCAAGGCGGCGAGCTGATCCGATGTCGACGATGCGTGACTTCCTCGAGGTCATCCGCGAGCGCGGCTGCCTGCACCAGTGCTCGGACGAGGCCGGCTTCAAGAAGCTGACGGCCGAGAAGATCGTCACCGGCTATATCGGCTTCGACATGACCGCGGATTCCCTGCATGTCGGGAATCTCGTGCAGATCATGATGCTGCGCCGCCTGCAGCAGTGCGGTCACCGCCCGATCGTGCTGATCGGCGTGGGAACGACGAAGATCGGCGACCCGTCCGGCAAGGACGAGATGCGCCGCTTCCTCACGGACGCCGACATCGCGCGCAACATGGCCTCGATCCAGTCGACCTTCGGCAAGTTCCTGAAGTTCGGCGACGGCGCCAGCGATGCGCAGATGGCCAACAACGACGACTGGCTGTCGAAGCTCAACTACCTCGAGTTCCTGCGCGACTACGGCCGGCACTTCTCGGTCAACCGCATGCTGACCATGGATTCGGTCAAGCTGCGGCTCGACCGCGACCAGCCGCTGACCTTCCTCGAATTCAACTACATGGTCCTCCAGTCCTACGACTTCGTGGAGCTGGCACGGCGCTACGACTGCCGCCTGCAGATGGGCGGCTCGGACCAGTGGGGCAACATCGTCTCCGGCGTCGATCTCGGCCGCCGGGTCGGAACGCCCGAGCTGTTCGCCGTGACCACGCCGCTGGTGACCACCGCGTCCGGTGCCAAGATGGGCAAGACCGCGGCCGGTGCGATCTGGCTCAACGACGACCGCCTCCCGCACTACGACTACTATCAGTACTGGCGGAACACCGACGACGCCGATGTCGGCCGCTTCCTCAAGATCTTCACCGATCTTCCGATGGACGAGATCCGGAAGCTCGAAGCGCTCCAGGGCGCGGAGATCAACGAGGCGAAGAAGGTGCTGGCCTTCGAGGCGACCAAGATGTGCCGGGGCGAAGCCGCCGCCGCCGAGGCCGCCGAGACCGCGCGCAAGACCTTCGAGGAAGGCGAGGCCGGCGGCGTGCTACCGACGGTCGCCGTCGACAAGGCCCAGCTCGATGCCGGCGTGCCGATCTGGGAAGCCCTCAAGCTCGCGGGCTTCGCCGCCTCCAACGGCGAGGCGCGCCGGCTGGTCCGCGGCGGCGGCATCCGCATCAACGACAATGTCTGCGCCGACGAGAACAAGAAGATCTCGGCGTCGGACCTCAACGCCGACGGCGTGGTGAAGCTCTCCGCCGGCAAGAAGCGCCACGCGGTGGTGAAGGTCGCTTAAGCGGCGGCCTTCGTCGTCCATGACGCAAGCGTCATCTCCCGCCTCGCTGGTCCGCCTTGCGGTCGCCGCTCGCGAGGCCGGCGACGGCGCGGCGGCGAGGCGGCTCGCGATGCAGGCGATCGCGGCACATCCCTTCGATCGCAGTGCGATCTCGTTCCTGGTCGACCTGCTGACGCAGCAGGGCGCCTACGACAGGAGCATCGCGTGGCTCAGGCGCGATCTGGCGCTGGTCGAGCGTCCGGCGAGAACGATCCAGTTTCTCCTGTTCATGCTGCTGCATGCCGGCCGCCTCGACGAGGCGGCGCGTCTGCACGCCCTGCTTCCGCAGATGGCGCGTGCGCTCCCGCCCGGCGACGAGGACGCGGCAGTCCTGGAGGGGCTTCACCGCGTCGTCGACCGCTATCGCGCGACCGCGGCAGAAATGGCGTTCGCTCCCGGCTACCGGGTATTCGACGAAGCGGACGAGAGCCGGGAGGTACGGCTCTGGCGGAAGGCGCTGACCTATCACGCCGAGGGCGACGAGTTCGCGTCCCTGCACCACCTCGTCGCGCTCGATCCGCTGGGGGGCGCACCTCCGCTCGAACGCGTCGTGAAGTCCGATCTCGATCGGCTGAAGGCCCGCATCCTCGCGGAGAAAGGCGTTCCGGGGGCGCCGTCCCGGCCGGACAGGGAACGCTTCCTCGTCATCCGCTCGCATTCGTCGGGCTTCTGCGCGGATGTTATCCATTCGGCGGTGCAGCTGGTGGCGGCCGAGCTCTTCGGGCGCACGCCGCTCGTCTACTGGGGAAAGGAATCGGCCTACGCCGCGCCGGAGATCGACAATCTCTGGAACGCGTTCTTCGAGCCGGTCGGGCCGTCGCTCGACGAGGTCGCGCGACGCAGCGAGAGCTGCTACCCGCCATTCTTCACGCCGGCGACGCTCCGGCGATCGAACAACCGGCCGTGGTTCCACAACACGGCGGGTGCCAGCTACCTGGACATCCTGCCGAGGCATGAGGACGTCGCGGTCGCCGAGCGATACTGCTTTCTGGCCGACCTGCTGTACGTGGCGCCGGACGATCATCCCCTGCGCCAGCGGTCGCCGCTCGACGTCTTCTGGTCGGCGATGTCGCGCATCCGGCTTCGCCGGGAGATCCTGGACGAGGCGAAGGCGTGGCTCGACGGTCAGCGTCGCGACAAGCCGGTGATCGGGGTCCATATGCGGCTGTCGTCGAGCGACAAGGTGCTGGAGTCGCTCGAGCAGGCGCCGGCCGAAGCGCAGGCGACGCTGGCAGCGGTCGACGCGCTCCTCCGGCGCATGCCCGAGGCGCGCATCTTCCTGATGACCGACTACCAGCCCAATGTCGCGCTCCTCGAAACCCGGTACCCGGATCGCGTCTTCAGCCATGCGAGCCAAAGGCTCGATACCGGCCAGGCGGTCGCGCAGCGGCAGCTCGGATTGAACGCGACCGAGGGCAACTACCCGCTCGCCGTCGAGGTCATGCGCGATGTCGCGACCGGCAGAAGCTGCGACGCTTTCGTCGGCGACGGTGCCTCCAACGTCTCGCTGGTGACGGCAGGGCTCGGGACCTGGGCGCCCGGCAACCTGCTGTGGACGCGGACGCCCAACATCGGCGGCTGGTGGTCCTCGATCGTCGAATCCTCGTCCGCCCTCGGACCCAGGGGCAAGTTCGTCGTCTACTGACGCGACAAGGCCGGCTGGGCCCTGCCTCAGATCGTGGCGGTGCCTTCGATGCAGGTGACGCTCTCGCCGCCGACCCAGACATCGCTGCCGATCTTCTCGATATAGACGCGGCCGGCGCGGCCGATGGCGGTGCCCTGCGCCGCCGTGTATCTCGGCGGCGCGATGCCGGCACCGATCAGCCACTGGCCGAGGCTGGCGTTCAGGCTGCCGGTGACCGGGTCCTCGGCGATGCCGTCGCCGGGAATGAACGCTCGGATTTCGTACTGCGCGTCGGTATCGTCGCCGGGCTTGGACGGACCGACGACGCCGACCGCGAGCCCCTGCATGGCGGCGAAGTCGGGCTTGAGCGCGAGGACCTCCGCGCGCGATCCGAGCAGCACGCCGACCCAGCCGGGACCGTTGTCGGCCCATTGGGATGCCTTGATCGCCGAGGAGGGCACGCGGAGGCTCTTCGCGATGCGCTCGACCAGATCGGCCTCGACGGCACCGCTCCGCTTGCAGGGCGGCGCGGCGAAGGCGAGGCGCCTGGCCTCGCGGCGAAGCTTCACCAGGCCGACGCCGCATTCCTGGACGACTCCGTCGCCCTTGGGCTTGCCGCCGTTGGCGAGCCAGACATGGCAGGTCCCCAGCGTCGGGTGGCCGGCGAAGGGAAGCTCGCGTGCCGGCGTGAAGATGCGCACGCGATAGTCGGCCTCGGCCGTCGTCGGCTTCAGCAGGAACGTGGTTTCGCTGAGGTTCGTCCAGTTGGCGAAGCCCTGCATCTGCTCAGGCGAAAGCCCGTCGGCGCCGATCACGACGCCGAGCGCGTTGCCCTTGAAGGCGACGGCGGTGAAGACGTCGATCTGGCGGTAGGGGAAGACAGGCATCAGGCGGTGCCGAGCCGCTTGCCGGTCTCGCCGTCGAAAATGTGCCAGGCGCCGTCATAGGCCTGGATCGGCAGGCGGTCGCCCGCGGCCGGCACCTGGTTGCCGGGAAGGCGCACGATGAGGCTCTTGCCGTCGGACAGGCGCGCGTGGACCAGCGTGTCGGCGCCGAGGAGCTCGACCAGCTCGACCTGGACGTCCATGCCGCCGCCGGTCGCGAGGTGCTCCGGCCGGATGCCGACGGTGACCGGGCGGCCGGGATCGAGGCGGATCTTCGGCGCCAGCGCGGCCCCGTCGATCGCGAGCCGGCCGTCGGCGGCGACGCGGGTTTCGAGGAAGTTCATCGCCGGCGAGCCGATGAATCCGGCGACGAACAGGCTCGCGGGCTCGGCATAGACCTCGATCGGCGTGCCGATCTGCTCGGCGACGCCCTTGTTCATGACGATCAGCCGGTCGGCCATCGTCATCGCCTCGACCTGGTCGTGGGTCACGTAGATCGAGGTGACGCCGAGCTGGCGCTGCAGCTTCTTGATCTCGACGCGCATCTGAACGCGGAGCTTGGCGTCGAGGTTGGAGAGCGGCTCGTCGAACAGGAAGGCCTTCGGCTCGCGCACGATGGCGCGGCCCATGGCGACGCGCTGGCGCTGGCCGCCGGAGAGCTGGCGCGGCTTGCGGTCGAGATACTGGGCGATCTCGAGGATGCCGGCGGCGCGCTTCACCCGCTCGTCGATCTCGCCCTTCGACATGCCGCGGAGCCTGAGCCCGTACGACATGTTCTCGTAGACGCTCATATGCGGGTAGAGCGCGTAGTTCTGGAACACCATCGCGATGTCGCGATCCTTGGGCTCGAGATCGTTGACCACGCGCCCGTCGATCGCGATCTCGCCGCCGGTGATCTTCTCCAGGCCGGCGACCATGCGGAGCAGGGTCGACTTGCCGCAGCCGGACGGGCCGACGATGACGATGAATTCGCCGTCGGTGATCTGCATGTCGATGCCCTGGATCACCTCCAGCGCGCCGCCATAGGACTTGCGCACGCCGCGCATCGATACCGTCGCCATCGGCTTACTTCTCCGTCTCGACGAGGCCGCGCACGAACTGCCGCTGCATGAAGACGACGACCAGCACCGGCGGCAGCATGGCGAGCATCGCCGTCGCCATGATCAGGTTCCAGCTCGGCGTCGCGTCGACCGCGGTCGCCTGGCGCGCCACGGTCATGACCGCGGTGTAGAAGCCTTCCGAATTGGTGACCAGCAACGGCCAGAGATACTGGTTCCAGCCGTAGATGAACTGGATCACGAACAGGGCCGCGATCGTCGTGCGGCTCATCGGCAGCAGGATGTCGAAGAAGAAGCGGACGGGGCCGGCGCCGTCGACGCGGGACGCTTCGGCCAGCTCGTCCGGCACCGAGAGGAAGAACTGGCGGAAGAGGAAGGTCGCGGTGGCGGAGGCGATCAGCGGGATGATGAGGCCGGCATAGGTGTCGATCATGCCGAGGCCGGCGACGACGCCGTATGTGGGAACGATGCGCACCTCGACCGGCAGCATCAGGGTGACGAAGATCATCCAGAACGCCGTCATCCGGAACGGGAAGCGGAAATAGACGATGGCGAAGGCGGCGATGATCGAGATCGCGATCTTGCCGAGGCAGATGCCGAGCGCCATGACCATGCTGTTCATGAGCGCGATCGTCAGCGGCGCGCCGGAGGTGCGGGCGTAGCCCTGGGTCAGGATCTCGGCGTAGTTCTGCAGCAGGTACGGGCCGGGCAGCAGCGGCACCGGCGAACGGAGCATCGTCGAGGCGTCGTGCGTGGATGCGACGAAGGTCATCCATACCGGGAAGGCGATGATCGCCACACCGAGGAGCACGACGAGATGGCTGAGAACGGTCAGCCAGGGGCGGTTCTCGACCATCTCAGTAGTGGACCTTGCGCTCGACGAAGCGGAATTGCACGACGGTCAGGAGGATCACCACCGTCATCAGGATCGCCGACTGCGCCGCCGAGCCGCCGAGGTCGCCGCCGCGGAAGCCGTCGTTGTAGACCTTGAACACCAGGATCTCGGTCGCCTTCGCCGGGCCGCCCTTGGTCAGCGCGTCGACCACGCCGAAGGTGCCGAAGAACGCGTAGATGATGTTGACCACCAGCAGGAAGAAGCCGGTCGGCGACAGCAGCGGGAAGACGATGTCCTTGAAGCGCCGGCCCGGCCCCGCGCCGTCGATCGCCGCCGCCTCGATCAGCGACTTCGGGATCGACTGCAGTCCGGCCAAGAAGAAGAGGAAGTTGTAGCTGACCTGTCCCCAGACGGCGGCGAACACGACCAGTGCCAGGGCCTGGCCGCCGTTCAGCACGTAGTTGAAGTCGTAGCCCAGCACCTTCAGCGCCCAGGCGACGATGCCGACCGAGGGATTGAACAGGAAGCCCCAGAGGACGCCGGCGACGGCGGGCGCCACCGCGTAGGGCCATACCAGGAAGGTCTTGTAGACCGAGCCGCCGCGGATGATGCGGTCGGCCATCACCGCCAGCAGCAGCGAGAAAGCAAGGCCGAGAGCGGCGACGGCGGCGCTGAACCCGAGCGTCAGCATCGCGGAGGCGTAGTAGCCGGGGTCTTCGAACAGCGTGACGAAGTTGTCGAACCAGACGAACTGGGTGTTGCCGCCGAACGCGTCCTCGACGATCAGCGACTGCCAGATCATCTCGGCCGAGGGCCAGAAGAAGAAGATGACGGTGATGGCGATCTGCGGCAGGAGCAGCAGATAGGGCAGCGCCCTGTCGTTGAAGGTGACGCGCTTTTCCATGGGGGACTTGGGGAAGAAGGGGCCCCCGCCGCGGCGGGAGCCCCTCGATCCAGGCCGGCTTACTTGTTGGCGGCGACGAAGCGCTTGATCTGCTCGTTGCCCCGCTTGACCGCGTCGTCGAGCGCCACCTTCGGCGTCTTCTGGCCGGCCCACACGGCCTCCAGCTCCTCGTCGACGATGTCGCGGATCTGCACGAAGTTGCCGATGCGGAGCCCCTTCGAGTTCTCGGTCGGCGGGTTGAGCTCGAGCTGCTTCACCGCGACGTCGCGGCCCGGGTTCTTCTCGTAGAAGCCGGCCTTGGCGGTCATCTCGGCGGCGGCGATGGTGACGGGCACGTAGCCGGTCTCCTGGTGCCACTTGGCCTGGATGTCGGCGCGCGACAGGAAGGTCAGGAACTTGGCGACGCCGACATAGTCGGCCTTCGGCTTGCCCTGCAGCACCCAGAGGGTGGCGCCGCCGATGATCGAGTTCTGCGGCTTCGCCTTGATCTCCGGCCAGTACGGCATCATCGAGATGCCGACCGTGCCCTGGCCCAGCGCCTTGTCGATCGCCGACGCGGTCGCCGAGGAGGCGATGTGGAAGGCGCAATCGCCGGCGGTGAACAGCGCCGTCGACTTGCCCTCGCGGCCGCCATAGACCATGGACTTGTCCTTGGTCATGTCGAGCAGCGCCTGCACGTGCTTGACGTGCTGCGGGCTGTTGAACTTGAGCTCGATGTCGGCGCCGCCGAAGCCGTTGGCCTTGGTGGCGTAGGGCAGGTTGTGCAGCGCGCCGAAGTTCTCGATCAGCGCCCAGGTCTGCCACTGCGAGGTGAAGCCGCACTTGGCGCCGGAGGCGACGACCTTCTTCGACATCTCGATCAGCTCCGGCCAGGTCGCCGGCGCCTTCTCGGGGTCGAGGCCCGCCTTCTTCATCATCTCCTTGTTCCGGTAGAAGACCGGCGTCGAGGAGTTGAACGGCATCGACAGCAGCTTGCCGTCGGTCGTCGAGTAGTAGCCGTAGACCGGGCCGATGAAGCTCTTCGGGTCGAACTTCTCCTTGGTGTCGGCCATCAGCTGGTAGACCGGATAGACCGCACCCTTGGCGGCCATCATGCTGGCGGTGCCGACCTCGAAGACCTGCACGATGTGCGGGCCCTGCTTGGCGCGGAAGGCAGCGGTCGCCGCGGTCAGGGTCTCGGTGTAGGAGCCCTTGAAGACCGCGTTCACCTTGTAGGCCGACTGCTCCTTGTTGAACTGGGCGGCCAGGTCGTTGACCACCTCGCCGAGGTTGCCGCCCATGGCGTGCCACCACTGGATCTCGGTCTGGGCGTTGGCCGCCGCCACGCTGAACAGCGTCGCGATGCCCGCAACCGACGACAACAGCATCCGCTTCATGTTTCTCGTCTCCCTAAATGGAACAGCCGTTGGTATCGGCCGGACCTAAAGACCACGGTGTGGCTTCTTGGTTAAAGTTCTATGACAGTCCACCAGGATCGCGCGGCGAAGGCAAGCGGTCCGCTAGGATGGACTTCTTAGAGGCGGGGGAAGCAGATGGCCCAGGGTGAAGCGTCGCGCACGGCCGGACGGGCGGTCACGCAGGAGGACATCTGGCTGATGCACCGGGTCGGCAACCCGGCGGCGAGCCCCGACGGGCGCTGGCTGGCGGTCGCGGTGATCGAGCCGGCCTACGACCCGGCCGACCAGGTCAATGGCCTCTGGGTGGTGGCGTCCGACGGCAAGAGGCCGCCTCGCTGCCTCACCCGCGGTCCGGCGCCGCTGGGGGCCCCGGCCTGGTCGCCCGACGGGACCAGGCTCGCCTTCGCCAGCAAGCGCGACGGCGATTCGGTCGCGCAGGTCTACGTCATGCCGGTCGCCGGCGGCGCGCCTCAGCGCGTGACCTCGGGCGAGGGCGGCGCGCGGTATCCGAAGTGGCGACCCGACGGAAAGGCGATCCTCTACGAGGCCGACTGCGCCGCCGACGGCAGCCAGGCGCAGCCGAAATCCTCGGCGCGTATCTTCGAGGCCATGCCGGTGCGCTTCTGGAACAAGTGGCTGGACGAGCGCCGGCCGCATCCGCTGGTGATCGAGCTCGAGCCCGGCGCGCAGCCGTTCGATCTCCTGAAGGACACCGCCTTCGCGCGCTCGCCGGGATTCCGCGGTGGCGCCTTCCGCCAGACCGAGCTCGACACCACCGAGACCCTGGCGGCGCAGTGGGCGCCGGACGGCGCCTCGGTCGTCTTCACGGCCCAGATCAACGCCGACTCGATGATGCATGTCGAGGCGGAGACCGGCCTCTTCCAGGTGCCGGCGAGCGGCGGCGAGCCCAGGCTCATCACCGATCCGATGGAGAGCTTCTCGGAGCCGCAGTTCTCGCGCACCGGCGACGCGCTCTATGCGATCCACCGGCCCGAGGGAGCGGGACAGACCGCGGCGCAGCTCGCGCGCTTCGCCTGGCCGAAGGCCGGCAAGCCCGCGATCGTCACCGAAGGCTGGGATCGCCTCGTCTCCGGATTCTCGATCTCGGCCGACGGCCGCACCGCCTATGTCGACGCGCTCGACGATGGCTTTGCCCGCGTGTTCCGCGTGCCCACGTCCGGCGGCAAGGTCGAGCCGCTGCTGCCGACGGGGCGCGGCGCCTATCGCACCGTGACGCCGATCGAGGGCGGCCTTGCCGCGATCTTCGAGCGCGCGATCCAGCCGCCGGAGATCGTGCGCCTCGAGGGCGACGGCCATGTGCCGCTGACCACGTTCAACGCCGCCCGCATCTCCGAGATCGACGCGCCGGATCCGCAGCACTTCTGGTTCACCTCGGCCGAAGGATTGCGCATCCACAACATGCTGATCCTGCCGCCAGGCTTCGATCCGAAGAAGAAGTACCCGCTGGTGGCGCTGATCCATGGCGGGCCGGCAACCGCGTACACCGATGCCTTCAACTACTCCGCCTACTGGTTCCACAAGCACCTGCTGGCGACGCCGGGCTATGTCGTGATCGCGACCAACTACAAGGGCTCGCTCGGCCTGGGCCGAGCCTTCGCCGAGGCGATCGAGCGCGACGTGCTGCGCGGGCCGTGCCTCGACGTCCTCGCCGGCATCGACGAGGCGATCCGGCTGTATCCGTTCATCGACAAGGACCGCATCGCCGCAGTCGGCGGCAGCTACGGCGGCTACATGGTCAACTGGCTGAACGGCACCTCGAAGCGCTTCAAGTGCCTCGTCTCCCATGTCGGCCCGATGAACAACGAGGCGCAGTACGGCACCAACGACGGCGGCATGGAGCGCGAACGCCGCATGGGCGTGCCGATCTGGGAGCAGGGCGGGCAGTGGAACGACCAGAGCCCGATCCGCTATGCGGGCAACTTCTCGACGCCGACCCTGATCACGCATGGCGAGCGCGATTTTCGCGTGCCGCTCGGCGAGGGCCTGACCAACTTCAAGATCCTGAAGCGCCGGCAGGTGCCGACCAAGTTCGTCGTGTTCCCGGACGAAGGCCACTTCATCGGCCGGGCCGAGAACACGCGGGTCTTCTGGCGCGAGGTGAAGGCCTGGCTGGCGCGGTTTCTCTAGACTTGGGATTGCGCGCAAGCTTCGGATAGCGAGGGGCTTCCCCAGGACCTAGGTATGGGACCTAAGGAGACCGCGCATGGACACGAACAAGCTCTGGACCGCCTTCGAGGCCCGCGACACCAAGGCCGATGGCAGCTTCGTCGCCGCCGTCACCTCGACCGGCATCTACTGCAAGGCCTCGTGCCCGGCACGTCGGCCGAAGCGCGAGAACGTCCGCTTCTACCCGATGCCGGAGGCGGCGGAGCATGACGGCTACCGCGCCTGCAAGCGCTGCCGGCCGAACCTGGTCGAGACCGACAATCCGCGCCTCAAGGCCATCCGCAAGGCCGCGCGCCTGATCGACGCCGCGGACGCGATCCCGACGCTGACCATGCTCGGCCGCGCCGTCGGCATCAGCCCGCATCACCTGCAGCGCCTGTTCACCGAGATCGTCGGCGTGAGCCCGCGCGCCTATGGCGAGGCGAAGCGCGTCGCGCGCCTCAAGGAGGACCTCAAGAAGGGCGAGCCGGTGGCGCAGGCGATGTACGGCGCCGGCTACGGCTCGGCGAGCCGGCTCTATGAGAAGGCCCAGGCCGAGCTCGGCATGACGCCGGCGCGATACCGCAAGGGCGGCGTCGACGAGGACATCCGCTACGCGATCCGGAAGACGCCGCTCGACCTCCTCTTGGTTGCGGCGACGGAGAAGGGCGTCTGCATGATCGCGCTCGGCGACGACGAGAAGCGCCTCGGCAAGGAGCTCGAGGCCGAAGTCCCCGGCGCCAGCATCGCGCGCGACGAAGGCGGTCTCGGATCCTATGTCGACCCGATCGTCCGTCACCTCTCCGGCAAGCTTCCCGATCTCTCGCTGCCGCTCGATATCAGGGCGACCGCGTTCCAGCGCCGCGTCTGGCAGGAGCTTCAGCGCATCCCCTCCGGCACGACCGCGAGCTACCAGGAAGTCGCCGACCGCATCGGCAAGCCGAGCGCGGTGCGCGCGGTCGCGAACGCCTGCGGCGCCAACCCGGTGCCGCTGGTCATCCCCTGCCATCGCGTGGTCCGCACCGACGGCACGGTCGGCGGCTATCGCTGGGGGACGAAGCGCAAGGAAGCCCTGCTGGCGCGCGAGCGCCGCGAGGCCGGCGACGACTGATCTGTTCGCAGAAATGAAAAGGCCCTCCGCTGAGGAGGGCCGGCCGGCGTCGAACGAAGAGAAGCGCCTAGGCTTCGATGTCGACGTTCTGTCCGCGGCCGCCGCGCGGTGCCGAACGGGCCGAGCGGACCTCGGCCTGGCGGTTGTTCTCGGTCGTCTCGGCGCGGTTGTTCCGATCTTCCCGGTTCTCCGAAGCCTCGCGTGTCGACGCGACCGCGTTCCGCGTGACCGTGCGGGCGGCGGGTTCGCGAATCTCGACCGGCCGCGCGGTGAACGGGTTCACCTGCGGGAGCGGCGGAGGCGGGAGAGGAAGCTGGACGCTCATGACAAAGGAAGCGTAGCCCTTTGCCTAAACGCCCGCAAGCGACGAAGATAAACAATTACCTAAAAGACAATCTAAATGGCGGAGAGGCCGGCCAGTTGTCATCGCCCGCCGGCCATGCGACAAGCCGGGCCGCTTCCCCCAGGCGGCAGTCGGATGCAGCTTTCCGTCGTCATTCCGGTCAAGAACGAGGCCGACAACATCGTCGCCCTGGTCGACGAGGTCGAGGCGGCGCTGGCCGGGCGCTTCGACTTCGAGATCCTGGTGGTCGATGACGGCTCCACCGACGCAACCGCAGATAAGCTGAAGGCGGCCAAGGCCCGGCTGCCGCGCCTCCGGCTGGTCCGCCATGCCGCCAACCGCGGCCAGAGCGCCGGGGTCTGGACCGGGGTCAGGCGGGCGCGCGGCGAGTGGATCGCCACCCTCGACGGCGACGGCCAGAACGATCCGGCGGACCTGCCCCAGATGTTCGCCAGGCTCTCGGTCGACCCCAAGCCCGACATGGTCGCCGGCCATCGCGTGAACCGGAAGGACACGGCGTCCAAGAAGATCGCGTCCCGCCTCGCCAACCGCATCCGCGGCGCACTTCTCAAGGACGAGACGCCGGACTCCGGCTGCGGCATCAAGATCTTCCGACGCGAGCTGTTCCTCGAGCTTCCCTACTTCGACCACATGCACCGCTTCCTGCCGGCGCTGGCGCGCCGCCACGGCGCGCGCGTGGTCTCGGTCGCGGTCAATCACCGCCCGCGCGGCGCGGGATCCTCGAACTACACGAATTTCGGCCGGCTCAAGGCGGGCATCCTCGACCTGTTCGGCGTGTGGTGGCTGATCCGCCGCTCGCGCCTGCCCATCGACGCAAGAGAAGAGACGTAACGCGATGACCTTCGACATCGAGCCGATCTGGCTGGCGATCGGCTTCGCCGGCCAGGCGCTGTTCTCGGCGCGCTTCATCGTCCAGTGGATCATGAGCGAGCGCGTCGGCAAGAGCGTCATCCCGCTCGCCTTCTGGATCTTCTCGATCGCCGGCGGCGTGACCTTGCTGGCCTACGCGATCCACCGCGCCGATCCGGTGATCATTGCCGGCCAGGCCGGCGGCCTCGTCGTCTACGCGCGCAATCTCTGGCTCATCCGCAGGGAGCGCCGCGCCGCCGCATGACCGAGGCGCGTGTCCGCCAAGCGGGCCTGGGCGAGGGCGCGATCGCGCTCCTCGTCGTCGCCGCGGTCACCATCGCGCGCCTGCTTCTGCTGGCGCTCGATCGCTACGATCTCTCCGGCGACGAGGCGCAGTACTGGGTGTGGTCGCTCACGCCCGAGCTCGGCTACTACTCGAAGCCGCCGCTGGTCGCCTGGACCATCCATGCCAGCACGGCGATATTCGGCAACGGCACCTTCGGTGTCCGGCTCGCCTCGCCGCTCGCGCATGCGGCGACGTCGCTTCTTCTCTATGCGGTCGGCAACCGGCTCTACGGGCCGCGCGTCGGGATGTGGTCGGCGATCCTCTACGCCACATTGCCGGCGGTCTTCGTCTCCTCGCTGCTGATCTCGACCGACCCGTTCCTGCTCGTCTTCTGGGCGGCCTCGCTCTACGCCGCGGTTCGCATCGTCCAGGACGGTGACGAGCGCTGGTGGCTGGCGCTCGGGCTCATCGTCGGCGTCGGCACGCTGGCGAAGTATGCGATGGCGATGTTCCCGGTCGGCCTCGCGCTGTTCTTCGCGCTCAGCCCCGACGAGCGTCGCCGTATCCGCTGGCGCGCACCGCTCCTGGCGCTGGCGATCGCGTTCCTCTGCTACGTCCCGAACCTCATCTGGAATCTCCAGCACGCCTTCGTCAGCTACAAGCACACCGCCGACAACGCCAACCTCGCCGGCGCGCTGGTGCATCCCTTCAAGGGCATCGAGTTCGTCCTCTCGCAGTTCGGCGTCTTCGGACCCATCCCGTTCGCGATCCTGCTGGCTGCACTGGCGCGGCCGAGGGTGCTGATCGCCGATGCCCGATCCCGTCTTCTCGCCTCGGTGCTGCTGCCGCTGGCGACGATGATGGTCGTCGTCGCGTTCCTGTCGCGCGCCAACGCCAACTGGGCGGCACCGCTCTACGTGTCGGCGACGGTGCTGGTCGCCGCCTGGGCGATCGGGCGCGGCCGCGCTTGGCTCCTGGGCCTCGCGGTCGCGATCCATCTCGCCGCCGCCGGCATCATGGCCGGCTACCATGACCTCGCGCGCGTCGCGGGCATCGAGCTTTCCGGCCGCAACGATCCGTTCAAGCGCCTGCTCGGCTGGCGTGGTCTCGGTACGGACGTGGCGAAGCAGCTCGCCGCGCATCCAGGCGCGGTCCTGCTGATGGAAGACCGCATGGACCTCGCGACCATGATCTACGGCGCCCGGCCCGTGGCCTGGGCCAAGTGGAATCCGTCGGGGCGCATCCGCGACCACTGGGACCTCACCGCCGACGTCGCTCTCAAGCCGACCGCGACCTTCCTGCTGGTCACGCCGAACCCGAAGCCCGACGACATCCTGCAGCGCTTCGCCAAGGTGACGCCGCTCGGCACCGCCGGCCGGCCGCTCTATCGCGACGTCGACCGCACCCATCACGTCTTCCTGCTCGAAGGGTTCCAGGGCTATGGGCGCTAGCGACCTCCGGCGATGGGCGCTGATCCACCTCGCCTTGTTCGTCGCGGCCGGCGTCGTCTTCATGGCGTGGCCGCAGATCGATCTCCAGGTCGCGAGCCTCTTCTACAAGGACGGCCGCTGGATCGGCTCGGAGCAGCCGGGCGTCGAAGGCTTTCGCAAGCTGCTGTCGGTGATCGTCTTCACCTTGCCGGCGGCGGCCGTCGCGGCGTGGCTTCTCGGCCGCCTGATCGGGCGACCGGGCGGCGGCCGCGCGGCGCTGGTCCTGGTGATCGCGCTGGCGGTGGGGCCCGGCCTCATCGTCAACGCCGGACTGAAGGAGCATTGGGGCCGCGCGCGGCCGTCGCAGATCGTCGAGTTCGGCCGCGACCGCGCCTTTACCCCGGTGCTCGTGCCGGCGAACGAGTGCCGCCGCAACTGCTCCTTCGCCTCGGGCGAGGTGGCGATGGGCTTCGGGCTCCTGACCCTGGCGCTGTTCGCGGGTCGCCGACGGCGGTGGATCGCGATGCTGCCGGGCCTCGCGCTCGGCACCGGCATGGCGGTCGCGCGCATGTCGGCCGGCGGGCACTTCCTCTCGGACTCGATCTTCGCCGGCCTGATCGCGAGCGCGACCGGTCTCGCCGTCTACTGGCTGGTCGTCAGGCCTCAGGCCGCGGACGAATAGGCGCGGCGCTGCTCGGCCGGGACCGGGCGCATCGCCGTCAGTTCGACCATCAGCGTCTTCACCGCGTCGTCGTCGCCGGCCTTCCTTGCCGCGTCGACCAGCATCTGCCAGAGCACGTCGCGCTGCGCGTGGCTGGCGCCGAGACGCCAGAGGTCGTGGCGTACCGGCATCAGGGTGCCCATCACGTCCTTCCACTCGCCGCGGCGGTGATGGACGGCGGCACGGCAGGCCGGCACCGCGATGCCCGAGCCGACGGGACCCAAGGTCGAGCCTTCGATCGCGGCGGCGCCCTCGATCAGACGCGTCGCCGCCTCGAAGCGGCCGTCGGCAGCGAGCGCCATGGCGAAGTGCGGCAGCGTGAACAGGTTCGAGCCGTCGCCGATCCGGGCTTCGGACTTGTCGGCGAGCTCCTTCCATCGCGAGCCCACGTCGACGCCGAGATGCTCGAGCCGCCACAGCAGCGAGGCCGCGTTCTGCACGTCGATGTAGAGATCGGGGATCGCCTGGATCAGCGGGGAGGCGTGGTCGCGGATCTTGGCGTCGTACCAGTCGAGCAGCCCGTCGGGGCCGTCCTTCTCGAGCTGCAGCAGCGCGCGATGCCAGGTCAGGTGGAAGGCGAAGTTGTTGGCCTGCGCCAGCGCGCCGGCATTCTGGTCGAGCCACTTGATGCCGTCCGCGGCGCGACCCTGCATCTCCAGCACATGCGCCACCGCATGGATGCCCCAGCGGTCGTTGCGGTCGTAGTCGACCGCCTCGCGCGCCATGTGCTCGGCCTCGTCGTACTCGCCGCATTCCTCGAGGCCGAAGGCCTGCATCGAGGCGACCCAGCTGCGGCCCGGCGTATCGCTCTTCCAGCCCTTCGCCGCGGCGACGACCGAATCCAGCATGCGCGCGGTGCGGCCGAGCCAGAAGTAGTGGAAATGCGCGAGGCGCAGCGCCAGCAGGTCGGTCGGGTGGACCGCGAGGATCGACTCCCAGATGCGGAGAGCGAGGTCGAGGTCGCCCTTGGCCCAGGCCTCGAAGGCTTCGAGGTGGCGGCGTTCGCGCGGGTTGGCCTTGTCGGCAACCGCCGCGCACTGCGCGAGCACGGTCCTGGCGCGGTCCAGGTTCTTCGCGTTCAGCGAGAGCAGCGCCATGCCGCCCTTCAGCACGTTCGCGAGGAAGAAGGAGGGATCGGCCTTCGTTGCCTCGCTGAGCCGCTTCGTCGTGTCGACGTGGAAGGTGACGTAGCCGTCGATGGCGTCGTCGAAGGCGGCGAGCGCCTGGGCGTTGTCGGTCGAGGTGTCGAGCCCGCGTCGGTCCTTGAGCATGCGCCGCCTTTACCCGAGTGGAGGCGGCCCTGTCGAGAACCGGATGCGAGCGTCAGGTGACCGGATCGCCCGCCTTGAGGGCGTAGAAGCGGTAGACCCTGACGTCGCCGGTCCGCAGCACGGCGCCGCGCCTGGCCCAGAGCTCGGCCTCGTTGACGAGGTGGGGCACGGTCTCCGGCGCCACCGATCCCGGCGCCAGCGCGTGGGTCAGGTCGCGCCAGCCCTGCAGGATCAGCGCCTGGTGCATGTCGGTGATGTCTTCCGAGATGCGGACCTCGAGCCCGTTGTGGGCGAGCAGGTCGAGGATGTCCTGGGAAGAGCAGGGGAAAGGTTCCTGCGGCTCGTGGCCCATCCAGCTCTCGACCGCGGCGGTGGGCTTGCCGTCGTCCGGCATCACGTAGTCTGTGAAGCAGAGCTGCCCGCCGGGGCGGAGCGTGATCGCGATCTGCTGGAACAGGTGGGCCTTGTCGGCGATCGTGAAGAACGCCTCCTTGGCGAAGACGCAGTTGTAGCCGCGCGGCTTGAGCTGGGTCGTCGCCGGATCCCAGGTCTCGATCGGCGCCTTCTTGTCGAGGCCCGCCATGCGCGAGCGCAGCATGCCGGCCTCGGCCAGGATCGGCCATTGCTCGTATCCCGTGACCCAGGAACCGAAGCTCTTCGCCATCGTCCGCGCTGAGCCGCCGAGCCCGGCGCCGAGATCGAGCACGGTCATCGTCGGGTTGAGGGCAAACGGTTTCACCAGGTTCTCGACGTGATCGTCGCCGCCCGGCGTGTGCATGCCGGCGCCCCAGAGACGCTCCGCCACCTGGATGCGGTCGGCGGTCCACAGCGGCACCTTCTTCTTCGGCAGTCCCGCCTTCGCCGGTGCCGACGCGCCCTTGCTGCGCCCGGTATCGAATTCCAGCGTCTCCGGGTCGCCGGCATAGATGTCCACCGGGTCGAAGCCCTGCCACCAGGCAGAGATCCGGACCTTGAGCGGTATCTTGATCCTTGGACGTGTATCGAGAGCGACGGCGGACATGACACCAGGAGCTGCCAGCACGACGGGATCCGAGAGGAAAGCGGCCTCGGTCCCGCCGACCTTAGGCTGCCTCGGTTAATGCCGGTTTAACAGTCCCGGGGATCGCGGACGGAACCTACGCCGTTAAGACGCCTCAATCTTCGGCGACATTCTGCCGTGACCGCGAATCGTGATATCCGGAAACCCGTGGCCGTCTCCTCCCAAGATCGCGGGGCCAAACGCACGCCCAAGAAGCGGAAGAGCCGCATCGACTGGCGGGCGATCTTCTATGGTCTGCTGCGCTGGGGGCTGGTCGCCGGCATCTGGGCCGGCGTCGCGGTCGCCGCGGTCGTCGCCTATTTCGCGCTGACCCTTCCCGACATCTCCGGCCTCGAGGACAGCGGCCGGAAACCCTCGATCCGCCTCGCGCTGACCGACGGCACCGTGTTCGCGAGCTCGGGCGAGGTCCATGGCCGGCCGGCGAACCTGAGCGAGCTGCCGAAGAGCCTGGTGCAGGCGGTGCTGGCGACCGAGGACCGCCGCTTCTTCAGCCATCTGGGCCTCGATCCGATCGGGCTGGCGCGCGCCGTCGTCGTCAACATCCGCGAGGGCGCGGTGCGCCAGGGCGGCTCGACGCTGACCCAGCAGCTGGCCAAGAACCTGTTCCTCACCAACGAGCGCAGCTTCGGGCGCAAGGTGCAGGAACTGATCCTCGCGGTCTGGCTCGAGTGGCGCTTCACCAAGGATCAGATCCTCACGATCTACCTCAACCGCGTCTATCTCGGCGCCGGCACCTTCGGCGTCGCCGCCGCTTCGGAGCGCTATTTCGCCAAGGACCCGAAGGAGCTCAACGTCTACGAAAGCGCGCTGATCGCCGGCCTCCTGAAGGCTCCGGCACGCTATAGCCCGTCCGCCAATCCCGAGCGCGCGCGCGTTCGCACCGAGCAGGTGCTCGCCAACATGGTCGACGCGGGCTATCTGACCGAGGCGCAGGCGAGCGAGGCGAAGCGCCTGCCGGTCGGGCGCGGCAACTACGCGACCGCGGGTCTCGGCGGGCGCTACTTCGCCGACTGGGTGCTGGACCAGGTGGGCTCGACCATCGGCTATGTCGACCGCGACCTGATCGTAACCACGACGCTCGACCCCAAGCTGCAGCGGATCGCCGAAGGCGAGGTCGAAGCGATCCTCGCCAAGTATTCCGACAAGCGCGATGCCGACCAGGCGGCGCTGGTGACGCTCGGGGCCGACGGCCGCGTGCTGGCGCTGGTCGGCGGCCGCGACTACCGCGAGAGCCAGTTCAACCGCGCGACCCAGGCGCTCCGCCAGCCGGGGTCGGCGTTCAAGCCGTTCGTCTACCTCGCCGGGCTCGAAGCCGGCATCGGGCCGGACACGATCATCGACGACTCGCCGATCACGATCCGCAACTGGACCCCGTCGAACTTCGATCGCAAGTACCGCGGGCCGATGCGCGTCGCCGACGCGGTGACGCAGTCGATCAACACGGTTGCCGTGCGCATCTCCGAGCAGGTCGGGCGCAGCCGCGTCATCGACGTCGCGCACCGGCTCGGGATTCCGCAGGCGATCGACGACAACCCGAGCCTGGCGCTCGGTGCCAGCGAGGTGACGCTGATCGATCTCACGCAGTCCTACGGCGCCTTCGCCACCGGCGGCGAGGCGATGCGGGCCTGGGGCATCGTCGAGATCAAGGACACCAGCGGCCGCGTCCTCTATCGCCGCCAGCCGGCGCCCGAGCGCGTGATCTCCGCCGCCAATGCCGGCACCATGACCGACATGCTGACGAACGTCGTGCAGGCGGGCACCGGCCGTGCCGCGCGTCTCGACCGCCCGGCCGCCGGCAAGACCGGCACGACGTCGAATTCCAAGGACGCTCTGTTCGTCGGGTTCACCGCCGACTTCGTCACCGGCGTCTGGTTCGGCAACGACGATGGCCAGCCGATGAAGGACGTGACCGGCGGCACGCTGCCGGCCGAGCTCTGGGGCAACTTCATGAAGAAGGCCAGCGCGGGTCTGCCCCCGAGGCCGCTGAAAGCCGCGCCGGCCGAATACTCGGCCCCGGTCGCCCAGGTGCCCTGGTATGCGCCATGGCGAGCGTTCACGGCGCCGCAGCCCGCCCCCGGATCCCTCGGCACGATCCGGGTTCCCGCCAACTCACCCCTGGCGTCCGGGGGCGGCGGCAAGGACTAGCCGGCCGTTTCGACCGGGATGAGCTCGACCGGGTCCGGGGACATCTTGACGTCCGCCGGTGCGGTAGCCATTTACCTGGAATGATTCTAATGAGGAGTCGGATATGCCGAAGGCGGATGCTGTCGTCGATGGGCTGACCAGGGTGCTGGCGGATTCCTATGCACTCTACTTCAAGACCCACGCCTTCCACTGGAACGTGACCGGCCCGACCTTCTTCTCGCTGCACGAGATGTTCGGCGCCCAGTACAACGAGATCTGGACCGCGCTCGACGAGATCGCCGAGCGCATCCGCGCCATCAACGGCACGCCGCCGGTGAGCCCGTCCGCGCTTGCCCGCCTGGCGACGATCGGCGAAGCCAAGGGCAACCTCGAGGCCAACGCCATGGTGCGTGAGCTCTACGAGAGCAACCAGGCGGTGGTGAAGACGATCAAGGCGACGTTGGCCGCGGCGCAGAAGGCGGGCGACGAGGCGACCGCCGACCTGCTGATCACCCGCACCGAGGCGCACGACAAGCACGCCTGGATGCTGAAGAGCAGCCTCGCGGACTAGAGGCCGGCCGGCCGCGCCTCCTTGGCGTGGGCCGTGAAGTCGATCGTGCAGCGAACCCCGTCCGGGGCGAAGTCGAGCAGGATCTCGCCGTCGAGATCGGAGGGGAGGGCGCGCTCGATCAGGGTGCTGCCGAAGCCGCGGCGCTTGGGTCGCGAGACCTTCGGGCCGCCGCGCTCGGACCATGTCAGCATGAGCCGGCGCGGATCGCTTCGCGCGATCGTCCATCTGACGTCGATGCGGCCCGACGGCGCGGTCAGCGCGCCGTACTTGGCCGCGTTCGTCGCCAGCTCGTGCAGGCCGAGCGACAGCGCCAGTCCCTGACGCGGCGTGAGGTCGCAGTCCGGACCTTCGATCGTGAAGACGTCGGCGCTGCGGTGGGGCGCGATGACTTCGTCGATGAGCTCGCGGAGCGAGATCGCCTCCCACTGACGCTGCGTCAGCAGGCTGTGCGCGCCCGAGAGCGCCATGATCCGGGCCTGAAATGCGCCGATGAAATCCTTGATGCCTGTGGCGCTCGTCGCCGTCTGCCGCGCCAGCGACAGCACGGTCGTCAGCGTGTTACGGACGCGATGGTTCAGCTCGCTCATCAGGAGCTGCTGTGCCTCGATCAGCCGTCGCTGCTCGGTCACGTCCTGGGTGACGCCGACGATGCGCATGGGCTGCCCCGACACCCGGACGACGTCGCCATGGCTCGAGAGCCAGCGGACCTCGCCGCCGGGCCGCAGGATGCGATGCTCGATCCCGAGCGGATTCCTGCCTTCGATGCAGTCGCCGAACGCGGCGACGACGCGGTCCCGGTCCTCCGGGTGGACGAGTCCGCGCCATTCCTCGGCAGCGAGCGCCGGACGGTCGGGATCGAGGCCAAGCATCCGCATCAGGTTCGAGTCGCCGCCCACGGTCCAGGTCGACGGGTCGGCGTGCCAGACGCCCAGTCCCGCGGCCTTCGCGGCGAGGCCGAACCAGGTCGCGCTCTCGTGCTGCTTCGCCGCGAATTCCTTCCGCGCCCGGTTCATTTCCAGATGCGAGCGGACCCGCGCGATCAGCTCGCGTGGCGAGAACGGCTTGATCAGGTAGTCGTCGGCGCCGGCATCAAGGCCGACGATCCGCGCCTCCTCGCCGGCCCTCGCCGACAGCAGGATCACCGGGATCGTGCGGGTGCGCGGATCGCCCCTGAGTTCCCGCAGCAGGCCGAAGCCGTCGAGCTCCGGCATCATGACGTCGGCGAGCACGAGGTCGGGAGGGTCGCGGAGTGCCTGCGCGAGAGCCGCCTGGCCGTCGGCGACGGCGGTCACCGTCCAATGCGCCTCCAGAATCCGGCTGACGAAGTCCCGCATGTCGGCGTTGTCGTCGGCCCAGAGGATGCGGGCGTCCTTGAGATCCGCGGATGCCGGAGGAATCGCGTCGTCGGTGATCTCGTCGCCGATCAGCCACCGCTGGGCTTCCTCGACGAAGATTCCGGCGCGGATCGGGGTCGCCTCCAGTTCCTTGCTGCCTTCGATACGGTCCGCCGGGAGGTGGGCGGTTCCGGTCCGGAGCGTGACCGTGAAGACGGTTCCGCGCCCGAGCTCGCTGGTGACCGAGATGGCGCCGCCCTGGAGCTTGACCAGGTCATGGACGAGCGCGAGCCCGATGCCGCTTCCCTCGTGCGATCGCGAGCGCACGTTCGGCACGCGATAGAAGCGCTCGAACACATGCCGGATATGCTCCGGCGCGATGCCGATGCCGGTATCCTGGACGCGCAGCTCGACGTGATCGCCGAGCCAGCGAAGCCGCACCTCGATCTGGCCATCGAAGGTGTACTTCAGGGCATTGGAGAGAAGATTGAGGACGATCTTCTCCCACATGTCGCGGTCGACGTAGACCGGTTCCGGGAGCGTCGGGCAATCGACGACCATGCGGAGATTCGCCTGCTTCACCGCCGAGTGGAAGACGCTGGCGAGCTCGGCCGTCGTCCTGGACAGATCGGTCGGCGAATAGGCGATCTCGATCCGGCCCGCCTCGATCCGGGAGAAGTCGAGAAGCGAGTTGACGAGCTTCAGGAGCCGTTGCGAGTTGCGATGGGCGAGCGCCAGCCTCTGGCGGTCGTCTTCGCCGAGGCTTCCCCGAGGGGAGGCCAGCATCTCCTCGATCGGGCTCAGCATCAGGGTCAGCGGCGTCCGGAACTCGTGGCTGACGTTCGAGAAGAACAGGGTCTTGGCGCGGTCGATCTCCGCCAGCGCCTCGGCCCGCCGCCGCTCCTCGGCCAGCGCGCGCACCGTGGCGATCGCCGCCGCCGTGTTGGACGCGATCAGGCGGAGGAAGTCGCGGTTGCCGTCGTCGAGCGCGCGTCTCGGGTTGAGGCCGGCGACCAGGAATCCGAGCGGCGCGGGTCCTGCCCCGAGCAGCGGCAGGCTGACGACGGTGTTGACCGGCTCGGTGTTCTCGGCGCGCGGGAGCGCGCGTGTCTCGGCGAGGTCCGCCGCGGTCAGCACGATCTCCTTCCGCTCGGCCGTCGCCGCGGTCAGCGGCCATGCCGAGGCGGGCCGCGTCTCGATGCCGGACGAGGCACGCGGCCTGACCTCGCCCGAGCTCGGGTCTGCTTCGTAGAGGATGGAGAACGAGATGTCCCTGGGATCGGCGGCGAGAACCTCGGAGACCTTCCGGAAGACGCAATCGGTGTCCCGGGCCTCGCCGGCGACATTGGCGAGATCGCGCAGCGTCCGTAGCCGGCGCTCGACGACCACCCGGCCGGTGGTCTCGCTGACGATGCAGAAGATTCCGCCGACGCGGCCGCTCTCGTCGCGGACGGGATCGTAGGAGATGTCGAAGAATGTTTCCTCGGGATAGCCGTAGCGCTCGAGGAGGAACGGATGATCGCTGCCCCAGAAGGCCTCGCCGGTCCGCATGATCGGTGCGACCAAAGGCGCGATGGTGCTCTCCCAGACCTCGCGCCAAACCTCGCGCCCGGGCTGGCCGAGCGCCCAGGGGTGCTTCATGCCGAGCACCGGGCGGTAGGCGTCGTTGTAGAGGAAGACGAGGTCGGGACCCCAGAACAGGCAGATCTGGGCGCGGGACGGCAGAAGGATGCTGACGGCGCTGCGGAGGCTCTGCGGCCAGGAATCCGGCGGTCCGAGCGAGGTCGACGACCAGTCGAAGGCGCGCATGCGCGAGCCCATCTCGCCCCCGCCGGTCAGGAAATCCTGCGCGGCGCCCTTCGACGCGCTGTTCATCTCGTCACGGCTCCGCTGTGAGACGGCTTGGACAGGTAGAACACCGGGGCCCCAACACCGGATGGCGGTATCAGGTTCCGCTCAGCGTCCGGCCGGACTCCTCAGCACCAGACCCCAGAAGCTGGCGAGCCCCAGCGTCGAAACAAGGGCGACCGCCGTCATCATCGGGCGGGTGGTGCCGTCGAGGATCTGGCCGACCCCGACGCCGACTGCGGCGGCGATGCCGAGCTGGAGGAATCCCACCATCGCCGCGGCGGCGCCTGCCATGCGCGGGTACGGGCCGATGGCGCCGGCGATCGCGGCCGGGAGCGTGAAGCCGATGCCGACCATCACGACGACGAAGGGGAGGAGCACCGCCCAGACGGTCGCGATGCCGGCCCAGGCGAGCAGGGCGCCGAGAAGGCCGAACACGGCCGAGATCAGCGTGCCGGTCGTCACCATGGGCTGGATGCCGAAGCGGGCGATCAGACGCCCCGCCATCAGCGCGCCGACCGAATAGCCGGCCGCCGCGGCGCCGAAGCAGAAGCCGAAATACTCGGTCGGCAGGCCCAGCACGTCGATCAGCGTGAAGCTCGATCCGGAGATGAAGCAGAAGATCCCGCAATAGGCGAGCGTCACCGCGAGGGCATAGCCCACATACACGCGGTCGCGCAGCAGCGAGGCGTAGTTCGAGAGGATCCGCTTGGGCGCGATCGCGTGCGGGTCGGGATGCAGATTGGTCTCGTCCAGCAGGGTGTAGAGGCCGACCAGGCAGACCGCGCCGAAGCCGGCGAGAAACAGGAAGTTCGCCTGCCAGCCCAGATGCACGGTCATCCAGCTTCCGAGCATCGGGCCGATGATCGGCGCGATCGCCATGGCGGAGGCCATGTAGGCGAGCACGCGCGCCGCTACGACCGGCGCGTAGAGATCGCGCGCGACGGCGCGGCCGAGCGTGACCCCGGCGCAGGATCCGACCGCCTGCATCAGCCGGAAGAAGATCAGCGCCTCGATCGTCGGCGCTGCGGCACAGGCGAGGCTGGCCGCGACATAGAGCGCGATCGCGACGCGCAGCACCGGCCGGCGTCCGAAGCGGTCGGAGATCGGCCCGTAGGCGAGCTGCATCAGCGCCGAGCCCAGCAGGAACACGCTCAAGGTCAGCTGCACCTTCGCCTCGGTGGTGGCGAAGATCTGCACCATCGTCGGCAGGGAGGCGAGGTAGAGATCGGTCGAGATCGCCTGGAAGGCGACGAGGCCGGTCAGCAGCACGTTGACGACCGCGCCGGAGCGCGGCGGTGCGCCAGACGTCATGCGCCAGTCATCCGTAGCGGTGCAGGCGGATGCCGTGGTCGCTGAGCCAGCGGCGCGGAGCATCCACGTCCGGCACCATGTGGCGGACCAGCCGCCAGAAGCGGGGCCCGTGGTTGAGCTCGACCAGATGCGCGATCTCGTGCGCGACCACGTAGTTCATGACCTCGCGCGGCGCCAGGATCAGGCGCCAGCAGAAGGCGATGCGTCCCGTCGGCGAGCAGCTTCCCCAGCGGGTCGTGGTATCGCGCAGCGTGACGCGGGTCGGACGCCTGCCGATGATCTCCGAATGCCGGTCGATCAGCTCGGCGATCTGCCGCCGGGCCTCCGCCTTCAGCCAGTCGGTGACGCGCCGCGGCAGGTGCTCGACGGCGCCGGCGACATGGATCTCCTGGCCCTCGATCCACACCGTGCCGCGCATGCCGGGACGATGCCGGATGCGGTGAGTCTGGCCGCCGATGGGGACGTCGATGCCGTCGGCGAAGGGCACCGGCGGCGGCAGGCTGTTGAGCTTGCTGTCGATCCACTTCCGGTTCTTCTCGGCGAAGTCGGCGGCGCGGTTCAGCGAGGCGCGCTTCGGCACCACGAGCAGCACCACGCCGGTCGGCGCGTCGACGCGCAAGGACACGCGCCTCGCGGTCGCCGACATCTTGAGCTGCACGCCCGGCGGAAGCTTCACCGATCCGTCCTTTGACAACATCGCAATCGGCCCTCCGCGACATCGGCCACGCGCCGCAGTGGCGCTGCCTGGAGCACGCTCCGGTCTTCGAGGGACGATCCGTCCTAGCCGGCTTTGCGCGTCGGGGTCAATCGCCGGACGCTTGCCGACGCGATCCATATTTTCTATACTGAGACTAACAAAGTCGTAGTTTGGAGATCCCATCATGACCCACTACGGCGCCGGCGTCGAATATGCGTTGCATACGCTGCTGAACCTGAGCCTCGCGCCGGACGAGACGGCGCCGAGCGCGCGCGACCTCGCGGAGTTCCAGCGTCTGCCGCTCGCCTTCATGAGAAAGCTGCTGACCCAGCTTGAGAAGGCGGGACTTGTGGAGGCGACCGAGGGCCTGCGCGGCGGCTGGCGCTTGGCGCGCGAGCCGAAGAGGATCACCGCGCTCGACGTCGCGGAAGCGGCGCAGGGGCAGACGCCGCTGTTCGAGTGCCGCGAGATCCGCGGGCGCTGCGCGCTCTGGGAGGAGGGGGCTGCTCCCCGCAGCGCGACGTCGGGCGTCTGCGAGATCCATGCGGTGATGCTGGCGGCGGAAGCCGCGATGCGGCGCGAGCTTGCGAAGTCGACGCTGGCCGACATCGCCCAGCGCGTGAAGGCGAAGAGCGCCCGGCCGGACTCGACTGTGGTCCCCGACTGGTTCGCCGATCGTTACGCCGAGAGGAGGAAGTCGTGAGCAGGATCCTGGTCGTCGGCGGCGGCTTCGCCGGGTTCTGGGCGGCGATGGCGGCAAAGCGCATCGCCGCCGAAAAGGCCGAGGTGATGATGGTGTCGCGCGCACCGACGCTGGAGATGCGGCCGCGTCTCTACGAGGCGAAGCCGGAGACCCTCGGCGTCGATCTGCGTGCGCCGCTGTCGGCGGCCGGCATCGCTTTCGTCGAGGGCGAGGCGACCGGCCTCGACATAACCGCGCGGCAGGTCCGGCTCGCCGGCGAGGCGCTGGCCTACGACCGTCTCGTCGTCGCTACCGGAAGTGCGATGCGGCGGCCGCCGGTCCCGGGCGCCGACCGGGCCTACTCGATCGACACCCAGGCCGAGGCGATCCGCCTCGACCGCCGCCTGGCGACGGGTACCACGAGCGTCGCCATCGTCGGCGCCGGATTCACCGGCATCGAGCTGGCGCTCGAGCTGCGCGATCGCATCCAGGCGCATGGCGGCGACGGCGAGGGATTGCGCATCATCCTGATTGATCGCGCGCCCGTGGTCGGAGCGGAACTGGGCGCGGGCCCGCGTCCCACGATCGAGGCGGCGCTCGCCGACGCGCGGGTCGAGCTTCGCCTCGGCGCATCGGTCGTCTCTCTCGATGCGGATCGCATCGGCTTCGCCGATGGTTCGTCCCTTGCGGTCGACGCCGTGGTGCTGACGACGGGGATGGTCGCGGCCGGGTTCGTCCGCCACGTGCCCGGCGCGCGCGACGCGATCGGCCGCCTCAGGGTCGAGCGCTCGCTGCGCGCGCCCGAGGCGCCCTCCGTGTTCGTCACCGGCGACGCGGCGGCGGTGGACACCGGTACCGGCAACCTCGCGCTCCAGTCCTGCCAGCACGCGCTGCAGCTCGGCCGCTTCGCCGGCGAGAACGCCGCGCGCGACCTTCTGGGGATGCCGCTCGTCGACTACACCCAGACGCGCTACGTGACGTGCCTCGATCTCGGCCGTGCCGGCGCGGTCTTCACCGAGGGCTGGGACCGCACGGTGCAGAAGTCGGGCGATGAGGCGAAGACGATCAAGCGCCGCATCAACACCCAGGTGATCTATCCGCCGCCGGGCGCGACCGGTGCGACGTTACTCGGGCTATCGCACACCGATCCCGCGCAAAGGCCGCAATGATCGGAACCCTCTCCCGCGTCGTACGCGGGGGAGGGCAGGGTGGGGGCCGAGCGAAGCGAGGGTCTGTGCGCGGGTGAAGTACGACCGCGCTTACGCGCGGCCCCCACCCCGACCCTCCCCCGCCCTTCGGTCGGGAGAGGGGGCACGAAAGACGCTTCGCGCGTCAATCAGACGCCATCCCGCGGGATCTCCACGTTCCAGTTGCGGCTGTAGATGCGGTTGCCGTCGGTGAAGGCGTCCAGCGTCGCGTCCAGCCGAAAATGCGTCTTGGTCGAGGTCAGCACCGTGCGGGTGCGGGTCTCGGCGTTCCAGGATCCGCGCGTGAAGCGCACCGACCAGGCGACCTCGGCCTTCGCCGACAGCGGATCGTCGGGCAGGATCGAGTACCACTGGTCCTGCTTGGCGCGCATGGTCCAGCCGGTCGCGTCGTAGAGGATCGTGCCGCCGTCCTCCTGGGCGTGCGAGGTGACGCGGCCGGTCTCGATGTCGCGCACCACATCGCGGGTCTCGCCGCCCTTCTCGATGATGTTGGCGGCGAGCGGCTTCGGCCGCTCGGTGCGTGGGAACTTCACATCCTTGTCGCGGGCCTCGGCCGGGCGCACCGGCAGGTCGATGTGGCTGGCACCGGTGCGGATCGTCAGCGTCGCCGGTTCCGGCGAGGTCCAGGCGATCGGCCAGTAGCTGGTCGAGATCGCGACGCGGAGCCGATGGCCCTTCTCGATCGCTTGCCCTAAGTCGTTCAGCTTCACCTTCACGCGGTAGCGCCGGCCGGGCTCGAGCGGCTCCGGAAACTCGTGGCTGTCGCGATGCGTCAGGTTGAGCAGCTGGTAGGTGATGCGCGAGATGCGGCCGTCCGGCGCGATGTCGCCCAGGCGCACGCAGATCATCGCATTCGGCTTGTCGGAGGCGATGTCGAGCTCGACCACCGGCGCACCCAGGAGCTCGACGCGCTCGGCGAAGGGCTCGGAGTCGAAGCAGAGCGCGTTGCCGTCGAGCTCGCGCTGGTCGGTCGGCATGTCGGGGCCGAGCCCGTGCGGGCACCAGCGGCCGTAGTGGCCCGGCGTCAGCGGCGACAGGATCGAGAGCGCGACCTGAAGCCCCGCCTTCTCGTCGAGCGTGCCGTCGTTGAGGATCAGCCGCCTGGTCTTGATGCCCGGCGGCGGCCAGGAGGGATCGGCGACCCAGTGGCCGGCCATCGTCTTCGGCTTCGAGATCGGCGGCCAGTAGTCCTGGATGTAGGAGCGGATCATCGGCTCCTTCATCATCCCGGTGTCCTTGCCCTTGAGCCAATGGTCCCACCAGCGGACGGCTTCCTGCAGGAAGCCCACCGCCGGTCCCGGCGCCGCGTCATGCGGGTACTGGTGCGACCATTGCCCGATCCAGGCGATGCGCGGGCACTTCAGGTGCTCCATCAGGCGCGGGATCGCGTTCGAGTAGCCGTCGTTCCAGCCGCCGACTGCGAACACCGCGCACTTGATGTCGTCGTAGTTCTCGCAGACCGAGCCGTGCTTCCAGAACGCGTCGCGGCGCTGATGGGAGAGCCAGGTCTCGATCCAGAGGCCGCTTCCCTTCAGGCGCTCCAGCCACATCTCGTGCCAGCGGTTGCCGGCGATCTCCGGATCCGGCGGCCGTGAGTTGTGCGAGAACATGTTGGCCGCCCACTTCATGTTGTCGTTGAGCAGGCAGCCGCCCATGTAGTGGATGTCGTCGGCGTAGCGGTCGTCGGTCGAGCACGAGGTGATGATCGCCTTCAGCGCCGGCGGGCGGCGGGCAGCTACCTGAAGAGAGTTAAATCCGCCCCACGAGTTGCCCATCATGCCGACCGTGCCGGTGCACCAGGGCTGCTTGGACAGCCACTCGATCACCTCGATCGCGTCGTCGTGCTCGAGCTTCAGGTACTCGTCGGTGAGCACGCCGTCCGAATCGCCCGAGCCCCGCATGTCGACGCGCACCGCCGCATAGCCGTGGCCGGCGAAGTAGGGATGCAGCTTCGAATCGCGGATCGCGGTCGCGTCGCGCTTGCGGTAGGGGATGTATTCCAGCACCGCCGGCACCGGGTTCTTCTCGGCATCGGCCGGGATCCACATGCGGGCGGCCAGCCGGGTGCCGTCCTTCAAGGGGATCCACAGGTTCAGGATCTCCTTGATCTTGTGCGGGAAGGTCTCGACGATGGTCACGTCGTCAGGCATGGCGCTCACCCCCTCCGAAGGCTCGAGGAGGAAAGCTTGCCACCCCGGTGACGGCCCCTACAATCGCCCGCTCTCTCAGACGGAATGGATCGATCGCTCGTATGGACAGGACGCTCCTCAACGCCCGCGCGCATCTCGTGCTCGACGACGCGACGATCCCGGAACTGCCGAACCACTACCGCGGCAAGGTCCGCGACAACTACGACCTGCCCGGCGGGCGGCGCATCCTGATCTCCAGCGACCGGATCTCGGCCTTCGACATCAACCTGGCGTCGATCCCCTTCAAGGGCCAGGTGCTGACCCAGACCGCGCGCTACTGGTTCGAGGCGACCGGCGACATCTGCCCGAACCACGTGCTGGACTACCCGGATCCCAACGTCGTCGTCGGCCGCACGCTCAAGATCCTCCCGGTCGAGATCGTGGTCCGCGACTACCTCGCCGGTACCACCGGCACCTCGATCCTGACCCTCTACAAGAAGGGCCAGCGCGAGATGTACGGGATCAGGCTGCCGGACGGTCTCCGCGACAACCAGAAGCTCCCGGCGACGATCATCACGCCGACGACCAAGGCGATGGACGGCGGCCACGACGAGCCGCTGACCTCACAGGCCATCCTCGACCGCGGCCTGCTCTCGGCCGGCCAGTGGCGGGTGCTCTCCGACTACGCGCATGCGCTCTTCGCGCGTGGCCGCGAGCTGGCGGCGAAGCGCGGCCTGATCCTGGTCGACACCAAGTACGAGTTCGGCACCGACGAGCAGGGCCGCATCGTGCTGGCCGACGAGATCCACACGCCCGACTCCAGCCGCTACTGGCAGATGGCGAGCTACGGCGAGCGCTTCGAGAAGGGCGAGAAGCCGGAGAGCTTCGACAAGGACTTCGTCCGCAACTGGGTCGTCGCCCGCTGCGATCCCTACAAGGACAAGGTCCCGGAGATCCCGAAGGACGTGATCCTCAAGACCTCCGAGGTCTACATCCAGGCCTACGAGACCATCACCGGCAAGACCTTCGAGTTCCCGGCCGACGAGCCGGTGCTGCAGCGGATCCGGCGCAACCTGGCGAAGTACATGAAGGGCTGAGCCTCCGGGCGCGGATCAGGTAGGCGTCGGCCTGCCGGACGCGATCTCGTCGGCGAAGGCGTGGTTGACGTCGCGATGCCCGGCCTCGTCGAGGCGGACGGCGATGATCACGTCGCGAAGCCGCGCCGAGGCGTTGAGCTTCCAGTACTCGATCGCATAGGCCGGCGCCGGCACGTTCTCGGTCTTGCCGTCGTCGATGTCCTTGAGGAACGCGGTGTAGCTGACCACCGCTTCCTCCTCGAGGTAGCCCACCACGCGATGGGCGATGCGCGGCCAGAAGAGATAGATGAGGAAGTAGAAGTTGTAGAAGCCGCCCTGGACCAGGAGCACCAGCATGCGCTCCAGCCAGTTCGGCCTGGCGATGTGGATGAAGGTCATCAGGTGCGCGCGCTCGTTCTCGGCCTCGTCGAGCAGCGTGTGGATCCAGCCGCGGTCGTCCTGGAAGCGCCTGAGGCAGCGGAGATGGACCAGCGCGCCGCCGACCATGCCCGGCACCGCCGCCACCGTCTCCAGCACCACCGCGCGATGGCCGTAGCGGTGCGCGAAGAAGGCGTCGGCGAAGACGCGCATGAACTTGACCAGGCCGAGCGCGAACCGGTCGGCGAGGTCGCGCGGCTCCGCATGGGTGACCGTCAGGGTCCGCTCCTGCCTGCCTTCTTCCATCATCGGCGGCTCCTTCGCTTTCCCGTAGCGAAGCCGGAACGGTGGCCCGGCGCAAGGAGACAGGTACCCTCGCGGGTCGCGACATGCGATGAAAGGCCATGCTCTATCCGGAAATCGAGCCCTACGACCACGGCTTCCTCGATGCCGGTGACGGGCATCGCGTCTATTACGAGCAATGCGGCAATGCGGCCGGCAAGCCGGCGCTGGTTCTGCATGGCGGGCCGGGCTCGGGCTGCTCGGTCGGCTCGCGCCGGCCCTTCGATCCCGCGCGCTACCGCATCGTGCTGATGGACCAGCGCGGATCGGGGCGCAGCACGCCGCATGCCGGCGACGACGCGGCCGCACTCGTCGCCAACACCACGCACCACCTTCTCGCCGACATCGAGCGGCTGCGCATGAAGCTCGGCATCGGACGTTGGCTGATCTTCGGCGGCTCCTGGGGAACGACGCTCGGGCTCGCCTATGCCGAGCGGCATCCGGACCGCGTGAGCGAGATGGTGCTGGCCTCCATCGCCACGACCACGCGCGCGGAGGTCGATTGGATCACAAGCGGCGTCGGCGCCTTCTTCCCCGAGGCCTTCGACCGCTTCCGCTCAGGCGTGCCGGAAGCCGAGCGCGACGGGCCGATGGTCGAGGCCTATCACCGGCTCCTGATGTCGCCGGACGAGGAGGTGCGCACAAAGGCGGCCAAGGACTGGTGCGACTGGGAGATGGCGATCGTCGCGGTGACCGCCGGCCACAAGCCGAGCCCGCGCTATGCCGACCCGCGCTTCCGCCTCTGCTTCGCGCGCATGGTGACCCACTACTGGCGCCACGCTGCCTGGCTCGAAGAGGGCGTGCTGCTGCGCGACGCGCCGAAGCTTGCCGCCATCCCGGGCATCCTGATCCACGGCCGCCTCGATCTCGGCGGCCCGGCCAAGGTCGCCTGGGACCTGCACAAGGCATGGCCCGGCAGCGAGCTGATCGTGCTCGGCGCCGCCGGCCACGACGCCCGCGACCCAGGACAGACCGAGACCCTCGTCGCCGCGCTCGACCGGTTCGCCTCGTAGAACCCTCCCTCGCGTCTTACGCGGGGGAGGGCAGGGTGGGGGGCGGGCGAGGCGGTCAGAACGGACCGCGATGGCGACCGCTCATCAATTCGTCGCGGCGAGACTTGCCCCCACCCCAACCCTCCCCCGCGCTTCGCACGAGGGAGGGGGCACGAGGCGCGTTCGGCTCAGCCGAAGACCTTCTTCAAGAGGTCGGTCGAGCGCGCGGCCGGGTTGGTGCGGATCTGCTCCTCCTCGACCGCCATGTAGTGGAACAGGCCGTCGAGGCCCTTGCCGACCGAGTAGTCGGTGAGGTTGAAGCCCGAGAGGCTGGAGCCGCCGAGCGGCAGGCCGGCGGCCTTGGACTCGACCGCCTTGTAGGCGGTGACCGTGCCGACGCTCGAGAGGCTGCGGTCGACGATCGGCCGGAATGCCGTGGTGAGGTCGCCCGAGGTCGTGCGCTTGAAGTACTGCGTCGCCGCGTCCTTCGGGCCGGAGAGGATGCCGCGGGCATCCGTGATCGACATCTTGCCGATGGCATTGGCGAAGATGTCGAGCGCCTTCGGCGCCGCCTCCTCGACCGCGCGGTTGATCTTGAGGCGGAGGTCGTCGAGCAGGCCGCCGGCGCCGATCGCCTTCAGCGGCGAGGAGATCTGCTCCAGCGCCCCCGGCAGGGGGATCCGGATCGCGGGATCGCCGTAGAAGCCGTCGGTCTTGCCGGTGCGGCCGACCACGCGCTGGGAGGCGAACTTGAGCGCTTCCTTGAGCCCGCCGCCGATCTCGCCCTCGCTGAGCGAGGCGCCGCTCCCGGTCGACCCGCTCGCGGGCGTACCGCCGCTGCCGAGCAGCCGGCGTCCCTGGTCGAGGATGTTCTGCGCGCGCGCGGCGGCGGGAAGCGAGGCAAGGATGAGGGCAAGCGCGAGACGACGGTCGATCATGACGGCCTCCGGTGGGGGACGAGGCATCGGCATCCTAGCGTTTCCGCGAACAGGTTTCCTCCTCGGAACCCTCCCCGCGCTCCGCACGGGGGAGGTGGCAAGACGCCGCGTTTGCTTGCGTCCCATGATCCAGGCGCATTAGCTTCGAGCTTAGCTCCCGCACAGTCAGGTCCCCCTCCTTGAGCCTCCTCGAAGACAGTCGCGCGTCGGCAGCGGTGCATCGCGGCGAGGCGCGGCTGCCCGGATACCTGCTGCTGGCGGTCGCGGTCGTGGTCGGGCTGTTCCTGTTCTCGTTCACGATCGGGCCCTACCCGATCCCGGCATCGACCGTCGTCCAGGTCTTCCTGCACAAGCTCTCGCTGGTCGAGAAGACCTGGAGCGATGCGGTCGACCTCGTCGTGCTCGACGTGCGGGGCCCCCGCATCGCGGCGGCGCTCCTGGTCGGCGGCGCGCTCGCCTGCGCGGGGGCGACCTACCAGAACCTGTTCCGCAACCCGCTGGTCTCGCCGGGCGTGCTCGGCGTCTCGGCCGGCGCGGGCTTCGGCGCCGCGCTCGGCATCGTGCTCGGCATGCCCGGCCTCGGCATCCAGGGCATGGCCTTCGTCTGGGGCCTCGCCGCCGTGGCGGCCACGATCTGGCTCGGCCGCACCTTCCATCGCCATGCGACCCTGGTGCTGGTTGTCGCCGGCCTCGTCGTCTCCGCCTTCTTCCAGGCGCTGGTGTCGCTGATCAAGATCGTCGCCGATCCGCTGAACCAGCTACCCAGCATCACCTTCTGGCTGCTCGGCGGGCTGCATCGCATGAGCACGGCGACGCTGCTGAGCGCCTTGATCCCGATCGCGCTCGCTGGCTTCGTGCTGCACGCGCTCCGCTGGAAGGTGAACACGCTCGCCGCGGGCGAGGACGAGGCGCGCACCATGGGCGTCGACGTGCCGCGCACGCGCTTCCTGCTCATTCTCTCCGCGACCCTGATGACGGCCGCCTGCGTCAGCGTCAGCGGCATCATCGGCTGGGTCGGCCTCCTGATCCCGCACATCGTCCGCATGCTGGTGGGCCCGGGCTTCGCCGCGGTGCTGCCGATGTCGGCCTTGATCGGCGGCGGCTTCCTGCTCGGCATCGACAATCTCGCACGCGCGCCCGGCACCACCGAGATCCCGCTCGGCATCCTGACGGCCCTGATCGGCGCGCCGTTCTTCGCGCTCGTCCTCGCGCGCACGCGTCGCCAATGGTTCTGAGCGCGACCAACCTTCGCTTCGCCTATACCGGCGGGCCGCTATTGCTCGACGACGTTTCGTTCGCGCTCGAAGCCGGCCGCGTGCTCTGCCTGCTCGGTCCCAACGGCACCGGCAAGACGACGCTGCTTCGCTGCCTCTTCGGCCTGGAGCGTCTCAGCGCGGGCAGGATCGCGCTCGACGGCCGCGATCTCCTGACCCTCGGCCCGGCGGAGGCCGCGCGGCTGATGGCCTATGTGCCGCAGGACACCTCGTCGGTCTTCGCCTTCCTCGCCTTCGACGTGGTGCTGATGGGGCGCACGCCGCATCTCCGCTTCATGGCGAGCCCGAGCCGGGACGACCGCCGCATCGCGCGCGAGGCGATGACGCGCCTCGGCATCGCGCATCTCGCCGAGCGGCCGTTCCTCGAGCTCAGCGGCGGCGAGCGCCAGATGGTCCTGGTCGCCCGCGCGCTGGCCCAAGGATCCAAGGTCCTGGTCATGGACGAGCCCTGCGCCGGCCTCGACCTCGGCAACCAGGCGCGCATCCTCCGCGTGATCCGCGCGCTCGCCGAGGACGGCTATGCCGTGCTCTTCACCACGCACCTGCCCGACCATGCGTTCGCCGTCGGCGGCGACGTGGCACTCCTGAAGGATGGGCAGCTGGCCGGTCCGGCGGCGCCGGAAGATCTTCTGACGTCGGCCGCGCTCGGCCGGCTCTACGGCACGCCGATCGAGGTGATACGCGTGGCCGAAGGCCGCGCCGGCGGGCGGTATCTCTGCGTTCCCGTGCACCACGACTGAGGGGGAAGACCATCATGCTGACCAGGCGCCAGCTCGTCGTGTCCGCGGCCGCGACCGCGGTGCTGCCGAAGGCCGCATGGGCGCAATCCCGCACGGTGGTCGACATGGCCGACCGCAAGGTGACGCTGCCGGCGAAGATTCAGCGCACGGTGACCCTGGGCTCGCTGCCGGTGGTCAACAGCTTCGTCTATGCGATGGGCGAGGGGCGGACGATCGTCAACGGCCTCGCCGATTTCGCCCGCGCGCATTGGAAGTACCAGACCGTGTTCGCGCCCAACATCGCCGGCCAGCCGACGATGCAGCAGCCGAACCGCGAGCCGAACGTTGAGGCGATCCTGCTGGCGAAGCCCGACGTGGTGCTGACCATGCACCGCGAGAGCGTCGGCCCGCTGGAGTCGCGCGGGATCCCGACGATCTTCCTCTCCTGGCAGGAGCCGGAGGACGTGAAGCGCTGCATGACGGTGCTGGGCGAGGTCTACGGCAAGCCCGAGCGCGCGGTCGCCTATCAACGCTACTTCGACGAGACGATCGAGCGCGTCGCCAAGGCGCTGGCCCCGGTCGAGGCGTCCAGGCGGCCGACCGTGCTCTATTTCCAGCCCTCGACGCTGACCCAGCCGCGCCTGATCGCCGAATGGTGGATCCCGGCCGCCGGCGGCATCAGCGTCACCAATGACGGCCGCACGGCCGAGAGCAAGACCTTCTCGCTCGAGCAGCTGATCGCCTGGGACCCGGACATCCTGATCGTCACCGAGCCCAAGGACGTCCAGCTCGTGAACGCCGACCGCGTGTTCAAGACGCTGAAGGCCGTGAAGAGCGGCAAGGTCTATGTCGTGCCGGTCGGCGCGCACACCTGGTCGAACCGCACGGCCGAGCAGCCGCTGACCGTGCTGTGGGCGGCGGAGACCTTCCATCCCGGCCGCGTCGCCGGCCTGAACCTGGCGGCGGAAACCAAGTCCTTCTACCAGCGGTTCTTCGACCACGAGCTGGCGGACGCGGCGGTCACCGAGATCCTGAGCGGTACCCTGTGACCTGATGGGAGCAGGGGAACCAAGCCGCGTCCGTATCATTTCCTGAGACAGGCTGTTCGGCCTCTCCCAGGAGATAGTCATGAAAATCCGTTCATTCGGCCTCGGCGCGTCGGCTCTCGCGGTGCTGCTGGCGCTGGGTACCGTGCCCGCTTTCGCCGAAGGCGCGGGCGCCGGCGGTGGCGAGAGCGCGGCGGGCGAGACCCGCTTCACCCCGCGCGGCCGCGACGTCGGCGACGACCGGGCCGCGATCCCCAGCCGCGATCGGTCGATCCGGGCCGACCGCAGCTATGACCGCCGCAGCTTCGATCGGCCGAGCTATTCGGGTCGCTTCGAGCGCCGCGGCAGCTACGCCTACTACAACGGCCATCGCGGCTATCGGTCCCATCGCGACGGCTATCGCGAGTACAACGGCTTCTGGTTCCCGCTCGCGGCCTTCGCCGCCGGCGCGCTGATCGCCGGTGCCGCCCAGCCGGCGCCGGTGGTCGTGGCGCCGAATCCGCACGTGGATTGGTGCCGGCGGACCTACCGGTCCTACAATCCCTACGACAACACGTTCCAGCCGTACTACGGGCCGCGCGCCTACTGCATCTCGCCCTATAGCTGAGGGCGGTTCCGGGTGTTATGACCTCCGCCTCGGCGTCGTGCCGGGGCGGAGTTTTTCATGTTCCAGACCAAGATCGCCATCGGCACTTCCAAGCCGGAGCTCTATCGCGAACTCTCCCGCGAGCTCCAGGGCCTGATGGCGGGCGAACGCGACCCGATCGCCAACGCCGCCAACCTCTCGGCGCTTCTCTACACCTCGATGCCGGACCTCAACTGGGCCGGCTTCTACTTCCTCCGCTCTCCCGGCGAGCTCGTGCTCGGGCCCTTCCAGGGGAAGCCCGCCTGCATCCGCATCCCGGTCGGCAAGGGCGTGTGCGGCACCGCGGTCGCGCGCCGTCATTCGATCCTGGTCGAGGACGTGCACGCCTTCCCGGGCCACATCGCCTGCGACGCCGCCTCGCGCTCGGAGCTGGTGGTGCCGCTGATGCGCGACGGCCAGGTGACCGGCGTGCTCGACCTCGATGCCCCGATCCCGTCGCGCTTCGATGCCGACGACCAGGCCGGCATCGAGGCGATCGCCGCGCTCTACGTCGCCGGCTCGGATCCCTTCTGATCGCGGACGCTCAGGCGCGCGCGTCGATGACCTCCCGGATCTTCGCGGCGAGTGCGGCCCGACGATAGGGCTTGGCGAGGAAGGCGATGCCTTCGGCCTTGACCTCGTCGCGCACCGCGACCGGGCTGGCGAAGCCCGAGGTCAGCAGCATGGGCACGCCGGGCCGTCGGCGGCGGACCTCCTTCGCGAGCTCGATGCCCGACATGCCCGGCATGATCGCATCGCTGAACAGCAGGTCGAATGCCTCGCCGCGCTCGACCAGGGCGAGCGCCGCGATCCCGTCGTTCGCCGTCAGGACCTGGTAGCCGAGATTGGCCAGCATCATGCTGGCGACCTCGCGCACCTCGGCGTTGTCCTCGACCAGCAGCACGCGCTCGCTTCCCCTCGGCGCCTCGGCTTCGACCGGGGCGGCCTGAACCTGTTCCGTCGCCTGAGCGCGCGGCAGATAGAGGTGGATCGTGGTGCCGTGCCCGAGCTCGCTGTAGATCTTGGCGGTGCCGCCGCTCTGGCGGAGGAAGCCGTAGACCATCGCGAGGCCGAGCCCGGTTCCCTTGTCGACGCCCTTCGTCGTGAAGAACGGCTCGAATGCGCGCGAGACGACGTCGGGCGTCATGCCGGTTCCGGTGTCGGCGACCGAGATCAGGACGTAGTCGCCCTGCTTCAGGTCCGGATAGATCGGCACCATCTCCGCGTCGACGGTGACGTTCGTCGCGGTGATGGTCAGGCTGCCGCCGTTCGGCATCGCGTCGCGGGCGTTGATCGCGAGATTGAGGATCGCACTCTCGAGCTGCGAGGGGTCTGCGACCACCGGCCAGATGCCGGTATCGTGCGCGCCCTTGATCTCGATCGCCTCGCCGATGGTGCGCTTCAGCAAGGGGACCATGCCGTCGACGACGGCAGCGACGTCGACGAGCTTCGGCGCCAGCATCTGCCGGCGGGCGAAGGCGAGCAGGCGCTGCACGAGCTGGCCGCCGCGCACCGCGATCTCGATGACGTTCTCGACCAGCTCGTGGATGCGCGCGACGTCCTTCTTCTCGTCGGTCGCGATCTCCAGGTTGCCGATGATCGCGCCCAGCATGTTGTTGAAGTCGTGCGCGATGCCGCCGGAGAGCTGGCCGATCGCCTCCATCTTCTGCGACTGGCGGAGCTGCTCCTCGATGGCCTTCCGATCGGTGACGTCCTGCAGCACGAAGATCAGGCCGCGCAGCGCACCGTCGGCGCCGTAGAGGGGCGCGCCGGAGAAGACGACGTCGACGAGCGTGCCGTCCTTGCGCCGCCGCCGGACCTCGATGTCGACCAGGCGTTCGCCCGACGAAACCTGCCGGATGATCCTGTCGAACTCGGCCTGCCCGTCGATCGGTACCAGGGCGTAGGGATTGCCGACGGCTTCGGCGGCGCTGTAGCCGAAGATCCGTTCCGCCGCCCGGTTCCACAGCATCACCTGGCGGTCCGGACGCAGGCCCACGATGGCGAAGGGCGATTGCTCGATGATCGCGGTGCTGGTCTCCTCGATGCGCCGGCGTTCGTCGATCTCGCGGTCGAGATCGACGGCGCGGGCGGCCGCCAGGCGCTCGCTACGCATCGCCTGCAGGGACTCGCGCCCGGCGATCAGCATGACCGCCGCCGTCGCCAGCATCCCCGCCAGGATCAGCCCCCAGAGACCGATCGATCGCCGCTCGGCGAGCATCGACGGCGGGAACTGGAAGGCGACGGACCAGTCGGTGCCCAGGATCTTCAACGATCGAACCACGACCAGCCCGCTCAGGGCCGAGATGTCGACGGGGTTGCCGGGACTGCCGAAGCCGGCGGAGTTGCCTTCGTATTCGGCGAACGGGACGGCGGGACCCTCGATGGTACCGGCGCTGAAGACGTAGAGGTTCTCCGGCATGAGGGGCGTGTTGGCGATCGCCCGGTTGAGCGCGCCGATCAGCTGGACCCGCGCGATGACGTAGCCTTCGAGCCGCTCGCGTCGTTCCTCGACCGTCGTGGCGCGCCCCCCGCCATAGACGGGGGCGATCGGAACCATGGTCAGCCGCCCGGTGATCGGCGACCTGACGGGCGGGGTCGCAACCGCCCACCCGTCGTCGCGCGCGGTCTCTGCCACGCTCCGCACCGTGGGATCGGCGAGGACGTCGAGGCCCAGGCCCGACGCCTGCGCATCGAAGGTCCAGGCGTGCGCGATGGGGACGTAGGTGTCCCGTGCCGCCGCCGGCACGAGGCGGCCGCCGAGGTTGTCGGAGATCCGGAAATCCGGATTGCCGGCATCCCGGATCGCCTGCTCGAAGCGGTCGCGCGCTTCTCTCGGAACGCGCGGCAGCCAGCCGAACGCCAGGATCGCTTCCTGGCCGGCGAGCGGCCTCGCGTCCATGCGGCGGATGCGTTCGATCGTGAGGTCCGGATCGGAGGAGATCGCCGCGGCGACCGCGAGCACGCCCTGGCCCAGGTTCTCGAGCTTCCAGGCGAGGTCCGAGGCGCGCCAGTCGGCGCGAAACTCCATCGCCGCGCGGATGTTCGCGTCGTCCTGGCGCAGCAGGGCGAGATAGGCGAGCGCCGTGCATCCTGAGCCGGCCGCGGCGATCAGCACCTGAATGAGGATCGTCCGGAGCAGGGGCGTCATGCGCCGCCCGATGGCTCGGGGCCGAGAAGCGCGCGGATGCGGGCCGCGAGGTCGGCCTTGCGATACGGCTTGGCCAGGACCTCGATCCCCTGCGTCCGCGCCTCGGCGTGGATCTCGACCGGATTGGCGAACCCCGAAGTCAGCAGGACCTGGACGCCGCGGCCCCTGGCGATCCGCGCGAGGTCGATGCCGGTGAGGTCGCCCGGCATCACGATGTCGCTGAACACGAGATCGAAGGGGCGTCCGCCGTCCATCGCCAAGACAGCCTCGTGCGCGTCGCCGGCCTCGACGACGGAGTATCCCAGGTTTTTCAGGATCGACACCGAGGCGGCGCGCATGTCGGCGTTGTCGTCGACGACCAGGATGCGGCCGCTGCCGCGAAGCGGGGCCTGATCGATGGCCGGCGCGGCCGGAGCCTCGTCGGCGGCGTCGCGCTCGATCCTCGGCAGGTAGAGCAGGACCGAGGTCCCATGCCCCTCCTCGCTGTAGATCTTCGCGGTGCCGCCCGCCTGGCGCATGTAGCCGAACACGACCGACAGGCCGAGGCCGCTGCCTTTCCCCGGATCCTTGGTGGTGAAGAACGGCTCGAACACGCGGGGCAGGATTTCGGGTGCGATGCCGGTTCCGCTGTCGGTGACGGAGAGGATCACGTAGTCGCCCTCTCTCAGCCCCGGATTCGCCGACGCGGTCTCGGGTCCGACGGACAGGTTGCGCGCCGAGATGGCGAGACGGCCGCCGTCGGGCATCGCGTCGCGCGCGTTGAGCGTGACATTGAGCAGGCAGGATTCGAGCTGCGTCGGATCGGCGAGCACCTCCCACAGATCCTCCGGCAGGTCGAGCTCGACCACCGTGCGTTCGCCGAGCGTGCGCCGGAGCAGCGGCGTCCATCGCTCGAGCGTCGGCCTGATCCGCATGGGGCGCATCTCCAGCGGCTGCTGGCGCGAGAAGGCGAGAAGCTGCTGGACGAGATCGGCCCCGCGCAGCGAGGCGCTCAATGCCGCGGCGACCAGCTCCGAATCCTCGCCGCGATCGCGCGACGGCACGCCCATCATGTCGAGGTTCGCGACGATGATGCCGAGAACATTGTTGATGTCGTGCGCGAAGCCTCCGGCGAGCTGGCCGATCGCTTCCATCTTCTGCGACTGGCGCAGCCGCGCTTCCAGCGCGTTCTGCTCGGTCCGGTCGAGCCACAGCGAGACCACGCCGCGGACGCCGCCTTCGCCGTCCGGGATCGGCGCCGCGTACATCCTGGTCTCGACTTCGGTTCCGTCTTTTCGATGCTGGCGTCTGTCGATGCCCAGCAACGACTCGCCGGCGAGCACGCGACCGAAATACGTGCGCGAGACGGCCTCATCGGCTGTCGTGAGCGACATCGGCGGTGCCTTGCCGATGACCTCGGCTGCCTCGTAGCCCCACATGTCCTGCGCGGCGCCGTTCCACAGGGTCAGCCGCCGCTCGCGGTCGGCGGCGATGATCGGGATCGGCGAGGCCTGGATGATGGTCCTGAGCTCGTCGCCGACTTCGCGCAGGCGCAGGGAGGAGTCGGCGATCTGGTCCGCGGCATTGTTCAGCGCCGTCGCGAGAAGGCCGAGCTCGCTGCGCGAGACGACCTTGCTCCGATGCGAGAGATCGCCGCCGCCGAAGATGCGGGCGTCCTCGACGAGCTGGCGGATCGGCCGCGCCAGCCGTCCCGACATGATCCACGCGGCGAGAAGCGCCAGCGCCAGGGCGCAGCCGCCCAGAAGCGCCGCGCGCCGGCTCGCCGCGCGGCTGCCGGCGAGGGCGGTCTCCGCCGGGATGCCGACCGACACGAGCCAGGGAACCTGCTTCGCCCGGACGGACGCGGTCAGGCGCAGGCCCCCGTCCGCCCATTGCACCTCCTCGACGCCGGCGCCTGCGCTCAAATGCGTCATCACCCACGGATCGCGGGAGAGGTCGCGGCCGACCCACTTCGCCGCGTCGGCGCTCCGCGCGAGCACGATGCCGCGCTCGTTGTTGATGCGGATCACCGCGCCGGGGGGCAGCTCGATATGGTCGAAGATCCGGGCCATCGCTTCGAGGATGATGCCGGCGGCGATGACGCCGGCGGGATTCCCGTCGGCGCCCCGGATCGGTCGCGCCATGATGATCTGCGGCCGCTGGCTCAGGGGGCCGAGAAGGGGTTGGCTCCAGGCGATCTGGGCGCCGCTCATCGCCGCCTGGAAATAGTCCCGGTCGGCGGCGCCGACCAGCGTGCGGTCGTTCGTCTGAAACGGGGCGAGTCCGACGTTCCGGCCGTCGGCGGCGAAAGCCGCGAGCCCGTTGAAGTAGGGCGGCAGGTCCGCGGTCACGCGCGAGAGCAGGGTGTCGTTGGCGGCGATGTCGCCGTCGACGGAGACCGTGTGGGACAGCGCCATCAGCAGCGCGCTGACCGTGGAGATCTCGTCGTCGAGGCGCGCGCCGTTGCTGCGCGCGAGCGCGGTCACGAGCTCGAAGGCGTTGGCGCGCTTCTCGTCCAGGCTCTCGACCGCGAACCCGGCGCCGACCGCGAGCAGCGGCAGCGCGGTCAGGCACACGAGCCCGACGACGCGGCTGCGTATGCTGAAGAACGTGTCCTTGAGCCGGTGGGGAAAGAGACCGGTGCGGACGCTCTGGCTGGCTGTTGCGTCGGCCGCCTTGGCCACGGTCACGGCGTTCCGAGCAGCCGGTTGATCATGTCGATCAGCTCGGTCATGCGTACCGGCTTCTGGAGGGAGCCGTGGGCGCCGAGCCGCCTTGCGGTCTCGAGAAAATCGAAGTTGCTGCGGCGGCCGCCGCCCGACACCGCGATGATCTTCACGTTCGGATGCGACCTGCTGAGCGCGATCGTGGTCTCGATGCCGTCCTTCTCGGGCATGAAGACGTCGGTGACGACGACGTCGGGCGGCGCGTTGGCGACCCTGGCCAGCCCTTCCTTCCCGTTGGAGGCGATGCTCACGCGATGCCCGGCGCGCTCCAGGATCTTCTGGATCGCCTCGCGCATGCCCTGCTCGTCGTCGATGACAAGGATGTGCGCCATGCGGCCTACTCCCGACCTTCGAGAAGCTTGAGATAGAGATCGCCGGCGCTGTAGCGCTTCAGCTCCTGCGGAGCGTCGACGAGCGAGCGGACGCTGTTGCCGTCGACGTAGCGGAAGCCCGCGGCAACCGCCGAGCTGGTGAGGCTGATCGAACGCAGGCCGTGCGCGAAGGCGTGGATCTTCGCCTTCTCCGCGGCGGCGACGAAGCGGTGCATCTGGGCGATGACCGTGCGCTCCGAGGCAGCGTCCTGGGACACGTCGGTCCCGACCGAGAGCACGCCGGCATCGCCGAAGGACGAGAACTCCTGCGTATGGATCGACACGCAGGCGATCACCGCACGCGCCCTGCCCTTGAGCAGGCCGGTGATCAGGTGCAGCCGGCTTGCCGGCACGCCCACCGGAATCTCGACAAGCTCGAAGAGGACGAGACGGCGGACCGCCGACGGGATCGCATCGCAGGCGGCGATGAACGCGTCGCGCGTCGTCCGGGCCGCCAGCGTGTCGAAATGCACCGGAATGCCGACGAGGAACTTGCGTCCCGCCCGCGCCGCCGCATCGAGATCCGCGGCCACCTTGCCCACCAGCGTGACGTCGAGCTTCGCCGCGGTCTCGGGGTCCGCGCCGCCCAGCACCTCGTGCCGGCCGGCGAGGATGTCGCCGCTCTCTCCCTTGCGCGCCGGCACCGCGAGATAGGTCGACATCACGCCGAGCTGCACGTCCCACATCGGGCGATAGACGACCAGCGTGTCGTCGAACGGCCCCTTGGTCGTGCCGCCGTCGGCGAGCGCGGCTTTCTCGCCGGCTGCGGCACTCTTCATGATCATGTCGAGCAGGTTCGCCTTTCCCGGCGCCTCGATCGGGATGTGACGGGACTCGAGCTGATCGGGCAGGCGCCCGAAGACGGAGAGCAGCGTCACCATCTCCGGCGTCCACGAGGATCCCAGAAGCTGGTCGGCCAGTTCCGTCGCCACTCTGGCCGCGGTCGCGGCCGCGGTCGTCTGCGGGGTCTTCGCGAACAGGACCAGGTAGGAGAGGGGGCCGATGCGGACATAGGCGTCGTCGGGAAGCGACAGGTGGCGTTCCAACGTCTGCTGGCCGATCGTTTCGGCGCGGTCCTTGGCGGAGGCCCATCGCTCTCCGAAGGCGTCGCCGATGCCGGTCGCCTTGATCAGGATCAGCCGGTTCGGGAGCAGCTGCTTCGACCCCGCCATCACCCATTCGAGATGCGTTTCGAAGGCTTCGGGGCTGAGGCCCCCGGTCAGCCCCTCAGCGGTGCGAGAACTCCGGTCGGCGACGGCACGCGCCGCCGGCGGCGCCGGTCGCGGCGCGCGGGAGAGCAGCGTCTGCATATTCGCCAGCAACCTCAACGATCGGTCCTCGGTGGCAGACCTATGGGGAACGCGGGTCCTTGTGGTTGCTAAAATGCTAATAAAATTAACCGTATATGGGGCTGGAAACGCTAGCTTCCGCTCGCATTAATCCCTCAAAGACTCAACCAGACGGCCTAACATGCGTTGCCAGCGAAGAAATTTAACATACATGCGTTCACGCAAGTTATATGCCCTGCGGAAGGGTTACAAGTATTACGCTCGATCATTTGATCGTGAGGCGGGGCTCTGGCGAAATAGGGGAGATACATTTTCCATCAGGTTTGATTTCCCATGCCTCCGCCGACCCCCAAGGTCGTCACGCGCCGCCGCCAGGCCGACCGCCGGGCCGAGACCCGGCGCAAGCTTCTGGACGCGGCGATCGCGTCGCTGGTCGCGAACGGCTATGCCGGGACCACCGTCGACACGATCGCGGCCGGCGCGGGCCTGACCCGGGGCGCCCTCAACCACCACTTCGACACCAAGATCGAGCTGATGCTGGCGGCGGCCGAGCGCGTGACCGAGGACTTCATCGGCCGGCTCTCGGAACGCTTGCTTCGACCCTCGGCATCCGACTTCGCGGAGAGCGTGGTGCGATCCCTGTGGGACGCGATCTACAGCGAGCCGATGTTCGTCGCCCGCCTCGAGCTCGTGCTCGGGGCGCGAAGCCAGCCGGAGATCCTGGCGTCGACCAAGGCGGAACTGACGCGCGGGCACCAGAGCGTCCAGACGCTGCTTTCGGAGGCGATCGCGCGCTCCGGGCTTCCCGTGGCGATTCCGTCGGACATCGTCGACCTGGCCTTGACGACGCTTCGCGGCATGGCACTGGAGAAGATCATCCGCCAGGACGACGACTTCATCGACAGGCAGCTTCTGCTGCTGGGCGAGGCGTTGCGCAGGCTGACGGCGGCACGTGCCGCCGGCGCGGCCGGCTAGCCGCCGGTCGCGACCAGCGCCGGTTCGGCGCGATAGCGCTCGGGGAAGAGCCGCCTGAAGGCGGCGAGCTTCGGGATGTCGTGATAGGCGATGTAGGGATGGCCGGGATATCGGGCCATGAAGTCCTGGTGCTCCGCCTCGGCCGGGTAGAAGTCGCCGCTTTCGATCCTCGTCGCGATCTTCTTGGAAAAGACCTTCGCCTGGTCGAGCTGGGCGACATAGGCCTTGGCCGTCGCCGCCTGCGCTTCGCTCGCGGGGAAGATCGCCGAACGGTACTGCCGGCCGACATCCGGTCCCTGGCGATCGAGCTGGGTGGGGTCGTGTATGGCAGAGAAGAAGATCTGCAGGATGCGGCCGTAGCTGATCACGCGCGGATCGAAGACGATCTTCACCGCCTCGGCGTGGTCGGTCATGCCGGACGAGACCGCGTCGTAGCTCGCCGACTTCTCGGTGCCGCCGGCATAGCCCGAGACGGCGTTCGAGACGCCGGCGACGTGCTGGTAGACGCCCTGCACGCCCCAGAAGCAGCCGCCGGCGAGAACCGCGACCTCCATCGCGCCCTGTCCTGGCGCCTCCATCCGCGGCGGCGGGATCGGGCGCCCCTCTTCGGCCGCCGAGCCGAAGGCGAGAAGTCCCAGGATCAGGGCTGCCGGCAGAAGGAGGTGGCGGCGCATGCTCGTTCCTCGCGAGGGAGAGCGCGAGGATAGCGCAGAAAGCCGCCGGAATCCGGCGCTCCCGCGAGTGTGATGCCGCCGATTCCCGCCCCGGTTTGACGATACGAAAATCGCGGCGCAGCCTGACTGAGGGATCACTCAACAGCCGACAGGGGGAAAAGATGGCAGCCTATGTGAGCCGCGGTCTCGTGAGCTTGTGCCTGCTTGGCGCCGTGGCGCTGGCGCAACCCGCATTCGCGCAGAAGAAGGGCGGAACCGCCGTGATCGGCCAGGAGGCCGGCCCGCCGACGCTCGACATGCACTTCACCACCAACATCGCCGCGCGCAACGTCGTGATGCAGATCTACGAGCAGCTGATCACGCGCGACGAGTCCAACGCGCCGATGCTCGAACTCGCCGAGAGCCTGGTCGAGAGCGCGGACGGCCTCACCTACACGTTCAAGATCCGAAAGGGGATCAAGTTCCACAACGGCAAGGCCATGACCTCGGCCGACGTGCTGGCGTCATGGCAGCGCTTCCAGCGCATCGGCACGCTCCGGAGCGATCTCGAGCCGGTCGCCGAGATGTCGGCGCCGGATGCCGACACCTTCGTGATCAAGCTCAAGCGCAAGGTGCCGATGTTCCTGGAGCAGATCAGCTCCTTCGCCAACCCGATCGTGATCTACCCGGCCGAGCAGAAGGACCGCGAGGGCGGCAAGGCCGATCCGATCGGCACCGGCCCCTACCAGCATGTCGAGTGGATGGCCGACAGCCATGTGAAGCTGAAGCGCTACGACGGCTACACGCCGGACACGCGGCACAAGGGGACGTCGGGCTTCGGCGGCTTCAAGGTCGCGTGGCTCGACGAGCTCGACTTCCGCTACGTGAAGGAAGGCGTCGCGCGCGTCGCGGGCCTCGAGACCGGCCAGCTCCACATGGTCGAGGACGTGCCGACCAAGTCGGCGAAGAGGCTCAAGGACAACAAGGCGATCGTGCTGCACCCGGTGCAACGCTGGTGGATCCAGATGGCGTTCGTCAACCACGCCAATCCGCCCTTCGACAAGCTCGACGTGCGGCGCGCGATGCAGATCGGCCTCGACATGGAGGAGATCATGGAGGTCGCCGCCGACGGCGCCTACGACCTGCAGCCGGGATACCAGTATCCGGGCACGCCCTACTTCAACGAGGCCGGCAAGCAGTTCTACAACGTGCGCGACCGCAAGAAGGCCCAGGAGATGCTGAAGGCCTCGGGCTACAAGGGCGAGGAGATCGTCCTGATGACGCTGCCGGCGTATCAGGGCATCTACGACGGCTCGGTCGTCGTCGCCGAGCAGCTCAAGGACATCGGCTTCAAGGTCCGCCTCGATCCGGTCGACCTGCCGACCATGGGTGCCCGTCATCCGAAGCCGGACAGCGGCTGGCATCTCTCGTTCAACGGTCTCGGCACCGGTCCCGCCGTCGGCCCGCTCGCGGCGATCACCTTCATGAACGGCCCGACCAAGTGGACCCACGCGCCCGATCCGACCTTCGACGCGCTCTACGCCGAGATCCTCCAGGGCGAGACGCTGGAGGCGCGCAAGGCCAGCTTCGCCAAGGCGCAGGAACGCATCTACGACCAGGTGATGATGGTGAAGTTCGGCGACCTGACGAAGGTGATGGGTGCCCGCGCCAACCTGAAGGGCTTCACGCCCTACCGCATCCCGCGTCTCTGGAACGTCTGGATCGAGTAGCGGAGCTACCTGGAAGGCCCCCACCCCAACCCTCCCCCGCGTAAGACGCGAGGGAGGGGGTACGAGATGAAGACGCCAGAATTAGAACCCTCCCCCGCGTTGTACGTGGGGGGAGGGCAGGGTGGGGGCTCTTCGGCCGAATGGAAATGACGCGACGGCGTCGTCAGCTCTGCGGCCCGTCGGGGCCGCCCTGCATCGACTGCATCGATCCCTCGTTCGCGATCGCGATGCAGGCGAAGCCGACCTTGGCCTCGGTCGGCACGCCGAACAGCACCGTGTGGCGCGACGGCAGACCGTTCGGGAAGTGCTTCACGTACTCCTCATTGCAGGCGTCGTAGTCCTTGCGGTCGGTGATCAGCATCGTCACCTGCACGATGCGGCTGAAGTCGCTGCCGGCATCGGCGAGAATTTTCCTGATGAAGGCGAGCGAATTGCGCACCTGCTCCTGCGGGGTCTCGCCGCGATGGATGCCCTTCGCCGGATCGTGCGGCGCCGAGTGGCCGGAGACGAAGACGAGCCCGCCGGCCCGGGTCGCCCGGCTGAACGGCCGCTTCTCGCCCGGCGCCGGGTTGCCGAAGATCTGGATCATTGCGGACCCGCCGCGTGATGGTCGGCCAGCACCTGGGCGATCACGTGGGTCACCTTCTTGCCGGTCGGGATGTGGAGGAATTCGTTGGGCCCATGCGCGTTCGAGTGCGGGCCGAGCACGCCGGTCACGACGAACTGCGACTTCGGGAACTTCTCGCCCAGCATCGCCATGAACGGGATGCTGCCGCCTTCTCCCATATAGGCCGGCGGCTTGCCGAAGGCCTCGGTCGATCCCTTGGCCAGCGACTTCTCCAGCCACGGCGCCAGCTTCGGCGCGTTCCAGCCGGTGCCGGCCTTGTCGCCGGTGAAGCTGACCTTGGCGCCGTAGGGCGGATCCTTCTCCAGCAGCGTGCGCACCGTCTTCTGCGCGTCCTTCGCGTCCAGCGTCGGCGGCAGGCGCAGACTCAGCTTCGCCGTCGAATAAGGGCGCAGCACGTTGCCGGCGTTCTGGGGCGTCGGAAAGCCGTCCATGCCGGTGGTCGAGAGCGCCGGCCGCCAGGTGCGGTTCAGCACCAGCTCGGTCAGGTCGTCGCTCATCGGCTTCATCCCCTCGGGGAACGGGAACTTGGCGTAGACCTGGTCGCCGAGCGCGGATGCTGCGACCTTCGCCTGCGCCACGCGCTCCGGCGGCACCTGAGCATAGAGCGCGTCCGGCTTGATCGCGCCCGTGTCCTCGTCCTCGAGGCGCGAGATCAGCTTCCTCATGATGCGGAAGCTCGACGGCACGATGCCGGATGCGTCGCCCGAATGGACGCCTTCCTCCAGCACCTGCACCTTGAGCTCGCCCGCGATCATGCCGCGCAGCGAGGTCGTGAGCCAAAGCTGGTCGTAGTTGCCGCAGCCGGAGTCGAGGCAGACGACCAGCGACGGTTCGCCGATCCGCGAGGCCAGGTGATCGACGTAGAAGGGAAGGTCGTAGCTGCCCGACTCCTCGCAGGCCTCGATCAGGATCACGCAGCGTGCATGCGGCACCTTCTGGTCCTGGAGCGCGGCGATGGCTTCGAGCGAGCCGAACATCGCATAGCCGTCATCGGCGCCGCCGCGGCCGTACAGCTTGTCGCCCTTGATCAGCGGGATCCACGGGCCGAAGCCCTCGAACCAGCCGACCATCTCCGGCTGCTTGTCGAGATGGCCGTAGAGCAGGACCGTGTCTTTGGAGGCGCCCGGCACCTCGATCAGGATCACCGGCGTGCGGCCTTCGAGCTGGACGATCTCGAGCGTCGCCCCCGGCATGGAGGCGATCTTCTTCCGCCCCCACGCCTCGAACATCTTCACGGCCTGGTCCATGTAGCCGTGCTCCTTCCACTTCGGATCGAAGGACGGCGACTTGTTCGGGATCTTGATGTACTCGACCAGCGTCGGCACGATCTCGTCGTCCCAGACCTGCCCGATATGCTTCGAAAGGCGCGCGGCGTCGACCATGGAGGGTAACCTTCGGATGGAGTGATCGAGCGCAGGTTAGCGCGGTCTCGATGCCCGATCCAACCCGCGGATCGGGCGAGCCGTCGCCCTCAGGCCGGAACGTAGGTCAATCTGATGACCTCTTCGCCGACCCGATCGTGGGCGACGAGGCGGAGCGGCGGAACCTTGCCGGCGAAGAAGGGCGCGCCGTGCCCGAGCACGACGGGGTGATAGTAGAGCCGGTACTCGTCGATGAGGCCGAGATCGATCAGGTGTCGCGCCAGGACCGGTCCTGAAACCGACACCTCGCCGTCCAGCCGGGACTTCAGATCCCGTATCGCGGCCTCGGCGTCGCCCGAAACGAGCGTCGCGTTTGGACCGACCGACGTCAGCGTGCGCGACACGACCCATTTCGGCAGCTTCCGCCAGGCGACCGCGAACTCGCGGTGCTCCGGGCTCCACTCCGGCCGGTCCTCGTCCCAGTACGCCATGAGCTCGTATATGCGGCGGCCGTAGACGCTGCCGGTCAGGCCGCGGACGTGCTCGATCCAGTGCCGGAAGAGTGCTGGGCCCGGCGCAAATCTCTCGTGGTCGACATAGCCGTCCAGGGACAGGTTCATGCCGTAGACGAACGTCGCCATGCGCTGAATCTCCACCAGGTTCCTCAGCATAGCGCATCGACGGAGCCGTTGCGCCGGATGCCGGCTTCGGTTGCCGGCGCGATGCCTGCGGGCTAGGGAGCTGCTAGCTTCCGCCTCAAGGTCCCGCCATGCGCAAGGTCTTCGCCGCCTCGGTCCAGCACGAGACGCACAGCTTCTGCATCACGCCGACGACGCTCGGCGACTTCCAGAAGACGCTCTATCTCCGCGACGCCGAGGTCGAGAAGGCGATGCGCGGCACCAGGGGCGAGTGGGGCGCGGTCTTCGACCTCGCCGACGAGTTCGGCTGGACCGTGGTCCATCCCGTGGCCTCGTTCGCCCAGCCCGGCGGTCCGGTGACCACGCATGCCTTCGAGCATTTCTCCGGGATCATCCTCGATGCTCTGAAGAAGAGCATGCCCTTCGACGGCATCCTGCTGCCGATGCACGGCGCCATGGTGGTCGAGGACTTCGACGACGCCGAGGGCGAGCTGCTGGCCCGCATCCGGAAGATCGTCGGGCCCGATGTTCCGATCGCGATGAGCCTCGACGTGCACGCCAACTGCAGCGAGGAGATGGCGCGGCACGCCGACGTCATCACGACCTACCGCACCACGCCGCATATCGACATGTACGAGACTTGCGAGCGCGCCGGTCGCCTGCTCGAACGCGCGATGAAGGGCGAGATCCGGCCGAAGGTGCACCGCGCCCAGGGTCCCGTCATGTTCGGCATCGACGAGGGCCGGACCGTCACGCATTGGGGTCCGATGCGCGACATGATGAAGAAGGTGGCGGCGGCCGAGGCGGAGGTGCCCGGCGTGCTCGACATCGGCGTCAATGCCGGCTTCGGCTGGGCGGACACGCCGTTCACGGGCCCGACCGTGCTGGTCAACGGCGACGGCTCTGATCCGCGCTACCAGGCGCTCGCCGACGACCTGATCAAGCTCGCCTGGGACCAGCGCGGCGTCTACACGATCGACTTCCTGCCGATCGAGGAGGGCATCCGCGTGGCGCTGGAGCCTCGATCCGGCCCCGGCCCGCTGCTGATCGGCGACTACACCGACAATCCCGGCGGCGGGGCGCATGGCGACGGCACCAGCTTCCTGAAGGCGCTGCTGGAATCGAAGGTCGAGGACGCGGTGGTCGGCCATATCGCCGATCCCGAGTCGGCGAAGATCGGCATCGATGCCGGCATCGGCGCGACGGTGACGTTGAATCTCGGCGGCAAGACCGATCCGCGCTTCGGCGGCACGCCGCTGAAGGTCACGGGCAAGGTCCTGGCGATCGCCGACGGCGTCTATACGCGGAAGGGCAAGTACGCGACCGGCACCGTCGGCACCATCGGTCCGAGCTTCCTGCTCGACCTGGGGCATGTGCGGGTCATCGTCTCCTCGATCAAGAGCCAGATCGACGACCGCGAGCAGTTCCGCATGTTCGGCATCGAGCCGGAGAAGGTGAACGTCCTTCTCTGCAAGGCGTCCAACCATTTCCGCGCCGATTTCGAGCCGATGGCGCGGAAGCTGATCTACATCGACTCCGGCGGCATCGTGTCCCGCAACTTTGCACAGTTCCCTTACAAGAAGGTGCGCCGCCCGATCTGGCCGCTCGACAAGCTATAGAAGTGCGCCCTTCTGCTGTGTGGACTGAAAAGATGAGGATTTTTACGGGAGAAGCAGAGGTAGCGACGTTCGTTTCAGCTCTGAGAGCATTGAGAAATACGGTGGGCTAGGCGTCCAGCTCCGGTCTGGACCAATCCGGGCCATTTTGATCACTTCGCTACGTCTATTAAGAGGTTGAATTGTCAATCGCCCGAGGTCGCGCCAACCTTCCGGACGAAGATTGCCTTGCATTCCGCGACGCACCGCACTGGTTGCGCAGTCAACTAGCTGCAACCCTTTATCTACTGATGAGTTGCCGAGACGCCGGTTAGCGAGAACGGCCCTGATGTCGACAGTGTGAAACGGCTCGTCCGGAGCGGCCGACGTGTGGGCTCTCAGATGCTCAGGAGGCGCAGGTAGGGTTTGAGAATAGCGGGCATTAAAATCTGTCCAATCGCCTTCAATAAGCGCAATCCAAGGATCGGCGAGTGAGCGCGACTCCAAATATCCTAGGATAAGTAGGTCCCACAGCCCTTCCATTCGCGAGACATTTTTATCTTTTGCATCGAAGGTCCAGGCGAAGTCGCCTAGGTCCGCACCTTCTCGTTGGCATTTGTAGAGAGGCACTGTTCGAAGTACGAGATCAAGCAACTCAGTGCGAGCGACCATTTGGCAATAGTCGGGAGCGCTGAGTCCTCGAAGAGTCGCTTGAGCGCGTCTTACTTCTGCGATCATCGATGATTGATGACGGTCAGTTAGGTTTGCTTCAAGGCGTTGTGCTTGAGCCTCTAGATGGTCAAGTAGTTCCGCGTGGCGATGAAGGCCAAGGTCGAACGCTACGCAGGTGAATAGTGCATGGTGATCTGAGAGCAGCCTGAGTGTGGCAGCAATCTCGGGCTCTCCGAGTAACCGACCCTTTATTTCACCTTTTTCGTTCGGCCAGCCGGCACTCAGAGTCGCGAAGTCAGCGTAAACCGCATCAATCCGCGTAGAGCTGACAGAAAGTGCGCCGATGCAAGAGACAGCCGGTTTCGGCCGTCCCGCAGGTATTGCAAAGGATCCACTTTCGTCGATGAATGTGTGCACGCCTCATTCTAGCACCGGCTGATGATGGCGTTGTCGCTGACGTATTCGAGTAGCCTTCGCTTAAGTGAGGCCTGACGCTTACGACCGGTCGACCGTCACCATCCGCTTCTCCTCGAAGCTCCGGTAGCAGGCTTCCAGCACCTCGAGCGCGGCGAGGCCGACTTCGCCCGGCACCTCGACGGGCGCACCGTCGAGGATGCTCGCCGCACAGCTCTCGACCTGGGCGGCGAAGTGCCCCGGCGCCGGGCGGCCCTGCAGCTCGATCTGACGCGTGCCGTCCTTGTCGGTCAGGAACAGCGCCTGCGCGTAATGGAAGATGCGGAGCGCGCCCTTCGAGCCGTGGATGTGGATGCAGCCGGGCGCGTTCTGCCAGAGGCCGGGCGGCACGTAGCCCTTGATGTCCCATCCGGCCCCCCAGCTGAAGATGCCTTCGCCCGGCAGCGATGTGGGGAAGGTCGAGTCCTCGTAGAGCAGGTGGCCGAGCGCGCCGCTGCGGAAGTTCATGAGCAGGTATTCGGGGGCCGCCTCGGCGCCGGAGATGTTGCCGCGCCCGAAGACGGTCTCGACCGTGCTGCCGGTGAGCCAGCCGAAGGCGTCGATCAGGTGGATGCCGTGGTCGACCAGACCGAAGCCCGAGCCGCCGGGGCCGCCCGGCGGATAATGCGCGAAGCCCATGATCTGCCGGCCCTCGGGCCCCGTGCCGCCGACTTCCTGCTCGCGCATCAGCCGCACCTCGCCGATGGCGCCCGACTGGACGAGCTCGCGCGCAGTGCGCAGGGCCGGCAGCTGGCGATAGGTGGCGCCGTAGAACAGCGTCGAGCCGGCGGCCTTGCACGCGGCGATCATCCGCCTGGCCGCCGCCGCCTCGATCGCGAGCGGCTTCTCGCAGAGTACGTGATGGCCGGCCTTGGCGGCGGCGATCGTGACCGCTTCGTGGGTCGAGACCGGCGTCGCCACCACCACGAGGTCGATGGACTCGCCGGTCAGCATCTCCTTGTAGTCGGTGTAGGCATTGAAGCCATGGCGTGACTGGGCCGCCTTCAGGCGCGCCGCGTCGATCTCGGCCGCGGCCACCACCTCGACCGCGTCGCTGTCGCGATAGGCTTCCAGATGCACGGCGCCCACGCCGCCGAGACCGACGATCGCCACCCTGAGCTTCGCCACCAAACCCTCCGATTCGAGTCCGGCGGACTCTAGCCGAGAATCTCGGCGACCTTCGAGGCGAGCTTGTCGGCCGTGAAAGGCTTCTCCAGTGCGAAGACTGCCTGCCCGAACTCCTTCGGATTGATCGCGTCGGCGTCGCCGGAGATCAGCAGCACCTTGAGGTCGGGAAGGGACTTGCGGAGAGCGCGGGTGAGCTCGGCGCCGGTCATCTTCGGCATGTGGATGTCGGTGACCACCAGGTCGAACGCCTCGCCGCCCTCGACCGCCTTCAGCGCCTTCTCTCCGCTGTCCGCCAGCGTCACCTTGTGGCCGGCACGGTCGAGCGCCGCACGCATCACCGTCCGCATCATGGGGTTGTCGTCGACCACCAGAATCTTAGGCACCTGAAGCGTCCTCCACCTTGGGCGCGAGGATAGCGACGGGTCGGGCGCTCCGCCACGGCCGGCGGCGCCGGGCAGTTCAAAAAAATGTGCGCGCTCAAGTTGCTACCCGCTGTTCTGCGCGCCCGACCTTCCTATATGTGCGGGAGGTGGTTCCCCAGGAGCAGGTCGTGGCGAAGGACCCGTATCAGACACTCGGCGTGAAGAAGGACGCCTCGCAGGACGAGGTGCAGAAGGCCTATCGCCGGCTGGCGAAGAAGCTTCACCCGGACCTCAACCCCGGCGACAAGGAAGCCGAGGCCAAGTTCAAGGACCTCTCGGCCGCCTACGACATCGTCGGCGATGCGGCGAAGCGTGCCCGCTTCGACAAGGGCGAGATCGACGCGACCGGCGCCGAGCGCCCGCCCGAGCGGCGCTTCTATCGCGACTTCGCCGATGCGGGCGGGCAGGGCCATGCCTACGCCAGCGACGAAGGCTTCGCCGATCTGGGCGGCGCCGAGGATTTCTTCGCCGACCTGTTCGGGCGCGGCGGCGGGCGCGGCAACCGGCCGAGGCGCGGGCAGGACATGCGCTATCGGCTCGAGCTCGAGTTCCTCGATGCGTTCAACGGCGCCAAGCGCACGCTGACGATGCCGACCGGCGGCCAGCTCGACGTGACGATCCCGCCCGGCACCGGCGACGGCACGGTCCTCAGGCTGCGCGGCAAGGGCGCGCCCGGCGCCAATGGCGGCGAGGCCGGCGACGCGTTGCTGGAGATCGCGGTCCGCCCGCATCCGACCTTCGTGCGTCGCGGCGACGACGTCCATGTCGAGGTCGCGCTGCCGCTGAAGGTCGCCGTGCTCGGCGGCAAGGTCGAGGTGCCGACGCCGAGCGGCAACGTCGCGATGACGGTGCCGCCCTGGACCAGCTCCGGCAAGAAGCTCCGCCTCAAGGGCAAAGGCGCTCCCAGGGCCGGCGGCGCGCATGGCGACGAGTACGTGACGCTCAACATCGCGCTGCCGGAGACGCCTGATCCGGCGCTCGAGGCCTTCATGCGTCAGGAAAAGGCGGGAGGATGACCATGCAGCGCCACGAATTCCTGATGCATGCCGAGATCGAGGGCGAGGCGCTGGAAGCCTGGCTCGAAGAAGGGTGGCTCGCGCCCCTGGCGGCCGACCATTTCTCCGACGTCGACCTAGCTCGCGCCCGCCTCATCTGCGATCTTCAGCGGAGCCTCGGCGTCAACGACGAGGCGGTGCCGATCATCCTGCACCTGCTGGACCAGGTGCACGGCCTCCGGCGCATGATCGCCGAGGTCCGTCGCCGCGCCGGCGATTCCTCCGACGGCTGAATCCGCTGAGCTTGACCCCCGCCATCGTCTAGCATCGCCTCCTCTGAAGGGGAGACGAAGATGGCGGACCGCATCCTGACCACCCATGTCGGCAGCCTGCCGAGGCCGGCGGACGTGACGTCGCTGCTGCTGAAGCGCGCGATGGGCGAGGCCGTCGACCCCGCCACGTTCGAGGCGGCCGTCGCGGCCGGCGTGAGCGATGTGGTGGCCCGCCAGAAGAAAGCGGGCATCGACATCCCGTCCGACGGCGAGATGAGCAAGATCAGCTACGCCACCTATGTCTGCGAACGCCTGACCGGCTTCTCCGGCGACAGCCCGCGCCGCGTGCCGTCGGATCTCCTGACCGTGCCGCGCTACATGAAGCGCCTCGCCGATTCCGGCGGCACCCCGCAGCTGGCGCGGCCCTGCTGCACGGGGGCGATCCAGGTCCGTACCACCGAGCCGCTGGAGGACGACCTCCGCCGCTTCTCCGCCGCGTTGAAGGCGCAGGGCTACGCGCGGGGCTTCATGAACGCGGCGGCGCCGGGCGTGATCTCGCTGTTCCAGCCGAACCGCTTCTATGCCGACGACGACGCCTATCGGCAGGCTCTGGCCGAGGCGATGCGGCACGAATACCGACGCATCGTCGAGGCCGGCCTCGACCTGCAGATCGACAGCCCCGACCTCGCCGTGGGCAAGCACACGATGTACACCGAGCTCTCCGAGGACGAGTTCCTGAAGCGCCTCGAAGGCCACGTCGCGGCGCTGAACGCGGCGCTCGACGGCATCCCCTTGGCCCGCGTGCGGCTCCATGTCTGCTGGGGCAACTACGAGGGTCCCCACATCCACGACATCGCGCTCGAGCGCATCCTGCCGACCGTGCTGAAGATCAACGCCGGCGCGATCTCGTTCGAAGCCGCCAACCCGCGCCACGAGCACGAGTGGAGCGTCTTCAAGCGAATCAGGCTGCCGGAAGGCCGCGTGCTGCTGCCCGGCGTGATCGACAGCTCGACCAATTTCGTCGAGCACCCCGACCTCGTCGCCGAACGCCTCTGCCGCTTCGCCGAGGTCGTGGGCCGCGACCGCGTCATCGCCTCGACCGACTGCGGCTTCGCCACCGTCGCCGACTGGAACACGGTCGATCCCGACATCGTCTGGATGAAGCTGGAATCGATGGCCGAGGGCGCACGGCGGGCGACGAAGACGCTGTGGAGCTGAGCGCTTTCGTAGGACCCTCCCCCGCGCTTCGCGCGAGGGAGGGGGCACGAGGCGTTATTCGCTCGCCGGATCCGGCGGCCATCGGGTCACCCACCGGCTCGCCTGGTCGTAGGCATGCGCCAGCTGAAGGCAGGCGAGCTCGGCCTGGTTGGGGCCGACGATCTGCAGGCCCATCGGCAGGCCGTTGGCGCCGAAGCCGGCCGGCACCGCGAGCGCGGGCCCTCCCCACATCGTCGCCGGCAGCACGACCTTCATCCACTCGTGATAGGTCGTCATCGCCTTGCCGGCGATCTCGGTCGGCCACACGGTCTCGACCGGGAACGGGAACACCTGCGCGGTCGGCAGCAGGAAGAAGTCGTATTTCCTGAAGAAGCGCAGCAGCGACTTGTACCAGGCGCTCCGCACCTGGCCGGCGGCGGTGATGTCGAAGGCCGTGAGCTTGAGACCGCTCTCGACCTCGAACAGCATCTGCTTGTTCAGGTGCGCGCGCTTGGCCGGATCGTCGTAGAAGACCTTGCCACCGCCGCCCGACTGCCAGGCGCGGAGCTTGAGCCAGGCGCGCCAAGCCTCGTCGAAATTCATGTCGGGGATCGCTTCCTCGATGACGCAGCCGATCTCCTCGAAGGTCTTGAGCGCCTTCCGGCAGACGTCGAGCACGCCGGGCTCGAACGGCAGGTAGCCGTTCATGTCGCCGAGCCAGGCGATCCGCGTGCCCTTGACGTCGCGGGCGAGCGACCCGGCGAAGACGGCGGGATCGGAGGCCACCGACAGGGGCGCGCGCGCGTCATAGCCGGACTGCACCGCGAGCAGCATCGCCAGGTCCGGCACGTTCCGCGCCATCGGCCCGGCGGTGCCCATCGTCGGCAGGTAGAGGTCGGTCTCGTCGGAGGGGATGCGGCCCGTGGACGGGCGGAAGCCGAACACGTTGTTCCAGCCCGCCGGGTTGCGGAGCGAGCCGCCGTAGTCGCTGCCGTCGGCGACTGAAAGAAGGCGCATCGCCAATGCCGCCGCGGCGCCGCCGCTGGATCCTCCGGGCGTCCGCGAGAGATCGTAGGGATTGCGCGACGGCCCGAACACCGGGTTGGTCGTGTGCGATCCGAGACCGAACTGCGGCACGTTGGTCTTGCCGATGAAGATCGCACCGGCCTTCCGCATCCGCTCGACCTGGATGGAATCGGCCGGCGGCACGAAGTCCTTCAGCAGCGGCGAGCCCTTGGTGGTGGGGATCCCGCGCACATTGTCGAGGTCCTTCACCGCCTGCGGCAGGCCGTGCATCGGACCCATGACCTGGCCCCTGGCCAGCATCGCGTCCTTCTCCGCCGCCTCGGCGAGGAGCCCGCCGCGATCTTGCAGCGAGACGATCGCATTGACCTTGGGATTGAGCCGCTCGATGCGGTCCAGGGTCGCGGTCATCACCTCGACCGAGGAGACCTTCTTGGCTCGGATCGCTTCGGCAAGCTGAAGCGCGTCCATCTGATGGATCGAAGTCGGTGGCATCGTTCGGGGCATCTCCGGGGCGGGGTGGCGATACTAGCCCATTGGCAGGGGGGCCGCTTGGCAGGAAGGCCGCCGGCTTGTATCACCGGGGCAGCAACGCCAGCCTCGAGAGCACCCATGACCGACACGCTTCCCGACCGTCTCTCCACCAATCCCAAGAGCCCGCACTACGACGAGCCTCTGCTGACCCGCGGGGTCGGGATCCTGTTCAACGGCAAGGAGAAGACCAACGTCGAGGAGTATTGCGTCAGCGAGGGCTGGATCAAGGTCGCGGCCGGCAAGTCGCTCGACCGCAAGGGCAACCCGCTGACGATCACGCTGAAGGGCAAGGTCGAGCCCTTCTTCCACGCCCAGGAAATGAAGGACTAGGGGAGAGCTCATGTTCAGTCTCGACGGCAAGGTCGCGATCGTCACCGGCGCCACCAGCGGCATCGGCGTCGCCATCGCCGAGAAGTTCGTGGAAGCGGGATCGAAGGTGGTGATCGCCGGGCGGCGCAAGGCCGAGGGCGAGGATGTCGCGAAGAAGCTCGGGGCCAAGGCCCGCTTCAAGCAGACCGACGTCACCGACGAAGCGCAGATGAAGGCGCTGATATCAGACGCGCTCTCGGCCTTCGGCCGGCTCGACTGCATCGTCAACAACGCCGGCGGGCCGGGCCCCGTGGGTTCGATCGAGACGATCCCGGTGGACGGCTTCGATGCCTGCGTGGCGCTCAACTGCCGCTCGGTCATGCTCGGCATGAAGCTGACGGCGCCGATCTTCCGGAAGCAGCGCTCCGGCTCGATCATCAACGTCGGCAGCATCGCGGCGCTTCGCGCCGGATTCTCCTCGTCGATGGTCTATTCGATGGCCAAGGCCGGCGTCGTGCACCTGACCAAGGTGGTGGCTATGGAGCTCGCCGAGTCCAACGTGCGGGTCAACTCGATCTCGCCCGGCGCGATCGCGACCGGCATCTTCGGCAAGGCGCTTGGCGCCGCCGATCCCGAGAAGACCGCCGAGATCGCCAGGCAGGTCCTCGCCAAGGCGCAGCCGATCCCGCGCGCGGGCGTGGCCGAGGACATCGCCGGCGCCGCGGTGTTCCTGGCCGCCGACGAATCCAGCTTCATCACCGCGCATGACATCGTCATCGACGGCGGCATGATCGGCGGCCGCTTCTGGACCGCCCAGCAGGACGGCCTCAACAACATGCGGAAGGCCTTCGGCGTCAGCGTCGAGTAGGACGGCAGCGCTCCGCCGCTTGCTACCCCCTCTCCCGGCGCGAAGCGACGGGGGAGGGGCGGGGTGGGGGCCGCTCCGCGCATGCGGAGCGGTGGCCGCAAACCCAGTCTCGCTCTTCCTCTACCCTCGCTTCGCTCGGGCCCCCACCCTAACCCTCCCCCGCGTACGACGCGGGAGAGGGGACAAGAGGGGCATGGGAGACCAACCGGTCACACCACCGGCGAGGCGCCGCCGTCGACGTTGATCGCGGTGCCGTTGATGTAGCCGCCGGCGTCGGAGGCCAGCAGGCAGGCGATGTTGGCGAACTCCTGCGCGGTGCCGATGCGGCCCAGCGGCAGCTTGGCGCCCATCCCCTTGAGGAAGTCGTCATAGGAGACGTTGGCGCCCTGGCTCTTGTGCCGGCGGGCGTGCTGGTCGCTCTCGATCAGGCCCACCAGCAGGGCGTTGGCCAGCACGTTGTTCGGTGCGCCCTCGCCGGCCAGCACCTTGGTCAGCGCCATGCCGGCGGCGCGGCTGACCGTCGTCGGCGCCGAGCCGGCGCCGGGCGTCTTGGCGCCGGTATTGAGCACGTTGATGATGCGGCCCCATTTGCGCTGGCTCATCTGCGGCAGGCAGAGACGGGCCAGCCGGATCGCCGCGAACAGCTTGAGGTCGAGATCGTCCTGCCAGATCGCGTCGGTGACCTCGACGAACTTGGCGGTCTGCGACTTGCCGGCGTTGTTGACCAGGATGTCGACCTTGCCGAAGGCCTTCATCGTCTCGTCATAGGCCCTCTGGCAGCCCTCGGCGGTGCCGACGTCGGCGGCGATCGGGTGGACGCGCGTCTTCGCCCGCTTTCCGATCTCGGCGACCGCCTCCTTCAGCACGTCGTCGCGGCGGGCAACGATCGCCACCTCGGCCCCGGACGCCGCGAACTCGCTCGCCATCGCGAATCCCAGGCCCTTGCTGCCGCCGGTGATCAGCGCCGTGCGGCCGTCGAGACGTACTTCCATCGCTTGAGTCTCCTCGTGGAACCCTCCCTCGCCGTAGGCGGGGGAGGGCAGGGTGGGGGCTTGGCTCCGCTATCGTTGCAGTCTACGTCGTCGACCACGTGAATGCCCCCACCCCAACCCTCCCCCGCGTACGACGCAAGGGAGGGGGTACGAGGGGCGTGCATCGACGAGGCGTATCAGTTCCCGGTCGCCTTTCGGATCGCCGCGATCTCGGCCTGGGCGGCGCCGCGCATGAGGGTCAGCTCGGTGCCGTTGGCGATCATCGTGTAGCCCTGGCTGAACAGGCTCGCGACCGTGTGCTTGCCGTAGGCGACGATGCCGGCGGCCTTGCCGGCGCGCTGGATGCCGGCGAAGGCGGTGTCGATCGCCTTCTGCAGGTCCGGGTGATCCCACTGCCGGAAGCATCCCAGCGTACCGGAGAGGTCGTTGGGCCCGATGTAGCAGGCGTCCACGCCCTCCACGCTCGCGATCGCGTCGATGTTCCGGATCGCCTTCTCGGACTCGATCTGCACGATCAGCAGCAGGCGCTCATGCGCGTTCCGGCCATAGGCGTCGATGTCGGGCTCGGTGCCGAGATGGCGGAGCGGGCCGAAGCCGCGATAGCCCTTCGGCGGGTAGCGGCAGGCGGCGACCGCGGCCTTCGCTTCCTCCGCGGTCTCGACCATCGGCACCATGATGGACTCGACGCCGGAGTCGAGCGTGCGCTTCAGGTAGACGGCGTCGTTCCACGGCACGCGGATCACCGGCGGGCAGTTGTAGGCCGCCAGGGTCTGCAGGTGCGGGATCGTCTCCATCAGGCCCTGCGGACCGTGTTCCTGGTCGAGGAACAGGAAATCGTAGCCGGAGGCGGCCAGCGTCTCGGTGATCACGGTCGAAAGCCCCAGCGTCCAGACGCCGAAGCTCTTCTTGCCGGCCTTGAGGCGTTCCTTGAGACGATTGGTCATGGATCGGTTCCGTAAGAGGGCGGGGTCGCGTTGGCAACGAGTGTCGTTTCAGGGATGATCGCCGCGCAAGCCGATTTCACGCACCGGGGAACGATATCCATGCACGTGCGCTGCGCCATCTTCGAAGGCACCGTGGCCGAGGCCGACCAGCCCAGGTTCGATGCCTACATCAGGGACAAGGTGATGCCGATCATCTCGAGCTTCCCGAAGATCCGAGCGATGCGGGTGCTGCGCACCAAGTCGGTCGAGGACGACGGCCCGCCGGTCTACCAGATCTTCGAGCTGCAGTTCGACACGGCCGAGGATGCGGCCGCCGCGCTGGCGACGCCGAAGCGCGCCGAGTCCCGCGCCGCGCTCGCCGAGATCATGCCGCTGTTCAAGGGCCGCATCTATCACATCAACCTGAACCTGACCGAACGCCGTCCCTGATGGCCGCGCTGGACCGCTGCTTCAACATCGACGACCTGCGCCTGGCGGCGAAGCGGCGCCTGCCGCGCGGCATCTTCGAGTATGTCGATCGCGGCACCGAAGGCGAGGTCTCCTTGCGCGAGAACCGCGCCGCCTTCGACCGCATCCGCATCCTGCCGCGCGTGCTCGAGGATGTCTCGGCGCGGACGACGGAGACGACGCTGTTCGGCAAGACGCATACGATGCCGATGGCGATCGCGCCGATGAGCCCGGCCGGTCTCCTCTGGCACGAGGGCGAGCTGGCGCTGGCGCGCGCCGCCAAGGCGGCCGGCATCCCCTACACGCTGCCGACGGAATCGATGACCGCGATCGAGAAGATCGCCGAGGTCGGCGGCACGCAATGGTTCCAGCTCTATCTCTGGAACCACCGCCCGCATTCATATGCGCTGCTCGACCGCGTGAAGGCGCTGGGCTTCGAGGCGCTGCTGGTCACGGTCGACACCGCGACGACGCCGAACCGCGAATTCAACAGCCGCAACGGCTTCGCGATGCCGATCCGCCCGTCGCTCCGCGCCGGCCTCGACGTGGCGATGCATCCGGGCTGGCTGTTCGGCACGCTCGCCCGCTACGTGCTGACCTCGGGCCTGCCGGCGGCGGTCAATCATCCGGAAGGCTATCGCGAGGCGATCTTCCGGAATCCTCCGGACGACGCGACCGGCATCTGCCGGCGGACGACATGGGACGACATCCGGATGCTCCGGAAAATGTGGCCGCGCCCGCTGCTGGTGAAGGGTGTCCTGCATCCCGACGACGCCAGGAAGGCGATCGAGGCCGGGGCCGACGGCGTGGTCGTCTCCAACCACGGCGGGCGCAACTTCGACTCGGCGGTGGCCTCGATCGACGCGCTGCCCGCGATCGCCGACGCGGTCGGCGGCAAGGGGACCGTGCTTCTCGACAGCGGTGTCCGCCGCGGCAGCGACGTCGCCAAGGCGCTGGCCTCGGGCGCCAAGGCGGTGCTGGTCGGTCGCGCGGCGCTCTACGGCATCGCCGCGGCGGGCGAGGCGGGGGCGTCGCATGCGCTGACGATGCTGCGCGCCGAGCTCGACAAGACGATGGGGTTCGCGGGCTGCCGCGACGTGGGCGCCATCGGCCGCGCGCTGCTTGCCTAGGGCCGGAGCAGCCGCGCGACCTTCTCGCGCAGCTGCTGCGCGGTGAAGGGCTTCTTCAGGGAGTCGTGCGCGCCATAGGTGATGGCGGCGCCGAGGATGTTCGAGAAGATCGCCCGGCTGCCGCCCGAGATCGCGAGGATCCTGATCGAGCGGTCGAGCTGCTGGACGTTGCTGATGAGCGACATGCCGTCGACCCTGGGCATCAGGATGTCGGTGACCATCACCGGCACGCTCCGCCCCGGCGGCGGGTTCCTCAGGATCTTCATGGCCTCGAGCCCGTCCTCCGCTTCGAGGACGGCGTAGCCGTCCTCTTCGAGGATGCTCCGGATGGTGGACCGCATCATCTCGTCGTCCTCGACGACCAGGACCGTGGTGCCGGCGCCGGACTTTCCATTCGAAGCCGGCGACGCCGGCTGCGCCAGCACCGTATCGACGGTCGCCAGCAGGCGCTCGGGCGTGAACGGCTTGGCCAGCACCTGGTCGGCGCCGAGCTGGGTGGCCAGCTGCAGGAAGTCGGGATAGGGAGGCCGGCCGCCGCCGGAGATCACCAGGATTCGTACGGCCGGATCGTGCTTGCGGATGGCCTTCATCACCTCGAAGCCGTCCATCTCGGGCATGAAGACGTCGGTGATGACGAGGTCGAGCCGGCCCTTCGGCCCCAGCAGGGCGGCGGCCTCGAGCCCGTTGGGCGCCGAGATCACCCGGTGTCCCGCCTTCCCGAGGGCAATCTCGATGACCGTGCGCAGGGGCCGGTCGTCCTCGACGACAAGGATCGTGGCCACGCCATCCTCCGCCTCAGCTGTCCGCCCCGTCCTCCCCGAGCTTTCTATACTTTTGAGACTGAGGAGTCTCCCTCCATAACATTTAGACAGCCGATATCGTTGCCTGCCGGCGACGGCCGCGGCCTAACGTACCTGTGGACGTTCCCGGGTCAGGAAGCGCGCGCGGTCCGTCGGCTGGTGGAGGCGAGCAGGGCTGCGGCTGCCGGCTTCGCGAGGCGGGCCGCCGCGCGGGATCCGGCCAGAGCTGCGACGATGGCGCCTTCGAGCAGGACCTGCCATGCGCCGGCGAAGTCGGGGGCATCCTTGATGCCGGCGTCTTTCGCCAGCCCTTCGATGAAGTCGCGGACATTGGCCAGGTGGCGTGCAGCCGCCCGATGCGTCGTGCTCGCCGGCGGGGACTCGATCAGCGTGCGGATGAAGAGGCACCCCTCGAACCGGCGCCGCTGGAACCACTCGTGGAAGAGGTCGAACATGCCGAGAAGGCGGTCCTTCGGCGACGTGAAGCGGCGAAGCGTTTCCTTCTTCAGCCACTCTTCCGTCCACCGCCGCTCGTGCTCCTGGAGGACGATCCGCACGAGCTCGTCCTTGGAGGCGAAGTTCCGATAGAAGGTCATGCGCGCGATGTCGGCGGCGACGATGATCGCGTCGATGCCGGTGGCGCGGACGCCATGCTTGAGAAAGAGATCGTAGGCGGCGTTGATGATGCGGTCGCGGCCGAGAGGGGGCCGCCCGCGCGGCTTGCCGGAGCGCGGAGTCGATGCGGACGTCATGTGAGGAGCGGGCCCGGGTCGGTTGTCTGCGCCGCAACCTACTTCCTGGGGTCCCCAGGACACGCCGATCAAGTTGCAAAAAACGGTGTGAACTGTAACGGCTTGCGGCGGCCGACGGCGGACCTGCGCGCGCCGTCGACGCCCGATCACCGCGTGATTGCGAGCCTCGCCGCAGGTGTCGCGCCGCCGTGCCGGCCAAACGCGATTACAGACGGTTGCAATCCAGGGCCGCGGGCGATCAGGCCTTCCTCGGCTGCACCAGGTCCCAGCGGTTGCCGTAGAGGTCCTCGAACACCACGACGTCGCCATAGGCCTCGTGGCGCGGCTCCTCGATGAACCTGACGCCCTTCGCCTTGTAGGCCGCGTGGTCGCGGGCGAAGTCGTCGGTGTGTAGGAACAGGAAGACGCGCCCGCCGGTCTGGTCGCCGACGCGCGCGTCCTGGTTCGGGTTCGCGGCCTTGGCCAGGAGGAGCGCGCAGCCGCTCGATCCCGGCGGCGTCACGCGAACGAAGCGCTTGCCCTTGCCCATGTCGGTGTCCTCGACGAGCGTGAAGCCGAGCGTGCCGACGTAGTAGGCGATGGCCTCGTCGTAGTCGCGGACGAGGAGCGCGAGGGCGGCGAGGTGCTGGGGCATCCGGACACTCTAGAGCGATCCGCCATGCCTGCCCACCGCTTGCGGCCGCGCCGGAAGCGGCGTAAGGAATCGCCGGGGATCGCAGGCTCCCCGTCAGACGCTCTCGTCCAAGCTCTGCGCAACCCGCTTCGCGAGGTGCGCCAGCCATGGATCGACCTTCTCCCGTCACCGCCCTTTTCGCCGCGCGCGCCGTCCGCGATTTCGGTGACGGCTTCGTCGCCGTGCTGCTGCCGGTGCACCTGACCTTGCTCGGCCTGTCGCCGGTCCAGATCGGCATCATGGCGACGGCGGCGCTGCTGGGCTCGTCGCTGCTGACCTTGGGCATCGGCATGATCGGTGGCCGCCACGATCATCGCCGCCTCCTGACCGCCGCTGCCGGCCTCATGGTCGCGAGCGGCGTCGCCTTCGCCGTCGTCCACGACTTCGCTCTGCTGCTGGCGATCGCCTTCGTCGGCACGATCAATCCTTCGTCCGGCAGCGTCAGCATCTTCGCGCCGCTGGAGCAGACGGTGCTCACATCGGCCTCGGCCGATCGCGCGCGGACGGCGATGTTCGCCCGCTACAGCCTGGTGGGCGCGCTCGCCGGTGCGGTCGGTGCGCTGGCGGCGGGCATGCCGGACCTGCTGGCGCCGGCGGGCCTCGACCAGCTCCAGGCGATCCGCCTGATGTTCGTCCTCTATGCCGCGCTCGGCGTCGCCGCTGCGCTGCTCTACCGGCTGATCCCGGCGCGGGCGGCGGAAGAGAAGCGGCCCAGTGCGGCACTCGGGCCGTCGAAGGGCATCGTCGTCCGGCTGGCGATGCTGTTCAGCATCGACTCCTTCGGCTCGGGTTTCGTCGTGCAGTCGCTGCTGGCGCTGTGGCTGTTCGAGAAGTTCGACCTGTCTCTGGCCGCCGCCGGGCTCTTCTTCTTCTGGTCGGGCGTGCTCGCCGCCTTCTCCTTCCCGGTCGCGGCCTGGCTCGCGCGTCATATCGGCCTCGTCAACACGATGGTGTTCACGCACATCCCGGCCAATCTCTGCCTGATCGCCGCGGCCTTCGCGCCGTCGCTGACCGTGGTGCTGGCGCTGCTGCTGCTGCGCGCCGCGCTCTCGCAGATGGACGTGCCGACCCGCACCTCCTACGTGATGGCGGTGGTGACCGAGGCCGAGCGGCCGGCGGCGGCGAGCTTCACCGTGGTGCCGCGCTCGATCGCCGCCGCGCTCAGCCCCTCGATCGGCGGCGCGCTGTTCGCCGCCGGCTTCCAGGCGCTGCCCCTGGTGCTCTCGGGCGCGATCAAGACCGCCTACGACCTGGCCCTGCTCTTTCAGTTCCGCCACACGCGACCGCCGGAGGAGCGATGACGGCGGTTTGCCTGCATCCCTACGCGAACGCAAGCGCCGCTTAGGAGCCTTTGCCTCCGCCGCCGGCATCGGCGAGAATGGCGCGACAGGACACGCTTTCTCCCCGGAGACTCCCCATGGAATACCGTTCGCTCGGCCAGAGCGGCCTCAAGGTCGCGCCGCTCTGCCTCGGCACGATGATGTTCGGCGGCCCCACCAGCGAGGCCGATTCGCGCGCCATCATCGGCCGCGCCCGCGACCAGGGCTTCAACTTCCTCGACACCGCCGACGTCTACAACGAGGGCAAGTCGGAGGAGGTGGTCTGGCGTGCGATCGCCAAGGACCGCAGCTACTGGATCCTCGCGACCAAGCTCTGCAACCCGATGGGCCAGAGCCCGAACGACAAGGGCCTCTCGCGCCGCTACGTGATGCAGGCCTGCGAGGCGAGCCTGAAGCGGCTCGGCACCGACTACATCGACGTCTACTACATGCACAAGGAAGACCTGACCGTGCCGCTCGCCGAGAGCGTCATGGCGATGGGCGATCTGATGCGCCAGGGCAAGATCCGTTACTTCGCGCTGTCGAACTTCCGCTCCTGGCGCGTCGCCGAGGTCGCGAACCTCTGCGACGAGCTCGGCATTCCGCGGCCGGCGGCTAGCCAGCCCTACTACAACGCCTTCAACCGCATGCCCGAGGTCGAGCACCTGCCGGCCTGCAGGTTCTACGGGCTCGGCGTCGTGCCCTACAGCCCGCTCGCCCGCGGCGTGCTCACCGGCAAGTACAAGCCCGACGCCGATCCGCTCGAAGGCTCGCGCGCCTCGCGTCAGGACCGCCGCATGATGCAGACCGAGTGGCGGAAGGAGAGCCTGGAGATGGCGCAGGAGGTCGTCGCGCACGCGAAGAAGCGCGGCGTCACGCCCGGCCAGTTCGCGACCGCCTGGGTTCTGGCGAACCCGCTGGTCACCTCGCCGATCGCCGGCCCCCGCACCATGGACCAGTGGGAGGACTATGTCGGCGCGCTCTCCTTCAAGTTCTCGAAGGAGGACGAGGCGCTGATCGACGGCATGGTCGCGACCGGCCATCCCTCGACCCCCGGCTACAACGACCCGGCCTATCCGATCGAAGGCCGGCCGACGAAGTTCGACTGACGTTTTGCGTGCTCGCTTCACCCCCACCCCAACCTTCCCCCGTCGAGGGGGAGGGGGCATGAAACTCGAATCCCCTCCCCCCTTGCGGGGGAGGGTAGGGTGGGGGGAGTTCAAGACTCGATTTCTGAGACGAGGATCATGACATGACCAAGTTCGGCATCGGCCAGGCGGTCAGGCGCACCGAGGACCAGCGGCTGCTCACCGGCACCGGCAAGTATGTCGGCGACGTGAACCTTGCGGGCCAGGCGCATGCCTACATCCTGCGCTCGCCCGAGGCGCATGCGGACATCGTCCGCCTCGACTCAAGCGCGGCCAAGAAGATGCCGGGCGTTCTCGCGGTGCTGACCGGCGCCGATCTCGACGCCGACGGCGTGCCGGACCTGCCCTGCCTGCTCTCGGTCAACTCGAAGGACGGCAAGCCGAACCTGGTGCCGTCGTATCCGGTCGCCGCCAAGGGCCGCGTGCGCCATGTCGGCCAGCCGGTCGCCATCGTCGTCGCCGAGACCCTCGCCCAGGCACGCGACGCCGCCGAGGCGGTCGAGGTCGAGTACAGGTCGCTCCCGGCGGTGACCGAGGGCGTGGACGCGCTCAAATCCGGCGCGCCGCAGCTCCACGCCAACATCCCCGGCAATCTCTGCTTCCACTGGCATGACGGCGACGCCGCCAAGGTCGACGAGGCCTTCGCCAAGGCGGCGAGGAAGATCAAGCTCGACCTGGTCAACAACCGCATCGTCGCCAACTCTATGGAGACGCGTGGCTGCGTGGCTTCCTGGGACAAGGCCGCGAGTTCGCTCTTCGTCCACACCACCTGCCAGGGCTCGCACCACTTCAAGCGCGTGCTGGGCGAGCTCGTGTTCAAGCTGCCGCCGGACAAGGTCCGCGTCGTCACCACCGATGTCGGCGGCGGCTTCGGCATGAAGTATTTCTGCTATCCCGAGCACGTGCTGACGGTGTGGGCGACGAAGCGCCTCGGCCGGCCGGTCAAGTGGATCTCCGATCGCCAGGACGCCTTCCTCTCCGACGTGCATGGCCGCGACCATGTCAGCAACGTCGAACTCGCGCTCGACACGGATCACAAGATCCTCGGCATCCGCATCCTCACGGTCGCCAATCTCGGCGCCTATCTCTCGAACTTCGCCCCGATGATCCCGACCGGCGCCGGCCAGGGCATGCATACCGGCGTCTATGCCATTCCAGCCGCGTATAACGAGGTCAAAGGCGTCTTCACCAACACCGTGCCGATCGACGCCTATCGCGGCGCTGGCCGGCCGGAGGCCGCCTACCTGATCGAGCGCATGATGGATGCGGCGGCCTTCGACCTCGGCATCGACGGCGCCGAGCTTCGCCGCAAGAACTTCGCGCCGGAATCGGCGATGCCGTACACGAACGCGTTCAAGGTCACCTACGACTCCGGCAACTTCGTCAAGCTGATGGACGAGGCCCGCAAGCTTTCCGGCTGGGGCGGCGCCTTCGAGGATCGCCGCAAGGCCGCGGCGTCGAAGGGCAAGCTGCGCGGTCTCGGCATGAGCTACTACGTCGAGCGCTGCGCCGGCGGCGGCGGCGAGGCGGCGACGCTGCGCATCGAGAGCGACGACACGGTGACGCTGCTGATCGGGACCCAGAACAATGGGCAGGGCCACGAGACCGCCTATGCGCAGGTGGTGAGCGAGCGTCTCGGCGTGCCCTTCGAGAAGGTCCGCGTCCGCCAAGGCGACACCGCCGAGATCGCGACCGGCGGCGGCACAGGCGGCTCGCGCTCGATCCCGGTCGGCGCGCATTCGGCGCAGAACGCCTCCGACAAGCTGATCGACGCCGGCAAGGAGCATGCGGCCGACCTGCTGGAGGCGGCATCCGTCGACATCGAGTTCAAGGACGGGAGCTATCGCATCGCCGGCACCGACCGCGCCGCCTCGATCTTCGAGGTGGCGAAGAAGGCGCGCGCCAAGGGCGGCACCTTCACCGCCGGGGGCGAGTACACGCCGAAGGCCGCGACCTATCCGAACGGCTGCCACGTCTGCGAGGTCGAGGTCGATCGCGACACCGGCCAGGTGGCGCTGGTCGACTACTGGGCGGTCGACGATTTCGGCATGATCCTGAACCCGCTGCTGCTGGCGGGACAGGTGCATGGCGGCGTCGGCCAGGGCGTCGGCCAGGCGCTGCTGGAGCATACGGTCTACGATCCCAAGACCGGCCAGCTGCTGACCGGCAGCTTCATGGACTACACCATGCCGCGCGCCGGCGACCTGCCCGACATCCGCTTCTCGACCATCAACATTCCCTGCCGCAACAATCCGCTCGGCATCAAGGGCGCGGGCGAGGCCGGCACCATCGGCGCCACGCCGGCGGTGGTGAACGCGGTGGTCGACGCGCTGAAGCCGCTCAAGGTCCGCCACGTCGACATGCCGCTGACGCCCCAGCGCGTCTGGCAGGCGATGCAGGGCTGAGGACGACCTCACTGCGCTCGGCCCCCACCCCGTCCCTCCCCCGGCAGAGCCGGGGGAGGGGGCACGAGGCTCGATGCGCGCGGAGCGTTTTTTTTAGAACCCTCCCCCGCGCCGAAGGCGTGGGGGAGGGCAGGGTGGGGGCTCTCGGGGCGAGACTCGATGGCTGAGTCCGACCTCTACAAGCCCGTCAAAGCCTTCCTCGAGAAGCAGGGCTACGAGGTCAAGGGCGAGGTGCGCGGCTGCGACGTGGTCGCGGTCAAGGATGGCGCGCTCGTCGTGGTCGAGCTGAAGCAGCGCTTCACGCTCGAGCTGATCCTGCAGGGCGTCGACCGTCTGGCGCTGACCGACAGCGTCTACCTCGCGGTGCCGGAACCGACCGCGCGCAGCCGCGGTCCGGGACCGTGGGACAAGCGCGTGGTCAAGCTCTGCCGCCGCGTCGGCGTCGGCCTCCTGACCGTCTCGCCGCGCGGGCGGGTCGAGGTGATCGCGCTCCCGGAACCCTACCAGCCGAACAAGAACCGGAAGAAGGCGGCGCGGCTCGTGGCCGAGCATGCGCGGCGCGCCGGCGATCCCAACCTCGGCGGCGTCAACAAGATCAAGATCGTCACCGCCTATCGCCAGGAGGCGATCCGCATCGCGGTCGCGCTGGCCTCGGGCGGGCCGCAGAGCCCGAAGAGCCTGAAGGCGGCCTGCGATGCGCCGCGCGCCGGCAACATCCTCCGCGACAACCACTACGGCTGGTTCGAACGCCAGGAGAAGGGGATCTACGTGATCACCGAGATCGGCCGCACCGACCTGGTGAAGTTTCAGGCGTCGCGGTAGTAAAGCCCGGTCAGCGTCATGTCGACGCGCACGCCGTCCGACGACAGCGGCAGGGTCAGGATCTCGTACGGTTCCCAGCGATCGAGCAGCCGGCGCGCGGTCACCCCGGCTCGAGGCGCCCGTTCCTCGACCACGCCGCCGTGCCAGGCATAGAGACGATCGCGATAGACGGGCTCCGGGATGTCGTCGAAGAACCTGCCGGTCATGTCGCGCCGGATCCGCTCGGTCAGGTGCGTTCCGATCAGCCGATAGCGGAAGCGCAGCGGGCCGTGCAGCACGTCGATCAGGATCAGGTTGCCGAGCAGCTTCGGCATCGACAGCGGATCGACATCGGCGCGCGACGGCATCGCCCTGCCCGCACGCGCTTCGTCCCAGGTCCGGTAGAGCGCCACCAGGTTCGGATGCCTCAGCTCCTCGGGCAGGAGCTCGTAGCGCACCCGGTCCGGCGCGGACTCGCGCTCGGGCATCGGCGGGCTGGTCGCGGCGACCATCGCTAGAGCCCGAGTGCCGCCGTCGTATCGAGGCGCACGCCGGCCGCGGTCATCGCGGTCTTCGCGGCGCCGAGCGATCCCGCGAGGTCGATCGCGCGGCAGGCGTCTTCCAGCACCACGACCTCGAACCCGAGTGAGGCGCCGTCGACCGCCGAGTAGTGCACGCAGAAATCGGTCGCGAGTCCGACCATGAACAGGCGCTTGAAGCCGCGCGTGCGGAGATATCCCGAGAGCCCGGTCGGCGTCTTGCGGTCGTTCTCGAAGAAGGCCGAGTAGGAATCGATCTCCGGGCGGAAGCCCTTGCGCAGGATCATCTCGGCCTTGCCGGCGGCGAGATGGCGATGGAAGGCCGCCCCCGGGGTCAGCTGCACGCAGTGATCGGGCCACAGGACCTGCGTGCCGTAGGCGAGCTCGGCCGTCTCGAACGGCTTCTTGCCCGCATGCGCGGAGGCAAAGGAGCGATGCCCCGCCGGGTGCCAGTCCTGGGTCAGCAGCACATGGGCGAAGCGCGGGACCAGCCTGTTGACCACGGGCACGACCTCGTCGCCCTTCGGCACGGCGAGCGCGCCTTCCGGGCAGAAGTCGTTCTGCACGTCGATGACGAGGAGGGCGTCGGTCGTGTCGTCGATGGTCATGGCGCCGAGTCTAGCGCGCGCGCCCGAAAACCGCGATGGCGGCCCCCAGGGCGAGAAACGCGCCGATGCCGGTCAGGAGCGGGCGGGACGCGGCCGGCGCTCCGTCGGAGACGAGGGTAACCGCGGCGGTGAGCGCCACGACCGCAGCCGCGGACATCGCCACCGTAACGGTCCATCGGCGGAACGCGTTCCGGCCGATCGCGGGATCGACCTCGGCGCCGGCGAAGCGGCGGGCATGGTCGATGTGCTGGAGCGCCAGCAGCAGGGCGGCACCGAATGCCAGCGCCTCGACGAGGCCGGAAGCGGGTTCGGCCCAGAGCGCGATGCCGTAAGCTGCGGTCGCGCTCAAGGCGCCGACGAGGCCCGACCCCAGCGACCGCCAGGTCACCCCGATCCAGAGCAGCGCGGCACCGGCGACGCTGAAGGCGACCACCGGGGTCGAGCCGTGGATCCAGGCGGGGATCGCGGCCGCGATCGCCACGGCGAGATAGGCCGCGATCGGGCTCATCGCCGCGTCGCCCGATGGCGGCCGGTGCGCGCAAGCGGCGCCAGCGCCGCGTCCAGCGGCAGGTCTGGCCTGAACTCGACTGCCGGCAGCCCGACATCCTGCAGGGCATCGAGCGTCGCCCGGCGGTTCAATGTCCAGAGCCGCGCGGCGAGCGCGTCCAGCGGCGACTGCTTCATGAACGGCTTCATCAGCTCGAGCGGCGAGAGCGCCAGCAGCAGCACGTCGAAGCCGCGGCCGGCGAGGTTGGCGACCACCTTGGTGAAGCGCGGATCGATCAGCGGCGAGAGCGCGATCACCAGCGCGCCGGGCGGCAGCACGCGCGGCGGCAGGAGATCGAGTCTCTGGAAACTGTAGTTGGCGGCCATGCTGGTCGGCAGCAGCGCTTCCAGTAGCGTCTCGATCTGGCGCCGTCCGGTGCGCGGGCGGATCCACTGGATGTTGCCGCCATAGGTGATGAGGCCGACGCGGTCGCGATGGTGCAGGTAGCCGGTCGCCAGCGCCGCCGCCGCCTTCACGCAATAGTCGAGGCTGGAGTCCGGCGGCCGGCCGATATCGGCGGTGGTGTCGAGCAGGATGACGACGTCGGCGTTCCGCTCCTCGTGGAACTCGGTGACGTAGAGCCGGCCGGTGCGAAGCGACGCACGCCAGTTGATCTGGCGCAGCAGGTCGCCCGAGCCATAGGGCCGGAGGTTGCCTGGCTCCAGCCCCTGGCCGAGCTTGGCGGAGACGTGGTTGCCGAAGGACGAGCGTTGCCGCTGCGGCCGGGGCAGGTGGCGGATCGGCACCGCGGCCGGATAGACCTTCACGCGCTTCGGATCGTCGTGCCGTCCCTCGACCGCGCTCAAGCCCGCCGCGTCCCAGGCGCGGTAGTGGAAGCGGCCGAGCTTCACATGGCCGCGGGCGAGCAGGCGGACCTCGATGGTCCAGCTCTCGCTCTCGCCGGCACCGAGGCTCAGCACGCGCCGCGCGCTGCCCGAGGCGAGATCGGTCAGCACCGGCAGACGATAGAGGACCTCGATGCAGGGGAGCGCCGTGCGCGCGGTCAGCGTGATCGTGACCGCGATCGGCTCGCCCTCGGTGGCCCGGTCGGTCGAGAGTTCGTGGCTCAGCGTGAAGCCTACCTCGGGGCGAGGGCCATGGGCGCGCAGGACGAAGAGCAGCAGCGGCACGGCGGCGGCCACGAGCTCGATGCGGTCGACCGCGACCGCCCCCAGCAGCGCCGCCGCGGCCACGGCCGCCAGCGCGAAGACGAGCGGTGACGCCCTGCCCGTCACGATCGGCTGCTCACCGGGCCTCGACGGCCGGCGTCGGCACCTTGGTCATCACGTCGGCGACGATCCGCTCGGGCGTCACCTTCGAGACCCAGAGCTCGGGCTTGAGCACGAGGCGGTGGGCGAGCGCCGGCACCGCCATCGACTTGACGTCGTCGGGCGTCACGAAGTCGGCGCGCCTCAGCATCGCCGCGGCGCGGGCGAGCTTGAGCAGCGCCAGGGAGCCGCGCGGCGAGGATCCCAGCAGCAGCCGGTCGTCCTCGCGCGTCGCCCGCACCAGGTCGACGACATAGGCCTCGATCGACGGGTCGACATGCACGTCCTCGAGCGCGCGCTGCATCGCCAGCAGCTCGTCGCGCGTGACGATCGGGGCGATGTCGGCCGCATCGGTGCGCCGTTTGCGGCGGCGTGAGAGGATCTGCTGCTCGTCCTCGCGTGCGGGATATCCGACCGACACCCGCATGATGAAGCGGTCGAGCTGGGCTTCCGGCAGCGCGTAGGTGCCTTCGAGCTCGATCGGGTTCTGGGTCGCGATCACCAGGAAGGGCGGGTCGAGCGGGAAGGAATCGCCCTCGACCGTCACCTGGGATTCCTGCATCGCCTCCAGCAGCGCCGACTGCGTCTTCGGCGTCGCGCGGTTGATCTCGTCCGCCAGCAGCAGGCCGGTGAAGACGGGACCGCGGCGAAAATCGAAGCGGGCGCTCCGCTGGTCGTAGATGTAGCTGCCGGTGATGTCGCTCGGCAGCAGGTCGGGCGTGAACTGGATGCGGCGGAACGGGAGCCCCATCGCCTGGCCGAACAGACGCGCGATCAGCGTCTTCGCCATGCCGGGATAGTCCTCCATCAGCACGTGGCCGTTGGCGAGCAGGCCGGCCAGGATCTGGGCCAGGACCTCGTCCTTGCCGATCACGGCCAGGCCGACGGCCTTCAGGATGTCTCGGCAGCGTGCCTCGACCTCGACGACGTTCATTTCTTCTTCTCCAGGTGATCGACGAGGCGGGAGATTTCGTCCAGCGACGGACCGCGGCGCTTGCTCCAGTGCGGCGGCGGCACCGGCAGGTCGCCCTCGGCCTCGCCGGGCCTGGCGGCGAGCGTGCGCAGGCGCGGCCACAGCACGCGGTCGAAATAGCGCCGGCTGTTGCGGCTGTGCCTGATCTCGTCGCGGAGCTGGCCGTAGCTCGCATCGACACGGATCGTCGGCTGCGCCGGCTCCAGCGCCTTGTCGAAGCCGTTCGGATCGTCGTTGCGGAAGGCGCCGATCACGCGACCGATCAGGTGCGCCAGCATCAGCACCAGGCCGGCGGCCAGGGCGACGCGCAGGATGATCGGCCGCTGCTCGGCCGGAAAGAAGGTCAGCGCCGCGACCGCCGCGATCGCGATCGTCGGGATGATCTTGAGGACGACCGAGCGCCGCGTGGTGTCGTCAACGGCGGGGCGCATCGTCCGTCCGTTCCGCGATCGACTTCCGGATCGATACCAGCGCCTCCCAGGCCGTATCGCGCTCGTCCTCGCCGAGCGGGTGGCGGCTGAATCGCGCGACCTCGAAGAGGCGGGTAAGGGTCGTGACGTCCGTGGACTTCAGCGGGAGGGACCCCAGCGCGGTCCGCATGAACTCCACCGCCGTCTGCCACGGCGCGCGCTTCGTCTCGGCCAGCGCCAGGCTGCGCTCGAAGCGCGCATAGCAGCGGATGATCGCCTGGCGCGCGTCGCCGCCGGGGCGGGTCAGGTCGTCGATCGTCTCCTCGGCGGCGTCCGCGATCTCGCGGGCGACGCGCTCGCGCTCGGCCCGCTGGGCGCGCTCCGCCATCTTCTGGCGCACGCGCTCGACCGCGAGGAGAACCGACGTGGCCGCGGTCGCGATCATGCCGACGACGAACAGCGTGTGCAGGATCGGGACGATCCATTCGGGGACGCTGGCCTCGATGTCGGAGGTGAAGCCGGTGAGAGACGCCTCGCTTTCCGCATCCGGCCCCTCGGCCTGCTCGAAGACGCTCCAGTGCCGGAGGTCGATGTCCATGTCCCAGGGGTTGAGCAGAAGCAGGACGATGGCGAGGCCGATGCTGGCCGCGGACAGGGCCATCAGCAGCAGCTTGTCGCGCGCGTTCGGGTCGGCCTCGTTCTTCTTCTTGGCGCCGGCCGGCATGCCGCGCCGGCCGATCCAGAGCACCAGGATCGTGAACGCCATCGCGAACAGGGCGCCGCCGGCGAGCGCCAGCATCGCGTAGCGCTCGGTGGTGGCGATGGCGGCGCGCGACGGCCGCCACTCGGTCCAGGCCCAGGGCGATTCCGGCAAGGTGCCGAGGATCGCGAGCGCCAGGCCCAGCGCCGCCAGCGCCAGCGGCCAGAGCCGGCGTGCGCCGCCGGCGTCCGGCGGATCGCCGGGAAGGATGATCTCGTGGTCCTTGGGCCCGCTCATCGCGGGCGAGATTAGCGCAACCGCGCTAGATCGACTTCAGATGATTGTCCCAGGTGACTTCGTGCGACATGCGCCGGCCGCCGGGAAGGATCAGGTCGCCGCGTCCGCCGCTGAGCGCGAAGCCGGATCCGAGCGCCGCGACGCCGCAGACGTCCGGCAGGCGATGCGAAACCGCGCCGGGGTGCTCGAGTGCCAGCGCGCCATGCGGCGAGGTCAGGCACAGGCGTTCGCCGTTGGATGCCACGGCGCCGCAGTATCCCCGAAGCTCGCCCTGCACGCGGCCGAGATCGACCCAGTCGAGGGCGTCGCCGCGCCAGAGTGCCAGCAGCGGGAGCACCGGATCGGCTTGTCCTCGATCCTGTGCGACGACCGCGACGGCGCCGCCGGGAAGGCGTGCGAGGTGGCGAAGGCTCAGGTGATCCAGCTCCACCTCGCGCTTCGCCGTGATCCCGCCGGCGGGATCGAGGCGGACGAGCGAGGAGGGCTCGACCGGATCGCCGCCATTGGCGACGACGAGGCCGCCGTCGACGAGGAGCAGCTCGTGCGGATCGACGCCCCCGGTCTTCCAGAGTGCGATCCGCTTGCTCGACTGGATGTCGAGCACCGCGACGCGGCCGTGGCCGTCGGCGTCGCTCGCGGTCAGCGCCAGCCGCCCGTCGCCGAGGTCCACGGCATGGCCGCCATACTCGACGTCGTCCGCCGGCCAGACCGTCGCGTCGCCGCGGCGGAGATCGAGCTTCATCACCCAGCGGCCAGGCCGGCGCGCCGAGACGAACAGCGTGTCGCCGGTCGCCGAGAGCGCCATGCCATGGCCGCGGCCCGGCATCGATTTCCGCCAGAGGATGGTGCCGGCCTCGTCGAGGCCGTACACGGCATCGCCAACACCGTCCCGTCCGCAGGCGAAGAGGGCCGCCGCGTGCGGCGCGGCGCGCGCGGCGAAGGGCAGCGCGGCGAATCCTGCGATCAGCGTGCGTCGGTCAATCGCCATCGAGCGCATTGAAGCCGACCGGGATGTCGAGCGCCGGCGCCAGCTTCTCGGCGAACAGGGTCTTCAGCATCGCGGCGTCGGCGCGCAGCTTCTCGAGCATCGGCCGCTTCGACGCGTCGGCCAGCGCCGCGTCGAGATCGAGGTCCCTTGTCCGTGCGGCGAGATCGTCGAGGCGCTTCGTCAGGTCGGCCGTGAGCGCGCGGTTCTCCAGGCGCGGTGCGAAGACCTTGAAGAGATCGCGCGCCGCCTCGACGTCGATGGCGACCGCCGCCCCCGACTGCCGGCTCCGCCAGAGCTCGGCCATCTGCGGGCGCTGGTCCTTCGCCGTCTTGCCGAGGGGCCGCGCCAGCTTGTGATCGGCGACAAGCTCGACCGCCTGGTGCAGCGCCTTGAAGAGATCGAGCGTCGCCTCCTTCGGTTCCTTGTAGGGAACGAGGTCGCCCTTCGCGGCGATGAACTCCTTCGGATAGGCGCTTTCGTCGCGCCACTCTGCGTGCATGGCCTTGGCCATCCCGGCGAGATTCTCCGCCACGGCCTTCGCCCAGGTGCAGCGGAACGGCTCGGAGGTGAGCTTCGTGGCCTCGCCCGCGTCGAACAGCACGCGCTCGAGCGCGGTCAGCCCTTGCACCGCGACGCTGCCGGTGGCGAAGCCCGGAAGCTGGCCGGCCTGGAACAGGTCGGCCAGCTGGCGCGGTACGCTGTTGCGCGGATCCGGCCAGAAGGCGAAGCGCTGATGGCGGTTCTGCAGGAGCGCCGGGCCGAACCTGAGATGCTGGGCGCCCTGCCAGGCACGCATCGTTTCGATCCAGTCGCGGCGAAGCCTGGCGAGATCGGCGCAGCCGGCTTCCGTAGCGGCGGCGAAGCGCTGCGCCACCTCGTCAAGCTTCGCGAAGCGCGGCTGGATGTGCGCGCGCACGGCAGCCTCGTTGATCGCGCGATAGTCGGTCTCGGCACGCGCGACGTGCGACGTGAGCAGCAGCAGGGCGGCTAGAAGGAAGCGCATCAGAGCGATCCGAGGAATGCGATCAGCGCGTCGCGATCGGTCTTCGACAGCGCGGCGGCGCGGTCGCGCGCCTTCTTCGCCTCGCCGCCATGCCAGAGGATGGCTTCGAGGATGCCGTCGGCGCGGCCGTCATGCAGCAGCAGGAAGTGGTCGTTGACCTGCCTGGTGAGGCCGAGCCCCCAGAGCGGCGGCGTCCGCCACACGCTGCCGCGCGGGCCGTCGTCGGCGAGATCGTCGCCCATGTCGTGCAGCAGCATGTCGGAGTAGGGCCAGATCGTCTGGCCGGAGAGCTCGGGACGGTCCGGATGATGGCCGGTCACCTGCTTCGGCGTGTGGCAGGCGGCACAGCCGATCTCGGTGAACAGCGCCTGGCCGCGCCGGATCTTCGGCGCGCCGATGCCTTCGCGCGCCGGGACCGCCAGGTGGCGCGAGTAGAAGACGGTCAGGTCGAACAGCTTCGCCGGCACTTCGGTCTCGCCGTCCTCGGCGCCGTCGGGTGCTGCACGGCACGCCTTCTGCGCCGCGGTGCAGTCGCCGAAGCCCTCGGGGAAGGCCGATGTGCCGAGCCCCATGTCGTTGCGGAAGGCGATCGCGGTCTGGTCGGCGACGCTGGGGGCGTCGGCCTTCCAGCCGAAGCGGCCGAGCTTCACCGCGTTGCCTTCGGTCGGGCTGGGCGCGTAGTTGACCTTGCCCCTGATGCCGTCGCCGTCGCGATCGTCGGGATCGGACCTGGCGACGATGTCGGCTTCGGGGATCAGCTCCAGCAGGCCGCGCCCGATCATCGGCGAGGCCACGCGTGGCGACAGCGTCGTCTGTGGATCGAAGGCGCCATAGGCGGGCGCCGTCACCTTGTAGTGGGGCCGGCGCAGCGTGACCGTGGTGCCGTCGCCCAGCTTCACCGGCTTCGGCGTGTGCGTGATCTCGACATGGGCCTCGGCCTCGAAGCCCTGGATGCCGAATGTCTGCAGCTGCCGGCCGTAGATCGGATCGGCCGAGCCGTCGGGGCGCGAGAGGGCGAAGACCAGCGACGAGGCGGTCTCGCCTGCAACCGGCGGGCGTCCGCGTCCGTCCTTCAGGTGGCAGGCCTGACAGGCGCGCGCGTTGTGCAGCGGGCCGAGGCCGTCGGAGCTCCGGGTCGAGGAGGGCGAGGCGACCCAGAGCTTCCGGAACACGCCGTCGCCGAGCTTGAAGTCGAGCTGCTTCTCGAACGACAGGTTGCCGGAGGGATTGGAGAAGGCGCTGCGGTTGCGCGGCCCCCGGCTCGTGGCGTCCCCGCCCGGACGGTCCTCGCCGGAATCCGCGAGGGCCGGGCCGGCGGCCCCGGCAAGCAGGACCGCCGCGAGAAGCAGTGCCGCGCGTCTCACTTCTTCTTGCCGACCTTTCCGGGCGCATCGAGGCTGTCGGAGCCCTCGAAGGCGACCTTGCCGAGCTGCAGCGCGGCCGAGATGCGCTCCAGCGTTCGGGTCTGGTCGATCAGCGCCGCGATCACCGCCTCGATCGCGGCGGCGCCGGCGGTGTTGCCGTCGGCCAGCATCTGGTCGTAGCGCTCGACCGTCTCGGCGCGCTGCTTCAACGCCGTCGCCGCAGCGACCGACGCGTCGAGCTTCGCCTTCATCTCGGCATCGAGCGCCGGCTGTGCCGAGGCCACCAGATCGGAGAGGCCCGGGCCCTGGACCCTGCCATAGCGGCCGAGATAGATCGCGCGCATGCCGACGATGTCGTTGTAGTGCGAGTTGTGCGTGTTGTCGGAGAAGCAGTCGTGCTCCTCCTCCGGATCGTGCAACAGCAATCCCAGCTTCATGCGCTCGCCGGCGAGCTCGCCATAGGCGAGGCTGCCGAGGCCGGTGACGATCGCGGCGATGCCGGCCTTCGGATCGGCGAGCAGCGCCTTCCGTGCCTCGCCGTCCTTCGCCCACTGCTTCGCCATCCAGGCGAGGTCGTCGACCAGGAGCTGGGTCGCGGCGACGAGATAGGCGGCGCGGCGGTCGCAGGGCGCGTGCGTGCAGGCATTGCCCCTGGCGTAGTCGGTCCAGGGCCGGTTGCCGGCGCCCGGGCCGGTACCGTTCAGGTCCTGGCCCCAGAGCAGGAACTCGATCGCGTGATAGCCGGTCGCGACATTGGCCTCGACGCCGCCCGCTTCCTGCAGGCTCCGCAGCGTCCGCCAGGTGATCTGGCGCGCGTCGACCTTCTTGCCGCCGATCGCGAGCCGCGGATGGGCGATGACGTTGGCGGTGTACCAGGGATTGGCGTCGGAGCTTTCGCCGTACTTCGCGCCGTCGACATAGTCGATCAGCCCTTCGTCGAGCGGCCAGGCGTTCACGCGGCCTTCCCATTCGTCGACGATCTTGTTGCCGAAGCGGTAGGCCTCGGTCTGCTGGTAGGGCTCGCGCGCGGCGATCCAGGCGGCGCGGGCAGCGGCCATCGCCGGCTCGGACGGCCGCTTCGCCAGGACCTCGATCGCGGACTGCAGCTTGCGCGCGCCGGCGAGGGCGTCGCCGTACATCGCCTGGGCGACGTCGGCATATGTCGCGAGCACGGATTCGGGCGTCGCCGCGCCCGAGGGGCCGGCCCACAGGCTTCCGGCAACCGCCAGTGCGGCAACAAGCTTCTTCATCAGTCTTCCATCCAGAATATGAAATTGCATATCACTCGCAATTGCGGAAAGAGGCAAGGGTCTTTCTGGAGGCCCGCTGCGCCGGTCGGGGAGGAATCCCGCCGGGTGTCCGGGCGCCGGCGACGCCGCTTGCTACCCGATACCCCGGGCGATCATGGATACGCCGACGACGCGCCCGTCCAGGTCGTGGATCGGCGACAGGCTGAGCGAGACCTCGGTGGTCGTTCCGTCCCGGCGACGACGAACCGTCGCCTGCCGGCCGACTTTCTCTCCGGCGACGACGCGCGCCAGGAGGGCGAGCTCCTCGTTCCGGTGCTCGTCGGGGGTCAGCGTGGCGGCCGCCATTCCGATCGCCTCTTCCGCCTTGTAGCCGAAGAGCCGTTCGGCGCCCTTGTTCCACGACCGGATGAGGCCCGAAAGATCGCGCTCCAGGATGGCGTCCTCCGAGGAGTCGACGATCGATGCGAGACGCTGCTCGGCCTGGACGCGCAGGTCCTGCTGGCGCTCGGCGCGCCTCGTCTCCGATACGTCGCGCGCGACCTTGGTCGCGCCGATGACCCGCCCCTCGGCATCGCGGATCGGCGAGACGGACAACGAGATGTCGACGAGCGTACCGTCCTTGCGGCATCGGACGGTCCTGAAGTGGTCGAGCCTTTCGCCGCTCGCGATCAGCCGAAGGATGTAGGGCTCCTCCTTCTCGCGGTCCGGCGGGATCAGGACATAGACCGGCTTGCCGATCACCTCGTCCGCCTTGTAGCCGAACAGCCTCTCGGCGCCGCGATTCCAGCTGTGGATCACCCCTTGCAGATCCTTGACGAGAATCGCGTCGTCCGACGTGTCGACGATGGCGGCGAGCTGCTGGTCGGTCAGCGCCTGCAGTTTTCCGGCAATCGGATCGGTCAAGGACGGCTGCTCCGGTCGAAGCGGTTCGGCTGGATCCGGTCAAGAATACCGATCGCCTTCTCCAAGGCAATTTGCGAGCGTGCGCTCGCCGTCGCCCTCTGGGCCCGGCTCACGCCTCCGGGGCCGATTTGCCCTCGTTCTCGAGGGAGTGGACGATGTGCTCGGCAAGCAACGACGCCGGCCGCGAGATCGCCCCTGGAGTCCGGTAGAGAACGATCTCCGTATCGGGCAGTTCGGGCAGCCGATGCTCGCCAGCGGCGAGGACGATGGCACCGGCCGGCACCATGCCGCGCGGGAGAACGGAAAGCCCGAGCCCGGCGCGCACCGCGGCCTGGAGGCCGGCAAGGCTGGGGCTCGTGAAGACGACCTGCCATTTGCGCCCCGCGGCATCCAGGGCCGCGATCGCGCGCCGCCGGTAGACATCGGGCGCGGGAGCCAGGACGAGCGGCAGCGGCTTCGCCTCGTCGAGCACGAGCCGGGAGCTGGCGGCCCAGACGAGAACCTCGCGCCAGACGCCGACGCCGCCCTCGCCGGTGCCCGCCTGAGGCGCCGGCACGCCCTGCGGCTCGCGCTTGAACAGCACGAGGTCGTACTCGCCGCGCGAGAAGCCGCTCAAAAGGTTCACGGTGAAATCGCAGTTGACCGAGAGCGCCACCCTCGGATGAGCGCGCGCGAACCTTCCGAGGATGTCCGGAAGATGGGAGGTCGCGAAGTCCTCCGGCGTGCCGAGGCGGACAAGGCCCTCGACCTCCGGCTCCATGATCCTGGCGCTCGCCTCGTCGCAGAGCTGGAGGACCTGGCGAGCATAGTTCAGCAGGATTTCGCCTTCGGTCGTCAGCACGCGCTGCCCGCCCGCCCCGCCGTCGCGCTCGAATACGCGGCGACCGAGACCCTGCTCGAGCTTCTTTATCTGAAGCGAGACCGTGGGCTGGCTTCGACCCACGCGCTCCGCCGCGCGGGTGAAGCTCCCATTGTCGGCGATCTCGACGAAGGTCCGGAGAAGATCGAGGTCGAAGGGCGGACGCGAAACCGGCATGCGCGGGATGATGCCTATGGGGCCCGCGAATGCACATTGAAAAACTCAATGCCGGGCATCGGCACTTCCAAGTTCCCCGTCGCGCCCGAATGAATATTTTCGCGCCGCGGCCGGTGCCGCCATTTCAATTCCAAGCGAACCCAGAGAGCGCCGATGGATCTTGCCGCCGCCAACCTGATCTCGCCGATCGTGCTCTGCTTCGCCCTGGGCATCCTCTCGGTGGCGCTGCGCAGCGACTTCAAGCTGCCTGAGGCGGTGTTCGACGGACTTACCGTCTACCTGATGCTGGCCATCGGCCTCAAAGGCGGCGTCCAGCTCGGCGAGGCCGGCCTGGCGACGATCGCGCCCTACGCCGCGGCCGCCGTCGCCTTGAGCGTCGCGATCCCGCTCTGGTGCTTCGCGCTGCTTCGGAGCGCGATGGGATTTGCGGTCGCCGATGCCGCGGCCCTCGCGGCGCATTACGGCTCCGTCTCGGCCGTGACCTTCATCGCGGTCCTGTCGTTCCTCGAGGGCGCCGGGATCGGCTACGAAGGGTTCGCTGCGGCGCTGCTCGCGATCATGGAAGCGCCCGGCATCGTCGTCGCGATCCTTCTCGCGCGTGTTTCCGGACGCGGCGGCGATGCGAAAGGGCTGGGGCGGATCCTCGTCTCGGTCGGATCCGGCAAGAGCATGCTTCTCCTGATCGGTGGCCTCTGCATCGGCTGGGCCGTCGGCGAGACGGGCTTCGCGCCGGTGAAGCCCTTCTTCGTCGACCTCTTTCCGGGTGCTCTCTGCCTCTTCCTGCTCGAGCTCGGGAGGCTCACGGCGCTCCGCGCCGGCGAGCTTCGCCGGATCGGCGGACGTGTCGCGGCATTCGCGGTCGGGGCGCCGATCGTTCACGGGCTTGCCGGCGTGGTGCTGGGATGGGCGACGGGTCTTTCCCTCGGCGGGACCGTCGTGCTGGCCACGCTCGCAGCGAGCGCCTCCTACATCGCCGCGCCGGCGGCGGTGCGCATCGCGCTGCAGGAGGCGAACCCGGCCGTCTACCTGACGGCGGCGCTCGCCATCACATTCCCCTTCAACCTCGTCTTCGGCATTCCCGTCTATGTCGCGGCGGCGGAGCTCCTGTTTTCGTGAACGTCTAGCGTCCCGGCGCGACCCGGCGGTAGGAGAGCGCTTCGGCGACGTGCAGCCTGCCGACCGTCGCGGCACGGTCGAGGTCGGCCAAGGTGCGTGCCACGCGCAGCACGCGGTGGTAGCCGCGGGCCGAGAGCCTGAGGCGCTCGGCGGCCTCGGTCAGGAGCTTCTTGCCGGCGGGCTCCGGCGTCGCGACCTCGTCGAGCAGCGCACCGTCGGCCTCGGCGTTGGTGCGGATGCGGCGATCCTCGCCTAGCTTCGCGTATCGATCGAGCTGGATCTCGCGGCAGGCGGCGATGCGGGCCGCGACCTCGGCCGAGCCCTCGCGCGGCGGCGGCAGCGCCAGGTCGGCCGGCGTCACCGCCGGCACGTCGACATGCAGGTCGATGCGGTCGAACAGGGGCCCCGAGATCTTCGACTGGTAATCGGCGGCGCAGCGCGGCGCCTTCGAGCAGGCGAGGGAGGCGTCGTCGAGGTGCCCGCACTTGCAGGGGTTCATCGCCGCGACCAGCTGGAAGCGGGCCGGATACGACACATGCGCGTTGGCGCGGGCGACCAGGGTGCGGCCGGTCTCGACGGGCTGCCGAAGGGACTCCAGCGTCGAGCGCTGGAACTCCGGAAGTTCGTCGAGGAAGAGGACGCCGTTGTGCGCGAGGCTGATCTCTCCCGGCTTGGCGCGAAGCCCGCCGCCGACCAGCGCGGGCAGCGAGGCCGAGTGATGCGGGTCGCGGAAGGGCCGCTTCCGCGTCAGCTTGCCGTCGGTGAGGAGGCCGGCGATCGAGTGCACCATGCTGACCTCGAGCGCCTCGGCCGGGGTCAGCGGCGGCAGCAGGCCCGGCAGGCGCTGCGCCAGCATCGACTTGCCCGAGCCCGGCGGGCCGATCATCAACAGGTTGTGGCCGCCGGCGGCCGCGATCTCGAGCGCGCGCTTCGCGGTCTCCTGCCCCTTGATGTCGGCGAGGTCGAGCGCCGCGCCGCGCTCCTCGGCGATCTCGGCCTTCGGTGCCGACAGTACCTGGCTTCCCTTGAAGTGGTTGATCAGCGCCAGCAGCGTCGCCGGCGCCAGGATCTCGCCGTTCGACCACGCGGCCTCGCCGCCGTTCGCCTTGGGGCAGATGAGGCCGCGGCCTTCACCGTTCGCCGCGATCGCCGCCGGCAGCACGCCGGCGACCGAGGTGATCTGGCCGTCGAGGGCGAGCTCGCCCAGGGCCACGAAGCGCTCCATCTCTTCCGCCGGCAGCACGCCCATCGCCAGCAGGAGGCCGATCGCGATCGGCAGGTCGAAGTGGCTTCCTTCCTTGAGCAGGTCGGCCGGCGCCAGGTTCACGGTGATCCGCTTCGGCGGCAGCGCCAGCCCGAGGGCGTTCAGCGCGCCGCGCACGCGCTCGCGGCTCTCGGCCACGGCCTTGTCGGCGAGCCCCACCAGCGCGAAGGCCGGCAGGCCCCCCGCGATCTGCACCTGGACGTCGACCGGCAGCACCTCGATGCCGCTGAACGCCACCGTCCGGATGCGCGAAACCATATGAGCCCTGCGCCCTGTAACCCTTCGACGAGAGTGCCATCGCAGGTTTTCGCACGCCAGGGTTTCAGTGCCGCAAAAGAGAAGGCTACGGATGCCCTCTCCGTAAACACAGCGCTATTGAACGGCTATCGCGCGACACCGTGAGGTACGCACCGAGCCAGCAATTCCTGGCGGAAGGCCTCCGCATCAGGATCGAGCTTTTGCGGCATTGAGTTAAGGCATCTAAAAGCCGCCGCGACGTCGCCAAGACCCAGAAAGCACTCCGCACGCAAGAGGTCGAAGCCGGGCACCTCGTCCGACCAGTTCAGTTCTTTTGCGATCTCGACGTCCTCCAACGCTTCGGTAAAGCGGCCCAGATGAATCATTGCCCGGGCTCGTTCTACGCGAGGACCGTAGATGTCGGGCTTCATGTCGATCACGCGGGTGAAATCCGCACGGGCAGCTTCGTGGTTCCCGATCGAGCCATGGGCCAGGCCGCGCTCATACCAACAGTGCCAAGAGTTGGGGTTCTCTCTCAGGCGCATGTCCGCGCGATCTACCAGACGCAGGAGATCCTCGCGGGCAGCGGCGCGGTCGCCTAGCGCTTCGAATGCGGCGGCGCGCCATCGGAGGTGCCAGTCTTCCGGCTGGTCCGCAAAAAGCCTCGACATCCAGGCAATAAGCTCGCCATGCCGACCTGCTTCGAAAAGATCGTAACATTCTGCGATATCGCCCGGGAGTGCTTGGCGCTGTTGGGGGCTAAGTGGCATGCCGCATCCGCAGTCGTAGGCCTCCGGCCCGTTCTGAGCACTTTTGATAGGATTGCCGCCGCAGCGGGCGCTTACAATACCCCTCACGCACGACTCGTAGTCCGATCCCCTTGAAGCCCGAGTCGCGCCGATCGGCGCGGGCCCCTTGCACATCGCGCGGGCGACGGCCCATTCGCGCTGGCACTCGGGATCGCTTGCCATTGGCCCGACGGGCCCATCAAAGAATGATCGCATTGGTGTCGGCTTCAACAGGGAAGTCGGTCCAGGCGCCCAGCGACCGCCACCAGCTTGGCCACGCGGTAGCCTTGGTTGCGAGTAACCATGGATGCGCTCGTAGTCTTCGGAGTTCTTCGTCTCAGCATCCTCACCTTCGACCGGCGCATACCCGAGCGCCTGGCGTTTCTCATTCAGCGTCAGGAAGTCGGCCTGCCGGATCTGCTGCCACTTGAGGCGGCGGCGCGGGGCGAGCGCGGGGATCTCGTCGAGGTCGTGGGCGAGACGAAGGCCGTCGCCGAACATCGGGCCGAGCCAGGACGACAGCGCCGAGGACACGCGGTCGAGCAGCGGGATCACCGTGTGCTCCCAGAGCTCGAGACGGGCGTCGGCGCGGTTCGAATAGGTCGCCTCGCCGGAGACGACGAGCAGATGCGGCACGCCGAAGGCGGCAGCGATCTCGCGGGCGGCCTGCGCCTTGAGCTCGGCGAAGTCCATGTCCTTCGGCGAGAAGCCCAGCTCCTTCCAGTCGACGTCGCCGCCGAGGACGAGCGGGCGCCCCGCCTGACGCGGTCCCTGGGTGCGGTCGAGCAGCGCCTCCTCGACGCGGCGGATGCCGTCGGGTCCCGGATCGGATCGAAATACGAGCGCGCCCGACGGACGCGCGCCGTTCTGCAGCAGCGCCGCGTTGTGCTCGGCGGCGGCGTTGTGCTGGTCGATCGCGGAGGCCGCCGCCTCGATCGGCGAGAGCCCGTACCAGTCGTCGAGCGGATGGAAGTCGCGGAGATGCAGCACGTCGGAGGCGCCCGAGATCGGATCGACGGGCCAGTCGACGCCGCGGCCCTCGACCTCGTAGCGATAGGCATGCGGCACGCCGGAGACGTCCGGCACGATGCGCATCCGGTCCGGGCGGAGCGCATAGAGCTCGCGTGGAGTGTCGCCGTCGGGACGGACCACTTCGAGATAGGCATTGCCGGAGAGCAGCAGGTGGCCGATCGCGGCCTCGATCAGTTCCGGCCCCGACTGGCGCGGGTTCGGCCGCCGGAGGAGATCGAGCAGCGGATGCGTGTCGAGTTCCTGCGCCCCCTTGTAGAGGAGCCACGGCACCGAGGCACAGGCGCGGGCGACCTCGCGCACGCAGCGATAGGCGACGACGTTCTTGCGATAGCCTTCTTCGGCGAGGCGGTCGTAGCGCCTCGGTGTCCAGCGCGCCGGCGCCAGGCCGACCGCCGCCACCGCCGCGCCCGCGCGCGACGACTTCCGCGCCAGACGCGCGGATATCCGGTCCATCCATGTCATGGGAAAAACTCCGCGGGGCGCCCGCTTGGCGCCTGCTTATGAAAGACGGGATTGGGGAAGTGCAGCGATGATTGCCTGCTACGCCCCGGTAGCGCCTAATCTGTCAAAAATCGCGGATTCTGTCAAGGATAAAAATCCACATCCGCAGCCCGGCAAGGAAGTTTGGCCCGCTGAACTAGCAGGGCGTTATCTCACCGGAGCTTTTCGGATTCCGCTTCAAGCTGCTCGATCGCGTCGGCGACGAGCCGGTACTTCACCGCGTTGACGGTCAGGTCCCTGAACCAGTTCACGATGTCGCCCCAGGGGTCGTTGACCTTGGTGAGGCCCGAGACGAAGGCGACGACCGTGCCGATCTCGATGCGGCCCGTGGCGGCATACCAGCCGCCGACCGCGAGGATCGCGGCGACGCCGATGTGGTGCATCAGGTTCATCAGGAAGTTCATCGTGAACTTGAGCCGGAACACGCCCATGTTGAGCTGGAACACCTGCTGGATGCGGCGCGCCTGGAGCGCGGCGGCCTCGCCGACGGGATGCGCGATCAGCGACCCGCTGACGTCGCGCATCACGCGGATGCGCCCGCGCACCCGCCGGTTGATCGCCCGCTGCAGCATCGGCACGAAGAGCAGCTGCGGCGAGAAGACGAGGAGGCTCACCATGGCGATCTCGGGCTGCAGGTAGACCATGTAGCCGAAGACGCTGACGAGGATGCCGCCCTGGAGCAGCGGCTCCGAGGTGCTGACGCCGACGAAGCCGCCGATCGGCTCGACCTCGGAGAGGATCATCGAGAGCTCGACGCCATCGGAGACCGCCGCCCGCCCGTCGGCGACCGGCGGCAGGTTGCAGACGGTCTGGCGCAGATGGCGCACGGTCGACTCGCTGATCCAGCTCCGGTAGACGTTCATCGCGAGCTTGAGCCCGCCCTCTGCCAACGCGACCGCGGCGTATCCCGCCGCCAGCCAGGCGATCGGCGCGAAGATCCCCTCGTGGACCGCCTCGTTGACGATGCGGCGCTGGAACTCGAGCGGCGCCGCGCTCAGGAGGAACACCAGCACCGAAAGCAGCGCGAGGGCGATCTGGTGGCGGCCGCTGGCCCGCCAGACATAGCCCGCGAGCGTCGCCGGCAGCGTCGTCTTCGGGCGGGCGCCGCCGGTCGGGCGGTCGGAGGAATCGTCCACGTCGAGCCTGCCGGCGCAAATGAACCTCCGGCCACTCTAGAGGCACGGGCGCGCGACTTCTTGATTCAGATCAACGCCGCGTCCGCGGTGGCGAGGGGGGCGGCCCGCCGCTAAGGTGCCGCGATGATCCGCGTCACCGACAAGATCCAGATCGACGAGAGCGAGATCGAGGAGAGCTTCGTGCGCTCGTCGGGCCCCGGTGGCCAGAACGTCAACAAGGTGTCGAGCGCGGTGCAGCTCCGCTTCGACGCGCGGAACTCGCCCTCGCTTCCCTACGACGTGCGCCGCAGGCTCGAGCGGCTCGCCGGCAAGCGGCTGACCAACGACGGCGTGATTGTGCTGATCGCCCAGACCCATCGCTCGCAGGAACGCAACCGCGCCGAGGCGCTCCAGCGCCTGGTCGAGCTGATCCAGGCGGCCGCCGTGCGCCCGAAGCCGCGCACCGCGACGAAGCCGACCTTCGCCAGCAAGAAGCGTCGGCTGGATGCGAAGTCGCGCCGCTCGAAGATCAAGAGCGGCCGGCGCGTGCCGGACGAGACCTAAGCTAAAGCCGACGCGTCCAGGCGCCGGATTGCCGGGTGGCGCGGCGCCAGATCGAGCGTGCCGCCTGCCGTATCGTTCGGCGCAGACTGCCGGCCGCGGTCTTGACGAAGCGCCAGGGTGGGAACGCGTCCAGCACGCTGAGCCAACCGATCACGAAGGTGTAGATTCGCGCGAATAGCGGAATCTGCATCAGCTTGGCTTTACTCACGCGGAACAGCTGCTCGACGATCGCGATCTTCAGGAGCTCGGCCAGCAGTATCACCGCGATGCCGAGGGCCGTTCGCTGGGTCGCGATCAGGTAGAGGCCGAGAGGCTTGGCCGGCTCGAAAATCGCGATCGGCACGACGAACAGCGCCAGGGTCGGATAGGGGCCGAGGCCTCGCATCCAGACGCCGAGCCGCTCCACCAGCGGCACGCGCTCCAGGTGCCGGACCAGCGGCCGCAGCATGGTCAGCACGATCGCGTCGATCAGGAAGTAAAGAATGGCGAGCGCCAGCACGATGGGCTGCGCCAGCCTCATGAGCAGGCGCTTCAGGGTCGTGCGATGTGCAGACGAGGGGACCATGCTCGAAGGATGATCCGCGATTGTGGCGAACCTCGGACCGGGCTCAGGCCGCCACCGTCAGCTTCCGGCGCCAGGCCGAGGGCGGGACGCCGACCAGCTTCTTGAAGGCGCGGCTGAAGGCGGCTTCCGAGCCGTAGCCGATCTCGGCGGCGATCGTCGCGATGTTGACGTGGCCGGCGCTCAGCATGCTGGACGCAAGCTGCATCCGCCACTTCGAGAGATAGAGCATCGGCGGCATGCCGACGAGCTCGGCGAAGCGCTCGGCCAGCACCGAGCGCGAGGCGCCGGCCTCGCGCGCCAGCTCCTCGATCGTCCAGTCGCGCGACGGGTTGCCGTGCATGAGCGACAGCGCCTTGCCGATGAACGGATCGCGCAGGCCTGCGAGCCAGCCGCCCTGCTCGGGTGCCAGGCTCTCGATGTAGCGGCGTACCACGACGATGAACATCAGCTCGGAGAGGCGCGCGAGCACGCCTTCGCCGCCGGCGCGCTTGTTGGTGGTCTCGGCCTTGGCCAGGCGCACGAACTGGCTGAGCCATCCGGGCTCCGAGCCCTGACGGTCGGAAAGCTTGATCACCGGCGGCAGGTTGTCGAGCAGCGGGTTGAAGGGCTGCGCGTCGCAGGCGAGGAACCCGCAGACGAGCTGCGCCGTGGTCGGTCCCTCGCCGTAGCTCACATGGAAGGGAAGCTGGTTGGAGGCGACGCCGTCGAGCGCGTCCTTGGCTACCGGGATCGTGCGCATGCCCGGATGGCTCGAGAACACGTGCGGGTCGCCGCGCGTGAAGACGACGACCTCGCCCGCCTCCACCAGCACCGGCTCCTCGCCGATGATGTTGGTGTAGCACTGGCCGTCGGTGACGATGTGCCAGGCGATCAGGTGGCCGGCGCCGGGAAGCACCTTCGGCAGCACCTGCTCCCTCGTCGGCTGCTCGGCGACCCAGGGAGCGCGGGCGTTGACGTCGAAATAGGTCGCGCCGGTGAGCCGGATCGTCTTGAGCACGTCTGAAAGCGCGTCTGCCGCCATTCGGTGTCTCCACTCGGACGGTCGATCAAGCGCGCCGGACGCCCGATCAAACCGGCCGAAAAATGCCGACGCCGCGTCAAGTGTCGCGGACGTGCGGTCATTCTCGTGAACGGGCGCGGACCCTAGTTTATGCCCCATCGCGATGCAACCACCGCGAGCCGAGACGTTCGGCACTCAGGGAAGAGATTGGAAGACAGGACGTTAGATGACTCACAAGGGAACTTGCTTCTGCGGTTCGGTCGAGATCGACGTGTCGGGCTCGCCCGAGGCGATGGGCTACTGCCACTGCAGCTCGTGCCGCTCCTGGTCGGGCGGCCCGGTCAACGCCTTCACGCTGTGGAAGCCCGATACGGTGAAGGTCACCAGGGGCGCCGAGAACGTGAAGACCTTCCAGAAGACGCCGCTGAGCCAGCGCCAGTACTGCGCCAAGTGCGGCGGCCACCTCATGACCAACCATCCGACGTTCGGACTGGTCGACGTCTTCGCCTCGACCGTGCCGTCGGTGCCGTTCAAGGCCGGCGTCCACGTCAACTACGCCGAGACCGTGCTGCCGATGAAGGACGGGCTGCCGAAGCTCAAGGATTTTCCGGCCGAGCTCGGCGGCTCCGGGCAGACGGTTGCAGAGTAAGGAGAGAGATCACATGACCACCGCCACCCTCACTGCCACTCCCGCCCCGGTCGTCGACCTCGTCGCGGTCAAGACCCGCCAGCGCGCCGCCTGGGGCGCCGGCGACTACGCCGTCGTCGGCACCACCCTGCAGATCGTCGGCGAGACGCTCTGCGAGGCCGTCGACATCCGGGCCGGACAGCACGTCCTCGACGTCGCCGCCGGCAACGGCAACGCCACGCTCGCCGCCGCGCGTCGCTTCGCCGAGGTCACGTCGACCGACTACGTGCCGTCGCTGCTCGAGCGCGGCCGCGAGCGCGCCGCCGCCGAGCGCCTGACCGTGCAGTTCCAGGAGGCCGATGCCGAGGCGCTGCCATTCAAGGACGCGAGCTTCGATGCCGTGCTCTCGACGTTCGGCGTCATGTTCACCGCCAACCAGGCGCTGGCGGCGAAGGAGCTGCTGCGCGTCTGCCGCCCGGGCGGCAGGATCGGGATGGCCAACTGGACGCCCGAAGGCTTCGTCGGCCGGCTGTTCAAGCTGATCGGCGAGTACGTGCCGCCGGCGCCGGGCGTCCGGTCGCCGGCGCTCTGGGGCACCGCCTCGCATCTCGAGACGCTGTTCGGAACCGACGTCGCGATCGTCGCGAAGAAGAAGGACTTCGTCTTCCGCTATCGCTCGCCCAGGCACTGGGTCGACGTGTTCGGTAACTACTACGGCCCGATCGTGAAGACCCTGGCCGCGGTCAGCCCCGCCGGCCGCGCCGCGCTCGAGGCGGACCTGCTGTCGCTCATCGACGAGTTCGACGTCGCCGAGGACGGCACGCTGGTGATGCCGAGCGAGTACCTCGAGGTCGTGGTGACGAAGACGCGCTGATGCGCTCTCCGATCGGCGGCGGCTAGTCGACCTTCTGGTCGGCGTGGCTGCCGCCGGTCAGCGCATGCCATTTCTCGACCAGCGGCCGGGCACCATTCAGCTCGCCATAGCCGCCGCCGGAACGTCCGCGCGGGTCGGGACCGAAATGGCGCTCGTCCTTCGGTGCCGACTCCGGCTGGTAACGGACGTCGACGGACAGGCGCACCCGGTTGACTGCCGACACGTTGTCGAGCGTGCCGTGCAGCGTCGTCATGCCGAAGATCAGCAGGTCGCCGGCATGGAAATCGGTGGTCAGCAGCCTGGCCCCGCGCGCGCGGGCGAAGGTCGAGAAGTCCTCGACGATGTCCGCCCGGCGGTTCGGATCCTTGTTGAAGTCGAGATCGGAGAACTCCTCGATCAGATCTCGGAAGCCGGTGGAGCCTTCGACGACCACCAGCGGCCCTTCCGAGGTCGGCACTTCGCCGAGAGGGATCCAGTTGGTGTGAATGCGGGAATGGTGGCGTGTGAAGTAAGGGCCGTCCAGGTGCAGCCCCGTCGACCTGCCCGGCGCGGCGGCACGGAGCGCGATGTAGTCGAGCGGGACCGCGGTCTCGTCGAACAGCAGGCTTTGGATCTCGCGCAGGCGCGGGCCATGCGTCACCGCGCGCAGGCACGGACCTTCGCAGACCGATTTCCAGAAGATCCCCAGATCAGGGTAGATCTCGCGCCTCCGGCTCTCGCCGGTGGCGATGCCGTCCACGGTCGGCTCGCGGATCTCGCCGACTTCGGCAAGACGCGCGAACACCTCACGCCGTGCCGCGGCGATCACATCGGGGTCGAGCGCGCCGCGCAGAAGGAGGTAGCCGTCCTCCGCCAGTCGCCGACGGAGGTCCGCCGGACGGCCGAGGAGCCCGGAAGAGTCGCGGTACTCGCCGACCAGGATCGGATCGACGGGAAGATCCTTGGAAACCATGGTCCGGGACATGGGGGCCTCCGCGACGCTACTTGGCCTTGCCGCGCTTCGGTTCGCGGACCTTGTATCCGAGATCCTTGAGCAGGCCCGCGAGAATCCGCGTGTTCTCCGGATCGAGCGGCGAGCTGGGCGCCTGCGGCTGGCCGACGTCCGGGCCGATCATGCTGAGGCCCGTCTTCATGATTGCCGCCCAATGCGGCGCCGGCCCGGTTCGCGCGATGTGCGACCCCTGGAAGACGAAGCGCATCAGCGGCGCCAGCTTTTTCCACAGCTTGCGGGCAGTGACCAGGTCGCCCTTCTGCACGATCGCCTCGTACATCTCGACCCCGCGGCTCGGCGTCAGGCTCGGGATCGCCGAGATCCAGCCATGGGCGCCGTGGCACAGTCCCTCGAAGGCGACGTAGTCGATGCCGGCATAGATGGTGGCGCGCTTGAGCCCGGCCTGCAGCAGCTCGACCATGCGGTCGGGCATCAGGTGGGACATCTTCACGCCGGCGAGGACGCCTTCCTCGAACAGCTTGACCATCTGCGGCGTACCGAGGTCGACATTGGTGCCGGCGGTGTTGTGGTACATGACGATCGGGATCGAGACGGCGTCGGCGATGCGCCGGTAGTGGTCCATCACGCCCTCGACCGTCGGCAGGCCGTAGTAGGGCGGCACCACCAGCAGCGAATCCGCGCCGGCCTTCTCGGCTTGCTTGGACAGCTCGACCGTGATCTTCGTCGAGTAGTGGTGCGTGCCGACCATGCTGGGCACGCGGCCATCGATCGCCTCGATCGCCGCCTCGACCAGGCGATGTCGCTGATCGGACTCCATGGCGAAGAACTCGCCGGAGCTCCCCAGCGGCGAGATGCCGGCGACCCGCTCCCCGATCAGCCAGTCGATATGCGGCTTCAGCTTCGGGAAGTCGATCTCTCCGTCCGGCTTGAACGGCGTGACCGAGGAGGCGACGAGTCCGTGCGGCAGTTCCCGGCGGGCGGCTTTAGACATGTGGTCTCTCTGTTTGGCGATGTCCGAACGGGAATATGGACCGGTTGTCTCGATGCAATCAATACAATTTGTCTGGCCGAATGTACCGAGTGAGGAAATTAGCGTCCGTCAAAGACGGAAAATGGCAATGCTACACGGAAGATGCGCCGTACAATATTGACCGAAAATGTATTGAATGTAGGAAGCGTCTTGCGTAGATTGGCTGCCTAGCTGGCACCGGCCGCCTCGAAGCGGCCGGCGTGACCGGCCCTTTGGAGGGAAACGCACATGATCGCATCGAGGGGCCGCGCCGCGGCCGTCATTTCAGCCGCGCTCGTCGCCGGGTCGATGTTCGTCGGCGCCATCTCCGACGCCGCGGCGCAGGCGCCGCAGAAGCAGACCATCCGCTTCGGTACCGCCGGCATCGGCGGGGATCTGCCGGTCGAGATGATGTACATCTTCAAGGAGTGGGTGGACCGCTCGGCGCCTGGCGAGTTCGACGTGCAGATCCATCACACCGGCACCCTGGTCCGCGCCGGCACCGAGATCGTCGCGCTTCAGCGCAACTCGGTCGAGATGTCGATCCTCTCCTGGTGGGACATCGCCGACCGGATCCCCGAATACAACGTCATGACCGTGGGCTACCTGTTCAAGGACTGGAACCACGTCACGGCGACGATGGATGGCGACATCGGCAAGGAATACAAGGAACGGATCGCCAAGGATCTGCAGGTACAGATCCTCGACTACTACTACGCCGGCCCGCGCATCGTGAACCTGCGCGAGGCGCGCAAGGTGGAGACGCCGGCCGATCTCGCCGGGGTCAAGCTGCGCATGCCGGGCTCGCCCGCGTTCCTCCTGATGGGCAAGGCGCTCGGCGCCAACGCGGTGCCGCTGCCGCTGCCCGAGGTCTACCTGGCGCTCAAGACCGGCACCATCGACGGCCAGGACAATCCGATCTCCACCACCTACCGCGCCAAGTTCTACGAGGCGACCAAGCAGATCGTGCTCACCTATCACTCGATTCCCGCGAACATGCTGGCGATGAGCGATGCCGCCTGGAACAAGCTGTCGCCGCGCCAGAAGGCGATCTTCAAGGATGCGGCGCGGGCGGCGATGGTGTTCAACGACACCAACAAGTTCCGCGACGACGACGAGACGCTCGAGAAGATGCGCGCCGCCGGCCTCACGATCACCAAGCCGAACGTCGAGGCGTTCCGCACCCAGGTGCTCAAGGTCTTCGCCGACTCCGAATACGTGCAGAAGGCGCCCGCGGGCTGGCTCGATCGCATCGAGCGTCTGGCGCGATAGGCGGGTAGGGTCGTCGCATGGAAACGACCCTGCGCAAGCGGCTGCGTGGAGCACTCGACGCCGTCGGCGTCGCGTGCTTCTTCGCGGTCTTCGCCGCGATCAACATCCAGGTGTTCATGCGGTACGTCGCCAACCGGCCGGTGAGCTGGAGCGAGGAGTTCCCGACCCTCGCCTTCTCGGTCGCGACGCTGTGGGCCGCGTCCTTCAGCCTGACCGTCAGGGATCACATCTATTTCGATCTGGTCTATGAAGCCGTGCCGCGTCAGGTGAAGCGCCTGATGACGCTCGTCGCCGGCATCCTCGTCGCTGCCGTGATGCTGTGGGCGCTGCCGGCGATCGTCGACTTCGCCCTCTACATGAAGGTCCTGAGCACGCCGATCCTGCGCGTGCGCCTGGACTTCGTCTTCGGCTTCTTCGCCCTCTTCATCGCGGCGCTGGGCCTGCGCGCGCTCTGGGACGTGTTGCGCGCGGTCCGGGGACGGACGGAAGACTGATGTCGACACAGCTCATCGTCCTGATCGTCTCCTTCGTCGGCCTCGGCCTGGTGCGCGTGCCGATCGGCATCTCGATGCTCGCGGCGGGCCTGCTCTACCTGATCGTCAAGGGCGCCGATGTCGGGCTCGCGGCCGAGCAGGTGATGAACGCCATGCTGCAGTCCGACGTGCTGCTGGCGATCCCGATGTTCATCCTCTGCGGACAGCTCATCAGCATCGGCACCATCGGCACGCGCCTGATGGAGCTGGCGCAGGCGCTGGTCGGGCGGATCCCCGGGGGCCTCGGCCACGTCAACATCCTGGTCAACGTCGTCTTTGCCAGCATGAGCGGCAGCGCGGTCGCGGACGCGGCCGGCCCCGGCGCAGTGCTGGTGCGGATGATGAAGAAGGCGGGATATTCGGGCGGATACGCCGGGGCGCTCACCGCCGCCGCTGCGACGCTGGCGCCGATCATCCCGCCGTCGATCCCCTTCATCCTCTATGCCGTCATCGCCAACGTCTCGGTCGGCGCGCTGTTCGCCGCCGGCGTCATGCCGGGCATCCTGATCGCGGTCCTGCTCATGGCCTCGGTCGCCTGGCAGGCGACCCATCGCAACTTCCCGCGTGGCGAGGGCGTCGCCCTTTCGCAGTTCGGCCGCATCCTGCTGCGCTCGCTCCCGCCGCTGGGACTGCCGGTGCTCGTTCTCGGCGGCATCCGCGTCGGTGCCTTCACGCCGACCGAGGGGGCGGCCGTCGCCGCCCTCTATGCCTTGATCCTGGTGGCGACCGTCTATCGCGACGTCGGTCCCGCCGCGCTCTACGAATCATTCCGCACGTCGCTCGTGCAAAGCGCGTCGGTGATGACCATCATCATCGGCGCCTTCCTGGTGAACTACGCCGTCGCCGCCGAGCAGCTGCCGAACCTGCTGGCTACCTGGTTCCTGTCGATGAACCTGTCGGCGGCAGGCTTCCTCACCGGCGTCATGGTGCTGTTCCTGGTTCTCGGATGCTTCATCGACACGACCGTCATGCTGCTCGTGCTGGTGCCGGTGCTTCTGCCGACCGCCCGCGCGCTCGGCATCGACCTCGTTCATTTTGGTCTGGTCGTCACCGTCAATATGATGATAGGCATGCTCACTCCTCCTTACGGAGTGCTGCACTTCGTGATGTCGGCGGTAACGGGCATTCCCGTCGGCGAGATCATCCGCGAAGTCTGGTTTTTCTGCGGGGTCCTGCTATTCGCGCTCCTGCTCCTCATGTTCATCCCAGAGATCACGCTCTGGCTGCCGAAGTATCTCGGCCTGATGAAGTGAGCGATCGGTGACCGGCGGCTCCGGCACGGCGCTGTCCAGGTTGGCGCCCCGCAACCGCCAGGAGGTCGTCGAGCGCCTGCGGGCCCTGGTCTCCGGGCTCGCCCCGGGAGCGCGTTGCCCGACGGTTCGCCAGCTGATCGCCGAGTTCGGCGTCAGCCAGCACCTGATCCAGGGGGCGATGGACGAGCTGCGCCAGGAAGGAATCATCACCAGCCATGTCGGCCGCGGCACCTTCGTCAGCGGCGGGCCGGCGCCCTCGGTACAGGCCCGCAGCATTCTGACGCTGCTCTATCAGCACCCCTACCAGCGCGGCGACGTGATCGCCCGCATCATCCACCAACGCCTCTCGATCGAGGGGCACGAGTCCCTGGTCCTCACCTACAGCAACGCCGCGCATGTGATGGAGATCCTGAAGTCGGGCGCACGCTACGACGCGGCGATCGTCCAGCCGCGCTCCTCGGTGGTCTCGGTCTCGCTCCTGGCGCTCCTGAAGCAGCGGGCCGAGCACGTGCTGATCGAGGGCTTGGCGCTCGAGCATCTCGACGTGGATGCGGTCTCCAACGACCCGGCGAAGACGGTCGAGCTGATCGTCGACCATCTGTTCGCCAGCGGCCACCGGCGCATCGCCTGGATCACCGAGGCCGGCGGCAACTACTTCTTCCTCCGGACCGCGAGCTTCTTCCGGGCGTCGTGCCGCGGTGCCGGCCTGAGCGAAGAGGATTGCCCGGTGATCGTCGCCGAAACCGACCCGGACAAGCTCGGCCTCCGCGATCTCGCCGGCGTCATCGGCAAGCTCAGGGGCAAGGGGAAGCGGCTGCCCTTCACCGCGCTGGTCGTCGCCAGCTTCGTCGACGGGCGCACCATCGTCGACGCACTGAAGCGCTGCGGCCTCGCGACGCCCGACGATGTCGCGGTCGTCCGCCTCGGAACGCCGGATCTCGAGTCCGATCACGTCGGGCTCATCACCACGGCGGGTCGCCCGAGCACGCGGGCGGCGGAGACCGTGCTCAAGCGGCTCGACTGGCGCTGGGCCAACCGTTCGGCGCCATGGGCGACCTACTACGACTCGCCCGAGCTGGCCGTGATGGCCAGCAGCGCCAGGGCGGCCTCGAAAGCCCGATAGCTAGGCCGTCACCCGGCGTCTTGCCGGCAGGGTCAACGTGACCGCCGTGCCGGCGCCGGGCGTGCTCGCGATGTCGAGTTCGCCGCCATGCAGCTCGGCCAGCGTCTTGGCGAGAGGCAGGCCCAGGCCCGTGCCGTCATGGGTGCGGGTCATCGGGTTGGCGATCTGGCCGAACGGCGTCAGCGCTACCCCGATCTCGTCGCGGCTCATGCCGATGCCGGTATCCTTGACCGAGATCGCAAGCCGGCCCTCCGCGTCGAGGTCGGCGCGGACGGCGACGCGGCCGCCCGACGGCGTGAACTTGACCGCGTTGGTGATGAGATTGGTCAGGATCTGGCGGAGCCTCACCGGATCGGCGCGGAAGCGGGGCAGGTCGGCCGCGTACTCGGCCCCGACCGCGACGCCGCTGGTCCTGGCGCGGTCGCTGACCATGCCGAGGCATTCGCGGATGATCGGTCCGATCTCGAGTGGCTCGTCGCCGAGGCGCATGTCGCCGGACTGGATGCGCGCGGTGTCGAGCACGTCGGAGATCACGCCCAGCAGGTACTTGCCGGCCGAATGGATGTCGTCGAGGTACTGGCGATAGCGCGGCGAGCCGACCTCGCCGAACAGCTCCTGACGCATCACGTCGGCGAATCCGAGGATCGCGTTCAGCGGCGTCCGGAGCTCGTGGCTCATGGTCGCGAGGAAGCGCGTCTTGGCGTGGTCGGCGCGCAGCGCCGCGTCGCGCATGCCGAGCAGCTGCGCCTCGCGCGCCTTGAGCTCGGTGATGTCGGTGATGAGCAGCATGGCGCCGCCATCGGCCGTCCGCCGGTCGTCGATCAGTGCCCAGCGGTCGTTCGGCATGCGGACTTCGATCGTGGACGCGGTGCGGCGGTGATGCGCCAGGCGCTCGGCATGCCAGCGCTCGCGCTCGTCCGGCTCCATCGGCAGGCGGTCGGTGGCGCGCCGGCAGAGCTGCGCGAAGGTCTCGCCGATCCTCGGCTCCTGCCCGGTGAGGTCCGAGTAGAAGCGCCGGAACTTGGCGTTGAACATCGCCAGGCGGTCCTGGGGATCGAAGACGACGAAGGCGGCGGAGGAAGCCTCGATCGCGTCCTTGAGCTTGGACTCCGTGAAGCGCGCCTGGGCTTCGGCCTCGACCTCCTGGGTCACGTCCTGCCCGGTGCCGATGTATCCGAGGAAGCTGCCGTCGGCGGCGAAGCGCGGCTCGCCGTTCAAGCGGATGTGCTTGGTGACGCCGTTCGGGTAGTTGAGCTCGACCACGAAGCCCTTGAACGGGCGGCGCGCGGCGAGGTCGTCGAAATGCCGGCGCCAGCGGCCGTCGGGATCGTCGAGCTGGCCCTGGCCGGTGCGGCTGGTGCCGATCGCCTCCCGGATCTCGATCGGCAGGATCTCCGACGCCCGATCCGAGAAATAGGTGAAGCGGAGATCCGGTCCCATCTCCCAGACATAGGCGTCGAGCGCGCGCATCAGCGACTCGAAGCGGCCGTCCGCCGCCGAGGGCGTAGGCTCCCGGGAGGTCACGACGGGCGGGAGGCTCCGGCGGTACGGCGGGCCTCGATCGCGTCCCAGATGTCGGCCTCGAGGCTGGTGCCGTCGAAGCGTCCGATCTGCTGAAGGCCGGTCGGCGAGGTCACGTTGATCTCGGTCAGGTAGTCGCCGATCACGTCGATGCCGACGAAGATGAGGCCGCGCGACTTGAGCGCCGGGCCGATCTTCTCGCAGAGCTCGCGCTCGCGCCTGGTCAGCGTGGTCTTCACCGCGGCGGCACCCGCATGCAGGTTGGCGCGGGCTTCGCCCGAGACCGGGACGCGCAGCACCGCGCCCTTGGCCTCGCCGTCGACCAGGATGATGCGCTTGTCGCCCTGGCGCACCTCGGGCAGGTAGCGCTGCACGATGATCGGCTCGCGATACATCTGCGTGAACATCTCGAGCAGCGAGGAGAGGTTCTCGTCGTCCGGCTTCAGGTGGAAGACGCCGGCGCCGCCGTTGCCGAACAGCGGCTTCAGGATGATGTCCTTGTGCTCGGCGCGGAACGCCTCGACCTCGTCCTTGTCGGAGGTGATGATCGTCGGCGGCAGCACGCCCTCGAAATGGGTGATGAACAGCTTCTCCGGGGCGTTCCGGACATGCACCGGATCGTTCACCACCAGCGTCTTCGGGTGCACGTGCTCGAGCAGGTGCGTGGTGGTGATGTAGGCCATGTCGAAGGGCGGGTCCTGGCGCAGCAGGATCACGTCCATGGTCGCGAGGTCGATCACCTGCGGCTGGCCCAGCGAGAAGTGGTTGCCCTTTTCGCGCCGGACCTTGAGCTCGCGCGCCCGCGCGTAGACGCGGCCGTTCTTGAAGATCAGGTTCTTGGGCAGGTAGTGGAACAGGCCGTGGCCCCGCCGCTGCGCTTCGAGCGCGAGGACGAAGCTCGAATCCGCATCGATATCGATCGGCTCGATCGGATCCATCTGGATGGCGACGGCCAGGCTCATCGGGGTGCTCTTCTGTTGGGGGCTGTCAGGAATGGCCGCGTCCCAGCGGCCTGGCACCCCAAGGGCCCCCACCCCAGGGTTCGATGCGCCGCTGCTCGGCGCCGACACTATAGCGCCGCCCGCCCAAATGGTTAACGGAGATGCGCCGGGGAGGACGGGGCTAGTTGAGACGGGTCCGGAGCCGCTTGATGTCGGCGGCGATCCGGCGGCGGAGCTCCTGGTCGTCGATTGCCTGCAGAAGCGCCTCCAGGCGGCGGATGGCGCCGCCGATGCGCCCGAGGCCGACCTCGATCTCGGCCGCCTCGCCCACCAGCGACGGATCGCCGGGTGCCAGCCACAGCATGCGCTCGACCACGTGCAGCGCCGCCTCGTTGCGGCCGGAGGCGAGCAGGCGCGTGCGCTGGTTGTTGACGAGGCGGAGCAGGATCGCGCGATCGGAGGCGGCGGCGATATGCGCCGGCGCGAGCTCCGCATCGGCGCCGGCCAGCCGACGGAGGATGATCCGGAGGCCCGCGGCGTCCGCGATCACGCGTCCCGCGAAGGGATCGAGGATCGCGCGCTCGCCGCCGCATTCGAGGCGCGTCAGGAAATGGTGCGGGAAGGCGAGGCCTTCCATGCGCCAGCCGGCGGTGCGCGCGGTCGCGATGTAGAGGATGCCGAGCGCCACCGGCAGGCCGCGGCGGCGGTCGACGACGTCGATCAGGTTGGCGTTGGCGAGGTCGTCATAGGTCTCGGCGTCGCCGGCATAGCCGTGGGCGCCGGCGATGGTGCGGACCAGCGCGTCCAGCCTCTCGACCGCGCTGCCGGCACCGGTCGCCTTCGCTTCCGCGGCGAGGGTGGCGAGGTGGCTTCGATACGGCGCGAGATCGGCGTCGGGATGGTCGCAGCGGCCGAGCCGGAGCGCCGCCTCGAACAGGTCGGGCGATGTCCCCTGGCGCGCGAACCAGGCGCCCTCGGCGGTACGGCTAGGTTCCCTGGATCCGGACATAGGAGACGACGCGCTTCACGTAGGCGAGGTTGCGCGCATGGTTGGTCACGCGGTCGAGCTCGGCCTGGTCGCGGGCGATGCCCATCAGGTAGACCGTGCCGTTGACCGTATCGATCGAGTAGTTGATCGAGCGGACGTCCTTGTCGAAGGTGATCTGGCCGCGAAGCTGGGTGGTGATCCAGAAGTCGCGCGCCGAATCCACCATCGAGCCGCTGTTGACCACCTCGATCTCGTTGATGATCTCCTTCACGCCCTCGACCTGCCAGGCGAGCTTGATCGCCTCGACCCGCATCTCCGGATCCTGGACCTTGCCGGTGACCAGGGCGCGGCCCTCCGAGACGGAGGTCGAGAGCTTGCCGAACATCTCGTGGTTGGTGCGGAACCACAGTTCCTGGATCTGGAACGAGATCGCGGTGTCCTTGGCCGAGGTCACGAGACCGCGCTCCTGCGCCGCCGCGACGCCGGTGGTCGCGCCCGCGCCGACCGCCATGTCGACCGGCGAGCAGCCGTGGACGAGGGTCGCCGCCAGGGCGACCGTCAGTAGGGTGCGAAAGCCGAGGACCGCCATCGTGCCTTGTTCTCCGTCCGAGGATGATCGGTGCGAATCACGGCATTTTAGCGGCGATGGGGGATTCGCGCGTAGAATCTCGTCAGGCCGATTCGGAGTCCATCGATGACCACGCGTACCGCCACCTGCGCCTGCGGCCGGCTCCGCGCCGTCTGCGAGGGAGATCCCGTCCGCACCTCGGTCTGCCACTGCCACGACTGCCAGCGTCGCACCGGCAGCGCCTTCGGCTTCAACGCCCGCTTCGCCCGCTCGAACGTCCGCATCGAAGGCGAGTCCAAGGCGTGGTCGCGCATCGCCGACAGCGGCAACCGCCTGACCTTCCACTTCTGCCCCGACTGCGGCACCACGCTCTACTGGTTCCTCGGCGATCTCCCCGATCTGATCGCCATCGCCGCCGGCGGCTTCGCCGACCGCACGGTGCCGCCGCCCCGGATCTCGGTCTACGACGCGAGCCGCCGCCACGCCTGGATCGACATCAAGGTGCCGGTCGAAAGAGTGGGGTGACACCGCGCGACGGCCGTCCCCGGATGTGATCCCGGTCATAGTCCGGGCGCGCGAAGCGCCTCAGCCTCTCCGCCTACGACCAGACGGAGGGCGCGATGGCCCAGGGCAAGAACGCGCTGTTCATGAAGAACCCGTCGAACTTCCTGACCGCGCACACGCTCATGGTCAATCCGGACGGCCACGGCCTCGGGCAGAAGATCCCGACCCCGGTCGCCGAGATCGACCTCAACCCGCTGAACGGGCCGAAGAACCCGGAGAGCGTCATGATGCGGAACTATCTCGCCCTCGACGACAAGGAAGGGACGAGCATCAGCGCCTACTACCTGCCGGCGATCGTCGACAATACCTCGACGATGAAGATCGGCGTCGGCAAGCCCTACTTTTTCACCGCCGATTTGAGCGGCTGCCTGTTCGCGGCCTACGGCCCGAGCGACGAGGACCTCACGGTCGAGCACGTCAACGTCCGCACCAACAACGCCGTCGTCCCGATCGCCGGCCGCGTCGCGGCGATCGCCGGCGGACACCACGCCTTCTGCAAGATCATCTCGCCGATCCCGTATCCGGGCGTCACCACCTATGCGACCGGCGGCAACGTCATCGGCGTCTGCGCACCGGCCGGCGGCTGGACCTTCTACCACCGCCTCGACCGCAATCCCGTCGGCACCTTGTAGCGTTCAGGAGAACGCCGTCACCGGCCACGGCAGCATCGCGCCGTCGAGCGTGAGGTCGACGAGCTCGTTGTAGAAGCAGACGCGGCCTTCCTACGGCGTCACCGGCGCTTCCGGCTTCGGGCGTGCGACCATGGCAAGCATCAGGCCGATCAGGACGAGGATCACGCCGGCGATGAACCACACGCCGAGTTCGTCGCCGAACATCGCGGCCGATGCGGCGACGCCGACGACCGGCTGAAGGTACTGCACGCTCGCCGCGGTTCCGGCCGGGACGGTGCGAAGCAGATGGATCCACAGGAAGAGGCCGATGACGGTCACTGCCACGCCGAGATAGGCCGCGACGGCGAGTCCTTCGGCGGCGAAATGGACCGGCGTCCGGGACATCTCCCAGCCGACCCACGGCACCACCGCGAGGAAGCCGAAGAGCGTGCTCCATGTCGCCACCACGACCATGCCGTAGGCCTCGGTCAGCTCGACGCTCCAGACGTAGTAGAACGCGACCGCGAGCGCCGAGAGCAGCATGAGGCCGGCGCCGCTCCAGGTGGTCTGGAGCGACGTGGCGTCGTTTCCGTTCCCGGTGGCGACGAGCGCGATGCCGGCGAAGGCGGCGATCAGGCCGAGGGTCTGGCGGCCGGTCACCGACTGCTTCAGCCGCAATGCCGCGAAGAGCACGACGAACAGCGGAATGGTCGCCGAGATGATCGTGCCGGCCGACGCCGAGGTGGCGCCGACGCCGAAGGTCTGGGCAACCTGCCCGACGCCGATGCCGAGCACACCGAGCGCGGCGACACGCGGGAGCGCGCGCATAGGCAGCCTTCGTCTCCCGAGGACGAGAAGCAGCAGCAAGGGCACGGCGATGCCGAACCTAAGCGCTGTCAGCGTCAGCGGCGGCAGCGTCTCCAGGCCGAGCTTGGTGACCGGAATGGAAAGTCCCCAGATGACCGCGAGCAGCAGCATGCTCCCGAGGCTTCGCGGGGACAGGGGACCGACATGACGGGCTCGCGGAGCGGACGACGGGAGACGGGTGGTCGCGGCGCTGTCGCTCGCCATGGAATTCCTGACGTCGCTAGGTGCTGCCGCAGGGCTGCGAGCCTACTTGCATCGCTCCCCCTCTTCAACGCGAGACCTGAATCGGCGAGCGCGCGAAGAGGCTAGGAGCCCAGATACGCCCCCTTCAAATGCTTCGGCCACGTCGCCGGCAGCACCAGCACTGCGTCGAACCGGATCGTGAGTTCAGCTAGGTCCGGGCGGCTCGCCAGCAGCCACTCGGTCGCGCGGCGGATGCGGGCCTGCTGCTGCGGCAGGATCGCCTCGGCGGCTTGCGTGTAGCTGCCGCGCGTCTTGACCTCGATCACCGCGAGCACGGAGCCGCGCCGCATGATCAGGTCGATCTCGCCGACGGGGGTCTTCAGGTTGCGCGCGACCGGGCGGTATCCCCGGACCATCAGCGACAGCAGCGCGATCAGCTCGGCGCGCCGGCCGCGGCCTCGACGCGCGCGGCCGTCCTCACTCCTGCTTGGCGAGGGCGAGCGCACGCTGATAGGCCTCCTTGCGCCCGATGCCGAGCCGGGCCGCCGCCTCCGCCGCCGCGTCCTTGACGCTGAGGCCGCGGCCGAGCGCGTCGGACACCACGCGGTCGAGATCCTCGGCCGTCGGCTCGGTTTCCTCCGGCGGCGCGATCACCACGACGACTTCGCCCTTCGGCGGGCCCGCTTCCCGGTAGGTCGAAGCGAGGCCCGAGAGACGGCCGCGCCTTACCTCCTCGAACAGCTTGGTCAGCTCGCGGGCCACCGCCGCCTCGCGGTCGCCGAGGATCTCGGCCGCGTCCGCCAGCGACTCCGCCAGCCGCTGCGGGGACTCGTACACGATCAGCGTGCCGGGGAACGCCGCCGCCTCCGCCAGCCATTTCCGTCTCGCCGCCGACTTCGGCGGCGGGAAGCCCAGGAACGCGAAGCGGTCGGTCGGCAGGCCCGCGACCGCCAGCGCCGCCAGGCTCGCCGAAGCGCCGGGGATCGGAAAGACGCGGTGGCCGGCGGCGATCGCCTCCCGCACCAGCTTGAAGCCGGGGTCGGAGACCAGCGGCGTTCCGGCGTCCGAGACCAGCGCGATCGCCTCGCCCTTCGCCAGCCTGGCCAGCAGCAACGGACGCTGACGTTCGGCGTTGTGGTCGTGGTAGGGCAGGAGGGAGGCGTGCACCCCGTGCATCGTCATCAGCTTGGCGGTGGTCCGCGTGTCCTCGCAGGCGACCGCGTCCGCCATCTTCAGGACATCGAGCGCGCGCAAGGTGATGTCGCGGGCGTTGCCGATCGGCGTCGACACCAGGTAGAGGCCGGCGTCGAGCCTGCTCGCGAGTTTACCGGGCGGCGGGGCTTCGCTACCCTCGCCCGCAGATGGAGGTGAAGATGCGGCATCGGCCCGGGTCGAGCTCATGGACGGGACGGATGCTCCTGGTGGCGGCGGCGCTTGCGCTGATGCTCGCCGGCTGCGCCTCGGGTCCGAACCTACCCAACCCCTTCGGCGGCCCGCAAGCATCCGCCCCGCCGCCGGCGACGCTGCAGCAGGTCCAGCCGCTGCTGGCGCCGGCCCCGGCGCTGCCTCCGCCGGCTCCGGCCCCGGCGCCGCCGCCCGTGGTCCTGACCCCGCCGGCGGCCAGCGACCTGCCGGTGGTGGCGCTGCTGCTCCCCTTGAGCGGGCGCGACGCCCAGCTCGGCCAGCAGCTGCTTGAGGCGGCCGAGCTCGGCCTCTTCGATGCCGCCGACGAGCGCTTCACGCTGCTCCCGGTCGACACCGGCGGCACGCCGGCCGGTGCGGTCGAGGCGGCGGAGAAGGCGATCGGCCAGGGCGCCCGCCTCATCCTCGGTCCTCTGTTCGGTGCGGAAGCGGCCGCGGTCGGGCCGATCGCCAAGTCGGCCGGCATCAACGTCGTCACCTTCTCGAACGACCAGTCGGTCGCCGGCGACAACGTCTTCGTCTTCGGCTTCCTGCCGCGCCCGCAGGTCGAGCGCGCCGTCGCCTATGCTGCGGCCAAGGGCTCGAAGCGCTTCGCGCTGCTGGCGCCGCGCGGCGGCTTCGGCGACACTGTCGCCGACGAGCTCAGGAAGGCGGCGGGCAATGCCCGCGCCCAGGTCACGCGCACCGAGACCTACGACGCCGCCTCCGGCGATCTCGGGCCGGTGGTCCGCCGCTTCGCCGATTTCGAGCGGCGGTCGACCGCGCTGGCGAACGAGAGGAAGCAATACGAAGGCAAGTCCGACGAGGTCTCGCGTCAGGCGCTCCGCCGCCTCGAAGGTCAGCAGGGCTTCGGCGACATCGGCTTCGACACGCTTCTGCTGCCCGAAGGCGGCGACCGCCTGAAGGTGCTGTCGCCGATGCTCGCCGGATACGACATCGAGCCCAAGAGCGTGCGGCTGCTCGGCACCGTGCTCTGGGACGACCCGGCGCTGGCGGTCGAGCCGAGCCTGCGCGGCGCCTGGTTCGTCGCGCCGCCGCCGGAAGGCCGCGCCGAGTTCGAGGCCGCCTACGAGAAGACCTATCAACGGAAGCCGCCGCGCCTGGCGACGCTCGCCTACGACATGGTGGCGCTCGCCGCTGTGCTGGCGAAGATCGACGACCGCGCCGACTTCAGCCGCGCGGCACTGACCCAGTCGACCGGCTTCGCCGGCGTCGACGGGCTCTTCCGCTTCCTCCCCGACGGGCGGAGCGAGCGCGGCTACGCGATCATCGAGATCGGCGACCGCCAGCGCCGCGTCATCGATCCGGCGCCCGAGAGCTTCGCCGGGCCGCTGACGAACTGAAGGCATGCGAAGTCGTCCGTCGAAACCCTCTCCCGCGCAGCGGGGGAGGGCAGGGTGCGGGCGAGCGATGCGGAGCATCGCGAGGTCGTCGTCGATCGAGCGCGGCATACCATTCCTCGCTTCGCTCGCCCCCTCCCCAACCCTCCCCCGCCTCCGGCGGGAGAGGGGGCACGAGTAGGACCTTCGTGACTGTGACTCCTCACGTCATCGTCGTCGGCGCCGGCATCGTCGGCGCGTCGATCGCGCGATACCTCGCGGTCGCCGGCGCGCGCGTCACCGTCGTCGAGGCAGGCGAGGCAGGCGGCGTCGCGACGCGCAACTCCTGGGCCTGGATCAACGCGAGTTCCGGCAATCCCGAAGCCTATTTCCGGCTCCGCCATCGCAGCATGGAGGAATGGCGCCGTGCCGAGCGCGAGGTCTCGGGCCTGCCGGTGACCTGGAGCGGCAGCCTCAACTGGAACCGCGCGCCGAAGGACCTCGAGGCCTTCGCCGCCGAGCGGATCGCCTGGGGCTACGATCTTCGCCGCGTCGGCCCGGCCGAGATCCGGCGGCTCGAGCCCGAGCTCGTGGCCTCGCCGGAACTCGCGCTGCATGTGCCGGGCGAGGGCGCGGTCGAGCCGACGGCGGCCGCGCTCGCCTTTCTCGCCGATGCAAGACGCCTGGGTGCCACGCTCGCATCCGGCACGCGCGTCGAGCGCCTGGAAGTATCCGGCGGCCGCGTCGCCGGCATCCGCACATCCGAGGGCGTGGTCGAGGCCGACGAGGTCGTGGTCGCCGCCGGCACCGGCACGCCGCAGGTGCTGGCCTCGGTCGGCTTCACGCTGCCGATGCGCCGCTCGCCGGCGCTGCTCGTCCGCAGCCGGCCCAGGGCGCGGCTGCTCAACGGGCTGCTGGTCTCGCCTGAGATGGAACTGCGCCAGACCGCCGACGGGCGCCTGCTCGCGGTCGGCGACATCGACGATGCCGACATCGACGACGCGCGAGAGCCGGTGGCGGCGCTGTTCGAGCAGGTGCGCGGCCTGATCCGCTCCGGCGCCGATCTGGCGCTGGAGGATCACGCCATCGGCTATCGCCCGATCCCGAGGGACGGCTATCCGGCGGTCGGCCGCACCGGCGGCCTCGAAGGGCTCTACGTCGCGGTCATGCATTCGGGCGTGACCCTGGCCCCGGTCGTCGGCCGCTTCGTCGCCGAGGAGATCCTGGAGGGGCGGCTGGATCCGCTGCTGGCGCCCTACGGCCTGGCGCGTCTCGCCTATTGAAACCGCTTGATTTTTTCGGGTCGAGCGCACAGATTGTCGTCGCCATGAGCACCTTGAGGACCGTTTCACGACGACGATAAGGCCCCGCGCTTCTTTCAGCGCGCGGCGTCCTTAAGTCTTCGCCCAAGGCTCTTCGGCTTTCTTAAATTCCAGTCGTCCGAAGTCCGCATGCGAGACGGATGCCGCGTCCAAGCCGGCTCCCTTGTCACCTCGTCATGAAACGGACCAGACGCTCATGTTCTCCCTCCAGCCCGAACGGGCCGACGACGCCCCCGCCATCGACACGCTGATGGACCATGCCTTCGGAGCCAACCGGCTCGAGCGCACGGTCTACAAGCTCAGGCTCGGCGCGCCGGCGCCCGGCCTTTCCTTCGTCGCCCGCCAGGATGGGGACTTCGTCGGCAGCATCCGCTTCTGGCAGGTCGAGATGGATCGCGGGATCGGGGGCGTGCTGCTGGGGCCGCTCGCGGTGGAGCCGCATCTCCGGGGCCAGGGCATCGGCAAGGCGCTGGTCGGACACGGTCTCGCGCAGGCGGCGAAGCTGGGCCACGGGCTCTGCCTCGTCTCGGGCGATCCCGACTACTACGGACCGTTCGGCTTCGTCCCCGCCGATCCGCTCGGCCTGAAGCTTCCGGGGCCGGTGACGCCGGGCCATTTCCAGATCAAGGAACTGTCGCCGGGTTGGCTCGCGCTGGCGCGGGGCGAGGTCAGGCACCCTTTCGCGCGCTCGATGGCCGCCGCGTGAGCGCGGACGCGACGGCCGGTGTCGTCGACCTCGCCGAGGCCCTGCCCGCCGATGGTCGTGCCTGGGCCAGCCTCGTCGTCGGCAGGAGCGACGTCTCGACCTTCCGCGTGCGGCGCATGCGCGACGTCGCCGCCGACTGGCATGTGCACGACGCGGCGGACGAGGGCTTCCTCGTACTTTCGGGCGAGATCGTGATCGACCTCGAGGACGAAAGCCGCCGTCTCTCCGCGCAGCAGATGACGATCGTCGCCGCCGGCCGCCGCCATCGCGCGCGTGTCGAGGGCGAGGCGCTGCTGCTGGTCTTCGACGCGTTGTGACGCGGTTTCTCAACGAAAGCTAAACGGTAACGCGTTACCGAATGATCACCGATACCTGAGTCGTTTCGGCCCTAGGCTCGCGCCTTCGCCAATGAGAGATCGAACGGGGCGGGAATGCGGGGGGACTTCACGCGCGACACCGCGCTGAAGCTGATCAAGGACAAGCCGGGCATCTCGGATCGCGAGATCGCCGAGGCCGTCTACGGTCCCGGATCTCCCGGCGCGATGGTCAACGAGGTCTGCCGGGACCTCGTCGAGGAAGGGCTGACGCGCCGCCGCCTCAGGCCCGATCACCTGCTCGGCAACTGGCCCGTCGGCGACGACTAGCCGACCGCGGCCGCTTGCGGCGCGACGGTCATGCGGATATGCCGCTCCAGCCGCTCGAACGGAACCGGCTTCGGGAAGAACGCGTCGTTCTCGCGAAGGCCGAGGGTCAGCATGCTCGATCGCGCGACACCGGAGGTGAACGCGATCGGCAGCTCCGGGCGGTTCTCGCGGATCCAGGCGCCGAGACCGATGCCGTTCGTCGATCCCGGCATCATGATGTCGGTGAAGACGAAGTCGACGGGCTGGCCGCTTTCGAGGATCGAGATCGCTTCCGCCGCATGCACGGCGCCGATCGCCTCGAAGCCCGCGTCCTTGAGGCTGTCGATCGCCAGCAGCCGGATCAGGGTCTCGTCTTCGACGACGAGAACCGAGATCGGCTGCGGCCGGTGAGCTGAGATTTGGTGGTCGACGCCAGCGTGCACTTCCATCCCCCGAACGGTGCGCCGAGGGTCGTCGAACTCGGCCGGGAGAGCGAGTAATACGTTGTAATATGGTTTGCGTCGGTGCTTACGGGACCTTGCAGCGCTCCGAGGTCACCTGCACGAAGCCGCGCGCCGACGCCATCACCGAGAAGCGATGCTCGGCCTGGCCGATCGCCAGCGTGTGATGGATCGGGAGCTTGCCCGACGTCTCGACCGACTTGCCGCCGATCTGGGTGAAGCGGATGGTGATCGGTTCGTTCGGCTCGAACCAGGCCTCGGCCCGGCCCTCGGCGTTCTTCGCCGTCGCCCCCTGGCCCGAGACGGTGACGATGCCGTTCGAGAACCCGATCGAGGTGTTGGGCCCGTCGGAGGTCAGCTGGGTCTTGACCAGGAAGCGCTTGGTCTCGGGCGCCTCGCAGTCGCGCGGCTTGTCGACGGCGGCGAGCGCTTCGGCCAGGCGCTTCGGCTCCATGCCTTCGGACAGCTTCTTCTCGATCGTCGGCATCAGGATGCGGGCTGCCTCGGAGATCCGGGGCGTGGCGCCGATCACGCCCTCCAGGTCCTTGAGCTTGCCCTGGGCGGATCCGAGCTGGGTCCTCAGCGCCTGGTTGGTCTCGGTCAGCTGCTGGTTGGCCTCGGCCAGCTTGATCGTCTCGTCGGCGAGGCGGCCCTGGCGGCCGCGCTCGTCCTCGATGCCGAGCTGGAACGTGAAAAGCCCGAGCCCGCCCATCGCGGCGAGCACCAGCACCAGTTTGAAGATGCGGCCCAGCAGCGTGCGTCGGGGACGATCCGGCTCAAAGCGTCCTAGCGCCATGGCCCCATAGCCGTATCCAAACCTGCACTCTCTTTAGGGATACAGGCAGCCACCGGCGGAGGCGAGCGAAAATGCCGCGCTGACCCCAAGAGAATCGGGCTGGAGGCGCGATCCGGACCGCTTATGGTGGCGGCCTCCGATGACCGCCCCCGACCCCTCCCGGAAGACCGGCGACCGGCCCATGGCCGCGATCCTGGTCATGTGCTGCGCGGTGGCCTCCTTCGCCATCCAGGACGCGATCTCGAAGCATCTCTCGGCCGGCTACCCGGCGGTCGAGGTCGCCTGGTTCCGCTACACCTTCGGCGTCGTCGCCATCGCCGCGGTATTGCCGTGGCTGGAGCCGCGCACGGCCCTGGTCAGCCGGCGGCCGCTGCACCAGGTCGTCCGCGGCGTCCTCCTCTACGCCTCGACCGTGCTGTTCGTGGTCGCGATCTACTGGATGCCGCTGGCGACTGCGACCGCGATCGGGTTCGTGTCGCCCCTGTTCCTGACCGCGCTCTCGATCCCCTTCCTCGGCGAGAAGGTGGGGCCGCGCCGCTGGGCGGCGATCGGCGTCGGATTCGCCGGCGTGCTGATCGTCGTCCGCCCGGGCTTCGGCGGCTTCCACTGGGCCTTCCTGGTGCCGATCCTGATGGCCGCCTTCTATGCCGCCTATCAGGTGCTGACGCGCAAGATCGCCGGCGCCGACCGCCCGATCACCTCGCTCCTCTACCCGACCGTGATCGGCGCGCTGCTGGGATCGCTGCCGATGCCGTTCATCTGGGTGACGCCGACGCTGGACGACGGCCTCCTGATGGTGCTGCTCGGCATCTGCGGCTCGATCAGCCATCTCTGTCTCGTCTATGCCTTCAAGATGGCGAAGGCGACGACGCTGGCGCCCTTCGCCTACACGCAGCTCGTCTGGGTCTCGATCCTGGGCTACGTCTTCTTCGGCGACGTGCCGGACGGGCCGACCCTGATCGGCGGCGCGGTGATCGTCGCCAGCGGCCTCTACATCCTTCACCGGGAACGGCTCGTGAAGGGTTTGTGAAATCCCCCGCCGGGGCGCTATCCTCGACGCCAGGACAGGCTAACAAGGCAAACCGTCCTTTCACGTGGGAGGCTTTTCCGATGATCCGTAAGCTCGCTTTGGCCGGCCTGATGGCCGCCGGCCTGGGCTTCTCCGCCCAGGCGCAGACCTTCACCCCCGCCGTCATCTTCGACATGGGCGGCAAGTTCGACAAATCCTTCAACGAGGCGGCCTACAACGGCGCCGAGCGCTTCAAGAAGGAATTCGGCGGCACCTACGCCGAGTTCGAGGTCACCAACGAGGCCCAGCGCACCCAGGCGATGCAGCGCCTCGCCCGCGGCGCGGGGGCGACCCCGCCGGCCTCGATCGTCATCTGCATCGGCTTCGCCTTCGGCTCGACCCTCGAGCAGGTGGCGAAGGAGTTCCCGAAGACCAAGTTCGTGATCGTCGACTCCGTCGTCGATGCGCCGAACGTGCAGTCGGTGGTCTTCCGCGAGCACGAAGGATCGTTCCTCGTCGGCATGGCCGCGGCGATGGCGTCCAAGACCGCCAAGGTCGGCTTCGTCGGCGGCATGGACATCCCGCTGATCCGCAAGTTCCACAAGGGCTACGAGGAAGGCGCCCAGCACGTGAACAAGAGCGTGCAGGTGTTCATGAACATGACCGGCACTACGCCGGCCGCCTGGAACGACCCGACCAAGGGCGGCGAGCTCGCGCGCAGCCAGTTCGAGCGCGGCGCCGACGTGATCTACGCCGCCGCCGGCGCCACCGGCCTCGGCGTGCTGCAGGCGGCGAAGGACGCCGGCAAGCTGTCGATCGGCGTCGACTCCAACCAGAACCACCTGCATCCGGGCTCGGTGCTGACCTCGATGGTCAAGCGCGTCGACGTCGCGGTCTACAACGCGATGAAGACGGCGAAGGACGGCAGCTGGAAGGCGGGCGTGCAGTCGCTCGGCCTCAAGGAAGAAGGAGTCGACTACGCGCTCGACGCCAACAACCAGAAGCTCATCACCGCGGACATGAAGGCGAAGCTCGACGCCGCGAAGGCCGACATCATCGCCGGCAAGATCAAGGTTACCGACGTCACCGCGAAGTAAGGTGACGGCGGCCTTAGCACTCGACAGCGCCATCGCCCCCCCAAAGGGGGGGCGATGGGCGATCGAGGCAATCGGCATCGACAAGTGGTTCGGCCCGGTTCACGCGAACCGGGACGTGACCTTGCGCGTCGCCAAGGGCTCGATCCACGGCATCGTCGGCGAGAACGGCGCCGGCAAGTCGACGCTGATGAACATCCTCTACGGCTATCACCGCGCCGACCGCGGCGAGATCCGCATCGACGGAAAGATCGCCGACATCGGCCGCCCCTCGGATGCGCTGGCGCTCGGCGTCGGCATGGTCCACCAGCACTTCATGCTGGTCGAGAACTTCACCGTGCTCGAGAACGTGCTGCTCGGCGCCGAGGGCGGCGCGCTGTTGGCCGAGGGCCGCGCCAAGGCCAAGGCCGAGCTCGAGCGCCTCGGGCGCGACTATGGCCTCGAGGTCGATCCGGACTCGGTGGTCGAGGATCTCCCCGTCGGCGTCCAGCAGCGGGTCGAGATCCTGAAGGCGCTCTATCGCGGCGCCGAGACGCTGATCCTCGACGAGCCGACCGGCGTGCTGACGCCGCAGGAGGCCGACCGGCTCTTCCATTTCCTCCGCGTGCTGCGCGACCAGGGGAAGACCGTCATCCTGATCACCCACAAGCTCCGCGAGATCATGGACGTGACCGACCGCGTCACCGTGATGCGACGCGGCGCCGTGGTCGCCGATCTCGCGACCCGGAACACCTCGAAGGAAGACCTTGCCGAGCAGATGGTCGGGCGCAAGGTGAAGCTCGGCGCCGACAAGGCGCCGGCCAATCCCGGTGCCGTCGTGCTCGAGATCCGCGACCTCCAGGTTCTCGACGACCACGGCAAGCCGCGCGTGCGCGGCGTCAGCTTCGACGTGCGTGCCGGCGAGATCGTCGGCATCGCCGGCGTCTCCGGCAACGGCCAGACCGAGCTGCTCGAAGCCCTCGGCGGCATCCGCGCGGCGGCGTCCGGCCACATCAGGCTCAAGGGACGCGAGGTCGAGACGAAGCATCCGGGCTTCGCCGCGCGCATGCTCCGCCGCATGGGTCTCGGCCATGTGCCCGAGGACCGTCATCGCATGGGCCTGGTGCACGGCTTCGCCGCCTACGAGAACGCCGTCCTCGGCCATCAGGACGCCAAGCGCTACCGCAAGGGTTGGCTGCTGGACCGTGCGCGCATGGTCAACTACTGCGGCGAGTGGATGAAGGGCTACGACGTGCGGCCCGACAACCCGCTGCTCGAAGCCTTCTCGTTCTCGGGCGGCAACCAGCAGAAGCTGGTGGTGGCGCGCGAGATGGAGCACACGCCGGACGTCCTCCTCGTCGGCCAGCCGACGCGAGGCGTCGACATCGGCGCGATCGAGTTCATCCACAAGCGGCTGGTGGCGATGCGCGATGCCGGCAAGGCGGTGCTCGTGGTCTCGGTCGAGCTCGACGAGATCATGGCGCTCTCCGACCGCATCCTCGTCATGTTCGACGGCCGCATCGTCGGCGAGGTCTCGCCCGAGACCGCGACCGAGCGCCAGCTGGGACTGATGATGGCCGGCATCTCGGAGGCGACGTGAGCGCCGGCGCCGGCAAGGCTCCCGCCTGGGTCGACCTCGCGCTGGTGCCGCTGGTCAACCTGGCGGCGGCGCTCGTCGTCTCCGGCGTCGTCGTCGCGGCCGTGGGGCAGAGCCCGCTCGAGGCGCTCGAGGTGCTGATCACCGGCGCCTTCGGCTACGGCGAGGCGATCGGCTACACGCTCTACTACACGACCAACTTCATCTTCACCGGGCTCGCGGTCGCGGTCGCCTTCCATGCCGGGCTCTTCAACATCGGCGGCGAGGGCCAGGCCTATATCGGCGGGCTCGGCGTCGGCCTCGCCTGCTTGGCGCTCGGCGGCATCCTGCCGTTCCCGCTGATGCTGCTGGTGGCGATCGCGCTCGGCGCGGTCTTCGGCGCCGCCTGGGCCTATGTGCCGGGATGGCTGCAGGCCAAGCGCGGAAGCCACGTGGTCATCACCACGATCATGTTCAACTTCATCGCCGCGGCGCTGATGACCTACATCATGGTCTATGTGCTGATCGTGCCCGGCCAGCAGTCGCCGGAGTCGCGTCAGTTCGACGCCTCGACCTTCCTTCCGACCGCCAGGCAGATGCTGGGATGGATCGGCGTCGAGGCCGCCGCCTCACCGCTCAACCTCTCCTTCGTCGTGGCCCTGGTCGCCGCCGCCTGCGTCTGGGTGTTCGTCTGGCATACATACCTGGGTTACGAGCTCCGCGTCGTCGGCAAGAGCGAGAAGGCGGCGGTCTATTCCGGCATCTCGCCCGACCGCCACATCGTGCTGGCGATGGCGATCTCGGGCGGCCTCGCCGGACTTGTCGGCCTGAACGAGATCATGGGCGTGCAGCATCGCCTGCTGCTCAACTTCACCGGCGGCGTGGGCTATGTCGGCATCGCCGTCGCGTTGATGGGGCGGAACCATCCCTTCGGCATCTGCCTCGCGGCCTTGCTGTTCGGCGCGCTCTATCAGGGCGGATCCGAGCTCGCCTTCGCCATGCCGCAGCTCTCCAAGGAGATGGTCGTCGTCATCCAGGGCCTCGTGATCCTCTTCTGCGGCGCGCTCGAGCACCTGTTCCGCCCGCAGATCGAGCGGCTGTTCGCGAAGCCGATGCCGCAGGCGGCGAGGACATGATGATGAAGCCGAGCGCCGCCGCGCTTTCGGAACCCTCTCCCGCGTCGTACGCGGGGGAGGGCAGGGTGGGGGCCGAGCGAAGCGAGGGAGCCGGGGAGGTGGCCTTTGCTGTCTCCTCGCTGCGCTCGGCCCCCACCCCAGCCCTCCCCCGGCTTCGCCGGGAGAGGGGGTACGAGGTCGGCTGATGGAAGACGCCTTCCTCATGATCGTCACCATGTCGTCGGCCACCATCCGCGTGGCGACGCCGCTGGTGCTGGCGGCGCTGGCCGGGCTCTTCGCCGAGCGCTCGGGCATCGTCGACATCGGGCTCGAAGGCAAGATGCTCGGCGCCGCCTTCGCCGCCGCCGCGACCGCCGCCGTCACCGGATCGGCCTGGCTCGGACTGCTCGCCGCGATCGCCGCCTCCACCGCGCTCTCGCTGATCCACGGCTTCGCCTCGATCACGCATAACGGCAACCAGGTCGTCTCCGGCATGGCGCTCAACATCATGGTCGCCGGCCTCTGCCCGGTGCTGGCGCAGGCGTGGTTCCGGCAGTCGGGACAGACGCCGATGTTGGGCCAGCAGGCGCGCTTCGGCCCGATCGAGCTGCCCTTTGCATCGGCCATCGCCAAGGTGCCGCTGATCGGCCCGCTCTACGCGCAGGTGATCTCGGGCCACAACATCCTCGTCTACCTCGCGGCGCTGGCAGTGCCGCTGGTGGGCTTCGTCGTCTACCGCACCTCGTTCGGGCTCAGGCTCCGCGCGGTCGGCGAGAACCCGGAGGCGGTGGATACCGCCGGCGTCTCGGTCTCGCGGCTTCGTTACCAGGCGCTGGTGCTGGCGGGCGTTCTCTGCGGCGTCGCCGGCGCGTATCTTTCGACCGCGCACAATGCCGGCTTCATCCGCGACATGACCGCCGGCAAGGGCTATCTCGCGCTCGCCGCTCTGATCTTCGGCAAGTGGAAACCGGTGCCGACCTTGCTCGCCTGCCTGCTCTTCGCCTTCGCCGACGCAGTGCAGATCCGCCTCCAGGGCGTGCCGGTGCCGTTGATCGGCGTGATCCCGGTGCAGCTGATCCAGGCGCTGCCCTACATCCTGACCGTCTTCCTGCTCGCGGGCTTCGTCGGCAAGTCCATCGCGCCCAAGGCGAGCGGCATCCCGTACCTGAAGGAACGATGAGCGACGATCTCTACCGCCGCGCGCGCGAGGTGCGCGAGCGCGCCTATGCGCCCTACTCGAACTACAAGGTCGGGGCCGCGATCCGCGGTACCTCGGGCGCGATCCATGTCGGCGCCAATGTCGAGAACGCGGCATATCCGCAAGGCAACTGCGCCGAGGCCTCGGCGATCGCGGCGATGATCGCTGCGGGCGAGACGCGCATCGCCGAGGTCGCGGTGATCGGCACCGGCAAGGAACTCTGTACGCCCTGCGGCGGCTGCCGTCAGCGCCTGCGGGAGTTCGCCGCCCTGACGACGAAGATCCATCTCTGCGATGCGAAGGGCGTGCGCAAGACGGTGACCCTGGCAGACCTGCTGCCGATGTCCTTCGGCCCCGACCATCTCGGGGGCAAGCGGGGCGAGCCCGCCGCCGACGCCGCGCAGGTGATCCGCGCGCGCGCGCCGAAACTGAAGCCGAAGGCGGTGCTGATCCTCGGCAGCGGCCTCGGCCCCGTCGCCGACGCGGTCAAGGACGCGGTCGCGATCCCCTACAACGACCTGCCCGGCTTCCCCAAGCCCTCGATCGCGGGCCATGCCGGCCGCCTGGTGCTGGGACGGCTCGGCGGCGTGCCCGTCGCCGTGATGCAGGGGCGCGTGCATCTCTACGAAGGCGGCGCGGCCGATGCGATGACCGGGCCTCTGCGGCTGTTCCGCAAGATGGGCGCGAAGACGCTGGTCGTCACCAACGCCGCCGGCGGGCTCAACGAGAGCTGGAAGCCCGGCACGCTGATGGCGATCTCCGACCAGATCAACCTGACCGGCAGCAATCCGCTGACCGGCCCCAACGACGAATCCGTCGGCCCACGCTTCCCCGACATGACCGAGGCCTATGACAGGAAGCTCCGGAAGGCGTGGAAGGCGGCCTCGAAGAAGGCGCGCGTTGCCGTCGAGGAAGGCGTCTATCTCGCGGTTCCCGGTCCTTCCTACGAGACGCCCGCCGAGATCCGCGCCTTCCGCCGGCTCGGCGCCGACGCCGTCGGCATGTCGACGGTGCTCGAGGTGATCGCCGCGCGCCACGCCGGATATCGCTGTGCCGGCCTTTCGATCATCACCAATCCGGCCGCCGGCCTTTCCGACGCGCCGCTCGACCATGGCGAGGTCATCGCCGCCGGCCGCAGCGGCGCCAAGAACCTGGTGAACCTGCTCGCCGCCTTCCTCGAAGAGACCGGCGGCTGATGGCGATCCGCTTTCCGCAAGAGGTCATACGCAAGAAGCGCGACGGCCATCCGCTGAGCGCCGACGAGATCGCCTTCATGATCGAGGGCCTGACCGACGGCTCGATCTCCGACGGCCAGATCGCAGCCTTCGCCATGGCGGTCTTCTTCCAGGGCATGAAGAAGCCCGAGATCGCGGCGCTGACCAAGGCGATGGCCGATTCCGGCCGCCGCCTCACCTGGAAGGTGCCGGGCCCGGTTCTCGACAAGCACTCGACCGGCGGCGTCGGCGACAAGGTGAGCCTGATGCTGGCGCCGATCATTGCCGCCTGCGGCGGCTTCGTGCCGATGCTCTCGGGCCGCGCGCTCGGCCACACCGGCGGTACGCTCGACAAGATGGACGCGATCCCCGGATACAAGAGCCGGCCCGACCTGCCGCTCTTCCGGAAGACGGTGACCGAGGCGGGCTGCGCCATCATCGGCCAGACCAACGACATTGCGCCCGCCGATCGCCGCTTCTATGCGCTCCGCGACGTGACCGCGACGGTGGAGTCGCTGCCGCTGATCACCGCCTCGATCCTGTCGAAGAAGCTCGCCGCCGGCCTAGACGGCCTGGCGATGGACGTGAAGGTCGGGTCCGGCGCCTTCCTGCCCTCGACCGCCGAGGCCAAGGCGCTCGCCGACTCGATCGTCGGCACGGCGAAGGGCGCCGGCCTCAAGTCGCGCGCGGTGCTGACCGACATGAACCAGGTGCTGGGCCTCACCGCCGGCAACGCGGTCGAGGTGCTGGAGGCGGTCGAGTACCTGACCTCCTCCAAGCGCGAGCCGCGCCTCGACGAGGTGACCCAGGATCTCTGCGTCGAGATGCTGAAGCTCGCCGGAATCCGCGGCGCGGAAGCGAAGGTGCGCCGCGCGCTCGATTCCGGTGCCGCGGCCGAGCGCTTCGCCCGCATGGTGGCGCTGCTGGGAGGGCCGAAGGACTTCGTCGAGAAGCCGCGGAAGTACCTGCCGAAGGCGCCGGTGGTGCGGCCGGCACGCCTCGGCAAGGGCGTCGTCACCTACATGGACGTCGCCGATGTCGGCCGCGTCGTGCTGGCATTGGGCGGCGGCCGGCGGCTTCCGACCGACGGTATCGACCACGCGGTCGGCCTGACCGACGTCGCCGGCCTCGGCGCCGTGCTGGGACCGAAGCAGCCCTTCTGCATGATCCACGCGCGCAGCGAATCGGACGCCGCCCATGCCGAGGCGGCGCTCAAGGCCGCGGTCGTGATCGGCGCCACGACACCACCGCCGCGGCCGGTGATCATCGGTAGGCGCTGAGCGACTGGACGACGCGCGTCCCCGCCCCGATACTCCGGCCATGGCAGAGATCGACTGGACCTACGTCACCCGCGACTTCGAGGTCATCTCCGGCGACGCGGCGAAGCCGCTGGTCGAGAAGACCAACGACCGCCGCTATCTCACCCGCGACGCCGGCATCCACACGGTCTCGGTCGATCGCTGGAAGCTGGCGCAGGACGCCGAGCTCCACCACTGGCTCGACCTCCGGTCCCACATGAACGAGGACCGCAACGTCGACCACGCCTACATGTACGACCGCTACTCGGCACTCCAGGGGCGGACCTTCGAGAACGCGATCGAGCTCGGCTGCGGGCCCTTCACCAACATGCGCGTCATCGGCCAGGTCTGCACGATGAACCGCGTGTCGCTGCTCGATCCGCTCGCCGAAGGCTATCTCAAGCATCCGCACTGCACGTTCCGCGACGGCACGCTGCAGATCCTCGGCGGCGGCACGGTGCCGCTCGCCGAGCTGATCCCGTTGCCGATCGAGCAGTTCCAGCCGAAGGAGCAGTACGACCTCGTCGTCATGCTCAACGTCATCGAGCACTGCTACAACGTGCCGGTGATCTTCCGGAAGATCTGGGACATGACGAAGCCGGGTGGCCTCGTGCTGTTCCACGACCGCTACTACGACCACGAGCAGGTGATCGTCGAGGCCGAGCGCGTCTACGACGCGGCACACCCGCTCAAGGTCGACCGCAAGATGATCAACGGCTTCCTGCAGCGCTTCCAGGGCGTGTTCTTCCGCGTCGTCACCACGCATGGCTTCGCCCAGCATTCGGCGCCGGGCGATCAGGTCTATTTCATCGGCCTCAAGCCTCAGGCGGCCTGACCGGTCGTGCGGCTCGGCGTCTACGAGGCCTTCCAGCAGGCGCTGATCCATCTCAAGGCCGAGCGGCTGAATGAGGCCGTCGGCTCGCTCCATCTCGCCGCCTCCGCCTGGCCGGACGTCGCCGAGATCCGCTTCCTGATCGGCTGCGTCGAGGAACGCGCGGGCAATCACGGCCAGGCGGCGGACGCCTTCCGCAAGGCGCTGGCGCTCGACCCGGCCCATGCGAGCGCGCGCGAGTGCCTGTCGCAGATGACCGCGAGCCATTTCCGTCTGGGTCTCGCGCGCGAGGCCGCCGGCGCGGTGGACGAGGCGGCGGCCGCCTATGGCCGCGCGCTGCAGCTCGATCCCGCGCATGGCGAGGCGGCGGAGAGGCTGAAGCGGCTGGCGATGGCGCGCATCGGCGAGGCGGCGCTCGAGCCCCTGTCGCTGGGTTACCTCGGCCGCTTCCGGGCCGAGCAGCTCGACCTCGACGCCCGCACCATCGGCGTGCTCGCGCAGAAGGGGCAGACCGCGCAGGCCGCCGGCCACGCCGTGCGCACGCTCGCCTTCGGCTGGCCCGACGAGGACAGCTGGCGCCAGGCGCGGGAAGCGGCGCTGCGTCTTTTCGCCGGCGCCATCGAGCATCACCTCGGCGCCGGCCAGCTCGACCAGGCGCGCGTGCTGCTGCAGCAGGCGCTGCCCTGGGTCGGCGACATGGCGCCGATCCAGAAGCTGCAAGCGGCGATCGCACAGCGCTATCGCATGCAGGCCGAGGCGCGGCGGCGTAGTGGCGATCTGTCGGCCGCGACCGACGCCTTGCGCTCGGTGCTTGCGGCAGCCCCCGGCTCGACGGAAGCAAAGGCGGCGCTCGAAGCGCTGCTGGCCGAGCGCGTCGCCGCCGCCGAGGCGCAGGCCGCGGCGGCGAAGGCGGCAGATGCGGCGGGGAATGCCGAAGCCGCGGTCGCAGCCTGGACGTCGGCCGCGCGCGTCGCGCCGGACCCCGACGACTATCTCCGCGCGATGAGCGAGCGGCGCTACCGCGCCTACAACGCAGCCGAGAGCACGCTAGTATGGCCGGGGATCGGCCGTGTGCTGGCGCAGAACCAGGGGCCGCTGCTGACCGTCCGTGCGCTCGACCGCCCGGCGAAGGGTTGGGCGCTGGTGCCGTTCCTGCGCGAGCACGTCGTCTTCGACGACGACTACGAGCATTTCTGGACCACGAGCATCCATTGGGAGTCGCGCGAGGTCTGCCGCATCCTGCTCGAGCTCGGATACGACCTGCACGTGATCAACGAGCAGGGACCGCCGCCGCCGCACCCGGAGCCCTACAAGGTCGCCTTCGGCAGCTACGGCGAGTTCCTGAGGCTCCGCGACCTCATGTCGGCCGACACGGTGAGGATCGGGCTCCTGACCGGATCGGCACCGAGCTTCCTCGACCGCCGCGAGGCCGAGCGGATTGCCGCCATGCTGGCGCGTCGTCCCGGCGCGTATGCGGCGAAGCGCAGCGGCGGTGGTGGCGACGCCGCTCTCGCCGAAGGCCTGGCCGCGACCGACCACGCGCTCCTGATCGGCAACGCGCAGACGCTCTCGACTTATCCGGACTCATTGCGGTCGAAGATCACGCCGATCCACGTCACCGCCTCGCCGATGGCCCTGATCAAGGGGCCGGGCGACTCCGTGCCGCGCGAGCGCGAGTTCCTCTGGTATTTCGGGCGCGGCGCCGCGCTCAAGGGACTCGACCTGGTGCTGGAGGCGTTCGCGCGCCAGGACGTGTGGACGCTCAACGTCGTCGGCCTGATCCTCGACGAGCCCGACTTCATCCGCCTCTACGGGGCCGAGCTGTTCCACCATCCGCGCATCCGCTTCCACGGGCATCTGCGCGGGAACGCGCCGGAGATGACGCGGATCGCGCGTCGCTCGGTCGCCTTCGTCGCGCCCAGCGCCTCGGAAGGCATGTCGAACGCCTGCGCCACCTGCATGACCGTCGGCCTCTACCCGATCCTCAGCCGAACCACCGGCATCGATCTGCCGGACGGCCTCGGCATCTATCTCGAGGACTGCTCGATCGACGAGATCGCCGCCGCAATCGGCCGCGTGCACGCGATGGACGAGGCCGCGCTTGGCCGCGACATCGCCCGCATCCAGACCTACGCCCTGGATGTCTTCGGCCGCGCCGCCTATGCCCGCGAGATGCGCCGCCTGATCCCGGAGATCATCGCCGCCAAGTCGGGCGCGTAGGAGCCGTTCCCGGTCGCCTCAAGGCCTCAGCACGGCTCCGCGCCCGGAAATCGGCGACAGCACCCCGGTCATCCACGCGGCCCAGAAGGCGCTGTCGGATGCCACGGAGGCGGTGTCCCCGAGATCGGCTTCTTCGGAAAGGGTGTTCGGGGGAGCGGGGGAATCCCCTCGATGGCCATCGGCCGGAGCATGATCGGGCGCACACATGATGGACCTCCTTTGCTCTCATGTGTCGGGGCGATTGCCGGAAGTTCATAAAGGTCCACCCGCCCGTGCCGGCAAGGGGTAGTGACGAAAAAAATCTCGGGCCCGGCTTGACGGCCATTGCCTCCTTCCTATCTCGCTTCCCAACCGGGTGCCCATCGCGGGGCTCGGTTGGCGGGACCGGGTTGACCGGCTCCATGAACCATATTGCTCAAGGAGAATGTGGCCATGATGACGTACGATTTTTCGCCCCTCTATCGTTCCACCGTCGGCTTCGACCGGCTGGCGAACCTTTTCGACGCGGCGATGAGCTCCGATGCGTCGGGCTTCCCGCCGTACAACATCGAGGTCACCGGCGAGAACGGCTACCGGATCACGATGGCGCTTGCCGGCTTCGGCGAGGACGAGATCTCGATCGTCCAGCAGGGCAACGAGCTGGTGGTCACCGGAGAGTCCAGGAAGGACGAGAACCGGCAGTACCTTTACCGTGGGATCGCCGGCCGCTCGTTCGAGCGCCGCTTCCAGCTCGCGGACCACGTGAAGGTCGCCGACGCGAGCATGGTGAACGGCCTGCTGCAGATCGGCCTCGTGCGCGAGGTGCCCGAGGCGCTGCGGCCGCGGAAGATCGAGATCGCCAAGGCGAATACGGCTGGCCTCCTCAAGAAGGCGGCCTGATCGGGCGCTGGACCGTCCAGAACAATGGACGGACGTCTGGAGGGCGACGGGGCAGCGAGAATCTCGCTGCCCCGTTTGCCCTTGAGGCGCCGTGCCGATCCGCCGCTCAAGCCGCCGTGCGCGGGATCGCGGACATGAGCGCGCGGGTGTAGGGATGCGTCGGGCGGTCGAGGATGTCGGCGGAGGAGCCGGTCTCGACGACGCGGCCGTCCTTCATCACGGCGATGCGGTCGGCCATGAAGCGGACCACGGCGAGGTCGTGGCTGATGAACAGCATCGACAGGCCGCGGGCGCACTGGATGTCCTTCAGCAGGTTCAGGACCTGCGCCTGAACCGTCACGTCCAGGGCCGAGACGATCTCGTCGCAGATCAGCAGATCCGGATCGAGCGCCAGGGCGCGCGCGATGTTGACTCGCTGGCGCTGGCCGCCGGACAGCTCGTGGGGGTAGCGGTCGAGCAGCGCCGGCGACAGCCGAACCTCGGCCAGGAGGGCTTCGAGCCGCGGCCGCCTCGCGACGCCGGTGTGAAGGCCCCGGATGTCCAGCGGTTCGCCCAGGTTGCGCGCGACGGTGAGCCTGGGGTTGAGCGACCCCTGCGAATCCTGGAATACGATCTGGCAGCGCCGGTGCCCGGGCGGGCGTCCCGCGGCGAGCATCTCGCCGAACAGGCTGATGCGCCCGCCCGCCGGCGGCGCGAGTCCGACGATCGCCTTGCCGACCGTGCTCTTGCCGCTGCCGGACTCGCCCACGATGCCGAGCGTTTCGCCGCCGGCTAGGAAAAGCGAGACGTTGGAGACGGCGCGCACGGGAGAAGCGAGCCAGCCGCGGCCCGGATAGTCGACGGCCAGGCCGTCGATCGCGAGGACCTGGCTCCCGATCGAGGGCCTCGCCGGCGTCTCTGCGGCCGCAGGGCCGTCGATGGTCGCCAGCCGCGACGGCATGCGCGCATGGTCCGGCCGCGCGTCGAGCAGGGCCTTGGTATAGGAATGCTCGGGCCTGGCGAAGACGCGGCCGATCGGGCCGTGCTCGACGATGCGGCCGTGGCGCATGACCGCGACGCGATCGGCGAGCTGGCCGACCAGCGGAAGGTCGTGGCTGATGAAGAGCATCGCCATGTTGCGGCTCCGGCAGAGCCGGCGGAGAAGATCGACGATCTGCGCCTGCACGGTGACGTCCAGGGCCGTGGTCGGCTCGTCGGCGACCAGCAGGCGGGGATCGCCGGCCAGCGCCATGGCGATCATCGCGCGCTGCTGCTGTCCGCCCGACAGCTCGTGCGGATAGCGGGCGGCGAGGGCCCGGTCGAGCCCGACCTCGGCGAGCAGGTCCACGATCCTGTCGGCGGTCCGCCGATGTCGCGACCGCCGGGGCAGGGCCTCGGCGATCTGGCGCCCGATCGCCATGATCGGGTTGAGGCAGCCGGCCGGTTCCTGGAAGACGATCGCGATGCGCCGGCCGCGCAGCCGCGGCAGCAGGGAATTGGTCCGGCCGTCGAGCCGCCGTCCGCGCCAGCGGATTCCGCCGGTGACGCGGATCTCCGCCGCGTCGGGCGTCAGGCCGACGATCGAGAGCGCGCTCAGCGACTTGCCGCTGCCGGACTCGCCGACCAGGCCGAGGATCTCTCCGCCGTCGATCCGGAAGGAGACGTCGTCGACCGCGGTCACCAGCCCCTGGTTGCCGTGGAAGCGGACCGTGAGACCCTCGATCTCCAGCAGCGGCGCTCTCATGACCGCCTCTGGCGCGGGTCCAGCAGGCGCTGCAGCGTGTCCGTCACGAAGTTCGCGGCGACGACGCCGAGCGCGAGCAGCAGGATGATGCCCTGGATCAGCGGGTAGTCGCGTCCCTTCATCGCCTGCAGTGTCAGCGAGCCGATCCCCGGCAGGCCGAACACCACCTCCATCGTGATCGCGCCGCCGACGAGGCCGGCGAGCACGATCCCCGTCATCGCGAGCACCACCGCGGCGGCGTTGGGAAGCAGATGCGCCAGCACGATGCGCGCGCGGGCCAGGCCCTTGGCGCGGGCCGTCCGCACCCAGAGGGCGCTCTCCATTTCCTTGAGGTCCTCGTGCAGCATCTTGACCAGGGTCCCTGCGGTGTCGATGCCGAGAATGATGGCCGGCGCGACCATCGTGCCGATCGCCGGCATCCATCCGAGCCAGAGCGCGAAGACGATCACCGCGGCGATGCCGACGGAAAAGGTCGGCATCGCGATGGACCAGATGTTCAGCGCATCGACGAGCCAGGCGAAAGGCGAGCGCGGCCAGAGCGCCGCGAGGAGGGCGACGCCGATGCCGAGGACGAGCCCGATGGCGAAGCTGGCGCCGGCCAGCGTCAGGGTCGGCCAGAGCGCCGCGCCGATCATCTCGACGACGGGCCTTCCGAACCGTGCGGAGACGCCGAGATCGCCGGAAAGCGCCATCCCGGACCACGTCACGAACTGCTCGAGCCAGGTCGCGGTCAGGCCGAGCTCGGCCCGCATCGCCGCCTGCTGCTGGTAGGTGAGATCCGCCTGGATCGCATAGACGTCGACGACGTCGCCGGGGATCGCGCGGATCAGGAAGAAGGTGATGACGGCGATGCCGATGCCGACCAGGGCCAGCCGCCCGGCCTCGGCCGCGATGGTGGCGAGCGTCTTCATGACTTCCGCTCGCGGCGCAGCGGATCGAAGGCGAGCCGGACCCGGTCTCCGAGCAGCGAGAGACCCAGGGTCAGGAGCGAGAGCGCGATGACCGGAACCAGGGCCGCGGACGGCGCCTCCTCGATCGTCGTGATGCCGGTCGCGATCATGCGGCCCCAGGTCGGCGTCTCGGGCGAGACGCCGAGGCCGAGGAAGCTGAGCACCGATTCCAGCACGATGCAGCGCGGCACGATGATGGCGAGCTGGGTGATCAGGGCGCCGGCGATGTTGGGCAGCACATGGCGGAACGCTGCGCGGATCGGCCCGGCGCCGAAGGTCCGTGCCGCGGCGACGTAAGGCATCGCCGATTCCCGCTCGTAGGTCGCCCGCACCACGCGCGCGAAGATCGGCGCGAAGGAGATGCCGAGAGCGAGGATCACCGAGAAGGTCCCGGGCTCGAGCGCGACGACCATGGCGAGGGCGAAGAGGATGCCCGGCATCGCGCGGACAAGGTCGATCAGCGCGAAGGTTGCGAACTCGACGAAGCCGCCGGCGGCGACCGCGGCGAGGCCGAGCGCGCCGCCGGCCAGCAAGGCGACGAGGGCGGCGCTGACGCCGATGACGAGGCTGAGGCGGCAGCCGAGCAGCAGGCGCGAATAGACGTCCTGGCCGAGCTCGTCGGTGCCGAACCAGTGCTCCGGGGACGGCGCGGCCGCCATCGCGGCGAAGTCCTGGTCGTAGGGATCGTGCGTGTAGAGCCAGGGACCGACGAGGGCGATGGCCAGCGCGACGGCGACGATGGCGATGCCGATGCGCGAGGCGAGAGACCCGCTGCCGCGCCGGGAGCGCGGCAGCGCCTCGATGGTGAACGCGGTCACGCCTGGACCGAGACGTTGGCGATGCCGAAGTCCGGCCCGTGCAGGGCATAGGTGAATCCCGGCTCGAAGCCCTGGAGGTCGCGGCGGATGCCGTAGGCGCCGCGGGCATGCGCGATCGGCAGGAAGTAGTAGCGGTCGAGCACGCGCTGCATCGCCTGGTCGTAGGCGGCCTTGCGCTTCGCACCGTCGATGGCGGCGGTGGCGGTGCGGATCATGGTGTCGAGCTCGGGATCCTGGATGCCGCCCCAGAGACCGGGGTTCGGCCCGTCGCTCATCAGGCGCACGTAGCGCAGGTAGACGTCGGCGCGCGGGCCGGAAGAGCCCGGGAACAGGTCCCAGTCGTAGGCGGACAGGGCCTTCTGGTAGCCGAGATCGTCGTAGGCGCGGTTCTCGATCTTGAATCCGAGCTGGCGGAGCATCTGCAGCGACGGGGCGTTGAAGCGCTCGGACTCGGCGGAGACCACGTTCAGGGTGACCTTGGACGGATCGACGCCTTCGTCGGCGAGCAGCTTCCTGGCGCGGGCGAGATCGGCCTTCTTGTGCGGATCGGCGGCGTGCATCGCCTCGTCGAAATAGAAGTTGCCGGGTGCCACCATCTGGTTGGTGACGACCGCGACGTTGCCGCCGAAGACCTTGGCCAGCGCCGGCTTGTCCATGGCGAAGGCGATCGCCTGGCGGACCTTGACGTTGTCGAAGGGTGCGCGGGGCTTGCGGTTGTTGAAGGACCAGAAGGCCCAGCCGGTGTCGTGGCGGTAGACGACGCGGGTCTTCGGATCGCGATCGACGGTCTCGACCTTGTTCTGCTCGATGCTGGCGATGTGGAAGTCGCCGGCGCGGAGCGCGAGGCTCGCATCGGCGAGGTCGGTGAGGTCGAACTGGACCGCGGCGACCCTTGGCTTGCCCGGCATCCAGTAGTCGGCGAAGGCCGGCGCGAACAGCTTCACCTGTGGCTGCCAGGTCTCGAAGACGAACGGGCCGGTGCAGATCGGCCTGGTGATCGTCTCGTTCCAGCCCGGGGATTCCGGCGCGACGACCCACATCTCGGCCATCAGGTTGATCAGCGGGGAGAAGGGCTGCTGCAGGCGGAGGACGAGCGTGCGGTCGTCGGGCGTGTCCAGCGTCTCTACGGTCTTGAAGGTGCTGGTGAGCCAGCCGCCCTTCACCTTGTCGCGGATGCGTTCGATGTTGGCGGCGATGTCCTTCGAGGTCATGACCCGGCCGTTGTGGAACTTCACGTTGGCCCTAAGCGTGAAGCGATAGGTGCGGCCGTCCTCGGAGATATCCCAGCGCTCGGCGAGGAAGGGGGTAGCGGTGCCGTCCTTGCCGATGCCGACCAGCGTCTCGGCGATGACCTGTGGCACGCCGATCGAGCCGGTGTGGCGATGGAAGTCGGAGACGTCGAGGCCGATGGTGCTGATCCTGAGCACGCCCTGCCCGACCGCGGCGTGGGCGCGCGGGATCGACCAGGCGCCGGCGGCGAGGGCGCTGCCGGCGACGCCGGTCAGGAACGATCGGCGGTCGGAAAGATAGGGCGTACGCATGGACGTCTCCTGATCAGGCGAGGGGAAGCGGATGTCCGTCGAGGCCGGAACCGGCAAGCCGGAGATGGCCGAGAATCGTCGGGGCGATGTCGAGGATCGAGGTCCCGGCGAGGATGTCGCCGGCCTGGGCGACGCCGGTGCCGTAGGCGAGCAGGAACGGATGCTGCTCCCATTGGCCGAGGCCGCCGTGGGATCCGAATCCGTTCTTGGTGCGGCCGTCGCTGGAGGCGGCGACCATCAGGCTGTGCCCGGGAACGCCGTAGGCGTTGGTCGCGGCACCGCGCCGGAGAGTGAAGGCCCCGGCGAGCCGGTTGTCGGGCGCCATGCCGATGCGGGAAAGCTCGTCGCCGGGAACGACGTCGCCGATCCAGTCCTGGCGGCTGAGAAAGTCGAGGATGCGCGCGGGCCGGTCGCCGAGATCGGGCGCGCAATAGACCAGGCCGCTGAATCCCTGCGGGGCGATCACCACGTCGGTCGACTCGAGGCTGGCTTTGAGGCCCGCTTCGACCAGGCGGGCATCGGCCCGGATCGTCTCGCCGACGGTCTCTTGGCCGTGGTCGGACCCGACCAGCATCAGGATCTCGTCACCCTCGGCGATCAGCGCGTCGACGGTGGCGCGGACGAGCCCGACGCAGGCATCCGCATCCTTGACCGCCTGGAGATGGGCCGGCGAGCCGAGCTGGCTCGCATGCATCGTGTGGTCGGGCTCGCACAGCCAGAGCACGGCGATGGCCGGCCGCCGCTCGCGCAGGACCTCGCGGCAGAAGCGCTCGGTCATGGCGCGGTCGCCGACGGCGTCATGGGAGACCGTCAGCGGGTCGGTGACCGCGCTCTCGCCGGGCCCGTAGCAGCCGTCGCGGTGATAGACGTGCCCGTGGCCGTCGGGATCCTGGAAGAAGGCCGCGCCCGGCGACACGTTCGAGAAGGCGATCTGGCCGCCATGTCCGGCGACGCGCTCGGCGAGGGTCGGCACGCGCAAGGTGCTTCCCGTCGCGCGCCGCATGCGGCTGCGGAAGTCCGGATGGCCGACGTCGCGCAGCACGAGCCCTTCGCCCTCGTCGAGGGCCATGGTGTTCCCATGCAGGCCGTGCTTCGCCGGCCGGCAACCGGTGGCGATGCAGGCGGAGGCGACGCGCGTGACCGAGGGGAAGACGCTCGCATGCCGGGCGAAGTAGCGTCCCCGCGCTCCGAGCGCGCAGATGTTCGGCGTCAGCTCAGGGGAAACGAAATCGGCACGATGGCCGTCGCAAACCACCAATACGGCCCGGCGCATGCTGTCCTCGGAATTGCGAAGGACGGCATCCTAGGAAGCCTTTCGAACACTTGGATGACGCTTAGATGTCACTTTGCTGACGGCGCCGCCGCGCCGTCAGCCCTTCGGCGCGATCTTGTCCTGGGTCCTGGTCTCGAAGTCGCTGGCGTCGTGGCGCTCGTGGAGCTGGCTCGACGGCTCGCCGGAGAGCCGGTTGACCATGCGGCCGCGCTGCACGGTCTTGCGTTCCAGCAGCATGTCGGCCCAGCGGTTGACGTGCCTGTAGTCGGCGACGCTCAGGAACTCGGCGGCGTTGTAGAGCCAGCCCTTCACCAGCCCGCCGTACCAGGGGAAGATCGCCATGTCGGCGATCGTGTAGTCGGGGCCGGCGATGAACTTGCTTTCGGCGAGCCTGCGGTCGAGCACGTCGAGCTGACGCTTGGTCTCCATCGCGAAGCGGTCGATCGCGTATTCGATCTTCGACGGCGCATAGGCGTAGAAATGGCCGAAGCCGCCGCCGAGATAGGGCGCCGAGCCCATCTGCCAGAACAGCCACGACAGGCATTCGGCGCGCGCCGCCGGGTCGGTCGGCAGGAAGGCGCCGAACTTCTCGGCGAGGTAGACGAGGATCGCGCCCGACTCGAAGACGCGGATCGGCTTCGGGCCGCTCCGGTCCATCAGCGCCGGGATCTTCGAGTTCGGATTGACCTCGACGAAGCCCGAGCCGAACTGCATGCCGTCGCCGATCTTGATCAGCCAGGCGTCGTACTCGGCCCCCTTGTGGCCGAGCGCCAGCAGCTCCTCCAGCATGATCGTCACCTTCACGCCGTTCGGCGTGCCGAGCGAGTAGAGCTGGAGCGGATGCTTGCCGACCGGCAGCTCCTTGTCGTGGGTCGGGCCCGCGATCGGCCGGTTGATCGAGGCGAAGCGGCCACCGCTCTCCTTGTTCCAGGTCCAGACCTTCGGCGGCGTGTAGGCGGATGAATCGGCCATGTCAGTCTCCTGCGAGCGCGGGGCGACGGGTGCGGACGCTGATCACCGTCAGGATCGAGGCGAGGTTGAGCGCGGCGACCAGCCAGAAGATGGCATTCGCCTGGCCGTGGTCGAGCAGGCTTCCATAGAACAGCGGCGCGATCACGCCGCCGACGTTGAAGCCGGAGGTGACGAAGCCGAACACCTTGCCCATCGATCCGGGCGGCGTCACCGCGCGCACCATCATGTCGCGGCTCGGCTGGATGACGCCGTTCATGAGGCCGGTCGCGGCCATCACGGCGATGTAGCCGACGCTGCCGAGGTCGACCGTCGCCACCAGCGCGAAGGCGGCGGCGGTCGCGACCAGGCAGACCGAGGCGACTGTGCCGTGCCGCTCGGTGCGGTCGGCGATCCAGCCGCCGACGAGAACACCGCCGGCGCCGGCGAAGAGATAGACCGAAAGCCCGGTGGTCGCCGCCCAGAACGGCGTGCCGTAGGCCATGTCGAGCGCCGCGACCGAGAAGCTGTTGAGGCCCGATCCGGCGCAGGCGAGCACGGTGAAGAACAGGAAGGCGAGCCAGATCGCCGGCGAACGCAGGAGGTCGCCGGTGCCGCCGGCATTCTTCCTGGTGTCGGCAGGCGCGGCATCGGCCAGCGTGTCGCGCTGCCACAGCAGCACCGCGGCCGAGATCAATCCGGCGGCCCCCGTCGCGATCAGCGCGCCGCGCCATCCCAGCGGGCCGGAGAGCAGCGCCATTGCCATCGGCGCCGCGGCGAAGCCTAAGAACCCGGCGAAGGTGTGGATCGAGAAGGCGCGGCCGATGCGGCGCTTGTCGATCGAGGCATTCAGGATCGAGTAGTCGGCCGGGTGATAGACCGAGTTGGCGATGCCGGAGATCGCCATCAGCACCAGCGTCATCACGTAGCCCGAGGAGAAGCCGATCGCGCCCATGGCGGCCGCGTGCAGCGCCAATCCCAGGATCAGCACCTGCTTGCCGCCGATGCGGTCGACCAGGAAGCCCATCGGCGTCTGCAGCACGCCGGTGCCGATGTTCATCGACGCCATCAGCAATCCCAGCGCCACGTAGGAGACGCCGTAGGTCTCCTTCAGCACCGGGAAAAGCGGCGGCAGCGCCAGCACGTAGAAGTGGCTGAAGAAGTGGGCGACGCTGACCAGCCCGATGACACGGGCGTCGTTACGCACATCCGCGGTGATCGCGACCATGACATTCCCGGGGAGGAAGGGAAGGCCGCATGCTAGCATGACCGCCGCATTGCCGGACCAGACCTTCTCGCCTTCCAGGGGAAATCTCAGATGAAGCCGATCCTCGAACTCGCCGCGGACCTCGCCGCGGGGCGGACGACCTCGCGGGCGTTGGTGGACGAGGCGCTGGGCCGCATCGACGACAAGGCAGGCGAAGGCGGGCGCGCCTTCATCAAGGTCTGGCATGCCCGCGCCCGCGCCGAGGCCGACTGCTGGGATAGCGTGCGCAAGCACGCCAAGGTGACCTCGCCGCTGGCAGGATTGCCTATCGGCGTGAAGGACCTGTTCGACATCGCCGGCGAGCCGACGCCCGCCGGCTCGGTCGCGCTCAAGGACGCGGCGCCGGCGAAGGAGGACGCGCCGATCGTCCGCCGGCTCCGGGCCGCCGGCGCCGTGCTCGTCGGCCGCACCAACATGACCGAGTTCGCCTATTCCGGCATCGGCATCAACCCGCATTACGGCACGCCCAGGAATCCGTGGGACAGGAAGCGCGGACGCATCCCCGGCGGCTCGTCCGCCGGCGCCGCGGTCTCGGTCACCGACGGCATGTGCGCGGGCTCGATCGGCTCGGATACCGGCGGCTCGGTCCGCATCCCGGCCTCGCTCTGCGGCATCGCCGGCTTCAAGCCGACCGCCCGCCGGATCCCGCTGACCGGCGCCTTCCCGCTGTCGTTCAGCCAGGACTCGATCGGGCCGCTGGCGAACACGCTCTCCTGCTGCGCGATCCTGGATGCGGTGATGGCCGACGATCCGGTGGTCGTGCCGCCCGCGCTCCCGGTGAAGGGCATGCGCCTCGGCGTGATCAGGACGCTGGTGCAGGACGGGCTCGATGCGACCGTGTCGGCCGCCTGGCAGCGTACGCTGTCGAAGCTGTCGGCCGCCGGCGCGATGCTGGTCGACGTCGACATGCCGGACCTGCCCGAGATCCCCAAGATCAACGCCAAGGGCGGCTTCTCCGCGGCCGAGGCCTTCTCGCATCACCGCGAGACGATCGCGACGAAGGGCGACCAGTTCGATCCGCTGGTGCTGCTCAGGATCAGGAAGGGCGGCGAGATGCTGGCCGCCGACTACATCGACGTCATGCATGCGCGCCAGCGCCTGATCGCGAACGCCGCGGCGATCACGCTGCCCTTTGATGCGATGATCTGCCCGACCACGCCGATCGTGGCGCCCGCGCTCGACGAGGTCGCGACGCCCGAGACCTTCCTGCAGAAGAACGCGATGGTGCTGCGCAACACCTCGCTGTTCAATTTCCTCGACCGCTCGTCGCTCACCTTGCCGATCCACAATGCGGGCGAAGGCCCGGTCGGCCTCATGCTGGTCGGCGAGAACATGGGCGACCGCCACCTGATGTCCGTCGGCCTCGGCATCGAGGCACTGCTGGGGAAGAGGTAACCGCCGAGGCGCCATGCCCAAGCGCCTGATGCTGGATACCAACGTCTACGACCTGATCGTTGCCCGGCGCGGCTTTGTCGAGCGGGTGAACGCGGCGGTCGAGGCGGGCACGATCGAGATCCTGCGAACGCGGGTGCAGGAAGAGGAGATCGCCCGCATACCGGATCCGGGCAGGCGCGCTGCGATGCGCCAGGTGCGCGGCCGCACGATCGCGGTGAGCGACGCGCCCTGGGCCGGCATGCCGAAAGGTCGCGCGCCGTCGGAGGACGCGTTGATCGTGGCGACCGCGGAAGAGAGCGCCGACGTGCTGGTGACCGAGGACAAGGATTTAGCCAGGCGCGCGAAGGAAGGCGGGCGGCTCGAAGTCTGGAGGTTTCAGGAACTGGTCGCGTTCGTCGAGGCGTTGACGATCTAGCTGACCTCGCTTCGCTCGGCCCCCACCATAGCGCGACGACGCTTCCGGCGTCGCGCGTACCTCCCCCGCGTACGACGCGGGAGAGGGGACTCGATGTTCGACCGGCGCCACCTCGTGCCCCCTCTCCCGCGAAGCGGGGGAGGGACGGGGTGGGGGCCGAGCGACAGCGAGGTTTTTGCGGCGTCTTAAGCCGGCGGCAGGTCGACCGGCATCACCGTCATGTGGCCGGCGTCGTCGCCGGCGGCGATGAACTTGCCGTCGGGCGACCAGGCGAGCGCGGTGACCTCGGACTTGGTCGCCTCCAGCGCCAGCGCCATGCGCCGCCAGGAGATGCGGCCGATGGTGACCTCGCCGGTGTCGTAGCCGGCGGCGACGCCGTCGCCCGCGGGATGGCAGGCGACGCGCGTGATCACCTGGGCGCCGCGGCCGCCGAACTCGATCGGCGGCTTGCCCGAGGGGCCGGATCCGGAGAACGGCCAGCAGATGATCTGGTCGGCGCCCGAGGTCGCGAGGAAGTAGGGCTTCGTCGACCAGGCGAGCGCCTTCACCTTGGTCGGATATCCCGACATGCGGATGTCGCTCGCCGCCGGCAGGCGCCAGCCATGCAGGTCGTTCTCCTGCATCGAGGTCATCACGTAGCCGCCGTCCGGCGCCCAGCTGACCGAGATGTGCGAGCCCTTCCACGGCAGCACCTTCGGCTTCGAATCCGCCGAGTTGACCCACCACAGGCTGACGCCGCCGTAATGCGCGACCGCGAGCCGCTTGCCCTTGGGATCGAAGGCGAGGCCGGCGACGGTCGAGGGATGCGCGCGCGCCGGCCCGAAGCCCTTGGCGTCGCCGACATAGGCCTCCTTGCCGGCGCCATAGACGCGGAGTCCCGCGGGCGAGCTCGCCACCTGCTCGATCCACTTGCCCTGGTGCTTCGCCAGCTCGGCGATCGTGCCGTCGGCATCGAGGCGGACGAGGCGACCGTCATCGAGGCCGGCGAGCCAGCCGGCATCGTCCATGTCCTGGACCAGCGCCAGCACGGTGCCGAACTCGGTCAGCGTTATCTCTGTCGCCGCACCGCTATCGAGCGCCACGATCCGCGCCGTGCCGTCGCCGAGCCCGAAGCAGAGATGCGAGGCGCGCCGGTTGAACACGGCCGCGACGACGGAGGCGTCGGCGGTGAGGGTGATGGGAGTTTGGGTCATTGAAGCGAAGCGCTTTCGGAACCCTCCCTCGCGTCGTACGCGGGGGAGGGAGCTCGATGGTGGGCTCGGGTCAACTTAAGCGACGCAGGCTTCGAAGCCGCGCTTCAGCGCCGGCACGTCGAGGTCGCGGCCGATGAAGACGAGCTGGCTGGTGTGCTTCTCGCCTTCCTTCCACGGCTTGCCCGGCTGGCCGTCCATCAGCATGTGCACGCCCTGGAAGACGAAGCGGTTGGGCTCGTCCTTGAAGTCGAGGATGCCCTTCGACCGCAGGATGTTCTGGCCGAGCTCGCGCAGCACCATGTTGATCCACATGTCGAAGCGGCGGCGGTCGATCGGCTGGTCGAGCTCGAAGGAGATCGACTGCACTTCCTCGTCGTGGTGATGGTCGTCGTCCTCCTCGAGGAAGTCCGGCTTGATCTCGAGGATGCGCTTCAGGTCGAAGGCGCCGACGTCGAGGATCTGGTCGAGCGGCACCTGGCTCTTCTGCGCGTGGATCACCTTGGCGAAGCGGTTGATCTTGCGCACCCGCGCCTCGACCTCCTTCAGCTTCCCGGCGTCCACGAGGTCGGTCTTGTTGAGGATGATGATGTCGGCGAAGGCGATCTGGTCCTGGACCTCGTGGCTGTCCTCGAGGCTGTCGAGCACGTGGAAGGCGTCGACCACGGTCACAACCGCGTCGAGGCCGCAGCGCTTCTTCACCTCCTCGTCGGCGAAGAAGGTCTGCGCCACCGGCGCCGGATCGGCGAGGCCCGTGGTCTCGACCAGGATCGCGTCGAATTTGCCCTTCCGCTTCATCAGGCCGTTGATGATGCGGATCAGGTCGCCGCGCACGGTGCAGCAGATGCAGCCGTTGTTCATCTCGAAGACTTCCTCGTCGGCGCCGACCACGAGCTGGTTGTCGATGCCGATCTCGCCGAACTCGTTGACGATCACGGCGTACTTCTTGCCGTGCTCCTCGGTGAGGATGCGGTTGAGCAGCGTGGTCTTGCCGGCGCCGAGGAAGCCGGTGAGGACGGTGACGGGAACCTGTTCGGCCATGAAGAAGACTCCGACTTGAAGAAAGCGGCGGACCTTAGCCTCGCCCCATTGAATTTCAAAGCGCGCCGACCGTCCGGGTTCGGGGCCGGGACCGGCGCGCGACTAGTTCTGCAGCATGCCTGATCTAAGCAGCGACACGTTGTGGCGGAAGAGGGCCTCGTAGGTGGCGGCCGGGCCGTCCGCGGCGGAAAGCGCGTCGGAATAGAGCCGCCCGCCGACCACGGCACCGGCTTCCTTGGCCAGCTGGTCGATCATCCGGCGGTCGGTGATGTTCTCGACGAAGAGCGCCCGCGTCTTCTCGGCGCGGATCTGGTCGATCAGCTGGGCGATGCCCTTGGCCGAGGGCTCGGCATCGGTGGTGAGCCCGCGGGGGGCCCGGAAGGTCAGCCTGTAGCGCGCGGCGAGGTAGCCGAAGGCGTCGTGGGTGGTGATGGCCTTCCGCTTGGCCGCCGGTACCTCGGCGAAGCGGGTCTCCGCCCACTTGTCGAGCGTGTCGAGCAGCCCTGCGAAGGCGAGGGCGGAGCCGCGATAGGCCTCGCCATTGGCGGGATCGGCCGCGGCCAGTCCCTCGGCGATGGTGCGGGCATAGGGCGCCATGCGCTGGGGATCGTGCCAGACATGCGGATCGACGCCTGATCCATGGCCGTGTGCGTCGGTCATCTTCCGGGTGGGGATCCCCTTGGTCGCGACCACGATCTGGGCCTGGGTGCCCGAGGCCTTCACCAGCCGCTCGATCCAGCCCTCGAAGCCGAGCCCGTTGATCACCACCACCTTCGCCCCGGCCAGCACGCGGCTGTCGGCCGGCGTCGGCTGATAGACATGGGCGTCGCGGTCGGGGCCGACCAGCGTGTGGACCTTCACCTTGTCGCCGCCGATCGCCTCGACGACCTGGCCCAGGATGCTGAAGCTGGCGACCACCGGCATCGGCTCGGCGAATGCCGGGTGCGGGGTGGCGAGGAGGGCCAGGAGCCAGACGGCGAAGGCGGCGGTGGTGCGGGTCATGCGAATGTTATGTTATTACATTCTGGCAAGTGTCAAGGCTGGCCCCGCCGGCTCTCAGGAGTTTGCCTCGGAGAGTTTATAGTCCCGGCCTTTCCGGGGGTGGCCCCGGCTTTTCGGGAGCACCCATGACCGTCCGGGTCGCGTCGATCGGCGAATGCATGATGGAGCTCCGCCACCGGAGCCCGTCCGACCTCGACCTCGCCTTCGGCGGCGACACGCTGAACACCGCCGCCTACCTGGCGCGGCTGGCGCCGTCGGCCGGCCTTTCGGTCGACTACGTGACCGCGCTCGGCGACGATCCCTATTCGGACGCGATGCTGGCGATGTGGACGGGCGAGGGCATCGGCACGGGCCTGGTGCAGCGCCTGCCCGGCAAGCTCCCCGGTCTCTACGCGATCCGCACCGACGACAAGGGGGAGCGCAGCTTCTTCTACTGGCGCTCGGCCGCGGCCGCCCGCGACATGCTGGACGGCGCGCATGGCCGGAAGATCCTGGACGCGCTGCCGGGCTATGGCTGGATCTACTTCTCCGGCATCACGCTCTCGATCCTCAGCGACAAGCCGCGTCACGCGTTGCTCGAAGGACTCGCCGCGGCGAAGGCGGCGGGCGCGAAGCTCGCCTTCGATCCCAACTTCCGTCCGCGCGGCTGGCCCGACCGCGCCGAGGCCAGGCGCGTCTTCACCGAGGCCCTCAAGCTCGCCGACCTGGCGCTGCCGAGCTATGCGGACGAGAAGCTGCTGTTCGGCGATCCCGACCGCGAGGCGACGGCGCTCCGCATCCGCGATCTCGGCGTGCCCGAGGTCGTGGTCAAGGACGCGGAGAACCCGTGCCTCGTGGTGACATCGCTCGACGAGCTCGAGGTGATCGGCCGCCCCGTCGAGCAGGCGGTCGATACCACCGGCGCCGGCGACAGCTTCAACGCCGCCTACATCGCCGCCCGCATCAAGGGCGCCACGCCGGCGGAAGCAGCGGCTGCCGGCCACGTACTCGCCGAGGAAGTGATCCTCCATCCGGGCGCGGTGATCCCGAAGACGGCGATGCCGTCGGCGGAGATGGTGTTCGGGTGAACTACCGCCACGCCTTTCACGCCGGCAACCATGCGGATGTGCTGAAGCACGCGACGCTGGCGCGCGTGCTCGCGCACATGCTGGAGAAGCCGAAGCCGTTCCTGTTCCTCGACACGCACGCCGGCATCGCGCGCTACGACCTGCAAGCCGACGAGGCGCAGAAGACCGGCGAGGCCGAGAACGGCATCGGCAAGCTCTGGGATCTCTCGCCGGAGCCGCCGGCGCTCCGTCCCTATCTCTCGCTGGTGCGGCGGATCAATCACGGGTCGCTCCGCTGGTACCCGGGATCGCCCGGCATCGCGCGCCTGCTGCTGCGGCCCGAGGACCGGATCGAGCTCTGCGAGCTGCATCCCAAGGACGTGCAGGCGCTCAAGCGCGCGACCGCAGGCGACCAGCGCGTGCATGTCCGGCGCGAGGACGGCTACCACGCGCTCAAGGCGCTGCTGCCGCCGCCCGAGCGCCGCGGCGTCGTCCTGATCGACCCGCCCTTCGAGGCGAAGGACGAGGCCGAGCAGCTGGTGAAGGGAGTGACGCAGGCGCTCAGGCGATTCGCCACCGGCACCTATCTGATCTGGTACCCGATCAAGGACCGGCCCCCGGTCGACGCCCTCCACGAGGCGCTCAAGGCGACCGGCGTCCGCCGCCAACTCATCGCAGAGTTGTGGATCAACCAACCTCTTTCGCCTATGATTTTAAACGGCTCGGGCCTCGTGGTAATCAACCCGCCTTTCAAGCTGGAAAACTGGCTCGGCGAGGCACTTTCCGCGATGGCCCGGGCGTTCGCCGCCAACGATCACAAGGTCGCGTGGCTCGTTCCAGAGTAACGGGACCATATCTGAAACGGTTCAGAAGCTTTTCCTACCGGAAAAAGCCCGTTTGACTATTTTGTACTCGCACTTGATAAAGTGAACGTCTCGGGCTTGATCGCTTTTCGAGAAAACACGCCCGATCGGGGGACTACCTATGACCTTGAAGCTGAAGCGTAAGAAGGTGATCACCAGCGACGCCGCCACCGCCGCCCGCGCCCGCCGCCACACGCTGGGCGACCGCCTGCGCGAGCTCCGGAAGGCGAAGGGCTGGACGCTCAGCAAGGTCAGCGAGATGACGGGCCTCGCCCCCTCGACGCTGTCCAAGGTCGAGAACAAGCAGATCTCGCTCACCTACGACAACCTGGCCAAGCTCGCCGATGGCCTGAAGATCGACCTCGCCGACCTGTTCACGCCGGAGACGATCCAGGCGACCACCGGGCGCCGGTCGATCACGCGCCTGACCGAAGGCCGGCCGGAGGAGAGCGCCAACTACATCCACGTCTACTGCGCCGCCGAGCTGTCGCGGAAGGCGCTGGTCCCCATCATCACCGACGTCAAGGCGAAGACGCTCGAAGAGTTCGGCGAGCTCAACCGCCACGCCGGCGAGGAATGGATGTACGTGCTGGCCGGCCCCGTCGTCTTCCATTCGGAATTCTACGAGCCGCTGACCTTGGAGACCGGCGAGAGCATGTACTTCGACGCGACCATGGGCCACGCCATCGTCCGCGGCTCCGACAAGGAAGCGAAGACGATCTCGGTGATCTCCCGCAACGCGCCAGGCCCAGGCCCGCGCGCCAAGGACTGAAAGCGCTCTTCGGAGTCCTCTCCCGCGCAAAGACCACTGTCGCGAGCTTAGTGCGTTCCGCTTCCGCTAAGGCTGTCGGGCGCAAGTGCGCCCTTGCGCCTTAGCTCCGCAGCCGCGCTCGCAAACCCGAGCGGCAAAACGCGGCAGGTCGATCGCGAAGCGATCTACCGGGAGCGTTTTGCCACCAGGCGAGGGACCGTGGTCTTAGCTCAGCAGCCGCTTCCTGGACTCCGCGAACTCCTCGACCGCGGCGACCAGCTGGTCGCCGTCCGCCTCGGTCAGCGGCAGCGAGAGCGCCATCATGCCGCGCCGCGCGATGTAGATGCCGCGGGCGAGCAGGTCGAGGAAGAACAGCTCGCCCAGGTCCTGGTTCGCCTTCTTGGCGTCGACGACCGACTTGATCGGCCCCTTCACGAAGTGCACGCAGATCATCGAGCCGATGCCGATGAACTGCATGTTGAGCCCCTTGTCGCGGGTGACCGCGTTCAGCCGGTCGCGCAGCTTGTCGCCGGCGGCGTTCAGCTTCACCGCGGCTTCCGGCGTGTAGAGCTGCTCCAGTCCGACGACGCCCGCGGTCATGGTCAGGATGTTGTTGTTGAAGGTGCCGGCATGCGGGAGCGAGTCGGCGCGGCGCGGGTCGAACCGCGACATGATGTCGGCGCGGCCGCCGAAGGCGCCGAAGCTCATGCCGCCGCCGATGTACTTGCCGAGCGAGGTCAGGTCCGGGGTGATGTTCAGCTTCGCCTGGATGCCGCCGGGCGAGAGGCGTGAGGTCATGACCTCGTCGAACAGCAGCAGCGCCCCGACCTTCTGCGTCTCCTCGCGCAGCATCCGGAGGAAGGATTCGTCGGCGGCGATGCAGCCGCCGCCGCCCTGCATCGGCTCGATCGCGACGACCGCGAGATCCTTCGCGTTCTCTTGGATCAGCTTCTTCGTGCCCGCGGCGTCGTTGTAGGGCGCGATCACGAAGTCGAAGGGGCCGTTCACCGGGTTGTTGCCGTTGGCGAAGGTGAAGATGCCGCCATGGTAGCCGCCGTCGAACACCATCACCTTCTTCCGGCCGGTGAAGGCGCGGGCGACGGTGATCGCCATCAGGTTCGCCTCGGTGCCGGAGTTGGTGAAGCGCACCAGCTCGACCGAGGGGAAGCGCGCGCAGATCAGCGCGGCGAGCTTGCCTTCCATCTGGTTGTGGGCGCCGCGGTTGATGCCGTCGTCGAGCGCGCCGTCGATCGCCTTCCGGATCACCGGATGCGAGTGGCCGTAGAGGCCGGCGGTGTATTCGCCGAGGAAGTCGACGTACTTCTTGCCGTCGGCGTCCCAGAGGTTGGCGCCCTGGCCCTTCACCATCGTCACCGGGAACGGACCGTAGAACAGCACGGTGCGCGTGTTGCCGCCGGGCAGGCTGGCGCACGCGTCCTCGTGCAGCTTCTGGCTCTTCGGGTTGCGCTTGACGAAGTCGGCGCGCGCTTCGGCGAGAGCCGAGGCGATGTCGGCGTTGGCGGGATGGGCGATCGTCTGGGTCATGGGAGGGTCCTTCGCGGAAGGCAGCTCTAGGCGAAAGTCTAGCCGATCGGAAACGCACGCGGCCAGGGTCGCCCTTGCGCGCGCGAAACGCGCTCTCCATGCTGGAAATCCCCATGACCGACTTCAAGCCCGCCGATCCCGACTTCGAGACCAGAACCCGCGCCAGCTTCGGCCGCCAGGGCATCATGAGCCTGCTGGGCGCGCGGATGACCCGGGTCGCGCCGGGCGAGGTCGCGATCGAGCTGCCGTTCCGCGCCGACCTCTCCCAGCAGCATGGCTTCTTCCACGCCGGCGTCACCTCGACCATCGCCGACTCGGCCGGAGGCTATGCGGGCTTCACCCTGTTCCCGGCCGACGCCTCGGTGCTGACGGTCGAGTTCAAGATCAACCTGCTGGCGCCGGCCAGGGGCGACCGCCTGGTCGCCATCGGCAAGGTGATCAAGCCCGGCCGCACGCTGACCGTCTGCAGCCTCGAGGTCGACGTCTTCGACGGCACCCGAAAGACCGCCTGCGCCTACGGCCTGCAGACCCTGATGTGCATGGCAGGCAAGCCGGACGCTCCGCCGCAGTCGTAAGACCCTCGCTTCGCTCGCCCCCACCCCGTCCCTCCCCCGCTTCGCGCTCCCGCGAAGCGGGGGAGGTACGCGCGACGCCGGAGGCGTCGTCGCGCTCGGGTGGGGGCGAGCGCCAGCGAGGTCGTCGCGTCTTCCTGAATCGCGTATCGGTCGCGGCCAAGCCTCGCTAGGTTCCTCCCATGCTTCCCTCCGCCGTGATCCTCGCGGGCGTCGTCGTCGTCGCCTGGTCGGTGCTGACCGTCTCGATCCGCGCCACGCTCTACGGCTTCGCCTTCGAGCCGTGGTCGCTGGCGCTCGCCGTGCAGATCTGCGGCGGCGCCGTGCTGCTGTTCGCGGCCGGGATCAGGTCGCTTCCGCTCGAGCCCTTGCGCCGCTGGGCGACCTGGGTGATCGGCGGGCTCCGCGTCGTCACCACCTGCGCCTTCACCACCGCGCTGCTCCATGCCTCCGCCGGACAGGTGAGCCTGCTCACCACGATCAACGTGCTGATCGCGATGGTCGGCGTCTTCGTCGTCTTCCGCCGCCGCCGCCATCTCGGCGAGGTCCCCGGCATCCTCATCATGATCGCGGGCCTGATCCTGCTCGTCGGCCATCTCGAGGGCGGATGGAGCAACATGGCGATCCGCTTCGTGATCTTCTCCGAGACCTCGGTGGTGATCGCGAGCCTCATGGCCGAGCGCCACCCGGACAATCTCGGCAACCGCCGCCAGCGCCTCGCGCTGACCGGCTTCGTCACGCTGCTCTCGGCGCTGGGCCTGCTCGTTGTCTGGGGGCTGGCGACCGTGCTTCTCGCGGGATCGACCGTCGGCCCCGACACCAGCGCGGTCATGGCGACGCTGTCGTCGCCCTGGCTCTGGAGCATGGCCTTCCTGCTCGGCGGCGTGCTGCGCGGGCCCGCGACCTATGGCGCCTTCGTCATCACCGCGAAGCTCGGCGCCGACGGCTACATGCTCGGCATGGCGGCGATGCCGCCGCTGGCGATGGGGCTCGAGATGCTGGCGGCGCAGTACGGTCTGGTGCCGGCGCCGAAGAGCGCGCTCGCCGATCTCGGCGTCGCCGCGATCGTGATCGCCGGCGGCGTCTGGGTCGTGGTGGCGCAGGTGCGTGGCCGCCGTCAGGCGGCGCGCTGATGTCGCCGGCGCTGGCGATCGCGCTCGCGACCACGGCGATGTGGTCGTTCGTGACCGTCCTGCTGCGCTCGGCGCTGTTCCAGTTCTCGTTCGATCCGTGGACCATGGCGATGACGACGCAGCTCTGCGCCGGCGCCACGCTGCTGACGGCGGCTGGCCTGCATTCGCTGCCGCTGGAGCCGCTCCGGCGCTGGTCGACCTGGGCCATCGGCGCGATCCGCGTCATCACCACCTGCTGCTTCTCGGCGGCGCTGCTGTACGGCTCGGCGACGACGATCACGCTGATCTCGATCGTCAACGTCCTGGTCGCGGCGATCGGCGTCTATGCCGCCTTCCGCCGGAAGCCGCATCCGGCCGAGCTTCCGGGCTTTGCGCTGATCGCGCTCGGCATCGTGCTGCTGGCGGGCGAGCTCGACGGCGGCTGGTCGAGCCCCGCGCTCAAGTTCCTGCTCGTCTCCGAGACCGCGGTCGTGCTCTCCAGCATCCTCTCCGAGCGGCATCCCGACAATCTCGGCGACCGCCGCCAGCGCCTCGCGCTCACCGGCTTCGTCACGCTGTTCTCGGCATCGGGCCTGCTGATCGCATGGGGCGTGCTCGGCCGCGTCGTGCCGGAGGTGACGATCGGCCCCAGCGCCGCCGACGTTCTCGCGACCTTGTCGTCGCCGGTGCTCTGGGGCTGCGCGCTGGTCTTCGGCGTCCTCTTCCGCGCGCCGCTCACCTACATGGCGTTCCAGATGATGCGGCTGGTCGGCGCCGACGGATACATGCTGTCGATGGCGGCGCTGCCGATCACCACGCTGCTGTTCGAGATCGTGGCGGGCGAAGCCGGCATGCTGCCGCCGCCGAAGCTCGATCCGGTGACGCTCGGATACTCCGCCGTGATCCTCACGGGCGGCGCCTGGATCATCCTGGTCCGCGTCCGCCGCCGGTAAAATCCCCGTCATCTAAGTCGTTGTTTAAATTCAGACATCTTGCAATCGGCGGGGGCTGCTCCCATCTCGCGCGGAACGGTTCGACAGAGAACAGGAACACAGCGCCGATGCCCTTGCTCATGTGCCCGAACGACAACGCCGCGATGCAGACGGTCAACCGCTCCGAGGTGCAGTTCGATATCTGCCCGACCTGCCGCGGCGTTTGGCTCGACCGCGGCGAGCTCGAGAAGCTGATGGGCGCGGCGCAGGATGGGGGCGGCGGTGCCGAGTATCGCGAGAGCCGTCCGCCGGAACGCCGCTACGAGGATCAGCGTCGCCATGAGGATCATCGCCGCTACGAGAGCGAGCGCCGCTGGCACGACGACGACTATCGCAAGAAGAAGCGGCGCGGCTTCGACATTTTCGACATCTTCGACTGAGCGGGCGGGACGCTAGGGATCGATCAGCGCCCTCGCCGTCGCCGCGACGGCGTCGGGCAGCGGCACCGACTTCCGCGCGTCGAGATCGACGCAGACCGCGACGATCTTCGCCTCCATCGCCAGCGCGCCGTCGGGCTCGACGATCATGCGGTGACGGAAGGTCAGCGACTTGGTGCCGACGGTCTGCATCGTCGTCTCGATGCGGGTCGTCTCGCCCTCGGTCAGCTCGCGGCGGAAGTCGATCTCGCAGCGGAGCATCGACAGCGCCTTCCGGCCATGCGCGGAGCTTTCGCCGAGCCCGATCTTCTCCATGACCGCGAAGCCGGCATGGCTGATGCGGCCCATGTAGTGCTGGACGTTCATGTGGCCGAGCCGGTCGAGCTCCTCGGCCAGGACCGTCCCGCGATAGGTGACGAAGGCAGGCATGGGAGCGGACACTAACCCAGGTAAACGCCTCGCATCAGTCCCGAATTGTCATTGCTGCGCCGCGGAACCGCCTTAGCGCCGCCCTGTTTTCCCCCGAGCCTCAGCAAGGGAAGAACCATGGCGACCGCGTCGATGATGCCTCCGCTCGGGATAGCGTTCGTGAATATCGGCGACCCCTACCACGTCTATCGCTGGTGCCGGCGCTGGGGCGTCACGGAGACCCAGCTGCGCATGGCGGTGCGCATCGCCGGCCGGGAGGCGCGGGCGGTCGAGGCGGCCCTGCTGCGTGCCAAGGCGCCGCCACGAATCCTTGCGAGCGAGATAAGTCTGCGGGAGGATCACCCGGCCGGCGACGACTGACGCCGGCGGCAAAGGGAGAGATGGCGAAAAGACGCGGCGCCTCGACGATCGGCGAGCATCTGGAGCAGGGCTACTCGCTCACCGCCTACTGCAACAACCCGCGTTGCGGGCGCAGCAAGCGCCGCCAGGGCCGCTATCTCGATCTCAAGAAGCTCGATCCCGACCTGACGCTGGACGAGCTGCAGCCCAAGCTGGTCTGCGTCGACTGCAACACGCACCAGGCGATCGTGATCCGCACGCCGCCGGAATCGGAAGAACGCCGCGAGGTCTTCGAGCCGATCCCGAAAGGGCGCTAGGGAGTCTCGCGGCTGGGCATCGCCACGGGCTTCGATTCCGGCTGCCGCGCCATGCCCCAACCCTGACCCTCCCCCGTCTGCTCCGCAGCCGAGGGAGGGAACTCGACTTCAGTCCGCCGCGGCGGCGACGTCCTTCGCCAGCAGGCCGTTCAGGAGGCGCGCGATCGCGCCCATGCCCGACACGCCGGCCTTGGCTTCGGCGTCCGGGTTGTAGTTGGTGTTGGTGTTGACGTCGTAGGTCCAGCTGCGGCCCTGCTCGTCCTTCGCGAACTCGATGCCGGCGATGCCGATGCCGTTGGCGGCGAGGAACGCCTCCCACTTGGGGATCAGCGGGTGGGTGAAGCCCTCGATCACCTTGAACTTCTCCGACGGCGCCACCGCCGGGCACGCCGCGTCGCCGATCTGGCACGCATCCGCCGGGCAGAGCTGGAAGCCCTCGGAGGTGTCGACGCGGACGGCGTAGAGGAACTTGCCGCCGACGAACTCGACGCGGGTGATATAGGGCTCAGGCGACTTGATGTAGCGCTGCACCAGCGTGATGCCGTCGACCGACGGCTCGTACTCGGCCGAGGCCAGGTACTCGTCGAGCGCGGCGACCGAGTGGAACAGGCGCACGCCCAGGCCCTTGCCGCCGCGGTTGTGCTTGAAGATCACCGGGAAGCCCAGCTTCTCGGCGGCGGCGCGGAGGCGGTCCTTGCCGAGGACGGCCAGCGTGTCGGGCGTCGGAATGTCGAAGCGGGCCAGCGCCTCATACTGCGCGACCTTGCTGATCTCGAGCTGCAGCGCGCGGCCGTTGTTGACGATGGTGCGGCCGTGGCGCTCGAGCCAAGCGAGCACCGCGCCGGTGTACTCGGCGGCATAGCGATGGTCGCGGGTGTGCGAGCTGGCGCTCATCCGATTGTAGAAGACGCCCTCGGGCGGCGGTTCGGTCAGGTCGAGGGTGCCCTGGTCCAGGTGCCACTCCTCGAAGGGCGCGCCGATCGCCTTGAACTGGGCGCGGAGCGGCTCGACCCAGACGCTGTTCTCATGGATGACGTGAATCTTGGCCACGGCGGGCTCCCGGATGTTCTTTCTACAGATTTAACGCACCAAGCCGCGCCTTCAATCCATATTCACATTGTATAATAGCATCTGTGTATATTTCACAGTTAAATTGTGCATTTAAGGCATTCCGGGCCGGGCCTATCGTCCCTCGACCCCTTCCGGAGCCTTGCGCATGAAATTCCCCGAGACCGGTCGTCCGCGCGCCGAGGTCATGGCGCAGCTCAAGGGCTTCGCCGCCGGCGATGCCGACTGGAAGCGGGGCCGCGTGCCGCTCTACGTGTTCAAGGCGACCGAGGAGGCGGCCGAGGTCGGCAAGGAGGCTTTCAACGCCTACTTCACCGAGAACGCGCTCGGCGCCAAGCGGGCCTTCGGGAGTCTCAAGCGGATGGAGGACGAGGTCGCGCGGATGGCGCTCGACCTCTTCCATGCGCCCGAGGGCGCCGTCGGCAACATGACCACCGGCGGCAGCGAGTCGATCCTGATGGCGGTGAAGGCCGCGCGCGACTTCGCGCGGAAGCAGCGGGGCGACAAGGCGCATCGCGGCAACCTCGTGCTGCCGGCGAGCGCACACCCGGCCTTCAACAAGGCGGCCCTCCTGATGGACCTCGAGGTCCGGCGCGTGCCCGTCACGAAAGACTTCCTAGCCGATCCCAAGGCGATGGCGGCGACGTGCGACATGGACACGATCATGATCGTGGGCTCGGCGCCGTGCTTCCCCTATGGCGCGATCGATCCGATCGAGGATCTCGGCGAGGTCGCGGGCTCGAAGAACCTCTGGCTCCACGTCGATGCCTGCGTCGGCGGCTACGTGGCGCCGTTCGTGCGCGACGAGGGCTGGCCGGTGCCCACCTTCGACTTCGCGGTGAAGACGGTGTCGTCGCTCTCGGCCGACCTGCACAAGTTCGGCTTCGCGCCGAAGCCCGCGTCGACCGTCTTCTATCGCGACGAGGCACGTAAGGCGGGGCAGACCTTCGCGATCGACGAATGGCCGAACGGCCGCTTCGTCACCGAGACGCTCACCGGCACGCGCGCCGGCGGCGCGGTCGCCGCCGCCTGGGCGCTGATGCAGACGCTGGGGCGCAACGGCTATCGCCAGATCGCGCGCGAGCTCATGACCATGCGCGACGCCTATATCCAGGGAATCGAGGCGATCCCGGGCTTCCGCGTCTTCGGCAAGCCGCACCTGACCTTGCTCGGATTTGGCGCCACCGACCTCGACATGCCGCGCGTCGCCGAGGGCATGGCGAACCGCGGCTGGGTCCCCGGCATGCTGAAGGACCCGCCGGGCCTGCACCTGATGATGTCGCTGCTGCACAAGGACGCGCGCCCCGACTACCTCCGCGACCTCGCGGCGTCGGCGGCCGAGGTGCGCACCAGCGCCGGCAAGGCGAAGCTGGAAGCGACGTACTCCTGACCCCAACCTCCTCCCCCACGCCCTCCTCTTAGACCCTCCCCCGCGTAAGACGCGAGGGAGGGGGTAATGAAAAGTCGGAGTTCTCGTCAGCATGTCCCACCGCGTCCTTGCCGCCTCGATCAAGCACGAGACCCACGCCTTCAACCGGCTGCCGACGACCTTGGCGCATTTCAAGGCGCAGCAGTTCGCGCTCGGCGACGAGATCCGCACCAAGTACCAGGGCGTGCGGCTGGAGATGGGCGGCTTCCTCGATTCCGCGGCCACGTACGGCTGGGACCTGCTGCATCCGGTCTGCACCTTCGCCACGCCCGGCGGCTCGGTCACCGACGAGGCGTTCGAGTTCTTCGTCGGGCACCTGGAGGAGGGGCTTCGCCGCGCCGGCCGGCTCGACGGCGTGGCGCTGGCGCTGCACGGCTCGATGGTCACGCAGTCGCATGACGACGCCGAGGGCGAGATCCTGAAGCGCACCCGCGCGATCATCGGCAAGGACATACCGGTCGCGGTCACGCTCGATCCGCATTCGAACGTGACGCGGACGATGGCGCTGCATGCCAACATCATCACCGCGTTCCGCACCAGCCCGCATGTCGACCAGTACGAGACCGCGCTCCGCGCCTCGGCCATCCTCGACCGTGCGATGAAGGGCGAAGTCGCCCCGCGCATCTTCCTCGCCCGGCGCTCGGCGCTGAACGCCTTCGACTCCGCCCGCACCTATACCGGCCACGGCCCGATGATCGAGGCGCTGAAGCGCGCGTCCGAGATGGAGAAGACCGAGAAGGGCGTCCTTTGCGTCAGCGTGCATTCGGGATTCTCGCGCTCGGACTTCGCCGAGGTCGGCCCGTCGGTCGCGGTCACCGGCGACGGCGATCATCCCCGGTACCAGGCGCTGGCCGAGGAGTTGATGGAGTTCGGCTGGCAGAACCGCCACACGCAGACCGAGAAGGTCGTCTCGGTCGAGGAGGCGATCGCGGCCGCGCGCGCGGTCAAGGTCAGCGACAAGCCGTTGGTCCTCGGCGACTACGGCGACGCGCCCGGCGGCGGCGCCTATGGCGACTCGACCGCGATCCTGAAGGGCCTGCTCGACGCCGGCATCAAGAACGTGGCGCTCGCCGCGATGTACGATCCCGACTCGGCGAGGAAGGCACGCGCCGCCGGCGTCGGATCGACCGTGCATCTCACGCTCGGCGGCAAGCACGATCCGGCGTTCGGCGGGGGGCCGATCGAGGTCGACGCGCGCGTGACGGCGCTTTCCAACGGCAACTTCGTCTACAAGGGCCCTTACGGCACCGGCACGCGCGGCAGCTTCGGCGAGAGCGTCGCGGTCGACATCAAGGGCATCCAGGTGATCCTCTCGACCCTCAACAAGGGCATCTACGACCTGGAGCAGTTCCGCATCTTCGGCATCGAGCCCACCGACAAGTCGGTGCTGGTGGTGAAGTGCATGCAGGGCCACCACGCCGCCTTCGATCCGATCGGCTCGAAGTCGATCGACGTCGATTCCGGCGGGCTCACCACGATCGACATCAAGCGTTTCCCCTACAAGAAGGTCTCGCGGCCGACCTGGCCGCTGGATGATATCTAGAGCGATGACCGCATACCGTTCCGGCGGACTTCAGGTCCGCCACGTCGCCGAGGTGTCCGCGCCCTATCGCGCGATCACGGTCGAGAAGCTGACCCCGATCATCGGCGCCGAGATCGGCGGCGTCGATCTCTCGCGTCCGCTCGATCCCGCGCAGGTCGAGGAGATCGGCCGTGCGCTCGCCGAGAACCTCGTGATCTTCTTCCGCGACCAGGACCTCACGCCCGCGCAGCACATCGCCTTCGGTCGGTCGTTCGGCGAGCTGCATGTCCATCCGGCGGCCCCGCATGTCGAAGGCCTGCCGGAGCTGATGATGATCCACGCCGACGCCAACTCGAAGCGCGCCAACGGAGAGGACTGGCACACCGACGTCTCCTGCGACGCCGAGCCGCCCATGGGCAGCATCCTGCGCATCACCGACTGCCCCGCGGAAGGCGGCGACACGCTGTTCGCCAGCATGTATGCCGCCTACGACGCGCTCTCCGACCGCATGAAGACCTATCTCGAGGGCTTGCGGGCCGTGCATGACGGCGAGAACGTCTATCGTGGCGCCTACGTGAACTTCGGCGTCGCGGACAAGGCGGCCTATCCGCGCGCCGAGCATCCGGTGGTCCGCACCCATCCGGTGACCGGCCGGAGGGCGCTCTACGTCAACCGCATCTTCACCACGCGCATCCTGGACCTGCCGCGCGAGGAGAGCGATGCACTGCTGGCCTTCCTGCTCGATCACGCCGAGAGCCCGCTCTGGCAATGCCGCTTCCGCTGGCGGAAGAACTCGATGGCCTTCTGGGACAACCGCTGCGCCCAGCACCGCGCCATGTGGGACTACTGGCCGAAGACCCGCTCGGGCTTCCGCGTCACCGTGAAGGGCGAGAAGCCGGTGTGATGATCGCCGGCCGCCAAGTATTGCATTGTACGTTACGCGTACTATATTAGTCGTATGATCCGGAGCTTCCGGGACGCTGCCACGGAGCGACTGTATCGCGGCGAGGCGGTGAAGCGCTTCGGTGGTATCAGGGCTTCGGCGCTCCGGAAGCTCGACATGCTGGCTGCGGCGAAGGCCCTCGTCGATCTCCGCGTGCCGCCGGCAAATCGCCTCGAAGCCCTCAAAGGCGATCGCAAGGGACAGTACTCGATCAGGATCAACGACCAGTGGCGTATCTGTTTCGAATGGACGGCCGATGGCCCCGCCTCGGTCGAGATCGTCGACTATCATTGAGGACCAGCGCCATGACGCCAGACCGCATCACCTCGCATCCCGGCGAGATCCTTCGCGAGGAGTTCCTGAAGCCGCTGGACCTGTCTGCGCATGCCCTGTCGTTGGCGCTGCGCGTGCCGGCCAATCGCATCGGCGCGATCCTCAAGGGCGAGCGCGGCGTGACGGCGGACACGGCGCTCCGGCTTTCCCGTTTCTTCGGCACCACGCCGGAGTTCTGGGTGAATCTTCAAGCCATGCACGACCTGACGAAGGCCAAGGCGGAACTCGGCGCGACCGTGGTTCGCGAGGTCTCGCCCAGGCGTGCAGCCTAGCCGCCCTCTGCAACAGGACGACTTCCATGACTTCCCCCCATCGCGACGAAGGCTCCCGCACCCGGGGCTTCCAGGAACCTGAGCGCCGGCCGTACGAGGCAATCCGGGTGAAGCGGCTGACGCCCCTGATCGGGGCCGAGATCTCCGGCGTGGATCTCTCGCGCCCGCTCGGCAACCAGGCCTTCGACGAGATCCATCGGGCGCTGATGGAGCATCTGGTCATCTTCTTCCGCGACCAGGCCCTGACACCCGAGCAGCATCTCGACTTCGGCCGACGCTTCGGCGAGCTGCACGTCCACCCGATCGCCCCGCACGAGCCCGGCATGCCGGAGCTGATGCGCGTCTACACCGACGCCAACTCGGCGCGCGTCAACGGCGAGCACTGGCACAGCGACGTCTCCTGCGAGGACGAGCCCTCGATGGGCAGCATCCTCTACATGCGCCAATGCCCGCCGGAAGGCGGCGACACGCTGTTCGCCAACATGTATGCCGCCTACGAGTCCCTGTCGGACCGGATGAAGGCGCATCTCGAGGGCCTGAAGGCGCTGCATGACGGCGAGCAGGTCTATCGCGGCGCCTATGCCGGCCAGGGCCAGACGGATCTGAAGGCGTATCCGCGGGCCGAGCATCCGGTGATCCGCACGCATCCGGTGACCGGGCGGCGCTCGCTCTACGTCAACCGCGGCTTCACCCGCCGGATCCTCGGCATCCCCGGCGACGAGAGCGACGCGCTGCTGGGCTACCTGTTCGAGCATGCCGAGAGCCCGCTCTGGCAGTGCCGCTTCCAGTGGACCCCGAACGCGATCGCCTTCTGGGACAACCGCTGCGCCCAGCACCGCGCCATGTGGGACTACTGGCCCCACACGCGGCTCGCCCACCGCGTGACGGTGAAGGGCGACCGGCCGTTCTAGCTCAACGCACCGGAACGAACGCCAGGTCGATCAGCCTCGTCTTGCCGTCGCCGATGGGCCCGCGCGCCGTCGCCGTGCCCTTCGCCACCGAGACCTCGACCAGCGTCGCGGTGCCGGTGAGGCCATAGGCCATGTAGTCGTCCTTGGCGTCGGTCAGGATGTCGAGGCCGCGGATCTCGCGCTTGCCCATGCCCGTGTCGGCGATCGAGCCGAGCACGCCGTCGTTCGGCGGGTCCTGCACGATCCAGGCGCCGCGCGCGCTGTCGACATGGAAGAGCTGGGTCGCGCCCGCGCCGGCATAGGAGTTGATGTAGGCGCCGCCGAGGACCAGCGGCGTCTGGCCGGCGGCCTTGTCCTTCTCGCCATAGGCGAGCGGCTTGTCCTTGGTGACCGCGCCGGTGTCGACGTTGATGCGGTAGTTGAGCTTGCCGTCGTCGCTGACGAGGCGAAGCCGGTCGGCCTGCGGGTTGAAGTCGACGACGGCCCCCTTGGCCGCGACGAACGGCTCGGAAAGGTTGGCGACGAAGGTCGCCGCGCCGGTCGCGGGATCGATCCGATAGATCGTCGCATTGGCGGCGACGCCGTAGAGCTTCCTGTCGGCGGGACGGAAGTCGATGCCGATCAAAGGCGCGGACAATCCCGTGACAGCGACGATGCGGGTGCGCGCGGGCGCCGCGTCGGAGAACAGCACCAGCTGGCTCCGGTCCGAGAGGCCGACCAGGTCGAGCGCCAGGGCTGGCACCGCTGCTGCCGCCATCGCCCCCGCGACCGCCGCCGCCATCCATCCACGCATCGCCGCTCTCCTTGAAATGACCTGTTCACGCCTACGCCGGAACCGGTCCCGCGGATCACCCGAATGGACAAGGGACGCCCGGCGGCGCATCGTTTTCGTCCAACGTGGTTAATGCCGCCGGGAGGGTCCTCGATGACGCGCCGCTTCCTTGCCGCCTTCGCCTTGGCAACGCTTGCTCCCGGCCTGGCCCTCGCCGCCAACCTCCGCATCGGCCTCGGCGGCGATCCCGACGTGCTCGATCCCGCGATCGGCGGCAGCTTCCTCGACCGTGTGGTCTTCGCCGGCCTTTGCGACAAGCTCGTCGACATCGACGAGAAGCTGAACTACGTGCCGCAGCTCGCGACCGAATGGGCCTGGTCGGGCGATGCGCTGACCCTGACGATGAAGCTCCGCGGCGACGTGGTCTTCCACGACGGCGAGAAGATGGACGCGGCCGCGGTCAAGGCCAACATCGAGCGCTACAAGACGCTGCCGGAATCGAAGCGGAAGGCCGAGCTGGCGGCGGTCAAGGAGGTCGAGGCCGACGGCGCGACCGTGCGCTTCAAGCTGGCCCAGCCCTTCGCGCCTCTCATCGGCGTCTTCACCGATCGCGGCGGCATGATCGCCTCGCCGAAGGCGCTGGCGGCTTCGGGCGCCAACTTCGCGGCCAGGCCGGTCTGCTCGGGCCCCTACGCCTTCGCCGAGCGCGTCGCGCTCGACCGCATCGTCCTGAAGAAGTTCCCGCGGCACTGGAACCAGGCCGCCTACAAGGCGGAGCAGGTGACCTACCTGCCGATCCCGGATTCCAACATCCGCACCGCGAACCTGCGCTCAGGTGCGCTCGAGATCATCGAGCGCGTCTTGCCGACCGACATCGCCGCGCTCAAGTCGGATGCGCGCACCAAGGTCGTGGGCTCGCCGGCGACCGCCTACTACACGATGTCGATCAACCTCGCCAACGGCGAGCGCGCCGCGACCTTGGGCAAAGACCCGCGCGTGCGCGAGGCGCTGGAGCTGTCGCTCGACCGCGAGGTCATCAACCAGGTCGTCTACAACGGCGAGTTCATCGCCTCCAACCAGCCCTGGGCCCCGGGCAGCGCCTGGTACAACTCAGCGCTGCCGGTGCCGAAGCGCGACCTCGCCAAGGCTAAGGCGCTGCTCAAGGCCGCCGGCGCCGAGAAGGTCGCCTTCACGCTCTACGCGCCCAACACCACGACCGAGCAGCAGCTCGCCCAGGTGATACAGGCGATGGCGGCGGAGGCCGGCATCGAGATCAAGATCGAGGTGCTGGAGGCGACCACGATCACCCAGCGCAACATCAAGGGCGACTACCAGGCCGCCTTCGGCATCTGGAGCGGGCGTCCCGATCCGGACGCCAACGTCTCGATCTGGTTCGCCTGCGACGGCTTCGTCAACTGGGGAAAGTACTGCAACCCGAAGCTCGAGGACATCCTCGTCAAGGCGCGCACCGTAACCGCGACGCCCGAGCGCCAGAAGCTCTACAACCAGGCGGCCGAGATCATCCTCGCCGACCGCCCGCACCTGATCCTCTATCACTATCGCTGGTTCTGGGGCCTCGCGGCGAAGCTCGACGGCTTCAAGCCCTACCCCGACGGCATCATCCGGCTGGATGGCGTCGACCTGAAGTGACATGGCGAGCACGACGCTGACGCCGCCGCCGCAGGAGACGATGGTTCGACGCAAGGAGAGGTGCGATCGCTGCCGCTACTGGAGCATCGCATCGACCGCGGCCGAGAACGCGGCGTTGCGCCGATACAGCGAGGAAGTCCCGCTCGCACGGGGGGAACGAGGCATCTGCCACCGGTATCCGCCGCCCCATCGCTCGCTGTTCCCGGTGACCCTTGCCACCGACTGGTGCGGCGAGTACCGGGACTGACGTCTCCTACATCCGGCTCTTGATCCGGATCGCCTGGTGCACGAGCTCGGCCAGGTTCTTCGCCCCCATGCGCTCCATGACCCATGCACGGTGGTTCTCGACCGTCTTCGGGCTGATGTTGAGCCTTGCGGCGATGTCCTTGTTCGACAGGCCCGCCGCCGCGTGCTCCATGACTTCGCGCTGACGGTTGGACAGCGTCCCGAACTGCACCAGCAGCTTTTCGACGCTTTCGCGTTCCGTCCGGTCACTGCGGTCGCTGGTCACGGCGCGTCGGATCGCCTCCAGCAGGCGGCCTTCGTCGAACGGCTTCTCGAGGAAATCGAAGACGCCGCTCTTGATCGCCGAGACCGCCATGTCGATGTCGCCGTGACCCGTGATCAGGATCACGGGGCACCGCCTGGGACCGGCCGCGATCCGGCGCGCGAGCTCGAGCCCCGAGATGCCGGGCATGCGGATGTCCGTCACGACGCAGTCGAACCTGGTCTCGGCCTCGCCATGGCTCAGCAGGCGCTCCGCCGAGTCGAAGCACGAGACCGAAAGGCCCTTGCTTACGAAGTAAGCGTGGAGCGCGTCGAGGACCGCGGCGTCGTCGTCGACGATGGCGATGTGGATCTGCTCGCTCATGCGGCGTTCGTCGCGGCAACGGGGAGAGTGAAGGTCACCAGGGCGCCGGCCGTATAGGGATCCACCCAGAAGCCGCCGCCATGGCTCTCGATGATCGACTTGCTCAAGGAGAGGCCGATCCCGAGCCCGTCGGCCTTGGTCGACGAGAAGGGCAGGATCTGGTCGCCGTGGATGTCCGGGTTGAAGCCGGGGCCGGTGTCGCGGATCTTGACCTGGACCTTGTCGCCGACTGGCGACACCTTGACCGTGATCTCGCGACGCGTGTCGCTTGAGTTTTCCATCGCCTCGATCGAGTTCCTGAACAGGTTGATGAATACCTGCTGGATCTGCAAGAGATCCACCATCACCGGTCGGACCGGTTCGGTCCGGATGAAGTTGACGCGGACCATGCCGCGGTTGAGTTCGAGCTGGCAGAGGTCGATCGCCTCGTTGACGATCTTCTCGATGCTGTTCGGGGCGCGGGCGCTGTGGTCGAGCTTCACCAGCGCACGGAGCCGCCTGACCACCTGCGCGGCGCGCTCGACCTGGACGACGGTCTTCGCCGCCGGCTCCGCGAGGTCCGCCTCCTCGCCCGAGCGCAGGGAGTTCGCGACCATCCGCGCATAGGTGCCCGCCGCCATCAGCGGCTGGTTGATCTCGTGGGCGAGGGCCGCGGCCAGCTCTCCAAGGCTGCCGACACGCTGCACGTTGGCGAGCGACTCCTGGTGCATGCGAAGCCGGACCTCGACCCGCCGCCGCTCGTTCACCAGCGCGCCCGCGACCAGCCCGGTTCCGGCGAGCACGATCATGCGCGTCTGCAGCTCGATGATCTCGAAGGTGTCCCTCGGCATCTGCTGCGCGATGATGATCAGCGCGATCTGCGTGATCAGGATGCCGGCGCTGACGCCCTCGAGCCCGGCGCGGACTGCCATCCAGACGATGGGAATGAACAGGAGATAGAAGTTCAGGTAGTTGGGTTTCTCTCCCTGCCCGAAAATGAGGAACAGTGCGGCGAACACCGCCGCGAGCTGGAGGGCGGTTTCCACGTTCACCTTGATGTCGCGTCGCCTGAGGATCGCCACCAGCGCGAACGGGGCGACGACGACGATGCCGATCGCGTCGCCGATCCAGTAGCGCGCGCTTGCCGCCAGGAACACGTTGGACGGCAGGACCTCGAAGTGGATCATCATGGCGACGACCGATCCGGCGATGACGGCCGGGCCCGCCACCGCGGAGATCAGCAGAAGGAACAGGTCACGGAGCGACGGGAGCGCCGGATCGAATCTCAGGCTCGGCCGCATGAGGAGCGCAAGGACCGCCGAGTAGCCGACTCCCGCGATGACCGCGGCGATGAGCTCGACCGGAAAGGACAGCAGCAGGTGGCGGATGACGATGTCCGAGACCACCGGCGCGACGAGGAGGAACGGGAGGTAGCGGCGCCCGAGCGCGAGGACGAACGCGAAGGCGAGGCCGATCGCCGGATTCCATGGCGTGATGCTCGACCGCATGAACGGGTCGATGAAGCTCACCCAGTCGAGGAGGACGTATCCCGAAAGGAGGAGCAGGCCTCCTGACGCCGTCGCAAGGACATGGCTTTGCCGCTTGATCGTCCCGACCCCCCGCAAGCCGGAAGGCCTGCCCCCTATTGGGGTAGCGCATTACGAGCCGCGCGTGCATCCCAGTCAGTGCCTAGTAGAGATACCTGGGTAGAAGTACCTAGGTAGTAACGCTCCAGGTATCATCCGGGATTTTATTCCGATACCAACAATTTTATCTTTCGAATCGTCGGGCTTGTCCTTCCAGGCAGAAGTACCGGGAAGAAGCCTCGCCAGAACGGCCAGAAAAGGGCGATTCGATGCCTATCCAGAACTCGATCAATACGAATATCGGCGCGTTCGTCGCGCTGCAGAACCTCAACGCCGTCAACAGCCGTCTGGATACCGTCCAGAACCGGGTGTCGACCGGCCTCAAGGTCAACAACGCCGTCGACGATGCGTCGAGCTTCGCCATCGCCCAGGGCGTTCGCGGCAACCTGAAGGCCTTCGAGGCCGTCTCTCAGGGTCTCGCCAACGGCCGCGGCGTCGCGACGGTCACCCTGGCGGGCGCCACCGCGATCTCCGATCTGCTCGGCGACATCCAGAAGAAGATCACCGAAGGTCAGAACGCGGGCAACACGACCGAGCAGCAGTCGATCCTCAACAACGACTTCCGCAACCTCGTCTCGCAGATCAACACCTTCATCCGGAACGCGACCTACAATGGCCGCAACCTGCTGTCGGCCGCCTCGACCTCGATCAACGTGATCGGCAATGTCGACGGCACGACGCTGACCATCCGGTCGAACAGCGCGTTCGCGACGACCTCCGCCAACCTCGGCAACCAGAACATCTCCTCGACGGTGGCGGCGGCTCAGGCGCTCTCGTCCCTGTTCCTGGCGACCGCCTCGATCAACCAGGTGCTCGGCAACCTCGGTGCCGATACCCGTACGCTGAACTTCCAGGAGACCTTCGTCTCGAAGCTCTCCGACGCGGTCAGCGAAGGCCTGGGTTCGATCGTCGACGCGGATCTGGCGAAGGAGTCCTCGCGTCTGCAGGCCCTGCAGGTGCAGCAGCAGCTCTCGGTCCAGACCCTCAACATCGCCAACCAGAAGCCGAGCGGCCTGCTCGGCCTGTTCAGGTAGTCCGCCGGCGGCCGAAGCCCGGGCCTAGAACGAGAAGCGTCGCAGCGGGACCTGCGTCCCGGTCGAGAGCGTCATCGTGCCGGTCGTCTGCGAGTCGAACTGGATCGTGAACAGCCCGCGCGACGTCGAGGTGGTCGGGGCCGTGAAGGGGCTCGAGGTGAAGCTGCCGCCGCCGGCGAACTCGGTCAGCACCCCGATGAAGACGTTCGGCACCGACATCGTCGCGTTGGCGACGTACCAGGTCGCCTGTCCGGCCGAGTTGTAGAGGAAGCCCGAGACGAACATCGTGGTGTCCTGCACCTCGATGAAGAAGCCGCGGCCGCTCTCGTTCGGGTTCCACCACCAGCCCTTGGTCGGATGTCCCGCGGCGGGCCCGCGGGTCACGCCGCCGCTGGTGATCTCGTAGCGGGTGATCGTGATCGGGCTGGCACCCGGCAGCGTCAGGATGGCGACGGTCGGCGAGGAGAAGGTGAGCGTCATCGTCCCGATGGAGCCCAGCGCGGTCGGCGCCTGGTAGGTGCCGGTCAGGGTCTGTCCGTTCTGGAACGCCTCGACCGAGCCCGAATAGGCCGTGTCGCTCGTCATCGCGCCGGTCGAGGTGTACCAGATGCTCGACCCGTCGGACGTGTAGCCGTAGGCGGCGAAGAAGAGCCGGCCGTTGTCGATCTCGATCGAGTAGCCGCGCCCCGACTGGTTGGAGTTCCAGTACCAGCCGCTCTCGGGCGTGCCCAGCTTCGCCAGCACCACGTCGGAGCTGCCGGCCTTGGTGATCGCCGGCGAGGTCAGGTTGCCGCTGAGAAGCTCGCCCGCATAGACGACGCCGGTCGGGCGGCTGGAGTCGACGGAGACGAAGCCGGCGTTGTTGTAGGCGTTGGCCCCTGCGATGCCGGTCGCCCAGACGGCGGTGCCGCTGGAATCGAACTTCGCGGCGAAGCCGTCATTGGTGCCGATGCGGGTCAAGGGCGGCACGTTGAGCGTGCCCGAGCCGAAGGCGCCGCCGACATAGATGTTGGCCGGGCTCGCGGTGTCGACCGCGACGCTCGCCATGCTGGTCGAGGCGCCCGACCCGCCGATGCTCTTGGACCAGGTGGTGAGCCCGTTGGAGTCGAGCTTGAGCAGCAGCCCGTCGGAGGTGCCGAGGCGCAGCAGCGACGGCGTCGTCAGGTTGCCGGTGTGGAAATAGCCGGCGGCGTAGATGTTGGGCGCGGTCTCGCGATCCACCGTGACGCTGGAGAGCGAGGTGTGCGTGCCGGTGCCGCCGTAGTTCCGGGCCCAGACGATCGAGCCCGAGGAATCGAGCTTGAGCGCGAAGCCGTCGATCTCGCCGATCCGCGTCAGCACCGGCGTCGACAGCGCGGCGGAGGTGCGGCCGCTGACGAAGTAGTGGAAGCCGCCGACGACGTAGACCTGCGCCGGCGTCGAGCGGTCGACGGCGATGTCGTTGGCGAAGGCATAGGAGCCGGAGCCGCCGAAATTCTTGGCCCAGGCGGTGGCGCCCGAGGCGTCGAGCTTGATCGTGAGCGCGTCGGCGTCGCCGATCTTGGTGATCGACGGCGTGGTCAGGTGCGCACCGGACAGCACGCCGCCCAGGTAGACGTTGGCGGGACTCGCGGTGTCGACCGCGATGCCCGCGGCGGCGGCGGATGCGCCGGTGCCGCCGAAGTTCTTGGCCCAGGTGATCGTGCCGGCGGAGTCGAGCTTGACCGCGAACAGGTCGCGCTCGCCGATCTTCGTGAGCGTCGGCGTGGTCAGGCTGGCGGTGGTGAACGAGCCCGAGACGTAGACGTTCGGCGACCCGGTGGCGTCGACCGCCACCCGGTTGGAGACGGCCGTGGCGCCGGCGCCGCCGAAATTCTTCGCCCACAGCACGCGTCCGTTGCTGGTGAGCTTGGCGACGAAGACGTCGGCGGTGCCGATGCGGGTCAACGTCGTCGTGCCGAGCGTCAGCGTCGATCCGGTGAAGGACCCCGCGAGATAGATGTTGCCGGAAGCGTCGATCGCGGTGACCGGCGTCGAGGTCGTCTGGCCGGACGTGCCGAAGCTCTGCGCCCAGGCGAAGCCGACATCCGCGGCGCGCGCCGGCGCAGCGACGGAGACGAGACAGAAGGCGAGGAGAAAAAGGCGAATCGCCTGTCGGCGAAGACCGGGGGAAGGGCGCTGCGCGGCATGGCGCTCCATGCCGGAACTACTTGTCATTGCTCGCTTTTCCCCTGTCCCAAGCGATCCGGCAGCGCATACTCGTCAAATGCGCGGCAAATTTGCCATACCGCTCCTGCCAATGCATGGGACAAAGGAAAGGGGCTCCTGGATCCGCCCCTGGTCTCTGCGTCTCAGTCGGCCGACAGCCGTAGCCGCCGGGCGACGGCGCGGCGGATCAGGAGGGTCCCGGCCAGGGCAGCCAGGATCGCCAGGGCCAGCGACCAGACGAGGCGCAGCCGGAACTCTTCGACGACCGAGCCGTCGACCTGGTAGATGCCTTCGAAGAAGCCGATGCGCCGGCCGTCGTCGGCGATGATCGGAACGAATACCTGCACGTAGACGCCACCGGCGCTGAAGTGGCGCTTGTAGAAGCTCTTCGCGTCGGTCGGGAACTCGTGCCGCATCAGGTGGATCGCGCTCTCGACGTCGTCGGACTTCGGGCGCGCCGCCTCGGCGAGCGGGCGCGCCGCCCGGTCGTAGAGCTCGACCACGATGAACTGGTTGTCGAGCAGCTCCTCGGCGAGTTCCTGGAGCTGGGAGCGGACGCCGACCTCCCAGGGGGACGCCAGCTTGTCGCGATGGCTCGCGAAGAACGCCCGCGTCTTCTCTTCCGCCAGCACCACGACACGATCATCCACCGCCTCGACGTCGAGGTAGAGCATGATTCCGGTCGTCAGCGCCGCCAGCGCCAGGAAGACGCCGGTCATCCTGGCCGTGAACCGACGCCGGATACCGGGGTCAGCGATCTTCGTCTCCTGGTGGATCGAGCGCGAGTATAGCCCGTGCCGCTGCCGACCGGACGAGGGTGCCAAACGTCGCACCCGCGGCGATCCCTCCAAACGAAAAGGGCGGACCCGTCGGGCCCGCCCTTTGAGCGTCGGAGGAAGCGGCTACTTCTCGACGATGCGGCCCTCGACCTTGGGCGTGACCGTCTTCTTGGCGGCGACGTAGTCGATCACCTGGGTCGCCATCAGCTTGGCCGAGCTCTCGTCGATCAGCTGCTTGCCCTTCTTCAGGATGTCGAAGCCGTCGCCGCCGCCGGCGACGTATTCGTTGGTCGCGACCTTGTAGGTCTTGTTGGGATCGAGTGGCTGGCCGCCGATCTTGATCTCGACCACGCGCTTGCCCATCGGCGCCTTCGGATCCCAGACCAGCGTCATGCCCGACACCTGCATGAAGCGGCCCTGCTTCTCCTCGACGCGGCCGACCGAGGTCTCCATCGCCGCCAGCAGGTCCGAGCCCTTGAGCTCGAGCAGCACGGTCTTGTTGCCGAACGGCAGCTCGGTCAGGATGTCGCGACGGGTCAGCGTGACGCCGGCGTCGTAGGTCTTGTCGCCGCGGATGCCGCCGCCGTTGGTGAGGCCGACGTCGCCGCCGACCGCCTCGCGGATCGCATCCGAGATCAGGTTGCCCATCGCCGTCTCCTTGGTGCGCACGTCGTCGCGCTTGGAGGAGAGGGCGACGGTCGACGTGCCGATCTGCACGTTGAGCTCGGCGTCGAGCTTGTCGTTGTGCTTCTTCACGATCGCCGCGACCTCGGGGTCCGGCTGCACGCCGACGACCGGGATCATCTTCCAGCCGTGCACGACCTCGACGCGCGGCGGGCCCGACTGCTGCGGGCGCTTGGAGACCTGGAGCTCCACCACCGAGAGCCAGTGCGCGTCGTAGCCGGCCTTGTGGATCAGGGTCGAGCCCTCATAAGCGGTCAGCGGCTCGTGGTCGTGGCCGCCGAGGATCAGGTCGATGCCGCGCACCTTGCGGGCGAGGTCGCGGTCCTCGGGGAAGTTGAGATGGGTCAGCGCGACGACGACGTCGGCGCCCTGGTCCTTGAGCTGCTTCACCAGCCGCGTCGAGGCCGTGAGGTAGTCCTCGAACTTGAGGTCCTTGCCGGGGCTCGAGAGCTGCTCCGTCTCCGGCGTGATCACGCCGAAGAAGCCGAACTTGAGACCGCCGAACTCCTTCATCGTCGTGGCGATCGTCGTGTGGAAGGGCTTGCCGTCGGCCTGGGTCAGGTTGCCGGCCAGCCACGGGAACTTGGATTCGTTGATCCGCGCCTTGGCGACGTCGTCGCCGAAGTCGAACTCGTGGTTGCCGAGCACGGCGAGATCGGTGCCGAGCGCGTTGTAGAGCTCGATCATCTGCGAGCCCTTGGTCAGGCCCGACATCAGCGACGGCGAGATCAGGTCGCCGCCGAAGGTGGTCATCGTGTTGGGGCCGGCGGCCGCGCGCTCGCGCTTGAGCAGGGCCGCGACCTCGGCGAGTCCGCCCCATCCCTTGACCGGGGAGATCTCGTAGACGTCGTTGGTGTGGAAGATCGTGACCTTGACGTTCTGCGCCAGCGCCGCGACCGGTGCGAGAAGCACCAGCAGGACGGCGAGGCGCGGCAGAAGACGGCGGAACAGGTTCATGGGCGGGCTCCCCCGGGAAAGGCGTTAAGCCGCCATGTTAGCATCCGCCGGACGCGGCGGAAGGGGCGAGGCGCGTTCCTCGGATCACGCGTCGAGGATGTCGCGGATCGGCGTCGGCTTGCCCAGCAGGTAGCCCTGGCCCAGCGAGGCGCCCAGCGACTGCGAGGCCTTGGCCTGGTCCGCGGTCTCGATCGACTCCGCGATCACCGGGATGCCGAGGCTTCGGCAGAGCCCGATCATCGCCACCAGGAACGCCTTGTCGCGGGGCTGGGTGGCGGCGTTGCGGATGTAGCGGCCGTCGATCTTGGCGAAGTCGACGTTGAAGGCCGAGAGATACTGGAACGAGGCGGCGCCGGCGCCGAGGTCGTCGATGCAGATCGGGTGGCCGCGCCGGCGGAGCCGGTCGACCTGCTGGGTCGCGCGCCCGAGGCTGCCGATCGACGCGGTCTCGGTGATCTCGAACAGGATGTCGGGCGGGTTGATCTTGTGCTTGTAGAGAAGCTCCTCGAGCGCATCGACGAAGTCGGGGGACTCGATCGAGCGGCCGGAGAGGTTGATCGCGACCCTGACCTCGCGCCGGACCGGCGGACGGCCGAGCTGGGCGAACGTCTCCTCGGCGACCATCAGGTCGAACTCGGGCGCCAGCGCGGCCTGCTCGGCGGCGGCGATCACCGGGCCTGGATCGGAGTTGTCGGGCAGCCGGCAGAGCGCCTCGTAGTGATGCACCTGCAGGCTCTCCAGCTGGACGATCGGCTGCAGCGCCATCTCGACGCGGCGCTCGCGGATGGTCTCGCGCAGCTTTGCGACCGCGACCGCGGCGTCCGCCAGCAGCGCCGGCAGGCCGGGACCCAGCGCGGAGATGCCGTCGACCGAGAGCTCGGCCTGGGCGAAGCGCTGTACCGCGTAGAGCACGGCGCGGCCGGCATCGGCGCGCGACAGGCCGGCGGTCTCGAGCGCGATGGTGACCGCCTTGGCGGTGAGCGGCGGGCCCCTCGGCGCCGCCTTGGCCGTGGCGTCGGTCAGGTCCTTCGCCAGCTTCTGCTCGTCGATGGGCTTCGGCGCCAGCACGCCGAAGCGTCCGCCGCCGAGGCGCCCGGCGACGCCGTCGGCGCCGGCGGTCTGGTCGAGGATCTCGCCGATCGTCTGCAGCAGCTGGCGGCGATGCTCGGGATCGGTGGTCGCCATGAGCTTGTCGAGGTCGCCGAGATCGAGGAGGGCGAGCTGGTCGCCGTCGGCGCCCTCGGCCATGCGCTCGGAGAGCGCGGTCGCGAACCCGGCCTCGGTCAGCGCGCCCGAGGCGCGGTCGCGCTCGCGCGCGGCGATGGCGCCGGGCCTCACCACCGGCTGGGTCAGCGAGACGAAGGTGCCCGGGTTGTCGGGCAGGCGGCAGGCGCCGAACAGCACCTCGCGTCCGGAGGCGAGATGCACCAGGGCCGGGCTCATCCGGCCCGCGGGCCCGAGGTCCGCCAGCATCGTCTTGACCCGGCCGCGGTCGGGAAGCGCGATGATGGAGAGGAAAACCATGCCCTGCAGCTTGTCGGCGGTGCGCCGGGTCAGCGTCTCGATCGCGCCGGCGGCATAGCCGATGTTGCCGTCGTCGGTCACCTCCATCACCGCGTCGGCGGCGGCGAAGGCGAAGGCGACGAAGCGGTCGCGGACCTTGTGGTCCTCGTGGGTCCCCCCGGACATCGCCCGATCCTAGAGCGACTGGGTGCTTCGCACCATTCGTAACCCTCCCTCGCGTCGTACGCGGGGGAGGGAAGGGTGGGGGCCCGAGCGAAGCGAGGTCGTTTGGGGCCGAGGCGCGCGTGCGTTCCTCGCTGCGCTCGCCCCCACCCCGTCCCTCCCCCGCTCCGCGGGAGAGGGAGTCCGAGGGGCCCTTACGTCGTCAGCACGATCTTGCCGATGTGCTCGCTCGTTTCCATCAGGGCATGCGCCTTGGCGGCCTCGGCGAGCGGGAAGGTCTTGTAGACGACCGGCTTGATCCGGCCCGAGGAGAGCAGCGGCCAGACCCTGGCCTTGAGCTCGGCGGCGATGTGGCCCTTCTCGACCGGGCTTCGCGGACGGAGCGTCGTGCCGGTGACGATCGCGCGCTTGCGCATCATCTTGCCGATGTCGAGCTCGACCTTGTTCCCCTTCAGCGCGGCGATGTAGACGATGCGCCCGTCGGTGGCGAGGAGGTCGAGGTTCTTCGGAAAGTAGGCGCCGCCGACCATGTCGAGCACGACGTCGACGCCCTTCGGCGCCGCCGCCTTGATCACCTCGGCGAAGTCCTCGGTGCGATAGTTGATGGCGCGCGCGGCGCCGAGGCCGGTGCAGGCCTTCACCTTGTCGTCGGAGCCGGCGGTCGTGAACACGGTGGAGCCGAGCGCGTGCGCCAGCTGGATCGCCGTGGTGCCGATGCCGCTCGACCCGCCATGGATCAGGATGGTCTCGCCCGGCTTGAGCGCGCCCCGCTGGAAGACGTTGGTCCAGACGGTGAAGAAGGTTTCCGGCAGTCCCGCCGCCTCGACCCAGCCCATGCCGTCGGGCACCGGCAGGCACTGCACCACGGGCGCGGTCGCATATTCGGCATAGCCGCCACCGGCCAGCAGCGCCGTCACCTTGTCGCCGGCCTTGAAGCTCCAGCGCATCGCCTCCGGCACGGCGGGGCCTGCGGGTCCGACCGCCACCACCTCGCCCGCGACCTCGAGGCCGGGAAGGTCGGAGGCGCCGGCCGGTGGCGGGTACCCGCCCTGGCGCTGAAGCATGTCGGGCCGGTTGACGCCCGCAGCCCTGACCCGGATCAGCACCTCGCCGGGACCCGGCTTGGGCACCGGCCGGGTCGCCGCCTTCAGTACGTCCGGGCCGCCGGGGGTCGAGATCTCGACCGCGGTCATCGTCTCGGGCAGCGTCATCGTCCTCTCCGCCTCGTTCGGTGTTGGTCTAGTATCGCCGAAATCGCCTGAGCGGAAGGAGGGCTTCGATGTCGGACTTCGACGATCTTGAACCGCGTGGGCCCAACAAGAAGCCGACGCCCAGGAACCTGGAGCCGATGTCGGTCGAGGAACTACGTGACTACATCGAGCGCCTGAAGGCGGAAATCGTGAGGGCTGAAGCTCAGATCGCGGCGAAGCAGAGTCAGGCGAAGGGCGCGGCCTCGCTGTTCAAGTTCTAGGGCGGCTGTCTACGGAGCCTGCGATCACGGAAATCGCTCGAGCCCACGGAAGACCGCGGGTACGCGATTTCCGCCGCCGGCAAGTTCTCCGACTCCTCAAAAAATCTATCGGCGGCCGGATCGCGTACCCAAGCGTCTTCGCTTGGGCCCGAGCGATCCGGCACCAACGCCGATTCCGAACCTGCGTACCCTAGGCCCTCCAACGCGGGACCGCCCGCGCCATCGTCCACATCACGCGGTCGAGATCGCGCGCGAGCTCGCTCTCGCGTGACCGCGTGTTGCAGAGCGCGGCCCAGGTGAGGCCGCTCGTCGTGCGCACCATGATCGTCGCGGTGCCGGGCAGGCTTCCGGTGTGCCAGGCGTTGCCGCGCGCGTTCACGCGCCAGCCGCGCGCATACGCCGGATTGATCGGGCTCGCCGTCGTCATCAGGGATAGGGTCTCGGGCTTGAGCAGGCGCGGCACCGCGGCGGCGAAGCGCGCGAGCGAGGCGGCGCTCGCGATCCAGCCGCCATGCGAATCCATGCGCCGCACGTCCATGCCGTAGGCATTCTCGCGGGGGCCGGCGTAGTAGCGCACCTCGGGCGGCTGCCGCTCGGCCAGCGTGTTGCCGGCGATCTCCATGTCGGCGATGCCCGAAGGTGCCAGCAGGGTCTGCTTCACGTGACCGGCGTAGGACTTCCCGTCTATCCGCTCGACCACGCGGCCGAGCAGGCAATAGCCGAAGTTGGAATAGGCGTAGTGCGTTCCCGGATCATGCGCCGGAGCCTGGTACGCGAGCGTCGCTTCGATCAGCGCCGCGTGCTCGGGCAGCCCGGCGCGGAACATCGGATCGGTCGCGTCGTTGGGCCAGCCGCCGGAGGTGTGGGTCAGCAGGTGGTCGACCGTGATCGCGCGCAGCCGCGGGCTCTCGATCCTGCCGTAGGTCTCGCCGAGGATGCCGTCGAGGCCGAGCACCCGGTCGCCGAGCCTGAGCCTGCCTTCCTCGATCAGCCGGAAGATCGCGACCGAGGTGATCGGCTTCGAGACGCTGGCGATGCGGAAACGATGTGAGGTCGTCAGCGCCTCGCCGGCATCGCGGTCGGCGAGGCCGAACGCCGCCTCGTGCACGAGCTTGCCGGCGTGCGTGAAGGCGACGGCGAGGCCGGGGACCTCATGCTGCTTGCGGAAGCCCTCCGCCGCCTCCGCCATCTTCGCGACCTCGGTCGATGTGGGCGGGGACGCCGCCTGCGCGAGGGCGGGCCGGGCGAAGACCATCGCGGCCGCGCTTCCGGCCAGGACCTGTCGCCGACCGAGGATCATGGCGTGATGCTAGCAACGCCGGTCAGGCGCTGGGAAGTGGAGCAACCCAGGCATGCCGGTGATGGTCGTAGACGGCTTGCGTCGGCGCGGGAAATGTCCGGTCGGCGAAGCAGCCGACCGCCACCGCCACCAGCTTCGCCATCCGCGCCGGATACCAGAAGACCGTCGAGCCGCAGGTGGCGCAGAAGTGGAAGACGACGGGATGTCCGCTGTCGGATGGACGCTGGTAGGTGGTCGACACGCCCGCGACCTCCGTCGCGTCGGCGTCGAAGAACGCGGCGATCCCGAAAGGGGCGCCGGTCCTGCGCTGGCACTCCAGGCAATGACAGAGAGATACCTTGGCGGGCTCGGTACGACAGGCGATGCGGAGCTGCCCGCAACCGCAGGCGGCGGCACGTGCCGTCACGACCTGCCGCGCGGCATCGGGATCTTCACCGGCTTGTGCTTGTGGGCGGGGGCGGTCGAGACGTTGCCGAAGCCCGCGTCCTCGGTCAGCGCGTCGCCCCAATAGGCGATGAGATCGGCGTGGCGCTTCTCGATCTCGCCGATCTCGCGCGTGATGCTGCTCTTGACCACCATCGAGACGATCGGCGGCGTGGCGAAGTAGATGACGCAGCCGACGCCGGCGGCGCCGATGATCACGGCGCCCGTGTTCGGGTCGCCGAGCGCCTTCATCGCGTGCTCCATGGTGTGGCCGCGCGTCCAGAGCGGCATCAGCACCGGGTAGAGGCCGGCGAGGTTGAGCGAGCCGATGCAGAGCACGCCGAACTTCTCCGGCGTGCGGTCGAACAGGAAGGTCAGCAGGGTCGGCAGCAGGCCGACGCCGAGGATGATCGCGGTCGGGCGGAACAGCACCGCGATGACGCCGACGCCGAAGAGCCAGAGAAGCGCCTTCAAAACCCGATCCCCATCAGCGCCATCATCGCGATCGCCGCCAGCCCCGAGGCCATGCCGATCATGCCCGCGATCTGGGGACCGAGCCCGCTCGCCCGCTTCTCGGCCTTGTTGAGCTGGTCCTTGAGCTCGGAGAGCTTCTTCTTGCCTTCGACGTACTCGGCGCGCGCGGCCTCGAAGCCGCGGCGGTCGGCCTCGAGCGCGCCGGACTCCTCGAGCGTCTTCAGCAGCGCGTCGATGCGGCCGAGCGGCGCGGCGGCCTCGAGGTCCTTCAGCACCAGGTCCTTGAGCTCGCTGCCGCGGATCTCCTCGTCGGCCGTCGCCTTCAGGAGGTTGGCGAGATTGGTCGTCAGGTTCGGCACCGCGATCTTCGCCGTCGACTGCACCAGCGCCAGCATCTTGACCTGCTGCACCAGGCGCTGCAGCGCGCTCCGCCGGCCGACCGCCTGGCGCAGCACCTGGTCGGTGATCTTGGTCGAGCGCGAGGCGAGGAACGCCAGGATGTGGCGGTCGGTCAGGAAGTCCTCGACGAACGACTCCTTGGGCAGGCGGTCGAGCGCCACCATCAGGTCGTTGAGGTCGACGACGCAGCTGTCGACCAGCAGCGGGCTCAGGCACGGGATCGCCGGGCTGAGCTCGTAGAGGCAGCGCTCGATGCCGGCGCCGGGATCGCGCGTGGTGACGACCGTGCGCTGGCGCTCGAGGAGCGAGCGGATGCGCGCGCCTTCGCCGCTGAGCGAGCCCTGCATGATCGCCCAGCCGCTCCAGAGCCCGTTGGCGATCAAGGTCGAGAGGTCCGCGGCGAGATCGCGCTCGGACTCGACGTCGACCAGCACGTTGCCGAGCAGGTTGGGAAGGCCTTCGAGCTGGAAGGAGAGGTCGCGATAGCGCATCGGCCCGGCCGGGTCGAGCGCCAGCAGCGAGTTCAGCACCAGGCGGTCGGAGCGCTCGCGAACCGTCGTCTCCTGGCTGCCGCGCGTCACCTTGGTGATGCGGTCGACCACGGCCTCCTCGGCCAGGCTGCGGCGGATCCAGGTCTGGAATTCCTCGCTGGTGAGCAGCTTGCCGGCGTGGTCCCAGTGGCGGGAGATGTGGAAGGCGAGGCTGCGCGCGGAGACCGCCTCGTCGGAGCCGATCTTGATCGGACGCCCGGCGACCTTGGGCTGGGTCACGCGCGGCGGATTCGGGCGGCGCCCGTCGACCGCCCATTGCGCGAGCTCCGGCAGGCCCCAGCGCTCGCGCCTGGAATCGACGAGGAGGCCCTTGATGACCTCGGTCATCGTCGTCGACAGGCGGAGGCCGCCGGCCATCGCCTCGTAGGACCCGATCTCCAGCCGCTTGGCGGTCATCGCCTCCGGCTTCATGTCGCGCAGCGGGTTGCGTCCGGTCGCCAGCATCAGCAATGTCACGCCGACCGCGAACAGGTCGTCGGAGAAGACGCCGCCGATCCGCGCGCGCGGATCGGTCATCGCGCTTTCGAGCGGCTCCAGATACGAGGGCTGGTCCTGCCCCGCCGGCGAGGTCGCGGGCGGGCCCAGGATGATGTTGGTCCTGGAGGCGTCGGCGAAGAAGAGGTTGTTCGGCCGGATGCCGCGATGCGCGGTGCGGCGGGACTCGATCTCCTTCAGCGCCGGGACGATCGAGCGCACGACGCGGGTCGCGATCGACTCGTCGGAGAGCGCCTCGAAGGGTTGCACCAGGCTCGGCGCGACCATCTCGCCCATCGGCTCGACGATCAGTGTGAAGTCGCGGCCGCCTTCGCCTTCGCGGTTGCCGACGCCGAAGTCGGCGATCTTGACCATGCCCGGCGCCTGGAACCTGTCGAAGGCGCGGAGCTGCTCGAGCGGCAGCACGTTGCCGGGCTGGTACAGGTAGGCGATGACCGGCCGCGCGGTGCCTGCCCCGGGCGTCGGGTCGACGTCCATCGCCTTGTATGCGCGCGCGGCCGACGTATCGAGCGCGGCCAGTCGGGCATCGCGCTGGATCTGGTATCGGGGGCTAAGTTCAAGCATTCAGGCGCACGGTGATCGCAGCGAACATCACCCTAAGCCGCGCCCGCGTCAATCGAGTGTGCGCCCGCTCACGTCCGAAACTTGAACCCGGGTTCAGGTCCAGGTCCAGCGGCCGATGACGCGGCCGCGGATATGCGCTTCCTCGAGCGTGCGCTCGTAGGGCTGGTAGCGCGGATTGTCCGAGCTGAAGCGGATCTTCGGCGGATCTGAATGGGGCACGAACTCGACGCGCTTGATCACGGTCGCGAGACCGTCCCAGGCGACGAACACGCCGGGCGGGCTCGGCATCTGGTCGGAGGTGTCGACCATCACGCGCTGGCCGGGCCTGAACTCCGGCTCCATCGAGTCGCCATACACGGTGAGGATCTTGAGCGCCGTCGTCGGCGCGGTGGTGACCGAGCGGACGAGGTCGCCGGGAAGCTGCCAGTGGCCGGCCTCCAGTTCCTCGGAGTTGAGCGCGCCGCCGCCGGCACCGGCACGGACGTCGAGCTCGACGATCGGCACCATCGGCCCGTCGGCGGCGGGGACCGCGCGCGCCATGCCCGTCGTCGGCATCGGCGCGTCGTCCGACGCATCGAGCAGATACGAGGCCGAGACGCCCAGCACCCCGGCGAGCGCGCGCAGCGTGCTGGCGCGCGGGTGGTTGCCGCGGCGGATGGTGCGGATCGCGTCGACCTTGAGCCCGGCCTTCAGGCAGGCCTTGCGTTCGGACAGCCCGGTCGCCTTGAGCCGGGCCTCGATCCGCTGCAGGAGGAGGTCTTGGGACATGCGGCGATAGTTCCGCATCCGGCCTGCGGATGCACTAGGAAAAATATCCATTGACGATAGGGATTAAATTCCTCAATACTCGGATCCAGCCACACGGCCGGGAACGGCGGGAGGCCTATCCGATGCAATCTTTGCGGGAGACTTTCGTCATGTCGTTGAGCCTCAAGAGCGGGCTGGCCCGCGCGCAGGCGGCAAGTGCCGGGACGCCGGAGGAGATCGGCGTCCTCCGTCGCCGCGCCTTCGTCGAGCACGGGGTCGCCATGATCCATCTCTCCGACGTCCTCGACCCCTGGACCAAGCAGGCGGTCATCAACGAGGCGCGCCGCCAGCTCGAGCAGAAAAGCGAGCCCGCCGCCGGGCGGAGGTCGCGGCGATGAGCGACGCCACCGTCGTCCGCTGGTACCGGCAGCGCGAGGGCAAGCCATCGCTGCTGGTGACCGAGAGTGTCCGAAGCTGGTCGCCGGCACCGCCGGATCCGTATGCGAACGGGGGCATGCCTGCGGATTCCGTTCCGGTCCCGGACGTCCCGCCGGCGGTCTGGACGCCCGATCTGGTCCGCGCCAGGCTGGCCGAGGCGATGAGCGTGATCCGCCGTCTCCCCGACGACGCGACCTCGCGCCCCTCGACCCGGATGGTGCGCTGGCCCGACGTCGTTCACGACCTCGCCGAGGCCTATGGCTACGGCCGCTCCCTGGCGGTCAGCCGGCCGACCCCGGCCGAGATCGGGCGCCTCGATCAGACGCTTCCATGGTTATTCCTGATCGCCGACGGACAGCAGCGCCTGGCCGTGATCGGCGTCGCCATGGGCCTCAACCTACGCGTTATCGCGCGCACCTTCGGCTGCAGCCACGAGACCGTCCGCCAGCGCGAGCGGGCCGGGATCGCAGCCCTGGTGCGAGCCCTCAATTCATGAGGATCACCGTCCGATGAGCATCCGCCGTCTCCATGAAATAAATCCGCAACCTGACGAGGCCGGCGACCCGGCCACCGCGAACGGCGACCCGGTCGCCTACATGCTGGCGGTCATGGAGGACGGCGAGGCCGATCCCAGCCGCCGCGACGGCATGGCGAAGGCGGTCGCGGCCTATCTCCGGCCCAAGGCCCGGGCCGGCGGCGCCGACGGCCGCGAGCTGCTCGACCAGGCCGTCGCCGGATCGCGCGCGACCCTGGCCCGTAAGCTCGGGAAGCTGGCGGAAGCGGCGGCGAAGAAGCCTTAGCCGCTTCGCTTTCTTTTGCCCCCTCCCTCGTTTTGCCCCCTCCCTCGGTCGTACGCGGGGGAGGGATGGGGTGGGGGCCCGCCTCGCTCGTCGATCCGCGTTCGAGTCCGGCCGCGTTCACCTCGCGCGTGCCCCCACCTGACCCTCCCCCACGCTGCGCATGGGGGAGGGGACACGAAAGCGAGCAGCGATGAGTCCGTCATTCGACGCTCGATCCTTCGCTCGGCTCTTGCCCGAGGATCGCGCGTCCTTCCTCGCTGGCCTCTCCGAGCTCGAAGCCGCCCACCTGCTGCATGACTGGCGCTTCTGGGCGCGGCCCGAGCAGATGCCGCCGCAGGCGCCGTGGGAGACATGGCTCGTGCTCGCCGGCCGCGGCTTCGGAAAGACGCGGACCGGCGCCGAATGGGTGCGCGCGGAAGCAGAGAGCGGCCGGCGAAAGCGCATAGCGCTGGTCGGGCCGACGCTGCGCGACGTGAAGAAGACGATGGTCGAGGGCGAGGCCGGCGTGGTCTCGATCTCGCCGCCGTGGTTCCGGCCGCTCTTCGTGAAATCCGAGCTGCGTCTCGTCTGGCCGAACGGCGTGGTCGCCGATCTCTACTCGGCCGAAAGGCCCGACCGCCTTCGCGGACCCAATCACGACGCGGCCTGGGCCGACGAGCTCGCGGCGTGGAAGCATCTGGAAGAGACCTGGGACAATCTCGAGCTGACCTTGCGCGCCGGCAGCGATCCCAGGCGCGTCGTCACCACGACGCCGAAGCCGCGCCAGGGACTGAAGCGCCTGATCGCCGACCCGACGACCGCCGTCACGCGCGGCTCGACCTCCGCCAATGCCGCCAACCTGGCGAAGGGCTACGTCACGCGCCTGGAACGCCGCTATGCCGGCACGCGTCTCGGCCGCCAGGAGCTCGACGCCGAGATGCTGGAGGACGCCGAGGGCGCGCTGTGGAACCTGAAGAGGCTCGATCAGCTCCGCGTCGCCGTGCCGCCGGAGCTCAAGCGCATCGTCGTCGCCATCGATCCCGCGGTCTCGACCGGCACGCGCTCGGCCGAGACCGGCATCGTCGTCGCGGGCCTCGGCGAGGACGGCGTCGGCTACGTGCTCGAGGATCTCTCCGGCCGCCATCGCCCGGAGGAGTGGGCGGCCCGCGCGATCGCGGCCTTCCGTGCCCACCGCGCCGACCGCATCGTCGGCGAGGTCAACAATGGCGGCGACCTGGTCGAGGCGACGCTGCGCGCGGTCGATCCCCGGATCCCGTTCCGCGCCGTCAGCGCCAGCCGCGGCAAGCGCGTGCGCGCCGAGCCGATCGCCGCGCTCTACGAGCAGGGCCGCGTCCGCCATGTCGGGTCGCTGCCGAAGCTCGAGGACCAGATGGTCGGCTGGCAGCCGGCGGAGGACGCCGCCTCGCCCGACCGCGTCGACGCCCTGGTCTGGGCGCTGACCGAGCTCATGCTGGGCGAGCGCTCGTTCTTCTATGTCGGCAGATAGACGGAAAAGTCAGTTTATAATAGTTGCGGATTTTCAGCCTTGACGAAATCCACGGTTTTTGACAGCATCGGCGCTACTGGTTCGGAGTGGGTCACGCGCCCCGGCGCCCACGAACCTAGCCCATAAAGGACCGACAATGACTGAACGGACGCTCGCCGCCGTGGCGCGTGCGCTGGAAGCGCGCGCCGACTCTCCCGGCGTTTTCTCCGGATACGCCAGCCTGTTCGGGGTCACGGACACCCAGGGCGACGTGGTCGAGCGCGGCGCCTTCCGCGCGACCCTGGAGGCATGGCACACTAAGGAGCGGCGCCCGGCGATGCTCTGGCAGCACGATCCGAACGCACCGATCGGACTCTGGACGCATCTGGAAGAAGACGCCATCGGGCTTCGCGTCGAGGGGCGCCTGCTGCTGTCGGTGCAGGCCGGCGCCGAAGCCCACGAGCACCTCAAGATGGGAACGGTGTCGGGTCTCTCGATCGGCTTCCAGGCGATCGAGGCGAGGCGCGACCGCAAGACCGGAATCCGCCGCCTCGCGCGCGTGAACCTCTGGGAGATCTCGCTCGTCACCTTCCCGGCCAATCATCAGGCGCGCGTCGAGACCGTGAAGGACGGTGGTGACCGCCTCGCCTGCGCGCTCCGCCGCCTCGCCGCGACGCGCCCGGCGCTCGTCTCCCTGCAGCCCCGGGACGCTCACGAGAAGAAATGCGGAATTTAATCCTTGACGCAAACGCCGGTTTTTGACAGGATCAACGTTACTGGCTCGGAGTGGGTGAGGCGCTGAAGCCCGCTGCTATCGGCCCAATCGTTCAAAAGCAGGTCTGACGGATCCGCTTGGCTCGGCAGCGCCGGGAGCGGCCGTTCTTCGCTCAGATTGCGGATTTTCAACCGGGGCGCCTTGGTGCCGCCGGTCTTTCACGCTTGCCCAGATCAGGAGGATCCATGACGCACGACATCGCCCAGGTGACCGAGGAGCTCGGCCGCACCTGGGAGGCCCACAAGGACGCGGTCGAGAGCTGCGCGCGCGAGGTGAAGCGCGCCGGCGACATCGGCGCGGAAACCAAGTCGAAGATCGACCGCATCGGCGATCGCCTCGACCGCCTGGTCGCCGAGAAGCGCGAGCTCGAAACCTTCGTCCGCCGGCCGCCGCATGGCGGTCCCCTTGGCGGCGAGGAGCGCGCGGCGACGGGGCCGATGGCGCTCCAGCACAAGGCGCAGTTCGTGCAGTTCCTGCGCAAGGGCCAGGACCAGGGCCTGGCCGAGATCGAGCGCAAGGCGCTCTCGGTCGGAAGCGATCCGGATGGCGGCTACCTGGTGCCGCAGGAGATGTCGGACAGGATCGTCCGCCGCGTCGACCAGATGTCGCCGTTCCGCGGCCTCGCCGCCTCGGTGCAGATCTCGACCGAGGCGATGGAAGGGCTCCGCGACTTCGACGAGGCCGGCGCCGGCTGGACCACGGAAACCGGCACGCGCGTAGAGACCGCCTCGCCCGCGCTCGGCAAGTGGCGGATCCCGGTGGCGGAGATGTATGCCGAGCCGCGGGCGACGCAGACCTTCCTCGACGATGCCGCGGTCGACGTCGACGCCTGGCTCTCGGCCAAGATCGCCGACCGCTTCGCGCGCCTGGAGAACGCCGCCTTCGTCTCCGGCGACGGCCTTTCGAAGCCGCGCGGCTTCACCTCGTATCCGACCCAGGCGACCGCCGATGCGTCACGGCCTTGGGGCCAGTTCGAGCATGTGCTTTCGGGCGCCAGCGGCAGCTTCGCTGCGTCCGATCCCGGCGACGTGTTGTTCGAGGCGGTCGAGGCGCTCAAGCCTGGCTACCTCGCCGGCGCATCGTGGATCGCACGCCGCCAGGTGATCGCCGAGATTCGCAAGATGAAGGCTTCCGACGGCCACTATCTCTGGCAGCCCGGCCTGCAGCAGGGCCAGCCGCCGACGCTGCTCGACGTGCCGGTCACCACCGACGAGGACATGCCGGCCTTGGGCACGGGCTCGCTGTCGCTGGCGCTCGGCAATTTCCGCGAGGCCTACCAGATCGTCGACCGCCTCGGCATCCGCGTGCTCCGCGATCCCTACACCGCCAAACCCTACGTCAAGTTCTACGCCACCAAGCGCGTCGGCGGCGACGTGGTGAACTTCGAGGCGGTGAAGTTTATCAAGTTCAGCTCGTAACCCGCGAGGCAACGCCTCGTCGGGAGGAGGCGGCAGCGCGCTCTTGCGCGCGAGAGCCGACCTGCCGATCACCCATACTCATCGGAGTCTCTTCATGCGCGATCTCCTCGACGGGATCCATCTCGCGCGCGCGGTCAGCCCGGCCGCCGCGGTCACCGACAACACTGCCTTCGTCTCCCAGATCGTCGACCGGCGCGGGCACGACAGCCTGGTCTTCGCGATCCTCACCGGTTCGCTCGCCGATGCGGACGCGACCTTCGCCGTCACGATGCATCACGGCGACGATCCCGCGCTTTCGGACGCCGACGTCGTTCCGGCGGACCAGCTCTCCGGCACGCTCGCTTCTGCCGGCTTCGCCTTCGGGGACGACGACGAGGTTCGGAAGGTGGGATACCGCGGGAGCAGGCGCTACGTGCGCCTGACCGTCACGCCCTCCGGCAATTCCGGCACCGCCTTCGTCGCCGCCGTCGCCATCCTCGGTCATCCCGCGATGCAGCCGACCGCGAACCCGCCGGTGTAACGACCTCTCCCTCGCACCTCGTGCCCCCTCCCTCGCGTCGTACGCGGGGGAGGGACGGGGTGGGGGCTTGGGCTCGCTGTCTGTCGAACGCTCTGCGTCGGCCGCAGTGACCTCGCGCATGCCCCCACCCGAGCGCGACGACGCCTTCGGCGTCGCGCGTACCTCCCCCGGCTTCGCCGAGGGAGGGAGCACAACTCTCCGCGCCTCTTCGGACGCGCCGCCGTCGATCTTCAGACCCTCGAGACTTGGAAGGGAGCTTCATGCTCACCCTCTGCGCCCTCGCGCTGACCCAGCCGCTCGCCGGCGTCTCCCTCTCGCCGGTGGTGGTCCATGGCGGGGTCCGGGCGCTCGATCTGCAGGCGCGTCTCGACGTGGTCGGGTCTCCCGGCACCTCGGCCAAGGCCTGGGTGCAGACCTCGATCGACGGCGGCGCGACCTGGCTCGACCTCGCCTGCTTCGCCTTCGGAAACGCGAGCGCGGTCAAGGCCGCGCGCCTTCCCGGTGCCGCGCTCAAATCGCCGGCGGCGATCTCGGAAGGTACGCTCGCCGACGACACCGCCGTCGACGGGCCGTTCGGCGAACGATTCCGCGTCAAGGTGACGTCGGTCGGCACCTTCGGCGCCGGCACGACGCTGACCCTCGTTGCCGTTCCTCGGAGCTGACGAGCGATGGGACTGATCGTCACCTCGCCGTCGCCGCGGCGGGATCTCGCCACGCTCTCCGCGATCAAGCGCGAGCTCGGCCTCGCCGAGACCGGCGAGGACGCGTTCCTCACCGATCTGATCGCGCAGGCATCGAGCGCGATCGAGACCGAGTGCCGCCGCCGGCTCGTCCGCGAGGACGTGGTCGAGACCGTGCTCGGCCGTGGCCGTGCGCTGCTGATGCTGTCGCTGACGCCAGTGGTCTCGATCGAGGCGATCCATGTCGACGGCGTCGCACTCGACGCTTCGGCGTGGCGGCTGATCTCGCCCGAGGCGGGCCTGCTTCATCGCCGCGACGGCTGGGAGAAATGCCTGGTCGAGATCGCCTACACCGGCGGCTTCGGCCTGCCCGACGATCCCGATCGCACCTTGCCGGCGGTGCTCGAGCGCGCCTGCATCGAGACGGTGAAGGCCTGGTATGCGGGGCGCGACCGCGATCCGTCGCTCAATGGCGAAAGTGCTGGCGGCTACCACGCGAGCTACGCGCCCGCGAGAGGCCTGCCGGACAATGTCCGCGACCTTCTGCTGCCGTGGCGGAGGCCCAGCTTCTCATGATCGCCGAACGCCTCGCGCGCCGCATCGCACGCTCAGGACTTGCGGCCACTTACGTGCGTCCCGCGTCCGGATCGCCGCCGCATGGCAGTTGGCCGGTCGCGGTGCTCGTGAACGAGGCGCGGCCGACCTCCATCGGTGGCACCGTCGCCTCCGGCAATGCCGAGGCGACGCTCGCCGCCGCGGCGCTGCCGCCATCGGTCGTTCCGGCCGAGCGCGACCAGCTCCGCATCGCCGGCAAAGTCTGGGCGGTCGCTGCGCGTCCATTGCCGGTCCAGGTGCTCGGCCACGTCGTCGCCTGGCGACTGTCGCTCGCGGGAGCCTGACATGATCGACGATCTGTACGCGGCCGTGCGGGCCAGGCTCGCGCGGGCGGCCGAGGCTGTCCGCGTCTCGGTCGAGGTGCGGCGGCCGACGCGCACTATCCGCCTCGGTACGCGCACGCTCGAAGTGCCGAACGCCGAGCGCGCCGCGGCGCTGGCCGGCCTGGCCGAGCGCATCCACCGCGAGCTCGCGCGATGAGCATCGCCGCTGCCGTCGCCGCGATCCGCGCGCGCCTCGACGTGGGCTGGATCGCGACGCCTGTCGTCCATGAAAGCCGGGCGCATGCGCCGAGCGCCGAGCAAGCCTTTCTCCTCTGCGAGGTCGCGGCGTCGCCGTCGGCCTTCGCCTCGATCGGCGCGCCGGACGAACGGCTCGTCCGCCGGCCGGGCGAGATCCTGGTCCATGCCTTCGTGCCGCTGTCGGAGGCCGATCCGGGTGCCACGGCGCGCGCGCACGCGGCCTCGGTCGGCCAGCTCTACGAGGGCGCCGCGTTCTCGGGTGTCGTCTGCCGCGCCGCGACCGTCGGCGCCGGGGCGGAGTCCGGCAGCGCCTTCTGGCGCGTCACCGTCACCATTCCCTTCGTCTTCGATGAGATCGTCTGAAAGGAGTTTCCATGGCCGATACCAACCGGCTTCGTCTCGCCTATGTGGAGGAGACGAGCCTGGGCACCACGCCGAACTCGCCGTCCATGCGCACGATCCGCGCGACCGGCGAGAGCCTGAACCACGACATCCAGACCATCGAGTCCAAGGAGATCCGGGCCGACCGCCAGACGTCGGACCTGATGCAGGTGGGCGCGGCCAACTCGGGATCGCTCAATTTCGAGCTCTCGTTCCCTTCCGTCCGAACCTGGCTCGCCGATTTCCTGCGCTACGCGCTGTTCGCCTCTTCCTGGACCAGCCAGCCCGAGACCTACAACGCGACCGCGGACTCGAGCATCACCGATGCCGGCACCACGGCCGACACCTATGTCGTCGCCTCCGGCGGCGCCGCGTTCAAGGCGGGCCACCTGGTGCGCGCGTCGGGCTTCACCAATGCGGCGAACAACAAGCTGCTCCGCGTCGAGTCCTCGACCGGCACCACCGTCGTCGGCGACAGCCTCTCCCTCTCCGCCGAAACCGCCCCGCCGGCCGGCGCGCGTCTCAAGGTCGTGGGCTTCGAAGGCGAGGCGGGCGACGTCCAGGCGACCTCGACCGGCCTCTCCTCGACGGTCCTCGATTTCACCACGCTCGGCCTGACCGCGGGCCAGTGGCTCCGCATCGGCGGCGGCGCGTCGGGCAACGCCTTCGCCACGGCCGCTAACAACGACTGGGCGCGGATCGTCTCGATCGCCGCGCATGCGCTCCAGCTCGACCATCGCCCCGCCGGCTGGTCGACCGACAACGGCTCGGGCAAGACGATCCGGGTCTTCGTCGGCGACCTGCTCCGCAACGGCACCGCCAAGAAGGGCGTGACGATCGAGAAGGGCTTCCTCGATCTGGCGGTGCCCGAGTATCTGGCCTATCGCGGCATGGTCGTCGCCCAGATGAGCCTGCAGGTGGGATCCAAGGAAGTGGTGACCGGCAGCTTCTCCTTCATGGGCCTCAATCACGCGACCGCGACCGGTGAGCTGGGTTCGCCGGAAGCCGCCGGCACCGTCGGCGTGATGACGGCGTCCGCCAATGTCGGCCGCATCGCCGAAGGCGGGGCGTCGCTCGGCACGCCCAACTTCGTGCGTTCGGTCTCGATCGACCTTCAGAACAATCTGCGCGAGATCGACGCGGTCGGCACGTTGGGCCTCGTCGATGTCGGTGTCGGCAAGCTCGGCCTCACCGGCAAGATGTCGACCTATTTCGGCTCCTCGGCGCTCTATCAGAAGTATCTCGGCGGTACCGAGACCAGCCTGGTGCTGCGCCTGCAGAAGGACGGCCAGGCGATCGTGATCACGCTGCCGCGCGTCAAGTTCGAGAAGGGCACCGTGGTCGCCCAGGGCGAGAACCAGGACGTGATGGCGGACCTCGACTTCCGCGCGCTGCGGGATCCGGCAACGGGTGCCACGATCCAGATCGACCGGGTGGAGGAGTAGGCCCATGACGAGTCCCTACGCGCTCTTCTCGACCGACACCGCGCTCGAGTCCTCCGGCATCACGCTCGACTACGGCTCCTTCCGCATCCAGATCGCGCGCGCCGGCGGCGCCAACCGGAGGTTCGCGCAGGTCCTGGAAGCGAAGCTGAAGCCGCATCGCCGCCAGATCCAGACCGAGACGCTGGCCGACGAGGTCGCGCACCGGCTGATCGTCGAAGCCTATGCCGAGGCGGTGATCCTGGGCTGGGATGGCGTCGTCGATGCGGTGGGTCAGCCGCTGCCGTTCACGAAGGACAACGCCATCCGGCTGATGACGGACCTGCCCGACCTGTTCCGCGACGTGCAGGAGCAGGCGACCAAGGCAGCGCTGTTCCGCCGCCAGGCCCAGGAGGCGGACGAAAAAAACTGAGGGCCCATCTCCGTCATCGCCTCACCAGCGGCCGGGTCGCGTCCTGGCTCGCCGAGGCGGCGGCGGAGACGGGAACCACGTCACCCGCCATGGCGGAGGCGGGGCCGGGGCTGCTGCCGGGCCTGGCACTCTTCCTCCAGGCCTTCGAGGATCTGAGCCCGAGCCGGTCGTCGAGCGGCTTCGGGCTCGGCCCGATTCCGTTCGAGGCGATCGACCGCTACGCGCGGCGCTTTCGCATCGACGATGCCGAAGACTTCGACGACCTCGTCCGCTTCGTCCGTGCGCTCGACGACGAATATCTCGCCTGGGCCGCGGCCGACGCCGAGCGGCGTTCCTCTTCTTGAGTGGATTCCTGAAATGAGCTGGATGGATCGTGTCTCGGCGGTGCTGTCGCGGAAATCGTCGCGCGCGGGCGCGGCGGTGGCGGCCGTCGGGCTGGCGCCGGCGCGCTGGACACCGAGGCGATACGACCGCCTGGCCGAGGAAGGCTATCGCAAGAACGTCGTCGCCTATCGCTGCGTCCGCGAGGTCGCCCGCGCCTGCGCCTCGGTGCCGTGGCTCCTCTACAAGGGCGCGCAAGAGCTCGACACGCATCCGCTGCTCGATCTCCTGCGCCGGCCGAACCCGCGACAGTCCGGGCCGGAGCTGATCGAGGCCGCGATCGGCCACCTGCTGCTCTCCGGCAATGCCTATCTCGAAGTGGTCCGCCCCGACGGCGACGGCCCACGCGAACTCTACGCGCTCCGTCCCGACCGCATGCGCATCGTGCCCGACGTCTCGGGCGTGCCTCGTGCCTACCGCTACGAGGTCGAGGGCCGCAGCGTCGACTGGCCGGTCGATCCGATCTCGGGCGCCTCCGACGTGCTGCATCTCCGCGACTTCCATCCGCTCGACGACTGGTATGGGCTCTCGCCGATCGAGGCGGCAGCATCCGCGATCGACCAGCACAACGCCGCGGCCGAGCACAATGCGGCGCTGCTGCAGAACGGCGCGCGGCCTTCGGGCGCGCTGGTCTTCCGCGCCGATCCCGGCCCCGACGGCATCCGCCGGGTCGAAGAAGCGCTGCTCGACCGCACGCAGGGTCCTCGCCAGGCCGGCCGGCCACTCGTCCTCGGCGGCGACGTCGACTGGAAGGAGCTGGGCTTCTCGCCGAAGGACATGGACTTCGCCGAGCTCAAGGCACAGGCCGCCCGCGAGATCGCCGCCGCCTTCGGCGTGCCGCATCTGCTGGTCGTCTCCGGAGAAGCCACCTACTCGAACCGCACCGACGCCCGCCTCGAGCTCTGGGAGCACACGGTGATCCCGCTGCTCGACCGCGTGTCCTCGGCGCTGTCGTCCTGGCTCGGCCCGATGTTCGGCGACGGCCTTCGTCTTGCCCACGATCTGGACGAGGTCCCGGCGCTGGCCCCGCGCCGCCGCCTCAAGTGGCAGCAGATCCAGCAGGCCGACTTCCTGACGCTCAACGAGAAACGCCAGGCGCTGGGATATCAACCGATCGAGGAGGGCGAGATGGGAAAGACCGAACGGAAGGACGCGCAGGACTACGAGCAGCTGCACGGCCATCCGCAGCCGCGCGACGCCGCGGGCCGGTTCAGTGCGACCGGCATCGATTGGGGATTCGTCGAGCAGGTGGAGGGACGCCAGCTTCGGGCCAAGGTTCTCCCGGTCGACAGGTTCCCGCTGAGCGGTGTCACCGTCGCGACCGGCTTCGACCTCGGCAGCAAGGACAGTGCCTTCATCCGCGTCCTCTTCAAGGACGATCCCGCGTCCGGGGAAGAATTCGATCGGATCTTCGCGCCCTACTACGGCCTCAAGGGAGCGGCAGCCGAAGCGAAGCTCGAGGAGACGGGCGGCTTCTCGCTGACCGAGGCGCAGGCCGAGAAGCTGGATCGTCCGATGCGCGACTGGGTGGCGCGGGAAGTCCGGCGCCTCTACGACGGCGCGGTCGAAGGGCCCGGTGGGCCCGGCAAGGCATTCGACGCGCTTCCGCGCGAAGCGCAGACCGCGATCGCCTCCGTCGCCTTCAACATCGGCCCGAAGCTGCCGATGGCGGCCCCCCGGTTCTGGGGTCACGTGACCAGGCAGGAGTGGCGGCTCGCCGCCGACGAGCTCCGCAACTGGTCGCCGAGGATGCCGGAAGGGCTTCGAAGGCGCCGCCACAGGGAGGCCTCCCTGCTGGATGGCATGCTCGAGGCCTCCGGCGAACGGGACCGTTAGAGAATTGCTCTTATTTCCGCCTCAAACCGGCGCTAGTCTTGCTACCAGAGGTGAGGGGCGCATGCGGCTGAGACTGCTGGCGATGGGCGTGACGTTCATGATCGTGGCCGGCATTTCCGGGCGCGGCGTTGCCGAGGACGCATTGCCGACGGACCAGCTCACGCCCGGCGAGATCGCGAAGATCCGGGCCCATGTGGGCCAGCCGGTTCCGGCGCTTCGGAAGGATCGCGACGCCTGGGGTGCGATTGCCCGGGTGCTGGGGAGCTTCGGCGGTCCGGCCTGGACGCCCTACCACTACAAGAAGCCTTACCAGAAGATCTACTTCGGCCCCCTCGGGGCAGTATTCGAAAGGATGTTCGGCATCGATCCCGACGTGATCGTCGAGCTCAAGGAAGGCCGCTTCCTTTTCGGCACGTCCTGCCAGCCCAGCCCCGGCACGCTCGGCTGTGTGGAATCGGCAGCCTTCGTGGTCGATATCGAGACCGGGCACGTCGCCATCGCCATGAATGCGCTGCCGAACCTGCGCACGCGGAAGGTCGAGGAGCACCCCGTGATGTTCGTCAAGGCGTGCGCCCCCGAGGCCTTCGCCGAGTACGCGCGCAAACGCTTCGCGATCTGGCGCGTCCCGACGATCGGCGAGGGCGGCCTCGACTTCATGGTCCCGATGGAGATCGGCCTGGCGCCGAAGATCGCCTGCGCGACGCCCGCCCCTAGGCGCTGATCCCGGCGGCCAGAGGCCGCATCCCGACAAACTCTCGACCAGGCCGGATACCGCCACGCGGTTTCCGGAACGGACCAGCCATGACCGCAGACGTCATCCTCACCCTCGGCCTCGAGGCCGGGCCGGCGGAAGCCGGCGCGCGCGTGATCCGCCGCGCGCTCGACCAGGTCGGTGCCGCCGCCGCATCCGCATCGGGCACGGTCCAAGGCCTTCGGCGCACCCTGGAGACGATCAGCGCCGATCGCGCGGTCGGCGAGCTGAAGCGCCTGGAAACGGCGACCCGGGCCGCCGGTGTCGCCCATGCCGGCCTCGGCAAGGCGGCGTCGCAGTCGCTCGGTGCCAGCCTCGATCTCGGCCGCCGGCTTTCCGCCTATGTCCGCGACCAGGTGCGCGACCACGACACGCTGCGCGACATCCTGCGCCGCACGCGCGAGGATCTCGCCGCTTCGAAGCGGACCACCGACGACTTCGGTCGTTCGATCCAGGGAATCGCGCAGTCGCTGGTCTCGAGCTTCACCCGCGGCCGCGGCGCGGCCGGCGGCTTCGAGCAGATCCTGCAGCGGCTGGCACCGCAGGTGCTGCGCCTGGCGTTCCCGATGCCGCGTGGCGCGGGCCGCAATCCCGTGTCCGGATTCAATCCGCTGGCACTGTTCGGAGGCGCGGGCCGCCGGAACGGCAGCGGTCTTCCGGGCTTCGGCGGAATCGGCGGCGACCTCTCCAACTGGCTGGGGAACGCCTTTCCGTCCCTCTTCGGCTGGACGCCGACGGCGGCCGGCGCCGGTATCGGGCTCGGGTCGAGCGCCGCGGCAGAAAGCCTGCTGATGATCGAAGGCGCGACCAGCGTCGCCGGGCCTCTTGCGGGGATCGCACCTTTCCTGCCGATCGCGGCGATGGCGCTGCCGTTCATCCTCGGCAGCTTGTTCTCGAAGAAGCCGACCGTCGGGCCAAACGCCAACGCGACGGTCGGACGCCTCGCCTCGGGCGAGCTCGGCGTCGTCGACCGCGGCGCCGACAATGGGGGCAGCGTCGAGGCGGCGGTCGAGCTGGCGGAGACCTCGGTCAAGGCTCTGACCAAGACCTTGCGCCAGATCGGCGCGACGCTTGCGGACGCGAACTCCGTCGCCGGCCTTCAGGTCGGCTACTTCAAGGGCAAGTTCTTCGTCGACGACACGCGCCTCGGCGGCACCGCGACCTACGAGCGAAACCAGTTCGAGAACGCCGAAGCGGCCGTCGCCGACTTCGTCCGCCGTGCGCTCAACAACGCCGATCTCGCCGGCATCGGCACCTCGATGCGGACGGCCCTGACCAATACCAAGGCACGTTCTTTCGAAGAGCTCGGCCGGCACATCGACTTCGCCCGCGACTACGAGCGCGACTTCAAGCCGATGGAAGCCGGAGCGGCACGGATCGAGACGTTGACCAGGCGCTTCGACGACCTGCGCGACACCGCGATCGAGCTTGGGCTCGAAGTGGCCAAGGTGGATCAGGCCTTCGCCCGCGAGCGCCTCGAGCTGGCGCAGGATGTCGACCGCGAGGTGTCGGCCGGGATCCTCGACCGCTCGGTCCAGGGATTCCGACGCCTGACCGAGGACGCGAAGACGCGTCTCGAGCAGGCACGCGTGCTCGGCGCCGACATGGCCGCGGTCGATCGGGCGGCCTACTACGAGAAGCGTACGCTGCTGATGCAGCTCGGCGAGGAGGAGAGGAAGCTCTATCTGGGTCTTCTCGACGTCGCCGAACGCGCCGCCTTCGCCGTCACCGAGAGCCTGGCGAAGATGGGAACGGAATCGCAGAAGCTCGAAGGTGCGCTCTCGGGCGCCATCGGCGCGAGCCGCCAGGCGGCCGGGACCTACCGTCAGCTCGGCGAGAGCATGCGCGAGACGGCGGTCTCGATCCGGCTTTCCGATCTCAGCCTGCTCTCGACCGCCGACAAGTTCGCCGAGACGCGCCGGCAATACGACCAGGCCAAGGCCGCGGCCGGCATCGGCGATCAGGACGCGGCCCGCCGGCTCGCCGGTCTCGCGCGCGCGACGCTCGAGACGGGTCGGCAGTTCTACGGCTCGGGCCCGGAGTACGCCGCGCTCTACCAGGAGGTGGTCGGCGCGCTCGGCGATACCGCCGCGGTCCAGGACGGCATCGCCTTCCAGCTCGACGCGCATACGGTGCTGCTCGACGCCCAGCTGCAGGTGCTGAAGGAGATCGACAAGCGCCTGGCAAGGAGCGGCGAGGCGACGGGCATCCTCGATTACCTCGACCTCACGCTGACGCGACAGGGCGCGCTCGGCGACTACGACCAGGCGGTGCTTCAGGCGCAGCTCTCGCGCCTCGCCGAGCTTCTGCCGAATCTTCTTCCGCCCGGCACCGTCGGAATTCCCGAGCAAAGCCCGTTCTTCAGGCTCGGCCAGTCGGCGAGCGACGGAAGCCTCAGCCTCGGCGAGTCGGAAGCCAATGCCGGGATCATCGATGCGCTCCGTCTCGCCGCGTTCCAGGAGCTCCAGCGGCAGGTCGGCCAGGATTCCGATGCGGTCCGCGCCTTCGACGCGCTCCGGGAGGCGATCGCGCAATCCGCGGGCCAGTCGCAGACGCTGGCGGCCCGCCTCAAGTCGCTCGGCACCGTGTTCGAGACGCTGAAAGGCATCCTCGGCGGCGCGCAGAGCGTCATCGTCGATCCGGCGGCCCTGCAGTCGCTGGTCGGCAACCTCGCCGGCCTGATCGAGGATGTCGGCGGCATCGCGCCGGGCGACGTCGGGCCGACCCTGGACGCGATCGCCGGCCTCCTCCGCGAGCTGCCGGCCGCGGTCAGCGACGTGTCGCGCATCGATCTGGACGCGGTCTCGCTCGGTCTCGCCGGGATCGGCGGCGCCATCGAGGACCTCGGGCGCAGTCCCGGAGTCCTTCGTCTGCCCGGCGACCTTCGGGAACAGGAATCGGCGTTCCGCTCGCTCGGCGACTATCTCGACGAGGCCGGCACGGTGCCGGCGATCGACGCGATCGTCGAGAGCCTCGATGCCTTCGCCGGCGATGCCGGCGCGCTCGGCGCCTTGCGCGGCGCCTTCGCGGCGCTCGAGGTCTCGACCGGGACCATGGTCGACGCGATCCGGGATTTCGATACGGCGATCGGCGACCTGATCCGGACGATCGGCGGCGGCGACACTATCGGCGGTCCGCGCCTGCCCGACATCGACAGATCGGTTCTGGGCGGGTCAGGGATCGCGCAGTTCGACGCGCTCGCCGGCCGGGTCGGTGCCTACATGGATCGAGGTACCCGCGCCGGCTTCGGCGAAGCGCAGCTCAAGGCAGGTCCGGCCTGGGCCTGGGCGGTCGCCGAGCGCGACCGCATCATCCAGCAACTGGGCCTGGCCGGCGACGCCGAGACACTGCTCGACCGCTACTACGGCGGCCAGCGCCTGATCATCGCCAATGCCGACGACCAGGGGGCCAACAATCTCGTGCGACGCCTTCAGGCCCTCGGTGGCGGCGGCGTGGACGATCCGTACAAGCCGCTCGGCCCGATCGTGCGCGCCTTCCTCGCGGCGAACCCCGACTACGGACCCGAAGGCGAGACGCGGTTCTATCAGCCGGGCGAATGGGCCGCGAGGAACCTGATCTCGCAGGCACCAGATCATCTCGTGCCGTGGCGCGCCAAGTATCTGGACTGGTGGTCGCGCCAGTCCGAGCTGAACATCGACACCTTCGCTTCCGGCGGCATCGTCTCACGGCCGACGCTGTTCGGCTTCGGCGATCGGGTGGGGCTGATGGGCGAGGCCGGCGCCGAGGCGATCCTGCCGCTTCGGCGCGGCCGCGACGGACGGCTCGGCGTCGCCGCCAACGGCAATGCGGCCGATCCCGGTCTCGTCGCCGATCTCCTCGCCGAGATGCGTGCGCTCCGCGCCGAGGTCGCCGACCTTCGGCGTCAGCAGGCCGGCGAGCATCGTGAGGCGATCGGGCAGGGGGCGCTGTTCGCGCAACGTCTCGGCGGCCGACGTGCCGCGGGCGGTCGCGCGTGACCGCCTTCGACGATCTGCTCGCCGACCCGTTCGCCCCGAAATCCTACCTGGCGACGATCCGTCCATGCGCTTTCGTCGCCGCGGAGATGGCGGCCGAGGCGGCGTCGAACCGTCTGGTCGCGGCGGCGGGAACCTTCCTCGGCCTGCAGCCGGGCGACTGGCTCAGGCTCGGCGGCTTCGAGGCGGCGGCGAACGCGGGCTGGGCGATGATCGCCGCGATCGAGCCGGGGGATCCCCAGCATCCCCAGCGGACGCCCGGCGCGGGATGGATCGAGCTCGCCTGGATCGGTCTCGACGACGAGGACGCAGGGCCGCGCCGTCTTGCCGGCGAAGTCGTCCGCTACTTCTCCAGCCATGGTCACGTGACCACGCCCGACGACGAGCCGGCCGACACCTGGTACGAGCCGAGGATCGAGAATGCGCTGACCTTCACCCGTGCCCTGGTCGACGGCGACCGCATCGGGGGCCGCTCCGTACCGGGATTCGGCGACGTCGTGCTCCGCAACGACGACGGCGTGCTCGATCCGATGCGCGGATGGGGATGGGCGGGCCGTGCGATCCGCGTGGAGCTCGGCGGTCCCGCCTTCGCGCGGGACCAGTACGGCGTGATCTTCGACGGCCTCACCGAGACGGTGGCCTTCGACGATGCGACGCTGCGCATCCAGGTCGCCGACCTTCAGCTGCTGATCGCGCAGCCCTTGTGGTCGGCCCGTTACCTCGGCAGCGGCGGCCGCGAAGGCGGTGTCGATCTCAAGGGACGGCAGAAGCCGCTCTGCTGGGGGCGGGTTCGCAACATCGAGCCGGTGCCGATCGGCATCGTCGACGGACGGCTGCACTATCAGTTCCACGACGGCCCGGTCGCGGCCTACGACGCGGCCTGGCATCGGGTCTACGACCGCGGCGTGGCGCTCGCCCATGTGGCGGAGTCGCCGGGCGCCGGCGAATGGGCGCTGGACGCGCCGGGCGGCTGCGTGATTCTCGGCGGCAGCCCGTCCGGACTCGTCACCGCCGACGTCAAAGGCGGCAGCGATGGCGGCGGCTACGTCGAGAGCACCGCGGCCCTGATCCGGCGCATCGTCGGCACGCGCCTGCAGCTCGAGTCCGAGCTGTCGTCGAGCGAGCTCGCGGTCGGCACCGGCGCGAGGTCGCTGGCGGTTCCGGAGACGCTGGCTCTGCCGGCCGGGAGCCGCGTGCTGATCGCCAAGGAGGACGAGGCCGATGCGATCTGGATGGCGGGCGAGGTCACCGACCGCGACGGCGAGAGCGTCTCGATCGCGGTCGACCGCAGCGCCGGCCTCGGCACCTTCGATGCCTGGCTGGTGACGCGGGTCGGACTCGGTGCCGACGACATCGACGAGGACAGCGTCGCGGCGCTCGACGAGGCGGCGCCCGGCGCCGTCGGCCTCTATCTGGACGATCCGTCGGTCGCGGCGGCGACCGAGGCGCTGGACGATCTCGTCGGCGGCGTCGGCGGCTTCTATGGCTTCACGCGATCTGCCACCTTCCAGGTCGGGCGGTTGGAGGCGCCGTCGGGAGAGCCGGTTCTCGCGATCGACGGCACCGATGCGCTCGAGCTCCGCCGGCTGGCGGCGCGCCCGCCCGCTTGGCGCCTGTCGGCGGCCTATCGCCGCAACAACCGGATCCTCAAGGGCAACGATCTCGCCGGCGCCATCCGCGACAATGTCGTGACCGAAGGCACGTTCGACTCCTCGGCCGGCTGGACGCTCGGCACCGGCTGGTCGGTCGCCGGCGGCAAGGCGGCGGCGAGTGCCGGCACCAGCTCCGACCTGTCGCGGCCGGTGACGCTGATCGCCGGCGAAACCTACGTGCTCCGCGCGGCGATCACGCGTTCGGCGGGATCGCTGCAGGCGAAGCTCGGCGCCGGCACGATCGGTTCGGCGGTCGCCGTCTCGGGCGTGATCGAGCGCGAGGTGATCGCGCCGTTCGGCTCGGAGACGCTGACCTTCGCCAAGGATGCGGACTTCGCCGGCGAGATCGACGACGTGTCGCTGACCGTCCGGGCCAAGTCGTTCTTCGAGACCGAATGGCGGACGACCGTAGCGGCGACGGATGGCGAGATCCGCGCCGTGCATGGACCGAGCGCGCTCGACGAGCGGATCGTCACGCTGTTCGACGCCGAGTCCGACGCCGAAGAGGAGCGCGACCGGCAGTTCGCGCTGTTCTCTGTCGTCCGCGACGTCTTCGAGGTCACGCTGAAGACCCAGCCGTTCCGCCTCGACGTCGGCGACCTGGTCGAGGTCACCGACCGCCGCTTCGGGCTGCGCGGGCGCCTGCTCCGCGTTCTGGCGGTGGAGGAGGACGCAGGGCGCGACAGGGCGACGCTCAAGCTTTGGGGGTAGCGCGAAGGCGAAGCCTTCGCGTCGGCGGGTGACAGCCATTCGCTCGGCGAATAGCGAGAAACCGCTCCGAGCAGAACGGAACGCTATTTCTCTCTAGATCGGACATCTCATGCCGACCTTGACCGGTACAGCACGCAACATCGCTATCGCGCATCGCGACTGGCTCAGGTCGGCGACGACCTCGCTTTCCGGCGAGGACTGGTCGCCGACCCTGCCGCTCGAGAACCTGCGCGATCACAAGCTCTCGCGGGTCGCCCGTTCGATCGCGCCGAGGTCGCTCGACCCGACGATCCTGGTCGACTTCGGCGCGGCGGCGCCGCCGCCGATCACCGGCATCCTGATCCCGAGGCACAATCTGTCGGCGACCGCGCGCTGGCGGATCCGGCTGGGGGCGACCGCCGATCTCGACGCCCCGGCCTATGATACGAGGCGTTCCCTCGGCGTAACCGCATCGGCGACACCGATCGCTGTCGCGTCGCCGGCGACGGTGGCGTTGACCATCGTCGAGAACGTGACGTTCTTCAACGGCGTCGCGGTCCGTGTCGCGCGCGACGGCGATCCGGCGACCTGGATCGAGGGCCGCGTCGTCGACTACGTGCACGACACGCGGCGCCTCGTCGTCGCGGTCGACCGTCACGCCGGCAACGGCGTTCACGCCGACTGGCGCGTGACCCGGCTCGATGCCGACCTGCCGGTCTGGCCCGAGGTCGTGCCCTTCGGCGGTCCCGGCCTCTGGTGGGGCGGCGACTATACCTGGGGCGGGCGGCTCGCGGTCGGCGAGGACTATCGGCCGCCGGCCGTGCACCTCTTGCCGCTCGCGACCGGCAATCCGGATCCCGTGCATCAGCGCTATCTCCGCCTCGACCTGTTCGATCCGGAGAATCCTGACGGCCGCATCGATCTCGGCCAGCTCGTCGCGAGCCCGGTCTGGCAGCCTTCGGTGAACGCCCAGTTCGGCTGGGAGCTCGAATGGATCGACGAAAGCCCGCGGGTCCGCTCGCGCGGCGGCCAGGTCTATGTCGATGCGCGCCCGTCGTTCCGCCGCCTGACGCTGACGTTGTCCGAGCTCGGCCGCGACGAGATCTACGCGCAGGGCTACGAGCTGCAGCGGCGGCTCGGCGTCGGGCGGCCGGCGGTGATCGTGCTCGATCCGACCGACGCCACGCATCTGCACCGGCTCACGCTCTACGGCGCGCTGCAGCGGACCACGCCGATCCGCCACGACCATCACGATTCCTATTCGATGCAGCTCATCTTCGAGGAGTGGCTCTGAATGACCGGTTGGCCTCTCGTCTTCAACGGCAACACCTATACGGAGGCGATGTTCGCCGGCAACGGCTATGCCGACGCGCTGCCGAAACTCTTGCGCGACGTCGCCGCGCACACCGCGCAGCTCTATCAGAGCCCGAGCGGGACATCGATCGCGGTCTCCGGCACCGGCGACGTGGCGTTGATCGTGGCGGTGAACAAGACCTTCGCCCGCGGGCAGCCGATCCGGATTTCCCGGACTTCGGATCCCGCCGGCGTCTACATGCTTGGCACCTGCATGGACTACGTCGCCGGCACCGGCGCGCTCACGGTCCGTCGCTCGGCCGCTCTCGGCAGCGGCACCTACACGGACTGGACCGTCAGCGTCGACGGCGGCGCCGGTCCTGAGGGGCCGGCCGGCCCGACCGGCACGACGCCGCTGATCGCGACGACGACGGCTGCGACGCTCGCGGTCCAGCTCGGCACGACCGCGTCTTTCACCACCGCGGCCGAACTGCCGCTGCTGCCCGGCGCCTTCGTGCTGATGACGTCGATCTCGGATCCGACGAAGTGGATGGCCGGCCAGATCGCCACGCGCACCGGCACCGCGATGACCGTCGAGGTCCAGGCGATCAACGGCAGCGGCAGCCCGACCGGCTGGACCATCCAGATGGTCGGCCCTCGAGGAATACAGGGGCCGACGGGGCCGACTGGGGGGCTCTCACTAGCCCAAGCTCACGCTGTAGTCGCCGCAATCTAAAAGGAGCATCACGATGCCAGTCACTAACACCGCTGCCTTTGGTCAAGTCCCCAACATTGGCCAAGCAATTTTGTCCGCAGCAAAGTCAGCTCCGCTATCTGGCTCAACGAATACGGTCTTGCTTTTCTCCGGTGGAGCGAACGGATCAATTGTAAGCGGTATCACTGCAATTCCGCGTAACACACTCTCGAATCCAGCGCATGTCGCCATCTATCTTTCGCCGGACTCCGGGACGACGTTGAACCTTCTAGCCATAGGCCTTCTCGCAGCTTGGACGTTTGCTGCGACGACAGCGCCGACGCAGCTTAGCTTGGCAAACCTCAATGGCACGCTGATCTCAGCGGCAAATCCACTTTACGTGCCATCGTCGCAGCGACTGTATGCGAGCGCTTCACAGGCTCTGAGTGACGGAATCGTTGTTACTTCGATGGGAGTCGATCTCTAATGAGTGGGATTGGCTTCTTGCCCGGACTATCTGCATCCGGAGCACAACGAGGTGACTTCGGCGGTGCTCGCTTCTGCGTGGCCGTCTTTACGGCCAGTGGGACATTTAGCCTGCCGCTTGGAACGACAACGGTCACAGTTTGTGTCGTTGCAATTGGAGGCGGTGGAGGTGGCCAAAGCGGTGCCGGAGGCCCTGGAACGCAGAATAATGGGTCGAATGGCAATCAGTCTTCCTTCGGATCACTAGTGACGGCGGCCGGGGGGAGCGGTGGAGGTTCTGGATCGACTGGGTTTTCCAGCGGACAATCTGGGATGCCTGGGTACACTTTTACTGCACCTGCAACAGATGAGGTTGTTTCGTCGCAACCGGGCCTCGGTGGAATGGGCTTTTGGAACATCGGCTCAGGTGGCTCAGGTGGCCAGTCCCTCCGTCGTAGTAACAGCGGCTCCGGTGCGTCCACACCCGCCGGCGCGGGCGGCTACGCGGGGGAAGTCGCGACATATTCGGGTGTTGTATCGACGAGTCAGACTGTTTCTGTCGGAGATGGTGGAGGCGGCGGCGCAGCTGTTGCTGGGGCCGGCTCTGATACCGTTGGCCAAGGCGGACAAAAGGGCCAAAGGGGTGCAGTTGTCGTCTACTACTGGTGGTGATCCGTTCACCCGATCTCGAAGTCGATGGTACTCCCGCGGTTCTCGGGTAAGGCTTCTGCTGGTCGGCTGAAAATTTCCATCACCAAGGCGCTACCCTCCGTCTTCGCGCTCAAACGGATGGCGCGATTTTCGTTTGCCATTGCCACTGGCTCCCTAGCCTTGGTGTGCGGTCAGAGCACTGACAGCATGTTTCATTCCGGCACGTCGCAGAGCTTCTCGCGCATGTGCTGTGAGCAATCGCCTCAATCCCTATAGCAACGTCACCTTGCTCCGCCGCGAGTGAGGCATCGCTCGGCGGTTCCCTAGATCTGCCGCGAGCCCGGACGTCATTCGAGGAATCTCATGAACGAGCCGTCACCGCATGTCCTCGTCGACGTCGGCGAGCTCGAAGTCCTGCTCGACCGGGCTGCCGAGGAAGGGGCGCGCCGGGCGCTCGCGGCGATCGGGCTCGAGGACCAGCGTGCCGCCGCCGATGTCCGCGATCTTCGCGAGCTGTTGGGCTCGTGGCGCCTGGCCAAGAGGGCGGTATGGCAGACCGTCGTTCGATTCCTGACGACGGTCCTTCTCGCGGCACTTCTCGCCGGGCTCGCGCTCAAGGCGAAGCTCGGTCTCACCTGATCCGATTTCCAAGGAGGTCGTCATGCAGATCGTCTCTTATCTCGTGTCGCGCGCCGGCGAGGCATCGTCCTGGGCCGGCGTCGCCGCGGTCATGGCCGGGCTCGGCGTGCAGCTCGATCCCGGGCTCTGGCAGAACCTGGTCGCGGTGGCGACCGCGCTCGCCGGACTCGCCGCCTACCTGATCCGCGATCGGTGAGCGCGCTTGGCTCCGTGCTCGCCTTCGCGACGGCTCTGGCCCGGGTGGCCCTTGCCTGGCTTGCCGAACGCCCGCTCCGCGCGGCCGAGCGGGAGGCGGCGCGGATCGCGCACCAGCGGGACGAGGCGGGCCGGCCTTCTGCTTCTCCTCGCGATCTGCTGCAGCGGATGCGAGACGGCCGGCTCTGAGGCCGGCCGTCTCTGCCCGGCATGGCCGCTTGCCGGGCCCGAGGTCGGGGCCGAGCTGGAGCAGGCCTGCTGGCCAGAGGCCAGATGCCCCAGGCTCTGGTCCTGGCTCCAGCGGCTCGATCTCCTGAAGCGCCAGCTCGACGCCTGCCGTGGCTGAGGACGCCGCGGCGACTTTTTCGTTTGCGCCGGCGGGTGGCGCCTCCGCAAATGTCGGCCATGAAGAATCCGTGGACGACGCTGACCACCAAGCCGCAATACGAGAATCCGTGGATCCAGGTGGTCGAGCACGACGTGCTGAAGCCGAGCGGAGGCCCGGGCATCTATGGCGTCGTGCGCTTCAAGAATCTCGCGATCGGCGTGATCCCGATCCATGCCGACGGCACTACGGTGCTGGTCGGCCAGTACCGCTATCCGCTCGAGGCGTACTCCTGGGAGATTCCCGAGGGCGGCGGCTCCCGCGCTGTCGATCCGTTGGAGTCGGCGAAGCGCGAGCTGGTCGAGGAGACGGGCCTGAGCGCAGGCAAATGGCTTCGCTTCCTCGAATTGCATCTCTCGAACTCGGTCAGCGACGAGCACGCGATCAACTACCTCGCCTGGGACCTGACCGAAGGCACGGCGCAGCCTGACGACACCGAGCAGCTGCAGCTGCGCCGCGTGCCCTTCGCCGAGGCCGTGCGGATGGCGATGGCCGGCGAGATCACCGATGCGATGGCGGTCGCAGGACTGCTCAAGGCGCAGCTGCTGCTCGATCGCGGCGAGCTGCCGGAAGACCTTCTCAAAACTCTCCGCAAATGAAAAAAGCCCCGCGGGATCGCTCCCGCGGGGCTTTTCTGAGTCTCCGGCGCGACGGTTTACGCCGCCTTCATCAGGCCGCGCAGCACGTATTGCAGGATGCCGCCGTGGCGGTAGTACTCGATCTCGTCCGCGGTATCGATCCGGCAGAGCACCTGGATCGTCTCCGACTTGCCGTCGGCGCGGGTGATCTTCACGTTGACGTCCATGCGCGGCTTGATGCCGCCGGCGATGCCCTCGATGTCGACGATCTCGTCGCCGACGAGGTTCAGGCTCTTGCGCGTCATGTCGCCCTTGAACTGCAGCGGCAGCACGCCCATGCCGACCAGGTTCGAGCGGTGGATGCGCTCGAAGCTCTCGACGATCACCGCCTTGATGCCGAGCAGGATCGTGCCCTTCGCCGCCCAGTCGCGCGACGAGCCGGTGCCGTACTCCTTGCCGCCGAAGACTACCAGCGGCACGCCCTCGTCCCGGTACTTCATGGCGGCGTCGTAGATCGACATCACCTGGCCAGAGGGGAAGTGCTTGGCCATGCCGCCGGAGGTGCCGGCCGCCGCCTCGTTCTTCAGGCGGATGTTGGCGAAGGTGCCGCGCATCATGATCTCATGATTGCCGCGGCGCGCGCCGTAGCTGTTGAAGTCCGCCGGCCGCACCTGATGCTGCAGCAGGTAGTCGCCGGCCGGGCCGTCCTTCTTGATGTTGCCGGCGGGCGAGATGTGGTCGGTGGTGATCGAGTCGCCGAGCAGCGCCAGCACGCGCGCCTTCCGGATGTCGCCGATCTTGCCCGGCTCCTTCGGCATGTTCTCGAAGTAAGGCGGGTTCTTCACGTAGGTCGAGCCGGGCGACCACTTGTAGGTCAGGCCCGTGGTGGTCTTGACCTTCCGCCATTCGGCGGGGCCCTCGAACACGTTGGCGTAGCGCTTGCGGAACATCTCCGGCGTCAGCGAGCGGTGCATCTCCTCGGCGATGTCCTGGTTCGACGGCCAGATGTCGCGGAGATAGACGGGCTTGCCGTCCTTGCCGGTGCCGAGTGCGTCCTTGGTGAGATCGACCTTCATCGATCCCGCCAGCGCGTAGGCCACGACCAGCGGCGGCGAGGCCAGGTAGTTGGCCTTGGTCTGCGGGCTGACGCGGCCTTCGAAGTTGCGGTTGCCCGAGAGCACGGCCGCGACCACCAGGTCCTTCGCCTCGACCGCGGCGATGATCTCGTCGCTCAAGGGGCCGGAGTTGCCGATGCAGGTCGTGCAGCCATAGCCGACGAGGTTGAATCCCAGCTTGTCGAGCTCGACCTGCAGGCCGGCCTTCTCCAGGTAGTCGGTGACCACCTGGCTTCCGGGCGCCAGCGAGGTCTTCACCCACGGCTTCGTGGTCAGGCCCTTGGCGACGGCGTTCTTCGCCAGAAGTCCGGCCGCGATCAGCACCGCCGGGTTGGAGGTGTTGGTGCAGCTCGTGATCGCCGCGATCACGACATCGCCGTCCTTGAGCTCGTAGTTGGTGCCGGCTACCGGCACGCTGCGATCGCCGCCGCCCATCTCCTTCAGCGCTGCGCCGAAGGCGCCCGAGGTCGCCGACAGCAGCACGCGGTCCTGCGGGCGCTTCGGGCCGGCGAGCGAGGGCTCGACCGAGTTGAGGTCGAGCTCCAGCGTGTCGGTGAACACCGGATCCGGCGTCGAGTCCTCGCGCCACATGCCCTGCGCCTTGGCATAGGCCTCGACCAGCGCCACGCGGTCGGCGTCGCGGCCGGAGAACTTCAGGTACTTGATGGTCTCGCCGTCGATCGGGAAGAACCCGCAGGTGGCGCCGTATTCGGGCGCCATGTTGGCGATGGTCGCGCGGTCGGCGAGCGTGAGGCCGCTGAGGCCCGGGCCGTAGAACTCGACGAACTTGCCGACCACGCCCTTCTTGCGCAGCATCTGGGTGACGGTCAGCACCACGTCGGTCGCGGTCGTGCCTTCCTTCGGCTTGCCGGTCAGCTTGAAGCCGACGACTTCCGGAATCAGCATCGACACCGGTTGCCCCAGCATCGCCGCCTCGGCCTCGATGCCGCCGACGCCCCAGCCCAGAACCGCCATGCCGTTGACCATCGTCGTGTGGCTGTCGGTGCCGACCAGCGTGTCGGGATAGGCCACGGTCGGGCCGTCGGCCGAGTTGGTCCACACCACCTGCGCCAGGTATTCGAGGTTCACCTGGTGGCAGATGCCGGTGCCCGGCGGCACCACGCGGAAGTTCGAGAACGCGTCCTGGCCCCAGCGGAGGAACTCGTAGCGCTCGCCGTTCCGCTCGAACTCGAGCTTCACGTTGTCTTCGAACGCCTTCGGGCTGCCGAAGCTGTCGACCATCACCGAGTGGTCGATGACGAGGTCGACCGGCGACAGCGGGTTGATCTTGGTCGGATCGCCGCCGAGGGCGACCATCGCGTCGCGCATCGCGGCGAGGTCGACGACCGCCGGCACGCCGGTGAAGTCCTGCATCAGCACGCGCGCCGGGCGATAGGCGATCTCGCGGTCTGAGTACTTGTCCTTGAGCCAGGCGGCGAGCGCCTTGACGTCGTCGACGGTGACCGTGCGCCCGTCCTCCCAGCGCAGCAGGTTCTCCAGCAGCACCTTGAGCGAGAAGGGGAGCCGGGACACATCGCCGAGGCCGCCCTTCGCGGCGGCTTCCAGCGAGAAATAGTCGTAGCTCTTGGAGCCCACCTTGAGCTGGCGGCGGGTCTTCAGCGTGTCATGTCCGGTGACGGCCATGGTCAATCCCCCTCGATGCATGAACAGGAAGCGCCCGGCGGCCGGAACCGGCTTGGGTCGGCCACGAGGCCGGGCGAGGACGTTTGAGCGCCAAAATAGCGTAAGCCCCCGGCAAGTCTAGGCTTTGGACGGCCCTCGCCGCGGCGAAACACGGCGCTCCATGATCGGCCGTCCGGATCGATAGATAGACAACGGCTATATCTATTAAATTTGGTTTAAGTTTTTGAATAAATGAGCGTTATAAATTTCTTCGTCGTGTCGCATTCCCTAATTATTGTTCATTTGCGGGAGGGCCTATCCTGGACCTCCGCACAACCTAGACGAAAGGTTCCCAATGGCTTCGCGTTTCGCCGCCGCCCTCGTGGCTGCGCTCGTCCTGTTCTCGACCGCGGTATTTGCGGACGATCGCGACTTCACGGTGGTCAACGGCACCGGCTACGACATCAAGGGTCTCTTCATCAACCCGCCGGGCGACAACGTCTTCAACGAGAACGAGCTCAGGGGCGTTCTCGGCGACGGCAACAAGTTCGACGTGAAGTTCACCGGCGCGGACAAGGGCTGCACCTGGAACATGAAGGTCACCTGGACCGACGACAGCTCGTCGATCTTCCGCGGCCTCGACCTCTGCAAGATCTCCACGGTCACGCTGAAGTACAACAAGGCGACCGACACCGCCTCGTACACCTGGGATTGATCTGCCGTCCGGCGCCCGGCCCTTCGGGGCCGGGTGCCATCTCCGGGCGCTACCCAAGGACGCGGGCGAAGATCGTCTCGACGTGCTTGGTGTGGTAGCCGATGTCGAACAGCGCCTCGAGCTTCTTCAGCCCCAGCGCGTCGACCACCGCCTTCTCCTTCTTGAGCCGATCCAGGAACTGGCCGCCTTCGCGCCAGGTCGCCATCGCGTTCTTCTGCACGATCTCGTAGGCGGCTTCGCGCGTCACGCCCGCCTGGGTCAGCTCCAGCATCACGCGCTGCGAGAAGACGAGGCCGCCCAGGCTCTCGAGGTTCTGCTGCATCCGCTCGGGATAGACCACGAGCTCGTCGACGACGCGCGCGAGCCGGTTGAGCGCGAAGTCGAGCGTCACCGTCGCGTCGGGGCCGATGCCGCGCTCGACCGACGAATGGCTGATGTCGCGCTCGTGCCAGAGCGCCACGTTCTCCAGCGCCGGCACCACGGCCGACCGCACCAGCCGCGCGAGGCCGGTCAGGTTCTCGGTCAGCACCGGGTTGCGCTTGTGCGGCATCGCCGACGAGCCTTTCTGGCCCGGCGAGAAATACTCCTCGGCCTCGCGCACCTCGGTCCGCTGCAGATGGCGGATCTCGGTCGCCAGCCGCTCGATGCCGGTCGCGACCACCGCGAGCGCCGCGAAATAGGCGGCGTGACGATCGCGCGGAATCACCTGGGTGGAGACCGGCTCCGGCGTCAGGCCCAGCTTCTTCGCGACGTAAGCCTCGACCATCGGATCGACGTTGGCGAAGGTGCCGACCGCGCCGGAGATCGCGCAGCTCGCGACCTCGGCCCTTGCCTGCACCAGCCGCTCGCGGTTGCGCTGGAACTCGGCGTAGTGGCCGAGCAGCTTGACGCCGAAGGTCGTGGGTTCCGCATGGATGCCGTGGCTGCGACCGATCGTGATCGTGTGCTTGTGCTCGCGCGCGCGGCGCTTGAGCGCCGTCAGCACCTTGTCGACGTCGGCGATCAGGATGTCCGCGGCCTGGACCAGCTGCACCGAAAGGCAGGTGTCGAGCACGTCCGAGGAAGTCATGCCCTGGTGGAGGAAACGCGCCTCGTCCCCGACATGCTCGGCGACGTTGGTCAGGAACGCGATCACGTCGTGCTTGGTGGTCTTCTCGATCTCGTCGACGCGGGCGGGGTCGACCTTGCCGCGGGCGCGGATCGCCTCCACCGCCGACTTCGGCACGATGCCCTGCTCGGCCATCGCCTCGGCGGCAAGGATCTCGATCTCGAGCCAGATCTTGTAGCGGTTCTCCGGCTCCCAGATCCGGGCCATTTCCTTGCGTGTGTAGCGCGGGATCATCGACGTGCCGGTCCTTGGCTGGAGGTGTCAGTGCACCGCCGTTGTAGCACCTGCGAACGGAAGGTCGATGCGGAAGATGGTGCCTTCCGGACCGCTTTCGACCAGGCGCAGCTGGCCGCCATGCGCCTCGACCAGGTCGCGGGCGATCGCCAGGCCGAGACCGGTCCCGCCCGGTCGGCCGGTGTTGAAGGGCTGGAACAGGCGCGGCCTGACGCCGACCGGGATGCCGGGTCCGTCGTCCTTGATCGTGATCGAGACGCCGGAAGGACCCAGCACCGCGCCGATCTCGCTCAAATGCGCACCGGCGAGGCGGGCATTCCGGATCAGGTTGCCGAGCACGCGGTAGAGCTGGTTGCGGTCGGCGTCGACCAGGAAGTCGGCGTCGAGCTTGGAATCGAGACGAAACCCTTCCTCGCCGACGATGATCTGGTCCTGCGCGATCTCCTGGATCAGGTCGGCCAGCGCGAAGCGCGCCGGCCGCACCGCCGGGCGCTCGGTCGCGAAGTCGAGCGTCGACTGGGTCAGCGCCACCGCGCGGTCGACGGCGCGTTCGAGCCTGGGCGTCGTCCGCTGCACCTCCGGATCGGTCGAGTCCGCGAGCCGGTCGGACAGCACCTGCACGGAAGAGAGGATGTTGCGAAGGTCGTGTCCGAGCTTGGAGACGCCGCTGCCGAGCGCGGCGAGCCGGGCCTGCTGGCGGAACGCATAGCGGAGCTCGTCCTGCATCGCAGTGAGCTGGCTCTCGGCGAGACCGAGCTCGTCGTTGCGCGGCTTCGGCGGCGGGTCGGTCGCGGGTGCCTCCGGATGGAACCCGACCATCCGCTGGGTGAGCCGGCGCATCGGGCGGACCAGCAGGAACTGGAGCGAGAAGTAGAGCGCGCTCGCGGTCGCCAGCGCGATGACGACCGAAAGGCCGAGCAGGCGCTTGGAGTAGTCGAACATCTCCTCGCACATCGGCATCTCGTCGAGGACGACGACCGCCAGCACCGAGGCGTCCTTCGGGCTCTCGCCGATCACGCGGAGGATCCGGTTGCGGCGCTGGATCATCGTCTCGAAGGCGTCCCGGATCAGCTCCAGCCAGGTGTCGTCGCGGAGGTCGATTTCGCGATCGACCGCCGGCATCTCGGACACCATCAGGTTGTGCGTGAGCTTGCCCTCGCCGTAGAGGCCGGCGGCATACGCCCCGACATGGCGCAGCAGGGTCGAGGTCAGCTGCGCCGTCACCATCCGGTCCGGGGTGGCGTCGAGCGACAGGCCGGCCAGATGGGCCGATGCCAGTTTCTGTTCCAGATAGACCAGTCTGTATCGCGCGATCGCGGGCACGAACAGCATCACCTCCGTCATCATGACGAAGACGATGGTCAGCAGCAGGAGCCGGCTGGATAGGCCGGTTCCACGCGGTAGAATTCTCAGATCGCGGAGCTCCACCGCCGGCCCCCTTTCGGGCCCCTTTACGCGTTTGCCCCCGCTTCCGGTTCACCGCCCCCGGCCCGGACCGCGTTGGTTGACTTGACCAGACCGAGCCACTATACAGCGGGCCTCTTTCGCGTGCAGCCCGGCTAGCGGGCATACGGAGTTTTCTCGTGAAGCGCACCTATCAGCCGAGCGTGCTCGTCCGCAAGCGGCGGCACGGCTTCCGGTCCCGCATGGCGACGGTCGGCGGCCGCAAGGTCCTGAATTCCCGCCGCGCCAAGGGCCGCAAGCGCCTCTCCGCCTAAAGGCAATCAAAGCCGATGGCGATCCGGCGGCTCAAGCGGCGGCCGGAATTCCTTCAGGTCGCGTCATCAGGACGGAAGGCAGCGATGCCGGGTCTGGTCCTGCAGGCGCGCGCGCGCGCTGACGAAGCATCGGCCGATGCGGAAGACCTTCGCGTCGGCTTCACCGCCAGCCGCAAGGTCGGGGGCGCGGTCCAGCGCAATCGCGCCAAGCGCCGGCTGAAGGCCGCGGCCGAGGAAGTGCTGGCGGCCGAGGGCAAGCCGGCCCACGACTACGTGCTGATCGCGCGCTCGGAGACGATCCACCGTCCCTATGCGCTTTTGAAAGACGATCTCACGCGCGCCTTGAAACGCGTCGGCGACAAGCGATGAGCGATCCGGCCAGTCTCGCTCTCACCGGCGCGGTCCGCGCCTACAAGCTGCTGGTCTCGCCGCTGCTCGGCGTCAATTGCCGCTTCCTGCCGAGCTGCTCCTCCTACGCGATCGAGGCGATCGAGACCCACGGGCCGCTCGCCGGAAGCTGGCTCGCCGCCAAGCGCCTCTGCCGCTGCCATCCCTGGGGCGGCGACGGCTACGACCCGGTGCCGCCGCGCACCTGCACCTCACGCTGACATCAGCATCGGAAACATGATGGGCGACCAAAAGAACCTGGTAATCGCGATCGCGCTGTCGCTCGCCATCCTGCTCGGCTTCCAGTTCTTCTACGAGCTGCCGAAGGTGCGCGAGCAGGCCGCGCAACAGACGACGCAGACCGACCTCACGAAGCCCATCGCGCCGGCCACGCCCGGCACGACGGCGGCGCCCGCCACCACGCCGGCGGCCGGTCCGCAGTCGCCAGGTGCCGCATCTCCCGCGGCCGCGCTCGATCGCCCGGCGGCGCTTGCCGAGAGCCCGCGCATCCCGCTCGACACGCCGTCGCTCAAGGGCTCGATCGCCCTCAAGGGCGGCCGTCTCGACGACGTCGTGCTCAAGGGCTATCGCGAGACCACCGATCCCAACTCGCCCAACATCGTGCTGCTCTCGCCGGCATCGGCGCCCGATCCCTATTTCGCCGACTGGGGCTGGGTCCCGGCCGCGGGCACCGAGATCAAGCTTCCCGACGCGCAGACCCTCTGGACCGCCGACAAGGACAAGCTGACTCCGGAAACCCCGGTCACGCTCTCCTGGGACAACGGCCAGGGCTTCACCTTCCAGCGGCGCTTCGCCCTCGACAACCGCTACATGGTGACCGTGACCCAGCGCGTGCTGCGCACCGCGCCCGGCGAGCCGGTCACGCTTCATCCCTACGAGCTGGTGACGCGCACCAACACGCCGCACACGCTCGGCTATTACATCCTTCACGAGGGCGGCTACGGCGTCTTCGACGGCAAGCTCAAGGAAGTCCACTACTCCGACATGAAGGACGCCAAGAGCGGCGTCATCGAGGTCAACTCGACCGGCGGCTGGATCGGCTTCACCGACAAGTACTGGATGGTCGCGGCGATCCCCGACCAGAAGGACACCTTCAAGGGCCGCTTCGCGCACGCGCTCGCCGGGAAGGCCGACAAGTACCAGGTGGATATCCTCGGCGGCGGCCAGCCGCTGGCCCAGGGCCAGGCGATCGAGTCCGTCAGCCGCGTCTTCGTCGGCGCCAAGGAGGTCTCGACCCTCGACGGCTACCAGGAACAGCTCGGCATCACCCGCTTCGATCTCGCGATCGACTGGGGCTGGTTCTACTTCCTGACCCGACCGATCTTCTTCGTGCTCGACTGGCTGGCGCGCGTGCTCGGCAACTTCGGCGTCGCCATCCTGGTGCTGACCGTGCTGGTGAAGGGCCTCTTCTTCCCGCTCGCCAACAAGTCCTACACGGCGATGAGCAAGATGAAGGCGCTGCAGCCCGAGATGATGAAGCTGCGCGAGCGCTTCGAGAACGACAAGCAGCGCATGAACCAGGAGCTGATGGCGCTCTACAAGCGCGAGAAGGTGAACCCGGCCGCCGGCTGCCTGCCGATCGTCGTGCAGATCCCGGTGTTCTTCGCGCTCTACAAGGTTCTGTTCGTCACCATCGAGATGCGGCACGCGCCGTTCTTCGGCTGGATCAAGGATCTCTCGGCCCAGGATCCGACGACGATCTTCAACCTGTTCGGCCTGATCCCCTGGGAGCCGCCGCACATTCTGATGATCGGCATCTGGCCGCTGATCATGGGCGTGACCATGTGGTTCCAGCAGAAGCTGAACCCGCAGCCGGCCGACCCGGTGCAGGCAAAGATGTTCATGATCCTGCCGGTGGTCTTCACCTACATGCTGGCGAGCTTCCCGGCCGGTCTCGTCATCTACTGGGCCTGGAACAACGTGCTCTCGATGGCCCAGCAATGGGCGATCATGCGTCGGATGGGCGTGAAGGCGACGTGAGCGGCAGGTAGATGAGCGAGCCCGCGAACGAGGTCGACGCTCTCGACGAGGAGGAGGGGCGCCTCCTCTTCGCCAAGGAGTGCACTTTTGTCGCGGGATCGGAGCGGCTGGACCACCTGCCGCCGTTCACGCTGCCCGAGGTGGCCTTCGCCGGGCGCTCGAACGTCGGCAAGTCGAGCCTGCTGAACGCGCTCACCAACCGCTCCGCCCTGGCGCGCGTCTCCAACACGCCGGGCCGCACGCGCCAGCTCAACTTCTTCGACCTCGGCAGCCGGCTGCTTCTCGTCGACATGCCGGGCTACGGCTATGCCGAGGCCTCCAAGGCCGACATCAAGCGCTGGGAAAAGCTGATCGACACCTATCTCTCGGGGCGGCCGACGCTGGCCCGCGTGATGGTGCTGATCGATGCCCGCCACGGCATGAAGCCCGGCGACCGCGACCTGATGAAGCGACTCGACGAGCGCGCGGTCTCCTATCAGGTGGCGCTGACCAAAGGCGACCAGCCGAAGGCCGCAGAGCTCGAGGCGGTGACGGCGAAGGTCGCGGCGGAACTCGCCAAGCATCCGGCCGCGCATCCCGACATCGTCGTCACGTCGGCCAAGACCGGCGCCGGCATGGCCGAGCTCCGGGCGCGGCTGGCGAAGCTCGCCGCTTCCCGTTAGATTTCGCCCGCCGTTCCCATCCCGTTCAAACGGACAGAAGAAGCCATGACCGACAACGCCGAGATGCTCGCCAAGGCCAAGGTGCTCTCCGAGGCGCTGCCTTACATGCGCCAGTTCTCGGGCTCCACGTTCGTCGTGAAGTACGGCGGCCACGCGATGGGCGACAACGAGATGGCGAAGATCTTCGCCCGCGACATCGTGCTGCTGAAGCAGATTGGCGTGAACCCGGTGGTCGTCCATGGCGGCGGCCCGCAGATCGGCCAGATGCTGGAGCGTCTCAAGATCAAGAGCGAGTTCATCGACGGGCTGCGCGTCACCGACAAGGCGACCGTCGAGATCGTCGAGATGGTCCTTGCCGGCACCATCAACAAGCAGATCGTCGCACACATCAACGAAGCCGGCGGCACCGCCGTCGGCGTTTCCGGCAAGGACGGACGCCTGATCCGCGCCGAGAAGATCAAGCGCACGAAGGTCGATCCGGAGTCCAACATCGAGAAGGTGCTCGACCTCGGGTTCGTCGGCGAGCCGGTCGAGGTCAACCCGATGATCCTCACCAAGTTCGCGCAGGCCGACATCATCCCGGTGGTGGCGCCCGTGGGCTACGGCAACGACGGCGAGACCTACAACATCAATGCCGACACCTCGGCCGGCGCCATCGCCGGCGCGTTGAAGGCGACGCGCTTTCTGCTGCTGACCGATGTCGCCGGCGTTCTCGACAAGAACAAGAAACTGATCTCCGAGCTCTCGGCCAAGGAAGCGCGCGCGTTGATCAAGGACGGCACCATCTCCGGCGGCATGATCCCCAAGGTCGAGACTTGCCTGCTGGCCGTCGACGGCGGCGTCGAAGCCGCGGTGATCCTCGACGGTCGCGTGCCACACGCCCAGTTGCTGGAGATCTTCACCCAGGGCGGCGCCGGCACGATCATCCGGCGCTCTTAGGCGACGTTCGTCCGCAACGTCTCTTCGAGGATTTCCTTGAGCCGCGTCGCCGCCGGCGACAGCGGGGCTGTGCTCGTGCGCGTCTGCAGGCTGACCGAGGGAAGCGGCGGCAAGCCGTCGATCGCGGTGAGGTCCTTCGGCAGGCCGTAGGCCGTGCGCACGCCGATACCGAGGCCGGCGGAGACGGCGGCCCACAATCCGGAAAGGCTGGGGCTGGTCAGCGCGATCCGCCACGGGATGCCAGCGGCGTCGAGCGCCTCGATCGCGACCTGACGGAAGAGGCAGGGTGCCTCGAACAGCACCAGGGGCAGCGGCTGCGTGCGATCCCACGCGAATCCATGAGGGCCGATCCAGGCGATCGGCAGCTTGGCGAGCGCGTCGCCGGTCTCCCGCGTGAACAGCACGACGAGATCGAGGCGCCCGCCGGCGAGCTGGTCCATCAGGGCGCCGCTGCGCTCGACCCGGACCTCCACATGCGCCGCCGGATGCGCGCGGGCGAAGCGGGCGAGCACCGGCGTCAGCGCCGGCTCGACCAGGTCCTGGGTCACGCCGAGGCGCACCGAGCCCGAGACCGCGACGCCGCGCACCGCGGCGACGGCCTCGTCGTTGAGCGCGAGCAGACGGCGGGCATAGGCCAGCACCGTGTCGCCGGCGTCGGTCAGGGCCAGCCGCCGGCCCTCCTTCCGGAACAGCGGCCGACCGAGCTGGGCCTCGAGCCGCTGCATCTGCAGGCTGACCGCGGACTGCGAGCGGCCGAACTTGGCCGCGGCCCGGCCGAAGCCGCCGAGGTCGATCGCCGCCGTCAGGCTGCGGAGGACGTCCAGGTCGAGGTGGGGAATAGACACATGTGAATTATTAATCTTTCTGTTCAAAAAGATCAAATTAAATAATCTGATGCGGGGGCTATCTCTTGGAGACCAACAACAGGAGCGTCCCCATGCCTCTCGTCCGTATCGCCGTTCGCCAGGGCAAGACCGCCGCCTACCGCCGCGCCGTCGCTGATGCCATCCATGAGGGGATGGTCGAGGCGATCAAGGTGCCGAAGGAGGACCGCTTCCAGATCGTGACCGAGCACGACGCCGACGGCCTGATCGTCGACCGTACCTTCCTCGGCGTCGACCGGTCGGACGACGCGGTGATCGTGCAGATCTCGCTTCGCCGCGGCCGGCCGGTCGAGCTCAAGCAGGCGCTCTGCAAGCGCATCGTCGAGAAGCTCGCCGATGGCCCGGGCGTGCGTCCCGAGGACGTGCTGATCGTGCTCTCGGAGAACGACCTCGCCGACTGGTCCTTCGGCAACGGCGAGGCGCAGTACGTGCTGAACCCGCCGCAGCCGATCCCGGCGGCGGCCTGAAGCGAGCGCGGCATCGCCCCCACCCTAGTCCTCTCCACCATGGGGGGAGGGGACACGATTGTGCTCCCTCCCCCCGCGGAGCGTGGGGGAGGGCTGGGGTGGGGGGCGAGACTCGCTCGCTCAGGCCGCCTTCGCCGGCATCGATTGCGCGACCGACTCCAGGATCGACAGCGCCTCGTCGATCTCCTGCTCGTCGACGACGAGCGGCGGGATCAGGCGGATCACCTTGTCCTGGGCCGGCACGACGATCAGGCCGGCGTCGCGGAGGCGATCGACCACCTCGTCCTGGGAGGCGGCGCAGCGGAGCCCCTGCATGAGGCCGACGCCGCGCCGCTGCTCGAATACGTCCGGATGCCGCTTCACCAGCGCGTCGAGGCCGGAAGCGAGCTTCTCGCCCTTGCGTGCGACCGAGCTGAGAAACGCCGGCTCGGCGATGATGTCGAGCACGGTGGAGGCGACGGCCATCGCCAGCAGGTTGCCGCCGAAGGTGGAGGCGTGGCTGCCCGCGGTCATGCCGGAGGCGGCCTTGGCGGTGGCGACGCAGGCCGCGACCGGGAAGCCGCCGCCCAGCGTCTTCGCCAGGCTCATCACGTCCGGCACGACGCCGAAGCGTTCATGCGCGAAAAGCCGGCCGGAGCGGGCGAGGCCGCACTGCACCTCGTCGAACATGAGCAGCGCGCCGTGCTTGTCGGCGAGCGCGCGCAGGCCCTTCAGGAAGTCGGGCGGCGGCACGCGGATGCCGCCTTCGCCCTGGATCGGCTCGACCAGGATCGCCGCGGTGTCGGGGCCGACGAGCGACGCGGCCTTGTCGAGGTCGCCATAGGGCGCGTGGTCGAAGCCGGTGACCACGGGGCCGAAGCCGGCGAGGTTCTTCGGGTTGCCGGCGGCGGCAAGCGTCGCCAGCGTGCGGCCATGGAAGCTTCCTTCGAAGGCGAGGATCCGCCACTTCTCGGGGTTTCCCCGCGAGGCCTGGTAGCGCCGGGCGAGCTTGATCGAGCACTCGTTCGCCTCGGCGCCCGAGTTGGCGAAGAAGACAACGTCGCCGAAGCTGAGCGCGGCGAGCTTGGCCGCGACCGTCTCCTGGCCCTCGACCTGATAGAGGTTTGAGGTGTGCCAGAGCGTGTTGGCCTGCTTGGTCAGCGCCTCGATCAGCTTCGGGTGCGCGTGGCCAAGACCGCAGACGGCGATGCCGGCACCGAAATCGAGATAGCGGCGGCCCTGCGTGTCGATCAGGCGGCAGCCCTCGCCCTTGGCGAAGGTCACGGGAGCCCTGGCGTAAGTCGGCATCACGGCGCTGGTCATGGCGCGTCTCCTGATCGAGTGCGACGAACCCGATAGAGACCACCGTACGGCAACGGGGAGAATGGACGGCGGCGCAAGACGGTGCCGCGCCTATGCGGCAACCCGTCCCAGCCGCACGCCCTTCAGTCGGTCGAAGGTGACCTGCATCGCGACCACCCTGCCGTCGCCGTCCTTCTCGAAACGGAAGACGTGCTTGTGGGCGACGCCCGGCGCGCCCGGACGGACGAGGAAGACATCGGGTGCGATAGGCTGCATGGCGAAAACGCGGCTGCGGTCGTAGTCGAGCCCGTAGCGGATGGTGAGCCCGTCGCCGTCGGGCCGCACCGCGTGGCGGCTGGCGATGGTCGCGTCTTCGTAGTCGCCGACGTAGGCGGCGATCTCGGCTGGCGTGCAGGAGACGAGGCGCTGCTTCACCATGTCGTTGACGTTCCCGCCGCGACGGAGACGGCAGGTCGGGGCCTCGCCATCGAACGAGAACACGGCGTCCGTCGGCGTGTCGCTGCGGTAGTCGTCGCCGTCGCGGAAGACGCGCGGCGACGCCTCATAGAGCCAGAGGGAATCGCCGAGCGTCTCACAGGCAAGGACGCCGTCGGCACCGAGCGAGACCTGCATCCATTCTCCGGTGTCCGGCTCGACATAGACGCCAGGAAGATCCTCGGAACGGTACGGCGTCCTGCGCGGGACCCGTGCCGGATGCGGCGCGGGGAAGCCGTCGATCGCCGCATCGAGGATCTCGGCGGCGAGACCGGAGGTGCGGGTGTCCTCGCGGTTCGAGAGGATCACGACGCCGGCGTCGCGTGCCGGAACATAGGCGACGTGCGTCTTGTAGCCGGGCTGGCTGCCGGTGTGGCCGAGCACGGCAAGCCCGCGATAGGAGCGAATGCAGAGTCCGAGGCCGTAGTGGATGGTTTGACCATCGGCGAGCCGGGCGGGTTCGGCCATCGGCCGGAGATCGAGGTCGCCGGCCTGACCGCGGCCGACCGCGACGATCCAGCGCGCCATGTCGTCGAGGCTGGTGGTCAGCGTGTCGCCGGAGATGCCGAGAAGCTCGGTGGCGCGCGTCCAGCCGCCCTTGCCGTCGGCGACATAGGGCGAGGCGAGGTCGGGGAGGACGATGCCTTCGTGCGGCCGGTCGGCGGTGGCGGCGAGGCCGAGCGGGCGGTAGATCGCCTCGCGGCGGAGCGCGTCGGCGTCGCCGGCGAGACGGCGGAGGATCTCCTCGAGCAGCACGAAGTTGACGTTCGCGTACATGTATTGCGCGCCGGCCGGCGCGCTGACCTCGACTTGCGCGAAGGCCAGGTCGAGGAGGTCCTCCACGCGGCTCGCCGAGGGTCGCCATTCGCCGCGCAGCCGCATGATCTCCAGCACGTCGCGAAGCCCGCTGGTCATCGAGAGCAGGTGGCGGAGAGTCACCGGGCGCGGACGGTCGATGGTGGCCGGCAGCTCGGGCAGGTGGCGGCGGACCGGATCGTCGAGGGTGAGGATGCCGCGCGCATGAAGTGCCAGCACCGACGCGGCGACGAAGGTCTTGGAGGCAGAGACGATATGGAAGCGCGTCCCCGGCCCGATCGGCACGCCATGGGCGAGGTCGGCCTGACCGATGAAGCGACGCTCGGCGACCTCGCCACCGCGCAGGATCGCCGCGGCCACGCCCGGCTCGTCCGGGCGGCCGGCGATCAACCTCTCCAGCACACTGGTCATACCCCGCCTCTTCGCTGGATACTGTCAGCCTGTAGGGTGGCAGAGCGCGGCGGGGGAAGGAAACCATGGCGGCGCAAGGCGGTCCCGCATCGCCGGGGGCACGGCTGGACTGGGACGATCTGCGCTTCGCGCTTGCGGTGGCGGATGCCGGCGGCCTGTCCGCGGCCGGCCGCGCCTTGCGCGTCGACCCCGCGACGATCGGGCGCCGCCTCGACGGGCTCGAGGCGACGCTCAAGTGCAAGCTGTTCCATCGACGCCGCCAGGGCCTGGTGCCGACGCCGGCCGGCGCCAAGCTCATCCAGCATGCGCGACGCATCGAGGAAGAGGTGCGCGCCGTGGGATTCGAGATGTCGGCCGAGGACAAGGGTCTCGCCGGCACCGTCGTGATCACGACGACCGAGCCGATCGCCGCCGGCTTCGTCGCACCCGCCCTGCCGGACTTCGAGGCGAAGCACCCCGGCATCGCCGTGGAGGTGAAGACCGACATCCGCACGCTCGACCTCGGCCGGCGCGAGGCGGACATCGCCCTCAGGCTGGCGCGGCCGACGCAAGGCGACCTGATCGGGCGCAAGCTTGGCCAGGTGGGATACGGGCTCTATGCCAGCCGCGACTATCTCGACCGCCGCGGCAAGCCCACGGCCGGATTCGAGGGCCACCTGCTGATCGACTGGCCGGTCGACTACACGGTGATCGCGCAGGTGCCGTGGCTCAGGAAGATCGCGGCATCGGCGACCGTCGTGCTGCGCTCCAACAGCGCGATGACGCGCCGCGCCGCCGCGTCGTCGGGCGCCGGCATCGCGCTTCTGCCCTGCATCCTCGCCGACCTCGATGCGGGCTTGGTCCGCGTGCAGAGCGAGGCGCCGCCGAAGCAAGATCTCTGGCTGGTGACGCACCGCGATCTCGCCCGCGTGCCGCGCATCCGCGTCACGCTCGATTATCTCGCCGAGACCGCGAAGCGATCGACGCGGAGGCTCGCTGGCGTTTGACCGACATCGGAGCACAGGTACTCGGCATATGGTCGACGAGCCTGGAGAACGTCTCGGGCATCGATCCATCGGCCATCGAGGCCTATCTCCGCACCCTGACGGCGCAGCTTGATGGGGCCAGGGACGGCCGGGAACCGATCGTCTATCTCGTGCCAGCGATCGAGTACATCGGCCATGTCTGCCAGGATGCTCACGCCATAAAGACGCTTTTCGACCCGGCGAAATATCAGATCTTCTTCCTGACTCACCGGCCGGCTTCGGTTCCCAACCCCAGCATGCTCGAGGTCGTTCTTCGCGGCATCACCATGTTCGTCGTCGAGGACGGGATGGCCGAGTGGAATCTGAAGGTCGCGCATGCGCGACTGACCCGCGGGCTCGCGTACAAGGTCGGTGCGTATACATTCCTCCTCGGCGGCCATGGCGAGACCTTGAGGGAGAGCTACCACGCCCACCTCAACTCTGGCGGCAAAGGAGCAAGGTTCGGTCTCACGCCGGAGGAGACCGAGCGCCGAGACGTCTTCATGAGGAAATGCGGCGTCGGGACGGACGATCGGGTGGCGGTTCTGCATGTGCGCGACGGCGGCTACTGGAGTCGGCGCCCCGGCGCGGGCTCGGATGCCTTCAACGATTTTCGCAATGCCGATGTCGCCAACTACACCCTCGCCATCGCCGGTCTGATCGAGAAGGGATTCTTCGTCGTCCGGATCGGCGACGCGAAGATGAAGCGAAGCGGCTTCGCGCATGAGCGCTTCCTCGATGCCCCCTTCGCCGAGAGCTACGACCCGTTCGTCGACGTGGCCGTCTTGAGCCGGTGCGATCTCTTCATCCACAGCCTTTCCGGGCCGACCGACTTCGCCCGCGGCTTCGACTCCTACCGCCTGTGCGTCAACACGTACTACAGCGACCATTGGGTGACGGAGGGGGGCGACATGTTTCTCCCCAGGCGCTACGTCTCGGCGCGTGACGGAAGGGAGATGTCCGTTCCCGACCTCCTCAACGCGAATCTCAGCGGCCTCGTCGATTCCAAGCAGCTGGTCCAGGCGGGCGTCCGGCTGGTCGAGAATGCGCCGGACGAGATTCTCGCCGCGACGAATGAGGCGATCGAACGCATCGGCGCGGCGCCATCCAGCACGCCAGCCTCAAAGGCGTTTAGAACGCTTGCCAAGGCCGAGCATGAAATGAGGGCCGCCGGCTATCACCCGAAACCGTCGCGCCGCCATTTCTGCATGTGGAACCCGGAAGTCGGGATGGCCAGCGTCGCTCTCGAGGGCAACCCGCGGCTGTTCGACGGCGAGCTGGTGGCTCCTGCGCGGCGCCTTGCCTAGAGGGCGCCGGCGCCGAACGTATCGCAGGCCTTCAGGTCGCCGGATTCGAAGCCGCGCTTGAACCAGCGCACGCGCTGGGCCGAACTGCCGTGGGTGAAGGCGTCAGGCACGACGCGGCCCTGCGCCTGGCGCTGGAGACGGTCGTCGCCGATGGCGCTGGCGGCGTTCAGCGCCTCGTCGATATCGCCCTCCTCCAGCACCTTGCGGAAGCGGTCGGCGTGATGCGCCCAGATGCCGGAATAGCAGTCGGCCTGCAGTTCCATGCGGACCTGGATCGCGTTCGCCTCGGTGCGCGAGGCGCGCTGCTGGGCGGCCCTGACGCGATCGGAAGTACCGAGCAGCGTCTGCACGTGATGGCCGACCTCGTGCGCGATCACATAGGCCTGGGCGAAGTCGCCGGGTGCGCGGAAGCGCTGCTGCAGCTCCCGGAAGAAGCCGAGGTCCAGGTAGACCCGCCGGTCACCCGGGCAATAGAACGGGCCGACCGCCGACTGCGCGAAGCCGCAGGCGGACTCGACCGCGCCCGAGAAAAGGACGAGACGGGGCTCGCGATAGGTCTGCCCGTTCTTGCGGAAGACCTCGCCCCAGGTCTGCTCGGTGTCGCCGAGAACCGCGGCGACGAAGTCGCGCGCGCGGTCCTCGCCGGCGGCCGGCGCCGAGCGCTGCTGCTGCGTCTGCTCCATCGGGACCGGCATGCCGGCGTCGAGCAGGATGCGCGGGTCGAAGCCGAAGATGGCGCTGGCGATCAGGACGACGATGACGCCGCCGATGCCGAGGCCGCGGCCGCCGCCGATGCGGATCCCGCCACCGCCGAATCCGCCCCCGAAGCCGCCGCCGCGGCGGTCCTCGATATTGTCGCTGCGTCGAAGGTCTTCCCAGCGCATGCCTTGCTCCGTGCCTCGGTCCTTAACGGCGGGGCGGTCGGGGCGTTCCGCTCGTCCGCTGTCAGGCAGAGTGGAAGGAGATTGCGACGGGACGATGTCGGACGGGAGGCCGGGCTTCAGTCGTTCTTGCGGACGTCGTCGATGACCTTGCCGTCGTTCGGCAGGCTGCCCGGCGCCACCAGCTCGACCGCGCCATGGAGCTTGCAGACGGCCTGGATGGACTCGCCGATCCGGGCTGCCAGCGCCGCGTCGCCCGATGCCTCGCATTTGAGCGTCATGACGTCGTTCTGGTCCTTGCGGTCGACGACCAGGCGGGCCTTCGTGATTTCCTTGTGCCGCTTCAGGACGTCGGCGATCTGGGCCGGGTGGACGAACATGCCCTTGACCTTGGTGGTCTGGTCGGCGCGGCCCATCCAGCCCTTGATCCGCATGTTGGTGCGCCCGCAGGGACTCTTCCCCGGCAGCACGGCCGAGAGATCGCCGGTGCCGAAACGGATCAGCGGGTAGTCGTCGTTGAAGGTGGTCACCACGACCTCGCCGACCTCGCCCTCGGGCACCGGATCGCCGGTGCCGGGGCGGACGATCTCCACCAGGATCTTCTCCTCGACGATCATCCCTTCCTTCGCCTTCGACTCGTAGGCGATCAGGCCGAGATCGGCGGAGGCATAGACGTTGACGACGCGCATGCCGCGGCCTTCGAGCTCGGCGCGAAGCGAGGGCGGCAGGTACTCGCCGGAGACGACGCAGCGTTTCAGGGAGTCGATCTCGACGCCCATCTCCTTCGCCTTGTCGAGGATGATCTTCAGGAACGACGGCGTGCCGGTGTAGCAGGCGGGCCTGAGATCCTGCATCGCCTTGACCTGCAGCTCGGTGTTGCCGACGCCGCCGGGGAACACCGGGCATCCGACCGCATGCGCCGCGGTTTCCAGCATCGCGCCGGCGGGGGTCATGTGATAGGCGAAGCAGTTGTGGACCAGTTCGCCTTTGCGCAAGCCGGCGGCCCAGAGGGCTCGGGCGAGGCGCCAGTAGTCGGAGCGTCTGCCTTCAGGATCGTAGATCGGTCCCGGCGAGGCGAACACGCGGAGCAGGTCGCCGGTCGCGGTCGCGGTGAAGCCGCCGAACGGAAGCGACGCCTTCTGGCGTTCGATCAGGTCGCCCTTCCTCAGGACCGGCAACGCCGACAGCGCCTTTCGGCTGGTCACCGCATCAGGATCGACCGTGGCGAGCAGTTCCCTGAACCCCGGGGCCCGTTCCTTGGCATGACGGACCAGCGACGGCAGCACGGCGAAGTGGGCACGCTCACGCGCCTCGGGCGTGCGTGTCTCGAGATCGTCGTAGTGCTCGGTCATCTCGTGCTCAGGCCAGCCAGCGTTTGCGGCGCTTGTAGTGCTTGACCTCGCGGTAGCTCTTGCGGCCGGTGGCCGAGAGCCCGAGGTAGAATTCCTTCACGTCCTCGTTGTCGCGCAGCGCCTGGGCGGAGCCTTCCATGACGACGCGGCCGTTCTCGAGGATGTAGCCGTGATGGGCGTAGCGGAGCGCCACGTTGGTGTTCTGCTCGGCCAGCAGAAAGGTCACGCGCCGCTCCTCGTTGAGCTTGCGGACGATCTCGAAGATCTCCTCGACGAGCTGGGGCGCCAAGCCCATCGAGGGCTCGTCGAGCAGGATCGTGGTCGGCTTCGCCATCAGCGCGCGACCGATCGCGACCATCTGCTGCTCGCCGCCGGAGGTGTAGCCGGCGAGGGATCGCCGTCGCTCCCTGAGGCGCGGGAAATAGCCGTAGACCATTTCCATGTCCGACTCGATCGCCGCGCGCCCGTCGGTACGCGTATAGGCGCCGGTGAGCAGGTTCTCCTCGACCGTGAGATGGCCGAAGCAGTGGCGGCCTTCCATGACCTGGACCACGCCGCGCTTCACCAGGTCGTTCGGGGTGAGGCTGTCGACGCGCTCGCCCTTGTACTCGATGCCGCCCTTGGTGACCTCGCCGCGCTCGGCGCGGAGCAGGTTCGAGATCGCCTTCAAGGTCGTCGTCTTGCCGGCGCCGTTGGCCCCGAGGAGGGCGACGATGCCCCCCTCGGGAACCTTCAGCGACACGCCCTTCAGCACGAGGATCACATGATTGTAGATCACCTCGATGTTGTTGACGTCGAGCAGGGCGGCGGCGTGCGACGTCATCGGACGACTACATCTCCTTCGAGCAATCGCGGGCGGTGATCTTCTTCTCGTCCGCGTACTTCTTGGCGGCGACCGCGACCATCGGGTCGAGGATCTTGCGGTCGGCCTCGATCCAGTCGGAGACGAAGTTCCACTTGGCGCCGTCCCACTGCTGGACGCGCGCGCGGGCGCTTCCCATGTGGTCCGTGCAGGAGAGCTTCATCGGGTAGACGAGGCCTTCGAAGCCGGCTTCCTTGATCCGCGCGGCGGTCAGGTCGAGATGCTCGAGGCCCCAGCGCATCTGCTCGCCCGTCATCGGCTTGTTGCCGAACTTGGCCTGTGCCGTCCGCATCGCCTCGACGGCGAGGAAGCCGTTGACCAGGCCGCGGTTGTAGAGGACCTGGCCGACCTCTTCCTTCTTCGCCGCGCCCTTGTTCTTGTCATAGACGTTCTTGTAGACGTCGCGATGCACGGCGAACTGGTCGCCGACCGCGTGCAGGTTGAGCGCCATGTAGCCCTTGGCGCCGTCGCCGCCCGGGATGACGTCGGGCTCGGCGCCCGACCACCACACGCCGATCATCTTGTTGCGCGGGTAGTTGACCGCGGCGGCCTCCTTAATGGAGGTCGAGTTCATCACGCCCCAGCCCCAGAGCAGGACCCAGTCGGGCCGGCTCTGGCGGACCTGCAGCCATGTCGCCTTCTGCTCGACGCCGGGCGCGGCGACCGGAAGGCCGGCATAGACGAAGCCGTGCTTCTTCGCGAGCTCTTCCAGCAGCGGGATCGGTTCCTTGCCGAAGGGCGAGTCGTGGAAGACCAGCGTGATCTTCTTGCCCTTGAGCTTGGCGTAGCCGCCTTCCTTCTGAGCGATGTAGTTGACCATGATGTCGGCGGCCGACCAGTAGGTGCCGAGCAGCGGGAAGTTCCAGCCGAAGACCGAGCCGTCCTGCGATTCCGAGCGGCCGTAGCCCATCGTGATCAGCGGGATCTTGTCGCCGGGCGCCTTCTCGGTCAGGGCGAAGGTGATGCCGGTCGACAGCGGGTCGACGACGGCTGAGCCCTTGCCCTTGAGACGGTCGTAGCACTCGACGCCGCGCGCGGTGTCGTAGCCGGTCTCGCACTCCTCGACGACGAGCTTCACGCCGTTCACGCCGCCGTCGCGCTCGTTCAGGAGGGTGAGGTAGTCGGCGTATCCGTTCGCGAACGGAACGCCGTTCGGAGCATAGGCGCCGGTGCGGTAGACCAGGCGGGGAACGAACTGATCGCCCTGGGCGAGCGCCTCGGTGGCGCCGGCCAATGCGAACGCCGCGGCGCCGAAGGCTCCGAGCGCCGCGATCCTCCAATGCTTCCTCATGTTTCCTCTCCCTTTTGCGGTGGCGTTGATTCTAGGCGTTGACGACGTGCCGAAGCCCCCGATGACCAAAGCATATCACCCCCGGTCAGTGCGGGAAGGGCCAGAGCCTGAGCTTCTCCTTGCCCAGTGCCCACAGCCGAGCCAGCCCATGCGGCTCGACGATCAGGAAAAAGACGATCATGGCGCCGAAGATCATGAACTCGATGTGGGAGACCAGCGCCGTCGACAGCGGGATGCCGAGCGCGGCCGGAATCTGGTTCAGCGCGAGGGGCACCATCAGGATGAAGCCGGCACCGAGGAAGCAGCCGAGGATCGAGCCCAAGCCCCCGATGATCACCATGAACAGCAGCAGAAAGGAGCGTTGGATGTCGAAGGCGAGCGGCTCCCAGGCACCGAGATGCAGGAAAGCCCAGAGCGCGCCGGCGACGCCGATGAAGAACGAGGAGACGCCGAAGGCGGAGAGCTTGGCGCGGAGCGGCCGGATGCCGATGATCTCGGCGGCGATGTCCATGTCGCGGATCGCCATCCACGACCGCCCGACCCGCCCGCGCACCAGGTTCTTGGCGGCGAGCGCCATGATCGAGACGATCGCGAGTATCAGGTAGTAGCGCCGCATCGGCGTGTTGATCGCGAAGCCGAAGATGTCCAGCGGCGGGGCGGCGACCGAGCCGGACGGCGTGTAGTTGGTGAACCACTTGATGCGGATGAAGGCCCAGTCGAGGAAGAACTGGGCCGCGAGCGTCGCCACCGCGAGGTAGAACCCCTTGATGCGCAGCGATGGCACGCCGAACACCATGCCGACCACCGCCGCCGAGGCGCCGGCTAGGATGAAGACCAGGATGAGGTTCAGCTCCGGCACGCGGATCGCGAAGTTGTAGGCGGCATAGGCGCCGACCGCCATGAAGCCGCCGGTGCCCAGCGATACCTGTCCGCAGTACCCCGTCAGCAGGTTGAGCCCGATCGCCGCCAGCGCGTAGATCAGGAAGGGGATCATGATCGAGGTGACGAAGTAGCTGCTCGCGAACAGGGGGATCGCGACGAACGCGATCGCCAGGATCAACAGAATCCCCCAGCGGTCCTGGCGGATCGGGAAGATCGCCTGATCCTCACCGTAGCTGGTCTTGAACTGGCCGGCTTCGCGGTAGAGCATTTCTCTACACCCGCTCGATGATGCGTTCGCCGAACAGCCCCTGCGGGCGGACCAGCAGGAACAGCAGCGCCAGCATGTAGCCGAACCAGATCTCGATGCCGCCGCCGAAGGCGGGGCCGATGAAGACTTCGGCCAGCTTCTCGCCGGCGCCGATGATCAGGCCGCCGACGATGGCGCCGGGAACCGAGGTGAAGCCGCCCAATATCAGCACCGGCAGCGCCTTGAGCGCGACCAGGCCGATGGAGAACTGAACGCCCAGCGCCGAACCCCACACGACGCCCGCGACCAGGGCGACGATGCCGGAGGTCGCCCAGACGATGACCCAGATGTCGCGGAGCGGGATGCCGACCGACTGCGCCGCCTGATGGTCGTCGGCGACGGCGCGGAGCGCGCGTCCGATCCGTGTCTTCTGGAAGAAGATCGCGAGCACGGTCACCAGGACGCCGGCGATCACCGCGGCGACGAGGTCGAACTGGTTCACCAGGATGCCGCCGTCGAACACGGACTCGAGGATGATCACCGGCTCGTTCGGCAGCCCGACGTCGAGTTTGTAGACGTCGCTTCCCCAGACCGTCTGGGCGAAGCCGTCGAGGAAGTAGGAGACGCCGATCGTCGCCATGAACAGGATGATGCCTTCCTGGTTCACCAGCGGGCGCAGCACCAGCCTTTCGACGACGAAGGCGAAGGCGATCATGATCGCGACCGATGCGAGCAGCGCGACCGGGATCGGCATCCACTCCATCAGGCGGACGAGGCTCAAGGCCGCGAACAGCACCATCGCGCCCTGGGCGAAGTTGAAGACGCCCGATGCCTTGAAGATCAGCACGAAGCCGAGCGCCACCAGCGCGTAGAGCACGCCTGCGAGGAAGCCGCCGAACAGGACCTCGAAGAAGAAGCCCATCAGTGCGACACTCCCAGATAGGCGTCGATGACCGCCTGGTTGCCGCGGACCTCGTCGGGCGTGCCGTCGGCGATCTTGCGGCCGTAGTCGAGCACGACGACGCGGTCTGAGATGTCCATCACCACGCCCATGTCATGCTCGATGAGCGCGATCGTGGTGCCGAACTCGTCGTTGACGTCGAGGATGAAGCGGCACATGTCCTCCTTCTCCTCGACGTTCATGCCGGCCATCGGCTCGTCGAGCAGGAGCAGGTCCGGCTCCATCGCCAGGGCTCGACCGAGCTCGACCCGCTTCTGCAGGCCGTAGGGGAGCCGGCCGACCGGCACCTTGCGGATCGACTGGATCTCGAGGAAGTCGATGATCCGCTCGACCACGGCGCGGTGCTCCATCTCCTCGCGCCTTGCCGGTCCGAAATAGAGCGCCTGCCAGAACAGGTTCTTTTTCATCTTCAGCAGGCGGCCGGTCATGATGTTGTCGAGCGTCGACATGCCCCGGAACAGCGCGATGTTCTGGAAGGTGCGGGCGATGCCGCGGCTGGCCGCGTCGTAGGGCCCGATGTCGGAGCGGGCGATGTCCTTGAAGGTGATCGTGCCCTGCTGCGGGTGGTAGAAGCCGTTGATCACGTTCAGCATCGAGCTCTTGCCGGCGCCGTTCGGGCCGATGATGGCGCGGATCTCGTGCGCCCTGATGTCGAAGCTGACGTCGCTGAGAGCGCGCACGCCGCCGAAGGAGAGGCTGATGTTCTCGACCTTCAGCAGCGTATCGCCGATTCTGCGCGCTCCGGTCATCAGCTCGCCTTCTTGAGCTGGGTCAGCGGGTAGCGCTCGGCCTCGGCGATCGCGAGGTCGGCCTGGATGCGGCCCTTGCGCCCGTCCTCGAACACGACCTCGGTCTCGATGTTGGCGCGCTTGGCATCCGAGAAGAGGGCGGTGACCAGCGGCTCGTAGCGGTCCTGGACGAAGCCGCGCCGCACCTTGCGCGTCCGGGTCAACTCGCCGTCGTCGGCATCGAGCTCCTTGTGCAGCACCAGGAATCGCCTGATCTGCGAGCCCACCAGCGTGGTCTCGGTCGCGAGGTCGCGGTTGACCTGCTCGATGCAGTCCTGGATCAGCTTGTAGACTTCCGGATGCGCGGCGAGCTCGGTGTAGCCGCCATAGACGATGCCCTTGCGTTCGGCCCAGTTGCCGACCGCGGCGAGGTCGATGTTGACGAAGACGGCGACATGGTCGCGCCCGGCGCCGAAGGCGACCGCTTCCTTGATGTAGGGGAAGAATTTGAGCTTGTTCTCGATGTATTTCGGCGCGAACAGGCTGCCGTCGGCGAGCTTTCCCACGTCCTTGGCACGGTCGATGATGCGGAGGTGGCCGTCGGAATCGAAGAAGCCGGCGTCGCCGGTCTTGACCCAGCCGTCGTCGGTCTTGGTCTCGGCCGTCGCCTTGTCGTTCTTGTAGTAGGTCAGGAACACGCCGGGGCTCTTGAACAGAACCTCGCCGGACTCCGCGATCTTGACCTCGACCTCCGGCGCCGGCGGGCCGACCGTGTCGGGCCTGACCTCGCCGTCGGGCTGGATGCAGATGAACACCGCCGCCTCGGTCATGCCGTAGAGCTGCTTCACGTTGACGCCGAGCGAGCGGTAGAAGTCGAAGATGTCGGGCCCGATCGCCTCGCCGGCGGTGTAGGCGAGGCGGATGCGCGAGAAGCCCAGCGTGTTGCGGAGCGGCGCGTAGACCAGCAGGTCGCCGAGACGGTAGAGCAGGCGGTCGAGGAGACCGACGGGCTTGCCGTCGAGCAGCGCCGGTCCGACGCGGCGCGCATGATCCATGAATGTCTTGAACAGCCGGCGCTTGATCCAGCCCGCGTCCTCCATCCGGATCATCACGGTGGTCAGGATGTTTTCCCAGATGCGGGGCGGCGCGAAGAAATAGGTCGGGCCCAGCTCGCGGAGATCGGTCATCACGGTCGCGCCCGACTCCGGGCAGCCGACGCAGAATCCGGCGACATAGGCCTGTCCGAGGGAGAAGATGTGGTCGCCGACCCAGGCCATCGGCAGATAGGCCAGCACTTCCTCGTTCTCGGTGAGATTCTCGAGCTCGATCGAATTGAGCGCGGTCACCAGCACGTTGGCGTGCGAGAGCACCACGCCCTTGGGCTGGCCGGTGGTGCCGGAGGTGTAGAGCATCACCGCGACGTCGCCGCCCTTGCCCGAGGCGACCTCGCGCTCGAAGAAGCCCGGGTCCTTCGCGAGCAGGCCGCTTCCCATCTCCTGCACCTTGTCGAAGGAGAGCAGGAAGGGCTGCGTGTAGTGGCGCATGCCGCGGCCGTCCTCGAAGACGATGGTCTCGAGGCCCGGATGCGCGTCCTTGATCTGGAGGAGCTTGTCGACCTGCTCCTGGTCCTCGGCGATGGCGAAGCGGGCGCCGGCATTGTCGATGACGAAGCCCATCTCGGCGGCGACGGCGTCCTGGTAGACCGGCACCGGCGTGCAGCCGATCGCCTGTGCCGCGCACATGGTCCAGTAGAGGCGAGGACGGTTGTCGCCGACGATCGCGATCTTGTCGCCGCGCTTCGCGCCGAGCGCCCACAGTCCGGCGGCGAGGCGACGGGTCTCGTCCAGCACCTGGCTCCAGGTCCAGGTCTGCCAGATGCCGAGGTCCTTCTCGCGGCTCGCCGGACGGTCGGCGAAGTCGCGGGCGTTGGCGATCAGCACCTTGGGAAAGGTGTCGCAGCCGGCAAGACGTGCCCGCGCCCGGCTTTTGCCGATCACGGGGGTGCTCATGGTGGTGCGATGGCTTCCGTCCATGCCCCGACGCCTCCTGCCCTTGCCGGATGTGGATTCTTTCTCCCTGGTCAGGGGTAAATCCTTGCTCCGACGTGAAAAATTTAGAGGGCCGGCATCCAGGGGTCAAGTTGCCGAGCACGGCGGCGGGGTCCGGAGCGGCCGACCAACGGAGGCTTGACAGCCGGAGCGGGGACCCTGTGCAGGAACGGAAAATGCTTTCTTATAGGAAAGTGGCGCGCTATCACCTTTACGCAACCTTTTGCCGAAGAAGCATGGTCTTTGCGTGATCTGACGATCCTGGACCGGCCCGCGAGCGCCGCGATGCATGACCTGCACAAGTATTGGGCGGCCAAGCGTGGCGAGCGACGCGCGCCGGGCAGATGCGACATCGATCCGATCGAGATCAGGGCGCATCTGGGAACGCTATTCATGCTCGACGTGCTCGACGAGGGCCTGGACTACCGCTACCGCCTCATCGGCACCCGGATCGTCGAGATCAGCGGGCGCGACGCGACCGGATCTCGTTTCAGCGATCTCTACGCATCCCAGCCGGAAGCCTTGGACAAGATCCTTCGCACCTTTGCTCCGGCCATCTCGGAGATCAGCCCCGTCTTCGCGACGGGCCAGATGCTCTGGCGGCCCGAGCGCGATTTCCGTCGCTTCGAAGGCGGCTACTTCCCCCTCTCGACGGACGGCACCGCCGTAGACGTGCTGCTCTGCAAGATGTGCTTCCTCTGACCTCCATGATCTCGTCCGCACATCTGCTGCGCCCGGCGCCTTTCGCCTTCCTGGACAGCCCGAACCACCGCTCGATCCGGGCTCTCGCCGGTTATTGGGCCGACAAGCGCGGGGAACGATCGATGCCGCTCCGGGGCGACATCGATCCGCTCGAGCTCAAGACGCATCTGGCGTCGCTGTTCCTGCTCGACGTGATCGAGAGCGGCCGCGACTTCCGCTACCGGCTGGTCGGCACGACGATCACCGACATGAACGATCGGAACGTCACCGGCACGACGATCCGGACCGAATATGCCTGCCCGGTCACGCTCCGGTACGTGGACTCGGTTCTGGGCACGGTGGTGTCGGAGCGCCGCCCCCGCTTCACCCGCGGGAGCGTGTTCTGGCGGCCGAAGAAGGATCACCGGAGCTTCGAGGCCGGCTATTTCCCGATCTCGGGCGACGGGACCTCGGTCGACATGATCCTTGCCGAGGTTCGCTTTACTTAGATCCGGGCGGCGGGGCTGGCGTTCGTGAAGCCGCCTCGTGTAGCGTTGGTGCCCATGGCCGAGCCCAAGCTCCCGCGCTTCGATACGCTCTCGCTCCATGCCGGCCAGAAGCCGGATCCGGCGACTGGTGCCCGCGCCCAGCCGATCTACCAGACGACCTCCTACGTCTTCCGCGACGTCGATCATGCCGCCTCGCTGTTCAACCTGGAGCGCGCCGGGCACATCTACTCGCGCATCTCGAACCCGACGGTGGCGACGCTGGAGGAGCGGATCGCGGCACTCGAAGGCGGGGTGGGTGCCGTCTGCCTCGCCTCGGGCCAGGCGGCGCTGCATCTGGCGATCGTGACGCTGATGGGGGCGGGCGGCCACATCGTCGCCTCCCGCTCGATCTACGGCGGATCGCACAACATGTTCGTGCACACGCTGCCGCGCTTCGGCATCACCGCGACCCTGGTCGATCCGCGCGACCACGACGAATTCAGGCGCGCGATCCGGCCGGAGACGCGGCTCGTGTATGGCGAGGTTCTGGGCAACCCGCGCCTCGAGGTGCTCGACATCCCGAAGATCGCCGACATCGCGCACGCGGCGGGATTGCCGCTGATGCTGGATGCGACCTTCGCCACGCCCTTCCTCTGCCGGCCGTTCGAGCACGGCGCCGACATCGTGATGCACTCCGCGACGAAATGGCTCGGCGGCCATGGCATCGCGATCGGCGGCGCGCTCGTCGACTCCGGGCGCTTCGACTGGGAAGGCGGCAAGTTCCCGACGCTGACCGAGCCCTATGCCGGCTATCACGGCCTCGATTTCGCCGAGGAGTTCGGGCCCGAGGCCTTCCTGATGCGCGCGCGCGCCGAGGGGCTGCGCGACTTCGGCGCGGCGATGAGCCCGACCAACGCCTTCCACATCCTGCAGGGGGTCGAGACCCTGCCGCTGCGCATGGCCCGCCACGTCGAGACCGCGTTCAAGGTCGCGCGATTCCTCCAGACCCACGCGGCGGTCGCCTGGGTCCTCTATCCGGGCCTCGAGACGCATCCCGACCACGACCTCGCGAAGAAGCTGCTGCCGAAGGGCGCGGGCTCGATGATCGCCTTCGGCATCAAGGGCGGACGCGCGAAGGGGCGTGCCTTCATCGAGCGCGTGAAGCTCTTCTCGCATCTCGCCAATGTCGGCGACGCCAAGTCGCTGGTGATCCATCCGGCGTCCACCACGCACCAGCAGATGAGCACCGAAGAGCTCGATGCCGCCGGTGTCGGCGAGGACCTGATCCGGCTCTCGATCGGGCTCGAGGATCCGGACGACATCCTCGAAGATCTCGATCAGGCGCTGAAGGCCTCACAGAGAAGCTGATGGATCTGACCGTCGACGGACGCCGCGTCTTCGCCGGCACCGGCGGAAAGCCGCTGACCCCGGACCGGCCCCTGGTCGTGCTGCTGCATGGCGCCGGCATGGATCACACCGTGTGGGTGCTGCAGGCGCGGTTCCTGGCCTATCACGGCTTCTCGGTGCTGGCCGTCGACATGCCGGGCCATGGGCGCTCGGAAGGCGAGGCGCTGACCACGATCGAGGCGATGGCCGACTGGGTCGCGAAGGTCGTGACGGCATCGGGCTTCGACAAGGCGGCCCTGGTCGGCCACAGCATGGGCGCCGCGGTCGCGTTGACGACGGCGGCGCTGTCGCCCGACAAGGTCGCGAAGATCGCGTTGCTCGGCGCCTCGCTGGCGATGCCGGTGCACCAGGCGCTGCTCGACTCGGCGAAGGCCGGCACCATGCTGGCGCCGGAGCTGATGACCTTCTGGGGCCTCGGCCGCACGGCGCAGATGGGAGGCCATCCGACGCCGGGCCTCTGGCTCACGGGCGCGGCGCGCCGCCTGATCCAGAAAGGCGTCGGCCCCTCGCTCGCCTCCGACCTGCAGGCGTGCACGGACTGGAAGGCGGGGCCCAACTCAGCCGATGCCGTGCGATGCCCGGCCCTGGTCTTCGCGGGGGCCGAGGACCGCATGGTGCCGGCGCGCACGACCGGCGAGATGGCGGCGGCGATCGCAGGATCCGAGATCGTCACGATCCCGGCCTCCGGCCACATGATGATGCTTGAAGCGCCCGACGCCACCGTCGACGCGCTCTACGGATTCCTCAAGGACCAGTGATGGCGGAAGCTGAAGCGACGCGGAAGGACTACGGCCACTGGCTCCAGATCCCGACCCGCTGGATGGACAACGACGTCTACGGGCACGTCAACAACGTCGTCTACTACTCGTATTTCGACACGGTCATCAACGCGTACCTGATCGAGGCCGGGAAGCTCGACATCGAGCACGGGCCGGTGATCGGCCTCTGCGTCGAGAGCCAGTGCCGCTACTTCAAGCCTCTCTCATTTCCCGATCGTATCGACGCGGGCCTGCGCGTCGCCAGGCTCGGCTCCTCCAGCGTCCGCTACGAGGTCGGCCTGTTCCGGGCCGGCGACGACGCGCCCGCGGCTTCCGGCCACTTCGTCCATGTCTTCGTCGACCGGGCCGGGCGGCGCCCGACCCCGATCCCCGAGCCGATGCGCTCGGCGCTGGCGATGCTGGCGAAGCCTGCCTAGGCGCCCTATATAAGCGGCGCTTTCAGACGGAACCTGTCCTTTGCCCTCAGACTTGCAGACCGCCGACGCACGTTCGGCCCGGCGGACCTTCGCGATCATCTCGCACCCCGACGCCGGCAAGACCACGCTGACCGAGAAGCTGCTGCTCTTCGGCGGCGCCGTCCGCGCCGCCGGCCAGGTGAAGGCGCGCGGCGAGCGCCGCCGCACGCGGTCGGACTGGATGGAGATCGAGCGCAACCGCGGCATCTCGGTGTCGAGCTCGGTCATGACCTTCGAGTTCGACGGCGTGACCTTCAACCTGCTCGACACGCCGGGCCACCAGGACTTCGGCGAGGACACCTATCGCACGCTGACCGCGGTCGACTCGGCGATCATGGTCATCGACGCCGCCAAGGGGATAGAGAGCCAGACCCGCAAGCTGTTCGAGGTCTGCCGGCTGCGCGACATCCCGATCATCACCTTCGTCAACAAGGTCGACCGCGAAGGCCACAATCCTTTCGACCTGATGGACGAGGTCGCGAGCGGGCTCGCGCTCGACGTGACGCCGGTCAACTGGCCGGTCGGCATGGGCACCGACTTCCACGGCTGTTACGACCTGCTCGCCGGCAAGTTCCTGACGACCAGCAAGGGCAGGGGCGCGCCCTGCGACACGTCGATCGACGTGAAGGGCCTGGACGATCCGGAGCTCGACAAGCGCGTGGCGCCGCAGGTGCTCAAGGATTTCCGCGAGTCCGCGGAGCTGGCCTCGTCCGCCTATCCGGCACTCGACGTCGACTCGTATCGCGCCGGCCACATGACGCCGGTGATCTTCGGCAGCGCGCTGCAGGACTACGCGGTCGAGACCCTGATCCGGATGCTGGGAGAGATCGCACCGCCGCCGCGCCCGCAGCCGGCCGAGCCGCGCCCCGTCGATCCGTCCGAGACCGCCGTCACCGGCTTCGTCTTCAAGGTCCAGGCGAACATGGACCCGCAGCATCGCGATCGCGTCGCGTTCCTTCGCCTGGTCTCGGGCCGCTTCCGGCGCGGCATGAAGCTGAAGCAGTCGCGTACCGGCAAGATGATCGCGGTGCAGAACCCGATCTTCTTCTTCGCCCAGGAGCGCGAGCTGGCCGAGGAGGCCTTCCCCGGCGACATCATCGGCATCCCCAACCACGGCACGCTCCGCGTCGGCGACACGCTGACCGAGGGCGAGGGCATCCGCTTCACCGGCATCCCGAACTTCGCGCCCGAGATCCTGATGCGCGTGCGCCTCGAGGATCCGATCCGCGCCAAGCAGATGCGGAAGGCGCTCGAGGACCTGGCCGAGGAAGGCGTGACCCAGGTGTTCCGCCCGGTCATCGGTTCGCAATGGATCGTCGGCGTCGTCGGGCGCCTGCAGCTCGACGTGCTGAGCTCCAGGGTCAATGGCGAGTACGGCGTTCCGATCGGTTTCGAGGAGGCGCCCTACACGACCGCGCGCTGGATCTCGAGCGCCGATCCGGCGGTGGTGAAGCGCTTCATCGAGCAGAACCGCGGGGTCGTCGCCGAGGATCGCGACGACGCGCCCGTGTTCCTGGCGCGGAACGACTGGGAGCTCAACTACATGATCAAGGAATGGCCCGACCTGACCTTCAGCACGCTCCGCGAGCGGGCGTGAGCACAAATTAGTTCTTGGCGTCCGGCCCCCGGCCGCCCCATGCTCTAGCCATGTCCACCGTGGTCATCACCCGGACTTACGACGAGGCGATGTCGCTGCTGGTCGAGGCGCGGAACTACCTGCGTTTCCGGCAGTCCGACGCCTTCCGCATGCCGCCCGTGGAGAGACTGAAGCTCACGCGCGAGGCATTCCGCGTGACCTCGCGCCTGACCCAGGTGATGGCGTGGCTCCTGCTCCGCCGCGCGGTGATCGAGGGCGAAATCCTCGACGAGGACGCCCGCCGCCCGGAACGCCGGCTCGCCGGCCACGACGTCTGCCTCAATGATGCCGACGACCTCGGCGACTGGCTGCCCTCCGGCATGGAGGGGCTGCTCGATCGCAGCCGCGCGCTCTACGAGCGCGTCGACCGGCTCGACCGGATGCTGAACTAGAAAAGCGAAGGGCCCCGGAAGGGGCCCTTTTCACGACCACGCGGCACGGCCGAGCTTACTTCTTGCCGCCGATGCCGAGGTTGGCGAAGCGCTTGTTGAACTTCGCGACCTGGCCGCCGGAGTCGATCATGCGGTGCACGCCGGTCCACGCCGGGTGCGACTTCGGATCGATCTCGAGCCGCATCACCTCGCCTTCCTTGCCCCAGGTCGAGCGGGTCTCGAACTCGGTGCCATCGGTCATGATGACCTTGATGGTGTGGTACTGCGGATGGATGTCGGCTTTCATCGGATCGGCTCCAGCTTGAAGCGGGGGCTTATAGAGGAGGGGGCGGGGGAGCGCAAGGCCCCCTGATTTCTCCGTGTTTGCAAAGCCTTAGACCGGCGCAAAGCGGTCCAGGAGCGTGTCCGGGAGCGCCATCTGGCGGGGGCCGTCGGTCCAGAGCAGCCGGCACTCGACCGGCAGGCCGGGATAGACCTTCCCGAGGACCGCCCGATAGGCCGCCATCTGGCGGAGGTAGAGCGGGGCCACGCGCTCCGGCGCCGTCGGCGGCGGGCGGTTGGTCTTGTAGTCGATGACCACGATCCGGTCGGGCAGAGCCACCAGCCGGTCGACCTGGCCGGAGACCACATGGGCTCCGACGATGCCGGTGACCGGGACCTCGGCGCGGCTCCCGGGGCCGAAGAGGGCTCTGAGCGCCGGGTCGTCGAGGATCGCCAGCGTCTCCGTGAGCAAGGCCTCAGCCTGATCCGGCGTGACCCCCTGGCCCGGCCGCGCGAGCCACCGCCGGGCCGCGCCGGCCCGCGCTTCGGCCGGAAGGTCGGGAAGCGATTGCAGCAGGCGGTGGACCAGCCGGCCGCGGCGGAAGCGGAGCCCATCCTCGGCGATCAGCGGCGAGCGCACCGGCGGCTCAGGATCCTCGGGCCGACTCGGCGCCAGCGGGCGCGGCGGCTTCGGCTCGGCCTTGGCGTCGACATGGGCCCAGGCGGGAAGGGCGGCGACCGGGACCGCGCCGGCCGTCTCCTTCGGCACCTCGACCGGCGCCTCCTGCCGGCTCACATGCCGGCGTGCCGGCGGCTCCGGGATCTTCTCGGCGTTCAGCGCCTCGAACGCGGCAGCGATCAGGTCGTACCAGGTGCCACTGCTCTTGCGGTCGGAGGTCCGCCAGCCGCAGACATAGAGCCGGTCCTCGGCTCGCGTCATCGCGACGTAGAGAAGCCGGCGATGCTCCTCCTCGCGGCGCGTGCGCGCGGCGGCACGTGCGCGGCCGGCGACCGGATCGGCATCCTCCACGCGCGGGCACCAGAGCGGCAGACCGTCGTCGGTCCACAGCACGCCGACGTCGTCGCGCAAGGGCGAGACGGTGTCGGGCAGGATCACGATCGGCGCCTGCAGGCCCTTGGCGCCGTGCACGGTCATCACGCGCACCTCGTTGCGCGCACCATGCTCGAGGTCGCGCTTGATGTCCTCGGCCGCGGCGTCGAGCCAGTGCAGGAACCCCTGAAGCGACGGCGGATGCGCCCGCTCATGCGAGAGCGCGGCGTTGAGGAACTCCTCCAGCGCGTCGAGGGACTCGGGGCCTAGGCGCGCCTGGATTTTCCGCCGGCCGCCGAGCGGACCCAGCACATGGGCGAACAGCGCGAAGGGCGAGAGATAGTCGACGCGCGCCAGGAGCTCGGCGAAGAAGTCGTGCGCGGCGGCGAAGGCCGGCTCCGCCTCCTTCATCGCCTGCAGCCGCCGCCACAGGGTGCCGTCGCGGCCATGGGCCAGGCGATAGAGCTGGTCCTCGTCGAGCCCGACCAGCGGGCTCTTGAGCACGGTCGCGAAGGTGAGGTCGTCCGACGGCAGCAGCAGCGCGTGTCCCAGAGCCATCAGGTCCATGACCGCGAGCTGGTCGGTCAGCAGGATGCGGTCGGCGCCGGCGACCGGCACGCCCCGCTGCTTGAGCGCGCGCACCAGCGCATCGAGGAAGGTGCCGCGGCGGCGAACCAGCACCATCACGTCGCCGGCGCGGATGGTGCGGCCTTTCGCCGGCAGCAGCTCCTTGCCGATCCACTCCGAGATGCGGCGCGCGATCAGGCGCGCGAGCTCGGTCTCGGGGTCGTGGCCGGTGCGCTGCTCGACCGGCGGCGTCCAGGACTCGAACGGATCGCGCTCCGCCGGTTCCTCCAGCGGCCAGATCTCGACCAGGCCGCCCTGTCCGGCGCGGTTCGCCTTGTGCTCGACCTTCTCGCCTTCGGGCGTGACCCCGGCATGGGCTGCTTCGGGCGCGAAGGTCGTGTCGACGGCTTCCAGCACGGCGGGCGTCGAGCGGAAGGAAGTCGCGAGCGACACCTCGTCCCATCGGCGCTCGGCGCCGGTCGCGCGCAGCATGAAGTGCATGCGCATGCGCTGGAACTCTCTGGGATCGGCGCGCTGGAAGCCGTAGATCGACTGCTTGTAGTCGCCGACAGCGAAGATCGTGCGGGTCACGTCCGGCCGCGCGCCGACTCCGGCGAAGAACTCCTCGGCCAGGTGCTGCACCACCTGCCACTGGTCGGGATTGGTGTCCTGCGCCTCGTCGATCAGGATGTGGTCGAGTCCGCCATCCAGCTTGAACAGCACCCAGGGCGCGACGCCCTCCATCGACAGCAGGTCGCGCGCCTTCAGGATCAGGTCGTCGTAGTCGAGCAGCGCCTTCGCCTGCTTGAGCTCGGCATAGGTCTCGATCACCGCAACCGCGAGGCGGACCAGCGCCGAGGTGGCGCGCGCGATACGGAGCGCCTTGATCTTCTGGTCGAGAGCCAGGATGCGCTCGGCCTCGCGCTGCATCGTCTCCTTGCAGCGTGCATCGTGCGCCTCGGCCGCCTTGGCGGCGAGACGCGTGCGGATCGTGCCTTCCTTGGTGAGGAAGATGCCGCGATAGGACTCGAAGGCGGAGACGCGGGTCCCGGGGTCGGCGAGGAAGGCTGCGAGCAGCGGCGCGCGCCGCTGGTCCTCGACGCCGCTCCGCGACAGCGCATCGCAGGCGCGCCTGAGCGAGACGAGGTCGAAGGCGCCGTCGCGCACCGCTTCGGCGATGAGCCGTTCCGGCGTCTCCTTCGGATCGGCGGCGTGACGCGCGAAAATGCGTGCGACGACGTCGTCGATGCCGTGTTCCTCGACCAGCCGCATCAGCCGCCCGCGCTCGCGCGCCAGGTCCTGGATCAGCGTGTCGAAGCGCTGCTCGCCGGCCCGCTCGGTCGCGGTCGCCAGCGCGTCGGCGAGGTCTCCGCCGACACGGGCCGCCGCCAGCACGCGGTCCCGCGCCTCGGCCATCAGCTCGCCGGCGATGCGATCCTCGGCCAGATCGAAATAGGGGACGACGCCGGCCTCGAGCGGAAAGCGGCCGAGCAGGCTCTGGCAGAAGCCATGGATGGTCTGGATCTTGAGGCCGCCGGGCGCGTCGAGCGCGCGGGCGAAAAGGCGCCGTGCGCATTCCTCCTCGGCCTTGGTCGCAGCGCGGCCGAGCAGCTTGTGCAGGCTGTCGGCGAGCGCCGCGTCGTCCGCCGCCGCCCAGTGCGCGAGCTCCGCCATCACGCGCGTCTTCATCTCGGCGGCGGCCGCCTTGGTGAAGGTGAGGCAGAGCAGGCGCTCCGGCTTGGCGCCGTCGAGCAGCATCAGGCGCAGCACGCGGTCGGAGAGCACCGATGTCTTGCCCGAACCGGCCGAGGCGCCGACCCAGACGGACGCGTCGGGACTCGCCGCGCGCAGCTGGTCGCCCGAGCGGACGCGGGCTATCGGCGGCATGGGTTTGCTCGTGGTGGAGTTCTACGAGCCCCCCACCCTAACCCTCCCCCACTGAGGGGGGAGGGGATAAGAAAGGCGGCCGCACGCGCCTCGTGTTCCCTCCCCCCGCCTTCGTGGGGGAGGGTTAGGGTGGGGGGCAGGATGCGTGCCGCCGCGCGCGTCATCATCCTTCCAGCGTCGACCATTCCTTCACCCGTGCGAGATGGTCGTAGTCGCTGTAGCGCGGGCCCGAGACCGGGTCGGGGCGCGAGAGGTAGGGCGTCGCCGGATCGGCGAAGCGCGCGATCAGCGCCAGCAGGCCCGTGCGCGCCGCCTCGATCAAGGCGCGCGGATCGTCGGCGAGGCTCTTGATCTCGCCGGCCGGATCGGCGCCGGAGAGCCGCCAGTATTCGAGCGCCTCGACCTTGCCGGCCTCGACGTTCTCGAAGCCGCCGGCCTCCGCGATCAGCGCCTCCAGCGGCAGCTGCGGCGAAAGGCCGAGCGCCACCTCGTCGGGCTTCGGCACGCCGCCGGTCTTGTAGTCGAGGATCACGAGCCCGCCGGATTCCAGCCGGTCGATGCGGTCGGCAAAGCCGGTCAAGGTGAAGCCGCCGAGGTCGAGCCGGCCGTGCGATTCCGTGACCGAGGCGGCGAGCGCCGGCCGCCGGGCAACCTCGGTCTCGATGAACCAGTCGACGATGCGCTCGAAGCGCGGCCACCAGAAGGCGCGCACGCCCGGCCGGTCGAGCGCCGCGCCGAATTCGGTGCGGCCGATGGAAAGCAATCGCTCGCGTGCGTCGTGCGGCAGCCCGTCGGGGAAGTCGCGGACGAAGCGGTCGAGCGCCGCATGGATGAACTGCCCGCGCTCGGCCGCGCCCGGATCGGCGTCGATCGGATCGAGCGCCTTCAGACCCAGCACGTGGCGCGCATAGATCGCGTAGGGATCGCGCATCCAGCGCTCGATCTCGGTGACCGACATGCGCTTCGGCCGCACCGCGACCGGGGGGCGCGGCGCCGGCGGCGCGATCGGCCGCGGCGGACCCTGCGGCGCATCGAGCGCCTCGACCCAGGCGCGGCGCACGGCGCTGTCGCGCCTGAGGCGTTGCGATCCGTCCTCGCCGAGCACGACGTCGAGACGCAGCAGCCAACGCGAGGCGACCGTCGGCGTGCCCTCGACGCGCTCGGCGCGGGTCAGCACCACGCGCTCCGCCGAGGCCAGCTCGGCGAAGTCGTGCGCCGCGAGTCCGATGCGCCGCTCGGGCGCCGGCAGGCCGAAGCGCTGGCGCATGGGACGCGAGAGCCACGGATCGGCCTGCGGCTCCGGCGGCCAGGTGCCCTCGTTGAGGCCGCCGAGCACGACGACCTCCGCCGTCTGCAATCGTGCTTCGAGAGGGCCCAGGATCGACAGGCGCGGATGCTGGCCGCGCTGCGGGCGCACGAACAGGCCCTCGGTCAGCGCGTCGTAGAGCTGCGGATAGAAGGATCCTCGGGCGAGCGCGAAGGTGCCGGCGGCCTCGCTGATCTCGGCCAGCGACGTGCCCAGCATGTCGCCGGCCTCGCCGCGCCAGAGCCGCTCGGCGCCGCTCGACGCGTCGTCCGCCGCCAGCGCCTCGGCCGTCGCGATGTGATGGGCGAGATGCGCGGTCAGGGTCGCCTCGCCGCCCGCGAGACCCTGCGCCAGCGGCGAGAGCCGCGTGCCGAGATCCTCGACGAAGGCGAGCAGCGTCTTCTTCTCGCCCGCGTCCCTGATCTCGGCGGCTTCGAGCGCGCTCCTGAGACCGGCGATGCCGGGGGCGGGCCGCGGCCCGCGCAGCACCGCCTGCTCGAGCCGGCGTGCGAGGTCTCGGAACGCCGCCGTCGGGAGCCCGCCCGAGGCGATCGGATGCTTGAGCAAGGCCAGGAGGTCGACCGGCGCCAGATCGGATTCGATCGCGGTCAGGATCAGCCGCATGTAGGTGCCGACGGCGCTGCCGGCGAGCGGCTGGCCGGAGGAGTCGTCGATCTCGATGTTCCAGCGCGCCATCTCTGCGGCGACGCGGCGGCCGAGCAGGCGGTCGGGCGTCACCAGCATGGCGCGCGCCTCGGGCGTCTCCAGCGCCTCGCGCAGGGAAAGCGCAATCGCGCGCGACTCCGCTTCCGAGGTCGGCAGGTCGAGGCGCGAGAGCCCGGCGACCGCCGCTTCCTCGATCGCGGGCAGGTCGCGCCAGTCGTCGGACGTCGCGGCCGGCGTCAGCGCGCGCTGAAGCAGCTTCGCCCGCGGCGAGACCTCCTGTGCGGACCACAGGGCCACGTCCTTCCGCGCGACCTCGAGGCGGGCCAGCAGCCGGTGCATCGTGTGCTGCGGGTGGACGGGCTCCTCGCCGATCGCGGCCCAGGTGCGCTCGTCGCAGGCGAGGTCGAGGCCGGGCAGCACCACCTCGCCATTGGGCAGCGAGGCGACCACCTTCATCAGGTCGGCGGTCGCGGGAATGCTGCCGGTCGATCCGGCAACGATGTAGGGGTCCTTGGGCGGCGATTTGGCCAGCGCCTCGGCGTGCAGGCGGATCAACCGCGAGCGCCGGTCGGCCGGGTCGAGCGCGCCTTCCTCCGCCAGGATCCTGGGCCAGCTCTCGGAGAGGATCTTCAGGAAATCGAGCGTCAGCTGCCAGTGCTGCGCCAGGTCTTCCGGCACCAGCGCCGGCAGGTCCGAGAAGGCGAGGCCCTCGGTGTGGATCTGGTCGAGGAGCCGCGCCAGCTCCTTGGCCAGGCGGGCGGCATGGTGGGGTGCCAGCGTCGGACGCGCCTGGAGGACCAGCCGGGTCAGCAGCAGCAGGCGCCTCGGCTCGGCGATGGCCGGGGGCAGGTCGAGCGCGTCCGCGAGGCCGAGCTCGGCCGCAGGCCCGAGGTCGAGCTCGGCCGCATCCACGTCGCCGAGCGGCACCATGCGCGGCAGCAGCAGCGGCACGCCCTCGCTGATGCGAAGGAACGCATCCGACAGCGCGCGGGCGCCGCGCCGCGTCGGCAGCAGCACGGTCATCGCGGCGAGATCGAGCGGATCCTTCTTCCGTGCCCAGAGCCCCGCCGCCAGCGCATCGAGGAACGGCACGCCGGGCGGGATCGTCTTGAGATTCATGCGAGCGCCTTCAGCCGCTCGGTCCAGGACGGCCCGCCGGCGAGCGTCACCACGCGCTCGGTCTCGGCCTTGCCGAAGGCGATATGCACGTCGAGCCGGTCCGCCGGCAGCAGCGCACCCAGCCGCTCGGGCCACTCGATCAGCGAGATCGCATCGGCGAAGGCATCCTCGATGTCGAGCTCATGCGCGTCTTCCGGCCGCGCGAGCCGATACAGATCGAAATGCCAGATCGGCGCTGGCTTGAGATCGTAGGTCTGCACCAGCGTGAAGGTCGGCGACGGCACCTCTTCCGGTCCGCCGAGCGCCTGGATCACCGCGCGCGCGAAGAACGTCTTCCCCGCGCCGAGCTCGCCATGCAATGCGACGACGTCGCCGGCACGCAGGAGGGAGGCGATGCGAGTAGCCAAGAGAGCCGAAGCTGCGGCCTGATGCATAAAAATGGGGGGCAAGGCTTCAGCCTATGAGGAGGACGAATTGAGCCGCAACGGAACTTTTGTCTTCCAGGCCTTTGTCGCGTGGCCGATTGCCTTGTTCAATTCAGCGCGGCAACATCTAGGGCTAAAGCCAGCGTGCGAGGAGTGGAATGCAGCCTCAAGATATGGAATACGCCAATCTTGTGAAGATCATTAAGTCCTTCACAGATAAAGGCCGGCCAGTTTCCATTGCCTTTCTAAATTGGTTTTTAGAGCACATCTATCGATTAGACCAAGTGTCGGCAGAGGATGTTATTTGCGACAAAAACAATGATCGGGGCATTGATGGGATTTATGTCTATCATGAGCAGCTAGAGGTTCATGTATTTCAATCTAAAACAAAGCAAAATGGGGCGGTTGGAGATAAAGACCTTCGAGAATTCTCGGGCTCTTTAAACCAACTGCGAACCAAGGAAGCGCTTAGTGCGTTTTTGGCTGGAAAAGTAGATCAAGAGATTAAAGACAAAATAATAAAGCTGAATCTGCCCGAACTCTTCGAGAAAGGTTACTCGATCAAGGGCGTGTTCTTAACAAACGCCGAGATAGATGCGAACGGTCTGGACGTTATCAAGTCTGACACCGCGCTAGTTGGGTACGATCGTAACGCAATTGCACAAGCATTTGTCGACCTTGGAAGTGAAGGTGGAATAAAAGGTGATTATGAGTTTAAAAGTGATGGGAAGCCATTAAAGTACCAAGCTGGAGATATTGCCAGTGTTACTGTTCTTTTTGTTGAGGGTAAACAGCTTGCCGCTATGCCAGGTATTGCGGACGGTACTCTATTCGAACTAAACGTCAGGCTGCCGCTTGGCAGTACCAAGGTAAATAAGGCGATTAGGGAATCAATCGAAGATCTTCAATCTCACAAAAAATTCGCTCTCTTTCACAATGGAGTTACTATCCTTGCCGAGAATGTCGAGGTCGATAATGATCGAGTGAAAATTAGAAACTTTGTTGTTGTTAATGGAGCGCAAAGTTTAAAGCAATTCTACAATGAGAGCGATAACATTACTACAGACTTGAGGGTCTTGGCGAGAATTATTGAGATCGGCGCAAATACCGATTTGGCGCGAGAAATTTCGATTAATAGTAATAATCAGAACGGGATAAAGCCACGAGATCTGCGCTCGAACGATCAACTCCAAATTCGGCTTCAAGCGGAGTTTGAGCAGCTAAATTACGAAGGGATACAGTTTGACGTAAAGCGTGGCGATGAGAGCGGTGATGGCGCAATTTCGAACGAGTATGCCGCCAAGCTGCTTTTAGCGTTTGATCTTGAAGAGCCCTGGTCTTGCCATCAGACCTACAAGCTCTTTGATGAGAAGTACGCCGAAATTTTTGGCCGCCCCGGAGTCAACGCGCAAAGAATCATTTTCTTGAGCAAAGTTATGGATCTCATTCTTTCACGTACCGACGAGATCGAAAACGCACCTTTCGCTCACTACGGCATAACCTGTTTCTTCCTTCTGGCGGCGCTGAAAAAACTTCTCTCTGAAGATCCCGTTGGACGGAAGTTGTCCCAGGATCCGAGGCCCGTTTTCGCGTCGGGCATCATGGAGTGCGTTTTAAAGGTCGTTGATGACTTGCTTCAGTCAGTCATCATCGACGTGAACCACGAAGTTAAGAATGGTCATATGAGTGACTATAAGTCCGACCTAAAGAGCCGCGGTAGCGTCGAAAAGCTCATTTCTGAATTGGTTCGGAGCTACCAGAAAGATAAAGCGCGGGGCAAGGTCGTCGACGTCGGCGAGCGTCTAAAGGCGTGCAAGTTCCCTACATAGTCGCACTTCTGGAACGCTCTTGGTTCGTTTGCCGAATTTGCCCTCGACGGTTAGGCATCGGAGCACCGCACACGGTACGATGATGCGTGGCAAAAACAAATCCTTGCTACAGGTGATCGGCCCCGCCTCTCGGGTGTTCTTCCCGCAGTTCCCGCTCAAAGATGAATTGAGGAGATCTGGACATGAAGAAGACCCTGCTTTCGACCGTCGCGGCGGTCGCGCTGGCGGCTGGCATCGGCGTCGCCTCGGCGCAGACCACGACGACCACCACCACCTGGACCGACGCCTACGGCACCACGATGCGCGAGTACTCGACGACCCAGAAGTACAAGTCGGTCGACGACCCGTCGATCCACGTGCAGGTCGGCCAGGCGCTGCCGAGCACGGTGACCGTGCATCCGCTCCCGGAGACCATCGTGGTCCCGAAGCGCGAGTCCTACAGCTACTCGATCATCAACAACCAGCCGGTGGTCGTCGAGCGCGACAGCCGGAAGGTCATCCACGTCTACAACTGATCCAGTTGCCGGCGTGACGCCGAGCGGCCGGGGCGGCGACGCCTCGGCCGTTTTGCTGTTCAGGCCTTGGCGATCGCCGCGAGCGCGTCCGCCGATAACCTGCCCTTCTCGACCGCCTTGATCGCGGTCTCGAGCTGGTCGAGCGTCGAGGTGCCGATCAGCACGGTCGAGAGCGCGTCGGAGGAGATCGCGAAGCGGAGGCCGAGCTCGATCAGGCTCGCGGCGTGGCCGGCCTTTACCAGCTTGTCGAAGCGATGCGCGTTCCTCGCATCGGTCGCGTAGTCGGGGCCCGAGGCGATCGGCGGCACGCTGGCGACGCCGGTCGGGTGCCGCTCCTCGCTGCCGCTCAAGGCGCCGCCGGCGAAGACGCGGATGCCGATGCGGCCCATGCCGGATTCCTTCGCACTGGTCGCGAGGCCCTTGAAGTCCTGCGCCGGCAGGCCCGCTGGCACGGGCATCGCCGCGCTCGGGTTCAGCAGGTTGAAGCAGATCTGCGCGGTTTCGAAGGCTTTCGACTCGACGACACGATGGAGCAGCGCGGTGTCGCCGAGCGCGGTGATGCCGGCGAAGCGGATCTTGCCCTCGGCCTTCAGCTTCGCAAAAGCCGGCGCGACCTCGCCGATCACGACCTCGGCCGGGAGCGGGCGGTCGTTGCCGGACGAGTCGACGCGGTTGTGAAGCTGGAGCAGGTCGACATGGGACCGGCCGAGGCGCTTCAGGCTCGCCTCCAGCGAGCGCGCCACGGCACCGGCGATGTCGCTACGATCCTCGGGCAGCACCGTGCATTTGGTGGCGAGGAAGATCTCCGGCTTCAGCGCCGCCAGCACGCGGCCGAGATTGGTCTCGCTGGCGCCGTTGCCGTACATCGGCGCTGTGTCGAAGAAGGTGACGCCGGCCTCCAGCGCGCGGGCGACGGCGCGCTCCTGGTCGGCGGCGCTGCCCTTCACCATCATCCCGCCGACCGCGCCGCAGCCGAAGCCGAGCACCGAGACCTTCACGCCGGTCCGCCCGAGAGTGCGCATTTCCATGAGGAGGCTCCTTGTCTGTAAGCAGCCTACATCACGCGCGGCATCGCCCCCCACCCTAACCCTCCCCCGGCTCCGCCGAGGGAGGGGACACGAGGCAGCCGAGGGAGAGGGCACGAAAGGTCGCTCGCGTCAGCTCACTCCGCCGCCACCTTCATCGCGCCGCGCGACTGCATCATGCGGTCGAGGCGGCCGGCGAGGGCGGGAGTGATGCCGGTCATCGGCAGGCGCAGCTCCGGCGAGGCGATCAGGCCCTGGCGCCAGAGCCAGCGCTTGACCGGCGCCGGGTTCGGCTCGGCGAAGAAGAGGCGGACGAGGTCGACGAGCCCATGCCAGGCGGCACGGGCGCGGTCGGATTCGCCAGCCGCCAGGTCGCTCCGGATGCGGGCGAAGGCACCGGTGTTCACATGGGCGGAGGCGGTGATGCCGCCGTCGGCGCCGTGGGTGAGCGCGCTGAAATACTGCGCGTCCTCGCCGGTCAGCACGGCGAAGCCCGGCGGGCGGCGGCCGATCAGCTCAACCGACTGCTGCGGGTCGGCGCAGCAGTCCTTGATGCCGACGATGTTCGGGCGCGCCTCGACCAGGCGGAGCAGCGTGTCGTTCGCGAGGTTCGTGCCGGTGCGATAGGGGATGTTGTAGACGACGACCGGGCGATCTCCCGCCGCGTCGGCGATGCGGAGGAAGTGCTGGTAGAGGCCTTCCTGCGACGGCCGCACATAGGAGGGGCAGGAGACGAGGTAGCCTTCGACCGGCCAGCCGCGCGTCGCCTCGATCTGCAGCCCGAGCGCGCGCGTGTCGGTGCCGGCGATGCCGAGATGGAGCGGCACGCGGCCGGCGACGGTCGCCGCGGCGAGCTCGGCCAGGCGCTTCGTCTCGTCCTGGCCCAGGGTCAGGCCCTCGCCGGTGGTCGCGGCGACGATCATGCCGTCGACCGGATGGGAGAGCAGATGGCGGATCAGCCGCGCGAACGAGGCGTCGTCGACGCGGCCGTCGCGGAACGGCGTGATCAGCGGAATCCAGAGGCCGCCTAAGGCGGGAGCGGAGGTGTCGGTCATGGGTACCCTTCTGCTGGTTGGGAGTTCCGGCGGAAGGGAGACGCAAAACTAAAAAGACCCCTGCCTGAGCCGGAGGGGTCCTGTTGTTCCTGACGGTGAAGCGCGGATGCGCGGCCGGCGGCAGACCCCTAGAGGGTCTGTTTTTTCTTCGAGACGAAGGGGACGCGGCGACGCATGGCGCGCATTCTTGGAGGGAAGCGGGAGGGATGTCAATTCGCGAACGCGCGTCGTGCGTCGGAACCCTCTCCCGCCGGAGGCGGGGGAGGTACGCGCGACGCCTTCGTCGCGCGATGGGTGGGGGCCGAGCGCAGCGAGGGTCTTTGCATGGGTGAAATACGACCGCGCTGACGCGCGGCCCCCACCCCAACCCTCCCCCGCGTAAGACGCGGGAGAGGGGGTATGAGCCGCTAGCCCTTCTTCCCGCTCGCCCGCGCCGCGGTCTGCGGCGGCATCAGGCCGGCGATCACCTCTAGCGCGTAGTCGATCTCGGCGGGCGTGTTGGTGATCGCGGGTGTGAGCCGCACATGCGGGCGGGCATAGGGGGCGACCGAGGCGACGATGCGATGCTCGCGCAGACGCTTCGTCGCCGCATGCGGGGTGAAGCCCTCGACGTCGAAGGAGACGATGCCGGCGGAGAGCTCGGGCGCCCGGGGCGTGACCAGCCGCACATGAGGGATGCCGGCGAGGCCGTCCTTGAGCCGGGTGTTCAGCGCCGCCGTGCGCTCGGCGACCTTCGTCTTGCCGATCGCGGCGTGGAAGGCGAAGGCCTCGGCCAGCGCCCATTGATGCTCGAAGGCCTTGAAGCCGCCGGGCATGAAGCCCCATCCGGTCTGGATCGCCTCGGGCGACTCCCTGCCGCGCTGCCAGGCGCTCCACGCCGCGCCGTCGGTGAAGCTGGGGATCGTCGGCATCACGTCCTTGAATCCGCGCTTTCCCGCCGCGACCAGGCCGGTGCCGCGCGGCCCGAACAGCCATTTGTGGCAGCTGACGATCAGGAAGTCGCACCCCAGCGACTCCATCGTGATGTCCTGGTTGCCGAAGCCGTGCACGCCGTCGAGCACGAACAGCACCTGGTCCGGCTCCGCACGCGACGCGTTGATCAACGCGACCGCGTCTGCGATCTTCCGCGCCGGGATCTTGAGCCCGCTCGACGAGTGCACCCAGGTCAGCGCCAGCACGCGGGTCTCGGGCTTGATCGCGGTCGCGATGCGCTCGACCAGCGCCGCCTCGGCGATCTCGTCGATGTCCTCGAACAGCGGGATGCGGCGCACGGTGGCACCGGCGCGGCGCGCGGCCAGCCGCGTCGCCTCGTAGGTCACGTAGTAGTCCTGCTCGGTCGTCAGGATCTCCTGGCCGGGCTTCAGCCGAAGGCCGTGATAGACGAGGCCGAGGCCCATCGTCGTCGATTCCGTCAGCGCCACGTGCTTCGGCTCGATCGCGAGATACTTCGCCGCCGCAGCCATGCTCGCGTCGCGAAGCCGGTCGTTGTTCTCCTGCAGGTACTGCACCGGATCGGCGTCGAGCCGACGGCGGTACTCGTCGATCGCGTTGCCGACGATGCCGGGATGCGAGGCGAACAGCAGCGCGCTCAGGTGAACGACCTCGCGCGAGAGCGAGAACTGATCGCGCACCTGGTCCCAGTCGTCGCCGCTGACGAGCTTCGAGAAATCCGGTCCCGGCACCGGCTCCGGCGTGGCCGCGGGCCTGGTCTCGGCGACGTCCGGCTCTCTCCGGGTCGCGGCGAAGGTGGCGGCGCCCGCGCCGATGGCGGCACCGCCGAAGGCGAGGAGGCTGCGTCTGGTGAAATGCATGTGCCGCTCCGGACGATCGGGACGTTCCGGTGTCAAACGCCGGCCGGCGTGGGCTGTTCCCGCCCCATTGCGTCCCTCTCACCGTCCGGTCACTGTGTTCTTCCTGCCGCCCGCGAGAGTCTCCATGCACGCTGCCCTCGACCTCGGCTCCTTCTCGGCGACGCCGCCGGAAGCTGACGAAAAGTTCATGTCGGCCTGCCGCAAGGCCGGCCTCGCGCCGGTCGTGTTCACGCATCCGCTGAAGGGGCCGGACGGCGAGACGCTCGCGACCACGGTCGCGCTCATGGGCCCGCATGAATCGAAGAACGTGATGATGGTGGTGTCCGGCACGCACGGCATCGAGGGCTATGCCGGCGGCGGCGTGATGGTGCAGCGCCTGAACGACGCGGCCTCGATCCGGCTGCCGAAGGACACCTCGATCCTCTTGGTCCACCAGATCAATCCCTGGGGCCTCGCCTGGAATCGCCGCGAGAACGAGGACAACGTCGACCTCTTCCGCAACCTGCTCTATTGCGACCCGCCCTATGCCGACAATCCGGGCTTCGACGCGCTGCACGACGCGCTGGCGCCGGCGGCCTGGAGCGGCCCGGTGCGCGAGGCGGCCGACCGCAAGCTGCAGAGCTTCATCCAGCAGAACGGCGAGCGCGAGCTCACGCGCGTCATGCGGCTCGGCCAGCACAACCATCCGAAGAGTCTGACCTATCACGGACGCGGGCCGACCTGGTCGAAGCGCGTCGTCGACCGGATCATCGACGGTTGGCTTTCCCATGCGGCGAACGTGGTCACGCTCGACATCCATACCGGCTACGGGCCGGTCGGCGACGGGCTGATCATGAGCTACGCGCAGGAAGGCTCGCCGGGCGTCGCATGGCTGCGCGAATGGTTCGGCGAGGTGCACGTGACCGGCCACGACCCGCTGATCCCGACTCATGCGCGCTGGCCCTACGACATCGTCGCCGATCGGGTGCCATCCGCGCGCGTGCGCACCGTGGCGCTCGAATACGGCACCTCCGCCGTCGACGTGCTCGACTTCGACCTGGCCCGCGAGAACAACTACCACCATCTCTACGGCGACCCGCTCTCGCCGGAAGGCCGGGCGATCCAGAAGCGGTTCCGCGCCCGCTTCTACGTCGAGACCGACGACTGGAAGGGGAAGGTGCTCCGCCGCGGCGTCGAGGTCTTCGACCAGACCCTCGCCGGCCTGGAGAAATGGGCGAGAGCCGCCTAGGCCTTCCCCGAGCTCGCTTCGCTCGCCCCCACCCCATCCCTCCCCCGTCGGCTACGCCGCCGGGAGAGGGGGCACGATTCGAGTCCCCTCTCCCGCAAAGCGGGGGAGGCTCAGGGTGGGGGCGAGCGAAGCGAGGAAAGGTTGCCACCCACGCTTCGCATCGCCATGTTAGCGGCATCTTCCCGACCTTCCGCGAGCGTGCATGTCCGAGCGTCTTTCGACCGATGTCGCGATCATCGGGGCCGGCCCCGTCGGCCTCTTCGCCGTGTTCGAGTGCGGCATGGTCAAGGTCAAGGCGCATGTGTTCGATGCGCTCGACATGATGGGCGGCCAGTGCGCGGCGCTCTATCCGGAGAAGCCGATCTTCGACATCCCCGGCCATCCGAAGATCGACGCGCAGGTGCTGGTCGACAAGCTGGCCGAGCAGGCGGCACCGTTCAGCCCGACCTATCATCTGGGCCAGCAGGTGACGAAGCTGGCCCGCTCGGGCGACGGCTTCGTCGTCGGTACCTCGTCGGGCCTCGAGGTCGAGGCCAAGGCGGTGATGATCGCCGCCGGCGTCGGCGCCTTCGGGCCCAACCGCCCGCCGCTCGCCGGCATCGAGGCCTACGAGGGCAAGAGCGTCCACTACCTGGTCAAGAAGCGCGAGGACTTCCGCGGCAAGCGCATAGTGATCGCCGGCGGCGGCGATTCCGCCGTCGACTGGGCGATCTCGCTCTCGGAAGTCGCCGCGCAGACGATGGTCGTCCATCGCCGCCCGAAGTTCCGCGCCGCGCCCGAGAGCGAGGCCCGCCTCAAGGCGCTGGCGGATGCCGGCAAGATCGAGCTCGTGGTGCCCTATCAGCTGAAGGCGCTGGAAGGGAAGGACGGCCAGGTCTCGAACGTGATCGTCTCGACGTTGGACGGTGCCGAGCGGGCGCTCGCCTGCGACGCGCTGCTGCCGTTCTTCGGGCTCTCGATGAACCTGGGGCCGATCAACGACTGGGGCCTCAAGCTGCAGAAGGGCCAGATCGAGGTCCAGCCCGCGACCTGCGAGACCAGCGAGGCCGGCATCTTTGCGGTCGGCGACGTCGCGTCATATCCGGGCAAGCTGAAGCTGATCCTCTCCGGCTTCGCCGAAGCGGCGGCGGCGGCGCATGCGATCCGCGCGCTGGTCTATCCCGGGGAAGTCTTCCACTTCGAGTATTCGACGACTCAGGGCGTGCCGGCCGCCTGACGGTCAGGCCGGCAGCGTCACCGTCACGGTGGTGCCGGTCCCGGGCTGGGAGTCGAGCGCGACTTTGCCGCCGTGGAGTTCGATCAGCCGGCGCACCAGCGCCAGGCCGAGCCCGGCGCCGGCCTGACCTTGGCCTGAACTGGCGCGCGTGAAGGGCTCGAAGATCTCGGCCTGCCGCTCGGGCTCGATGCCGATGCCGGTGTCGGCGACGCTGAAGAGCACCTTGCCGTTCTCGCGGCTGGCCGAGACCAGGATGCGTCCGTCCTTCGGCGTGAACTTGGCGGCGTTCGACAGCAGGTTGAGCAGGGCCTGCTTCAGGCGCCGCTCGTCGCCGCGCACCGTTCCGATCCCGGCCGGGCAGTCGAGCGACAGTGCGACGCCGCGGCTGCGGATCGACTCGTGCGTCAGCGCGGTCACCTGGTGCAGCAACGCCGAGATGTCGACCTCGCCGGGATTGAGCTGGAGATAGCCGGCCTCGATCGAGGAGAGGTCGAGGATGTCGTTGATCAGCTCGACCAGGCGGTCGGACGCCGTGATGATCGACTGGGCGTGGTCCAGCTGGCGCTCGTTGAGCTTGCCGAAATACTGGTCGGTCAGCACCTGGGCGAAGCCGACGATGGCGTTCAGCGGCGTCCGCAGCTCGTAGGAGACGTTGGCGATGAACTCGGTCTTCAGGCGGTCGGCCGTCTCCAGCGCCTCGTTGCGGTCGCGGAGCGCGCGCTCGACGCGGATCGTGTCGGTCACGTCCTGGTAGATCAGCAGCGTGGCGCCGTCCGGCAGCGCCACGCGGCCGAAGTCGAGCACGCTGCCGTCGAGACGCTCGACGCGGCCGGTCGCGGTCGCCCGCGTGTCCTCCGCCAGCTCGAAGCCGGCCGTGCCGCCGTCGGTCGGCACCAGCTCCTGGATCCGGCTCGCCACCTCATTCAGGTGCGGCTTCTGCGCCAGCAGCGCGTCGTCGAGCTTCCACAGCCGCGCGAAGGCGGGGTTCGAGAGCTGCAGCCGGCCGTCGCCGGAGAAGGCGGCGATCGCCTCGCCGAGGCTGTCCAGCGTCTCGCGCTGGACCGCGATCAAGGTGTTGTAGGAGCGTTCGATCGCGACGCGGTCGGAGACGTCCTCGAAGACGAACAGCAGGCCGCCCTGGGGATGCGGCGACACCGTCTGGCGGATCGTGCGGCCGTCGGGCAGGTGCAGGAACTCGTCGACCGGATCGATGAGGCCGGTGAAGAGCTGGGTCCATTGACGCTTCGCCTGGGCGAAGTCCGCGTATTCGGGCAGGCGCCGGCGGTGGCGCAGCAGCTCGATCACCGCCGCGAAGTCCGGCTCGGTCGCGAGCCAGCGGCGGTCGAGCTGCCACAGCTCGACGAAGGCGTTGTTGAAGAGCCGGAGGCGCTTGTCGCGGCCGTAGATCGCGATCGCGGTGGTCAGCTTCTGCAGCAGCTCGCCATGCGCGGCGACATGGCGGGCGAGCTCGTCCTGCGTCTCGGCGAGCTGGGTCACGTCGCGGGCATGGCCGACGACGGCGCCGTCGGCCGCCGGCGACTCGACGATCTCGATCAGGCGGCGGCGGCCGTCGACGACGACGTTGGTGCTTTCGGTCTGGTCGGTGCTGGAGCGCTGGGCGCGTTGGGCGAGCCCGCGGCCGACGCGTTCTGCCGGGCTGCCGTCGCCGACCAGGTCGCGGGCGGCGCGGTTGCGGTAGCTGATGTCGAGGCCGGATCGGCGGTGCCACACAGGGATCGGCACGCGCTCGAGCATCGCCTCGCGCGTGTCCAGGAGCGCCTGCATCGCCGCCCGCGCCTCCTCGGTGCGCTCGTAGGCGGTGACGTCGCGGATCCAGGCGAAGCAGGTGTCGCGGTTGCCGCTGCGCTGCGCGATGACGCGCCAGGTTCGGCCGTCGGGTTCGCGCACCCGGCGATCGAGCGCGGCGCCGTCGGCGGAGAGCCGGCGGAACGCCTCCCCGATCTCGCTGCGGTCTGGCTCGACGAGGCGGGCGAGGAAGGGGCCCGCGCCGGCGTTCTCGCCGATCTTGAGCTGGCGGGCGAGGGGAGGCGAGACCCAGGCATCCGCCGGGTCGCCTGTCCAAATCAGCAGGCCGTCCGGTGCATCGGAGACCGCCCGCGCGAGGCCGGCGGCTTCCGTGATGACGACCTGGGCGCGACGATGGTTCCGCCAGGCGAGGGCGGCGAGGACGAGCGCCAAAACGGCGAGGGCCCCCAGGAGCAATAACTCGAAGGGGCCCCCCGCCACGATCTAGGACCGGGACCTAGTAGCGATAGGTGTCCGGCTTGAACGGACCGGCATCGCTGACGCCGAGATAGGCAGCCTGCTTCTCCGTAAGCTTGGTCAGCTTCGCGCCGACCTTGGCAAGATGCAGCGCGGCAACCTTCTCGTCCAGGTGCTTCGGCAGCACGTAGACGTCGCGCTTGTACTTGCCCGGATTGGTCCAGAGCTCGATCTGCGCCAGCACCTGGTTGGTGAAGGACGCGCTCATGACGAAGCTCGGATGGCCGGTGGCGCAGCCGAGGTTCACGAGGCGGCCCTTGGCCAGCACGATCAGGCGCTTCCCGTCGGGGAAGACGACCTCGTCGACCTGCGGCTTCACCTCTTCCCACTTGTAGTTATTGAGCGCGGCGATCTGGATCTCGGAGTCGAAGTGGCCGATGTTGCAGACGATCGCCCGGTCCTTCATCTCGCGCATGTGGTCGAGCGTGATCACGTCGACCGAGCCGGTGGCGGTGACGAAGATGTCGCCGGTCTTCGCGATGTCGTCCATGGTGACGACCTCGTAGCCCTCCATCGCCGCCTGCAGCGCGCAGATCGGATCGATCTCGGTGACGACGACGCGCGCGCCGCCGGCGCGAAGGCTCGCGGCCGAGCCCTTGCCGACGTCGCCGTAGCCGCAGACCACCGCGACCTTGCCCGACAGCATGACGTCGGTGGCGCGGCGGATGCCGTCGACGAGGCTCTCGCGGCAGCCGTAGAGATTGTCGAACTTCGACTTGGTGACGGAGTCGTTGACGTTGAAGGCCGGAACCAGGAGCGTGCCCTTCTCGGCCATCTCCTTGAGGCGGCGGACGCCCGTCGTGGTCTCTTCCGAGACGCCGCGCACGTCCTTCAGCAGTTCCGGATACTTCTCGTGCATGACCTGGGTGAGGTCGCCGCCGTCATCCAGGATCATGTTCGGCTTCCAGCCGTTCGGGCCGTGGATGGTCTGCTCGACGCACCACCAGTATTCCTCCTCGGTCTCGCCCTTCCAGGCGAAGACCGGGATGCCGGCGGCGGCGATCGCGGCCGCAGCCTGGTCCTGGGTCGAGAAGATGTTGCACGAGGACCAGCGGATCTCGGCGCCGAGCGCGGTCAGCGTCTCGATCAGCACCGCGGTCTGGATCGTCATGTGCAGGGATCCCGCGATGCGCGCGCCTTTGAGCGGCTGCTTCGAGCCGTATTCGGCGCGGGTCGCCATCAGGCCCGGCATCTCCGTCTCGGCGATCCGGATCTCCTTGCGGCCCCACTCGGCGAGCGAGATGTCCTTCACCTTGTAGTCGCTGAACGTGGCCTTCTTCGCGGCAGTCATCGAGAGATCCTTCTGGCGGGAGACAACGGAAAGCAGGCCGGAGCGGCCTGCGCGATGGTCATAAAGACATCCTTATATGGTAATGTCAAGCGTCCCCGAACATGCGTTCAGGCGCGGTGGTAAGGGTGTCCGGCCCAGATCCGTTCGGCACGATAGAGCTGCTCGGCCAGGAGCCCGCGCACCAGCATGTGCGGCCAGGTCATGGCGCCGAGCGAGAGCAGCAGTCGGGTGCGCGCGCGGACACTATCGGCGAGGCCGTCGGCGCCGCCGATGACGAAAGCGACGTCGGACGTCCCCTCGTCGCGCCATTTCGCCAGGGTCTTCGAGAAAGCTTCGGAAGAAAGGGATTTGCCGCGCTCGTCGAGCGCGACGAGGGCGGCGGCGTCGGGGACGGCCTTGAGGAGAAGCTCGGCCTCGCGGTCCTTGAGCCCGGGACCGGCCTTCTTCGACTCGACCTCCACCAGCCGCACCGGCGTCGTCAGCCGGCCCGAGAACTCCTGCCAGAGCGCGAGTTCGGGCCCGGCGCGGGCGCGCCCGACGGCGACGACGAGGAAGCGCACCTAGATCATGCGGTCGCGGCGAGCCCTGATCCTGCCGGCAGCTCGAGCCCCCACATCTTCTCGAGGGCGTACTGCTTGCGGATCTCGGGGCGGAACAGATGGACGATGACGTCGCCGCCATCGATCAGCACCCAGTCGCCGAGCGACTTCCCCTCGACCCGAACCTTGGGCGAGCCGGCGGCCTTCATCTGCTCTTCGAGGTGCTGCGTCATCGCGCCCAGATGCCGTGCATTGCGGCCCGAAGCGATGACCATGTAGTCGGCATAGGCAGCTTTGCCGTTGAGATCGATGACGATCGGCTCCATCGCCTGGTCGTCGTCGAGAACCGTCTCGACCGCCTTGAGCATCTGCTCGGTGGCGGTCAGGGTCTTCTTGCGTCGCGCTATGTCAGAGTCCTCCGTCGCATGACCGAGGGCGATCTGACTGCCTTTGCTAGGTTCGTCTGGACCCCCGGTCGTTGAACGCCTGCCCCTGCTTCTTCCCCTTCGCGCGGATCGCCGTGGCGGACGCGGAATGAAGGGGCGTCGGAAGGAACGACCAGACCGGCGGGGCTTTCGAGGCCATGCGTCTCGCCCTGCCCGGGTTGACCCGGAAGCGGCGGAACCGCCTGGCGGCCTTACCGGCCAACGCCCTCATAACATAAGAACCTCGTGCGAACACCGCAATGGCAGTCAGGTGAAAGATCCGTGACCACTGCTTCCACCGCCCGACCTGACTTAGGTTGTCGGCGCCCATGAGCCAGACGAAGCGCGTCGCCGGGAAGTGGCGACGGAGAGCCGCCAGCGTGTCGACGGTGTAGCGCGTGCCGAGCCTGGCCTCGATCGCGCTGACCCGGATCCGCGGATGGGAGCGCGCGACCGCATGCGCGCCGCGCAGCCGCTCGACCAGAGGCGCCATGCCTTCTACCGGCTTCAGGGGGTTCTGCGGCGAGACCAGCCACCAGACGTAATCGAGCCCGAGGCGCTGGAGCGCCAGCTTGCTAATGTGCAGGTGGCCGGCATGGGCCGGGTTGAACGAGCCGCCGAGGAGCCCGATCCGAAGCCCGCGCATCAGGGCCTTGCGTGCCCTGCGCCGCGGACGACGTATTTCCAGCTGGTCAGATGCTCGGCGCCGACCGGGCCCCGGGCGTGCAGCTTGCCGGTCGAGATGCCGATCTCCGCGCCGAAGCCGAACTCGCCTCCGTCGGCGAACTGGGTGGAGGCGTTCCACAGCACGATCGCGGAGTCGACCCGGGCGAGGAAGCGCTCGGCCGCGGCCTCGTCGGCCGTGACGATGGCATCCGTATGCTGCGAGCCGTAGCGGCCTATATGGTCGATCGCCTCGTCGACACCGCCGACGACGCGGACCGAGATGATCGCGTCCAGGTACTCGGTCGACCAGTCGGCCTCGCTCGCCGGCTTCGCCCGCGGATCGATCGCGCGCGTCTCGGCGCAGCCTCTGACCTCGCAGCCGGCGGCGATCAGGTCGTCGAGGATCGGCTTCAGGTGCGTCGCCGCGCAGCGGCGGTCGATCAGCAGCGTTTCGGTGGCGCCGCAGACGCCGGTGCGCCGCATCTTGGCGTTCAGCGTGACCTTCCGCGCCATGGCGAGGTCGGCGGCGCCGTCGACATAGGTGTGGCAGAGCCCGTCGAGATGCGCGATCACCGGCACGCGGCTCTCGGCCTGCACGCGAGCGATCAGCGACTTGCCGCCGCGGGGAACGATGACGTCGATGACGCCCGACGCCGCGAGCATGTGGCCGACGGCGGCGCGGTCCCTGGTCGGCACGAGCTGGATCGCGGCCTCGGGCAACCCGGCGGCGCGAAGACCCTCGACGAGACACGAAGCAATCGCGGTCGAGGAGTGAAAGCTTTCCGAGCCGGCGCGAAGGATCGCGGCATTGCCTGACTTGAGGCAGAGCGCGCCGGCATCGGCGGTCACGTTCGGACGCGACTCGAAGATGATGCCGATGACGCCGAGCGGCACGCGCACGCGCTCGAAGCGGAGACCGTTCGGCCGCGCCCACGCCTTGTCGGCCGTGCCGATCGGATCGGGCAGGGTCGCCACGTCCTCGACGCTCCTGGCGATCGACTCGACGCGCTTGGCGTCGAGCGCGAGGCGATCGAGGAAGGCCGAGGTGGCGCCGCCGGCTTTCGCCTCGGCGACGTCAATGGCGTTGGCCTCCAGGATCTTCGACGAGGCGGTGCGGATCGCGGCCGCGGCGGCGATCAGCGCCTTGTTCTTCGTCTCCGACGACGCGAGCGCGAGGATGGATGCCGCCGCCCGGGCATCGCGTCCGAGACGCTGCATCGTCTCGGCGACGTCGTCGCGTTCGCTGCGTTGGGCGGTCACGCCTGCTCCAGCACCATGTCGTCGCGATGAATCATCTCGTCGCGGCCACGGTATCCGAGGATGGTCTCGATGTCGCCGCTCTTGTGACCCTTGATGCGCTTCGCATCGTCGGCCGAGTAGGCGGAGAGCCCGCGCGCCAGCACGATGCCGTCGGAGTCGCGCACCTCGATCGGATCGCCGCGGTCGAAGCGGCCGCCGATCTCGACGATGCCGGCGGGCAGAAGGCTCTTGCCGCGGCCGAGCGCGCGGGCCGCGCCGGCGTCGACCTTGACCCAGCCGACCGGCTTCACGGATCCGGCGATCCAGCGCTTGCGCGCCGTCTTCGGCTGCGTGTCCGGCTTGAACCAGGTGCACTTGGCGCCGTCGGCCAGCGCCGCCAGCGGATGCATGATCTTGCCGTTGGCGATCGCCATGCGGCAGCCAGCGCCTTGCGCGATCTTGGCGGCGGCGATCTTCGTCACCATGCCGCCCGAGGAGTATCCGGGCGGCGCCTCGCCGGCCATGCCCTCGATGGCGCCGTTCACGCGGCCGACCTCGGCGATGTGCTCGGCCGCCTTGTCCTTGCGCGGATCGGCGGTATAGAGCCCGTCGATGTCGGAGAGCAGCACCAGCGTGTCGGCCGAGATCATCTGGGCGACGCGCGCGGCGAGGCGGTCGTTGTCGCCGAAGCGGATCTCGGACGTCGCCACCGTGTCGTTCTCGTTGATCACCGGCACCGCGCCCAGAGACAGCAGCGTCGAGATCGTGGCGCGCGCATTGAGGTGGCGGCGGCGCTCCTCGGTGTCTTCGAGCGTCACCAGGACCTGCGCGCAGGTGATCTGGTGACGGGCGAGCGCTTCCTGCCAGGCATGCGCGAGGCGGATCTGTCCGGTGGCCGCGGCCGCCTGCTTCTGCTCGAGCGCCAGCGCACCCGCGGGAAGCCTGAGATGGCGGCGGCCGAGCGCGATCGCGCCCGAGGAGACGATCACCAGTTCGATGCCGTCGGCCTTGAGCGCGGCAAGGTCCTGGGCCAGCGCCTCCAGCCAGGCGCGCTTCAGCGATCCCGACTCCTGCTCGACCAGAAGCGCCGAGCCGATCTTGACGACGAGGCGCTTCGAGGTCGCGAGCGACGGGCTCACGCCGCGTCCTCCCCGGAGGGCGCGCGCTTCGCCGCGATCTCGGTCCAGAGCGCCTCCAGCACCTTGTCGACGCCCATGCCGGCTGCGCCCGAGAGCGCGAAGGCCTGAACCTTGGCGCCCTTGCGGCGCGCCGCGCGCTTCAGCGCCGCGAGCTTTTCCTTGATCGCGTCCTCGTCGAGCGCGTCGATCTTGTTGAGGCCGATGATCTCGGGCTTCTCGGCGAGGCCCGCGCCATAGGCCTTCAGCTCCTTCCGGATCGTCTTGTAGGCGGCGACCGGATCCTCCTGGGTGCCGTCCACGAGATGGAGCACGACGTTGCAGCGCTCGACGTGACCGAGGAAGCGGTCGCCGAGGCCGGCGCCCTCATGCGCCCCTTCGATCAGGCCGGGCAGGTCGGCGACCACGAACTCGCGCGCATCCTTGGCGCCGCCCAGGCGTACGACACCGAGCTGCGGGTTGAGCGTCGTGAAAGGATAGTCGGCGATCTTCGGCTTCGCGCGGCTGACGGCGGCGAGGAAGGTCGACTTGCCGGCATTGGGCAGTCCGACGAGACCCGCATCCGCGATCAGCTTGAGGCGCAGCCACACCCAGCGCTCCTCGCCGGGCCAGCCCTGGTCGGCGCGGCGTGGGGCGCGGTTGGTCGAGGACTTGTAGTGGAGGTTTCCGAAGCCGCCGTCGCCGCCCTTCAAGAGACGCTGGCGCTGGCCTGGCTTGGTGAGATCGAGCAGCACCTCGTCGGTCTCGTCGTCGATCACCTGGGTTCCGGCCGGCACCCTGAGGACGACGTCCTCGCCGTCGGCACCGGTCTTCTGGCGGCCTTCGCCGTGGTTGCCTTTCCGGGCCTTGAAGTGCTGCTGGTAGCGGTAGTCGATCAGCGTGTTGAGGCCGTCGACGCATTCGAAGACGACGTCGCCGCCGCGGCCGCCGTCGCCGCCGTCGGGCCCCCCGAACTCGATGTACTTCTCACGCCTGAACGAGCACGCGCCGGCACCGCCGTCGCCGCTCTTCAGGAAGACCTTGGCCTCGTCGAGAAATTTCATCGATACGCACGCCCTGAAATGCAAACGGGGGAATGGCGAACCATTCCCCCGTCGAACTCAAGGAATGGTCCTGTCGGTCAGGCGCTCGGCGGCACCACGGAGATGTAGGTGCGGCCCTTGCCCTTCTCCTCGAACTTCACGTGTCCGTCGGCCAGCGCGAACAGGGTGTGGTCGCGGCCCATGCCGACATTGGTGCCCGGGTGGTAGGTCGTGCCGCGCTGGCGGACCAGGATGTTGCCGCCGATGACGGCCTCGCCACCGAACTTCTTCACGCCGAGGCGGCGGCCTTCGGAGTCGCGGCCGTTGCGCGAGCTACCGCCTGCTTTCTTGTGAGCCATCTGTCAGTACTCCTTAGGCGGCGACGATGTCGGTGATCTTGACCACCGTCAGGTCCTGACGGTGACCGTTCTTGCGGCGCGACGACTTGCGGCGGCGCTTCTTGAAGACGATCAGCTTCTCGCCGCGGGTGTGCTCGACCACGGTCGCCAGCACCTTGGCGCCGGCGACGACCGGCTTGCCGAGCTTCACGTCGGCGCCGGCGCCGACCGCGAGCACCTGGTCGAACTCGACGTTCGCCCCGGCCGCGCCCTCGAGCTTCTCGATGGTGAGAGTCTCGTCCTTGGCGACCTTGTACTGCTTGCCGCCGGTCTTGATCACTGCGTACATGGCTTCGTCCTAACGTCGCGGGCTTGAGCCCCGCGCCAATAATTCATCGCTCGCGAGACGGACCCCGTCCGCGGACGGCGGATAATAGCGGCGGTCCTGCCTATGTCAACGCCGCCGCCGGTGATCTATATCTATCTGATATAGAAAGGTTTTCATTGGACCGGAGCCGTGCCGGTCACCTGCCCATCTGCGGGGGATGGATGATGGAGGCCTTCCCCTTCAGGGACTCCCGCATGGATTTCAGGCCCGGGATCATTTCCGACAGGATGTAGTCCGCGCACTTCTGGGGGGCGGCCCGTCTGCCCCGGTTGAATTGCCGGTCCCAGGCGTTGGTCTTCACGTACAGGCCGCAGAGAAGCGCGCCCATCGTCGTGTGCTGCTGGGAGACGGCTTGGCGGAGGGAGTTGAACGAGACCATGCTGATCTCGTCCCAGAAGCCCTTCGCCGTCTTGTCGAAGCCGTCGAATATGGTGGTGACCGAACCCGCCACTCGGCCGAGGTTCTCCGTCATCCCGTCGCAGGCCCGCTGGAACGCCTTGTCTTCCTTGAACTGGTAGCCCTTGGCGATCTCGCGCGACCACGACTGCAGGTCCGTGACGATCGGCAGAACGGTGCCGAAGATCGACCGGAAATAGGCCATCGACAGGAACACATCGCCGTATTCCTCGAGGAAGCTCGGGATCTCCCTGAGCGAAACCTGCAAATGGCTCGCGAGCAACTTGAGGTTCCGCAGCGCCTCGTCCTTGTTCGGCTGCGAGAACATGCCGATGAGCTGCTCGAAGTCGCTGATGGCGTTGGTCTGGCCACCATAGACCCTCTGAAGCAGCGGGCGCGTGAACTCCTTCATGAAGCCGACAAGCTGGGCCTTCTTCGATTCCGAGAGGCGGAGCTTTTCCGACGACGTCACGGCAATGCCGAGGCGTCGAAGCTGTGCCCGAAGCGTGTAGACGTCGAAGCTGCGCAGAACCGACAGCTTTTGCAGGATCACGAGGTCCTGCATGAGGGCTTCCTGATCGCTGAAGTACTTCCCGAGCTCGCTGATCGGGATCTGTCCGCCGACGCCGTCATCCGTGCGGAACATCTCGACGACCGTCTCGAGCCTGGCGTTCTTCGTCAGGGACAGCTTGCTCAGTCCCTTCAGCTGCAGCGGGATCAGAGACAGCGGCAGCACGTGGATCGAGTCACGATCCGCATCGGAGATATCTCGCGAGATGGCGTCTTCAGCCCCCTCGGCCTCGGTGGCAACCGACATCAGCATTCCCCCGCATCGGCCTCGTCCGTCCCCCCGGACTTGGCGCATGAACGAAACGTTTAAAATATCTACCCAAAGTAGTTAAAATCCACTTAACGCGTGTTTAGCTTTCGTTCGTATTGGAAAAATTGCGCAGCCGAGGAAACTCCAGGCCTCTAGGGCGTCGCGCAGGTGCTGGAGCGGGGCGACAGCGATGCCCGGCGGGTCGTGGCCCGTGCACGGCTGATCGACAGCCGCGGCAAAACGCTTTCTTTTACAGGCGCTTGGGAGAAATGGCGGAGAGGGTGGGATTCGAACCCACGGTACCATCGCTGGTACAACGGTTTTCGAGACCGTCCCGATCGACCACTCTGGCACCTCTCCGTCGGGAGCGGCGGTTTACCCGTCCCCGGACCCGGAGGCAAGGCGTAGTTGGGGGCGGAGCGGAATTTCGGGCGCTTTCCCTCCATCCAGCCTGGCCGCCGCGCCCGGCTATGATCGGTCCATGCCCATCCGCTATCCGAAGGCACGCACCGAGGCGGCAGAGGACGTGCTGGCCGGCGTCCGCTTTCCGGATCCCTATCGGTGGCTGGAGCGCGACAGCGAGGAGGTGCGCGACTGGCAGCGCTGCCAGGCGACGCTCGCCGGCGACTATGTCCGGGAATGGCGACCCTTCGAGGAGGTGCGGCGCCTCGTCGACCGCTTCCATGTCGAGCGGCAGGTCGCATTGCCGAAATTCGCCGCCGGTCGCTGGTTCCGGATGCACGCGCCGCCTGGCCAGGCAGGTTCGCAAGTGCAGGTTGGGCCAGATCCTTCGGGCGAGGGTCGCGTGCTCTTCGATTGTGCGCGGGAGAATCCCGGGCAACCGCCCTTTCTCTCGTGGATCTCGCCGTCGCCGGACGGCCGGACGCTGGCGCTCGGGCTCTGCTTCGATGGAAGCGAGCACAACACGATCCACCTCATCGATGTCGCGACGGGGGCCACGCTCGAGGACGCGCCGCCACAGACGCTGATGGACAACTGGACCGGCGGCGTTCATTGGCTCCCGGACTCGAGCGGCTTCTTCTTCAGCGCCCTGTCCGGCGCGCCGGCCGACTTCGACCAGAAGGTCTATCTGCATCGGCGCAATCGGAGGGCCTCGACGATCTGCCTGGAGATCGCATGGACCGAGGCCAAGGACTGGCGGATGGTCGTCGTCTCTCGCGACGGTCGATACGCACTGGCCTTGGAGCGACTTCTGCGCCCGATCCCGATCGCGATCGCCGAGCTGGGAGACGAGCCGCTCCGGTTTCGTCCCTTCGTCACGTCCTGCGACGGCGCGTTGGCCGGCCACCTGGTGGGCGAGCGGTATGTCGCGGTCACCGATGTGGGGGCGCCGCGAGGCCGGGTGGTGGCGATCGACATGCATGCGTCTGACCCGCAGGATCCGCGCATATGGCGCGAGCTCGTCCCCGAATCCGAGTCCGTGCTGCGCACGATCACACCGATCGGCGATGTCTTCTACCTGTCGGAACTCATCGATACCTATGCCAGGCTCCGGATCATCGACGCCGACGGGAAACATCTCGGCGAGGTTCCTCTTCCGGACCGAGGCGCGATCAGCGAGCTCGGGGCGCCGCTGATGAACCTGGCCCAGCAGCGGCCGGCACCGAAATTCGTCTTCGGCTTCTCTTCGCTCACGGCCTCGCCGGGAATCTACGGCCACAGCGCGGACGCTTCCCGGATCGAAATCCTGGAAGAGCCGGCTGCGAGACTGGAGAACGCGGTCGTCGAGGACCGGTGGGCGACCTCGCGCGACGGCACGCGCATTCCCTATCACCTCGTGCGTCGCGCCGACGTGGACGCAAGCCGTCCGCAACCGATGCTGATCTTCGCCTATGGCGGCTACAACGTGCCGCTGGTGCCGCAATTCCCGGGCGGTATGGCGGCCTTCGTCGCGGCAGGCGGCACGTTCGCGCACGCGCATCTCCGCGGCGGCGGCGAGTTCGGGATCGAGTGGTGGAAGGCCGGCCGTCAAAAGCGGAAGCAGAACGGCTTCGAAGATCTCTACGCCATCGCCGAGGACCTGATCGCATCCGGTCGAACCGAGCCGCGGCTTCTCGCTGTGACCGGCGGCTCGAACGGCGGGCTGACCACCGGCGTCGCCGCCATGCAGCGTCCCGACCTGTGGGCCGTGGCCGTTCCGCGGGTTCCCGTGCTCGACCTGATCGGCGCCTGCCGCACGCCGTACGGCCGGATGGCGACGGTCATGGAGCGCGCGGACATCGACGATGCCGACGAGGTGCGGCGGCTCGCGTCGTTCTCTCCCTATCACCTGGTGCGCGATGGCGTCCGATATCCGGCGATCTTCCTCGATGCCGGAGAGACGGACCCTCGCTGCCCGCCCTGGCATGCGCGCAAGTTCGCGGCCCGCCTGCAGGCGGTGGCCGCCGACGCGGCACCGGTCCTGATCCATGTCTGGGAAAATGCCGGGCATGGATGGGCGACCGAAAGGGGTACTGCCGTGACGGAGCAGGCGGAGTGGCTCTCGTTCGTCTTGCGCCAGCTCGGCGTCGACCGCCTCGTTCCGCCGGCCTGAGAATGCGGTCGCGCATCGCCTGCCGCCCGCCTAGCCTAGCCGCACCGAAAAGCAGGACGTCGTATGACCGATAGCGCCGCAGCATCGACTTCGACGGAGGCCCGCTGGGGCGACGTCCGCATGGCCAGCTCCGGCCCGCTTGCCGAGGCGCTGACCTTCGACGATCTCCGCCGTCTGGCGAAAGCGCGTCTGCCCAAGCCGATCTTCGACTATGTCGACGGCGGCGGCGAGTACGAGCTCACCATGAACTGGAACCGGAGCGCGTTCGACCGGATCGCGTTCCGGCCGCGCACGGTGGCGGCGATCGACGGTCGCGCGCAGGCGACCTCGTTCTTCGATCGCGCCGTCTCGGCGCCCTTCGGCATCTGCCCGATGGGAGGACTCGGCACGTTGTGGCCGAAGGCCGACATCATCAATGCGCGGATCGCCGCCCGCGCCGGCGTGCCCTTCGTGCTGGCGAGCGGGGCAGGAAACTCGATCGAGGAGATCGCCCGTGCCGTACCGGACGGACGGCGCTGGTTCCAGCTCTACGTCTTCCAGGACGATGCGCTGAACCGCCGGCTGCTCGACCGTGCCAGCGCGGCCGGGTTCGAGGCGCTCGTGGTCACCACCGACACCCAGATCAACCCTAAACGCATCCGCGACATCCGGAACGGTTTCAACCTGCCGATGAGGCTGACGCCGAGGAACGTGCTCGAGTTCGCGGTCCGGCCTGGCTGGCTCTGGAACATCGGCCGCGATCCGAGGTCGGCGCTGATGGGCAATCTGGTGCCGGAACTGGGCGACGCTCCGACCGCGCGCAAGGGCTTCGACTTCTTCCGCGCCAACCGCTCGCGCAGCGTCGGCTGGGAGGACCTGAAGCGCCTGCGTGACCATTGGCGCGGCCCGATGGTCGTCAAAGGGATCGTCACCGGCGAGGAGGCACTCCGCGCGATCGATCTCGGGGCGGATGCCGTCGTCGTCTCCAATCACGGCGGACGCAATCTCGACGGCACGCTGCCGACCATCGAGGCGCTGCCCGAGGTCGTCGCTGCGGTCGCCGGCCGCATTCCGGTGTTCATCGACAGCGGCATCCGGCGTGGAAGCGACATCGTCAAGGCACTGGCGCTGGGCGCGAGGGCCGCCTTCGTCGGCCGTCCGGTCGCCTTCGCCGTTGCCGCCGCCGGTGAAGCCGGGGTCGAGCACGTCATGGCGATGCTGCATGACGAGGTCGACCGGGTGCTGGGCTTCCTCGGATGCACGCGCATCGACCAGCTCGACCCGAGCTACGTCGTGCGCAGATAAGAAGAAGGCGGCCTGGAGGCCGCCTTCGATCGACACAAAAGATGTTTGGTCAGTACGGCCTGACGTACACCCGGCGCGGCCGGTCGCGCACGATCGTCACGTGCTTGTTGCCGTAGCGATCGTAGTAGACGTGGCGCGTGACGTGGCGCGGCTTCTTGCGGACGACGACCACGCGCTCCGTCACCGGGCTGGTGCGGATGATGGTCTCGGCCGAAGCCGACGTGGAGGCAACGACCGGCGCTCCCAGGATGCCGACGCCGATGGCGAGCGCGAGAATCGATTTACGCATGGCGAGATCTCCTCATCGTTTTCGCCGGACGCGCATGACGGTTCGAGACCGCCGATTTCGCGCTGACGCGGACACGCATCCGTGATCCGGCGTGCCCGGACAAACTGTCGGCTTTCATGCGTGGTTCCGGGCGCGGGAAAGCGCGCAGCATTGTCACGTGCGACGGTAGCGGAGTGCCGCGCCAAGACGTTGAGCGCGGCAATTCTCATCACCATCTATATGGCTGTCCCCTCCAGTCGCGTCGGTCCGCCGCTTGCGGATCGTGCGAACGCGGGACGACAACTCACCCGCTCCGATCCCGGTCGGAGCGGGCTTTTTTTGGGCTTCGACCCGTGCCAAGCTTCCGCTCGCGCAACCGAGGCGAGGCGCATGGCGAAGATCCTGGTCATCGACGATGACAGGCCGACCTGCACCGTGCTGGGCCTGGTGCTGACCGGTGCCGGTCACGAGGTCGCCCTGTTCGAGAGCGGCAGGCTGGCGATGCAGAGCGTCGACGGCGGCAGCAGCTTCGATCTCGTGGTCACCGACATCCTGATGCCGGAGATGGACGGTATCGAGGTGATCAAGCGGCTTCGCGCGCACGGCACGCCGCCGCTGATCCTCGCGGTCTCCGGAGCCGCCGTGAACGCGAGCGTCGACGTGCTCAAGGCCGCGCTCAACCTCGGGGCCGAGGGTGCGTTGCGTAAGCCCTTCACCAACGAGGTCTTTCTCGCGACCGTCAGCGAGATCCTCGGCCGGCGAGGCTGATCGCCGGCTTCCGGTGTTTGTTCTTCATGGAAGAGGGAAAGACCCGCAAACGGCCGGTATGGGCTTGGCTCACCGTCGGCGGCGGCATCACGCTGATCGCGCTGGTCGGCGTCACCGTCGTGGCGCTCTCGCAGCGCCCGGTCGCCGGAACGTCTTCCGACCGCCAGGTGCTCGCGGACGCGCCGCCGGCGACACTCGACGAGCAGCTTGCCGTCACCCCGCCGCCGCCACCCCGCGTGCCGCCTCAGACCGAGCAGACCGAGGATGCGTCGCCTCCGACCATGGCGCCGCCGCCGGACGATGAATCGCCGTCGCCGGGTCCCCCGATCTGGCCGCCGACGCAGCCACCGTCCGATCTCAAGGGCGCCGGCATCGGCGTCCCGGGGCCGCAGCAGGCGATCCGGCCCGAGCCGCGCGTCGCGCCGCGGCGTCCGGCGCCGGCACCCGCGCCGCCCCGGCCGACAGGCGGCGGCCGCGACGGGTGAGGGCGTAGGCGACTTCTCCGCTGGATCGTCCGTGTTGGCGGCGCCCATGCGCCACGTTAGCCTTGTCCGATGTCCGAACCCGTCGATGCGGTCGTCATCGGCAGCGGCCTGGCCGGATTGGTCGCGGCCTGCGAACTGGCCGATGCCGGTCGGCGGATCGTGATCCTCGATCAGGAAGGCGAGCAGTCGCTGGGCGCCCAGGCGTTCTGGTCGCTGGGCGGCCTGTTCATGGTCGACACGCCCGAGCAGCGCCGGCTCGGCATCAAGGACAGCCGCGAACTGGCGCTTTCGGACTGGCTCGGATCGGCGGGCTTCGACCGGCCCGAGGACCACTGGCCGCGTCGCGTCGCCGAAGCCTATGTCGATTTCGCCGCCGGACCGATGCGATCGTGGCTGCACGGCCTCGGTCTCCGCTGGTTTCCGGTCGTCGGGTGGGCCGAACGTGGCGGCGGTGCCGCGCACGGGCACGGCAACTCCGTGCCGCGATTTCACATCACCTGGGGAACCGGTCCCGGCGTCGTGGCACCGTTCGAGGCACGGGTGCGCGTGCATGCGGCGACCGGAAGGATCAGGCTTCGGTTCCGCCACCGCGTGACGCGGCTGATCCGCACAGGCGCGGCGATCGCCGGCGTCGCCGGCGAAATCCTGGAGCCGACATCGGCCGGGCGCGGCGAGCCATCGAGCCGCACGGTCGTCGGCGATTTCGAGATCGCCGCGCCGGCGGTGATCGTCGCCTCCGGCGGCATCGGCGGCGATCTCGACCGCGTGCGCCGGCACTGGCCGGTCGAGCGTCTGGGGCCGCCGCCGAAGTCGATGGTCCTGGGCGTGCCCGCCCATGTCGACGGCCGCATGTTCGATGTCGCGCGGGATGCGGGCGCCGGCATCATCAACGCTGACCGCATGTGGCACTACTGCGAGGGCGTCAGGAACTGGGCGCCGATCTGGCCCGGCCACGGCATCCGCATCCTGCCCGGTCCGTCGTCGCTCTGGTTCGATGCGAAGGGCGAGCGGCTGGAGGCGCCGTATCTTCCCGGTTTCGACACGCTGCGCACCCTGAAGCGCATCCTGTCGACCGGCTGCGAGCATTCCTGGTTCGTGCTGAGCCAGTCGATCATCGCCAAGGAATTCGCGCTCTCGGGCTCCGAGCAGAATCCGGACATGACCGCGAAGAGCTGGCTCGGCGTGATCCGCAGCCGGCGTGGCCGCCGCGCGCCTCTGCCGGTCGAGGCCTTCAAGGAGAAGGGTGAGGACTTCGTCGTCCGCGACACGCTCGACGAGCTGGTCCGCGGCATGAACGAACTGGCCGGCGCGCCGTTGATCGATCCCGGGCATCTGCGCCGGCAGATCGAGGCGCGCGACCTCGCGATCGACAATCCCTATGCGAAGGACGCGCAGGTGGTCGCGATTCACGGCAGCCGCCGCTACATCGGCGACAAGCTGATCCGGACCGCCGCACCTCACAAGATCCTCGACCCGAAGCACGGCCCGCTGATCGCGGTCCGCCTTCATGTGCTGACCCGGAAGACGCTGGGAGGGCTTCACACCAACCTCGACGCGCAGGTGCTCGATTCGGCCGGCGCGATCATTCCCGGCCTCTATGCGGCCGGCGAAGCTGCCGGTTTCGGCGGCGGCGGATATCACGGATACAACGCGCTGGAGGGCACTTTCCTCGGCGGCTGCCTGTTCTCAGGGCTTCAGGCCGGACGCCACGCCGCATCGATGCTATAGAGCGAGGATGCTTCGCCTCGCGGCTCTCCTGCTTCTCGCCGTCCCGCTCTCCGGCTGCGGCCTCGCCGCCGCGCCTTGCCGGGTGGTTTCGGCAGTCGCCAAGGCCATTCCCTTCGTCGGCCACCAGGCCGCCGCTCCCACGGACGCCTGCGCCGTCGCGATCGACCCGTGAGGGTCGCCGTCATCGGCGGCGGCCCGGCCGGGCTGGTGGCGGCCGAGGTGCTGTCCGCGGCCGGCGTCTCCGTCACCGTCTACGAACGCATGGCGACACCGGGCCGCAAGCTGCTGATGGCCGGACGCGGCGGCCTCAACCTCACCCATTCCGAGCCGCTCGACGCGTTCCTGTCCCGCTACGGCGAGGCGGCCGGCTGGATGCGCCGGATCCTCGACAACTTCCCGCCGGCCGCGTTGATCGCCTGGGCCGAGGGCCTCGGCCAGCCGACCTTCGTCGGTACGAGCGGCCGCGTCTTCCCGAAGTCGCTGAAGGCCTCTCCGCTGCTGCGCGCCTGGCTGGCGCGCTTGGAGAGGCAGGGCGTCGTCCTCCGCCTTCGCCACGATTGGCGCGGCTGGGATGTGAAGGGCGATCTCGTCTTCCGTACCGGCGATCGTGAGATCGTCGAGCCGCGGCCCGACGCGACGGTCCTGGCGCTCGGCGGCGCCAGCTGGCCGAAGTTGGGATCGACCGGCGACTGGGCCCCGGTGCTCGGCGGACGCGGCGTCGCGCTTCGTCCGTTCCGCCCCGCCAATTGCGGGTTCCTCGTCGGGTGGAGCGAGACGTTCCGCCAGCGCTTCGCCGGAAGTCCGCTCAAGCCGGCGGCGTTCACCCTCGACGGCCGCACGATCCGCGGCGAGGCGATGATCACGGCGTACGGCATCGAAGGCGGCGCCATCTATGCGCTGTCGGCGGCCTTGCGCGACACGATCGAGGCATCGGGAAGCGTCGTGCTCGACATCGACCTGGCGCCGGACGTCCCGGCCGACCGGCTTGCCGAAAAGCTGAGCCGTCCGTCGCGCGGGCAGTCGCTGTCGACCTTCCTGAAGAAGGCGGGGAACCTGGCGGCGGTCTCGATCAACCTGCTGCGCGAGGTGCATGGTGCGGCGCTCGCACGCGATGCCACCGGGCTCGCCGGACAGATCAAGAAGGTGCCGCTCCGGCTCGTCGGCACGCAGGCGATCGAGCGCGCGATCTCGACCGCGGGCGGCGTCGCTCGCGATGCCGTCGGCGAGACTCTCCGGCTTCGGGCGATGCCGGACGTGCTCGTCGCCGGCGAGATGCTGGACTGGGAAGCGCCGACCGGCGGATACCTGTTGCAGGCGACGCTCGCGACCGGCGTCGCCGCGGCGAAGGCAGTGCTGGAAAGTCGATGAGCGTGCCGGAAGCCTGGACCTGTCCAAGCTGCCGCACCGAGGTGACGACGCCGTTCTGTCCGGGTTGCGGCGAGCGGCCGCTGCGCCCGCGCGATCTCACCCTTCGCGGGCTCGTCGAGATGGTGGTCCTTGCGATCAGCCGCATCGACGCCCGCCTGATCCGCAGCGTCCGACTCCTGGTAACGCAGCCGGGTGCGCTCACAGCAGCCTTTCGCCGGGGGCAGCGAAAGCCTTTCATCGGTCCCATCGCGCTGTTCCTCGTCGCCAACGTCCTGTTCTTCGCCGTCCAGTCGCTGACCCGGATGAAGATCTTCTCGACCTCGCTCGACATGCACCTGCACGGGATGTTCTGGGGCGATCTCGCCGAGGCGATGGTGAGGCATCGCCTGCAGGCGACGGGACGGATGCTCGACGCCTACGCGCCGGTGTTCGACCAGGCGGTCGCGGCCAACGCGAAGTCGATGATCGGCCTGATGGTGCCGCTGATGGCGACGGCGACCGCGGTGCTGTTCCGGCGGACGGCACAGCCCTTCGCGGTCCATGTCGCCTTCTCGCTCCACTACCACGCCTTCCTGCTGCTGCTGATCTGCATGCCGCTGGTGGCGGTGATAGCCGAGGGCCTGGTCGGTGCGCCGGCGGTGCTTCCGCCGCTCGCCGATGACCTGGTGTCGGTCGGGTTGCTGGCGACCGTCTGCGTGTATCTCTACGTCGCGATCGGTCGGGTCTTCGAAGCCAAGGGACCGTTCCGCGCGATCAAGGCGGCCGCGTTGACGGCGGCCGCGATGGCGAGCTTCCTCGCCTACCGCTTCGTCCTGCTGCCGATCACGCTCTACACGACCTAGGCCGGATCGCCGGTATCCGGCACCAGGCCGACCTTCCGGATCGCGGCGACGGCGCAGGTCTCGTCGTTTTCCGAGGTATCGCCGGTGACGCCGATCGCGCCGACGATCTGGCCGGCGGCGTTGCGGATCAGGAGGCCGCCCTGGGCCGGCACGATGCGGCCGTCGCTCGCCGCCATCAGGGCGTTCATGAAGGCCGGCGCCTTGGCGGCGCGGCGCGCGAACTCGCGGCCGCCGAAGCCCATGCCGAGCGTCCCCCAGGCCTTGCCCATCGCGATGTCGAGGCGCAGGAGGCTCGTGCCGTCGCTGGCGAGATAGGCCTTCAGCGCGCCGCGGTTGTCGAGCACGGCGACGGCGAGCGGATTCATCTTCTGCGCGCGGGCGTGTGCCAGCGTTTCCTTCGCGATCTCCAGCGCGGCATCGAGCGTGATCGTCTCGGTCGGAATGGTCAGCGCCATGTCGGAACTCCGGAAAGGGAAAATCAGGCCGGCTGCGCGCGCAGGCGGCGCCAAGCATAGCCGATCAGCGGCGCCACCAGGATGATCGCCGAGACCGCGAGGATCGAGGCCGAGAGCGGCCGGTCGACGAAGACCCACCAGTCGCCGCGCGAGGCGATCAGGGTCCGCCGGAACTCCTTCTCGATCAGCGGCCCGAGGACGAGGCCGAGGATCAGCGGCGCCAGCGGATACTTGTATCGGCGCATCAGGAACCCGAGGATTCCGAGGCCGAACATCAGGTAGATGTCGGCGACGTTGCGGCTGAGGCTGTAGACGCCGAGCACGCTGAAGGCGAGGATCATCGGGTAGAGCAGCGCGTCCGGCACCTTGAGCAGCTTCACCCAGAGGCCGACCAGCGGCAGGTTGAGGACGAGCAGCATCACGTTGCCGATGTAGAGGCTGGCGATCAGGCCCCAGACCAGCTCCGGATGCTTCTGCAGCAGCAGCGGCCCGGTGTTGATGCCGTAGCCCTGGAGGGCCGCCAGCATCACCGCGGCGGTGGCGCCGCCGGGAATGCCGAGCGTCAGCAGCGGCACCAGCGAGCCGCCGGCCGAGGCGTTGTTGGCGGCCTCGGGCCCGGCCACGCCTTCGATCGCGCCCTTGCCGAACTCTTCCGGGTTCTTCGCCGCCTTCTTCTCGATCCCGTAGGAAAGGAAGGTCGCGATGGTGGCGCCGGCACCCGGCAGCACGCCGATGATGAAGCCGATCGCCGAGCCGCGCATCCAGGGCGCGAGCGAGCGCTTCCATTCCTCCCTGGTCATCATCAGCGACCCGGCCTCCATGAACCGCGGCTGGGCATGGCCGCGAAGGTTGCCGAGGCCGACGAGCACCTCGCCGACGGCGAACAGGCCGATCGCGGCGACGACCACGCCGACGCCGTCGAACAGCGTCGGGATGCCGAAGGTGAAGCGGAGCGCGCCGGACGTGATGTCGATGCCGACCATGCCGAGGACGAGGCCAAGCAGGGTCGAGAGCGCCGCCTTCATCGGCTGGCCGCCGCCGATGCCGGTGACCGAGCAGAGCGCCAGCACCATGACCGCGAAGTATTCGGCCGGGCCGAACTTGAGCGCCATGTCGACCAGCGGCTGCGCCAGCACCATCATCAGGAAGGTGGCGAGGGTCCCGGCGACGAAGGAGCCGATCGCCGACGTCGCGAGCGCGGCGCCGGCCCGGCCTTTTCGCGCCATCTGGTAGCCGTCGATCGCGGTGATCACCGACGAGCTTTCGCCCGGCGTGTTGATCAGGATGGACGTGGTCGAGCCGCCGTACATGGCGCCGTAGAAGATGCCGCCGAACAGGATGAAGGCGCCGACCGGATCGACCAGCTGGTAGGTGAAGGGCAGCAGCAGCGAGATCGCGAGCGACGGCCCGATGCCGGGCAGGACGCCGATCGCCGTGCCGACCGCGGTGCCGACCAGCGCCCACATCAGGTAGTAGGGCTGCAGCGCGATGGCGAAGCCGGACAGGATGCCGGAGAAGCTTTCCACGAATGTCCCCTTTCGTCAGAACAGGGGTGCGAGAATGCCGTTCGGCAACGGCTGCAGGAGCACCTGGGTGAACAGATAGTAGAAGAAGAGCGAGAAGCAGATCCCGGTGACGAGGTTGCGAAGCCAATGGCTCGGGCTGAAGAAGGTCGAGAGACCGAACAGGAACAGCGCGAAGGTGAGGACGAAGCCGAGCGGCTCGAGCACGACGATCAGCGCAAGGAACGACCCCAGCACCACCCAGACGGCGGGCCAGTCCCTGATCCCGGTATCGTCGTCGTCTTCCATCGGCACGGCGGGGATCTCGCCCGAGCTTCGGCCGAAGAGCCCGGGGGCGACGTTCTGGAGCCGCTTCCAGGCCAACATGAGCGAGACGCCCAGCATGATCGCGCCGACGATGATCGGGAAGGTCCCGGAGCCGACCGAGATGTTGCGCGGCGGCTCGGGGATCAGCGTCGACTGCCAGATGAACAGGATCGAGAAGACGACGAAGAAGAAGGCGAAGGCCGTCTCGACCTTGGCGTCGACCGGCCCTCGCGACGACGGCTCGCCGCTCACTTGAGGAGTCCGAGCTGGCCCAGGAGCTTCTTGGAGGACTCGTATTCCTTGTCGAGCGAGGCGACGAAGGTGTCGGTCTCGAGCGAGTTGGACCACTGGTTCTTCTCGAGCTCCGCCTTCCACGACGGCGTGTCCACCATCCTGGTGAAGGCGGTGCGCCAGAACTTGACGACGTCCGGCGACATGCCGGGCGGCCCGAAGATGCCGCGCCAGTTCTGGTTGACGACGTCGTAGCCCTGCTCGGCGAAGGTCGGGATGTCCTTGAAGTCGCCGCCGAGACGCTTGTCGGAGCTGATCGCCAGCGCCCGCATTTTGCCGGCCTTGATCAGGTCCATCAGGTCGAGGCCGCCCATGCCGACGTCGACATGGCCGCCGAGGATCGCCGGGTTCGACTCGCCGCCCGAATATGCGATGTAGGTGATCTTGGTCGGGTCGCCCCCGATGACCTGGGCGAACTTGGCGACGACGATGTGGTCGGAGTTGCCGAGGCTGGCGCCGCCGAAGCGGAGGCTGCCGACGTCCTTCTTCAGCGCCGCCTCGACGTCCTTGAGGCTCTTGATCGGGGACTCGGCGCGCACGACCATCATCTGGTATTCGGAGAAGATCTTGGCGATGGGGCTCAGCGTCTTGTACGAGTTCGGCGTCCCCAGCGTCAGCGGCGTGTAGATCACGTGCAGCGCGAAGGCCGAGAGGCTGTGGTTGTCGTTCTTGCGCGGTCCGGCCATCTCGGCCATGCCGAGCTCGCCGCCGGCGCCCGGCTTGTTGAAGACCTGGATGCGCTGGGTGACGATCTTCTCCTCGTTCAGCACCTTGGCGACGGTGCGGCCGAAGAGGTCGACGCCGCCGCCGGGCGCGAAGGCGACCATCAGCTCGATCGCCTTGGCCGGGTAGTTCGCCTGCGCGGACGCCGCGACCGGCGCCAGAAGCGCGGCGGCGACCGCCGCCGCGGAGAAGACACTCCTAAGTAAGCTCGACGCGCCCATGGTTTCCTCCGTCTTTTCGTGTTGTCGTCAGATCACGCCGTCGGCCTTCAGCTTTTCCAGCTTTTCCCCGTAGCCGATCTTCCTCAGGACCTCCGCGGTGTGCTCGCCGAGGAGCGGCGCCGGCGTCTCGATGGCGCCCGGCGTCTCCGACAGCTTCACCGGCACGCCGACGACGCGCAGCTTGCCGGCGGTCGGGTGTTCCTGCTCGACGATCATGTTGCGGGCGATCACCTGGTCGTCCCGGGTCATGCGGCCGACGTCGTTGACCGGCGAGGCGGGAACGCCCGCCTTCAGCATGACCTCGACCCAATGGTCGACGGGTTTGGTGATGAATATCTCGTCCAGGATCGCGTGCATCTCCTTGGCGTTCGCCGTCCGCTTCTCGCGGGAGACGAAGCGCGGATCCTGGGCCAGGTGCTGAAGCCCCATCGCCTCGACGAAACGGTCCCACAGTGCCGGATAGCTGGCGAAGATCGAGACGTAGCTTCCGTCCGAGCAGAGGAAGAAGCCCGACGGCGCATTGCCGTCGTGGCGGTTCGCCTTGTTGCCGCCCTTCGCATGATCGTAGGCCGCGAGCGGGCTGTACATCAGCGAGAGGCCGGCCTCCAGCAGCGACATGTCGACTTCCTGGCCCCGACCGGTCTTCAGGCGCCGCGAATAGGCGGCCATGATGCCGTAGGCGGTCCACATCGAGCCGACGACGTCGCAGAGCGCGTAGCCCATCGGCACCGGCGGGCGGCCGTCCATGATCGTGGTCGCGGCGAGCCCGCTGGCGGCGAGCGCGATCATGTTGACGCCCGGATAGTCGGCCTTGGGCCCGGTATTGCCGTAGCCCGACAGCGAGGCGTAGATCAGCGCCGGGTTGATCTCCTTGAGCGCCTTGTAGGTCAGGCCCAGCTTGGACATCGTGCCCGGGCGGAAGTTCTGGATCAGGATGTCCGACGTGCGGACGAGGTCGAAGAAGATCTCCTTTCCGGCCTTCTGCTTGAGGTCGAGCGTCACGCTCTTCTTGTTGCGGTGGAGCATCATGAAGATGACGCTCTCGCCGCCGACATAGGGATAGCCGCCGCGGGCCTCCTTTTCCTGGCGCGGGCTCTCGATCTTCAGGACCTCGGCGCCCATGTCGCCCAGCATCATCCCGCAATAGGGGCCGGCCCAGGCGTGGGTCAGCTCGATGACGCGAACGCCGGTGAGAGGACCGCTCACGCCTTGCCTCCATCGATCCAGCTGCGCTTGTCCGAAGGCTGGCCCGCCCAGGCGGTGCCGACGGATGACTTCGTGCCGTCCTGCTTCTCGACCCAGAGCTTCACGGTGACCAGCGGCTTGCCGTCGACCTCGGCGACTTCCGTCACCTCGCCGTGCGGCGTCAGCCTGTCGCCGACATAAACCGGGTGGATGTAGCGGGCAGAGATCTTGCCGCCATAGACCCAGGCGTCGCCGAAATTCTTCTCCAGCAGTTCGTGATAGAAGGCCATCTGGTTCTGGCCCGAGGCGATCATCTTCGACATGCCGTCGCGTTTGGCGGCCTCCGGATCGCTGTGCGAGTTCGAGCCGCGGTCCCAGACCACGCGTTCGAACAGGATCATCTTCTGCTCCTCGATCTCGCGCGTGAAGCTGGCGAGCCTGTCGCCGACCTTGAGCGGGGCGGCCATCACGCCTTCTCCCACTTTCTGGCGACGTCGGCGAGGGCGGGCCGCGTCGTCGGGCGGGCGAGGCCGACCAGCCGGCTGATCTCGATCAGGCGGCCATCCTCATCGGTCGCCGTCGCCTCGATGATCAGGTAGGTCTTCTCGCGCCGTATGTATTTGTCGGCGACCGTCGCCTTCACGAAGATGCGCTTGCCGGCGATCGGCGGATTGAAGAACTGGGAGTCGTGGCCGGTGTTCGGCACGCGCATCACGGCCCGGTACTTCCGATAGAACAGGTTCGCCGGGTGGCGCGCGGCGACGGTCGGGTAGGCCGCCGTCGGGTTGCCGACCACCTCGCGATAGTCCGCGATCATCTTCTCGGTCATGACGTAGTCCATGACGCCGAGATCGTCGCCGACGGGGATCGATTCCCAGACCGAATTGTCCTGGCTGGTTTCGCTCACCGGATGGGCCTCCCTGGTCCGCTGAAACCTTTCATTCCGGCCATCCTGGCAGAGGCCGGCCCTCGCCTGGAACATCGCTCGTCGCAGGACGAAACGTTGAGGCGCGGCGTCGGGGCGGGATACGGAGGCGGATATGCCAAGGCTATCCGTGAGCCCTGCCCCTGCGAACCAGGGCCAGGCGACCGGCGCGGTATTCCGCAACCCTCGACCCCTCTGAGCGTTCTTCGGGAACGACGTCCCCCCGCGCGGCCGGCCCCGGTCGCGCCAAATCGGAGAGTTCCCATGGCGAAGAACGGGCTGACGACGATCGGCGCGATCCTGGTGGTGATCGGCCTGATCGGCCTCGCGATCCCCTATTTCACGACCGCGGAGACGAAGGAGGTCGCGCGCATCGGCGACCTCAAGCTCCAGGCGACCGAGCACAAGACCTACTCGATCCCGCCGATCGCGGCCGGCGGCGCGCTGCTCGTCGGCGTGGTCCTGATCGGCGCCAGCGTCACGCGCCGCGGCTGAGCGCCAAGCGGCCGCCGGAGTCCAGCGACTCCGGCGGCCCTTGCGATCAGCGGTACACGTAGACGATGCGGTTGGTGCTGGGCTCGACCAGCACGGTGCGGCCGTTCACCACCGCATAGCGGTATTCGTAGCGCGGCACCTCGTAGACGGCGGTCGAGCGCGGCAGCGTCGCACCGACCACCACCTCGCCCTGCAGGTAGATCGGTTCGATCCGGTTCGTGGTGACGTAGGTCCGCACCTCGGTCGGCGGCTCGACGATGCTGCCGACCTTGAGCGTTCCCAGCGTCTGGGTCGCCGGCGTGATCGTCTCCTCGACGATCACCGGCGCGTTCGGAGCGACCGTCGCCGCGCGCTGCTCCTGATAGACGACGGTCGGCACCTGCACCGTGGTACGCGCTTCAGGCAGCACGACGACGCGGTTCTGGATCTGCTGGCCGAGATAGGCGGAATAGGTCCAGCCGGTGACGCCGTTGGTCGTGACCCGGCACCAGGTGCCGCCGTCGATGCAGCCTTCGAGCTCGACGATCACATTGCGGTCCAGCGTGGCGATGATCGGGTGCGCCGGACCTGGACCGGCGCGGAGCGCGAGATCCGCCGTCACCACGGCCGGCATTGCGACCGCCGCTCCGCCGAGCATGAGCGTCGCCGCGGCCGCCGGAAGCGTGAATTTCGCGTGCATGGGAACTCCTGTCGTTGACCCCGGGCGATCAACGACAGGCGTTCGGCTTCGTTCCGGCTATGCGGAGAGCGCGGTACGTGGCTGCGTCATGCGGCGGCCTTCTGAAGGGAGTCCTTCCAGAGCTGGCGCATCCACTTCGCGCACTCGACGTTCTGCTCGAAGATCGAGTACTTGGCGCCGCCGCCGTAGTCGGGCGGCGGGATGAACTCGCAGGAGATGAATCCCAGCGGGCTCTTCGGATTGGTGGCGTGGTGGGTCAGCAGGTTGCGTACCACCTGCTTCCACGGCTCCAGAAGCTTCTCGTCCCATTCCGTGTGCCATTCGCCCGGCTTCGGCTTGATGAACGGATACTGGATGCCGCGGCCGACGCGTCCGTCCGGATGCTTGCCCCAGATGTTGATCGGGTTGTTCGGCACCGCCGCGCGGGCGTGCATCAGCTTGACGTAGTTGTTGTCGATCCAGGCCGAGGTGACGTTGCCCGGCTTGTCCGGATGGAGCTCCAGGATGCCGGCGTCGATGTCGGCCTTCATGTTCTGGACCGCCTGCTCGCGCGGGTTGTCGATCTTGAAGATCACGTGGGAGTGGTCGAGCGTCATGTAGAAGGGGATGCCCCGCTTCTTCACCAGCTGGGCCACCTTCTCGACGCGGCCGACATGCTCGGACCACATGTTGACGTGGACCTCGAGGCACGGCGTCACGCCCATCTTCGCGCCGAAGTCGACGATCTTGCAGTAGAAGTCGGCGACCTCCTGGTCGGTGACCGGACGGCCGTCGACGTTGTTGGTCATGACCTGGGTGTTGTGGACGACCGATCCCAGCTCGCGCGCGAAGTAGAGGTTGCGCTCGGCCAGCTTCTCGTCGCGGCCCAGCGTGTAGAACCAGCCGCAGGAGAGGATTGGCAGGCCGAACTCCTGGCTCGCCTTGGCGTATTCCTCGAGCTCCTCCAGGGGCGGCGTCTTGTCGATGTAGTCGAAGACCCCGGCCTCGGCGACCATCTTCACCTTCTCGCGCGGCGGCGGCATGTAGGTGTCCTGGTGGATGGCGCCGCCGCCGGTGCAGCCGAACTTGATGTCCTCGACCTTGCGCATGTGCGCTCCTCCTCGATTTCGTTGGCGGCGACTGTCGCAGCCCGATCGCCTTACGGGCGGAATTCCCGGAACTCCGTGGAACAGGGCGGGCCGGCGGCGAGATGCAGCACCGGCTCGGCCGAGTGCTCGTAGATCGTGCAGCCGACCGTGTAGCCGATCGGGTTGGTGCCGGCGCTTCCGCCGGTGCGCGAGATCGGCGCCGCCGGGTCCTTCTGGCGCAGCGCCTCCTTGATCTTCTCGACGCCGAGCGGGCCGTTCGCCGATGCGGCCGAGCGCTTCAGCCTGTCGTAGCGGCCTTCGGTGGTCGAGCTCGGCCGGTCGCCTTTTCTGCCGGCGGACATCTCGGCGAACATCCTCGTGTCGCGGCTGGCGAGCGGGTGATTGGTATGCAGGATCGGCCCGTCCGCGCCGTGCTCGCCTTTCCACTCGATCGCGTTCGACCCTGAGCACTCGAACGAGGCGAGGCGGCCCGGCGCACCGAGCAGGTAGTTCTGGCCGGAGGCGTGCTCGACCTCGCCGAGCGCGCGATGCGCCGCCTCGAATGTCCTCTGCTGCAGCACGCGGCGGCCGACATAGGCCATCGGCAGGCCGGTCGCGCTCGGGTCCAGCTCGATCAGCGTATTGCAGCAATAGCCGATCCCGGCGGCATTTAGGCCGTTGAGCCCGATGGATCCGGCATAGCTGAAGATGAGCTGCGCCGGCGCGTCGCCGCTCGCCTCGATGTGCAGCAGCACCTGGTTGCCCTCGATCCAGGTGCCGATGTCCATGTTCTGGCCGGCATAGGTCCTGTCGGCGCCGCGCACCTGTCCCATCGCGCTGCAGCGCTCGGGGATGTCGGCATGCTCGCGCCACGGCGCCTTGCCGGCTCTCCGGTAGAGGACGAACCACCAGACCTCGTCGAGCAGCTGGATGCCCTGGATCTTCCAGAGCGGCTGGTTGGATCCCTCGGCGATGCCCTGGACTTCCTCCCAGAGATCGGGCGCCCAGCGCTGGATCGCACGGTCGAAGCGCGTTTCCTTCAGGATGTCGTCGATCAGCGCCTTGGCCGGGTTGCCGCCATCGACCTGCGCCTCCCAGCGCGGCACGAGGTCGGCGATGCGGGCGCGCTGAGACTCGCCGTATTGCCGGCCGCGCGCCCTGCCGGAGCCGCTCAGCTTGACCACGGGCATGTCGCTGGTGCGCATCGCTTGAATCTCCTCAAGGGCCAGTCTGGACCCGGCGGACGATGCTGGACAAGGGGAGCGCGCCGTCCGAAAACTGGAGCACCGCCGCCCGGAGCCGTCCCATGAAAGCCTGTGTACTTCACGCCCCCAAGGATCTCCGTTTCGAGGAGATTCCCGATGAAGCCCTCGGTGCCGGCCAGGTGCGCATCGACGTCGCCGCGGGCGGCATCTGCGGTTCTGACATGCACTACTATTTCCACGGCGGATTCGGCACCGTCAGGATCAGGCAGCCGATGATCCTCGGCCACGAGGTCTCGGGCACCATCGCGGCGCTGGGCTCGGGCGTCAGCGGTGTCGAGGTCGGGCAGCTGGTCGCGATCGAGCCGGGCATCGCCTGCGGCACCTGCCGCTATTGCACCGAAGGCCTGAGGAACCAGTGCCTCGACATGCGCTTCTTCGGCAGCGCGATGCGCTTTCCGCACGTCCAGGGTGCCTTCCGCCAGAGCATCACGGTCGGAGCGAGGCAGGCGCACAAGGTAGCGCCGACGGTCTCCGCCGCCCGCGCCGCCTTCGCCGAGCCGCTGGCCGTGGCGCTGCACGCGATGAACCGTGCCGGCTCGCTTCTCGGCAAGAAGGTGCTCGTCACAGGCGCCGGTCCGATCGGCGCGCTAACGGTCGCGGCCGCGCGCATGTGCGGGGCGGCAGAGATCGTCGCGGTCGACGTGGCGAAGGCGCCGCTCGCCGCAGCCAGGAAGATGGGCGCCGACCACGCGATCGACGCTTCGGCCGATCCGGACTGGGCGAGCCGCTACGAGGCGAACAAGGGCACCTTCGACATCGCCTTCGAGGCCTCGGGCAACGAGCGTGCTTTGAGGTCCGCGATCGCCGCCGTGCGCGCGCGAAGCACGATCGTCGTTCTCGGCATGGGCGGGGACATGAATCTTCCGATGGGCATGGCGGTGCCGAAGGAGATCGATCTCCGCGGCTCGTTCCGCTTCTTCGAGGAGTTCGCCTGGGCGGTCGACTGCATCTCGACCGGGCGTATCGACGTGCTGCCGATCCTCACCGACTCGATCGCGGCGAACGACGCCGACCGCGCCTTCGCGCTGGCCTCAGACCGCTCGAAGGCGATGAAGGTCCACCTGACGTTTGCCTGACGGCGGGGGCTAGGCAGCCTTGGTATTGCGCATCGTGATCGACTTGCGTCGCTCGATGAATTCCTTGTGGGCCGCCAGCGCCTCGTCGGTGAAATCGCCGACCGCGCGCGGCTGCAGGTCGAAGTTGCCGTAGCGGTTCTCGCCGCGCACCAGTGCCGCCGTGTCGCGCATGCCGGTCGTCTGCTTCACATGCGCGGGCACGTAGCGGATCACCAGGCCGATGCGGCGATCGTCCGTCTCGTTGGGACCGGAGCCGTGCGCGATCTTCACGTGGTGCAGCGACATCTGGCCGGGCTTCAGCGGCATGTCGACGCAGCGCGTGGGATCGACCGCGACCTCCATCTCCTGGCCGCGCGAGAGCATGTTGTCCTTGCCGAACGTATCCTTGTGCGGCGACAGCTCGCCGATATGCGAGCCGGTCATCACCGACATGCAGCCGCTTTCCTTCGTCGCCGGGCTCAGGGCCACCCAGGCGGTCAGCACCTCGTAGGGCTCGAGGCCCCAGTACTTGGCGTCCTGGTGCCAGGAGAAGAACGATTTCGCGTGCGGCTCCTTGGTCAGGAACGCGCATTCCCAGCAGAGGATGTCGGGGCCGAGAAGGCTCTCGACGCGGTCCAGGACCTTCGGCGAGCGAATGATCTCGTCGACGAACGGCGCATAAATGTTCGGCATCGCGATCAGCGAGCGCGGCAACGGCCCGCCGAGCTTCGCCTCCATCGCCTCGAGCTTCCGCCGCGCATCGGCGACCTCGGCCGGCGTCAGCACGTCGAAGGGAAACAGGTAGCCGTCGCGGTTGTAGCGCTCGACCTCGGCCTTCGTCAGATGATCGCTCACGGGGAACCTCCGATGCTCATGCCCCCGAGTCTCGCCCCGGCATCGAGGCGGGGCAAGGATCGGCGATCTAGCGCGGAATGACCCAGCCGTCGCGGATGTCGATCCTGAGCTCCTCGCCATCGGCGATTGTGCCGGCAGGCACCGACATCCGCAGGCGCTGGCCGGCGCAGGCGAGGTCGAGGGCGACCGAGGCACCCTGGTATGCCCGCTGGGTCACGAAGGCAGCGACGCCAGTGCCGGCGACGAATAGATCTTCCGAGCGGAGGCAGACCTCGACCGGTCCCGGATTCTGACCAGGGGCCGCGCGCAGCGTTCGCGTGAGCCCGAGCAGCTTCACCGGCACCTGGCCCGCGGTCGCCGGCGCCAGCACCTCGGCCGGCACCACCGCACCGCCGCCGACGAAGGCGGCGACGTCGGAGGTAGCCGGCTCGCGGTAGAGTGTCTCGGGCGGCGCCACCTGCAGCAGACGGCCGCGATCGAGCACCGCGATGCGGTCGGCAATCGCCAGCGCCTCGGCCTGATCGTGGGTGACGTAGAGCATCGTGGCGCCGGTCGAGCCGTGGAAGGCGACGAACTCCTGGCGGAGGCTGGCGCGGAGATCGACGTCGAGGCTGGCGAGCGGCTCGTCGAGCAGCACGACGGCCGGGTCCATCACCAGGCAACGCGCGAGCGCCACGCGCTGTCGCTGTCCACCCGAAAGCGCCTGGGGCCTGCGGGCGGCGAAGTCGGCGAGACCCACGGCGGCCAGCGCCTTGTCGACCCGGCCCGCGTAGTCGGCGCCCCGGATGCCGCGCGCTTCCAGCGGATACCCGACGTTGCGCCGGACATCCATGTGCGGCCATAGCGCATAGGACTGGAACACCATGCCGATCCGCCTCTTCTCCGGCGGAACGAAACGGCCGTTGCCGGCGACGGACTCGCCTCCGATCCGGATCTCGCCGGCATCGGGACGCTCGAAACCGGCGATCAACCTGAGAAGAGTCGTCTTGCCGGACCCGGAACGGCCGAGCACCGCGAGCAGCTCGCCGTGTCGAAGCTCGAGGCTCACATCGTCGACGGCGACGTGCGTGTCGTCGAAGCGGCGGCTGACGCGGTCGAGGATCACGCCCGCCATGGCAGCACCCCGCGCGGCAGGCGATCGGCGAAGAACGAGCCGATGAGCATCAACCCGAGCGTGGCGGCGACCGTCAGCACCGCGACCGAAGAGGCGGCATTGGATTCGCCGGCCTGCTCGAGGCCGAAAACGACGACGCCCAGGGTCTCGCGGCCCGACGACCATAGCAGCGCCGAGACGGTCAGCTCGTTGAACGCGGTCAGGAACACGATGATGCCGCCGGCCGCCATCGCCGGTGCCAGCATCGGGTAGGCGATGGTGCGGAGCCGGAAGGCGAAGCCGGCGCCGGCAGCCTGAGCCGCTTCGTCGAGGCCGCGATCGACCTGCGCCAGTCCCGCCGCGACCGGCCGCCAGGCGAGCGTGAGGAAGCGCGCGAGATAGGCGACGAGAATGATCCAGACCGTGTTGTAGAGGCCGACGCCGACGATCGGGACCGGTCGGAGGAACGCGAGGATGACGCCGATGGCCAGCACCACGCCCGGCAGCGCATAGGGAAGCTCGGCCGCGACTGAAAGCCAGTGCGCGATCCGGCTCCGGCGCCAATCGGCGAGCACCGCAAGCGGCACCGCGACCGCCATCAGCACCAGCGCCGCGGTGCCGGCCAGGAGGAAGCTGTTCACGAAGGCGCGCTTGGTCGCGCCGTGATCGAACAGCACGTAAAAATAATGAGAGAGCGTCGCCGTGGACGACGTCAGCGGCACGCCATGGGCGGGCACCAGCGAGCTCGCGATCAGCGCCACGAGCGGCAGCAGGACGATCCCCGCCAGCAGGAGCCAGAGCGCGACCTCCGCCGGCAGGCGCCAGCGCCCGAGCGGCCAGGACGAGACCGATGCCGAGAGCGTGGTCGTCCGGGCGTCGTCACGACGTCCGCGCCAAAGCTGGAAGAGGAGGCCGATGACGGCGAGGGCCGCCAGCGCGATCGCGATCGCGGCGACCTCGGGCAGGACGCGCGGGCCGAACCCCGACAGCCGCTGATAGATCAGCGTGACCAGCACGGTATAGCCGGCGGGAATGCCGAGGAACGCCGGGATGCCGAAATTGCCGATCGCGGAGACGAAGGCGAGGCCGGCGCCCGCCGTCAGCGCCGGCCCCAGCAGCGGCAGCACCACGGTGCGGACGGCGAAGAGGCGCGAGGCGCCGGCGGCCGATGCGGCCTCGACCAGCTCGCGCGGCAGGCTGCGGAGCCCGGCGCGGACGGCGAGGAAGACCAGCGGGGCGTGGTGCAGGCCCAGCAGCAGGATGATGCCGCCGGGCCCGTAGAGCGGATGCGGCGATCCCGGTGCCGGTGCGATGTCGAGGAAGCGGAGCAGGGCGCTGCCGGGCCCGAAGGCGTGAATCCAGGCGAGCGCGGTTACCTGCGGCGCGATCATCAGCGGCAGCATGAAGGCGAAGATCAGGGCGGTCTTGGCACGCACGTCGGTCAGCGTCACCAGGAGGGCGACGCCCGTGCCGAGCACGAGCGAGATCGCGGTGCCGCCGAGCGCGGTGACGAGGGTGCGCCACAGCGCGCGCTGCGTCGCCGCGCGCGACCACGCCTCCGTCATCACCGTGAGATCGAGGTCGCCGCCGGGCGCCAGGCCCGCGATCAGGAGACGCGCGACCGGCAGGACGGCAACGAGGGCGGCGAAGACGACGAGCAGGATCAGGATGATCCGCTCGCCCCGATCCGCACCCGAGGAGTCGCCTCCCGCTCGCGCCCCCGTTCCGACCATCAGCCGCCGAACAGGTCGGCGAAGGCCTTCTTGTTGGCCTCGTCGGCCTTGATCGCGGCCGGCACGTCGATCGGGATCAGCTTCACGTCGGCGATGCCGGGGAAGCCCTCCGGCGGCTTCACGTCGCGGCGCGCCGGCAGGTAGCCTTGCGCGACCGCGAGCTCCTGGCCTTCCTTCGACAGGATGAAGTCGATGAAGGCGGTCGCGGCTTTCGGATTCTTGGAGGTTTTGAGCGCGGCGACCGGCTCGGTCACGGCCGAGACGCCTTCGGCCGGGAACACGAAGGAAACCGGCGAGCCCTTCTTCTCTGCGTTCAGCGCCATGAATTCGACGATGAAGCCGTACATCTTCTCGCCGCCGGCGACCTGAGTGACCACCGCGCCGTTGCCGCGCACGGCGACCGCACCGTTCTTCGACAGGTTCTCGTAGTATTTCGGACCCAGCGCCGGGATCGCCGACAGCGCCGCCATGTGGATCGCCGCGGCACCCGAATAGAGCGGGCTCGGCAGCGACACCTGGCCCTTGGCCTCGGGCTTCAGCAGGTCGGCCCAGGAGGTCGGCACGAACGCCGCCTTCTTGTTCACGATGATGCCGGTGGTGATCAGCTTCGAGCCGAAATAGGTCTTGTCCTTATCATGCGCCTCGGCCGGGAACTGGGAAAGATCGGCCGACGGGTGCGCGAGCAGGCGGCCGTCGGCCTTCAGCTTCTCCATCGACACCGCGTCGGCGATGAACAGCACGTCGGCGCGCGGGTCGCCGGCGGCGAACTCGGCCTGAAGCTTGTTCATCACCTCGGTCGTGCCGGACCGGAAGATCTCGACCTCGACCTGCGGGTGCTTCTTCTTGAAGCCCTCGACCGTCTGCGCGGCGTCGCGGTCGGGCTGCGAGGTGTAAAGCGTGAGCTTGCCGGTCACCTGCGCCTCGGCGGCCGTGGCGAGGCCGAAGGCGAGGGCAGCGGCAGCGATCAGGCGAAGCATGGCGCGGTTCTCCCCGGGGTTCCGGCGCCACCTGTGCCGGAATTCGACGACGTTCTTATTGCAGAACTATGCCGGTTCGGTGAAGGGGCGACTTATTCCGCCGCCATCTGTCCGATGCCGCCGCGGTTGGCGCCCGGCTCGATCGACCGCCACAGCACCTCGTGGCCCTTCGGCAGGGCCCGGCTGTTCGGCAGCGCCAGCCAGATGCGGAGCAGCAGGCGATCCTGGCCCGAGGAGGCGTCGTCCTCGAACGGCGTGCGGCCGTGATAGATCACATGGTTGTTGAGGAGCTGCATATCGCCCGGCGCGAAGCGCATCTCGAAGGACAGTTCCTGAGCGAGGTCCATCAGCATGTCGATGCCGGCCTTCTGCGCCTCGGTCAGGCGCGGCACCTCGCCCATCTTCTGGGCTGCCTCGATGTAGGTGAGCGAGTAATGGCTGGTGAAACGGCCGTCGCGCTGGCCGAAGATCGGAAGCGGGTAGGCGAGCTTCTCGCCGCCCGGCTCCTCGCCGAAGCGACTCCGCCAGATGTCCTCGTAAAGCGCGGCGCAGAGGTCAGGACGACGCTCCAGCATGACGTTGTGGACCATCGCGGAGCTGGCGAGCTTGCTGACGCCGCCCGCCTTGGCCTGACGGACGCAGAGCAGGCCGACCGCGTCGCAGCGATCGGTGTGGAAGCGAAGCTGGCCGTTGGTCAGCGTGCGCGCATAGGAGGAGAGGAAGGTCTTGCCCTTGCCCTCGTCGATCTGGCCGTAGCGCTGGCCGGCGAGCGCGGTACCGCCTTCGTCACGGATCGCACGCATCAGCTCGCCCGACTTGTTCTGGTTGAGCGGCGTGCCCAGATTGGCGCCGATGCCGAACCAGATCCGGCGAAGGTCCTCCTCCTCGTAGCGCGCAACGGGCAGGCCGCGAAGCTGGACCATTCCCGAGCCGTTCTCGAGCTCGTCCCGGACGTCATCGAAAAGGGCCGTCATGCCGGGCAGCGGGAAGTTGGTCCGGTTGACGTCCGACCAGGCGACGCCGCGACGCTTCGCCTCGATCAGCGCGCGGTCGATCTCGTCGATCGCGCCCTGGGGCAGGTGGCGGATCCAGCGCTCGGACTTGGCGATGTCCGTGCCGAGCCAGGCGCAGGCGCCGGCGATCGGGCGGGGAAGGGCAGTCGTGGTCATCGGTAGTTTCCCGGGGGAGGCTTCCGCCCGAGGATAGCGCGGCTGCCCGCCGCCGGGCTACTCCGCCGCTTGCAGCCGAACGCCCTCGCTGCCCGGAATACCAAGCCTGAGCACGCGCCCGCCGCGCTCGCCGATGGCGATCTTGAGGTTGCCGCCGCTCGCCTTAAGCATCGCGCGGATCAGCGAAAGGCGAAGGGCATGCGCGCTGGCGAAGCGGATCGTTGCGGATCCGGTCTTGGCGGACGACGGCGTCAGCGCCGGGAGGTCGGCGCGCAACTCGGCCGGCACGTCGTCGGCTGTCCAGGCGGCGCCGTCATGGCCGATCTCGACCAGCGCCGCGCCGCCCTGGGCATATCCTGTGACGCGGACGTGGCCACCGGCGCCGGCCGTCTCGGACGCGGCCAGGAGCGCATGCAGAAGGATCTGCTTCAGCGCCCGCGGATCGGCATGCACCATGAGGCCGCTCGACACCGCGACGTGGATCGCTGTGCCCGTGGCCTGGGCCTTCAAGTGTACGCGGGCGGCGGCAGCCGCTACCGCATCGGCCAGCGTCACCGGCTGCGCCTTGAGGCCCTGGTCGCCGGCGGCGGTCTCTGAGAGGTCGAGCATGTTCTGGATCACCGCGGCGAGCTGGCTGCTGCTCGAGCTGATGCCGGCGGCGTAGTCGCGGTAGGCCTTGTCGCCGATGGGCCCGAGCGCGTCGCTCGCTAGGATCTCGGAAAATCCGACGACGTGATTGAGTGGCGTCCTGAGCTCGTGCGACATCGCGGCGAGCAGGCCGAACTTGTCGCGCGCGTCCTGCTGGGTCGCCTCGAGGCGGGTCTCGGCGGCATCCAGTGCCGCGTCGAGCCGCGTGACGCCTTCCTGCACATTGGCCATCAGGCGTCCGGCCTCGTCGCCGCCTGATGTCGGCAGGCGCGGCACGGTGCGGTCGCGAAGATAGGCGCTCATCGCCTGGGCGGCGGCGCGCACCGGCGCCAGCAGCGCATAGAGACAGGCGAGCGTCGCCGCGGTCCCGACCAGCGTCGCGACCAGCATGGCGATCATGACGCCGAGCGCATGGGAGAAGGGGGCGTCGTCGGTGGCGATCAGGTAGCCGACCGTGGCGACCAGAGGGACGTGCACGCCGAGGAAGCTGACGAAAAGGATCTTGCCGAGATAGCTGCGCGGCCAGCCAAGCTTATGGAAAAACAAGTAAAAACTCATCCGACTCTCCAGTCCTGACGTCGCGCCCTCCCTCCGGGGCCCGAGAATAGACGAGCGTGTACGAACGCCAAGCCTCGCCAGATCACAGCTTGTCAGATCACCGGCACCGGCCGAGGATCGCGGCCCGCCTTCCGCCTGGATCGGCGCCTTCCGTCAAGCCGTCCGGAGCCTCTCCCTGGCACACCCGTTCCTCGACCTCGTGCAGGATCCGCCGACCCGCCGGGTCTGGGGCGGGCTCAGCTTCCAGGCCGTCGCCGACGAGCTGATGCGCATCGCCATGATCTGGCTCGCCATCGACATGGTGGGCGCGGCAGCGAGCTTCCTTCTCTTCGGCAACCTGCTCGCCGCTTTCGTCGTCAGCATCCTCGCCGGCGCGGTCGCCGACCGCTTCTCGCCGCGGGGCACCATAATCTTCTGCAACCTCGTGCGGGCGACGCTGGTGTTCGCGCCGGTGACGCTCTTCTACGCCGGGCTCCTGACCTTCCCGACGCTGATGGTCTTCGCGGTCGGAATCGCCTCGTTCCGCGGCGTCTACGATCCGGCGCTTCAATCGAGCGTGCCGAAGCTGGCGCCGACGCCGGATCATATCCAGGCGGTCAACGGTCTCTTCGACTCCACGCATCGCCTCGCGCGCCTGATCGGGCCGACGATCGGCGGCGCGTTGTCGCTGGCCCTGCCGGTCATCCATTTCCTCACCGTGTCGGCCGGCGCGTACCTGCTGGGCGCGCTGGTCATGCGCCGGATCGGCCGCGGCCTCGATCGTCCGCTCAGCGGCCGCGGCACCCACAGCGCCGGCATTCGCGGCGTGATCGAGCGCATGCTCTACGGCGTCACCGTCGCGCGCCGCGACCGCCCGATCGCGCGCGTGCTCGTCGCCAACGCGATCAACCTGATCGGCTGGATCCTCGGCATCACGCTCGGCATCCCGATGCTGATGGCGAACCATCCGCCCTCGGGATTCGAGCATCAGCCGCTGCTTGCGCTCAGCTGCGTGCTCGGCGCCTACGGCGTCGGGGATTTCGCCTCCAACGTCTGGGTGTCGAACCGCCGGCCGGCCGACCGCTGGCGCTTCATGTTCTCGGGCTACATCGTGCTGGGCGCGGGCGTCGGCTCGCTGCCGCTGCCGATCCTGCTGGGCCTGGGATACGCGGAGCTGCCGGCGATGATGCTGCTGGCCTTCATCGCCGGATCGGGCGGCCCGATCTTCTTCCTGCCGATGCTGACGACCTTGCAGACCCGCGTGTCCGGCGCCGACATCGCCGCCGTCTTCCGCCTGAGGATCGCGGTCACCTCAGGATCGATGGCGCTGGCGGCGCTGGCCGGATCGTGGATGTTCGATTGGCCTGGAACGATCCCGACCGTGATATTCGCGGGCTGCCTGATGGTGGCGACGGGCACGGTCGGAATCCTGAGCCGTCCGCCCGAAATGGAACGGGCGCCGCCGGAGGTTCCGACGACGCCCGTCTCACGACACTAGAAGCGATCAGGCGGTGGCGACGTAGCCGTCGCGACGCGGATCGCAGCCGCCGGTCATCGCACCCGACGACGGGTCGATCGTGATGCCGTGCATGCCGCCGACCGACATGGTCCACGGCACGTAGTGCTCGGCGTCGTGGCCGCGGGCCTTGAGCGCCTCGACCACCTCCGGCCGGACGCGCCCTTCGACCTGGACGCGCTTGCCGTCCCAGAGGCGGGCGCGCGGCGCTTCGATCGCGTCCTGGATCGGCTGGTTGAAGTCGACCAGCTGCACCAGGGTCTGGGTCTGGGTCTGGCAGATGCCGTAGCTGCCGGGCGTGCCGAGGGCGAGCACCGGCTTGCCCTTGCGCAGGCCGACCGACGGCGCCATCGGCAACGCCAGCGGTCCGCCCGGACGCATGTAGTTGGTGCCCTTCGGGTTGATTTCGCCCCAGTAGAGGAAGTTGTTCGAGCAGACGCCGGTGCCCGGGATCACCACGCCGCCGCCGAAGCCGGCGCCGAGGCTTTGGGTCAGGCAGATCACGTTGCCGTCGCGGTCCGCGGCCGAGAACGAGGTCGTGTGCTCCTTCCGGAGATCGATCGGCTTCGGCTCGACCCACTGCTCGGTCGGCGCGTCGATCGGCTTGCCGTCGGCGACGCGCTTTCGAAGCTTGGCGACGAAGCCGTCGGACAGCAGCTCCTTCAGCTTCTTCGGCGTCGGATTGTTGTTGAGGATGCGCGCCTCGGCGGCGACGCGGATGGCGCGGAAGACGATGTCGAGATGATCGACGCCGTTGCGCTCGAGCCGGCCGAGGTCGAAGCCGTCGAGGATGCGCAAGGTCAGCAGGTACTGGAAGCTCTCGCAGGGCGGCGGCAGCGAGTAGACCGTCATTCCGCGATAGTCGGCGGTGACGGGCTCGAGCCATTCTGGCTTCACCGCATCCATGTCTTCCTGGGTCAGGCAGCCGCCGAGCTTCTTCATGTGGGAGAGGAACGCCTTGCCGAGCGCACCCTTGTAGAGATAGTCCGGCCCGTTCTTGACGATCGCCTCGTAGGTCTTGGCGAGATCCGGCTGCTTCAGCACCTGGCCGGCCTTCACCGCGCCCTTGCCGAAGGCGTAGTTCTTGTTCCAGTCGTCGTAGAAGGCCTTGTACTTCTTCAGGTCTCGTGCCGCCTCCATGAACTTGTCTTCGTTGAAGTTGGTCAGCACGATGCCGTCGCGGGCGATCTCGATCGCCGGCTGGAACACCTCCTTCAGCGACTTCCTGCCGTAGGTCTCGACCAGCGTGCACCAGCCGGCGAGGTTGCCGGGCGTCGAGCAGGCGAGCGGGCCGCGATGCAGGTCCTCGCGATCCTTGAATCGGGAGACCGGCAGCTTGAACGGCACCTTGGTGATGAAGTCGAGCGTGCGGACGCGCTTCTCCTTGGCGACGTACATCGTCGCCATGCCCATGCCGGCAAGCCCGGACATGTAGGGTTCGGCGACGTTGAGCGCGGCGGCGGTGGCGGCGATCGCGTCGAAGGCGTTGCCGCCCTCGCGCAGGATGCGGGCACCGGCCTGGGCGGCCAGCGGATGGGCGGCGGCGACGACGCCGTGGACAGAGGCGACCGGTGGGCGTTTTCCGTACATGCTTCCCCCTCGTTTTCGAGCCGGCTCCCGGCTTTTCGAGACCAAGGCTAGGACAGCGGCGCGATCCGTTCCGTATTTCTTCGTCGGAAGTGAAACCCGGGGATGACGCTCCCGGCGGTCGCTGGTAGCGTCGGCGGCCATGGGCATGAACACGCCAAGCCGGACGTATGCGCCGCTCGCCGACGAGCGCGCGGTCCTGGCGATCGTCGATGGATTCCGAGCGAAAACCCTGCCGGCGGCCCGATGGACGCACCAGGCGCATCTGGCGGTCGGCCTGTGGCACGTCCGCCGATTCGGCGAGGCCGAGTCCCGGTCGCTGCTGAGGGACGGCATCCGCGTCTACAACGAGGCCTCGGGCACGCCGAACTCCGATACCCGCGGGTATCACGAGACGGTGACGATGTACTACGTGTGGTCGGCGGCGCGCTTCCTCGAGACGACGCGCGCGCACCGCCTCGTCGACCTCGTCAATTCCTACGTCGACAGCCGCCACGGATCGAAGGAGGGTATCTTCCTCTTCTGGAGCCGCGACCTGCTGCTCTCGACGCCGGCCCGTCGCGACTGGATCGAACCGGACCTGGCGCCGCTCTCGATCGAGACCCTGCTCACTGCCGACCTGGTCGCCTGATCGGCTACCGCCGGACTGCCGGGGGCGATAGAGTCGCCTGCTTCGGCAGGGGCTTCGGTGGACGGCTCCGGTCCGGTCCCGGGGGATTCAGATGAAGCGCCTCTTCTCCTTCGTGATGATGCTCGCGGTGGGCATCGCCTCTTCCGCGCTGGCGCACGAGCCGCCGAAGACCGGGCCATCGCCCTGGATCTACACGCCGAGCACCGCGCAGCTGACGTCGGATGGCGGCCTGTTCGTCAGCCCCGCCGGCGACGCCGCCCTCTCCCGGATCCAAACCAAGGCCGACGGTCTCCCGCCCGAGGTCGCGCGCCGCCGGATCGTGCAGACCGATCCGGTCTACCTCGAGACGAGGATCCTTCCGCGCGTCGCCGCCGGCGATGCAAGCCAGCCGAAGAAGATCGAGGAGAGCGCCGACGCGGTCCGTCTCAACCTCTTCCCCGACGTCGTCGTCGACATGGCCAGGACCAGGTACCAGCACACGCTCTCGGGTGACTTCGTCTGGGAAGGAAAGCCCGCGAATGGCGCCGACGGGACGGCGAACCTCGTGGTCGCGAAGGGCCGGATCACCGGCGCAGTCACGGTCGGCGGCGTCACCTACTCGATCTATCCCGACAAGCTGGCCAACACGGTGATCGAGCAGCTCGACCCGCGCGGCTTTCCCAAGCCCGGTCCGCACCCGATCCCCGAAATCCCGAAGACCGACAAGCGCGGCGGCCTCCCTGTCTGGCAGGCGCCCGCCGACGGTCCAAGCGTCGTCGGCGATCCGAACAGCATGACGACGATCACGCTGCTCGCCGCCTATACCGAGGCGGCGGCGGCGGAATCCGCCGACATCGTCAGCGAGATCAATCTCGCGGTCTCGATGGCGAACACGGCCTACGCCAATTCCGGCGTCAACATCACGCTGCAGCTGACCGGCACGCTCGCCGCGACCTACACGGAGAGCGGCAGGGACGCCTCGATCGTCATCAACGACGCGCGCCTCGGCATGGCCGGATCGGGCGAGCTCTCCGAGCTCAACGCCGCGCGTGTCGCCTACGGTGCCGACCTGGTGGCGCTGATCGTCAAGAACTACAGCGCATTCCAGGCCTGCGGCATCGGCTACATGCCGCTCAACCCGACCACGGCCTATGCGGCCTATGGCGTCTCGGCGACGATGCGCGGCTCCTGCCTCGCCGGGCAAACCTTGTCGCACGAGACCGGCCACAACATGGGCCTGGCGCACGACCGCTACGCGGTGCGCAAGTACAATGAGGGCCCGTGGTACGGGACGCTGCCGCAGGATTACGACTACTTCGGCTACGTCAGCACGGTGGCGCGCGAGATGGACGTGATGTCCTACTACGACCTCTGCAACGACTCCGGCGTCAACTGCACCCGCGCGACCCGCTTCAGCAGCCCGAGCCGAACCTTCAGCAACGGCGCGGCCTCCGGCGTCGCGCTCGGCAGCACCGATCCCGCCGACAACGCGCGCGTGCTGAACATCAACAAGGACGTGGTGGCGCAGTGGCGGCCGGCGACCGTGAGCGGCGTCGTGCTGACCTTGACCAAAAGCGGCACCGGCTCGGGCACCGTCACCAGCAGCCCGTCCGGCATCAGCTGCGGCAGCACCTGCAGCGCCTCCTTCTCTTCGGGCCAGGTGGTGACGCTGACCGCGTCCGCCTCCAGCGGCTCGACCTTCGCCGGCTGGTCGAGCTCGTGCTCCGGCACCTCGTCGACCGCCACCGTCACCATGACGGCGAGCGCCACGTGCATCGCCACGTTCACCGGAAGCACCTCCGGCACGCCGGCGAACGACGCCTTCGCCTCGGCGACCGAGATCACAGGCAGCAGCGGCTCGACCACCGGCTCGAACGTCAGCGCGACCAAGGAGACCGGGGAGTCGAGCCATGCCGGCAACTCGGGCGGCAAGTCGGTATGGTGGACCTGGACGCCGACCTCCGGCGGCAGCACGACGTTCACCACGATCGGCAGCAGCTTCGACACTCTTCTCGCCGTCTATACGGGCTCGAGCGTCTCGGCCGTGACGGCGGTCGCGTCGAACGACGATACGTCCAGCTCGCTGCAGAGCTCCGTGACCTTCACGGCGAGCGCCGGCACGAGCTACAGGATCGCGGTCGACGGCTATAGCGGTGCTTCCGGATCGATCGTGCTCACCTGGAGCCAGTCCGCCACGACCTCGGCGCCTGCGAACGACGCCTTCTCGAGCGCGATCGCGCTGACCTCGTCCTCGGGCACGACGACCGGCTCCAACGCATCGGCGACCAAGGAGACCGGCGAGCCGAGCCATGCCGGCAATTCGGGCGGCGCCTCGGTCTGGTGGAAGATCACGCCGACGGCCACCGGTCAGGTGACGGTGACCACGGCCGGCAGCAATTTCGACACGTTGCTCGCCGTCTACACCGGCTCCGCCATCGGATCTCTGACCAGCGTCGCCTCGAACGACGACACGGGTGCCACGCTGCAGAGCTCCGTCTCGTTCACCGGAACGGCGGGAACGACCTACTACATCGCCGTCGACGGCTATTCCGGTTCCACCGGCAGCATCGTCCTCGGCTATACCGGCGGCCCGTCCTCCACCTTCACCGTCCAGACCGGCTGGTGGTGGTCATCCTCGCTCGCGGGCACCGGCTTCGGCATCGAGCAGTCGGGATCCAACCTGTTCATCGGCGCCTATCTCTACGACACCGACGGGACCGCGGTCTGGTACACGAGCATCGGCACGATCAGCAGCAACGTGTTTTCCGGCAACCTGGTCGAATACCAGAGCGGGCAGACCTTGAGCGGCAGCTATCGCGCGCCGGAGGTTCGTCGCACGGTCGGCACGGTGTCGATCACCTTCTCGAGCTCGACGACGGGGACGCTGACCTGGCCGGGCGGGACGATCGCGATCGAGCGCTTCGACATCGTCTCGGGCGGCGTCGCTGCCGGCAGCGCCACCGGCGATCCCGAGAAGGGCTGGTGGTGGAGCTCCTCGGAAAGCGGGCGCGGCTACTTCATCGAAACCCAGGGATCGACCCGCGCCATCTTCATGGCCGCCTACATGTACGACACCGACAATTCAGCGGTCTGGTATGCCGCCGGAGGCGGCGTCCTCGCGAGCTCGCTCCTGGTCGGCAACTCGTTCACGGGCACGCTGTCGGAGTATGGCAACGGACAGAGCCTCGGCGGCACCTACCGCTCGCCGACGATCACCGCGACCAGAGGCACGATCACGATCGACTTCACGAGCTCCACCCGGGCGGTCCTGACCCTGCCGTCGGGGCAACAGGTGAACCTGACGCGCTTCACCTTCTAGAAAGCGAGTCGCATTTCGACAGTTGTCGCCGGGGGCGCCGGCCGGGCGGAACAGGTCCGGCTCATACTTTCGGTTGATGGGCCGGGTCCTGCCGCCTCGGTACTTCCGTGCCTTTGCACGGAAGGGGTTCGATGTTCCGGTTGTTGCCGGCCGTCTGGCTTGCGGCCGCTCTCTGCGTCGTCTCTGTCGCCTCGGCTCATGACCGCCTCCCAGCGTCCAGTGCGGTTGCTCAGGCGGGCGTGACGTCTGGCCCCGATCGGGGACTTTTCCAGGCACCTGCCGGTGGAATTTCACCGGCTTTCGACCGGGAGCCCCTGCCGTCCACGGTCGCCCGTCGCCGTCTGGTCCAGATCGACGTGCCCTACCTGCAGGCGCAGGTGATGCCGCGGATCGCCGCTCCGGCGTCCGCAGATCAGCCCAGGCGCCTCGACCCTGCCGCGGACGCCGTCCGTCTCAATCTCTTCGCCGACGCGGCCGTCGATGCCGTGGCGGAACGGGTCCATCACACATTGTCCGGCGACCTGGTCTGGCAGGGCCGCCCGGCCGATGGGCGGGAAGGCCAGGTGCATCTGGTGATCTCCCGCGGTCGCGTCACCGGCTCGGTGTCGGCCGCAGGCGCCATGTACGAGATCCATCCGGACAAGAACGGCAATAGCGTCGTCGACCAGATCGACCCGCGTGGCTTCCCCAAGGTCGGGCCGCACCCGACGCGCGACCCGTCTGCCGGAGACAAACCGACGACCCGCGCCTCGTCGTGGGAAGCGCCCGCGGACGGCCCCGGAATCGTCGGCGACCCCGGTGCGATGACAACAGTGACGCTGGTCGTGGCCTATACCCAGATGGCGGGTGCCCAGTCCGCCGACATTGTCAGCGAGATCAATCTCGCCGTGGCCCAGGCGAACTCCGCCTACGCCAGCTCGGGCGTCAACGTCACGCTTCAGCTGGTGGGGATCGTCGCTGCGTCCTACGACGAGGGCGCCAAATCGGCCGCCGCGGTGATCGCCGACGCGCGCGCGGGCCTGAACGGCACGGGCGAGCTTGCCGAGCTGCGCGGCGCCAGGCTGGCGCATGGCGCAGATCTGGTGGCGCTGGTGGTGAAGAACTATGCGGCCTTCCAGGCTTGCGGCATCGGCTACATGCTGCTCAACCCGGCCGTCTCGGATGCGCCGTATGCGGTGTCGGCGATGATGCGGGGCTCCTGCATCGCGAGCAACCAGACGATGGCGCACGAGCTCGGCCACAACATGGGCCTGGCGCACGACCGCTATGCCGCCCGCAAGTACAACGAAGGTCCCTGGCGCGGCAGCCCGCCGCAGGACCGCGACTATTTCGGCTACGTGGACGTCAACGCCGGCGAGCTGACCGTGATGTCGTACTTCGATGCCTGCTTGGACGCCCGCGCTTCCTGCTGGCGTACCACCCGCTTCAGCAATCCCGACCGTGCCTTCGGCAATGGCAGCCCCTCGGGCGTGGCGCTCGGCCGTCCGGATCCCGCAAACAACGCCCGCGTGCTGAACGCCAACAAGGATATCGTCGCGCGATGGCGGCCGAGCGATCCGGACGGCGCTTCGCTTACGGTCGCCAAGGCGGGGACAGGTGGCGGCCGTGTGGTCAGCAGCCCCGCCGGGATCAGCTGCGGCAGCGTCTGCTCGGCCGGCCTGACCCTCGGCTCCACGGTGACCCTGACCGCGATACCATCCAGCGGATCGATCTTCACCGGATGGTCGGACGCCTGCGCCGGCATCGCGGCGACGGCGAACGTCACGGTCTCGGCCGACATGTCGTGCACCGCGACCTTCGTCCTGAACGCGGCGACGGCGCCTCCCGCCAACGACTCCTTCGCCGCCGCCGCCATCATCACCGGGGCGTCGGGCACGACGACGGGCAGCAACGTCAACGCGGCCAAGGAGGCGGGCGAACCCGGCCATGCCGGCAATGCCGGCGGCAAGTCCGTCTGGTGGAGCTGGACGCCGACCGTCTCGGGTTTCGCCACCATCGCCACGACCGGCAGCAGCTTCGACACCACGCTCGCGGTCTATACGGGCGCCAGCGTAACTGCGCTCACTTTGATCGCCGCCAACGACGACAACGGACGGTCATGCCAGAGCATGGTCGGCTTCAGTGCTGTCGCCGGCACGACCTACGCCATAGTCGTGGATGGGTATGACGGTGCTTCCGGCTCGATCGCGCTCAAATGGACGGAGACCCTGGGATCCGCTCCCTCCAACGATACCTTCGCCGGCGCAATCGCGCTCACGCGCGCGTCCGGCACCGCCAGCGGGAGCAACCGCTCCGCGTCTAGGGAGGCGGGCGAGCCCCAGCATGCGGGAGATTCGGGCGGCGCCTCGGTGTGGTGGAAGATCACGCCGAACCGCTCCCGCCGCGTCCGCCTCAACACTGCCGGCAGCAGCTTCGACACCACGCTCGCGGTCTATGTCGGCTCGGCGGTCGGCGCACTCACCCCGGTCGTCGCCGACGATGACGCGGGCAATACCTTGCAAAGCGGGGTGTCCTTCATCGCGACCGCCGGCACCACCTACTACGTCGCCGTCGATGGGCACGGCGGCGCCACCGGCTCGATCGCGCTCTCCTACTCCGGCGGGCCGTCGTCGTCGCTGCAGGTCGACAATGGCTGGTGGTGGTCGCCGGAACAGCCCGGCAGCGGCATCGCCATCGAGCAGTCGGGTGACCAGCTCTACGTCGGCGCGTATCTCTATGACGCGGTCGGCCGCGCGATCTGGTACTCGGCAACCGGACGCATCGAGGCCGGAGTCTTCACCGGCCAGCTGATCGAGTACGCCGACGGCCAGACCTTGAGCGGCGCCTATCGTCCGCCGTCAGTCCGGCGCGGCATCGGGACGATGACCATCGCCTTCACCGGCGATACCACGGCGACGGTCACCTTGCCCGGCGGCTCCACGGTGATACGGCGTTTCGACATCGTGCCGGGCGGCGTCGCCGGGGGCGGCGCCGACGGTGATCCCGAGACCGGCTGGTGGTGGTGCAAGGACGAGCCCGGCCGCGCCTATTTCATCGAGGCTCAGGGGAGCAACCGCGCGACATATGTCGGCGGCTACATGTACGACGCCGACGGTCGGGCGGTGTGGTACATCGCCAGCGGCAACCTCCGGCCCGTCGCCGCGGCGGGCAGCGGCCTCTCCTTCACCGGGGTCTTCGCCGAATACGCCAACGGCCAATCGATGGGCGGGGAATGGCGGCAGCCCGCCATGGCGGGCGACCGCGGCACCGTGACGATCCAGTTTGCCAGCGCCCGCGAAGCCGTCCTGACGCTGCCGGATGGCCGCCAGACGAGGCTCGCTCGTTTCATGTTCTGAGGGTGGCCGATCCCGGTTGACACCCGAGGCATCCTGACGCGCCATGGGCATTCCTGAACGAGGGTGCTCATGGACTATCGCCGTCTCGGCCGCACCGGCCTCAAGGTCTCGGAGATCTGCCTCGGCACCATGACCTTCGGCCACGGCGCCGATCAGGCCGAGGCCGAGCGCATCCTCGCTGCGTGCTTCGATGCCGGCGTCAACTTCGTCGACACCGCCAACGCCTACAATGGCGGCGTGTCGGAAACGATGCTGGGCAAGGCGCTGGGCACGAAGCGCAAGCAGACGATCGTCGCGAGCAAGGTGTTCAACCCGATGGGCCCGGGGCCGAATGATTCCGGCATGTCGCGCTCGCACATCATGGAGGCGGCGGAAGCCAGCCTGACGCGGCTCGGCACCGACTACCTCGACCTCTACTACATCCATCACGTCGACATCGAGACGCCGCTCGACGAGATGCTGCGCGCCTTCGACGACCTCGTGCGCCAGGGCAAGGTCCGCTACATCGCTTGCAGCAACTACGAATGCTGGCGGCTGATGAAGTCGCTCTGGATCTCCGACAGCCGAGGGTGGGAGCGCTTCTCGGCGCACCAGCCGCAATACAGCCTCGTCGTCCGCGACATCGAGGAAGAGATCGTACCCGCCTGCGAACTCGAAGGCGTCGGCATCGTCTGCTGGTCGCCTCTCGCCGGAGGATATCTCGGCGGCAAGTACAGGCCCGGCGACACCAAGGCAGCCGGCACGCGCTCGGCCGAAGGCTGGGCCTATCCGTCGAAGTATTTTGCACCTTCCGCCGACAAGACCTTGGCGACGCTGCTGGAGGCATCGAAGGAGCTCGGTCGGAGCCCGGCCGAGGTCGCGCTCCGCTGGGTGCTCGACCGGCCGTTCATGACCAGCGCCATCGTCGGCGCGCGCACCGCGGCACAGGCCGCCGAGTCGATTAAGGCCGGCGGCTGGAAACTGCCGAAGGAGATCGACCGGCGCCTCGACGAGGTCTCGGCGCCGCCGCCCAGATATCCGCGTTCGATGGAGACAGGAATGGATGAGCGTCGCGCCAACGCCGTGAAGATGCCGGGGATGAAGACAGCATGACCTCGCCTGCCGACAAATTGCGGAAGCTGCTCAAGCGTGGCCGTATGACGGTGCCGAGCTGCTACGACGCACTCGGATTCCGGATGGTGCACCAGGCCGGGTTTCCGGCCGCCTTCCTTTCCGGCTTCTCCGTCTCGGCAGCGAAGCTCGGCGTCCCCGATGCAGGCCTGCTTTCCTACGGCGAGATGGCGAGCCAGGCGCGCGATGTCGCCGCCTCGGCGCCGATGCCGCTGATCGTCGATGCCGACACCGGCTTCGGCAATGCGCAGAACGTGCAGCGGACGGTGCGGGGCCTGGCTTCGGCCGGGGCCGCCTGTCTGATGCTCGAGGACCAGGAGAGCCCGAAGCGCGACTTCGGCGCGCCCGGACGCGTGGTCTCGCGCGAGGAGGCGATCCGCCGCGTCAAGGCGGCTGTGCAGGCACGCGAGGCCGGGGCCGACATCCTGATCATCGGCCGCACCGATGCGCGGAACGCCGCCGGGCCGGACGCGGGCCTGAACGAGGCCCTGTGGCGGGCGAAGGCTTTCGCCGACCTCGGCGCCGACATCATCTTCGTCACCGGCCCGCATGACAGGGCCGAGCTCAAGAAGATCGCCGCCTCGACGAAGCTGCCGCTGATGATCCAGGTCGACGAGCCGGGCAAACCGGCATGGACGCCGTCCGAGGTTCACAAGATCGGCTTCACCATCGCGCTCTACGGCGTGACCCTGGTCTTCGCCGCGGCCGGCGCGATCCGCGACGCGATCAAGGACATGAAGGCCGGCCGCCCGGTGCCGTCGAAGCGCGTCGTCTCATGGTCCGAGATGAGCGAGATCGTCGGCGTGCCCGCCTATGTGAAGGTCGATCGCGACCTGAAACGATAGATGCGCGACGAGATCGAGGCGTTCTTCCGCGGCTATCGCGACGCCTACAACCGGTTCGATGTCGCCGCGGTCGCCGGCCACATTGCCGCGCCCAGCATGCTCGTCGCACGCGAGGTCACGTTGTGGTCGACGCGGAAAGAGGTCGCCGAGGCGATGGCGACGCTGATGGCGCACTATCGCGCGAACGGGTTCGTCCGCGCCGACTTCGATCTCGACCGGCTGCTCGAGCAGGGCCGGGACGACGCCGTCGTCGACGTGGAATGGACGATCGATCGTGGACCGGAGCCGGCATGGCGCTTCCGCACCGGCTACAATTTGCGGCGCTTCAGCGCCGGCTGGCAGATCGTCTTCTGCACCGCCTACGAGGAACAGGGCGTCCGCTTGAAATTGTAAGTGTTATACTATAACGCTTAGGTCATGCGCCGCCCCGCGCTTCTTCTCTCGCTGCTGCTGGTTCTGGGTCAGCTCGCGCTCGCCCTGCACCAGATCGAGCATCGCCTCACGCCGATCGCGCCCGACCAGGCGCCCTGCGGCATCTGTGCGATCGCCGATCACATGGGAGACGCGCCGGCGCCCGTCGCGGTCCTGCCGACCGGTGCATGGTCGTCGGTTCTCTTTTCAGCCCTGGCCGATCAGCGACCCGACATCGCGCGCCCGGCTGAGATCCGCGCCCGCGCACCTCCCGTCTCCTTCGCCTGACACCTCGAACCTTAGGGACGCCGCCGCTCTCTGACGAGCGGCGACGTCCGTTCGTGTGCTTTCGCGAAGGAGAGAAGGATGACCCGTTCATTGACGATCGGCGCCGCGGCGCTGGCCTTGATGCTACCCCTGACGGCAGCCGCCGCCACCGACGACGAGATGCAGCAGATCAAGGCGTCGATCCGCGAGCTCGAGCAGCGCCGCGCCGAGGATCAGGCGCGCATCGCGGATCTGGAACGCCGCCTGAAGGCAGCCGAGGAGAACAAGGTGCCGGCGGCGGCACCACCGCCGGCCCCGGCCGCGACGCGCTCCGCCAATGGCTTCAACCCGGCGATCGGGCTGACGCTCAACGGTACCTACGGTCGCCTGACCAAGGACCCGGCCAACGCCACCGTGCCGGGCTTCGCCCTCGGCGAGGAAGCCGGGATCGGCGACCGCGGCTTCTCGCTCGGCGAGTCCGAGGTGAACTTCTCGGCCAGCATCGACCACCTGTTCTACGGCGAGCTGACGGTCGCGCTCGCGCGTGACGGCGAGGTCGAGATCGAGGAGGCCTTCATCCAGTCGACTGCGCTGCCCTGGGGCTTCACCGCCAAGGCTGGCCGTTTCTTCTCCGGCATCGGCTACCTCAACGACCAGCACGCTCATGTCTGGGACTTCGTCGACGCGCCGCTGCCCTACCGCGCGATGCTCGGCGAGCAGTACCGCGACGACGGCGTGCAGGTGAAATGGCTGGCGCCGACCGACCGCTTCATCGAACTGGGACTGGAAGGTTTCCGCGGAGACCGTTTCCCGGCGACGGCGACCAATCGTGGCAATGGGGCTTTCGCCTCTTACCTGCATGTCGGCGGCGATGTCGGGCTCAGTCACAGCTGGCTGGCCGGGCTGTCGCTGCTGCACACGGAGGCGGAGGACAGGGAGACCGGCAGCGACCTCTTCACCGGCCGCAGCGATCTCGGCATCGCCAGCCTGGTTTGGAAGTGGGCGCCCGACGGCAATCCCGTCGAGCGCAACCTGAAGCTCCAGGCGGAGTACTTTCATCGTCGGGAGAACGGGCTCTTCAACGGCTTCGGCTATCGCGGCCGGCAGAACGGCTGGTACGCGCAGGCGGTCTATCAGTTCATGCCGCAATGGAAGGTCGGCGCGCGCTACGACCAGGTGTCGGCCGGCGATCTCGATTCCTCGGTCTTCGGCGGATCGACGCTCGACAATCTCGGCATGACCTCGCGGCGCTGGAGCGCGCTCGGTGAATATGACACCAGCGAGTTCGGCCGCTTCCGCCTGCAGTACAACCGCGATCATGCCGCGCCGCAGGTGAACCACGAGCTGTTCCTCAACTACGTCGTCTCGCTCGGCGCCCATGGCGCCCACAAGTTCTAGGAGGCGACCATGCAGAGGCTTCTTGTTCTCCTGTTCGTTCTGTTCCTCGCTCAACCGGCTTCGGCGGCGTTCAACATCTTCGCCTGCGAGCCCGAATGGGGCGCACTGGCGGAAGAGATCGGCGGCGATGCGGTCTCGGTCTATGTCGCGACCTCGGCGAAGCAGGATCCGCACCAGCTCCAGGCGCGGCCGAGCCTGATCGCCAAGGCGCGCGGCGCCGATCTCGTCGTCTGCACCGGGGCCGAGCTCGAGATCGGCTGGCTGCCGGTGATCCTCCGCCAGGCGGCGAACGGCAAGATCCAGCCCGGCACGCCGGGCAACTTCGAAGCCGCGGCGCAGGTGCGGCTCAGGGACGTGCCGACGGTCCTCGATCGCTCGCAAGGCGACGTTCACGCGCAAGGCAATCCGCACATCCAGACGGACCCGCGCAACATGGCACCGGTCGCCGCGGCGCTGGCCGAGCGAATGTCGCAGGTCGATCCCGGCAATGCGGCGCGCTATCGGGAGCGACATCAGTCGTTCGCACGGCGATGGAGCGAGGCGCTGCAGCGCTGGCAGGCGGAGGCAGCTCCGCTGAAAGGCGTGAAGGTCGCGGTCCAGCACAAGAACTGGACCTACCTGATCGACTGGCTCGGCCTCGCCGAGGTGACGACACTGGAGCCGAAGCCCGGCGTGCCGCCGAGCAGCGGGCATCTCGCCGAGGTGCTGGCGAAGGTGACGGCAGATCCGGTCCGCCTCGTGATCCGCGCCGCCTACGAGGACGGGCGGCCGTCGGCTTGGCTCGCGGAGCGCGCGAAGGTGCCGGCGGTCGAGCTGCCCTTCACCGTCGGGGGCAACGACCAGGCGACGGACCTGATCAAGCTCTTCGACGACACGCTGCGTCGCCTGAAGGAGGCGGCGCGATGAGCTACGACATCCTGCTGCCGGCGTTCCTCGCGGGATTGCTGGTGCTTGCGACCCACGTGCCGCTGGGCCAGCAGGTGCTGGCTCGCGGCATCGTCTTCATCGACCTCGCGATCGCCCAGGTCGCAGGACTGGGCGTCATCGTCGCCGATGTCGTGCTCGGCTGGGAGGCGCAGGGGTGGCGGGCTCAGATCGCCGCATCCGCCGCCGCTGTCGCGGCGGCCCTTCTGCTGACCTGGACCGAAAAACGCTGGGCCCAGTCGCAAGAGGCGCTGATCGGCGTTCTGTTCGTCGCGGCGGCGAGCGCCGAGATCCTGCTGCTTGCACATGATCCGCATGGCGGCGAACACCTGAAGGATCTGCTGGTCGGCCAGATCCTCTGGGTCTCGCCGACGGACCTGCTGCCGGTGGCACTGCTCTACGGTGCCGTGCTGGCGCTGTGGTTCCGCCTCGGAGAGAAGCTGGGTCGGCTCGGCTTCTATCTTCTGTTCGCCGCCGTCGTCACCGCCTCGGTGCAGCTCGTCGGCATCTATCTCGTCTTCGGCAGCCTGATCGTGCCGGCGCTGGCGGCGCGCGCATTCGCGCAACGCTACCGCCTCGCGGCGGGCTATGCCGCCGGCATCCTGGGCTATGCCGGCGGCCTCGTGCTGTCGGCGCTGTTCGACCTGCCGACGGGGCCCGTGATCGTCTGCACCTTGGTCGCGGCGATGCCCGTCATCGCCGCGATCGGGGCAAGGAGCCGCTACGCCTTGTAACGGCCCTTGATCTCCTTCACCGCGTCGGCTTCCGACTTCAGGCGGGAGCCGGTCGCGTAGATCTCGGCGACGCGGCTGCCCTTGCGGATGCGCCTGATCTCCTCGCCGAAGCTGGCGAAGCCGCCGGCTTCGGTGACGCGGCCCTTATCGCGGCCGGCGACCGCGATCTCGCTCGCGTCCATGAACGGGTCGAGCAGGCCCGGCGTCGCCGCCATCACCTTCTCGCCCATCGGCACGAGGTCGAAGCAGCCCCAGAGGCTCCACCAGCGGCCGGTCCAGTCGGCGATCCGGCGCGCCGGCGCGCCGTGCTGATGGAAGCGACGCAGGATGTGCATGGTGCCGTCGAGCCACTGGTGCGACATCCCGTCGGCGGCGTTGGTCAGGACCGAGATCGTGATGTCGTGCGCCGGGATGGTCGCGGTCCGGGTGATGAAGCCCGGAAAGCCGCCGGAATGCCCGACATGGTCCCAGCCGCCGAGCGTGCCGGAGATCGTGCCGAGCCCGTACCAGCGCTCGAGCTGCGAGTGCGGCACCCTCCAGTGGCGCCGGGTCATCTCGCGGCGGCTGGTGACGGAGAGGAAGCTCCTCTTCGCCGTCGGCGAGATCTGGCCGAAGAACAGCGCCAGGTCGTGCGCGGTCGAGATGAAGCCGGTCGCCGAGGCGAGGCCGTGCGTGTTCGTGTCGCTGGGAAGCGTGATGCGGTATCCGAGCGGCACCTTCGACGAGTGGCCCTTGGCGAGCGGGCCGCCTTTCGGCGCGGGCACGTCGGGCCGCGTCTCCTCGAGGCCGGCGGCCTCCACCACCTCGCGCTGGATCCACTTGTTGTAGGCCTCGCCCGTCACCGCCTCGATCACCTGGCCGGCGAGGCCAAACCCGTGGTTCGAGTACTTCATGCGCAGATTGGCCTCGATCGGCTGCGGCTCGGCCAGCTCCTTCAGGAACTCCTCGGCGCTGAGGAAGGGCCGGCGATGCGTCCACTGGCCGGTATCCTTGCCGTCGCGGATGATGCCGGCGGTGTGCGAGAGAAGCTGTGCCACCGTCGCCTTGGCGACAGTCGGGTGCAGGCCCTTCACGTACTTGCCGGCCGGGTCGTCGAGCTGGAGCTTGCCTTTCTCGCGCAGCCTCAGGATGCCGGCGGCGGTGAAGCTCTTGGAGTGCGAGGCGACGCGGTGGCGATGCCTCGGCGTGAGTTCCTGCCCGCGCGGCTGGTTGGCGTAGCCCCAGGCCTGCTCGAACACGACCTTGCCCTTGTGCGCGATCGCCATCGCGCAGCCGGGCTGCTCGGTGACGCGCATCTGGAAGCCGATCCATTGCGGCACATAGTCGAGGGCGGCGGCGAGCCATTTATCCATGGATGTCTCTCTGGGGCATTGAGATGAGGCCGCGCCGGGACCGGCGCCGCCGGGAGAATAGCGCCCGGGAGGGCCTGCGTCAGGCCCGGACGTAGCGGAGGATCGTGTCGACGACGATGGCGCGCCGCTTGGCAAGCGCCTTCGCCGAATCCATGTCGCGCTCGAAGATCAGCGAGAAGGTGGCGCGGTTCGAGACGTTGAAGAAGCAGAGCGCGCTGATCGACATGTGGATGTCGATCGGGTCGAGGCCCTTGCGGAACGCGCCGGCGGCCACGCCCCGCTGGTAGAGGCCTTTGATCTTGTCGATGACGGTGGCGTTGACGTCGTGGATCGCCCGCGACTTCTTCAGGTGCTCGCCGTGATGGATGTTCTCGACCATCACCAGGCGGATGAAGTCCTGGTTCTGGTTCTGGTAGTCGAAGGTGAATCCGACCAGCGTCTTCAGCGCCTCCTCGGGCTCCAGGTGCTCGAGGTCGAGCGTGTTCTCGATCGAGCGGATCCGCCGGTAGGCTTCCTCGATCACCGCGAGGTACAGCCCCTCCTTGTCGCGGAAGTAGTAGTAGATCATCCGCTTGGAGGTGTTGGTGCGCGCCGCGATCTCGTCGATGCGCCCGCCCGAATAGCCCTTGCCGGCGAACTCCTCGGTCGCGACCTCGAGGATGTTGCGGCGGGTGCCCTCGGCATCCGGCGTCCGGGTCGAGCTCGCGCGGTCGGCGACGTCGCGGTCCTGACGCATCGCTGGTGGTCGATTTCCCTGCATCTGGCGGCGCCAATATCGCCCGTGGCCGACCTTGCCGCGAGCGGTTCTTGACTGAACTAACTAGTTCGTACATTGCTAGGAGCAAGAACACAACGCCGTGCCGGCCAGCCCGAAGAAGGCTGTGCCGGACGCGGCGGCAGGGAAGGAACGGCATGAGGCCGAAGTTGCTGACCGAGCGCGCGCTGCCGGCGCCGGCGGAGGCTCCTGGACGGGAAGCCCTGCCGCGCTCGGTGTTGGTCGGCCTCATCGGTTCGGGCATCCAGGCTTCCAAGTCGCCGGCGATGCACGAGCGCGAGGCCGAGGCCCAGGGTCTCCGCTGCCTTTACCGGCTGATCGATCTCGCTGAGCTCGGCCTCGGCGTCGAGGCGGCGGGCGAACTGCTGGCGGCGGCGCAGCTCATGGGCTTCGCCGGCGTCAACGTCACGCATCCCTGCAAGCAGGCGATCATCGCCGAGCTCGACACGCTTTCGCCGGAGGCCGAGGCCATCGGCGCGGTGAACACCGTGGTCTTCGAGGGCAGGAGGCGCGTCGGCCACAACACGGATGCCTATGGCTTCGGCGAGAGCCTGCGCCGCTTCCTGCCCGACGCCGGCCTCGACCGCGTCGTCCAGGTCGGCGCCGGCGGCGCCGGGGCCGCGGTGGCGCATGCCCTGATGTCCCGCGGGGTCGGCGCGCTCACCCTGGTCGATCTCGATACCGGCCGGGCCGATGCGCTCGCGACCAAGCTCCGGCGGCGCTTCGGCGATCGCATTGCCGTCGCCGTCGATCCGCCGTCGCTCGCCGACGCCGACGGGCTGGTCAACGCGACGCCCCTTGGCATGGCGCGATATCCGGGGATGCCGGTGCCCGAGTCGCGGCTGCACCCGAAGCTCTGGGTCGCCGACATCGTCTACACGCCGCTCGAGACCGAGCTGTTGCGCGCCGCGCGTCGGCTGGGTTGCCGCACGCTCGCCGGCGGCGGCATGGCCGTCTTCCAGGCCGTCGAGGCCTTCCGCCTGTTCACCGGCATCGTCCCCGATGCCGCGCGCATGCTCCTGCATTTCGATTCGATGAATGCCGGGGCCGATCTCTCGTCGACCAACCACACTGCAAAGGGAGGATGACCAATGGACTTCTCGGTTAGCCGCCGCACGCTTCTGAAGACCGGCGCCGCGCTCGGCGTCGCCTCGGCCGTGCCCGCCTACGCCCAGGCCAAGCCGAACCTGCGCTTCGCCGCCGTGTTCTCCGACAAGGACATAAGGGCGAAGATGATCGAGATGTTGGCCAAGGACGTCGAGGCCGACTTCAAGATCGAGCCGTTCCTCAACGGCTCCCTGTTCAAGCAGGGCACCGAGCTCGTCGCGCTCGAGCGCAACAACCTCGAGCTTGCCAACATCGCCCCGCAGGACATCTCGAACCAGCTGCCGGAATGGTCGATCGTGACCTCGGCCTACCTGTTCCGCGACGCCAAGCACCTGCACACCTTCTTCGCGAGCCCGGTCGCCGCCGACCTGCTGAAGACGGTCGAGGACAAGCTGAAGGTTCGCATCCTCGGGCCCACCTTCTTCGGCACCCGTCAGGTCGGCCTCAAGCCCAACAAGAAGATCAACACGCCGGCCGACATGGCGGGCATCAAGCTGCGCATGCCGGGCGGCGACGCCTGGCAGTTCCTCGGCAAGTCGCTCGGCGCCAACCCGACGCCGGTCGCCTACGCCGAGGTCTACACGGCGCTCCAGACCGGCGCCATCGACGGTCAGGACAATCCGCTGCCGAACGTCCAGAACATGAAGTTCTACGAGGTGATGTCGCAGATCGTGCTGACCGACCACCTGATCGGCTTCGACCTGCTCTGCATCTCGTCCAAGGCCTGGGCGGCGATGAGCCCGGCCCAGCAGCAGAAGTTCCAGGCCGCCGCCGCCAAGGCGATCGAGTGGAGCGCTGCCGAGCACCAGAAGCAGGAGGCCGAGCTGGTCGAGTTCCTGAAGAAGCAGGGCCTCCAGATCTATGCACCGGACGTGAAGGCGTTCCGGGCGCATGCGCAGAAGATGTACCTCGAATCCGACCTCGCGAAGAGCTGGCCCAAGGGGCTGATCGACAAGATCAACGCGCTCTGATCGACATCGCGGCGCCGTCGGCGATCCTGCCGGCGGCGAAAGGGGAGGGGACATGGGCGGCATCGGCGCTCGTCTGAGGCGATGGGCGGAGCACGTGATCGCGGGCCTGTTCGCGGTCATGTTCGTGGCGTTCCTGGTGCAGATCGCCTTTCGCTACCTGTTCAACTTCCCGATCGGCTGGACCTCCGAGCTCACCATCGTCACCTGGCTCTGGCTGGTGCTGTGGGGAGCCGCGTTCGTCGTCACCGAGCGCGAGGAGATCCGCTTCGACCTGATCTACGCTGCCGTCGGCGACCGGACCCGGCGGATCATGGCGATCGTCACCGGGCTCTCGCTAATCGGGCTCTACGCGATCTCTTTCCCGGCGGTGGTCGACTACGTCACCTTCATGAAGGTCGAGAAGACCGCCTATCTCAAGATCCGCTTCGACGTCCTCTATTCGATCTACGTCGTCTTCGTCGTGGCGGTGCTGGTCCGCTACGTTTGGCTGGTCGTCTCAGCGATCCGCGGCAAGGCGCCGGCGGCCTTCGATCCGACCCAGGCGAGCTCGGGCGTATGAGCGCTTCCTTCTCCTGGTGCATCGCCGCGATCGTCGCCTTGAGCCTGCTGGGGCTGCCGATCGGGCACGCGATGATCGGCGGCTCGATCCTCTATCTGCTGCTGGCCGGCCTCGACATGTCGACGGCTGCCGAACAGCTGCTGAACGGCCTCTATACCGGCTTCGTGCTGCTGGCGATCCCGCTGTTCATCCTCGCTGCCGAGTTCATGAACGCCGGCAGCATCACCGACCGGCTGCTGCGGTTTTGCGATGCGATCGTCGGCCGCTTCCGCGGCGGCCTCGCGCATGTGAATGTCGTGCAGAGCATCATCTTCGCCGGCATGTCGGGCTCCGCGATCGCGGATGCCGCGGGCAGCGGCAAGCTGATGCAGGCGATGATGACGCAGAACGGCAAGTACCCGCCGGCCTTCGCCGCGGCGCTCACCGCCGTCACCGCCGTGATCGGGCCGATCATCCCGCCCTCGATCCCGATCGTGATCTATGCCCTCGTCTCGGATACCTCGATCGGCTACCTCTTCCTCGGCGGCGTGGTGCCGGGCGTGCTGATGGGGCTCGTGCAGATGGCGCTGATCGCCGCCGTCGCCAGGCGCCGGAACTTCCCCGTCGAGGCGCCGGTCCCGCTTCGCAACCTCCCTCACATCACGATCCAGGCGCTGCCGGCGCTTGGCATGCCGGTCGTCCTGCTCGGGGGAATCTACAGCGGCGTGTTCACGCCGACCGAAGCCGCCGCGGTGGCGGCGGCGTATGCCCTGCTGGTCTCGGCCGTCCTCTATCGCAACATGGGCTGGGCCGACATCTACCGCTCGTTCCTGTCGAGTGCCCGGGTCACCGCCTCGATCGGCATGCTGATCGCCGGCGCGCTCGCCTTCAACTACGTGGTCACCGTCGAGAACATCCCGAAATCGCTCAGCGTCTACCTGCAGGCCTACCAGTTCACGCCGATCATGTTCCTGATCGCCGTCAACATCCTGCTGCTGATCCTGGGGTGCCTGCTCGAAGGCACCACGATCCTCTTGATCGTCGTGCCCGTCCTCATCCCGACGGCCGAGGCGCTCGGCGTCGACATGGTGCATTTCGGCATCGTCGTCGTGGTCAACATCATGCTGGGTCTGGTGACGCCGCCCTACGGGCTCCTGCTGTTCGTGATGACCAACATCACCGGCGTCTCGCTGAAGGCGCTGGTGGCCGAGGTGCTGCCGTTCCTCTGGGTCATGGTCGCGGCGCTGGCGATGATCACTTTCATTCCCGACCTCGTGCTCTTCCTGCCGCGCCTCTTCGGCTACCAGGGCTGACCTCATGAACCCGATCTATGTCCTCAACGGCCCGAACCTGAATCGCCTCGGCAAGCGCGAGCCCGAGATCTATGGCACCACGACCTTGGCCGAGATCGAGGCGATGTGCCGGCAGGCAACCGGAAGCCGTCCGCTCGAGTTCCGCCAGACTAATGCCGAGTACCAGATGGTCGACTGGATCCACGAGGCGATCGACCGCCCCGCCGCCGGGATCGTGATCAACCCGGCCGGCCATACCTTCACCTCGATCCCGATCCTGGACGCGCTGAAGATGTTCCCCGGCCCGGTGTTCGAGCTGCACATCTCGAATATCCACCGGCGCGAGGCGATCTATCACAACTCGCTGGTCTCCAAGATCGCGACGGCGGTGATCGCCGGCCTCGGCCCGGACGGCTACCCGACCGCGGTTTCGGCGCTTTGCCGCCTGCTGGACAAGAAGAGATAGATGCGCTCGGCGATCGCCACGGTCTGCCTGTCGGGCACTCTCGACGAGAAGCTCGAGGCGATCGCGGCGGCCGGCTTCACCGCGGTCGAGATCTTCGAAAACGACCTGCTGACCTTCGACGGCTCGCCGGGCGACGTTCGCCGCATCGTGGCCGATCTCGGTTTGCAGATCGTCACCTTCCAGCCCTTCCGCGACTTCGAAGGCATGCCGGAGCCCCAGCGCAGCCGCGCCTTCGCGCGGGCCGAACGCAAGTTCGACGTGATGCAGGAGCTGGGCTGCGACCTGCTGATGATCTGCAGCAACGCAGACCGGACTCGCTCGGCGGCATCGACCGGGCCGCCGCCGATTTCCGCGAGCTCGGCGAGAGAGCAGCCAGGCGCGGCGTCCGCGTCGCCTATGAGGCACTGGCCTGGGGCCGGCACGTCAACGACTATCGCGACGCCTGGGAGATCGTGCGCCGCGCCGATCATGCCTCGGTCGGCCTCGTGCTCGATACCTTCCACATCTTCGCGCGCGGGACCGACCTCAAGCCCATCCGCGCGATCCCGGGCGACCGCATCTTCCTGGTCCAGGTGGCCGATGCGCCTCGTCTCGACATGGACTACCTTTCCTGGAGCCGGCACTTCCGTTGCCTGCCGGGCCAGGGCGACTTCGCGCTCGGCGACTTCATGGCGGCGCTGCAGGCGACCGGCTTCGACGGGCTGCTCTCGCTCGAGATCTTCAACGACCGATTCCGCGCCGGCTCCACGCGCGCGGTCGCCGTCGACGGCCATCGCTCGCTCCTCTTCATGCTGGACGAGCTCCGGCAACGAACCGGGCAGGCGGTATCCGGTGTGCCAGCCTTGCCCGGCCGCGTCGGCTGCCAGGGCGTCGAGTTCGTCGAGTTCGCAGTCGACGACGCGTTCCAGCCCGGCTTCGAGTCGTTGCTGCGGGGACTGGGCTTCCGGCTGTCCGGCCGGCACCGCTCCAAGGCGGTGACGCGGTGGAGCCAGGGCGGCATCAACCTCGTGCTCAACGCCGAGAAGGAGGGCTTCGCCCATTCCTTCGCGGTCGCCCATGGACCTTCGGTCTGCGCGATGGCGCTCCGCGTCGACGACGCGGACGCGGCGATGGCGCGCGCCCGCGCCCTGCTCGACCAGAGCTATCGTGGCCGCACCGGGCCGGGCGAGCTCGAGATCCCGGCGCTTCGCGGCCTCGGCGGCAGCCTGCTCTATCTCGTCGATGGGAAGAGGGCGTCGCTGTGGGAGACCGATTTCGTTCCGGTGGCCGACGACGGCGACACGCTTTCAGCGGGCCTCACGCGCATCGACCATGTGCAGCAGTCGATGCATTACGAGGAGATGCTGACCTGGCTCCTCTTCTATACGTCGCTGCTCGACGTCCATAAGTCGCCGGTCCAGGACGTGCTGGACCCCGGCGGCATCGTCCACAGCCAGGTCATCCAGTCGGTGGATGGTGCGCTGCGCCTCGTGCTGAACGCCTCGCAGAGCCAGAGGACGATGTCGGCCCGCTTCCTCGACGGCATCCTGGGTTCCGGCGTCCAGCACATCGCGCTCGCCACCGACGACATCTTCGCGACTGTCGAGCGGCTCCGGGCCGCCGGCGTCGACCTGCTGCCCATCTCCGAGAACTACTACGACGACCTCGAGGCCAAATCGGTCCTGACGCCCGAGGAGATCGAGCGCATGCGGACGCTGAACATCCTTTACGACCGCGACGGCAGGGCCGAATACTGGCAGGCCTATACGCGGAGCCTCGCCGACGGCTTCTTCTTCGAGATCGTCGAGCGCCTGGACTACCAGGGATTCGGCGCCGCCAACGCCCCGATCCGGCTCGCCGCCCAGACCCGTTTCGCGCGGAAGCCGCAGCACCTTTGAGGGCGAGATGGCCGCGCCTATCATCGCGCGGCCCGTACCTCTCCCGAAAAGGCAGTCCCATGCGCGTCCGCGACTTCTACGCCGGCCGGTCCGCGATCTATGCCGACCATGGCATCGTCGCCTCGGCTAGCCCCCGGGCGACGCTCGCCGGCCTCGACATGCTGCGCTCGGGCGGCAACGCGATCGACGCGGCGCTGACCACGATCGCGATGCTCTGCGTGATCGAGCAGGGCTCGACCGGCATCGGCGGCGACTGCTTCGTCCTCTACTCGCCGAAGGCCGGGAAGCCGATCGGCCTCAACGGCTCGGGCCGGGCGCCGAAGGCGGCGACGCCGGAATGGTACGCGGCCAAGGGCATCAAGAAGATCGCGATGCAGACGCCGCATGCGGTGACGATCCCGGGCGCGATCGACGCCTGGTGCCGCCTGCATGCCGATTACGGCACTCGGTCGCTCGAGGAGATCTTCGCCCCGGCGATCGAGGCGGCGGAGCAGGGCTTCCGCCTCACGCCTCGGATCGGCACCGAATGGAAGAAGCTGACGGCCAAGCTCTCCGTCGATCCCGACACCCGGCGCATCTACGTGCCGAACGGCTCGGTGCCGGCCATCGGCGACACGCACCGGCTGCCGGAGCTCGGGGCCACGCTCAGGAAGATCGCAAAGCAGGGGCGCGACGGCTTCTACAAGGGCGACGTCGCCAGGGACATCGTCGACAAGCTCCGCAGCGTCGGCGGCCTGCATACGCTGGAGGATTTCGAGGCCTCGAAGCCCGACTACGTGACGCCGATCTCGACCCGGTATCGCGGCCACGACGTCTACGAGATCCCGCCGAACGGGCAGGGAATCACCGCGCTCATCATGATGAACGTGCTGCAGGGCTACGACTACGGCAGCGACAGGTTCAGCCAGGCCGACCGGCTGCACCTGATGGCCGAGGCGGCAAGGCACGCCTACCGGCTCCGCAACAGGCACGTTGCCGACATGAGCTTCGCCGACGTGCCGGTCGACCGCATGCTCTCGACCCAGGAGGCGGAGTCGATCCGCACCCAGATCGATATGTCGAAGGCTGGCGCGATCACCAAGGACGACTTCATCCAGCACAAGGACACGACGTATCTCTGCGTCGTCGACAAGGACAGGAATGCGGTCTCGCTGATCAACTCGCTCTATTCGCACTACGGGTCGGGCATCACCGCGCCGAAGTCGGGCGTGGTCCTGCAGAACCGCGGCGAGGGCTTCGTGCTGCGCGAGGATCATCCCAACTGCATCGCGCCCGGCAAGCGGCCGATGCACACGATCATCCCGGCGATGATGATGAAGGACGGCAAGGCGGTGATGCCGTTCGGCGTCATGGGCGGAGACTTCCAGCCGATCGGCCACACGATGGTGGTGACCGGCATGCTCGATTTCGGCATGGACCCGCAGGATGCGATCGCCCAGCCGCGATCCTTCCCCTATGAGGGCAGGATCCAGCTCGAGCCCGCGATCCCGGAGAGCGTTGCCGAGGATCTCCGCAAGCGCGGCCACAAGGTCGAGCGCACGGAGTCGCCTCCCGGCGGCGGTCAGGCGATCTGGATCGACCACGATCGAGGCGTCTTGATCGGCGGCTCCGAACCTCGCAAGGATGGCTGCGCCTTCGGCTACTAGGGAGAAGTGAGATGACTCGACGTTCCGTCGCCGCGCTGGCGGCATCCGCCTTGGTCGGCTTCGCGGCGCCTGCCCTGGCGCAGGGCACGCTCAAGATGGTGCCGCATGCCGACCTCAAGGTGGTCGATCCGATCTTCACCACGGCGCAGATCACCATCGACCACGCGATGATGATCTACGACCAGCTTTTCGCCTGGGACGACAAGCTGGTGCCGAAGCCGCAGATGGTCGAGAGCTGGGCCGCGGCGCCGGACAAGTTGTCGTACACCTTCGCGCTGCGCCCCGGCCTCAAGTTCCACGACGGCACGCCGGTGACGGCCAAGGACACGGTGGCCTCGATCCAGCGCTGGTCCAAGCGCGATCCGATGGGCCAGAAGATGGCGGAGTTCACCGCCGCATGGTCGGTCGTCGACGACCGGAGCTTCGTGCTGCGGCTGAAAGAGCCGTTCGGCATGGTGCTGGACACGCTGGCCTCGACCGCCGGCAACATGCCGGTGGTGATGCGCGAGAAGGACGCCTTGACCGACGCCTTCACGGCGCTCACCGAGTCGGTCGGCTCCGGCCCGTTCCGCTTCGTTCCGGCCGAGTATCAGCCCGGCAACAAGGTGGTCTACGCGAAGTTCGTCGACTACGTGCCGCGCGCCGAGCCGGCGAACGGGCTCGCCGGCGGCAAGATCGCCAAAGTCGACCGCGTCGAATGGGTCTCGATCCCGGAGCCGTCGACCGCCGCCTCGGCGCTGGTCGCGGGCGAGGTCGACATGATCGAAGCGATCAACAACGACCAGAAGGTTCTGCTCACCCGCTCGAAGGACGTGAAGGTCGAGGCGCTGTCGAAGCTCGGCTGGTTCGGCCTGCTGCGTCCCAATCACCTGCACCCGCCCTTCGACAATCCGAAGGCGCGTCAGGCGCTGGCGCTGATGGTCGATCAGACCGAATACATGCAGGCGGCCTTCGGCGGCGGCGAGACCTGCTTCTCCTATTTCACCTGCGGCAGCCCGTTCGGCACCACCGCCGGTTCCGAGAGCTTCCGGAAGCCGGACTACGCGCGGGCGAAGCAACTCCTGGCCGAGGCAGGATACAAGGGCGAGAAGATCGTGCTGCTCGGCGCGGGCGATCTTTTCCACCACAACGCCGCGGCGCAGGTGACGGCCGAGAACCTGAAGAAGATTGGCCTCAACGTCGACCTGCAGATGTCCGACTGGGGCGCGGTGATCACCCGTCGCGCCAAGAAGGACAAGCCCGAGGCCGGCGGCTACAACATCTACCAGACCTTCTCCGACGGCGTGTCGGCGATGACGCCGGCGACCAACGTCTCGATCGTCTCGACCTGCGACGGCAGGAACGCCGTCGGCTGGCCCTGCGACGAGCAGGTGGAGAAGCTGCGCGACCAGTACATCCGCGCCACCGACGAGGCGCAGAAGCAGCAGATCCTGGAGACGCTGCACAAGCGCCTGTGGGAGACCATCCCCTACGTCATCCTCGGCAAGTACGAGCGGCTCGCGGCCTACCGCACCAGCCTCGACGGCGTGCTCCACACCAACGTGCTGGCGCTCTGGAACATCTCGAAGAAATGACCTCTCGCTCCGACATAAGGGCCCGTCGCGGGCTCCGGCCGATCATCAATGTCTCCGGCACCATGACCACGCTCGGGGCGTCCATCGTCGTGCCGGAAGCGGTGCGCGAGGTCGCGGAGATCCTGCCGGAATGGGTGGAGGTGAACCACCTGCACAAGATGGCGAGCCAGGCGATCGCCAGGTCGACCGGCACCGAGGCGGGGTTCGTCACTGCCTCGGCGGCCGCCGGCATCACGCTCGCGATCGCCGGCTGCATGACCGGGCCGGATCTCGGCCGGGTCGAGCAGCTGCCCGATACGACCGGCATGAAGAACGAGGTGGTGATCCAGATCGGGCACCTGACGGGCTATGGCGCCTCGGTCGACCAGGCGATCCGGCTTGCCGGGGCTTCCTGCGTGCCGGTCGGCAACGTCACCGACGTGAAGGCCTACCAGCTTGCGCATAAGATCACCGAGAAGACGGCGGCGGGGCTCTACGTCGTCTCGCACAGCACCTCGCAGTACGGTCAGCTTCCGCTGGAGGAGTTCGCGCGTGTCTGCCACGACCACGGCGTGCCGGTGATCGCCGACCTCGCCTCCGAGTACGATCTCAAGGGCTTCGCCAATTCCGGCGCCGATATCGTGATCTACAGCGGGCACAAGTTCCTAGGCGGACCTACTGCCGGCATCGTCGGCGGCAGGAAGGCTCTGGTCCGCGCCACCTTCCTTCAGAATTACGGCATCGGCCGCGGCATGAAGGTCGGCAAGGAGAGCATCCTCGGCACCATCGCCGCGCTCGAGGCCTGGGAGAAGCGTGACCATGCCGGCATCCGCCAGCGCGAGCGGAGCTACCTCGATCTCTGGGTCAAGCGCTTCGCCGCCATCCCCGGGATCACCGTGCGCGTCGTTCCGGATCCGACCGACAACCCGCTCGACCGTCTCGATCTCGTCGTCGATCCTGAGGGAGCCCGCATCACCGCGTGGGAGCTCGCGGACGCGCTCGCCGCCGGCGATCCGCCGATCGCCGTCCGCGACATCCAGGTCGAGAACGGCTACTTCCAGCTCGATCCCTGCAACCTGCATCCCGGCGAGGCCGAGATCGTCGCCGACCGCATCGTCGCGGAGCTGGCGGAGGCCCGGAAGCGCAACCGGCCGCAGCAATACGGCCTCGCCGAACGCCAGGCGCGTCGCATGGAGGGGCTGCTGCGCTGGCCGGACTAGGTCCGCTTGCCAGCGCCGCCGCTTTCCCGCCTAATCGCCTCGCCTGCAGGGGAGGTCAGATGACCGCCGCCGATCCGATCGTCGCCTCGGTGATCCAGCACCGTCTCTTCGCCATCGTCGAGGAGATGGGCGAGGCGATGCTTCGCACCTCGTATTCGCAGATCCTGAACTCGAGCCGCGACTTCTCGACCGGGCTCTGCGACCTGCAGGGCCGCCTGATCGCCCAGGCCGAGCATGTGCCGATCCATGTGGGCGCGCTGCCCTGGGCGGCGAAGGCGGTGACCGAGTTCTTCGGCGACGACATCAATCCCGGCGACGTGTTCCTGTTGAACGATCCCTATCACGGCGGCAACCACCTGCCGGACCTGACGGCGTTCGTGCCGGTTTTCGAGAATGGCAAGCCGACCTTCTGGTCGATCAACCGTTCGCATCAGTCCGACATCGGCGGCGCCACGCACGGCGCCTACAACGCGGCGGCGACCGAGATCTGGCAGGAGGGGCTGCGCATCACGCCGCTCCGCCTCTACGACAAGGGCGAGCTTCGCCGCGACGTCTACGAGATGATCGTCACCAACGTCCGCCACCCGCGCGACTTCCGTGGCGACCTGGCTGCGATGATCGGCTCGGCCCGTATCGGCGAGCGCCGCATGCAGGCGTTGATCGAGGAGTTCGGCTCGGAGGTGGCGCATGTCGCGATCGAGGCGATCCTCGATTCCGCAGAACGCCAGGCCCGTGCGGTGATCGCCGGCTGGAAGGACGGCGTCTACAAGGGCGAGGCGATCCTCGACGACGACGGGCACATCTATCGCGACGTCCATATCCGCGCGACGGTGACGAAGAAGGGCAGCGACCTCACGATCGACCTGACGGACTCGCACCCGCAGGTGATCGGCTTCATCAACTCCTCCTATCCCAACATGCGCTCGGCCGTGGCGATGGCGCTGGCCTACCTGATCGACCCGCATACGCCGAAGAACGACGGGACGTTCCGGCCGCTGACGGTGCTGGCCGAGCCCGGCACCGTGGTCTGGGCCAATCCCGGCGCCCCGGTGACGCTGGCGACCAACCACTGCGCGCAGGAGATCATGGAAGCGATCATCAAGGCGCTGGCCCCGGCCTGCCCGGATCGCGTCATGGCCGGCTGGGGGCGGCGCTTCCGCATCGCCATCGCCGGCACAGACCCGCGCATCGGCCGGCCCTTCATCTGGCACCTGTTCCAGGCGCGGCCGGGCGGCGGCGGCTCCTCGGCCGGCGACGGCTGGCCCGGCGGCGGCGAGTGGCAGGCGGCCGGCGGCATCAAGTTCGGGTCGCTCGAAGTGACCGAGGTGCGCTTCCCGCTGTTCTTCGAACGCCACGAGTTCCGGCCCGATTCCGGCGGCGACGGCAAGTATCGCGGCGGCCCCGGCTGCGAGCTCGATCTCCGGATGGAAATCGAGGCGCCGGCCCTCGGCAACACCGCTGGCGACGGTGCCAGGCACGGATCGTGCGGGCTGCTCGGCGGCAAGGACGGGCTGCCGCATCGCTACGTGCTGAAGTCGAAGCGCCGGCCTGATCGCGTGATCAAGACCAAGGAGGTCGGCATCGAGATCCGGCCCGGCGACGTGTTCCACATCCTGTCGGCCGGCGGCGGCGGCTGGGGACCGGTCAGGGATCGCGCCAAGAGCGCACGCGCCGCGGATGCGGTGAACGGCTTCGTCTCGCGCAAAGCCAGGCCGAAGACCGCGCCGAAGAAGAAGCCCGCGGCGAAAAAGAAGCGACGGTCGTCATGATCCGGATCGGCATCGACGTCGGCGGGACCTTCACCGACCTGGTCGCCGTTGACGAGAGCGGTCGGTCGATCATCGCCAAGGCGGCCTCGACCCCGGCCGATCCGTCGATCGGTGTGATCGACGGGCTCACGCGGTTGGCCGAGCTGCTCGAGACCGATCTCGCCGGGCTTTTCGCCAAGACCGACCGCATCGTGCACGGTACCACGGTCGCGACCAACGCGCTGCTCGAACGCAAAGGCGCGAAAGTCGGCCTGCTGACCACCGAGGGCCATCGCGACGTCATCGAGATGCGCGAGGGCCTCAAGGACGACCGCTACAATCTCCGCATGCCGGCGCCGGAGCCGCTGGTGCCGCGCGCGCTCCGCCTCGGCGTCAAGGAGCGCATCCGCGCCGACGGCAAGGTCGGCACGCCGCTCGACCGCAAGTCGCTCGACCGCGCGGTCGCCCGGCTGAAGAAGGAAGGCGTCGAGTCCGTCGCCATCTGCTACCTGCACGCCTATCGCGATCCGCGCCATGAGACAGCGACGGGCAAGGCCGTCAGGAAGGCGATAAAGGGCGCCTATGTCACGCTCTCATCCGAGGTCTTCCCGCAGATCAAGGAGTTCCAGCGGGTCTCGACCACGGTCGTGAACGCCTATGTCGGCCCCATCCTCTCGCGCTATCTGACGCGGCTCGAGAAGCGGTTGAAGGACGCGGGCTACCCGGGCCCGGTGCTGATCATCCAGTCCCATGGCGGCGTGACGCCGATCGACGAAGCGATCCGGCTTGCAGCCGGGTCGGTGCTCTCAGGCCCGGCCGGCGGCGTCGCAGGCTCGCGCTACGCGGCGAGCCTGATCGGCTCCGGCAACCTGATCCCCTTCGACATGGGCGGAACCTCGACCGACATCTCGCTGATCGTCGACGGCGAGCCGTCGCTGGCGCCGGATCGCAGCGTCGGCGGCCAGAAGGTCGCGCTCAACAGCCTCGACATCGTCAGCCTCGGCGCCGGCGGCGGATCGATCGGCCGCGTCGACGCCGGCGGATTGCTCTACGTCGGTCCGGAAAGCGCCGGCGCGCAGCCGGGCCCCGCCTGCTACGGCCGCGGCGGCACGCTCGCCACCGTGACCGACGCCAACCTGGTGCTGGGCTATCTCGATGCCGGCAACTTCCTCGGCGGCCGCGCCAAGCTCGATGCCGCCGCCGCCGACGGCGCGCTCGACCGGCTGGCGAAGGAACTCAAGGTCGATCGCGTCGCCGCCGCTTCCGGCGTGCATCGCGTCGTCAACACCAACATGGCCGAAGGCATCCGCCTGGTCTCGGTCCGGCGCGGCGTCGATCCCCGGCGCTTCGCCTTGCTCTCCTTCGGCGGTGCCGCGGGGCTGCACGCGACGGACGTGGCGCGTCAGCTCGACCTCACGCGCGTGGTCGTGCCGCGCGTCGCCGCCGTGCTCTCGGCCTGGGGCATGCTCGCGACGGACCTCCGCTACGAGGTCGCGCGCACGCATATCGGCGATGCGAAGCAGCTGAGACCGGCCGCCCTCAAGAAGCTCTACGAGGAGATGGCGGCGGAAGGCCGCGCGCGGCTGCCGGCCACCTTCGACGGGCCGATCCGCATCCACTACGGCGCCGACATGCGCTACGGCGAGCAGATCTTCGAGGTCGCGGTGCCTCTGGACGGCGTCGACTGGAATGCCGACGACCCGATGCCCGAGATCGTCGAGCGCTTCCATCAGCGCCACACCGAGCTCTATACCTACGCGCTTCGCGACCAGGAGGTCGTGCTGGTCAACGCCCGCGTCGCCGTCGTCGGCGTGCTGCCCGACCTGCCGAAGGAACCGGTGCTGCCCGAGCGCGCGCCGGCGCCGCCGATGGCGCACCGGCGCATCCATCTCGGCGGGTGGATCGAGGCCCCGGTCTACGACTTCGACGCGGTCGCGCGCGATCAGGTCATCGCCGGACCGGCGATCGTCGAATCCGCGACCACGACGGTGCTGCTCCGCCCGGGCGACCGCGCGAGAGTGACGTCGGAAGGCTGGCTCGACGTTGCCGTGACGCGATCTCAGTGATGGCCGGGTAGCATCCGGGTGAGCGTCCGATCCCGCAGGATCCAGTGGTGGAACAGCGCGGCCGCCCCGTGGACCGCGGCGGTGACGACGAGCAGGTTCGCCAGCACCTCGTGAATTTCCTTGGCGGTGCGGGCGGTGGCGCGGTTCGGCAGCCAAGGCGAGGCGATGTCGCCGATGCCGGGAATCGGCAGAGGATCGCCGCGCAGGAACTGGACGAGGATGCCGGAGATCGGCACCAGCAGTAGAAGAACGTAAAGGGCATCGTGGATCAGCCGGGCCAGTCTCAAGGCCCAGGTCCCGAGCGGGACCGGCTCCGGCGCCGGCGGCTTGTCGACCTGCCGCCAGGCCAGCCTCAGCGCGAGCACCACCAGGACAAGCAGGCCGGCGAGGATATGCGCGTAGAGCGCTGCCGCACGACTGTCCCTAGGCAGCGCATCGCCCAGGGTGCCGATCGCCCAGCCGGCCAGGACCAGCAGGACGCTCGTCCAGTGCAGGATCTTGGTGACGGTTCCGTAAGCCGAGGTCGTATTGCGAAGGGGCATGGCAGGCCTCTGGGTTCGGGCAGCCTTGAACGGTCAGCCTAGGCCCCCCGTCCCCGCGCGCACTGATCCAGATCAAAGGGCGGACGTGCTAGGATTATTGCCTCTCGACCAGCCTGGACACGACATCGATGGGAAAGACCCGGATCGCCCAGATCGGCGACCTGCCGCTCAAGCTCGGCGGCACCTTGCCGAAGGCCGAGCTCGCTTATGTCACCTACGGCACGCTCGCGCCGGACGGAAGGAACGCGATCCTGGTGACGCATGGCTACACGTCGAGCCACATGTTCATCGATGGCGGCGCGGGTGCCTCGGAGGGCTCATGGGGCGCGCTCTGCGGCCCGGGCAAGCCGATCGACACCGACAAGTACTTCGTCGTCTCGTCGAACATGCTGGGCTCGGCGCATGGCTCGACGGCGCCCCGCAGCATCAACCCCAAGACCGGCAAGCCCTATGGGCCCGACTTCCCGACGCTGACCTTGCCCGACATCGTGCATGCGCAGAAGCGCCTGCTCGATCAGCTCGGCGTCAAGGGCCTGGTCGTGGTCGTCGGCCCCTCCTATGGCGGCTTCCAGGCCTTCACCTGGGGCGTCGAGTATCCCGGCTTCATGAAGGGCCTGGTGCCGGTCGTGACCGGCATGCGCCGCCCGCAACAAGCAGATCCGGACGCGACGCTGAAGAAGCTCTCGGCCGATCCGAACTGGAACGGCGGCCGCTACTACGACAAGGGCGGCATCCTCCCGACGATGATCAGGATCCGCGAGGAGACGCTCCGGAGCTACGGCACCGACGAGGAGCTGAAGCCCAAGATGCCGAACAAGGCCGATCGCGACGCCGAGATCACGCGCCAGGCGCGCGCCTGGGCCGAGGCTTTCGACGGCAACTCGATGCTCGCCCTCGGCCGCGCGATGGACAGCTACGACGTCACGCCGGACCTGAAGAAGATCAAGGCCAGGGTGATGTTCGTGATCTCGCGCACCGATGCCTACTTCCCGCCGTCGCTGAAGGACGAGGTGATGCCCGCCCTCAAGGCCGCCGGCGTCGACGGGGAATATTTCGAGATCGACAGCGAGCACGGCCATCTCGCCTCCGGTACCGACGCCGCCAAATGGGCGCCGGCACTGGATCGCTTCCTCAAGTCACTCTGAGATCGAGTCCCCATCGGAACCCTCCCTCGCGTCGTACGCGGGGGAGGGCAGGGTGGGGGCCCGAGCGAGGCAGATGTCGTAGACACGGTCGTGCCAGTACCATCTGCGCACGGCCCCCACCCCAACCCTCCCCCGGCTTCGCCGAGGGAGGGGGCACGAAAAGGCACAGACGGATGCCCGACAGCCAGCCGGTCTATACCAGCGAGACCATCGAGCTTCTGCACAAGCGGGTCAGCGTGCGCCGCTACAAGCCCGATCCGGTGCCGGAGGCGATGGTCGAGGCCATCCTGAAGGCGGCGTTCCGCGCGCCGACCTCGTCCAACATCCAGTCCTATTCGGTCATCGTGGTCCGCGACCGCGAGGTCTTGAGAAAGCTCGCGCCGATCACCAGCAACCAGAAGCATGTTCTCGACGCGCCGGTGTTCCTCGCCTTCTGCGCCGACCTCACCCGCATCGCCTACGCGCTCGACGAGCACGGCCATTCGGTCGCCGACAACAACATGGAGACGGGCCTCGTCTCCTCGATCGACGCGTCGCTGGTCGGCATGTGCGCGTCGCTCGCCGCGGAATCGCTGGGCCTTCAGGGCGTGATGATCGGTGCGGTCCGCAACGACGCGACAGCGAGCGCGAAGATCCTGGGCTTGCCCGATCGCGTCTACTGCGTCTTCGGCATGTGCCTGGGCTTTCCGGACGAGGCGCCGGAGCGGAAGCCCCGCATGGACTACGCCGGCATGGTCCACTACGACCAGTACGGCACTCAGCGCGGCGCGTCGGACCTCAAGGGACATCTCGCCGCCTACGATGCGGCGCTGGCGAAACACTACCGCGCGACCGGGCGGGCCACGACCGACGATTCCTGGACCCACGACATGGACAAGAAGTTCCACCCGTGGCTTCGCGACAAGCTGCGCCAGCAGCTCAAGGAGCGCGGCTTCGACTTCCGCTGAGGTCGACCGCGGAGCGTTCGCTCAGTCGAGCGGCAGGCTCAAGGTCACGCGGAAGCCGCCTTCGGTCCGGTTCTCGGCGACGGCCGAGCCGTTGAGCGCCGTCAGGTTGCGGCGGACGACCCAGAGGCCGAGACCGAAACCGGCGCCCACTTCCGGCGGGCGGAACGACGATCCGCGCTCGAACAGGTGCGGCAGCCGGTCGGGCGACACGCCCGGCCCGTCGTCCTCGACCACGAGGTTCGCGAGATTGCCGTCGACCGTCAGCGCGACGCGGATGGTGCCGCCCTTCGGCGAGAAGGTCAGCGCGTTGTCGAGCACCTGATCGAGGGCGGCGGCGAGCAGGTTGCCGCCCCTCGGCAACACCACGCCGGGATCGGCGACGACACCGATCGCGATGTTGCGCGCGGCGGCGTCGGGCGTGATGCGCTCGGCCGCGGCTTCCATGATCGTCGCGATGTCGGTCGGCTCCTCGGACGGATCGAGGAGTGCTGCGGCGCTGTCGTCGAGACGGCGCGCCTGCTCGACCATGCCGTCGAGCCGGTCGAGGGCTTCCTCGACCGCGGCGAGCGCGATCACGCCGCGTGCATCGTTCGGATCGACGCGGCGGCGCAGCGGCTCGACCGCCTGGCGGATCGTGCCGAGCGGCGTCTTGAAGGCATGCGCGGTCTCTTCCGCCGCGTCGCGAAGATGGGTCGCGGCGGCGCGCAGGCGCTCGACCATGCGGTCGAAGGCGGTCGCGACCGGATCGAGCTCGGGCAGGGGATTCGCATCGGCGAAACGCGCCCGCGCACGGCCAGAGGCGATGGTGCGCGCCGTCTGGGCGAACTGCCGGATCGCGCCCCGAAGATCGAAGACGATCAGCGCCACTATGATGGCGAAGGCGAGATAGAGCGCGGCGGCGATCTGTACCTCGCGCGATTGCCAGTAGGGACGGCCGAGGCCGTTGCCGATCTCGGCCGCCACGACGAGCGCCCAGCAGCCGCGCGGCGACTTGACCGGCACGATCGCCGTCGCGATCTCGGCCTGGCCGTCGCCGCGGTCGCGCCGGACCGCCAAGGGGAAGTCGCCGGCACAGCTCTCGCCGAGGCGATCGAGCACGCCGGATTCCGCGAGGCGCGCGCGCACCAGCTCGGCCTCGCCGGGAGCCACGGCCGGCGCGGCGGCGACGAGCAGGAATCCGGATTCCGCCGGCTGCGCCGGCTTGAACAGGAGGCGGATCAGGAGGCCCTCCTGCTGGAACGGCGTCAGCTCCTCGCTCAGGCGGAAGTTCGGCGCGGTGTCAGCGCGCGCGAGCCTGGGCGCGATCGCCCGGCCGACGGTGAGGCCGGTGGTCTGGATCGAGGTCAGCATCAGCTGCTGGCGCTGGTCGTCGGCGACGCGGAACACCTCGTAGAGGAGGACCGGAAGCGCGACGAAGAGGACGCCGAGCAGGATGCCGCGGGCGGCGAAGGAGTGGATCCAGCGCGCCATCTCAGCTCCGCCAGCGATAGCCGTAGCCGGGATAGGCCTCGATCGCATCGAAGTTGTCGTCGATGTCGCGGAACTTCTGTCGGATGCGGCGGATCGCGGCGCGGACGTTGGTGCGGTAGCCGTCGGCGCCCGAGCCGGCGACGAAGCCCTGGCCGCGCGCGGCGTCGTAGATCTCGCGATATCCGACGTCGCGGCCGGCGCGCTCCGCGAGCAGCCGCACCATCCTGACCTCGGTCGGCGTCAGCGAGACGGTCTTGCCGTGCCAGACGACCCGCGCCCCGTCGAAGGCCAGCGCCGTCGTCGCTTCCGGCGTCGGCGCCGCCTTGGCGCCGGCGAGCGCGATCTTGAGACGCTGGACGACGATCGCGGCGCTCTTCGCCTTGTCGACGAAGTCGACCGCGCCGAGCGTCAGACCGTGCTCCTCGAACACCGGCTCGGCGTGACCGGTGAGGAATACGACCGGCGCGTCGACGCCTGCTTCGCGCAACGCGCGCAGGAGAGCCGGCCCGTCGATTTCCGGCATGCGCCAGTCGAGCACCCACGCGTCCGCGCGATGACCTTCGGCCACCCAGGCGAGCGCAGGTGCCGCGCCCGGAAAGTCCTGAACACGAAATCCGGCGTCTTCCAGGTTCGCTGCAAGAAGGCCCCGGAAGGTGGCATCGTCGTCGACCAGCACGATCATCTTAGGTTCAGCCTCGTTTGGCGGCGGCGATCTGCCTGAGACAACGGTCTCCGTCGCGGCTGGGTGCCGGACGGCCGTTGACGTCGTAGTGAAGCGCGAAGAAGCCGTTACGTCCTGTGTCGAAATAAAGGTAGATCGCGACCTCGCAGCCGCTCGCACGGTAGCCGAGCACCTTTGCCGGAGCGACGTCGCGCTCCGACGCCGGTGCGCCGAAGCGCGTGACGATCTCGTCCTGGCGGAGCCCCTCGATCTTGAGAGCATCGGGCGGCAGCGCCGCGCTCGCAGGCGGCGCGGCAGGTTGCGCCTGCGCCGGACGAGCCGGCGCGGTACCTGGAGATGCAGTCGCCGGTGCCGCCGCGCTCGCCGACGGCGCCGCAGGCGCCGGGCCGGAGAGCGGCGGGAGCTTGTCGCAGGCGGCGACCAGGGCGAGGGCCGCCACGATCTTTGCGAGACGCGCTAAGGACATAGCTTCGACGTTATCCAAGGAAGGCGGCCACGGGAAGGCGACGCACCAGTGATAACGCTGTGACAGGGTTTCCGGTTCCGGTGACCGCGCAACCACTTCGGCGCTCGGGTGCTAGTGCTCCTGGCAAGCCTCGCCCACATGGCGGGGCGGGCAATGAACAGGAGTTGTCATGCGTATCCCCACCGTCCTTGTCCTGTCGGTCCTCGCGTTCGGCACCGCCGGGTGCTCGAACATGACCAACCAGCAGCAGCGGGCCCTGTCCGGCGGCGCGATCGGCGCTGCGGGTGGCGCGATCGTCGGCTCGCTGACGGGCAGCTGGCTGACCGGCGCCGCGATCGGCGGCCTGGGCGGCGCGGCTGTCGGCGCGCTGACCAGCGGTCGATAGTTTCCATTTTTCAAGGAGTTAAGCCATGACGCGCATTCGCACGCTTCTCGCGGCGGCCGTCGGGGTGCTCTCGGTGGCTGCCGTGACCGCGCCCGCTTCGGCGCAGACCGTCTACTACGACCGCTACGGGCGGCCGTACTACCGCACATACGATCCGCCGCCGCCGGCCTATTACTATCCGCCGCCGGCCTATGTGTACCGGCCGTATCGTCCGCGGGTGTACTACCCGCCGACGCCGCGCCCGGGCTTCAGCTTCTACTTCTCCAGCTGACCTCGAGACCCGTCTCGTCGGATCGCCGTCCGCGGGCCGGGGTCGGTTGTGGGGATAGCCACCTCGCCAAGTGTGATGGCGTAGCGGGCGTCGTTGCCGGTCCTCCGCGGCCAGGCGACGGCGCCCGCACTCTGTCCGCGCTAGAGCGTCGGCGGCTTGATCCCCGCTTCGGCGGCCGCCGCGGCCAGGAGCGCGGTCACATCCTTCTGCCCCAGGCCTTGCTGCGTGCGGGCGCGGATCATGGCTTCGCGCGCGGCCGATCCCACATGCGCCGGCGACCCTGCTTCCTTCGCCGCCCCGACGCCGATCGAAAGATCCTTGAAGGCGAGGTCGAGCGCGAAGCCGGGCTCGATGTCGCCCTTCAGCGCCTTGGTCGGCCAGTAGAGCTTCAGGTGGTCGTTGCTCGAGAGCGACGACGTCACGACCTCGAACAGCGCCTTGGTGTCGAGGCCGAGCTTGGCGCCGAGGGTGAAGACTTCGGCATTGAGCTGGTTGAGGCACATCGCGAGGTAGTTGTTCACGACCTTGGTCGCGATGCCCGAGCCCGGCCCGCCGCAATGGACGATCTTGTTGCCCATCGCATTCAGGATCGGGGTCACGCGCGCGAGATCCTCGGCCGAGGCGCCCACCATGAACAGGCTCTCGCCCTTCTCGGCATGCGCGGGCGAGCGGCCGACGCCGGCATCGACCCAGCCGATGCCCTTTTCGTTCAGCTTCTCGGCCATGCGCCGGCTCGCCGCCGGCGAGATCGTGCTCATGTCCATGTGCAGCATGCCCTTGCGGCCGCGCGCCAGCGTACCGTCGGAGCCGAGCACCACGCCTTCGACGTCGGGCGTGTCCGGGACCATGGTGATGACGACGTCGGATGCGTCGATCACCTCGCCGATGCTCTTCGCCCCCTTGGCGCCGAGCGCGGTCAGCTTCTCGATCGCGGCCGGGCGCGGGTCGAACACCGTGACCTGGAAGCCCTTGCGCGCGAGGTTGGCGGACATCGGTCCGCCCATGTTGCCGAGGCCGATGAAGCCGATCCGATCCGCCATGTCACGTGCTCCCCGGAAAGGAAAAGGGGCCGGCGACAGGAAGCCGCCGGCCCCGCTATGCGCAAGAGACTAGGTCAGGACTTGCTGATGTTCCAGAACACCAGCACCGAACCCTTGACCACGCCGGTCACGTTCTTCCGCCACACGAAGGGCGGGTCGAACTGGCCGAGCAGCGCCACCGGCTGCACTTCCTGCAGGCGCTTGTGCAGGGGCTCGAGCGCGGCCTTGCGGGCGGCGTCGTCCGGCGCCTTCAGGAACGCGTCGCGCAGCTTCTCCGACTCCTCGTCGCAGACCCAGCCGGCCCAGTTGCCGCCGCCGCAGGCCATGTTGGTCGCGATGTTGGTCAGCGGCGAGTGCATGGTCGTGCCGGTGAACCACGTGGTGAACATGTTCCAGCCGCCCTGGTCGACCGGCTCCTTCTTGGTCATGCGGGAGACGACCGTGCCCCAGTCGTTGACGGTCATCTCGACGTTGACGCCGGCTTCCTTGAGGTTGGCGGCGGCGACCTGCGCCATCGCGCCGATCTGCGGCAGCTCGTTGGTCGTGATCAGGAGAAGCTTCTCGCCCTTGTAGCCGGCTTCGGCCAGCAGCTGCTTCGCCTTGGCGATGTCCTTCTTCTTGTACGGCTCCGACCCCGCTTCGGTGCCCCAGGGACCGTCGCAGACGTAATACGAATTGCAGACCTTCCACCATTTCTGATCGCCGTAGGCGGCGGCCATGAAGTCCTTCTGATCGAACAGATACGCCAGCGCCTGGCGCGCCTTCGGATTGTTGAAGGGCGGATAGAGCGCGTTGACGCGAAGGCCGCCGTAATTGCCGAACGGCGGCAGCTTGTCGATGATGATGTCCTTGTTGTTGAGGACGGGACCCAGCTGGTCGGTCGCCGGAGAATCCCAGAGATCGACCTCGCCTTTGGTCAGCGCCGCCGCGACGGTGCCGGCATCCGGGATGATGTGCCATTCGACACGGTCGACCTTGACGATCTTGCCGCCGGCGAGACCGTCGACCGGCTCGGTGCGGGGGATGTAGTCGGCGTTCTTCTTGAAGGCGACGAAGGCGCCCGGCTTCCACTCGTCGCGGTTCAGCACGAAGGGGCCGGAGCCGATGCCGGTCGCGATCGGCGTCATCGGGTCGGTCTTCGCGTCGGCCTCGCGGTAGATCACCGGCATCTGGCCGCCGGCCGAGCCCAGCGAGAACTCGACGAAGCCGTAGGGCTCCTTGAGCTTGAGCGTGAAGGTGCGATCGTCGACCGCCGTATAGCCCGCGGTGTACGAGGCCAGGCGCTGGCCGATCACGTCGCGCTTCGCCCAGCGCTCGATCGAAGCGATCACGTCCTTCGAGGTGACGGGCGTGCCGTCATGGAACTTGAGGCCAGGACGCAGCGAGAAGGTCCAGGTCAGCTTGTCGGGCGACGCCGCCCAGTTCTCGACCATCTGCGGCTTCGCGCCGAGCTTGTAGTCCCACGCGAACAGCGTGTCGTGGACCATCAGCGCGAAGATCTTGGTCACCTGGACCGAGACCACATGGCTGTCGAGCACCTTGACGTCGGCCTGTGGCACGACGCGAAGCACGTTGTTCTGCGCATTCGCCGGTGTCGTCGCCACGAGGGCGAGCGCGGCACCGACGAGGGCCATTCCTAAATGCCTGTTGCGATGCATGACGTGGCTCCACTGTCTAATGTTGTTGGACCGTTGAGGCCGGCTCGCTTTCCGAACCGGAACAAGTCTCGTCGATACGAAACGGCATGTGCAAGGCGAGAACGCGACGAGTACGAAGCGGCGCTGCGTTCCGACGGGCAACCCGGTGTCCCGTCGGGCGTTATTGAATAGTCCTCCCAGGACGTTACGCGATTGAAGGGAAAGTCTGCAGGAGCGAGTGCGCTCGCGTGACGTAAGACAAACGAACCATGGAAGGCATGGCCACGACGATCCCTGAGCTCACGCCCCGCGCCGACTGGGCCCTGTTCCTCGATATCGACGGGACGCTTCTCGACCTTGCCGAGACGCCGAACGCGGTCGTGGTTCCCGACGGCCTGCTGACCGCGCTCGTGCGTGCCGCGAAGGCCCTCGGTGGTGCGCTCGCCTTGGTGAGCGGCCGCGCCGTCGCCGACATCGACGCGCTGTTCCATCCGCTCCAGCTGCCGGCCGCCGGCATTCACGGCTTCGAGCTCCGGCCGAAGTCGGGCCCGCCGACGCGCGTCGCGGAGCTCATGACGCCGGAGCAGCGCGACCGGCTGATCACGGCGGCGATCGGCCTGCACGGCGTCATCGTCGAGGACAAGGCGGGTGCGGTCGCCTTCCACTACCGCCTGTCGCCTGACGTCCGCGAGGTTCTCGCCCGCCGCATCGAGGCGATCCTCGAGGAGGACGACCTCAGGGACTTCGACATGCGTCCCGGCAAGATGATCTGGGAAGTCCGCCGGAACGGCATCGACAAGGGCAGGGCGGTAGAGGCCCTGATGGCCGATCCCCCTTTCCGGGGACGGGTCCCGGTCTTCGTCGGCGATGACGAAACCGATCTGGACGGCTTCGCCGGGGCGCGGCGCCTCGGCGGGATGGCGCTGCCGGTGCGCGATCTCACGCCCGGGCCCGGCTTCGAAGGCCCGGCCGAGGTCAGGGCCTGGCTCGCCGCCCTGCCTCGACGCCTCGTCGAGAAGGTGCCGGCATGAGCAATCTCGACCTCGCGGCGATCGGCAACTGTGCGGTCGCGGCGCTGATCGACTCCGATGCCCGCATCGTCTGGTGGTGCATGCCGAGGCTCGACGGCGATCCGGTGTTCTGTAACCTGATCGCCGGCAATGCGGATTGGGGCTTTGCCGACGTCGAGCTCGCCGACCGCATCGACTGCAAGCGCAGCTATCTCCGCAATACGGCGATGCTGGAGACGATCCTGACCGACAAGGACGGCGCGCGGGTGCGGATCACCGACTTCGCGCCGCGCTTTCGCAACCATCGCCGGACCTTCCGTCCGATCATGCTGATCCGCCGCATCGAGCCTGTCGGCGGGCGCGCGCGCGTCCGGATCCGGATCCGTCCGCGTTTCGACTACGGCTCGACCGAGCCCAGGCATACGATCGGCAGCAACCACATCCGCTACATCGGCAGCGACTCGGCGATGCGCGTCACCACCGACGCGCCGGTCTCCTACATCGAGAACGAGACGCTCTTCGTCCTCGATCAGCCGATCAACCTGATCTTCAGCCAGGACGAGAGCTTCGAGAGTCCGATCGCGCACACGGCCCGCGACTTCGCCGAACGCACCAACGAGTTCTGGATCGAGTGGGTGCGCGACCTGGCGATCCCGTTCGAGTGGCAGGACGCCGTCATCCGCGCCGCGATCACGCTCAAGCTCTGCGAGTACGAGGAGACCGGCGCGATCGTTGCGGCGCTGACGACTTCGCTGCCGGAGCACGCCAACAGCGGCCGCAACTGGGACTATCGCTTCTGCTGGCTGCGCGACACGTTCTTCGTCGTCCATGCGCTGAACCGTCTCGGCGCCACCAAGACGATGGAGGACTATCTGGGCTACATCGCCTCGGTGACCGTGTCCGAGCCGGCGATGCAGCTGAAGCCCGTCTACGGCATCGTCCCCGACAAGCCGCTGACCGAGAGCATCGTACCGGCTCTCGTGGGGTACCGCGGCATGGGCCCGGTGCGCGTCGGCAACCAGGCGGCCGAGCAGGTCCAGAACGACGTCTATGGCAGCGTCATCCTGGCCGCCGCCCAGATGTTCTTCGACACGCGGCTGCCGCGTCCGGGCGACGAGGCGCTCTTCGCGCAGCTCGAGCAATTGGGGAACGTCGCTGCCCGCGTCGCGCTGGAGCCCGATGCCGGCATCTGGGAGTTTCGCGGCCGTGCCCGCGTGCACACGCACTCCGCGGCCATGTGCTGGGCCGGCCTCGCGCGCCTGGCCAAGATCGCGGCCCATCTCGGACTCGCCGAACGCGCCGCGCACTGGAAGGGCGAGGCGGCCCGGATCCGGAAGGCGATCCTCGACCAGGCCTGGGACGAAGGCACGCAGACCTTCGTCGAGAGCTTCGGTGGCACCGACATCGACGCCAGCCTGCTCCTGCTTCAGGAAGTGGGATTCCTCGCCGCCGACGATCCGCGCTTCACCGGCACGCTGGCGACGATCGAGCGGAAGCTCAAGAACGGCCGCCAGATCTTCCGCTACGACGCGCCGGACGATTTCGGCAAGCCGGCGACGTCGTTCACCGTCTGCACCTTCTGGTACATCGACGCGCTTGTCGCGGCCGGCCGTCGCGACGAGGCGAGGGAGTGGTTCGAGGAGACCCTGACCTGGCGCAACCCGCTCGGCCTCCTCTCCGAGGATCTCGACCCGCAGACCGGCGAGCAGTGGGGCAACTTCCCGCAGACCTACGCGATGGTCGGCCTGATCAATTCGGCGATGCGGCTTTCGAAGACGTGGGAGGAAGCGTTTTGGCGCGTCTCGTGATCGTCTCCAACCGCGTCGCCGTTCCCGGCGACCGGGCGCTGAAGGCGGGCGGCCTCGCCGTCGCGCTCAAGGAGGCGCTCGGCCCGACCGGCGGGCTGTGGTTCGGGTGGAGCGGCGATATCGCGCCGGAGCCGGCGAGCGAGCCGAAGACCGTCAGCGACGGCCGCATGGACTACGCGACGCTCGATCTTTCGGCCGCGGAGCACGAGACCTACTACGCCGGCTTTTCGAATGCGACCCTGTGGCCGCTCTTCCACTATCGGCTGGGGCTGATCGATTTTCGGCGCGCCCAGCTCAAGGGCTATCTCGCGGTCAACGCGCGCTACGCCCGCGCGCTGGCCGGCCTCCTTCGTCCCGACGACACGATCTGGGTACACGACTATCATTTCATCCCGCTTGCCGAGATGCTGCGGCGGCTCGGCGTCAGGAACCCGATCGGCTTCTTCCTCCACATCCCGTTCCCGGCCCCGGAAGTGCTGTCGGCGCTTCCGGGCCACGAGCAGCTGACCCGGGCGCTGCTGGCCTACGATCTCGTCGGCTTTCAGACAGAGATCGATCGCCATGCCTTCGAGCGCTGCGTGATCGAGCACGGGCAGGGCAAGCTCGACCTGGAAGGCCGCCTGTTCGCCGGTGATCGCCGGGCGGCGACCGGCGTGTTCCCCGTCGGCATCGACGTCGACGAGTTCGCCGCCTGGGCCAAGAAAGGCGAGACCGCGCGCGACACACGGCGGCTGGTGGAAAGCCTGAGCGGCCGCGAGCTGGTGATCGGCGTCGACCGGCTCGACTATTCCAAGGGCATCCCCAAGCGGCTGGAGGCCTTCGAGGCCCTGCTCGACACCTGGCCGCAGCATCGTCAGAAGGTCACCTTTCTCCAGGTCACCCCGATCTCGCGCGGCGAGGTGGCGCAGTACAAGTCGCTGCGCCGCGAGCTCGAGGCGCTGGCCGGCCGCATCAACGGCAGATACGCGGAGTTCGACTGGAATCCGATCCGCTATCTCAACAAGGCGGTCGCGCGCCCGACACTGGCGGGCTTCTATCGCCATGCGCGTGTCGGGCTGGTGACGCCGGTCCGCGACGGGATGAACCTGGTGGCCAAGGAATATGTCGCCGCGCAAGACCCGGAGAATCCAGGCGTGCTGGTTCTCTCGCATCTCGCCGGCGCGGCGCACGAGCTCGATGCCGCACTGCTGGTCAATCCGTTCGATCCGGAAGGGGTGGCGGAAGCGATCCACCAGGGCCTCGTGATGCCGCCCGACGAACGACGAGACCGCTGGCGGCGGATGCGCGCCGTCCTCGGGCGCACCACCCAGCGCGACTGGAGTGCCCGCTTCCTCGCGGCCCTGGCGGCGACCCGGGCTCCCGCTGACGCCGCAGCCTGACGTCGGATTGACCGGAGGGCGCCGCAGCCGTATTTTGTAACTGACCAGTCAGTTACAAAATGACCGCCAGATCGACATCGCGCCCGCGTGGGCGGCCGCGCAAGGTCGCCGGGCCGGAGGAACTCCTCGCCGCGGCTTTGCGGGTCTTCTCGGAAAGGGGCTTCGCCGCCTCGCGCCTGGAGGACGTGGCGCGCGAGGCCGGCATTTCGAAGGCGGCGCTCTACCTCTACTTCGAGAGCAAGCAGGCGATCTTCGAGGCGCTGGTGCGCTCGGCCGTCGTGCCCAACGTCGAGCGCCTGGAAGCCATGGTCGCCGCCGGGCAAGGAAGCGCGGCGGATTTGCTCCGCGATCTCGTCCATGCCATCGCCCGCGTCGTCGTCGACAGCGATTTCTCGGCATTCCCGAAGCTGATCATCGCCGAGTCCTCCAACTTTCCCGATCTCGCGAAGCTCTATCGATCGGCCGTGATCGAGCGGGTGCTGGGCCTGATCGCATCGATCGTCCGCCGCGGCATCGCAGGCGGCGAGTTCCGGCCGACTGATCCCGATCTTGCCGCGCGGCTGGTGATCGCGCCGCTGCTGCTTTCGGCGATCTGGAAGACCTGCTTCGCGCGGCACGACAGGAAACGGTTCGATCCGGCGCCGCTGCTGAAGCTTCATGTCGACACCTTGGTGAGGGGGCTCGCGTGAGACGCATCCTTCAAGTCATCCTCCTGTTCGTCCTTGCCGGTTGCGACGAAGCGCCGAAAGATCGCGGCTTTCTCGGCTATGTCGAAGGCGAGCGCGTGAGCGTCGGTGCGCCGGAAGGCGGCTGGATCGAGGAGGTCTTCGTCAGCGAAGGCGCTCAGGTGACGCTCGGCCAGAAGCTTTTCCGTCTCGAGGCGCGGCGCGAGACGGCGCAGCGCGACCAGGCCAGGGCGCGACTGGATGAAGCCGAGTCGCGGCTTTCCAACCTGCTGACTGGAAAGCGCGCCGACGAGCTCAAGGCGATCGAGGCACAGATCGCGCAGGCCGAGGCCAATCTCGCGCTCGGAAGGCGCGAGCTGGCGCGCCAGCAGGAGCTGGCGAGCTCGCCCGCCGCCAATCCGCGCCTCCTCGACCAGGCGCGCGCGACGGCGGCTGCGGAGCAGGCGCGCCTCGCCGAGCTTCAGGCGCAGCTCCGCGTCGCGCGCCTTCCCGCGCGGGAAGACGAGATCGCCGCGGCACGCGCGCAGATGGATGCGGCTGGCGCGGCCCTCTCCGAAGCCGAGACGCGGCTGGCCGATCGGATCATCTCGGCGCGCGCCGCCGGAAGGGTGGAGCGCCTCGTGAGGCGGGGCGGCGAGCTGGCGCCCGTCGGCGGCGCGGTCGTGAGCCTGCTCCCGCCGGAGGGCGTTCATGCCCGGATCTTCGTGCCCGAAGCCGCGCTGGCCCAGATCCGCATCGGTTCCCGGCTCGCGATTGCCTGCGACGGTTGCCCGCGCGATCTCACGGCGCAGGTCACCTTCGTCGCCGGCGAGGCCGAGTTCACGCCGCCGGTGATCTACGCGATCGAGAGCCGGCAGAAGCTGGTCTACCTGGTGAAGGCGAAGCCGTCGGTCCCTGTGCTCAAGCCGGGCCAGCCGATCCAGGCGCGTCTCGTGCCGTGAGCGAACTCGCGATCGACGTCGAGGGCCTGACCAAGCGTTTCGGCGCCCGCACCGTCGTCGACAACGTCTCGCTCAAGGTACCGGCGGGCGAGGTGTGGGGCTTCCTCGGCCCCAACGGCAGCGGCAAGACCACGACGATCCGCATGCTGTGCGGGCTGCTGGAACCCGACGGCGGCCGCGGCACATGCCTCGGGCTCGACGTCCTCACCCAGTCCGAGGCGATCAAGCGCCAGGTCGGCTACATGACCCAGCGCTTCAGCTTCTACGAGGACCTGACGGTCCAGGAGAATCTCGACTTCGTCGCGCGCCTCTATGCGCTGCCGGACCGCCGCGCCCAGGTCGAGAGGACGATGGAACGGGTGGGCCTGGCGAAGCGGCGCACCCAGCTCGCCGGCTCGCTCTCCGGCGGCTGGAAGCAGCGTCTCGCGCTGGCCGCCTGCATGATGCATGCGCCGAAGCTGCTCCTGCTCGACGAGCCGACCGCCGGCGTCGATCCGCAGGCCCGGCGCGAATTCTGGGAGCAGATCCACGCGCTCGCGCGGGACGGCGTCACCGTCTTGGTCTCGACCCACTACATGGACGAGGCCGAGCGCTGCGACCGCATCGCGTACATCGCCTACGGCAAGCTGCTGGCCGTCGGCACGGTCGAGGAGGTCATTGCCGGCGCGAAGCTTTCGACCTGGGTGGCGACCGGGTCCGGGCGCAACGAGATCGCGGCGCGGCTTGCCGCCCTGCCCGGAATCGGCACGGCGGTATTCGGGCCGTCGCTGCATGTGAGCTCGGCCGACCCGGCGGCGCTGCGTCGCGCGATCGAGCCGATGATGGGCGATCCGCGCGTCGTCTGGCGAGAGACGAAGCCGACCCTCGAGGACGTCTTCATCCACCTGATCGCCGATGTGGGCGCCGCCCAGGCGCGAGACGCTCAGGACCGGGTAGCGTGATGCTGGCCTCGCTCGCCCGCATCGCCGCGATGACGGTCAAGGAGATGATCCAGCTCCGGCGCGACCGGCTCACCTTCGGCATGATCCTCGGCATCCCGGTGATCCAGCTTCTGCTGTTCGGCTACGCGATCAATGCCGACCCCAAGCAGCTGCCGACCGCGATCCTGTCGCGCGATCCGGGCCAGGTCGAGCGCAGCATCGTCGGTGCGCTGGAGCGCTCCGGCTACTTCCGCGTCGTCGCCCAGGTCACCGGCGAGCCCGAGGTCGAGCGGCTGATCGCGCTCGGCGAGGTCGCCTTCGTCGTCACCATTCCCGACGGCTTCACCCGCGACCTGCTGAAGGGCGAACGGGCGCAGATCCTGGTCGAGGCGGACGCGACCGACCCCGCCGCGACATCCAACGCGGTCGCCGCGCTCAACCAGCTTCCGCGCTCGGCGCTGCGCCACGACCTGCCGGCGCTCGCGACCGAGCCCGCCTTCGACGTGGTGATCCACCGCCGCTACAACCCGGAGGGTCTGACCGCGTACAACATCGTGCCCGGCCTGCTCGGCGTCATCCTGACCATGACCATGGTGCTGATGACGGCGCTCGCCATCACACGCGAGACCGAGCGCGGCACCATGGAGAACCTGCTGGCGATGCCGCTGAAGCCGGCCGAGGTCATGGCCGGCAAGATCCTGCCCTACATCGTCATCGGCTATGTCCAGGTCGGCGTCGTCCTGCTTGCCGCGCGCCATCTGTTCGGCGTGCCGATGCTGGGCTCGATCGGGCTGCTCACGCTGGCGCTGCTGGCGTTCCTGCTGGCGAACCTCGCGGTCGGCCTCACCTTCTCGGCGGTCGCCCGCAACCAGCTGCAGGCGATGCAGATGACGTTCTTCTTCTTCCTGCCGTCGATCCTGCTCTCGGGCTTCATGTTCCCGTTCCGCGGCATGCCCGGATGGGCGCAGGGCGTCGGCGAGGTTCTGCCGCTGACGCACTTCCTGCGTATCGTCCGGGGCATCCTGCTCAAGGGCAACGGCATGATCGAGATCTGGCCGGAAGTCTGGCCGCTTCTCGTCTTCGCCGCCGTCGCCTGGACGGTGGCGATCCTCCGCTACCGGCGTACGCTCGACTAGCTGTTGGCGCTGTCCGAGGAGCCGACCTGGCCGGCACCGGGTCCGGTCTCGAAGTGGGAGACCACGCGGCCGAGCAGCTCGAGGAACATCTCTCGTTCCGCCGGACTGAGTGCCGCCAGCAGCGTACCTGACGTTCCGGCGGACTTCTGCTGCACCTGGGACAGCATCGACTCGCCTTCGCGCGTCAGCGCCAGGACGCGCCGGCGCCGGTCGGACTCGCCGATGTCGCGGGCGACGAAGCCGCGGCTCTCGAGCGTCGCGACCACGGTTCCGGTGGTCGAGCGGTCGAGGCGGAGCAGCTTCGCCAGGGTCACCTGGTCGATGCTGGGATAGCGCTTCAGGATGTAGAGCACACCGAACTGGGTGTTGGTCAGGCCGAGCTCGCCGGCATGCGCCTGGAACACCGAGATGGTGATCTGGTGCGCGCGCCGGATCATGAACCCGGGCCGGCCGTAGAGCTCGGCCAGGCGCTCGGGCGCGGTCGACAGCGGGTCGTCGTCGAGGTCGATCATCGACATGGCCGGAACCTAGCCGAGCTTTCGGCTCGATGCATCAGCGAAGGATCAGCAGCACGACGCTGCCGGCGACCAGCAGGATGCCGGCGGTTTCGCCCGCGGTCGCGCGCTCGCGGAAGAGCAGGTGCGAGGCGAGGTAGGTGAACACCAGCTCCACCTGGCCCAGCGCCCGCACCAGGGCCGCGTTCTCGAGCGTCATGCCGAAGAACCAGCCGCAAGAGCCCAGCACCGACAGCAGCCCGACCGGGAAGGTCCGGGGCCAGAGACGGATGACCTCCGTGATCTGCCTGCGATCGCGGATCAGGAGATACGTCGCCATCATGATCGCCTGCATCGTCGTGATCGAGGCGAGCGTGACGGCGGCCCGTTCCAGCTCATTGCCTGGAGGCAGTGCCAGCGCCGACGCACGGATCGCGACGGCGCAGACGCCGAACAGCGTGCCGGAGCCGAGGCCGACCAGCGCCGCCTTGCGTGCGCCTTCGTCCTTCCACGACCCGGCACCGGCGGCCGCCGCCCGCGACATCACGACGATGCCGACGAAGCCGATCAAGATCGCCCCCCAGCCCCAGAGGTCGAGATGCTCGCCGAGGATCAGCACGGCCAGCAGCGCCGCCTGAAGCGTCTCGGTCTTCGAGTAGGTCGTGCCGACGACGAAGCTGCGATAGGTGAATGCGCGGATCAGCAGCGAGGTCGCGGCGATCTGGGTCAGGCCCCCGATCGCGCCGTAGGCCAGCGACGGCACGTTCGGCATCGGCAGCTCGCGCCCGAAGCCCTTGGTGAGCAGGACGAGGAGCAGGAGCGCGATCGGCGCGCCGTAGACGTAGCGGATGAAGTTGGCGCCCTCGGCCGAAAGTGACTTGGTCAGCCGCTTCTGCAAGGCCGTACGCAGGCATTGCAGGAACGCCGCCGCGATCGTCACCGGTATCCAGAGATCCGCCATCTGCCGCTCCCCCCAAGGGGGCGGCAGACTAGAGGTCGAACCTCACGGCGCCAAGTGCCCGGGCGTTATCGATTCAGCAGGTTCCGGAGGCCCCCCAGCGGGTTCTGCGCGGGAGCCGGCTGCTGCTGTTGCTGACCCGCCGCCGGCGGGTTGCTCGACGCACCCGGTAGCGCCACGCCCGGGATCGCCGGGATTGCTCCTTTCAGGGCATCGAGCGCGCGCGAGGGATCGACCTTGATCAGCGCCGCAAGGTCCGGCCGGTAGCTGAGGTTGTCCCAGGGCCCCTTCACGTCGACCGGGACCATGACGCCCGAGGCCTGCATCTGCCCGCCCTGGCCTTCCGTCGACATCACCGCCTTCGGCTCGACGCGGTAGTCGAGCGTCTTCTGCGGCAGGTTGACCGTGCCCTTGCCTTCGATCCTGAGCAGCGGCGACTTCAGCGCGAGGTCGTTGTTGCGGACGACGCCCGCCTGGATCGTGTAGGTGCCGCCGAGCTCGGAGAAGTCGGTCTTCTGCGACTCCTGCGCCTTCGGGTCGAGGAAGGCGTTGGCGACGTTGCGGACCATCGCCGCGAGGTTGATGCCCTTGATCGCGCCGTCGGTGAAGGCGGCCTTTCCGTCGCCGTTCAGCGACGAGACCATTTCCTTCTGGGACTTGCCGCGCGCGGCGACGTGCGTCTCCATGCCGAAGGTGCCGGTCAGCCGCTTGAAGTCTGCGGCGGCAGTCAGGATCGGTTCGGCCTGCACGCCGGCGAGTGCGATCCGCGCGTCGAACTCCGGTACCTGCGGGGCGCCGTTGAGGATCACCGTGGCCTTGCCGGTGCCCTGATAGAGCGCGAGCTCGGTCAGGTCGAGCGCCAGCCTTCCGTCCTTGAGCTGCGCCTTCACCACGCCCTTGCCGATCTCGATCTTGCGGATGACGAGGCCGCCGACCGTGAGATCGAGGTCGGCATTGGCCGCGCGCAGCGGGGCGAGATCGATCGGGTCCTCGCTCCAGCCCTGCTGGCCCTGTGCTGCCGGCGCCGCCGCGGCGCCCTTCTGCGCCGGCGCTTCCGGCGGCAGGTACGGATTGATGTCGAGCTTCTCCAGCATGAGCTTCGCCAAGAGGTGCGGCTTCGCCCCGGACGTGTCGACGGTGATGTCGCCGGTGCCCTTGATCTGGTCGAGCGAGACCTTGGCGCCGTTGAACGAGGTCTTGGCGCCCTGGCGGTCGAGCTTTCCGGAGATCGCGAGCGCCCCCATCGTGTTCGGCCGCGCGTCGATCGGCGAGCCGGCCCAGGCGGCGAGATCCTTGATCGAGGGCACCGCGAGGTCGACGTCGCCCTGCATGCGCCCGGCCCCGGCGGTCGCGACCTGCCCCTTGAAGCCCAGTTTCACCGGATCGCCGCCGAGCAGCAGCGTGACGTTGGCCGGCTGGCCGGCCATCACCGCGCGCGGCTTGTCGACGTCGAGCTTCACGGTCAGCGGCTTGCCGTGCCAGGTGGCGCCGCCGTCGAGCTTCATCGGCTTGTCGAGGTCGGGGAGGTCGAGCGTCGCGTTGATCTGGGTGACCTCCTCCTTGGTGTTGCTGCGCTGGTCGATGTAGGTGATGCGGCCGTCCTTGAGCTTCACCTCGCCGAGGCGGATGTCGCCGGGCGAGGCGGCCGTGCCGCCGGAAGCCTGATTCTGTGCGGGCGCCGCCGACGGCGTGCCCATGACCCAGTTGCCGCGGCCCTGGCGGTCGATCTCGAGCACGATCTGGGGCTCGTCGAGAACGAAACTGTCGATCTCGAGTCCGCCGCGCAGCAGCGGCATCAGCTTGACCGCGACCTTGAGGCTCTTGAGCCGCGCCATCTCCGGCGTCGAGGCGCCCTGGGCATTTGCGAAGGTGACGTCCTTGGCCTCGATCCCGACGGTCGGGAAGATCGAGAGGCTCATGTCACCCTTGATCGCGAGGGTTCGTCCGGTCGCCTGCTTGGCCTGCGCCTCGATCTGGTTCTTGTAGACCGAGACCGGGATGAAGAACGGCGCGGCGATCGCGGCGACGATGACGACGAACACCAATGCGGCGATGGCGATGAGAATCTTCTTCATCGGCGTTCTCCCTTCAGGCGGCTTTGAGCCCGGCGGCGGCGAGCGCGGCACGAGCTTCGAAGTTGACGGCGAATTGGGTCGAGAAGAAGGCGCGCGCCGGCGCCCAGTAGCGGAGCGCCAACGTCACGTCGGCCTGGGTGAAGGCGTGCACGCCGACTTCGGGCGCCGGCTCCTGCACCACCTGCGGCACGCGCGTCAGCGCGCCTTTGACCGCTGCGATCGCCGCGACGACGTCCTGGTCGGCGGCGATCTTGAGCGTACCTTCGACGATGCGGTGGCCGCGCGAGTTGACCAGGATCTCGCCGACGATCTGTCGGTTCGGCACCATGATGCGCTCGCCGTCCTCGCCGACCAGGAAGGTCGAGGCGAGCGTGATGTCCTCGACGACGCCGGAGACGCCCTTGACCGTCACCGTGTCGCCGATCGTGAACGGCCGGGTCAGGATCAGCGTCAGGCCCGCGCCGTAGTTGGACAGCGGCCCCTGGATCGCGACCGTGGCGCCGAAGGCACCGGCGCCGAGAAGCGCGATCAGGGGCGCGATCGAGATGCCGAAATTGCCGAGGGTCGCGATGACTACCATCGCCAGGACCAGGATGCGGACGACGTTGGCGGCGAAGTTCGAGATCGTGGCGTCGAGCTTGTTGCGGGCACCGACCTTCACCACGAGGCCGGCCACCCACTGCGCGACCTTGAGGCCGATCAGGAAGAAGACGATCGCGCCGATGATCTGGAAGCTGTAGGCGACGAGGAAGGCGGCGGCGACGTCGAACCACTTGTTGAGCGTGGCGATCTGCTGGTCCATGGGCGTACCGTCCGGTCCTTAACGGTATTCGGATACGCCGATTGTGACCGCGGTGCGTGCCGCGGTCCAGGCAACGTTACGCGACTGCCTGCAATCCGACCGTCAGATGTCCGGCCAGAAATCGCCAGGGCTGTTGTGGTTCTGACCGGAGGGAATGAACATCCGCATCATCGCCTGCTCGGCGATCTGGCGCACCACCGGGGCGTCCGGGCCCTCGGCCTTGGGCGCGACCGCGGCCATCGCCAGGATCGGCTGGGACTGCTTGCAGAAGGCGACCACGGCGGTCAGCCCCTCGGTCGCGGCCTTGGCGACCGGTCGGGAGGAATCGCACACCTCGGCCGCGCTCACGCCCGGGGCCGGCGAGAACTGCACGACGAGGCGGAAATCCGAGCGACCTGCCTGGGACCGGTCGGTGGTGAACCGGACCTGGAAGCCGACGCTGGTGGCGCTCGCCGCCTGGGCCATCGACCGGGCGACATCCCCTGCGAAAGGATTGTCGCGCACCTCGAGCAATACCGGCCCGACGGATGCGGCATCCTGCAGGTTGTCGCGGGCGACGGCCGAGCTCTGCGGGTATTCGTAGGTCATGGTCCGGACCATGCCGGCGCAGCCGGAGAGCAGGACGGCGGCTGCGAAGACGGAGGCAAGGGGGCGCATGGCGTTGTCCGCTCCAGGCAGGGATCGCGCCAGTCTACATCACGAGGCCGCCGTCGACGATGAAGGCCTGGCCGGTGGCGAAGGCGGCCTCGTCGGACGCCAGGTAGACGGCGAGAGCGGCGATCTCCTCGGCGGTGCCGAGGCGGCCCATGGGCTGGCGGGCGATGAAGGCCTTCCGGGCCGCGACCGCGTCGGCATTGGCGTTGATGCGGTCGTCGAGCGACGGGGTCTGGATCGTGCCGGGGCAGATCGCGGAGCAGCGGATGCCTTTGGCGACGTAGTCGGCCGCGACCGACTTGGTGAGGCCGATCACCGCGGCCTTGGACATGCCGTAGACGAAGCGGTTGGGCACGCCCTTCACCGACGAGGCGACGGAGGCCATGTTGATGATGGTGCCGCCGTTCTTCGCCAGCATCGCCGGCAGGAACGCCTTGATCATCCGGTACATCGAGCGGACGTTGAGATTGATCGCCTGGTCGAAGTCCTTTTCGGAGGCTTCCAGGATCGTGCCGTTGTGAACCATGCCGGCGACGTTGAAGAGCACGTCGGCCGCACCCACCGATTTCGCGTAGGCCTCGACCGCCGCAGGGTCGGTGACGTCCAGCTTCTTGAGCGAGACGCCTTTCAGCTTCTCGAGCCCGGCGAGCTTCGACTCGTCCAGGTCGGAGGCGTGCACGGTCGCACCCTCGCGCTGAAAGGCCTCGACCGAGGATCGGCCCATGCCCTGGCCGGCGGCGGTGACGACGCAGATCTTGCCCTGAAGGCGGCCGCTCATGACTGAAGCTCCGAATTGGAAAGGCGGATGACGGGCCGCTACACTAGAAAGACCTTCCCAGCCCGCCAAGGCCTCTCCGCCCAAGGACGAAAGATGACCCAGCCGACCCTCACCATCCGGCTCAACCCGGCCGACACCGTCGTCGTCGCCCGCGCCGACATCCTTCCCGGGACCAGCATTCCCGGCGAGAACGTCGTGGCCAAGGGTCACATCCCGGCCGGGCACAAGATCTCGACCCACCAGGTGGCCGAGGGCGAGCCGGTCCGCCGCTACGGCCAGATCATCGGCTTCGCCAGCCGGCCGATCGCCGCCGGCGACCACGTACACACCCACAACTGCGCCTTCCAGATGTTCGAGCGGCAGTACGAGTTCTGCGTCGAATCACAGCCGACGCCGTATGCGACCGGGGCATCCCAGGCGACGTTCCAGGGCATCAAGCGCAAGGATGGCCGCGTCGGAACCCGGAACTACATCGGCATCCTCACCTCGGTGAACTGCTCGGCCCATGTGGCGAAGCTGGTTGCCCGGAAGGCCGAATCGCTGCTCGAGCAGTACCCCAACGTCGACGGCATCGTGGCCCTGACCCATGGCCTCGGCTGCGGCATGGCGGCGGAAGGCGACGGCATGGACGTACTCCGCCGGACGATCGCGGGTTACGCCGTGCATGCGAATTTCGGCGGCATCCTGATCATCGGGCTCGGCTGCGAGGCGAACCAGATCGGCGGCCTGATGCGCGCCCACAACCTCCAGGACGGCGCGTTCCTGCACACGATGACGATCCAGGAATCGGGCGGCTCGACCGCGACGATGAACAAGGCGCTGGCGGCGATCCGCGAGATGCTGCCGGTGATCAACGACGTCAGGCGCGAGGCCGCGCCGGCATCCCACATCACCATCGGCCTGCAATGCGGCGGCTCCGACGGATATTCCGGCATCTCGGCCAACCCGGCGCTTGGGGCGGCCTCCGATCTCCTGGTGAAGCATGGCGGCTCGGTGATGCTTTCGGAGACGCCGGAGACCTACGGCGCCGAGCACGTGCTGGTGCGTCGCGCCCAGAGCAAGGAGGTCGGCCAGAAGCTGGTCGACCTCATGCGCTGGTGGGAGGACTACACCGCCAAGAACAACGGCTCGATGGACAACAACCCCTCGCCGGGCAACAAGGCCGGCGGCCTCACCACGATCCTCGAGAAGGCCCTGGGCGCAGCGACCAAGGGCGGAACCACCAATCTGGTCGACGTGCTGCAGTACGCGGCGCCGCTGAAGCACAGGGGATTCAACTTCATGGACTCGCCCGGCTACGACCCGGTCTCCGCGACCGGGCAGGTGGCGTCCGGCGCCAACATGATCTGCTTCACCACCGGCCGCGGCTCGGTGTTCGGCTGCAAGCCGGCGCCCTCGATCAAGCTCGCCACCAACTCGATGCTGTTCAAGCGGATGCCCGAAGACATGGACATCAACTGCGGCACGATCATCGAGGGCTCGGAGACGGTCCAGGCCTGCGGCGAGCGGATCTTCAAGCTGATCCTCGACACCGCGTCGGGCAAGAAGACCAAGAGCGAGGAGATGGGCTTCGGCGAGGACGAGTTCCAGCCGTGGTCGATCGGCGCGGTGATGTAAGGAGCTCCCGAGTCCCCATGACGTCCAAGCCCCCCGTGCTGCAGAACGGCCCGGTCTCCTATTCCGGGACGATGACAAAGATCGACGAGCTGTTCACCGCGCATAAGCTCTGGCTGGCGCCGGACAAGCTGGCGCTGGCGAAGAGGATCGCGCCGGAGATCACCTGCGCCTTCACGTCCGGCCATGATCCGATCGCGCCCGAGATCCTGGACGCGCTGCCCAATCTGAAGCTGGTCGCCTGCTTCGGCGTCGGCGTCGACGGCGTGAACGTGGGTGAACTCACCAGGCGCGGCATCGCCGTCACCAACACGCCGGACGTGCTGACCGAGGAGGTCGCCGATCTCGGCCTCGGCCTGCTCCTCGCGACCACGCGCCAGATGATCAAGGGCGACCGCTACGTCCGCTCGGGCGAATGGGTGAAGCGCGGCAACATGGAGATGACCTGGTCGCTGACCGGCGGCAAGACCATCGGCATCATCGGCCTCGGCCGCATCGGCAAGGCGATCGCGAAACGTTGCGAGGCGTTCAATCTCAAGGTCGCCTATCACGGCCGCTCGAAGCAGGCGGACGTCTCGTACAGGTACTACGCCGACCCGGTCGAGCTCGCGCGGGACTCCGATTTCCTGATGATCGTGACCCCGGGCGGTCCGGGCACGAAGCATCTTGTCGACGGCAAGGTGATCGAGGCGCTGGGGCCGAACGGCATCCTGATCAACATCTCGCGCGGCTCCGTTGTCGACCAGGCGGCGCTGGTGAAGGCGCTCAAGGAGAAGAAGATCGCCGCCGCCGGCCTCGACGTGTTCGAGGTCGAGCCCTGCGTGCCCGAAGGGCTCGTCGACATGCCCGACAACGTCGTGCTGCAGCCGCACCAGGCATCTGCCACGCACGAGACCCGCGGCGCCATGGGCGACCTGATGATCGCCAACGTCCAGGCCTTCCTCGCCGGAAAGCCGCTGCTGTCGCGGGTGAACTAGGCGCCGGGCTTCCGGCCGACGAAGTAGATGGCGTCGCCGGTGTCGGTCATCTTGGCGGCGCCTTCGGTCGAGATCCACCGCGAGAAGATCGTCTCGAAGCGGTTGAGAAAACCGTCGACGATCTTGCGGTCCGGCCGCAGCGGGTGACCGGTGTCGTAGTGCGACGCGATCTCCACGGCGGTCTCCAGGTGATCGAAGTACTTGTCGTGGAAGATGAAGACGCCACCCGGAACCAGCAGGTTCCAGACGTTGTCGAAGATCTTACGTACGTCGATGCAGTGCTCGATGACGTTGATCAGGATGACGAGGTCGTACTTCTGCTCGACCTGCATGTCCTCGATCGGCATCGCGTGCAGCTTCGCGACCGGCTCGGTATCGCCGTCGAGGCGCCGCAGCTTCATGTCGGTATAGGCGCAGTTCGGCAGCTCGAGATACCGCTCGATCAGCGGATCAAGCAGCTCGATCGTCTCGACCTTCACCGTCGAAACCGCGACTCGCATGTTCGAGAAAGGGCCGCACCCGAGCTCGATCCCGCGCTTGAAGGGGCGGTCGCGGAGCATGAAGAAGTAATCGAACAGGGCGTAGTGGTGCGTGTTGCGGTCTTCGATCGCGCCTCGCCACAGGTTGAGCCAGCCGTTGGCCTCGGCTTCCTGGGCCAGTTTCCAGCGCTCCCGCGAGACCGCGACGACGCCGCTGTCGGCGGTCAGGAACTCTTTGTCATTGACCGTCATCAGGCGCTCGCGCGCCTGTTCGCCGGTCAGCGTCTGGAAATCCCGGGTGACGAAGGACGGCATAGGGCCCCTCAGGCTGCCTTCACCATGTCCTCGTCGATGAAGGCCTTGATGATTTCTTCGATATCGGTGTCGGGCTTGAAGCCGAGGCGCTTCGCCTTCTCCCACCCGACCGTGCCGGGCCAGGTCGCGACGATCTTCTGGATCGTCGGATCGGGGATCCAGTCGATGCGGCCGACCGGTTCCGGCCCGGCCAGCTTCTCCATCGCCTTGACGATCTCGTCAATAGAATAAGTGATGGCCGGCAGGTTGCACGACCGCCACGGCCCCCAGGCCTCGCCCGGCAGTTCGTGCGCGTGGATGAAGGCATCGATCGTGCGGCGCGGCGAGAGGAACGCCATCTTGACGTCGCGCGTCACCGGGCAGACCGCGCGCGTCCCCTGCAGCGGGTCGCGGACGATCGAGGAGGCGAAGGTCGACGCCGCCTTGTTGGGCTTGCCCGGACGGACGAAGATCGTCGGAAGCTTGAGCGACCGGCCGTCGATGAAGCCCTTCCTCGAGTAGTCGTTGATCAGCAGCTCGCCGATGGTCTTCTGCACGCCGTAGCTGGTCTGCGGCGTCTGCGGCGTCGCGTCGTCGATCGACTTGTTGAACTCGCCGCCGTAGGTCGCGAGGCTGGACGTGAAGACGATCCGCGGCGTGTGCGGCAGCTTCCGCATCGTGTCGAGCACGGCGAGCGTACCGTCGAGGTTCACATGGTATCCCAGATCGAAATCCGCCTCGGCACCGGCGCTGACGACGCCCGCTAGGTGGAAGACGCTGTCCGTCTCCTCGTCGATCAGCCTGCTCATCAGCGCCTTGTCGGCAACGTCGCCGGTCGCGGTCGAGAAGCGCTTGTCCTTCGGGGCCTCCGGCTCGACCACGTCGAACAGGGTCACCTTGGTGATCGCCTCGGGCTTGCCGGAGCGCCCCGTGAGCGTAACGTTGCCGGCGAGTCGCTGCGAGAGCTTCTTGCCGAGAAAGCCGGCGGCGCCGGTGATGACGACCTTCATGGACTTCTCCTCGTGAACCAGTCGGCGATGCCCGCCTTCGCCTCGGCCGAGAGATGCAGGCCGAGCTTGGAGCGTCGCCACAAGACGTCGTCGGGCATCCTCGCCCATTCGCGCTCGGCCAGATAGGCGAGTTCGCGCTCGGTGAAACCGAGTCCGAAGTCGTGGCCGAGGTCGCCGGCCGATCCGGCATCGCCGACCAGCCGATCGACCTCCGTGCCATAGGCTCGGGCGAGCCGCCGCGGGTTCGGAAGCCAGGGCAGGCGCTGCTGCAGGTCGGCGAGGAAAGCCTCGAAGTCCGCGTTCGGCATGGCCCCGCCGGGAAGCGGCGCGCTGCCGGTCCAGGCCTTCTCGCCGCACCTGAGGTGCGGCAGCAACCGGTCGAGCGCGTGCTCGGCGAGCTTGCGGAAGGTGGTGATCTTGCCGCCGAAGACCGACAGCAGCGGCGTGCCGCCGGTCGAGTCCAGATCGAGGTCGAAGGCGTAGTCGCGCGTGACCTGGGATGCCTCGACGTCGGCATCGTCGTGCAGGGGCCGAACGCCGGCATAGGTCCAGATCACGTCCTCGGGCGCCACGCGCGAGCGGAAGTGCCGGGTGACGACGTCGCAGAGATAGGTGGTCTCGGCCGGGGAGATCGCGACCGACGCCGGATCGCCGGTGAACGGCTCGTCGGTGGTGCCGATCAGGCTGAAGCGACCTTCGTAGGGAAGCACGAAGACGATGCGGCGATCCTCGTTCTGCAGGATATAGGCCTGCTCGCCGTCATGGATCCGGGGCACGACGATGTGGCTGCCCTTGATCAGGCGCACGCGCTTCGGGCTGTTGGTGCGCAGCACCTGGCCCATCACGTCGTTGACCCAGGGGCCGGCGGCGTTGACCAGTGCGCGCGCCTGAACGACGTGCGGGGCGCCGGCTTCGTCCACGAGACGGACATGCCAGGCGCCGCCTTCGCGCTTCGCCTCGACGCAGCGCGTACGCGTGCGGATCTCGGCGCCGCGGTCGGCTGCGTCGCGCGCGTTCAGCACGACCAGCCGCGCGTCGTCGACCCAGCAGTCGGCGTAGACGAAGGCGCGCGAAATGTCGGAGGCGAGCGGATAGCCGAAGGGATGGGTGCGCGTGTCGATCCCATACGACCCTGGCAGGCGCTCGCGGCCGCCGAGATGGTCATAGAGGAAGAGGCCCATCCGGATCATCCAGGCGGGCCGGAGGTGCGGCCGGTGCGGCAGCACGAAGGACAGCGGCCTGACCAGGTGCGGCGCCAGCTTCAGCAGCACCTCGCGCTCGATCAGCGCCTCCCGCACCAGCCGGAACTCGTACTGCTCGAGGTACCGGAGCCCGCCGTGGATGAGCTTGGAAGAGGCGGAGGAGGTCGCCGAGGCGAGGTCGCGGGCCTCGACCACCAGGCATTTGAGGCCACGGCCCTGCGCGTCGCGGGCGATGCCCACGCCGTTGATCCCGCCGCCGATGACCAGAAGGTCGTACACCCGTTGCCCCGAAAAGAAAGCGCGCAGCATAATCGCCCGTAACGAAAATGCCATGCTGAGGAGGCGTGATGCCGGCGAAGGCGATCCTGGCGATCGATCAGGGGACGACCAGCACACGGGCGATGATCTTCGACGCCCGGGGCGGTGTGCTCGCCCGCGCGCAAGCCGAGCTCCGCCAGCACTTCCCGGCGGAGGGATGGGTCGAGCACGATCCCGAGGACATCTGGCGTGACACGCTTCAGGTCTGCCGGGACGCCCTGTCCAAGGCGACCCTCGGCGCGAAGGACGTGGCCGCCATCGGCATCACCAATCAGCGCGAGACGACGGTCGTGTGGGAGCGGGCGACGGGCCGGCCGATCCACCGGGCGATCGTCTGGCAGGACCGCCGGACGGCCGAGGCCTGCCGGAAGCTCGAGGCGGTCCACGGGCTCGCCGTGGCGGCCAAGACCGGCCTGGTCATCGACGCGTACTTCTCCGCCTCCAAGATCGCCTGGATCCTCGACCATGTTCCCGGCGCGCGCGCGCGGGCCGAGGCGGGCGAGCTTGCCTTCGGCACGATCGATTGCTTCCTTCTCTGGCGGCTGACCGGCGGCAAGAGCCACCGAACCGACGCGACGAACGCGGCGCGCACGCTGCTCTACGACATCCGTGCGCAGGCCTGGGACGACGAGCTTCTGAAGCTGTTCGACGTGCCGCGGGCGATGCTGCCGGAGGTGCTCGACAACGCCGCCGAGTTCGGCATGACCGACGCGGCGCTGCTGGGAGCGTCGATCCCCGTCGCCGGCATGGCAGGCGATCAGCAGGCGGCGACCGTCGGCCAGGTCTGCTTCGAGGCCGGGCAGATCAAGTCTACCTACGGCACCGGCTGCTTCGCCTTGCTGAACACCGGCTCGACCTTCGTGCCTTCGAAGAACCGGCTGCTGACCACGATCGCCTATCGCCTGGGCGGCCGCGCGACCTATGCGCTGGAGGGCAGCATCTTCGCCGCCGGGTCGACGATCCAGTGGCTTCGCGACGGCCTCAAGCTGATCAAGTCCGCCGGCGAGACGGAGGCGCTCGCGCGAGGTGGCGCCGGCACCGGCAACGTCTACCTGGTGCCGGCCTTCACCGGCCTCGGCGCGCCGTACTGGGACCCGTTTGCACGCGGCGCGATCATGGGGCTCACGCGCGACACGGGCATCGCCGACATCGTCCGCGCCGGCCTCGAAGCCGTCTGCTACCAGACCGGCGACCTCATGGGCGCGATGGCCGACGATTTCGGCAAGGCGCCGACCACGCTCCGCGTCGATGGCGGCATGACCGTCAACGACTGGGTGATGCAGCGTCTCGCCGATCTCCTCGGCGTTCCGGTGGAGCGTCCGGTGGTGACCGAGACCACGGCCCTCGGCGCCGCATTCCTCGCCGGTCTCCAGGTCGGCGTGTTTCCGTCGCTCGAGGCGTTGACCGCGATCTGGGCCCGCGATCGCCGCTTCGAGCCCGCGATGGAGAAGGAGGAACGGGACCGTCGGCGCCAGGGTTGGATCGATGCGGTGCGCCGCGTCAGGAGCGAGAATTGAGCAAGGCCTTCACCAAGGAAAGCGACGACGTCGAGGAAGACGAGCTCGAAGGCGCCGAGCCGCTGCCGACGGGCGTGAAGAACTACATCACGCCGGAAGGCCTCCTTCGGCTGCAGGACGAGTTCAGGCAGCTCAAGCAGGTCGAGCGGCCCAAGGTGGTCGAGATCGTGTCGTGGGCCGCGGGCAACGGCGACCGGTCCGAGAACGGCGACTATCTCTACGGCAAGAAGCGCCTGCGCGAGATCGACAAGCGGCTGCGGTTTCTCACCAAGCGCCTGGAGGTCGCGGAGGTGGTCGATCCCGCGCGCCAGACGAATCGATCTCAGGTGTTCTTCGGCGCCACCGTGACGTATGCCGACTCGAAGGATCGCGAGCGAACGGTACGGATCGTCGGCGTCGACGAGGTGCGCCACGACCAGGGCGAGATCAGCTGGCTGTCGCCGGTGGCCCGCGCGCTCCTGAAGGCGCGAGTGGGCGACTCGGTCGAGGTCCGGACGCCGACAGGCCCCGAGCCCGTCGAGGTCGTCCGGATCAATTATGACAATGCTTGACCTTTTGGGAAGGTTTAGGTCTTGCGCAAGTGCCTCGGGTGCGTTCTTCTGATCCGGATAATACTGCGGACCGTGGTCTGAGGCCGAAATCCCGGGCGCTCCAAAGTAAAGTCCGCTGCAGAGCAAGCAGCGCTAGTCCCTCGATCCGGAGTCAGCCATGCCGACCGGCACAGTCAAGTGGTTCAACAGCACCAAGGGTTACGGTTTCATCCAGCCTGAGGGCGGCGGAGCCGACGTCTTCGTCCACATTTCGGCCGTCGAGCGGGCCGGGATGCGGACGCTGAACGAAGGTCAGAAGGTCTCGTTCGAGGTCCAGCAGGACCCGAAGCGCGGCAAGTCCTCTGCCGAGAACCTGAAGGCCGTCTGAACGGACGTACCCGAGCGAAGCCGCGTCCGCGCGGCTTCGCCTCCACCTTCCGGTGGATAGAATTCCGCCCGGCACGAGGCGAGAATTCCATGGCCTGGAGAATTTCCAGGCACCTGAATCGTGTAAAATCAATCTTTTGAAGATATTTTGTTAAATTACTTTATTATCTGAATTAGGGGTTTCTTAACGCCGGTGGCCTGACACTGGCCCTGTGGATGGATTGAGCCTCAAGGAGGCACGGTCATGTTCGGTTCGAAATCTGGCGCTGCTGACGACAAGAAGCAGAAGGAAGCCGAGGCGGAAGCCCGCAAGGTCGAGGCGATCAAGGTGTCGATCGTCCAGGCGGTCGACGGCATGCGCGCCTTCGCTCTGGCCCCTGCGCCCGACAAGTGCGAAGCCGCCGCCAAGCGCATCACCGAGATGCTCAAGAACCCGAAGGCGCCCAAGGATTTCGTCAAGCTGATGCGGGATCGCTCGGATGACCTGCTCAAGAGCTGCTTCATGAAGGCGGCCAGCGACGCCGCGGCCGGTGCGCTCAACGCCGCCCACCACGACGACAAGGAGCTGCTGGGCAAGAAGATCGGCGAGGCGCGCACGTTCCTGTCGCGTGCGATCCAGCTCAAGGCGCCGCCCGAGTTCAAGATGGCGTGCAACCGGGCGCTCGAGGCCGCCTCGATGACGGGTTTCGTTCATCACGAGGGCCCGACCAAGGCCAAGCCCGCCGACTTCGCGCCGAAGCCGGTGGATCGCGCTCACGGCGGCGCACCGATGAAGTTCGAGGAGCGGCGGGCGGCAGCTCCCCTGGTCGGTCCGGCCAAGGGCGGCGCCCGCCTGATGACGTCGGCTCAGCGCTAGCTTTCAAGCAGCGCCGCCAGCTTCTTCGGCGCCGTCATCGCGTAGCTGCGACGGATCAGCAGCTCGACCTCCTTCCAGTCCGGCTTTCCGTCAAGACGCATGCCGACCCAGCCCTTTTGCCCGACATAGGGCGGCACGAAGAACCGCTCGCCGTCCGCCCCGACGAGCACCTGCTGGCTTCCCTTCGGCGCCTTGAACCAGACCGAAACCCGGCCGTCCCCGCGCTTCTCCATTGCGAAGATCTTGTCCTTCACGCGGAAGGTCGGATCGCCCCAGGCTTCCTTCTCGGTCGCCTCGGGAAGCGACAGGCAGATCGCCCGCAGACGCCCGATCGGTCTCGCCACTCAGGCGCCCGCCGGCTTCGTCTCGATCAGCACATGGGCCGGCGGGTCGTAGGCGAGTAGGCCCTGCTTCTGCTGGGACTTGAGCATCTCGATGCAGGCCTCCGGCCGGTCGAAGGGCAGGTGCGCCACGCCCTGGCGCGGAAGGTCCCACCACCGAAGCGTCAGGAGGTCGGCGATGAGGGCCTCCGGGAATCGGTAGCGAATGAGCTTCGCCGGCACGCCGCCGACGATGGCATAGGGCGGCACGTCGTCGACGACCACGGCACCCGCCGCGACGATGGCGCCGTGCCCGATCGTCACCCCGGACTTGATGATGCATCCGGCGCCGATCCAGCAGTCGCTGCCGACGACCGTCTCCTGATACTCCTCGAACGAGTTTCTCAGTCCGTAGGGATCGGCTTCCGGGTACGGATGGAAGTCGTCGCGATACTGGAAGAAATGGCTGCTGAGCCAGCTGGTCGGATGGCCGCCGACACCGACCTGGCACGCGGCCGCGACCTGCGAGTAGCGTCCGATCGACGTCTTTGCGAAGACGATGCCCGGGTGCACGTACGAATAGCGGCCGACGCTGCAGAAGAAGAGGTTGCCGGACAGCTGCAGCGGCGGCTCGACCGCTATCCTGCCTTCGACCAGGTTGGCGCCGAGCAAAACGATGCCCGCGGCCTTCAGGGCGGAGTCGTCCATCGGAGGGGGCTGGCCTGCGGACGCAGGGCTTTCATGCGCCATGGCGTCCGCACGATATAGGCGAGCCTTCCGGCCGGCAATCGCTGCAGCCCGGCGCGATCGACGTCGGGCGCATGCATTCTCGCTGATTGACTTTCCACCGGCGGCCCCGCAGGTTGGATCGTCCGTCGATCCCCCGGGGAGAGACCGGCCTCAACAGCCGGCGCCGAAGGAGCAACCGCCCCGGAAACTCTCAGGCACCCAGGACCCGGGGGAGAGGACGCTCTGGAGAGCAGGCGCGCACCGCGCCTCACCGACGAGGTAAGCCCGCACATCGGGTGAATCTTTCAGGTCTCATGACAGAGGGGGCGGCTTGAGGCGCATTCGCGCTTTGGGTCGCCGCAACCCTGTCGGAGATCCGAAGTGGCCGATCCAGGCACGCTCAAAGTCACGCCGCTCAACGCGCTCCACCGCTCGCTCGGCGCCAAGATGGTGCCGTTCGCCGGATACGACATGCCCGTCCAGTACCCGATGGGCATCATGAACGAACACCTGCACACGCGCGCAGGGGCAGGCCTCTTCGACGTCAGCCACATGGGCCAGGTGCGCATCACCGGCAAGGACGCGGCGAAGCAGTTTGAGACGCTGGTGCCCGGCGACTACCAGGCGCTCGGCCTCGGCCGCACCAAGTACTCGCTGCTGCTCGACGACAACGCCGGCATCCTCGACGACCTGATGGCGACCAATCGCGGCGATCACCTGTTCGTCGTGGTCAACGCCTCCAACAAGGACGCCGACGTCGCGCGCCTGCGCGAGCGCCTGAAAGGGGTCGGCATCGAGTACCTGGAGGACCGTGCGCTGATGGCGCTCCAGGGGCCCGCCGCCAAGAAGGTGATGGCGAAGCTTTCGCCGGGCTCGACCGACATGGTCTTTCTCTCCATCCGCGATCTGAAGATCGCCGGCATCGACGTGCTGGCGACGCGTTCGGGCTACACCGGCGAGGACGGCTGGGAGATCTCGGTCGCGGCGAGAGACGCCGAGGCGCTGGCGAAGGCGCTGCTGGCCGAGCCCGAGGTCAAGCCGATCGGTCTCGGCGCCCGCGACTCCCTCCGCCTCGAAGCCGGGCTCTGCCTGCACGGCAACGACATCGGCCCGGACACGACGCCGATAGAAGCCGACCTCGCCTGGGCGGTCTCCAAGCGCCGGCGCGAAGAAGGCGGATTCCCCGGCCACGCGATCGTCATGAAGCAGCTGAAGGACGGTGTCGCCCGCAAGCGCGTCGGCATCAAGCCGGAAGACAAGGCACCGGCGCGCGGCCATACGCCGATCGCGGACATGAACGGTGCCACCATCGGCGAGATCACGTCCGGCGGATTCGGTCCTTCAGTCGGGGGCCCGGTGGCGATGGGCTACGTCGCCACGTCCCATGCGCAGGTCGGCACGCCGATCCAGACCATCGTTCGCGGCACGCCCAGGCCTGCCAAGGTCGCGAAGCTGCCCTTCGTCCAACCAAACTATCATCGGGGATGAAACGTCATGCGGTTCAGCAAGGATCATGAGTGGGTCAAGGTCGAGGGCGGCGTCGCCACCGTCGGCATCACGTCGTACGCGCAGGAACAGCTGGGCGACGTCGTCTTCGTCGAGCTGCCGGCCGTCGGCAAGAAGGTGAAGGCCGGCGACGAGGCGGCCGTCGTCGAATCCGTGAAGGCGGCGAGCGAGGTCTACGCGCCGGTCTCCGGCGAGGTGACCGAGGTCAACGCCGCGCTCGGCGACACCCCGGCGCTCGTGAACGAGGACGCCGAGGGCAAGGGCTGGTTCATGAAGATCAGGCTCGCCGACCCCAAGGAGGTCGACGCGCTGATGGACGCGGCCGCCTACAAGACCTTCATCGAGGGCCTGCACTGATGCGCTACCTGCCGCTGACGCCGGACGACCGGCGCGAGATGCTAGGCGCGATCGGCGCCGGCTCGGTCCGCGACCTGTTCAAGGACGTGCCGGCGAAGGTCTGGCAGTCGAAGCCGGTCGACCTTCCCCTGCACCAGGGCGAGCTCGAGGTCGAGCGCGCGCTGGCGGCGCTGGCGGCGAAGAACATCCCGTCAGGCTCGGTGCCGAGCTTCCTCGGCGCCGGCGCCTATCGCCATCACGTGCCGAGCTCGGTGGATCACCTGATCCAGCGCGGCGAGTTCCTGACCGCCTACACGCCGTACCAGCCCGAGATCGCCCAGGGCACGCTGCAGATGTTGTTCGAGTTCCAGACGCAGGTGGCGCTGGTGACCGGCATGGATGTGGCGAACGCGTCCATGTACGACGGCTCCACCGCCGCCGCCGAGGCGGTGATGATGGCCGGCCGTGTCACCCGCCGCGGACGCGCGGTGCTCTCCGGCGGCCTGCATCCCATGTACCGCTCGATCATCGAGACGCACGGCAAGTACGGCGGCTTCAAGGTCGACGCGATGCCGGCCGATCCGGAAGGCAAGGAAGATGCTGCGACGAAGCTCGGTGACGACGTCTCCTGCGTCGTCGTTCAGTACCCGTCGGTGTTCGGCCAGATCAAGGACCTGAAGCCGCTGGCGGACGCCTGCCACGCCAAGGGTGCCCTTCTGGTCGTCGTCACCACCGAGATCGTCTCGCTCGGCGCGCTGGAATCGCCGGGCGCCATGGGCGCCGACATCGTCGCGGCCGAAGGCCAGTCGATCGGCAACGGCCTCACCTATGGCGGCCCCTATGTCGGCCTGTTCGCCACGCGCGAGAAGTTCGTGCGCCAGATGCCGGGCCGTCTTTCCGGACAGACCGTCGATGCCGACGGTCGCCGCGGCTGGGTGCTGACGCTGTCGACCCGCGAGCAGCACATCCGCCGCGAGAAGGCGACCTCGAACATCTGCACCAATGCAGGGCTCTGCGCGCTCGCCTTCTGCATCCACATGACCTTGCTCGGTGAGGTGGGCTTGAAGCAGCTCGCGGCGATCAACCATGCGAAGGCGGTGCAGCTCGCCGACATGCTCGCCGGCATTCCCGGCGTCTCGGTGGTCAACCAGTCGTTCTTCAACGAGTTCACGCTGAAGCTGCCGAAGGCGGCGGCGGGCGTCGTCGATCGTCTCGCGGCGAAGCGCATCCTTGCCGGCGTGCCGGTCTCGCGGCTGCTGCCGGGTGATGCATCGGTGGCGAACCTGCTGCTGGTGGCGGCGACCGAGGTCAATACCGATCAGGACATGGATGCGCTTGCGGGTGCGCTCCGGGAGGATCTCCGATGAGCGACTGGAGCAAGGCCGTCAGCGCCGGCTTCAAGGCGGACGGCACCGGACCGACGGGCAGCCGGGGCCTGCAGATGGAAGAGGCTCTCATCTTCGAGCAGGACGCGCCCGGCCGAACCGGCGTCGACCTGCCGGAACCGGCGAAGGTGAAGGACCGCCTCGGCGGCCTCGCGCGCAAGGGCGACATCGGGCTGCCGGGGCTTTCAGAGCCGCAGGTGGTGCGCCACTTCACGCGTCTCTCGCAGAAGAACTACGCGATCGACGCCGGGCTCTATCCGCTGGGCTCGTGCACGATGAAGCACAACCCGCGGCTCAACGAGAAGATGGCCCGGCTGCCGGGCTTCGGCGACCTGCATCCGCTGGCGCCCGAGTCCGCCGTGCAGGGCGCGCTGGAGTTGCTGGACACCCTGGCGCATTGGCTGAAGACGCTGACCAACATGCCGGCCGTCGCGCTGTCACCGGCTGCGGGCGCGCATGGCGAGCTCTGCGGCATGCTCTGCATCAAGGCGGCGCTGGAAGCCAAGGGCGAGAACCGCAACCGCGTGCTCGTTCCGGAATCCGCGCACGGCACCAACCCGGCGACGGCCGCCTCGATCGGCTTCACCGTCGAGGCGGTGCCGGCCAAGGCCGACGGCAAGGTCGACGTCGAGGCTTTCAAGGCGAAGCTCGGCCCCGACGTCGCCGCGATCATGATCACCAACCCGAACACCTGCGGTCTGTTCGAGACGGAGATCTCGGCGCTGGCCGACGCGGTGCACGCAGCCGGCGGCTATCTCTACTGCGACGGTGCGAACTTCAACGCGATCGTCGGCCGCGTGCGGCCGGGCGATCTCGGCGTCGATGCCATGCACATCAATCTGCACAAGACCTTCTCGACCCCGCATGGCGGCGGCGGGCCGGGCTCGGGCCCGGTGGTGCTCTCGAAGGCGCTCGCGCCGTTCGCACCGGTGCCTTTCGTCGTACACGGCAAGGACGGCTTCCGGCTGGTCGAGACCAGGCCTGCGTCCGGTGAAGGCTCACAGGCGCTCGGCCGCCTCAAGGTCTTCCACGGCCAGATGGGCATGTTCGTCCGCGCCGTCGCCTACATGATGAGCCACGGCTCGGACGGCCTGGCGCAGGTGGCCGAGGATGCGGTCCTCAACGCCAACTACGTGCTAGCCCGCTGCAAGGACGTGATGACGCCGGCCTTCCCCGGCTACTGCATGCACGAGGCGCTGTTCGACGATCGTTTCCTGAAGGATACCGGCGTCACCACGCTCGACTTCGCCAAGGCGCTGATCGATGCCGGCTATCATCCGATGACGGTCTACTTCCCGCTGATCGTCCACGGCGCGATGCTGATCGAGCCGACCGAGACCGAAAGCAAGGACGCGCTCGACGCCTTCATCGCGACGCTCAGGGCCTTGGCCGAGAAGTCGAAGGTCGACGCCCAGTCCTTCGCCGACGCGCCGAAGCTGACCCCGCGCCGCCGCCTCGACGAGACCGGCGCCGCCCGGAAGCCGATCCTCCGCTGGCGCCCGGAACCGGTGACGAGCCAGGCGGCCGACTGAGCAGATCGACGTCCCTCCCTTCAAGCCCTCCCCGTCTGGGGAGGGCTTTTCTTTTGGGCTAGGCTCGATGTCGGCCCATTGTGGGCGTCGCCAATCTCTGTCACATAAATGTCAAAAATCCGGGAGGGTCCATGGCGACGGTCAGGCTGACGATGGCGGAGGCGCTGGTGCGCTTCCTGATCAATCAGTCGGTCGAGATCGGCGGGAAGTCGCAGCCGATGTTCGGCGGCGTCTTCGCGATCTTCGGCCATGGCAACGTCGCGGGCCTCGGCCACGCGCTCGAGCAGGAGAAGAAGCGCCTGCCGACAGTGCGAGCGCACAACGAGCAGGCGATGGCGTTGGCCGCGGTTGCCTATGCCAAGGCCAACGCGCGCCGCCGCATGATGGCCTGCACCACCTCGATCGGCCCCGGCGCCACCAACATGGTGACCGCCGCCGCGGTCGCCCATGTGAACCGGCTGCCGGTGCTGTTCCTGCCCGGCGACATCTTCGTCAGCCGCCGGCCCGACCCGGTGCTGCAGCAGGTCGAGTATTTCTCGGACCTCACCGTCTCGGCCAACGACTGCTTCCGCCCCGTGTCGCGGCTGTTCGACCGCATCGTCCGGCCGGAGCAGATCCTGGTGGCGCTGCCGCAGGCGATGCGCGTGCTGACCGACCCGGCCGAATGCGGGCCGGTGACGCTGGCGCTGCCGCAGGACGTGCAGACCGAGAGCTTCGACTACCCGGTCGAATTCTTCCGCCCGCGCAGCTGGCGCGTGCGTGCGGCCGAGCCCGACGCCGAGGAGCTGGCGGAAGTCGCCGCAGCGATCGCCAAGTCGAAGCGCCCGCTGATCCTTGCCGGCGGCGGCGTGAAGTACGCGTTGGCGGAGAAGGCGCTGGCGCGCTTCGCCGAGACGCATGGCGTGCCGGTCACCGAGACCCAGGCCGGCAAGGGCAGCCTCGCTTTCGATCATCCGCTCAATGCCGGCGCCATCGGCGTCACCGGCACCGAGGCCGCGAACGGCCTCGCCCGGGACGCGGATCTCGTGATCGCGGTCGGCTCCCGCCTCGCCGACTTCCCGACCGGCAGCCGCGCGCTGTTCCCGCAGGCCGAGCTGGTCCAGCTCAATGTCGGCGCCTTCGATGCGGCGAAGCACGGTGCCCTGCCGCTGGTCGCCGATGCCGGAAAGGGCCTCGTCGCGCTCGACCGGGCGCTCAAGTCCTGGTCCGCGTCATCCGCCTGGACGGCACGCACGAAGAAGCTCGCGAAGCAGTGGCTGAAGACCACTGAGGCGGCGACGGCGCCGCGCAAGGGCAAGGCCAGCGATGCCGAGGTGCTGGGCGCGGTCGATCGCGCGGCCAAGCGCAAGAAGAGCATCGTCGTCTGCGCCGCCGGCGGCCTGCCGGGCGAGCTGCACAAGCTCTGGCGCGCGGCGGACTCGACCGAGTATCACCTCGAATATGGCTATTCCTGCATGGGCTACGAGATCGCCGGCGGTCTCGGCGCCAAGCTGGCGAAGCCTGAGCGCGAGGTCTTCATCATGGTCGGCGACGGCAGCTACCTGATGATGAACTCCGAGATCGCGACATCGGTGCAGCTCGGGGCCAAGCTCACGGTCGTCGTGCTCGACAACAAGGGTTTCGGCTGCATCGCGCGCCTTCAGAAGGCGACCGGTGGCGCGCCCTACAACAACCTGTTTCCGGCATCGGCACCGTGGGTCGATTTCGCTGCGCATGCGCGCGCGCTCGGTGCGGACGCGGTCAAGGTCCGTTCGATCGCCGAGCTCGAGTTCGCGCTCGACGCGGCGGCACCGAAGAAGAAGACGCAGGTGATCGTGATCGACACCGATCCCTGGAAGACCACGGCCGAGGGCGGCGCCTGGTGGGACGTCGCCGTCCACGACGCGCCGCGGGATGCGACCCGCAAGGACGTCCTGAAGAACTACGGGAAGGCGCGGAAGCGCCAGAAGTTGGGCGGATAGAGCGCCCCCCACCCTAACCCTCCCCCACGAAGGGGGGAGGGCATACGAGATGCCTCGGGTTCCCTCACCCCGCGGAGCGTGGGGGAGGGCTAGGGTGGGGGGAGAGACTCGGCGTTACAGACAGATAGAGAAGCATCATGGCACGTATCGGCATCAACCCGCTCACCTGGACCAACGACGACATGCCCGAGTTGGGATCCGAGACCCCGCTCGAGACGTGCCTCACGGAGGCGAAGCAGGCGGGCTACGACGGCATGGAACTCGGCAACAAGTTCCCGCGCGATCCCGACGTGCTGAAGCCGATCCTCGCCAAGCACGGGCTCGGCCTTGCCTCTGGCTGGTACTCGGCGAAGCTGCTCGAGCGCTCGGCTAAGGACGAGATCGCCGCGGTGCAGGGGCATCTCAAGCTGCTGAAGGCGCTGAAGGCGCCGGCGATGGTCTTCGCCGAGGTGACCGGCTGCGTGCATGGCGACCGCAAAATGCCGGTGACGCGCCGCCCGAAGCTGACCGAAGACCAGTGGAAGACGCTGACCTCGCGCATGACCGAGGTCGGCAGGTATCTTGCCGGCGAAGGTTGCCCGATCGCCTATCACCATCACATGGGTACGGTGATCGAGACCGAGGCTGAGATCGACCGGCTGGTCGCCGAGACCGGCAAGGAGGTCGGTCTGCTGCTCGACACCGGTCATCTGACCTATGCCGGCGGCGACGCGATCGCGGTCGCGAAGCGCCACGCGGCGCGTATCAATCACGTCCACTGCAAGGACATCCGCCCGGCGGTGCTGAAGCAGTCGAAGGAGAACGACTCGAGCTTCCTCGACTCCGTGCTCGCGGGCGTCTTCACCGTGCCGGGCGACGGCTCCATCGACTACCCGGCGGTGCTCAAGGAGCTGAAGCCGGCCAATTATTCCGGCTGGTTCGTGGTCGAGGCCGAGCAGGATCCGGCCAAGGCCCACCCGCTCACCTACGCGAAGAAGGGCCACGACTATCTCCGTCCGCTGACGAAGGCTCTCGGCTTCTAGCCGGTGGAGTGCTTGGGACGCAGCTTCGATTTGTGATGAAAAACCGTGGTTGTCGTGTTCGCGCTGGCCATGGCCGGCGGGCGTGCTAGCGTTTTGCGTACTTAGTGATCCATCACCACTCGCAAAGCGGGGCCTGCCATGAAAGCAAGACTGCTTCACCTCCTGGCCGGCGCGGTCGTTGTTGCCGCGCCCTGGCTTTCACCCACTGCCGCCGTCGCGCAACAGAACGTGCTCAGGGTCGTTCCGATCGCCGACCTCAAGATCATCGACCCGATCTGGACCTCGACCTCGATCACGCTGAACCACGCGAACATGGTCTACGACACCCTGTTCGCGCTGAATTCCAAACTCGAGCCGAAGCCCCAGATGGTGGAGGACTTCAAGGTGAGCGCCGACGGCCTCACCTACATCTTCACGCTCCGTCCGGGCCTCAAGTGGCATGACGGCACGCCGGTGACGGCCGCCGACTGCGTCGCCTCGGTCAAGCGCTGGATGAGCAAGGACAGCCGCGGCGTGCTGGTCGCGGGCTTCACCGCCTCGGTCACCGCCGACAACGCGACGACCTTCACCTGGAAGCTCAAAGAGCCCTTCGGCCAGCTGCCGGCGAGCCTCGCCAAGATCGCCTCGTACTCCGCCTACATGATGCCGGAGCGGATCGCCTCGACCCCGGCGACGACGCAGATCGACGATCCCACCGGCTCCGGCGCCTACATGTTCGACAAGCCGCAATGGAATCCGGGCGTGAAGGCGGTCTACAAGAAGTTCACCGGCTACGTGCCGCGCTCGGAGCCGTCCGACATGGCGGCCGGCGCGCGCCTCGCCAAGGTCGATACGGTCGAATGGATCGTTCTGCCCGATCCGGCGGTCGCGACCGCGGCGCTCAATCGCGGCGAGGTCGACTTCATCGACCAGCCGAAGGCCGACCTGCTGCCGGTTATGCGCAAGAACCCGGATCTGGTGGTCAAGGTCAACGATCCGCTTGGCTCGATGTACATCATCCGCCCGAACCACCTGCATCCCCCGTTCAACAATCCGAAGGCGCGCGAGGCGCTGGTCGCGCTGACCGACCAGACCGAGTTCATGCAGGCGGTCGGCGGCGATCCGGAACTGTACCGGACCTGCGATTCCTTCATGTTCTGCGGCACGCCCAGCTATTCGACCGCGGGGCGGGTCAAGGCGAACACCAAGCCGGACCAGGCCAAGGCGAAGAAGCTGTTCGAGGAAGCGGGCTACAAGGGCGAGCCGATCGTCGTGCTGAACCCGGCGGACACCGTCTACTCGCCGGCGGCGCAGCTGATGGCGCAGAATCTCAAGAACATCGGGCTCAACGTCGTCCTCGATACGATGGATCCGGGTACGCATTCGCAGCGCCGCGAGAGCAAGGCGGTGCCGGGTCAGGGCGGCTGGAGCCTGATCGCCTCGTACTGGGAAGGCACGCTGATCAATCCGATCGACTATCCGGTGATCAACGGCGCGTGCGAAAAGGCATGGGTCGGCTGGCCGTGCAATCCCGAGGTCGAGCGTCTGCGCCTCGCCTGGGCCAAGGAAGCCGATCCGGCGAAGCAGAAGGTCATCCTCGACCAGCTGCACACCCAGATCGCCGACAACGTGATGATGGTGCCGCTGGGCCAGCGCGCCACCGTCGTCGCGTTCCGCAAGAACGTGACCGGCGTGATCTCCTCGCCGGTGCTGCTGCTCTGGAACATCTCCAAGAGCTGAGGTCGATACCCGCGGCGGCTCCCTGCAAGGAGCCGCCGCTTGATTTCGGGGGACTGCGATGTTCGATCTGGTGATCTCGGGCGGCACCGTCGTCGACGGAACCGGCAAGGCCGGCTACAAGGGTGACGTCGGCATCACCGGCGAGACCATCGCCGCCATCGGCGACCTCTCCAAGTCCGAGGCCAGGAGACGGATCGACGCGACCGGCCATACCGTCTCGCCCGGCTTCATCGACACCCACACGCATTCCGAAGGCGCGCTGCTGGTCGATCCGCAGCACGCCAACGGCATCCGCCAGGGCATCACCACCGAGTTCCTCGGCATCGACGGCATGTCGTATGCGCCGCTCTCCGCCTACAACTTCAAGACCTACCGCCATTGGCTCGGCGGGCTGCTCGGCGATCCGCCGGAAGACCTCGACATGCACAGCGTGGCCGCCTTCAAGCGCCACTATCATAAGAAGGTCGCGATCAACACCGCCTACTTCGTGCCGCACGCCACCGTGCGCCTGCAGGCGCTGGGCTTCCACGACAAGCCGTTGACCGGCGAAGCGCTGGAGACCGCGAAGAAGCTGACGCGCGAAGGGCTGGAGCAGGGCGCCATCGGCTTCACCACCGGCGGCAAATACTATCCGGGCCCCTGGGGTGACACCGAGGAGATCGTCGAGCTCGTCAGGATCGTGCGCGAGGCCGGCAAGGTCTACATGTGCGAGCCGCGCAAGAACGTCGTCGCCCGCGCCCATGGCGGCGGCGGCGTGCTCGAAGGTATGGAAGTGGCGCGTCGGACCGGCGCCAAGCTCCATTTCGCCCATTATCGCACGCAGCCGGAAAACGCCGGCAACATCGCCGCGATCATGGACCCGATCGATGCCGTGCGCACACCCGAGTCCGACGTCACTTTCGACATCTATCCCTATCCCTCGGGCAGCTCGATCGCGGTCAGCCTGCTGCCCGCCTTCGCGCAGGAGGACGGACCGGCGGCGATCCTGAAGCGGCTGCGCGACCCGGCCGAGCGGCGGAAGATCGTCGACTACCTCGACCATGACGAAAAGCAGATGCTCTCGACCATCATCCTCGGCTACATGCCGATGGCCCCGGAGATGGAGGGAACCAGGCTCACCGATATCGCCGCCAGGCGCGGCCACACGCCGGGCGAGACGTTGTGCGACATCCTGGTCGAGCAGAACCTCAAGGTCGGCCATGTCGGCGCGCCGCCGGAAAGCCACGCGACGCGGCACCAGATGGACAAGGACTTCATGCAGCTGGTGGCGCGGCCGGACTACATGGTCTGCAGCGACATCACGCCGGCCGGACGCTTCCCGCATCCGCGCAGCTACGGCGCCTTCCCGCGCTTCCTCGGAAGGCTGCGCCGCGAGATCGGCGGCCTCACGCTGGAAGAGATGGTCCACCGGATGACCGGCCGTCCGGCAGCGCGCTTCAATCTCAAGGGCCGCGGGCGGATCGAGAAGGGCGCCTTCGCCGACATCACGGTCTTCGACGCGACGACGATCAACGATACCTCGACCTACGAGAACCCTCGCCAGTTCCCGGTCGGCATTCCCTACGTGATCGTCAACGGCCAGGTCGCGGTCGACAACGAGCACTGCACCGGCGTCTACGCCGGCCAGGCGATCTGATCAGCGCGCCATCCTGAACGGCCGCGCCGCCTCGAAGGCGGCGGAGGCGCGCATGATCAGGTCCTCGCGGAACATCGGCCCGACGATGTGGAGGCCGATCGGAAGGCCGTCGACGAATCCGGCAGGGCACGAAGCGGCCGGCTGGCGCGTCATGTTGAACGGCCAGGTGAACGGCGACCAGTGCAGCCAGGTCGGGAACGTCGCCTTGTCCGGCGTGACCAGCCCGGCGTCGAAGGCCGTGATCGGCATCGTCGGCGTCACCAGCAGGTCGTACTTGTTGTGGAAGAGCTTCATCGTCCGCGCCATGTCGAGGCGCACGTCCTGGGCGGCGATGAAGTCGGTCGCCGGAATGCCGAGGCCCGAGACGCCGCATTCGAGCAGCGCCGGCTCCATCAGCTTGATCTGCTCCGGCGGCATCTTGGTCAGCCGCTTGGCGTTGGAGGCGCGCCAGATGATGTCGATCGCCCAGGCCGGATCGGGGAAGCCCGGATCCGCGGCCTCGACGATCGCACCGGCCTGCTCGAGGACCTTCACCGCCTTGGCGATCTCGTCGGCGATGCGCGGATCGACGACCTTGATGTAGCCGAGGTTCGGGCTGAACGCGATCTTGAGCCCCTTCACGCCCTTCCTGATCTCGGCGACGTAGTCGATGTTTCCCGACGGGAGCCCCCAAGGATCGCGCTCGTCGGGCTCGGCGATCACGTTCAGCATCGCCGCCGTGCAGGCGACGGTCCGGCCGAGCGGCCCATGCACCGACATGTCGGCGATGCCGGCGGCGGTCGGGGTCGAGACGCGGCCGTAGCTCGGCTTGATGCCGAAGACACCGGAGAAGGCACACGGCATGCGGATCGAGCCGCCGCCGTCGCCGCCGGTGGCGATCGGGCCGATGCCGGTCGCGACCGACACCGCGGCGCCGCCGGAGGAGCCGCCCGCGCCTTTGGCCTCGTTCCACGGGTTGCGGGTGATGCCGGAGAGGGGGCTGTCGGTCATGCCCTTCCAGCCGAATTCCGGTGTCGTCGTCTTGCCGAAGAACACCGCGCCGGCGTCACGGAGCCGCGCCGTCATCGGGCCGTCGAAATCGACCGGCGTATCCGGGATGGACAGGCTGCCGAAGCGGAAGGGCCACCCCTTGACCGCGTTGGTGTCCTTGATCGGAATCGGCAGGCCGTCGAAGGGGCCCTTGGGCGTGCCCTTCTGCCAACGCGCCTCCGACTCCTTCGCCATCCTCCTCCCGATCTCCCTGTCGATCAGGCAGAACGGGTTGAAGCGCGGCTGCACCTCGTCGAGGCGCTTGAGCGACGCTTCCAGCGCCTCGACCGGCGACAGCGTCTTCGCGCGGAACGCGGCGATGATCTCGGCGACGGTCATCGCGGTGGAGTCGGTCGCGGGCATGGGCGTTTCCTCTAGCTGGGCAGGATCTCCGACAGTGCCTGGAGCAGGCGGTCGACCTCGGCGTCGTCGTTGTAGTGGGCGAAGCTGATGCGGATCACGCCTTCGACGCCGAGCGCGTCAACGCAGCGCTTCGCATAGAAGTGGCCGTGGCCGACCGCGATCTTGCGGTCGAACAGCGCCTTCGCGACCTCGGTTGAGGTCTTTCCTTCGACGGTGAAGCAGATGATCGGCGCCCGGGCGCCATCCTCGCCGACCAGTCGCACGCTCTTCCGGCTCTTCAGGAAATCGACGATGCGGGCACCGAGCCGCTTCTCGTGATCCTCGATCAGCTTGAAGACCCGCGCGTAGCGGGCGCGGGGCGAATTGTCGCCCGAGCCAAAGTGATGCTTGTAGAGCAGGTCGAGGTAGTCGCCGGTGCCGCCGAGGCCGGCGACCAGCTCGTAGGTGAGGCCGCCGGGATTGAGCGTCTGCGGCGACGCCGTGATGAACTCGTGCGCCTGTGGCTTCGCGCGCTTCGCCAGATCCGGCTTCACCCAGAGGATGCCGATATGCGTCCCGAAGATCTTGTAGGCCGAGCAGGCATAGGCATCGACGCCGAGCGCCTTCACGTCGATCAGGTGATGCGGCGCATAGCCGACGCCGTCGACGATGGTGAGCGCCCCGGCCGTCTTTGCGCGCTTGGCGACTTCGGCGACGTCGTTCACGGTGCCGACGACGTTCGAGCAATGCGTAACGCAGACGAGCCTGGTCCTGGGCGACAGCAGCTTGTCGAGATCGGCGAGGCGCAGCTCGCCGGTCTTGCGGTCGACCTGCCACTCCTTGATGACCATCCCGAACTCGGCGAGCCGGCGCCAGGAGCCGACGTTCGCCTCGTGGTCCTGGTCGGTGACGATCACCTCGTCGCCCGGCTGGAACAGCGGGCGGAGCGCGTGCGAGAGCACGTAGAAGTTCAGCGTCGTCGACGGCCCCAGCACGATCTCCTCGGGCTCGACGCCGAGCAGGTCGGCTGCGAGCCGCTTGCCGTCGGCCATCTTCTGGCGCGAGACCAGCGACGGTGCGGAATCGTAGGAGGGCTGCGCGAAGCTGTGGCTGACGAAGTCGATCAGCCGCTTGCGGACGGGCTCCGGCACCAGGCTGCCGCCGGCGTTCTCGAAGAAGGCGGTGCCGTCGGCGAGCTGCGGAAACTGGCGTCGCACGAAGGCGACGTCGAGGGAGGGGGAGGTCATCTTGAGCGGCATTTCCTCGAAGGCGGGGCGAGGCGTTCTCGGCCACCCCGCCCGCTCAGCCGCCTAGAAATCAGTACGGATGCTTGGCGTGGAAGGCTTGGACGCCCTTCTCGTACAAGCGATACACCATCGGCTCGAAGTGCTCCAGCGGCAGGTAGTCGTACTTGCCGAAGCAGTTCATGTCGTAGTGCTCGCAGAAGCGCATCGCCGCCTCGAAATACGGATGGCCGCGATACTTCTCGCAGGCCTTCGTATCGAACTTGGAATGGTCGCGGAACGAGAGCTGGAAGATCTGGTGGTTGGCGACCACCCAGTGCAGCTCTTCCGAGACGTAATAGCGGAGCGCGTCGCCCGCGAGCTTGTCGTGGTTGTACGGATTGAGATCCTGGCAGAGATCGTGAAGCAGGCAGGCGACGATGTACTCCTCGGTCTCGCCGTTATTGAGCGCGCGGGTCGCGCATTGCAGCGAGTGCTCGTAGTTGTTGATCTGCCAGCCGTGGTTCGGCACGTCCTTCTGCGAGCGCAGCAGGTCGATGACCGGACGCCCGGCATTCTTCTGGATCGCCTCGCGGCCGAGCTTGGTGACGTATTCCCAGTCCTCGGCGGTCGCCTCGCGGAAGGTCGTGGCCGCGACCGTGCGCCGGCCGTCGATGGTGTCCATGAACCCGAGCTCCCCGTGGAATTTCGTTTAGGAAACGTAGCCGGTTCCCGAGGGGTTGGCTAGGCGGCGTCCTCCACCGGATGGAAGCTCTCGATCCGGAGCTCCTGCAGCGTGATGTCCTCGGCCGTGCCGAGGGTGGCGATCGTCGAGAGCAGGCGCTGGGCGCCCGCCGGCGTGCGGATCTCCACCGGCACGACCAGGCCGATCTGGCCTCCGTCGAGTTCGCGTGGGTCGGGACCGGGCACGCCCGGATAGCCCATGACCTCGCCGAGCAGCGCCCGGCGGACGGGATCGTCGTCGCGCAGCACCTCGCGGCGGGCGCGGGCGAGGACCGCGCGTGCCGTCTTCTCCCAGTTGGCGACGATGCGGCGGGCACCCTCGGGACGGCAGAGCATGCGAAGGACGTTGTGGCGAGGCTTCTCGGTCAGGACCAGCGGCACGAGCGGCATCTTGCCCTCGGGCAGCAGCGCGTTGACCATGCCGGCATAGGCGGTGTTGGCCATCACGATGTCCCAGCCGGCATCGAAGGCGACTGCCGGGTAAGGCTCGTGGCGCCGGAGGATCATGCGGACGGCGGCGAGGATCTCGGCCATCTCGGGCGCGTCCAGCGCGGTCTCGCGGTAGACCGGGGCGTATCCCGCGGCCAGCAGCAGATTGTTGCGGTCGCGGAGCGGCACCGCCAGCGCGCCGCAGAGCTTCAGGACCATGTCGCGGCTGGGCCTGGTCCGCCCGGTCTCGACGAAGCTCAGGTGCCGCGACGAGATGCCGCTTTCGAGGGCGAGGTCGAGCTGGCTCATCCGCCGGCCCTTGCGCCAGCGCTGGATCAGCCCGCCGATGGCCGGCGCCCGGCCGGCGTGGGTGTCGGAACGAAGAGTCATGCAGGGCAAGGTAGCGGCGGCCACGGCGCGCGGCCATTACCTCCGAGGTAGGCATTCCGGCACCTCTCGTTGCCGGGCGGCGGCCGGCGCGGTATGACGACGCCGCCATGAGCCTGGACGAACCCACCTTCGAGCGCCTCGCCAACGAGACGCTGAAATATCTCCTCGGCACGATCGAGGAGGCGCTCGGCGACCACCTCGACATCGATCTCGAGGGTGGGATACTGACCATCCGGCTCGAGGCCGGCGGCATCTACGTCATCAATCGCCAGGGACCGATGCGCCAGATATGGCTAGCCTCCCCGGCCTCGGGCGCCTGGCACTTCGACTTCCGCGACGGGCCGGGCAGGGCCGCCCGCTGGGCCGCGACCAAGGGCGGGACGACGCTGGCGGGGCTGCTCGCCGGCGAGCTGTCGGCGGCGACCGGCGTCGCGCTGACGCTCGACTGACCGCATCGCACGTGGCCGCCTCGCCCGATCGCCCGCGAAGCCGGAACCTCGGCGCCCTGCGTCCGCTCTGGCCGTTTCTCAGGCCCTATCTTCCCCGCGTCTTCGGCGCCGGCTTCTTCCTGCTGATCGCAGCCGCGACCGTGCTCGGCCTCGGATGGGCGCTCCGCCACCTGATCGACGACGGTCTCGCCGGCGGCAATGCGGCCCTGCTCGACCGCACGGTGATCGCGCTGTTCGGCGTCGTCATCGTCGCCGCCTTCGCGACCTTCGGGCGGTTCTACCTCGTCACCTGGATCGGCGAGCGGATCGTCGCTGATCTCCGGAGCGCTGTGTACGCGCGGGTGCTGGCATTGAACCCGGGCTTCTATGAGGTGACGCGGACGGCCGAGATCATCACGCGACTCACCACCGACACGACGCTGGTGCAGACGGTGGTGGGCTCCTCGGCGTCGGTCACGCTGCGCAACACGCTGATCGTGATCGGCGCCACGGTCATGATGGCGGTCACCAGCACCAAGCTGACCCTGATGGCGCTGGCGATCATCCCGCTGGTGCTGGTGCCGATCCTGGCCTTCGGCCGCCGGGTCCGGCAGCTCAGCCGCGAAAGCCAGGATCGCGTCGCCGATGTCGGCGCGTATGTCGACGAGAGCCTGGGCGCGATCCGCACCGTCCAGGCCTTCACCCACGAGCCCCTGGATCGCAGCCGCTTCGCCAGGCGGGTCGAGGATGCCTTCGACATCGCGATCCGCCGCACGTCGATGCGCGCGATCCTGACCGCGATCGTGATTCTGCTGGTCTTCGGCTCGGTGGCGCTGGTGCTCTGGGTCGGCGGCCACGACATGCTGGCTGGCCGGATCACGCCGGGTGCACTGTCCTCCTTCGTCTTCTACGCAATCCTTGCCGCTTCGTCGGCGGGCGCGATCAGCGAAGTGGTCGGCGACCTCCAGCGCGCGGCCGGCGCGATGGAGCGGATCATCGAGCTGCTGCAGACCGAGCCCGTGGTCACGGCTCCGCCCGCGCCTCGGGCGCTCCCCGTTCCGCCGAAAGGCGACGTCGCCTTCGAGGGCGTGCGCTTTCACTATCCGTCCCGGCCAGATCGGGCCGCCCTCGAGGGCCTCGCGTTCGACGTGAAGCGTGGCGAGCGGGTGGCGCTGGTCGGCCCGTCGGGCGCCGGCAAGACGACGGTCTTCCAGCTGCTGCTTCGCTTCTACGATCCCGACGCTGGCATCGTCCGCCTCGACGGCGTGGCGTTGACCGAAGCCGATCCGGCGGAGGTGCGAAAGCGCATCAGCCTGGTCCCGCAGGAGCCCGTGATCTTCTCGGCCGATGCCTGGGAGAACATCCGCTACGGCCGGCCGGATGCAAGCGACGAAGAGGTGCGCGCCGCCGCGGTCGCCGCCCATGCCGCCGGGTTTCTCGACCGCCTGCCCGACGGCTTCAAGACGTTTCTCGGCGAGAAGGGCGTGCGTCTCTCCGGCGGCCAGCGCCAGCGCCTTGCCATCGCCCGCGCGATCCTGCGCGACGCGCCGGTTCTGCTGCTCGACGAGGCCACCAGCGCGCTCGATGCCGAGAGCGAGCGCAAGGTCCAGGATGCGCTCGACAAGCTGATGGCCGGCCGCACCACGCTGGTGATCGCACATCGGCTCGCCACCGTGCAGAAGGCCGATCGCATCATCGTCATCGATCAAGGTCGTGCCGTCGCCACCGGGACCCACGACGAGCTGGTGAACCAAGGCGGCCTCTACGCGCGCCTGGCTATGCTCCAGTTCGACCAGCCCAGGCTCGAAGCGGCGGCGGGTTAGGCGACCTAGGGTCGCGCCGATCTGGTATCTTCGATCCGTGACCGCCGCGGCACCGTGGATAGGCACCGGCCGTGCGGGCAAGCTCGATAGGGGGCCGGGAATGCCCGTGCGTCACAGGGAGCGGCATCGCACCGAACACATCGGATGGCTGCGCGCCGCGGTGCTGGGCGCCAACGACGGGATCGTCTCGACGGCGAGCCTGGTGCTGGGGGTCGCGGCAGCCGATGGGACGCGCGCCAGCATATTGATCGCGGGCGTTGCCGGCCTGGTGGCCGGAGCCATGTCGATGGCCGCCGGCGAGTATGTGTCCGTGCACTCGCAGGCAGATACCGAAAAGGCCGATCTCGAGCGTGAGCGAAAAGAGCTCGAAGGGGATGTGGAGGGGGAACGCAGGGAATTGACGGCCATCTACGTTTCCCGTGGGCTCGACCCCTCTCTCGCCGGACGTGTCGCCGAGCAGCTGATGGCTCACGATGCCTTGGGCGCGCACGCCCGGGACGAGCTTGGCATTTCCGAAACCCTCCAGGCCCGTCCGATCCAGGCGGCGTTCGCCTCTGCCGGCAGCTTTGCGGTCGGGGCGGCCATGCCGCTTCTGGTCGCCGCGCTCGTGCCGCAGGGGAGCCTGGCGACCATCGTGGCCGGCGCTTCCGTGCTGTTTCTTGCTCTCCTCGGTGCGCTGGCGGCTCATGCGGGCAACGCACCGGTGATGAAGAGCGCGGCGCGCGTCACTTTTTGGGGCGCGTTGGCCATGGGTGTGACTGCCGGCGCCGGGGCTCTGTTCGGCACGGTCGTCTGAGAACCGATCCCCTTCGTCGCGACCGATCGCGAACTAGAGTCCCGCGATCGTGTCCTCGACGAGCGATCCAACGACACGCTGCAGCGCTTCGGCTGGAGTCATGCCGGAGGCGATCGAATCCCGATAGACCTGCCGCTGCCGGTGGGCCGAGGTGCCGCGCTCCAGGATCGTGCGGGCATGGGCGATCTCCTTCCCGCAGCCGAAATGCGCCGCGTCGGGCGCCACCAGCTCGATGATCTCCTCCAGAAGCTCGCGGTAGGGCACGACGACGCCCTTGCCGAAATCGACCATACCTTCGTCGTGGCCGTAGCGCTGCGCCCGCCAGCGGTTCTCGTAGATCAGCATCCTCGGGTAGATCCGCCAGCGCTGGTTCGAGCGGCGAAGGCGCCACAGCATCCGGAGGAGGCAACGATAGAGTGCGGCGATCGCGATGCCGTCGTCGAGCCGGGTGCAGACGTCGGTGATACGCATCTCGAGCGTCGGGAAGCGGGCCGAGGCACGGATGTCCCACCAGAGCTTGCTCGCATCCTCGATGAGTCCGGCCTGCACCAGGATCTGCACATGCCGCTGATACTCGCTCCAGCTGGCGAAGACCTCCGGCAGGCCGGTCCGCGGCAGTCCCTGGAAAACGCTGATACGGTAGGATTTGAGCCCGGTGTCCTCGCCGCGCCAGAACGGCGACGATGTCGAGAGAGCGAGCAGGTGCGGCAGGAAGTAGGCGACCTGGCTCATCAGGTCGACGCGCAGGTCCTCGTCCTCGATGCCGACATGGACGTGCATGCCGCAGATCACGAGGCGGCGGGCGACACCCTGCAGGTCGCGGGCGAGCTGGACATAGCGCTCGCGCTCGCTGTGCTTGACGTCGCCCCAGTCGGCGAAGGGATGGGTGGAGGCCGCGATCGGCGCGAGACCATGCTCGCCCGCGAGCTCGGAGACCGTCTGGCGAAGCTCGACCAGCTCGGTCCGGGCCTCGGCGAGAGACGAGCACTTCCGGGTCGCGACCTCGATCTGGGACTTCAGAAACTCGGGCATCGCCCGCTCGCCGAGGCGTTGCTGGGCGGACGCCAGCATCGCCGGCGGAGGCTCGATCGCGAGCGCACCGCTCGCGCGCTCGACCAGGTGGTACTCTTCCTCGATGCCGAGGGAGAAGCTGGGTTCGGCAGGCATGTTCCCCGAACGCTATCAGAAGCTCGGCGGCTGCCGCCACCGGCCCGCCCGGTCCGCGTTTCCTTCGCTTAATTCTTTGTTAACGCCGCCCGGCGAGCTTGTAGCGTAAGAGGGGAGATGCAGCGCTTCGAGCGAATCGTCCATTGGGTGGATCGGCGCCTGGCCGTCCGGCAGCGGGCGTCGCTGGGCGTGCTCGGCCTCGTCATCGTCCTGGTCGTGCTGATCGGGGCGATCGCGGCCGCGACGTGGTTGCGCGAGGGCGCGATCGCCGATCAGCGGCTCCGCCTCGACGATGTCGCGACCGTGCTCGCCCAGCATGCTTCCCGCACCGCCGACAGCGTCGATCTCGTCCTCGGCATCGTCGCGGAAAGGATCGCGAGCCGTTTGCCCGCGATCGGCGAGGACGCCGCCGGGATGCGCCAGCTGCTGCGCGACCATGTCGCCGGCCAACCCTATATCCGCTCCGTTCTCTTCCTCGACGCCAAAGGAATCGGCCGCGGCGACTCGGAGGCGGCGCCCGCGCGCCCGATCGACGCGTCGGATCGCCCCTACTTCCTCCATCACGTCGACCAGCCGGGCCGCGATCTCTATATCGGTACGCCCGTCTGGAGTCGCGTCTCGAACCAGTGGACGGTGGTCCTCAGCCGGCGCGTCCAAGCGCTCGACGGCGCCTTTCTTGGCGTCGTCGCCGCGGGCCTGGACCCCGGTGTCTTCTCGGATTTCTACAGCGATCTCTCGATCGGCAGCGTAAGCACGATGTCCCTGACGCGCAGCGACGCGATCCTGATCGCGCGGCATCCGCACGAAGACACGCTGATGTCGGCGCCGGTCTCGCTCGAAGACGAAACCGATCCGCGCCGGGTGGTCTCTGCGATGCGGACGGTGGACCGTTACCCGTTCATCGTGATGATCACCATGTCGCTCAAGACGGCGCTCTCGGGCTGGGAGCACCAGGTCATGGTGATCGGCGGCGCCACGTTCGCCATCCTGCTCTTCATCGGGACGATCGGCTTCTTCCTGCTCGATCAGTCCGACCGCCTGGAGAAGGTGGTCGGCGCGCTCGCCTCCGCGCGCGACGACGCCATCCGCGCCCGGCTCCGCGAGGAGGACGCGGGTCGGGCCAAATCGAGTTTCCTTGCCAACACCAGCCATGAGCTCAGGACCCCGCTCAACGCGATCCTCGGCTTTTCGGAGGTGCTGCGCGACGGGCATGTCGGCATCCTCGAGCCGAAGCAGCGCGGCTACGCGGCCAGCATCCACGACGCCGGGACCCATCTGCTCGGCCTGATCAGCGATCTCCTCGACATGGCGAAGATCGAGGCGCGCGAGCTCCAGCTCCGCGAGACGGTGGTCGATTTCGGCGAGGTCATCGCCGACAGCGTCAGGCTGACAGAGGGGCGCGCGACCGACCGCGGCATCGTCGTGATCGCCAAGGTGGAAAACGGCCCCATTTCCATACGTGGCGATGCCCAGCGTCTTCGCCAGATCGCCCTCAACCTGCTTTCGAACGCGATCAAGTTCACGTCGGCGGGGGGGCGGGTCTGGATCGAGGCTGTCGTGGACGCCGGCGGGCGCCCGACGCTAATCGTCAGCGATACCGGCATCGGCATGTCGCCCGAGGAGATCGAAGTGGCGATGACGCCGTTCCGACAGGTCGAAAGCCCGCTGACGCGCGAGCACGAAGGAACCGGGCTCGGCCTGCCGATCGTGAAGGCGCTGATCGACCTGCACGGCGGCTATCTCAAGATCGAGAGCGAGCGCGGCGTCGGCTCGCGCGTCACGGTCAGCCTGCCGGCGTCACGGCTGGCCGGCGGAACGCCGGCGGACATCAAGGCCGCCGCCACCTAGCGGTGCTTGTCAAAGACGCCGCCGCCGCCCACTCTCGGCGGCGAACGACCTCGGTCGCGAAAGCCTGGGAGGCCAGATGTTCCAGCCAGATCTGCTCAAGGGAAAGCGCATCCTCGTCACCGGCGGCGGCAGCGGGCTCGGCAAGAGCATGGGCCGCCGCTTCGTCGAGCTCGGCGCCGAGCTGCTCATCTGCGGCCGCCGCAAGGAAGTGCTGGCCGAGACCGCGGCCGAGCTGAAAGTCGGCAACCGCGCGGTCGGCACCCATTCGGTCGACATAAGAGATCCGGAGGCGGTCGAGAAGATGATGGACTGGGCCTTCGACGGCGGTCCGATCGACGTTCTGGTCAACAACGCCGCCGGCAACTTCATCGCCAAGACCGAGACGCTCTCCCATCGCGCCGTCGACTCGGTCCTGGGGATCGTCCTTCACGGTACGACCTATGCCACGCTCGCCGCCGGCCGACGCTGGATCGCCTCCGGCCGCAAGGGCACCGTGCTCTCGATTCTCGCGACCTACGCCTGGACCGGATCGCCCTACGTGGTGCCGAGCGCGATGGCCAAGGCCGGTGTGCTGGCGCTGATGCAGAGCCTCGCGGTCGAATGGGGCGGGAAGGGGATCCGCACCGTCTCGATCGCGCCAGGCCCGTTCCCGACCAAAGGCGCGTGGGACCGGCTGGTGCCGCCGTCGATGGTCGATGCGTGGGAGAAGGCAGGGCCGATGAAGCGCGTCGGCGAGCACATCGAGCTCGCCAACCTGGCCAGCTACCTCGTCTCCGACATGGCCGCCTACATCAATGGCGACTGCATCACCATCGATGGCGGCCGCTGGCTGCAGGGCGCCTCGATGTTCCACCATCTCTCCGAGCTCAGCGAAGAGCAGTGGGCGGCGATGCGCCCGAAGAAGGGCTAGCGGCGCTCCGGGAAAAGGCCCAGAAGGCCTTCCTTGCTGGCGGCCGCGACGCCGCGCTCGGTCACGAGACCGGTCACGAGACGGGCCGGCGTCACGTCGAAGCCGTAGTTCACCACCGGAGATCCATCCGGGATCACCTGCACGGTGGCGATGCGGCCGTCATCCGTGCGGCCGGTGATTTTCGAGACCTCGGCGCCGTCGCGTTCCTCGATCGGCACTTCCTTGACACCGTCCCTGATGGTCCAGTCGATCGTCGGCGACGGCAGGCACACGTAGAAAGGCACGCCGTTGTCCTTGGCAGCGAGCGCTTTCAGGTAGGTGCCGATCTTGTTGCAGACGTCGCCTTCCGAGGTCGTGCGGTCGGTGCCGACGAAGCAGAGGTCGACATGGCCGTGCTGCATCAGGTGGCCGCCGGTGTTGTCGACGATCACGGTGTGGTCGACGCCGTGGTTGTTGAGCTCCCAGGCGGTGAGGCCGGCGCCCTGGTTTCGGGGGCGCGTCTCGTCGACCCAGACATGGATCGGGATGCCGGCCTCGTGCGCGAGATAGATCGGGGCCGTCGCCGTACCCCAGTCGACGGTCGCAAGCCAGCCGGCGTTGCAATGGGTCAGGATGTTGACGGTCTTGCCCGGCTTCCTCGCCGCGGCCTGCCGGATCAGGTCGAGCCCGTGCATGCCGATCGACTTGTTGATCGCCACATCCTCGTCGCAGATCTCGGCGGCGCGGCTCCAGGCGGCAGCAGCGCGATCCTTCGGTGCGAGCGGCGCCATCCTGGCGCGGACGTCGTCGAGCGCCCAGCGCAGGTTGATCGCGGTCGGACGGGTCGCCAGCAGCACGTCGTAGGCCCTGGCGAGACCGGTGTCGGACGCGTCGGTCCTGAGTGCCAGCGCCATGCCGTAGGCGGCGGTGGCGCCGATCAGCGGTGCGCCACGGATCAGCATGGCGCGGATCGCATGCGCCGCCTCGTCCAGCGTCTCGAGGCGTGCGGTGACGAAGTCGTGCGGCAACTTGGTCTGGTCGATGACCTCGACGGCGCGGCCGTCCGCGCTCGGCCAGATCGTCCGGCGATGCACGCTGCCGACCTTCATGGGATGCTCCTCGGGCCTCGAACGGCCGCGACCATAGGCGCGGCGGCCGGGCGGTGCAATCGCGTCAGGACATGCGCGAGGTGGTCTGCTCGGGCACCTCGCCGGTCAGCGCATAGGGCTCGGTATAGGCGACCACGAACCGGGGTCTGCCGGCATCGTCGGCGAAGGGCATCAGCAGGCGCTCGAGCATGGCGACGGTCCGCATCTGGGCCGGCCGGTGGACGACGTAGAGCGGACGCCCGAGCTCGAGGCAGCGATCGTACTTGGCGGCAAAGAAGGGCGCGACCGGGCCGGCGACCTCGCGGAGGCGGCGGCCGGTCAGGTCGCGGCCGAACTGCTCCGCCGCCTTGGTGCCGTGGAGCCGGTAGAGGTAGTCGCCGTCTTCCAGGCGCTCGAGGATCATCAGGGTGCCGAGCGCCTGCGGATGGTCGAGCGGATCGAAGTCGCGCTTTGCCGGCAGCGGCGCGGTGCCGCGCTTCTCCGTCCAGTAGCGGTGGAGCTCTTGGATCAGCGGGTTGGCGATGGTGTCGCGGCGGACGTCGGTGGTTTCCCGATAGCGGATCCCGGCCAGCTCCTCCGTCAGGTCGTCGGTCAACGCGTCGGGCCCCTCCCTCGCGGGCGCAGATCGGCATTCCCTATCGACTTAAACGACGATGCTTTATTCCGGGTTAACGCGCCGGCGCGGCGGTTCAGGTCTTGAACCTTGGGTCGAACCAGTCCCGCAAGGAGTCGCCGAAAAGGTTGAAGGCGAAGACCGCCAGGCTGATCGCAAGCCCCGGGAAGAGGATCATCCACGGTGCCTCGCGGTAGAAGTCCGAGGCGTTGCCGGACAGCATCAGGCCCCAGGCCGGCGTCGGCTCGGTGACACCGAGGCCGAGGAACGACAGCGACGCCTCCAGCAGGATCGCCTGCGCGATGTAGGCGGTCAGCATGATCAGGTAGGGGGCGGCGACGTTGGGCGCCATGTGCCGGAAGATGATGCGGCTGTTGCTGTATCCCGCAGCGCGGGCGGCATCGACATAGGGCATCTCCCGGACCGAGAGGGCCGCTGCGCGGATCACGCGCTCCACCTTCGGCAGGATCGGGATGGCGATCGCGATGATCAGGTTGATGTCGACGCCGCCGACCACGAACTTGCCGAGCATGGCGACGACGACCAGGGCCAGCACGATCAGCGGGAAGGAGAGCACGACGTCCACCAGCCCCTGGGTCACCAGGTCGATCCGGCCGCCGAAATAGGCGGAGGCGACGCCGAGCGCCGCTCCCAGCGTGCAGCCGATGAAGGACGACAGGAAGCCGATCATCAGCGCGGTGCGGGCGCCGTAGATGACGCGCGAGAGGATGTCGCGGCCGAAGGCGTCGGTGCCGAACCAGTGCTCGAGGCCGGGCGGCGCCAGCATGGCGCCGAAGTCTAGCGCGACCGGGTCGAAGGGGGCGACCCAGGGCGCGAACAGGCCGGCGCCGATCATGACGACGATGACGACGAAGGCGATGGCGCCGAGCGGCTGGGCGATCGTGAAGGCGGCCACCGGGTGGCGGCGTTTCGGCAGCGCATAGGTGATGGCGGGTGCCGTCGTCATCAGTAGCGGATCCGGGGATCGAGGGCGGCATAGAGCACGTCGACGATCAGGTTGACCGCGATGAAGATCGAGGCGATCAGCATCACCATGGTCTGGATCAGCGTGAAGTCGTTGCGCGAGACCGCTTGGACGAACAGCTTGCCGATGCCGTTCAGGTTGAACACCTGCTCGGTGACGACGAGGCCGCCGATCAGGAAGGCGAATTCGAGGCCGATCACCGTGATCGCCGGCAGGAGCGCGTTGCGCATCGCATGCCTGGAGACCACGAGCCGCTCGTACACGCCCTTGGCGCGGGCGGTGCGGATGTAGTCCTCCTTCATCACCTCGATGATCGAGGAACGGACCATGCGCGCGACCACGGCAGCGTAGCGGTATCCGACGGCGGCCGCCGGCCAGATCAGCTGCGAGAGGTTGGCGATCGGGTCGACGTAGATCGGCGTGTAGGTGATCGGCGGCAGCCAGTTGAAGAAGCTGAGCAGCGACAGGATCACCAGCATGCCGAGCCAGAACGACGGCACCGCGAGGCCGGCGATCGTGAACAATCGTATGACGTAGTCTATCCAGGTGTCGCGGAAGAGTGCCGAAAGCGTGCCCAGCGGTATCGCGATCAGCACCGCGATGATCGAGGCGATGATCGCGACCTCGATCGAAAGCTCGATGCGGGCGGCGATCTCCTCCGACACCGGCCGGTCGGTCCACATCGACTTGCCGAAGTCGAAGGTGGCCATGCCCTTCATCCAGTCGCCGAACTGGTTGATCAGCGGCTTGTCGAGGCCCATGCGCTTGCGCTCGGCCTCCAGCGTCTCGGCCGAGACCGTGCCGCCGTCGCCGCGCAGCTTCACCTCGACGATGTCGCCGGGGACGACGCGCAGCAGGAAGAAGATCAGCACTGCGACGCCGAACAGCGTCGGCACCATCATCAGCGTGCGGTTGGCGAGGTAGGAGAGCATCGTTCGTGGAGCCGCCCTCGCCCGAGAAGGGGCGAGGGCGGTTCCTATCCGCCTACTGGTTCAGCCAGACGTTGACCAGGTCCTGGCCGAGGTTGTGGCTCGGCGACATCTGCCAGCCCATGACGGCCTTGTTGGTCGCCACGATCCGGTGCCACCAGAGCAGCGGCACCTGATAGGCCTGCGTCAGCAGCCGCGCCTCGAACTGGCGGATGAAGCCGGCCCGCTCGGCGTCGCTCGCCGCGCGGTTCTGCTTCTCGTAGAGGCTGTCGAGCTCACGGTCGATCGCGCGCGAACGGTTCTCCGGCGCCTTGTCGAACGAGACGTACTTGGCGAGCGCCAGGCTCGGCTCGTCCATGAACAGGTTGGAGAAGTCGATCGCGACCTCGTAGTTGCCGGCGTTCAACGCCGCGAGATAGGGCGAGGTCTCCATCTGCTTGTGCTGGACCTCGACGCCGATCTGGCGCCACTGGTCGACGACGTAGATGCCGGCCGGGGTGTAGGGCTGGGCGATCGTGCGGTTGATCAGCTCGAACTTGAGGTTCGGCACGCCGGCTTCCGCCAGCAGCTTCTTCGCCTCGGCCCGGTTGGCGGCGATGTCCTTGCCGAAGCCCGGGAACTTGACGAGTTCGGCTTCCGGCGTCGCCATCGGCGATCCCGGGCGCAGCACGCCGCCGACCGCCCGCAGGGTCGAGGTGCGCGACAGGCCCTGGCTTCCGCCCCAGCGGTCGAGCGCCAGCGACAGCGCCTTGCGCACGCGGACGTCGTCGAACGGCTTCTTCTCGGTGTTGAAGGCGATCAGGATGTTGAGCACCCAGCTCGACTCCTCGATCCGGATCTTGTCGCCCATGCCCTGGACCAGGCGGTCGCGTTCGGCCGGCGAGACCGAGCGGAATTCGCCCATGACCTGGCCGCCCTGCAGGGCATTCAGCATCGCCGCTGGCTGGAGGATGAACACGCCCTTGAAGCCGTCGAGATAGGGCCGGTCGGGAATGAAGTACTTGTCGTTCTTCACGCCGGCCACGTGGCTGCCCTTCACGTGCTCGACGAACTTGAAGGCGCCGGTGCCCATGATCGTCTTGGTCGGGAACTGCGGGTCTTCCTTCAGCTTCGCCGCCGAATAGACGCAGTTCCAGGGGCTGGCGAAGTGCTCGAGCATCGCCGGGTTCACCGCCGAGAGCTTGAACACCACAGTGGTCGGGTCCGGCGTGTCGATCGCGTCGATGTCGGCGAAGGTCGCCTTGCGGGTCGAGACGACGCCGGTCGGCGGGTTGCGGAGCCGGTCGTAGGTCGCCTTGATGTCGGCCGAGCTGAACGGCGAGCCGTCGTGCCAGGTGACGTTGTTGCGGAGCTTGAAGGTGTAGGTCTTCTTGTCCGGCGAGACCGTCCAGCTCTCCGCGAGGTCGCCCATCACCTTCGGGTATGCCGCGAGATCGAACTTCAGCAGCGTCGAGTAGAACGGCGCGAGGAAGTGGAGGCCCGCATAGGTGTCGGTGGCCGAGCAGTCGTAGGTCGGCGTCTCGGCGCCGATCGCATAGACCAGCGTGCCGCCCTTCTTCGGAGTTTGCGCCGACGCGGTCGCCGGCAAGGCCAGCAGGACCGCAACGCCGAGATACGCGAGTGCTTTCATCATTTCCTCCTCAGAGTCTGATGCAGGCGGCGAGTTGGTTGGGTCGAACTTCGCGGAGCTCCGGCACGACGCGCCGGCAATCGTCGACGGCCTTCGGGCACCGGGTATGGAACACGCACCCGCCCGGTGGATTCAAGGGCGATGGCAGCTCGCCGGTCAGCGCGCGGGGCGCACGCGCGCGTTCGATCAGCGGGTCGGGCACCGGCGCCGCATCCAGCAGCGCCTGGGTATAGGGATGCTGCGGCGCGGCATAGAGCGCGTCGCGGTCGGCGACCTCCATGATGCGGCCGAGATACATCACGGCCACCCGGTGGGAGATGTGGCGGACCACCGCCAGGTCGTGGGCGATGAACAGGAAGGTCAGCCCGTAGCGCCGCTGCAGGTCTTCCAGCAGGTTGATGATCTGGCCCTGGATAGAGACGTCGAGCGCCGAGACCGGCTCGTCGCAGACGATGAACGAAGGTTCAAGCGCGAGCGCCCGGGCGATGCCGACGCGCTGGCGCTGGCCGCCGGAGAGCTCGTGCGGATAGCGCTCGGCCATGTAGGGAAAGAGGCCGACCTGGGTCAGGAGCTCCGCGACCCGCTCCTTCACGCGCTGGGCGGTCGGTTCCAGCCTGTAGACCGACAGCGGCTCGCCGATGATCTCGCCGACGCTCATGCGCGGGTTCAGCGAGGAGAACGGGTCCTGGAAGATCACCTGGATCTGGCGGCGGAGCTTCTGCAACTCGGCGCCCGCGGCGCGGCCGAGGTCCCTGCCGTCGTAGCGGATCTCGCCTGAGGTCGGGTCGTCGAGGCGCAGCACGACGCGGCCGATCGTGGTCTTGCCGCAGCCGGACTCGCCGACCAGGCCCAGCGTCTCGCCCCGCGCGATGGTGAAGGAGACGCCGTCGACCGCCTTCACGGTCTTGGTGTCGCCGCCGAGAAGCCCGCGCGCGCTGACCTTGAAGTGCTTCGCCAGGTTCTCGACCTCGAGAAGGATCGGCTGCGTCGACGGATCGGCGGCCGCGCCCACGGCCGCCGCCGACGATGCCGCCGTTGCGAGCGGCAGCTCGCGGGCGCGGTGGCAGGCGGAGAGATGATCGCCGTCGACCGGTGTCAGTGGTGGTTCAGTCGCGCAGATCTCGATGCGATAGGGGCAACGCTCGGCGAAGCGGCAGCCCGTCGGCGGCTTCAGCAGGTTCGGCGGCAGGCCCTCGATCGTCTCCAGCCGCGTGCCGCGCGGCCGGTCGAGCCGCGGCACCGACCGCATGAGGCCGATCGTGTAGGGATGCTTCGGCGCGAGGAAGACCTCGTCGGCGGTGCCCCGTTCCACGATCCGCGCCGCATACATCACGTTCACGCGGTCGGCGTAGCGCGCGACGATGCCGAGGTTGTGGGTGATGATGATCAGCGAGATGCCGAGGCGCTGCACCAGGTCCTTCATCAGCTCCAGGATCTGCGCCTGGATGGTGACGTCGAGCGCCGTCGTCGGCTCGTCGGCGATGATCAGCTTCGGATTGCAGGCGAGCCCGATCGCGATCATCACGCGCTGGCGCATGCCGCCGGAAAGCTGGTGCGGATACTGGTCGAGCCGGCGCTCGGGATCGGTGATGCCGACAAGTCCCATCAGCTCGACCGCGCGGGCGCGCGCCTGCGCCTCGCTCATGCCGAGATGGATGGTCAACGGTTCCATGATCTGCAGCCCGATCGAGAGGACCGGGTTCAGCGAGGTCATCGGCTCCTGGAAGATCATCGCGATGTCGCGGCCGCGGATCGCGCGCATTTCCTCGTCGCCCAGCCCGAGCAGGTCGCGGCCTTCGAACAGGATGCGGCCGGCGACAACCCGGCCGGCGGGCTGGGAGAGAAGGCGCATCACGGAGAGCGAGGTCACCGACTTGCCGCAGCCGGACTCGCCGACCACGGCGACGATCTCGCCCTTGCGGACCTGATAGGAGACGCCCTCGACCGCGCGCACCACGCCGCGCGAGGTGACGAAATGTACGTGCAGGTCTTCGATGGACAGCAACGGCTGCGCGTCCGCGCCGTGCTGGTGCCCAGTGCTCACCCTTCCGTCGTCCTTCCCTCGCCGGCCGTCTGATGCGGCCTTGAAGGCTTCAGCCTAGCTTGGGCGGACGCGGAAGCCTAAGCGGAAAATCGTGCCTAAATACCGAGCACTAGATTCCGAGGAGGGGGTTCAGCTTGCCGCGGCGGTCGAGGTCGTGGATGTCGTCCGACCCGCCGACGCCGACCCCGTCGATGAACACCTGCGGGACGGTGTAGCGGCCCTGGGCGCGCTCGACCATCTTGTCGCGTAGGCCTGAATCGCCGTCGACGACGTATTCGGTGTACTTCACGCCCTTCGAGTCCAGCAGCGCCTTGGCGCGATGGCAGTAGGGGCAGTAGGCGCTGACGTAGATCTCGACGTTGGCCATTTTGAGCTCGGGTCCGAAGCGGTCGGGTGTGTCGATAAACATATGTACGACGTCGCCGGTCGCCTGCAAGAGGCGGATCACCGGAAATGCTCCGGCTATTCGGCGCGGACCACCCGCGCCAGCGTGACGACGTCGACCGCCTTGGCTCCGGCGGCGAGCAGCGCCTTGGTGCAGGCCTTGGCCGTGGCGCCGGTGGTCAACACGTCGTCGACCAGCAGGATCCGTTTCCCCTCGACCAGCGCGCGATGGCGGTCGCGAACACGGAAGGCGCCGGCGACATTCTTCAGGCGCTCGCCGCGGCCGAGCTTGCCCTGGCTCGGCGTCCGCCGCGTGCGCTTCAGCAGGTCGGGGATGCAGATGCCGGCCGAGGTCGTCGCGAGCGCCTGCGCCAGAAGCGCGGCCTGGTTGTAGCGGCGGAGAGCGAGGCGGAGCCAGTGCAGCGGCACTGGCGCGACGATGTCCGCCTCGCCGGCGAGTTCGGCGCCGGCGCGGGCGAGCCAGCGGCCGAAAGCCGGCGCGCCGTGCAGCCGGTCGGAGTGCTTGAAACCGAGCACGAGCCCCCTGCTCGCATCGTCATAGGCGAAGACGGCGCGGGCGCGCTCCCAGGGCGGCGGGTCGGCGACGCAGGCCGCGCATTCGGCGGCAGGTCCGACGTCGTGGGGGAAGGGAAGGCCGCAGCGCCGGCACATCGGTGATCCCAGGAACGACAGCTTGGCCCAGCAGGCGGGGCAGACCGCGCCCGGCTGGTCGACGATCGTCTGGCAGGAAAGGCAGAGTGGCGGCAGCAGCGCGTCGAGCGCCGCCTTGCCCAGCCGCTTGCCGAAGCCGAGGAGGGCCGTCGTGGTCATCGGCGGCGATGGTGACGAGGCCTCGCTCAACCTGTCAACGCCGTGTCATAAGAAGCGCATGAGCGGAACGGTCCCCGAAGGCGCGCGGATCTTCGATCGCAAGGTCGTGCGCCGGCATCGCGCGCGGGCGGCGCATACGTTCGACGGTGCCGATTTCCTCCTGCGCGAGATCGCGGACCGTCTCGCCGACCGGCTCGACGACATCAAGCATCGCTTCCCGCTCGCGCTCGATCTCGGCTGCCATCGCGGCGAGCTCGGCCGCGTGCTGAACGGCCGCGGCGGCGTCGAGCATCTGATCCAGGCCGACCTCGCGCCTGAGATGGCGACGAAGGCCGGCGGGCTCGCGGTCGCCTGCGACGAGGAGATGCTGCCCTTCGCCGAGGGAAGCCTGGACGCGGTCTTCTCGTGCCTCAGCCTGCATTGGGTCAACGACCTGCCGGGCGCGCTGGTGCAGATCCGGCGTGCCTTGAAGCCCGACGGGCTCTTTCTCGCCGCGCTGTTCGGCGGCGAGACGCTCGCCGAGCTGCGGCAGGCCTGGCTCGAGGCCGAGAGCGAGGTCGAAGGCGGCGCCGGCCCGCGTGTTTCGCCCTTCGCCGACCTGCGCGATGCGGCCGGTCTCCTTCAACGGGCCGGCTTCGCGCTACCGGTCGCCGACGCCGATCGCATCTCGGTCACCTATCCCGACGCGTTGACCCTGATGCGCGAGCTGAAGGCGATGGGCGAAGCGAACGCACTGATCGAGCGCCGACGGACGCTGACGCGTCGCGACACGTTCGCTGCGGCCGCCGCAACATATCATCGCCGCTTCGCCGAAGCGGGCGATCGCATCCGCGCGACCTTTCAGGTGATCTACCTGATCGGCTGGGCGCCTTCGGCCCACCAGCCGAAGGCGCTCAGGCCCGGCAGTGCGGCGGCACGGCTCGCCGATGCGCTTGGAACGACGGAGCGGAAGGCGGGCGAGAAGGCCGGGAGCTAGACGGAGATCAATCCGTCGATCGGCTTCACCGTGCGGCTCTCGGGGAAGACGACTTTCGCCAGCGCATCGTCGGTCAATCCCAGCTGGCCCTTGAGCACCGCCTTGGCGACGGCGCGGAGATCGGTGGTCGGCGCGAGGTCGCGTCCTTCGTAGAGCTTGTCGGCGGCAAGGCCGGGCCACCGTCCGAGCATGCGGCCGCCGTCGAGGCGGCCTCCCAGCACGAAGGCGACGCCGGCCGTGCCGTGATCGGTGCCGAGCGTGCCGTTGACCTTCGCGGTGCGGCCGAACTCGCTCGCCGCCAGAACCACGGTATCGCTCCAGATCGGCCCGAGAGCCTCCTTGAGCGCGACCATGCCGTCGGCGAAGGCGGTCAGCGGACCGGCGATGCGGCCGCGCTGCTGCGCGTGGGTGTCGAAGCCGTTGAGCTCGAGCACCGCGAGGCGAGGCCCTTCGGCGGCGGCGAGCAGCCGGCCGGCGGCCTCGGCGGCGATCCTGAAGGCGCCCGGCCTGACCCCGGGCGCGTTACCCATCGCCTGACCCCCCATCGCCTTCGCGGACATCGCATGGGCGCCGACGCCTTGCGCGAAGGCGGGGCCCAGCGTTCGATCCTCGCGGTAGAGCGCCGCCACCTTGGCGAGGAAGTCGGCGGACGCATCGGGCAGCGCCGGCGGCGCCCAGGTCGCGACCGGGACCTCGCCGCGCAAGGTCAGCGGCACCGTCTGCCCGACCGCGAGGCCGAGGCGCCGGTCTCGTTCCTTCGGCCTGCCCAGGAGCGCGATGGTACGGTTGAGCCAGCCGCCGCTCTTGGCGCGCGGATCGGTGGTGCCGTTCTCGAGGAGATCCTGGCCGTCGAAATGCGAGCGCTGGCGGTAGGGTGTCGCCACCGCATGCACGATCGCGAGCTGCTTCCCGCGCCACAGGGGCTCGAGCGGTGCCAGCGCGGGGTGGAGGCCGAAGCGCCCGTCGAGGTCGATGGCACCGCCGTCCTGGCCGGGCTCGGGAAGTGAGATCTCGCCCCGAAGCGCGCGGTAGTCGGGATCGGCGAAGGGCGCGACCGCGCCGATGCCGTCGAGCCCGCCGCGCAGGATCACGAACACGAAGCGCCGGTCGGTCGGCGCGGCTGCGAGCGCGAGGTTCGGCCACGGCAGCGCCAGGGTCGAAAGTCCCATCAGCAGGCGGCGGCGGGTGGAGAGCATCGGCGTCACCTCCGCTGGAACTCGGGCGATGAGAGCATCAGCGCCAGCGCCTCGGCGCGGCTTCCGGCGCGTCGGATCGCGGTGCCGGTCTCGTCGGAGAGCGCGTCGCCAAGCACGGACTCGGCGAGGTCGCCCGGCTCCTGCTTGGGCCGCACGCGTCCGGCAAACGAGAGCGCGAACTCGACCCGGCGCATCATCGCCTCGGGTGTTGCCCAGGCCGCCGCATCGTCGGGCCATCCGGCCGGCGACGGCGCGGTCAGCGGTGCCTGGCCCAGCAGCGCCTGGGCGCGGATCAGCGGGCCGCTCTCCGGCTTGACGTCGGTCGCGCGCAGGGCGGCGACGACGAAGTCGGCAGGGCTGCGCACCTTGGTCAGCGGGTCGCGCCAGGCACGATCTTCGGCGATCACGGCGCGCATGACCTGCGTCAGATCGCCATCGGTGTCGCGGAACACCCGCGAGATCCGATCGACCGCCTCGGCCGGCGGCTGATCGGCGATGAAGTGCCGTGCGAGCTTGGTCGCCACATGGCGCGCCGTCGCGGGGTAGCGGGCGATGAACTCGAGCGCCTCCCGCGCTTCGCGCTCTCCCCCTTCGGCGAAGTCCCGGCCGAGCAGGTTCTTCGGTCCCGGCTCGTGCACCGGACTCACGAAGAGGAACTCGCCGACGACGCCGCGCTGCAGGTTGCCGATCGTCCAGCCTGTCAGCATCTCGGCGAGAGCACGGACGTCCGCCTGGCCGTAGCCACCCTCCACACCAAGGGTGTGCAGCTCCAGGATCTCGCGCGCCAGATTCTCGTTGAGGCCGCGTTGCCGGCGTTGGCCGGCGCGGCTGTTCGGCCCGATCGACTCGGCCTGGTCGAGATAGAGGAGCATCGCCGGGTGGCGGGCGACGGCGAGCAGCAGGTCTGCGAAGCGGCCTGTCACATGGGGACGGATCGCCTCGTCCTCGAAGGCGACGGCGATGCCGGCCACCACGGGGCGCACCGCCGAGACGGTGAAGTGGTTGCTCCAGAAGTGGACCAGGCGTTCGCGGAAAGGTTCTCGCGTGGTAACCGATCGGCGGGTGCGCGCACCCACATCGGCGATGAAGCCTTCTCGGTATTCCTTGCGATAGAGCTGGATGACGGCCTCGTCGCCGCCGTTGCGGCGGGACTCGAAGAAGAGCTTCAGGCGGTCGCCGGTGCGGCCGACCCCGGCGGTCGGCTCCGATCCACCCTGGAGCTGGGCCAGCAGCCAGCCGCGCGGGTCGCTCTTGATCTCGGCAAGCTCGCCCGGCCGGGCGCCGAGGCCGAAGCGCGATGCGGCAATGAAGGCGTCGATCGACATCCGATCCTCGATGCGTCCATTCACTATACGGACGTTCAGGGATAGTCCTGCGCCGCTTGTCGCGACGCAATCTCGATCACAGCAAGATTACGGCCGCGTCTCGGCAAGTCGGGGAAGCGTCAGGATCGCGACCAGGCCGCGGAGCACCGCCGACAGCGCGAACATCGCCACCAGCTGGCTTCCCCAGGCATAGGTCTCCCCGAACAGCGTGATCTCGGTCGGCATGCGGCTGGTGAGCCAGGCGGCGAAGAAGGCGCCGGCCGACCAGAAGGACAGGCTGAGCACCGTGTGCACCGCGGTCGCGAGCGCGCGGCGTGCCGGCGGCACGGTGTCGTAGAGGAAGGTCGTGGCCGCCAGCGTGTAGCCGGACCAGGCGACGCCGACGATCATCTGGGCGAAGAACAGCGCCCAGTAGTTCGTGGTGAACACCCACACCACCGGCACCAGCGGTATCAGCGCGCCGGAGATCACGATCACGACGCGGTTGCCGCTCATGTCGCGGACGCGGCCCCAGATCGGCATCAGCGCGGCCTGGGTCACCGCGGCCGCCAGCATGTTCCCCATGAACTCGATGTAGGTGAAGTGCAGCTCGCGCAGCATGTAGACGTGGAAGAACGGGCCGGCGAACGACACGGCGGCGAACATCAGCCCGATCGACAGCGAATAGCGGAAGAAGTTCGACTGCCAGAGGCGTCGGAGCCCGCCGCCGTCGGAGGTCAGGCTCTCGACATCCGGCGTGATGCCCGGGTCGTTGATGCCGGCGAGCTGCCAGAGCGAGTAGAGCCGGCCGAGCCCACCGACCGCGAAGATCGTGGCGAACCCGGCGCGCGCCAGGTCCTGGTGCTCGAACCAGTGCAGCACGCCGCCGGCCGCGGCCATGACGGTGAAGCCGATGACGCCGGCAAGGCCCGTGCGCCGGCCGAAGTACCGCCCGCGCAGGTTCTCCGGCAGGTGGTCGCCGATCAGGCTGATCCAGCTCGGCTGCATCAGGTGGTTGCCGGCCTGGTAGATCGCCGCGCAGGCGATCAGGATCGGATAGGCGTAGTCGGGGAACAGCCAGGGCACCGCCAGCACCGTCGGCAGCATCGCGATCTGGATCGCGCAGCCGGTGATGATCAGCGCCTTCCGCTTCACTCCGCGGCGCGCGAGCCAGGCGCCGGCGATCTGGATGAACGAGCCGACCCATCCCGGGAATGCCGCGACGATCGCGATCTGCGAGGCCGTCAGCCCGATCAGCACCGCATAGGCGTTCATGTAGTTGTCGACGACGCCGGTCAGGACGGCCTGTCCCATGCCGTCCTTGATGCCGCGCTTCAGGCTGCGATCGGACTCGGGCTTGTCGGACCAGCGCGTCATTAGGGGGCAGGGCTGGGGATCAGAGGAAGTCGCGCAGCATCGCGACCAGCGGAACGTCGGCGGGCGGCATCGGGTAGTCGCCGAGGCGCACCGGCCTGACCCAGGCGAGCGTCTGGCCTTCGCGCGGCGTCGGCGTGCCCTGCCAGCGCCGGCAGAGGTAGAGCGGCATCAGCAGATGGAAGCGCTCATATCGGTGCGAGGCGAAGGTGAAGGGGGCGAGGCAGCTTCCGGCGGTATCGATGCCGAGCTCCTCCTTGAGCTCGCGCACCAGGGCGGCTTCGGGAGTCTCGCCCTCGTGCACCTTGCCACCCGGAAATTCCCAGAGCCCGGCCATCGACTTTCCGGGCGGGCGCTGGGCGATCAGCACGCGGCCGTCGATATCGACGAGCGCGACCGCCGAGACCAGCACCGTCGGCACCGGCGGGAGCGGGATGTCGCGTCCGCATTCCGGCGCATCGAGGGCGTAGACTTCGAGATCGTGGCGCCAGCCGCGGTTCGGATAGTCGCGCGTCTCCTCGCCGATCCGGACGAACCCGACCCGGGCGATGACTTTCTGCGAGGCGATGTTCTCCGGCTTCACCGCCGCGACGATGCGACGATAGCCGAAACGCTCGAACGCGTGGGAGGCGAGCCGTCGCGTCGCCTCCGCCGCATAGCCGTGACCGCGATGGTCCTTGGCGATCCAGTAGCCGGTCTCGGCGGTGCCGTCCGAGCGCGGGCGGAAGCCCACCACGCCGACCAGCGCGCCGTCGCTCGCCCGGCAGATCACCAGATCGCAGATGCCGATGCGGCCGAAGCTCTCTTCCGTCTCGGCGATCCAGCGCTCGGCGTCGGCGAGCGTGTAGGGCTCGGGCAGCAGCGGCAGGAACGCGAGAATGTCCGGTTCGGCGACCGCGGCCGCGATCGCGGGCGCGTCGGATGCCGCGGGGCGACGGAGGATCAGCCTCTCGGAAACGAGCGGAAGATCAGCTCCGGTAGCTGCCATTGATGTCGATGTAGCGATGGGTCAGGTCGCCGGTCCACACGGTCGCCTTGCCGCGGCCGATGCCGACGTCGACGGCGATGCGGATATCCTGGCCGGCCATGTGCTTGGCGACCGGACCTTCGTCGAAGCCCTCGACGCGAGCCCCGTTCTTGGCGACGGCGACGCCGCCGATCGAGATCGAGAGCTTGTCGCGGTCGGCCTTCTCGCCGGACTTGCCGACCGCCATGACGATGCGGCCCCAGTTGGCGTCGCCGGCGGCGATGGCGGTCTTCACCAGCGGCGAGTTGGCGATGGCGAGGCCGATCTTGCGGGCGGTCTTCTCGGAGGCGGCACCGGTGATGTCGATCGTCACCAGCCGCTCGACGCCCTCGCCGTCCCTGACGACGAGGAGGGCGAGGTCGCGCATCACCGACTCCAACGCCTTGCGGAAGCCGGAGAGCTTCGCGTCGCCCGCATCCGCGATCGGCGCGTGGCCGGCCTTGCCCGTCGCGAACAGCAGGACGGTGTCCGAGGTCGAGGTGTCGGAATCTACGGTGATCGAGTTGAAGGTGCGGGGCGTGTACTTGGTCAGCAGCGTCTGCAGCGCCGGTGCGGCGATCGCGGCATCGGTGAAGATGAAGCCCAGCATCGTCGCCATGTCCGGCTGGATCATGCCGGAGCCCTTGATGATGCCTTGCAGCCTGACCTCGACGCCGTCGATCTTCGCCGTGCGCGTGACCGCCTTCGGATAGGTGTCGGTGGTCATGATGGCGCGTGCCGCCGCGGCCCAGTCGTCGTTGAGCTTCGACTGGAGGCCGGGCAGGGCCGCGGTCAGGCGGTCGTCGGCCATCGGCTCGCCGATGACGCCGGTCGAGGCGACGAACACCTCGTTCTCGCCGCATCCCAGCAGCTTCGCCGTCGCCTTGACCGTGCGCTCGACGCTGGCATCGCCGGCCTTGCCGGTGAAGGCGTTGGCGTTGCCGGCATTGACCACCAGCGCACGCGCCTTGCCGCCTGCCATCGCCTTCCGGCACCAGTCGACCGGCGCCGAGCGGGTCAGCGACTTGGTGTACACGCCGGCGACCTGGGTGCCTGCCGCCATCTCGACCAGCAGCACGTCGGTGCGGTCCTTGTAGCGGATGCCGGCCGCGCCGGTCGCCAGACGGACGCCGGCGATCGCCGGCAGGGTGGGCTGCGCCGCCGGCGCCAGCGGGGAGACGGGATGGGACATGGATCGAGACGCGATAAGGTGGTGACGGGAACGCTTGGTTACTGGGTCTTGGGCGTGCCGTCCAGGTTGAAGCGCTCCACCTTGGCCTTGCCGCGCAGGTCCTTGAGGATGTCCTGGATCACGTCGCGGGACATCTCCTCCTGGAGCTCGGCCTTCACCTCGTCGAACGAGGGCGGGCCGGAGGTGCGCTTGTCCTCGACGCGGATGACGTGCCAGCCGAAGGACGACTTCACCGGCGCCTGGGTGACCTCGCCCTTCTTCAGGTTGAAAGCCGCCTCGGAGAATTCCGGGACCATCTGCTCGCGGGTGAAGTAGCCGAGGTCGCCGCCATTGGCGGCACCCGGGTCGATCGACCGCTTCTTGGCGACATCGGCGAAGTCGCCGCCCTTCTGGATCTCGACGATCACCGCCTTCGCCTCGGCCTCGGTCTTGAGCAGGATATGGCGGGCATTCACCTCCTCCTGGCCGGGAACGGAGGCGGAATAGGTCTTGTACTTCTCGCGCAGCGCGGCCTCGGTCACCTTGGTCTCGATGGCCTTGGTCAGCAGCGCCTCCTGGAGCACGCGGTCGGCGGCTTCCGCGATCTTCTTCTTCACTGCCGGATCGTCGTCGAGCTTGGAGCCGCGGGCGGCGTTGCCGATCAGGCGCAGGTCGATCACGCGCTCGAGCAGCATCGGGTAGAGCGTTTCGATCGGCATGCCCTGGGCCTGCGCCGGCAGGCCGCGCATGGTCGCCTGGAGCTCGGAGCGCAGGATCGGCTGGCCGTCGATGCGGGCGATCACCGGATCGGCCGAACCGGCGGGCGGCGCGGGGGATGCCGGCGGCGTCTGGGCATGGACGGAGGCGACGGCGAGCGTCGCGAGCGCGAGGCTCAGGAGAAGGCGATGCATGTCGGAAATCCTTGGATCAGGCGCGGACCAGATCGCCCGCTGCTCTATTCAAGGACCATCATGCCTTTCCCGCTCCGGCCGCGGCAAGCGCAACCGCCGAGGATCACGGCAATGTTCAGATCGCGACGTCGACCGGTCCCGACGGTACCGGGGTGCTCGGCGCCGACGCCTTGAGCGGGGCCGCGACCGTGAAGGTCACGCCCGACGCACCGCGATCGACATAGGCCGGGGTCGCCCCTGGTCCCTGGTAGGTGAAGCCTACGGTACGGAGCCCGATCTCGGCCTCGGCATTGCCGATGCTGGCGCCGCTGTCCTCGTGCCGGGCACCGGGAATGTCGACGTCGATCCCGATCTCGGCCTTGCCGACCGAAACCTCGTCCTTGCCGGAACCGTGGCGGAAGCCGACATGGACGTCCTCGAGCTTGACCGAAAGGCGGCCGGACTCGAACTGCGCCTGGGTCGCCTGGCGGTCGATCGCCAGTTGCGCGCGGGCGGCCTCGGCAGCACGCCGGGCCATGTCCTCGGCCTGAGCCTGCGGCACACCGACGCTCTTGAGAAATCCGGCGATCGCCTGGGTGGCGTGGCCGAGAGCGCGGGCGACGGGCTCCCATCGCGCCATGCGCTGGGACAGCGCCTGGCCGGGCTCGGACGACCCCGGGCCGACGTTCGGTCCGATCGTGACGACGCTGTCGGCCTCCTCCGCCTCCTGCCGCTTGTTCAGGCGGTGGTCGGGAAGGCCGGTGGTGCCCGGGGGCACCGCGGTCACGATCAGGTCGTAAAGGTGGTGTGAGGCAAAGCCGGCGGATCCGCCGGGCTGGGTCGGTTGGCTAACTGGTAGCAGCATAATCCCCTCCTTCTGAGGTCGGATGCGCTTCCGCACGTCTATGCCAAGCCCAGAACCCGCATTCTGCAGGGAAAGGCCCGGAATCGTCTAAGCTACGATTAACCTAAAATACGCCGAATCACCCAGGCGTGCAACTCTCCCCGCAACCCCGCTCAGGGAGCCGTCGTTGACAGGCCCAGGGGCACCACTTATCTGTCACGCGCCCCCCAAGGCCCCCTCCCACCGCGCTTTCTCCGAGGATTCTTGATGTTCGGCGCCCTCGCCCGCCGGTTGTTCGGCACAGTCAACGACCGGATCGTCAAGCGTATGCGCCCCAGGGTCGAGGCGATCAACGCCCTCGAACCAGCCCTGGAAAAGCTTTCGGATGAGGAGCTCAGGGCCAGGACCGAGGCCTTCCGGAAGCGCCTGGAGGCGGGCGAGAGCCTGGACGACCTGCTGGTCGAGGCCTTCGCCACGGTCCGGGAAGCGGCCAAGCGCACGCTGGGCCAGCGCCACTTCGACGTCCAGCTCATGGGCGGCATGGTGCTGCACGACGGCAAGATCTCCGAGATGAAGACCGGCGAAGGCAAGACGCTGGTCTCGACGCTGCCGGTCTACCTGAACGCGCTCGCCGGCAAGGGCGTCCATGTCGTCACGGTCAACGACTACCTGGCCAAGCGCGACGCCGAGTGGATGGGGCAGATCTACAAGTTCCTCGGCCTCTCGGTCGGCGTGATCTTCCATGAGCTCGACGACGTCGAGCGCCAGCAGGCCTATCGCTGCGACATCACCTACGGCACCAACTCGGAGATGGGTTTCGACTATCTCCGCGACAACATGAAGTTCCGCGCCGAGGAGCTGGTCCAGCGCGAGTTCTTCTATGCGATCGTCGACGAGGTGGACTCGATCCTGATCGACGAGGCGCGCACGCCGCTGATCATCTCGGGCCGGGCCGAGGATTCGAGCGAGCTCTATCGCACCGTCGATGCGCTGATGTCGAACCTGGTGAAGAGCGACTACGACCTCGACGAGAAGCAGCGCACGGTCAACCTGACCGAAGAGGGCGTCGAGAAGATGGAGGGCCTCCTCAAGGAGGCCGCCGTCATCACCCAGGGCGACCTCTACGACGTGCACAACGTCCACGTCGTCCATCACCTGAACCAGGCGCTGCGCGCGCACACGCTGTTCCACCGCGACAAGGACTACCTGATCAAGGACCGCAAGGTGGTCCTGGTCGACGAGTTCACCGGGCGCATGATGGAAGGGCGCCGTCTCTCCGAAGGCCTGCATCAGGCGATCGAGGCCAAGGAGAAGCTCGAGATCCAGCCCGAGAACCAGACGCTGGCCTCGATCACCTACCAGAACTATTTCCGCATGTATCCGAAGCTCGCGGGCATGACCGGCACGGCGATGACCGAGTCGGGCGAGTTCAGCGAGATCTACAAGCTCGAGGTCGTCGAGATCCCGACCAACCGCTCGATGGTCCGTAAGGACGCCGACGACGAGGTCTACCGCACCGCGCGCGAGAAGTACGACGCGATCCTGACGCTGATGGAGGAATGCCAGAAGCGCCAGCAGCCGATGCTCGTCGGTACCGTCTCGATCGAGAAGTCGGAGATGCTCTCCGATCTCCTGAAGAAGCGGAAGATCCCGCATGCGGTGCTGAACGCCCGCTTCCACGAGCAGGAAGCGCACATCATCGCGCAGGCGGGCCGACCCGGCGCGATCACCATCGCCACCAACATGGCCGGCCGCGGCACCGACATCCAGCTCGGCGGCAACGCCGACATGCTCGTGCGCCAGGAACTCGGCGGCATCGAGGACGAGGCCGAACGGGCGGCGAAGGAAAAGGAGATCCGCGCCGAGGTGGCGCGTCTCAAGCAGATCGCGACCGAGGCCGGCGGCCTCTACGTCGTGGGCACCGAGCGGCACGAGAGCCGCCGCATCGACAACCAGCTCCGTGGCCGCTCAGGCCGGCAGGGCGACCCCGGTGCGTCCAAGTTCTTTCTGTCGCTCGAAGACGACCTGATGCGGATCTTCGGCTCCGACCGTATAGACGGCATGCTGCAGAAGCTCGGCCTCAAGGAGGGCGAGGCGATCGTCCACGCCTGGATCAACAAGGCGCTGGAGAAGGCGCAGCAGAAGGTCGAGGCGCGGAACTTCGAGATCCGCAAGCAGCTGCTGCGTTTCGACGACGTCATGAACAACCAGCGCAAGGTCATCTACGAGCAGCGCCGCGAGATCATGTTCGCCGACGACGTCGCCGAGACCATCGAGATGATGCGCGAGCAGATCATCGCCGAGATGGTGGCGCGCCATATCCCGACCGACGCCTATGCGGAGCAGTGGAACGTCAAGGCGCTGCACGAGGACGTCGGCCGGGTCTTCAACCTCGATCTGCCGATCGCCGAATGGGCGGCCGAGGAAGGCATCGCCGACGACGAGATCCGCGCGCGGATCGAGGACGCGGCCCGGCGCAAGATGGCGGAGAAGGCGGCCAACTACGGGCCGGAGGTCATGCGCTCGGTCGAGCGCAGCGTGCTGCTGCAGATCCTCGACTTCTCGTGGAAGGAGCACCTGTACACGCTCGACCATCTCCGTCAGGGAATCTCGCTTCGCGCCTATGCCCAGCGAGATCCGCTGAACGAGTACAAGTCGGAAGCCTTCGTGCTGTTCGAGGAGATGCTCTCGAAGCTGCGCGAGACGGTGATCAAGACCCTGGCGCATGTCGCGATCCGCGCCGAGGAGCCTGCCGACTACGAGCTGCCGAGCCGAGCGCTCCGCCGCCGCAGCGTGCTGGTCGGGCCGGACGGCGAGGCGGTCCAGGGAGGCGATCCCGGCGCGGCCGCGATCGACCCGAACGATCCGGCCACCTGGGGCAAGGTCTCGCGCAACGCCCTCTGCCCCTGCGGTTCCGGCAAGAAGTTCAAGCAGTGTCACGGCCGTCTCTCCGCCTGACGGCGGAGAGCGGGCGGACGCCGGTGACCTAGGCGATCGTCGAGTCGCGGTCGCGGTGGCGGTTCACCGCGAGGTCGAGCCTCGACAGCAGCTGGTTGGTCTGGTCGAAGGAAAGCCGCCGGCTCTGGCGCGCGAGGACGGTCGAGCGGAAGCACGTGCAGATGTGCGCGATCGCGGTCGTGCAGTATCCGAGCAGCCAGTAGATCTTGCTGGCGCTCAGTAGGAACTCGCGGAACGGCTTCGGGTTGGCGCGGTCCAGGAACTCCGAATAGCAGCTCTCGTACTCGCGGAAGATCTGGCCGAGCTCGCGCACCATGTCCTTCATCCGCTTGATCACCGAGTGCTTGTACATCCGCTGCTGCTCGGCATAGGCGCGGTTCTGCTGCAGGTCGACCGGGACCGACATCTCCGATCCCATCCATGAGAACACCATCGCCAGACGCTCGCGGTAGCGCTGGAAGGCGTACTGGTAGTAGGTGACGCCTTTCCAGGCGCCGAAGACGCTGGCGGCGTCGCCCGTCGAGATGCCGAAGGCCGAGACGAACAGCGACGCCTCGGGCAGCGACGGATCCCAGATCGCCTCGAGAAATCCCTTCGACTTGTTGATCAGGTCGAGGCGCGAGCGGACGCCGAGCGCGGTGCCGACGATCGGCAGGATCTTGTCCTGGATCAGGTCGCGGATCTCGCGCTCTTCCTTCGGCGTGATCTCGAAGTAGCGCGGGCTGACCTTGATGCCGGCGAGGCTGAAGGACTCCTTCAAGAGGAACGGGTCCAGCGACGGCAGCTCGTCGATCATGTTCAGGATGTCGACGTCGGTCGCGAACTGCTTGGTGTTCTCGACGTCGACGCCCATCAGGTCGCGCAGCAGGTTGGCGTAGTTCGCCTGGCGCAGATAGATCGCGTAGCCGCCGCGCACCGGATCCTTGACGTCATAGGGGACGAACAGCCCGGTCTCGATCGGACGCGGCTGCTTCTTCGACTGGATGGAATCGAGGTCCTGGGGCTCTTCCTTGGTCTCGCCGAAACGGGGGAATTTGAATATGAAGGCGTTGTTCAGCCCCTCTGTGAGGAACATCCGCTCCTCGTCGAGAACCTTCCTTCGGATGCCCGGCAGATTGAGCGAGACTCCCGTGCCTCCATTGAGAATCTGATCGAGCACCGGCGATAGCGGCTGCCGATTGGAAGTCATTCAAATAAACCTAGAAAACCGCCCATTCCCCCACAACCTAACCGTGGCCCGGTGCGAATGGCGCAGTCTCTTGGACCGTGCCAGCGGCGTCAATCATTCTGAGGCCGCACCCGGTCGAATAGGGCGGACAGGGCGATCGCCGTCGCCATCCCGAGGTACAGGCCCAGGGGGGAGACGTTAACGAAGAGGAATCCGGCCAGAAGCGGGCCGACCGCCGAGCCGATGTCGCCCCAGGTCGCCAGGGTGGAAAAGCTGCGCATCGCGTCGTCGGGGTGGCGTTGCGCGGCGACCGCCAGGATCAGAACCTGCAGCACCGCCCGCGACATCGCGACGGCGGCCATGCTGAGAAGCAGCAGGAGCGGCCAGCGTTCGGCCGATACCGCGACCAGGGCGAGGCCGACGACCATGATCGCCTGCATGAGGGTCATCAGCCGCTGGGCACCGAAGCGCTCGCCGAGGGCGCCGCCGACCGGCGACAACACCACTTGGACCAATCCCTTGAGCGCCAGCACCAAGCCGGCCGACAGCACCGCGGACTCGACCGACACCAGATCCTTGAGCAGCAGCGTGATGGTGATCGTGAAGATGCCGTCGACCGACAGCGTCATGACGAAATACATGACGTCGAGGCGACTGGGCTTCGGGAACAGCGCGCGGGACTGGCGCGGGGCGCGACGCTCGACCGGCGGCAGCATCGCCGCCAGGGGAACGGCGAGCAGGGTCACGGCGCCCAGCAGGACGAAGATGCCCTGGGGGCCGATGAATGGGACAAGGGCGGCGCCGCCCGCCATCGCCAATGTCGGCCCCGATTGGCGGATGGCGCTGGCAAGGCCGACGCTCCGGACCGGCGCTTCCTTGACCGACGCGGCATAGACCAGCGAGGTGAGGTTGAGGGCGGCGAAGGCAAGGCCCCAGCCGAGACGTCCGGCGAGAAGCTGGGCGAAGCCGGAGCCGAAGCCATAGGTGAAGGTGGTTGCCGCCGCGGCGGAGGCCGCCAGAAGGCTGAGCCGCCGGGTGCCGAGCCGCTCGCCGATCGCGACCACGGCGCCGTAGCCGAAGATGCGGATGATCCGGTTGGCCGAGAGCAGGACGCCGACCAGCGCGAGATCGACGCCGAAGTCGGCGGCGTGGGCCGGCAGCACGACGTAGAGCAGGGCATCCCCGGTCAACGCGATCGCGAGGATCGTCGCCGAGAGAACCGTCTCCCGCACGCCTCAGCTCGCCTTTTCTTTCCGCACCTGGTCGATGACCTCGGTGATGCCGTCGATCGCGGCGCCCGCGATCTGGCGGGCGACCTCTCCCCACGGGCCGTCGAGGAGGCCGGCGGCGACCACGTTCTCCTGCTCGATCTGTGCGAGCTCGGCGCCGTCGCTGCCGAGGACCGCCCAGAGGATGTTGACGCGCTGCCGCCCGGCGCCGGCTGGCTGGATGCGGATCGCACCGGAGACGACGAGCGAGTCCTCGGCGAGGTCGGACAGCACGCGATAGCCGGCACGTTTCAGCGATCGTTCGAGCGCCGCCTTGAGAGAGACGGCGCCGTCTCCCGGAGCTCCGTCGACCGCCCAGACGACGAGGGATGGCCCGCGCTGGGCCACCGGCCGGCCGCCTTCGATCAGGTCGATGAGTTCCGGCGCGGCGAGAGCCGCCACGGCGCGCATCGTCTCGGGCGCGGCGCTCGCCCAGCCCTCGCTCGGGACCCGCCAGCTTGCGGGAGCGCCGCCCACCAAGGCGCCGTTGGTGCGCGTCAGGCTCCAGCTGAGAGACAGCTCGTCGCGGCCGCCATCCGCGCTGCCGACGACCTGGGCCCGCCCGCTCAGGCGCAGGTTGCTACTGCCACCGGTCCGCGTGGTCGCGGCGACGTCCAGGCGCCGGAGCTCATCGGCGACCGCTTCGGCGAAGGCGGACGGATCGGGCGCACCCTCGACCGGCATCACCACGACCCCGCCGCGGTTGGCGAGCGTCAACAGATCGTTGGCTTCCTTGGCCTGGTCCTCGAACGGCCGGGGCAGAGGCTGACAAGCCGCGATGCCCAGGAGCGCCAGGAGCGCGAGCAGGGCTCTAGAGGGCACAGCTCACCAGCAGGCCGAGAAGGCAGAGGCCGATGAAGATGATGAGATGCGGCACGGCATTCGAGAAACAGGAATGGGATGGGCTTGTTTGGCGCGAAAGCCGCCCGAGGGCAAGTCCCAGGCGAGACCGACGCGCCCGCCGCGGCCTATGTCCGTCGCCGCGAAAGGGCGAGCGTCGTGCCGTTCACGACCATGGAGGTGAAGGTCGCCAAGGCGTAGGCCTCGATCAGGCCGTAGCGCTCGAGGCCCAGCACGACCACCAGGAAGAAAGCCGAGAAGGAGAAGCTGCCGAGGATCACGCCGCGAAGAAGCTCGGCGGCAGCGTCGCCGCCGTCGTGGCGATGGGTGAAGACCGCGAGCACCGAGGCGAAGATCGGGATCGGCGAGATCAGGCCGGAAAGCTCCGGGCCCAGCAGGCCGGCGAATTCGGTGAGGCCGACGACGAGGCCGACCGCGACCGTCATGCGCGCCGGAATGTCCCACCAGGGCGGATCGCCCGAGGGAGCATCGAGCGGCTTCCTCGGGATTGCGGCAAGCGAGCCCATCGTCGTCGCCAGCAGAAGGGCGAGGGTCATGGGCAGCGAGGGGGCGAGCGCCAGCAGCGTCGCGGTCACGAGGAGCAGGGTGACAGTGGCGGCCGTCAACGACAGGGCGATACCACGGCGCGGAGCCAGCGTGGCGTAGGCGAGGCAGAAGGCGGTCATCGCGATCACCCCGACCAGCGTCGCCTCCGCCGCGGTCCGTGCGAAGGCCGGGCTCTGCTCGACGGCAAGGAAGATGGAGACCGGACCGGAAGTCAGCGGGAAGCCTGCGATCCACCCGGCGACCAGCACGCCCCAGCGGCGCGCTGCCAGGCTCGCGATGAGGATCAGCGTCGGCGAGAGGGCGAGCTTGAGCAGGAGCATGCGCGACGGAGACCATAATCCCCGCCGCGCCCAACGTCAGCCGTCGTATGGGTCCGTCAGCCGCCGTTGTACGCCTTCTTCAGCTCGGCCACGTCGAGCTTGACCATCTTCATCATCGCCTGGGCGACGCGTCCTGCTTTGGCGCGATCCTTGTCCTTCATCATCTCGCCGAGCGCCTTCGGCGCGATCTGCCAGCAGAGGCCGTAGCGGTCGCGAAGCCAGCCGCATTGCTCGACCGTGCCGCCCTTGCCGAGCGCTTCCCAGAGGGCATCGATCTCGGCCTGGTTCTCGCATTCAACCATGAGCGAGATGGCGTGGTTGAAGGAATCGAGCGGTCCGGCACTGAACGCGACGATCGGCTGGCCGATCAGCGTGAACTCGACGATCCTGACCGAGCCCTCCGGGCCGCTCGGCGTGTCGGCCGGCATCGTCGTCACGCTTTCGATGCGCGAGTTGGGCAGGATCGACACGTAGAACTTCGCCGCTTCTTCGGCCTCGGCCGAATACCAGAGATGTGGGACGAGACGCATGGTTCCCTCTCGAATCTTCGCAAAGGTGAATTAACGGAGCGCCGCGGCCGCGGTTCCGGCCGGCGAGAGCCTGGAGCCGGAGACTAGAACTCGAAAAGGGGCGAGGACGAGTTCAATATCGCAGCCGCGGACGGCGTCTTCCACGTCGCGCCAAGCTCGCCCGAGAGAGAGTCGACGAAGCGCCGGAGAGCGCCAGGTAGGTCTCCGCCCCGCTCGCGCAGCGGACCTCGACACGGCCCGAGATTTTCGCCGCGTCACCCCTGGCGATTCGGCACGATCATGCGGAACCGACGGCGGCTCACAAGAGGCCCTGGCTCTTGAAGCTGGTATGGCCGGAGCGGCCGATGATCAGGTGATCATGGACCTGGACGCCGAGCGCCTGCGCCGCCTTCTGCACGTCCTTGGTGATCTCGATGTCGGCGCGGCTCGGCGTCGGATCGCCCGAGGGATGGTTGTGCACGAGGATCAATGCGCTGGCGCCGAGCTCGAGCGCACGCTTCATGATCTCGCGCGGATAGACCGGGGTGTGGTCGACGGTGCCGGTCTGCTGCACCTCGTCCTTGATCAGGCGGTTCTTGCGGTCGAGGAACAGCACGCGGAACTGCTCGGTCTGGGCCCGCGCCATGCTGGTACGGCAATAGTCGAGCAACCGGTTCCAGGAGCCGATCAGCGGCTTGTCGGAAATCTCCTCGCGCGCGAGCCGGATCGCGGCGGCTTCGATCACCTTGAGGGCCGCGACCGCGCCTTCCCCCATGCCCTTGACGTTCTCGAGCGCCGCCCGGTCGGCAGCGATGACGCCGGCGAAGCCGCCGAAGTGGTCGATCAGGGATTTCGCCAGAGGTTTCACGTCGCGGCGCGGGATTGCGAGCGTGAGCACGAGTTCGAGCAGTTCGTAGTCCGGCATCTGCTCGCCGCCGACGGCGAGCAGGCGCTCGCGCAGGCGTTGTCGATGGCCGTGATAGTGAGGCGTCGCCTCGCGGGCTTCGGCCGTATCAGACGGCTCGGTCATAGGGCGGCTGGTGCAGGCCCTCGGGCGAGGTCGTGAAGATCTCGACGCCGTCCTTGGTCACGCCGACCGAATGCTCGAACTGGGCCGAAAGGCTCTTGTCGCGGGTGACCGCGGTCCAGCCGTCGGCCAGCACCTTCACCTCGTAGCGGCCGGCGTTGATCATCGGCTCGATGGTGAAGAACATGCCTTCCCTGAGCACCATGCCGTCACCGGCGCGGCCGTAGTGCAGCACGCTCGGCGCCTCGTGGAAGATGCGCCCGAGCCCGTGGCCGCAGAAATCGCGCACCACCGAGAACCGGCTGGCCTCGGCGTAGCTCTGGATCGCATGCCCGATGTCGCCGAGCGTGGCGCCTGGTTTCACCGCGGCGATGCCGCGCATCATCGCTTCGTACGTCACCTCGATCAGCTTCTTCGCCTTCACGCCGACCTGGCCGACCGGGAACATGCGCGAGGTGTCGCCGTGCCAGCCGTCGAGGATCACGGTGACGTCGATGTTGAGCGCGTCGCCTTCGATCAGGGTCTTCTTGTCGTCGGGGATGCCGTGGCAGACGACGTGGTTGACCGAGGTGCAAATCGACTTGGGGAAGCCCTTGTATCCCAGTGGGGCCGGCGTCGCGCCGTGATCGAGGATGAAGGAGTGGCAGAGCCGATCCAGCTCGCCGGTCGAGATGCCCGGGCGGACATGAGGCGTGATGAAGTCGAGCGTCTCGGCTGCCAGCCGGCCGGCGCGCCGCATGCCTTCGAACTCCTCCGGCCCGTGGATTCGGGCGCTATCCTCGTCGCGCCGCCGCGTGCGCTCGACCTGCTGCTGGTACATCAACTCTCAGTTCTTCCCATCGATCGCGAGCGGCAAGGGGGCCGCCAGCGAGATTCCGTCCGTGGTGACGGCGCAAGTATAGCACAGCGCCTCGACTCCGGCCGATCTGGCCAGGGTCATCGCCTGGACGTAGGCAGGATCGATGTCCCGGGCAAGGGCGAAACGATCGCAATCCCCTCTTTGGACCACATAGACCATGACCGCCCGGCCTCCCGCCCGGACCATTTCGGCCAGTTCTCCCAGGTGCTTGGTGCCGCGGGCCGTCACCGAGTCAGGGAACTCGGCGGCGCCGGGGTTGGGCCCGTCGGTTCGCCTCAGATGCACGTTCTTGACCTCGATGTAACAGGCGGGCCGGCCCGGGCTTTCCAGCAACAGGTCGATCCGGCTCGATCTTCCGTAGCGGACTTCTCGCCGGATCGTCTCGTAGCCGGCGAGTTCCGGGACGGTGCTGGCCTTGAGGGCTTCCTCGACCAGGCCGTTCGGATGTCCGGTGTTGACCCCGACTAGGCAGCCGCCGGCCTGGACCAGCTCGAGGGTCAGCGGCAGTTTCCGCGACGGGTTGGGCGAGCGGCTGACCCAGACCTCGGAGCCGGGCTGGGTGAGGCCCAGCATCGCCCCCGGGTTCGGGCAGTGAACGGTCTCGACCCGACCGTCGATCTCGACGTCGGCGAGAAAACGCTTGTAGCGGCGGGTGAGGGTGCCTCGGATCAGCGGCGGTTCGAAACGCATGGGCCGCGGAAGCTAGGGGCGGCGACGCGGGCGTTCAAGGGCGGCAGGTGTTCAAGACCTCGGGCTCGGCTAAGATCGTTCTACACATGACAACCCCGACCATCACCGCTGCGGTCCTCGTCATCGGCAACGAGATCCTTTCCGGCCGCACCCAGGACGCAAACCTCGCCTACCTCGCGACCGGCCTCGGCGAGATCGGCATCAAGCTGGCCGAAGCTCGCGTCATCCGTGACGACGAGGCGCAGATCATCGCCACCGTCAACGAGCTGCGCGCCCGATACACCTATGTCTTCACCACGGGTGGCATCGGGCCGACCCATGACGACATCACCTCGGAGTGCGTCGCCAAGGCCTTCGGCGTGAAGCTGCGTCTCGACCCGGAGGCGGTGCGCGTGCTGGAGGCGCATTACCCGAAGGGGGCCCTCAACGAGGCGCGGCTCCGCATGGCGCACGTGCCGGAGGGGGCGACCCTGGTCGAGAACCCGGTCAGCCGGGCGCCGGGCTTCCGCATGGACAACGTGTTCGTGCTCGCCGGCGTGCCCCTGGTGATGCGCGCGATGTTCGACGGCATCAAGGGCAGGCTCCGCCACGGCCAGCCGGTATTGAGCCGCTCGGTCACCTGCGCGCTCGGCGAAGGCACGATCGCCAAGGATCTGACCGCGATCCAGGAGCGTTTCCCGGACATCGAGATCGGCAGCTATCCCTATTTCCGGGCCGGCGGATTCGGCGTCAGCCTGGTCTCGCGCGGCATCGACGCGGCGCGGCTGGCCGCCGTCACCGAGGAGCTGAAGGCGATGATTCGGAACCTCGGCGGTGATCCGCGTGAGGAACAGGCGGCGTAGAAGGTCGAACTTCCTGGGTCGGAGGAACGCGATGGCTTTGACAACCACCCGGCGTGCGACGCTTTCGGTCGCTGCCTTTGCGATGCTGGTGGGGTGCTCGTCCGCGGGCGAGAAGACCGCGAGCGCGCCGGCGCCGCGTCAGTCCGACGTCGATCTGCTGAACGTCGCGCTCGGCCTCGAATACGAGGCGATCGCCGCCTACCAGCTCGGTGCCGAATCCAGGCTGCTGACCCCCTCGGTGCTGCAGGTCGCCGTCGCCTTCCAGAACGACCATCGCGAGCACGCGAAGCTCCTCGACCGCACGATCCGCGGCCTCGGCGGCCGCCCGGCCGAGGCGAAGGAGGTGAAGGACTACGGCTTCCGCACCGAGAAGCTCACCGACCAGGCGGCCGTGCTGGCCTTCGCCGCCGAACTGGAGAAGGGCGCGGCCAGCGCTTATCTCTCGACTGTTCCGGTGTTCCAGAACCGCGACCTCGCCAAGGCCGCCGCCTCGATCATGGGGGCGGAGACCCAGCACTGGTCGGTCCTGCGCGCCGCGATCGGCCAGCCGCCGATCCCGGCTCCGTTCATTTCGTAACTGCTGTCGGCTGCGCCGCCGCCGCTAGAGCGCCTTCCGGAGCGTGAGGTTGTAGCGGAGTCGCCCGGTCGCCGGGTGGGCCGCCTCGTCCAGCTCGGCGACGCCGTGAAAGGCGAGCCGCGCGGGCCCGCCCCAGGCGACGACGTCGCCATGCGCCAGCGGCACGCGCTTCGGTCGATCGTGGCGCTCGTTGCCTCCGAAAAGGAACGTCGCGGGTATGCCGAGCGAGACCGAAACGATCGGCGCTTCGAAGTCTCGCTCGTTTCGATCCTGATGCAGCGTCAATCGCGTTCCAGGCTCATAGCGATTGACCAGGCAGGCATCCGGGCGGAAACCCTCGAAGCCCGCCGCCGTCGACGCGCGCCGGGCGAGATCGAGGAAGGCGTCGGGGATCGGCGGCCACGCCCGGCCGGTCTCCGGATCGGTCGACTGGTAGCGGTAGCCCTTCCGGTCCGTAACCCACCCGGCCTCGCCGCAATTGGTCATGGCGACCGACATGCGGAAGCCGCCCGGCGTGACCATGTTCCGGAACGGCGCAGCCCCGGCGATGCGTTCGATCGCCGACAGCAGGTCGTCCGCGACATCGAGCGCCAACCCCGGCAGCAGCCAGGCGCCTTCCGCGATCTCTTCCCGCTCGCGCCGCGGTTCGGACGCGGCGAACAGATCGCCGATCGCGGCCTTCGATCGCTTCATCGGATGAATATAGGAAGGCGGCGGACCGCCCGCTGCCGTGACATCGCCGGCCTCACCCTATAGCTTCGCCGCCGGCGCCCGCTTGGCGGAACGGTAGACGCAACGGACTTAAAATCCGTAGGCCGCAAGGCCGTCCCGGTTCAAGTCCGGGAGCGGGCACCAGTCGATCCCAATCCCATTTTGCTGGAAGACGGCTCTTGCGCTCTGGTTGCGAGGTGGAGTGCGTTGCGCCCTATGATTGACAAAAAAATTCTCGCGATCTAGGAAAAGAATTGGAAGATTTTTCGTGTGAGCAGCATGCCGAGTCCATCTGCGGTTGAATCGGCGAAGCGTCGGTGGTCCGGCCCGAGTGTGCCTGTGTCGGTCGCGGAGCGGATCCGAGATTTCATGAGGCTGCGCTACGACGTGCCGCAAACGATGCAGCTCCTTGGGGTCAGCCGCTACCGGGCCGAGCTGATCCTCGACGGATATCCCGACTTCGCAGAGTTCTGCATGCTGTTCGAGCGCGTCGGACTGGCATTCGTCACGAATGCCTTGGGCATTTCCAACGCCAATCTAGTCACCGGCGGCCTTGTCAGTCTCCTCCGGCGCCATGAGGAGGAGACCCGTCGAACCTGGATGGCGCTCGATCAAGTGGCGGTCGCCGCGCCTTCCCGGTCCGAGCTCGAGATCCTCGATCTCGATCTTGCCGAACATCCGCCGACGCTCGGCACTGCGATGTCGCGTTGGCTCGCCCGCTGGGAAGCCTCGCCCAGGCTAGAGCTCGGTCAGGCAACGAAGCTCGCCGCGGGTGACGCGTCCGGACGCGTCGGGCTGATGAGCAGATCGCGGACCGCGACCGCCTTCACCTGTCGGCACATCGGCCGGACCCTGCACTTCAACAACACCGGGGGTCTCAGGCTTGTCGGATCGACCACGGCGGACTGGGGCAACAACCCCTACCTGACGAGTTGCGCCGAAGCCTATCGAATGGCCGCCGATCGCGGGCAACCGCTCCTTCAGGAGGTGAGGATCGGGGAGGGGCACGGCCTCCTGCCCAACGAGCCCGCCTTTTTGCGCCTCCTGCTCCCCTTCGAGAACCGCGCAAAAACAACACTTGTCATTGTGGTAAGCGAGCCACTAATTACCTCACATGGTGGCCCTCGCTGATCTGGTCGTCGCGCGCCAGCTGTTCGCCGATGCCCTTTCGTGCTGTGCCGTTCGGGTCCGCGCCCTCGGCCTCGACCTGCAGGTGCGCGATGACTTCTGGGAGCTGCGCCGCATCCACATCGCGAATGCCGGCAGCGGCGCCAAGACGGCGCCCATGTACGACGTACGCAACGGCCAGATCCCCCATGACGCCCGCTGGTTCGCGGCGCTAGAAGGCGAGCAGGTCGTCGGCACCTCGTGCGTCAGGCTCTACGATTGGCGTGGCACCGACGGGCGGCGCGAGATCGAGTCGGGGCGTGCGTTCTCCTCCCGACCCGAGATGCAGGCGTCCGCTCGGTGCGCCATGCCCGAGGAAGCGGCGACGCTGACCGGTCTCGTCGCACACGATGGCGGTATGTGGATCGCGCCGACCTGGCGCGGCGCGCGCACGGGAGGCCTCAGGCTGGTACGCCTTCTTTCCGAGGCCGATCGCTTCTATGCGTGCTGGCTCGGTGCCCGGCAGGTGTGGTCGATCATGGACGAGGACCTCGTAGGTCGCGGCAAGCATCGCGACTACGGCTACCCCACCGCCATCGGCGGCACGGCGATCGAGTGGCCCGGTCTCTCCACCCGCTGGGGCTTCATGGTGCTTAAGAATGCCGCCGAACTCGAGGCGGATGCCCGCGCGGCGATCAAGGAGGCGGCGACCCTGTCGCCGGCGCGCGCGGCCAGCGCCTGATCGCGCGTTCAACACGTCTTCACGTCGCACTGCGATGGAGTGAAAGAAGGGGCCCGGGTTCCACCGGGCCCTTTCATTTTCAGGAGGCGACGATCTAGGTGCGGCGATGGGCCGGGCCGTTGTGGCCGCCGCGTCCGCCGCGTCCGATCAGCTCGTCGGCGACCTGCTTCTGCTCGTCGGAGAGCTGGGCGTAGAGCGGCTTGAAGGCGTCGAGGGAGCGCTGGCTCTGAGCGACCGCGAGCTTCGCCGCTTCCGTACGGCGCTCCATCTGCTCGATCGCGGTCGGCGGCTTCGGCTTCTGGTCGCCGCTCGCGGTGCGCGCCGCACGACGCTTCTGCATCGCAGCGCTCATCTCGTCGGCGTTCTGCTTCATGACCTTCACGTAGTTGTCGAAGGCCGCCTGCTGCGCCGGCGTGATCTTGAGCTCCGCCTTGAGGAAGGCGATGCGGCCGTCCATGTGGCGATTGAAGCTGCGTGACGCGCCGGGCGGGTTCGCAGGCTGCGCGAAGACCGCAGGCGCCGCGGCACCGAGAAGGCCGAGCGCGAGCGCACCGGCGAGAATACGATGACGGGAGGAGAGCATGGGACGTCGTCCTTCGGTTGGAGGCGATGAGATCGGCGTCTCGATGACGCTGTCTTGTCGATGACACGCCGACATGTCGCGACTCCTGCGCCCAAAACAAACGCGCCACCCCAGGGCGGCGCGTCGGTTCGAAGGACGAGCGTGGCTAGTGGGTTCGCTCGACCGGCGTTCGCGGATCGGTGGTGTCGTGCGCCAACATGGGATCTTCGCGCGCCTCCAGATCGCTTCTCGTGAGCCCGATGTCGGCGAGAGCGTGATCGTCGAGCGTCAGCAGCTCGGTCCGGGTCTTCTCAATACGCTTGCGTTCGAAGAAGCGGCTCACCGCCGAGCCGATGGTATGCATCATTGAATGGGCCATCGAGGTGTCTCCTCTTCTCGCTCCCGAAAATGTGGGCGCAGGAGAAGAGTGAGTCAGCCGTAGGGGCGCGACATATCCGTGATCGGCCGGTGATCGCCGGCCGATGTCAATTTCGCGGCAAGCGTCTGAAGATCAGGAACCGGCAGGCAGATCCCTTGGCGCGCGCCTTCTCTTCGTAGCGTGTCGGCGGCCAGTCGTCCGGACGAGCCGCACTCTCATCGCCGATACGCTTGGGCGCGAAAGCGGGATGCGCCGTCGCCACCTCGAGCATGTGCTCGACATAGTCGGCGTCGTCGGAGGCGAGCCGGAGCTCGGCATCATCGACCATCGCTTCGGCCAGCCAATCGAGCGTCTCGGTCGAGACGATGCGCCGCTTCTTGTGCCGCGCCTTCGGCCACGGGTCGGGAAACAGGATGAAGCAGCGGTCGATGGACTTGGACGCGAGGCGGGCGAGCAGCAGTCGCGCATCGTCGGGATGCAGCCGGACATTCGCGAGACGCTTCTCGTCGATCGCGGTCAGCAGGGAGGCAAGGCCATTGAGGAACGGCTCGCAGCCGATGAAGCCGATCTCCGGATGACGCTCGGCCTGCCAGGCGAGATGCTCGCCGCCACCGAAGCCGATCTCGAGCCAGACCTGTTCGCGCGGAGGATCGAACGCGGCACGAGGATCGACTGCGCCGACCTCCGGAATCGAAATCCGGATGCGCGGCAGCAGGTGTTCGATCAGCTCCTTGCGGCGCTGGGTAAGCGGCCGCGCGAGGCGCCGGCCGTGGAAACGTCGAAGCTCAGGCGCCAAAGGCCTTCTTGAGCTTGTTCACCAGATCGACCTTCTCCCACGAGAAGCCGCCGTCCTTCTCGGGCTTGCGCCCGAAATGGCCGTAGGCCGAGGTGCGATGGTAGATCGGCTTGTTGAGGCCGAGGTACTCGCGGATGGCGCGGGGCGAGAGCCCGACCAGTTCCTGCAGGACCTTCGAGAGCTTGTTCTCGTCGACCTGGCCGGTGCCGTGGGTGTTCACGTAGACCGAGATCGGGTGCGACACGCCGATCGCGTAGGAGAGCTGGATCGTGCATTTCGGCGCGATGCCGGCAGCGACGACGTTCTTCGCGAGGTAGCGGGCGGCATAGGCGGCCGAGCGGTCCACCTTGGTCGGGTCCTTGCCCGAGAAGGCGCCGCCGCCGTGGGGAGCGGCACCGCCGTAAGTGTCGACGATGATCTTGCGGCCGGTGAGGCCGGCGTCGCCGTCCGGGCCGCCGATGACGAAGCGGCCGGTCGGGTTGACGTAGAAATGCTCCTCCGGCGGCATCCAGCCGGCAGGCATCACGTTCTGGACGTAGGGCCGCACGATCTCGCGGACCTCGTCGACGTCGACCTTCTCCGAGTGCTGGGTCGAGACCACGACGGCGGTGCAGCCGACCGGCTTGCCGTTGACGTAGCGGAGCGAGACCTGGCTCTTCGCATCGGGACCGAGCATCGGCGCCTTGCCCTTGTGGCGGGCTTCCGACATGGCGCGCAGGATGTTGTGCGAATACTGGATCGGCGCCGGCATCAGCTCCGGCGTCTCGTCGCAGGCATAGCCGAACATGATGCCCTGGTCGCCGGCGCCTTCGTCCTTATTGCCCTTGGCGTCGACGCCGCGGGCGATGTCGACGGACTGGCCGTGCAGGTGGACGCCGACCTTCGCCTTCTTCCAGTGAAAGCCCTTCTGCTCGTAGCCGATGTCCTTCACCACCTTGCGGGCGATCGCCTCGATCTTCGGTGCGTTGACCTTGCCCGACTTGTCGACCAGTGAGCGGGGGCCGCGCACTTCGCCGGCGATCACGATGCGGTTGGTGGTGACCAGCGTCTCGCAGCCCAGGCGCGAATAGGGATCGGCGGCGAGGAAGGCGTCGACGATCGCGTCCGAGATCCGGTCGCAGACCTTGTCCGGATGGCCTTCGGCCACGGATTCGCTGGTGAAGACGTAGTCGGCCTGAGCCACGGGCGCCCCCTCACTACTTGCCTGGAAAGCCTGAAATAAGCGGCGTTTTCGCCGCCGGGTCGGGGCGACTGTTTGCGGCGTTTGACCTTGCCGGTCAAGGGAAAATGCGGCTTTTCCTACTCGCCGCGCGCGAGCGCCTTGGTCAGCTCGAACACCCTTCGGCGAAGGTCGGGCTCGCTGATCTCCCAATACGCGTCGACGAGCCCTCGGGTCTCGCGCTTGGCCATCGGGTCGGCCTCGTACTCGCTCGGCGCCTCCGCGGCGCCGGGCGTCTTGGCCCCTGCATCGCCCGGCATGTCGTCGAAGAAGAAGGAGACGGGGACGTCGAGCACGCGGCTCAGGTCGAAAAGGCGGCTGGCGCCGATCCGGTTGGCGCCGCGCTCGTACTTCTGCACCTGCTGGAAGGTGAGGCCGAGCGCCTGGGCCAGCTTCTCCTGGCTCCAGCCGAGAAGGGTTCGCCGGAGACGAACGCGGTGGCCCACATGGATATCGATCGGATGTCCCTTCCCATCGCTACCCGCCCGTGGCGGACGCCCACGCGGACGGCCGGTACGCGCCATCGCTCGGTTCCTCGCTTCCTTGAATTGACGATCGGAAAGAGAAGTAGTCGCGATTCGACGCGGGGGTCAATTGCTGTGAGACTTCCGTGGACTATTCAGCCGGAATGCGAGAATGACGAATATCAATGAGAGTATTGCTGCGGTTGTATCGCGCCACTGCGTGTAAAACGTACTGGGTAATGCTACCGGCAAGTCTCCGTCGACGATGCCGACCGCGTCGAGGTCCAGGGATTTTGTCACTCTCCCATAGGAATCGATGATGCCGGAAATGCCGTTCTGGGCCGAGCGCACGAGGGGCAAACCCTCCTCGACCGCCCGCATGCGGGCCGCCGCGAAGTGCTGGTAGGGGCCGGCGGAGCGCCCGTACCAGGCGTCGTTGGTCAGGTTGAGCAGCCATTGCGGCCGATCGTCGCGGTCGCTCACGGCTCCCGGAAAGATCACCTCGTAGCAGATCAGGGCCCCTGCGGACGGCGTGCCGGGTAAGCGGATACTCATCAGACCCGGGCCCGGCACCATGCTTTCTCCCGGCAGCCGCGGGACCCACCCGAGCAGCCAGCGGAGCGGTGTGTACTCGCCGAACGGCACCAGATGCGCCTTGTCGTAAGTGGCGGTGACGCGCCCCTCGCGATCGACGGCGACGAGGCCGTTGGTGAAGGGCGGGCGCTCGCCCGCGCCCTGAAGGCGGATCGTGCCCGTGACGACCGCGCCGCCGTCGGGCGCCACCGACGCGATCGCCTTCAGCACCTCGGGCTCGCGCTCGACCAGGAACGGTATCGCCGTCTCCGGCCAGACCACCAGCGTCGGTGCGACGTCGGCCGGCGAGCGCGTCATGGTCAGGTGCTTCACCAGCGTCGCGACGCGCTGGTCGATCTCCCATTTGAGGCTCTGCGGGATGCTCGCCTGCACGAGCCGAAGGCGAACGCCGGGAACCGTTTCATCGCCCGCCTGGGCAAGGCGCTGATGTCCGTAGCCGAAGCCGGCCGCAAGAAGCAGGACGCCGGCAAGAGCCGCGCGCCGGGAGAAGCGATGGCCGAATGATGCGGGCAGTGAGGCGACCAGCACGGTCAGCAGGGTGAGACCCCAGGCGCCGAGCACCGACAGCGACTGCAGCATCTCGGGCACGCCGACCCAGGTCGAGGCGGCGAGGTTCCAGGGAAAGCCGGTGAAGAGATGGCCGCGCAGCCACTCGATCGCCGTCCAGACCACGGCAAAGGCGAGCACGCGTCCGACGCCTTCGAGCCTGAGGACCTGCGTCGTCGCGAGCGCCAGTCCCGAATAGATCGCGAGGATCGACGGAAGGCCGAGCGAGGCAAACGGGATGAACCAGACGAAACGGTCGCCGTCGATCGTGAAGGCGTTGGCGATCCAGTAGAGGCCGCTGGTGAAATGGCCGAGCCCGAACCACCAGCCGAGCACGAAGGCGTGCCCGGGCCGGGCGTCGCGGCTGAGCCACAGAAGACCGGAGAAGGCGACCAGAAGCGCCGGCGGAAAGTCGACGGGCGGGAAGGCGGCCGTGGCGACCACGCCGAGCAGCGCCGAGAGAAGGCGCCCGCCCCATCTGCGGCCCCGGCTGTCTGCCTCGTGTCGCATGCGTTGTCGGCTGGCTACTTCGCGGAAACGTTGGCGACGGGTGCGTTGAGCACGCGCAGGCGCTTCACGCGGCGGGCGTCGGCCTCGACCACCTCGAACTCCAGCCCCGAGGGATGGCGGATCACCTCGCCGCGCACCGGGAGATGGCCGGCAAGCCAGGTTACGAGCCCCGCCAGCGTGTCGGTGTTCTGGCGTTCCTCGTCGGAGAGGATGGTCCCGGTCTCCTTCTCGAACTCCTCGATGGAGGCGCGGGCGTCGGCCGCGAGCGAGCCGTCGGGACGGCGCTCCAGCTTCGGCGCCTCGGTTTCGTCGTGCTCGTCGTCGATCTCGCCGACGATCTGCTCGATCAGGTCCTCGATGGTGACGAGCCCGTCGACGCCGCCGAACTCGTCGACGACCAGTGCCATGTGGGTCTTCGCCGCCCGCATCTCGATCATCATGTCCATCGTGCGCATCGCCGGCGAGACGAACATCACCTTGCGCAGCAGCCGGCGGAGCGTCACCTGGCGGCCTTCGGCGACGGCCGTCAGCACGTCCTTGATGTGGACCATGCCGAGCACGTCGTCGAGCGTGCCGCGATAGACGGGTACGCGCGAATGGCCGGAGGCGGTCATGTGCTTGACCAGGTCCGGGACCGAGGTGTCGATCTCGAGCGCGTCGATGTCCGACCGCGGCACCATCACGTCGCGTGCAGTGAGCGTGCGGAGCTTGAGGACGTTGCCGATCAGCGCGCGCTCGTCGTCGGCGATCGGCTCGGCGGTCTCGCGCTCTTCGATCAGCTCCTCGATCGCCTCGCGGAAGGACGCCTCGACCTCGCGTTCCTTGCGCGAACGGCCGAGCCAAGCCTTGAGGCGGGCGAAGCGTGACTCAGACGTCTCGGTCATCGCCTGATCTCGTAGGGATCGGGTACGCCGAGATCGGCGAGTACCTCGATCTCGACCTTCTCCATCTTCCTCGCGTCGGGCTTCGTCTCGTGGTCGTGGCCGAGGAGATGAAGCACGCCGTGGACGACGAGATGGGTCAGGTGATCGGCCGGCTTCTTGCCCTGGTCCTCGGCCTCGGCCAGCACGGTCTCGAGCGCGAGCACGATGTCGCCGAGGAACGGGCGCTCGCCCGACTCGAAGGACAGCACGTTGGTCGGCTTGTCCTTGCCGCGATAGTCGCGGTTGAGCACGCGGACCTGGGCGTCGTCGGCCAGCGCCAGCGACACTTCCGCCGGGCCTTCATGCGCGGCGGCGAGGGCCGCCTTCGCGGCCCGCCTTGCCAGCTTGTCGGCGCCGGGAACCGACTTCTTCCATTGCCTGGAGAGCTCGGCGACGGAGACCGTCGCCGTGGCACGAGGTCGGCCGGGGCTCATGGCTGGACCCGATCCGTCTTGGCTGCGATCAGCCTGGGATCGTGGGCGTTGTAGGCACGGACGATACGCGTCACCAGCGGATGGCGGACGACGTCGGCATCCGTGAACTCGACCATGGTGACGCCCTTGACGTCGCGCAAGATGTCGACGGCCTCGTTGAGGCCCGACTTGGCGCCGAGCGGCAGGTCGATCTGGCTGGGGTCGCCGGTAACCGCCATGCGGCTGTTCTCGCCGAGGCGCGTCAGGAACATCTTCATCTGGGTCGGCGTGGTGTTCTGCGCCTCGTCCAGGATGATGAAGGAGTTCGCCAGCGTGCGGCCGCGCATGAAGGCGAGCGGCGCGATCTCGATCTCGCCGGCCTGCAGGCGGCGGTCGACCTGGTCGCCCGGCATCATGTCGTAGAGCGCGTCGTAGAGCGGGCGCAGGTAGGGATCGATCTTTTCCTTCATGTCGCCGGGAAGGAAGCCGAGCCGTTCACCGGCCTCGACCGCCGGCCGCGACAGGATGATGCGATCGACCTTGCCGGCCTTCAGCGCCGCGACGGCGACGGCGACCGCGAGATAGGTCTTGCCGGTGCCGGCGGGGCCGAGGCCGAACACCAGCTCGTGGTCCGCGAGGGCATCGAGATACGCCGACTGGCGCGGCGAGCGCGCCTCGATCGGACGGCGCCAGGTCGCGATGCCACGCGGCGGCTCGTCGGCCTTCGATCCGGCGAAGCGGATCGCCGCGTCGATGTCGGCCGAGGTCAGGCCGGACGGCTGCCCGTTCTTGCGCTTGTCGGCGACGAGACGTCCGTAGAGGCGCTCGAAGGTCTGCTTGGCGGCCTCGGCCTGGGCGCCGGAGATCGCGAGCGGGCTGGAATGACCGGTCACGCGGACGTCGAAGCTCTGTTCGATCCGCGCCAGGTTGCGGTCGTGCTCGCCGAACAGCAGGGGCACCAGCGACGCGTCCTCGAAGCTGACGTGCAGTACCGGCTGCTCCTCGCGCCTCACGCCGCCTCCTCCTCAACCACCGCGACCCGCCCGGAAAGGCTGACGCCGTAGGCGGCGGTCACCTCTACGGAAACCATCCGGCCGATCAGCCGTTCCGCGGCCTCGAAATGGATCGACTGCAGGTAGGGCGTGCGGCCGATCAGCTGGCCGGGCTTGCGGCCCTTGCGCTCGGCCAGAACCTCGAAGGTGCGGCCGACCGTCCGCTGGTTGAAAGCGAGCTGATCGCGCTCCAGCACCTCGTGCAGGCGGTCGAGGCGCAGGGTCTTCTCGTCTTCGGGAACCTGCGTGTCCATCAGCGCCGCCGGCGTGCCGGGACGCGCGCTGTACTTGAAGGAATAGGCCTGGGCGAAGCCGACCTTCTCCGCGAGGTCGAGCGTCGCCTCGACGTCGGCCGCTGTCTCGCCGGGAAATCCGACGATGAAGTCGGACGACAGCGCCAGGTCCGGCCGCGCGGCCCGCAGCCTGTCGACGAGGCGGAGATAGTCCGCGGCCGTGTGCCGGCGGTTCATCGCGGCAAGGATCCGGTCCGATCCGGACTGCACCGGCAGGTGCAGGAACGGCATCAGCTTGGGCTCGTCGCGATGCGCCTGGATCAGCTCGTCGTCGAGGTCGCGCGGATGCGAGGTCGTGTAGCGAAGCCGCTCGACGCCGTCGATGCCGGCGATCTCGCGAAGCAGTCGGCCGAGTCCCCAGGTCTTCCCGTCGGGGCCTTCGCCATGGAACGCATTCACGTTCTGGCCGAGCAGCGCGATCTCGACCGCGCCCTGGGACGCGAGCCGCCTCGCCTCTGCCAGGATCGCGGAGACGGGCCGCGAATACTCGCTGCCGCGCGTGTAGGGCACGACGCAGAAGGTGCAGAACTTGTCGCAGCCTTCCTGCACCGACAGGAAGGCCATCGGTCCCTGAGGCGCGCCGGTATCGGGCAGGTGGTCGAACTTCGGCTCGGCCGGGAAGTCGGTCGCCAGCACCTGTCCGCCGGCCCGTGCGGCCCGCGCGACCAGTTCGGGCAGCTGGTGATAGCTCTGCGGACCGACGACGATGTCGACATAGGGCGCGCGGCGCAGGATCTCGCCGCCTTCGGCCTGGGCGACGCAGCCGGCGACGGCCAGCGTCAGGTCGCCGCCGGCGGCCTGCTTGTCCTGCTTGATCAAGTTGAGCCGGCCGAGCTCGGAAAAGGTCTTCTCGGAGGCCTTCTCGCGGATGTGGCAGGTGTTGAGGATCACCATGTCGGCGGCTTCGGGCGTCTCCGCCGGCGCATAGCCAAGCGGCGCCAGGACATCCGCCATGCGGGCGGAGTCGTAGACGTTCATCTGGCAGCCATAGGTACGAACGAACAGCTTCTTGGCCAATGTGGTCCCGGATACCCCTTTAAGCGCCACTTCTCCGCGTCCGGCGCTCAGGATGGCCTGCTCACGTGACGAGACGATGTCGCTCAAGACCTAGCATTCCGGGGGTATCGTCTCAAGGCCGGGGCCTTGCGGCGAAGCGACCTGAACGTGTACCGGTGGGAAATACCCCGACAGGGAGGAAGCCGTGATCAAGATCTGGGGCCGCCCCAATTCGTCGAACGTCCAGAAGGTGTTGTGGGCCGCCGACGAGATCGGCGTGAAGTACGAGCGTGTCGACGCCGGCGGCGCCTTCGGCATCGTCAAGGAGCCGAAGTACCTGGCGATGAACCCGAACGGGCTGATCCCGACGATCGAGGACGGCGACCTGATCCTCTGGGAATCGAACACGATCGTCCGCTATCTCGCCGCCAAATACGGCAGGGGCGGGCTCGGGATCGAGGATCCGGGCAAGCGCGCCTCGGCCGAGAAATGGATGGATTGGGGCTTCACGCTGGGCGTCCCGAACGGCCTGCTTTTCTGGGGATATGTCCGCACCCCGCCGGACCAGCGCGACCCGGTCGCACTCGAAGCCAGCCGCGTCAAGGCGATCGAGCTCTGGAGCATCGTCGAGAGGCAGCTCGCGAACCAGCCATACATCGCCGGAAAGGAATTCACCGTCGGCGATATCGGCCTCGGCGTCTTCGTCCACCGCTGGCATCAATTTCCGATCGACCGTGGCAGCATGCCGAACCTTGCCGGCTACTACGAGCGCCTGAAGGCACGGCCGGCCTATGCGAAGCACGTGGCGTTGCCGCTGACCTGACCGACGGAACCCGTCGCAGGTCCCGGGGCATTTAGGGGGCGACACCCGAGGGAGGAGGAGATCGCCATGGCAGCCAAGTCAAAGCGCACGACCCGCAAGAAGCCGAACCGGGCGTCCCAGGCCAAGCGGAAGACCGCGGCCAAGCCGAAGGTCTCGGCCAAGCGCAAGACCAAGGGCAAGCCGAAGAGCGCCTCTTCTGCCCGGAAGAAGCCGGTGGCGCGGGCGAAGCACGCCGCGCCGCCGCAAACGAGGCGAGCCGCGGCCGACAGGCCGAAGCCCGCGGCCCGGGCGGAGATGCTGATACGCCGCCCGGTCGCGGACGTCTTCATCGCCTTCGTCGATCCGTTGATCACCGCCAACTTCTGGTTCACCAAGGGCAGCGATCGCCTGCACATGGGAAAGACCGTGCGGTGGGAGTGGGAGATGTACGGCTTCGCGGTCGACGTCGACGTCATGGCCGTCGACGAGAACCGGCGGATCCTGATCCACTGGCCAGGCGAGGGCGGGCCGACGCGGGTGGAATGGACCTTCACCTCGCGCCCCGACAACACCACCTTCGTCACGATCGAGAACAGCGGCTTCCGCGGCAGCAGCGCCGAGATCCTCGCCCAGGTCGTCGGTGCCACCGAGGGGTTCGCCCTGGTGCTCGCCGGTGCCAAGGCGTTTCTCGAGCAGGGGCTGATCCTGGACTTCGTCGCCGACCGTTTCCCCGACGGGCTGCCGAAGAGCTAGGCGGCCATTGGACTAGGCGGCCATTGGACTAGGCGGCCATTGGACTAGGCGACTGGGACGGCTTGTGGCAGTTTCCGCCGCCGCGAATTCGAGGAGTTGAGAAGTGCGCGCCGAGACCGAGCAGACCGTCGCCCAGATCAAGCAGTCGCTGGAACTGCTGAGGAGGTCTCTTTGACTGGGATGCGGCAACCAAGCGCCTCGAGGAGCTGAACCAAGCCGCCGAGGACCAGTCGCTCTGGAGCGACCAGGCGAAGGCCCAGGCGGTGATGCGCGAGCGCACGCGGCTGGAAAAGTCGCTGGGCGCGATCCGTGAGATCCAGCAGGGTGTGGACGACGCCGTCGGGCTGATCGAGCTCGCCGAGGCGGAGAACGACCAGGCGACGGTCGCCGAGGCCGAGGCCGAGCTCGCGAAGGTTGCCGAGACCGCCGCCAAGAAGCAGCTCGAGAGCCTGCTCTCGGGCGAGGCGGACGCCAACGACTGCTATCTCGAGATCCATGCCGGCGCCGGCGGCACCGAGGCGCAGGACTGGGCCCTGATCCTCAGCCGCATGTACACGCGCTGGGCCAGCGCCAAGGGCTACAAGGTCGAATACCAGGAAGAGAGCCCCGGCGAAGAGGCGGGGATCAAGTCGGCCACCATCAAGATCATCGGCGAGAACGCCTATGGCTGGCTCAAGTCCGAGTCCGGCGTGCATCGCCTGGTGCGCATCTCGCCGTTCGACTCTCAGGCCCGGCGTCACACCAGCTTCGCCTCGGTCTGGGTCTTCCCGGTGATCGACGACTCGATCAACATCGAGGTGCTCGACAAGGATCTCCGCGTCGACACCTACCGCGCGTCGGGTGCCGGCGGACAGCACGTCAACAAGACCGAGAGCGCGATCCGCATCACCCATATTCCGACCGGCATCGTCGTCGCCTGCCAGACCGATCGCTCGCAGCATCGCAACCGTGCCATCGCCATGGATATGCTGAAGGCCCGCATGTACGAGGCCGAGTTGCAGAAGCGCGAAGAAGCGGCGGCGAAGGAGCAGGAGGGCAAGACCGACATCGGCTGGGGCCACCAGATCCGCTCCTACGTGCTTCAGCCCTATCAGATGGTGAAGGACCTCCGCACCGGCGTGGAGACCGGCAACTCGGGCGCGGTCCTCGACGGCGACATCGACCGCTTCCTCGAGGCCTCGCTCGCGGCGCGCCTGGAAAGGCTTGCCGGAAGGGCAGCTTAGGCATGAGCGCGCTCAAGCCGGGCCTGACGCCGGTCGAGGAGGTCAAGAAGATCTCCGGCCTCGAGTTCCTGAAGGGGATCGTCGAGGGCCGCTTCCCGCCGCCGCCGATCGCGCATCTGCTGGGCTTCAGCCTCGTCGAGGTCGAGGAGGGCCGTGCCCTGTTCACCGGCACGCCGGACTTCAGCGTCTACAACCCGATCGGCTCGGTCCATGGCGGCTACATCGCGACGCTGCTGGACTCCTGCATGAGCTGCGCGGTTCACACGACTGCGCCAGCCGGCTTCGGCTACACGACGGTCGAGATCAAGGTGAACTTTGTGCGCGCGGTCACAGATGGGACCGGCCTGGTTCGGGCAGAAGGCAAGGTGATCAATGCGGGCAAGCGGATTGGCACCTCCGAAGGGCGCCTGACCGATGCCCAGGGCCGGATCCTGGCCCATGGAACGGCTACGTGCTTGGTCTTTCCGCTGTGATCGATGGTTAACGACCGCTTAGGGTCGCGCACGACCGCGTCAGCGTAAAATTATTTAACAATATCAATAAGTTGATGACGCGCCGGAGCATAAAATCGGTTGCCCCGCCGCGCATGCGGTGCTAGACTTTTATTTAGTATCCCCCGAGAAACGGACTTTGGGATTCCCAAATGGCCAACTCCATCCTCACCAATACCGGCGCGGCGACCGCGCTTCAGAACGCCAACTCGATCGAGCGCAGCCGCGACGCGATCGGCCGCCAGCAGTCGACCGGCAAGCGCGTCAACAACGCGGTCGACAACGCCTCGGCCTTCACGATCGCGCAGATCCTTCAGGGCGATCTCAAATCCTTCGGCGCGGTCGAGCAGGGCATCGACAATGCGCGCGGCGTCCTTGCCGTGACCAATGCCGCAGCGACGGCTGCGTCCGACCAGCTCGCCAACCTGAACGCGACGATCATCTCGGCGCAGAATCCGGCGAACACCTCGCAGCAGCAGGCGATCTACAACTCGGACTTCCAGGCGCAGGTCGCCCAGCTCAATCAGACCATCCAGAACGCGAGCTTCAACGGCCGCAACGTGCTCTCGGCTGGGTCGACCTCCCTCAACGTCCTCGCCAACATCGACGGCACGACGCTGAGCGTGCAGTCGAACTCCGGCTTCGCGGTGGCCACGGCCAATCTCGGCGCGCAGACCCTGTCGACGCCGGCGGCGGCGGCACAGGCGTTCTCGGCCCTCCAGCAGGCGCAGTCCTCGATCGCCTCGGTGCTCGGCAATGTCGGCCAGGACACCCGCACGCTGAACAACCAGTCGCAGTTCCTCTCGGTGCTCGCCGATGCGACGCAGGAAGGCCTCGGCGCGATCGTCGATGCCGACCTCGGCTCGGTCGCCGCACGGAGCCAGGCGGAAGCGGCCCGCGGACAGCTCTCCGGGCTCACGCTCAACATCGCCAATCGTCAGCCGCAGTCGGTCCTCGGCCTTTTCCGCTGACCTCTTTCTGACGGGCACTCGATCTGAATGACGGCGGCCTTCAGGGCCGCCGTCTGCTTTTGTTCGCCTACTTGAGTAGCAGTAGCGCGTCCGGACGATTGCAGCTAAATTTTGACAATTGAAGCACTAAGCCCTGAACTACGGGGCGGGTTTACAACTAGGAGGCTTTAGATGCGGTTCTCGAAACTCTTCGCCGCTGCAGCGGCGCTTGCGATCGGCGCCGTCACCGCGACGCCGGCGGATGCCGGGCCGGTGCTCGACGCGATCAAGGCGCGCGGCTCGTTCAAGTGCGGCACGGCGCAGCCGACGCCGGGTTGGGGCTACACGGATTCCTCGGGCGCCTGGCAAGGCTTCAACATCGACGTCTGCAAGGCGGTTGCGGCGGCGCTGTTCGGCAGCCCGACGAAGGTCGAGTACGTCGTCGTCACCACGCAGAGCCGTTTCCCGGCGCTGCAGTCGGGCGAGGTCGACCTCCTCTCGAACAACACGACCTGGACCCTCGCACGCGACACCCAGCTGGGCTTCAACTTCGCGCCGACCGTGTTCTATGACGGCCAGGGCTTCCTGATCCCGAAGAAGCTCGGCGTCACCAGCGCCCTCAAGCTCGACGGCGCCACCGTCTGCGTGCTGCCCGGCACCACGACCGAGCTCAACCTCGCGGACTACTTCCGCGCCAACAAGATGAGCTTCAAGCCGGTCGTCATCGAGAACGCCGACGAGATCCGTCGCGCGTACTTCGAAGGCCGCTGCGACGTCATGACCAACGACCGCTCGTCGCTGGCCGCGATCCGCTCGCTCGCGTCCAATCCGAACGACCACATCGTGCTCGCCGACGTGATCTCGAAGGAGCCTCTCGCTCCGGCGGTCAAGCACGGCGACGACCAGTGGTTCGACATCATCAAGTGGACCATCTACGCCCTCCTCGAGGCCGAGGAGTACGGCGTGAACCAGGCCAATGCCGACAAGATGGCGGCCGAGTCCAAGGATCCGCGCATCCAGCGTCTGCTCGGCCAGACCCCGGGCATGGGCGCGGCCCTCGGCCTCGACGAGAAGTGGGCGCTGAACGCGATCAAGGCGGTCGGCAACTACGGCGAGGTCTATGACCGGAGCCTGGGCCCGAAGACCCCGCTGCAGCTCGAGCGTGGCATCAACGATCTGTGGACCAAGGGCGGGATCATGTACTCCCCGCCGGCTCGCTGATCTGAAGAGAGCCCTCTGAAGCCGTCGGACCGCTCCACGCCCCAGGCCTCGCGCCCGGCGGCGCGGGGCGGTCCGCTCTTCGTGCCCCGAGTCCGCGTGGCCGGGAGGACCTGACATGAGCCAGATCGACACGCCCCGTCAGGGTGATGCTGTCGCGTATGCTGATGGAACCGCCCAGCGCGTGAGGCGTGGTGGTGCCTGGTGGAACGACCAGCACGTCCGCTCGCTGCTCTACCAGGCGGCGGTTCTCCTCGGCGTCATTCTTCTGATCGGCTGGTTCGCCAACAACGCCATCACCAACCTGGCGCGGGCCGGAATCGCCGGCGGGTTCGGCTTCCTCACCCGCGAGGCCGGCTTTGGCATCGGCGAGAACCTGATCGAGTACTCGCCCGCCAACACCTATGGCCGCGCGCTGGTCGTCGGATTCCTGAACACGGTCAAGGTCGCCTTCGTCGGCTGCATCCTGACGACGATCCTCGGGACCTTCCTCGGCATCCTCCGGCTCTCGACCAATCCGCTGCTCGCCCGCCTGATCAGCGGCTACGTCGAGCTGATCCGCAACATCCCGCTGCTGCTGCAGCTGTTCTTCTGGTACGCGCTGGTGATCTCGCTGCCGCAGCCCCGGCAGGCGCTTCATCCCGTCGACGGCGTGTTCCTCTCCAACCGCGGCATCAAGGTGCCGGGCCTGGTGCTGGACGACGCACATTGGTGGGTCGCCGGCGCCTTCGTCATCGGCGCGATCGGCACCTACTTCTTTCATCGCTGGGCCAAGGTTCGGCAGGCGCAGACGGGCGAGCGTGCCTCGACGCTGCCCCCCGCCGTCGGCTTCCTGATCGTCTTCCCGGTCCTGGTCGGTCTGCTCGTCGGCGCCCCCTTCGAGCTCGACGTGCCGGAGCTCAAGGGCTTCAATTTCTCCGGTGGCCTCACGCTGAGCCCGGAGTTCGCGGCGCTCCTGATCGGCCTCACTGTCTACACCGCGGCCTTCGTCGCCGAGATCGTCCGCGCCGGCATCCTCTCGGTGAACAAGGGACAGTGGGAAGCGGCCGAGGCGCTCGGCATCCGGCGGCCGCGCATCCTGCGCCTGATCGTGCTGCCTCAGGCGCTGCGGATCATCATTCCGCCGATGACGTCGACCTACCTCAATTACGCCAAGAACTCCTCGCTCGCGATCGCGATCGGCTACCCGGACCTCGTCAGCGTCGCCAACACGACGATGAACCAGACCGGCCAGCCGATCGAGGCGATCGCCATCTTCATGTCGGTGTACCTGACGCTGAGCCTTCTGATCTCCGCGTTCATGAACTGGTACAACAAGCGCATCTCGCTTCGCGAGCGGTGAGGGGAGGACTGCGACCATGACCCAGCTCGCGGCCGACGTCTCGTCGGCCAAGAACCTGATCGGCCCGCCGCCGTCGCAGAAGGAGACCCGCCTGCTGCGGATCTGGCGGGCGTTGTTCGGTTCGCCTCTGAATGCCGTGATCAGCGCCGTCTGCATCCTGCTGCTGATCTGGATCGTCCCCAAGCTCGCCAACTGGTTCTTCCTCGAGGCGACCTGGTCGGGTACCGCACAGGAATGCCGCAAGAGCGCGGGCGCCTGCTGGGCCTTCGTCGCCGAGAAGTGGCGGGTCATGCTGTTCGGCGTCTATCCCGCCGAGGAGCTCTGGCGGCCGACGCTGATGATGGCGCTGTTCCTCGGCATGATCGTCGCCTCGATGTTCAAGGTGCTGTGGCGGAAGGAGCTGCTCTACGCCTGGGCTGCGACGGTGCCGATCCTGCTGATCCTGATGGCGGGCGGCATCTTCGGACTTCCGGCGGTCCCGACCAACCGCTGGAGCGGGCTGCCGGTCACGCTGCTGATCTCGCTGTTCGGACTGGTGCTGGCCTTCCCGCTGGCGATCCTGCTGGCGCTCGGCCGGCGTTCGACCATGCCGCTGATCCGCATGCTGTCGGTCTGCTACATCGAGCTGATCCGCGGCGTGCCGCTGATCTCGTTGCTGTTCATGGCCTCGGTGATCCTGCCGCTGTTCCTGCCGGCCGGCACGACGATCGACAAGCTGCTGCGCGCGCAGATCGCGATCATCATGTTCGCCGCCGCCTATCTGGCCGAGGTGGTGCGCGCCGGCCTCCAGGGCATTCCGCGCGGCCAGTACGAAGCCGCGGACTCGCTCGGACTCACCTACTGGCAGTCGATGCGCCAGATCATCCTGCCGCAGGCGCTGAAGATGGTGATCCCGCCGCTGGTCGGCACCTTCATCGGCTTCTTCAAGGATACGACGCTGATCATCATCGTCGGCCTCTTCGACTTCCTGTTTGCGGTGCGCGCGCCGCTGGCGGATCCCAACTGGCTCGGCTTCTCGACCGAGGCCTATGTCTTCGCCGCGCTGGTCTACTTCTGCTTCTGCTTCACGATGTCGAAGTACAGCCAGTATCTCGAACGCGAGCTGACGCCCGAGCGACGGCGTTAAGCGAGGGCGCTTTCGTTGAGCCACGGCTTCGTTGCCGTCGATGGCGGATGGACCATCGCGAAAGGTGATGCTTTCTCCCGCTTTTGATGGTTAATAAACCCGCTGTTTAGCCGGCGGCCTATGGTCGCATCGCCTTTGCCGGAAAGTTATGTAAATTGTTGTGAATCGCCCGGGCTTAACCTTGTTTCCGGTCGCACACAACACCAAACTGTGACAAGAAGAGGTTGAAACCTCCTTTAAAACCGCGTGAAAACAGGAGTTCTCGGATGCCGAGGAAAGCCGCCGCCAAGTCGGCCAAGAGCGACCGCCACAACCCCAGGGGAGCGAGCTCGGTCGACGCCCATGTGGGTCTGCGGGTGCGCCAGCGCCGGACGCTGCTGGGGATGAGCCAGACCCAGCTCGGCGAAGCGCTCGGCCTGACCTTCCAGCAGGTCCAGAAGTACGAGCGTGGCTTCAACCGGGTCGGCGCCAGCCGGCTGTGGGAGCTCTCGCGCGTCCTCGGCGTGCCGATCACCTATTTCTTCGAAGGCCTCGAGCCGGACACCCAGCCGGTGCCGGTGCGCGAGATGCCGGACTCGATGAAGGCCAGCGCCGACCCGCTCAACAAGCGCGAGACGCTCGAGTTGGTCCGCGCCTACTACCGGATCCAGGACGTCGCCGTCCGTCGCCGTCTCTGCGACCTGATCCGCCAGATCGCCGGCGCGACAGAGGACTTCGAGGACGAGACCGACCAGGCCGCCTGATCCTTCGTTTCAGTCTCTCCAATTAAAAAGGCCCGCTCGAAAGAGCGGGCCTTCTTGTTTTGGGGAGTGGCCGGCGCGCTATTCGACGAGCGCCGGGACTTTCGGTTCCTCGTCGCGCGGCGCCGGCGGCGTCGGATAGTCGAACACCAGCTTCTCGCCGTCGAAGTCGACGCGGACCCGGCCGCCGGCGGCGAGCTTCCCGAACAGCAGCTCCTCGGCCAGCGCCTTCTTCACGTGCTCCTGGATGATGCGGCCGAGCGGGCGGGCGCCGAACTGCGGGTCGTAGCCCTTCTTGGCGAGCCAATCGCGGGCCGACTCGGTGAGCTCGATCTCGACGTTGCGCTCGCCGAGCTGGGCTTCCAGCTGGGTGACGAACTTGTCGACCACCTTGCTGACGATCTCCGGCGTCAGGCCCGAGAACGGGATGATCGCATCCAGCCGGTTCCTGAACTCCGGCGTGAACATGCGGTTGATCGCTTCCGTGTCCTCGCCGATCCGCACCGTGCGCTCGAAGCCGATCGGCGGCTTCACCAGGTCGGCGGCGCCGGCGTTGGTGGTCATGATCAGGATCACGTTGCGGAAGTCGACCGTCTTGCCGTTGTGGTCGGTCAGCTTCCCATGGTCCATGACCTGCAGCAGGATGTTGTAGAGATCCTGGTGCGCCTTCTCGATCTCGTCGAGCAGCAGCACGCAATGCGGATGCTGGTCGATCGCGTCGGTGAGGAGGCCGCCCTGGTCGAAGCCGACATAGCCCGGCGGCGCGCCGATCAGTCGGCTCACCGAATGCCGCTCCATGTACTCGGACATGTCGAAGCGGGTCAGCTCGATGCCCAGCACCTTGGCGAGCTGGCGGGCGACCTCGGTCTTGCCGACGCCGGTCGGCCCTGAGAACAGGTAGCAACCGATCGGCTTCTCCGGCTCGCGAAGGCCGGCGCGCGACAGCTTGATCGCGGCCGACAGCGCCTCGATCGCCTTGTCCTGGCCGAAGACCACGGTGCGGAGATCGCGCTCGAGATCCTTGAGCACCTGCTTGTCGTCGGCCGAGACGCTTTTCGGGGGAATGCGGGCGATCTTGGCGACGATGGCCTCGACCTCCTTCACGCCGATCGTCTTCCGGCGCTTGGACGGCGGCTGCAGCATCTGTGCCGCGCCGACCTCGTCGATCACGTCGATCGCCTTGTCGGGCAGCTTGCGGTCGTTGATGTAGCGGGCCGCGAGCTCGACCGCCGACTTGATGGCCTCGGCGGTGTAGCGGACCTTGTGGTGATCCTCGTAGTAGGGGCGCAGGCCCTGGAGGATCTTGATCGAGTCCTCGACCGACGGCTCGTTGACGTCGATCTTCTGGAAGCGCCGGACCAGCGCCCGGTCCTTCTCGAAGTAGTTGCGATATTCCTTGTACGTGGTCGAGCCGATGCAGCGGAGCGTGCCCGAGGCAAGGGCCGGCTTCAGCAGGTTGGATGCGTCCATCGCGCCGCCGGAGGTGGCGCCGGCACCGATCACGGTATGGATCTCGTCGATGAACAGGATCGCCTTGTCCTGCGCCTCGAGCTCGGTGATGACGGCCTTGAGCCGCTCCTCGAAGTCGCCGCGATAGCGCGTGCCGGCCAGCAGCGCGCCCATGTCGAGCGAGAAGATCGTCGAGTCCTTGAGAACCTCGGGCACCTCGCCCTGCACGATGCGACGCGCCAGCCCCTCGGCGATCGCGGTCTTGCCGACGCCGGGGTCGCCCACATAGAGGGGATTGTTCTTGGTGCGGCGGCAGAGGATCTGGATCGTCCGCTCGACCTCGTCGGCGCGGCCGATCAGGGGATCGATCTTTCCCTGCGACGCCTTGCGGTTGAGGTTGACGCAGTAGGACTCGAGCGCGTCCGACCCCTTCTTGTTCTGCTTCTCCTGGCTGCCCTGCTGCTCCTCGTCGGCGCCGCGCACGGTCTTCTGCTCCGTCCGGCCCGCGACCTTGGCGATGCCGTGGCTGATGTAGTTGACCGCGTCGAAGCGCGACATGTCCTGCTCTTGCAGGAAGTAGACGGCATGGCTCTCGCGCTCGGAGAAGAGTGCCACCAGCACGTTGGCGCCGGTGACTTCGCTTCGTCCGGAGGATTGCACGTGGATGACCGCGCGCTGGACGACGCGCTGGAATCCGGCGGTCGGCTTGGCCTCCTCGCCGCGCTTGGAGACCAGGGCCTGAAGTTCGTTGTCGATGTACTGGGCGAGGTCGCGACGCAGCTTCTCGACCTCGACCCCGCAGGCCCTGAGGACCGCGATCGCATCCTGGTCCTCGGTCAGCGACATGAGCAGGTGTTCGAGCGTGGCGTATTCGTGATGCCGCTCGTTGGCGAGCGCGAGCGCGCGGTGGAGCGACTTCTCGAGGTTGCGTGAAAGCATGCCCAAGTTAAGTCCTCCTAGTCCTTCTCCAGAGTGCACTGCAGCGGATGCTGGTGCTGGCGCGCGAAATCCATGACCTGGGTGACCTTGGTCTCGGCCACCTCGTAGGTGAAAACACCGCAGATGCCGACGCCGCGGTGATGAACGTGAAGCATGATGCGGGTCGCCTCTTCCCGGGTCTTGGAGAAGAAACGTTCGAGGACGTGGACGACGAACTCCATGGGGGTGTAGTCGTCGTTCAACATCAAGACCTTGTACATCGACGGCTTCTTGGTCTTGGGCTTGGCCTTGACCACCACGCCGGTCTGCTGACCGCCGTTCGTTCCCTTGCCGTTGCCGATGGTCGGATCGCTCACGTGACGCGCGTCCCAGGGACGATCAGGTAGAGGGAAATCATAGGGTCGCGGGACCGGGAGGGAAAGGGTTGGCCATCATCGCCAAGGATCGCGGCGAAAACCGGGCAACCTTCAGCGGAATAGTCAGATGGGTACGCGTCGACAAAAAAGCAAACGGCCCGGCGAGTCGCCCCGCCGGGCCGTCGAAACGACGATTCGCTCTGAGTTAAGCGATCGTTAGGCAGCGGCCGGCTTGAAGAGCTTCTCGACGCTCACGTTCACGCGAGCCTTGATCGGCTCGAACGCGTCGTTGGCAGTCTTCACGCCCATCTCCGACAGACGCGCGCTCTCGGCGACGGCCGAGTCGAAGGCCTTCTTGGCCCAGTCGTTCTGGAGGTCGACGACCTCCTTCAGGGTCTTCGCGGCGAACAGGCTCTGGAACGCAGCGACGTTCTGCTCGACGGCGGCCTGGGCGAAGCCCATCCACTCCTTGCCGAAGGTCTCCGTGCCCTTGACCACGACGGTCGAGGACTGGACGAACGCCTCGAGGTTCTCCTTCGAAAGGGCGGCGAACTCGCCATAGCCCTTGAAGAAGGTCTGCGAGGCCTTCTCGACGTTGTCCTTGGTCATCTGCATGGCCTGCTCGTACGAGGCCTTCGCGGCGGCGGTGCCGGCCTTCACGACGGTCTCGACGGTCTCCTTGACGGTCTCGGCGGCCTGGAACGCTTCCTTCGCGCCGACCGGCTTGCTGGTCTTGTGAGCGGTCATTGGTGTCACTCCTTGAACGAGGGCCGGGGACGGCCGGCGCCGATGTCTCGCGCTGCAGTGCAGCATGAGCGTATAAATAGGGCGGGACGGGGCGGTGTCAAGGAATTTTGTGCACTGCAACATCGCACCTGCACAGTCACCGGCGGAGTCGGCGCGAACACGCTGACCGCGGCCCCTAACTTGTTGATTCGCCTGGGATCGACTCTGTGGCCATATCATGGTACCGCAGTAAATTCTTTATAGAACAATCGGTTGCGAGATTTTTCTAACACCAAAGGCGATGCTGTGGCATAACGGTGACCGTCTAAAAGTTTTCGCACACGCCTTGGGAGACCCGGGATGAAGTCGGAAGGAATACGGTTTTTCGACATTCGTGCCTTGAGCTGCGCAGCCTTCCTGCTGCTGGTCCCCCTGCTTCTCCCCGCGGCCGTTTCCGCCGCCACGATGCCGGCCTTCACCGCCGACGAGCGCTACGCCTCCATCATCGTCGATGCCGAGTCCGGCCGTGTGCTGGCCGCGAACAATGCCGACCAGGTGGTGCATCCGGCATCGCTGACCAAGATCATGACGCTGTACATGGCCTTCGACGCGCTGAAGCGGAGCCAGCTCTCGCTGCAGCAGCCGATCCGGGTCTCGGCGCACGCCTCGGCCATGCTGCCTTCAAAGCTCGGCCTTCGCCCGGGCGAGACGCTGACCGTCGAGCAGGCCGTGCTCGCCCTCGTCACCAAGTCGGCCAACGACGCCGCCGCGGCGCTCGCCGAAGCGATGGAAGGCACCGAAGCAGACTTCGCCCGCGCCATGACCCAGCGCGCCCGCGCGCTCGGGATGACCCAGACGACCTTCGCCAACGCGTCCGGTCTGCCGGATGCCCGCCAGGTGACCAGCGCTCGCGACATGGCGATGCTGGCTTTGGCGATGCTGCGCGATCATCCGCGCCAGTACCGCTACTTCGCGACCTCGGAATTCGTCTTCCGCGGCACCGTCCATCACAACCACAACCGCTTGCTCGGCGCCTATGACGGCGTCGACGGGATCAAGACCGGCTTCATCAACGCCTCGGGCTTCAACCTGGTGGCTTCCGCCCAGCGCGACGGCCGCCGCGTGATCGGCGTCGTGTTCGGCGGCTCGACCGGCCGCTCGCGCGACGCCCACATGGTCTCGCTGCTCGACGACGGCTTCCGCATGCTCGGCGTCGGGACCGGGCGGGGCAACGATGCGCCGCTGGTCCGCGTCGCCGATCAGAAGAAGGCGCCGTCGAAGGCCGATGCGGTCAAGGAGGCGGCGAGCCAGTCCAAGGCGAAGGCGAAGCCCGGGCCTTCGGCCGACGAGCTCGAGCGCCAGGCGATCGAGGCCGCCGGCGGCCGCGGCTGGGCCGTCCAGGTCGGCGTCTTCAAGACCCAGGCCCAGGCCGAGAAGGCCGTCGCCGATGCTTTCCGCATGGCGCCGAAGTGGACCTCGACCGCAGCCAGCGACATCGCCCAGGTGAAGACCGCGGAAGGCAAGCGCTTCCGCGCCCGCCTGCAAAACCTGTCGCCCGCCCAGGCGAAGACCCTCTGCGACGATCTCAAGCGCCAGAAGCAGGCGTGCCAGCCTATCCAGCCGCCGAACGCGCCCAAGGCCACCGTCGCGGACGCCTCGGTCCAGAGTCTCAGCACGCGTACCCGCTAGTCTTCAGCCAAGCCTTGAGCATCACGTCTCCCTGTTCTTGACTAAGCCTCCGGGGTCCCGGCCCCGGAGGCTCTTTCTTTGTGCGGTATCGGCCGGCTATCGTCACGGGGAACGACAAGTCCGGGAGCCCTGAACGATGCACGCACGCGCTACCCTCGCTCTTCTCGCCGTCCTCGCCACGACCTCGGCCGCTCGGGCGCAGTCGGGCGAGATCACGGTCATGGCCTATGCCGGCATCTTCCAGGACAAGTACACCGAGGCGGTGATCAAGCCGTTCACGGCCAAGTTCCCGAACGTGAAGGTGAACTACTTCAGCTCCGGCAACTCGGCGCAGATGCTGGGCACGCTCCGCACCCAGCGCTCGAGCCCCCAGATCGACGTGGCGATCCTCGACGTCTCGGTCTCCAACGTCGGCAACAAGGAAGGCGTCTTCGCCAAGCTCGATCCGGCCAAAGTACCGAGCCTGAAGGAGCTCCATCCGATGGCGATCGTGCCCGACGGTTTCGGTCCGGCCGTCACCTTCGACCACTGGGTGCTGGTCTACGATGCGGAGAAGGTGAAGCCGGCGCCGACGGCGCTCGCCGACCTCTGGGACCCGCGCTTCAAGGGCCAGATCGGGCTTCCCGCGATGCCCAACATCCAGGGCATCGCCGCCACGGTTCTCGCGTCCAAGATCGCCGGCGAGGACTTCAAGACCTCGATCGACGGCGCGATGAAGCGGCTCAAGGACCTCGGTCCCTCGGTGCAGACCTTCGACCCGCAACCCGACGGCTATACCCTGATCCTCGGCAATACGCTGACGGTCGCATCCGGCTGGAACGCCCGCGCCCAGCTCTACCACGACGACTCCAAAGGCCGGCTCGGCGTGGTGTTCCCGAAGGAAGGCAGCGTCTTCCAGATCAACACGATCAACCTGGTCGCCGGGAACAAGAACCCGGAAGCCGCGATCGCCTTCATCGAATACGCGCTCGGCCGCGAGGCGCAGAAGCGCTTCACCGAGGCGATGTTCTACGCGCCGACCAACGCCAAGGCCGAGATCTCGCCGGCGGCGATCAACCGCACCGCCGCCTCGGCGGAGAACATGGCGAAGATGATCCCGCTCGACTGGGATTGGGTGACGACGATCCGCGACACCTGGAACAATCGTTGGCGGCGCGAGGTCATCGCCGGTCGCTGAGGGCCCGGCGATGCAGGGGGGCAGTCACCTCGTTCTCGAAGGCCTGAGCAAGGACTACGGCGTCGGCGAGCCGGCGGTAGACCGGCTGGACCTCGAGATCGCGCGCGGCGAATTCATAGCGCTGCTCGGTCCGTCCGGCTGCGGCAAGACCACGTCGCTCCGCATGATCGCCGGCCTCGTCCAACCGACAGGCGGCCGCATCCTGCTCGACGGCGACGACCTCACCGCCAAACCGGTGCATCGCCGGAACATCGGCATGGTGTTCCAGAACTACGCGCTGTTCCCCCATATGAGCGTCGCCGACAACGTCGCTTTCGGCCTGGAGATGCGCGGGTTGGGCGTAGCCGCGATTCGCGAGCGCGTCGGCGAAGCGCTGACGCTCGTCCGTCTCTCCGGCTTCGAGGGCCGCCGGCCGAAGGCGCTCTCCGGCGGCCAGCAGCAGCGCGTGGCGCTCGCTCGCGCCCTGGTGATCCGCCCAGACCTCCTGCTGCTCGACGAGCCGCTCTCGAACCTCGATGCCAAGCTGCGCGAGGAGATGCGCAGCGAGATCCGCGACATCCAGCGCCGACTCGGCATCACCACGGTCTTCGTGACTCACGACCAGGCCGAGGCGCTGGCGCTCGCCGACCGGATCGCGGTGATGGAGAAAGGGCGTCTTGCCCAGCTCGGGTCGCCGGAGGACGTCTATGAACGGCCCGCGAGCCCGTTCGTCGCGCGCTTCGTCGGACGCATCAACGCGCTGTCGGCGGCGGCCGGCGGCGACGGACGGCTCCGCATCGGCGGGCAGCCCATCCCGGTCGCCGACCTGCGCCCGGCCGGTGCGCGCGCGACGGTGATGATCCGCCCGCAGCACATCACGCTCTCGCCACCCGGCGTCTCGTTGCCGGCACGGGTCACCGGCGTCACCTACGTCGGCGACGTCGTGCAGATCGCGATATCGGGCGACGGCTTCTCGGTCGTCGCCGAGCGCGGTACCGCGGATTCCTCCTGGCGCGGACTTCAGCCGGGCCAGGACGTCGGCATCGGCTGGCCGGCCTCTGCGGCGCTGGTCTTTCCGGAGGGCACCGATGGCCGATGACCGGCGCACGCGACCGAGGCTGGCAGCGGCCTTGTCGCTCCCGGCCGTGGCCGCGGTGTCGCTGGGCTTCCTGCTGCCGGTTCTCTGGCTCGCCCGCATGTCGGTCAACCCGACCGAGCCCGGCGGCGTGCTCCGCGACGGCTGGACGGCGCAGCACTACGCCGAGCTCGTCACCGATTCCTTCTACGCCGAGCTGACCCTCGCCTCGCTGCAGATGTCGGCGACCGCGACGCTGATGGCGCTGCTGGTGGGATATCCGATCGCGCTGTTCCTCTACCGGCTCGAGTCGCGCTGGAAGACGCTGCTGGTGCTGCTCGCGGTATGTCCGCTGCTGGTCTCGGGCGTGGTCCGCGCTTACGGATGGATCGTGATCCTGGGCGATGCCGGCTGGATCAACTCGATGCTGAAGGGGCTGGGCCTGATCGACCGCCCGATCCGGCTGGTCAACAACCACGTCGGCGTCGCGATCGGGCTCACCGAGAGCCTGCTTCCCTACATGACCCTTTCGCTCCTGGCAGGGCTCGGCCGGCTCGATCGCGGACTCGAAGAGGCGGCGCGCACGCTCGGGGCCTCACCGTTTCGCACGTTCGTTCGCATCACGCTGCCGCTCAGCCTGCCGGCCGTGGTGCTGGGCTCCACCATCTGCTTCATGCTGGCGATTTCGGCCTTCGTCACGCCGCGCCTTCTGGGCGGCGGACGCGTGCTGTTGCTGGCGACCGAGATCTACGAGCAGGCCCTGGTGACGCTCAACTGGCCATTGTCGGCGGCGATCGCCATGGCGCTGCTCGCGCTTTTCTCGATCCTGCTCTTCGCTTCGGGACGCCTGCAGCGGCGGGTCGCGGAGTGAGCGGGATGGGCACAATCGCCGCCAGGACCGGCGTGGCGATCCTCTATGTGTTCGTGCTCGCGCCGATCGTGCTGGTCTTTGCGATCTCGTTCAGCGGCGACACCTTCATCGCATTCCCCCCGAGAAGCTGGGGTGTCCGCTGGTATGTGGCGCTGTTCGCCCACGAAGGCTTCGCGCGCGGCTTCCGTGTCAGCCTGGCGCTGGCCTCGATGGTGGTGGCGCTCGATCTCCTGGTCGGCGTGCCGGCGGCCTATGCCATCGCACGGCTGCGGTTTCGCGGCCGCGACGCGCTGCTCGCCTTCCTGACCGCGCCGCTCTTGCTGCCGACGATCGTGCTCGGCCTGGCGATGCTTCTCGTCTTCTATCCGCTGAGACTCGCGGCGACCTATCCGGGCCTCGTGGTCGCGCACATGGCGGTGACCTTGCCCTTCGTCGTCCGCATCGTCGCGACGGCGCTCTCGACCCTGCCTGGCGACGTCGAGGACGCCGCGGCGACGCTGGGCGCCTCTCCTGCGACGGTGTTCCGCCGCATCACCCTGCCGCTGATGCTGCCGGGCGTGATCGCCGCGTCCGCGCTCGCCTTCATCCTCTCCTTCGACGAAGTGGTGATCTCGCTCTTCGTCGTCGGCCCGCGTCTCTCGACCTTGCCGGTCGAGCTGTTCCGCTATGTCGAAGGCCGCACCGACCCGATGGTGGCGGCGCTCTCGACGGTGCTGATCCTCGCCACCGTTTCCGCCGTCCTCGTCGTCGAGCGCAGCGTCGGCGTCATGCGCGCGCTCGGCCGCTGACATCTTAGGAAAGGAACTCCTCATGGTCGCGAAGCCGCCGAAATACGTCGTCAACCCGATGCCGGCGCAGGCGCCCTCGGCGCTGATCGAGAAGCTGAAGAAGGTAGAGACCGCCAGCATCGGTCACTTCCGCCATATCGGCTTCATGGACATCGGCATGAAGCCGATCGTCGACGGCAAGCATATCGTCGGCACCGCCGTGACCCTGGCGATTCCCGGCCAGGACTCGACCCTGCTGCATCATGCGGCGGGATTGCTGAGGCCGGGCGACGTGCTGGTGATCGATCGTCTCGGCGACACCAAGCATGCCTGCTTCGGGGGCGGCGTCTGCGTCGCGGTCAAGACCTCCGGCGCGGTCGCGGCGATCCTCGACGGGCCCTGCACCGATCCGTCCGAGATCAGGCGCGAGGACTTTCCGCTCTGGTGCCGCGGCGTCTCGCCGATCACCACGCGGGTCTACGACATCGGCGGCAGCATGAACGTCGCCGTGTCCTGCGGCGGTGCCGCGGTGAGCCCCGGCGACATCATCGTCGCCGACGAGAACGGCGTGCTGGTGCTTCCCGTGGCCGACGCGGAAGCCGCGGCCGAGGAGGGCTGGACGCGCCAGGAACGGAGTGGACGCAACCAGGACAAGGTCCGGAACGGCGAGAAGATCGGGAATCTTTCCGGCGCCACCGCCAAGGTGCTGGCGGCGCTGGCGGCCGAGGGCAAGAGCTAGCTCTTCAGCGCCTTCAGCTTGTCGAGCGCGCTCTGGCGGGCGAGCGCGCGGTCGCGGTCGGGGACGTGCAGCAGCCCGGCGATGCGCCGGAGCAGCATGTCCTCGTGCGGGTCGAGCACGCCGTCGGCATAGGCGACCTTCCACATCAGCTCGAGGATCTGCGCCCGGTCCTCGGGCTCCATCGCCTGGCAGATCCTCTGCGTGAAGGGGAAGAGCTGGGTCGAGTTGCGGACCGCCTTCTCGGCGGCGGCGATCAGCTCGCGCACCTCGTCTGGCGGCAACGAGAACCTGGCCGTGAGCACGTGTTCGATCACGGCGCGCTCGGCCGCATCGAAGCGGTCGTCCATCCGCTCGGCCTCGATCAGAAGCGCTGCGACCGCGAGCTCGAAATCCTTCGCCTTCTTCGCCGGAGCCGGCTGGGCGTTGCCGGTCAGGAAGTCGAGCAGGCGGTCGATCACCGGGCGCGCCCTAGTGGGCGGCGCTGGTGCTCTCGACCAGCTCGACCCCGGCCGAGGCCAGCGCCGCACGGAGATCGGCCTTGAGCCGGTCGAGACCGGCTTCGTCGGTCGACTCGCAGCGTGCGGTCAGTGCCGCCTGGGTGTTGGAGGCGCGGAGCAGCCACCAGCCGTCGGCGGTCTTCACGCGGACGCCGTCGATGTCGATCGCGGTACGGCCGTCGTTCTGCCGGGCGACCCAAGCCTTCACCTCCTCGACCACCTGGAACTTGCGCTCCTCGGGACAGGAGAAGCGGAGCTCCGGCGTGTTGACCGCCTTGGGCAGGCGCTCCTTGAGCTCGGCCAAGGTGACCGACGGGTTGTTGGCGAGGATCTGGATCAGGCGGACGCCGGCGAACAGCGCGTCATCGAAGCCGTACCAGCCGTCGCCGAAGAAGACGTGACCGCTCATCTCGCCGGCGAGCGGGGCCTGCATCTCGGCCATCTTCGCCTTCACCAGCGAGTGGCCGGCCTTCCACATCACCGGCTTGCCGCCATGCTGGGAGACCCAGTCGAAGAAGCCCTGAGAGGTCTTCACGTCGGCGATGATCGCGGCACCCTTGTGCTTCTTCAGCACGTCCTCGGATGCGAGGATCGCCAGCAGCTGGTCGCCCCAGAGGATGCCGCCCTGGTTGTCGACCACGCCGATGCGGTCGCCGTCGCCGTCGAAGCCGATGCCGAGATCGGCGCCGACCTCGCGCACCTTCTCGATCATCTGCTGCAGGTTCTCGGCGACGGTCGGGTCCGGGTGATGGTTCGGGAAGTCGCCGTCGACCTCGACGTTGAGCAGGTAGTGGCTGGACTCGAGCCGCATCGAGACGTCGTTGACCGACGGGCCGGCGGCGCCGTTGCCGGTGTCCCAGACGATCTTGAGCTGGCGGTCGAGCCTGATGTCGCGCATGACGCGGTCGGCGTAGACGTCGCGGAGATCGCGCTGCTCGACCTTGCCCTGGCCCTGGGCGTAGCGCCCGTCGGCGGCGATGCGGCCCAGGCGCAGGATCGACTGGCCGTAGAACGCCTTCCGGCCCAGCATCATCTTGAAGCCGTTGTAGGCCGGCGGGTTGTGCGACCCGGTGATCATCACGCCGCCGTCGGTGCCGAGCTCGAAGACCGAGAAATAGAGGGTCGGCGTCGACACCCGGCCGATGTCGATCACGTCGACGCCGGTCGAGGTCAGCCCTTCGATCAGCGCCGCCGAGAGCTCGGGCGAGGAGTGACGGCCGTCGCGGCCGACGCTGACCCGCCGTCCGCCGGCTTCGCGCACCACGGTGCCGAAGCTCATGCCCACCGCACGCGCGTCGGCGGCGGACAGGGTCTCGCCGACGCGGCCACGGATGTCGTATTCGCGAAGGACGGTCGGGTGGAAGTCGTGGCGCATGGCGACCCTCAGTGGCTCTTGGCGGTGCCGTTCTTCGGGCGGCGGCCGACACAGGTATACGCGATGCCGGCCTCGGCCATCTGGTCGGGATCGTAGAGGTTGCGGAGATCGACGATCACCGGCTTCTTCATCGCCTGCTTCACCCGATCCAAGTCGAGCGAGCGGAATTCGTTCCACTCGGTGAGGATCGTCGCGGCGTCCGCGCCTTCCATCGCCTCGTAGGCCTTCTCGCAGAGGGTGATCCCCTGGATCATGTGCTTGGCCTCGGCCATGCCGGCCGGGTCGTAGGCCCGGACGTTGGCGCCGAGCTTCACCAGCTCCGGCACGATGTCGAGGCTGGGGCTGTCGCGCATGTCGTCGGTGTCGGCCTTGAAGGTGAGGCCGAGCACGGCGACGGTCTTGCCCTTGACGCTGCCGCCGAGCGCGTCGGCGACGCGCTTGGCCATGGCGCGCTTGCGCTTGTCGTTGACGTCGACGACGGTCTCGATGATGCGCAGCGGCGAGCCGAAGTCCTGGGCGGTCTTGACCAGCGCCAGCGTGTCCTTGGGGAAGCAGGAACCGCCGTAGCCGGGTCCGGGCTGCAGGAACTTGCGGCCGATGCGGGAATCCAGGCCGATGCCCTCGGCGACGTCGTGCACGTCGGCGCCGACCTTCTCGCAGAGATCGGCGATCTCGTTGATGAAGGTGATCTTGGCGGCGAGGAAGGTGTTGGCCGCGTACTTGATCAGCTCCGAGCTCTCGAGCGTGGTGTAGACGATCTTCTTGCCGTCCTGCTCGAGCGGACGATAGAGGCGTCCCATCACCTCGCGGGCGCGCGCGCCCGAAGTGCCGATGACCACGCGATCGGGATTCATGAAGTCGCCGATGGCGGCGCCTTCGCGCAGGAATTCCGGGTTGGAGACGACGTCGAAGTCGGCATCCTTCCGCGTCTCTTTGATGATGCGGGCGACCTCGCGGCCGGTACCGACCGGCACCGTCGACTTGGTGACGACCACGGTGTAGTGGGTCAGCGCTTCCGCGATCTCCTTTGCGGCGCCGTAGACATAGGAAAGGTCGGCATGGCCGTCGCCGCGGCGGCTGGGCGTGCCGACGGCGATGAACACCGCGTCCGCTTCGGCGACCGCCGGCTTGAGGTCGGTGGTGAAGGAGAGACGGCCTGCCTTCACGTTGGCTTCGACCAGCTGGTCCAGGCCCGGCTCGTAGATCGGCATGATGCCGCGCTTGAGGCGCTCGATCTTCGAGACGTCCTTGTCGACGCAGGTGACGGTGATGCCGAACTCGGAGAAGCAGGCGCCGGAAACCAGGCCGACATAGCCGGTGCCGATCATGGCGATACGCATGGCGAACGTCCGTTGACTGAGGAAGCGGGAACTACTGGTAGCGGCGAAGGATGTCTCGCATGCGGTCGACCATGTCGGGCCGCTTCAGCGAGAAGGCGATGTTTGCGTCGATGAAGCCGACGCGCGTGCCGCAGTCGAAGCGCCGGCCTTCGAACAGCACGCCGTGGAAGGGATGGGTCCCGATCATCTTGGCCATCGCGTCGGTCAGCTGGATCTCGCCGCCGGCGCCGCGCTCGAAGCGCTCGAGATGGCCGAAGACATCCGGCTGCAGGATGTAGCGACCGATGACGGCGAAGTTCGACGGGGCGCTTTCGGGCTCTGGCTTCTCGACCAAACCCTTGACCTCGATGAGCTGGTCACGGGTCTTGCCCGGCGCGATGACGCCGTAGCTCTTGGTCATCTGGCGCTCGACTTCCATGACGGCGACCAGGTTGCCGCCGGTGCCGTCGTAGTGGTCGACCATCTGCTTGAGGCAGGGCGTGTCGGAAAGAATCATGTCGTCGGCCAGCAGCACCGCGACCGGCTCGTCGCCGACCAGGTTGCGGGCGCACCAGACGGCGTGGCCGAGGCCGAGCGGATCCTGCTGGCGGGTGTAGGCGACCTGGCCCGGCTTCAGCATCCAGGACGAGATGTCGGCCAGCTCCTGGTATTTGGAGCGCTTCTGCAGCGTCTCCGACAGCTCGTAGGAGTGGTCGAAATGGTCCTCGATCGCGGTCTTGCCGCGGCCGGTGACGAAGATGAACTCCTCGATCCCGGCGGCCTTCGCCTCTTCGACCGCATACTGGATGATCGGCTTGTCGACGACCGTCAGCATCTCTTTCGGCAACGCCTTGGTCGCCGGCAGGAAGCGCGTGCCCAGCCCGCCGACCGGGAAAATCGCTTTGCGCACCCGCTTCGTCATACCCGCTCCGTCCGGAGTCTTAAGGAGTCTCTAGGGCGGGGTCCCCCGGCCGCGGCGCTTATTGCCATAGCCCGTTAGCCCCCGCAAGGCAGGGGCGACTATCGGTCGGGATTGCGGCGCGGCGAGGGCGGGGGCGGGGCCGGGCAAAGGCGGCCGCCGGCATTAACCTTCGCCCAGCAGCACGTCCTTGGCCCGGTTGATCTGGGCGGCGAGAAAGGTCGATCCGCCGCGGTCCGGATGGTTGGCCAGCATCAGCCGGCGATGGGCTTCCCGGATCTGCGCGGGGGTCGCGCCCTCGGCGAGGTCCAGGACCTGCAGCGCCTCCGCCCGCGACATGCTGCCGCTGGGGGGAGGGGAGGAAGAGGAAGGAGAGGAGGAATCGCCGCCGGCATCCCGCCACCCGGGGTGCTCCCTGTCGAGGAAGGCTTCCAGGACCTGGACCGTCGCCGGATCGGCCCGCGCCTCGTCCAAGAGCTCGACCGTCTCCGCCGAGGTGAGGTCTTCCAGGCGTCGGTCCCGGTGGCGCCCGGCAATGACCTCGCCCGTCATGCGGCCCGTCGCATGGTCGAGTGCAACCTTGAGGAAGGCCGTGTCGAGCGACGAGCCACCGGTCGAACTGGGCCCAGAGGAGGTCCGGGTCGGGAACAGGATCTGGCGCAGCCGCCCCCAGCGGATGAGGAGCGGGAGGATGGCGCCGAGCGCCGTGCCCATGGCCGCCAGGTTGCCGCGGAGGAAGAGGAAGAGCGCCAGCGCGCCGAGGCCGGCACCCCCGACCCATTTGACGCCGACCGCGAGCTTCTTCGGATCCGCGGCCAGGAACGCCCGCGCCATCATCCAGACGCAGGCGAGGAACACGAGGCCGCCGAGGAGATAGATCATCTAGCCGAGCCGGTGGGTCAGCAGCAGCGCTGCGCCGCCGGTCTTCTTCGCGTGGTGCTCGAGCGCCGCGCGCCCGCCCGCGGCGTAGACCGCGACCGCCGACAGGAGCTCGCGGAGCTGCCTGGCCGAACCGGCGTCGAAGGGGCAGTAGGCGCCCTTGGAGAGGCGCGCGATCTCGCGGAACACGCCGGCCGGCTGCTCGCCGCCGCCTTCGTGGAAGACGAAGACCGGAACGCCGAGCAAGCCCAGCTCGCCGGCCTTCCGGCAGACGACGTCGGCATTTTCCTCGAAGGCGTCGCCGACGAAGACGAGGGCCGCGACGCGCCGCGCCTTGGCCTCCTCGACGGTATGCGCCAGCACGCGTTCGATCTGCGTCTGCCCGCCCTGGCAGTCGACGCCGGTCATGTGGTGGAGAAGGGCGCCGGACTCGGCGACCCAAGGGCTCGCGTAGAAGTCGGCGAAGCCGCGATAATAGACGAGCTGCAGGTCGAGCCCGCCCAATGCCTGCGTCTCGCGGAACATATCGCCCTGCAGCCGGGTCGCCTGATCCCAGGTCGGCTGCCGACTGAGCGTCGCATCGAGCGCGAAGACAAGGCGGCCGCGCTGGCCGGACGGCACCGGCGCCGGCGCGGCACGGACCTTGGCGAGAAACGCATCGACGGCCGCCTGGCCGGCGGTCGGAAGCTTCGTGCCGCTCATCGCCCCATTATATAGGAACGGGACCTCAGCCTGCCGAGGCCAGCGCCTCGGGCAACGGGATCTTGAGGGCTTCCAGCAGCATCCGCACTTCCTGGCGGGCGGCGACGTGGCTGAGCTTCAGCTGCTGGTCGGGCTCGGCCTCGACCAGGTCCATGAGGGTCAGCCCCTTGAGGAACAGCTCGCGGAAGATCACGCGCTCGGAGAAGCCCTGGACGAAGCGGAACCCGATCCGCTTCGAGAGCTTCTCCAGCACGCGGCCCATCTCGCGCTTGTTGCGGGCGTCGAGCGCCGAGAGGCGGTTGCGCATGACGATCCAGTCGATCGAGCCGCGGTCGCGGATCGCGCGCTGCTTGCGGCTTTCCCAGACCAGCTCCGAATAGGCGCCGGGCCGCTGGATCGCCAGCGTGTCGGGATCGAGGAGGGCCAGCACGTCGAGGTCGACGAAGCTGTCGTTGAGCGGCGTCACCAGCGTGTCGGCATGGGCATGACCGAGGCGGCCGAGGAAGTTGTCGGAGCCGGCGCAGTCGATGACCAGGTAGTCCTGGGTCGAGGACAGCTCCTCGAACGCCGTCTCGAAACGGCGGCGCTCGTCGACCGCCGCCTCGGCCAGGTCGGCCGCCTCGGAGCGTGCGATCGGCACATGGGTCGGCAGCGGCAGCTTGTCGGCGCCGAGAGTGATCGCGCGGGCCGAGCGGTTGGCGGCGTAGCGGGTCAACGTGCCTTGCCGCGCGTCCAGGTCCATCGAGCCGACGCGATAGCCCTGGCGCAGCAGCGCCACGACCAGATGCATCGCCGTGGTCGACTTGCCGGAGCCGCCCTTCTCGTTGCCGAGGACGATGACGTGGGCGCGCGTCATGCTTCGGCCCTGATCCAGACGGCGGTGTCGTGGAACACGGCGCCGCCGGCGGGCGGGGCGGCATCCGAGCCGATCAGGACGTTGATGCCCTTGCCCTCGACATGGCGCGAGTTCGGCCAGATGCCTTCGGCGACGACGACGCCGGGGCGAAGGCCGGCGAACAGCTTCGCATGCAGCAGCACGTCGCCGCGCTTGTTGCCGACGCGCACCTTGCCGCCTTCGACGACGCCGAGCCTGTCCGCGTCGTCCGGATGCAGCAGCAGGCTCGGCCTTACCTCGCGCGCGACCGAGGTCGGCATCTCGGTGAAGCTGGTGTTGAGGAACTGGCGAGCCGGCGAGGTCGTCATCCGGAACGGATGCTCCTCGGTCGCCTTCTCGATCGTGTCGAGATGATCGGGCAGCGTCGGCATGCCGGCGAAGGCCGGGCCGATCGACTTCCAGTCCGGACGGAAGTGGAACCTCTTGTCGGAGGTGCCGAAGCCATCGAGGAAATGCGCCTTCTCGAACGGGATCGCGCAGTCGTGCCAGCGTGTCGCCTTGAGCGAGGCGGCATCGGGGAAGCCCGATGCCTTCAGCGTCCAGTCGCAGAGCTCCCAGGCGGTCATGTCGAAGGCGGGATGCTCGGCGCCGAGGCGTTTGGCCAGGCCCTGCAGCACCTCGTGGTTCGAGCGGCTCTGGCCGTGCGCCTCGATCACCTTGGCGCCCATCTGGATGAAGGTGTGGCCGCCGCCCTGGTAGATGTCGTCGTGCTCGAGGAAGCTCGTCGCCGGCAGCACGACGTCGGCGTACTTCACCGTGTCGGTCGGCAGCTGCTCGTGCACGCAGAGGAACAGGTCCTCGCGTAGGAATCCCTTGATCACCTTGTTCTGCTCGGGCGCCACCACCGCGGGGTTGGTATTCTGCACCAGCATCGCCGTCACCGGCGGGCCGCCCTGGAGCGCGTCGGGCTCGCCGACCAGCACCGGGCCGATCCGGCTCATGTCGAGGGTTCGAACGGTCGGATCGATCCGGTCCTTCCCCTCGATCATCGTCTTGTTCCAGGGGTAGATCGCGCTGTTGGAATAGAGCGCGCCGCCGCCCTTGTGCTGCCAGGCGCCGGTCAGCGCCGGGAGGCAGGTCGCGGCATGAAGCTGCGCGGCGCCGTTGCGCGAGCGGCTGAAGCCGTAGCCGACCCGCATGAACGCGTTCCTGGTGCGGCCGTAGAGGCGCGCGAAGTCGATGATCTCCTGGGCCGGCACGCCGCAGATCTTCTCCGCCCACTCGGGCGTGCGGCTCGCGTAGTGCGCCTCGACCTCGGGCGAGAAGTCCGTGTACTTCGCCAGGTAGGCGCGGTCGGCGTAGCCCTCCTTCAGCAGCACGTGGCCGACCGCGGCGGCGAGCGCGCCGTCGGTGCCGGGCCTGACCATGAGGAAGATGTCGGCGGCCTCGGCGGTGCCGTTCCGGTAGACGTCGATATGGACCAGCTTGGCGCCGCGTTCCTTCCGCGCCTTGGCGACGTGGGTCATCACGTTGACCTGGGTCGCGACCGGGTTGCCGCCCCACATCACGATCAGGTCGGACTCCTGCATCTCGCGCGGGTCGAGGCCGCGCTTGGTGCCGTGGCCGGCGAGCCAGCCGGCGTCGGTCAGCGCGATGCAGATCGTGTTGCCCTGGCCTGAGTACTTCATCACGTGGCGCAGGCGGTGGATGCCGTCGCGCTGCACCAGGCCCATGGTGCCGGCGTAGTAGTAGGGCCATACCGTCTCGGGCCCGTACTTGGCGGCGGCCGCCTTGAAGGCGTCGGCGACCCGGTCGAGCGCCTCGTCCCAGCCGATCTCCTTGAACTGGCCCTTGCCCTTGGGCCCCGTGCGGAGCAGGGGGACGGTCAGCCGGTCCTTGTGATGGACCCGCTCGGCATAGCGCGCGGTCTTCGCGCAGACGACGCCGGCCGTATAGGAGTTCTCGCGGGCGCCATGGACCCGGCCGATCGTGCGGGCATCCAATCGCTCGACCTCGAGCGCGCAGGTGCTCGGGCAGTCATGCGGGCAGACCGATGGAACGATGTCGAGGGGCATGGCGTGGCCGCACCCTATCGCAGGGCCGATCCGGAAACAATTTCGACCGAACGCGCCGTGCGGTTTCATCGCAAGCCGGTCGGCGCCGCAGGTTTCGTCCGGTCGGCCTAGCTTGCGGGCCACTTCGCAGGAGTAGGGATGATGATCGATTTCACCAGCCGGTTCGCCCGGACCTATGCCGACGCGCGCCGGAAGTTTCGGCTGGCAGCCGACCTCCGGGGCGTCGCCGTGCGCTCGTACCGCCATCCGATGACGACGCCGGACGGAGAAGAGATGGCGACCGACGTCGCGCTTCTGGGCGCCCCGGATGCGAAGGCCGTCATGGTGATGACGGCCGGCGTGCATGGCCCGGAACTCTATTGCGGCTCCGGCGCGCAGGTCGACGCGCTGCTCGACCTCGATCTCTCCCGGTTCGATGGCGTGGCGGTGCTGATGGTGCATGCGGTCAACCCGTACGGTTCCGCCTGGATCCGGCGCACCAACGAGGACAACATCGACATCAACCGCAACTTCGTCGACTTCACCAAGCCGCGACCGTCCAATCCCGGTTACGATCTGCTGGCGGACGACCTGGTGCCCGCCGACCTCGCGCCCGCCACCCTCGCTGCCGCCGACGCCAGGCTCGCCGCCTGGCGCCTGGAGCATGGGGAGGCGGCGTTCAGAGTCGCCGTATCGGGCGGGCAGTGGACTCACCCGACGGGCATGTTCTACGGCGGCACGGCGCCCTGCTGGTCGCGCCGGACCCTGGAAGCGATCCTCGACGACTACCGCCTCCGCGAGCGTGCCCTGGTGGCGGTGCTCGACTTCCACACCGGCGCCGGTCCCTTCGGGTATTGCGAACCGATCTTCGCCGGCGATCCCGCCCACCCGGGATGTGCGCGGATGCGGCGCTGGATCGGGCCCGGCATGACCCTGCAGCGGAGCGGAAAGGCGGCGACACCGCCCCAGGAAGGGCTGAACTCCGAGCTGTGGGAAAAGGATTGCGGCGCGAACGCCGCCTATATCGGCTTCGAGTATGGAGCCATGCCCGGCGACGAGGTTCTGGCGGCGCTGCGTGCCGAGTACGTGTTCAACCGCCGGGGACGGAACGACTGGCACGATGGCGAGGTGCAGGCGGTGAAGCGCCGGCTGCTCGATGCCTTCTGCCCGGACAGCGCCGAATGGCGGGAGCTGGTGCTCCTCCAGGCGCGCCCGCTCATCCAGCGGGTCGGCCGCGGTCTCGCGACGGAGGTGGCTTCCGCTTGACCCTCGCGGCGAGCGGGCCCAAGAGTGCCGGCCATGACGGAAACGGTCGACGCGGTGGTGGTGGGCGCCGGCGTGGTCGGGCTGGCGATCGCGCGGGCGCTGGCGCTTGCCGGCCGCGAGGTGATCGTGCTGGAGGCGGCCGACTCGATCGGCACCGAGACTTCGTCCCGCAACTCCGAAGTGATCCATGCCGGGATCTACTACCCACCGGGCAGCCTGAAGGCGAAGTTCTGCGTCGAGGGCCGCGACAAGCTCTACCGCTTCGCCGCCGCGCACGGCGTGCCGCACCGGCAATGCGGCAAGCTGATCGTGGCGACCGACGAGTCGCAGCGCCCGGGCATGGCGAAGCTCAAGGAGATCGCGGCGAAGAACGGCGCCGGTGATCTCGCCTGGCTCTCGGCGGCCGAGGCAAAGGCGATGGAGCCCAATCTCGCCTGCATCGGCGCGCTGCATTCGCCCAAGACCGGCATCGTCGACAGCCATGCCTTCATGCTGGCGCTGCAGGGCGATGCCGAGGCGCACGGAGCGATGCTCGCCTATCTGTCGCCGGTGGTGGGCGGCCATGTCGGCCACAACTCGATCGAGATCGAAGTCGGCGGCGCGGAGCCGATGCGGCTTCGCTGCAAGACGCTGGTGAACTCAGCCGGCCTTCACGCGCAGAAGCTCTCTCATGCGCTCGATGGCCTCGACCCCGAGACGGTGCCGCCAGCCTATCTCGCCAAGGGCAACTACTACGTCCTGACCGGCGTGAAGCCGCCGTTCTCGCGGCTCATCTACCCGGCGCCAGAGCAGGCCGGGCTCGGCATCCACGTCACGCTCGACCTTGCCGGCCAGATGCGCTTCGGCCCCGACGTCGAATGGGTGAACGAGATCGCCTACGACGTCGATCCGAAGCGCGCCGAGGTTTTCTATGCGGCGATCCGCACCTACTGGCCCGACCTTCCCGACGGCGCGCTGGCGCCGGGATACTCCGGCATGCGGCCGAAGCTGCAGAAGCCCGGCGAGCCGGCGAAGGACTTCCTGATCCAGGGGCCACGCGAGACCGGCATTCCGGGCCTGGTCAATCTCTACGGCATCGAGTCCCCGGGCCTGACCTCGTCGCTGGCGATCGCCGACCACGTGGTGGACTTGTTCAAGTGCTGAAGCGTGCGGCGAGCTACGACGCGTTGGCCCGCGGATTCCGCTGGGAGATTCCCGCCCGCTACAATCTCGGCGTCGACATCTGCGACAAGCATGGCGACGACGCACTCGCGCTGATCCATGAGCGCGAGGACGGCACGGTCGAGCGCTGGCGCTTCGGCGACGTGCGCAGGCATGCCAACAGGCTCGCCAACCTGCTGTTGGCCGCCGGCCTCGCCATCGGCGATCGCGTAGGCATCCTGCTGCCGCAGCGCCCCGAGACCGGCTTCGCTCATGTCGCCTGCTACAAGGCGGGCCTCGTTGCGATCCCGCTGTTCACGCTGTTCGGCGAGGACGCGCTCGCCTTCCGCCTCGGCGATGCCGGCGCCAAGGCCGTCGTCACCGACGCCGCCAGCCTTGCCAAGCTGGCGCCGATCCGCGACCGGCTGCCGGATCTGAAGCTGGTGCTGGTCGTCGACGCGGCGAAGGACGGGCGGGACTTCACCGCGCTGGCGCCGGCGCTGGAGAAGTCTTCGGACAGCTTCACCGCGATCGACAGCGGTGCCGACGACCCGGCGCTGATCATCTACACCTCGGGCACGACCGGGAATCCGAAGGGTGCGCTGCACGCGCATCGCGTGCTGCTCGGGCATCTGCCCGGCGTCGAGTACCCGCACGAGTTCTTCCCGCAGGCCGGCGACCGCTTCTGGACGCCGGCCGACTGGGCCTGGATCGGCGGGTTGATCGACGTGCTGCTGCCCTCATGGCATCACGGCGTGCCGGTGGTCTCGCGCCGCTTCGCCAAGTTCGATCCGGACGAGGCGTTCGCCTTCATGGCGCGCCACGAGGTGCGCAACGCGTTCCTGCCGCCGACGGCGCTCAAGCTGATGCGCCAGGTCGATGACCCGATGCGCCACGGCGCGAAGCTCCGCAGCATCGGCTCGGGCGGCGAGAGCCTGGGCGCCGAGCTGCTGGATTGGGGCCGAGCCACTTTCGGGCTCACGATCAACGAGTTCTACGGCCAGACCGAATGCAATCTGGTGGTCGGCAACTGCGCCTCGCTGGTCGACGTTCGTCCCGGCGCGATGGGGAAGCCGATCCCAGGTCATGACGTGCGGATCGTGGACGCCTCGGGCAACGAGAGGCCGCGCGGCGAGGTCGGCGAGGTCGGCATCCGCCGCGGTGATCCGGTGATGTTCCTCAACTATTGGAACAACCCGCAGGCGACGGCGGCGAAGTATGCCGGCGATTTCCTGCTGACCGGCGATCTCGCGCGCCAGGACGAGGACGGCTACATCTGGTTTGTCGGCCGCTCCGACGACCTGATCACCACTGCCGGCTATCGCGTCGGTCCGGTCGAGGTCGAGGAATGCCTGCTGAAGCATCCGGCGGTGGCGCTCGCCGCGGTCATCGGCGTGCCCGACCCGATCCGCACCGAAAGCATCAAGGCGTTCCTGGTGCTGAAGTCCGGCCGCAGCGGCGATGCGGCGCTCGCGCGCGAGATCCAGGAATTCGTGAAGACCAAGCTTGCCGCGCACGAATACCCGCGCGCGGTCGAGTTCGTGGACTCGCTGCCGATGACCACCACCGGCAAGATCATGCGCCGCGAGCTGCGCGCGCGGGAAACCGTGAAGGCCTAGAGGAATGCGCGCGAGGCCAGGTGCAGGCCGAGCGCAAGCAGCCCCAGGAAGAAGCAGCGGCGGAAGACCTGGGCGCTGACGCGGGCTCGGACGATCTGTCCGAGCCACATGCCGCCGAGGGCCGGCAGCACCGCGAACAGCGACGCCGTGACGTCGGCCGCGCCGAAGGCGCCTTCGTGGAACAGGCTGGCGGCGAGCGCGAAGGTCGAAACGGTGAAGGACAGGCCGAGCGCCTGCACCAGGTCGTCCTTGTCGAGGCCGAGCGCTTGCAGATAGGGCACCGCCGGAACCACGAATACGCCGGTCGCGGCCGTCACCACGCCGGTGGCGATGCCGACCGGCGGACCGACCCATCGCTGATGTCGCGGCGGCACGCGGAGCTTCAGCGGTGTCAGCCCGACGATCGAGTAGAGCACCAGCGCGAGCCCGAGCGCCGCGGCCGAGATCTTCGCATCGATCCCGGTCAGCAGGCCGCTGCCGAGCCAGGTGCCGACGCAGACCCCGGCCATCATCGGCCAGAGCCGCCTGGCCAGCGCGGCGAAGCTGGGCCCGGCGAAGAGCTGCCAGAGATTGGTGACGATGGACGGAACGATCAGGATCGCGGCGGCTTCCGCGGGCGTCATCGCGAGGCTGAGCAGTCCGACCGCGATCGTCGGCAGGCCGAGGCCGATCACGCCTTTGACGGCGCCGGCGAGCAGGAAGACCAGGAGGATCGAAAGAAGCTGGGGATCGGGCATCGGCCCGAGAGACTGGCCTCAGTCGGGCCGGCGCACAACGACCAGGATCAGGCGGCCTGAGCCGTCTTCAGCTTGTCGAGGAAGTTGTCGACCAGGAATTCGAGCGCGTCGATGATCTCGAGGGCCATGCCGCGCGGGTTGCCCTTCACGTCGAAGCGGATCATCGCGCGGATGGAGTCGACCTCGATCTTGACGATCTCGAGGAAGCGCTGGTTGCGCTGGGTCTTCGAGACCATCACGCGGCAGATCAGGTCGGCACAACGCGAAACGGCGGGATAGCCGAAGCTGGCGCCTTCGCCCTTGAGGTCGTGGCAGAGTTCGTAGATCTGGTTGCCCGTCTCGGCCTGCCCGTCCGGGTCGGTCAGGAACTGGCGCATCAGGCCGTTGAGCTTGTCGAGAGACGCACCGGCGATCTTCTTGTAGTCGATCTTGCTCTGGTGCTCCTTGACCGCTTCGTCCGCCTTCTTGATGAGGCGATCGCCGGCCCCGGGCGTGCCGCGGCCGGTCTTGTCGGCAAGCGCGCGGGGCGGTTTGACGAATTCAACCATGGTGATCATTTATCTCATATTTTATGGACGAGAAGTTAATTTCTCTCCCGTAGCGCAGATTTGACCACCTTCCCGTAGTTGTTCTTGGGCAGTTCCTGAACAAATCGATAGACCTTGGGTCGCTTGAAGCGTGCGATCGTCTCCAGGCACAACCGGTCCAGTACTTCTTCTTCGACGCGACTGCCCGATCGGATCACCACGAAGGCCACGACTTCCTCGCCCCAGTCCGGATGGGGCCGCCCGACCACGGCGACTTCCTGGACGTCGGGATGGCGGAGCAGGACTTCTTCGACTTCGCGCGGATAGATGTTCGACCCGCCCGAGATGATCAGGTCCTTGGAGCGGTCCTTGAGCGTGAGGAAGCCGTCCTCGTCGAGCACGCCCACGTCGCCCGTATGCAGCCAGCCGCCCCGGAGGGTCTGGGCATTGGCTTCCGGCCGATTCCAGTAGCCCGACATGACCTGTGGTCCCCGGACCAGGATCTCGCCGATCTCCCCCGTCGGCAGCGGCCGGTCGTCGGCGTCGGCGATGCGGACTTCGGCGGTCGACTGGCGCAGGCCCGCCGAGGCGGCGCGCGCCTCCCATTTCGGATGCGAGAGATCGGCGATCATCGACTTGGGCAGCGCGGTGATGCACATCGGGCTCTCGCCCTGGCCGTAGATCTGGGACAGCCTGGGTCCGATCACTTCGATCGCGCGCTTGAGATCGGCGACGTACATCGGCCCGCCGCCGTAGATGATGGTCTTCAGGCCGGGCACGCGGCTCGTCTGGATCGCCGGATGCGCCACCATGCGCGACACCATCGTCGGCGCGGCGAACATGGCGATGCCCCGGTGATGGCCCATCAGCTCGGCGATCTCCGCGCCGTCGAACCCGCCTGACTCGGGGATGATCTGCTTCGCGGCCGCATGGACGTTCGGAACGGCATAGAGGCCGGACCCGTGCGAGAGCGGGGCCGCGTGCAGCATGGCGTCGCCCGGCGACACGGTGTCGACGTCGGCGAAGTAGCAGAGCGACATCGCCAGCAGGTTGGCGTGGCTCAGCATCGCGCCCTTCGGCTTGCCGGTGGTGCCGGAGGTGTAGAAGATCCAGGCGAGATCGGTGTCGGCCTGCGCGGCGGGTGAGCCCGGCGCTTCCGACGTAAGGCGCTCCATGTCGTGGGAGCCCACCACGACCTGTGCCGGTCCGGTGCCGGCCTCGGACGCTGCCGCGGCGACCGCCTCGGCCATGTCCTCGGTCGCAACCGCGAGGCGGGCGCCGCAGTCGGCGAGGATGTAGGCGATCTCCTTCGGGTGCAGCTTGGCATTCACCGGGACCGCCGCCAGGCCGGCCCACCAGCAGCCGTAGAGCAGCGGCAGGTAGTCGAGGTGGTTCTTCATCACCAGGGCGACGCGATCCCCTGGCGCCAGGCCGAACCGGCGCTTGAGCCCCTCGCCGAGCGATCCGGCGCGGCGCGCGAAGCCGGCATAGTCCAGCCGGTCTTCCTTGCCCATCGCCAGGGCCGGACGGTCGCCATGGGCGCGGGCGGCCCGGACGAGGCTTTCGGCGAGATTCATCGAGCTTCCCGAGGTCGTGAGGTCGGAGGGCGCAGATCATGCTTGATCCTGCGCCGTTTTCTTGCGAGTGATTATCAATAACTGAACTCGGAGAAGATCCAAGAATGCGCACGCTCGTTCCGGCCGCCCTCGTGCTCGCTTTCGGCCTGATCCAGGCGCCGGCGATGGCCCAGGAGGTCAATCTCTACTCGTATCGCCAGGAGGCACTGATCAGGCCGCTGCTGGACGCCTTCACCGCGAAGACGAAGATCAAGGTGAACCTGGTGTCCGGCGGCGAGGACGCGCTGATCGAGCGTCTCAAGGCAGAGGGCGATGCGAGCTCGGCCGACCTCCTGATCACGGTCGATGCCGGCCGCCTGGTCCGCGCCAAGGAGCTCGGCCTGCTTCAGCCGGTCAAATCCGCGGTGATCGAGGCGACCGTGCCCGCCGCCTATCGCGACCCGGACGGCGCCTGGACCGCGCTCTCGCTGCGCGGCCGCCCGATCATGTATTCGGTCGAGCGGGTGAAGCCGGCCGATCTCTCGACTTACGAGGATCTCGCCGACGCCAAGTGGAAAGGCAGGATCTGCGTCCGCTCCTCTTCGCACATCTACAATCAGTCGATGCTGGCGACGATGATCGGGTCGCAGGGCGCGGCGAAGGCCGAGGCCTGGGCGAAGGGCGTCGGTGAGAACCTGGCGCGCAAGCCGGCGGGCGGTGACCGCGATCAGCTGAAGGCGATCGCCGCCGGCGAATGCGATCTCGCGCTCGCCAATACCTACTACCTCGCCGGCATGGCGCAGTCGAAGGACCCGGCGGACCAGGACGTCGCCAAGAAGGTCCGTATCTTCTGGCCGAACCAGAACGACCGCGGCGCGCATGTGAACGTGTCGGGCATCGGCGTGACCAAGAGCTCGAAGAACGTCGCCAACGCGGTGCAGTTCATCGAGTTCATGCTCTCCGACGAGGCGCAGAAAATTCACGCCGAGGTCGTCGGCGAGTTCCCGATCAAGGCGGGCATTCCGCGCTCGGAGGTCGTCGCGTCGTTCGGCACCTTCAAGGCCGATTCCGCCCCCCTGTCCGCCCTCGCCAAGAACAACGCCGAGGCCGTCCGCATCTTCGATCGCACCGGCTGGCGCTGACCTGAAAATCGATACGAGGCCGGACCCCCCGTTCCTCCGGCCGGTCTCGTATCCCCGCCCTCCCGTTCCCCCGGACGGGAGGGCATTCTATTCTCGGGCCATGATCGTCATCTTCGACATGGAATGGACGTCGTGGCCGGGGTCGCAGGCGCGCGACTGGTCGGGACCCGGGGAGCATCCGGAGATCATTCAGATCGGCGCCGTCCGCCTCGATGCGGACCTCCGGGAGATCGCGATCTTCGACCGGCTGGTGAAGCCCAGGATCAATCCCATCCTGAGCGACTTCATCATCGGGCTCACCGGCATCACGCAAGACAGGATCGATCGCGAGGGCATCGACATTGCCGACGCCCTGGCCCAGTTCGCCGACTTCTCGGCGAGTGCGCGCGCGATGCTCACCAACGGCCGCGATCACGACATCATCGCGCGCAACGTCGCGCTTTCCGGCATCGCAAATCCATTGGCCTCGATGACATTTGCCAGCGTGAGCGGCCATTTTCGTCATGCGGCGCACCGGAGCACGCATGTCGTGTCCTCCACCCTGCCGGCCGTCTTCGGTTTCGAGACATCGGGCCGCGCCCATGACGGGCTCGCCGACGCGCGCGCCATCGCCGAGGCGCTGCGGCGCACGATGCCTTGCGGAGGCATCTCCGCTCTGCTCGCCGCGTTGACCGACGGCGACGAAAGACACGCTTAAGGCCTGTCGGATGCATCCGCTTTGCAGCTATCCTCGATGTCGGGGATGTGAGGGATGCAATGAAGATCGCCATCATCGGCGCGGGCAGCGTCGGAACGGCGCTCGGCAAATCATGGTCGCGCGCCGGGCACGAGATCGTCTTCGGCGTGCGTGACCCGAGATCTTCGAATGCGCGGGCGGCCTCGGAGAGTGCCGGCAACGGCGCCCGCGCCGTGACCGTCGCCGAAGCCGGACCGGCCGGCGAAATCGTCGTGCTCGCGACGCCGTGGGAAGCGACCGAGATCGCGATCGATGCGGCGGGCGGCCTTGCCGGCAAGATCGTCATCGATTGCACCAATCCGCTCGCCTATCGCGACGGTGAGCTCGGTCTCACCGTCGGCTTCGACAGCTCGGGCGGAGAGCGGGTCGCCGCCTGGGCGCCGAAGGCGTACGTGTTCAAGGCGCTGAACCAGGTGGGGTACCTGGCGATGGAGGATGCCAAGTTTCCGGACGGGTTCCCGGCGATGTTCGTCGCCGGCGACGATGCCGAGCGGAAGCCGATCGTGCTCCGCCTGATGACCGAGCTCGGATTCGAGGCGGTCGACGCCGGGCCGCTCAGGGTGTCCCGGCTGCTCGAGCCCTACGCTATGCTCTGGATACACTTGGCCTACAACCAGGGCATGGGCCGGGACTTCGCCTTTTCGCTGCTTCGACGCGAATCCTGAAGGCCTGCGGACCGTCTTCCGCGCGGGCTTTGCGACTCCGGCTCCGGTTGCGTATAGAGTGCGCCCTCGATGCGCACGCTCTATCACCTCTGGCTCTCCGCCGGATCGCGCAAGGTCCGGATCGCGATGGGCGAGAAGAACCTGCCGTTCGAGATGAAGGTCGAGAAGACCTGGGAACGCCGCCCGGAGTTCCTTGACATGAACCCGGCCGGCGACGTGCCGGTGCTGGTCGAGGAATCCGGCGCCCGGATCGTCCATGCCGGGCCGATCTGCGAGTACCTGGACGAGGTCTATCCCGAAAGGCCGCTGATCCTCGGCGATCCGGTCGAGCGCGCCGAGGTCCGGCGTCTGGTCTCCTGGTTCGACGACAAGTTCGACCGCGAGGTCTCGCGCGCGCTCATCGAGGAAAAGATGATGAAGCGCTTCCTCGGCCTCGGCACGCCGAACAGCCAGGCGATCCGGGAGGGCATGAAGGCGCTCCACGTCCATCTCGACTACGTCGCGTTCCTGGCCGAGCGTCGCGCCTGGCTCGCCGGCGATCACCTGACGCTGGCGGACATCGCCGCGGCGGCGCATCTGTCGGCGCTCGACTATACCGGCGACGTCCCTTGGGAGGATCATCCCGAGGCGAAGGAATGGTATGCGCGGATGAAGTCGCGCCCGTCGTTCCGCCCGATCCTCGCCGACCACATCCCCGGCGCGCCGCCGCCGAAGCACTACGCCGACCTGGATTTCTGAAGGGCGTCGCACGAAGCGGATAGGCGGCGGCGCCGCGCTCGCGCACCATCGGCCATGGTCCAGCCGCTCCAGCGCCGCGTCTCCGATCTACCCTGGACGTCGATCTCCGACGATCTCTCGGCCCATGGGCACGCCGTCACCGGTCCTCTGCTCGATCCGGCGGCCTGCCGGCAGATCGCGGCCTGGTACGGCGACGACAAGCGCTTCCGAAGCCGGGTCGTCATGGAACGGCACGCCTTCGGCAAGGGCGAGTACAAGTACTTCTCATATCCGCTGCCGGCCGAGGTCGAGGCGTTGCGCGAGGCGCTGTACGGGGCGCTGGCGCCCATCGCGAACGCCTGGGCGGCCACGCTCAAGTCAGGCCTCACCTACCCCGGTACGCTGGCCGACTACTCGCGGCGCTGCCACCACGTCGGTCAGACCAAGCCGACGCCGCTGCTGCTGCGCTACGAGGAGGAGGGATACAACTGCCTGCACCAGGATCTCTACGGCGACCTGGTCTTTCCGCTGCAGGCGACGATCCTGCTGAGCGATCCGGAGACCGACTTCGAAGGCGGCGAGTTCGTCCTGGTCGAGCAGCGACCTCGCCAGCAGTCACGTGCCGAGGTGGTGCGGCTCCGCCAGGGAGAGGCGGTGATCTTCGCGGTGCGCGAACGGCCGAGGCAGGGGAGCCGCGGCGTGCACCGGGCCGTGCTGCGTCACGGCGTCAGCCGAATCCGGCGAGGGCAGCGGTTCGCCCTCGGCATCATCTTCCACGACGCGAGATAGGATCAGGCGGTCGCGTGCGCGTCGGCGGGGCGGTCGAGCGCGTAGCCGGCCGAGCGGACGGTGCGGATCAGGTCCGGCTCGTCGTCGACGTTGACCGCCAGGCGCAGGCGGCGGATGTGGACGTCGACGGTGCGGGGCTCGACATAGACCTCGCTGCCCCAGACGGCGTTGAGCAACTGCTCGCGCGAGAAGACGCGGCCCGGGTGCTCGATCAGGTGGCGAAGCAGCCGGAACTCGGTCGGGCCGAGATGGATGTCGCGTCCGCCGCGGCGGACGCGATGGGCGGCGAGGTCCATCACCAGGTCGGCGAATTCGAGGCGCTCGGCCGCCATCGCCGGACGCGAGCGGCGCAGCAGGGCGCGCACGCGGCTCACCAGCTCGGTCGGGCTGAACGGCTTGGTCACGTAGTCGTCGGCGCCGCCGTCGAGGCCTCGGATCTTGTCGGTCTCCTCGGCTCGCGCGGTCAGCATGATGATCGGGGTTCCGCGCGTATCGGGGCGGCGGCGTAGCCGCCGGCAGACTTCGAGGCCGGAGACGTGAGGGATCATCCAGTCGAGCAGGATCAGGTCGGGCTTGAGCTCGGCGGCCTGCAGCAGCGCCTCCTCGCCGTCCCGGGCTTCGGCGACGCGAAAGCCTTCGCGCTCGAGATTGTAGCGGAGCAGCGTGACGAGGGCGCCTTCGTCCTCGACCACCAGCACCAGCGGGCTCATCGACTCAGGACCTGCGGGCATCCGTTCCTACCACCGCGAAGCTGGTTTCGTCGCTCTTCGGCCGCGCCTCGGCGATCGTGCGCCCGACGACCTGGAAGTGAATGGTCTCGGCGATGTTGGTCGCGTGGTCGCCGATGCGTTCCAGGTTCTTGGCGATGAACAGCAGGTGCGTGCACGGCGTGATGTTGCGCGGATCCTCCATCATGTAGGTGAGGAGCTCGCGGAACAGGCTCGTGTACATCGCGTCCAGCTCCTCGTCGCGCTGCCAGACCTGGATCGCGCGCGCGGTGTCGGAGGAGGCGAAGGCGTCGAGCACGTCCTTGACCACCAGGCGCGCAAGCTGTCCCAGGCGCACGACGCCGCTGACGCTCGGCACCGGCGGGAATTGGATCAATGCCTGCACGCGCTTGCCGACGTTGGCGGCATAGTCGCCGATGCGTTCGAGGTCGGCGGCGATCTTGAGCGCCGAGAGGATGGTGCGGAGGTCGCTCGCCATCGGCTGGCGCAGCGCCAGCATCTTGACCACGGATTCGTCGATCTGGAGCTCGAGCGCGTCGACCTTGACGTCGGAGGCGACACAGCGCTGGCCGAGCTCGGCGTCGCCGACGCTGATGGCCTGGATCGCGTTGCCGAGCTGGACCTCGACGAGGCCGCCCATCTCGCTGATCTCGGCCTTCAGCCGCTTCAGTTGTTCGTCGTAAGCGCGGACGATGTGCTCGGAAGCCATGACGCTCCTTCGGGGTCGCCCCCAGTCTGTAAACACGTCACGCTAAGGTCATATGACCTTAATATGACAGTTTGGTGAATTAAGGCCGCCGAAGCAGCGTGCCGGGGTCGGCGCTGAGCAGGGTGTAAAGCCCTGGAATCCCTGGCAGATGCGGCCGTTTCAAATACAGGTAGACCCGCCTGGCGAGCGGGTAGCGACCGGCGGATATGTCAGTCTCGGTCGGCCCGATGCCTTCGACGGGGTCCCCGGCCGCGCCGAGCGGGCCGATGACAAGAGGAGCCGGCCCGTCGGGAAGGTCCTGCCGGAGGCCGTGACAGAGCCGCTTGCGGTCGAGCGTGGCGTAGCCCGCCGCGCCCAGGCAGCCCGCGGTCAGGACCAGGGCATCGATCATCGAGGCGGGCGCAGCCGTACGAAGGGCCAGCGGCGTTTCTGGCAATGACGGGTCGACATCCCGCCATGTTTTGGCCGGGTTCGGGGCGAGCTTGCCGTCGACGGAGATCTCCTGCGCGAAGGCTCGCCAGAGATGGCGGCGCGTGAGGCCGGGCGGGCCGCCTTCGATGGTCAAGCCGGCGATCCCGAGCACGCGCTCGGCTTCGGCCGAGATCGCTTCGCCCTCGCAGGATCTCCGCTCCCGGTCGAGCAGCCGTCGCGTGATCAGCAGCGCGTCGGCAGTCTGCGCCCCGAGACCCTTGCAGTAGGCGGTCACGGCCTCTTCCTCGTCCGCCTTGGCCTCGATCCTGGCGCCGGATCCGGCGATCGCCGCGGCGACCGGCTCGAGAGCCGGCACGGCGATCACCCAGGGCGCATCGCGGGCCGCCGCCGGCACGGCGAAGCCGACCGCGAGGCAGACGAGGAGGCGGGCCCCGATCACTCGGCTACCGGCAGGAAGACGGTGAAGGTGCTGCCGCGCCCGACGTCGGAATCGATGACGAGCGCGCCCCGGTGATGGCTGACGATGTGCTTCACGATCGCCAGACCCAGGCCGGTGCCGCCGAGATCGCGCGAGCGTCCGATATCCACGCGGTAGAAGCGTTCGGTGAGCCGGCTCAGATGTTCCCGCGCGATGCCGTCGCCCGTGTCGGTGACCGAGACCGCGACGGCCCGGCGTCGCGGATCGGGAAACGACGGTGGAATCTGCGCGGCCTCGCCGGCGACGACGCGGACCTCGGTGCCGGCCTTGCCGTACTTGATCGCGTTGTCGATCAGGTTCTGGAAGACCTGGGTCAGCTCGTCGGCGTCGCCGGCGATCTTCGGCAGGCCCGAGGGCAGATCGAGCACGATCGGCATGCGGCGCGCCTCGGATTGCCGGTCGAGCGTGGCCTTGAGCGCGGCGAGCGTGATGCCGAGGTCGACCGACGCGGTCGGCGGCGTGTGCTCCTTGAGCTCGATCCGCGACAGCGAAAGCAGGTCGTCGACGAGGCGGCCCATGCGGCGGGCCTGATCGTGCATGATGTCGAGAAACTTGGCCCTTGCCTCCGCATCGTCCCTGGCGGGCCCGCGCAGCGTCTCGATGAATCCGACCAGCGAGGCCAGCGGCGTGCGGATCTCGTGACTCGCATTGGCGACGAAGTCGGCACGCATGCGCTCGAGCTTGGCGAGCTGGGTGGTGTCGTGCAGCAGGAGCAGCGCGCCGGCCTGCCCCAGCGGCTCGATGCGGACGGCGAAGTGCTGCTCCGCGGTGCCTGCGAGCTGGATCTGGACTTCGCGGCCGGGCCCGCCGACGAGGACCGCCTCGGTCGATTCGAGCACGTCCGGCTGGCGCATCACGTGCGCGAGGTCGCGGTCTTCCAGTCCCGATCCGAAGAGCTTGCGCGCCGCGCGGTTGGCCGCGAGCACGGTGCGGTTCGGCGCCACGTGAAGCAGCGGATCGGGAATGTTCTCGAAGAGCCGAAGCTGCCCCTCGGTCAGACGGTCCGCCGCGCCGAGCGGATGACCGGGTGCCGCCGCACCGGCGCTCGGGGGCAGGTCGCGGAAGCCGGCAGCGGCCTTCCCCACGATCGCGAGCGCGAAGAGCGCCGCCAAGACGGCAGCGACGCCGGCGATCCCGGCCGAGCCGGTGACGGTCGCGATGGCCGAGATGAACGCCGCGAAGGCGGTCAAACCGGCGAGGACGACGGCTCGCTTGGTCATCTTGTCGGGCTCGCGCTGGCGAAGCGCCGACCCTACCAGCAAAGCCGTGGCAGGGTTAAGACATCAGGCGCGCGCGGCGGCCTCGACCTGGTCGGTCAGCGGCCGCTCGAGCTTCGACAGCGTCTCCTTGGGCACCACCTGCCAGAACTTCTGGCGCTCGAGGCGCCAGTCGACGAGCAGACGCTCGGCGAACTTCGACTGGGTCTCGCGCTGGTGCTCGGCGATCAGGTCCTTGAGCACGCCCTCCCAATGGGCCGAGGCGAGCCGCTGGTAGACCAGCGTGTCCGGGTTCACCGCATGCGCGAACGTGTCGTCGGAGTCGTAGACGAAGGCCATGCCGCCGGTCATGCCGGCGCCGAAGTTGTCGCCGACGGGACCGAGGATCGCGATCATGCCGCCGGTCATGTATTCGCAGGCATTCGAGCCCGCACCCTCGACCACCGCCGTCGCGCCGGAGTTGCGGACGGCGAAGCGTTGGCCGGCCTGCCCCGAAGCGAAGAGACGTCCGGCAGTGGCGCCATAGAGCACCGTGTTGCCGATGATCGTGTTGTGGTTGGTGACCAGCGGGCTCGCCGTCGTCGTGCGGACCACGATGGTCCCGCCCGAGAGGCCCTTGCCGACATAGTCGTTGGCGTCGCCGAAGACCTCGAGCTTGAGGCCCTGCACGGCGAAAGCGCCGAGCGACTGGCCGGCCGAGCCGCGCAGGCGCACGGTGATCTGCCCAGGCTGCAGCCCGGTCATGCCGAAGCGGCGCACCAGGCGGCTCGACAGCTTGGTGCCGATGGCGCGGTGGGTGTTCCGGATGTTGTAGGCGAGCTGCATCTTCTCGCCTTCCTCCAGCGCCGCCTTGGCGTCCTGGATCATCTGGGCATCCAGCGTTTCCGGCACCTCGATGCGTCCCTCGACCGTGCAGTGACGCGCCTGGCCGCCGGCGTCGGCCTGGATCAGCAGCGCGTTGAGGTCGAGGTCGTCGAGGTCGCGGCCGCCGCGGTCGATCTGCGAGAGCAGATCGGTACGGCCGATCACCTCGGTCAGCGACTTGACGCCGAGCGAGGCCAGGATGTCGCGCGTTTCCTCGGCGATGAAGGTGAAGAGATTCACCACCTTCTCGGGCGTGCCTTCGAACTTGGCGCGCAGCTTCTCGTCCTGGGTGCAGACGCCGACCGGGCAGGTGTTGGAGTGGCACTGGCGCACCATGATGCAGCCCATCGCCACCAGCGAGGCGGTGCCGATGCCGAACTCCTCGGCGCCGAGGATCGCCGCCATCACCACGTCGCGGCCGGTCTTGATGCCGCCGTCGACGCGGAGCTTCACGTTCTGGCGGAGCCGGTTGAGCGTCAGCACCTGGTGGACCTCGGACAGGCCCATCTCCCACGGGATGCCGGCATACTTGATCGAGCTCTGCGGCGAGGCGCCGGTGCCGCCCGAATGGCCGGAGATCAGGATCGTGTCGGCCTTGGCCTTGGCGACGCCGGCGGCGATCGTGCCGATGCCCGATCGTGCCACCAGCTTCACGCAGACGCGCGCGTCCGGGTTGACCTGCTTCAGGTCGTAGATGAGCTGCGCCAGGTCCTCGATCGAGTAGATGTCGTGATGCGGCGGCGGCGAGATGAGCGTGACGCCGGGCATCGAGTGGCGGAGCCTCGCGATGAGCCCCGAGACCTTGATGCCGGGAAGCTGGCCGCCTTCGCCGGGCTTGGCACCCTGGGCGACCTTGATCTCGATCTCGCGGCAGTTGTTCAGGTACTCGGCGGTGACGCCGAAGCGGCCCGACGCGATCTGCTTGATCGCCGAGGACGGGTTGTCGCCGTTCGGGCGCGGCGTGTAGCGCGCCGGGTCCTCGCCGCCTTCGCCGGAATCCGACTTGGCGCCGATGCGGTTCATCGCGATCGACAGCGTCTCGTGCGCCTCCGGACTGAGGGCGCCGAGCGAGATGCCAGGGGCGACCAGGCGCTTGCGGATCTCGGTGATCGACTCGACCTCGTCGGCGGAGACCGCCTGGGTGGTCGCGGTGAAGTCGAGGAGGTCGCGGAGATGGATCGGCGGCAGCTTCCGCGTCGCCTCCGAGTACTTCTTGTAGGTGTGGTAGCTGTCGGTCGCGACCGCCGTCTGCAGCGTGTGGATCAGGTTGCCTTCGAAGGCGTGCGCCTCGCCCGAGCGGCGGAAGCGGTAGAGCCCACCGACGGGAAGGGCTGTCACGTCCTCGCCGAAGGCGCGGATGTGGAGCTCGATCACCTTGCGCTGCACGCCGGAAAGGCCGATGCCGGAGATGCGGCTGGTCATACCGGGGAAGAAGTCGGCGACGAGCGAGCGAGACAGGCCGACGGCCTCGAAGTTGTAGCCGCCGCGATACGAGGAGAGGACCGAGATGCCCATCTTGCTCATGATCTTGAGCAGGCCGTCGTCGATCGCCTTCTTGAAGCGCCGGATGCAGTCGTCGAGCGAGATCTGCCCGAACAGGCCGCGCGCATGGCGCTCGGCGATCGCCTCCTGGGCGAGGTAGGCATTGACCGTGGTGGCGCCAACGCCGACCAGCACCGCCGCGTAGTGCACGTCCATGCATTCGCCGGAACGCACGTTGAGCGAGGTGAAGGTGCGGAGGTTCTGGCGCACCAGGTGCGAGTGAACGCCGCCGGCGGCGAGGATCATCGGGATCGGCGCGCGGTCCGGGCCGATCGTCTTGTCGGTGAGGATCACATGGGTGCAGCCTGCGCGGACGCCGTTCTCGGCATCGCGCTGGACCCGCTGAATCGCGTCACGAAGGCTGGCGTCGCCGCCCTTCGGATCGAAGGTGCAGTCGACCTCGACCGCGGTGTCGCCCATGTAGTCGCGCATCGCCTCGAACTCGGCGTTCGAGAGCACAGGCGACTCGAGCTGCAGCAGGTGGCACTGGCTCTCGTCCTCGTCGAGGATGTTGCCGAGATTGCCGAGGCGCGTGCGCACGGTCATCACGCGGGCTTCGCGCAAGCTGTCGATCGGCGGATTGGTGACCTGGCTGAAGTTCTGCCGGAAGAAGTGGTGCAGTCCCCGGTACTGGCGCGACAGCACGGCGAGCGGCGTGTCGTCGCCCATCGAGCCGACGGCTTCCTTCGCGTCCTCGACCATCGGATGCAGGATCAGCTCGACGTCTTCGAGGCTCCAGCCGACGGCGATCATGCGCCGGCGCAGCTCGTCGCGGTCGAGCTCGCGGCGGTCGCGGTGGTTGGCGCGCACGATGTCGTCGATGCGGGTGATGTGCTGCACCCAATTGCCGAAGGGCCGCGAGGCCGCCATCGCGTCCTTGAGCTCGCGGTCGCGATAGAGCTTGCCGTTCTTGAGGTCGATGCCGATCATCTGGCCGGGATCGAGGCGGCCCTTGCGTACGACTTGGGTCTCGTCGATGCGGACCATGCCGGTCTCGGATCCGGCGATGACGAGGCCGTCCTGCGTCACCGTGTAGCGCATCGGGCGGAGGCCGTTGCGGTCCATGCCGCCGATCACCCAGTCGCCGGCATAGGCCGCGATCGCCGCCGGCCCATCCCAGGGCTCCATCACCGAGTTGGCGTAGGAGTACATCTCCTTCAGTTCCTTCGGCATCGGCGCGTCGGGCGCCCAGGCCTCCGGGATCATCATCGTCTTCACCATCGGCAGCGAGCGGCCGCCCTGGCAGAGAAGCTCGAAGACGTTGTCGAGCGCCGCCGAGTCCGAGCCGCCCGGCTGGATGATCGGCTTCAGGTCGTTGAGCGTGTCGCCGAACACCGGCGAGGCGAGCCGCGCCTCGTGGCTCTTCATCCAGTTGACGTTGCCCTTCAGCGTGTTGATCTCGCCGTTGTGGGCGAGAACGCGGAACGGCTGGGCCAGACGCCAGGTCGGGAAGGTGTTGGTCGAGTAGCGCTGGTGGTAGATCGCGAACGACGAGACGAAGCGCGGGTCGAGCAGGTCGGGATAGAAGGCCGAGAGCTGCTCGGCGAGGAACATGCCCTTGTAGATCAGCGAGCGCGACGACAGCGAGCAGATGTAGAAGTCGGTGATGTTGGCCGCGACCGTCGCCTTCTCGATGCGCCGGCGGATCAGGTAGAGCTCGCGCTCCAGCTCCTCGACCGGCACGCGGCGGTCGTTGCCGATGATGATCTGCTCGATCTCGGGCCGCGAGGCGTTCGCCTTCTCGCCGATGATCGAGACGTTCACGGGCACCTGGCGCCAGCCGTAGATCGTGTAGCCGAGCTTGAGAACTTCCTCTTCGACGATGCAGCGGCAGCGCTCCTGGCCGTCGAGGTCGGTGCGCGGCAGGAAGATCTGGCCGACCGCGAGGTCGCCGTCGTCGGGCTCGTATCCCAGATGCGCGATATGCGCCTTGAAGAAGTCCTGCGGCACCTGGATGTGGATGCCGGCGCCGTCGCCGGTCTTGCCGTCGGCATCGACGGCGCCGCGGTGCCACACCGCCTTCAGCGCGTTGATCGCGCCTTCGACGACGCTCCGGCGCGGCTTTCCGTCGATCGCCGCGACGAATCCCACGCCGCAGGCGTCGTGCTCGTCCTCGGCGCGATAGAGGCCCTCGGCTTCGAGATGCGCCGCGTTCTTCTTGAAGGCGGCGACGAATTCTTCGCCGGATTCGGGAGCGGAAGCGATGTCGGTCATGTCGGTCACCGTCACGAAGCGAGCTTGAGCGACGCCGATTGCGGCTGGCTCAGGGTGCGATGGATGGAGGCGGCGGCGTCGCGGCCGTCGCGGATCGCCCAGACGACGAGCGAGGCGCCGCGGACGATGTCGCCGGCGGCATAGACGCCGGGCAGGCTCGTCTCCATGGTCCGATGGTTGATCTTGATCGTGCCCCATTTGGTCACGTCGAGCTTCGGCTCGCCGAACAGCACGGGCAGGTCCTCGGGATCGAATCCCAGCGCCTTGATCGCGATGTCGGCCTCGACCGTAAAGTGCGAGTCGCCGATCACCTGGGGCACCTGGCGGCCGGTCGCGTCCGGCATGCCGAGATGGACGCGCTGGGCGCGCACGCCCTTCACGCGGCCGTCGCCGACGAAAGCTTCCGGCTGCGCGAGCCAGACGAACTCGACGCCTTCCTCCTCGGCGTGGAACACCTCGCGCTGCGAGCCCGGCATGTTGGTGCGGTCGCGGCGATAGAGACACTTCACCGATTTGGCGCCCTGGCGGACGGCGGTGCGCACGCAATCCATCGCGGTGTCGCCGCCGCCGATGACGACCACGTGCTTGCCGGCGGCATTCAGCGTCCCGTCGCTATAGGCGGCGACCTTGTCGCCGAGCCCGACGCGGTTCGAGGCAATGAGATAGTCGAGCGCGGGGACGATGCCGCCGAGGCCGACGCCGGGCGCGTGGATGTCGCGCGCCTTGTAGACGCCGGTCGCGATCAGCACCGCGTCATGGCGCTGGCGCAGCTCGGCCAGCGTGATGTCGCGGCCGATCTCGACGTTGAGCGAGAACTCGACGCCGCCTTCGACCAGCCACTGCGTGCGGCGCTCGACGATCGGCTTCTCCAGCTTGAAGCTGGGGATGCCGTAGATCATCAGCCCGCCGACGCGGTCGTGACGGTCGTAGACGTGCACGCGGTAGCCCTTGCGGCGGAGCTGTTCGGCGGCGGCGAGGCCGCCCGGGCCGGATCCGACAATGCCGATCGACTTGCCGAGATCGCGCGGCGGCTTGATCGGCTTCACCCAGCCGTTCTGGAAAGCCTGGTCGGTGATGTACTTCTCGACCGTGCCGATGGTGACCGATTCGAAGCCCTTCTCGATCACGCAGTTGCCTTCGCAGAGCCGGTCCTGCGGGCAGATGCGCCCGCAGATCTCGGGGAAGGTGTTGGTGGCGGCCGCGACCTCGTACGCCTCCTCGACCCGCCCCTGGGCAGTCAGCATCAGCCAGTCGGGGATGTTGTTGTGGAGCGGGCAATGCACCTGGCAGAAGGGCACGCCGCACTGCGAGCAGCGGCCGGCCTGCTCGGCCGCACGTGCCGTCTCGAACTCGGCGTAGATTTCCTGAAAGTCGGCGATGCGACTCGCGGCCTTGCGCTTGTCCGGCATCTGCTTGTCCACGGAGACGAAGCGGAGCATGCGCTGGCTGGTGGCCATCGGAGTCGAGTCCTTCGGAACGCTTTTCGGCCGGCCGGGGAGGGGCTTGCCGGGAAAGGTCAGAATGACGGCCCTATTTTTACCGCACCAGCGAAAAGTGACAATTTAGACAGTATTGCTGTCCTAAAAATCGTCCGGAGAGAACCGGGATCAGTCTTGTCACTCAAATGGAGCTCCGGCGACAAAAAATAGTCTCGATATGAGACTAATAACGTAAATACTTGAACTAACTGGGATTCGCGGCGGTTTCGGACCCGACTTTGCGGGCTGCGGCCGCCGCGTCCGACGCCGGCATGCCTTCGGGCGTCGCGATCTTGACCGTCGGGTACGCGAACTCGATGCCGTTTTCGCTGAACGCGTCCTGGATCCGCCGGTAGGCCTCGCGACGAACCAGGAACTGCTGCCCGGGGACGGCCTTGAACTTCGCCCGAAAGATCATCGAGGAATCGGTCAGGCGGGAGACCCCCTGGCTCTTCAGCGGCTCCAGGAGGACGGCGGCGATCTCGGGGTCACTCATCATGCCCTCGCCGACCTTCTTAAGGATCTTCCGCACCTTCTCGATGTCGGTGCCGTAGACGAGGCCGAACTCGAGCTTCTCGATCACCCAGTCGCGGTGGTGGTTGCTGATCGCCTGGATCTGGCCGTAGGGGATCGTGTGCAGGGCGCCGCGGTGGTGGCGGAGCTGCAGGGAGCGGATGGTGATCCCCTCGACGGTCCCCTTCACCCGGCCGACATCGACGTACTCGCCGATGCGGAAGGCGTCGTCGAGCAGGAAGAAGAAGCCGGCGACGATGTCGCGCACCAGGGTCTGCGCGCCGAAGCCGATGGCGAGGCCGACGATGCCGGCACCGGCGAGCAGCGGGCCGATGTCGACGCCGACCGACGACAGCACGATCAGGCCGATGACGACCGAGAGCGCGCCGAGCGCGAAGTGGCGGAGCACCGGCAGAAGCGTGTGGGCGCGGGTGCCGGGCTGCAGCTCCTCGCCCGGCTGCGGCCGGCCGACATGCCGCTCGATCAGGATCTTGCTGCCCTCCCAGGCGGCATAGCCCAGCAGCACGGCGACGCCGATGTTGAAGACCGCCCGAACGACCACGCGCCCCATGTCGGTGCGCAGGGCGGCGAGGACCGGACCGCCCCAGGTCTCGACCACCAGGCCCACGGCGGCGATGCCCAGCAGCACGCGGATGAGGACCATCAGCACGCGTTCGGCGCGGCCGAGACGGGCGCGCGTGTCCGCGTCCTGGCCCGGCCAGGGCGCCAGCAGGCGACCGAGCAGGGCACGCGCCGACCTCTCGATGATCGGCACGGCGACGATGACCAGGCCGCTCAGCAGCGCGACCCGGGCGGGGCCCGCCTGCTGCATGAAGCGGCAGTAGCTCCAGACCGACCAGAAGACGGCGACATAGACGGTGGCCGCGACATGCCACGCCGGCGCGATGCCGCCGCCGCCGATGGCGGACGCGACCGGCTCCCGGTAGATCCAGGCCCAGGCGAGGACGAGAAGCGCGAGGGCCGATGCGAAGGCGATATCCCAGAGCGCGATGAGCTCCGGCGGGATCGCGAGAATGCCGAGCAGGCCGCCTCCGAAGAAGCCGAAGCCGACGAACCCGGCGGTGCCGACGATCCAGAGATGGAGGCCGCGGGCGACCCGGTCGTCGAGCGGGACCAGGCGCTGCGCCGGCGCCGAGGGGGCGAGGACCAGGCGCGAGATCGAGCCCGCGATCTGGGCGATGGTGATCGCGAGCAGGATCGCCACGACCAGCTCTCGGCGCGGATCGAAGCGGTCGAGGAACAGGAAGCTGGCGCCGTTGGCGACGGCGAGGAAGACGAAGACGCCGATCAGGTCGAGGATCAGGATGACGGGAAAGGCGATGGCCCTCCTGGCTGCACCGGTCATCGACGCCATCCGGCCGCGAAGGCGTCCGAGACCCCGGTCCAGGAGCCAGTGGGCGACGGCGCCGAGCGCGGCGACCGCGGCGAGAACGAGCAGCGCGCGGCCGAGCGACGGCAGCCCTTCGAGGTCGGTGAGGAAGTTGAGCGCCTGCTGGGCGTATCCCGGAAGGTCGGCGAGCTCCTGGCGCGTCGCAACCAGGCGCTCGCCGATCTCGCCGACCTGGCTGCGGACGGCCCCGATCAACCGCGCAGCCCCGCCGCTTGCCGCCGCCTGATCCTGGGCGGCAGCCGACGCTATAAGCTCATGGAAAGGAAACGAAACCCGCATCGCCACCTCCGCCCGCAGGCGGAAGAGACGATAGCGCGCGGATCAGCAGCCGTCGCGGGTGCTGATGGCGAGCGACAGCGGGTTGGCGTTCGAGAACTTGGTCAGATCGGCATTGTTCTTCAGGGCCAGAACCTGCTCGAACATCGGCGCCATGTTCTGGCAGAAGCCGGCATGCATGCCACGCTGGCCGGCGTCATTGGCGATCCGGGTCATGTAGCGGTCGAGCTGGGTCATGTGGTTCGCGCCGAAGTTCTTGCGGAAGTGATCCTTCAGAACATTGGCGTTCTGCGTAAGCGGCGAGCTGAACTGCATGACGAAGTTGTTGTACTTGGCCGAGAAGTCGTAGGCCGGATTGTTGCGGCACTGGAGCGCTGCGACCATCAGCTCGGTCTGCAGCAGGCGGACATGCATCGCCTCGACAACCGGGCTCGGGCAGGCTGACGAGGTCTTGGTGCTCTGGGCGAGCGCGGGCTGAGACAGCCAAGCAACGAGAGCAACGGCGGCCGCCGCGCGCTTAGTCCGAGTACCGATCATGGGTATCCCCCCGTGTCACCGAAAAGTTCCCCCCGCGTTCGCGTAGTGATACGCGGGGCTCTGCGAGGGGTCAAATCAATCCTCGATCGGCTGAGCTCTAAACGTTACTTAACCAATACCGGCGCGCGTTTCTCGCGCGCGAGCCCAAGGGTGTCCCACACTTCAACGAGCGCCTCGACGAGCTGCGAGATCAATGCGTCGTCATGGAAGGGCGAGGGCGTGATGCGGAGCCGCTCGCTGCCCTTGGGCACGGTCGGATAGTTGATCGGCTGGATGTAGATGCGGTGGCGGTCCAGCAGGCGGTCGCTCGCCGCCTTGCAGCGTGCGGCGTCCCGGACCATCAGCGGCACGATGTGGCTGTTGGCGTTGAGCACGGGGAGCCCGGCCTCGCGGAGGCGGCGCTTGCAGGCATCGACCCGCTCCTGGTGGCGCCGGCGCTCTTCCTGGCTCGCCATGAGATGGCGGATTGAAGCGGTCGCCCCGGCGGCGACGGCCGGGGGAAGCGCGGTGGTGAAGATGAAGCCGTTGGCGTGGCCGCGGATCGCGTCGACGAGCGCTGCCGATCCGGCGATATAGCCGCCCATGACGCCGAAGGCCTTGCCCAGGGTGCCGGAGATCACGTCGACGCGGTCCATCACCCCGTCGCGCTCGGCGACGCCGGCGCCGCGCTGGCCGTAGAGGCCGACCGCGTGCACTTCGTCGAGGAAGGTGAGGGCGCCGTAGCGCTCGGCCAGGTCGCAGATCTCGCCGATCGGTGCGATGTCGCCGTCCATCGAGTAGACGGACTCGAAGGCGATGACCTTGAGGCGGTCCTTCGGTTCGGCCTTGAGAAGCGCCTCGAGGTGCTCGAGGTCGTTGTGGCGGAAGACCTTCTTGTCGGCGCCCGAATGGCGGATGCCGGCGATCATCGAGGCGTGGTTGTCGGCGTCCGACAGGATCACGCAGCCCTTGAGCAGGCGGCCGATGGTGGCGAGCGCGGCATCGTTGGCGACGAAGCCCGAGGTGAAGGCGAGCGCGGCTTGCTTGCCGTGCAACTCGGCGAGAGTGTGCTCGAGGATCGCGATCGGATGGCTGTTGCCGGAGATGTTGCGGGTGCCGCCGGCACCGGCGCCGTAGCGTTCCAGAGCTTCCTTCATGGCGGACAGCACGACCGGGTGCTGACCCATGCCGAGATAGTCGTTGGAGCACCAGACGGTGACTTCCGGCGCGCCGGCGATCGAATGGTTGAGCGCGCGGGGGTAGTCCCCGGCGCGGCGCTCGAGCTCGGTGAACACCCGATATCGGCGCTCGGCCTTCAGCTGGTCGATCGCTTCCTGGAACAGGACGTCGTAGGTCACGTTCCCCCGGCCCTTCCCTGCCATGCCACCCTTGACCGCCTCATGGGTTGCCCGTCACCGTGCCGCTTCCAGCCCCGGGAATCCTTGACCTAAGTCAACGGAGCGTCCGCATGTTCTGTCCACAGGTACCGCCACCGGCGCCGGCTCGCAATGCGGCTGTTTGGCCGGGGGGTGGCCGATGAGCGCCTGGCCCAAGGCGGACACGGTCTTGAGCGGCGGGCGGGTCTGGCGGGGGCTGGGACTGGCCGAAACCGGGGCCCTGGCGCTGTGGAAGGGGCGGGTCCTAGCCGCCGGCAGCCCTGCCGAGCTCGAGCCGCTCGTGGGATCGGAGACGCGGAGAATCGACCTCCGAGGCCGGTTGGCCGTCCCCGGCTTCTGCGACGCGCACGAGCATTTGATCCCGATCGGCCTCGGCCTGGTCGAGCTCGACTTCAAGCCGCCGAAGGCGACGACCATTGCCGAGATCGTGGCGGCGGTGAAGGCGGAGGCGGCACGCGTCGGCCCCGGCCAATGGATCGTCGGCCGCGGCTACGACCATTTCCACCTCGACGTGAAGCGTCATCCGCTGCGCGAGGAGTTGGACCGGGCCGCGCCGGAGAACCCGGTCTATGTAAGGCGCACCTGTGGCCACATGGGCGTCGCCAACTCGAAGGCGCTCAGCGCCGCCGGCATTCCAGAGGGCGTCAACGACCCGCCCGGCGGCGCCTTCGAGCGGCGCGAGGGACGGCTCTCAGGGCTCGTGCAGGAGCGCGCCCAGGAAGTGGTCTACCGCGCGATGCCCAAGCCGGACCGGGCGCACCTGATCGACGCAATCGAGCGCGCCGGCAATCACTGCCTCTCCCAGGGCATCACGAGCGTCGTCGATGCCGGGGTGGGACTCCGCGCCAAGTTCCAGGAGTGGTTCGCCTACCAGGAGGCCAAGCGCAGCGGTCGCCTTCCGGTACGCGCCTACCTCAGCTTCACCGGCGGCCCGGACGGCGCGCTGGCCGAGGCGCAGGCGAACGGACTGATCACCGGCGTTGGCGACGAGACGATGCGGGTCGGCCCAGTGAAGTTCTGGGCCGACGGGTCGGCCGGCGGGCGGACCGCGGCGATGAGCGAGCCTTACCGTTGCTGCGGCAATGAGAAGGGGATGCTCTGCTTCGAGGACCGCGAGATGGAGGCGATGGTGCTCGACGCCCATGCGGCGGGCTACCAGATCGCGATCCACGCGATCGGCGACGCGGCGATCGAGCAGGCGATCGTCGCCGTCGACAAGGCGCTGAAGAAGGTGCCGAAGGCCGATGCGCGGGCGCGGATCGAGCATTGCGGCTTCATCACCGACCGGCAGATCGGCGAGATGAAGCGGCTCGGCATGATCCCCTCGCCGCAGCCGGTCTTCATCCACGAGTTCGGCGACCTCTATGTCGACGTGCTCGGCGAGAAGCGTTCGGAGGCCTCGTATCCGATGCGGCGCTGGCACGACCGCGGGCTTCGTCCCGCTGCCGGATCCGACGCTCCGGTCTCCTCCGACAACCCGCTGACCGGGCTGCATGTGATGGTCACGCGGAAGACCGATCGCGGCCGCGTGCTCGGATCGTCTGAGACGCTGCCGCTCGCCGAGGCGCTGCACACCTATACGGCCAACGGCGCCTACTCGGCCTTCGCCGAGGCGGAGCGCGGCATGCTCGAGCCCGGCATGCTGGCCGACATCGCGGTCATCGACCGCGACCTCTTCCGGGCCGAGCCGGCGGAACTTCTGGCGGCGAAGGTCGATTTAACGCTGGTTAACGGCGAGGTTCGGTTCGACCGTCTCGGAGAGGTCTAGTCATGCCGAAGGTCAAGGTTCGCCAAGGCATGCCGAGCGTGCAGCTGAGCCGCGAGGAATTCGCTCACCGGCTGCGCCAGCGCTTCGACGATCCCGCCTTCGACGCGGTGAAGGGCGAGGTTGACAAGATCATCGAGGTCGCCTGGGACGGGTACGACGAATACCGGAAGGCGCCGCGCACGCGACGCGCCGGCAGGCACTACGCCGATCCGGACTATGACCTCTCGGTGGATTGGCTGAAGGCGAGAGCCGAGATCCACGCGGCGGAGGGTCGCCAGCGCGATCCCAAATCGCCGTCGCGCGTGCTGATCGTCAACGGCTCGGCGCGCAGCAACCAGACCTGCCCCGGCGAAGAGTCGAAGACGTGGCGGCTCGCCAAGATGGCGGAGAAGCTGATCGCCGGCACCAAGGGATTCGAGGTCGATTTCCTCGACTTGAGCCGCCTCACCTCCGAGTACGGCCGCCAGATCCTTCCCTGCAAGTCCTGCGTCTCGACCGCGATGCCGCTCTGCCATTGGCCGTGCTCCTGCTACCCGAACCACGCGATGGGGCAGGTGAACGATTGGATGAACGAGATCTATCCGCGCTGGGCGGCGGCGCATGGCGTGATGATCGTGACGCCGGTCAACTGGTTCCAGGCGCCGAGCGTGTTGAAACTGATGATCGACCGTCTCGTCTGTGCCGACGGCGGCAATCCCGATCCGACCGCGACCGGAGGCAAGGATCCGGAGAAGGCGAAAGCGCTCGAGTTGAAGGGCTGGGACTATCCCAAGCACCTCGCCGGTCGCACCTTCTCGGTCGTCGTCCATGGCGACGTCGAAGGCGTCGAGACGCTGAGGCGCATGCTGACCGAGTGGCTGCAGACGCTCGGATTGGTCCCGGCAGGCTACAAGAGCCAGTTCGGCGCCTATCTCGGCTATATGCAGCCCTATGCGACGAGTCACGACGAGCTCGACCGCGACAAGGGTTTCCAGGAAGAGGTGCGGAATGCGGCGCGCGCCCTCGTCGAGGCGGTGAAGAAGCTACGGAACGGTAATCTGGAACCGCCCGATGCTGCGTTGCGGGATCCGCGTCCGAAGTAGCTCAAGTAAGCCGCTTATAAATTCGCTTCGAAAACGCCCGCGCCCGGCGACTTCGAATTGACAAGCTAGCTTGCGATTTTTAGCGTTTTCGCATGATCAAGCCCTTCCACGACTCGACTGCTGTCATCCAGGACGGCGCCGCGCTCAGCGCCAACCTCGACCGTGACGGCTACATCTTCCTTCGCGGCGTCCTGCCACGCGACGAGATCATGGCGCTGCGCAGCCACATGATCGGCATGGCCGGCAAGGCCGGCTGGCTTCAGAAGGACACGCCGGTCGAGAGCGGCATCGCCGACCTCTCGAAGGCCTGCAAGGACCCGGAGCCGCGCTACCTCGAACACTTCCGCGGCATGTGGAAGCAGGAAGCACTGCATCGGATGAAGCATCATCCGAACGTGGTCGGCGTCTTCGAGCGCCTCTTCGGCGAGGAAGTGCTCGTGCACCCGATGTTCGTGATGCGGAACATCTTCCCGCAGACGAAGAGCTTCGACTTCACGACTGGCTCGCACCAGGATCGCATCCACATCGGCGGCGGCACCAGCTATGCCTGCTGGATGTCGATCGGCGACTGTCCGACCTCCAAGGGCGGCCTGATCATGGCCGAAGGCTCGCACAAGCGCGGCGTGCTCGACTTCGAGCTGGCGCCGGGCGCCGGCGGCATCGAGGTCTCCGAGAAGTTCGAGGGCAAGTGGGTCGGCGGCGACTTCGCGGCTGGCGACGTCGTGATCTTCTCCGACACCACCGTCCACAAGGCGCTGCCGAACAAGAGCGGCGAGCTCCGCCAGTCCTTCGACGCGCGCTATCAGCGGCTTTCCGATCCGGTGGCGACGCTCTCGGTCGAGCCCTATGCCGGCATCTACAAGAGCTGGGACGAGGTCTACGAGGGCTGGAAGTCGGACGAGTTCCAGTATTACTGGAAGAGGCAGGGCGCCAAGGTCGTGCCCTTCGACACCAGCTACTACGAGAAGCGCGACGTGATCGCCTTCGAGCGGGCGGAGGCGGGCGACATGCTGGCGCGCGATACGCTGCTGCGCATCGTCCAGCGCGACGCCAATGCCGCGAAGCGCGAGCGCGCGCAGAAGCTCCTCGACACCCTTTCGCGCGGCCAGGCCGCATAGGCGTTCGTTCGTCCCGCGGCCTGAGCCGGCCGCCAACCAAAGACCGAATGGATCTGCGCAACCCCGGCCGCCCGGCCGGGGAAAAGCCTTGTCATGCCTGGCGCGAGCCCGGCGACATCAACGGAGGAGACCCTGAACCGATGAAGCACGCATTGACGACCCTGGCGAGAGGCGCCCTGGCCGCGACGGCCCTGACCGCGCTCTTCGCCGCATCGCCGGCCTCGGCGCAGCAGAAGGTGCTGCGCGTGGTCCCGAGCTCGGACCTCCGGGTCATGGACCCGATCCAGACGAGCTCGCTGATCACGCGCATGCACGCGCTGATGATCTACGACACGCTGATGGCGTGGGACGAGAAGCTGGTGCCGAAGCCGATGGCGCTCGACAGCTACTCGGTCTCGCCTGACGGCCTGAAGTGGACGTTCAAGCTGCGCCCGGGCATGAAGTTCAACGACGGCCAAGCGCTGACGACCAGAGACGTGATCCCGTCCTTCAAGCGCTGGATGGTCCGCGACAGCATCGGCCAGCGGCTCAACACCAACATCGCCTCGATCGATCGCGTCGACGACCTGACCTTCACCTTCTCGATGAAGGAGCCCTACGGCTTCGTCGAGTATTCGCTCGCCCAAAGCGCCGGCATCATCCCGGCGATCATGCGCGAGAAGGACGCGATGACCGATCCACATACGCCGGTGACCGAGACGGTCGGATCCGGTCCCTTCCGCTTCAATCGGGAGGCCTGGAGCCCGGGGAACAAGTTCGTCTACGACAAGAACCCCGACTACGTGCCTCGCAACGAGCCTGCGAGCGGCCTTGCCGGCGGCCGTGTGGTCAAGGTCGACCGCGTCGAGTTCGTCGTCATTCCCGACCCGGCGACGGCTGCGGCGGCGATGAACCGGGGCGACGTCGACTACTGGGATACGCCGCCGATCGACCTGATCCCTCTCGTCGACAAGAACCCGAACCTCGTCGTCTCCAAGGTCCAGCCGCTGTCGTGGTTCGCGCTGATCCGTCCGAACCACATCCACCCGCCGTTCAACAATCTGAAGGCGCGGCAGGCGCTGGCGCTCTCGGTCAACCAGGCCGACTACATGAACGCCGGCGTCGGTGACAAGAAGTGGTGGCGCGAGTGCTTCTCGTTCTTCGTCTGCGGCTCGCCGTTCGGCGCGGAAGTGGCGCCGGCGGAGCTTCGCAAGCAGAACCTCGAGAAGGCGAAGCAGCTGCTAGCCGAGTCCGGCTACAAGGGCGAGAAGGTCGTCATCATCGCGCCGTCGGATGCGCCGATCGTCAGCGCCTTCAGCGAGGTGACCGCCGACAACCTGCGCAAGATCGGCATGAACGTCGACGTCCAGCGTGCCGACTTCGCGACCACGATCACGCGCTGGAACAACAAGAGTGCGCCCGAGGCAGGTGGCTGGAACATCTTGCACTCCTACGCCTCGGGCTCGACCTGGCACCATCCGCTGACCAGCCTCGGCGCCGACATGACCTGCGGCGGCAACAACTGGTCCGGCTGGCCCTGCGACGACGAGGCGGCGAAGCTCCGCGACAACTTCGTCCGCGCCAAGGACCTGCCGGCCCAGCAGGCGGCAGCCGAAGCGCTGCAGAAGCGCATGTGGGAGACGGTGCCGTTCCTGCCGGGCGGCCAGTACGACCAGCCCTATGTCTGGAACAAGAGCGTGTCCGGCATCCTGCCGACCGGCCTGCTGGTGTTCTGGAACATCAGCAAGTCCTGATCTGGCGCACTGAATGAGAAACGGCCCCGGGAGCGATCCCGGGGCCGTTTTCCTTTCGGCGCATCAGGCCTTCGCGGGGCGCCTTGTCGTCGCAATCATCGCCACGATCATCGCGAGATAGCTGCACGCGATGATCGGCGCGATCCAGTCGACATGGCCGCGGTCGAGGATCGCCGCGAGCGCCAGCGGCACGAGGGCAGATCCTAAATCGTAGCCCGAGTAGACGAAGCCGAAGATGCGGCCGCGCGTCTCCGGCGTCGCGATCGCACGGACGATCATGTCGCGCGACGGGCCGGTGAGGCCGGCGGCGAAACCGGCGAGGCCGAAGGCCGTCGGGAGCAGCACCGCCGGGATGGGTTGCGTCGTCGCGGCGTAGATCAGCGCGCCGGCAATAAGCAGGCCGGCGATCATCACATAGTCGTGGCGGCCGGCACGATCGGCGAGCCACCCGCCGAGAAGCACGCCGACGGCGCTGCCGGCCTGCTGCGCGCCGATGGCGGCCGCGGTGATGGCGAGCGGCGTCCCGAACTGCGCGAGCAGGGTCGCCGGCAGGAACGCGGTCACGCCGATCGCCGGCAGCGCGCCGAGGCTGAACAGGACGAAGGCGGCGATCACATAGCCGTGCAGCAGGACGCCGAGCCCGGCGCTCTGGCCGGACGCCGAGGCCTTGCCGCCGGAGAGCGGCGTCGCGAAGTCGCTGCGGCGCGCGAGGATGTAGAGCGCGGTCAGGGCCGCCAGCATCACCGGCGCCAGGATCGCCACGTTCCACGGAACGAAGGCGGCGAGCGCCAGCATGGTCAGCGGCGCCGCGGCATATCCGGCGGTACCGGCGAGCGCATGCAGCGAGAAGGCGCGGCCGACGCGGGTCGGCTCGATGCGCGCCGACATGATCGAGTAGTCGCAGGGGTGGAAGATGCTGTTGCCGAGGCCCGCCAGCGCCATCAGCGGCAGCAGCCAGGCATAGCTCGGCGCCATCGCGACGCCGGTGAAACTGACGGCAAGAAGGAGCAGGCCGCCGGCCAACACGCGGGCCGCGCCGTAGCGGTCGACCACGACGCCGACGACGGCCTGGCTGCAGCCGGAGAAGCCGTAGAAGATCGCGACCAGCAGGCCGAGCTCGGTGAAGCCGACGCCGTAATGCGCCTTCATCAGCGGGAACAGCGGCGGCAGGATGAACTGGAAGAAGTGGCTGCAGAAATGCGCGACGCTGATCGGCGCGAGGACGCGCACGAACCCCAGCGTCGGAAGGGCTGCGGCGGGCGAGGCGGCGACAGTGGTCATGGTCGGGCGGGCCTTCAGGATCGAACTGTCGCAAGACTAGTCATGTCCGGTACAATGCGTCCTGACAGGGATCGTCGAATTCAGGACATGATTGGTCAGGCCATGGCCGCCCGCCGCAGCACCGATGCCAACGACTACCAGGACGTCCCCAGCCCCGTGGCGGCGATGCCGAAGGAGTTCGCGGACGGCCACCATATCGCCCCCCACCATCATCGCCGGTCCCAGGTGGTTCACGCCATCGCCGGGACCATGCGGCTCTCGACGCCGCTCGGCGCCTGGGTGGTGCCGCCGAGACGCGCCGTCTGGGTCCCGGGCGGGATCGAGCACGAGATCAGGATGGTCGGACCGGTGTCGATGCGGACCCTCTACATCGAGCCGGATGCGGCACCGTTCATGCCGTCGGGACACTGCGCCGTCATCGAGATCTCCTCCCTGCTGCGCGAGCTTATCCTGGCGATGGGCGAGCAGCCGGTCGACGCGCGGCCGGACCGCCGTTCCGAGGCGATGATCGGCCTGATCCTGGACGAGCTTCGTCGCGCGACCGAGCTTCCGGTCGGGATCCCGCTGCCGGCGGACCCGCGGCTCCGCGCGCTGTGCCTGGAGATGCTGGACGACCTCGCTGCCGAGGATACGATCGAGGCCTGGGCCGAGCGTCTCTCGGTCAGCGGCCGCACCCTGGCGCGGCTTTTCCGGCGCGAGACCGGCATCAGCTTCGGCGCCTGGCGGCAGCAGGCGCGGCTGGCCGAGGCGATCGGTGCTTTGTCGCGCGGCCGCTCGGTCGCCGAGGTTTCCCGAGACCTCGGCTACGACAGCCCCAGCGCCTTCACCGCGATGTTCCGCCGGGCGCTCGGCGCCACGCCCAGCCGATACGTGAACGTGTCGGCGAACGGCGCGCCTGTGCTAGCGTCGCCCCAACCTGACGAAGCCCTGCCCAAGGGGCCGAAGGGGAGGCTTGGATCGGCGCCGGTGTCATCGCCGCGCTAGAGTCGTCGTAGGGACCGCGTATGGCTGCCACCACCGTCATCAAGAACGCCGCCTGGGTCGTCGCCTGGGATCGCGCCGAAAAGCGTCACGTCTACAAGAAGGACGCGGACGTCGCCTTCCAGGGCTCCTCGATCGTCCATGTCGGCAAGGGCTATGCCGGACCCGCCGACAAGACCATCGATGGCCGCGAGCTGATGGTGATGCCCGGCCTCGTCGACATCCATTCGCACCCGACATCCGAGCCCGGCAACAAGGGCCTGCTCGAGGAGCTCGGCAGCCCGCGTCTCGGGATGAGCTCGCTCTACGAATTCATGCCGATCTTCCGTCTGCCGCCGGAAGCCGCGACCGCGGCGACGCAGGTCGCGATCTCGGAGATGCTGAAGAGCGGCGTCACGACCTACGTGGATATCTCCGCCGCGCGCCCGAACTGGGCCGACGAGGTGGCAGCAACCGGTATCCGCGCCGTGCTGGCACCGGCCTTCCGCTCGGCTTCGTGGTCGACCCAGGACGGCAAGACCGTCGCCTATCACTGGGACGAGCCGGCGGGGAAGAAGGGCCTCGACGCCGCGATCGACCTGGTGAAGCGCGCCAACCAGCATCCGAGCGGCCGCGTCTCGGCGATGCTGGCCCCGTCCCAGCTCGATACCTGCACGCCCGACCTGATGCGGGACTCCCGCGATGCCGCGCGCGACCTCGGCGTGCCCTACCAGATCCACGCGGCGCAGAGCGTCGTCGAATTCCACGAGATCACGCGGCGCCATGGGCTCACGCCGATCGAGTTCCTCGACTCGGTCGGCATGCTCGGACCCGACCTCATCATCGGCCACGGCATCTTCCTCAACGACCATCCGTGGATCCACTGGCCGGGGTCGAACGATCTCGCGCGCATGGCGGACAAGCAGGTCACCATCGCCCATTGCCCGAACGTCTTCGTCCGCCGCGGCATCGTGCTCAACTACGTCGACCGCTACCTCAAGGCCGGCGTCAACATCGGCATGGGCACCGACACCTTCCCGCACAACATGATCGACGAGATGCGCTGGGCCGCGACGCTGGCGCGCGTGATGGCGCGCGACTATCGCGGCGGCTCGACCGAGCAGGTGTTCAACGCGGCGACGGCGGGCGGCGCCAGGGCGCTGAAGCGCGACGACATCGGCCGCCTCGACGTGGGATCCAAGGCCGACATCGTGCTGGTGGACCTCACGCATCCCTACATGCGCCCGGTACGCGAGCCGCTGCGGAGCCTGATCTACTCCACATCCGACCGCGGCATCCGCGACGTCTTCGTCGACGGCGAGCAGGTGGTGAAGGACAGCCAAGTCCTGACCATCGACGTCGAGGCGGCGCACGCGGTCCTGGCCGAGGCGCAGGCGAAGGGCCTCGCCGGCGCGCAGGGGCGCGACTACGCCAAGCGCACGGTCGACGAGATGTCGCCGATGGTCTTGCCGGTACAGGGGTGAACGAGGTGGGCGTGAACGACGTAAGCGTGAAAGAGTCGGGAGCGGAGCCGCTCCTCAGAGTCGAGGACCTCCATACCTACTTCGGCAAGGGCGAGCGCGAGTTTAAAGCCGTCAACGGCGTGTCCTTCCAGCTCAAGCGCGGCGAGACGCTCGGCATCGTCGGCGAGTCAGGATGCGGCAAGAGCGTGACCTCGCTCTCGATCATGCAGCTGATCCCGAACCCGCCCGGCCGTATCGCCGGCGGGCAGATCTGGTTCGGCGGCGAAGACCTGACCAAGAAGTCCCAGGAGGAGATGCGGGGCATCCGCGGCAACAAGATCTCGATGATCTTCCAGGAGCCGATGACCTCGCTCAATCCGGTCTACACGGTCGGCGACCAGATCATCGAGGGCATCCGGCTCCACCGCGACATCTCGGCGGCCGACGCGCGCGACCGCGCGATCGAGATGCTGCGCCTGGTCCGCATCCCCAGCCCGGAGAAGCGGATCGACGACTACCCGCACCAGCTTTCGGGCGGCATGCGCCAGCGCGTGATGATCGCGATGGCCTTGGCCTGCGAGCCGCAGCTCCTGATCGCCGACGAGCCGACGACCGCCCTCGACGTCACCATCCAGGCGCAGATCCTCGATCTCATGCGCCGGATCCGCGACGAGACCGGCACCGCGATCATGCTGATCACGCATTCGCTCGGCGTCGTCGCCGAGATGGCCGACCACGTCGTCGTCATGTATGCCGGCCGCATCGTCGAGCAGGCGGACGTGAAGACGATCTTCCGCGATCCGCAGCATCCCTACACGCTGGGACTCCTCGGCTCGATCCCGAAGCTCGCGGTCGAGGAAGACCGGCTCGCCACCATTCCCGGCACCGTGCCGAACCCGCAGGCGATGCCGACCGGGTGCCTGTTCAACCCGCGCTGCCCGATCGCGATCGACAAATGCCGGGCGGAGGTGCCGCCCTTGATCGACATCACGCCTGGCCACAAGACCGCTTGCTGGCGGGCCCCGCTGCCGTCGGGAGACGCGTGAGATGGCGCTCCTCGAGGTCAAGGACCTGGTCAAGCACTTCCCCGTCACCCGCGGGCTGATGATGGGGAAGAACCTGGGCTCCGTGCGCGCCGTCGACGGCGTGTCGTTCTCGGTCGAAGCCGGCGAGACGCTGTCGCTGGTCGGCGAGTCCGGCTGCGGCAAGTCGACAACCGGCCGCGTGCTGCTGCGCCTGATCGAGCCGACCGCGGGCGCGGTCCGCTTCGACGGCGAGGACGTCTTCAACCTGGACAAGTCGGAGCTCCGGCGCCTCCGGCGCGAGATGCAGATCATCTTCCAGGATCCTTACGCCTCGCTGAACCCCCGCATGACGGTCGGCGAGATCATCGGCGAGCCGCTGAAGATCCATAACCTCGCCGAGGGCGCGCAGAAGCAGGCGCGGGTGCGCGAGCTGCTGGAGCAGGTCGGCCTCTCGGCCTGGCACGAGCGCCGGTATCCGCACGAGTTCTCCGGCGGCCAGCGTCAGCGCATCGGCATCGCCCGCGCGCTCGCGGTCGAGCCCAAGCTGATCGTCTGCGACGAGCCGGTCTCGGCCCTCGACGTCTCGGTCCAGGCGCAGGTGGTGAACCTGCTGGAAGACCTGCAGAAGCGCCTCGGGCTGGCGTATCTCTTCATCGCCCACGACCTCTCGGTCGTGAAGCATGTCAGCGACCGGATCGCGGTCATGTATCTCGGCAAGATCGTCGAGCTGGCGCCGACCAAGTCGATGTTCGCGATGCCCAGGCATCCCTACACGCAGGCTCTGCTCTCGGCGATCCCGGTCCCCGATCCGACCGCGCCGCGCGAACGTCTGCTGCTCGAAGGCGACGTGCCGAGCCCGCTCAATCCGCCGCCGGGCTGCCGCTTCCACACGCGCTGCCCGCACGCGCGCGAGCGCTGCCGCGTCGAGGAGCCGGTGTTCGAGGATGTCGGCGGCGGCAGCTTCGTCGCCTGCCATTTCCATCGCGAGATCCCGCAGGTGACGCCGCCGGCAGCCCGTGCCACGGCGTCGGCGACCGCCTATCTCGGACGCCTGAAGGCGGTCTACGGGCGCGACGCGTCGAGCGCGCCGGCGTGAGCTACGCGGCGGTGATCAAGGGCGGCACGGTCGCCACCGCCGCCGACACCTTCCAGGCCGACGTCGCGATCGACGACGGCAGGATCGCCGCGATCGGCCGGGACCTTCACGGCGCGAAAATCATCGACGCGCGCGGCCTCCTGGTGCTGCCCGGCGGCATCGACAGCCACGTCCATATCGAGCAGAAATCCTCGACCGGCATCATGACCGCCGACGACTTCTATACCGGCACGCGCTCGGCGGCGGCCGGCGGCACCACGACGGTCATTCCCTTCGCCGCCCAGCAGCGTGGCCAGAGCGTCCGCCAGGTGGTCGAGGATTATCACAAGGCCGCGGGACCGAAGGCCGTGGTCGACTACGCCTTCCACATGATCGTCTCCGATCCGACGCCGCAGGTGATGGGACAGGAGCTGCCGTCCCTGATCGAGCGCGGATACACCTCGTTCAAGGTCTACATGACCTACGACGCACTCAAGCTCGACGATCGCCAGATGCTCGACGTGCTGGCGCTCGCCCGCATCCACGGCGCGATGACGATGGTGCATGCCGAGAACCACGACGTGATCTCATGGCTCTCCGACCGGCTGCTGGCGGCCGGCCACACGGCGCCAAAGTTCCATGCGGTCGCGCATGCGGCGGCGGCCGAGCGCGAGGCGACGCATCGGGTGATCACGCTGGCCGAGATCGTCGACGTGCCCATGCTGATCGTGCACGTCTCCGGCCGCGAGGCGATCGAGCAGATCCGCTGGGCCCAGGGGCGCGGCCTCAAGGTCTACGCCGAGACCTGCCCGCAATATCTGTTCCTCTCCGCCGAGGACCTCGACGTTCCGGGATTCGAGGGCGCCAAGTGCATGTGCTCGCCGCCGCCGCGCGGCCGCGACAACCAGCGCTTCGTCTGGGAAGGATTGCAGAGCGGCGTGTTCCAGGTCTTCTCGTCGGACCACGCGCCCTACCGCTTCGACGATCCGGAAGGAAAGAAGAAGCACGGCCAGAATCCGTCCTTCAAGAAGGTGGCGAACGGCGTTCCCGGCATCGCCGCGCGGTTGCCGCTGCTGTTCTCGGCCGGCGTCGGCGAGGGGCGGATCACGCTGAACCAGTTCGTGGCGCTGACCGCCACCAACCATGCACGGCTCTATGGGCTCTATCCCCGCAAGGGCACGATCGCAGTCGGATCGGATGCCGACATCGCGCTATGGGATCCGAACAAGGACGTGAAGATCTCGGTCGACCTGCTGCACGACGCGATGGACTACACGCCCTATGAGGGCCGCGTGGTGAAAGGCTGGCCGGTCAAGGTGCTCTCCCGCGGCGAGGTCGTCGCCGAGGACGGCAAGGTGAGCGAAGCCGCCGGCCGCGGCCAGTTCCTGCCCTGCGAGAAGCCGCAGGCGGCGGTGCCGCTCGGCCGCCGCGTGCACGGTTTCGAGCCGTCGTCCGGCAAGTTCCGGGCGGAGACCGCATGAGCCGGATCCTGGCCGTCGGCGCCGCCCAGCTCGGGCCGATAGCCCGTGCCGAGTCCCGCGCTCAGGTGGTCGCGCGGATCATCGCCCTGCTCGACCGGGCCAAGGCGCGCGGGTGCCGGCTGGTCGTCTTCCCCGAACTGGCGCTGACCACCTTCTTTCCGCGCTGGTTCATGCCCGACCAGGGGGAGGTCGACGCTTTCTTCGAGCGCGAGATGCCCTCGGCCGAGACCCGGCCGCTGTTCGACACGGCGCGGCGCCACGGCATCGGCTTCTATCTGGGCTACGCCGAGCTGACGCCCGAGGGTCGGCGCTTCAATACGTCGATCCTGGTCGACGACCGGGGAAATGCCGTCGGCAAGTACCGCAAGGTCCACCTGCCCGGCCATGCCGAGCACGAGCCCAGGCGGCCCTGGCAGCACCTGGAAAAGCGCTACTTCCAGGTCGGCGACCTGGGATTCCCGGTGTGGCGCACGATGGGTGGCGCCATGGGCATGTGCATCTGCAACGACCGCCGTTGGCCCGAGACGTTCCGTGTGATGGGACTTCAGGGCGTCGAGCTGGTGATGCTCGGATACAATACGCCCGACCAGAATACCGCTGCCTTCGAGCCCAACCACCGCCGCATGTTCCACAACGACCTCGTCCTCCAGGCCGGCGCCTACCACAACTCCACCTGGGTAGTTGCGGTGGCCAAGGCCGGCGTGGAGGAGGGCGTCGGCCTGATCGGCGGCACCTGCATCGTGCAGCCCTCGGGCGAGATCGTCGCCAGGGCGGCGACCCTGGACGACGAGCTGATCGCCTTCGACTGCGACCTCGACCTGGCGAAGATGGGCAAGGAGACGATCTTCGACTTCGCCCGGCACCGCCGCGTCGAGCACTATGGAATCATCACCGCCCGGACCGGCGCCATCGCTCCGCCGGACTGAGGCCATCGAACCGTCATCGTTCCGGGATATCTGATCGCCGGATCGAAGGAGCCTTTCGTGCTGAGGATCGCCTGTTCCGCGCTGCTGTTGGCCCTGGCCGTCATGGTCGGGGCGGCGGGTGCGCGAGCGCAGGCACCGATCGCGGATCCCGGCGCCTTCCGGCCGTTGACCGTCGGATCCGACCTCACCTTCCCGCCCTTCGCCTTCCGCCAGCCCGACGGCAAGATCGCCGGGTTCTCTGTCGACGTCGCCTGGGAGATCGCCAAGCGTCTCGGCCGCCCCGGCGTCGACGTGATCGAGGCGCCAGTCGCCAGCCTGTTCCCGGGCCTGAACGCCAAGCGCTACGAGTTCATCGCCGCGCCCATCGTGGTCACCGCCGAGCGGGCGCAGCAGATGCTGTTCACCGAGCCCTACATGTCGACCGCCTACGGCACGCTGATGCACATCGACGAGCCGGATCTCTCGTCGTTCGACGGCCTCAAGGGAAAGACCGTGGCGATGGTCCGCGGCGGCCAGGCCGATGCCTGGGTCGGGGAGAATGCCGGCCGGCTCGGCTTCGAGGTGCAGCGCTTCGACCGGGTCGCCGACGTGATCCAGTCGGTGGTCGACAAGAAGAGCTATGCCGCGATCATGGATCTCACGATCGCCCTGCAGACGGTGAAGCAGGTGAAGCTGGTGAAGACCGGCCCCAGCGCGCCCACCGGTCGCGTCGTCGCCTTCGCCTTCCGCCAGGACGACACCGCCTTCCGCAACCGCGTCGAGCTCATCGTCGAGGACATGAAGCGCGATGGGCAGCTTGCCGGAATCTATCAGGCCTGGTTCGGTGCCAAGCCGCTCGACGGGTCTGCGATGCTGACGATCGACGACGCCAATTTCGGTGCTGCCGGCTTCCAGGGGCATGGTCCCAAATAGGTGCGATGACCGACGCGTCCCAGCTGGCTGAAGCCGCGTTCAGGCGAGGCGACTGGGCGGAGGTCGCGCGATACCTGGAGCCGATCAGGGCGACCGATGGCGCAAGCCCGCCGACTCTCTATCGTCTGGCGCTCGCCTATGCACAGCTGGGCCGCCGCAAGGACGCGTTCGCGGTCTACCGTTCGATGCTCGCGCTCGCCCCCTCGGACAAGCACGGGCTCACGGCCTGCGCCGCATTGGCGATCGAGGAGGAAGCGTTCACAGTCGCCGTGGCCGCGGCGTCTCGTGCCGTCGCTCTCGAACCGCTGGACCTGGCCTCGCTCAACATGCTCGGAGCTGCGCTCATCGACGCGGGCCGGCCGCAACGAGCATTGCCGGTCCTGAAGAGGGCGATCACGATCGACCCGCACAGCGAAGGGGTTTTGAGGAACTACGCCGTCGCGCTGACCCGGTCCGGCCGATATGCCGAAGCGGCGACGACGCAGGAGCGCAATCTTCTCCGGCTTGCCGGATCGAGGCTCGATGTCGAGACGCCGGTCTTATTCAACTCGCTCAAAATTCGTCATGACATCGAGCAGTATCGCTATCTCCTCAAGCGTCGGAAGGCGCCGCCTGAGGCGGCTGCCGTGGTCGCTCGATACGAGATGCTGCTCAAGGAAGTCGCAGATGCGGGCATAGGCGATCGGAACTTCAATGTCGCGCCGTCGGCGCTGGGGCCCGCAGGGCGGTCGTTCGGTCGGATGGTCCGCCGCCGGCCGCCATCGCGTCTGCCGGGATCGGCCGTCTCGCCGTCTTGGGATCGCCGGCGGGTGAGCGAGCAGTTCTCCAGCCCACCGGGCCTCTGCTGGATCGACGGCTTTTTGACTTCAAAAGCGCTCGCGACGCTTCGCGCCTTTTGCCTCGAGAGCACGATCTGGCACGACATCTCGCACAACCTTCACGATGCCGAGGCGCCGCGCGGCTATCTCGGCGCCTATCCGGAGACGGGCTTCTGCGCGCCCCTTCTGTATCAGATCGCCGAGGAGCTTGCGGAGAGCCTGCCTGCCGTCTTCGGCGGTCGGTTCCTCCGCCAGATGTGGTCCTACAAGTACGAGGCGGACCTCGCGGGGATTGACGTTCACGGAGACGATGCAGCCGTAAACGTCAACTTCTGGATCACACCCGACGAAGCCAATCTCGATCGCGCAGTGGGCGGCCTGGTCGTGCATCCCGTCGAGGCGCCCCGAGACTGGCGGTTCGCAGAAATCAATCGCGATCAGGGACAGATCCGAGGTTTCCTCGGCGAGCGGAAGGTGGATCCGGTGAACATCCCGTATCGGCAGAACCGGGCGGTGATCTTCAATTCCGATCTGTTTCACGCGACCGCCCGTTCTCGCTTCAAGCCGGGATACGAGAACCGCCGGATCAACGTGACGATGCTGTTCGGCGACCGGCACGGCTGAGGCGCCCCCCCTCTCGAAGGCGACAAGGTTCTTACCGCCGGACGGTCAGGGTGTATCGCCCGACCTGAAGCTCGCCGACATCGACGCCACTCGCCTCCGCCCATGCCGGAAACGTTCGCCGTATGGTCACCGTGGCGGTGACGTTGACCGGCCGCGAACCGTTCGAGCGGAATCGATAGAGAGTTCGGTCGCGGCTCCCCGCGGCGATACGCGTATCGTCTTCCAGAGCGACGGCGCGCCAAGGCGGTGCCGGGGCGCCGGAGGCATCCCGCAGCCGCTTCGCGTAGGCTCGCCCCGGCTTCCCGGCGACGTCGTCGCCTGCCCAGGCCGGAAGGGTCGGGCCGTCAACCATGGTGAGCGTCCGGCCGTCGGTCTCGGCATCGACGGTGAGGACCATGTGCCGCATCGGCGATCCCGCCGGCAGGTGATGGCCGCCACCTTGGTTGGCGATCTCGAAGGCCACGACGAGAATCTCTCCGTCGTAGGCGGCTGTGATCGCCGCCCGGATTGCCTCTGACAGGAGAGTGGGTGAGCGTGCGTCGTGGAAGCGATGGCTCGACAGGGTCGAGGCAGGGCGCTCGATCCGGCCGGGACCGAGGTCGCTCATCGTCGTCGATTTTGCGTCGCCGCGCATGTGGCAGGACTGGCAGGTGACGCCCTCCGCGGCATACCTGCTCCTCTCCCATTCCTCGAACTCGGAGTAGATGGGCACGTTTCCGGCGCGCTGCTGATGGCACGCGGCGCAATAGCGGCTTTCGGCGAACACCGGGGCGAACGAGTCGCGCCCGCGCGGCACGTCGTCGAATGGTCCGAATATCGTCTGTCGTCCGAACGGGGGACGTCTCAGGTCGACCGCGCGAATGCCGGTCCGTCGATGCTCTCCCGGTCGCGCCTCGGCGATCTTGTGGCAAAAGTCGCAGCCGACGCCTTCGGTCCCGACAGCTCGCGCTTCTCCAGGATCGCCGGTCGCAACCATCGGCGTGTGACAGCTGCCGCAGTCTGCACGAGCGGCCTGCGGGTCGCGCGCGAAGGAGAGGTCGTTGTTGCCGTCGAGGAAGGCGAGAAAGCGCGGATTGGTCGTGGCGCGCGAATGGGCGGATTCCTGCCACTCCGCGAGGATGCGGCGGTGGCAGGCGCCGCAGGGCTCTCGTCCGAAATCGGTGCGGGGCGCCTTGTCGTCCTCCGGGAAGCCGGTCACCCAGGGATAAGTCGGATCGTCGCCGGGCGGAATCGCCGGGAGCTGGATGCGATGGTCAGCGACGCCGTCCTTCAGCGTAACGCCGCCGATGATATGGCCTGGCCGCGCCGCGGTGATCTCGCGTCCCGGCCCGGCCGCGGGATCGGCGATCGCGAAGCGGCCGTCTGCGTCCGTGACGACGAAAGTCTCGGCAGCACGCAGCCGGACGCGGGCGCCTTCGATCGGCGCGCCGTTCTCGTCGACGACCGTTCCCGTCAATGTCTCGCCCGGGCCGGCCAGAAGGAACGCCGAAAGGAGAAGGACGAGGCGCCGCATGGCGCGGAGCGCCTACTCGGCGGCCTTCGCAGGCCTGGGTCCCGGCGCCGCAGCAGCGAACTCGCCGGAATAGGACTTCGCGCGCGGGTAGTCATAGGCGCAGGCCTTGCTGGTCTTGAGTCCGAGCCCGACCAGCGCCTCGACCATCTTCACCGCGGCGGTGACGCCGTCGAGCACCGGCACGCTGGTCTCGTCGGTGAGACGCCGGGCGAGGTCGACCATGCCCGCGCATCCGAGGAGGATCGCCTCGGCGCCGTCCTCGGAGATCGCCTTCTCGACCTCGACCTTGACCTTGTCGGCTGCGCCCGAATGCGGATCCTCGAGTTCCAGCACCGGCACGCCCGCGGCGCGCACCTTCCTCAGATGCCGCTCGAAGCCGTATTTGCGGGCGAGCGCGTACTGCACCGGCACCGACCGCGGCAAGGTGGAGATGATGGTGAAGCCGCTGGCGATCAGGCTTGCCGCATGCATCGCCGCCTCGGCGATGCCGACCACCGGCCCCGCCGCGATCTCGCGCGCGGCCTCGAGGCCGGGATCGCGGAAGCAGGCGACGACGTAGCCGTCGAACCCGGACGCTTCCCCGGCGCGGATCAGCTCCAGCATTCCCGGCACGCAATAGGCCGAGTCGTACTGGCTCTCGATCGAGACGGGGCCCTTGTCAGGGTTGAGACTGACGATCTCGGTGCCGTTGGCCGCGACCGCGCGCGCGGCGCGGTCGCAGGTCGCGGTCATCGACGCGGTGGTGTTCGGGTTGACGACCAGGATGCGCATGGTGTCCTCCCGTTCGGGATTAACGGCCGCGTTGGCGCTTGATCCAGTCTCGCTGCTCGTCCGTCAGCTGGAGCCCCATCAGGACGCTCCAGTTGCTGCCGCTGTTGCGATCGACGAGCGGGATCCGCTGCGCCAGCTCGTCGGCGACGACGAGCTTGGTTGCGTTGCCCTTGAACTCGAGATCCGCCGCGAACGGCTCCTTGGCGACGATCTCGCCCGCCGGATTGGTGACCGCGGCGAAATACTCGAAGCTCGTGCGGTTCGCGGCCTGCGCCGGACCGCGCGTCGCCTCGATCTGCACGTCGATCTCGACCACGACGGCATCCTTCTCGTAGCGGCAGCCGAAGGCGAAGCTGGCGAATTTCGCCTGCAGCTCGACATCCGTCAGGTCACGGCCCGCCCCCTGCCGGAAGCGGACGAGCTCGGCGAGATCGCTCAAGACCGCGACCTTGGGACAAGCGGGACTCGGGCCGGAGGAAGTCGAGGAGCACGCCGCGACGGCCATCGCGGCCGCCACGGCGAGGAGGCGGAAGAGGTTGGTCACAGCCGGTTGTGCGCGCCGTCGCAGAGCGGCTTCTTTCCGGACGCCTTGCAGCCGCAGAAGTACACTTGGCCCGTCTTCTCGGCGCGGTATTGCTGCGGGCTGATGCCGGTATCCTTGTGACTGCCGTCGCAGAAAGGCTGCGACTTGGATCGGCCGCAGGCGCACCAGTAGTAGACTTTGCCTGCTTCGACGGCGACCGGGTACGGTGCCTTCTGCGCGGGGATCGCATCGGCCATGAACGCGCTTCCTTCATCTCGTGACGTGTATTAGGGTCGCCGCGACTTTAGTTAAGGGGGCTGAGCGACACAAGCCGCAGCCCTTCCGGAAAGCGCCGTGAGCCCGACGCCCGATCCCGCGCCATTGACCGTTCTCCTCGCCAGCCCGCGCGGCTTCTGCGCCGGCGTCGATCGCGCGATCCAGATCGTCGAGGCCTGCCTCTCCAAGTACGGCAGCCCGGTCTATGTGCGCCACGAGATCGTCCACAACCGCTTCGTCGTCGAATCGCTCGAGGCGAAGGGCGCGGTCTTCGTCGACGAGCTCGACCAGGTGCCGGACGGGAAGCCTGTGGTCTTCTCGGCCCACGGCGTGCCGAAGGCGGTGCCGGCCGAGGCGGACCGTCGCCACCTGATCTCCGTGGACGCGACCTGCCCGCTGGTGACGAAGGTGCACAACGAGGCCGAGCGCCACCACCGCGAGGGCCGGCACGTGATCCTGATCGGCCATAAGGGCCACCCCGAGGTGATCGGCACGCTGGGCCAGCTTCCCGAAGGCACGATGACCCTGGTCGAGACCGTGGCCGATGCCGGTCGCGTCGAGGTGCCGACCCCGGAGAGCCTCGCCTATACGACACAGACCACGCTCTCGGTCGACGAGACCGCGGACATCGTCGAGGTCCTTAGGCGCCGCTTCCCGAAGATCGCGGGGCCGCGCAAGGAAGACATCTGCTATGCGACCACCAACCGCCAGGCGGCGGTCAAGGCGATCGCGCCCAAGGCCGATGCGGTGCTGGTTATCGGTGCCCCCAACTCGTCGAACTCGCGCCGGCTGGTCGAGGTCGCTCGCGCGGCAGGATGCCCGAAGGCGCATCTGCTGCAGCGGGCGTCCGATCTCGACTGGGCGTGGCTCGATGGCGTCGACCGGCTCGGCATCAGCGCCGGTGCCTCGGCGCCGGAGCTCCTGGTCGAGGAGCTGATCGAGGCGCTGCGCACGCGCCGCAACGTGGCGATCGAGAACGTCACCGTGGCGGAGGAGGACGTCTCCTTCCGCCTGCCGCGTCAGCTCGTCGCCTGATGGCCGTCTACACCCAGGTTAGCGACGAGGATCTCGCGCGCTTCGTCGCCGACTACGATATCGGCGAGGTGGTGAGCTTCGCCGGCATCGCCGAGGGCGTCGAGAACTCGAACTTCCTCGTCCGCACTACCAAGGCCTCGTACATCCTGACGATCTACGAGAAGCGGGTAGCCCCCCAGGACCTCCCGTTCTTCGTCGGGTTGATGGAGCATCTCGCAGCGAACGGGCTCAACTGCCCGACGCCGATCCGGGCGCGCGACGGCGAGGCGCTCAGGCGCCTGAACGGCCGGCCGGCGGCGATCGTCTCGTTTCTCGAAGGCCTGTGGCCCAGGCGGATCACGGCGGCGCATTGCGCCGGCGTCGGCGACGCGCTGGCTCGCCTTCACCAGGCGCAGCAGGGCTTCGAGATGCGGCGGCAGAACGCGCTGTCGCTGACCGGCTGGCGCTCGCTGGTCGCCGCCTGCGAGGAGCGCGCCGACACGGTGAAGCCCGGCCTCGGCGCTGGCATCAAGGCCGAGCTCGCCTACCTCGAAGGCGTGTGGCCGAAGAACCTGCCGGAAGGCGTGATCCACGCCGACCTCTTCCCCGACAACGTCTTCTTCCTCGGCGACAAGCTGTCGGGCCTGATCGACTTCTACTTCGCCTGCAACGACTTCCTGGTCTACGACCTGGCGATCTGCCTGAACGCCTGGTGCTTCGAGCCGGACCACTCGCTGAACGTCACCAAGGCGCGCCTGCTCGTGACCAACTATCAGAAGCGTCGGCCGCTCTCCCCTGCCGAGATGAAGGCGCTGCCGGTGCTCTGCCGCGGCTCGGCGCTTCGGTTCCTGCTGACCCGTCTCTACGACTGGCTGAACCACCCGGAGGGCGCGATGGTGCGTCCGAAGGATCCGCTCGAGTACTGGGCGAAGCTGCAGTTCCATCAGCGGGTCGCCGGTCCGGAAGGCTATGGCCTCGACCCGGCATGACCTTCGCGGGCAAGGAAGAAGAATCCCTCAAGGGCGTCGTCGAGATCTTCACGGACGGCGCCTGCTCGGGCAATCCCGGTCCCGGCGGCTGGGGTGCCCTGCTGCGCTACAATGGGACCGAGCGCGAGCTTTCCGGCGGCGAGGCCGCGACCACCAATAACCGCATGGAGATGATGGCGGCGATCCAGGCGCTCGAGGCCCTCACGCGATCGATGACGGTGAAGCTTCACACCGACAGCCAGTACGTCCGGGACGGCATCATGTCCTGGCTGCCGCGCTGGAAGAAGCGGGGCTGGAAGACCGCCGACAAGAAGCCGGTGAAGAACGTCGATCTCTGGCAGCGCCTCGACCAGGCTGCTGCATCGCACAAGGTCGAGTGGATCTGGGTGCGCGGCCATTCCGGTCACGTCGAAAACGAACGCGTTGACAAGCTCGCGCGCGAGGCGATCCCGCGTTAGCGGCGCTTGAAGTCGATGCGGGGGCTTCCTATATGCCCGTCATGCCCCGTTGGACGCGCACATCGCATATCGTTGAGTTCGTTCGATCGGGTTGCGCTCAGACGAGCGTAGACGCCCCGGGGCCCGCCGCCTGATCCCCCCTCCGGCGGCCAGGCTGCCGGGGCGTCACTTCTTCTTCTTCCCTTACAGAACCAGAATACCGCTCGCACGAGCGGACACTCCCTCTTGGAGGAGACCATGCAGCGTACCAATGATCTTCCCGCAATCACGCTCGGCGCCGCCGATTTCAGCCGGCTCGACCAGCTGGCCTCGGTCGCGGAGTACAAGCTGCCCGAGGTGGCGACGTTTCTCGGCAAGGAGCTCGAGCGCGCGCGCGTCGTGCCGCCGCGCGAGGTGGCGACAGACGTGGTGACCATGGGCTCGCGCGTGCTCTTCGAGGACGACGCCGGCGAGACGCATGACGTCACCCTGGTCTATCCGGAGGACGCCGACATGGAAGAGCATCGGATGTCGGTTCTGACCCCGGTCGGTGCCGCGCTGATCGGCCTCAAGGTCGGACAGTCGATCCACTGGCGCACCCGGACCGACGAGGACCGTACCTTGAAGGTCCTGAAGGTGACGCAGCCGAACTAGGCGCGCTTGCGCCTGATCAGCACGTAGAGAGCGCCGGCGCCGCCATCCTTCGGCTGCGCCGGCGCGTGTGCGAGCACCAGCGGGCGGAGCGGCGCCTCGGTCAGCCAGCGCGGCACCGTCGCCCGAAGGACCCCGCCGCCGCTCGAGCTTCCTTTTCCCGTGATCACGAGCAGCGCGCGCTTGCCGTCGCGATGCGCGCGCTCGATCGTCGTGACCAGCCGCCGCCACGCCGCATCCTGCGTCATGCCGTGGAGGTCCAGTCTCCCTTCGATCTCGCGATGGCCTTTCCGGAACCGCTCCGCCGTCCTCTTGTCGAGGCCAGGCGCCTGACGAGCGTCGATGGCGATCGGCGCCTTGGCCGGCGGCGCGGGCGGCGGCGGGGGATTGGGGGCTGGCGGGATGCGTCCCGGTTTCTTCTTGGACCTGGCCTGCGCCGGCTTCGGCGTCTCGGCCTCCTCGATCTTCCGCTCGCGCCGCTTCAGCGGCTTGGCGTCGACCATCGCCTTCGCCCAGAGCGCCTTCTCCTCGGGCGTCGGCCGGCGCGGCGGCATTCAGTCCTCGATCAGCACCACATGCAGGCGGCGCGGTCCGTGCGCGCCCATCAGGATGCGCTGCTCGATGTCGCCGGTGCGCGACGGGCCGGTGACGAAGTTGACCGTCCGCGGCGGAGTCTGGCCACCGTGCGCGGCGCGCAGGCGGTCCCACGCGTCCTCGTAGGGACCCACGACCTTGCTCGCCGGCATCACGACGATATGCGTGTCCGGCAGGAAGTTGAGCGTGGTCGGGTGATGGGGACCCGACGCCAGCATCAGGGTCCCGGTCTCGGCGATCGCGGCGAAGGCACCGGTGACGCCGACCTGATCGGCGCCCTCGGTCTTGCCGCGCCGGATCGACAGTGTCGGCCGCTCGCTCCATGGGATGGCATCGAGCTCGGGATCGGGTGCCATCGCGAAGGCGGCCGGCAGGTTCTGGCCGGCGAGGTACTCGGCGATCGCGCCCGGCACGTCCTTCCTGTCCTTCACGCGGCTCAAGGTCGTCTGCACGTTCCCGGCCATCTCGACGAACAGCTCGAGCACCTTCTTCGCGTCGCCCTGCGCGCGCGCCGGGATCAGGTTCCGCGATGGATTGCCGAGGCGGGCCTCGATCGCGGCGGCCTTGTCGGCCGGCAGCGCATCGCGGCGGAGCGCGCGGCGAATGGAGCCCAGGATCTGGGAACGGGCGTCGCTCATGACGCTTTCCGCTGCGCCGCATAGCGGCTCATGAAGGTGCCGCCCTGCGGTGCCGGGAAGTCGCGGCCCTTGGTCCAGCCGGAGGCGAGCGGCAGCCACGAGTAGCGGCCATGCGCGCGCCCGAGAAGGCCCAGTAGGCGGGAGGCGAGGCCGGTGGCGAGGCGATAGAGCTTCGGCCGCTTGGCGAACCACGCCCAGAAGGCGAGGCCGGTGCGCACCGAAGCCGGCGTCAGGTGGCGCTCGAACTCGCGCTCACGCCAATGGCGCATCATCTTCGGCAGCGGGATCTTCATCGGACAGACGCTCTCGCAGCGTCCGCAGAAGGTCGAGGCGTTCGGCAGGTGACCCGCTTCCTGGATGCCGATCAGCGTCGGCGTCAGCACCGACCCCATCGGGCCCGGATAGACCCAGCCATACGCATGGCCGCCGACGGTCGCATAGACGGGGCAGTGATTGAGGCAGGCCGAGCAGCGGATGCAGCGCAGCATGTCCTGGAACTCGGTCCCCAGCATGTTGGTGCGGCCGTTGTCGAGCAGGACGACGTGGAACTCTTCCGGACCGTCGAGGTCGGCCGCGCGCTTCGGTCCCGTCGAGACCGTGGTGTAGACCGAGAACTCCTGGCCGGTGGCCGAGCGGGCGAGCAGGCGGAGGATCGTCGCCGCGTCTTCGAACGTCGGGACCAGCTTCTCCAGGCTCGCCAGCACGATGTGCATCTTCGGCAGGATCTGGGTCAGATCGCCGTTGCCCTCGTTGGTGACGATGATCGTCGAGCCGGTCTCGGCGATCATGAAGTTGGCGCCGGTGATGCCCACATCTGCTTCGAGGAACTTGGGCCGGAGAACCGTCCGCGCCTCGTCGAGAAGCTGGGTCGGCTCCTCCATCGGGCGGTTCGGATCGAGATGCGTGTGGCTCTTGTGGAAGGCCTCGATCACGTCCTCTTTGTTCAGATGGACGGCGGGCGCGATGATGTGGCTCGGCGGCTCCCGGCGAAGCTGGATGATGTACTCGCCGAGATCGGTCTCGACCGGCTCGATGCCCTTCTCTTCCAGGAAGTCGTTGAGCGCGATCTCTTCCGCGATCATCGACTTGCCCTTGGTGACGGTCTTGGCGTTCCGCTTGCGGCAGAGCTCGAGGATGGTCTGGCGGGCTTCCTCGGCGGTGCGGCACCAGTGCACATGGCCGCCGGCCTCGGTGACCTTCCGCTCGAAGCGCTCGAGGTAGAAGTCGAGGTTCTCGAGCACGTGGTTCTTGATCTCGCGGCCCTTCTCGCGGAGCTCCTCGAACTCCGGCAGCTTCTGGATCGCGGCGAGGCGGCGGGCCTGGAAGCCCGTCTTCATCATGCCGAGCGCCTTCTGCAGGCCCGGGTCGACGATCGCCTTCTTGACGTTGTCCTTGAAGGCGTGACTGGTCGCCTGCATCAGCGTTTCTCCGGCTCGCCGATCGGCGGCGCGTCGGTCATGCCGGCCAGCACCTCGGCGACGTGGCGGACCCGAACCGGGGATCCCTGGCGCTGCAGCTTGCCGGCCATGTTCATAAGGCACCCCATGTCGCCCGCGAGCAGCGTGTCGGCGCCGGTCGCGGCCACGTCGTCGGCCTTCTCCTTGGCCATGCGCTCGGAGATGTCCGGATACTTGACGCAGAAGGTGCCGCCGAAGCCGCAGCAGATCTCGGCCGACGGCAGCTCCTTGAAGCCGAGCCCCTCGACCGTGGCCAGCAGCTTGCGCGGCTGCTCCTTCACCTTGAGTTCGCGCAGCCCCGAGCACGAGTCGTGATAGGTGACGGTGCCGTCGTAGGTCGCGAAGACGCGGTCGACCTCCATCACGTCGACGAGGAAAGAGACGAGCTCGTGCGTCTTGCCGGCGAGCGCCTGGGCCTTGGCCAGCAACTCCGGCTCGTCGGCGAACAGGGCCGGATAGTGCTCGTGGATCATGCCGGCGCAGCTTCCCGACGGGACGACCACGTAGTCGAAGCCGTGGAAGGCCTCGACGACGCCGCGGGCGATGTCGCGCGTATCCTTGCGGTCGCCCGAGTTGTAGGCCGGCTGGCCGCAGCAGGTCTGGGTCTCAGGAACCTCGACCCGGCAGCCTGCGTTTTCGAGAAGCTTGATCGCGGCGAAGCCCACCGACGGCCGCATCAGGTCGACCAGGCAGGTGACGAAGAGGCCGACGCGCGGCGTGGCGGATGGCATGGGAGATCGCGTCGTCCTGACGTAAGCGGGAAGGTCTACAATGGCCGCCGGCTACCGATTAGATCAAGGGTCCTGAACGTGACGGCGGAATTCCTGCTCCTCGCCGTGGTTTCCTCCGACGGCTTCATCGCCCGACATCCGGGCGACCCGCCCTGGACCTGGGCGAGTCCCGAGGAGCAGGCGCGTTTCCGGGCCACGATGGCCCGGGTCTCCTGGTCGGTGATGGGCCGCGTCACCCACGAGACCGCGCTCAGGCCCGAACGCAAGCGCATCGTCTTCACCAGCGGCGTCACGGGCGTCGCCTGGCTGACGCCGAACCACCTCGGATTCAACCCGGCCGGCGCCCGCTTCGACGAGGCGATGGACCTAGCCAAGGCCGACGGTCAGGTCGCGATCCTCGGCGGCACCCGGGTCCATGACTACATGCTGGAGATCGGCCGGGTCGACGAGATCCGCCTGTCGGTCGAGCCAATCTCCTTCGGAGAAGGCCTGCCGCTGTTCACCGGAATCCCCTGGGCCGGCGTCGAGGCGCATCTCGCCACCCACGGCATGACGCGCACAGGCGAGGACGAGGTGCTGAACGCTGCGGGGACGATCGAGCGCGTGTACAGGAAGCTTCCGGCCTAGTGCGTCGTGGTACCGGCGTGGCGGCCCACGTACTGGCGCTCCAGGTAGGCATCGAAGGCCGGATACTGGTCTGAATCGAGGTGGAAGAACTGCGCCGCCATCTCGCTCGGCGTCACGCGCACGACGACGGCACCGCCCTCGATCAGGATCTCGGCGTCGCCGTCGCGAAGGTGCAGGCGGAAATTGAACGAGCCGCCGACCTGATGGCCGCCGGCATAGGGCCGGATCAGCACGCCGGAGACGCTGACGTCGCAGACCTCGTAGCGAAGGCCGTCCACGTCCATCCAGCCTTCGCTCGGCCGGACGCGCGGATCCATGCGCCTGTTGATGCCTTGATGCTCCGCCAAACGGGACATCCCGCCCTTCCTTCGATGCTCTCAGCGCATCACACCACAGAAATATTTACAAATGGTTAGCGTTTGCCTTCGCGGCGCAGCGCCCATTTGAGCGAGGTGTCGCCGTCGAGGATGCCAGTCACGAGCACGTGCTGGGCGCGCTTCATCTCGCCGGGACGGCCCAGATAGACGGCCTCGCCGAGATCCAGCCGGCCACCGGAAACCCGCAGCCGGAAGCCGCTGCCGGACGGCAGGCGGAGCAGGACGGCGGCGGCGTTCTGGGCGAGCGAGACCTGGACGCGCGGGTGCAGATGGAAGCGGAGCTGGTAGGGCTTGCCGGCACCGCCGGTCACGATGTCCTCGCCGCGGAGATCCTCGCCATCGGCCGACAGGTAGAGGCGCCGGCGGTGCGTGGCGCCGAGCCGTTCGGCGTAGCCGTCGTGGCTCGCCTCGAACCAGGTCTGGCCGTCGGCTTCCTCGCGCTTGACCTCGATGCCCAGGGGCGGCGCGTCCGTCTCCAGCCGCGCCGCGTTGGTGTCGTCGATTGCCAGCGTCGAATGGGCGGCGGTGGCGCGCTGCGCGTTCGCCCATTCGTCGGAAAGCAGGCCGGCGCCGCCTAGGTTGACGATCAGGCGTTCGCGGCCGACCGAGAGCTCGAAGGAGAGGGGACCGGCATGCAGCTTGCCGTCGGTGGCGGGTCCATGACCGCAGTCGATGAAGAGGGAAGTGCGGCCGGCATGCAGCCGTTCGATGCCGAAATCCGGCGCGCCGACCGCGAGCCGGGAGCGGCTCTCGGACTGGTGGATGACCGCGTCGATCAGCGGGCCCGGCTCCTCGCTCGAGCCGTTGAACAAGGCGAGGCCGCCGTCCCCGTGGCGGAGATAGCGGAGCATCGCCGACATCGCCTCGATCGCCTGGGTCAGCGACGAAGGCTGACCGATACGCGCCAGCCGGAGCGCCTGCCGGATCTCGATCAGGTCGCGGAGGACTGCCAGATGGATCGATGGGCTGCGCGAGGCATGCCCACCATCGACCAGGACCTGCTCCGCCAGGGCTGTGTCGAGCCGGATCAGCGCCGGCTGGAGCAGCCCGTCGAGCCCGGTAAGTCCGACGGATGCGAGAACCAGCCCCTTGATCGCGGCGATGCGGTCGGCGCCGGGCGTCGCATCGTCGAGGACCCGCGCCAGATGCCGCGACTGGATCGAGAGGTCGGCCAGCACGCGCTCGCGGAAATCGTCGTCGGCCGACGCACAGAAGAACCCGTAATGGCCGAGCCAGGAAGATACGCGCCGGCCGATGACGTCGGGCCGCCAGGCGAGGGAATCCCAGCGCTGATGGCGGTCGAGCCAGCGGCCGACCAGCTCGCGCGCCCGGCGGCGGCCGAGATCGCCGCCGAGATCGCGAAGATCGGCCAGCCAGTCGAAGCCGTCGAGCGCGGCGCGCCATTCGTCAGGCGCATCATGCGGCGCCCAGCCCTGCTCTGGCAGCGTGAAGGCCCGACCGCCGAGGACCAGCTCGCCGTCGACCAGTGCGCGGCCGCGGGCGGCGTCGCCGGGCCAGAGCGCGGCGAGCGGGGTCGCCACGTCGACCGCGCGCCGCGACCGCATCGCCCAGCGATAGACAGGCGTGCGATAGAGGAGACGCCGGAAGCCGCTCGCCTCGCCCATCGCCCTCAGCCGCGCAGTTTCGAGAGATTCTCGGAATACTTCGCCGGTCCACCGGTGAAGGCGGCGGTGCCGGCAACCAGCACGTCGGCACCGGCGGCGACTGCCTGTCGTGCGGTCTCGGCGTTCACGCCGCCATCGACCTCGAGGTCGATGTGCCGCTTCTGGCCGTCGATGCGCGCGCGGACGGCACGGATCTTTTCGACCTGGCTCTCGATGAAGCTCTGGCCGCCGAAGCCGGGATTGACCGTCATCACCAGCACCAGGTCGATGTCGCCCAGGACGAAGTCGAGCGCTTCCGGCGGCGTCCCGGGATTGAGCGCGACGCCGGCCTTCTTGCCGAGCGCGCGGATCGCCTGAAGCGTGCGATGCAGGTGCGGTCCCGACTCCGGGTGCACGGTCAGGATGTCGGCCCCCGCCGCGGCGAAGGCTTCGAGGTATGGATCTACCGGAGAGATCATCAGGTGCACGTCGAATGTCTTCTTCGAGTGCGGGCGCAGCGCCTTCACCACGTTCGGGCCGATGGTGAGATTCGGCACGAAGTGCCCGTCCATGACGTCGATGTGGATGTAGTCGGCGCCGGCCGCGTCGATCGCGCGCACCTCCTCGCCGAGGCGCGAGAAGTCGGCCGACAGGATGGACGGGGCGAGGCGCAAAGGCATATCGGCTGTTTATAGGCGGCTTCGACGCTTCCGCAAGCGCGGAGAAGATCGCGGCGAATGCGAATCGGCTGCAGGCTTCACCAGGCCGGGTCGATCGGCTGGACGATGCCTTCGGCGGCCTCGATGACCTCGCCTGCGTCGAGGGCAAGATCCTCGCGCATCCGCCCGGTGACGATCTGGACGCCGGTCCTGAGCGCGCCATGCGAGCCGACCGGCACGGCCAGGCCGGGCAGGCCGAGCGCCGGAGCCAGGAAGCTCACGCGCAGCGAATCCAGGATCTTTCGCTGGCCGTCCCGGGTCAGATCCTGGTCGACGGGCGGCGGCAGGTCACACGCGGTCGGCATGACGACGGCCACGTAGCGCTGGAAGAATTCCTGCCAATGGAACAAGCAGAGGTCGCGCCGCGCATAGGCGTCGAGGACGGCCGTCGGATCCTTCGGAGGCGGCGAGAGATCGAACCAATGGCGAAGCGAGGTGACGGCGTTCGGTTCGGCATACTTGTCGATGGTCGGTCCAAGCGTGCGGAACACGTCGCCCATTCCGACCACATGCCAGATACCGACCACTTCCTCGACGTCGGGGGGGAGAACCTCCTCGACGACGTAGCCGGTCTCTGCGAGGTGCCGACCGGCGCGACGGACAGCCTCCGCCTGTGCCGGATGGGTGAAGCCGCCGGGGATCTCCGGTGCGATTGCGACCCGGAGCGGACGCGGCGGCGCCGGTCCGATCAATGGTGCATCGACCCAGCGCGTGTCGCGCGGATCGCCCTTCGCCATGACCGAGAGCGCGAGGCGCGCATCGCGCACGCTCCGCACATGAGGTCCCTGGGTCGCCATCAGGAGGGATCCGATCGGCCTTGGCGCCGTCGCCGTCGGATTGAAGGCCGGCACGCGTCCAAGCCCGACGCGAAGCCCGACCACGCCGTTGCAATAGGCGGGGATGCGCACCGAGCCGCCGATGTCGTTGCCATGGGCGATCGCACCCATGCCGGATGCGACGGCAGCGCCCGCGCCGCCCGAGGAGCCGCCGGGAGAGACGCCGCGATCCAGGGGGTTGTAGGTGCGACCGTGCAGCGCGTTGTCGGTGAAGGCGCGCATGGAGAAGGCGGGCGCGTTGGTGCGCCCGATGAAGACGGCGCCGGCGCGCCTCAGGTTGGCGATGACCGGTGCGTCCTCGGCGGCGATCAGGTCCTTGAAGGCCGCGACACCGTTGTCGGTGGGGTGGCCCTTCTGGTCGGTGTTGATCTTTGTCGTGACCGGGACGCCGTGCAGGGGACCCAGGCTCTCGCCGCGGCGACGCGCCGCGTCGGCGGCATCGGCCTGGGCCAAGGCCTCGTCGTCCATGCGGCGGACGATGGCGTTGAGCTTGGGGTTCACCGCGTCGACGCGGGCGAGACAGGAGAGGACCGCTTCGCGCGCAGAAACGCGGCCGAGGCGGATCAACCGGGCGAGGTCGGTGGCGTCGAGCTTCCAGAGGTCCATTCCCGCCCGAGCTCCTGCTGATAGCATCCTTGGGAGCCATCAACGCTCAAGCGGAAGTCGTCGTCAAACCTTCCTGAGGCGCGCCGCGAAGAAGCCGTCCATGCCGCCCTTCTCCTTCCAATGGGAGGGAAGGGTCCTGAGGAATCCGTCGCGGATCATCTCCGCCGGAACTTCGTCGGCGGTCACCGCTACGGCCGTGACCGGCGCGCCGCCACCCAGGAGCCGGGCGATTCGCTGCGGCCCTTCCTCGGGCTCGAGCGAGCAGACGCAGTAGACGAGCAGCCCGCCGGGCGGCAGCAGGCGCACGGCGTGGTCGAGCAGGCGGTCCTGGACCGCGCTGAGGCGCTGCACGTCCGTCGGCGACTTGAGATGCACGACGTCCGGATGGCGACGAAGCGTTCCGGTTGCCGAGCAGGGCGCGTCGAGCAGGATCGCGTCCGGCGGCTCTGCCGGCTGCCAGGCGGCGGCATCGGCCGCGATCAGCTGGGCTTCCGCCTTCACGCGCTGAAGATTCTCGCGCACGCGCTCGAGCCGTCGCGCCGAGCGGTCGACGGCGACGACGCGCGCACCGGCCGTGGCGAGCTGAAGCGTCTTGCCGCCGGGAGCGGCGCAGAGATCGGCGACACGACGGCCGGCGACGTCGCCGAGCAGACGAACGGGCAGGGCTGCTGCGGCGTCCTGTACCCACCACGCGCCGTCGCCGAAGCCGGCGAGTTCGCCGACGATCGCGCTGGCACGCCGGAGCGTGCCGGTCGGCAGGATCTCGGCTTCGAGGCGCGGGGCCCACAGCTTGGCGTCCGCGCGGACCGAAAGATCGAGCGGCGGCTCCGTCAGATGAACCTCGGCGATCGACCGCGCCGTCGCCTCGCCGTAGGCGCCGACCCATGACTCCCACAGCCAGTCGGGCGTCGAGAGGCGGGCGGCGTCCTGCGCCTGCCAGAGCGCGGCGCCTTCGCGCGTCGCGCGGCGAAGCACGGCGTTGACCAGTCCCTTGAAGCCGTCGAAGCGGCCTTCGAGCAGCCGCACGCTCGAATCGACCGCGGCGTGGTCGGCGGTGCCCAGGACGAGGACCTGGACCAGGCCGAGGCGAAGCACGTCGAGGACCGGCGCCGCCTTCTCGGGCAGCGGTCGCTCGACGAAGCGGGCGATCAGGTCGTCGAGCTGGCCGAGCCGGCGAAGCGCGGTCGCCACCAGCAGGCGGGCGAAGGCCCGGTCGCGCGGTTCGAGCGTATCGAGCCCGCCGTCGGCCAGCGCCTCGTCGAGCGGTCGACGCCGTCTCAGGACCTCTTCGAGAAGGAGGTGAGCGACGCTTCGGGCGCCGCTCACCTCGTCCTCAGCCGCATCTGGTCACGCAAAGCGGTCAGCCCCATGGACCGCGGCGGGGTGCGCTGGCTGGCACGCTGGTCGCGTAGGCAGGGCGACCGGCGTTTCCGCCCCCCATCATGCCGGCCATCTCGCGGAGCGCGGCGATCCGGTTCTCGGTCGACGGATGCGTCGAGAACAGGTTGTCCATCGCGCCGCCATGCAGCGGGTTGATGATGAAGAGGTGCGCGGTCGCCGGGTTGCGCTCGGCAGTCTCGTTGGGGATCGCGTGGGCGGCCTGCTCGATCTTGGCGAGAGCCGAGGCGAGCCACATCGGCTGGCCGGCGATCTCCGCGCCGGCCCGGTCGGCCTCGTACTCGCGCGTCCGGCTGATCGCCATCTGCACCAGCATCGCTGCCATCGGTGCCAGGATCATCATCAAGATGCCGCCGATCGGCCCGAGCGGGCTCGAGCGATTGTCGGAGTTCGAATAGCTCGAGAACATCGCCATGTTGGCGAGCATGCCGATGGCGCCGGCGATCGTCGCGGTGATCGTCATGGTCAGCGTGTCGCGATTCTTCACGTGCGCGAGCTCGTGTGCCATCACGCCCGCGACCTCCTCGGTCGTGAGCTGGCGCAGCAGCCCGGTCGAGGCCGCGACCGCGGCGTTCTCCGGGTTGCGACCCGTCGCGAAGGCGTTCGGCTGGTCGGAATCGATGATGTAGACCTTGGGCATCGGCAGCTGCGCGCGCTCGGCGAGCCTCGCCACCATGTCGTAGAACCACGGCAGCGTCGCGCGGTCGATCTCCTGCGCGCCGTGCATCGACAGCACCATCTTGTCCGCGTTCCAGTAGGCGAAAAGGTTGGTCGCGCCGGCGATGCCGAGCGCGATCAGCATGCCGCCTTCACCACCGATCATGTAGCCGATGGCGAGGAACAGGGCGGTCATCGCCGCCAGGAGCATGAAAGTACGTGCGTTCATCTCTTCCAGTTGGTCCGAAGGGACTGAGCCAGGGAAATGGCCTCGCGGCCACCTTCCTTCAAGGCTTGGCGGGGTTCCGGAGGGGGCCTATAACGCCCCAGATGACCAATCCTGCCAAGACTTTCCGGGAAATCCGGCCGGTCCCCGCGGCCATGCCGGGATCGAAGGCGCCGGACACGACCCCGCCGCCGGCAGGCGCCCGGCCGGCGCAGCCGGACGAGGTCGGCGGGCCGACGGGGCTTGAGCCGACGCGGTACGGCGACTGGGAGCGCAACGGCCGCTGCACGGATTTTTGAGCCGGCGGTCGGATGAATCGCCCCGGCCTTGCGTTAGACTGATCGCCGCGATCCGGAGGACAAGGCCCGATGGCCAAACCCGCTTTCTGGCTGATGAGCGTCGCCTGGTCGGCGCTGGCCGCGGCCAGCGCCTTCGCGGCAAACGAAGTCGTGGTCCAGCAGAAGGATCTGGGCTTCCGTCCCGAGAAGGTCGAGATCCGCGTCGGCGACAGCGTGGTCTTCACCAACGAGGACAATTACGGCCACAACATGCACTCCACCTCGGCCGGCGCCGAGTTCGACCTCGGCCGCCAGGCGCCCGGCACGCGGGTGCCCTACACCTTCCGCCGGGCCGGAACCTTCGAGGTGTATTGCCGCATCCATCCGAAGATGCGGCTCGAGGTCGTCGTTAAGTAGGGGAAGCCTCGTAAGGGAGGAAAGGGGGCCCGGTGTCGATCAAGCTCAAGCTCGTCGGCGCCCTTCTTCTCGCCGCCCTCGCCGCAGCCCTCCTGGGCTTTTCGGCCCTGCTCACCACCTCGTCGATGGGCGACCTCGCGGTCACCCTCTATGACCGCCCGCTCCAGGCGATCAACTACGCACGCTCGGCCCAGTCCGCCTTCGCGCTGCTGGAGCTCGCGGACCGCGACGCCGGGGACACGCTGACCGATGCCGGCACCGCCGAGCTGATGGCGCGGGCCAAGGATCTCGAAGGCGATCTCCGGGTCGTCGACCAGCGCGGCATTTCCGAAGCGATCCATCCGCTGGTCAAGGAGACGATGGCGCTGATCGAGGTCTGGCGCCGTGCGGCGATCGACGCGCGCATGAGCGGCGCCGCCCAGACCACCATCCCGATGCGCGGCATGGCGCAGCCGACCGGTGCCGCGCGCGACGCGCTCGCGCTCGAGATCAGGCGGAAGCTCGAGACGCTGACCCAGCTTGCCGCCGACGACGGCTACCAGTTCCGGGAGGAGGCGATCGTCCTGATCGACCAGGCGAAGCGCCAGACGCTGATCGTGATCGCCGTCGCGATCGTGCTCTGCGTCGCCGTCGCGCTGCTGCTCGCCCGCAACATCGTCGGGCCGGTCAACGACATGGCCGGCGCAATGGTCCGCCTCGCCTTCGGCAACCGCGAGGAGCCGGTGCCGCATCTCGGCCGCCGCGACGAGATCGGCGGCATGGCCTCGGCGCTCGAGGTCTTCAAAGGCGCGATGCTGGAGGTCAGCGAGGCGAAGGATCGCGCCGAGGCCGCGACGCGCGCCAAGTCCGAGTTCCTGGCGATGATGAGCCACGAGATCCGGACGCCGATGAACGGCATCCTTGGCATGACGCGCCTGCTGCTCGGATCCGATCTCGACCGCGAGCAGCGCGGCCATGCGCAGATCGTGCTCGATTCCGGCCAGGCGCTGCTGACCATCCTCAACGACATCCTCGACTACTCGAAGCTGGAAGCGGGCAAGCTCGACATCGAGACCGTCGACTTCGATTTGCGGCGCGTCGCCGAAGGCGTGTCGGCGCTGCTCCAGTCGCGCGCGGTCGAGAAGGGCATCGGTTTCCGCACCTCTATCGATCCCGACCTCCCGCCCTATTTCAAGGGCGATCCGGGGCGCGTCCGGCAGGTGCTGCTGAACCTGATGGGCAACGCCATCAAGTTCACCGAGCGCGGGTTCGTGGCGCTCAACATCCGGCGTGCCGCCGCGCCGGACGGCCGGATCGGTCTCCGCTTCGAGGTGGTCGACACCGGTATCGGGTTGACGGGGGAGGCCAAGGCCAAGCTGTTCGGCAGCTTCAGCCAGGCGGACTCGTCGATCTCGCGGCGCTTCGGCGGCACCGGCCTCGGGCTCGCCATCTCGAAGCGGCTGGTCGAGCTGATGGGGGGCGCGATCGGCGTCGACAGCGAGGTCGGCAAGGGCTCCACCTTCTGGGTCGAGATCGCGTTCGCTCCCGGCGAGAAGCCGAAAGAGGAGGCGCATTCGGCGAACCTCGCGTCGCGCCTGAAGCCGCTGACCATCCTTCTCGCCGAGGACAACAAGGTGAACCAGAAGGTGGCGATCGGCCTCCTGGCGCCCGCCGGCCACAAGATCGACCTGGTCGAGACGGGTGCCGACGCGGTGACCGCGATCGACTGGGGCAAGACGACCTACGATCTGGTGCTGATGGACATGCACATGCCGGTGATGGACGGCATCGAGGCGACGCGCCGGATCCGGGCGCTGGAGCCGCCGAAGAACGCGGTGCCGATCATCGCCGCCACCGCCGGCGCCATGGCCGAGGAGATTCAGCGCTGCCTTGACGCCGGGATGAACGACTATGTCGGCAAGCCGATCAATCCGGAGCAGCTGATCCAGGTGATCCTCCGGACGCTCGGTCCGTCGGCCGCCGGCGAGGGCGACGCGCCGGCGCCGGAGAAGGTCGGCGTCGATGTCGGCGCCAGCCTCGCCGAAGGCGACGAGGCGCTCGACGAGCAGGTGCTGGCGAGTCTCGAGGATCAGCTCGGCCGCGACATGGTGCAGGAACTCGTCGGGGAATACCGCTCCAGCGCCACCGACCTCGCGCGGCGCATCGAAGCGGCTCGGGCCAGCGGCGACCTGAAGGAGCTCGGCGATGCAGCCCACACGCTCAAGAGCTCGTCCGGTAGCCTCGGGCTCAAGCTCCTCTATCGTCGGGCCTCCGCGGTCGAGGAATCGGCGCGTCTAGACCGCGCCGAGGCGGCCGACGAGGCCGAAGGCCTCGACGCGCTGCTCGCCGACGGACTCGCGCGCCTGGAAGCGCGCTATTCCGTCGTCGCCGGAGCGTGATAAGGAAGGACGATGATCGGCGCCGGCAACCCGCTCTTCGCCAAGCTCACAGTCCTCCTGGTCGAGGACGACGGCTTCGCGCTCAAGCTGGCCCAGAGCGTCTTGCGGAATCTGGGCGTCGGCCACGTGATCCTGGCGCGCGACGGCGCCGAGGCGATCAGGATCCTCGATTCGAAGGCGACACGTGCCGATCTGATCATCTCGGACTGGAACATGCCGAACGTCTCCGGCCTCGACCTGCTGCGCCATGTCCGCAAGACCTGGCACAACATGCCGTTCATCATGCTCACCGGCCGCGCCACCGAGGACTTCGTGCTTTCGGCGAAGGAGAACGGCGTCAACGGCTACGTCGTGAAGCCGTTCTCGCCGGACCAGCTGTCGCGGAAGATCCAGTCCGTGTTCAACATGAAGACGGCCTGATCGGCTGATGCCCGACATCAACGTCCTGTTCGTCACCGGCGACCAGTGGCGCTTCGATGCGCTGTCGGCGCTTGGCCACCCGGTGGTGAATACGCCGAACCTGGATGCGCTCGCGGCCGACGGCGTGCTGTTCAAGCGGCACTTCACCAACGCCAGTCCCTGCGGGCCCAGCCGCTCGTCGCTGCATACCGGGCTCTACCTGATGACGCATCGGTCGGGCAGGAACGGCACGCCGCTCGATGCGCGCTTCACCAACTGGGCGAAGGAGCTGAGGAAGGCGGGATACGACCCGGCGCTGATCGGCTACACCGACATCTCGCCCGATCCGCGCGTGCATGCGCCCGGCGATCCGGCACTGAAGACGTACGAAGGCGTGCTGCCTGGATTGCGGCCTCACCTGGTCATGGCGAGCGATCGCAAGGCGTGGCTCGCGCACCTTCGACGCAACGGGTACGACGTGCCGGCGGTCGCCGCCGAAATCTACACGCCGCAGACCGAAGACCCGGTGATGGCCGAGAAGCGGGGCCCGAGCTTTCCGCCCGGCGCCTTCAAGGCCGAGCACAGCGACACCGCGTTCACCACCGACAAGGCGATCGAGTTCATCGACGGCGAGGCCGGCCGCGCCTGGTGCCTGCACCTTTCGCATCTGCGCCCGCACCCGCCGCTGGTCGCGCCGGCGCCGTGGCACGATCTCTATAAGCCCGACGCGATGCCGCTCTCGCACCGGCAGGCGGACGTCGCCACAGAGTCCAAAGCCCATCCCTGGCTCGCCTGGCATCTCACACGGTCGATGGGGCTCGGCGGGATGCCGCTGCACCACCAGCAGCAGGCCAAGGCGACCTATTTCGGCCTGATCGCCGAGATGGACCATCACCTCGGGCGCCTGGTCGCCCATCTGAAGAAGACCGGGCAATACGACCGCACGCTCATCGTCTTCACCGCCGACCACGGCGAGATGCTGGGAGACCACTGGTTCCACGGCAAGGACGGGTACTACGACCCTGCCTTCCGCGTGCCGATGATCGTCAAGGCACCGAAGGGCGGCGCGCGGGCCGCGGTCGTCGAAGAGTTCACCGAGCATGTCGACGTGATGCCGACGCTCTGCGACCTGGTCGGGCTCGAGCCGCCGGACCAGGCCGACGGCGTGTCGTTGCGTCCCTTCCTCGAAGGCAAGCTGCCGGCCTCGTGGCGCGGCGCCGTGCACTTCGAATACGACTTCCGCGATGTGGTCGGCTCGGCACCGGAGACCGGTCTCGGTCTCAAGCTCGACGAGTGCTGCCTCGCGGTCTGGCGCGGCGAGCGGTTCAAGTACGTCCACTTCGCGGGCCTGCCGCCGCTGTTGTTCGACCTCAAGGCCGACCCCGGCGAGCTTCGCGATCTCGCCGGCGATCCGGCGCATCAGGGAACCCTGCTGGAGGCCGCCCAGGCGCTTCTCTCGCACCGGCTGGTGCATGCCGATCGCACGCTGACCGGCGTCCACCTGACCGCGGACGGCCCGATCCGGCGGCGCGGCCGCTGAGCGCACCCGCGCGAAGTCCCTGAAAACATTACCGATTGTTGAGGTCGGCGAAGCTTGACAGGGGTGGGGTCCGCCGATATGGTCGCGCCGGTTTTCGGCGGCTTTCCGCCGGAATGACGGGGGTTTTCCGTGATCGGCGATGGCAACTGAGCCGCCCCCTCCGAACCTCGACGACATCGAGCAGCGCCTGAAGAAGGCGCGGCCGGAGCCGGAGAGGGTCGGGGCGGACGCTGCCGATCGGCCGCGGGCGATGGGCTTGGCCTTTCGCGTGTCGGTCGAGCTGGTCTCGGCGCTTGCGGTCGGTGTCGGCTTTGGCTGGCTGATCGACTACTGGCTCGGCACCGGCCCCTGGGCGATGGTGGTCATGTTCTTCCTCGGCGCCGCCGCCGGGATCCTGAACGTGTACCGGGCGGTCGAAGGATTGGGACTCGGGCGTTGGTCGAAGGACCAGGGCTCGGAGGTCCGGACGAAGGAAAAGGACTGAGGCAGAACGTGGCTGAGAAGGCGATCGATCCGCTCCACCAGTTCGAGATCGTCAGGCTGATCCCGGCGAAGATCGGGAACCTGGACGTTTCCTTCACTAACGCGTCGCTTTGGATGGTCCTCGCGATCGCCGCGGTCACCGTGTTCCTGGTCGGCGGCATGCGTCGCCAGTCCCTGGTCCCGGGCCGCTGGCAGTCGATGGCCGAGCTCTCCTACGAGTTCATCGCCGGGATGATCCAGGACAACGTCGGATCCGGCGGCAAGAAGTTCTTCCCGTTCATCTTCACGCTCTTCATGTTCATCCTGTTCGGCAACATGATGGGCATGGTGCCGTACAGCTTCACCTTCACCAGCCACATCATCGTCACCTTCGCCATCGCCTTCGTGGTGTTCATCGGCGTGACGATCGTGGGCTTCGCCTACCACGGCGCGCACTTCCTCTCGTTCTTCGTGCCGAAGGGCGTGCCGAAGGTCATGCTCCTGCTGATGGTGCCGATCGAGGTGCTGAGCTATCTCACCCGGCCCGTGAGCCTCTCCATCCGTCTCTTCGCCAACATGATGGCTGGCCACACCATGCTGAAGGTGTTCGCCGCCTTCACCATCATGCTCGGCGTCTTCGGCGTGGCGCCCCTCCTCGTGAACGTGGCGCTCACCGGCTTCGAATTCCTGGTCGCGTTCCTGCAGGCCTACGTCTTCACGGTGTTGACCTGCATCTACCTCAACGACGCGATTCACCTTCACTGATCTCCTAACTGGAAAGGTAAGTTCCATGGATCTCGCTTCCGCCAAGATGATCGGCGCCGGTCTGGCCGTCATCGCGCTCGCCGGCGTCGGCGCCGGCATCGGCAACATCTTCGCCTCGCTGGTCGCCTCGATCAGCCGCAACCCCGCCTCGCGCGGCGAAGTCTTCCCGCTCGGCATGCTGGGCTTCGCCCTCACCGAAGCGGTGGCGCTCTTCGCGCTGCTGATCTCGTTCCTCATCCTGTTCACCTGATCGGTCGCTGACGGAAGGCCGGGCGCACCATGCCCCAGCTCCACTTTCACGACTTCCCGCCGCAGCTCGTCTGGCTGGCGATCACGTTCGTCGTGCTCTACGTGCTGATGTCGAAGGTCGCCCTGCCGAAGATCGGCCGGGTGATCGACGCACGCGCGCAGCGCATCACCGCCGACCTCGACCGGGCGACGAAGCTGAAAGACGAGGCGGCCGGCGTGCTGGCCGCCTATGAGAAGGCCCTTGCCGAGGCCCGGGCGCAGGCCCAGGCCGCGATCAAGGCCGTCTCTGAGCGGATGCAGAAGGACGCCGAGGCCCGCGAGGGTGCTCTCGCCAAGAAACTCGCCGCCGACACGCAGGCCGCCGAAGGCCGCATCAAGGCGGCGCGCGACCAGGCGATGGCGAGCCTCACCCAGGTCGCGTCGGACATCACCAAGGCAGCGACCGAGAAGCTGATCGGGCAGCCGATCAACGACCAGGTCGCGACCGCTGCCGTCGCCGCCGCGGCGAAGGAGCGTGCCTGATGTTCAAGACGCCCGAGTTCTGGGTGCTGGCGGCATTCGTCGTCTTCTTCGTCCTCATGGGCAAGAAGCTGGTGGTGATGATCGGAGGCGCGCTCGACGAGCGGGCCGCCGGGATCCGCAAGCAGCTCGACGAAGCCGAGAAGCTGAAGAACGACGCCGAGAAGGCGCTCGCCGAGTACCGGAAGAAGCAGCAGGACGCCCTCAAGGAGGCCGAGGCGATTGTCGCCCAGGCCCGCACCGAGGCGCAGGCCCTCGAGGTCGAGCAGAAGGCGCAGCTGGAGCAGCGCCTGAAGCGCCGCGAGGCCCAGGCGCTCGACAAGATCGCTCAGGCCGAAGCCCAGGCGGTGGCCGAGGTGCGCGATGCCGCGGTCGACCTGGCGCTCGCCGCCACCCGCCGCGTGCTGACCGAGAAAGTCGATGCCGGCGTCGCCGGCGGCCTCGTCGATGCCTCGATCAGGGACCTTCCGCAGCGTCTCCGGGCGTAGCACGCTCGATACTGGTTCAACGAAGGGCCTCGTCCTCATGGGACGGGGCCCTTCGCGTTTCAGGCGACGATCCGCTCGATCATCCGCCTCGCATCCGCGATCACCTGCAGCGTCACGTCGGCGCGATTGAGGAAGTCCGCCCAGGCCGTGAGGTCGGCGATCTGGGCGAGGTCGCGCCAGTCATCCGGCATAGCCCCATCGGCTTCGCGATATCCCGCCGCGACCGCCCCGGCAAAGCCGTCGAGTTCGCCCAGAGGCGGTCGCAGCAGGTTTCCGAAGTCGAAGAACGGCGCGCCCGCGAAGGCGAACTCCCAGTCGAGAACGGCGGCGACGCGCCAGCCTGCCGGCGTCCGGTGCACCAGCACGTTCGAGCCGTTGAAGTCTGCATGGGTCAAGCGCGGCGGCCGGGTCCATGCCTCGAGGCGATGCCCCTCGCGCTCGGCGAAGGCGAGGGCGGCCTGGGTCAGCTCCGCACCTAGCCGCTCGCCGCCGCGCCCGTCGACCAGGCAGAGCCGCAGGTAGCCGGCAAGGCCGCTCGCGCCGGCATCGATCGGCTGGGCGACATTCAGATCGGCGTCGAGAAATCCGGCGGTGAGGAAGGTCGTGGCATGGATCGCCGCCAGCACGCGACCGATGTCTCGGGCGAGTCCATTTCGTTCCTCGGCCGCGAGGTCCGGGGCGACCTGCCCGAGATGGTGGCCCTCGATCCATTCGACGACGGCATACGGGCAATCCGTGGCCGGATTCGATTCGGCGGCAAAAAGGATCTTCGGTATCGGCACCCGCCCGTCGAGACGTCGATGCAGCGCCCATTCCTTCCGTGCCTCGGCCGGCGCGCGCTGATAGAGGCGGAGCAGCAGCGGCGAATCCCGGCCGGAGATCGTCACGCAGAGGTTCGTGTTGGCGAGGCCGCCCGATACCGGCTCGATGCCGGTCACGCGCGCGCCGGGGAGGACGGGACCGATCAGGCGCTCCGCGGTTTCCTCGTCGACTTCGAGAATCGGCGTGCCGCGGGTCCAGCCTTCGCGCATGGCGCGACCCTATCACGGGTCGTCTATAGTGCAGTCATGCGCCTGCCGTTCCTCGATCGATGGCTCAAGCGGGAGCCGCCGGCTTCGGCAAAGCCGAAATACGCGCCCAGGCGCCGGCGGGTGCTGGTGACCGACGAGGACGACGACGAGGAGGTGCGTCCGCCGCACCAGGGCTTCCTCTCCGACCGCAAGAGCCGCTTCACGCTGATCGGGGCCATCGTGGCCATCGTCATCACCGGCGTGGTGATGCTGATCGAGAAGAAGCTCGCCTCGACCGCGACGGACGCCCGCGTCGACCGCCCGGCGCAGGTGGCGCTGGGGCGCACGCTCTATCGAGTGCACTGCTCCTACTGTCACGGCACCGACCGCGAGGGGCACGAGGACTGGCGGCCCGGGACGCCGATCACCGCCGGCATCTCGCCGGCCCTCGACGAGCGCTCGCCGATCGTCGACCGCGCCGACCGGCAGATCTTCGAGTGGATCAAGTACGGCGGCCAGCCGTTCCTTCCTGCCGGAGCGCGCAGCCAGATGCCGGCCTTCGAGTTCAACCTGACCGAAGCCCAGATCTGGGCGATCGTTGCCTACCTCAAGAACCGCTGGCCGGACGATGTGCTCGCCCGACACGAGCGCGCGAACACGGGCGAGCCGTGAGCGAGATCCAGGTGGCCGTGCTCCTTGCCGCCGTCGCGTTCGCCGCGACCTGGCTCGCCACCGGTCGCGTGCTCGCGTGGCTCGTTCGGCGACAGATCGTCGACACGCCCAATCATCGCTCCTCGCATACGCAGCCGACGCCGCGCGGCGGCGGGATCGGGCTGCTCGCCGGTATCCTGCCGGCGCTTCTGGCCTTCGCCGTCGCGACTTCGGCCCCGCTGCCCTGGCTCGTGCTCGTCGCCGCCGCGGCGTGCCTCGCGCTGCTGTCGTGGCGCGACGACCGCAAGCACGTATCGGCGCGCTGGCGGCTTCTTGCGCAGGCCGTCGCCGTCGCGGCGGGTCTCTCGGTGCTCGACGGCGGCCCGGTGTTCCAGGGATTGCTGCCGCCGGCGCTCGATCTTCTCGCCGCCGGCCTCGCCTGGGTCTGGTTCGTCAACCTGACGAACTTCATGGACGGGATCGACGGCATCACCGGCGTCGAGGCGGCCTCGATCGGGATCGGACTCGCGGTGGTCGGCGCGCCGGCCGCACCGGCCCTGATCGTCGCGGCGGCGGCCCTCGGCTTTCTTCGCTGGAACTGGCATCCCGCGCGGCTCTTCATGGGCGACGTCGGCAGCGTGCCGCTGGGATACCTGCTGGGCGCGATGCTGCTGATGCTGGCCAAGGCCGGCCACTGGGCGCCGGCCCTGATCCTGCCCGCCTATTATCTTGCCGACGCGACCTGGACGCTGTTTCGGCGCCTGATCCAGCGGAAGCGCGTCTGGGAGGCGCATCGCGAGCACTTCTACCAGCGGGCGACCCAGCGCGGCTGGAGCCACGCGCGCGTCTCGATCTCGGTCGGCGTGCTGAATCTCTGCCTGGTCTTCCTCGCCTTCCTGGCGCTGTCCGCTCCCTGGCCGGCACTGGCGCTTGCCGCGGGACTGGTGGGCGCCACCCTGCTCCGATTCGGCCGGGTCTGATTTCCGCCGCCCCGATGTGCTATAGCGCCCCCGAATGACCAATCGCCGCTGGCCGGTCCGACGCGCACTCGTCGTCGCGCTGTTCGACGCGACGCTCGCCGCCGCCGCCTACCTCGTCTCGTTCTATCTCCGCGTCGGCGACCTCATCGTCGACTGGCCGCCGCAGGCGCTGTGGGGCGGGCTGGCGCTGTTCGTCGCGATCGCTGCCGGCGTCGCCCAGTTCTTCGGCCTCTCGCGCCGGGTCTGGCGCTATGCAGGCCTCGACGACGTCGCCACCATCGGCAAGGTGGTGGCCCTCAGCCACCTGATCTTCCTGCCAGTGCTGTTCCTGGTGACGCGCCTGCAGGACTTCCCGCGCTCGGTCGTGCTGATCGACGTCTTTGTCATGACCGCGTTCCTCGCGGCGCCGAGGCTCCTTACCCGGATCTTCCGCGAACGCCGATTCGGCGGCGTGCTGGAGCGCGAGGGCCGACGCGTGCCGGTGCTGCTCGTCGGGTGGGGCGACGCGGCGGAGGCCTTCGTTCGCAACCTCGCCCGCGGCGACGGCGCGCCCTACCGTGTCGTCGGCGCGGTCGATGACCGCAGGGAGTACCAGGGCCGCCAGGTTCTCGGCGTCGAGGTGCTGGGACCGGAATCCGCGTTGGAGCAGATCGTCGAACAGCTCGCCGAGCGCGACGAGCGGCCGGAGCGCCTCGTGCTCGGCCGAGCCGAGGGCGACGGCGCCCATGTGCGCGGCCTGGTCGATCTCGCCGGCAAGCTCGCCCTGCCGCTGAGCCGTCTTCCCGATCCGCGCCGGCTCGAGCAGGCGGGGGCGACCAAGTCGGAGATCAAGCCGATCGAGGTCGAGGACCTGCTCGGCCGTCCCCAGCGCGTGCTCGACCGGTCGGGCCTGGAGCGGATGATCGCGGGCAAGCGGGTCCTGGTCACCGGCGCCGGCGGCAGCATCGGCAGCGAGCTCGTCCGCCAGATCGCCGCGTTCAATCCGGCGCACCTGGCACTTCTCGACAACGGCGAATATCAGCTCTACCTGATCGATTCCGTGATGGCCGAAAGCTGGCCGTCGCTGTCGCGCTCGGCGATCCTGGGCGATGTCCGCGACCGCGTGCGCGTCGATCAGGTGCTGGCACGCGAACGGCCGGATCTGGTCTTCCACGCTGCCGCCTTCAAGCATGTGCCGCTGGTCGAGGCGAACCCGAACGAGGGCGTGCTGACCAACGTCGCCGGCACGCGGGTCGTCGCCGATGCCGCGATCGCCGCGGGCGTCCAGGCGATGGTGCTGATCTCGACCGACAAGGCGGTGAATCCCTCGAGCCTGATGGGTGCCAGCAAGCGCGTCGCCGAGATCTATTGCCAGGCGCTCGAAGTCTCCTCGCGTGGGCGCGGCGGCACGCGCTTCGTCACCGTGCGCTTCGGCAATGTGCTCGGGTCGACCGGCTCGGTGGTGCCGCTGTTCCAGCGCCAGATCGCCGCCGGAGGTCCCGTCACGGTCACCGATCCAGAGGTCACGCGCTATTTCATGACCGTGCGCGAAGCCGTCGAGCTCGTGCTGCAGTCCTGCGAGCTGGCGCTGTCGCGGCCGAAGGACGAGCCCGGCGCGATCCATGTGCTGGAGATGGGCGAGCCGGTGAAGATCCTCGATCTCGCGCGTCAGATGATCCGGCTCGCGGGTCTTCGGCCCGGCGAGGACATCAAGATCGAGTTCACCGGTCTGCGTCCGGGCGAGAAGCTCTTCGAAGAGCTGTTCCACGGTCAGGAAGACCTGATGAAGACCGAGCGGCCCGGAATCCTCCTGGCACGTCCGCGCACCGTCGACCTGGCGATCCTTGCCCGCGCGCTGGACGAGATCGAGGAGGCGGCGCGCAATCGCCGCACCGACGACACGCTGTCCGGGTTGCTGCGACTGGTGCCCGAATACGTCGGAACGATGCGCCCGAACGATCGGCGCCCCGGCCGCGCCAGCCTCTAGAGCTCGGACTTCTCGATCACCCAGGGCTCACGCCGGGCGCCCTCGACCCAGGCGGCCATCGCCGGATCCGCCCAGATCGTATTGACGTAGGCCTTGGCGTCCGCGTCGAGATCGACCTGATAGGTGACGAAGCGCGAGCACACGGGCGCGTACATCGCGTCCGCGATAGAGAAGGCGCCGAAGAGATAGGGGCCGCTCTGCCCGAAGCGCGTGCGGCAGTCGCGCCAGATCGCCGAGATCCGGTTGATGTCCTCCTGGACGCCGGGCGCGCGGCCCTTGCCCGGCAGGTTGCCGCGGACGTTCATCGGCATGTTGGTGCGAAGCGCGGAGAAGCCGGAGTGCATCTCGTTCGAGACCGAGCGCGCGATGGCACGTGCCGACGGATCCTTGGGCCACAGATTGGCGTCGGGGAATTTCTCAGCCAGGTATTCGCAGATCGCCAGCGACTCCCAGATCGTGAGCTCGTCGTCCTTCAGCGTCGGCACGAAGCCGCTGGGCGAATGCTTGAAGATCTCGGCGCGCGTCTCCGGCCGGTCGAGGGGTATCACGATCTCCTCGAAGGCGGAGCCCGACTTCTTCAGCACCAGCCACGGCCGCATCGACCAGGAGGAGTAGTTCTTGTTGCCGACGACCAGGGTGAGGGCCATGGAGCGCGTCCGATCTGTAAATCGTCAATCCGGTAGTTAGACCCGCGATCGGTCCGGTGCAACCGGCAGGATTTCACGTCCGCTCTGTCGCGCGCCGTTACCCTGGCATCGGCAGCCACATTGGCTTAACCCTAGCCGAATGGTCGCCTCGGTTCCTTCTCCCTGCATCGGGCTCTGCATCCTCGATCCCGACACCGGCTTCTGCAAAGGCTGCTTCCGAACCATCGAGGAGATCGGATCGTGGCTGGCGCTCGATGACGAAAGCCGCCGCGCGATAATCGCGCGCCTCCGCGAAAGGCGGGCCGCCGCGCCTCGCTGAGGCCGCGAGTCCGGCACGACGTTGGTCTTTGCGACAGTTTTTTTCCGGAGGGGGGAATTTCCTCTTGCATCAGGGGGGCTCTTGCCCCAAATACCGCCCTCGTTTTCCTAGGGTCCACTCTTAGTTTGGAGGTCCGATGGCCAAGCCCATCGCTCTTGCCAAAGTGGGGATGGACTCGGGGACCCGCGCCAGCGAGGCATTGCCAGACAGCCGGGCGACCGAGACCAAGAACCGCCTCGCGGTCGCAACCACTAAAACCGACGACCAGCTCGACCATTTCGTCACCCAGGACGGGCTGACGTTCGCGGGCACGCATCTCATCCTCGATCTCTGGGGCTGCACCGGCCTCGACGACGAGGAGCTGATCGAGCGCGCCTTCCGCAAGTGCGTCCAGGATTGCGGCGCGACCTTGCTGCACATCCATCTGCACCGGTTCCTGCCGTCGGGCGGGATCTCGGGCGTGGCGGTGCTGGCGGAATCGCACATCTCGATCCACACTTGGCCGGAGCGGGGCTATGCCGCGCTCGATCTCTTCATGTGCGGCGACGCCAAGCCGCACAAGGCGATCCCGGTTTTGAAGGACGCCTTCAAGCCGACGCACGTCACGCTCGGGGACTACAAGCGAGGCATGACCTGATGGAGTGGTTCAACGAGACCCTCTATCCGAACATCGGTCAGCGCTTCCAGGTCACCAAAGTCGTCTTCCGCGAGAAAACCGAGCACCAGGATCTCATCATCTTCGAGACCCCGGTGCTCGGGCGCGTGCTTGCGCTCGACGGCGTGATCCAGGTCACCGAAGGCGACGAGTTCGTCTACCACGAGATGCTGACCCACGTGCCGCTGGTGGCCCATGGGCGCGCCAGACGCGCCCTCATCATCGGCGGCGGCGACGGCGGCATCGCGCGCGAGATGCTGAAGCATCCGCTCGAGCGCGTGGTGATGGTCGAGATCGACCGCGCCGTGGTCGATCTCTGCACCAAGTACATGCCGGGCGTCTCCGGCGGCGCCTTCGAGGACAAGCGCCTCGACCTGGTGATCGCCGACGGCTGCAAGTACGTGGCCGAGACGAATGAACGCTTCGACGTCATCGTCGTCGACTCGACCGACCCGCAGGGCCCCGGCGAGGTGCTGTTCACCGAGAGCTTCTATCGCGACTGCAAACGGTCACTTGCGCCGGGCGGGGTGCTCTGCGTGCAGGACGGCGTGCCCTTCCTGCAGCCGGACGAGCTGGTCATGGTCAACGGGCGGCTCAAGAAGTTCTTCGCCGACGCCTATGCCTACGTGGCGGCGATCCCGACCTACTACGGCGGGTTCATGGCGCTGGGATGGGCGACCGACGACAAGGCGCTGCGCCAGACCAAGGCAGAGGTTCTGCGCGAGCGCTTCGGCAGGCTCGGGATCCAGACCCGGTACTACACGCCGGACCTGCATGCCGGTGCATTCCATCCGCCGCGCTTCATTGCCGAGAAGCTGGCCTGATCCGTAAATAGTTGTAATCGCGGGCCGATTTGCCAGTGATTCAGGTCACAGCAGCCATTCGTTAACGCTGATAAGAGTTCCTTTAGCTCTGGGGCCTATGGTAGACCCAGAGCGGTTGCAGAACCGCAACCATTGGGAAGGAGAACCCATGCCCTCGCCAGTCGGGTCTTCCGGCGAAGTTACGTCTCTGGGAATCATCGGCCTCAAGGCCGCGCAGAAGTCCCAGGCCACACAGGCGCAAGTCGTCGTCCAGGCCCTCGATAACGCCAAGCAGATCGCGCAGTCCGCTCCGTCCAACGGACGCGGCCAGCACGTCGACACCTCGGCGTAAGCTCTCGGCTTCTCCTTCGGGGGAGTCGTCGTCGCCCTCGCTTTCAGCCGAAAGCGGGGGCGTCGCTTTTTCGGGGCCCGGCGCCTAAGCCCAGGCGACCTCAGGCGGCAGCGACATCAGGATCGCCTCGACGTTGCCGCCGGTCTTGAGCCCGAAGAGCGTGCCGCGGTCGTGGAGCAGGTTGAACTCCACGTAGCGCCCGCGCTTCAGCAGCAGCGCCTTCCGCTGCTCATCCGTCCACGGCCGGTCCATGTGCCGGCGCACCAGCTCCGGATAGACCTCGAGGAAGGCCTCGCCCGCGTCGCGGGTGAAGGCGAAGTCGCGGGCCCAGTCCGCCTCCAGATTGTCGAAGAAGATCCCGCCGACGCCGCGTGCCTCGCCCCGGTGCGGCAGGAAGAAATAGCGGTCGCACCATTCCTTGAAGCGCGGGTAGTGGCCGGGATCGTGACGGTCGCAGGCGGCCTTGAGGGCGCCGTGGAAACGCGCGGTGTCGGCCTCGTCCGGGAAGGTCGGCGTCATGTCGGCGCCGCCGCCGAACCAGGCCCGGGTCGTGACGATGTGGCGGGTGTTCATGTGCGCCGCCGGCACCAGCGGCGAGCGCATGTGGGCGACCAACGAGATGCCCGAGGCCCAGAAGCGCGGATCCTCCGACGCCCCGGGGATCGACTTGGCGAATTCCGGCTGGAACTCACCGTGCACGGTCGAGACGTTGACGCCGACCTTTTCGAAGACCCGGCCCTTCATGATCGACATGACGCCGCCGCCGCCGCCCGGCCGGTCCCAGGCCTTGCGCTCGAAGCGGCCGAGCGGCAGGTCCGCGAGCGGGCCGCGGTAGTCGTCCTCGATCGCTTCGAAGGCGGCGCAGATCCGGTCGCGGAGCGCCTCGAACCAGGCCCGCGCCTCCGCTTTTCTTTCCTCGCTCACGCCGCCTCCGGGAAGCCCTTGGTCTGGCGCAAGGCCTCGCCCAGAACCAGGGCGGCCGCAAGGGCCACGTTGAGCGAGCGGAGGCCCGGCCGCATCGGCACCTTGACCTCGGCATCGCGGGCGCTCCGGACCTCGGCCGGCACCCCGGCCGATTCTCGACCCAGCAGCAGGACGTCGTCCGGCCGGAAGGCGAAATCGAGGTGGGAAGCCTCCGCCCGGGTGGTCAGGAGGACCAGCCGGCCCGGTTTGCGGTCGGCGAGATAGCGTTCCCAGGACGCATGGCGGGTGAGGTCCGCGGCCGTGAAGTAGTCCATGGCCGCCCGGCTGAGGCGGCGGTCGTCGATCGGGAAACCGGCCGGTTCGATCAGATCGACGGCGACGCCGAGGCAGGCACCGAGCCTGAGCAGCGCGCCGGCGTTCTGGGGGATGTCCGGCTGGTAGAGGGCGAGACGCATGCTGCGACAAAAAACGCGGTGCCGCTTGTCTTTGCAAGCCCTTCAAAATGCTCTATACGCGCCTTCGCCCATCCCGGCTTTCGATCTTGCGTCATAGTGTCGCAAGCCGGGCTCACGGCGCTCGGGGTAGGTTCTCGACCCGAGGTTAAGCACAAGATTTCGACCGCCTTTCCGGGGGTGTGAATGGCAGAGGCAGCGACGGCGACGAAGGGTCACGCCGAAGGCGAGACCCGACGCGATTTTATTTATCTGGCCGCCGCGGGCATGGGCGCCGTCGGCGCCGCGACGGTGGCGTGGCCGTTCATCTCCTACATGAACCCGTCCGCCGACGTGCTGGCGCTGTCGACCACCGAGGTCGACCTGAAGCCGGTCCAGGAAGGTATGGCGATCACGGTCACCTGGCGCGGCAAGCCGGTCTTCGTCCGCCGCCGCACCAAGGCTGAGATCGACGCGGCTGCGGCGACCAAGCTCGACGAGCTCCCGGATCCGGAAGCCGACTCGGCGCGCGTGAAGAAGCCGGAATGGCTTATCCTGGTCGGCGTCTGCACCCATCTCGGCTGCGTGCCGCTGGGACAGAAGACCGCCGATCCGCGTGGCGACTTTGGCGGGTGGTTCTGCCCCTGTCACGGCTCGCACTACGATACGTCGGGCCGCATCCGTAAGGGACCGGCTCCGAAGAATCTGGGCGTGCCGCCGTACGCCTTCCTCGACGACACGACCATCCGCATCGGCTAGGACCTGAAGCCATGGCAGCCGCCTTCAAGAACCCGCTCGTGCGATGGATCGACCACCGGCTCCCGGTGTTCTCGTACCTTCACCATGAGCTTCACGAATATCCGACACCGAAGAACCTGAACTACTGGTGGAACTTCGGTTCGCTGGCGATGGTGGTGCTGGTGATCATGCTGGTCACCGGCATCTTCCTGGCGATGCACTACACGCCGCATACGGCCTTCGCCTTCGACTCGGTCGAGCGCATCATGCGCGACGTGAATTATGGATGGCTGATCCGCTACATCCATATGAACGGCGCTTCGTTCTTCTTCATCGTCGTCTACATCCACATATTCCGCGGGCTCTACTACGGCTCCTACAAGGCGCCGCGCGAGCTCCTGTGGATACTGGGCGTGGTGATCCTGCTCCTGATGATGGCCACCGCGTTCATGGGCTACGTGCTGCCGTGGGGCCAGATGAGCTTCTGGGGCGCCACCGTCATCACCAACCTGTTCTCGGCGTTTCCGCTGGTCGGCGACTGGATCGTGACGCTGCTCTGGGGCGGCTTCTCTGTCGACAACCCGACGCTGAACCGCTTCTTCTCGCTGCACTACCTGCTGCCGTTCTTGATCGTCGGCGTGGTGGTGATCCACATCCTTGCGCTTCATCGGTTTGGTTCGTCCAATCCGCTCGGCATCGACACCAAGGGCCCGCAGGACTCGATCCCGTTCCATCCGTACTACACGGCCAAGGACGCGTTCGGCCTCGGCGTGTTCTTCATCGTCTTCGCCGCGGTGGTGTTCTTCGCGCCGAACCTGTTCGGCGAGCCGGACAACTACATCCCGGCGAACCCGCTGGTGACGCCGCCGCACATCGTGCCGGAGTGGTACTTCCTGCCGTACTACGCGATCCTTCGCGCGATCCCGAACAAGCTGCTCGGCGTCATCGCGATGTTCGGCTCGATCCTGGTGCTGTTCATCGTGCCCTGGCTGGATACCGCCCGGGTCCGCAGCGCCAAGTTCCGCCCGACCTACCGGAAGTTCTTCTGGCTGCTGGTGATCGACTGCTTCGTGCTGGGCTACGTCGGTGCCAACCCGCCGGAAGGCTGGTTCATCCTCGCCGGCCGGATCGCCACCTTCTACTACTTCTTCCACTTCCTGATCCTGATGCCGGTACTGGGGCTGATCGAACGGCCGCTGCCGCTGCCGCAATCGATCTCCGCACCCGTGCTCAAGCCTGCGGAAGGGAAAGCCTGATGCGCCGTCTGATTTCCGCCGCCGCTCTGCTCCTTCTCCTCGGCAATGCCGCCGAGGCGGCCGAGGGCGCCAAGCCGCCGGCTCAGCACTGGAGCTTCTCGGGGGTCTTTGGGACCTTCGACCGCGCCTCGCTGCAGCGTGGCTTCCAGGTCTACAAGGAAGTCTGCGCCGCCTGCCACTCGGTCTACATGCTCTCGTACCGGGACCTGAAGGGCATCGGCTACGCCGAGGACGACATCAAGGCGATCGCCGCCCAGGCCAAGGTCATGGACGGTCCGAACGACGCCGGCGAGATGTTCGAGCGGGCCGGTCGCCCCTCGGACAAGTTCGCGCGTCCCTTCGCCAACGAGAAGGCTGCGCGCGCGTCCAACAACGGCGCCTACCCGGTCGATCTCTCGATGGTGACCAAGGCGCGCGTCGGCGGGCCGGACTACATCTACGCGGTGCTGACCGGTTACGTGCCGGCCCCGGCCGGCGTCACGCTGGGCGAGGGCATGCACTACAACGCCTACTTCCCCGGCCACCAGATCGCGATGCCGGCGCCGATCAACGTCGACGGCGTCACCTATCAGGATGGCACCAAGGCGTCCGTCGAGCAGCAGGCGAAGGACGTCTCGGTCTTCCTCGCCTGGGCTTCCGAGCCGACGCTCGAGGCGCGCAAGCTGATGGGCATCAAGGTCATGCTGTTCCTGATCGTGATGACCGGCATCCTGTACGCCGCGAAGCGCAAGGTCTGGGCCTCGGTCCACTGATCCGGCCCTTCAGGCTTGGTTCGAAGCGAGGGCCGCGGCGAAGCGGCCCTCGTTGCTTTTGAGGGTCGGGGTTTTGAGGGGAGACGAGGCGCCATGACCCTGGTCGGTATCATCGGCGGCAGCGGCGTCTACGATATTCCGGGCCTGACCGACGTCCAGTGGATGACGGTCGACACGCCGTGGGGGCCGCCCTCCGATCAGCTGATGTTCGGATCGCTCCAGGGCCAGAAGCTGGTGTTCCTGCCGCGCCACGGCCGCGGCCACGTGAAGAGCCCGTCCGACATCAACTACCGCGCCAACATCGACGCGCTGAAGCGCGTCGGCGTCACCGACATCATCTCGATCTCGGCAGTGGGGTCGCTGAAGGAGGAATTGCCGCCCGGCACCTTCGTCGTCGTCGACCAGTTCATCGACCGCACCTTCGCGCGCACCAAGAGCTTCTTCTCGGCCGGCTGCGTCGCGCATGTGTCGGTGGGGCACCCGGTGTGCACGCGCCTCGGCGACCACCTGATGGCCGCCGGCCAGAAGCTCGGCCTCAAGATGGTGCGCGGCGGCACCTACATGGTGATGGAAGGGCCGCAGTTCTCGACCCAGGCCGAGTCGCACCTCTATCGCAGCTGGGGATGCAGCGTGATCGGCATGACCAACATGCCGGAGGCCAAGCTCGCCCGCGAAGCGGAGATCTGCTACGCGACCGTCGCCATGGTCACCGACTACGACTGCTGGCATCCCGACCACGACCACGTGACCGTCGAGCAGGTGATCAAGGTCGTCGTCGCCAACGCCGACAACGCGCGCGGCCTCGTGCGCGAGGCGGCGCCGCGCATGAAGGACCATCAGGGGCCGTGCGCTCACGGCTGCCAGACCGCGCTCGAGCACGCGATCATGACCCATCCCGACAAGCGCGATCCGGCGCTCCTGGCGAAGCTCGACGCCGTCGCCGGACGGGTGCTCGGGAAGTGACGCCGGTCTTCGGCATCGACCACGTCCAGGTCGTCGTCCGCGAGCTGGAAATGGCGAAGCGGACCTGGGCTCGGCTGGGATTCACGCCGACGCCGCGCGGCCGGCATCTCAACCGCGGCAGCGGCAACTACTGCCTGATGCTGCGCGAGGGCTATATCGAGCTCATCGGCGTCATCGATCCCGCGCTTCCGACCTCGAACCTGGACACGCATCTGGCGCACGGGCCGGGGTTGATCGGTCTCGCCTTCGGCGCGCCCTCCGGCGGAGAAGCCGCCGAGCATCTGGCCAAGGCCGGCCTCGCACCGACCGGCCCGACGCGGCTGGAGCGCATCATCGAGCGCGACGGCATCGACGCGCGTCTCGGCTTCGACATCGTCAACCTGCCGGACGGGACGGTGCCGGGCTTCCGCACCTTCGTCTGCTGTCACCTGTCCGAAAAGGAAGTGCGCGAGCCGGCCTGGCTCGAGCACCCGAACGGAGCGGTCGCCACGTCCGGCTTCGTGGTCGCGGCCGCCGATCCGGTGCCGGTCCTCGATGGGTTCCGGCGGATCTTCGGCGCCGCCGCGATTCGGGGCCGGGTCGTCGAGACCGGGCGCGAGCGCATCGAGGTGGTTGCGCCCGAGGAGCTGGAGGCGGTCTATCCAGGGGTCCGGGCCAAGCCCGGCCGGCCGCTGCCGTGCCTGGTCGGGATGTCGGTCCGGGTCGAGGACCTCAGGCGCTGCAAGGCCGTCCTGGAGGCGACCGGGGTCGACCCGAAGCCCGGTCCCGGGGGCTCGCTGCTGGTCCCGGCAGACGAGGCGACCGGCACCGTGGTCGCTTTTCATACCTGACGGTTCGTTGTTTCGGCCGCCCCCGGCTGCTATATCTCCCGCTCAAGCCTCCGAGTGGATTCGATGGTTCGACGCAGACGCATCTACGAGGGCAAGGCCAAGATCCTTTACGAAGGGCCTGAGCCCGGCACGCTCATCCAGTACTTCAAGGATGACGCCACCGCCTTCAACAACCAGAAGCGCGGCGTCATCGAAGGCAAGGGCGTGCTCAACAACCGCATCTCCGAATACCTGATGACCAAGCTGGCGGAGATCGGGGTGCCGACGCATTTCGTGCGCCGGCTGAACATGCGCGAGCAGCTCGTGCGCGAGGTCGAGATCATCCCGATCGAGGTGGTGATCCGCAACGTCGCTGCCGGCTCGATCGCCAAGCGCTTCAAGATCGAGGACGGCACGCCGCTGCCGCGCTCGATCGTCGAGTACTATTACAAGTCCGATGAGCTCGGCGACCCGATGGTCTCGGAAGAGCACATCACCGCCTTCGGCTGGGCGACGACGCAGGACCTCGACGACATGCTGTCGCTGGGGCTTCGCGTGAACGATTTCCTCGTGGGCCTGCTGCTCGGCGTCGGCCTCAAGCTGGTCGACTTCAAGCTCGAGTTCGGCCGGCTCTACACCGAGAACGACGAGATGCGGATCGTCCTGGCCGACGAGATCAGCCCCGACAATTGCCGCCTGTGGGACGCCCGCACCAACGAGAAGCTCGACAAGGACCGGTTCCGCCAGGATCTCGGCAACGTCAAGGAAGCCTATCAGGAGGTCGCGCGCCGTCTCGGCGTGCTGACCTGACCCCGGCGATACGCGTTTGAGTTCAACCGGGGGCGTTTACGCCCCCTCGTCGTCCCAAGGAGACCCATGAAGGCGACCGTCCATGTCACCCTTAAGCCCGGCGTCCTCGATCCGCAGGGCACCGCGATCGGCCATGCGCTCTCAGGTCTGGGCTTCGCCGGCGTCAACTCGGTACGCATGGGCAAGTTCCTGGAGCTCGATCTCGCAGAGACCGACAAGGCGAAGGCCGAGGCTGCCGTGAAGGCGATGTGCGAGAAGCTGCTCGCCAACACCGTGATCGAGTCCTACCGGGTGGAGATCAAGGGATGAAGGCCGCCGTCGTCAGCTTCCCCGGCTCGAACCGCGAGCGCGACATCATGATGGCGCTCGAGCGTGCCGGCTCCAAGCCGAGCCTCGTGTGGCACGGCGATGCCGAGATCCCGGATGCCGACCTGATCGTCGTGCCGGGCGGATTCTCCTACGGCGACTACCTCCGCTGCGGCGCCATGGCGGCGCACTCGCCGGTGATGAAGGCGATCAAGGAAAAATCCGCGAAGGGGACGCCGGTGCTCGGCGTCTGCAACGGCTTCCAGATCCTGATCGAGGCGGGCCTGCTGCCGGGCGCCCTGATGCGAAACGCCTCGCTCAAGTTCGTCTGCCGCCAGGTCCACCTCCGCGTCGAGGACAGTCAGTCCGTCTTCACCAACGCCTACGAGAGGGGCCAGGTGATCCGCGTGCCGGTGGCGCATGGCGAGGGCAACTACACCGCGGACGAGGGCACCTTGAAGAAGCTCGAGGATCGCGGCCTGGTCGCGTTCCGCTATGTTTCTCCGGACGGCAAGACCGACGCACAGGCGAACCCGAACGGCTCGACCGATGCGATCGCCGGCATCTTCAACGACTCGAAGACGGTGCTGGGCCTGATGCCGCATCCGGAAGACGCGACCGATCCCCATGCCGGCGGCATGGACGGATTCGGCATGTTCAAGAGCCTCGTGAACGCGCTGCACTGATGATCCCCAATTCGAAGATCACCGACGAGGTCGTCAAGGAACACGGCCTCACCCCGGACGAGTACGCGCTCCTTCTCAAGATCATGGATCGCGAGCCGACGCTGGCCGAGCTCGGCATCTTCTCGGTCATGTGGAGCGAGCATTGCTCCTACAAGTCCTCGCGCGTCTGGCTGAAGACCTTCCCGGTCTCGGGGCCCAAGGTCCTGCAGGGACCAGGCGAGAACGCCGGCGCCGTCGACATCGGTGACGGGCTCGCCGCCGTCTTCAAGATCGAGAGCCACAACCACCCGAGCTTCATCGAGCCCTACCAGGGTGCGGCCACCGGCGTCGGCGGCATCCTTCGCGACGTCTTCACGATGGGCGCGCGGCCCATTGCCAATCTGAATGCCTTGCGCTTCGGCGATCCGAAGCACCCGAAGACCAGGCATCTGGTTTCGGGCGTCGTCGCCGGCATCGGCGGATACGGCAACTGCATCGGCGTGCCGACGGTCGCGGGTGAGACCAACTTCCATCCCTCATACAACGGCAACATCCTGGTCAACGCGATGACCGTCGGCCTCGCCAGGGCCGACCGCATCTTCAAGGCGGCGGCGCGTGGCCCGGGCAACCGCGTGCTCTACGTCGGCGCCAAGACCGGCCGCGACGGAATCCATGGCGCCACCATGGCGTCGGCCGAGTTCACCGAGGAGTCGGAGGCGAAGCGTCCGACCGTGCAGGTCGGCGATCCGTTCACCGAGAAGCTGCTGCTGGAAGCCTGCCTCGAACTCATGGCCGAGGACGCGATCGTCGCCATCCAGGACATGGGGGCGGCCGGCCTCACCTCGTCGTCGGTCGAGATGGCGGCGCGCGGCGGCCTCGGCATCGAGCTCAACCTCGACCATGTGCCGGTGCGCGAGACCGGCATGACCGCCTACGAGATCATGCTGTCGGAGAGCCAGGAGCGCATGCTGCTGGTGGTGAAGCCGGGCGCCGAGAAGATCGCCGAGCGCATCTTCACCAAGTGGGAGCTCGACTGCGCCGACATCGGCGTGGTGACCGAGACCGGCCATCTGGTCGTGAAGAAGAACGGCCAGACCGAGATCGACATACCGGTGGCGCCGCTGGTCGACCAGTCGCCGCTCTATCGACGCCCGCACGTTCCGTCGCCGAAGCGCCCGGTGATCAAGGCCGCGAACACCAAGGCCGCCGACCCGATCGACGCGCTGAAGAAGCTGATGGGCTGCCCGGACCTCGCCTCCAAGCGCTGGATCTGGGACCAGTACGATCACCTCGTCGGCAACGACACGATCCAGACGCCCGGTGGCGACGCTGCTGTCGTCCGCGTGCGCGACACCCGCAAGGCGCTGGCGATGGTGGTCGACTGCACGCCCCGATACTGCGTCGCCGATCCGAAGACCGGCGGCGCGCAGGCGGTGGTCGAGACCTGGCGCAACCTGACCGCGGTCGGTGCCGAGCCGATCGCGATCACCGACAACCTCAACTTCGGCAATCCCGAGCGGCCCGAGATCATGGGCCAGATCGTCGGTTGCATTGAAGGCATGGGCGAGGCCTGCCGGGCGCTCGACTACCCGGTCATCTCCGGCAACGTCTCGCTCTACAACGAGACCAACGGCCAGGGCATCCTGCCGACCCCGGTGGTCGGCGGCGTCGGTCTCATCGACGAGTACACGAAGACCGTTGGCCTCGCCCTCTCGAAGCCGAACCTCACGCTGTTCGTGCTCGGCGAGACCACCGGCTGGCTCGGCGCCTCCCTCTACCTCCGCGAGATCGCGGGGTGGGAAGAGGGCGCACCGCCGCCGATCGACCTCGCGCTCGAGAGAAGGACCGGCGACCTGGTCCGCGGCCTGATCCGTTCCGGCAGGCTGGACGCGTGTCACGACGTCTCGGACGGCGGCCTGCTGGTCGCCGTCGCCGAGATGGCGCTGGCTGGCGGCACGGGCGTGAGGCTCGACGCCCCGCCGGCCGGGATCCCCGTCCATGCCTGGTGGTACGGCGAGGACCAGGCCCGCTATGTCGTCGCCACGTCGGACCCGGCCGGGGTCCAGGAGGCGGCAAAGGCCGCCGGTATCCCCCTTCGGAAGCTAGGGGAATCGGCCCCGCGTTCGTTGACGCTGGAGGGGGCCGGTGCCATATCCTTGGACGAGTTGCGCGCCATCCATGAGGGATGGCTGCCGAAATACATGAGCTGACCCATGCCGATGGATGCGGGCGAGATCGAGCGGCTGATCCGGGAGTCGATCCCGGACGCGACCGTTTCGATCGAGGATCTGAGGGGCGACGGCGACCACTATGCCGCCCACGTCACCTCGGCCCAGTTCGCCGGCAAGTCGCGAGTCCAGCAGCACCAGATGGTTTACCAGGCCCTCAAGGGCCGCATGGGGGGCGAGCTGCACGCGCTGGCCCTCCAGACCTCGACTCCCTGATCAAGGACAAGCCGCCATGAGCGATCCCGTCGTCTTCGACCGCATCCGCCAGGACATCAAGGACAACGACGTCGTCCTCTACATGAAGGGCACGCCGGTGTTCCCGCAGTGCGGCTTCTCCGCCGCCGTCGTCCAGGTGCTGAGCCATGCCGGCGTCAAGTTCAAGGGCGTCAACGTCCTCACCGATCCCGAGATCCGGGAAGGCATCAAGGCGTTCGCCAACTGGCCGACGATCCCCCAGCTCTACGTGAAGGGCGAGTTCGTCGGCGGCTGCGACATCGTCCGCGAGATGTACGAGAGCGGCGAGTTGCAGAGCCTGCTCAAGGACAAGGGCATCCAAGCGGCTCCCGCCGCCGCGCAGTAACCCATCGCTTCGAAGTTGAAAGGGCGCGGAGCCGAGTTCCGCGCCCTTTTCGTTTCTAGCCGACGTTCTTGCGGAACAGTTCCAGCGTGCGCTCGCGGGCGATCCTGGCGGAGACCGGCTCCCAGCTCGCGCGCTCGTCGCAGTTGAAGCCGTGGTCGGCCGGGTAGATGTAGATCGCGACGTCGGGCCGAGCTTTCCGGATGATCTCGACGTCGGCCAGCGGGATGCCCTTGTCGCGCTCGCCGAAATGCAGCTGCGTCGGGCAGCCGGGCTTCTCGTCCTTGTGCGGCACGATCGCGCCGCCGTAGTAGCCGGATGCGGCCTGCACGCCGAGGCGCGTCGCGCACAGGAAGGCGAGCGAGCCGCCCCAGCAGTAGCCGACGACGCCGACACGGCCGGCGGAGCCCGCGGTGGTGACGGCGACCTGAAGGTCCTTCAGTACATCGTCGAGCGCCAGCTTCTGGCGCGTGTCGCGGCCGGCGGGGATGTCGGTCGGGCCGTATCCCAGCTCGATGCCCGGCTTCACGCGGTCGAACAGCGCCGGCGCCACGCACATGTAGCCGTCGGCGGCATAGCCGTCGGCGATCTTCCGGATGTGCTGGTTGACGCCGAAGATCTCCTGGATGACGACGAGGCCGCCGCGCGGCTTGCCCGAGGGCTGGGCGATATAGGCATCGAAACTGTGCCCGTCGGACGCCGTGAGCTTGATCGTCTCCGCCATGCTGGTCTCCGATAGAGGGGATGGGGGAACTATAGCCGGGTCACCGGCGCTGCGCGATGAACACGCCGGCCAGGATCGCGGTCGCCGAGACGACCAGCGGCAGGGTCAGCGGCTCGCCGAGCAGCCAGAGCGCGGCGAACACGCCGGCCGGCGTCTGCAGGAACTGCACGAGGCCGATGCGTGCGATCCCGCCGACGCCGAGCGACCAGTACCAGGCGACATAGGCGACGATGCTCGATCCGATCGCGAGCTGCGCGATGGCGAACCAGGGGAGCGCCGGAATCTGGTCGAGCTGCTGGACCGTGGCCAGGAACGGCAAGGCGGGGGCGAGAACGACGCTCGCGATGCCCACGGACCAAAGCGTTGCCGACAACGCGGCGTAGCCTGCCTGCTGCAGACGGCCGCCGGCCACGTAGCCGACCGAAGCGATGCAGCCTGCGGCGAGCACGACCATGTCGCCGATCAGCGTTGCGCCGCTGCTGTCGAGGTCGCGGCCCCAGACCAGCGCGAACTCTCCGGAAAGCGCGATCGCCGAGCCGATCCACCACATGCGTCCGGGAAGCCGGCGCTCGACCGAAGAAGCGACGAGACCGGTCGCGAGCGGGCTGACCGCCAGGATCAGCGCCGCATGCGAGGCCGATGTCATGTGCTGGCCGACATTGAAAAGCAGCGGGAACACGATCATGCCGGTCACGCTGGAGATAGCGAGCAGCACGAGGAGCGGGCGCGTCCTCGGCGGTGCGATACGGAGGAGCAGGATCGCGGGCCAGGCGACGAGGCCCGACAAAGTCATGCGGAGCACGCCGACGAGGATGGGATCGACGACCTCGACCGCGACCTTGGCCGCGACCGGCGTCAGCCCCCAGAGCGTCACCGCGAAGACGGCGACGGCCAGGGGAGCGGCCGGCCGCGCCCCCGTCATGCGCCGGGCCGGGTCATACGTTGAAGCGGAAGTGCAGGATGTCGCCGTCCTTCACGACGTAATCGGCGCCCTCGACCCGCATCTTGCCGGCGTCCTTCACCGCCTGCTCGCTTCCGAGCGCGACGAAGTCGTCGTAGGCGATGGTCTCGGCGCGGATGAAGCCGCGCTCGAAATCGGTGTGGATCGCGCCGGCCGCCTCCGGTGCCTTGGCGCCGCCATGGACCGTCCAGGCATGCGCTTCCTTCGGCCCCACGGTGAAGAACGTGATGAGGTCGAGCAGGCCGTAGCCAGCGCGGATCACGCGGGCGAGGCCGGTCTCCTCGAGTCCCAGATCGGCGAGGAACACCTTCCGCTCCTCGGGATCGGAGAGTTGAGCGACTTCCGCCTCGATCGCTGCCGAGATCACGACGAACGCCGCGCCTTCGGCCTTCGCCATGGCCGCGACCTTCGCCGAGATGGCGTTGCCGTTCGCGGCCGAGCCTTCCTCGACGTTGGCGACGTAGAGCACGGGCTTGGACGTGATGAGCTGCAGGCCCTTTAGAATCTTCTTCTCGTCGTCGGAGACCTTCACCGTGCGCGCGGCCTTGCCGGCACGTAGCGCTTCCAGAACGCGCTCGGCGACGGCGAGGCGCTCCTTCGATTCCTTGTCGCCGCCGCGGGCCTTCTTCTGGTCCGCGTTCACGCGGCGTTCGAGGCTGTCGAGGTCGGAGAGCATCAGCTCGGTCTCGACCGTCTCGGCATCGCGCAGCGGATCGATCGAGCCTTCGACATGGGTGATGTCGCCGGACTCGAAGCAGCGCAGCACGTGGACGATCGCGTCCACCTCGCGGATGTTGCCGAGGAACTGGTTGCCGAGGCCCTCGCCCTTGGAGGCGCCGCGCACGAGCCCTGCGATGTCGACGAACTCGAGCGAGGTCGGCACGGTCTTCACCGATTTAGCCAGCTTGGCCAGCGTATCGAGGCGCGGATCGGGAACCGGCACGCGGCCGACGTTGGGCTCGATCGTGCAGAACGGATAGTTCGCCGCGGCGGCGGCCGCGGTCTCGGTCAGTGCGTTGAAGAGCGTCGACTTGCCGACATTGGGCAGGCCGACGATGCCGCAGTTGAAGCCCATGTCAGGTCTCTGGCTCGGTCTTGGAGGGAGGAGGATCTTTGCGCGGCGGCTTCGGCCGCGGCGGGAAGAGCGCGATCGCGCAGCGGTTCATGTATTCGCCGTCGCGCCCTTCGATGAGCAGCGGAGCCTCGGCGGCGACCACGTCGAGCAGCTTCTCCAGCCACTCGCGGTCGGCCTTGGCGAAATCGTTGAGCACCCAGGCATGGACCAGGTCCTTGTGCCCGGGGTGGCCGACACCGAGGCGCACGCGCCAGAAATTCGGGTCGGTGAGGCCGGCGATGGAGCGGATGCCGTTGTGGCCGCCGGAGCCGCCATTGAGCTTCACCTTCACCCGGCCTGGCTCGAGGTCGATCTCGTCGTAGAAGACGACCGTCTTCTCCGCCGGGATCTTGAAGAAGCGCTGGGCGTCGCCGACCGCCTCGCCCGAGACGTTCATGTAGGTCATCGGCTTGAGCAGGAGCACCTTGTCGCCGGCGATCGTGCCGTCGGAAGCAAGGCCGCGAAAGCGCGACCGCCACGACTGGAAGCCGTGGCGGTCGTGGATTCGATCTACCGCCATGAACCCGATGTTGTGGCGGTTGCCGGCATCCCCGGGCCGGGGATTGCCCAGCCCGGTGAAAAGCCACATGGCGTCGGCTACTTCTTGTCGCCCTTCTTGTCGCCACCAGCGGCGGGAGCAGCCGCACCGGCAGCCGGCGCAGCCGCACCGGCGGCACCAGGAGCAGCAGCGGCGGCAGCATCGCCTTCGGTCGCCGCAGCGGCGACCGGCGTCTCTTCGACGTAGACCGTCGGCGCGGCGATCGAGGCGATGGTGAAATCGCGTCCGATCGTCGGCTTCACGCCCTCAGGCAGCTTCACATGGCTGATGTGGATCGAGTCGCCGATGTCGAGGCCGGTCAGGTCGGCGGTGAACAGCTCGGGGATCGAGTCCGCGAGGCAGTACACTTCGACCGCGTGACGCACGACGTTGAGCACGCCGCCGCGCTTCAGGCCCGGGGCGGCTGCCTCGTTCTCGAAGTGGATCGGCACCGCGACCGTGATGCGGGTCTTCGGACCGACGCGCAGGAAGTCGGCGTGGATCGGACGATCCTTCACCGGATCCAGCTGCACTTCGCGCGGCAGAACGCGGTGGCTCTCGCCGTCGACGGTCACCGTCGCCAGGCGCGCGAAGAAGCTCTCCTTGTTGGCGACGCGCTCGAGGGCGCGCTGCTCGATCGAGATCAGAAGAGGGGCCTTCTTGTCGCCATAGATGACGCCGGGAACCCGATCGTTACGACGGGTTGCCCGGGCGGCCCCCTTTCCGGCCCGGTCTCGCCGCTCGGCGGCGAGGGTCACATTCTCAGCCATGTCACATCGACTCCTTGGTCAAACTGAATGGGCCACGTCGGCCCGGTGCATCCGATCCGGCCTCCAGGGGTGCCGGCATCGGAATCTCGGTGAATTCTAGTCGAAAAGGCTCGAAACCGAACGTTCCTCGCTGATCCGGCGCATCGCCTCGGCGACGAGGTGCGCGATCGGCAGCTGGCGGATGTTGCGGGAATTGCGGACGGCCTCGGTCGCGGCGATCGAGTCCGTGATCACCATCTCCTCGAGCGGCGACTTGCCGATGCGGTCGACCGCCTGGCCTGAGAGCACGCCATGGGTGCAGTAGGCGGAGACCGCGACCGCACCTTCGGCCATCAGGGCCTCGGCCGCGTTGCAGAGGGTGCCGCCGGAATCGACGATGTCGTCGACCATGACGCAGCGCCGGCCCTTCACGTCGCCGATCACGTTCATGACCTCGGAGACGCCGGCGCGCTCGCGCCGCTTGTCGATGATCGCGAGGTCACACTCGAGCCGCCTGGCGACGTGCCGGGCGCGGGCGACGCCGCCGACGTCGGGCGAGACCACGACCAGCTCGGCGCCGTCATGGCGGTTCTGGATGTCCTTCACGAAGTCGGGCGCGGCATACAGGTTGTCGAGGGGCACGTCGAAGAAGCCCTGGATCTGGTCGGCATGCAGGTCGATGGTCAGCACGCGATCGGCGCCGGCGGTCGTGATCAGGTTGGCCACCAGCTTGGCCGAGATCGGCGTGCGCGGGCCGGACTTGCGGTCCTGACGAGCGTATCCGTAATAGGGCAGCACCGCGGTGATGCGGCGGGCGGACGAGCGGCGGAGCGCGTCGATCGCGACCAGCAGCTCCATCAGGTGGTCGTTCGCCGGGAATGAGGTCGACTGCACGAGGAACACGTCCTCGCCACGGATGTTCTCGTGGATCTCGACGAAAACTTCCTGGTCGTTGAAGCGCTTCACCGAGGCCTTCACCAGCGGAAGGTTCAGATACGCGCAAATCGCCTCGGCCAGCGGCCGATTGCTGTTGCCCGTCATGACCTTCATGCGTTGGACCCCTTTGGCCGGGGGGCGCGAGACCCCGGTCCCCGACGACGCCCGTCACCGTCGGCGCGCGGTTTCTAGCAGGGGGGCGGGAGGCTGTAAATGTCTGGCGGGTGCGGCAAAAGGCGGTTCGAGCATTACTCGAACAAAACAAGAACTCCAGTGTAGCCGTAAAGCCGGCTGGCCGAGATCTCGCCATTCCCGAAGAAGCCGGTCAGGGGAAAGGTGCCGAGGGATTTCGCGATCGTCTCCGCCTCGGTCGATTCCCCCTGGAACAGGTGCGGCCCGCGGGCGACGCAGGAATAGTAGAGGCCGGCGGCCGGGAGGGCGTTCCGCCGGGCCTTGAGGCGCCCCAGCATGCGATCCAGGTCTTCGGCGGCGGTCGCGGGGTCGCGGCGGCAGAAGGTGACGCGGTCGCCGGCGGTGACCTCGTCGCCGATGCCGATCCAGCCGCGGTCCGGATCGACCCCGATCAGGTTTCGGACCAGGTAGTCCCCGGTATCGGATCCGGGTACCGCGAGCGCCACATGGAGCGCCTGGGGCTTCTGGCCCGAGGCTTCCAGGTCGGCCTTCAGGACCTCGACTGCCGGCTTCCCTTCGATCGCCTTGATGACGTTGCCCTCGGCGTCGCTCACCAGGCGCGACGGGCCGATCGGTGAGCAGCCCTGGGACAGTCCGCAGGCGACGGCGACGTCGCCGGCGAACAGCACGCCGGAGATCCCGCCCTCGGCGGCACCGGCACCCGTTCCGGCTACCTGGGCGTGGCGGCTGCGCGAGGCGGTGAGGCCGCCGACCAGGTAGCAGGGAAGCTCGTCGGCGAGCCGCGCCACCATCTCGGGCGTCTTCGGATTGCGCGGATCGGCATGCACGACACCGAAGCCCGGCTGCCTCGCCGCGATCCAGTCGCCGTGGTCGCGCCGGAAACGGTCCATGCCGTGCTCGAGCCCGGAAAAGATCCGGAACGAATCCTTGGGAAGCGCGCCGACCATCACCGACAGCGCCGGCCGGTCGAAGTAGCCGGCGGATGCGGCGCTCACGCCAAGGCCGACGGTGCCGACCCAGTCCTTCACCCCCGTTGCCTCGCGCAGCCGCCCGACCAGCGACGGCAGCTCGGCTGCGAAGGTGTCGGTCGTGTAGACGAAGCCGAGATTGGCGCCCTCGGGCAGCGGCGAGAGGCCGGCGAGCGTGCGCGCGACCGCTTCGTCGGCGTCGTCGTCGGCCGCGTGCGAGGAGACGAACGCGCTCATCCCGGCGCCGGCATCTCGATGAGCTGCTTCACCAGCGGCGCCAGCCGTCCGACGATGATCTTCACGCCCTCGGCGTTCGGATGGATGCCGTCCTTCTGGTTCAGCTTCGGCTCGAGCGCGACGCCATCGAGCAGGAACGGATAGAGCGGCACGTCGTGCTTGTCGGCGAGGCGCGGAAAGATCGCGGCGAATTCCTCGCGGTACTCGGGCCCCAGGTTGAGCGGCGCCAGCATGCCGAGGAGCATCACCTTCACGTTCTTTGCCTTGAGGCGGGAGATGATGGTGTCGAGATTCTCGTAGGCCTTGGCCGGGCTCAGGCCGCGGAGCGCGTCGTTTGCGCCGAGCGCGACCAGCGCGTAGGCCGGGTTGTCGGCGAGCGCCCAGTCGAGGCGGGCGAGCCCGCCGGCCGTGGTGTCGCCGGAGACACCGCCGTTCAGGATCACGACGTCGAGGCCCTGGCCCTTCAGCACCGCCTCGAGCTGGGACGGCAGCGACTCCGCGACCTGCAGGCCGAAGCCGGCGGTCAGGCTGTCGCCCAGCATCAGCACGCGCGCCGGTGCCGCGGATGCTTGTCCGACAAGGAGGCACAAAGCCGCGAGCGCGGCGGCCAATCCGTTGACAATCCTCTTCAAGGGACCACCTTTCAATGCGGTACCGGCCCATCGGCCGCTTTCACTCTCACGTCAAGATCCCCGGAACACGTCCGATGCCCGATGCTTCCACCGATGGCGCTCTGCTCGAGCTTGCGGACGTCCAGGTCAGCCTGCCGAGCACGGTCGGGCCCGTCAACATCCTGCGCGGCATCGACCTCGCCATCGGCCGCGGCGAAGCGGTCGCGGTGGTGGGGCCGTCGGGTGCCGGCAAATCCACGCTGATGATGGTGGTGGCTGGCCTCGAACGGGTCAGCTCCGGGCGCATCTCGCTCGCGGGCCAGGATCTCTCGACGCTGGATGAAGATGGGCTCGCTTTGCTCCGGCGCAAGCATGTCGGCATCGTTTTTCAGAGCTTCCGGCTGGTGCCGACGATGACGGCGCTCGAGAACGTCGCGGTCCCGCTGGAGCTCGCCGGGCGCGGCGATGCCTTCGATGCGGCGGCCGAGGCGCTCCGCTCGGTCGGGCTCGGTCACCGACTCGAGCACTATCCCGACCAGCTCTCCGGCGGCGAGCAGCAGCGCGTCGCGATCGCGCGCGCGGTCGTCGCCAAGCCGGCGCTGATCCTCGCCGACGAGCCGACCGGCAATCTCGACGGCGACACCGGCCACCAGATCATCGATCTGCTGTTCGAGCGCCGTCGCGCCGCGGGCTCGACGCTGGTGCTGATCACGCATGATCCCGAGCTCGCGGCCCGCGCCGATCGGGTCATCCGTCTCGCCGACGGCAGGATCGTCGGAGCCGACGCTTGATCGTTCTCGCGCTCAGGTTCGTCCGTCGCGAGCTTCGCGGCGGCCTCAAGGGCTTTCGTCTCTTCCTCGCGTGCCTGGCGCTCGGCGTCGGCGCGATCGCCGCGGTCGGCTCGGTGACATCGTCGCTGATGGCCGGCCTCGCAAGCGATGCGCGTGCGATCCTCGGCGGCGACGTCGAAGTGTCGCTGACCCAGCGGGAGGCGACGCCGGCGGAGCGCAGCTTCCTCGACCGCTTCGGCAAGCTTTCGCAGGTCGCCGAGCTGCGGGCGATGGCGGTGAAGAACGGCGAAGACGATCGCACGCTTGTCGAGCTCAAGGCAGTCGACGCGGAGTATCCGCTGGCGGGATCTCTGGGTTTCGAGCCGGACCAGGCGCTGGCGCAGGTTCTCGTCGGACGCGGCGCTGCCGTCGAGCCGACGCTCGCCGCCCGGCTCGACCTCAAGGTCGGCGACACGCTGTCGGTCGGCGACGTGAAGCTCGAGATCCGCGCCATCCTCGCGCGCGAGCCGGACAAGGCGACCGGCGCATTCACCTTCGGCCCGCGCGTGCTGGTGTCGTTCGATACGTTGCGGGCGACCGGCCTGCTGCTTCCCGGCAGCCTGGTGCGGCACCTCTATCGGATCGCGCTCGCTCCCGGGTTCACGATCGCCGACCTGCGTGCGGCCGCGAGCGCCGAACTACCCGATGCAGGATGGCGCATCCGCGCCTTCGACGAGGCGGCGCCGGGACTTCGCCGCTTCCTCGAGCGGATAGGGCAGTATCTGACCCTGGTCGGATTGACGGCGTTGCTGGTTGGAGGCGTCGGTGTCGGCAACGCGGTCCGCAGCTACCTCGACGGCAAGCTCGCGGCGATCGCGACCTTGAAGGCGCTGGGGTCGCCGGCGCGGCTCGCCTTCGTCACGTATCTTGTGCTCGTGCTGGCGATGGCGTCGGGCGGCATCCTGCTCGGGCTCGCTCTCGGTGCGGCGACGCCGGCGCTCTTCGCGAGTGCGCTTGCCTCGGTGCTGCCGATCCAGGCGAAGGTCGGCGTCTATTGGCAGCCGCTGGCGATTGCAGCGGCGTGCGGGCTCCTCACGACGCTCGCATTCGCCCTGGTGCCGCTGGCGCGGGCCTCGCAGGTGGCGCCCGGCGATCTCTTCCGCGCCCAGATCGCGCCGCCGCGCCGCTTCCCGGGTTGGTGGCCGATCCTCGGTACCGCGGCGGCATTCCTCGCGCTATGCGTCCTGACGGTAGCGACCGCGCAGGACCGCGTGATCGCGCTCTGGTTCCTGGCAGGTTCGATGGGATCAGTCCTCGTCTTCCACGGCACCGCCACCGCCATCGCCACGCTCGCGCGACGCGCCGGACGCCCGAAGCGGCCGCTGCTGAGACTCGCGCTCGCCAACCTGACGCGGCCTGGATCGCCGATGGGGGCGCTGGCCTTGTCGCTGGGACTGGGCCTCACCGTGCTTGTCGCGGTCGCGCTGATCGAACGCAACCTCGACCGGCAGGTGAACGAGCGTCTGCCGGAGCGGGCGCCGACCTTCTTCTTCATCGACATCCAGCCCGACCAGGCCGAAGCCTTCGATGCCTTGGTCCGTGCCGCGCCGGGAGCGAGCGAGCTTGTGCGCACGCCGATGATCCGTGGTCGGGTCGCCAGCGTGAACGGCGTACCGGCGGACCGCGTGCAGGTGGCGCCGGGTGCCGCCTGGGCGCTGCAGGGCGATCGCGGATTCTCGTACGCGAAGATGCAGCCGGCGAACGCGCGCATCGTCGAGGGCAGGTGGTGGCCGGCGGACTACGCCGGCCCGCCGCTGGTTTCGATCGACGCCAACATCGCCCGCGGACTCGGCATCGGCGTCGGTGACCGCATCGGCCTCAACGTGCTCGGCCGCGAGATCGAGGCGGAGATCGCCTCGCTGCGGGAAATCGACTGGGGCACGCTGGCGATGAACTTCACCTTCATCTTCGCTCCGGGCGCCCTCGATCGTGCGCCCCAGACCCATCTGGCGACGGTGCATCTCTCCTCTCCCGCAGAGGAGGGACGGCTGCTCGCCGAACTCGGCAAGCAGTTCCCGAACGTCTCGGCGGTGCGCGTGAAGGATGCACTCGATGCCGTCAACCGAATCCTCGAAGGCATCGCCTTCGCCGTGCGCGTAACCGCGGCGGTGACGCTTGCTGCGGGCACCCTGGTGCTCGCGGGCGCGGTCGCTGCCGGGCATCGCCGCCGGGTCAAGGACGCGATCGTGCTCAAGGTGCTGGGCGCGCGACGGATCGAGGTCCTGAGCGCCTATCTGCTCGAGTTCGGCCTGCTCGGTCTCGTGATCGCGGCGATCGCCGCCGGCGCCGGCACGGTCGCGGGATGGGCGATCCTGGTCTTCGCGATGAAGAGCGACTTCGCGTTCTCGATGACGGCGGTCGCCGGATCGGCGTCGCTGTCGGTGGTGTTGACTGTGCTGCTGGGTCTGGTCGGCACCTGGCGCGCGCTCGGCCAGAAGGCCGCGCCGATGCTCCGCGACGTGTGAGGAGGCGAGAGATGAGCGTGAAGGGAAGCTGCCACTGCGGGCAGGTCGAGTACACGGTCGAAGGCGAGCCGGGCAAGGTGATCGAGTGCAACTGCTCGCATTGCAGCCGGAAAGGCTATCTCCTCTGGTTCGTGCCGCGCGATCACCTGAAGGTGACCAAGGGCAACGCGACGCTCTCCACCTACCTGTTCAACAAGCACGTGATCCGCCATCAGTTCTGCCCCACCTGCGGTTCGGCGCCGTTCGGACTCGGCCGCGATCCCAAGGGCAACGAGATGGCGGCGATCAACGTCCGCTGCATCGAGGGCATCGATCTCGATCGCCTCGACCGTCAGAAGTTCGACGGCAAGTCCCTCTAGTAGGGGAACGTCCGCCGAGGCTGTATGGCGCCCGGATAGGGGGCGTAGGAGCGCGGCGTCGTCGAGGACGGCGCCTGGTTCGCCCGCGGTTGTTCCCGCGTCTGCTGCTGCGGCTGCTGGGCCGCAAGACGCTGCGAGAGCGTGTTCAGCGTCTCGGTGAGGCTCCGGCTCGTGTCGCGGAGGCCGGCGCTGACCTGATTCCCGATGCTGTCGAGCTTCCCGCCCATCGCCTGGAGCCGGGCGCTGAACTCGACGAGGTTGGTGGCGGCGGCATCGAGCTTGGCAGTCAGGGCGTCGAGCCGCTCGTCGACCTTGTCGGCGCGCGCCATCCGGACCTCGACGCGTCGTCCCGTCTCGGCGTTCTGCGCATAGAGCAGGCCGAAACCGCCGAGCATCACGGCGACGACCGCGGCCGCCGCGAGGCCGGCCGGCGCGCGCGGGCGAGGCTTCTCGGCCGCCGCCTCGATCCTGGGCTGGGGCTTCGGGGGTGCGCCGAGCGTGTCGACGATCTTGCGGCCCGCCGTGTCGATCACTTTACCCATTCGTGTTCTTCCTCCTTGCGGCGGCGTTCAGCGTCTGGTCGATGCCGTAGGTGGTGATGTGCCCGCAGTCGGCGCAGACCAGCGGCAGGATCGGCCCGCGATTGAGGAGATCGTCGCCGTAGATCACCGGCTGGAGGATGCGGTCGCTGTCGCGGCCGCAGGACAGGCAGAGCTTCAGTGCGCCGAGCTCGGCGAGCGCACGGACGGCTTCCCTCGCGCGAAGGTCGTCGGCGCCGAGCGGCTTGGCCTTGTCTTCTTCTTTCTTGGCTTCGTCTCGGGCGGCGTGCTCGGACATGTCGGCTCCCGCTTTGGTGCTGACTGATACGAAGCGCCGGTCGCTGCTCCTGCGGCGTGCATGGCTGTCGTTGGATGCTCTCCGAGTCGCGGTCGGCTATTGCGGTATCCGTTGCCGTCCCTGCCCCGAGAAGGTCAAAGCTTCGACCTCAAAGGCGCCCCAATGCTGCGCGAGGAATGAAGCGAAAGGACGCTCCTCCATGCTTCGCGCCGCCGCCTTGGCCCTCGCTCTTGCCTTCGCCGTCCCGGCGGCGGCCCAGCCCGTCGAGCCCTACGCGCCGCCGCAGGCTCCGAGCGCCCCCGACATCGTCGCCGAGAGCGCCAGGCGCATCCTGGAAGGCATCCGTCGCCTGATCGACCGTATGCCGATGTTCGAACCGCCCCGCGTGACCCCCGAGGGGGACATCATCCTGAAGCGGATCCATCCGCCCCTGCCGGACCTCGACGAGGCCAAGACCGGCGATCCGGCCCATGACGGGGTGGATCTCTAGGGATTCTCAGGATTTTGTGGTCCTGACATCAAGGTTCAGCTATATACTGTAACCCTCGGGCATTGCTGTCCCAATCCGGCCCGGGCTTCGTGCTGACCCCTGGACGTGATGACCAACCGCCGCCTCGACCCGCTCAAGGACTACGCGTTCCGCCAGCTCCGGGAGCTGCTGGGCCCGATCCAGCCCAAGAGCAACCGTGCGCCCATCCTGCTGTCCGTCGGCGAGCCGCAGAACCAGCCTCCGGCCTGCATCGCCGAGGAAATCGGCAAGAACGCGGACAAGTGGAACCGCTACACCGACCACGCCGGCACGCCCGAGTTCCGGAAGGCGGTGGCATCCTGGCTGACCCGCCGCTACCGGCTGCCGGCGGGGATGGTGAATCCGGACAAGCACATCCTGCCGATCCCGGGATCGCGCGAGGGCCTGTTCATGGCGGCGCTGTTCGCGGTGCCGGAGACCAAGGCCGGGAAGAAGCCGGCGGTGCTGATCCCGAACCCCTCCTATCACGTCTATACCGGCGCGGCGCTGATCGCCGGCGCGGAGCCGGTCTACCTGCCGGCGCGGAAGGAGACCGATTTCCTTCCCGACCTCGATGCGATCGCCAAGGCCGATCTCGAGCGAGCCGCCGTCTTCTATCTCTGCACGCCGGTCAACCCGCAGGGGACGGTCGCCACGCTCGACTATCTCAAGCGTGCGATCGAGCTGGCCCGCCGCCACGACTTTCTGCTCGTCGTCGACGAGTGTTATGCCGAGATCTACGACAAGGCGCCGCCGCCCGGCGCGCTCGAGGCCTGCGCCGCGCTGGGCGGCAGCATGGACAACGTGGTGATCGCGCATTCGCTCTCGAAGCGATCCAGCGCGCCTGGGCTTCGCTCCGGCTTCGTCGCGGGAGCTCCTGAGTCGATTCAGGCCTTCGTCAACGTGCTCAACTACGGCGCCGCCGGCATGAGCCAGCCGACGCTGGCGGCGGCGACCGCGCTCTGGTCGGACGAGAAGCACGTCGAGTCCAACCGCGAGATCTATCGCCGCAACTTCGACATCGCCGACCGGGTGATCGACGGGCGCTACGGCTACTACCGCCCGGCGGGCGGCTTCTATCTCTGGCTCGACGTCGGCGACGGGGCGGAAGCGGCGAAGAAGCTGTGGAGCGAAGCGGGCATCCGCGTGCTGCCGGGCGGCTTCATGTCGTGGCCCGACCATACCGGCAAGAACCATGGCCAACCCTACATCCGGGTCGCGATGGTCTATGACGAGCCGATGATGGAGACGGCGCTCAAGCTCATGACGCAGGTGCTCTAGCTATGGTGGCGGAAGCGGGCTTCCTTCCCGAAGGCGCCGAGGTCTTCCTCAAGCGCCGGACCCAGGAGTTCCTCGGCACCGCGCTGGTGCTGCTCGGCCTCTTCCTCGTCGCCTGCATCGTCTTCTACGTGCCGGGCGACCGCTCGTTCAGCGTCGCTGCCGATCGACCGATCGCGCATCCGCTGGGAGCGCTCGGCGCGAATGTCGCCGATGTCCTGGTGCAGGGGCTCGGTGCCTCCGGCGTCATGCTGGCGCTCGTGATCCTGGTCTGGGGCGCGCGCTTCCTCATCCATCGCCCGGTCACCCGCTTCTGGCTCAGGCTCACCGCGCTGCCTGCGGCGACGCTGGCTGTATCGGTCGCGCTGTCGCTGATCCCGGCGCAGCTGCTGTGGCCCGAACTGGCCGATCTCAGACTCGGCGGCGTCGTCGGGCAGCTGATCGTCGGCCGCCTGATCGCGTGGGTTCCACCCTGGGGCGGGCTGGCCGCCACAAGCCTGATCTCGGCCGGCGCCACCGCGCTCGCGGTGCCGCTCGCCGCCGTCGCCTTCGGCCTCTCGGTCGGCGACTGGATGTTCCTGATGCGCAGCGGCGGCAAGGGGCTCGCCGTCGGCGGGCGCGCCGCCTGGAAGGTGGGCGTTTGGAGCGGCCGTGCCGGCAGCCGTGCGGCGCAGGCCGGCTACAAAAAGGCGAGCGCCTTCACCGCCAAGACACCGAAGCGGATCGAGCCGCGCCTCGTTGCACGTCCGTCGCGGGCGACCGAGGACGATCGGGAGGATCCGCCGCTGGTTCTCGATCGCGCCGCGGAGCCGGAGGCGAGGGCGCCCAAGGCGGAGCCGCTGGTCGCGGCAAAGCCGGCGGCGCCGAAAAAGGCCGAGTCGAAGCGCCAGTCGCGCCTTGCGCTCGAGGAAGCCGGCGGCGACTACCGTCTGCCGCCGCTCGACATCCTGACGCTCGCCAAGAACGGCCCGGTGGCGAAGCTCGACGAGAGCGCTCTCTCGGAGAACGCGCGTCTGCTCGAATCCGTGCTCCAGGAGTTCGGGGTCAAGGGCCAGATCGTGAAGGTACGGCCGGGCCCGGTCGTCACCCTCTACGAGCTGGAGCCGGCGCCCGGCATCAAGTCGTCACGCGTGATCGGCCTCGCCGACGACATCGCGCGCTCGATGAGCGCGCTCTCCGTGCGCGTCGCCGTCATCCCCGGCCGCAACGTGATCGGCATCGAGCTTCCGAACGGCAGCCGCGAGACGGTCTATCTGCGCGAGCTGCTGGGAACCGAGGCCTACGACCGATCGGGCGGGCGCCTGCCGCTGATCCTGGGCAAGGACATCGGCGGCGCGCCTGTCGTCGTCGACCTCGCACGCATGCCGCATCTGCTGGTCGCCGGCACCACCGGCTCCGGCAAGTCGGTCGCGATCAACACCATGATCCTGTCGCTGCTGTACCGGCTGTCGCCGGAGCACTGCCGCTTCATCATGGTCGATCCGAAGATGCTGGAGCTCTCGGTCTACGACGGCATCCCGCACCTGCTCGCGCCGGTCGTCACCGATCCGAAGAAGGCGGTGGTCGCGCTCAAATGGGCGGTACGCGAGATGGAGAACCGCTATCGCTCGATGTCGAAGCTCGGCGTCCGCAACATCGACGGCTACAACGCACGCGTCGAGGAGGCGAAAGCCAAGGGCGAGATGATCACCCGTCGCGTCCAGACCGGCTTCGACGCCGATACCGGCAAGCCGGTGTTCGAGGACGAGACGCTGGAGCTGGCGCCGCTGCCCTACGTCGTGGTCGTCGTCGACGAGATGGCGGACCTGATGCTGGTCGCGGGCAAGGACATCGAGTGGGCGATCCAGCGTCTCGCGCAGATGGCGCGTGCCGCCGGCATCCACCTGATCATGGCGACGCAGCGCCCGTCGGTCGACGTCATCACCGGCACGATCAAGGCGAACTTCCCGACCCGCATCAGCTTCCAGGTCACCTCCAAGATCGACAGCCGCACGATCCTCGGCGAGCAGGGTGCCGAGCAGCTGCTGGGTCAGGGCGACATGCTCTACATGGCCGGCGGCGGCCGCATCACCCGCGTGCACGGGCCGTTCGTCTCCGACGGCGAGGTCGAGGACGTGGTGCGCTTCCTGAAGGCGCAGGGCCAGCCGGAATACGTGGAAGCGGTGACCGAGGATCCGGAAGAGGAAGCCGCCTTCGGCGCGATGGCGGGCGAGGACGGCGAAGGGTCGGGCGACGCGCTCTACGACCAGGCGGTGGCGCTGGTCATCCGCGAGCGCAAGTGCTCGACCAGCTTCATCCAGCGTCACCTGCAATTGGGCTACAACCGCGCGGCGCGACTGGTCGAGCGCATGGAGGCCGAAGGCCTCGTGTCGCCCGCGAACCACGTCGGGAAGCGCGAGGTCCTCACGCGTCCCGACGCGGGAAACGTCTAGAGGCCGATCAGCTCCAGGACGCGATGCGGCGGCGCTCGTCCGATGCCGCCCTCTCGCGCTTCGGCTCGGAGACCGTATAGGCCTTCTGCCGGTGCTCGATGCAGTAGGGGCTGCGGTCGTCCGTCGGCGTGCCACAGAAGCGGAAACCCGCGTCCTTGGGATCGCCGATCGGCCAGGCACAGCACGCCCGGCCGAGATCGATCAGGCTCTGCGTTGCCGCCTTCAGCGGCACAGGCGCCGCTTCCTGAGGCTTCCGATTCTTGTGACCGCCATGGGCGGCGTTCTTGCCCTGTCCGGTCAGTTTCATGCGATTGACCAAGCCGGCGATCACGTCGCGGCTCATGCCGAGGCGCTGTGAGATCTGGCCGTAGCTCAGTCCGTCATCGACGAACAGGTGACGCACCTGCTCGCGGGTCTCGTCCGTCCAAATGCGCTTGCCCATTTCGGGCTCCCGAAAGTGATCCTTCGGCAGTGGGTCGCATTTGGCTGGAATTCGGTTCAAAGCAATTTCAGAGAAAACCGAGCGACCGAAGTTCCTGCTCGAGCTGCGTCGGCGAACGGAAGTGGATACCGTGAATGCCGACAGCATTCGCGCCCTCTACGTTCTTTGGAACATCGTCGATGAAGATGGCATCTTTGGGGTCGACGCCGTAGCGCGAGCAGAGAAGCTGGTAGATGCGTGCTTCAGGCTTCAGCATCTTCTCGTCGCCCGATACCACGATACCGCGGAAGCGCTGGAAGAACGGAAAGCGCTTGAAGGTCGGCTTGAAGGTTTCGCCCGAAAAGTTGGTGAGCGCGTAAAGCGGGACGTTCCTCGCATGCAACCGCTCTAGGATGTCGACCGTGCCCTGGACCGCGTTCGGAATCATCTCGTCGAATCCCGGCAGCCAGGCGCGGATGAGATCGGCCTTGTCCGGATGGCGCGAGATCGCCTCCGCCTCCGCGTCGGCGAAGCTGCGGCCGGCGTCCTGCTGATGATTCCATTCAGGAGGACAGACCTCGGTGAGGAAATGCTCGCACGCCTCGGCGTCGGGGATCAGCCGGCGATAGAGATTGCGCGGATCCCATTCGAGGAGAACGCCGCCGAGATCGAAGATGACGACGGAGCGGCGGCCGGCGGCGGTCATGAAGAGCGTCCATTACAGTTTTGTGAAAGCGGGGCGGGATCATAGTCAGGCCGGGCCGCAACGCCAGCATGCTAAGGTTGCTGTTGCGGTCTCCCTGGTTCGGCTATGATCCACGCGCGTTAAGGGGGTCTCATGAAAATCCACATAATAATGGCGGTAATATGGATGTTCGCCGGGATGCCGGCGTCGGCGCAGACGGCCGACGTCTCGATCCTCGCGTCGACCTGCTCCGGCTGTCATGGCGCCAACGCCGACGGCTCCGGCGGCATCCCGGGCCTCAAGGGGCAGCAGCAGGTCTATCTCGCCCAGCAGCTGAAAGCCTTCAAGGCCGGCAGTCGGCCGGCGACGGTGATGAACCGGCTGGCCAAGGGCTATTCCGATGAAGAGATCGCCGGGCTCGCCCTTCATTTCTCGCGGCTGAAGTAGGGAGACAGAGATGACCCGGTTCACACGCCGCAGCTTCATCGCCAGCGCGTCGGCCACCCTCGGCCTTCCCGCGATCGCCTACGGCCAGTCGGCGGCGCGCGTCGTCGTCATCGGCGGCGGCTTCGGTGGCGCCACGGCGGCCCGATATCTCAAGAAGGCCTCGCCGCAGCTCAACGTCACGCTGGTCGAACCGAACCGCCGCTTCGTGACCTGCCCTTACTCGAACCTCGTGATCGGCGGCTGGCGGAAGCTCGACACGATCAGCTTCGGCTACGACAAGCTCGCGAAGGCCGGGATCACGGTCGTGCACGACACGGCCGCCGCGATCGAGCACGACCAGAAGCGCGTCCGCCTCGCCGGCGGACGCATGATTCCCTACGACCGCCTGATCGTCTCGCCCGGCATCGATCTTCGGTGGGGGGCGATCGCCGGCTACGACGAGAAGGCGGCGCAGGCGATGCCGCATGCGTGGAAGGCAGGCGAGCAGACGCTGCTGCTGCGCCGCCAGCTCGAGGCGATGCCCGATGGCGGCCTGTTCGTGATGGCGGCGCCGGGCAATCCGTTCCGGTGCCCGCCGGGTCCGTATGAGCGGGTCTCGATGGTCGCAAGCTACCTCAAGCAGTCGAAGCCGCGATCGAAGATCCTGGTCCTCGATGCCAAGGAGAACTTCTCCAAGCAACCGCTGTTCCAGGATGCCTGGGCGAAGCTCTATCCGGGCATGGTCGAATGGGTGCCGGTCGGCAAGGACGGCAAGGTGGTGAAGGTCGACGCGAAGGCGAAGACGCTGGAGACCGAGTTCGGCCAGGTGCACAAGGCCGCGGTCGCCAACGTGATCCCACCTCAATTCGCGGGTCGGATCGCGCGCGACTCAGGTCTCGCCGACCAGTCCGGCTGGTGCCCGATCGAGCCGATGAGTTTCGAATCTAAGCTGATCAAAGGCGTCCATGTCGTCGGCGACGCGACCATCGCCGCGCCGATGCCGAAGTCTGGCTTCGCCGCCAACAGCCAGGCGAAGGTCGCGGCCGCAGCCGCCGTCGCCATGCTTCAGGACAAGGCGTTCTCACCGGTTGGCATGGTCAACACCTGCTACAGCCATGTCGGCAAGGACTACGCGATCTCGGTCGCCAACGTCTTCCGCGTGACGCCGGACCGCGGCTTGATCGAGGTCCCGGACTCGGGCGGCACCAGCCCGCGCCAGTGGGAAGACGAGAACCGCCGGCTCGAATCCGTCTACGCGGACGGCTGGTACGCCAGCATCACCGGCGACATGTTCGGCTGAGAAGCGAAACGCCCCGCCGATCGGATCGGCGGGGCGCGCTCGTCACTGAATTCAGGCGAGACGACTATTCCTTGATGAGCTGCTCGCGGGCCTGGACGGTGAAGCCTTCGAGCTCCTTGCGGATGCGGTGCTCGCTTGCATCGACGCCCTTCGCCTTCATGTCGGCCATCGCCTTCCCGACGATGTCGTCGTCGCCCGGCTTCGACATGTCCTCGACGACCAGCGACTTCGCGTAGGCGTCGGCCTCGGCGCCCTTGAGGCCGAGCTGGCTCGCGACCCACTGACCCAGCAGCTTCGCCCGCCGCGCCATCACCTTGAAGCGGAATTCCTCGTCGTGCTGGAACTTCCTCTCGGCGTCCTTCTTGCGGTCGTCAAAGCCGGTCATCGAGCCACTCCTGGGGATTATTGGGGATTGAAGCTTGGCATCTGACTTAATGGCTGCGAGGGGCCTCGGCAAGAGGCGGGTCAGGCGCGGTTTTCGAGCCATCGGATTCCGAGCACGCCGCCGAATACGATGCCGGCGACCGCGATGAACGAACCGACAGCCAGGGTCGAGAGTCCCGACAGTCCTTGGCCCACGGTGCATCCGAGCGCCAGCACGCCGCCGAAGCCCATCAGCATGCCACCGACCATGTGACGGATCAGATCATGGGTGTCGCTGAATCCTTCGACACGGAAGCTGCCGGAAAGGATCGCCGCGATGAAGGCACCCGCGATCACGCCGCCGACCGTCGCCGCTCCGAAGCTGAGGCTCGCGCCGGTGAAGAACATCAGGAACTGCAGCCCGTCGCCGATTGGGGCGACGAAGGAGAGGCTCGCGACCTGCATCGGCTCGAACGGATCACGCGCCGCCCAGGTCGTCGCCGCCCAGGCAGCGGGGATGACGAGCCCTATGATCACCGCGGCTGCGAGAAGGGCACGGTCGCGGCGCAACGATGGCGAGGCCAGCGCCCAGATCGCGAAGGCGAGGCCGATCACAATCGCGAGGGCGATGCGCAGCGGGCCGAGGCCGAGCCCGGTGGCGCGCGCGACGAGGTCGGGCAGCCCCTGGGAGGTGACGCCGATGCCGCGAAGGTTGATCTGCGTCGCCTGCTCGAACGGGCGGCGGAGGGGGGCGATCAAGCCGCGCAAGGTCATCAGGGCCGTGATCGCGAGCACGATCACGGCCACGAGGCTTTTCAGATTGCCGGCGCCGGTACGCACGAGGATGCGGCTGCCGCAGCCGCCGGCGAGCACCATGCCGAACCCGAACGCGGTGCCTCCGGCGATCGCGCCGAGCCAGCCCAGGACCGGCGTCCGGTAGATCGACTTCGAGAGGTCGGCGATCCCCAGGACCTCGAGGAACTGGCTTCCCAGCAGCGCGACCGCGACCGACAGAACGCCGGCCCGGGCGCGGCGGGAGTCGCCCATCAGGACGACGTCCGAGATCGCCCCCATGGTGCAGTAGTTGCTGCGCTGGACGGCAGCGCCGAAAATCATGCCGAACGCGAAGCCGAGGGCGATAACTACGTATCTCGGTTGTAATTCTTCCACGACTCCCCCTCGGCAAGCGCGATTGCTTCGCCTATATAGCTGTATCGGCTGTTTCTTTCGCCGCAAGGGGAGCAACCCTGGACGTCACCACCCTAGATGCCCGCGGGCTTACCTGCCCGTTGCCGGTCCTGAAGGCCAGGAAGGCGCTTCAGGGGTTGCCGCCCGGCGGGCGGCTGCGGGTGCTTGCGACCGACCCTGGCGCTGTCGGCGACTTCCGGGCGCTGTGCGAGGCGGCCGGTCACACGCTGATCGCGTGGAACGAGGCCGACAAGGTCTTCACCTTCGATCTGCAGAAGAAGACGGACTGACGTCCGTCCTCTTCTCGAGACCTCCAGCCTACTTCGCGCGCAGCTCGGCGTTCACGCGCTCGATCACGATCGCCGGGTCGCCCGGCTTCATGCAGCTCGGACCGAAGACGACCAGGCCGTCGCGGACCTTGGCGTGGTTGGCGTGCACCGACGGGTTGCCGTCCTGCAGGCGCTTGACCAGGTCGCGCGCCGAGAAGCCCAGCACGTCCTCGTCGATCGCGAGCTCGACCGCGGGCGCGCCCTTGTACTTCTTGTCGACGAGCGTGACCGTCGCACCCTTCACGCCCTTGAGGCCGTCGGCGACTTCCTTGCAGAGCTTGAGGTAGCGCGCATGACGCTCGTCGGAGTTCTCGTCGAGGAAGAACTTGAGCGCGGTCAGCAGCCCGACGATCTCCTCCTTGCCGCATTTCGACGCGCGGCCGATGCCGCTGGCCGGAAAGCCAACGAGCTTGTGCTTGTCGAACAGCGAGGCCGGCGGGGTCCACTGCTCGAAATAGGTATCGTGGTCGAGCTGCTGGAGGGCGGCCGACTGGATCAGGTCGCGCCTGCCGCAGAGGATGCCCGAGGCCTGCGGGCCGCCGATCGCCTTGCCGCCGGAGAAGGCGACGAGGTCGGCGCCCTCGGCGATGAACTTCTTCAGGTTCTCGGCCGGCGGCAGCTGGCCGGCGGCATCGACGATCACCGGCACGCCGCGGCGATGGGCCAGCGCCACGATCTCCTTCAGCGTCGGCTCGCTATGCGCCTGCGCAACCCAGAGGACGGCCGCGGTCTTGTCGGTGATGGCGGCGTCGTATTCCCACACCTGCGCGTCGCGGACGCCGGCGCCCGAGAAGCGGTCGGGAATGCCGACCTCGATCAGCTTGGCGCCGGCCTGCGCGACGGCGTGGTCGTACATGTTGCGATGGCTGCGGGCCATCACGACCTCGTTCGGCATGCCGGTCGTATCGGGCAGGCGATTCATCTTCGCCGGATCGAGGCCGGCGAGGCACGCCGCCGATCCCAGCATCAGCGCGGCCGACGCACCCGCGGTGATGTAGCCCGCCTCGGCGCCGGTCGCTTCGGCGATCACCTCGCTAGCACGGCCCTGGAGTTCGGCCAGATCGACGCACCACTGGGATGCCTCCGCCATCGCCTCGGCGACCTCGGGCCGCATGATGCCGCCGGTCAGCCGGGTCGAGGGACCCGAGGCGTTGACGATCGTGCGCAGACCGAGGCGCTGATAGACGTTCTCGTTGGAACGGGACGGGGACTTGCTCATTTGGTGCTCCAGGGATCGGCCTCGAAGGGCCACATCGGCTTCTTGCGCTTGGTGTAGGTGATACGACGCGGATCGCCGGCGAGCGCGCCCGGACCATCCGAGTAGAGGATCTGCTTCGCCACCGGCCCGAAGCCGGAGACGAAGTGGTTGGTCGATTTGACCACGAGGATGTGCGTCTTCAGCGGGTCGATGCCGACCGCGCGGAACAGGTCGGGGTGGTAGGCCTGGACGCGGTTCGAGGACAGCACGACGCCGATCCCGTCGACGTCGATGCCGGCCATGTCGCCCATGTCGAAGAAGGCGTCGCCGAACGGCTGCTTGAAGCCGCGGACGAGGCCGACGACCTTGACCTTGGCGTCGACCGGCTCGCCCGAGGTCAGCCCGACCTTGCCGCCGAAGCGGAGATCGAGCATGCCGCCGACGCCGGCGGCGAAGCAGAGCTTCACCGCGCCCGGATCCCAGATCGGCGCATTGGCGACGCTTTTCATGCCGCGCTTGCGCATGAGATGGACGAAGTAGGTCGAGTCCGACGGCGCGCCGCCGCCGGCATTGTCGGCCGGATCGGCGATGACGACCGGGCTCTCCTTGATCTTGAGCGCCTCGTCGAGGGCCTCGTCGGGGGTGAGCAGCTTGGTGGTCAGCGCGTCGCGCTTCTCCCAGATCTCGCGGCCGAGCTCGGCGGCGACCTTGTCGCCATGGGCCTTGTCGTCGTCGGTGACGACCAGGACCTTGCTGCCGAGATCCTCGACGTCGCCATAGGCGAAGCCGTGGACGAGCGAGATCGAGAGGATGCGGTCCTTGCCTTCCATCGCCTTGATCTTGTCGACCAGGCCGCGCGCCGGCTGGCGCGTCGGGCGGAACGGCACCAGCATCCGGCAGTCGTAGACGCTGGAGACCGGCTTCACCTCGCCGCGCGCGGTCCTGATCAGGATGTCGAGCAGCTCGTCGCCGCGCTCGAGGAAGTCCGTGTGCGGGTATTCCTTCATGATCACGATGGCGTCGGTGTTCCGCACCATCTGGTCGGTCAGGTGGCAATGCGGGTCGATCTCGATCCCGACCGCGACCTTGGGCCCGACGATCTTCCGCACCCGCTCGACGATGTCGCCCTCGCAGTCGTCGTAGCCGTCGGCCGCCATGGCGCCGTGAAGCGCCAGCGCCACGATGTCGACCGGCATCGCCGCCTTGAGCTCGGAGAGCAGCTGGTCGCGCAGCTCCTCGTAGACCGACTTGACCGTGCGGCCGGCCGGCATCGCCAGCGCGTGCAGGCCTTCGATCACCTCGATGTTCGATGTCCGGGCGACCTTGCGCGCCGCGAAGGTCGGACCCGACATGAAGCTCGGCTCGTCCGGATGCTTCCCCGCCTCGGCGAAGAAGGTCTCCTTGTAGAGCGCCATGTCGGTCGGCATCGGCGAGAAGGTGTTGGTCTCCGTCGCCAGGGCCCCGGTGAAGATGCGCACTTGAGACGGCTCCTAGCGGGTCGTCCAGGGATCCGCATCGAGCGGCCAGATCGGCCGCTTCACCCGTGTGTAGGGCACCTTCTTGAAGTCGCGCGGCAGCGCGCCGGGACCGTCGGAGTAGAGCACCTGCTTGGCGATCGGGCCGAAGGCTCCGTGGAAATGGTTGGTCGACTTGACCACGATCACGCGCTTGGATTTGAGGTCGACGCCGAGATTGGTGAAGAGGTCGGTGCCCAGCGCCTGGGTGCGGATCGAGATCAGCGCCACGGTGATGCCGTCGAACTCGATCGAGGCCGCATCGCCGAGATCGACCACGGCGCCGGAGAAGGTCTGCGTCGCCTTCTTAACGCATTTGATGACCTTGACCTTGGCGTCGATCGGCTCGCCCGAGGTCGGGCCCATCTTGCCGCCGAAGCGGAGCTGGAACTCGGCACCGTCGCCGGCCGCGTGGCACATCTTGACCGCGATCGGATCCCAGATCGGCCCGAGGGCGACGTTCTTGACGCCGCGCTTGCGCAGGAGCTCGAGGAAGAAGGTCGAGTCCGACGGCGCGCCGCCGCCCGCGTTGTCCGCCGGCTCGGCGACCACGGCCGGACCGCCCTCGACCTTGAGCGCCGCATCGAGCGCACCTTCGAGGCTCAGGAAGGCCGGGCGCACGGTGTCGCGCATCGCGATCAGCTCTTCGCCGAGCTGCTTCGCGATCTTGTCGCCGAGCGCCTTGTTGTTGTCGGTGACGACCAGCATCTTGGTGCCGAGGTCGGGCACGTCGGCGTAGGGATAGCAGTGGACCATCGAGATCGAGAGGATCCCGTCCTTGCCTTCCATCGCCTTGAACTTGTCGACGAAGCTCCGCATCGGCTCGCGCGAGGTCGGGTAGGAGTTGATCATCCGGCAGTCGAAGACGCTCTGCACGGGCTTGATCTTGCCGACGGCGGTGTCGGCGATGATCTGCACCAGCTCCTCGCCGCGCTCGGCGAAGTCGGTGTGCGGGAACTCCTTGAAGCAGATCATCGCGTCGGTCGACTGCAGCATGGCGTCGGTCATGTGGCAGTGCGGATCGAGCTCGGCGCCGATCGGCACCTTCGGTCCGACGATCTTGCGGATCCGCTGGAGCAGGTCGCCCTCGCAGTCGTCGTAGCCGTCGGCGACCATGGCGCCGTGCAGGCCCATCAGCACGATGTCGACCGGCATCGCCGCCTTCAGCTGGTCCAGGATCTCCTCGCGGAGCCCCTCGTAGGCCTCGCGCGTCACCGTGCCGGCGGGTTCGGCGAAGGTGCAGGTACCCTCGACGACCTCCCAGTTCGACAACTTGGCGCGCTTGCGGGCGGCGGCCAGCGGCGCGGTGAAGAGCTTGGGGTAGTCCGGGTGCTTGCCGGCCGGCGCGTAGAACGACTCCTCGAACTCCGTCCGGCTGGTCAGCATCGGCGAGAAGGTATTGGTCTCGGTCGCCAGCGAGGCGGTGAAGACGCGCATAGCCTGGGATCCTTAAGGCAAATCAGTGCGGGGCCGCACGCTATCATCGCCTGCATATGGCCGCCAAGCCACTGAGGTAGCGTGATGATTTCTCATAAGAAAACCAGCCTCGCCGTTAACCGGTCATAAACCGCAGGGAACTAAAACTGTGCCCGCGCCTTCCCGGCGCAGCGATCAAATCCGAGGTGTCGTGTCATGAGCGTTGGCGCCGTCATCGCCACCATGTTTCTCGTCGTGTCGGTCATCCTGCTCGGCCTCGAGTGGCTGAGCCGGGCGCCTCGCGCGCCCGTCGACGGCGATCGGCCGCAGCGCCAGAAGGCGCCGGGCCGTCGCCGCTAGACCGTCAGGCGCCGACGCGCTTGGCCGAGAACGTCGTCTTTCCGTACTGAGCCAGGTTGACCGGGCCCTGATGGGCCTCGCCGCCGGTGCCGAGCACCACCTCGCCGGTGATGCTGCCGTCCTTGACGGTGCCCTCGAAGCGATAACCCAGCCGGCATCCCTCGTAGCGATGCAGAGCCGCGACGCTGAGGCGGTCGCCGGCGATCGTGCCGGTCACCTCGCTGTCGAAGAACTTGGTCTTGTGGCGGCCGCCGACCTTGGCGTCGCTCTGGGTGAGCTCCAGGCGATGCGTCGCCGGGCCGTCGCCGAAGTCGATCGTCACGTCCCAGCTGCCGCCAACCTTGACCGACGGGGCCGGCGCCGAAACCGCGACCGGCTTCGACGCCAGCGCGCGCGCCAGAGCATCGCCGACGAGGTCGGCCTCGCCCTTCACCATATTGAACGGATCGACGACCACCGAATGGTCGGTCGCCTCCATGTCGTCGAGCATGATGCGCGGCTCGCCGTCGAGCAGCTTCTGGCGGATGTCGAGGCCGGCATGCGGGACCTTCGAGCGGTCCCAGGAGATGATCAGACGCGGCACCTTCACGCCGCCGGACGGCGCGCGGACCTTGGTCTCGACGCCCGCGACCTTCTCGACCTTCTTCGCGATCGTGTCGAGCGTCGCCGCCCATTCCTTGCGCTCGCCCGGATGGTCGCGCTCGGTCGTCCAGTATTCGAGGGCGGTGACCACGCCGATGATGTCCTCCTTCGAGACCTTCATCGGGCGGCCGATGCCCTGGTGCGGCGAGGCGTTGGCCCAGGCGGCGCGGATGATCTTCTCCTTGCCGAGCAGGAGGCCGGTCACCTGCGGGGCCTGGAGGAACTTGCCGCCGGAATAGATGACCATGTCGGCGCCGCGGACCAGCCAAGGAGACGGCCGCTCGATATGCTCGGAGGCGGCGTCGACCATCACGGGCACGTTCTTCGCCTTGGCCAGCGCGACCATGTCCTCGAACTGCACGGGGCCGTTCGGCTCGACCAGGCCGTAGACGCAGATCATCGCGACGGTCGGGTCTTCCAGCATCTTCACGAGCTCCTCCCGGGAGGCGAACTCGTGGATGGTGGTGCCGACCATGCGGATCGCGTGGTCGTAGGAGAACCGGTGTCCCTTCGGCATCAGCACCTTGTTGCGCATGCCCTCGGTGTAGGGCAGGCGCGCGATGCGCTCGGGATCGTTGCCGGCGACGGCGCCCGCGGTGCCGAGGCAGACCGCGGCGGCGCTGCCCGGCGTGACGATGCCGAACTCGCAGCCCATCAGCTCGCCGATGCGCTTTCCGGCTTCTTCCATGAGCTCGTAGATGTTCACGAACTGGCCGCCGGCGCGCGCCATCGCCGCCTTCACCTCGGGGCGCATCAGGCTGCCGCCGTGGATCGTGCGCACCGAGGCGCAGTTGATGAACGGACGGACGTTGAGGCGGAGGTAGGGGTTGTCGTTGGCGCGGGAGGAGGACGCGTCGGTCATCGGTCGTTCAGCCTTTCTGGAAACTTTCAGCTCGCGTAGATCAGCTCGCGTAGTCGGGCTCTTCCTTGTCGAGGATCCGCCGCCAGGCATCCAGATGCATGCGGGAATCCCAGCGGTCGCCGATGCGGCCGGAGTAGCGCTTGCGCATGTGGTCGGGGAAGGTGCGGAGCTTGCGACCGGTCTGCATCGCGGTGATCTGATACATCGCGGTGCGCTCGGCGCCGCAGAGTTCGTCGAACGCCTCTTCGATCGTCGGGCCGACCACGGTGACGCCGTGGTGCGGCATCAGGAGGATCGTCTTGTCGCCCAGGACCCGCGCGTAGCGGTCGCCCTCTTCGGGCGTGATCGCGTCGTTGGTCTCCTCGTCGTAGGCGATGCGGTCGTTGAGGACGAGATTGTTGAAGTGCGAGAGCTCGAGCCTGCCGCCCTCGATCATCGACAGCGCCGTCAGGTACTGAGGGTGCACGTGCAGCAGCGCCACCGCCTTCGGGTTGGCGAGGTGGATGCGGGCATGGATGCAGAAGGCGACCTTGCGCAGCTCGCCGGTGCCGCGGACGACGTTGCCGTCGAGATCGCAGACGATCAGGTTGGAAGCGGTGATCTCCTGGAACAGGAGGCCGCGCGGATTGATCAGGAACTGCGGCTTGTCGGGGCTGCCCGGCAGCATGACCGAATGGTGGTTGCCGATCTGCTCGTTCCAATCGAGCCGCGCATGGACGCGGAAGACGGCGGCGAGGTCGGTGCGGAGCTTCCATTCCGCCTCCTCCTGGGCCGAGGTCGAGCGGGCGCGAAGGGGAACGGCGGTCATGGGGAGCGCTCCGGGCGGGAAGGCGCGAAGCTTGCCATGGCGGGGCTCATATTTCCAACAGGAAAGCTGATTTCAGGGGATGGGCCGCGACCCTCTGGCGCAGTCCGCGGGCACGCTATGATGGGGCCATGAAGGACATCCTCGCCCTGATCTCGCCGGGCAAGCCGTTCCTGCCCGACACCCTCAATGCCATGCAGATCGGGCACGCGACCGCGATGCGCCATCTCTGGCTGACCGCCGTCGTGTCGCTGTTCGCCAAGCGCGGCACCGGCATCCGCATCCTCGAGGTGGGCTCCTGGATGGGGAACTCGGTGCTGACCTGGGGGGCGGCGATCGACCGTTTCATCCAGGGTGAGAGCGAGATCCTCTGCGTGGATACCTGGGCGCCGTATCTCGCCGCCGACGACGTCAACTTCGACGGCGCCTACAAGGTCATGGACAAGGCGGCCTCCAGCGAGCTCGCGTACTCGGTCTTCCGCCACAACGCGTCCTGCGTTTCGAAGAAGACCCGCGTCGACCACCTGCGCGGCGCTTCCAGGCACGTGCTGCCGATGCTTCGGGACCGTGCCTTCGACATCGTCTACGTCGACGGCTCCCACTACTACGCCGACGTCGTCGCCGACCTGACCGAAGGCAGGCGCCTGGTCGCGGAGGGCGGGCTTCTCTGCGGCGACGATCTCGAGCTGCAGATGGCGGAAGTCGACGAAGGCCATCTCCGTGCCAACCTCGACCGCGACTCCGTCGTCGATCCGCAGGCCCGGGCGCCCTATCACCCGGGCGTGACGCTGGCGGTCGCCGAGGTCATGGGCCCGGTCTCGTCCTACACGGGCTTCTGGGCGATGCGGCGCGAAGGCGATGCCTTCGTCCCCGTGGACCTTGCCGGCGCCTCGCCTTTCCTCCCCGGCCATTTCGGCGAGGAATACAAGAAGACCGTGCTCGAATGGGCGAAGACCAGCGGCTTCTTCCAGAAGCAGGGTTGAGGCGCACATGAACCGACCGTTCGTCTTCGACGAGCCGCCGCCGCGGGCGCGCGGGACCGAGGCGAAGCTTCAGGCGCTCTATCGCGCCGACGAGACCCAGGTGGTCGAGACTCTGCTGAACGAAGCTGCGCTCAGCCCGGAGCAGATGCGCCAGGTAACGCAGACGGCGCGGTCTCTGGTGCAGGAGGTGCGTAAGCGCCGAACCTCAGGCGGGCTCGACGCCTTCCTTCACGAATACGCGCTCTCCAGCCGCGAGGGCGTGGTGCTGATGTGCCTTGCCGAGGCGCTGCTGCGCATTCCGGACGCCGAGACCGCCGACCGGCTCATCCGCGACAAGATCGGCGGCGCCGACTGGGAAAGCCATCTCGGCGAATCCGACTCCCTTTTCGTCAACGCCTCGACCTGGGCGCTGATGCTGACCGGCCGCGTCATGGGCCTCGGCCACGACGACGAGGACCGCGACTGGACCAACGTTCTCCGCCGCATCGTGCGCCGCTCCGGCGAGCCGGTGATCCGCCAGGCGGTGACCCAGGCGATGCGGATCCTCGGCAAGCAGTTCGTGATGGGCCGCAGCATCGGCGAAGCGCTGGAACGCGCCGAACCGATGGAAGCCAAGGGCTACCGCTACTCCTACGACATGCTGGGCGAGGCGGCGCGCACCCAGGCCGATGCCGATCGCTACCTCGCCTCGTACGAGGCCGCCATCGCGTCGATCGGCAAGGCGGCAAAGGGCAGGGGGCCGATCCAGAGCCCCGGCATCTCGGTCAAGCTCTCGGCGATCCACCCGCGCTACGAGCACGGCAAGCGCAAGCGCGTGATGGCGGAGCTGGTCCCGCGGCTGGTCACGCTCACGGAGGCGGCGGCGCGGCACGGCATCGGCTTCACCGTCGATGCCGAGGAGGCCGACCGGCTCGAGCTGTCGCTCGACATCATCGCGGCGGTTTCAGCAGCGCCCTCGCTCAAGGGCTGGGACGGCTTCGGCCTCGCGGTGCAGGCCTACCAGAAGCGCGCCGCGGCCGTCGTCGACAAGCTCCAGGAGATCGCGCGCGACTCCCGCCGCAGGCTGATGGTGCGGCTGGTGAAGGGCGCCTACTGGGATTCGGAAGTGAAGCGCGCGCAGGAGCGCGGGCTGGGCTACCCGGTCTTCACGCGCAAGGTCTCGACCGACGTCTCCTACCTCGCCGTCGCCAAACGCCTGCTCGCGGCACCCGATGCGTTCTATCCGCAGTTCGCGACCCACAACGCGCACACGCTGGCGGCGATCCGCGTGCTCGTCGGCAACCAGCCCTTCGAGTTCCAGCGCCTCCACGGCATGGGCGAGGCGCTCTACGAGCAGGTGATCGCCGAGGTGCCGTGCCGCGTCTACGCGCCGGTCGGCACGCATGAGGACCTGCTGGCCTACCTGGTGCGCCGCCTGCTCGAAAACGGCGCTAACACTTCGTTCGTGAACCGCATCGTGGATGAGACCCTGCCGATCGAGGAGATCGTCGCCGATCCGGTGTCGCGCCTGCGCAGCCTCGCGGCCAAGCCGCATCCGCGCATCCCGCACCCGCTCGACCTCTACCGGCCGGAGCGCGCCAACTCGCGCGGCATCGACCTTTCCGACGATCCGTCGCTGCTCGATCTCGCCGACGCGATGGGAAAGTCGTCGACGGCACCTTGGCGGGCCGAGCCCCTGGTCGGCGGCCGGCCTGTCCCGGGCAGCGAGCGTTCCGGCGTCGACCCGTCGGACCACAGCCGCAAGGTAAGCATCATCGTCGAGGCCGACGACGCGACGATCGAGCGGGCGCTCGCGTCGGCGTCGGGCGCGGCGCGGGGCTGGGACGAGACGCCGGCCGAGCATCGGGCGCTGGCGCTCGAGCGGCTAGCCTCGCTCTACGAGACTCACATGCCGGCGTTGATGGCGCTCTGCGTGCGCGAGGCCGGCAAGACGCTGCCCGATGCGGTCGCCGAGGTGCGCGAGGCGGTCGACTTCTGCCGCTACTACGCCGCGCGCGCGCGCGCCGACTTCGCCAGGCCGATCGATCTTCCCGGACCGACCGGCGAGCGCAATCGGCTGGAGCTGCACGGGCGTGGCGTCTTCGCCTGCATCAGCCCGTGGAACTTCCCGCTCGCGATCTTCACCGGCCAGGTCGCCGCGGCGCTCGCTGCCGGCAACGCGGTGATCGCGAAGCCCGCCGAGCAGACGCCGGCGATCGCGACATATGCCGTGCGGCTGATGCACGAGGCCGGCATTCCCGGCGACGTGATCCACCTGCTGCCGGGCGACGGCCGGGTCGGCGCCAAGCTGGTCGAGGATCTGCGTATCTCCGGCATCGCCTTCACCGGCGGTACCGACACCGCGCGCAAGATCGCCAAGGTGCTGGCCGACCGCGACGGACCGATCGTGCCGTTCATCGCCGAGACCGGCGGACAGAACGCGATGATCGTCGACTCTTCGGCGCTCCCTGAGCAGGTGGTGCAGGACGCGATCACCTCGGCCTTCCAGAGCGCCGGACAGCGCTGCTCGGCGCTCCGCGTGCTCTTCCTGCAGGAGGATGTCGCGGACAGGACCCTGGCGATGCTTGCCGGCGCGATGCAGGAACTGACCTTGGGCGACCCAAGCCTGCTCTCGACCGACATCGGGCCGGTGATCGACAAGGACGCGCTTGAGATGCTGGACCGCCACGCGACCAGGATGGTCCGCGAGGGGCGGCTGATCGGCCGCGTCCCCTCTGGTGCCGACAGCGCCAAGGGCACCTTCTTCGCCCCGATGGCGGTCGAGATCGATTCGATCAAGCGCCTGCCGGGCGAAGTGTTCGGCCCGATCCTGCATGTGGTCCGCTACCGGGCCCGGGACCTGGACCGGGTCCTGGCCGAGATCCGCGGCACCGGCTTCGGGCTGACCCTCGGCGTCCACAGCCGGATCGACGGCACGGTCGAGCGGGTGATCCGCGGCATCGGCGTCGGCAACACCTATGTGAACCGGAACATGATCGGCGCCGTCGTCGGCGTTCAACCCTTTGGTGGTGAAGGGCTTTCCGGCACGGGACCGAAGGCCGGTGGCCCGTTCTACTTGCATCGTTTCGCGACTGAACGCACAATATCGGTCGACACGACAGCAGCGGGCGGGAACGCCTCGCTGCTGTCTTTGTCTGAGTGATACCCATTCATCGAGAGGAGACGTGCGATGGCTCGGCCGGCGGTGTTCATTGACGGGGAGGCAGGAACGACCGGATTGCAGATCCAGGCGCGCCTGCGAGGCCGTCCGGACATCGAGCTGGTCAGCATCGATCACGAGAAGCGCAAGGACCCGGCCGAGCGGAGGCGGATGCTCAACGCCGCCGACCTGGCGATCCTCTGTCTCCCCGACGATGCCGCCCGCGAGGCGGTGTCGCTGATCGACAATCCGAACACGCGGGTGATCGACGCCTCGACGGCGCACCGCGTGAACCCCGACTGGGCCTACGGCTTCCCGGAGATGATCGCGGGCCAGGCCGAGAAGGTCGCGGGCTCGAAGCGCGTCTCGAATCCCGGCTGCTATCCGACCGGCGCGGTCGCGCTGATCCGCCCGCTGGTCGATGCCGGCGTCATGTCGGCCGATCATCCGGTGACAGTGAATGCGATCTCGGGCTACTCGGGCGCGGGCAAGGCGCTGATCGACGTCTACGAAGGCCGCTCGACCGCGAAGCCGAAGGACGTCTTTCTGGCCTACGGCCTGGAGCTCAAGCACAAGCACCTGCCGGAGATGAAGGTCTACGGCAGGCTCTCGGGCGTGCCGGTGTTCCAGCCCTCCTACGCCGCGTTCGCTCAAGGGATGCTGGTCAACGTGCCGCTGCATCTTCGCACGCTGGCGAAGAAGGCGTCGGGCAAGGACCTGCACGCGATCCTCGCCGAGCGCTATGCCGGCCAGCGTTTCGTCAAGGTGATGCCGCTCGGAAGCTCGACCGCGGGCGTCGCCCCGGACGCGCTGAACGGCACCAACACGATGGAGCTGTTCGTGTTCGAGAACGAGGCCAACGGCCAGGCGCTGCTCACCGCGCGTCTCGACAACCTCGGCAAGGGCGCGTCCGGCGCCTGCGTGCAGAACATGGACCTGATGCTCGGCCTCAAGCAGACCGACGCGGCGCTTCCGATCGCCGCGGAGTAATAGATCCCGTCAATCGGGTGACGAAGATGCCGCCGCGATCCGTCGCGGCGGCATCCGTATTTTAAGGACGGCCTCGGCAAGGCCGTGAAGGAAGGCGTGGCGTGACGGCAGAAGCCCAGGCTCAACGAAACATCCGGTTGCTCACGGTCGCCCAGGCGCTGGGCGGCGCCGGCCCGCCGATCATCATCTCGCTGGGCGGGCTCGTCGGCCAGACTTTGGCCCCGAGCCCGGCCCTCGTGACCCTGCCGGTGAGCCTCTACAATCTCGGCCTCGCGCTCTCGACCTTGCCGGCGGCCTTCCTGATGCGCCGGCTCGGCCGCCGAAACGCCTATCTGCTCGGCGCCGCATCTGCCGCCGTTGCCGGCCTGCTCGCGGCCGGCGGCATCTTCGCCGCGGCCTTCGTGCTCTTCTGCCTCGGCACCTTCGCCGCCGGCTTCCAGGGGGCCAACGTCCAGAGCTACCGCTTCGCCGCCGCCGACGGCGTCTCCGGCCCGCTCAAGGCGAAGGCGATCTCCTCGGTGCTGGTGGGCGGCCTGTTCGCCGCCGTCATCGGCCCGCAGCTCGTGATCTGGACGCGCGATGCGATCCCATCTGCTCCCTTCGCCGGCAGCTTCCTGAGCCAGGCGGCGCTCGCGGTGCTCGTCCTGCCGGTGCTGTTCATGCTGCGCACGTCGAGCGTCGCGGGAGCGGCAGCCCAGAGCGGCGGACGTCCGCTCAAGGCGATCCTGCTCTCACCCCGCTACATGCTGGCCGTCGCGACCGGCGTCGTCTCCTACGGGCTGATGACCTTCGTCATGACCGCCTCGCCGGTGGCGATGGTCGGCCACGGGCATTCGATCGACCATGCGGCGCTCGGCATCCAGTGGCACGTGCTCGCGATGTTCGTGCCCAGCTTCTTCACCGGCCGCCTGATCGGGCGGTTCGGCAAGGAGCGGATCGCCGCCGTCGGCCTGATGCTGACGGCATCATCGGGCGCGGTCGCGCTCGGTGGCCTCGACATCGGGCATTTCTGGGTGGCGCTGATCCTGCTCGGCATCGGCTGGAACTTCGGCTTCATCGGCGCGACCGCGATGGTGACCGAAACCCATACGCCCGAAGAGCGCGGCAAGGCACAGGGTGCCAACGACTTCATCATCTTCGGCGTCGTCGCCTGCGCCTCGTTCTTCTCCGGCAACCTGTTGCACGCGTCCGGCTGGGAGACGATCAACTGGCTGATCTTCCCGGCGGTGGCGCTCGTGCTCGTGCCGCTGCTCTGGCGCGCGGCGACGATGAAGCGCGCTGCCTAGGCCGCCTTGCTCCGCACGTTCCGGATCAGCGACAGCACTTCCGCGGCGGCATCCGGGATGTTGGTGCCCGGGCCGAAGACGGCAGAGACGCCGTTGGCTTTCAGGAAGGCGTAGTCCTGCGGCGGGATCACGCCGCCGCAGATGATCAGGATGTCGCGGGCGCCCTCGGCGTCGAGCGCCTTCCTGAGCGCCGGCACCAGCGTCTTGTGGCCGGCGGCCTGGCTCGAGATGCCGACGACATGCACGTCGTTCTCGATCGCCTGGCGCGCGGCCTCTTCCGGTGTCGAGAACAGCGGGCCGATGTCGACGTCGAAGCCCAGATCGGCGAAGGCGGTGGCGATCACCTTGGCGCCGCGGTCGTGGCCGTCCTGGCCGAGCTTGGCAACCAGGATGCGCGGGCGGCGGCCTTCCTCCTTGGCGAAGTCCTCGGTCGCCGCGCGGATGCCGCGGAACTTTCCGTCGTCGCGGTAGGCGCCGCCGTAGATGCCGGTGACGCTGCGGATCGTCGCGCGATAGCGGCCGAAGGCGCGCTCCAGCGCGTCCGAGATTTCGCCGACCGTGGCACGCGCCCGCGTCGCCTCGATCGCCAAGGCCAGCAGATTGCCCTCGCCGGTCTCGGCGGCTTTGGTGATCGCCGCCAGCGCCGTCCGGACCTTCTCCTGGTCGCGGGTCGTCTTGACCTTCTTGAGCCGCGCGAGCTGGCTCTCGCGCACGCGGCTGTTGTCGATGTCGAGGATGTCGACCTTGGTCTCCTCGTCGGGCCGGTACTTGTTGACGCCGACGATGACGTCCTCGCCCTTGTCGACGCGGGCCTGGCGGCGTGCCGCCGACTCCTCGATGCGGAGCTTCGGCAGGCCGGCCTCGATGGCCTTGGTCATGCCGCCCATCGCCTCGACCTCGTCGATCAGCTTCATCGCGGCGTCCGCGACCGACTTGGTCAGGGCCTCGATGTAGTAGCTGCCGCCAAGCGGATCGATGACCTTCGGGATGCCGGTCTCTTCGGCGATCACCAGCTGCGTGTTGCGGGCGATGCGGGCCGAGAACGGCGTCGGGAGCGCCAGCGCCTCGTCGAAGGCGTTGGTATGCAGCGACTGGGTTCCGCCCAGCACCGCCGCCATCGCCTCGATCGTGGTGCGGATCACGTTGTTGTAGGGGTCCTGCTCGGTCAGGCTCACGCCCGAGGTCTGGCAATGGGTGCGGAGCGCCAGGCTCGCCGGCTTCTTCGGATCGAACTGCCCCATGAGCCGCGCCCACAAGAGGCGCGCGGCCCGCAGCTTGGCGATCTCCATGAAGAAGTTCATGCCGATGTTGAAGAAGAACGAGAGACGCGGCGCGAATTCGTCGACCGCGAGGCCTCGCGCCATCGCGGCGCGCACGTAGTCGAGGCCGTCGGCGAGCGTGTAGGCGAGCTCCTGCACGCAGGTCGCCCCCGCCTCCTGGATGTGATAGCCGGAGATCGAGATCGAGTTGAACTTCGGCATGGCCTTAGCGGTGTGCTCGATGATGTCCGAGACGATCCGCATGCTGGGTCCGGGCGGATAGATGTAGGTGTTCCGGACCATGAACTCCTTGAGGATGTCGTTCTGGATCGTGCCGGAGAGCTTCTCCTGCGGCACGCCCTGCTCCTCCGCGGCGACGATGTAGCCCGCCAGCACCGGCAGCACCGCGCCGTTCATCGTCATCGACACGCTCATCTTGTCGAGCGGGATCCCGTCGAAGAGCACCTTCATGTCCTCGACCGAGTCGATCGCGACGCCGGCCTTGCCGACGTCGCCGACCACGCGCGGGTGGTCGGAGTCGTATCCGCGATGCGTGGCGAGGTCGAAGGCGATCGAAAGGCCCATCTGCCCCTGGGCGAGGCAGCGGCGGTAGAAGGCGTTGGAGTCCTCGGCGGTCGAGAAGCCGGCGTACTGCCGGATGGTCCACGGGCGGTTGGCGTACATGGTCGCCCGGGGCCCACGGACATAGGGGGCGATGCCGGGGAGGCTGCCCAGGTGCTCGATCCCCTCGAGGTCCGATTCGGTGTAGAGCGCCTTGACCGGGATGCCTTCGGGGGTCTGCCAGACCAGGGTCGCGGGGTCGCCCTCGGGACCCAGCTCCTTCGCCGCCAGCCTTTGCCAGTCCTCGATCGCCGGTCGCTTGGCGCTCATGGGGCTTTCCCAGTCGTCTTAATTCAAGGAAGTCCGACTATAGGCCCGGGTCGGAACGGCCGTCCACGCCGGGGGGCGGCGGTTTCGCCCGTCGGCGCGACACTTTGGCGCAAGTATGGCCGCCTTGCGGCAGGGCCGCCCCTTGGATAGCCTCCGCGACAGGGTGGCCGGCTTGATGCCGACCGGGGGCAAGTCCTTTCAGGGCAAGACCTTAGGTCAGGTGGGAACCGGTCCGCCGGGCCGTGTCCGGGGGTTCGCCGGTCGCGGTTCGGGTCGTTTCCGCAATTAACACGGGTCCGAGACCGATGCTTGAGATCGTGCGGATGGTGCAACGCCTCGGCTTTGGATTGCTGGCGCTTCTCGCCGGCGTCGGGCCGTCCCTCGCTGCCGAGCCGAAGCCCTGGCAGCTGGGAATGCAGGAACCGGCCTCGCTGGTGAAGCTTCGGATCCACGACTTCCACGACTTCCTTCTGGTGATCATCACGCTGATCACGATCTTCGTGCTCGCGCTGATGGTCTACATCTGCGTGAAGTTCCGGAAGGGCGCCAACCCGAACCCCTCGAAGACCACGCACAACACCACGCTCGAGGTGCTGTGGACGGTGATCCCGGTGGTCATCCTGGTGGTCATCGCGGTGCCGTCGTTCAAGCTGCTCTACTACGGGGATCGCACGCCGAACCCGGAGATGACCCTCAAGGTCGTCGGCCACCAGTGGTACTGGTCCTACGAGTATCCGGACCTCGGCGAGGTGAAGTTCGACTCGAACATCATCCAGCCGGCCGACCTGAAGCCGGGCCAGAAGCGCCTGCTCGACGTCGACCAGCCGGTGGTGCTGCCGATCAACACCAACGTCCGGATCCAGTTCGCCTCGACCGACGTGATGCATTCCTGGTTCATGCCGGCGCTCGGCGTGCAGGTCTACACGACCCCCGGCCGCCTCAACGAAGGCTGGGTCAACATCACCAAGGAAGGCACCTACTACGGCCAGTGCAATCAGATCTGCGGCGTGAACCACGGGTACATGCCGATCAAGATCCAGGCGCTGTCGAAGGACGCCTACGCAAAGTGGACCGAGGAGGCGAAGAAGAAGTTCGCCCGGGCCCCCGCTTCCACCAACGTCGCTCAGATTCCGCAGCACTGAGCGAGGGAGAGCACGCATGTCCGCCAAGACCGACGCTCACGGCCACGGGCACGACGCCCACGGTCATGACCATCACGACCACGTCCCCAGCTTCTTCGTGCGTTGGTTCTTCTCGACCAACCACAAGGACATCGGCACCCTCTACCTGATCTTCGCCGTCATCGCCGGCCTGATCGGCGGCGCCATGAGCGTCCTGTTCCGCATGGAACTGCAGATGCCGGGCGACCAGGTCCTCGGCGGCGACCACCAGTTCTTCAACGTGCTCATCACCGCGCACGGCCTCATCATGGTGTTCTTCATGGTGATGCCGGCGATGATCGGCGGCTTCGGCAACTGGCTGGTGCCGATCATGATCGGCGCGCCCGACATGGCGTTCCCGCGCATGAACAACATCAGCTTCTGGCTGCTGATCCCGTCGTTCGTGCTGCTGCTGGGCTCGTCCCTCATCGACGGCGGCGCCGGCGTCGGCTGGACGGTCTATCCGCCGCTCTCCAGCATCGCCGGGCATCCGGGTCTCAGCGTCGACATGGCGATCTTCTCGCTGCACATCGCCGGCGCGTCGTCGATCCTGGGCGCGATCAACTTCATCACCACGATCTTCAACATGCGCGCGCCCGGCATGACGCTGCACAAGATGCCGCTGTTCGTGTGGGCGGTGCTGGTGACGGCGTTCCTGCTGCTGCTGTCGCTGCCGGTCCTGGCCGGTGCGATCACCATGCTGCTGACCGACCGCCACTTCGGCACGGCCTTCTTCGAGCCGGCCGGCGGCGGCGACCCGGTGCTGTTCCTGCACCTGTTCTGGTTCTTCGGTCACCCCGAGGTGTACATCCTGATCCTGCCGGGCTTCGGCATGATCAGCCACATCGTCTCGACCTTCTCGCGCAAGCCCGTGTTCGGCTATCTCGGCATGGCCTACGCGATGGTCGCGATCGGCGCGATCGGCTTCGTCGTGTGGGCGCACCACATGTACACGGTCGGCCTCGACGTCGACACGCGCGCCTACTTCACCGCGGCGACCATGGTCATCGCGGTGCCGACGGGCGTTAAGATCTTCTCGTGGCTCGCCACCATGTGGGGCGGGTCGATCGAGTACCGCGTGCCGATGCTGTGGGCATTGGGCTTCATCTTCCTGTTCACCGTCGGAGGCGTCACCGGCGTCGTGCTGGCGAATGCCGGTTCGGACGTCTCGCTGCACAACACCTATTACGTGGTGGCCCACTTCCACTACGTGCTGTCGCTGGGTGCGGTGTTCGCGATCTTCGCCGGGTTCTACTTCTGGATATCGAAGATGTCCGGGCGCCAATACAACGAGACCTTCGGGAAGATCCACTTCTGGACGACGTTCATCGGCGTGAACCTGACGTTCTTCCCGATGCACTTCCTCGGCCTTGCCGGCATGCCGCGCCGCATCCCGGACTATCCGGATGCGTTCGCCGGCTGGAACATGATCGCCTCCTACGGCTCCTACATCTCGTTCGCCTCGACCCTCTTCTTCGTCGTCATCGTGTTCCACACGCTGCTGGCGGGTAAGAAGGTCGGTGCCAATCCGTGGGGCGAGGGTGCGACCACGCTCGAATGGACGGTGAGCTCGCCGCCTCCGTTCCACACCTTCGACCGCGTTCCGGTCGTGAAGTAAGCAGCGGTTTCGTGTCAGACACCTCGATCGACGCACGCACCGGCGCCCTGGGGGCCGTCCTCGACGGCCCTCAGGTGTCGGACTACTGGGAGCTCCTGAAGCCCCGGGTGATGTCGCTCGTCGTGTTCACGGGGTTCGCCGGCCTGTTCGTGGCGCCGGGCCATCTCAATCCGATCCTGGCGGCGGTCGCGGTGCTCTGCATCGCCGTCGGCTCGGGCGCGGCCGGCGCGATCAACATGTGGTTCGACCGCGACATCGACGCGGTCATGGCGCGCACCTCCGCCCGTCCGATCCCGGCCGGCCGCGTGCAGCCGGGCGAAGCGCTGGGCTTCGGCGTCGTGCTCGCCGCCGGCTCGGTCCTCGTCATGGGGATCGGCGTCAACTGGATGGCCGCGGCGTTGCTCGCATCCGCGATCCTCTTCTATGTCTTCGTCTACACGATGTGGCTGAAGCGCCGGACGCCGCAGAACATCGTGATCGGCGGTGCCGCCGGCGCCTTCCCGCCGATGATCGGCTGGGCCGCGGTCACCGGCGACGTCTCCGTCGCCTCGGTCGTGCTGTTCCTCCTGATCTTCTTCTGGACCCCGCCGCATTTCTGGGCGCTGGCCCTGTTCCGCTCGGGCGACTACGCCAAGGCCGGCGTACCGATGCTGCCGGTCGTGGCCGGTGCCGCCGCGACCAAGCGCCAGATGCTGATCTACACGCTGATCCTGCTGCCGCTGGCGCTGGCGCCCTACGCGCTCGGCATCGCCGGGATCTGGTATGCGGCCGGCGCCGCGGTGCTTGGCGGCCTCTTCGTGCTCTCCTCGCTCCGCGTGCTCGGCAGCGACGACGACAAGCCGGCCAAGCAGATGTTCGGCTTCTCGATCCTCTACCTGTTCGCGCTGTTCGCGCTCCTGATCGTGGATCGGGCGGGATGACGGCGATGACCGAGCAGGATGGCAAGGAGTTCGTCAGGCGCAGGAAGGCGCGCAACCGCGCCATGCTGGTCGTGCTGCTGGCGCTCTGCGTCCTCTTCTACGTCATGACCATCGCGCGGATGGGAGGCCACTGATGGCCGCCTCCAATGCCAAGGTCGCGGGTCTGGTCGCCGGCGTCGCCGTCGGCATGTTCGCGCTGGCCTACGCCTCCGTGCCGCTCTACCAGCTCTTCTGCCAGGTGACGGGCTACGGCGGCACCACGCAGCGCGCCGACGCGCCGCCCGACCACACGATCGACCGCTGGATCACCGTCAGCTTCAACGCCGACGTGGCGACCGACCTGCCCTGGAACTTCCGTCCGGCCGAGCGGTCGGTGAGGATCAAGGTCGGCGAGCCGATGCTGGTCCACTACCTCGCCGAGAACTACGGCCGGGAGACGGTGGTGGGGACCGCCACCTTCAACGTGACCCCGTCGAAGGCCGGCATCTACTTCAACAAGCTCGAATGCTTCTGCTTCACCGAGCAGGTGCTGAAGCCGGGCGAGAAGGTCGAGATGCCGATCACCTTCTTCCTCGACCCCGATCTCGCCAAGGACAAGCACATGGACGCCGTCGGCGCCCTCACGCTGTCCTACAGCTTCTTCAAGGCCAAGAACCAGGAAGGCGCCCGCCCGATCGCGGACGCCTCCGGGTCCAAGGCGCCCAAGGTGAACTAGCGTCACTCCGGAGAGACGTCAGATGAGCGAAAACCCCGTCGTCGTCGGCAGCCGCGCCCACACCTACCACCTGGTGGACCCGAGCCCGTGGCCGCTGGTCGGCTCCATGGCCTCGCTGGTGCTCGTCGCCGGCACGCTCATGTGGTTCGTCGAGAAGGGCCCCTGGGTCCTGATCCTCGGCCTGATCCTGGTGCTGGGCACCATGGCCTTCTGGTGGCGCGACGTCGTGAACGAGGCCGAGCACCAGGGGCACCATTCGCCGGTGGTCCAGATCGGGCTCCGCTACGGCATGGCGCTGTTCATCGCCTCCGAGGTGATGTTCTTCTCGGCCTTCTTCTGGGCCTTCTTCGGCAACGCGCTCTACCCGACCGAGGCGATCAACCACGTCTGGCCGCCGGCCAACGTGATCACCTTCGATCCGTTCGACCTGCCGTTCATGAACACGCTGATCCTGCTGCTTTCGGGCTGCACGGTCACCTGGGCGCACCATGCCCTGATCGAAGGCGACCGCAAGGGGCTGATCCGCGGCCTCGGCTGCACCATCCTGCTGGGCGCGCTGTTCACCTGCGTGCAGGCCTACGAGTACAGCCACGCCGCCTTCGGCTTCAAGGACGGCATCTACTCGTCGGTCTTCTTCATGGCGACCGGCTTCCACGGCTTCCATGTCCTCGTCGGCACGATCTTTCTGATCGTCTGCTTCTTCCGCGCGCTCGCCGGGCACTTCAAGCCCAACCAGCACTTCGGCTTCGAGGCGGCGGCCTGGTACTGGCACTTCGTCGACGTGGTCTGGCTGTTCCTGTTCATCTGCATCTACTGGTGGGGCGCCGGCCACAACGTCGGCGGCCACTGACCGCTAGCTCCCGGATTTCCGGAAAGAGGGCCGCGCGAAAGCGCGGCCCTCTTGTTTCGGGCCTCGCCTTCAGGCACAGGGTAGCCCGTGCCCGATACATATCCGCCGCTTCCGCCCGTCTCGACCGGGCTTCGCTGCCGTTGCCCGCGCTGCGGGCAGGGCCGTCTCCTGGGTCTGCTCGCGGTCCGCGAGCGCTGCGAGGTCTGCGGCCTCGACTTCCGTGCCCATGACGCCGGCGACGGCCCGGCCGTCTTCGTGATCCTGCTCCTGGGCGCGCTGGTGGTGCCGATGGCCCTGTTCGCCGAGACGAAGCTGGAGCCGCCGATGTGGTTCCACGCAGTGGTCTGGCCGCCCGTGATCCTGGTGCTCGCGATCGCCATGCTGCGGCCGCTTAAGGGCCTCCTGGTGGCGCTCCAGTACCGCCACCGCGGCCTTGGAGACGACGCCGCATGATCCGCCGATTTCGCCCGACCTTCTGGCCGACCCTGATCTCGGTGCCGGCGCTGCTCGTGCTGCTGGGTCTCGGCACCTGGCAGGTGAACCGGCTCGCCTGGAAGGAAGGCCTGATCCGCGCCTTCGCCGAGCGCGTGAACGCCGAGCCGCTCACGACCGCGCCGCCGGGCAAGGCGCATGAAGACCAGGAGTACCGCCGCGTCCGGCTCTCGGGCCACTATCTCAACGACCAGGAGATGTTCCTCGCCGGACGCACCTTCAACGGCCGCGGCGGCTGGGCGATCCTGACGCCGTTCCGCGCCGACGACGGCACGCTGGTGATCGTCGACCGGGGCTGGGTGCCGCTCGATCGCAAGGACCCGAAGACCCGGCCGCAGAGCCTGATCGAGGGCCCGACCACGGTGGAAGGCCTCATCCGCAGGCCCAACCTCAGGACCTACTTCACGCCCGAGAACGAGCCCGACAAGAACCTCTGGTTCTCGGCCGACGTCGAGGCGATGGCGAGGAAGTCCGGCCTGCCGCAGGTCCGGCCCTACCTGGTCGAAGGCCTTCGCCAGACCATCCCCGGCGGCTTCCCGGTAGGCGGCGAGATCCAGGTCGCGCTCCGCAACGATCATCTGCAGTACGCGATCACCTGGTACTCGCTGGCAATCGCGCTGGCGGTGATCTACGTCCTCTTCCACCTCAAGCTCGAACGCGAGAAAGAGAGCCGATGAGCGCCTACCGCGAGCTCGAGGGCCGCTTCAAGCGGATGGGCCTGGTCGGCGACGCGGGGGCGGTCCTTGGATGGGACCGCGCCGCGATGATGCCGGAGGGCGGCAATGCCGGCCGATCCGAGGTCGTCGCCACGCTGCAGGTCATGCGTCACGAGATGCTGACCGACACGAAGGTCGGCGACCTGCTCGACGAGGCCGGCGGCGACAACGCGCTCGACGAATGGCAGCGCGCGAACCTGCGCGAGATGAAGCGGGTGCGCCTGCATGCGACCGCGGTGCCGGCCGACCTGGTCGCGGCGCTCTCCAAGGCGGCGCTCGCGTCCGAGATGGTTTGGCGGAAGGCGCGCCCGGCCTCCGATCTCGCGATGCTGATGCCGCACCTGAAGAAGGTGCTGGACCTGACCAAGGAGAAGGCGCGGATCAAGTCGGCGGCGCTCGGCGTGCCGCTGTACGAGGCGCTGATGGACGAATACGAGCCGGGTGGCCGCACGGACCGGATCGATGCGATCTTCGACGACTACGCCGCCTTCCTTCCCGACTTCCTCGAGCGCGTTCTGACCCGCCAGGCGAGCCTGCCGCCGGCGATCCGTCCCGAAGGCCCGTTTCCGATCGAGAAGCAGAAGGCGCTCGGCCAGAGGCTGATGGGCCTCATCGGGTTCGACTTCAACCATGGACGGCTCGACGTCAGCGCGCATCCTTTCTGCGGCGGCGTGCCGGACGATGTCCGCATCACCACGCGCTACACCGAAGGGGACTTCACCCAAAGCCTGATGGGGGTGCTGCACGAGACCGGACACGCGATGTACGAGCGCCAGCTGCCGGCGGACTGGCGCTGGCAGCCGGTCGGCGAAGCACGCGGCATGAGCGTCCACGAGAGCCAGTCGCTCCTGATCGAGATGCAGGTCTGCCGCGGCCGCGAGTTCATGAGCTTCGCGGCCCCGCTGATGCGCGAGGCGTTCGGCGGCTCAGGCCCGGCCTGGGAGCCCGAAAACCTGCGGAAGATCTATTCCGGCGTCGCCCGCAGCTTCATCCGCGTCGAGGCCGACGAGGTGACCTACCCGGCGCATGTGATCCTCCGCTACCGGCTGGAGAAGCGCCTGATTGCGGGCGACCTCAAGATCGAGGACGTGCCGGCCGCCTGGGCCGCGGAGCTCGAGAACCTGCTCGGCATCACGCCGCCGGACGACCGCCGCGGCTGTCTCCAGGACATTCATTGGCCGGAGGGAATCTTCGGCTATTTCCCGACATACTCGCTGGGGGCGATGACGGCGGCGCAGCTCTTCGACTCGGCCAAGCGCGCCGACGCCGCGATCCTTCCCGGCATTGCCAAGGGTGATTTCGCCCCTCTGATGGGCTGGCTCAAGGCCAACGTGCATGGGCTTGGATCGAAGCTCTCGACCGACGACCTGCTGACGAAAGCGACCGGCCGTCAGCTCGACCCGGCGGTGTTCAAGGCGCACCTGAAGGCGCGCTATCTCGCCTAGCGGCTCAGAGCCTGCGGCCGTCGGAGGTCTGCGCCAGGTAGACGGCGAGAATCTTGTCGACGACCCGGCCGTCCTCGGCGAACGGCAAGAACAACCGCTCGATGCTGAGAAAGGTCTTGCCGCGCGTCGTCGACTGCTTGCCGCGATACCAGACCGGGATGCTCTCGTCGACCACGCGCCGGTAGTCTCTCTCGACCGGGCTTCCCTCGAAGTCCGGCACCACTTCTTCGACGAACCTACCGGTGAGGCCGGGGCCGAAAAGATCCGTGACCCTCGTTCCCGCCATGCGGATCCTCAGGCGGATGCGGGGCTCGCGGACGACGTCCAGCAGACCGAGATGGGGGAGCAGGCGTGGTACGTCGACCGGATCGAAATGCCGGCGCCCGGGAAGGAGTTCGTCGCTCGGCCTGATGCGTCGCCAGTAGTCGATGGCCGCTGCGACGTGCGGGTCGCACGGTGCCGCGAGGGCCGCCGAGAGAGCAGCGTCGATGGCCGGGTTCATCAGCGGATCTGGGCGCCGAAGATCATCATGCCGACGATGCCGTCGGGCGTGGTGCCGTCCGTCGCCAGCGGCAGGAACAGGCGCTCGACCGGCAGGAAGGCCTTGCCGATGGCGCTGGTCTGCCGGCCCCGGTACCAGACCGGGATGCCGTCGGTGGCGACACGGAAATAGTCCCGGGCGACCAGGGTTGCTGCGAAGTTCGGCACGAGTTCGTCGAGGTACTGACCGACCAGGCCGGGGCCGAGGGTCTCGGCGATCCTGGAGCCGGCGAGGCGGACCTTCAGACGTAGTTCCGGCTCGCGGAGTATGTCGATCAGCCCGGTGAAGGGCAGCAGCTTGGGGATGTTGACCGGATCGAAGTGCTGGCGGCCCGGCAGCCGCCCGGGGCCCGGACGTATCCGCCGCCAGTAGTCGATCATCTCCACGATCAGAGGATGGCAGCGGCCGGCGATCGCGGTCGCGAAAACGGCTTCCGCCGGATCGTTGGGAGGCTGGATGACGGGGAGGTCGGACATCGGCGCACGAGGATTGTAGAAGGCTTGATCCGACTCGGACAGACCTTGCCCGGGCGGGGGAGGAAATGTAGCGTCGCCCGCCCTCAAGACATCGGACGGAAGGTCTTAACGTGCGTTATGTCTCGACCCGCGGCCAGGCGCCGGTCCTCGGCTTCGAGGACGTATTGCTGGCCGGCCTCGCCCGCGACGGCGGCCTCTATGTCCCGGAGGCTTGGCCGGCGATGTCGGCGGTCGAGATCCGTGCGCTTTCCGGAAGGGCTTATGCGGACGTCGCCGCCCGGGTCGTGGCGCCTTACACAGGGGGCGCGATCGCCGAGGCGGACTTGGCGAAGCTCTTCACCGAAGCCTATCGCGGCTTCGGGCACCCCGCGGTCGCGCCGCTGAAGCAGATCGGCCCGCGCCACTGGCTGCTCGAGCTCTTTCATGGCCCGACGCTCGCCTTCAAGGATTACGCGCTACAGGCCGTCGGCCGTCTGTTCGATCGCGTGCTCGCGACCCGCAACCAGCGCGTCACGATCGTCGGCGCCACCTCGGGCGACACGGGGTCGGCCGCCATCGAGGCGCTTCGCGACCGGACCTCGGTCGACGTCTTCATCCTGTTCCCCCGGGGCCGAGTCTCGGAAGTACAGCGTCGGCAGATGACCACCGTCGCGGCCGAGAACGTCCACTGCATCGCGCTCGACGGCACCTTCGACGATTGCCAGGACATGGTGAAGGCCATGTTCAACGACCAGGCATTCCGCGACCGGCACACGCTGTCGGCCGTGAACTCGATCAACTGGGTGCGGATCGCGGTCCAGATCGCCTACTACGCGGCGGCCTCCGCCGCCCTCGGCGCGCCCGACCGCCGCGTCGCCTTCGCGGTGCCGACCGGCAACTTCGGCAACGTCTTCGCCGCCTATGCGGCGAAGCGGATGGGCTTTCCGATCGAGCGCCTGATCCTGGGATCGAACTCGAACGACATCCTGACCCGCTTTCTGGGGTCGGCCGAGATGACGATGGCGCCGGTCGTTCCCACATACTCGCCGAGCATGGACATTCAGGTCTCGAGCAACTTCGAACGCATGCTGTTCGAGGCACTGGGCCGAGACGGCACGCGCGTCGCCGACCTGCTGACCAAGTTCCGGAAGGACGGACGCTTCGCCCTCGATGGCGAGGCGATGGGGCAGATCCGCGGCCTCTTCGAGGCCCATCGCCTCGACGATGCCGGAACGCTGGAGGTCATCCGGCGGGTCTACCGCGAGACCGGCGAGCTCGTGGACACGCACACCGCGATCGGCATCGCGGCCGCCGAGAAGAGCCGGCTCGACCGGGGCATGCCCATCGTCTCGCTGGCGACCGCGCATCCGGCCAAGTTCCCCGACGCAGTCGAAAAGGCGGTCGGTTTCCGCCCGAAGCTGCCCGAACGGCTGGCGGCGATGATGACGGCCAAGGAGCGCGTCCAGGATCTCCCGAACGACGCAAAGGCGGTCCAGGCCTTCATTGCCGGCCGCGCCAGGAGCTAGGATCGGCCGATGAGCAGCGTCCGCGTCACCACGTTTCCGAACGGTCTCAGGGTCGCCACCGACACGATGAGCCAGGTGGAGTCGGTCTCCGTCGGCGCGTGGATCGGCGTCGGCGCGCGTCACGAGCCGGCTCAGGTCAACGGCGTCGCGCACATGCTCGAGCACATGGCATTCAAGGGCACCGAGCGACGCTCGGCGCTCGCCATAGCCGAGGAGATCGAGGCGGTCGGCGGCTACCTCAACGCCTACACCGGGCGGGAGCAGACGGCCTACTACGGCAAGGTGCTCGCCGCCGACGTGCCGCTCGCGGTCGATATTCTCGCCGACATCCTCCAGCATTCGGTCTTCGACCCGCAGGAACTCGAGCGCGAGCGTCAGGTGATCCTGCAGGAGATCGGCCAGGCCGAGGACACGCCCGACGACATCATCTTCGACCATTTCCAGTCGGCGGCGTTTCCGCATCAGGCGCTCGGCCGTCCGGTGCTGGGGTCGGCCAAGATCGTAGGCTCGCTGAAGCGTGAGGAGATCCAGGGCTACATGCAGAGCCACTATGGGCTCGGCACGATGCTGATCTCGGCCGCCGGCAAGATCGAGCATGATCACCTCGTCGACCTCGTCGGCCGTCATTTCGACGCGCTGAGACCGTCAGAGCGCGCGAAGCCGGAGCCGGCCGCCTATGCCGGCGGCGAGCGCCGCGACGAGCGGGACCTCGAGCAGGCGCACGTAGTCCTGGGCTTTCCCAGCATCGGCTATCATCATGCCGACTATCACGCGATGCAGGTCTTCTCCACGCTGTTCGGCGGCGGCTCGGCGTCGCGCCTGTTCCAGGAAGTGCGAGAGAAGCGCGGGCTCGCCTACTCGATCTATTCTTTTGCCTCGGCTTTCCTCGACGGAGGCGTCTTCGGCATCTATGCCGGCACCTCGCCCGAGCAGGTGACGGAGCTGGTACCGGTTCTGGCCGAGGAGCTGGGAACCGTGGCCGATACGCTGACCGAGGCGGAGCTCAAGCGCGCCCGCACCCAGCTCAAGGCCGGCATGCTGATGTCGCGCGAGTCGACCGGCAACCGGGCCGAGTCGCTCGCCAACCAGATGCTGATTCACGGACGTCCGGTGCCGATCGCCGAGACGGTCGCCAAGATCGACGCGGTCGATGCGGCGGCAATACGCCGGGTCGCCGAACTGCTGCGTTCCGGCAGGCCCACGGTCGCTGCCGTGGGACCGCTGGGCGCGCTGGAGTCCTACGACCGTCTCTCCGGCCGGTTCGCGGCTTAAGGGAGCGCCGGGTGGCCTTCTTTCTTCTCGAACGCGACGAGCCGAGGGTCGAAGGGCCGCGAATCTATCTGCGTCCGCCGATCCGACGGGACTGGCGGCTCTGGGCCGAAGTCAGGACTTTGAGCCGCGAGTTCCTGGTGCCGTGGGAGCCGACGTGGCCCTCGGACGCGCTGACCCGCACCGCGTTCCGCCGCCGCCTCGATCGTCAGTCGGAGGAGTGGGAACGTGACACCGCCTACTGCTTCTTCATCTTCCGCCGCTCAGACGACGCGCTGATCGGCGGCATCAACCTGAACAATGTCCGCCGTGGCGTGGCACAGATGGCCAGCCTGGGATACTGGATCGGCAAGCCCTACGAGCGGCGCGGCTACATGACCGAGGCCGTACGCTGCGCCATCACCTTCGGGTTCGAGCATGTCGGCCTGCACCGGATGGAAGCGGCGTGCCTGCCGCACAACGCGGCCAGCCGCGCCGTGCTGCTCCGCTGCGGCTTCAAGGAAGAAGGCGTGGCGCGTCGCTATCTCCGCATCAACGGCGAGTGGCAGGATCACCTGCTGTTCGGCTACCTGCGCGAAGACGACCAGCTTAAAGTCGAAGCCTAGCGCTTCTTTGCGATCTCCAGCGCCTGCAGCATCGCGGTCGTCGTCAGCAGCTCGGGCAGCACGATCCCATCGGGACTGCCAGGTCCGTAGACGACATTGAACGGGATGCCATAGCGGCCGTGGCTGGCGAGGTAGTCGGCGATGTCGGGGTCCGGCCGGGTCCAGTCGGCCTTGAGCGCCACGACGTCCGGCGCCCGGAGCTTGGCCGCGACGGTGTCGTCGGCGATCACCACGCGCTTGTTCACCTGGCAGGTGACGCACCAGTCGGCGGTCACGTCGACCACGACGGTCTTCCCCTCGGCGACGAGTTGCGGGATCGCCTGCCGGTCGAAAGGTCGCCAGAGAGTCGTGTCGGTCGTCGTCTCGACGGCGGTGCCGAGCGCCGCGGGCAGCAGGAAGGTGACGGCGACGAGGCCGATGACCGCGACGCGCGCGCGGGGCAGAAGCGCCAGGGCCGCGAGCGACGCGATCATCAGCGCCCCGACGCCGATCGCGACGGGCCGCCCGCTGGAGGAGGCGAGCACCCAGACGAGCCAGAACGCCGTCATGCCGAGCGCCAGGGCGAGGACGCGCCGCAAGGTCGCCATCCATGCGCCAGGGCGAGGCAGGCGGGTGGCCAGACCGGGGAAGCCCGCGACTGCGAGATAGGGGAGCGCCAGGCCCGAGCCGAGGGCGAGGAAGATCGCGTAGATCTCGCCGCCGCCGCGCGAGAGGGCATAGGCGACGGCGGTGCCGAGGAAGGGAGCCGAGCAGGGGGTCGCCAGCAGCGTCGCGAGAGCGCCCGTCAGGAAGTGGCCGGCGAGGCCCGGCGAATCCACACGGCCCAGCGCGCCGGCGAGCCGCCAAGGCAGCACGACCTCGAACAGTCCCCACAGATTGGCGGCGAACAGAGTCACCACGACGATCATGAAGACGAGGAACAGGGGCTCCTGGAACTGCATGCCCCAGCCGACGGTCATGCCGGCCGCCTTGAGAGCGACCGCGCCCGACGCCAGCACGGCGAAGGAAGAGAGGATGCCGGCGGACGTCGCGAGAAAGGCACGTCGCGTCACGGCACGCTCGGCGCCGCCATATCCGACGATGCCGAGCAGCTTGATAGAGAGGACCGGCAGAACGCACGGCATGAAGTTGAGAATGAAGCCCCCGATCAGGGCGGTCAGCAGCGTGATCGCCAGCCCGTCGCCGGTACCCTCGGTCCCCTGAGACGGCGTGACCTGCGCTTCGACCGCGCGATTGCCGTCGGTGACCGTTAGCGTGAGCGGCGCACCGGCCAGAACCGTTTCCGGCCCCGGGATGGCCGGCACGACGAAACGCAGTACGCGCCCGCCTTCACGCGGTTCCATCCGCGGCTTGCCGAAGGCGAGACCGGCCGGTCCTTCGACCAGCAGGTCCGGCTGGACGAAGGGCGCATCGGATCGTGCGGTGACGATCAGTCGCGGTGACTTGGCGGTGCCGGCGGCGACAGCTTCCTCGACGGCGAGTCCCGCGGCGGTCGCGGGCGAGGGGACGCGGACGCTGAAACGGTCGATCAGGTGCGCCGCTTCGCTCGGCCGCGCCGGACCGGCCGGAAGATCCAGCTTGAGCGCCGTCGTGATCGGAACGCAGATCTCCTTGCAGACGAGATAGTCGACGCTGGCATCGAGCCTGAGCGCGTCGCCGGGCTTCGACGGCCGAGCGGTGATCGGCAGCACGACCTCGTGCTCGTAGCCGAAGGTCTCGAGACCGAAGAGACTGAAACGCTCCGGGATAGGCCAGCGGATCTCCGCATCGGCGAGGTTGGTCGAACCGCTCCAGTCGATGCGCGCGGGAAGTCCGGCATCGCCCGGCGAACGCCAGTAGGTCTTCCACCCTTCCGGCAACGTGATGCGAAGACCGAGCGGTATGCGCTCAAGCGTGCCCGTCGCTTCGACCGCGCTCACGAGTTCCGCGGTGCCGAGGTCGCCCGGCAGCGGATTCGACTCGGACGCATTCGGAAGTTGCGGAAATGTCAGCAACCCCAATGCGATCACAAGCGGTCGAGCGATTTTGCCCAGGAGCATAAGTCCTATATAGTCGCTTCAGCCGAGTCGCGAAGCGTCACATTCACGTGCCCGGCCCAGCGGATAAGGTGAGCAAAATGGCGCGCAGCAAGGAAGGGAGCGGGAAACCGGAGCGATCGAAACCGGAGAAGAAGTCGCCGTCCCAACCGCGCGCCGCCGACAAGGAACTGCTGAGCGACGCCGAGTTCGTTTCCGACGCGACCCCCCTCAAGAGCGCCAAGCAGGAAGGCTATCTGGCCGGTCAGCTTCTCGTCGCCATGCCCAACATGCGCGACCCGCGCTTCGAGCGCACCGTCATCTACATGTGCGTGCACAACGCCGAAGGGGCGATGGGCCTGGTCATCAACAAGTCCGTCGGCTCGCTGACCTTCCCGCAGCTTCTCCGTCAGCTCGGCATTCCCAAGGACGGCGCGATAGATCGTCGCGTGCATTTCGGTGGGCCGGTGGAGATGGGCCGCGGCTTCGTGCTGCACACGGACGAGTACGAGCAGGAAAGCACGGTCAAGGTGAAGCCGGGCTATGCCGTGACCGCGACCATCGACATCTTGAAGGCGATCGCCGAAGGCGGCGGGCCGAAGCAGGCGCTGCTGGCGCTCGGCTATGCCGGCTGGGCGCCGGGGCAGCTCGACGGCGAGATCCAGGCGAACGGCTGGCTGCATGCGCCGGCCGATCTCTCGATCGTCTTCGATGACGAACTCGACACCAAGTGGACTCGGGCGATCAGCAAGATCGGCATCGATCTCGCGCTTCTCTCCGGCGAGGCCGGCCACGCCTAATTGAGAACCCTCTCCCGCGAAGCGGAGGAGGGCAGGGTGGGGGCGAGCGATGCGCAGCATCGCGAGGTCGTCCGCACCGAGTTCTGCAGTAGTCGTTTCTCGCTTCGCTCGCACCCAACCCGTCCCTCCCCCATGCTACGCATGGGAGAGGGGGGGCGAGAGCTAATCAGACCAGCTTCTCGGCGATCTGGACGGCGTTCAGCGCAGCCCCTTTGAGGAGCTGGTCGCCGGCCACGAACATGTTGATCGAGTGACCTGTCGGGTCGCTGATGTCCTGGCGGATGCGGCCGACCAGGATGTCGCCCTGGCCGGATGCGTCCTTCGGCATCGGGAAGTAGTTCTTCACCGGGTCGTCGACGATCTTCACGCCCGGGGCGTCCGCGAGAATCTCGTGGATGTCCTTCGGCGTGATCGGCCGCTCGCACTCGATGGTCAGCGCCTCGCAATGGGCACGGAGCACCGGCACGCGCACGCAGGTGGCCGAGATGCGGATGTCGTCGTCGCCGAAGATCTTCCGCGTCTCCTTCACCATCTTCATTTCCTCCTCGTTGTACCCGTTGGACGGGTCGATCTTGGAGTTGTGGCTGAAGAGGTTGAAAGCGTAGGGATGCGGGAGGACCGTGTTCTTGTACTCCTGCCCCTTGATGTAGGCCTCGGTCGAGGCGCGGAGTTCTTCCATCGCCGCCGCGCCGGCGCCCGACGCCGCCTGGTAGGTCGACGCGATCAGGCGCTTGATCCGGTTCTTCTTGTGGATCGGCCAGAGCGGCGTGATGGCGATGATGGTCGAGCAGTTCGGGTTGGCGATGATGCCCTTATGCTTGGCGATCGCGTCCGGGTTGATCTCCGGGATCACCAGCGGCACGTTCGGGTCCATCCGGAAGGCCGAGGAGTTGTCGACCGCGATCGCGCCCGCCTTGGCGGCGACCGGGCACAGCTCGCGGCTGATCGAACCGCCGGCCGAGAAGAGCGCGATGTCGATGCCCTTGAAGCTCTCCGGGGTCAGCTCCTGGATGACGATGTCGGTGCCCTTGAACTTCATCTTTTTGCCTTTGGACCGGGCCGAGGCAAGCAGACGGAGTTCAGACATGGGGAAGTTGCGCGCCTCCAGGCACTGGAGGAACTCGACCCCCACGGCGCCGGTGGCTCCAACCACCGCGACATTGGGCGACGACATCGGAAAGTCCTTTCAGTAAGACGCGGTTAGCCGCAGGGGATCCGGCGGCGGGAGGCACATTTGCGGCGCCGCAGCATAGGCTGTCAACGCCGGAAATGCCGCAGTTGGCCCGGAAATCGCCGTTCCGGCGGCCATTTCCCGCCGGTGGTGCTAGAAAGCCCCGCCGCAATGACCACTCCCCCGGAAACCCGGCCCGACCGCCCGCTGACCGGCATCGCCCTGATGCTGACGGCGATGGCGATGTACATGATCACCGACACGACGGCGAAGTACCTGACCGACGAGGTGCACCCGGTCCAGATCGTCTGGTCGCGCTACATCTTCTACTTCATCTACCTGACGCCTGTGGTGATCTGGCACGGCATCGGCCGGGCGTTCACGACCAGCCACAAGGTCGCCCATGTCGGCCGTTCGGCGGCGATGCTGATGTCGGGCACCTGCTTTACCATCTCGCTCGCCCACCTCGACCTCGCCTTCGCGATCACCATCGGCTTCGCCTCGCCGCTGTTCGTGACGGCGCTTTCGATGTTCTTCCTCGGCGAGAAGGTCGGCATAAGGCGCTGGTCGGCGGTGCTGGTGGGATTCTTCGGCGTTCTGATCGTGATCCGGCCGGGTGCGCATTTCTCACCCTGGTCGCTGCTGCCGATGCTCTCGGCCTTCCTCTGGGCGATCAGCCTGATCCTGACCCGCCGCACCGGCCACGACCATCCGCTGACCACACTGGTCTACACGAGCATCGTCGGCCTCATCGCCTCGTCGCTGATGGTGATCCCGTTCTGGGGCTCGGCCTCGTGGACCGCCTGGGCGATGATGGCGGCGATCGCCGGATGGAACCTGATCGCGCTGACCGTCATGATCCGGGCCTTCTCCTACGCGCCGGCCTCGACCCTGGCGCCGTTCAGCTACAGCCAGATGATCTGGTCGACGATCCTCGGGTGGCTGGTGTTCCACCACATCCCCGATCTCTGGACCTATGTCGGCGGCGGCGTGGTGGTCGCCAGCGGCATCTACATCTGGCACCGCGAGCGGGTCCGCGCCCGCTCGCAACCGGCCTGACGGGCTGGTATATCCGACAACCCTCTCTCGGACGGATTTGCCCTACATGAGCGCGCTCAAGGAACGGACCGGCGGCCAGATCCTGGTCGATCAGTTGAAGATCCATGGCGTCGACACCGCCTTCGGCGTGCCGGGCGAAAGCTACCTCTCGGTGCTGGACGCGCTTCACGACGCGAACTCGATCAAGTTCGTGATCTGCCGCCAGGAAGGCGGGGCGGCGATGATGGCCGAGGCCTACGGCAAGATGACCGGCAAGCCCGGCATCTGCATGGTCACGCGCGGGCCCGGTGCCACCAACGCCTCCTCCGGCGTGCATGTCGGGTTCCAGGACTCGACGCCGATGATCCTGTTCATTGGCCAGGTCGGCCTGGACGCGATCGAGCGCGAGGCGTTCCAGGAGATCGACTATCGCCGCATGTACGGCCAGATGGCGAAGTGGGTGGCGCAGATCGACGATCCGGCGCGCATCCCGGAATATCTGAGCCGCGCCTTCCATACCGCCACGTCCGGCAGGCCCGGCCCAGTGGTGCTGGCGCTGCCCGAGGATATGCTGACGGCGACCGCAACGGTCGCGGACTCCGAGCCCTATCGCGCGACCGAGCCGCATCCGGGACCCGACGCGATGGCCGAGGTCCGCTCGATGCTGGCCAAGGCTAAGAAGCCCTTCGTCATCCTCGGCGGCTCGGTCTGGGACGAGGCGGCCTGTGCCAACGTCAAAACCTTCGCCGAGAAGAACAGGCTGCCGATCGGCACCTCGTTCCGCCGCGCCGACCGTTTCGACAACCTTCATCCGAACTACGCGGGCGACGTCGGCATCGGCCCGAACCCGAAGCTGGCCGAACGCATCAAGGCGGCCGACCTGCTGATCGTGGTCGGCGCGCGCCTCGGCGAGATGACCACCGGCGGCTATACGCTTTTCGGCATTCCGACACCGAGCCAGCCGATGATCCATGTCCATCCGGATCCGGAGGAGCTGGGCCGCGTCTACACGCCGAGGCTCGCGATCAATGCCGGAGTGAAGGCCTTCGCCGCGGCGCTTGCGCGGATGGAGCCGGTGGATGCGTCCGCCTGGGCCGGTGCCGCCGACCAGGCCCATGCCGACTATCTCGCCTACACCAAGCCGGTGAAATGCCCGGGCGACGTGCAGATGGCCGAGATCGTTTCCTGGCTCGACGAGACGCTGCCGGATGACACGATCTATACGAACGGCGCCGGCAATTTCGCAACCTGGCTCCACCGCTTCCACCGCTACCGCAAGCTCGGCACCGAGCTGGCGCCGACCTCGGGTTCGATGGGCTACGGGCTGCCGGCGGCGGTCGCCGCCAAGATCCGCTACCCGAACCGCGATGTGATCTGCATCGCTGGCGACGGCGACATCCAGATGACCCTGCAGGAGCTGGGAACCGCCCAGCAGGCCGGCGCCGCGCCGATCGTCATCGTCGTCAACAACGGCATGTACGGCACGATCCGCATGCATCAGGAGCGCGAATACCCGGAACGCGTCTCCGGCACCGACCTGATCAACCCGGACTTCGCCGCGATCGGGCGCGCCTATGGCGGCATCGGCGAGACGGTGACGAGGACCGAGGAGTTCAAGCCGGCTTTCGAGCGTGCCCGCGCCTCGCGAAAGCTCGCGGTGATCGAACTCAAGCTGCACCCGGAAGCGCTGACCATCCGGGCCTCGCTCAGCGAGATCCGCAACCAGGCGAAGGCGAAGCGCTAGCTTGGCGCTGGCGCTGACCCTTCTCGGCGATTCCTGCTCGGGCGTTCCCGGCCGGAAGTTCGAAGCCAACCTGGCGCGGATCGTCTCGCGCATTCTCGAACGGAACGCGCCGGCGGACGCGCTCCTTTATCTCGGCGATCACGTCGAGGGCTACACCGACGACGAAGCCAGGCTTCACGCGCAGTGGAGCCATTTTCTCGACAACGAGTTTAGGCCGCTCGACGAACGCTACCCGCGGGTGCTGCACCTCGCCGGCAATCACGACGCCAATACGCCGATCAGTGCCAGTCTCTGCGAGGCGCGCATGCCGTTTCCACCCGGAGCGCGGCAGAGGAAGGGGCTCAACTACGTCGTCGACCTCGGCGAGGCCCAAATCGTCGTGATCTCGACCTGCGACCTCGCCAACCGGGGTTTCGCCGCGGTCGACATGGAGTGGCTCGCGGAGGCACTGCGAAGCCTCTCGGCGCCGATCCGCCTCGTTGCGGGTCATTACCCGTTCCATCCAATCAATGGCTACGAGGAAGTCCCCAAATGGGTCTTCCCGGCGGACCAGCGCGCACGGGCCTGGCAGCTGTTCCGCGAGGCCGGTGTCCTGGCCTATCTCTGCAGTCACATCATCGCCTTCGATTTCCAGGTCCATGACGATATCGTGCAGCTCTGCAGCGGCGGGGCGGGCACCGAGTACGGGCCCGACGGCGTGATGGGCAGTGGCGAATTCCGCCACTTCGTCACCTGCAGCGTGTCGCCGGAGCGGTTCGCCTTCGAGGCGATCGACGAGAACGGTCGGCCGCGCGAGACGGGCGGCCATTCATTCCGTCGCAGGAGCCGGTTGCCTTCGGCCTCCGGCTCTCGCTAGGCTCGAACCTCGCTTCGCAGGGGGAGGTCCCGACAATGTGCGATACCATGGTGGCCGCGGGCGGCCAGTCGAATGACGGCGCGGTGCTTTTCGGCAAGAACAGCGACCGCGAGCGGAACGAGGCGCAGTTCCTCGACGCACTGCCGGCAAAGACCCATCGCAAGGGCGCCAAGGTCAAGCTGACCCATGTCGAGATCGACCAGGCGCTTGAGACGCATGCCGTGCTGCTCTCCAAGCCGTTCTGGATCTGGGGGGCCGAGATCGGCGCCAACGAGCACGGCGTGGTGATCGGCAACGAGGCGGTCTACGGCAAGCGGATGCCGTCGCCGAAGCCGGGCGTGATCGGCATGGACTATCTCCGCCTCGGTCTCGAGCGCGGCGCCACCGCCGAGGAGGCGCTCGACGTGATCACGCGGCTGCTTGCCAAGCACGGCCAGAGCGGCAATTGCGGCCACCTGAAGCAGCGCACCTACCACAATTCCTTCATCATCGCCGACCAGACCGGAGCCTGGGTGCTGGAGACGATCGGCAAGGACTGGGTCGCCGAGCATGTCGACGGCGTGCGCACGATCTCGAACGCGCTGTCGATCGAGAAGGACTACGACAAGATCAGCGACGGCTTCAAAGCCAAGGTCGGCAACAAGGGGGTCGCCAGCACGATGACCAATCCGCGCCGCGACAAGCTGAGCCAGGGCAAGGAGCGCTGCGCCCGCTCCACCTCGGTGCTCGGCAACCGCCGCGGCCGCCTCGACGTGCATTCGGTGATGGCGGCACTGCGCGACCATGGGCCCGAGGAGCGCGGCTGGCATCCCGACCAGACGACGATGAAGGCGATCTGCATGCATGCCGCCTGGGGCAACAATGGTGGCCAGACCACCGGCGCCATGGCGAGCTGGCTGAAGAAGGGCAAGCAGCCGGTGCACTGGGTGACGGGCTCGGCGGCACCCTGTCTCTCGATCTTCAAGCCGGTCTTCGTCGATCTGGGATTGCCGGTGAAGGAGAAGCAGCCGACCGGCAAGTTCGATCCGAAGACGCGCTGGTGGAAGCACGAGCAGCTCCACCGCTCCATCATCGACGACTTCGAGGCGCGCTCGGCCGCGATCTCAGGCGAGCGCGACGCGCTGGAGAAGGACTTCGCCAGGCGCATCGCCAAGGTGACCGGCGCCGATGCGGATACCCGTCGCGAGGCGGTCGAGGCCTGCTGGCAGGAGGCGGACGCCGCCGAAGCCCGCTGGGCCGAGAGCGTGCCGGCGATGGAATGCCAGGCCAAGCCGACCGCGGCGCCCTATCGCCGCGCCTGGTCTCGCTTCAACCGCATTGCCGGTTTCGCTTAAAAAGAATCGAACCTTCCGGGGGAAACGTGTCCAAGAACATCGTCTTTCTCGAGCGCGACACCGTCGCGCCCGACGTCGTCATCCGCAAGCCGTCGTTCCCGCACACCTGGAAGGACTACGACCGGACCACGCCGGAGCAGCTGGTCGAGCGGCTCAAGGACGCGGACATCGCCCTCGTCAACAAGGTGAAGTTCCAGCGCCCGGCGATCGAGGCGCTGCCGAAGCTGAAGCTGATCGCGGTCGCGGCGACCGGCACTGACAACATCGACATCGCGGCCTGCAAGGAGCGCGGCATCGTCGTCTCCAACATCCGGGGATACGCGCTGCACACGGTGCCGGAGCACGCCTTCACGCTGATCCTGGCTCTCCGGCGCGGCCTGATCGGCTACCGCCAGGACGTCGTCAACGGCGAGTGGCAGAAGGCGGCGCAGTTCTGCTTCTTCAATCATCCGATCAACGACCTGCACGGCCAGCGCCTCGGCATCATCGGCGAAGGCGTGATCGGCCAGGGCGTCGCCAACATCGCGCGCGCCTTCGGCATGCAGGTGATGTTCGCGGCCCACAAGGGCGTGCAGGGACTGGGTCCGCTCTACACGCCCTGGGACGAGGTCATCGAGACCTCGGACGTGATCACGCTGCACTCGCCGCTGACGCCACAGACCCGCAACATGATCGCTCTCCCTGAGTTCAAGCGGATGAAGCGCAACATGGTGATCGTGAATACGGCCCGTGGCGGTCTCATCAACGAGGAGGACCTCGCGACCGCGCTCCGCGAGAAGCTGATCGCCGGCGCCGGCGTCGACGTGACCTCGCCCGAGCCGCCGCCGAAGGATTCGACGCTGATGAAGCTGCTCGACATGCCGAACTTCATCCTGACCCCGCATACCGCCTGGGCCAGCCACGAGGCGATCACCTCGCTCTGCAATCAGCTGATCGACAACGTCGAGGCCTTCGTCGCCGGCAAGCCTAGGAACATCGTCGGCTGATCTGCTCGTAGAACCCTCTCCCGCGAAGCGGGGGAGGGCAGGGTGGGGGCGAGCGTAGCGAGGTCGTGGATGGATGATGGCGAGAAGAAAGTCCTCGCTTCGCTCGCCCCCACCCCAACCCTCCCCCCGCGTACGACGCGGGAGAGGGGGCTCGCCTAAGCCTTCGTGCCCTGCATCGCGCGCCAGATCTTTTCCGGCGTGAGCGGCATGTCGATGTGGCGGACCCCGTAGGGCTGGAGGGCGTCGATCACCGCATTGACGACGGCGGGCGGGGCGGCGGCGCAGCCGGCCTCGCCGCAGCCCTTCACGCCCCAGGGGTTGGTCGGCGCCGGGGTCGGGCAGGAGACGAAGTCGATCGGCGGAAAGTCGGCAGCCCTCGGCAGGGTGTAGTCCATCAGGCTGCCGGTCAGAAGCTGCCCGTCCTTGCCGTAGACGATCTGCTCCATCAACGCCTGGCCGAGGCCCTGGGCGATGCCGCCGTCGATCTGGCCTTTCAGCAGCAGGGGATTCAGGATCACGCCGAAGTCGTGGACGACGAGGTAGCGCTGGATCTCGATCTCGCCGGTTTCCGGATCGATCTCGACCTCGGCGACGTGGCAGCCGTTCGGATAGGTGTGGTTGGTCGGCTTGAAATGATGATAGCCGCTGACCTTCACGTCCTTGACCAGGTCGGCGAAGGGAAGGCGGCGATCGGTGCCGGCGACGACATAGGCGCCGTCGTCGAACTCGATATCGACTTCGGCCGCTTCCAGCCGCTCGGCGGCGGTCGGCTTCACCTTCTTGATCACCTCTTCCATCGCGCCATGCAGCGCCGAGCCGCCGAGCACGAGCGAGGCCGAGCCGCCGGTGCCGTGCCCGTCCGCGATCTTGTCGGTGTCGCCCTGGACGAAGCCGATGTCTTCCGGCTTGAGGCCGAGATGCACCGCGACCAGATGCGCATAGAAAGTGTGATGGCCCTGGCCGTTGCCCATGGTGCCGGCATAGACGGTCGCCTTGCCGTCTTCGATGCGAAGCTCGGCGCCCTCGCTCCAGCCGCCGGCGACGCGCTCGCAGAGGTGGGCGAAGCCGAAGCCGCGCAGCTTGCCACGGACGGCGCTGTCGTCGCGGCGTGCCGGGTACTGCTTATGCCTCGCCTCGGCGAGCGCGCGGTCGAGGATCTGCTCGAAGTTGCCGGAGTCGTAGAGGAGACCTAGTGGCGTCGCCAGCGGCAGGTCGGCCGGCTGGATCAGGTTGAGCTTCCGGAGGGCCACAGGATCGCGGCCGGTCTCGCGCGCCGCTGCATCGACCGCGCGCTCCAGCGCATAGAGCGCTTCCGGCCGGCCGGCGCCGCGATAGACGTCGGTGGAGGCGGTATTGGTGAAGACGCCGCGCACGCGCACATGGATCGCCGGCGTGCGATAGACGCCGGCATAGGCCGGCGAGTTGTTGACCGGCGAGTTGAGCCCCTTCGGCGAGATGTAGGCGCCGAGAGCGGCCAGCGTCTCGACGCGAAGGCCGAGGAAGCGGCCCTCGGCGTCCATCGCCAGCTCGACGGTGGTCAGGTTGTCGCGCGCGGCGTAATCGGAAGAGAACGCCTCGGCGCGATCGGAGACCCAGCGCACCGGCCGGCCGACGCGCCTCGCCGCCCACAGCACCAGCGCGTGCTCGGCATAGAGCGCGTTCTTGAGGCCGAAGCTGCCGCCGACATCCTCCGAGATCACGCGGATCTGCTTGGGATCCACCTTCAGCATGCGGGCGAGCGTCGCCTTGATGCCGTGTGGCATCTGCGTGCCGGTGGTCAGCGTATAGCGGCCGTCATAGACGCCGAGCGCCACGCGCGTCTCGACCGAGGCGCCGGAGACGCGGTTGTTGACGACGGTGATGCGCGAGACATGTGCCGCCTTGGCGAAGGCTGCCGCCGTCCGTTCGGGGTCGCCGCCATTCCAGGTGAATGCGACGTTGTTCGGTGCCTCGGGCCAGATCGGCTTGTCGCCCGAGACCGCCCTGGTCATGTCGATGACCGCCGGCAGGATGTCGTAGTCGATCTCGATCGCTTCGGCGGCATCGCGGGCAAGGTTCTCGTCCTCGGCGACGATGAAGGCCACCGGCTCACCGACGAAGCGGACGGTGCCCTGCGCCAGCACCGGGAGTTCCGGCTTCACCGCAGGCCCGGGCGCCGGCCGTGTCTTCGGGAAGGTCGGCAGAGCGACCTCGGACAGCACCGGGCCCGGCCCGTCGACCCCAATGTCCGCGCCGGTCAGGATCGCCAGAACGCCCGGCAGCTTGCGGGCGGCGGCGGTGTCGATCGACCGGATGCGGGCATGGGCATGCGGCGAGCGCAGCACCATCGCTCGCGCCTCGTTGGCGAGGCGGACGTCGTCGGTGAACCGCCCGGCGCCGCGGAGAAGCGCATCGTCCTCGAGCCGTGTCAGCGGCTGGCCGAAGGCATGCTCCCCCATCGATCGCCTCCTAGAAGAACGTCTTCAGCGCGCCGGTGACCTTGAAGTCGTCGGCGATGCGCCACACCACGTCCCATTTGTCGAAGGCGGTCGAGGTGTGCGAGATGCCGAAGGAGATGATGTCGCCGATCTTGATGTCGGCGCCCGTCGGGTACTCGACGTAGCAGTGCTGGTCGTTCGACTTCGTCATCTTCCAGTTCGGACCGAGATCCTCGACCAGCTTGCCGTCGCGGAAACGCTGCAGCGGGATCGGCAGCTCGATGTCGTAGGGCAGGTCGCGCATGCCCATGCCCATGATCGCCACCTGCGGATCGGGCAGGGACTGCACCGCGGCCCAGAGCTCGAGGCCCGGCTTGAAGCCGCTGGCAGAGCCTTTCTTGCCACCGGGCAGGTCGAGCGCACCGCGCTTGTCCATGTCGAGGGCGCGACGCTTGTAGAAGCCGTGGTCGAGCGCCAGGAACGCACCGCCGCGCGTGACGATGCGTACGCCCTTGTCCTTCGAGAGATGGCCGAAGCGGCGGATCACCTGGTCGAACGAGGTCGAGCTGCCGGCGGAGAGGATCACCTCCTCGCCCTTGGCGAAGGCACCCGCCTGCCGGCCGTGGTCGAAGACCGCGAGCATCAGGTCGAGGAGCTTGTCGATGCCGGCCCAGACCTCCTCCGGCGTCGGCGCCTTGACGCCGCCTTCATAGGCCTCGACGCCGACGAGCTGCAGCTCCGGAACCGATCCGATCGCCGAGATCACCGCCTTCGCCTGGTCGAGGGTGCGGGCGCCGGCGCGGCCGCCGACCGGGCCCATCTCGATCAGGACCGAAAGCTTCTGCCCGTTCAGGTGCGGCTTCGCCCATTTGGCGAGGAGCTGAGCGCCGTCGGCCGAATCGACCAGGCACATGAATTTCGTCTGGGGAAACGCCTTCATCAGCCCGACGAAGTGGGCGACGTTGGCCGGGGCGGCCAGCTGGTTCGCCAGCAGCACGTTCTTGGCACCGGTGCGGGCGGCGAGGAGTGCCTGCTGCACGGTCGCGGCGGTGAAGCCCCAGACGCCTCCGTCCTTCAGCATCTTGGCGTAGAGCTGCGGCGCGCCGGTGGTCTTGGCATGCGGGGCGAGTGAGACGCCGTTGTTCGCGGCGATGTCGCGCATGAGCGCCAGGTTGTTGGCGACCGCCGAGTCGCGCAGCGTCATCGCCGGCAGCGCGATGTCGCCCTTCACGACGTTCCAGCCCTTGGTGCCGATGTCGCCGAGCCGGATGGTCCCTTCGGCGAGGGGCACGCCCTTGGTGGTTCCGTCCAGGGCCAGGTCGTCAATCGCCTCGATCGCGTTCATTCTTTAAGCTTCCTCCAGAAGGCGAAGGAGCTTGCCGCAAGAGCGCCCTCCTGACCACCATGAGATCCCACCCAACGAAAGTTCGTCCCATGCGCATCGCCGTCGGCCAGATCCTGCAGGAAACCAATACGTTCTCGCCGATCCCGACCACGCTCGAGACCTTCCAGCGCTACTACGTGCACAAGGGCGACGAGGTGCTGACCGGGTTCGGCAACGAGCGCATGGAAATCCCGGGCATCCTCTCGGTACTGCGCAGCTCGAACGTCCAGGTGGTGCCGCTGATCGCCGCCAGCGCGCTGGCGTCCGGCACCGTGACCAAGGAGGCGTTCGAGACGCTGGTCGGCGAGCTGCTGGACCGGCTCAAGGCCGCGGGCAAGGTCGATGCGGTTCTGCTGGCGCTCCACGGCGCCATGGCCGCCGAGCACGAGGACGACGCCGACGGCGCGATCATCGAACGCGTGCGGAAGCTGGTCGGGCCCGACGTCCCGATCGGCGTCAGCTTCGACCTGCACGCGCTGGTCACCAGGCGGAACCTGCAGCCGAACACCTTCGTCATCGGGTACAAGGAGTACCCGCATATCGACATGTTCGAGACCGGCGAGCGGCTCGCCAACCTGATGCTCGACAAGCTGGCGGGCAAGCGGAAGCCGGTGATGTCGCTGGTCAAGCTGCCGCTGATCGCGAGCCCGATGGTGACGCGCACCACCGACGGGCCGCTGAGGCCAGTGGTAGAGCGCGCGCGCCAGATGGAGGCCGAGGGCCGCGTGCTGCACGCCTCGCTGTTCCCGGTGCAGCCCTGGCTCGATCTTCCCGATCTCGGTTTCTCGGTCCTCGTCTGCGGCGACGGCGACCAGAAGGCGGCCGATGCCGCCGCCAACGAGCTGGCGCAGATGGTGTGGGACCGGCGCGACCAGTTCGACTCCGACCTGGTATCGCTGAAGGAGGCGATCGATCTGGGCATTCGTTCGCCCGGGCTGACAGTGGTCGGCGATGCCGGCGATGCGCCGACCGGCGGCTCGGCGGCGGATTCGGCCTCGGTGCTGAAGGGATTGTTGGAGTACGGCGCGGACAAGAAATCCGAGCGGCCGATCTACCTCTCTCTCTGCGACGGCGAGACGGCGAAGGAAGCCGCCGCCGCCGGCATCGGCGCCACGGCCAAGTTCAGGCTCGGCCACAAGATCTCGACCGCCGACGGCAAGCCGGTCGAGGTGGCGGCGCGCGTGGTGACGCTGTCCGAAGGTGTCTACCGGATGCGCGACAAGGGCGCCAAGGGCATGCGTCTCGACAACGGTCTTTCGGCCGTGCTCGCGGTGGGATCGATCCGCATCGCCGTGCGCTCCCATCCGGCGATGGAGTGGGACACCGGCATGTACCAGTCGGTCGGACTCGACCCCGCCGAGGCCTGCCTCGTCTTCGTCAAGTCGCCGTCGCATTTCCGCGTCGCCTACGGCCCGATCGCCGACCGCATCGTGATGGCTGACACCCCCGGCCCGACCCAGGGCAGCATGAAGGGCCTGGTGCTCAAGCGCGCGCCGCGGCCGATCTATCCCCAGGACGCGAACGCGACCTGGTCGCCGACGCGGTAGTCCGGCAGCGGATCTCCGCCGGCGGGCGGCGATCCCGGTCATCGCGAAAGCTTCGTGTCGAGCAACCGCTGGGCTTGGTCGTGGCGCTGCTGGCGCTCGCTGCGACGGCACTCCTGGTCGGCCGAAGGCGGTGACCGCAATGGGCCGCTGTGGCACCATGGCGGCCCCGTTCACGCCTAGCCCTCCCGGATCCTTTAAGTGACCAATCCTGCGCCTTCGATCGAGACGCCGCTCGGCTGGCGGATCGCGGTCGTCTCCATGCTGCTGATGGGCATCGGCTTCGGCGGCCCCTACATCACCGTGGTCGCGCTCAAGCCGATCGCCGCCGAGTTCGACTGGCCGCGCTCGATCCCGTCTTTCGCCAGCGCCATGACCTATATCGGCGCGGGCCTCGGCGGCATCCTGATGGGCTGGTACGCGGACAAGATCGGCGTCGCCAAGATCGTGCTGATCGGCTCGACCATGATCGGCACCGGTGCGATCGTCGCCAGCTATTCGGAAGGGATGGGCCAGCTCTATCTCGCCCACGGCTTGCTGTTCGGCTTCCTCGGCAACGCCACCACTTTCGCGCCGTTGATGGCCAACATCACGCGCTGGTTCGACCAGCGGCGCGGCGTCGCCGTCGCCATCGTCGGGTCGGGACAGAGCATCGGGGGCATGGTTTGGCCGCCGGTGCTGCGCTACTCGGTCGACGAGTTCGGCTGGCGCCAGACGATGTTCTGGTGGGGCCTGCTGGCGATCGCATTGATGGTCCCGCTGTGCTTCCTGCTGCGCCATCGCCCGCCGGCCGCCGCACCTCGGCCGGGGATCAAGGAACCGGCGAAGGGCGACCGCGTCCTCGGCCTCAACGGCAACCTGGTCTTGCTGCTGCTGTGCTTCGCCATCGTCGGCTGCTGCGTCGCGATGGCGATGCCGATGACCCACATCGTCGCCTACTGCACGGATCTCGGCATCTCGGCGGCGCGGGGTGCCGAGATGCTGTCGCTGCTGCTCGGCTCGGCGTTCCTGAGCCGTCTCTATTGGGGCCGCCTCTCGGACCGCATCGGCGGCCTCAAGACCATCCTCTACGGCGGCGCGGCGCAGGCGGTGGCACTCGCCTTCTACATCTTCGTCGACGGGATGATCCCGCTCTACTTCCTCTCGATCGCCTTTGGTCTCGCTTTCGGCGGCATCGTGCCGGCCTATTCCCTGGTGATCCGCGAGGTCTTCCCGCTGTCCGAAATCGGTTGGCGGATGGGTGCCATCTACCTGTTCGGCACGCTCGGGATGGCCGCTGGCGCGTGGCTCGGCGGATTCATCTTCGACACAGTGCTCGACTACCGGCCCGCGTTCCTTGCCGGCGTGCTGTTCAACGTCATGAACGTCGCGATCGTCGGGTGGCTGGTCTGGCGCCAGCACCATCCGGAGGGCGGCCGCATGCCCGCCATCCAGGGGGCCTGAAGCCTCAGTCCCAGGGAAGGTCGCCGCGGAGGAAGGCGGCGGCTTCGGATGTGTTGGGTCCGGCGAAGAACGCCGCTTTGGGCGTTCGCTCGATCAGGCGGCCGCGGTGAAGGAACAGGATCTCGTCGGCGAGCCGGCGCGCCTGGCCCAGATCGTGGGTGGTCATGATCACCTTGGTTCCCTCGGCTGCGATCGCCGCGACGATCGTCTCGACCGCGCGGGTGGCGGAGGGGTCGAGGTTCGCGGTCGGCTCGTCGAGGAACAGCACCTCGGGCGTCAGCACCCAGGCCCGTGCGAGCGCGAGCCGCTGCTGCTCGCCGCCCGAAAGCAGGCGGGCGGGGCGTTCTGCCAGCGCCAGCAGGCCGACCCTCTCCAGCATCGTGCGCGCCCGCACCGACCTCTCGCCGTGGCCGACCCCCGCCAGCGCCAGGCCATAGGCGACATTGGCGAGCGCTGACCGGCGCAGCATCACGGGCCGCTGGAAAACCATGGCCTGACGCCGCCGAGGATCGCCGCGGAAGCCGCCGTGCCAGAGGATCCGGCCCCCGGTTGGCGCCAGGAGTCCATGGCAGAGGCGGAGGAGAACACTCTTGCCGGCGCCGTTGGCGCCGAGGATCACGCTGACGGGTCCTCTCTCGAAACGCGCGGTAATGCCATCGAGGATGCGCGTGCCGCCGACCGAGAATCCGACTTCGGCCAGTTCCAGCGGCAAGATGCTCTCGGCGCTCATGCGCCCTGCCTCGCGGCGGTGTTGCGGAGCGCCAGCGCCACGGCATTGACCGCCAGCACGATCGCCATCAGCACGAACCCGAGCCCCAGCGCCTGCGGCAGGTCGCCCTTGCTGGTTTCCAGCGCGATCGAGGTGGTCATCACCCGCGTGACGCCGTCGATGTTGCCGCCGACGACCAGGACCGCGCCGACCTCGGCGGCGGCGCGGCCGAAGCCGGCGAGCACTGCGGTCGTCAGCGAGAAGCGGCAGTCGTAGATCAGCGTGATCGCCGCCTGGACGGGACCCGCACCGAGCGAGGTCAGCTGCTCGCGATACTCGCCCCAGGCATCCCCGACGATCTGGCGCGACACGGCTGCGACGATCGGCAGGATCAGCAACGTCTGGGCGACGATCATGGCACCAGGGGTGAACAGCAGGCCCAGCGGACCGAGCGGGCCCGCGCGCGAGAGCATCACGTAGACGACGAGGCCGACCACGACCGGCGGCAGCCCCATGCAGGCGTTCAGAACGACGATCGCGACCTGCCGGCCGGGGAAGTCCTTGAGCGCGATCAGGGCGCCGAGCGGCAGACCGATCGCGGCCGCGATCGCGGTCGCAGCGAGGCTGACGCGGAGGCTCAACGCCACGACCGACCAGAGCCGGGCATCGGCCTCGATGATGAGCTGAAGCGCGGCGGAGCCCGCCTGTCCGAGATCGCCCATCTCAGTTCTTGCAGGGGTAGACGGTTTTCAGGGCGTGTCCGACCAGGATCTCGGCGGGAGAGTCCCGACGGTCCTTGTCGTTCCTGATGTACTCGATGATCGATTCGACGGTCTGCTGAGCGGAGGCCCCGTTCGGGATGCAGGCGCGGCCCGGATCGGTCTTCGCCAGGAGGTGCTGGGTCGTGTCTATGACGCCCATGATGTAGCTGGCGCAGATATAGCGCTCGTCGATCGACGCCGAGGTGCAATGGCCGTACAGGTCCTCACCGCCGAGGAAGCCCGCCACGGCGGGTGAGACGAAGGCGGGCGCCGAAACGAGCGCGGCGGCCATGAGGGCCGCCGCGAGGGTACGTCGCATGAGACCTCCTCGGCGTCAGCCGAGGTTCTTCTCGGCGAAGCGCCAGTTCAGAAGCTTGTCGATCACGGCCCCGACGAAGTCCGGCCGCTTGTTCTGCCAATCAAGGTAATAGGCGTGCTCCCAAACGTCGATGGTGAGCAGCGCCTTGGCCCCGGGCTTGTTCGACAGCATGTTCTCGGCGTTCGGGGTCTTCTCCAGGCTGAGCTTGCCCCCCTCGAAGACGAGCCAGGCCCAGCCGGACCCGAACTGGGTGACGCCGGTCTCGACCAGCTTCTTCTTGAACTCGTCATGGCTCCCGAAGCTGGAGTCGATCAGCTGGGCGAGCTTGCCCGTCGGCTTCCCGCCGCCCTTGGGATCGAGGCTGTTCCAGAAGAAGTCATGGTTCCAGACCTGGCCGGCGTTGTTGAAGATCTTCTTCTTCTCGGCGTCCTGGGCCTTCGCCGTCGCCTTGATGATCTCTTCGAGCGACTTGTCGGCGAACTCGGTCCCTTCGACCAGCTTGTTCAGCGTGTCGACATAGGTCTTGTGGTGCTTGCCGTGATGGAAGCTGATGGTGTTCGCCGAGATCACGGGCTGCAGCGCCGTATCGTCGTAGGGCAGCTTCATCAGCTCGAAAGGCGCGTGGCCGGACGTCTTCGCCTTGGCGGCGGTCATGGGGATCTCCTCGGATGGACGTGAGAGAGGTAAGGGAGGGAACACCCCGAACCTACGACCGTTCCCGCCATCGGCTTGCGCGACTTTCTGTCGCCCGGTAGGGTCGTCGCTCAAGCGCCCTTTAATGGAATCCGGCCGAATATGGGCAACCCGTTTCAGAACGTCTTCAACGCGGTGATCGAGCTCTACATCTGGTGCTTGATCGTCTGGGTCATCCTGAGCTGGCTGGTCGCGTTCAACGTGGTGAACACGCGTAACCGCTTCGTCGCGGTGGTCGGCGACTTCCTCGATCGCATCACCGAGCCGGCGCTGCGTCCGATCCGGCGGGTTCTGCCCAATCTCGGCGGCATCGACATCTCGCCGATCCTGCTCATCCTGCTGATCTACTTCATCCGCGACTTCGTCAATTGGTACATCTTCTGAGGCCGGCCCAGGGCGGCGCTTATCTCACCGTCCATCTGACGCCGCGCGCCAGCCGCACGCGCCTTGGCAAGCCTGAGACCGATGCCGCGGGCGCCCCGCGGCTGAAAGCCTGGGTCAATGCGCCGCCTGCCGACGGGGCGGCCAATCAGGCCCTGATCGAGCTGATCTCCGACGCCCTCGACGTGCCGAAATGCGACATCGAGATTCGCCGTGGTCTCACCGATCGCACCAAGACCCTGTTTATTGAAGGCGACGCGGACGCGATCGCGGAACGGCTGAAGAAGGTGCTCGAATGACCGCGCGGATCATCGACGGCAAGGCGGTGGCGGATCGTCTGAACGCCGACACCGCGGCCAAGGTCGCGGCCTACGCCAAGGCTCACGGCAGGGCGCCCGGTCTGGCCGTCGTGCTCGTCGGCGAGGACCCGGCCAGCCAGGTCTATGTCCGCAACAAGGGCAAATCGACTGTCGCCGCCGGCATGCTCTCGTTCGAGCACAAGCTTGCGGCCGACACCTCCGAGGCGGAGATCCTGGCGCTGGTCCGCCGGCTCAATGACGATCCCAGGGTCGATGGAATCCTCTTCCAGCTTCCGGTGCCCAAGCACATCAATGCCGACCGTGTGATCGACACGATCGATCCCGACAAGGACGTCGACGGTTTTCACGTCATCAATGCCGGCAGGCTGGCGGTCGGTTTCGACGGCTTCGTGCCCTGCACGCCACTCGGTTGCATGCATCTGCTCGACGATGCCGGCGTGAAGCTGGAAGGCGCCGAGGCCGTGGTGATCGGCCGCTCCAATCTGGTCGGCAAGCCGGTCTCGCAGCTTCTGCTCCGCCGCAACGCCACCGTGACCATGGCGCATTCGCGGACCAAGGATCTCGCCGCGGTCTGCCGGCGGGCCGATATCGTGATCGCGGCGGTCGGGCGGCCGCGCATGGTGCAGGCGGACTGGATCAAGCCGGGCGCCACCGTGATCGACGTCGGCATCAACCGCATCGAGGAAGGCGGCAAGAACCGACTGGTCGGCGATGTCGACTACGATGCCGCGGCGAAAGTCGCGGGCGCGATCACGCCTGTGCCGGGCGGCGTCGGGCCGATGACGATCGCCTGCCTGCTCCGGAACACGCTGGTCTCGGCAGAGCGTCGCGCCAAGCGGTAGGTCGGTATGACTTCAAGGCAAGCCCGGCACCTGCCTTGACCTGACATTGCGCACCGCTATGGTGGCGGCCCGTTCGCCGGCCCTGACAATGACCGAAGCAAAGAACCCCTTGGGCGCCTGGCGCACCGAGGCGAAAGCCACTCTCGCGCTGGGATTGCCCCTCATCGGATCCCAGGTCGCGCATATTGCGCAGACCTCCACCGACGTCCTGATGATGGGCTGGGTCGGACCGGAGACGCTCGCCGCCGGTTCGCTCGGCTTCAATCTCTACGTCACGCTGTTCGTCTTCGCGATGGGCGTCGCCTATGCAGCGGGCGGGCCGATGGCCCAGGCGCGCGGGGCGGGGCGGCCGGGCGAGGTGGGCTACTTGCTGCCCCAGAGCCTGATCCTGACCACGGCCGTGTCGATACCGTTGGCGCTGATCCTGATTGCGTCCGAGCCGCTCCTGCTGCTGTTCGGCCAGACTCCGGAGAATGCAGCGGCCGCCGGCGCCTATGCGGTGGCGATGTCGCCCAGCTTCGTGCTCGCGAACATCTACATCACGCTGCGCGGCTTCATGGCGACCTATGGCCACACCAGGATCTTCCTGGTGGTCGCGATCCTCGGCGTCGCGCTGAACGCGGTGCTGGTCTATGCGCTCATGTTCGGCCATTTCGGCGCGCCGAACCTGGGCCTCACCGGTGCCGGCATCGGGACCAGCCTGGTCAGCCTGTTCTCCACGCTGGCGCTCGTCGCCTACATCCTCGTCGTGCCGCAGCTCCGCCGTCATCTGCGCTTCCCCTGGTCGCCGGACTGGGCGCGCCTCTGGATGCTGCTGAAGCTGGGCCTACCGATCGGGACTACGCTCACCCTCGAGGTCGCCCTGTTCTCGGGTGCGGTCATGCTGATGGGCATCCTCGGCAATGCCGAGCTGGCGGCGCACCAGATCGCGATCCAGTGGGCGTCGATGACCTTCATGGTGCCGATGGGACTCGGCCAGGCCGCCACCGTGCGGGTCGGTTACCGCGTCGGCGCCGGAGATCTCGCCGGGGCGCGCCGAGCGGCCCACGTCGCGCTCGGACTCGCAGGCGGGTTCATGGCCTGCTCGGCGCTCGTCTTCTGGTTCATGCCGGGCCCTCTGGTCGGCGTCTTCGTCGATGCCAAGGCGGCACCCATGGTCGCCACCCTGGCCGCGACCTACCTGGCCGTCGCCGCGGTCTTCCAGCTCGTGGATTCGACCCAGGCGGTGGGCGCCGGGAGCCTGCGCGGCTTCAAGGACACCCGCTGGCCGATGATCATCGCCGGCATCGGCTACTGGGCGGTCGGCTTCCCGATCGCGGCCTTCCTCGGATTCTGGGTCGGCTGGCGCGGTCTCGGGATCTGGATCGGCCTTGCCCTGGGCCTCGCCGTGACCGCCGTCCTGATGGTCGGGCGCTTCGAACGTCTCAGCCGAAGGCCGCTCACGGCGTAGGGAACTCGCCACGGAAATCGGCTAGTCTCCCCCCGTTCGGCGAGCTGGGGCTGACCGACCTGGGGGGAGCGCGCCATGGCGCATGACTACGATCTGGTGGTGATCGGTTCCGGCCCGGCCGGCCAGCGCGCGGCGATCGCCGCCGCCAAGCTCGACAAGAAGGTCGCGATGGTCGAGCACCGCCAGGTGGTCGGCGGTGTCTGCATCAACACCGGGACGATCCCCTCGAAGACGCTGCGAGAGGCAGTAATGCACCTCTCCGGATACCGGGAACGCGGGATCTACGGTGCCTCGTACACGGTCAAGCAGAACATCAGCATGCAGGACCTGCTGTTCCGCACCAGCCACGTGATCCGCCATGAGATCGACGTGACCCGCCATCAGCTGATGCGCAACCGGATCGAGATGTTCGAAGCCTCGGCCGGCTTCGTCGACGCCAACACCGTGCGCATGACCAACCTCAACGGCAAGGGTCATCGCGACGTGACGGCGGGCTCGGTCGTCATCGCCTGCGGTACCCATGCGACCAAGGATGCGCATATCCCGTTCGACGGGCAGCGCGTCTTCATTTCCGACGACGTCCTGACGCTCGAGAGGCTGCCGCGGTCGCTGGCGGTGATCGGTGCCGGCGTGATCGGCGCGGAGTACGCGACGATCTTCGCCGCCCTCGGCATCCGCGTCACCCTGATCGACAAGCGTACGCAGCTGCTGCCTTTCATCGACGCCGAGATCACCCAGGCGCTCGCCTACCACATGCACCAGAACCGCGTGACGCTGCGTCTCGGAGAGGGCGTGAGCGGTGTCGAGATCTTCTCCGACGAGCGCGGCCAGCACGTTCGGATCAAGCTCGACTCGGGCAAGCAGGTGGTGACGGATGCGGCGCTCTACTCGATCGGCCGGACCGGGGCGACCGAGAAGCTCAATCTCGATGCTGCCGGCGTGAAGTCAGACAGCCGCGGCCGGGTCCAGGTCAACGAGAACTACCAGACCACGGTCCCGCACATCTACGCGGTCGGCGACGTGATCGGCTTCCCGTCGCTGGCCTCGACGTCGATGGAGCAGGGGCGGCTCGCCGCCTCGCACTCCTTCGGCGTCCAGGCGAAGTCGATGCCGGGTCTCTTTCCCTACGGCATCTACACGATCCCGGAGATCTCGACCGTCGGCAAGACCGAGGCCGAGCTGACGGAGGCGGGCGTGCCGTACGAGGTCGGCAAGGCGCGATACAACGAGATCGCCCGCGGCCAGATCATCGGCGACACCGGCGGCCTGCTGAAGCTGCTCTTCCACTACGACACGCGCGAGCTTCTCGGTGTCCACATCATCGGCGAGGGTGCGAGCGAGCTGATCCATATCGGCCAGGCCGTGCTCGCGCTCGGCGGCACCGTCGACTACTTCGTCAACACGGTGTTCAACTATCCGACCCTGGCCGAGTGCTACAAGACCGCGGCCTTCGACGGCCTCAATCGACTCGGCTAAGCGATCGTACAGACATCATTGAGCCGGACGCGCCTTCGTCCTATTTTCGAGGTTCCTTGATCGAGGCCGTCAGGACCCCGAATGGCCGTCGAAAGCACCCTGAGCGCCCCCACGGAAGTCGGCCGGACACAAGGAGCGGTCCTGTCGGGGTTCCTGCGCGACTGCGCCAACGAGCTCGAGGGGCTCAATTTCTCCCGCGTGAAGGTCGACTACAGCGAGGTGGAGAAGGAAGTCCTGACCGACCTCCAGAAGGGAAAGGCCTTCCGCCTACGCGAGCGCCGGACGACGCTGGTCGGGGCCAAGCTCAACTTCGGCATCGTCGAGGGTCAGGTCAACGTAATCGATCCGCTCGGCGTCAAGGGCATCGAGTACATCCGTCACGGCAAGACCGCGGGCCTGCTCAAGGAGTATGGCCTCGACGATCCCTATAACGCCTGCGTGCTGACGGTGATCGCCAAGCTGCTGTCGATGGGCATCACGGACACCATCGAGATGGGCGTGGCCCTTCCCGAGAGCGTCCTGATCTTCCTGCAGCCGCCCCAGAGCGAGGAGGAGGCGGTCAAGTCGAGCGTGGACGTCGTCATGGGCGCGATGTCGCGCTTCAAGACGTTGTCCGCGGCCGAGCTCCAGGACTTTGCCGAGAAGTACCGCTCGATCGCGATCCGGCTCGCCGGGTGCGGCATTCCAAAATACCGGCTGACGGCGGACCGCATTCTGACGACGATCCAGCAGGAGGCGGTGCGCGCCTGCGTCCGCATCGACGTCTGGCATCGTGTCTGGCGCTCGTTCAACGAGGCGATTGAGCCTGCGAACGAGCTTCGCAACAGCGAAGGCGTCAAGGCGCTGCCCGCGAACGTGGCCATCGCCGACAAGCTGATCCAGGCCTTCAAGCGCCAGATCGCCGTCATGCAGCAGCATCTCAAGAATCTCGACCGGCTGAAGGCGACGGTCGTCAACGGCAAGCAGTTCTACGTCGACAGCCTGTTGCTGATCATCTACGTGCACGAGAACAAGCAGTCGGTCGAGGACATGTTCGCGCTGCGCGTCGCCTGGACCGACGCCTGCAAAGCGGCGATCCGCATCGGGTCGATGCAGGGTGTCCAGAACGCGCTGTTGCCGCATGAGTCTTCGATCGACGATGCGATCGCCATGCAGATCCCGCCGACGGTGAAGCCGCTCTAGATCCTGGCGCGCCCCAGGATCAAGCGAATGACCACGACGCGGATTGCTTCCGCGATGCCGCCCGCGATCATCCCCCAGAAAGGGTCCTTCCAGAGCGTCAGGGCCGCGGCGATGGCGATCACCGGCCAGCAGGACGGCTTGGAATCGAACAGCCGGCGCGTGAGAGCCAGTTCCGTCGATGCCGCAAGCAGGAGCACGCCCAATCCCGCGGCGGGAATGGCGCCGAGCGCCGAGAGGCTCCATGAGCCCGGCAGCAGCGCGAGCAGCAGGAGGAGCCCGCCGAGTACGAGCGATGCCATACCGCTCCGAGCCCCGAAGCGGTGGTGTGCGGCCAGCCCTCCGGCGCCATGGCACATCGGCAACGCGCCAAAGGGCGCGAGGACCAGATTGGCGAGGCCAGTGGTGATCGACAGCCGCGCCGGCGTCACATGTGCGGCGCGATCCCCGAAGTACTCGTCTGCGAGGAGCGACGTGAGCACGATGGCGTTGGCGAAAGTGAGAGACAGCTGCGGCAGGGTGAGGACCAAGAATGCCTGCTCGATCTCGGCGGGGACCGGCAACGGCGGGATCGCGAACATGGCGGTGGGCGTCCCCGCCTCGGTCGCCGGCATGCCAAATGCCCACGCCGTCGCGCTCGCTGCCGCGAGTGCGACCACCGTCGCGGGAGCGCCGCGCAGCGCCAGCATCGCGACGAGCACGGCCAGGGTCACCCCTGCGACGACCGGGGCGGAAAACATGAGCCCGACGCTCACCCGGAGGAGCGCGAGGCCGAGGCCGAGCTGAAGCCCGGCCAGAACGGACTGCGGGACCAGCCGGGCGAGGCGGGTGATCCAGCCGGTGAGGCCGAGGATCAGCAGGATGGCGCCGACAATGACACCGCTCGCGGCGAGAGCGGCGGGACTGACCTGCGCGGTCAGAAGCACGGCGGCCATCGCCTTCATCGGCTGGACCGGGATCGGAAGCCGGTAGTGCCAGGCGGTTCCCAGATAGAAGATCGCGAACCCGCCGAGAACCGGACCCGGCGCCAGGCCCGCGACCGCGATCCCACCGAGCATCAGCGGGAGGAGGGTTCCGAGATCGGCGAAGCTGCCGCTCAACTCGGCGGCGCTCAGGCGGAATCCTTCGCCTTTCGGCGGCGGCCTGCCCGAGCTACCGTCTCCGCGGCGAGAGTCCATGGGCGTATCTAGGAACGCCCCGGCCGGCTGGTCTAGTCCCCATCATGGAGACCTTGCATGTTCTTTCGGTACGCACTGCTTCTCGTCCTCGGCGGCACGGCCTTGGCGGCTCCCCATCAGCATGCGCCGTCGCCTTATGCCGGCCATCAGCAGCCGGCGGTCGCGGCTCTCTCTGAGCAGGAGATCGCGGACCTGCGGAGCGGCGCCGGCATGGCGATGGCATTGCCGGCCGAGATGAACGGCTATCCCGGTCCCCGGCACGTGCTCGACCTCGCCGATCCGCTGGGGTTGACACCGGAACAGCGCCTGGTGGCCGAACGGCTGATGGCCGAGATGAAGGGGAAGGCGATCCCGCTCGGTGAAGAGGTGATCGCTGCGGAAGCCGAGCTCGGTCGTCTCTTCGGCGGTGGAGCTGCGTCGAAGGAAACGGTGACGGCGGCGACCGATCGCGTGGGCCGGCTTCGCGGCGAGCTGCGCTCGGTCCATCTCGTCGCTCATCTCGCGATGCGTGACGCTCTGACGCCCGAGCAGCGCGGGACCTACGATCGTTTGCGCGGCTATGACGCCGGGCACGGAAAGCACTAGGCCGGCCTCTACCGGGCGCTTTGGCGGTGCGCTAGTCTCCCGGCCCATCAGGTCAGGGATTGTCAAAAATGTCTCAGGATTCGGCCGCCGCCGGCATTCTCCGTCGCACCGTCGCCGCGATGCCGCCGCATCGCGGACCGCAGATCGAAGAGGATCTGGCCGGCGTCAACGTTCCGTTCCGGCGCATGAGCCTGAACGAGTCCGCCGATCCGCCGTCGCCGAAGGTGATCGCGGCGGTCCAGGCGGCGGTCGCCGGCGTCAACCGCTACCCCGACCCCCGCGCGCGGACGCTGGCCGCGGCGATCTCCGATCGCACCGAGGTGCCGGTCTCGCGCATCGTCTTCGGCAACGGCAGCCACGAGCTGATCATGCTGATGGGCTCGGCCTTCATGGAGGCCGGCACGCGCGTCGTGGTGCCGAACCCGTCCTTCGGGCCGTATCAGTCGGCGGCGAAGATCGCCGGTGCCGAGCTCACGATCGTCCCGGTCGCCGCGGACGGCGCCAACGACGTGGATGCGATGCTGGCCGCCTGCAATCCGGCGCCGCGTATCGTCATCGCCGCGACCCCGAACAACCCGACCGGTGCGCTCCTGTCTGAAGGGGCGCTTCAGAAGCTGATCGCCGGCGTGCCGGAGTCGACGCTGCTGGTGATCGACGAGGCCTACTACGAGTTCGGCCGGCTCGCCGGCGGCCCCGACGTGCTGAAGGCATTGAAGGCGCGGAAGGGGCCGTGGCTCGTGCTCCGCACCTTCTCCAAGGCCTACAATCTCGCCGGTCTCCGCGTCGGCTATTCGCTGGCGAGCCACGACGAGATCGCCGAGGGCTTCAACCGCGTCCGCGGCTCCTTCAACGTCAACCGCGTCTCGCAGGCGGCGGCGCTGGCAGCCCTCTCCGACGAACCCTACGCGCGGGCCTCGCAGAAGAAGACCGCGGCCGAGCGCGACCGGCTCGCCGTCGGCCTCAAGGCCATGGGACTGTCGCCGCTGCCGTCGGCCGCCAACTTCGTCGCCGTGAAGACGCCGAAGCCGGCGGCCGAGGTCGTCGGCGCGCTCGCCAAGCGCGGCATCATGATCGTGCCGGTCGGGGGCCCTCCTTACGAGAACCACATCCGCATCACCATCGGCTCGGCCGAGGACACGGATGCGGTGCTCGAAGCCCTGAAGGCGGTGCTCTGATGCGGATCCTGGTTCTCGGCGCGGGGCTTGCCGGCGTCACCGCCGCCCATTTCCTCGCCCGCGACGGACATCAGGTCGAGGTCGTCGACCGCCAGCCGCAGGCCGCGTCGGAAACCAGCTTCGCCAATGCCGGCATGATCACGCCGGGCCATGCCTTCCCCTGGGGCAACCCGAACGCGCCGAAGACCCTGTTGCGCTCGCTGTTCAAGGGCGACCAGGCGCTCAGGCTCAAGCTGGTGCCCGACCCCCAGATGTGGCGCTGGGGCCTCAGGTTCCTGGCCGAATGCACCAGCGCCCGCACGCAGATAAATACCGAGCGGAAGGCGCGGCTCTGCGTCTATTCGCAGAAGAAGCTGCGCGAGGTCGCCGACGAGACCGGCATCGACTACAACGCGACCCGCAAGGGCGCGTTGTTCATCTATCGCGAGCAGGAGGCGTTCGAGCGCGGTGCGATCCGGATGAAGATTCTGCAGGACATGGGGATCGCGCTGAAGACCCTCGACGCCGCCGGCGTCGCCGCGGTCGAACCTGCCCTCGCCGATGCCAAGGACAAGATCGCCGGCGCGATCTTCGCGCCCAACGACGAGAGCGGCGACTCCTGCCTGTTCACGCGCAAGCTCGCCGAGCGCCTCGCGAGCCAGGGGCACACCTTCCGGTACGGCACCGACGTCATCCGCTTCCGCGCCGAGCAGGGTCGCGTCGTCGGCGTCGAGACCTCGGCCGGCCTGCTGACGGCCGATGCCTATGTGCTGGCGCTGGCGAGCGAGTCCCCGAAGCTGGTCAGGAAGATGGGCATCGACCTCCCTGTCTATCCGGTGAAAGGCTACTCGCTGACGCTGCCGATCCGGCCGGAGCACCAGCCGCCGACGATCTGCGGTGTCGACGAGGGCTACCTCGTTGCCTTCTGCCGCCTCGGCAACCAGCTTCGCCTCACCGCGACCGCGGAGTTCTCGGGCTTCAACACCCAGCATGAGCCGCGCGACTTCGACGGCATGATCCGGCTCGCCAAGGACCTGTTCCCGAACGGTGCCGACTTCGACAATCCGAGCTACTGGGCCTGCCTCCGCCCGATGACGCCGGAAGGCACGCCGATCGTCGGCCGTTCGCGCTACGAGAACCTGTGGATCAACACCGGCCACGGACACATGGGCTGGACCATGTCCTGCGGCACCGCGCAGGCGCTCTCCGACCTCTTTGCCGGCCGGAAGCCGGAACTCGACCTGGCCGGCATGGAGGTTCCGACATGACGCTCGCCGCGGACGACCTGGTCCTCAACCGGCAGAACCTCCCGTTCACGCTCGACGAGGGTATCGGCGCCCGTGCCCGCATCGGCCTCATCGTGCTCGCGACCGATCACACGATCGAGCACGAGTGGCGCCAGATCATGGATGTCCCCGGCGTCGCCTACTACGAGAGCCGGATCTTCAACTCGAGCGCGATCACGCCCGAGACCTTGGCGACGATGGAGCGCGACCTGACCCAGGCGACCGCGGTGATCCGCCCGGGGCAGCCGATGGACGTGATCGCCTATGGCTGTACTTCGGGCGCCATGGTGATCGGCGAGGACAAGGTTGCGGCCCGGATTCGCGAAGCCCGCCCCGGCATTCCGGTGACCAATCCGATCGGGGCGGCGCTCGCCGGCATGAAGGCCCTCGGCTGTCGCCGGATCGCGCTGCTGACGCCCTATATCGATCGCATCAACCGGATGATGCGCGACTATATCCAGGCGCGCGGCCTGGGAGTGCCGGTCATGGGCTCCTTCAATCACGAGGAGGACAACGAGGTCGCGCGCATCGACGGCGCTTCGGTCAAGGCGGCGGCGCTCGAGATCGGCCGCCACCGCGACGTGGACGGTGTCTTCGTCGCCTGTACCAGCCTGCGCGTCGCGGCCCTGGTCGAGGACCTGGAGGCCGAGCTCGGCAAGCCCGTGACGTCGTCCAACCATGCGATGGCGTGGCATGCGCTCCGGCTCGGCCGCATCGCGGAGCCTCTCCGCGGGCGCGGGCGCCTGTTCCGGGTCTAGCCGTTAACCATACTCGGCCGTTCAGACGTTCCCGAATCGGGTTTCGCCTCGGCGAAAGCCTTGGCATTGTAGTCGCCAATGACCGCCACCGACGCGAGCCATAGGACCCGGCGCGGCGTGCGATCCGTCGCCGTCAGAGGCGCCGTCGCCCTGCTCATGCTGATCGTTGTGGTTGCCGGAGGCGCGATCGCCCAGCGCAAGGCAGTCGAGAATCTGGGGGAGCCTGCGGTCGTCGTCAGCTTGTCGGGCTGGCTCGGTACGCTGGCGGTGAAGGCGAGCCTCGCGGCCCGGGACCTTGCTTCGCCCGATGACGGCGTCCGCAGCGAGGCGCGCATCCGGCTCGCCGTCGTGCTCGACGAGATGCAGCAGCAGCGCCAGCGGCTGTCACGCCGCTCGCCGCTGCCGGCCGATGTCCAAGGGGCGCTCGACAACTTCCTCACCGCCGGGCGTGCGCTGGCTGACAGCGAAGCCGCCGATGCCGTCGAGCGGCCCGTATACCGCACGGTCATGGAACTCGGCCCTGAGCGGCTTCCGGCGCTTCTCGACCGGCTGGCTGGCCGGAACGAGGCCGACGGGCGGGCGCGGGCGGAAATCGTCACGCAAGTCCAGTATGCGACGGCGGGTGCCCTGGCCGTGGTGCTGCTGCTGTCGGTGCTGGCGATCGCACCGGCGATCGGCCGGGCCAGGGAAGAGGCACGGACGCTCGAGGACGAGGCGGCCCGGCTCACGGTCGGCTCGGCCGCGGCGGACGCCAGTCGTCGCGATCTGTCCCAGTTCCTTCTCCGGCTCGAACAGACATTGGCAGCGGCGGTCAAGACCGTGGTCGGGCTTTCGGACGTTCTCGCGCTCGGTGCGGCCGGACCGCTCAACGACAAGCAGCGCGAATATGCCCAGCGCATCCGCGGCGACGGCCAGCGCCTGGCGCAGCTGCTCGAGGACGTGCACGACCTGGCGCTGATCGACGCCGGCCAGCTGAAGCTGGACGAGCGCACGATCGATCTCGGTCCCTTCATCGCCCAGACGCTCGACCAGATGCGCGGTCAGGCCGATCGCAGCCGGATTGCGCTGATGCACAGCCTGCCGGTCGACATGCCGCGCCTCTCGGCCGATCCGAGCCGGCTGCGCCAGATGGTCCGCCGCCTGCTCGATCTGGCGATCCGTGCCGGCGAGAGCGGCGGCCAGGTCCATGTTCGGGTGGCGCGCGAGCCGACGGGCGGCCTCGCGCTCTCGGTCGAAAGCCCCAGCCAGGGCTTCGGCCACCCCGATGCAGAAGTTGCGCTGTCACGCATCGAAGGGCCCAACGGCGCCTCGGCGCTCACGCTGCCGCTGGTCAAGGCCCTGGCCGAGCGCCATGGAGGGCGGATGACCGTCGGCCCTGCGCCGGGCCGTGGTTCGGTCGCGACCTTGCACTTTCCGCCGGCACGGACCGTCGCCGCGGCCTAGGCCCGGGCGTGGACCGGATCGGCCGGTGCGAACGCCTCGCGCTCGCCGGCCACGCCCTTGAAGCTGTGCCTTCCCAGCGGCCGCATCTCGCCCGCAGCCGCCTTCGCTATCTCCTCCGACAGCACGATCGGCTCGCCGAGCGGCTTGCAGAGCTGGGCGAGACGGCTCACCAGGTTGACGGTCGGGCCGATCACCGTGAAATCCAGGCGCTCGGGCGAACCGACATTGCCGTACATGACGGGGCCGAGATGCAGCGCGATGCCGCAGCGGATCTCCGGATAGTTGGCGCCCGCGCGCTCGCCGTTGAGCGCGGCGAGGCGGCCGACCAGCGCCCGTGCCGCGGCGATCCCACGGACCGTCGCATCCCGGTCGTTCTCCTCGCAGCGGAAGATCGCGAGGATTGCATCGCCCATGAACTTGAGAACCTCGCCGCCGGCCTCGGTGACGGATTCGACCGCGGCGGAGAAATAGGCATTGAGGAGGCCGAGCATCTCGTCGCGCGGGAGGGTTTCCGACAGCGAGGTGAAGTTGCGCAGATCGCACCACCAGACCACCGCACGGACCGTGTGGCCGACACCCTGCACGACCTCCCCGGTCAGGATCCGGCGCGTGGGTTCAGCCCCTACATAGGTGCTGAGCAGGCTCTCGATCGACCGGCGACCGGAATGGATCTGGCCGATGACGGCGAGCGCCGGAGCGATGTCATCGAGCAGGCGCAGGTGGTGCGCCTGGAAACCGTCGGGGTGGTCGCTGCCATAGGTGACGATGCCGCCCTGAAGCCCGTGCCCCATGTCGAGCAGCATGACGTAGTAGTCGGTGAGACCCTTGTCGCGCAGCTCTTCGAGGACCGGAAAGTCGAACTCTGCCTCCGGGCCGACTAGGCGGCGGCGAAGCGGCTCGCGCGTGCGCATCACCTGCGCGATCGGGCTATGCGAAAAGACGCGCGAGCCCATCTGGTTTCGCGGGCGGGCGATGTCGCGCACTTCGACGCCGCGAACCCATTCCGAGGTCGAGGCGCGGAGTATCGGATGAAGATGGGTCAGCGTCAGGCCCAGCCGGAACAGCGGCACGCCGGCGTCGACCAGTCGACCGGCGACGTTCTCGACGAAGCTCCGCGGTGAATCGAAGCGGGCGCCTTCGGCCAGCAGCCAGCGAACGAGAGCCGCTGCCGCCGGCGTCGAGCTTTCGGCTTCGCTCACGATCCGGGTTTCGGCTGCGGCTGATGCGGCGGCGGCCGTCGCGGCGGTCGCACGATCACATCGACCGGACGGCCCCAGATGCCGACGCCGCGCGACTCGGCGAGGCGCTCCCACTGGACATACTCGAATGGCGCGCCCGGTCCGGCCATCGCCCAGCCGTTCAGCACCATCCAGCCGCCCAGATCCTCGCCGCGCACCGTGCACCGCCCGAGCATGGCGCCGGCCTCGTCGCGACCGAGATCCTGGCAATGCACGAACTCGGCGCCGATCTTGCGCGAGAGTTGGAGGACCGCCCTCGGGCCGCACGCGCCCGGCATGTCCGGCGCATTGCAGAGCCGGTCCGTCGGCGGGATCGAGATGCCGTGGATCCTCACCAGGCGGCCGAGTATCGAGAGGCTGCCGTCGTCGAGGACGCGGGCGGAACTCGACAGGTCGGCCGCCGCGGGAAAGGCGGTCGCCATGGCGATCGCGGCGCTGGCGCAAACGGTCCGAAAGCGGGTCATGACTGCTCGCCGGATATTCGGTCCGAGCAGATCATATAGGTGCGGCAAAATCTTGGCGAAAGCCGCCCCTCACACGATCCGGCTCGCAAGCCCGATCAGGGCGCCCCGGAGCGCGACCCTCCAGGACCCGCCATGCGGCCGGCGGAACACGCCGACCGTGTCTCCCCATTGCGCGCTGTCGGCGACCGGATGCGGCGCCCAGTCGGTGGTGACCTCACGCAACTCGAGCCCGGCGTATTTGGCGAGCGCGCGATAGCCGTCTGGATAGAAGCGCCAGCAGTCGTTCGGGTAGCGATGCTCGGGGCCCCGCGACGGCGCGATCAGGAAGATGTGGCCGCCGGGCTTCGTCACCCGCGCCATCTCCAGGAAGAGGATCCAGAAGTACTCGACATGCTCGAAGGCTTGGCCGGAGACGATCACGTCCGCCGTCGCCGACGGGAGCGGCAGGCGATTGGGATTCGCCATCACGATGTCGACGTTCTTGCCGGGCTCGAGGTCGATGCCGCGATAGCGCCAGCCGGGATTCTCGAACAGCGGGCGATAGCTGCCGGGCTGCGCCGGGTCGGGCGTCACCACGTCGGACGAGCCAATGTCGAGGATCTCCATCCGCTTGCCGCGATCGAGATACCGGCCGATCAGGTCCTGCATGTGCTGGTAGGAGCTGAGATGCATCAGCCGGATGTCCTCTCGATCGAGATCTCGTGCATCGGTACGCCGACGAGCCCGGTGGCGGCGCTCGAAGCATGAGAGGTGAAGGCGAGCGCGTCGTGGATCCAGTGGTGCTGGATGTGGTCGGCCGCGTCGCCGTCGGCGACCGCGACGGCGATCGTATAGGTGCCGACGCTGAGGATCGGCATGCGGAAGCGGAAGCGCGCGCGCAGCCGCTCGCCCGCAGCCATCGGCACGGCGTCGCCCGCGTGGCTCAGATAGGTGTTGTCGCCGAACAGATGCTGGCCGAGCCGGTCCTTGACCAGGAAGCCGACGATGGGCCGGGCGATCGGCGCGTGCGCGACGACGTCGATCGCCAGGGTTGCCATCTCGCCGCCGACGCACCAGGAGAACGGCTGCCCCTCCTCGGTTTCCATCCGGACGCTGACGATCTCCGCCATTCCCTTGCCGAAGGAGGCGCCGTCGGGCTTGAAGGCGAAGAGTTCGATGTCGTTGCGATGCTGGCTCGCGTTGATCAGCCGCAGGCGGCCGTCGACGGCGGACGCCGGAAGCCCGGACTCGTCGGTGGAGGCGCGACGCGGGCGCGCGGTCTCGCCCTCGACCTGTGACGCGCTGGCACTCTCGGCCAGGTAGTCCTCGACGACCACCTTCGCCGGTCCGATGGCGCGGACACGGCCCTGCTCCAGCCAGATGACCCGGTCGCAGAAGCCGAGGACGGCGGCCGTGTCGTGGCTGACGAAGAGGATCGAACCGTTCTCCTGGAACTTGCGGAGGAAGCGGATGCATTTCTGCGCGAAGAAGGCGTCGCCGACCGACAGCGCCTCGTCGACGATCATCAGGTCGGCATCGACATGGGCGGCGACCGCGAAGGCGAGCCGCATGTACATGCCGCTCGAATAGGTGCGGACCGGTCGTTCGATATGCTCCCCGAGCTCGGCGAAGGCGACGATCGAGTCGTAGCGCTCGGTGATCTCCCTGGGCGTGAGGCCGAGCAGGGCGGCGTTCAGGTGGATGTTCTCGCGGCCGGTGAAGTCCGGATTGAAACCCGCGCCCAGTTCCAGCAGGGCGGCAATGCGGCCATGCACCTCGATGGTGCCGGAGGTCGGCTGGACGGTGCCGGTGACGAGCTGGAGGAAGGTGGACTTGCCGGCGCCGTTGCGGCCGATGACACCGACCGTCTCGCCGCGGTTCACGTCCAGCGAAAGGTCGTCGAGGGCCCGCAGCTCGTGATGGAGCTTGCGCCGGCCGCGCCACAGCGACTCCATTATGCGGTCGCGCGGGCTCGCATAGAGCCGGTAGCTCTTCGAGAGGTGCCGGGCGCGGAGGATGGGTTCGCCGGTCATGCGGCTACAGCACGTCCGGGAAGCCGCGCCTGAGCTTCATGAAGAAGAGGTAGCCGCCCCAGGCAAGCGCCCAGCCGAGCAGCCCCACCCAGGCAAGCTGGAACCAGTCGGGCCAGCGTCCCCAGAGCAGGACGCCGCGCGCCTCCTCGACCAGGATCGCCAGCGGGTTGAGGGCAATGACCGGGCGGAACGCCTCGGGCACCGCGCTCACCGGGTAGAAGATCGGGATCAGGAACATCAGCAGCGTGACCAGGAGGCCGACCACCTGGCCGAGATCGCGGAAATACACGCCGGCCGCCGAGACGGCCCAGGTGATGCCGAGGATGCCTAGGACGAGCGGCGCCAGCACCAGCGGGAAGGCGAGGACGGTCACGCCCGGCGTGAATCCGAGGACGGTTGCGATCACCAGAAGCACCGCGGTCGCGATGACTAGCTGGAACAGGGCTCCGCCAAGGATCATGGCGGGCAGGATCTGGACCGGAAAGACGACCTTCTTCACGAGGTTCGCCTGGGAGAGGACGAGGCCCGGTGCCCGCGTCACGCAATCGGAAAAGCAGGTGAAGATCAGAAGGCCGGCGAAGGCGACGAGGGCGAACTCGCCATGTCCGGCGGTCGAGGCGCCCCATCTCACGCGGAAGATCACGCTGAAGACGAAGGTATAGACCACGAGCGTCAGCAGCGGCGTGGCCAGCGACCAGACGAACCCGAGTGCCGAGCCGCGATAGCGGCTCTCGATCTCACGTCGCGTCATCGCCGACAGCAGCGCGCGATTGCGCCAGAGATCGAGGAAAGGGGCGAGCGGGCTGAAATCGATGCGAGCGCGGGTCTCGTTGGTCGAGACCGGGTGGCGGCGCTCCTGTCCGGTCGGAGGCGCGGCGACGCTCACGCGACCGCCGTGGAGGGCTTCAGGAAGGCCTGCCATGGCCGCTCGCGCCTGGGCGGGAACGCCATGACCGGGTGTGCGGTGGAAAGCGACAGGTTGGGATTGAAGAAGGGATCGGTCTCGAGACGCTGGCTCCAGCGCTCGCGCATATAGGCGATCTCGCGCTTGAACCTTTCGAGGTGATGGGCGGCGAGATCGTTGCCGCGGCTCTTCGACTCCCAGTGATAGAGCGTCGCCTCCGGCGTCCAGACGATCTGGTAGCCCTTCTCGGTGATCCGCAGGCAGAAGTCGACGTCGTTGAAGGCGACCTTGAGGTTGACTTCGTCGAGGCCGCCGACCTCGTCATACACTGCGCGGCGGAGCGCTAGGCACGCGGCGGTGACGGCCGAGGAATTGCGGGCGATCTTGAGCCAGCCGAAATATCCAGGCGACTCGGCGGGCACGCCGGCATGCAGGTGGCCGGCGACGCCGTTGAGGCCGAGCACGACGCCGCCGTGCTGGACCGTGTTGTCGGGATAGAGAAGCTTCGCGCCGACCGCACCCACTTCCGGGCGGACGGCGTGCTTCACCATCTCCTTGAGCCAGCGGCGGTCGACCATCTCGATGTCGTTGTTGAGCAGCAGGACGATCTCGCCGGTCGAGGCGCGGACCGCCGCGTTGTTGATGGCCGAGAAGTTGAAGGGCCCGGGGCAGTCGAGGATGCGCACGCGCGGATCGGCACGGAGCTTGTCGAAATAGGCAAGCGTCTCCGGCTCGACGCTGTCGTTGTTGGCGATAATCAGCTCGATGTCGGGATAGTCGGTGCGCTCCAGCAACCCGGTGACGCAGGTGCGGAGCACCGAGACGTGGTCGCGGGTCGGAACGATGGCCGAGACCTTGGGCCAGTGCGGAAGCTTGTCGCGGATCACGCGATGGTAGGCGTGAACCCAGGGTTCGACCGTCGCGCTCACGCCCTTCGCGGCGAGATGCTCGCGGATCGCCTTGCGCGCCGCCTCGGCCGCCTTGTCGATCTGGGTCGAGGAGAAGGTGCCGGCGCCCGGGAAAAGGCGCCAGTGATAGAGAATCCAGGGGAGATGGACGACCGGACCCTTGGTACGGGCGAGAATTCGCAGCACGAGGTCGTAGTCCTGGCTTCCCTCGTAGCCGAGGCGGAACCCGCCGACGGCCTGGATCGCGTCCAGCCGATAGATGCCGAGATGGCTGACGAAGTTCTGGCCGAGCAAGAGGTCGAACCCGTAATCGGGCTTGAAGTAGGGCTCGGTCCGCATGCCGTCGTCGTTGATCTTGTCTTCGTCCGAATAGAAGACGTCGGCGTCCGGATGCTTGCCGATCGCGAGCGCCACGAGGTAGAGCGCGTGCTCGGGCAGCAGGTCGTCGTGATCGAGGAGTGCCACGTGGCTTCCGGTCGCGAGCTCGAGCGCCGAGTTGCTGGCGGCCGAGATGTGGCCGTTCTTCTCGCGGAAGGTCACCTTCACGCGGCCGTCGCGCGCCGCGTACTCCTCGAGAACCCGTCGCACATGCGGCTCGGTGGAGGCGTCGTCGGCGATGCAGAGTTCCCAATGCGGGTAGAGCTGCTTGATGACCGAGTCCATCATCTCGCGCAGATAGCGCTCGGTCGTGTTGTAGACCGGCACCACGACCGAGATCAGCGGCAGCTGCTTCAGCGTCTGGACATGGGCGGCGATCGCGGCGCGGTCCGCGTCGGTCAGGCGCTCGCAGCTTTCGATCCAGCGGTGATAGAGGTTGGCGCCCTGGACGCCGTAGGCGGTCGTGGCGCGGGACACGGTCGCCCGCACGCCGTGCTTCAGCAGGTACCGGACCGCGTTCGGGAAGCGCGCGCGCTGACGCCACAGGAGGTTGGCGGCGAGCTCCGCCTGGCCGATCTCGCGGATGCGGATCTCGGGCGGCGCGTCGAGCGCCGCGTGTGATCCCTGCACCATCAGCTTGAGCGCGGCGACGCTGTCCGGAAGCCGGATCAGATGGCCCTGCAGGCGGCCGCGGATCGGCGGCAGGCCGAAAGGCTGCCAGCGGCCGCCGCCGTGATCGACGTAGAGCGTGAGGAACACCGCCCCGTCATAGGCCGGGCCGTCATAGTTGAAGGATACCCAGCGCGTCGGCATGCGACTGCGCGACGACGTCGCGTCGTACCAGTCGGCATGGCCGGCCGGCGTATCGGTGACCTCGATCGGCGCCGAGCGCGCAAGGCTGAGCCGGTGGGTCGTCGACCGCAGCAGCCGGCGGGCGCCGCCGAGCGCGCGGCCGAGGAAACGGATCGGCCTGGTCAGCCGCCACGACGTCGACGTCTCGAAGCCGCGGACACGGGCCTCGAGCGCGTGGACCTGGCCGGACAGCGCGCTGCCGGTTGCCTGGAGCTGATGGCGAAGCTGGGCCTCGCTGTTCTGCAGCCCGCCGATCTGCTGGGCCTTCGAGGCGATCTCGGCCTGCAGCGCATCGATCCGCCGATGCTGCTCGTCGATCACGCCCTGACGCCAGGTCGCGTGCTCGTGCTCCTTCTGGGTCTGGAGATTGGCCTCGTGCAGCCTGGTCAGCGCATCGGACAGCTCGAGCCTGGCCGTCTCTCTGACCTTGGCCAGCTCGCTCGTCGCCGCGTCGCGCGCCGTCGTCATGTTCTCGGCGTGCGCCTCGGCCGCCTTCCAGTGGCGCTCGCTGAGGTCGAGATCGATCTCGCGCTGGATCGAGCGGCCGCGGCCGGCGAAGAAGTCGCGCACGATCGCGATCGAGGCCGTGTCGAGGCCCGTCAGCCAGCGGATACTCTCCGGCTGCTCGGGACCGACCGCGAGCACGCCAAGTCCATGTCCGTGCAGGAAGTCGAACGACGGATAGCGTGCCTTGACCTCGTCCCAGAAGCGCCAGGCGCCGAAGGTGCCGCCCCGCTCGTTGATGTCGTGGAAAAGGACGACGGCGCGCCGGCTCAGCTTCGGGAACCAGGTTTCGAAGTCGCCGCGGACAGCTTCGTAGGTGTGATAGCCGTCGATGTGCAGCAGGTCGATCGAGCCGTCGGCGAAGCCGCCGACCGCCTCTTCGAAGGTCGATCGGACCAGCGTCGAAAAGCTGCCGTAGCGCGGGTCGTGATGCGCCCGCAGATCGTCGTAGACGTTGCCGGCGTAGGCCGCTTCCGACTTGTTGGTGTGTTCGTCGCCCTGCCAGGTGTCGACCGCGTAGCAGGAGGTCGAGAGCCCGAGCTGCTTCGCGGCCTGGGCGAAGGCGCAATACGAGACGCCCGCATGGGAGCCGAGCTCGACCAGCACGTCCGGACGGACGGCCTCGACAACCCACATCGCGAAGGGCGTGTGCTCAACCCAGGCGGACAACTCGGACAGCCGTTCGGGCATGGCGAAGGCGATCGGCCGGTACAGCCGCTCAGGCTGGGGCAATGCCGCCGTCATCGGGCCGGGTGCCGTATTTCCGGGCAGTTCGTCCATGATGCCAACGGCTTACGCCCTTCCGTAGGCGTCGTCCAGCCGCTCGATGTCGTCCTCGCCGACATAGGAGCCCGATTGCACCTCGATGAGGTGCAGATCCTCCTTGCCGGGATTTGCCAGCCGGTGCGCGGCGCCGGCCGGAACCACGACCGATTCCGTCGGCCCGAGGCGCATGGTTTCGGTGCCGACCGTCACCTCGGCGGTGCCGGCGACGACGACCCAGTGCTCGGCTCGTCTCGTGTGGCGCTGGAGCGAAAGCCGGCCGCCCGGATTCACGACGATGCGCTTCACCTGGAAGCCGGCGCCCGAGTCGATGTTCCGGTAGTGCCCCCACGGCCGATAGACGACGGCCGGCGAGGTCGCCTCGGCCCGGCCGGCGGCGGCAAGCGCCTCGACCACGGCCTTGACCTCCTGTGCCCGGTCGCGGCGCGCGACCAGCACCGCATCGGGATCGGCGACGACGACCAGATCGTCGACGCCGACGGTGACGAGCAGGCGGCCGTTCGAGCGCAGGTAGGAATTGGTCGTGCCGGCGGCCTGGACGTCGCCGATGAGGACGTTCCCGTTCGCGTCGCCGGGAGCGATCTCGTGCAGCGCCCGCCAGGAGCCCACATCGCTCCAGCCCGGATCGACGGCGACGACGACGCCGCGGTCGGTGCGCTCCATCACCGCGTAGTCGATCGAGCGTGATGGCGCGGTCGCGAAGGCCTCCGGGTCGAGCCTCAGGAAGTCGAGATCGCGTCGGCCCCGGCTGACGGCCGCAGATGCCGCTTCCGCGATCTTCGGCTCATGGCGCTTGAGCTCGTCGAGATAGGTCCGTGCGGACAGGAGGAAGATGCCGGCGTTCCAGTAGTGCCGTCCATCGGCGACCAGCCGCTCGGCGGTCGCCAGGTCGGGCTTCTCGACGAAGGCTTCGATGCGGCGGCAGGGGCCGCTGCCGGCGATCGCCATGCCCGCATGGATGTAGCCGTAGCCGGTCTCGGCGCGCGCCGGCCGGATACCGAAGGTGACGATGGATCCGGATCGAGCCGCGGCCTCGGCTGCAAAGACGCCGGCGAGCCACGGTTCAGGGCGGATCATCGCATGATCGGAGGGGAGCACCAGCATGACCGCATCGGGATCGCCTGCGAGGAGCACCTCGGCAGCGGCGGCGATCGCAGGCGCCGTATTCCGCCCCATCGGCTCGAGCAGGATCGCGGCGGCGGGGCGGCCGACCTGGCGGAGCTGCTCGGCGACGGCGAAGCGATGCTCGGCGTTGCAGACGACGAGGGGCGCGTGAAAGCGTGTCGGATCGGCGACACGGAGCGCCGTATCCTGCAGGAGGCTGTTAAGGCCGAGCAGCGGCTGCAGCTGCTTGGGGAACAGCGCGCGCGACATCGGCCAAAGACGGCTGCCGGTGCCGCCGGACAGGATCACGGGATGGATCATGCTCGGCTTCCCGCTACTTGAGGGGCGGGGGCCTGTCAACCGTTGCGCCCGCAAGGGGCTGCGGGCATCGTCCGCCCCGATGCTGCCCTGGCTTCAGCCATTTCCGTCGGACCCGGTGCTGATCGCGGCCGGTGTCGCCGGCTTTGCTGCGGTCGGCAGCTTCCTCGGCGCGGCCCAGGCCCGTCTCGGCGCGGCGCTCGACGGCGAGACGACCTATGCGGAGACGTCGTTCTGGACCGGGCGGTCGATCTGTCCCGCCTGCCGTCGGACGTTGACCGCGCGCGACCTCGTTCCCGTCCTGTCGTGGTTCGCGCTCGGCCGGTGTTGCCGGCACTGCGGGGCGCCGGTGCCCCCCGACTATGCGGCGATCGAGGCCGGATCGATCGCGGCATTCCTGCTCGCCTTCTGGGCCGGAGGTCCCTGGCCTCTCGTTGTCGGCCAGTCCCTTCTCGGCTCGATTCTCGTCGCGCTGGTGGTCGTCGATCTGCGGCGCCAGCTGCTTCCCGACGCCCTGGTGTTGCCGTTGCTGCCGCTTGGGCTCCTGCTTGCGTGGCTGACGGGCGACGTCCCGGCCGCGGCGGCGGGCGCGGCGTTCGGCGGCGGGCTTCTGTGGCTCGTGCGAGCCCTTCACGGAAGATTGCGCGGTCGAGAAGGTCTCGGTCTCGGCGACGTCAAGCTGATGGCGGCGGGGGGCGCCTGGATCGGCCCGGCCGGCATCGGCCCGGCGTTGATGGTGGGCGCGCTGGCGACGCTGGCGGCGGTCGGCATCGCCCGCCTGATCGGCCGCGGGCCGGGCCTCGCCGGCCGGATCCCGTTCGGGCCCGGCCTCGCGCTCGGCATCTTCGCGGTCGCGCTTCTCGCCTAGTGGGCCTTCGGCGCGTGGCCGGAGATCTTGTCGAGGTATGCCAGCAGCAGGGCCGAGAACACGAAGACGAGGTGCATGATCATCAGCAGGACGATCTTGCTCTCGCTGAGCTCGTTGATGTTGAGGAAGGCCCGCAGCAGATGGATCGATGAGATGGCGACGATCGCGGCCGCCACCTTCACCTTGAGATTCCCGGCGTCGATCTTGCCGAGCCAGTCGGGTGCTTCCTCGTTCTCGCCGATCGCGATGTCGGAGACGAAATTCTCGTAGCCGCTGATCATCACCATGATGATCAGGTTGGCGACCAGCACCACGTCGACCAGCGACAGCACCAGCAGGACGACCTCCGCTTCCCCCGCACCGAACACGATGTGAAGCAGGTGCCAGAGCTCGCGGAAGAAGGTGATGCCGAGCGCGACGACGACCAGAATCAGGCCGAGATAGAACGGCGTCAGCAGCCAGCGGCTGTTGAGGATGACGCGCTCCACGCGGTGCTCGAGACGGCCGCTCATCGCGTCACGCCGCCGCCGAGAAGCGTCCGCCGGGACGGAAGCGGTCGAGATAGGACGGGATCACGGTCTCGACCGGGGTCGGCCGAATGCCGAGCTCGACGAGGCCGGGCACGCCCTGGGCCGCGATGTTGTCGCGTTCGAGCAGGCGAACCTGGTCGACGGTGAGCGGCGGCACCGGAAGCACCTGCAGGAATCGCGCTTCGAGCCGGGCGATCGGGAAGGGGATGCTGACCAGGCACCGCTTGCGGCGGATCTCCTTCAGCATCAGCTCCATCAGCTGGCGGAAGGTGTAGATCGTCGGGCCGCCGAGCTCGTAGGTCTGGCCGGCGGTCTTCGCGTCGCCGACCGAGCGGACGATCGCGTCGGCGACGTCGCCGACATAGACCGGCTGGAAGCGCGTCTTGCCGCCGCCGAACAGCGGCAGTGCCGGCATCACCCGCGCGAGGCCGGCGAAGCGGTTGAAGAAGCCGTCCTCCGGACCGATGACGAGGCTCGGGCGGAAAATCGTGGCGCCCGGAAATGCGGCGCGGACGGCGGCCTCGCCCGCGGCCTTGGTCCGGGCGTAGAGGGAGGGCGAGCCCGCGTCCGCGCCGATGGCGCTGACGTGGACCAAGCGGGCGACGCCGGCCGCAGCGGCGGCTTCCGCGATCACCTTGGCACCCTGGTGGTGGATCGCCTCGAAGTTCTGGGTGCCGGACTCGTAGAGAACGCCGACCAGGTTGATGACGACTTCCGCGCCGGAGACCGCGGCCGCGACCGCCGCCTTGTCGCGGATCGAGACGGCCATGGGCGTGACCTGGCCGACATCGCCCATCGGCTTCAGGAACTTGGCGTACTCGGCATCCCGGACCGCGACGTTGACGCGCCACCCGTCACGCGCGAGCTGGCGGACCACATACCGCCCGACGAAGCCGGAACCGCCGAAAACCGTTGCAAGTCGAGCCATCTACGCCCCCCAGAGGTACCCGGCCGCGTTATAGCCAAGCCGGCCTCGACGGTCGAGGGGACGGGCTGGAATATCCACCGCATAACCACTACATACTGGGGCAGGTTTCTCAAGGGAGGTTTAAATATGCGTTTCAAGAAGGGCGGCCTCGTGGCGACGGCCCTCGTTGCCGGGCTCCTGGTCCTGACGCCGACGTTGGCGGAAGCCGCCGCGGGCGGCCGCACCAGCCAGGGTAGCCGTGGTTCGCGCACCTTCGACTCGTCGGGTGCCGGGCGGACGATCGAGCGCTCGACGACGGCCCCGCAGCAGCAGCGGCCGCTCGCCCAGCAGCAGACCGCGCCGCAGCCTGCCGCCCCCGGCGGCTTCCAGCAGCGGCCTTCGTTCGGAATGGGCAGCCCGCTGATGACCGGCATCATGGCCGGCCTCGCCGGCTCGTTCATCGGCAACATGCTGTTCGGCAGCCACAATGCCGCCCAGGCGGCGCAAGCTCCCGAGGCGTCGCCCACCGGCTCGATGATCGGCAGCCTGCTGCCGTGGCTGGTGATCGGCGGCATCGGCTTCCTTGCCTTCACCTTCTTCCGTCGCCGCAGCGAGGCGCGCATGGCGCCCGAGGCGCTGCAGCGCGGTCCGGTCGACCTGAGCGGCCTTCAGGGCGGTGCCGGCGGCGGTGCTGCCTACGGCGTCGGCGCGTCCAGCTCCGAGGTCGAGATCGGCGCGAACGATCAGGAGGCCTTCGGCCGGCTGCTCGTCGACGTCCAGACGGCCTGGGGCCGGAGCGACGTCGAGGCCCTCAAGCCGCTGCTGACGGAGGAGATGGCCGCCTACTTCGCCGGCCAGCTGGCCGAGCTCAAGGGCAAGGGCCTCGCCAACAAGGTCGAGGAGGTGACCCTGCACAAGGGCCAGGGCACCGAAGCCTGGTCCGAGAACGGGTCGGACTACGCGACGGCGATCCTGGGATGGTCGGCCCGCGACTACACGGTCAACACGACGACCGGGCAGGTGGTCGAGGGCGACAAGAACCGTCCCGTCGACATCGAGGAAGTCTGGACCTTCGTCCGCCGTCCCGGCGACCACTGGCGCCTGTCGGCGATCCAGCAGGTCTGAGTTTCCTTCATTCGAAATCGACGGAGGGGCGGGTCGAAAGACCCGCCCCTCTCGTTTTCAGGCGGCCTTGTCGAGTTCGGTCTGCGCCGCCGCCTCGCGGGCGAGCGCACGCTCGACGCTCGGGCGCTTCGCCATGCGTTCGGCATGCTTGGCATAGTTCGGATAGGCGGCGAGGTCGAGCTTGAGGAAGCCGGCCCAGCGCCAGAACGTGAAGAGATAGGCATCGACGATCGACCACTGGCCGAGGATCCATTCCTTGCCGGCCAGCATCTTCTCGACCATCGCGAAGTTCTTCGCCGTGTCCTCGGCCGCCAGCTTCTTCACGTTGTCGGCGCTGTCCGGCAGGTCGCACATCTTCTGCGGCGCGAACAGCGCGCCGAAGCGGACATGGATGCCCGAGCTGCACCAGGCCAGCAGCGACAGCGCCTCGGCCTCGGCATTCACATCTCCCAGCGGCAGCAGCTTCGCCGCAGGAAAGCTTTTCGCGAGGTAGTAGGCGATCGCCGGGTTCTCGGTCAGCGGCTTGCCGTCGATCACCAGCACCGGAACCTTCGACTTCGGATTGATGGCGAGATACTCGGGCGCCCGCTGATGGCCCTTGCGGAGCGAGATCGGCTTCGCCTCGAAGGCGGCGCCCGCTTCTTCCAGCGTGATGTGGGGTACCAGCGAACAGGCGCCGGGGGCGAAGTAGAGCGTCAGCTTGGCCATGGTCGTCTCCCTGTGGGCCGACCGCGTGATGCGGCGGCGGGTGGCGCATAGGGGCGATGACAGTATCAAATTGCAAGTAGGCACCTTTTACTGCCATACTTACCTAATGGATACTATGAGCGTCCCCGCCGCGACGTCGGCGCCCGGATCCGACCGGCACGCCTATGACGGCTCAACCTGCCGCATCCTGATCGGTTGCGTGGTCGACCTGATAGCCAACAAGTGGGCGGTGCCGATCATCCTCACGCTCTATCGGGCGAGGGGGCCGATGCGCTTCAGCGAGCTCGGCCGGACCATCACCAACATCACGCAGAAGGAACTGACCAAGCAGCTGCGGGAGCTGGAGTCGGTCGGCGTGGTCGGACGGCGCGTCCACGCCGAGGTGCCGCCGAAGGTGGAGTACTGGCTGACGGAGACCGGCGTATCGCTTCAGCCGGCGCTCGATGCTCTGGCCTCGTGGGCGGCCGAGAACGGCGCCGCCTTGGCGAAGCATCGCTCCGCCAAGGCCGGCAAGTCGCCGCTCAGGCGTGGCGCAGGTACTGCTGAACCCAGTCGTGGTTCACGTACTTGACGTAGGCGTCCATCAGCTTCTTCGTCACCGGGCCCGGGATGGCCTTGTCGGCCATCGGATTGCCGTTGATCGAGCGAACCGGGCAGATGCAGAAGCTGGTCGAGGTGATGAAGCACTCGTCGGCGACATAGGCGTCGAACAGGTCGATGTCGCCCTCCACCAGCTTGATGCCGAGATCCTTCGCCAGGTCCATCGCCGTCTGGCGGCTGACGCCCGGCAGCACGTAGCGCTCCGACGGCGTGAACACGACGCCGTCGCGGACGATAAAGATGTTGGAGCCGATGCCTTCGGCGAGGTTGCCGTTCTCGTCGAGCAGCACCGCCCAGGCGTTGGGGTTGGTCGACTTCGCTTCCTGCTCGCCGATGACCATGTTCAGGTAGTTGTGCGTCTTGGCGCGCGGGCTCAGCATGCTGGGCGCGACGCGGCGGGTCGACGGCACCACCACGTCGAGACCGTCACGATAGAAGGCGGCGCGCGCCTTCAGCGGCAGCGGCGTGCACTCGATGACCACTGTCGGTCCGGTCTGGATCGGCGTCTCGCCGGCGACGTTATCGACGCCGCGGCTGACGCGCTGCCCGAGCCAGTAGTCGTCGTGCTTGTCGAGCAGGTGCATGTTCCGCTCGAGCACTTCCTCGCTCTTCTGGATCATCTCCTTCGGGCTCATGCCCGGATCGATGCGCACATAGCGGAGCGAGCGGTAGAAGCGGTCGATGTGCTCCTGCAGCTTGAACACCTTGTGGCCGAAGGTGCGGGTCATGTCGAAGACGGCGTCGCCGTACTTGTAGCCGCGGTCGCGGAACGACACGCGGACCTCGCTCTCCGGCAGGATCTGGCCGTTGAGATAGGCGACGCGCTGGTTGGCGAGGGTCGTCATTGTCTGGTCCTTGGAAGGTGGGTGGTCAGTAGCGGAGGTCGTCGTTGCTCTGCGCGATCTCGCGGATCAGCTTGGCGAGGATAGCTTCGCCGAACTGCTCGAAATTGCGGGCGACGACCACGAAGGCGCCGGGACCGCCGATCACGTCGGTCTCGTAGTAGCGGTCGAGATTGGCCTCGGGCGGAAAGCCGAAGGTCGGCCGGTCGTTGATGATCGGAAGCCCGTTGATCGTGATGCCGCGCGCCACCGCCTCGTTGCGGGCGAGATGTGCCTGGCGGCCGTCGTTGTTGCGGCCGTCGCCGGAGATGTCGATCACCTGACGCTCGCCTTCGAACTCGTTCTTGCCGAAGAGCGCCATCGAGTAGTCGATGGCGCCAGAGATCGAGGTGCGGCTGTGCGACTGCATCGGCGCTTCCGCGAGGCGGCCGGCGAAGGCCTCGGCGGAGGCCTTGTCCTTGATCAAGGTCCAGTTGATGACGGTGAACTGCAGGCTCGCCGCCGCCCATTCGACGTAGCAGAGCGCGATGCGGCCATGGATGCCCGAGCGGATCGCCTGGACCACGCGTTCGTCGGTAAGCGCGCGGACATAGCCTTCGCGCTGCAGCCGCGCCTCGTCGGGATCGATGGAACGCGAGACGTCGACGGCGAGCACGAGTTCGAGGTCGACGGGCAAGGCCGCGGCCGGTGTTGCCGCAAGCAGGAGGGCGAGGAGCGCCAGGATCCGCCGCATGGGAGAAGCCTAGCGCAGCGGCACCGGGGCTGTCATGCTGGCAGCGACCCAGCCGAATTCGGGAGACGAGAGTGCCGGGAAAACCCAGAACCCGGGCCGACGAATCCGGACCCGTGCTCGATGCCAACCGCGACTTCTACCGGGCCTTCCGCACCAGGGACATGGGCACGATGGAGAGGTTGTGGGCCGAGGCCGTGGACCTCGTCTGCGTGCATCCAGGCTGGTCGGCGCTGACCGAACGCTCGCAGATTCTCGAAAGCTGGCGTGGCATCCTCGAAGGCTCGAACTCTCCCCCTATCAGCTGCCAGGACGAGAGCGTGCGTTTCATGGGGGACACGGCGGTCGTCGTGTGCACCGAGATGATCGGCGACAATATCCTGGTTGCGACCAACATCTTCGTGCGCGAGCAGGGTGCCTGGCGCATGTCGTTGCACCACGCGACCCCGACGGCGCGTGCCGCGGCTCCGCGGAGAGCCGAGACGCCGAAGACGCTGCATTGACCTCGTGCCCGTCCATCGGGCACAAGTTTCCCATCCGAAATCCCCCCCCTGACTTCCACGGACGTCCCTCCATGCTCCCGGTGAACCTGTATTCCGACAACGTCGCTCCGGCGGCGCCCGAAATCATGGCGGCGCTCGCGCGCGTCAACGTCGGGCCGGCCCAGCCCTATGGCGTCGATCCGGAGACCAAGGCGCTGAAGGCGGCGCTTTCCGATCTCTTCGGCACCGAGGTCTGGGTCTTCCTGGCTTCCACGGGCACGGCGGCGAACGCGATCAGCCTTTCGGCGATGACGCCGCCCTTCGGCGCGATCTACTGCTCGGATACGGCGCATATCGAAACTAGCGAATGCGGTGCTGCCGAGCTCTTCACCGGCGGCGCCAAGCTGCAGCTGGTCCGCGCCAAGTCCGGGCGCATGGACCCGGATGCGCTCGACGAGCGGATCAGGACGGCCGGCAAGGGCTTCGCCCATCGGGCACAGCCGTCGGTCGTCAATCTCACCATCGGCACCGAGCGCGGCACCGTCTATTCGGTGAAGGAGCTCGAGCGCATCGCCGAGATCACCAAGCGCCATGGCCTCAAGTTCCACATGGACGGCGCCCGCATGGCGAACGCCTTGGTCTCGATCGGCGCCTCGGCCGCCGAGGTGACGACCAAGATCGGCGTCGACGTGCTTTCCTTCGGCGCCACCAAGAACGGCGCGCTCAATGCCGAGGCGATCGTCGTCTTCGACAAGGACATCGCCGAGGAGTTGCGCTTCCGCATGCGCCGGGCCGGCCAGATCTGGTCGAAGATGCGTTACGCGGCAGCCCAGATTAACGCCTATGTCGAGAACGGGCTCTGGCTCAGGCTCGCACGCCAGGCCAATGCCGCCGCCAGCCGCCTTTCCGAAGGCCTGGTCCAGGTGCCAGGCGTTCGCATGATCGAGACGGTCGAGATCAACCAGCTCTTCGTCGAGATGCCGGAGCGGGTGATCGCTGGTCTCGAGTCCGACGGCATCGGTCTCGGCCGCCGCGACGGCGGCGTCCGCATGGTCACCGCATGGTCGACGACGAACGAAGAGGTCGATCACGTGATCGCCCGCGCCAAGGCGCATGGCGCCCGCGCCGCCGCTTAAACCTTTCTACTCGCTCGCAGGGGATATCGAATCATGGCCAAGGCCCAGGGACAGCGCTCCCGCATCACCACCGACCTCGACTTCAACGCCGACGGCAAGCAGATCGGGTATCTCCGCCTGCCGCACTCGGTGCATCGCTCGGCCTACGGGTTCCTGGCGATGCCGATCGCGATCATCAAGAACGGCAAGGGGCCGACCCTGCTGTCGATGTCGGGAAACCACGGAGACGAGTACGAAGGCCAGATCGCCAATTCGAAGCTGATCCGCGGCCTCGATCCCAAGGACGTCAAGGGCACGGTCATCGTGCTGCCGATGGCGAACTTCCCGGCGGCGCATGCTGGCACGCGCACCTCGCCGATCGACCAGGGCAACCTGAACCGCAGTTTCCCTGGCGATCCCAACGGCACGCCGACGTGGATGATCTCGCACTACATCGAGACCGAGCTGATGCCGCGGGCCGACGTCGTCGTCGACCTGCACTCCGGCGGCTCCAGCCTCAACTACATCCCGAGCGCGCTCGCGCGCATGACCGGCGAGAAGAAGCGTGACGCCAAGGCCATGGCGCTGCTCGAAGCCTTTGCCGCCCCGGTCAGCTACATCACCAATGCCCTCGGCGAGAACCGCACCTCGACCGCTGCGGCCGAGCGGGTCGGAACGCTGATCATCGGCACGGAGCTCGGCGGCAAGGGCACGGTCGACATCGACGGCACGCGGGTCGCGGTGAACGGCGTCCGCGGCGTGCTCGAGCACATGGGCATCGTCAAGGAGACCGACATCACCCGCAAGCGGCCGAAGACCCGCGTCACCGAAGTGAGGGACGTCAGCTACTACGCCTACGCGCCGCAACCGGGCCTTTTCGAGCCGGTGGTCAAGCTCGGCGCCAACGTGAAGAAGGGCCAGACCGCGGGTTTCGTCCACTTCATGGACGATCCGGGCCGCGAGCCGGTCGAGGTCAAGTTCCAGGCCAACGGTTTCGTCCTCTGCGAGCGCATCCCCGGCAAGGTCGAGCGCGGGGACTGCCTGTTCCACCTTGCTTCGGACGTGAAGTAAGCCTCTAGCGAGCGTTCGCGAGATCGTCCGGCGCCGGCAGCGCCGCGATCTCGCGGATCAGCTTGTTCAGGATCGCCGTCTGGAACGAGTGGAAGTCCTCGGCGACGATCATGAACGACCCGGGACCGCCGATCACGTTGCGCGTGTAGTACTCGTCGAGGTTCGGCTCGGCCGGGAGCCAGGGGCTCGGCCGCTCGTTCACGATCGGCAGGCCGTTGATCGTGATGCCGAGCCTGAGCGCGTCGTCGCGCGCCTCGGCCACCGGCCTGCCTGAGTTGTTGGAGCCGTCGCCGGAGATGTCGATGACCATCCGGTCGCTCTGGAACGGGCTGCGTTCGAACAGCACCAGCGCGTAGTCGATCGCCCCCGAGATCGAGGTCCATCCCGCGAAGCTGCGGGGGGCCGCGAGGATCGCCTCGGCGAACAGCCCGGCGGTCTCGCCGTCGCTGATCCTCGACCACTTGACGACCTGCCGCTGCAGGTGCGCGTTCGACCACTCCATGTAGGTGACGGCGATCGCGCGGTTGCTGCCCGAGGTGATCGAGGCCAGCACGCGGGGATCCCGGAGCGCGTTGGCATAGCCTTCGCGCTGCAGCTGGAACTCCTCGTCGTCGACCGAGCGCGAGACATCGACTGCGAGAACGAGCTGGAGGTCGACGGTCTCCGCCGCGGCCGGCAGCGCCAGCAGGATCAGGATGAGCGCGAGGAGGCGCCGCATCGTCACACTTCGTCTTCCGGCTCGGCGAGCATGCAGCCGTTGACGCGCCAGGTGCCGTCCGGCTGCTTTTCCATCACGTAAAGCGCCAGCGCCGGCGCCCCGTCGGGACCGGTCACGTAGACCTTCTGGACCAGGGTCGTCTCGACCTCGACCAAATCGCCGAAGCGGACCGAGCGCGGCCGGTAGACCGGCTGGTAGCCGTTCCTGACCATCGCCATGAAGTTCTCGGCGCTGCGGAATATCTGCCGGATGTTGGGCGAGGCGTAGCCGAAGGCGCGTTCGCCATCGTCGGAGCGGAAGGCGCCGATCTGGGCCTCGATCACCTGGCGGATCGCGCCCTTCTCTGCGGCGGGGAGATTGGAAAGGGGTTGGGCGAGAACAGGCGTCGCGGCGAAGGTCGCGATCAACCCCAGGACCAGGAACACCCGACCGAGCACGGTCATCGGCGTCTCCTTCATGCCAGCCCTTTGTTGCGAAAGTGTGTCACCTCGATACCGGCGTGGCCAGCGCGAATCGCGCGCGCGTCAAGGCAGGTCGGCGAGCCTGGGCACGACGCGGACCGGCAGCATCTGGCTGCGGCCGCGGATCTCGATCTCATGGCGCTCGAAGCGCGAAAGGTCGGCTTTGGCCGCTTCCTCCAGCACGGTCGAGACGACCAGCTCGGCGCCGAACTCCTTGGTCGACGTCTCGAGCCGGCTCGCGGTGTTCACGGCGTCGCCGATCGCCGTGACCGTCACCGCGCGCGCATATCCCATCTCGCCGACGATCGCCGGGCCGAGATGGATGCCGATGCCGATGCGAAGCGGCTCGCTGAGGTCGGCCGAGAGCGCACGGTTGAGCGCGGCAAGGTTCGTGCCCATGCGCTTCGCGGCTTCGAGCGCCGAGCGGGCGCCGGCCTCAGGCGAGGACTCGATGCCGAACAGCGCCATGATTCCGTCGCCGATGAACTTGTCGACGCGGCCGCCTGCCTCCTCGATCGCGTGCCCCATCTCGGTGAAGTACCGGTTCAGCAGGAAGACCACGTCGAAGGGCAGCTTGTGCTCGGAAAGCCGCGTGAAACCGCGGAGATCGGCGAACAGGATCGCGATCTCCTTCTCCGCGCCGGCCACGTAGTTGGGACGGCGGAGCGCTTCCTTGGGGCTGGCGGTCGGAGGCAGCAGGGGCGCCACCTCCAGGTTCTGCGTCGGCCGGATCTGGCAGGCGAGGCGGACCTTGGGCGGGGCGGCGACGCGGTCGAGCACCTTCTGCTCTTCCGCGGTCGGCGGCGCCAACGCCTCGGCGCCGTGGCCGAGGCGCACCCGGCAGGTCGAGCAGCGCCCGCGGCCACCGCAGACCGAGGCGTGCGGGATGCCGGCGGAGCGGCTCGCTTCGAGCACCGTCATGCCGGGCCCGATCGAAACGGTCCGCCCGTCCGGATAGGTCAAGGTGGCGCCTTTGCCGCGGCCGAGCCAGTCCCGGGCGACGCGCGCCGCCAGCGTGAGGCCGAGCAGGCCGAAGAAGCCGACCTTGAGCGCCGTCTCGATCCGGTCGATCTCCCCCGCGGCGGAGGCGGCGGGGAAGCGGATCGCCTGGGCTACCCGACGCATCCAGGCCGGGTCGTTCGACATCAGAAGGACCGTCCGCCCGGAGACGCCGAAGCCGACCAGGGCCAGAACCGGCACCAGAAGGGCAGCGCCGTACAAATAAGGGAGAAGCCGCGGATACCACGGCCGGAGACGGAGCCAGAAGTGCAGCCCGATGCACGCATGCAGCCAGGCGATAAGCAGAACCGCCACCTGCTGGAGTGCATACCCCGGCGAGAACACCCATTGGACGAGAAGGACGTAGGTATAGAGGTCCTCCAACCCGTAGAGCGTGTGCGCGACGCGGGTGCCGAGGATGTGAATGAAGAGAAGGGGAGGGATCGAAAGCCCAAGCAGCAGCTGGGCCGCCTCCCATGGCGGCATGTGAAGGCTCCGCCGCCGGTAGAGCGCCCAGTAGGCGAGCCCCAGATGGGTCCAGAGGGAGCCGTACAGCGCCACGGTCATGGGCGGAAGGCGCCAGAACCAGACGAAACCCCGCCTGACCATCTCGAGGGCGTCGAGCGAGATCAGGCCCACGGCGTGGTTGAGAAGGTGGGTCGTTACATAGGTGAAGAGGACGAGGCCGGTCGTCAGTCGGAGGCGCCGGATCACCAGGGGCCAGTCGGTCCCGGTCTCCGCGGCGCCCATTCCCAAGCCGGTACCTGTCATGCTATCCCCCGCCGTCCGCCGGCCGCCCGAGGCTAACATACGGGTGGGGGGCCGGATCGGATCCCCCTTGCATTCGATGGGCGTCTGCCAAAATGGCGCCAAAATTGGATGGCAAGGGAGCCGACAGGGGTGGGAGCGACTCAAAGAGGGTGGCATGGCCGAGATGATTGCAATCGACGGCCTGACGAAGCGCTTCGGCGCGATCACGGCAGTCGACGACATCTCGTTCTCGGTGAACCGAGGCGAGGTGCTGGGCTTCCTCGGGCCGAACGGCGCCGGCAAGTCCACGACGATGAAGATGATCACGGGCTTCCTGGCGCCGACGGCGGGCACGGCGAAGGTCTGCGGCTTCGACATCCAGGACAGCCCGATCGAGGCCAAGAAGAAGATCGGCTATCTGCCTGAAGGCGCGCCGGCCTATCCGGACATGACGCCTGCGGCCTTCCTCGACTTCATCGCGCGCGTGCGCAACGTCGATGCCTCGATCCGCAAGCAGCGGATCGCGGACGCGGTCGAGAAGACCCAGCTCGGCGAGGTCCTCTACCAGTCGATCGACACGCTCTCGAAGGGCTTCAAGCGCCGCGTCGGCCTGGCGCAGGCGCTGCTGCACGATCCGGAAGTGCTGGTCCTGGACGAGCCGACCGACGGCCTCGATCCCAACCAGAAGCACGAGGTCCGCAGCCTCATCAAGGCGATGTCCTACGACAAGGCCATCATCATCTCGACCCACATCCTCGAAGAGGTCGACGCGATCTGCAGCCGCGCGATGGTGATCGCCGGCGGACGCATCGTCGCCGACGGCACGCCGATCGAGCTCGAGCAGCTTTCGCGGCACTACAACGCGGTCGCAGTCCGGCTCGAGGACGAGAACGACACCGATGCGGTCAAGTCGGCGCTCGAGCGCGTCGAGGGCGCACTCTCGGTCGAGGCCAACAAGTACGCCGGCGTACTCACCGTCTATCCCAAGGACGCGCGCTCGCTGATCGCCGAGGTCGGCCAGGTGATGCGCCATGGCCGCTGGAAGGTCGCCGAGATCCGCGTCGAGCGCGGGCATCTCGACGAAGTCTTCCGCCGCATCACGCAGGCCTGAGGGGCTCGAGCTTAATGGGTATCTACACGATCTTCCGGCGCGAGCTGACCAGCTACTTCCTGACGCCGCTCGCCTACATCTTCATCGTCATCTTCCTGGCGATGGCCGGCACCTTCACCTTCTTCGTCGGCAATTTCTTCGGCCGCGGCCAGGCCGACCTGCAGCCGTTCTTCCAGTTTCATCCGTGGCTCTATCTCTTCCTGATCCCCGCGATCACGATGCGGCTGTGGGCCGAGGAGCGGAAGACCGGTTCGATCGAGCTGCTGCTGACCTTGCCGATCTCCATGACCGACGCCGTGCTCGGCAAGTTCCTCGCCGCTTGGTGCTTCACCGGGATCGCGCTGGCTCTGACCTTCCCGATGTGGATCACGGTCAACGTGCTGGGCTACCCGGACAACGGCGCGATCGTCGCCGGATATGCCGGCAGCTTCCTGATGGCAGGCAGCTTCCTCGCTGTCGGCGCGGCGATCTCGCCGCTGACCAAGAACCAGGTGATCGCCTTCGTCGTCACTTCGGTCGTCTGCTTCGTCTTCACCGTCGGCGGCACCGGCGTCGTGCTCAACTTCTTCACCGGCTGGGCGCCGACGCTCGTGGTCGACACCGTTTCGCAGATGAGCTTCATGACGCACTTCAACGCGATCTCGCGCGGCGTGATCGACGCCCGCGACATGGTCTACTTCGCCTCGGTGATCGGGTTCTTCCTGTTCGCCAACGTCGTCTTCGTCGACCTCAAGAAGGCGGGTTGATCATGCCGAACGATACTCCGCGTTCGAGCGAAGCGGCTGCTGCCGGCCGTTCGAGGGGCCTGAGCGCCAGCGCCCGGCGTTCGTATTCTTGGGCGGCGCTCGCAGCCGGCCTCGTGCTCTTCCTCGCGGTCAACGTGCTGTCAAACGCCTGGCTCCGCGCCGGGCGCATTGACCTGACCCAAGGCAAGCTCTACACGCTCTCGGAAGGCACCAAGGACATCCTGTCGAAGATCGAGGAGCCGATCACGCTCCGGCTCTTCTTCTCGCCGCGCCTCGGTCGCGAGATCCCGCTCTACGCCAACTATCATCAGCGGTTGCGCGATCTGCTCGACGAGTACACCAGCCTCGCGGCCGGCAAGATCAAGCTCGAGTTCTACGATCCCGCGCCGTACTCCGACGTCGAGGACCGCGCCGTCGCCTACCGCCTGCAGGGCGTGCCGATGGAGCAGGGCGGCGAGCAGGTGTTCTTCGGCCTCGCCGGCACCAACTCGACCGACGACGAAGAGATCCTTCCGTTCTTCCAGCCGGAACGCGAGCGGTTCCTCGAATACGACCTCACCAAGGTCGTCTTCAACCTTGCCAACCCGAAGCGCCGCGAGGTCGGGCTGATCGCGCAGCTGCCGGTCGCCGGCGACATGATGCCCCAGCCGGGCATGCGCATGCCGCAGCCCTGGGTCGTCATGGACCAGATGCGCCAGGTCTTCCAGGTCCGCCAGTTCGGCAGCGACACCGGCAACCTGCCCAAGGATCTGCAGATCCTGATGCTGATCCATCCGAAGGAACTGTCGGAGGAGGGCCAGTACGCGATCGACCAGTTCGTGCTGCGCGGCGGCAAGCTGCTGGTCTTCGTCGACCCGAACTCAGAGGTCGATGCCGCGCGCCCGAGCCGCGATCCGAACGCGATTCCGGGGCCGACGTCGTCCAACCTCGAAAAGCTGTTCAACGCCTGGGGCGTCGAGCTGGTCAAGGACCGGGTGATCGGCGACCGGCTGACCGCCACCCGCGTCAACGCCGGCACCGCGCAGCGCCCGCGCGTCACCGACTACATCGTCTGGAACGGCTTCAAGGCCGGCAACCTGAACCGCCAGGATGCCGTCACCGGCGAGTTGCAGCTGGTCAACGTCGCCTCCGCCGGCATCCTGAAGCCGAAGCAGGGCGCCACGACCGCCTTCGCGCCGCTGATCACCGCGAGCCCCGGCTCGATGTCGGTCGAGACCGACAAGATCAAGTTCGCGCCGGATCCGACCTCGCTGCTCCGCGACTACAAGGCCGAGAGCGAGATCCTGACCATGGCCGCCCGCATCACCGGGCCGGTCAAGACCGCGTTCCCGGACGGCCCGCCCAAGGTCGAAGGCCGCCCGCCCCAGCCCGACCAGCAGCCGCACGTGGCCGAGAGCCAGGGGCCGATCAGCGTCATCGTCGTCGCCGACACCGACATGCTGGATGACCGCTTCTGGGTCTCGGGCCAGGAGTTCTTCGGCCAGCGCGTGGTGCAGCCCAACGCCAACAACGGCGACTTCGTCGTCAATGCCCTGGAGAACCTGGCGGGCGGCTCCGAGCTGATGAGCCTCAGGAGCCGCGGCGTCTCCTCGCGGCCGTTCGAGCTGGTGCAGGACATCCAGCGCGAGGCCGAGCGGAAGTTCCGCTCCAAGGAGCGCGAGCTCCAGGAAAAGCTCCGCGAGACCGAGAAGAAGCTGTCCGACCTGCAGACCAAGGAGCAGGCGGGCGGCGCCACGATCCTTTCCGCCGACCAGCAGAAGGCGATCGAGGACGCGCGGAAGGAGATCCTGTCGCTCCGCCGCGAGCTGCGCCTGGTCCAGAACGACCTGCGCAAGGACATCGACCAGCTAGAGACCACGCTCCGCGTCACCAATATCGGCCTGATCCCGGTGGTGGTGGCGGTCGTCGCGATCGTGCTGGGCCTCGTCCGCATCACGCGCCGCCGCCGGCGCGCGACCGCCTTGAGCTGAGGAGCCTCACATGAAGCCTCGGGCGTTCTACATCCTGCTCGGCGCGACGGTGATCGTCACCTCGGCCGCAGCCCTCACCGCCTGGCAGCGCGCCGCCGCCACGCTCGGCACGGTCGCGGCCGAGACGGTGGTCCCCGGCCTGATCAACCGGGTCAACGACGTCGCCACGATCGAGGTCGTGAAGGGCAAGGACCAGATCAAGGTGCAGCGCACCGCCGACGGCTGGATGATGCCCGACCGTGGCGGCTATCCGGTCAAGTTCGAGACGGTTAAGCAGAACATCGTCACCATGGCCGAGCTGAAGACGGTCGAGCCGAAGACGGCGAAGCCCGATCTATACAGCCGCATCGAGGTCGAGGATCCGGCCGGCGCCGACACCAAGTCGGCGCAGATGACCTTCAAGGACGCGGACGGAAAGACCATCGCCTCGATGGTGATCGGCCGGAAGCGCTATGCGCCCATCGGCGGCAAGGACATGGTCTATGTCCGGAAGCCTGGCGAGAACCGCGCCTGGCTCGCCGAGGGCACCTTCGAGCTCCGCACGCCGGCGCCGGAATGGCTGGTCAAAGAGATCTCCGGGATCAAGGACGAGCGCTGGAAGACGCTGACCTTCACCCAGCCCGACGGAACCAAGACGGTTATGTTCCGGAAGGACGATCCGAACGCCCCCAAGCCCGAGTCCAAGGACGGGCCGCCGGAAATCTGGGAGGTCGAAGGCCGCCCCGCCGACCGCAACCTCAAGCCGCCGGCGACGGTCACCTCGACGGCCTCCGCCTATAACTTCCTGAATCTCGACGACGTCCGCCCATCCAAGGAGGTCGAGGATGGCGCGCCGAAGGCGACGTCAGAGTTCGTCGCCTTCGATGGCCTGATCATGCGCTCGAAGATGGTCGAGAAGGACGGCGCGAACTGGACCATGTTCGAGGCCTCGACGACGGCGGACGCGATCCAGGCGATCAAGCTTGAGGCCGCCGAGCTCAACAAGAAGCTCTCCGGCTGGGCCTACAAGCTGCCGGAGTACAAGCAGAACTTCCTGTCTCGCAAGTTCGACGACCTGGTCGAGCCGGTGCGGAACACCGAGAAGAAGGAAGAAGAGCCGAAGACCGAATCCAAGGGCGGCTGAACTTAGCTCCCGGTTGCTTCGTTCAAGGGGCGCGGCCTAGGCTGCGCCCCTTCGCTTTTCGGACGAGACTCCATGGCCGGAACTCCTACCTTCGCCGTGTCCGGCGGGTTCCTCGGAACCAAGCGACACGAGCACAACGCGGCGACCGTGATCGCCGGCATCCCGGTCGACATCGCCACGACGAACCGCCCGGGCGCGCGTTTCGGGCCGGAAGCGATCCGGCGAGCGAGCCGCATGCTGGTGGACGGCGACCACCCGACGCTGCGCGTCGACATGACCGAAGGCCTTTCGGATATCGGCGATTTCGAGATCGCCCTCGGCGACGTGCCGGCGACGATCGAGCTGATCGAGCGGCAGGCGGCGGGGATCAGCCATCTGGTCGCGCTCGGCGGGGACCATTCGATCGCGCTGCCGCTCCTGCGGGCGCTGGCCAAGCGGATCGGCCCGGTCGGCCTCGTCCATTTCGATGCTCATGTCGACACCTGGCCCGACAGCTTCGGGCTCACCTACGGCCACGGCTCGTCCTTCTTCCACGCGATCAACGAAGGCATCGTCGATCCCAAGCGGATGATCCAGATCGGCATTCGTTCACCCGTTCAGAACGACGTGCTGGCATGGACGATCGACCAGGGCGTCGCCATCGTCTCCGCCCAGGACGTGCACCAGCGCGGCGTCGCGGATGTCGCTCGTCAGGTCCGCACCGTGGTCGGTGCCGCACCTGCCTACCTCACCTTCGATATCGACGCGCTCGATCCTGCCTTCGCGCCCGGCACCGGCACGCCGGAGATCGGCGGTCTCGCCACTTGGCAGGCGCAGGCAATGCTCCGCGATCTGAACGGCGTCGATTTCGTCGGCATGGACATGGTCGAGGTGGCGCCTGCCTACGACCATGCCGAGATCACCTCTCTTGCCGCGGCGACGATGGTCTACGAATACCTCGCGCTCCGGCCGCGCCCGTGACGCTTTGGAGAATTTTTTAGCCGCAAGGCCACGTAGGTCTTGCATCGCGTGCGGAATGCACTAAATCCCCGCGTCCGACGCAGATCGCACGTGCCCTGGGCCCTGGGGTCAAGCAACGACGCAAGCGTCCTTTTCGGAGAGCCGGTCTTGTGGACCGGTGCCTTGAAGGAAGTGTGCCATGGGTGCGTCCCTCCTCCGCGTTGCCGTCTCGCCTCTCCGACGGAGCGTCGCGCCGCGCGATCTCGCGCAGGCCCTGCCGACGGTGGATGCCGCCGTCTCCGAGCTCCGCCCGGAAGAGCCGCTCCACTGCCTGCGCCCGCAGGCGATCACCGCGGCCGCGCGCTCGTTCGTCGAGGCCTTCGCCGGCCGGACGCTCTACGCGGTCAAGTGCAATCCCGACCCGCGCGTGCTCTCGGCACTGTGGCGGGGCGGCGTGCGGGCCTTCGACTGCGCCTCGCCGGCCGAGATCTCGGTCGTGCGCCAGGTGCTGCCGGAGGCGAGCATCCACTACATGCACCCGGTCAAGGCGCGCTCGGCGATCCGCATGGCGTTCGCCGAGGGCGTGCGCGACTTCGCGCTCGACAGCATCGACGAGCTGGAAAAGATCCTGGCCGAGACCGGCTCCCCGGACGACCTCGGTCTGGTCGTGCGCCTGGCGCTGCCCAAAGGCAATGCGGCGCTCGATCTCTCGGGCAAGTTCGGCGTGGCACCGGACGAGGCGGCGGCGCTCGTTCGCCTGGCGCGGGCACATGCGCGGCGCCTCGGGCTCTCCTTCCATGTCGGCTCGCAGTGCGACGATCCCGCGCGCTGGCGCCAGGCGATGGCGTTGGCGGCCTCGGTCGCGACCGAAGCCGGCGTGAAGATCGACGTCCTGGATGTCGGCGGCGGCTTCCCGTCCGCCTATCCGGGCGCGGACCTGCCGGTGCTCGCCGCCTTCATGGCGGAGATCGATGGCGCCTATGCCACCCTGGTCGAGCGCCTCGGCGATCTCGCACCGGACGAGCTGTGGGCGGAGCCCGGCCGCGCGCTGGTCGCCCAGGGGGTATCGGTCGTGGTCCAGGTGCAGGCGCGGCGGGGCGATGCGCTCTACGTCAGCGACGGTGTCTACGGCAGCCTGTCGGATGCGGGCGCGCTCGGCTGGCGGTTTCCCGTCAGGCTGATCCGCCGGAGCACGGCGGAGCCGAGGCCGTTCACGCTGTTCGGGCCCACCTGCGACAGCCTCGACCGCATGGACGGCGGCTTCGCGCTGCCTGACGACGTGGCCGAGGGCGACTGGATCGAGGTCGGCCAGCTCGGTGCCTACGGCGCCTCGCTGCGCACCGCCTTCAACGGCTTCGACCGGGGCCATCTGGTCGAGGTCTCCGATCCGCCGCTGATGACGACGCCGGGCTACGCCGCGGACTGAAAGAGGACTGGCGTCGCCTGCGACTCGGATAGGATCGGGCGCGAGTTCGGGCGGGGTCTAGTAGACTAAGGGACGGGCGCGGCCGGCAAGGCGCGCCCGTCCCCTTTTTGGGGGTGATTGAAATAGTCGGAAGGGGCGGCCTACTCTCAAGGGCAAGAGCGCGCCCACGCGCATCCAAAGCCCCGGAGGAGCCTCATGGCCCAGGACGTCGTCATCGCCGCAGCCGCCCGCACGCCGATCGGCGCCTTCTCGGGCGGGCTTTCGACCCTGCCGGCCCATGAGCTGGGGGCGGCCGCGATCACCGCGGCGCTGGGCCGCGCCAAGGTCGCACCTGGCGAGGTCAACGAGGTTATCCTGGGTCAGGTGCTGGGTGCCGGCGCCGGCATGAACCCGGCCCGCCAGGCCGCGATCGCCGCCAAGATCCCGATCGAGGCGACCGCGATGGGCATCAACCAGGTCTGCGGCTCGGGTCTCCGCGCCGTCGCGCTCGGCATGCAGTCGATCCGGAACGGCGACTCCAAGATCGTCGTCGCCGGGGGGCAGGAGAGCATGAGCCTCTCGCCGCACTGCATGCATCTGCGCACCGGCACCAAGATGGGCCCGGCGGAGATGGTCGACACCATGATCAAGGACGGGCTCTGGGACGTCTTCAACGGCTACCACATGGGCAACACTGCCGAGAACGTGGCCCAGAAGTGGCAGATCGACCGCGCCCAGCAGGACGCCTTCGCCGCCGCCTCGCAGGCCAAGGCCGAGGCCGCGATCAAGGGCGGCAGGTTCAAGGACGAGATCGTCCCGATCACGATCAAGACCCGAAAGGGCGACCAGGTGGTCGACACCGACGAGCACCCGCGCTTCGGCACCACCGCCGACGTGCTGGCGAAGCTGAAGCCCGCCTTCACCAAGGACGGCACGGTGACGGCGGGCAACGCGTCGGGCATCAACGACGGTGCCGCGGCGCTGGTTCTGATGACCGCCGATGAGGCCAAGAAGCGCGGCATCACGCCGCTCGCGCGCATCGCCTCCTGGGCGACGCGCGGCGTCGATCCGGCGGTGATGGGCTCCGGCCCGATCCCGGCGAGCCGTGCGGCGCTCGAGAAGGCCGGCTGGAGCGTCGGCGATCTCGACCTGATCGAGGCCAACGAGGCGTTCGCCGCCCAGGCCTGCGCCGTGAACAAGGATCTCGGCTGGAGCGACGATCGCGTCAACGTCAATGGCGGCGCAATCGCGCTCGGCCATCCGATCGGCGCCTCGGGCGCCCGCGTCCTCACCACGCTCCTCTACGAGATGCAGAAGCGCGGCTCGAAGAAGGGCCTGGCGACCCTCTGTATCGGTGGCGGCATGGGGATCGCTCTCTGCGTCGAACGTTGAGTCGTCCGTAAATCAAAAGAACGAAATTCGGGGAGGTTTCATGGCACGGGTTGCAGTCGTCACCGGCGGCACGCGCGGGATCGGCGAGGCCATCTCGGTCGCGCTCAAGGACAAGGGCTACAAGGTCGCCGCCAACTACGGCGGCAACGACGCGGTCGCGGCCGAGTTCACCAAGCGGACCGGCATCAAGGCCTACAAGTGGGACGTCAGCGACTTCGACCAGTGCCAGGCCGCCATCAAGAAGATCGAATCCGAGCTCGGGCCGGTCGACATCGTGGTGAACAACGCGGGCATCACCCGCGACGGCACCATGCATAAGATGACGTTCGAGCAATGGAACCAGGTCATCCAGACCAACCTCTCCTCGTGCTTCAACATGTGCCGTGCGGTGATCGAGGGCATGCGGGCACGCAAGTTCGGCCGCATCGTCAATATCGGCTCGATCAATGGCCAGGCCGGCCAGTACGGCCAGGTCAACTACGCCGCCGCCAAGTCGGGCATCCACGGCTTCACCAAGGCGCTGGCGCAGGAAGGGGCTTCCTCGGGCATCACCGTGAATGCGATCGCGCCGGGATACATCGACACCGACATGGTGCGCGCGGTGCCGCCGAACGTGCTGGAGAAGATCGTCGCTCGCATCCCGGTCGGCCGCCTCGGCAAGGCCTCCGAGATCGCGCGTACGGTCTGCTTCCTGGTCGACGACGAGGGCGGCTTCATCACCGGCTCGACGCTGTCCGTCAACGGCGGCCAGCACATGTACTGACCCGCGGGTGGACGTCGATCCCCGCGAGTATCCGGATCGTCCCTGGGTCGGTATCGGCGCGATCGTCTTCCGCGGCGAGGAGGTGCTGCTCGTCCGCTCGTCCAAGGGCTCGCGCCGGGGGCAATGGAGCATCCCCGGCGGCGCCCAGGACGCCGGCGAGACGATCTTCGAGACCGCCATCCGCGAGGTCCGCGAGGAGGCAGGTATCGAGATCGCGCCGATCGAGATCGTGACGGCCGTCGACTCGATCCGTCGCGATGGCGAGGGACGGGTGCGGTTCCACTTCACGCTGATCGACGTGCTGGCCGAATGGCGGTCGGGCGAGCTCGTCCCCGGTGACGATGCCGACCGCGCCGAATGGGTTCCAGCCTCGCGCTTCATCGAGCTCAAGCTCTGGTCCGAAACCGTTCGCGTGATCGAGATGGCGCGGCAGATGCACGATCGGCGCTAACTGACTATTTTCCTCGCCCTATGACGTCCCCCCACCCTAACCCTCCCCCACAGAGGGGGAAGGGGATCCGATCTCGTGTTCCTTCACCCTGCGGAGCGTGGGGAAGGGCTAGGGTGGGGGGCGAGACTCGATGACCGCCGCCACCTCTCGTCGCCGCGCGACGCTGATCGGCTTCACCGCGATCGCCATGTGGGCGGGCCTCGCCTTGCTGACGACTCTGGCCGGGCCGGTGCCGCCGTTCCAGCTGGTCGCCATGGCTTTCGCCATACCGGGGACCGTCTCGATCGCTCTCTGGATCGCGCGCGGCGACGGCCTTCGCCACCTTCGCCAGCGCCCCTCCGTCTGGACACTCGGGATCTACGGGCTCTTCGGCTACCACTTCGCCTACTTCGTGGCGCTCCGCGCGGCGCCGCCGGTCGAGGCTGGGCTGATCGCCTATCTCTCGCCGCTGCTGATCGTCGTGCTCTCGGCGCTGCTGCCGGGCGAACGGCTGCGCTGGTATCACCTCGCCGGCGCGCTGGCGGGCTTCGCCGGCACCGCGCTCGTGGTGACCGGCGGCGGCGTCGCCTTCAAGATCGAGTTCGCGCTGGGCTACGCCGCGGCCTTCGCCTGCGCGTTGATCTGGTCGAGCTATTCAGTGCTCAGCCGCCGCTTCGGCGAGGTGCCGACCACGGCGGTCGGCGGCTTCTGCGCGGTGACGGCGATCCTTGCCGCGATCTGCCACCTGGCGCTGGAGCCGACGGTATGGCCGCAAGGCGGCGAATGGCTGGCAGTGGTTCTGCTCGGCATCGGCCCGATCGGGCTCGCCTTCTTCACCTGGGACGTCGGCATGAAGCACGGCGACATCCAGGCCTTGGGCGGGCTCTTCTATCTGGCGCCGCTGGGATCGACCGCGCTCCTGATCCTGTTCGGCAAGGGCGAGGCGAGCTGGACCGTCGCCGGGGCAACGCTGCTGATCGTCGGGGGCGCGGCCCTCGCCACCTTGGACGTGGTGAGGCGTCAGCCCGGCTCCCAGCCCTGAGGGGCCATCTCGAACGACGCGAACTCGAAGGCGGGCGCCACGGCGCAGCCGACCAGGGTCCAGGCGCCGAGCGGCCGCGCCGCCTGCCAGCAATTCGCCGGCACCGCGACCTGATGCGCGAAATCGCGACCCAGCATGTGACGCTCGACGCGCTTGCCGTCGGCCGAGAGTGAAAGCTCCAGCGCATCGCCGTCATGGAAGTGCCAGACCTCGACCGCGTCGGTCACCCGATGCCAGCGCGAGATCTCGCCCGACTTCAGCAGGTAGAGGATCGTGGTGAGGTTGCCGCGGCCGCCGGCGGTGGGGCGATCGCGGTAGGTCTCGCGATAGTGTCCGCCTTCGGGATGAGGCTGCAGTCCGAGCCGCGCGATCAGGGCCTCGGCGCTCATCGCGCTTTCGGCTGCGTCGGCGGCACCATCGTGCTGACGAAGTCGAGACGGCGATCGAGCCCGCACTCGATCGCCGTCACCGTCACCTTCCGGGCATAGGGCGAGGAGTGGTAGAGCCTCATCCCTTCGGCGTCGTCGCCTGCATCGAGGGTCGGCGCGAGAAGGCGTCGTACCAGGCGAAGAGCTTCGGCCGACCCTTGCGGATGTCGCCGGCGACGTTGCGGAACTCGAGCCAGCCGATCGCGCAGGCGAGCGCGATCTGGCCGAGGTTGATCGGGCCGGAGAGCAGCGCCGTGTCGTTCTCCGCCATGTCGAGGCCCTGAGTGACCTTGGTCATCTGGCCGGCCATCCACTCGGCCGAGCGCTTGTCCTCGGTGCGGACGACGGTCTCATACCGGCAGAGCAGGCCGGCATCGGTGATGCCGTCGGCCATCGCCTGCCAGCGCAGCACGCGCCAGCGGTCGGCACCTGCCTTCGGGATCAGCGGCGTGCCGGCATGCTGGGAGTCGAGGTACTCGCAGATGACGCGGGAATCGTAGAGCGCCATGCCGTCGTCGGTGACCAGCGTCGGCAGCTTCATCAGTGGATTCTCCTTGCCGAGATCCGTGTTGGGCTTGGTCGGCATGACGGCGGCGGGCTCATGCTGGATGCGGCCGTCGATGCCGGCTTCGATGGCAACGATCATGCACTTCCGGACGTAGGGCGAGGCAGCGGAGTAGTAGAGCTTCATCGGATTCCTCTTCGGGGCTTAGAAGACGTCCTTGGCTTTGCGAACGGCGGCGAAGACCGCGACCGGGTCCCTGGCATCGAGACCGACGCCGCGGGCGAGCGCGGCATCGTCGGCACGGAGGAACGGGTTGGTCGCGCGCTCTTCGGCGATGGTGGAGGGAACGGTCGGCTTGTTCTCGGCGCGAAGCGCGTCGACCGAGCGGCTGCGCGCCTGCAGCGCGGGATTGCCGCCGTCGACCGACAGCGCGAAGCGGATGTTCGACTGCGTGTATTCGTGCGCGCAGTAGACGCGGGTGGGGTCGGGCAGGCGCTTGAGCTTGCCGAGCGAGGTCCACATCTGCTGCGGCGTGCCCTCGAACAGCCGGCCGCAGCCGGCGGCGAACAGCGTGTCGCCGCAGAACAGCGCCTCCGATTCCGGGAACCAGTAGGCGATGTGGCCGCTTGTGTGGCCGGGCACGTCGAAAACCTCGGCCTCGGCGTCGCCGAGGCGGAACTTCTCGCCGTCGCCGAGCGCTATCTCGATGCCGGGGATCCGGTCGCGATCCGCCTTCGGGCCGACAATGGTGCAGCCGGTCGCGGCCTTGATCGCGAGGTTGCCGCCGACATGGTCGCCGTGGTGATGGGTGTTCAGGATATGGGTGATCTTCCAGCCGAGTGCCTTGGCTCGTTCGAGCACGGGATCGGTGACGGCGGGATCGACGACGCCGACCTTGCCGGTCGCACGGTCGCGGACCAGATAGACGTAGTTGTCCTTGAGGACGGGGATCTGCTCGACGTCGATGCGGCTCATGGGCTTGAAGTCCCTCAGGGCGGCGGACGATAGCAGAGCGTGCTAAGGTAAGGCCATGTTCACGGACGTCGTCGACCTCAGGGATTTCTACGCTTCGAGGCGGGGTCAGGTGGCCCGGCGGCTGATCCGCGCGCGCCTCCGCCGCCTGTGGCCGGACGCGAAAGGCCTCTCGGTCCTCGGCCTCGGTTTCGCTACGCCCTATCTCGGCGCCTATCGCGAGGAGGCCGCCCGCCTGGTCGCGGCGATGCCGGCAAGCCAGGGCGTGCTGCCGTGGCCGCGCCCCGGCCTCAACGTCGTGGCGCTCGCCGAGGAAACGGAGCTGCCCTTCCCGGACCTCTCCTTCGACCGGGTGCTGCTGGTGCATGCGCTGGAGGGCACCGAGGCGCTCCGACCGATGCTGCGCGAGGTCTGGCGGGTGCTGGCCGGCAGCGGCCGCCTGATGGTCATCACGCCAAACCGCCGCGGCGTCTGGGCCCGTAGCGACCGGACGCCTTTCGGCCACGGCCAGCCCTATTCGCTGGGCCAGCTCTCGAGGCTTCTCCGCGACACGCTCTTCACGCCGGTGCAGAGCGCCGCCGCCCTGTTCTCGCCGCCGCAGGCGATCGTGCCGCTCGCACGCTGGGCCCGGGACCTCGACAATATCGGCGAGCGCTGGGCCTCGACCTTCGCCGGCGTCGTCATGGTCGAGGCGGCGAAGCAGATCTATGCCGGCACCGCCGTTCCGCAGGCCGGCCGCAAGCGAAAGCGCGTGCTGGTGCCGATCCAGGGCGGTGCCGTCGCCGCCTCGGACCGACACTCCAGGTCTACCCCCGACGAAGCTTGAAGATCGCCTGGGTGGCGACGAGGTTCGCCCATCGCGAGGTCACGCGCGAGGGAAGCGGCCGGCCGTTCGCATCCAGTGCGAGGCCCTCGACGATGGTGACGCCCAGCGTCTCGGCGAGGTTCAGGAAGTCGCGAATCGAGCAGAGGTGGATGTTCGGCGTCTCCCACCATTGGTAGGCCAGGGCCGGCGTCACCGGCATCCGCCCGCGCGCGGCGACCGACCAGCGCACTCGCCAATGGCCGAAGTTGGGAAACGAGACGATCGCGTGTCGCGCGATCCGCGAGAGCTCGGTGAGAACGCCTTTCGGATCCTCGGTCGCCTGCAGCGTCTGGCTCAGGATCGCGTAGTCGAAGGCGGCAGTGGGGTAGTCGCTGAGATCCTTGTCGGCATCCCCCTGGACGACCGAAAGTCCTCGGCCGACACAGGCGTTCACGCCGGCCTGGGAGAGCTCGATGCCGCGTCCCACGGCCCGCTTCTGGCGCTTGAGATATTCGAGCAGGGCACCGTCGCCGCATCCGACGTCGAGAACGCGCGTACCGTCCTCGATCATGTCGGCCACGAGCTGCAGATCGGGACGGATCAAGGCGGTTCGGATCGTCATGCGAGGCCGGCGAGCTCGGCCGAGCCGGCGATGAAGCCGGACAGCACCGCGTGGAACTCGGGCTCGTCGAGCAGGAAGGCGTCGTGGCCCTTGTCGCTCTTGATCTCGACGAAGCTGACGTCGGCCGCGACCGCGTTCAGCGCGTGCACGATGGCGCGGCTCTCGCCGGTCGGGAACAGCCAGTCCGAGGTGAAGCTGATCAGGCAGAAGCGGCAGGTCGATCCTCGGAAAGCGTTGGCGAGCACGCCACCGTGCTCGGCGGCGAGGTCGAAATAGTCCATCGCGCGGGTGATGTAGAGGTAGGAGTTTGCGTCGAAGCGGTCGACGAAGGTGATGCCCTGATGGCGAAGATAGCTCTCCACCTGAAAGTCGGCCTCGAAGCCGTAGGAGAGCGACTTCCGGTCCTGCAGGTTGCGCCCGAACTTCCGGTGAAGCGCGGACTCGGAGAGATAGGTGATGTGTGCCGCCATGCGCGCGACCGCGAGGCCGCGCGTGGGATTGGTCTCCTGATTGAGGTAGTCGCCGCCGCGCCACTCAGGGTCGGCCATGATCGCCTGGCGGCCGACTTCGTGGAACGCGATGTTCTGCGCCGAGTGCCGTGCCGCCCCCGCGATCGGTATCGCCGCGAACACCTTGTCCGGATGGCGAGACGCCCATTGCAGCACCTGCATGGCGCCCATCGATCCCCCGATCACCGCGAACAGCCGATCGATGCCGAGATGGCGGACGACGCGAAGCTGGGCCTCGACCATGTCGCCGATGGTGATGACCGGGAAGGAAAGGCCGTACGGCTTGCCGGTCTTCGGATCGGTGTCGCGGGGTCCTGACGAGCCCATGCAGCCGCCGAGCACGTTGGCGCAGATCACGAAGAAGCGCTCGGTGTCGATCGGCTTTCCCGGGCCGACCATCATCTCCCACCAGCCCGCCTTGCCGGTGACCGGATGATCCTCGGCGACGTACTGGTCGCCGGTTAGCGCGTGGCAGACCAGGATGGCATTGGTCCGGGCAGCGTTCAGTTGACCATAGGTCTGATAGGCGACGGCGCAGGGTGCCAGCTCGACCCCGCAATCGAGCTTCAGCGGCGCGTCGGCCCCCAGCAGCAGGCGGTGCCCCGGCAGGGCGTCGTAGGTCGGCACGCGCGACAGGGAACCGAAGGTCGTGGTCATCCGCCTGTCAGGGGCTCGGAAAACGGGTGGGGGAAGGGGATAGATGGCGATCCGCCGTACCCCCTGTCAATGGCGGAAGGCTTTGATTTTATCGGCATCCAAGACTACACCTAGCGGCCCCTACCCGCGCTTTCCCGGCCATGCCCGCGCCAGCCCAAACCCTCGACGAGATCCGCGCCGAGATCGACCGCATCGACCAGGCGGTCCACGACCTGCTGATGCAGCGGGTCGAGGTCGTGCGCCGGGTCGGCAAGGTCAAGGGCGCCTCGGCCCCGAAGTGGCGTCCGGCCCGCGAGGCGGCCCTGCTTCGTCGCCTGGCCGCCCGCCACAAGGGCGAGATGCCCATCGGCGTCCTGGTCCGGATCTGGCGGGAGATGATCGTCGGCGGCTCCCTGGCGCTTCAGGAAGCTGTCTCGGTCTCCGTCGCCGGGGCTACCTGGGACCTGGCACGCGATCACTTCGGCAGTGCCGTTCCCTTCAAGGCCCGCACGTCGGCAGCGCAGGTCGTGCGCGACGTCGCCTCCGGCAAGGCCACCATCGGCGTGGTGCCGGCACCGGCGGACGGCGATCCGTGGTGGACCTTGCTTGCCGCCAAGGACGCGCCGAAGGTCGTGGCGCTGCTGCCGTTCGTCGCGGCCGGAAAGGCCAGGGCGGTCGCGATCGCACGGGTCGCCTTCGAGCCATCGGGCAGCGACCGCAGCCTGCTCATAGCCGGAACCGGCGGCGCGGCCGTCTTGAAGAAGGCCGGGGTCCCTGCGCGACGGATCGCCCGCCACGGCAAGCGCGAGCTCGTCGAGGTCGCCGGCTTCGTCAGCGACGACGATGCGCGCATCAATAACGTCGTATCCATCGGCGGCTATGCCGTACCTCTTTCCAAGAGCTGATTGTCGCCCGGAGACCTCGAGATGAGTGACGCCCCCGTTCCGCAGCCCGGCATCATGGAGCTGACGCCGTACAAGGCCTTCGCCAAGCCGAAGCGCCCTGGCCGCCTGATCCGCCTGATGGCGAACGAAGGCGCGCTGGGCCCGAGCCCGAAGGCGGTCGAGGCGTACAAGGCCGCGGCCGGAGAGATCCACCGCTATCCGGAGAGCGGGTCCGGAACGCTCGTCACGGCGCTCGCCAAGCATCACGGCCTCGATCCAGAGAAGCTGGTGATCGGCAACGGCTCGGACGAGCTGATCGAGCTGATCTGCCATTGCTTCGCCGGTCCCGGCGACGAGGTGCTCTACACGCAATACGGCTTCGTCATGTATCCGACGTGCGCGCATGCCTGCGGCGCCACGCCGGTCAAGGTGCCGGACGACGGCTTCACCGCGAGCGTGGACGCGATCCTCGCGCGCGTGACGCCGAAGACGAAGATCGTGTTCCTCGCCAACCCGAACAATCCGACCGGCACCTACCTGGCCCGATCCGAGGTCGAGCGGCTGTGGGCGGCATTGCCCAGGCATGTCGTGCTCGTGCTGGATGCGGCCTATGCCGAGTACGTCGAGCGCAACGACTACGCCGACGGCGCGGAGCTCGCCGAGAAGGCGCCCAACGTCATCATGCTGCGCACCTTCTCGAAGATGTACGGGCTCGCCGCGCTCAGGCTCGGCTGGGGCTATGGCGCGCCGGCCGTGGTCGACGTGCTGAACCGCGTGCACGGCGTCTTCAACGTCAACGCCGCCGCCCAGGCGGCCGGCGTCGCGGCGCTCGAGGACGTGCCGTTCCAGGATCGCTCCAAGACCCACAACCGGATCTGGGTTCCGCGCATCCAGGAGCAGCTGAAGGCCCTCGGGCTCGAGCCGCTGCCGACGGTGGCCAACTTCATGCTGGTTCGCGTGCCGGCCAAGACCGGCAAGACCCCGGACCAGATCCTGGCCTTCTGCGCCGACAAGGGCATCTTCATGCGTGAGATGAAGACCTATGGCATGACCGACTGCTTCCGCTTCTCGATCGGCACCGAGGACGAGAACAAGGCGCTGATCGAGACGCTGACGGAGTGCCTCCGTGGCTGAGATCTTCGATCGCGTCGCGATCATCGGGATCGGCCTGATCGGCTCGTCGATCGCACGCGCGCTCAAGGAGCATGGCGTCTGCCGCGAGATCGTCGTCGGCGACATCAACGAGACGCACGGAAAGCGGGCCGTCGAGCTCGGCCTATGCGTCGCGGCGCACAGGGATGCAGCGAAGGCAGTTGTGGGTGCCGACATCGTCGTGATCTGCACGCCGATTTCCACCTATGAGTCCATCGCGGACGAGATCGGACCGGCGCTCAAGCAGGGCGCGATCGTCACCGACGTGGGCTCGGTCAAGCAGAAGGCGATCGAGGCGGTGAAGCCTCGGTTGCCCAAGCACGCGCGCTGGGTCGCGGGCCATCCTGTCGCGGGCACCGAGAACTCGGGCCCCGACGCCGGTTTTGCCGCGCTGTTCAAGGGACGCTGGGCGATCGTGACGCCGGAGGCGGACAGCGATCCGGATGCGACCGCGAAGGTCGGCGCGATGTGGACGGCGTTCGGATCGAACGTCGTCACCATGGACGCCGAGCACCACGACCTGGTGCTGGCGATCACGTCTCACCTGCCGCACCTGATCGCCTACACGATCGTCGGCACGGCGGACGACCTGGAGACGACGCTCAAGTCTGAGGTGATCAAGTTCTCGGCCGGCGGCTTCCGCGACTTCACTCGCATCGCCGCGTCCGATCCGATCATGTGGCGCGACGTCTTCCTCAACAACCGAGAGGCGGTGCTGGAGATGCTCCAGCGCTTCACCGAGGACCTGATCCATCTTCAGCGGGCGATCCGCTGGGGCGAGGGCGACAAGCTGCAGGAACTGTTCACGCGGACCCGCGCGATCCGCCGCAGCATCATCGAGGCGAAACAGGCCTAGGGCCGGCTGCTCCCGATCGGGCGCAGCGTCGCGACCGCGGCGGGGCCGAGGAACAGCTTTCCGTCCTGCGCGGTGATCGGCACGGTGATCTCCGAACCGCCGTCGGCGGTCGGCTTCGCGAGCAGACCCAGGACCACCTTGGCGACCGAGGCATCCTGCGGGCGCACCTGCCCCTTGGCGACCAGCCGGTCGAGCAGCGGGTTCACTCCCTGTACCTTCGCGGTACCGGCACCCAGCAGGCGCATCTGCCCGTCGAGGGCCAGCGTCGCGTCGCCATCGAGCTTCACCGGCCCCCAGACCAGCACGAGGCGGCTCAAGTCGAGCGTACCCCCTGCATCGCGCCAGGTCGCCAGATCGGCGAGAGGCCCTTTGATCGCGCCGGTGGCGGCGAAGTCGAACGGGTCGGGAAAGAGAAGCTGATCGGCGAGCGGCTGAGTGGGCTTTGCCCCCCAGAGGCTCATCGATCCGGACAGCATCTCGCTCTGTTCGCCGCCCGCGGCCGGCGCGAAGCCGTCGACGACCAGTCGGGCGCGATCGGCGCGGCCCAGATCTTCGGCTCGAATTCGCGCGGTCGCGGCGACGCCCTCGAGCGCGACCTGCGTTGCTTGGCCACCATCGAGGCGGACCTCGCCCCTGACCTGCTCGATGCTCCCCGCCGTGTCGGGCCCGGCGAGCGCCAGGCGCGGCGCGGCGAGATCGATGCGGTCCGGACGCCAGGGTCGATAGGACGCCTCTATTCGCGGCGCCTCGGCCGTCCAGCCGTTGCGTCCTATTCGTGGCTCGGCGAAGCCGAGCTCGAAGCGGAACGGGAAGCCGCCTACATCGAGGTTCTGCCAGGATACCGTGTAGCCCTCGGCCTTCCGCGCTTCCGCCCAGGCAAAGGCGCGTTCTTCGATTTGACCGGCGACGATCAGCCAGGCGAGGAAGATCATCGCGATCGCCGCGACGCCGACGATCGCCACCCACGGCAGGAGGCGCCGCATCACGCGGCCGTCACGGAACGACGCGGTCGGCCGGAAGGATCAGGCGGACCGTTGTGCCGGCGCCGGTGCGGCTGGTGATCTCGATCCGGCCGCGATGGCTCTCGGCAATGCGTTTGGCGAGCGGCAGCCCGAGGCCGGAGCCGCTGCGCTCGCGCGAGAGCCCCCGTGACACCTGCTCGAACGGCTCCATGGCCCGCGGCAGGTCTTCGGCAGCGATGCCGATGCCGGTATCGGTGACCTCGACGACAGCCGTTCCGTCGGGCTCGCGGCGCGCGCCGATCCGCACGCGGCCGCCGGGGGGCGTGAACTTTATCGCGTTGGAAAGCAGGTTGAAGACGGCCTGGCGGATCAGTCGCTCGTCGCCGCGGACGGCGGGAAGACCTTCGGCGAGCTCCATCTTCAGGTCGACCTTGGCCTCCTCGGCCTGCGGCTGGATCAGCTGGCGGCAGCGCTCGACCGCGGCGCCGATCGAGAACAGGCCCTCCTGCGGCGTCAGCTTGCCGGCGTCCGCACGGGAGAGGTCGAGGATGTCGTTGATCAGCGTGAGAAGGCGGCGGGCGCCTTCGTGAATCTCGTTGGTGAAGGACTCGATCTTGGGATCGCGCGCGGTTCCGGGGTGTCCCCCGATTAGGGCGGCGTAGCCGATGATCGAGTTGAGCGGCGTCTTCAGCTCGTGCGTCATCATCGCCAGGAATTCGGACTTCGTGCGGTTGGCGCTCTCGGCACGGATGCGCGCCTCGTCGAGACGTTCGATGATTTCCATCCGCTCGAACCGGAGCCGAAGCGACTCTTCGAGCGTCGCGCTCATCGCACGGACGGCAGTGACCAGCACGACGATGAAGAAGACGAAGCAGGCGGCGAAGACGAGGTTGACGAACTCGCCTGTGACGGCGAGGACGAAGATCACCGGCGGGAGGTGGGTCAGCAGATAGGCGAGATAGGCGGCGGGGAGCGCCGACAGGACCGCAAGTCCGCCCGAGGCGATGCCGGTCGCCGTCATCGTCATCGCCACCAGATTCATCGGCGCGGTCGGATCGAAGAACAACAGCACCGAGGCGCCCCAGCAGACACCGGCGGCCGCGGTCAGCAGGATGGCCAGGCGACCCCAGCGCTCCGCGCCTTCGAACGTCGGCTTGGCGCGCATGAAGAGAGTACGCACGACCAGCCTCGCAAGCTGGACGGTGAGCATCGTCCCGAGCCAGCCAAGCATCGGATACGAGATCCCGAACTCGGCCCAGAGGATGGTGACGAGGAAGCTGGCGATCGCCAGGCTGGCAGCGACCGTCGGGATCTGCTGCCGGTAGAAGAGACGCACGCGCTCGGCGTAGACGCGCCGGGCGAGATCGGCCGGGGCTACGGCCGCGCCGCCGCTGTTTCGGAACGCGGCCGAAGACTCATCCACAGCGCGAGTAGCCGCAGCTCGTGCAGAGGTCGCATCCCTCCTGGCGGATCAGCGACGGCTGGCCGCAGCGGACGCATTGTCTCGGCTTGGCGCCGGTCGGGCTCGGCAGGCCCACGACCTTGCGCTCGGCCTCCGCCTCGATCTCGGCGCCGGGCGGCTGCAGGAAGCCGATGTCGACCATGTGCCGTTCGATCACGTCGCCGATCGCCGCCAGCAGCGAGGGGACGTAGCGCCCGCCCATCCACTGGCCGCCGCGCGGATCGAACACCGCCTTCAGCTCCTCGACGACGAAGGTGACGTCGCCGCCGCGGCGGAAGACCGCCGAGATCATGCGGGTCAGCGCCACGGTCCAGGCATAGTGCTCGGTGTTCTTCGAATTGATGAACACCTCGAACGGCCGGCGGCGTCCGTCCTGGATGATGTCGTTGAGCGTGATGTAGATCGCATGGTCGCTCTCCGGCCACTTGATCTTGTAGGTCTTGCCCGGAAGCTCTTCCGGCCGGTTCAGCGGCTGGGTCATGTAGACGACGCCGCCCGCGTCCAGCATGTCCGCCGGCTTCGCGGTGATGTGGGTCGTCTTCGGCGTCTCCAGCGGCAGCTCGCGCTGGTCGGTGGTCTCGGGCTTCACCGACAGCACCGATCCGGTGACGTCGTTCGGCCGGTAGGTCGTGCAGCCCTTGCAGCCGAGATCGTAGGCCTGCTGATAGATGTCCTTGAAGGAGTCGAAGTCGAGCTCGGCCGGGACGTTGATGGTCTTGGAGATCGAGCTGTCGATGTACTTCTGGACCGCCGCCTGCATGACGACATGGTCGCCGGGCGCCAGCGTCTGGGCGTTGACGAAGTAGTCGGGCAGCGGCGCGTTCTCGCCCTTGATCCGGCGGAAGGCGCGATAGGCGGCGTCGGTGACCTCTTCCTGGCGGCGGGTGCCGTCCGGCATCAGGACCTGGCGGGTGTAGCTGTAGCTGAACACCGGCTCGAGGCCGGAGGAGACGTTGTCGGCGAGAAGCGAGATCGTGCCGGTCGGAGCGATCGAGGTCAGCAGCGAGTTCCGGATGCCGTACCTGGCGATGTCTGCGCGAAGCTCGGCATCGAGCTCGCCGATGGATTCGCCGGCGATGTACTTCTCCGCATCGAACAGCGGGAAGGGCCCCTTTTCCTTGGCGATCTCGACCGAGGCGGCATAGGCGGCGCGGCGCAGCGTCGACATCCAGGTCTCGGTCAGGCGCACGGCCTCCTCGCTGCCGTAGCGGGCGCGGCAGTAGAGAAGGGCATCGGCGAGCCCGGTGACGCCGAGGCCGATGCGGCGCTTCGCCTTCGCTTCCTCGGCCTGCTGCGGCAGCGGGAAGTTGGAAACGTCGACGACGTCGTCCATGAGGCGGACCGCGACCGCGGTCAGCTTCGACAGGCGGTCGAGATCGAGCGACGCGCCCTCCTCGAACGGGCTCGAGACCAGCCGCGCCAGGTTGATCGAGCCGAGCAGGCAGGCGCCGTAGGGCGGCAGCGGCTGCTCGCCGCAGGGATTCGTCGCCGCGATCGTCTCGGCGTACCAGAGATTGTTCCGCTTGTTGATGCGGTCGATGAAGATCACGCCGGGCTCGGCATAGGCGTATGTCGCCCGCATGATCTTGTCCCAGAGCGCGCGCGCCTGGACGGTCTTGAAGGTGGTGCCGTTGAAGTGCAGCTCCCAGGCCTGATCCTCGCGCACTGCCTGCATGAAGGCGTCGGTGACCAGGACCGAGAGGTTGAACATGCGGAGCCGGCCGGGCTCCTGCTTGGCATCGATGAACGCCTCGATGTCCGGATGATCGCAGCGGAGGGTCGCCATCATCGCGCCGCGACGGCTGCCGGCGCTCATGATGGTCCGGCACATCGCGTCCCAGACGTCCATGAACGACAGCGGGCCAGAAGCGTCGGCGCCGACGCCCTTCACCGGCGCGCCCTTCGGGCGCAGCGTCGAGAAGTCGTAGCCGATGCCGCCCCCCTGCTGCATGGTCAGCGCCGCCTCGCGCAGATGCGCGAAGATGCCGCCCATGTCGTCGGGGATCGTGCCCATGACGAAGCAGTTGAACAGGGTCACCTGACGCGCGGTGCCGGCGCCGGCGATGATGCGGCCGGCCGGCAGGAACTCGAGATCGGCCATCGCCGCCTCGAACTTCGCCGCCCATGCGGCGCGCAGCTCCGGCTTCTCAGCCTCGGCCACGGACGTCGCGACGCGGCGCCAAGTGTCGGCCAGGGTTTTGTCCACGGGCTGCCCATCGGCGCCCTTGAACCGATACTTCATGTCCCAGATCTGCTGGGAGATCGCCGCGACCTGAACCTGGCTCATGCTGGACTCTTGCTGAAGCTTCGCCCGGGGCCGATGTGACCCTAAGCTATTGAAAATTCATGATGAAACCGCCACGGAGCGGGAACAAAAAGTATACGGTGCGCGCCGCCTCCAGTCAAACCGACCTAGGTACGGTGGCCGTCTGGATCCGACGCCCCCATACGCTGACCTGCCGTCGCGCCGATGTCGAGAATCGGCTTAAGGTCGCGCCATCAAGAATTCGGGGGCCGACCATGCCGCGCGTGAAGAAGATACCTCTCGTCTCGATGACTCCGGGGACCAGCCGCGAGCTGACCGTCTGGCGCTGGGGCAAGGCAGGTGCCCGGCCCAAGGCCTATCTGCAGGCATCGATCCACGCCAACGAGCTTCCGGGCGCAATGGCGATCCATCACCTGGCGCCGATGCTCGACGCGGCGGAGAAGAAGGGGCAGATCAAGGGCGAGATCGTCGTCCTGCCGCACTGCAATCCGATCGGCCTCTCGCAGCTCGTCGGCAACACGCATGCCGGCCGCTACGACCATCTCGGACGCGAGAACTTCAACCGCAACTACCCGGACCTGTTCGCGCCGGTGGCGGAGAAGGTCGGCAGGAAGCTCGGCAAGGATGCGGCGGCCAACGTCGCGATGATCCGGAAGGCGGCGCTCAAGCACCTTTCGGAGCTCGCGCCGATGAAGGAGCTGGACCAGATGCGGATCCAGCTGATGTCGATGTCGGCGGATGCCGACATGGTGCTGGACCTCCATTGCGATGCCGAGGCGTCGCTGCATCTGTTCATGAGCAAGCGCGACTGGCCGAGCGCGCGCGACCTCGCAGCCCAGCTCGGCGTCGAGGCCACCGTCTACAACGCACCCTATCCGCAGACGATGACCTTCTCCGGCGCCAACGGCGCGTTCTGGGCCAAGCTGCAGGAGAAGTTCCCGGCCGCGGCGATCCCGCAGGCCTGCCTCTCGGTCACGGTGGAATATCGCGGGCAGCACGACGTGAACCACGGGCTGGGCGCGTCGGACGCGTCCAACCTGTTCAAGTTCCTGCAGCGGCGCGGCGTGATCGGCGGCAATCCGGGGCCGCTGCCGAAGCTCAGGAACGAGGCGACGCCGATGTCCGGCATGGACGTGGGCTACGTCCCCCGCAACGGCGTGCTGGTCTATCTGAAGCCGAAGGGGGCCAAGGTGAAGACGGGCGAGGCGATCGCCGAGGTCATCGACTTCTACGATCCGAACCCGAAGACCAACCGCACCAGGATGGTCTCGCGAACGGACGGTATCCTGTTCAGCCGGAAGCTCGACGGCCGACTCTGCTGGCCCGGGATGGTCGCCTTCCGAATCGCCGGGGCGAAGGACCTGCCGCATCGTAAGGGCTTGAGCGGATTGGACGACTGACGGCCGCCGGGGGCGTCCTTGACGCCCCCGGACCCCGTTCCTAGATTCAAAGCCATCGGGCGCCGCCTCACCGGCGCCTTTCGCGTCTTCAAAGCCTCCATTCCCCGGGGAACCGCCATGTCCGAGAACACGACCAAAGTCAGCGACGCCACCTTCGAGGCCGACGTCCTCCGTTCGTCCCGTCCGGTGCTGGTGGATTTCTGGGCGGAGTGGTGCGGGCCCTGCAAGATGATCGGCCCGTCGCTCGAGGAGCTGGCGAAGGAGTACGGCGAGAAGGTCACCATCGCCAAGGTGAACATCGACGAGAGCCCGTCGGTGGCGAGCCGCTACAACGTGCGCTCGATCCCGGCGCTGATGGTCTTCAAGGGCGGCCAGGTCGCCGCCAGCCGCATTGGCGCGATGCCGAAGAACAAGATCAAGGAGTGGGTCGACTCCGTCATCTGACGGCCGATCAGCTCTCGTCGTCTCGAACGGGCGCCGTCAGGCGCCCGTTTGGTTTTGGTTGAGGGCCCAGGCCCGCTTGTAAGCGGGACGCGCGATGCAGCGCTGGACGTAGGCGGCGCTGGCCGGCTTCAGCGTCACGAGCTTGAAGCCGTCGCTGGCGAAGTAGAGATCGCCGCCGATCATGACGTCGGCGGCGGAGAACCTCTCGCCGAGGATCCAAGGTCCCCCGGCAGCCAGCGTCTCGTCGATCACGTCGAAGACCCGGTCGAAGTCTCCCCAGCCGGCTTGGCTCGATGGGATCTTCACATTGGCGACCTTCTGCACGATCGCCGCCTCGATGTTGGCGTGAAAGACCAGCCACTGCAGATATCGTCCGCGTCTCGGATCGCCGATCGGCGGCGCGAGGTTCGCCTCGGGGCATCGCTCGGCGACGTAGGCGACGATCGCGGCGGACTCCGCGACCATCGTCTCGTCGTCGGTCAGTGCCGGGACCTTCTCCATCGGATTGATGCGATGGTATTCGGGCGACGACTGCTTGCCGTTGGCGAAGTCGACCAGCTCCTTCTCGTAGGGAGCGCCGGCCTCTTCCAGGATCCAGAACGCCCTCAGCGAACGAGTCTTCGGCGCGTAGTAGACCTTCATGGCGATGGGTCGCCTCCGTGATACGGAAGACTCAACCGTTCTCGGCCAAAACCGATCCCGCGAGGTAGAGCGAGCCGCAGATCAGGATGCGGCTCGCGGCGCCGCCCTTGGCGACGATGTCGGAGACCGCCGCAGCGACGCTCGGCGAGGCGGTGCCCGGCAGCCCCAGCTCGCGCGCGGCGGCGGCGATCGTCTCCGGGTCGTGGCTCGACGGAAGATCGGGAATGGGCACGCCGTGGACGCTGTCGACGAGGCCGAGGAAGGGCCTGAAGATCGGCTGCGGCTGCCGCTGCTTCTGAGTCGAGAAGATGATGTGAAGCGGGCGACGGGGCCAGGTCCGCATCGTCGCCGCCACGACCTCGGCGCCGCCGGCATTGTGCGTGCCGTCGAGCCAGATCGACCATCCCGCCGGAACGGCTTCGACAAGCGGCCCTTTGGTCAGCCGCTGGAGGCGTGCCGGCCAGCGGACGGTACCGAGGCCGGCGGCAATGGCGTCGTCGGATACCTTGATCTCCGGACAGGCCTCCAGCACGGCGATGGCGGTGCCGGCGTTCGGATACTGGTAGTCGCCGAGCAGGCCCGGCTTCGGCAGCAGGCGCTTCCCCTTGGCGCTCTCGTAGCCGAGGCGGCCGTCCGTCTCTCGCCATGCCTTCCATTCGTGCCCCGCGCGGAACAGCGGGGCGCCGATCGCAGCGGCCTTGGCGTCGAAGACGGACGCTGCCTCCGGCTCCTGCGGTCCGATGATCGCCGGGCAGCCGGGCTTCATGATCTCGGCCTTCTCGGCCGCGATCTTCGCCAGCGTGTCGCCGAGGAATTCCATGTGATCGAACGAGATCGGCGTGATCGCCGCCGCTGCCGGCTTGTCGACCATGTTGGTCGCATCCAGCCGTCCGCCGAGGCCGGTCTCGAGCAGAACGACGTCGCCCGAGACGCGCGAGAAGGCGACGAAGGCGGACGCCGTGATCAGCTCGAAATGCTGCGGCGAGATTCCCTCGCCGGCGCGCGCGACTTCCTCGAGAAGCTCGGCCAGCAGTTCCGCCTCGATGTCATGGCCGGCGAGATAGATCCGCTCGGTCACGCTGACGAGGTCGGGCGAGATCGTCATGTGGACCTTGAGGCCGGCCGCCTCGCACATGGCGCGAAGGAAGGCGACCAGCGAGCCCTTGCCGTTGGTGCCCGCCACATGGATCGCCGGCGGGATGCGCTTCTGCGGATTGCCGAGGCGCGCCAGCAGCGACCGCATCTTGTCGAGCGAGAACTTGCCGGGATGGGTGCGCTGCGCCTTGAGCGGATCGAGGATCCGGTTGATGCGCTCGATAGGCGTGGGCACGGCGCCCTCAGCTCCGCGGCTGCTGCGGGATCTCGACTTCCGGCGTCGGCAGGGCGACCACCTCGGCCGACGGCTTCGGGCGCATCAGGAGGCCCAGGATGCGCGCGAGTGTGGCCTTCAGCTCGAGGCGCGGCACCACCAGGTCGACCATGCCGTGATCGTTCAGGTACTCGGCACGCTGGAAGCCTTCCGGCAGCTTCTCTCGGATGGTCTCCTGGATCACGCGCTGGCCGGCGAAGCCGATCAGGCTGCCCGGCTCCGCGATATGGACGTCGCCCAGCATGGCGAACGATGCCGTGACGCCGCCGGTGGTCGGATCGGTCAGGAGCACGACGTAGGGGAGGCCGGCGGACTTCACTTCCTCGACCGCGAGGACCGTGCGCGGCATCTGCATCAGCGAGAGGATGCCCTCCTGCATCCGCGCTCCGCCCGATGCCGGGATCGCGATCAGCGCCGCCTGCTGCAGCTTGGCGAGGCGCGCGGCGGCAAGGAAGGCCTCGCCGACGGCGACGCCCATCGAGCCCGCCATGAAGTCGAAGTTGAAGACGGCGGCGACCGCCGGCAGCCCGCCGATCGTGCCGTGGGCGACGATGATCGCATCCTGCTCGGACGTCTCGTTCTGCGCATCCTTGAGGCGCTCGGTGTAGCGCTTGCGGTCGCGGAAGCGGAGCGGGTCGACCGGCGCCTTCGGCAGCTCGATGCGCGTGAAGCGGCCGTCGTCGAACAGCATTCCGAGCCGCTTCAGCGCCGGCAGACGCAGGTGATGGCCGCATTTGTCGCAGACGAAGAGGTTGGCCTCGAGGTCGCGATGGAAGATCATCTGCCCGCAACCCGGGCACTTGTGCCAGAGGTTGTCCGGCGTATCGCGCTGCTTCACCAGCGCGCGGAGCTTCGGGCGGACGAAGTTGGTGAGCCAGTTCATGCGCCGGCCCTCGCGCCGCGGACGCCGGCGGCAAGCTCGGCGATGAACTTGTGGGTCTTTGCCACCGCCTCGGTCGGCTGCTTCAGGTTCTCGGCGATGACCTTGACCACCGCGGTGCCGACGACGACCGCATCGGCAACCTTGGCGACGGCGGCCGCCTGGGCCGGCGTGTTGATGCCGAAGCCGACGGCGATCGGCATGTCGGTCGCGCGCTTCAGCCGTGTCACCGCCTGCTCGATGTGCGTGGTGTCTGCCGAGGCGGTGCCGGTGATGCCGAGGATCGAGACGTAGTAGACGAAGCCGGTGCTGTTGGAGAGCACCTTCGGCAGGCGCGCGTCATCGGTCGTCGGGGTCGCGAGGCGGATGAAGGCGAGGTCCTTCTTGAGCGCCGGCAGGCAAAGCTCGGCATCTTCCTCAGGCGGCATGTCGACCATGATCAGACCGTCGACGCCGGCCTTGATCGCATCGTCGAGGAAGCGGTCGACGCCGTAGATGTAGACGGGGTTGTAGTAGCCCATGAGCACCAGCGGCGTGGTCCTGTCGCTCTCGCGGAAAGCGCGGACGAGGTCGAGCGTCTTCTTCAGCGTCATGCCGGCCTTGAGCGCACGCAGGCCTGCCGCCTGGATCGCGGGGCCATCGGCCATCGGGTCGGTGAAAGGCATGCCGACCTCGATCAGGTCGGCGCCGGCCGCGGGCAGGCCCTTCAACAGGTCGAGCGAGGTCTTCGGGTCGGGATCGCCGGCGGTGATGAAGATCACCAGTCCGGCGCGATTCGCCTTCTTGAGCTCGGCGAAGCGGTCGGCGATGCGCTTGGTCATATCGGCCGGCCCCGTCGCTCGAGATGTCCAAGCACGGCGGCGAGGTCCTTGTCGCCACGGCCGCACATGTTCATGACCAGCAGATGGTCCTTCGGCAGCGTCGGCGCCAGCTTCATCACATGCGCCAGCGCATGGCTCGGCTCGAGCGCCGGGATGATGCCTTCGAGGCGCGAGCAGAACTGGAAGGCCTCCAGCGCCTCGTCGTCGGTGGCGCTGACATACTCGACCCGCTTCATGTCGTGCAGCCACGCATGCTCGGGCCCGATGCCCGGATAGTCGAGGCCGGCCGAGATCGAATGCGCCTCGATGATCTGGCCGTCGCCGTCCTGCAGCAGGTAGGTGCGGTTCCCGTGCAGCACACCCGGGCGGCCGCCGGTCAGCGATGCCGCGTGCTTGCCGGTGGAGACGCCGTGGCCTCCGGCCTCGACGCCGATGATGCGCACGGTCGGGTCGTCGAGGAACGGATGGAACAGCCCCATCGCGTTCGAGCCGCCGCCGATGCAGGCGACCAGGGTGTCGGGAAGCCGGCCCTCGGCCTCCTGCATCTGCTGCCTGGTCTCGGTGCCGATCACCGACTGGAAGTCGCGCACCATCGCCGGATAGGGATGCGGGCCCGCGACCGTGCCGATGATGTAGAAGTGCGTCTCGGCCTTGGCGACCCAGAAGCGGAGCGCCTCGTTCATCGCGTCCTTGAGCGTCGCGGAACCCGATGTCACCGGATGCACGGTCGCGCCGAGGAGCCGCATGCGCTCGACGTTCGGCTTCTGGCGCTCGATGTCCTCGGCGCCCATGAACACCGTGCACTCCATGTTGAAGCGCGCGCAGACGGTCGCGGTGGCGACGCCGTGCTGGCCGGCGCCGGTCTCGGCGATGATGTGACGCTTGCCCATGCGCTTGGCGACCAGCGCCTGGCCCAGGCAGTTGTTCACCTTGTGCGCGCCGGTGTGGTTCAGCTCGTCGCGCTTGAAGTAGACCTTGGCGCCGCCGAGCTTCTCGGTGATGCGCTCGGCGAAATAGAGCGGGCTCGGCCGGCCGACATAGTGGGTATGGAAGCCCGCCAGCTCCTTCTGGAAGCCGGGATCGACCTTGCACTCGTTGTAGACGCGCTCGAGCTCCAGGATGAGGGGCATGAGGGTCTCGGCGACGTAGCGGCCGCCGAAGATGCCGAAATGCCCGCCCTCGTCCGGGCCGGTACGGAAGCTATTGACCGTGCTCACGAATCCGCCGTTTTGGTTGTCGCTCCGGCGCTTCCGGAGCGGCCGGCACTATGCGGAAGCGGGGGGGCGGACGCAAGCGGCCACAAAGGCTCGATTTTTTAAGCCTTGGCGGGGTCCGACAGGACGTGAGAGGGGGTGTCCACGGCGATACGGATGGCGGTGCCGACGGGCGGCGCGGTCAGGCTGGCGGTCCGCACGACGATCGAAGCGCCGGCGTCGCCCTCGAGGCGGAGGGTGAGGAAGCAGTCGGGGCCGGAGAACTCGCTCTCGACGACCGTGGCCGGGCAGCCCTCGTGTCCGTCGAGGCGGATCTGCTCCGGACGCAGCATCAGGCGAACCTCGCCGGTACGGCCCGGATCGTCGACCGGGATGCGGCCGAGCGCGCAGGTCGCCCAACCATTTGCGACGCGCGCGGGCAGGATCACGGCGTCCCCAAGGAAGGTGGCCGTCGCTTCGTCTGTAGGACGCCAGTAGAGGTCGGCGGGATGTCCGGCCTGGACCAGGCGACCGCACCGCATCACCGCGATCTGGTCGGCGAAGGACAGAGCCTCCTCCTGGTCGTGGGTGACGAGGATCGTCGTGATGCCCGCCTTGGAGAGCAGTTGCGCGGTTGCCTTGCGGGTCGCCGCCCGGAGGCCGGCATCGAGCGCGGAGAAAGGCTCGTCGAGCAGCATCAGCCGCGGACGTTGCGCCAGGGCGCGTGCCAGGGCCACGCGCTGCTGCTGCCCGCCCGAAAGCTCGTGCGGCCAGCGCTGCAGCATGGAGTGGTCGAGGGCGACCGTCTCGACCAGCTCGGCGATCCGGGTCGATCGGCCGATGTCGTCCTTCGCGAGGCCGAAGCCGATGTTTTCCTCGACGGTGAGGTGCGGGAACAGGGCGCCGTCCTGGGGCAGGTAGCCGATGCGACGCCGATGCGCCGGAACGAACGTCGCGCCGTGCGCGAGAATCTCGCTGCCGGCCCTGATGCGACCGGCATCGGGCGTCTCGAATCCCGCGATCAGGCGCAGCACGGTCGTCTTGCCCGACCCCGAGGGTCCGACGATCGCCGTACGGCTGCCCGACGATACGGTGAGCGTTACGCGATCGGCGGCGCGCACGGTCCCGTAGGACTTCGAGACGGCATCGAGCTCGAGCGTGTTCATCGTCCGGCGATCCGGCGCGACTCGCGGTAGAGAAGCCAGGTGGCTGGGATGGAGAGAAGAACCATGATCGTCGCGTAGGGCGCCGCCGCAGCATAATCGAGCTCGGCGGTCTCCGCCCAGAAGGTCGTGGCGAGCGTGCGCGTGCCGTTCGGCGCCAGCAGGAGCGTCGCGGTCAGCTCGGTGGTGATCGCGAGAAAGACCAGCGCAGCGCCGGCGGCGGCGCCGGGCGCGGCCAGGCGCGCGGTGATCGTCCAGAGCGCATGTCCCGGCGAGCGGCCGAGGCTCTGGGCGACGTGCTCGAGCTCGGGCGGCACCTGCGCGATGCTGGCGCGGACGGCGACCAGGGCGCGCGGCAGGAACATCAGAAGATAGGCGAGAAGCACGGTGAACAGGGTCTGGTAGAGCGGCAACGCGACGCGGACCGTCACGGTCACCAGCGCCAGCGCCACCACGATCCCGGGCAGCGAGCTCGCGACGTAGTTGATGCCTTCGAGCGCGCGGATGAGGGGACCCGGCGCGCGGATCGCGAGCCAGGCGACCGGCGCGGCGGCGAGGGTCGTGATCAGCGCGCCGACACCGGCAAGGCCGAGCGTCTGCGCGATCGCCGGTGCGAGCTCGGCGAGACGCCAGACCTCCAGGCCTCCGAGGGCGAGCCAGATCGAGAGCGTGGTCAGCGGTACGCCGAGAGCGAGCATCGCGACCCAGGCGAACAGGAGCAGCGCGAAGCCGGTCGCGTTCGCGCCGAGGCGGCTGAGCGGCTGGCTTCGTGCCGCACCTGATCCGAGCCGCGCATAGCGCGCCCGTCCCCGGGTTCCGCCTTCGAGCGCCAGAAGGCCCAGGCAGCAGGCGACCAGGATCCCGGCAAGCATGTTTGCGGCTGGGCCGCTGTAGGTCGACTGGAACTGATCGAGGATGGCCGTCGTGAAGGTGTCGAAGCGGAGCAGCGCGAACAGGCCGTACTCGGCGAGCAGATGCAGGCCGACCAGGAGCCCGCCGCCCCAGATCGCGAGCCTGAGCTGCGGCAGGACCACGCGGAGGAACACGCGGAACGGCGTCAGTCCGAGCGATGCCGCGATGTCCTCGATGCCGGGGTCGAGCCGGCGCAACGTCGCTGCCGTCGGCAGATAGAGGAACGGGAAGTAGGCGAGGACGGCGACGAGCACTGCGGCGAGGAAGCCGTGCATCGCCGGAAACAGGCTGACCCACGCATAGCCGTGAACGAAGGCGGGCACGGCCAGCGGCGCCACAGCCACTGCCGACCAGAGACGCCGTCCCGGCAGGTCGCTCCGCTCCGTCAGCCAGGCGAGGCCGGTTCCGAGCGCGATGCAGATCGGCACCGCGACGAGGATCAGCATCACCGTATTTATCAGCAGCGTGCCGACGCGTGGCCGCCAAAGCAAATCGGCGATCGTCTGCGCGTCGGTCTCCAGCGTGACGGCAGCAATGAAGCCGAGCGGTATCAGCGCCGCGGCCGACACCAGGAAAGCGGCGGCGAACACCCAGCCGGCGGGACGCGAGATCCCTCTGGCCTGTGCGGCGCTCACCTGACTACAGCAGACCCGCCTGCGTCATCAGCTGGATGACCTTCTTGCCGTTCAGCTTTGCTGGATCGACCTTCGGGGCATCGAGCTCCTTGAGCGGCACCAGGTTCGGATGGGAAGCCTCGCCTTCGCCGACCGCATACTCGAACGAGTCTCCGGTCCGGAGAACATGCTGGCCGCCTTTGCCCGTTATCCATTTGAGGAAGGCCTGCGCGTCCTTCTGGTTCTTGGACGAGGCGAGCACGCCGGCGCCCGAAATGCTGACGAAGGCGCCGGGATCCTGGTTCTTGAAGTAGTGGAGCTCAGTGTTCTTGCTGTTCTGCCCGGTCTTCGCCTGATCGGCGAAGTGATAGTAGTGATAGATCACGCCGCCGTCGATCTGCTCGGCGTTCACCGCCTGCATGACCGCGCCGTTGCCGCGGAACGCGGTCGAGTTCGCCTTCATGCCCTGGAGCCACTTGAGCGTCACGTCCTCGCCTTTGAGTTCGAGCAGGCCGGAGACGATCGCCTGGAAGTCCGCGCCGGCGGGCGCGGCGCCCCAGCGGCCCTTCCACGTCGTATCCTGGAGGTCGAGCAGCGACTTCGGCAGGTCGGCCTTCTTGATCTTGTTGGTGTTGTAGACGAACACCGTTGTGCGCGCGGCGATCGCGATCCACTTGCCGCTCGGCCGATAGGCGGAGGCAACCTGCGCGATGGTCGCGGGATCGACCGGCGCGAACAGGCCGGCATTGTCGACCAGCGCCATCGCCGGCGAATTCTCGGTGAGGAACACGTCGGCGGGCGACGCCGCGCCCTCCTGGACGATCTGGTTGCCGAGCTGGCTGTCGCTGCCGTTGCGGACGGTGACCTGGATGCCGGTTTCCTTGGTGAAGCCGGCGACCCAGGCCTTGGTCAGGCTGTCGTGCTGGGCGTTGTAGACCGTGATGCCTTGTGCGGATGCCGTCGGGATGCCGGCAGCGCCGATGAGCGCCAGCACGAGGCCGAAAGCGAAGCTGTTGAGACCATGTCGGGACATATGCGGCTCCTGAGCGTCCGATCGGCGGGCGCTTGGATCCTGACGCCGGCACGATCTCGCAAAATGATATCGCGCAGGCACGCGAGTGAAAATCACTCGCAACATCTTCCGCTGCGGCAGATCGCCCCATCAGCGGCTCAGCTGCCCGACATCGCTCGCGTGTACTTCTCGTAGCCGTTGCGCCGGAGGTCGCAGGCCGGGCAGGCACCGCAGCCATGGCCCCAGGCGTGCAGGCGGTCGCGGTTCCCGGCATAGCAGGAGTGCGTTTCCATCCGCACGAGCTCGACCAGCCGGTCGCCGCCGAGGCGCCGGGCGAGATCCCAGGTCTGGGCCTTGTCGAGCCACATGAGCGGTGTTTCGAGCACGAACCGGCTCTCCATGCCGAGATTGAGGGCTGCCTGAAGCGCCTTGACCGTGTCGTCGCGGCAGTCGGGATAGCCCGAGTAGTCGGTCTCGCACATGCCGCCGACGATGTGCTTGATGCCGCGGCGATAGGCGACGGTCGCGGCCACCGTGAAGAAGAGAATGTTGCGTCCGGGCACGAAGGTGTTGGGAAGGCCGTTCGCGTCCATCCGGATCGCAACGTCGCGGGTCAGCGCCGTGTCGCTGATCTCTCCGATCAGTCCCAGGTCGACGACACGATCCTCGCCGAGCTTTCCGCTCCAGGCGGGATAGGCCTCCCGGATCGACGCGAGGATCGGCGCCCGGCAATCGAGCTCGATGCGATGGCGCTGGCCGTAGTCGAAGCCGATGGTCTCGACACGATCGAAGCGATCGAGCGCCCAGGCAAGACAGGTAGTCGAGTCCTGCCCGCCGGAGAAGAGGACGAGGGCGCTGCTCATCAGGGCTGTGCTTGTCAGGCGGGCGAGATGCCGAGGCGAAGGTCGCGATCGCGGATCCAGCGAACGACCGGGATCGAGAGCAGGATCATCCATGCCTTGCCGACGATCTGGCCGACGAGGAAGTCGAGCGAGCCGAAGGCGAGGTAGAGGAAGACCAGGCTGTCGATGGTGAGGCCGACCAGGCTGCTCAGGACCACGGCGAGCACCAGCCGGCGCTCCTGCAGCGGCGTGTAGACGGCGAAGTCGGCGAGCTCGGACAGGAGGAAGGCGGCGGCAGAGGCGATCACCAGCGCCGCGGGCGCGACGGCGGCCGACAGAAACGCGCCCGCAAGGATCGCCGCCAGAGACCAGCCGCGACCGAGGCGTCGCTGGACGAGATCGCGCAGCACGAGGGCCAGCCCGATCATCAGCACGCCGCTCGGCGCCGAGAGGGATGGCGCCACCGGGATCAGGCACGGCCCGTTCGGCACGCAGACGGTGCCGAGATTGCCGATCATCCAGTTGGCGAGCGGGATGGTCGCGGCGAAGAGGCCGAGCGCCAGGAAGCCTTCGAGTCGTTCGCGTGTCATCGTTGTCCTGCGAGCGGGAGGGCGTCGTCTATAGCATGGGGAGAGCGGCGCGTTCGTGTCCTCCGGTGCGCGAGTTGACCGAGCCGCGCCTGGGCGCCACTGTTTTGGGCAGAGCGCTCAAATAATGCGCCAGCAGGGAGGCTCTTCATGACGGTTCGTCGCATCCTCGGGGTCATTCTCGGTCTTCTTGTGACGCTGGCGAGCGTCGCCGCGTCGGCGCAAAGCTATCCGCCGCCGAAGGAAGGCACCTGGATCGCCAAGGACTTCAAGTTCCACACCGGCGAGGTGCTGCCCGACCTGAAGCTGCACTACACCACCGTCGGCAATCCGACGGGCGAGCCGGTGCTGGTGCTTCACGGAACCTCGCAGTCGGGCTCGGCAATGCTGTCGCCGGCCTTCGCCGGCGAGCTGTTCGGGCCCGGCCAGCCGCTGGATGCGGCCAAGTACTTCCTGATCCTCCCCGACGGCATCGGGCACGGGAAATCGTCGAAGCCGTCGGACGGGCTCCGCGGCTGGTTCCCGCGCTACAACTACGACGACATGGTTCTGGCCCAGTACCGGCTGGTGACCGAAGGCCTTGGCATCAAGCGGCTGCGCCTGGTGATCGGCAACTCGATGGGCGGCATGCATACGTGGCTTTGGGGCTCCGCCTATCCCGACTTCATGGATGCGCTGGTGCCGATGGCCTCCCAGCCGACCGAGATGGCAAGCCGCAACTGGATGATGCGCCGGCTGATCATCGACACGATCCGCTCGGACCCCGAATGGAAGGACGGGAACTACACGACGCAGCCCAAGGCGTTCCGCACCGCCAACGTCTTCTACGGGATCGCCACCAGCGGCGGCACGCTCGCCTTCCAGCAGATGGCGCCGACGCGGGAAGCCGCCGACAAGCTGCTCAACGAGCGGCTGGCGTCGCCGACCACGGCGGACGCGAACGACTTTCTCTATCAGTGGGACTCCTCGCGCGACTACGACGCCGCCCCCGGCCTGGAGAAGATCAAGGCGGCGGTGCTCGCGATCAACTCGGCCGACGACGAGCGCAACCCGCCGGAGACCGGCCTCATGGAGCGCGAGCTGAAGCGGATCAAGAACGCGAAGCTCTACCTGATCCCGGCCAGCGCCGACACGCGCGGTCACGGGACCACAGCCAGCGCCAAATGGTGGAAGCATCAGCTCCAGGAGCTGCTGCAAAATGCGCCGAAGAAGGCGATGTAACAGGGGACGAGATGATGATTGCGCCGATCTATGCAGCGGCCTCGGGCTTTGCCCTGATCGCTCTCTCCATTCGCGTGATCGGGCTGCGCCGCCGCCATCGGATCTCCATCGGGCACGGAGACAATCCGCAGCTGGAGCGGGCTATGCGGGTTCAGGCGAACTTCGCCGAGTACGCCCCGACATTCCTGATCATGCTGGTTCTGGCGGAGATGCAAGGGCTGCAGGCCTGGTATCTCCACTGTGCCGGGGCGATCTTCCTGGCGGGGCGGGCTGCGCATTTCGTCGGGATCAGGGCCGACGATACGCAGGGCATATGGCGCGTTCTCGGGATGGTATTCACGTTTGGCGCGATCATCGGCCTCGGCGTGGCGCTTCTACGGCAGGCGATCTAGCGCGGCTTCGTCACCCGCCGCTGAGTGCCTGGACGATCGCGATCTCGTCCGAGGCCTTGAGCGCACGGGAGAGATCGAAGACCTGCTCCCCGTTGACGAACAGGCGCATGTGCCGGCGCATGCGGTCGTGCTCGTCGACCATGCGGAAGCGGATGCCCGGGAACTGCTGCTCGAGATCGTCCAGTGCGGCGCCGACGGTGGCGCCGGCCGCCTCGACCAGGCGCTTCTGCCGGGTGTAGGAGCGGAGCGGCGTCGGGATCAGGATCTTCATCGCGTTCAGCCGATCTCGGCGGTCTCCACCGCGTAGATTTCCGGCAGGTGCTGCGCCAGAACCGTCCACTTCTCGCCTTCGGTGCGGCTGGCCCAGACCTCGCCCGAGGTGGTGCCGAAATAGACGCCCACCGGCTTGGCGGTGTCGGTGGCCATCGCCTGGCGCTTCACTGTCCACCACGCGTCCTTTGCCGGCATGCCCTCGGCCTGGCGCTTCCAGGTCTTGCCGCCGTTGCGTGTGACGAAGGCGCCTGGCAGTCCATCGGGACTCGTGCGTGGCCAGACGGAGGTGCCGTCCATCGGGAAGACCCAGGCGGTGTCGGCATCGCGCGGATGGACCACCATCGGCAGGCCGATGTCGCCGACCCTCTTCGGCATCGCCTTGCCGATGCGCACCCATTTGGTCGAGGGGCGGTCGATCCGGTAGATGCCGCAATGGTTCTGCTGCCACAGCCGATCCGGATTGCTCGGGCTCATGCGCACGCAATGCGGATCGTGGAAGGCGATGTTCTTCGCATCGAAACCCTCGACCACCTCGAGCCCGTCGACCAGGGTCGACCAGCTCTTGCCGCCGTCGCGCGTCTCGTGCACGCCGCCGCCCGACATCGCGAAGTAGAGGTGCTTGGGATCGCGCGGATCGACGATGACCGAATGCATCTTCGGCCCGTCCGGCGTGCCGTCCTGCTCGCTGCCGAACCATTCGCGGAACTTCGGGTCGTCGTGGAAGGTCGAGAAGGGGGCCCAGGTGACGCCGCCGTCCTCGGACCGGAACAGGCCCTGCGGCGAGGTGCCGGCGTACCAGACGTTCGGCTCGTCCGCATGCGCCGGCGTCAGCCAGAAGGTGTGGTCGACCGAGCGGTCGCGCATGCCGGCCGGCGACTTGGCGAAGGCCGGCGGCTTCTTCGCTTCCTTCCAGGTCCTGCCGAGGTCGGTAGAGCGGAAGATCGTCGGTCCCAGGTGACCGGTCTTCGCCGCCGCGAGCAGCGTGCGGCCGTCGCGCGGGTCCAGCCTCATGTGATTGATGACGTGGCCGAGGAAATGCGGCCCGTTCGTCTTCCATTCGCGACGCGCCGCGTCGCTGCGGTAGATCCAGGCGCCCTTGCGGGTCGCAACCAGCACCGCGACGTTCGGCTTGGCGCCCGCGCGCCTCGCGGGCTTCTTGGTCTTCTTCTTCTTGATGGCCATTCGTCGGTTCTCCCTAGGCGGCGATCATCGCCGCGCTCTCTTGCGCGGCCTTCCATGACGGATAGGCGGCGTTCAGTTTCTTGCGTCCCGTCGCGGTGATCTTGATCGGCCGTTCGCGGCGGTCCTGCGTGCGTTCGCTGTCGATCCAGCCGTTGCGGCGGAGCAGGGCCGCGCCGCGGGTCAGGGTCGTCCGCTCGAGGCCGAGGAACTCGGCGAGCTCGCTCATCGGCTTCGGTCCTCCCAGCGCCAGCGACGCCAGGATGGAGAACTGCGTCGCCTTGAGCCCGTGCCGCCGGAGTTCCGCCTCGAAATGCCGCGTGATCGTCCGCGCGACACGGCGCGCGGCGAGACAGCGGCAGTCGATCGTGTCGGCGAGATCGATCCTCATACGTTTGAGTGTAGATGCACCTATCGCGGCGTCAAGCCACTCCCGATCGCGCGCTCAGTGGCCGTAGCGGTTCGGCGAGTCGAGGACCGCCATGGTCACGCGCGAGATGCAGACGAGCTTGTCGCGCTCGTCGGTGATCCGGACCTCCCAGATGTGGCTCGACCGCCCGAGATGGATCGGCCGCGCGGTGCCGACGACATGGCCGGAAGCGACGGCGCGGACATGATTGGCGTTGATCTCCATGCCGACGCAGTGATGCTTGCTCTGGTCGACGGCGAAGCTGGCGCCCCAGGACGCCAGCGTTTCCGCGAGCACGACCGAGGCCCCGCCGTGCAGCACGCCCGCAGGCTGCCGGGTGCGCTGGTCGACCGGCATGCGTGCCTTCACGTAGTCGTCGCCGATCTCGAAGATCTCGATGCCGACATGGCCGATCATCGTACCGGCGCCATGCTGGTTGGCCGCATCGACCGTGATCTCGCGCGTCCAGATCGCCATCTGCGCCTCGCGTGTCAGGAGCGGCCGACGGCCGCCAAGAATTGTCTGATCTTCTCCGGCGACTTCACGCCGGGACTGTCCTCGACGCCGGAGGAGACGTCGACACGGGTTGCGCCCGTCGCTCGGATCGCCTCGGCGACATTGGCCGGGGTGAGGCCGCCGGCGAGCAGCCAGGGCCGGGTCCAGGTCGCGTCCTTGAGAAGCTGCCAGTCGAAGGGAAGCCCGTTACCGCCCGGAAGCCCGCCCGGCGGCGGCTTGGCGTCGAACATCAGCAAGTCGGCCGCGTCCTCATAGAGGCGGGCTTTCGCGATGTCGGCTTGCGTCGCGATCGAGAGCGCCTTCATCACCTGGCGTCCGGTGCGGGCCTTGACGGCCGCGACGCGCTCCGGTGTCTCCTTGCCGTGAAGCTGGATGATATCGGGGGCCAGCGCGTTGGCGATCCGGTCGATGAAGGCATCGTCGGCGTCGACGACGAGAGCCACCTTCGAGACTGTCGGCGGCACCTTCGCCGAGAGCCGGGCCGCGTCTTCGGGCGTCACCGAGCGTGGCGAGGGCGCATAGAAATTGAAGCCGAGATAGGCGGCACCGCCGTCGACGGCCGCGGCGATCGTCTCGGGCGTCTTGAGCCCGCAGATCTTCGCCGAAGCTTTCGCAGGAGGCGCCGTCACGCCGCCTCGGTCATGTGGCGCGCGATCTCGTCGACCGCGGTGCCGGGATCCTTGGCCTGAGTGATCGGCCGGCCGATCACGATGTAGCTGGCGCCGCGGCGCACCGCCTCGGCGGGGGTCACCACGCGCTTCTGGTCGTCGCCCGCTGCTGCCATGCGGATGCCGGGCACCACCAGCAGGAAGTCCGGGCCGTGTTCGGCGCGGAGCGCCGCCGACTCCTCGGCCGAGCAGACGACGCCGTCGAGGCCCGCCCGCCGCGTCAGTTCGGCGAGGCGCTTCACCTGGTCGAGCGGAGGTCCCTTCTGGCCGACCTGGTCGAGGTCGCTGCCGTCGAGGCTGGTCAGCACGGTGACCGCGAGCATCTTCGGGCGTTCGACGCCGGCCTTGGCCGCGGCGTCCCCGGCGGCATCGCGCGCCGCCTCCATCATCGCCTTGCCGCCGCCGGCATGGACGTTGAGGAGATAGGGCGCGCAGCTCCCGACGATCGAGCGCACCGCGCCGGCGACCGTGTTCGGGATGTCGTGCAGCTTCATGTCGAGGAAGATCTTGGCGCCGGTCGCCTCGGCCACCTGGCGGACGCCATGCGGTCCATGCGCGCCGTAGAATTCGAGGCCGAGCTTGAGGCCGCCGATCTTCGGAGCGAGGCCGCTGCCGATGCTGCGGGCCCAGGCGAGGTCGGTGGTGTCGAGGGCGCAGAAGACGCGCCGGATGGGAGCGGTCTCGGTCATGGCGCGGGCTTATAGCAGACCCCCCGAGGCGCGGGTAAGCCCAGCCGCGGACGTGCGCAGGGAACCTGCCGATGTCCCTGAAATACCTCGATTGATCCGTTCCCGCGAGCGGCCCGCGCCTTCCGATCGCCGGCCCAGGGCGCGATTCTGGCGGCGGGATTCGACGCCGGCTCTAGCCGCGCTCGAAGGCGAGCTGCGCCCCGGCGAGATCCTCGAGCGCAGTGCCGACCGATTTGAAGAGGGTGATCTCGTCGGCGCCGCTTCGGCCTTTCACCTGGCCGCGCGTGAGGTCGAACAGGTCGCCGGCAATTTCCTTGAGGGCGCCCGAGGCCAGCGGCTGCACGATGTCGCCGGCCTCCTTGGTGGCGCCGGCACGGGTGTCGACATAGACGCGGCCGCGGCGGACGGCGTCGTCGTCGGCCTCGCGCATCTTCGGCGTATAGGCGCCGACAAGGTCGAGATGCGCCCCGGGCTTGAGCCAGGCGCCCTTCATGATCGGCGTCATCGAAAGAGTCGCGGTGGTGACGATGTCGGCGGCCTTTGCGGCGGCCTCCAGATCCTCGGTCGCTTCCGCCGGCAGGCCCTTGCCGGAGAGAGCGGCCGCGAGCTTCCTCGCCTTTTCGCGATCGCGTCCCCAGATCGAGATCCGGCGGATGGGCCGCGTGGTCGCGTGTGCCTGGATCAGGTGCGGCGCGAGCGCACCCGTTCCGATCATCAGGTGATGGCTGGCATCCTCGCGCGCGAGATAGGTGGCGGCGAGCGCCGACGCGGCCGCGGTGCGCCTGAGCGTCAGCATCGGCCCGTCGATCAGCGCCAGCGGCCGGCCGGTGGTGCCGTCGAGCAGCGTGTAGATGCCCATGACCGCAGGCAGGCTCTTGGCGCCGTTGCCCGGGAACACGGTGACCATCTTCACGCCGATATGCTTGCCGACCTGCCAGGCCGGCATCAGCAGCAGGATCGCGTCCGGCTGGTCCGGCACCTCGACGGGATGATGGTGGCGCGTCGGCAATTCGCAGCCGGCCTTGAACAGGTCGCGCAGGCGATCGATCAGCGAGGGGAAGTCGAGGCGGCGCTCGACCTCCTGGGCATCCAGGGTCAGCATGCGGTCAGGCTCTGGGTGAGTGCGGAAGGGCCGGCACCGATGACGAGGACGCGCGCGCCGCCTCGGCCAGCTTCCGCTCTGCCGCCTCCGCGCGCTTCGCCTCGCGGCGGGCACGGTATCGGGCTGCGATGGTGCCGAAGCTCGCCAGCGCGGCACCGGCAAGGAAGCCGATGGCGAGCGCACCCAGCGCGAGGAGGTAGACGGGCATCTCGACCAGGTCGTCGAACGGCCAGAGCCCGACCGCGACCAGGCCTCGGTTCGAGAGGGCGAAGGCGATGACGAGAAGGGTGAGCGGCAGGGTGACGAGAGCCCCGAGCACGCGCGCCAGAGCCGAGCGGCGCGCCATCGGCGTCAGGCCTTGTCGTCGTCGTCGTCCGGTCCGGTATCCTCGCCGCCGTTCAGGCGGTCGCGGAGCTGCTTGCCGGTCTTGAAGTAGGGAATGGCCTTGGCAGCGACGTCGACGGCCTCGCCGGTGCGCGGGTTGCGGCCGGTGCGCTGGGCGCGACGCTTGACCGAGAACGCACCGAATCCGCGCAGCTCCACCCGGTCGCCGCGCGCCAACGCCTTGGCGACCTCGTCGAAGATCGTCGAGACGATACGTTCGACGTCCCGCTGGAACAGGTGCGGGTTGAGCTCGGCCAGGCGCAGGATCAGTTCTGACTTGGTCATGACGTTCCCCTGGGGGCTCGCGCGGTCTCGTCGGTGCCTAAGTCTTTGGACGGGGCTGCAAAGTCGTGGGCCCCACGGAAACGGGAGCGTGCCCGACCGGAATCCGTCCGTCAAGGGCTAAGCCTCTCGGATTGCTACCTTTTCCCCTCCGAAAACGACGAGGGGCCCGCTTTGGGGCCCCTCGCACACGATTTCGCCGGTTTTAGGCGGCTTACTCGGTGTCGCCCGCCTCGCGATCCTTCTCGCGCTTCTTGATCGCGGCGCCGAGGATCTCGCCGAGGCGAGCGCCGGAGTCGGTCGAGCCGAACTCGGCCATCGCCTGCTTCTCCTCGTCCTGATCCTTCGCCTTGACCGAGAGCGTGAGCTTCCGGGTCTTGGGATCGATCTGGGTGATCTTGGCGTCGACCTTCTCGCCGATGGCGAAACGGTCGGGCCGCTGATCGGAGCGGTCCCGGGCGAGCTCCGACTTGCGGATGAACCCCGGCACGCCGTCGCCGACCAGGACGTCGAGACCGGCTTCGCCGATCGCGGTCACGGTGCAGGTGACGACCTCACCCTTCTTCAGCTTGGTGACACCGGTCTCGAACGGATCGGAGCTCAGCTGCTTGATGCCGAGCGAGATCCGCTCCTTCTCCATGTCGACGTCGAGGACCTTCACCTTCACCATGTCGCCGCGCTTGTAGTCCTTGATGGCGTCTTCGCCGGCGCGGTTCCAGTCGATGTCCGACAGGTGGACCATGCCGTCGATGTCGCCGGGCAGGCCGACGAACAGGCCGAACTCGGTGATGTTCTTGACCTCGCCTTCGAGCTCGGTGCCCTGCGGGTGCTTCTCCTGGAAGGCTTCCCACGGGTTCGCCATGGTCTGCTTCAGGCCGAGCGAGATGCGGCGCTTCTGCGGATCCACGTCCAGCACCATCACCTCGACCTCCTGGCTGGTCGAGACGATCTTGCCGGGGTGGACGTTCTTCTTGGTCCAGCTCATCTCGGAGACGTGGACCAGGCCTTCGATGCCCGGCTCCAGCTCAACGAAGGCGCCGTAATCGGTGATGTTGGTGACGCGGCCGGTGAACTTGGCGCTCGCCGGATACTTGAACTCCACGCCTTCCCACGGATCCGCCTCGAGCTGCTTCATGCCGAGCGAGATGCGCTGGGTCTCCGGGTTGAAGCGGATGACCTGGACCTTGACGGTCTGGCCGATCTGCAGCGCCTCGGACGGGTGGTTGATGCGGCGCCACGCGATGTCGGTGACGTGCAGCAGGCCGTCGACGCCGCCGAGATCGACGAACGCGCCGTAGTCGGTGATGTTCTTGACCACGCCCTGCAGGATCTGGCCTTCCTTGAGGTTGGCGACCAGCTCGGAACGGGCTTCCGCACGGCTCTCTTCGAGGACGGCGCGGCGCGAGACGACGATGTTGCCGCGGCGGCGATCCATCTTGAGGATCTGGAACTGCTGCTGGGTGCCCAGCAGCGGGGTGATGTCGCGGACCGGGCGGATGTCGACTTGGCTGCCCGGCAGGAACGCGACGGCGCCCGAGAGGTCGACGGTGAAGCCGCCCTTGACGCGTCCGAAGATGACGCCGGCGACCCGCTGGTTTTCCTGGAACGAGCGCTCGAGCAGCGACCAGGCCTCCTCGCGCCGCGCCTTCTCGCGCGACAGCTGGGCCTCGCCGTTCTTGTCTTCCATGCGCTCGAGGTAGACCTCAACCTCGTCGCCGACCTTCAGCTCGGGCGCCTGCCCGGGGGCGGCGAATTCCTTGAGCTGGACGCGGCCTTCGCTCTTGAGGCCGACGTCGACGACGGCGGTGTCGCCTTCGATCGCGACGACGCGGCCCTTGAGGACCGAGCCTTCGAGGTTGTCGGCCTTGCCGAGCGACTCCTCGAGAAGCGCGGCAAAACTCTCTTTGGCGGCGCCGGCGGCCGCGTTGGCAGTAGCCATGATCTCTTGAATCTCTTTCTCTGTTGCCGGGTCCGGCCTTCTGCCCCGCACGCGGCGTTGGGCGGCCGTCCCGTCCTGCCCGGTCTTGCTCTTGGGAATTGAGCCGGGCTTTCGGTTCGTCAGGTCTCGGCGGCCGGACCCCCCGGTCCGCCAGAGCTCCGCGAGATGACGTAGGCGAGCGCCGCTTCGAACGCCTGGTCGGCGTCCATGTCCGTCGTATCGAGGACGTAGGCGTCGCCTGCGGCCACGAGCGGTGCCACGGCGCGATTTCGGTCGCGCGCGTCCCGCTCCTGAAGGTCCCGCAGAACGGCCCCTTCTATAATGTTCTCGCCCCTCTGGCGCAACTCCTTCTCACGACGGGCCGCCCGCTGCTCGACCCCGGCATCGAGGAAAATCTTGGCCTTGGCGTCGGGGCAGACCACGGTCCCGATGTCCCGCCCGTCCAGGACCGCGCCCTTCACCCCGCCCGGCGGGGAGGCGGCGAAGCGCCGCTGAAAGTCGAGGAGGGCCGCCCGGACCTCCGGCATGGAGGCGACCACCGAGGCGGCCTGGCCCGTCCGCTCCTGGCGGAGGTCGGGGTCGGCGAGGCCGGCCGGGTCCAGCGCCCGGGCCGCCGCCAGGGCGGCCGCCGGATCCCCCGGGTCGTTCCCCGCCCGGATCAGCGCCAGCCCGACAGCGCGATAGAGGAGGCCGGAGTCCAGATGTGCGAAACCCAGGTGGCGAGCGAGGCGTTTGGCGAGCGTGCCCTTTCCGGAGGCGGTCGGACCATCGATGGCGACGACGAAGGAGGATGCGGGCATTCGGGCTCGGTCTTGGGGGCTGGCGGGGGCACTCAAGATTTTGCTTTTGACAGGTGGGCCCGGTCATGGCAATCCCGCCGCCCTGATTGAACGGCCCCTTCTGCGCTTTCCGGGGCCCGCGGAGGATCGAGAATTGGCTAAGCCGGAATGGGGAACGAAGCGCCAGTGCAACAGCTGCGGCGCACGCTTCTACGACCTGATGAAGCCGGAGATCGCCTGCCCGAAATGCGGGACGGTCTACGACCCGGACGCGGCGACGAAGTCGCGTCGCACCCGGGCCAACGCCGACAAGCAGGCCGAGGCGCGTGCAGCCGCGGCGGCTGAGACCGAGGCGGCCGCCCAGGCGACCGAGGCGCCAGCCGAGAGCGAGGAAGGCGAAGAGGAAGAGGACGAGGCCCTCATCGAGGACACGTCGGATCTCGGCGAGGACGAGGACGATATGGCCGAGGTGATCGAGAACGTCGAGGACGAGGAGGAGCGGTAGGGGCGCCTGCTGCGCTCGGGCGTACCAGGGAGTTTCCTGTTGCGCCACGACGCCCGGCGAACTATCTGATCACCGGCCGCCGCCCAGGGCGACCGCGAGTTTCGGGGCCATAGCTCAGCTGGGAGAGCGCTACAATGGCATTGTAGAGGTCAGCGGTTCGATCCCGCTTGGCTCCACCAAATCGAAGGCCCGACGGCGACCCCGTCGGGCCTTTCGCTTTCGAGGCGCACGTCGTTTCTTCTTCGAGGCTTCGCGCTTGCGGCGGAATGGCGGCGGACGGAGCTTCCCCGGGTCGTTCCCAAAACGAACTCGGGGAGAATAATCGTGCGCAATAGGGCAGCTCTTCTTGCCGGCGTCGCCGTGATCGCCTTGACGGCGACGGCCGACGCCAAGCCGTTCCGCTACGCGACGTCCGGCGACATTCTCGGCCTGGATCCGCACCTCAACAACGAGGCGCTGACCAACGGCTTCAAAGGCAACGTCTACGAGGGCCTGATCACGCGCTCGGCCGACCTCAGGCTCGAGCCGGGCCTCGCCACCTCCTGGGCGCAGACCGGGCCGACGACGTGGCGTTTCACGATCCGCAAGGGTGTCACCTTCCACGACGGCACGCCGTTCACTGCCGCCGACGTCGCGTTCTCGGTGCAGCGCTTCAACCACGCCAACTCGACGATGGCGCCGGCCGCTCCCGGCATCGAGTCAGCGACCGTCATCGACGACTCGACGGTCGAGATCCGGACCAAGGCGCCGGATCCGGTGGTGCTGCAAGGCCTGCCGTTCCTGTTCGTCATGTCGAAGTCATGGTCGGAGAAGAACGCCTCGGCCGAGCCCGCGAGCGGCGCCAATCCGACCAGCCACGCCAATCTCAACGCCAATGGCACCGGTCCCTTCAAGGTGACCGGCCGCACGCCCGACCAGCAGACGACGCTGGTGCCGCACACCGGTTGGTGGGGCAAGCCCACGCACAACCTGACCGAGGTCAGCTTCCGGCCGATCAAGGCGGACGCGACCCGACTCGCCGCGATCGTCTCGGGCGAGATCGACATGATGTTCCCGGTCGCCCCGCAGGACGTGCAGCGCCTCTCGACGACTTCCGGTGTCCGCATCCTGACCGGCCAGGGTGTGATGACGGTGTTCTTCGGCCTCGACCAGGGCCGCGCCGAGCTGCTCGACATGCCCGGCAGCGGCAAGAACCCGCTCAAGGACAAGCGCGTCCGCCAGGCGATGTACCAGGCGATCGACATGGACTCGATCGCGCGCGTGGTGATGCGCGGCGCGGCGCAGCCGACCGGGCTGCTGATCGGCCCCGGCATCGAGGGCTTCGATGCCGAGCTCAACAAGCGCTACCCGTTCGATCCGGACGGCGCCAAGAAGCTGCTGGCCGAGGCCGGCTACCCGAACGGCTTCCCGATCACGCTCGACTGTCCGAACGACCGCTACGTCAACGACGAGGCGACCTGCCAGGCGGTGGTGGCGATGCTGGCGAAGGTCGGCATCCAGGTAAAGCTGAACGCCCAGACCAAGGCGCTGCACTTCGCCAAGGCAGGCAAGCCGGGCAACTACAACACCAGCATGTACATGCTCGGCTGGATTCCGGGCACCTTCGACGCGCACCACGTGCTGGTGAACCTAATGACCGAGGGCGGCATCTGGAACGCCGGCATGTACAAGAACCCGCGCGTCGAGGAACTGACCAAGGCGATCGGCGTCGAGATGGATCCGACCAAGCGGAAAGCGATGATGCATGAGGCCCTGAAGCTCCATAAGGAAGACTTCGGCCATATCCCGCTGCATCAGCAGGCGACCGTGTGGGCGGCGCGGGACAGCGTCGCGGCGATCCGGCAGTCGCCGCTCGACTTCGTGTACCTCAAGGACGTGGTGATGAAATAAATTCGTCTCCGGCGGAGGCGGGCATCCCCGCCTCCGCCGCGCTCTTTGTCGTTCGGCGTATCGATCCTTTCCGGTTCTGGCGTCCTTGGCGACATTTCGGATCGAGTTCAGCCCGGCGGCGGGTTCTTAACTTGCAGAATCCGGCAAGACACCTGTCGCGACCGTCTCGGCGCCCGCAAACGTAACCATTTACTTTGCGTTTACGAGCGGGTGGTAAGAGTGCCCCGCGACGGCGATCCCCAGGGCTCATCGAGCACGGTTGCCGGCTCCCTTCGTCGTCAGTCCCCCAATCGTTGAGAGTCGAGCCCTTCCATGACCCTGTGGAAACCCGATGGGCGCGTCACGCACGCGATGCCCAAAGACCCCGCGCTGATCGAACTGCTTGCCTACCGGAACGAGCTGCGCGGTGACAGGCGCGCGCCCATGCGCCGCGATCTCGATCCTGCGAAGTTGGCCCACGGCCCCAGTCCCACCCTCATATCTGGCATCCGGCATGGGACGATGACGATCGGCCGGGCCCTGGAAAGCGCCGTCGACACGCTTGCCGCCGTCGGGAGGCGCGCATGATGGCCCTCCGGAAGCCGGGCATCGGGTCGGTCCTCTTCGACCCGGCGCCGGCGGAAAACACGTTCGAGCTGCTCGATGCCGTCGATCCGGTCCGCTTGCGCTCGCCGAAGATTCGTCTGCTGGCGGAGGCATGGGACGGAATGCGCCCGGCGCCTGGCGTCCTTCCCGGTCGCCAGCACTTCGATCCCTCGGCAGTCGGGCGCCTTCTCCCGCAGGTTTTCACCCTCGATCTTCTGCGTCAGGACCGCGAGATCCATTCGGCGCGATACAGGTTGATCGGGTCGATGATCCGTGACGCCTATGGCGAGGACACCACCGGCAGGGAGATCGAGGAATTTCCCGGCCACTTCCGCCTATCCGGCGAATCCGGCCGTCCAGTCTGGCGTTTCGGTCCGCCGACGCAGATGATCCTGCAGGGCCGGGTGACGGCGATCGAGAATCTCGTTCTGCCGCTCGCCACCGACGGCAGGAAAGCCGACGTGCTGGTCGTCCTCTCGGTATTCTTCGACCAGGCAGGCCGCGAGTTTCGTCCGTTCCGCAGCCGCGTCCGCCTCGCCTAGGCCTATTTCGCCCAGTCCGGCCGCGGGATCTGGAGATAGGCCTCGCGCAACGCGGTCGACCATTGCTCGCGCAGGCTGCGGAAATAGGGATCGTCCTCGCCGATGCGACGCCTTATGTCGACCGCGAGCGCGTCCTTCTTGTAGACGAGCAGATCGACCGGCATGCCGACCGTGAGATTCGAGCGCAGCGTCGAATCCATCGAGACCAGGGCGAGCTTGATCGCATCGTAGAGCTCTGTGTCGTAGCGCGCGGCTCGGTCGAGGATCGGCTTCCCGTACTTGTGTTCGCCGATCTGCAGAAACGGCGTGTCTTCGGTCGCCTCGATGAAGTTTCCCGCCGAATAGATCTGGAAGAGCCTGGACGAGCGTCCCTTGATCTGTCCGGCGAGGAGCAGCGCCACGTCGAAGCCGACGTGCTGGGCGCGCATCGCCTCGCCGTGGATGTCGTAGACCTTGCGGACCGCCTCGCCGACGATCTGGGCGGCGCGGAACATGGTCGGAGCTTTGGACAATGTCTCCATGATGCCGGATTCGAGGCTCTCGAACCCTTCCGAGACGAGGTTCACCACGGCCTGAGTGACCGCGAGGTTGCCTGCGGTCGCAAGGCAGATCATGCGTTCGCCGGGAATCTCGACGACGTGCAGCTTGCAGAATGTGGCGATGTTGTCGACGCCCGCATTCGTGCGGGTGTCGGCCAGGACCACGAGCCCGTCCTTGAGGCGAAGGCCGACGCAGTAGGTCATTGCGATCTAGAACACCTGGGCGCGGTAGAAGGTTACTGCTGCGCCTGAACCTGCTGCACTTCCACCGCGACCGCAAGGGTCTCCGCGGCGCCGCCGCGCCGGACGCCGCGGACAGGCGCTGCGTCCGCGTAGTCGAGACCGGCCGCGACCCGCACGTAGGCGGTGGTCGGCGAGATGCCGTTGGCGGCGTCCAAGCCGACCCATCCAAGCCGCTCGACCCTGACCTCGGCCCAGGCGTGGCTGGCCTCGGCGGGAGCCGTCAGGGCACCATCCCAGAGATAGCCGCTGATGTAGCGTGCCGGATATCCGAGACGGCGCGCGGCCGAGATCAGCACATGCGCATGGTCCTGGCAGACGCCGCGGCCTCGGGCGAGCGCCTCGGCTGCCGATGTGACGACCGACGTCGATCCGATCTCGTAGGCGACGCGGGCGCGGACGTCGAGCATCAGGCGGTGCAGGCGCTCGACCGGATCGGCGACGCGTTCATGCGCCAGGGCCAGCGACTCGATGCCGGCATCGGCGGCGGTGGCCTCGGTGCTTCGGAGGAAGTAGAGCGGCGGCAGCGGATCGGCCGCGCCTGCGACGATGCCGTTCGTGTCGGTGGTCTCGATCTCGCCGGACGCGACGATGGCGGACTCATCGTGGCGTCGGCCCAGGGTCGCCAGATGGCAGCGATTGCCGTACCCGTCCTCGAACCCTGCCAGCATCCGGCCCCCGCCGTCGGTCACGCGCCAGGAGAGGACGCGCTGGCCTTCATGGTCGCGCGGCGTCAGCCGGACGACCTGCGCGGCATAGTCGACCGGACCGTCGTAGCGATAGCGGGTCTCGTGGCGGATGCGGATGCGCATGGCTAGAAGAGATAGTGCCGCCCGATCTCGCCGCCGAGAACCGCATTGGTGTCGATGAACTCGGTCAGGAATTCGTGGAGCCCGGACTGGAAGATCGCATCGATCTTGCCGAAACGAAGCCTGGCCTCGACCTCGCCGGCGAGACGATGGCACTCGCCGCGCGTGCCGTAGGCCTGGCCGAGCACCTCGAGCTGGCGGGCGATCTCGCCAAGACAGCTCATCAGCGAGCGCGGCATCTCCGGCCTGAGGATCAGGAGCTCGGCGACCAGCCAGGGCTTGATCCGGTCGCGATAGACCCAGTGGTACGAGCGGAGCGCCGAGACCGAGCGCAGGATCGCGGTCCACTGGTAGTAGTCGATGGAGCCGCCCACAGTCTCGGCCTTCGGCAGCAGCACGTGGTACTTCACGTCAAGGATGCGGGCAGTGTTGTCGGCGCGCTCGACGAAGGTGCCGAGGCGCGTGAACCAGTAGGCGTCGCTCCGGAGCATGGTGGCCCCGGCAGCGCCGCCGAACAGCAGGGAGCGCTCCTTCACGCGTTCCAGAAAGCGGCCGACGCGTCCCGGCACGAAATCGTCGCGGGTCAGCTTCCGCGTCTCGAGCCAGGTGCCGTTCACTGCCTCCCACATGTCGGCGGTCAGGGCGGTGCGGACGGCGCGCCCGTTCCGCCGCGCCGTTTCCAGGCAGGAGAGGATCGAGGAGGGATTGTCGGAGTCACGCGCGAGGTGATCGATGACGGTCTCGGCCGACGCGCGATCGTGCTTGGCATAGAAGCTCCGCTCGCAGCCGGCGGCGACGATCGCGGAGTGCCATTCGTCGGGCCCGTCGGCCGGGCCGTGCGGCAGGCTCGACATGCGCATGGCGACGTCGAGGAGGCGAGCGACATTCTCCGCGCGCTCGATGTAGCGCGCGAGCCAGAACAGGTTTTCGGCGGTCCGGCTCAGCATGGCGTCTATCGATCCAGCACCCAGGTGTCCTTGGTGCCGCCGCCCTGGCTCGAGTTCACCACCAGCGATCCCTCTCGCAAGGCGACGCGGGTGAGGCCGCCGGGCACGATCCTGATCTCGCGCCCCGACAGCACGAACGGCCGCAGGTCGACGTGCCGCGGGGCGATGCCGTTGTCGACGAAGGTCGGACACGTGGATAGGCTGAGCGTCGGCTGCGCGATATAGCTGTCGGGCCGGGCCTTGATCTTCTCGGCGAACGCGTCGCGTTCGGCCTTGGTCGCATGCGGCCCGACCAGCATGCCGTATCCGCCCGAGCCGTGAACGTCCTTGACCACGAGCTCGTGAAGGCGGTCGAGCACATGGGCGCGCTCGTCGGCCTCCGAGCAGCGGAAGGTCGGCACGTTCTTCAGGATCGGTTCTTCACCCAGGAAGAAGCGCACCATCTCGGGCACGTAGGTATAGACCGCCTTGTCGTCGGCGATGCCGGCACCGACCGCGTTGGCGAGTGTGACATTGCCGGCGCGATAGGCCGCCATCAGGCCGGGAACGCCGAGTGCCGAATCCGGACGGAAGGCCAAGGGATCCAGAAAGTCATCGTCGATGCGTCGATAGATCACGTCGACCCGCTGGCGGCCCCGCGTGGTGCGCATGTAGACGACGAGATCCTCGACCATGAGGTCGACGCCCTCGACCAGCTCGACGCCCATCTCGTCGGCGAGGAACGAGTGCTCGTAGTAGGCGCTGTTGAAGGCCCCCGGCGTCAGCAGCACGACGGTCGGATTGTCGGACGCCGCCGGCGGCGCCACAGAACGGAGCGTGTCGAGCAGCTCCTCGGGATAGTGCGAGACCGGGCGGATGCGGTGACGGCGGATCAGGTCCGGAAACAGCCGCATCGTCGCCTCGCGGTTCTCCAGCATGTAGGAGACCCCTGACGGCGTGCGGCAGTTGTCCTCCAGCACGTAGAACTCTTCCGGTCCGACCCGCACCATGTCGATGCCGGCGATATGCGTATAGACGCCGGCCGGGACCTTGAGGCCCACCATTCCGGCGGCGAAGCCCGGATTGTGGAGGACGAGCGCGGGCGGGATCCTGCCCGCGCGGATGAATTCCTGAGGTCCGTAGACGTCGGCGATGAAGGCGTTGAGGGCGCGGACGCGCTGGACCAGGCCGCGCTCGAGCACCGTCCATTCGCCGGCGTCAAGGATGCGCGGGATGATGTCGAACGGGATCAGCCGCTCGGGATCGCCGCCTTCGGTGTAGACGGCGAAGGTGATGCCGGTGCGCCTGAAGATGAGCTCCGCTTCGTCGAGCTTGGCGGCCAGGGTCTCCTTCGAAGTCTCGGCCAGCCATGTCGCGATGCTGGCATAGGCCGGTCGGGGAGCCGCTGCCGCTCCCATCTCGTCGAAGGCGGATGTCACCGCCGGTGCTCCCTGCAGTTGCCGATCGGCGCTGGTCTCAGCAAGCGACATGCCATGGGTTTCCTCCCCGAACGGAACGCGGCGCGGCCAGCCGCCGCGCCGGTTCGTTGCCTCTCGGGAGGTCAGAGGCTGATGACGCGGACGGCAAATGCCGGCGAAATGATCGCCCGGCCGCCGCCCGATCGCAACTCGACCTTCGAAGGTCAGGCCTTCTTGAGCCGCTTGCTCCAGGCAACCAGCTCGGCCATCAGGTCCTTGATCAGGCCTTTCGTCGCCTCGTCGGTGAGGTTGCCGGCCGCGTCGAACTTGGCCGCGGCGCCGCCGATGAACACCTCCGGCTTGTTGACGAAGCGCATGTTGAGGAAGATGCCCATCTGACGGAGATGATATTGGGCGCGCGAAGTGCCGAGGATGCCTCCGGAAGCCCCCATGATCGCAACCGCCTTGTCATTGAACGGCTGCTCGGGCGGGCGAGAGGCCCAGTCGATCGCGTTCTTGAGCACGCCCGAGATCGAGTAGTTGTACTCCGGCGTCGCCAAGACGAGGCCGTCGGCCTGGGCGATCTTCTCGCGCAGCTTCTGCACCGGCTCGGGAAAACCCTGCGCCTTCACGTCCTCGTTGTAGAGCGGAAAGCCAGAGATATCGAAGATCTCGAGGCTGGTGCCGGCCGGGACCAGTCCGGCGGCCGCCTTGAGGGCCATTGTGTTGAACGAGCCCTTGCGCAGGCTCCCCGATATGCCGAGGAGGCGGATGTCGGCCATGTGCGTCGCTTTCCTGTTTGGTCGCCCGGCGAACGCCGGATCGCGCGATTGTTCCCGGCAGCCTCCCCGGGTTCAACCATATTGTAAGTGTGGTTGCTACGAATTGCTCGCGCTCGCGGCGAAGACGCGAGCGTAGTTGCCGCCGAGCAGCTTCAGCACCTCGTCGTCGTGGAAGCCGCGCGCCTGCAGTGCCGCGGCGAGGTCGGGAAGCTGCCGGTAGCTGGAGAAGGTTGGAGGCGCGGTGAGCCCGCCCATGTCGGTGCCGATGCCGACATGATCGATGCCTGTCGTGTCCACCATGCGGGCCATGCCGGCGGCGAATGCAGCGATGTCTGGGAAGATGCTGGACGGCGGCCAGATGCCGATCACGCCGCCGGTGCCGGCGACGACGCGTGCATGATCGGGAGAGATCAGCCTGCTGTTCGGCAGCGGGCGGTTGGCGAGCGAGGTGTGCGAGATCACCAGGGGCTTGGTCGTGATCGAGGCGGCGCGCTTGACCAGATCGAACGGGCCGTGCGCGACATCGACGACAATGCCGAGCCGGTTGCAGGCGCGGATCGCCTCGGCGCCGAAGTCGGTGAGGCCGCCATGCATGTGCGGCTGGGTCTGGATGTCGCCGAGCTCGTTGATGCGGTAGTGCGTGAGCTGCAGGTGGCGGAGGCGGTGGACGCGATAGGCCTCGTCGAGCCGGTCGATCCGGCCTTCGAGGAAGTCGGAGCCCTCGGCGGCAATGATGACGGAAGGTCCCGCTGCTGGTGCGGCCTTCAATGTCGCCGCGTCGGTGACCACGCCGAGCTTCTGGTCGGCGACGAGCGCCGCGAGCCGGGCGAAAGAGAGGCGACTCCATTGGTAGAGCTCGCCCGGCGCCGGATCGCGCATCGCCCGGATGCGTCGCTCCGGCGTCAGCTCGAGCGTCGGCGTGTCGGCCACCATCGCCAGGCAGATGACCGACATGCCGCCGTCGTGCATCGGTGCTGCGACCGGCGTGAAGGGCTTCCCTTCCGGCACGTTGGTCCGGCCGATGGCGCGGCCGGCATGGGAGTGGATGTCGATGGTCAGGCCGCTGGCGAGGAGCCGGCGCGCGGCCTCGCGTTCGTTCGTCTGCGCTTCGGCCGGCGAGACGCCAAGGCAAAGAAGAGAGGCAGCCTTCAGCACCGACCGCCGGCTGAAGGCTGCGTTCCTCACGGCATGCCCGGCATGTCGATCTTGCCGTAGTAGCGCTTGTCGCCGAGCGTATCGACCCGCGCCCAGAAGTCGGGGTTGGGCTGGCCCTTGAGCTTCAAGTCGCCCATCTGGCGCCAGATGTTCCAGGAGTCCGGATGCAGCCGGCTCGCTTCCGCGAGCGCCGCCTCGGCCTCCTCGATCTTCCCGGCGTTGTGCAGGTGCTGGCCGAGCCGGAACCAGCAATGACCGAGCGCCACGTCCTCCGACTGCGGACGGACATGGGCGCGGGCGGCCTTCTCATCGAAGGCGTACCGGCTCCTCGTACTGTTCTTCACCCAGTCGCGAAGCGCGTTCATGTAGTGCGCGCGCATGGTTTCACGCATGACCTTGCCTTCTTCGGGCAGCTGTTTGGTCTGGCGATCCATCTTCCGGAAATAGTCGCCGCTGCCGGCGACCTCCGTCGGGCGAATGATCTTGCCGGCCTCGTCGATCCATACCGCTTCCGGCACGTTGACCATGTTGTAGAGGTCGGCCAGCCTATGATCGGCGTCGATCACCGAGACGTAGGTCGACTTCGCCGCATCGATCCACGGCTTCGCCGCCTCGGCGCCGCGACTGTCCATCGCGACCGCGAACACCATGAAGCCGTAGTCCTTGAGCTCGTCGTACAGTTGCTGCCACACGGGCAAGTCAAAACGACAGCCTCACCAGGACGCCCAGGTCGAAAGGAAGATCTTCTTGCCGCGGTGGTCGATGAGCCGGTGGATGCGGCCGTCGAGATCCGGCAGCGCTACGTCCGGCGCCTCCAGGTTCTCGAGTGCGCTCGTGCGGATCTGCGCCGAGGTGCCGAGCGACCACACGCTCTTGTCGCGGCTGGCGACGATCGGCTGGCCGGCGTGCCGGAACAGCCGCGCCGCGTCGACCTCGCCGCCGCGCGTGAACTCGGCCTCTCGGCCAGCCGGCAGCGGCACGCAGATCTCGTCGCGGCAGAAGCCTTCCGGCTTCAGCTCCCATCCGGTCGCCTCGTCGAGCGCAGCCGGAGAGAGCCAGAGGCTTTCCCCATCGCTCCGGCCCGCTTCGAAGCGGCCGCGTTCGGTCAGCAGCGTCGCCATGCGTCCTGTCTCCTTCCTTCTACCAGCTGCGGCCGAGCCTGGCCGCGAGCACGAGGTCGATCAGCGGCGCGAACTGATGCGTCTTCACCTCGCGCCCCTTGATGTCGGTATCGACGCGATGGACCAGGACGATGTCGTGTTTCGGGATCACGATCATCTTGTGGCCGCCGGCGCCGCGCGCGGAGTAGCTGCCGTCCGGCAGGATCACGCCTGGGATGTGGATGCCCGCCCGCGCGACCCACCACATGTACCCGTAGGCGCCGGCATTGCCCGCCTCCGAGATCGGTGCAGTGCTTTCCTTAACCCACCGACGCGGAATGATCTGCTTGTCGCCCCAGCGGCCTTCACGCAGGAACAGCAGGCCGAAGCGCGCCATGTCGCGGCTCGACATGCGGAACGGATATGCCGGGTGGGTGGTCTCGTTGTTGCCGACATACTCTCCGTCCTTCCGCTCGTCGTCGTAGCGGAAGTCCTGCATGCCGATCGGCTTCGCGATCAGGTCGCGGAAATCCTCGAACAGCGAGCGACCGATCAGCTTCTCGTAGATCGTCCCGAGAACGTTGAAATCCCAGTTGTTGTAGCACCAGAACGTGCCCGGCGCGTGGCTGTGGCGCAGCTCCTTGATCGAGCGCATCCACGGGCTCTCGTAGACCGAGGGATGATAGATGCCGGATCGTGCCGAGAGCAGGTCGACGAGGCTCGTTGCCTTCTCGCGGCCGGACAGGCCTTCCTTGTCGTCGATGCCTAGTTCGGCCAGCGTCAGGCCGCGGCTGATGCGGCCGGCCTCGATCTGGATGCCGTAAAGCGCGGAGAGGAAGCTCTTGCGGATCGAGTGGCACATGTAGCGCCGCTCGATGTCGCCCCAGCTTGCCGCGATACGGCCGCCCTCGATCACCAACACGGCCGCGGACTGGATAGACGCGGCCGAGGCCCAGGCTTCCTCCAGGATCTTCGCATCCCAGCCTGTGTCGATGCGCTGCCAGTCGGCGGAAGGCAAAGCGGTATCTGGCATGGCGGACTCCGGGAAGCAGGAAGGATACGCATCATGCCGCGCGCGGACGGTGGCCGTCATCCCCGCCGTCAGGCGTTCAGGGGTTCTTCGCGAGGTCGGCGCCAGGTGCCCGGAACATTGCCGACGAGGAAGCGGGCGATCCGTCCATCGCGACCGGCCAGCGGCAGGATGAGCCGGGTCCAGGACGAAGTCGCCACGTCGATCGGCGGCTGATTGTGCGTCGCCAGCGGTTCCGGCCGCGCGAGCACGCGCGATAGCAGGCGATGTAGAAGATCGGGATGGTCGAGAAGACCTTGAGGTCCGAGGTCCGCTGGCCGGTGTAGTCGCGCTTGGCGTGGCGTGCGATTTCCGTACCGTAGAGCCGGTAGCGGTAGTCCCAGCCGTCCTCGAGCACGTCGAGAATCATCAGGTAGCCCAGAGCGCCCTTGAGCTCGATCGGGTCGACGGCATCGATCGAGGGCAGCCCGCCGGCCGCTCGCTTCGACAGCCACCATCTGGACAGGATCTCGAGTGGCGCTTCTCCGAGGGTACCGGCCTCTGGATTCCAGCGAAATGTCGGCGGCTGGATGTCCTGGGCGGCGAAATAGTCGGAGATCGATCCAGCGTCGCCGCTCAGTACGGCTTTGGTGAAGCTGTCGATCAAGGCACGGTCGGTCATGGTCGTGCATTGGAGGCTCGTCGGCGCCGGTTGTCCACCGGGACCGTTTCATCCTACCGTGCCGGCCCTTGAGCGAAGGGACACGAATGCGGATCTACATCTCGTCGGACATAGAAGGAGTCGCCGGCGTCGTCGACGGCGAGCAGGGCCGTCCCGGCAACGCCGAGCACGAGCGGGCGCGCCGATTGATGACCCAGGAGGTCAACGCCGCGATCGCCGGTGCGGTCGAGGGCGGCGCGACCGAGATCCTGGTCAACGATTCCCACGGTCCGATGCGGAACCTGATCATCGAGGACATCGATCCGCGGGCTCGCCTGATCTCGGGCAAGCCGAAGCCAGCCTCGATGATGGAAGGGCTTTCCTCGGATTATGCCGGCGTCTTCGCGCTGGGCTATCACGCCCGGGCCGGGTCGCACGGCATTCTCGCGCATACGATCAACGGCTTTGCCTTCGCGCGCATCACGGTCAACGGCACCGACTTCGGCGAGTCGGGCCTCTATGGCGGTTATGCCGGCGAGATCGGCGTGCCGGTGATCCTGTTCTCCGGCGACGATTGCCTGAAGACGGAGGTGAGTCCGCTGTTCGTCGGCGCCGAGATCGTCGAGGTGAAGCGGGTGATCATGAACACCGCCGCCGAATCGATGACGCCGAAGGCGGCGCGCGAGGCGATCAAGGCCGGCGCCATGCGGGCCGTCCAGCGCGCCAGGGAGATCAAGCCGTTCCGCGTCCTGCCGCCGATCACGGTGCGGGTCGAGCTCAACTCGGTGCCGCTCGCCGACTTGATGTCGCTGCTGCCGGGCAACGAGCGGACGGCGCCGCGGGCGGTCACGTTCACGTGCGGCTCCATGCGCATGGTGATCCGGACGCTGAACTCGATGTCCGCCATGTCCTTCATGCTGCGCTAGGAGATCTCGCCGTGACCGACAAGATGATTTCGCGGAAAGACGGCAGCATCGGCTGGATGATCTTCAACAATCCCGAGCGCCACAACGCCGTGTCGCTGGAGATGTGGTCGGCGGCCGAGAGGATCCTCGCCGACTTCGAGAGCGATCCGGAGATCCGGGTCGTAGTTCTGACCGGCGCCGGCGGCAAGGCGTTCGTCTCGGGCGCCGACATCTCGAAGTTCGAGAGCGAGCGCGCCAGCGCCGAAGCGGTCGAGACGTACAACGCGACCACGGCCCGTGCGCACGCGCGGCTGGAGAACCTGGGCAAGCCGACGATCGCGATGATCCGTGGATACTGCATCGGCGGCGGACTCGCGCTCGCGATATCCTGCGATCTCCGGATCTGCACGGAAGGATCGCGCTTCGCGGTACCTGCGGCGAAGCTGGGCCTGGGCTACAAGCTCGGCGGCATCCAGAAGCTCATCGGCCTTGTCGGCCCCTCTTTCGCCAAGGAGATCTTCTTCACCGCGAGGCAGTTCAGCTCGGCCGAGGCGGCCTCGATGGGCCTGGTCAATCGCGTGGTGCCCGACGGTGAGCTCGAGGCCAAGGTCCAGGAATACGCCGAAACCATCGCCGGCAATGCGCCGATGACCGTCCATTCGGTGAAGCGCCTGGTGGGCGAGGCGATGAAGGACGCGGAGGAGCGCGACCTCGAGCTCTGCGAGAGGTTGGTGCGCGACTGCTTCGCGAGCCAGGACTATATCGAAGGCCGGCGTGCCTTCATGGAGAAGAGGAAGCCGAACTTCATCGGTCGCTAGCTTTCCTCAGGCGGCCGGCGATCAGAAGCGCGACCGCGGCGACGAGCCCGAGCATCGAGACGCCGGCATAGACAGGGCCGTAGGCGCCGACCGTCGACACCGATTTGGCGAAGACCATCGGGCCGAAGGAATAGGCCAGGAAGGTGATGAAGGCCGAGCCGGCGGTGGCGACGCCGATCTTGCCCTTGGGCGCGATCCGGGCGACCTCGGCCAGGAAGACGCCGTTCCAGGTTGTGGCGAGGATGCCGGTCGCCCCGAACAGCACGACGATCGCGCCGTAGGACCAGCTGCGGTCGATCGTCGACATCATGAAGGTGGCGCCCGCCGCGGTGAATGCCAGGACGCGGAGCACCGCGATCGCCGAGCCGAGCCGGTCGGCGAGCCATCCCATCAGGATGCGGCCGGCCATGCCCGAGAGCAGCATCGCCGACGAGGCGGCGCCGGCCTGCACGAGGTTGAGGCCGATCTCGTCCGTGAGATAGGTCACGGCGAAGGAGAAGAGATTTCCCTGGATCGCGGCGAGACAGAACGAGGCCAACGTCAGCAGCGGCAGGCTTGGTGTCCGCCATACGGTACGGAACGGCTCGGTCAGGTTCGCCGGCGAGAGCAGCAGGCGAAGCGACAGCGCGACGCTCTGGTCGCGGTCGGCATCCAGCTCGCGGCGGACCCCCTGCACGATCACGATCGCGATGAGGCCGAGGATCGCGGTCAGGATCAGTGCCGCATGCCAGCCGACCAGGGTGCTGACGATCGGCAGGCTGAGCCCCGCGAGCGCGCCGCCGAGCGGGGCGCCGGCCTGCTTGATCGAGAACATCGCGCTCTTGTGACGCTCGGGCGTGTAGCGCGCGAGCACGTCGCTGCCGGCCGGCGTGGTCGGGCCGTAGCCGATGCCGAGGATGAGTGCTGCCAGCATCATCGCCGGCCACCACGGGAAGAAGAAGAGTATGAGGCTGGCGGAGGCCAGGATCGATCCGGCCTGCAGGGCCCGGAGCGAGCCCAGGCGGGCCAGGATCGGGTTGCCGCCCAGGAAGAACCAGGCCGAGCCGAACGAGATCAGCCCGGCGAGCTCCCCGACGCGTTCGGGCGCCACGCCGGCCTCACGCGTCAGGATCGGCGCCAGCACCCAGATCGACTGGGACTGGAACGCGGCGACGATCTGCATCAGGACGACCGCCGCCAGCGGCGGAAGCCAGGGAGGAAGCGCCATCGGGCTCGCGACGTCTTTGGCGGGGACGAAATGGAAAGTGACAGATCGTTGAGGGGGGCGCCATCGCTCCCGCGCGATGGCGGAATGGCGCTTACAGAATGGACAAGTCGTGCATAATCGCGGCAACCAACAGGAGGATTTGAATGGCCGATCCGATCAATTTTGCCGGCACCGTCGAGTGGTCCGGCGAGAATCCCGGTATCTCCCTGAAGGAAAATGCCGACGGACCGTTCGTGACGATGGCGAGCTTCTTCCGCGTCGTGCTGTCGCCGCACGGGGCCGGCCACGCATTGGTGCTTCTGCAGGCGCCGCAGGACGGAAGCGCCGCGACCAACGTCTGCTATCACAACAACGAGAAGCTGGCGCGCTACCTCGTCTCCGACTTCGTCTCGAATTTCGGCGCCTTCAAAGGGCTGCCGGGCCTGAAAGGCCTCACCTACAAGAAGCTGGACTCGGTTGCCGCCGGCGGCGATCCGGCCAGCACCTACACCGAGACCGTGAAGGCGGGCGCCGAGACCATCGAGCTCAAGTGGACGGGCCTCGGCAAGCCGTTCTGCTTCGCGCTGCCGCCGGACAAGTCGGCGACGGGCAAGCACTACATGCCGAGCCTGTTCATCGGCTGCCAGGACGCGCAGGTCACCGTCAACGGCAAGAAGCTCCCGGGCAAGCCGATCCCGCGCGAGATCGCCGGCCACAAGATCTCGACCGCGATGCTCGCCTTCTCGGAGACCTGGATCCGAACCTAGAGCGAGACGCTGCCGCCGGTCGCCAGCGCGCGATCGGCGGCAGCGAGCACGCGCACCACCTCGAGCCCGACGGCGACGTCGCAGCGATGGCGGCGCTCGCCGCGGGCGACGTTCTCCGCCAGATCGCCGGCCGCGGTCGCCAGCGCCTGAGGCCGTGGGAAGGTCGGGATCGGCAGCGGCGCATCGCCATCGGGACCGGTGAACAGGTACTCGCTCTTGGTCTCCGTCGGCCTGGTGTAGAGGCCGAGAGAGACATCGGATATCGCGCCCCCCTTGTGCGTCGCGGTGAAGCACGACAGGTCGCCCCTCCGCGTGGCGGAGATCTTCTCGACGGGACCCAGGATCGCGGTCAGCACCGACAGCGCGTGCGGGCCCAGATCCCAGAGCGCGGCGCCGTCCGCCTGTCGCCAGACCGAACCGGCATAGGGGCTGCCCGGCAGCATCGCCTCGGTGTGCTGACGCACGCGGGCGCCAGTCCAGCGCTTCGCGCGCATCTCTTGCAGGACACGCTCGAACTCCGGCACGAAGCGGCGGGTGAAGAAGACGACGGTCGAGACGTCGTTCTTCTTCGCTGCATCCGCGATGCGCTCGGCCTCGGCGACGGTCGGCGCGATCGGCTTTTCCAGCAGCAGGTGCTTGCCGGCACTTGCCGCCGTCACCGCAAGCTCAGCCTGGATGGCCGGCGGCAGCGAGAAGCTGACGGCATCGACCCCGGCCAGCATGTCTTCGAAGCGGGTGAAGCCGTGGATGTCGTGACGCTTGGCCACCGTCTCGACAGTTACCGGGTTGCGTCCCCACACGCCGACCAGCTCGACCGCCGGCTGCAGCTTGAGCCCGGGGATATGGACGGTGTCGGCCCAGTGGCCGGTGCCGGCGACGCCGATGCGGAGAGCCATGTTCGTCAGACCACTTCGTGCTTCTTCAGATAAGCGCGATCGAACTCGATGCCGTGGCCCGGCACCTCCGGCGGCGTGAAGTAGCCGTCGACGATCTTGAAGGGCTTGGTCAGCGCGCGGAGATCGGTCAGCGACCCGCCGTCGATGTTTTCGAGGATGTGGGCGTTCGGCAGGCAGCACAGCACCTGGCCGGTCAGCTCCATCATGAAGTGCGGCGCCAGCGGGACGTTCCAGGCGCGCGCGAGACCGGCAATGTCGAGATAGGGGGTGATGCCGCCGACGCGCACGATATCGGCCTGGATGAAGTCGCAGCCGCCGCGTGTCAGGTACTGGTTGAACTGCTGGATCGTGTAGACGTTCTCGCCGATCGCGATCGGGCTGGTGACGAGCTGGCGCAGCTTGGCATGCCCGTCGATGTCGTCGGCCAGCAGCGGCTCCTCGACCCAGTGCGGCGACAGGTGCTGGTAGGCGTTGATGGCGCGCGCCGCATGGCCGATGTTCCAGCCCTGGTTGGCATCGACCATGACCGGCAGGCGTCCGGCGGTCTCGCGCACCTTGGTCAGCCGCTCGACGTCCTCGGCGATCTCGGGCTTCCCGACCTTGACCTTGAACGCCTTGAAGCCGTCCTTCTTCCAGCCTTTGACCTGGTCGACCAGCTCCTCGACCGACTTGTTGAGGTTGATGCCGCTGGCATAGGTCAGCATGCGGTCCCGGCACTTGCCGCCGAGCACGTAGGTGAGCGGCTTCCTGACCTCCTTGGCGACGAGGTCCCAGAGCGCGATGTCGATCGCCGCCAGCGCGGTCGTGGTGAAGCCGCCGGCGCCGAGGTCGCGCACATGACCCCAGCATTCGTGCCAGAGCGGACGCGGCGCCACCTCACGGCCGATCACGAAGGGGCCGAGATCGCGGTCGATCAGCGACTTGAGCGTGAGCCCGCCGACGCCGGAGGTGTGGCTGAAGCCGGTGCCGACGAGGCCGGTGTCGGTCGTTACGTCGGTGACGATGATCTCGATATGAGTGACGCGGTGGAAGCTGTCGCCCCAGGGCTCGCATTGCAGCGGCAGGCTCGCCAGCCGGGACTCGACCGATACGATCTTCAACTTGCGTTCTCCCCCAAGGTGCCGGGGAGAGACTAGCGCAGCGGCGTGCTTACCGCAGCGCCTGGCGCGACGACCCTCTCAGCAGGGTGTCGGTGTGCACGCGCATGATCTCGGCGTGGGCCGCGACGGCTTCCGCGTCGAGGTCGGCTTTCGGCCGGGGCTCCGGCTCGAAATGCCCATACATGTCGCGTCCGCGCACCAGCGTGGCGAAATCCCGTCCGGCATTCTGGCGGACGCGCGTCGGGATGTAGCGGATGGCGAAGCCGATGCGCCGATCGTCCGACCGGTTCGGCTCCGATCCATGGGCGGCGCGTACGTGGTGCACCGACATCTCGCCCGGCGCCAGCACGACGTCGACGACCGTCTTGGGATCGATGGTGACGGCGATCTCCTGCCCGCGGGTCAGCAGGTTGTTCGCGGTCGGATTGTCGTCATGCGGCAGCTGGGCGGCGAGATGCGTGCCGGCGCTGACCTGGAGGCAGCCGCTCTCCCGGGTGCTCGGCGAGAACGCGACCCAGGCGGTCACCGCCGCCGGCTCGCTCAGGCCCCAGTAGGTCGAATCCTGATGCCACGACACGAAGGAGGGGTCGCGGGCGTTCTTGACGAAGAGGTTCGAGTTCCAGACCAGGATGTCGGGGCCGATCAGGTCCTCGACGGCATCCAGGATCGCCGGGAGGCGGACGAGCTCGTCGAGCCAGGTGAAGACGAGATGACTCTTGTGGCGGAGGTTCCCGGTGATGGCGCCGCCGAGGCCTCGTTCGGCGGCTTCGAGCCGGGTCCGGAGGAGCCGCGACTCGGCCTCGGTCATCACCCGGATCGGGAAGCAGACGCCGGTCCGCTCGTACTGCTCGACCGTTGCGGCAGAAAGGGTGCGAGGCATGGTCAGCATTCCGTCAGACCCGCCGATGAAAAAGTGGTGCCCCAGGCCGGACTTGAACCAGCACGCCCTTGCGGGCAACAGATTTTGAGTCTGCCGCGTCTACCATTCCACCACTGGGGCACGCCGGGCGGACCATAGGGCGGTCGCGCACAGGCGGCAAGACGGCTGCTTGCCGACGCGATTGCGGCCCTCGGCGTCACCGGCTATGACCGCGACTGCGCCGGGCGCCTCCGCCCCGCAGCCGAAGGGAGCGCCGTTGGCCGAGCCGAAAAAGATCGTCGTCACCGGTGCCGCCGGGCTGGTGGGGCAGAATCTCGTGACCCTGCTCTCCGGGCGCGCGGACCTGAGGCTCGTCGCCATCGACAAGCATGCGCACAATCTCGGTGTGCTGGCCCGGCTTCATCCGGGCGTCACGGCGGTCGAGGCCGATCTCGCCGATCCCGGTCCCTGGGCCGAGCATTTCGCCGGTGCCGACGCGGTGGTCCAGCTCCACGCGCAGATCACCGGCAAGGGCGCCGAGCCTTTCGTCCGCAACAACATCACCGCGACCGAGCGGGTGCTGGAGGCGATCCGGCAACATCGCATTCCCTACCTCGTGCATGTCAGCTCGTCGGTTGTGAACTCGGTCGCCGAGGACGACTACACCCGTACCAAGGAGGCGCAGGAGCAGCTGGTCCGCCGCTCCGGCATCTCCCATTGCGTGCTGCGCCCGACCCTGATGTTCGGCTGGTTCGATCCCAAGCACCTCGGCTGGCTCGCGCGCTTCCTCGAGCGGACGCCAGTGTTCCCGATCCCGGGCGATGGCCGCTACATGCGCCAGCCGCTCTACAACCGCGACTTCTGCCGGGTGATAGAGGTCTGCCTCGCGCGCCGGCCGGACGGCGACGTCTGGGACCTCGCCGGCAAGGAGGAGGTCGACTATGTCGACATCATCCGCACGATCCGCGACGTGAAGGGGCTGCGGACGCCGCTGCTTCACATCCCGGTCTGGCTGTTCGCGCTGCTGCTTCGCCTCTACGCGCTGTTCACCAAGACGCCGCCCTTCACCGCCGACCAGCTGAAGGCGCTGACCGCCGGCGATGCCTTCAGCGGCGTCGACATCCAGGCGGTCTTCGGCGTCCGTCCGACGCCGTTCGTGGAGGCGATCCGCGAGACCTTCTGCGACCCGGTCTACAGCAAGGTCCAGGTGAAGTCCTATGTCTGAGGCGCTGAGCATCGGCGTGCTCGGCGCCGGGCCGATGGGGCTCGCCTGCGCCCTCGATCTCGTGAAGCGCGGCCACAAGGTGACGATCTACGAAGCCGACGACCGCATCGGCGGCATGTCGGCCTCCTTCGATTTCGACGGACTCAAGATCGAGCGCTACTACCACTTCATCTGCGCCACCGACTATCCCTTGTTCCAGCTGCTGGATGAGCTCGGCCTGTCGCACACGCTCAAATGGGTCGACACGCGGATGGGCTTCTTCTACCGCGGCACGCTCTATGAATGGGGGCGGCCGGACCGGCTGCTGCTGTTCCCGCATCTCGGCCTCGTCGCGAAGATCCGCTACGCCCTGCACGTCCTCTACACCAAGGGGATCAAGGACTGGCGCGCGCTCGACAAGGTCGAGGCGACGGCGTGGCTGCGCAAATGGGTCGGCGCCGAGGCGTATGAGGTCCTCTGGCGCAGCCTGTTCGAGCTCAAGTTCTTCGAACACGCGCAGAGCCTCTCCGCAGCCTGGATCGGGACGCGCATCCAGCGGATCGCGAAGTCACGGAAGAATCTCTTCCGGGAGCGGCTGGCGACCCTCGACGGCGGCTCCGACACGCTTCTTGCGGCAATCGAGGCACGCGTCCTCGCCGGCGGCGGCACGATCCGGCTGAGCAGCCCGGTCCGCGAGGTCGTCGCCGAGGGCGGCAAGGCCGTCGGCCTCCGTCTCGACGGCGGCGTCGAGTGCCACGACCGCATCGTCTCGACCGTGCCGCTGCCCTATGTGACGCGGCTGGTGCCGGCATTGCCCGCGGACGAGCGCGACAAGGTCGCGGCGATCGACAACATCGCCGTCGCCTGCGTGATCCTCAAGATGACGCGGCCGGTCTCGCCCTATTTCTGGATGAACATCACCGACCCGGCGATCCCGATCCCGGGCGTGATCGAGTACTCGAACCTGCATCCGGGCGAGGCGCATATCCTCTACGCGCCCTACTACATGCCGACCTCGCATCCAGGCTGGAAGCGCCCCGACGAGGAGCTGATCGCCGAGGTCAAGGCGTGCCTCAGGCGGATCAATCCGGAATTCCGCGACGAGCAGGTGTCCGCCGCCAAGGTCTCGCGCTACCAGTTCGCACAGACCATCTGCACGCCCGGCTTCTACGACAAGCTGCTGCCGATGGAGAGCGGCTTGGCCGGCTTCTACATGGCCGACACGTCCTACTACTACCCCGAGGATCGCTCGATCTCGGAGAGCGTCGCGGTCGGCAAGCGCCTGGCGGAAATCGCCGGACGCCGATGAGCGTGATGAAGGTCCTCGCCCCGTCGGGATTCTTCCGCTTCCTGCTCGCCGGCGGTGTCGCGGCGCTCGTCAACGTGCTGTCGCGGCTTCTCTACAGCGAGGTCGCGCCGTATGCGGCGGCCGTGGTCGCGGCCTATGTCACCGGCATGGCGACGGCCTACGTGCTCAACCGCTGGCTGGTGTTCGGCGCCGGCGATCGCGGCATGCCGGGCGAGGTGGCGGCCTTCATCGTCGTCAACCTGGTCGCCGTCGCGCAGACGCTCGTCATCAGCCTGGCGCTCGCCTACTATGTGCTTCCGGCCGTCGGTATGGTCCGGCACGCCGAGACGATCGCCCACGTGGCGGGAGTGATCGTGCCGGTCTTCACCAGCTTCGTCGGCCACAAGTACTGGACCTTCCGCAATCACCGGCGCTGAGGACATGTCGGCCCCACGACCGCTCCCCGTCGATGTGCCGCGCCCGCCGCTCGTCGTCGATCTCGACGGCACGCTGGTCAAGACCGATCTCCTGGTCGAGGGCGCGCTCGCGCTGGTGCGGCAAAGGCCGCTTGCCGCTCTCGACATGGCGTCGTGGCTCGCACGTGGCGGCAAGGCGCACCTCAAGGCGGAGGTGGCGCGGCAGTCGCCGATCGATCCCACGATCCTGCCCTACAGCGAACCGCTTCTCGATCTCCTCAGGCAACGCAAGGCGGAGGGCCAGCGGCTCGTGCTGGCGACCGCCTCGGATCGCGAGGCCGCCCTGCCGCTCGCCGCTCATCTCGGCCTTTTCGACGAGGTGCTGGCGAGCGATGGGACGGTCAACCTCAAGGCCGGTGCCAAGCGCGCGCTCCTGGTCGAGCGCTTCGGCGAGAAGGGGTTCGACTACGCTGGCAACGATCATGCCGACCTCGACGTGTGGTCATCGGCGCGTGCGGCCATCCTGGTCAACCCGGCACCGGGCGTCGCGGCCAGGGCCGAAGGAATCGTCGCGATCAAGGCGCGGATCGACGATCGGCAGGATGCGCTCGCGAACCATCTGCGCGCGCTCCGCCCGCAGCAATGGCTGAAGAATCTCCTGGTGTTCGTGCCGCTGGTGACCTCGCATGCGGTGCTGGAACCGCTCCAGGCGCTGAAGGCGCTGCTCGCCTTCGTCGCATTCGGGCTGTGCGCGTCGGCGGTCTATGTCCTGAACGACCTGCTCGACCTCGCCGACGACCGGCGCCATCCGCGCAAGCGCTTCCGGCCGTTCGCGGCCGGCAATGTGCCCGCGGTCAACGGCCTCGCCATGGCGGCCCTGCTGCTGATCGTGGCGATCCCCGCCGCCGTCTGGATATCGCCGTTCTTCGTGGCGACGCTCGCCGCCTACATCGCGGTGACGACGGCGTATTCGTTTTCCCTGAAGCGCATCGTCCTCGTCGACGTGTTCACGCTGGCGGGCCTCTACACGCTCCGGCTGATCGGCGGGTCGGCCGCGCTCGGTCTCTGGCCGTCGTTCTGGCTGCTCGCCTTCTCGATGTTCATCTTCCTCAGCCTGGCGATGCTGAAGCGCTACACCGAGTTACTCGGCCTTCGCGAGGCCGGTGTCGCGGCGGCACCCGGCCGGGGGTATCGCACGACCGACCTCGACCTGCTGGCGGCGCTCGGCGGCGCGGCCGGGTATCTCTCGGTCCTGGTGCTCGCACTCTACGTCAACAGCCCGGCGGTCCTGCCGCTCTACGGCCGGCCGGAAGCGCTCTGGTTCCTCTGTCCGCTGCTGCTCTACTGGGTCAGCCGCGCCTGGCTCGTCGCCCATCGCGGCAACATGCAGGACGACCCGATCGTCTTCGCGGTGAAGGACCGCATGAGCCGGGCGGTGGTCGCGCTGATGGCGATCGTCGTGCTCGCCGCCTTCTGACGCATGGCCGATCGCTACGCGAGCTGGGGCCTCTATCCGCCGCTGCCGCAGCGGGCCGTCCGGATCGCCTGGCGTGACGCGGGATGGCCTGCGGTCCCAGGTGATGTCTTGCCGCGCGGCAACGGCCGCAGCTACGGCGACAGCTGCCTCAGCGATGGCGGCACGCTGGTGGACGTCCGCGGCCTCGACCGCTTCCTCGACTTCGATCCGGTGACGGGTCGTCTCGCCAGTGAAGCCGGCGTGCTGCTGGGCGAGATCCTGGAGCTCGTCGTGCCCAGGGGATGGTTTCTTCCGGTCACGCCCGGGACGCGGCTCGTCACCGTCGGCGGCGCCATCGCCAACGACGTGCACGGCAAGAACCATCACCGCCGCGGCAGTTTCGGCGGCCATGTCCTGTCGCTCGAGCTGCTGCGCACGGATGGTCAGAGGATCGTCTGCGGACCCGATCTCGAGCCCGAGTGGTTCCGCGCCACGGTCGGCGGCCTCGGCCTTACCGGGCTGATCACGCGGGCCGAACTGCAGCTCGTTCCAGTTCCCGGTCCCTGGCTTGAGGTCGAGAGCCTGCGGTTCCGCGATCTCGACGCTTTCTTTGTGCTCGCTGCCGAGTCCGACCGGACGCACGAATACACCGTCGCCTGGATCGACTGCCTCGCCAGCGGGCGAGATCTCGGGCGCGGCATTTTCCTCAGGGCCAATCACGTCGCGGCGGACAGGTCGCCGGCCAAGCCGCGCCCGGCGCTGCGGGTTCCTTTCACGCCGCCGGTCTCGCCCGTGAACGGCCTCACTCTCCGCCTCTTCAACGAGCTCTACTACCGGCTGCCCCGCGCCGAGCGCTCGGTGCAGCACTACCTCTCCTACTTCTATCCGCTCGACTCCATCCTCGACTGGAACCGGCTCTACGGGCCGAAGGGCTTCGTCCAGCACCAATGCGTGGTGCCTCCGAATACGGCACCGGCGGTTCTCCGGCGGATCCTCGATCTCATCGCCACGTCCAGGCGGGGATCCTTCCTGTCGGTGCTGAAGATGTTCGGCGACATTTCGGGGCAGGGGCTCCTGTCCTTCGCCCGGCCGGGCGCCACGCTCGCGCTCGACTTCCCGTTCGCCGGCGCGTCGACCCTGGCGCTGCTCGACGAGCTCGACCGCGTGGTCCTTGATGCCGGCGGCGCGATCTATCCGGCGAAGGACGCGCGGATGTCGGGAGAGGCCTTCCGGCGCGGCTTCCCTGGCTGGCGCGAGCTCGAGGCGCGGCGAGACCCCAGGGTGATGTCGGCGTTCTGGCGGCGGGTCACCGCCGATGCACCCCGTTGAACGGAGGCGAGTCATGCGCAAGGTCCTGATCGTCGGCGCGACCTCGGCGATCGCGCAGGCAACGGCCCGGGTGATGGCGGCGCGCGGCGACCGACTGTTCCTCGCCGGCCGCAATGCCGAGCGGCTGGAAGCCGTGCGCCAGGATCTCGCGGTCCGCGCCGGCGCCTCGGTCGGCGCCATGGCGATCGACGCAACCGAGCGCGGCCGGCACGCGGCGCTGCTCGACGCAGCCGAACGCGCGATGGAGGGACTCGACGTGATCCTGATCGCGCATGGAACGCTCTCCGACCAGAAGGCATGCGAAGCGTCGGTCGAGCGCATGCTCGCCGAGATCGACACCAACGCGCTCAGCGTGCTCGCGCTGGCGAGTCTGGCCGCGAACCGCTTCGAGGCGCGGCGCGAAGGCACCATCGCCGTGATCTCGTCGGTCGCCGGAGATCGCGGCCGCAAGAGCAACTACGTCTACGGCGCATCCAAGGGCATGGTGAGCCTCTTTCTGCAGGGCCTGCGCAACCGCCTCGCCGGTGCCGGCGTCCAGGTGCTGACGATCAAGCCGGGCTTCGTCGACACGCCGATGACGGCCGGCCTGCCAAAGGGCGGGCCGCTCTGGGCCAAGCCGGATGAGGTCGGCCGCGGCATCGTCGCCGCCATCGACGCGAAGAAGAACGTGGTCTACCTGCCGGGATTCTGGCGCCTGATCATGCTCGTGATCCGGTCGATCCCGGAACGGATCTTCAAGCGGCTCAGCCTTTAGGGACGCCGAGCACGACCTCTCCGGCGAGCGGCGCGAGAACGCCGTCGCCGAGCACGAGATAGGCTCGCATCCGCGACCCGGCCGCGGGCGCACCTGCCGCCCTCAGCACCCAACCGCTGCGGAGAAACCCGGGACCGTAATGCGCGGCAACGTCGGGGCGCTCCAGGCCGATCGTCGCGTCGCCGACGATCGTGTCGCCCGCGGCAACCACGACGCGCCGGATCACGTCGTCGTTGCCTTTCGGATGATGCGCCCAGCCTGCCGCATGCAGCACACCGTCAGGTGCCTCCGCGACGTCGATCCAGCCGTCGGCGCCTGCGTCCATTCGGATTTGCCATCGAGCCAGGCTGGTTCCGATCGCGATCTCCGCGAGGGCGGGATCATTCGCGGGCAAGCCGCTCCAACCGAACGCCCGGAGCACCGGCATGCGGTCGCGCACGGTTTCCGGCCTCGGGTAGAGGAGTGCGAGGCAGGCATCCGTCGAGACTTCGGCGGAGAGTGCGCATTGCCGGCCCGTTGCCATTTTCTGGTGGAGCCTGGCGAAGTCCGCCAGCCCCCGGCGATCCCCGGCGATCGTCGCGTAGGTGAAAAGCATGCCGCCGACGATGCCCATCACGGCCGCGGCCGGCCGAAGCCGCGGCCAGTCCCGAAACGCCAGTAGCCAGAGCGGCACGAGCGCGACTGACATGAGCAGGGCAATGGTCACGTACCGGCTTTCGAGCGCCTGTGCAGGCCCAAAGCCCACGCTGCCGATCGCGGTGATGAAGGCGTTCGCGCCGGCAAAGGCGCCGATCGCGATCCATGGCGCCACCAGCTCCGGGCGCTGCCGATTGCGGACGAGGGCGACGGCGCCGAGGACGAGAAAGGCTCCGATGATGGCGGCGCCAATCTTGGCGCTCCGCCCCAAGGGGCCCGACATGTAGTTGCCGAGATAGGCGAGGAACTCGGCTGGCACCTTGAATGCGTCGAGCGGCGATGGATGGTGCGGCGGCTTCTGGTAGCCGACCAGGTACAACCCGGTCACGATCGCCGCGACCACGATCCAGACCGGCAGTATTCGCCAACGGTTGCGATGGAAGACGAGCACGAGGCCTGCCGCTCCCCAGGTGGCGATCCCGCTCGCGATGCTCAGCTGGCAGACGATGCACGCCGTCGCGGCGGCGGCGATGTTTCGCCACGGGGCCGGGCTTTCGAGGCTCCAGGTGGCGAAGGCCACGGCGCTCACCGCCGCCAGCACGGCGAGGAACCACTGGATCTGCCATCCCCAGAGCCAGTTCTCAGACTGGGTGAAGGAAAACAGCAGGAGAGAGATCGTCAGCATCGCCCAGATGCGCAGCGCCCAGCCGGCGCCGGCGAGCACCGGGCGGACCAGCCGCTCCAGCATCATGAGGGTGAGGGCGGCGATCCCGACGCTGGCCGCCATCTCGACCACGGTATTCCACTGGGTCAGGCGCGCAAGCGCGAGCATTGCCAGCATCGGGAAGACCATCCGATGCTCGTTGTGCTGGTTGAACAGCGCAGCAAGCGACAGCTGCCCGTTCGCCGAGCCGACCACATGATGGACGAAGTCCCACTGGTCCGAGAACGGCACGTTCACGCCGTAGCGCAGGATGAGGAAGAGCACGGCTGCGGCTGGCGCCATCAGGGCTGCCCAGTACGCGACGCGCGACAGCCGATGCACCTGAATCAACTCCTCGCGGGGATTGCCGCTCGATCCTGGGCGCGATGCTTGGCGGCCTCGGCCAAGGTTGTCAATCGCCGGCCAGGAAAGGTGATTGCGGGGCTGACGGGAGCCATTTAAGAGGTCAGCCCGGGTTCTTCGAGGTGCGGATGCTGCGACGGATCTATGACGCGCTCCTGAACGTCGCGGCGCACCGCCATGCGGTGGCGTGGCTGGCCGTCGTCTCCTTCGCCGAGAGCTCGGTCTTCCCGATCCCGCCGGACGTGCTGCTGATCCCGATGATCCTGGCCCGGCGCGACCGCGCGTTCTTCTACGCCACCGTCTGCCTGGTCTCGTCGGTGATCGGCGGTCTCGTCGGCTACGCGATCGGCCATTGGGGCTTCGAGGCGATCGGGCGGCCGGTGCTGACCTTCTACGGCTATGCCGACGCCATCGCGCGGTTCGAGAAGGCCTTCGCCGACTACGGCTGGTGGCTGATCGTGCTCAAAGGGGCGACGCCGATCCCCTACAAGCTCGTGACCATCGCCAGCGGCGCCGCGTCGTTCGATCTGCTCGAGTTCTTCACCGCCTCGATCCTCTCCCGCGGCATCCGCTTCTACGCGGTGACGGCGCTGCTCTGGTGGTTCGGGCCGCCGATCCGGCGCTTCGTCGAGGAACGGCTCGGCATGGTGGTCCTGATCGGGACCATCGTCCTGGTCGGCGGATTCGCCGTCGTGCGCTATATTTTCTGACATGAAGCTTCTCGCTCCCCGCGCCGCGCCGGCGCTTCTGGCGCACGTATCGGCGACTCTCCTTCTCGGTGCGCTCGCCTTCCAGCACTGGGGCGGGCTCGCCCCCTGTGTGCTCTGCCTCTGGCAGCGCTGGCCGCATGTCGTCGCGATCGCCGCCGGCCTGGTCGGCATGTTCCTGATCCGCCAGGGACGCCGGGTGGATGCCGGCTGGGCGACGCTGGTCGCCGCCGCGGCCCTCGCCGTCACCGCCGGGATCGGCGCCTATCATGCCGGCGTCGAGTGGCGCTGGTGGGAAGGCACCGCGGCTTGCGGTGCGACCGGACCGGTGGCGAGCACGGCGTCGGCGCTCCGCGACCAGTTGCTGGCCGCCCCCGTCGTCCGCTGCGACGAGATCGCCTGGTCGCTGTTCGGCATCTCGATGGCCGGCTGGAACTTCCTGATCTCCGGCGCGCTGGCGCTGGTCGGGCTTCGCGGCGGTGCCGCCCTGGTGCGGCGATGAGGCCGCGCCTGCCGGGCGATCCGATCGGCAAGGATCTCATCGACCGCATCCTCCGCGTCGACCACGCCGGCGAGTACGGCGCCCGCCGCATCTACGAGGGCCAGCTCTCCGTCCTGGGCAAGAGCGCCTGCGGACCGACGCTTCGCCACATGGCCGAGCAGGAGGCGCAGCACCTGAAGACCTTCGAGAAGATGGTGATCGAGCGTCGCGCGCGGCCGACCGTGCTGCTGCCGTTCTGGCATGTCGCCGGATACGCGCTGGGTGCGGCGACCGCCCTTCTCGGCGAGCAGGCGGCGATGGCCTGCACGGTCGCGGTCGAGGAAGTGATCGACGAGCACTATCGCGGCCAGATCGCCTCGCTCGGCGACGATGAGAAGCCGCTCGGCGAGACGCTGGAGGCATTCCGCCAGGAAGAGGTCGAGCATCGCGACACGGCGCTGGCCTCAGGCGCCGAGGACGCGCCGGGCTATGCCGTGCTGACACAGGCGGTCAAAGGCGCCTCGCGCCTGGCGATCTGGCTTTCCGAACGGATCTGATGCGCGGCTTCGGCGCGCTGAGCGTGGCCGCCGCCCTGATGAGTGCCGCCGCAGCGAGCGCCGCCGAGCTGCCGTTGCGCGCCGGCTTCTACACGCTGCAAGGCGTTCCTTGCGAGGGAGCATCCTTTGCCAACGTGCTGCACGTCATGCCGGGACGCTTCGAGCTGGGGAAGGACATCTGCACCATCACGCGGCTCGCTGCGGGCCAGACCGCGCTGATGCTGACGATGGCCTGCGAGGATCGCGCGATCGGGCGGAAGTTCACCCAGTCGATGCCGATCCGCATCCAGGACCGCGAGCACTTCGTCTATGGCCGCAGGCCGGATGCGCTCTATCGTTACTGCGCGCCCGGATCGATGCCGGAGAAGTGGCGAAACGCGAACGAGCTCGAGCCGTTCTACCCGGACGCCGATCCGGACTAGGCGCTCTCCAGCTCCGAATCCCAGTAGAGGAAGTCGCGCCAGCTCTCGTGCAGGAAGTTCGGCGGGAAGGCCCGGCCGTTCTCCTGGAGCTGGTAGACCGTCGGCTGGAAGGGGCGTGTGCGCGGGTGCATGTTCGCTTCCCGCGGTAGCCGGTTGCCCTTGATCAGGTTGCAGTCCGAGCAGGCGGTGACGACGTTGATCCAGGTGGTACGCCCGCCCTTGGAGCGGGGGATCACGTGATCGAAGGTCAGGTCCTGGGTCGGGAAGTCGTCGCCGCAGTACTGGCAGCTGAAGCGGTCGCGGAGGAACACGTTGAACCGCGTGAAGGCAGGCCGCCTGGCCGAGGCGATGTAGTCCTTGAGCGAGATGACGGAAGGCAGCTTCATCTCGAAATTCGGCGAGCGGACCGTGCGGTCGTATTCATGGACGATGTTCACGCGGCCCATGAACACGGCCTTGATCGCGTCCTGCCATGACCACAAGGACAAGGGGAAGTAGCTGAGCGGCCGGAAGTCGGCGTTCAGCACCAGGGCCGGGCAGCTTTCGGGCGACAAATGCCCCACGCCGATCCTCCTGATGGACGATCCCGCGGGGACGATCCCCTTCGGGATGCCTACGATCTACATACCGTATCCCATGTTACGTCACAACATGTAGCGGTTTGCTCGTGTCCCGTTATGGCTTGATTGTGTTTGCAGAATCGTGACGGAACGCTCGAATCAGGCGCTTCGCCCCTTCCTCCTGGCCGCGTTCGTCGATCGAGTGGGCGAGGCCGGGCCGCGCCAGGGTCTCGACCGGGATGCCGGCGGCCTTGAGGCCTTCTTCCGAGGCGGCGAGCGAGTCGAACGGCACGACCTGGTCGGCGGTGCCGTGGACGATGAGAACGGGGGGCTTCGATCGCGCCTCGGTCTTGAGGAGATCGGCGCCGATCAGGCGGCCCGAGTAGCCGAGCACCTGGGCGACGGGCTTGGCCCGCCGGGGTGCCACGTAGAGCGACATCATGCAGCCTTGCGAGAATCCGACGAGCGCCAGGCGGGACTCGTCGATGCCGTGGCGCTCGAGCTCCTGCGTGATGAACGCGTCCAGGATCGGCGCCGCCGCCTGCACGCCGGCGAGGATGCGGCTCGGTGAGCGGTCGAGCAGGCTGAACCACTGATAGCCGTAGGGCGCCATGTCGCAGGGGAAGGGCGCGTCCGGCGAGACGAAGGCGGTGTTCGGCAGGTGTGGCGCCCAATAGGGGGCGAGCCCGATCAGGTCGTTGCCGTCGGAGCCGAGGCCGTGGAGAAGGATCACCAGGCTGTCGGGATTGCCGTTGCGCGCCGGCAGGCGCGGGCCGTCGAGGGCGAAGGGGTCTTGCATGGCCGAAGTTGTAGACGCCTGCCGCCGCGGGCGGCAACCTGAACCCGCCCTCATGATCGTCACCCGCTTCGCGCCGAGCCCGACCGGCCGCCTCCATCTCGGCCACGCCCATTCCGCGCTGCTGGCCCATCGCCGCGCGCGCGAGGCCGGCGGGCGCTTTCTCCTGCGCATCGAGGACATCGACGCCACGCGCTGCCGGCCCGAATTCGTCGACGGCATCCTCGAGGATCTCGCCTGGCTCGGTCTCGACTGGGACGGCGAGGTCAGGCGCCAGTCCCGGCACATGGACGAGTATCGCGCCGGCCTCGACCGGCTGGCGTCGATGGATCTTCTCTATCCGTGCTTCTGCACCCGCGCCGAGATCAAGGCGGAGATCGAGCGGTCCGGCGCCGCCCCGCATGGCCCCGAGGGACCGATCTATCCAGGGACGTGCCGGGGGCTGAGCCATGACGGACGCCGGGCGCGGCTCGCGGCCGGAAAGCCCCATGCGCTTCGCCTCGACATGGCGCGGGCATGCGCGAAGGTCGGCGAGCTGCGTTGGCATGATCGCCGGCGCGGGGAGCGCATCGCCGCGCCCGCGCGCTTCGGCGATGTCGTGCTCGGTCGCAAGGAGACGCCGGCGAGCTACCACCTCGCGGTCACGCTCGATGATGCGCTTCAGGGCGTGACGCTTGTGATCCGCGGCGAAGATCTGATGGAGGCGACCGACGTGCATCGCCTGCTGCAGGCGTTGTTCAGCCTGCCGACGCCGGACTACGAGCATCACCCGTTGATTCTCGATGCAGACGGGCGCCGGCTGGCCAAGCGCGACAACGCACCGACACTTGAATCGCTTCGAAAGGCGGGTCTCGATCCGGCGAAGGTCAGGGCGATGTCGGGAATGCCGGACTAGGCGGCGAGCACGCGCGTCATCAAATCGAGCAGTTCGGCCCGCCGGAACGGCTTCTGCAGGACCTCGTCGGCGCCGAGCGATCGCGCCATGTCGAGGAAATCCATGCCACCGGACCGGCCGCCGCCGGAAATGGCGATGATCTTCAGCGCGGGACGATCACGCTTCAGCGTCATGATCGTCTCGATGCCTTCCTTCTCGGGCATCAGGATGTCGGTGATGACGAGCTGCGGATCGACCTCGAGGCAGAGTTCCAGGCCCGAACTGCCGTCGGCGGCCTCATGGACCTCGTGGCCGGCCGTCTCCAGCATCCTGACCAAGGTGCGGCGGACGTCCTCGTCGTCGTCGATCAGCACGATCCTGGCCATCGGCGTCCTCTAGCCGCGCCCGGGCCGGCGGCCCGGGATCGCGGCCTCGCCGGTCGACGCATCTCGATGAGGGATAACAATCGAGGACGGCGGACGGATCACCGCGCGGTTCGCGCCGCCCGGCGTCGAGAACAAAGGCGGCTCGCTCATGCGTCTCGGGGCCATCGCGCGGCTTTCGTGGATCGATCCGCGGTGCGCGACGGCTGCCTTGCAGCTGTCCTTCCCGCGCGGGCATCGAACCATGGGCCGACCGTACGGGTCAACCAGACATGGTTTTTCAAAGCGAGTATTATTTTAGATGTTTTGTCAAAAGCCTTGCCGGAGCCCCCCGGCCAACGCCGCGAAGTCCGGATGTTTCGCTGTGATCAGTCCATGTCGGATGAGAAAATCGATGATCACGAGGGGGCAGTTGAACTTGAAGCGGCGGCTGCCCTCGATGATGTCGGCGGTCTCTACTGCAGGTAGCAGGAGGAACTCGGCGACCTCCCCGTCGACGGGGCGCGGCACGAAGTCGGCCGGAAGCTCCAGGTCGAAGCAGTGGAGCACGTGGCGGTTCAGCCCGTCGCTGCCCCAATCCGGTTCGCTGGCCATCGTATAGCTCACGCCCCCGACCGGCTCCGCCCTGGCGGCGAGCGCGGTCGGCACGCCGGCTTCCTCGGCGCATTCCTTGATGACGGTCTCCATCGGCGACAACCCGTCCGGTTGAAGCCCGGCGACGAAGTTGTCGAGCAGGTCGGGATGGGAGCGCTTGGTCGGCGAGCGCCGACCGATCCAGAAGTAGAGACCATCGGGCTTCCTGACGAAGCCGTTGACGTGACATCCGGCGTTGCGGACGCCGAGCGCCGACATTGCCCCGCGGTCGAGGGCGGCCTCACGACGGCCGTCGATCAGCAGCGCGATCCGCTCCCCGACGACCTGACGCACGATCCCGTCGCGCCGGAGCCGCTCGACCGCCTCGGCGAGCGCCGAGGTACGCGCCGCCGGATCGGCATGGCGCGGATCGAGCCCCAATCCGTCGCCCTCGACGAACAGGCCGTCATACCCGGCAAGCACCGGGCGCAACTCCTTCCGGACGTAGCCGGCGACCTTGCCGTCGATCGACCATGGAACGAAGTCCGCCGGCGCGTAGGCGTTGCAGCGCCGGATATGGTCGATGAACGCCATCAGCCGACGCGATGAGCCCGCGACATCAGCACGCGCTCGACATGGACGAGCTGGGCGAGGCAACGCTGGATGTGCTCGGCCGCGTCGGCGTCGAGACCATCGACCTGGAGGTCGATCTCGAGCTCGTCGTTGCCTGGCCCGGACACGACCCCGTGGCACCGGCGCGGAAGGATGCCGCGCTTGACGAAGAGTTCGAGCACGCGCGGCAGCACCGACACCTCGGCGCGGGCGAGAACCGAATAGCAATGGGGCAGCGATGCCTCGGGCGAGGCGACGACGCGGTCATAGGCGACGGAAGTGGACACGGCACGGCTCCTGAAAACGGAAAACCACGGACGAACGACGACGTCCCGATCCTCAGAGGATCGGGGTCGTAATTCGCCGGGTAATCCGCAGGCCGTTTGCCATGGCGCGACCCTACGGCCGAGGCCCGGCATCGTCAACCGGCGAGATGGCGCTCGACCGCCGCGGCGACGGCGTCGACGGGGATCGCCGTCATCTCGTCGCTGCCGAAGCTTTGCGCCTCGATCAGCGTAAGCCTCGTGGCGAAAGGTGCGAATTTCGCCGCGGGCGTCGGGCCGAAAAGGGAAACCAGCGGGCAGTCTCCGGCCGCCAGAAGATGTCCCGTGCCGGCGTCGTTGGCGACCGCCGCGCGAAGCCGGCGGGCGACGGCGAGAGACAGCGCCGGATCGGCGCCGAGGCGCGTCGCCTGGAAGGGGAACAGGGCATTCGGCAGCACCGCGCTCAGCTCGGCATGCCATTCCGTCTCGTCTGGGCCGAGCAGGACGACCGGTGACTCGCATCGCCGACCGAGTGCGACGAAGCGGTCGAGCGGCCAGCACTTCCGGCGATCGCCGGCCCCGGGCGCGATCCCGACATAGGCCGGACCTTCCGGCAGCAGCGCCGCGGCCTGCCGCTCGATGTCGGCGCTCAACATCGCCTGCGCGCGGACCGGGGCGATCGCGCGTCCGCTCGCGGCCTCGATCAGGTCGAGCATCTGGCGGATCATGGACGGCGGCTTGCCGCGCCTGGGCGGCCGCGCGTCCGAGAGCAGCCATCCGGCGGTGCCCGAGACGAAGCGGTGATGGACGATGCGCTTGACGACCAGGGACGTCACCAAGCGTCGCTGAGTGTCGATGATGAGATCGAAGCGGCGATCAGGGAGGGGGCGGCGAAGCAACTCGCTCGCCGCAAGCCCGATGCCGCCATTCTGGATCACCTCGTCGACGAGCCCGAAGACCAGAGGCGACAGCCGCCCAGCGTAGACCGTCTCGCCCTTGCCCGCGAGCCAGGTGACGCGGGACTCCGGCCAGGTCGAACGCAGCGCCCGCACGAAGGGGAGCTTCATCAGCCCATCGCCGAAGCGGTCGAGCCCGACATAGACGAGGATGCTTTCCGGCGACCGGATCATGCGCGGCTTCTGTAGCCCGCCGCGAACCGGGCTTGCAACTCGTATATCACTCGTATATCAGTTCGAAAACCCTAGGAGGGACCCATGGGCGTTTCCTGGACCGGCGTCTTCCCTGCGGCGACCACGCAATTCGACGCGAATTTCAAGATCGACTTCGACGCCACCCGCAAGGTGATGTCGGCTCTGATCGACGACGGCGTCAACGGGCTGATCGTCTGCGGTTCGGTCGGCGAGAACACCGCGCTCAGGGCCGACGAGAAGCGCGAGATGCTGAAGCTCGCGAAGGACGTCTCGCGCGGACGCGTGCCGATCGTCTCCGGCGTCGCCGAATACACGACAGACCTCGCCTGCGAGTATGCGCGCGATGCCCAGAAGATCGGCATCGACGGGCTGATGGCGATGCCGCCGATGGTCTACTCGGCGAAGGCCGCCGAGCTGATCGCGCATTTCGGCGCGCTGAGCCGCGCCAGCGACCTTCCGATCATGCTCTACAACAATCCGCCAGCCTACGGTAACGACCTGAAGCCCGAGATCGTCCACAGGCTTTCTGAGTTCAAGACGATCGCCGCGATCAAGGAATCGTCGGGCGACACGCGGCGCTTCGTCGATCTCCAGAACCTCTGCGGCGATCGCTTTACCCTCTTCTGCGGCCTCGACGACGTCGTACTCGAAGCGATCATGCTGGGCGCGGTCGGCTGGGTCTCTGGGCTCTCCAACGTGTTCCCGAAGGAATCGAACGAGCTGTTCGCGCTGGCGCGCGCCGGACGCTACGACGAGGCGATGTCGATCTATCGCTGGTTCATGCCGCTGCTGCATCTCGATGCACGCGCCGACCTGGTCCAGTGCATCAAGCTCTGCGAGTCGATGGCCGGCCGCGGCGCCGAACGCACGCGGCCGCCGCGCCTCGCGCTCGAGGGAGCCGAGCGCAAGCAGGTCGAGGACGCGATGCGGAAGGCGTTGGCGACCAAGCCGAACGTGGCAAAGGCCGCCTAGGAGCCGAAGCTCCATGACCGCGGTACGCCGGTCGCGCGAGGAGACGGGCGCGCCTTCGCCGACGCTCGCCTCGCAGGCCTATCAGCGCCTCGAGGAGCTGATCGTCACCGCGCGGCTGACGCCCGGGACGGTCGTCTCCGAAGTCGGCCTCGCCAAACAGCTCGGCATCGGCCGCATGCCGATCCGAGAGGCGATCAAGCGGCTGGATGCCGAAGGGCTGCTCGTCGTGCTCCCGCAGAGAGGTGTCCTGGTCAGCCCGATCGACGCGGGGCAGTTCCACCTGCAACTCGAGACCAGGCGGCCGATCGACCGGCTGCTGGCCGAGTGCGCAGCGCGGCGGGCCACGCGCAGCGAGCGCGAAGAGCTGAAGGTGCTGGCGAAGGCGATCCTTGCCGCCGCCGGGCACGGGGACGTCGAGGCGTTCCTCGCGGCCGACCGTGCCTTCGACCAGCTCGTCGCGACGGCGTCGCGCAACCCGTTCACCGCACGTGCGGCGGCCCAGCTGCACGCGCATTCGCGGCGTTTCTGGCACGCCTATCACGATCGGGACGACCTGCCGGCCTCGGCCGAGCGCCATGCCGGACTGATGCGCGCCATTGCCGATGAGGGCGCCGAAGCTTCCGCCTCCGCCTCCGATCGCCTGATCGACTACCTCGACGCCTTCGCCCAGGCGGCCTTCGGACGAGGCTGATGGAAGTCGGTCTCACCGACGCCGTCCTCGTCGGCGTGGCGTTCATTGCGGCGTTCGGCGCCGCGACGCTCGGCTCGACCGGCGGCCTCCTGCTCTCCGTCATGGCGACCGTCTTGCCGGCGCCGCTCGCGGTTCCTGCTCATGCCGCGATCGAAGGCGTGCGCTACGGCATGGGCTGGTCGGGACTGCGGAGGACGTTCAGCCCTCAGATCGTGATCGCGATCGGCTTCGGCTCCTTCCTCGGGATAGGCCTTTCTGCTTCCTTCGCGCCCGCGGTACCCCCGCATGCCCAGGCGATCCTTCTCGGAGCTTTCCTGTTCTGGGCCTGCTGGTGGCCGGCGCCGGAACCCGGGAAACGCTTCCCGTACCGACTGCCCCTGGTCGGCGGCATCACGGGCGCCTGCTCTGTATTCCTCGGTGAAACCAGCCCGCTCGTGCGTCCCTTCATCGCGGACGAGCCGGTAGATCCGGCGCTGGTGCCCGCGACTTCGGTTGCGGTCTCCGCCGTTCAGCACGGTTTCAAGGTGCTCGCCTTCGTGCTGATCGGCGTCGACTACCTCTCGATGCTCCCGGTTCTCGCGGCGATGATCGCCGCGACGGTCGCGGGCGTCCTGCTCGCCGAACGTCTTCGCCTGCGTCTGCCGCTGGGGCTTGCGAGCCTCGCGATCCGCCTTCTGGTCAGCGCGCTCGCGATCCGGCTCGTCGTTCTCGCCGCGGGGTGGATCTGATGGTCCGCGAGCGCATCGAGATCTTGGAGGCGGACATCACGACGCTCGACGTCGATGCGATCGTGAACGCCGCCAACGAGTCGCTGCTCGGTGGCGGTGGCGTCGACGGGGCGATCCACCGCGCCGCGGGTCCGGAACTGCTCGCGGAATGCCGGACCTTGGGAGGCTGCCGTACCGGCGATGCCAGAATGACGCGCGGGTATCGCCTGAAGGCGCGCCACGTGATCCATGCGGTAGGCCCGGTCTGGCGTGGCGGCAGCGAAGGCGAAGCTGAAATGCTGGCGAGCTGCTATCGGCGCTCCCTCCGGATCGCGGCGACCGCGGGTCTTTCCTCCATTGCCTTCCCGGCGATCTCGACCGGTATCTACGGATACCCGCTCGAGCCCGCGACGCGGGTCGCGCTGACCACCATTGCGAGAGAGCTTTCAGCCGCGACGGTCATCCGCCGCGTGGTCTTCTGCTGTTTCGGCGAGGCAACTTCTGCAACGTACCAAAGGTTGTTGGCCGAGCTTTCGGCCTGAAGCGTCATCGTGTATACCGGTGGTTGTGGAGAGGGAATTGCCAGGGACCGGACCGCAGACTGAAGCCACCCGAGAGGCTTCCGGCTTTCGCCTCGCGCTGCTGGTGCTGACCGCGTCGTTCGTCTTTGCGTTGTTCGGCCGCGGGATCGCGGAATCGCTGACTGTCTTCATCCTGCCGCTGGAAGACGAGTTCGACGGCTCGCGCGCGGCGATCACCTCCATCTTTTCCGCATCCATCATGGTGTCGGGCTTGGGCGGGCCCTGGATGGGGCTGGTCTCCGATCGTCTGGGATCGCGCGTCTTCTACGTGGGCGGCATCTCGCTCCTGGCTGCCGGCTGCCTGCTCGCCGCGGAAGCAGCCGCCGTCTGGCAGCTGATCCTCGTGCTCGGCATCGGCCTCGGGCTCTCGTCGGCCTGCCTCGGGATGGCGGGACAGACGCCTCTCATCCGGCGGTGGTTTCCTGGAAGGACCGGAACCGCGATCGGGGTCATCGGCAGCGCCACCGGTCTCGGGATCCTGATATTCGCGCCGCTCGCCGAGGTCCTGATCCAGGCTCATGGGTGGCGCGAGGCCTATCGGACCTTCGGACTGCTTGCCGGTGCTCTCGCGCTGGTCGCGCTCGTGCTTCCGTGGCGACGCCTCGAGGCGGGCCTGAACGGAACCAGTGGCAGGCGCGCCCATGCCGATGGCGTTCGCCTCTCTCACGTGATCGGCGATCCCGTCCTTTGGGGAATATTTGCGGCCTACTTCATCACGTCGCTCGGCTCCCTCATGCTGCAGCCTCAGCTCGCGGCCTATTTCGTCCATGTCGGCTACGAGCCTCTGCTCGCCGCGACCTGGATCGGCTTCGGCGGTCTCGCGGGCTTCGCCGGCATGATCCTTTTCGGCTGGCTGGGCGATCGCCTGGGCATATCCATGGCGATCCTCATCAGCTACCTGCTGACGGTGACGGGCGTCGCCGCGCTCGCCGCCATGATGTGGACATCGGCGACGTGGCTGATGCCGGTCTACGTCATGACCTTCGCGTTGACGTTCGGATCGCGCGGACCTCTGGTGATGAGCCTGGCGTCCAAGCGCTGGGCAGGGAGCGTGCTCGGGCGCGTCACCGGCATCCTGCTGGCGGCGATCGGCTTCGGCGGCGGCATCGGCGCGTGGCTCGGCGGGCACCTTCAGGACGACAAAGGTTACGGGCCCGTTTTCGCGACGGCCGGCATCGCGCTCGCGTTGGGAGCGGTCGCCTGGTGGCTCGTCATACGCGCCCTGGCGCCCGGCTCGGCGGCGTTCACGGCCCGTTCGGCGGATCCTGCCGACGCCGAGTGATTTTTCCGGCAATCCGGAAAGGCGAGGCGGACGAATAGATTGTGCCGTTAACGCGCCGCTTCGGGCCTCCAGATGCCTCTAATTTTCCCCCTAAATCGTTGACCAGCTTGATTATCGGCTGGCAACATCGGACCGAAAGGGTGGTGGCATGCGTCGACCGGACGTCGATTCCGGGCAGTTGCGCGATGAGATGCGCGAACTCGTTCGTCGCGCCGCAGAGCCTGCGCGCGCGGGCGAAAGCGTTAAGGCGGCGATCTCGCGCGCGGCGCGCTATCTCGGCCTCACCTACGGTCGGTGCAAGCGCTACTGGTACGGCGAGATCGAAGTCCCGCCGGCCCATGAGGTCGACAGCATCCGAAGCCGGGTCGACTCCCGTTCCGGCGGGAAGCTCACCCTCGTCTCGTCCGACGTCACGGTGCGGCCGAGGCTGCCGATCCACGTCGTTTACGACGAAAACGGCCGCGTCTGGCCGGCCGGATCGCACGAGTTCCGCGATCTCCTCGGCGCCAGCGCAGCCGCCGATTTCGATATGGCGAGCTTTGCCGTGCGCAACCTCGGCTGGATCGAGGTCCGCCACGAGCCGGGACGTGTCCATGTCCGCTTCGCGCCCCGCATGGCCCAGACCAAGGCGCTCGATTCGCTCTACGATCTGCTCACGGCACTGCCGACGCTCGCCGTCGTCCTTCACGTCCGCAGCGACCAGAGCTGGGACGAGGAGTCCTATGCCTCTGGGCTTCACGCCGCGGAGCGGATCAGCGCGCTCGTCAGCAAGGTCGACCTGCTGGGGACCCAGCGCTTCGTCGCGCTGCGGCGGCCGCTGTCGGTTCTGTTCCGCGACAAGCCGTCCAATCTCGTCGACGTCCTCTACCGCACACGTGAGCTCGAGCAAGGCAACGACCTCAACGCGCTGGTGAGCTTCGCCGAGTCGGATCCGACCGGAAAGACAGGCTTCGCGGTCGGAGTCAGCGCACATGGCCAAGGCCGGCGCAACGGCTGGAGCACCGGCCATATCGGCCGCAACATCGTCTGCTACACCGACGAGGAACGCCGCAGCCTGGTCGGGACCGATATCCGGAAAGGTCCCGACCGCGACTACGGTGGCTGGTGCCAGCTCGCCTATGATCGTGCCGAAGCGGCGGGAGAGCCCGTCGTCGAGGACGTCCGGGCCCTGATCCTGCAGCGGAAGGCGCCGCCGATGGAGCTGTCCTACCGGCGGCTGCTCTATCCGTTCAAGAACGCGAGCGGCAGGATCTTCATCCTCTGCACGAGCGAGCCTACGCTGCCGCAGGCTGCCTGAAGTCGCTCGCGGCGAGGTCCAGCATCTCGTCGCGCGTAAGCCAGAACATTCCAGAGGTGGGCACGACGCCGTAGTGGAGCCGCCACTCGATGTCGAACGCTTCGTGTGCGTAGCCGAACCTGCCGACGACTCCGCGGTTGTAGAGTTCGTAGCGCGAGAAGGTGAAGACGACCTCGGGCCACCAGCGCGCGATCCCGACCGACCGGTTGAGCGGTCCCATGATCCGCGACAGCTGGATGCCGTTTTCGTCCGGACCGCGAAGATCCTTCCGCACCCATAGCGTGCCGGAGGCGAATGACGGCCCCCTGAGCAACCCGGCTTCGGCCGGCGGCCGGCAATAGCATTCCGGCGTCACAAAGCGCGCAGGCTCGTCGTAGAAGAACCGGAAGCTTTTCAGCTCCTCCGCCAGGCTCGATCCGGTGAAGTCGTAGTAGCGACCGGCGACCGTCAGCGCCACGTCGCCGCGTTCGTCGACTCCGAGGATCCAGAAGCCGTTCTCTTCGCCCACCGTCGAATAGGCGGGGTCGACGTGCGGCATCAGCACCGTTCCTTCGCTTCGGTGCTCGTCGGCGATGGTTTTCAGGGCGCCGAAATCGGTCTGGGGGTAGAGCCGGACGCCGCGCTTGGCGGCGAGCTGGTCGAGCCGAAGGGCGTTCCGGGCGAGGACGCCGCCGGGGTCGTGAATGGCCTCGAACCAGTCTGGGAGCCGCGTGGTCAGCTGCGGGCGAGGTCCTGGAAGCGTGCCGTGTTGGGCCGTCATGGCATATCCCCATATGTTGAGAAAAAATCCTCCTGCACGACCGTATATAGTGGATTGGTCCCGGCCTCGGGCCGGCGACGTGGAACGGTTTTCCGGGATTCCGGAATCCTGACCGTCGAGGCTTGGAGGATCGGTTGGGGATCTTCCAAAATGAACAAGACGCAATTCGAAAAAGTGAGCGGCGACATCGGCCTGCCGCGTCCGCGCTTGATCGCGATCGGCGGCGAGGCGATCGGCGGCGAGCCGACGCGGAAGCAATACGGTGGTATCTCCGCGGCGCTGGATACGCTTTTGGCGCGCGAATCCCGGGCGATGGGTGGCGCCCGCGGCCGAATCGGCTCTTCAGACTGCGAAGAGGCGCGGCGGCTTTTGAAGATCGGCGGACGTTTGCGCGAGCTCGCCGAGCAATGCCTCGATCCGGCGGCGCCTGCGCTCGAACGCCTCGGTCGTACCGTCGAGCTCTCAGGCCGGCGTCGGCTGCTGTCGGTCGTCCCGACCGCTCAGCGCCCGAGCGGCGCCGTCTGACGCGCTAGAGCGCTTCTCCGCGCGCGAGCCGCGGCAGCCGGCCGACCGTTCCCATCGCGTGGCGCATGAACAGGCGCTTCAGCGCCGGCATGCGGTCGACGGCGGCAAGCCCGAGATCGCGGATCAGCCGCAGCGGGCCGAGATCGTTCGAGAAGAGCCGGTTGAGGCCGTCGGTCACCGCGAGCAGCGACAGCGTGTCCACGTGGCGCCACGCGGCGTAGCGGTCGAGCACGTCGGCCGCTCCGATGTCGAGTCCAAGTCGGTGCGCGTCGACCACGACCTCGGCCAGCGCAGCTACGTCCCGGATCGCGAGATTCAGGCCTTGCCCCGCGAGCGGATGCATGGCGTGCGCCGCATCGCCGACGAGCGCAAGCCGATCCGCGGTGAAGCGTTCGGCGATCAGCAGACCGAGCGGGTAGGACCAGCGCCGGCCGAAGACCCGGAGCGGCCCGAGCGCCTCGCCGAAGCGCCGCGTCATCGCCGCCGAGAAGGCCTCGTCGTCGAGGGCCATCATCGCCGGGGCGACTTCGTTCTTTTCGGTCCAGACAACGGAGGAGAAGTCGCCCGGCAGCGGCAGCAGCGCGAATGGACCGACCGGGAGGAAACGCTCGTGCGCAACGCCTTCGTGCGGACGGTTGAGCGCGACGGTGCAAACGATGGCGGTTTGGCCGTAGCCCCATTCGATCGCGTTGATTCCGGCGGCACGCCGGATCGGCGAGCCACGTCCGTCTGCCGCGATCGCGAGGCGAGCCTCGATCCGTCGACCCTTTGAGAGATGTGCGACGACGCCGGCCCTGCTGCGCTCGAGCCGCGTGACCGCTTCCGGCGCGACGAGATCGAGATGCGGCCGCCGGGGCAGGGCGCCGAGCAGCGCGCGCCGGACGAAGCGCGACTCGACGATGTGGCCGAGCGGTTCGGCGCCGATCTCGCGATGGTCGTAGTGCAGGAACAGGAGCGACGGCCCGTCGGTGACGCGGATGTCGAGGATGGGCGCGGCGTTCGGTGCCATGTCCTGCCAGAGGCCCAGGCTCTCCAGAATCCGCCGCGAGCCGTAGGAGATCGCGAAGGCGCGACCGTCGAAGGCGTCGTTGGCGGCGATCGCCGGCTCCTCGCGGTCGACGACCGCGGTTTCGATCCCGGCGCTGGCGAGCGCGTGGCCGAGCGAGAGCCCGACCAGACCGCCGCCGATCACCACGACCTCGGTTCGCTGCGTTTGCGTCATCGGAGCCAAGTCTACCTTCCTCATGCCCGGGTCAGGAAGGCGATCGCGGCATTGAGCTGCGCCATGCGTTGATTGTCGCCGGTCGCGCTGTCGGGATGGAAGATGGTCGCAAGCGCGCGATATCTGGTACGCAGCTGGCGCTGGTCCGGCGTGGACCACGCCGGGAAGCCCAGCACGTAGAGCGCCTCCGAACGGGATCGGATGTCGGCTTCGAGCGGCTCGAAGGAGAGCGCCTGGACCGTGCCCTTCAGGCGCTCGACTTCCTCGCGGTGAAGGGCATCCCTGTCGGCGGTTCCGGCCGCCTCGAGGCGCAACGACGTGCCGCCGTCTGCGAGGTCGAGGGCCAGCTTGAGCGCGCGCCTCAGGTCCGCGACCGCGTGCTCGCCGGCGAGCCGCGCCTGCAGACGGGGCTTTCGGCGCATCCTTCGGTCTTTCGAAGGCCCGGTCTTGAGCTGCACGTCCTCGCGGTCGCTGCCCGACGGCTCACCGGGATCGGTCACCGCGGCCAGCGTCGCCGGCGACACCAGGAGTTGCACGGCGCGCACCAGGTCGGCGACGCTGACGCCCTGGCGCTGCGCCAGGCCGTTCACCCGGTCGCGGAACGCGGACGGGCAGGGAATGGTATAGGATCGGCCGAGAGCCATGGATCGGGTGAAGCTACTGGCGTGCCGTCTCGCCATCAACCTGACGGTACTGGCATTCTTTCTCTTTGCCGGGACTCAGGCATGGGCTCGCGGCGAGAGCCTCGAACAGTTCGCGCGTGCGGTCGGGCTCCGGGAAATCGCGGCCTTCGTCGAGACGATCGAGACGCTGGACCGCGATCGCCGGCTGCCGCCGCGCTTCGTGACCAAGGACCAGGCCGAGCGCATGGGCTGGCGGCCTGGCGTGGATCTTTCCAAGGTGGCGCCCGGGAAGAGCATCGGCGGCGACCGCTTCGGCAATCGCGAGGGGCTGCTGCCGACGGCGCCGGGGCGCCGCTTCTTCGAGGCCGATCTCGACTATGTCGGCGGCAGCCGGGGACCGAAGCGGCTGGTGTGGAGTTCCGACGGCCTCAGATGGGTGACGGTCGATCACTACAAGAGCTTCCGCGAGGTGCCCAAGTGAAGCGCTGCGTCCTGGCGGGACCCTATGCCGGCGTCGAGGCGGTCTACATGGACCTCGCCCGGCAGCTCGATCTTCCGAGCCATTTCGGCGCCAACCTCGATGCGCTCTGGGACGCTCTGACCCGCAATGTCCCCGGACCGGTGGAAATCGCCTGGCCGGAATTTTCCCGGCACCGCCGGAGGCTCGGAATTGCCGCCGACCGTCTCCGCGCGACGCTACAGGATGTCGCGGCCGAAAGAGCCGATGTCCGGGTGGTGATCGACCGACCAAGCGACTAGATTCATGCCATGAACACTTTCTTCGTCGTTCTGATCGCCGTGGCGATGGTCGCGACTCTGGGCGCGCTGCTGTTCGGGGTCGTCACCATGGCGCGTGGCGGCGAAGGCGCGGCCCAGCGTTCCAACAAGTTCATGCGCTATCGCGTGCTGCTGCAGGCCGTCGCGATCGGGCTTTTCGCGCTCCTGATGCTTCTGACCAGGTAATGGTTCGGCTCACCCGGATCTACACCAAGGGGGGTGACAAGGGCCGCACCTCGCTCGGCGGTGGCAAGCGCGTGCCGAAGCATGCCCTGAGGGTCGAGGCCTATGGCACGGTCGACGAGGCGAATGCCGCAATCGGGCTCGCGCGGCTGCACGCCTCCAGATCCGCCGACGCGATGCTGATGCGCATCCAGAACGATCTCTTCGATCTCGGCGCGGATCTGTGCCGGCCGGGCACCGACGGCCTTCGCGTCGCCGAAGCGCAGGTCGAGCGTCTCGAGCGGGAGATCGACGCGATGAACGCCGATCTCGCCCCGCTCAATTCCTTCGTGCTGCCGGGCGGCAAGCCCGCGGCGGCCTATCTGCATCTGGCGCGCACGATCGTCCGTCGTGCCGAGCGCGCGATCACGCGGCTCGCCGAGAAAGAAGAAGTCTCGGCCGCGGCGATCCGCTATGCCAATCGGCTCTCGGACCACCTCTTCGTGCTGGCGCGCGCCGAGAACGATGGTGGCGCCAAGGACGTTCTCTGGGTCCCCGGCCAGAACCGCTAGGCCGCAGCACCAAAGTTCAAGACCATGCAGCCGTGATGTGACCTGCTGGGCGTCCGATGACGCTGGAACAGGCTGCCGCCTTCTTCCTCTTCGCCTTCGTCGCGGCGATCACGCCGGGGCCGAGCAACGTGCTGTTGACCGCGACCGGCGCCCAGGCCGGCTTCTGGCGCGGGCTTCCCTGCGCCTTTGGCGTCTCCGCGGGCATGGGCTCGCTCATGTTCCTGGCGGCACTCGGCCTGGGAGCGGTGCTGATCGGCCATCCGGAGGTGATGACGGCGATCCGGTTCCTCGGCTCCGTCTTCCTGCTCTGGCTCGCCTGGAAGATCGCCACGGCTCCGGCCGGTGTCGGGAAGGTGGCCGGCAAGCCGACCGGCTTCCTGGGCGCGGCGGCGCTGCAATGGGTCAACCCGAAGGCCTGGATGGTGGCGACCGGCGCTGTCGCGACCTACCTTCACGCGGAGAGCGGGACGGCGGTCGTCCAGGCGGCGCTTTTCGCCCTGGTCTTCATTTCGGCCGCCTTTCCCTCGAACCTGATCTGGCTCGGCTTCGGCGCCTCCGCCGAGCGCCTCCTCCAGGACGAGCGGCGCGGCCGCATCTTCAACCTCGTCATGGGCGTCCTGCTCGCCGGCTCGGTGGCCTTCATCCTGCGTTAAAGTGGTTAACGGCGGCTGCCGCCCGCCCGCTTGACGCGGTGCAGCATGGCGTCTACACCAGCCCACCCCTCCCTCAAATTATGCCGATGGGCACCTATGAAAGTGCTGGTCGCGGTCAAGCGGGTCGTCGACTTCAACGTCAAGGTCCGCGTCAAGGCCGACAAGACGGGCGTCGAGACGGCGAACGTCAAGATGTCGATGAATCCATTCGATGAAATCGGGGTCGAGGAAGCGATCCGACTGAAGGAAGCCGGCAAGGCGACCGAGGTCGTCGCGGTCTCGATCGGCGTCGCCCAGGCCCAGGAGACGATCCGCACCGCGCTCGCCATGGGCGCTGACCGCGGGATCCACGTCCAGACCGATGCCGAGCTGCAGCCGCTCGCCGTCGCCAAGCTCCTCAAGGCGGTGGTCGAGAAGGAGCAGCCCAAGCTGGTCATCCTCGGCAAGCAGGCGATCGACGACGACTGCAACCAGACCGGCCAGATGCTGGCGGCGCTGCTGGGGTGGTCGCAGGGCACCTTCGCCTCGAAGATCGCCCCGGATGGCGACAGCATGACCGTGACCCGCGAGGTCGACGGCGGCCTCGAGACCGTGCAGCTGAAGCTGCCGGCGATCGTCACCACCGACCTCCGCCTCAACGAGCCGCGCTACGCCTCCCTGCCGAACATCATGAAGGCGAAGAAGAAGCCGATCGAGCAGCTGGCGCCCGACGCGCTCGGCGTCGATCCGGCGCCGCGTCTCGTGACCCTCAAGGTCGAGGAGCCGTCCAAGCGCAAGTCCGGCGTCAAGGTCGGCTCGGTCGCCGAGCTGGTCGAGAAGCTGCGCACCGAAGCCAAGGTGATCCCATGAGCGTCCTCGTCCTCGCCGAGCACGACAATGCATCGCTGAAGGCGGCGACGCTCAACGCCGTCGCCGCTGCCGCCAAGATCGGCGCGCCGGTCTCCGTGCTGGTCGCCGGCCAGAACTGCAGCGCCGCCGCCGAGGCCGCCTCCAAGGTCGCCGGCGTCGCCAAGGTGCTGGTCGCCGACGCGCCGGAATACGCGCATGCGCTGCCCGAGAACCTGGCCCCGCTGCTGGTCGAGCTCGCCAGGTCGCACACCCATGTGATGGCCGCGGCCACCACCAATGGCAAGAACGTGATGCCGCGCGTGGCGGCCTTGCTGGACGTGGCGCAGGTCTCCGAGATCATCGAGGTGGTTTCGGCCGACACCTTCGTTCGCCCGATCTATGCCGGCAACGCGCTGGCGACAGTGCAGTCGAAGGATGCGATCAAGGTGATCACCGTCCGCGCCACCGGCTTCGATCCGGCGGATGCTGCCGGCGGCTCGGGTGCGATCGAGAAGGTCGCCGCCAAGGGCAATGCCGGCCTCTCCGAGTTCAAGGGCAGCGAGCTGTCGAAGTCCGAGCGGCCGGAGCTCACCTCCGCCCGCATCGTGATCTCGGGCGGCCGCGGTATGCAGTCGGGAGACAACTTCAAGCTCCTCGAATCCGTCGCCGACAAGCTCGGCGCCGCGGTCGGCGCCAGCCGTGCTGCGGTCGATGCCGGCTTCGTGCCGAACGACTACCAGGTCGGCCAGACCGGCAAGATCGTCGCGCCCGACCTCTACGTCGCGGTCGGCATCTCCGGCGCGATCCAGCATCTCGCCGGCATGAAGGACTCGAAGGTCATCGTCGCGATCAACAAGGACGAGGAGGCGCCGATCTTCCAGGTCGCCGACTACGGCCTCGTCGGTGACCTCTTCAAGGTCGTGCCTGAGCTCGATGCCGAGCTCGCCAAGGGGCGCTGAACATGATCAAGACCATCGGCGTCATCGGCGCAGGCCAGATGGGCGGCGGCATCGCGCACGTCTCGGCGATGTCGGGCTACGACGTGCGCCTTTCCGACATCAGCGAGGACGCGCTCAAGCGCGCCGTCGACCTGATCGGTAAGAACATCGATCGCCAGGTCGCCAAGGGCAAGGCGACCCAGGCCGACAAGGACGCGGCGCTGAAGCGCATCACGACTACGTCCGACCTCGCGAAGCTGCGCGGCTGCGACATCGTCATCGAGGCGGCGACCGAGAACGAGGACGTCAAGCGCGGCATCTTCAAGAAGTTGGTGCCGGAGCTCGGTCCCGAGACCATCATTGCCACCAACACCTCGTCGATCTCGATCACGCGCCTGGCCGCCTCGACCGACCGGCCCGGCAAGTTCATCGGCATGCACTTCATGAATCCGGTGCCGCTGATGCAGCTGGTCGAGCTGATCCGCGGCATCGCGACCGATGAGGACACCTTCAAGCAGGTCAAGGAACTGGCGATCAAGCTCGGCAAGACGCCGGCGACCGCCGAGGACTTCCCGGCCTTCATCGTCAACCGCATCCTGCTGCCGATGATCAACGAGGCGGTCTACACGCTCTACGAAGGCGTGGGCTCGGTCGAGGCGATCGACACCGCGATGCGGCTCGGTGCCAACCACCCGATGGGCCCGCTCGAGCTCGCCGACTTCATCGGCCTCGACACCTGCCTCGCGGTGATGCAGGTGCTGCACGAGGGCCTGTCGGACTCGAAGTACCGTCCGTGCCCGCTGCTGGTGAAGTACGTCGAGGCCGGTTGGCTCGGTCGCAAGACCAAGCGCGGTTTCTACGACTACTCGGGCGAGAAGCCGGTTCCGACCCGCTGAGCCAGTTCAGCCGTCGGTCTTCCGGGCCAGGTAGAACTTGATCAGCGCCTCGGCCTCCGGCGAATCCCAGGCGGCGTCGCCTTCCATGCGGGCGACCTCCTGGCCGGCCTTGTCGACGATCAGCGTCGTCGGCAGGCCGCGCACGCTGGACGAGCGCGTGAACTTCATGTCCGGGTCGAGATAGATCGGCAGGCGCTTCAGCGCCGTTCTGGCGTAGAAGGCCTCGACGGTCTTGAGGCCTCCGCGGTCCGATGCGACCGGCAGGATCATGAACTCCGGCCCCGCCAGGTGCTCCTCCATGCGGTCGAGCGACGGCATCTCGGCGACGCAGGGGCTGCACCAGGTCGCCCAGTAGTTGACCAGAAGCACGCGGCCCTTGAAGTCGGCCAGCTTCACGGGCTCGCCGTCGCGGGTCTTGAAGGCGGCCTCCGGCGCTGGCCGCGGGCTCGGATGCACGGTAAACTTCTTCATCTGGCCCGCGAGCGGCGGCCGCCCGTCGCCAAGCGCGGTTCCGGCGGTCACGAGCGCGACGCCTCCGGCCAGTGCCGCCCGCCGCGTCAGTCCCCAGCGATTCCCAGGATTCATGGCCCGCAAGACCTCCAAGACCTCCGCTCGCCCCGCCAAAAAGTCGCCCAACGCGCCCAAGGCGAACACACTTTGGGGCGGACGCTTCTCAGGCGGCATGGCCGCCATCATGGAGCAGATCAACGCCTCGATCGACTTCGATCGCCGGCTCTACGCCGAGGACATCCAGGGCTCGATCGCCCATGCCGAGATGCTGGCCGCCCAGAAGATCATCTCAGGCCCCGACGCGAAGGCTATCGTCAAAGGGCTGAACCGCGTCAAGGAGGAGATCGAGTCCGGCACGTTCAAGTTCTCGCGGGCGCTCGAGGACATCCACATGAACGTGGAGTCACGTCTGTCGGAGATCATCGGCCGGCCGGCCGGCCGTCTCCATACGGCACGCTCGCGCAACGACCAGATCGCCCTCGATTTCCGCCTCTGGGTCCGCCGTCAGTGCGACGAGGCCGACGCGGCGCTCGGCGACCTCCAGGCCGCTCTGATCGACCAGGCCGAGGCCCACGCCGGCACGATCATGCCCGGCTTCACCCACCTCCAGTCGGCGCAGCCGACGACCTTCGGCCACCACCTGATGGCCTATGTCGAGATGTTCGGGCGTGATCGCGGCCGCTTCCGCGACGCGCGCGCCCGCATGAACGAGTCGCCGCTTGGCGCTGCGGCGCTCGCCGGCACCTCGTTCCCGATCGACCGTCATCGGACCGCGAAGGCGCTGGGATTTGACCGTCCGACCGCGAACTCGCTCGACTCCGTCGCCGCCCGCGACTTCGCGCTCGAATATCTTTCCGCCTGCTCGATCTCGGCGACGCATCTCTCGCGCTTCGCCGAGGAGATCGTGATCTGGTGCTCGGCGCAGTTCCGCTTCGTGAAGCTCTCGGACGCCTTCACCACCGGCTCCTCGATCATGCCGCAGAAGCGCAACCCCGACGCCGCCGAGCTGGTGCGCGCCAAGGCGGGCCGCATCATCGGCGCGCTGAACGCGCTGCTGATCGTGATGAAGGGCCTGGCGCTGACCTACGGCAAGGACATGCAGGAGGACAAGGAGCCGACCTTCGATGCGGCTGATGCCTTCGCGCTCGCCGTCGCCGCGATGGCCGGCATGGTCCGCGACATGAAGCCGAACGTGCCTGTGCTGCGGTCCGCCGCGGCGCAGGGCTACGCGACGGCGACAGACCTCGCCGACTGGTGCGTGCGCACGATCGGGATCCCGTTCCGTGAGGCCCATCACGTCGCCGGCCGCGCCGTGCGCCTGGCCGAGGAGAAGGGCATCGATCTCGGCGAGCTCTCGCTCAAGGATTTCCAGAGCGTCGACAAGCGCATCACCAAGGACGTCTTCAAGGTGCTGACGGTCGAGCGCTCGGCCGCGAGCCGCACCAGCTATGGCGGCACCGCGCCTGCGAACGTGCTCCGCCAGGTCAAGGCCGCGAGAAAGGCTTGGCTATGAGAGCGCTGCTGATCCTGTCGGTGCTCGCGGTGTCTCTTGCCGCCTGCGGCAAGAAGCCGGGCACGCTCGAGCCACCCGCCGACGCCAAGAACATTCCCTTTCCCCGGACCTACCCGACCAAATGAACGACTTCGTCTACAAGAACGGCCGGCTCCACGCGGAGGGGGTCGACCTCGCCCTCGTCGCCGAGAAGGTCGGCACGCCGGTCTACGTCTATTCGAGCAGTGGCATCGAGCGCCGGTATCGCGAGTACGCGGACGCCCTCGCCGGTACGGACTCGATGGTCTGCTACGCGATGAAGGCGAACGACAACCAGGCGATCCTGAGCCTGCTGCAGAAGCTCGGCGCCGGCGCCGACACGGTCTCGGAAGGCGAGATCCGCCGTGCGCTCGCCGCCGGCTTCGATCCGAAGAAGATCGTCTATTCCGGCGTCGGCAAGTCGGCCGAGGAGATGGCGTTCGCGCTGTCCGTCGGCATCGGCGAGTTCAACGTCGAGTCGGATCACGAGGTCGACCTCCTGGCCGACGTCGCCCGCCAGATGGGCAAGCGCGCCAAGATCGCCGTCCGCATCAATCCCGACGTCGATCCGAAGACCCATGCCAAGATCACCACCGGCAAGAAGGGCAACAAGTTCGGCATCGACCTCGACCAGGCGATGGACGTGTTCAAGCGGGCCGCGAAGCACGGCTCGCTGGAGCCGGTCGGCGTCGCCAGCCATATCGGCTCGCAGATCGTGAACCTCGAGCCCTATCGCGCCGCGTTCGCGCGCATGGTCGAGTTTGTAAAGGCCCTCCGCGCCGAAGGGATGCCGATCAGCGTGCTCGACGTCGGCGGCGGCCTCGGCGTCGGCTACACCGGCGAGGCGCCGCCCAAGGTCGCCGATTACGCCAAGATCGCGCTCGATGCCGCGAAGGACGCCGGCTGCAAGCTGGTCATGGAGCCCGGCCGACGTCTGGTCGCCGAGGCGGGCGTGTTCCTGACCAAGGTTCTGTTCGTCAAGGAAGGCTCGGCCAAGACGTTCGTCATCGTCGACGGGGCGATGAACGACCTGATCCGCCCGACCCTCTATGAAGCACATCACCCGATCGTGACCGTGGCCGAGCCGAAGCCCGGCGCCAAGGCCCGTCCGGTCGATGTGGTGGGACCCATCTGCGAATCGGGCGATTTCTTCGCCAAGGACCGCGAGCTCACGCCGGTCGGCGCCGGTGACATTCTTGCGATCACCCATGCGGGGGCCTATGGCGCGGTCATGGCCTCCAGCTACAATGCGCGCAGATTGGCGCCGGAGGTGCTTGTCCGGGGCCAGCAATTCGCGGTGGTGAGACCGCGGCCGAGCTACGAGGATCTTATCGGGCGCGACCGCGTTCCAGATTGGCTCTAGGAGCTTAGACGCTCCTTCCCGAGCCCGCCGGCGCGATCGGCCGTGAGGTGACTTGATGGAAGAGCGCGTCCCCGACAGCCTTCTCGATCCCGGCACACAGAGCCGGGTCGCACGCCAGGTGAAACTGGCGCGGGCGGCCCTGTTCTGGGAGCAGCTGTGGCCCGCGCTCTGGCTCCCGGCGGCGATCCTCGGCACCTTCCTCGGGCTCTCGCTTCTAGACCTCCTGCCTCAGCTTCCGTCCTGGGCCCATGCCGCCGTGCTCGGCGTCTTCGGGCTCGGGTTCCTCTTCGCCGCGTGGCGGGCGCTGGTCGCGTTGACGCTTCCAGGCGAGGATGCTGCGCGCCGCCGTCTCGAGGTTGCGAGCGATCTGGCCCATCGGCCGCTTTCGGGAATCAACGATCACCTGGCGCTGGGCGCCGCGGATCCGGTCAGCCGTGCCCTGTGGGAAGCGCACCGCCGTCGCCTCGCGCAGCGACTCGCGCGCCTGCGCGTCGGCGTTCCCGAAGCGGGCTGGGGCCGCGCCGACCTGCTCGGCATCCGCGCCGCCGTCGGACTCCTTCTCGTCATCGGGCTCGCGGCGTCGTGGGGCGAGGCCGGCGACCGCATGGCACGCGCGATGACCCCGGACCTGGCCGGCGCCAATGCCGGGCCCGGCACGACGCTGGACCTCTGGGTCAATCCGCCTTCCTACACCGGAAGAGCGCCGATCTTCCTCGATGCACGCCAGCAGCACGCCGAGGCGCCGGTCGAAATTCCCGTGCGCTCGGTGGTGCTCGCGCAGGTGAACGGGCTCAAGGCCTCGCCCAGCCTGATGGTCGACGACCAGGCGAGCGCGTTCGAGAGCCTGGGCCCGACTAGCCATCGCGCCACCACGACGCTGGTCGAGGGCAGCCGCATCGCAGTGGCATCCGGCCAGAAGGAACTCGGCGCCTGGCGCATTCAGGTGGTGCCGGACAACCCGCCGACGGCGACGTTCCGTCAGCCTCCGGCGCAGAGCGATCGCGGTGCGCTTCGGCTCGACTACGCGGCGACCGACGACTACGGCGTCGAGTCGGTGGTGGCCCGCGTTCGCCGGGCAGACGACAGCTCCACCGAGATGGATGCGGAGGAGATGATCGAGCTGGCGCTGGCGCTTCCCGGCCTCGGCCTCAAGGAGGCGGCGAACGCCAGCTACCATGACCTGACCGCGCATCCCTGGGCCGGGCTCCAGGTCATGGTGACGCTGCTCGCAACTGACGCGATCGGCCAGACCGGCGAGAGCGAACCCCAGAAGCTTGTCCTGCCCGAGCGCAATTTCCGCCATCCGGTCGCGCGCGCGATCGTCGCCGAGCGCAAGAAGCTGGCGCAGGCGCCGACCCAGAACCGCGCCGGCGTGATGCGGAGCCTCGCCGAAATCGCGTCCCGTCCGGGCGCCTATGCGGACGACATCGTGGTCTTCATGGGCCTCAAGTCGGCGATGGGCCGCTTGCGCCACGACGATTCCAAGGACGGACTGCAATCGACGATGCAGCTCCTCTGGGACGTGGCCCTCCGCGTCGAGGACGGGGACGTCTCGATCGCAATGCGCGAGCTGCGCCAGGCGCAGCAGGCGCTCGAGGACGCGCTCGCCCGGAACGTCGAGGATCAGGAGCTGCAGCGCCTGATGGACGAGCTGCAGCGCGCGATCGATCGTTATCTGGAGGCGATGGCGCGCCAGATGATGGAGCAGCAGAAGAACGCCGATCAGCAGGAAATGCAGGCGCTGCCGCCCGGCTCGCAGATGGTCGAGCGTCAGGACCTGCAGCGCATGCTCGACAAGGCCCGCGAGCTCGCCCGCTCGGGCAACCGCGATGCCGCCAAGCAGATGCTGTCCCAGCTCAAGGAGATGCTGGAGAACCTGCGCTCGGCCCAGCTCGGGCGACCGAACCAGCAGATGCAGCAGCAGATGAAGATGCTGCAGAACCTTCAGGATCTCGCCAAGCGTCAGCGCCAGCTGCTCGACCAGAGCCACCAGCGCCAGCAGGGCCAGGAAGACGCCGAAGGCCAGCAAGGGCAACAGGGACAGCAGGGCCAGCGCGGCCAGCAGGGGCAGCGAGCCCAGCAGGGCCAGCGAGGCCAGCAGCCCGGCCAGGGTCAGCGTGGGCAGCAAGGCCAGCGCGGTCAACGCGGCCAGGGTCAGCAGGGCCAGGGGCAGCCGGGCGAAGGCGACGAGCAGGCGGCATCCGGCGCTGCGGATTCTCAGGATGCGGTCCGCCGGATGCTCGGCGACCTGATGCGCCAGATGGGCGAGAACGGCGACATCCCCGGCGCCTTCGGCCGGGCCGAACGCTCGATGCGGGAAGCAACCGAGGCGCTCCGCCGCCAGGGCTGGGGCGACGCCGTGGGCCCGCAGTCCGACGCCCTGGAGCAGCTGCAGCAGGGCGCGCAGGAGATGGCCGAGCAGATGGCGCGCCAGATGGAAGGCCAGGATCCGGGCGAGGGCGAAGGCATGGGCGAGCCGGCACCGGGTCAGCCGCGCCCGCAGGCCGATCGCCAGGGCCGCGATCCGCTGGGAAGGCCGACCCGGAATTCGGGCGGCATGAACCGCGGCCATGTCGAGATCCCGGAAGAGGCCGACATCCAGCGCTCGCGCGAGATCTTCGACGAACTCCGCCGCCGCGCCTCCGAGCCGACCCGCCCGCAGATCGAGCGCGACTACATCGACCGCCTGCTCCGCCGCTTCTAGCGGCGGGTCGAGCTAGTCGCTGTTGGTGAAGGTCAAGGTCAGGTCGACCGCTTCGGTCGACGGGTTCGCGAACTCGCTGCCGAACTTCACGAACTCGCCCGGCACCAGCTTCGAGGTGTCGGCGGAGAAGACCCAGCTCTGAACCTCGCGGCGCTGCGCATCGCGCAGGCTGACGCGGAGCCTCGGCACGTTCTTCACTTCCTGGGTCGGGTTCGCGAGCGTGCCGGTCACCACCAGCACGGGGACGCCGCCCTGGGTCATCCGCTCGGTCGCCACGTCGTGCAGGACGAGGCCCGCGCCAGGGACCGGCACCGGCAGGCCGACCATCTCGTAGAGCCTGGCCGAGGGCGGCCAGACCCCGACGATCGTGTTCCGTCCCAGCACGCCGACGCCGACGACGGCGACGATGAAGAGGCCGAGCAGGACCCAGCCGACCGGGAACTTCTTCTTTTCCGGCCGCCGGCGCAGGGCCGGAAGGTTAGATCCGGCGCGAAGCGGCGGCGGCTCGATATCCTCGGGCGGCGGATCGATGACCGGATCGTCGAAAGGAGACTCGACCTGCGCCTCCGCATCGGGCGGCGGGGAGTCCTGGAACCACGTCTCGCCGCATGCGGCGCAGCGGACCCGACGGCCGGCCGATCCGAGCGCGCTCGACGGAACGAGATAGCGTTTGCCGCAGGCGGGACAGGTGAGAATCAAAGCCGGGTCGGGCTCCCGTTGGCGGATGGCGCCGGGCGACCGCCCATCTATAGGGTGCGCCGACGGCATTTTGCAAGGCGCGGCAGGCGCTTGCGGGCCGGGAAGGGCGACTTTACGGGCCTTTGCCGCCCGTGCGATGTTGCCGAAGGCGGTCCTCCTGCGAAGGCGGGGCCGCGGACGGAAGGGACGGGCGGGTTGGTACGCTTCGAGGACGTGGCCGCGCGATATGCCCGAGGGCCCGACGTGCTCTCCGGCCTCACCTTCGACCTGGCCCCGGGATCCTTTCATTTCCTCACCGGTCCCTCCGGCGCCGGCAAGTCCACGCTGCTCAGGCTCCTCTACCTGGCGCTCAAGCCCGTCAGCGGCCGGATCGAGCTGTTCGACCGCGACGTGGCGGCGATCGAGCGTCGCGAGCTCCCGGCGCTGCGCCGCCGCATCGGCGTCGTCTTCCAGGACTTCAGGCTGATCGGTCATCTTTCGGCCCTCGACAATGTGGCGCTGCCGCTCCGGGTCGCCGGCGCCAGGGAGTCCCAGATCCGCGACCACGTGGCCGAACTCCTCGCCTGGGTCGGTCTCGCCGAGCACCTCGACGACCTGCCGTCGACGCTTTCGGGCGGCCAGCAGCAGCGGGTCGCGATCGCGCGCGCCGTGATCGGCAGGCCGAGCCTGCTGCTCGCCGACGAGCCCACGGGCAACGTCGACGACAAGATCGCCATGCGGCTGATGTACCTGTTCGAGGAACTCAACAAGATGGGGACCACGGTGGTGATCGCCACCCACAACGACGGGCTAGTCGCCCGGTTCCCTCATCCGCAGCTCCATCTCGAATCCGGCAAGCTCTACCGGATCCCCGGTCGGCCTCGTCCGGCGAAGGCGCGGGCCAGTGGCTAGGGCCGCCTCGACCCGGGATCGCGAGCTGCCGCTGGCCGGCGACGACTCGGCGAAGTTCCTGCCATGGGTCGCCGGCGCCATGGTCTTCCTGGCGGCGATCGCGCTCGCCGGCGCCTTGCTGGCGCAAACTGTCGCGGCGCGTTGGCAGCAGGATCTCGCCGGATCGCTCACCGTCGAGGTGCCGCCGCGCGCCGGCGCCTCGGCTGCGGAGCGCGAGAAGACGGCGCTCGCGCTTCTGAAGGCGACCTCCGGCGTGGTCGATGCCGCACTCGTACCGCGCTCCAGGCTCGAGCGCCTGGTCGAGCCATGGCTCGGCGTCGGCGCGCATGTGGCCGAGCTGCCGCTGCCGGCGCTCATCGAAGTGCATCTCGCGGAAGACGCCCGGATCGACTTTGGTACGCTCGGCGAGCAGCTGGCCGAGTCGGTTCCCGGCGCGAAGATCGACGATCACGCTCTCTGGCTCGCCGGGGTCGGCGCGGTCGTGCGCGCGGTCGAGGCTGTCGCCCTGACGGTCGTTGCGCTAATCGCCGTGCTCTCCGCCGCCGCCGTCGGGTTCGCGGTCAGGACGGGCCTTGCGATCCATAGCGACGTCGTCGAGGTGTTGCATCTCATCGGCGCGCGCGACGCCTACATCGCCCGGCAGTTCGCCGGGCATGCCTTTCGCGCGACCTTGAAGGGCGGGGTCATCGGACTCGCCGCCGCCGTGTCGCTGATCGCAGCGCTTGCCGAAGGCCGCGGGGCGCTCGGGCCGCTGCCCCTGCCCGAGGTCAAGCTGGGCATGGTCGCCTGGAGCATGATCGCGGCGGTGCCGATCGCGGCGGCGCTCTTCGCGTTGCTTGCGGCGCTCGCCACCGTCCATCGTCAACTCAAGCGGATGCCGTGAGGCTGAGCTTCAGACAGCGGGAGGAGGGCAGGCGGCGCTGGCCGGGCATCGTCGCGGCCGTCCTGGCGATGGGCGCCTGGGCAGGCGGCCTTGCGTGGTTTGCGGGCGAGATGCCGATGAGTACGGCAGAAGAGCCGGTTTCGGCGGACGCGGTCGTGGTGCTGACCGGGGGCAGCCGGAGGCTTGCCGCGGGGCTCGAGATCCTGGCGCGCGGCGACGCCAAGAAGCTGCTGGTCTCCGGCGTTCATCCCGACGTGGTGAAGGCCGAGATAGCGGGCGCCGACATCCGCCTCCAGGTGCTCGCCGAATGCTGCCTCACCCTCGGCTATGAAGCGACCGACACCGTCGGCAATGCCGGCGAAGCAGCGCGCTGGATGCAACGCGAGGGCTTCACGTCCCTGGTGCTGGTCACGGCGACGTATCACATGCCGAGGAGCCTGGCCGAATTCCGCCACGCACTGCCTGAAGCGCGCATCGTCGCGCATCCGGTGTTCCCCGAGAACTTCAAGCGCGACGAGTGGTGGCGTTGGCCGGGATCGGCCGCTCTCGTCGTGATCGAGTATCACAAATACATGCTGGCACGGCTTCGCTTCGGTCTCGCCGACCTGATCGGATCGCGTCCGCCGGTGGAGGCTCCCTCGTGATCTGGATTCGATCGGCGATCTTCAACCTCGCCTTTTTCGGATGGACCACGATCGTGGTCGTCTGCGCATTGCCGGTCATGGCGATGCCGGAGCGCGCGATGGTCGCGTACGCGCGCGGATGGTCGCGAAGCATTCTGTTCCTGCTCCGGACGATCTGCGGACTCGGCTATCGGGTCGTCGGTCGCGAGAAGGTGCCGGAAGGCGGCATCGTCGTCGCCTGCAAGCACCAGTCGGCCTGGGACACCATCGCGTTCTTCGCGGTGTTCGACTCCCCCGTCTACATTCTCAAGCGGGAGCTTCTGTCGGTCCCGCTTTTCGGCTGGTGCCTGCTCAAGGCCGGCATGATCGCGATCGATCGCAAGGGCGGCGCGTCGACCATGCGCAAGACCATCGCCAGCGCGGAGAGAAAGCTGGCCGAAGGGCGCCAGATCGTCATCTTCCCGCAAGGGACGCGCGTGGCGCCCGGCGCGAAGATGCCGTATCAACCCGGCGCGGTGGGCCTCTACACGCATCTGAATACGGCCATTGTCCCAGCGGCGCTCGACTCCGGCCGCTTCTGGGCGCGGCGCAGCTTTCTCAAGAAGCCGGGGACGATCACGCTCGAGTTCCTCGAGCCGATCCCGGCCGGACTCAAGCGCGCGGAAGCGCAGCGGCTGATCGAGGAGCGGATCGAGGCGGCGTCAGACCGCTTGCTGACCCAGTCCTAGGCGCCGAACAGCCGATTGGCGAAGTGGATCGCGGCACCGACGAGAGCGCCGAAGATGGTGCCGTTGATCCGGATGAACTGCAGGTCTTTGCCGACCTGGAGTTCGATGCGCCGGGCGAACTCCTCGGGCTGCTGGCGGCCGAGGATCTCGACGATGAAGCTTCTGACCTCGTCGCGCCAAGCCGGGACGTTCTCCGCGAAGAAGGCTTCCACCGCCATGTTGATGTCGCGACGGAGCGCCAGGCTGTCGAGCTGATCGGCCAGAGATTTAGCGACCGTGTCGAAGGCGGCACGGATCTTCGAGTTCGGATCCTGGAGGTCGGTGAGCATCGTGTTCTTGATGGTCGTCAGCGCGCCGGCGACGATGCGTGAGGTCTCCTCGTGGTCGAGGATCTTTCGGATCACCTCTGGCAGCAGCTCGAAGCCGCCGCCCGGCTCCGCGATCGAGGCGGGCAGGGTCTTCAGCCAGCGGTCGAGCTCGGCACGTTCCGACGAGTCGCGGTCTTCGAGCGCTTCCAGAAGCTCGTTGAGGCCGCCCACGGTCTTGTCGGCGATCTTGCGGTCGACGAAGCGCGGCACGAACCAGTAGCTGCGGGCGCCGACCCGTTCGCGTATTTCCTCGCGGTTCTCCTCAAGCCACTCGATCGCCTTGTCCAGGACGTCGTCGAGCAGGCGGCCAAAGTCCGGATGCTCGATCGCGTGCCGGACCAGGCGTGCGACCGTCGGCCTTATGTCGCCGTTGGCGAGGCCGGAACGGATCGCGGTCGCCACTGCTTCCAGGACGCCGGGATTGGCGCGCTCGTCCAGCACGCGGGGAAGGAAGCGCATCAGCCCGTCGATCAGCTTCTTGCGGGTCTCCTCGCTGTCGAGAAGTCGGCTGAGCCGCTCGGCGATGTCGAACCGGCGCAGGCGCGTGACGAGGACGTCGTGCTGCAGGAACTCGCGGTCGATGTAGGTGGCGACGCCGTCGGCGATGCGCGCCTGGTTTCGGGGGATCAGTCGCGTATGCGGGATCGGTAATCCCAGCGGGTGGCGGAAGAGAGCGGTGACGGCGAACCAGTCGGCGATGCCGCCGACCATCGCCGCCTCCGCCGCCGCCCGGATGTAGCCGAGCACGACAACCGGCAAGGCCACGAAATGCGTCGCGACCCAGATCCCGGCGGCGGCCAGCAGCAGAAGGCCGGCATAGACGCGATAGCGCGCCAATGCGGCCTCTCTGCTTTCGGGATCGGGACGGTCTTTCGTCACGCCCTAAGAAGGTGGGGACGAAAAGGCGGTTCCTCTAGAGGGCGGCGATCATGCCACCGTCGATGGTCAGGACCTGGCCGTTGCAGAAGGAAGAAGCCTCGGAGGCGAAGTAGATCGCCGCGCCGCCCAGCTCCTTCGGGTCGCCCCAGCGCCCGAGCGGCGAGCGGCCGCAGACCCAGTCGTAGAACTGCTTGTTGTTGCGGACCACGTCGTTGGCTTCGGTCGGATAGAAGCCGGGCCCGATGCAGTTGACGTTGACGCCCATCGGCCCGAGCTCGACGCCGAGCGCCCGGGTGAGACCGTGCAGGCCGGCCTTGGAGGCCACGTAGGAGGCGATGGTGGGCCTGGCGATCGTGCCCATGACCGAGGAGATCATGATGATCCTCCCCCACTTGCGCTTCACCATGCCGCGGGCGGCCTCGCGCGACAGCCGGAAGCAGGCGGTGAGGTCGGAATCGATGACCGTCTGCCAGTCCTGGTCGGAGGTCTCCAGCGTCGGCTTCCGGATCACGATGCCGGCGTTGTTGACCAGCACGTCCAGGTGGCCCTGGTCCTTCTCGATTCTCGCGATGCCGTCGGCGACGGCCGGTCCGTCGGTCACGTCGAAGATCGAGGTGGAGGCGCTCCAGCCGTTCTTCTTCGCCTCCTCGACGCGGGGACCGACGCGGCCGGCATCGCGGCCGTTCAGCACGATATGGGCGCCGGCGCCGGCCAGCGCCTGGGCGATCGCCCATCCCAGGCCGCGCGACGAGCCGGTGACCAGCGCGACCTTCCCCTTGAGCGAGAACTGCTCGAGCATCATTCCTCCGGTTTCGTATTGTGAACGCATCCTAGCCCGCGGGCTCGGCCGGACGCTAGGATGCCCGCCGGTCATTTCAGCGAGGAAACATGCGTCCCAATCCGGTCAAGGCGAAGCTGGCGCACGGCGAGGCGCAGTTCGGAACGATGATCCTGGACCTTGCCGGTCCGGGCCTGGCGAAGATCTTCGAGAACGCCGGCGCCGACTTCATCATGTACGACATGGAGGCCGCCTGCTTCGACATCGGCAAGATCAAGGACCAGATGGCCATGTGCCGCGGCCTCAAGATCGTGCCGATGGTCAACGTCGCCTCGCAGGACCCGGTGATGATGCAACTGCCGCTCGATTGCGGCGCCATGGGCCTGATGATCCCGGTGGTCGAGACCCGCGAGCAGGCGGAGAAGATCGCGGCGATCACGCATTACCCGCCGAAGGGGAAGCGCGGCGTCGCCTTCGGCATCGCCCAGGACGACTACTCCCTCGGCGGCCTCGACAAGCGCATCAAGGCCGCCGACAAGCGCAACATGATCATCCCGAAGATCGAGACGGCGAAGGGCGTCGAGAACATCGAGGAGATCATCTCGGTCCCGGGCATCGACGCCGCCTTCGTCGGCCATATGGACCTCTCGGTCTCGCTCGGCGTTCCCGGCAACTACACGCACCCGAAGTTCTCGGCTGCGGTCGACAAGGTGATCGCCGCCTGCAAACGCCATAAGAAGCCGGGAGTCTGCCTGGTCGCGACGCCCGAGGCCGCGAAGGCCTGGATGAAGAAAGGCTTCCGCATGGTGATGTACTCGACCGACACCATGCTGATCGCCGGCGCCTACAAGGCCGGCCTCGAAGCGATCAAGGGCAAGGGGAAGTAACCGATGGCAAAGCGCGTCCTGGTCGGCGGCATCTGGCACGAGACCAACAGCTTCTCGCCGGTCAAGACCGACCTGGACGCCTTCCGCCGCTATCTCTACCTCGAAGGCGACGCGGTGATCTCGGGCTCGAAAGGCACCAACACCGAGATCGGGGGCATGATCGCGGCTGCACCCGAGGCCGGCCTCGAGCTGATCCCATCGATCTATATCGGCGCGGCGCCATCCGGCATGGTCAGCCGCGAGGTGATCGACCTGCTGCTCGCGCGCCTCAAGGCCGACATCGAGGCGGCCGGAAAGCTCGACGGTGTCCTGCTGGCGCTTCACGGCGCGATGGTCGCCGAGGGCATAGATCAGGCCGATGCCTATGTGGTTCAAGCCGTGCGCGACATGATCGGGCCCGATCTGCCGCTGGTCTGTACCATCGACTTTCATGCCAACGTCGAGAGCGCTCTGGTCGAACCGGCCGACGTCCTGATTGCCTACAAGACGCTCCCGCACGTCGACATGGGCGCGCGGGGCGAGGACGCGGCCCGGATCATCTCTAGGCTGATCGAGAGCGGGAAGAAGCCGCACAAGGTCTTCCGGAAGCTGCCGATCATCACCGTGCCGCAGCGCCAGCCGACGCACGAGAGCCCGATGCGCGAGATCATGGCGGACCTCGCCGAGGTCGAGCGCGGCAAGGGCATCGCGACGGCCTCCGTGATCGGCGCCTTCGCCTATTGCGACGTGCCCCAGCTTGGCATGGCGATCCTCACATATGGCGAGAAGGCGGAAGCCGAAGCCGCGGCCGATCGCCTGGCCGAGTCCGTCTGGTCGCGGCGCGCCCAGTTCAAGCCGGATCTGGTGCTGCCGGACGAGGCGGTGCGCCGTGCGATCGCCGCCAATGCCGGGCCGATCTTCCTGGTCGAGCCGGCAGACAACATCGGCGGCGGCGCGCCCGGCGACGGCACGCATCTGCTTCGGGCGCTGCTGGAAGGCCGCGCGCGCGAGGCCGCGACCGTGATCTGGGATCCGGCCGCGGCCAAGGCCGCTGCGGCGGCCGGCGTCGGCAATCGCTTCAAGGGCAAGGTCGGCGGCAACACGCTGGCGCTTCACGGCGAGCCGGTCGAGATCGAAGGCACCGTGACCTTCACTCAGGCCGTCAGCTATCGCCGCGACTCGACCTGGATGACGGGGCAGCCCGCGGACCTGGGCCTGGTTGCCACCGTCGATACCGGCGGCGTGAAGGTGATCCTCACCAGCGAGCGCGCGATCCCCTTCGACACGCTGCATCTGCGCATCCCCGGCGTCGAACCCGAGCGCGCAAAGATGGTGACGGCGAAATGCGCCAGCGCCTGGAGCGGCATCTTCGGGAAGATGGCCGAGGGGCATGTCTACGTGGATACGCCTGGCGTCTGCTCGTCGAACGTCGAGCGCATGCCCTATACGCGCCTCGAGCGGCGGTTCTATCCGCTCGATCCGGACACCCAGTACCCTTGATCCCAAAAGAGATCGAGCGGGCTTTGGGCCCGCTCGATCCGACGTCCGGAAACTAAGCGACGAAGCTCAGTTCTTCTCGGCGTTCCAGTAGACCGCCCACGGCACTTCCATCACGCCCTTGAGGTTCGAGCGATAGGCGACCGGCTGGAAGAACTGTCCCAGCGGCACGTAGTGCACGAACTCGACGGCGCGGAGCTGGATCTTCTCGGCGATCGCCTTGCGCTTGGCGAGATCCGGCTCCTTGGTGAACTCGTCCTTCAGCTTCTCGATCTCCGGGTCGCAGGGCCAGCCGAACCAGCTCTTGCGCTCGCAGAGGCCCGAGAGGTTGAAGTTGCCGACGGGCGGGCCGAGCTCGTAGCCGGTCGAGTAGGAGTGGTACATGCTCCAGCCGCCCTGGCCGATCGGGTCCTGCTTGGCGCGGCGCAGCAGCAGCTGGCCCCAGTCGATCGACTCGACCTCGACGTTCATGCCGATCTCGCGGAGCCGCTGGATCGTCACCTCGGTCAGGTCGCGGATGACCTTGAAGTCGGACGGCTGCAGGATTACGACCTTCTGGTTCGTGTAGCCGCCTTCCTTGAGCAGCGCCTTGGCCTTCTCGATGTTCGGCTTCTTGAACCCTTCGGTGCCGGCTTCGCTCGCATAGAGCGTGCCGCAGACCAGCCAGGCGTTGCACGTACGGTAGTAGGACGGGTCGCCACCGATGGCGGAGGCCATGTAGTCTTCCTGGTTCAGCGCGTAGAGCAGCGCCTGCCGGGTCTTCATGTTGTCGAACGGCGGGATGATGAAGTTCGGACGGAGGAAGGCGCCGAAGCCGGACTTGTTGTGGATGGCGACGGTGATGTCCTTGTTCTTCTTCAGCATCGGTATCAAGTCGCCCGGGGGCGACTCGAAGAAGTCGACCTCGCCCGACATCAGGGCGTTGGCCGCCGTGGTGGTGTCGGGGATGATGATCCACTCGACCCGCTCGATCTTCGCGAGCTTGCCGCCGGCGTAGAAGTTGGCGGGCTCGGAGCGCGGCTTGTAGGTCGGGCTCTTGGTGAACACCACCTTGCCGCCCGGGACCCATTCGTCCTTCTTGAACAGGTAGGGGCCGGAGCCGACGGTCTCGGTGACCGCGGTGTTGACGTCGACGTTGGCATCCTTCTCGCGCATGACGAAGGTCGGCATCGACACGGTCTTCGACAGCGAATCCAGCGTGAGGCCGAAGGGCTCGCGCAGCTTGAGCGTGAAGGTGAGGTCGTCGACCGCCGCCAGCGTCATGCCGAGGTCGATCATCTTCTTGCCGCTGATGTCGCGGCCGGCCCAGCGCTTGAGCGAGGCGATGACGTCGGCGGACTTGACCGGCTGGCCGTCGGAGAACACGAGGCCCGGACGCAGCTTGAAGGTGTAGGTCAGGCCGTCGGCGCTGACGTTGAAGCTCTCGGCCATCTGCGGCTGCGGGCGCTCGTCCTTGTCGACGGCGAGCAGCACGTCATAGGCCATGTAGGCGAACTCGGTCGTGATGCCCGAGTTGTTGACGAAGGGATCGAGCACGCGGACATCCGCCTGCGGGACCACCTTCAACACCTTCTGCGCGTCCGCCGGCGCCGGCGCCATCAGCGCCGCCACCGCGACCGCGCCCATCACGCAGGCGACGCGTCCTCCGAATCTCGTCATGCAAGTCTCCCCATTAAGACGTTTCCCATAGGAAAGTCTGCGCCCGCGTTTCGTCCCTTGCAATAGCAGGCGGAATGCAGCGGAACGCGCTCAGTCCGCGGCTTTTTCCCGTTCTGCGGGTGGGTTCAGGCGATGACCGCTGACCTCGGCGCCGGCGTCGTGGGCGAGCGGAAGGAAGAACAGGATCGACGCGAGCGACACGAGTGCGATTCCGGCGAAGGCGGGAAGGAAGTCGGAAGCCCCGACCTTGCCGGTGCCGTTGAGGACGATGGTGAGATGGAGAACCATCGCGCCGAAGGCGACGCCGACGCTTTGCGCCAGCTGCTGCATCATGCTGCCGAGGCTGGTCGCGCGGCTCATCCGTTCATGGGGCACGTCGGCGAAACTCAATGCCTGCATCGCGGTGAACTGGAGCGAGCGGAAGAACCCGCCGACCAGCAGCACCATGAAGATGATCCAATGCGGCGTCGTGGTCTGGAAGAAGCCGTTGACCAGCAGGAAGCCACTGGAGACGACGACGTTCCATACCAGGACCCGCCGAAAGCCGAGTGCGCGGATGAAGGGTCCGGCGGTGAACTTCATCGTCAGGGCGCCGGCGGCGGCGGCGAAGGTGATCAGGCCGGAAGAAAGCGCCGAGAGCCCGAACCCGACCTGCAGCATCATCGGCAGCAGGAACGGCAGCGCGCCAATTCCTGCGCGGAAGAAGAAGCCGCCGACGACCGCCGCCCGATAGGTCGAGATCGCGAACAGGCGGAGATCGATGATGGGCGTCGGGGTCTGTCGCGCGTGCCGCATGTAGGCCAGGGCCGCGACGGTTCCGGCGGCGATCAGCGCGATCGTCACCCAGTCGTCCACCGCGCCGCGGCCGATGGTCTCCAGGCCGAAAACGAGGCCTGCGAGCGCGAGCGACGTCAGCATGAAGCCGGCGAGGTCGAGTTGACCCGGATGCGGCTCGCGGATCTCCGGAATCAGCAGCGTCACCAGCACGATGCCGACGATTCCGATCGGGATGTTGATCAGGAAGATCCAGTGCCAGGTGAAGTAGGTGGCGATGAATCCTCCGAGCGGCGGCCCGATCAACGGTCCCATCAGCGACGGGATCGTCAGGTAGGCCATGGCGCTGACGAGCGCCGCCTTCGGCACGTTCCGAAGCAGAACGAGGCGGCCGACCGGGATCATCATCGATCCGCCGGCGCCCTGCAGGATCCGCCCGATGACGAGATGGGTCAGGGATTCCGAGAAGGCGCAGGCGATCGAGCCGACCATGAAGCCGAAGATGGCGAAGCGGAACACCGTGCGTGCGCCGAAGCGGTCCGCGGCCCAGCCGCTCAAGGGCACGAAGACGGCCAGCGCCAGCAGGTAGGAACTGATCGCGAGATTGAGGCGGAGCGGGTCCTCGCCGAGCGACCGGCCGATCGCCGGCAGGGCGGTGGCGATCACGGTCGAGTCCAGGTTCTGCATGAAGAAGGCCGTGGCGACGATCATCGGCACGACCCGGCTGAATTCCGGCCGGCCCGTCACGGCGTTCTCACGCGGCGAATTCCCGGCGGATCGCCTCATTGTGCTCGCCGATATTCGGGATCGGCCGGAGCCTGAGGTCGTCGCCGGCAAAGGCGACCGGCGGGGCGATCAGGTCGATCTCGCCGGACGGCGTCCGGACCGGGAGCTTCCGGAGCTGCGGATGCCTGGAGAAGTCGGCGACGGTGTTGAGGCCGCCATAGGCGACCTGCGCCGATTTCAGCCGCCGCTCGACCTCGGCGCGGGGCAGCCTGGTCAGGATCGCCTCCATGCGTTCCTTGAGCCGCTCGCGATTCCTCACCCGGACCAGGTTGTCGGCATAGTCCGGCTCGGTCGCGAGGCCGGGCGCCTGCAGCACGTTGGCGCAGAGGCTCACCCATTCGCGCTCGTTCTGGATCGAGACCAGCACCGCGCCGTCGGCGCAGCTATAGGGCCCGTAGGGCGCGATCGAGGGATGGTCGAGGCCGCTCCGCTCCGGTGCCTTGCCGCCATAGACGTGATGGAGGTAGGGCACCGTCATCCAGTCGGCCATGCCGGCGAACAGCGAGGTCTTGATGCCGCGGCCCTCGCCGGTTCGCTCGCGGGCATAGAGCGCCTGCAGCACGGCCGCGTGCGCCGCCATGCCGGCGGCGATGTCGCAGACGCTGACGCCGACCCGGGCCGGCGCCTCCGGCCCGCCGTTGATCGAGCAGAGCCCGCTCTCGGCCTGAACCAGAAGGTCATACGCCTTCATGTCGGCGTAGGGTCCGTCCTCACCGTAGCCCGTGATGTCGACGGTGATCAGTCGCCGGTTCTTCTGCCTCAGCGCCTCGGAGCCGAAGCCCGCGCGTTCGGCCGCTCCCGGTACCAGGTTCTGGATGAAGACGTCGGCCTTCGCCAGGATACGGGCAAGCAGGGCCCGGTCCTCGTCCTTCTTGATGTCGAGGGTCAGCGATTCCTTCCCCCGGTTGAGCCAGACGAAATAGGCGGACTCGCCCTTCGCCGCCTTGTCGTAGCGGCGCGCGAAGTCGCCTTCGGGACGCTCGATCTTGATGACGCGGGCGCCGGAATCGGCGAGCCGCCCCGAGCAGTACGGGGCGGCGACCGCCTGTTCCAGCGTGACGACGAGAAGGCCTTTGAGGTCGTCCACGCGTCAGCTGGCGGCCGTGCGGGCCACCTCGAGGATCTTGTCGACGTCGGCCTCGTTGTTGTAGAGGTGCAGGCCGAAACGGACGAGGCCGCGGCGGACGGTGAACTTGACGTCCGCCTTCTTGAGCGCGGCCGAGAACTTGTTCAGCCGGTCGTCGTCGGAGGTGTAGGCATCGCCGGCGCCGAGCGTGCCGATGGTGACGATGTGACTCCGCGCCCAATCGTCGGTCGGGCGGCAGACCGGATAGCCCAGCTGCTGCAGGCCGCCGGCGAGCCGGTTCGACAGCGTCATCACATGGTTCTCGATCTTGTCCGGCCCGATGCCCAGCAGCAGGTCGAGCGAGGCGTCGAGCGCGGCGATGCCGATCCAGTTGTAGTTGCCGATCTCGAAGCGCCGCGCGTCGGGCTGCAGGCGCAGCACGCCGTCGCCGAGGTCGGACTCGTGCTTGCCGGTGACGACGCTGAAGCGCGCGACCCACGCCGGCCTGAGCTTCTCGACCCAGCGGTCGCTGACATAGAGCATGCCGAGGCCCATGACGCCGAGCAGGCCCTTGCTGGTCGAGGTCGCCAGCGCGTCGATGCCGAGCTTCTCGACGTCGATCGCGAGCACGCCGGCCGACTGCACGGCGTCGACCAGCATCAGTGCTCCGACCTTGTGGGCGGCCTTGGCGATCGAGGCGACGTCGGTGCGGTAGCCCGGCGTGAAGGTGACGGTCGAGACCGAGACGACGCGGGTGCGGGCGTCGACGGAGCCGGCGATGGTGCCGGCGTCGATCATGCCGTCCTTCGACTTGACGCCGCGGACCTCGATGCCGTGCTTCTCGGCGAGGTTCATCCACAGATAGACGTTGTTCGGATGCTCGAGCTCGGTGCAGATGACGACGTTGTCGCCCTTATTCCAGTCCATCGCCGAGCCGATCGCGTTCAGGCCCTCGGAAACGTTCTTGGTGACCGCGACCTCGTGGCTCTTGGCGCCGATCAGCCTGGCGAAGTTCGCACGGACGCGCGCGAGCGAGCCGCCGTACTCTTCCTTGATCTCGTCGCCGTTCATCTGGGCGTCGGCGACGGAGTCGATCGCGTCGCGGCTCGCCTGCGAAATGATGCCCTTGGAGGCGACGTTGGCGTAGACCCACTTGTCGGCGCCCGGGAACTGCGCCCGGGCGTCGGCGAGGGTGAACTTGGCGGGAGAGCTATCGGCGGTCATTTCGGCCTCGCGGACATGGCAAGCGTGAATTCATCGGTGCGCGGCGTCCAGACGATCGGGCCGCGCGTCGCCCAGGTGTTGACCTGGAAGTAGAGCGGGATGATCGCGGCGTCTTCCATCGCCATGCGGGTGGCCTGCTGCAGCAGGGCCTCCCGCTTCTTGTCGTCGATGGTTCGGAGCGCCTCGACGATCACCGCGTCGATCTTCGGGTTCGAGTAGCGGCCACGGTTGGAGGCGCCGGCCCCGGTCGCGTCCTTGGTCATGATCAGCGACTTGAGCGGCGAGGCGGCCTCGCCCGTGTCGGTGCCCCACCCGAAAAGGCCGACCGAGAAGCCGAAGTCGTTGCCGCGGGTGCCGTAGACGGCGCGCGGCAGCGTCTCGACCGTGGTGTTGATACCGGCGCGGACGAACATCTGACCCAACGCCTGGGTGATCTTGGCGTCGTTGAGATAGCGGCCGTTGGAGCCGTGCAGGGTCAGCTGGAAGCCTTTCGGGTATCCCGCGTCGGCCAGCAGCTTCTTGGCCTGGTCGATGTTCTGCGTCGGCGTCTTCAGGTTCGGGTCGTGGCCGAACATGCCGTTCGGCACCAGCTGGCCCGTCGGCACGCCTTCGCCTTCCATGATGCGCTCGACCAGCGCCTCGCGGCTGACCGAGAGCATCAGCGCCTGGCGGACGCGCGCGTCCTTGAGCGGGTTCTTGGTCATCGGCTTGCCGTCGTTGTCGCGTACGTGCTCGGCGACGTCGCGATGGCTATCCATGATCAGGTAGATCACGCGGTTCGACAGCGACGGCGCGATCGCCAAGCCGGCAGTCGACTTGATGCGCGGGATGTCCTGGGTCGCAACCGTGTCGATCGCGTCGACGTCGCCGGCCAGCAGGGCCGCGGTGCGGGATGCCTGGTTGGCGATCAGCGAGAAGGTGACCTTGGTCCAGGGCTCCTTCTTGCCCCAATAGGCGTCGTTGCGCGTGAAGACGATCTTCTCGTTCGGCGAGAACGAGACCAGCTTGTAGGGGCCGGTACCGATCGCGGCCTTGCCGGAGTTGTAGTCCTCGGTCGCCGCCGCCTCGCCATGCTTCTTCGAGATGATGCCGAAGGTCGAGATGTCCCAGGGCAAGAGCGGTGCCGGCGCCTCGGTCTTCAGGTGAACCAGGTGCGGCCCCTTGATCTCGACCGCCTTGATGGTGCTGACGTAGAGCGCGAAGGGCGAGCCCGACTTCGGCACGTCGACCGCGCGCTTCACGGTGAAGGCGACGTCCTCTGCCGTGAAGGGCGAGCCGTCATGCCAGGTGACGCCCTCGCGCAGCTTCACTTCCCAGGTCGTGTCGTCGACCGCCTTCCAGGAGGTGGCGAGGCCTGGGACCAGGCCCTGCTTCTCGTCCTGGAGGATCAGCTTGTCGAAGACGTGGAGCATGTTCGCCACGTCGGGGCCCGAATTGGTGAAATGCGGGTCCATCGAGCGCGCCATCGCGCCGATGCCGACCTTCAGCTCCTGGGCCGAAGCCGGCGCTACGGCGATGAGGGCGGCAAGGGCCAGCCAACGTGCGAGCATGGATCTTCCTCTCAGCTCTTGCTTCTTCGGATCCTGATTCTTCAGTCTAGATCGGCGTAACGGTCGGTCGCGGCGACGAGGGCTGCGCGGATACCCGGCTCCATCGCCGAGTGGCCGGCATCGGGGACAATGACGAAATCGGCCTCGGGCCAGGCGCGATGCAGCGCCACGGCACCTTCGGCCGGGCAGATCACGTCGTAGCGGCCGTGGACGATGATGCCGGGCACGTGGCGGAAGCGCGGCACCGACCTGATCAGCGCGCCCTCGTCGAGGAACACGCCATTCCGCATGTAATGCGCCTCGATGCGCGACATCGCCAGCGTGCGCGGACTCTGCGATTTCTCAGCCCCCGCCTTCGGGATCAGGGCCGCGATGCGGGATTCGTATGTCTTCCAGTTCGCCGCCGCGGGCATGTGGACCTTGGGGTCTGGATGGACCAGGAGCTTGAAGTAGTTCTCCAGGAGGTCGCCGCGCTCGGCCTCGGGCAGGTAGTTGGCGAAGTCCTCCCAGAACTCGGTGAAGATCGAGCGGACGCCGTAAAGCCACCACTGCATGTCCGACTTGCGGCAGAGCCAGATACCGCGCAGGACCAGCGCGACGCAGGCCTCCGGATGCGCCGCGGCATAGGCGAGGGCCAGGGTCGATCCCCAGGAACCGCCGAAGACCACCCAGCGCGTGACACCGAGCATCTCGCGCAGCTTCTCGATGTCGTGGACCAGGTGCTGTGTGGTGTTATTCTCGATCGAGGCGGTCGGCGTCGATCGGCCGGCACCGCGCTGATCGAAGACCAGGATGCGGTAGCGCTTGGGATCGAAGAAACGACGGTGCTCAGGCCCGGACCCGCTGCCCGGGCCGCCGTGCAGGAACACGACCGGCTTGCCCTTGGGATTGCCGCAGAGCTCGTAATAGAGCTCATGTCCATCCCCGACCGGGAACATCCCGCTCTCATAGGGCTCGATCGCGGGGTAGAGGTCCGCCGAGTGCGACTTGTCGGGCACGAGCGCCTGCTTTTGAGAGTGATTTCGTTAAGGAAAGTGTCGGCCGGCGCCGCCCCCGATGTCAAGAAAAGGCTCGGGTTTCCGGCCGTTCCGGGGGTGTCGGGGCGCGCTTCTCGGGCCTCGCCGGATGCGGTATGCGGATCAGTATGACCTTGATGCTCGACGACCGCCTCCGGGCCGATTTCGCCGTGGAGGGCGACTGGCCGCTCCTGGTGCGTCATCAGGTGCGGTGGAGCGAGGTCGACGCCTATGCGCATGTCAACCACACGAGCTATCTCGAGTGGTACGAGGACATGCGCATCCGGGCGATGGCTGAGGTCGGGCTCGAACTCAGGGCCGACGTGGCCGGCCCGGTTCTGGCCAAGATCGAGGTCGAGTATCACAAGCCGCTGCACTACCGCGACGAGGTTCTGATCGGCGCGCGCGTGACCGGCTTCCGCACCTCCAGCTTCACGATGGTCTACCGGACCTGGAAGCTGGGTGTGGGGCAGGTCAACCGCGCCGACGCGCTCTGCGTGATGTTCGTCAACACGACGGGCGTGAAGTCCGAGGTGCCGGAAGCGGCCAAGCCGATCTGGCGAGAGCGCCATGGCGCAAAAGGGGGATGAGATGTTCAGGATCGGCCTGATGGGCCTGGGTGCCATCGGCGAGCAGGTGGCGGATGCCATTGCCTCCGGGGTGCTGCCGGACGTGAAGATCGTTTCGGCGCTGGTGCGGAAGCCGCGGACGGAGAAGCACGATTTCTTCGTCACCAACGACCCCGAGGCCTACTTCAAGGTCGAGGTCGACGCCTATGTCGAGGGTGCAGGACATTCGGCGGTGCAGGCGCATGCCGAGCGGGCGCTGAAGAACGCCGACATGATGATCACCTCGGTCGGTGCATTGACAGACGATGCCTTGCGCGAGCGGCTGATCGCGACCGCGAAGGCCAACAGGCACCGCCTGATCCTGCCTTCGGCCGGCATCGGCGCGCTCGACATCCTGTCGGGCGCCGCGATCGGGGGGCTCGACGAGGTCGTGATGACGGTCAGGAAGCAGCCGGAAGCCTGGCTCGGCACCGAAGCCGAGGGCATGGTCGACCTGATGGCGCTCAAGGAGCCGTTCGTCGCGTATGAAGGTCCGGCGCGCGAAGGCGCCCGGCGCTATCCGCGGAACGTAAACATCTCGGCGGCGGTGTCGCTCGCCGGCGCCGGTCTCGACAAGACGCATCTGATCATCGTCGCCGACCCGACGATCACCACGCATGTGATCGAGGTACGCGCCAGGGGCGCCTTCGGCAGCTTCACCTTCGTCGAGGACATCCTGCCGACCGAGAGCAATCCCAAGACCGGGATGATCGTCGGCATGGCGGTGGTGAAGGCCGTGCGCCAGCTGTCGTCGCCCCTGGTGATCGGGCTCTAAAGGGGTACATTGCGGGAGCCGTCGTCCACGAGGAGCAGCGTCCATGCTGAACCCGTCCGGGCTTTCATTCCAGGCGCTTCTCGATGGAATGGAAGGCATCTCCTACGTCGTCGGAAGCGATGGCTGCATTCTCGCCTGCGGACATCGAAACTGGTCGAGATTCGCAAGCGAGAATGGTGGCGATCACATTGCCGATCCCGGGGCGGTCGTCGGGCGCCCTCTCCTCGATTTCATCGAGGGCGACGAGGTCGTATCGGTACATCGCGGGTACATGTCTCGCCTGCTGGCAGGCTCGATCGACGCTGTGACCTTCGAGTTCCGCTGCGACGCGCCCGACGTGAGGCGGGATCTGTGGATGTCGATCCGACCTCTCGGGTTGGCCAGCGGGGCGGCGGCTCTCCTCTATCAGTCGATCGTTCTCGATGAGCTGTCCCGCCCGCCGATGAACCTCTTCGACTTCGAGGCGCTGCGCGCCCGAACTTCCGAACGCAGCGCAAAGCCCATCGTGCGTCTTTGCTCCTACTGCGCCAAGGCGGCGGTGCCGTCCAGCGCCGACGAGGATCCGATCTGGATGGCGCCGGAAGAGTACTATCGCAGCGGCGGCGCTTCGGACGTACGGATCAGCCACGGCATCTGTGCGGACTGCCATCGGCGCCACGTGGCGCCCTTCCTGGCGGACGATCCTTAGGCGGTCGCGCGCGGCGAGCCGTCATCGCCGGATCGGTCGTTTTGGTCGGTGCCTCCCGGGCGGAACGCTGGTGCGCGGGACCGTGAGCGTCGATGAGATTGTAGGCCGTGTCGATCAGACCGACATGTGAAAACGCCTGAGGGAAGTTCCCGACCTGGCGCTTGAGCACCGGATCGTACTCCTCCGCCAGCAACCCCAGGTCGTTGCGGATCGAGAGAAGGCGTTGGAACATCTCCATCGCTTCGTCGATCCGTCCCAGCATGACCTGGGCGTCCGCGAGCCAGAACGAACAGGCGAGGAAAGCGCCTTCACCACCGCCGACGCCGTCGTCGACATGCTCGGTCGCATACCGGCGGACGAAGCCGTCCTTCAGAAGCTCGCGCTCCACGGCCTCCACCGTGCCGACGACGCGCGGATCCTCGGCGGGAAGGAAGCCGAGTTGCGGGATCAGCAGAAGTGCCGCGTCCAGCGTCGTCCCGCCGAAGGCCTGGACGAACGAATTCCGCTTACGGTCGAAGCCGCGTTCGCATATGTCCGCGTGAATGCGGTCTCGGGTCTCGCGCCAGCGACCGATCGGCCCGTCCAGCCCGAACTGCTCGGCGCTCTTCACCGCCCGATCGAACGCGACCCAGCACATCAGGCGGGAATGCGTGAAAGCGCGTGGCGGCCCGCGTACCTCCCAGATTCCCTGGTCCGGCCTGTCCCAGATCGTCTCGAGATGCTTGAGCAGGACTTTCTGTAGCCTCCAGGCCTCGTCGAGGGCACTGAGATCCGCGTCGCGCGCGACATGCAGCGTGTCCATCACCTGTCCGTAGACGTCGAGCTGCACCTGGTCCATGGCGGCATTGCCCAATCGGACCGGACGGCTTCCCTCGTATCCTTTCAGCCACGGGATCTCGTTCTCGGGAAGCCATCGCTCGCCGGTGATGCCGTACATGATCTGCAGCTGCTGGGGGTGGCCGGCGACGGCGCGGAGCAGCCACTGGCGCCACGCCTCGGCCTCTTCGCGATAGCCGGCGTTCAGAAGCGCGTAGAGGGTGAGCGACGAGTCGCGAAGCCAGCAGTACCGGTAGTCCCAGTTTCGGTGGCCGCCGATCGCCTCGGGCAGGGAGGAGGTCGGCGCCGCTACGATGCCGCCGCTCGGCCCGAAGATGAGAAGCTTCAGCGTGATCAGGGAGCGGATGACGGCGTCGCGCCACGCCTGGTTTTCGGAGGCGAAGCGGCAGCGCTTGCACCACTGGCGCCACCACGACGTGGTGCGGTCGAGGCTTTCCAGGCGGTCGGGCACGAAGTGCGGCGGCGCGATCGAGGGGTGATACGACAAGGTGAAGGGCACGTTCTCGCCTTCGCGCACGGTGAAGGTCGACAGCGTCCGCATGTCGCGCCCGATCAGCGGCGCAGGCGTGTGAAGCTCGACCGCATCCGGTCCCGCGACCGCGCTCAATCCATAATCGCGCCGACGAACCCAGGGCGCGCTCTGCCCGTAGTTGAAGCGGAGCGTGAGCTCCATGGACATTTCGACCACGCCGCTCTCGCCGCGAACGATGCGGACGACGTCGGCCTTCCGCTCGTCCTCGGTGAACGGCATGAAGTCGATCAGGGTGACGACGCCGTCCGCCGTCTCGAAGCGAGTCTCGAGAATCGCGGTGTCGGGGATGTAGCGGCGGGAGCGCTTGCAATCCTGGTGACGCGGCGCGATCAGCCAGCGTCCGTTCTCGCGGTCACCCAGAAGTGCGGCGAAGCAGGCGGCGGAATCGAATCGCGGGAGGCACAGCCAGTCGATCGACCCGTCGCTCCCGACGAGTGCGGCCGACATCATGTTGCCGATCAGGCCATACTCCTCGATCCGCGGCATCGAGGAGTAACGTGCGGGCGGCGGGTTGGTTCAACCCGTCGCCCGCTGTTTCGTCATGCGGATCAGGACGCGTCGCGGAGCTTCCGCGCCTGGACGAAGGCCGGTCGCTCGAAGCAGCGGTCGAGCCAGGCGGCGATATTCGGCGTGCTCGAGAAATCGTGCTTGTTGGACCAAGGACCGAAGAACACCGACGCCACGTTGACATCGGCGATCGTGAAGGTCTGGCCGAGCAGGTAGGGTTGCTTCGCCAGGGCCGCGTCGAGCACCGCGAGCGGGCGCTTCAGCGCCTCGAGGTTCTCGACCGCGACCGCCTCGCTGCGCTTCTCGGGTGCGAGGACGTAACGGTTGTAGCTGACCAGGCCCATCGACCGCTCGACCGAGGTCGCGGCGAACATGGTCCACTGCCAGACCTTGGCCTCGCCCGCGAGATCGGCGGGGTAGAAGCCGCCCTTGCCGTACTTCTTGGCGATGTAGAGGTTGATCGCCATCGACTCGGTCAGCGCGAGACCGTCGTCCTCCATGGCGGGCACCTGGCCCATCGGGTTGATCTTCAGGAAGTCGGCGGACTTCGAGGTCTGGTCGGCCCAGTTGATCTGGACCTGCTCGTAGGGGGCGCCGGCCTCGGCCGCGGCCCACATGTTGCGGAACGCGCGCGACTTGGCGATGCCGTAGATCTTCAACTTTGCCATGACTGTCTCTTTCCCCTTTAAGAAATCGGCACGCCCAGGTGACGGGCGAGCAACGGAAACTGCGAATCCAGCATGTGCCGGCCGAGATGGATGCGGCAGCCGCGCTCCTTCGCCGTCGTCAGCAGCCGGGTCATCTCCGGATTCATGATGATGTCGACGACCACGGTCGGCGGCTTCAGGCCGTGAATATCCAGCGGCAGCGGATCGTCTGGCTTGAGGCCGGCTGACGTCGTGTTGACGATCATGTCCTGATCGCCGGCGACGGCATCCTCGACCTCGACCTGGAAGTTCGGAAAGAACTTCCGGGTCGTCGCGGCCAGCATCTCGGCATTCGCACGCGTGCGGTTGGCGATCGTCAACCTTCCGACACCGGCTTCGGCCAGCGCGAAGGCGATGGCATAGGCTGCGCCGCCGGCACCCAGCATCAGCACATCCTTGCCTAGAGGCTCGATGCCGTCGTGACGGAGCCCGTTGATGAAGCCGGCGCCGTCATAGTTGCCGCCGATCAGGCGTCCGTCGTCGGAGTTGCGGCGGACGACGTTGACCGCCTGCAGCCGCGTGCCGGAAGCGTCGACCTTGTCGCAGAGATGGAACATCGCGAACTTGTGCGGGTTGGTGACGAGCCAGCCCTTCAGGCTCTCGATCGCCCGGAATCCGGCGACGGCACGCGACAGCGAGGTCGCGGTGACGTGGAACGGCACCATCACCGCGTCCATCCCCAGCTTCTCGAACAGCGGATTGAAGATCGTCGGTCCACGGACATGGCCGATCGGATCGGCGATGATTCCGTAGACCGACGTCTTGCCGGAGATCGGCATCAGGAGCCGTCCGACATCAGAATCCGACCGCGTCGCCGCCCTTGAGGTCCAGCATCTTCCGCGCCTCGTCGGGGGTGGCGATCTCCATCGACAGCTCCTCGATGATCCGGCGGATCTTGGCGACCTGGTCGGCATTCGACTTGGCGAGCTGGCCCTTGCCGAGCCAGAGCGAGTCCTCCAGGCCGACGCGGACATTGGCGCCCATGGTCGCGGCGTGGGTCAGGAACGGCATCTGGAAGCGGCCGGCGGCCAGGATCGACCAGTAGTAGTCCTCGCCGAACAGCTTGTCGGCGATGCGCTTCATGTGGTCGACGTTCTCGAGGTCCGGCCCGATGCCGCCCAGGATGCCGAAGATCGTCTGCACGAAGAACGGCGGCTTGATCAGGCCGCGCTCGACGAAGTGGGCGAGCGTGTAGAGATGGCCGACGTCGTAGCATTCGAACTCGAACTTGACGCCGTGGCCCTCGCCGAGGGTCTTCAGCACCTCCTCGATATCCTTGAAGGTGTTGCGGAAGATGAAGTCCCGGCTGTTCTCCAGGTGCTTCCTCTCCCACTCGTACTTGAACTCCTTGTAGCGATCGAGCATCGGGAAGAGGCCGAAGTTCATCGAGCCCATGTTGAGCGAGCACATCTCCGGCTTGGCGCGGAGCGGCGCCGCCAGGCGCTCGGCCAGGGTCATGCCATGGCCGCCGCCGGTGGTGATGTTCACGACGGCATTGGAGGCCTGCTTGATGCGCGGCAGGAATTCCATGAACACGTCCGGCGACGGCGTCGGGCGGCCGTCCTTCCCGTCGCGCGCGTGCAGGTGGAGGATCGCGGCGCCAGCCTCCGCGGCCGCGATCGCGTCCTTCGCGACCTCGTCCGGGGTGAGCGGCAGATGCGGCGACATGGTCGGCGTGTGGATCGAGCCGGTGACGGCACAGGTGATGATGACCTTGCGCTGCTTGGCAGCCATGGGACGAGTCCTTCGTTTCTTGAAGATTGAGAGTGTCTAGCCGAGAGTCTCGACATTGCCGCAGACGCTGAGCGCCTGCCCGGAGATGCGAGCGCCTGCCGACGAGGCGAGGAAGATCGCCATCGCGGCGATGTCATCGGGCGTGACGTCGGTGCGCAGCGAGACCTTGGAGAGCAGGAGCTTCTTCTGTGCGTCGAAGCTGATGGCGTTCGCCTTGGCGCGTGCTGCTATCACCCGGTCGATGCGCGGACCGCGGACGATGCCGGGCTGGATCGCGTTCACGCGGATCTTGTGAGGGCCGAGCTCCATGGCGAGGCTCTTGGTCAGGCCGACGACGGCCCATTTCGTCGCCGCGTAAGGGGTGCGCAGGGGAAATCCCAGGCGACCAGCGACCGACGACAGGTTGATGATCGACCCGCCCTTGGCCTTCTTCAGCAGCGGCACGGCAAGCCGCGTGAAGTGGTACATGCTGTTGAGGTTGATATCCACAGTCGCGTGCCAGTCTTTCGGCGAGATCTCGTGGATCGGCGCGGTCGGGCCGGCGATGCCGGCATTGTTGACCAGGACATCGAGGCCGCCCTTGGTCGCCTTGGCGAAGAACTTCTCGATCGCCTTCGGATCGGCGACGTTGCAGACATGCCCCTGGATGTCCGGCCGATTCTTCTTGAGATCGGCCAGCGCGTCCTTGGCGATGTCGCAGACCTGGACCTCGGCGCCGCCGTCGGCGAATGCCTCCGCGATCACCCGCCCTATCCCGGCCGCCCCGGCGCTGATCAGGACCTTGAGCCCGGCCACGGACATGTCCGGCGCCTTCCGCTTCGCCATCGTTTCCCCCTCATCGGCTTTTCGGTGGTTCGGCCGCAGTCTACGCGCGGGAGCGGGCGGATTTCCAGCCGCTGCGAACGGTCCGGATCGCGCGACTTGCGAGTTCCCAGCAGAGGGGCAATTCGATAACTTCATCCCAGGGAGGAGACCCACGTACTCGAAGGTGGGTCATGTCATCGACTTCCGCTACGCCCCCGGCCGGCAGTCCGGGCGTCACGCGAATACTGGGCTTCCTTAAGTCGCTCTATCTGCGGACGCAGATGGATGAAGTCCGGCGCACGTTCGGATCCCTGGAAGGCGAGCTGGCGGCCCTGCTGGGCGAGCACGAGGGCAGTCTCGCCGACGCGCTCGACTGGATGGATGGGATCTCCAGGGCCGGGCCGGGATCGGAACCTCGGCCGATGCCGCACGTCATGGCGATGGCGTTCGCGATGCTGGCGAACACCGCCTCCTCCGGAACCGACGGCGGCGCCCTTCTCGACTTCGTCCCCTCGCACCGGAGCCAGCTCCATCAGGACCGGGCGCCCGCGATGCGGGCTGTCGTCCGCGACAATTTCTCGGGGCCGATCTCGGCGCTCGAAATCGGAACGTGGTTCGGCAGCGGATCGACCCGGATCTGGATCGACGCGCTGCCGCACGGCTCATCCCTGTTCCTGGTCGACGCCTGGGGGCGCTATCTCACCGACTCCGATCGCGACGAGGGCGTGAACCCGAGCTATCGCCTGATGGAAAAGCTGCCGCAGGCGGCCCTCGCGGCGACTATCCGCGTGATCTTCCAGGCCGAAGCGCGTCCCGGCAACGACATCGAGTTCGTGCTGATGCGAGGGCGGGCTTCGCGCGTGCTCGATCTCTGCCAGTCCGGCCTTTTCGACTTCATCTATATCGACGGCTCGCACTACTACGACGAGGTCAAGCGCGACATTTCGCTCGCCAAGAGGCTCTCGAAGTCCGAGTTTTCCATCGTCTGCGGCGATGACCTCGAGACGCTCGCCCCCGACCTGATCGAGGTCGCCAGGTTGGCCAAGGATCGCGACTTCATCGTCTGCGATGGAGTGGGTTTCCACCCCGGAGTCACCCTGGCCGTCAGCGAGGAGTTCGCCGAGGTGAACGTCTCGAACGGCTTCTGGTGGACGTTCCGGCGCAACGGAACCTGGGTAACCTCCTAGGTACCGGGGCCTTGGGCCGCGGGTCCCGGCCTGCTATACAGCGGCTGGCGCGACCCCGTAGCTCAGCTGGATAGAGCAGCAGTTTCCTAAACTGAAGGTCGGCGGTTCGAGTCCGCCCGGGGCCGCCAGTATTTTCCGGCCCTATCTTGAGTGTCGCGTTCTCACCGTGAATTTCCGTGGGGAAGTTCTGTGGGGAAGTCGAGAACCGCGCCGACTTGGCATCTTCGATCACAGCTGAATTTGCTCCACAGTGCCACTAGGAGTCTGGGCGGTCGACACGATGGCAAGCCGCTAGGCGCGACTTCATCGCCTGCGCAGGTGCTATGCTTGAAGTTGTCAGTACAGGGCTCCGGCGATGGCGATGGGCGACTGTGCTGTAGTTGCGACTAGCTCCACTAGAAGAGCCGTCGTCCGGAGGCGTCCGTGCCCAATGAACTGACTTGGCTGCCAAATCCGACACCGCTGGATCTGGCGGAAGATCCGCCCGGAAGCATAGATCCGCTTGGCACTCTCGCCCACGCCGAGAGACTTGCCGATGCGCTCCTGCCGGGGCTGACGGCCCGCATGTGGAGGGTCAGGCTACTCACCTTCGCTACGGTCGCCGCCGCTGTTGCCGACCGCACGGTAGCCCTGATGCAAGATCGCGAGGACCGCCGACTCGAAGCGCGTCTGGCATTTGAGCGCCTGTGCGTAGCGGCCATCGTGCAAATGGCCCTGCGCAACCCCATGGAGTATGGGGGCGCCGAACAGGGGCTGCCCGGGCGGGATCTGGCCACAGCAGCGTGGCGCGCAGAGGAGCCGTTGACGCGCACGAATTTCCTGAAGGGGCAGGCGGTCAACGGTCCGGTCGGTGTGATCCTGCGTCTGGCGCGCAACCTCGAACTGATCGATGAGGGAGCGCGGCTCGGGCGGAGAGCAACTGACCTGCTGTTGGCGTGGTCGGATGACGAGGGATTGAGCGGCATACTCGACGAAGGGCGAGGTTCGAATCGCCCGGGGTCGGCTTGGCTAGCCGAGGCAGCCAAGCATACAGCGGCGACGGTCGGTGACCGGGCTTGGCCGACGAAATCGCAAAAGATCTGGACCGATCTTGCAGATCACCTCCGGCCTGATCGCATCGCCAAAGCCGAGAAGGGCATGCTCATCCATCTGCTTCGGTTGGATCCAGTGCGCCGGCGGATGCTTGAGTTGTTCGTGCAGAATGTCAGCATTTACCAGGCGGCAGTGGACAGGGGGGGAAGGCGCGGGTCCATCGAACGCGAGGTGTTGCTGAACGGGATCAAGCCGATGCTGACCGAGGATCCGGTCGATCGTCGGATCGCCGCGCTGACAGCGGCCGCCGATGCCTACGAGCAGACCTCGTCATGCCTGCAGCAGGCATTCGATGGCGTAGTCTGGTCCTTGGTACACCACGGTGGGCGAGCCGCGGGCAATACGGTTCTTGCTGATGCCCGACTGCGGCGCCACCTGGAGAAGACGCGGGGAGGGCTCGTTCCTTCCAATTCGAAACTTCGAGCTTCCGTCGAGGGCCTGCGCGGCGAGCCGTCGGTGTTTGCCGGAGAGCTGGTTGAACCGCTCGAACGGCTGAGCGATGACGCTACAGAGGCCGCTGTTTCGGCCGATGCCTTGGCCAACACGGTGTTGCGCCGCCATGAGCGCGTTCAGAAGGGCAAGAACAAGGCGTGCTGGATCGAGCGGAATGAGCGCTGGACTTTAATGCCTGGTGACTACCGCGCCAATGGACCGGCACCGCCAGTCTGGGAAGGCACGTACCTACATCCATTCAAGATTCAGAATGCCTACTCCATGCTCCGGGAGTTGCAGCTGGTGAAGATCGAGGACGGCGATGCCCGGGAAGACTGAGGCGCCTGTCACGCTCGCTGCTCGATGGTCACCGCCGAGCAGCCTACCTGCCGGATCGGCCGGGTCTCCGCTGGTCTGCGTGGCATCGACCTACACCTTTCACGCATCGTTCTTCGAAACCGAGTTGTTGCCGCGCTTCCTCGGGCTGAAATTCGATGAGACGGAGGGCACGCGCGCCTTTCTGGTTGAGCGCGAGCAAGCGCTTGCAGAAGTAGCAACCTGCGTTTTGGTCGACGCTGACCAACTCGATCCATCGCAGACCACGCTGCGCTGGGACCAGCTGCCGGTCCGCATCCGTGGCGGCGTGCAGCATGCCAAGGTCGTCGTACTGCTATGGGAAAACTGCGCACGCCTTATCGTGTCCTCTGCGAACCTGACGAGACGGGGCTATCGGCGCAACCGGGAGATCGTCGGTGAGATCGACTTCTTCAATGATGCCTCGTCTGCCCCTCGTGGCGTGTTGCTGGACGCCCTAAGGTTCCTTCAAAGCCTCGGAGACAGGACACGCGTATCGGACGGCGTTAGACGGCGCCTTAGACAGGCGCTGGAGGATGTGCGCACTCGAGTCGTCGCATGGCGCGATATGCCAGCAACGTTTGGCGCGCGGGCCAAGCCCCGGGTGAACTTCATTGCGGGGCTGCCAGGGCAAAGGAAAGGGTCGCTGGATCAACTGATTGAACTTTGGGGAACATCCCGAGCTGACGAAATCGCAGTCATGACTCCCTTTGTTGGCGATCTCTGCGGCACCGAAGACCAAGTTATCGATCGGCTGATGGAGTTGCCTCGGACCGGTGGCGCGAAGGGGTATCTCGTCGTCCCTGGGCGCCCGCATGAGAGAGACCCTGAGAAAGTGATCGTTGATCTCCCGCGACGGTTTCGTGACGCATGGGCGACCGCCTGGGGAGTAGCCCCGAGAGCGGTGACGACCTACGCCGTGCCGCCTTGCCGTGTCGGCGAGAAGGCCAATCGCGATTTGCATGCCAAGGGCATTCTCGTTCAGGGCGAGCGGACGGCCATGCTGCTGTGCGGATCGAGCAATTTCAGCCCGCATGGGATGGGCGTTGGCGCTGCCAATGCCGAAGCAAACCTTTGCTACATCGATGAGCGCGATGTGCGACGCGACGGCAGCTTCCTCGAGGATCGACTCCCTGTGAACTGGAAGGATGACGAATGCGAAGGGGCCTTCTGGCCGGAAACTGTGGAACCAATCGAAGACGAGAGGCCCAGTGCCTATCGGCCGCTTCCTCCGGCATTTCTTCACGCGATCTATAATCAGCGTACCGCCGTTCTGACTCTCGTGGTCGCGCCAACCGAGCCATTGCCCACGGTCTGGGCGCTCCGATTGCTTGGCGAGAGTCAGGCTGATGGGCCGACGCTTCTCGACCAAGATCGGATTTCCTGCGTGCCGGTTGACGGCAAAATCGCCATTCAACTACCAGACACGCTGAGGGGGGCTAACATCGCCGTCCTCCGACTGACATGGCGCGAGGGGGGTGGCGACATGGCAAGCGCGATTCTGCCCGTTCATGTCGAAGGCCCCGATAGCATCCTGCCGCCCGACGAATTCCGCGCGCTAACGGCCGACAGCATTCTCCTTTGTCTTCTCTCGGGGCTCGAACCGGCAGAATGGGTCGACGCGCAGGAGCGACAGCGAGCCGCCGAAGCCAGGCCGCAGCTGGATAGAGAGATAGACTCGCTGCGCGTCATCGATACCAGCGGCTATGTGCTCTACCGCATGCGTCGGCTCGGGGCTGCTCTGTCGGCTATGGGTGAGCGGCTGGAAGGCACGGTTGCCACCAGTCAAGCGCTCAACTACCGCCTGCGCCAGGACCCGCTCGGTCCGCTCATGCTGGCAGAAGCATTGATCAAGGAGTGGCAGGTTGGACAGGTACAAGGGGCGCCTTCTGTCGATCCGGTGCCTCTGCTTTTCGCCTTGGCTGAGATCGTTCTGACGCTGGCACACGCTGGCCGCAAACACACAAAGTCGGTGTTGCGCGACCTCTTCGCGCGGACGGTCCAGGACATCGAATCCCTTGGCGACCAAGTCGTGTTGGGGCGGGCGGTGCCAGCCAATCTGGCGACCTATCGAGCGGCCGTGAAGCGCGAGCAGACGGATCTGCTCAAGCCTCCCGGGAAACCCGTTCATGTCGGTTGATTGGCCGTTCGCCTGGGACATCATCGACTTGGCCGGCGCAAGGCAGCAAAAGATCGCTGTCGAAGACGCCGCCCGGCAGCAGGCGACTGCGACCGCGATCCTCCAGGACCTTGCCTCCCAGCCAGGCATGGTCTTGGCCGATGAGGTGGGCATGGGTAAGACCTATGTCGCCCTCGCTGTCGCGGTATCTACTGTGCAGGCGACCCGCTCGTCGAAGCATCCCGTCGTTGTGATGGTGCCACCAGGACTGGCCACCAAGTGGCGTCGGGAATGGCAGCAGTTCAAAACTCTATGCAGCCGGCGGCCCGAGGCGCTTGCTTGGGTCCGTGATGTCTATGTCGATACACCGACCGACTTCTTCAAAAAGATTGACGATAGTCGCCAAAGCCGCCCGCATATCGTCTGGATGACGACCAGCTGCTTCGGCCGTGGCTTACAAGATCCGTGGACGAAGCTGATGCTGGTTCGCCTCGCACGCGCCCGGACAAAGATGAGCCCGGAGATGACGTCAAAACTGTGCAAGTGGGCGACCACGCTGATCCGGCTGAAGCGGGCGCGAAATCTCACGGCCGAACTGGTTGAGAGGTTGTTACGCAGTGATCTCAGCCGGTGGCGCCGCATCCTGATCCGGGAGGGTGTACTCGCCGAGAATGCGGATGACCCGATTCCGCAGCACCTACTCCAGCACCAGAACGAGATCGATTGGAGCCCGCTGATCGAGGTCATGCGCGGAGATGCGATCCCCGGTCGTCGCGGCGCAGTCTCTGACGATCGCCTGCGGGAAGCCAGAAAGGGTTTCAACGAAGCCTGCCAGGAGGTCTACTGGAATTGGCTCGGCTGTACGAGATGGCGTGCCTCGTTGCTCGTCCTGGACGAGGCGCATCACGCAAAGAACGACCACACGCGTCTAGCCCGCTTACTCCGCTCAGCAGATGCGCAGCGGCTCATTGGTCACGGTAGCGGGCAGGGCACCCCGTTACTCCAGGATAAGTTCGACCGCATGCTGTTCCTGACGGCCACGCCATTCCAGCTCGGCCATCACGAGCTGATCCGCGTCCTCCGCTCGTTCGCGGCGGCCAAGTGGACGGGACCGTCTGCTCCACTTGGAACGCGCGCGGAGTTCCTCCAGGCGATGGACGAACTGGAACAGAGGTTGACCGTCAACCGACAGGCTGGTCGACGGCTGGATCTGCTCTGGGGCCGTCTGGCCCGGGATTGCGTGGCCCGATACGCCACCGACGGCGATATCGGATTCGCTGCGGCCGAATGGTGGCGACGGATCAACGCCTCCGGGCCCACGGAGCTAGTCGATCGTGAGCTCATGTCTGCGATCGAGGAATGCCGGAAGACCCGACAGCACGCCGAGCGCGATCCCAACAAGCCCCGTAGCTCTCTCGCCCCCTGGGTCATCCGCCACAATCGCCCACTTGAGCTGCCGACCATGGCTGGAATGCCAGCTGTCTTGCGGCGGGCAGTCCGTGCTGGCCGCTGGATCGCCACCGAGGATCAAGCTGATGATGCGGCGACCGCATCTGGCTTACCGATCGTCGGCGAGGAATTCCTGCCGTTCTTACTAGCCGCACGGGCCCAAGGCGCGCTGGCGCATGGCTCGGCCCGCGGTCGCGCCTTCTTTGCTGAGGGGCTGTGCTCGAGCTATGAGGCTTTTCATCACACCCGCGACAACCGGGGCGGTGTGCGCGACAACGAAGATGACGACGACGAACTGTCGGGCGAATCGAGGCTGACGGCGGCGGGCCGTCCCCTGGTTCCCGTTTCCTGGTACGAGAATCAGATCGCAGACCTCATCCCCTCGCGGCAGGCGGGCGAGGCCGACCGGTACTCGCATCCGAAAATGCGCGCGGTGGTCGTACGCACGGTGGACCTGTGGCTGCAAGGCGAGAAGGTCTTGCTATTCTGCTTCTATCGGGAGACTGCGCGTGCCCTGCGCGAGCATATCGGGCGCGAAGTCGAGGCTGCGACCATTCGCCTAGTGGCGAAGAAGCTCGGGCTGGATGCCGGACGCGATGCCGGTCGGATCCGGAACTGGTTCGAGCGGGTGGCCCGCCGGCTGGCCGACGAGGATAGCCCGCTTCATCGTGTAATTGTCGACACGCTGTCGCGACCATTTGGGGCCGAGGAGTTCGCGATTCTACAACCCCACAAGAATGAGCTAGTCCAGTTGCTGGCGGCTTATGTCCGCTCACCGTCGTTCATCGCGCGCTACATGCCGCTCGACGTACCGGAGGTTCGGGAGGCCCTGTGGGAAGCTTCCACGCAAGCGCAGACCGTGCGGGCGGGAGCCGAGGCACTCGGTAGTGCGTTGATGAGCGCGTCCGATGCCTCGGCGATGAGTATGGGGCGCCGCGTCGAGGAGTTCCTGCGTTTCGCACGTGAATTCGCGGAGCGCAGTCAGATCCATGCTGCTGATGACGAGAACAGAGAGACGGTTGACCCGCTGAGGGAGTATCTGCATGCGCTGGCCGTGCAGGTCCGCGGGGGCACTGACGATGAGGAAGGGAATGCCGGCTCGGGCTCATATCGCGTGCAGCAGCCGGTACGCATGGTCTATGGGGAGACGAAACGCGAGACGCGCGAGCGCCTCATGCTCGCCTTCAACAGCCCGCTTTTCCCGGAGATCTTGATCAGCAGTGCGGTCTTGGGCGAGGGCGTCGATCTGCACCGCTTCTGTCGCCATGTCATCCATCACGATCTATGTTGGAATCCCAGCACGCTGGAGCAGCGCACTGGGCGCCTCGATCGGATCCGCTGTAAGGCCGAGATGACGCGCCGGCCCATCGTCATCTATCAACCCTTCCTCAGTGGCAGCGCCGACGAGAAGATGTTCCGCGTTTTGCGAGATCGTGAACGCTGGTTCCAGATTGTCATGGGCCAGAAGTTCGACTTCGACGAGGGCTCGACCGAGGCGCTGGCGAACCGCGTGCCCCTGCCGGACGAGCTAGCACGCGAGTTGGCATTCGATTTGCGCAGATGGCAGGGTGCCTAGCGCCCTGGGTAGTTGATAGGGAGCGTACAGTTCTTGTGTCCGCGTCCTGCTTTGAGCGCCCATCTTGGTAGTGCGGCATATGAGCGTGACGTCTTCCCCTTCATTGCAGAGGCGATGAGCTACCAGCGTGGCTCGGGCTCGTACGCCAGGGTCTTTAATGCCTTGTTGGCATCGGTCCGCGTGCCGTAGATCCCGAGGGCCTTACCCGTATCGCCGTGTTTTTCGATCCGGAAGAGCTCCCATCGTTTTTCCTTGGTCGGCGACAACCTATAAGCCCGGCCATTTTTTCGCATGAATAGGTCCCTTGAATTCTGAATCGGGGTCCACTTGCAGTCGGCGCCGGCAAGGAAGCGTTCCTCGAGCGCTCGGCGTTCTTCCATCTGAATCTGGCGCCAAGCCGCTTCTCGTTCTTGACGAGCACGCTCGGTTTCGATTTCGACGAATTCCTGCAATGCACCGATTATAGCCGGTAGCTCGGTCCCCTCCGCCTTCTCACGCGAATACAGTGCTTCGCAGCCCTCGCGAAGGTCCTCACTCGGATACGCGGAAAAAGGCTCTTCATGAACAGCGCGTATGCGCTGGGCGACGTCGGTCGACGTTAGTCTCGGGCCGGGCAGCGAATTGAGGAAGTCGCGAAGGTCGTCGACTGGAATCCAACACCCGGCAGCATTTCGGATAAGGCTCTCGCGGTCGCTGTTCCACTTGCTCCAGACTGACGGCCCACGGTCGATCGCCTGAAGGATCTCGCGCGAAATCTTGGTTAAGGATTTTGGATCGCGAAGGTGGCGCAGTGATGGACTTTGGACGTACTCGTGTAGGAGCCGAAAGACAGTCTGGAGGCGCTCGTTGTCGATCATGGCGGAGCCTGTTGGCTGAGGCTGGTACCCGCCGAGTTTATCTCTACCGGCCGGAGCGAGCCGCGCGTTTCCTGATGGAGCGACCTCGCGCCGCCTGCGACGCCATCACTTCTTTAGCCATCGCGTCGACCGCGGCCCGCTTATCGGGATCAAACACGCCGAGATAATTCAGCGTGGTCTCGAAGCTCTTGTGGCGTGCTAGTTCTTGCAAGTCCTGTGGCTTCTTCGTGTGCCCCGATATGCTCGTCACGAACGATGCCTTGAGATCGTGGATGCGGTACGCCTTCGGCAGGCCGGCGCGCTTGATGGCACGTCGCCAGGCTCCATAAAAATCTTTGATCGGGCGGGGCGGCGGTCTGTCCTGGTCCCCCTTGTGCGGCTGGCCCTCGGCTGCCTTTCGTGGAGGGGGCGTATACCAGAAGAGCCACTTGATCTTGAGCTTCCTGGCCTCGGCGACGCGGCGCTTGATGACCTTCATCGCGATCGCGTTTGCGAAAACGAACTCGTCGCGCAGGCCCTTCGTATCTTCGCCCCTAAGCCAGATGCCTGACTTAACGAAATCCACCTGCTGATCAATGTTGATCGCCAACATCTCCGCCTTACGAAAGCCCATGTGCCGAAGGAGCACCGCTGCGTCAGCTACCCATGGCGCGGCGTTCTCGACGATCCGATCGAGATCGGTATCCGGGACGGGCCGGGGGATGCGCTTGATCTCTTTTAGAGCGGGGATCGGCGGGACCCAGGGCATTCTCGGCGCGCCGGTCGCCGGATTGATCGCACGGCAGTAGGTGCCCACGGCCTTTCGCAGGCAATCCAGATATCGATTGATGGTCGCATCCTTTCGGAAGCGATCGGTCTCGCGCCTTGGGTTCTGGATACGGGTTTCGGTCTTGGCTTGAGGGCCGCCGACCCAGACATAGATCTTCTGCCGGCGAGCCCAGGCGATGTAATCGGGCAGCTTCTGCGGGAGCTCGGCAATCATAGTGTCGGGCCCGAGCTGACGGAGGAGTTCGGCCACCTGGATGCGGCGGTCGTCGCCGAACCGGTCCCCTTTTGGCGGCAGCGTCCGCGCATACTCGACGAAGGCGAGCGCGAGGGTGGGGGCGCCGGTGAATTTGGAAACCGACTTGGTCTTCTGGACCTGCGCCTTGACCAGTTCCTCGGCGCGACGCGCTTCGGTCTTGGTGGATGACGCCGAGCCATCCAGGTTGAGGCAGTATCCCTGGTAGCGCTTCCCCTGCCGGCGGAAGTCATATCGCCAGCGGTCGCGATCCTTCTCGAAGAAGACGGTCATAACTGGACCCGGGGATCAGATGTCTACGCCCAGCGCGCGCAGTTCCGCTTCGGCGGCTGCCTGCTCGTTCCGGACCGATGGGGGCTTCTTCTTCTCTGCCTGCTTGGCCGATAGGGGGTAGCGCTCCTGATATGCCCGGAGGGAGTCCACATAGATGCGGCGAACGCGGCCCCAATAGTGGCCTTCGAGTTCTCCCTCCTCGATCAGTTGCTCCACCGTGCTGGTAGAGCCACAGACCGTATCGGCGACCTGCTGGACCGAGATCGAGGGCCGGAGCTCCAGCAAGGCGGCGAGGGATAAGGTTTCCGCCGACGGCACCCGGGACGCCGCGCCAGGCTGCGGGGCGTGCATGGATTTGGATACCGGCCCATGGGGCGGTAACTCTGTCCTTTCACTGTCTGGATGGAAGTCATCCGGCATGGACAAAGTATATCACGACGACTGCGAAAGCGCCGACGGCCCTATTACATCAATACCGCCCGGATTATCTACAATGCTACTTACATATCCTGTCCGCTATACATCATAGACGAAAAATTGGAAAGTCAAGCGAGAGCGAAAACAGAAAAATGGCGGATTTCTGCGATAGAGAAAATGCTGTGCTTTCTGTGCAACGCTCTTAATCCCAAAGAAAATAACTATCGAAAGTATGCCACTGCCTAGTCGGGTATCTGTACTTGATCTACCCAGCAAGCGCGGTTGGCACATTAAGCTAATGCACGGATCCGGCACGGAGACACTTTTGCACCTTAGGATACATTATCCTAATGTACGAACTCCGGCGCAGGATGGCTTTGGCACCTTAGGATACATTAAGGCACATTAGCCTAATGTACGGAGTCTGGCCCGGGATGACTTGGCACCTTAGGATACATTAGCCTAAGGTGGCGTTAACTACGTCGGCGCCGTTAATATATTGGAATTAATATTTGGCGCCGGACGGTGAGCGCCTTCCGTCGCCCGACCACGGCAGGCGCGACCTTCAGGTTCCCGCAGAGCGGACGGATTATAGCGCTCGTCCTATTGCTCCTGACGGACGAGAGCCAGGAGTTCGTCCTTGTACTTGGGCGGGACGCCTAGGTCACCCTGGTGGGCCCTCACCTTCTCGAATAGCCGTACTACGCTTTTCTTGGGCACGTTGCCTTCCCAGCGTTTCCGCTCTTCCTTCCAGCTCAACCCGTGGCCTTTCAGCTTTGAGCGGAGCGCATCGGGTGGCGCCGTGGGGAACGAGACCGAGATGAAGATCGGAGGGTTGTCCCGTCGCGCTTCATCGCGCTTCTCCTGACGACGCCGTTCTGCGTCCTCGAGGATAATTGTGCCGACCTGGTTCCAGATCTTCAGTTGGCTGGGACCCTTCACGGGATCGTTCATGATCTTGACCACGTTATGGAGGGCCCCGACGAGAGTCGCCTCTCCGATCTCGTGGGCGCCGACCATCATCGCCAGGCCGCCGAGCTTGAACTTGAGCGCAGCCTTCGCCTTATCCCGCTTCTTGACGAGACTCTGACGCTTGGCGTTCAGGCGAACCTGCTTCTCGTCGATCTTGGCCAGGGCTTCGTCGATATCGCGCTTGGCATTTCGACGAGGCTGCTTCTTCTCGATCGTGGTTGGGGTCTGGTCGATATCGCTCATGGTCGTAGGGCTCCCTCGCTCCAGTCCAGAATGACGTCAGCGAGCGAAAGCGTCAACCTGAAGCCCTACCCCGGCATTGGACCGAATAGGGACAATCGCGATATACGTTTTGTGCTATCGCCAAAACGCTGTACGCTTAAGAGGTCAGGTGATGGCGAGCCGGCAGGCCGCCGTGACCACCACGAGACGGAGCCAACATGGCCCTCGCCTTCGCCCACATGCAGGTGATCCACGCGGGGCCGCAGTCATCGGCGGTCGCCTTCCTCGCCTACATGAAGCGGGCCCGGCTGGTCGACGAGGTGACCGGCCAGGCTTACGACTTCACGGAACGGCACGAAGGCGGAGAAGACCTGCTGGCGGACGGAGTGGAGCTGCCCGAGGGCGCCCCCGAGGCGTGGCGCGACCCGGCCCGGCTGGCTAACGACATGCAGAGGGCGGAGCTGGTCAGCGACCGGAAGACCGGGGAGGTCCGATACCGGAAAGACGCCCAGCTAGCCCGGGCCGAGACCCTGCCGATGCCCCGCGAGCTGGGTCTCGAGGAATGGAAGGCAATGGTGACGGCCTACGTCCACGAGACCTATGTCTCGAAGGGCGTCCCCGTCGCCTGGGCTATCCACGATGCCAGCGGGGACCAGCCGCACGCCCATCTCCTGGTCTCGACGCGCGCCTTCGATCCGGCGACCGGCATGCTCAGCCGCCGCAAGGCGCGCGAGCTCAACCCGGACTTCGCCAAGGGCGTCCTGGTCCGGGACGACCCTGGGCTTCGGTGGGCCGCCTTTCAGGAGCAATGGGCCCGTTCTCGAGGGCTCGAGCTGAACTTCGACCTGCGGGGGCCGGTCGCGCAAAAGCGCCGCGGCAAGGGACGCTTCATCGACGGTGCTTCCGATGCCATGGACCAGGCGGACGAGGCCGAGGAGGCTAACCGGGAAGCACTACGGGATCCGGCCAAGGTCCTCGCAACCCTGTCCGCCCAGAAGTCGACCTGGACCGAAAGGGATCTCAGCCGCCTGCTCCGTGCCCTGCCGCTTCAGGAGCGCGACGAGGTCAAGACCCTGGTCCTCGGCCAGGACGAGGTCGTGAAACTAGACGAGGACGTCTATTCGACACGGTCGGTGCTGGCGCAGGAGCAGCGGCTCCTGGATCTCGCCGAAGGGTGGATCGGAACGAACCGGCATGCGGCTCCGGCCGAGGCGGTCGAGGCTGTGCTTGCCGAGCAGAAGACGCTCTCCGAAGAGCAGCGGACGACCGTTCTGAACTGCGTAGCGGCCGGACAGCTCGCCCTCGTCCGCGGCGGAGCCGGCACCGGCAAGAGTCACTCGATGAAGGTCGTGCGGGACTGTTACAGGCTGTCCGGTCATCGCGTCGTCGGCCTGGCGCCGACGAACGCCGTCGCCCTGGACATGGCCAAGGACGGCTACCGGGAAGCCGGAACCCTCCATCGCCTTCTCTTTTGCCAGGAGAACGGGATCGACCCGGCGTGGAATGCCAAGACCGTCCTGATCGTGGATGAAGCCGGGATGGTCGATACGGGCATGATGGATCGCCTCTTCCAGCGTGCCGATGCGACCGGCGCTAAGGTCATCCTGGTCGGCGACGAGCGTCAGCTTTCCTCGGTGCAGAGGGGCGGCATGTATGCCGAACTGCGGCGGCGCTTCGGGGGCTCGGAGATCACCGCGGTTCGCCGGCAGAATGCCGACTGGCAGCGGCAGGCCAGCGTCGCGCTGTCCGAAGGTCGCATGAAGGACGCGGTCGAAGCGTATGCCGCGAACGGGTGTATTGCGGCCGGAGCGGACGAGGAGGCGACCCGGAAGCTGCTCCTGCGAGATTGGGCCGCCGCCTACAATGCTGCACCGGACAAACAGCGATTCATCTTCACCCTCTCGAACGAGGATTCGGCAAGGCTGAACCTCGACGTGCAGGCCGAGCTCGAGAAGGCGGGGCGGGTGCACGAGGTCCGCCCATACAAGACCTCCCGCGGCGAATTCCGGGCTGGGATCGGCGACCGGATCCAGTTCCATGCCAACAAGCGGGAGGCGGGGTACTTCAATGGCCACATCGGCACCATCTCGGCACGCGGCGAGGACGGCAGGCTTTGGGTCGACCTGGATTCCGGAGCGCAGGTCGTCTTCGATCCGCAGAAGGAGATGGGCTGGGGGCTGGGTTATGCCGGCACCGCGCACCGGGGACAGGGGAAGACGCTGCCCGAGGCATTCTATCTTCACAATCCCTTCGGCGACTCCCGGGTCGCATATGTCGGCGGCACGCGGCACCGGGAGAACCTCAAGATCTATTACTCGAAGGACCGGACGGTTGGGCTGGGCATGCTCGCACAGCAGATGGCGCGAAAGCGCGATCAGCGCATCGCCGTGTCATACCTCGATGCCGGAGATCTTCACGCGCCGGCGAGCAGGGGGCCGACGAGTCTCCGAGCTAACAGCGACGAAGCGGACGTCTCTGGTGCTGCGCCCTCGCCGTCAGGATCGTCACCGTCGGGGCCGACCGCTTAAGCCTTCCCCGTCTTTCGCCTGAGGCGCACGCCCACGCCTCCCCCGTTTTCCGGGATGAATTCGATGCCGGCCTCTTCCAGCGTCTTCACGAGGTCCGCGAGCGTCCTTGGATAGGGCTCGCGCGCGCCCCTCTCGAAGTCCGCGATCGTCTTGCTCGCCACGCCCGACCGCTCGTGAAGCTCCTGCTGCGTCCATCCGAGGAGGGCGCGCGCAGCCCGGCATTGGCCGACCGTAATGGAATTTTTCATGTAAGCTTACAGAATAATTGTTGACGCCGTTCGGAGGTGAGGCTACATTAATTATGTAAGGTTTGGAAAGAGGCCGAACGGTGTTCACTGACCAAGACGTTGTCGAGCGAGCAGATCCAGCCGAGGCCCTGTCTCGCCACGGGATCCCCCTCGCCGCGGAGTTGGAGGCCGACCCCGGTCTCCTCGTGAGCGCTATCGGCTACCACCAATGCGGCGCGCCGCGGGCTCACATCCTCTCTCCGGATCTTGAGCAGGCAATTCTCGACGGGGAGATCCGGATTGCGGACTTCGTCGCGGAGATCCCGGTTCAGCCGCCTTCGGACGCAGCCGCTGCCCTGAAGCTGGTGTCGCATCGATGGGAGGGCGAGGCGCATTGGCACCTCAAGCGATGCGCCTGGGTGCTGGCGGCGGCCATGCTGCCGATGGCGGAGGTCCGACCGGAGGCCCCTATCGACCCGAGACGCAAAAAGCGCGCTGACGTTATCGCCTTCGATGAGACGAGCGGGCGCTCCCTAGTCTTCGAGGTCGGCGCCGTCAGCAACGACTCCATCTTGGTCGCGCTCGACGCTGGCCACACCCAGGTCGTCGTCCTCCCCCATCAATCCGGCGGAGGCGCCCGGGTGGCCGGGTACGTCTTCGTCAGGGCAGCCGTGACCCCGGTGCCAGCCCCCTGTCCGCCGGAGATCCGAGATGCCGAAGCCACTCTCCAAGGCTGGCTGCACGCCCTGACCTCGGCAACCCCGCTGCGACCTGCAGACATCGACCGCCGCTGCTGATCGACGGTCGCCATATCCCGCCCCCTTAGTCCCCTTCCAGGAGCCTCGAATGTCCATCCCCGACGATCGCCCCGTGCTTGGCATCGACCTTGCTACCCTCTGCAACGAGCTCGGATTAACCGTCACCGACATGAGATGGCTGTTCGGGATGGCCGCGACCGACTGGTCCGAGACAACGGCGGCTTCACGTCCCCGCCTGGTGAAGGACCCGGCGCGCGCGATTCTTGCCCGCCTGCTCGACGAGAGCCCCGAGCTCCTGCCGATCAAACTGAACCCGAGGACAAGGGAGATCTTCAAGCAGGTCCGCGAGATCCACGGTACGGAGATCACCTTCAAGCGGTTCGGTCTTGCGTTCGGCCGGCACGCCGGCGCCGGGTATCGTTGGGTGGTGAAGGGAGAGACTCCCGATCCATCGGCGGCGCGCCTGATGGCGATCTGGTGCTTCTCGATGGCGCTGGGGAAAGGATCCATCTTCCTCCACCTTGAGTACCTTGCCGAGACCGAGGCCAAGGCCCGCGGGATCGTCGACCTCCGCCGCGGCGGTTCCTGGCGGAAGCCCGTGCCGGCCGAGGTCCTCGCCAGACGCAAATACGCCGCTCAGAAGCGCAGGACCTGCTTCAACCGGCCGCGTCGTCAGCCACTGCCTGTTGACCACTCGGCCTGAGAGCGACGACCATGCTGCCCATGCGTCTCAAGCTGATCGCACGCAATCGAATACCGGATCCTGACAGGACCGGCCGACGATCCGCGCGCGACTGAGAACAGCAGCAACCCGATCCCGCTGATGTCTTAGGTCGTTCGGACACTCGGCTAAACCGGGTGATGGGAGAGGTCTGTCTCCCGCACCCAGTCTTCCCTTCGGGGGCCGGCGCGGGCGCGCGGGGCGACCTTATAGATCGCCGAGAGCGGCCGGACTGGCTGCGACGGGTGGGTTCGAGTCCCACGGCCCCTACCACTCGACGGATACACGATGCCAAGACTCTCGAAGACGATGATGATGACGGCGCGGCTGATGACCATGTGGAGACGGCCCGCAACGCGTCCGCACTACACTGAGCTCGACGCGCTCCACCAGCTGCTGATCGATGACGCCTTGCTCCAGCCGGATGGAGAAGAACTGCGTCCGCATCTCGACGCCCTCGGCTACGATCGCATCATGGCAACCCGTGGCCAGACGCCGTACGTCCGGGGGCGCCTCTTGACTGTCGAGGAGGTAGCCGCCTTGAACTGGGTATCGTCTTGGGACGTCGTCATGGCGTTTCGCAGCGAACTCGGTCTCGATAGGACGCAACGACGGGCGGCCATGCTACGCCTTGTGTGGCAGTTGGGCCTCTACGCAGAAAGCGTCGAGTGGCTGACCCCGAAGGACCCCGGATTCGAGCCGGCTCATCGCGGCACGCTCATTTACCCGCCTGGCACCTACCCGGGACTCGAGGCGTACCGGACGAAAGCCGCGCGCCGTCGCCGCGCTCAGGAGATCCTCTCCGGGATCGTCTGCTTAATCCGGCAGCTCAAGGCCGACGGAGTCGAAGATCCGAGCGCATTCGACTGGAGATCGATGCCGCCGGAACCGCCGAAGAAGCAGGAAGAGGCGAAGGCGCCCGAGCCGAATGCGGAAGCGCTCGCAGCCGAGCTCGAGGCCGAGAAGCGACCGACATTGACCGTGGTGGCAAGCCCGATCCAGACCGGCAAAGGCTTTGATGCGACGGATGTGAAACGATGGAAAGCGCTGGAGAAGCCGACGCCGCTGGCGATGCTGCCCAACCCGGTATCGGTGGAGACGGCGCTAATCGCCGAGTTTCCCTATATGCGGCCGCCGATCGACCGCATCGGTGATGATCTCCGCCTGGCCCAGGCGACCGGGCTGCGGTCTCTGAGGCTTCGGCCCTTGTTGCTGGTGGGACCTCCCGGTGTCGGCAAGAGCCGCTTCGGCCGGCGCCTGGCCGAGGTTTGCGGTGTTCCCTTCACGATGATCGGCGCTGGCGGGTCGGGCGACAACCGGTCGATCGCTGGAACCTCGCGCGGCTGGGGATCGGCCGAACCGTCACGGATTCTCGGCGTGATGCTCGAACATGGGGTCGCCAATCCGCTGATCATGGTCGATGAAATCGACAAGGCCGCCACCAGTCGGCACAACGGGCGACTCGTCGATACGCTCCTCGGCATGCTCGAGCGCGAGACGGCGGTCCGCTTCAACGACGAGTGCCTGGGAGCGGCGTGCGACGTTAGCTGGGTCAGCTGGATCCTGACGGCGAACCAGCTGGAAAGTGTCCCCGCGCCGTTGCTCGACCGCCTGTCGGTCGTCGAGGTCGGACAACCGACGATCGATCACTTTCCGTCAATTCTCGAGGGCATGCTCGCCGATCTGGCGAAAGAGTGGCGCACCGAGCGTTGGATGCTGCCGGAGCTTGAGCCTGAGACGGTGGAGTTTCTGGCAGAAGCCTTCGCGGCCGGTCACTCAATCCGCCGTATCCGCTCCGCTGTCATCAGCGCGCTCGCTGCATCGGCACGCCATGCGCCGAGGCACTGAGGGCTTCCCATGCGGAGCTTCTTCTTTCTTCCGCTCCTGGGCAGCGCGCGAAGCGCGCTCGGAACCCTCCCCACCGGCGGAGGGCAGGGTGGGGGCTTGGGCACCTATAAAATGGCGGGCGCCGCAACGCGGCGCGCTCCCGCTCAGATCGACATCTGAAATTACACCCTCGTTCTGCCAACCGCCGACCAAGCTAGTCGGCCGATCCTGACCCAGGGCAGAGTTTCGTCAATCGCGGCCATGGATGCCGATCCTCGTGACGATGAGCGACAAGAATGTCGAGAAGCGCCTTTTAAACTCACCGACGATCGCTCAACGCTATTCAACCTTGATGACGGGTTCGTAGGGCGCGGCGAAGCTGTCGAGGAACCGAGTTGCAATGTCGTCGCCGTATTGCGCCAAGGCTGCTTCTGCAAGTGACGGCAGCTCCTTCGTGGCACGCCGCCAGTCGTCGAGCTCGATAGCTGGAGTCAAAGGGGGCAGATCGACGCGTATCACGCGATCGGCACCAATCAGTAGTCTAGCTTGGCCGATCGCGTTCTGTGATTGCAGCGACATCGCGGCGAAGATGATCTTCCTCCAATGCCAAATTCCGCCCCACGTAACCTGACTGTCCTGCACGGCGTAGGGGTCATTGCCGCAGCCGAGACTCAGGATACGGACGCGTTCGCGGGGAACGGTGAACGAGGCGAGGGCTTCAACAAGGCCAATCATGATCGGATTGTTCGCCCAGACACCGCCGTCGACAAAGGTGTAGCCCCCATGTCGATGCGGGCGAAAATAAGTAGGCGCGGCGGAGGTCGCGAGCGCCACCTTCGTCATTGGCTCGTGGAGATCTTTCTTGAAGTCGGGATGGTGAGGAGTCTTGAAGATGAAGACCTCGCCGTGCCGGCCGTCGAAGGATGGGATGCAAAGGCGTGTGCGCGCTGTCCCAAATTTGCGGTCGCCGAACGTCTCAGTCAGGAGGCGAGCTAGGGCCGCTTCATCGTAGAGATGGGATAGAAGGTGCCGCGCTCCCTTCAGACGGCGTTTCGCTCTCCCGAGGAAGCCGGCCCCGTGCGATGGGAATATCTCGCATCCTCGGTTGAGATAGAGGTCTCTGATCTCGGCGGCGGAGAGACCGGCGGCCAAGCCGAGGGCGATGATCCCGCCAGTCGATGTCCCGACAATGAGGTCGAAGTACGCCGCCACGGAGGCTCCGGCGAGGTGGGATCGCTCCAGTCCGGCCAGGACGGCAGACGGGAAGATCCCTCGGATGCCGCCGCCATCAATGGAAAGGATGCGAAAGTCCCTATCCGCCGGCCAATCCAGCTGCGCGCGTCGCGTCGTGAGACTGCCGGCTGATCGTTTGGGAGGTTCTGGTTCGACGGCTGCGGGCATGCACTCTCCTGTAGCGGCTCTCCGGGGTGCCGGCCTCCGCCTGTCCATTCGCCTGTCGCACGCCAGCCCTCGTAGCAGACCAGCCAGTCGATGGCCCAAGCCACGATCTTGTCGGCAATGGCATCATCGTAGGCCCACTGATCTGTTTCCGGGTCCGACAGGCACAAGGCGGGGTATTCGGGCCAAGACAGGCTCGGATAGATATGAGGAATGTCCGCATCCGGTCGGGGCCGAGGCACCGGATCGAGGACCATCACGCGCGGCTGCCCGAACCGCTTCACCTGGCATCTACCGAGCTCGAGGCACCTAGCGTAGGTAATGCGAAGACGGTAGGTCCGCCCTAGGGGGCGGACCTCGCCTTCCCACGCAACCCAGCGGTCGCACGCTTCAACCACCCGAAAGTTGGGGTGCTGCACTTGCATGCGGTCGATCTGCTGGCGAATGGTGGGGATCATTCGTGTCCGTTGCCACCATAGAAGCTGTGCGACGAGGTCGACTGCGAGCGGGACTGAGCCTGAACAGCAGGTGCCGCGACTACGCCGGCGCCCGCGAGATCGAAGCGCCCGCCGCTTGGCCGGTGAGCGCTCTGGCCCGACCTGATGCTAAGCCCGGACGCCTCGTTGAACGACTTGAAGACCGCGCCGGTCGGAGATTCGCCGAAGAGGTCGGCCATGATCTCGCGCATCTCCTCGAGGTCGCAGTCTCCCCGGAGACGCTCGACCTTGCGCACGAGGTCGCGCAGATCGCGGATGAAGACCTCCTGGTTCACGAGCGTGCCGGGCCAACGGTCGGTCAGCACGTCTTCGGCGCAGACGGGGTTCTGTTCGACGATCAGCATGCCCATGCTGTGGAAGGCTTCGAACCGCCGCAGCATGCATTGTGCTTGGTGCAGCAGCTCCTCGGAGAGCGTTGCCGTGTTGTTGGCGTTGGTCGCAATCATCTTCGCCATGAGGATCCCGGGCGGTCGACGGACCTCGCGCCTGTCGTAGCGGACATTGCGCCAGCGCTTCATGAGTTGAAGCACGATGACTGCCTTGGATTTCTCGTGAGCCGGCTGCTGCGGCTGCACCGGCATCGTCTCCAATGCCTTCGCGAGCTCGATCTGCTGGTTCTCGTAGAGAGACGCGCGGTCCTCGAAGAACTTCCTGAAGTCCTGGTCGCACGGCGTGTTGGCCTTGAACCACTCCGCGAAGCCGAAGGGATTGGCAATGATCGACATGCCAGCGATGTGCGGCGTTTCCGGCCGGTGGTGGAAGATCAGACTTTCTTTCTCGGGCATCCAGACGCGCCGGACGGCCGGCGTCACGTCGAGATGCATGTTATCCTCGTAGTCGATCGTGACGCAGCGCGTCTGCCGGCGGGTCATCGTGTAGTAGCGGGAACCCGGCTCGCCCTTGATGCTCCAATACAGGGCATCGAGCGCCTCGTCGGCGGCGACGGTCAGGGGGAAATCCAGCTCGGCCAGAATGTCGATGTCGTACTCGTCGGTCCGTAGCCTCGAAGCGATGGTCGCGCCGATGGCCATCGACCCCTGGGCGTAGACGAGGTTCACCCGGTCCTTGAGAGGGCTAGTCGGGCGGTCAAGCCACTCGCTGATCGTACGATAACGGGCCTCGGCCTTTCCGTAGTCGGTTCGGCTCAACTGAATGCGGATCGCCGTGTCTGCCAGCAATACGTCAATGGGTTCGATTGCCTGCTGCGCAAAGGTAGGCATGTCGTATGTCATTGTTTTATCTCCAATATCAGAGCGTCTAATTGAAGATTGTGTTCGCCGGCAAACTTGCCGGCGAAAGGCTATACTCAATGAGACTGGATTCCTAATCCGGTTGACTCTGCCTGTCAATATGATGAAAAATTCGCCGGCAAGTTTGCCGGCGAGGACTCGAATCGATGGACATGGGTGCGTTTTCGCTTTTTGGGGAGCACAGGAACGACTCTGCCGCAACGGGCTTCCGCTTCGGCGCCAAGGGCACCCATACCAGCCGAACGATGATGTTTGAGGAGTTGCGCCAGGTCCTGCAGGCGACTGCCCCTGACGCACGGCGCGCCGACTACGCGGCCGCGATCATCGACGGAAACTGTCTCTCAAAGCCGACAGGCGCGACGCGCCGGCTGACCAATCAGCGTCTTGGCGAGCTTTACGGGCTGGATCCCGCTGTGCCGCTGTTCCGGGTTCTCCGCCGGCTCTGGGATGTCGAGCAAGAAGGACGCCCGTTGCTCGCCCTCCTTGCCGCGATAGCGCGAGACCCGCTGCTCGCGGCGACGTGTTCAGCCATCGTCTTTCTTCCCGCTAACGCCGAATTTCAGCGCGACGTCCTGAAGACCGCGCTTCGCGCCGTTGTTGGCGATCGTCTCAATGACAGCACCTTGGAGAAGGTGTGCCGCAACGCGGCGAGCACCTGGGCCCAATCAGGACATCTCGAGGGGCGCACGTTCAAGAGGCGTCGGATCGTCGTGCCGTCGCCTGCGGCCGTCGCATTCGCCATTTACCTTGGCAATGCCGCGGGCTTCCGCGGCGCTGAGATTTTCTCCTGCGCTTGGCTAAAGGTGCTCGACTTAGACCCGTCTGGTGCCCGGCACCTCGCCATGGAGGCGAAGCGGCTAAGTCTGCTCGACCTGCGCATGGCCGGCGATATCGTCGAGCTCAACCTTTCTCGTCTCGATCCTCATCAAGCAAGGGCCTGACCATGGCGCGCATCGAAGATCTCGCCGACCGCTATGGCCGTCATATCGCCACTCCCTGGCAGCGAACTGTCGCAGGTGCCCAGCGCGTGGTGATGGTCGTTTATGACAAAGAACTCGAGCGGACGCTCCGCGCGCGGAAGCTCGCATTCGAGACGGCCACCCGCGAAGCAGGCCACGATTGGCACGAGATCGACTTGTCCTTAGCGTTCGCAGAATGGATGGCATCCGACGACTATCGCGACGAATACTTTGCATCGCCGGAAGACTTGCGGCTCAAGCTCGATGCGGAATTTCCCGACTATGTCGCAGAGCGCCTGCGGGATGCCCTTCGTAAGGCCGAAGTGACAGCAAACTCGGTCGTTGCGGTTCTTGGCGTCGGCTCTCTTTTCGGCTTCGCACGGATCTCCCAGATCCTGAAGATGGTAGAGGCCGATATCCAGGGACGGCTTGTCGTCTTTTTCCCCGGTCAGTTTGAACGCAACAATTACCGCCTGCTCGATGCCCGCGACGGCTGGAATTACCTCGCCGTACCCATCACGCTGCATGGTGAAGGAGCAAGTCTATGAAGATCAAAGATACCCTGCAGCGTGACCCCGCCTCTCATCCCCTGGTGAACCAGGGCCAGGCGCGAATCTCCGATAGCCGGAATGAGCGGACGCAGTCGGAACTGCGCGGCGAGCTCGTCACCTTTGTCTGCGAAGGTCAGTACGCCGATGGCGTCCAGAAAATAGTCCGCTCGTTCTTGGACAACCTCGGCAAGACCAGCCAGCGCGGTGCATGGGTCAGCGGCTTCTTCGGAAGCGGCAAGTCGCATCTCCTCAAGATGCTCTGCCACCTCTGGCAGGATACGGCCTTTCCGGATGGCGCGACGGCCCGTAGCCTCGTGCCCTCGATCCCCGAGGATCTCCGCGCTCTGTTGCGCGAATTGGACACGGCAGGAAAGCGCGCCGGGGGCCTGATCGCCGCTGCCGGCGCCCTGCCGAGTGGAACCACCGATAATGTGCGGCTGACGATATTGGCGATTCTCCTTCGCGCTGTCGGGCTCCCCGAGCAGTATCCCCAAGCTCGGTTCTGTCTTTGGCTGCACTCTGAAGGTCATTTCGACAAGGTCAAAGCGGCCGTCGATGCGGCCGGCAAGTCCTTCGAGCGCGAATTGAACAATCTCTATGTCAGTGGTCCGATCGCGCGCGCGGTGATGGCTGCCGACCAAAATTTTGCGTCGACCGAAGCGGAGGCCAAGCAGCTGCTGAAAAGCGAGTTCGCACCTCAGCCCAGCGACATTAGTACTGAGCAGTTTCTGCGAATCGCGAAGGATGCCCTCAAGCTGAAGGCCAGAGACGGCCGACTGCCTTGCACGCTGCTCATTCTGGACGAAGCCCAGCAGTATATCGGCGAGTCCCAGCAGCGGGCCTCACTCCTCACCGAGGTGACCGAGGCCGTTTCCAAGCAGCTCGACAGCCACGTCATGGTCGTCGCAGCGGGACAGAGCGCGCTGACCGAGATTCAGCTTCTGACCTATCTTCTCGATCGTTTCACAATCCGCGTGCCGCTCTCCGACGCCGAGGTCGAGACGGTAACCCGCAAGGTCCTTCTGCAGAAGAAGCCCACGGCGGTCCCGGATGTGCGCGCGCTGCTCGACAAGCATGCCGGCGAGGTTTCGCGGCAGCTGCAGGGTACCCGCATCGGCGAGTCCGTCGAGGATCGCGCCGTCATCGTCGACGACTATCCGCTTCTCCCTGTTCGCCGGCGCTTCTGGGAACACTGCTTCCGCCAGATTGATGCGGCCGGCACGAGCAGTCAGCTGCGATCTCAGCTGCGCATTATTCACGACGCTGTCGCTAAGGTCTCGGAACGCCCCCTTGGTTCAGTGGTGCCGGCTGACGAATTGTTCGAGGCGCTTGCGCCTGAGATGGTGAACACCGGTGTTCTGCTCCGGGAGATCAACGAGCGCATCATCAAGATTGGCCGTACCGAGGGTGCAGTTGCTCAGCGTATCTGCGGTCTAGTGTTCCTGATCGGCAAGCTGAAGCGCGAAGCCGGCGCCGACATTGGCGTTCGAGCCACCAAGGACCACCTCGCCGATCTCCTGATCGACGATCTCTCCGCCGACAACGGCAAGCTTCGCGCCGAAGTCGAGGATAAGCTCAAGAAGCTCGGTGATCAGGGCGTGCTGATGCTGGTTGGCGACGAGTATCGTCTCCAGACCCGCGAGGGAAGCGACTGGGATCGCGAGTTCCGTAACCGGCAGACCAAGCTCAACAACGACGATGCCGCGATCCAGTTCAAGCGCGACCAACTGATCTACGGCGACATCGACAAGATCGTGCGTGGGATCCGGGTCATCCAGGGTGCGGCGAAGGAACCGCGCCAGTATCTGATCCACCGGGAACAGACGGCACCGGTTGCCGACGGCAGCAGCGTGCCGATCTGGATTCGCGACGGCTGGTCATGCGCAGAGAAGGATGTACTCGAAGCTGCCCGCACCGCCGGCATCGACAGCCCCATCCTCTTCGTTTTCATTCCACGTCAGTCGGCAGAAGATGTCCGGCGCCTGATCGTCGAAGCGGACGCCACCCAGCAGACGCTGGATGCCAAGGGCAATCCGACCACGGCCGAGGGCCAGGAAGCCCGGCAAAGCATGGATAGCCGCCGGGCGCGCGCCGTGGCAGATCGCGATCGCCTGATCCGCGATGTGGTCGCGAACGCCAAGGTGTTCCAGGGCGGCGGCAGCGAAGTGCTCGTGACTGCTCTCGAGGAGCGCATCAAGGCCGCGACCGAAGCGGCGCTCGTGCGGATGTTCCCTCGATTTAAGGATGCCGACTCGGCAGCCTGGGAGGCGGTCATCAAGCGCGCCCGCGACGGGGCCGATCATCCTTTCCAGCCGACGGGACACACCGACGCCACCGAAAAGCATCCCGTCTGCCAGCAGGTGCTCTCCACCATCGGGGCCGGCAGTTCGGGATCGGACGTACGAAAGGCGCTGGGCAGCACTCCATTCGGCTGGCCGCGCGATGCCGTCGATGCCGCCCTGATCGCCCTCCATCGCCAACAGCACATCACGGCGACCCTGAACGGACAGGCCATCCCACTTGGCCAGCTGGACCAGAACAAGATCGCCAAGGCGGACTTCCGGGTCGAGCATGCGACGCTCTCGGTCGGCGACCGCCTGATCCTCCGCAAGCTGTTCCAGGCGATTGGCCTCTCCTGCAAGAGCGGCGAAGAAGCCGTGCGCGCGGGCGAGTTCCTGAGCGGTTTCATTTCGCTCGCCAAGTCCGCCGGTGGGGATGCGCCGCTGCCCGCCTCGCCGGCGACCACAGAGATCGAGGATACCCAGCGACTGGTCGGAAACGAGCAGCTGGTCGCCATCAAGGCCAAGGCATCCGACTGGGAAGACAAGATCAAGGTCTGGACGGCCGCCCGCGACTTGATCGCCCAGCGGATTCCGACCTGGACCCTTGTCGAACGCCTGGCCAAGCATGCCGCCACGATCGTCGAAGCCAAGCCGCATCTCGACCAGATCGATGCCATCCGCGATCAACGCCTGCTGCTCGAAAAATCCGATCCCGCGAACGTCATCCGCGTGGCGCTCGCCGGCTTGTTGCGGGATGCCGTTCAACAAAGTCATGCCGCACACGAAACCGCGTTCAATGCGGCCATGGCTTCCCTTGTCGCAAACGGTGTCTGGACCAAAGTCTCGCCAGCTGACCAGGCGAGCATCAAGGCCGCCGTCGGCCTTCAGGCACCGGTTAAGGCCGACGTCGCCAGTGATGACGCCCTGACCGGTTATCTCGATCGGAAGCCGTTATCGAGCATTCAGGCGGAGATTGATGCCATCGCCGCACGCGTGGCGCTGGCCATCGAGCGGGCCGCTCGCCTGCTTGAACCCAAGATCCAGACCGTGACTATCGAACGCAGCACGCTGCGCGACGAAAAGGAGGTCGAGGTCTGGATCGAACGCCAGCGGGCCGTGCTGATTGCGGCTGTGAAGGCAGGCCCTGTTTTGGTGAGCTGAAACGACGGTAGGGGGCAAGAAAATGAAAACGATTGCGACAATCAATTTCAAGGGCGGCGTCGGCAAGACAACCTGCACTTGGGCGCTTGGCAATGTCGCGGCCGGTCAACCCGGAAAATCCGCCCTCGTCTTCGATCTCGACGCGCAAATGTCGCTCACGCAGTCGATAGCCCTGAACGAGGACGGGAATCCGTTCAAGGACTTCACCGACTGGTACGATCGTTCGATCACGAAGAAAAAGACGATCTTCGATGCGTTGGATGAATTTACCCGACCGAGCACCTTTAACTTCGGCATCAACCACGATTTCATCTATCGGATCAGCGAGCGATACCATTTCGTCCCCTCGGTCGAGGACCTCTATTGGACCGAACTGGAGCTCTTCGATCGGGACAAGGTGAAGTTCTTCATTCATCGGATGCTCGAGAAGATCCGCAACGCGAAGGGCGTCCCAAACTACGACTACGTGCTCTTCGATTGTCCCCCTTCTTTCAGTCTTCTGAGCTATTCCGTCCTCTCCTGTTGCGATCTAGTTCTTATTCCGATCAATCCTGACTTCTTTGCGGCGAAGGGTTTGAACCTCCTCTTGAGCAGCTTGCGCATGCGCATCGAGCCCTTCCCCGTTCCACGGATCGGCGTGTTCATGAACCGCGCAAAGCGTCCAGGTGGGAACAGCCCGAAGCGTTTCAGCAACGAGACGCAGAGATACCTGGACGATGCCCGCTTGGTCCTGAAGAACGGCGCCGCCGCCAACGGGCTGAAGGTGAAACTTTTCGATACGGCCATCTTTGACAAGGTCGGCATGAAGCGGGCCATACAGGAGGGCATGCCAAATGAATTTCGAACACAGTTCTCATCCCTCTGGGGCGAAGTCGCCAAGTTTCTCGAGGAATAGTCATGTCTGACGCCGACAACGACAAAATGACCCTCGTCTTGGCGAAGCTGGACCGGATCATTGAGCTGCTCGAGGCCAAACCCCTGCAGCCCGTTAAGACCAGAGGGAAGGAACAAAAAGACAAACCGCCGCCGCTCAGCAAGGAGGAGGTCGAAGAGCATCAGCGCGCCTTCGACCGTCTTTTCGACGACTGGAGCGCGGGAAAGGAGCTCGAGGTCCAGCGCGAGCTTGAAGACATGGATGCGGAAGAGATCAGGCGGTTTGCGGATGCAAACAATCTCAATGTCACGACGAAGATGCCGAAACAGAAGGTTCTCAATCTGATCAGCGGTCGCTTCCGTGAGCGTCGACAGCTGACACGGCAGCACTTTCGTAGAGGCCAGGAGTGATGCGTTCTGGCATGCGCTCGTTGGACCGCTCGCTCCGTAAGGAGCTTGAGAAAACGGTAAGGCATGCGCGGCGTGCGGCCGAGGCTGGCGCACGCAAGGCTGTAGCTCAGCTCGGCATAGGTGAAGCGAACGCGCCAGCTCACCTAACGGCCGATCAGCGCACGCTCCGCAATCGACTCCGCGCCCATGGCCGTCAACTCGGAGACCGCCGCGACCCGAAGACGGGCAGTCAAGAGACTGCGCGCCTCGTCCAGGAGTGTGCGTATGAACACTGGCACCGCATGCTGTTCGCGCGGTTTCTCGCCGAGACCGACCTGCTGATCGAGCCGGAGTCGGGCGTCGCCATCACCCTCGATGAAGTGCAGGAACTCGCCCGCGAGAAGGCAACGGACTGGCTTGAACTCGCCAGCGACTACGCCGAGCGCATGCTGCCGCAGATCTTCCGCAAGGACGATCCGGTGCTGGACATCGCGCTGCCGCCGGAAACCCGCTCTGAGATGGAGGACCTGCTAAAGGGCCTGACGAAGCCGGTGTTCGAGGCCGACGACAGCCTCGGGTGGGTCTACCAGTTCTGGCAGTCGGACAGGAAGGACGAGGTCAACAAGTCCGAGGTGAAGATCGGCGCGGATGAGCTGCCGGCTGTCACGCAGCTCTTCACCGAGGACTACATGGTCCTCTTCCTGCTTCACAACACTCTCGGCGCCTGGTGGGCCGGCAAGGTGCTCGCCAACAACGCTAGCCTCGTCGCATCGGCGCCGGACGAGCCGGCGCTACGCGCGGCCTGCAAGGTCGGCGACATCGACTGGACCTATCTGCGCTTTGTACGGGACAAAGCCGAAGACGGAACGGAGGGACGATGGCGTCCCGCCGCCGGCGCATTTGAAGGCTGGCCGAGAACGGCCAAGGCATTGACTGTGCTCGATCCCTGCATGGGCTCGGGACACTTCCTTGTCTTCGCCCTGCCGATCCTCGTCGCGTTCCGAATGGCGGAGGAGGGGCTTTCTCAATCGGCGGCCGTGAATGCGGTGCTCAAGGACAACCTGTTCGGGCTGGAGATCGACCCGCGCTGCACGCAGATCGCGGCGTTCAATCTCGCCTTCGCGGCGTGGCGGAAGGTCGGCCACCGGCCGCTGCCGCAGCTCAATCTCGCCTGCTCGGGGCTCGCCATCGGCGTCACCAAAGCCGAGTGGCTGAAGCTCGCAGAGAAAGCGGTGGCGGCTGCAGATCCGGCGGCGAAGCGCGACCTGCTCGGTGTCGAAAAAAATCTACTGACCGTCGGGCTTGAGGAGCGAGTCAAGAACGGGCTCGGGGCACTTTACGACCTCTTCGCCAAGGCGCCGTGGCTCGGCAGCCTGATTGATCCGCGCCGTGCTGGCGCCGATATATTTCGAGAAGGCTTCGACAAGCTAGAACCGCTGATCGCGTCTATTTTTGCTGCAGCCGACACAGATGATGTACGCGAGATGGCCGTAGCCGCACAGGGGATGGCGAAGGCAGCGGAGGTGCTGCAGGGACGATTCTCGCTCGTCGCCACAAATGTTCCCTACCTCGGTCGCGGAAAGCAGGACGAGATACTAAAAAGCTATTGCGGAAACTCTTACCCAGCTGCCAAGACTGACCTTGCTACCTGCTTCGTTGAGAGGTGCTTGGAGTACTGCGATAAGGCGGGCTCCATAGCTTTAGTAACGCCTCAAAACTGGCTCTTTTTGGGTGCCTATAAGCATCTTCGAGCCAAGCTACTTAAGAACGACAGGTGGTCAACAGTAGCGCGCCTCGGTCCGCGGGCTTTTGAAACGATCTCGGGCGAGGTCGTCAGCGTGGCGCTCGTCTGTGTCGAGAGTCGTATTCCGGATATTCGGGGAACTTTTTTCGGGATTGATTGCGGAGACGACCGGACACCTCGTGAGAAACAACTCAGCCTTGAATTGAAGAGCGGTGTGATTCTGGATCAAAAGGATCAAATCGCAAATCCGGATAGCACAATAAAATTAGAGCCTTTGTCGCCTCACCCGCTCCTTGGAACGATCTCAAACTGCAACCAAGGCATTGGCACCGCCGACGCCAACCGTTACATCGCGCGCTTTTGGGAAGTTCCCGTCTTGCCGAGCAAGGTCTGGTCCTTTTACCAAATGGCACCGGACAAAGTTGCGGCGGTGAGTGGATGCCACAGCATCCTCCGATGGGAGAACGGGCATGGACCTCTTGCGACTTCACCACAAGCAAGGATTTGCGGTCAGCCCGCCTGGGGAAAGGCCGGCATCGCACTAGCCGTCACAAAGGAGATTTATAGGTCCCGTTACATGGGGACTTTGTTCGACTGCACGATGGGAGCGCTGACGTGCCAGGATGATCTTAATCTTGATGCGGTTTTCGAGTTTGTTTTCTCTGATGATTTCCCTGATGCGGTTCGGCGAGTCGACCAAGCTCTGTCGATAACGGAAAGCTCTTTCCTGAAGGTACCAATCGACCTCGCAAAGTACCAGCTGGCCGGTTCAGTTTGGCGTAAGGAGATGGCTAATGGCACCAATGACGCGACAGAGTGGGTATTCGACGGGTGCCCCGCAACGGCATCCTCACCGCTTCAAGTCACGATAGCGCGCCTGCTGGGCTATAGGTGGCCTCGCCAGATCGGATCGGCATTCATGGATTATCCGGCGCTCGAACCGGATCGTCTTGAACCTCATGCTGACTCTGACGGCATCGTCTGCCTTACCGCCCTGAAGGGCGATCCCCCGGCCGAGCAGCGCCTGAACGCGCTTCTCGCAGATGCGTTCGGCACCGAATGGTCGGCCTCGAAACTCTCGGGGCTGCTTGCTGAAGCCGGCTATACCGGTAAGACACTCGATGACTGGCTACGCGACAGTTTTTTTGGCCAACATTGCGAACTGTTTCAGCAGAGGCCCTTCATCTGGCACATCTGGGATGGGCGGCGCGACGGTTTCCATGCGCTCGTCAACTATCACCGCCTCGCCGCGCCGAACGGCGAAGGCCGGCGCACGCTTGAGAAGCTGATCTACTCCTATCTCGGCGACTGGATCGACCGCCAACGCGCCGACCAGAAGGCTGGCGTCGAAGGCGCTGACGCGCGCCTTACCCACGCCGAACATTTGAAGACGGAACTCACAAATATCCTGGAGGGCGAACCGCCCTACGACCTCTTCGTGCGCTGGAAGCCGCTCCACGAGCAGCCGCTCGGCTGGGACCCGGATATTAACGACGGCGTGCGGATGAACATCCGCCCGTTCATGACCGCCCGCACGCTGAATGCACGCGGCGCCAACGCCTGCATACTGCGCACCACACCGAAGATCAAATGGGACAAGGATCGCGGCAAGGAGCCGAACCGCGATAAGGCCGAGTTCCCCTGGTTCTGGGGCTGGGATGAGGCCAGTGCCGACTTCGCTGGTGGTGCCGTTTTCGACGGCAACCGCTGGAACGATCTGCACTACAGCCGCGCGCTGAAGGAGGCCGCACGCGATCGACACCGCGTCAAGCCGGGAGGCAAGAGGTGACGGCCGCAGCTCCCAAGACTCTGCTAGATGCGCTGCAAGCCTCCATGGCTGCCGCGTTGCGCGCGCCCGAAGGCGTGGCCGAACCGGCCGCCCTGCTGTGGACCGACGCCGATGGTCAATGGCGCCCGTTGGTCCAAACCCTTTCGAAGGTGATCCCGCAGCTCTACGTGCTCGGACCCTATGCGCCGGACGAACGGCAAGGCCCGGTCATCTGGCTCAAATGCATTGTCGAGCGGACCCTTCCGGATATCGCGCCGGCGCCGGGCGTCATTCCCATACTCTATCTTCCCAATGTCAGCCGGCAGGAACTGCGCGCCGGCGGCGACTGCCCGCTCGATCTGCAGCCGCTGATCGAACTCCAGTATCGCGGCGCCGTTTGGCACCAGCGCAATGGCCGCGATTGGTCGGTGGACGCGTTTCTGACGTCGGAAGATGGCGTCGGCCTCGATATCGCTAGGGATAGCCGGACGCACGACGCCATACTGCGCGCCCTGGCGCTTCTGGGACCCGAGCCGCTCGCCGGTCTGCGTGGCCGCAGGCTCGAGGCCGACGATTTTGATCGGCTCGCCATCGGCGATCCCGTCCGCGATCTGCTCTCCTGGATCAGCGATGCCGAAGGGTTTCAGGCGCGCTGCGATGCTGGCCGCTGGGCAACGTTCCGCGACATCTGTGTTCGGGAGTTCAAGTTCGATCCGGAGAATGACGGCACGCAGGCGGCGGCCGACGCGCTGCTTCATGGCGGCGGAAAATGGGACGAAGTCTGGCGCCGGTTCTGCGACGCGCCGCGCCTCTATCCTGGAGTATCGGCTGTGTTGCGCCAGGCGCGACCGCGCGACCTGCTTGGTCTCGTCGACCAATCGCGCCGGCCTGGCCTCAACGAGGAGAATGAAGACAAGCTCCGCAAGGCCCTGGAGGCGGTCGTATCGCTCCCGCACGTCCAAGCCTGCGACAAGGTCGCCGCCCTCGATGACGAGCACAAGGAGCGGCGCGGCTGGGTTTGGGCACAGCTTGGAGAAAGCCCCTATGCTATCGCCCTCGAACCGTTGGGTCGGCTGGCCAAAGCGGCCAAGACGTCGCTGGGAGGCGCCACCGCCGAGGCGATGGCCGCCGACTATGCCGCACAGGGCTGGCGCTGCGACCGCGCAGCGATGGAAGCGCTCTCCCGCCTCAAGCAGGGCAGCGAGAATGGCTTGGTCACCAAAGTGGTGCGGGCGCTATACGAGCCATGGCTCGACCGGTCGGCTCGGCGGTTCCAGGAGCTGATGTCGGTTCCGGGTATAGATCCCGCCAAACTCACCTCGTCAGTTACTGCCGAGCGCGACGCCTGCGTGCTCTTCGCCGACGGCCTCCGCTTCGATGTTGGCGCGGTTCTGCAAGAACGTCTTGAAGCCCAGGGCTTTCGCGTGCGGATGTCCCATCGCATCGCACCGATACCGACGGTGACGGCCACGGCAAAGCCGGTTGCTTCCCCGGCGCACGCTTCATGTTCTGGCAAGGCTGATGCCGAGGATTTTGCGCCGGCAATCGCGCCGAACAGCCAGCCGGCCACCGCCTCGCGTCTCCGCGATGCCATGGCGAGAGCCGGAGTCGAAATCCTCGATCAGGACCAAGCCCGGATGGCCGTCAGCAGCGAGGCTGGCGGCTGGACCGAAACCGGTAAGCTGGATGCCTTGGGGCACTCCCTTGACGCCCTACTGGTGCGGCAGATCGATCCGGAGATCGATGCCCTTCTCGACCGCATTGCGGCGCTGCTGAGCGCGGGGTGGAGCCGAGTTCGAGTAGTCACCGATCACGGATGGCTCCTGCTTCCGGGCGGATTGCCGAAGGTCGAACTCTCCCCGCATCTGGTCGCCACGAAATGGTCCCGGTGCGCCGCCGTCAAGGGCGGCTCGACCCCAAGCATTCCGACCTATCCCTGGTATTGGAACCCGGTTCTCCGCATTGCGTCGCCGCCCGGCATTGGCGCCTTCGTCGCTAACACCGAGTACGCACATGGCGGCGTCAGCCCTCAGGAGTGCGTCATCCCCGATCTCGTCGTGGAGCGAGGCGAGGAAGCGGTCACCGCCGAGATCACAGAGATCAACTGGCGTGGCATGAGATGCCGGGTCGCGGTCAAGAGCAGTGCATCGGGCCTTCAGGCGGACTTGCGCCTGAACTGGAAACAGGCCGCGTCAAGCGTTGCTGCATCCCCCAAGGAATTGGGAGCGAACGGCGAAGCGAGCCTTGCAGTCTCTGACGATAAGTACGAAGGCACGGCTGCGTCCGTTGTCGTCTTCGACGCATCGGGACGAGTAATTGACTACAAGCCGACAACCGTCGGAGAAGACTCATGAGCATGGAATTGGACAAGCTCGACAGATTGGCTGCTTCGGTCTTCGACGGATACCTCGTCCGCAAGGACCTCGTCCGAAAATATTCGCGCCAGTATCCGGTGCCGACCTATGTCGTCGAGTTCCTACTCGGCCGTTATTGCGCAAGCGTCAATGAGAGCGAGATCGCCGAGGGGCTGCAGATCGTCGAGAAGCAGCTTAAGGACCGAACCGTTCGCACGGGCGAAGAGGAACTTTTCAAGGCACGCGCCAAGGAAACGGGCTCGGTCCGGATCATCGACATCGTCCGGGCACGGCTTGATGCCAAGAACGATTGCTACGTCGCAGAACTGCCGAGCCTAAACCTCAAGGATGTCCGCATCGATGATCAGCTGGTGCGTGACAACGAAAGGATGCTGACCGATGGCTTCTATGCCGAGGTCACGCTCTCCTATGACGGCATCATTGCCCAGGAGAAGGGCGGACGCCCATTCAAGGTCGATGGCCTGCGGCCGATCCAGATGTCGAAATCCGACGTTCTCGACATCTACGCCAAGGCCCGGCGGAGCTTCACGACAGCCGAGTGGATCGACTTTCTGCTGCGGTCGATCGGGCTGGAAGCGTCCGCCTTCGATGAGCGCGCCAAACGCGTTGTGCTCCTACGCATGATCCCCTTTGTCGAGCGCAACTACAATCTTGTCGAGCTCGGCCCGCGAGGCACGGGCAAGAGCCATCTTTTCCAACAGATCTCGCCCTATGCGCACCTGATCTCGGGCGGCAAGGCGACGGTTGCAAAGATGTTTGTGAACAATGCGAACGGCCAACGCGGTTTGGTCTGTCAGTACGACGTGGTCTGCTTCGACGAGGTCTCGGGCATCTCCTTCGACCAGAAGGACGGCGTGAACATCATGAAGGGCTATATGGCCTCCGGCCAGTTCAGCCGGGGCAAGGAGAACATCCGCGCTGAAGGAAGCGTGGTCATGGTCGGTAATCTCGACGTCGATGTCGAGCAGCAGCAAAAGGTCGGCCACCTGTTGAGCCCGATGCCGCCCGAGATGCGCGACGACACCGCTTTCATGGATCGCATCCACGCCTACGCGCCGGGTTGGGACTATCCGAAACTGAAGCCGAGCGAGCACCTGACGGATCACTTCGGTCTTGTCAGCGACTTCCTCAGCGAGTGCTGGAGCCGGCTCCGCATCGGCAATCGCGTGTCGGTCATGCAGGGTCGTGTCCATCTCGGTGGCGCTTTAAGCGGCCGAGATATCGAGGCGGTCAACAAGACCGTCAGTGGACTCACCAAGCTCCTTTTCCCGGATCCAGAAATGCCGGTTCCGGACGAAGACCTCGAATGGATCGTGCGGGCGGCGCTGGAGTCTCGCCGCAGGGTGAAGGAGCAGCAACGGCGGGTGTTCAAGAGCGAGTTCCGCAATACCCATTTCAGCTACATCTTGGGTGCCGATGGCGTGGAGCAGTTTGTGGCGACGCCGGAACTCCACAGTGACGAGGCGATCGAAAGCGATCCGCTGCCGCCCGGACAGGTTTGGGGTGTCAGCCTAGGAACAGCCGAAACCGGTCCGGGACTGTACCGAATCGAAATCACGTGCGGGCCAGGCAGCGGGGTCAAAATCCTGAATCAACCCACGCCCCCGGCATTCCGGGAAAGCGTGCGGGTCGGCGAGCAGAACCTCTACACCCGGTCGAAGGAGCTGGTCGGCGACCGCAATCCACGGGAAGAGGAGTTCTCCATCCAAATGAGGCCCATGGATTCCGACAAGACCGGAGCCGGCCTCGGCGTTCCGATACTTGTTGCCCTGTGTGGCGGTCTCCTAGGGCGCAATACGCGCGGCGGAACGATCATTGTTGGAGAGCTCAATCTCGGCGGTTCGATCGAGATGATTCCCAATGCGGTACGCATTGCAGAACTCGCAATTGATAAGCAGGCTCAGACTCTGCTTATGCCTGTCTCGGCCCGCCGTCAGCTCAACGACCTGCCCGACGATCTTTGGACGAAGATCAGCATCGAGTTCTACAAGGACGCGGCAGATGCCGTGTTCAAGGCGCTCGTCGAGTAGGGGGCCAGATGAGTCGGACCTTTACGACCGCTACGGACGATAGTTTGATCGCCCTGATCAACGGCGCAACCAACCGCCTCGCCGTTATCGCTCCCGGCCTGACTACTCCCGTGGCTAAAGCGCTCGCTGCTCGTATGGCAGACCTGCCCTCTTTGTCGCTGACCGTCGTTCTCGATGCCGATGCCGAGGTGTACCGAATGGGGTACGGCGACCCGGAGGCTCTGGAGATCATTCGCGACGCCAGCAGGAATGAGATGTTCGATCTCCGCGAACAGCCGGGCGTCCGCATTGGCGTAGTTATCGCAGACGAGCGCACAATGGTTTTTGCGCCGGTATCTCGCAACGTAGAGGCCGGCTCGGTTACCGAGGAGAAGCCGAACGCCATCATGCTGGATGGTGGTGCTACCCAAAAGCTGGCCGAAGCCGCCGGCGCGGCTGAGGGCGAAACGGAAGTGGGTGTCACCGGTATGGAGCCCGCCCGCGTTGCCCAGATGACAGCCGACTTGAAGAACAATCCGCCCAAACCGTTCGACTTGACCCGCAAGCTAAGGGTCTTCACGGCGGCGGCGGAATTCGTCGAATTAAAGGTGTCGAACTATCAGCTAAGCAAGCGCCGCGTCACCTTGCCCGACGAGTTTGTCGGCGTGGGCGACGCGACATTGAGGGAGCGCATTTCAGGCCAAATCCGCGCTCCGTTCGACGGGATCGGCGCCCAGAAGATCAAAATTGAGATCGACGGACGTCAGGAAGAATTGTTGGTCGATGAAGAGTTCATCGAAAGGGAGCGCAGGGAAATCGAGGACACCTTCACCTATGTACTGCCCAAGAAAGGTCGCCTGATACTAAAGCGGGACCGCGCCGACTTCGATCGGCAGATTGCACGGTTCCAACAGATCGTAGTGAAGTTCCGTGACGCGCTGAAAGCGTCGATAGATACCGCCCGTGAAGGGTTTAAGAACCAAATGCTCAAGGAGTTTGCGGAGCGATGGAGAGTGAGCCCGCCGAGCTTTCTGAAACGGCGATCCGGAGGTGAGGATTCAGATCGAATCAAGGCTGAAATATTGAGGCGCGCAGATGCACTGTTTTCCGTGATTGTGAGTTTTGCGGCGCCGGACGTCACGGTGAACTACAAGGGCATCGTGATCGAAGACATCGAGGATCCTACATTCCGCTCCATGCTGCGCACTGCAATGGAGAAGGCAAAGGTCGATCAAGATACTCTTAAGAAGCTTTTTGAAACCGGGGATGCCGCCGCCGCTCAAGGGGCGTTCAAAGAGCATTGAAGCTCCGTTGCGCCAATGACTAGACAGACTCAGATCACGAGCAGGCTCTTCCGACTGACGCTTGAAAATCGGGGAGCAGGTCAGAAGGTCTACAGATTAGATGGCTCCTAGAGTGCTTGTGCGGTGGGTTCTTTGCCGGCGCTCTCGTGTCTGTCTGATGGCTTCATCTACGGTGACATCGGATTCGTACGCCAAGCGACGCGCCCGTTTTGCCTCACGGATAGAGACGCCATTCCTGTGCGCGATCTCTCGATTGGTAGCGTCCGGTTGGGACCGGGGACGCTGCCGCACGAACTCGGCAACAGCCTGATCGAGTTTCTGATCCAAGCCTTTTCTAATCATGCTCTCGACGCGCGACAATAGCTTCTCTTCGACGGTCGATAATTCAGCTTCGTACTTCTCGGTCAGGCTTTTGAGCTTCTCTTCGAAGCGCTTCACGATCGACTTTCGCTTCTCGTCGACACGATCTTCCATCGAGGAAATCATCTGCGTAGAGATTACATTTGATCGAGATTGCGCGCTCAGCTCCAACTCCTTAACTAAGAACTCGATACGCTGACGAAAATCGGTGACGATCGCATCACGTTGCTCGGCCATGAACTCTTCCGAGCCGATGACTTGGATCGTTCGACGAACCGCATCTTGTCTGAGGGTCTCTAGGATCTGAGTCTCGAGTACAGATTTAGACTCCGGCAATTTCAAAACTCGCGTTGCTTCCTCGGCAGCGACCTTGCGAAGCGTCCCTTCGGTCCAAAGCATGTCCATGCCCTCGATGCGTTTGTAGTTTCACGGCGGATGTGCCTGCGACGTCAAAGGGTCCCCTATCCGTCCTGATCTGGCCCTGCTTCGGATTTTAGCTGGACGTCGATCCACTCGCGGACACCCGGATTGCCTGAGCTCCAGGGCGCCGTAGTGTCCATGAAACGACACCATCTCATTGCCGGAGGGCTGTCTGACTGGCGGTTTCACCTCCAGACCTACGGAGAACGACTCCGTCCCTGAGCGCTTGCTCGTGAGTCTCACGCCGCGTCGCAGGCGAGAAAGACTACCACCTCTGGGAGCCGTTGAAATGGGGTCGAAAATCCAATCGTGACGCAGACCAATATGGAGAGCGGGGCCAGAATGATCGGATCTGCCGCCGTTGTTCCCTTCATGATGCAAGCCAGCGACAAATGGGAAAGCCAGCATCCCGGGTCCGGGCGGACGAACCGGAACATGAGCTTCCACCTCAGAACGAAGCCGGAATGCGGTGGGGAAATCCGTGGGGAACTAGAGGGCTAGAAGCACACATTTTGAGCTTCATACGTTCCCTGCCCCTAACGTAAAATCAATGCCTTAGACCCCAAGCAGAAAATTCCTAAACTGGAGGTCGGAGGTTCGAGTCCTCTCGGGGTCGCCAATCTTTCCAGGCCGTTACCAGTCGCTGGTCTGCGGGAAGTACTGGGCGACGAAGCGGTAGGTCTCGCGGATCAGCTGTTCGTTGGCCCGTGTGCGCTCGCTCGTCGCGGCATTCCACGCCGTGACCAGCTCATCCCACTTCATCAGCTGCTGGTGGAGCTCGTCGCGCATGCGCCGGATATAGGCCACCGTCTCCTCGAACTTCTTCAAGAGCGCCATCAACTCGCCCGTGTTCGCGTCGGTCTGCTCGAAAAGGAGGCCGAGCTTCTTCAACGGGGTGACGATCAGGGCCTGGACGCGGCGGATCTCCTCGTGGAAGCCTCGCTCCCGTCTATATGCGTTGGCGAGCGCCGCGAGGCTGGAACCGATCTTCCGGACCCGGAAGCAGCGCGTGCGCAGCGCTTCGATGTAGGCCCATTCGCGGACCAGCTCGTCGACTTTGCCGACCACCTCGTCCTTTCGGCTGGCGCCGATCCCGAGCTTTTCGGCGATCGCGGTGAAGGCCTCCTGGACCTTGGTCTTGGTGTCGGGCGCTTCCAGCACATGGGCGAGCGCACGGCCGTCGAGCGTCTGCATGGGTTTGCCGGCGAGCCACGAAATCAGCTGCATGGTGAAGCGCGCCCGTGCCGCTTCGACGTTCTGGGGGGTCACCTTCCAGGAGGCCGAGCCGTCGAGCAGCTCCGAAGGGATGGAATCGCCCGGCCTGATCTCGTGCACGTAGCGCAGCCCTTCGGCGGCCGTGTGGATGAGCTTGGCGTCGTCGCTGTCGCCGGGAATGTCGAACGAGCGCATCAGCGTGGCGGTCGGGATCGCGGCGAAGGTGTCTCCCATCGAGACGTAGAACAGCGGCGTCGCGCCGTCGCCGCCCATGCGGAAGTGCGAGCCTTTGATGCCGAACAGCGGATGCTTGAAGGAAAACTCCCTCGGCGCCTCCGCCGCCTTCGGCGCCGGAATATCGACGGTCTGCTCGCGATCGCTCATCAAGGTGTCCACGACCGCCTCCTTTCTCGAAGAGCGCTTGAGCGCAGAACCTAGGGTTCTCCCCGTGAAGCCGGGATCAGACGAAAGGCGGAGGTCGGGATGGCGCCGGCGCCCGTCTCATACCTTCGACTGATATGAGCGCTTCGCCACGGTCCGCACTATCGGCGCAGAACGATTGCGGGAGCATCGCACATGGACGACTTGATCCGAGATTTTCTGACCGAGACCATCGAGAGCATGGGGCAGGTCGACAACGACCTCGTGGCGCTGGAGCAGCGCCCCGACGATGCTGACCTGATCGGCCGCATCTTCCGGATGGTCCACACCGTCAAGGGAACATGCGGCTTCCTCGGCCTGTCTCGCCTGGAGAAGGTCGCGCATGCGGGTGAGAACGTGCTGGGTCGCTTCCGTGACGGGAGCCTGTCGCCGACCGAGGATCGGATCGGGATGGTTCTCGCCGCCATGGACTGCATCAAGACCATCGTCACCGGCATCGAGCAGACCGACGGCACCGAGCCGCCGGGCGACGACAGCGCGCTCATCGCCCGTCTGGACGCCCTCTACCGCAGCGACGCCGCGGCCTCTCCCGCCGAGGCCCCGCCGTCGGCGTCCGAGCCGATGGAGCCCGACGCGATCCAGGCCCCGGAAACCGAGATCGTCGCCGAACCGGCCCCGACCGCTTCTGCCGAAGACGTCTCGACGCCGGCGGAAGCGCCGCCTGCCGACGCCGCGGCCAAGCTGGTGGCGGACGCGCCCGCCGCCTCCCAGGTCGCCGGCCAGTCCATCCGCGTGTCGCTGGACCTCCTCGAGGGCCTGATGACGACGGTGAGCGAACTGGTGCTGACCCGCAACCAGCTTCTTCAATCACTGCGTGCACAGGAAAATCCGACGGTCCATGTGCCGTTGCAGCGCCTGTCGCAGATCACCTCCGAGCTTCAGGAGGGGATCATGCGTACGCGCATGCAGCCGATCGGCAACGCCTGGTCGAAGCTGCCGCGCCTGGTCCGCGACCTCGCGGTCGAACTCGGCAAGAAGATCGATCTTCAGATGACGGGTGCCGAGACCGAGCTGGACCGTCAGGTGCTCGAGCTGATCCGCGACCCGCTCACCCACATGGTGCGCAACTCGGCCGACCATGGGCTCGAGACCGGCGGCGAGCGCGTCGCCGCCGGCAAGTCGGAGACCGGCACCATCCGCCTGAACGCCTATCACAAGGGCGGCCACATCATCATCGAGATCTCCGACGACGGGCGCGGCCTGCCGGTCGAGAAGATCAAGCGCAAGGCGATCCAGGCCCGCCTGGTCACCGAGTCCGAGGCGGCGCAGTTGAGCGCCCAGCAGATCCAGTCGCTGATCTTCCGTGCCGGCTTCTCGACCGCGGAGAAGGTGACGGCGGTGTCCGGACGCGGCGTCGGCATGGATGTCGTCCGCACCAACATCGATCGCATCGGCGGCTCGATCGAGCTCGAGTCGCGCGAGGGCGGCGGCACCACGTTCTACATCAAGATTCCGCTGACGCTCGCCATCGTCTCGGCGCTGATCGTCGAGGCCGCGGGCCAGAAGTTCGCGATCCCCCAGATCGCCGTGTCCGAGCTGGTGCTCGCCAGGCCGGAGCAGATCGAGGAGGTCGGCGGTGCGCCGGTCTTCCGCCTTCGCGACCGCCTCCTGCCGCTGGTCAAGCTCGCCGACGTGCTCGGCGTTGCCCAGCCGGGCGACGCCCCGAGGAGCGGCCTGATCATGGTCGCCCAGGTCGGGCGGCAGACCTTCGGTGTCGTCGTCGATCGCGTGCACGACACCGAGGAGATCGTGGTCAAGCCAGTTTCCCAGATCCTCCGCAATCTCACCGTCTATGCCGGCAACACCATTCTCGGCGACGGAAGCGTGATCATGATCCTCGACCCCAACGGCATGGCCAACATGATCGGCCGAGTCGACGCCGACGGCAGCGCGCATGCGGCCAAGTCGGTCCAGGCGGCGCAGTCCACGGATGCCGTTCAGCTGATCCTGTTCGAGGCTTCCGCCAGCACGGCGCCGCGCGCCGTCCTCCTCGACCGGGTGGCGAGGCTGGAGAATCTCGACGCCGGACGGGTCGAGGTCGTCGACGGCTGTCATGTCGTCCAGTACCGCGGCGAGCTGATGCCGCTGCTGACCGTCGAGCCGTCGGGCACCATCGGCCGGGAAGGGCCCCTCTCGGTCCTGGTCTTCTCGGATCGAGGCAGGTCTCTCGGTCTCGTGGTCGAGAGGATTCTCGACATCGTCGAGGCGCCGCTCGACCTGAAGCTGGCATCCACTCGGCCGGGTTCGATGGGCACGGCGGTGATCGCCGGCAGGGCCACCGAGATCATCGACGTCAACTACTTCGTCCAGCGCGGTTTCCGTGCGGACAACGTCATCGACCTTCAGATCGCGGCCTAGCGCCGGAAAGGGAGCATTCGTCATGAGCGAGATCCAGGCACCGGCCTCCGCCGCGGCCGAGACCGACGAGGGCGTTGCGGACTACGTGACCGTGCGCCTCGGTGGGCAGGAGTTCGGAATCCCGATCTTCGCGGTCTACGACATCCTGAACGAGCAGCGGATGACGCCGGTCGCCCTGGCCTCCGAGGAGATCGCCGGCGTCATGAACATCCGCGGCCGTATCGTCACGGCGATCGACGCGCGACGCCGGTTCGGCCTGCCGAAGCGGGCCGAAGAGCACACGATGAACGTGGTCGTCCACTACAAGGGCGAACCCTATTCGCTGGTCGTCGACGCGGTCGGCGACGTCCGCCCGATCGGCAGCGAGAGCTTCGAGGCCAATCCCCCGAACATCAATCCGGCCTGGGCGGAGCTCTGCGACGGCGTCCATCGGCTCGAGGGCGGCCTGCTCCTGATCCTGAACGTCGACCGCCTGGTCGGCGGCGTCGTTGCGGGCAAGGCTGCCTAGAGCAAGCCCGGTGTCCCCGATGACGTCCGCCCTGCCATCGATGCGCGAGCGTTTCGACGCGGTGCGCCGGCGTCTCTGGCGCCGGCTGCTGTCCACGTCGAGCGCGAACGCGGCGATGTTCGCCGGAGGGACCCTGGTCGTCTTCGTCGGGGCATCCTTCGCCATCGCTCTCGCGATGGCGGTGTTCGCCGCCGCTTCCGGCGAGGCGCCGGCATGGCTGTCCGACTGGATCCGCGACAAGATCCTGGCCGGCAACAGCCGCGTCAAGTTCACGGTCGAATACCTGATGCGCTGGGGTCTCGACGAGGCGCTTCGCTCGCTGCTCGGCCAGATCCTGATGATCGGCGGCGCCCTGCTCGGGACTCTCGTCGCGCTCCGCCTGATCAAGCGGACGATCCGGCTCCTGCCATGGGTCCTGGATCGCGCGATGGCGAAGCCGGTGCTGCCCCGTCTCCACCTCACGCGCCCGCTCCGCGTCACCGTGCGCGACTCGAGCAAGGCCTACCAGCACCAGTTCGACATGCATGTCGACTTCGTGCTGGTCAAGGGCGCGGACTTCGGCGCGATCATCAGCAAGCTTTCGACCGTATGCCCGATCATGCTCCGGGCCGCTCGCGACGTGATCGACCATTCCGACGCCTCGGTCAGCACCGAGGAGATCGGAGACGCGCTGACGCGTTCGGCGCGGAAGTACGACAAGCGCATCCATCACATCGAGCTGCGCGAGGTCGCCTACGCGATGATCGGTCCGAAGGGCGACGTGATGTTCACCCAGAACCTGCCGGTCGCGGCCTGAGCCTCGCCGTCGTCGTCTACTCCTCGCCCAGCATCGTGCGGATCTTGATCAGCAGATCCTTGGGCGTGAACGGCTTCCGCAGCAGTCCCGAGATGCCGGCTGGCAGCTTCTTTTCATCGAGAGCCTGCGCCGAGTAGCCGGTACAGAGAAGTACCGGCATCCGGGGACGAAGCTCCGCGATCTTGCCGGCGAACTCGATGCCGGTGATCTTGGGCATGGTCTGGTCGGTGATGACCAGAGTGAAGGCGGACGGAGCCGCCCGGAAGCGCGCGAGGGCCAGCTCGACGTCGTTGAAGGCCTCGACCGCGTAGCCGGCGCGCTCGAGGGAGAGCTGGACCAGCTCAGTCAGGTGCTCCTCGTCGTCGACGACCAGCACCAGGTTGCTCGATGCCGCGGCGGCGGGACTCGTGTCGGCCATGGCTCCGTGAGCGTCTCCGCCCGGAATGTCCGCCTCGGAGTCGACACGATCCGCCATCGGCAGGAAGAAGGAGAACACGGTGCCCGTGCCCTCGCGCGAGCGGACATGGACGGCACCGCCATGCTCCTCGACGATGCGCGAGACCGAAAGGAGGCCGAGCCCGGTTCCCTGTCCCTTCGGCTTCGTGGTGAAGAAAGGATCGAACATCTTGCCCATCGTCTCGGCAGTCATGCCGCTGCCGGTGTCCGTCACGTCGACCCTGACGAATTCACCGACCGGGAGGCTGCCATACCAGATGTTGTGCCAACCATCCGGGGACGTCCGCATCATCACGCGCTGGGCGTCGGGATCCTCGAGCGAGGCGACGATCGCATCGGCCCGACCGCCGTCCGTGCGCAGCTGGCTGACCGCGATCGAGATCGCGCCCGCCCTTCCGTCGATGGCATGGGAGCTGTTGATGCACAGGTTCATCAGCACCTGCTCGATCTTGCCACGATCGTGGCGGACCGGCAGCTCGCTGCCGATGCCGGAGGTGGCGAAGCTGATCGATGTCGGAAGCGATGCGCCGATCAGCTTGGCGGCCGAGTCGAGCGTCCGGGACAGGTTTCCGACCGACAGATCCGACGGCCGCCGCCTGGCGAAGCTGGTGAGATGGGTGACGATGCCCTTGCCGCGCGTGGCGCCGCTGATGATGTTGTCGAGCGACTTGCCGACAGCCGCCGTGGCCTTGCCCATGTGGGTGATGAAACGCTGCTGCTGCGGGTCCTCGCTCACCAGCGCCGCCGGAATGGCGTTGAGCACGTCCAGCTGCGACTTCCCCAATGTGGCGAAGCCGAGGATGATGGTCAGAAGATTGTTGAAGTCGTGGGAAACGGTCCCGGCGATGGTGACGATCGCGTCGCTCTTCTGCGAGAGCATGAGGCGCTCCTGCAGCGCCATGCGCTCGGTCTCCTCCTTGCGGCGCCGGCTGATGTCGGAGATCCAGAGGAGCGAGCTCGACTCGCCGCTCCGAAGGACCTGGATCTGCAGCGCCCTGCCGTCGCCGAGCGCACATTCGTGCATCTCTCCCGGCCCGTGGAGGATGGATGCCACTACTTCCTGGTCGAGCCCGAGCAGTTGCAGCAGCTCCGGCATCGATGCCCTGAGCGGCACCGTGCCGGCCTCGTGCTGATCGGCGCGCGCGGCGCCGATCACCCTGGTGAACCCTGAATTCCACAGCACGGCGCCGGCATCGTCCTGGACGATCGCCATGCCGTCGGTGATCGTGTCCATGACGCTCTGGAGCAGCAGCGACCGCCGCGCCGTCTCCTCGACCTGCCGCTCGCGTTCCTCCGAAAGGCGCTTGAGCTCTTCCTCGGCGGCCTGGATCTGGCTCATGTCACGGAAGATGACGGTCATCGTCATCTTGCCCGCGATCCTCACCTTCGACACGCCGGCCATGATCGGCACCTGGGATCCGTCGCTCCGCAGGCCGCGGACCTCGCGCCAGATGGACATGGCCCGCTGGCGGTCGTGGCTCTCCGCGAACGATTTCACCAGCGCGCGGTGGCTGTCGCGTGCCGCGTGAGGAAGCAGGATGTCGAGCGGCTGGCCCCTGATCTCCCTCGCCGAATAGCCGAAGGTGGCCGCGGCCTCGGCGTTGAAGTTGACGATGTTGCCGTCCTCGTCGACCGTGATGAAACCCACCATCGCCGTCTCGAGGATGGTCGACAGCCTGGCTTCGCTGGAGCGGACGGCTTCCACCGCCAGCGCCTGCTCGGTGATGTCCTGAACGGTGCCGTGGACCGACTGGACCTGCCCGTCGGCATCGCGCTCGACGATGGTGAGCTCGGCGAAGACCGCGTCGCTGCCGTCGGGGAGCCGGACGCGATAGCGGACCTGGCCCTCCGACGTGCCGGGATCGCGCTCGCCGACGGTGGCGAAGCCGAGATCGGCCGCCGCGCGGTCCTCGGGAAGGACGAAGGACAGGACATGGCCGCGATCGAGAGGCGCGGTCGCCGGCAGGTGAAAGAGCTCGTAGCACTGCTGCGACCAGACGAGCCGGCCGTCGGCATAGCGGCGCCAGCTTCCGATCCTGGCCAGCCTCTGCGCGTCGCGAAGGTTCTGCTCGCTTTCGCGAAGCGCCACTTCGGCTTCGCGCTGCGCCGTGACGTCTGTCCATGAGCCGACCGCCCGCAGGGGCTCGCCCGTATCCGAGTAGATCGCACGGGCCCGGGCCTGGATCCAGCGCCAGCTGCCGTCGGCGTGGCGCAGACGGACGACGGAGACGTTGATCGTGGCGCGACGCTCGATCGCGAGCCGGAGACCTTCCTCGTATGCGGCCAGGTCGTCCGGATGGGTGAGGGCCAGAATCTTCGAGCGGTCGCCGTTGAGGGTGCCGTCGGGCAGGCCGAGCATCTCGTGGGCGCGTGCCGAGTACCACGTAGTCTTTCGGACGGCGTCGCGATCGTAGAGACCGTCCTGGGTGCCCTCGATCATCAGGGCATAGCGTTCTTCGCTCGCCGCGAGACGCTCGGCAGCTTCCTTCTCTGCCGTGATGTCGGTCCAGGATCCGACGGCTCTCAGCGGCGCGCCGGTCTCCGAATAGATCGCCCGCGCCCGGGCCTGGATCCAACGCCAGCTCCCGTCGGCGTGACGGAGCCGGCGCGTGGTCAGGGTGATCGGGGCACGCCGGGCGGCCGCCTCGCTAAGCTTCTGCTCGTAGGAAGCGGCGTCGTCCGGATGGGCCAGGGCCAGCATCTTGCTGCGGTCGCCGTTGAGCGCACCGTCGGGGAGGCCAAGCATCTCGTGCGCGCGTGCCGAGTACCAGTTCTGCCCGGTAAGGACATCTCGGTCGTAGATTCCGTCCTGGGTTCCCTCGACCATGAGGGCGTAGCGTTCCTCGCTTTCCCGCAGGCGCTCGTCGGCTTCCTTCTCGGCGGTAATGTCGGTCCAGGATCCGATCATCCGGACCGCCTCCCCCTCCCCGTCATAGACGATGCGGGCACGACTCTGGACCCATCGCCACTGCCCGTCGGAATGGCGGAGCCGGCGGATGGTCGCGACGACCTGCTCGCGGCGCTCGAACGCCGATGCGAGCTGCGTGCGATAGTTCTGGAAGTCGTCCGGATGAAGGAAGGTGTCGACCTTTGCCCGGGTGCCGTTGAGAGCGCCGTCCGGGACCCCGAGGATCTCGTGCGCCCGCGGCGAGTACCAACCGTCCCCGGTCCGCAGATCGCGGTCGAACACGCCGTCGCGCGTGCCTTCGATCAGGAGGGCATAGCGCTCACGCTCGGCCTCCAGGGCACGGTTCGTCTCCCGCTCGTCTGCCAGCCGCTCGGTCAGGTCGGTATAAATGTAAAGCTGATGGCCCCCCGGGATCGCGGTCCGCTCGCGCATGAGCCGACGGCCGTTGGGTAGAAGCCACTCCTCGAAATCGGCTGAGGGGTGCTCCCCGCGACTAGACCTTCTCGCCGGCATATAGCCCGCGTGTTCTCTCGCCTTGAGCCACTCCGTCTTCGTAAGCCCGAGCCGGAGAACATGGCGAACGTCGGAAAAGAGAACCTCTGCCGACCGGTTCCAATACACGATGCGGTCGTCCTGATCGTAGCAGATCAGGGCTGCACCGATTCCCTCGAGGATCGAGCGAAGAACATCCGGACGCACGACCGGCCCTCCCGACTCCGACGTCGTGGAGCCGCTTGCATCGTCACCATCCTTCGGAGAAAGCGCGTCCATCCCTGGCTATCGGCCTATGCCGCCACCGAAGATCGGCGCGACTTGGCGATCAGCTGAGAGACGGTGTCCTGAATGACCTCAGGCCGCAGAGGCTTCTGCAATAGGCAGTCGGCGCCGGCCTGCGGCAGCAGTTCGTCGGGCGCCGTCGCATAGCCGGTCGACAGGACGCAAGGAAGCTCCGGCCGCTGCGACTTGATGATCCGGATCAGCTCGGCGCCGCGCATGCCCGGCATCCCGTGGTCGCTGAGCACGGCATCCCACTTCTGCGGATCCGTCTGGAATGCGGCCAGCGCGTCGAAGCCGCTACCGAAGCTCACAACCTTCATCCCGGCCCGCTCGAGCGAGATCGCGACCACGTCGCGCACCTCACGCTGGTCGTCGACGACCATCACGGTGCTGCCCTGCGCCAGGCTGCGCGATGTCTGGCCCCTGCGGTCACTGCTGTCGCATTCCTCGTGCGAGATCGGTAGGAAAACATCGACGATCGTACCATTCCGCCGCGAGGTAGTGATAGCGAGCGCACCGCCCGCCGCGAGCACGATTCCGTGCACGACCGAAAGCCCGAGCCCGCCGCCTTTGCCGATCGCCTTGGTGGTGAAGTACGGCTCGAAGATGCGCGAGAGGTCGTTCCGGCTGATGCCGCTGCCGGTGTCGGAAATGGAGAGATGGACGTACTGGATCGAGGTGTCGAGGCGGCCGACCAGCACCACGTCCGCTCCCTGGTGGTTGAGCATGATGGCGAGGCGGTCCACCTCGGTATTGGCCGAAGCCGAAAGCAGGCGGTAGGCCGGGTCCTCGGGCGCGGCCGGCTCCGAGGTGATGCCGACCGTACCGTCCCGGCCTTCGAGGGCGTCGTTGGCGTTGGTGCAGAGATTCACCAGCACCTGCGTCAGGCGATTGCGCTCGATCCTGACCGCGGTCCTCGTGAGCCTGTTCTCGATATCGAGGCGGGTGGAGGGCGGAAGCGAGGAGCGGAGGAGGAGCGACACGTCGTCGACGACCGAGGCGACATCGACATGCTCGGCCGTGGTCGATCCGAGCCGCGCGAAGCTGACGATGTGCTGGACGAGGTCCTTGGCGCGGTTGGTCGATGCAATGACGCGGTCGATCAGCTTCAGCTTCGGCGGGTCGTCCCTAAGATCCTCTTCGAGAAGCTTTCCGAAGCCCAGGATCGACGACAGGAGATTGTTGAAGTCGTGTGCGATGCCGCCCGCGAGCTGGCCGAGGGACATGAGCCGGTCCTGGTGGAACTGCGCCGATTTCCGCGACTCGTGCTCCGTCACGTCGGAGATCATGCAGCGATAGCCCTGGAAGGCGCCCTGGTCGTCGAGGATGGGCTTGCCGCTCGCTCTCACCCAAACGCCGCGCCCGCCTGGAAGGGTCATCGGTGCGACCACGTCCCGGAACGCCTGGCGAGCGGCGACCGCCGCCCGGAAGGCTTTTGCCCCGTCGCTGTCGGCGGGCTCGCCACGCATCTGGTCGATGGCGATGCCGACGAGATCCGACGGTCGAAGACCGGCGACGCGTTCGATCCGGTGCGAAACCTCGACGATCCGCATCGACGCGTCGAACTCGACGAAGATGTCGCTGGTGGCGTCGATGGCATCCAGAAGCTTGCGCTCGGCGCGACGCCGGCGCTGCTCCTCGGCGTTGCGATCCTGCAGGTGCCGGCAGATCTGCATGCTGAACAGGAGGATTCCGATGGTGATCGCGCCGCCGACGGCGAGCGGGATCTGCATCGACTTCACCACGGCATGCCTGGGCACGACGATGGTCGTGCGGAGGTAGCTGTCGGCACTGGTGGCGGAGTATCTGAGGAATTCGGCCCCTAGAGCATCTCGCGGCGTGCCCGATGGCGGTGTCGAGCCCTCTCGCCGTGGAGGGGTAAAATGGTAAAGGAGCGCGTTTCCGCGCCCGCGAAGCTCGATCGTGCTGCAGCAGCCGATGCCGGCAGTGAGGTAGAGACGGTCGAGCACACTTATAGGAATGCCGACGAGCAACGTTCCTGCGAAGGAACCGTCGCTTGTTGTCAGGCTCTGGATGACCGGCAGCGTAGGTGAGTCGTCGCCAAGCAGGTCGATAGCGGGACCGATCGCAGAGCCCGTCTCTTTGCTGCTCCTGATCCACGCCGCCAGGCCCGGGTCGATCGACCGCTTTGCCGTGGTGTCGATGGGACCGGACGATGCGGAGACGGCGAGCAGCTGCTGGTCGCCGTCGAGGACGGCGAGGAAGCTCAGAAGCGGAGCCCGCGCCAGGCTTTCGGCGATCCAAGGATAGAGCCGCCGCGACAGCGTCGCCGGATCGTGCGGGTGTGAGGAGTCGTAGTCATCGAGGAAGTTCTCGACCGTCGATTTCGAGGCATTGAGAGCGCGTGTCGCGCGGTCGAGAAGCAGCGCGGCATAGGCGTCGAGCATCTGTGCCGAGCGGACGGACTCTCTCTCCGAGTGGCTCAGCGCGTCGCGCTGGCCTTCGAGCAGGGACAGCGCGAGGATCGACCAGAACAGGACGAGGACCGCGCCGGTCACGGCCGCGACCCGCGTACGCAGGCCGCAATGCGTCCACCATCGTCGCCCCTTGGCGGCGACGGCAGTTTGTTCAGTTAAAGAGAGCATCGACGGCGGACTGGTCGAGCTTGGCGGCGGACGCGGCCGGGGCCAAGGACGGAGGGGCGGGAGGCGGAGCCGATTTCTTCGCGACCGCCGGCTTTGCGGCTTGCTTCGGTGCGGGCGGAGCCGAGGCCTCGGCCTTCGGCGCGGGCCTTGCCTCCGGAGGTACGGGCTTCGCGGGCGGGGGTGTTTTGGTTTCAGCGGTCGACGCATCGGACCCGCCGAAAAGCGCGTCGACCGCATCCTGGCCGAGGCCGTGGCCCGGGAGCTGCGGACCATTGAGCAGGCTGCTCTCCGCGTCCGGCACGGCAGATGCCTCGCCGACGTCGCGCGAACGGTTGCCGTCCATCGTGGTGCGGACGGCCGGAGGTTCGTGGTCCGTGGCGTCGGTTCCCCACATCGACATCATCGTGATGACGCGCTGCTCGACGTAGCTCATCGTCGCGACGACCTTGGCGATCCGCTGGCCGGTGATGTCCTGGAAGGAGCAGGCCGTGAAGATCTCCATGCAGCGCTGATCGAATTCCTGACGCTCGGCGTCGCTGAGCCCGAGAGAGGTCACGCGTTCCTGGATCCATTCGGTGGCTTCGAGGATCTCGGACGTCGCCCGCTCGGTCGAGGCGACGATCTCGTAGAGCTCTTCGGTGGCGCCGTTCAGGCGCGGCGCCGACAGGGCCTTGCCGTCCTTGCCCACCAGCGCCGCGATCTCGCCCTTGCTGCGCTCGATATGGTCGCGCAGTTCCTTCAGGTCCCGCTGAAGGACGTCGATGCTGACCGCGCCCGCGCGCTGCCGGCTGTCGAGCAGGTTCGCGAGCTCGACGACCACCTTTCGGCGTTCGTCGGCCGCGATCAGGCTGGCGCGGCGGTCACGTGTCCGGAGGAAGGCTCGGCCACGCGCGGTGCACGCGATGGCTTCTTCGATCTCCAGATAGTCGTCGTCGTCGAGCGAGGGGACGCGCGGCATTGGGCACTCTCGTGGCGGATATCTGCCTCATGGAGCCTTTGCCGGGCCTCCGGAACCATCCACCGAAAGTATGAGGCGGCCCAAATCGGCGGCTCATCCTTTTGGTGGATGGAGACGGGGGGCGTCGCGACCGCATAAAGGGCCCGGAAACGTCCGCGAGGAGCCCGAGAACCATGTATGACCCGCTGATCGCCCGCGTGAAGGCGGAAGTTTCGAAGATCCGCTACGCGGACGAGGGCCAGGATCCGCTCCTGACCGCTTCGGAGGAGCTGGAGGCGCTCAAGGCGACCACGGCGAGCGCGACCGAGGAGATCCTCTCGATCGCCGAGAGCGTGCTGTCCCGGGTCGAGCAGCTTCAAGGCATGGTTCCGGCGGGCAAGCCCGTGGAATTGCTCAATATCATCGAAGTTCAGCTGGTCAGGCTGTTCGAGGCCTGCGGCTTTCAGGACCTGACCGGTCAGCGATCGACCAAGGTCGCACGGCTGCTGGAGAATCTTGATTCCCGTGTCGCCCGGGCGCTCGACCTGATGGATCACATCGAGGTCCCGGATGACGTCGCGCTCGAGATGAAGGACGCGGACACGCAGGGCGATGCGGCCCTGCTGAACGGTCCCCAGGCCAGTGGCCAGGGCCTCGCGCAGAACGACATCGACGCTCTGTTCAACTGAGGGATTGGACCCTTCCGGGTCCATTTTTGCCTATTTAACAATATTTTACAGATATTCGCTTGAAGTGTGCGGGTATCGATGGAGTTTATAAATTGTTCAGAAATGAGCCCTACCCTGAGACCAAAGGCAGAATGAGGGGGTACGTCGTGAGAGTACTGGTTGCAGACGACCATGAGCTGGTCGGCGAGATGCTGAAGATGACGCTCGAACGCGATGAGGACACGCAGGTGCTGGCGGTGCGGAGCTTCGATGCCGCCTACCAGGCAGCCGGCACGCGGCGCTCCGACGAACCGATCCCATACGACGTGATCCTTCTGGACGTGCGCATGCCGGGCATGAACGGTCTGACGGGGCTGCGGCGCATGCGCGAGCTGGTCGGAAAGGTCCCGGTGGCTTTGATGTCCGGCATGCTGACCCCGGCCGAAGCCCGTCAGGCGATGAACGAGGGGGCGGCGGGGTTCGTGCCCAAGACGCTGCCCGTGGACGAGCTGATCGCTGCGGTCCGTAAGATGGCGGCAGGCGGGCGCTTCGTGCCGAAGTTCCTGATGGTTTCCGAGGCGAACGAGGCGATCGCCCGCCGCGAGGACGGCGCTAGCGGCTTCGACGGTCTCACGCCGCGCGAGTCCGATGTCCTGAAGGAGCTCGTCCAGGGCTGGACCAACAAGCAGATCGCCCAGAACCTCGGCGTCTCCGAGGTCACCGTGAAGACTCACCTGATCGGCCTCTTCCGCAAGATCGGCGCACGCAATCGCGCGGACGCCGTCCGCATCGCGCTGGCGCGCACCACAGACAACCAGGCGCAGCCGCCCCAGCCGCAGCCGTCGGCCTAGGCGGCTTCCTGGAGGGGCTGCGTCTCGACTTCGACGAGACGGCAGCCCTGCTGGCGCTTGATCGCGTAGAAGCGGTAGTGACGGATCTCGCCCCGCCGCAGCAACGCCTCCCGTCGCCCCCAGATCTCGGCCTCGCGGACGACCAGGCGCATCAGCTCCGGCGTCACGCTTCCGGGGGCGAGCCCCTGGACCAGATGACGCCAGCCGTCCCGGATCAGCTGGCAGTGCTGCTCGGTCATGTCTTCGGCGACGCGCAGATCGTATCCGAGCTTGCCGAGGGCGGACGAATATTCGGCGACCGTCCAGGGATAGGCCCCGACCGGCTCACGCTCGCGCCATTCCTCGATGTGCCGGGAAGTGCCGGCGCTCGGCACCACGTAGTCGGTGAAGCAGAGTTCGCCATCGACCTTAAGCGCGTCGGTGAGGACCTGGAGGACGGAGGCCTTGTCGGCGACCGTGAACAGGGCCTCCTTTGAGAAGACGGCGGCGAAGCTGTTCGTCTTGAGGAACAGGCGGCCATTGGCCTGGAACTGGACCGCGGCCTTCTTCACGAGGCCGGCCTTCGTCGAGTGCTCGACGCCGGCCATGGCCAGGTCCTTCCACCACTCGATGCCGGTCACCCAGGTTCCGAACTTGTTGGTTACCGTGCGCGCGCCGCCGCCGAGGCCGCAGCCGAGGTCCAGCAGCGTCTTGGTCTCGTCCAGCCGCATCGGCTGGACCAGGTCCAGGATGTGTTCGGCGCCGCCGGGTGTGTGGAAGCCTTCGCCCCAAAGCCTTTCGACGAGCTCGATGCGTGTGGGGTCCCAAGGGTTCGCGGGCGGCTGCTCCTCCGTCGGATCGGCCGGTACCTCGGCCGCCATTGCCGCCGCGGTGTCGGCCTCCTGAGCGGTCATCTCGGGGCTGGGCGGCGGCACCTTGGTAGGAATCAGGTCGTCCGGATTGCACCCCTGCCACCAAGCCTGGAGCTTGACCGCCAGCGATATCAGATCGCTGCGGCGTCCGGCTGACTTCTTGGATGCGAGTGACGCCATGGCGTCGTCGATCTCCTCAGGCTGCGGCCTTCAGAGCCGGACCTGGAACGAGGCGATAGAGTCCGCGCTCGCCCGGGATAGGCTCGAACAGCTCGGTGATGCCCATGACCGTCTCGGCTCCGCCGAGATAGAGAACCCCGTCCGACGGCATGCGCCTGGCGATGCCGGCGAGGATCTTCGACTTGGTCGGCTGGTCGAAGTAGATGAGGACGTTGCGGCAGAAGACGACGTCGAACTGGCCGAGCAGCGACGGGTCGTCGAGCAGGTTGAACTCGCGGAAGCTCACCATCGAGCGCAACGGCGCGGCGACGGTCCACTTGTCTCCGTCGCGGCTGAAGTACTTGGCGAGCATGGGGGCGGGCACACCGCGCTGGATCTCGAACTGCGAGTAGACGCCGGACCGCGCGCGCTCGACCATCGCTTTCGAGATGTCGGTGCCGAGGATGTCGATAGTCCACCCCTTGAGCCTGGCTTCCTCTTCGGAGAGAACCATGGCGAGGCTGTAGGGCTCCTGCCCGCTCGAGCAGGCCGCGCTCCAGATCCGGATGCGCCGGCCGGTCGCGCGCTTCTCTAGCAGCTTCGGCAGCACCAGCCGGCGGAACTGATCGAACGGCTTGACGTCGCGGAAGAACAGCGACTCGTTGGTGGTCATGGCTTCGACAACCGCGGGCGCGAGCTCCGGCCGGTCGCTGCGGCGCAACGCACTGACGAGCCCGCCGAGGTCGGTGAGGCTGAACTTCCGAACCAGCGGCAGCAGGCGACTCTCGATCAGGTACATCTTCTCGGGCGTCAGCACGATGCCCGAGCGGTCCTTTACGAGCGTCGTCAGGAACTTGAAGTCGTCAGGGGTCATGGCTCGCAGTCTCGGAAGGGGTGCGGCGGGTGTCAGGCAGGAGGAAGGTTACGGTCGGGCCGGGATCTTCCCCATCAATCGAAAGTATGAAGGCCCGATCATGCGAGGCGCCGCCTCAGCCAGGCAGTGAGCTCGGGCAAGGGAAGTACGGCCGAGCAGAGGCCGGCCATCGCGACCGCCCCGGGCATTCCCCAGACGACGCTCGTCTTCTCGTCCTGCGCAACCAGTGTGCCGCCGGCCTCGGTCAGGACCTTGCCGCCGGCGAGGCCGTCGGATCCCATGCCCGTGAGAACGACGCCGAGCGTGCGCGCGCCCCAAACCTTGGCGGCGCCACGAAACATGGGATCGACGGACGGCCGGCAGAAGTTTTCCGGCGCCTCCTTGTTGAGACGCAGGCGCACGACCTCCTCCATGACCGGGACCATGTGGAAGTCGCCGGGCGCAACGTAGATGCGGCCCCCCTTCACGATCTCGCCGTCGACGGCCTCGGCGGCCGGGATCCCGCTGGACTTGGACAGATGCTGGGCGAGGATCGTCGTGAAGGTCGGGGGCATGTGCTGGGTGACCAGAATCGGCAGCGACACGGCGCTCGGCAGCTTTTCCAGCAGCGTCGCCAGCGCCTGCGGGCCGCCGGTCGAGCTGCCGATGACGATCGCCGCCGGAGGCATCTCGATGCCTCGCCGCAGAACCACCGGCCCGGACGGCATCGCCCGACGGGGCTCTGGCGATCTGACGGGTGAAGCCGAGGTCGCCGCCGTGCCGACGCTCGGACGCGGCAGGCCCCGCTGGTCGCGCGCGATGCCGCCCAGGGTCTTCACCTTGGCGACGATCTCCCGCCTGAAGCTTTCGGTGCCGTTGATGGCGACGGTCGAGGTGGGCTTCGGTACGTAGTCGCTGGCGCCGAGAGACAGGGCCTTCAGGCTCGCCGACGCGTTCTGCAGGGTCAGCGTCGAGGCCATCACGATGCGGAGCTTCGGATCGGCTTCGAGCAGCTGCGGAATCGCGGTCAGGCCGTCCATCCGCGGCATCTCGATGTCGAGGACCATGACATCCGCTGGCGTGGGCCCGCCGGCGAGGCGCTTGATCGACCCGATCGCCATCAGCCCGTCGGCGGCGGAGCCGACGACCTGGATCTCCGGATCGGATTCGAGAATGCGCGTGATGAGCCCGCGGATCACCGCCGAGTCGTCGGTCACCACTACGCGATACGGCTCGACGATGCCCACGGTCGCTCTCCGGCTGGATATGAACCGGTCGGCTTCTTCCGCAACGCTTCAGCGGACGCTCGCCGACACGATCCGGTTCTACGACGGCGCCGGGCAGGCAGGGATCATACGAAAGCATCGCCGGACGAAGCATCCGGGCGTCTCATACTTCTGTATCGCATACCGGTGGCGTCCCCGCGGCCATGTTTGCGACGAGCCAAACCGCACGACCTCGAGACATCTGATGAACATGCTTCAGGAATTCGCCACACCCACCGTTTCTGCAGCAGGTCATCCCGGCGTCGGCGCCATGAAGTTCGGGAGCGGTTCCTCCGGTGCTCCGCGGGTCGTCGTCGTCGATGACGACGAAATGATCCTGGATCTCGTCTGCGCGATCGCCGATCTCGCGGACTGCGCCTCCTTTCCGGTGTCCTCGCTGGCCAGGCTCGATGCTTATCTGAACGACAGCCGCGCCTCCGACCTCATCATCCTGGACCTCAACCTCGGCGAGACCGACGGCGTCAGCGTCCTGCGCCGGCTGCGCGATCGCTCGTGCAAGTCCTCGATCATCATCGCCTCGGGGTGCGAGGAACGCGTGCGCAGGTCGGCAGTGGACTTCGGCCGCCAGCTCGGCCTCACCATGCTCGCCCCGATCGCCAAGCCCTTCGATCACGCGATGATGGCCTCAGCGATCCGCCAGTTCGCCCACGTCCAGGTCCCGCTGACCGAGGCCGATGTCGCCAACGCGCTGAAAGCCGGCGAGTTCGGCGTCCACATGCAGCCGATCATCGACGTCCAGTCGCGGCGCGTGGTCGCTGCGGAAGCGCTGGTCCGCTGGCACCACCCGATGCGCGGCATGGTTTCGCCGGACAAGTTCATCCCGATGATCGAGCGGCGGCCGCTGATGCTGCCCCTGACGCTCGAGATCGCGCGCCTGGCGCTGAAGGGGATCGCCGAAATTCCGGGCGACGTAGGTGTCGGCATCAACGTGCCGCCTCTCTGCATCGCGGACGCAAACTTCCCCGAGCTCCTGATGGAAGCGGCCACGACCCATCGCGTCGCGCCCTCACGGATCATGCTCGAGATCACCGAGACCGCGGCGATGGCCGACCCCGTATTCACCGCGGCCCAGCTGACCCGCCTTCGCATCAAGGGATTCGGCGTCGCTCTCGACGACTTCGGCACCGGGTACGCGTCCCTGGTCGAGCTGCACCGCATGCCGGTCTCGTCGATCAAGGTCGACCGCTCCTTCGTGTCCCATATCGTCCGAGACGAAGATGCGACGGCCATCGCCCGCTCCATCATTGGCCTCGGACAGAGCCTCAAGCTGCAGGTCGTGGCGGAGGGCGTCGAGGACCAGGCCACCTTGGACATGCTGCGCTCCTGGAACTGCGAACTCGCGCAGGGCTACTACATCGCGCGGCCGATGCCCGCTGCCGATCTGTCGGCATGGATCAAGGCGTGGGACGCAAAGTCCACCGTTCATACTTTCGACTGATGGGTCGGCGAGCAGCCGACCGGTAACGTCCAAACAGATCAACGAACCTTCGGAGCCGTGTCATGACCGTCAGCAAAGATATGGAGATCCTCGTCGTCGACGACTACGCGACGATGCGACGGATCATGAAGAACCTGCTCGTCCAGCTCGGATTCAAGAATATCTCCGAGGCCGTGGACGGCGGGGACGCCCTCAGCAAGCTGCGGGTGAAGACCGCCGGCCTGGTCATCAGCGACTGGAACATGGAACCGATGACCGGCCTGCAGCTCCTCAAGGAAGTCCGTTCCGACTCGAAGCTCAAGGACCTGCCGTTCATCATGGTGACGGCCGAGAGCAAGACCGACAACGTCATCGCCGCCAAGCAGGCCGGCGTCAGCAACTACATCGTCAAGCCGTTCAATGCCGAGACGCTCAAGACCAAGATGCAGAGCGTGATCGGCGCGTTCGACTGACCGGCGGCCATCAGGAAGGAATCCGATCATGCCAGACGGGATTCAGGTCGGGCCGGAAATGCCCGAAAGTCTTCGCGAACGGGTCTGCGACGGGGACGACGGCCTCACGATCGAGGAGCTGCTCGAGCGCTCGCACGCGATCATCGAGCGCACGGCGGCCCAATGGCGACTGGGCGCCCTTTTCGACATCGAGCAGATCTGGGACCCCGCCGATGCCATCCATCGCAACGTCGCCGACATCAAGGCGGCGCTGCCGAGGTTCTTCGAGATCGCACGCGCCACTGGCGACGAGGCGCTGGTTCTCGGCTTCTCCTGCATCCGCGAAGCAGCGGACGAGCTCAATGCCTGCGCCCAGCGCCTCGACCGGAACCCCGGTGATCCCGAGGAGGACTGCCGGCTGATCGTCGACCTCGCGCAGGCCATCGACAACCTGGAAGAAGCGTTGATCGTCGACAAGCGCGAGTAGACATCTGCCACGCGGCGTCTCTGGAGCGTCGGCGCGAGCGATCGCGTCGGCGCTCTTCTGCTTTCGGGCGCGGGGATCTCGAAAGCATTTGCCCCATACTTTCGATTGATGGGCGTCAAGGTCTCCCTCCCATACCTTTCTTCAAGACGGCTTCTCGTCCTCCGACGTGTCCAAGCCGCAATGAAAGTCTTGTGGAGACCAACATGGCCAAGCAAATCGTTTCCCCGTCGGGGCGAGAGACCTTCTTCGAGCCGGACGAGTTCATCGTGAGCAAGACCGACCTCAAGGGTCGGATCACCTATGCCAACGACGTCTTCCTGCGCATGGCGCAGATGACCGAAAAGCAGACGATCGGCGCCCCGCACAACGTCATCCGGCACCCGGGGATGCCTCGCGCCGTATTCAAGCTCCTTTGGGATCGCATCCTGGCGACCGAAGAGATCTTCGCCTACGTCATGAACATGGCGTCCAATGGCGATCACTACTGGGTTCTCGCCCATGTGACGCCGAGCCGCGACCTCGCCAACAACGTCGTCGGGTTCCATTCGAACCGCCGCCGCCCGGATCCGGCGCAGGTGGCCAAGATCCAGCCTCTCTATCGCGAGCTTTCGGCGATCGAGAACGGGACCGCCGACCGCAAGGAAGGCCTCGCCCTTTCCACCGCCAAGCTTGATGCAACCATTCGCAGCACGGGAAAGTCCTACGATGAATTCGTCCTCTCACTCTAAGGCGCTCGCCGCCATCGCCCTGACGGCGGTGGCCCTCGTCGGTGCCATCGTCTGGGCGGCGCTGTCCGCCTCGAGCCCGGCATTCCTTGCCCTGCTGGGCGCAATCTTCCTGGTTGCTCTCGCGGCCAGCGCATGGCTCGTCCTTCTCGGGCGATCGATCGGCCGAATCTCGACGGTCGCCGCCCGCGCCGCCAAGGGAGACATGGAAGCGCGCGTCGTCCTGCTCGGCGACTCCGGCGTCGTTCACGAGCTCGCCATGGCGGTCAACCGGGTCCTCGACATCAACGACGCCTTCCTTCGCGAGGCGACCGCGGCGATGGAGCAGGTGCGCCAGGGACGCTTCCTCGCGCGGCATGGCGAACGCGGCCTGCCGGGCATCTATCGGGTCTGCGCCGAGACGATCGGTGCGGCGACCACGGTGATGGCGGAGCGCGTCGACCAGAACAAGCGCATGGCCGCCGATTTCGAGGCACGCCTCAAAGGCGTGATCGACGCGGTCGCCTCGGCAGCGACCGAGCTGCAGGCGACGGCCGAGACCATCGCCGGTACGGCGGAGACCTCGTCACAGCGTGCGACGGCTGTCGCCGCCGCTTCCGAGCAGGCCTCGACCAACGTGCAGACGGTCGCCGCTGCGGCGGAAGAGCTCTCGAAGTCGATCGCCGAGATCAGCCACCAGGTCCAGGGATCGACCTCGATCGCCAACACCGCCGTCGACGAGGCCCGCCGTACCGACGGGCGCGTGCAGGCATTGACCGAGACGGCGCAGAAGATCGGCGAGGTGGTGCAGCTGATCAACGACATCGCCTCTCAGACCAACCTGCTCGCTCTCAACGCGACGATCGAGGCGGCGCGCGCCGGAGAGGCCGGAAAGGGCTTCGCCGTCGTCGCTTCCGAGGTCAAGTCGCTGGCGACCCAGACGGCACGTGCGACCGAGGACATCTCGGCGCAGGTGACCGCGATCCAGGGAGCCACCCAGGAGGCGGTCGAGGCGATCCGCAGCATCGGCTCGACCATCGGCCGGATCAGCGAGGCCAGCACCGCGATCGCTTCGGCGGTCGAGGAGCAGGGCGCGGCGACGCAGGAGATCGCTCGCAACGTCCAGCAGGCGGCTGCCGGAACCCACGAGGTCTCCGACAACATCGCCGGCGTGACCACGGCAGCCGGAGAAACCGGCGCTGCGACCACGCAGATGCTGTCGGCGGCAAAGGAGCTTGCAGGCCAGGCCGAAACTCTTCGGCGGGACGTGGCCAACTTCTTCGAGAAGGCGCAGGCGGCCTGAGCGTCCGACAGATCGATGGCTGTCGAGAATCGACAGTCATCGAGAACCGGCGCGGCGAAGGGGCCACGGCAATGCCGTGGCCCTTTTGCTTTCCGCTCGATCGCCGGCGGGATCGTTCGAAGTCAATCTTTCGATGGATGGTTCCGCGTCTCGGCGGCTGGTTTCATGGCTTATCGAGACGACCAACCTTCGAGCGAGAAAAATCATGACGACCAAGCTACTCAACTTCCGGATCCGGGGCCGTATGCTGGTCGGATTCGGCGCGGTGTGTTTTGTCCTCAGTGCCGCCGTGGGCAGCACTCTCTGGCAGGTGAACCACGTTTCCGACCGTTCGGATCGAGTTGTCGAGCTCCGTGTTCCCGCGGCCTCGAGCGCCAAGGACATCACGGCTTCTGTGTACAATTCGCTTGCCTCTCTTCGAGGCTGGATCCTGACCGGCGCGGCCGACCAGAAGGCGGCGCGGGCCGGCGCCTGGCAGGAGCTGTCGGCGGCGTCCGACGCGATGGACAAGCTTTCGCTCGGCTTCGCCGATGAAAAGGATCGGCAGACCTGGACCAGCGTCAAGGCGCTGCTCGGCGAATTCGCCCAGGTCCAGGCGAACGTCGAAGCCGTCGCCAACACCGAAGACGCTTTCCCGGCGACCAAGATCTTGACGACCGAAGGGGCGCCGAAGGCAAGCGCGCTGGTCAGGTCGATCACCGGCCTGATCGAAGCCGAGACCACGCGCGAGGCGATGCCCGAGCGCATGGCGCTGCTCAAGGCGATGGCCGACCTGCGCGGCAACACGGCTCTCGCGCTGGCCAAGCTCCGCGCCTATCTGTTGACGGGCGAAGCGCAGTTCAATCAGTCGTTCGACGAGAAGTGGGGTATCGCCAGCAAGGCCCTGGTCGAGGTGAACCGCCTCTCCTCGATCATGCCCCAGGCGCAGGTCGAGACCGTGGGTGCCATCGCTAGGACGCGCGAGGAATTCGCCGAGGTCGCGAAGCGGCTGATCGCGGTCCGCTCTTCCGACCAGTGGAACGTGCCCGTGCACCTGCTGCGCACCGAAGCTGCGCCGCGCGCGGAGAAGATCCTGGCGGCGCTGGCCGGCGCCAAGCAGGAGAACGGCTCACGCTCCGGCGGCTTCGTCGCCGGTCAGCAGGCCAAGCTGCAGGCCGACACCGGGGTCATGACGGGCGCGATCTCGTCTCTGGTGGCGCTCCAGTGGGCGCTCCTGGCGGTCGGCCTCGGGCTCGGCGCGGCGATCGCGCTGCTCACCAGCCGCTCGATCGTCAAGCCGCTCAATGCGATGACCGGCACCATGGACGGCCTCGCCGGCGGCAACCTCAAGATCGAGGTGCCGGCCCGCGAGCGCACCGACGAGATCGGCGAGATGGCGGCCGCGGTGCAGGTGTTCAAGGACAATATGGTGCGCGCCGCGGAGCTGGAGTCGGCACGCAAGACCGAGGAAGAGGCGAAGGAGGTGCGTCGCCGTGCGCTGGAGGCGCTGATCGCCGAGTTCGACATGCGGGTCAAGGAAGTGGTCAATGCGGTGTCGTCGGCCGCGACGGAGCTGCAGACTTCGGCGGAGACCATGTCGTCCACTGCCGAAGAGACGAGCCGGCAGTCGACCGCGGTTGCGGCGGCGTCCGAGCAGGCGTCGACCAACGTACAGACCGTTGCCGCGGCGACCGAGGAGCTTTCCTCGTCGATCGGCGAGATCAGCCGGCAGGTGTCGGAGTCGTCCAAGGTCGCGCACCGGGCGGTCGAGGAGTCGGGCCGGGTCAGCGGCACGGTCCAGGGTCTCGATCGCGAGGCGCAGAAGATCGGCGAGGTGCTCCAGCTGATCAGCGACATTGCGTCCCAGACGAACCTGCTCGCCCTCAATGCCACGATCGAGGCGGCGCGGGCTGGCGAAGCCGGCAAGGGGTTTGCCGTGGTCGCGGCCGAGGTGAAGAGCCTCGCCACGCAGACGGCCAAGGCCACCGACGACATCGGCCAGCTGATCGGCCAGATCCAGAACGCCACCAAGGGAACCGTCGAGGTGATCGGCTCGATCGAGAAGACGATCGAGGAAATCAGCGGGATCTCGACGGCCATCGCCTCGGCGGTCGAGGAACAGGGCGCCGCGACCCAGGAGATCACCCGCAACGTGCAGCAGGCGGCTCAGGGGACGACGGAAGTCTCGACCAACATCGTGGGCGTCACGCAGGCGGCCGGCGAGACAGGTTCGGCCGCGACCCAGGTGCTGGGCGCTGCCGGTGAACTGTCGCGCCAGGCGACGGCCCTGCGGTCCCAGGTCGACGACTTCCTCGGAAAGGTGCGCGCCGCCTGACCACCCTCTGCAGGCGTCGTGTCGCACGAAGGGCCATGGCATGCCATGGCCCTTTCCTTTTGCGGTCCTCGCAAAGACAACGGGCGCACCTCACGATGCGCCCGGTCCTCGTCGCCTGATGCGACGATGCTACGGATTGGCTTTCGGCGCCGGTGCCTTGGGCGCCTCGATGGTCACGTCGACCTTGGCGGGGCGATTTCCGCCCATGCCGCCGATCGAGCCGCCCATGAAGACGAAGGCAAGAAGGCCGACGACGACCACCAGGCCGCCGACGATGAAGTAGAGGCCGCCGTTGCCGCCCGAGCCGTTCGTGGTGTCAGCCATTGGGATCTCCTGATCGCGAAGGATCGCGCCGGAGCAAACGCCGACAAGGCCCGGCGGTTCCGTTGGACCCCCGGCACGGAAATGTCACACGGTCAGCGGCGAAGATGGCAGGCGACCCAGTGGCCCTCGCCGGTCTGCTCGAGTTCGGGCACATCCTGGCTGCAACGGGCTTCCGCGATCGGACAGCGCGTGTGAAAACGGCAACCTGATGGAGGACGGATCGGGTTCGGCACGTCGCCCTGGAGCACGATGCGCTTGCGCTTCACCAGCGGGTCGGGAATCGGCACGGCCGAGAGCAGCGCCTCGGAGTAGGGGTGCCGCGGGTTGTCGTAGAGCTCCCGTGCCGGCGCGATCTCGACGACGCGGCCGAGATACATCACCGCGATCCGGTCCGAGATGTGCTCGACCACCGACAGGTCATGGGCGATGAACAGATAGGTCAGGCCGAACTTCTCCTGCAGGTCTTCGAGCAGATTGATCACCTGCGCCTGGATCGAGACGTCCAGCGCCGAGACCGGCTCGTCGCAGATGATCAGCTTCGGCTCGACGGCGAGCGCGCGGGCGATTCCGATGCGCTGGCGTTGGCCGCCGGAGAACTCGTGCGGGAAGCGGTGGCGATGGTCCGGCTGCAGGCCGACCGTCTCCAGCAGCTCCACCACGCGGTCGTCGAGCTCGGCGCGCGTCCGGGCAAGGCCGTGGATCACCAGCGCCTCGCCGATGATTCCGCCGACGGTATGGCGCGGATTGAGCGAGGCGAACGGGTCCTGGAAGATGATCTGCATGTCGCGGCGAAGACCGCGCAACGCTTCGGTGTCGAGCTTGGTGATGTCCTTCCCCTGGAACCAGACCTCGCCCGCGCTCGGCTCGATCAGGCGGAGGATGCAGCGGCCTGTCGTCGACTTGCCGCAGCCCGACTCGCCGACCAGGCCGAGAGTCTCGCCGGCGGCGATGTCGAAGCTGACACCGTCGACCGCGTGGATGCGGTGAACCTCGCGCGCGAAGATCCCGCCCTTGATGGCGAAGTGCTTGGTGAGGCCCCGGGCTGAAAGAAGGGGGGCGGAGAGAAGGGGTTCTGCTGGGGCGGTCACAGGATGCAGGCCACCTTGTGGTCGGGCGCCACCGGGCGAAGCGGCGGTTCGTGTGAACGGCAGGGATCGGTCGCGAAGCGGCAGCGGTTTGCGAAGCGACAGCCTCCCGGCGGATTGAGCAGGCTCGGCACGGTGCCGGGGATCTGCTCCAGCCTGGCATGGCTGCGCGTCCGTGCGTCGACCCGGGGAATCGATCGGATCAGGCCTTGCGTGTAGGGGTGACGCGGATTGCCGAACAGTTCCTCGACCGGCGCTTCCTCGACCACCTTGCCGGCATACATGACGACGACGCGCTGGGCGTTCTCGGCGACCACGCCCATGGCGTGGGTGATCAGCATGATCGCCATGCCGAACTTCGCCTTCATGTCGCCCAGCAGCTCCAGGATCTGCGCCTGGATCGTGACGTCGAGGGCCGTGGTCGGCTCGTCGGCGATCAGGAGCTGCGGCCGGCAGGCGAGGGCGATCGCGATCACCACACGCTGCCGCATCCCGCCCGAGAACTGGTGGGGGTAGTCGTGAACCCGCCGCTCGGCGTTCGGGATCTGCACCAGCCTCAGCATCTCGACCGCGCCTTCGAGGGCGTCCTTTCGCGAAAGGCCATGATGGGTTCTGAGCGATTCCGCGATCTGGTCGCCGACGGTGTAGACCGGGTTGAGCGACGTCATCGGCTCCTGGAAGACCATCGCGATCTCGCGGGCACGGATCTTGTCCATCTCCGCCGCCGGCAGCGGGATCAGGTCGCGGCCGCGCCAGACGATCCGGCCGGCCTCGAACCGGCCGGGCGGCATGTCGATCAGCTTCAGCACGCTGCGTGCGGTGACGGTCTTGCCGCAGCCGGACTCGCCGACGACGGCCAGGGTCTCGCCGCGGGCGATGGAAAGGCTGACCCCGTCGACCGCGCGTACCATGCCGTCGTCGGTCTTGAACCAGGTCTTGAGATCCTCGATCTCGAGCAGGGCCTCGGTCATGGGCTAGAGGACCCGGCGCGGATCGAGCGCATCGCGCAATCCATCCCCGATGAAATTGATCGAGAGCACAGTCAGGAAGATCGCGGCACCCGGAAACAGCGCCCAGTGCGGCGCGATGTCCAGATAGTCCTTGGCGTCGAAGAGCACACGTCCCCAGGTCGGGATGTCGGGCGGAAACCCGAGACCCAGGAACGACAGAGTCGACTCGGCGATGATCGCGTTGGCCACATCGATGGTCCCGGCGACGATCACCGGCCCCATCGCATTGGGCAGGATGTGACGTATGACGAGCCGGATGCGGGAGGCACCGAGGGCGCGGGCGGCCTCGACGAACTCCTTCTCGCGCAACGACAGGAACTGGGCGCGTACCAGGCGTGCGACGGGCATCCAGCGCAATCCGCCGATCACCATGACGATCAGCACGAAGACACCCATCTCGAGGCCGAGAAGTCCCTTGAGCATGTCGCGAAACAGGTAGATCACCAGCAAAAGGAGCGGCAATTGCGGCAGCGACAGGAACAGGTCGGTGATCCACATCAGCACGGCGTCGACCCGTCCGCTCGCCATGCCGGCGATCGCGCCGATCATGACGCCGAAGATCACCGCGACGAACATCGCGGCGAGACCCACCGCGAGGGAGATCCGGCCGCCGTAGATCAGACGAGCGAGCACGTCTTGGCCCAGGTCGTCCGTGCCGAACGGGTGCGCGAGCGACGGTCCCCCGAGCTTCGCCCCGAAGTCGATATCGTTGATCGGCACCTTCCAGAGAAGGGGCCCGAGGACGACGGAAGCGATCAGCAGCGCCAGGATGACGAGGCTCAGGACCGCGAGCCGGTGCTTGCGGAAACGCCGCCAGGCCTCGCCGCTCAGCGAGGTCCGTCGCGACGGGCGCTCCGCGGCGAGGGCGCCGCTTGCCCGGTCAACGGAAAGTGATGCGGGGGTCGAGCCAGCCATAGAGGATGTCCGCGATCAGGTTGAACAGGACGACGAGGCACGCGAAGACGAAGGTGACGCCCATCACCACCGGCGTGTCGTTTGCGAGGATCGACGAGATCAGCAGCGAGCCGATCCCGGGAATGCGGAAGATCTGCTCGGTGACGATGGCGCCGCCGAAGACGACCGGCATCTGGAGGGCGACGAGCGTCACCACCGGAATCAGCGCATTGCGCACGACGTGGCGGGTGATGACCTTGGGCTCGCCGATGCCTTTCGAGCGAGCGGTGGTGACGTAGTCGAGCTTGATGACGTCGAGCACCGAGGAGCGCACGTAGCGCACGAGCGAGGCGCCCTGGAACAGGCCCAGCACCGTCACCGGCATGATCGATTGTCGTATGTGTTCCCACCACCAGGCCCAGCCGGTCGCGCGGATGTCGGTGCGGTAGACGAAAGGCAGCCAGTCCAGCTGGATGCTGAAGACCAGGATCAGCAGCAGGCCGGTGAAGAAGGTAGGCAGCGAGAATCCCACGAAGGCCAGCGTGTTGGCGATCTGGTCGAACAGCGAATAGGGCCGGGTGGCCGCCAGCACGCCGACCGGGACGGCGACCAGGATGGCGAGGATCTGTGCGGCGCCGATCACCGCGACGGTGGTCGGCAGGCGCTGCAGGATCAGCATGTCGACATCCATGCGGCTGGTGAAGGAGAAGCCCCAGTCGCCCTGGAGCATCGCGTTCAGCCAGCGGACGTATCGGATCCACACCGGATCATCGAGGCCGAACTTGGCGCGGAGCGCGAGGCGCACCTCCGCCGGCACGTTCGGGTTGGTGACCAGCTCGCCGAACGGGTCGCCGGGCGCCAGCGCCAGCACCGTGTACAGCACGAGGCTGATCCCGAGCAGGCTCGGGATCGCAATCAGGATGCGACGGAAGAGATAATCGCGGGACAAGGATGTCCTCCGGACAGATGAGCCTTACCTCCGGGCGCAGCATTCCGCTGCGCCCGGAGGTCGGTTCACGTCAGGCGCCGCCGCTCAGGCGTCCTTGTACCAGTTGTGCAGCTCCCAGAAGTCGCTGTCCCAGCCGCTGGCCGAGGCGTGCAGCTTGAGGCTGCCGGCGCGGACCTGCGGGCGATAGACGATGGGGATCACCGCCCGGTCCTTGACCGGAAGGTCGTTGAGCTGGATGTACATCGCCGCGCGCTTGACCGGATTGAGCTCGGTCTCCGCTTCGGCCCAGAGGTCGTCGTATTCCTTGTTGCGCCACCGCGTGATGTTGCGGCTCTGCCAGCGGTTGGCCTTGGCGCAGACTTCGGACGATAGGTACGACTGCATCCACACGCCCGGATCCGGCTGCGTCGGGCCGGTCGTGTACATCTGCAGGTCGGCGTAGAAGTGCGGATAGGTGTCGGGGTTCGCCTCGTCGGACGAGAAGAACACCGAGGCCACCACCGACTTGATCTCGATGTCGATGCCGGCCTTCTGGCAGGCCTGCTTGACGATGGCCTGGGTCTTCTGGCGCGGCTGGTTGATCGAGGTCTGGTAGAGGTACTTGAGCTTCTTGCCGTCCTTCTGGCGGATGCCGTCCGGCCCCGGCTTCCAGCCCGCGCCGTCGAGAAGCGCGATCGCCTTCTCGATGCTGAACTCTTTGGTGGTGTTCTTGGAGGCGAAGCGCGCCGGATTGTTGAGGTAGTTGCCGGTCGAGATGCCGGTGCGGCCGTAGATGTGCTTTTCGATCGAGTCGCGGTCGACCAGCAGCGCCAGCGCATCGCGGACCGCCCGGTCGCTCAGCGTCGGATGGGTGGTCTTGATGCTGGAGCGCTCGCCGTCGACCTCGGTGTTGGGATCGGTCGAGTTGAGCTGGATGTGCTCGACGCTGCCGCCCGGATAGATCCGGACCTTGCCCTTGCCCCCGGCCTCGAGGCGGACCAGCACCTCGTCCTCGACCTGCAGGTTCCAGGCCCAATCGTACTCGCCGGTCTGCAGCACCGCGCGCGCCGCGGAAACAGCGTCGCCGCCGCCCTTCATCTCGATCGAGTCGAAATGCGGCCGGTTGGCCATGTGATAGTCCATGTTGATCTCGCCAGCGACGAGATCTCCCGGCTTGAAGTCCTTGAACTTGTACGGGCCGGTGCCGACCGGCTTCAGGTTGGTCGGGGCCTCGCGCGACTTGGCTCCGCTGAAGTTCTCGAACAAGTGCTTCGGGATGATCATGCCGTTGACGCCGACGAAGGGGTCGGCCCAGAACGGCTTCGGATTCACGAAGGTGATCTTGACGGTGAACTGGTCGACCTTCTCGACCTTCATGTCCTTGTAGCTGCCGGCGGTGATCGCCGCGGTCGCCGGGTCGTTGACGTACTGGTAGTTGAAGACGACGTCATCGGCGGTGAACGGCTTGCCGTCGTGCCACTTCACGTTCTGCTTCAGCTTCCAGGTGACCACCTTGCCGTCGGCGGAAAGCCCGCCGTTCTCGCGGGTGGGGACTTCGGCGGCGAGGATCGGGACCAGGTTGCCGTCGGCATCCCAGGACCCCAGCGGCTCGTAGAAGATGCGGCAGCCGTCCTGGTCCTTGGTGCCGGTGGCGAAGTGCGGGTTGAGCAGGGTGGCGCCCTGCCACCACAGCACCTTCAACGCGCCGCCGCCGCCGCGCTTGGTCGGCTTGTAGTCGCCGACCGTCTGCGCCATCGCGACGCCGTTCAAGGCGAGAAGCTGCGTCGCCATCGGCGCGGTCAGGCCGACGGCCACCATCCGGCGAACGAAGCTGCGACGGCTGAGCTTGCCGTCGACCACACGGTCGATGAGTCCCTGAAGTTCCTTTTCGTGCACGGAAGCCTCCACTGTTGGTTGGCAGTGCCCCTGTTCATGGGCGACGTCATTTTTTGTTTCGTCATTTCGTTGGACGAACCGGTAGCAGACCAAAGTCCGCGCGCCTTCGTCAATGTGCGTGTGACGAGGGCAGGCGAGGCCAGCCCAAGTCGAGCCCGAGCCGCCTGTATCTCAGGCAGGTTGCTGAAGGAAAAGGCTATTTCCGGCGGATCAGGTGCCGGATCGGGACGCGCGACCTACATCGGGGGCGCGACGCCGTCCTTGCCGGCGGTGACACGGGCGGCGGAATAGGTACCGTCGGCCGCCTTCTGGGTTCCGATGAAGACCGGGACGCCCGGCTTCAGTAGCGAACGCTCGGCCGGGGCAAAGGTCACGATCGGCACGCCGACCGGTACCATCACTTTCGAGGTCTCGCCCTTGTGGGAGACGGTGAGCTCGCGGCTCGAGCCGGCACCGGCGGCGACGGTCGCGACCGAGGCGTTGATCATCGTGCTCTCGGGCTGCAGGTCCCAGGGGAAGCGGCCTTCGCCGGTGCCTTTCATCGCTTCCGGGAATACCAGGACCTCGAGCGCGGTGCAGCCATCGGCCTTGCACATCGCGGCGGTGCCGATGTAGCTGCCGGCGGCGATCGCCGAGAGCTCGAGCGGGACCACCGCCACGACCGTGTAGTTGTCGGCGAGCGCGATCTTCACGCTCGGTCCTTCGCGCGTCTTCACCGTCAGCGCGTTGCCGTCGAGGGACTCGACGGTACCGCGGACGCGGACAGGCGTGGACTGGGCGAAAGCGGGGAGGGCGAGCGCGACGAGCATCGCCGTCAGCACGAGGACGCGGAAGAAGGACATGGTTGTTCTCCGGACGTCGGCGTCGGTTGTCGCCCCCGGCCGGACTGTATCAGCGGCGTCGGGTGCCGCGACGGCGATCTCCTCCGATCACGCAGTCCTGAACGGCCGCTATATCGCGGCTATCCGGTCCTTCCTGCGTGCCACCCGTTCGCGATGCATGAGGTAGAGGCCGCTGCCCACCAGGATCACGATCCCGCCCAGCGCCAGCGCGTTGGGCACATCGCCCCACAGCACGTATCCCAGGACGATCGCCCACAGGATCGAGGTGTAGCGGAACGGCGCGACGATCGAGGTCTCTGCCACCCGCATGGCGACGATGATGAAGTGGTATCCCCCTATGAGGAAGATCGAGGCGCCGGCCAGGAGCGCCAGGTCGCTCACGGCGAGCGGCTGCCAGCCGGTGGTGGCGACCGACACGCCGGCGACGGCGGCGACCGCCACTGCCGTGGCGAAGGTGATCAGGATGCTCGGGATCTCCTGCGCGATCCGTCGCGTCATCACGTCGCGGATCGCGCCGAGGATCGTGCCGGCGATCGCGACGACGGAGAACCAGGTGAACGCGTCGCTCGACGGCTGCACGACGAGCAGCACGCCGACGAGGCCGACCGCGATCGCGCTCCAGCGCCGCCACGCGACCTTCTCGCCGAGGAACAGGACGGCCAGGATCGTGACGATCAGCGGGCTCGAGAGGTTGATCGCCGAGATGTTCGGCAGAGGAAGGTGAAACAGCGCCCAGAGATAGGTGAAGGTGCTGAGCGCATCGAGCGCCGAGCGCCAGCCGACCCGGATCATCCCCTTGTGGCGGATATAGTGCAGCACCCAGGGCTGGCCCGCCGCCAGCCAGACGAACAGGATCAGGCTGGCGAAAATGCCGCGCACGAACACGATCTGGTCCATCGGCAGCCGTTCGCTGGCCAGCTTCACCATCGCGTCGTTGACCAGGAACGTCGCCATGCTGAGGCACATGGCGATGATGCCCTGGCGGGTGTCCATCGGCGGCGCGGTCATCGCCGGAAGCGCGTCTGATCCATCGGCCGCGAGGGGTAGGGGAGAGGTCGTTCGCGGTCAACCGAATCCGGCAGCCGCGAACCGAACCCGCTCTAGGCCAGGCACTCCACGCGCACGGTGAATCGCTTGGCCCGGTCGGCCACTTCGGGCGACGACATCGCGCGCGGCGTGCCGCCGGTGACGACGGCCGAGACGCCGTGCTTCTTGAGGAAAGCGGCGGCAACGTCGCCCTTGATCGCGAAGTTGAGGTTTTGCGCGGTGCCGCTCGTCGTCTGCCCGGCCGCCTGGGTCCCGATCGAGGCGGCGGTGACGCCGACGACGCGGCCGTTGAGGTCGAGCAGCGGTCCGCCGGTGTTGCCGGGCTCAGGCGCAGTCGACGTCTGCAGGAAGCGGGTATCGTTCCCGAGCCCGGCGACGGCCGTGATCTTTCCGGCCCTCGCGTTGCCGGACGTCGCGAGCGTTCCCGTCAGCGGATAGCCGAAGGCGATCACCGCATCTCCCTGCCGCGAGTCTCCGACGGCGCGGAAGGGGGCGACCGCGTCGGCGCGTAGGTCAGCCTTGAGCAGCGCCAGATCCTCCTCGCTCGACTGGGCGACCAGCTTCGCCGCACCGACGCTCTCGTCGAAGCGGCGGATGCGGATCTCCTTGCAGCTCCGGATCACGTGGTCATTGGTCAAGACGTAGCCGTCTGCGGTGACGATGAAGCCGGTGCCGGTGCCGGTCATCCGGGCGGCGATCGCCTTGGCTTCGACCCGCGAGGTTCCCCAGGCGCGGACCAGCTGGTCGCCGTCGCGCCTCTGGTCGGCGGTGATCTGCTGGGCGAGCTCTCGCCTGAGATCCGATGCCTTCGGATCGCGCGCGCGAACGGCGAGCGAGACCCAGACGTAGGCCTGGAGCAGGTCTTTCGTCACGTCGGTGCCGGCCACGTAGTACTGGGCCAGCGCGAGCTGCGCCTGGGAGTCGCCCTGATCGGCGGCAGCGCGCATCCAGCGCGCGGACTCGTCCATGTCCTTCGGGACGTCCTTGCCGTCGGCGAGCAGGAAAGCCAGAGACGACTGCGAGATCGTGTCGCCGCTCTCGGACGCCTTCCGAAGCCAGACCACGGCTTCCTTCGGATTCCTCGGCACGCCGGTTCCAGCGAGATAGGCGTTGCCGAGTTCGCGGCGAGCGAGGCCGTCCCCCTGGTCTGCGGCAGCCTTCAGCCAGGTGATCCCCTCGCGCGGATCGGCGCGGGGACCGGAATCCTTCAGCAGCATCTGACCGTAGAGGCGTTGCGCGCGAGGGTCTCCCGCCTGAGCCCCTTTCCGCGCCTCGTTCAGCGCGGTCGCGTTGTCGCCGCGGGCCCGGGCCTGCACCGCCGCGTCATAGTCGGCGCGCGTCGGCGAGGCGAGCAGCAGCACGACCACGGCCATGGCGAAGCCGAAGCGCATGAAACCTCCCGGGGCTAGCAAAGCCGCGGCGGTGACCCGGGTCAACCCTCAGGCGAGGCACTCGACGCGGACCGTGAAGCGCTTGGCCCGTGCCCCCACGTCGGCGGGCTTCATCGCCCGCGATGCCCCGCCGGTCTCGGTCACGGTGACTCCGTGCTTGCCGACGAAGGCTTCCACGACCTCGCTCTTGACCGCGAAGTTGACGTTCTGAAGCGATGGAATGGAGGACGTGGTCACGCCGACGACGCGGCCGTTCATGTCGAGGAGCGGCCCGCCGCTGTTGCCGGGCTGTATCGGTGTCGAGGTCTGAAGGAAGCGTTCGTTGTTGCGGGTGCCCACCAGCGCCGTGACGTTCCCGACCGTGAGGTTTCCGGACGAGGCGAGAAGGCCGCTCATCGGAAAGCCGAAGGCCACCACCGCGTCGCCGGGGCGAAGCTCCGCTCCGCTCCTGAAGGGTGCGATCGCGGCGGTCCTGGCTTCGACCTTCAGCAAGGCGAGATCCTCGGCGCGCGAGGCGGCCACCAGCTTTGCGCCGTTGACCGTTTCGTCGACCCCGCGGACGCGGATGGCCTTGCAGCTGCGGATCACGTGCTCGTTGGTGACGACATGCCCGTCGCCGCTGACGACGAAGCCGGTGCCGGTCGCCGCCAGCATCGGTTCCGGAACGATACCCGGCGCACCGGCAAGCACGGTGGGCTTCCAGGCGCGCACCCGACGGTCGATATCCTTCTTCTGCTCCGGCGTGAGGTCCTTGGCGAAGTCTCGCTTCATCGCGGCCGCCTTGGGCGCCTTTCCCTTGGCCGCGAGCGAGGCCCAGAAATAGGCCTGCTGCATGTCGCGATCGAGGCCGATGCCCTTGTCGTAGTAGCCGGCGAGGCCGAGCTGCGCCGTCGCTTCGCCCTGGTCGGCGGCGGCCCGCATCCAGCGTGCCGACTCCGCATCGTTCTTCGCGACGCCCTGGCCGCTGAGATAGAGGACGGCCATCATGAACTGCGCCAGGGCGTCGTTCTTCTCTGCCGCCTTGCGATACCAGCTCGCCGCCTGCCCCGCGTCCTTGGGAACGCCGGTTCCGCGGAAGTAGGCGAACGCGAGTTCGCGCTGGGCGATCGTGTCGTCCTTTTCGGCTGCGGCGCGAAGCCAGCGGATGCCCTCGGCCGGGTTGGCCTTGGTCCCGCCGGCCTTCAGAAGCATGTAGCCATAGAGGCGCATCGCACGCGGATCGCCTTGCTCGGCGCCTTCGCGCGCCTCCTTGAGAGCTGTCTGGACGTCGTTCCGTTCGAAGGCGGCGATCGCCGCGTCGTACCCTGCCTTGGCGTCAGGCGTCGCAAGGAGCATCGTCGCCGCAATCGCGGCGAGGGCGAGAATGGCGCGCATCTATCCTCCGTCGGACGCCTCTATGGGCGCTCCAATTTAAGATAGCAATGGTACGGCTCGCCTCGCCAGTTTCCTGCGCCTCAGCCGACGACCGATGGCGGCATTCGGATCGGCTGCAGGGACTCGTAGGCGCGGGCGGCGCGGAGCACGGTGGCGTCGTCGTAGAGGCGTCCGACGAGCTGAAGCCCGACTGGAAGACCGTCCTTCGTCACCCCGCAGGGGATCGTGGCCGCCGGCTGGCGCGTGAGGTTGAACGGATAGCTGAACGGCGTCCAATCGGTCCAGCGGCCGCCCTTCCCTGCATTCGCGGGCGTCTCGAAACCTGCCTGGAACGCCGGCATGGGCAGGGTGGGCGTGGCCAGGATGTCGTACTTGCGATGGAACTGGGCGACGGTCTGGCCAAGCGCCTCGCGCGCTTTCACGGCGCGCTGATACTCGGCGAGGCTGAACTTGCCGCCGGCGGCGGCGATCTCCTGCAGGCCCGGGTCCATCTGGGCGCGCTGGTCGGCCGGGATCGCCGAGATCGCGTTGGCGGCGCCGGCGAACCAATGGACCCTAAATACGTCCTCGACGCCGGCGAGGTCGGGCTCGGCCTGCTCGACCTCGGCGCCGATCTCGGCGAGGCGGGTGATCGCGCCTGCGACCAGGATCGCCACGTCCGGCTCGACCCTGTTGCCGCCAAGGGTCGGCGAATAGGCGATCCTGAGCTTGCGGATGCCGTCGTCCAGCCCGATGCGCCAGTCGCGGCGATCATAGGGGAGCGCGTAGACGTCGCGGTCGTCCGGCTCGGTGATGACGTTCAGCATCAGCGCCGCGTCCTCGACCGTACGGGTCATGGGCCCCACATGCGCGACCGTGCCGAAAGGGCTCAAGGGATAGGCCGGCACGCGCCCGAATGTCTGCTTGAAGCCGAAGATGCCGGTGAAGGCGGCGGGAATGCGGATCGAGCCGCCGCCGTCGGTGCCGAGATGAAGGGCGCCCATGCCGGTTGCAGCTGCGACGGCCGCGCCGCCGGAGGAGCCGCCCGGCGTGCGGTCCGGATTCCAGGGATTGCGCGTGATGCCGGTCAGCGGGCTGTCGGTGACACCCTTCCAGCCGAACTCGGGCGTCGTGGTCTTCCCGATCAGCACGGCACCGTGCTCGCGCATGCGCGCCACGGTCGGCGCGTCTTCGTTCCAGGCCTGATCGCGCTTGACGGTGCGCGATCCGCGGAGCGTCGGCCAGCCGCGGGTCAGGAGCAGGTCCTTCACCGTCGACGGCACGCCGTCCAGGAGGCCCATGGGGCGGCCGCTGCGCCAGCGCGCTTCCGACTCTCGCGCCTGGGCGAGCGCTCCCTCTTCGTCGAGCCAGCAGAGTGCGTTGAGACGCTCGTTGTGCTTTCGCACCTGGCCGAGGGCGGCCTCGGTCGCCTCGACCGGCGACAGCGTGCCGCGCCGGTAGTGGCGAAGCAGCTCGGTGGCGGACATCAGCGCGACATCACGGCTCATGGGAAATCCTTGGGAGAGATCCTGAAGGTCAGGCGGCCAAGCGCTCGGCCAGCCGGCGGGTATGGGCGATGTTGGGACGGAGCGCCAGGCGGCGGTCGACGATCGCCCGGGCGGGCTCGATGCGGCCTGCACGGATCAGGGCGTCGAGATGAATCTGTTCGAACAGGTCGCGTTGCGCGTGGCTGCCGCCGATGCGGTGCATGTTGGGCAGCACCTGGCCGAGCAGGTCGGCGGCCTGGTCGAACTGCCCGAGGACATGCGCGATCAGCGCGCGCGCCGCCGGTGCAGCGACCTGCTGCCACATCACCTGCTGCACCGGCTTCACCTTGGCCGCATGCACGACGATCCCGGTCATCAGCTTCGCCGCCTCGGCATCGCGCCCGGCCTTTGCCAGGCCGTAGAGGTAGTGGAGGTCCAGGAACGGATCGACGTGTTCGTCGGTACGTGGAGCCAGATAGGTGGCGACGTCCTTCCAGCGGTCGCCGACCTCGACGCCGCGCAGCTCGAGGCGCGCCAGCAGCGAGACCGCGTTGACCTCATCCTGCGAGTATTCCTTGAGGCGGCCCCAGACCCGGGTGTCGTAGACCTCGAGTGCGCGTGCGTGGTCGTCCCGGTCCAGATGGAACAGCGCCACGTGCCACCAGTTGTGCGTATACATGAAGGAGTTGCAGTTCTCCCACGTGTCCGAGAGGCTTTCCATCCAGGCGAGGCCTTCTTCGACGCGGCCCTGGGTCTCCATCACGTGGGCGACCGCGTGATGGGCCCAGGGATCGTTCCGATCCATCTCGGTCGCCCTGCGCCCGGCCGCTTCCGCTTCGTCGAGGCGATGGCACTGCTCGAGTCCGAAGGCGACCATGCCATGGACGAAATGGTTCTCGGCGTTGGCCGGAAGCACCGTCTCGCCGATCGAGAGGATCGACGCAGAGTCTCCGATCGAGAAGGCGCGGACCTGGCCGATCTTGGCGGCGGCGAGATCGCGCGGGTACTTCTGCGCCAGCGCCTTGTGTGCCATCAGCGACATGCCGTAGTCGCCGGCGGCCCAGGTCGAGATGGTCCAGAGGTAGAGGCGCTCCCGCTCGGTCACGCCCTGGGCCGTCTCGATGCCGCGGCGGATATAGGGCTTCGCCTTCTCGGCCGAGTCGCCGGTCTCGCCGAACAGCATCAGCGCGGCAGCGTGCGCCTGGGCGATGACGCAGTTCGGCTCTGCGTCGGCGGCGTCCAGGATCGGCTGGAAGTCGGTGCCATAGCCCAAGAACGCCTGGACGAAGCGATCGACCGCGTCGATCGTCTCGGGGCGTTCGGTCGTGACGGGCAGTCCCTGGGCGTCGGTCAGCATGCGTCGGCCATTGTCGCGCGGCGGCGGGCTGCCCGGCAACCCGCCGTGGAGGTCAGCCGCCGCGCCTCTCCGTGACGCGCGCCACCACCCGCGCCAGCGACGGGCCGACGGTGAGGACCACCAGCAGCCGGAAGGTCTGCAGGGCCATCACGAAGGGAACGTCGACCTTGGCGGAGGCCGCAATGATGGCGACCGAGTCGATGCCACCCGGGCTGGTCGCAAGGTAGGCGGTCAGCGGATCGATGCCGAGGCTCAGGTGGAGGAGCACCGCGAGCCCGCCACAGAAGGCGACCAGGGCCGCCGTCGACAGCGCGATCGGAAAGAAGGCCCGCACGGCATGGAGCACGACGGCGCGGGTGAAGCTGAGGCCGACGCTCCAGCCGAGCAGGGCATAGCTCGTGACGAGCAGGGGCTCGGGCTGCTCGACCCGGATGAGGCCAGAGACCTGGAGGATCGTCCCGACCGCGAGAGGCACGAGGAAGCCGCCGCCGGGGATCCTGAAGCGGCGGCCGAGATATCCGGCGACGACGGCGATGGCGACCGTCTCGGCGAACGAGATCCAGTCGATCGGCCGGAGCCAGGCATGGGCGGCGGCGGCATTCGGGCTGTCGATCCACAGACCCGCGATCACCGCGGCGGTGACCGCGACGAAGACGACGCGGAGATACTGCATGAAGGCGACGAGGCGGGCGTCGGCGCCATAGGCTTCGGCCATCAGCATCATCGGCGTCGCCGCGCCCGGCGAGGCGCCCCATACCGCGGTCGTTCCCGGCAAGATCCGCAGATGCGTCATCAGCCAGCCGAGAAGGCTGCTGGCGGCGAGAACAGCGGTGATGGTGCCGAGGAAGATGGGCCACCCATCGATGAACGTCATGACGATGTCGGCGGTGATCGAATGCGCGATCATCAAGCCCACCATCGACTGGCCGGCGAGGTAGGGGAGGACGGGCACGCGGATGTTGCCGCCGTTCGTCGAGACGACGATGCCGGCAAGCAGCGGGCCGACCAGGAACGCCGCCGGCAGTCCGGCGAAGTGAAGCAGCCCGGCGATCGTCGCCGACAGCACGAACAGCAAAGCCCATTGCGTGCGAGCCGGCGATCCGGTCAGCCGGCCGGCGCGCGCCTCGATGTCGCGGGGCGTGGTCACTTGCTCACCATCCGGTGATGTCCGCCCAGTAGCGGCGGAGCGCAGGGCCGCTCGCGTCGCGCGGCAGGCTGAAGGGCTGAACGGTGCCGATGACCGCGTTCCCGCCGTCGACGATCGCGCGAATGCCCCACTGGCCGAAGGTGGTCGTCCCGATCATGCCGTAGCGGAGGTCCGTCGCCTCGACACGGGTGCGCCCGTCCCCATCGGGCATCGCGCGCCACAGCACCTTGTCCATCGAAAACCATTCGAACAGCTGCGCCTCGCGCGTCTGCCGTACGGCTTCCACCGCCGCTCCCTTTGCGTTGGGAACGCGTTCCCAGACGATCGGCTTTGGGTTGAGCAGCGAGTAGTAGCCGACATGCGCGGCTTCCGGCGTGATCGCGACGACCCGGCGGAAATACGGCTGGAACAGCAGCGGATAGGCATGGACATCGGCCGGGCCGCCGAAGTCCGCCCTGGCGATCTTCTCGACCTGGTCATTGAGCACGGTCGCGCCGGCGACGTAGGCGGCCATGAAGGCGAAGACCTTGAGGGCGACGCGTCGTGCGGCATCCGGCCTTGCAGCGCCGTAGATCAGGGCGAAGGTGAGCGGGATCAGCGAGTAGACCGGGTCGATGATCGCGACCGCATCCACCGCGAAGCGTTCCGAGGTGATCGGCCACAGGAGTTGCGTCCCGTAGCTCGTGAAGACGTCGAGCAGCGGATGGGTCAGGAGGGACACGACGGAGAGCAGAAGCCACCAGCTGAGCCGTTGAGCTTCGCTGGCGTCGCCGGGAAGCGGCTTTCCGCGCCACCGCTCGAACCGGTCGATCGCCCAGCCGATCACCGGTCCGGCGACCGGCGCGAAGGCGAGGGAATGGGTGAACCCCCGGTGGTGCTGCCACTCGGCGAAGCGACCCTCGACCCAGGCGGCGGCGACGTCGAGGTCGGGGAGCGAGGTGATCGCTACGGCCGCGACGATCGCGCGACGGCCGAGCCGTCGGCGAAAGCCCGTCTGAGCCAGGACCGCGCCGAAGAGGACGTGGGTGAGGGAATCCATGAAGCCGCCCCGTTTATCACGAGCCCGTGGCGGCGGTCATGCACGACCGTGCGTCGGTTGCCCGCTCCGAATCCGCCGCCTAGACTCGCCTCCACGTGAGGCGGCGGTCGTTCGGCCGGGCATCAACGTAAAGGCTGGCGACGAGACGCCGTCTCCGAAACCAACGGGAGACGGAACCATGGGTCGAGGCTTAGGCAACAGGGCGTGGCCACTTGGCCCCGCTGCGGCGGCGCTGGTCGTGGCGGCGCTGGCGGCGCCGGCGGGAGCGCAGACGGTCCTGAAGGCGGTGCCGCACGCCGACCTGAAAGTGCTCGATACCCACATCAACTCGATCCAGATCACCAAGATCTATTCGTTGATGGTCTACGACACGCTGTTCGCGTGGGACGAGAAGTGGAACGTCAAGCCGCAGATGGTGGGCAGCCACGAGGTCTCGGCCGACAAGCTGACCTACACCTTCAAGCTCCGTCCCGGCCTCAAATGGCATGACGGCACCAAGGTGACGACCAGGGACGTGATCCCCTCGATCCAGCGCTGGGCCAAGCGCGACACGATGGGCCAGAAGATGATGGAGTTCACCGCCGCCCTCGAGGCGGTGGACGACGACACCTTCCGCATGAAGATGAAGGAGCCCTTCGGCTTCGTCGAGTTCACGCTCGGATCGGCCGGCGGCTCGCTGCCGGTGATCTATCGCGCGGCCGACGCCGCGACCGATCCTTTCGTCGCGATCACGACGACGGTCGGGTCCGGGCCCTTCAAGTTCAACCGCGAGGCCTGGCAGCCGGGATCGAAGATCGTGTTCGACAAGAACATCGACTATCCCGCGAGGCCAGAACCCGCTGACGGCCTCGCCGGCGGCAAGCAGGTGAAGGTCGACAAGGTCGAATGGATCGTCATGCCGGATCCCGGCACGACCGCGGCAGCACTCGGCCGCGGCGAGGTCGACCTCTGGGACAATCCGCCCGGCGACCAGATCCCGGTCATGGAGAAGAACAAGGACATCGTCGTCGCGCCGCTGACGCCCTTCGGCAACATGGGCTTCCTGCGCACCAACGCGCTGCACCCGCCCTTCAACAACGCGAAGGCCAGGCTCGCGCTGGCCTACGCCTTCGACCAGCGCGACTTCCAGCGGGCCTCGACCGGCGACGACGAGCGCTGGTGGAAGGTCTGCTACTCGTTCTTCATCTGCGGCACGCCCTACGGCACCGAGTACGGCTCGGAGGCGGTTCAGAAGGTCGACCTCGCCAAGGCCAGGCAGCTGATGCAGGAGGCCGGCTACAAGGGCGAGAAGCTGATCATGATCACCACCAACGAGATCGCCGCCATCGGCGCGCTCGCCCAGGTGGCGACGGCGCGGCTCAAGGAGATCGGCGTCAATGTCGAGATGCAGGTCAACGACTGGGGCTCGGTCGTCACGCGCATGACCAAGAAGGACGAGCCGGAGAAAGGCGGCTGGAATATGTTCACCAGCCGCGGCACGGCCTCCACATATCATCACCCGCTGACCAACATCACGGCGGTGATGACCTGCGACGGCAAGAACTGGAACGGCTGGCCTTGCGACGAGGAGGCGGAGAAGCTTCGCAACGCCTTCATCCGCGAAGCCGACGAGGCGAAGCGGATGGAGATCCTGAAGCAGTTTCACGCCCGGTTGGTCGAGGTTCAGCCCTACGCCCTGCTCGGCAACTTCATGCCGCTCTACGCATGGCGGAAGAACGTCGACGGCGTCGTCAAAGGCGCGATCCTCGCCTACTGGAACATCGGCAAGAGCTGATCGCCAAGAAAGAAGGCCCCCTCGGAGCGGTCCGAGGGGGCCTTCTTGCGGCCGCGCTTATGCGGCGCGGATGTCGGCGAGGAACCGGCTCACCTCCGCCCGCAGGGTCTCTCCCTGCTGGGCGAGCTCGCCGGAAGCGCCCAGCACCTGGGTCGCGGCGGATCCGGTGGTGGTTGCGGCCTCGGTGACGCCGACAACGTTGGACGAGACTTCGGCCGTGCCCTTCGCCGCCTGCTGGACGTTGCGGGCGATCTCCTGCGTCGCCGCTCCCTGCTGCTCGACCGCGGACGCGATCGAGGTCGCGATCTCGCTGACGCGTTCGATCGTGGCCCCGATCTCCTTGATCGCGCCGACCGCGTCGCCGGTCGCACCCTGGATCGCCGTCACCTGGCTCGCGATCTCCTCGGTCGCCTTCGCCGTCTGGGAGGCGAGCGACTTCACCTCGCTCGCCACGACCGCGAAGCCCTTGCCGGCCTCGCCGGCGCGGGCCGCCTCGATCGTCGCGTTGAGCGCGAGCAGGTTGGTCTGCGAGGCGATATCGTTGATCAGCTGCACCACCTCGCCGATCTTCTGCGCCGCGTCGGCGAGTGCCTGGACGCGATCGTTGGTGCGCGCCGCGTCTTCGACCGCCTTGCCGGCGATGCGGGTCGACTCGCCGACCTGGCGGCCGATCTCGGAGATCGATGCCGAGAGCTCTTCGGCCGCCGTGGCGACCGTCTGGACGTTGGTCGATGCCTGCTCGGAGGCCGCGGCGACGGCGGTCGCCTGCCGCGAGGTCTCTTCGGCGGTGGCGGTCATCGAGGTTGCGGTCGACTGCAGCTCGGTCGCGGCGGACGCCATGGTGCCGAGCGCGCCGGTTACGGTCGCGTCGAAGCCCTTGATGTAGCCGTCGATCGCGACCTGGCGCTGCTCCTTCTTCACCTGCTCGGCCTTCTGCTCGGCGGCGAGACGGTCGGCCTCGATCATGTTTTCCTTGAACACCTGGACGGCGGCGGCCATGCGGCCGATCTCGTCGGACTGGCCTGCGGCCGGGATCTCGACGCTCATGTCGTGCCGGGCGAGCTTCGACATCGCCTCGGTCATGCCGACGACCGGGGTCGCCACCATGCGCGAAAGGACGAAGCCGAAGACCGCGGCCAGCAGCGCCGACAGGGCGACCGCGGCGATCGTCATCCAGCGGGCCGACGCGTAGATGGCGTCCGCGCGGGCATCGGCCTCGGCGGCTCCCTTGTCGTTCATTTCGACGAGCTTCTGCAGCTGCTCGGCGACCAGGATGCTGGGCTTGCTGAGGACATCGACGAAGTAGACGCGGGCGTCCGCCAGCTTGCCCTCCCGCGAGAGCGCGATGATGTGGTCGGTCTCCTTCGTGTAGATCGCCCAGGTCTTCAGGGTTTCGTCGAAGAGCTGCCGTTCCTCCGGGCTGGCGATAAGCGGCTCGTACCTGGTGCGCTGCTCGGCCAGGGCCTTGGTGAAGGCGGCGAGGCGGCCTTCGCGGTCGGTACGGATCTTCGCGTCCTCGGTGGCGACCAGAAGACCGACATTGGCGCGGTGACGCGAGACGAGCGCGCTCATCTCGCCGAGCGCGCGGACGCTGGGCAGCCAGATTTCATTGATCTCGGTCGAGGCCTGATTGACCTTGGCGGCGCGTTCGATCGAGAAGGTGCCGAGAGCGGCGACGAGGGCGACCATGATGCCGAAGGCGATCGCGATCTTGGTCTTGATGCTCAGGTTGCGGATCTTCGATGACACGACGGGGATCTCCCTGCGGATGGCGGTGTAACTGGGCGTGACGTTATGTAATCGGCCAGTTAAGGAAGGCTGAATGCAGAGTTGATTTGCGCGCATGGCTCCCATGCGTGTCGCATTGACGGGATTAACGATGTCTTCACCAATCGAGGCGGTCTTCGCGGTGATGTCGAAAGGCGGCGACAAGCGCCTGCCCGAGGCGCCGGACGGCATCCTGCGTCATGGCCTCGTCTCCGCCGCCCACGCGCGCGATTCAGGCGCCTCGCCCGATCTGATTGTCGCGGCCCTGCTGCACGACGTCGGTCATCTTCTCGACCTGGACGATGCGGACGGCTTCGACGACGACCGGGATGCGGAGCACGCGGCACTCGGCGCCGGCTGGCTGGCGCTGTGGCTGCCGTCGACCGTCACCCGCCCGATCGCGCTCCATGTCGATGCGAAGCGCTATCTGGCGGGCAAGGATCCTGGCTTTGTCGATAGGCTGACGCCGATGTCGCGAGCCTCGCTCGCGCTGCAAGGCGGCCCGCACTCACGGGACGAGGCGACCGCCTTCGAACGCGAGGCGTTCTTTACCGACGCCCTGCTCGTGCGCGGATGGGACGACGCACCGGATTTGCCGGATGAGCGTATCGGATCCCTGAACGACTATCGGTCTCTGATCGAACTGCTCAGCCCGTCCCGCCGACGGTGATGCCGTCCATCAGCAGCGTCGGCTGGCCGACACCGACCGGCACCGACTGGCCTTCCTTGCCGCAGGTGCCGACGCCGCCGTCCATCTTCATGTCGTTGCCGACCATACGGACCTTCGTCATCGCGTCGGGACCGTTTCCGGTCAGCATCGCGCCCTTCACGGCGGGTCCCACCTTGCCGTCCTCGATCAGGTAAGCCTCGGATGCCGCGAACACGAACTTGCCGGAGGTGATGTCGACCTGGCCGCCGGAGAAGTCGACGGCGTAGATGCCGCGCTTAACCGACCTGATGATCTCTTCCGGCGAATGCGGGCCGGCCAGCATCAGCGTGTTGGTCATCCTGGGCATCGGCGAGGAGGCGAAGGACTCGCGCCGCCCGTTGCCGGTCGGGCGCATTCCCATCAGACGCGCGTTCTGCCGATCCTGCATGTAGCCACGAAGAATGCCGTCCTCGATGAGCAGCGTGCGACCCGACGGCGTGCCTTCGTCGTCGACGGTGATCGAGCCGCGGCGGTCCTGCAGCGTGCCGTCGTCGACGACGGTGACGCCGGGAGAGGCCACCCGCTGGCCGATCAGTCCGGAGAAGGTCGAGGTCTTCTTGCGATTGAAGTCGCCCTCGAGCCCGTGGCCGACCGCTTCGTGCAGCATGACACCGGTCCAGCCTGGACCCAGCACCACCGGCATCTCGCCGGCCGGCGCAGCGACCGCGCCGAGATTGACCGCGGCCGCGCGGATCGCCTCGTCGACCAGGCCCTGCCAGCTCTCGGGCTTGAGATAGGTGTCGTAGGAGACGCGGCCGCCGCCGGACTCGGAGCCGGACTCCTGCCGATCGCCCTCGCCGAGGATCAGGCTGACGGTCATCCGCACCATCGGCCGGATGTCGGCAACCGAATAGCCGCCGGAGCGGAGGATACGCACGGCCTGCCAGGAGCCGGCAATGCTGGCCGAGACCTGGCGGACGCGCGGGTCCTTCTTCCGCGCATAGGCGTCGATGTCCTGGAGCACCTTCACCTTGGTTGCGAAGTCGACCTCGGAGAGCGGATTGAAGTCGCCGTAGAGCTGGCGATTGGTGCCGGACGGCGCGTCGGCATAGGTGCCCTCGTAGCCGCGGCGCGCGGCTTTCACCGTATCGGCGGCCCGCTTGATCGCCGCCTCGCTGATCTCGGAGGAGTGCGCGTAGCCCGCCGACTCGCCGGCGACGGCGCGGAGCCCGAAGCCCTGGGTCGTATCGAAGCTGGCGTTCTTGAGCCGGCCGTCGTCGAAGGTCAGGGCCTCCGACTGGCGGTATTCGAAGAACAGCTCGCCGTCGTCCGTCCCCTTCAGCGCGTCGTTGACGACCCCGTCGATCCGCTTGCGGTCGAGGTCCTGGCGATTGAAGAACAGGTCGTCGGTCTGCTGGATGGCGGACATGGGCTAGATCTCCTCGGCCCTACATATGGGGAGGCGGATGGCGGTCGTGCCAGGGGGCTTCACGGTCAATCCGAGGGTCACCAGGCGAGAGTCGCGAGCGCTGCGGCCGGTTTCTCGCGATAGGAATCGCAAAGGCGGTTGAGCGCGTCCGTATTGGGAATCGCCCCGGAGGGGATGCCCATCTCGCCGGACGGCAACCCGGCGCAGACCAGCACCGCGTCGATGCCGGACTGGCGCGCCCCGGGCACGTCGGTCAGCAGGCCGTCGCCCAGCATCGCCACGCGCGAGCGGTCGACGCCCTTGATCAGGTCGAAGCAGCGCTCGTAGATCTCCTTGTGGGGCTTGCCATGGAAGTGGATGTCGCCGCCGAGCTCGGCGTAGCGGCGAGCCAGGCCTCCGGCGCAGACGGTGAGCCTTCCGTCCATCACGACCTCGATGTCCGGATTGGCGCAGATCATAGGCAGCTTTCGCCTGATGGCCGTCTGCATCAGCGCCTCGTAGTCCGCGACCTTGTCGTCGAGCGCGTTGGGCCCGGTGTTGAGGACGAGGTCGGCTTCTTCCGGGTCGGTCGTCAGAGTGAACTCGGTTCCCTCGACGAGGCCGCTGAAGCGTGCCGGCCCCGTGTCGATCGCACGGGTTCCGAGCTTCTTGTACCAGGCGTTGGGGCGGTCCCTGAGATGCCGGTGCGTTTCCTCGCCCGAGGTGACCAGGTGGTCATAGAGGTGCCGGTCGACCTTGATCGAGTCCAGGCGCTCGCGGACGATGTCCGCCCGCCTCGGCGAGTTCGAGAGCACGACGATCTTCGCGCCGCGTTCCCTCAAGCGCTCGAGGCAATCGACGACGCCCGGATAGGCCATCTGGCCGCCGTCGTAGAGAACGCCCCACACATCGACGATATAAGCATCATAGCGATCCGCGATATCGCGTACGCCCTTCAGGACTGGAACGGTCACGTGGCCTCTGCGCTGAGTCTGGGTTCGCCGAAGAGGTAGCCCTGGCCGTAGTCGGGCCGGCAGTCGAGGACTTCGAGGAGCTGATCTTCGGTCTCGACCTTCTCGATGATCAGGTCGACCGCCGAGCGGTCGAGGGTGAGACGGAGCTCGCCCATGTCGACGTCGCCCGCTCTCACCGCCGACAGCAGCTGGTTCGCCTCGACCTTCAGGAATTTGAATCCGAGGGAAGCCAGGTCCTTGATGTCGATGTCGAGGTTGGTCACCTGGTCGAGCGACAGGCGATAGCCGAGGTTGGAAAGCCGCCGAAGCGCGTCGCGATGATCGAGGCCGGTGGTGAGGTCGGACTGGCTGAACTCGAAGAACAAGCCCTGGGCCAGCTCCGGGTACTCGCCGAGGAACTCGAGGAAGTCGCGGAAGAAGCCCTCGTCGGCGAGCGAGTACCCGGAGATGTTGCAGAAGAAGCCCAGCTCCATCTTGCCCTTGCGCGCGCGGCGCGTGAGCTGGATGCAGCGGAACAGCAGCATGTTGTCGATCGCGCCCATCAGGCCGGCGCGTTTGGCGACATCGAGGTACTGGTCGGGCACGATCCAGGTGTCGCCCGGGCCGCGGATGCGGCTGAAGCATTCGAAGTAGCGGCGCCGGCGCTGCGGCAGGCTGACGATCGGCTGCAGGAAAAGATCGACCTTCTCCTCGTTGAGCGCCTCGCGGACGATCTCGAGGATCTGGGCGTCGGGCATGACCGGCTTGCTCGGCGCGACGGGCAGCTTCTCCACGGCCGTCGGGACGGCGGGGGCGGCCGGCGCCGCCTGTCGCTCGCGCTGCGCGGAGAGCTGCACCAGCAGCTTCTGCAGCACCCGCATCTCGGCCGCGACCTTCTCGCCGGAGCCCGTCGCCTTGCGGCCGATTTCGGCCGCTTCCTCGGCGAGGCCGTCGAGCTTCGCCTCGATCAGCCGGATCCGGAACTTGGCCCTCCTCAGCGACATTGCCAGGAAGATCGCCAGGAGCAGCGCCAGCGCCGCGACGGCGGACGCGGCGACGGGAATCAGGAAGGATGGCTCTATGGTCGATTCTCCCGGGGAGCGGCGCGCATTGTGCCCGGCTCAGGAGGTCGATGGAAGGCCCGCGCCCACCGCCTCGGCGACGGTCGCGAAACCGTCGCGATCAAGCAGCGCCTCCAGTTCGTCGAGCAGTCGCGGGATCAGTCCGGGGCCCTGGTAGATCAGCGCCGAATAGACCTGCACCAGCGAGGCGCCGGCGCGGATCCGCTGATAGGCATCGAGACCGGATTCGATGCCGCCGACGCCGATCAGCGGCAGGCGACCCTGGGTCAGCTTGTGGAAGTCGACGAGGGCGGCGAGAGCGAGCGGACGCAACGGCCGCCCGGAGAGGCCACCGGCTTCCTTGCGATTTGGGCTGATGAGGTCGTCGGGACGTGAGATCGTGGTGTTCGAGACGATCAGCCCGTCGAGCCCGCGTTCGAGCGCGACCTCGGCGATCGCCCGGCGTTCCTCGGCCGAGAGATCGGGCGCGACCTTCACCAGGATCGGCGGCGGATCGGCGAGGCCGAGGCGGTCGCGCTGCGCCTTCACCGCGTCGACCAGCTCGATCAGCGGCGCCTTCGCCTGGAGCGCGCGCAGGCCCGGCGTATTGGGCGAGGAGACATTGACCGTCAGGTAGTCGGCGAGCGGACCCAATGCCGCGACGCCGACGACATAGTCGGTGACCGCATCCGTCTGGTCCTTGTTCTTGCCGATGTTGATGCCGACGATTCCGCGCCGGCGGTCGCGCGCTGCCAGACGCTCTGCGGCCTCGGCGATGCCGCAGTTGTTGAAGCCCATCCGGTTGATCACGCCCCGGTCCTCGGCCAGGCGGAAGAGGCGAGGCAGCGGATTGCCGATCTGCGGCTTCGGCGTCAGCGTCCCGACTTCGACGAAGCCAAATCCGGCGGCGAGAAATCCCTCATGGGCTTCGGCATCCTTGTCGAGGCCGGCGGCAAGCCCGAGCGGGTTGGGGAAGCGTCGCCCCCAGAGCGTCTGCGCCAGGCGCGGGCGCTCGGCGCTCCGCTTCGGCCCCCAGCCCAGCGCCATGGCGCGGAGCGCGGCGTGATGGGCCGTCTCGGCCGGCAGCCGGCGGAGCAGGGACGTGGCGAGGTCGTGCAGCATGGAGCGGCTGAATATCAGGTTTTCACAGCCGCCGCATGGAAACCGTATGTCCTGCTGCTATGTTCAGCGGGCATGCGCACGATGCTTCCGATGGCGGTCGTCCTGCTGCTCGCCGGCTGCGCGCCGATGGCCTATCAGAAGGCCGGCGTGACGCCGCAGCAGGTGAGCGCCGACGAACAGGACTGCCGGTCGATGGCTGCCCGCGAGGCGTGGCCGATGTGGGCCTGGCCGCGTCGCTACGGCTGGCGCCGCTATCCCTATTTCGGCGATCCCATGCTGAACCGGATGCAGGAGGAGAGCAGCCTCGCCGACTTCTGCATGCGGGCGCGCGGCTACAACCTGCAGCCGGTTCCTAACCCTTCCTGAACAGGAACAGCACGCCGGGCACGGGCTGGTCGCCCTGGCGGCGGAGCGTGGCCCGCTCGGCGACGACCTTGGTCCAGCCGATTTCGGCGGCGAGGCGGTCGATGTAGCCCTCTGCATGGGCATAGCGAAGGTCGTCGCTCAGGCGGAACGCCTCGCCGTCGGTCAGCTCCTCGACCGAGAAGATGATCGATCCCGATGGCGCCAGCGCCCGGTCGATGGCCGCGAAGGTAGGTCCGAGCGCGCCGAGGTAGATCAGGACGTCGGCCGCGACCGCCAGATCGAACGGTCGGTCGAACGCCATGGACTCGAGATCCCCCTCGACGAGATCGGCGTAGAGCCCGCGCTTCCGCGCTTCCGCCAGCATCGCCGGAGACAGGTCGATGCCGACAAGACGGCTAGCCAGCGGCGCCAGGGCAGCACCAGCGAGCCCGGTACCGCATCCGAGATCCAGAACCGCCAGACTTCGCGGCGCCGGGCTCAGGTGCCGCTTGGCGAGTTCGGCGAGCATCTCCGGCGTCCGGTAGCCGAGCCGCTCGACGAGGTCGCGATCGAAATGGCTGGCGTACTTGTCGAAGACGTTCCGCACGTACGCGGGCGGCGATCGCTCTGGATCGCCTTCGAGGCTGGCGAGGAGAAACCGCGCTTCGTCCAAGCCGGGATCGTGCGCGAGTGCGGCGCGGCAGGCGGCGGCTGCCTCATCGCGACGGCCGAGCCGCTTCGCCGCGTGTGCCCGGGCGGTCCAGGCGACGACGTCGCGGGGATCGAGGAGGCAGGCGCGCACCGCCGAGGCAGCCGAAATTTCCGCGCGGCCGAGGCCGAGCTCGGCAGTCGCGAGATTGCGATGAGCGAGCTGATCCGACGGCCGAGAGGCTAGGACGCGCCGGAAGGCGGCTGCAGCAGGCACCATGTGACCCAGCGAGGCGAGAATCGCTCCATAGCTCAGGTGGAAGTTGGCGGCCTGAGGCGCCAGACGGACCGCCTTGCCGATCGCGTCCGCGGCGTCCCTGGTGCGGCCCTGCTGATGGAGCAGCAGGCCCAACAGATGGCGCGCGTCGGGAATCTCGTCGGCGCGCAGGGACGCCCGGTAGAGCCGCTCCGCTGCCTCGAGCTGCCCGGCCTGATGCTGGGCAAATCCTTGATTCAGCAAGGTGCGCGCCGGACTTATCCCCAAGGCGCGGGAACCGCTTGCAGTTAGACCGGAATCACGTTTTGATTTCATAAAATTTAATCTAAATCCGGTTCGCGTGGCGCGTCATCCCAGGGGGCCCTCCGGCAATGTACACGGACGACGATCTCGAGGCCTTGGTCGGCGACATCGACCGGACGCTGGAAAGCAACAGCGCCTGGCTGACCCCGCGCTCGCGCGGCAGCCTCCTCTTGGCCCGGGACGTCGTCGAGCGCGTGCTGGATCGGCGCCGCATGCCCTGGCCGGCGCTGGTGATGGAAGCAGCGGACTAGTCCTGCCTCATACGTCGATCGTGACGCCGCCGTCGCGCTTGCGCTGAGGCTGCGCTCCGCCGGTCTCGGCGGCCTTTTCCTCGGTCCTCTCGGCCTTCCCCCGCTTCGCCTCCGACTTTGCTCCGTCGGCCCCGCGCGATCGGCTCATCCCGGCGACTGCACGTTGCGTCTGGGCCGCGATCGGCCTCGTCTGGGCGAGCTGGGTCACCTCGGCCTTGGGCTGCACCGGCTGCTGCGGCTGCGCCTGCGGAAGGTGCTGAACGGACGGCGGAATCACCAGTCCCATAAGGCGAAAATGGGGCGTGCGATTCTCGCCGTCAAGGCGGCTTGACTTCCCTCTGGCCGTCCCTATCTCACGGGTGTCGGGCGCCGCAGAGCGGGTCCGACGACGCGAAACCAGACGGGTTTCCGGCCCCCGGGCGGATCCCGTTCCCAAGTTGCTCAGCAAAGGAGAACTCGGATATGTCCACCTTCGATCTCACCCCCCTGTTCCGCTCGACCGTCGGTTTCGACCGCATGATGTCGATGCTCGACTCCGCTGGTCGCACCGACGAGCAGGCCTACCCGCCCTACAACATCGAGAAGGTCGGTGATGACGCGTATCGCGTCACCATGGCCGTCGCCGGTTTCGGCGAAGAGGATCTCTCGATCGTCGCGCAGGGCAACAGCCTGGTGATCGCGGGCAAGCAGAAGCGCGAGGAGAAGAAGTCCGACTACCTCTATCGGGGTATCGCCGGCCGAGCCTTCGAGCGCCGCTTCCAGCTCGCCGACCACATCAAGGTGACCGGCGCCGAGCTCGCGAACGGCCTCCTCCATGTCGACCTCGTGCGCGAGGTGCCGGAGGCGATGAAGCCGCGGACCATCAAGGTCACGGCGTCTCAGCCGAAGCAGGTCCTCGACGCCAAGGCCGCCTAAAGCGGATCCAGTCAGTGGATCGGAGGGCCGCCCCGTCGGGCGGCCCTTTCGCTTTCGGCGCCGATTTCAATCCGCTGCGGCCTGCTGCGATGGCGGAGCGGGGTCGAGCTCGATCCTCTCGTCGTGCAGGACATCGAGGCTTGAGCGGTGCCCGATGCTGACGATGCCGGCCTGGGGCAGGCGTTCGCGCAGCAGGCGGTAAAGGGTCGCTTCGCTCTCCTCGTCCAGCGCAGAGGTCCCTTCGTCGATGAAGATGAAGTCCGGCTGGTGCAGCAGGCAGCGAGCGATCCCGAAGCGCTGCTGCTCGCCTCCCGAAAGGAACAGCTGCCAGTTCTCGCTGGTGTCCAGCTGACCGACCAGGCGCGGAAGCCCGCAGTCCTTCAGCATCTTTTCGAGGGTCTCGTCGTCCGCCCTGATGTTGCCCGGGAAGAGGAGCGCCTGCCGCAGCGTGCCGACCGGCAGATACGGCTTCTGGGAAAGAAACAACAGGCGCTTGCCCTCCGGGATACGCACGTTTCCTCGTCCGTATGGCCAGATGTCGGCAATCGTCTTGAACAGGCTCGACTTGCCGGACCCTGTCGGCCCGGTGATCAGAACTGACTTCTCCGGCTGGAAGGCGAGGTCGAGGTTGTCGAAGAGCTTACGCCCGCCCGGCAGGGCGATGGTCAGGTGGTTGATGGCGACCGCGTCCGCGTCGCTGGCCTCCCGCTTGACGGACGACTCGTTCGCTTCCATGTCGACCTTGGCCAAGGCTTCGCTGAACGTCGTCAGTCGTCGCACGACGGCGTTCCACTCGGCGATCAGATAGAAGGAGTCGACCAGGAAGGAGAGCGCGTTCTGTACCTGGCCGAAGGCCGAGGCCGTCTGCATCAGGCCGCCGAGCTGGATCTCGCGGGCGAAGAACCGTGGCGCCGCCACGACCAGCGGGAAGATGATCGCGAGCTGGTTGTAGGCGGCGGTGAACCATTGGAGGTTCTTCCGCCGATACATGATCGAGCGGTAGTTCCGGACGACATGGTCGAAAGCCTGGGACAGGGAGGTCCGTTCCGCTTCCTCGCCCTTCCAGAGCGCGACGGCCTCGGCGTTCTCGCGAAGGCGCGACATCCGGAAGCGGAAGTCGGCCTCGACCTTCTGCTGGACGAAGTTGAGCGGCACCAGACGTGCTCCGATCTTCGCCGTCAGCCAGCTTCCGAACAGGGCGTAAACCAGCGCTGCCCAGCACATGTATCCGGGTACTTCGAGCGTGCCGCCTCCGGGCAGCGGGATCCTGAGGATGCCTGAGAGCGCCCACAGGATGGTCACGAACGAGATCAGCGTCACCACCGAGTTCATGAACCCGAGGCCGAGCGTCAGCGTCTTCTCGACGAAGAGGTTGATGTCCTCGCCGATGCGCTGGTCGGGGTTGTCGGCTTCGCCGTTCGAGACCTGGAGACGATAGAAGCGCTGCTCGCCCAGCCAGGCGCCGAGGTATTTCCGGGTCAGCCAGCGGCGCCAGCGGATCTGGAGCATCTGGTTGAGGTAGAGCTGGTAGACCGAGACCAGGACGAAGACCAGGGCGAGCGCGGTAAAGATCGCGATCTGCTTGTAGAACTCGTTCTCGTTGAACTCCTGGACCGCGTTGTAGAAGTCGTTGTTCCAGGTGTTGAAGCGGACGTTGATCGCGATCAGCCCGAGGTTCAGCCCGATCACGGCCGCCAGCAGGCCGCGTCCGGCCCATTTGTCGTCCGAGAACCAATAGGGACCGATCAGGCGCCACAGCGCCCGAAGGAACACGAGACGAGGCCGACGCATGCGCTGCTCCCGGGCACCCGCCGATGGTGCCTGCCCGGGAACGTCAACGCCTTTGCCCTAACATAGGTTCATGAACGATCGGTCGGCGTCGCGCCGATGTGACAGGCGACTCAGTTCGCTGCCATGGCCGGTGTCGAGGTCAGCGGGAACTCCCGGTCGTGCAGCGTCTTCAGCGTCGAGCGGTGACCGATGCTGACGATGCCGGCGTCCGGCAGGCGCTCGCGGATCAGGCGGTAGAGCTCGCTTTCGCTGGCTTCGTCCAATGCGGCGGTGGCCTCGTCCAGGAACAGGAAGTCCGGCTTGTGGAGAAGGGCGCGGGCGATCGCGACCCGCTGCTGCTCGCCTCCGGACAAGAAAAGCTGCCAGTTCTCGCTGCGGTCGAGCTGGTCGGCGAGGCGGGTGAGACCCACTTCGGTGAGCGCGCGCGCCAGCGTCGCGTCGTCGGCCTGAAGGCCGCCGGGGAACAGCAGCGCGTCACGCAGCGTGCCGATCGGGAGATACGATTTCTGCGACAGGAAAAGCAGGCGCTTGCCCGCTGGGAGGCGAATGGCTCCCTGGCCGAATGGCCAGATGCCGGCGATGGCCCGCATCAGGCTGGACTTCCCGGACCCGGTCGCGCCGGTCACCAGGGCGGCCTCGCGCGGACGGAAGGCGAAGTGAAGATCCTCGAACAGGCGCCGCCCGCCGGGGATGTCGATCGCGAGATTGTCGACGGCCAGGTCGGGCTGCGCGGCCTCGGCCCGCTCGATGCCCGAGCGGCTGCGCTCTTCGTCGACGCGCTCGAGCGAATGGCTGAATCCGACGAGGCGATCGACCACCGACTTCCATTCGGCGAGCGTCGAGTAGGAGTTGACGATGAACGACAGGGCGCTCTGCACCTGGCTGAAGGCGGAGTTGATCTGCATCACGCCGCCGAGCTGGATCTCCCCGGCGAAGTAGCGCGGCGCGGCCACCACGAACGGAAATATGATCGCCGCCTGACCGTAGAAGGTCGTGAACCACGTCAGGTCCTTTTGCTTGACCATCATGGCGCGGAAGTTTCCGACGACCAGCAGGAAGGACTCCTTCAGCGACATCCGCTCGGCGCCGTCGCCCTTCCACAACGCCACCGACTCGGCGTTCTCGCGGAGCCGCGCCATGCGGAAGCGGAAGTCCGCTTCGAGGCGCTGCTGCTGGAAATTGAGCCCTATCAGCGGAAGGCCGATCTTGTGGGTGAGCCACGTGCCGAGGATCGCGTAGATCAGCGCGGCCCAGACCATGTAGCCCGGTATCGTCAAGGCGCCGCCGCCGGGAAGCGGGATGTCGAGGTCGCCCGAGATCGTCCACAGCAGGGCGGTGAACGAGACCAGGGTGACGATGGAGTTCATCACGCCGAGCCCGATGCCCAACGTCTTCTGCACGAACATCTGGACGTCGTCGCTGATGCGCTGGTCCGGGTTGTCGGTGCCGTGGGCGCCGATCTGCAGGCGGTAGAAGCGATTTTCGCCGACCCAGGCGTCGAGATACTGGTCGGTTAGCCAGCGCCGCCAGCGGATCTGCAGCATCTGGTTCAGGTAGAGCTGATAGACGCCGACGACGATGTAGCCGAACGCCAGCCCGCTGAAGATCAGGATCTGCTTCCAGAACTCGTCGGCGTTCTTCTCCTGCAGCGCGTTGTAGAAGTCGTTGTACCAGGAGGTGAAGCGGACGTTGAACGCGACCAGGCCGAGATTGAGCGCGATCACCACGAACAGGAGGCCGCGTCCCGCCCAGCGGTCCTCCGACCACCAATAAGGTCCGGCTACCCGCCAGAAGGCCGAGAAGAATCCGGTCGGGGTCTCGGACTGGGCGACAGGCGGCATGACGGGCTCCGTGGCGGAAGATCGGCGCGCGGAGTGTGCTCGGGCGTCTGGCGCCCGTCACGCGGCATTTCTGGGGCGGAACCGGCGCTAGAGGCCGGCGTCAGGCATCGACGTCGACGAAGGCGCCGCGGCCGGCAGGAGCCGCGGGCTTATCGGCGGCGGGCTGGCCAGTGAGGCTCAGCTGCCGGATGTCCGGGGCGGGTTTCGGCGGCGGTTCGGGCGCGGGCGCCGGCTTCGCTGCCGCCGCCTGTTCCGGCGCCTGGCTGGCCGGGGCTGGCTCCGGGGCCGGGGCGCGGATCTCGACCTTGTCCTCGAACGGCGCCGGCTCGCGCCGCGGGATGAAGCGAGCCTCGTTGCGGATGGTCTGGGTGGTCTCGACGGCGCCGCCGATCAGGGCGACAGCCTGGCGCACACCCGACCCGACCCCGGCCTTGAAGGAGGTCGGAGCGTAGCTGGCCAGTTGCGATTGCGCGGTCGAGTTGACGGCCATTGCTAAAGGCTTTCCGGCAGGATCCGGTAATACCTAAACAATAGGATAGTACCGCGAAAAGTTCCCTTCAAGGGGCTGGCGGACGCCAAAAACCCCCAGCCGGGCGTCAATCCTTGGCCCGCTCGAGGTAGGAACTGTCCTCGGTATTGACGACGATCTTGGTGCCGGCGGTGATGAACGGCGGCACCATGACCCGGACCCCGTTCGACATGATGGCGGGCTTGTAGGAGGAGGCGGCGGTCTGCCCCTTCACCACCGGGTCGGCCTCGACCACCTCCAGGATCACCTTCTGCGGCAGGGAGACCGAGACGGGCTTCCCTTCGTGCGACTTCATGGAGACCTTCATGCCGTCCTGAAGGAAGACGGCCGGGTCGCCGATGATCTCGCGCGCGACGCTCACCTGGTCATAGGTCTCGATGTCCATGAAGGTGAAGTTGTCGCCTTCCTGGAACAGGTACTGGTAGTCGCGCTCGTCGATGTAGGCGCGCTCGACGGTCTCCTGGGTGCGGAAGCGCTCGGTCACCTTGACGCCGTCGGAGAGGCGGCGGAGGTCGACCTGGGTCACCGGCGTGCCCTTGCCCGGCTGGATGTTCTCCGCCCGGATGACGGCGCACAGATGGCCGTTATGCTCGATCACGTGGCCGGCGCGAAGCGTGTTGGCGTTGACTTTCACGGCACATCCCGGGAGGTTGCGGCGGTCTTCGGCGGGCGTGCTCGTAGCAGGTCGTCCCGCCGCTTGCAACGCTCCCTGGGCCTAATTCCTTAATAAGATGCCCCGTTCCCCGATCCCCGCCTGGCGTGCCGACGCCTATGCCCGCCGTCGCCCGCTGCTCGCCAAGCGTGCACGGATCGTGGCCGCGATCCGCGCCTGGTTTCTGGATCAGGGGTTCGTCGAGGTCGAAACCCCGGCGCTGCAGGTCTCCCCCGGACTCGAGCCGCATCTGAAGGCGTTCCCGACCACGCTCGAGGCGCCTGACGGCACCCGGTCCACACTCCATCTGCATACCTCGCCCGAATTCGCGATGAAGAAGCTGCTGGCGGCCGGCGAGCCGCGCATCTTCCAAATGGCGCGCGTGTTCCGGAACGGGGAGCGCTCGGCGACCCATCACCCCGAGTTCACGATGCTGGAGTGGTACCGGGCAGGAGAAGGCTACGAGCGGCTGATGACCGACTGCGAGGCCCTTGTCGGCGCCGCAGCCCAGGTCGCCGGCACGTCGCGCCTCCGGTGGCGGGGCCTCGAAGCCGACCCTGTGGCGCCGTTCGAGCGGCTGACCGTCGCGGAGTCCTTCCGCCGCCACACCGGGATCGATCCACTCGCTTATCTGCCGGCACCGGGTCGGTTCGACGTCGAGGGTTTCGCCAAGGCGGCGCGTGCGATCGGCGTGACCATCGCCGCCGACGACGGCTGGGACGACGTCTTCTTCAAGGTCTTCCTCGACCGGGTCGAGCCGAAGCTCGGCCATCCCAAGCCGACGCTGCTCTCCGACTACCCGATCCACATGGCGGCACTGTCGCGCCCCAAGGTCGATGCGCCGCACCTCGCCGAGCGCTTCGAGCTCTACGTCGCCGGCATGGAGCTCGCGAACGCCTTCGGCGAGCTCACCGATCCGGCTGAGCAGCGCCGCCGCTTCGAGGCCGACATGGACCTGAAGCAGCGGCTCTATGGCCTTCGCTATCCGATCGACGAAGACTTTCTCGCGGCCCTCGCCGACATGCCCGAAGCGTCCGGGATCGCCCTCGGCGTCGATCGCCTCGTCATGCTGGCGGCGGGCGCCGAGCGCATCGACGACGTGCTCTGGCTGCCGGTGGCGGAAGAGGGCGCGTAGGTGCAGCAGAACATCCTCCGCGGCATCCTGTTCATGTGCGCCGCGTCGTCGATCTTCTCGATCATGAACGCGATGGTGAAGCATCTCTCGGTCGAGCTGCCGACCGCCGAGATCGTCTGGATGCGCAACCTCAGCCACCTGATCTTCGTCGTGCTGCTGCTGGGACCGGCGATGGGACGCCGGCTCTTCGTCTCACGTCGGCTCGGCAGCCAGATCATCCGCTCCTGCTTCCTGCTCGGATCGAACATCTTCTACTTCACGGCCATGGCGACGGTGCCGTTGGCGGAAGCCTCGGCAATCTCGTTCGTCTCGCCTTTCCTGGTCGCGATCGCGGCCGCCTTCATCCTCGGCGAGCGCGTCGGCGTCGGCCATTGGGTCGCGATCGGCGTCGGCTTCATCGGCGCGATGGTGATCATCCAGCCGGGCTCGGGCCATCTCCCGTGGCAGGCGGTGTTCGTGCTCGGCAGCTCTTGCTGCTACTCGGTCTACCAGGTGATGACGCGGGGCGTAGCCGGGGACGACTCGCCGGAGACCTCCGTCTTCTACGCATCCCTGGTGGGATCGATCCTGACATCGATGGCGGTGCCGTTCTTCTGGCAGGCGCCGGCCAGCTGGCTCACCTGGGTCAAGCTCTGCAGCCTCGGCATCTTCGGCGGTCTCGGGCACTATTGCGTGGCGCGCGCGCTGATGTGGGGTCCCGCCCCTGTGATCTCGCCGTTCCAGTATGTCCAGCTCGTCGCCGCAAGCCTGTTCGGCTACTTCATCTTCGGCGACGTTCCCAGCATCTGGACCTATGTCGGCGCGATCATCATCATCGCCAGCGGCGTCTCGATCGCGTTGCGTGCCCGCCGCGAGGAGCGGGAGAAGGCACAGAAGGCCGCATGACTTCCTGGCCCGCCCTCGTCGTCGATCTCGGCGGCACCAATATCCGCCTGGGGCTCATCGACGGACCCGACGCCCGGCCGCGCGCCATCAAGGAGCGCAAGCTCGCCGACGGCGGCGACTTTGAAGGCGCGATTGCCGACTACCTCAGGGAAGTGGGCGTGCGCGTTCCTTCGGCGGCGCTTGCAGTCGCCGGGCCCGTCGTCGGCGACGAGGTCGAGCCGAGCAACTCCACGTGGCATTTCTCGATCTCCCATCTAGAGCGCGCGTTCGGGTTCGAGCGGCTCGTCGTGGTCAACGACTTCCACGCGCTGGCGCTGGCGCTGCCGCATCTCGGCGAGGGCGATCTCGTGCGGATCGGCGGCGGTATGGCGGTCCCGGACGGCGTTCGGGTGGTGGTCGGGCCCGGCACCGGTTACGGCACCGCGGCGCTGCTCCGCCACCGCGGCGAATGGATTCCGGTCGCGAGCGAGGCTGGGCAGGCGAGCTTCGCCCCGCAGGACGAGATCGAGGCCAGGGTCGCGGCGATCATCGGCCGGTCGGTGGGCCGGGTGACGGTCGAGCACGTCGTCTGTGGCCCGGGCCTGCTGGCGATCGAGCATGCATTGGCGGAGATCGGCGGTAGCCAGTCGACACTCAGCCAGCCGGAGGAGGTGGCGGAGGCCGCTGCCGCCGGAGATCCGCGCGCCGCGCAAGCGCTGGACATCCTCTTTGCCACGCTGGGATCCGTCGCCGGCGACGCGGCGCTGATTTTCTGCGCGACCGGCGGGGTCTATCTGGCGGGAGGCATCCTGCCCAAGCTGGTGCGTCCCCTGATGGCCAGCCGGTTCCGTACCCGCTTCGAGGACAAGGTGCCGCTCGCCGATCTCGCGAGGGCGATTCCGACGTCGCTGGTCACAAGGGCTTATCCCGGCCTGGTCGGCGCTGCGGCGACTCTCAGGATTTCATGACAAATTTTTGACACTGGCCGGGCCCTGGGGCATCGTCTCCGGAGCAACAAAAAGCTGCGGGAGGAATGCAATGGCGCGAACTCGGATGATTGTCGGATTGGCGCTCGGCGCCGCGGTGCTGCTCGGCTCAGCCGATGCCCGCGCCCAGCTCAACCTTTACTGCACGGTGCAGGAAGAGTGGTGCCGCGAGATGGTGACGGCCTTCGAGAAGGAGACCGCCATCAAGGTGAACATGAGCCGCAAGAGCTCGGGCGAGCTCTATGCACAGATCAAGGCGGAAGCGTCGAACCCGAAGGGCGACGTGTGGTGGGGCGGCACCGGCGATCCGCACCTACAGGCGGCCGAGGAAGGCCTGACCGAGGAATACACCTCGCCGATGAACGCCCAGCTCCAGGACTGGGCGATCAAGCAGTGGAACCAGTCGAAGAAGCGGACGGTCGGCGTCTACGCCGGCGCGCTCGGCTATGGCTTCAACACGCAGCTGATCGCGAAGAAGGGAATCCCCGAGCCGAAATGCTGGGCCGACCTACTGAACGCGAAGCTCAAGGACGACGTGCAGGTCGCCGACCCGAACTCCTCGGGCACCTCCTACACCATGCTCGCCACCATGGTGCAGCTGATGGGCGAGGACAAAGGCTTCGACTATCTCAAGCAGCTGCACAAGAACATCAACCAGTACACCAAGTCGGGCGCCGCTCCGGCCAAGGCGACCAGCCTCGGCGAGACCGCGATCGGCATCGTCTTCCAGCACGACATGGTGACCATGGTGGTCGACGGCGGCCCGGTGAAGGTCGTCGCGCCGTGCGAAGGCACGGGCTATGAGATCGGCTCGATGTCGATCATCAAGGGCGCCAAGAACATGGACCTGGCGAAGAAGTGGTACGACTGGGCGCTGACCCCGGCCGCGCAGGAACTCGGTGCGAAGGCCAAGGCCTACCAGGTTCCGTCGAACAAGAACGCCAAGGCCCCGCCGCAGGCGCCTGACCTCAAGACCATCAAGCTGATCGACTACGACTTCGCCAAGTACGGCTCCTCGGCCGAGCGGACCCGTCTGCTCGCCAAGTGGGACAAAGAGGTGAAGAACCTGCCGAAGTAAGACGTCAGTCCCTCCAACACGGTCGTGACCGACCGCATCGCCGCGCCCTGGCTGGCCTTAGGCTGGCTGGGCGCGGTTCTCCTTCCCTGGTACATGATCGACGCGGGCTTCTTCGCGTTCGGATGGCTGCGCGCCTATCCGAGCGCCGAGAGCGGCCCTGCGATGTGGCAGATCGTTGCCCAGAACCGCTGGTGGCTGGCGCCCGCGCTGCTGCCGCTCCTCGTCGCGACCGTCGCGGTCTGGAAGCAGGATCGGCAGACCTCGGGGCTCCTGGTCGCGTCCGGCATCGCCGGCATGGCTCTGATCGTGATCGAGGGCTTCGCGATCGATCATCGCGGCTGGACGATCGCCGTATTCGGGCCGGGCGGCCCGAAGCAGCCGGGCATGGGCTACGGGACGCTCGCGCTTTCGGCTTCGTACCTGATGCTGATGTGCCGCGGCTTGGCGATGCGCGGCTATTGCCGTGGAGACACCTTCACCGTCGGCTCGATCGCGGCCGTCGTCGCGCTGATCACGCTGTTCGTGCTGTTCCCGGTCGTGACGATCCTGGTGAGCGCGGTCCAGGACAACCACGGCAACATCGACCTCCGCGGCTTCTGGGAGAAGCTGACCGACGGCTCGATCTGGGGTCTCGACTGCCTTACCTCAAACCTCCGTTGCGGCGTCGCCTGGAACACGCTGTTCCTCGCCATCCTGACGGGCGCCGGCACGACGATGCTCGGGCTCGCCTTCGCCCTGATCGCGGTCCGCTCCGGGTTCCGCTTCAAAGGCCTGCTGCGGGTGATGAGCGTGCTTCCCATCATCACGCCGCCCTTCGTGATCGGCCTCGCGGTGATCCTGCTGTTCGGCCGCGCCGGCCTCGTCTCGACCTTCCTTTACGACTGGTTCGATGTGGCGCGAAGCCGCTGGATCTACGGCCTCTCGGGCGTCTTCCTGGCGCAGCTGCTCGCGTTCACCCCGATCGCCTTCCTGGTGCTGATCGGCGTGGTGCAGGGCATCGCGCCCTCGCTTGAGGAAGCGGCGCAGACGCTCCGCGCCAGCCGCTGGACCACCTTCCGCACCGTGACCTGGCCGCTCCTCAGGCCCGGTCTCGCGAACGCCTTCCTGCTGGGCTTCGTCGAGAGCCTCGCCGACTTCGGCAATCCGCTGGTGCTCTCCGGCAACTACGAGCTGCTGTCGATCAAGGTGTTCTTCGCGGTCGTGGGCGCCGCGCACGACCAGGGCCGCGCCGCGGTGCTGGCGCTCGTGCTGCTCGTCTTCACGCTCGGCGCCTTCTACGCGCAGCATCGCTGGCTGGGCCGCGTCTCCTACACGACGGTCACCGGCAAGGGCGATTCAGGCCTGCCGCTGCCGCTGCCGAAATGGGTGAGCCGGATCTGCTACGCCGTCGTCATCCCGTGGTCGATCTTCACCTTCGTCATCTACGGCATGATCATCGCGGGCGGGCTGGTGAAGGCCATGGGCCGCGACCACACGCCGACGCTCGAGCACTTCCTCACCGGCTTCCGCATCGATCTCTCCAGCCCGCAACCCTTCGCGGGTTCTGGCTGGTCGTCGTTCTGGACGACGCTCGAGATCTCGATCCTCTCGGCGCCGCTGACCGGCGCGATCGGCCTGCTGACCGCCTACCTGCTGACCCGCCAGCAATTCGCCGGCAAGCGCGCCTTCGAGTTCGGCACCATGCTGAGCTTTGCCATCCCGGGCACCGTGATCGGCGTCAGCTACATCCTCGCCTTCAACGTGCCGCCGGTGGAGCTGACCGGCACCGGCATCATCCTGATCATCTGCTTCGTGTTCAGGAACATGCCGGTCGGCGTGCGCGCCGGCATCGCCACGTTGAGCCAGATCGATAAATCGTTGGATGAGGCATCGCTGACATTGGGCGCCCGGACCTTCACGACGGTCCGGCGCGTCGTGCTGCCGCTGCTCAGGCCGGCGCTCGTCGCGGCGATGGTCTACAGCTTCGTGCGCGCGATGACGGCGGTCTCGGCGGTGATCTTCCTGGTGACCGCGCAGTACAACATGGCGACCGCCTACATCGTCGGCCGCGTTGAGGCCGGCGAGTTCGGTCTCGCCATCGCCTACTCGTCGGTGCTGATCCTGGTGATGGTCGGCGCCATCCTGCTGATCCAGATCCTGGTCGGTGAGCGCAAGCTCGGCCGCCGGCAGGCGGATGTCGGCCTGCAGGCCGGCGGCGGCTAAAGCCTAACGGAGGTCTTTATGCGTATCGTTCTCGCGACCGCCCTCGTCCTCGCTCTCGGCGCCGGCCGCGCCGAAGCCCAGGCGCCGCTCGCGGTCTACTGCAGCGTGGTCCAGGACTGGTGCACGCTGATGACCCAGGAGTTCGAGAAGAAGACCGGAATCAAGGTGAACCTGGTGCAGAAGGGCTCGGGCGAGACGCTGGCCCAGCTTCGCGCCGAGAAGACCAATCCCAAGGCCGACCTCTGGTGGGGCGGCACGGGCGACCCGCATCTCGCCGCCGCCGAGGAGGACCTGACCGAGCCCTACCAGTCGCCGATGCTGCCGAAGCTGCATGACTGGGCGCGCCGCCAGGCCGATCAGTCGAAGTTCCGCACTGTGGGCATCTACGCCGGCGCGCTTGGCTTCGCCTACAACACCGAGATCCTGGCCAAGAAGAAGCTGGCGCCGCCGGCCTGCTGGAAGGACCTGACCAAGGCCGAGTACAAGGACGAGATCCAGATCTCGAATCCCGCCTCGTCGGGCACCGCCTACACCGCCGTCGCCACCCTGGTGCAGGTGTTCGGCGAGGAGCCGGCCTTCGACTACCTGAAGCAGCTCCACAAGAACGTGAACCAGTACACGCGCTCGGGCCCCGCGCCGGCGCGCGGCACCGCCCGCGGCGAGACCACGATCGGCGTCATGTTCCTGCACGACGCGGTCGCCGAGGCGGTCGACGGCTTCCCGGTCAAGGTGGTCAGCCCGTGCGAGGGCACCGGCTACGAGATCGGCTCGATGAGCCTGGTGAAGGGCTCGAAGAACCTGGATGCGGCGAAGAAGTGGTACGACTTCGCGCTGACCGCCGAGGCCCAGGCATTGGCGGCGAAGGCCAAGTCCTACCAGACGCCGTCGAACGTCGACGCGCCGATCCCGGACAAGGCGCCGAAGCTCTCCGAGATGAAGCTGATCGCCTACGACTTCGCGAAGTATGGCAGCGCCGACGAGCGCAAGCGCCTGATCGCGCGCTGGGAGAAGGAAGTCGGGAGCCTGCCGAAATGATGAAGCGTTCGGCGCCGGCCTCGGTCCAGTTCCGCTCGGTCGTCAAGCGCTACGGTTCCGTGGTCGCGGTCGACGACGTCTCTTTCACGATCGAGCCGTCGACGCTGGTGACGCTGCTGGGACCTTCCGGCTGCGGCAAGACGACGACGCTCAGGCTGATCGCCGGCCTCGAGATCGCGAGCGAAGGCCAGATCCTGATCGGCGACAAGGACGTGACGCATCTGTCCGCTGCCGAGCGCGACGTCTCGATGGTGTTCCAGTCCTATGCGCTGTTTCCGCATATGAACGTCATCCAGAACGTCGCCTACGGGCCCAGCGTCTCCGGGCTCGGCAGGGAAGAGGCCGAGGGGCTGGCCCGCGAGAAGCTGAAGCTTGTAGGCCTCGAAGGCTACGACAAGCGCCTGCCGTCCGAGCTTTCCGGCGGCCAGCAGCAGCGCGTCGCGGTCGCCCGCGCCCTGGTGCTGGAGCCTCAGGTCCTCCTGTTCGACGAGCCGTTGTCGAACCTGGACGCCAAGCTGCGCCGCCGCGTGCGCGAAGACATCCGCGACCTGCAGCGCTCGCTGAACCTGACCGTCGTTTACGTCACCCACGACCAGCAGGAGGCCCTCGCCGTCTCCGACCGGGTCATCGTCATGTCGAACGCGCGCATCGCGCAGTCGGGGGCACCCCGCGACCTCTACGAGACGCCGGCGAACCTTTTTGTCGCCGACTTCATCGGCGACGCCAACCTGGTGACCGGTCATCTTGAATCCAAGTCCGGCGACAGGGCGAGCGTCCGCATCGCCGGAGTCTCGGTGACCATGCCGCATCGCGACCAGGCGCCTGGCGAGGTCAAGATAGCGATCCGCCCCGAGGCGATCACGCTGGAGCCGGTGAAGCCGGGACGCGCGGCGGTCGCCGGGACCATCGCCAAGGCGGCCTACCTCGGCACGCACATGGAGTACACGGTGGTGACGGAGGCCGGGGAGCTGTTCGTCGTCGATCGCAACGTCGCGCGGCCGGTCGCCGTCGGCGGCGAGGTCTGGCTCTCGCTCGCCGACCACGGCATCACGGTCGTCCCGGCCGCGCGCTGACGTGGCGAAGGTCGGGGTCGGCCTGATCGGCACCGGGTTCATGGGCAAGGCCCACGCGCTCGCCTTCTCGTCTGCCGCGTCCGTCTTCGATCTGTCGCGCCGCCCGCATCTGGTCCTGCTGGCCGATGCCGATGTGAAGCGCGCCGCGACCTGCGCCGAGCGCTGGGGCTTCGATGCGGGCACCGGCGATTGGCGGGCGGTGATCGCCGATCCTCGGGTTCAGGTCGTCGCCATCACCACGCCGAACCACCTGCATCCGGAGATGGCGCTGGCGGCGCTCGGGGCCGGCAAGGCGGTCTACTGCGAGAAGCCGATGGCGACCGGCCTTGCCGACGCGAGGCGCATGGCGAACGCGGCCGAGGGGCGGCCGACGCTCCTCGGCTACAACTATCTCCGCGGCCCGGCGGTCGGGCTGATGAAGACGATGATCGCCGCCGGCGAGATCGGCGAGGTGGTCGCGTTCAAGGGCCGCTTCGCCGAGGACTACATGGCGGATGCCGCGGTGCCGCATTCCTGGCGATGCGTCCGGGCGCTCGCCGGTTCGGGAGCGCTCGGCGACCTCGGCTCGCATCTCCTGGGCTTCGCCCTCCACCTCGTCGGCGAGGTGCAATCGGTCGCGGGCGAGGTCTCGACCGTGATTCCCGAGCGGCCGACATCTGTCGGCACGGCGCCGGTCGAGAACGACGACCAGGTGCATGCGGTGCTGCGCTTCGCCAACGGCGCCCGCGGCGTGATCGACATCAGCCGCGTCGCCTGGGGCTACAAGAACCATCTGGCGGTCGAGGTCACCGGCACCAGGGCGACGCTGGCCTTCGACCAGGAGCGGCTGAACGAGCTCAGGATCTTCCGCAAGGCGGCCGACGGATTTTCGACGATCCTTGCCGGCCCGCAGCATCCACCGTACGGCGCGTTCAGCCCGGCGGCGGGGCATCAGCTCGGCTATGGCGACCTCAAGACCGCGGAGGTCGGCCATCTCTTGCGCGGCCTCGCCGGCGAGGAGGCGCTCTATCCGGACTTCGCAACCGGCCTCGTCATCGAGCGGATCGCCGCCGCGATCGAGCGCGCCTCGGCCGAGCGGCGCTGGGTCGACCTCGTCGAGCTCTAGCCGGTCGCCAACCGGCTTCGCTTCAGCTCGCCGGTCTGTTCCAGGATGGGATAGGCGACCGAGGTCAGGTGCGAGTGGATGCGCTTGAGGTCTCGCAGGATATCGAGATGCAGCGACGAGGTCTCGATGCTCTCCGGCCGGCCGCTCTTGAGCCGCTCCAGGTGCTGCTCGGCGGCCGCGCGTTCGCGGTCGCGCATCGAGTCCTTTTGTTCCACCAGGCGGCGCGCCTGGGCGGCGTCTCCCTGCATGAACACGGCGAGCGAAAGCTTGAGCGTATCCAGGACCGTCGCGTGGATGGCGCCGATCTCGGAGAATCCTTCTTCCGAGAAGCGCAGCCGGTTCTTGATCTTCTTGATCGCGAGCTCGATCAGGTTCTTGTCGATGATGTCGCCGACATGCTCGAGATTGGTCGTGTAGGCGATGATCTCCATGCAGCGCTTGCTGTCGGACTCGCCGAGCGCCTCACGGCTTACCTGGGTGAGGTACAGCTTGATCGCCTCGTGCAGCCGGTCGACGACGTTGTCCCGCCGGCAGATGTCGTCGGCGAGCTTGCGGTCGTCGGTTTTCAGCACGGTCAGCACGTCGCGCAGCATGGTCTCCAGCGCGTCGCCCATGCGCAGCGTCTCGCGCGAGGCCGCCGCGATCGCCAGCGCCGGCGAGTCGATCACCGCCGGATCGAGATAGCGCGGCTTCATCGGATCGTCGCCGAGCTTCCGCTCGGGCAGGAAGCGTTCGGCCAGGCTCGCCGCCGGCGTCAGCAGCAACAGGAACGCCACGGCCAGCGTCACGTTGAAACCGAGATGAAAGTTCACCACCTGTCTTCCGACGTCGCCGCCGAGCGTCGGCAGGAACCCGGCGATCGCCGCCAGGAAAGGCAGTGCCAGGACCACGCCGATCAGGCGGAACGAGAGGTTGCCGAGGGTGACGCGGCGGGCGGGGGCGTCCCCGTGCCACGTCGCCATCGCTGCAGGCAGGCCGCCGCCGAGATTGGCGCCGAGCACGAGGGCGAGCGCCAGCGGCAGCGGGACGATGCCGATGACGGTCATCGACATCACCATCAGGATGATGGCGAGGCTGGAATGCGCCAGCCAGGTGAGGCCGGCGCCGAGCAGGATTGCGATCAGCGGCTCGCCCGCCAGCGCGGTCATCACTTCCTGCAGCACGACCGAGTGCTGCAGCGGCTGGGAGGATTCGACGATCAGGCGGAGTGCCAGCAGCATCAGGCCGAGCCCGACCACCGCGCGGCCGGCGTCTCGCCAGCGGGTGGTGGTGATGCTCGAGAAGGCGATGAATCCGACCAGGATCAGCGCCGGTGAGAGCCAGCTCACGTCGAAGGAGAGCGCCTGGGCCACCAGCGCGGTGCCGACGTCGGCGCCGAGCATGACTGCCAGCGCCGGGGCGGTCGTCATCAGCCCGCGCTCGGCGAAGGAGGCCGTCATCAGCGCGGTCGCGGTCGAGCTCTGCACCGCCCCGGTGACGCCGAGCCCGACCAGGAACGAGGAGACGCGGTTGCGAAGCCCGATCCCGATCGCGCGGCGAAGGTCGCCGCCGAAGGCCCGCATCACGCCGGTACGCACCATGCGGAGGCCCCAGAGCAGCAAGGCAACGCCGCCGAGAAGATGGAGAAGAACCGTGGTGGCCAACGCCCGCGAAACTCCGGCTCGTGATTGTCACAAAATTGTAAAGTTCATCATCGCCCATTCAGGCTCGATGGCAAGGCTATCTTTGCGCTCCGACCTGGGCATCCGCTGAGCCGCGATCCATGCAGCATCCCGAAACCTGGCTGAGGCCGACGCCCGCGGGCCTCCTGGTCGAACCCGGCGGCTTCTATATCGATCCCACCTCGCCGGTGAACCGGGCGGTGATCACGCACGGGCATTCCGACCACGCCCGGGGCGGGCATGGGGCGGCTCTGGCGACGCCGGAGACGTTGGCGATCATGAAGAGCCGGATCGGCCCGGAGCCCGCGAAGGCGACGCAGCCGCTGGGCTACGGCGAGCGGATCGAGATCAACGGCGTCCGCGTCACCCTGAAGCCCGCCGGGCACATTCTGGGCTCGGCCCAGGTGGTGCTGGAATGGCAAGGGAGCCGGGTCGTCGTCTCGGGCGACTACAAGCGCCGTCGCGACCCGACCTGTCCGCCCTTCGAGCCGGTCAAGTGCGACGTCTTCATCACGGAGGCGACCTTCGCGCTGCCGGTGTTCCGCCATCCCGACGACAAGGAGGAGGTGGCACGCCTCCTCCACTCGATGAGGGTCTTTCCCGACCGTACGCATCTGGTCGGCGTCTATGCGCTCGGCAAATGCCAGCGCCTGATCCGCCTCGTCCGCGAGGCCGGATACGACCAGCCGATCTACCTGCACGGCGCGCTGATCGAGCTCTGCGAGCTGTACCGCGGCTTCGGCGTCGATCTCGGCGACCTGAGGCCGGCGACGGAAGCCCCGCCGGGCATGTTCGCCGGCGTGTTGGTCCTCGCCCCGCCGTCCTCGCTCGGCGACCGGTGGTCGCGGCGCATGGCCGACCCGGTGCTTGCCTTCGCCTCGGGCTGGATGCGGATCAAGCAGCGGGCGAAGCAGCGCGGCGTCGAGCTGCCGCTGGTGATCTCCGACCACGCCGACTGGGACGAGCTCTGCCGGACGCTCGAGGATGTCGGCGCGCCGGAAGTCTGGGTCACCCATGGCCGCGAGGACGCGCTGGTGCACCACGCGACCAGCCGCGGCATCCGCGCCCGCGCGCTCTCGCTGCTGGGCTTCGAGGAGGAGGGGAGTTGAAGGCCTTCTCCCGCCTGCTCGCGAGCCTGCTCTACACGCCGGCGCGCAATTCCAAGCTCCGGCTCCTCAAGGCCTACCTGGCCGAGACGCCGGATCCGGATCGGGGATATGCGCTGGCGGCGCTCACCGGCACGCTGGTCTTCGCCGAGGCGAAGCCGGCGGCGGTGCGCGACGTCGCGCGCTCCCGCGTCGATCCGGTCTTGTTCGACCTCTCCTACGACTATGTCGGCGACCTCGCCGAGACGGTGGCGCTGATCTGGCCGGCGATGGAAGAATCCGGGCACGATCTGCGCCTTTCCGAGGTGGTCGAAACCCTGACGCTTGCGCCGCGGGCCAAGGTGCCGGAGCTGCTTGCCGGATGGCTCGACCGTCTAGATGCCGACGCGCGCTGGGCGTTGATCAAGCTCTTGACCGGCGGGCTTCGTGTCGGTGTGTCGGAGCGTCTCGCCAAGACGGCGCTGGCCGAGCACGGCAAGGTCGAGCTCGCCCAGGTCGAAGAGATCTGGCACGGGCTCGACCCGCCCTACCGGCCGCTGTTCGACTGGATCGAAGGGCGATCGCCACCACCTCAGATCGACACCAGCCGCCTTTTCCGGCCGCTGATGCTGGCGCAGGCGTTGGAGGAAGGGGATCTGCTCTCGCTCAAGCCGGAGGATTTTCGCGCCGAGTGGAAATGGGACGGTATCCGCGTGCAGATCGTCTCCGGTCCCGATGGCGCCAGGCTGTTCTCGCGCGGCGGCGAGGAGGTGGGGCCGGCCTTCCCCGACCTGGTCGACCGCCTGAAGTTCCAGGCGGTGGTCGACGGCGAGCTTCTGGTCCGCCGCGGCGATGCGGTGGCACCCTTCAACGACCTGCAGCAGCGGCTCAACCGCAAGAAACCAAACCCGAAGCATCTCACCGACTACCCGGCCTTCATCCGCGTCTACGATCTGCTGTTCGAAGGGGAGGAGGATCTTCGGCATCTCGGATTCGACGCGCGCCGGGCGCGGCTCGAGAACTGGGTCGCCCATGTCGGGCTCGCGACCGGCGTCATCGACCTTTCTCCGATGATCCCTTTCCAGGATTGGGAAGAGCTCGGTCGTCATCGCCTCGACGCGGACTCGCTGAACGCCGAGGGACTGATGCTGAAGCGTTCCGACAGTCCCTATGTCTCCGGCCGGCCCAAGGGGCTCTGGTTCAAGTGGAAGCGAGCGGCCGACACGATCGACGCGGTGCTGATGTATGCGCAGCGTGGTCACGGCAAGCGCTCGTCCTTCTATTCGGACTACACCTTCGGCCTCTGGACCCGGCCGGGCGGCGAGCTGGTCCCGGTCGGCAAGGCCTATTTCGGCTTCACCGATGCCGAGCTGATGCAGCTCGACAAGTGGGTCCGCAACAACACGGTCGATCGCTTCGGCCCGGTGCGCCAGGTGGCGCCCGGCTTGGTCCTGGAAATAGCCTTCGACTCGGCCCAGCGTTCGACCCGGCACAAGTCGGGTGTGGCGCTCCGCTTCCCGCGCGTCGCCCGGATCCGCTGGGACAAGCCGGCGGGGGAAGCCGACCTGCTGGAAACGCTGATGCGGCGGATTCCGGCCTGATGCGCTAACATGAGGGCATGACCGATCCCTTCGCCCGTCCGCCGCGCGACCTGATCGACCTCGCGCGCTATCCCCTCGACGATCCGCGCGGCCGCGCCGAGCTGGTCGAGCGCTGCCGCCGCGAGCTGGCATCCGAGAGCTGCGTCATGCTGCCGGGGTTCATCCCCGCCGATGCGATCCGCCGTGTGGCCGAGGAGGCCATGGCGACGCTGTCCCAGGCCCACCGGCGCGATCACCACCTCACGCCTTACGGACCGGTGCGATCGGACCTGCCGTCCGACGATCCCCGCACGATGACCTCGCCGAGCCAGATGCATGTCGTCGCCGGCGACGCGATGGCCGAGACGGCGGCGGTGCAGCGCCTCTATCGCTGGGACGGCCTCACGCGCTTCATCGCCGATGTGCTGAAGCTCGACGAGCTGCACCGGGTGCTCGATCCGATCTTCAACTGCAATCTCAGCATCGCCGGCGACGGCGACAGCCATCACTGGCATTTCGACTCGAACGACTTCGTGGTCTCGCTGCTGCTGCAGCGGGCCGAGGCCGGTGGCGACTTCGAGTTCGCGCCCTACATCCGGAGCGAGACGGACGAGAACTATCCGGGCGTCGCCGACGTTCTGCGCGGCGGGCGATCTCGCGTGAAGTCGGTCCGGGTCGAGCCGGGAACGCTGGTGCTGTTCTGCGGCAAGTACTCGGTGCATCGCGTGAGCCCCGTGCGAGGAAGCCGCAAGCGGGTGATCGCCCTGTTCAGCTATGACAAGCGGCCGGACAAGATGTTCTCCGACGAGTCCGCGCTGCGGGTCTTCAATCGTGTCCGCGTGACCGCGCCCGCGGCGGCAGACTAGCCCTTCAGCAGGCCCTCGACGCACGCCTGCACCGCCAGGCCCTCGGTGACCGTCGGCAGCCGGTGCGCGCGGCCGGCGAGCATCGCCGCCAGCGCGTCGAGCTGGCCGACCTGGGCGCGCTGGCGCAGCTCTTCCGGCGAGTCGCCGCCGGGAATCCACTTGTCGCCCTCGCGCGTCTCGACGTTCATCCAGTCGAGCAGGCGGATCGCGCCCCGCTCGAACTCGACGGTGGTCGTGTTGCGATCCGCGACGGCGGTGCCGCCGACCTGTCCGGTGATCACGGCCGAAACGTCGCCGAAGAGGACGCGCGACTGGAGCGCGGTCTCGGCGCCGTCGCCGGCCGGATAGGTCGCCTTGCTCTCCAGGATCTCCGGCGCCCCCAGCGCACGCTGCAGCGCGAAGACGAAGTGCGAGACGACCTCGCGGGTGAAGCCGCCCTCGGCGCGCTTCGAGAGCCAGGAAGCTGCGCCCGTCTGCCATGGACGCGGCCAGGCGGCGAACTGCACGTCGACCGACGCCGAGACCGGCTTGCCGAAGCGCCCGGACTTCACCATGTCCTCGAGCGCGATCAGGCCCGGCGCATGGGCGAGCGAGAAGTTGATCGCGGCCGGTCGCTTTTCCCGTGTCACGCGCTCGACGATCGCCTGCGCTTGCTTGATGTCGGTCGCCAGTGGCTTTTCCAGGAACACGGTCTTGCCGGCATCGAAGGCGGCGAAAGCATGGGCGATATGGCTCGACGGCGGCGAGGCGATATAGACGCAGTCGATGTCGGCGCGCTTGCAGAGCGCCTCGGCGGAGACCTCGATCTCGAGATTCGCATGCACCTTCCTGGTGGCGGCGACGGCATCCTTGCTCGGATCCCAGCCAGCAGTCGCTTCGAGGTCCGGATGCTGGGCAAGACGGTCCAGCATGCGGTTTCCCATGATGCCGAGACCGATGACGCCGACGCGATAGGCCATCGTCGAATTCCTCAATAGCTCTTGGGCAGGCCCAGCACGTGCTGGGCGATATGGGCGAGAACGAGATTGGTCGAGATCGGTGCCGTCTGGAACAGACGCGTCTCGCGCCACTTCCGTTCCACGTCGTATTCGCGGGCGAAGCCGAAGCCGCCGAAGGTTTGCAGGCAGGCTTCCGCCGCGTGCCACGAAGCCTCGGAGGCCAGCAGCTTCGCCATGTTGGCATCCGCGCCGCAGTCCTGGCCGGCATCGAAGAGCGCAGCGGCCCGGCGGGCGACGAGATCGGCCGCCTCGGTCTCGGCGTGCGCGCGGGCGAGCGGGAACTGGATGCCCTGGTTCTGCCCGATCGGGCGGCCGAACACCTGGCGCTCGCCGGCATAGGCGCTCGCTGTCCTAACGAACCAGCGCGCATCGCCGATCGCCTCGCCCGAGAGCAGGATGCGCTCGGCGTTCATGCCGTCGAGGATGTAGCGGAAGCCGCGGCCCTCTTCGCCGATCAGGTTCTCCTCCGGCACCTCCAGCCCGTCGATGAACACCTCGGTGGTGTTGTGGTTGATCATCGCGCGCAGCGGCCTTATGTCGACTGTCCTGCCGCGGCTCTCTCGGAGGTCGACCAGGAACACCGAGAGCCCGTCGCTGCGCCGCTTCACCTGGTCCAGCGGCGTCGTGCGGGCGAGCAGCAGCATCATGTCGGTGGCGAAGGCGCGGCTGGTCCAGACCTTCTGGCCGTGGACGACGTATTTGCGCCCCTGCTTCACCGCGCGGGTCTTGAGCGCCGGCGTATCGGAGCCCGAGGTCGGCTCGGTGACCCCGAAGGCCTGGAGGCGGAGCTTGCCGGCGGCGATGTCGGGGAGATAGCGCTGCTTCTGCGCCTCGCTGCCGTGCCGGAGCAGCGTGCCCATGATGTACATCTGCGCGTGACAGGCGCCGGCGTTGCAGCCCGCGCGATGGATCGTCTCCAGGATCACCGCGCCGGCGCGGAGCGGCAGACCGGCGCCACCGAAACTCTCCGGGATCAATGCCCCCAGATAACCCGACTCCGTCAGCGCACGGACGAACGCTTCGGGATAGGCCTGCGCCTCCTCCAACTCGCGCCAATAGGCGCCCGGATAGCCGGCACAGATCTTCGCCACCTCGGTGCGGATCTCAGGGTAGTCGTCGCCGATTGCCAGGGTGAGCGGCGATGTGTCGCTCAATTCGGGGCTCCTTCAGCCGCAGGGGCGCCATGCTATAACCCGGCCCTCCCCAGCGTCGAGGACGAGTCCGTGGCCGCCACGCTTTCCTATCCGTTCGAGGGCCGCCCGGAACCGGCGACCGTGAAGGAGGTCGCCCCCGGCATCCTCTGGATCCGCATGCCGCTGCCCTTCGCGCTGAACCACATCAATCTGTGGGCGCTGGAGGACGAGGGTGGCTGGACGTTGGTCGACACCGGCATCGCCGACGATACCACCCGCGGCCTCTGGGATCGGCTGTTCGAAGGCCCGCTCGCCGGCCGCAAGGTCGTTCGCCTCGTCTGTACGCATTTCCATCCCGACCATGCCGGCCTCGCCGGCTGGCTGACCGAGCGCTTCGGCGTCGAGCTCTGGATGACCCGCGCCGAGTGGCTGCAGGCCCGCGTGCTGAAGCAGGACGCAGGCCCGGGCATGATCGACCAGCAGGTCGCCTTCTACGGGAAGGCCGGCGCGCCGACCGAGTTTATCGACTTCGTGCGGACGGGCGTCGGCGTCTATGCCAAGCGCGTCGGCGAGATCCCGCGTGCCTTCCGGCGCATCCGCGAGGGCGACGAGATCAGGATCGGCGCGCGCACCTGGCGCGTGGTGATCGGCCTCGGCCACGCGCCGGAGCATGCCTGCCTCTATTGCCCGGAAGAGAAGCTGCTGATCGCCGGCGACATGGTGCTGCCGCGCATTTCGCCCAACGTCAGCGTCTGGCCGAACGAACCGGAGGCCAATCCGCTCGAAGACTTCCTCGTCTCGCTGCGCGGCATCCGAGCGCTGCCGGGCGATACTCTGATCCTGCCCTCGCACAACGAGCCGTTCCGCGGACTCCACGAGCGCATCGACGAGCTCGGCGAGCATCACGAGGAACGGCTCGAAAAGCTCTCCTCGCTGCTGGACGGGTCGAAGACGACGATGGAGGTCGCGCGCGGCCTGTTCACCCGTCCGCTCGACCAGCACCAGACCGGCTTCGCGATCGGCGAGACGCTCTCGCACATCAACCTGCTGCGGGCGCGCGGCGGGGCCGTGCGCGAGCTCGGTGGTGACGGCGCCTGGCGCTTTCGCCGGGCCTAGAGCCGGTCGAGGAACTGCCGAAGCCGGTCGCCGAACATCTTCGGCTGCTCCAGGTTCGGCAGATGCGCAGTGTCCGGCATCAGGAAGGCCTGGCCCTTGGGGGCGGTCGCGGCGATCTCGGCCGATCGGCGCTGGATGTGCTCGAAATCGAGGTCGCCCCAGATCACCAGCGTCGGCATCGTGAGCTGGCCGATCCTCGGCATCGCCGGCGGCGACTTCCGCTCCTCCCCGACGTCGTCCTGGGCGAGCGCGATCGCGTTCATGTCGAGGAACAGCTCGCGCGCCGGGCCATTGACGCGGCCTTCGCGGCTGGTCGGCCCGTCGAGCCAGAACCAGGCCTCGAGCGCGTTGATGCGATCGATGTCCTCTTCCTCTTCGGCCTGCTCGATCTCCTCGATGCGGGCGGCGATGGAGGGCGGATACGAGGCGGGGCTCGGGGCGCCGCTGACCGCGGGGGCGACCAGCACGAGCCCGGCGACGCGCTCGGGATAGGTGAGGGCAAAGTCGATCGAGATCCGGCCGCCCTGCGAGCAGCCGACGAGGACGACCGGCTCCTTGCCGAGCCGGTCGAGGACGGCCTTGAGGTCGTCGACATGCGAATAGGCCTGCGTCGACGCGGAGGTCCTGCCGAAGCCGCGACGGTCATAGGCGACGACGCGGTGGGTCGAGGCGAGCGCATCCATCTCGGCCTGCCACATGCGCAGATCGGCAACGCCGGCATGGAGGAAGACCACGGTACGGCCGTTCCCTTTGGCTTCGACGGCGAGGCTGGCGCCGGGGACGGCGACGGTGAAGGTCTCGGTCATGGCGCGGCCTTTTACAGGCGGCGTCGCGGCTTTGCTAGCGGCCTTGGAACCGGGGCGCCCGCTTCTCGAGGAAGGCGGCGCGGCCTTCCGCGTGATCCGCGGTCTGGAACAGGGCGCTCTGCCCGTCGAGCTCCATCTGCAAGACCTCGTCGAGGGTCGCCGGCATCCGAGCCAGCGCCGACTTGGTCATCGCCAGCGCGACCGGCGGAGAGGCGGCGAAGAGCCTGGCGCGCTCGATGGCGGCCTTGAGCACCTGCCCCGGCTCGACCAGCCGGTCGACCAGCCCAATCTTCAGCGCGTCGGCAGCCTCGACGATCTCGCCCAGCATCAGGAGCTCTCGCGCCTTGCCCATGCCGACGCGGAGCGGCAGCGTATAGAGAAGGCCGAGATCGCCCATCAGCGCGACACGGTTGAAGCTGGCGCAGAAGCGGGAGTCGTTCGCCGCAACGATATGGTCGCAGGCGAGCGCCAGCGAGACGCCGGCACCGAAGGCATAGCCATCGACCGCGGCGACGACCGGTTTCTTCCCGGTCAGAAGGATCCTCGCGACGCGGTGCAGCCGGTTCAGCCGGTCGCGGATCTCGACCAGCGGCGCGCCTGGGTCGAAGGACTTGATGTCGCCGCCCGAGCAGAAGTTGCCGCCGGCCCCGGTCAGCACGATGGCGCGGGCATCGCCCGCCATCGCCTTGTCCAATACCTCGAACAGCACCTCGCGCATGGCGAGCGACAGCGCGTTCCGGCGCTCTGGCTCGTTCAGCGTGACGATGGCGATCTCGCCTTCGCGCGAGAGCAGGACTTCGGTCATGGCATTGTCCTCCGGAGGCGCATGAGCTCGTCAGCCATCTCGCGCAGGCGATGGCGCTGGACCTTGGTACCGTTGGGCCCGGTGGTGCTGGGAAAGGCATCGAGGCAGAAGACGCGCGCCGGCACCTTGAACGCGGCAAGCGCGGCTTTGCAGTGCGCGATCAGAACCGCCTCGTCGAAGCTGCCGCCCGGCTTGAGCGTGACGAAGGCGATCGCCTTGGTGCCGGCGGCGTCGGCGATCGAGACGACCTGGGCACCGTCGATCGACGGATCCCGCTGGAGCTGGGCTTCGATCTCGGCCGGACTGACCAGGAAGCCGCCGAGGCGCAGCACGTCGCCCATGCGGGTCTCGAACTCGAAACCGCCCCAGGGATCCAGGCGGCCGAGATCGCCGGTGCGGAACCAGCCATCCTCGGTGAAGGCTGCGCGTGTCGCGGCCTCGTCCCCGTCATACCCTGTCATGAGGCTCGGGCCCTTGATCTCGATCTCGCCGGACTCGCCTTGCGGCAGCACGCGGCCGGTCTCCGGATCGCGCACCCGCACGGAGGCTTCGACGGATGTCGTGACGCCGCCGGCGATGCGGCGGCGATCTGCCGGTGCGTCGTCGGGCTGGCGGGCGAAGAGGGCCTGGACCTCGCTCATCCCGTAGAGGCCGTGGAGACGTACGCCCTTCGCCTCGCCGCGTTCGACGAGATCGGCGAGCGCCGGATTGAACCGCGCGTAGCCGATGCTCGAGATCGATGGGAACGGGCATTCGCGCGACGGTGCTGCATCCAGCATCCGCGCCACCATGTCGTCCGTCGCGTTGAAGTGCGTGACGCGATGCCGGGTCGCCGCCGCGGCTGCCGCCGCGCCGTCGAAAGTCGGCAGCAGCGCCGACGGGCGTGCCTCGGCGATCCCGGCAAGCGCCTGGGCGAGGCCGAAGGTGCCGCAATAGGGAAGGGCCTGCAGCAGAACGGTGTCGCTGCGGTCGTAGCCGAAGACGCGGGCAACGGTGCGTGCGTGGCCGGTCAGGCTGCCATGGGTATGAACCACGAACTTCGGCGCCTTGGTCGTGCCCGAGGTGGTGAAGATCGTGACCGGCGACGACGCCGTCGCCTGGTCGAACGTGCCGGGCGGGGCGGCGAAAACCTCGTCGCTGCTGTACTGCTCGCGTCCGGCGAGAACACTTTTCGGCGTCTCGCCGACCGTCACCACCCAGCGCAGGGCATCGAGCGCGGCCGGATCGACAGCGGCGAGGATACCGGCGAAATCGATCGCCTTGAACGCCGGCGCCAGGATCAGCGCCTTGGCGCGCGAGCGGCCGACGATGTCCTGCACCTCGGCGGAGCGGAAGCGCGTGTTGACGAGCACCGCGATCGCACCGAGCCGCGCCACGCCGAAATAGAGCGCCGGCCACTCCGGCAGGTTCGGCAGCCAGATCGCAACCCGGTCGCCGGGCCTGATGCCCATGGTCGATAGGCCGAGCGCGGCGCGGCGGCTTTTCTCGTCGAGCCAGGAATAGGAATAGATGTCGTCACCCGCGAAGAAGGCGGGTGCGTCGCCGGCCTTGGCCACGGCCTCGGCGAGAAGTGCCGAGAGGGAGGTCGCGTCGTTCATGTGTCCGAGCGATGCGTGGCGCAGGCTGCGTCTCAATGCAAGCCCCTCGGGTTGACACGTTGAATCGCGTCGCGTAAAAGCGTGTTCATTCCGTGGGGATTTGAGCCGACCGGCTTGCGGCCCACGTTAAAGAAAACCGCTAAAAGGTCGGGACCAAGTGCGCCCCGACCGAGACCGGCCGGGGCTTTTTTGTTGCTCGGAAGGAGCGCAGCACATGGTCGACACCGCACAAGGCAACGTCGATGCCTGGCGTCCTCGCACACGTCTCGTCCGCGGCGGCCTGAACCGCTCGCAGCACATGGAGACGGCCGAGGCCATGTACATGACCTCGGGCTATGTCTACGGCTCGGCCGAGGAGGCCGAAGCGGCTTTCGCCCAGCCACGCAACGACCGCTATGTCTATTCGCGCTTCCGCAATCCGACGGTCGCGGCATTCGAGGAACGCCTCAGGCTGATCGAGGGTGCCGAGGCCTGCCGCGCGACCGCCACCGGCATGTCGGCGGTCTTTGCCTCGCTGATGTGCCAGGTGCGCTCGGGCGATCGCGTCGTCGCGGCCCGCGCGCTGTTCGGCTCCTGCCTGTGGATCTGCACCGACTACATGCCGAAGCTCGGCATCGAGGTGGAGATCGTCGACGGGACCGAGCTCTCGCAGTGGCGCCGCGCGCTGGAGAAGCCGACCAAGGCCGTGCTGCTGGAGTCGCCGTCCAATCCGATGCTGGAGATCGTCGATCTCCGCGCCGTCGCCGCGCTCGCGCACGACGCCGGCGCCTGCGTCATCGTCGACAATGTCTTTGCCACGGGCCTACTTCAGCGCCCGCTCGACATGGGCGCCGACGTGGTCGTCTATTCGACGACCAAGCACATCGACGGCCAGGGCCGCGCCCTCGGTGGCGCCATCCTCTGCTCGGAAAAGTTCCTCGCCGACACGCTGGGGCCCTTCCTTCGCCACACCGGGCCGACGATGAGCCCGTTCAACGCCTGGCTGATGATGAAGGGGCTGGAGACCCTCGATCTCCGGCTTACCGCCCACTGTACGAGCGCACGCGCCGTCGCCAAGGCGCTGTCGCGCCATCCGGCGGTCGAGCGCGCGCTGTACCCGGGCCTGCTCACCCATCCCCAGCACAAGCTGGCGGCGAGCCAGATGAAGGATTTCGGCTCGGTGGTCACCTTCACCATCCGCGGCGGCAAGGTCGGGGCCTTCAAGGCGCTCAACAGTCTTCGCATCATCGACATCTCGAACAATCTCGGCGATTCGAAGAGTCTCGTCTGCCACCCGGCGACGACGACGCACCAGCGTCTCTCCGCCGAAGAGAAGCGCCAGCTCGGGATCGAGGACGGTGTCGTGCGGCTTTCCGTGGGCCTCGAGGACCCGGACGACCTGATCGACGACCTGACGCGCGCGCTCGACAAGGTCTAGGCTCTATACTCCCGTCTCATGGCGGGAGGGTCGGAGGCATCGGAGGTCGAGGCGGCGGTCGGCCGGCTCCGCGCGCTTGCGCTCGCGGGCGACCTCGGGGCGCTCCTTGCCGAGGTCGAGGCGAGGATCGCGGTCGATCCCGCGCGCATCCTGCGCGAGACCTTCTATCTGCTCTACGAGCTGGCGCCCGTGCACGCGACGCGGAAGGCGGTGGCGCGGCTGATGCCGCTGATCCCGCGCACCGAGGACTTCCAGAACGATCTCGGATTCCTCCTGCTGCTTTCGGGCGATCTCGAAGGCGCGAACGCCGCCTATGGGCTCGGCGCACGGCTCCGCGAAGAGAGGGTCGCAAGGCATCCACTGGCCTCGACCGGGCTCCGCATCCTGCATCCCTCCTGGTTCGTCGGATCCTTCGGCGAGATGGCGGCCCGCCTCGGGGCGTTCGCGAAGTTCAAGGCGCTCGGCATGCTGCCGCCCTGGCAGGTGGTGCTGCCGGCGCCACGCGAGAGCATCGTCAACGAGCCGTTGCTCGACCTGTTCGCGCCCTACCTCACCATCGTCAAGGAAGGCGACCTGCTTGCGAAGATGCAGGCGATGGCGCCCGATCTCGCGCTCGATCTCACCTGCGTGCCGCTGGCGGACGGGCGCAGCTTCTTCGTCCAGCAGGGCTGGCGCATCGCCGAGAAGGCGTGGGGCAAGGCCGGGCGCGGCCCGGTCGTGTCGATGCCGCGCGAGAGGATCTCGTCGGGACGGGAACGGCTCGCCGCGATCGGGCTTCCGGCCGATGCCTGGTTCGTCGCCCTGCATGTCCGCGACCCGGCATTCCACGGGGAGTCGCAGGGCCGCAATCGCCTCGACCTGGCGTCTCGCGATGCCGACATCGCCACCTACTTCCAGGCGATCGAGCGGGTCGTCGCGAGAGGCGGATATGTCGTCCGCCTGGGATCGCCCAAGGCCCCAGCCTTGCCGGCACTGCCCGGGGTCGTGGACTACGCGCATTCGGAGGTGCGATCGGCGGAGCTCGACATCGTCGCGATCGCCGCGGCGCGGGCGATCATCACCACGATGTCGGGGCCGCTCAGCGTCTCCACCGCGCTCGGCACGCCCGGCGTCCACACCAACGGCATCGCCAGCGCGCTCGGGGCAGGCTCGCGCGACATCTGGGTGCCGAAGCTCCTTCGGCGACGGAGCAGCGGCCGCTTCCTGTCATTGGCCCAGATGATCGATGCACCTTTCCGCGGCGAGATTCGCGGCAGCGCCTACGAAGACTACGGCATCGACGTGGTGCCGAATGCGCCTGAGGAAATCGCCGACGCGATCGACGAGCTGCTGGATCGGCTCGAGGGCAGGCCGCTCTACGACGATCCGGAGGTCGAAGCGGTCTTCGCGCGTACCGGCAACGTCTTCACCGCGCCGATCTCCGCCAGCTTCCTTGCCCGGCACCGTTCGTCGCTGCTTCCCGGGCGCTAGCCTGCATTCCATGAGGCCGTATACTCCGGCCTCATGACGGGCGAGGAACAGCGAACGAGAGTCGATGTGGCCATCGAGTGGCTGCAGTCGATCGCGCGCCGCGGTGATGTGAAAGGCCTGATTTTCGAGATCGAAGCCAAGGCCCACCTCGATCCGGAACGCATCCTCCGCGAGGGCTTCTATCTTCTCTACAACATCGCCTCCGTTCCGGTGACCCGGTCGGCGCTCGCCCGATTCGCGCCGCTGATCCCGCAGACCGAGGCGGTCCAGAACGATCTGGCTTTCCTTCTGCACGGATCGGGCGATCCCGAGGGCGCGAGCGCGGCCTTCGGACTGGCGGCCCGACAGCTCGAGGAGCGTGTCGCCAAGCATCCGCTGGCCTCGACCGGCCTTCGCATCCTTCATCCCGCCTGGTTCCTCGGGTCGTTCGGCGAGATGGCGAACCGGCTGTCCTCGCTGGTGAAGTTCAAGATGCTCGGACTGCTGCCGCCCTGGCAGCTGGTGCTGCCGGCGCCGCCCGACGCCGTCGTCAACGAGGCTCTGCTCGACCTGTTCGCGCCCTACCTGAACATCGTCAGGGGCGGCGACATGCTGCCGAAGTTCCAGCTGCTGGCGCCCGACCTTGCGCTGGACACCACCACGCTGCCGCTGAAGGACGGTCGCTTTCTCTACGTTCAGGAGGCGTGGCGGGCGGCGGAGAAGGCCTGGGGCGAGGCCGGGCGCGGCCCGATCCTCTCCATGGCGCCGGAACGTCTTTCGGCGGGTCGGGCGAGGCTGGCGCGCATCGGCTTGCCGGCGGACGCGTGGTTCGTCGCGATGCATGTCCGCGATCCGGCCTTCCACGGCGAGTCCGAGGGCCGTCGCCGTCTCGATCTGGCCGCCCGCGACGCCGACGTCTCGACATACCTTCAGGCGGTCGAAAGGGTGGTGGCGCGGGGTGGCTATGTCGTCCGTCTCGGCGGACCGATGGCGCCGGCACTTCCGCCGATGCAAGGGCTCGTCGACTACGCGCATTCGGACGTGCGTTCGCCGGAGGTCGATCTCGTCGCGATCGCCACGGCGCGCGCGATGATCGCCACCCTTTCGGGCCCGGTCAGCGTCGCCAGCGCCTTCGGCACGCCGACCATTCACACCAACGGCTTTGCCAGCACGCTGCATACGACGCTGCGCGACATCTGGCTGCCCAAGCTCTATCGCGAGCGCGCCGGCGGCCGGCTGCTGTCGCTGGCCGAGATGATCGACGCGCCTTTCCGCGGCGAGATCCGTGGCAGCGGCTTCGACGATTACGGCATCGACCTGGTGCCTAATACGGCGGAGGACATCGCGGACGCGACGGACGAGATGCTCGACCGGATCGAGGGCAGAGTTCCTGCCGACGACCCCGCCATCGAGGCCGTCTTCGCGCGCACCAACAACGTGTTCGTCGCGCCGATCGCCGCCAGCTTCCTCGCCCGCCACCGGACCACCCTGCTGCCCGGAAGCTAGCCTCCCGGTCGCCGGGCCTGCTATGGGAACTCCCGAAAGATCGTGGCGGAAGGAGCTCCCGAATGGCGCGGATGGTCGACGGCAAGGTCGTGGTGGTCACCGGGTCCGGCGGCGGCATCGGCAAGGCGATCGCACTGCTGATGGGCGCGCATGGCGCCAAGGTGGTGGTCAACGACATCGGCGCCGCGCTCGACGGCTCGGGCCACGACGCCGGCCCCGCGGCGCTGACGGTGCGCGAGATCAAGGAAGCCGGCGGCGAGGCCGCGGCCAACACCGACTCCGTCGCCGATCCCAAGGGCGCCGAGCGCCTGATCCAGACCGCTCTCGATTCCTTCGGTCGGGTCGATGCGGTGGTCAACAATGCCGGCATCCTGCGCGATCGCATCTTCCACCGGATGAGCCTGGAGGAATGGCGCGCCGTCATCGACGTGCATCTCAACGGCTCCTTCCACGTGTCGAAAGCCGCCGCCAATCATTTCAAGGAGCAGGGCGCCGGCGCCTTCGTCCACTTCACCTCGACCTCCGGCCTGATCGGCAATCTGGGCCAGGCCAACTACTCGGCAGCGAAGCTCGGCATCGTCGGGCTTTCCAAGTCGATCGCGCTCGACATGGCGAAGTTCGGCGTGCGCTCGAACGCGATCGCGCCCTTCGCCTGGTCGCGCATGATCGGCTCGATCCCGGCGACCGACGAGGCGCAGAAGGCGCGCATCGCCAAGCTGCAGAAGATGACGCCGGACAAGATCGCGCCGCTGGTCGTCTATCTCTGCTCGGACGCGGCGAAGGACGTCACCGGCCAGATCTTCTCGGTCCGCAACAACGAGATCTTCCTGATGAGTCAGCCGCGGCCGATCCGCTCGGTCCAGGCGGGGGAGGGATGGACGCCGGAAGCGATCGCGGAGCATGCGATGCCGGCGCTGAAAGGCTCGTTCTACGATCTCGATGTCTCGGCCGACGTGTTCTCCTGGGATCCTGTCTGATGCCGGTCGACGGAAAGCGTCTGCTTTCCTATGCCGTGCCGGAGATCGTCCAGGACCTGACCGTCCGCGACACGATCCTCTATGCGCTCTCCGTCGGTCTGGGCGCCGATCCGATGGACGCGGACCAGCTTCGCTTCGTGTACGAGGAGAAGCTTCAAGCGCTGCCGACGATGGCGGTCGTCCTGGGTTATCCCGGCTTCTGGCTGAAGGCGCCGGAGGTTGGCGTCGACTGGGTACGGCTCGTTCATGGCGAGCAGGGCATCCGCATCCACAAGCCGGTGCCGGTCGCGGGCCGCCTCGTCGGGCGCACCAAGCTGACCGGTCTCGTCGACAAGGGCGAAGGGAAGGGCGCGCTGCTCTATTCGGAGCGGGAGATCATCGACGCGTCCGGCGAGCTCGTGGCGACCCTGACCCAGACCACGTTCCTTCGTGGCGACGGCGGCTGCGGCGGATCGACGGGACCCGCGAAGCCGCCGCATCCCGAGCCGTCGCGCGGCCCGGACCTCTCCCTCGATCTGCCGACGAGCCCCTCCCAGGCGCTGCTCTATCGCCTCAACGGGGACGACAACCCGCTGCATGCCGATCCTGCCGTGGCGAGGGCCGCCGGCTTTCAGCGTCCGATCCTGCACGGCCTCGCGACTTTCGCGGTCGTCGGCCATGCGCTGCTGAAGGGACTTTGCGGTTATCGTCCGGAGCGTCTGAAGGCGATGGACGGACGGTTCAGCGCACCCGTCTATCCGGGTGAGACGCTGCGCACCGAGATCTGGCGCGAGTCCGGTGGTGTCGTCGCCTTCCGGGTGCGCGTGGTCGAACGCGACGTGGTCGTTCTCTCGAACGGACGCGCGGAGATCGCGTGACCGGTACGCCTGCCCCGACGCCACGCTGGCTGCCGGGCTCGGTGCTGGCGACCTGCTTCCTGTTCGCGCTGATCGGGCGCGGCACCGGCGAGACCTTCAGCGTCTTCCTGCTGCCGCTGCAGCAGGCTTTCGGCTGGGACCGGGCCCAGGTCACCGGCATCTACGGCATCTCGGCGCTGGCGATCGGCTTCGCCGGGCCGGTGGCCGGATACCTGATCGACCACCTGGGCCCTCGCTGGCTCTACGTCGTCGGGGCCGCGGCGCTGTTCGCGGCATATGCCGGTGCGGCCTATGCGACCGAGCTCTGGCACTTCTACCTGGCGCTCGGCATCTGCATCGGCTTCTCCTCGGCCTGCCTCGGCAACGTCGCGCAGACGCCGCTGATCGCGATCTGGTTCAAGGGCCGCGTGTCGACCGTGCTCGGCATCATCGGCGGCGCGACGGGCATCGGCGCCCTGATCTTTGCGCCGATGGCGCAGGTGCTGATCGATCATTACGGCTATCGCGTCGCCTATGGGGGGCTCGCCGGTGTGGCGCTGCTGCTCGTCATTCCCCTGGCTTTCCTTCCCTGGGCGCGCATCCAGGCCGGGAGGGACGGCACGGGGCCGGGCCCGGCGGCGACCGACTGGAGCATCCGGCGCGCGATCACCGAGCCGGTGATATGGGCGATGTTCGCGGTCTATTTCCTCACCTCGACCGCGATCTCGGTGATCCAGCCGCAGATGGTGGCCTACTTGGTCGAGGTCGGGTTCTCGTCCTTGACCTCGGCGACCGCGGTCGGCTTCGCCGGCCTCTCGGCCTCGGTCGGCATGGTGATCTTCGGCTATATTGCCGACCGCATCGGTCGGCGCCTCACCTTGTCGCTGAGCTATCTCTCGACCGCGATCGGCCTTGGCGTGCTGGCCTTGATGGCGATATGGCCGAGCCCGGTGCTGCTGGTTCTCTATGTGCTGACCTTCGGCCTCTCCCTCGGATCGCGCGGTCCGCTGATCGCGTCCCTCGCCCAGCGAATCTATGCGGGATCGACACTCGGCCGCGTGCTGGGCTTCCTGGTGATCGGCATGGGCACCGGCACCGCCTTCGGCGCCTGGATCGGCGGGACGCTGCACGACTACTACGGCGGCTACCAGGCGAACTTCGTCGTCGCCTGGGCCTGTATCGCGCTGGCGCTCACGCCCTGGTGGGTCTCGCCGCGGCTACGCCGGCTTTGATCCGGATTTGAGGGCTGCGACCTCGGCCTCCAGCTTGGCGACGCGGGCCGCCAGGGCCTCCTGCTCCGACCGGGCGGTCGCCGTCATTTCCTTCACGGCCTCGTAGTCGTCGCGGGTCACGAGGTTCATCTCGACCAGCAGGCGTTCCAGCTGGGCCTTGAACCGGGCCTCGACCTCCTGGCGCATGGCGGCGGCGGTGCCGATGGCGTTGGTCGCGAGCTTGGCGAGGTCGTCGAGGATTCGGTTGTCGGTCTGCATTTTGGATCTCCTGGCGGCCCATTCTGACCGGGGTACGTTGCCGGTCGCAAGCCCAACGCCTATAAAGCGGCGCATGTTCCTGGTCACCGGCGGCGCCGGCTTCATCGGCTCCAACCTGGTTGCGGCGCTCGAGGCGCAGGGCGCCGAGGTCGCCGTCTGCGACCGGCTCGGCCACGACGACAAATGGCGGAACTTAGGCAAACGCGAACTCGCCGACCTGTTCCCGCCCGAGCGCCTGATGGATTGGCTCAAGGGCCGGAAGCTCGACGGCATCTACCACATGGGCGCGATCTCGACGACGACCGAGACCGATGCCGACCTGATCCTGTCACAGAACTTCTCGGCCTCGCTCGACCTCTGGAACTGGTGCGCGGACGCCCGCGTGCCTTTCGTCTACGCGTCCTCGGCGGCGACCTATGGCGACGGCACGGCCGGCTTCGACGACGACCAGAGCCCTGAGGCGCTTGCGCGGCTCCATCCGCTGAACGCCTATGGCTGGTCGAAGCACCTGTTCGACCGCCGCGCGATCCGCCTCGCGAGCCAGGGCCGGAAGCCGCCGCGCTGGGCGGGCCTCAAGTTCTTCAACGTCTACGGCCCGAACGAGTACCACAAGGGAAGCCAGCTCTCGGTCGCCTGGCAGATCCACCAGCGGGTGAAATCGGGCGAGCCGGCACGTCTCTTCAAGTCGTACGAGGCCAAGTATCCCGACGGCGGCCAGCTCCGAGACTTCGTCTGGGTCGGCGACTGCGTCGACGTGGCGCTCTGGGTCCAGGGCAACGCCGACGGGATATTCAACGTTGGTAGCGGGGAGGCTCGCAGCTTCGCGGACCTGGCGAAAGCCGTGTTCCGCGCCTCCAACCGCGAGCCCCAGATCACCTTCGTCGACATGCCGGAAGCGATGCGCGACCGCTATCAGTACTTCACCCGATCGAACCCGGAGAAGCTGCGCCGCGCCGGTTACGCCAAGCCGTTCACGCAGCTAGAGGATGGTGTCGGGCGCTATGTCCGCGACTACCTCGTCAAGCAGGACCCGTACCTCTGATGCTGACGATCGCCTTCCCGATGGTCGATCCGGTCGCGGTCTCGCTCGGACCGTTCGTCGTCCGCTGGTACGCGCTGGCGTACATCGCGGGCCTGCTGCTGGGCTGGCGCTACTGCCGCTACCTGGCGGCCAAGGGCGGGCCGGTCTCTCCCGACGCCTTCGACGACTTCCTGACCTGGGCGACCTTCGGCGTCGTGCTCGGCGGCCGTATCGGCTACGTGCTGTTCTACAAGCCGGACTATTTCCTCACCCATCCGCTCGAGATCCTCGAGGTCTGGAATGGCGGCATGTCCTATCACGGCGGCATGCTCGGCGTGCTGGTGGCGATCTTCGTCTTCGCGCGTAAGCGCGGGATCTCCGGACTCGCGCTCGGCGACCTGGTCGCCGCGGCGACGCCGATCGGCCTTTTCTTCGGCCGCCTCGCCAACTTCATCAACGCCGAGCTTTATGGTCGCCCGACCGACGTTCCGTGGGCGATGGTGTTCCCGACAGGCGGGCCGGAGCCGCGTCATCCGAGCCAGCTCTATGAAGCCTGTCTTGAGGGCCTCGTCCTGTTCGTGGTGCTCGCCTGGCTCAGCAGGAAGCCGGAGCTGCGCGCGCGCCATGGCCTGATCGGCGGCGTCTTCCTCGCCGGATACGGAATCGCCCGCATCATCGGCGAGACCTTCCGCGAGCCCGATGCCTTCATCGGCTTTCTCTCCTTCGGCACGACCTGGGGCCAGTGGCTTTCGGTGCCCATGGTGGTTGCCGGCGTCGTCCTGGTCATGAGGGCCAAGCGCGCGTGAGCCTGGAAGAGCGGCTGAAACGTCGCATCCGCGCGTTCGGGCCGATCACGCTCGCCGACTACATGGCGGCGGCCCTGACCGACGAGGCCGAGGGGTACTATCGCCGCCGCGATCCGCTGGGCGCGTCCGGCGACTTCGTCACCGCCCCCGAGGTTTCCCAGGTCTTCGGCGAGCTGATCGGTGCCTGGACGGCGATCTCCTGGCAGCAGATGGGGAGCCCGGATCCTTTTCTTCTCGTAGAGATCGGCCCCGGCCGCGGCACGCTTATGGCCGACGCGCTCCGCGCGACGAAGGCGGTTCCGGGATTCCATCGGGCGATCCGACTGCACTTGGTCGAGGTCGGCGAGCGGCTGATGGAGCGTCAGCGCGCCGCCCTCGCCGGCTGGGATGTCACCTGGCATGCCGAGCTCGGCGACGTGCCCGACGGTCCCGCCGTCGTGCTGGCCAACGAGTTCCTCGACACGCTGCCCATCCGTCAGCTCGTGCGCGACGGCAGCGGCTGGGAGGAACGGATGGTCGGGCTTCGCGACGACGAGCTCGTCTACGTGTTCGGGCCGACGGCGCTATCGGGCCTGGTGCCTCCGGTACTCGCCGACTCGCTGCCGGGAACGACGGTCGAGGTCTCGCCGGCGCGAATCGCGGTGGTGGATCTGCTGTCGCGCCGTCTGGTGGACCAGGGCGGTGCGGCCCTCCTGATCGACTACGGCCCGCCGGAGAGCCGCGCCGGCGGCACCTTCCAGGCGATCCGCGCGCACAAGACCTGGCCGCCCCTCGCCGAGCCGGGCACCGCCGACATCACGTCCCATGTCGACTTCGGCGAGCTGGTGCGTGCCGCGCACCTTGCCGGCGCGGCCGTTCACGGACCCGTAGGGCAGGGACTTCTCCTGGAACGGCTGGGGATCCGGCAGCGCGCCGACCGGCTCGCCCAGCGCGACGCCTCGATGCCCGAGGCGCTTGCGCGCTTGATCGACTTCGACCAAATGGGCACCTTGTTCCAGGCGATCGCGATCACGCATCCCGGCTTGCCGACACCCGCCGGCTTCGAGACCTGACCTCCGCATGACCACGCCTCATCTCGTCGCCGATACGCTCTGCCACAAGGACATCGTCCACGGCTTCTTCGGCCGGCAGGGCGGGGTCAGCGACGGTCCCTTCGATTCCCTCAACTGCGCGCTCACCACCGGCGACCGCATGGAGGACATCGGCGAGAATCGCCGCCGCGTCGCCGACACGCTCGGCGTCGCCCTGATGGCCTCGGCCTTCCAGGTGCACGGCAACGCCGTGGTCGAAGTGACAGAGCCCTGGGCGATGGATGCGCGGCCGAAGGCCGACGGCATGGTGACCCGCGTGCCGGGCCTGGCGCTCGGCATCCTCACCGCCGATTGCGGGCCTCTGCTGTTCGCCGATGCAGAGGCCGGCGTCGTCGGCGCGGCGCATGCCGGCTGGCGCGGTGCGAACCTGGGCATCGCCGAGGCGACCGTCGAGGCGATGACCAAGCTCGGCGCCGATCCGAGTCGCATCGACGCGGCGCTCGGCCCCTGCATCGGGCAGGCGAGCTACGAGGTCGGGCCGGAGTTCCCAGGGCCGTTCCTCGCCGAGGATCCTGGGCATGCCCGTTTCTTCAAGCCCGGAGTGCGCGAAGGCCGGCACATGTTCGACCTCCAGGGCTACATCGTGAACCGCCTGGAGAAGCTCGGGCTCAAGTCCGTGACCTCGCTCGGGCGCGACACCTGCGCCGAGGCGGATCGCTTCTTCAGCTATCGCCGGACCTGCCTCGCGGGGGAGAAGAAGTTCGGCTGCGAAGTCTCGGCGATCGCGATAAGGAGCTGATCCGATGGCGCTCCACTTCTCGGCTGAGGAACTGGCGGAGAGGCGGGCGCGAACGATCGCCTCGATGCAGGTTCAGGGCCTCGACGGCCTCCTGATGTTCCGCCAGGAGAGCATGTACTACCTGACCGGCTACGACACCTTCGGCTTCGTGTTCTTCCAGTGCCTCTATCTCGGCGTCGACGGTCGCATGGTCCTGCTGACGCGCTCGGCCGATCTCAGGCAGGCGCAGCAGACCTCGGTCATCGACGACATCCGCATCTGGGTCGATCGCGACGGCGCTTCGCCGGCAACCGACCTCATGGCCATCCTCGACGAGAAGGGTTGTCGCGGGAGGCGCCTCGGCGTCGAGTGGGAGGCCTATGGCCTGACCGCGCGGAACGGCCGCCGTCTGTCCGAAGTGCTCGACGGTTTCTGCAGGCTGGAAGAAGCCTCGGAACTGGTGAGCAGGCTCCGGATCGTGAAGAGCCCCGCCGAGATCGCGTATGTCCGGAAGGCCGCCGCGCTCACCGACGACGCGCTGGATGCCGGCATGGCGGTGATCCGCCCCGGTGCCGACGAAGGCGACGTGCTGGCGGCGATGCAGGGCGCGGTGTTCAAGGGCGGCGGCGACTATTCCGGCAATCCCTTTATCATCGGCTCGGGCGAAGGCGCGCTGCTCTGCCGTTACTTCTCCGGCCGGCGGCGCCTCGATGCGCAAGATCAACTCACGCTCGAGTTCGCCGGCGCCTATCGGCTCTATCATTCGGCGCTGATGCGGACGGTGCGCATCGGCAAGCCCGTGCAGCGCCAGATGGACATGCACGCCGCCTGCCGCGAGGCGCTGCAGGCCTGCGAGGAGGCGCTCAAGCCCGGCGAGCCGATCGGCAAGGTGTTCGATGCGCATGCCCGTGTCTTCGATCGCCTGGGCCTCGGCGCGCATCGGCTGAACGCCTGCGGCTACAGCCTCGGCGCGCTGTTCCAGCCGAACTGGATGGACTGGCCGATGCTCTATACGCGCAATCCAGTGATCGCCGAGCCAGGCATGGTCTTCTTCATCCACATGATCCTGATGGACTCGGATTCGGGCCTCGCGATGACGCTCGGCCGAACCAGCCTGGTCGGCGAGCGAGGGGCCGAGCCGCTGTCGAAGGCTTCCCTCGATCCTCTGATCGTCGGTTAGGCGGCAGGCGGGACCAGTTCCACCGGACGATTGGACCAGAGGCTCACCGTGCCCATCGGCCGGTGAGGCGGGTCGGTCTCGGGAATGACCCCGCCTGCGGGCATGATCCGCCCCAGGATCGCCTTCACGTCGCGATCGAGCGCCCGCGACATCTCGTTCTGCTCGTAGAGGATGCCGCTTTCGCCCAGCGCGGCGCGGGCAAGGCGGCCGTAGTCGGCAACCTGCTCGTCGGACATTTCCTGCATCGAGCGAAAGTTGGTGACGAGGTCGACCGGCGCGAGGTCGCCCAGCACACGCTCGGCGAGGTAGTTAGGCGCGAAGATCGCGGCGAACTCCTCAGGACACTGTGCAGCCGTGTCCCAGGTCCTCGTCGACACGTAGCCTTCCGGCGTGGCGAGATAGGTCGGGCGATCGGCCCACAGAGTCGACAGGTAGACCGCGGCGAACAGCAGCGAGTCCGGCAGGTCGATGGCCACCAGCCGGAGTTTCCCCGACGGAAGCGCCTGCGCGAGCTGACAGGCGAGGCCCCCGAAGCCCGATCCGATGTCGACGACGGTGACGCGCCCGTTGCGGCTGGCGAGATCGTCGAGGCGTCCGATCACGCCCGACCCATAGAGCCCGTTGATCTGCTTCTGCAGGCTCCAGGCATCGTAGCTTGCGACCATCCCGTCGCAGACCGGTCCGGATTCCCCGAACACCATAGGCATTCTCACCCGAAGGCGCTCGGGCAGCCGCCGCTGGTCGCTCATCAGCTCCATCATGGCGATGCTGACGTTGACATGGCTCGAGAGGCGGGCGTCGACGTCTGGCGGGATCGACTTGGGCGCCTGGCCGCGAAGGATGTTGTCGATCGGATCGAAGCCGGTGAAGGGCTGGCAGAAGAGGCGCAGATGCTCGAAGCGCCGGGACGATCGGTCGAAGAACGGATGCCAATCGGCGGCGAGATCTCCGGCCCAGTTGTTGGCGCCCCTGGCCAGGCCGGTGGCGGACGGCTGCCGCAGCGCACCGATGCGATCGGCGATGCGGTGGGCTCTCTCGAGCTCGGGTTCGCTCAATGGCCGATTGCCGGCAGGCGTCAGGTAGCCGGCGAAGCGGAACGTCATCGGCCGGCCACGGAAGTTGACCGTGACCTGATCGCCCTCCACCTCGGCCGGCGACGACACGGTCCGGCCTAGGCGGCGTTCTCCAGTGCGTACTTGGCGATGTCGGCGTGGGTCGCGAACCACACGTCACCCTTCGCCTTCATGTGCTCGATCAGCTCGCCGAGCAGCGGGAGCCGGGAGCGGTGGCCGATGATGTGCGGGTGCATGGTCAGGATGTACATCCCGCCTTCCTCATGCGCGACGTCGAACTCCTTGGTGAAGATCTCGAGCACGGCCGAGGGCGGGGTGTAGGGACGCAAACCCGTGAAGCGGTGCATGTTGAAGTAGACCGCGTCGTCGCGGATCCATTCCGGCGGCAGTTCGACCACGCCGGTAGGCTTGCCGTCCTCGTTGAGCTCGTAGGCGTCGTCGTCGGCCATCAGGGACGAGTCATAGAGCAGGCCCAGGTCGCGGATGATCTGCAGTGTGTTCGGGCTGAAGTCCCATGACGGCGTACGGATGCCGACCGGCCGCCTGCCCGTGACCTTCTCAAGGGCGTCGCAGGAGCGGAACATGAGGTCGCGCTCGATCTCCCCGGGCAGGATCGAATTCAGCTCGTGGATCCAGCCGTGGATGCCGACCTCGTGGCCGAGGTCGACGGCGCGCCGTTGCTCGTCCGGATAGAGCATCGCGACCACTGCCGGGGTGAAGAACGAGGCGGGGACCGAATGCTTCGCCAGCAGCTTCATGATGCGGGGGATGCCGGCGCGGGCGCCGTACTGGCCCATCGACATGCGGCCGAGCGACTTGCCGCCGTCGCGAAGCTCGCCCGATTCGTGGTCGGAGTCGAAGGAGATGCCGACGGCGACCCGGGCCCCGTCCTTCCACGCCTTGGGCCTGAGCGCGCGGCCCGGCCGGATCTTGCCGGAGACGGCTCGCCATTTGGCCTCGGACCATTGCCAGGGCTGCTGTTCATCGTTGTCTGCGGTCTTGGCGACGAGCGGCTTGGGGGCGGCGGTCATGGGATCCTCCGGAAGGAATGGCGTTGAGTCTACCCGCCGTGCGCCGCCAGGGCTATGACTGGTGAGCAGCGGCAACGAGGAGCCGATGGACGACTGGACCAAGGGCTATATCGCCGACGTCGACTACAGCCAGGGCTACTACCGCGAGCTGACCCCGCCGTTTCTCTCGTTCGCGCTGCTGTCCCAGGGCATTCGTCCGCCGAGCCCGACCGGCAAGCTCCGCTATTGCGAGCTCGGCGCCGGCCACGGCTTCACCTGCAACGTCGTCGCTGCGACCCATCCCGAGGCCGAGGTCTGGGCCACCGACTTCAATCCTGCGTTCGCCGCCACCGCCCGCCGTCTGGCGGACGCGGCCGAGATCCCGAACATCAAGGTCTACGACTCCTCGTTCGAGGAGTTCGCCGGGCTCGACCTGCCGCCCTTCGATGTGATCGTCATGCACGGGATCTATTCCTGGGTGATGGCCGAGCATCGGAAGGCGATCGTCGATTTCATCAGGGACAAGCTCGCCTTCGGCGGCGTGGTCTATCTCAGCTACAACTGCCTGCCCGGCTGGGCGCCGATCCTGCCGCTCCGTCGCTTGTTGAGCGAGATGGCGCAACGCGCCACCGGCTCGACCGACGAGCGGATCGAGGCGGCGCTGGCCGAGGCCGAGAGCCTGGCCGCCATCGGCGCGGGCTATCTCGAGGACGGATCGCTCGCGCGCAAGCAGCTCGCCGCGATCGGCCAGATGCCGCGCTACTACGTGGCGCACGAATACTTCAACCGGATCTGGACGCCGCTGTATCACCTGGACGTCGCGCGGCAGCTGCACGCGGCGAAGCTGACCTTCGCCGCCTCGGCCGAGCTGCAGCACCACAACGACCGGCTTTGCCTGACGCCCGAGCAGCAGCGGAAGATCGCGAGCATCGACGACCTGCCGTTCCGCGAGACGGTGCGCGACGTCATCCTGAACCAGCAGTTCCGGAAGGACATCTTCGTGCGCGGGCCCGAGCGGATCGCGCCGTCGGAGCGCCGCGAGCTGCTGCTCAAGACCCGCTTCGCATTGACCGTGCCGCGCCATCAGGTCGAGACGGGCGCAGAATATCCGAACGAGCGTTATGCGCTCGACCAGGGGCCGGCCGCGGAACTGCTGAACGGTCTGGTGGAAGGGCCGCGGGTGCTGGCCGATCTCGTCTCGCCGAAGGACCCCGGGGACTTCGAGCGCAAGGTCGAGGCGCTGGTGATCCTGGTCGCGACCGGACGCGTCGAGGTCGGCCTGCCGGCCGATGGCGACGCGGACCGCATCGAAAGGGCGCGCCGCCTGAACGCCGTCATCCTCGATCGCGCGCGGCATGGCGACCAGCTGCAGTCGATGGTCTCGCCGGTGCTCGGCGGGGCGATCCGGGTCGATCGCCTGCACCGGCTGTTCATGCTCGGCGAGTCTCAGGGGCATTCCGACTTCGCCTCATTCGCCTACGCGATCCTCAAGGAGGAGGCGGATGCGATGAATCGGACCGGCAAGCAGGTGCGGGCGCCGAGCCCGCTCGGGATCCTGATGCTGGCGCAGAAGTTCGACGTCGAGACGCGGCCGTTGCTGCGGCAGCACGGCATCCTCTAGCGCTTCAGCCAGGCTCCCAGGCGGCGCGCCGCTTCGGTCATCGTCTCGGTCGAGCCGGCGAACGAAAAGCGGAGGGTTCGAGAGCCGCGCGACGGATCGAAGTCGATGCCGGGCGTGATCGCGACGCCGGTATCGGCGAGCAGCCGCTTGCAGAAGTCGGCGCTGTCGTTGGTGACGTGGCCGACGTCTACGTAGAGATAGAACGCCCCGTCGGGCGGCGCGAAGCGATCGAGCCCGGCCTTGGGCAGCGCATCCAGCAGGACCGCGCGGTTGGCGGCGTAGCGCTTCACGTTCGCCTCCAGCTCGTCGCGGCAGCCGAAGACCTCGACGGCGGCGACCTGCGAGAGTGACGGCGGCGAGATGAACAGGTTCTGTGCCAGACACTCGACCGGACGGACAAGCTCGTCCGGCAGCACCATCCAACCCAGGCGCCAGCCGGTCATCGAGAAGTATTTCGAGAAGCTGTTGATGACGACGGCGCGGTCGGTCAGCGCCAGGGCGGTGGTCGCCGCCTCGCCATAGGTGATGCCGTGGTAGATCTCGTCTGAGACGAGGCGGATATCGCGTGCGGCGCAATGATCGGCGAGCGCCTTGAGATCCTCGGCCGGCAGCATCGTGCCGGTCGGGTTGGCCGGACTCGCGACGATCAGGCCGTCGAGCTTGCCGGCCTTGTCGAGCAGCGCCGGCGTCGGCTGGAAGCGTGTCGCCGGCCCTACCTCGATCTCCACCACCTCGATGCCGAGCGCCGAGAGGATGTTGCGATAGGCCGGGTAGCCCGGCGCGGTGATGGCGACGCGCGCGCCATGGTCGAAGGATGCCAGGAACGACAGGATGAAGGCACCCGACGAGCCGGTGGTGACGACGATGCGCCCGGGATCGACGTCGACGCCGTAGAGGTCGCGATAATGCCGGGCGATCGCCTGGCGAAGTGGCGGGATGCCGAGCGCGTCGGTGTACCCGAGCACGTCGCGCCCGAGCGCGGCGCGCGCGGCCTCGATCACCCGGTTGGGCGCGCCGGTCGAGGGCTGCCCGACCTCGAGATGCAGCACGTCGGCGCCGGTGGCAGCGCGTTCGTTGGCCGCACGCAGCACGTCCATGACAATGAAGGGCGGGATGCTCGCCCGGCGTGCGACGCGCTGGGTCATCGGCTAGCGGCGGGTCGTGTTGGTGACGGCGCCGGGATTGCTGACCGAGCCGGTTCCGCCGCCGAAGCCGAGGCCCGCGCCTCGCGGATCGACCGCGATCCGGCACGAGGCGCGGCCGCGCAGCAGCTCCTCCGGGCAGGCGACGGCGCTTGCCAGGCCGAGCGGCGAGGCCTCGAGCGTCTTGAGGCCGCCACGGTTCAGGGAGTCGAGCGGCAGGCCCCCTTCGACCAGAGCCAGGTCGGCGGCGCCGTCATAGGCGGCACGCGGCTGGGCGATCAGGGAGACGACGTCGGGCCGCGGCCCCATCGCCGCGAGAGCGATCGGCGCGAGTGCCGAGGCGGACGCGCGTCCCGACGCGGTGCCGACGAAATAGACGCCGCCGCTGCCGGTCGTGGCGCCGATGGCGGCGACCGAACGCGAGCTCTCCGCCGATGGCGGCGGCGCGGCGATGATGCCGGTACCGGGCAGCACGCGGCCTGTTCCCCAGGGCGCATTGACGCCGAGCGCGCAGGCGACCGCGAGGCCGTTCTTGTCCGTCGTGTGGAAGGACGTGGCGCCACCGCGGGCGGTGCCGACAGCGCCGAGCGACTTGGCGGGGCGCTCGTGATTGCCGGCGCGGGCGCGGGCCGTCAGGGCCGAGAGCTCGCCGTCTCCCGGCACGATCGGGGCCTGGCCGCGGGACAGCGCGTCGGCCAGCTGGGCTTCCGCGGCGGCAGCGGCTTCCGCCCAGAATCGGGGCTGATCGGCGGCCGACGGCTGCCCGCTTGCACCGATGGCGATCAGTCGCCCGAGCAGGGCGGCGGTCGCCGGCCGGTCGCCGGCGATGAGGAGCTGTTGTTGAGCGCCGAGGCGGATCGCCGGCGGCTCGGAGACCTGGGGCAAATAGCCGCGCAGAGCGTCGATCGGCAGGCCGCCGTTGGCGGCGGCGGCGATCTGGTGCGGCAGGACGCCGGTGTAGAACTCGCCGCCGCCCTTCTGGCGGATCTGCCCGAAGATCGTCGCCAGGTCGAGTTGCAGCAGCGTGTCGCCCTCGCCGAGCAGCTTGCCTCCGGGGGCGAAGATGCGAGCGCTCGCCGGGTCGCGTGCGAGGTCGGGCGGCGCCTCGGCGAGCGCCTGGGCGAGGGCGCGGCTGACCGGCGCCCCGAAGCGGGCAGCCGCCTCGGCCGGGCCGAGGACCTGGGTCCAGGTCATCCGTCCCAGCCGCGCATGCAGGACCGCGAGCCCGCGGGTCAGGGCCGGGATCGCGATCCGGGTATCCGGCGTCGCAACGGCGGAGAAGTCGAACAGGGTCGCGGTCGCCGTCGGGCCGTTCAGCGTGACGCACGCGCCGCCGCCGCCGAGGCCGGCGGAGGAGGGAAGGGTTACCGCGAGGGTGAAGCCGACGGCGACGGCGGCGTCGGCGGCGCTGCCCCCGGCGATGAGCACGTCCCGCCCGGCAAGCGCCGCCCGGGGCTCGTCAGCCGCCACGGATCCGAAGAATCCTTCCTCGATCGGCTGGACCGTGCCGGGTTGATTGCCACCCCCGCAGCCAGCGACAATGAGGGCGAAAAGGGCAGCGGCACATTTCCGCCATGATCGGCGGAAAGAATCGGCCGGTGATCGAGGATCTGACACTGTGACGGGCATTCTCACGCGAAGGGCGTCGGGGCTTGCGCTGGTTGTGGCGGCCGTTCTCGCGTTCTCGCTTCCGGCAGCAGCGCAGCGGATCTCGCTGATCCGGGACGCCGAGGCGGAAAATACCATCCGCGCGTACGCGACGCCAATATTCCAGGCGGCCGGGCTGGCCTCGGACGATGTCAACATCTACATCGTCCGCGACAGCGCCATTAATGCCTTCGTCGCCGGCGGCCAGAACGTGTTCATGAACACCGGCCTGATCCTCAGGTCCGAGTCGGCCAGCCAGGTCATCGGCGTGATCGCGCACGAAACCGGCCACATCACCGGCGGGCATCTCTCCCGCATCCAGGACGAGCTCAAAGGGGCGAGCGCGATCCAGATCCTTTCGATGGTCCTGGGCGCCGCGGCGGCGGTGGCGGGGAAGGGCGATGCCGGGATGGCCATCATCGGCGGCGGTACCACCATCGCCCAGTCCAACGTGCTGAGCTTCAGCCGGGCGCAGGAGTCCGCGGCGGACCAGGCCGGCCTCACCTTCCTCGACCGTGCCGGCTACAGCTCCAAGGGAATGCTTGAGTTCTTCGAGATCCTGTCGGGCCAGGAGCTGCTTTCTCAGGCGCGCCAGTCTCCGTATGTCAGGACCCATCCGCTGACGCGCGAACGCGTCGACACGGTTCGGGCGTCGCTGCAGCACGCGCGCTACGCCGGCACGCCGGTGCCGCCCGAGTTCGACCGCATGCACAAGCGCATGAAGGCGAAGCTGTTTGCCTTCATCGAGCAGCCTGCCCGCACGTTCCAGACCTACAAGGAAACCGACAACTCCGAGGCCGCGCGCTACGCCCGCGCCGTCGCCTACTACCGGATCCCGGACATGGCCAAGGCCATCCCGCTCATCGACGGGCTGATCGCCGACTATCCGGAGGACGCCTACTACCGCGAAATGAAGGGCCAGATGCTGTTCGAGAACGGCCGCGTCCAGGACGCCGCTGCGGCCTATGGCGAAGCGGTCCGCCTGATGCCTACCTCGGCGCTGATCCGGGTGGGCTATGCCCAGGCCCAGCTCGAGCTCGACCGGCCTGAGCTGACCCGCGAGGCGCTCTCGCAACTGCAGGCTGCCGTCCACACCGATCGCGACATCGGGCTCGCCTGGCGACTCCTGGCGGTCGGCCACGGCCGCGAAGGGCGGGTCGGGGAGGCCGCGCTCGCGCTGGCCGAGCAGGCGATGGTCGAGAATCGCCGCATGGACGCCGCCCAGCAGGCGACCCGCGCGATGCGTCTCCTGAAAGAGGGCACACCCGGCTGGCTCAGGGCCCAGGACCTCAAGATCGAGGCCGACAGCAAGAAGCCCAAACGCTAGGATCCGCGGCGTTTGCCGGGTGTTTCACCTGAACGTGCGTGGACTCGGGTCCGCCGCCTCCGCATATTCCGATGCATTCCTCGTGAAAGGCTGTCCATGCGTCGCCTCGTTGCTGCCGCTCTCCTTGCGCTGGCCTTCCAGTTCCCTGTCGCCGCGCAGACCTTTTCGCCCGACCAGAAGAAGGCGATCGAGGAGATCGTCCGCGCCTATATCCTGAAGAACCCCGAGATCATCCGCGAGGCGGTCGAGGCGCTGCAGGCGAAGGAACAGCAGTCCGCCGAGGAACGCCGCATCGAGGCCCTGATCAGGCTCAAGGACGAGCTCGCGTTCGACCCGGGTTCGCCGGTCCTGGGCAATCCGACGGGCGACGTCACCGTTGTCGAGTTCTTCGACTACCGCTGTCCCTACTGCAAGCGCACGGCGCCGGTGGTCGACCAGCTGGTGAAGGAAGACGGCCGCATCCGCCGCGTGATGAAGGAATTCCCGATCCTGGGACCCGAGTCGCTCTTCGCCTCCAAGGTCGCGCTCGCGGCCAAGGCGCAGGACAAGTACGAACCGATGCATCGCCTGCTGATAGCGGCGAAAGGCGCGCTGGATCAGGAGACGGTGATGAAGCTGGCGAAGGAAGCCGGCCTCGACATGGCGCGGCTCAAGCGCGACATCAGCGATCCGGCCATCGACGAGGCGCTGAAGAAGAACCGAGAGCTCGCCGGCCAGCTCGAGATCACCGGCACGCCGGCCTTCATCATCGGCAAGGAGTTCGTGCCCGGCGCGGCCGAGCTCGACACCTTCAAGACGATCGTCGCCCGCGCCCGCAAGGGCTGAGGGCTTCGGGCCGCGGGTTAGGGCTCGAAGTCGGGCTGCTTCGCGGGCTGCGCCGCGTCGAAGGCGGGCAGGGCCATGCAGGCGTCGAAGATCCGGGTGATCGTCGGATAGGGCGCAAGATCCAGGTTGTAGCGCTTGGAGTTGAAGACCTGCGGCACCAGGCAGATGTCGGCGAGGCCGGGCGCATCGCCGTGGCAGAAGCGCCCGGTCTTCGTGTCGTTGGTGAGCGTCGCCTCCAGCCCGCCGAATCCGGTTGCGATCCAGTGGTTGAACCACCGCCCGACGGCGGCTTCGTCGGCCTTCATCTCCTTCGCGAGATATTGAAGGACCCGGAGGTTGTCGATCGGGTGGATGTCGCAGGCGACGATCTGTGCCAGCGCCCTGACCCGCGCCCGCTCGGCCGGGTGCGCCGGCAGCAGCGGCGGCTTGGGATGGGTCTCGTCCAGGTACTCGACGATCGCGAGTGACTGGGTCAGTGCATGCGGCCCGTCCTCGAGCGTCGGCACCAGCGCCTGCGGGTTGAGGCCGAGATAGGCAGCACTCCGCTGGTCGCCTTTCCGAAGGTGGATGGAGACGTGGTCGTAGGAGATGCCTTTCAGGTTGAGCGCGATGCGAACCCGGAACGCGGCCGACGAGCGGAAGTATCCATGAAGCTTCATCGCGCTGATCCCCCTTGCCGTTCGCGCCAGTCTACGACGCCGGCTGGGCGCGGACGACCGTCTGCTCGATCGCCCCGAACACCGAGCGGCCGGAAGCGTCGCGCATCTCGAGGCGGATGGTGTCGCCGAAGCGCATGAAAGGCGTCCGCGGCTTTCCCTCCTCGATCGTCTCGATCATCCGCACCTCGGCGATGCAGGACCAGCCCTTGGACCGGTCGCGATTCGAGACCGTACCGGACCCGATGATCGAGCCGGCGGAAAGCGGCCGGGTTCTGGCCGCATGTGCGATCAGCGTCGGAAAGTCGAACTGCATGTCGGCGCCGGCGTCGGTGGCACCGACCTGGCGGCCGTTCAGGGTCGAGACCAGGGCCAGGTGCAGCTTGCCGCCGTCCCAGGCGTCTCCCAACGAAAGCGGGTCTACCGCTACCGGCGAGAATGCCGTCGGCGGCTTGCCGTGGAAGAAGCCGAAGCCCTTGGCGAGTTCGTTGGGGATGAGGTTCCTGAGGCTCACGTCGTTGACCAGCATCAGCAGCTTGATGTGCTGGCGCGCGCGATCGGCGGAGATGCCCATGGGCACGTCGTCGACCACGACCGCGACCTCGCCTTCGAAATCGATGCCCCAGTCTTCGCTCTCGGCCTCGATCGGGTCGGTCGGGGCGAGGAACCGGTCAGAGCCGCCCTGGTACATGAGCGGGTCCTTGAGGAACGACGGCGGCATCTCGGCGCCGCGCGCTTTCCGCACCAGCTCGACGTGATTGAGATACGACGACCCGTCCGCCCACTGGTAGGCGCGCGGAAAAGGCGAGGCGAGGCATCGTACGTCGAGGACGAAGGCATCGGGTGCCTTGCCGTCGTCGAGGAGGCGTGCGACCGCGCGCAGCTCCGGCGCCTTCGTCTCCCAGTCCTCGATCGCCGCTTGCATCGTCGCTGCGATCTTCCTCACGCGGACGGCGCGCGAGAGGTCGCTCGCGACGACGACAAGCGTGCCGTCGCGGCCGCCTTCCTTCAGGGATCCGAGTTTCATCCGCCTACTCCGTCGCTTCCGGCTTGGGCCGCCAGGAGTCGACGTAGCCCGGCCACTCGACGCCGTCGGGCAAGGTGCCAATGTCGAGCGCGTCGCGCGCATCGACCATCACCGCGACCTCGTCGAGCATGTGGCCGCCCGGCGCCTTGGCCGCCATCGCGAAGGCCTTCGGATGCGGGCCGTGCGGGAAGCCGCAGGGATGCAGCGTCACCATGCCGGGATGGATGTTGTCGCGGCTCATGAACCTGCCGCGGTGATAGAAGATCACTTCGTCGAAGTCGTCGTTGTTGTGGAAGAAGGGCAGCTTCAGCGCGCCGGGGTCGCTCTCCGCCGGTCTCGGCGTGAAGGTGCAGACGACGAAGCGATCGGCGAGGAAGGTCGCGTGCACAGACGGCGGCAGATGGTAGCGATGGCTCATCACCGGCCTGATGTCGCGCCAGTTGAGGCGCACGGGCATCAGCGTTCCCTGCCAGCCGACCGCGTCCAGCGGGTTGTAGGGATAGGTGATGGTCGAGAAGAGGCCGCGGCGCTTTATCGTCACCCGCCAGGGATCGTCGGTCTGTTGCGCGCGGAACGCCTCATCCATCACCGGCACGTCGAGCACGCCCGGGTCGAACACCGCATGCGTGCCGAGCGGCCCGCGATCGGGCAGCCGGTAGCTGTCGTTGGTCGCCTCGATCAGCAGCACGGTCATCGCCGTCTTCGGTGCGATGCGCCACTGCGTCCCGCGCGGAATCATGACGTAGTCGCCGTCGCGGACCGCGAGATGTCCGTAGTCGCAGAAGAGGTCGCCGTCGCCCTCATGGACGAAGATCAGTTCGTCGCCGTCGCTGTTGCGGACCAGGTGGTTCATGACGCCGGCGGGCCGCCAGTGGCGGATGCGGACATGGGCGTTGTGCAGCACGTCGACCGCGTCCCAGGGCGACGCCTGCACTGCGTCGAGCTTGGCGAGGTCGAAGGCCCGCGGCTTCAAAGGGCCATCCCAATCGATCCAGCCGGTCGGAGGGTGGCGGTGATACATTTGCGTCGCCGGGCCGAAGAAGCCTTCCTTGCCGATCTCGCGCTCGTAGGTGCCGTCGGGCAGGTCGGCATGGGCCTGGCGCGAGGCGGTGCCCTCGCGGCGAGGAACCGAGATCCAGGTCTTCATCGGGTCAGCACTCCGCGGTTGATCTGGTCCTGCTCCATCGACTCGAAGAGGGCGCGGAAGTTGCCCTCGCCAAGCCTTCGTCGCCCTTGCGCTGGATGAGCTCGAAGAAGATCGGGCCGATCACGGTCTTGGTGAAGATCTGCAGCAGGATGCCGCCGTCCTCGGTCGGCGCGCCATCGATCAGGATCTTCTCGCGTCTGAGGCGGGCCACGTCCTCGCCATGGCCGGGCAGGCGCTTCTCCAGCATGTCGTAGTAGGTGTCGGGCACGTCCTGGAGGAACTCGACGCCGCGCTGCTTGAGGCGTCCGACCGCGTCGTAGATGTTCTCGCAAGAGAGCGCGATGTGCTGGATTCCCTCGCCGTTGTAGGCCTGGAGGTATTCCTCGATCTGCGACTTGTCGTCGGACGACTCGTTGATCGGGATGCGGATCTTGCCGCAGGGGCTGGTCATGGCCTTGCTCTTGAGGCCGGTCAGCTTGCCCTCGATGTCGAAGTATCGGATCTCGCGGAAATTGAAGAGGCGTTCGTAGAACCGCGCCCATTCGTCCATGCGGCCCCGATGCACGTTGTGCGTCAGGTGATCGATCCGGACGAGGCCGACGCCCTTGGCCGCCTGGTCCGCACCCGGAATCGGCTTGAAGTCGACGTCGTAGATCGACCGGTCGCCGTAGCGGTCGACCAGATAGATGGCGCTGCCGCCGATGCCGCGGATCGCGGGGATGTTGAGCTCCATCGGACCGACACGGCTCTCGACCGGCTTGGCCCCGAGCGAGAGCGCGCGCTCGTAGGCCTTGGCCGCATCCTCGACCCTGAACGCCATGGCGCAGACGGATGGCCCGTGCACGCGGGCGAAAGACTGGGCGAAGCTGTCGGGCTCGGCGTTGACGATGAAGTTGACGTCGCCCTGGCGGTAGAGCGTCACGTCCTTGGAACGATGCCGGGCGACGGCGGTGAAGCCCATCGAGACGAACAGCCGGCCCAGGGCCTGGGTGTCCTGGGCCGTGTACTCGACGAACTCGAAGCCGTCGGTGCCCATCGGGTTTTGGGGACCCGTCTTCTGGGTCATGTCGGTGCTCCTTGACGAAGGGGGCGGTTGCTTGGATATTAGTTTCATATGAAACCAAATCCAAGCCCCGTGAGGAAAACACCGGAGGAGCCCGGAAGCCTCATCCTCGAGCGCTTCGTGCCCTATCGCCTCTCCGTGCTCTCCAACACCGTCAGCCGGGCGATCGCACGCATCTATGCCGAGCGCTTCGATCTCTCGATCCCGGAGTGGCGGGTGATGGCCCAGCTCGGCCGCCACGGCCGGTTGACGGCGAGCGAGATCGTGGGCCTGACCGCGATGGACAAGGTCCGGGTCAGCCGCGCGGTCTCCCGCCTCACCGCATCCGGCCGGATCGCTGCCGACGAGGACGAGGCAGACCGCCGCCGCCAGCATCTGACGCTCACCGCCGCCGGCCGCCGCATCTACCGCGAGATCGTGCCGCTGGCACTGGAGCAGGAGGAGGTGCTGCTGGCGGTTCTGGACGCGCGGGAGCGCCAGACCCTGGACCGGATCCTCGCCAAGCTTCAATCCCGGGCCGTCGGCCTGGCTCCCGGGGCTGGCGACGCCGGCGAGCCCGACTAGGCCCGGCAGCGGAGCCGCCTGTGCATAACTTGTATCCGTGGCCCCGCCCGACCCCTTGCCCCGACCCCGTCCGGCCCTGATATAAAGAAGTCGAGAGGTTGGTGGTGGACGGGCTCCTCGCCAACCCGGTCAGGTCCGGAAGGAAGCAGCCGTAACGAGTTTCGGCCCGGGTCGCCGTCCAGCCTCTCACCCGATTTCTAGCCAGCGGCTCAAAGGGAAACCCGGCCGGAAGCATGTCCGATCCGACGCCGACCGCCGCCCAGCCCTACCGCGTCCTCGCGCGCAAGTACCGGCCGGCCACCTTCGCCGAGATGATCGGCCAGGAAGCGCTGGTACGGACCCTCTCCAACGCCTTCGCCTCCGGCCGCATCGCGCATGCCTTCGTGCTGACCGGCGTGCGCGGCGTCGGCAAGACGACGACGGCGCGCATCATCGCCCGCGCGCTCAACTGCGTCGGCCCCGACGGCAATGGCGGCCCGACCATCAGCCCCTGCGGCGTCTGCACGCACTGTATGGCGATCGCCGAGGACCGGCACGTGGACGTGCTGGAGATGGACGCGGCAAGCCGCACCGGCGTCGGCGACATCAGAGAGCTTCTCGACGGTGTCCGCTACAAGCCGGTCTCTGCCCGCTACAAGGTCTACATCCTCGACGAAGTGCACATGCTGTCGACGCCGGCCTTCAATGCGTTGCTGAAGACGCTGGAAGAGCCGCCGCCGGACGTGAAGTTCATCTTCGCGACCACCGAGATCCGCAAGGTGCCGGTCACGGTGCTGTCGCGTTGCCAACGCTTCGACCTGAAGCGCATCGAGCTCGGCGAACTCGCCTCCTACCTCGGCAACATCGCGACCAGGGAAGGCATCGAGGCCGAGCCGGGCGCGCTCCGCCTGCTTGCCCGTGCGGCGGAGGGATCGGCGCGCGACGCGCTTTCGCTGCTCGACCGCGCGATCGCGCTCGGGGGCTCGGAAAAGGTCGTCGAAGCCGAGGTCTCCGAGATGCTGGGCCTCGCCGATCGCGGCCAGCTGATCGACCTGTTCCAGGCGTCGATGGAGGGCCGCATCGCGGACGCGCTGGACATCGTCGGCAAGATGTATCGCGTCGGCGCCGATCCGAGCCAGCTGGTGCAGGACCTGCTCGAATTCACGCATCTCGTGAGCCGGCTCAAGCTGGCGCCCGAGGCTGCTGCTGATCTTGGCCTCGCCGAGGTCGAGTCGACGCGCGGCAAGGAGCTCGCGGCCAAGCTCGGCGTGCCCTCGCTCACCCGCGCCTGGCAGATGCTGCTGAAGGGCCTGTCGGAGGTGCAGCAGGCGGAATCCTCGCTGCCGGCGCTGGAGATGGTGCTGATCCGGCTCGCCCATGTCGCCGACCAGCCGACGCCGGGCGAGCTTGTGCGGCGGTTGCAGGCCGCGCCGGCGCAGGCTCAGGCGCCGTCGGCGCCGCAACGGCCGGGCGGGGGCGGCGGTGCACGCGCCGTCGGCGGCGGCGTCACGCAGATGGCGGTTTCGGCGCCGGCGCCGGCAGCGGCTGCTCCTGCCCCGGTCCCTGCGACCTTCGAGGCGATCGTCGCGCTGTTCGCCGAACGCCGCGAGGCGCTGATCCAGGCGCAGCTCGAATCCTATGCCCATGTGGTGAAGCTGGAGCCGGGACGGCTGGAGATGCGCCTCGATTCCGGTGCCTCCGCCGATCTCGCCAACAAGGTCGGCCTCCGCCTGTCCGAATGGACGGGGATGCGCTGGATCGTCAGCCTATCGACAGCGGAAGGCGAGCGGACGCTGACCGAGAAGCGCGAAGCGGCAGAGCTCGACCGTTTCGATCGCGCACGCTCCCTGCCGCTGGTGCAGGCGGCGCTCGGCGCCTTTCCCGGCGCCGAGATCGTCGCCGTGCGCGACCTCGATGAAGAAGAACCTCCCGCTGTGGCCGAGGAGCCGCCGCCGGACGATGGAGACATGGACGCATGAATATCGCGAAGATGATGAAGCAGGCCCAGCAGGCCCAGTCGAAGATGCAGGAGCTGCAGGCCAAGATCGCCCAGCAGGAAGTCAGCGGCCAGTCGGGCGCCGGCATGGTCAAGATCACGATGACCGGTGCAGGCGAGATGCGGCAGGTGAAGATCGATCCGTCGCTGGTGGTGCCTGCGGACGTCGAGGTCCTGGAAGACCTGATCGTCGCCGCCTGCAACGACGCCAAGGCCAAGGCCGACGAGGCGCAGAAGAAGGCGATGGCCGAGGTGATGGGTGGCATGGGGCTTCCCCCCGGCATGAAGATGCCGTTCTGAGGCCTAGCTATTTGAGGTTTAGCTATTTGAGGATTGCCGTTTGACCCTCAACTCCGGCGCCGCGATCGAGCGGCTGATCCGCCTTCTCGCCAAGCTGCCCGGTCTGGGGCCTCGTTCTGCCCGCCGCGTGGCGCTTCATCTGATCAAGCGGCGCGAAAGCCTGATGCTGCCGCTGGTCGAAGCGATCGAGGCGACCGCCAACGAGGTCCGCACTTGCTCGGCCTGCGGCAACCTCGACACCTCCGATCCCTGCGCGATCTGCGCCGACGAGAAGCGCGACGCCGGCACGCTCTGCGTCGTCGAGGAGATCGCCGATCTCTGGGCGCTGGAGCGCGCGCATGCGTTCAAGGGCCGCTACCATGTGCTCGGCGGCACGCTCTCGGCGCTGGACGGCATCGGACCGGAGGATCTCGGCATCGGCCGCCTGGTCGACCGGGTGAAGGGCGGAGCGGTGCGCGAGGTGATCCTCGCGACCAACGCCACGGTCGAGGGCCAGACCACGGCCCACTACATCGCCGACAAGCTCATCGGATCGGGAGCCCAGGTGACGCGGCTCGCCCATGGCGTGCCGCTCGGCGGCGAACTCGACTACCTGGACGACGGCACGCTGACGGCCGCGCTCAAGGCGCGCCGGCCCGCCTAGCGAGAAGGACGCCTACGCGCGCGTCAGCGCACGTAGACGTGGACTTCGGTGTTCTGGGCCTGGGTCGAGGTCGTGGACGAGAGCTGCACTCGGGTCGCCGGCAGCCCCATCTCGGTCAGCGAACGCAGCACCGACTCGGCATTCCGCTTGGCGTTGGCCGAATTCAGCGTCACCTGGGCCGCGTTGCCGCGGGACGGGCTGACCGCCACGAGGTCGAAGGCGGCGTCGGGCCGGCGCTCGAGCGCGCGGCTGACTGCCGTATAGAGAGCCTGCTGGTAGTCGACGCGGGCGCGGTCGAAGCGGATGACGACCAGCGGGCGGCGCCCGTCGGTCATCGCGGCACCGGCCGATGCTGCCATCGGCGCGGCGGCCGCCATCGGCGCCGCCGAGGCGAAGGCGCGGTTGCCGAGGCCCTGGCCCAGCAGTTCGCCGTTCTTGATGCCGACCGACAGCGAGGCAAGGTTGCTGCGCTCGCTGTTGAGGTAGGCGGTCTGACGCTGCAGGTCGCCGTTGAGCTCGTTCAGGATGCGGTCGAGCGCAACCACGGTGCGGTTGACGTCGTCTTCCAGGGTGGCGAGCGCCCGGTGATCCTCGTCGACGGCGCCGGCGAGGCCGTAGGTCGCGCGGGCGGCCTCAAGCATGAACGCTGCGAGGGAGGAATCGGCGGCGACCCGGGTCGACAGCGAATTCATGTTCGCGATGTCGAGGTTCAGCGTGTCGAGCTGGGCCTGCGCCTGGGCCCACTGCTGCTGCAGGATCGGGTTGCCCGGCGTGGTGCCGACCTGGAGGCGTGCCTGGACCGCGGCGACCGTGCCGTAATAGGCGGCGGCGTTCTGGGCGGTGGTCACGCGGATCGCCTGCAGATCCGCCATATGCTGATTGATCGAGGCCTGGAGGCGGCCGAGGTCGCCGCGCATCTGGGCAACCTTCTGGCCGACGAAGGTGTTCGAGGCCTGGGCCGTTCCCTGGGAGACCACCGTCTGGGTGGTCATGACCGCCGGCTGCAGCGTCTGCTGGGCGCGGATCTCGGACTGGGAAGGCGGAATGTCGACCCTGACGGCCTGGCGGGAGGTATCGCCCGAGAGCGACGGCCAAAGCGCGTCCGAGGTGAACGAGCACCCGGAGAGCAGCAGCGCGCCGATCAGGCCGGGGCTGACGAGTTTTTTGAAGCCGCTTTGCATCTCGGACCCAGTCTTTATCTGACTTCTTGCCCCCGGGCACCGGCGCAGTGCAGCTGACACCGCGTCGCCCCCACCGCGTGACCGCTGGCTAACCACTTAATTTTGCGGCGATACTACCGAAAGCTCCTAGGGGTCACAAGCCGCTTTTTCCCAGGCCGAACCGCGCTTTGCCTTGTGCTTCTCAATCCGCCGCTGAAATCGCTCAATAAGCTTGCCATGGCTTGAGGCCGCCTGTAGTTTCCGCGGCCTCGAACGACCCGCGCGCCCGTAGCTCAATTGGATAGAGCATCTGACTACGGATCAGAAGGTTAGGAGTTCGAGTCTCTTCGGGCGCGCCATTCTTTCTCCGACGACAATGAGATGTTGCCTAAGGGCAACACCCCCGTGGCAACCGCGCCGCGGCCCGGCCCGCTGTCGATCCTGGGCCTGCTGTCCGGCGAAGGAGCGTGCCAGCGGCAGCGCCAGGCCGGCGTCGCGGGTCTTGGTGGTCAGCACGTTGCCGAAAACCCTGAACGGCTCAAGGGCTTGGCGGATCTCTTCCGGCGACATGCCGGTGCCGCTGTCCGCGACCTTCAGCGAGAGGACCGCGTCGGTGGCGGTGAGCGACTAAGAACCGGTGCGGATTTACCCGTGGTCAGGCCTTGGGAGGCCTGACCACGTTGTCGAGCGGCTCGCCGCGGGCGAGGTGGTCGAGATTGGCGGCGATCTGGCCCGCCCGCCGGCGCCGCATCCCCGTCGTCCATCCCGAGGAATGCGGCGTCAGGATCACGTTCGGAAGCTTGTGGAAGGGGTGCTTCGACGGAGGGGCCTCCGGACTGGCGGCGCTCGGATAGCTCCACCAGACGTCGATGATGCCGCCGCCGATCCGGTTCTCGGCCAGCGCCGCGTAGAGCGCGTCCTCGTCGATGACGGCGCCGCGCGCGACGTTGACGATGACGCCGGTCGGCTTCATGCGCCCGAGCAGGGCCGCGCCGACCAGGCCCTTGGTCTCGGCCGACAGCGCCGTCGTCACCACGACGAAGTCGCATTCGGCGAACATCCGGCCCTTGTCCTCCCAGGGGACCATCGCGTCGACGCCCTTCGGTGCCGCCTTGAGCGGGGAGCGGTTGCAGCCGATGACCTTCGCGCCGAGGGCATGCGCCTTCTCGGCGACGGCCTTGCCGATGCGGCCGAGGCTCAGCACGCCGACGGTCTTTCCGTCGATCTCGTCGTGATGGGCGAGGTTGGCGCGGTCGGTGTGCCGCATGAAGCCCTTGTCGAGCTCGCGCGAGAGCCTCGGGAACTCGTGGCACCAGGCCATCATTGCCATCACCACGTATTCGCCGATGGCGCCCTCATGACCGAAGGCGTTGCAGACGGTGGCCTGCGGCGGGACCGAAGCCATGTCGACCGCGTCGGTGCCGGCACCGGCGACCTGGACCAGCTTCAGCTTCGGTGCGGGCGGCATCTGGGCGTTCCAGCCGATCGGCGAGACCATGTCCGCGTCGACGAGCGCCGCCTTCAGCTCTTCCTGGCTGAAGCCGTCGGGCAGCGCGGCGATGGTCCACGGCGTCTTCACCTGGTCGGCGATGTCCTTGGCGTAGCCGGTGACCAGGGTTCCGAGGAGGACGGCCTTCATGAAGATGCTCCAGAGAAGATTTCGGCCCGACGATTGACGACTTCGACGCCGCCGACAAGCCCTTCGGTCGGGGCCCGAAACTCAGGCGGGGCCGGCGACGATGCCCTTGTCGTGAAGCCCGCCGATCGCGGCGGAACTGAGCCCCAGCACCTCGGCGAGGACCTGGTCGGTATGCTCGCCGAGCTCGGGCGCGCGGACAGGCGCAAGCCGTGGCGCCGCGCCGAAATCGAGCAGCGATCCCGGCGTCAGCATCCGGCCGATCCCCGGCTGATCGACCTCGCCGAACAGCGGATTGGCGAGCGAGCAGCGGGGATCGTTCGACACCAGCTCGCCGAAGCTCCGGTAGCGCTCGAACAGAACGCCCTTCTCGGCGAAGGCGCGCGCGACCTCGTCGTAGGGGCGCGCCGCGATCCAGGCGCCGACCAGCGGGTTCAGCGTGTCGCGCGCGGCGAAGCGGTCGCCTTCCTTCTTGAAGTCGAGGCCGAGCGTCTTCTCGACCGCGGCTATCTTCTCGGCCGCACCTGTCGCCTCGACCACCGCGCGCCATTGCCGGTCGGTCAGCGCCACGATCATCACGCGCACACCGTCCGAGCAAGCGAAGTCGCGACCGAAGGCGCCGTAGAGATCGTTGCCGACGCGCGGCCGGTCGACGCCGTTGACTTGCACCTCGGCGAGGATGCCGAGATGGCCCAGCATCGCCAGCGCCGAATCCATGAGCGAGAGCCGCACGAGCTGGCCCCTGCCGGTGAGCCGCCGGTGGCGCTCGGCGGCGAGCAACCCGAACGCGGCAGAGAGTCCGGTCGCGATGTCCCAGGCCGGCAGCACGTGGTTGATCGGGCCTTCGGCATCCTCAGGCCCCGTCGCCATCGGAAAGCCGGCGGCGGCGTTGACCGTGTAGTCGACGGCGGTGGTGCCGTCCGGCTGGCCGCGGATCGCGACCATCACGAGATCGTCGCGCCTCTTCTTCATCGCCTCGTAGGAGAGCCAGCCCTCGGCCGGGAAGTTGGTGAGGAAGAGGCCGTTGCCGGGACCGGGCGCCGCGACCAGCGCTTGCACCAGCTCGCGGCCCTCGGGCTTCCTTATGTCGACCTGGATGGAGCGTTTCCCCTTGTTGAGGCTCGCCCAGTAGAGGCTCTTTCCCTCCGGCGTCGTCGGCCAGCGGCTGCGGTCGAGCCCGCCGCCGATCGGATCGAAGCGGATCACCTCGGCGCCGAGCTGCGCCAGCGTCATGCCGGCGAGCGGGGCCGCGACGAAGGCCGAGCCTTCGACGACGCGGAGATCGGAGAGGAGGCCCGCCATCAGAGCCAGCGCTTGCGGCGGAAATAGAGGAAGGGCAGCACCGCCGACAGGACCATCAGGGCGAGCGCCAGCGGGTAGCCGAACGTCCAGTCGAGCTCCGGCATGTGGTGGAAGTTCATGCCGTAGATGCTGGCGATCAGCGTCGGCGGCATGAACGCGACCGCCGCCACGGTGAAAATCTTGATGATGCCGTTCTGCTCGATGTCGATCATCCCGAGCGTCGCGTCCTGAAGAAATCCGATCTTGTCGGCGAGGAAGCCGTCATGATCGGAGAGCGACTGCACGTCGCGCATCAGCGTCTCGATGTGGGACTTCGCACTCGGCGTGCATGTCGGATGCGTCGAGAGGAACAGCAGCAGCCGGTTGAGTCCGAGCACGCTCGCCCGCGCCTTGCTTGCGAGATCGCCGGCACGGCCGATGCGCTTGAGTATCTCGTGCAGCGCGGCGCCGCCATGTGACCTTTCAGCGGGCCGGCGGAAGATGTCGGCCGAGATCGCGTCGATGTCCGATGTGGCGCCCTCGAGGATGTCGTCGAGCCGGTCGACCACCTGGTCGAGAAGACCCACCAGCGCCGTCTCCGGCGAGACCGCGAGGTCGACCTGGCGCTGTATCCGGCGGGCGAAGCGTTCGAAGGGCAGGGGGTCGACGTAGCGGAGCGTCACCAGCGCCTCCGGCGTCAGCATGAAGGTGACGCTCGCGGTCTCGGGCTCTGTCGCCGCCTTGTTGACGATCGGCATGGTCATGAAGAGCGCGCCGTCCTCGACATAGAGCCGGCTCGACTCCTCGATCTTCTTCATCTCCTCGCGCGTCGGCACGTCGATCTTGAGCAGCCGCTCGACGCTTTCTGCCTCTTCGGGGGTCGGTTCCAGCATGTCGATCCAGACCGTGCCCGGCGGGATCCCGGCCGGGAGGCCGCTGGCTTCGACCTGCCGGACTTGGTCGGCATCGCGACGATACAAGAAGAGCAAGCGTCCCTCCGAGCGGCATGGGCTCCGTGAACCGCCATTCTAGACGATGGTTGCTTGACGCTGTTTGTCTAGCTGGGCACCATTTCATCGAATGCCGCATTCAAGCGGTCGAAAGACAGGGGCTTCTCCGATGAAATCGATCCTCGCCATCGCCGCCGCGGCCGTGCTTCTGGCCGGTCCGGCCTCCGCCCAGACGGTCAAATGGGACCTTCCGGCCGGCTATCCGCCGGGCAACTTCCACACCAAGAACCTCGTCCAGTTCGCCGACGATGTGAAGGCGGCGACCGGCGGCAAGCTCGAGATCACCGTCCATCCGGGTGCCTCGCTGTTCAAGGTGCCCGAGATCAAGCGCGCGGTGCAGACCGGACAGGCGCAGATCGGCGAGCTGCTGATGGTGGTCCTCGAGAACGAAGATGCTTTCTTCGGCATCGACAACGTGCCCTTCCTCGCGACCTCCTTCGCCGACGCGAAGAAGCTCTGGCAGGTCACGCGCGCCGGCACCGAGAAGCGCCTGGCCGCCCAGGGCATGCACGTGCTCTACGCCGTCGCCTGGCCGCCCCAGGGCTTCTACTCGCCGAAGGCGCTGGAGAAGATCGAGGACCTGAAGGGCCTCAAGTTCCGTTCATACGGCGCCTCGGCCGACCGCATGGGCGAGCTCTCGGGCATGCAGGTGACGACCATCCAGGCGGCAGAGCTCGGCCAGGCCTTCGCCACCGGCCGCGTCAACGCGATGATCTCTTCCGGTGCCACCGGCTACGACACCAAGCTCTGGGAATTCACGAAGTTCTTCTACGACGTGCAGGCATGGCTTCCGAAGAACATGATCTTCGTGAACGACAAGGCCTGGACCTCGCTCGACGCCGCGACGCGCGACGCGGTCACCAAGGCCGCGGCCGCGGCCGAGACGCGCGGCTGGGCCGAAAGCGAGAAGCTCACCAACTTCTACCTCGAAGAGTTCAAGAAGAACGGCATGACCGTCGGGGCGCCGAGCCCGGCGCTCAAGGACGGCTTCAAGAAGATCGGCGACGAGCTGGCGAAGGACTGGCTGAAGCGGGCCGGACCTGACGGGCAGGCCGCGATCGACGCCTTCCGCAAGGGCTGATCGTCCAAGCCTCAGGGGGAGGTTTCGGGGGATGCGGGCCGCGCTCGATTGCCTCTATGACGGCTGCGCCTACTTGGCGGGGCTGTTCATGATCCTGATCCTGCTGTTCACGCTTCTCGGCGTGGCCGGCGGGATCTTCGACTTCTACGTCCGCGGCACCGATGCCTTCGCCGGCTATTGCATGGCGGCGTCATCCTTCCTCGCGCTTGCGCATACCTTCCGCAAGGGCGAGCACATAAGGGTGACGCTGATCCTGCAGCAGCTGAGCGGCCGGCCGCGGAGGTGGCTGGAGCTGGGATGCCTGGCTGTCGGCGCTCTCCTGGCCGGCGCCTTCGCCGTCTACGCGGCGAAGATGGTCTGGTGGTCGTACGCCTTCAACGATGTCTCGGCCTCGAACGACCGCACGCCGCTCTGGATTCCCCAGATCGGCATGGCGTTCGGTGCCTTCGTGCTGTTCGTGGCGATGGCCGACGAACTGATCCAGGTGGCCGGCGGTAAGGACCCGGCGGCGACGGCGCCCGGCGACGAACCGGCGCATGTCGAGTAGGCAATGGAACAGATCCTCATCTCCGTTTTCCTGATCGTCGCCCTCCTGGTGGTGCTGGCCGGCGGTCTCTGGATCGGGCTCGGTCTGATGGCGACCGGCTGGATCGCGATGGAGCTGTTCACGGTCAGGCCGGCCGGCGACGCCATGGTGACGACGATCTGGGGCGCCTCGTCGAGCTGGACGCTCACCTCGCTGCCGATGTTCATCTGGATGGGCGAGATCCTGTTCCGCACCAAGCTCAGCGAGAACATGTTCCTGGGGCTTTCGCCGTGGATGCAACGGCTGCCGGGACGTCTCCTGCATACCAATATCGTCGGCTGCACGATCTTCGCCGCGATCTCGGGCTCCTCCGCTGCGACCTGCGCGACGATCGGCAAGATGACGATTCCCGAGCTCCGCAAGCGCGGATATCCCGAGGAGCTTATCGTCGGAACGCTCGCCGGCGCCGGCACGCTCGGCCTGCTGATCCCGCCTTCGATCATCATGATCGTCTACGGTGTCGCCGCCGATCAGTCGATCGCGCAGCTGTTCATCGCCGGCGTGATACCGGGGCTGATGCTGTCGGCGCTCTTCATGGCCTACGTCGTGATCTGGGCGCTGCTCAATCCCGCGCTGGTGCCGAAGCCGGACGTCATCCCCCGCTTCATCGACAAGATCTATGCCGGCCGCCACCTGATCCCGTCGGTCTTCCTGATCGTCATGGTCCTGGGATCGATCTATGCCGGGATCGCGACGGCGACCGAGGCCGCGGCGATGGGCGTGGTCGGCGCGCTGCTCCTGTCGTCGGTCCAAGGATCCCTCACGCGCGAGACCTTCTTCTCGAGCCTGCTCGGCGCGACCCGGCTTTCGTGCATGATCGCGCTGATCCTCGCCGGCGCCGCCTTCCTGACCCTGGCGATGGGCTATACCGGGCTACCTCGCAAGTTGGCCGAATGGATCAGCGCCCAGGGGCTGTCGCCCTATGCCCTGATCGCCGTCCTCACGGTCTTCTATATCGTCCTCGGTTGCTTCCTCGACGGGATCTCCATGGTCGTCCTGACCATGGCGGTCGTGCTCCCGATGATCCAGCAGGCGGGCATCGACCTCGTCTGGTTCGGCATCTTCATCGTGATCGTGGTCGAGATGGCCCAGATAACGCCGCCGGTCGGCTTCAACCTGTTCGTCCTCCAGGGCATGACCGGCCATCAGATCACCTATATCGGCCGGGCCGCCCTCCCGCTGTTCCTGCTGATGGTCGTTGCCGTCGTCATGATCACGGTCTGGCCCGAAATCGTCACCTTCCTGCCTCAGAGAATGCTGCGCGGCTGACGTATTCTGCTAAAGTCCTCGAAACCGTCGTCGGACGCGCAATGACTGGTTCGGGAAAGACCCGGGGGAAGAGCCCCATCGGGTGGCTCATGCTCATTCTCGCGGCCCTCGTCGCGGGCATGGCGGCCGTGCCCGCTCCGTTGTTTTCCCAGGACATCCGCTTCTTCCGTCTCGGCCTCGGCCCCTCCAACGGCACCGCCTATCCGATCGGCGAGCTGATCGCCGGCGCGATCTCCAATCCGCCCGGCAGCCGCGAATGCGAGAAGGGCGGGAGCTGCGGCGTGCCGGGCCTGATCGCCGTCGCTCAGTCGACGGCTGGATCGGTCGGCAACGTCGAGGCAATCGGCAAGGGCGGGCTCGACGGTGCCATCACCCAGGCTGACGTCGCCTTCTGGGCCTATTACGGCGCCGGCATCTACACGCCGGGCGGCGCCATCCGCGAGCTTCGCGCCGTCGCCAACCTCTATCGCGACTCGATCCACCTGGTGGCGCGCGCCGACGCCAATGTCGGCACCGTCGCCGACCTCAAGGGCAAGCGCGTGGCGATGGGCGAGCCGGGGTCGGGCACCCTGGTCGATGCGCAGCTGATCATCCGCGCCTTCGGCCTCAAGGAGGCCGACATGCGGCCGTCCTATCTCAAGACCGACCTGGCGATCGACCAGATGGTCGAGGGCAAGCTGGATGCGCTGTTCCTGGTCGGCTTGGCGCCGAGCCCCGAGATCGCCGAACTCGCCGAGCGGTTGCCGATCAAGCTGGTGCCGATCACGGGCGCCGAGCTCGAGGAGCTTCGAAAGACCACGCCGTTCTTCGTCGAGACGGCGATTCCGGGCGGCCTCTACAACGGCGCCGACCAGCCGACGCCGACGCTCGGCATCGGGGCGCTGCTGGTCGCCTCGGCGCGCGTGCCCGACGATGTGGTCTACGGCTTGACCCGCGCCCTCTGGCACAAGTCGACGCGGGCGGTGCTGGACGGGCATCCGACCGGCAAGCGCATTCAGCTCGAATCGGCCCTGCAGGGCGTGCCGATCCCGCTGCATGCCGGGGCCGAGAAGTACTATCGCGAAAACAAGATGATGGACTGACTTGCCCGTCGCCGTCCGCGCTTGTAGGTAGCGTCGCTCCAGACGTCGCGGAGCCAAACCCCATGACCCTCGATCTCGTCCGCCCCGACCTTGTACGGCCAGCGCGGGCGCTTCTCTCCGTCTCCGACAAGACCGGCCTCGTCGAGCTTGGGCGCGCGCTCAGCGCCCGCAAGGTCGAGCTGCTGTCGACCGGTGGCACCGCCAAGGCGCTCGCCGATGCCGGCCTCGCGGTGATCGAGGTCGCCGACTACACCGGATCGCCGGAGATGCTCGACGGGCGGGTGAAGACGCTGCATCCGAAGGTGCATGGCGGCCTGCTCGGCCGGCGCGATCTCGCCGACCACCAGGCGCAGATGACGGCTCATGCGATTCCGCCGATCGACATCCTCGTGGTGAACCTCTACCCGTTCGAGCAGACGGTCGCCGCCGGCAAGCCCTTCGCCGACTGCATCGAGAACATCGACATCGGCGGACCGGCGATGATCCGCTCGGCGGCGAAGAACCACGATGCCGTCGTCGTGATGACGGATCCTTCGCAGTATGCGGAGCTTTCGGCCGAGCTCGACGCGCATGACGGGCGGACGACGCTCGCCTTCCGCCGGCGCTTCGCCGGCCAGGCCTATGCGCGCACCGGCTCTTACGACGCGGCGATCTCGTCGTGGATGGCGGGCGAGCGCAAGGAGGCTTTTCCCGATCGCCTCGTCGTCGCCGGCAAGCGCGTCGAGGTGCTGCGCTACGGCGAGAACCCGCACCAGGAGGCGGCGTTCTACGCGACCTCGGATAGGCGCCCGGGCGTCGCGACCGCGCGGCAGGTGCAGGGGAAGGAGCTCTCCTACAACAACCTCAACGACACGGATGCGGCGTATGAGCTCGTCGCCGAGTTCGAGAAGCCGGCGGTCGTGATCGTCAAGCACGCCAACCCATGTGGCGTCGCCGTCGCCGACACGCTGGCCGAAGCCTATCGCCGTGCCTTCGCCGCCGATCCGGTCAGCGCCTTCGGCGGCATCATCGCCGCCAACCGTCCGCTCGACGCGGAGACGGTGGAGGCGATCGGCAAGCTCTTCGCCGAGGTGATCATCGCGCCCGATGCCGACAAGGCTGCGCTCGCCGGCCTCGAGAAGAAGACCCAGCTCCGGCTGCTCCTGGCTGGCGGCGTTCCCGATCCGCGCCAGCCGGGCCTGTTGGTCAAGTCGCTGGCCGGCGGTCTGCTGGTTCAGAGCCGCGATGTCGGCTTCACTGCCGCTAGCGACGTGAAGGTCGTGACCAGGCGCGCGCCGACCGCGAAGGAGATGGCCGATCTCCTCTTCGCCTTCACCGTCTGCAAGCACGTGAAGTCGAATGCCATCGTGCTCGCGCGCGACGGACGCACCGCCGGTGTCGGGGCCGGCCAGATGAGCCGCGTCGACTCCGCGCGCCTTGCCGGCATGAAGGCGAAGGAGATGGCGGAGGCGGCCGGCGAGAAGGAAAGCCGAGCCATCGGTTCGGTGGTCGGCTCGGACGCGTTCTTCCCGTTCCCCGATGGCCTCATCGCCTGCGCCGAGGCAGGCGCCACCGCCGTCATCCAGCCCGGCGGCTCGAAGCGCGACGACGAGATCATCGCCGCCGCCGACGAGCGCAACATGGCGATGGTCTTCACCGGCAAGCGCCATTTCCGCCACTAGCCGGCCATTGCGGCCCTAGCCTTTGGCGGTCGCTTTCAGGACGTGCGCGACCGCCTTCCGCATCACCGACGGAAGCGCCTCGCCGCCGAGCATCTCGACCGCGACCCAGAACCCGTCGAGCCCCTTGGGCTCGGCGATGCGCGCGGTCATCACGGTCAGCTCAAGGTGGAAATGCGTGAAGGTGTGCCGCACCATGCCCGGCAGCGCCCGCCAGGGAGCCGGCGCCGGCGCCAGTGCCATCGTCTCGTCGATCGCGTAAGGGTCGGTGCGCCACTCCGTGGTGGGAAGCTCGGTCATGCCGCCGAGCAGGCCTTCGTCGGGGCGCCGGCGCAGCAGCACGGAGCCGTCGGGTCGCGTGGCGAAGTAGACGATGCCGCGTCGCGTCGGACGCTCGGCCTTCGCGTCCCGTGCCGGCAGCTTCTCGGCGATGCCGCGCGCGCGTGCCCGGCAGGGATCGGCGAGCGGGCAGAGGAAGCAGCGCGGCTTCGTCGGCGTGCAGATCGTGGCGCCCAGGTCCATCATCGCCTGGGCGAAATCTCCCGCGCGCATCTTCGGTGTCAGTCCGCGCGCCACCTCGGCGAGGCGCTTCTTCGAGCGCGGCAGCGGCTCCTCGACCGCGAAGAGTCGCGCGACGACCCGCTCGATGTTCCCGTCGACCGGCATCGCCGCACGATCGAAGGCGATCGCGGCGATCGCGGCGGCGGTGTAGGGGCCGACCCCGGGCAGCTCCAGCAGCTCCGCCTCGGTCGTCGGGAAGGTGCCATCCGGCCGCGCGGCGACCGCCTTGGCGCAGGCGTGCAGGTTGCGGGCGCGGGCGTAGTAGCCGAGCCCGGCCCAGGCGCGCAGCACGTCGTCGCGGTCGGCCGCCGCCAGGTCGGCGACCGTCGGCCAGCGCTGCAGGAAGTCGAGGAAGTAGGGGGCAACGGTCTTCACCGTCGTCTGCTGCAGCATGATCTCGCTGAGCCAGACCCGATAGGGATCGATGCTCTCGCCGGGTCTCGCGCGCCACGGAAGGTCGCGCCGGTGCCGGTCGTACCAGTCGAGCAGGGCCAGGTGGATCGCGGTCGGGTCCATCGCCGCGCTAATATAGGGGCATGAGCCAGGAAGACGCTCCCCGTCGCGGCGGCATGCGGTCCGTCGGCGCCTCGCTGCCGGCGGCGACCAAGGGCGCGATCGCCAGGCGCGGCTTCGCCGAGGCCCGCATCCTCATGGATTGGGCGGGGATCGTCGGCGACACGCTGGCGCGACACACGTTGCCGGACCGTCTGGCGCGGAGCCGGGGACGGGACGGGGGCGTCCTGCATGTCCGGGTCGCCGGCGCCTTCGCGCTCGAACTCCAGCACCTGGAGCCGGTCCTGGTCGAACGCATCAATTCGCATTTCGGCCATGCGGCGGTTTCGCGTCTGAAGCTGATTCAGGGCTTGCCGGCTGAAATGACCAAGCCTCGGCGGCGCCCGCGTCCGCTCGGCGCGGCCGCGGAAATGCGACTCGCCGAATCTGTCGAGAGAATCGGCGACCCTCGACTCAAGGACGCGCTGGCCCGCTTGGGTCGCGCGATTCTGACAGAAGAGCCAAAGGCTTAACACACCGGCTTTCGTGCCCGGATGCCGGGTCCTATAGTGCCGGCCCGTCTGAGAGACGCGGATTTTCGGAAGGAATTTCAGCCTTGTTACGCCGGTCTTTCCTCGTTGCCGCCGCTGCCGCCGTCGCCGCTCCCGGTGTGGCGTTCGGCCAAGAGATTTCGCTCGAGAAAGCGCTGGCCGAGCGCGTCATCGGCAAGGCCGACGCGCCGATCACGATCACCGAGTACGCCTCGCTGACGTGCCCGCATTGCGCGCGCTTCCACAAGGAGACGCTGCCCAAGATCAAGGCCGCCTACATCGACACCGGCAAGGCGAAGCTGGTCTTCCGCGACTTCCCCTTCGATGGCCTGGCGCTCCGCGCCGCTGCTCTCGCCCGCTGCGCCCCGCAGGAGCGCTACTTCGCGGTGCTCGACACGCTGTTTCAGCAGCAGGAGACGTGGAGCCGCGCCAAGGATCCGCTGGCCGCGATCGGCAACATCGGCAAGCTCGCCGGCATGAGCCAGGCGACGGTGGATGCCTGCTTCAAGGACACCAAGCTGATGGACTCGATCGTCCAGATCCGCCTCGACGGCGAGAAGCAGGGCGTCGACTCGACCCCGACCTTCCTGATCGGCGGCAAGAAGATCAGCGGCGCGCAGCCGTTCGAGGAGTTCGACAAGCTGCTGAAGTCGCTCCCGGGCGGCGCGTGACCGCTTTCGCTCCCGTTCCTTCGTTCAAGGCTTAAATCATTGCAGTTCGTCAGCCTCCGGCTTTCCGGCTTCAAGTCCTTCGTCGACCAGACCGAAGTTCCGATTCAAGACGGCCTGACCGGCGTCGTCGGACCCAACGGCTGCGGCAAGTCTAACCTCGTCGAAGCGCTCAAGTGGGTGATGGGCGAGACCTCGGCCCGCCAGATGCGCGGCGACGAGATGGACGACGTCATCTTCAAGGGCACGTCCTCGCGGCCGACGCGCAACCTCGCCGAGGTCGGGCTGCTGCTCGACAACCAGGCAAAGAAGGCGCCGGCGCTTTTCAACGACGCCGACCAGCTTGAGATCAGTCGCCGCATCGAACGCGGCCACGGCTCGGTCTATCGCGTCAACGGCAAGGAAGTCCGCGCCCGAGACGTGCAGACGCTGTTTGCCGACGCGGCGACGGGCGCGCATTCGGCGGCGCTGGTGAGCCAGGGCCGCATCACGCAGCTCGTCAATGCGAAGCCGGCAGACCGCCGCCTGCTGCTCGAAGAGGCCGCGGGCATCTCGGGCCTGCATTCGCGGCGCCACGAGGCGGAGCTTCGCCTTCGCGCGGCGGAGCAGAACCTGGCTCGCCTCGAAGACGTGCTGATCGCGCTCGACGGCCAGCTGCACGGTCTCAAGCGCCAGGCGCGACAGGCGAGCCGCTACCGCAACATCGGCGAGCAGCTGCGCAAGATCGAGGCCCAGCTGGCGCATGTGCGCTGGCAGAAGGTCATGCTGCTGAAGCAGGCTGCCGAGCACGCCTTCGCCGAATCCGAGCGCGACGTCGGCGCGCTCACCGGCGTCGCCGCCGAGGCCGCCACCCGCCAGGCCGAGATCGCCGCGGGCCTGCCGCCGCTTCGCCAGGCCGAGGCCGAGACCATCCAGCTTCTCGACCAGGCGCGCCGTACCGAGGCCGAGGTCGCGGCGGAGGAACGCCGCGTCGCCGAGGCGCGCCAGGAAGCCGAGACCCGTCGCGGCGAGATCGCGACCGACATGGGCCGCGAGCAGTCGCTGGTCGATGACGCGCGGACGAGCCTTTCGCGGCTCGACGAGCTGCGCGCGATGCTCGAGGCCGAGCAGGCCGGCGAAGGCGAGGCCAAGGCCGAGGCCGAGGCCCATGTCCAGAACGCCGCCGCGGTCAGCGAGGCCGGCGAGGCCTTCGTCGCCGAGCGCAGCCAGGCGCAGGCCGCCGCCGAGGCGCGCCAGTCGCAGCTCGAACGCCAGACTCGCGAGCTCGACCAGCGTCTCAATCGCATCCGCCAGGAGATCGAGCAGGTCGCCGCCGAGAAGGCCCGGCTCGAGGAAGAGGCCGGCAGCGAACGCCAGCTCTCGCTCGCCCTCGACACGGTCCAGGAAGCGGAGGCCAAGGCCGAAGCCGACCGCGTCGCCGCCGAGCGCGCCGAGGAGCAGCGCCAATCGGCGACCTCAGACGAAGCCCGTCGCCGCGAGACGCTGCAGGGGATCGAGTCCGGCCTCGCGCGGATCACCGCCGAGATGTCGGCGCTCTCCGAACTGCTGGCCTCCGGCGCTGCCGGCGATCTGCCCCCGGCGGTCGACGCGCTCCAGGTCGATCCGGGTTTCGAAGCGGCGCTGGGCGCGGCGCTCGGCGACGACCTGACCGCGCCGATCGCAGCCGAAGGTCCGATGCGCTGGACCGAGCTGCCGCCGCTGGATGCGGCCCCGTCGCTGCCCGACGGCATCGTCCCGCTCTCGGCCCATGTGCGGGCGCCGGCGGCGCTGGCGCGGCGTCTCTCGCAGATCGGCATCGTCGCCGATGTGTCGGAGGCCGCGCGCCTGCTGCCGCTGCTCAAGGCCGGCCAGCGGCTGACCAGCCGCGACGGCGGCCTCTGGCGCTGGGACGGGTTCCTGGTCGCGACCGGCGCGCCGACCGCGGCGGCCGTCCGCCTGAAGCAGCGGAACCGCCTGACAGAGCTCGAAGTGGAGCGCGCCCGCATCGACGCGGAGCGAGCGGAAGCCGCGACCGCGCTGGGTGCGGCGAAGACCGCCGCCGAGATCGCGCAGCGCAACGACCGCGAGGCCCGCGAGGCCGCGCGCCAGAGCCTGGCCCGGGTCGGCGAGGCCCGTCGTGCCGAGGCTGCCCTGCGCCAACGCCTCGCCGCCGTCACCGCCCGTCTCTCGGCTCTGGAGGAGCGCTCGCAGCGCCTCGTCGCCGATCGGATCGAGAGCGAAACCGCGCTCGAATCCGGCCGCGAGGAACTCGAGCAGCTCGGCGATCTCGACGCCGCGCGCCAGACGCTGACCCAGCGTCGCGCGGAAGTGGCCGAGGCGCGGGCCAAGCTGATCGAGGTGCGCGGCGCCCGCGACCGCCTGGTCGCCGAGATCGACGCCCGCCGCCGCCGGATCGAGCAGATCGGGCAGGAGCGGCAGTCGTGGGAGCAGCGCGTCTCCGGCGCCGAGGCGCGGGTTGCGGCGCTGCAGGAACGCGCCCAGGCGGTGGCATCCGAGATCGAGCGGCTGGCGACGCGGCCGGCCGAGCTGCAGGAAGCGCGTGCCCGGGCCCTCGACGACATCCAGAAGGCCGATGCCGCCCGCCGCGAGGCCGGCGACAGGGTCGTCGAAGCCGAGACTGCGCTGACCGATGCCGACCGTCACCTGAAGCAGGCCGAGCGCGATCTCGCCGAGAAGCGCGAGGCGCGGGTTCGGGCCGAGGGCGCCGTCGCGCAGGCCGAGGACACCGTCCAGCGGCTGGTCCAGTCGATTCGCGAGAAGCTCGAATGCGAGCCCGAGCAGGCGCTCGAGCAGGCCGATCTCAAGGAAGGGGAGTCGCCGGCGCCTGAGGACGAGCTCGCGAACAAGGAGCAGCGCCTTGTGCGCGAGCGCGAGCAGATCGGCCCGGTCAACCTCCGTGCCGAGGAGGAGATGCGCGAGCTCGACGAGCAGATCGCCGGTCTCAAGAACGAGCGCGCCGACCTCGTTCAGGCGATCGCCCGTCTCCGTCACGGCATCGGCGAGCTCAACCGCGAGGGTCGCGAGCGGCTGCTGGCCTCGTTCGACAAGGTGAACGCGCATTTCAGCGAGCTGTTCACCCGCCTCTTCGGCGGCGGGCGCGCCTTCCTCAAGCTGACCGACTCCGAGGATCCGCTCGAGGCGGGTCTCGAGATCATGGCGAGCCCGCCCGGCACCAAGCTGCAGGTGCTGTCGCTGATGTCGGGCGGCGAGACGACGCTGACCGCACTGTCGCTCTTGTTCGCGGTCTTCCTGACGAATCCGGCGCCGATCTGCGTGCTGGACGAGGCTGACGCGGCCCTCGACGACTCCAACGTCGACCGCTTCTGCACGCTGCTGGAAGACATCGCCAAGTCGACCGGGACGCGCTTCCTGGTGATCACGCACCATCGGATGACGATGTCGCGCATGGACCGCCTCTACGGCGTCACCATGGTCGAGCGCGGCATCTCTCAGCTGGTGGCGGTCGATCTCCGCGAAGCCGAGCGGCTTACGCGAGCCTAGTCGATCCGCCCTCAGTCGATTCGACAGGCTTCGTCGAAGGCGAGGCGCGGGTTGCGCGGGAACAGGCTCGCCGGATCGCCGCGGCCGATGTTGCAGAGGAAGTTCGACTTCCAGCGCCCGTCGGGGAAGAAGGCGGCGTCGACTTTGGCATTGTCGAAGCCGCTCATGGGGCCGCAGTCGAAGCCGGCGGCCCGCGCCGCCAGCATGAAGTAGGCACCCTGCAGCGAGCCGTTGCGGAGCGCGGCCATGGCCGTCGCCCTTTCCTTGGCTTCGCCCGCGAACCAGCTGCGTGCCGTCTGGTCGTGCGGAAAGAGCTTGGGCAGCAGGTCATAGAAGCGGGTGTCGTAGGCGATGATGGCGGTCACCGGCGCCGCCATCGTCTTTGCCCGGTTGCCCTCGCTCAACGCCGGCTCCAGCTTCTTCTTGGCCTCGGCCGAGCGCACGAAGACGAAGCGGGCCGGGCATGAGTTGGCCGTCGTCGGTCCCCATTTCATCAGGTCGTAGATGCGTCTCAGGTCCTCGTCGGTGACGGGACCCGAGAACACATTGTACGTGCGCGCCGTCCTGAACAGGACGTCGAGCGCATGATCATCCAGCATGATCAGCCCTTGGTGATGTTCCAGGGCACCAGGAAGTTGGTCGGCAGGATGCCGCCGATGTTCTTTCTCGCGACGGTCGGCGGATACCACTGGCCGCCGAGCACCAGCGGCACGACTTCGGCGAGGCGCTTGTGGAGCGCCGTTACCGCCGCCTTCTGTGCCTCCTCGCCGCGGGCGCGGAGGAACTGGTCGAGCAGCTTGGTCGCCTGCTCGTCGCAGGGCCAGCCGGCCCAGTTGGAGCGGTCGCAGGCGGTGTTCATGCCGCTATTGGTCAGCGGGTGGTACCAGATCACGCTGGTGCCGTAGGCGGCGAAGACGTTCCAGCCGCCCTGGTCCGGCGCGTCCTTCTTGCCGAAGCGGCCGATCATGCCGCTCCAGTCCATCATCTGCAGGTCGACGTTGATGCCGATCGCCTTCATCTGCTGGGCGGCGACCTGTGTCATGGCATTGACCAGCGGGATCTCGGTGGTGCCGAGCATCACCACCTTCTCGCCCTTGTATCCCGACTCGGCGAGCAGCTGCTTGGCGCGCGAGATGTTCTGCTGGCGGTAGCCTTCGGCACCGGCGTCGACGCCGTAGGCCGAACGGCAGATGAAGTAGGCGGTGCAGGGCTCCCACCACCGCTTGTCGCCGATCGCGGCCGACATGTGCTCGTTCTGGTCCATGGCGAGCGCCAGCGCCTGGCGGGCGCGGACGTCGTTGAAGGGCGGATAGAGGTGGTTCGGCCGCACATAGGCGAAGTTGCCGAGCTGCTGCACCTTCACGAACTGGATCTGCGGGTTCTTCTCCAACGTCGGCAGCAGGTCGAGCGTCGGGCCGTCCCAGATGTCGACTTCGCCGGCACCGATCGCGGCGGCGGACGTGGCGGCATCGGGGATCACCTTCCACTCAACGCGGTCGATCTTCACCGAGCGCGCGCCGGCGAGCCCGCTAGACGCTTCGCCGCGTGGCTGGTAGGCGGCGTTCTTCGTATAGACGACGCGCGATCCGGGCACGTATTCGCCGCGCTCGAACTTGTAGGGCCCGGACCCGACGACGTCGGTGACGGCGGTGAACGGATCGGTCGACGCTTCCTTCGCCCGCATGATTACCGGCACGATTGCGGATGCGGTCGACAGCGAGTACTCGACGAGGCCATACGGCTCCTTGAGCTTGATGACGATCGTGTTGTCTCCGTCGGCGTCAATGCCGGCGGTGAACTCGCCGAGCTTCTTGGCGACGAAGTCGCGGGCCATCCAGCGCTTGATCGACGGGATCACGTCGGCGGAGGTAACGGCCTGACCGTCATGGAACTTGAGCCCGGGACGCAGCTTGATCCGGTAGGTGAGGCCGTCGGCCGAGACCTCGGTGCTCTCGACCATCATCGGCTTCGGCTGCAGCTGCTCGTCCTGCGCATAGAGCGTCTCGTAGACCGCGAGCGCATGCATCTTGGTGACGGCTGCTGCGATCTGCAGGGGATCGAGCACCTTGAGGTCGGCATGCGGGATGATACGCAGCGGCTCCTGTGCCGAGGCCGAAGGCGCCAGCGCCATCGCGGCGACGGCAGCCGAGCCGCACAGCATTGAGACGAGGCGTCGCTTGGTGCTGGTCATGCGTTCTCTCCCGGTGGCGCGGTATTGCGAGGTCGTCCGGGAAAGCGTGGCGGCTGGAAAATCCCGATGCAAGGGCCGGCCGGGAATTCATGAACCGGCCGGTGACAGGGCCGGCCGGCGCGGTTCAATCGAGTGCCTTGATCCGCTCGTCGATCATCTTGTGCAGCGGCTCCTTCGGGTCGACGCGGGCGAGCAGCCGGCCCCAGAGAGCCCTCGCTTCGGTCTTGTTGCCCGCCCGCACTTCCGCCTCGCCGACGAAGAACAGCGCTTCCGGATTGTTCGGCTCGAGCGCCAGGATCCGGCGCATCAGCGCGACGAAGTCCGGCGAGACGGTCTCGGGCGAAGTCCCCGGCGGATGCAGCGCCCGAGCATATTCGACCAGCACGTCGACCCGGGTCGGCGCCGCCTCGGTCGCGCGGCGAAGCGCCTCCGTCGCGGCGTCCTCCTCGCCGAGGACGCGGCGGGCGCGGGCGAGCCTGAGCCAGCCCTCGACGTCGCCGGGATTGTCGGCGAGCCTGGCCGCGAGGCCGTCGACCATCCCGCGCACCATCTGCTGGCGATCGCCCGGGGACATCTGTTGAGCCGCGGCGATGTCGGCGGCGGTCGGGCCACGCGGCGCGGTCTCGGCGCGGCGGGCTTCGAGATCGATGCCGGCATCCGCGGCCGCCAGCTTGAGGCGCTCGGCCAGCATCGGCCGCCAGGCGGCATCCGCCGGAGACTCGGCTTCGAGCGCCAGCCAGTCGTCGATGGCGCCCTTGAGGTCGCCGTCCTGGGCGCGAGCGAGGCCAAGATAGAAGCGGGCGCGCGGCTCGCGCGGATCGAGGCCGATCGCCTCGCGGAAGGCGGTACGCGCGAGATCCGAGACCCGTCCGTCGGAGGCCGCGACACGGGTTTCGCCGAGCAGGGAGCGGAGGTCCGCGCGCTGCGGAGCCTTGGCAGCGGCGCGAGCGTAACTGTCCGCCGCCTCCAGCAGGCGGTCCTGCGCGACCTGCATGCGGGCGAGGTCGGCGAGCTGGTCGGCCGACATCGATTCATGCGCGGAGGTGAGCTCCATCTGGCTCGGCGCCGACGGCGTGCCGACCACGAGATAGAGGGCGACGGCGGTCGCCGGAACCGCGCCGAGCAGCAGACCGGCGAGGAATTGCCGCATGCCGGGCTCGGTTGCGGTCCCGCCCGTCGGCTCGTCGGCGGCCTTCAGGATGCGCCGCTCGATCTCGGACCGGGCCGCGTCCGACTCTGCCTCGGTGATGAGGCCCGCTTCCCGGTCCCGGCCGACCTCGGCCAGCTGGTCGCGATAGATGGCGAGGCCACGCGTCGCTTCCGGTGCGGACTCCCGCGCGCGCCGGACCAGCGGATGGATCAGCGCGACCGCCGCGATCGCGACGCCCAGGATCACGATCAGCCAGAACGTCATCGGCGGTCATCCTCGGCGAGCACGCGCTCGAGCCGGGCGCGCTCGATCGGGTCGAGGCCTTCGGGCGACTCCGCCTCCCGGCGCCGGATGAAGACGATGATTCCCGCAAGCCCGAGCGCCAGCACCAGCGGCGGGCCGAACCAGAGGACCATCGTCGATGCCTTCAGGGGTGGATCGAGGCGCACGAAGTCGCCATAGCGGTCGACGAGGAAGGTGCGGATCTGCGCGTCGGAATCGCCGGCGACCAGGCGCTCGCGCACCAGCCGGCGCAGGTCGCGGGCGAGGTCGGCATCGGAGTCGTCGATCGATTGGTTCTGGCAGACGAGGCAGCGGAGATCCCGGCCGAGCGCGCGGGCACGGGCCTCGAGCGCCGCATCTGGCAGGATCTCGTCGGGACGCACCGCGAGCGCGGGCAGGGCCATCACTGCGAGCAGCAGCGCCATGAGCAGGCGGCTCATCGCGCGAGGCTCTTCATCAGCGGACGGATCGTTTCGGCGACGACCCTGTCGGTCAGCGGCCCGACATGGCGATGACGGATGCGGCCATTGCCGTCGACGACGAAGGTCTCGGGCACGCCATAGACTCCCCAGTCGATTCCGGCGCGTCCCGACGCGTCGGTTCCGATGCGGCGATACGGATCGCCGAGCTCTGCCAGGAAACGCTTCGCGTCGTCGGGCTTATCCTTGTAGTTGAACCCGTAGACCGGAACTTCCTGCGCGAGCCGGGACAGGACCGGATGCTCGGCACGGCAGGGGACGCACCACGATGCCCAGACGTTGACCAGGGCCGGCGCGCCCTTGAGGTCGGCGGTGGCGAGGCCGGGCTTGCCGTCGACGAGCGGCGGGAGGGCGAATTCGGGCGCCGGCTTGTCGAGGAGCGCCGAGGGCAGCGTCGAGGGGTCGCGGGTCAGACCGACGGCGAAGTAGCCGGCGACCACCGCGAACAAGGCGAGCGGTGCGAGGAAGATCCAGCGCATGTTACTCGGCCGGTGCCAGACGCCGCTTCGGCGCGCCGACCCGGAGCCGGCGGTCGGCCAGCGACAGCGCGCCGCCAAGCGCCATGACGATGCAACCGGCCCAGATCCAGGGCACCAGCGGGTTGTGGTAGATCCGGACGGCCCAGGCGCCTTTGCCGTCGGAATCTCCGACGACGACGTAGAGGTCGGCGAAGCCCGTGGTGTGGATCGCGGCCTCGGTCGTCTGCTGGCGCTGCACCGGATAGAAGCGGCGTTCGGGGAACAGCGTGACGACCGGCGAACCGCCCGAGGTTACGGTGAAGCGCGCGCGCTCGGCGCGATAGTTGGGCCCGGATACTTCGGCGACGCCGTCGAAGCGGAGGTCGTATCCCCGCATCGACACGGTTTCGCCCGGCCGCATCGCCAGGATCTGCTCCTGCTGGAACAGTGTCGAGGCCGTCATGCCGGCGATCGCGATGGCGAGGCCGGCATGCGCGACGGTCATGCCGAAGGCCGAGCGAGGCAGGTGGCGCAGGCGATCGATCGTCTCGGACAAGGGCGCGCGGAAAAGCCGGATGCGATCGACGAACTCGATCACCGTCGAAGCGAACAGCCAGCAGGCGAGCCCGAGGCCTGCCGCGGCAAAGAGGCCGGAGCCGCCGGAGGCATAGAGGACGACAGCGATCACCGCGATCGTGGCGATCGCCGCAAGGACCAGGCGCGACAGCGCGCCCCCAAGGTCGGCGCGCTTCCAGGAAAGCAGCGGGCCAATGCCCATCGCGATCACCAGCGGCACCATCAGCGGCACGAAGGTGGCGTTGAAGTAGGGCGGCCCTACCGAAACCTTGCCGGCATCGAGAACGTCGAGGAACAGCGGATAGAGCGTGCCCAGAAGCACGGTCGCGGCACCTGTCGCCAGCAGCAGGTTGTTCAGCACCAGCGCGCCTTCGCGGCTCAGCGGCTGGAACAAGCCACCGGCCTTCAGGCTCGGCGCCCGCCAGGCGAACAGCGCCAGCGAGCCGCCGATCGCGGCGAGCAGGATCATCAGGATGAAGACGCCGCGGGCCGGGTCGACTGCGAACGCATGCACCGACGTCAGCACGCCCGAACGCACCAGGAAGGTGCCGATCAGGCTGAAGGAGAAGGCGATCAGCGCCAGCAGGATGGTCCAGCTCTTGAGCGCGTCGCGCTTCTCGACCACGACCGCCGAATGCAGCAGCGCGGCGCCGATCAGCCACGGCATGAACGAGGCGTTCTCGACCGGATCCCAGAACCACCAGCCGCCCCAGCCGAGCTCGTAGTAGGCCCACCAGCTTCCGAGCGCGATGCCGATGGTGAGCGACATCCAGGCGAACAGCGTCCACGGCCGGACCCACCGGGCCCAGGCCGGATCGACCTTGCCTTCGATCAGGGCGGCGACGGCGAAGGAGAAGGCGACCGAGAAGCCGACATATCCGAGATACAGCCAGGGGGGATGAAAGGCGAGGCCGGGGTCCTGAAGCAGGGGATTCAACTCCCGACCGTCGATCGGCGGCGGGAACTGGCGCGTGAACGGATTGGAGGTGAAGAGGATGAAGGCGAGGAACGCGGCACCGATCATTCCCTGCACCGCGAGCACGCGGGCGCGCAGGCTCTCGGGCAGATTGGCTCCGAATGACGCGACCGCGGCGCTCATGATCGCCAGGATCAGCACCCAGAGGACCATCGAGCCTTCGTGGTTCCCCCAGACGCCGGAGAGGCGATAGAGGAGCGGCTGCGTCGAGTGCGAGTTGCGCGCGACGTTCACTACCGAGAAGTCGAAGGTGACGTAGGCATAGGTGAGGGCCGCGAAGGCGAAGGCGATGCAGAAGAGCTGTACGAAGGCCGCAGGCTTGGCGAAAGCGGTCAGCGCCGCGTCGCCGCGCGCCGCGCCGATCAGGGGGATCGTCGCCTGCGCGATCGCGACCACGAGGGCGAGACCCAGCGCGAACTGGCCGAGCTCGGCGATCACGGCTTCTTCTCCTCCTGCCACTGGCCGGACTTCTTCAGCGCCTCGACCACTTCGGGGGGCATGTATTTCTCGTCGTGCTTGGCGAGCACGCTGCGGGCCTCGAAGGTTCCCTGCAGCAGCCGGCCCTCGGCGATGACGCCCTGACCCTCGCGGAACAGGTCCGGGAGGATGCCGGCATATCGGACCGGGATCGCGGCGGCGCCGTCGGTGACCTTGAAGGTGACGGTGATGCCGTCGCCGGCCTTGCCGAGGCTTCCTTCCTCGACCAGTCCGCCGAGCCGGAACCTGCGATCCGGACCGATGTCTTTGGCCAGCGCCTCGCTCGGTCCATAGAAAAAGACGAGACTGTCGCGGAAGGCGTTGAGCACGAGCCCGGTCGCGGCGGCGAGAAGCAGCATCCCGGCCGAGACAGCGATCAGGCGCCGGCGTTTGCGGGTCATTCCTCGCTCTCCTCGGCCTGCGCCAGCTCGGCCAGGCGGCGCTTCAGCCTGCCGACCGAGTCGACGACGAGCAGCGCCAGCACCAGGAGGGTTAGGCCGTAGGCCGGCCAGACGAATGCGGCATAGCCGCCCATGTCGATGAAGTCGCGCATCGCGTCAGCCCCGCGCACGAGCCATCGCCAGCGTCCGCAGGCGATGTTCGACGATCGCCGCCCGCGTGCGCAGCAAGAGCAGCGTCGCGAACAGCATCGCATAGGCGGCCGCCATCACCAGGAGGGGCGTCATGATGCTGGGGTCGAGCGCCGGCCGGGCGAAGCGGCTGATCGATGCCGGCTGGTGCAGCGTGTTCCACCAATCGACCGAGAACTTGACGATCGGGACGTTGATCCAGCCGACCAGCGCCAGGATCGCGCCTGCCTTCGCGCCGCGCTCCGGATCGTCGAAGGCGTTCACCAGCGCGATGTATCCCAGGTAGAGGAACAGCAGGACCAGCACGGATGTAAGCCGGGCATCCCAGACCCAGAAGGTCCCCCACATCGGCTGGCCCCAGAGCATGCCGGTCACGAGCGCGATGACGGTGAAGCCAGCCCCGATCGGCGCCGCCGACTGGGCGATCAGGTCGCCGAGCCGATGACGCCAGATCAGCGCGACCGCCGAGGCCAGCGCCATCGTCGTGTAGGCGCCGAGCGCCATCCAGGCAGCGGGCACGTGCACGTACATGATGCGCACGGTCTCGCCCTGCTGGTAGTCGGGCGGCGAAGCGACCAGGGCAAGGTAGAGCCCGACGGCGAACAGGATCACCGAGGTCCCGGCGCACCAGGGCAGCACGGCGCGGGCGAGCCGCTGGAAGCGCGCCGGATTGGCGAAGCGGTGGAGGCTTCCGGTCATCGTGGGATCATACCATCAGCCGACGGCGTGACGGAGGGCAGCCGCGGCTGCGGCGGGAGCCAGCGCCAGCGAGCCCAGGAGAAAGGCGCCGAGCAGCATCAGGTGCGGACCCGCGTCCTGAGCCGTCAATGCGGCCTCGGTTGCGGCCGAACCCAGTATCAGCACCGGGATAGCGAGCGGCAGCACGAGAAATGCCACCAGGACGCCGCCGCGGCGGGCGCCCAGCACCAGGGCCGCGCCGATCATGCCGAGCAGGCTGAGCGCAGGCGTACCGAGAGCCATCGTCCACACGAGCGTCATGAGGCCGTATGTCGGCATCTGGAGCATCAGGGCGAGCGCCGGTGTCGCCACGATCAGCGGCACGCCCGTCACCAGCCAATGCGCGACCGCCTTGGCCAGCGCCACCGCCCACAGCGGCAGCGGGCCGAGGGCGAGCTGCTCGAGGGACCCGTCGTCGTGATCCGCCTGGAACAGGCGGTCGAGCGACAGCATCGCCGCGAGCAGCGCCGCGACCCAGACGACGCCGGCGGATACCCGCGCCAGGATGTCGGCTTCCGGGCCGACGCCGAATGGAAACAGGACCACCACCAGCACCGCGAACATGACCGCGACCAAAGCATCTGCCGCCTGACGGGCAGAGAGCGAGAGATCCCTGCGGACCAGAGCGAGAAAGGCGGTCACGTTAGTCCCAACTCCAGAAGCCGGGCTTGAGGCAGATCAATCGCCGCGTGGGTTGCGGCGACGACCGCGCCGCCGGCCGCCCTGTGACGCGCGAGCGTCGTTTCGAGAGTCGCGATGGAGGCGGCGTCCAGGCCGTTGGTAGGCTCGTCCAGAAGCCAGATCTTCGCCGCAGGGTCCAGCGTGCGGGCGAGGGCCAGGCGGCGCCGCTGCCCGGCGGAGAGATAGCGTGCCGGCATCGCCGACAGGCGATCGAGGCCGACCGCCGCCAGCGCGGCCTCGGAGGTGCCCGTTCCGTTGAACCGGCGCCAGAAGACGAGGTTCTCGGCCACGGTCAACGCCGGCTTCACCGCATCGTGATGGCCGAGGTAGCGGAGCGCGGCATTTGCGCGCACGACGCCGCCCAGCGGCGGGAGCAGGCCTGCGAGTGTTCGAAGCAGAGTGGACTTGCCGGCGCCATTCGGGCCGCGGACCACGAGTGCGTCGCCGGGGGAGACGGCCGAGTCCAGCGGGCCGAACAGCCGTTGGCCGCCGCGTCCGCCGACGAGTTCCTCGGCTTCGAGGAGCGCGCTCATTCCGGCCCCAAATAAAGACGCGGCGCCAGGGGGTGGCGCCGCGTCGGGATCCGACGGTGCGATGCCGGGGGAGGTTCATCGGGCCGTCGAAGCTGAACCGGACGGGAGGATGTCCGCTTCGATAGCCATTCTGCGGGGAAAGACGGCGAAAAAAGGGCGGTGTTCGCCGCAATTGCCTCGGTGAGCGCCGCAGGATTCCGGGCGGCGGTCACTTCTCCGCGAAGCCCTCGAGCTGCCAGGACAGCTCGTCCGGGCTCATCGGATATCCGCCGTCGTCGGCAGGGTCGACGGCCGCCCGCGGCAGGATCGCGGCGAAGCGAACCTGCGTCTGATAGGCGAGGTCCATCTTGAAGCCGCCCTTCCATACCAGCGCCACCACCGCCTTCGCGTTCTTCGACGCGATGATGTCCTCGACCTGGCGGGGTGAAAGCCCGCTCGCCGCCGATAGCGCCGCGACCACAAAGGGGCGCTGACCGGCGGCGATGGCGCGCGAGACAAGATCGTCGTGCAATTCGCCCTGTGCCTTCAGCAGGCTCGCGCGCCGGTGCTCGCGCTCGAGCATCGACTCGCCGACCTCGTGGGCGACGATCGGCTCGGGCACCCGGTTTTCGGACGCCCAGGTCGGATCGCTGGCGATCCGCTTCTCCATCACCTGGTTGACTGCGCTCGCGGCGGCCGGGTCGAGATCGGAGCGGCGCTTCAGTTCCTCGACCAGCGACTTGGCGACGAACGTCGCGAGCCGAACCATCGCCCGCGCCGGCAGCTGCGGACGCTGCACGAGAGGGCCGTGCCACGCTGGCCGGGCCGGCGCCTGTTCGATCAGGCGATCCAGCGTCTCCTCGCGGATCTGCGCCGAGGTATTGCCGAGAAGGGCGGCGACCGCGCCTTCGCTTCCTGTCGCCGCGACCGCATCGGCGACCCTGGCCGACACCGCCGGTCGCTTGGCGATCGCCTGCAACCGCTCGTCCGCCTGGGTCGATCCGACGATCGAGACGAGGTCGTCGTCCGTGAGAACCGGTGAATGCTGGAGGACCGGCAACGACACGGTCAGGGATTCGTCGATCGCGAGCCGGCGCACGACCTCTGGCGGCGCGATCGCAAGATCCTTCAGCGTGTCGGCGAGGATTTCTCGGATGCGGACCACCTGATCCTGCGCCAGGACGGCCAGAACTTCCGCCGTCGCCTCCCGCGCGCGGCCCTTCTCGGTCTTGCCGATCATCGGCATCACGGTCGCGATCTTCTCGACGACGCCGGTCCGGACCGCCGCATCCGCATCGCGTGCAAGCATGAGGTCGGCCTGACGTGGCGTCGCCTGGTTGCCGGCGATGGCGCGGCGGACGTGCGCGTCCTTGTCCTCGGCGAGGAAGTAGAGGAGCTCCGGCTTGAGATCGCCGTGCTGGGCGAGCTCGCGCCGAACGTTCGGATCATCATGACGGACGAGCTGCTTCGCCTCTTCGAAGGCGAGCTTGGTGCCGGGCTTGCGGCCGAGAATGCGGTCGATCAGGCTCATCAACGCGTCTTGGCAGGCGGCGCTACGTGGTAGCGCCCCTTGCCTCCCTTCTTGCTGACGTACATTGCCTCGTCGCCGCGGGCGACCAGGGAATCCATGTCCTCGCCGCTCTTGGCGTCGTATGTGGCCATGCCGATCGAGAACCCGAGCGGTCGCTCCTCGCTCCCGGAGTAGTCCGACAGCAGCTTGGCCGAAACCAGCAGGCGCTCGGCGAGGCGCACGGCGGCGCCCTCGTCGACCTTGTCGAGCCAGAGCGCGAACTCGTCGCCGCCGAGGCGCGCCACGACGTCCTCGTTGCGCGTCGCATCCGCCAGGAGCCGTGCGACCGCCTTCAGCGCCTCGTCGCCGGCCTGGTGACCCTTCACGTCGTTGACGATCTTGAAGTTGTCGAGGTCGACATAAACCAGCGCGCCGCCATGTCCACCGACCGCGCCCTGTGCCAGCCGCTTGCCCACTTCCGCGAAGAACATGCGGCGATTCTTGAGCCCGGTCAGGGCGTCGGTCGAGGAGAGGCGCGTCAACTCCTCGTGATTGGAGAGCTGCTGGTAGGCGACGGCCAGCTGGGCGGCGACCTCGCCGGCGAGCTCGCTTTCCTCGGCGGTGAAGGCGCGGTCGCGCGCGTTCCGCCACAAGAGCAGCGCGCCGTTGATCTTGCCGCGATAGGACGTCGCGGCCGCCAGAACCTTGCCGTCGCCGCCGTACGAGGAGAGATCCATCGTGATGATGCCGTCCGCGTCGGCCAGCGCCTGCATCGCCTGGGCGACGGCGTTGCCCTGCGGCATCGCGCCCTTGTGCGCGGCCGGCTTCAGCGCACCGGCTTCGCCCCGGTAGAGCACGCAGGCGCCGGCGCCGAGGGCGCGGACCACGGCCGTAGCGGCGGCGCCCAGCATCGCCTCCGGGTCGACCTCGTCGCGGATCGCGCGGATGATGCGGGTCAGGAGCAGGCGGCGGTTCTGCGCTTCGGCCAGCTCGGCGTCGCGCTCGCGTTCGGCCGTGACGTCGCGGCAAACGCCGCGCACGCCCCGCCACGATCCCTGGGAGTCGGCGATCGGCGCGGCCGAGACGAGCAGGCAGACATCCTGGCCGTCCGCGCTCTTGAGCCATATTTCCGAGGCCTCGACCCGCGAGCGGGCGAGGAAGGGGAGGTCGCCCTGGCGCGCGGCGTCGCCGCCGAGATCCTCCGGCCGCTTGCCGACGAGCTGGTCGGCGGCATATCCGAGCGCCCCCTTGGGCGAGACGAAGACGAAGCGGCCATCGATGCCGATCTCCCAGGCGAAGTCGCTGGAGATCTCGACCAGGTCGCGGAAGCGCTGGCGGGACTCGATGAGGGCGCTCTGCAGGTTGCGCTCGAGAGTCGCGTCGCGGCCGAGAACGAGGGCGCCGGAGCCGCCGTCGAGGCCGAGCACGGTCACCTCGATCTGCTGGCGGGTGTCGCCGTCGCCGATCTCGACCGGGGTCGGCTGGGTCGTTCGCCCGCCGAGCGCCTCGGCGATCCGCGCCTCCAGATCGGGTACCCGGCCGGCGATCAGGGCGTTGGCGAGGCTGCGGCCGGCGGCGTTGACCGTCTTCACCGCACGCGGCCCGGTCGCCAGCATCGCTGCGGCGCCCGACTGGGCGAATGCGCCGCCCGCATCGATCAGGCGGGCGACTGCCGCGACCTCGCGGTTCTCGCTACGAAACGGCCAGACGCTCACGTGCCGGAACCTCCACTCAGGCTGAGTTACTGGAGGCCGGGGGATGGCGCAAGCGCGCGTTGACAGGCGGGTCCGCCCCCCCGCATCCTCCGGCGCGTTTTCCCCACCTCTCGACCGGAATCCGACATGACCGCCGATCTCGCCAAGACCATCGATGCTGCCTGGGACGCCCGCGACACCCTCAATACCCAGACCAAAGGGGCGGTGAGGGAGGCGGTCGAGGCGGCGCTCGAAGGCCTCGACAACGGCAGCATGAGGGTCGCCGAGAAAGGTCCGGGCGGCTGGATCGTCAACCAGTGGCTGAAGAAGGCAGTTCTGCTTTCATTCCGCCTGACCGACAACGCGATCATCCCGGGCGGGCCGGAGGGCCCGTGGTTCGACAAGGTGCCGTCGAAGTTCAAGGGCTGGGACGACGCGCGCTTCCGAAAGGCGGGCTTCCGCGCCGTGCCGAACGCGGTGGTTCGCAAGTCGGCCTATGTGGCGCCCGGCGTGGTGCTGATGCCGAGCTTCGTCAATGTCGGCGCCTATGTCGATTCCGGCACCATGGTCGACACCTGGGCGACCGTCGGATCCTGCGCGCAGATCGGGAAGAACTGCCACCTCTCGGGCGGCGTCGGCATCGGCGGCGTGCTCGAGCCGCTGCAGGCCAACCCGGTCATCATCGAGGACAACTGCTTCGTCGGCGCACGATCCGAAGTGGTCGAGGGCGTGATCGTCGAGACCGGCTGCGTCATCTCGATGGGCGTCTTCATCTCGCAGTCGACCAAGATCATCGACCGCGCGACCGGAGAGATCTTCATGGGCCGCGTGCCCGCGTACTCGGTCGTGGTCGCCGGCAGCCTTCCGGGCAAGCCGCAGCCCGACGGTACGCCGACGCCTTCGCTCTACTGCGCGGTGATCGTGAAGCGCGTCGATGAGCGCGTGCGCTCGAAGACCTCGATCAACGAGCTGCTGCGCGACTGATGGCGATCGATCCGGTCCGCCTCTCCCAGGACCTCATCCGCTGCCCGAGCGTGACGCCGGTCGATGCCGGCGCGCTCGACCATCTTCAGCGCGTGCTGGAGGGGCTGGGGTTCAAGTGCTGGCGCCTGCCGTTCAGCGAGGATGGCACGCCGGACGTCGACAACCTCTATGCGCGGCTCGGCGACTCCGGCCGTAACTTCTGCTTCGCCGGCCACACCGACGTGGTGCCGACCGGCGACCTGAAGGGCTGGTCGATCGACCCGTTCAAGGCCGAGATCGTCGACGGCGTGCTCTATGGTCGCGGCGCTTCGGACATGAAGTCGGCGATCGCCGCCTTCGTCGCGGCGGCCGAGCGCTTCGCCGGCGGCGCCAAGGCCGGTTTCGGCTCGATCAGCCTGCTGATCACTGGCGACGAGGAGGGGCCGTCGATCAACGGCACCAAGAAGGTCGTCGAGTGGCTGAAATCCCGCGGCGAGACGGTCGACGCCTGCATCGTCGGCGAGCCGACGAATCCGAAGAAGCTCGGCGAGATGATGAAGGTCGGCCGGCGCGGCAGCCTGAACGGTCGGCTCACCGTCATCGGCGCGCAGGGCCACGTGGCCTACCCTCATCTCGCCGACAGCCCGATGCCGCGCCTCCTGCGCATGCTGACTGCGATCACCGAGCACAAGCTCGATGGGGGCAACGACTGGTTTCAGCCGTCCAACCTGGAAGTCGTCACCATCGACGTCGGCAACAAGGCGACCAACGTGATCCCGGCCAAGGCGACCGCCGGCTTCAACATCCGATTCAACGACATGCACACCGGCGCCAAGCTGACGCAGTGGCTCCGAGGCACCTTCGATAAGGTCGGCGGCGCCTACGAGCTCGACATCCAGATCTCGGGCGAGAGCTTCATCACCCAGCCGGGACATCTGAGCGACCTGATCGGCAATGCCGCGAAGAAGGTCACCGGCATCGATCCGGACCGTTCGACCACGGGCGGCACTTCGGACGCGCGCTTCATCCGCCACATTTGCCCGGTGGTCGAGTTCGGCCTGGTGGGCGAGACCATGCACAAGGTCGACGAACGCGCGCGGGTCGACGACATCAGGGCGCTGACCGACATCTACGCCGACGTACTCGACGGATATTTCCGCGCGTGATCGCACCAGCAACCGAGATCCGCGCCGCGATCGTCGGGGTCTTCCAGCTCTGGCGCGGCGCGACGACGGGTTTTCTCAATTTCGACAGGTCGCTCGCCGGATTCTGGCGGAGCTACACCGCCTGCGTTCTCGGCGCGCCGGCGCACGCGCTGCTGAGGCTGCTGAGCCAGGACGAGTCCGGGTCGATCAATTCGGTCCACGACGCGCTGATCGAAGCCATCGCCTACATGACGACCTGGGTCGCGTTTCCGTTGCTGATGACCGAGTTCGCCCGTCGGCTCGGCCGCGAGGACCGCTTCTTCGACTACATGGTGCCCTACAACTGGTCGGGCATGGTCCAGCTCTACCTGTTCGCCGTTGCCTCGGTCGTGCGTCTCGCGCTGCCGTCCTTCATCGGATCCGTCATGATGCTGGTCGCGATCGCCGCGGTGATCCACCTGCAATGGTTCATCGCCCGCGAGGGCCTCGGCATCAGCGGGCGCTTCGCCTTTCTGATCGTGCTGTCCGACCTCAGCCTCAGCCTTCTGATCGGCGGGATTGCCGACTACTTGAGGGCCTGAGCGAGCGGCCCCTTCGCCGCGACCTGCACGCGTTCGAGGTCGAGCCAGCCCGCCATCCGCTGCAGTTCCTCGCGCAACGGCTCGGCCAGGTCGGCGACCTTGGCGTGGTTCTCGGTATGCGCGCCCAGCACCTGCAGACGACTGTTCTGGCGGTCGGCCTTGAGGTCGACGCGCCCGACCAGCCGGTTGCCGAGCAAAAACGGCAGGACATAGTAGCCGTGAGTGCGCTGGTCCTTCGGCGTGTAGAGGCCGATGCGGTAGTGGAAGTCGAACAGGGCCTCGCCGCGCTCGCGCCGCCACACGATCGGATCGAAGGGCGAGAGCAGCGCCTGGGTCGTGAGCCGACGCGGGATTGCCGCATCGACGTGGAGGTAGGCCGGCTCCTTCCAGCCTTCGACCTTCACCTGGCGGATACGGCCGGACTCGAGCAGCTCCTTCAGGCGCAGCTTCGTGTCCTCGGGCGGAAGACGAAAATAGTCTCGCAGGTCGAAGGCGGTGCCGATGCCGTGCGCGCGCGCGCCGATCTCCAGCAGCTCGCGTTGCGCGTCCGCATCTGCCGGCGTCGGCGCGCTCAGGATCTCCGCCGGCAGCACGCGCTCTGGCAGGTCGTAGATGCGCTCGAAGGCCTGGCGCGTCGAGGTGGTGACCCGTCCGGTGTAGAACAGCCATTCGAGCGCCATCTTGCCGTCGCCCCAGCCCCACCATTGGCCCTGGTTCTTGGCGCCTTCGGTGAGGTCCGACACGGCGGTCGGCCCCTGGTCGCGGACATGGGCGAGCACGCGGTCGATGTACTTTTTTTTCTCGGCGCCGAAGCGCGCCATGGCACCGTAGATGCGGTCGCCGCGCTCTGCCCATTTCATGCGCCAGCGGAGCAACGGATGCAGCTTGACGGGCAGGAGCGAGGCGGCGTGGCCCCAGTACTCGAACAGCGCGCGCGGCTTCCGGCCCCAGGCCAGCCGGTCGAGATAGTCCATCGGGTAGGCCCCGAGCCTGGAGAACAGCGGCAGGTAATGCGAGCGAACCAGGATGTTGACCGAGTCGATCTGCAGCAGCGCAATGCGGTCGAGCACGCGGGCGATGTGGCGCCGGTCGGCGCGCGCCGACGGTCGCCGGTCGGCGAAGCCCTGGGCGGCGAGCGCGATTCGCCGTGCTTCGCTCAGCGAGATCGTGTCGCTGTCACGCCCCATAGCTGACTCCGGTGAGATAGAGGCCCGCGGCCGGCGCGGTCGGGCCTGCCGCGGAACGGTCGCACGCGGCCAGCGCCGCCGCCACATCGGCCGCGGTCCACTTTCCTTCGCCGACCAGCTTCAGGGTGCCGACCATGTTGCGGACCTGATGGTGCAGGAACGATCGCGCTTCGGCGCGGATCAAGATCTCCTCGCCCGCGCGGCTCACGTCCAGGCGGTCGAGAGACTTCACCGGCGATTTCGCCTGGCACTGGGAGTCGCGGAAGCTCGTGAAGTCGTGCTGGCCGACGAGAGCCTGGGCGGCGCGGTGCATCGCTTCGGCATCGATCGGGCGGGTCAGCGCCCAGGCGCGGTCGTGGTCGAGGACAAGAGGCGCCCGCCGGTTGACGATGCGATAGAGGTAGCGCCGCCCGGTCGCCGAGAAGCGGGCGTGGAAATCCGCGGGCGCCTCGGCGGCCTCAAGGATCGCGACGCGCGCCGGCTTCAAGTGAAAGTTGACCGCGTCGCGGATCTCATCCGCTTCCCGGGGACGCTGCAGATCGACATGCGCGACCTGAGCCAGCGCATGCACGCCGGCATCCGTGCGGCCGGCGGCGACCAGCGTCACTTTTTCCTGACAGTACTTCTCGAACGCCGCTTCCAGCAGCCCTTGGACCGAGGCGCCATTGTCCTGGCGCTGCCAGCCGACAAGCCCGGTTCCGTCGTATTCGAGAGTGAGGCGATAGCGCGGCATCGCCGTCAGGATAGAGCGGCGCCCGCTGCAATGGGATAGCCGCGAAGGAAGGCGTCGGCGTCCATCGCCTTGCCCCCCGCCCGCTGGAGCCGGGTCAGGCGCAGCGCGCCGTCGCCGGTGGCGACGGTCAGCTTGTCGTCGATCACCGTCCCAGGCGCACCGCTGCCCTTCGCAAGCTCGGCGCCCCACACTTTGACGCGCTCGGGGCCGTGCTCGAAGAAGGCGCCGGGCCAGGCATTGAAGGCGCGGATCATCCGCTCCAGGCGCTCGGCCGGCTGCCGCCAGTCGATCCTCGCCTCGTCGCGCTCGATCTTCTTCGCGTAGGTGATGCCGTCCGCCGGCTGAGGCGTGCCCTTGAGGGTGCCGGCGGCGACGCCGTCAAGCGCACGCAGGATCAGCCAGGCCCCGATCTCGGCGAGCTTGTCGTGCAGGCTCTGTCCGGTATCGGTCGGCAGGATCGGCAAGTCCTCGCTCATCAGCATCGGCCCGGTGTCGAGTCCGATATCCATCTGCATGATGGTGACGCCGGTCTCGGCATCGCCTTCCATGATCGCGCGCTGGATCGGAGCGGCCCCCCGCCAGCGCGGCAGCAGCGAGGCATGGACGTTGAGGCAGCCGAGCCTGGGTGCTTCGAGCACCGGCCTGGGCAGGATCAGGCCGTAAGCCGCGACCACCGCGGCGTCGAGCTTGAGGTCGCGGAAGGCCTGCTGCTCCGCTGGGTCCTTGAGGTTGACCGGCGTGCGGACGTCGAGGGAATGGTCGCGCGCCCAGGCTTCCATCGGCGACGGGCGGGGCTTCTGCCCGCGGCCGGCGGGGCGGCCGGGCTGGGTATAGACGCAGGCGATCTCGTGGCCGTCATTGACCAGCGCATCGAGCGTCGGCACGGCGAAGTCGGGCGTGCCCATCATCGCCAGCCTGAGCCGGGTCATGGCTTCAGGCCGGTTCCGTCAGGCGCTGGGTCTTCTTCAGCTTGCGCAGGATGATGTCGCGCTTCATCCGCGACAGGTGATCGATGAACAGCGTGCCATCCAGATGCTCGAGCTCGTGCTGCAGGCAGACCGAGAGCAGGCCGGTCGCATGGACCTCCTGCTCCTTGCCGTCGCGATCGAGATAGCGAACCTTCACTTCGGAAGGCCGCTCGACCTCGGCGTAGTGCTCCGGCACCGAGAGGCAGCCTTCCTCGCGGAGCTCCAGCTGCTCGGAGGCCCAGACGATCTCGGGATTGGCGAGCGCCATCGGACGGGCGTCCTCGTCGCGGCGTGCGACATCGCACACGACGATGCGGAGATCGCTGCCGATCTGAGGTGCCGCGAGCCCGATGCCGTTGGCGCCGTACATCGTCTCCAGCATGTCGTCCATCAGCTTCCGGACGCTGGCGTCGATGCGCTCCACGGCGCGCGCCTTCACCTTGAGGCGCGGGTCGGGGGCGACGAGAATTTCACGTAGGGCCATGGCCTTGGCTAGGTAGGCGGCCGTCCTCGATCCGTCAAGCGCGGAGGCGCCCGACTCGTGCTAGGACTGGAGCCATGCTCGACATCCTGCCCTGGATCGGATTTGCCGCCGCCCTGGCGATCGCCGCCCTCCTTTATCTCCGCCAGCAGCGGGGACAGGAAGATGCTCAGGCAGCGGCGGCGCTGTCGTCACTCGCCGGCCGCCTCGACCAGATGGCCTCCTCGCAGGCCGCCGTCCAGTCGCAATTGGCCGAGCAGCTCCAGGCCCAGGAGCGAGCCATGGCGAAGGCTCTGGACGAACGCATGGCGCGTCTGGGCGGCCAAGTCGGCGAGAGCCTCAACAAGAACGCGGCCGACACCACGAAGACCTTGACCGAGCTGCGCGAGCGGCTCGCGGTAATCGATGCCGCACAGGCCAACATGTCGCAGCTCTCGACCCAGGTGGTGGCGCTTCAGGACATTCTCGCCAACAAGCAGGCGCGCGGCGCCTTCGGCGAGGTGCAGCTCGAGAACCTGGTGAAGGCGGCGTTGCCGCCCGACGCCTTCGAGTTTCAGTGCCAGATCGGCGGCAAGCGCGTCGACTGCCTTCTTCGCCTGCCGAACCCACCAGGCTCCATCGCGATCGACGCCAAGTTCCCGCTCGAGGCATATCGCGCTTTGGTCGCCGCGACCGACGACGTTCAGCGCACCCTGGCCCGGAAGCAGCTTGCTTCAGACGTGATGATCCACGTCCGGGCGATCCGCGAGAAATACATCGTCGCCGGCGAGACGGCCGAGTCGGCGCTGATGTTCCTGCCGAGCGAGGCGGTCTATGCCGAGCTCCATGCCAACCTGCCCGAGGTGGTACAGCAGTCCTATGCCGAACGGGTGTGGATCGTCTCGCCGACGACGCTGATGGCGACCCTCAACACCGTGCGCGCCGTGCTCCGTGACGTCCGCATGCGCGAGCAGGCCCACCTGATCCAGGGCGAGGTGGCCAAGCTGCTGCAGGACGTGGAGCGTCTCGACGACCGGGTCGGCAAGCTGCAGAAGCATTTCGACCAGGCGGTCGAGGACGTCCGGCAGGTCCGCATCTCGACGGACAAGGTGAAGGGCCGCGGCGAACGCATCCTGGAGGTGGACGTGGGACAACCGGAGCAGGCGCGGCTGACGCCGCCGGCGGCATGACGATACGCGCTCTTCTACTCGCCGCGGCGCTCATGCTGCCGATGACCGCCCAGGCCTTCGATCTCCAGGGTCATCGCGGGACCCGCGGGCTGATGCCCGAGAACACGCTCCCGGCCTTCGCCCGCGCGCTGTCGCTCGGCGTCACGACGCTGGAGTTCGATGCCGGCGTCACCAAGGACGGCGTGGTCGTCGTCGCCCATGACCGCGCGATCAATCCGGACATCGCCCGCGCGCCAGACGGCAACTGGATCGAGGGCCATGGGCCGAACATCGTCGATCTCACCTTCGCCGAGCTGCAGCGCTACGACATCGGGCGCCTGAAGCCGGGCACGCGCTATGCCCAGGGTTTCCCCGACCAGACACCGGTCGACGGAACCCGATACCCGCGTGTCGCCGACGTTTTCGCTCTCGCGGCCAAGGCAGGGAACACCAACGTCCGCTTCAACATCGAGACCAAGCTGGCGCCGAACGCACCGGCCGAGACCCTGGCGCCCGAGCCGTTTGCCCGCGCGCTGATCGCCGAGATCAGGAAGGCCGGCACGGCACAGCGCACGACGATCCAGTCCTTCGACTGGCGGACGCTCCAGGTCGTGCAGAAGGAGGCGCCGGAGATCGCGACCGTCTACCTGACGCTGGCGCGCGGCGGCGGCGACAACGTCCAGGTCGGCAAGCCGGGCGCCTCGCCCTGGCTTGCAGGATTCGACGTCGATGACCACGGCGGCTCGGTGCCGGCGACCGTGCATGCGGCGGGCGGCAGGATCTGGTCGCCGTTCTTCCAGGACCTCGACGAGGCGTCGTTCAGGAGGGCGAAGGAGCTCGGCCTCACGGTGGTGCCGTGGACGGTCAACGACGAGCCGAGCATGAAGCGGCTGGTCGAGATGGGCGTGGACGGTCTCATCAGCGACTATCCGGATCGCCTGAGGAAAGTCCTGGCCGATTTCGGCAAGCCGCTGCCGGCGGCGACGCCCGTCCAGCCATGAATGGCCGGCCGTGAGCCGTGGCGACGAGCTGATCGAGATAGCGCTCGCCAATCCTGCCAACTCGGAGATCCTGCGCCGGCTTCCGGACCTCGGCGCACCGGATGCCTGCCTGGTCGCGGGATGTCTCTTCCAGGCAGTGTGGAACCGGCTCTCCGGCTGGTCGCCGGAAAGGCATGTGAAGGACTACGACGTCTTCTATTTCGACGACCGGGATCTTTCCTGGGAGGCGGAGGATCACATGATCCGGCGGGCGAAGGATCTGTTCGCCGACGTCGGTGTCGTGGTCGAGGTGAAGAACCAGGCGCGCGTCCATCTCTGGTATCGCCAGCGCTTCGGCGGCGACTATCCCCAGCTCGCCTCGTCCCGCGACGGGATCGATCGGTACCTGATTCCCTGCACCTGCATCGGGCTCGCGGCCGATCGTTCTCTATACGCGCCCAACGGGCTGGACGAACTGTGGGCGGGAACGCTCCGGATGAATCCTCGCAATCCGCAGCCTGATCGGTTTCTCGAAAAGGCCGCGAGCTATCGCGAGCGCTGGCCCTGGCTCACGATCGTCCGGCCGTGAAAAAGCGAAGGGCCCGATCCATCGGATCGGGCCCTTCTAAATTTTTGGTGGAGCCGAGGAGGATCGAACTCCCGACCTTCGCATTGCGAACGCGACGCTCTCCCAGCTGAGCTACGGCCCCGCCTGGGCCCGGGGTATAGGGAGGGCCCGGGGACCTGTCAACTATTCGGCCGGCAGTGGCTGCTTCGGCCCGCGGAACGTCCTGAGGAGCGACTGGATCGCAAGCCAGGCCGAGGCGAGGAGCCAGGCGGCGAGCGCGAGTCCCGGACGCTCAGGCTGGGTCAGAACCAGCACCAGCGAGGAGACCGCCCAGACGGCTGTTGCCGCCAGAGTCAGCGGCCGGCCCTCGCGCACCCGGAGCGGGTGGAGGAACTTGGCGGTCGAGAAGCTGGCGAGCCCGAGCACGATCGTCAGCGCCAGAGTCGCGGCCTTCGGCGGGTCGAGGACATAGACGTAGAGAGCGACAACGTTCCAGATCGCCGGGAACCCGACGAAGTAGTTGTCGTGGGTCTTCATCTCGACATTGGCGAAGATGTAGAGCGAGGTCGCGAGAATGAAGGCGGTCGCGGCGAGCGCGAACGGCTCGGGGAAGAACCCCAATTGGTAGAGGAACACCGCCGGCACCAGGACGTAGCTGAGGTAGTCGACCACGAGGTCGAGCACCGCTCCGTCGAAGTTGGGGATCACCCGGCGGACCTCGAAGCGCCGCGCCAGCGGCCCGTCGAGGCCGTCGACGGCGAGGGCGAGGCCGAGCCAGAGGAGGGCTTCCTGGGCGTTGCCCTTGAGGATGGCGAGAAGGGAGAGCAGCGCGATCACCACGCCGCTCGCGGTCAGGACATGCACCGCCCAGGCGATGATTCGGCTCGGGGCCTGGCTCGACATCACGTCCTCCGAAGTCTCTGGGTACCGGTTATGCGCGGACCATCCGCCGGAGCGCAAGACGGTTGGCGACGGGCCCAGGACTCGCCCATGATGTCACGGATACGCAGGTAGGGTCATGGCGGTTCCTTCACGAGTGAAGATGGTCGAGGTCGGTCCGCGCGACGGCCTCCAGAACGAAGCGCGTCCGGTTCCGGCCGAGGTCAAGATCAGGCTGATCGATCTTCTGGCCGAGGCCGGACTGACCGCGATCGAGGCGGGCGCCTTCGTCTCGCCGAAATGGGTTCCCCAGATGGCGGACACGGCACAGGTGCTGGCGGGCCTCGTGCGTCGGCCCGAGGTCTCCTATCCCGTGCTGGTGCCGAACATGACCGGCTTCGAGTCCGCGTCGGCCGCCGGCGTGCGCGAGATCGCGGTCTTCGGCGCGGCCTCCGAGAGTTTCTCCAAACGAAACATCAACTGCTCGATCGACGAAAGCTTCCAGCGCTTCGCTCCCGTGGTCGAGGCGGCGAAGGCCGAGGGCATGAAGGTGCGTGGCTACATCAGCTGCGTGCTCGGTTGTCCCTACGAGGGCGAGGTGGCGCCGAAGGCCGTCGCCGGGGTCGCGAAGCGACTGCTCGACATGGGCTGCTACGAAATCTCGCTCGGCGACACGATCGGCGTCGGAACGCCCACCAAGGCGCAGGCGATGCTCCAGGCGGTGGGCAAGGTCGTTCCGGTCGAGAAGACCGCCGTCCATTTCCACGACACCTACGGTCAGGCGATCGCGAACATCCTGGCCTCGCTCGAGCTCGGCGTCGCCGTCGTCGACTCGTCGGTCTCGGGTCTCGGCGGCTGTCCCTATGCGAAGGGTGCCTCCGGCAACGTCGCCAGCGAGGACGTGCTCTACCTGCTGAACGGGCTCGGCGCTTCGACCGGTGTGGATCTGGCGAAGCTCGCGGCTGCGGGCGCTTTCATCTCCGGCCATCTCGGGCGAGAGAGCGGATCGAAGGTGGCCCGCGCGCTCGCCGGCAAGGTCGCGGCATGAGCGTCAACCTGGTGAAGATGTGCGTCGGCATCGACGACATCGACGAGCTCCGCTTCTGGCAGGCGAAGCGGCTCAAGAGCGCGCCCGACAAGAAGCTGCAGCACGTGACCCGCCATCGCCCGAAGCGCGAGGAGGAACTGCTCGACGGCGGCTCGATCTACTGGATCATCAAGGGGCAGATCCGTGTCCGCCAGCGCGTGGTCGGGCTCGAGGACCGGGTCAAGGAGGACGGCAAGCCGGCCTGCGGCCTGATCCTGGATCCGAAGCTGGTGCCGACCGATCTCCGCGCGATGCGGCCGATGCA
>JAYRJL010000001.1:1225000-1641527 GCA_041906305.1 Alphaproteobacteria bacterium
GCTCGCCGCCTTCGCATCCCTTCCACGACCCGAGATTCAGGCCTCCTGCGCCAAGCGTGATGGGCCTGACCTGGGCTTGTAGCTCAGTTGGTTAGAGCGCGCGCTTGATAAGCGTGAGGTCGGAAGTTCAAGTCTTCCCAGGCCCACCAGACAAGAACCGGGGGCGTAGCTCAGTGGGAGAGCACCTGCTTTGCAAGCAGGGGGTCGTCGGTTCAATCCCGTCCGCCTCCACCAAATCGTTGGACGCGAGCGCCGGCCTCGAAGGCCAGGCGCCGGGACAGATCGATGATCGCTCAGGGGTCGTGAGAAGAGACGAGTTCGCCGGACTTCATGTCCGGCGGAGATGTTGAAAATAGTGAATAGGTAGTGTGTGTAACTGACCTTGGATAACGAGGTCGGTTTCCGAATTGCGAATGCCGGAGTCGTCCGGCGCTCGTAGGGAAACCGTCGTTGTCCAAAAACGCATGTGCAGGAAGACGAGACACTTTCCGGTTTCGTCTTCACAAGGACTTAGTGCCCCTGCGCGTGGGAGAGAAATCAAGCGTCTAAGAAGGGCATCTGGTGGATGCCTTGGCACTGAGAGGCGATGAAGGACGTGGCACGCTGCGATAAGCTTCGGGGAGTTGCGAGCAAACATTGATCCGAAGATTTCCGAATGGGGAAACCCACCCGCAAGGGTATCTCTGCCTGAATCCATAGGGCAGCGAAGCAAACCCGGGGAACTGAAACATCTCAGTACCCGGAGGAAAGGACATCAACCGAGACTCCGCTAGTAGTGGCGAGCGAACGCGGACCAGGCCAGTGGGCCTGAAAGAGCAACCGGAACCGTCTGGAAAGTCGGGCCAAAGCGGGTGATAGCCCCGTACGGGTAAATGCTTTCAGGCTCCTTGAGTAGGGCGGGACACGTGAAATCCTGCCTGAACATGGGGGGACCACCCTCCAAGCCTAAGTACTCCTCAGTGACCGATAGTGCACCAGTACCGTGAGGGAAAGGTGAAAAGCACCCCGATAAGGGGAGTGAAACAGACCTGAAACCGGATGCCTACAAGCAGTCGGAGCCCGCAAGGGTGACGGCGTACCTTTTGTATAATGGGTCAGCGAGTTCGTCTTGGCAGCAAGCTTAAGCCGATAGGCGTAGGCGCAGTGAAAGCGAGCCCTAACGAGGCGCTAAGTTGCCAGGATGAGACCCGAAACCGGGTGATCTAGCCATGGCCAGGTTGAAGGTGCGGTAACACGCACTGGAGGACCGAACTCACGTCTGTTGAAAAAGACGGAGATGAGCTGTGGCTAGGGGTGAAAGGCCAATCAAACTCGGAAATAGCTGGTTCTCCGCGAAATCTATTGAGGTAGATCGTCAGGTGATTGCCCTCGGGGGTAGAGCACTGGATGGGCTAGGGGGGAGCGATCCTTACCAAACCTAACCAAACTCCGAATACCGAGGAGTACAGCCTGGCAGACAGGCGGCGGGTGCTAAGGTCCGTCGCCGAGAGGGAAACAGCCCAGACCGCCAGCTAAGGTCCCCAAATCGTGGCTAAGTGGGAAAGGATGTGGGAAGGCCAAGACAGCCAGGAGGTTGGCTTAGAAGCAGCCATCCTTTAAAGAAAGCGTAATAGCTCACTGGTCTAGACAAGCCCGCCTGCGCCGAAAATGTACCGGGGCTAAAGCCACGTACCGAAGCTGCGGATGCAATCGCAAGATTGCGTGGTAGCGGAGCGTTCCGTAAGCCTGCGAAGGGAGACTCGTGAGAGCTCCTGGAGGTATCGGAAGTGCGAATGCTGACATGAGTAGCGACAAAGAGTGTGAGAAACACTCTCGCCGCAAGTCCAAGGGTTCCTGCGCAAGGTTAATCCGCGCAGGGTTAGTCGGCCCCTAAGGTGAGGGCGAAAGCCGTAACCGATGGGAACAGGGTGAACATTCCCTGACCTGCTGGAAGTGACGAAGGCCGAAAGCTGTTTCCTCTTATCGGATTGAGGGGGCAGCCTGGGACTTCCAGGAAATAACTCCAGCGTATAGACCGTACCCCAAACCGACACAGGTGGACTGGTAGAGTATACCTAGGCGCTTGAGAGAATGGTGTTGAAGGAACTAGGCAAATTGCTCGCGTAACTTCGGGATAAGCGAGACCCTGTCTTGGGCAACCAGGATGGGGTGGCACAGAAGAGGGGGTAGCGACTGTTTACTAAAAACACAGGGCTCTGCGAAGTCGCAAGACGACGTATAGGGTCTGACGCCTGCCCGGTGCTGGAAGGTTAAGAGGAGAGGTGCAAGCCTTGAATCGAAGCCCCAGTAAACGGCGGCCGTAACTATAACGGTCCTAAGGTAGCGAAATTCCTTGTCGGGTAAGTTCCGACCTGCACGAATGGCGTAACGACTTCCCCACTGTCTCCAACACCAGCTCAGCGAAATTGAACTCTCCGTGAAGATGCGGAGTACCCGCGGTCAGACGGAAAGACCCCGTGCACCTTTACTACAACTTTGCAGTGGTAATAGGAGAGGGATGTGTAGGATAGGTGGGAGCCTTTGAAGCGGCGGCGCCAGCCGTCGTGGAGGTACCCTTGAAATACCACCCTTTCGTCTTCTGTTATCTAACCTAGGCCAGTCATCCTGGCCGGGGACCCTGCATGGTGGGTAGTTTGACTGGGGCGGTCGCCTCCCAAAGAGTAACGGAGGCGCGCGATGGTGGGCTCAGGCTGGTCGGAAATCAGCCGTCGAGTGCAATGGCACAAGCCCGCCTGACTGCGAGATCGACGGATCGAGCAGAGACGAAAGTCGGTCATAGTGATCCGGTGGTCCTGCGTGGAAGGGCCATCGCTCAACGGATAAAAGGTACGCCGGGGATAACAGGCTGATCTCCCCCAAGAGTCCACATCGACGGGGAGGTTTGGCACCTCGATGTCGGCTCATCACATCCTGGGGCTGGAGCAGGTCCCAAGGGTTCGGCTGTTCGCCGATTAAAGTGGTACGTGAGCTGGGTTTAGAACGTCGTGAGACAGTTCGGTCCCTATCTGCCGTGGGTGAACGAGACTTGCGAGGCGCTGTCCCTAGTACGAGAGGACCGGGATGGACGTACCTCTGGTGTACCGATTGTCGCGCCAGCGGCATCGTCGGGTAGCTATGTACGGACGGGATAACCGCTGAAAGCATCTAAGCGGGAAACCCCCCTCAAAACCAGGTCTCGCAACCAGAGCCGTGATAGACCATCACGTCGATAGGCCGGAGGTAGAAGCGCAGCAATGCGTGCAGCCAACCGGTACTAATCGCTCGATTGGCTTGATTTACTCTTCATCGCGACCGGAAGTGCTTGCCGCAAGGGAAGTCCTGAAGGTCGCCGCTGATCGGCCCGCCTCAAACGGCGACGCCGACCCCGCGCGCAGCGGTACTAAGTTCGTCGCACATGCCGGTTACACACACGCGAGACAGACGATCGGCCAGGCCGATCGCCGTCTGGTTTCCCGACGACCTGGTGGCCATAGCGAAGGTCCCAACACCCGATCCCATTCCGAACTCGGCCGTGAAAACCTTCAGCGCCCATGGTACTGCGTCTCAAGACGCGGGAGAGTAGGTCGCTGCCAGGTCTTCCGGAAACCAGATCTCGCTACCTAACCCTATTCCGCCCACCGGCGACCCCTTTGACGCGGGGTGGAGCAGCCCGGTAGCTCGTCAGGCTCATAACCTGAAGGTCGTAGGTTCAAATCCTGCCCCCGCAACCAATCAGCCCGCTAAACCAACCGGTTAGCGGGCTTTTTGCTGTCCGATTCCCTATAGCGCTCGGTGATCCTCTGGCTCTTCTCCAAGCGGGTCCTCAACCTGCGGGATCTCGCCCCGAACCCTTACGGCAGACCGTCTCGATGACCTTCGAGAACATCAGCAGGATCGGCTCGCCGGTCATCGAGCTCGCCCTGATGGCCGTCGTCTTCTGCCTTCCCGCCTAGTGGTTCCTCAAGCCGAGGCGCGGTCAGGGCTAGCAGCCTCAGCCTCGCGCGCCCCGCGGCGGCGCTCAGCTATCACGAGGCTAAGGGACCCTCGCGGCCTCCAAAGGCCCGCGCGACCCTCCCCTTCCGGTACGAGCGTCGAATGGCCCGGGCACCGGCGCAGTCGATGACCCCGGTCCTTGCCGTCGCCGGTGCCCCTCCCCGTCGGCCGGTCTTGGGGGCCGGTCGGTCGCCGGGGCCCCAGCCCTCCGCGCGGCTCCTTCACGATCCGAAACCTTCGTTTCGCCGGGACGTGCGGCCGGGCTAGGCTCGTCGGCGGCCGTGATAGCAATGGCCATCGCCGAAACCTTTCCAGGGGAGGACGTCAATGGAACGCAGGGAGTTCTTGGCGCGGGCCGTCTTGCTGCCGGTCGCTGCCGGCTTGGCCGCACATCCGATCGCGGCCTTCGGACAGACCACGCCGAAGCGCGGCGGAGTCATGAACATCGTGTTGCAGCCGGAACCGCCGACGCTGATGCTGCCGATCAACCAGGGCACGACGACCCAGGTCGCCGGCGGCAAGATCTTCCAGAGCCTGCTCACCTTCGACTTCCAGCTGAAGCCAGTGCCGTCGCTCGCCAAGTCCTGGACCGTCTCGCCGGACGGCCTCACCTACACCTTCAAGCTCGAAGAGAACGTGAAGTGGCACGACGGCAAGCCCTTCACCTCGGCCGACGTCGTCTTCTCGACCCAGGTGTTCCTGATGGAGGTGCATGGCCGCGCGCGCGCCAATTTCAGCCGCGTCGCCTCGGCCGAGACGCCGGACGCGCACACCGTCGTCTACAAGCTGAAGGAGCCCTTCGGTCCCTTCCTCCATGCGTTCGAGGTGTCGAGCGCGCCGCTGGTCGCGAAGCACATCTACGAGAATACCGACTTCCGCAACAATCCGGCGAACAACACGCCGATCGGAACCGGCCCGTTCAAGTTCAAGGAATGGAACCGGGGCTCGAACATCGAGCTGGTGCGCAACGAGAACTACTGGAAGCCGGGCCAGCCCTACCTCGACGGCATCAGCTTCCGCATCATCCCGGACGCGTCGCTTCGGGCGGTCGCGCTCGAGACCGGCCAGGCCCACGCCTCCCAGTTCGACGCCGTCGAGCCGTTCGAGGTGCAGCGCCTGGCGGCCCTCCCCAGCCTCAGCATGACGACGAAGGGCTACGAGTTCGTCTCGCCGATCATGTGGATCGACATCAACAACCGCCGCGGGCCGCTCGCCGACAAGCGCGTGCGCCAGGCGATCATGTTCGGGATCGACCGCGAGTTCATCCTGAAGAGCCTGTTCTTCGGCATGGGCAAGGTCGCGACCGGGCCGATCGCCTCGACCACCCGGTTCTATGACGCGAACGTGCCCAAGTATCCCTTCGACCCGGCCAAGGCCGAGGCGCTGCTCGAGGCGGCCGGCTTCAAGAAGGGCGCGGACGGCGTCCGCCTCAAGCTCCGCTGCATGGTCCTGCCGTATGGCGAAGTCTGGCAGCGGCTGGCCGAATACACCCGCCAGGCGCTCGGCAAGGTCGGCATGCAGCTGACCCTGGAGAGCACCGACGTCGCCGGGTTCTGGAAGAAGTCGACCGAGGACGACTACGAGCTCACCTTCAACTATCTCTCCCAGTTCGCCGATCCGGCCCTCGGCGTTTCCCGCGCCTACATCTCGACCAACATCCGCAAGGGCGTGCCGTCGACCAATATCGGCGCCTACACCAACCCCAAGGTGGACGAGCTGTTCGAGCTGGGCGCCAAGGGGGTCAAGGACGAGGATCGCCAGAAGGCCTATTCGGAGGTCCAGAAGATCCTGGTCGAGGACGTGCCCGTCGCCTGGATGATCGAGATGGCGTGGCCGAACTTCGTGAACAAGAAGGTCCACGACGTCATCACCTCCGGCATCGGCCCGGTCGAAAGCTACGATCGGGTGTGGATGGAGAGCTGACGCATCTCTGTGGCATCCTCTCTCGGGTCTGACCCGACCCGAGAGAGGACGCTCGAGAGATGACGCCCAAGACCATCCCCGTCGCTCCCTTCGACTGCGTCATCTTCGGCGGCACCGGCGACCTCTCGCTTCGGAAGCTGCTGCCGGCCCTCTATCACCGCGACGTCGACGGCCAGATCCCGCCGAGCTCGCGCATCTTCTCGATCTCGCGCAAGGCCATGGACGCGGCCGCCTACCGGCGGCTGGTCGAGGAGCGGGTGGCCAGGCACAAGGCCGACGACACCTCCTGGGCGCGCTTCCTCGCCCGTCTCGACCACATTGCCCTCGACGCGTCCGCCGATGCTGGCTGGGACATCCTGAAGCGTCGCCTGGACGAAACGCCGGGCCACGTGCGGGTCTTCTACTTGGCGACCGCCCCATCGCTCTATGGCCCGACCTGCGCGCGCCTCGGCAAGACCGGCCTCGCCACGCCCGAGGCCCGTGTCGTGGTCGAGAAGCCGATCGGCCACGATCTCGCCTCCGCGCGGCATATCAACGAGGAGATCGGCAAGGTCTTCGGCGAGGGGCAGACCTATCGGATCGATCATTACCTCGGCAAGGAGACGGTGCAGAACCTGATCGCGCTCCGCTTCGCCAACTCGCTGTTCGAGCCCTTGTGGAGCAGCACCTGGATCGACCATGTGCAGATCACGGTCGCCGAGACCGTCGGGCTCGAAGGCCGCGCAGACTACTACGACACCGCCGGCGCACTCCGCGACATGGTGCAGAACCATCTGCTGCAGCTTCTCTGCATGGTGGCGCTCGAGCCGCCCCGGAGCTTCGATGCGGATGCGGTCCGCGACGAGAAGATCAAGGTGCTGCGCGCCCTTGAGCCGATCGGCGAGGGCGATCACGGCATCATCCGCGGCCAGTACCGCCGCGGGGCCGCCGAAGGCAAGGCGGTGCCGGGTTATCAGGAAGAGCTCTCGGACGGCAAGACCAGCCGCACCGAGACGTTTGTCGCACTCAAGGTCGGCATCGCCAACTGGCGCTGGTCGGGCGTGCCGTTCTATCTCCGCACCGGCAAGCGGCTGGCGACGCGGACCTCGGAGATCGTGATCCAGTTCAAGGCGGTTCCGCACAACATCTTCCCGCGCTCGGCCGGGGGCCTCAATCCCAACCGGCTGGTGATCCGGCTTCAGCCCGACGAAGGCATAACGCTCCACCTGATGACCAAGGAACCCGGGCCGGGCGGGCTGCGCCTCAAGTCGGTGCCGCTCGATCTCTCTTTCGCGGAAGCCTTCGCCGGCCGCCTGCCGGAGGCTTACGAGCGCCTCCTGCTCGATGTCGTCCGCGGCAATCCCACGCTGTTCATGCATCGCGATGAGGTGGAGGCGGCCTGGACCTGGCTCGACGCCTCGATCCGTACCTGGGAGGAGGGGCACGATGCGCCGAAGCCCTACATGGCCGGAAGCTGGGGCCCGACCGCCGCGACCGCGCTGATCGAGCGCGACGGCCGCACCTGGCATGAAGAAGCGATGTAGCGGCCGGCCGATTCCACCTCCGCGAACTGGAGAAGGCGAAAACGCCCGTCACCCGGGCGTGCAGGGCGGTTGTGTGGAAACGTAAGCCCTCCTATCATTCCGCCTCCGCCTGATCCTAGACCTCCCTGATCGAAAGGCCCTTGGCCATGCGCGTGCGTGACTTCCACACCGGCCGTTCCGCTGTCTACGCCGATGGCGGCGTCGCCGGCACCGCTCATCCGCTGGCGACCCTGACCGCGATCGACGTGCTGCGCTCCGGCGGCAACGCGGTCGACGCGTCGATCGCCGCGATCGCGATGCTGTGCGTGATCGAGCCGCATGCGACCGGGATCGGCGGCGACTGCTTCGCGCTCTACTCGCCGAAATCCGGCATGCCGATCGGCCTCAACGCCTCCGGCCGGGCTCCGGCCGCGGCGACGCTCGACTGGTACAAGTCGCAGGGAATCGATGCGATCCGCATGCAGTCGCCGCACGCGGTGACGATCCCGGGCGCGATCGACGGCTGGTGCAAGCTGCACGCCGACTACGGCTCGAAGGACCTGGCCGAGCTTTTCGCTCCGGCGATCCGCATGGCGGAGAACGGCTACCGCGTCTCGCCGCGCACCGGCTCCGACTGGGGCAAGCTGACGGCGAAGATGTCGAAGGACCCGGATGCGGCGAAGCGCTTCCTTCCGGGCGGAAAGCCCCCGGCGATCGGCGACCTGCACAAGCAGCCGGAGCTGGCCGAGACGCTGCGCATCATCGCGAAGAAGGGCCGCGACGGCTTCTACAAGGGCGACGTCGCCAAGGACATGGTCGACAAGCTCCGCAGCGTCGGCGGCCTCCACACGATGGAGGACTTCGAGGAGTCGCATGCCGACTACGTGACGCCGATCTCGACCAAGTACCGCGATCACGACGTGCATGAGATCCCGCCGAACGGCCAGGGCATCACCGCCCTGATCATGCTGAACGTGCTGCAGGGCTACGACTACCGCAGCGACAAGTACAGCCAGGCCGACCGCATCCACCTGATGGCCGAGGCGGCGAAGTTCGCCTATCGGCTCCGCAACCAGCATGTCGGCGACATGAGCCAGGTCGATGTGCCGGTCGACCGCCTGCTGTCGACGCAGGAGGCGGAGTCGCTCCGGGCGCAGATCAGCCTCAACAGCGTCTCGCCCTGGACCGAGCTCGATTACCTCGAGCACAAGGACACCACGTATCTCTGCGTCGTCGACAAGGACCGGAACGCCTGCTCGTTCATCAACTCGCTGTTCGCGGCCTTCGGCTCGGGCATCCTCGCGCCGAAGTCGGGCGTCATGCTGCAGAACCGCGGCCAGGGCTTCCGCCTCAAGGAAGGCCATCCGAGCTGCATCGCGCCGCGCAAGCGTCCGATGCACACGATCATTCCCGGCATGCTGACCAAGAACGGCAAGACGGTGATGCCGTTCGGCGTCATGGGCGGCCACTATCAGCCGACCGGCCACTCGACCCTGGTCTCGAACGTGCTCGACTTCGACATGGACCCGCAGGATGCGCTCGCCGCACCCCGCATGTGGGCCTATGAGGGCGAGCTCAAGCTCGAGCCGGCGATTCCGGAGAGCGTCGCCGAGGATCTCCGTCGTCGCGGCCACAAGGTCGTGCGAACCGAGACGCCTCCCGGTGGCGGCCAGGCGATCTGGATCGATCATGATCGCGGCGTCCTGATCGGCGGCTCCGAGCCCCGCAAGGACGGCTGCGCGCTCGGCTACTAGGCATCACGCGTCATCAGGGATAAGCGGAATATGGACGACTCCATCCAGTGGGGCGCGACGAAGTTCGGCGTCGGTCAGCCGGTGCCCCGCAACGAGGACCCGAAGCTGCTGCGCGGCGAGGGGCGATACACCGACGACGTCAGCCTCAAGAACCAGGCCTGGTGCGTCATCGTCCGCAGCCGCCATGCCCACGGCACGATCAAGAAGATCGATCTGTCGGAAGCGAAGAAGATGCCGGGCGTGCTCGGCGCCTGGACCGGCGAGGATCTGAACGCGGCGGGCTACGGCACGCTGAAGTGCGGCATCGCCTACAACAACCGCGATGGCAGCCCGATGAGGAAGCCGGAGCGTCGCTCGCTGGCGACCGGCAAGGTGCGCTACGTCGGCGATCCGGTCGCTTTCGTCGTGGCCGAGACCAAGTCTCAGGCGCGCGACGCGGCCGAGGCGGTCGAGGTCGACATCGACGCACTGCCGGCGGTGACCGATGCGCGCGAAGCCGCCAAGCCTGGCGCCCCGCAGCTGTTCGACGACGTGCCCGGCAACATCTCTCTCGACTGGCACTACGGCGAGGCGGACAAGGTCAAGGAAGCCTTCGCCAAGGCCGCGCATGTGACCAGGATCCCGCTCGTCAGCAACCGCATCGTCGTCAGCGCGATGGAGCCGCGTTCGGCCGTTGGGTCGTACGACAAGGCCTCGGGCCGATGGACCTTCCATGTCGGCAGCCAGGGCGTGTTCGGCTTCAAGAACTCGCTCGCCGACATCCTGAACGAGAAGCCGGAGAACATCCGTATCCTGACCGACAATGTCGGCGGATCCTTCGGCATGAAGGCCGGCATCTATCCCGAATACGCCTGCATCCTGCATGCGGCGCGCCTTCTCGACCGCCCGGTCAAGTGGACCGACGACCGGTCCGAGAGCTTCCTTTCGGACTGTCACGGCCGCGACCACGACTTCGAGGGCGAGCTGGCTCTCGACAAGGACGGTCGTTTCCTTGCCGTCCGCTTCACCGGCTACGCCAACATGGGAGCGGTGCTGAACACCGCCGGCCCGCTGATGGCGACGGTCAACATCGTGAAGAACTCGATCGGCGTCTATCGTACGCCGTTGATCGAGGTTGCGACCAAGTGCGTCATGACCAACACCGTGCCGATCAACGCCTATCGCGGCGCCGGACGGCCGGAAGGCAACTACTTCATGGAGCGGCTGGTCTCGGCGGCCGCCGCCGAGATGGGCATCGATCAGGTCGAGATCCGCAAGCGCAACCATATTGCGCCGGACCAGATCCCCTACAAGGCGCCGTCGGCGATGGAGTACGACTCCGGCGACTTCTCAGGCTTGCTGTCGAAGGCGGTCGCCGCGTCCGACTGGGCCGGCTTCGCCAAGCGCAAGGCCGAGAGCAAGGCGAGGGGCCTCCTTCGCGGCATCGGCATCGGCAACTACCTCGAAGTCACTGCGCCCCAGGGCAAGGAGATGGGGGGCCTCCGTTTCGAGACGGACGGTAGCGTCACCATCGTCACCGGTACGCTCGATTACGGCCAGGGTCACTGGACGCCGTTCGCCCAGGTGCTGGTCGACAAGCTCGGGATCCCCTTCGAGAAGATCAAGCTGCACCAGAACGACTCCGACCAGCTGATCGCCGGCGGCGGCACCGGCGGCTCGCGCTCGGCGATGGCGAGCGGCGGCGCGATCATCGAGGCGGGCGACAAGGTCATCGAGAAGGGCAAGCAGGCCGCGGCTCATGTCCTGGAAGCGGCGGCGGCCGACATCGAGTTCGGCAAGGGACGCTTCACGATCGCCGGCACCGACCGCTCGATCGGCATCATGGAACTCGCCGACAAGCTGCGCACGATGAAGCTTCCCGACGGCATCCCCGCGAGCCTCGACGTGAAGCTGGTGCACGACACCGCGCCCTCGGCCTTCCCCAACGGATGCCATGTCTGCGAGGTCGAGATCGATCCTGAGACCGGCCACGTGCAGGTGGTGAAGTACTCCTCGGTCAGCGACTTCGGAACGATCCTCAATCCTTTGATGGTCGCGGGGCAGACTCATGGCGGCATCGTCCAGGGCATCGGCCAGGCGCTCTACGAGCGGACGGTCTTCGACAAGGACGGCCAGTTCCTGACCGGCTCCTACATGGACTACGCCCTGCCGCGGGCGGGCGATACCTGCGACATCGGCTTCGTCAGCCACCCGGTGCCGGCGACGACCAACGCGCTCGGCGCCAAGGGCTGCGGCGAGGCGGGTTGCGCCGGATCGCTCCCGGCGGTGATGAATGCGGTGGTCGACGCGCTCCGCGAGGTCGGGATCAAGTCGATGGACATGCCGGCGACGCCCGAGCGGGTTTGGCAGGCGATCCAGGCCGCACGGTAACGGGATAGGCGGGCGTCCGGTTCGCCTTGGTGGCGGGCCGGCGCCGCGCTATATCTTGGATATGGACCCCCGGGACGATATCCGCCGCTGCTTTGCCGCCCTGCGCCGTTGGCTCGGGACGACCGAAGGGCGCACGCTCTTCCCGATTTTCCTGATCGCGATGGCCGGGCCGTTCGGCGAGATGCTGGATGTGACCCTATTCTTCGAGATGGAGGTCGAGCTTCTCGCGTCCGATCTCGGCCTCGAGGTCGTCTCCTCGCTCCTCGTCTACGGCTATCAGATCTTCTTCGCGCTGCTGGCGGCGATGATGGTGGTCGCCATCCCCTTCATGCTGCCGCTCGACGGGCCGACGCCGGTCCGTGCGCTTGCCTCGTGCCGCTCGAGCCGGCCGGTCAAGGTTCCGATCCGCTGATTCCGATCGTCGTCTGAACCGCCGCGCGCCCGTCAGGGCGCCGCGGCTCGTTCCCTTTTGGATCGGAGTCTCGTCATGGAACTGTTTTCCGCCGAATTCCTGTCGGCGCTCGTCGCCATCATCCTTCTCGATTTCGTGCTGGCCGGCGACAACGCGCTGGTCATCGGTCTCGCCGCCCGCAAGGTGCCGAAGCATCGCCAGAACACGGTGATCCTCTGGGGCACGCTCGGCGCCATCGCCGTGCGTGTCGCCATGACGCTCGGTGTGTACTGGCTGCTGAAGGTTCCTGGATTGATGCTGATCGGCGGTGCCGCGCTGATCTGGATCGCACGCCGGCTGCTGCAACCCGACCAGGACTCGGGCCACAGCATCACTGCCGCCGCCTCGGTCGGCGCTGCGGTCCGTACCATCATCATCGCCGACACGGTGATGGGTGTGGACAACGCGCTCGCCATCGGTGCGATGGCGCGCGAGAGCGTGCTGCTGATCGTCCTCGGCCTCGCGATCACCGTGCCGATCATCGTCTGGGGCAGCCGCCTCGTGCTGGCGATGGTCGGGCGCTTCCCCTCGATCATCCTGCTGGCCGGGGGCGTTCTCGCCTGGACCGCGGCCAAGATGATCTTCGAGGAGCAGCTGCTGAAGGGCCTGCTCACCCACGGCCCGGCGCTGGAGGGCATGCTGACGGTGCTGATCTTCGCGATCGCGCTCTCGCCGTGGTTCGAGAGCCGGATGAGCCCGAAGTTCAAGCCGCTGACCGTGGTGTTGCCTTGCCTGTTCATCTGGCTGCTCGCCTTCGAGGTGATCGAAGGCCTCACCGGGCTTCAGGTGGCCTATCTCGAGGCCTTCTCGGTCCCTGAGGCGGGACTTCAGTTCGTCCGCTGGGTCGGCTGGATTCCTCTCGCCTCGCTCGGTCTCTGGATCTCCGAGCGGCGGGGCAAGTCGAAGCAACCTGCCGGTGCTGCGATGCCGGCGCGCTGACCTGAAGGTTCCGGTATTGGCGCGGGTCGGGCGGCTGTGCTTTCCTGGGTTTTCCAAGGAGAGACCCAGGAGAGATCATGCTCATACGTTCAGCCGCCCGGCTCGTCGCCACCGCCCTCGTCGCGGCGCCGCTGGCGGCCGTGGCGAAGACGCCAGCCGATACCCTGGTGATCGCCTGGGCGCTCGACCCTGTGATCGGCATGGACCCCGGCCAGGTCGCCGAGTTCAACGCGAATGAGTTCCTGAACAACATCTGCGACCCGCTGGTCTTCCAGGACTACACGGACTCGTCGAAGCTCGTGCCGGGCATCGCCGAAAGCTGGCAGGCTGCCGCCGACGGCAACTCGATCACCTTCAAGATCCGCGCCGGCCTCAAGCATCCGTCGGGCAACCCGGTGACGGCGAAGGACGCCGAGTGGTCGCTCCGCCGCGTGATGAAGATCAACTTCGCGCCGGCCGGCACGCTGAAGCAGTGGGGCTATACGCCGGAAACCTTCGACAGCATGGTCCAGGCGACCGACGACCGCACGCTGGTCGTCAAGCTGCCGAAGCCCTATCCGACGGATCTCCTCATCTCGGCGCTATTCACCGGCGGCATGGGCATGGTTCTCGACTCGGTCGAGGCGATGAAGAACGCGAAGGGCGAAGATCAGGCGAACGGCTGGCTCAAGACCAACACCGCTTGCGTCGGCGCCTATCGGATGCGCAGCTGGGCCGCCAACGACACGATGATTCTCGAAGCCAACCCCGGCTACTGGCGCGGCGAGCCGAAGCTGAAGCGCGTCATCATCCGCCATGTGCCGGAATCCGGCGCTCAGCGGTTGATGCTGGAGAAGGGGGACGCCGACATCGCGCGCATCCTTAACGCCCAGGATCTCGAAGGGGCGCTGAAGCATCCCGACGTGCACCAGTTCCAGGTGGCGCTGCATCACTTCTGGTACCTGGCGATGAACGCCTCGGATCCGATCCTTTCCAACGTCAAGGTCCGCCAGGCCTTCAAGCACCTCATCAACAACGAGGAGCTGGAGCGGACACTGATGAAGGACCGGGGCACCGCGCGTCAGAGCCTGGTTCCTCTGGGCGCGTTCGGCGCGCTGTCCAAGGCCGAGGGCCTGCCCTTCAAGCCCGATGTCGAGGCGGCGAAGAAGCTGCTGGCCGAGGCGGGGTACCCGAACGGCTTCAGCCTGAAGCTGATCCACACCTCGAACTCGCCGCAGCTCGAGCTCGGCCAGTACATCCAGGGGCAGGCCGCCAAGGCCGGCATCAAGATCGACATCGAGGCCGGCGCCGGCGCGGTCACCATCAACCGCAGTCGCGCCCGCGACTACCAGCTGGTGCTGACCGGCTGGGCAGCCGCGTATCCGGATGCGGACGCGATGGTCTCCCTCTTCGCGGTGAATCCCGATAACCGCAAGGAGGCGAACCTGGTCGGCTATCCCTCGTGGATCTCGGCCTGGCAGGACACGGGCCTCAACGCTCTCGCCGATCAGGCCCGCATGGAGCGTGATCCGGCCAAGCGCGCCGATCTCTACAAGCAGATCCAGCTGAAGCACATGGCCGAAGGGCCGCAGGCGTTCATCACCCAGTCGGTGAGCAATCTCGCGGCCAACAAGCAGCTGAAGGACATCAAGCAGAACAGCTTCCGCGTCTGGTACGCGACGGCCACGAAGTAGCCATTGCCGTCACCTCCCTCGGGCTCCGGCCCGGGGGAGGATTCCAGCCGGACTTGCTGCGCGTCGCGGCGGCAGTTTTCGGATGCAAAAAATGTGGCCGCGCGGATCGTGTACGCGGCCGGCCGCTGATCGAGGCATTCGCGATCAAGCCCGCACGATTGGACAATTTTCACGGTTTGCCGCGACAAGGTGGCGAGCGTCGGATCGATGTTGCCTCGGTCAAGGACTAGACCGATAGTCGCAACCCCGCCGTGCAGGCCCTTCCTTCGAGCGAGTTCGTCATGACCGTGATGCGTGGCCGTCAGTTCTTCCAGAACCCGGGTCCGACCAACATTCCCGATCGCATCCTCCGTGCGATGGATCGCGCGTCGATGGACTTCATGGGCAAGGACTTCGCCGAGATCGCGGACTTCTGCTTCGACGGCCTCAAGCGCGTCTTCAAGACCAAGCAGACGATGTTCGTCTACGCCTCCAACGGTCACGGCGCCTGGGAGGCGGCGGTCGTCAACCTGTTCTCGCCCGGCGACAAGGTGCTGGTGCTGGAGACCGGGCGCTTCTCGGCCTCGTGGGGCGAGATGGCGAAGGCCTACGGCCTCGAGGTCGAGACGCTGAACTTCGACTGGCGGATGGGCGTGGAGCCGGCGAAGGTCGAGGAGCGCCTCAAGAAAGACACCGCCCGCGAGATCCGCGGCATCCTGCTCGTCCACAACGAGACGGCGACCGGAGTCGCCCACCCCGTTGCCGAGGTCCGCAAGGCGATCGACCGCGCCGGCCATCCCGGCCTCTTCCTCTCGGACACGATCTCCTCGCTGGGATCGATCGACTTCCGGATGGACGAGTGGAAGGTCGACGTCGCCGTCGGCGGTTCGCAGAAGGGCCTCATGCTGCCGATCGGCATGGGCTTCACCGGGGTCAGCAAGAAGGCGCTGGACGCGACCCAGTCGGCGACCTTGCCGCGCGCCTATTTCGACTGGCGCCTGATGCTCGGCCGCCAGCCGCAGAAGTTCCCCGGCACCGCGCCGGTGCACCACTTCTACGGCCTGGCCGAGGCGATCAGGATGCTGGACGAGGAGGGGCTCGACAACGTCTTCGCCCGCCACCGTCGCCTCGCCGATGCTACCCGCGCGGCGGTCCGCGTCTGGGGCGAGGAGGGGAGCATGGAGCTCTTCTGCCAGAACGAGAAGCTCTACTCGGATTCGGTCACCGCGATCCTGATGAAGCCCGGCATCGATGCCGAGAAGGTTCGCCAGGCCGCGCTCGACCACTACAACGTCTCGCTCGGCGGCGGCCTCGACAATCTCAAGGGCAAGGTCTTCCGCATCGGCCACATGGGCGACCTCAACGAGCCGATGCTGCTGGGTGCGCTGGCCGCGGTCGAGATGTCGTTCAAGACCGCCGGCATTCCCTACCGCAAGGGCGGCGTCGACGCGGCGATGGCGAAGCTCGCCCGCTGATGAGCCTTCAGCGTACGCCTGACCTGGTCATCTTCGACTGCGACGGGGTGCTGATCGACAGCGAGATCCTCTATTGCCGGATCGACGCCGAGGAGTTCACGCGCGGCGGCTATCCGATCTCGGCGAACGAGTTCGCGCGGAAGTTCGTCGGCATCACCTTCGACAAGACGTTGAAGATCGCGGCCGAGGAGCTCGGGCGCCCGCTTCCAGACGAGGTCGCGATCCGGGTGAACGAACGGGTCAGGACCGTGATCCCGGCCGAGCTCAGGGCGGTCAAGGGAATCGCCGCGCTGCTCGACCGGATCGGCCTGCCGTTCTGCGTCGCCTCCAATACCGAGACCGAGCGGCTGCGGTGGAACCTCGAGATCGCCGGCCTCCTGCATCGCTTCGACCCTCATGTCTACAGCGCCAAGATGGTCGCGCGCGGCAAGCCGGCGCCCGATCTCTTCTGGCACGCGGCCGGGCAGTTCGGCGTCCCGCCGGAGCGCTGCCTGGTGATAGAGGACTCGACGGTCGGGGTCGGCGCGGCGGTGGCCGCCGGCATGCCGGTCCTGGGATTCGTCGGCGGCGAGCACTGCTGGCCCGAGCTCGGGGACCAGCTTCGGGGCGCGGGGGCCTTCGACGTCGCTTCGACCTGCGACGACATCCATGCCGTCCTGGCGAAGGCGGCGATAGCGGCGCCCTGAACGGGTTTGCACCGCGCTTCCGGCGGTCCTAGCCTTGGCAATGTCATGAGCGAACCCGGCCACACGCAGCGCATCGACGACGAGGAGATCCGCGAGCTGATCTCCGGTCTTCGCATCGGCTCTGTCCGCCAGCTTCCGGACCTGACCGGGATCAACCTCTCCGGCCTCGACCTCGAGGCGTTGCCCCTCAAGAAGGCGCGGCTCTGCAACGCGGATCTCCGCCGGACCAGGCTGGTGCGGGCCAACCTGGTGGAAGCCGACCTCTCGGGGGCCGATCTCACCGGCGCGGACCTCACCGGCGCCGATCTGTCGAAGTCGCAGCTCAAGGGCTCGCGGCTGCGCCAGGCGAATCTCAACCGCTGCATCCTGACCGGCGCCGATCTCCGCACCGGCAGCGCCGCGGGCAAGGCCAGGGATGGGGTGCTCGGCGAGACGACCGATCTCTCCGGCTGCACGCTCGAATATGCCGAGGCGTCGATGGCGGTGATGTCGGGCGTCGATCTGACCGGTGCCAGCCTGGTCGGCGCCGACCTGAGCGGCGTCGAGCTTCACGGCGCCAACCTCACCGGCGCCAACCTCTCCCATACCGATCTCCGCGGCGCCAACCTCGGCGAGGCGATGCTGGGGGCGGCGGTGTTCGTCGGTTCGGACCTGCGCGGGGCCAAGCTGACCAACGCCAAGGGGGAGGGCGCGACCTTCGTCGGGGCCAAGCTCGAAGGAACCGAGTTCGGCGGCTCGGATCGCAAGATCTGGCGCATCGACGACAAGATCCCGATCGTAGGTCCCGGCCGGTTTCCGAACGACGTGCTCGTGGCCTTGGACGGGCACCAGGCGTGGCTGGCCTCCAACGGCGCCCGGGGCGCGCGTGCCGTCCTCCATGGGGCGGATCTCAGCTACTTCGACTTCTCGGCGCGGGACCTGACCGGGGTGGATTTTTCCGGCTCGCGACTGCTCGGTGCGCGGCTTCGCGGGACGAAGCTCTCGCTGGCGACCCTGTCGCGCTGCAACCTGACCGCGGCTGATCTCGCCGGTGCCGACCTCACCGGGACCATGCTGGCGGGAGCCGTGCTGCGCCGGGCGACCCTCGCTCATGCGCGGGTCGGATCGGTGCATATCCCGGACGGCCGGGGCGGCGGCCGCGACCAGGCGACGATCCTGATCGACGCCGACATCCGGGATGCGGACCTCCTCGGCGTCGACCTCGCGAAGTGCCTCACCGAATAGCGGCGGCCTTGGGATAGAGTCGCGGCGCCATGCCGAAGTCCGCCGCGGTCCGCTTGATCCTCCTGCTCATCGCCGTTACCGGCGTCAGCCAGTTCTATCGCGCCTCGGCCGCCGTCATCGCGCCGGAGCTGATGGCGGACCTCCGGATCGGTCCCGAGACGCTGGGCCTCGCCGGCAGCGCCTTCTTCATCGCGCTCGGCGTCATGCAGATTCCGGTCGGAATCCTGTTCGACCGGATCGGGCCCCGGCTGACCGTCGGCAGCCTGACCCTTGCCTCGGTTTTCGGCGCCGTCCTGCATGCGCTCGCGGATTCGGGTGCCATGCTCGTTGCGGCGCGCACAGTGCTTGGGCTCGGCTCGGCCGCCAGCTTCATGAGCGTGGTGGTGCTCTGCTCGCGCTGGTTTCCGCGCGAGAGGCTGAGCCTCACGCTGAGCTGGGTTTTCTCGGCGAGCCAGGTCGGCATCTTCGTCGCGACCACGCCTCTCGCCTACGCGACGTCGTCGATCGGCTGGCGCTGGAGCTTCGTCATCGCCGCCCTGCTGACCGCCGCCATCGCCGTCGTATTCCTCTGGCAGGTCACCGACGATCCGCCGGGCCGGGCGCCGGCGCCACGGAGCCCGGAGACCTTCGGCGATATTCTGCGCGGGCTTCGATCCGTTTGGCGTACGCCGGGCCTGCCCAAGATCCTTGCGGTCCACTGCTTCATCTATGCGAGCATGGCGACCGTGCTTGGCCTCTGGGGCGGTCCTTACCTTCGCGACGTGCACGGGCTCGACGCGGTCGCCCGCGGCAACGTGCTTCTGGCGATGGCAGCGGCCCAGGTCGTCGGCATTCTCGCCTTCGGCCCCCTGGACCGTGTCTTTAACACGCGGAAATGGATCGTGATCGCCGGTGGTGCCGGCACGGTTTCGGTGCTGTCGATCTTGGCGCTGATACCGGAGATGCCGCTGACCGCGGCGACCGTGCTATTGGTTCTCCTTTGCGCCGTCACCTCCTACAGCTTGATCGTCGTCGCCCACGGGCGCAGCCTGTTTCCCGACCATCTGGCCGGGCGGGGCGTCACGACGGTCAACATCGCGCAGGTGAGCGGCAGCGCGCTGTTGCCGATCGTCACCGGACTGATCATCGGCGCCGTTTCCGGGGATGTCGAGCCACGGCCCGAGATCGCCTATCGTCTTGCTTTCGCTGCGATCGCCACCTGCCTGGCGGCCGGCCTTCTCGTCTATCTGACGGCCGCGGACGCCAAGCCGCGGCAATCGTGATGGACCCAGCCGCGAATAGACGTTGTCATGTAACTGTCATTTTGCTCGTATCATAAATGCCAAATTAGCTCATAGACTGGCAGCCCAGCCAGCGAAGGGGAGGTACCAGATGAAGTCGATGCTGAAAGTGCTCTCGGTTTCGGCGCTCGTCGCGGTCGCGATGTCCACAGGCGCTCAGGCGCAGATGGACAAGCTGATCGCCGACGCCAAGGCGGAAGGCATGCTGACGACGATCGCACTGCCGCACGACTGGTGCGGCTACGGCGACCTGATCGCCAGCTTCAAGTCGAAGTACGGCATACGCGTCAACGAGCTCAATCCCGACGCGGGTTCGGCGGACGAGATCGAGGCGATCAAGGCGAACCGCAACAACAAGGGTCCGCAGGCGCCGGACGTGATCGACGTCGGCCTCGCGTTCGGACCGTCGGCGAAGAAGGACGGGCTGCTGCAGCCCTACAAGGTCGCCACCTGGGCATCCATCCCGGACGACGCCAAGGATCCGGAAGGCTATTGGTACGGCGACTACTACGGCGTGCTGTCGTTCCAGGTGAATGCGGACATCATCAAGGAGATTCCGCGCGACTGGTCGGACCTCCTGAAGCCGGCCTACAAGAATTCGGTCGCGCTCGCGGGCGACCCGCGCGCCTCGAACCAGGCGATCCAGGCCGTCTATGCGGCCGGTCTCGCGCTCGGCGGCAACGATCCGGCCAAGGCCGGAGAGGCGGGCCTCAAGTACTTCGCCGAGATGAACAAGAACGGCAACTTCGTGCCGGTCATCGGCAAGGCCGCCTCGCTCGCCCAGGGCGCGACGCCGATCGTGATTCGCTGGGACTACAACGCGCTCTCGGACCGCGACACCCTGAAGGGCAACCCGAAGGTCGAGGTCGTCGTTCCGAAGTCGGGCGTGGTCGCCGGCGTCTACGTGCAGGCGATCAGTGCCTTCGCCCCGCACCCGAACGCGGCGAAGCTCTGGATGGAACACCTCTACTCCGACGAGGGCCAGATCGCGTGGCTCAAGGGCTATTGCCATCCGATCCGCTTCAATGATCTCGCCAAGAACAAGAAGATCCCGGCCGACCTGCTGGCCAAGCTCCCGCCGGCGGAGGCCTACGAGAAGGCCGCCTTCCCGACGCTCGAACAGCAGAACGCGTCGAAGGAGATCATCACCAAGCAGTGGGACGCCGTCGTCGGCGCCAACGTGAAATAGTCGTGCGTTACCGGCGCGGGCCCGTGGATATCCAGGGGCCCGCGTCTCCCGCCTAGATGACCCAGCCAGCTCCGCCTCAGGCCCTGTCTTCCAGCGCGCCTGGCCTCTCCCCGAGCCGCTTCTCCTGGGATTGGCTCGGTGTCGTCCCGTTCTTCCTGTTCGCGATCCTGTTCCTGATCCTGCCGACGGCCTTCCTGGTGATCGGCGCCTTCCAGGACCCGGAAGGCCACTTCACGCTCCGGAACATCGCCAACCTGACGCAGCCGTCGATCGTCGCGGCCTACTGGATCAGCATCAAGGTCAGCGCCGCATCGGCGATCGTCGGCGGTTTCTTCGGCTTCCTGATCGCCTATGCGGCGATCGCCGGCGGGGTGCCCGGATGGATCCGTCCGACCCTGATGACCTTCTCAGGGGTCGCGTCCAATTTCGCCGGCGTGCCGCTCGCCTTCGCCTTCCTGGCGACGCTTGGCCGCACCGGCCTCGTGACCGTGCTGCTGATCAAGTACCTCGACTTCAACATCTACCAGACCGGTTTCAACCTGCTCAGCTTCTGGGGGCTGGTGCTGACCTACCTCTACTTCCAGATCCCGCTGATGATCCTGATCATGGCGCCGGCGATCGACGGGCTGAAGCGAGAGTGGCGAGAGGCTTCGACCATCCTCGGTGCCACCAATTGGCAGTACTGGCGCTACATCGCGCTGCCGGTACTGGGGCCGAGCCTGCTCGGCACGACGCTGCTCCTTTTCGCCAATGCCTTCGGCGCGATCGCGACCGCCTACGGGCTGACCGGCAGTTCGCTCAACATCGTGACGATCCTGCTGTTCGCGCAGATCCGGGGCGACGTGCTGCACGACCAGAACCTGGGCTATGCGCTGGCGCTCGGCATGATCGTGATCACCGGCGCCTCGAACATCGCCTATATCTGGCTGCGCGCCCGCAGCGAGCGGTGGCAGCGATGAAGCGCGCCAGGATCGGTCCCTGGATCGCGCTGATCCTCGGCATGCTCTACTTCCTTGTGCCGCTGATCGCGACATTCGAGTTCTCGCTCCGCATGCGCCGCGGCGAGTACAGCTTCGATGCCTACGCCGTGGTCCTGGCTGATCCGCGATTCCAGGCGACCTTCGGCTACTCGACGGCATTGGCGTTCGCGACGATCATCGTCGGCGTGCTGCTGGTGGTGCCGACCGCCTATTGGGTGAACCTGCGCCTTCCGAGGCTGCGGCCGGTGATCGAGTTCATCACGCTGCTGCCGCTGGTGATCCCGGCTATCGTGCTCGTCTTCGGATATCTGCGCATGTACAACAGCGAATCCTGGCTGCCGATGACCTCCAGCGAGCGGCTGACCGATCTGCTGCTGACGTTCGGGTACGTCACGCTGGCGCTCCCCTACATGTATCGAGCCGTCGATAATGGGCTCCGCGCCATTGATGTCCGCACCCTGACCGAGGCAGCGCAGAGCCTCGGCGCCGGTTGGACCACCATCCTGTTCCGCGTGATCCTGCCGAACGTGCGTGTCGCGGTCTTGAGCGGCGCCTTCCTCACCTTCGCGATCGTGATCGGCGAATTCACCTTGGCGGCGCTGCTCGATCGTCCTGCCTTCGGACCCTACCTTCAGCTGATCGGTGCCAACCGCGCCTACGAGCCGTCTGCGCTGGCGATCATCGCCTTCGGCGTCACCTGGGCTTGCATGGGCCTGATCAACGTCGTCGGCCGCGCCTCGCACGGCCAGACGCCCAAGACGCCGTAAGGAGCGCGGATGGCCTTCCTCGAGATCGAGCATCTGCGCAAGTCCTTCGGCACCCTTGCCGTGGTCGAGGATTTCGACCTCGCGGTCGAGCGGGGCGAGTTCATCTCCTTCCTCGGTCCATCCGGCTGCGGCAAGACGACGACGCTGCGCATGGTCGCCGGATTCGAGACGCCGACTTCCGGCCTGATCCGCATCGACGGCAGGGACGTGACCGGCGCCAAGCCGAACCAGCGGAACGTCGGCATGGTGTTCCAGTCCTACGCGCTGTTCCCGAACATGACGATCGCCGACAATGTCGGCTTCGGGCTCAAGGTCGCCGGCCGCCCTATCGCCGAAATCAAGTCGCGGGTCGAGGAGATGCTGGCGCTGATCAAGCTCCCGCAGCTCGGCGGCCGCTATCCCTACCAGCTCTCCGGCGGCCAGCAGCAGCGCGTGGCCCTCGCCCGTGCGCTCGCGATCAAGCCGAAGCTCCTGCTGCTGGACGAGCCGCTGTCGGCGCTGGATGCCAAGATCCGCGTCTCCCTGCGCCAGGAGATCCGGCAGATCCAGCGCGAGCTCGGCATCACCGCGATCTACGTGACCCACGATCAGGAAGAAGCGCTCTCGATCTCCGACCGCATCGTGGTGATGAGCCAGGGGCGGATGGAGCAGGTCGGCACCCCCTTCGAGATCTACAACTACCCGCGGACCCGCTTCGTCGCTTCGTTCGTCGGCACGCTGAACCTGCTGAAGGCTCAGGTGGTCGAGGCGGGCGGCAGGCTGACCGTCGATGGTCAGCCCGTTGCGACCGCATCGCCTCTCGGCAGCGCCAAGCCGGGTGATTTCCGTTCGATCGCGCTCAGGCCCGAGGCGGTGTCGCTGGCGGTCGGCGCCGGCGATGCCAACACGCTCCAGGGCACGGTCGAGGAGGTCAGCTTCCTCGGTTCGGTGGTGCGCATCCGGGTCCGCTTCGGCGAGAACGCCGTCTCGCTCGATACCTTCAACAAGCCGAGCGTGGCGCCACCCGAACGCGGCACCCAGGTCTCGGTCAGCTTCGCGCGCGAAGCGCTGTTGGTGCTGGACGGAGACGGGGCAGCGGCCTGAGCCGCCGCCCCGTGCGCGTCACATCTTCTCGATGTTCCAGAAGACCATCGACTCCGGCACCGCCAGGATGCCCTTGATGTTGTCGCGGAAGGCGACCGGCGTCTGCCACTGGCCGTACGGGATGTACTGGACGATCTCCATCGACCGCTTCTGAATGTCGACGGCTGCGGCCTTCCGGGCCTCCAGTGTCGGCGCCCGTACCTAGTCGAGTCTGAGCTTCTCCATCGTCTCGTCGCAGGGCCAGCCGAACCACGCCTTGTCGCAGGCCGCCGACATCGGGATGTGGAAGGCGGGATTGGACGCGACGAGGCCGCCGCCCGAGGTCAGGAAGATGTGCCAGCCCGACGGGCCGGTTTCCTTGCGGTTGCGGCGCGTGATGACGGTACCCCAGTCCGATGTGGCGAGTTGCACGTTGACGCCACCCTTCTTCAGCCATCCTTCGAGCACGGTCGCGACCGGGTGGAATACCGCGTGGTCGGCCGAGTGCAGCAGGATGACGGGCTCGCCCTTGTAGCCGGCATCGGCGAGGGCCTTCTTCGCGCGGGCGATCCGTTCGGCTTCGGGCAGGTCGGTGGTCAGCGCTTCGGCGCCGACCTCGCTTCCCATCGGCGAGCCACAGACAAGGATGGCACCGCAGACAGTATAGCGCGCCGGGTCGCCGATTGCGGCGCCGAGGATCTCGCGCTGGTTTACCAGCAACATGATCGCCCGGCGGACCGCCGGATTGTCGAACGGCGGGTGCAGGTGATTCAGCCGCATGATGCCGGCTGAGCCGAGCGGACTCAGGGTCTCGACCTTGACCCCGGGCGATCTTCTGAGCACCGGAAGGAAGTCGGCGGCGATGCCTTCGTAGAAATCGATCTCGCCGCGGCCGAGCGCGGCGACGGCCGTCTGCGCGTCGGGCAGCACGGTCCATTCGACCTTGTCCACCTTGACGATATGGGCTCCGGCGGCGCCGCGAGGCGGATCCGAGCGCGGCACGTATCCGGTGTTCTTGACATAGACCGTGCGCGAGCCCGGCACCCACTGCTCCTTCGCCATGCGGAAGGGGCCGGAGCCGACGGGATCGTCGATCTGGGCGTTGGCGTCGGTCACCGCGACGCGCTTCGGCATGATGAACGCCGGCGTCGCGGTCGGCTGCGCCAGGGCGTCGATCACCAGGCCGAACGGTTCGGACAGCGACAGCCGGACGGTCTTGGCGTCGACCGCCGCGAGCTCCTTGGTGAAGCGTGTCATCATCTGCCCGGCCGCGTCCTTGACGCTCCAGCGCTTGATCGAGGCGACCACGTCCTCGGCGGTGACGGGCTGGCCGTCATGCCACTTGAGCCCGTCGCGCAGAACGAAGGTGTAGACCAGCTTGTCCGGGCTCACCGTGAAGTCCTGGACCATCTGGGGCTGCGGCAGGCTCTTGTCGTCGATGGCGAAGAGCTGGTCGTAGACCATATGGCCGTGGTGCTTTGTGATCGTCGCCGTGGTCCAGAACGGGTCGATGCTCTTGAGTTCGGCATGCATCATCGCGCGCAGCACGGTCTCCGCCGGGGCGGCCGCCGCCCCTCCCAGCAGCAGCGCCGCCGCCAGCGCGGCTCTCCCCATGATCTTCATAGGCATTTCTCCCCCTTGTGTTCGGCTCATCGCCGATGGTTGCACGACTCAGATACCTAGGCCGTGAGGGTCCGGATCGATTGGCCAGATCGGCCGAGGAATGCGCGTATAGCGGACCCGTCGCGGATCGCTCGGATAGGGCCCGCCGGAGTCGATGTAGAGAATGTCCTTGGCGATCGGCGCGAAGCCCACATGGAAGTGGTTGCTGGACTTGACGACGACGATCTTGCGCTCCGCCGGCTCGATCCCGAGGTTGCGGAACAGGCTAGGATGGAAGGTCTGGGCCCGTGTGGTTTCGAGCACCACGTCGATCCCGGCGACCCGGATCGCCGCAGCATCGCCGAGCTCGACCACGCTGGAGGCGAAGCTCTGCGTGGCGCCCTTCACGACCTTCGTGATCTCGACCTCGGCATCGACCGGTATCCCGGACGTCGGCGCCGCCTTGCCGCCGAAGCGCAGCCACAGCTTGGCTCCCTCGCCGGCGCCATGGCAGAAGCGCACGGCGACCGGGTCCCAGATCGCCCCCACCGTCGAGTTGGTGATGCCGCGCGCCAGCATCCGGTGGAGGATCACGGTCGAGTCGCCGGCGACGCCGCCGCCGGGATTGTCCCAGCGATCGGCAAGAACCACCGGTCCGCCCGGCGTCGCGAGCGCCCGGTCGAGGCCCTGGTCGGGCGTCAGATGTTCCGGCGCTCCTTGGCCGCGCAGGCCATAGAGCTCGCGCCCGAGCGCTTCCGCCAGGGCGTCGCCCTCGGTCCTGCGGTTGTCGGTGATGACCAGCATCTTGGCGCCCAGATGCGGCACGTCCGCGGCGGAGAAGCCGTGTACGACCGAGATCGATAGTACGCCGTCCTTGCCTTCGAGGGAGCTGATCCGGTCGACGAAGCCGCGCATCGGCTGGCGGCTGGTCATGAAGGTGTCGATCATCCGACAGTCCCACACCGAGCTCACCGGACGGACTTCGCCGCGCGCCGTCCGCAGCAGCAGCGTGATCAACTCTTCTGATCGCTCGACGAAATCGGTGTGCGGGAATTCCTTGTAGCAGATCAGGACATCGGCGGCCGCCAGCATCGCCGGCGTCATGTGGCAGTGCGGGTCGAGCGTCGCGCCGACGGCCACACGCGGCCCGACGATCTCGCGGACGCGGGAGAGAATGTCTCCCTCGCAGTCGTCGTAGCCGTGCGCGACCATGGCGCCGTGCAGCCCGAGAGCGACCGCGTCGACCGGGAGTGCGCCACGGAGCTGTCCCAGAATCTCGTCGCGCAGGGTCTCGTAGGCTTGGCGGCTCGTAGTCCCGGCGGGATGCGCTCCGGTGACGGTGCCCTCGATCAGGGTGAAGCCTTCGGCTAGGCTTCTGCGACGCGCGACGACGAGCGGCGACGAGGAGGAGGTGGTCGGATGGTCGGGATGAGTCCCCGGCCGGAAATAGCGGTTGCCGACAAAGCTTTCGAGGTCGGTCGGAATCGGCGCGAAGGTGTTGGATTCGGTCGACAAGCCGGCAGCGAACAGACGCATCGACTTCTCCGGACCATGTTCCGAGACAATCCGAAGTCTGGTTCGCCCTGTCGCCCGGTCAAGCGAAAGCGCCCGGATACGAAGGCGTTTCGGCGCTGCGTTCCTGGACCTGCGGCGCCTCGCTGTTTCTGACAAGCTCGGGCGTCATGAAGGAGGCCAGCATATGAAGGCGTTCACGGCGTGCCTGGGCAGCGAGACCAACACCTTCTCGCCGATCCTCTGCGGGCGCGACGCCTTCGAGGGGAACTTCTACGCTCCTCCCGGCCAGCACCCCGATCATCCGACGCTCTATTCCGGCCCGATGATGGCGCTTCGCCGCCGCGCGAAGGAAGGCGCGAACCTGGAGGTCGTCGAGGGACTGGCGACTTTCGCCACCACCGGCGGAATCGTGACTCGTGCAGTCTACGAGGAGCATCGCGACGCGATCCTGGCCCAGCTCGCGGCAGCGATGCCGGTCGACTTCGTGGCGTTAGGTCTCCACGGCGCGATGGTCGCCGACGGCTACGAGGACTGCGAAGGCGACCTTCTCCGGCGGGTGCGCGAGGTCGTCGGGCCGAAGGTCAAGGTCGGGGCCGAGCTCGATCTCCACTGCAATCTGACCCCGGCGATGGTCGAGTACGCGGACGTGCTGGTTCCGTACAAGGAGTCGCCCCACATCGACGTGCTCGAACGGGGCGAGGAGCTCGTGCAGATCCTTTCGGACGCGGCAAGCGGCAAGACGAGGCCGGTCATGAGCGTCTTCGATTGCCGCATGGTCACGTCCTCGCCGACGACGCGGGAGCCGATGAAGAGCTTCGTTGCCCGGATGCAGGCCCTCGAAGGCAAGGATGGCGTCCTTTCGGTATCGCTGATCCATTGCTTCGGCTTCAACGACGTTCCGGACATGGGCTACAAGGTCCTCGTCGTCACCGACGATCGAAAGTCGGAGGGCGACGCGCTGGCGAGTAGGCTCGGCCACGAAATCTACCGGATGCGCCGCGAGATCGGCATGACGTTCCTGACGATCGACGAGGCGATTGACCGCGCGCTGGCGGCGCCGACGGGTCCGGTGGTGCTGGCGGACGGCGCCGACAACGCAGGCGGCGGAGCAGCCAGCGACTCCACCTGGTTCATCCGGGCCTTGAGGACGCGCGGCGTGCGCGACGCCTGCGTCGGCCCGCTGTGGGATCCGATCGCCGTCCGCATGTGCTTCGCCGCCGGCGAGGGCGGAGTGTTCCAGCTCCGCTTCGGCGCCAAGATGAACGCCAATTCCGGCGAGCCGATCGATGCCCAGGTCAAGGTCATGCGCCTGGTCAAGGATGCTTGGCAGACCTTCGGGGCTGCCCGCGACCCGATCGGCGATGCGGCGGCGATCGAGGTCGATGGAATCCAGATCGTGCTGAACTCGGCGCGGGATCAGGCCTTCGGCATCGACCTATTCACCAATCTCGGCATCGATCCGACGACGAAGAAGATCGTGGTCGTGAAGTCGCACAACCATTTCTTTGCGGCCTTCTCGAAGATCGCGACCGAGGTGCACAGGACGACGGCGCCGGGGCCGCTGGCACTCGACTACTCGCAGGTGCCGTACAAGCGCCTGAGGCGCCCGATCTGGCCGCTTGATCCGGATCCCCTCGGCCTCGACTAGGCGCGGGAAATCCCGGCGCCGAGCTTCGGGAATTCGCAGCGGATCGAGGTGCCCAGCATCGGCGCCTTGCAGTACTGGTTGATCCGGAGATCGGCGGCGATCGACATCAGGCCGAACGCGTCGGCCGGCGAGACGCCGAGCCGATCGCCAAGCAGCTTGATCATCGATCGGGTACAGTATTCGGCCGCATCCTCGAAGGTCGTGGCCGACGCGGTGGTGATCCAGCGGTCGTGGGTCTCCATCCACGGCCACTCGGTGGCGCCGCCCTTCTCGAGCTTGAAGCGGAGATGCACCCGGGCGCCGATCTCGGCGCCCGAGCCGCACATCTCGGCGTCGCCCATGGTCGCGTGGACGTCGCCGACGTAGAACAGGCCGAGCGGCGCGTAGATCGGCAGGTGGACGGTGGTGCCGACGGCGAGCCGGTTGTTGTCCATGTTGCCGCCGTGCTTGCCGATCAGGCCGACCGAGATCGGCTCAAGCGGCGCGCAGGCCATGGCGCCGATCATCGGCTTCACGGGCAGACGCAGGTCGTTGAAGTGCACCTGGCCGTCCTTCACCGGAAGCATGGTGACGGTGCGCTGGTTCACCACGTCGCGGACGATGCCGACCTCGGGAAAGACGCCGACATATCCCACCGGGTCGACCTCGATCGACAGGATCTCCACCGCCAGCGAGTCGCCCGGCTCGGCGCCGACGATGCCGACGGGCCCGGTCATCGGGTTCGACTTCGGATACTTGTCGTTCGGGTTCGGGCGGGTGGTGACCTCGTCCTCGGGCTTGTGCAGCTTGCCGCCGCGCGAGTTGTGGGTCTCCACCATGATCTCGCACGGCGCCTCGACCGTGATGCGCGGCGCATGGGTCACGTCGAAGGCGTACTCGACCTGGCTGCGGTCGAGGTAGTGGAGGGCGCGGGATTGGGTCGTCATCGGTTCAGCCTTCGAAATCGGTGGCGAGGTGGGCGACGCAGTCGCCGCGCTCGGCGCGGCCCTGGGCCCGCTTGCAGACGACGAGGCCGGCGCGGGCGAAGCGCGCCTCCAGCGGCGGGCGCATCGGATCCTCGACGAAGTGGAGCCGGCCGGCGAGCTGGCCTTTCTCGACCCAGTCGCCGAGCTCGACCGCCGGCTGGAAGAGGCCGTCGGCCATCGCATAGACGAAGTAGTCGCGGCCGACGATCTGCATGAAGCGGGTCGGCTTCGGCGGCGGCTGGATGGTCCAGTCCTTGAGGATGCCGAGATGGGCCAGCGTGTTGCGAAGTCCGCGCTCGACCAGGTCGAGGCCGACCTTGGACACGGCGGCGCGGCCGCCGAACTCGCCGCCCATCGCTGGAATCCCACGCACATGCGCGCCGCGCTGGGCGAGCCGGTCGTCGGAGCTTCGGCCGACGATGCTGAAGGGGGGGCCGAACGCCTTCACCATCGCGAACTGCTTCTGGTTGAGATCCTCGTTGGCGGTCAGGTGCATGCCGCAATAGGTCAGATAGTCGAGCGATCGGCCGCCGGCGTGCAGGTCGTGATAGCCGTTGGCGAGCGGGATCAGGTGATTGGCGATGTAGTAGGAGATCTGCGCCGTCGGGCCGCCATCGGGATCGCCCGGGAACGCACGGTTCAGGTTGCCGCCGTCGAGCGGCGAGAGCCGCTGCGCGGCCATCGCCGCCGGGAAGTTGGCGGCGGCGAGGATGATGACCCGGCCCTTGATGTGCTCGGGCTCGAGCTCGCGGATCAGATTGAGGAGGCCGATCTGGCCCTCGTACTCGTCACCATGGGTGCCGGCGGTGAACAGCATCGTCGGCCCCGGGCCGTTCTTGATGCAGGCGATCGGGATGTGGATCACCTTGTAGGCAGAATCGTTCATCGACCACGGCATGAACAGGTTGGACACCTGCTTGCCGTCCTTGTCGAAGTCGATGTCGGTCGAGATGCGGGTCGGGCGGGTGGACATGGCGGAGCTTTCCGGGTCAAAGAAAAAGGGCCCGGCGCTTGGCCGGGCCCTCCGACGATGATGCTTACTTCTCGATGTTCCACATGGAGAGGCGGATGTCGGGAATGACACCCTTCAGCTCCTTGCGGTACGCGACGGGACCGACGAACTGGCCGAGCGGCACGTAAGGCACGGTCTCGTAGAAGCGCCGCTGGTAGCGTTCGACCACGTCCTTGCGCTTGGCGTCGTTGTCGGCGTTCAGGTACTCGAGGCGGATGTTCTCGAGCGTCTGGTCGCAGGGCCAGCCGAACCAGTTCGAGCCGTCGCACGGCGTCTGCGCACCCGAATTCATCAGCGGATCGGACATGAACGGGCCAGTGCCCCAGGTGTGGAACACGTGCCAGCCGCCCTTGTTGACGGAAGGCGCGTCCTTGATCGGCCGGCGAGAGACCAGCGTCGCCCAGTCCATGGTTTGGACATCGACGTTGAATCCGGCCTGCTTCATCAGCTGGGCCGAGATTTGCGTGAGCGCCGAGATCACCGGCTGGTCGGAGGGGTCCATCAGGACGATGGGCTCGTTCTTGTAGCCCGCTTCCTGCAGCAGCGCCTTGGCCTTGGCCGGCTTCGCACCGGGAGCGGCCCAGTCGTTGCTGACGCCGGCCGCGGTCTCGAGCGGCGTGCCGCACATGAACACCGACCAGCAGAGCGTGCGCATCTTTGGATCGCTCTGCATCACCTGCAGGTACTGATCCTGATCGACCGCGTAGAGCAGCGCCTGGCGGACCTTCGGGTTGTTGAAGGGCGGGACCAGGCTATTCGGCCGCATCATCGTCTGGTTGCCGATCTTGTCCATGACCCGGACTTCGATGTTCGGGCTGGCATAGAGCGGCGGGAGGAGGTCGGGCGGAATCACCTCGATCGCGTCGGCCTCGCCCTTGAGCACGGCCTGGACGCGCGTGTTGGCGTCGGGGATGTAGATCCACTCGACCGCGTCGACCTTGACGATCTTCGCTCCCGCGACGCCGTCCGGCGCCTCGCTACGCGGCTTGTAGCCGGCGAACTTGCGATAGATGACGTTGTGGCCGGGATTCCAGTCCTTGACGTCGAAGGTGAAGGGGCCGGAGCCGATCATCGTCGTGACCGCGGTGTTCGGATCGATGCGCGCTTCTTGCTCGCGCATGATGAAGAGCGGGTTCGACGACGTTCCGATAACGGCGAGCATCGGCGCGAACGGCGTCTTGAGCTTTATCTCGAAGGTGTCGACGTTGACTGCCTTGGTCTCGGCAATGCGCGTGACCATGGTTCGTCCGAGCGTGTTCTTCGCCGCCCAGCGCGACATCGAGGCGACGACATCCTTCGCCTGGACCGGCGAGCCGTCATGGAAGGTGATGCCCGGGCGCAGCTTGAAGGTCCAGGTGAGGCCATCGGCGCTCACCTGGTGGCTGTCGACCATCTGGGGCTTGTATTCCCACTTGCTGTCAGGGGCATACAGCATGTCGTAGACCATGTAGCCATGGGTCTGCGTCGTGCCGATGGTCGTGAAAAGCGGATCCAGAACCTTGAGGTCGGCATCCGGGATGTACTTGATGGTCTTCTGCGCGGCGGCGGGGCCGGCGATGGCAAGCGCCGCGATCGCGGCGGCAGCCAGTGGAACAAGGCCTGTCTTCTTCATGCTGATCCGAACCTCCTGTTCTCGGTTTTGGCGTCGACTTTGGTTTTCGCGCTGCAGATCTAGCGACCCTTGCTCAGCCACCGGCCGCCAGCCTAGCCTTGAAGCCGGTTGCGGAGCTTAGTTTCCGATCATCAAACACCGGCCGGTGGCGGCGATCAACCGCCTTGGCAGAGGGGAAGAAACCATGGCAGTCGATGCGGAGAGGTTGCACCGGGAATCCATCGTCATCGATGCCGTCTGCCCGCTGCTGACCGGTCAGAAATTCACCGACTGGTATGCCGAAGGCGGGGTCACGATCGCGGTCCCGACGGTGGGTGCGATGGACGGCATCGACGTCACCATGCGGAGCATCGCCGCCTGGAAGTCCTTCATCGCCCGCAACTCCGGCAATGCCGGGAAGGTGACCCAGGTCGCGAGCGTGAAGGACATGCGGCAGGCGAAGAAGGACGGTCGCCTGGGCCTGCTCTTTCACTTCCAGGGAACCGATCCCATGGAAGACGATCTCGACATGGTGCACGCCTACAAGGATCTCGGCGTCGGCATCATGCAGCTCTGCTACAACATCCGGAACCGGGTCGGCGACGGCGCCGACGAACGCCAGGACACCGGCCTCTCCTATTTCGGCGTCGAGATGGTCAAGAAGCTGAACGAGGCGCGCGTCATCGTCGACGTGGCGCATACGGGCGTCAGGACCAGCTTCGACGCCCTCGAGATCTCCGAGCGTCCGGTGATCTGCAGCCACGGCAATCCGCGCGCGGTGAAGAATTCGCACAGGAACCTGCCGGACGACCTGATGAAGGCGATCGCGGCCCAGGGCGGCGTGATCGGCATGGTCGGGTTCCCGGGCTTCGTCGCCGACAGCCCGGCCCCGACCCTCGATCAGTTCATCGATCACATCGCCTATACCGCCGACCTGATCGGCGTCGATCATGTCGGGCTCGGCATCGACTACTATAGCGGCCAGTACATGGTCATGCCGGACGACCAGGCGAAGGCGTTCTACGATTCCTGGATCGCCAGCGGCAAGTGGCGGCCGGGGACCTATCCACCGCCGCCTCACAAATACCCGCAGGGCATCGAGACGCCGCGCACGCTGCAGAATCTGACGAAGCGGATGATCGAGCGCGGCTTCTCGGCCGAAGACACGAAGAAGGTGCTCGGCGAGAACTGGATGCGCGTCTACGAGAACGTCTGGGGCGCCTGACGGCCCGCAATGCGAGGAGCTAGGAATGGCCGTCGACGCCGCGAAGCTGCATCAGGAATCCATCGTCATAGATGCGGTCTGTCCGCTGCTGCGTGGGCAGAAGTACACGGACTGGTACATCGAGGGGGGAGTGACCGTCGCCGCCCCGTCGGTCGGCGCGATGGACGGCATCGACATCACCATGCGGAGCATCGCGGCCTGGAAGTCATTCATCCAGCGCAACTCCGGCAATGCCGGAAAGGTGACGCAGGTCTTTAACGTGAAGGACATGCGGCAGGCGAAAAGGGACGGCCGACTGGGCCTGCTCTTTCATTTCCAGGGCACCGACCCGATGGAAGACGATCTCGACATGGTCCACGCCTACAAGGATCTCGGCGTCGGCGTCATCCAGCTCTGCTACAACGTCCGGAACCGTGTGGGCGACGGCGCGGACGAGCGCCAGGACTCGGGGCTCTCTTATTTCGGCGTCGAGATGATCAAGAAGATGAACGAGGCACGCGTCATCGTCGACGTGGCGCATACGGGCATCAAGACCAGCTTCGATGCGCTCGAGGTTTCGGAGCGGCCGGTGATCTGCAGCCACGGCAATCCCCGCGCAGTCAAGGATTCCTACAGGAACCTGCCGGACGACCTGATGAAGGCGATCGCCGCGCAAGGCGGCGTCATCGGCATGGTCGGCTTCCCGGCCTTCGTCGCCGACAGCACGGCGCCCACGCTGGACCAGTTCATCGACCACATCGCCTACTCGGTCGATCTTGTCGGCGCCGACCATGTCGGACTCGGCATCGACTACTACAACGGCCAGTACCTGGTGATGCCGGATGATCAGGCGAAGGCCTTCTATGACACCCGAATCAAGAACGGAAAATGGCGGCCGGGGACCTATCCCCCGCCGCCGCACAAGTACCCGGAAGGCATCGAGACGCCGCGCACGCTGCAGAAGCTGACGAAGCGCATGGTCGAGCGCGGCTTCTCGGCCGAGGATACGAAGAAGATCCTCGGGGAGAACTGGCTGCGGGTTTACGAGCAGGTTTGGGGCAACTGATGACTGAAGCACTCTCCGCCGCAGCCCGGCGGATCGTCGAAGCCTATGGTGCGCCCGGCGTCGCGCTGTCGATCCTCAAGGACGGCAAGCCGGTCTGGCGCGAGTGCATCGGCGTGATGTCGACCAGGACCGGGAAAGCGCTGCATGACCGAGCCACGTTCGACATCGGCTCCATCTCGAAGACCTTCAATGCGGCGACCGTCGGCATGCTGGTCGAGGACGGAAAGCTCGCCTGGGACACGCGCGCGATCGACGTGCTTCCGGGGTTCCGGCTTTCGGACGACAGCCTCACCCGCCATGTGACGATGCGCGACCTCGTCGGCCAGTCGGTCGGCTTCGGCGAGGACAACATCATGAACTATCATTCGCGCTTCACGCGGCCGGAGATCATCTCGCTGATCCCGACGCTGCCGCTGCGCACGGGCTTCCGCGCGGAATGCGCCTACCAGCAGTTCGGGCCGATCATCGCCACCGCGATCGTCGAGCGGCTCACCGGCATGAACTGGGAGGACTACGTCGAGCGCGAGGTGCGGAGCCGCCTCGGCATGGACGAGACCTGGGGCAGCTACTTCCGCATGCCCGATCCCTCGATCGCCTGCGATCCGCATCTCGATCTCGGCGACGGCAAGATGAGCGTGATCCCGCACCGCAACTTCGATGCGCTGTCGGCGACCGGGGGAATGACCTCGACGCTGCGGGATGCCGAGACCTGGTTCTCGGCCTTCGCCTGCGGCGGCGCCGTCAATGGCAGGCGCCTGCTGAAGCCAGAGACGGTCGAGGAGATGCTCAGCCCGCGCATCGCGGTCCGCCGCAACGGCATCCATCCGCAGCGCTGGGCCAGCCGCTACGAGGCCAACTTCGTCAGCTATGGCCTCGGCTGGTACGCGCACGACTTCGCCGGCCGTCGGATCAACGAGCACACGGGGGCGCTGGAAGGCTTCCTGGTGCTCGGCTGCTCTGTCCCCTCCGAAAGGGTCGCGGTCGTCATCTACACCAACCAGCACCAGTCGCCGGCGATCAACCCGCTCCGTTACCTGCTGCTCGCCCACGCTTTCGGCATCGAGCAGAAGGATTGGGACGCCCGTTTCAAGGCCTTTGCCGGCGAGGCCAAGCGGGCGCCGCAGATGATCAACGGCGAGCCATATTTCTGGCGGCCTCTGGGAAGGGCCGAGGGCACCAGCCCCAGCCAGCCGCTCGCCGACTATGCAGGCGACTACGTCCATCCTGGGTACGGCAAGATACCGGTGCGGGTCGAGGCCGGCGGCATGAGCATCGACATCATCGGCAATCCCTGTGATGCGGAGCATTGGGATCGGGAGCTTTTCCGGGCCGTTCCGCGCGATCCGGCGATCCGCTCGTACCACCAGCAGATCTTCTTCCGGTTCGAGCCCGATCCGACGGGCCGATTGACCCGCATCGAAATCCCGACCATCGGGCGCTTCACGCGAATCTGACGCGGCGCCTTTGGCGGCCGCCTCGGGCGGCATGGTATGGTCGTTCGCCGTGCTGGCCACCTCGGACCGGTCCGGCTGAGGGACCAAGAGCGCATGGCTCTTAGGCGTGTCTTCGGCTCGATGTCGTGGCGAGCGCTGGCCGCGGTGCTCGGCGGCGTCGCCGCGACCCTGGTGCTCCTCCTGGCTCTGGAAGCGGTCGTCCAGCGGCGCGCGGCGGACCGGGCCCGGACCGAGACCACCCGCATCGCCATGACTCTCCGTTCCCAGATGGAGCAGGACCTCGCCGCGACGATCCTGCTGCAGAAGGGGCTGGCTGCGCAGTTCGCGACGAATCCCGACATGACTTCGTCCGAATTCGAGGCCTTTGCGCGCGATCTCCTGATCGGCGCCCGCCACGTGCGGAACCTCGGTGTCTCGCATGGAACAATCATCGCCGACGTCTATCCGAGGGATGGTAACAACGCATCGGCAATCGGAACCGACTACCGGACCCTCGCCGACCAGTGGCCGACGATCGAACGCGCGATCGCCTCGCGGTCGAGCCAACTGACCGGGCCTGCCCGGCTGGTGCAGGGCGGCATGGGGCTGATCGGACGAACGCCGGTCTTCCGCTCGCCGCCGGCGGGCACGCCGGGGAGCGGCGAGTTCCTGGGCATCGTCAGCGTGGTCATCGATCTCGCCAGCCTCTGGTCCCGGCTCAACTTCCCGGAGATAGAGGCGACGCACAGCATCGCGCTTCGCGGCGTCGACGCACGTGGCGCCGAGGGAGCCGTCTTCTATGGCGACGCCGCGCTTTTCGAGGGAGACGGGACGATCCTCGACGTCCTGCTGCCCGGCGGCAGCTGGAAGCTGGCGCTTGCGCCAAGGCTGGGCGGGGCGATCCTGCCGGAGCTGGTCGCGGCGCGATGGTTCGGGATCGCCGCCGCGTTGCTTGCCGGGCTCGCGACCTTCCTGGTCGTCCGCTATGTCGAGCAGGGGCGCCGCGCCCGGCGCCGTCTGGCGGAGAGCGAGGCAAGGTTCCGCGACTTCGCCGAGAGCTCCGCCGACTGGTTCTGGGAGACCGGTCCGGATCATCGCTTCATCTGGATGTCGGTGCAGGCCGAAGGCGTGATCGGCCGTGCGGTCGACACGGTGCTTGGACAGCGCTGCGTGGAGTTCGCGGACGGCGACGCTGCGGCCCCGCTATGGTCGAACCATCTCGAGGATCTTGCGGCCCGCCGTGCCTTTCGCGATTTCGTCTTCCCGGCCGGAACGGCCCGCGGCACGCGATGGATCCGCGCCAGCGGGGTTCCGGTCATGGCGCCGGACGGGGCGTTCCTCGGATATCGCGGCTCCGCCTCGGACATCACCGAGCGCGAAGGCGAACGCGCCCGGCTTGCCGAGGCATTGAATCAGGCCGAGGCGGCCAACATGGCGAAGTCCTCGTTCCTGGCCCAGATGAGCCACGAGCTGCGGACGCCGCTCAATGCGATCATCGGTTTTGCCGAGATCATCTCCGGCCAGCTTTTCGGCACAAATGCCGCGGACCGCTACCGTGCCTACGCTGGAGACATTCTGGCGAGCGGACGCCATCTGCTCTCGCTCGTCAACGATCTCCTCGATATCGGTCGCATCGAGTCCGGAGAGCTGCGCATCCAGACCGAGGAGATCGCGCTGCCGGCGCTCGTCGCCGATGCCGTCAGCATGATCTCGCCGTCGGCGGAGAAGGCGGGACTGGCCGTCGAGGTCGATATGCCCGAGTTGCCTAAACTGGATGCCGATCCGCGGGCACTGATGCAGATCCTGGTGAACCTCCTCACCAACGCCGTCAAGTTCACGCCGCCCGGCGGCAGGGTGCGCGTGTCGGCCAAGCTCGAGAGCGCCGGCTCGCTCCTGATCTCCGTCGCCGACACCGGCGTCGGCATCGACCCGGAAGATCTCGCCCGCGTGCTCCGCCCCTTCGAGCAGGTGGAGAGCCCCTTCGTGCGCGAGCGAGGCGGAGCCGGGCTCGGCCTTCCGATCGCCAAGGGGCTGATGCAGAGGCATGGCGGCACGCTGACGATCGAAAGCTGGCTCGGCGGTGGGACCATCGTCACCTGCCGCTTTCCCCCCTCGCGGATCCGCAGCAGTCGGACGCGTCTGGTCGCCGGCTGAGACCTCAGTCACCGCGCGGCGGCGGTGCGTCTCCCATGTCCCAGAAAAGCCCCGTCATGATCGCGAGCCCCTCGCGCAGCAAAGGCTCGAGCACATGCTCGTTGGGTGCATGCTGGGAGCACGCGGCGTAGGAGTGCGGAACCCAGATCGTCGGCATGCCGAGCGTGTCGGCGAAGCAATCGTTGGGGAGCGAGCCACCGAGATTCGGCAGCACGGCCGGCTTGGTGTTGGTCGTTCTCTCCAAGGACGCGGCCGCCCAGCGCGCCGCCGGATGATCCGGGTCGACGCGGGTCGCATGCATGATCACTTCCTTCGACGCCTTCACCTCGACCATCCGGAAACCCTGCGCATCCAGGTGCCGGCGGATCGCCGGCAGGAAGGTCCCGGGGTCGCGGTCCACGGTGAAGCGGATCTGGCAATGAGCGCTGGCGGTCGGCGGCACGGCATTGACCGGCTTCAGCGGATTGCCGGTCGAGAAGGCCAGGACCTCGAAGGTGTTCCATGCGAAGACCTTCTCGGCCGCCGAAAGGCCCGGCTCGCCCCACCAGAGGTCGATCTCGGGCGCGTCCTCGCCGCCCGAAACCTCGCAATCTGCGAGCGCGTGCCGGATCGAATTGGGAATCGAAGCCGGCACGATGTCGCGGCAGAGAACCTTGCCCTTGGCATCGATCAGCGAGGCGATCGCATGCGCGAGGATCACGCCAGGGTTCGCGAGCAGTCCGCCCCAGTTGCCCGAGTGATGGCCGCCCTTCCTCAAATTGACGGTCAGATCGAAATTGAGCGCGCCTCTGGTGCCCATGAAGATCGTCGGCCGTTCCGGCGAGAGCCTGGGGCCGTCGGAACCGATCAGGATGTCGGCCTTCAGCTCGTCGCGGGCGAGTGCGCAGAACTCGGCGAGGCCGGGCGATCCGATCTCCTCGCTGGTCTCGATCAGGATGCGCGAGTTGAAGCCGAGGTTGCCGCGCTCGGCCAGAACGAATCCGAGCGCCGCCAGGTTGATCGTATGCTGGCTCTTGTTGTCGGCGGTGCCACGGCCGTACCAGCGCTCGCCGACCTTGTCCAATATCCACGGATCACGGTTCTCGGCCCAGCTTCCTTCCTGTCCGCGGATGACGTCGCCGTGCCCGTAGGTCAGAACGGTCGGCAGGTTCTCGCCTTCGCGCCGCTCGGCGGTAAGGAACGGTCCGCCCGGTGCCACCGGGTTCTCGTGAATCTTGATCTTGTAGCCGAACTTGCTCAGCTGCGGGCCGATCTCATCCTTCAGATAGCCGTAGAGGTGCGGCCGGCTCTCCGGCACCTGGCTCTCGGTATGGTAGGCGACGCGACGTGCCAGGTCCTTGAAGAAGGTGCCATCGTCGAAATGGCGATGGGCGCGAGCGATGGCGGCGGCGCGGGTCATGTCACGTTCCTCTGGCAAGGTCGAGCAAGGCGCGGGCAAATCGATCCATGCCGCTCCGCTGGCGCCACCCCTCGCCGGCCTGCACCGCTGCGGCCCCGAAGCGGGGATACTCGGCGACGACGTCGAGCAGCGCGTCCGCGAAAGCGCCGGCGCTGCGGTTCGCCGCGATCCGCCCGGCATCCGGATATGAAGCGAGGTCGCTCGCCATCAGCGTCTGGGGCGGCACGACGACGGGGCGCCCGAAATAGAAGGCTTCCTCGAACACGGCGGAGCTGCCGGTAACGTAGACCGCGTCCTGGTAAGGCAGGAGCACGACGTCGGCATCGGCGATGAGCTCGTAGTACGCCGTCTCGCCGAGGAATCCCTTGACCACTCGGGTGTCGTCGCGCCCCGCTGCGAAGGCCTCGAACTCCCTCGCGCGCTCGGCATCGACATGCCAGCCATTGACCTGGACGATGAACTCGACGTCCTGGCGCCGGGCGGCGACGGCGGAAATGATGTCCCTGAGCAGGTGGAATCCCTTGCGGGCGGTCGCCTCCCCGCAGAAGAGCACCCGGCAGCGATCGCCCGCCGGTCGAGGCCGGTCGCGCAGGCGCGGCCACCATGACGAAGCCGGGTTCGGGTAGGGCACGACGCCGACCGGCATGTCTGAGAGGAAGCGGAACTCCTCGGCCTGGACCTCGGCCAGCGTCAGGAGCCTGATGCGTTCCCGGACGCGCCGGAGCTGGATGAAGGCATGCCGATAGAGAACCGCGTCCATCGTCGCGGTGCCCTGGATGAGGCCGGAGGCATGCGGCAGGACGAGGGCGACGCGCGTCGACGCAGGCAGGTTTCCCTGGGCCAGCCACATGGCGAGACCCCAGAGAAGGCGGTTCGTCGCCGTGTGGACCACGATCAACGCCTCGTTGAGGTCGATACGGGCCTGCAGTGCGGCGAGATCCTTCAGCACGACCTCGTTCAGGTGAAGATAAGCCTCGAGATCATGCGTCAGCGGGTCCTGCGAGACCCGCCGATAGGGGTGGAATTCGAAGTGCGGCTCGGCGCCCAGGTCCGCGACCAGTTCCGGTGCCGCCTCCCGGTGCACGAGAAGGCGATGCGGCGCCTGCGCGCGGCGAAGCTCGCTCACCAGTTCGCGATCGAGATTGTAGTGGTGTCCGATCGGGGACTGCAGACCCGGATCGAGAAGAACGATGTGCATTCCGAAACAGTTTACTCCGATACTGAGACGGCGGAGAAGTCGCACCCGGCGAGCGGGCCGAAGCCCTCGGGGGACCAAGACAGGGGTTGTTTAGTCGAAACCGCCGGCGAAGATAGGTTCCAAGAGTGGCTTATGGCAAAGGCCACCGGGCAGGGGGAGATGTCGATGGATGCTCCGATTCCACCGAGCGTGGCGGCGCGGCGCGACTATGTCCGCCGCCTCGCGGCCGATCACCGTCCCGGCGGGCCGCTGGCCGGCGCCTTCTACACCTCGCCCGATGTTTTCCAGGAGGACATGGCGCGGATCTGGACTCGCTACTGGCTGCATGCCGGGCATACCTGCCAGATCCCGCGGCCGGGCGACTGGTTCACCTATGACGTCGGGCGGGATTCGGTGATCGTCGTCCGCGCCGAGTCCGGCGACATCCGCGCCTTCCACAACACCTGCCGCCATCGCGGCAGCCGCGTGTGCCCGGCCGAGGCCGGCAGCAGCCGGCGGCTGACCTGTCCCTATCATGCCTGGTCCTACGGCCTCGACGGCAGGCTGATGATGGATCCGACGGCCGAGTTCGGCTTGGATCGCGCCGAACTCTCGCTTCACCCGGTCAAAGTCCGGATGGTTGCAGGTGTCATCTTCGTCGCGCTCTCGGACGAGCCGGTCGACTTCGAGGAGGGATTCTCGACGATCGAGAGGAAGCTGGCACCGCATGGTCTCGAGCGTGCCAAGCTCGCCCACAAGATCGACTATGTGGTGAAGGCCAACTGGAAGCTGGTCTTCGAGAACAACCGCGAATGCTATCACTGCCCGCCGAACCATCGGGAGTACAACCTCGCGACTTACGATGTGCGCCGCGACAATGCGGTCTTGGATCCGAAGCTGAGGCCCGAGATGGAGCGGATCGTCGCCGAATCCAATGCGCGGTTCCGTGCCCTCGGCCTCGATGAAGGCGATGCGCATTCGGAAATGTCCGGCGACCATTGGCGTTGCCGGCGTGCGCCCCTGATGAAGGGGTTCACCACCCAAAGCCTGGACGGAAAGTCGGTATCGACGCTGATGGGCGACTTCAAGGAGCGCGACGTGGGCACGCTCCGGACCACGGTCTTCCCGAATTTCTGGCAGCATGCGAACGACGACTATGCCTGCGCCAGCCGGCTGACCGCGATCGGCCCGGCCGAGACGCACGTTCGGGTATTCTGGTTCGTCGACCGGGATGCGCAGGAGGGCAGGGACTACACGCTCGATCGCCTGCTGCCGATCTGGAAGCTCACATCCGAACAGGACTGGGACATCTGTCGGTGGAACCAGCAGGGCGTTTCCTCGTCCCGCTATGTCCCGGGCCGCTACTCGACCGCGCGCGAGCAGAACGTTGCCCATTTCGTCGACTGGTATCTCCGTGAGGTGGTGAAATGACCGGCGTAACTCTTCCGCCGCGCGCGCGTGTCGTCATCATCGGCGGCGGCGCCGTCGGCTGCTCGATCGCATATCACCTGACCAAGGAAGGGGAGAAGGACGTCCTCCTCCTGGAGAAGAGCGGGCTCACCCATGGCGCCACCTGGCACGCCGCGGGCCTGGTCGGCCAGCTCCGCTCGAAGCGGAACCTGACGCGGCTGATGCAGGATTCGGTGGCGCTCTACGGCCGGCTCGCGGCGGAGACCGGGCAGGCGACCGATTGGAAGCCGGCAGGCAGCCTTCGGCTTGCCTCGTCGGAGGCGCGCTGGAGCGAACTCAAGCGATCGGTCTCGACTGCCCGAAGCTTCGGCTTCGACATCCACACGGTATCGCCGGCGGAGGCGCAGAAGATGTTCCCGCTGATCACCCTAGCCGGTGTGGTGGGAGCGGTTTTCGTGCCGACCGACGGCTATGTCGATCCCACGGGTCTCACCATGGCCTACGCCAAGGGGGCGCGGAGCGGCGGCGCGAAGCTGGTCGAAGGCGTGCTGGTGACGGGCATCGAGACCAAGGGCCGACGCGCGACCCGCGTGATCACGGACCAGGGCACCGTCGAGTGCGAGATCCTGGTCAATGCTGCCGGCATGTGGGCGGACCGCATCGGCGCGATGGCCGGCGCGAAGATCCCGGCGGTCGCAGTCGAGCACCAGTACATGGTGACCGAGAAGTCCGAGGAGATCCCCAAAGGCCTGCCGACGCTGCGGGATCCGGACAAGGCCTTCTACCTGAAGCCCGACGTCGCCGCGCTGGCGATCGGCGGCTGGGAGCCGGACACGATCCCGTTCGGTCGGGGTGGCGTGTCCTTCGAGTTCGGCCGCGAGCTCCTGCCGTCGAACTTCGACCGCTTCGAGCAGATCGCGTTGCCGGCGGCCGAGCGGCTGCCGATCCTCGAGAAGCTCGGCGTCCGCACCCTGATCAACGGTCCGATCCCGATCTCCCCCGACGGCGAGCCGATCCTCGGCAAGGCGCCGGAGCTCGACAATCTCTTCGTCGCCTGCGGGTTCACCTCCGGCATCGCCGCCTCCGGCGGCGCCGGCAAGGCGATCGCGCAATGGATCGTGCATGGCGAGCCGGAACGCGATCTCTGGGCTTTCGACGTGCGCCGCTTCGGCCTGCACCACATGAGCGGCCAGTATCGCTACGAGCGCGCGGTCGAGAGCTATCACCGCTACTACCTGATCCACTGGCCGGTCGAGGAGCTGTCGACGGGCCGTGGCGGGCGGCGAAGCCCGCTTTACCCGATGCTGAAGGCGAAAGGTGCCGTGTTCGGATCCCGTTTCGGCTGGGAGCGGCCGAACTGGTTCGCTCCGAACGGCACGGATGGCAGGGACGTACCGTCCTTCGAGGGGCGCCCCTCCTGGTTCGATGCAGTCGCGGCGGAGCACAAGGCGACGCGCGAGCGCGTGACGCTGTTCGACCAGTCGTCGTTCTCGAAGTTCGATATTGAGGGCCCTGGGGCACTCAAGGCGCTGCAGCGGATCGCCGCCAACGATCTCGACAAGCCTGTCGGAACCGCGATCTACACCCAGCTCTGCAACGAGCGCGGCGGCATCGAGGCTGATCTCACCATCATGCGGACGGCGGATACCCGCTTCTACGTCGTCACCGGCTCCGGCTTCGGCGTGCGAGACGGTGGCTGGATCCAGCGACACCTCCCCGGCGACGGCACCGTCTCCTTCCGCGACGTCACCTCGGCGAAGGCGGTCATCAACATCTGCGGGCCCCGGTCGCGCGAGGTCCTGACGAAGGTGGCCGAGGGTGACGTGTCGAATGCAGCCTTCCCGTATCTCGGTGCACGCGAGCTCCGCATCGGCTATGCGCCGGTGCTGGCGGTCCGCATCACCTATGTCGGCGAGCTCGGGTGGGAGCTGCACATCCCGGTCGAGTACGCGGCACATGTCTACGAGGCGCTGATCGCGGCCGGCGCCGAGTTCGGCATCCAGGACGCCGGCTACCGCGCGATCGAGACGCTCCGCCTCGAGAAGCGCTACCTTTACTGGGGTTCGGACATCACCCCGGATTACACCCCGTATGAGGCAGGCCTCGGCTTCGCCGTGGCGCTCGACAAGGGCGATTTCATCGGTCGCGATGCATTGGCCAAGGTGCGGACGGAGGGCGTGAAGCGGAAGCTCTGCGTCTTCCTGCTCGACGAGCCGGCGCCGGTCTATGGCGGCGAGGCGATCTACGCTGCCGACGGTCGCGTGCTCGGCGTGACCTCGAGCGGCGGCTATGGCCACACCATCGGCAAGAGCATCGTCTACGGCTATGTCCCGGCCGAGGACGCCAAGGTCTCGCGCTACGAGATCGAAGCCTTCATGAAGCGGATCCCGGCCAGCCGGATCGACAGAGCCCCGTACGATCCCGAGCGGAAGAAGCTGCTGGCCTAGGCAGTCCCGGCGATCGCGCGGGAAGCCATCGCGAGCCCGATCTCGCGTTCGCCCATCACGACTTCCTGGGCGCCGAGGGTCTTCAGGTGATCCGCTTCGGCGTCCGTATGGGCGCGCGCGACGATCGCGATCGTCTCGTTGGCGGCAAGCGCGATCTCGACGAACTGGCCGGCCTCGAAGGCAGCCGGGATGGCGACGAACAGCCGGTGCGCGCGGCCGACATTCGCGGCGGAAAGCAAGTCTTCCGGCTCGTCGGGCCCCTCGATCACCTCGATGCCCTTCGCGTGCAGTTCCTTGATGATGACCGGGCTCTCCTCGATGACCACGATCGGCTGCCCGGCGGCGATCAAGGTCTCGCCGATCACACGGCCGACCCGGCCGTAGCCGACGATGATCGAGTGTCCGGCGAGCTGCTCCGGCGGTGCGGGTGGCGGTGCGGCCTCGCCGACCGAGGCGGCTTCGCCTCCATGCTTCCGTGTCCCACGCGACTTGAACCAGTCGAGCGTCGCGAAGGCGAGCGGGTTGAGCATGATCGACAGGATCGCGCCGGCGACGATCAGGTCGCGGCCCGGCTCCGGCATCAGGCCGAGGGCGATGCCGAGGCCGGCGAGGATGAAAGAGAACTCCCCGATCTGCGCCAGGCTCGCCGAGATGATGAGGGACGTCCCGGTAGATCGCCCGAAGGCGCGCGAGATCGCGAAAGCGGCCAGGGACTTGCCGATGATGATGATGAACACCGTGGCAAGCACCGGCAGCGGATCGCGGATCAGGATCAGCGGATCGAACAGCATGCCGACCGAAACGAAGAACAGGACCGCGAAGGCGTCGCGCAGCGGCAGGACCTCGGCGGCGGCCTGATGGCTGAGCTCGGACTCGGCCAGCACCATGCCGGCGAAGAAGGCGCCGAGCGCGAAGGAGACGTCGAACAGCTGGGCCGAGGCGTAGGCGACGCCGAGCGCGATCGAGAGGACCGCCAGCCGGAAGAGTTCGCGCGAACCGGTATAGGCCATGTGATGGAGCAGCCAGGGGATCACGCGGCGGCCGACGATCAGCATCAGCGCAACGAAAGCGCCGACCTTGGCGATCGTGAAGCCGATCGCCATCACGATCTCTTGCGGATTGGTGTTGCGGGCGCCGTCATCGTCCTTCAGCAGCCCGGCGACCGCAGGAAGCAGGACGAGGGTCAGCACCATCGCGAGGTCCTCGACGATCAGCCACCCGACCGCGATCCGGCCTTGCTCCGTGTCGAGTATGCGGCGTTCCTGCAGGGCACGCAGCAGCACGACGGTGCTCGCCACCGAGAGCGCGAGGCCGAAGACGAGCCCGCCGCCGATCGACCATCCCATCATCCAGGCGAGACCCATGCCGAGCAGGGTCGCAAAGGCGATCTGCGCGATGGCGCCTGGCACCGCGATCGTCTTCACCGCCAGAAGGTCACGCACCGAAAAGTGAAGCCCGACGCCGAACATCAGCAGGATCACGCCGATCTCGGCGAGCTGCGGGGCGAGCGACTGGTCGCCGACGAAGCCTGGCGTGTAGGGACCGAGTGCGACGCCGGCCAGCAGGTAACCCACCAGCGGCGAAAGCTTGAGCCGATGGGCGATGGCGCCGAGGATGAAGGCGAGGACGAGGCCGACCACGACGATGGCGATCAGCGGCGTGTGATGCTCCATGCGCCGGATCTCCATGAAGGGCGGGCTTCGGACCGGTCTGTAATGCGGGCTGGATGGCCGGGTTGCAAGTGAAAGCCCTACCGGTTCTGAAAAATCAACGTTCGGTCAGCTTGTAGATGCGTGCCGCGGTCTTACCGAGAACCATGTCGCGCGAGGGGGCGTCGAGCCGACCGAGCCAGCCGAGGAGCCCCTCCATCCAGCGAACGTAGTCACCTGCCAGGTTCACCACCGGCCAGTCGCTCCCGAAAAGCAGCCGCTCGGGGCCGAAGGCATCGAGAAGCGTGTCGAGATAGGGAAAGAGATCGTCCGGGCTCCAGTCCGGCCGAGCCTCGGTGATGAGGCCGGAAGTCTTGCAGGTGACGTTCGCGCGGCGAGCGAGCTGGTGCATCCGTTCGGCCCAGTCGGCGAAGCCTTCGTCGCCGGGTTTCCACCGGGCGATCTCCGGCTTCGCGCCGTGATCGATCACGATGGTCAGTCCGGGATGGCGCTCCGCCAGCGTCTCGAGCGGCTGGAGATGCACGGGCCTGACAAGCGCGTCGAATACGAGGTCGCTCGCCTCGATCGCCGCATACGCCGGCGCCAGGATGGGCGACAGCATCCAGCGCGGATCGGCGATGTCGTGGATCATCGGACGGAGCCCGACCAGCTTCGGCCGTCGCGCGAGACGCGCGATGCGGTCGGCGGCGTCGGCCGCTTCCATGTCGACCCAGCCGACGACGCCCGCGACCGAGGGCGTCGTCGCCGCGAGGTCGAGCATGAAATGGGTCTCGGCCTCGGTCGGCGCCGCCTGCACCAGGACCGTGCGCGTGATGTCGTAGTCGTCGAGATGAGGGGCGAGGTCGGCCGGTCCGAAGTCGCGATAGATCGGTGCGAGCTCCGGCGTCAGCCATCCATAATCGCCTCGTGCGAGCTGCCAGTAGTGCTGATGCGCGTCGATCCGCGTCACGGCGTCGGCGCCTCGGCGGCGATCAGGCGCTCGGCCTTGAGATCGGACCAGAGCGCCTTGGGGATCGGATGGGCGAGAAGGGCTTCGTTCGCCTCGACCTCGGCGGCGGCGCGGGCGCCGACGACCACGGTGGCGACGGCCGGATGCGCCATCGGAAACTGCAGCGCCGCGGCCGCGAGCGGCACGCCATGCGCCTTGCACACCTGTTCGAGCGTGGCGACGCGGTCGAGAATTGCTGGCGGAGCCGGGGCGTAGTTGTAGACCGCGCCCGGCTGGGGTCCGGTCGCGAGGATGCCCGAATTGAAGACGCCGCCAGCAATGATCGAGACCTGCTTCTGGACGCAGAGCGGAAGGAAGCTCGCCAGCGCCTCTTGCTCGAGCAGCGTGTAGCGACCGGCCAACAGCACGCAGTCGATGTCGGCGGCGCGAGCGACGGACTCCGCGACCTGCCACTCGTTGACGCCGAGTCCGATCGCGCCGACCACGCCCTGGGCACGGAGGTCGGAGAGCACAGGGTAAGCGCCGTCCATTGCCTCCTTGAACCGGCGCGGTTGCTCGTCGCCGTGGGTGAAGCGGTCAATGTCGTGGATCAGCAGGACGTCGATGCGGCTCGTGCCGAGGCGCTCCAGGCTGACCTCGACCGAGCGGAGCGCGCCGTCGCGGCTGTAGTCGTAGACGGGAAGGGTATTCGGCACCTCGACATAGGCGCCGCCGTCGACCTTGCCGGTCTGCGGCACCAGCAGTCTCCCGACCTTGGTCGAGAGCCGGTAGCTGTCGCGCGGCTTCGCGCGAAGGAAACGTCCGATGCGTTGTTCGCCGAGCCCGTGGCCGTAGAGCGGCGCTGTGTCGAAGTAGCGCCACCCGGCATTCCAGGCGGCCTCGAGCGCGCCTTCCGCCGTGGTCTCTGCGACAACCGAAAACAGGTTGCCCAATGGCGCACCACCGAAACCGAGGCGCGTGACCTCGACCCCGGAACGGCCAAGGCGTCTCGTCCCGATCATCGGAGACCGACAACGCCCTTCTTCAAGATCAGGTTGGCGTAGGTGCGAAGCTCGCCGGTCTGCACGACCGCGAACGCGGCGCGGCCGCGCGCGTAGAAGGCCTGGCGCTCGATCATCTCGACCTTGACCTTCCGGCCCTCCGCCTCGTCGAGCGCGCGGTTGAAGTCGGCGACGGCCTCGGGGACTCTCCCCGGATCGCCGACAACCTCCATGCCGGTGGCCGGCGCCTCCACGAAGGTGTCGAGCGGCATCACCGAGGCGATCGCCCTGACGACTCTCGTCGCGTCGACGCCGTCCATGCGGATCAGGCGGCGGGCGACGCTGGCGCCGGGGAAATGCGCGTCGGCGACGACGATCTCGTCGCCATGACCCATCGAGGCCAGCGCGTGCAGCAGGTCGGGCGAGAGAAGGGGATCCAGGCCTTTGAGCATGCCGGGACGATACACTTGCCGGACTAACATGTCAGTGCGTACACTCGCTCCCGATGAAGCTTCGCGAAAAAGCCTATGAGAGCTTCCAGCAACGGCTGCTGGCGCTCGACTTGCGGCCCGGCCAGTTCGTCTCCCAGCGCGAGCTGGTGGCGCTGACCGGCATGCCGCTGGGCGCTATCCGCGAGCTGATCCCCAGGCTCGAGGCCGACGGCCTCATCGTCACCATCCCCCAGCGCGGCATGCAGATCGCCGCCGTCGACCTGAAGCTCGTCCGCAACGCCTTCCAGCTCCGGATCATCCTGGAGAAGGAGGCGATGGCGAACTTTGCCGCCAAGGCTCGCGACGAGGAGATCGAGACGCTGGCGGCAGCCCACGAGCGTATCGTCGCCAAGGCGAAGAAGGGCATCAGCCGCGACCTGCTCGAGGAAGCGCAGTCGGTCGACTGGGCCTTCCACGACACGCTGATCGACTCCCTCGGCAACGACATCCTCTCGGCAATCTACCGGGTCAATTCGATCAAGATCCGCCTGATCCGGCTCGAACGCGTGCTGCTCTCGCCCGACAGCCTGATGCCGGCACTGAAGGAGCACGGCGACATCATCGCCGCGCTTCGCGCCCGCGATTCCGTTCGCGCGGTCGTCGCGCTCGAACGTCACCTGACCAGCGCCCGCAACCGGGCGATGGGCGTTCAGGCGGTCGAGACCGCGGCGCCCGTCGCCTCCAAATCCCGTACTCGCTCCGCAAAGGCTGCCCGATGACGACCCCGTTCCGCGGCGTCTGGACCGCGATCATGACGCCGCTCGAACCCGACGGCCGCATCGCCTACGACCTGCTCTCGGCCCATTGCCGCTGGCTGTTCTCCAAAGGCGTCGACGGCGTCACGCTGTTCGGTACGTCGGGAGAGGGCCAGTCCTTCTCGATGGACGAACGCCGCGAGGCACTCGAGCAGCTTCTCGCTTCAGGTATCCCGGCGGCAAAGGTCAGCGTCGGCACGGCGACCTCGGCGCTGGCCGAGACCGCGGCGCTGACCCGTCACGCGGCCGCGCTCGGCGTCGCCGGAGCCCTGGTCCTGCCGCCGTTCTTCTTCAAGGGCGTCAGCGACGACGGCGTCTACGAGTCTTTCGCCAGGCTCTGCGAGATGCTGAAAGGCGTGAAGACCAGGCTCGTCCTCTATCACATCCCGCAGGTATCGGCGGTGAACGTCGCGCCGAAGGTCGTCGCCCGCCTCGCCAAGGCCTATCCGGACCTGATCGCCGGCGTGAAGGACTCTTCCGGCGACTGGGACAACACAGCCGAGATGCTGAAGCTCTCGCCCCAGCTCGCGATCATGGTCGGCCATGAGCCCTATGTGCCACGGCTGCTCAAGGCGGGGGGCACCGGCACGATCTGCGGCGTCGCCAACGTCCGGCCCGACCTGATCCGCCGGTTGCATGATGCCGCTGGCAAACCCGACGAGGCCGCGCTGGTCGATGCGGTCACGAAGATCTGCACCCTGGTGACGGACGTGCCGTTCGTGCCGGCGATCAAGGCCCTGATCGCCGACCAGTCCGGCGACGACCGGTGGCTCAACGTACGCCCGCCGCTGGTCGCCTCCAGCGCGGCCGAGCGCAAGCGGCTGGTCGCTGCCGTCAAGGCTCTCGACCCGGGAGCGTTGGCCGCCGACTGATCTCGACAAGTCGTTCGTAAATTCGCAATCTCAATAACGGCTCCAAAGCCAATCGGGAGGAAAACGAGATGGAAACGACGAACAGGTTCAACCGGCGCAAGGCACTGAAGATCGGTGCCGGCGCCGCCGGCATCCTGGCGATGCCGGGGATCATGAAGGTCGCCCGCGCCCAGTCCGGCGGCTTCAACTGGAAGAAGTTCCAGGGCCAGAGCATCGAGGTCTCGCTCACCCTCGGCCCTCGTGCCGAGGTGCTGCAGAAGCACGAGAAGGAATTCACCGAGCTCACCGGCATCAAGGTGGGATCGGAGGCCGTGCCCGAGCAGCAGCACCGTCAGCAGGTCGTGATCCAGTTCAACTCGGGCAATCCGCAGTTCGACGTCATCACCGTCGCCTGGCATGTGCAGAAACGCCTGGTCGGCAAGTCGAAGTGGCTGGCCGACATGAAGCCGTTGCTCGCGGATTCGGCGCTGACCGCGCCGGACTACGACTTCCCCGACTTCACCGCCGGTGGGCTTCGCTGGGCGACCCAGGGCGACGGGCGGATGGACACGCTGCCGCTCAACATCGATCCCTGGATGATCTACTGGAACAAGGAGCTCTTCGCTGCGAAGGGCCTCGCGTTCCCGAAGACCTTCGAGGAAATCGTGATGGCGGCCGAGAAGCTGACCGACAAGGCGTCGGGGCAGTACGGCTGGGTGTCGCGCGGCCTCAAGAACGCCAACGTGCCGGTGTGGACCAGCTTCATGCTCGGCCACGACATGGATCCGGTGAACCCGAAGACGGTGGCGCTCCAGACCATGACGCCGGAGGCGATCGCCGCCGCCGAGTACTACAAGAAGCTCAACAAGGACTTCGCCCCGCCGGGCACGGTCGGCTTCAACTGGAACGAGTCCCAGACCTCGTTCAGCCAGGGTAAGATCGGCATGTGGCTGGACGGCATCGGCTTCGCGCCGCCGCTCGAGGACGCGACCAAGTCCAAGGTCGTGGGCAAGGTCGGCTACGGCATCATGCCGGCCGGGCCGAAGAGCCGGAACTCGGCGACCTTCGGCGACGGCATCGGCATTGCCGCGGCCTCGAAGAAGAAGGAAGCCGCCTATCTCTACACCCAGTGGGCGACCAGCAAGCTGATGTGCGCGCGCCTGCTGCAGTCGGGCGGCGGTTCTCCCTGCCGTGCGTCGGCCTATACCGACAAGGATGTCATCGCCGGCCTGAAGCTGCCGCGCGAATGGCTGACCTGCCTGCAGGAGTCGACGTCGATCGGACGGCCCGGCCTGCCGGAGATCGTGCCGGTGACCGAGTTCCGCGACGTCTTCGGCGTCGGCCTCACCAACACGATCGGCGGTGCCGACGCCAAGGCCGAGATGCAGAAGGCGACCGAAGCCTTCACCCCGGTCCTGGCAAAGTCCGAGGCCTCCTGATCGTCCTAGCGTTCCCCTCCCGCCGCGGCTTGCCGCGGCGGGAGGAATGCCGCAAGACCCCAATGACCGAAGCCACCCTCGAACGGAAGAACGCGGCCGCCGACGCCGAGCCGGGGCGCGGGCGTTCCTTCGCGCGCAACTACCTGCCCTTCGCCTATCCGGCGCTGGCGATCACCGCGGCGGTGATCGTCTTCCCGTGGATCTTCACGGTCTACATGAGCTTCTACGACTGGAAGATCGGGCAGGCGCGGGAGTTCGTGGGAGTCGCCAACTTCGTCAAGCTCGCGACCGATCCGCGCTTCATCGAGTCGATCGGCCATACGATCTATTTCACAGTGCTCGCGGTCGTCCTGCCGCTGATCTTCGGCACGATCGCCGCCCTGATCTTCAATGAGCGCTTTCCCTTGCGAGGATTCTTCCGCGCGATCTTCATCCTGCCGATGATGGCGACGCCGGTCGCGGTGGCGCTGGTTTGGACGATGATGTTCCACCCGCAGCTCGGCGTCCTGAACTACCTGCTGAGCCTGGTCGGCATCCCGCCGCAGCTCTGGGTCTATTCCGCGGATACCGTGATCCCCGCGCTGGTGGCGGTCGAGGTCTGGCACTGGACGCCGCTGGTGATGCTGATCGTGCTCGGCGGCCTCGCCTCGCTTCCGACCGAGCCGTACGAGTCGGCGAAGATCGACGGCGCCAGCGCCTGGCAGATGTTCCGGCACATCACGCTGCCGCTGATCATGCCGTTCATCCTGGTCGCGGTCGTCATCCGCATGATCGACGCGCTGAAGGCCTTCGACACGATCTTCGTCATCACCTCCGGCGGGCCGGGAACGGCGTCGGAGACGATCAACGTGTATCTCTATCTGCAGGCCTTCTCGTTCTACAACATTGGCTATGCCTCGGCGGTGACCATCGTCTTCTTCGTCCTGATAATCATGCTGACGCTGATGCTGCTCTACCTCCGCCAAAGGGCGAAGTGGACGTGAACGCCTACCAGCTCAAGCGCCTCGCCGGCCGCATCGGGTTCGGCATCTCGGTCTTCATCATCGTCTCGCCGGCGATCCTGGTGATGCTGTGGATGCTGTCGCTCTCGCTCAAGAACGAGGTCGACAACCTGGCCTTCCCGCCGGTGTTCGTGCCCAATCCGCCGACGCTCGACAACTTCTTCTCCGTGTTCGAGAAGAATCGCTTCGAGACCTATTTCATCAACAGTCTGATCGTCTCGGGCGTCTCGACCTTGATCGCGATCCTGGTCGGCGTTCCCGCCGGCTACGGCATCGCCAAGGCACAGGCGCACAAGATCGCGGTGCTGACCCTGATCGCGCGGATCACGCCGGGTCTCTCGTACCTGATCCCGCTCTACATCCTGTTCCAGTGGATCGGGCTCACCGGCACCATCTGGCCGATCGTCATCACGCACCTGGTGCTGACCGTGCCGATCTTCATCTATGTGATGATCGGCTTCTTCGAAAGCCAGCCGCCGGACTTGGAGGAGGCGGCGCTGATCGACGGCTGCACGCTCTGGCAGGCGTTCCGGTACGTGGCCCTGCCTCTGGCGCGGCCCGGGATCGTGGTTGCGGCGATCCTCTCGATCATCTTCTCGTGGAACAACTTCATCTTCGGCGCCGTGCTGGGCGGGCGCCAGACGCGGACTCTGCCGGTCGCGGTCTTCAACATGCTGACGTTCGAGCAGGTCGCGTGGGGGCCGCTGGCAGCGGCGGCGCTATTGGTGACGCTGCCCGTCCTGTTGCTGACGCTCTTCATCCAGAAGGAGATCGTCGGCGGTCTCACCGCCGGCGGCGTCAAGGGCGGCTAGCGCTGGATAGTGCCTGGGCCGGAGTTTTCGGCAGGGGCGCGATCGGCATCAATGAAGCGCAGGCGCTTGAGCATGTAGCGAACCGTTCCATGTCCGGATCTGCACTAGCCGAAGATGCTTTGGCGGAGCGATACCGCCGCTTCGCCAACGCTGAAGTTCGCGGTCTCTCGCCGCTGTACGAGAGGTTGGCCACGGAGTGCGCCATCAGCGCCAAGATCCTGGCCTTCCTCCAAAGACTTCCCCTCGATCGTCAACAACCCAATCTCTTCTTTGCGGCCGTCCGCCATGTGAGTGGACTGCCGGCGGGTATTCGCGAGCTAGAGGACGCGGTGGCAAGACAGGCCGCGTCAATTGAAGAGATCATGCGGAGCCGCACGACCCAGACGAACGAGCCGAACCGATGCGCTGTCCTGCTTCCGGCTCTCGTTCACCTGCCTCAGCCGCTTGCCCTTCTGGAGGTTGGTGCATCGGCCGGGCTATGTCTGCTCGCCGACCGCTATGGCTACGACTACGGTCGACAGCGGATCGACGCACCTCGAGAAACGCGGTCGCTCGCACCCGTCTTTCCGTGTGCCGCGAATCGATTGACCCCGGTGCCAATGGAACTCCCAAGTATCGCGTGGCGCAGGGGGCTCGATCTCAACCCGCTCAGCGTCACATCGCAGCAAGAGATGGATTGGCTCAAGACGCTCGTCTGGCCTGAGCAGTCGGCGAGGCTCTTGCACTTGAACGCTGCAATCGAGACGGCTCGCCTGACGCCGCCGGAAGTCATTCGAGGAGACCTGCTCAAAGACGTGGTGGCGGCACTCAATTCTGCGCCCTGCGGCACGACGCGGGTCGTCTTTCACACGGCAGTACTGACCTACGTTGGGTCTCAGCGAGATCGTGACACCTTTGCCCAGGCCGTCATGGAAACAGGCGCCACCTGGATTAGCAACGAGGCCCCGGGCGTCTTTCCGCAAATCGCCGATAGGGTGTCAGGGCCGCGTCGTGCCGATCGATTTTTGCTGGCTATAGACGGTCAACCTGTGGCTTGGACCGGGCCACACGGCCAGTCCATTGAATGGCTCGAACAGGATTGATGCGCGGCGCTTGTGCCGGGCGGAGATCGTCGGCGGTCTCAGCGCCGGCGGCGTGAAGGGCGGCTGATCGCCGACCTCAGTCGGCGTCGACGCTCGCCGTCCGCAGCTCTGCCAGGATTCCCTCGGCCCGCTCCTTCCGGCGCCCGGAAGTGATCTTCTCATGCAGCGACAGGATCGCGCGCGAGCCGGTGGTGACGAAGAGGAAGGGAAGGGCGGCGTGCACCAGGCACGCAAGTCCTGCGCCGATCATCCTGATGCCGACCGAGCCTGCGACCCGGCTGTGCTCAAGGTAGGTCTCGCCCACGGCGCGGGGGTGGTCGGTGAACGGGTTGGGCATGTCATCTCCCCTTCAGGAGATGACATGCTAACTCAACCTTACTGACATGTCATGGATTTTGAGGAAGGATTTTCTCCTTTTTGAGCCTCAAAGCTTAAAAATCTTCTCCGCATTGGCCGAGCGGACCTTCTTCGCGACCTTCGCCGGAAGGTCGTTCACGCGCTTCAGGCAGCCCTTCATGCTGCCGATGTTGTGCGGGTAGTCGGAGCCGTACATCACCTTGTCCTCGCCGCCGACATCGAGGCACATCTTCAGCGATTCCGGCCGGTAGGTGACGGCGTCGTACCAGATCTTCTTCATGTAGTGCGACGGCCGCTTCGAGATCTTGATGCGCGCCGCATTCATGTTGTCGAAGCAGACGTCGAGACGGCCGACGAGGTAGGGCAGCGTGGCGCCGGCGTGGCCGGCGATGATCTTCACGCGCTTGTACTGCTCGAAGAAGCCGTCGAAGATCATGCGTGCGATCGCCAGCGACGTATCGAACATGAAGCCGACCGAGGCGATCAGGTTGTAGGCCCGCATGTCGAGCACCGGCGTTCCCGGCGGGGCGGTCGGATGCACCAGCACCGGCAGGCCTTTCCTGTCGATCGCGGCCCAGATCGGCGCGAACTTGGGATCGGTCAGCGACGCGCCGCCGATATTGGCGAGCACCATCACGCCGACGGCGCCGGCCTTGGTCGCGCGCTCGAGCTCCTTGACCGCGAGGTCAGGGTACTCCCACGGCAGCGAGCAGAGGAAGCGGATGCGGTCCGGGTAGACGCGCTGCGCCTCCGCCATCTCGTCGTTGGCGATCTGCGCCGCCTTGAGGCTGATCTCGCCCGGCCCGAAATAGACGTTGGGGCAGGTCAGCGAGACGATCGCCAGGTCGACCTTCGCCTTGTTCATCTCGCGGATGCGCAGCTTGTAGTCCCAGTGGCCGGGCTGCGGCGTCATGAACGGGGCGCCGTCCAGGTGGATGCCATAGGCCGCGTCCTTGCTCGGGCGCACCTCGTAGCGTGGCGGGCCGTACTCCTTCAGCAGCTTGAGCCACGGCTCGCTCAGCATGTGGGTGTGGACGTCGATCACGGTCATGGCGGTCCCCCTTCGGATCCTGGCCGCCGGTTGGGTCCGGCAGCGGTCGCCGGCACCTTAGCGACCGGCTCGCGAGACCGACAAGGGGTACTCTTACTAATATAGATGCTACTAAGAATGAGTTGCATAAACGATCATGCGCCGATAGCCTTTGAGGCCATGCTTCATGCCTGCACCGCCACCCCTGGCGTCGAGATCGACGCCCTCAGCTTCCCCGAACAGTTCCTGGTCTGGTCGATCCGCGCCTGGGTCGACGGCCACAAAGCGGGGACCGGCCGCGCCAGCCTGCTACGCGAAGGCTTCACGCTCGCCGGGGCCGCCGACGGCTGGCTCCTGGTCGAGGAACTCATGACCATCGTCGCCATGTCGGCCAAGCGCCCGCTTGACGTCCGTTGTCTCGCCTGCCGGACGCTCGGGGTCGATGAGGCGCCGCTGATCGCTGCCGTCGCCTCGCTGCAGCACGAGGTCGACGCGCCGGCGGTCGCGACCTGCAAGGACTGGCTGCCGCCATCGGCGGCGCGCGTCGCGCTCAAGCTGTTGGGACGCCTCGCAGGCGAACTCGGCCGCGCCGGCCTGAGACTGCCGGTGCCGGTCATGGCGCGCATCCCCGACCGGGGATTGGCGCTGGTGCATTAGAGGAAGCGAACGACGTTCAGACGAAGCGGATCTTGACGATCTCGTAGGACTTCGAGCCGCGGGGCGTCACCACCTCGACCGAGTCGCCGACCGACTTCCCGATCAGGGCGCGCGCCAGCGGTGCGGTGATCGACAGCAACCCCTTTGCGATGTCGCTCTCGTCGGCGCCGACGATCTGGTACTTGGTCTCTTCGTCGGTATCCTCGTCGGCGAGCGTGACCGTGGCGCCGAAGGTCACGGTCTTTCCCGACAGCTTCTTGACGTCGATGATCTCGGCCAGGCTGATCTTGGCCTCGAGCTCCATGACGCGGCCTTCGATGAAGCTCTGCCGCTCGCGCGCGGCGTGGTACTCGGCATTCTCCGAGAGATCGCCGTGATCGCGTGCCTCGGCGATCGCCTTGATGATCGCCGGCCGCTCCACCGTCTTCAGCTGCTTGAGTTCCTCGACCAGCCGCTCATAGCCGCCGAGAGTCATCGGAACCTTGTCGATGCCAGTCATGCCCGTCACTGAACCTCCAAGCCCGCCTGCCCGGAGCGAGACGGAATTCAGAAAGCGCCGCTCACGTAGGATTGCAGGGGGGCTACTTCAAGTCTGCCACGTTTGAGGGCGTTGATGCCACGCACTGCCGCGCGTGCCCCCTCAACTGTCGTGTAATAAGGAATATTGTAAGTCAGCGCCGCCTGGCGCAAGTCGAAACTATCCTTGATGGCCTGGGTGCCTTCGGTCGTGTTGAAGACCAGGGCAACGTGCCCGGACTTCATGTTGTCGACGATGTGCGGGCGCCCCTCGGCGACCTTGTTGACGCGCGCGACCGGAATCCCAGCTGACTTCAACACATCGGCCGTGCCGCGGGTTGCAAGCAGCTTGAAGCCCATCCGGATCAGCTCGCGGCACATCGGCACGATCGCCGCCTTGTCGGCATCTTTCACAGAGACGAACACGGTTCCGAAGTCGGGAAGGGGCGTGCCGGCCGCGATCTGCGACTTGAGGAACGCCTTCTCGAAGTTGGTGTCGATGCCCATGACCTCGCCGGTCGACTTCATCTCGGGTCCAAGAATGATGTCGACACCGGGGAATCGAGCGAAGGGGAAGACCGCTTCCTTGACCGCCACGTGCTTCGGATCCTCGGACGGCAGCTTGAACGAAGCGAGCTTCTCGCCGGCCATCACGCGCGCGGCGATCTTGGCGATCGCGACGCCGGTCGCCTTGGCGACGAAGGGGACGGTGCGCGAGGCGCGCGGATTCACTTCCAGGATGTAGACGTCCTGGTCCTTGACCGCGAACTGCACGTTCATGAGGCCGACGACGTTGAGCGCCTTCGCCAGCATCGTCGTCTGGCGGCGGATCTCCTCGACGACCTCCTTCGGCAACGTCTGCGGCGGCAGCGAGCAGGCGGAGTCGCCGGAATGGATGCCGGCTTCTTCGATGTGTTCCATCACGCCTGCGATGTAGACATCGGTGCCGTCGCAGAGCGCGTCGACGTCGACTTCCGCGGCATTGCGGAGGAAGCGGTCGATCAGCACAGGGTTGCGGCCCCAGGCGCGGATCGCCTCCTTCATGTAGCGACGAAGCTGGCCGACCTCGTGCACGATCTCCATTGCGCGGCCGCCGAGCACGTACGACGGTCGGATGACAACCGGATAGCCGATGCGCTGGGCGATCTCCTCGGCCTCTTCGACCGAGGTCGCCGTGCCATTCTCCGGCTGGCGGAGGCCGAGCTTCTTGAGCAGCTGCTGGAAGCGCTTGCGGTCCTCGGCGAGGTCGATCGCGTCCGGCGAGGTGCCGAGAATGGGGATGCCGGCGGCCTCGAGCGCGGCCGCGAGCTTGAGCGGCGTCTGGCCGCCGAACTGGACGATGACGCCGTGCAGCGTTCCCTTGGCCTGTTCGGCCTTCACCAGCTCGATCACGTCCTCGGCCGTCAACGGCTCGAAGTAGAGGCGATCGGAAGTGTCGTAGTCGGTCGAGACGGTCTCGGGGTTGCAGTTGATCATCAGCGTCTCATAGCCCGCTTCCTTGAGCGCGTAGCAGGCATGGACGCAGCAATAGTCGAACTCGATTCCCTGGCCGATGCGGTTCGGGCCGCCGCCGAGGATCACCGCCTTCTTGGCCTCGGTCGGATTCGCCTCGTTCTCGCCGTCATAGGCCGAGTACATGTACGGCGTCGGTGAGGCGAACTCGCCGGCGCAGGTGTCGATGCGCTTGTAGATCGGCAGCACGCCGAGCTTCCGGCGCCGCGCCGTCGCGTCGTCCTCCTCGATCTTCGCGAGCTCGGCGAGACGCGCATCGGAGAAGCCCATGCGCTTCAACCTGCGCATGCCATCGGCGGTCTCGGGCATGCCGTTCTTCGCAACTTCGGCCTCGACGTCGATGATCGCCTTCACCTGACGGAGGAACCACGGATCGTAGTGGCAGGCGGCGTTGATCTCCTCGACCGTGAGGCCGAGGCGGAAGGCCTGCGCGATCCGGAGCAGGCGATCCGGCGTCGGCTCGGCGAGCACGCGGCGCACGGCCTGCGGATCCACGTTCTCGGGATCGACGCCCGGAAGCTCGACCGGGTTGAGGCCGTTGAGGCCCGTCTCCATCGAGCGGAACGCCTTCTGCAGCGACTCCTGGAAGTTCCGGCCGATCGCCATCGCCTCTCCGACCGACTTCATCGAGGTGCCGAGCAGCGAGACGGCGCCCGGGAACTTCTCGAACGTGAAGCGCGGCATCTTGGTGACGACGTAGTCGATGGTCGGCTCGAACGAGGCCGGCGTCACCTTGGTGATGTCGTTCTGGATCTCGTCCAGCGTGTAACCCACGGCAAGCTTGGCGGCGACCTTGGCGATCGGGAAGCCGGTAGCCTTGGACGCCAGAGCCGAGGAACGGGAGACGCGGGGATTCATCTCGATGACGACCAGGCGACCGTCCGCCGGGTTCACGGCGAACTGCACGTTGGAGCCGCCGGTGTCGACGCCGATCTCGCGGAGCACCGCGATCGAGGCGTCGCGCATCCGCTGGTATTCCTTGTCGGTCAGCGTCAGCGCCGGTGCGACAGTGATGGAGTCGCCGGTATGCACGCCCATCGGATCGACGTTCTCGATCGAGCAGATGATGATGCAGTTGTCCGCGCGGTCGCGGACCACTTCCATCTCGTATTCCTTCCAGCCGAGGACGGACTCCTCGACCAGCGTCTCGTGCACCGGCGACAGGCGCAGCGCGCCGGTGATGATGGCCTCGGCTTCCTCGGCGTTGTAGGCGACGCCGCCACCCTGGCCGCCGAGCGTGAACGAGGGGCGCACGATGATCGGAAGCCCGATCGCCTCGACCGCGGCCCGGCCGTCCTCGACCGACTTCACCAGGCGCGAGCGCGGGCTCTCGAGCCCGATCTTGTCCATCGCTTCGCGGAACTTGAGGCGGTCCTCGGCCTTGGCGATCGCGTCGCGGTCGGCACCGATGAGCTTGACGTTGAACTTCTCGAGCGTGCCGTCGTCGGCGAGCGCCATCGCGGTGTTGAGCGCGGTCTGCCCGCCCATGGTCGGAAGCAGCGCGTCCGGGCGCTCCTTCTCGATCACCTTCGCCACCATCGCCGGCGTGATCGGCTCGACGTAGGTCGCGTCCGCCAGGCCCGGGTCGGTCATGATCGTCGCCGGGTTGGAGTTGACGAGGATGATCCGGTAGCCCTCGTCCTTCAGCGCCTTGCAGGCCTGGGTCCCGGAATAGTCGAACTCGCAGGCCTGCCCGATGACGATCGGACCGGCGCCGATGATGAGGATCGACTTGATGTCTGTGCGTTTGGGCATCTCAGATCCGCGACGGCATAAGGGGGCCCGCTCTATCAGGCCCCCTCCCCCCTTGCGGGGGAGGGACGGGGAGGGGGGAATGCGCAAAGCGCATCCCGAATGGCTTCGACGACGCCCTCAGTGTTCCCGAGAACGTCGTTGTTCCAGAAGCGAACGATCCTGAAATCCTGGCTTTCGAGCCACATCGTACGCGCGCCGTCGCGACCTTCTGCGTGCTGCCCGCCATCAACTTCGATGATGAGACGCGCATCGAGGCAGACGAAGTCAGCAACGTAGGGCCCGATCGGGACCTGGCGTCGAAAACGGTGTCCATCGAGCTGGTGTCGTCGAAGACGTGACCAGAGGCGAATCTCGGCTTCAGTCGGCCGCTGACGAAGCATTCGGGCGATGAGATTGGGCATCGGGCATCCCCCCACCCCATCCCTCCCCCGCAAGGGGGGAGGGGGTACGAGCGGCTCGATTGCGTCATCAGGCGGCCGATTTCTTTTTCTTCGCCGCCATCAGGTCGACGAAACGATCGAACAGGTAGTGGCTGTCGGAGGGCCCGGGCGAGGCCTCCGGGTGGTACTGCACGCTGAACACAGGCTTCGACTTGAGCTTGAGGCCTTCGTTCGAGCCGTCGAACAGCGAGACATGCGTGACCTCCGCGTCGGGCGGCAGCGTCTCGGGCTTCACCACGAAGCCATGGTTTTGGCTGGTGATCTCGACCTTGCCGGTGGCGAGGTCCTTGACCGGGTGGTTGGCGCCGCGATGGCCCTTTGGCATCTTCTCGGTCTTGGCGCCGAGCGCCAGAGCCAGCATCTGATGGCCGAGGCAGATGCCGAACAGCGGCACCTCCTTCTTGATCACCTCGCGGATCATCGGCACCGAGTAGACGCCGGTCGCCGCCGGATCGCCTGGGCCGTTCGAGAGGAACACGCCGTCGGGCTTGTGACGCATCACGTCGTCGGCGGTCGCGTTCGCCGGCAGCACCGTCACCTTGCAGCCGGACGCGGCGAGGCAGCGGAGGATGTTGCGCTTCGCGCCGTAGTCGACGGCAACGACGTTGTAGGTCGGCTTGTCCTGCTTGCCGTAGCCGTTGGCCTCGAAGCTCCAGGTCGTCTCGTCCCAGCCGTAGCCTTGCCGGCAGGAGACTTCCTTGGCGAGGTCCATGCCCTCGAGGCCCGGCCAGGCCTTGGCCTGATCCCTCAGCGCGTTGAGATCGAACTTCCCGTCGGATGCATGCGCGAGCACGCCGGTCGGCGCGCCTTCGTCGCGGATCAATCGGGTCAGCTCGCGCGTGTCGACGCCGGCGATGCCGATCAGGTTGCGCGCCTTGAGCCAGGCGTCGAGATGCTTCGTCGCGCGGTAGTTCGACGGATCGGTGATGTCCTCGCGCACGACCAGACCGCGCGCGGCGATCGTCGTCGTCTCGATGTCGGCCTCGTTGGTGCCGACATTGCCGATATGCGGGAAGGTGAAGGTGATGATCTGCCCGGCGTAGGAGGGATCGGTCAGGATCTCCTGGTAGCCGGTCATCGAGGTGTTGAAGCAGACCTCGCCGACCGTCGATCCCGTCGCGCCCAGCCCGCGTCCCCAGATCGCGCGGCCCGAGGCCAGCACGAGAACGGCGGTGGAGCCGGGAGGGGGGATCTGGGCGGGATCGGTCATCTCGGTCGTCCTGCAGGTCGCGCCTCGGCTTCCCGGCGCTCCTACGAGAGGGCGCGAGAGGCAAGGCGGGCACTGATGTCGGGGCTTCGGCGAAGCCGCGACTTATTACGGGAAGGTGGTCCCGGCGTCAAGTCGGTGACACGCGGGAAAGAAGAGGAATATCAATCTGTTAACCCGATGCGACGGTTTTGCAAAACCATCCTGCATCGGCTAAGGTGAGGACTTTCCCGAAGATCACCCAAACGAGGCCGCCGATGCTCCGACAGCGCCTGTCCGAGGCCCTGAAAGAGGGCATGAAATCGCGTGACGAGCGGACCACCGCAACCGTCCGCCTGATTCTGGCCGCCCTCAAGGACAAGGACATCGCCGCCCGCGTCGCCGGCAAGACCGACGGCATTCCTGATGCCGACGTCCATTCCGTGATGCAGGGAATGGTCAAGCAGCGCCGGGAATCGATCGAGATGTTCAAGAAGGGCGGGCGCCAGGACCTCGTCGAGAAGGAGGAAGGCGAGATCGCCGTGATCGAGCGCTTCCTTCCACAGCAGATGAGCGAGGCCGAGATGCAGGCCGCGATCAAGGGTCTGGTGGCCGAGCTCGGCATCGCCAGCATCAAGGACATGGGCAAGGCGATGGCGGCGCTGAAGGAGCGCTACGCCGGTCGCATGGACTTCTCCAAGGCGGGCGCCATCGTCAAGCAGTCGATCGGCTGACGAGCGGGCGTAGGTGAGCCTCAAGCCGGAATTCCTGGACGAGATCCGCGACCGGGTGAGCCTTTCCTCGGTCGTCGGCCGCCGCGTGCGCCTGGTCCGCAAGGGACGCGAGCACGGGGGCCTGTGCCCGTTCCACAACGAGAAGACGCCGTCCTTCACGGTCAGCGACGACAAGGGCTTCTTCCACTGCTTCGGCTGCGGTGCCCATGGCGACGTGATCGGCTTCGTGATGAAGAGCGAGGGCCTTGCCTTCCGCGAGGCGGTCGAACGGCTCGCCGGCGAAGCAGGTCTGCAGATGCCGGTCGAGCGGCCGGAGGAGCGCGAGCGCGAGGAGCGGGCGCAGACCCTGGGCGAGGTCGTCGAACTCGCCTGCAGATTCTACGAGCAGCAGCTGCGGGCGCCCAACGGCCGGGCGGCGCTCGACTACCTGAAGGGTCGTGGCTTGGCGGACGCGACGATCGCGCGCTTTCGACTGGGATATGCGCCGGCGTCTTCGGGGGCGCTCAAGGCCGCGCTCGCCAAGGCGAACGTGCCCGAGGAGCGGATGGTCGCCGCCGGACTTCTGAAGAAACCCGACGATGGCCGCGACGCCTTCGACTATCTCCGCGACCGCGTCGTCTTCCCGATTTTCGATCGCCGCGGCCGACCGATCGCCTTCGGCGGACGCACGATGAGCAGCGACGGCGGGCCCAAGTATCTCAACTCGCCGGAGACCGAGCTATTCCACAAGGGCCGCGGCCTGTACGGGCTGCATCTCGCGCGCGAGGCGGCGCACAAGGCGGGCGAGGTCGTCGTCGTCGAGGGCTACATGGATGTGATCGCGATGGCGGAGGCCGGCATGGCCCATGCCGTCGCCCCGCTCGGCACGGCGCTGACCGAGGATCAGATCCAGGAGCTGTGGAAGCTGGCGCCGGAGCCCATCCTCTGCTTCGACGGCGACGCCGCCGGCCAGCGCGCCGCCGCGCGTGCAGCCGACCGAGCGCTTCCCTTGCTCAAGCCCGGCCGCTCGGTTCGCTTCGTTCAGCTCCCGGCTGGCGACGACCCCGACTCCCTGGTGCGGAAGAAGGGCGGCCAGGCGCTCCGCGAGGTGCTGGCGACGGCCCAGCCCCTGATCCGCCAGCTCTGGGAGATCGAGCTCGCGGCGAAGCCCATCGACACGCCCGAGCGCCGGGCCGACTTCCACGACCGGCTCCGTCAGCGTCTGGGAAAGATCGCCGACCCCGCGATCCGCGAGTTCTACCGGCAGGGCTTCGACGAGGCGAAGCGCCAGAGCTTTCAGCGCCCGGAGCCCCAGCAGCGTCCCTGGGTACCGCGCGAAAGCGGCGGCTTCCGGGGCTTCCGGGGCGCGCCGCCGGTCCCCCAGGCCCCTCCGGGCGGGCGAGCGGCCATGGCCGGGCGCGACCAGGGCCAAGCCCTCCGCCTGGAACAGGCGAAGGTCCTGGCCACATTGGTGGCCCATCCGGAACTGGTCCCCGAGATGGCGGAATCCTTAGGATATGTAGTCTTCGACGGGGCCGCAGAAGAACGTTTGAAGGCCGCGTTAGCTATGATTCCTCAGGATCTTGCTCTTGACGCTGCGGCCGTGCGCCGCCATTTGAACGAACTGGGTTTTGCCGAGACCGTGGACAGGCTTATGAGCGATGAGGTACTTCAAAGTGCCCCGTTCGCTCGTCCGGGGGCACCCATCGAGGTTGCACGGGAGCGCGTTCAACGGTTTCTCGATCGGGCCGCGATCCCAGAGATCGAGGCTCAACTCGCGGAAGCCGAGCGAGAGCTTGTTGTGCACATGACCGAAGAGATTTGGGCAAAGGTCGATAGCCTGCGCCAGTCTCTGGTGCGAATTAAGCCGCGCGTCTCCGGCGCCGAGGCCGCCGACGCGTGATTTTTGACTTTTGTTTTTGAGGACGTCCAAGACGATGGCCAGCAAACCCGCCGCCGCAGTCGCCGCCACCGCATCCGAGGAGACCCAGACCCAGGACGGCCCCGACGGCCCCCTGATGGACAAGGTCGGGATCGCGGTGAAGCGCCTGATCCAGAAGGGCAAGGAGCGGGGGTACATCACTTATGGCGAGCTGAACCAGGCGCTGCCGTCCGACCAGATGACGTCCGAGCAGATCGAAGACGTCATGACCTCCCTCTCCGAGATGGGGGTCAACGTCATCGAGAGCGAGGAATCCGACGACGCCCAGCCGGCGGAGCCGGAGAAGGCCGAGGAAGAGGCCGAGGGCGACGGCCCGGCGGTCGCCGGCAATGTCGGCGACGACGTCGGCCGCACCGACGACCCGGTCCGCATGTATCTCCGCGAGATGGGCTCGGTCGAGCTGCTGTCGCGCGAGGGCGAGATCGCGATCGCCAAGCGCATCGAGGCCGGCCGCGAGATGATGATCGGCGGCATCTGCGAGAGCCCGCTCACCATCAAGGCGCTGATCACCTGGCGCGACGCTCTCAACGACGGGAAGATCCTTCTCCGCGACGTGATCGACCTCGACGCCACCTATGGCGGCGGCCCGAACGCCCAGCAGATGGCTGCGGTCGAGAACGACGAAGAGACCGAGGCCGAGGAGCCCGCCGAAGGCCAGCCTGAAGGTCAGGCCGAGGGCGAGGAAGGCGATGCCGAGAATGCCGTCTCCCTCTCCGCGATGGAGCTGGAGCTCAAGCCGAAGATCCTCGAGGCGCTCGACGCGATCGCCGGGGCCTACAAGAAGCTCAACCGCATGCAGGAGCGCCGGCTCACGGCGCTTCAGTCCGGCGAGGAGCTGACCCGGCCGACCGAGCGGCGCTACGAATCCCAGCGCGACGAGATGGTGAACCTGATCAAGGGCATCCGTCTCAACAACGCGCGCATCGAGCAGCTGGTCGAGAGCCTCTACGGCCTCAACCGCCAGCTCACCCAGTCGGAAGGCCGCCTGCTGCGCCTGGCCGAAAGCTCGGGCGTCAAGCGCGAGGATTTCCTCGCCGAGTATTTCGAGCACGAGCTCGACCCGAACTGGATGGAGCGCGTATCGAAGCTTCCCGGCAAGGGCTGGGGCCGCTTCTGCACCAAGCACCCGAAGGACATCGACGACATCCGCGGCGGCATCGCGCGCATCGCCGACGAAGGCGGACTCAACATCTCGGAATTCCGCCGCGTCGTGCAGACCGTCCAGAAGGGCGAGCGCGAGGCGAGCCGCGCGAAGAAGGAGATGGTCGAGGCGAACCTCCGCCTCGTCATCTCGATCGCGAAGAAGTACACGAACCGCGGCCTGCAGTTCCTCGACCTGATTCAGGAAGGCAACATCGGCCTGATGAAGGCGGTCGACAAGTTCGAGTACCGCCGGGGATACAAGTTCTCGACCTACGCCACGTGGTGGATCCGGCAGGCGATCACCCGCTCGATCGCCGACCAGGCCCGCACCATCCGCATCCCCGTGCACATGATCGAGACGATCAACAAGCTGGTGCGCACGTCCCGCCAGATGCTGCACGAGATCGGCCGCGAGCCGACGCCGGAGGAGCTGGCCGAGAAGCTGGCGATGCCGCTGGAGAAGGTCCGAAAGGTCCTCAAGATCGCCAAGGAGCCGATCAGCCTCGAGACGCCGATCGGCGACGAGGAGGACAGCCATCTCGGCGACTTCATCGAGGACAAGAACGCGGTGCTGCCGCTCGACGCGGCGATCCAGGGCAACCTGCGCGAGACCACGACCCGTATACTGGCGACACTCACGCCGCGTGAGGAACGCGTGCTGCGGATGCGCTTCGGCATCGGCATGAATACCGACCACACCCTCGAGGAGGTCGGCCAGCAGTTCTCGGTGACCCGCGAGCGTATCCGCCAGATCGAGGCGAAGGCGCTCCGCAAGCTCAAGCACCCGAGCCGGTCGAGGAAGCTCCGCAGCTTCCTCGATACCTGATCCCCGTTCCAACCGGGGTCGACCCGAAAGCCAGAAGTTGCGGATCCCCCCGACTTCTGGCTTTCTGCTTTTCGAGGGCCTGTAGTTCAGCGGTTAGAACGCGCCGCTCATAACGGTGTTGTCGCAGGTTCGAGTCCTGCCGGGCCCACCAGCCTTCGCCCACGAAGCGGGCGAAGGCTGCGTCCAGGAGAGCAGTCTTGCCGATTTCCCGCGCGACGGTCGGACGCCTGGAAGTCTACGGTATCGCCGATGCCAAGCCGGCCCCGGTCGACCCGGACCGCTCGTATCCCGATGTTCCGCGCGAGTCCTGGGAGCCGCATCTTCGCTGGCTGACGCACGAAGGTCAGTTCCAGCCCGATCTCGGCTGCTTCGTCGTGCGGTCGCCGGACGGGGTCGTGCTGATCGACGCCGGCATCGGCCCGGGGCCGGTGCCCTATCTCGGCAACGCGCGAGGCACCTTGCGAGAGAGCTTCGGCGAACTCGGCCTCGGGTTCGACGACGTCTCTGCCGTGATCTTCACCCATCTGCATTTCGACCATGTGGGCTGGGCAAGCATCGCCGATGCGTCGGGCACGATGCGGCCGAGCTTTCCGAACGCGCGCTACTATGTCGGCGAAACCGAGTGGGCATTCTGGAATCGCGGCCCCACCAACGTGATGCCGCATCACCTCGATGCCTTCGCCCGCGTCGTACGTCCGGTCGAGGCGGCGGGCCTGCTGACCGTCGTCCCCGACGGTACGTCTCCGATCGAAGGGTTCGTCTATCGCCGCCTGCCGGGAAACACGCCGGGACACCAAGGCGTCCTCGCGACCTCGGGCGGGCACTGCTGCCTCTTCTGCGCCGACATCTGCCACTGTCCGGTGCAGATCCTGGAGCCTTCCTGGAGCCATCGATCCGACGTCGACGGGAGGACCGGGCGGTCGACGCGACAGGAGGTGTTCTCGGAATTCGTCGATACCGACACGCTGCTCGCCTTCGGCCATTTTCCGCGCGGCGCCGATCTCGGGCATGTGACGCGCAGAGGCGACGGCTTCGCCTGGCAGCCGCTCGGCGGCAATTGACAGGGGCGGGCGCCCGCCTGAACTTAGGCGCCAAGAATTTTCCGGGAGGCTTCGATGAAAAGGATGTTCGCCGCTGTCGCGGCCGTGGCGCTGTCGTTCGCGATGACGGCGGGCGCCAGGGCGCAAACGGTCGAGATCGAGTACTGGCAGTACTTCTTCAAGGAGCGCGTGACGGCGATCGACGCGCTGATCAAGACCTTCGAGGCCGCCAACCCCGGCATCAAGGTCAAGCACACGCATTTCCCCTACGCCCAGTACCAGACCAAGGTCGCCGCCGCCGTGCCCGCCGGCGAGGGACCGGACGTGGTGCAGCTCTATTACGGCTGGCTCGAGGAATATCGGAAGGCGAACCTGCTGGCGCCGCTGCCGAAGGATCAGTTCGACGCCGCCCAGGTCGAGAAGGACTTCTTCCCGATCGTGAAGGCGATGAAGGCCGAGGGTGCGTACTGGGGCCTGCCGACCGCCGTCCGCTCGATGGCGATGTTCTACAACAAGACGCTGATGAAGGAGGCCGGCCTCGATCCCTCCAAGCCGCCGCAGACGCTCGACGAGCTGATGGCGATGGGCGCCAAGATCGCCAAGCGCGATGCCGCCGGCAATACGCTGGTGGCGGGCTTCCCGACGGGACCGACCGGCCAGGACCACCATTGGTGGCGCGAGATCCTGGTGCGCCAGTTCGGCGGCCAGGCCTACAGCGACGACGGCAAGAAGGTCATGTACGACCAGAAGGGCGGCGCCGCCGGCCTGCAGTTCTATGCCGACATCGACGCCAAGCATAAGCTCGGCAGCTACGGCTTCATGGACGAGACCCAGGCGGCGTTCAAGGCCGGCCGCGCCGGTTTCCACATTGACGGCTCGTTCCGCATCGGCACCTTCCAGGGCGTGCCGAACCTCGACTGGGCGGTGGCCGAGCTTCCCTCGCACAACGGCGTGAAGGCGAACTTCGCCTCGTACTGGGTGAACGGCGTCTCCAGCAAGTCGACCGGCGCCAAGCGCGACGCGGCGATGAAGTTCCTGAAGCACCTCACCAGCGACGAGGCGATGCAGCTCTGGCTCAAGACCACCGGCGAACTGCCGGCGAAGCCGAGCGTGGCGCTGTCGGCCGAGAACAAGAACGACCCGGTCTACGGGCCGTTCATCCTAGGCCTCGCCTATTCGCACACGACCGAGTTCGTGAACGAGGCGAAGCAGCGCCAGGTCTTCCTCGACATGATGGACCGCGTCAGCCTTCAGAAGATGAAGGTCGAGGACGCGATCAAGATCGCGGCCAAGGAAGAGCAGCAGCTGCTCGACGACCACTTCAAGAAATAGGACGAAGGCATAACCGGCCGTGCGGGCCTGGTATCGCTCCCGCACGGTCGGGCAGAAGCAGGCGGTCTGGGCGTGGATCTTCCTCGCCCTGCCGCTCTTCTTCTTCTGCGCGATCCGCCTGTTCCCGACCGGCTACACCGCCTACGTCTCGCTGACCGACTGGAACCTGCTCAGGCCGAAGAACTTCGTCGGCTTCGCCAACTACCTTCGCCTCTGGAACGACCCGGTCTTCTGGCAGGTGTTCGGGAATACCTTCAAGTACCTGATCATCGGGATGCCGATCAGCCTCGTGCTGTCGTTTCTCGTTGCCTACTACCTGGACCAGGTGCGCTTCCTTCAGGGGGCGATCCGTGCGCTCTACTTCATCCCGTTCCTCACCACCGCGGCGGCGATGGCCTGGGTCTGGCGCTGGTTCTACCAGCCTGTCCCGATCGGCATCTTCAATCTGATGCTGGTTGATATGGGCTTCACCCAGCAGCCGTTCCTTCGTTCGACCACCCAGGCGCTGGGCTCGATCCTGGCACCGGCGATCTGGGCGGGCCTGGGATTCCAGGTGGTGATCTTCCTCGCCGGATTGCGCGCGATTCCCGAGACCTATTACGAGGCAGCGCGCATCGACGGCGTCGGGCGATGGACCATTCTGAAGGAGATCACCCTGCCGCTGCTCCGCCCGACGATCCTGTTCCTGGTGGTGGTCAGCTCGATCGGGTTCCTTCGGATCTTCGACAAGGTCTACAACATGACCGTCGACGGCAAGGGCGGGCCGCTCAACACGACGCGGCCGCTCGTGCTCAACATCTACCAGCTGGCCTTCACCGACTACCGCATGGGATACGCGGCCGCGCAGACGATGGTGCTGTTCGTCGTCCTGCTGGCCGTGACTGCGATCCAGCTCCGCGCCCTGAGGTCGAAGTGATGTTCCGCTTCGATCCGAAGCGCGATCCGCGCAAGATCCTGATCTGGACCCTGGTCGCGTTAGGCGGGATCGTGATGATCATGCCGTTCCTGTTCATGATCTCGACGTCGCTCAAGGGGCGGGGCGAGGTCTACGACCTCCGCCTGATTCCGGCGGCGCCGACGCTGGAGAACTACGCCTATCTCTTCCGCGAGAGCCGGTTCGTCCGCTGGTTCTTCAACTCCTTCGCGATCGCCTCGATCTCCACGGTCTCCGTGCTGTTCTTCGACAGCCTCGCCGGATACGTGCTCTGCAAGTACAAGTTCAGGGGCCGCCAGGTCGTGTTCGTCGCGATCCTCTCGACGCTGATGATCCCGACCGAAATGCTGGTCATCCCCTGGTACGTGATGAGCAAGAATCTCGGCTGGCTGAATACCTACTGGGGGATCATGTTCCCCGGCCTGATCACCGGATTCGGTGTCTTCCTGATGAAGCAGTTCTTCGAGACCGTGCCCGATGCGCTGATCGACGCGGCGCGGATCGACGGCCTTTCGGAATTCCGGATCTTCTGGGAGGTGGCCTTGCCGCTCGTCACCCCGGCGCTGTCGGCGCTCGCGATCTTCACCTTCCTCGGCAGCTGGACCGCCTTCCTCTGGCCGCTGATCGTCACCAACAGCGCCTCCAACTACACGGTGCCGGTAGGCCTCGCGTCGTTCTCGGGCGAGTTCGCGACCGAATGGCACATGATCATGACCGGGGCGGCGGTCGCGACGATTCCGACGCTGGTGGTCTTCATCCTCCTGCAGAAGTACATCATCCGCGGGGTCATCCTCTCGGGCGTGAAGGGCTGACGATGGCTTCGGTGACGCTTTCGCGGATCGTCAAGCGCTTCGACCGCACCGAGGTGGTGCACGGCATCGATCTCGCGATCGCCGATGGCGAGTTCGTCGTGCTGGTGGGGCCGTCCGGCTGCGGCAAGTCGACGACGCTCCGCATGATCGCCGGGCTCGAGGACCTGACCTCGGGCGAGATCAGGATCGGTGACCGCGTTGTCGATCGGCTGGAGCCGAAGGATCGGAACATCGCCATGGTGTTCCAGAACTACGCGATCTACCCGCACATGACCGTGCACAAGAACATCGCGTTCGGCCTGCGCATGGCGAAGCTTTCCAAGGCCGACGAGGACAAGCGCGTGCGCGAGGCGGCACGGATCCTGGGATTGACCGACCTGCTCGACCGGCGTCCGGCACAGCTCTCCGGCGGCCAGCGCCAGCGTGTCGCGATCGGGCGGGCGATGGTCCGCGATCCGGCCGTGTTCCTGTTCGACGAACCGCTCTCGAACCTCGATGCCCAGCTCCGCGCCCAGATGCGCCTCGAGATCAAGAAGCTGCATCAGACGCTGCGCACGACGGTCATCTACGTGACCCATGACCAGGTCGAGGCAATGACGCTGGCGGATCGCATCGTGGTGATGCGCGACGGCCATATCGAGCAGATCGGCACGCCGACCGAGGTCTACCGGTCGCCGGCATCGATGTTCGTCGCCCGTTTCATCGGCTCGCCGTCGATGAACATGATTCCGGGCCACCTTCGGCCCGGCGGTATCGACCTCGACAGCCTCGGCGCGAGGCTGATCATCGGGGATTTCGACGGCGCGAGCGCGGGCGGCAAGGTCTTCCTCGGCGTGCGGCCGGACGATCTCCGGGTCGCATCTTCCGGTGCTGATGGCGCCTTCGTCGTCGAGGCCCGGGTCGAGGTGATCGAGCCGCTGGGGCCCGATACGCTGGTCTATGCCCAGGCCGGCGGCCGCGAACTCGTCGCCAAGGCTGACAGCCGGGCGAGCGTCAGCCGTGGCGACGCCGTCAGGCTCGTCGCTGATGGCGACGCGCTGCACGTTTTCGATGCCGAGACCGAACGGGCGCTTCGCCCCCGTGGAGCGTAGAGCAGATGAATCCTCCGATGGCGACCAGACAACCCTTGAGGATCGCGATCGCCGGCCTCGGCGCGATCGGGTCTTCGCTTGCGCAGAAGCTCAAGGCGGGCGTCCTGCCGGATGCGACCCTGGTGGCGGTCGCCGCGCGCGATCCGGACAAGGCCCGTGCCACGTTGGGGGCCGAGCTTCGTCACGTCCAGGTGCTGCCCTTGGCCGAGCTCGCATCCGTCGCCGACATCGTCGTCGAGTGCGCACCAGCAAAGGTGCTGCCCGAGATCGTGCGCCCGGTGCTCGAGGCGCGAAAGAAGGTCATGGTCTTGAGTGTCGGCGCCCTGCTCGCACATCCCGACCTGATCGAACTCGCGCGCGCGACAGGCGGCCAGATCATCGTGCCATCGGGTGCCCTGCTTGGCTTGGACGCGGTCTCGGCCGCGGCCGAAGGCACGATCCACTCCGTCCGCATGGTGACGCGGAAGCCTGTGAAAGGCTTGGTCGGCGCGCCCTATCTGGTCGAGAACGGGATCGACATCGAGACGATCACGGAGGCGAAGAGGGTGTTCGAGGGAACCGCGCGCGAGGCGGCGAAGGGATTTCCTGCGAACCTCAACGTCGCGGTCGCGCTGTCGCTCGCCGGGATCGGTCCGGACAAGACCCGCCTCGAAATCTGGGCGGATCCGCACCTGACGCGGAACACGCACCGCATCGTCGTCAATTCGGATGCGGCGAGCTTCGAGATGACGATCGAGAACATCCCGAGCGAAAATCCGAAGACTGGGCGCATCACCGCGCTCAGCGTGATCGCCGCCTTGCGGAAGCTGACCGCTCCCCTTCGCGTCGGAACCTGATCAGTTCTCTTCGCCGCCAGGAACGCGGACACGCGTCGTCGCGCCCGGCGCAGCGGGCACCGAGATCGCTTGCGGCGGCGGTGGGGCCGCAGGCCGAGTCGCCTCGCCCTTCGGGGTCGAGTCATAGACCCCCTGCATCTGCTGGGCGATCCAGGTGGCCGTGTATTTGAGGTCGCCGCGGGTGAGCATGGGCTCGAGCAGGTCGAGATTCTCCGACAGCTCGTTCAGCCGGTTCAGCTTGTCGCGCGCGATCGGCAGCGTGGCGATGTCGGTCATCGAGCGCTTCACCTTGCTGAGTGCCGTCTGCCGCAGCTTCTGCGCGTCGCGGACGATCTGCTGGAACGCGGGCTGCTTGTCTTCGGGGACGATGTCCGAGCCGGGGCTGCATCGTTTCGACAGCGCCGCGATCTCGGCGAAGTCCTCGTCGGTGAGCTCGGCCAGCGGCTTGCTGAAATAGACGAGGTCGAGGTCGCGCGGGGAAAGCCCGGTAGTCAGCCCCGCGATCTTCTGCACCGGCGCTTTTCCACCCGGAAGGGCCGCGCACTCGCCGGTCCTGGCCGGTGGAGCCGCGGCTGGACGTGCGGCGCCCGCCGCCGGACGCTGGGCGCCCTGCGCATATGCCGGATCGATGCCCGCCATCCATGCGAGAAGCAGGACGAGCGCACCGCAGCCCATTGCCTTCGTCGATCCAACGACCACGGACGGCTCCTTCCAGCCCGACCCCGGCTTTTCCGAGGCGCGAACCTGGCGGCGCATCCTCCCCCTGCCGGCGCGGAATATGCCGCGCGCCCGTTTCGATGCCAAGAACGCTGATGGCCTCGGATTCGTCAGAATATTACGCGACGCTCAGCCTCCCGATGCGGGAAGCCTTTCCAAAAAGCGTCGCGGAACCAATGACATCGGACCGCGTTTTCCCGATCGCCGGTTCGATCAACTCGTCCTGGGCCGGGCGCGGTGTTTCATGGTCGCAACGTCTCCCTTTCTCGATCGCGTCTTTCACCGGGCTTCTCCGGTTCGCGATGTGCTGACCATGGCGGTCAAGCGCTGGATCGACGACCAATGCATGAGCATGGGCGCGGCGATCGCCTTCTACACCGTGTTCTCTCTCGGCCCGACGCTGTTCCTGATGATCACGATCGCCGGGCTCGTCTCGGGCGCCCAGCAGGTCGAGCATGCGATGATCGAGGAGTTCTCGAGCCTGATCGGCCCGGAGGGCGCGAAGGTCATCGCGACGATGATCAAGGGCGTCGCGGATGCCGAGCGCAAGGGCCTGGCGGCGGTGATCGGCACCGGCCTGCTGCTGGTCGCCGCGACCACCGTCTTCGCCGAGATCCAGCATTCGCTCAACGTGATCTGGCGGACGCCCGAATCGAAACGGTCGGTGATCCATGACCTGATCCGGGGAAGGCTCACCAGCCTCGCCCTGATCGTGGTCATGGGCTTCATCCTGCTGGTAGCGCTCATCGTCAGCGCCGCGCTGGCGGCCGCCAGCGAGTGGCTGTCCTTCTGGATGCCGGGCGTCATGGTCACGCTGACCATCGCCAACTCGGTCATCTCCTTCGTCGTGGTGACGGTGCTGTTCGCGGCGAACTACCGGATCCTTCCCGGCACCTACGTCTCCTGGCGCGATGCCTGGATCGGCGCGATCATCGCGTCCCTTCTGTTCGCCTTCGGCAAGTTCCTGATCGCCTACTACATCGGCTCGACCGGCGTGGTCAGCGTGCTGGGTGCGGCCGGCACTCCGATCGTCATCCTGATGTGGGTCTACTACTCGGCGCAGATCTTCCTGCTGGGCGCCGAGGTGGCCGCGGCGAATGCCGAGTATCGTGGTGAGCCCGGAATGGCATTCCTGTTTCCGCACCTCCAGGTTCCGAACGAATCCGGGGATAAATCGGCCCGCAACGGCACGGCTTAAAAAGAGCACACCCCTATACCCCGCAACGACCGGTCGCGGCCCGCGTTCAGTTACCCGTGGGTGCCGTCGCTACCGGAGACTTCCTCATGAAGCGCGCCGCTTTCGCCCTGATGGGTTTCTTACTGTCGGCCACGCCGGCTTTTGCTGGCGAGCGCCAGCCGGTGGACGTTGCCCTCGTCCTCGCCCTCGACGTCTCTGGCAGCATCTCGGACGACGCCTGGAAGACCCAGCGCGAAGGCATGGCCAGTGCGCTCGCCAGCGACCAGTTCGCCCAGGCGGTCCGCCGCGGCCAGATCGGGCGCGTCGCCATCGCCGTCGTCCAGTGGGGCACTGCCCCCCGGATGATCATCGGCTGGCGGGTCGTCGAGAGCCCGTCGGAGATCGGCGCCCTGGCCCATGACATGCGGGCGATGCAGCGTGCCGAGTCCGGCGGCACCTGCATGGGCACGATGCTCAAAATGATCACGGCCGAACTCAAGCCGTGGGACGACTACGCCAGCCGCCGGATCGTCGACGTCAGCGGGGACGGTGCCAGCAACTGCGGCCTGGACCTCGCGGAATCGCGCACGTCGGCGCTCAAGGAAGGCATCACCATCAACGGCCTGCCGATCACCACCGCGATCGAGCCGAGGGTCGCGGACTGGTACGCCGACAACGTCATCGGCGGTCCCGGCGCCTTCACCGTCGTCGCCGACGGTCACAATGGCTTCGCCGAAGCCTTCCTGCGCAAGCTGACAGTCGAGATCGCGGCGAACTATGCCGGCGACGAGCCGGTGACCGCGTCGACCTATTGAACCGTCCAGCCGCCGTCGACCGGCATCGCCTGGCCGCGGATCTGCGCGGCCGCCGGCGAGCAGAGGAAGACCGCGAGCCCGCCCAGCTGCTCCGGCGTGACGAACTCCTTGCTCGGCTGCTTCTCGCCGAGCAGCCGCATCTTGGCAGCATCCGCTGAGAGCTTCTCGCGTTCGGCCAACGCATCGATCTGCTTCTGCACCAGCGGCGTCAGCACCCAGCCGGGGCAGATCGCGTTGCAGGTGACGCCGGTCTCGGCCGTCTCCAGCGCCGTGACTTTGGTCATGCCGACGACTCCGTGCTTGGCCGCGACATAGGCCACCTTCTGCACCGAGGCGACGAGACCGTGGGCCGAGGCGATGTTGATGATGCGCCCCCAGTTCTTCGCCTTCATGTCCTTGAGGGCGAGCCGGGTGCAGTGAAAGACGGCGGAGAGGTTGATCGCGATCACCGCATCCCACTTGTCGGTCGGGAAATCCTCGATGAGGGCGGTGTGCTGGATGCCGGCGTTGTTGACCAGGATGTCGGGCGCACCGACCTGCTTCCGGGTCTCGGCGAAAAGCGTCTCGATCTCGGCGGGCTTAGATAGGTCGGCGCCGGAAAATCCCACCTTGGCGCCGGACAGGCCGGCGATCTCCTTCTTCACGCCCTCGATCGTGGCGGTGTCGCCGAAGCCGTTCAGCATGAGCGAGGCGCCCTGCTTCGCCAACTCGCGGGCGATGCCGAGCCCGATGCCGCTGGTCGATCCGGTGACCAGCGCGACCTTCCCCTTGAGCGTCATGACGACTCCTTGGCTCTAGCTTCCTTGACCAGCCGGATGAACTCGCGTCGCGCCGCCTCGGCGTCTTCGATCCTTGTCGAGAATTCCAGCCGCGCGACCTCGCCCTCGTGCCTGAGGTCGGCGCCGTCCGGGTCGATGCCGGTCATGCGCCAGGCGCCGCCGTTGCGACCCAGCAGGCGGGTCGCGTAGAGGTCGATCGCCTCGGCATGGTCCTCGTTCATATGCTCGACGATGTCGGCCTCGCGCTCGACCAGCGCCGGCGGGGCCGTCTCAAGGATATCGCGGGCATCGATCCACTGGATGCGGCCGAAGCCCGCGACCAGATGGGCACGAGTCGGCCTGAGCGCGTAGAAGCGGAAATCGCCGAAGCCGGCATACGCCTCGGCCGAAGGATGACGTGCGACGTAACGGGACTGAGCGAGCGAGGCGTCGATTCCCTCGAGCCGGCCGACCAGGGTCGCGCGCGCGCCCGTCAGGGGGTCGGCAAGCCCGGCAGTGCCGTCGATCAGCAGCGATGCGCGCGGATCGGCCTTCAGGTTCTTGGTGTGTTCGGCGAGGTCCGAGAGCAGCAGGACGGGTGTCGCGTCCGGAAGCGTCGCGTAGAGCACCAGCGAGGCATAGGGCGTGCCGTCCGCGGCCAGCACGGTCGCGAGGCTGGCGCGATCCTGGCCGCGGATCAGCCGGCGGACGGAAGCGCCGACGCTCACTTGGGCGGCGCCATGGCGCCGGCCTTCGCGACCGGCACCTCGACCCGGATCTCGCCCGCCTTGGCGAAGCGCAGGGTCAGGGGGAAGCGCTCGCCCTCCTTGAGCGGCGCCTTGAGACCGACCAGCATCACGTGCAGCCCATCCGGCTTGAAGACGACGCTTTGCCCGGCCTTGACCTCGACCTCGGTCACCGGGCGCATCTCCATCACATGGCCTCCGTGGCCGGCGGCGGCCTGGCTGCCGTGAAGCTCGACCTTTCCGGCGACCGGCGAGGCGGCGCCGAGCAGCCTGTCGTCGTCCTTCCCCCGGTTGACCAGGGTCAGGTAGGCGGCGCCGGTCGGGGCCCGGCCAGGGGTCGCCCGGGCCCAGGGCTGCTCGACGGCAAGGTCCGCGGCCGATGCCGTGAGCGCGAGGGCATCGAAAGCGAGGAGGAAAATGACCACATTGAGGAGGAGGCGGCGCATGGTCCCTGAGCCTATACCAGGGAGGCGAAGCCGTAACCAGTTGGCGGACGCCGTATTCTCGCCCAGAATTTGTGGCAGAACAGCAGCGTCCCGCCCCGGGGAGAGCCAGAAGCCGTGCGTCATACGATCGCCCTTGTCGACGACGACCAGAACATCCTGACTTCCATCTCCATGGCGCTCGAGGCCGAAGGCTTCGACGTCAAGACCTACGGGGATGGCGAGTCCGCGCTCAAGGCGCTGTCACAGCGCCCCGTGGACCTCGCCGTCCTCGACATCAAGATGCCGCGGATGGACGGCATGGAGCTGCTGCAGCGCCTGCGCAAGACCTCCTCGCTGCCCGTCATCTTCCTGACGTCCAAGGACGAGGAGATCGACGAGGTGCTGGGCCTGCGCATGGGCGCCGACGACTACATCAGGAAGCCCTTCTCGCAGCGCCTGCTGATCGAAAGGATCCGGGCCCTCCTTCGCCGCAAGGAGGCCAAGGGCGACAAGGAGCCCGGCCAGGACCAGGTGTTGACGCGGGGGCCTCTGGTGCTCGACCAGCAGCGCCACCAGTGCACGTGGAAAGGCCAGCCGGTGGCCCTGACGGTCACCGAGTTCCTGATCCTGAAGGCGCTCGCGCAGCGACCGGGCCACGTCAAGAGCCGCGACAATCTCATGGACGCGGCCTACGGCGAGTCCGTCTACGTCGACGACCGGACCATCGACAGCCACATCAAGCGGCTGCGCAAGAAGTTCAAGGCGATCGACGATGACTTCCAGCAGGTCGAGACGCTCTACGGCGTCGGCTATCGCTACCGCGACGTCGGATGACCGCTGAGGTCGATCGGAGCGTCGTCGCCACGCCTGAGCTGAGGGCGGCCGAACCGGCTGCGGCGGCCGTCGCGCCTCAGCGAAAGCGCCGGCGCCACCGGCGCTTCTGGTCGCCGCTGACTCTGCGCATCCTCGCCCTCAACATGCTGCCGTTGATGGTGCTGTTCGCCGGCGCCTCCTATCTCGACCGCTATCAGAAGAGCCTGGTCCAGAGCGAGCTCGACGCGCTGCAGATGCAGGCGGGCCTCATCGCGATCGCCCTCGGCGAGAACGCGATCACCGTGGGGCCAGCCGACTACGAGGAGCTCTCGACGGACTCGACCCAGGGCCTGCTTCGCCGACTCGTCTCCCAGGCACCTGTCCGCGCCCGCGTCTTCTCGCCGACCGGCGACATCATCGCCGACAGCCGCGTGCTCGCCGGGCCGGGCGGTGTCGTCGAGGTCGAGCTGCTCGCGCCCATCGCCACGCCCGACCCGCTCGACGAGGCGCTGGGCTGGGTTTACGACCTGATCTTCGATCGACTCCCGCGCCAGCACGGCTGGCCCGCCTACGAAGAGCAGCCGCGCCAGCGTGCCGAGCACTACGAGGAAGCGCGGGCGGCGCTCCGCGGCGACACCGGCCGGATGGTCCGGCTCGCGGCGAGCGGCGACCTGGTGATCTCGGTCGCCGTGCCGGTCCAGAAGCTGAAGCAGGTTCTCGGCGTCCTGATGCTGTCGACCCAGACCACCTGGATCGACGAGGCGGTGCGTTCGGTCCGCTATGACATCCTCCGGTTCTTCGGCTTGGCGCTGCTGGTGACGGTATTGGCATCGCTCTATCTCGCCGGCGTCATCGCGCGGCCGATCCGGCGCCTGGCGCTCGCGGCCGAACGGGTGCGTGCGGGCCATCGCGGCGGCAACGCGATTCCGGACTTCTCCCGCCGCGGCGACGAGATCGGCGATCTCTCGGTCTCGCTTCGCGCCATGACAGAGGCTCTGTCCAACCGTCTGGATGAGATCGAGCGCTTCGCCGCCGACGTCGCTCATGAGATCAAGAACCCCCTGACCTCGGTCCGGAGCGCGGTCGAGACGGCGAGCCGCCTGACGGATCCCGAGAAGCAGAAGCGCCTGATGGCGATCGTGCTCGAGGACGTTCAGCGCCTCGACCGGCTGATCAGCGACATCTCGAACGCTTCCCGGATCGATGCGGAATTGAGCCGGGCAGAGCTGGCGCCGGTCGATGTCGGTCGGATGCTGGCGACGCTGGTCGAGATGCACGAGGCGACTCTCGAGGAAGGCGGCGTGCGCCTGACGCTCGCGATCGGACCGAACCGCGGTCTCTCGGCACCCGGGATCGAGGACCGGCTGGTCCAGGTGATCCGGAACCTGATCGCGAACGCGGTTTCATTCAGCCCGCCGGGTGGGGCCGTCGCACTGGGGGCCGCCAGCGACGCGGATTGGGTCACCATCACAGTCGAGGACCAGGGGCCCGGCATCCCGGAAGCCAAGCTCGCCGCGATCTTCGACCGCTTCTACACCGAGCGCCCGAAAGGCGAGCGCTTCGGGAAGCACTCCGGCCTCGGCCTCTCCATCTCGCGTCAGATCATCGAAGCCCACGACGGCACCATCCATGCCGAGAACCGGCGCGATGCGGCTGGACGGGTCGTGGGCGCCCGCTTCGTCGTTCGTCTGCCGCGCCGGTGAACGGCGAGGTTCCGACGACGATCCACGCGACAGCGGTCGCGTTGGGCGAACGGGCGGTTCTTCTTTTCGGACCGCCGGGGAGCGGCAAGTCCGACCTCGCGCTGCGGTTGATGGAGTCGGGCTGGACATTGGTCGCCGATGACCGGGTCGTCCTCTCGCGCCGCGGGGTGATGTTGATTGCATCACCTCCCCCGAGTCTGGCCGGACTGATCGAGGCGCGCGGCGTCGGGATCTGCCGGGTGCCGTTCATCGCGGAAGCCGAGGCGGCGCTGGCCGTCCAACTCGTTCCCCAGGACGCGGTCGAGCGTCTGCCGCAGGTGCTCTCCCGGACCCTCCTGGATGTATCTATCCCATTGATAAATATTGTACCTTTCGAGGCTTCTGCACCTGCGAAGCTGCGCCTTGCCCTGGAGGGAGGCGTAGTCCGATAATGCGCCCCCCATGGCCACAACCACGGTCACGGCCCCTGCCGGCGCCCGCGTCGATGCGAGCGACCGCCAGCCGGTGATCCTCGTGACGGGACTTTCAGGCGCCGGACGTTCATCCAGCCTGAAGGCGCTCGAGGACATCGGCTACGAGGCCGTCGACAACTTGCCGATCGCCCTGCTTCCGGCCTTGCTGGCGCCCAGCGCGGCCCAGCGCCGCCCGATCGCCGTCGGCGTCGACGTGCGTGGCCGCGACTTCGCGGTCGATCCGCTGCTGGCCGAGGTCGACCGGCTCAAGTGCCGCGCGGACCTCGATGTCCGCGTTCTGTTCCTCGACTGCGACGTGGACGTCCTGGCGCGACGGTTCACAGAGACCCGGCGCCGCCACCCGATCGCGGTCGACCGTCCGCTCGCCGACGGCATCCTGAAGGAGCGGGCGCTGATGCTTCCGGTGCGGGAGCATGCGGACGAGGTGCTCGACACCTCGGAACTCGTCGGTGCCGATCTCCGCCGCGTGCTCTGGAGCCGCTTCCAGCTCGGCGCCGACCGCGGACTCGGCGTGACGGTTACCTCGTTCTCGTTCCGGCACGGGCTGCCGCGAGAGGCCGACCTGGTATTCGACGTGCGCTTCCTCGAGAACCCCCACTACGATCCGGTCCTCCGGCCGCTCGACGGCCGGGACGGCAGCGTCGCGGACTTCATCGCGGCGGATCCCGACTTCGAGCCCTTCTTCGCCTCGATTGCCGGCATGCTGGACCGGCTGATCCCGCGCTATTACCGGGAGGGCAAAAGCTACCTCACCATCGCGTTCGGCTGCACCGGCGGGCGTCACCGCTCGGTCTTCCTTGCCGAACGCCTCGGCGCCTGGCTCGCCGGACGAGGCCAACGGGTGGAAGTCCTCCACCGAGACGTCGGCCGCCACGCAGCCTGAAGCCACCCTCAAACAAGATGACGGTATCGGACTCCTTTTCATGATCGGTATGGTTCTGGTTACGCATGGTCGTCTCGCGGTCGAGTTGATCTCAACGCTCGAGCACGTTGTCGGTCCGCAGACCCGCATCGCCGCGGTCTGCATCGGTCCCGAGGACGATATGGAACAGCGGCGGCGAGAGATCCTCGAACGCATGGGCGAGGTCGAGGAGGGGCAAGGCGTGGTGCTGTTGACCGACATGTTCGGAGGAACGCCCTCGAACCTGGCGATCTCGGTCATGGACCGGGGCAAGGTCGAGGTGGTGGCAGGGGTGAATCTCCCGATGCTCATCAAGCTGGCGAAGGTCCGCGCCGGCCTGCCGCTCGAGGAAGCCGTGGTCTGCGCCCAGGAGGCCGGGCGCAAGTACATCAACGTCGCTTCCAAGCTGCTCGCCGGCGAGAAGGCCAGTTGAGCGCCGAGGCACAGCGCACCGTCGTCATCTGCAACAAGCGCGGCCTGCACGCCCGGGCCGCGGCGCGGTTCGTCAAGCTTGCCGAAACCTTCTCCGCCGAGGTCACCGTCACCCGCCGCGACCAGGGGGTCTCCGGTCGTTCGATCATGGGCCTGATGATGCTGGCCGCGACGCCCGGATCGTCGATCGAGATTGCCGCCAAGGGCGAGGACGCCGAGCTGGCCGTTTCCGCGCTTTCCGCGCTGGTCGAGCGGAGGTTCGATGAAGACGCGTGAGCTTCGCGCACGCCGGCCCAAGGTCGGCGAGCAGGTCTTTGAAGGCCTGGGCGTGGCCCCGGGCGTCGCGATCGGCACCGCCCATCGATCAGAGGCCGGCGTCGTGGCGGTTCCCGACTACGAGATCGCGCCGGAGCAGATCGACGCGGAGAAGCGCCGCTTCTCCGATGCGGTCACCCGCGCCCAGAAGCAGCTGGCCAAGCTCAAGGCCAAGTCCCAGGCGTTGTCGGCGGAAGCAGCGGAGGAGCTCGGCTATCTGCTCGACGCGCACGCGCAGATGCTCGCCGGATCGCGACTGGTACGCGGCGTCGTCAGCCGGATCGAGACCGAGCGCCAGAACGCGGAGGCCGCGGTACGCGCCGTAATCGCAGAGATCACCGAAGGCTTCGCCGAGATCGACGATGCTTATCTCTCCGCCCGCCAGGCCGACGTTCGCGACGTGGGCGAACGGGTAATTCGCCAGCTCACCAAGACGCCCTACCAGGCGTTCTCTCAGCTGCCGGAAGGGACCGTGGTGGTCGCCGAGGAATTGAGCCCGGCCGACACCGCCCTGCTGGATCCGAAGCGGATCGCCGGCATCGTCACCGCCCTCGGCGGTGCCGAGAGCCACACCGCCATCATGGCGCGCTCGCTCGGGCTTCCCGCGGTGCTCGGTGCGCCGGAGGCTCTCCGCGCGATCCGGGGCGGCGAGACGGTGATCGTCGAAGGCAGCGAAGGCAACGTCATCGTCACTCCCCGCGCGGCGACGCTCGCGCGATACCGCAAGCGCCAGGGCGCCTGGGCCAAGGAGCAGGCGAAGCTTGCCGGCCTCAAGGGCCTGGCCTCGGTCACCCGGGATGGGCACCAGATCGGCCTCCAGGCCAATCTCGAGCTGCCGCGTGACCTCGCCGGCGCGCTGGAGGCGGGTGCGCTCGGGATCGGGCTGCTGCGCACCGAATTCCAGTTCATGAACCGGGACGACCTCCCCGACGAGGACGAGCAATACGCGACGCTGAGGGAGATCGTCGAAGGCATGGCCGGCCGGCCGGTGACGATCCGAACGCTCGATGTCGGCGGCGAGAAGCTGGCGCGCGCGCTCGGGCCCGAGATCGGCGAGCCCTCGAACCCGGCGCTCGGTCTTCGTGGCGTGCGCCTGGGATTGGCGCAGCCGCGCCTGCTGGAAACCCAGCTTGCCGCCATCCTCCGTGCCTCGCTGCACGGCCCGGTGCGCATCCTGCTGCCGATGGTCGCGACCGTCGGCGAGGTAAGGAAGGTGCGTGCCATGGCCGAGCAGGTCGCCCGCCGGTTGAAGCGCCGCGGCATCGCGCTCGGCGACACGCTGCCGCCGATCGGCGTCATGATCGAGGTGCCGGGAGCCGCGCTCTCCGCCGACGCGCTGGCGCTGGCGGCCGAGTTCTTCGCCATCGGTACCAACGACCTCACCATGTACACGCTGGCGATCGACCGCGCCGACGACCAGGTGGCGACGCTCTACAACCCGCTTCATCCGGCGGTCCTGAGGCTCCTGCAGTTCTCGGTCGAGGCGGCGCTACGTGCCCATATCCCTGTGTCGGTCTGCGGCGAGATCGCAGGCGATCCGCGCTATATCCCGCTGCTGCTGGGCCTGGGCGTGCGCGAGCTGTCCATGGCCCCGCCGAAACTGCCGCGCGTGAAACGGCGGGTGCGGCACCTGAACCTGCTGGCGGCGACGCAGCGCGCCCGCGCCATCATGGAGCAGTGGGACGAGCAGCGGATCTCGGAGATGCTGGACGCCTTCGACGCGGAGCCGGCCTAGACCTTCACGTCGATGCGTACCGGCTGGTCGAGCACGAAGCCGGACTGTGGCTCTTCCTGGAAACGTCCGTAGGCGCGCGTGGCGTCGGCGAAGCTCGGCTGCTTCGGCGGCGGCTGATCCTGGTTGAGAAGCTGGGCAAGGAACGGTGCGCTGTCGCCGGTGAACGTCTCGCGCCGGTCGCCTCTCGCCTGCGACTGCTCATTGTCACGACGGCGCGTCTGCTCCTGCTCGCGGAGGGCTTCCGCCTGAGCTCGGCTCTGCCTCAGCGCCTCCGGATCGAAGGCGGCAGGGAGGGTCGCGTCCGCCGGCCGGATCGGCACCGGTCGCAGAGTGATCGCGTTGATCGGAACCAAGGATGTCGATGAGACGGACGACGCCATGCGTATCCCTGCCTCCCCCGCAGGGCTACCCCGTCGCTCCCCAAGAGGAAGCCTAGCACGGTCGGAGTCGGGAAGGGGTTAACGACGATCAGATTTGGACGTCGATCGGGTCCCGGATATCGATGAAGTGACCGGCATCCCGCTCCTCGCGGAGGCGCCGATAGGCCCGCGTGGCGTCGCCGAACGGATCCGGCTGGTCTTCGGCAGGCTCGTCCTGCGCGAAGAGTTGCGCCAGGAAGGCCGCCGTACCGCCTGGAATGCTTGCCGACTCAGGCGTGGCCGATCCGTCTTCGCCGCCGTCCTCGGATTCTGGACTGGCCTCTTCCGTATCGGCGTTCGATCGGGCGTGTGCGCCGTCCGGGCGGAGCCGCTTCAACTCATCTTCACGCAGGTCTTCCGCCTCGACATCGGGGCGCTTGCCGGCGCCAGCGCCTGTATCCGGGGCGGTGACCGGGCGAAGCGCGGCTGCTCGCGGGGGAGGCAAGGCCGGAAGCACCGGCGGGGAAGCCAGGGACGTGACCATGGCGCACAACTCCGTCACAAGGGCCGTTCTAGCCCCATGGAAACGGTGTCATGACGGGTCGGGTTCGCGAGAAACGTTCAACGCACCGGTGACGAACCGGGAACGATGCGCCGCGGATCGCCCAGGATCTTGGCGATCCGCTGCTCGAGATGCGTTCGGGTGACCGGCTTCACCAGGTAGCCGTCCACTTCGAGGTCGCGTGCCCTGCGGACGAAGTCTTCGGTCGCATGCGTGGTCAGGAAAATCGTGGGAATCTTGTTCGTGCCGAAGAACCCGGCCGAACGCAGCCGCTTCACGAACTCGACGCCGTCGACCGGCTGCATGTTGATGTCGCAGATGATGATCTGGGGGCGCCCGCCCATGATCTCCTGAAGGCCCTGCTCTCCATCCGTCGCCGAGGAGACCGTGCCGAAGCCGATCTGACGCACGAGACCGACGACGAGCTCGCGCATGAACTCGTTGTCCTCGACCACGAGCGCGCGCATGTCGCGATAGGTGAGCGCAACCTCGGTCATTATGCGTCCTATATCTTCATGATTTCCGCGGCGGCCCGGTCGAAGGCCGGCAGCACGTCGGGCCAGGTCTTCGACGCCCCGTTCCAGTCGCCCGTCTTGAGCGCCGCGTCGATCGTCGACAGGTGACGAGCGAGCTCGACCGCGGCCGCGCTCATGGCCGCGCCCTTGGCGGTATGGACGAGGCTCCCGGCCTGCGGATCGCGCTTTTCCATCGCGGCTTCGAGGCTGATGAGCAGCGGCTTCGTCGTGGCGACGAAGCGCTGGAGGAGATGCCGGGTAGTGTCGTTGATCTCGCCCATCCACTCGCGCAACTGCTCGCGATCGATGACGGCCTCTGCCGACGGACGCGAAGACCCTGGTGACGGCTTGCTCCCTTGGGGGAAGGCTGCGGCCGCTCCGTTTCCGCCTACCCATCTTTCGATCGTCTCGCCGAGGCGCGAAAGATTGACCGGTTTCGCCAGGTAGTCGTCCATGCCGCTCGAAAGGCAGCGCTCGGCTTCCCCCTGGAGCGCGTTGGCGGTCAGGGCCACGACCGGCACGCGCCGGCGGCCGCCGCGCTCTGCCGCTCGGACCGCCTGCGTCAGCTCGATCCCGTCCATCTCGGGCATGTTCACGTCGGTCAGGATCATGCCGTACTCGGTGGTACCGTAGGCGGCGAGCGCCGCCCTCCCGTCGCCGCAGAGGTCGGCGACGTAGCCGAGGCGTTCGAGCTGGCGATGGATCAGGAGCCGGTTGGTCTCGTTGTCCTCGGCGACCAGGATGAGGCGCCCCGCCGCAAGCGCTTCCTCGCGCGTCGGCAGACGGGCGGCCTCCCCGGGTTCAGTGGACGCTCCCGACCATGCCATCGGCTCGCCGCGCGCGGCGGCGGCGACCGCGGAAACCAGGGTCGCCCTCCGAACGGGCTTCAGGAGATATGCGGCAGCGCCGGCATCCAGGGCGGCGCGCCGCTTCTCGGCATCGTCGTAGGCCGTGAGCAGGACGGCGCGCGTCTCCGCGAAATTCGGTTCGGCCTTCAGCATGTTCAGGAGCTGGAGACCGTCGAGGCCCGGCAACAGCAGATCGACGACGGCGACGTCGAAGGGGCGATCGGCATCGCGGACGGCGGAAAGGGCCGAGAGAGCCTCGTCGGCTTCGACGACTTCCGCTCCCGAGGCGGCAAGATAGCCGCTCACGATGCGCTGCGCGGTCGCGTCGTCGTCGACGGCAAGCACGCGGATGCCGCCGAGATCCTGGGTCGGCGCGGGCACGATCTCCGCAGCTTGTGCCGGGAGCGAGAACCAGAAGGTCGATCCTTCGCCGGGCGTCGAGGTGACGCCGATCTCGCCATCCATCAGCTCGACCAGCCGCCGCGAGATCGAAAGTCCGAGGCCGGTACCGCCGTAGCGGCGCGTCGTCGATCCGTCGGCCTGGACGAAAGGCTGGAACAGCTTCGCCTGCTGCTCGCGCGAGAGACCGATGCCCGTATCGGTAACCGCGAAGCGCAGCCTGTGGATGTCGCCGCTGGTGTCCTCCAGCGAGACGGTGACCGAGATCGTGCCGTGATGCGTAAACTTGATTGCGTTGCCGGTGAGGTTGAACAGGATCTGGCGGAGCCGGACCGCGTCGGCGACGACCGCGGCGGGGACAGCGGGATCGACATAGGTCACCAGCGCCAGTCGCTTCTTCTGCGCCTGCCTGGCGAGGGTATCGGCGACGCCTTCCAGGAGCGGCAGGACCTCGACCGACGTCCGGTCGATCTCGAGCTTTCCGGCCTCGATCTTCGAGAAGTCGAGGATGTCGTCGATGATCTTGAGAAGCGAGGATGCCGACTCGCCGACCACACGCAGGAGCTCCGCCTGCTCGGGCGTGAGCTTGGTGTGCTGCAGGAGCTCGACGATGCCCAGCACGCCGTTCATGGGGGTGCGGATCTCGTGGCTCATGGTCGCGAGGAAGCTCGACTTGGCGCGGTTCGCCTCCTCGGCCGCGTCCTTCGCCTGGCGAAGGTCGATCTCCGCCTGCTTGCGGTCGGTGATGTCGGCATAGGAGCGGACGAAGCCGCCGGACGGGATCGGCTGATGGCTGATCTCGACGTAGCGTCCGTCGCCGAGGCTCTCGAGCTCGTAGCGATAGGGGCGGGTCGCGGCGACCTGGCGGGTGACGTCCTGCAGGTGGAGCTCGATCGAGGCGTCGTCGCCGCCCTTGGCGCGCAGGGCCGCGCGTGCGAAGTCCTCGAACCGCTCGAAGCCGGCGACTGTCTCCTCGCTGAGCCCGACGATCTCCCCGACGCGGCGGTTGTGGGCGACGATCCGGCCGCCGACGTCGACCATCACGATGCCGTCGCTCATCGCCTGGATGCCGTGCCGGAGCCGTTCCTCGGCGTCCCGTCGACCCGAGACCTCGCCTTCGAGCTGCTCGACGAGGCGCGAGCGCTCGACCGCGCGGGCGACGGTGGTGCGGAAGGTCACCCAGTTCCGGTACATGAAGCCGAAGACGGCGAGGGACAGAAGCGTGGTGAGGAAGCTGCTGCTGCGGAAAGGCGTGTCGTCGTGCAGGACCGAGAACACGTAGGTCGGCGTCAGGATCGGCACCACGTAGCCGAGGAAGGCGAGCGGGATGTTGGAGACCGACGCCGCCGCACCGATGCCGAGCACGATCATGCCGAAACCGAGGAACTGCACATTGCGCGGCTCGGCATCCGGAAGAACGACGCAGGAGAGCGTCGCCCAGCAGAGGCCGAGCACGAACGAGTAGATCGTCACGAGGCGGATGCGCCGTCCGCTGACCTTCGAGGGCCGCGGCCGGTCGCGAAGCTTCCACCAGCTCCAGGCCATCGGCGCCATCAGCAGCCAGATGATGGCGACCCACACGCCGAGAAATGTCGCCGAGGCGGTGTTGGAGAGGTAGAGCACCGCACCGAGGGCGCCGAGCGCGTTGCCGGCGATCAGCGAAGGCAGCTGGCCGACGAGGTCCACCGACTGGCTGACGCGGAGCTCACGCGCCAGCTGCTCGTCGTCTTCGGACTGCATCGGGCGCCGCCTCAATCTTCCCTCCTGCACCAATAGCGCGGCGTAATGTCATGCCGTTTAGTTAATTTCGCAACGGCGTACATACCTCCGCGCTTGCCCGCAACGAAGGTTCGGACAATGATCCCGGCGATGATGGGCAAGGGGGATGTGCCTGATCCGTTGCTGCGTGCGCTCGTGGCCTCGGGAGACTTGGTCTACGACTGGGATCTCCATGGCGACGAGATCCGCTGGCATGGACCGGTAGGCGCCGTACTGGGCGCCTCGACGGCGGGGCGGGCCGCCTCGGGCAAAGGCTATGGCGCACAAGTTCACCCCGACGACCGCAGCGAGCGGCTGCTTGCGCTCGCGCGTCATCTGGATCGCGGAGAAACCTACGACTGCGTCTATCGCGTCGCCGACGGTGCCGGCGGCTATCGCTGGATCAGCGATCGCGGCACGGCGGAGCGCAACGGCGGCGGCGCGCCCAGCCGGATGGCGGGCGTCATCCGCACCGTCGATGCCTTCAAGGGCGAGGAAGCGAAGCTTCGCAAGCTCGCCTATCGCGACGACCTGACCGGGCTGCCGAACCGGCGCCGGCTTCTCGATCGTCTCGATCGCATGCTGCGGACGATGATCGCCAACGGGCGCGCCGGCGGGCTGCTGGTCGTCGGCATCGACCAGCTCGGCATGGTCAACAACGTCTTCGGCTATCCGAGCGGAGACGCGGTGCTCGCCGAGGTCGGCAAGCGCCTGATGGCGGGCGTGGGACAGGAGGGCGAGGTCGCGCGCATTACCGGCGACCGCTTCGCGGCGGTCCTGATCGGCGGCGGCGCGGAGGAGACCGAGAAGAGCGTCGAGCGTCTGCTGCTCGACCTTCGGAGTCGAACGATGGACACGCCGGGGGGCGATCTTCGGGTCACCGTGTCGGGCGGCTGGGTTTCCCTTCCGTCGCAGGCGCGGACCGCGCGCGACGCGCTGGCGAAAGCCGAAAGCGCCATGCTCGAGGCGAAGCGGTCGGGCCGCGACACGGCGCAGTCGTATCGTGAGTCGCATGAACGCCGGCGTTCGCAGCGCATCGACCTCGCGGTCGCCGAGCTGATCGAGCGCGCGCTTCTCAACAGCCGGATCGATCTCGCCTTCCAGCCGGTCGTCGATTCAGGCGACCACACGGTGAAGCACTACGAGGCGTTGCTCCGCATCGGCGACGATTTCGGCGGCATGCTGAATGCCGGCGCCCTGATCGGCACGGCGGAATCGATGGGGCTGATGCGCCGACTCGATCGTGCTGTGCTCGACCTCGCGGTCGGCGAGCTCACACGACATCCGAAGATTTCCCTCGCCGTCAACGTGTCGGCGGTCAATGCGGGTCGCGGTTCTTGGCTCGATCGCGCCGTCGAGCACCTGGGGGCCAAACGCGACGTCGCGTCGCGCCTGCTGGTCGAGATCACGGAGACGGTAGCGCTGGTCGATCCCGAAGAGACCGCGCGCTTCGTCGAGGCGCTGCATCAGCTCGGAGCCAAGGTCGCGATCGACGATTTCGGCGCCGGCAACACATCGTTTCGTGCGCTTCGCCGGCTCGGCGTGGACATGGTCAAGATCGACGGCTCGTTCGTCACCGGCATCGCCACCAATCCGGACAATCAGCTCTTCGTCCGCGCGCTGGTCGGTATCGCCCGCGGCTTCGGGCTGACGACGGTCGCGGAGTTCGTCGAGACGCAAGACGAGGCCCGCATCCTCCGCGAGGAGGGCGTCGGCCAGCTTCAGGGATATCTGTTCGGCCGGCCCGACATGGCGCGGCCTTGGGCGGCGCCCAAGCCCGTCAGGGTCTGATCAGCTCTTCGGCTTGCTGACGCGGGTCAGCTGATCGAGTTGGCGCTGCAGCTGCTCGAGCTGGCTCTTCATCGCGGTCAGCTCGGCATCCGGCGGGGCTGCCGGCTTCGGCGCATCAGGCCGCGGGGGCGTCTCGCCGCCGGTGCCGCTGAACGGCATCATCATCCGCATGGCACGCTCGAACATCGCCATGTTCTGCTTGCCCATCTCCTCCAGCTGGCCGAAGGGGAAGAGGCCGCCGAAGGCGTCCGACATGTATTTCCGCACCTGGTCCTGGTTCGAGGAGAACCAGCGCATCGAGTAGTCGAGATACCGCGGGACCACGTACTGCATGTTGTCGCCATAGAAGCCGATCAGCTGGCGCAGGAAGCCGATCGGCAGCAGGTTCTGTCCGCCCTTGCCTTCCTCCTCGACGATGATCTGGGTCAGGACCTGGCGGGTGATGTCCTCGCCGGTCTTGGCGTCGTAGACGACGAAGTCGGTATTGTCCTTCACCATCTGGCACAGATGGTCGAGGGTCACGTAGGACGAAGTCGCGGTGTTGTAGAGCCGGCGGTTGGCGTACTTCTTGATCGTGACCGGCTGGGCGGCCTGCGGTTGTCCGGGCGCGGCGTCGGCTTTATCGGCCATGGCGTTCGGCATGCTCGTTCGGGTGGCGACGGGTCACCATAACAGAGCGGCGCCAAAATACCGAGGCGGGTATGCTGCACCGCGGCAACCGCTTGGCCTAAAAGGAGGAACCGCTATACTTCCGGCGCATGTCCGACTCCGCCGACCTCGACCAGCTGGCTTCGCGCTTCGCCGATCTCTGGCAGGACCAGATGGCGGCCATGGCCGGGGATCCGGAGCTGGCGCGCCTGCTGCGGCGGCTGATCGGGCTCTGGGGGCTGGGTGCGGGAGCACCGTTCCCGGTCGGACCGGACGCGGCCGGCGATCGTGAGCCGGCAGGCAACGGACATGCCGCCCCGGCTGGGGCCAAGGCCGCTGGGTCTCCATCTGGCGATGCTCGCGCTGTCTTCGTCGAGCTCGGCCGCCGCCTTGACGCTCTGGAGGCAAGGCTGGCTCGACTGGAAGCCGGAAGTAAGAAGAACCGCCCGCGAGCTGGCGCCAAGCCTCGCAAGCGCAAACCCCGCGGATCTCGATAGGGCGCTGGCGCGCGTCCAGGCGAAGCGCCTCGAGGCTTTCGCCGACGGGGTCCTCGCCTATCGGCGCAGCCCGCACCGTCGCACCCTTCCGGAGCCGGCCGTCGTCTGGCAGGACGGCACGACGAGGCTTCTCGACTACCGGCCCGCCGGCGGTCAGCCGCTGCTGGTGGTCCCGTCGCTCGTCAACCGCGCCTACATTCTCGACCTCACCGAGCGCCGGAGCCTGATGCGCTGGCTTGCCAGGCGCGGCTACCGGCCGCTGCTGGTCGACTGGGGGCGTCCGGCGGATGACGAAAGGGATTTCACGCTGACCGACTATGTCTGTGGTCGTCTCGAGGATGCGCTCGATGCCGTGCGCCGTCTCGACCGGCGCCCGCCGACGGTTCTCGGATACTGCATGGGCGGCAATCTGGCGGTCGCCTTGGCGCTCCGTCGCCATCGCGATGTCGGGGGCCTGGTCCTGATGGCGACGCCTTGGGATTTCCACGCAGGCCAGCCGGCGTCGATCGCGGCTCTGCCGCTCGTCTCCGCCGGGCTCGGGATCTCGATGGAGATCGCGGGCGAGCTTCCGACCGACATCCTGCAGAGCCTTTTCTTCGGGCTCGACCCCTTCCTGGTGATCCGGAAGTTCGAGCGCTTCGCCCGCCTCGATCCCGACTCCGAGAAGGCGCGCGAGTTCATCGAGCTCGAGGACTGGCTCAACGACGGCGTGCCGCTGGTCACCAAGGTGGCGAAGGAGTGCCTGGACGGCTGGTACGTGGCCAACACCCCGGCCAGGAAGCGCTGGCGGGTCGCCGGTCGTGCCGTGGACCCGGCGCGGCTCGACCTGCCGACCCTGGTGATCGTGCCGGCGAGGGATCGGATCGTGCCGCCGGACTCGGCCCTGGCCCTCGGAAGCCTGATCCCCGGCGCCGACATCCTGCGTCCGCCGCAAGGTCATATCGCGATGACGGTCGGGGCCGGCCGCGAGGTCGACGTCTGGGAGCCCATGGCGGCTTGGCTCAAGGCCAGGACGAAGCGGTGAGGCGACCGTCGAAATGCCCTTCTAGGGCAACGTGATAGCCGAATCGTCGCCGTCCGGGCGGCGACTGGCCGGGCATCCCCTCCCTGCGGCAGGCCGTTCATTGCGTCGGGGGCCGATCCCACCTATGTTCCGCCGCCGCCGGAGCCGAAATGCACGACACGTCCCTGATCCGCAACTTCTCGATCATCGCCCATATCGACCATGGGAAGTCGACGCTCGCCGACCGCCTGATCCAGAAGGGCGGTGCCATCGCCGACCGCGAGATGAAGGACCAGATCCTCGACTCGATGGACATCGAGCGCGAGCGCGGCATCACGATCAAGGCGCAGACCGTCCGCCTCTCCTACAAGGCCAGGGACGGCAAGACCTACCAGTTCAACCTGATGGACACGCCCGGCCACGTCGACTTCGCCTATGAGGTCTCGCGTTCGCTGGCCGCCTGTGAGGGCTCCATCCTGGTCGTCGATGCGAGCCAGGGCGTCGAGGCCCAGACGCTCGCCAACGTCTACCAGGCGATCGACGCCAATCACGAGATCGTCCCGGTCCTCAACAAGATCGACCTGCCGGCGGCCGAGCCCGACCGCATCAAGCAGCAGATCGAGGACGTGATCGGCCTCGACGCGTCGAACGCGATCATGATCTCGGCCAAGACCGGTATCGGCATCGACGAGGTCATGGAGGCGATCGCGACGCGCCTGCCGCCGCCGAAGGGCGATGCCGGTGCCACGCTGAAGGCCCTCCTGATCGATTCCTGGTACGACCCCTATCTCGGCGTCGTCGCTCTCGTGCGCATCAAGGACGGCGTGCTCAAGAAGGGCATGAAGGTCCGGATGATGGCGACGGGGGCCGCGCACTTCGTCGACCGCGTCGGCTACTTCACGCCGAAGATGGAGATGACCGACGAGCTGGGCCCCGGCGAGGTCGGCTTCATCACCGCCGCGATCAAGACGGTCGCCGACTGCAAGGTCGGCGACACGCTGACCGACGACCGCAACCCGACGCCTGAGGCGCTGCCGGGCTTCAAGCCCAGCGTGCCGGTGGTGTGGTGCGGCCTTTTCCCGGTCGATGCCGCCGACTACGAGAACCTGCGTGAATCGCTCGGCAAGCTCAGGCTCAACGACGCCAGCTTCCACTACGAGCCCGAGACTTCCACGGCGCTTGGCTTCGGCTTCCGCTGCGGCTTCCTGGGGCTGCTGCACCTGGAGATCATCCAGGAACGGCTCGAGCGCGAGTTCAACCTCGACCTGATCACCACGGCCCCGTCGGTCGTCTACAAGATCAACATGACCGACGGCTCGCAGATGGAGCTGCACAATCCGGCGGACATGCCGGATGTCATGAAGATCAAGTCGATCGAGGAGCCGTGGATCAAGGCGACGATCTTCGTCCCCGACGAGTACCTGGGCTCGATCCTGACCCTCTGCACCGACCGTCGCGGCCAGCAGCTCGACCTGACGTATGTCGGCAACCGCGCGATGGCGGTCTACCGCCTGCCGCTGAACGAGGTCGTGTTCGACTTCTACGACCGCTTGAAGAGCGTCAGCCGCGGCTATGCCAGCTTCGACTACCACATGGACGGATATGTCGAGGAAGAGCTGGTGAAGCTCTCGATCCTGGTCAATGCCGAGCCGGTGGACGCTCTGTCGATGATCGTGCATCGCAGCCAGGCCGAGTCGCGCGGCCGCGCGCTCTGCGAGCGCCTCAAGGACCTGATCCCGCGCCAGATGTTCAAGATCGCGATCCAGGCGGCGATCGGCGGACGCATCGTCGCCCGCGAGACGATCAGCGCGCTCCGCAAGGACGTGCTGGCGAAGTGCTACGGCGGCGACGTGTCGCGCAAGCGCAAGCTCCTCGACAAGCAGAAGGAGGGCAAGAAGCGCATGCGTCAGTTCGGCAAGGTCGACATCCCGCAGTCGGCCTTCATCGCCGCCCTAAAGATGAGCGACAACTGAACCGAACGCCGGCGTCGGACGTATCTGCTCCAGGCCACATCTGGAGCACGTCATGCGCCGCTTCGCCTTTCTCGCGTTCCTGCTGCTGGGCCTTTCCGGCTGCGGCGGGGCGGCGTCGGATCCGGATGCCGGCCGCGCGCGCAAGTTCGATCTCGAGCAGTACTTCACCGGCCGGATGAAGGCTTGGGGCCTGGTCGAGCCGCGTTTCGCCGGGCCGGTCCGCCAGTTCACCGTCGAGATGGAGGGGCGGCGCGACGGCGACGTCCTCGTCCTCGACGAGCACTTCGTCTACTCCGACGGCGAGAAGCAGTTCCGGCAATGGCGTATCCGGCGGATGCCAGACGGCTCGATCCGGGGCGAGGCCGCGGACGTGACGGGTTCGGCCGAAGGCCGGGAGGAGGGGGCGAGCCTGTTCCTCACCTATGCCTTGAACCTGAAGACCAACAACGGCGAGTGGCGGCTCGCCGCCGACGACCGGGTGTTCCGGTTCGACGACGAGATGGCGCTGAACAGGCTCAGGCTCAGCAAATGGGGCGTGCAGGTCGCGGAGGTGACGATCGCCTTCCGGAAGCTGCCCTAGCGTCGGGCGAGGAAGGCGATCAGGAAGCCCAGGACGCCGAGCACGGCCGCGGCAGGCTGGGCCAGGGTCCAAAGGCCCATTGGGTCCCAGAGCCACGGGAACAGGTAGTGCTGGATGAAGGTGCGGGTCGCCTCCAGGCTGTCGGCGTCCAGCCGGCGCCAGAGTTCGCCCATCCCGGTCAGCTTCCGGGCTCCCCCGATCCAGGCCCAGCCGTCGATCGCCAGCATCGCCAACGCGGCGCCCATCAGGATCCACCCGATCAGTCGGAACAGGGTACTCATCTCAGGGAATGATAACACCGCGGCGGTTGCGTCGATGCGACACCTTCGCTAGGTTCCGCGCCGTCCGGAGAGGTGGCCGAGTGGCTTAAGGCGCACGCTTGGAAAGCGTGTGTACGGGAAACCGTACCGAGGGTTCGAATCCCTCTCTCTCCGCCAGTCCTACGGGTCACCGATCCTCCTTCCGCCGACGCCCCGCCGGATGGCCCTTGTTCCCGGCGAGCAGGTCAGGAACCGTTGCTGCGCACCAGCTGATCCTCGCCGCCTCCGGGCACGAGCGAGGGGCGACCGACGATCAGCGGGTCGACCGGCCCGATGATCGAGGTGTCCTTCTGCGTGTAGGGCATCCGATGCAGCACGAAGCGCATCGCGTTCAGCCGCGCTCGCTTCTTGCAATCGGACTTGATGACTGTCCACGGCGCATCCGACGTGTCGCAATGGACGAACATCGTTTCCTTGGCCTGCGTGTAGTCCCGCCATTTGTCGAGCGAGGCCATGTCGATCGGGCTCAGCTTCCACTGCTTGAGCGGATGCGCCTGGCGTTCCTTGAAGCGTCGGCGCTGTTCCTCGCGGCTGACCGAGAACCAGAACTTGAAGAGGTGGATGCCGCTTCGGACGAGCTGGCGCTCGAATTCCGGCGTCTGCCGCAGGAACTCTTCATGCTCGGCATCGGAGCAGAATCCCATCACCCGCTCGACGCCGGCGCGATTGTACCAGCTGCGATCGAACAGCACGATCTCGCCGCGGGTCGGCAGGTGCTCGATGTAGCGCTGGAAATACCACTGCCCGCGCTCGACCTCGCTCGGCTTCTCGAGAGCGACGACGCGCGCGCCTCGGGGATTGAGATGCTCCATGAAGCGCTTGATGGTGCCGCCCTTGCCGGCGGCGTCGCGCCCTTCGAACAGGATGATGACGCGACTTCCGGTCTCCTTCACCCAGGCTTGGAGCTTCAGGAGCTCGACCTGGAGGCGGTACTTCTGCTTCTCGTAGCCCTTTCGCGAGAGAAGGTTCTTGTAAGGGTAGGCTCCTTCGCGCCAACCCTGGCTGAGCTCGAGATCCGGGTCGGTGCCGGAGACCGGCTCTTCCGGCCGGAACAGCGTGCGCCGGAGGGCCTTGAGCTCGTCCGGCGAAGCCCCGGCGACCAGCGCCTGGAGCCGCCTCAGAAGCTCGTCGGCCGGCGTGCCCTTCTTTGCCGAGAGAAGGTCGGAGATGGCCATCTTTCGGACGGTCAGCGTGGTGCTGGTGCGACGTGAGACGCGATCCGCCTGAACTGCGCGATCGTCGGACCGCGCCAGCGTATCGCCTGCAGCGACCGGCCGCGACTTGCGCTCGGAGGATCGCTTCGAGCCGCCGCCGCGTCCATCTGTTGCCGACGTATCGGCATCCCGGCCCTTGTCCGGCGGCGATGACGTAGCGATCATGAGCTCTCCCCATCCTCGTGAGCGCGAAAGGGCGCAAAACGTCATGACAAGGTTACTGCACATCCCGATCCTCGGGCGCATGTGCGATGCAATCTCAGCCGTTCGTCGATGCCTCGCCGTACCAACGCGGCGTATAGACCCAAGGAGTGCCATCGGCGCGCGGAACGGTCCTCGTAAGCGATGAGCCGATCAGAAGCACCGTCCGCATATCCACCATGTCAGGCGTGAGTTCACTCAAAGTCATGGTGCGGACGGACTCGTCAGGGCGGCCGACGTCGCGCGCGAGAACCACCGGCGTCGTCGGTACCCGATGACGGCGGACGCTCTCCAGGGCAATGCCGAGCTGCGTCGGACGGGCTCGCGAGATCGGATTGTAGAGGGCAAGCGCGAGATCCGCCCGGCAGGCGAGGTCGAGGCGCCGCTCGATCACATCCCAGGGCTTGAGGTTGTCGGAAAGCGAGATCACACAGAAGTCGTGTCCTAGCGGCGCGCCGGCTCGGGCCGCAGCCGCTTGCGCTGCCGTGATGCCGGGCATCACCTGGAGCTCGACTCCGTGCCAGGCCGATGCCTCGGCGTCGTCGAGTGCCTCCATCACGGCCGCGGCCATGGCGAAGATACCGGGATCGCCGGAAGAGACGACCGCCACCCGGCGGCCGCCCGCAGCGAGCGCGAAGGCATGGCGCGCGCGATCCAGCTCCTCGCGATTGTCGGAGACGTGGATCGCCTGGTCCGGCCGAAAGGGGCCCGCCATTCGCACGTAGGTCCCGTAGCCGACGATATCCTCCGCCTCCGCCAGCGCACGCGCGACATCGGGGGTTCTCTGCCCAAGCGATCCGGGTCCGATGCCGACGACCGAGAGCCGCCCGCGCGCGCGGCCCATCGCCTCGACGTCGAGCGGCGCGGCAGCGACCGCGATCGCAATCGATACGTCTGCTGCCTCTTCGACCGGGTCCGGCACCGCGGCGCGAACGAGATCTCTGAGCGTTCCGTCGATGGCCATGATCCGCAGAGGGCGGGACAGTGCCCTCGCGACGGCGACGATCTCCGGCCGGGCCGCGTCGCGCTCGGCCGCCACCACCGCGGCGACCGACTGGCGAGCGATCCCCGCATTGGCCAGCATGTCCAGCACGAATCCCGGCAAATCGGAATCCCCGCCGCCGACCGCGATCGCCACGGATCGGGGGTGGAAGATCAGTTCGCGCTCTCCCGGTTCGTCGTCCCGCACGGTAACCGTGATCGAAAGGCGGCCGTCGGGATCGAAGGGCAGGCGCGTGCCGACAAGCCAAGGTGCATCGCCCCAGAGCCGGATCCTTTCACCGGCGAGGACATCGGACATGAAGCGCTTGCCGGCTCCGGGATTGCGAATCTCGTAGCCGGGGGGGGGATGCTCCAGGGTCGCGCCGAAGCGAACTTCGCCGGTCGTGGTGATCGCGGGCCTGGTGCCGAGCGCCGCCCCTATCCGGCGCGCGAGATCGTTGACGCCGCGAAGACCGCCGAGAAGAGGAACCACGGCGCTGCCGTCCTCGGAGACTGCGACGACCGGCGGCTCCGCTCGCTTGTCCTGGAGCAGCGGCGCGAGCGCGCGGATGACGATGCCCGCGGCGCAGAAGGCGACGATCGGCACGTCCTCGCGAAAGAGCTGGCGGATGGTCTCGCCGAACTCGGTAAAGGCGCGGTCCGCATCGCTCACGCGTCCGGCAAGGCCATGGATCTCGGCGCCGTCGATCTCGGCGCGGAGGCGTCGCGCCGCCGGTAGGCTGCCCTCGCCGAGGACGAGGACGGCGGGCGTGCGGTCGCTCATGCCTGCCACTTCAGGCCGGGCACCAGGATCATCGAGAAATAGGGAACGGTGGTCGGATCGACGTCGGCCAACGGCAGGGAGCGCTGACTATCCATCGTCGCCCGCTCGATATAGAGCGCGCGGTCGCCGAGGCCGAGCCGGTTCACCACTCGCCGGACCTTCTCGAAATTGCGGCCGAGCTTCATCACGGCCGCCGCGTCGATCTGCGCGAGGCGCGCCGCCAGCTCCTCTTCCGGAAGCACGCCCGAAAGCACTGCGAGGCTCTGGTTCCGATATGTGAGAGGCGATCCGAGCGCGGCTGCGCAGGCGACGATCGAGCAGACGCCGGGCACCACCTCGGTCGGGTACCGGGCGGCGAGCCGGTCATGCAGATACATGAAGGAGCCGTAGAAGAACGGATCGCCTTCGCAGATGACGGCGACATCGCGCCCCTGGTCGAGGTGCTGGGCGAGGGCGGCGGACGACTCGTCGTAGAACGCCGCGATGATCGCGTCGTAGCTGAGCGGGGGCGGCAGGAACTCGGTCGTCACCGGATAGGTGAGCGGAACGATGGTCTGCTCCGGCCGAAGATGCGCCTCGATGATCGAGTAGGCGTTGCCCTTCTTGCCCTTTGCGACGAGGTAGGCGACGACCGGGGCCGCGCGGAGCAGGCGGAGGGCCTTGAGAGTGATCAGCTCGGGGTCGCCCGGACCGACGCCGAGGCCGAGAAGGCGTCCGGCCGCCATCACTCGACCTCCGTCGCCAGCGCATTCACCGCCGCGGCCGCCATCGCGCTGCCGCCACGTCGGCCGCGGACGATCACGAACGGCACGCCGCGGCTGTCCGCGGCGAGAGCGTCCTTGGACTCGGCGGCGCCGACGAAGCCGACGGGAAAGCCCAGAACGAGAGCGGGTTTCGGCGCACCGGCGTCGATCATCTCGAGCAGCCGGAAGAGAGCGGTCGGGGCATTGCCGATCGCGACCACCGAACCGGCGAGATATGGCAGCCAGAGATCGAGCGCGGCGGCGGATCGTGTATTTCCGATCTTCCGGGCCAGACCTGGAACCAGCGGATCGTCGAGCGTGCAGATCACGCGGTTTTCGGCCGGCAGGCGGGAGCGGGTGACGCCGTCGGCGACCATCTTGGCGTCACAAAGGATCGGCGCGCCGCCGGAGAGCGCCTTGCGCCCCGCGTCGCCCGCGCCGGACGAGAAGACGAGATCGCCGATCACGTCGACCATTCCCGAAGCGTGCGCGACACGGACCGCGAGCTTCTCCAGATCGGGCGCAACGCCGGAGAGATCGGCCTCGGCGCGGATGATCGAAAAGGAGCGGCGATAGATCTCCTGGCCGTCGCGGATGTAGTCGATCACCGTGCCTGCCTCACGTGCTCGCGCGCCTGCTCGATCGTCAGGGTCTCGGCAATGCGCCGGCCGAACCGATGAGAGGCGTCGGCGTCCTTGACGAACAGATCGTAGGTGCCCGGTGCCGACGCGAGCAGCGTCACCTCGGCGACGCCCGCCGAAGCGCAGGATCGCTCGCAGCCGCTCAGATGCAGCCAGCCAGTGTCGTGCGCATCCGCCAGCAGGAGCGCATCGCCCTTGGTGTCGGCGCGTCCCTTGGCGCAGCCGGTCGAGCCGGCGCAGGCGATCGTCGTCGCCAGGGAATGATCGGGCGCGCAGACCATTCCGAAACTCTCCAGGGATTCGACCACGCGGCTTGCCTTCTCTCTCCGTACGTTGGGCACCATGACGCTCTGCCAGGGCGTCAGCCCGAGCTCCCCGCCGTGATCACCCGCGAGCGCTCCAAGGCGCGCCATCGTCTCCGGCGACAGGCGCCCGAGAGGAGGAACGGCACCGATGCTCGCCAATCCCTCCTGCCGCTGGTCCAGGATCCCGACATGGGCCCGCTCGCGCGGCATCCGCCGTCGCCAGCGGTGCGCTTTTTCGCCGAGATTCGCGACCAGGCCAAGGCGTTTCGAAAGGTGCTCGAGGAAGTCGGTCCGCGAGACCTGCGGCAGCACGTGGCGCAGGCGTGTCGCCTCGGGATCCTTGGATGCCATGTCGAGGAACATCGAAAGCGCCACCGCAATGGACCAGACGGTATCGGCGACGCCGACGACGATGAAGGGCGTCGGGTCGCCGATCGCGACCGGCGGACATCCGGCAATGCCGAGTGCGAAGCTGGCCTCGTCGACTGCCGCGAGCCAGAGATCATGCGGATGGTCGACGACCGCCACGTCCTCGCCGCCATCGACCATCACCGAGATCTTCGGAGAAAGTGTCCTGCAGCCGGCGTCGGTCTCGAGATGCTCCAGGATCGCCGCGGCGACAGGACGGATGTCGAGTTTCTGATTCCGGTCGAGGCCGGCCATCGGGGAGACCAGGACGTTGCGGACGTCGTCGCTGTCGGGATGCCTGGGGCCGAGGCCGGCGGCGATAAGCTCGGCGGCGAGATCGGACTCGGCGCCGCCGCGGATTCCGCGCAGCTGCAGATTGGCCCGGTTGGTGACCTCGATCACGCCATTGCCATGGCGTCGCGCTGCTGCGGCGACGGTGACGACGCCCGCCGCCGAAATCCGGCCGAGCGGCACCTTGAGGCGGCACAGGCCGCCATCCTTGGCCGGCACGACGCGGAAGAGACCTGGACAGGCCGAGGTCTTCGAGGTCGCAAAGCGTGTTGCGCGGGCTGTCATTGTCGTAATGATCATAGCCTTCGGGCAGGCGAGCGTCGCGGCCCCGACGCGACCGGAACACGAGAAAAAGAATGCCACCCTGGCTGACGGTGGTCGGAATTGGCGAAGACGGCCTGACCGGGCTCGGCGAAGGCGCCCGCGCCGCGGTCTCGAATGCGCGCACCCTGTTCGGCGGCCGGCGGCACTTGGCTCTGGTGCCCGAGGGGGACCAGGAGCGGATCGCCTGGCCGAGTCCGTTCTCGACGGCCTGCGAGATGGTGCTGGCGCGACGGGGCACGCCGGTGTGCATCCTGGCCAGCGGCGACCCGATGTGGTTCGGCGTCGGTGCGACTTTGGCGCGGATGATTCCGGCCGGGGAGTTCCGGGTCTTCCCGGCGCCGTCCTCCTTCCAGCTTGCGGCCGCCCGGCTCGGCTGGCCGCTCCAGGAGGTTGCGACCGTGACCGTTCATGGGCGTCCGCTGGAGGGGCTTCATCCGTACATCCATCCCGGTGCCCGGCTTCTGGTCTTGAGCGAGAACGGCGGCACACCCGCGTCGATCGCGAAGCTGCTTGTCGCGCGCGGCTTCGGGCCGAGCCGCATGTCGGTCCTCGAGCACCTGGGCGCCGTGAGGGAGAGGTGCCTCGAGGGCGAGGCGCGTTCCTGGCCGCACGAGGAGACCGCTGACCTCAATGTGGTCGCTATTGACTGCATCGCCGGCGACGAGGCCTTGCGGCTCTCGACCCTCGCCGGTCTTCCGGACTCGGCCTATGTGCATGACGGGCAGCTCACCAAGCGCGACGTGCGCGCCGCGACCTTGGCGAGGCTGGGGCCGTCTCCGGGCGAGCTCCTCTGGGATGTCGGGGCCGGCTGCGGCTCGATCGGCATCGAATGGATGCGGGCACATCCGTCTTGCCGCGCGATCGCGATCGAAGCCGATGCCGGGCGTGCGAAACTGATCGTCGAGAACCGGACGCGTCTCGGCGTGCCCGCGCTGCAGGTGGTCACCGGCAAGGCGCCGGCGGCGCTCGACGGCCTCGCCGTGCCCGATGCCGTCTTCATCGGTGGCGGCGTCACCGAGGAGGGGCTTATCCAGCAGTGCTGGGACGCGCTCAAGCCGGGCGGGCGTCTCGTCGCCAACGCGGTGACCCTGCAGAGCGAGGCGCTCCTCGCCGACTGGCGCCAGAGAACCGACGGCGAGCTGGTGCGGATCTCCGTCGCTCATGCCGGCGCGATCGGCCGCTTCGATGCGCTGCGTCCGGCCCTGCCGGTGACGATCCTGGCGGCGCTCAAGCGCTGAGTTTCGGCGATCGTGTCCGTCGCTTGGAGGCCGGACCCGGCGCGGCTAGAACGTCCGAGGATCGGCGAAGGAGGTCTTGATGCGGCTGGCGGTCATTCACATCGGTCAGGAGACCAACGATTTCAACCCGGTTCCGACGACGATGCGGGACTACGAGTCGTTCGGCCTCTACGAGGGCAAGGACGTCTTCGAGAAGATGGGGAACACCGGCCAGATCGGCGGCTATCTCGCCGCGGTCGAGGAGGCCAAGCGACAAATCCAGTCGGTTCCGATCATCCGCGCCTGGGCGACGGCGGGCGGACGCATTACGGTCGAGTGCCGCCGGTTCTTCGAGGAGAAGATCAAGGCGGGGCTCAAGGCGGCCGGCAGGATCGACGGCCTTGCGCTCCAGGTCCACGGCGCCTGCGCGGCCGAGGACCAGGACGATGTCGAGGGCGCGCAGATCGCGCTCTGCCGGCAGATCCTCGGCCCCGAAGTCCCCATCGTCGTCTCGCTCGACCACCACGCCAACATCACGAAGCAGATGGTCGCGAATGCGACCGCTATCGTCGCGCACCGGACCCAGCCGCACGATCCCTACGATACGGGCAAGATCGGCGCCGAGATCCTGATCCGGACGGTCGCCGGCGAGGTCAGGCCGGTGATGGCATGGCGGAAGCTGCCGCTGATCTCGCATCAGGAGCAGTTCCTGACGTCGAAGGGCCCTATGAAGGTCTGGTTCGATCGGGCGCGCTCGATGGAGGCAGAGGACAAGCGCGTCCTGCATGTCGCCAACTGCCCGATGCAGCCGTGGCTCGACGTCGCCGAGGGCGGTTGGGCTGCGATCGTCGTCGCCGACGGCGACAAGGCGCTGGCCGAAGCCAAGGCCGACGAGATCGCCGATCTCGCCTGGTCGATGCGGGCCGACTTTCAGAAGAAGGAAGCCGTTTCGATCGACGAGGCGGTGCGGATGGCCGACCGGGCGCCCAAGGGCATCGTCTGCCTCAGCGACACCGGTGACACGGTGTTCGGTGGGTCGTCGGGCGACTCGAACCTGATCTTGGAGTCGATCCTTCGGCAGAAGATCCAGAGTACCGCCCTGATCCCGATGATCGAGCCGGTCACGGTGGCGCGGCTGGTCGAGGCCGGTGCGGGCGCGACGGTGACGCTGCCGGTCGGCGGGCACTACGCGACCGCCTTCTTCAAGCCGTTGCAGGTGACGGGGACGGTGCGCCGCATCGCCGACGGTCGCGTGCAGATGTCCGAGCATCGCTCGCCCAGCATCGACATGGGCCGCACGGTCATCTTCGAGGTCGGGCCGGTGACGCTGATGATCAGCGAGCTTCGCGGCGTCGCCGGCAACGTGCCGGAGGTCTATCGCGCCTTCGGGGTCGAGCCGGTCGGCTACAAGATGGCGGTGCTGAAGACCGCCTCCAACTTCCAGTATTTCGCCCCGATCACCTCGCAGCTGATCCGGGTCGACACCACCGGACCGGGCCAGTCGGACGTGAAGGGACTGCCCTGGACGCGCATCCCGCGTCCCGTCTATCCGCTGGAGGAGGTTTCGTCCTGGCGCTGAGGGTGCCCCGTCAGGCGAAATCACCGTTTCGGGATTGCGCGTCCAACGTTTGACAGCAGCGAAGCCCGTTTGCCACTGTGGCCGAATGCTCGGGGAGGTCCTGGGAGGACCTTTCGGGTGGGCATTCCGACCGTGTTTTCGAGTAGGGGAGGTATCCGTCAGATGAAGATCGGTTTATCACGCGCTGTCGGGCTTGTGAGGACGCTGCTGCTTGCAGTCGCCGCCCTCTCCATCGCCGCGGTCGGCGCGTCGGCTCAGGAACTCAAGGGCGGCCGTCTCCGGGTCGCGATCCTCGCCGACATCCACAATTTCGATCCGATGCAGTTCTCCGGCATCAACTTCCCGCTGATCAAGAACATGTACGACAGCTTGATCGAGTACACGCCGGAAGGCCAGGCGGTTCCGAACCTGGCGACGGAATGGAAGATCGCGCCGGACAACAAGTCGGTGACGCTGAAGCTGCGTACCGACGTGACCTTCCACTCCGGTCGTCCGCTAAACGCCGAGGCGGTCGCGGTCAGCCTGAAGAAGGGCGCTGATCCTCAGAAGGGTAAGAACGTCTACGCGACCATGTCGATCGTGAAGGACTGGGCGACGCCCGATGCTTCCACGGTCGTCATCAACTTCAACAGCCCGGTCCCCGATCGCCAGATCACCGACCTGCTGCAGTTCCTCTCGATCATCGACCCGCAGGACATCGAGGCGGTCGAGACTAAGGATGCCGGCACCGGTCCGTTCATCCTGGCGGAGCGCGTGCTCGGCCAGCGCGTTCGCCTCGAGGCCAACAAGAAGTACTGGCGCCCGAAGGAGCCGATCGTCTCCGAGATCGTGCTGACGATCTTCAGCGACAACGACGCCGCCGCCGCGGCGCTCGAGTCGGGTGCGGTCGACATCATCTATGGCGGCAACGCGCGCACCGCGGTGCGTCTGCGCAACGCCGGCTACCAGCTGATCCAGGGCCCCGGCCCGCTGGTGCAGGTATTCCGCATCAACACCACGATGGGTCCGTTCAAGAACGAGAAGTTCCGTCAGGCCTTCAACTACCTGATGGATCGTGAAGCCATCCTGCGCGTCGGCTACGCCGGCGTCGGCGAGGTGGTCGCCCTCCCCTGGGCGCCCGCCAGCCCCGCTTTCGACAAGTCGTACAACACCACCTATGCCTTCAACATCGACAAGGCGAAGGAGCTGCTCAAGGCGTCCGGCCTGTCGCAGGCCGAGATGAACGACTGGAAGCTCGTCGTCAACGGCGCCGACCAGGACTCGGTGGCGATCAGCCAGATCGTCCAGAGCACGGTCGCCAAGGCCGGCATCACCATGCAGCTCGACATCAAGCAGGGTGCCGAGCTGACCGACGCGATGCTGACAGGCAAGTTCGCGGCCATCTTCGGCGGCATCGGCAACATCCAGAAGTTCCCGACCCGCGTCGGCACGAACAGCATCTATCGCACCACCAAGAACCCGGTCCTCGGCGATCCGAACCCGCACAAGCGTTATGTCGAGGCAATGAACAAGGTCGACACGACGCTCGGCTCCGGGGCGAACGTCAAGGCCGCCTATGACGAGCTGAACAAGGCGCTGGTCGAGGCCTCCTTCGGCATCCCGACCAACACCTTCGACATCGGTCTCATCGTCGCCGCCAAGAACGTCGGCGGCATCACGCGCGAGATCGACAACATGCTCGTCGGTCGTACCATCGGGTTCAAATAAGCAAGAACGTCGTCACGGCGGCGGCGACCACGTCAGGTCGCCGCCGCCCTCGTTTTCAGGGGGCTGTAAGCGTGATCGTGGGGCGTGATGTCTGAGCCGGTTCTGTCGGTGCGTGGACTGTCGGTGACCTTCGTCGGCGCCGGGCGGCCGGTGCCGGCCGTGCGCGGCATCGATTTCGACGTCTATCCGAACGAGGTCCTCGGCATCGTCGGCGAGTCCGGCTCGGGCAAGAGCGTGACGTCGCTGGCGATCACCGGCCTGCTGCCCGAGACTGCCCGTCTCGAGGGCTCGATCCGGCTTGGGCCTGTCGAGGTGACGACGGCCGAGGCCGAGACTCTCCGTCAGATGCGCGGCCAGGACGTCGGCATGATCTTCCAGGATCCGACGACGACCCTGAATCCCGTCTTTCAGATCGGCCGTCAGATCACCGAGGGTCAGGTCGCCCACGGGCAGATCCCGCAGTCGAAGGCGCGCGAGCGCGGCGTCGAGCTGCTGCGCGAGGTCGACATTCCTGATCCCACGGGGCGCGTCGTCCAGTATCCGCATGAATTCTCCGGCGGCATGCGCCAGCGCGCGGTGATCGCGATGGCGATGGCCGGCCGCCCGCGCCTGATCATCGCCGACGAGCCGACCACCGCGCTCGACGTGACAGTCCAGGCCCAGGTGCTCTCGGTGCTGGCCAAGCGCCAGGCCGACACCGGGGCCGCGGTGATCCTGATCACCCACGATCTCGGCGTGGTCGCCGAGGTCGCCCACCGCGTTGCGGTGATGTATGGCGGCCGCATCGTCGAGACCGGCCCGGTCGACGAGATCTTCAAGCGGCCGAAGCATCCCTACACGGTCGGCCTGCTGAAGAGCCTGCCGCGCATTGACGCCGCGGAGAACCGGCTGGTGCCGATCACCGGCCAGCCGCCGAACCCGGCACGCCTGCCGAAAGGCTGCACCTTTCACCCGCGTTGCCCGATCGGTCGGGACCGCGCGCTCTGCCAGAACGAGGAACCGCCTCTGGCGGAGACGAGCCCCGGCCATCGCTCGGCCTGCCACTACGCCGACGAGGTCGCCAAGCTCTTCGCCGACATGCTGGCGCCGCGTCCAGCGGCGACCGTCGCCGCGACCGTGGCGAAGGCGGAGCCGGCGCTGCTGACCGTCGACAACCTCAAGGTCTACTTTCCGATCAAGGCGGGCCTGCTTCGCCGCCGCGTCGGCTGGGTGCGCGCCGTCGACGGTGTCAGCCTCAGCGTCAATGCCGGCGAGACGGTCGGCCTGGTCGGGGAGTCCGGCTGCGGCAAGACCACCACCGGCCGCGCGATCATGGGCCTGATCAAGGCGACCGGCGGCAGCGTCCGGTTCGCCGGCCAGGAGATCACGCAGCTGCCGTCGGCGGATATCCGAAAGGTCCGCCGGAACATGCAGTACATCTTCCAGGATCCCTACTCGTCGCTGAATCCGATCAAGACCGTCGGCGATATCGTCGCCGAACCGCTCCGCATCCATGGCATCTACGACGAGGTGGGTGGCGAGAAGCGCATCCAGCAGCTGTTCGAGCTGGTCGGACTGCCGCGCACCGTGATCGGCCGCTACCCGCGCGAGTTCTCCGGCGGCCAGCGCCAGCGCATCGGCATCGCCCGCGCGCTCGCCCTGCAGCCGAAGCTGCTGATCCTGGATGAGCCGGTGGCCGCGCTCGACGTCTCGATCCAGGCGCAGGTGATCAACCTGCTGCAGGACCTGCAGAAGGAGCTGGGCCTGGCCTACCTCTTCATCGCCCACGATCTCTCGGTGGTGCGCCATATCTCCGACCGCGTGGCGGTGATGTATCTCGGCCGCATCGTCGAGGAGAGCGAGAAGACGGTGCTCTACGACCAGCCGACGCACCCCTACACGCAGTCGCTGCTCTCGGCGGTGCCGATCCCGGATCCGGATACGCGCGGCGTGCGCGGCCGCATCGTGCTCGAAGGCGACATCCCGAACCCGGCGAACCCGCCGTCCGGCTGCTACTTCCATCCGCGCTGCTTCAAGGCGACGGCGAAGTGCGCCGTCGAGGAGCCGGCCTTCGCGCCTTACCCCGGCCTGCCGACGCGCTCGGCCTGCCACTATGCCGGCCCGCTCGATGTCGTGGCCAAGGGAGGGCGGCGATGAAGGACGGGACCCGCCGCGCGCTCGGTCTTGCCAAACGCGTGCTCGCCCGCAAAGGCGCGCTCGCCGGCGTGCTGTTCCTGGCGACGATCGTCTTCATCGCGATCTTCGCCCGCTGGATCCTTCCCTACGACCCGATCGCCCAGGACCTGGTGAGCTCCCTTGAGCCGCCCGGCGCCAAGCACTGGTTCGGCGCCGACGAGCTCGGCCGGGACATCCTCGCCCGCGTCGCCTTCGGTGCCCGCACCTCGCTTCTGACCGCGGCTGGCGCGGTGACCGTCGCCGCGCTCGTCGGCGTGCCGATCGGCCTGGTCGCCGGCTTCTTCGGCGGTTGGCGCGATGCGATCCTGATGCGCATCGTCGATGTGCTGCTGTCGCTGCCGGGCATCCTGTTCGCGATGGCGCTGATCGCCGTGCTGGGCCGAAGCCAGCTCGCGGCCCTGGTTGCAGTCGGCATCACCGGCATCCCGAGCTTCGCCCGCATCACCCGCGCCCAGGTGCTCTCGCTCCGCAAGCGCGACTTCGTCATGGCGGTGGAGGCGCTCGGCGGCTCGTCCACCTACAACATGTTCATGACGGTGCTGCCGAATTCCTGGAGCCCGATCCTGGTCCAGGTGGTGATCCTGTCCTCGGTCGCGATCCTGCTCGAGGCCGCGCTCGCCTTCCTCGGTGTCGGCATCCCGCCGCCGACGCCCAGCTGGGGCGAGATGCTCAGGACCGGCAAGTCCTACCTCTACGAGGCACCCTACTACGCGGTCCTGCCGGGCATCGTCCTCACGCTCACGATCCTCTCGCTCGACACCATCGGCCGCACCCTCGCCTGGGCCCTGGAAGAACGTCACGAAGAGGTGGAGGAAGACGCTGAGAAGGGGACGGCGGCATGACCGGCTACATCATCCGCCGCCTGCTGCAGCTCCTGCCCGTGGTGATGATCGCCTCGGTCGGCATATGGGCCATGATCTATGCCGTGCCGGGCACGCCGGTCGGTGCCATCGTCGGCGAGAACGCCACCCAGGAGCAGATCCAGGCGGCGATCCAGCGGCTCGGCCTCGACCAGCCGATGATGGTGCAGTTCTGGCAGTGGTTCAAAGGCGCCCTGGTCGGCAATTTCGGGTTCTCGACGCAGAGCCGCGACCCGGTGCTCGACATCATCGTGCAGCGGATCCCCGCGACGGTTCAGCTCGGCACCTTCGCCATCCTGGTCGGACTGATCCTCGGCATCCCGGTCGCGATCATCAGCGCGGTCTATCCGAATTCGTGGATCGACCGCGCGCTCAGCGGCTGGAGCGCGCTGGCGCTCGGCGTGCCGACCTTCTGGCTCGGTATCCTCCTGATCCTGCTGTTCTCGGTGCAGCTGCAATGGCTGCCGTCGGCGTCAGGCTACGTCTCGTTCTTCGAGAGCCCGTTCCAGGCGGTCAAGAACACGTTCCTGCCGGCGCTCACGCTCGGAACCTACGTCTCCGGCATCTTCGCGCGCTTCCTCAGAGCTTCGCTGCTGGGCGAGCTCAAGGCCGACTACGTTCGCACCGCGCGCTCGAAGGGGCTCAAGGAGCGGGACGTGATCGGGCGACACGTGCTGCGGAACGCACTGCTGCCCTTCGTCACCGTCGTCGGACTGATGGCGGCCGCCTTCATCGGCGGCACCGTGGTGACCGAGGCGGTGTTCACCTATCCGGGCATCGGCCGCCTGCTCATCCAGGCGATCAGCACCCGCGACTATCCGCTGATCCAGGGCTGCATCCTGTTCATCTTGATCGTGCACGTGCTGATCAACCTGCTGGTCGACGTGCTCTACGCCTATATCGACCCCAGGATCGACTACTCGTAAGGCTCAGGCGGTCTTTCTGGCAGGCGTCAGCGTGACGGCAAGAACGCCTGCCAGCGTGATCGCCGATCCCAGCAGGATGCGGGCGGTCAGCACGTCGCCCAGCATCAGGACGCCGGCGACGACCGCGAAGATCGGGGCCAGCAGGAACATCGGCGTCACCAGCGACACCGGATAGCGCTTCAGCAGGTAGTACATGCCGCCGAAGCCCAGCAGCGACGAGCCGAAGGCGGTGAAGGCGAGGTTGCCCCAGGCGAAGGCCGAGGCGGCGCGCGATGCCTCGATCTGGCCGGTCTCGAAGACCAGCGAGATTCCGATGAGCCCGGGCGCGGAGACCAGGGCCACCCAGGATTGCAGCGTGAAGACCGGGACGTTGCGGAGCTCCCGCATCATCACCTGGGCGAGCGCGATCGCGAGGCAGGCCAGCATCGAGAGCAGGACGGCGACGCCGTAGGTCAGCACGCGCGGATCGAATCCGATGATGAGCACGCCGCCGAAGGCCGCGGCGATGCCGAGGATGCGGAGCGGCGACAGGCGCTCTCCCAGCATGAAGACGGCGAGGATGACCGCGAAGGGCAGGGTCATCTGCGAGACGATCGCGATGGTCGAGACATCCTCGGCCATCTTGAGGGCGGTGTACTGAAGGCTGAAATGGATCGCGCCGCTGAAGGCGGCGATCGCCAGGATGCGCGTCATCTGTCCCGGCACCCAGCGCAGCATCGGGAACAGCACGACCAGCAGCATCGCAAAGCGGAGGCCGGTGAACCAGACCGGCGGCAGCTCGTTCAGGCCGAGCTTGCCGGCTATGAAGGTCAGCCCCCAGACGAGGTTGATGACGAGGATGATGCCGAAGTCGATCAGCCTCACGGTGACGGCTCCGCTCAGGCGTGCCGGCGGTCGACCTTCGGCAGGAAGGCGATCAGGAGCCCGAACAGCGGCAGGAAGGCGCAGACCTGATAGACCGTGTCGATGCTGGTCATGTCGGCGATCTTGCCGAGGGCCGCGGCGCCGAGGCCCCCGAGCCCGAAGGAGACGCCGAAGAAGATGCCGGCGACCATGCCGACGCGGCCCGGCAGCAGGTCCTGGGCGTAGACGATGATCGCGGAGAACGACGACGACATGATCACGCCGATGACGACCGACAGCAGCAGCGTTGGCACCAGGCCGACGTGCGGCAGCAGCAGGGTGAAGGGCAGGGCGCCGAGGATCGAGAACCACATGACGGGGATGCGGCCGATCTTGTCGCCGACCCAGCCGCCGGCGACCGCGCCGAGCACGATCGCGCCAAGATAGACGAACAGGGCCGCCTGCGCCTCCTGGACCGACAGCGCGAACTTATCGATCAGGTAGAAGGTGTAGTAGGAGCCGAGGCTGGCGCTGTAGACGGTCTTGGAGAACATCAGCAGCACCAGGATGACGATCGCGGCGGTGACGCCGGCGCGGCTGACCGCGACATAGCCGGCGGTGCCGGATGCGGGACGCGGCTTCGGCTTTCCGAGGTGACGATTCTGCTTGTACCAGTTGCCGACGCCGACCAGCACGACCATGGCGATCAGCGCCGCGGCCGAGAACCATACGATGCTTTCCTGCCCGCGTGGCACGATGATGAAGGCCGCGAGAAGCGGGCCGACCGCCGACCCGGTGTTGCCGCCGACCTGGAACAGCGACTGGGCGAGGCCGTGCCGCCCGCCCGAGGCCATGCGGGCGACGCGCGAAGCCTCCGGGTGGAAGACGGCAGAGCCGATGCCGATCATCGCGGCGGCGAGCAGGATCACCGGGTAGCTGTGCGCCATCGACATCAGGATCAGGCCAAGGAAGGTCGAACTCATGCCGATCGCCAGCGAATAAGGCAGCGGCTTCCGGTCGGTGTAGATGCCGACCACCGGCTGCAGCAGCGAGGCCGTGCACTGGAAAGCGAGCGTGATCAGGCCGATCTGCGCGAAATCGAGGGCATAGTTGTCCTTCAGGATCGGGTACAGCGCCGGCACCATCGACTGCATCATGTCGTTCAGCAGGTGGCAGAAGCTGAGCGAGAGGATGATGGCGAAGGTCGTGTTGTCGGCGCTCGCGGCCGGCGGAGCCGCCGAAGCGGCGGCCGCGGCTTCGGCCGGCAGGCTGCGGGTGCTTGCAGTATCGTCGGTCATGATCTGAAGGGAAATCCTGGAGGTCGGACGATCAAGCTATGCGCCCGACGGCCCCGCGTGTCCATTGCGGTTTCATACGTTTCGGACGCGTCCGGCCCAGAACCGGTCGCGGATCGTGCGTTTCAGTACCTTGCCGACCGGGCTCCGGGGCAGGGAGTCCCAGATCTCGAAGGACTTGGGCGTCTTCATGCCGCCGACTCGCTCGCGGCAGAAGGCCGAGAGCTCCTCGACCGTCGCCGCGCCGGGGGTCTTGAGCTGGACGATCGCCTTGACCGCCTCGCCCCACTTGTCGTCGGGAACGCCGACCACCGCGCAGTCCTGGACCGCCGGATGCGCCCAGATGACCTGCTCGATCTCGGACGGGTAGATGTTGAAGCCGCCGGAGATGATCATGTCCCGCTTGCGGTCGACGATGTAGAAATAGCCGTCCTCGTCCTTGAAACCGACGTCGCCGGTGTGGTGCCAGCCGAAGCGGGAGGCCTCTTCGGTCGCTTTGGGATTCTTGTAGTACCCCTTCATCACGAGATTGCCGCGGACGACGATCTCGCCCTTCTCGTTCGGCGGCAGGATGTTGCCGTCGTCGTCCATGACCTCGACCTGCGCGAATATCGTCGATCGCCCGCAGCTCATCAGCCGCTTCTCAAGCTTCGGGTCGCCGACGACCTTGTGTTCCTCCGGCGACAGGAACGTGCAGAGCATCGGCGCCTCGGCCTGGCCGAAGGTCTGCGCCATCACCGGGCCGAATATCTCCATCGCCTCCTTGAGCTTCTCCGCCGACATCGGCGCCGCCGCGTAGACGAAGTGCGTCAGCGAGGAGTAGTCGAACTCGCGCACGCGCGGGTGACCCAGCATCATGTAGATGACGGTCGGCGGCAGGAACAGCGTCGTCACCTTGTGCCGCTGGATGCTTTCCATGACGAGCAAGGCATCCGCGCTCGGGATCAGGACCGTGGTCGCGCCCAGCGCCAGTAGCGGGAACGAGATGCACCCGGCAGCATGCGTCATCGGGGCGGCGATCAGGTGCACCGGCGGCTCGGTCGTCGGCATCGAGGTGATGAAGTTCGCGATCATCGTCGCGAAATTCAGGTTGGTCAGCATCACGCCCTTCGATCGGCCGGTGGTGCCGCCGGAGGGCCAGATCGAGGCGAGGTCGTGCGGCCCGGAGGGCACGTAGCAGGGGTCGTCGTTGGCGTCGGCGAGCCAGCTCTTGAGGTCGGGATCGGCGCCCGCCTTGTCGACGCAGACGAGGCCGAGCAGCGTCGGCACCTTCTTCCGCATCTCCTCGGCCGCCGCGGCGAAGCTCGAATGATAGAAGAGGAATCGGCAGTCGTTGTCGGCGAGGATGGCCGCGTTGTCGTCGACCGCATTGCGCGCGTTCAGCGGCATCCAGGCGCCGCCGGCGCGAAGGATGCCGAGGATGCAGGAGAAGGCATCCGCGTCGTTGGGGCTGAGGACAGCCGCCCCCATCTGGGGGGCGAGGCCGGCGGATATCAGCCGGTTGGCGACCCTATGCGTGCGTTTCTGGACCTCGGCGAAGGTGAGAGACACCTCGCCGCCGACCAGGCATGCCCTGTCCGGATAGAGGGCCGCTCCGCGGTCGAAGAAGTCGATCAGGCGCATCAGGTCTTTGCCTCCCCTTGGGCAGGATAATACGCTGCTCCTCCCCCAATCGACGGCCGGCGCCCAACCGCGGAACCGGCCCTGGAGACCCCAAGATGTTCACCACCCGCCCCGAGCTTCTCGGCACCTTCGGCGCGACCGCGTCGACCCATTGGCTCTCGGCCGTCACCGGCATGGGCGTGCTGGAGCGCGGCGGCAACGCCTTCGATGCCGCGGCGACGATGGGCTTCGTCCAGCAGGTGGTCGAGCCGCAGCGCAACGGGCCGGCCGGCGAGGTGCCGATCCTCTTCCATCAGGCGGGCAGCGACGGCGTCCGGGCGATCAGCGGCCAGGGAACGGCGCCGGCCGCGGCGACGGTCGAGCACTATCGCGCCCTTGGCCTCGACCTTGTCCCGGGTACCGGCTTCCTCGCCGCGACCATCCCCGGTGCCTTCGATGCCTGGATGGTGCTGATCCGCGACCGCGGCACGTTGCCGCTCCGCCAGATCCTTGAGCCCGCGATCGCGCTCGCCGGCAACGGCTATCCGATGACGCCCCGGATCGTGAACGGGATCGAGAAGGTCGCGGAGACCTTCCGGATCGACTGGCCGACCTCGGCCGCGGTCTATCTGCCGGGCGGAAAGCCGCCTGTCGTCGGCAGCTATCTCAAGAACCCGGCGCTCGCACGAACCTTCCGCCGCCTGGTCGAGGAAGGGGAAGCCGCCGGCGGCGATCGGGTGCGCCAGATCGAGGCGGCCAGGCGCGCCTGGTCGCAGGGTTTTGTCGCCGAGGCGATCGACCGTTTCGTCCGCTCCGCCGTCAAGGACACCTCCGGCCGCGCTCATGCCGGCGTGATCACCGCCGACGACATGGCGCACTGGCAGGCGCGCGAGGAGGCGCCGGTCTCTTACGACTACGGCCGCTACACGGTGGCCAAGTGCGGGACCTGGAGCCAGGGACCGGTGTTCCTTCAGCAGCTGGCGCTGCTGGCCGGCGACGATATCGCCAAGCTCGATCCGAACGGGCCCGAGTTCGTGCATCTGGTGGTCGAGGCGACCAAGCTCGCCTTCGCCGATCGCAACGCCTATTACGGCGATCCCGATTTTGTCGAGGTGCCGCTGCCGCATCTTTTGAGCGACGCCTACAATCGCGAGCGCCGGAAGCGGATCGGCGAGAACGCATCGCTGGACACGCCGCCGGGCAACGTGCCCGGCTATCAGCCGAATGTCGCGAAGCTCAAGCACGGGCCGGACATCACGCTGGAGCCCCGCTGGCGGGCGGCGATGCCGAGCGACACCTGCCATCTCGACGTCGTCGACCGCCACGGCAACATGGTCGCGGCGACACCGTCCGGCGGCTGGCTGCCGAGCTCGCCGGTGATCCCGGATCTCGGATTCCCGCTCGGCACGCGCGGCCAGATCTTCTCGCTCGATCCCAAGCACCCGAACGCCCTGATGCCGGGCAAGCGGCCGCGGACGACGCTGACGCCATCCTTCGCTCTTCGCGACGGCAAGCCCTACATGGTCTTCGGCACGCCCGGCGGCGACCAGCAGGACCAGTGGGCGCTGGTCATGTTCCTCCGCCACGTCCATCACGGCATGAACCTGCAGCAGGCGATCGACGCGCCGGCCTTCCACACCGCGCATTTCGAGAGCTCGTTCTGGCCGCGTGGCGCCGAGCCCGGCAAGGTCCGGATCGAAAGCCGCTTCGGCGACGCGGTCGCTGCCGACCTCAAGCGCCGCGGCCACGACGTAGAGGTCGTCGACGGATGGAGCGAGGGCAATCTCTCTGCGATCACGCGCGACGGGGAGGTGCTGCGCGCGGGCGCCAACCCACGCTTCATGGAGGGATATGCGGTCGCCCGGTAAGGTTAACTATCTATAAAATCAGCAATTTTAGGTGCGAGAACGGTTACCTCTTATTACCCTTCATTAATCGTTTATTTGAGACTTCCGGCCTAGAAACGACCCTGGACGTAGTCGGGGGAGAACTTGGACGGCTCGAGCATCATTGACCGGATAGCGCGCGGACGATCGATCCGAGGGGTCGCGACGATCGCAGGTGCGGTCATTTGCCTATTTCTTCTGGCCGGCTTCGCGGCGACTGCCTGGCATGCCTTCGAGGACGAGGTTTCCGACGCCCAGCGCGAGACCGCGAACTTGGCGCTCCTTCTGGAGAAGCATGCGCAACGCACCTTCGGCGTCGTCGACATGGCGTTGCGCGCCGTCGTCCATACCTTCGAGCACGGGCCCGAGGCCACTTTTGCGGCCAGCCCTTCCGAACTCTCGATGCTTCTCGGTCGTCATGCCGCCGGCCAGGAGGAGCTGCTGAACCTCTTCGTCGTCGATGCCCGGGGAATTGGGCTTGCCGGCTCTCCCGGCACTGTAAGCTCGATAGACGTTTCCGACCGCGAGTATTTCAAGCAGGCCCGCGACGATCGCAGCGGGCGGCTCTTCATTTCCGAACCACTCCAGAGCCGCGCCGGCCTCGGTTGGATCGTCATCGTATCTCGGCGGATCCAGGACGGGCATGGCGAATTTGCCGGTCTCGCTGCTGCTTCGATTCCCATCGACTACTTCCTGTCCTTCTACAGTACGCTTGCGATAGGCGTGGATGGCGCGATCACGCTCCGCAATCGCAATGGTGTCGTGTACGCCAGGCATCCGGATGGCGCAGGGCTGATCGGACAGAAGACATCCAACCTCGGCGTATTCGACGCCGTGCAGTCAGGCAAGCTTTCCGGGAATCTCCTGTTCTGGAACGAGTCCGGCCTGCGCAGCCGGATCGTCAGCTTCCGGGCCGTCGAGAATTTCCCCTTCATCGTCTCCGTCGGGATCGGCAGGGCGGAAATCGTCAAGCGCTGGTCCGAAGGCACGATACGGAACGGCATCGTTACGATCGCCTTGATGGGCGTCGTCATCGCTCTCCTGGCAGGAGTCGTGCACGAGGTCGGTCGCAGGGTGGCGGCGGACACGGCGTCGCGGCGCAGCGAGCAGGAAGCGGCGTCTGCGCGCCGCCGTCTTGCCGACGCGATAGATACCCTGCCCTGGGCGATCCTGGTGCTCGATGCCGACAACCGGATCGTCGTGTCGAGTCGGCGCTATGGTGAGTTGTTCCCTCAGCTGGCCGATGTCGCGGTGCCTGGAGCGTCCTTTTCCGACGTTCTGCGCCGGATCGTCACCTCAGGCCTTGTCGACGACGAGAAGTGGGCGGAAAAGCGCTCGGCGATGCACATTCAAGGGCCGCACGAGACGGAGCTGCACTTCACGGACGGCCGCTTCTTCCGGCTGATCGTGCGGTTGACGTCCGACGGCGGCCGGGTCTGTGCGCTGGAAGACGTGACCGAAGCGAAGCGGACTCAGGAGGTCCTGGTCCAGGCGCACAAGATGGAGGCGGTCGGCCAGCTCACCGGCGGTGTCGCGCACGACTTCAACAATCTGCTCACCGTCATCCTGGGCAATGCCGGAATGCTGCTGGACGACGTTCCCGCGGACAGTCCTCTCAAGGGCGCGGCCCAGATGATCGAGGATGCGGCACTTCGCGGCGCGGAGCTCACTCAGCGCCTGCTCGCCTTCTCGCGCCAGCAGCCGCTCGCCCCGGGGGGCGTCGATCTCAATCGCCTGGTCGAGGGCCTGCAGAAGATGCTGAGGCGCACCATCGGCGAGGACATCGACGTCCGGCTCGCGCTCGGCAGCGATCTTCCCCTCGCCTTGGCGGACTCGGGCCAGCTCGAGAACGCGATCCTGAACCTGTCGATCAACGCACGGGATGCGATGCCCGACGGCGGGCACCTCACGATCGAGACGGCGGGCGTCTTCCTCGATGGCGACTATGCACGGCACGAAGGCGACGTGAAGCCGGGCTCCTACGTGATGGTCGCGGTCAGCGACACCGGTAGCGGCATGAGCCCGGAGGTCCTGGGGCGCGTGTTCGAGCCGTTCTTCACCACCAAGGAAGTGGGCAAGGGATCGGGGCTCGGCCTCAGCATGGTTTACGGCTTCGCCAAGCAGTCCGGCGGCCATGTGAAGATCTACAGCGAGGCCGGCATCGGCACGACGGTGAAGCTGTATCTTCCGGAGGCCCGCGTCTCCAAGAAGTCGGAAAGGGTCAAGGAGGCGACCGAAGTCGTTGGCGGCGAGGGAGAATCCATACTCGTCGTCGAGGACGACGCCGACGTCAGGTCCTATGCGACTTCGATTCTGCGGGGGCTCGGCTACACGGTCCACGAGGCCGAGGACGGTCCGTCCGCGGTCGCAAAGCTCTCGGAGCTGAAGGGCCTCGACCTGCTGTTCACCGACGTGATCCTGCCTCGCGGCATGGATGGCGGTCAGCTGGCCGCGCAAGCCTGGCGCAGCCGCCCGAACCTGCCGGTCCTCTACACATCCGGCTATACCGGCAGTGCCATTCTCCACCAGGGACGCCTCAAGGCCGGGGCACGCCTGCTCAACAAGCCCTATCGTAAGGCCGATCTGGCCAAGGCAGTCCGCACCGCACTCCGCGGCTAGCCACCGTTCCGGCATTTCAATCTTCCTCTCGCGGGCCGATGCCCTCTCCCGGCATGATGCGGGACCGGACACAGGGGAGGCGTCGATGGCCGAGAACCATGTCAGAAAGAGGCTGGGCGAAGGGAAGCTCGCAGTCGGGCTCACCTTGCGGATCGCGCCCTCGATCGAGATGACGGCTGTCGCTCGCCAGGCGGGCTTCGACTGGCTGTTCCTCGACATGGAGCACGGATCGATGGCGGTTCACCATGTGGGCCAGCTCTCGATCGCGGCCGGCATGGCGGGCATCACGCCGATTGCCCGCGTGACCCATCAGGACCTGGCGACGGCAGCCCGCCTTCTGGACTCGGGCGCCCACGGCATCATCTTCCCTCACGTCGATACGCCTGAAGAGGCGCGGGCGGCGGCGGACGCCTGCCGCTTCGCGCCGGTCGGCAACCGCTCCTTCGGCGGAATGCCGCCGAGCATCGGCTTCGCGCCGATTCCGGCGACCGAGGTGACGCGCAGGTCGAACGAGCTCGTCTTCATCGTCGCGATGATCGAGACCGAGAAGGCGGTCGCCAATGCCGACGCGATCGCCGCCGTCCCCGGCATCGATTGCCTCCTGATCGGCAGCAACGACCTCAGCCTCGACATGGGCATCCACGGCGACTTCGGGCATGCGAAGATCGTCGCCGCCTACGAGGCGGTCATCGGCGCCTGCAGGAAGCACGGCAAGGTCCCGGGCATGGGCGGGATCTACGACACCGTCTTCGCCAAGAAGTACGTGCAGATGGGAGCGAGGTTCATCCTCGGCGGCTCCGACCTGCAGCTGATCTCGGCAGGCGCCAAGGCCCGGACCGACTTCTTCACCTCGCTGCTCTAGGTACATGCCTCTCTCCTGGTCCGCCACGCCGCCGGTCGCGCGAACGGCGGTCTGGATGGTGCTCTGCGGTGTCTTCTTCTCGCTGATGTCGGTGATGATCCGCGTCGCGTCCAGCGAGCTGCCGGCGACCACGATGATCCTCGCCCGCAACGGGCTGGCCTTCCTGTGCCTGCTGCCTTTCCTGTTTCGCCACGGCACGCGGGTGGTTCGCGCGCCGCGCCCGCGCTTCCTGATGTGGCTCGGGGCGATCCAGGTCCTATCCAATGTCGGCTGGTTCCTGGCGCTCAAGGTGGTGCCGGTCGCGGACGCGACCGCCATCAGCTTCCTCACGACGATCATCACGCCGGTGCTCGCGATCTTCGTCCTGAAGGAGCCGCCGCGGCCGGTACGTTTCGTAGCCCTGGCCGTCGGCCTCGTCGGTGCCGTCGTCATCGTTCGTCCCGGCTTTCAGGAGATCTCCATCGAGATGCTGATGCTGCTCAGCAACGCGGTGATCTATGCCGGCTTCGCCCTGATCATCCGGGCGGCGAGCCGCGATCACTCCTCGGATACGATCGTCTTCTACACGCTGGCGTCGGCAGTGCCGCTCGCGGCCGTGATCGCCATCCCCGATCTCGCCTGGCCGACGTCGTGGGGCTGGGCGGTCCTGCTGGGGATCGGCGTCTGCGCCGGCCTCGGCCAGATCACGGCAACGCTCGGGTACGGATCGGGAGAAACGTCCCTGGTTATGGCGTTCGACTTCCTCAAGCTGCCGATCGCGGCGGCCGTATCGATGCTCACGATCGGCGAGTATCCGGACCGCTGGACCTGGATCGGCGCCGTGGTCATCTTCGCCTCCGCCTGGGCGATGGTTCGTAACGAGACACGTACGAAGTGAATTGAAAGGATCGACCGATGAATCGCGCGGAACTCAAGGGCAAGGTGCAGACGGTGTGCGGGACGATCTCGCCGGACAGGCTGGGCCAGACCCTGATGCACGAGCACCTGCTCTCCGACCTCCGCACGCCGGCGCAGCGCAAGGTCAACGAGCCAGACGAGCCGATCAGCCTGCAGAACGTGTGGGAGATCAACTACGGTCGGAAGACCAACCGGATGCAGTACGTCCTCGATATGAAGGACATCGCGCAGGCCGAGATGGGCGCGCTTCGCATGCTCGGCGGCGACTCGGTGGTCGAGCTTACCTGCGGCGGCATCCGGCCCGATCCGAAGGGCCTCGCCGACATCCAGCTCGGCACCGGCGTGAACATCATCATGGGCTGCGGCTACTACGTCGAGGAGTACCAGGACCCCTCGAACAGGAACCGCAAGGTCGAAGACTTCGCGAAGGAGATCATCGGCCAGGTCTTCGACGGGGCCTGGGGCACTACCGTCCGCGCCGGCATCATCGGCGAGATCGGCTCGCAGAACCCATGGACGGATCTGGAGAAGACCGTGATGCGGGGCGCGGTGATCGCCCAGCAGGAGACCGGGGCCGCGCTCAACATCCATCCGGGCCGCCGCGAGGACCTGCCGCTCGAGATCGCGACCACCGTCAAGGAGTGGGGCGCCGATCTCTCGCGCACGATCATCAGCCATATCGACCGCACCATCCTCGACGTCGAGCCGCTGCTGCGTCTGGCGGAGACCGGCGTGGTGCTGGAGTTCGACATGTTCGGCGTCGAGAACACCTACTATCCGCTGAAGGAGAGCGTCGACCTGCCGAACGACGGCATGCGGCTTCGGCTGATCAAGGCGCTGGTCGACCGCGGCCATCTCGACCAGGTGGTGATCTCCCATGACATCGACTGCCGCACGCGCCTCACCAATTTCGGCGGCCACGGCTACGGCCACATCTTCAGGAACGTCGTGCCGCTGATGAAGGCGCGGGATTTCAGCCAGGAGCAGATCGACGGCATCCTGACCGAGAACCCGAAGCGCCTGCTGACCTTCGTCTAGAAGCGGGCTTGGGCGACATGGCGACCCTCGAAAAGGCCGACTTCATTCCAGCCGCGGATCTCAGGGGCTGGCAGGACGGTCTCTGGAAGCGGCAAGGGCCGTGGATCGCGGACTCTCCTCTTTATCGGCGTCTTTGGGGAAGTCGTGCGGCGCCGGTGGCGCTCGATGGTCTCGCGGAGGTGCCCCTCAGCGACAAGTCGATGCTGCGGGCGAGCCAGCGCGCGGCCCCGCCGTTCGGCGACTACCTCCGCGCCGATCCGAGGCGTGTCTCGCGCGTCCATCGCACGTCCGGCACCACGGGCGAGGCGATGAACATCGCCCTTTCGATGGAGGATGCCGTCGATACCGCAACCGTCGGCGCGCGCGCTCAGGCCGCATCCGGTCTCGGCCCAGGCCACCGCGTCGTCCATTGTCTCAACTACCAGCTCTGGATGGGCGGCTTCACCGATCACACGACGCTCGAAGCGACGGGTGCCACCGTCATCCCGTTCGGCGTCGGGGGCAGCGAAAAACTGGTCGGCACGATCCGCGAGCTCGGCATCACGGCGATCTCGTGCACACCCTCGTATCCTGCGGTGCTCGAGCGGACCATTGCCGATCACTTTCCCGGCCTGGAACCCCGGGCTCTCGGTCTTCAGCTCGGCCTGTTCGGCGGAGAGGCAGGCCTCGACGATCCGGCGTTCCGCAGCCGGCTCGAGTCCGTCTGGGGCTTCAAGGCGAGGAACGCCAACTACGGCGTCTCGGACGTCTTCTGCAACTTCGCTGGGCAATGCGAGCACCAGACGGATCTACATCTTGTCGGGCTCGACGTGCTGTGGCCGGAATTGATCCAGCCGGACAGCGGCGAGGTTCTGCCTTGGCGAGAGGGGGAAACAGGCGAGCTGGCACTCACCCACCTCGCCCGCGTCTGCCAACCCCTGGCGCGGTTCCGCACGGGTGACATCGTCACGCTGACTGGCCTCGACCGATGCGCCTGCGGTCGGCATGCCCCGCGTTTCCGCGTCATCGGCCGCTCCGACGACATGGTCGTCGTACGCGGCCTCAACGTCTTTCCGACCACCGTAGCGGCGCTGCTGGGGACATTTGCCGCCCTCTCCGGCGAATATCGGATCCGGCTCGCCGGCGGTGGACCATATGACGTTCTGCCCGTCGAGGCGGAACTCGCCTTCGGCGATGCAGCCGGCCTCGCCCAGGCGATCATCGATCGGTTCAAGCGCGAGATCGGTGTGACGGCCCGGGTCACGCTGCTGCCGGCGGGGTCCTTGCCGAGGACCGAAGGCAAGACGCGTCGGGTGATCCGCGAAGGGAGAGCATCATGACGACCGCGATCACGACCAAGGCGCCCGGTCGTCGCCGGATCGTGCTGAATCGTCCGGAACGGCTGAACGCCATCAACGGCACGCTGCTCGACGACCTTGCGACCGCGCTGGCCGCGGCCAATGCCGATACGTCCATCTCGTCGATCGTTCTGACCGGCGCCGGGCGGGCGTTCTGCGCCGGTGACGACCTCAAGGAGTTCGACATCCAGGCCCGAACCGAGGCGGAGGCCCGGAGCCATGTGGAGCGCATCCAGGAAATCACGCGGCTGATCGTCGGAAGTCCGCATGTCGTGATCGTCGCGGCCGCGGGCTGGGCGGTCGGCGGCGGGCTCGAATGGACGATCAATGCCGATCTCGTGGTGATGGCCGACGATTGCCGCTGCTTCTTCCCCGAGCTGTCGCTCGGGCTTTCGGTCACCGGAGGCGTGACCTATCTGCTGCCTGAGCGATGCGGACGACAGAGCGCGCTGGAGCTGATGCTGCTGGGCGAACGCTTCGATGCATCGCGGGCCAGAGACCTCGGTATCGCCAACCGCGTCGTGCCTCGCGATCGACTGGATGCGGAGGCGGACGCGATCGCGGACTCGATCGCATCCCTGCCGGTCGCTCGCGTCCGCGGGCTCAAGCGCATCATCCAGCGCGCGACCGATCTCGATACGGCGATGCAACTGGAGACCGCCGAGACCATTGCCGCCTTCCTCGACCCCGACACCGCCCGCCGGATCGCCGGATTCGGACGCCGCTAGAAGGAGAACGCCATGATCCACGAGCTTCGCATCTATCACTGCATCCCCGGCCGCCTGCCGGCGCTGCTCAAGCGCTTCGAAACGAAGACACTGAAGATCTGGGAGAAGCATGGCATCCGCCAGGCCGGCTTCTGGACCACGTTGATCGGCGAATCCAGCGTGGCGCTCTACTACATGCTCGCCTGGGAGTCGCTGGCGGAACGCGAGCAGAAATGGACCGCCTTCGCCGCCGATCCGGAATGGATCGCCGCGCGCAACGAGAGCGAGAAGGACGGCCTGATCATCGCCAAGGTCACCAACGAGATCCTGCAGCCGACGAGCTTCTCGTCGGTCAGGTAGCGTTGCGCTCGATCAGCTTGAGCAGGCCGGCGATGGTGTCGAGGCGCGTCTGCACGCTCGCGTCGGCGGGGCGGATGCCGATCTTGGCGCCGATGAAATCGAGCTTGGGTCCGGCGGCGGCGAGGGAGGCCTTGATCTCGGCCTCGGTCAGCAGCGAGCCTTCGGCCATCGGGGCATGCGGCATGTGGGAGTCCTGCCAGGAGCCGTAGGGCGTCTGCGCGCCCGAGGCGCCAGAGAACATCAGGCCCGAGAGCGCGCTGGCGTCGCGGGCCTGCTTGATGTGGTCGACGGCGGTCGACGCTTTGTAGGTCTCCAGCACCGAGCGCCCCCAGTTGATCGCGACGCCGATCGGCTTCTTCGCCGACTTGTTGGCAGCCCCGATCGCCTTCAGCTCGTCGTCGAGCGTAAGGAAGCCTTTGACCGGCGGGTGGCCCGCGCGATAGGCGTCGCAATGCTCGATCACGATCCGGGCGCCGTGCCAGTCCCAGGAGGCGACTTCCGCCAGTGACTCGGTGAAGGCACCGACCGAGCCCTTGCCGGCGCCGCCCTGGGTCGGTGCCGACTGAACCTCGACCGCGATCACCGCGTTGCGGCCGACGGCCGCGTTGATCCGGCCGACGGCGTCCTTGGCCTTGCGTGCGAACTCGATCGCGGCCTTGCGGCCGGCGACGTCGTCGGAGGCAAGCCCGAACGTCTTGTCCTTGACCAGCGTCTGCATCGTGCCGGGGATGCAGGTGACGACGAAGTCCCAGTCCTTCTTCAGCGCCTTCAGCAGCCACGCCTCGTCATGCGGATGCAGCGAGCCGGTGAACGGCACCTCGAGGCCGCGCACGCCGGCCATCGCCTTGAGACCGTCGTAGTAGGCGGTCTCTTCGGCTTCTTTCCAGGCGGTGCTGGCAGGCGAGGTGGCGTAGGCGCCGACGATGGAGGCCATGGGGATGTTCCGAAGTTCAGGAAGGAAAGGTGATCGAGCTTAGCAGCGATGCCGGTCGGCGCGGTAGCGCCCGGGCGTCATGCCGTAGGCCGCCCTGAACCGGCGCGTGAGATGCGCCTGGTCGGCGAAGCCGAGGGATGCCGCGACGTCGGCAGGCGTGTCGCCGGACGCCAGCAGGCGCTTTGCCCGTTCGAGCCGGAGGAGGCGCAGATAGGCCGAGGGAGCAAGTCCGAAGCGCTTCTGGAAGACGCGCGTCAGATGGAAACGGCTGAGGCCGGCGAGATCGGCAAGGTCCTGGAGGGAAACATCGTCCTCGGGTGCGTCGCGTAGCCGGTCGCGGACTGACGTGATCGCCCGGTCGGCGCGGCCGATGGACGGGGGCAGGGCGGCTCCACCGTAGCGCCCGGCGAGATGAAGCAGCAGGCGAAGCATCGACTCGTCCCGGTCGAGCTGCGGCATGCCAGGGCCGGCGGACTCGAAGGCCGCGGCGAACAGGTCCGGGGTCGCGTCGTCGAGGGTCAGCGGCCGGTCGAACAGCGGTTCGGGGTTGCGGGTCTCGCCGGCGAGGAATCCGCGCACGATCGCCGTGTCCACATAAAGCATCCGGTAGGCGAAGCCGCTTTCGACCGTGGCTCTACCGTCATGAAGCTCGGTCGGGTTGAACAGCACGACCGCGCCTGGCCGTGTCGCGTGGTCGATGCCACGGCAGGTGAAAGTCTGCGAGCCGAAATCAGTCAGCCCGATCGAATAGGTCTCGTGCGCATGCCGATCGTAGGCATAGCGGGTGAAGCGGGCGCGCAGCCGCTCGATCCCGGTGCCGGGATCGGCGTCGTAGACGGCCCATTCACGTTCGGTCGACAGCACGGCGATACAAGACCCGGAACCGGTGTCCTGCCAGCCTAGGCTCGTTCGCCCCGCGGGAGAAGAGCATGCGCTTCGAGACAAAGATCGCCATCGCCATCCGGTTCGACCTGCCGGCCTGGCAGAAGCTGAATGTGACCGCCTTCCTCGCCAGCTCGATCGCCGGTGCCGACCGCGGGCTGATCGGCGAGCCTTACGAAGACGGCTCCGGCGTCTGCTCGCTCGCGATGTTCCGGCAGCCAGTGCTGGTCTTCGCCGGAGCCGTTGACGACCTGGCCAGGGCGCATGGCCGGATACGCGAGCGAAACCTGCCCTTCGCTCTATATACCGAGGAGATGTTCTCGACCGGCCACGACGAAGCCAACCGCGCCGCGGTCAAAGCGGTGAAGACTGAAGACCTGAAGCTCGTGGGCCTGGCGCTCCACGCTGACCGAAAGGATGTCGACAAGGTATTGAAGGGAATGTCGCTCCATCCTTAACGGAGATCGCGGAGCCGCGCGATCCTGTCGTCGAGTGCCGGATGGGTCGCGAAGAGCGACCAGCTTCGGCTCGAGAACTGCCGGAGCGGATTGACGATGAACAGATGCTGGGTCGCCCCGCTGACGCCGGGGAACGGCCTCGCCGCCTGGGTCAGCTTCTCCAGCGCGCCGATCAGTCCTTCCGGGTTGCGGGTGAACTGGACCGACGTCGCGTCGGCCAGGTACTCGCGCTGGCGCGAAACCGCGAACTGCACCAGCTTGGCCGCGATCGGTGCCAGGACCGCGAAGAAGATCAGCAGGATCATCAGGATCGCCTGGCCGCCACCCTTCTTGTCATCGCGGCTCGATGACCGGTTGCGCCCCATGCCGCCCCACTGCATCGAACGAAGCGCGATCTCGCTGACCATCGCGATCAGGCCGACGGTGACGCCGACCGCGGTCATGTAGCGGGTGTCGAGGTTGCCGATGTGGCCCATCTCGTGGCCGATCACGCCCTGCAGCTCGGACCGGCTCAGCGTCTGGAGGAGGCCACGGGTGACGCCGATCGCCGAACGGCTGGTACGCATGCCGGTAGCGAAGGCGTTCGGCACCTCCGTCTCGATCACCAGCACGCGCGGCTTCGGCAATCCGGCGGCGAGTGCCATCTCCTCGATGATGTTGTGAAGCTGCGGTTCCTCCTCGCGCGTCACTTCCCTGGCGCCGGCGATGCCGGCCAGCATGCGGTCGCCGAAGGCGAGCGTGATGCTGCTCCAGATGCCGCTCGCGAGCGCGAACAGCAGAGCGCCACCGATCGCCGCCGGCCCGACGAGGGCCTGCAGCGCGTCCTCGGCGGTCCCGCCCTCGAATGTCAGCACCGCGCCGATGATGGCGCCAAGGCCTCCCGCGATCAGTGTCAGGATGAGGAGCAGCCAGCGGGTCTGGCGCCGATTGCGGCGCTGTGCCGCCAGGAAGTCCGTGCCGGTCAGCCCAACCGGCGCCGGCCCCGACGACGGCACGCTCATGTTGAACGGCCTAGCGCAGGTTGACCTTCGGCACTTCGCGCTCGGCATCCGGGATGTCGAGGTGCGGCATGACGGCGAAGCCGAAGGTCCCGGCGATCAGGTTGGCCGGGAACGACTGCACCATGTTGTTAAGCCCCATGATGCTGTCGTTGTAGAACTGGCGCGAGAACGAGATCTTGTTTTCGGTGGTCGTCAGCTCCTCCTGGAGCTGCATGACATTGTCGTTGGCCTTGAGCTGGGGGTAGTTCTCCATCAGGGCGAACAGCTTGGTGGTCGCCGCGGTCAGCGCCGCCTCGGCGGGACCGGCCTCGGCCGGTCCGGTCGCCTTGACCGCCGCGTTGCGGGCCTCGACCACCTGCCTGAGGGTTTCCTGCTCGTACCCCATCGCGTCCTTCACGACCTCGACCAGGTTCGGGATCAGGTCGTGGCGGCGCTTCAGCTGCACGTCGATCTGGCTCCAGGCGTTTTTCGCCTGGTTCCGTCCGGCCACCAGACGGTTGTAGGTGGTCATCAGCCAGAGGCCGATCACCACGACGATGCCGATGATGACCCAGGTCGACGTGTCCATCCGACTCTCTCCAGGATAGTCTCGCCCGCTCGAGCGGGCTCCAGCATGGCATCCCGCCCACCGGACGCAAGAGGACGCGATGAAAGTGGCGATTGTGGGGACGGGCGGCGTCGGCGGCTATTTCGGCGGCCATATGGCCCGCACCGGCACCGACGTGCGCTTCGTGGCGCGGGGCGCGCACCTGAAGGCACTTCAGGCCGATGGCTTGACCGTATTGAGCGACGTCGCACCGATCCGGGGCCTGAAGATCAGGGTGACCGACGAGCCGAAGGAGATCGGTCAGGTCGATGCCGTCCTGCTGGCGGTGAAGCTGGCCGATACCGAGGGGGCGATCGCCCAGATGGCGCCAATGGTCGGGCCGAAGACGGTCGTCGCCTCGCTTCAGAACGGCATCGATGCGGTCGAGCGGATGAGCGCGGCCTTCGGTGCCGAGCGCGTGCTCGGCGGCGTCTGCCACATCGCGATCGCGATCGAACGGCCGGGCGTGCTGCGTCACACCGGCACGATGGCGCGGATCACGCTCGGTGAGCTCGACGGCGCGAAGACCCAGCGGCTGACCGCGCTGGTCGATGCCTGCATGCGCGCCGGCCTCAACATCACCGAATCGCCCGACATCACCCGGGCGATCTGGGAGAAGTTCGTCTTCCTCTCCTCGATGTCCGGCATCACCGCGCTGGCGCGTTCGGCGATCGGCCCCGTCCGCGAGGACCCGGACGGCCGCCTGTTCATCGAGCGGGCTCTTGGCGAGAGCACGGCGATTGCGCGCGCGCAGGGCGTAGCGCTCCCGGACGATCACGCCGAGAAGGCGGTGGCCTTCATGATGCAGCTGCCGGCGACGATGAAGGCCTCGATGCTGCACGACCTCGAGCGCGGCGCGAAGCTGGAGCTGCCCTGGCTTTCAGGCGCGGTGGTCCGCCTCGGCCGCAAGCTCGGCGTGCCGGTCCCGACGCACGAGACGATCGTCGCCGCTCTCAAGCCGCATCAGAACGGGCGGGTCTAGATCTTCACGCTCATGCCGCCGTCGACGATGATCGTGGTGCCGGTGACGTAGGCGGAGGCGTTGCCGGCGAGGAAGCACACCGCCCCGTCGAGTTCGTCTGCCTGGCCCCAGCGCTTGAGCGCCGTGCGGTCGGCGAACCAGTCGCGCTTCGCCGGATCGGCGCGCAACGGCGTGTCCATGTTCTCGGGCGTCATCATGTAGCCGGGCGCGATCGCGTTGACGGTCACGCCCTTGGCGCCCCATTCGACCGCCATCGCGCGCGTCATCCCCTCCAGCCCGGCCTTGGCGGCGCAGTAGTTGGCGTTCGCCTCGCGCGCGATATGCGCGTTGATCGAGGAGATGTTGATGATCCGGCCCCAGCCGCGTCGGATCATGCCGACAGAGGCGCGCTTGGCGAGCCGGAAACAGGCGTTGAGGTCGACCTCGATGATCTCGTTCCACTCGTCGTTGGTCGCCTCGGTCGCGGTCTTGGCGTTCCCGTATCCCGCGTTGTTGACCAGGATGTCGAGGTGGCCGAGCTCCTTCTCGATTCGATCGATCGCGGCGTCCGCCTTGGCGATGTCGGTGGTGCTGAACGCCATCGGCGTCGCCTTGCCGCCCGCGGCGGCGAGGTTCTTCATGGTCTGCTCGATGCCGGCTTCGTTGCGGCCGTTGACCACGACGTGCGCGCCGCACTTGGCGAGCGCCAGCGCCATGGCGCGGCCGAGGCCGCGGGAGGCACCGGTGACCAGCGCCACCTTGCCGTCGAGAGAAAACATCTGGGTCACGATGAGGACTCCCTGGATAAGTTCAGCGGCCGGCGAGAAGCGATTTCGCCAGCATGGCGTGGATGCCTTTGTTGCCGTCGACGAGCTGGGTCACGCGCAGGTCGACCGCAAGGCTGGAGAGCATGTACGCCTCTTCGGCCGAGACGTTCAGCTTTTCGCAGATCATCTTGATCATCTCGCGGAGCGCCTGCTTCGCCGCCTCGTCGAGGTCGACGTTCAGACCCATGGAGATGAAATGCGTCGGCGTCTCGGCGCGCGGAAACTTGAGCTTGAGGTCCTTGCGCACGATCAGCTCGAAGGTGCCGGAGACGGCGGTCTCGAGCGCGGTGATCGAGACCTCGCCGTCGCCCTGCACGGCGTGGCCGTCGCCGGTCGAAAACAGCGCTCCCGGTGCGAAGACCGGCAGGTAGAGCGTCGAGCCGGCGCCGAGCTCCTTGTTGTCGAGGTTGCCGCCGTATTCGCGCGGAACGATCGTGTCGACCTGGCCGTAGACCGGGGGCGGCGCCACGCCCATGACGCCGCAGAAGGGCTTCAGCGGCACCTTCATGCCCCACGGCATCTCGGCGACCATCGCCTTGCGGTCGATCGGCAGGTGCCAGATGCGCCGGACCGGAAAGTCCTCCGGCAGCGTGCCCTTGAGCGGTGCGATCACGGTCCAGCCCCAGTCCTGGCGCAGCGCCACGTCCTTGATGCGGACCTCGAGCGTGTCTCCGGGTTCCGCGCCCTCGACATAGACCGGGCCAGTCAGGATGTGCCCGCCGGGGCCCATCTTCACCTTGGCCAGGATCTCCGGGTGCTCCGGCAGGATCTTGAACGGCGGTTCAGGCAGGGTCGGTGGCCCGCCGGAGACGCAATGGATGGTGATGGTGTCGCCCGAGGCGATCCGGGTCACCGGGGGCAGGTCGGAGGAGAAGACGCCCCAATGGCAGGTGGCGGGCGAGGCGGCGAGCTCGTGGTGGCGGGGCATGGGCGTCTCTTCGGGATGAGGCGAGGCGAGGCGGGAAGGCGGCGATGATACTAGATCGAAAGCCTTGACCATCGAGGAGCTTCGTCCCAAGCATCGGGGAAAGCAGCCCAGGATCTCAAGCGAACGTGGCGTCCGCCGAAACTCAAGCCCAGCCCGGCCCGACCTTCATCGTCGCCGACGACCATCCGATGGTGCGCGACGCATTGAAGACGGCGCTCCGCCAGAGCTTCGATGGCGCGCGGATCGACACCGCCGCCTCGATGACCGAGGCGATGGCGCTGCTCGAGCGCGAGCCGGAGATCGACGCCCTCCTGCTCGACCTGGACATGCCGGGAATGGACGGGCTGACGGGCCTGGCGACCGTGCGCGCCACCTATCCGTCGGTGCCGATCGTCGTCGTCTCGGCGACCCGCGACGGACGGGTGATGCGCCGGGTCATGGATCTCGGCGCCTCGGCCTTCATGCCGAAGTCCGCGTCGCTCGAGTCGATCGCCACGGTGGTGAAGTCGGTGCTCGACGGCGAGGTGCTGATGCCGCCGGAGGCCGAGGCCGCCGGGGACGACGAGGAAGGTGCCGACTTCGCCCGCCGCGCCGCGCAGCTCACGCCGCAGCAGTGGCGCGTGCTGGCGCTGATGGCGCAGGGGCGGCTCAACAAGCAGATCGCCTACGAGCTCTCGGTCGGCGAACCGACTGTGAAAGCGCATGTGACGACGATCCTGAGGAAACTCGGCGTTCGCTCGCGCACCCAGGCGGTGATCCTCGCCCGCCATCTGGCACTCGACCCGGCGAAGGAACCCGTCAAGCCCTGAGCGAGATCAGGCCCTGAGGGCAAAGGGCTGGTTGCGTCCGCGGCCGCGCAGCAGGGCGCGGAGCGCCGCGGGCTTGACCGGCTTCAGCAGAAGGTCGACGCGCTGGTCGCGCGCCCGTGCCCGCAATGCCGGATCGCGGTCGGCCGTGATCAGGGCGGCGGCGATGTCGGCGCCCCATTCCAGGCGAACCCGCTCGATGATGCTGAGCCCATCCGGCCCGGCGCCGAGATGGTAGTCGACGACCAGGAGGTCAGGCGCGCGCTCTTCTTCCGCGAGCGCGGCCAGCGCTTCATCCGGCCCAGGCACCGCGATCACGCGGCAGCCCCAGCCGCCGAGCAAGGTAGCCATCGCGTCGCGCACCTGCGCCTCGTCGTCGATGCAGAGGACGAAGGCTCCGGTATCCAGCGCCGGCAGGATCGGCTGGACCGGCTTCGGCGCCGGCCGGACCGCGGTGGCGGCGGCCAGGGGCACAGTGACAGAGAAAACCGAGCCGCGTCCGGCTGTGGAGCGCAGCGACACCTTGTGGCCCAGCATGCGTGTGATGCGCTCGACGATGGCGAGCCCCAGGCCGAGGCCGCGGCCTTCGCCGCGATCGACGGCGGCTGGATGGAGACGGACGAATTCCTGGAAGACGAGTTCGCGCTTGTCCTCGGGAATGCCGGGACCGTTGTCCCAGACCTCGATTCGGAGCGTCTTGCCGACGCGACGGCAGCCAAGGACGACGCGTGGCTTCCGGTCGTCGCCGCCGCCGTAGCGGAGTGCGTTGGAAACGAAGTTCTGCAGGATGCGGCGGAGCAGCGCCGGATCGGTCGCGATCGTCGCCGAGGAAGGGACCACGCGAAAGACGGCGCCGCTCTTGGATGCGATCGGCACGAAGGCGGCGGCCAGGGAATCGAGCAGCGGCTGCAGCGCGAAGGCGCGCATGTCGGGCTTCAAGGCACCCGCATCGAGCTTCGAGATGTCGAGGAGCGCATCGAGCAGCGCCTCGACCGCTCCTAGGCCCTGGTCGATCTTGGTTGCGAGGTCGTTGCCGGGCTGGCGGTCGGCGAGCGCGGCGGTGAACAGCCGCGCGGCATGCAGCGGCTGCAGCAGGTCGTGGCTCGCGGCGGCGATGAACCGTGTCTTGCCGAGGTTGGCCGCCTCGGCCTCCGCACGGCTGCGCTCGAGCTCGGCGGTGCGCTCGGCGACACGCAGTTCCAGCGTCTCCTTCGACTGGCGCAGCACCGCCTCGGCGGCGCGCGCCTGGGTCGTGTCCTGGTAGAGGAGGAAGAAGCCGATGACGGCGCCGGCCTCGTCGAAGTGCGGGATGTATGTCCCCTGTGCAACCTCGACATTGGCATCGTTGGTCGGGAATTCGATCTCGAAGGTCTGGTGCTCGCCGCGCAGCACGCCGTCGATGTGCGGCTTGAGTCGGCGATAGCGCTCCTCGCCGATGACCTCGACGATGGTACGGCCCTCGGCCTCGACCGGGGTCAGGTTGAGCGCGGCCTGATAGAGGCGGTTGGTGAAGCGGTAGCGCTCGTCGCGGTCGATGTAGGCGATCAGAACCGGCACGTTGTCGGTATAGATGCGGATGCGTCGCTCGCTGTCGCGCAACGCCTCGGCGGCGCGCACGCGCGCGGTCACGTCATGGCAGGTGGCGACGAAGCCGCCGCCCGGCAGCGGGTCGAGCCGGATCTCGATCACGCTCGCATTCGGCCCCCGGCGTTCGAGAACCTGCGAGGTTTCCGGTCGCTTCAGCACCTCGGCGAGCGTGCCGGCTTCGGCGCCGACGGTGACGGTGTCGGGGTCGAGGCCGAGAAGGGCCGGGAAGCGCTCGTTCCAGATCTCGAGCCTGCTGTCGCGGTCGAAGGCGGCGATGCCCAGGCCTGCATGGTCGAGTGCGTTCCGGAGGATGTCCGAACTGTAGCGGATCGCCTCCGATGCCTCGTCGAGCATCGCCCGTGCGGCGCGGGGCGAGATGAGCCGGCGGCGCTCGACCGCGGCCATGATGACGCGGGCCGACGCGGCGCCGATCGTGCCGGACAGGAGCCGCTCGGCCAGGGCCAGTGCCGCCGGCAAGGTCATGCCGCGGTCGGCGAAGGCGCGTTCGGCGCGCTCGGCGCCGAGGAAGCGGGCGACGAGATCGCGAAGCTCGGCAATCCGGGAGGAGACGTCGCCGCCGGCATGGGCGAGTCTGGGCGCCTCTGCGCCGAGGACGAAGGAGTCGGCCTGTTCCGCGTCGCGCTGCCTCGCCGGCACCAGCAGCGAGCCGATGATCAGCAGCAGCGTGTTGACGGTGATGCCGACGAAGAATCCCTGGCCGATCGGGTCGAGCGAGTCGAACGGCGCAGGCAGCAGTTGCGCGAGCGGAGTCGCAAGCTCGGCACCGCGCGCCTGCCGCAACGACGGGATCAAAAGCGCATAAAGCCAGATGGCGAAGCCGCCGGCCATGCCGGCGACGACGCCGAAGCGGTTCGCCCGGCGCCAGTAGAGCCCGAGGATCAGCCCGGGCATGAAGTTGGCGACGGCCGAGAACGAAATCATGCCGATGGAGGCAAGCGGAAGGATGCCGGCGATGATCTTGTGATAGGCGTAGCCGGCGAGCACGATCACCAGCACGGCGGCGCGCCGCACCAGAAGCACGAGCGGACCCAGGTCGCCCTGCGCGGCCGCGCGTCGTCGCAGCAGCAGCGGCATCACCAGCTCGTTGCCGATCATGCCCGAGAGCGCCATGCAGGCGACGATCACCATCGAGGTCGCCGCGGACAGGCCGCCGATGAAGACGAGCAGCGAAAGCCAGGGCTCGCTTTGGGAGAGCGGCAGCGTCAGCACGAACAGGTCGGGATTGGCGACTCTCGGCAGCAGCAGGAGGCCACCGGCCGCAATGGGCACCACGAACAGGTTGATGGCGACGAGATAGGCGGGGAATAGCCAGCGTGCGGTCTTCAGGCTTCCCGGATGATCGTGCTCGACCACGGCGACGTGGAACTGGCGCGGCAGGCAAAGGAAGGCGCTGGCGGCAAGCAGCGTCGTCATCACCCAGGAAAGGCTCGACGCGCTTCCCTGCAGCCGTTCGCCGACGTCTGCCGCCTCGGTGATGCGCGTCAGGAGGTCGCCTGGCCCGTCGAACAACCAGAATATGACGAAGGGACCGACCGCCAGCAGCGCCACCAGCTTGACCACGGATTCGAAGGCGATCGCCAGCATCATGCCGCGGTGCTGCTCGGCCGCCTGGACGTGGCGGACGCCGAACAGGATCGTGAAGATCGCCATCAGTGCGGCGACGATGAAGGAGGTATCGGCGAGCGGCGAGGCGCCGGCGCCGGAGAAGCTGGGGCCGGCAATGGCGCTGAAGCTCGAAGAGACCGCCTGGAGCTGGAGCGCGATGTAGGGAAGCGCGCCGACCGAGGCGATCAGGGTGGCGCTGACCGCGACCGCGCGGCTCTTGCCGTAGCGGGATCCGAGGAAGTCGGCGATCGATGTGACATTGTGACGCTTCGCGGTCGTGATGATCTTCCGCAGCATCGGGTAGCCCGCGAGCACCACCAGCACCGGGCCGACATAGATCAGGATGAAGTCGGGGCCCGAGGTCGCGGCACGTCCGACCGCGCCGTAGAAGGTCCAGGATGTGCAGTAGATCGCGAGCGAGAGTCCGTACACGATCGGTCCCAGGCGGCTCGACGACCAGGCGCGCGCATGGCGGTCGCCGACATAGGCGACGGCGAAAAGGATGCCGAGATAGGCCAGCGACAGGCCGAGGACGACGGTCTCGTGAAGCAGCGGGTCCCCCTCAAGCCCCCCGTGCTTTCGCATGGAGGGCTCAGCCATTAAGCCGGCTTCGCGCGCCCCTGTCCACGCTCGCGGCCCCTCGGGTAAGCTGATGCGATGAAAAGAGGTGCGAAATGAAGGACGCGGCGACCCGCGCGAGCCTCGGCAGCTTCGACTACGTGATCGTCGGCGCCGGCTCGGCCGGCTGCGTGCTGGCGAACCGGCTCTCGGCCGATCCCACCGTTTCGGTGGCGCTGCTGGAGGCGGGAGGGCGCGACAACTATCTCTGGATCCACGTGCCCGTCGGGTACCTCTACACCCAGAACAATCCCGAGACCGATTGGTGCCTGAAGACCGAGGCGGAGCCGGGGCTCAACGGCCGCGCGCTCAACTATCCGCGTGGGCGGGTGCTCGGCGGGTGCTCGGCGATCAACGGCATGATCTACATGCGTGGCCAGGCGCGCGACTACGACCGCTGGCGCCAGCTCGGCAATGCCGGCTGGGCCTGGGAGGACGTGCTTCCCTATTTCAAGCGCTCGCAGCACCAGATGCGCGGCGCGGACGATCATCACGGCGAGGGCGGCGAGTGGATCGTCGACGAGATGCGGCTTTCCTGGGAGATCCTGGATGCTTTCCGCGATGCCGCCGCGGAGGTCGGCATCCCGAAGACCACCGACTTCAATCGAGGCGACAACGAGGGCTGCGGCTATTTCCAGGTCAACCAGCGTCGCGGCGTTCGCCTGAGTACGGCTCAGGCGTTCCTCAAGCCGGTCAGGAACCGCGCCAACCTCAAGGTCTTCACCCATGCCGAGGCTGAAAGCCTTCTGCTGAAGGGCGGCCGCGCCGCCGGCGTCGCGTTGCGGCATCGCGGCATCCCGATGCGGATCGAGGCCAGGGGAGAAGTCATTCTTTCGGCCGGCGCGATCGGTTCTCCGCAACTCCTCCAGGTCTCCGGAATCGGACCCGGTACGGTGCTCGCAGAGAACGGAATCGCCGTCGCGCACGAGCTTCCCGGCGTCGGTGAGAACCTGCAGGACCATCTGCAGCTTCGTCTTGCCTTCAAGGTCAGCAATACCGCGACGCTGAACGAGCGCGCCGGAAGCCTCCTCGGGCGCATCGGGATGGCGTTCGAGTACGCGCTTTTCCGGCGAGGGCCGCTCACCATGGCACCAAGCCAGCTCGGCGGTTTCGCCAAGAGCGATCCGGCGCTCGAGACCGCGAACCTCGAGTATCACGTCCAGCCACTGAGCCTGGAGCGCTTCGGCGAGCCGCTTCATCCGTTCCCGGCCTTCACCGCCTCGGTGTGCAATCTGCGGCCGGAGAGTCGCGGTCATGTACGCATCCGCGATGCCGATGCGCGCACGCCGCCGGCGATCCGGCCGAACTACCTGTCGACTGACGGCGACAGGCGCGTCGCGGTCGAGGCGATCCGGCTCACCCGTCGGATCGCCGCGGCGAAGGCGCTCTCCCGCTTCTCGCCGGAGGAATTCAAGCCGGGGCCACGGCTTCAGTCGGACGAGGACCTCGCGAAGGCGGCTGGCGACATCGGCACCACGATCTTCCATCCGGTCGGCACCTGCCGGATGGGCTCCGACGGGATGGCGGTCGTCGACGAGCGGCTGCGCCTGCATGGCGTTGCCGGGCTCCGCGTCGTGGATGCCTCGGTAATGCCGACGATCACCTCGGGCAACACCAACGCGCCGACGATGATGATCGCGGAAAAAGCCGCCGACATGATCGAGGCGGATCGACGGGCCTAGGGCCGCGACGTTCCGCCGCTTGCGGCCTTCTCGCTCCGTTGGTAATACCCCTACAGTCATCGGGGAGTAGCCGCCCGCGTCTCAAGCGGGGCTCGCGTCAACAGACTTGGCCTTCGGCCATGGCGCGCGCGGCGGAGTTCGCTTGGCGAGACCTTTGGCATCGGTGCTCCGTCTCACGCATGGGATCGGGCGGGCGCGCCGTGCCATCGGTTCATCTGCCCGATCCCCGGATACTGCTTCGATGGAAGCCTTCCTCGTTTCGCTCGGTGTCGTCGCCATCGCCGAGATCGGCGACAAGACCCAGCTTCTCGCCTTCGTGCTCGCTGCGCGCTTTCGCCGGCCGATTCCGATAATCGCGGGTATCGCCGCAGCGACCTTGCTCAACCATGCGATCGCCGGGTGGCTGGGAGTCTTCCTTTCCGGCTTCGCCGAAGCGCATTGGCTCCGCTATCTGATCGGCGCCTCGTTCCTGCTCTTTGCTGCCTGGGCACTGGTTCCCGACAAGCTCGACGACGAAGGTCCGAAGACGACCGGCGCCGGCGCCTTTCTCGCCACCACCGTCTCTTTCTTCCTGGTCGAGATCGGAGACAAGACGCAGGTCGCGACCGTGGCGCTGGCGGCCGCGTACCAGTCGCTAGCGGCCGTGGTGCTCGGCACGAGCCTCGGACTTCTCCTGGTCAACATTCCGGCGGTGCTGATGGGCGAGGGGGCTGCGCGCCGCCTGCCGATGACCTGGATCCGGCGGGGCGCCGCCGCCAGCTTCGCCGTGCTCGGCGTCGCGACGTTGATGGGCTGGATCGGCACGTGATCGGGTTTCGCATGTGCGTCCCGGGCGTCGTATAACGTGACCGTGGATACTCAACTCCGCTTGCACGCGGCGCTCGAGGATCATCGGGCATCTCGCCTTCCTCAGGCGATCGCCGGCTACCGCGACGTGTTGGCAAACGAGCGTGGAAACGCGACGGCCGAGGCGATGCTCGGCGTCGCGCTCATCCAGTCGGGAGTGCCCGGCGAAGGATTGAAGCACCTGCTTCGCGCGGTCGCGCTCGAACCTTCCGATGCGAGTCTTCTCGAAAATCTCGGCGCGTGCCTCGATCAGATGGGCATGCGGGTCGGGGCCGGATTCGTCTTCATGCGTTCCGCGGCAATCGCACTTGGTTCAGGCAGGACGCTCGCGGCGGCCGGCGCCTGCTTCTTTGCAGCGAAGGCTCTGCCTGGCGCCATCCGTTGTTTCCGCCGGGCGCTGGCGCTGTCGCCGGCCGAAGCGAAGTGGTGGGGCGTGGGCGGAGAGGCGGCTCTCGATTTCGGTCGTCCGGATGCGGCGATCGCGTGCTTCCGGCGATCGCTGACGCTCGGCTTCGACGATTCTCACGTGATCAATCGCCTGACGGACGCTCTCATGCGTCTCGATCGCTTCGAGCAGGCATCGAACCTTCTGGAGGTGGCCGCAGCGCGCCTGAGGGCGTCGCAATGGCATCGTCCGGAGCTCGCGGCGGGTGCTGGCGCCGCAAGCGGGTCGGACAGTTTCTTGATCACGTCGGAGCCGAAGCTGCGGCACGACATCCAGCAGTTCGAGTACCTGATCGAACGCGGCATCCTCCCGTCGACATTCCATGCCGAGATCGAGAAGTATCGCGCGCTGCTGGCGCAGTCGGCCGGGCGAGCCGTTGGCGGACCCTGCTACAGGATGACCGACGCCGAATGGAACTCCGTCGCGGACACCTACAATCGCATCGTGCATCTTCACCGCGCCCAGGTCTCCGGACCGAGCATGTTCGGCTCGGGAGTCGACTGGCAGGCCGCCGAAAGGCGCTACTTCGAGTCGGGCGCAGGCATCGTCGTCATCGACGACCTGTTCGCACCGGATGTGCTGGCCGAGATCCGGCGTGTTTGTCTCGAATCGACGATCTGGTTCGATGACCGCCACCTCGGAGGCTATCTCGGCGCCATCCTGCGGCATGGGCTTTCCGATCCCGTCCTGCTCCGGATTTCGCGTGAGTTCGCCAAGCGCATGCCGTCGGTCTTCCGGCAGCATTCGCTCAAGCAGATGTGGGCCTACAAATACGACAGCCGGCTCGAAGGCACGGCGCTTCACGCCGACGCCGCCGCGGTCAACGTCAACTTCTGGATAACGCCGGACGAGGCGAACCTGACGAAGGATCGCGGCGGGCTCGAGATCTATGATCGGCGCGCCCCGGCCGACTGGGAGTTCGCCAAGTACAACAACGATCAGGCCGCTATCGCCAGGTTCCTGGACGACAGCGGCGCCAACCGCGTGACGGTTCCCTACCGTTGCAATCGCGCGGTGATCTTCCATTCGGACCTGTTCCACCGCACCGACGACCTGCATTTCCGAGACGACTACGCGAGCCGCCGGATCAACATCACGATGCTGTTCGGCGATCGCGGCGACGACTGATCAGGAAGATGCGGCTTGGGCCAGCCGCTTGAGGCAGGCGTCGCGGTCGAGCGTGAAATCGGAAGCGATCCAGGCGTCCTCGACCTGGCGAAGCGCCTGGCCAAGGGGCGGCCCTTTTGGAACGCCCAGGCGTTGCGCGTCCTCGCCGCTGACCGGCAGCTTCGGCCGACGCCAGGCGTCCGCGGCTTCGATCCAGTCGCGATATCGCGGATCGCCGGTCTCGGCGAGCGCGAGCCACGCCCCGTCGCGGACCCGGCTCGCCTCGTAGGCATAGAGTATGCGTCGCCGAGCCTGGGCGCCGTCATCGGCGGGAAGAGCGATCGGCGGGCACATCTCGACCAGGCGCCGGGCATCCGCATTGGAGAGGCGCAGGCGCATCGCCGCATCATCCGCGCCGCCAGAGAGCAGTGCGCCGAGGCGCCTGAGTGGATCGGCGGCCGTCTCGATCGCGACCAGACGCGAGAGATGATCGAGCCGGGTGGCCTGCGGCAAGATCACGGCGAGGACGTTCGCCTCCAGCATCAGGCGCATCGCATAGTCCGGACGAGGGCCGAGCAGAAGCCGGAAGAGTTCTTGCCGGATGCGTTCGCCCGAAAGCGAGGCAGTCAGCGGCGCCAGAGTGCGGCAGGCGGTCAGGGACTCGATGTCCGGCGCGCTCTTGCCGAAGCGCGCGTGGAAGCGGAAGAACCGGAGGATGCGGAGAGCATCCTCGCGGATACGCTCCATGGGGTCGCCGATGAAGCGGACGATGCCCGCGGCAAGATCCGCCATGCCGTCGAAGTAGTCGATGACCGCTCCGTCCGGGTCGGCATAGAGCGCGTTGATCGTAAAGTCGCGGCGTGCGGCGTCTTCCTTCCAGTCGTCGGTGAAGGCGACCTTTGCCTTCCGGCCGTAGGTCTCGACGTCGCGGCGGAGCGTCGTCACCTCGAACGCGCGGCCATCGGCGACGACGGTGACAGTGCCATGGCCGATGCCGGTCGGTCGCGTCGCAAGCCCGGCTGCCGCGGCCAGCCTCACCACCGTCTCGGGCGGATCGGGGGTGGCGAGGTCGATGTCGTAGACGGTCTCGATGCCGGCCAGGGCATCGCGAACCGCGCCGCCGCAGAAGCGTACGGTAGCGCCGTCCTTGGCCAGTGCGGCGACGACGCGGCGGCTTGCCGGCGCCGTCATCCAGTCCGGGAGCGGGGAAAGTCGGGCAGTCAGGGGCGCGCCTACTTGGATTCTCCGGGGACGACATGGTCGCCCTCGACGTGCGGCGGAACGTAGGTCTTTCCCGGCTCGTCGCCCGAATAGATCGAGCTTGCGACCAGCACCAGCGCCGCGATCACGATGCCGGCCGATCCCAGCACGAACCAGGGCACGTCGCCCAACCTCGGCATGGACTCCGGCGTCCCTGCGGCGATGGCGCGGCGGCGCTCATTCGCGAACCACAGGAAATAGAGCGTCGAAGGCAAGGCCAAGGGAAGGATCACCGTCAGCAGGATGCGGATCATGGGTTCAGCCGCTCCGCCAGGTTCACCAGCATGCCGGCGGTGGCGCCCCAGATGTAATAGCCGCCATAGGGCAGCACGTAGAAATGCCGGACGACGCCCTGCCATTCCCGGCTGTGGCGTTCGTGGTTCCTCGGATCGGCGACGAAGGACAGCGGCACCTCGAACACGTCCGCGACCTCGTAGCGGTCGGGCGCGAGATCGAAGGGCGGGGTCACCCAGCCGACCACCGGCGTGATCTCGAAGCCGGTGCGCGTGCGATAGAGGCCGAGCCGGCCCACGACCTCGATCCGGTCGCGCTTGAGCCCGATCTCTTCCTCGGTCTCGCGCAGCGCCGCGTCCTCGGGAGAGGCGTCGCTCTCCTCCACGCGTCCGCCTGGAAAGCTGATCTGCCCGGCGTGGTGCTGGAGATGCTCGGTTCGGCGCGTCAGCAGGATGGTGGTTCCCTCCGGTCGCGCCACCAGCGGCACGAGAACGGCGGCGGCCCGCATGCGGTCGATCGGCGGCAAGAGTCCGGGGTTGAGATCGTGATCGCCGCGATCGCGTCCCGCGTCCACAAGCTTCAGGCGGATGTCGGCCGGATTGAGCGTCACGCCGCGACGGGTCCCAGCGAAAAGAATTGTCCCTTGCTCCACACGCCGTAGGTCGGCTCGCCGTCGATGCTCGCTTCGTCGCCGAGCTCGACCAAGTGGTAGTAGACGGGCCTCAGGATCCGGGCCTCCAGCCGGTCGCGGACATGGACATAGGGCGAGGGCTCTCCGCTCGCTAGATCGTGATCGACTCGGATCGGATGCTCCGGACCGACCTCGACCTCGTCGTCGAGGTTGGTACGGAGGCGAAGGACCTGGTCCCTTCCGCACCCTTCGGCAGTGACCTCGACGGCGGTGAAAGGTGCGTCCTCGACCAGGATACGTCCGCGCTCGACCGGTGTTACAAGCCAATATTCACCGTCTTCTTCACGACGGAGAACCGAGGCGAAGAGCTTGACCAGCGGTTTGCGACCGATCGGCGAGCCGTGGTAGTACCAAGTGCCATCCCGGCCGATCGCGATGCCGAAATCGCCGCAGATCGCGGCGCCCGGATCGAAGCTCGGGGCACGATGGGTTCCGCTCGTCGGGGCCGTCATGGCAGGATCTTCTCTCCTGAAAAGAGGATACCGGATTCCGTGAGCGCTGCCGAGCCGATCCACGCCGAAGGAGCCGCGCTGGTCGCGGAGATCGAAACCCTGGGCCAGCGCCTCGCGCAGGTGCGCGAGCGCATCCACCGCATCATCTTCGGCCAGGAGGCCGTGGTCGACCAGTCGCTGGTGACCCTGCTTTCGGGCGGGCACGGGCTCCTGATCGGCGTGCCGGGCCTCGCCAAGACACGCCTCGTCGAGACGCTGGGCACCGTGCTCGGCCTCGAGGAAAAGCGCGTGCAGTGCACGCCCGACCTGATGCCCGCCGACATCATCGGATCCGAGGTCCTCGAGGAAGGCGAGGGCGGCCGCCGGGGCTTCCGTTTCATCCAGGGGCCGGTGTTCTCCCAGCTCCTGATGGCCGACGAGATCAACCGCGCCAGCCCGCGCACCCAGTCCGCGCTGCTGCAGGCGATGCAGGAAAAGCGCGTCTCGGTCGGAGGCCGTTACCACCCGCTGCCGCAGCCCTTCCACGTACTGGCGACGCAGAACCCGCTCGAGCAGGAAGGCACGTACCCCCTGCCGGAAGCCCAGCTCGACCGTTTCCTGCTGCAGATCGACGTCGGATACCCCGACCTCGAGGCCGAGAAGCGGATGCTGCTGGCAACCACCGGCGCTGACGAGGAGAAGGCGGCGCTCGCGCTCCGTGCCGACGAGCTGATGCACGCCCAGCGCCTTGTGCGCCGGATGCCGGTCGGCGACACCGTGGTCGAGACGATCCTGAAGCTGGTCCGTTCGGGGCGCCCGGAGACCAGCGAGCTCGAGGAGGTCCGCAAGCACGTCGCCTGGGGGCCCGGTCCGCGCGCCAGCCAGGCGCTCATGCTGGCCTGCCGCGCCCGGGCCGTGCTCGACGGAAGGCTGGCGCCCTCGCTCGACGACGTGGTTGCGCTCGCCCCGCCGGTGCTGCGCCACCGCATGGCGCTCAATTTTGCGGCACGCGCCGAAGGCATCACCATCGACCACATTATTGCCAGATTGGCCCAGCCTTTTGCGTGAACCCCTGAGTTCGCACGAATCGTGCGGACTCGTGAGTTGTCGTCGTCGGATTGACGGGTCAAACTGCGGTCGGTTCGCACATGCAGCAACGCGCTGAACAGCTCGCTTCGACGCTGCCGCCGCTTCTGGTGGCGGCCCAGCGCGTCGCCGCGACGGTCGCGCAGGGCGTCCATGGCCGCCGTCGCGTGGGGCAAGGCGAAACCTTCTGGCAATACCGCCGTTACCTGCCGGGCGACTCCGCGCGGATGGTCGATTGGCGCCGTTCGGCCAAGAGCGATCAGGTGTTCGTGCGCGAAACCGAGTGGGAGGCGGCCCAGACCGTGTGGCTGTGGCAGGACACCTCGGCTTCGATGCGCTGGCGTTCGCGCCGCGACCTTCCCGAGAAGGCCGATCGCGCCGAGGTACTGCTCCGCGCCCTCGCCTTGCTGCTCGTCGGCGCCGGCGAGCGGATCGCGCTTCTGGGCGAGGGCCTGCCTCCGACCACGGGGCGCACCGCCCTCCTCCGTCTCGCTCACGGTATCGAGCGTCCGACCGCGGCGCCGGCCGGCATCCCCAACTTCGAGCCGCTGCCGCGCCATGCCGAGGTCGTCCTGATCGGCGACCTGCTGGCACCGCTCGACGAGGTGCGCGCGCTGGTCGGCAAGTTCGTCGCCCGCGGTGTGCGCGGACATCTGCTGCAGATCCTCGATCCGGCGGAAGAGACGCTGCCCTTCGCCGGCCGCGTGCGTTTCGACGGCATGGAAGGAGAGTCATCGGCTCTGCTGCCGCGAGTCGAGTCGCTGCGAGGCGAATACATCGACCGCATGGACGAGCATCGTGCCGGCCTCGCGCATATCGCCCGGACGGCAGGCTGGTTCTTCTCGACTCATCACACCGACGGCTCGGCCGAGAGCGGGCTGCTGACGCTCTACGGCGCGCTGGCGCGCGACCGGATGTCGTGAGGCCGGCATGCTGACTCTCGGATCGCTCGCCTTCGCCTCGCCGTGGCTGCTCGCGGCCATCGCGGTGTTGCCGGTGATCTGGCTGCTGCTCAGGGTCACGCCGCCGGCGCCGCGTCGCCTCAATTTCCCGGCGATCCGCATCCTCCACATGTTGACGCCGAAGGAGGAGACGCCGGCCCGCACGCCCTGGTGGCTGGTGCTGCTTCGTCTCGTGATCGCGGCCCTGGTGATCCTCGGGCTCGCCGAGCCGCTGCTGAATCCCTCGGCGCGCCTCGACGGGGACGGGCCGCTGGTCGTCGCCATCGACGATACATGGGCGGCCGCGCCGAAATGGGACGATCGCCGCAAGGTGCTGCTCCGCCTGATCGAGGATGCCGAGCAGCAGGCGCGTACCGTCGTGCTGCTGACCACGTCGGAGGGCAACGACGAGGCAAGGCGATCGAGCGGCGTCCTTCGCCCGACCGATGCCCGTGCGCTGGTTCAGGCGCTGGAGCCACGCCCCTGGGGGCCCGATCACGGCGCGGCCCTCGCCGCGCTTGAGAAGCTGCAGCTTCCCTCCGCCGGGGCCACCGCCTACCTCGCCGACGGGCTCAACCATGGCGCCAGCCAGACGGCGCTGGTCGAGCGTTTGCAGCGGCTCGGTCGTCTCACCGTGCATGCGCCGAACGCTCCGCAGCTCGCCCGCGCGTTGATGCCGCCCGAAGGCCTCAGCAGCGATCTGGTCGTCACGATGCGACGGGCGTCGGCTGGAGGCGAGGCGGAAGGTGCGGTCCGCGCCGTCGCCGGCGACGGCAGGCTGCTCGCGCGCGAGCCGGCGCGTTTTGCCGCCGACGGCCTCAAGGCCGAGATCAAGTTCGTGCTGCCGACGGAGCTGCGCAATCAGGTCCAGCGGCTCGAGATCGAGAACGAGGCGTCCGCTGCCGGCGTCGTGCTGCTCGACGAGCGTTGGCGCCGGAGGCCGGTCGGGCTGATCGGTCCGACCCAGTTCGACGCCTCCCAGCCGCTGCTCGACGAGCTGCACTATCTCGACAGGGCGCTGGCTCCTTTCGCCGAGGTGCGGCGCGGGCCGATTCCGGAATTGCTCAAGCGCGAGCTCGCGGTGATCCTGATGCCGGACGCCGGCGCGCTGCCGCCCGCGGAGAGGGCGCAGATCGTGCCGTGGATCGAGGCCGGTGGCGTGCTGATGCGCTTCGCCGGGCCGAAGCTCGCCAATGCCGAGGACGATCTCGTGCCGATCAAGCTGCGTCGCGGCGACCGCGCGCTCGGCGGCGCGCTTTCGTGGAGCCGCCCGCAGCCGCTTGCCGCGTTCGACTCGACCAGCCCCTTCGCCGGCCTCGGCGTGCCCGAGGACGTGACGGTCCAGCGTCAGGTGCTGTCGCAGCCGGGCCTCGAGCTCAACGAGCGCACCTGGGCCCGCCTTGCCGACGGAACCCCGATCGTCACAGGCGAGCGGCGCGGCCAGGGCTGGGTCGTGCTCGTGCACACGACGGCCATCCCGACCTGGTCGAACCTGCCGATGTCCGGGCTGTTCGTCGACATGCTCCGTCGCGTCGTCGCGTTGAGCCAGGGCGTCGCCGGCAGCGCGTCGACGCAAGCCCTGCCGCCGATCGAGACGCTGGACGGTTTCGGCCGGACGACCGCGCCGCCGCCCTCGGCCGTCGCGCTGGCCGGCGATGCCCGCGTCAGCTCCCGGAACCCGCCGGGCTTCTACGGCACCGACGCCGCCAGGCGCGCGCTCAACCTCGGTCCCTTCGTCGCCGAAGCCGCGCCGATGCCCGATCTGCCGTCGGGCGTCGCCCGGGCCTCTTATTCGATCGGCGAGGAGACGGTTTTGAAGCCGCACCTGCTGGCAGCGGCACTGCTCCTCCTCCTGGTCGACATCGTCATCGGCCTGGTGCTGCGCGGCCTGATGCCGGGCCGCATGGCGGTCAAGAGCGCGATGGTCGCGCTCGCTCTGATCTTGCCGATGGCGGCGGAAGCCCAGGCGCAGCCGCGTCAGGCACCGTCACGCGCCAATGCGGTCGACGCTTTTGCGCTCGAAGCCACGCTCAACGTGAGGCTCGCCTACGTGATCACCGGCGACGCGCGCACCGACGAGACCAGCCGCCTTGGCCTCGAAGGCTTGTCGTTCGTGCTGTCCAAGCGGACGGCGATCGAGCCGGACGGCCCGCTCGGCATCGACGTCGAGGCCGATGAGATCGCCTTCTTCCCGCTGATCTACTGGCCGATGACGCCGAGCCAGGCCATTCCGAGCCCGGCGGCGATGCAGCGTCTCAACGCCTACTTGAAGAACGGCGGCACGATCGTCTTCGATACGCGCGATGCCGGCGAGGTCGTCATCGATCCGTTCGGCGGCGGCCCTGGGGCTCAGAAGCTGAAGGAGATTGCGCGCGGCCTCTCGATCCCTGCGCTCGTGCCGGCTCCGCCCGAGCATGTGCTGACGAAGACGTTCTACCTGCTGAACGACTTTCCCGGCCGCTTTGCGAGCGGCCAGCTCTGGGTCGAGCCGACCCGTGCGCGCGGCGAAGATGAAGTCTCGTCGGTGATCCTGGGGTCGAACGACTGGGCCGGCGCCTGGGCGTCCGACAGCGGCGGGCGCGCGCTCTACGCGGTCGTGCCCGGCGGGGAGGTCCAGCGCGAGATGGCGTTCCGCTTCGGCGTGAACCTCGTGATGTACGCCCTGACCGGCAACTACAAGGCCGATCAGGTGCATGTGCCGGCGATCCTTGAAAGGGTCGGGCAATGACGCCGTCCGCTCTTCACATCGCCTGGGCGCCGATGCTGCCGATCTGGGCGCTGGCGGCGCTCGGCGTCGCGACGCTGGTCGTCGTCGGCCTCGGCCTCTTCGCCCGCGCGCGGGGTGCCTGGTGGCGGGCCGGCGCGGCGCTGGCGCTGCTGGCCGCGATCGCCAATCCGACGCTGGTCGCCGAGCGGCGCGAGGCGCGGCCCGATGTCGCCGTCCTCGTCGTCGACGAGAGCCCGAGCCAGAAGATCGGCAACCGTCTGGCCGACACCCGCCGCGCCGCGGAGCAGCTCTCGGCGAAGCTCGCCCAGCTCCCTGGAACGGAGGTACGCACCGTCACCGTCGGCGGCAACGTGCTGCTCTCCGACGACGGCACGCGGCTGATGACCCAGCTCGAGAAGGCGCTCGGCGATGTGCCGCGGCACCGGCTCGCCGGCGTGGCCGTCGTCACCGACGGCCAGGTCCATGACCTGCCGGCGGAGGCGAAGGATCTCCTCGGCGCGCCCCTGCACGTGATGCTGACCGGTCAGAAGGGCGAGGCCGATCGCCGCCTGGTGGTCGAGAAGGTCCCCACCTACGGCCTGGTGGGCAAGCCGATCTCTGTGTCGATCCGCGTCGAGGACGCGGCGGTCCCGGCGGGCACGCAGGTGCAGCTGACCCTCCGCCGCGACGGCGCCGCCGAGCAGCGCCAGATGGTGCCGGTCGGCCGAACCGTCGAACTGCCGATGACGCTCGATCATGGCGGCCAGACCGTCGTCGAGATGTCGGTCGAGGCCGGGCCGAAGGAGCTGACGCTCGACAACAACCGCGCCGTCGCCGCGCTGAACGGCGTGCGCGACCGGCTCCGCGTGCTGCTGGTCTCGGGCGAGCCGCATGTCGGCGAGCGCACCTGGCGCAGCCTGCTCAAGGCCGATCCGGGCGTCGATCTCGTCCACTTCACCATCCTGCGTCCGCCGGAAAAGCAGGACGGAACGCCGATCCGCGAGCTTTCGCTGATCGCCTTCCCGATCCGCGAGCTCTTCGAGGTCAAGCTCGACGAGTTCAACCTGGTCATCTTCGATCGCTATCGCCGCCAGGGCATCCTGCCGCGCGCCTACATCGCCAACCTCGCCGACTACGTCGAGAAGGGCGGAGCGCTGCTGGACGCGACCGGCGCGCCGTTCACCGGCTCGCTCAGCCTCTATCGCACGCCGCTCGGGCGCGTGATGCCGGCCGAGCCGACCGGCCGCGTGGTCGAGCAGGGCTTCAAGCCGACGCTGACGCCGGCGGGGCATCGCCATCCGGTTACCGCCGACCTTCCCGGCGGCGCCGGCGACGATCCGACCTGGGGCCGCTGGTTCCGCTATATCGACGCCGAGGTGCAGCGTGGCGACGTGGTGATGCAGGGCCCGAACAACCGGCCGCTGCTGATCCTCGACCGTGTCGGCAAAGGCCGCATCGCCCAGCTGATGAGCGACCATATCTGGCTGTGGACGCGAGGCTTCGAAGGCGGTGGCCCGCAGGCCGAGCTGCTGCGCCGCCTTGCGCACTGGCTGATGAAGGAGCCGGAGCTCGAGGAGAACGTTCTCTCCGCCCACCTCCGCGGCGACCGGCTCGAGATCAGGCGCCGAAGCGTGAAGCCGGACGACAAGCCGGTCACGGTGACCTTGCCGGACGGCAAGACCGCCGAGGTGAAGATGACCGAGAACGAGAACGGCGGCGCCGCCGGCGATCTCGCGGTCGACCAGGTCGGACTCTACCGGCTCAGCGATGGCCAGCGCACCGCGATCGCCGCGGTCGGTCCGTTGAATCCGCTCGAATGGTCCGACGTGCGCACGACGGAGTCGCGCCTGCAGCCCTTCGCCCAGGCGTCCGGCGGCTCGGTCCACTGGCTGCAGGACGGCACCCCGGAACCGCGCAAGGTGCGCCCCGGCCGCCCGGCCGCCGGCCGCGACTGGATCGGCTTCCGCACCAACGGCGACTACGCCGTGGTTGGCCTCGACGAGGTGTCGCTGATGCCGGCGCTCATGGTGCTGGCGATGGCCCTCGGCATGGCGATGGTCGCCTGGCGCCGCGAGGGCAAGTAGTCAGCGGGGACCGCCCGCGACGAATCCTGGATACCAGCTCGTGAAGGCGATGCCGGCGACGACCAGCACGATGGATATGAGGCTGCGCGTCCGCGGAGAGGGCATCCAACGCTCGCGCGGGAAGCCCAGCGCGAAGAGCACCACGTAGATCGCGGCCCAGACCCAGGTGATCGCGGTGACGATGTGGATCGTCGTCGGGTTTGTCCAGAACTGCTCCGGCACCCGCTCGTGCGCCCATTGCTCGGCGAAGGGGTGGCCTAGCGCGAGCGTCGCAAGAGCGTAGACGGCGATGCCGCCCGAGATCAGCACGCCCGACCAGCGTTCGGCCGACGTCTCGTGCGCGAAGTTCCAGACGACGTTCGCGGCGATCAGCATCGCCAGCACCAGGCTGAACTGCTTCGGCGTGCCGCTGCCGAGGAGCCAGGGCACCAAAGTCAGGATGGCGATTCCCAAGCTCGCCAGCAGCGCGATCCGGCGCGGCAGCAGGCGGGACGCGATCATCAGCACGATCAGCGGCAGGAAGGAGACGAAGGCGGCCATCATACGCGCCTTTCCCAGGGTGGCACCGCGCCGAAGCTCTCCGCCAGGAAGTCGATGAAGACGGAAACCTTCGGCGGCAGGTGCTTCCGATGAGGATAGACCACATGGAGCGGCGTCTGATCCTGCGTCTCGAACGCCGACAGCAGCGGAACCAGCCGGCCCTCTCGCAAGCCCGCGTCCGCGACGAAGCGCGAGAGGCGGCCGATGCCGAGCCCGGCTTCCGCGAGCTTGAAGACGGTATCGCCATCGCCCGCGATGATCGGCCCGGAGACCGGCACGGCGATGCGGCCCGACGGCGTGTCGAACGGCCAGTCGTTGAGGTGGGCGAGGCCGGGATCGCGGAAGGCGAGGCAGTCGTGCGCGGCCAGGTCCGCCGGCACCTTCGGCATGCCCTTGCGGGCGATGTAGGCAGGAGAGGCGCAGACGACGCGCGTGGTCCAGGCGATCTTGCGTGCCATGAGCGAGGAGTCGCCGAGCGTTCCGAGCCGGATCGCGACGTCGATGCCCTCGGCGACGAGATCGATGCGACGGTCGGAGAAATCGAGGTCGATCTTGAGCGCGGGGTGACGACGGGTGAACTCGGGCAACAGATGAAGGAGCTGGTGCGGACCGAAAGCGGTGAAGGTGCTGATCCTGAGCGTGCCCGAGACATAGCCCGGCTGGCCGCGAGCCTCCGCCTCGGCTTCCTCGAGATCGCTGAAGAGCTGGAGGAGGCGCGCATGAAAGCGGGTGCCTTCTTCGGTCAGCGAGACGTTGCGGGTGGTCCGATAGAGGAGGCGGGTATGCAGGCGCTCCTCGAGGCGCTGCAGGCTCCGGCTGACCGCCGACGGAGTCAGGCCGAGCGCCTGGGCAGCCCGGGTCAGGCTCCCGAGTTCGGCGGCTCGGGCGAACGTCTGAAGGTCTCCGAGCGTGTTATTCATGAACTAAAATCATAAATGATGTGATTTTAGCATCAATTGTTGTCTTAAAGGAATAATCTATCTATCTGGGATCACCTGGAGTTTCCCCATGCGGTCCCCAGCCTCGCCCCGTATCGATTGGAACGAGATCCCGGCTTTTGCCGCCCACGCGCACAGGCTCCGGAGCGCCGAGATGCGCCGGATGCTGAAAGCCTTGGGAATTGCCGTGATCGGCCTCGCCCGGCACCTCAAGGCGCCGGGCGGGTCGTATCCGAAGTCGGGCGGGCGCCGCCTTACGGGCGGGCCGGCGCCCTCATCTCCTTGATCGTCGGCTGGCCGTCGCCGTCCAGGGTCGCGTAGTGCGTGAAGCCGGAGGCCTGGAGGCCTTCGAGCTGACGCCCCAGCTTCTTCTCGAGCGGGAAGAGGGACGGGGCCACGCCCGCCTGGCGGAGCGCCTGGGAGGCGGAAAGGGCGCGGCCGAGCGGCGTGCCCTCCGGTACCAGGAGCGCCGTCAGCTTCGCCTCGGCCGGCGGCACGAACTTCTTGTCCAGGAGGATGGTGACGACGCGCTCGAAGCCGATCGAGAAGCCGCAGGCCGGCGCCTCTTCGCCCGAGAGCTTGCCGACCATCTTGTCGTATCGCCCGCCGCCGGCGATCGAGAAGTCGTATCCCGGCTGAGCGATCTCGAACACCGGGCCGGTGTAGTAGCCCATGCCGCGCACCAGGGTCGGATCGAAGCGCGCCGCATAGCGGCCTGCAGCATCGACGTTGACCGAGTCCAGCACGTCGCGCGCGAGCTTCACCACATCGGCCGGGAGGCTGTCGCCGAGCCGCGTGGCAAAGTCCTCGACCGAGATGCCGTCGACACCGTCCAGCATCTTGGACAGGCGGTCGATCTGCGAGTCGGTGAAGCCCTGTGCGCCGAGTTCCTTTTTCACGCCGTCGACGCCGATCTTGTCCAGCTTGTCGAGCGTGATGAAGACCGCGTTATGCCGCGCAGGCTCGACGCCGGCTGCATTCGCGATCGCGGTCAGGATGCGCCGGTCGTTGAAACGGATGGTAAAGCCTTCGAAGCCGATCGAGAGAAGGGCCTCAGCCGACCCGACCAGGAGTTCCGCCTCGGCCAGACCCTCCTCGAGCCCGATGATGTCGATGTCGCACTGCGTGAACTGGCGGAAGCGGCCCTTCTGCGGCCGCTCCGCACGCCAGACGGGACCGATCTGGATCGCCTTGAACACGCGCGGCAGCTGCGCGCGGTTCGAGGTGAAGAAGCGGACCAGCGGCACCGTGAGATCGAAGCGGAGCCCGAGATCGGCGAGATCATTCTCGCTCTTCACATCCTTGACGAAAGCCTCGGCGAAGGACTCGCCTCTTTTCATCACCTTGAAGACGAGCTTGGCGTTCTCGCCGCCGTCGTCGCCGGTCAGCAGCTGGAGGTTCTCCAGCGCCGGCGTCTCGATGCGCGTGTAGCCGAAACGTCGGTACGTCGCGAGGATCCTGGATTGCACCCAGTCGCGGATCGCCGCTTCGCTGGGCAGTATGTCCCGCATGCCGCGGGCAGGCTGTGGCTTGGACACGTGATGTCTCTCGAAGAATGGAAAGCTTGAAGAGCGAACGACGAGGCGGACGGCGGCCTTTAAGGATCAGGCGGCCGACCGCTGCCCGTGTCGCTCGAACAGGTCGACCCAGCGGTCGCCGATGGTGCGGCCGAGACGCTCGGCGGCGGCGAGATGGTCCTTCATCTCGGCTTCGAGACGCGCGGTCAGTGCCGCATCGGCCTTGGCGCTCTTGGCCCAGGTGCGGACCATGCCGGCATCGACTTCCGGATGGAACTGGAAGGCGTAGGTCGTGCGGCCGATCCGGTAGGCCTGGTTGGTCGCCGCCTCGTTGGTCGCCAGGCGGACCGCCTCGTCGGGAAGGTCGAAGGTGTCCTCGTGCCACTGCATCGGACGCACCGCGTCGCCGAGCCCGGCGAACATCGGATCGGCGCGGCCGGCCTCGGTCAGGTCGACCTTGCAGAAACCGATCTCGTCTGCCTTGTTGCGGTAGACGGGCTTGCCGAAGCTGCGCGCGATGATCTGCGAGCCTAGGCAGATGCCGAGCACCGGCCGGCCGCTGTCGTGGAAGCGCCGGACCATCTTGTGAAGGCGCGGGTAGTACGGATAGCCGGCGTCGTCGGCGGCGCACATCGGGCCGCCCATCAGGACGAGCCCGTCGAAGCCCTCCGGTCCGTCCGGGAAGCTTCCGCCCTCGTGGGGCAGGGTGGGCACGAGCGTGGCGCCGCGGGCGGCGATCGCCTCGCCGACCACACCTGCCGGGTCTTCCTTGTCGTGCTGGACCACGAGGATGCGCATGGGGGCCGAACCTAGACGGCGATCTGGCCTGCGTCCAGCCGCACATGCTCCAGGGTCACGTGGTCGGCGCCCCAGGCGCCGGGCCAGGCTTCCGCACCGCTCCGGCGCAGCGCGCGGCAGGCGCCGACAGGCACGTCGCGGGCGATCAGCAGCGGGCCGTCGCCATCGGCTTCCTTCAGCATCGGGATCTCGGCACGGATGCCGTTAGAGCCGAGGCCGGGCTCGCAGGGTAGGTAGACCGCGGCGCCCGAGGTCGAGGGCTCGGCCACGCCGCGCAGCACCTGGCTTCCGACCAGGCCGACCGCGGCGACCGGGCAGAGGAGCTCGATCGCGCGCGCCTTGGCGCAATCGAAGACGCGGCGATATCCCGACTCGAGCTCGGTCATCGACGGGACCAGCACCAGATCCAGATCGAGGCCTTGCAGTCGGGCGGCAAGCGCCGGCTGCTCGATGTCGAGGCAGATGACGACCGCGATGCGGAGCCCACGCCAGTCGAAGGTGGCGAAGCGGCGACCGGGCTGCATGAGCCACGCCTCCGGCCGCTTCTCGAACGGCGTGAGACAGAGCTTGTCCTGATGCGCCTCGGTGCCGTTCGGCATCAGAAGGGAGGCGCGGTTGACCCAGCCCCCGGGAACGGCTGCCGGCATCGATCCCGCAAGCAGGGTCAGCTTCCTTCCAGCGACGATGCGGGCGAGTTGCGGAAGGGCCAGCTTCGCCTGCTCGGCCATCCAGGCGACCTCGCGGTCCCGTGTCAGGCCGGCCGGCATGTAGGAGAGCCAGTGGGACGACATCCATTCCGGCAGCATCAGGAGATCGGCACCGGAGGCGTCGGCTTCGGCGATCTTGCTTTCGGCAAGCTCGATCCACTCGGCGAGCGATCCGAGCGGCCGGGCCAGATTCGCTGCCCACAGGGCGAGTGTAACCGTGTCCATGGACTGGACCTAGGACGCGTCCCCGGTCCGTGCAAGAGGAAAGCCGGCCGCGGATGTCCGGATTGCATTGCCGATCGGGATCACCGATGAAGAGCGCATGGTCGACGCGCAGAACATCGAGCGGCTGATCGGTCGGGGCGAGCTGCCTGCCGCTGCGCTCGCGTTGCGGCGAGCCCTTCTTGGTCGGCCCGACAGGCTCGACATGATGAACCTTCTGGCGCGCGTGATGGAGACGTCGCTGCGCGCGGAAGGAGGAGACCTGCCGGCGCATCCGGCAAGTCCCGAAATCGGCGAGGGCTTGTTCCGTCGAGGAGTGGGGGCGATTGCCGCAGGCGCCCTCGACGCCGCGGACAAGTCCTTCAGGGCAGCGCTCGCCGTCGATCCGGGCGACTACGCCAGCCGCACCGCGCTCGCGGTCATCGTCCTTCTGGCGACGCAGGTCGATGGGGTCCGGCTCGTGCTCGATGATGCAGGCGCGGTCGAGATCCGCCGGCGCGAAAACGTTCTGCGCATCACGCCGGCCGGGCGACCCCTCCGCGGCCATGCGCTGTTCGCCTACTACAACGAAGGCGTCCTCCTGCCAGTTGGTCATCCGACGTTCGCGGCTCATACCAACCGCTGGGAAAGTCGTTGCATCGCACGTTTGCTGGTCCGTCTCGGCTATGTCGTCGACGCAGTCGACTTCGGCGGGCCATTCCCGGTCGAACTCGACATCTATGACGTGGTGTTCTGTCTGCACGACGGCTTGGATCGGATCGCGCACCGGCTTTCCCCGAAGGCACGGAAGATCATGCTGCTGACCGGCAGCAGTCCCGACTACCAGAACCGGCGCGAACGCGAACGCCTCGCCGCGCTGGCAGCGCGTCGGGGCGGGATCTGTGCACCTCGCCGGCAGATCGAACATGCCGAGCGCGAGCTCAAGGCCCTGGCTCTCGCGGACCACTGCCTTCTCCACGGGAACGCGCATACCCGCTCCACATATGCGCCGGCGATCCAGGCCAAGACGAACCTGATCCCGGTTTCCGGCGCCGTCGATGCGCTTTCGATGAACGAGGGCTTCGATCGCCGGCGGTCGCGCCACGTTCTTTGGCATTTCGGCATCGGCGCCGTGCACAAGGGCCTGGATCTGGCGGTCGAGGCCTTCCTCAGAAATCCCGATTGGACGCTCGAGGTCGTGAGCCAGGCCTGCGGCGAGCGGGATTTTCTCGCGATCTACGAAGAGGCGATAAGGAGAGCGGGAAACATCCGCCTGCACGGGTTCATGTTCCCGGCCTCCCGCCGCTTCCAGGAAATCTCTGGCCGCTGCGTCGCCTTCCTCGGCACCTCCTGCAGCGAAGGCGTCTCACCCGCATGCATCACCGGCATGCAGCAAGGCCTGGTTCCGATCCTGACCCGGGACTGCGGGGTAGACCTCGATGAGGAGATCGGCACGGTGATCGAGGGCGACACCGTCGAGGCGGTCGAGCGCGGGGTACGCCGAACGCTTGACCTGCCGGATGCCGAACTTGCGCGTCGGGGGCGCCTCGCGCGCGCGCGCGCCGCATCTGCCTATTCGCGCCGTGCCTTTGCGTCGGCGGTCGAGAGCGAGTTTGTGCGGATCCTGACGCCTGCCGACTTCCAATAGTCCGCAGGCTTGTTCATGCAAGTCAGTCGCATTGACAAAGCGATGGCGACCGACCAATCTCCAGGAAGTTCTGCGAGCGACTCGCAGCTGCGAGGGATCGGAGCCCCAATGGTTCTCTGGCGTAGCCTGGACCCGAAGGTGCTGCTTGCCGTGCTGGCGAGCCGTCGGCCAGACAGGCCGGGCCCCGTGCCGGTGACGAAGGCCCCGGCTGTTGCGGTCAAGAAGGCCGTGGCATAAATAGCCGTCATGGCCGTCAACCCGACCCCGCCCCGTGTAGGTTCGCCGCCCCAGCGACGTCTGCTGCCGCCGCCGGCTGGTCGCGCCGAGCCGGGCCGGGCGGCAGCGACCGATGCGGCTCAGCCCCAGCAGCAGCGTCCGGGCCTCGTCCAGCGGCTCAGGACCGCCGTCAGCGACGATGAAATCGACGGCCAGATCATGCGGATGTTCAAGATGATCGCCCAGGGGCTGATCAATCTCGCGGCGCCGCGCGGCAGCTACCTCAACATCCTGACCTGACCCCTGCCGCCTATTTCCATCGCAGGAAGCGGTCTCCGGCCGCGTTCAGGCGTTGGATGGTCATGTCCATGTTCCGCCTGCTGCTCGTCTCGGCGCTGCTTTTCGGCGGCGCTGCCTCGGCTGAGGAGAGGGCGGTCGAGATCTCGGCGGTCGGTGCTTCCCTGCAACTGCCGGCGACCCTGCTGACGCCGAGTGGCGGCGGGCCGTTCCCGGCGATCGTGATCATGCACGACTGCAGCGGACTTGGCCCCCGGTCGAGCGGTGCTCCCCGTCGATGGGGCGAGGAGCTGGTGGCGCAGGGGTATGTCGTGCTGATGGCCGACTCCTTTTCGCCGCGCGGCCTTCCGAACGGTGTCTGCACCGAGGCACCGGAGCGGAGCCGTACCGCGAACCACTATCTGCGGATCGGAGATGCCTACGGCGCGCTCGCATTCCTCCGCACGCTGCCCGAGGTCGACGGCCGGCACGTCGGCATCATGGGCGGTTCGCATGGCGGCTCGTCGACGCTCGCCAGCATGGTCGATCCGGGTGACGCACGAACCCAGCTGGCGCTGGCCAAGCGCGACGGCTTCGCGGCCGGCATCGCTCTCTATCCGTCCTGCGGCCAGCGCTACGGCGCCTGGACCGTGACACGCGAGACGGGCAACCGCGGCCCCGTCACCGGCTATGCCGGCGCCTACAAGCCGATCGCTCCGCTCCTGATCCTTGCCGGCGACGCCGACGACTGGACGCCGGCCGAGCCGTGCGTGCGGCTGGCGGAAGCGGCGCGGGCCCGGGGTTTCCCGGTCGAGATCAAGGTCTATCCCGGGGCGCATCACTCGTTCGACAGCGCCAATCGCGTCTTCTTCAACCCGAACCGCAACAACGCCTACTCGCCGACCGGCAAGGGCGCGACGACGGGCAGCCAGGCCGAGGCCTGGGAAGACGCGCGGCGTCAGGTGCGGGCGTTCTTCGCCCGCCACCTAAAGGGAGAGCGCTAGCTCGCGGCGGCGGTCGTGTGGCGGCCGCCGTTCTCCTCGATCACCTTGTCGGCGAGGCGCCCGGTGAGCTCGGCCAGGTGGTCGAACCTCCAGGCGTATGTCGCGACGCCGAGAGTGAGCGAGCGCAGCTCGATGATCAGGTCATGGATCTCGGACTGCGGCATGTGCGCCGAGACCTCGTCCCATCCCTTCCACCCGGGCTTCGCGTCGTAGCCCAGGATCTGGCCGCGCCGGCCGGTGATGACGCGCTGTACCTTTGCCGTGTGCTCGTTCGGCACGGAGATGGTGACATGAACGATCGGCTCCAGCAGCACGGGATCGCACTTCGGCAGGCCTTCGCTGATCGCGAGGCGACCGGCGGTCTTGAACGCGGCATCGGAGGAGTCGACCTGATGGTACTGACCGTCGGTCAGCGTCACCGAGACGTCGACGACGCGGAACCCCAGCACGCCGCGATTCAGGAATTCGCGCACGCCTTCCTCTACCGACGGGATCCACTGTCGGGGGATCGCGCCGCCGACGATCTTGTCGACGAAGGCGAAGCCCTGTCCGCGCGGCTGCGGATGAATCTCGATATGCACGTCGCCGAACTGGCCGTGCCCGCCGGTCTGGCGCTTGTGCCGACCGTGCTGCTTCGCCGACTTCCGGATGGTCTCGCGATAGGGGATCTTCGGCCGCGTCGCGCTGATCTTCAGGTTGTTGCGCTGGCGCAGCCGATCGAGCGCGATCTGCAGGTGGATGTCGCCCTGGCCGGCAAGCACGAGCTGTCCGAGATCGGCGTCATGATCGAGGGAGAGGGAGGGGTCTTCCTCCAGCATGCGCTGGATCGCGCCCGAGAGCTTGACCTCGTCGTTGCGGTTGTCGGCGTGAATCGAGAGAGCGAAGACCGGTGCAAGTGGCGGCGGGAAGGGGCGGAAGCTGGCGGGGCGCTGGCCCGACGGCGTCAGCACGTCGCCGGTCTTGACCGCATCCATGCGCCCCAAGGCGACGACGTCGCCGGCCTTGGCTTCGGCGGCCTTCGCAAGTTGAGCGCCGAGCGGCCTCAGGATGCCGGAGATGCGGTGGCCGCCGAGCGACTGGCCGTCCTTGATCGATCCGCGCCAGACGCGGACGTAGCTGAGCTTGCCGGTTCCGGCGACATGGACGGTCTTGAACACCTCGGCCACGGCCTCGCCGTCGGACGGCAGTCCGCGACGTGCGGCCGCCACCTGGTGCGTCGGCGTCTCGTGGCGCAACGCCTTCAGGAGGCGGCGGACGCCGTGGTCCTTCTCGGCGGCGCCGAAGAACACCGGCACGACGCGGTCCTCGCGCAAATCCTTCGAGAGCTCCTGGTAGATCTCCTTCGGCGAGGGGACGACGTCCTCGAGCAGCTTCTCCAGCAGCTTGTCGTCGAAGTCGGCGAGCGCCTCGAGCATCTCCGTGCGTGCGACCTGCTCGTCGGTGGCGAGCGAATCCGGAATCTTGATCAGGTCCGAGGCCTGGCCGGGCTTGTAGCGATAGGCGCGCTCGCTCACGAGATCGATATAGCCCGTGACGGTTTCGCCCTCCCGGATCGGGACCTGGCGAAGCACCAGCGGCCGCTCTGAGATCTCCTGGAGCGCGGCGAGGATGTCCTTCGGCGATTGGGACGCGCCGTCCATCTTGTTGACGAACACCATGTGCGGGATCGCGTGCTCGTCGATGAAGCGGAAGATCGGAGCCGCGGTCTGCACGCGCTCGGCGACCGGCTCGATCACGACGATCGCGACGTCGGCGGCCATCAGCGCGTTGCGCGCTTCCTGAGTCAGCTCGATCGAGCCGGGCGTGTCGATGAATGTCCAGGGGTCGTCGAGATAGGCGCCGGAGGCAGCCGACATCTCGATGCTCATGTGACGGGCGCGCGCATCCGGCGAGGCATCCCCGACGCTGGTACCGTCCTTGACGGAGCCTCGCTTCGGGATCGAGCCGGACGCATGGAGCAGGGCCTCGAACAACGTGGTCTTGCCCGCGAGATACGGGCCGACCAGTACGGCGCATCTGGGACTTTGGGTGCTCGCCATCGTTTGCCTCCCTTAGCCGTTGCCGGCCGGTCGGAAGCGCCGGCCGTTCAAGTATTGTGGCCAGCGGGAAATCTGACTGGCAAGGGGGAGCGTAGGCCAGTGATTTACCTACGACATTCGATGAGCGGCGGATAAACGGCTTGACTTTAGGCAGCCTGCTCGGCCGTCACGCGCTTGGGCGGCGCCACACGCAGGAGAGTGATCTGATTGCGCTGGCGGCGCAGGACCGAGAAGCGGAAGCGATGGAAGGTGAATTGCTGCCCGACCTCAGGAATGCGGCGCGCCTCATTGAGCACCAGGCCGGCGATGGTGGACGCTTCGCCGTCCGGCAGCTCCCAGTCGAACTCGCGATTGAGGTCGCGGATCGGCACCGAGCCGTCGACTAGGTACGATCCGTCCGGCTGGGCGCGTACGCCGACGACGACGGCCTGGTGCTCGTCGAATATGTCGCCGACGATCTCCTCGAGGATATCCTCGAGCGTGACGATGCCCATCAGCGTGCCGTACTCGTCGACGACGAGCGCGAAGTGCTCGCGGCGTTCGCGAAAGGTCCGGAGCTGCTCGAGCAGCGAGGTCGTGTCGGGGATGAACCAGGGCTTCGCCGCGATCGCCAGGATGTCGACCTTGGTGACGTCGCCGCCAACCGCCTGAAGCGCGCGCAGCAAGGCCTTCGCGTGCAGCACGCCGACGACGTTGTCCGGCTCGTCGCGGTAGAGGGGGAGGCGCGTGTACGGGCTCGCCAGCACCTGTGCCTCGATCTCGTTCGCCGGACGGTCGACGTCGAGCATGATCACGTTCTTGCGGTGGATCATGATCTGGCCGACCTCGACGTCGTCGAGGTCGAGGATGGAGCGGAGCATCTTGCGCTCTTCCTTGATCTCGGGCTCCGGTCCCTTGTGCAGTTCGATCGCGCCGCGGAGCTCCTGCACGCTCTCGGCCGTCCCCAGCTCCGCCTTGACCTTGACGCCGAAAAGCCGGAGCACCGCCCGGACGACGACGGCGAAGGTGCGGGTGACCGGTGTGAGCAGCGCGATCATCGGCCGGAGAGCCGGCGCCAGGACGACCGCGACCCGGTCCGGGTTGTTGAGCGCGTAGGTCTTCGGCAGGATCTCTGCGAAGACCAGTACCAGCACCGTCATGGCCGCGGTCGCGTAGGCGACGCCGACCTCGCCGAAGCTCGCGATCAGGGCGCTGGTCGCCAGCGCCGACGCCAGGATGTTGACCAGGTTGTTGCCGACCAGGACCGTGCCGATCAGCCGCTCGGACTGGGCGCGGATCTCGTTGACGATGCGGGCACGGCGAGAACCCTGGCGGGCGAGCGCATGGAGCCTCGGGCGCGAAGCCGCGGTCATCGCCGTTTCGGCCATCGAAAAGAAGGCGGAGACGATCAGCAGGATCGCGATCACCACGACCGTCGCCCACAGCTCGGAGAGGCCGGAGAGGAACGGCATGGCGGATTTTAGGCGGCGAGCGCGGCGGCGAGCACCGCCTTCACGTCGTCGCCGACCACGTCGCGGCTGATGAACGCCTTGCCGATGCCGCGGACAAGGATGAACGTCAGCTTGCCATCGACCACCTTCTTGTCGCGCCCCATGTGATCCAGGAGGCGCTCGGGCGGCCAGGTGCGGCCGGCGAGTCCGGCGGGCAATCCGATCTGCGTCAGGTGACGGCGGACGCGCGCTGCGTCCTCGGGCGGGCAGAGACCGAGGCGCGCCGACAGATCGAAGGCGAGACGCATGCCGATCGCGACCGCCTCGCCATGGAGCATCTCGGAGCCGTAGCCGAGCTCGGCCTCGAATGAATGGCCGAAGGTGTGGCCGAGGTTGAGCAGCGCGCGGTCGCCCGTCTCGCGCTCGTCGGCCGCGACGATGCGCGCCTTCATCCGGCACGAATGCGCGACCGCGTGGCGCCGCTCGGGTCCGTCGCGGCTGATCACGGCGGACGCGTGCGTTTCCAGCCACTCGAAGAAGTCGCGATCGCCGAGCAGTCCGTACTTCACGACCTCGGCGTATCCCGCGAGCAGCTCGCGCCGAGGCAGCGTGTCGAGCACCGAGGTGTCGGCCAGCACAAGCTTCGGCTGGTGGAAGGCGCCGATCAGGTTCTTGCCGTGGCGCGTATTGATGCCGGTCTTGCCGCCGACCGAGCTGTCGACCTGGGAGAGGAGCGTGGTCGGGACCTGCACGAAATCGATGCCGCGCAGCACCAGCGCCGCGGCGACGCCGGTCAGATCCCCGATGACGCCGCCGCCGAGTGCCACCAGCATCGTGCGGCGCTCGATCCGGCGGTCGAGCAGCCCGTCGGCGAGTTCCTGCAGGTGGGCGAAATCCTTGGTGCCCTCGCCCGGCGGCATCACGATGGCGTCGCGGGCGATCTCGGCGCGGCCGAGCGCGGCGTTGAGGCGCTCGAGATGAAGCTTCGCGACGGTCGCGTCGGTGACGACGACGACGCGACGCTGCGCCAGGACCGGGCGCATGAGCGCGCCGGCCTGATCAAGCAGACCGGGGCCGACCATGATCTTGTAGCTGCGGTCGCCGAGCGCGACGTCGACCTGCTCGGTCGTACTGTGGCTGTCGCCGTTCATGGCGCGGACACCGGCTCCGCAGCCGCCGCCAATCCCTGCAGGGCGGCGATCACCGCATCGACCGTGACGTCGGGCGGCGCGTCCTTGGTGTCGACGGTCGCGTCGGCTTCGGCATAGATCGGATATCGCTGTGCCATGAGGCCGGCAAGGATCTCGCGCGGATCGCCTCGCTTCAGAAGCGGCCGGTTGGCGCGGCGGGCGACGCGATGGAGCAGGAGGTCCAGGTCGGCGCGGAGCCAGACAGAATGGCCGCGTGCCTTCACGGTGGCACGGGTCTCTGCGTCCATGAAGGCGCCGCCGCCGGTGGCGATGACCTGGACCGGCTCGTCGAGGAGGCGGCCGATCACGCGGCGCTCGCAGTCACGGAAGGCTCTTTCGCCATACATTTCGAAAATCGTCTCGATGGTGCAACCGGCGGCGGTTTCGATCTCGTGGTCGGAATCGACGAAGGCGAGGCCCAGGCGCTGCGCCAGGCGGCGGCCGATCGACGTCTTCCCGGCTCCCATCAGGCCGACCAGGACCACAGGGCGGCTCGGCCGGAAGCCGGCGCCCGCGGAGGTCAGTGGGTCGCGCACCACCGGTGCCGCAGAGTCGCCATGATTAAAATGTAACATGCCTGTCTCGGCCTGTCGTCCGGGCGAGGTATAGGCTATCAAGGAAGCGGTGACCAGCCGCGGCCGCGGCTGGCGAGGGATCGGGGGGCAGACCACTCGGATGGCGGAAGGCAAAGCGGTGAAGTCGCATATCGGTCTCGTCGTCGGCCTCTGCGTCCTGATCGCGCTGGCCGGCGTTCTGGTTTTCCTCGCAACTTGGAACATCCCGGCACCGTCGACGACGGTCGAACGGGTGATCCCGAATGACAAGTTCGGCCGCTAGGCTCGTCCTCGCCGCAGGGCTCCTGACGAGCCTCGTGTCGGCGCCGGCCTTCGCTCAGGGCTCGGGTCCGATCCGTTTGGTTCCCGTGCGGCCTGCGCCGACGGCTAACGAGGCCAAGCCGAGCGAGGAGCCGAAGCCGGCCGAGTCGGAGGAGGCCGCGCCGGCCCAGACCACCGCACCGGCGTCGCCCGGTATCCAGGTCGACACGCTGCAGGCGATCGATGCCGACGCGATGGGCGTGCTGAGCGCCGCGGAAGGCGCGCTGCCGACGACGCTGTGGCAGGGGACGCCGAGGCCACTCGCCGAGCGCCTGATCGGATTGCTGCCGGCTTTGCCGGAATCGCGGGTGGCGCGTGACCTGGTGCGGCGCCTGCTGCTGTCGCCGGCACTGCTGCCGGAAGGTCCCGCGGCCGAGCCGAAGCTGCTTGTCCTTCGAGCCGAGAAGCTGGCGGCGATGGGCGAGGTCGCGGCGCTCGACCGGCTGCTCAAGGGCGCACCGCCCAGGTTGACCGACCCGACCCTGATGCGCCTCAGGCTCGATACCGCGTATCTCCTGTTCGATTCCAATGGCGCCTGCGCCGAGGTCCGCCGCGCGCTCGGCGTCAGCCAGACGGAAAGCGCGCAGCGCGGCCAGGCATTCTGCCTCGCGCTCGCCGGCGACGGCGGCAAGGCGGAGCTGTCGCTGCGCCTTCTGTCCGAGCAGGGGTTCAAGCCCGATCCGACCTACGACACGCTGATGGAGGCGCTGATCGGCGGCACCAAGCCGAAGCTTCCCGGCGCAAAAGATCTGCGGCCGATCGATCTCGCGCTGCTGCGCGCGGCGAAGCAGCCGGCGCCGGCGGACGCGACGACCGTGCGGGTGCCGGCCATCTGGTGGCCGCTCGCCGACTCGCCCTCGACCGAGTCCGGCATGCGGCTTGCCCTTTCCGAGCGCCTCGAGGCGTCGGGCGTCTGGACGGTCGCGCAGCGGACCAAGGTCATCCAGGAAACAGATCTGCCGGCCGAGCTTCTGGACAATCCGTTGACGCGCGCCGAGGCCGACTCGAGCGCACGAGGGCGGGCCATTCTCAGGCGCGCCCTCGATCGCCAGCAGACCTCGCTCGCGCGCGCGCAGGTGATCGACAAGGCCCTGGCGCTCGGCGCCAAGAACAACGTCTACGCTGCCGAAGCCAGGCTCTACGCCCAGGCGATCGAGGCGATCCCGCCGTCGGTCGATCTCAACTGGTTCGCGCCGGCGGCGACCAGGGCGCTGGTGGTCGTCGGGCGTATCGAGGCGGCGCGCGCCTGGATGCAGATGATCGAGGCGCCGCGCGACGATGCCGGGCGCGCCGCCGCCGATCGCCTCTGGGCGTTGGCGCGCCTTGCAGGCGGCGATGCGCTGGAGCCCTGGCGCGAGGGAAGGCTGGAGGCCTGGATCAACCGCGCCAAGGCGCAGCCGGAAGAGGCGACGCGGGTCGCGCGCCTGCTGGCGCTGATGGAGGCGACGGGCGAGCCGATCGACGGCCGGCTCTGGCGCGATCTCGTCGCCGACGGCGATCGCCGGCCGGTGGCGATGCCTTCGCCGGCCCTCCTGCCGTCGCTGGCCGAGGCCGCCTCCAAGGGGCGTATCGGCGAAGGGATTGCCTTCGCGGCGCTGGCCCTCGGCGAAACGCGCCTGGCAGACCTGCCGCCGCCGGTGCTGGCGCCGGTCGTGGCAGGGCTGGCCCAGCTCGGCATGACCGCCGACGCCCGCGCGCTCGCGGTCGAGGCGGCGGTCGCTTCCGGGTTGTGAGCCGCGACCGCCACATCGGCTCGTTCCTCGAGATGATGGCAGCCGAGCGCGGGGCCGCGACCAACACGCTCGCAGCATACCGTCGTGATCTCGAGGACTTCGCCGCGCACGCGCGTAAACGCGGGAAGAGCGCGTCGTCGGCCTCCACCGACGACCTGCGCGCCTACCTGGCGGGGCTGGATGGCGCCGGTATGTCGGCGCGCACCCAGGCACGCCGCCTCTCGGCGCTGCGCCAGTTCCACCGCTTCCTCCTGGACGAAGGCGTGCGCGCCGACGATCCAACGAGCATCCTCGATTCCCCGAAGCTGGGCCGGCCGTTGCCGAAGGTGCTCAGCGAGGCGGAAGTGAAGCAGCTGCTCGACGCAGCGGGCGCGCGCGGCGGTTTCGAGGGCCGTAGACTGGTGGCGCTGCTGGAGCTGATCTACGGGACCGGGCTTCGCGTGTCCGAGCTGGTCGGGCTGCCGGTCACGGCCCTCAAGCGCGACGCGCCGGTGCTGCTGGTTCGCGGCAAGGGAGACAAGGAACGGCTGGTGCCCTTGACCAGGGCCTCGGTCGAAGCGGTTGCGGCCTATCGTGCCGAGCGCGACGCCCAGCCGAAGCTCAAGGCGTCGCCCTGGCTCTTTCCGTCTAGGGGCGATTCAGGCCACCTGACCCGGCAGCGCTTCGCCCAGTCGCTGAAGGAGCTGGCTGCGGAAGTCGGGATCGATCCCCGAAGGCTCTCGCCGCATGTGCTCCGGCACGCCTTCGCCACCCATCTGATCGACCATGGGGCCGACCTTCGAAGCGTCCAGCAGATGCTGGGACACGCCGATATCGCGACGACCCAGATCTATACCCACGTCGCCCAGGACCGGCTCGGCCGCCTGGTCTCGGAGCGGCACCCGCTCGCCCGTCGGCGGCGTTAATTGACTTTGCCGGCCTAAGCCCTTATCCGGGCCGGGCCCCAGGGATCCACGGATGAAGCAGCCCCTCGAATTCGAGAAGCCGATCGCCGAGCTTGAAGGCAAGATCGAGGAGCTTCGCCACCTGAGCGACGGCGGCGGCGTGAACATCGCCGAGGAGGTCGCGAAGCTCCAGGCGAAGATCGAGCGCCAGCTCCGCCAGACCTACCAGAAGCTGACGCCCTGGCAGAAGGTCCAGGTGGCGCGCCATCCCGACCGCCCGCACGCGTCCGACGCGATCAAGCACCTGGTCGAGGACTTCACGCCGCTCGCCGGCGACCGCGCCTTCGCCGAGGACAAGGCGATGATGGGCGGCATCGGCCGCTTCCGCGGATTCTCGGCGGTCGTGCTCGGCACCGAGAAGGGGGCCACCACCGAGGCGCGCGTCCGCCACAACTTCGGCATGGCCAAGCCCGAGGGCTACCGCAAGGCGCAGCGCCTGATGGAAATGGCGGATCGCTTCGGGCTTCCGGTTATCACCTTCGTCGACACGGCCGGCGCCTATCCGGGCATCGACGCCGAAGCCCGCGGCCAGGCCGAGGCGATCGCGCGCTCGATCGAAACCTGTCTTCGTCTCAAGGTGCCGCTGATCGCCTGCGTGATCGGCGAAGGGGGATCGGGCGGTGCGATCGCGATCGCGTCGGGCAATCACGTGATCATGTTGGAGCACGCGGTCTATTCGGTGATCTCGCCGGAAGGTTGCGCCTCGATCCTCTGGCGCTCGGCCGAGCAGGCACAGGACGCGGCCGAGGCGATGCGGCTGACCGCGCAGGACCTGCTGAAGCTCGGCGTCATCGACGAGGTGGTGCCGGAGCCGCTGGGAGGCGCCCATCGCCAGCCGGGAGAGGCGCTCGATGCCTTGGGTGACCGTATCGAGGCGGCCCTGAGGAAGCTCACGCCGCTCGACGGCGGCAGCCTGCGTGCGCGCCGGCGCGACAAGTTCCTGGAGATGGGACGCCAGGGTCTCGCCTGAGGCCCCGGCGTCGTCCTCGCGTTCCTAGAAGAACGTCCTTAGGCTCTCGATCACCTTGTACTTGTCGTCGACGACGTGGATCACCTGCCACTTGTCGAAGGTCGTGCACGGATGATTGATGCCGAAGCCGATCAAATCGCCGACCTTGAGCGGCGAGTTCGCCGGCACGTCGAGGTAGCCGTGCTGGTCGTTCATGTTGACGCAGACATGGCCCTCCGGCATCGCCGCCGGCTTCGAATGCTTGCCTGGGCGGAACCACTTGATCGGCGTCGGCCAGCCGGAGTCGGCGCCGGCATCGCGTCGACCCATGGTGACCAGCACGCGCGTCGGCTCGGGGCGAGACTGGACGTAGGCCCAGACCTCGAGCGCCGGCTGCAGGCCCTTGCCGAGGTCGCGCGCGACCTTCGAGCGCTTGAGCACGTCCTCGAACGCCTTGGCGTAGCCGGCCTCGTCATGGGTCAGGTAGCAGCCCGAGCGGATGACGATGCGGACCTTGCGGTCGAGCTTCGCCTTGCGAAAGCGTTCCACGACGCGATCGTAGAAGGAGGAGCCGCCGGCGGAGAGCAGCACCTCGCCCTTGGCGTAGAGGCCGGCCTTGCCGACCTCGACCGCGATGTCGGCGAGGAAGCCCAGGAACTCGTCGACCTTCTTCTGCGTCTCCTTCGGAGTCTTCTCGCGGATCAGGCCCTCGAAGCCTTCGATGCCGCGAAGCGCGAGATGCGGCGAGGCCGCCGCGATCGCATTGGCGACCTTCATCGCGGTCTTGAAGTCGCGTACGCCGGTACGCCCGCCCGCGATGCCGCCTTCCAGCAGCACCTGGACCGGACGCCCGACCTTTTCCTTCTTCGCCGCATCGGCCAGCAGCTTCACGCCCTCGACCGAGTCGACCAGGCAGTAGAAGTCGAAGCTCTTGTCGCTGCGGATCTCGTTCATCACGTAGCGGATGGCCTGCTTGCCCACGAGCTGGTTGGCCATGATCACGCGCTTGACGCCGTGGTCGCGGGCGACCTGGAGCTGGTGGGTGTTGGCGACCGTGATGCCCCAGGCGCCGTCGTCGAGCTGGCGCTTGAACAGCTGCGGGCTCATCGTGGTCTTGCCATGGGGGGCGAGATAGGCGCCGGTCGCTTCCAGGAAGCGCCGCATCCAGGCGCTGTTCTGGGTGAGCGCCGAGTCGAGCAGCACGGCCGCCGGCAGCGGCACGTCCTCCTTCAGGATGTTCCAGCGCTTGTCGCCGGTGCGGCCGAGCCGGGTCGGCTTCATGTTGCCCGGCACGCCTTTCATCTGGTGGTCGAGCGACCAGCCGTTGAGGTCCTTGAGATTCATATGGACGACTCCCCTAAACCCGACTTTCTAGTTGGAAACTTCCGGCAGCATATACACGGGCGCCCGGGCGCAGCCGCGAAAAAAATCCATTCCGCCTGGAATAGGCGGGGGCCGGTCTCGTTGACGGGTGTGAGGGGGCGGTTCGCTGCCCCGTCGCGTGCATCGAGGCGGGGGCGCCGGATGTCGGTCGAGTGGGGAACCGCGGACGGGCGGATGGCATCGGCATGATGAGCCGAGCCGAGCTCCTGTCCCATATCCCCGGGCTCCGCCGCTACGCCCGGGCGCTGCTCCGCGATCCGGATCGTGCCGACGATCTGGTCCAGGACTGCCTCGAACGCGCGCTCGGACGAGGACATCTGTGGCAGCCCCGACCCGGGGGACAGGGGCTGAGAGGGTGGCTTTTCACCATCATGCACAACCTTCACATCGACCAGGCTCGCCGGCGGACCTCAATGCCCCCTGAGGTTCCGCTGGAGGCGAGCGGCCCGCTCGCCGAGCCGGCCCGGCAATCTGACCGGATCGCGCTCGGCGAGCTGGCCGCGGCTCTCGACCGCCTTCCCGACGACCAGCGCCATGTGCTGCTGCTCGTTGGTCTCGAAGGCATGAGCTACAAGGATACGGCCGACGTTCTCGGCGTGCCGATCGGCACGGTGATGTCCCGGCTCGCCCGCGGCCGCGAGCGCCTGCGCCAGGCGATGGCGGGCGAGACCGCCCCTCCGCTCCGGAGAATCAAGTGACGACGCCTCCGCGCCCAACCGAAGCGGAGCTGAACGCCTATCTCGACGGCGAGCTGGGACCCGAGGCCGCCGCCGCGGTCGAGCGCCACCTCGCGCTCGAGCCGGAGGATGCGCGGCGTGTCGCCGACTACCGGGAGATCGGCGAGGCGCTTCACGCGCTCTATGATCCGGTCATGGCCGAGCCGGTGCCGGCGCGCCTCAACCAGGCGACCGAGCGGCAGGCATCCGCCACGCTCGCCTGGACGATGCGGATCGCGGCCGCGCTCTTTCTCCTCTTCATCGGCGGCGCAAGCGGCTGGATGCTGAACCGAGCCGTCTCGGGCGCCGAGGCGACGCAGCTCGCCTTCACGCGCGACGCGATCGATGCGCACCGCCTCTACACGGTCGAGGTCCGCCATCCGGTCGAGGTCGTGGCCGAGGACGAGGCGCATATGTCGACGTGGCTGTCGCGCCGCCTCGGCAAGGACCTCAAGCCGCCGGCGCTCGGCAATGCCGGGTTCAAGCTCGTCGGCGGACGGCTGCTTCCCGCCGACGGCAAGCCTGCGGCGCAGTTCATGTACGAGAATGCCGGAGGACAGCGCCTCACGCTGTTCTTCGCGGTCGCGGCCGGTGGCGGCGACGCGTCATATCGCTATGTCCAGGACGGCAGCACGCTGTCGCTGTTCTGGTACATCGACGGCTTCGCCTGCGCGCTCACCGGCGAGTTCGAGCAGAAGGACTTGATGACCTTCGCGCGCGAGATCTATCGCGGCCGCCCCAGTACCGGCGGCACGACGGCCCCCGGCAATCCTTACGGCTGGTAGCACGGCAAGTTTCGTTCCGCGCCGCGACCGCGCCTCTTCCCCTTCGGGCCCGCGCTTGCCATTCTGAAGGCCCGCCGTCGCCCTTCCGGGAGATAACCCTTGCTCAGCTGCTTCGCTCCGCGCGCCGGAGTCGACACCGTTCCGATCGTGCCCGTGACGCGCGACGGGTTCCCCAAATGGTCGAAGGGCCTTTCATCTGCCAGCCGCACCTGGCTCGAGCAGAGCGACTTCACGGGCGAACCCGGAACCCAGGCCCTTATCCCCGACGAGAAGGGCAGGCTCTCCCGCGTCGCCGTCGGCGTCGAGCAGGCGGGCCACGTCTTCGCGCTCGGCGGCCTGCCGATGGCCCTGCCGGCCCGCACCTATCGGCTCGATGCCGACCTCGACGACGGTGCCGCGACGCGGGTCGCGCTCGGCTGGGCGATGGGGGCCTATGTCTTCACGCGCTACAAGAAGGCCAAGCGAGACGCCGCCAAGCTGGTGTGGCCGGACGGCGCCGATCGCGACCAGGTCGAGGCCCAGGCCCGCGCCATCTACATGGCGCGCGACCTGATCAACACGCCGGCCGAGGACATGGGCCCGAGCCATCTCGCCGAGGCCGCGAGGGCGATGGCGAAGCGTCACAAGGCGCGGACCGAGATCATCGTCGGCGACGCTCTGCTCAAGCGGAACTACCCTTCGATCCACACAGTCGGCCGTGCGGCGGCGAACCAGCCGCGGCTGATCGACATCGTCTGGGGCTCGGCCCGCAATCCGAAGGTGACGCTGGTCGGCAAGGGCGTGTGCTTCGACTCGGGCGGCCTCGACATCAAGCCGTCGGGCTCGATGCTGATGATGAAGAAGGACATGGGCGGCTCGGCCGCGGTCCTGGCGCTCGCCGACATGGTCATGTCGGCCAACCTCAAGGTCCGGCTGCGCGTCATGGTGCCGGCGGTCGAGAACGCGATCGCCGGCAACGCCTTCCGGCCTCTCGACGTGATCACCACCCGCAAGGGCCTCACGGTCGAGATCGGCAACACCGACGCCGAAGGCCGCATCATCCTCTGCGATGCGCTGGCCGAGGCGGACTCGGAGAATCCCGAGCTGATCGTCGACTTCGCCACCCTTACCGGTGCGGCGCGCGTGGCGCTCGGCCCGCAGCTTCCGGCGATGTTCACCAACGACGACAGGTTCGCGGCCGAGTGGGAGAAGGCGGCGACCCGCGCGTCGGATCCGATCTTCCGCATGCCGCTCTGGCAGCCCTATCGGAAGATGCTGGAGTCCAAGGTCGCGGACATCTCCTCAACCGGCAACTCGCCCTTCGCCGGGTCGGTCACCGCTGCCCTCTTCCTCGAAAGCTTCGTCTCGAAGAAGACCACCTGGGCGCATGTCGACACCTTCGCCTGGAATGCCACGTCGCAGCCCGGCCGTCCCGAGGGCGGCGAGGCGCTTGGCGTGCGCGGGCTCTTCCAGGTGCTGGCCGACCGTTACGGACGCTAGAGAGGATTTGCGAGAGATGAATTCGCTCAAGGGAAAGATAGCGTGGGTCAACGGGGCCGGCACGGGCATCGGGCTGGCCGGCGCCGAGGCGCTCGCAGACGGCGGCGCGACCGTCATCATGTCGGGCCGGCGGGCCGACGTGATCGAGGCGGCGGCCAAAAGGATCAAAGGCGCTGTCGCGCTTCCACTCGACATCACCCGGGAGGCCGACGTCGCGTCGGCACATGCGGAGATCGAGAAGAAGCACGGCATCGTCGACATCCTGGTCAACTCGGCCGGCGGCAACCTCCCGAACCGCAGGTTCGACGAGCTGACGCCCGAGTCCTGGCGGATGATGATCGACATGAACCTGAACGGCGCCTTCTTCTCGGCGCGCATCGTGCTGCCCGGCATGCGCAAGAAGAAGAACGGCCTCATCATCAACATCGCCTCGATCGCGGGTAAGCGCGTCTCACAGGTGAGCGGCATGTCCTACACGGCCGCCAAGCACGCGATGGTCGCCTTCTCCGAGGCGATCAACCAGGAAGAGTGCGGCAACAACATCCGCGCCTGCGCGATCTCGCCGGGCGAGGTGGCGACGCCGATCCTCGACAAGCGCCCGATCCCTCCGAGCCAGGAGGAGCGCGCGAGGATGCTGCAGCCGGAGGATCTCGGCCGCATCATCCGCTTCGTCGCCGAGACGCCGGCTCATGTGGCGATTCACGAGCTGGTGGTGGTGCCGACCTGGAACCGTTCGGTGATGGGCGGCTCGGACCTGAAGGCCAAGCTCTAGACCTTTCGGGCGGGTCGCCGGCGATGACGCTCACCGCACCGCAGGCTCTCAACCTTTGGCGCGCGGCGCTGGTCGAATCCCTGAGGCGCGGCGGTCCGGATCTGACGTCTCGCCAGATCGCCGTGCTGCTGACCGTCTATCTCACCTCTCCGCCACATACGGTCAGAGGGTTGGCTACGGGTCTCAAGGTCTCGAAGGCGGCGATCAGCCGCTCGCTCGACCGGCTCGGCCAGCTGGAGCTCGTCCGACGCAAGGTCGACGAGACGGATCGGCGCAGCGTTCTGGTGCAGCGCACGGTGAGAGGTTCGGTATTCCTCTCCGACTTCGCCGACCTGGTGATCGCCGCCGAGCGCGACGCTAGCGGGGGGCAAGCCCCGTCAGACGGATGAGGATGTCGGCGGCCCAGAGGATCGCGGATGCCGCGACCGAGATTTTCGCGAACCTGATGTAGGTGCTTCGGAGCACTTCGCCGAACATCGCCTGGGCGCGCGCCTCCGGCAGGTCGTGGCGCTTGCCGAGCAGCACCCAGACTTCGGTCCTGCGGTAGTTCTGTGTCGGCGCCCAGGAAGCTTTCAGCATCAGGATGGCCGCGGTCATCAGGAACAGCACGGCACCCGAACGCATGGCGAGGTCGGGCCATGCGATGAGGCCCAGCATGAACGTGGCGATGGCGAGAAGTCCGAACAGGCAAGCGCGCCCGACGGACAATTGCGCAAGCTCGCGGATGCGATCGTAGCCGTTCATGGCTCCTCCGGACGGTGCACAAACGTGCAGGACGGAGTTTCGATCCGCAAGCCGGCGGCGATTTCAGCCGATCACAAGCGCGAGCACGCGCTTCAGCCCTGAAATCGACAGCGCGATGACGACGGCGAGCCAGATCCAAAGCGGTGCCTGACCGGATGCCCATGACGGGAAAGCGCGCTCGGCCAGGGCCGCCGGCACTCCGCCGAGCAGCAACGTGGTCGTCGCCCAGAGCAGGCTTCCCAGCATGAAGAGTGTGGCGGCATCCGCGGGCAGCCAGTCCGGGTACCAGATCGGCGCGAGCGCCACGATGCCGAGAAGGTCCGGCGAGAAGATGCCGTTCACCGTGGCGACTGCGGCAATCAATGCGAAGACGGCGCGGTCCTCCATGTCAGCCTCCCGGTCCGACCGGCGGCGTCAGTCCGGCCTGATGGAAGGCGGCGAAGGCGAGGAGCCGGATGTAGAAGATCCAGAGCGCCGCGATCGGCGGGAGAAGCACCGGGTGGATGAAGCGCGGCGTCACGAACGAAACGCCCAGCACGGCCCATTCGGTGAAGAACCGGAAGGATCGCCAGATGTAGTTGTTCGGCTGCCGGGCGATGAAGAAGCTGAGCAGGAACCGGCCGACGCAGAGCCACATGACCAGCGCGAGACCGTAGTTCACGCTCCAGAAGGGAATGAGCTCGGGCGTGGTCGAAGACATTGTCGCATCAGACCGCTAAGCGGGCCTCGAGGAAAGCGGAAATAGAAAGGGGCGGGATCCTGCGATCCCGCCCCTGAGTCAGACGGCGGTGAAGGTCAGTCGGCGCCGGCAGGCGCCGCCTTCACTTCTCCGGCCGGTATGCGGATCGACTCGATGAACTCCTGCATCTCCTTGCTCGGCTTCTCGGTCACCAAGCTAACGAGCCAGGTGACGATGAAGGCCGCGGGGATGCCGAAGATGCCGACCGAGATGTTGTTGATACCGAGGATGTAGGCGACCTGGCGGCCGCGCACGTTGACGATGTCGACGATGCCGGCGCCGAGAGCGTCGCGCACCGCCGGTCCGTAGAACTCCGTCATGATCAGCGCCAGCATGCAGATGCCGTAGCCGGCAACCATGCCCCAGACGCCGCCGGCGTTGGAAGTTCCCTTCCACCAGATCCCGAGAACCAGGCCGGCGAAGAGGCCGGCCGCGGCTATCGAGAACGCCCACGAGACCAGGAACAGGATGTCGGCGCCGAGCGATCCTGCGACATAGGCTGCGATCAGTGCCACGACCAGCAGCAGGACGCGCGAGATGATGAGCCGGCGCTTGGTGTCGGCGTTCGGGTCGATCATCTTGTAGTAGACGTCATGGCTGAGCGCGTTGGCGATCGCGAGCAGCAGGCCGTCGGCGGTCGAGAGCGCCGCCGCGAGACCACCGGCCGCAACCAGGCCGGCAATGACATAGGGCAGGCCCGCGATTTCCGGCGTTGCGAGAACGATCGCGTCCGTATGGATGCGAAGCTCCGAGAACTGCAGGATGCCGTCGCCGTTGCCGGTGACGCCGCGGCACATCGAGTAGGTCTGTGCCGCATTGGCGGCGTCGCAAGCGCCGACCAGGCCGATCTTGCCCCAGAGGGCGACCCAGTTCGGCAGGTTGGCGATCGGCTGGTTCACCAGGCTCTGGTAGACCTCGAGCTTGGCGAACGCGGCGTAAGCGGGAGCGGTGAAGTACAGCAGGAAGATGAAGAACAGGCTCCAGCCCACCGACCAACGGGCCTGACGGACCGACGGGGTGGTGAAGTAGCGCATCAGGATGTGCGGCAGTGCCGCGGTGCCGAGCATCAGGCAGAAGTTCAGCGCCATGAAGTTCCACATCTTGTTGGCACTGAATTTGCCCGTCGCATCGACGTAGGGTGCGACGTGGCTGGCAGCGATGCCGAAGCTCTTCTCGAGCTCCTGGATCTTGGCGAGAGCCTGCCCGTACATGATCTGCGGAACCGGCACGCCCGTCACCTTCGCCGACAGGATCACGACAGGGATCAGGTAGGCGATGATCAGGATGATGTACTGAGCGACCTGGGTCCAGGTTACCGCCTTCATTCCGCCCAGCATCGAGCAGAGCAGGATGCCGATGAGGCCGACGAAGCAGGCCAGCTGGAAGTTCATGTCGAGGAAGCGCGCGGTGATGATGCCGACGCCGACGATCTGCGCCACCACGTAGGTGAACGACGCGGTGATCAGGACGATGACGGCGATCAAGCGCGCGAGGTTGCCGCCGTAGCGGGCGCTGAAGAAGTCCGGAACCGTGTACTGGCCGAACTTCCGGAGGTAAGGCGCCTGCAGTACCGCGACAAGGCAGTAGCCGCCGGTCCAGCCCAGCACGAAGGCGAGGCCGTCATAACCCAGGAAGTAGAGCGATCCTGCCATGCCGATGAACGAGGCCGCGCTCATCCAGTCGGCGCCGGTCGCCATGCCGTTGTAGAAGGCCGGCACCACGCGGCCGGCGACGTAGTATTCGGAAAGTTCCGCGGTGCGCGACAGGATGCCGATGAAGGCATACACGCCGAGCGTCAGGAACACGAACAGGTAACCGATGATCTTGTTCGGAACCCCGACCGCCTCGAGGATGCCGAGGAAGATCGTGAAGCCGATGAAGCCGCCGGTGTAGATGCCATAGATGCGGCCGAGGTTCTGAAGGAACCCGCCTTCCATCTTCATGACCATGGCAGATCCTCCTTACTCGTCGGAGACGCCGAATTCGGCGTCGATCTCGTCTTGTTTCTTGGCGTTCCAGAAGCAGATCCAGACGAACACGATCAGCGATCCCTGAGCGGCCATGTAGAAGCCGAGGGGAAAGCCCAGGATTGTGATGCTGTTGAGTTGCGGCGCGAAGAAGTGGATGCCGTAGCCGAAGACGGCCCAGATGAGCATGAGCATCCACATCGTTTTGGATGTCTTTTCCCAGTAGGCCCGAGCCTGTTCCGGGCTAAGCGGAGAGTCTTTCATGGCGCATTTCCCCCTGGTCGTTGGGTTGTGCCTGAGCGACCCGAAGAGCGGGTGCCCGGCCGTTCGATGCGTGGATCGCTGGGTTGGAAGCAGCGTCCCCCCGACAATTCTTGTAGTTATTCCAATATATCCGTAGCATAGCTAAAGCGTAGCCGTCATAGGGTTGGTGTTCGACTTAGGTCGAATTGACCCGACTAGGATCGAAAGCCGGCTTTTTGATGCTGATTCTCAAGAGGGTGCGCGGCTTGGAGCCTTGCGGGCGTTCCGCGGCTGAGGTCATTCTGGCCTCATGACGGGATTGATCGGCCGCCTGGTCCGCTATTTCGTGCCGCCGCCGGTGGCCCGGGTCGAAGATTTGAAGGATCTCGTGGCCCGGGAATGCGCTCACATCTCCCAGAAGGTGCCAATCGACTATGTCGAGGCCCGGGCACACGCCTTCGCGCCTCAGCTCTTCACCGAAAAGCCGTTCCTCGACGCGCTGCATACCTGCACCAGGGAGTCCTACGCGGCGATCCTGGGTGACCTGCTGATCCTCGTGGAAGGGGCGCTCCGGCCCCATGCCGGTCCATCGGCACTTCAGGCCGCCGATCGCATAGCCGGGCTATACGGCGAGATCATCGCCGGCCTCGATCCGCCTTCAGGGAGGATCAAGGGGTGGGCGGAGCCGGAGGCAGCGTTCCAGGGCCGTTTTGCGCATGCGCGATCACATCCGCCGGCGCCAGCGGCGGATGTTGTCGTCCATGCCGGGGAATGCATGTTCAAGACGCTCCCCCTGCACCAGCGCTTCACGCGGCTCGACCAGGACGCGATTATCGCGACGGTCCAACTGAGGACCGCGATCTTCATGGAAACTCTTCGCAAGCGGATTGACGCGCCGACGCTGGTCGCCGACCTCGCCCGCGCTCCGTAGCCGCACGATGGCCGAAAGGTGCGTGCCAGACCGGGGTGCTCGGGTGTAGACCGTATCGACCGGGGGACCTGTCGGAGGAGTGGGCTTGACGCAGCAAAGCGTCAGTCGCCGCGTCGTGTATGGGCGTCTGCAGCGGGTCGCGCGGGCGGCTGGGCCCTATGTCGCGGCGACGTTGCTGGTCGTCGTCACCGTCGTGGTCGTGCAGGCCTTGGCACCGGTCGCCTGGGTCCCGCACTTCTCTGTCCTGTTTCTCGGCTGCGTGCTCGCTTCGGCGGTTCCCTTCGGCGTCGGCCCCTCGATCCTGACGGTGGCTCTTGCTGTCGCTGCGTCCGCCTTTTTCTTTTTTCCGCCGCTTTACAGCTTCGCGGTCGACGAACCGCAGGACCTCGTCGACCTCACGGCATTCGCGATCCTTGCGGTGATCCTGAGCCAGCAGACTGCTCGCATACGCAGCCAGGCTTCGGTCGCGAAGATGAGGGAGCAGCGGGTCTTCGATCTCTACACGTTCAGTCGGCGCATCGCCGGACTCACCGATCGGGAAGAACTCGGCCGTGCGATTCTCGACGGACTTAAAACCACGTTCGGGAAGCCTCTTGCCCTGATCAAGTTGACGGATGAAGGCGGGCGGTACGTCATAAAGGATCCCGGCGCCGATCTTGGTCCGGCCACGCTGGCGGCAGCGGACGAGATGCTGGGGCTCGAGTCAGCCTCTGGATGGACGGGTGAGGCAGACGACAGCTGGCGACTGTTTCCTCTCAAGTCCGGCGATCGGACAATCGCCGTCCTCGTTGCGCCCGACGGCGAGACTCCGGAGGGTTCGGCGCGGATCGGACTCCACCTGTCCGCGCTGCTGGACCATGCGGCTGCGGCGATCGAACGGGCGAGGCTCGATCGAGCCCTGGAAGCCGCCCGCGACCAGGCACGCGCGGACGAGGTGCGCGAAGCACTCGTCAACTCGGTTTCGCACGATCTCAAGACGCCGCTGACTTCCATCATCGGGTCGGTGACGGCCCTCAAGGAGTTCTGGCGGCGCTACGACGACACGGCTCGCATCGATCTCGTCGACACGATTCATGGGGAGGCGGTCCGTCTCGGGCACGTCGTCGGCAATGCGCTCGACCTCGCCCGTCTCCGCAGCGGCGAAATGAAGCTCCGGCGCGAAGCGACGGAGGTGGCGGACATCGTCAATGCCGCCATCGCCGACGTGGCCCGCCTGGCACCGGGTCGCGTGATCGACGTGCGGCTCCCGGAAGACCTGCCCATACTGGAAATCGATCCGTTTCTGGCCGAAAGGGCGCTGGTCCAGATCTTGGAGAATGCTACCAAGTATTCTCCGGCGGGAACGCCGATCGTGATTGCCGCGCGCGGAACGCCTTCCGAGGTGGTTGTCGAGGTTTCCGACGCAGGCGTCGGTTTTCACCCTGAAGAGGCGCATCATGTCTTCGATCGCTTCTTTCGCGGCTCCGGCGATGACGCGGCGATCGCCGGTTCCGGTCTCGGGCTGGCGATCGCGCGAGCCTTCGTCGAGGCCGATGGTGGACGTATCCGGGCGTCGAGCCCGGGGCGCGGACGCGGAGCAACCTTCCATGTCGTCTATCCTGTTCCAGCCTCGATACCAGAACGCGGAGCCGCCTAGTGGCTACTGAATCCAATGCAACCGTTCTCGTCGTCGACGACGAACCGCAGATCCGCCGATTCCTCAAAGCCGGACTTTCTGCGCATGGCTACGGCGTCGTAGAGGCGCCGAACGGCGAAGCCGCTCTCAAGCTGGCCTCGACGACGCGCCCGGACATGGTCGTGCTCGACCTCGGCCTGCCCGACATGGAAGGCTTTCAGGTGGTGGCCGGATTGCGGGAATCCTCCAACGTCCCGATCCTGGTCCTGACCGTCCGCGGGCGCGAGGTCGACAAGGTGCGCGCACTCGATGGCGGCGTCGACGATTACGTGACCAAGCCATTCGGAATGGCGGAATTGCTGGCGCGCATAGGTGCACTGCTCCGGCGTGCGCGACCGAACGGGGCTCCCAAGGTATTCACCGTCGGGGGGCTCGAGGTGGATCTTGAGCGCCGCCTGGTTCGCGTCGACGGTGCCGAGCGCAAGTTGTCGAGAAAACAGTACGACCTGCTTCGCCTCCTAGTTCAGGACGCAGGCAAAGTCGTTACCCAGCAGCACCTGCTGCGCGAACTCTGGGGCCCGGCCAATTCCGAGGACGTCCAGTACCTGAGGATCTTCATGCGGAAGCTCAGGCTGTCCATCGAGTCCGATCCGACCCGCCCCCGCTATCTGGTGACCGAACTCGGTGTCGGCTATCGACTGCGCACTCAAGATCAGCTGCCCGACCCGGCCTGACCCGAAATCTCGAATCTCCCCCTCCGAAAGGATATGCCGCGACGCCCTCGCGAATATGGAACGGCTATGCGCCCGTTGACGAAGATTGCAACAACTGCGTCGAAGCGCGTCCGTTCAATGGGATTGAGGGAGGAGATCGATGTCTAGCATCGCTGCGGGTCAGACGACCCGAACGATGACGTCCGAGGAACGCAAGGTCATCTTTGCGTCGTCTCTCGGCACCGTTTTCGAGTGGTATGACTTCTACATCTACGGAACTCTGGGCGTCTTCCTGGCGAAGTACTTCTTCTCCGGCGTTCCGGCGAACGTAGGGTTCATCTTCACTCTGCTGGCCTTCGCGGCGGGGTTCGCGGTCCGTCCTCTCGGCGCCCTGGTATTCGGCCGTATCGGCGACCTCGTCGGCCGCAAGTACACCTTCCTCGTGACGATGATCCTGATGGGCATCGGCACCTTCTTCATCGGTGTCCTGCCGTCCTACAGCCAGTGGGGCATCTTGGCTCCGATCCTGCTGATCGCGCTCCGCCTCGTGCAGGGTCTCGCGCTCGGCGGCGAGTATGGCGGCGCGGCGATCTACGTCGCCGAGCATGCGCCTCCGGGACGTCGTGGCTTCTACACTTCCTGGATCCAGACGACGGCCACCCTCGGCCTGTTCATGGCGCTGCTGCTCATCCTCGGCATCCGCACCTGGATGGGTGAAGAGGCGTTCGGCGACTGGGGCTGGCGCGTTCCGTTCCTGCTTTCGATCATCCTGCTGGCGGTCTCGATCTGGATCCGTCTGCAGCTGAACGAGTCGCCTGTCTTCCAGCGCATGAAGGAAGAAGGCAAGAATTCCAAGCGGCCGCTCTCCGAAGCCTTCGGCCAGTGGTCGAACGCCAAGATCGCGCTGCTGGCGCTGCTCGGCGCGACCGCCGGCGAGGCCGTCATCTGGTACGGCGGCCAGTTCTACGCGCTGTTCTTCCTGACGCAGACGATCAAGGTGTCGGCGACGACGGCGCAGATCCTTATTGCCACGTCGCTCGCCATCGGCACGCCGTTCTTCATCTTCTTCGGCTGGCTCTCCGACCGGATCGGCCGCAAGCCGATCATGCTGGCGGGCTTCCTGCTCGGCGTCCTCTGCTACGCGCCGATGTCGCCGCTGAACGTGTTCAAGGGCATCACGCACTTCGCCAACCCGACTCTCGAGAATGCGCTCGCGAACGCGCCGGTGACCGTGGTCGCCGACCCGAACGCGTGCTCGTTCCAGCTGAAGCTGACCGGTACCGAATCCTATAGCTCGCCATGCGACGTGGCGAAGTCGGCCCTGGTGGCGCTGTCGGTGAACTACAAGAACGAGGCGGCGCCCGCGGGCTCCCCGGTCGTGGTCAAGGTCGGCGAGGAAACTATTCCCGCCTCGACGCCGGACTTCGTCAAGGTGCTGGGTGCGGCGATCGCCAAGCACGGCTATCCGGCAAGTGCGGATCCGGCGAAGATCAACTATCCGATGACCATCGCGATGCTGGTCATCCTGGTGATCCTCGTCACCATGGTCTACGGCCCAATCGCCGCCTGGCTGGTCGAGCTGTTCCCGACAAGGATCCGCTACAGCGGCCTGTCGCTGCCTTACCACATCGGCAACGGCTGGTTCGGCGGCTTCCTGCCGGCGACCGTGTTCGCGATCGTGGCGGCAACCGGCGACATCTACTCAGGTCTCTGGTATCCGACGGTCATCGCCGTGATGAGCTTGGTGATCGGCTTCCTGTTCCTGCCGGAAACCAAGGACGTCGACATCACGCTGGACTAGCGCTTTCAGGGGGCACGCCCCCTGCTTCCGGCCCCTGTCTCAACCCTGAGGCAGGGGCCGTTTTTGTTTCGATACCCCGGGGGGCGCTCCCCCGGCCCGTTGCAAGTACGGTCGGCGCAGGCTAAATCCGATCGGTCTCGCGCACTGCGGAGGATCCGGTGTCTGTGCTTCGCCGGCTGCCGATCCGGCGTCGACTCCGGGCCGCGATTGCCGTCATGGCTTCCGGCATCCTGGTCGGCGTCGCCGCGGTGGTAGTCGAAGAGATGCCGCTGGCTATCGTCGCTGCGTCCCTTGCCCTCTGTGCGGCGATCTATCTGGCGCTGCTCGGTGATCGCTTGGTCGCCGACGTGGAAGCGACGCGAGGTGCGGTGCTCGCTTCCGGAAGCGACGGACGGCTGCCGCCGATTCGCAACGACGTGCACCCACTGGGAGAAGTGGCGGAACTCAGGGACGCGATTTCGCGTCGGCTTTCCGATTTCGCGTCCGTCTCTGGCAATCGTCAGTTGGCCCAGGTGATCGCCGCGCTCCCGGACGCCGTGATCGTGGCGACACCGGAAGGATTGATCAGCGCCGCGAACCATCGGGGTCGCCTCGTCCTCAGCAAGGACCGGGACTTGGTCGGGACCAGCCTGTTTGGCCGCCTGTCTCGCCAGACTCTCACCGAAGCGTTGCGAATTGCTGAGCGTAACGGCAGGCCCCATACGGCGCGGATTGAGACCGTCGACGGTGAGTCCGTCCCGGCGTTCGTTGCCTCGCTCGGAGGCGAAGCCGGCTTCGTCCTTCTCGTGAGGATGGACAGCGCTCCCGCCGAGCACAAGGCGGAGATCGAGATCGATCTCGATCTGCACGATGCTCCGCCATCGGCTCCTCCTGCGGAAACATCGACTCTCCTTGTCGATCTGCCGATACTTGTCTTCGATACCGAGACGACCGGAATGAATCCGGAATCCGACCGCATCGTCGCGATCGGAGCGGTGCGCGTCCACGGACAGCGCCTGTTCCGTCGTCGCACCATCGACTTCCTGGTGCAGCCGGGTCGCACGATTCCGTCCGCCGCCTCAGCCGTGCATCGGATCACCGATGCGATGGTCGCGCATGCTCCCGAGATCACCGAAGTATGGCCGCGGGTGACCGAGGCGATCTCTGACCTCGTTCTCGTGGGACATCACGTAGACTTCGATCTGGCGATGTTGAAGGCGGCTGCGGACAGGGAGGCTCTTCCATGGCGCCGACCGCTGGCCCTCGATACGGCAAGGCTCGCGGCCGCGCTCGACCCGGAGGAAAGAGACCTCGACCTGGCGGCGGTCGCGCGGAGGTACGGGGTCTTTGCCACGGGCAGGCATACCGCTCTGGGCGACAGTCTGGTAACGGCCGAGGTCTACATTCGCATGCTGCCGCGCCTGCTCGATCTCGGCATCGTCACGCTTGGAGATGCCATCCGGTTCGCCGAGACGGCAACGGCGGTCGTCTCCGCTCAGCGGGCGACCGTATGGGGACGACGATGAATCTCGCCGAGGATCCTGCGCTGCGGCGGATTGACGGCTTCGCCTATCGGCATCGCGTAGCGGAGCTGATGACCCAGCCGGTAGTCGCGGTCGAGCCTGAACGGACGCTGTCTGAAGCGGCCGGGCTGATGACGGCGCGCGGCGTGAGCTCTCTCGTCGTTGTCGATGCGGCCGGTCGTCCAACAGGCATCTTGACCGAACGTGACCTCACTCGTGCCGCGGCAGATGCGGATCTCGGAGCGAATGTGGGGTCGCGGGTATCCGCGCCGGTCGCGACCGTCGGAGCGGAGGAGTTCGCGCATGTCGCCATCGCGAGGCTCGATCGGCTTGGGTATCGTCACCTCGTGGTCGTTGCCCGCGATGGCTGCGCCGTCGGCATGGTCACCATGCGCTCGCTGCTTCATCGTCGGGCATCTGCGGCGCTCGTCCTCGGCGACGAGATAGAGGCGGCGAAAGACCCGTCGGATCTCGCGAGAGCCTGGGACAGGATGCCCGTGCTCGCGCGCGGGCTGCGGGAGGAGGACCTCGCCGGCCCGGCCGTTGCGGCGGTGATCAGCGCCGTCGCACGCGAGTTGACGCGGAAGGCAGCAGACCTCGCTGTCGCTGCGATGGCGGACACCCATGGTTCGCCGCCCGCGCCCTTCGCCGTTCTCGTTCTCGGATCGGCGGGAAGAGGGGAAAGCCTGCTCGCGGCCGACCAGGACAATGCGATCGTGCATCTGGGCGGCGAAGAACAGGATTCCTGGTTCGCAGAGCTCGGCCGGCGTCTAGCCGACATACTGAACGACGCGGGGATTCCGTACTGCAAGGGCGGCGTCATGGCCAGGGAAGCGGCTTGGCGCCACAGCTTGGAGGGGTGGCAGGCGGTCGTGGATCATTGGGCTGCGTCTGCTTCGCCGAAGGCCCTGCTTTCGGCAGACATCTTCTTCGACTTCCGTGCGGCGTTCGGCGATGTCGATCTCGCAGATCGGCTCAGGGAACGCATGATGGCCCGGATCGCCGCGTCGCCGATGCTGATCCGTCACCTGTCGGCGGAATTGGCATCGGTGCGGGCACCAGTCGGGATATTCGGGCAGTTCAAGGCCGAAGCCGGCCGCATCGACTTGAAACTGAACGGGCTCTTCCCGGTGGTCGCGGCGGCGCGTGCCATGGCCCTGGGCCGGCGCATCTCGACGACTTCGACTTTCGAGCGGATCGTGCGCCTGGTCGAGGCGGGAGACCTTCCCCGGGTCGACGGCCTGCGGCTGGAAGAGGCATTGACCCTTTTCCTGAACCTGGTCCTGGATCAGCAGACGCTCGACGCCGCAGCGGGCAGGTCGCCCAGCACTCGGGTAGAGATCGCGAGACTGGATCCTGGGCAGAAGCGGCGCCTGAAACAGGCCTTCGGAGACGTCGAAACATTCGCTCTGTCGGTTGCCGGACGCTCCCCCTGACGGCGGTTGCGTCCGCGCGGCGACCGGGCTAAACCCGGACCCTTTCCTCGGGTCCACCGGAAGTCTTCGCGGAGCGCAGTCGATGGCCGCCTACCAGTACATCTACGTGATGAAGGGCATGTCCAAGATCTATCCGGGGGGAAAGGAAATCCTCAAGGATGTCTGGCTGTCCTTCCTGCCCGGGGCCAAGATCGGCGTTCTCGGTCCCAACGGCGCCGGCAAGTCGACGGTGCTCCGCATCATGGCCGGCATCGACAAGGAGTTCGGCGGCGAGGCTTGGGTCGCCGAGGGCGCCAAGGTTGGATACCTGGCGCAGGAGCCGCAGCTCGACGAGACCAAGACGGTCATGGAGAACGTGATCGAGGCGATGGGCGACGTGAAGTCGTTGGTCGATCGCTTCAACGAAGTCTCCGCCAAGTTCGGCGAGGAGATGACCGACGACGAGATGAACGCGCTTCTCGCCGAGCAGGCCGAGTTGCAGGAGAAGATCGACGCGGTCAACGGCTGGGAGCTCGAGCGCACCATCGAGATCGCGATGGACGCGCTCCGCTGCCCTCCAGGCGATGCGGACGTGAAGACCCTGTCGGGCGGAGAGCGCCGCCGCGTGGCGCTCTGCAAGCTGCTGCTGCAGCGTCCCGACCTGCTCCTGCTCGACGAGCCGACCAACCACCTGGACGCCGAGTCGGTGGCCTGGCTGCAGCGGTTCCTTGCCGATTTCCCGGGCACCGTGGTGACCGTTACCCACGACCGCTACTTCCTCGACGAGGTCGCCGGCTGGATTCTCGAGCTCGACCGCGGCCGCGGCATCCCATACGAGGGCAATTATTCAGGCTGGCTCGAGCAGAAGAAGAAGCGCCTCGAACAGGAAGGCAAGCAGGAGCAGGCGCGCGTCCGGACTCTCGACCGCGAGCTCGAATGGGTGAAACAGGGCGCCCGTGCACGGCAGGCGAAGTCGAAGGCACGTCTCGCCGCCTACGACGCGCTGGTCGCCGAGAACCAGCAGAAGGCGCCCGAGACCGCGCAGATCGTCATTCCGCCGGGCCCGCGCCTCGGCAACGTGGTGATCGAGGCGGAGCACCTGACCAAGGGCTATGGCGACAGGCTCCTGATCGACAACCTCGACTTCCGCCTGCCGCCGGGCGGCATCGTCGGCGTGATCGGACCGAACGGCGCCGGCAAGACCACGCTGTTCCGGATGCTGACCGGTAAGGAGACGCCGGACTCGGGCGCGCTTCGCTTGGGCGATACGGTCGTCCTCAACTACGTCGACCAGTCGCGCGACAGCCTCGACGGCAACAAGACCGTCTTTCAGGAGATCTCGGGCGGCGTCGAGGAGATCGACCTCGGCCGACGCAAGATGCCGAGCCGTGCCTATTGCGGCCTTTTCAACTTCAAGGGCTCAGACCAGCAGAAGAAGGTCGGAATCCTCTCGGGCGGCGAGCGCAACCGCGTACACCTCGCGAAGATCCTGCGAAAGCCCAGCAACGTCCTGCTGCTCGACGAACCGACCAATGACCTCGACGTCGACACGTTGCGTGCCTTGGAAGAAGGCCTGCTCGAGTTCGCCGGCTGCGCCGTGGTGATCAGCCACGACCGCTGGTTCCTCGATCGTGTTGCGACCCACATCCTGGCATTCGAGGGCGACAGCCACGTCGAGTGGTTCGAAGGCAACTATCAGGCCTACGAGGCGGATCGCAAACGCCGCCTGGGTGCCGACGCCGACCAGCCGCATCGCATCAAGTACAAGCCCCTGACACGCTAGCGCCATGGCCGATCTCGCCTTCGAGCCCGCGCATGTGCTGGCCCGGAAGCTCCGGCGGAGGGAGATCACCGCGGAGGCGCTGATGCGCCTCTATCTCGACCGGATCGAGCGCTTCAACCCGAAGCTCAACGCGATCGTCGTGCTCGACGCCGACAGGGCGATGGATCATGCGCGCCAGGCCGACCGCGAGCTCGCGCGTGGCGAGGTCAGGGGGCCCCTGCACGGGCTGCCGGTCACGGTGAAGGAGTCCTTCAACGTCGCCGGCTGGAAGACGACCTGGGGCAACCCGGACTGGAAGGACAATGTCGCTGCGGCCGACTCGGCCGTGGTCGAGCGGTACAAGCGTGCCGGCGCGATCGTCTTCGGCAAGACCAACGTGCCGAAGATGCTCAATGACAACCAAGCCTACAACACGATCTATGGCCGCACCGGCAACCCGTGGAACCTGGAGCGCACGCCGGGCGGCTCGTCCGGTGGCGCCTCGGCCGCGCTGGCGGCGGGCTTGACTGGGCTCGAGGCCGGCAGCGACCTCGGCGGCTCGCTCCGCAATCCCGCGCACTATTGCGGCATCTACGCACACAAGCCGAGCCTCGGCATCGTGCCGGGGCGCGGTCATGCAGGTCCCGGTGTCGTCGGCGGCAACGATACGCTCGCGGTCGTCGGACCTATGGGACGTTCAGCCGAGGATCTGGACCTGGCACTGGGGTTGCTCGCCGGCGCCGACGGCGCTTTCGCGACCGCCTGGAGGCTGGATATGCCCGCGCCTGTCGCCGACGGCTTCAAGGGCCTTCGCGTCGCGGTCTGGCCCGACGATCCACGCTCGCCGATCGATGCCGCCGTCGGTGATCGGTTGCAGATGGCGATTCAAGCCGTCGCGAATGCCGGCGCTGTCGTCGACGAAAGCGCGCGCCCCGCCTTCGATGCCGACTTCGCTCATACCGGCTACGAGCGCGTCTTGACGGGTGACATGAAGACCGTTCGTGACATGGGAGCCTGGCTGGAGATGCGATCCAAGCTCAGGCTCGCCTGGGCGAAGTTCTTCGAATCCTGGGACGTGCTGATCTGCCCGGTCGCGCCGGTGACGGCCTTCCCGCACACCGACGAGAGCGACTGGACCAGGCGGTTCGTCTCGGTCAACGGCAAGCCGGTCCCCGACGGCGCCGACCTCTTCTGGGCCGGCCTCGCAACCGTCTCCCACTTGCCGGCGACCGCGGCGCCGATGGGCCTCGCGCGCGATGGATTGCCGACGGGGCTACAGATTATCGGCGCCTTCGGCCGCGACCGCACCACGATCGCGGTCGCGAAGTGGCTCGAGAAGCTGATCGGCGGCTTCATCCGGCCGCCGGGCTGGAACTAAGGCATCACCATCAGCCAGAATCCCTGGCCGAGATAGACGGCCGAGATCGTGACGATGATCCGCTGGCTCCAGACCTTGAAGCCATGGTCGCTCATGCCCTCGAGAATCCGCCGCGAGAGCCAGGTGCCGACGATTGCCGTCAGCACGGCGACCAGCATCACGCCGGGATGAACGTAGCTCTCGTCGCTGACGACGATGGTCCCGAAGTAGATCAGCTTCACGAAGTGGCCGAAGGTCTGTGCGACCGCCTTGGTCGAGACCTGGGCCTTCCGGTCCATGCCCGATCGTACGAAGAAGGCATCGAAGATCGGGCCCGAGACGCCGGCGACCAGCTGCAGCACCGTGCAGATGAGGCCGCAGGCCGCGGCATGGGTCGGCTTCAGCAGGTTCAGCATCAGGCTGGTCGGCATGGCGAGCGCGGTCAGCGGCGCCAAGCCGATGAAGATCAGCACGACCGCCTTGCTCGGCACGAACTGGATCATGGCGAAAAGGCCCAGTGCCGCGAGCGCGCCGACGAAGTATCCGGCGAAGACGCGCCAGACGATGTGCGTCCGCCAGAGCCAGGCGCGGGCGCCGTTGGATGCCACCTGGGTGATGCCATGGAGCACCATCGCCGCCGGTACGGGCAGCAGCAGGAGCAGCAGCCCCATCAGCACCATGCCGCCGGCCATGCCGAAGAGGCCGGACAGGAACGAGGTCGCCACGATCGAGGCGGCGAGGCCGAGCGCGATTGGTATGCTCAACATTTCCGGTGGCTCCCCACGGCGAACGGTGCATCCTGTGCCCGAAGGTCTTGTGCTGCAAACGCGGATAACTCAGTCTCAGACCAAGAAAAACTGAGGGTATGAATGCGTCGCCTGCCGTCTCTCAACGGTCTCCGCGCGTTCGAGGCAGCCGCCCGCCACGGCAGCTTCACCGCGGCCGGGGGCGAGCTGGGCGTCAGCCCGGCCGCGGTCAGCCGGCTCGTGCGGTTGCTCGAGGAGAGGTTGAAGGTCTCGCTGTTCGACCGGCAGCCGAACGGCCTGACGCTGACGCGGCAAGGCCGAGCCTTCCAGCCGGGTCTCACGGCCGCCTTCGACGGGATCGCGCGTCTTACCGAGCAGGTGACCCAAGCGCGCGATGATCGGGGGCTCACCGTCGGCGTCGGACCGACCTTCGCGATCCGCTGGCTGATTCCGAGGCTCGGCGACTTCCATCGCGCGCATCCCGGCATCGAAGTCCGGTTGACGACCGGCGGCGCGGTGGTGGCGCTTCGCGACGACTGGACCTGTGGGGTGCAGCTCGGCGACGGCGACTGGCCGGGCTACGTCGCCGAGCCGCTGTTCTCCGCAGAGATGTTCCCGGTCTGCACGCCCGCGGTGGCGAGGCGACTCAAGAGACCCGAGGATCTCGGCGGCGCGGTGCTCCTGGACGTCAGCCATTCGATCGAGGACTGGACGCAGTGGCTCGCCGCTGCGGGCTTGGCCGCGCTGACGGCGCGGGGTCCCAGCTTCGGCACCTATGCGATGGCGCTGCAGGCGGCGCTCGACGGTGTCGGCGTTGCCATGGGTCTGCGTCCCTATGTCGTCGACGATCTCGCGGCGAAGCGGCTGGTGCGGCCGTTCAGGCTTGCGGTGCCGAAGCGTCGCGCCTGGTACATCGCCTATCGGCCGGAGCGCGCCGAGGAGGCGGGCCTCGTCGCCTTCCGCAGCTGGCTGCACGAGGTCGCGCGCGGACGCTCGACCTAGGCGATCGATTCAAACGCCGGCGGGAGGATTGGGCGAATCTACGCCGTCGACCAGGAACAGCCGGCCCGACGATGCGGAGAGGCGGATCTTCAGGATCTCCTGGTACTCGGGCGACTGGTAGAAGCGCTTGGCCGTCGCGCGGTCCGGGAACTCGATGACGACGACGCGCTTGGGCATCGCGCCTTCGACTGCCTCGCCATTGCCGCCGCGAACGAGGAAGCGGCCGCCATGCTTGCCGATCACGCCCGGCGTCTGTGCGGTGTAGCGCTTGTAGGCCTCGGGATCGGTGATCTCGATTTCGCCGATGATGTAGGCCGCCATCTCGGCTACCTCGTCTGCAGGGTCTTGGTCTTGTCTCGGAGGGCTGCGAGAAGGCTTCCGACCTTGCCGCCGCCCCGCTGGATCACCGAAGCGAATTCCGATCGCTGGGTCACGCTCATGCTGACCGCCTCGACGATCACGTCGACGATCTTGAAGCCGCCGGCACCCTCGGTGACGCGCCAGTCGAGCCGGATCGGCGGGTTGCCGCCGGTGCGATTGATCTGGCTGGTCACCAGGGTGAAGCGATCCTCGTCCGGACGCGCATCAAGGACCGTCAGCGTCTCGCCCGAGTACTCGCTGAAGCGTCCTGCATACGTGGCGAGGATCAGGTCCTCGAAGAGCTTCAGGTATTCCCTCTGCTCGGGCTCGGTCGCATCGCGCCAGTAGCGGCCAAGGACGAACCGGCCGATCGCCTCGACATCGAAGCCGCGCGTGAACAGCTCGCGGAACTTCTGGAGGCGCTCGGGCTGCGGCAGGTCCTTGCGGCCCATCAGCTGGATCGCCTCGTTGGCGAGCGAGCGGATGAACGACTTCGCCGCTTCCGGATCGACAGCAGCAATCGCCGGCGGCGCTGCGAGCGCCGCGGCGGCCGAAGCCAGGAAGAAACGGCGATTGATCATCCCTAGTTGGTCAGCGCCGGTCGCGCCAACTCCTCGAAAGCCTGTGCCTTGTCCGCGCCGAAGGCCGCGCGCGGCGTCGACCGGTTGCGAATCTCGTCGGCGCGCCGCTGGCGATAGATATCACGGATCGCCGCGTAGTAGTCGAGCGAGGTTCGTTCGAGATCGTCGGTCACCTTCAGCGTATCGACGCGCGCGGTAATTACGCGCGCAGCCGTGCGGCCGTAGATGAAACCGTCCCAATGGTTCGCCTCGGCGACCCAGTAGACCGGGTCGATGAACCAGTCGACGACGATGCCGATGCCGTCGCGCGGATTGGACGGTCCGATCAGCGGCAGCACCAGGTAGGGACCTTCGCCGATACCCCAGACGGCGAGTGTCTGGCCGAAATCCTCGTCATGGAACGGGATCGTCGGCGCGGCCAGATCCACGAGGCCGAGCGCCAGGGTGTTGTGGGCGAAGCGCTGCACCGTCTGCTTCGCGCGATCCCATTCGCCCTGCATCAGGTCGTTGGCGAGGATCACCGGCGACTTGAGGTAATTGAGGAAGTTGTTGACCGAGGTCTTGACGATCTCAGGCGCCCAGTCGCGATAGGTGACGGCGATCGGACGCACGATGGCGACATCGACGGCCTGGTTGACCGCGAAGATGTGGCGATTGAGCGGCTCGAGCGGGTCGCGCGCATCGTCGTTCATCGACGCGCAGCCGGACAGCAGCACGCCGGCGACAAGGGGAGCGATCAGCGAGGAGAAGAGGGGACGGGCGCGGGACATCTGTGGGGATCTCTGACGCGGCTTATAGCGCGCTCGTGGTTAGGAAACGGTTAATCCAGACGGACCGTCCGGGTACCACAGGGCCCGGGAAAACGCCATACGGCAGCCCCTTCAAGGGGCTAGGGCGTATCAGCCTGTGGCCGGATGGCGACAGTTGCGCTCATAGACGCTTTCGCATATAAAGATGTCCTTATGTGATTGAAGGCCCGGTGACCTTGGACCGCATTCTGACCATTCTTCGTGCGTCTGCTGAGCCTACGAGGCTGCGGCTGTTGGCCCTGCTGGCGGAGGCGGAACTGACCGTCAGCGAGCTCACCCAGGTTCTCGGGCAGAGCCAGCCGCGGATTTCGCGTCACCTGAAATTGATGGGCGAGGCGGGGCTCCTCGAACGCTACCAGGAGGGAAGCTGGGCCTTCTTCCGGCTGGTCGGCTCGGGCGTGGCCGCGGGCCTCGCGCGGGAGCTGGTGGCCGCACTGCCGGCTGAAGACCCTACCCTTCAGCGCGACCGGGCGCGGCTTGCCGAGATCCGCCGGACCCGAGCCGAGTCGGCGTCCGCCTATTTCCGCGTCAACGCGCCCGAGTGGCACCGCATCCGGTCGCTTCATGTCGACGAGGCGGAAGTCGAATCTGCGCTGGCCGCTGCGCTGGAGCTGGACGGTCATGGGGCGCTTCTCGACATAGGCACCGGCACCGGCCGTATCCTCGAGCTCCTCGGGCCCAAGGTCGAGCGCGGCCTCGGCGTCGATTCGTCGCGCGAGATGCTGGCGGTCGCCCGTACCAACCTCGACAAGGCGGGGCTGCGCCACTGCTCTGTCCGGCTCGCCGACATGTACACACTGCCGATCCCCGACCGCAGCATCGACCACGTCGTCATCCATCAGGTGCTGCACTACTCCGAGCGACCGGACCAGGCGACGGCCGAGGCCGCGCGGACGCTTGCGCCCGGCGGCCGGCTGGCGATCGTCGACTTCGCGCCGCATGACCTCGAGGAGCTGCGCCAGGACCACGCCCATCGCCGGCTCGGATTCTCGGACGCGGAGATCCAGGGATGGCTGAAGGCCGCCGGCCTCGCGCCGGAGCCGCCGGTCCATCTGCCGGGACGGCCGCTGACCGTCGGTCTGTGGATCGGCCGCCGCCCGGCGGAGAGCCAGCGCCGGCCGCGGACTTCGCCCGCCAACGATCCGACCCGCAGCGCGTCTGGAGGACAGGCATGAATCCGCTCGTCTCCTTCGAGTTCTTTCCGCCGAAGACCGAGGCGATGGAGCTGTCGCTGTGGCAGGCGATCCAGCGCCTGGCGCCGCTCAACCCGCGCTTCGTCTCCGTCACCTACGGCGCCGGCGGATCGACCCGGGCGCGCACCCACGCGACCGTCGCTCGGATCCTCAAGGAGACGTCGCTGACGCCGGCGGCGCACCTCACCTGTGTCGGTGCCAGCCGCGCCGAGGTCGACGAGGTTGCGCGCAGCTACGCCCGGATGGGCGTCAAGTATCTGGTCGCGTTGCGTGGCGATGTTCCGCCGGACGGGATCGGCATCCATCCCGAGGGCTATCGCTACGCGAACGAGCTGGTGGAAGGTCTGACCAAGGTCGCCGACTTCGATCTCAGCGTCGCGGCCTATCCCGAGGTCCATCCGGAAGCGGCGTCGGCCGAGGCCGATCTCGATGCGCTGAAGCGCAAGATCGACGCGGGCGCCACGCGCGCGATCACCAACTTCTTCTTCGAGGCCGAGACCTATCTTCGCTTCGTCGAGCGCGCCCGCCGCGCCGGGATCAAGGTGCCGATCGTGCCTGGCATACTCCCGGTGACCAACTTTGCGCAGGTCGTGAAGTTCGCCGCGACGAACAAGGTCTCGGTGCCCCAGCGCCTCGCCGAACGCTTTGCCGGCCTCGACGACGACCCGGAGACCCGCCGCCTGGTTGCGCTCGCGACCGCCGCCGAGCTCTGCCAGAAGCTCGAATTCAACGGCGTCAGCGAGTTCCATTTCTACACGCTGAACCGCGCCGAGCTGACCTACGCGATCTGCCATCTTCTCGGCGTGCGCCCGCAGCCGGCCGGCCGGGCCGCCTAAGGACTTTCCATGAGCCGCTTCCTCGAGGCCCTCGCCCAACGTGTCCTTCTCTGCGACGGCGGCCTGGGCAGCCACCTGCAGGCGCTCGACCTCGATGTCGACCGCGATTTCCGCGGCGCCGAGAACTGCTCGGAGGTGCTGAGCGAATCCCGGCCCGACGTCATCAAGGGCTTCCATCGAGGATTCCTCGAAGCCGGCGCCGACTGCGTCGAGACCAACACCTTCGGCGGTTCGCCGATCACGCTCGGCGAGTTCGGTCTCGGGGAGAGAGCGTTCGACTACAACAAGCGCGCGGCGGAGCTGGCGCGCGAGGTCGTCTCCGAGTTCGCCGACGAGCGCTTCGTGCTGGGATCCGTCGGACCCGGCACCAAGCTTCCGAGCCTCGGCCACGTCGACTACCAGACGCTCGAGGACGCGCTGACGGTCCAGTCGCGGGGTCTCGTCGCCGGCGGCATCGACGCCTTCATCGTCGAGACTTGTCAGGACCCGCTGCAGCTCAAGGCCGCGGTCAACGGCGCCAAGCGCGCGATCGCCGAAGCCGGCGTCCACCTGCCCATCATGGCCACGGTCACGGTCGAGACGACCGGCACGCTCCTGGTCGGTACCGACATCGCTGGCGCCGCCACGATCGTGCGCGCGCTCGACGTCCCCGTCATAGGGCTCAACTGCGCGACCGGTCCGCAGGAGATGGCCGAGCATGTACGCTGGCTCGCCGAGAACTGGACCGGTCCGATCGCGGTCCAGCCGAATGCCGGCCTGCCGGAGCTCGTCGACGGCAAGACGCACTATCCGTTGACCGCCCAGGAATTGGCGACGTGGCATGAACGCTTCGTCACCGAGGACGGTGTTTCGTTCATCGGCGGCTGCTGCGGGACCACGCCGGTTCACACACGCGCCGTCGATGCGATGCTCCGCAAGCTGGACTCGAAGCGGCCGGTGCCGCGCAAGCGCTCGGTCTTCTGGGTTCCGTCGGTCGCCTCCCTCTACGGTCAGGTGGCGCTCCGTCAGGAGAACGCCTACTTCGCGATCGGCGAGCGCTGCAACGCCAACGGCTCGAAGAAATTCCGCGAGCTGCAGGAAGCGCGGAACTGGGAAGGCTGCGTCGAGATGGCGAAGGAGCAGATTCGCGAGGGCTCGCACGCCCTCGACGTTTGCACCGCCTTCGTCGGCCGCGACGAGATCGCCGACATGACCGAGGTGGTGACCCGCTTCCGGGGATCGGCGAACGCGCCGCTGGTGATCGACTCGACCGAGCTGCCGGTGCTGGAGTCGGCGCTCAAGCTCTATGGCGGCAAGGCGATCCTCAATTCGATCAACTTCGAGGATGGCGAGACGCCGGCCGAGAAAAGGATGGTGCTCGCCAAGCGCTTCGGCGCCGCGGTGATCGCGCTGACCATCGACGAGGTCGGCATGGCCAAGGACGCGGACGGCAAGGTCCGCATCGCCAGGCGCCTGCACGACTTCGCCTGCACGCGCTTCAGGCTCGAGCCGTCCGACCTGATGATCGACCCGCTGACTTTCACGATCTGCACCGGCAACGAGGACGACCGGAAGCTCGGCCTGTCTACGCTAGAGGCGATCGAGCGGATTGCCACGGAGATGCCGGAGGTCCAGATCGTTCTCGGCCTCTCGAACATCTCGTTCGGCTTGAGCCCGGCGGCGCGCCAGGTTCTGAACTCGGTGTTCCTCGACGAGGCGGTGAAGCGCGGCATGACCGGCGCGATCGTCCACTTCTCGAAGATCCTGCCGCTCCACAAGATCGCGGCGAAGGAGGTCGAGACCGCGCTCGACCTGATCTACGACCGCCGCCGCGAAGGCTATGATCCCCTCCAGGCCTTCATCGCGCTGTTCGAAGGCCGGGCCTCGGGCGCCAAGGCGAAGAAGGAGCGTCCTGAGACGATCGAGGAGCGGCTCAAGCAGCGCATCATCGACGGCGATCGCATCGGCCTGGAAGAGGACCTGGAGCTCGCGCTCGCGAGCTACAGCCCGCTCGACGTCATCAACGTCCATCTGCTGGGCGGCATGAAGGTGGTCGGCGAGCTCTTCGGCGCCGGCAAGATGCAGCTTCCCTTCGTGCTGCAGTCGGCTGAGACGATGAAGAAGGCAGTCGCCTTCCTCGAACCCCGCATGGAGAAGGTAGAAGGGCAGCACAAGGGCACGGTGGTGCTCGCCACCGTCAAGGGCGACGTCCACGACATCGGCAAGAACCTCGTCGACATCATCCTGACCAACAACGGCTATCGCGTCGTCAATCTCGGCATCAAGCAGCCGATCTCCGACATCCTGAAGGCGGCCGAGGAATACAAGGCCGACGCGATCGGCCTGTCCGGCCTGCTGGTCAAGTCGACCGTGATCATGAAGGACAACCTGGTCGAGATGACCAAGCGCGACCTGAAGACGCCGGTGCTTCTGGGCGGCGCCGCGCTGACCAAGGCTTATGTCGAGGACGACTGCGCCAAGACCTATGCCTGCGGCCGCGTCGCCTATGCGCGCGACGCATTCGATGGCCTGGCGCTGATGGATACGGTGATGAGCGGCGGCTTCGACGACCTGGTCGCCGAGCGTTCGGCCGCGCGCGCCGGCAAGGCGAGCAACAAGAAGCGGAAGCTCGGCCAGGCAGCGGCCAACGACCAGACCGTCGATCCGTCGTGGATCCTCGAACGCCGCCGCGAGCTGACCCGTGGCCAGCCGATCGCGACGCCGCCCTTCTTCGGACCGCGTTTCCTCGAGCAGGTCTCGGTCAAGGCGCTGGTGCCCTACCTCAACGAGATGACGCTCTATCAATTCCAGTGGGGCTTCCGAAAGTCCGGGAAGACGCGCGGTGAGTACAAGCGCTTCGCCGAGACCGAGCTGAAGCCGATCCTGCGCCGCATCCTCGGCATCGCCCAGGAGCGCGGGATCCTGCAGCCGCAGGCGATCTACGGCTACTGGAAGGCCGCCGCCGAGAACAATGACCTGATCCTGTTCCGGGAAGACGGCGTCACCGAGGCTGCGCGTTTCACGCTTCCGCGACAGGGCGACGGCGAGCGGACCTGCATCGCCGACTACGTCCGCGACGTGACCGACAACGAGCGCGACGTGATCGGCCTACAGGTGGTGACGATGGGCGCCAACGCCTCGACCGTCGCCCGCGACTGGTTCGGCAAGGACCAGTACCAGGACTATCTCTACCTGCACGGTCTTTCGGTCGAGATGGCGGAGGCGATGGCCGAGTACGTGCACAAGCGCATCCGCGCCGAGCTCGGCTTCGCCGGCGACGAGGCCCGCGACATGGAAGGCCTGCTTAAGCAGGAGTATCGGGGCAGCCGCTACTCCTTCGGCTACCCGGCCTGTCCGAACCTCGCCGATCAGCGGAAGCTGCTCAGTCTGCTCGGCGCCGATCGCATCGGTGTCACGCTGACCGAGGAAGACCAGCTCGATCCCGAGCAGTCGACCTCGGCGCTGGTCATCCTGCATCCCAAGGCCAAGTACTTCTCGGTGTGACGATGGAACAGTGGATAGCCTTCGCGGTCGCGACGCTGATCTTCGCCGCGACGCCCGGTCCTGCGATCCTTTACACGGCGGCGCAGACATTGGCTCGTGGGCGTCGAGGCGGGTTGCTCGCCTCTGCGGGCATCCATGTCGGCGGGTTGTTCCATGTCTTCGCCGCGGCGGCCGGTCTCGCGGCGCTGTTGGAGATGGTTCCGAGCCTCTATTGGGGCCTGAGGCTGTTCGGCGCGGCGTATCTCGTCTGGCTCGGGATCGGCATGATCCGCAGCCGCTTCGATGCGAGTGCCCTTCCGAAGGTTCGCGACCGGGACGCGCGCCGTGCGTTTCTCGAAAGCGTCATGGTCGAAGCCCTCAATCCGAAGGCGGCCCTCTTCTACGTCGCCTTCCTTCCGCAGTTCGTCGATGCCGGCGGGTCCTGGCCGGTCTGGACCCAGTTTCTGGCGCTCGGCTGGATCGTGAACCTCGCCTTCAGCGCCGCCGACCTGATCACGGTGGTGCTGACGTCGCGGCTGCTTGCCGGGCTCAGGAGCAGCGAACGTGCCCAGCGCATCTTCCGGGCCGCCAGCGGGACCACGCTGATCGGGCTCGGCGCGCACCTCGCGATTTCGCGGCCGTAGTGCCGCTTAACCGGGCGTTAACCCGGGCGGCCTAGACCCATGGCGCTCTGCGTTCTATAAATAGTCTGCTATTCGCAGCCGCTGCGAGGCTTGCCGCCGCGCGGTCGCCAGGAACCCGTCCATGCTCAACTTTCTCTTCAACAAGAAGAAGACCGACGCGTCACACGTCCCGCCGGGCAAGACCGCGGCGGTCATCAAGTCGAGGAAGGCCCAGATCGATTCAACCGTCTACCATTTGTTCCAGTGGGACGGCTTCGGCTTCATCTTGAAGCCCTATTCCGGGGATCTGGTCGCCACCCAGATCTTCTACCCAAGGATCACCATCGAACTCGAACAGGATTCGATCGTGATTCCCGCGACCGCCGAGGTTCTGACCGTCGGCGACCAGCTTGCGGCCAAATGGGTGACGATGACCGGAGCCGAGGCCCGATGGCTCAAACGCTACATGTTGAGGCATGGCCCCGGGTATAACCCCAACATCACCGAGCCTGCCTCCGCCGAAGCCGAGGGCGGCGACGACAAGAACAAGGGTGCGGACGCCAAACAGGGCGACAAGCCTAAAAAGTAGGCGTGCCTTCGAGGCAACCTACCGCACGCTTAGTTGTTGAAAACCCTTGATTTGATCGGTTGGGCGTCCTACGAGACGGGCCGGCGGGGAGGCCGGGAGGCTCGGAGGACGGGGGTCTGGTTCACGGACACCGCATCCGATCTTGTGCCGTGCTTCCGCCATAGTCGGTCCTAAATTTCGTCGCCAAGGTCGAGCATCTTCGTGGCCGTCACGGAACCGTGAGTGCCGATCCGGCAACGAGGTTCCGAAAGGAGCCGCGCGGAATGGGCCAGTCGGAGGGGCGGTATGGTGGTGTGCAGCATCCTGAAGACGGCTCGGGCATGAACGCCTCCGTTCTCGTCACCGGCGGCGCCGGCTATATCGGCAGCCATGCCTGCAAGGCGCTGTCCCGTGCCGGCTTCCGTCCCATTGCCTACGACAACCTGGTGTACGGCCATGCCGAGGCCGTGAAGTGGGGCCCGCTCGTCGACGGCGACATCGCCGACGGCCCGAGGCTCCGCGCCGTCCTCAGTGCCGAGCGCGTGGTCGCGGTCATGCATTTCGCCGCCTACGCCTATGTCGGCGAGTCGATGAGCGACCCTGCCAAGTACTTCCGCAACAACACGCTCGGCACGCTCACCCTGCTGGATTCGATGCGCGACGTCGGCGTCGACCGCATGGTCTTCTCCTCGACCTGCGCGACCTACGGTATTCCGGGCGAGGTTCCGATCTCCGAGGCCACGCCGCAGCGACCGGTCAATCCGTACGGCGAGTCCAAGCTGATGGTTGAGCGCGTGCTCGACTGGTACGATCAGGCCTACGAGACCAAGTCGGTCTGTCTCCGCTACTTCAATGCTTCCGGCGCCGACCTCGATGGCGAGATCGGTGAGGACCACGAGCCGGAGACGCACTTGATCCCGCTCGCGATCAAGGCGGCGCTGGGCCAGGCGCCGGCTCTCAACATTTTCGGCACCGACTATCCGACGCCGGACGGCACCGCGATCCGCGACTTCATCCATGTAGAGGATCTCGCCGAGGCGCATGTCCAGGCGCTGCGCCACCTCATGCATGGCGGCGCGTCGCTGAAGCTCAACCTCGGTACCGGCAAGGGCCACACCGTCCGCGAAGTCATCCGCGCGGTCGAGCGTGCGACGGGTCGCCCGGTTCCGGTGATCGAAGCGCCGCGCCGTGCGGGCGATCCGCCGGCATTGGTCGCTGATGCGAGCCAGGCGAGGCTCAAGCTCGACTGGGTTCCGACCCGGTCGGATCTCGATACGATCGTCACCTCGGCTCTCCGCTGGCACGAGCGGCCCGAGGACCGGCCGCTCGCCGTCGCCGCGGTCTGACCGCTCTCAAGGATTCTTAAGCGATGTCCGTCGTCACGGCCGAGTCGACGTCGCAGGCAGCACCTGCCGGCGTCGACAAGCCTAAGGGGACGAGCACGTCCCGCATCGTCGCGCATGGAAAGTTCTTCTTCCGCGGCGATGAGAAGGTCTTCCTCAAGGGCGTGACCTACGGGCCTTTCGGCCCGGGCACCCACGGCGCGCAGCTGCCCGAGAAGGACGTGATCACGCGCGACCTGGCGCTGATGCGCGAGCTCGGCTGCAACATGCTCCGCGTCTTCACCGTGCCGCCCCGCTGGTTCGCGGACATGTGCCACGAAGCCGGCGTCGGCATGCTGATCGGCGTGCCGTGGACCCAGCACATCGCCTTCCTCGACTCCCGCGCCGAGAAGAACCGCATCCGTCAGGCGATCCGCGACGGCGTCAAGGTCAATGCCGGGCACCCGGCGGTGATCGCGCATCTGGTCGGCAACGAGATCTCGCCCGACATCGTCCGCTGGCACGGTCCCGAGAAGGTCAGGAACTTCCTCGAGGAGCTCTACGACATCGCCAAGGAGATCGACCCGGAAGGGCTCGTCTCCTACGCGAACTATCCGTCGACCGAGTACCTCAACCTCGACTTCTTCGATTTCCTCTCGTTCAACGTCTACCTCCACCACGAGAAGGACTTCCGCGCCTACCTGATGCGGCTGCACAACCTGGCGGTCGACCGGCCGGTGGTGCTGACCGAGTTCGGCATGGACTCGATGCGCGAGGGACTCGAGGCGCAGGCGAGGACGCTCGAGTGGCAGGTGCGCGCCGCCTACGAGACAGGCGTCGCCGGCACCTCGATCTTCGCCTGGACCGACGAATGGTTCACCGGCGGCTTCCTGATCGAGAACTGGGCCTTCGGGCTGGTCGATCGCGACCGCAAGCCGAAGCCCTCCTACGACGCGGTCCGCACGGTCTATCACGAGACCCTGCCGCCGAAGCTGAAGTCGTACCCGAAGGTCTCGGTCGTGGTCTGCGCTTACAACGCCGAGCGCACGATGGATCCGTGCCTCGAGTCGCTGAAGAAGCTCACATACCCGAACTACGAGGTCGTCGTCGTCAACGACGGTTCCAAGGACCGCACGCTCGAGATCACTGAGCGCCACGGCTACACCAAGATCGTCAATCAGGAGAACAAGGGTCTCTCGGTCGCGCGCAACGTCGGCATGCAGGCATCGAGCGGCGAGATCATCGCCTATACCGACTCCGACTGCGTCGCCGATCCCGACTGGCTGACCTACATGGTCGCCAAGATGCAGGCGGGCGACCTCTATGCCTGCGGCGGTCCAAACTTCCCGCCGCCCGAGGACTCGCTGGTACCGTCGGCGGTGGCGGTGTCGCCGGGCGGCCCGACCCACGTCCTCGTCTCGGATGACGAGGCCGAGCACATTGCCGGCTGCAACATGGCCTTCCGCCGGGAAGCGCTGGAGGCGATCGGCGGCTTCGATCCGATCTTCCGCGCCGCCGGCGACGACGTGGATCTCTGCTGGCGGCTGCAGTTCGCGGGATACAAGATCGGCTTCAGCCCGTCGGCGACCGTCTGGCACTTCCGCCGCAACACGGTCGATGCGTATTTCGGCCAGCAGCGCGGCTACGGCAAGGCCGAGGCGATGGTCTATGCCAAGCATCCGTTCCGCTTCAACCTGTTCGGCCAGGCGAAGTGGCTGGGCCGGATCTACGGCGACCTTTCGGCCTCGATGCTGCTCTCGTCCAAGCCGATCATCTATTCCGGCGTCTTCGGCCGCGGCCTGTTCCAGACGCTCTACGAGCCGCCCTCGTCGATCGCCGCATACCTGCCGCTGACCTTCGAATGGGGCCTCGTCGCCTGGCCGCTGGCGCTCGCCGGCGCGATCCTCGGCGGCCACATGTGGCTGGCGGTGCTGCCGCTGCTGCTCTCGTTCGCGATCGCGATCGCGGGCTCGCTCAGGGCACCCGTCGATCCGCGCTTCACCGGCTTCCGCGCCCGCGCCCTGATTGCCTTCCTGATCTATGCCGGCCCCTTCGCCCGCGGCTGGGAACGCGTGAAATGGCGCGTGAAGGGACTGACCCAGGTCGATCCGATCCAGTACGAGCCGGTCAGCCAGCGCGCCGAGATCAAGCCGGCACAGCGCGCCTTCTATCTCTCCTACTGGAACGAGAAGGGGATCGAGAAGGAAGCGCTCCTGCAGGGCATCTACGACTTCCTGGTGCCGCGGAAGTACTTCGTGATCCTCGACCAGGGCTGGAGCGACTGGGACCTCAAGGTCAGCCGGGGCCTCTGGTCGCGGGCCGAGCTCAAGGCCGTCGGCGAGAACCACGGCGACCCGAAGCGCCTGATCCGTCTCCGGGTGGCGCTGCGCCTTTCCCGGCTGTCGAGCCTGGTGCTGAAGATCTACGGCGGCATCGCGCTGCTCGGTCTCCTGTTCGGCGTGCCTGCAGTGGCCGTCGCGGCCGTCGCGGTCGGCGCGGTGAACACTGGGGTAATCGCGTATGAAACCTTCCGCCTCGGACGCGTGTTGCACCGGGTGACGGAGATCGTCGCCGGCCGGGTCGGCTTGCTCGCCCAGCGTGGCTCCATCGCGCCTTAAACCCGCCGGAGCCCGCCGATGAGTGGGGTGTTCCGCAAGGTCCTGCCGTACCTCCGGCCCTATCTTGCGACCTTCGCCTTCTGTCTGCTGCTGGTGCTTGCGCTGACCGCGGTCGAGCTGGTCAAGCCGTGGCCGCTGCAGATCGTCGTCGACGGGGTCCTCAGCGGGAAGCCGGTCGACCTGCCCGGCCTTTCAGGCGTGCCCTCGGCGCTTCTCCTGATCGTCGCCTGCATCGGCATCGTCGCGATCCAGGCAGTCGTCGGCCTCGGCAGCATGTGGTCGAACCACGTGTCGATCAATCTCGGCCACCGCATGGTGATCGACCTCCGCGACGACCTCTACGGCCATCTGCAGCGCCTCTCGCTGGTGTTCCACAGCCGCCAGCGCATGGGCGACCTGATGTACCGGATCACCGCCGATACGTTCGCGGTGCAGACGCTGATGCTGAACGGTGTGCTGCCGGTGCTGCAGGCGATCGCGCTCCTGACCGGCATGTTCTTCATCATGTGGCGGATGGACTCGACGCTGACCATGGTGTCGATGGTCGTCGTGCCGGCGCTCTACGTCACCATCGTGGCACTCGACCGCCCGATCGTCAGCGCCGCGACCGACATGAAGATGACCGAGAGCCAGGTCTATTCGCTGGTGCAATGGGCGATGGGAGCGATCCGCGTCGTCCAGGCCTTCGGCAAGGAGGAGGACGAGCGCCTCCGCCTGCTGAACGCGACCCAGGCCAGCATGCGGGCCAATCTCCGGCTCTACAACTGGCAGACGGCGTATTCGGCGATCGTCAACACGGTGATCGCGCTCGGCACCGCGCTCGTCCTCTATGTCGGTGCCGAGGCCGTCATCAGCGGCCGGCTGACTTTGGGCCAGCTGCTGGTGTTCATCTCCTATCTGGCGACGCTCTATGGGCCGATCAACACGATGAGCCAGACCTGGGCCCAGATCCAGGGCGCGCGCGTCGGCGCCAAGCGTGTCTTCGAGATCCTCGACATCGCCCCCGATCTCAAGGACGGGCCGCTGCCGTGGCCGGAGAAGGTCGAGGGCCGCATCACCTGGAAAGGCGTCGCCTTCCAGTATTCCGACGAGGTGTCGGTCCTGAAACGGATCAATCTCGACGTGAAGCCCGGCGAGAAGATCGCGGTCGTGGGCCCGACCGGGGCCGGCAAGTCGACGATGCTTTCCATGTTGCCGCGTTTCTTCGATCCGACCGCGGGCACGGTCGAGCTCGACGGCGTCGACATCAGGCAGTATCCGATCCGCGAGCTTCGCCGGCGCGTGGCGTTGGTGCTGCAGCCGCCGATGATCTTCCCGCTGTCGATCCGCGACAACATCGCCTATGGCCGCCCCGACGCGACCCAGGAAGAGATCGAGGCCGCGGCGAAGCTCGCGCGCATCGACGAACTCGTCGCCCGCCAGCCGCAGGGCTACGACCAGATGATCGGCGAAGGCGGCGTCGCGCTCTCCGAGGGCGAGAAGCAGCGGATGACGATCGCGCGCGCGATCCTGATGAACGCGCCGGTGCTGATCCTGGACGAGCCGACCAGCGCCCTCGACGCCCAGACCGAGGCCGAGGTCATGCAGGGTCTGGCGAAGCTGACCGAGGGGCGCACCGTCTTCACCATCGCGCACCGGCTCTCGACCATCCTCAAGGCCGACCGCATTATCGTGCTGAAGAACGGCGTGATCGTCGAAGCGGGGCCCTTCGCCGAGCTTCTCGGCAAGGGCGGCGAGTTCGCCAAGCTCTACAAGGCCCAGTTCCAGGACTCGGGCCCGGAAGCGGCCGCCGCGGCCTCCTAGGGCTGGAAGACCTCGTTCAGCGCCGAACTGGAGCCGCCCGGCGCCGGCCCGCCGCCGATCGCATAGAGCCTGCCCGCGATCACCGCGGCGCCGAGCCCGTGGCGCGCCGTCGGCATCCGCTTGTACGAGATCCAGACGTTGGTCTTCGGGTCGTAGGCCTCGGTCTGGTCGAAGGTGCCGGACGGCGCCTCGCCGCCGACGATGAAGATCTTGCCGTCGAGGACGGCGCCGGCAATGCCGCTCCGGATCGTCGGCAGCGGTGCCCGCTTCTCCCAGCGATTGGTCTCTGGGTCATAGACCTCGTTGTCGCCGACATTGCGTGCGTAGCTGCCGTTGATCCGCCCGCCGATGGCGTAGAGCTTGCCGTCGAGAGCCACCACCGCGTGATGGTCGCGCGGCGTCGGCAGAGGCGCCAGCGAGGTCCACTTGTTGGTCTTCGGATCGTAGACCTCGTGCACCGGCGTGTTCTCGCGGCCGGTGCTGCCGACGCCGGAGACGGCGTGGATCTTGCCGTTCAGCACGGCCGCGGCGAGTGCGCCCCGCGCATGCGGCAGCGGCGCCAGTGCCCGCCACTTGTCGGTCTGCGGATCGTATTCGCGGACCTCGTTGGTCGGGTTCCAGCCGTCGACGTATCCCCCGATCAGGTAGAGCTTGCCGTCGAGACCGACGGCTGCGGGATGATGCACGCCGCGCGGGATCGGCGCGCCGCGGGTCCACTTGTCGGCGGCGGGATCGTAGATCTCGATCTCGTGCACATGGGTGATGCCGCCGACCGCGTAGATCCGCCCGCCGACCTCCGCCACCGCGATCTCCGCCCGCGCCGCCGGCATCGGCGCGCAGGGCTTCCAGGTGCCCGAGCCGGCAAACGCCGGCGAGGCCAGGGACAGGAGAGCGGCGGCAAGAAGGACCCGGAGCATTTGATCGCCTCGTTTTTCCTCTTCTTGAGGTCGATGATGCGACTCCCGGTCCACAGGCTGCAACCGCGTATCGTTCAAATCCGCGTTGATTGGCGTTTCGGCGCCTCCCGTGCTCTTCTTCGTCTACCGCCTCCCCTTCGGACACCACCATGACCCGCGTCTTCAACCGCATGACCGCCAAGCTGCCGCCCGTCGCCGTGCGCGCGGAGGGGCTGCATATCTGGGATTCGACCGGCAAGTCCTATATCGACGCCTGCGGCGGCGCGGCCGTGTCGTGCCTGGGGCACGGGCACCCGAAGGTCATGGAGGCGATGGACCGCCAGGTCCGGAAGCTCGACTACGTGCATCCGGGCTTCTTCTCGGCCGAGCCGGCCGAGCACCTGGCCGACCTGCTGATGGAGGATGCGCCAGCCGGGATCAGCCATGTCTATTTCGTCTCCGGCGGCTCGGAGGCGATGGAGGCGGCGCTCAAGATGGCGCGCCAGTACTTCCTCGAGATCGGCCAGCCGAAACGCTCCAAGTTCATCTCGCGCCGGCAGAGCTATCACGGCAACACGCTGGGCGCGCTGTCGGTCGGCGGCAACCTGGCCCGGCGCGATCCTTACGCGCCGATGCTGATGGACGTGTCGCTGATCGCACCCTGCTTCGCCTATCACTTCAAGCGCGACGACGAGACCGAGGAGCAGTACGGCCGCCGCGTCGCCGACGAGCTGGAGACCGAGATCCTTCGCCTCGGTCCGGAGAACGTCGCGGGCTTCACCGCCGAGACCGTGGTGGGGGCGACGACCGGCTGCGTGCCGCCGGTGAAGGGCTACTTCAAGCGGATCCGCGAGATCTGCGACAAGTACGGCGTGCTGCTGATCCTGGACGAGGTGATGAGCGGCATGGGCCGTACCGGGACCATGCATGCCTGCGAGCAGGACGGGATCGCGCCCGACCTCATGACGATCGCCAAGGGCATGGGCGGCGGCTTCCAGGCGATCGGCGCGGTGCTGGTCGCCAAGAAGATCCACGACCCGATCACCAACGGCTCGGGCCTGTTCATGCACGGCCACACCTACATGGCGCATCCGGTCGCCTGCGCCGCCGGCATCGCGGTGGTGAAGACGATCAAGGAGGAAGGGCTGGTCGAGCGCGTGCGCGTGCAGGGCGCCAAGCTGCGCCAGCGCATGGAGGCGCGCTTCGGCAACCACCCTCACGTCGGCGATGTCCGCGGCCGCGGCCTGTTCCAGGCGATCGAGCTGGTCGAGGACCGCTCGACCAAGGAAGCCTTCGATCCCAAGCTGGCGCTGCACGACCGCATCAAAGTCGAGTGCATGGAGCGCGGCCTGCTCGCCTATCCGATGCCCGGCACGATCGACGGCAAGCGCGGCAACCACATGATCCTGGCGCCGCCCTACATCGTCACCGACGCCGACATCGACATCATCGTCGACCGCCTCGGCGATTCCGTCGACGCGGCGCTGGCGAAGCTGCCGGGGAAATAGGAGAGCTGACGCCTTCGGAACCCTCTCCCGCGAAGCGGGGGAGGGCAGGGTGGGGGCGAGCGAAGCGAGGAGTGGTTGCTGGCTGCTCGGTCGAGAAGACCTCGCTGCGCTCGCCCCCACCCCGACCCTCCCCCGTCGCTACGCGCCGGGAGAGGGGGCACGAGGCGTCCTACCCGTTGAACGCCTTGCCCACCACCTTCGTCAACTCGGCGGGCGCCACCGGCTTCTTGAGGAAGGCCTGATCGAGCGTCGGATCGGCGAAGCGGGCGCCGGCGGCCTTGATCGCCGTGTCCGGCACTTTCTCCAGCTTCGTGTAGAACGGGTGATGATGCGCCCGGTATGGATTGTTCCGGGCGGCGTTGTAGCAGCTGATCATCGTCCAGCGCCGGTTGGCCGAGCGATTTTGGTCGGACCGGTGCAGCGTGTTGCAGTGGAAGAAGAGGCCGTCGCCCGGGTCCATCTCCGCGTGGACGAGCTCCAGGTGCTTCTTCGCCTCCTCAACGCGGCGGAGGTCGGCGCCCACCTGCTGCCCTTCGAGCAGGCCGTGGTCGAGGCGCCCCATCAGATGCGATCCCTTCAGCACCTGCAGGCAGCCGTTGTTCCGGTCGCTGCGATCGAGCGCGATCATGCAGGAGGCCATCAGCGGGAACAGGCAGCCATTGTGGTACCAGTAGCCGTAGTCCTGGTGCCATTCCCAGGCGCCGCCCTCATGCGGCTCCTTCGCCGTCAGCTTCGAATGGTAGTGGTAGACCTCGCCGCCGAGCAGATCCTCCATGGTGTCGACCATCCTCTCCGAGCGGGCGGCGAGACCGTAGACGCCGTCGCCCGGCTGGTTCCAGGTCACCATGCGCGTGACGAGGCCCTCGGAGTCGCCGCGATTGTAGAAGTTGGCGCGGACGGTCGGATCGCTCTCCATCGCTTCCCGCAGCAGCCGCGTCTCTTCGTCGTCGAAGAGACCCCGGACCAGGAAATACCCGTCCCGGTCGAACTGCTGGCGCTGTTCCGCGGTGAGGACGCTCGGCATGGAAGGCTCCGGCAGGATGACGGATGATCCCGGAAGTATAGTCGAAGCGGACCAGCGAGACGGAGGGGAACATGGCGTCGCCGCGCATCGCATTGCTCGGGTTCATCCTTGAGACCAACGGCTTCGCGCCGGTCGCGACCGAGGCCGATTTCCGCCGGACCTGGATGGACGGCGAGGCGATCCTGAACGATGCCGCGGCCAAGGCGCCGCGCGAGCCCGGCGGCTTCGTGGGATTCATCTCCGGCATGAACGCGGGCGAGGCCTGGACGCCGGTGCCGCTGTTCTACACCTCGGCCGGCGCCTCCGGCCCGATGGATCAGGCCTTCCTCGACAAGTTCCTGAAGATCCTGGAGGAGCGCCTCAAGGCGGCGATGCCGTTCGACGGCATCTACATCCAGGACCACGGCGCCGCGGGCGCCACCGTCGACATCGATCCCGACGGCACGATCTTCGCGCTGATCCGCAAGGTCGTCGGACCGAAGGTGCCGATCGTCGCCACGCTCGACCTGCATGCCAACGTCTCGCACGCGATGGTCAAGAACACCGACGTGCTGATCTCCTATCTCACCAATCCGCATATCGACATGGTCGAGCGCGGGCGCGAGGCGGCCTTCGCGATGCGCGAGCTGCTGTCGGGCGTGAAGACCGCGAAGGCCTTCATCCAGGTGCCGATCCTGCCGCCCCAGGTCTCGCTGCTCTCCGACCGAGGCCCGTACGGCGAGGCGATCGCCAAGGGGCAGAAGGCGGTCAAGGGCTCGATCCTCAACGTCTCGGTGCTCGGCAACTGCAGCTTCGCCGACTCGCCGAAGACCGGCATGAGCGTGATCGTCACCGCGCGCGAAAACCAGAAGGCGGCCGATGACCTGGCGAAGGAGCTGGCGCAATACCTCTGGGACCAGCGCGAGCGCCTGCGGCCGAAGGTCATGGAGATCGACGAGGCGGTGCGGCGCGTGAAGGCGGTGCTGGCCGATCCGACGAAGAAGCCGCTGCTGTTCGCCGACTGCGCCGACAATCCCGGCGGCGGCGGCCGCGGCAACACGGTCCACGTGCTGAAGGCCTTCCTCGACAACGGCATCGATCGTACCGCGTACGGCATCTTCAACGATCCGCTGCTTGCGGCCGAAGCGCACCGGCGCGGTGTCGGCGCGCGCTTCACCGCTGAGCTCAACCGCGACGAGACCAACAAGCTCTCGGGCAAGCTGACCGTGCCGGCGCAGGTGATGGGCCTCAGCGACGGCGAGTTCGTCGGGCGGCGCGGCACCATGGGCGGCCGTAAGGGTAGCCTCGGCCAGACCGCGTGGCTCCGTCTCAACGGCCGCATCGATGTCGTCTTCATCACCAACCGCCAGCAGTGCCTCGACACCGAGATGATCGAGCACATCGGCATCAAGGTGCGCGACATGCGCTGCGTGGTGGTGAAGTCGCGCGGCCACTTCCGTGCCGGCTTCAACGACATCTTCGCCGACGAGCAGATCCTCGAGGTCGACTCGCCCGGCCTCACCACGCCGGTGCTGCAGCGGCTTCCCTGGACCAATCTTCGGAGCCCGATCTGGCCGCTCCAGGAGAACATGATCTGGCAGGTGCCCGCTGAGGTCGCGGTACGGTAATTAGTGACCGCCGCGTCTTAAACGGCGACTATGCGGCGATGATACGCGAGACCTGGAACGGCCTGTCCCGGCACGCCCGAGGCCTCCTGATCGCCTCGGCGATCGGCTTCGTCGTCGGCGCTGTTTTCGGCGACCTGGTGTTCGTCGTGGTCGAGATCGCGCTCGGTGATCCCTGGGACGAGCTGGTCTTCGGGATCGCCGGTGCCGCGCTGGCCAGCATCGGCTACGAGATCGCTGCCATGGCTCGCTCCACCGGATAGCGGTGGATTGCCTCCCCCTCGCGGCCCCGGTCATAATCGCGGCCGGGGGAGGGTTCATGCTTCTGACTGCCGAGACCGTCGTCACCGGCCGCCCGGATCGGGTACTCGCCCCGGCCGACCTCAAGCGCCTGAGCGAGCGGTCGGACCTCCAGGGCCTCTCCCGCTATGCGATCCACTGGCTGCTGATCGCCGCCGGGGCGGCCCTGGTCGCCTGGACCCGGGGCACGTGGTGGGTGCTGCCGGCCATGTTCCTGCATGGCTGGTTCCTGATCGCGCTGTTCGCGCCGGTGCATGAGAGCGTCCACTACACCGCCTTCAAGAGCCGGCAGCTCAACGTCGTGCTGGGCTGGATCGCCAGCGTGCCGACGCTGATCAACTCGACCTTCTACCGCCTCTTCCACTACGCCCATCATCGCCATACGCAGGATCCGCAGAAGGATCCGGAGCTGAGCGGGCCCCTGCCGCAGACCGTCTGGCAGTACGTCGTCCGGATCAGCGGCTGGGGCTATTACGCGAGCCGCTTCGACTTCTACGGCCGCATCCTCCGCAACCAATGGGATGGCTTCCCCTACATCCCGGAGCGCGAGCGGGAAGGCGTCCGACGCTCCGTGATCTGGATGCTGGTGCTGTTCTTCGGTGTCTTCGGCGTGTGGTCTTGGTTCGATCCGGCAGGCCCGTGGATCTTCTGGCTGCTCCCGATCGCGATGGCGCAGCCGATCCTCCGCGTCATGCTGCTCTCCGAGCACACGCTCTGCAGCTCGGACGACAACGGCCTCACCAACACGCGCACGACGCTCAAGAGCTGGCCGGTGCATCTCGTGCACTGGAACATGCCCTACCACGCCGAGCACCACCTCTATCCGTCGATCCCGTTCTTCCGCCTGCCGCAGGCGCACAAGGAGATCGGCGATCGCTTCGCCCATGTGGCGCCGAGCTACTTCGAAACCCAGAAGCAGATCCTGCGCAGGATCACGGGGCGTCCATGACCGCGAACGTACAGACCTTCGAGGCCGGCGACGTCGTCCTCCAGTCCGGCATCACGCTGAAAGGTGCCAAGATCGTCTATGCGACCTACGGGACGCTGGCGCCGGACAAGTCGAACGCTATCCTCTATCCGACCTCGTACTCGGCGCAGCACGTCGACATCGACTGGCTGATCAAGCCGGGCGGCATCCTCGACTCATCGAAGTACTTCGTCGTCATCCCGAACATGTTCGGCAACGGTCTCTCGACCTCTCCCAGCAACGTGGCGCCACCGCTCGACAAGGGGCGCTACCCGAACGTCACCGTCTACGACAACGTCGTGACCCAGCGCCGCATGATGCGCGAAGTCTTCGGCGTCGAGAGGCTGAAGGCCGTCTATGGCTGGTCGATGGGCGGCCAGCAGGCCTATCACTGGGGCGCGCTGTTCTCCGAGGCCGCCGGGCGCATCATCTGCTTGTGCACCTCGGCGAAGACGTCCGAGCATAACAAGGTGTTCCTCGAAGGCGTGCGCGCGGCGCTGACTGCCGACGAGGCGTTCCAGGACGGCTGGTTCCACCGCACGCCGGTCCGAGGATTCCGCGCCATGGCGCGGGTCTATGCCGGCTGGGCGATCTCGCAGACCTGGTATCGCGAGAAGGTCTACCTGACGCAGGGCTTCGCCTCGCTCGAGGACTTCCTCGTGCACGGCTGGGAAGCCAATTACTTCCTCAGGCGCGACGCCAACAACCTGCTGGCCCAGCTCTGGACCTGGCAGTACGGCGACATCTCGGCCAACGAGAAGTACAAGGGCGACTTCACGGCAGCGCTGAAAGGCATCGCCTGCCCGGCGCTGGTGATGCCGGGCGACCACGATCTCTACTTCCAGGTCGCCGACAACGAGATCGAGGTCGCCGGCATGCCGAACGCGAAGCTGGTCCCGATCAGGTCGATCTGGGGCCATCGCGCCGGCAACCCGCTGGCCAATCCCGAAGACGAGCGCTTCGTAGCCCGGGCGGTCAACGAGTTCCTGAGCGCCTGAGGAGTATCGTCCCTCTGCCACTCTCCCTATGCTCAAGGGAGGGCCGCGGACTCTCGCCGGCCCGCTAAGGGGGGCGGCGACCATGGGCGAAAGGATTGCGGAACTCCGGTCTCGTCTCCGGCGGCTCGAGCAGGAACTAGACTCCGCGATCGACGAAGAGCAGAGACGCACCGAACGTGCCGTGCCGCCCGGCTTTCCTGGACCCGTCCGAGCCCGGCATCGGGGCTATCGGATCGGCGTGCTTGCCTATTTGTGGCGCGCGAGCCCGATCTATCTTCTGGTCGCGGTCGCGACCTACCTGGTGATCCTTCCCATCGTACTGCTGGATCTGCTTGTGACCCTGCATCAGCTGGTCACGTTTCCGATCTGCGGCATCCACCGGGTCCGTCGCGCCGACTACATCGCCATAGACCGGCACAAGCTGGGCTATCTGAACGTCATCGAGAAGCTCAACTGCCTCTACTGCGGCTACTCGAACGGCGTCATCGCCTACGCGCGGGAGGTCGCCAGCCGTACGGAGCAGTTCTGGTGTCCGATCAAGCACGCGAAACTGATCCGCTCGCCGCACCGGCGCTATCCTGACTTTCTCGAGTACGGCGATGCTCAAGGGTATCGCGACAGGCTCGAAGAGTATCGTCGCGAGGCCGGGAAGCGCTGAGAGCGGTCAGCGGTCGTCCAGCGTGTAGAATTTCCAGCGCGTGGGATCGTTCAGCACCAGTTGCGGCGGGCGTCCGGTCAGCGACATCCAGCGTGAGCGATACCAGGCGACGGCGGCGAGGTCGAAGGCGATGCCGTCCGCCGGCGGGCCCGAAGTGCCGAGCGCGCTCCAGGGAATCGTCGCCTCGAACGTGATGCGCGGCTGGTCGGAGCCGAAGTAGCGCACCTCGCCGCCGGCGACCGGAACGCAGGCGGTCTCTTCGATACGGCAAAGCTCGGCGCGCATCCGCTGCGAGCCCCCGGCAACTCCCTCGCGCGGCGGCAGCACGTGGATGCGGAACCGCCTCGCGCCCCTGCCGGCGTCGACGCCGAGATCGACCCGGAACGCTTCGCTCCGAGGAAACTCCTCGCCGTAGGCGAGCAGGTCGAGGTCGTAGTAGTCCATGCCGATCATCGCCAGCGACAGGCCTTCGCCACTCCAGGCGGCGTACGCCTCGCCGAAAGCGACCTCGCCTGGCTGCGCGATCAGCGGGGGCAGCAGCGCGCGCGACTTGGGCCAGTCGGTCAGGACGGCATCGTCGATCCGGATCTGCGCGCGGGGAAGCGATGTCCGTGCTCGCGAGGGCGGAGGGCCTGGCTGCGCGTGCAGCTTTCGCACTTCCCGGTTCGACCTGGTCAGCGCGTCGATAAGCTGCTCGTAGGGTTGGTCGGCGATGTCGACGAGCCCGAAGTTGTAGTCCTCGCCGTCGGATCGGCCGCCGGGCGGGTGATCGTGGAACTGGAACCAGTGAATGCCGACGACGTCGGAGAGTTGCGCGAACCGACGCGTCGCGGCCCCGGCGCCGGCCGCCCGCTCGGCCTGGGTGTCGACGGTCATGAGGTGGCCGTTGTTGCGATTGCCGGAGCGGTTCTCGCGCGCGGCGAAGAACCACTCGGAGATCAGCACAGGCTTTCGCTGCGTGATCCTGGCGATGCCCTCGAAAAAATATCGGGCGACCCAGCCGTCCGGCGCATCGACATTGTAGTTGGTCGAGATCACGTCGACATAGGGCGCCATCGCCGCGATCGCGTCGGGGTCGTAGTAGATCGGCAACCGGTCGCCGAGTATCAGTGCGTCCGGATCGGCCGCCTTCAAAGCCTCAGCCATCGTCTTGTAGTAGAGGCCGGATATCTGCCTGGCCCAGATCCTGACGAAATCGATGCCTCGGCCGCCCGGCTTGAGGCGGACCGGCTCGCCCTCGCTCGCCAGCAGGTCGGCGAACGACGCGACCCCCTTCGGGGGAGTGAAGTCCCTGGCGAAGCGGCCGAAGTCGTCCTTGTAGTGGGCCGCAAGCGCTTCGATCATCCGCTGCTTGGTGATGCTCCGCGGCGCTTCCTGGACATAGAAGGTGAACAACGCCCCGCGCCACCAGCCGACCTCGTTGTCGGTGTAGTAGCCGATGCGGCGCGGATCGCCGCGATAGGGCGCGACCAGCTTTGCCGCGAGCTCGTGCGCGCGGGTCGCGGTCTCGGGCGCGTACGGATCGAACCAGTGGAAGCGGGAGTTGCGGCCAAGCTCGAGGTTCGGTGTGAACGGCAGGTCGAGACGCCTGGAATCGAGCGACCAGCCGCCGGCGGTATTGAAGCCCCATTCGACGAGGCGGGCGCGATTGCGCTTCGCCCAGTCGTCGAGGCTCGGGTCGGTATGGCTCCAGTGGTAACGGCGTTCTGCATTCGGATACGAGGCACCGCCGTCGATGACGTTGACGCCGAGCGAGAGCATCCGGTCGCCGCACGGTGTCACCAGCCAGGACGCGCCGTCGTCACGCGCGGTCGACCAGCGGCTGGACGGCGCCGTGGCGAAATCGGCGCAGGCCCGAGCGGTCGCCGGCGCCAGCGCCAGCAGCGCGACCAGGATCCAGCGCATCAGCGGAGCCGGCCCAGGTAAGCCAGAAGCCGCCGCTGCCACTCGACGCAGCCCACGGCGCGGTAAAGGCGGGCTGCGTAGTTGATCGCCGAGATCGCGGTCTGGCGCTCGCTCTCGACGCAGGCGATGCCGACCATGGTCAGCACGTCGGCCTCGGCCACGCGGTCGCCGATCATCTGATAGAGCATGCGGGCTTCGCTATAGGCGACGCAGGCGGCGTCGAGCCGGCCGCGTGCGGCGTCGAGATCGCCGATCGCGCGCATCGACGTCGCTTCCCCGGCCTTGTCGCCGATGCGTCCGAACATCGCCCGAGCGTGGGTGAAGTTGACCTTGGCGAGATCCCCGTTGTCGAGGAGACCGTCGAGCTGGCCGAGGTCCAGCAACGCCTGCGCCTGTTCGCGCTGGCCGCCGATGGTGCGGTAGAGCGTGTAGGCGCCGCGCATCAGCTCATGTCCCTGGCGCGCGCTGCCGCCCTGGCGCTCGATGTGTCCGAGGCCCTTCATCGCCTCGGCCTCGATCGTCGTGTCCTGGGCACTGCGCCCGAGCGCGCGCCCCTTCTCGTACTGGCTGCGGGCCTCGTTCAGGTTGCCGATCATGCGCTCGAGCTCGGCGATACCGATATGGACGCGGGCCTCGCCCGGCTTGTCCTTCGCCTCGACGAACATGTTGGTGCATTGCGCCGCCGACGCGCGGGCGCTGGCAAACCGGAGCGTCGCACGCTTGAGGTCGCCACGGCCTGACAGGAGCTCGCCCTCGCCGAAGCGCCGGCCCGCGATCTTGAATTGCTCGACCGCCGCAACCGCCGAGTCCTTCGCCTCCCGCGGACGCTCCATCATCCGGAGGATCTCTGCCAGGGACTGGCGGACGACGCCCTCGCCGACGGGATCGCTGACGGTCTTGTAGATGGTGAGCGCGCGCTCGTAACGGGTGACGGCCTCGGTGTTGGACCGGCGCTGACGTTCGAGGTCGGCCCGACAGGTGAGGGCATGTGCCTCCCCCGACCGATCGCCCGACTGGCTGAAGGCGAAGCGGGCAAAATCGAACCCCGTCATCGCTTCTTCCGGCTTGCCCTGGCGGGCGCCGATCTCGGCGAGCGCCAGGCTCGCTTCGCCTTCGGAGTAGCGGTCGGCGGTCCTGACGGCCAACTCCCGCGCCTGATCGTAGAAGCCGCGCGCCGGTTCGTAGGCGTTCTGGCGGACCTGGGCCCGGCCCTGGAGCAGAAGCGCCTTGATCTGGCCGCGCTCGTCCTTTGCCTCGACGAACTGCTGCTGCGCATCGGCGTAGAGGCTTTGCGCGTCCGCGAAGCGGGTCTGCGCCTCGGCGACCTCGCCCTGGCCAAGCATGGCGAGGCCCACGCCCTGTGGGTCCTTGGCCTCGCGCAGCAGCGAGACCGCTTCCTTGTAGTGCCGGATCGCGTCGTCGAAGCGCTGCGCGTAGCGCATGCCGTCGCCCTGGATCCAGAACCTGCTGCCGGCAGCCTTGGGGCCGGTTCCGATGCCGGTGCGGATCGCCTGCACGCCGCCGGATCTGCGGATCCGGCGCGACATCCACATGTCGATGACGACGCAGATGGCGCCGAAGACGAGAATCCCTTGGGCCACCATGTCGCGGATCGGCTGGGTTTCGCCGAGCGTGAAGGGATATGACCCGATCGCCGCGACGCCCGCCCCCAGCACGATCAACCCGCGCCTCGCCCACGCGCCGCCGCCACGCGTCTTCGAAAGCGCGTTCGCCATCGGCTAGATGCGGCCCCTTGCGGGCGATTTCGACACGCGGCCCCCTATCGTCCTCGTGGCGGGTCGGCCAATCTCCGATAGATCGGCGCAAGCAGGCCCGGAAGCAGATAAATAGGCAATTGCCCGACGGCGAAATAGAGGAAAACGTCTGGCGGTGCCGATGCGCCGAGCGAGCCTACGAGAACGGCAAGGTTGCGGTTGCCGCTGGTGATGCCGAGTGCCAGCGCCGTGCGTCTCGGCAGGCCCGCGAAGACGGCCGCGCCTAGTGCCTGAAAGGCGAGGTTCGCGGCGAAGGCGGCGGCGGCGAATCCGCCGACCCGAAGCGGCTCGCCGATCGCAGCCCCGGTGATTCCATCCATGGCCGCGACCGCGAAAACGAGCAAGGTGAGGACGATGGCGCCGTCGATTCGCCGCGGGTGAGCAGCGATGGCGGCGCCGCCGAAGACTCGACGACCGAGGAGTGCCAGGACGAGCGCGCCGAAGGTAAGGAGGGCCAGCCTCAGGAACAGCGACGCCACATCGAGGCCGAGGTCGATCCCGGCGAGCATCAGCGCCAGCGGCGGCAGCGTCAGGGGCATGACGAAGGTGGCGAGAACCGTCCCGATCAGGGCGAGCGCGCCCTCGAGTCCCAGCAGGACGGCGATCGACGGCGCGGCGATCAGGGGCGGCGAGGCCGCCCAAAGCAACATCGCTTCGGCGAGACCGGCCGGCAATCCTGCAAGCCTCGTCGCCACCGCCATCAGAGCGGGCGAGGCGGCCAGCAGCCAAGCGACGAGCAGGGCTGCGGGAAGAGGGCGCTTGAGCTGGCCGGAGAGCGCCGTCCAGTCCATCCGCATCAGGGTCAGCGCCAGCAGCAGCACGACCGACGGCGTCAGCAGAGGCCTGAAAAGCTGCGCCAGGGGCGGGACGGCAAGGCCGACGAAGACGCCCGCGGCGAGCATGGACTTGCCGTGCCGGCCGAGCCAGCCGAGGGCGCCTGCGAGCATGCGCCGAACGCTAGCGGCTTTCGAAGACGGGGCCAATACGATAGAGGAAACGCGATGAACGATGCTTGGCTCGAAGACTATCGCGATCGCGTCCGTCCTGAATGGATCGACTACAACGGCCACATGAACGTGGCCTACTACGTGCTCGCCTTCGATCGTGCGAGCGACGTGATGTTCGATCGCGTCGGTCTCGGTCATGCCCATCGGGAGGCGACCAACCAGGGCTTCTTCGTCGTCGAGGCGCATGTCATCTACGGCCGCGAGGTCCTGCAGGGTGATCCTCTCCGTTTCGAGGGCTGGGTGGTCGAGGCAGGTGAAAGGAAGCTTCGGTACTTCCTCGAGATGTTCCACGCGGAGAAGGGCTATCGCGCGGCGGCGGCCGAATTCCTCGGGCTCAACGTCGATCTCGGAACGAGGCGATCGGTGCCGTTTCCGGAGGGCTTGCGCCTGCGGTTGGAGGAGGCCGCGGCCAGGGATCGCGCCCGCGGATTGCCGGCTGAGGTCGGGCGTGCGATCGGGCAGCCGCGCCCTGCGAGATCGGAACGGACTTGAGTCCGCACGGCCGATTGGCTACGTCCGTGGCAATGGCGAGCCGCCTGAAGCGGCCGCCGCGGGGGACTTGGTGCAGGATCGGGAGCAGGCGGACTTCTTCGCCCGCAATGCGCTGACGCGCATGACCGTGCTCGGCATTCCGCCGACGCCGGAAAACTTCGTGGTCTGGTACGCCTATTTCAGCAATCGGCCCCCGACGCTGAAGAAGGCGGTCGACCTGCTGATCGCCGGCGGCCGCCCGGCCGATGCCGTGCTGACCGCTGAAATCCATCGGCGCTTCTTCGCGCAGGACGTCGCGACTGCCGAAGCCATGGAGGCATCTGAGACAGTCGACACGCTGCTGGCGCGCCTGATGGAACAGGTTTCGACGCAGGCCCGGGGCGCCGAAGCCTATCGCGGCGCGCTTGCCGACGCCGCGACCGAGCTCAATGGCGGGGAGATCGGCGGGATCCTCTCGCGCCTGGTCGCCGAGACCCATCGCATGGCGGCGCTCAACCGCGACATGCAAGCGCATCTTCGGGCCGCGGGGTCCGAGATCGACGGCCTGCGCCAGAGCCTGGGCGAGGCGCGCGAGCAGGCCGAGACCGACGCGCTGACCGCCATCGCCAACCGCAAGCGCTTCGACCAGACCATCCGCAAGGCGATCGCGGACTCGGTCGAGCGCGAGCATCCGCTGACCCTGCTGATGGTCGACATCGACCATTTCAAGCGCTTCAACGACACCCACGGCCACCAGGTCGGCGATCAGGTGCTGAGGCTCGTGGCCCGCACCTTGACCGACTGCGTGCGTGAAGGCGACCTTCCGGCCCGCTACGGCGGCGAGGAGTTCGCGGTGATTCTGCCGCGCACCGACCTCGCGGCGGCACGCCCCATCGCCGAACGGATCCGCACCACGCTGGCGGCCCGCAAGATCGTCCGGCGCACCACGGGCGAGGGACTGGGCGGCATCACGATCTCGATCGGCGCCGCTCTTCACCGGCCGGGCGAGACGCAGGCGGCCCTGGTCGCCCGGGCTGATTCGGCGCTCTATGCCGCCAAGCGCCAGGGCCGGAACCGGCTCGTGGTCGAGGGCGATAGCGCGGGTTAGATTTGGGCGCCGCCGCCCCTATATTGGCCTGATGACCTCCCAGCCGCTGCCGGCCGCGCCGCAGCTTCCCCCCTATTTCGCGGGCCTCAACGAGGCCCAGCGCCGCGCCGTCGAGACGGTCGACGGGCCGGTCCTGGTGCTCGCCGGCGCCGGCACCGGCAAGACGCGCGTCCTGACCACGCGGCTCGCCCATCTGCTCGCCTCGGGCGCGGCCCGCCCCTGGAACATCCTGGCGGTCACCTTCACCAACAAGGCGGCGCGCGAGATGCGCGAGCGGGTGGCCAACATCATCGGCCCCTCGGTCGAGCAGGTGTGGCTCGGCACCTTCCACGCGCTCTGCACCCGGATTCTCCGCAAGCACGCGGAGTTGGTGGGGCTCAAGTCGAACTTCACCATCCTGGATGCGGACGACCAGGTGCGTCTCCTGAAGCAGGTGCTGGAGGCCGAAGGCGTCGACGACAAGCGATGGCCGGCGCGCGTGCTGATGACGGTGATCCAGCGATGGAAGGACCGGGCGCTGCCGCCCGAGAAGATCGGTGTTGCCGAGGCGGGCGATCTGGCCGGCGGCAAGCTTCCGCAGATCTATGCTTCTTACCAGCAGCGCCTCAAGACGCTGAACGCCGCCGATTTCGGCGACCTCCTGATGCATGCGGTCGCGCTGTTCCAGGCCGATGCCGAAGTGCTGGGGCAATACCAGCGGCAGTTCCGCTACCTGCTGGTCGACGAGTACCAGGACACGAACGTGGCGCAGTATCTCTGGCTGCGTCTCTTGGCGCAGGGACGCCACAACATCTGCTGCGTCGGCGACGAGGACCAGTCGATCTACGGCTGGCGCGGGGCCGAGATCGGCAACATCCTCCGCTTCGAAGCGGACTTCCCCGGCGCCAAGGTGGTCAGGCTCGAGCAGAACTATCGCTCGACGCCGGCGATCCTGGCGGCCGCTTCGCACCTGATCGCCAACAACAAGGATCGTCTCGGCAAGACCCTGTGGACCGAGGCCGAGGCCGGCGACAACGTGAAGGTCATGGCCGTCTGGGACGGCGAGGACGAGGCCAGGCGCGTCGGCGACGAGATCGAGGCGCTGCAGCGGAAGGGGCTCCAGCTCGGGCAGATCGCGATCCTGGTCCGCGCCGGCTTCCAGACCCGCGAGTTCGAGGAGCGCTTCATCACGCTCGGCCTCAACTATCGCGTGATCGGCGGCCAGCGTTTCTACGAGCGGCTCGAGATCCGCGACGCGATGGCCTATCTCCGCGTCGTCCAGCAGCCGGACGACGACCTCGCCTTCGAGCGCATCATCAACACGCCCAAGCGCGGCATCGGCCAGACCACCGTTCAGACTCTGCACAAGCTCGCCCGCGCGCAAGGCGTCCCGCTGCTGGCCGCCGCCTCGGCGATGGCCGGCACCGACGAGCTCAAGCCTGCGGCCAGGCGCGCGATCTCGACGGTGGTCGAAGACTTCGCCCGCTGGCGCCAGATGGTCGACAATGTCGGACCCGCCGACCTGGCGCAGACCGTGCTGGACGAGAGCGGCTACACCGCGCACTGGCAGCAGGACAAGTCGGCCGAGGCGCCGGGCCGGCTCGAGAACCTGAAGGAGCTCGTGCGCGCGATCGGCGAGTTCGAGAGCCTGGCCTCGTTCCTCGAGCACGTGTCGCTGGTGATGGACATCGACGAGGTCGATCCCGGCCAGCAGATCAGCCTGATGACGCTGCACGCCGCCAAGGGCCTCGAGTTCGACTCGGTCTTCCTGCCGGGCTGGGAGGAGGGGCTGTTCCCGCATCCGCGCGCGCTCGACGAGTCCGGCAATGCCGGGCTCGAAGAGGAGCGGCGGCTCGCCTATGTCGGCCTGACACGGGCGCGGAAGCGCGCCTACGTGACCCACGCCGCCAACCGGCGCATCCACAACATGTGGCAGTCGAGCGTGCCTTCGCGGTTCATTGCCGAGCTGCCGGCCGATGCGATCGAGGTCGAGGCGGAGTCCGGCCTCTTCGGCGGCTCGGCCATCGGGGGAAGTTACGGCGGGTCGATCTACGAGTCGCGTCCCGCTGCCTGGCTCAACCAGCCGCGCCGCCAAGCGCCGCTGATCGAGGGGCGCGCCGTCAACCTGACGCCGAAGCGTTCCGGCGGCTTTCCCGCCGGGGCGCGGGTCTTCCATCAGAAATTCGGATACGGGACAGTACGCGCCGTCGATGGGGACAAGCTCGAGATCGAGTTCGAGCATGCGGGCATGAAGAAGGTTATGGACAGCTTCGTCACCGCCGCCTGATGACTTGTGATGATGTAAAAAACATGACTATACACGGCTAAGGCGTTAGTTCTACGATCCCAGGCAGTAATATTCTGTCCGTGTGGATGCCGTTTCGTGATCACCGCCGCGCAGATGCGGGCCGCAAGAGCCCTTCTGGACATCGATCAGCGTGAGCTTGCCGAGCTTGCCGGCGTGTCCCTGCCGACGATCCAGCGCATGGAAGCGAGCGACGGCACGGTCCGGGGCGTCATCGACACGCTGACCAAGGTCGTAGAGGCCCTGAGCCGCTCCGGTATCGAGCTCATCGGCGACAACGGAAGCAGCAGCGCCGGTGGCCGCGGCGTCCGCTTCAAGGAACCGAAGGCCGCCAAGGCCGTGCGAGGACGTGCGTGACCGCGCCGGCCGGACCGAGCTTCGCGGAACTCTTCACGCCGAAGCTCGTCACCATCCTCCGCGAGCGCTACGGCCTCACGGAACTGCGTGCGGACATCGTCGCCGGCCTCACCGTCGCCATCGTCGCGCTGCCGCTCTCGATGGCGATCGCGATCGCATCGGGTGTCGGTCCGGAGCGCGGTCTCTACACCGCCATCGTGGGTGGTTTTTTCGTTTCGCTGTTGGGGGGAAGCCGATTCCAGATCGGCGGGCCGGCCGGGGCGTTCATCGTCCTGGTCGCCGCCACCGTCGATCGACATGGTGTCGACGCGCTGCTGCTGGCGACGATGATCTCCGGCGTGTTCCTCCTGATCATCGGGTTCCTGCGGCTGGGGACTTACGTCAAGTACATCCCCTATCCGGTCACCATTGGGTTCACCGCCGGGATCGCCGTCATCATCCTCGCGAGCCAGCTCAAGGATCTTTTCGGGCTCACCCTCGAAGGCAAGGAGCCGGGGCCGCTGATCCCGAAACTGGGAGCGCTCGCCGTCGCGCTGGACACGATCAGCCTCGCGGCGGTCGCCGTCTCGGTGGCCACGGTCGCGGTCATCATGATCGTGCGCCGGTATCGGCCGCATTGGCCGGGGCTCCTGATCGCGGTCGCGCTCGGCACCTTCGCGGCCTGGGTGCTCAACCTGCCGATCGAGACCATCGGCAGCCGCTTCGGCGGCATCCCGAGCGCGCTGCCGGCGCCGGCCCTGCCGCCGCTCTCATGGGCGCGTATCCAGGCGGTGCTGCCCGATGCGATCGCCTTCACGTTGCTGGGGGCGATCGAGAGCCTGCTGTCCGCCGTGGTCGCCGACAGCATGACCGGGCGGCGACACCGCTCCAACTGCGAGCTGGTGGCGCAGGGCGCCGCCAACGTCGCGTCATCCCTGTTCGGCGGCATCTGTGTCACGGGCACGATCGCGCGTACCGCGACCAATGTCCGCGCCGGCGCGCGGGGGCCGGTCTCCGGCATGTTGCACGCGGTGTTCCTGCTGGGGTTCATGGTCGTGGCGGCGCCGCTCGCCAGCTTCATCCCGCTCGCGTCGCTTGCCAGCGTCCTTGCCGTGGTCGCTTGGAACATGGCCGAGAAGCATGAGTTCGCGGCCCTGCTGCGTGCCTCGCCCGGCGATGCCTTGGTCCTGCTGTCGACCTTCCTCCTCACCATCTTCCGAGACCTGACGGAAGGCATCCTGGTCGGTTTCGGGCTCGGCACGCTGCTGTTCATGCACCGCATGGCCCATGCCGTGGAGGTCGAGAGCGTGCGACCCGTCGCGGAAGACGATGTGCCCGACGCGGCGGCCACTGGCGGACGCCAGCCCTATGACGTGGGCGCCGCCACCGACCGGGACGTCGTGGTCTACCGGATCTCCGGCGCGTTCTTCTTCGGCGCGGCGGCGTCCGTCATCAACGCTCTCGAACGCCTCGCCGAGCATCCCAAGGTCTATGTCGTCGATTTCTCGGCGGTTCCGGTCATCGACTCGACGGCGGCGGCGACGATAGACGGCTTCCTCCGCAAGGCGGAGCGCCATGGCGCGAAGGTGGTGATCTCGGGCGCGCGGGAGCCGGTGCGCCATGTCCTGTCGACGCACGGCATCCGCCCGCCGCGCGCGCTCTTCGAGGCCTCCCTTCCCGACGCCGTCGCGCGGGCGCATGCGCTCGCGGGGACGCCGGAACCGTCAGCCGATCAGCTCAAGCCACTCGTCCTCAGTTAGGGTCGCGACGCCGAGCGCTCGCGCCTTGTCGGCCTTGGAGCCGGCGTCTGCTCCCACGATAAGGTAGTCCGTCTTCTTCGAGACCGATCCCGCGACTTTGGCACCCAACGCTTCGGCGCGGGCCTTGGCTTCGTTCCGAGTCATTTTCTCCAGCGTGCCGGTGAAGACGACGGTCTTGTCGGCAATCGGCGAGCCGCTCGCCGACGGCGCGACGAAGGTCTCGGTCGTGACCTCCTTCACGAGATCGCGGATGACGTCGCGATTGTGCTCCTCGGCGAAGAAGGCGACGAGATCCTCCGCGACCGAGGGGCCGATCTGGTCGATCGAGGTCAGTGTCACATAGGCTTCGGACGCTGGATCGCTGGCGGCGATCATCGCCGTCGTCCAGTTCTCCAGCGTGCCGTAGTTCTTGGCGAGAAGCTTCGCCGTGGCCTGGCCGACCTGGCGGATGCCGAGCGCGAAGATGAAGCGGTCGAGCGGGATCGTGCGGCGTGCTTGGATCGCGGCCAGAAGGTTCTGGATCGATTTCTCCTTCCAGCCTTCGCGGTCCTTCAGGTCGTCGGCCTTCAGGCGGAAGAGGTCGGCCGGGGTCTTTACCAGGCCGTCCTTGAAGAACTCGACGATGCTCTTCTCGCCGAGCCCTTCGATGTCGAACGCATCCCGGCTCACGAAGAGGCGCAGCCTCTCCGTCGCCTGCGCAGGGCAGACGAGCCCGCCGGTGCACCGGCGAACGACCTCTCCTTCGCCGCGCACCGCGGCGCTGCCGCATTCGGGGCAGGTGTCCGGGAAGACGTAGGGCTTCGAACCCTTGGGCCGCTCGTCGAGGACCACCGAGACGACCTGGGGGATCACGTCGCCGGCGCGCTGGATGACGACGGTGTCGCCGACCCGCACGTCCTTCCGCTGGATCTCGTCCTCGTTGTGAAGCGTGGCGCGCGCGACCAGGACGCCGCCGACGTTCACCGGCTTGAGGTAGGCGACCGGCGTCAGGGCGCCGGTGCGCCCGACCTGGATCTCGATGCTTTCGAGCCGGGTCCGCGCCTGCTCGGCCGGAAACTTGTGCGCGATCGCCCAGCGCGGCGTCCTGCCGACGAAGCCGAGGCGCGCCTGGAGGTCGACCGCGTCGATCTTGTAGACGACGCCGTCGATGTCGTAGGCGAGGTCGGCGCGCTGCTCGGCGATCTCCGCATAGCGCTTGAGCGCGCCGCCGATGCCGGTGACCCGCTTCGCCAGCGGATTGACCTTGAAGCCCCAGGCCTTGAGCTGCTCGTAGAACGCCCACTGGCTTTCCGGCTCTTCCGTCGTTGCGCCCCAGGCGTAGGCGAAGAAGCGGAGCGGGCGGCTTCGGGTGATCTCCGGATCGAGCTGGCGGACGCTGCCGGCCGCCGCGTTGCGCGGGTTGGCGAATTGACGGCGGCGGTTCTTGGTCTGCTTCTCCGGCGGCAGCGCCTGGAATTCCGCTTCGAGCGTCTCGTTGAGCTTCAGGAACTCGGGCTTGGTCATGTAGACTTCGCCTCGGATCTCGATCCGCTCCGGCGCCTTGCCCTTGAGCTTGTGCGGCACCTCGTCGATGGTCCGCACGTTCTGCGTCACGTCCTCGCCGACCGCGCCGTCGCCGCGGGTCGCGGCCTTGACCAGCATGCCCTTCTCGTAGGTGAGCGCACAGGAAAGCCCGTCGATCTTCGGCTCGGCGACGAGCTCGATCGTGTCGCGTTCCACCCGCGCCACGTCCTCCGGCCGGACGAAGAAATTGCGGACCGACTGGGAGAAGCGCTCGACGTCGTCCTGATCGAAGGCGTTGTCGAGCGACAGCATCGGCTTGCCATGCGCGACCTTGGCGAAGGCGCCTGCCGGCGCCGGGGCCACGGGCCGCGCCTCGGCCAGCGCGGGGAACCGCACCTCGATCGCCTCGAGGCGCCGGCGCAGCGCGTCGTATTCGGCGTCGGTGATCTCCGGCGCGTCCTTGACGTGATAGGCCTCGTCGGCGCGGGCGAGTTCCGCGCGCAGCCTTTCCAGCTCGTTCTTCGCCTGGGCCTCGGTCAACTTCTCGACCGCGGCCGCCTTCATGCGCCGGCGCCCTCGATCAGCGCGTCCGCGGCGGCGCGGGCCGCATCGGTGACCTTCTCGCCGGCGAGCATGCGGGCGATTTCCTCGCGCCGCTGCGGTTCGGTCAGGACCTCGACCCTGGTCGTCGGCACCGTGCCCTTGGGCGTCTTGGAGACGCGCCAGTGATGGTCGCCGCGCGCCGCCACCTGCGGCGAATGGGTGACGACGAGCACCTGCATGTCCCGCGAAAGGCGCTTGAGGCGATCTCCCACCGCGGCCGCGACCGCGCCGCCCACACCGGCATCGACCTCGTCGAAGACCAGCGTCGCTGCCGGCTGGCTCTCGGCGAGCACCACCTTGAGAGCGAGGGTGAAGCGGGCGAGCTCGCCGCCCGAGGCGATCTTGGCGATCGGGCCCGGTTGCGAGCCGGGGTTGGTCGCGACCACGAACTGGATGCGGTCCTGTCCGTGGACGCCCCACTCGCTTTCGGGCAACGGTTCGATCTTCGTCTCGAACTTGGCGCGGTCGAGCTTCAGCGGCGCGAGCTCGGCGGCCACGCGCTTGTCGAGCTTCTTGCCTGCCTTCGCCCGCGCGCGCGACAGCTCGTCGGCACGCGCCGCATAGGCCTTTCGCGTCCACTCGACCGACTTCGCCAGGTCTCCGATCCGGCTTTCCGCCGAGCGGAGGGCGTCGAGGCGGGTCTCGAGATCGGTCTTGAGCTCGGCCAGCGCGTCGACGGCGACGGCATGCTTGCGGGCGACGTCGCGCAGTTCGTGCAGGCGGTCGTCGGTCTCTTCCAGCTTCCGCGGATCGAGATCGAGCGCGCTGCCGACCGACGAGAGCGCCCGCGCCGCCTCCGACAGCTCGGCCGCTGCCCGGTCGAGCCCGGCCAGCGCCGGATCGAGACGGCTTCCGGCCTGGTCCTGGACGCGGGCGAGCGCCCGCAGCGCCTGGCCGATGGCACGTTCGGCACCGCGCTCCCCGATGAGGTCGGTCAGCGCCGCGTTGATGGTCTCGACCAGGCGTCCCGCATTGGCGAGGAGGGTGCGCTCCTCGGCCAGCGCCGACTCCTCGCCGGGCTTGGGGTCGAGCTTCTGCAGTTCCTCGACCGAGGCGGCGAGGAACCCTTCCTCGCTCCGCGCCCGCGCCGCGTCGGCTTCGGCCAAGGCGAGAGCGTCGACCGCCTCGCGCCAAGCGGCATGCGCCTCGGAGACCTGCTTCACGTCGCGCGCATGGCCGCCGAAGGCGTCCAGCATCTCGCGATGGGTCTGGGGATCGAGCAGGCCGCGCTGGTCGAACTGGCCGTGAATCTCGACCAGCCCGTCGCCGATGCGCCGAAGCAAGCCGACCGACACCGATTGGTCGTTCACGAAGGCGCGGCTCTTCCCATCGGCGGAGACGGTGCGCCGAAGGACGAGCGGCAGCTCGGCCGGGAGTCCGGCTTCGGTGAGCAGGCCGAGCGCCGGATGGCCGTCGGCGATCTCGAAGGCGGCGCTGACCGTCGCCTGCTGCGAGCCGGCGCGCACCAGCCCATTCTCGGATCGTGCGCCGAGGGCGAGCCCGAGCGCATCGAGCAGGATCGACTTGCCGGCGCCGGTCTCTCCCGTGAGCGCGTGCAGACCCTCTCCGACCTCGATCTCGAGGCGGTCGATCAGGACGACGTCGCGGATGTCGAGCCGGGTCAGCATCGCCGGGCGGAGGGTGCCAAAGGTGTCGCCGGGTGGCAATCGCGCATAAGGTCTGTAGAGTCAGGGTGATTCGGCGACTGCGGGGGCGCGCATGGGCATTCTTGGAATCCTGAAGGCGCTCGGTGCCGCCGCGATGGCTGTCGGCATCTTCTACGTCGGCGGCATGGCGAGCCTCGAGGCGCTTGGCCATCTCGGGCAGTTCGACTGGGCGATCAAGACCGCGACGTTCTGGACCGGAGGCGTCGTACTCGCCTTCGTGCTCGCGGAGATGACGCGGCGGATCATCATGGACATCGCAGCCTTCCTCGAGGAGGAGGCGGCGGAGCCCAAGCCCAAGTTCGAGGTCGACGAGGAGCACGACGACCCCCCGCCGAAGGCCGGGGCCAGGACGGCGGCGCCGGCCAAGCCGGTTCCTCTGAAAAAGTAGGGTCTAGAAGAGCGAGCCGAAGGTCCGGCCGAACCAGCCGGGCTTGCTGCCGTCGGGGGCCAGGCCCTTGCCTTCGAGCAGCGTGTAGGCATCGCGGTACCAGTCGCTGCCGGGATAATTGTATCCAAGCACGGCGGCGGCCTGCTGCGCCTCCTCGCGGACGCCGAGCGACAGATAGGCTTCGGTCAGGCGCAGCAGCGCTTCCGGTACCTGCTCGGTGGTCTGGTAGTTCTCGATCACGCGCTTGAAGCGGTTGATCGCCGCGACCGGCTGGCCGAGGCGGAGATAGTAGCGGCCGATCTCCATCTCCTTGCCGGCGAGGTGATTGCGGGTCAGGTCGATCTTGAGCCGGGCATCGCGCGCATAGCGCGAGTCGGGATAGCGGCGGACCACCTCGTCGAGCGCCTTCAGCGCCCGGTCGGTGATCTCCTGGTCGCGGCCGACGTCGGCGATCTGCTCGTAGTAGCTGAGGCCCTTGAGATAGTAGGCGTAGGGCGCGTCCCGGTTGCTGGGGTGCAGCTCGATGAACTGGTCGAGCGTCCCGATCGCGTCGTCGTACTTGTTCGCCTGGTAGAACGAGAACCCGGCCATCAGCTGGGCCTTGGTCGCCCAGGCGGAGTAGGGATGCTGGCGTTCGACTTCCTCGAACTGCCGGGCCGCCTTGAGGTAGAGCCGTTCCTCGAGCGTGTTCATCGCCTCGTTGTAGAGGTCCTCGACGGGCTTCTCGACGTAGGGCTCGGGCTTCTCGCCGCAGGCGGCAAGCGCCAGCGCGGCGGCGACGAGGGCGATTCGGAGGCGAAGCATGGCGCCTATATACCGGCGCCGGCAGCCGCTGTCAGCACTGCCTCAGGCGGTCGCGGCGAAGCGCCCGTCTCCGGCCGTGGCAGCGGCGGGCAGCTCGACCCAGCGCCACGCCGTGGGATCGGCGAAAAGCTCGACTAGGGCTGCATGGTGCAGGTGATGGCCCGAGCGATGGCCGTGGAACCGGCCGAGCAGCGGACCACCCGCGAGATAGAGATCGCCGACCGCATCCAGCATCTTGTGACGCACGAACTCGTCGTCGTACCGCAGCCCGCCCTCGTTCATCACGCCGTCGGCGGAGACGACGACCGCGTTGTCGAGCGAGCCGCCGCGGGCGAGGCCGGCGGCGCGAAGCTGGTCGACCTCGTGCAGGAAGCCGAAGGTGCGGGCGCGGGCGATCTCGGACTTGAAGGTGCCGTTGGCGAGTCGCACTTCCGCCTGCTGGCGGCGGATCACCGGGCTGTTGAAATCGATGTCGAAGCTGATCGTGGTCGAAGACGAAGGGGCGAGACGCACGAAGCAATCGCCCTTGCCGACCTCGATCTCCTTGAGGATCTTGAGCCCGCGACGCGGCGCCTGCTGCTCGACGACGCCGGCGCATTCGATCAGGAACATGAAGGGCGCGGAGCTGCCGTCCATGATCGGGACTTCGGCGCCTTCGATCTCGATCAGCGCGTTGTCGATGTCGGATCCGGCGAGCGCGGCCATCAGATGCTCGATGGTGCCGACCGAGGGGCCGCCAGGAAGACCGATGCGCGTGCAGAGGCGCGTATCGATGACGTTGCGCCACGAAGCCTGGATGTCGATACCGCCGCCGGCGCGGTCGACGCGGCGGAACACGATGCCGGTGTTGGGCTCGGCCGGCCTCAGCGTCATCTCGACATGCGCACCCGAGTGCAGGCCAATGCCGGCGCAGCGGATGGGAGTCTTGAGCGTGCGCTGCAGCATGACTTCGCTGCGGCCGGTCGCCCGCCTGACGGCGGCGAGTCCGGGCGCCAAGTCGAGCTTCGGCCGGGGATCATGGAGAGCGGTGGTCATTACCGTCTCACTTAGACCTTCTCCGCCAGGGTGTCATATCACCTTTTATTACCGAGTGTTACGGCTGAAATCGCAAAAACATATGAAAGATCAGTGGCTTATAAAGTGAAAAGATCCCCGTCCGCAAGTGGCGGACGGGGACAGGAACGGAAGCTAGGAAGACTCAGTTCGCCTGGCGGCGGAGGAACGCCGGAATTTCCAGGAGATCGTCGTCATGAGCCGGCTTCAGCCGGTCGGCGGGATCGAGGTTCCCGAGCTTTGCTTGCTGCGGCTGCGTCCTTGCCGTCTCGCGGGCCGGCATCGCCATCCGCGGGGCCGGGGCGGGCATCGGCGCGGGGGCGGCCGTCTCGGCAACCGGGGCCGCTTCGCGGGCCTGGGGCTCGGGCTGGCGCCGGCCGAGGCCGGTCACCCGGGCGAACAGGCTCTCCCGGGGCTTCTCCCGGGCACCGTTGGCGATCGCCGCAGCCGCGAAGGGATCGGCCGAGACCGGATCCGCCGTGCGGGTGGCCACCGGACGGGCGACCAGAACCGGCTCGCGCAGGGCCGGCGCCGGCGTGGGAGCCGGCGCGGGCTCGGCCTTGACCTCCAGCTTCGGCTCGACCGTCGCCTCGATCTGAGGCTCGGCGGCCGGCTCAGGGATCGTCAGCTCGAGAACCTGCTCGGCGGCCACGGGGGCAGCGACCGGGGCGGGCTCGGAGATGACCGGCTGGGCGACCGGCACTGACTGGGCGACGATCGGTGCCGCCATCGGCTGGGTCATCGGCATCGCCATCGCCTGCGGGGCGAGCGCGGAGGTGCCATGGACCATCGGTGGCGCGTAGGACGACATGGCGGACGCCATGACGGCGGCAGAAGGCATCGGCGCCGGGGCGGGACGCGCTGCCGGCTGGGATGCCCGGGCGACGACCGAGAGCTGCGGACGCGGCGGCTTCTGTGCGGCCGCCTCGGAGGCGATGCCGGTCGAGACCACCGAGACGCGCATGCGACCGTTCATCGACTCGTCGAAGGTCGAGCCGAAGATGATGTTGGCGTCGGCATCGACTTCCTCGCGGATGCGGTTCGCGGCCTCGTCGACCTCGAACAGCGTCATGTCCATGCCGCCGGTGATGTTGATGAGGACGCCCTTGGCGCCCTTCATCGACGAGTCCTCGAGCAGCGGGTTGGCGATCGCCTTCTCGGCGGCGTCGATGGCGCGCTTCTCGCCCTCGGCTTCGCCGGTGCCCATCATCGCCTTGCCCATCTCGCTCATCACCGTGCGGATGTCGGCGAAGTCGAGGTTGATGAGGCCGGGCATGACCATCAGGTCGGTGACGCCGCGCACGCCCATGTGGAGCACGTCGTCGGCCATCTTGAAGGCGTCCGCGAAGGTCGTCTTCTCGTTGGCGATGCGGAAAAGGTTCTGGTTCGGGATGATGATGAGCGTGTCGACGTACTGCGACAGCTCCTCGATCGCGTTCTCGGCGATCTTCATCCGGTGCTGGCCCTCGAAGTGGAAGGGCTTGGTCACCACGCCGACGGTGAGGATGTCGCGCTCGCGGGCGGCGCGCGCGATCACCGGGGCGGCGCCGGAACCGGTGCCGCCGCCCATACCGGCGGCGATGAAGACCATGTTGGAGCCATTGAGGTGCTCCATGATCTCCTCGATCGCCTCTTCGGCGGCCGCGCGGCCGACGTCGGGCCGGGCGCCGGCGCCGAGGCCCTGGGTCACGCGGTGGCCGAGCTGGATGCGCCGGTCCGCCAGGGTCTGGGCGAGGGCCTGCGCATCGGTGTTGGCGACGACGAATTCGACGCCTTCGAGGCTCGAGCGGATCATGTTCGAGACCGCGTTGCCGCCGGCTCCGCCGACGCCAACCACGGTGATCCGCGGCTTCAGTTCGCTATCCTTGGGTACGCTGATGTTGATCGACATTTGCTTCCACTCCCGTATCGAGTCTTGGGTGCACGACGTGGGACGACATGCGGCCTTTGTGATTGAGACTTCCGGGCCGCATCAGAAGTTCTCTTTGAGCCACGAGCCGATCCGGCCGAAGACGCCGGCGGGCACGGGGCGCATGAGCGGGGAATGACCGTGCCTGGCGGCATCGGTCGGACCGGCGACGGCGTAGCCGACGAGACCGGTCGATGTTGCGAAGGCGGGGCCGCTCGCGGCCTCGGGCAAGCCTGAGATCCGCATCGGACGGCCGAGCCGCACCTGCTTGTCGAGGATGAGCCCGGCGAGCTCGCGCACGCCCTGGAGCTGGCTGGCGCCGCCCGTCAGCACGACGCGCCGGCCGGCGAGCTTGTCGAAGCCCGAGGACTCGAGGCGCGCGCGGACGACCTCGAAGGTCTCCTCCAGGCGCGGCTGGATGATCTGGTTCAGGAACGACTTGGGCACGTGGTTCGGCGTGCCGCGGCGCTCCTCGCCGACCAGCGGCACGTCGATCAGCTCGCGCTCGTCGATCGCGCCCGAGGTGGCGCTGCCGTGCAGCGTCTTCAGCCGTTCGGCTTCGGCGAGCGGCGTCGAGAGACCACGGGCGATGTCGGAGGTCACGTGGTTGCCGCCGATCGGCGCCACGTCGGTGTGGACGACGGCGCCGTCGAAGAAGACGGCGAGCGAGGTGGTGCCGCCGCCCATGTCGATCAAGGTCACGCCGAGATCCATCTCGTCCTCGACCAGGGACGAGAGACCCGAGGCGTAGGGCGAGACGACCAGGTCCTCGATCTCGAGGTGGCATCGCTCGACCACGGTCGAGAGGTTGCGCAGCGCCGAGGCGGCGGCGGTGACCACGTGCATCGAGGCGCCGAGCCGGTCGCCGAACATGCCGCGCGGATCGCGGATGCCGCGGTTGCCGTCGATGGCGAAGCCGACCGGGATAGAGTGCACGAGCTCGCGATCGGCGTGTCCGTTGGTGCGCGGCACCCGGCCCTGGTCGAGCACGCGGCGGACATCGGTCTCGTTGACCTCGTGGCCGGCGATGGCGACGTCGACGTTGATCGTCTCCGATACCGGCGCGCCGGCCGAGCAGTTGACGATGACCTTGGCGATGGTTTCGCCGGCCATCTTCTCGGCCGAATTGACCGCAGCGAGCACCGAGGCCTCGGCATCGTCCATGCCGGTGACCGCGCCCGAGCGCACGCCCTTGGAGACGACGTGGCCGACGCCGATGACGCGGGGCGACCCGCCGGGCTCGGCGCGCGCGACGACGCAGCACACCTTGCTCGAGCCGATGTCGAGCGCGGCGATGGTGCCGGTGCGGGTCTTGCCGTTGCCTTTGGCCATGTCTTTAGTCCGCGTCCCTTGAGCTCACGTCTGCTTCGGCGACCCCTTGCCCTTCCGAACCTGGTCCGGGCTCACCCGGATGACGAAGCGGTCGGGAAGGCGGAGATCGATGGTGACCACGTCGCGCCCGAGCACCTTCTGGTCGCGCTCGAGCTGGGCGAGCTGCGTCCAGGCGGCGGCGATGTCGGTCTCGGGTAGGCGCACGTCGATGCCGTTGTCCATCTGCAGGTTCCAGCGGCGTTCGCCGACGCGGATCGCGGCGGTGACGCGGCGCTCGAGCTGCGGCTCGGTCGCCAGCAGGGAGAGGAGCTCCGGCGCGCCCTTTGGCGCATCGTCGCCGACCAGCGTGACCAGGTGACGGAAGCGGTCGAGCCCGGAGCGCAGCACCACCGAGCCGTCGCGATCGACCAGCACCAGCTTGCCGCCGCGCTGCCAGAGCGCCATCGGAACGCGCTCCTCGATCGCGATCGCGATCACGCCGGGAAGCCGGCGCTCGACCCGCGCGTCACGCACCCAGGCGAGCTTCTTCAGCCGCTGTCGAACCGCCTCGGGGTCGACGGCGAGGATCGGCGTTCCACGCTGCACGTCGATCGCCGCCAGCATGTCGGGAGCCGCGGTCTCGTTGCGGCCGGTGACGAGCACCTCCTGCACCGAAAGGCCGAAATCCGCTGTCATCGCCAGCATTCCCTGGCCGATCCGCTCGATGCCGCTGCCGACGGCACCGCCCTTCCACACCTGGTAGACGCCAAAGCCGCCGGCGCCGGCGACGAGCGAGACGACGAGCCCGAGCGCCGCGGGCCGGATCCATTTCGGGAGGGCGCGGCGGCGACGCGGGCGTCGCTTGTCGGAGTCGCTGATCAGGAATCGCATCGGGCCTCCTCGACCATCCAGGAGACGAGGTCGGTGAAGGAGATGCCGAGAAAAGCCGCCTGCTCGGGCACGAGCGACAGCGGGGTCATTCCCGGCTGGGTGTTGATCTCGAGGAAGATGAGCCGGCCGGGCTCTCCCCTGGTGTCGTCGTAGCGGAAGTCCGAGCGGCTGACGCCGCGGCAGCCCAGCGTCTGGTGGGCGCGGAGCGCCACTTCCATCGCCTGGTCGAAGATCACCTTCGGCACAGGCGCCGGCAGGATGTGATCGGATTTTCCGTCGGTGTACTTGTTCGTGTAGTCGTAGAAGCCGGTGCGCGGCCGGATCTCGGTCACGGTCAGCGCCCGATCGCCCATCACCGCAACGGTGAGCTCGCGACCGAAGACATACCGCTCGACCAGAACCTCCTCGCCGTAGCGCCAGTCCTCGTCAGGCGCGAGGTTGTCGCCCTCGCGGACGATGCGGACGCCGATCGAGGAGCCCTCCGCGATCGGCTTGATCACGTAGGGGGCGTCCATCGCGCGCCCGGCGAAGGCGTCCTTGCGCGCGGCGATCTTGTGCTCGGCGAGCGGGATCCCGACGGCCAGGCAGATCTCCTTGGTCCGCACCTTGTTCATCGCGATCGCGGACGCCATCACGCCGGAATGCGTGTAGGGGATGCCGAGGATGTCGAGCAGGCCCTGGATGCGGCCGTCCTCGCCGAAGCGCCCATGCAACGCGTTGAAGCAGACATCGGGCTTCGTCTCGGTCAGCACCTTGGCGATGTCGCGGCCGACGTCGATTTCCGAGACCTTGAAACCGGCGGCCTTCAGCGCCTTCGAGCATTCATGGCCGGTGACCAGCGAGACGTCGCGCTCGCTCGACCAGCCGCCCATCAGTACGGCCACGTGCTTTGCCATCACGCGGTCTCTCCCACGATGCGGATCTCCCAGCGAAGCTCGATGCCGCTCATCTCCTTGACGCGGCGGCGCGCTTCCTCGCCGAGATTCTCGATGTCGGCGGCGGTCGCCTCGCCGGTGTTGATCAGGAAGTTGCAGTGCTTTTCCGAGACCTGCGCGCCGCCGAGCTGGAAGCCGCGGAGACCAGCCTTGTCGATCAGCTCCCAGGCCTTGGCCCCGGGCGGATTGGCGAAGGTCGATCCGCCCGTGCGCGCGCGGACGGGCTGGCTCGCCTCGCGCTGGGCGCGGATCTCGTAGAGCCGCTCCTGAATCTTCTGCGGATCGCCCGGCTCGGCCTTGAGGACGGCCTTGGTGAAGATCCAGCTCTCCGGAACCGCGGAGTGGCGATAGGTGTGGCCGAGCTCGGCCGGCGTGAGGCGCCTGAGCGCACCCGCGTCGTCGACGACGTCGGCGGCGATGGTCACGTCCACCATCTCGCGGCCATAGGCGCCGGCATTCATGCGCAGCGCGCCGCCGACAGTGCCGGGAATTCCCGACATGAATTCGAGCCCGGCGACGCCCCAGCCTTGCGCCGACAGCGCGACGTTGAGATCGAGTGCGCCGGCGCCGGCCTCGACCGTGTCGCCGACGCGGACGACTTCGGCGAAGCCGCGGCCGAGACGGATCACGACACCACGGATGCCGCCGTCGCGGACCAGAAGGTTGGAGCCGACACCGATCACGGTGACCGGCACATCCGCCGGCGTGCCGGCAATGAACTGGGCCAGATCCTCGGCGTCCGCGGGCCGGAACAGCACGTCGGCCGGGCCGCCGACGCGGAACCAGGTGAGCGGTCCGAGCAGGGCGTTCTCGGCCAGCCGGCCGCGCACCTTCGGCAGACGATCGATCAGGCGTTCGGATGTCGTCCTGAGGGCCATCATCGGCTCTTCCTCAGGGCGGCCAGCTGTGCCGGCAGCGCGTTGGCCCAGGTGGTGATGGAGCCAGCGCCGAGGCAGACCACCATGTCGCCGGGCTTGATCAGGCCGTTGACGATTCCGGCCAGCGCGTCGGGCGAGGGCAAGGCCAGGACGTTGCGATGACCGCGCTGCTGCAGTCCGGCAACCAGCGCGTCGCGGGTGGCGCCCTCGATCGGAGGCTCGCCCGCGGCATAGACGTCGGCGACGATCACCGTGTCGGCGTCGTTGAAGCAGGCGCAGAATTCCTCGAACAGGCTGTGGAGCCGGGTGTAGCGATGCGGCTGCATCACCGCGATGACGCGGCCGGCCGGACACGCGGTCCGCGCCGCCTTCAGCACGGCGGTGATCTCGACCGGATGATGCCCGTAGTCGTCGATCACGGCGACGCCGTCGACCTCGCCGGTCTTGGTGAAGCGGCGCTTCACGCCGGCGAAGGTGGAGAGCGCCTTCCGCATCACCTTCTCGTCGAGGCCCATCTCGTGGCCGACCGCGACGGCGGCGAGTGCGTTCTGCACGTTGTGCATGCCGTACATCGGCAGCGACATGTCGGTCATCGTCCGTCGCTCGTTCCGCATGCGGTCGGTGACGACGACGTTGAAGCGGGCTCCCTGCGGGCCGATCTGGACGTCGATGCCGCGCACTTCGGCCTGCGGCGAGAGTCCGTATGTGACGATCCGGCGGTCGCTGACGCGCGGGATCATCGCCTGGACCACCGGATGATCGATGCACATCGCGGCGAAGCCGTAGAACGGCACGTTTCCGACGAAGGTCTCGAACGCCTGCTGGACCTTCTCGAACGTCCCGTAGAACTCCATGTGCTCGGGGTCGATGTTGGTGACCACGGCGATCGTCGCCGGCAGCTTGACGAAGGTGCCGTCGGACTCGTCGGCTTCCGCGACCAGCCATTCGCCCGATCCCATGCGGGCATTGGTGCCGTAGGTGTTGACGATGCCGCCGATGATCGCCGTCGGGTCGAGGCCTGCCGTCTCGACCATGTGCGCGATCATCGTGCTGGTGGTCGTCTTGCCGTGCGTGCCGCCGACGGCGATCGACCATTTGAGCCGCATCAGCTCGCCCAGCATCTCCGCGCGGCGGACCACGGGAATCATGCGCGCGCGGGCGGCGACGACCTCGGGGTTGTCCGGCTTCACTGCGGACGAGTAGACGACGACGGCGGCGTCGCCGAGGTTCTCGGCACGCTGGCCGACGGCGACGTCGATGCCGGACTCGCGCAGCCGCTTGACGTTGGCGCTCTCGGACTGGTCCGAGCCCTGGACGGTGTAGCCCAGGTTCTTCAGCACCTCGGCGATGCCGCTCATGCCGATGCCGCCGATGCCGATGAAATGAATCGTGCCGATGCTGAGCGGAAGGGCCCTCATGCGGCGCTCCTTCCGGCCGTCTTGGTGGAGTCGTTGCCGTTGGCAGGCGCCGTCGCCAGCACCAGATCGGCGAGGCGCTCGGCGGCATCCACGATGCCGACGGTCCGCGCGGCCGAGGCCATCGAGCGGAGCTTGTCGGGCAGCGCCAGCAGCGGCTGCAGGCGGGCGGCGAGTGCCTCGGCGGTGAAGGCGGTCTCCGGCATCACGATCGCCGCGCCAGCGCTCTCGAGCGCACGTGCGTTCTTGGTCTGGTGATCGTCGGTGGCGGCGGCGTAGGGCACGAGGATCGAGGGTCGGCCGGCCACCGCGGTCTCGGCGATGGTCGAGGCGCCGGCACGGCCGATCGCCAGATGCGCTGCGGCGAGCCGCTGAGGAAGATCCGAGAAGAAGGGGGAGAGTTCGGCTTCAAAGCCGATCGACGCATAGATGGCGCGAACGGCATCGAGATCGTCGGCGCGGACCTGCTGGACCAGCTTCAGGCGACGTCGCATGCCGTCCGGCAGGAGGCGGATCGCCTCGGGAATGACGCGCGAGAAGAGGCTGGCGCCCTGGCTGCCGCCGGTCACCAGCATGTTGAGAGCCCCGTCCGCGGCGAAGGCCGGGTAGGGTTGGGTCGCGAGCGCGAGGATCTCGGGGCGAATCGGATTGCCGGTATGCGCGAGCTTCGGCCGGTCCGCCGACGCGACGCCTTCGACCTCGGCGAAGCCGGTGGCGATGCGCCGCGCATAGGGCGCGACGAGACGGTTGGCTCGGCCCACCACGGCGTTCTGCTCGTGCAGGACGATCGGTAGGCCCAGCCGATGGGCGGCCATCACGGCAGGGATCGACGCGTAGCCGCCGAACCCGACGACGACCGCAGGCTTGAGGCGGCGAAGCAGCAGCCAGGCTTGGGCGGTGCCGATCAGCAGTTGGAGACCGGCCTTCGCCTTCGCCGCGAACGAGGCGCCGGCCATGGCGGCAGCGCGGACGCGATGGACCGAAAGATCTCCGTCCGGCAGCGCGAAGGCGCCGCCGCGGCGATCGGTGACGAGGGCGATCGCGAGCCCGCGGCGTGCCAGCGCCTGGGCCAGCGCGGCGGCGGGGAACATGTGGCCGCCGGTTCCGCCGGCGGCGAGGACGATCAGCGGCCGGGTCATGATCCGGCTCCCTGGCCGACGCGCTTGCGCGTCAGCGCCAGCATCATTCCGACGCCGAGCGCGAGGGCGAGCAGCGACGAGCCACCGTAGGAAATGAAGGGAAGTGTCATGCCCTTGGTCGGCATCAGGTGCAGCGACGAGGCCATGTTGATGAAGGCCTGCAGGCCGAACTGAACCAGAAGGCCGGTCGAGGCCAGGATCACGAATAGGTTCGAGTCCGCGCGGAGGCGGAGCAGCCCGCGAACCACGACGAAAGCGAAGAGGCCGACGACCAGAAGGCAGACGAAGAGGCCGTACTCCTCGCCGGCGACGGCGAAGATGAAGTCGGCATGCACGTCGGGGATCACGTCCTTGACCATGCCTTCGCCGGGACCGCGGCCCCAGAGCCCGCCGTTGCGGAACGCCTCGAGCGAGCGGCTGACCTGGAAGGAGTCGCCGGCCGACTTGTCGAGGAAGCGATCGATGCGGCTCGCCACGTGGGGCAGCATCAGGTAGGCGCCGCCGATGCCGCCGACGCCGAGGATCACCAGCAGCACCACCCAGAAGATCGGCAGACCCGCGAGAAACAGCTCGGCGAACCAGATCGCCGAGATCACCACCGCCATGCCGAGATCGGGCTGGAGGAGCAGCAGCGAGACCAGCAGCAGGAAGAGCGCGGTCGAGATCAGGTTGCCGGGGACGCCTTCGCCCTTCTTCTGCTCGGCCAGCATCCAGGCCGAGACCACGGCGAAGCACGGCTTCACGAACTCGGACGGCTGCAGCGAGAAGGAGCCGAGCGCGATCCAGCGGCGCGCGCCCTTGATCTCGACGCCGTGGAAGAAGGTCAGGACCAGCATGCCGATGCCGATGCCGAGCGCGAAGACGGCGAGGCGGCGGACCTGGACCGGATTGAGCAGCGAGACGCCGATCATCAGCGCCAGCGCCGGCAGCAACAGCGCGAACTGGCGGCGGACGAAGTAGAAGCCGTCGAGATGCAGGCGCTGGGCGACGGCCGGGCTGGCCGCCAGGATCATGATGATGCCGACGAAGATGATGGCGGCGATGCCGGCGAGCGCCCAGCGGTCGACGGTCCACCACCACCGGCCGAGCACGCTGGTATCGGTGCGCGAGATCGTGGTCATGCCCGTGCCCCCGGCAGCGCCTCGACCAGCTTGCGGAATGCCTCCCCGCGCGCCTCGAAGTCGGCGAACTGATCGAAGGAGGCGCAGGCAGGCGACAGCAGCACGATCGCGTTCCTGAGACCTTCGGCCTTCGCCTTTGCCGTCGCGTCGGCGACGGCCGAAGCGAGATCGCCGGAGCGCGTGTACGGAGCCCTTCCTTCCAGCGTGCGGGCGAAGCCTTCCGCCGCCTCGCCGATCAGGAAGACGTGGCGGAGGTCGCCGAAGTAGGAGGCGAGCGGCTCGATGCCGCCTTCCTTGGCCTTGCCACCGGCGATCCAGTAGACCGACTCGTAGCAGGCGAGAGCTTTCGCCGCGGCGTCGGCGTTCGTCGCCTTGGAATCGTTGATGTAGGTGACGCCGTCGACGACGGCGATCCGCTCCTGGCGATGCGCGAGGCCGGGATAGGTCACCAGAGACTTGGCGAGCGCGCGGCTGCCGATGTCGAACACGCGACCGACCGCGTAGGCCGCGGCGGCGTTCTGCCAGTTGTGACGGCCGGGAAGCGCCGGCGCGATGTCGAGATGGAGGACGGGGTTGCCCCAGCCGCCGGTGTCGTCGGTGAGGAGCCCGTCCTCGACGTAGACGCCGCCGGAGACCAGGCGCGTCGCCGAGATTGGGGTCACCTGCTGCTTGCCGGTTTCGACGAGGTCGTCATAGATCGCCTCGGACTCCGCGTCGTCGATCGCGATGATCGCGGTGTCCTCGCTGTCCTGGCGTTCGAAGATTCGGCGCTTGGCCGCGATGTAGCCGTCCATGCCGCCGTGACGCTCGAGGTGGTCGGGCGTGATGTTGAGCAGGACCGAGACGTCGAAGACGAGGCGCTGGAGCAGCTCGAGCTGGTACGAGGACATCTCCAGTACGTAGACGCCGCCCTTGCCGAGCGGTGCCAGCGACAGCGCCGGCACGCCGAGATTGCCGCCGACCTGGACCTGGATCCCGGCTTCCTTGAGCAGATGGCCGATCAGCGTCGTCGTCGTCGACTTGCCGTTGGTGCCGGTGATGCCGATGAAGCGCGCCTGCGGGCAGGCGCGTCCCAGGAACTCGATGTCGGAGAGCAGAGGCACGCCCGCGGCCTTGGCGCGGGCGGCGGCCGGGTGCGGCTTCGGATGGGTGTGCGGGATGCCGGGGCTCATCACCAGCGCGAGGAAGCCGTCGAGGTCACCGGCGGCGAGATCCCGGCAGACGATGCCTTTCGCTTCGGCCCGGGCGCGCTTTGCCGGATCGTCGTCCCAGGCCAGGACCTCGGCGCCGGAATCCCGGAATGCCTCGGCCGCGGCAAGGCCGGAGCGGGCGAGGCCGAGCACGCCCACCTTCTCCTTCGCCACGCTGGGGATGCGGATCGCTGCGGTCATGCCTACCGGATCTTCAGGGTGGAGAGGCCGGCGACGGCGAGGATCACCGCGATGATCCAGAAGCGGATGACGATGGTCGGCTCGGCCCAGCCCTTCTTCTCGAAGTGATGGTGGATCGGCGCCATGCGGAAGACGCGTTTGCCGGTCAGCTTGAACGAGGCGACCTGGACCATCACCGAGACTGCCTCGAGCACGAAGAGCCCGCCGATGATCGCCAGCACCAGCTCGTGCTTGGCGACGACGGCGATGGCGCCGAGGGCACCGCCGAGCGCGAGCGACCCGGTGTCGCCCATGAACACCATCGCGGGCGGCGCGTTGAACCAGAGGAAGCCGAGGCCGGCGCCGACCAGCGCGCCGCAGATGACCGCGAGCTCACCCGAGCCCGGCACGTGATTGATCTGCAGGTAGTTGGCGAAGAGCACGTTGCCGGCGAGGTAGGCGATCAGTGCGAAGCACCCTGCGGCGATGATCACCGGGCCGATGGCGAGACCGTCGAGGCCGTCGGTCAGGTTGACCGCATGCGAGGATCCCACCATCACCAGCACGGCGAACGGCACGAACAGCCAGCCCAGCGGAACCAGCGCCGACTTGAAGAACGGGATCGCGAGCGAGGTCGCCAGCGGTTCGCGCGTGTAGAGGACGACCATGGCCGCGGCGGCCACCGCGACGAGAACGGTCGCGGCGAGCTTGACGCGGCCGGGAAGTCCGCCCGAGGAACGGCGCGTCAGCTTCATGTAGTCGTCGGCGAAGCCGACGAGCCCGAAGCCGCCGGTCACCAGCATGACCGCCCAGACATAGGCGTTGGTCAGGTCGGCCCAGAGCAGGGTCGAGAAGAACATCGCGATCAGGATCAGGACGCCGCCCATCGTCGGCGTGCCCTTCTTGGTCAGCAGATGACTCTCCGGCCCGTCGCTGCGGATCGGCTGGCCCCGGCCTTGCCGCGACTTGAGCCAGCGGATCACCGGCGGCCCGAGGACGAAGGCGATGAACAGCGCGGTGACCAGCGCCGCACCTGCCCGGAAGGTCAGGTAACGGATCAGGTTCAGCGGCGTGAACTGATCGACGAGAGGCAGAAGCAGAAGATAGAGCACGGGTTCTTACCTCCCTCCGTCCATGCCGCCACGGGCGGAGAGCGCGGCCACGATCGGGGCCATGTTGGTTCCGAGCGATCCCTTGACGGTGACGACGTCGCCGGCGTGAACGGCGCCAGCGGCGATCGACGCCATCTCGGTGCTCGCCTGCGTGTGAGCCGCGACGATGCTCTTGGGCAGGGCGTCGGCGAGGTGACGCATCAGCGGGCCGACCAGGAACACCTGGTCGACATGGTTCGAGGTGATCGACGGCGCGAGGCCGGCATGGAGGCCGGGCCCGGCGTCGCCGAGCTCGCGCATGTCACCGAGGATCGCGATCCGCCGGCCGCCGGCCTTCGGCTGGACGCGGCCGAGAATGTCGAGCGCGCCGGCGACGGAGACCGGACTCGCGTTGTAGCTGTCGTCGATCAGCTCGAAGCTGCCGCCCGACGCGAGAGATACGGTCTGGCGAAGGCCGCGACCCTTGAGCACGGAGAGGCGCGTGAGCGCGGCCAGCGACGGCTCCAGCGGCAGACCGAGCGCCGCGATCGCGCCGAGCACGGCGAGGGTGTTCATCGCCCAATGGCGACCGGGGACGGGCAGGCGGTAGACGAAGCGCCTGCCGAGGATCTCGGCGACGACGGTGGACTCGGACTCGCTCAGGCCCGCATCGATCAGACGGGCTTCGGCCAGCGTGTGCGCGCCGAAGCCGACGATGCGGTCGGCGCCGTGGGCACGAGCTTTGGCGGCGAGCCGCTCGAAATGCGGGTTGTCCCGGTTGAGCACGGCGAAGGCGCCGGGGGCGAAGCCTTCGAAGACCTCGGCCTTGGCGTCGGCGATCGCTTCGACCGACGGAAAGAACTGCAGATGGACCGGCTCGACCGTGGTGACGATCGCGCCATGGGGGCGAGCGACGCGGGAGTTCGGGCCGATCTCGCCCGCGCGGTTCATGCCCATCTCGAGCACGGCGTAGACGGCATCGGCCGGCATGCGCGCGAGCGCCAGCGGCGCACCGGTGGAGCTGTTGAGATTGCCGGCGCTGGCATAGGTGCTGCCATGGGCGGCGAGCGCCAGCTTCAGCGCCTCCTTGGTGCCGGTCTTGCCGACCGAGCCGGTGACCGCGATCACCTTCGGGCGGGCGCGGTCGCGGGCGCGCGCCGCCAGTGCCATCAGGCCCGCCATCGTGTCGGGGACGATCAGGAGCGGTCGTGCCGGGCGCTCGGCAGGAACCTCGTGGACCATTGCGGCGACGGCGCCGCGCTTGAAGGCGTCGGCGAGATAGGCGTGGCCGTCGGTCGTCTCGCCCTTGAGCGCCACGAACAGGTCACCTGAAGAGACGTTGCGGCTGTCGAGCGCGACGCCGGTCGCGACCCACGGCGTGCCCTCGATGCGGCCGCCGGTCGCCTGGGCCGCTTCGGCCGAGGTCCACAGTGCCGGCATTTCCACCATGGCCACGCTCATGCGAGCACTCCCGAGGTGCGCTCGACCTGGGCGACCGCTTCGCGGCTGACCGTGGCGTCGTCGAAGGGGATCGTGCGGGTGCCGACGATCTGTCCCTGCTCGTGGCCCTTGCCGGCGACGACCAGCGCATCTTCGGGCTCGAGGCCGAGGATCGCCTCGCGGATCGCGGTCGCGCGGTCGCCGATCTCGTGGGCGTCCGGGCAGCCGACCATGACCTGGGCGCGGATCTTCGCCGGATCCTCGGTGCGCGGATTGTCGTCGGTGACGATGACGATGTCGGCGCGACGCCTGGCGGCCTCGCCCATCAGCGGCCTCTTGCCGGCATCGCGATCGCCGCCGGCGCCGAACACGACGGCGAGGCGACCGCTTACGTGCGGGCGCAGTGCGGCGAGCACCGTGTCGATGCCGTCGGGTGCGTGCGCGTAGTCGACGAAGATCTTGGCGCCGTTTTTTCGTTCGGCGACGAGCTGCAGGCGGCCGGGAACGCCTTCGAGACGGGCCAGGGCCACGGCAGCCTTGGCAAAGGGCGCGCCGCAGGCGACGACGAGGCCGAGTGCCACGATCGCGTTGCTTGCCTGGAAGGCGCCGAGCAGCGGCAGCCGGATCTCGACTGTGGCGCCGCCGTAGGTAAGGCGGAGCTTCTGGCCGGTGGCGTCCGGCAGGCGCAGCAGCAGCCTGATATCGGCACAGGCGGCGGCGCCAACCTTGAGCGTGCGAAGGCCGCGCTTCTTGGCGGCGATCTCGAGCTCGGCCGCCTCCTTGACGTCGGCGTTCAGCACCGCCGTGCCGCCATCGACCAGGATCCGCTCGAACAGGATCCGCTTGGAGGCGAGATAGGCCTCCATCGTTCCGTGATAGTCGAGGTGGTCGCGCGTCAGGTTGGTGAAGGCGCCGGCCTTGACCTTCAGCCCGTCGAGGCGACCCTGGTCGAGGCCGTGGCTCGACGCCTCGACCGCCAGATGGGTGACGCCGGCGTCGGCCAGCTCGGACAGCGTCTCGTGCAGCTTGATCGGATCCGGCGTGGTCAGCGACGGCCGCGTCGGCTTGCCCGGAACGATGACGCCGAGCGTGCCGATCGAGGCGGCCCTGGACCCGAGCAGGGACCACAGCTGGCGCGTGAAGTCGGCGACCGAGGATTTGCCGTTGGTGCCGGTGACCGCGGCGACCGTATCGGGCTGCCGGCCGTAGAAGCGGGCGGCGATATGGGCGAGGCGCCGGCGGGGCGCCGGATCGGTGATCAGAGCTACGCGATCGGCGCCGACCGGAAGCCGGGTGCCTTCCGGCGCGAGCACGGCGACGGCGCCCGATGCCACCGCCTGCTCGACAAAGGCGCGACCGTCGACGCGCGTGCCGGGGATCGCCGCGAACAGGAATCCCGGGCCGACGCAACGGGAGTCGGACGAGAGGCCGATCACCGGCATCTCGGCAAAACGGGCAAGGGCCGGATCCGGCCCGATGAGGTCAACGAGCCGCAACGCTCTTCTCCTTTGGCTGCGGCTGGGAGTCGACCATGAGAAGGCGGCGGATTTCAGGCGTCTCGTCGACGGGCGGGAGGCCGACCAGCGGCCCCATGCGCTGGACGACCCGCTGCACGACCGGGGCTGCGACCCAGCCGCCGGTGGCGAAGCCGAAGGTCTTCTTGGTGCCCTTCGGCTCGTCGACCATGACGAGGACGACGTAGCGCGGATCCTGGATCGGGAACGCACCGACGAAGGACGAGAGGCGTGCGCTCTTCTTGTAGCCGCCGCGGCTCACCTTCTCGGCGGTGCCGGTCTTGCCGCCGATCCAGTAGCCGGGCGCTTCGGCCTTCTTGCCGGTACCGTCCTCTACGACCAGGCGCATGAGGCGGCGCATGTTCTCCGAGGTCGAAGCCTTCAGCACCTGCTTGCCGGGGATCGGCTCGTCCGCCTTGCGCTTGAGCAGCGTCGGCGGATGCAGGACACCGCCGTTGACCACGGTGGCGACGCCGGACGCGAGATGGATCGGCGTGACCGACAGGCCGTGACCGAAGGCGATCGTCATCACGTTGATCGGGCGCCAGTCGCGCGGATACTTGGGCTTGCCGAGCTCCGGCAGCTCGAGCTGCAGCGGATCGAGCATGCCGAGCTTCTTCATGAAGGCCTTCTGGCCTTCGGCGCCGACCTCGAGCGCGATCTTTGCCGCACCGATGTTGGAGGAGTACTTGAAGACCTCAGGCACGGTGAGCCAGCGCTTCTGCGCATGATCGTCGTTGATCGCGAACCGCGAGATGCGGATCGGCTCGCGCGCATCGAACGACGATCGCATCGTCGCGGTCCCGGCGTCGAGCGCCATCGCCAGCGCGAAGGTCTTGAACGTCGACCCCATCTCGTAGAGGCCGAGCGTGTTGCGGTTGAAGCGGTTGTCGGCCGGGGCAGAGCCGGGTGCGTTCGGATCGAAGTCCGGCAGCGACACCATCGCCAGGATCTCGCCGGTGCGCACGTCCATGACCAGGCCGCCGCCGCCGATGGCGCTGAACTCGGTGATCGCGGCCTGCAGCTCCTGGCGGACGATGTGCTGAAGGCGGAGATCGATCGAGAGCTCGACCGGTGTCTGGCTGCCCTTGATCCTGGATTCGATCGCCTGCTCGACGCCGCCCAGGCCCTTGCCGTCGACGTCGGCGAAGCCCACGAGATGGCCCATCAGCGCGCCGTGCGGATAGATCCGCTTGTCCTCGCGCTGGAAGTAGAAGCCGGGGACGCCGAGGCGGTTGATCTCGTACTGCTGGCGCGGGGTCAGGTTGCGCTTGATCCAGACGAAGCTGCGGCCTTCGGCCGAAAGGCGCGCTTCCAGGTTCTCGCCCTTGATCTCGGGCAGCACCGTCAGGAGCTTCGCCACCGCTTCGCGCGCATCGAGAATGTCGCGCGGATCGGCATAGAGCGAGGCAGTCGGCACGCTGGTCGCGATCAGTGTCCCGGTGCGGTCGACGATGTCGGCACGATCGGCCGCATAGCCTGCGGAGTCGTTCGCGCGCGGCAGCTCGAACTCGCGCGCATCGTGTGCCGGCTTCGAGAGCGCAAGATCGACGAGGCGCATGCCGATGACGGCGAAGGCGATGGCGAAAACGCCGGCGGCCAGCGTCAGCCGGCCGCGGCTCGACTCGATCACTTGCTTCGCCGCCCCCTCCAGGCGCACGGCCCGGCTCGGTGGCGGAGCCACCGGCGGGGGAACGCGCGGACGGAAGGCGGTGAGAGTGGTCATGTCCCTCCGCTCAGCGCTGAGCGGTCGCGAGAAGAGCTCCGTCGACGATCACGACCACGTCGCGTCCGCCGGACTTCACCTGGCGGAGCTGCGCGGTATCAACCGTGCCGAGAGAACGCTTGGCTTCGACGACCTGCGGCTTCGGCGCCACCTGCGGCTTCGCGGCGGGCTTTGCCGCCGCCGCGGTCGCGACCTTCACGACCGGGGCGTTCGCGGCATCGGCATCGGCGACGACCGGGACCAGCGACTTCTCGGGGATTGCCGCGACCTTGCCGAACTGGGTCGGCTCGACCGGGTTGAGCTCGAGGTGCCGCTTGGAGAGATCGGCGAGCCGGTCCGGCCGGTTGAGGAAGGCCCACTCCGCATTGAGGACGTGGATCGCCTCCTGCTCCTGCTGGATCTGGCGGTTGAGGCGAACGAGCCGCTCCTCCTTCGCCTGGACCTCGTATTTGAGCTGATAGAGGCCGCAGCCGATCAGGATGGCGGCGATCAGCCAGAGCAGGGTTGAGCGACGGATCATCGGCGTCACCTCGAGGGATGTGCCGCGGGCGCTTCAGTGCGCTCGGCGGCACGCAGGCGGGCCGACCGGGCCCTCGGATTGCGATCGATCTCGGCCGGAGACGGCGTCACCGGCTTGCGCGACAGGAGACGGAATGTCGGCGCGGCCTCGCTGCCGGTATCGGGCAGGTGGCGCGACGGCCGGGGACCGGCGCCCGAGCGAGATTGCAGAAACGCCTTCACGCGGCGGTCTTCGAGAGAGTGGAAGGAGACGGCGGCAAGCCGGCCGCCCGGCGCGAGCAGCGTCTCGGCGGCGGCAAGGCCGCGGTCGAGCTCGCCGAGTTCGTCGTTCACGGCGAGGCGCAGCGCCTGGAAGGTGCGGGTCGCGGGATCGATGCCGTCGCCGGAACGGGGAACCGCGCGGCGGACCACGGCCGCCAGCTCGGCCGTCGTGGCGAGCGGCCGCGCCGCGACGATCGCGCGGGCGACGCGGCGCGCATGCCGCTCTTCGCCGAGATCGGCGATCAGGTCGGCAAGCTCGCCTTCGGAAAGCGTGTTGACCAGATCGGCCGCGGAGGGGCCGGCCTTCTCCATCCGCATGTCGAGGGGACCTTCGGCGCGGAACGAGAAGCCGCGGTCGGCCTGATCGAGCTGCGGCGAGGAGACGCCGAGATCGAGGGCGACGCCGTCGACGCGGTCGATGCCGTCGGCACGCGCGACCTCGGCCATGTCGCCGAAGCGGGCCTGACGCAGAGTGAGGCGGCCGGGAAACCGCGCGGCGAGGTCGGCGCCCCGGGCGACCGCGTCGGGATCGCGATCGATGCCGAGGACGCGGCAATCCGCCGATTCGAGGAGTGCGCGAGAGTATCCGCCGAGCCCGAAGGTGCCGTCGACATAGGTGCCGCCGTCCTTGGGTGCCAGCACTTCCAGGACCTCATCGAGGAGCACGGGGATGTGCGCGGGACCGGTCATTTGCCGTTCCCCTCCGGCCGCGCCGTCGGCAGCGTCGTCCGTTGAATGCGGATGCGGTCGCGGGCCTCCGACAAATGCCGGTCGAGCGCCTGCGGTTCCCAGATCTGAAACGTGCTGCCGTAACCGGCGAACACCGCCAGCTCGCTGATGCTGGCGTGACCGAGAAGATCTTCCGGAAGCATCACGCGCCCTTCGGGATCGAAGGCCAGCTGGTGAGACACCGCGAAGATGCTGCCGAGGTCGTCGCGTTCGTCCGAGAACTGGTCGAGGCGGTCATGGCCCTCGACCATCTTCGCCATGCGGTCGAAGCCGCAGCCTTCAAGCGCGGGGAGCTTGGGGTGCGGATAGACCACGATGCCGGCAAAGGACTGATCGGAAAGGGCCGCGCGGAAGGGCGCGGGGACCGAAATGCGGCCCTTTTTGTCGATCTTGTTCACGAACCGGGACAGGAAAAGTCCCATCGGTACCCCCGCCGGTCCGGCCGGACCGGCTTTCATCCCGGATCAGGCCGACCGACCCCGCGTCGAGGCCCGTCTGGGATGGATTGGGATACCATGGGATTATATGGGCGTCAATGGGATGACCTAGTAACTCCATGGGAGAAGTCAATAATTTCAGGCAGATCCCAGAGATTGCGTGGATGCGCGAACAAGAACCGAGAGCTTCGATTTAGTTCTATGGAAGATTTTGTTTTGTTCTTTAAATGTTCCAAATTCTCCCGCAGGAATGGAACGGCGAAACCGGACATGAAACGGGTCAGACGGCCTGTAAGCCGGGTTCTGTCCTCAGGCCTCGCAGCCCGATGGACGGCCATTCATCTGGGACGCCCGTTGCCGGGCGCCTCGCGCGACCAACCCGGACGATGGCGCGGAAATGCGCCCCTCGGCGGCGTTTCGGCCCCGAGCGATCGTCCCTATTCGGTCTTGCTCCCGGTGGGGTTTGCCGTGCCGGTCCTGTCGCCAGGACCGCGGTGCGCTCTTACCGCCCCGTTTCACCCTTACCGGCGCGAACGCCGGCGGTCTGTTCTCTGTGGCACTTTCCCTGGGGTCGCCCCCGCCGGACGTTATCCGGCACCGTATTCCCGTGGAGCCCGGACTTTCCTCCCGGCGCCCGAAGGCGACGAGCGGCCGTCCAACCGTCTGACCCAGGCTGACCCATAAGTTCCGGACGGGAGTTCCGTCAAGGACCGTCAGCCCGCCTGGGCGTCGTCTTCCATGAAGTCTTCGAGGCCCTCGATATCGATCAGCTCGAGCGACCGGCTGCCGCGGGCCACGAGCTTGCGCTTCTCAAGCTCGCCCAGCGTGCGGGCGACCGTCTCGCGCGTGGTGCCGGCCGACGCGGCGATCTCGCTTTGGGTCGGGGCAGGCTGCAGCTTTATGCGGGCGAGGTTGCCGCTGGTGCGGCCCCGCCCCGCCAGCCTCAGCAACTCGTGCACGATACGGCCGGCGGCGGTCAGGCTGCGAAGGTCATGGACCCGGACATTGGTCCCCCGGATCGCCCGCGCCATCGCCTTCAGGAGGTTGAGGGCCAGCGAGGGAGTCTCGCGCAGGAGCAAGATGAAGTCCTGCCCCGGCAGGCTCGCGGTCACGGTGTCGGTGACGGCAATGACGCTGGCCGAGCGCGGGCCGCCGTCGATCGCCGCCATCTCGCCGACATGGCCGCCGGGCGTGATCTCGGCGAAGCCGATCTCGCGGCCGGTCGAGGTGAACTGGACCACCCGGAGGCGTCCGCAGCGGACGAAGAGCACCTCGTGGCTGTCGTCGTCCTGGTTCAGGATGGTTGCGCCCTTGGCGTGATACTTCCAGGCGCAGCGCTGCTCTATCCGGCGGATCGCGTCGGCGGAGATGCCTTTCAGCAACTCGATCGTCGCCAGCGATTTGTCGAACCCGCCCGATTTTAGGTAGGTCTCGGCGTCCATTTTTTGGGCCCCCTTGGCAGCCGATGATGGCGTATCGCCCTCGGCCGTGTCTACCAGCGGCCCCGTCAGGCGAACCCGCGCTGGTCCTTCAACCGCTCGTAGGCCTGGGTGATGGTCGCCAGCCGGTCGGTGGCGACCCGGATCGCCTCCTCGGGCATGCCAAGCCCGATCAGACGGTCCGGGTGGTGCTCACGGACCAGCCGGCGGTAGGCGGCCTTGATCTCTTCGACCGGCGCATCGGCCGGCACCCCCAGCAGCAGGCACGGCTCGCAGGCCATGAACTCCATGTGATGGGCCGCCAGCCGCTCGAAGGCCTGGGCATCGAAGCCGAAGATCTCCGCGACGCTCCGGAGATAGGCGTGCTCACTGGGCTTGAGCTCGCCATCGGCGGTGGCGATGTGGAAAAGGCAGTGGATCAGCTCCTCCAGCACGGTCGAGCCCGGGTCGAACAGGCCGGCGAGCTGGCGGGCATAGGCCTCATGGGTCTCGGGCTGGCGCTTGGCCAGGTCGAATATCTTCTCGAAGTTGGCGACCTCCGATTCGTCGATCTGGAAGACCTGCCGGAAGGCTCGTACCTCGTCGCCGCTGACCTCGCCGTCGACGCTCGCCATCTTGGCGCCGAGGGCGATGACGCCGAGGGTGAAGGCGGTCGATCGGGTCGGGTCCGGCGCCGGCTTCAGGCGGTCGACGACCTTCTGGATCTCGTCCTCGTAGGCATAGGCCGCGAGCCCGCCGACCAGGGCGCCGATCGGGCCGCCGACGGCGAAGCCGGCAGCTCCCACCAGGATCTTGTGCCAAAGGGCCATGGCTGATGGTCGCCGCAGTGCCAAGATCGCGTCAACCTTTCGACACGGGTCGATGCGAGATTGACCGTGGGGCGCGGTCGGCGATACTCCGGCACGCGTGCTCTTTCCAGGAGGAAAGATTGAGCCGCCGGGTGGTTCGCATACTGGCGTTGGGGCTTGCGTTGGCATGGTCGGCCGCCGCGGGCGCCGAGACCTTGAGGGCGTCGCACCAGTTCCCGGGGGACGGTATCGACTTCCGCGACGTGGCGATGCGCATGTTCGCGCGCGAGGTCGCCCAGGCCCGCGTCGGTCTCGACGTGAAGATCTATCCGGCATCCCAGCTTATGCGCCCCCGCGCCCAATGGAGCGCTCTGGGCAAGGGGCAGCTCGAGCTGTCGCTTCTGCCTTTCCACTACGGCGCACTCAAGCAGCCGGCCCTCCAGCTCACCTTCATGCCCGGCATCGCGATGTCGCATGCGCATGCGGCGCGACTCAACGAGTCGGTGTTCCTGCGCCGCCTGCAGGACCATGCGGAGGACGTCGGTGTCGTCGTGCTCGCCGACATCTGGGTCGCCGGCGGCATCGTCTCGCGCGGCGACTGCGTGCTGGAGCCCGAGGACCTGCGCGGCAAGACGGTGCGAGCCTCCAACAAGTACTACGAGCGGATGGCGACCGCGATGGGCGCGGCGGTCGCCGAGATGGCGCCGGCCGAGATCGCCGGATCGCTCGCGGCAGGCCTGATCGAGGTCGCGACCGCCACCAGCGACAACCTGGTACAGCTCAAGCTCTATGAGCAGGCGCAATGCCTGACCGCGCCCAGTGACCATCCGTTCCTGATGATCTACGAGCCGATCGTGATCGCGAAGTCGACCTGGGAGCAGTTGAGCACGAGCCAGCGTCGCGCTCTGCAGAAGGTCGCGGACAAGGTCGAGATCTGGGCAGCCGATGCCGCGCGCGCCGCCGACCGCGCCATGGTCGAGACTTTCGAGCGCCGGGGCGTGCGCATCGCGCGCCTGAGTGCCGATCAGGCGAAGCGCTGGCGCCAGCTCGCGATCGACACGGCGCTTGCCGACTTCCGCAAGGAGAACCCGTCGACAGGCCCGCTGATCGACCTGGCGCTGCAGGTCGAGTAGGGACCTATTCCCGCTCGCCGAGGCGCACGTTCTCGGCGAAGTCGTCGATCGCGATGTTGGCACCGCAGACGATCAGGCCGACGCGCTTGCCCTTGAGGCGATCCTTGAGAGGGCCCAGCAGCGCCGCGGTCGCCGCCGCACCGGCGGGCTCGACCGCGAGCTTCATCTCTCGGAACAGAAGCGCCATCGCGCGGCGGAAGGCCTGGTCCTCCAGCAGCACGATCTCGTCGATGTGCTTGCGGCACAGCTCGAAGGCGAGCGGCGTCGTGAACGGTGGCGCCAACGAGTCGGCGATGGTGTCGATCCTGTCGAGACGCTCGGGCTTGCCGGATTTGAAGCTGCGGCTCATCGCGTCCGCGCCGACTGGCTCGACGCCATAGACGGCGCAGTGGGGCTGCGCCAGCTTGATCGCGGTCGAGACGCCGGAGGCGAGGCCGCCGCCGCCGACCGGCACGATCACCGCGTCGAGCTTGCCGGCCTGATCCGAGAACTCGAGGCCGAGCGTGCCGGTGCCCTTCGACGTCCAGGGACCCTCGAACGGATGGACGAAGGAACGGCCCTCGTCGGCCTCGATCTTCTTCACCATCTCGAAGCCTTCGACGACGTTGTCGGCCCGAATGACTTCGGCGCCATAAGCCTTGGCCCGGGCGACGCGCGCCTCGTTGGCGTTCTTCGCCATCACCACCTTCGCCGAGGTGCCGACCGTCTTCGCCGCGTAGGCGGCGGCGATGGCATGGTTGCCGGCGGAGATCGTGACGATGCCGCGGCCGAGCTGCTCCTTGGAGAGATTGAGCATGACCGCGACCGCACCGCGCGCCTTGAACGATCCCGTATGCTGGAAAAGCTCGAGCTTCAGCACCACTTCTGTGGAACCCATCGCAGCTCCGATCTCGCGGCCCTTCCAGGTGTGGATCGGGGTCGTGAGGACGTGCGGGTCGATCAGGGCACGGGTCTGGCGGATCTCGTCCAGAGTGGGCACGTTGGTCATCTGCGGGGCTTTCGCGGGGGACAGGAGCGGGGCGCCAGGGGTACCATCGGCGCCTCCTAAGGTGAAGAGCAGGAGTTTCGAGTATGGCGGCGCGTTACGTGATGGACCGGAACGAGGTGGCGAAGCTGCTCGAGGAGTGCAAATCGCTCGGCTGCATCGACGCGCTCGATGCCAAGACCGACCGCGTCCTGTTCGCGCCCAACGGCGAAGCCGAGGCCGAGGCGATGATCGAGGCCGGCAGCCCCGTTGCGCTGTGGAGCCGTGACGACAAGGGCTTCGTCGCCGTTGCCGACCTCAAGCCGCTTCCCGAGGGCGTCTCGGTCGCGTCCCTTGCTCAATCGGACAAGCCTTTCGGCATCCCGGTCGAGCCGACGGGTCGCTTCGCCGCCGTATCGCTCGCCAAGGCATTTCCGGAGGCCGACGAGACCAAGTGGAAGAAGCTGATGCGGCTCGGCGGCTGCCGGCGCGACCGGATCACGCGGGCCGAGATGGACATCGAGGCGCTGCTCGCCAAGTTCAAGCCCGCGCCCTAGGCGCGGCTTGCCCACCCCTGACCGGGCGACTAACCTCGTTTCGAGCCCTTTTCCCGGAGCCGCCATGACCGCGCAACCCGCCCAGCGTTCGGGCGCGATCGACATCCTGAAGCAGATGCTCGGCGACCGCCTGTCGACGGCGATGGCCGTCCGCCAGCAGCATGGCAAGGACGAGAGCTATCACACGCCGCACGCCCCGGAAGCGGTCGCCTTCGCGCAGTCGACCGAGGAAGTGTCGGAGATCGTCAAGGTTTGCGCCCGCTTCAAGACGCCGGTGATCCCGTTCGGCACCGGCACCTCGCTCGAGGGCGGCGTCGCGGCGCTGCACGGCGGCATCTGCATCGACGTCAGCCAGATGAACAAGGTCCTGCAGGTCAACGTCGAGGATCTCGACGTCACCGTTCAGGCCGGGGTCACCCGCAAGCAGCTGAACGAGTACATCCGCGACACCGGCCTTTTCTTCCCGATCGATCCGGGCGCCGACGCCTCGCTCGGCGGCATGGCGGCGACGCGCGCGTCGGGCACCAATGCCGTCCGCTACGGCACCATGCGCGAGAACGTGCTGTCGCTGACCGTGGTCGCGGCCGACGGTCGGATCATCAAGACGGCGCGCCGCTCGCGGAAATCGGCGGCGGGCTACGACCTGACGCGTCTGTTCGTCGGATCCGAAGGCACGCTCGGCGTCATCACCGAGGTGACGCTTCGCCTCTACGGCGTGCCGGAGGCGATGTCGGCGGCGGTCTGCGCCTATCCGTCGATCGGCGATGCGGTGAACACCGTGATCCAGACGATCCAGGCCGGCGTGCCGGTGGCGCGCATCGAGCTGCTGGACGAGGTGCAGATGGGCGCATGCGTCACCCACTCGAAGCTCGACTACAAGGTGGCGCCGACCCTGTTCTTCGAATTCCACGGCAGCAATGCGGGGGTGAAGGAGCAGGCGGAAACCGTGCAGGCAATCTCCGCCGAGCATGGCGGCACCGACTTCAAATGGGCGACCCGCCAGGAGGACCGCACCAAGCTGTGGGAGGCGCGGCATCGCGCCTACTACTCGGCGCTGGCGCTTCGCCCGGGTGCCAAGGGTTGGCCGACCGACGTCTGCGTGCCGATCTCGAAGCTCGCCGAGTGCATCCTCGAGACCAAGAAGGACATCGAGGAGTCGGGCCTGCTGGCACCGATGGTCGGTCATGTCGGCGACGGCAACTTCCACCTGGTCTACGTGATCGACCCGGAGAACCCGGACGAGCTCAAGCGCGCGTCGGCGCATAACGACCGCATGATCGCGCGTGCGCTCGCGATGGGCGGCACCTGCACCGGCGAGCACGGTGTCGGCTACGGCAAGATGGCGTTCTTGCAGGCCGAGCACGGCGACGCGGTCAGCCTGATGCGCTCGATCAAGATGGCGCTCGACCCGGACAACATCATGAACCCGGGCAAGGTCGTCTCGGTGTGAGCGCCCCGCTCGATCCCGCGTCGATCGAGGGCTATCACGCGCATGTCTATTACGCGCCCGAGACGCGGCATGTCGCCGAGACGATCCGCGAGGCGATCGGTGCCGGCTTCCCGGCGGCGCTGCTCGGCCGCTGGCACGACAAGCCGGTGGGCCCCCACCCCATCTCGATGTACCAGGTGGCCTTTCCGGTCGAGGACTTTCCACGGCTGGTGCCATGGCTCATGTTGAACCGGAACGACCTGACCGTGCTGGTTCATCCGCTGACCGGCGACGACTACGAGGACCACGCGACGCACCCGCTCTGGCTGGGCGCCGTCCTCCCGCTGAAGCTCGGGATCCTGAAGCGCCGCGGCGAGGTCAGCCCTTAGGCCGGTACGGCGGCGGCACGAAGAACAGGAAGTCCTGGCGCCACGCGCTCTTGTGGCATTCGACGCAGAACTCGACCTTGTCGCCGTCGCGCCCGCGGCTCTCGCCGACGATCGCGCCGCTCGGCGCGATCAGCGTGAACTTCCAGTCGCCGACGCGCTCGTCGTAGCCTTTCGGCATCCGCTCGATCACGAACTGCGGGTCGATGATCGCGGTGCCGGACTGCAGCATGCGGTAGCTGCGCTTGGTGACGATCGCGCCTACGGGCAAGGGCGGACCGTCCTCGAATTTGAGGAAGCCGTTAGCGGCGGCGTTGCCGGCGACCTCGAGATAGCGGCCGTGCTCGGATGAATAGAACTGGCTCGAGAAGCGCCGCCACTCGCCCGAGCCCCTGAGCCTCGGATCGTCGCTCGCGTTCGCCAGCGCCACCAGGCGAGAACGCATGCAGTCGCCGATCGCGGCCATCTCCGGGTCGGTGAGCTCCGGGGTCGGCAGCACGCTCGGGCGCGGGGGGATGTCGGCCGGCCGCGAGGCAGGCGGCTGACGCTCATAGGCGGCGGCGAGCCGCGGCACAACGCATCCTTCCGGCGGCACGACAGCGGTTTGCGGCTGGCAGCCGGCGAGGACGAAAATCGCAAGCGACGCCACCATGGCCTTAGCGTTCATTCCGTCCTTCCTGGCCATCCTTCGACGATTCGTAGCAGATCGGGCGTCGCGCGTGCATGCGATGCGGAAAGCCGTGCAACCGGCCGCGGATGCGCTATGTAAGAAGGATCATGCGAGCGGAAGCCTCGGGCAACGGGACGGCAGGCGAGATCGGCGTCGAAGCGCTGCGGACGGCGCTCGGCCGCTTCGCCACCGGAGTCACCGTGATCACCTGCCGATCGGCGGAAGGAGTCCTGGTCGGGCTCACCGCCAACTCCTTCAATTCCGTGTCGCTCGATCCGCCGCTGATCCTGTGGAGCCTGTCGAAGCGCGCGCGGAGCCTGGAGGCGTTCCGGGCCGCGACCCATTTCGGCGTCAACGTCCTCGCCTGGGACCAGGTCGAGGTGGCACAGCGCTTTTCGAGCCCGGTCGCCGACCGCTTCGCGGGCGTCGCCTTCCACGAAGGCGAAGGCGGCGTGCCGCTGCTCGACGGCTGCGTCGCGCGCTTCGTCTGCGTGACCCATCATCAGTACGAGGGCGGAGACCACCTGATTTTCGTCGGCCGGGTGCATACGTGCTCGGCCGAGGACAAGCCGGCGCTGGTCTATTACGGCAGCCGCTATGCGATGACCGCCGATCACCCGGGCTGCTAGCGACCGGTGAACTTCGCCGGTCGCTTCTCGCGGAAGGCGGCCACGCCCTCCTTGAAGTCGTCGGTTCGGCCGAGCTCGCCCTGCAGGTCGCGCTCGAGGTCGAGCTGCTGGTCGAGCGAATTGGTCTCGGCGGCGGCGAGTGCCTTCTTGATCAGGCCGAGCGCCTTGGTCGGCTGGGTCGCCAGATGGCGGGCGAGCCTCGACGCCTCCTCCATCAGCTTGCCGTCGTCGACCGTCTTCCAGATCAGGCCCCAGCTTTCGGCCTGCTCGGCCGGCAGCTTGTCGCCGAGCATCGCCAGCGCCGCGGCCCGGGCGCGACCGACATGGCGCGGCAGGAACCAGGTGCTGCCGGCGTCGGGGATCAGCCCGATCCTGGCGAAGGCCTGGATGAAGGACGCCGACTTCGCCGCCATCACCAGGTCGCAGGCGAGCGCGATGCTGGCTCCGGCACCCGCCGCGATGCCGTTGACCGCGGCGATGATCGGCTTCGGCAGGTCGCGCATGGCGCGGATCAAAGGGTTGTAGGTGCTGTCGAGGGCCTTCGCGAGGTCGGGTACGCCGCCCGGGCTCAAGGCCGCGGAGTCGACGAGATCCGCGCCGGAGCAGAAGCCGCGGCCTGCGCCGGTCAGGATCAGGCACCGGATCTCGGCATCGCCTGCCGCGCGATCGAGCGCCTGGCGGAGATCGGCGTGAAGCTGGCGGTTGAGAGCGTTCAGGCTGTCGGGCCGGTTCAGCGTCAGTGTCGCGACCCCGGCCTCGGCCTTGTAGAGAACCGTCTCGGTCATGGCCGCCCCGGGCAGCTGTAGGTGTGAGGACTCGCGGTCGAGCCGTCGGGGCAGGTATTGGCGCAGTTGCGCGCGGCGGTGCAGGCGGCGCGGGCGACGTTCTCCACCGTCTTCACGGCGACGTCCTGGACCGACGTGCAGCCGGAGACGAGAATAACGGCCGCGAACGCGAGAAGGGAACGCATCATCGTTTCCGCCAAGCCTGGGTGCGCGAGAGTAGACGGGAGAGGCCGAGCTGCGCCAGCTTGACCGCGGCCGACGTGAAGGCGATCACCGTCGCCATGCCGGCGGCGCCGGCGGTGAATCCGGACTCGTCCATGTTGACGATCGCCAGCGCGGCGAGCTTGGTCTCGCTCGAATAGAGGAAGATCACCGCCGAGACCGTCGTCATCGCATTCACGAAGAGATAGATCGCGACGTCGAGGATCGCCGGCAGGCAGATCGGCACGGTGACGCGGAAGAAGGTGCGCCACACCGGCACCTTGAGCGAAGCCGAGACCGCCTCGAATTCGGCGTCCAGCTGCTTCAAGGCGGTGACCGCGGTCAGGTGGCTGACGGTGTAGAAGTGGGCCACTGTGTTGACGACCAGGATCGCCGTCGTGCCGTAGAGCACGTTGAGCGGGTTTCCCTTCATGTTGAAGAAGAAGATGTAGCTCAATCCCAGCACCAGACCGGGCACCGCGAGCGGGATCATCGCCAGCAGATGAACGAAGCCGCGGCCGACGCCGAAGCGGTTCGACTTCTCGACCAGGTAGGCGCCGAGGAAGACCAGCGTCGTGCCGAAGACCGCCGTCGCCGACGCCATGACCAGCGAGTTCCAGTAGACGCCCCAGCCCAGCGGATCGAAGTTGCCGAACTCGTAGTTTTTCAGCGTGAGCGTCAGGTTGTAGGGCCAGAAGGTGATGAACGAGGCCCAGACCGAGACGGCGAAGACGGCGAAGATCATCAGGCCGACGACGAGGCAGAAGATCGTAAGCGCGAGGTCGCGGGTGCCGCGCGGCTTCGGCTCGAAGGGCACGGCGCGCGCCGAGAGCAGCGCGACCTGGCGGCGGGCGACGATGCGGTCCACGGCGAAGGACAGCAGGGCCGGGATCAGCAGGATCACGCCGACGACCGCGCCCATCTCGAAGTTCTGCTGGCCGATCACCTGCTTGTAGATGTCGGTCGCGAGCACGTTGAAGCGTCCGCCGACCACCTTGGCGATGCCGAAGTCGGTGATCACCAGCGTGAAGATCACGAACGCCGTCGAGATCAGCCCGTACTTGGCGCCGGGCAGGGTGACGGTCAGGAACTTCCGCATCCTGGAGGCGCCGAGCGCGTCGGCCGACTCGTAGAGGCGCTGGTCGGCCATCGAAAGCGCCGTCACCAGGATCATCAGTGCGTGCGGGAAGCAGTAGAAGACCTGGGCGGTGACGATGCCGATCGCGCCATAGACCGGCTGGCCGAACAGCCATCCCTTGAGCAGGCCCTGGTTGCCGAAGAGGTAGATCAGCGACAGGGCCGGGAGCAGCGACGGCGCCAGGATCGGGATCAGCGCCAGGCCCTGGAACACGGCCTTGAAGCGCATGCAGCTTCGGGTCAGCGCATAGGCGTAGACGAAGGCGAGCGGCACCACGATCGCGGTGGTGACCGACGCGACGGCCAGGCTGTTCCAGAACGACTGGAACAGCGCCGGCGTTTCCACGTAGCGGAGATAGTTGGCGAGACCGATGAAGTTGCCGTTGTGATCCTGGAAGCTCTTGGAGAGCAGGGACCACAGCGGCAGCGCCACTATGCCCATGAGGATCAGCGCGAAGAGCACGAGCCCCAGGCGCATCGCCATGTCGTCGCGCGAGGCCTTGGGCCGGACCAGGGGAGCGGCGGCCGTCGTCATTTCGCGAAGGCGCGGAGCCTGTCGGGCGGCAGCGCGATCGGCAGGCGCGTGCCGGGCTCGACGCGGAGATCGCGCAGCAGGTTGATCGAGAAGTCGGCGACGAGATCGAGCTCGGTGCCCTCGACGGGCGTGAGCCGGGCGCGGGCGAACGATCCGAGGAACTCCAATGACCGGACCTCGACCTCGAGCGCGTTCTCGGAGCCGGGCTCGACGTTCCGGGTCTTCACGTCCTCTGGGCGGATGCAGACGAGGGCGGGCGCTCCGGTCGCCAGGCCGTCGAGCCCGTCGACGCGGAGGCGGCGGCCGCCGATCGTGACCGTGCCGGGCGCGGCCACGGCACCGTCCAGGAAGTTCATGGTGCCCACGAAGTCGGCGACGAAGGGGCTGGCCGGCTTCCGGTAGATCTCGGTCGGGCTTCCCACCTGGTCGATGACGCCGTGGTTCATCACCACGATGCGGTCGGCCAGCGCCAGCGCCTCCTCCTGGTCGTGGGTGACCATGATCGTGGTGATGCCGAGCTTCCGCTGCAGCTCCTTCAACTCCTGGCGGAGATGCTGGCGGACGCGGGCATCGAGGGCGGAAAGCGGCTCGTCGAGCAGCAGCAGGCCCGGCGAGATGGCCAGCGCGCGGGCGAGCGCCACGCGCTGCTGCTGGCCGCCGGAAAGCTGGGACGGGTATTTCGGTCCGGAGTCGGGCAGGCCGACCAAGGTCAGCAGCTCGGCGACGCGTGCCTTGATCTCCGCCTTCGATCGGCCGCGTGAGACCAGGCCGTAGCCGACATTGTCGGCGACGGAGAGGTTGGGGAAGAGCGCATAGGACTGGAAGACGATGCCGAAGTCGCGCTCGGCGGGCGGCAGCATCGAGACGTCGCGGCCGCCCTGGTGGATGCTGCCGGAGGTCTGGATGTCGAGGCCGGCGATGGCGCGGAGGAGCGTGGTCTTGCCGCAGCCCGACGGGCCCAAGAACACCACGAACTCGCGGGCGAAGACGTCGAGCGAGACGTCATCGAGCGCGGTGAAGCTGCCGAAACGCTTGGTGAGACGGCGAATGGATAGGTACGGCGGATCGCCGGCGACGCCCATGACAACTCCCCCTCGTCCGGCCTCCCCGAGCGACCCGTCTTCGCGGGTTCGCCCGGGTGCCAGCTTAGCTCACTTCGGGGCAGATTTGCCGTCGTAGCGCTTGGTCCATTCGGCGAGGATGCGGTCGCGCTCCTTCGCCATCCATCCGAGGTCGTTCTTGACCATCGCCTGGTCGGCGCCGGCCGGATAGTTCGGCGGGGCGGCGTTGATGCCGGGCATGGCGACGATGGCGTAGTACTTGCCGTAGAGCTCGTTCGCCTTCTTGGTGATGGTCCAGTCGACCAGCTTCTGGGCGGCGTCCATGTTCTTGGTGCCCTTGACGATGGCGGTCGCCTCCATCTCCCAGCCCGCGCCCTCGCTCGGCAGGATCAGGTCGATCGGCGCGCCCTTGGTCTTCTCGGTGGCGCCGCGCATGTCGAAGCCGATGCCCATCAGGCGCTCGCCGGTCGCCGCCTGCACGCAGGGCGCCGAGCCCGAATGCGTGTAGACCGCGATGTTCTGGTGCAGCGCGTCCATGTACTTCCAGCCCTCGGCCTCGCCCATCACCTGCAGCCAGGCGGCGATGGTGAGATAGCCGGTGCCGGACGACGCCGGGTTCGGCATCACGATCTGGCCCTTGTAAGCGGGGTTGGTCAGGTCCTTCCAGGACTTCGGCGCCGGCGCCTTGGCCTTCTCCGCTTCCTTGGTGTTGAAGCAGACGACGGAGAGGTAGGCGTCCATTCCGGTCCACATGGCCGGATTCTTGGCGTCCTTGAAGACTGGCTTCAGGCTCTCGGCGCCCTTCGGGGTGTAGCCCGCCAGCATGCCCATGTTCTCGAACAGCACGACCGAGGAAGCCGAGAGGCCCCAGATCACGTCGGCGCGCGGATTGTCCTTCTCGGCGACGAGGCGGGCGGTCATGACGCCCGTGGAATCGCGCACCCAGGCGATCTCGATGGTGGGATTGTCGGCCTCGAAGGCGGCCTTGTAGGGACCGAGCTGGTCGTTCTCGAGCGCGGTGTAGACGGTGAGGCGGGTCTTCTGCGCCATCGATTCGGACGGCAGTGCGAGCAGTGCCGCCGCCGCGACGGCGAGCGGCATCCAAAGGCGTAGACGTGACATGGTCGATCTCCCCTGTTGATGCGTGAAGCCTGTAGGCGAACCCTGTTACCCTTTTTTGAAGCGCTTCCGATTATGTGGGCCAGGGAAGCGAATAAGTCTTCACATTCGTGAAGCTCTTCATCGCCTCCTTGACCCCTTCCTTGTAGCCCAGGCCCGAATCCTTGATGCCGCCGAAGGGCGACATCTCTATCCGGTATCCCGGAACCTCCCAGATGTTCACGGTACCCACATCCAGCGCTTCGATGAAGCGCTGGATGTAGTCGAAGCGGTTGGTGCAGACGCCGGACGAGAGGCCGTAGGCGGTCGAGTTCGAGACCCGGATCGCGTCCTCGACGTCCTTGATCCGGATGATCGGGATCGCCGGGCCGAAGGTCTCCTCGCGCACCAGCTCGCAGTCGAAGGGCACGCGGTCGACGACGGTCGGCGGGAACAGCGCGCCCTTCCGGTCGTTGCCGTGCAGCAGCTCGGCCCCGGCCTTGGTCGCGTCGACCACGCGGCGCTGGAACAGCTTGGCCGCGTCCTCGGTGATCACCGTGCCGACATCGGTCGCGGGATCCATCGGGTCGCCGCATTTGAGCTTCTTCGCCTTGGCCACGACGAGCTCTGCGAAGGCGTCGGCGACCGCATCGACCACCAGGATGCGCTTGACCGCCGTGCAGCGCTGGCCGGAGTTCTTGGTGGCGCCGGCGACGGCGAGCTCCGCCGCCTTGTCGAGGTCGGCATCCTCCATGACGATCAGCGGGTCGTTGCCGCCGAGCTCGAGCACGACGCGGCGATAGCCGGCCTTTGTCGCGATGTACTTCCCAGTGCGCACGCTGCCGGTGAAGGTGACGAGGTCGATGTTCTCGTTGACGATCATCTCGTCGCCGATGTCCTCGGGCCGCCCGGTCAGCACCGACAGCATCTCCGGCGGCAATCCTGCCTCATAGATCACGTCGGCAAGCGCCAGCGCGGTCAGCGGCGTCAATTCGGTCGGCTTCACCACGATGCGGTTGTTGGTGGCGATCGCCGGGGCGATCTTGTGCGCCACCATGTTCATCGGATGGTTGAACGGCGTGATCGCGCTGATGGCGCGCAGCGGCTGGCGCATCGTGAAGATGCGGCGCGCCTTGCCGTGCGGGGTGATGTCGCAGGCGAAGGTCTCGGCATCCTCCTGGATCGCCAGCTGCCCCGCGAGGTGGAACACGTCGTAGGCGCGACCCACCTCGTAGAGGGAGTCCTTCTTGCAGAGGCCGCTCTCGGCGGTGATCAGGTCGGAGAGCGCGTCCTTGCGCTTGGCCAGCAGCTCCGCCGTGGTCATCAGGATCTTCTGGCGGTCGTAGCGCGTCAGCTTGGGCCTGTACCCGGCGGCGATCCGGAAGGCTTCCTGCACCTGCTCGCGTCGCGCCCGTGGCACCGTGCCGACGACCTCGTTGGTGTAGGGGTTGAATACCTCGACCCGGCCTTCGCCCTCGACCTTGCGGCCGGCGAGGCGCAGCGTCTCATGCAGGGGCTCTCTGGTCGGTCGGCGGAGCGCGCTCATGATGTCTGGGTTCCTCACTGCGCGACGCGGTTGAGGGCCACGTCGAAGATGTCGAAGTTGCGGAGCCGGCCGCCGGCGAGCGTCGCCTTGCGGTTGGCGATCAGCGGCACCTTCTGCTCGGAGATGCCGCCATGGCTGCGCAGCGGCTCGGTCAGGCCCGAGAGGTCGTGGCGCGAGAGGCTGGTGCCCAGCACCTTGTGCCGCGTCGAGACGACGACGATCTCGCCGATGCGCTCGGGCGGGAGCTCGAACCCCGACGCCGCCTCGGCGCGCGTCAGGGCCGCCTCGATGCCGTCCATCCTCTTCAGGCGCTCGATCACGCCGGCGACCTCGCTTTCGGGCAGGTAGGCCGTGGCGAACGAGCCGAGCGCGCCGTGATGCACGACGTAGGGATCGGTGATCGGCAGGATCACCCGGGCCTTGCCGGCGCCGAGCCAGCCGTCGAGCAGGTCCTGCAGGTAGATCACGTCCGGCTGGCCCTTGGCGTCGAACTTGGCGTTCATGCCGTGGTCGGCGGTAAGCGCGATCACGCAGCCCATCGTGTCGAGCTTCGCTAGGTAGCCGTCCATCATTCTGTAGAAGGCGTTGGCGACCGGCGTGCCCGGGGCGTGCTTGTGCTGGATGTAGTCGGTGGTCGAGAGGTACATCAGCTCGGGCCGGTCGCGCTCCATCAGCTTGACGCCGGCGGCGAAGACGAATTCGGAGAGATCGGCGGAGTAAACGCTGGGGAGCGGCCTGCCGACGAGGTCCATGACGCCGTCGATGCCGTTCTCGGCGAGGTTCGCCTTGTCGGCCCTCTCGGAGGAGAAGCAGGCGGCCTTGCCTGGACCGAGCAAGAGGCCCTTGCCGAGCAGCGCGCGCAGCTTGTCCTTGGCCGTCACGATCGCGATCCGGGCGCCCTTGGCCTGGAACGCCTTGAAGATGGTATCGACCCGAAGATGCTTCGGGTCGTTCATCATCACCTCGGCCTTCGCGTCGGGATCGAAGAAGTAGTTGCCGCAGATCCCGTGCACCGCGGGCGGCACACCGGTGACGATCGAGAGGTTGTTCGGGTTGGTGAAGCTCGGCACGACGCAGTCGACGAGGAGGTTGGTGCCTTCCTTCAGCAATCGGGCGAGGAACGGTGCCTCTCCGGCCTCCGCGGCGCGCTCGATGTATCCGGGCTCGGAGCCATCGACGCAGACGATGACGACCGGCTGCTTCGGCTCGTTGTAGGTGCGTCCGTTGACGGTGATGGTCATGGGATCAGGCGGCCTTCTTCAGGGTGACCCCCATTTCGGCCAGGACATCCGTGACAGCCGCAAGCGCGCCCTTGATGTGGTCCGCGTCGATGCGGCCGATGCAGCCGATGCGGAAGGAGTCCGCGACCGTCAGCTTGCCGGGATAGATCACGTAGCCGCGGTCCTTGAGCCCGTCATAGAAGGCCTGGAACTTGAAGGCCGGGTCCGACGGCATGTGGAAGGTGACGATGATCGGCGCCTGCAGGGCCGGGGGCAGCAGCGACTTGAACCCCAGCGCCGCCATGCCGTCGATCAGCAGCTTGCAGTTGGCGGTATAGCGGCCGCCGCGGCCCTTCACGCCACCCTCCGCACGATGCTCCTCGATCGCCTGGTGCAGCGACACGATCACATGGATCGGGGGTGTGAAGCGCCACTGGCCGGTCTTCTCGAAGGCCTGCCACTGGTCGTGAAGGTCGAGCACCAGGGTCGTGGCGTTGCCCTTCGACGCCTTGAGCGCATCGAGCCGGCAGACGACGAAACCCATGCCGGGGACGCCTTCGAGGCACTTGTTGGACGAGGCGGCGAGCGCGTCGTAGGGGACCGCCTTGGCGTCGATCTCGAGCGCGCCGAAGGCACTCATCGAGTCGACCAGGAGCTTCCGGTTGTGGGCCGCGACCACGCCTGCGATCTGGCGGACGGGGTTCAGGATCCCGGAGGTGGTCTCGCAGTGGACCGTGAAGACATGAGTGATCGACGGGTCGGAGCCCAGCACCTCGTCGAGCGCGGACAGGCTCGGCGGCGTGTCCTCGGGCGTCTCCAGGATGCGGTGCGCGCGGCCGGCGATCTGGCAGATCTTCGCCGCGCGGTGGCCGTAGGCGCCGTTGACAAGCAGCAGCACCTTGCCGTCGCGCGGCACGAAGGTGGTGAGCATCGCCTCGACCGCGAAAGTGCCGCTGCCCTGCATCGGCACGGTGACGTGGGTGCCGACGCCGCCGGCGATCTCGACGATCCGCTCCAGCACCTCGCGGTTGACCTTGAGGAAGGTCGCGTCGCGCGAGCCCCAGTCATGGACCATCGCCTGCTTGACCGTCCGCGAAGTGGTCAGCGGCCCGGGCGTCAGCAGCAGCGGGTCGCCGGTTTCGGAGGCGGCTGGCGTGATCGGCATCGGAGGCTCCGCGAAGCTTGGATTGCCGCCGAGCGTCGGCTTCCATTCGCCATAAATCCAATACATTATACGGATACGAACTATCGATAGAATCGATATGAATCCGACCCAGCTCCGCGCCTTCCATCACGTCGCCCGCGAACGCGGCTTCACCCGTGCCGCGGCGGTCGCCGGCGTCGGCCAGCCGACCCTGTCGGGGCAGGTGAAGGCGCTCGAGGAAGCCTACGGCGTCCGCCTCTTCGAGCGGCGGGGCCGCGGCGCGCAGCTGACCGAGTTCGGCCAGCGCCTCTACGCGCTGACCGATCGGATGTTCGCATTGGAGGAGGAGGCGAGGGCGCTGCTCTCCGGCGCGGCGACGCTGACCCAGGGCCATCTCAAGGTCAGTGCGGATTCCGCCTATCACGCCGTGCCGATCCTGGCCGAGCTCAAGCGCCGGCATGGCGGCCTGACCTTCTCTCTCAGCCTCGGCAACTCGGTGACGGTTCTGCGTCGTCTCTTCGACTACGAGGCCGACGTCGTCGTCATGGCGAAGCTCACCTCCGATCCGCGCCTGTTCACACTCCCGTTCCGGGCCGATCGGCTCGTCCTCTTCGTCCCGCACAAGCACCCCTGGGCCGGACGGCGCCGCATCCGCCTCGCCGAGCTTTCCGGCCAGGACATGGTCTTGCGCGAGCGCGGTTCGGTCACCCGCGGCGTATTCGAGGCGACACTTGCGGCCGCCGCCGTCCGTCCCGGAGCGATCATCGAGGTCGAGAGCCGCGAGGGCGTCGGCGAGGCGGTCGCCGCCGGATTCGGCATCGGCGTCGTCTTCGAAAGCGAGTTCCGGCCGGGCGACCGTTTCCACCGGATTGCGGTCGCAGGGGCGGATCTGGCCGTCGCCGAATACGTGGTCTGTCTCGAGGAGCGCCGCGGACTGGCACTGGTACGTGCCTTCCTCGATGCCGCCGCCGACTTGAGCGTACCGAGCCAAGGCGGAACCCGGCCATGAGCCAGGATGCCGTCGACCGCGTAGCCGAGATCGACCTTCAGGTCGTCGATGCCCGAGCCGTCGCGATGATTCGAATATCCAAGCATTTCAGGCCTTAAGGGGGTCACGGATTGGTCACGGTGCCCCTTTCGGTTCATCGGCGTTTGAGTTCGCAGATGAACGGATAGCCACGTCGCTCGACGAGGCCGGTCCTGAAAGGAAGGTACTCGGATGCTTCGCAAGACCACGATCCTCGCGGCCTCGGCTCTGATGGCGTTGTCCGCGGGTGCGGCTTACGCGCAGCGCATGCCGGGCGGCAGCCAGCAGCTCTGTGCGCCGCGTGCCGCCCTCGTCGAGAAGCTGAAGGCTGAGTTCGACGAAGAGCCGGAAGCGATCGGCGTCACCCATAGCGGCGGGCTGTTCGAGGTTCTCTCGTCTTCTTCCGGCACGTGGACGGTCCTGGCGACCGGACCGAACGGCGTCTCGTGCCTCGTCCTCTCCGGTGATGGATGGATGTCGAAAGAGAAGAACGGCACAGAGAAGGCCCAAGGCGCCGCCAAGAAGATTGACATGTAGCTCCCGGCACCCCGCCGCGGTTTCGTCCGCGGCGGGGTGTTCGTTTCTAGAAGCTCAAGGTGCGGACTCGCTCGACCTGCTGTAGTCCCTTCACCTTTTCGAGCACCCCATCCGGTATCGGCTGGTCGACTTCGATCAGGCACAGCGCGTCCTTTCCCGGCTCCGTCCGGCCGAGGTGGAACGTCGCGATGTTGATTCCCGCGGATCCCAGCACGGTGCCGATCGCTCCGATGAAGCCCGGTTTGTCCTTGTTCCGCACATAGAGCAGGTGCTTGCCGAAGTCCGCTTCGATGGCGATGTCCTGCACCGCTACAAGGCGCGGCCGGGTCCCCCCGATCAGCGTGCCGTCGGCCGAGCGCGATCGCGCTTCCGTGACCACGGTGAGGCGCAGCAGCGTCTGGTAGTCGCAGTCCCGCTCGTGCCGTGTCTCGCTGACGGCGATGTTGCGCTGGCGCGCGATCTCGGGCGCGTTGACCATGTTCACGCTGTCGAGCATGGGCCGGAACAATCCCGCCAGCGCGGCCTGGATCAGCGGCCGCGGGTTGAGCTCCGCCGCCTGGCCTTCCAGCTCGAGGGTCACCGCGGTCACTTCGCGCTCGACCACCTGGCCCAGCATGCTGCCCAGGAGCTCGGCCAGCCGCATGTAGGGCTTCAGCTTCGGCGCCTCCTCGGCGGTCACCGACGGCATGTTGAGCGCGTTCGTCACCGCACCGGTCAGGAGGAAGTCGCTCATCTGCTCGGCGATCTGGAGCGCCACCTTCTCCTGTGCCTCGGTCGTCGAGGCGCCGAGATGCGGGGTCGCGATCACCTGCTCGAGGGCGAAGAGAGGGTTGTCCTTGGCCGGCTCGACCGAGAACACGTCGAGGGCGGCGCCGGCGACGTGCCCGGACTCGATCGCGGTCTTGAGATCTTCCTCCACCACCAGACCGCCGCGGGCGCAGTTGATGATGCGGACGCCCTTCTTCATCTTCGCCAGCGCCTTCGAGTCGACGATGTTCTTGGTCGAATCGGTCAGCGGCGCGTGCAGCGTGATGAAGTCGGCACGGGCGAAGAGATCGTCGAGCTCGACCTTCTCGATGCCGATGGCCTTGGCGCGGTCCTCGGTCAGGAACGGGTCGAAGGCGATGACCTTCATCTTCAGGCCGAGCGCGCGATCGGCGACGATCGAGCCGATGTTGCCGCAGCCGATCAGGCCCAGCGTCTTGGCCGCCAGCTCGACACCCATGAAGCGGTTCTTCTCCCACTTGCTGGCGCGGGTCGAGCGGTCGGCGGCGGGGATTTCTCGGGCGAGGGCAAACATCAGCGCGATCGCGTGCTCGGCCGTGGTGATCGCGTTCCCGTAGGGCGTGTTCATCACCACGACGCCCTTCTGCGTCGCATTCTTGACGTCGACATTGTCGACGCCGATGCCGGCGCGCCCGACGACCTTGAGGTTGGTCGCGACGTCGAGGACCTCCTTCGTCACCTTGGTCGCCGAGCGGATGGCGAGGCCGTCGTATTCGGCCACGATGGCGCGGAGCTGGTCGGGCTTGAGGCCGACCTTGACGTCGACCTCGATGCCGCGCGAACGGAAGATCTCGGCCGCGCGCGGGGAGAGATCGTCGGAAATGAGAACCTTGGGCATGTGCTGAGAACTCCGGTCAGGCGGCCTTGGCGCGGGCATAAGCCCAGTCGAGCCACGGCGTGAGGGCTTCGAGGTCGGACGCTTCGATGGTGGCGCCACACCAGATGCGGAGCCCCGGCGGCGCGTCGCGATACGAGGCGATGTCGAAGGCGACGCCTTCGGCCTCGAGGAGGCCCGCGACCTTCTTGGCGATCGCCGCTTTTGCCTCGTCGCCATGGCCCTGGAACCAGGGATCGACGAAGGAAAGGCAGACCGAGGTCGACGAGCGGCTTGCGGGATCCCTGGCGAGGAAGCCGACCCACCCGGTGCGATCGACCCAGTCGCTCAGGACCTTGAGGTTCGCCTCCGAACGCGCGACCAGGCCCTTGAGGCCACCGACCTTCTCCGCCCAGCGGAGCCCGTCGAGTGCGTCTTCCACCGCGAGCATCGAGGGCGTGTTGATCGTCTCGCCTTTGAACGGCGCGTCGTCGAACTTGCCGGACTTGGTCATGCGGAAGAGCTTCGGCAGCGGCCAGGCCGGCACGTAGGTCTCGAGCCGTTCGATCGCGCGTGGCGAAAGCGCCAGCATGCCGTGCTGGGCCTCGCCGCCCAGCACCTTCTGCCAGGACCAGGTGACGACATCGAGCTTCGGCCAGGGCAGATCCATCGCGAAGGCGGCCGAGGTCGCATCGCAGATCGCGAGCCCCTGCCGGTCGTCGGGGATCCAGCCGCCGTCGGGCACCTTCACGCCGGAGGTGGTGCCGTTCCAGGTGAAGACGACGTCCCGCGACCAGTCGACCGCCTTGAGGTCGGGCAGCAGGCCGTAGCCGGCCTTGGTCACGCGCACGTCCTTGAGCTTCAGTTGCTTGGTGACGTCGGTCGCCCAGCCTTCGCCGAAGCTTTCCCAGGAGAGCACCTCGACGCCACGGGCACCGAGCAGGCTCCAGAGCGCCATCTCGACCGCGCCGGTGTCGGAGGCGGGGACGATCGCCAGCCGGTAGTCCTTCGGCATGCCGAGGATCGCCTTGGACCGGTCGATGACCTCGACCAGCCGCGCCTTGCCTTCCTTCGATCGGTGCGAGCGGCCGATCAGGGCGGAGGCCAGCGCTTCAGGCGACCAGCCGGGTCGCTTGGCACAGGGTCCGGATGAAAAATGGGGGGATTTCGGACGGAGTCCGGGTGTGTTCGTCATCGCCTATCCCTTGCAGAATAGTTGCACTCCGGTGGGGGAGCGTGGCCCGGCTCCGAAGCTAGGGAGGGCGCGCCCGAGCGTCAATCGATTTGGCCCGCTGCGGCGTCTCGTCACGGCTTTGTTCCGGGTTGCCGCAGGTATCCAAAACCGCTACCTATCGCGCCGCACAATTCCCGATTGGAAAGCCTGTCTCGTGTCCCAGTCCGCCAGCGGATCGGATCTGACCTCCCGCGCGCTCCTGCCTCAGGGGCTGCGCGACGTGTTGCCGCCGGATGGCGATCACGAGAGCCGGGTCGTCGAGAACCTGATGGCGTGCTTCGGCTCGCACGGCTACGAACGGGTCAAGCCGCCGATGGTCGAGTTCGAGCAGAGCCTGCTCGGCCAGGTGAGCCAGTCGGTCGCCAACCGCACCTTCCGGATGATGGACCCGGTCTCGCAACGGATGATGGCGCTGCGTCCGGACATGACGCTGCAGATCGCGCGCATCGCGACCACGCGGCTCAAGAAAGCGCCCCGTCCGGTGCGCCTTTCCTACGCCGGCGAGGTCATGCGGGTGATGGGCTCGCAGCTCTCACCCGAGCGCGAGTTCACCCAGGTCGGCTTCGAGCTGATCGGCGGCGAGACACCCGAGGCCGATGCGGAGGTGATCCTGATCGCCGCCGAGTCCGCACGTCGGGTCGGCGTCAAAGGACTCTCGGTCGATCTCATGGTGCCGAACCTGGTGCCGGCGCTGCTCTCGTCCCACGGCATCGAGGGCGACGAGGCCAAGGCCTTCCGCACGGCGCTCGACGGCAAGGATGCCGACGCCGTCGCCAAGCTCGGCGGACCGGCGAAACTCGTCGGACAGCTTCTCGCCGCGTCTGGCCCCATCGCGCCCGGCCTCGCGGCGATAGAGAAGATCGATCTGCCGATCGATGTGCGGGCCCATGTCGAATCCCTCAAGGCGGTGTCGCGCCTGGTCCATCAGTCCGACCCGCAGGTGACGCTGACGCTGGATGCGGTCGAGAACCGCGGCTTCGCCTATCACACCGGCGTCAGCTTCTCGCTGTTCGTGCGCGGTGTGCGAGGCGAGCTGGGCCGCGGCGGCCGCTACAGGGCCGGCGAAGTGGGCGAGGCCGCGACCGGCCTCACCTTCTACATGGACACCATGATCCGTTCGCTGCCGGCGGCGACAGTCGGGCGGAAGGTCTTCGTGCCGCACGGGTTCGCGCCCGATGTCGGCAAGCGTCTGCGCGAGCAGGGCTGGGTCACCGTCGCCGGCCTCGCGGCTGCCGCCGATGCCATGTCCGAAGCCAGGCGTCTCGGCTGCAGTCACATCGCCGGAGCCGACGGCAACACCAAGAGCATCGAGCGCGCGGCATGACCAACGTGGTGGTGGTCGGCGCCCAATGGGGCGACGAGGGCAAGGGCAAGATCGTCGACTGGCTGTCGGAGCGCGCCGATGTCGTGGTGCGCTTCCAGGGCGGCCACAACGCCGGTCATACGCTGGTCATCGGCAACACCACCTACAAGCTGAGCCTGCTGCCGTCGGGCGTGGTGCGCGGCAAGATGTCGATCCTGGGCTCGGGCGTGGTCCTCGATCCCTGGGCGCTGCTCAAGGAGATCGGCATCCTCAAGGGGCAGGGCGTCGACGTCACGCCGGCCACGCTACGCATCGCCGAGAACGCGACGCTGATCCTGCCGGTGCACAGCATCCTCGATCTCGCGCGCGAGGAGGCGCGCGGCGACGCCAAGATCGGCACCACCGGCCGTGGCATCGGCCCGGCCTACGAGGACAAGGTCGGCCGCCGCGCCATCAGGCTCTGCGATCTCGCCGATCCGGACTCGCTTCCGGAGAAGGTTCGCCAGCTCCTGCTGCACCATAACGCGCTGCTGAAGGGGCTCGGCAAGGATCCCTATGACGGCGACAAGCTGGTGGCGATGCTGCGTGAGGTGGCGCCCAAGGTTCTGCCCTTCGCCGAGGCGGTGTGGCAGCGGCTCGACGATCTGCGCCGGGACGGCCGTCGCCTTCTGTTCGAAGGCGCCCAAGGCACGATGCTCGACGTCGACAACGGCACCTATCCCTACGTCACCTCGTCCAACACGGTGGCAGCGCAGGCCGCGACCGGTACCGGGCTCGGCCCGCGAGGCATCGGCTACGTGCTCGGCATCACCAAGGCGTATACGACCCGCGTCGGCTCTGGCCCGTTCCCGACCGAGCTGCATGACGAGGTCGGCAAGCGCATCGGCGAGGTCGGCCGCGAGTTCGGCACCGTCACCGGTCGCCCCCGGCGCTGCGGCTGGTTCGACGCGGTGCTGGTGCGCCAGTCGATCCGCATCGGTGGCATCGACGGGATCGCGCTGACCAAGCTCGACGTGCTGGACGGGCTGAAGGAGCTCAAGGTCTGCACCGGCTACACCCTGGACGGCGCCCGGCTCGATCACCTGCCGCAGGGCGCCTCGGTCCAGGCCCGGATCAGGCCGGTCTACGAGACCTTCGAGGGCTGGGATCAGTCGACCCGCGGCGCCCGGTCCTGGGCCGACCTGCCGGCGACAGCGGTAAAATACGTGCGCCGCATCGAGGAGCTGATCGGGTGCCCGGTGGCGCTGCTGTCGACCAGCCCCGAGCGCGAGGACACGATCCTGGTCCGGGATCCCTTCACCAATTGACCGGAAGCGCGTCCCAGTCGCATAAATGATCGGGTGGGTCTAGGCGGCCGATTCGGATCGCCTCCCCATCCTCGCGCCCTCGATCGGGCGTGCGAGGAGGCCGATGTCGGACGCGCCTACCAACGTCAGCACGCCCGGTGGTGCCGTCACGATCGACGGCCGCTTCGACGTCTTCCCGACCAGCCCGCTGCCGCAATTCGACGCGCCGTCGGCGAAGGCATATTTGGCCCAGTCCAAGCGCGATCCGGACGATCAGCTGATCGCGATGGTGCCCGATTGGCGCATGTCGCCGCAGATCGACGTGATGTCGGCGCTCCGCAACTTCAACCCGACCTCGATGCTGCGGGTCATCGAGTGGGGCGTGGTGCCGTGGGCACCGGAGAACCGCCGCCTGATGGCCGTGGTCATGGAGCGCCCCGGCGGCGACCGGGTGATGGCGACCGCCCGATCGACCTTCACCCCGTTCGACGAGCCGATGATCATCAAGGGTGTGCTGACGCCCTTGCTCCCGGTGATCCGCGAGCTGCAGGCGCGCGGCCAGACCCATCGCAATATCCGCCCGACCAACCTGTTCTTTACCGATGGGCAGAACCGCCAGGTGGTGCTGGGCGAGTGCTACACCTCGCCGCCGGGGATGCATCAGCCGCACTGGGTCGAGTCGATCGAAAGCCATGCGACCGAGCCCGCCGCGCGCGGTCGCGGCCGGCTGTTCGACGACATCTACTCGCTCGGTGCCACGATCCTCGCGCTTGCGATCGGCCGTGCACCGGTGCCGGACTCCGATCCTCACACGCTGCTCCTGAACAAGATCAACTACGGCTCCTATGCCGCGCTCGCGGCCCAGCACCGGGTGTCGCTGCCGCTCGCCGAGCTGCTGCGGGGGCTCCTTGCCGACGATCTCAAGGAGCGCTGGACGGTCCGCGAGGTCGAGCTCTGGATGGGCGGGCGGCGCCTGTCGCCGAAGCAGCCGAAGCTGCCGAAGCGGGCCACGCGGCCGTTCGACATCGCGGGCCGCGAGTACTTCAACGCGCGGGCGCTGGCCGTGGGCTTCTCCTCGGAATGGCGCACCTCCTCGCCGGCGATCCGCGGCGCCGCCTTCGACACCTGGCTGAAGCGCAGCCTCAGCGACGAGCAGATCAGCGAGCGCGTCACCAAGATCGCCAATCCCCAGGCCGCCAAGGATGTCGGCGAAGGCGAGCGCCTGGTCGCGCGGACCTCCATCGCGCTCGACCCGCCGGCGCCGCTCCGCTTCAAGGGCCTCTCGCTGATGCTCGACGGCATCGGCGACTTGGTGGCGACGAGCCTCGACAATGCCGAGCGCCGCGGCATCCTTGCCGAACTGTTCCAGGCGCGGCTGGCGCCGGTCTGGCTCGCGGGCCAGGTCGAGGCCAAGTCGGACACGGCGCGCTGGCAGCAAGCCTTCGAGCGCCTCCCGCAGTTCATCAGCTCGGGCACCGCCGGCTACGGCTTCGAGCGGTGCCTCTACGAGCTCAACGCGCATTTGCCGTGCCTGAGCCCCATCGTCGACCGCTTCTACGTCACCAACATGGCCGAGATGATCTGGGCGCTGAACGACTATGCCCGCAATCCGGGCCTCGCGCCGAAGCTGATCGATCGCCACGTGGCGGCGTTCTGCGCTGTTCGTTGCAAGCAGATGAGCGACCAGTGGCTTCGCCCGCTCGGCGACAATGAACAGTCGAGCACGTACAAGATCGGCGTGTTGAAGATCGTCGCCTTGGTCCAGCAGGTGAGCAAGATCGAGTCGGCGCCCGACCTTACCAAGCTGCTCGCCGAAATGCTGGCGCCGGTGGTCGACGGGTTCCATAACCTGAAGCAGCGGAAGAAGATGCACGCGGACCTCGAGGCCGCGGGCAAGACCGGGAAGTCCTCGGAGCTCCTGGCGTTGTTCAACGACATCCAGGTCATCGATCGCGACGAGAAGGCCTACCAGGCGGCCCAGGCGAACTACCAGCGGACTGCGACGCAGATATCCCTGCTGCACGTCGATGCTTCCAACTCCATTCATCATGCGAAGGAGATGGGGGAGCAGGTGGCGGCGATCGCCTCCGGCTCGATCGCGACGCTGATTGCCTCGATCGTGTTCCTCATCTACTTCATCTGATCCGCCGGCATTGACCCAAGCATGACCGACCTACCGACCATGCCCCGGAGCGCCCAGTCGGTCGCCTCCAAGGTGATCGGCGGCCTGATCGTCGTCGGTGTCTGCGTGTGGGTCCTGCCGACCGTGCTGGTGCTGGTGATCGGGATGGCGCCGACGATCGTCGCTTTCTTCACCGACCGGCGGAAGGAGAAGTACGCGGCCTTTTGCGTCGGCGCGATGAACCTGCTCGGCGTGCTGCCGGTGGCGCTCGGCATGTGGACGCGCGACCACAGCATGGACTCGGCCATGCGCAACGTGACCAACGTGTTCAACTGGTTCCTGATGTACGGCGCCGCGTCGCTCGGCTGGGGGCTCTATGCGGTGACGCCGGCGATCGTCGCCTTCGTGCTGCGCGTGCAGATCGAGCGGCGCATCAGCAAGATGCAGGGCTATCAGCGGGAGTTGATCGAGGAGTGGGGCGAGGGCGTCACCGAAGGCGTCAAGACCGCCGAGGACAAGGCCGCGGCGGCGGCGGCTGCCGCCGTCGACGCAGAAGACAAGAAGTAGAAAAAGGGAAGGGCGGGCACGAGGCCCGCCCTTGGACGACTTGCGGGCGACAGGGTCAGCCGGCCGGTTGGGCCGCGCCCTTCGGCAGCGGAGTCGCGCCTGCGAGCCTGGACGCGGCGATCTTCATCGCCTTCTGCAGCTTCTCAAACGCGCGCACCTCGATCTGGCGAACGCGCTCGCGGCTGATGCCGTACTCCTGGCTGAGGTCCTCGAGCGTCGCCGGCTCGTCCTGAAGGCGGCGACGGGTCAGGATGTGGCGTTCGCGCTCGTTGAGCCCCTTCATCGCATCCTTGAGCAGGCGCATCCGCTGCGTCGTCTCCTCGCGCTGACCGAGCTCGGCTTCCTGGTTGTCGCGGTCATCGACCAGCCAGTCCTGCCACTCGCCCTCGCCGTCGGCGCGCAGCGGCGCGTTCAGCGAATGGTCGGGTGCGGCGAGGCGCCGGTTCATCGAGATCACGTCTTCCTCGGGCACCGACAGGCGCTCGGCGATCTTCTTGACCTGCTCGGGCGAAAGGTCGCCTTCCTCGATCGCCTGGATCTGGCCTTTGACCTTGCGGAGGTTGAAGAAGAGCTTCTTCTGCGCCGCCGTGGTGCCCATCTTCACGAGCGACCAAGAGTGCAGGATGTATTCCTGGATCGCGGCGCGGATCCACCACATGGCGTAGGTGGCCAGGCGGAAGCCGCGCTCCGGCTCGAAGCGCTTGACCGCCTGCATCATGCCGACGTTGCCTTCGCTGATCAGCTCGCCGATCGGCAGGCCGTAACCGCGATAGCCCATGGCGATCTTGGCGACCAGACGCAGGTGGCTGGTCACCAGACGATGCGCGGACTCGGTGTCGCCATGCTCGCGCCAAGCCTTGGCGAGCATGTACTCCTCCTGCGGCTCGAGCATCGGAAACTTGCGGATTTCCTGGAGGTAGCGGGAGAGGTTTCCCTCCGCGCTCATCACCGGGATCGACGGTACGCTGACACTCATCTACGGCCTCCGTTCGCTAAAGGTCCAAGTGCCGGACGACCTCCCCCTCCCCTGGGCTGGCATCCGACCTGAGACGCCGGCCCCTTGATGGGCACCGGCCGATGTCTCTGGCACTCTCCGAAGACGAGTGCCAACGCACATCTTATACGCCTAACCTTCCCGTGTTGTCAAGAATACCCGAGTTTCTTGATAAGCTATTGTTTCGCCTGTGTGACGCCGCAGGAATCCAGCAACTCTTTGATATCTTTGTAGACAGGTCGGTCGAACTGGAGTTCCCGGCCGCTCGCCGGGTGGGTAAACCCGAGTTGATAGGCGTCCAAAGCCTGTCTCGGAAAGCTGAGGAGCGGCTCGGGAGCCCGGGCGCGCCTGCCGCCATAGGTCGGGTCGCCGACCAGAGGGTGGCCGGCATGCGCCAGATGGACGCGGATTTGGTGGGTGCGTCCGGTCTCGAGGCGGCAGTCCAGGAGGCTGGCGACCGTATCCATGATCCGCGCCTCCAGCCGGTAGCGGGTCCGCGCCGGCTTACCTCCGGACTTAACCACGGCCATCTTCTTGCGGTTCCGGGAGGACCGCCCGATGTTGCCGGAGATGGCGCCGACCGGCGGGGTCGGAACGCCCCAGACCAGGGCCTTGTAGGCGCGAAGGACGCTGCGGGCGGCGAATTGCCGCGCGAGCCCCGCCAGGGCCGGCTCGGTCTTCGCCGCCACCATCAGGCCCGAGGTGTCCTTGTCCAGGCGATGGACGATGCCCGGCCGCCGTTCGCCGCCGATGCCCTGGAGGCTCGGCCCGCAATGCGCGATCAGCGCATTGACCAGGGTCCCGTCCGGGTTGCCGGCGGCGGGATGGACGACCAGGCCGGGCGGCTTGTCGATCACGATCAGATGCTCATCCTCGTAGAGAACGTCGAGCGCCATGTGTTGCGGCGCCGGCGTGGCATCGATAGGCTCGGGAAGGATGATGGCGAAAGTTAGGCCAGCCCGGACCTTGTCCGAGGCCTTCACCGGTGCTCCCCCGATCGTGACCCGACCTTCCTCGATCAGCGACTTGATCCGGCTGCGCGACAGGTCCGGCAGCCGCTCGGCCAGGGCGCGGTCGACGCGCACGCCGTTCTCCGTCGCCTCGAAGGTTCCGGAAAGGGCCTGATCGCCGATGCCTGCGGAGCGTGCACTCAAGTTTGCCGTCGTCGGGATGGGAATCCTCATCGTGCTGGGGCTCGTCGTCGTCTTCGTCACCATCGCCAAGCGGATGGGCGCGGGCAAGGGGCCCGATGGCGCGGCCGCGCTGGAGGTGCCGTCGGCGACGCCCGCGGCCGCCTTCGGCGATACGCTGGTCTCGATCCCGCGCGGTGGCCGCATGGTCGACTTTCGCTCCGACGGCAACCGCCTGTTGATACATGTCAGGCCGCCGGGCCTCGAGGATGTGATCCACGTCATCGATCTCGCGACCGGCAGGTCGCTCGGCACGGTGACCGTGGCCCCCCGGCCTCAATGACCTTCTGCTAGACGCTAGGAACTTCCATGAACTTCGCTTCCGACAATCTGGCGGGCGCCCTGCCCGAGGTGATGGATGCCGTCGCCGCTGCCGGCAAGGGCGCGCTCGGCGCCTATGGGAACGACGACCTGACCCGGCAGATGGAGAAGCGCGTCTCCGAGGTGTTCGAGCGCGACTGCGGGGTTTTTCTCGTCGGCACCGGCTCGGCGACGAACGCGTTGGCGCTGTCGATGCTGTCGCCGCCCATCGGGCGCATCTTCGTGCACCCGTCGGCGCACGCGCAGACCGACGAGTGCAACGCGCCGGAGTTCTATACCGGCGGCGCGAAGCTTCATCCGGTGGACGGCAAGCACGGCAAGATCGCGCCGGCCGACCTCGAGGCTGCGATCAAGAGCATCGGCAAGGACCCGCATTGGGCGCCGCCGACGGCGGTGAGCGTGACCCAGGTGACCGAGGCCGGCACGGTCTACACGGTCGACGAGCTGGGCGCGCTCGGCGACGTGGCGAAGCGCCACAAGCTCGGCTTCCATCTCGACGGCGCGCGCTTCGGCAATGCGCTGGCGTCGCGCAATGCCTCGCCGGCGGAGATGAGCTGGAAGGCCGGCGTCGACATCCTCTCCTTCGGCGGCACCAAGAACGGCTGCCTGGCGCTCGAGGCGGTGATCCTGTTCGACAAGGCGCGGGCCGACGAGATGGCCTATCGCCGGATGCGCGGCGGGCACCTGTTCTCGAAGATGCGGTTTTTCTCCGCCCAGATGCTCGCATATCTCAAGGACGACCTCTGGCTCCGGACCGCGCGACGTTCCAATGGCATGGCGAAGCGCCTGGGCGAGGGGCTTGCGGCGATTTCCGGCGTCGAGCTCCTGCATCCGGTCGATGCCAACGAGATCTTCCTGACCGCGCCGAAGAAGATGATCGACGGGTTGGAAGCCGATGGCTTCGTCTTCTATCGCTGGACCGAGGGGCCGAGGCCGATGATCCGTCTGGTCGCCTCGTTCGAGACCACGGACCAGGAGGTCGATGCCCTGTTGGCGTCGGCCCGCCGGCTCTCCTGAATGCGGGCGACACTTGAAAGCCGGGAGCTCCTGGGCTAAGTCACGGGTCCTTCGGCCTGAAGGCTTCGTCCCCTTCGTCTAGAGGCCCAGGACACCGCCCTCTCACGGCGGTAACAGGGGTTCGAATCCCCTAGGGGACGCCAATTATTTCAATGGGTTGAGCGAGTAGAGATTGGGAATTTACCCAATCTTTGCCGAATAAGCCGAACGTTGTTCTAGGCTAACCCAGCTGTCGCCGCCGCGACGGATCCATCTATTGGTCCGGCAGATTTAGCTTTGCTAACTCCACGGCATAGATCGGTAAAACGTCTCCACTACGGCAAATCGGTCGTCAAATGCCGGGAGAGGTTCCTGTAGCTCCAATTGCATCGTGTCCCAGTCTTCCCGTGCACGCCGGATGACTTCCGGGTTCGATATCGAGTCGGGGGTCGGCTCAATTTCGCGCGAACGACATTTTTCGAGAAAGCTTTGGAGGACCGCATCGAGGTCGATACTCTCTCCAAGTTGTTCAACCAAATAAGCGATGTCATAGACGTCCTGTCGTCGATTTCTTTCTCGCACAACCTGTTGCAGCAGTGATCGTAGCTTCTCCGCGATTAATTCGCTGAGTGCGTAGGCTTGGACAGTGATGGACGAGTCATCCAATCGCAATTCAGTGGTGTCATGAATGGGCTCGTTAAAGCTGATATCGAGCGCCACTACCTGAAGCCCCATTCCCTGAATCATTCGCTTTTCTGCGTGGGTACCGCGTGTAGCTGACGCGACCGTAATTTTAAGCGCCGGAAAATTTGCTTCTTCAAAGGGCGGCTTGTGCGGGAGCGTTTTTATCTTTTGCACTTGGCATACGAGATCAACATGTCCGAGGGCCGCCGCGGCGCGAGCCATACCATCATTAAGTGACTTTTTTAGACCATCTTGATTGAAGCCTTTTGATGGCAGCATCGTTGTAAAATCCACGTCTGACGTGCTGCGTACGCTGCCATAGGCGAGAGTCATTAGGAGGCCGCCTTTGAGAATCAAGTTTCCCTTTAATTCAGGAGTCATCCCAATGGCGGTGAGCAATATTTCGGTCACCTGTCGGTCCCGAAATTTTACTGGGTCGGATTTGGCAGACTCGACCCATGCCGCTACGTGAACATCTCGCGGAAATTGAGGGGTATCAGACATTCAACGAAAGCATCCATTTTTCCGAGAACGTGGGTGCGAAAGGCCGCTCCGGATCTAGTTTTTGGGAACTCCCTCGCTGTGCGGCCGAACGCCAGTTTTCGATCCGGTCATCATGGACATGCAATCGCTCACTAAGCAGATATCCGGCTCGCACTTTGACAAGCTTTTTATAGTGCTGCTCTACGACTGAGATAATCTCCTCACGAAATCGGGTCGCATGTTCTTCCCACACTTCGATGACGTGACTCATGCCGCCACAGATTGACGGGTGTTCGAGCATGTCAGCAAAAGTCTGACCGATTGTCGCAATTCGCGCGGTTGAATCTCGGATTGTTTGGTGGTTGCCGGGATGCTTGCTCTCATGGCGCGTAACCGGTCGTTCCCGTACAGCGGGCGGAAAGACCAACTTCTGTAGCCTTAGACGACTACGTTTGGGTAGTTCAGACGCGTACGCATCGCCCATCATATTTTCCGCCAGGGCAGTCCAAAGCACATTGGCGGGTGTCGTCAGATGCAATTCGGCTGGTGTACGGTTCGTGAGGCTATAGCGATGCATAGCTGATAAGTGTGAAATGTAACAAAATGGATCTATATAGCAGCATATCTCCTCGGCAGATTGATCCGGGGAGTTAGAAACCCTAAAAACATTAAAGGTAAAATCATCATCTGGACGTAACACATGATTTTGTTCGAGTTTTTTTATTAGCTTAATTGTGTAGCTCGTTTTGGGTGCTGTTCTCGGACGAACTAGTTTTCTTCCGTCATATTCTCCTTGAACATAAAGCGCCATGCACAGCTGATGCATTTCGTAAAGAGTGATCACTGCTGCCCGGTGGCTACTTAGCTTAGCGGTGACAGCATTAAGAATGGTCTGACGGCTAACCATTGATTGCTCATAGTAGACCGTTAATGTCCTTAGGACATTAACGGTCTACTATGGCACTTGGCAAGTACCCTGTAGGGCTTTGGTATTATTAATATGCCAGGTCTCTAAAGTCAATCATCCTAAGGATGATTGACTTTAGAGACTTCGATGAGAGTTTGGCACGTGTCAAGCCATTTGTCAAACGCCGTCTGCGACGGGGCAATCAGAAGCGTGCCTGCGGGGGAGGGGTGGTCGCAGTCCTCTTGTCAGCCCTCGGCTGGCCAAGGAGCAACCCTCGGACGAGTTGCTATATCGACCATCTAATGTCCTTAGGACATTAGATGGTCGATATCGGCTTTGTCAAGTGAGTTCTATGGTGTTGTTATGTCGACATTGTGAGGCTGGCCGGATCGATCATCCTAAGGATGATCGATCCGGCCAGCTTGTCAATAAAAGTAAGCTTGTCAAGGCCATTTGTCAAGGCATATTCAATTTTTCCGAGTGGTATTCTGCAAATGAAGCACTCACCGCCGGTGAATGCCAGGCCCGACCGAGGTAGCCGCCCCTATCGCCAAGCATTTTTTGCTTTAGCGCGGCGTTCCATAGCTGCAAAGCGCGGCGGAGGGAGGGCAGCTATTCCGTTTTGAATATCCCTCAGAACAGCATCTAGGGATGTCGCGTCAACCGCTCCGCCGTGCAGCGTCGCTGCGGAAATAGCCTCACCCATCATCTGCCGAATGAGACGCTCATATCGGCCATCGTCTATCGCTGTCTGCGGAATTTCATGGGGCGCCCAGCCAACCGCGCGAGGCGGATTTGCCAAAGCTTGGCCCCACATCCAGTGAATCGGTCGTCGACGGAGGCGCTTGTCGCCATTCGCAGCGACCAGCCGGCGATTGCGCAGCAAGTCTGGAATTAAGATTGCCAAGGCGTCATCGACATACTCCGGCACCCTCGAAGGCAGTTTCCGCAACGCATCGCTTCCAAGCCTTCCCTCTAGGCGCCAAATATCGACGATTGGATCCGTGGGACACCAATCAGAGCACTTGTCCCAACGGTAGAGGTGCCAGTCCTTATTAAATTTTCGGATCTGAAGGGCCTTGTCGTACAGCTGCAACTGCCGTCCCGGAAGACGTCCGATTGTGAGCGTCTCTAGTCGATTGGGCGCACCGAACAATTCGAGTTCAGTGTTGCCCTGCATCTTAGCGGGACGGGTCAGTACCAAACGCTTGACGATGTCGACGTTCATTTCCTGAGAAAACGTCGGGCAAGAAAAATCATACGCATAGTCGACCCGAGTCACGGATGGAGGGGCGGAAAGGGTAATCTTTGAAGACGATAACCCTTCAAGAATCATCGTGAGATGGCGCCGTGCGGCTACGTGTCCCTCCGCCCATAAAGCGTCAGCGTTGATACGACCGGTGACGCCCCAGCGAAGACCCCGAGCCCGAAGCATGATGACAAAGCTCTTATTCGACAGGACATACATGATCCCGCCCGTATGACCCCGGGGAGATACGGCGAAATGCATCTCCGCTGGATGATCAACAGTGAATAGAACTTGCCCGTCGCTCTCCGAATTGAGCTCGGCAGCGAGGCGCTTATAACGCTCAAGGTCGATGTAGAGTGAGTGCGGAAACTCCAGGTCGTAGGATTGCTGCCAATAGTCGACTCCGTGCCCGAGAAGGCATGCTGTCGCAGGCGGCCTCTCGCAGTCATCATTCTCAGAAACGGACCATCGCGAAGTGAAGGAACTCGAGCGTCCTCGCATGGCCACTGAGCCCCCCCTGTTAGAGGCAGGGGGGCTCGCCGATGAGTGAGAATTAGAAAGGTCCGATTCCGCGCTTCGCGCGGGGCCGCTTTCGGTTTTGGGGGCGCAACCGCTCACGAGAGGAAGCGTGACCGGTAGGTCTCGAACGACCTAACCGGTCTCGCCCCCAAACGCACGACGGTGCGGCCAGCCCCGCCGTGCGAAAACTGAAGCGTTGAGCTCAAGAGCGCGCTTGTTGCTCTTGTAGAAAGGCGAGAGCTTTCAGCCAATCCGCCACGGCATCATTGGCGATGAGGGTCCGTCGGCCGCACTTCAGCACCTTGAGGCGGCCGGCCCTTATTTCCTCATACGCCCGTGACCGTCCGATCCCCGCAACCCGGCAGAAGTCAGCGATCGATAGCGTCATCTTCGCGGTTGAAAGCTCGACCATGTTCGTCTCCGCGAGTCTGTGGACAGACGCAGAGGGTCGCTCAATGCTGCGAACGAGTCGGCCGGGAATTGTAGATTCTTGCCAATAAGTCTTTGCTACATAGTTGTAGGCTTCGGACGACGCCTTCCTACTTCGGCGTAAATTCGAGATATCCGATCCCTAATGGCGCTATTTGCGGGTTCGAAACCCCAATGATCTAGGCACCAATGGGCCATGCGGGTTTGTAGCCGGGCTTGCTTTTTCGGCAAAGTCGCAAGCGCAGAAATTACGCACGTAAGCTCGAAATCAAATTCATCCCACTTAATTTTCGGGGGGCGTCCGGTTCGACGCGGCCGATGCGGGGCGAAGTCGGAAACGAGATACCTTCCACGCTGTTCCATTATGAGCGGAAGGGACGCAGGCTCCGGGAACGCCGCGAAAAGTTCGCGTGTCCGAAGCGATACCACTTGGTACTCTCCGTCAGGGTTGCGAGCGACGCTGCCCTCCCAATCGATGCCTTGCGTCATCCAAAAGGAGGGAGGGATTTCGGTAGGACTCGCCGTTGAGATATCCCAATTCCAAAACTGCCAATCTGAGCTTTCATCCCGTACGCCGCGCGTTCCGTAGGTCTTGGAAAGGCGGCCGCGGGCAGTGAGCGCGCCGATGCGAAGTTTGGCGAAAAGCTCGCTATCAGCACGGCGATTGTCCTGGCCATATTTTGCGGTCCATTTTTCGAAATCCAGCGTTGGGTCTGGAAGCTGATCTGGAAGCTCAGTACCTCCCCAACTTTCTAACCCTGCCCGAATACGAAGGGCAGCATGACCGAGCGGATACTCGCGCAGCCTCACCCAGCGATATGCTTCGCCAAGTGTGCACGCTTCGGGAATTTCCAGAGGGTAAAGTACGTAACGCATGACCCGTCCCTGAGGCCGTCAGCTATTAGCTTTCGCGGTATTCTTTGCCGGCGATTTCGTCGACTTTGCGACGAGGGGATGAACGTTTGATGGCCGCGCCAATCTCAACCGCGGTGCCAGATTTCGAATGGTGTCGGCTACATACGACGGAGCAAGGTGCGCGTAGTGACGCTCCGTCATTCGTGTGTCCGAATGACCGAGATTCTGTGCCAGCACCTGCAGCGGGACGCCTGCCATGACAAGCTGGCTCGCGTACGTGTGGCGCAGAATGTGGAAGCTAATTGCCGGAACGATTTTCGCCTTGGTGCAGGCGTCACGCATCGGCCGAAACGCCTCCGACTTTCCCCAGACGTCGCCGCTCTGTTGAACGAATAGGATGTCGCCGCCGACTTTACCGGCGACGAGAGTGGCGAAAAATCTGACGCCCTCGTCCGTCAAATAGACGTGGCGAGGCTTGCCGGATTTCCCGACCCGTATGTGGACCGATTGGCTATCGGCGCTGTAGTCGGCGGGAGTGAGCCGCGTTAGTTCGCCGTATCGGCACCCGGTCAACAACGCTCCCTGTACGAGACGTCGAAAATCGTCGTCGCACGCATTGACGAGTCTTCGACTCTCTGGGATCGAGAGATATCGTATGCGCGGAGCCTCGACATTGTGAAAGGGCTTAACCCGGCGCCATGCGTCGTCGCTCGCTACCTTACCGGCGCGCCAAGCGAGGTTCAGTGCGGCCTTGAGGCAGGTCAGATGCCGATTGGCGGTAGCCTTTCGTCGTCTGGGAGCGTCGGCATCGCCAGAGACGTCCCGGAATTTCGGTTCCTTGCCCCGGCCGGTTCTGAGCCGAGGTGGCGAGGTGGCGAGGGATTCATGCCACGAGCGGATACGGCCCGTCGTCAGTTCGTCCAACCGACGGGAGCCGAACGCGGTCAGAACCAGCTTTTCGGAGGAGGCCCGCAGGGACGCTAGGGAGCGCCTGTGGAGCCCGAACCATTTGAGATAGTCGGCCCAGGCGTCGGCGACCGTATAGTCTCCGACATGGCCTTCTCCAGTCTTCTGGCGAGCTTGTAGGGCAAACCAAGTGCGCGCCTTCGCCTGCGCTTGCTGGAACGACAGGATGGTTGCGCCGTCGGCGTCCTGCACATCGTCGGCGATGCCGAGCGTGGTTTCGCCGTAGCGACCCTCACCGAGAAGGAAGCGTGCTTTCCAGGCGCCGCCCTGTCGGCCTTTGCGGTAGCCGAGATGAGCGCCCTGGTCGATCAGTCGCCAGTAAGGCTTGTGATTGGCCGGCAGGCGCAACCGCGCGGCGCGGCTTTCGAGATTGGTGTCGCGAACGGTGCGGGCCATGCGATCTCGCTGCAAGGGGGCAACGTCGTCGCGCGGTGTTGGGTAGGAGGTTGGGTAGCTCGCCGTTAGAATTTTCCAACGGCGGTAACGCCACGCTTACCCCAACTTTTACCCAATAAGCGTGGCCGGATTGAGGCGGACGGCGAAAAATCTCAAAGGACGATAAGCCCGGTTTTCCCAGATTTTCAGCGTGTGCCGATGCTCGCGAAAGTCCACTAGCTTCGACTCTCACGGCGGTAACAGGGGTTCGAATCCCCTAGGGGACGCCAAACTCATCACCCTCGACTTGATTTGTGCTTGGCATCACCGATGCCCGGACGCGGACGGCGTATTGTCGCGGCCGGTCGGTGAGTGCCTCACCGTACTTTAATGGCAAACTTGGCCAGAAATTCGTCTTTTGAAATTAAACAACCTTAACGAACAGCTATGCGCCTGAGCACCAAGGGTCCTATTAACCTTAGCTGTGATATTTCAGTGAATTCGCCTGTGGACCATGGGTTTTGACTGAAATTTCGCGAAAAGTACCGTAAGGTTGAACAAGAATAATTCAACTATGGATAGTGTCGAGGGTCGCGTCTAACCTGCGGGGACCGGATGTCTCGATCAGGGGAAGTGCTCTCGTTGGATCGGTTGGAGCCGCCCCCTGGGAGCGGCCGTAGCTGCTTACTGCGCGCGGCTCGCCCCGCTGGGCGATTGGCGGTCGCCCGCCAGCCGGGCTGAACCGCTCATGGCCCTTCAGTTGATCCGCTTCGAGGTGAACGGGGGCGCCCATGCGCTGAGGCTCGATGCGGTCGAGCGTGTCATCCGTGCGGTCGCGCTCGATCCTCTCCCGGGCGCACCAGCCGTCGTGCGGGGCATCTTCAGCCTGGGCGGCCGCATCGTGCCGGTGGCCGATCCGCGTCGGCGCATGAACCTGCCCGACCTGGAAATCGCGCTCGAGGACCGGATCGTCGTCGCGAGGACGCCGTCCCGGCTGCTCGGTCTCCTCATCCATGGGGAGACAGAGGTCGTCGAGTGCGAAAGCCGGGCCCTGGTGCCGACGGAGGCGGTGATCTCGGGGATCGAGCGCGTCGAGGGCATCGTCCGGCTCGACGACGGCCTCGTGATCATCCACGACCTCGCGAAATTTCTGTCGCTCGGCGAGGATCGTGCGCTCGGTGCAGCGCTGGATGAGGCGCAAGCGCCGCGGCGGGATCTGGCGTCGTGACCGCCGTCGATCCGGACGATGCCCGTCTCGCCGCGCTCAGGGAGCGGGCCCGGCGCATCGCCGTTCCGGAGGAGGCGGCCGCGTCTGCAGACCGGTTCGAGGCGCTGGTCTTCCAGCTCGCCTGGGAGAACTACGCCATCGAGAGCGGCTTCATCCGCGAGATCTTCCTGCTGAGGAACCTGACGCCCATCCCGTGCACGCCGGCGCATGTGCTCGGCGTCATCAACGTCCGCGGAGAGATCTGCACCGTCGTCGATCTCAAGCGCCTGCTGGGGCTGCCAGAGCCGGGCCTTTCCAATGCGACGAACGCGGTGATCCTGAACGACGCGGCGATGGAGTTCGCCATCGTCGCCGACGTGATCGTCGGCGTCCGCACATTCGAAGCGAGCGAGATCGGCCCGCCGCCGGCGACCTTTTCCGGCATCAACGCGGCCTTCCTCAAAGGCGTGGCGACGGACCGCACCGTCGTGCTCGACGCCGGCGGCGTCATTCGCCATCCCGCGATCGTCGTGAACCAGAAAGTCGAAGACTGACGAGGAGAGCCGGATCGGCCTGCGAACCCGACCGCGGAAGATGGCGGCATCACTTGGGGGAAAGTCTGACCATGTCGTTGGAAGCATCGTCTCGTGCGGAGACTGAAACGTTTCGGCTCCGCCGGCGCGCCCCTTGTCCCGTGCCTATTGTCGCGTTCCTGGTGCTCGCATCCGCCGCCGCTTCGGCCCAGGAAAGCCTTGCGCAGGTGGACGTGAAGAAGCTGTCGCTCGAGGACTTGGGCAAGATCGAGATCACCTCGGTCTCCAAACAGGCCGAGTCGCTGAACGATGCGCCGGCAGCGATCTATGTGATCACCAACGAGGACATCAGGCGGTCCGGCGCGCGCTCTCTGCCCGAGATGCTGCGCCTCGCGCCCAACCTGCAGGTGGCTCAGGTCAATGCCGCGTCCTACGCGATCACCGCGCGCGGATTCAACAGCTCGTCGTCCAACAAGCTGCTGGTGCTGATCGATGGGCGCAGCATCTATACGCCGCTGTTCTCCGGCGTCTTCTGGGACGAGAAGAACGTAGTCCCGGAGGATGTCGACCGTATCGAGGTCATCAGCGGCCCGGGCGGCACGCTGTGGGGCGCCAATGCCGTCAACGGCGTGATCAACATCGTCACGCGCAGCGCCAAGGAAACCCAGGGAGGCCTCGTCTTCGGCGGGACAGGCGATGCACGCCAGGAGGGCCTCCTTCGCTGGGGTGGTCAAGCCGGGGCCGGTGGCGCCTATCGCGTCTACGGCAAGGGATTCCACAACTCCAATACGGTCCGGGAAAACCGCACGGACGTGCGTGACGGATGGGACTTCGCCCAGGGCGGCTTCCGCATGGACTGGGCCAAGGAGGCCGACGCCTTCACCGTCCAGGGCGACGTCTATCAAGGTTTCGAGCCGACCGCGACCGTCGATGGCACGATCTCGGGTCACAACCTGCTCGCCCGCTGGAATCGCCAATTCACGGGCGGTTCGGCGCTCCAGATGCAGCTCTACTACGACCAGAACGCGCGCGACGTTCCCGGCGGCCAGGCAGACAAGGTCGAGATCCTCGACCTCGACATCCAGCACAGCTTCACCCCGATGGCGGGCCACCACATCGTCTGGGGCGGCGGCTACCGGCATTCGCATGACGAGTTCCGCAACACGCCGGCGCTGTTCTTCGTGCCTGCCAATCGCGACCTCGAGAACACGAACGTCTACATCCAGGACGAGGTCGCGCTTGCCGACAGCCTCAAGCTCGCGCTCGGCGTCCGCCTCGAGGACAACACCTACACGGGCCTCTCGCCGTTGCCGAGCGCGAGGCTGTCCTGGAAAGTCAACGACACCAATCTCCTCTGGGCCGCCGTCTCGCGCGCACTGCGTACGCCCGCGCGCCTGGATCGGGAACTCTGGCAGGCACAGGGCTCGACCGTCGTGCTGGCCGGTGGCCCGCGCTTCGAGGACGAGAAGCTGCTCGCCTATGAGATCGGCTATCGCGCCCAGCCGCTGCCGCGCCTTTCGTTCTCGCTGTCGACCTACTACAACGACTACGACGACCTTCGCTCGATCGAGCTGTCCCCGACCGGTGGCCTGCCTCTCACCATCGGCAACACGATGGAGGGCGAGACCTACGGCGTCGAGATGTGGGGGACCTACACGGTCCGCGACTGGTGGCGCCTGAGTGCCGGCGCGAACCTCCAGGAGCAGGATCTCCGCTTCAAGACCGGCAGCCGGGACCTTGGCGGGATCCAGAGCGCGGGCAACGACCCTCAGCACCAGTTCATGGTCCGCTCGGCGATGAACCTGACGGACGTCCTCCAGCTCGACCTCGGTGTCCGTCAGGTAGGTTCGCTGCCGAACCCGGCGGTGCCAGGCTACGTCGCGGTCGACGCGCGGGTCGGCTGGCACATCTCGGACAATACAGAGCTGTCGGTCACGGGAACCAACCTCCTGGACCAGCGCCATCCCGAGTTCGGCGCCTACGCCACGCGGAGCGTCGTCAGCCGTGCGGTCTTCGTCGGCTTCCGCGGGAGGTTCTGATCATGCCCTCCCGTTTCACGGCACGATTGCTTGTCGCCATCGCGGCGCTGGCGGCGGCGTTGCCGGTCGTCGCACGCGCTCAGGACACGGTCGAGTTCACCGTCAAGGCGGCGTTTCTCTACAAGTTCGGCGACTACGTCGAATGGCCGTCGGGCACCTTCGCCTCGCCAGCCAGCGCCGTGACGGTCTGCGTCGCCGGGGACGATCCGTTCGGCGCGGCGCTCGAAAAGATAGTCTCCGGCGAGACGATCCACGGGCATCCGATCGCGGTCCGCCGGCTCGTCACGGTGACTGCCGATTCCGGTTGCCACATTCTTTATGTCTCGGGATCTCCGCAGCAGAGCGTCGCCCAGGCGCTCGCTGCCGTGCAGGGCACCCCCGTGCTGACCGTGACCGACGAGGCCCGTCCCGCCGGGACGGGGATCATCCACTTCGTCAAGCAGGCCAATCGCGTCAGGTTCAACATCGACGACCAGGCCGCGGGCCAGAACGGGCTGGAGATCAGCGCGAAGCTATTTCCTCTCGCGGCCTCGATCACACACCGAAACTAGAGACGAGAAACCCACCATGGGCTGGACGAAGAGCATCCCCATCCGCTGGAAGCTGGTTCTCGCCACGGTGCTGACCAGCGCGTTCGCGCTGCTGTGCAGCGGCGTGATCATGGCGATCTACGACAACCAGACCTTCGTCAACCAGAAGACCCGCGAGCTGACGATCGAATCCGGCATCATCGCGTCGAGCATCTCGGCTTCGCTCAACTTCGACGACATCAAGACCGCGAGCGAGTACCTGGAGGCGTTGAGGGCGAATCCCGAAATCGTCGCGGCGGCGATCTACAATGCGCAAGGAACGCTCTTCACCAGCTACTTGCCGGTTGGACAGTCGCCGCAGCTGCTGCCGGGCAAGGCCGAACAGCCGGGCATCCGCATCGTCGACAACGATCTCGTCGTTTTCACCGCAGTCATCGAGGGCGCGCGTTCGATAGGGACGGTCTATGTGCGCGCCGACATCGAGCCGCTGGCGGTGCGGCTGGTCCGCTACGCCGGGATCATTCTCGCCGCCGGCATCGCCTCGCTGCTGATCGCGGTGCCGATCTCGATGCGGGTGCTGGCACCGATCACGTCTTCGATCCGCGAGATCGCGACGGCTGCCTCGCGTGTCGCCGCCGGTGACCTCGGCTTCTCGCTGCCGCAATCGCGGCGCACGGACGAGATCGGAGTTCTCGTCGATACCTTCGGGCAGATGGTCGCCGGGCTTCGGGAGATGACAGGCGAGATGCGTGTCGCGGCCGGCATGCTGGCCGAGGCCTCGAACGACATCCTTAAGACGACCACCGAGATCGGAACGTCGGCGGCGGAGACCTCGGCGTCCGTCAATGCCACGGCCATCACCATGGAAGAGGTCAAGCAGACGGTGCAGCTCTCCGCCGACAAGGCGCGCCAGGTCTCGGACGGCGCGCTTCGCACCTCGGAAGTCGCTCAGAGCGGCCGCGAGGCGGTCGAGGACGTGTCCCGCGTGATGTCCCGGATTCGAGAGCAGGTCGAGGCGGTGGCCGCCAGCATCCTGCATCTGAGCGAGCAGAGCCAGGCGATCGGCGAGATCATCGCCGCGGTGAACGACCTCACCGACCAGTCGAAGCTGCTGGCGGTGAATGCCGCGATCGAGGCCGGCCGCGCCGGCGAGCACGGCCGCGGCTTCGCGGTGGTGGCGCAGGAGGTGAAGAGCCTTGCCGACCAGTCCAAGCAGGCAACGGCGAAGATCCGGATGATCCTCAGCGAGATCCAGAAGGCGACCGGTGCCGCGGTCCTCGCGACCGAGCAGGGCACCAAGGCGGTCGATGCCGGCGTCTCCCAGTCGAGCCAGGCGGGCGAGGCCATCCGTGTGCTGAGCGAGAGCACGGAGCGCGCGGCCCAGGCGGCGGTGCAGATCGCGGCGACGAGCCAGCAGCATCTGGCGGGCGTCAACCAGGTGGCGACTGCGATGGAGAGCATCAAGCTCGCCACCGCTCAGAACGCGTCCGGCATTCGCCAGGCCGAAGAGGCAGCCAAGAACATCACCGGGATGGGCGAGAAGATGAAGGCGTTGGTCGGCAAGTATAAATCCTAAAAGGAGCGGCGTTCGCGGACACGGTCTCGAACGGCACCCAAGATGACCTCCGACAAGAACCAGCGGCTCATGCAGCGCCTTCTGGAAACCTTCAAGCTCGAGGCGCGCGAGCGCATCACGGCGCTCGCCTCGGGCCTGGCGCAGATGGCATCCACCGAGGGGGAGGTCGCGTCGTCGCGGATCGAGGAGGCATTCCGGGAGGCGCACAGCCTGAAGGCTGCGGCCCACTCCGTCGGCCAGAAGGAGATCGGCCTTCTCTGCCAGACCGTCGAAAGCGTCTTCGCCGCGGTCAAGCGCCAGGAGGCTCAACCTTCTCGAGCCCTTGTTGCCGAGATGCAAAGGGCGGCCGACGCGATGGAAGACTTCCTCGCGGCAATCGATGGACCGCCGTCAGCGAGTCAGCCGGTGCGCGCGGCCGACATCTCGAAGGCACTCTCGGGGGCGCTCGACCAGGCGAAGAAGTCTCCAACATCGAAGCCTCCTCCTCGGCCTGAAAGAGCCGCCGACGATGCGGATCGATCCGCGCCTCCGCCTGTCGTATCGGCCTCCCAGGAGCCGGCGCCGGTCGTGGAGGTCGCTTCTGTAGATCCGTTGGCGCCGACGCCGGCAGCGCCCTCGCCGGAGACGGTCCGGCTGTCCTCGCAGCAACTCGACTCGCTGCTGCGCCAGAGCGACGAGATGCTGCTGGAGAAACTGGCGTCTCGCCAAGTGGTCGTGGCCGTCGAGGAGGCGGTGAGCGCGATCGCCGACTGGCAAAAGGAGTGGAGCGCGGCGCGCGCCGGCATGGCGCGGCTGAGCACCCAGCCTGATCCGCACCGCCGGAATGCGTCCCTTCTCAGGTTCCTCGAGAGCAGCGAGACGCGCATCGGGGCGCTGGCAACGAAACTCATCAACCTTCGGGAAAATGCCCATGGCGAGGCGCGCCGTCTCGCCAACAAGGTCGACCAGCTACGCTGGGAGATGAAGGAGATCCTCACCGTTCCTTTCGCCTCGCAGATGCCTCTGTTCCAGCGCGCGGTGCGCGACCTCGCCCGGGACCAGGGCAAGGATGTCGAACTCGTCTCGCATGGCGGCGACATCGAGATCGACCGCCGGATCCTGCAGGAGTTGAAGGATCCGCTGCTGCACCTTGTCAGAAACTGCGTGGACCACGGCGTCGAGCAGCCGGAGGCGCGGCTGGCCGCCGGCAAGCCGGCGCGCGCGACGGTGACGCTCTCTGTTTCCATTCGCGACGGCGACAGGGCCGAGTTCGTGATCACCGACGACGGAGCGGGCATCTCGGTCACCAGGCTCGCGGCGGCGGCGGCCAAGCTCGGCGTCGCCGCCGCGAAGGATGCCGACCAGGCGGAGCTGCTGCGCCTGATCTTCGTCTCCGGAGTCTCGACGAGCCCCATCATCACCGACGTCTCGGGCCGCGGGCTCGGCATGGCGATCGTGCTCGAGAAGGTCGAGAGGCTGGGTGGGCGGATCGGCGTCGAGTCGGAGTCCGGAAAGGGCACGACGTTCCGGCTTCGGGTGCCGCTGTCGCTCGCCACGTATCGCGGCATATCTGTTCGTGTCGGCGGGCGGCTCTTCGTATTCCCGAGCCTAGGCGTCGACAAGGTCGTTCGGGCGCGCCGTGACGACCTGTCCACGGTAGAAGGCCGACCGGTGATCTCGATCGGCGAGGTGGCGATCCCGATCGTTCACCTGTGCGACGTGCTCGAGATGCGGGGTGCTCCACGTGACGAGAGCGGCGGCTTCGAAGCGGTCGTGGTCGGCGCGGCCGGACGCCAGGTCGCGTTCGAGGTAGATTCGGTCGATGACGACAACGAGATCCTGGTGAAGTCCCTTGGGCGGTGCCTTCAACGGGTCCGCAATGTCCAGGGGGCGACGATCCTCGCGACCGGCGCGATCGCGCCCATTCTCAACACGCACGACCTGATGAAATCCGCGGTCCGGGTCGGCTCGACTGCGCGGATCGAGGCCGAACCGACCGAGGCCGAGCGGGCCAGGACGGTGGACGTCCTCGTGGTCGAGGACTCGATCACCGCCCGTGGCCTGCTGCGCAGCATCCTGGAGTCCGCGGGATATCGAGTCCAGACCGCGGTCGACGGCATGGAGGCATGGTCCGCGCTCAGCCTCGGCAGGTTCGACCTGGTCGTCTCCGACGTGGAGATGCCGCGCATGAACGGATTCGACCTCACCGCCCGGATCCGTGCGGACAAGCGCCTAGGCGATCTGCCGGTGGTGCTGGTCACCGCGCTCGAGTCCCGGGAGGACAAGGAGCGAGGGGTCGAGGTCGGGGCCAACGCCTACATCCTCAAGGGAAGCTTCGAGCAGAACGTCCTGCTGGAAGCGGTGCGGAGGCTGACATGAACTCGCTGGTCCGTCAGATCGATACCGTGTCGAGGGAGTCGGCGAGTGCCGCGACGCTGTCGTTCGGCGCAACGCCCGCTCTGGTGCGGACCATCGATCTGTACACCGTTCGCGTCCATCTTGGCGTCCGCTTTCCGACGATCGTCGAGCAGCTTCACCTCCGTCTGCGGCAGGACATCCCGCAGCTGGTAGGGGCCAACGGCTGGATCTGCCCCGTCGGCGACCTTTTCTACATGGTCGTGCTCTGGGGCATGAATGAGGACTCGGCTACGGGCCTGGTGCAGCGTTTCCTCAAGCGTATCCACGCGCACCTCCGCGACATGCGGGTCGAAACCGCCGGCTTGTTCATTCCGGTCAATGCGGCGCATCTCGATCGTCGCGGCCGGCCGCGGATCGACGCGATCCAGTCATTGGAAGAGGGCGACGGCATCGTCGAGCCCAGCCTCGACTATGCGACGGCACTCCTTGCGGCAGCGCCCGAGGACAGGTCGTCCTTCGCTTTCGAGCCGGTCTGGAACGTGCGGCAAGGCGTCGTCTCCGCGTTTCGCTGCATCAGGATGGAACCGGTTTCGCCTGCGATGACCAACGGCGAGGCCGCGGTGGCCGAGAGGTTGGAGACCTCGCGCATCGCCGGTTCGGACCTGGGGATGCTGCGGCACGCGATCGCGGAATGGAGCAAGCTCCCCGCCGATGCCGTATGCCTGCTGATCGTTCCCGTGCACTTCGACACGCTGGCGGGTGTCGGATCCCGTCGCGACTTCCTGCAAGCCTGTAGCGCCATACCTGCCGCGCTCAAGCGGCTCTTGATTTTCGAGATCGAGCGAGTTCCCGAAGGCGTTCTCGCCGGCCGCGTGCTGGAGGTCGCGCGCCACATGAGACCATTCTGCCGTTCGGTGACCGCCCTGGTGTCCTTCGACTGTCAGTCCTTCGATGCGATACAGAGGGCGGGCATCCCTATCGTCGCGTGCAACGCGGGCGGGACGCGCAGCGAGCACCAATGCCTGCCGCTGATGGAGCGCTTCGTCGAGCGCGCCGAGAAGCTCAAGCTGCTGACCGGCATCTACGGCATCCGCAGCGTGAGCCTGACCACCGCCGCGCTGGCCGCAGGGTTCGTCTACATCGGCGGCGAGGCAGTCAGCTCGCTCGCGGAGAGGCCGCGCGGTCTGTTCAAGTTCGAAATGGCCGACGTCTATCGCAGCGAACTGGATACCTGAGATGGCACAAGTTCTGATCATCGACGACGATCGCGGCATCCGTCAGCTTCTGAGGCGGATCATCGAGGCGCGCGGGCACGTGGCTGTCGAGGCCGACACCGGCCGCACCGGCGTCGATGCGTTTCAACAGCAGTCCTTCGACCTGGTGCTGACCGATATCGTCATGCCTGACATGGACGGCAACCAGACCATCGTGCACCTGCGCAAGCTCAACCCGAGCATCAAGATCATTGCGGTCTCCGGCGGAGGGAGGGCGCGGAACCTGACGCCCCTTCAACTCGCCAAGCAGTTCGGCGCGGATCGCATCCTCGAGAAGCCGTTCCGCCGTGACGACGTGCTTCGGACCCTCGACGAGATGCTGGGCGGGGGCCAAGCCCCTTCGGCGGCGTAAGGAATCCGGAAACTGTCCCGCGCGATCATGCTCCAATGACGCTTCCCGACCACATCTGTCGCGACGTCTGCGCCGTCATCCGGCAGCGGCTGGGGCTCGATCTCGCCGGGTCGCGCGACGCCGATCTTGGGCATTGGATGGCGCGCATTCGCGACGCGTTTCCGACGACGGGTCCAGAGACTCTCGCCCGCCACATCGCGGTCCTCGACGTCGCTCGGCCTGAATGGGCGCGGCTCGTCGACTTGCTGACCGTCGGCGAAACCTATTTCTTTCGCGACGCATCGTGGTTCGAAGGAATCGAGCGGGACGTACTGGTCCCGTTGATCGCCCGGCGGCGGCGCGACGGAATGCTGAGGTTGCGGATCTGGAGCGCCGGCTGTGCCACCGGCGAGGAACCTTATTCGCTGGCGATGCTGATAGATCGTCTTCTGCCGGACAGGGAGGCGTGGTCGATCACGATCCTCGCATCCGACGTCAACTCGTTGGCGTTGGAAAGCGCCCGGCGGGGCCTTTATCGCCCCTGGTCGTTTCGGCAGGTTCCGGCGGCGACCATCGAGCGTCACTTCGGTGATGCCGGAGACGGATTGCGCGAGCTGGCGCCGGAAATCCGCGGCATGGTCGCCTTCACGCCGCAGAACCTCGTCGACGATGCTCCCTACGGCCCTGCCTTTTCTGACATGGACCTCATCGTCTGCCGGCACGTGGTCATGTATTTCTCGGCCGAGATGCAGCGGCTCGTCGCCAGCCGTCTGGGCACCTCGCTCTCCGCCGACGGGTGGCTGCTGACCAGCCCCGCGGAGGCGTGGCCTGACCTCTTCGAACCGCTTGCCGTCGTTCGCCTGCCGTCCCTGACCGGATTCAAGCGGTCGGAGGCGGTTCCGACGGAACCTCCGAAGAGAACGCCGCCTCGCCCGCGGCCGCGCCGCCCTTCGGCGCAAAGGGCCCTCCCGACGCCGCGCCCGGCCGAGCGGCACGACGTTTCGATCGCCCTGGCGCGTACCCTCGCCGACCGCGGCGACTACGCCGGTGCCCGCTTGCTCTGCGAGCAGGGTCTCGCCCGCGCCATCCTGGACCATGACGGTCATTTCCTGCATGCCCAGATCTGCCAGGAGGTCGGTGACCGAGACGGCGCCAGAAAGGCATTGCGGCGGGCCCTCTATCTCAGGCCGGAATCCGTTCCCGCGCATTTTCTGCTTGGCAATCTCCTCGAGGCCGACGGCGACAGGGACGCGGCGCGGCGGTCGATGCGCAACGTGGTCGATCTCGCCCGGCTTCAGGTGGAAGACGACGAGGTGAGGCGGCTCGCCGAGGCGGCGGAGGCCTTTCTTGCGGCGAGGCGGGTGCGCGAAGAGCGCGAGCCCGACGGCGGCCGGCGAGGACTGCCATGATCAAGGTTGTCATCGCCGAGGATTCAGCCGCTGCGCGCGAGCTGTTGACCGATGTGCTCGGGAGAGATGGAGGATTGGAGGTCGCCGGTGTCGCCGAGGACGGCGCGGCAGCCGTCGCCATGGCCGCGAGGCTGCGCCCTGACGTGATCCTCATGGATGTCTACATGCCGAACGTCGACGGCATGGAGGCGACGCGCCGGATCATGGAGACGACGCCGACACCGATCGTGATGACGAGCGCCAGCTTCGACGAGGACGAGACTGCGCTGACTTTCGCCGCCCTGGAAGCCGGCGCGCTGGCGATCGTCGGCAAGCCTGCCGGCCCGGCGCATCCGGCATTCGCCCGCACGGCCGGCCGGTTGATCAGCACGCTCAAGGTGATGTCCGAAGTCCGCGTCGTCAGGCGCTGGCCGAAGCGCGCTAAGCCTACGCCGGCACAACCTCTCACCGTGCCCGCCGGCCGCCGGATCGATGCACTCGCCATCGGCGTGTCGACCGGCGGACCGAATGTCCTCGCGGAGATCCTGGGGGCGATGCTGCCCGGCATCGGCGTGCCGATCTACGTGGTCCAGCACATGGCCGTCGGCTTCATCGACGGCTTGGTCCGCTGGCTCAATCGCAAGATCGCGCTCGAGGTCAAAGTCGCGGTCGACGGCGAATGGGCACGCCCCGGCACGGTGTACATCGCTCCTGACGGGCGCCACTTCGGCGTCGCCGCTGGCGGTCGCATGACGCTCGCCGGCGGCGCACCCGAGAACGGCTTCTGCCCCTCGGCCTCGTATCTGTTCCGTTCGGTCGCTGCCGCTTACGGGCACGGTGCCATGGGCGTGCTGCTGACCGGCATGGGCACCGATGGCGCGAGCGGCCTGCTCGACCTCCGCCGGGCGGGAGGGCTGGCGGTAGTCCAGGACGAGGCGAGTTCGGTCATCTTCGGCATGCCGGGGGAGGCGATCCGCCTGGGCGCCGCCGAGCAGATTCTTCCGCCGGATAAGATCGCCGAGCTGATCCGTTCCGTAACCCGCGCCAGGGAGCGCGGATGAATGCCGAGTCTCGAGGTGTGCCATGGCTAGTTCCGTCGAGATCGTGATCGCAGAGGACAGCCCGACCCAGCGCTTGCACCTCCAGATGATCCTGGAGGACAGGGGCTATGCCGTGCGGGCGATGCCGGACGGCGAGGCGGCACTGGCCGCGATCCGCGAAAGGCAACCGACCCTGGTGGTCAGCGACGTCAACATGCCGAAGCTCGACGGATACGGGCTCTGCCAGGCGATCAAGAATGACGATACGCTGAAGCACGTTCCCGTCGTGCTGGTGACGGACCTTTCCGGCACGAGCGCGATCCTTCGCGGCCTCGAGTGCGGCGCGGACAACTTCTTCACCAAGCCCTTCGACGAAACGCATCTTCTCGCGCGGCTCGACTACATCCTGGCGAACCGGCGGATCCGCGAGCAGGACAAATTCCAGCTCGGCGTCGAGGTCTCGATGGCGGGGCGCCGCCACTTCATCACGGCGGAGCGTCAGCAGATCCTCGATCTCCTTGTCTCGAGCTATGAGGAGGCGGTCCACCTGAGCGATCGGCTGCGCGCCCAGCAGCTCGAGATCCAGCGCGCCTATCAGAACGCGCAGGCGCTGTACTGCATCGCCGATGCCCTCAACCGCTGCCGCACCCTGAAGGAGGTCGTCGACCGACTGCTGACAGAGGCGACGGCGTTCCCGGGGATCACCGGCGGATGGCTCATGCTCGGAGATTCACCGAAGACGATGCGGCTCGTCGGGAGCCAGGGCGCGCCGGTCGCGCTTGGCAGGGATCCGATCTCCTCCTGCGAGTGCCGACAGAGGGTCCTGGGGGCCGATGCGGTTTCCTCCGGAGTCATCCTGGACTGCTCGATGTTGCGGGCCGCCGGCGCGAAGGGTGGTCATGCGACTATCCCGCTCTATACGCAGGGTACGCCGATTGGGATCCTCAATCTTCTCGGCGAGGAAGAGGCCAGTTTTGACACGCAGAAGCTCGACATGCTTTCCGCCCTCGGCAGCCTGGCGGCCACGGCGATCGGGCGTGCCGGCCTGCACGACCAGCTCGAAGCCCGGGTCAAGGCACGGACCGCGGCGCTCCTCGACAGCGAGGAGCGTTTTCGTGACTTCGCCGACGCCGCCTCGGACTGGTTCTGGGAGACGGATGCGAACTTCAACTACACCTCGTTTCTCGAGCGCGGCACCCAGTCCCTCGGCATCGGGCTCAAGGAGATCGTCGGCCATCTGCGGTCGGAGATGATACCGCCGGAGCTTCTGGCCGAGACCGGTGATGCCCACCAGGCATTCCGAGACCACGTCATCCGCTGGCAGAGAGGCGATGGCGAAGTCTTGCACGTCCGCTCGAACGGCAAGCCGGTGTTTGGTGCTGACGGCAAGTTCCTGGGATACCGGGGAACCGGCCGTGACGTCACGGCGGAGGTCAAGGCGGCGGAAGCGCTTCGGGAGAGCGAGGCGCGGCTGGCGACCGTCGCGGAGAACGTACCCGGCGTGCTGTTTCAGCGCGCGGAGGACGCGGGGGGGAAGGGCTCATACCCTTATATCAGCCCGCGCATCAGGGACATTCTCGGATGCCGCCCCGAAGACATCCAGTCCGAGCCCAAGATCCTGCTCGAGCTCCTGAACGAAGAGTTCGCCGACCAGCTGTTCGGAGCGCTCAAGCGGTCGGCCGAGACTGGGGATGCTGTCGAGGTAGAAGGGGCGGCGGCGACTCGCACCGGTGAGGAGCGCTGGCTTCGCGCCCACTTCCGCTTCCGCCCGGACGGAGCCGGGACGAAGATCTGGGACGGTCTGCTGCTCGACGTCACCGAGGAGCATCGCCTGAAAGGACGCCAGCGGACGCTCGAGCATCAGCTGAGCCAAGCGCAGAAAATGGAGGCGATCGGCAACCTGACCGGCGGCATGGCCCATGACTTCAACAACATCCTTACCATCATCATGGGGAACCTGGAGGCGCTGGCCGAGATTAAGCTTCCAACCGACGCCGCAGGAATGGTCGAGGAATCGATCGACTCCTGCATGCGCGCGGCAGAGCTGACACGTCAACTGCTCGCCTTCGCCCGGCGCCAGCCGCTCGAGCCGAAGCTCGTGGACGTCAACCATGCGGTCACGGCGATGGCAAAGCTGCTCGGTCGTACGCTGGGCGAGGACATCAAGGTCGCGGTCGAGCCGGGCGAAGGCCTCTGGCAGGTCCTGGTCGATCCGGCACAGCTCGAGTCCGCGATCGCCAACCTGTCGGTGAACGCGCGCGACGCGATGCCGGACGGCGGGACGCTGACGATCTCGACCCGTAACGCCGTGCTCGACCGGGACTACGTCCTGCTCAACCCCGACGCCCAGCCTGGAGACTACGTCTGCGTCGATGTCGAGGACACGGGAAGTGGCATCCCGCCCGAGATCATGAGCCGCATCTTCGAGCCGTTCTTCACCACCAAGGAGGTCGGCAAGGGAACCGGCCTCGGCCTGGCGATGATCTTCGGCTTCGTCAAGCAGTCGGGCGGCCATATCCAGGCCTACAGCGAGGTCGGCCACGGAACGACGATGCGCCTGTATCTTCCGCGCGCGGCGGACACCGAAGGAGTCGAGTCCGTGTCGACCGCCACGCAGGAGGTGCCGCGCGCCAATGCGCACGAGCGCATCCTCGTGGTCGAGGATCACGAGCAGATCCGTCGCCACGTCGTCGACCGCCTCAAGATGCTGGGCTACCAGGTGATCGAGGCCGCCAACGGCACGGACGCGCTTGCCATGTTCGATCGGGGGCACAAGGTCGATCTGCTCTTCACCGACGTGGTGATGCCGGGAGGGCTCAATGGCTACGAGCTCTACCAGGAGGCCGCGACACGGCAGCCCGGGCTCCCGGTGCTCTTCACGTCTGGCTTCTCCGGACCCGCGCTCGGACGAGCAGGCGCTCTCGCCGCCAATCATGCACTCTTGACCAAGCCCTACCAGGCGACCGAGCTCGCCCGGAAGATCCGGCAGGTTCTCGACAAGGCCGCGCCACCGTGACCGAGCCGCGGTCCAAGGGAGAATGCCGTTGACCCGGGTATTGATCGCCGAAGACAGCCGGACGCAGGCGGAGCAGCTGCGTTTCATCCTGGAGGCGGAAGGTTACGAGGTCGTGGTGGCGCCCGACGGGGATCGGGCCATGGCGGCGTTCAACGACGGCGCCTTCGACATGGTCGTCTCCGACATCGTGATGCCCGGTCTTTCCGGTTACGAGCTCTGCAAGGAGATCAAGGAGTCGAAGTCACGCGACACGCCGGTCGTCCTGCTGTCGTCCTTGAGCGATCCGATGGACATCGTCCGCGGTCTCGAGTGCGGCGCCGACAACTTCGTCACCAAGCCATACGAGCCCGAGCAGATCCTCGCCCGGCTCAAGACCGTGCTCGACAACCGGCGCATGCGGAGCGCGAGCCGGCTGAAGATGGGCATCGAGGTCGTCTTTCTCGGCAAGACGTTCATCATCAACTCGGACAAGGAGCAGATTCTCGATCTGCTGATGTCGACCTTCGAGGATATCGTCCGCACCAATCGCGGGCTGATCGACAGCAAGACCGAGCTCAACGAGGCCAAGATGGAGATCGAGCGCCATGCCCGCGATCTCGAGCGTCTGGTCGAGGAGAGGACAAGGGAGGTCCGCGAGCGGACCGAGCAGCTGCACCAGTCGCAGAAGATGGAAGCGGTCGGGCAGCTCACGGGAGGCATCGCGCACGACTTCAACAATCTGCTCTCGGTCATGATCGGCAACCTCGATCTCGTCCAGGCGCAGCTCAAGAACGACCCTGATGCCAAGCAGATCATCGAGATGGCGCTTGCCGCCGGGATGCAAGGCGCGGACCTGACGCGTCAGCTGCTCGCGTTCTCGCGCAAGCAGCAGCTCCGTCCACAGGTCTTCGACCTCGGCAAGCTGGTGACGCGCACGTCAACGCTCCTGCGCCGGACAATCGGCGAGAACGTGGAGATCAAGGTGACACCGGCGGACGGGCTCTGGCAGGCGGAGGCCGATCCATCGCAGGTCGAGTCGGCGCTTATCAACCTCTCGATCAACGCCCGTGATGCAATGCCGGATGGCGGGCAGATCGTCATCGAGGCCGAGAACAAGCATCTGGACGCCAGGTATGCGGTCGAGAATCCCGGCGTGACACCCGGCGACTACGTGATGCTGGCGGTCAGCGATACCGGCACGGGCATTTCGCCGGAAATCCTGCCCCGCGTCTTCGAGCCGTTCTTCACCACCAAGGAAGTCGGAAAGGGCACCGGTCTCGGCCTCAGCATGGTCTACGGCTTCGCCAAGCAGTCGGGCGGTCACCTGAAGATCTACAGCGAGGTCGGCCATGGCACCACGGTCAGGCTCTACCTGCCGCGGGCGAAGTCCGAGAACCGCGACGAGCACATCGAAGTTCGCCCGACGGAGGGCGAAGGAGCGTCGTCGAAAACCATCCTCGTGGTCGAGGACAACGCGGCGGTCCGTTCAACGGTGCTTCTGCTGCTCTCGACCCTGAAGTACCAGGTGATCGAGGCCGAAAGCGGGCGCCAGGCGCTCGAAGTCCTCGGACGTGGCGACGAGATCGATCTGCTCTTCACCGACATCGTGATGCCCGGCGACCTGAGCGGCATCGAACTCGCCGGGAAGGCCCGTGCAATGAGGCCAGGGCTCAAGGTTCTCTTCACCTCCGGCTTCACCGAAGCCTCGATGCGGGGTGCGACGCTCGGGATGGACGACCAGATCCTGAGCAAGCCCTACCGGCGCGACGAACTGGCGGCAAAGATCCGTGACGTCCTGGAGTCCGGGAAGAAGGGCGAGCCTGGTTGACTTGCCGGGCGCGGATGCTTCAATCGGTCGAGGCGAAGGGAAGGGGGTGGCCTGAATGACCGCCAAGAAACCTCCGTCGACCGTGCTGTCGGCGATGGCGCGGCTGAACGAGCGGCTGGCCGAGCAGGAGACCGATGCGCAGTCGGCGGCGCGGCATCGCGAGCAGGCCGAGCGTCATCGTCGCGATGCGGCCGAGGCGGCGGTTGCCGACTGGCCGGAGGCGTTCCGTGTCCAGATGGAGGCCGCCCTTCACGATCAGGCGCAGCTCCTGGACGAAACCCAGAGGATGATGGCGGCCTGGACCAAGCGGCGTCAGGACGCGATGGAGTCAGGGTTCCGCACGCTGCAGAAGCTGTCGGCGTCCCGCGACGTGGCGGAGATGGCGGCCGCCTACAGCGAGTGGCTGACCAGCAGCATGGGCCGGATCATGGCCGACATGACGGCGGCCCAGGAAGGCGCGAGGCGTCTCGTCAATCTTGGCCAGTCGACGATGGCAGCTATGACGACGAACGCTACTGCCGAGTCCGATCCAGGCACGCGCGGCAAAAGGCCTGCGAAGGGATGACCGCCGGTCGTGCCTTTCTTCTCATCGACGACGACCAGTTCTTCGCCAAGCTCACGGCGGCGATGCTGGCGCCGTCCGAGGTGGTGATCGCCAGGAACGGCACCGAAGGGCTCGCCTTCATGAAGACGCGGCAGTTCGATCTCCTGATCACCGATCTGCTGATGCCGGAGAAGGACGGGATCGAAACCATCCTCGAAATCCGACGCGCGGACGCACGGCTTCCGATCCTTGCGATCTCCGGAGGTGGACGGTACGGCGCCCGCAGCGATCTGCTCGGCATGGCCCAGAAGCTCGGCGCCACCGCCGCGCTGGAGAAGCCGTTCTCGAAGGAGGAGCTTCTGGCGGCGGTGGAGAGGTGCCTAGGGCCAGCCGGTTGAAGAGGCGCGGGCACAGGGCTACGCTCCAATCCGGCTCTATTTCGCCGGAGCGGCCAAGATGACCTTGCGGATGATCGGACCCCTCGCTGGCGCCACCTTCGGCGGCCGGATCGATCATGGCGGCAGCGCGGAGATGATCGTCGCGGCGGCGGAGTCCGATCCGGTGGCACTGCCGAAGGCGCTGGCCGCGGCCGACGGATTGCTTCTGATCAAGGGAATGGACGCGATCGCGTCGTCGCCCGACCTGCTGCTGCGCCTGAGCCAACTTTTCGGGCCGGAGATCGAAGATTATCGCAGCAACCTGACCCCGCTGCACATGGTGCACACGGAGGTCCCGGAGATTCTGATCGTGTCGAACGTGCCTCCGGTCAGCCGGATGCCGCCGGCCTTGCCGGATCCGCCGCTGACGGCGGATGGCAAGCTTCCGGTTCAGTTCCCGCATCGGCGCGGTTGGCACACCGACCAGAGCTATCGGCGGCCGCCTCCGGACGTCTCGCTGTTCTTTGCCGTGACACCTGTGCCGAAGGGACAGGGACAGACGCTGTTCGCCAATTGCGCCGCCGCCTACGACGCGCTGCCGCCCGCCCTGAAGGCGAAGGTCGAGACGCTCGACGGCTTGCATACGAAGGGTCGTACCGGAAGATCGTATGACCAAGTGCGGAAGGGGGAGCCCGTGCAGGCGCTTCGCCCTCACGAGCGCTCGCAGCGGCAGCCGGTGATCCGCGTCCACCCGGTGACCGGCCGCCGGTCGCTTTACCTTTGCGAATACGGCCAGATGGACTGGCTCGATGGGCCTTTCGTCGGCATGGAGCCGGGACCGGACGGCGAGGGCGCCAGGCTGCTGCACGATCTGGTGAGGCACATCACCCAGCCGCGCTTCGTCTACGTCCATGAGTGGGACGCGGGTGACGTGCTGATCTGGGACAATCGCTGCCTGATGCATGCGGCGACCTGGTTCGACGCCGAGAAGCTCCAGCGCGTCATGTGGCGGACGACGGTCAGCGGCAATCCCGGCGCCGTCTACGCGGGAGAGCGGAAAAGCTGGATCCCGGTCGAGCCGGAGCCGGTCGCCGCCAACTAGCCTATCGGTGGATAGAGCCCTTCCTCGCGCGCCCGCACGCGGATCATGGCAGCGATCATCGCCAGCGTCGGCATGGGCACGCCGGCCGACTTCGCGAGCTGGAGCGGCACCGAATAGAGCGCATCGATCTCCATCGAGCGGCCGGCCATGAGGTCCTGAAGGATGCTGGGGCGATGTCCGAGCTTGGTGTTGACCCCGACCACGCGTTCGACGTCGAAGTCTGGCGCGCAGCCCATCGCCTTGATCAGCGCCTGCGCCTCGGCCATCAGCTTGCGCGACGTCTCGACCAGGACAGGCTCTTCGTAGGTCGCCATGACGGGCGAACGGGTCAGCACGCACATCGGACCGGCGCTCAGGTTAAAGGCGAGCTTCTCCCAGATCGTGTCACGGATCTTCGGCGTCACCGTGACCGGAAGGCCGGCCCTGCGGAAGGCGTCCGCCAGCCCCTCCAGCTCGGGCGTGGTCGAGCCGTCGGGTCGGCCGAAGAAGGTGCCGCGTGAGTGACCGCGAATCCTGACGACGCCGGGGGAGGGTACCGAGCTCGCAGGCCAGACGACGCTTCCGACGACCCGCTCGGTTCCCACGACCTTGCGCAGCCGGTCATCCGGATCGAGCAGCGGGAGGCTGCGGCCGTCGTCTTTGCCGCCATGGCCGATGAAGTACCACCAGGGAATGCCATTGGTGAGGAACGCGACGGATGTCTTGGGTCCCAGCAGCGGCGCCAGCCCGTCGGCGATCGAAGGCAATGAGGGTGCCTTCACCGTTACCAGCACCGCATCTTGCGGACCGAGCCGCGCCGGATCGTCGGTGGCGCGGGGTGTCGAATGCACCGGCGGACCCTCGGGCTGCTCGACCGTGAGGCCTTTCTCCTGAATGGCCTTCAAATGTGCCCCGCGCGCCACCACCGAAACCGTGGCGCCCGACTTCGCGAGAAAGCCGGCGAGATAGCCGCCGATCGAGCCGGCGCCGAACACACAGATCTTCACCTTGAAGCGGCTCCCCTGCCGTCATCCTGGACGTGCTCGGAGGTTAGCTACCTCCGGGGAAGAGTGCCAGCCGGTCAGGCCGGCGGCTGCGGCGGCAGGCTGGCCGATACGTCGTTGGTCAGTGCCGGAGGGGCAACCCGCATGGACCAACCTTCGCCGCAGGCGGCGAGCAGCAGCGGCGAGAGCAGCACCACCAGCTTAACGATTCGCAGGATGGCTTTCGGATGATTGTTCATCGTGATTCCTCCTGGCCGGCAACGGAGCACCGGCATTCGCATTGCAAGAAGTTCAGCCGCTTCAACGCTTCGAAGGGGAGGATCGGATGAGCGCAAGCGGACTGATCGGTGCGATCTTTTTGGTGCTGTCGTTCCTGGTCATTGTCGGTGAATGGGTTAGGCGCGATCTTAAATCCCGGCTCGCAAGTCAGCCGGCGTCGGACTCGAAGCCGCAGGCCCGGCGCCGCTGAAATCCGGCAGCGCACCCGGTCGAAATTGCCGGGTGCGCCGCCATCGGTCAGTCGTTTTCCGGCATGACGTCGCCGGAGGGGGAAACGACGATACGGCGCTCGGCCCCGTCCTTGACGCCCATGCCGTGCCAGAAATTGTCACAGCCCTTCTTGGTGACTTTCACGTTCCGATAGCCCGCGGCCTCGAAGCGGCGCTTGGCGTCGTTCGCGGTCGAGGCGTCAATCTTGGTCCCGGGATCGCAGGCCGATGCGGCATGCCCTGGGACGATGAAGCCCGGTCCCGAGAGGACGGCGGCGAGGGCAAGGAACGCGGCTCCGGCAATTCTGGCATTCATGGGATTCCCCTTTCTCGCGACTGGACTGTCGGAGAGAAACGGGGAGGCGACCTGCGGGGTTCCGGTCGGCGTGCTAGCCTGCTACCGCAGGTCCACCGAAGGAACTTCCGAGATGACCATGATTCGGCAGCTGCCGCTGATCGGCTGCATCGCCCTCGTCTATGCGATCGTCGCCGTCTTCGGATCCGGGGCGCCCGTGGCGCCCGTTGCCTCGTTCACGCTGCCGTCCGGCGCCAGTTGGAGCTTCGCGATCGGGGACGTCCTGCTGCTGCTCTCGGTAGTGGCGCTCTATTTCGAGGTCCTGAAGGCGACGAGGACCTCGCAGGCCTCGGTTCTCGACCACATCCTGTCGCTGTTCTCGTTCGTCGCCTGCCTGATCGGCTTCCTGCTGGTGCCGGCGCTCGGTACCTCGACCTTCCTGCTGATCATGGTGATGGCGTTGTTCGACGTGATCGCCGGATTCACCATCACGATTTCGACCGCGCGCCGAGACTTCGCGGTCCCCGAGCGTTGAGCTTCAGGCCTCGATCAGGTCCTCGGCATAGGCGAAGACGGCCGGCATGCCGCCGGTGTGAAGGAAGACCACGGTCTCGCCCCTCTTGAGCTTGCCCTTGCGGACATGGCCGATCAGCCCGGCCATGGCCTTGCCGGTATATACCGGATCCAGGATCAGGCCTTCGGTCGAGGCGGCGAGCTTGACCGCTTCGCGGCACTCAGGCGTCACCAGGCCATACTTGGGGCCTACATAGCCGTCGTCGTTCTCGACATCGGCCGGCGAGATCGCGATGTCGAGGTCGAGATGCGCCGCCGCCGCATTGGCGATGCGGGCGATGTCCGTGGCGCGATCCTCCTCCCACAGCACCGGGCTGATGCCGACGATGCGTGTCGAAAGCCCGAGCGCCTTGGCGCCGAGAAGGAGGCCGGCCGGGGTCATGTTGGCGCCGGAAACGTAGACGCAGTCGGCCTTGAGCCCGCGCTGGGACAGCTGCGCGTCGATCTCGGCCATGGCCTCGACGTACCCGACGGTCGAGATCGACAGCGTCGACATCGCAAAGGGCGAGACCAGATAGGGCTTGCGGCCGGCGGCCTTGAGCTCCGCCGTCTTGGCTTCGAGCATCGGGGGCAGGCGCTGCACGTCGTCGATGTCGACGACGGTCACGTTGGCGCCCATGAGCTTGTCGAGCAGCAGGTTGCCCTGGAGCTTGGGTCCCTTGATGCCGTGGACCAGCACGAGCTCGACCTTGAGGCCGAGGCGGCAGGCGGCAGCGGTGATCTGCCGGCACCAGTTCGACTGGGTATAGGCGCCGGCGACGATGGTGTCGCAGCCTGAGGCGAGGATGCCGGGGAAAAGGAATTCGAGCTGGCGCGCCTTGTTGCCGCCGAAGGCGAGGCCGGTCATGTCGTCTCGCTTGACCAGGATCTCGGGCCCGCCGAGGGCTGCGGTCAGCCGAGGACAGGCCTCCAGCGGTGTCGGCAAGGCAGCGAGCCGGGTGCGCGGCAGCCGGTCGATCCGGGCCTTGAGCTCCTCGCGGCTCATCGGGCGGTTGCGCGACTGGGTCTGTATGGCCATGCGATCCTCCTGGAGAGAGGAGACGGTAGCATAAGCGGCATTTCCGAATGGAAGACCCATGTCGACGGCGGAACCGGAGAGCGCCCGCCGCCTTAATTCGGCGTGACAGTCCCCAACCTGCGACAACTGCGTGATATCGATCCGCCTCTCACGGACGACGACTCCGTAGGCCCCCCCGCAACGGACGCGGCGCCCGCGGTCGATCCGCTACAGGGCACCTTCCTGATCCAGACCGGGCTTTTCGTGGTCGTCATGCTCGGCGTCCTCTACGTGGCGAAGGCGATCATTCTTCCGGTAGTGCTGGCAGTCGTGCTCAAGCTGCTGCTGAACCCGGCACTGCGGTTCCTGGAGCGGTGGTCCGTGCCGCGGGTGGTGGCGGCCCTGCTGCTTATCCTGTCCGTCACGGCCTTCATCGTCGGCCTCGTCGCAGCGTTGACCGCGCCGGCCGGCGACTGGTTCGCCAAGCTGCCGTCGGCGATTCCGAGGATGCAGGAGCGGCTCGAGTTCCTGCGTGAGCCTGTCGAGATCTTTCGGCGCTTCCTTCACGCGGTCCGCAGCATGACGCAGCTGGAGACCGCGACGGTGACGATTCCCGCGTCGGAAGGATCGCTGCCCGAGCAGCTCTTCGCCGGCACCTGGAACTTCGCCGCCGGCCTGTTCACGACCGGTCTGCTGTTGTTCTTCCTGCTGATCGCCGGCGACACCTTCCTGCGCAAGCTGGTGGAGGTGCTGCCGCGGTTCAGCGACAAGCGCCGCGCTGTCGAGATCTCCCAGCAGATCGAGAGCGACATCTCGGGGTACCTGCTGACCATCACCGCGATGAACGTGCTGGTAGGTCTTGCGACAGGATTCGTGATGTGGGCCTGCGGCGTCGGCGACCCGGTTCTCTGGGGTGTGGTCGCCTTCCTGCTGAACTACGTGCCGATCCTGGGGCCTCTGCTCGGCGTCGGGCTCTTTTTCCTGGTCGGGCTCCTGACGCTCGACGGGCTTGGCGAAGCATTGCTGCCCGCGAGCCTTTACCTGCTGATCCACCTCGCCGAGGGCGAGGGGATCACGCCGATGCTGCTGGCCCGGCGGTTCACGCTGAATCCGGTCCTGGTCATCCTGGCGCTGGTCTTCTGGTACTGGATGTGGGGCGTGCCCGGCGCGATCCTGGCGGTGCCGATCATGGCGGTGACCAAGATCGTCTGCGACCGCGTCGGCCCGCTCAACCCATTCGGCCACTTCCTCTCGGGCTGAAATAAGACTGACGGGGCAGATCCTTTTCTCCGGACTCCCGGCGCGGCCCAAGCCGCTCGGGTATCGCTCGTTTCCGCCGCCGCACCCTTGTCACGGGAACGGCACCCTTGCGCTCCCGTTGTGAGACTGCAAAGGCGGGAGATGTGCCATGGCGGAACCGTCGCACGGCAGCTCTGGCGATCGCTGGTCGGCGGACGCGGCCGCACACAGCGATGCGCTCGACCTGAAGAAGGGTCTCTTCACCTGGAAGGACCCGAAGCGCATCGCGGCGTCGCTCAAGAGGTCGGCCGAGGAAAGTGATCGGCGAAAAGCCGATCCATACCGATCGGCGATCGCGATGCTGACCTTCTATGTCAATCGTGCCGGCAAGAACTTGAGCGCCGAGCGCGCGCGGACCTTGAAGGCGGCGAAGGACGAACTTCGGCGCCAGTTCGGCCGCAAGCCGCCGCCGCCCAGACGGGCCCACGTGGCGCGCCGGCGGCGTACCGAAGCAGCCTGAACGAGAGAACGGCCGCCGGCTGTCGCCGACGGCCGTGTTTCGGGACTTCTACTTCTTCTCGAGACCCCACATCACGATCTCGCGTGAATTGACGACATTCGTGATGTTGTTCCGCCACGCCTTCGGCGTCACGTACTGGCCCAGGGAGACGAAGGGAACCACCTCGTAGAAACGGGCCTGCAGGCGCTCGGCGACCTGCTTCTGGGCCTCCGGCGTCGGCGCGGTCAGGAAGCTGACGCGGATCTTCTCCAACTCCTCGTCACAGGTCCATCCGTTCCAGTTCTTGCCGTCGCAGGGCGTCGCCAGCGCGAAGTTGGTGAGTGGCGTGTGCCACATCGTGCCCGGCGCCGAGGTGAAATACATGTTCCAGCCCGGCGAGCCGGCACCGGGCTTGTCCTTCTTCTGCTGGCGCGTCGAGAGCGTGCCCCAGTCCATCATCTGCAGGTCGACATTGACGCCGGCATCGCGCAGGTTCTGCGCGGTGATCACCGCGTTCGCGTTGAGCATCGCGATGTCCGTCGGGCCCATCAGCACCACCGGCTCGCCGTTGTAGCCGGCCTCTTTCAGAAGCTGCTTGGCCTTGTCGACGTTGCGCTGGCGGAAAGGCTCGGTGCCGGCGAGGGTCTCGAACGGACCCCCGCAGAAGAGGATGGCGAGACAGGGCTTGCGGTAGTCCTCGGCGACCGACGCCTGGAGATACGAGGTCTGGTCGACGAGGAGAGCCAGCGCCTGGCGGGCCTTGGGCTTGTCGAAGGGCGGGTGCAGGGCGTTCGGACGCGCCACCGCCTGCCAGCCCATGTCGTCCATCACCGCGACGGTGATGTTCTTGTCCTTCTTGAGCATCGGGACGAGATCGGCCTGCGGCTGCTCTAGAATGTCGATCTCGCCGCGGACCAGCGCCTGCGCCGCCGTGGCGGAGTCGGGCAGATAGGTCCACTCGACCCGATCGACCTTCACCACCTTGCCGCCGGTCAGGGCGTCGGACGGCTCGGGCCGTGACTTGTATCCGGCGAACTTCTTGTAGACGACCTTGGCGCCGGGAACCCACTCGTCCTTGGCGAAGACGAAGGGTCCGGAGCCGATCACCTGGTCGAAGCTCTGCTGCTGGAAGGCATCCGCCGAGGCATCCTTCTCGCGCAGCACGAAGGTCGCGAGAATGGGATTGGAAAGCGTCTGCAGGACCGGCGCGAAGGGCTCCTTCAGCGTGAGCACGAAAGTGAGGTCGTCCCTGGCGACGAGGGAGGCGGCGCGCTCCATCATCGCCGTGCCTTCGACGCGGCGCTTCGACCACCGGTTCAGCGAAGCGACGGCGTCCTTCGCCGTGACCGGCGAGCCGTCGTGGAAGGTCATGCCCGCGCGCAGCTTGAAGGTCCAGACCAGGCCGTCGGCGCTTTTCTCGAAGCTCTCCACCATTTGAGGCTTGGCGTTCATCTTCGAGTCGTAGGCGAACAGCGTGTCGTAGACCATGTTGCCGTGATGGCTGGTGATCAGGGCGTTGGTCCAGGTGGTGTCGAGGATCTTGAGATCGGCGTGCGGCACGAACTTAACCGTCTGCGCGGCGGCGCCGCTCGCGATGGCGAAGGTCGCCGCCGCCGCGAGGCCGTGACGGATGATGCTGGCAATGCGAGGCATGGGCGTCTCCCGGGAAATTGTGAACAGAACGAGCTTCAGAGGCTCGCCCAGGCCGCGCAATCGCGCCGGCGCAACCGCGAAACGCCTCTTCACGGCGCTGAGTGTGGCTCCGGCCTGACGGTAGGGGTACATATGATCGCGTCCTGCGCCCGGAGACCTTCATGGGATATCAGTCGATCGCGATCGAGAAGGTGACCGGCGGCCTCGGCGCCGAGGTGCGCGGCGTCGACCTGTCGAAGCCTCTGAGCAACTCGGCCGCGGCCGACATCAGGCAGGCGCTGGTCGATCATCTGGTGATCTTCTTTCGCGATCAGACCCTGACGCCCGAGCAGCAGCTCGAGTTCAGCCGACTGTTCGGCCCGGTGTATCAGGTTCCCTATGTGCGCCCGATGGAGGGATACCCGGACATCATCGCGGTGCTGAAGGAGGCTGACGAGAAGAGGATCAGCACCTTCGGGAACGCCTGGCACTCCGACTTCAGCTTCCTCGAGGAGCCGCCGATGGCCTCGATCCTCTACGGGATCGAGATCCCCTCGCATGGCGGCGATACGCTCTGGATCAACATGTACGAGGCCTACGAGGCGCTGTCGCCGGGCATGAGGCGGATGCTCAAGGGCCTTCGCGCAATGCACAACGGCCGTCCCTACGGCATGGGCGGGGTGCCGAAGGATCTCCGCACCAGCCGCTCGATCGGAATCGAGCGCAACAATCCCGAGGCCGACCGCGAGATCGCCCACCCGGTCGTGCGCCTGCACCCGGAGAGCGGGCGGAAAGCGCTATTCCTGAACTCGATCTACACCGGACGTTTCGAGGACATGAGCGAGGCCGAGAGCCGGCCCTTGCTCGACTATCTCCACCAGCATTGCCTCAGGCCGGAATTCTCCTGCCGCTTCCGCTGGCAGCCCGGCTCGCTGGCGGTCTGGGACAATCGCTGCACGCTGCACTATGCCGTCAACGACTACGATGGCAGCCGCCGGCTCCTGCACCGCACCCAGGTGCGGGGCGAGAAGCCGGTGGCTGCCGACTGACTGACTAGAGACCCTGGCCGCCGTTGACGCCGATGATCTGGGCGGTCACCCAGCTCGCCATCGACGAAGCCAGGAACATGACGACATTGGTGACTTCCTCGGTCGTGCCCATGCGCCCCATCGGGCAGTTGGCGAGCGTCGCCTTGTAGAGCGCCGGGTCGTTGGCCTTGCGGTCCGCCCAGACGCCGCCCGGGAACTCGATCGAGCCAGGCGCCACGCAGTTGACGCGGACGCCGGCCTTCGCATGGATCGCGGCAAGCGTCCGCGTGTAGTGGATGACCGCGGCCTTGGCCGCGCCGTAGGCCGGGGTGCGGACCGACGGACGCAGGCCCGAGCCCGAGGCGATGTTGATGATGTTGCCCTTGGAGGACTTGAGCGCGGACATCGCCTCTCGCGAGGCACGGACCGTCGCCAGGAGATCGACGTCGACGCTGACCTCCCAGCTGTTCTCGTCGTCGCCGACTCCGAGGCCGGTGGCGTTGTTCACCAGCACGTCGAGGCCGCCGAGCGTCTTCACCGCATCCGGGATGTAACGCGCGATCTCAGCTTCCTTCGCGAGGTCGCAGGTGGCCGCATGTGCCTTGTGGCCGAAGCGGGCCATCTCGGCGCGGGTCTTCTCCAGCGTCTCGGCATTGCGCGAGCAGATGGAGACATCGGCGCCTGCCTCGGCGAAGCCGAGCGCGATCGCCCTTCCAATGCCGCGGCTGGCGCCGCACACGATGACCTTCTTGCCTTTGTAATCGAACGCCATGGACGCTTCCCCTGGTTTTGTGCGTGGGCCGGAGACTAGCGCGGATCGGTGCCGGGTGAACCGCGGAATCTGCTTCCGCATTGACCTTGGCCCCCTGTGCCCGCTCCCTTACCTCCAGGCATGAGGAGGATCGGATGCCGCTGAAAGCGATGGTTCTGGGGGCGGGGTCGGCGGGCGAGGGGCATACGATCGCGCTTCAGCAGGCGGGCGTCGAAGTCGCGGCGATCGCGAGCCGCACCGCCGAGGTGGTCCGCAAGGTCGCCGATGGGCTCGGGATCAAGGTCGCGAGCACCGACTGGCGGAAGACACTGGCGGAACTCAAGCCCGACATCGTCGCGGTGGCGACGCCGGGCGACACCCATGTCGAGATGGTCGAGACCGCGCTGGCACAGGGCTGCCACATCCTGATCGACAAGCCGCTGGCGCCGACCTCGGCCGATGCACGGCGCATGGCCGCGGCGACCCGGAAGGCTGGGCTGAAGTCGGCCTACGCCGCGACCTCCAGCTACCAGCCTTCCGCGTTGCTCGCCCGCAACCTGATCCGTGCCGGCGCCATCGGGACGCTCTACGAAGCCGAGTTCGTCTCGCACTACCGCTGGCCGCAGCGCCTGCCCTATGGCTGGCCGCATCAGCTGAAGCTCGGCGGCGGCCGCCTCAACAACAACTTCACCCACAAGCTGGCAATCGCGGAGTCCGTCTGCGGCGGCGTCAGCCTGAACGTCGCCGGGGAGACGCGGAACGATCTCAAGCGCGCGCCGAAGGTGCCGATGCCGCACGACTTCCGCGACTGGCACAAGAGCGAGGTCAGCCAGGAGACGGCGGACGAAGCCGGCTGGGCCGAGGTCGACAGCGACTGGTCCTACACGGTGCTCGATCGCATCGGGCCCAAGGGCAGCGATCCGACGAAGGCGATCAGCGTCACCTTCCGCCATTCATGCCTGCGCAAGGGCAAGCACCAGGACTATGTCGCATTCTACGGTTCGAACGGGACGATCCATGTCGACGAGGCCTATTGCCAGGGCGCGGTGCACCTCTGGCGTGAAGGCGACGCCGGCTTCAAAGAAGTGCTGCTGACCGCCGAGATCGAGAGCTGGCTGCCGCCGCCGCAGACCCGCTCGAACTGGCCCAGGGGCTGGGACATCGTGCAGCGTTCGTGGAACGCGCTCGCCCGCGAGTTCGTGCGCGACATCGAGGGCAAGCCGTTCGAGCCCTATCTCACGATCGCCGACGGCTGGCGCCACCAGGAGGTGATCGACGCGGTTCGCGACCGTGCCGGATGGAAGCAGATCCCCCAGGAACCTTAGCGGAGATCGAGCCCTAGAGCGGGTCCAGCGGCCAGATCGGCCGGCGGATGTTCTTGTAGGGATATTGCTTCCAGTTGAACGAGGTGATGCCGCCGGAATCGACGTAGACGAGCCGGCGGCCGATCTTCTCGAAATCGGCGCGGAAGTGGTTCATCGCCTTGCAGGCGAGGATGTTGGTCGCCTCCGGGTCGATGCCGAAGTGGCGGAACTGCTCGCGGTCGTCGATCTGCACGCGATGGCTGGCGACGATGATCTTGATGCCGCCGACCTGGACGACGGCGCTCGGTCCGAACGAAGTCACCGTACCGGTCGCGAAAGGTCCCTTCCGCGTGACGACGCCGTCGCCGACCGCGATCACCTTGCCCGTGACTCGCAGCGGCGTGCCGCCGAAGCGCGGATCGTGCTTGCCCCCGAGGTCGAGCGTGACGGTGGCGCCGACACCGGCTTTCCGCGCCTTCTCGGCCGACTCCGCGTCGGCGATGGACCCGACGGCGACGTCCTGGAGGTCGGCCTCGATCATCGCCTTGATCAGCGTGGTGCCGTCGCCCATGCCAGCTCCGCCGGGGCAGTCGGTGTAGTCGCCGATCAGCAGCGGTCCGCTGCCTGAACGCGGCTCCTTGGCGATCCGGATCACCTCGTCGATTGGCTTGAGATCGATCGTCTTGGTCGCGCGGGTCTCCCAGGCGAAATCGATCAGCTCGTCGGCGGCCTTCTGCGCGGCTGGGGTGCCGTTGTTGCCGGTCACCAGAACGGTCGGGCCGACGTATTTCTTGTCGGCCCAGTCGAAACCGGCGTTGATGCCGATGTCGAGGATGTCTTTGTCCTTGGCCAGGATCGCCTTGGCCTTGACGAGGATGTCGACCATGGGCCCGTGCCCCGAGATCGTGCGGCCCTGGTCGAGGCCGTTGAACATCGGACGCTGCGCATAGGCGACATGCGGCCTGATCTCGCCCTTCATCGCGCGCTGCAGCAGCTCGCCGGCCCGGATCGCGGTCTCGTACATGTCGACATGGGGCGTCGTCCGATAGGTGGAGACGATGTCGGCATGCGTCGCGAGCTCAGGCCCGATATTGGCGTGCAGGTCGAGCGTCACCGCGACCGGGACCTTGCGCCCGATCACCTCGCGGATGCGGCGCAGCAGCTCGCCTTCCGCATCCTCCAGATGCTCGGCGACCATGGCACCGTGCAATGGCAGGAGCAGGCCGTCGACCGGCAGCGCCTTCTTCAGGCTCGAGAGAATGACGTCGCTGAAGTGTTCGTAGGCGTCCCGCGTCACGGGTCCGGACGGCGAGGTATTGGCGACCAGCGGATGGACGACGCTCCAGCCGAAGCGGTCGGCGAGATCGAAGATCGCGCCCCATTCGCTCTTGGTGCCGCGGTAGGCCTTGGGGATCTCGTCGTCGCGCTCGTAGCCGCCGGTGGTCTTGAACCGCTCCAGGTCCGCCGGCAGCCGGCAGAAGCTGTGCGACTCGTGCATCACGGTGGCGGAGAAGACCTTGAAGCCGGCCATTTCTGCTCTCCTCTGATGTAGGGCTCAATACCGCCGGCGCCGTCCGATCAGCAGCAGCGGCAGGATCACCAGCGTGATCGCGGTCATCCACTGGAAGTCGGTGAGATAGGCCAGCATCTTCGCCTGACGGTCGATCTCGGTGCTCAGCTTGGCGAGGCCATCCAGCGTGTCGAGGCTCCAGGCGTTCGGCAGCGCCGGCTCGCGGAAACGCGGGTCGTAGGGCGTGATGTGCTCGACGATGTGGGAGCGGAAGGCCTGCCGATTGCTCGCCAGTAGCGCTTCCAGGATGGCGATGCCGGCGCTGGCGCCGATGTTGCGGACCAGGCTGTTCAGGCTGGCGCCGTCCGTCCGGTACTGAGCCGGCAGCGTTGAGAACATGAAGGTCGAGAGCGGCACGTAGATGCAGCCCATGCCGAAGCCCTGCAGGAATCCGGTCCATATCAGCTGCCAGGCATCGACATTCAGGTTGAAGCCGGTCATCAGCCAGAAGGCCGAGGCGGTCAGCGACACGCCGAAGCAGACGAGGTAGCGCGGATTGATCCTGTCGACGACCCGGCCGGCGATCGTCATGGCGATCAGCGTGCCGATGCCGCGCGGGCCCATGATGTAGCCGGCATCGATCACCGGATACTCGAGCACGTCCTGCAGGAGGTGGGAAAGGAGCGCCAGCATCGCCAGCACCACGACCGCGATCAGGAACGCGATCAGCATGCCGGAGACGAAGTTGGCGTCCTTGAAGATCGCGAGGTCGATCAGCGGTTTTTCGGCCGTCAGGCTGTGGACGATGAAGAGGTAGAAAGCGAGCGCCGCGATCACGGAGAGAGAAACGATCTCAGCCGACTGGAACCAGTCGAGGGAGTGCCCGCGGTCGAGCATCACCTGAAGCGACCCGATGGCGAGCGAGATGAAGGCGAACCCGGTCCAGTCGAACTTGGCGTCGGCATTCTTCTTGGTGTCGGGTACGTAGAGGCTGATGCCGAGCGCGGCGGCGATTCCGATCGGCACGTTGATGTAGAAGATCCAGCGCCAGTCATAGGCCTCGGTCAGGTAGCCGCCGATGGTCGGCCCGAAGATCGGTGCGGCGACGAAGCCCATGCCCCAGAGTGCCATCGCCTCGCCATGGCGCTCGCGCGGATAGGCGTCCAGTAGCGTCGCCTGCGAGAGCGGGATCAATCCCGCGCCGAAGGCTCCCTGGAGCGTGCGGTAGACCAGCATCTCGGTCAGGCTGCCGGCGATGCCGCAAAGCGCCGAGGCGGCGGTGAATCCGAGGATCGCGACGATGAATAGTTTCCGGCGTCCGAGCTTGAGCGCCAGCGCGCCGGTCGGCGGCGTCATGATCGCGGCGGCGACGATGTAGCTGGTCAGCACCCAGGCGATCTGCTCCTGGGTCGCGAGCAGGCTTCCCTGCATGTGGGGCAGGGCCACGTTGGGGATCGTTGTGTCGATCGCATGCATGATCGTCGCGGTCATCACCGCGAAGGTGAGCAGGCCGAGATGGGCCGTGCCTCCCTTCCGTTCCGCCGTCATTGCGCGCCGCCGCTTCCCATGCCGGAAGGCTAGCGCAGCCTCCGGCCCGCAGGCCAGCATCGTGATCTTTTTGCGACACCTGCAGACGAGGCTGGAGACCGGCGGTCGTGGGGATTTGCGCCTTTTCACGACTCGGGCTATCCAGGGTGCAACACTCAACCAGAGCCGTCGGAGACGGGCCGCCCCGAAGCGGTCCGGTGCCGGTGGTTCGCTGCGTTTTTGCCGCGCCGCCTGGCGAGGCATTTCGAGGTTCCGTTGTTCCGACTGTTCGAGAACCTGCTGCAACCGACGGCGCTGCCCCCGGAAGCCCCGCCTCCGACGGGGCTGGCGGCGTTCTATTGGCACTATGCGCGCCAGGCCCGCGGTCTTCTGGTGGCACTCTTCCTGGCGGGCTTCCTGGTGGCGCTGCTCGACAGCCTGATCCCTGTCTTCATCGGCCGGGTGGTGACGCTGATCTCGACCCACGAGCCGGCCGACCTGCTGCCCGCGGTCGGCCCGCAGCTGCTCGGCATGGCACTGGTGATGCTGGTGATCCGCCCGCTCGCGCTCTGCCTGCAGAACCTCGTCACCAACCAGGCGCTGGCGCCGGGCTTGAGCAACCTGATCCGGTGGCAGAACCATTGGCACGTGGTGCGGCAGAGCTGGTCGTTCTTCCAGAACGACTTCGCCGGCCGCATCGCCAACCGGATCATGCAGACCGGCCCGTCGCTTCGCGAGAGCGTGGTCGCCGCGACGAATGCCGTCTGGTACATTCTGGTCTACGGCACCAGCGCGATCGTCCTTCTGGCTGCCAACGACCTGCGTCTCGCCGGTCCGATCCTCTGCTGGTTCGTCGGGTACCTGGTTCTGCTGCGGACCTTCGTCCCCCGGCTTCGCGACCGGTCGCGCGAGACCTCGGAATTCCGCTCCGCGCTCACCGGCCGTGTGGTCGACAGCTACACCAACATCGTGACGGTGAAGCTGTTCGCCCGCTCCCGCGACGAGGATGCGTTCGTCAAGGAGGCGGTCGACGAGCACACGGTCGCATTCCGCAATCAGCTCCGCATCATCACCCAGTTCGGGCTGGCGCTGTCGTCGCTGAACGCGCTGATGGTGGTCGGCACGGCGGCAACGGCCGTGTGGCTGTGGATCGGCGGCCATGTGCAGATCGGCGTGGTGGCGATGGCGCTGCCGCTCACCTGGCAGATCGCCAACATCGCCGGCTGGGTGGCGCAGAACGTGACCGCCATCTTCGAGAATGTCGGTACCGTCCAGGACGGCATGAAGTCGATCTCGGCCCCGCGCCAGATGGCAGACCGTCCTGATGCGGGTACCCTCAAGGTGACCCGGGGCCATATCCGCTTCGAGGACGTCAGCTTCGGCTACGGCACCGAGCGTGGCGTTCTGCACGGGATCGACCTCACGATCGCGCCGGGCGAGCGGGTCGGCCTGATCGGCCATTCCGGTGCCGGCAAGTCGACTCTCGTCAACCTGCTGCTCCGGTTCCACGACGTCGAAGGCGGTCGCATCCTGATAGATGGCCAGGACATCGCGACGGTGACGCAGGAGAGCCTCCGCTCGCACATCTCGATGGTGACGCAGGACACCTCGCTGCTGCACCGTTCGATCCGCGACAACATCCGCTACGGCCGGCCCGAGGCGGGCGAGGGCGAGATCCTGGACGCGGCGGCGCGCGCGCATGCGACCGACTTCATCGAGACGCTGGAGGACTGGAACGGTCGCCGCGGCCTCGACGCTCATGTCGGCGAGCGCGGCGTGAAGCTCTCCGGCGGCCAGCGCCAGCGCATCGCCATCGCCCGCGTGATCCTGAAGAACGCGCCGATCCTGGTGCTGGACGAAGCGACCTCGGCGCTCGACTCCGAGGTCGAGGCGGCGATCCAAGAGCAGCTCGGCGACCTGATGAAGGGACGGACGGTGATCGCGATCGCGCATCGGCTCTCGACCATCGCGCGGATGGACCGCCTGGTGGTGCTGGATGCCGGACGCATCGTCGAGCAGGGCACGCATGCCGAGCTGCTGGCCGCGGGAGGCGCCTATGCGCGTCTCTGGCGCATGCAGTCCGGCGGCTTCAAGGAGCCGGGCCCGAACGACTACATCGACGCGGCACCGGCGGCCGAATAGCGTCTATCGCTTCGCCTTCTGGTCCCTGGCCGGGTCCTGGGCGTTCCGCGCCGGAGCCGTGGTTTTCCCACCCGCCTCTTGCGCGGAGCGCGCCGCCTGGTCGATCAGGCCGGAGCAGTCGCTGTCCTTGCCGAGGCCGAGTTCGATCGTCGGAATCAGTGCCGCGAGCGGCGTCAGCAGCGCGCCAAGGACCGCCATTGCTCCGACGCGCGCGCCGGTCGCCGCCGCATCGATACCGACCTTCGGATGCTTCAGGGTGCCGGTGACATGCACCGGGGCGCGGAAGGAAAGAAGGCTGGGATCCTTCGGGTGCGCCTCCAGGGTGATGCCGAGCGTCTCGTCGCGGAAACTGACCCAGCCCGTCCCGCCGATGTTCGTGTCCGTGGTATCGAGCACCAGCGAGTTGGTCCGCACCACGCCATCCCGGATGCCGGCGTCGAGAACCATGCAGCGTATTCCGAACTGCTTGTCCTTGCCCGACAGCGAGAAGCCAAGCGCCTCCAGGAAGTCGAGGCCGGCGAGTTCCGTCAGGACGGCGCTGATCTGGCCGCTGGTCATGGCCAGAGTCAGATGGCCATCGCCGTTGCCGAGGACGTCGGCAGTCGACTGTCCGGTGCTGGCGAGCCGAAGCTTGCCGCCGACGAGGCCTGCGCCGTCGAAGGCGGCCGAGTTCTTTTGCAGGATGCGCTTGAGGTCGATGTTGCGAAAATCGGCGTCGATGTCCCAAAGCGCCGGCATCTTCCGGGCGTCGAGGTCCACGGTAGCCGCGATGCGGCCCTTGCCGATGCCGAAGTTGAGCGGCTGGAGCCGAAGCCTGCCGTTTTCCAGGTCGAGCTTCGCGGTGAGATCGTCGAGCGGCAGGTAGTCGGATTCGAGACGCTTCACGCGGTAGATCACGTGAGCGTCGATCTCGTTCAGGCGCTCGAGGCCTACCTTCTTTTCGGGGAGCGCCTTGGGATCCGCCGACTCCTTCTGCGCCGCCGTCCTTCGTTTCGCGGTCGCATTCGGCGCCTCCGCCTTGCCCGGCTCGCCGCCGACGAAGCCGGCCAGGTCGGCCAGCACGGTCTTGCTCGACGCGAACTCTCCGGTCAGCACGAGCCGGGGGCCGCCTGTGTCGACGGCGAGGCTTCCGGTGAAGTCGCTGCTGCCGACCTTGCCGTCGAAGGTATCGAAGTGCACGGTCGTGCCCGAATGCCAGAGATGGCCGGCAAGCCTGTAGGCCGGTGTCGTCGGCCAGGGAACCCCGGTCATCGGATAGAGAAGGGCCATGTCCGGGCCGCTCACCTCGAGCTTTCCGTCGATCCCGGCCAGGTTCGTGCGGTCGAGCACGGTGCCGACGATGTGCGCGCGCGTGTTCTCGACTTCCCAGATCAGGTCGATCGGATAGCGGATGTTCCTGTCTCGGAAAGTGGCGAGCGATCCCGTCCGGGCCTCGAACCGGGTCCCCGCATTCGCATAGCGCCCCTTGCCTCGGATCACGAGGCTCGAGTCGCCGCCTTTGGGATCGGGCTCGGTGTTCACCGCCATTTCGACGCTGGTCTTCGATCGCGGATCGTTGAGAGTGACCTGACCATTTTCGACATTGAGCCGGCCGATCTCAGGCGCTTTCGAGGCATTGGCTTCGGACGATGCCGGATTGAGCGCATCGAGCCGCCAATTGGGCTCTCCCTGGGCGTTGGTCTCGAGCGTCACCACCGGCCGCGTCAGGGTCATCTCGGGAAAGAAAATCTTCCCGCTCTTCCAGTACCTCCCGAGGTCGACGGAGAAGACCATCCGCTCGAACTCGGCCAGACGGGTGCCTTCGGCGAAGCCCTGCGGGTTGGCAACTTTCAGATCGTCGACGATGACCGTCGGCTGGCGGGCGAGCTTCACATCGAGGTGCCCGATGCGGACCGGTCGGCCGAGCTCGGCCGATGCCTGCATCTCGGCATAGGACCTCAGCCAGTTCCAGTCGAAGAAGACCACGATCGCGATGCCGGCGCCGGCAAGCACGCCGAGGACGCCAAGCCATATCTTTGCCCGCCTGCTCAAGACCACATCCTCCTCGCCATCGACTTAGGAACGCGCGCGAGGAAATCGCGGTTCCGGCTAGGCGCGGCGGGCATCCCGGCGCGGGTGACCAGGATCCCGGAGGCTAAGATCACGCCGGCTCCGATCCATGTCCGCAGGTCGGGAACCTCGCCGAGCAGGAGGTAGGCGGACACCGCGACAGGGCGGTCGCGTGAAGTCGTCGAGGAAGACGGCGATCTCGCAGGGGGAAGGCTCTTCGGCGGCGACCCGGGCATTCGGGCGACTCGCGCCGTCCTGTGCTGCCGCCGTAAAGCCGCCTCAGCGTTCGAGGATTTCGCGGAGGAAGGCGCGGGTGCGCTGCTGTCTCGGATTGCTGAAGATCTCGGCCGGTGAACCTTCTTCCGCGATGACGCCCTGGTCCATGAAGACGACGCGGTCTCCGACCTGACGGGCGAAGTTCATCTCGTGCGTGACCACGAGCATCGTCATGCCGCGGGCAGCGAGGTCGCGCATGACGTTCAGCACCTCTCCGACCAGCTCCGGGTCCAAGGCCGATGTGACTTCGTCGAACAGCATGGCCTTCGGTTCCATCGCCAGTGCGCGGGCGATGGCGACACGCTGCTGTTGGCCGCCCGACAGCTCTTCAGGATAGTGGTCCGCGCGGTCGGAAAGCCCGACCTGGGCGAGTATCGCGCTCGCCCGGGCCTCGGCCTGGTCGCGCGCGATGCCGAGAACGTGCATCGGCGCTTCCATGACGTTCTCCAGCGCCGTCATGTGGGGAAACAGGTTGAAGGCCTGGAACACCATGCCCACCTGGGCGCGGATCGCGGCGATGTCGCGTTGGCGGTGCGGGCGATGGCCGTCGATTGAGTCTCGATAGGCGGGCTTGCCGTCGATGCTGATGAGCCCGCGTTCCGGCACCTCCAGCCAGTTGATGCAGCGAAGGAAGGTCGATTTGCCCGAGCCCGACGGGCCGATGATGCAGACGACCTCGCCCTTGGCGACGCTGAGGTTGATCCCGCGCAGCACGTGCAGGTGCCCGAAGTGCTTGTGGATGTCCTCGGCAACGATCATCGGATGGGGGCTCATGCCGGCTTCCGCCGGCGGCGGGCGTAGCCCTGACGGCTGCGGCGTTCCAGGTAGTCGACCAGCCGGGCAGCCGGGAAGCCGACCGCGAAGTAGAGCGCGCCCACGACCGTATAGAGCGTGAAGTACTGAAAGTTTCGGGCGGCGATGACCTGGGCGGTGAAGAGCACCTCGTGCAGGCTCACCACCGAGCAGATGGCGGTGTCCTTGAACAGCGAGATGAAGAAGTTGCCGAGCGCGGGGATGACGATGCGGATCGCCTGCGGCAGGACGATGCGGCGGATCGCCTTGGCTCTCGTCATGCCGAGCGCCGCGGCGGCGTCGGTCTGGCCGCGGCCGATCGCCTGGATGCCCGAGCGGTAGACCTCGGACATGTAGGCCGAGTAGTTGAGCGTGAGTCCGATCACCGAGGCGGTGAAGTTGTCGAGCTTTATCCCGACCTCGGGCAGCACGTAGTAGATGTAGATCAGCTGCAGCAGGAACGGGGTGCCGCGGATCACCTCGACATAGGCGGTCAGGACCCAGCGGACGGGAGCGGCGCCATACATCCGGCCGAGCGCGACCAGAAGGCCGCAGACGAGGCTCAGCACGATCACGACGATCGTCAGTTCGACCGTGATCAGGAGACCGGCGAGGAGAGGCCCGATGTTCGCGACCGCGACCTCGATGCTGAAAAGGTTCATGCGGTCCCGGCTCTGAAGGGAATGAAGCGAAGGGCGAGGCCCGAAGCCGCGTAAGGCTCCGGGCCTCAGGAGGCTAGGGGTTCAGCTTGAAAAGGAACAGGTTGCGATCGCTGAGCCCGTACTTCTTGAGGATGGCGCTGACCTGACCGCTGCCGCGGATCTCGGCGAGCGCCTGGGTGTAGGCGGAACGAAGGGAGCAGTCTTCCTTGCGGAGTGCATAGCGGGCGTATCCGTAGCCGCCGCCCTGGATGATGCTGTCCGGCACCGGGATGCTCCAGAGAGCCTCGATGCGGCTGTTCGGTACCTCGCGCTGGAATTCGAGGAACACGACGTCGTCCTCGAGCGCATACTTGATCCGGCCCTGGTTGAGGCTCTGCAGCTCCTCGTTCTCGGACTTGAAGGTCACCGTCTTGATGCCCTGGGCGCGGAGATAGTTTTCGGCGGCAGAGCCCGAGATCGCGCCGACCTCCTTGCCTTTGAGATCGTCGTAGGACTTGATCCCGTCCGGGTTGCCCTTCTGCACGAGCAGCGCGGGCCCGTACCACCACGCCGGTCCGGTGAAGCTGATGACCTTGATGCGTTCCGGGTTGTAGTGGATGTTCCCGGCGACCATGTCGGTGCGCTTCGACAGCAGAGAGGGAACCTGGGATTCCCAAGGCATCCATTCGATCTTCATCGTCTTGATCCCTATCCAGGCGAGTGCCGCCTTGTGGATCTCGACGTCGATGCCCTCGACCTCGTTGGTCTTCTGGTTCGTGTAGGAGTGCGGTGGGATCGGAGAGAAGCCGAGGGTGATACCGTCCTTGAGCGCTTTGGCGAGAGAGCCGTCGCCGCAGTTCTCGAACAGCGGTGTCGCTTCATGGAAGAATTTGTCCTGGGCCGAGGCGGCCGTCGCGACGGTGAACGTCGCGAGCGCGACGGCGAGGAGCGATAAAAGCCTGTTGGGCAGCATGGGTCGTCCTTTCTCGATGCGGGATCGGGAGCCGAAAGGTCGAAGTCGGAAGCGGCGACAGGCGACACGCGAGGCGTCGGTTCCTTAAAAAACCGTATCGTCCGTACGGGTACGAGGCAAACGTGCATTTCGGCTTCGTGAAACGCGCCAGAGTAGCCGGAGCATAGCCGGCGCCTGCCTTACGGTGCCGTCAATCGCCCCGCTGCTGTGCGACGAGCGCGCGCCAGAGATTGGTGTTTTCGGCCATGCCGGCATCAACCGGCTGCGGCCGCGCCGAGGTCTGCACCATGACAAGCCGGCTGACCGGGTCGACGAAAAGAACCTGGCCGCGTATGCCGCGCAGGGAGAACGTGCCCGCCGGCTCCCCGCCCATGAGCCAGACTTGATAGCCGTACCCGAAGCCAGGACTGACGCGGCCGGGACGGAGATGCTCGTCCTCGGCCCGGACGGTCGTGGCATCCTTGACCCATTGCCGCGGGATGACCTGCCGGCCGTCCCAGTTGCCGTCACGGGCGAGAAGGCGGCCGAACCGCGCATAGTCGCGAAGGACGGCGTTGAAGCAGCAATAGGCCACCTCGTGGCCGAAGACGTCGGTGATCCACGAGGCATCGGCCTCCGCACCGATCGGCTGCCAGATCTTCTCCGACAGGTACTCCGCGACCGGCCGTCCGGTGGCGGCGCTCAAGACAAGGCCCAGCGTCAGGGTCTCGCTGCTGGCATAGTGGAAGAAGGTTCCCGGCGGCCTGGGACGGCTGTTGAACTGGGCGAGGAGGGGGGCTGTTCCGACCCCCGTTCCGGGAATGAAGAGCCCGCGCGACAGCGTCGCGATGTCGTCCCTGCCGTCATAGCGCTCGGTGAACTCGATGCCCGATGACATGTTGAGGAGCGCGCGGATAGGCGTCTCGCCATACGCGCTGCCCGCGAGAGACGGCACGTAGGTGGCGGCTTTGTCGTCGATCGACCGGATCTTTCCTTCGCCGATGGCAATGCCGATCAGCATGGCCGTGATCGTCTTGGCCATCGACTGGGAGGTGAAGCGGTCGGCATCCGTGCGCGCGTACTGGTAGCGCTCGAACAGGATCATGTCGTCGCGCGCGATCAGAAGCCCGGTGACGGGATTGCGCTCGAGATAGTCGTTCAGGTCGAAACGGCGGCCCTGATAGGTGTACCGCACCTCCGGAAGACGGTTCTCGCGCCGGAAGGTCCAGGCCGCCGGGGGCTTGGTCACGGTCCGGCTCGGGAAGATCTCGTCGTAGTGGCTCAAGGAGCCGATCAGGAACCGTTGCTGGGCCAGGGTGAGGCGCGAGCCGACCGGATACCCGGCGTCGCTGCCGTATGCCTCGGCGTCCGGGCCGCCCTCGCGGAACTCGGGCTCCGCAGCGAGCGCCGCGCCGACGAGAAAGGCCAGGAGGAACGCGACCAGGCGCTTCATCGGTCGAGCCTAGCGTGCCGTACGTGCGCTGTCGCGGTGCCGGAACGAAGCCTAAGCTGCGGTCGTTTTATCGGCACAGGACGCTTCCCATGGGAATCCGGACCGTGGACCGCCTATCGACCTATCGTGCCAAGCGCGACTTCCAGCAGACGTCCGAGCCCGCCGGCAGGCAGGGAAAGCCCTCGCGTGGCGGTCTCTACGTCATCCACGAGCACGACGCGACGCGGCTCCACTACGACCTTCGCCTGGAGCACGACGGCGTCCTGCTGTCCTGGGCGGTGACGCGAGGCCCGAGCCTGGACCCCGAGCAAAAGCGGCTCGCGGTTCAGGTGGAAGACCATCCGATCGATTACGGCTCCTTCGAGGGCATCATTCCGGAAGGCAACTACGGCGCGGGCCCGGTCTCGCAATGGGACCGCGGCCGCTGGATCCCCGACGGCGATCCGGCCAAGGGCCTGAAGAAGGGTCATCTGGACTTTCGCCTGGAAGGCGAGAAGCTGAAAGGCGCTTGGCACCTCGTGCGGATGCGGCGGCGGCCGAAGGAAAAGCGCGACAACTGGCTGCTGATCAAGTCGAAGGACGAGTACGCGGTTTCGGGAGCGAAGGGCGACATCGTCAAGATCGCGACGAAGTCGGTGAAGACCGGCCGCACTCTGGCCGAGATCGCCGAAGGCCAGAAGACGAAGGCCAGGCCGCGGACGTCAACCGCGCCGAAGGCGGAAAAAAAGACGAAAGGCGCAAAAGCCGGCAAGGAACGGTCCGAGCGCGGCGGTGCCAAGCCGGCCTTCGTGCCCCCCTGCCTCGCCCGCCTCGATCGGACGCCGGCGGGAGCGAGCTGGCTGCACGAGGTGAAGTTCGACGGCTACCGCATGCAGGCGGTACGAGCCGGCCGAAAGACCTCGCTGATCACCCGCACGGGCCTCGACTGGACCTCGCGCTTCGGGAAGGCGATCGTCGCGGCGATCGAGGCGCTGCCTTGCGAGAGTGCCGTGATCGACGGCGAGATCGTCGTTCTCTCCGGCACCGGCATCTCCGACTTCTCGATGCTGCAGGCCGACCTCTCCGAAGAGCGCACGGATCGCTTCGTCTACTACGTCTTCGATCTGCTGCACCTGGACGGCACCGACGTGACGGATCGCCCGCTGACGGAGCGCAAGGAAGCACTCGAACACCTGCTCGGCGACAAGGCGACCGCAAGCGAGGGGCCACTCCGCTACAGTCAGCATTTCGTCGAGGACGGCGACGTGATGCTCGACCAGGCCTGCCGCCTCGGTCTCGAAGGCGTCGTCTCCAAGCGCGGCGATGCGCCCTACCGCAGCGGCCGCACCGGCGACTGGATCAAGTCGAAATGCACCCAGCGTCAGGAGTTCGTCGTTACCGGTTATGTGCCATCCACCGCGACGCGCAACGCGATCGGCTCGCTGGTCGTGGGGTACCACGAGAACGGGGTGCTGCGGCCGGCGGGTCGCGTCGGCACCGGTTACTCGGCGAAGATCGCGCGTGACCTCAAGCGCCAGCTCGACAAGATCAAGGCGGATCGCTCCCCGTATGCGAAACGGCAACCTGGCGACAACCAGGTCAAGTGGGTGAGGCCGGAACTGGTCGCCGAGGTCGAGTTCCGGGCCTGGACTGCAGACGGCATCCTGCGCCACGCGGCATTCGCCGGCATGCGCGAGGACAAGCCCGCGAGCGAGATCCGCCGCGAAGGAAAATCGACCGAAACTGCGCCGGCTTCGAAGGCGAGGGGCAAGGTGCCGAAGACGAGGGTCGCGCTGAGCCATCCCGACCGCGTGCTCTGGCCTGAGGCAGGCTTGAGCAAGCAGGGCCTGCTCGACCACTACGCCGCGGTCTGGGATCTGATGAAGCCCTATGTCGTCGATCGGCCGCTGGCCCTGCTCAGGGCACCAGGCGGCATCGGCGGCAGCCAGTTCTTCTTCCAGAAGCATCGCTCGCCCGGCATGCACGAGGCGATCGGCGAGGTGAAGGACCCCAAGGACGGCGAGGGCCTGATCGTGATCCGCGATTTCGACGGGTTGGCCGCGCTGGTGCAGTTCGGCGTGGTCGAGATCCATCTTTGGGGATCGAGCGCCGCCAGGATCGAACAACCCGACCAGATGATCTTCGACCTCGATCCAGACAAGGGCGTCGACTGGTCCCGCGTGGTCGAGGCGGCCGAGGAGATCCGCCAGCGGCTCTATTCAATGAAGCTCGTGCCGTTCCTCAAGACCTCGGGAGGCAAGGGACTGCACGTCGTGGTGCCGCTGAAGCCCGAGGCCGATTGGACGCGGGTGAAGGACTTCTCGAAGTCGCTGGCCGAAGACCTCTCTCGCGATTTTCCGGACCGTTACACCGCGAACATGGCGAAGAAGGCCCGTCCGGGCCGGATCTTCATCGACTACCTGAGGAACGGGCGTGGCGCGACCGCGGTCGCGCCCTATTCGACGCGAGCGCGCGACAAGGCGCCGGTCGCATTGCCGATCGCCTGGGACGAACTCGGGCTCGGCGTGCGGGCCGACCAGTTCCGGGTCGACAACCTGATGAACCGCCTCAACCACCTGAAGAAGGATCCGTGGGAGGGATTCCGCAAGGCGGCGCGGATCTTGCCGAAGAAGATTTAGGAACCGGTCCGCCGCGACTGCGTGACCGCGCCCAGCACTGCTTAGGCCGGGGCGACCAGCCGCTCGCGCATCAACGTCCGTGTCTGGGCGAAGAGCGCGCGTCCCTGCGCAACGAGATCGGCAGCCGATGCCTTGTCGCCGGCTTTGCAAGCCTTCTCCAGCCGCCCTGCCAGGGCTTCGAGCCTGGCGGCGCCGAAGTTTCCGGCCATGCCCTTGAGGGCATGGGCTTCCGCAGCGAGGCCGGCGAGGTCGCCTGCGTCGCTCATGGATTCCACCTTGGCCATGCTGGCGAGCGCACCGTCGAGGAAGTAGTTCAGCAGTTCCTGGAAGGTCTCCTCCGGGACCTTGCGCTTGAGCTCATCCAGCAGGCTCTCATCGATGATTGGCCGGCCGCTGTCCTCCGTCGCGACCTGAACCGCGGCCGGAGAAGGTTTGGCTTCGGTCTCGATCCAGCGCGCCACGACCTCGAGGAACTTGCTCGGCATCAGCGGCTTTGGGATGTAGTCGTTCATCCCGGCGTCGAGATAGAACTCGCGGTCGCCGGCCATCGCATTCGCCGTCATCGCGATGATCGGCAGCTTGCGATGCGCCTCGCTGAGCCGGCGGATCGCCTGCGTCGCCTGCACGCCGTCGACATTCGGCATCTGCACATCCATCAGGACGACATCGAAGGCGGCCTGGCGTACGGCCTCGATCGCCTCGGCGCCGTCGGCCGCGACGCTGACCTGGTAGCCGGCGCCTTCGAGCAGCGTCACCGCGAGCAGGCGGTTGATCGCATTGTCCTCGGCGACGAGGATGCGCCCCGAGGCCGGGCCCGCGGGCCTCAGCGGAACCGGAACGTCGGTCGTGGTTGCCGCGTCGAGGTCCTGTCCCGCGATGACGCGCTGGATGCGCAGCACGAGATCGCGCCGCCCGATCGGCTTGGTGATCAGCCCGTCGAAGACCGTTCGGTTCAGGCGATGCGAGGTGGCGAGCGGCCCGAGCGGTGCCATCAGGAGGAGCTTGGTCGGCGTACCCTCGGTCTCGGCGCGCAGGAGTTTTCCGAGCTCGAGGCCGGATGTGTCGGGCAGGTCGCGGTCGACCAGGATCACGTCGAACGGCAACTCCTGGGCACGGGCGAGCTCGGCCGCGGCTTCGGCCTCGGCGCCGGTCGCGGCCGTGACGACGCTGACGCCTTCGGCGGTGAGCCGGCGGGTCAGCGAACGCCGCGTCACCTCGGCATCGTCGATGACCAGGATGCAGCGCCCGCGCAGCGATCCGCTTTCGGCGGAAGAGGTCGGCTCGACCATGGTGACGCGCGGCAGGGTCAGCTCGACCCAGAAGGTGCTGCCGCGCTCCGGCTCGCTCTCGACGCCGATCTCGCCGCCCATGAGCTCGACCAGCTGCTTGGAGATCGCGAGGCCGAGGCCGGTGCCGCCGAAGCGGCGCGAGATCGAGCCGTCGGCCTGCTGGAATTTCTGGAACAGGCGACTCCGGGTCGCCTCGTCCATGCCGATGCCGGTGTCGCGCACCGAAAGGCGGAACTTGAGCTGGCCCGGAGACGGCTCGTGCCCGCCGACCTCGATCAGGACCGAGCCCTTCTCGGTGAACTTGATCGCGTTGGAGAGAAGGTTGAGCAGGATCTGGCGGATGCGCGCCGGGTCGCCGCGGACGATGCCGCGGGCGCCTTCCTCGACATAGGCTGCGATCTCGAGCCCACGTTCGTGCGCGCGGGCGGCGAGCAGGTCGACCGCGCCGTCGACCAGCTTCTCGAGCGTGAAGTCGATCGATTCCAGCGAGAATTTCCCGGCCTCGAGCTTCGAGAGGTCGAGCACGTCGTTGATGATCGCGAGCAGGGAATCGGCCGACGTCTCCACGGCCTCGGCGAACTTCCGCTGCTCGTCGGAAAGCGGCGTGTCGAGGAGGATCGCATTGAGCCCGATGATGCCGTTCATCGGCGTCCGGATCTCATGGCTCATGTTGGCGAGGAATTCCGACTTGGCGCGGCCTTCGCGCTCGAGCGCGGCATGGGTCGCCGCCAGGTTGTCGGCGAGCGCGGCCTTCTCGTCGCGGAGGATCAGCGCTTTCAGCTGCGACTGGAACGCCTCGCGGATGATGACGAGATAGTTGGCGAAGAGCAGGACCTGGATGAAGGTGATCGCGGCGCCGAACGTGCCCCCTTCGTAGAACCCGGCTATGGCGAAGGCGCCCATCGCCGGCGCGGCGAAGGCGACGCTGGCCGGAGGATGGCTCGTATAGGACGTGACCGCGCCGGCGGCGAGGGCGACCGTCGACATGGCCGCGATCGACATGACCAGCGGGTCGCTGGTGAATAAGGGAAGGAGAGCCGTCGTCCCCCACCAGATGCCGAATGGCAGCATGCCCAGGGTGAAGCGTCGGGCCCAGACGGAGGGCGGGTAGGCGTCGGGCGCCTTCCGGTACCGATGCCAGTCGATCGTCCGGCCGATCAGGATGACGACGCCGATCGCCCCCCAATAGAGCGGCAGCGGGCTCCCCATCGCCAGGGCCAGGACGATCCCGTTCGCGATCACGCACAGGAACGACGTGCCGATCCGGAACGACGGCGGGTACAGCGCCGCCATCAGGTCTTTCTGGATCGACGCGGGAAGGTCGGGACCGGCGACGAAAGTCTTCAGCCAGCCGTCGGAAGCCTGCGACATGCGGTGAAGTGATCCCTCGGTCGTCCTGAAGCCGTGGCCCGCGCGAACATAGCCGTTTGGCCGGCACGACGCCAACGCGCCGCCTTTCGCGGTTTGCGGTGCGGGCTTTCTTCCCCGCCTCCGGCCTGCCTTAAATGGCGCTCCTGCCGCTGCGGCCGCCCGGCCGTTAACCAATTGAAGAGTCCCAAGGAGGCACCGATGGATCCGATCGTCCTGTTCCTGCGCTTCGAAGGTTCGCCGTCGCCGATGGCGCACGCGCCCGGCGTGCTCGGCGTCAGCCTGAAGGCGTCGAGCTGCTCGATCTCGACCGAGATCGGCAACAAGAGCGTCACCTCCACCTACAAGAAGATCGCCGGCAAGAACGCCTCGGCCGAGACCGTGCTGACGCTGACCGGCGACGGCGTGTTCATCGAATCCGGCACCATCAAGTTCGGCGACGGCTCGACTTGGCTGAAGTTCAACACCGTCGGCCAGGGCTTCCTCGGCGCCAGCGCCGCCAAGGGCGTCTCCGCCGGCTGCGCCGTCTGGCGCATCACCGAAGGCGGGGGCCAGTTCAAGGGCGCGACCGGGCACGTCACCGGCAACTTCATCGTCGATGCCAAGGGCGTCGCCTACGACAACCAGGTCGCGGTGATCTTCCCCAAGGGAAAAGGCCGGAAGTAGCTCCTTTCCGATCGGGAAGGAGCTTTCACTAACGATTGCCGGGCCGGTGCCCGCAGTCTAGGCTGGACCTAAAATAAGTCCAAGAATGCGCCAATAACCTGCAAGGAGCCATGTCATGGGAGAGTACCGCCTCAAGCTTCTGTCCGGTGTGAGTGCCCTGGCGCTCGCGCTGGCCGTATCGCCCGCCTTTGCGCAAAAGAAAGGTGGCGACATGATCGTCGGCGTCACCTCGCCGCCGCCGCTGACCGACGCGCAGGCCTCGACCGCCGAGGCGACGCGCAACATCTCGATGCACTGGATCGAGACCCTGTTCGCCCGCGACCAGGGCGCCAACCCGATCCCGGATCTCGCGACCGGCGTCGAGATGTCGCCGGACGGCCTGACCTACGTCTTCACGCTGCGTCAGGGTGTGAAGTTCCACAACGGCCAGGAGATGACCTCGGCCGACGTGAAGGCCTCTCTCGAGCGCTACAAGCGCGTGGGCGGCGCCTCGCTGACGTTGGGTGCGGTCAGTTCGATCGAAGCGACCGACAAATACAAGGTCACCCTGAAGCTCTCGGCGGTCTTCCCGGGGCTGCTCTCGATCATCAGCGCGCCCGGCGCGCCGATCGCGATCTATCCGGAGTCCGAAGGAGCGAAGGAACGCGACAAGGTCGCCTATATCGGCACCGGTCCGTTCAAGTGGGCCGAGTACAAGCCCGACAGCCATGTGAAGCTGGTGCGCAACGACGACTACACGCCGAACAACAACTACCAGAAGCGTGACGGCTTCGGCGGCAAGAAGACGGCCTACTTCGACAGCGTCACGATCCGCTTCATCCCCGAGGGCGGCGCCCGCACGGCCGCGCTCGAGACCGGCGAGATCCAGGCCGTCGACATCCTCCCGCCGCCGGCGGCCAAGCGTCTCAAGGGCGATGCGAAGATCAAGATCTACGAGGCCACGCCGTGGCTTCTGAACCTGATCGTCTTCAATGCCGGCGACGGCCCGATGCAGCAGCAGAAGCTGCGTCAGGCGGTGCTGGCGGCGCTCGACATGGAAGAGATCCTGGCGATCGCGGGCGAGGGCAACTACAAGCTACAGTCAGCCTGGCAGTACCCAGGCTCGGTCTACCACACCGGCGATCTCGGCAAGGACAAGTACAACGTCAAGGACATCGCCTTGGCGAAGAAGCTGGTTCAGGAGTCGGGATACAAGGGCGAGGAGATCATCTTCCTCACCGACTCGACCATCAAGAACCACAACGAGACCGCGGTCGTCGCCACAGAGCAGCTGAAGAGCAAGCTCGGCCTCAACGTGAAGCTCCAGGTCGTCGACTGGCCGTCGGCCTCGTCGAAGCGCCTGCAGCCGACCGGCTGGCACATGTGGACCGTCGGCTTCGGCGTCGAGCCGTACGAGGGCCCGATCAACGTGATCGGTCTGTCGACGAAGCAGAACAACGCCATGGGGGCACAGTTCAAGGCCGATCCGGAGCTCGCCGCCGCGGACAAGCTCTTCAACTCCTCGCTCAAGCTCGACGACCAGAAGAAAGCGGTCGTCGACTGGACGAAGCGCATGTACGAGTGGGTGCCGGCGATCAACACCGGTGCCATCGGCCGCTACCAGGCGACCGTCGCCAAGGTCCAGAACTACGAGCCGAACCGCATCCCGCGCATGTGGGACGTCTGGTTCAACTAAGCTCGAAAACGCCGATTCGCGGCCGGCAGGAGCGATCCTGCCGGCCGTTTCTTTTGGGGCCCCAGTCCTTATCGGCGCAATTTCGTTCGGCGCGACACGAAGCCTGACCCGGCCGCAGGCTTGGTCCAGAATGGGGCCATCCACGGAGCCTGGCCGGATGCGTCGCCGCCCCCCTTCAGATCGCTCGCGCTCGTGACGAAGTTCCGCGCGCCGGAAACCGGCAACGTGATGCTCGGCATCGCACTAGCGCTTTCGGCCAATGCGGTCTTCTCGTTCCAGGATGCGGTGGTGAAGTGGCTGGTCGCGGACTACGCCGTCCTGCAGATCCTGTTCATCCGCAGCCTGGCGATCGCCGGCGTCGCTCTCGTCGCGTATCGCAAGAAGGCGGTGCTCGGCCTGATCAAGAGCCGCCACAAGCCGGCGTTGATGCTGCGCGCCGCGTCGATGGTGATCGCCTGGCTCTGCTATTACACGGCGGCGCGGTCGCTGGTGCTGGCCGACCTGGTGACGCTCTACTACGCGGCGCCGCTGATCATCACTGTGATGTCGATCTACATCCTCGGCGAGAAGGTGAATTCGGCGCGCTGGGTTGCGGTCTTCGTCGGGCTCGCGGGCGTGATCATCGCTGCCAACCCGACCGGACGTCCCGATCTCCTGCCGGCGGGACTGGTTCTCGTGGCCGCCTGCCTCTGGGCCTGGGCGAACATCCTGATGCGCCAGATCTCGGCCAGCGAGACGACCGAGGTGCAGATGCTGTTCACCGGCCTTGCCTTCGTCGTCGCCTGCGCGCCTGCGCTCCCCTGGATCTGGGTCACGCCGCCGCCGCTCACGCTTGCGCTGATGGCCGGTATCGGTGCCTTCGCCGCGATCGGCCAGTACCTCATGTACGAGAGCGTGCGGCATGCTCCGGCCTCGGCGGTGGCGCCCACCTCCTACACCTCGCTCGGCTGGGCGTTTCTCTGGGGCTGGGTGATCTGGAGCGACATCCCGGAGCCGACCGTGTTCGCCGGCGCCGGCCTGATCCTGCTGGGGAGCGTCATCGTCGTCGGCTCGGAATGGCGGCGGATGCGCCAACGGCGCATCGCCGGGAATGGAGTATGATCGCTTAACTGAAGGGGGCAGGCATGGCGACGCGCATCCGGTTCCTTCTCGTTCTCGTCTGGCTTCTGGCGGGCTTCGATGCCTGCGCCGCCGAGCGGGTGGACGTGACGCTCGTGCTCGCCGCCGATGTCTCCCGCAGTGTGGATGAAGAAGAGTTCCGCCTTCAGCGCGACGGCATCGCGACCGCGATCACCGACGAGAAGGTGTTGAACGCGATCCGCTCCGGCCTGCACGGCAAGATCGCGATCTGCTTCGTCGAGTGGTCGGGCGTCGGTCAGCAGCTCGTCGTCACCGACTGGGCGGTGGTCCGCGACCTCGCCTCGGCGCAGGCGGTGGCGAAGGTCGTCCGCAGCGCGCCGCGCTCGTTCTACGGATCGACCGCGATCGGATCGGCGATCGATTTCTCGATGCGCCAGCTCGCCCGCGCCCGGTTCGATCCCGAGCGCAAGGTCATCGACGTCTCCGGTGACGGCACCAACGTCAGCGGCCCCTCGGTCGTCGCCGCCCGCGATGCCGCGGTCGAGTCCGGCATCACGGTCAACGGCCTGGCGATCCTGAGTGCGATCCCGAATCCCTTCAATCCGGATCACACCCACCCGCCGGGCGGACTCGAGGAGTACTACCGCAAGAACGTGACCGGCGGCCCGGGCTCCTTCGTGACGGTCGTAGAAGGATTCCAGACCTTCGCCGAGGCGATGATCAACAAGCTGATCCGCGAGATCGCATCGCTGCCTTGAGAGCGGTTCGCGGACAGACGGGCGAGGTTGCCGATGGGACCCGCCCGTCCTAGGCTTGCCTCGTCCTCTCCCGCCCGCGTCTTGATCCCGAGGTCCCGATGAAGCTGAGCCGCCCGGTGCTTGCGCACGAGGAGATCGTCGCGCGTGACGGTATGGTCACCGCCCAGCATCCGCTCGGTGCGCGCATCGGCGTCGAGGTGCTGCAGAAGGGTGGCAACGCGGTCGATGCCGCGGTCACCACCGCCTTCGCGATGGGCGTGCTGCAGCCGCTGATGAACGGCATCGGCGGCGTCGGCAATATGGTGCTGCACTTCGCCGACGGCGACGCCAAGACCGTCTACTACGGCACCAAGGCGCCATTGTTGGCGCGGCCGGACATGTACGAGCTCGAGGCCGGCCAGAGCGAGATCTGGGGCGGCGGCATGAACCTCGCCAAGAGCTACGCCTGGCCCAAGGTGAAGAACCGCGCCAACGACCGCGGCCACAGCTCGATCGGCGTGCCCGGCGCGGTCGCGGGCCTCTGCCTCGCGCTCGAGAAGTTCGGCACGATCGATCTAAAGGACGCGCTGAAGCCGGCGATCCGGCTGGCCGAGGAAGGCTTCGCGGTCGGTCATCACTTCACGCTCGCGCTCGTGGCGGACCGCGAGACCTTCCTGATGTTCCCCGGCACTGCGCCGATCTACTACCCGGGGGGATATCCGATCCCCGTCGGCGGAAGGTTCGTGCAGAAGGACCATGCGCGCACGCTGCGGCTGATCGCCAAGCATGGGCCGAACGGCTTCTACAAGGGCGAGGTCGCCGAGATGCTCTCGGACGACAACGCCAGGAACGGCGGCACGCTGCGCGCGGCCGATCTCGCGGCCTACAAGGCGCAGATCCTCGAGCCGATCCGCGGCCGCTACAAGAACGTCGACCTGATCGGCATGCCGTTCCTGACCGCGGGCCCGACGGTGATGGAGGCATTGCACATCCTCGATCACTTCGATCTGAAGAAGAGCGGCTGGGGCAAGCCGGAATCACTGCACCTGGTCGCCGAAGCCATCCGCATGGCGGGTGCCGACCGCTTCACCTACATGGGCGACCATCCGGACGCGCCGCTCGACATGCTGGTCGACAAGGACTACGCCGCGACACGCGCGGAGATGATCTCGCGCCGGAAGAGGGCGGAGCCGCTGCCGGGCGATCCCTGGGCGGTGGCGGGCAAGCCGCGCCCGAAGAATTTCCCCGGTCCGGCGCGCGGCGGCAAGGACGACGGCACCACGCACCTGACCGTCATCGACTCCAAGCGCAACGCGGTGGCCCTGACCCAGACCAACGTCGGCTACTCAGGCGTGGTCACGCCGGGCGTCGGCGTCATGATGAACAACGCGATGAGCTGGTTCTGCCAGGTGCCCGGCACGATCAACTCGGTCCGCGGCGGCGCCTTCGGCTGCAACAACATGAGCCCGATGATCCTGGCCAGCCGCGGCAAGCTCAAGGCTGCGCTCGGCGCCTCGGGCGGCCGGCGCATCTGGTCGGCGATCGTCCAGGCCGTGGTCAACCACGTCGAGCACGGCATGTCGTTGCAGGACGCGCTGCAGTCGCCGCGCCTGCATACCGAGACCGACGACGTGATGATCGACGGCCGCTTCGGCAACGCCACCAAGGCCGCGCTGGAGAAGAAGGGGCACACGGTCGCGGTGGTGACGCCCCATTTCGATCGCGGCCCGTATTCGGAGCCGAACGGCATCGCGGTCTCGGGCCGCGACCTCAAGAGCGCCGTCTATCCCGTCGCCAAGCCGACGTATGCCGCAGGTTACCCCGGCGGCGAGGACAGGGCGGGCGACAGCCTGGCTCCCAGGCCAGACCTGCATCCCTAAAGGAAGGAAACCGAGGAAATCATGGCGAAGATCGAGTCCGTCGACCTGTTCTACGTGTCGATGCCGGTGGTCGAGGACATCTCCGACGGCAGCCAGGACGCGCTGCTCGTGCGCGTCTCCGCCGGCGGCAAGGTCGGCTGGGGCGAGGCGGAGGCAGCACCGCTGCCCTCGATTGCCAGCTGGATTGCGCCGATGTCGCACGGCTTCTGCCACCCGATCTGCACTTCGGTGATGGGCCAGGAGCTGAACAGCCCTGAGGACATCAAGCGCATCAACGACACGGTGAAGCGCCGCTCGCTCGACATCCTGCAGACCGACCACACGCTGTCCGGCATCGACGAGGCGCTGTGGGACCTGCTCGGGCACATGCGTCAGGAGCCGGTCTGGAAGATCCTCGGATACAAGAAGTCGTGGCCGAAGACGCCCTACGCCTCGCAGCTCTTCGGCCTCACGCCGCAGGAGACGCTGAACAAGGCGAAGGCGGTCGTCGCCGACGGCTACCGCGCCAGCAAGTTCGGCTGGAGCAACTTCGGCATGACCACCGCGAAGGACGACGCCGATCACCTGATGGCGGCGCGCGAGGGCCTCGGCAAGGACGGCATCCTGCTGGTCGATGCCGGCTGCGTCTTCGGCGACGACGTCGAGAAGGCGGCGAAGCGACTGCCGGCGCTGAAGGAGGCGAAGGCGACCTGGTACGAGGAGCCGCTCGACCGCGACGCGCTGACCGAGTTCAAGGCGCTGTCGAAGAAGACGCCGAAGGTGAAGCTCGCCGGCGGCGAGGGCGCCTACACCTATCTGATGGCCAAGCAGATGATGGACATCGCGGGCTTGAGCTTCATCCAGATCGACGCCGGCCGCATCGGCGGCATCACGCCGGCGAAGCAGGCGGCCGACTACGCGAAGAAGAAGGGCGTGACCTTCGTCAACCACACCTTCACCTCGCACCTGCAGCTCTCGGCCTCGCTCCAGCCCTATGCCGGCATGAAGGACCACGAGATCTGCGAGTACCCGGTCGAGCTCAAGTCGGTGGCGAAGGCGATCACCAAGAACACGATCGCCCGCGACAAGAACGGCCAGGTCCGCGCGCCCGACGCGCCCGGCCTCGGCATGGAGATCGACGTCGAGGCGCTGAAGCCCTACCTCGTCGACGTCTCGATCAAGGTCGGCGGCAAGTCGCTCTACGAGACGCCGGCTCTGAGGAAGTAGGTTTCTCGAACCCTCCCCCGCGCGCGGGCGCGGGGGAGGTGGGTCGGAGTTACGGCGCGGCGCGATCCGTCGCTAGGTGCGAGACGCAGTCGCCGCGCTCGACGCGCCCGTAGTGGCGCTGGCAGATCACGATGCCGGAATCCTTGAAGTACGTGGGCACCGGCTCGCGGCCCGGGTTGTCGACGAAGTGGGTGAGGCCGCAGAGGTCGCCCTTCTTGACCGTCGCCCCGAGCTTCACCGCCGGCTCGAACAGCCCGTGGTCGGGCGCATAGACGTAGTAGCTTTGGCCCAGAAGCTCGACCCAGCGCACCTTCTCCGGCGCCTTGCCGACCTTGAACTTCTTCGTGTCCTTGAGGATGCCCATGTGCGCCAGCGCGCGCACGGTGCCGTCATAGGTGAGCTTGACGCCGTCCGGGTTGACCGACGCACCGCCGCCGAACTCGCCGCCGATGTAGACCACGTTGTTCCTGTGCGCAGAGGAATGCGCGAGGCGCGAGTCCGGCAGATAGTCCCAGATCAGGCTCACGGGCGAGCCGAACGCGCGCAGTATCTCGAGCGAGCGCTGGTCGAGCTTCTTGTTGCCCGAGGTCGACATCGACGCGAACGGCACGTAGGCGAGCGAGCCGCCGCCCGAGTGCAGGTCGAACCAGACCTCTGCCTTCGGCACCACCACCGTGTCGAGGTAGTGTGCGATCTGGAAGGTGACGCTCATGCTGGGCGAGCCGGGGAAGGCGCGGTTGAGGTTGCCGTCGTCGATCGGCGAGATGCGCGCGCCGGCCATGGCCGCCGGCATGTTCGCCGCCGGCATGATGATGAGACGGCCCTTGATGTCCTTGGCCTCGATCTCGCGGATCAGCTTGCAGAGCGTGACCTGGCCTTCGTACTCGTCGCCGTGGTTGCCGGCCATGAGAAGCGCGGTCGGGCCCTTGCCGTTCTTGATGACGGTCAGCGGGATGGCGAGCGTGCCGTAGGCGGAGCGCGTCACCGAATGCGGCAGGTGGATGTAGCCCACCTGTTTGCCGTCGGCGTCGTAGTCGACTTCGGTCCAGAGATGTGACTTCTCGGCGGCCATGGCTTTCATTCCCCCAAAAGCTAGAGACTTTCGACGAAGGCTACGCTCCGCTCCCCTGCCTCGCCGCCCCAACCCGCCGTTTGCGGAACGGCGCCGTCAGAGCGGGGCTGCGGTCTCGTTCGCCAGATGTGCCACGCAGTCGCCGCGCTCGACGCGGCCATAGTGGCGCTTGCACATGACGAAGCCCGAATCCCTGAAATAGGCGGGAACCGGCTCGCGACCGGGATTGTCGACGAAATGGACGAGGCCTGCGAGCTGGCCTTTCTTTACGTCCGCTCCGAGCCGGACCAGCGGCTCGTAGAGGCCTGCTTCAGGCGCATAGACGTAGTAGCTCTGACCCAGAAGCTTGGACCACCGCATGCGTTCGGGCGGCGGGATCACCTTGAACTTCTTTGAGTTCCTGAGGATGCCCATGTGGACCAGCGAGCGCACCATGCCGTCATAGGTGAGCTTGACGCCGTCGGGGTCGACGGAGCCCGTGCCCCCGAACTCGCCGCTGAAGTAGACGGTCTTGTTCCGGCGGGCTGAAGAATGGGCGACGCGCGCGTCGGGCAGGTGGGTAAGGACCATGCTGAGCGGCGCGCCGAAGGACTTGAGGATCTCGGCCGAATATCGATCGAGCTTGGGATCGCCGGATTGGGCGACACAGGCGAACGGCATGTACGCGAGCGAGCCGCCGCCCGAGTGCAGGTCGAACCAGACCTCTGCCTTCGGTACCACCACCGTGTCGAGGTAGTGCGCGATCTGGAAGGTGACGCTCATGCTGGGCGAGCCGGGGAAGGCGCGGTTGAGGTTGCCGTCGTCGATCGGCGAGATGCGCGCGCCGGCCATGGCCGCCGGCATGTTCGCCGCCGGCATGATGATGAGACGGCCCTTGATGTCCTTGGCCTCGATCTCGCGGATCAGCTTGCAGAGCGTGACCTGGCCTTCGTACTCGTCGCCGTGGTTGCCGGCCATGAGAAGCGCGGTCGGGCCCTTGCCGTTCTTGATGACGGTCAGCGGGATGGCGAGCGTGCCGTAGGCGGAGCGCGTCACCGAATGCGGCAGGTGGATGTAGCCCACCTGCTTGCCGTCGGCGTCGTAGTCGACTTCGGTCCAGAGATGCGACTTCTCGGTGGCCATGAGGGTCTTTCACGCGCGAGCGTTCGAGGGGAAAACGACGGGAACGCCGCCTCAGGATAAGGGGCGACGCGAGTGGCCCGCCATTGAAGGGGCGGGCGACGAAATCCGGATGCGACGGAGACTGGTTCTAAGCGGCCTGAAGCCTGCCGCGATAGGCGCGGGTGCCGGCCTCGACTTCCTGCGCGACCGCTCGCTTCTGGGGCCCTTCGAGTTCGTCGAACGCGGCTTGGGCCAGGAGAAGGTCGAGGGGGTCGTCCGAGTTGATGGCGCGGATCAGATAGCGGGCCACGTCGGAGTCGCGCCCGACCACGACCTTGATCGCGTCCAGCAGGATTTCGCGCGCCGACTGCTTCAACCCCAACCCTGACACCGGCACGATCCCCCTGGAACGATAAACGGAGAGTTAGTTTAGAAACGACCCAACGGCCTCGACGATCATTTAAAGCGTATTTTATTTATCTTTTGTGAAAATACTGACGTCAACCTCAAATTTTTCGCCACGAAACATCCCGGCGAGGCCATTCTTAGGGGGTCAGTGCTTAAGGAAGCGTTGTGGCCCGAAGCGACCCGCTCAATCGGACGCGATATTGGGAAGACCCGCATTTCGAGGGGCTTAGCTGCTTCCAGGCTGACTTCACCGACCATGACTACGCCCCGCACGCCCATGACGGTTTCGTCATCGCGGTGACGGAGAAGGGCGGGGCGGAGTTCACCAGCCGCGGCACGACCGGCGAAGCCCATCCGTCCGCGCTTCTCGTCTTCAACCCGGGCGAGCCGCACTGGGGACGCATGGGGCGAAGTCGCCACTGGCGCTATCGCTCGCTCAATATCGGGCCCGACGCGGTCCGGGGGCTGGAGGCGATGCTGGGCCTCGCGGCGCCGCCGCATTTCGCCTTCAACCTGTTCACCGATGCCGATCTGATCCGAGGCTTCCTCGACGTGCATCAGGCGCTGGATTGGGGCGTCGACGCCTTGCGCACCCGAGAGCTGCTGCTGGCGAGCTTCGGTGCGCTGGCGTGCCGCCACGGTATCGCGTGCCCCAACCGGCTCGAGCCCCCGCGTGAGCGGGCGCGGCTCGACCGCGTATTCCAGATGATGCACGACAAGCCGGAAGCGCCGCTGAGCCTCGAGGCCCTGAGCGAGGCCGCGGACCTTTCGTCGTTCCAATTGATAGCGCTCTTCAAGCGGGCGACCGGGCTCACGCCGCATGCCTATCTCGTGCAGCTTAGGCTCAAGCGGGCGATGGACGCGCTCAGGTCCGGCATGGCGATCGCGGAGGCCGCGGCCATCGCCGGCTTCTACGATCAGAGCGCGCTGACCAAGCACCTGAAACAGTCCTACGGCGTGACGCCGCTGCAGTTCGTCCGCGCCGGCCGCAATTTCAACCAATAGCAGCGTCGGGAAGTCGGGCATGGTACGGCCATGGCCCGCTATTTCTGTCACGAGAATCCCGAGACGCTGACGATCGAGAGCGAGATCGTCGAGGCCCGACCCGGTCGGGTCAGGCTTGCGCAGTCGCCCTTCTATCCCGGCGGCGGCGGCCAGCTTGCCGACCGTGGAGCGCTTCGCTGGAGCGGCGGCGAGGTCGCGGTCTCCGGCTTCGACATGGCCGAGGGACATCTCTGGCATCTGCTGGCCGCGCCGGTCGAGGTCTCAGGCACGATCGAAGTCGCGGTCGATCCGGTATTCCGCCAGATGCAGCGCGAGCTGCACACGGCGCTCCATATCGTCAACGCGCTCGCCTTCCAGGGATTCGACGGGGCCCTGGTCACCGGCGCGCAGATGAACGACGACGGCACCGCGCGCATCGACGTCGATCTGCCCGGCGCCGACAACGACAAGCTCCGCGCGTTCGAGCCGCAGATCAACGACGCGATCCGCCAGGACCTGAAGGTCGAGACCTTCTACGTCGACTTCGAGGCGGCACAGGAAGAGAAGGGGCTCCTGCGCTCGCGCTCGGTGACGCCGCCGCCGACCGAGGATGGCAAGGTCCGGATCGTGGAAATCGTCGGGCTCGATCGCCAGGCCTGCGGGGGCACGCATCTCGCCTCGACCGGCAACTCGCGGCCGATCCGGATCCTCAAGGTCGAGAACAAGGGCCGGCACAACCGTCGCATCCGCATAGGGTTCGGCTCCTGAGCGGGGCGAAATATTCGTTCGCGTTTTTTACAAGGTTGACATTATTTCGGACAGTTGCGAGAAGGGCTCTCGGGCCCCGCATCGAGGTGTGCCCGATTCCTGCTGGAAAGTGCGCGCCATGACCCTCGTCAGCGAAGCGACCCGTCTCCGCATCCGTCCGCTGGGGGCGCTTGGCGCCGAGGTCACCGGGGGCTCCCTCGACCCGCTGTCCGCCGCCGACGAGGCGACGATCAAGCAGGCGGTGCGCGATCACCTGGTGCTTCGATTCCGCGGATATCAACTCGACGATCTCGCCTTCACGCGCATGGCGGAGCGTCTCGGCACGCTGCAGCCGTCTCCTGACTATACCCGCTCGCGCAAGGTCTACTCGATCGAGTCGCCGGCGATGACGATCATCTCGAACGTCAAGGAGAACGGCGAGGCGATCGGCGAGCACGGCGACGGCGAGCTCAACTGGCATACCGACCTGGCGTTCACGGACTATCCGTCCGAGTACACGATGCTGATGGCGCGCGAAGTGCCGGCGGCGGGCGGCAATACCTGGTTCGCCAACATGTACAAGGCCTATGAGGCGATGCCCGATGCGCTCAAGGAGCGCGTCGCCAAGCTCAAGATGAAGCACCAGGCGAGCCACAATGCCCAGGGCGGCACGCGGCCCGGCTACAAGGACATCGAAACCAACGACGTGCGCGAGATGCCGGGGCCGATTCACCCGATCGTCCGCACCCATCCGGTCACCGGCCGCAAGGCCCTGTTCCTCGGCCGTCGTTTCGGCGCCTATATCCCGGGCCTGCCGCTGGCGAAGAGCGAGGCGCTCTGCGACGAGCTCTGGTCCTATGCGGCGATGCCCGAGAACACTTGGGCGCAGGAGTGGCAGGTCGGCGACCTGATCATCTGGGACAATCGCTGCACCATGCATCGACGCGACAGTTTCGCCGGCCAGGGTCGCCGGCGCATGCACCGCCTCTGCACGCGTGGAACACGCCCGGAGTAGCGAGGCAGGGACCCTGGCGTGACGGTGACGGCACGGGGCCGCCCGTGATACACCCGCGGACGCAGATGATGTCCGCTTCTCCTTTCGCTCTGCCGCCTGCCGACGGACGCAACCGTCCGAAGCTCGGCGACGTCGTCTACGACCAGATCCTGCGCCTGATTGTCCGCGGCGAATACCCGAGGCACTGCAAGCTTCCGACAGAGAACGAGCTGGCGACCCGCTTCGCCGTGTCGCGACCCGTGATCCGCGAGGCGTTGGCGCGGCTCCGCGACGAAGGCATCGTCCGCTCCCAGCAGGGATCGGGCACCTTTGTCGAGCGCGGGCCGGAAGCGGGCTCCCTGATCTACCAGCCGGTCCGCAGCGTCGCCGACATGCAGGCCTTCTACGAGTTCCGGATCGTCGTCGAGGGACAGTCGGCCTATCTCGCGGCCGAGCGCCATACCAGGGAGACGCTGGCGGATATCGAGAAGTCGCTGAGCGATGCCGAGACGGCGATCGCCGAGGCGAACCCGCATATCGGCTCGGATCTCAACTTCGCCTTCCACCGCGCCGTCGCGCGGGCCACCCAGAACCCCTACATCGTGACCACGCTCGAGGCGATCCCGAACCTGGTCGGAGTCGGGCGCATCGCAGTCCGCAACAACGGCATCGAGGATCCGGTGAAGCGGATGCGCTCGGTCTGGCTCGAGCACGAAAGCATCTACCGCGCGATCGCCGCCCGCGACGCGCCCCGAGCCCGGACGGAAATGGAAGCCCATGTCGGCAACGCACGCCAGTACATCTTCCAGCGCCAGGATGTCTGAACGGTTCGAGCTTCCTGAATAGCTTGTTGTTTAGGTTGACAAATTTGTAATCTTCCCGGAAGAAGGGCGACCAGAGGGAAAAACCCTCGATCTGCCATCGGGAGGATCCATGCGCACTTGGAAGCACCGCATTCTCGGCACAGTCGCCGCGGCGGCCCTGGCCGTCGCCTCGTCGTCCGCCTTTGCCCAGGCCAAGCCCGAGAAGCTCGTGATCATGGGCCATGCGGTCCACAAGTCGGCGGTCACCGGTGAGAAGGGCGGCGACAGCTCTGCCGAATGGTCGAAGAAGAACGGCGTCGGCACCGAGTGGCTGACCTTCGGCGTCGAGGCTGTGCATGAGCGCGTCTACCGCGAGGCGAGCCTTTCCAGCGGCACCGTCGACATCGCCTTCATTCTCGAGCGTTACTCGGGCCCGCAGGTGGCGCGCCTGTTCGAGGACCTCGGCGAGTACCAGAAGAGGGATCCGATCGAGGACTTCGACGAGATCTCGGCCGGCATGCGCACAGCGCACACGCACAAGGGCAAGCTGATCGCGATCCCGTTCCGGCACGCGACCCACGGGCTTCTCTACAACCAGGTCTACTTCAAGGAGCGCGGCGTCGATGCGCCGCCGAAGACCATGGAGCAGCTGCTCGAGCTTGCCGAGAAGCTGCAGTACACGCGACCCGACGGCACGCTCGTCCACGGGTACATCACCAGCTTCGACGATCCCTCGGGCGTCGTCGACCTGATGCGCGCCTTCGGCGGCGACTTCATCACCTCCGACTACAAGTTCGTCGCCGACAGCCCCGGCTCGCTCAAGGTCGTGCACCTGCTCCGCAACTTCTTCCAGAAGGGCATCCTTCCGAAGAACGTGTTCACCTTCAAAACCGAAGAGGTGATCACGATGATGCAGCAGGGACGTGCTGCGATGACCAACCAGCCCTTCGGCCGCTACTTCAACTACAACGACGCCAAGCAGAGCAAATTCCCGGGCGAGTTCAAGGTGACGACGATCCCGGGATCGGGCGGTGGCATCGCGCCCGCAAAGACCTCGGTCTGGGCGATGGCGATCCCGGCCAACTCGAAGAACAAGCAGCTCGCCTGGTCGCTGATCAAGGAGCTGTCGTCGAAGAAGGCGACGATCGCCCAGGCGATCAACGGCAACGGCCCGGTGCGCATCTCGGCCTACAAGGACGAGGGCGTGCGCAAGCTGGTGCCTTACGCCGACGACGAGGCGGCGGTTCTGCAGAACGCGCGGTCGACCGTGCCCGGCTTCGAGAACACCCAGAAGGCCATGGACTTCTTCATGGAGGAGATCCAGCAGGCCATGCTGGGATCCAAGACCCCGGAGCAGGCGATGGCCGACCTCAAGAAGCGGGTCGAGCCGCTGCTGCCGAAGTAACCAAAGCCGCCAGGCTCCCCGGCGGACGCCCCGGCGTCCGCCGGCTTCGTTTCGATCCCGTCCGACCGAGAGCATCGCCAAGAGCATGTGGACCCTGCGTCCCATCCACTACCTGATGGTCGCGCCGGTCCATCTGCTGCTGCTCGTCTTCATCTTCACGCCGGCGCTCTATGTCGGCTGGCTCAGCCTCACGCATTCGACCTTCGGCGGGCCGCCGGAGTTCGTGGGGCTTTCCAACTATGTGACGCTGCTCGGCGACCGCATCTTCTGGCGGTCGTTCTGGAACACCTTGATCGTGGTCAACGTCGTGGTCTACGGCGAGCTGGCGCTAGGCCTCGGCCTCGCTTTGCTGCTCGCCGGCTGGGTCCCGTTCAAGCGCGTGGTGATCGCGATCATCCTGGCGCCCTATGCGATCACCGAGGTCACCACGGTGGTCATGTGGCGCTACATGCTCGAGCCCGACGTCGGCATGATCAACTACGCGCTGAAGTCGATCGGGCTCGGCCAGATCGAGTATTCGACCGATCCGTTCTCGGCGCTCATGGTCGTGTCCGTGCTGGCGATCTGGCAGCACCTGCCGTTCACCTTCCTGATTCTCTACGCGGCGGTCACCACGATCCCGAACGAGCTGATCGAGTCGGCGAAGGTCGACGGCGCGACGGCCTGGCAGACGTTCTGGCACGTGACCCTGAGGCTGATCCTGCCCGCGGTCTTCGTGGCGTTGATGTTCCGATACATCTTCGCGATGCGGATCTTCTCGGAGGTCTGGCTGCTGACCGAAGGCGGCCCGGCACGCATGACCGAGGTGCTGGCCGTCTATCTCTACCGCCAGGCCTTCCGCTACCACGAGTTCGGCGGGGCGTCAGCCACCGGCTGGATGCTGCTGCTGCTGTCGCTCGTCATCGCGCTCCCCTATCTCCGCGCCATGTACGTGAAGCTGTTCCGCCATGGCTGACACCTGGAAGGCACGCACGGTTCGCTTGCTGCTGATCGCGATCGCCGTGATCTGGTCGGGCTTTCCGATCTTCCTAGTGGTGATGTCGTCGTTCAAGGACGTGCGCGAAATCTTCGCGGTGCCGCCGACCTTCATCTTCACGCCGACGCTCGACAGCTATCGCCGCCTGGGCCAGCTCTGGCCGGCCTTTTATCCGAACATGCTGAACAGCCTGATCATCACCACCGGCGCCACGTTGCTGACGGTCGTGGTGACCTCGATGGCGGGCTACGTCTATGCGCGGTATTCGAGCCGGTTCCTCACCGGCTCGGCGTTCTTCATGATCTTCGTGCGGATGTTCCCGCCGATCATCATCACGCTTCCGCTCTTCCCGGTGGTGAACCTGCTGGGATTCAGCGACACGCACATCCTGCTGATCGTGCTCTATGCCACCTTCTTCGTCAGCCTCGGCACCTGGATCATGCGGGCCTTCATCGAGCAGATACCGCGCGAGCTCGAGGAGGCGGCCTTCGTCGATGGCGCCAACCTGCTGCAGACCCTTACGCGCGTGATCTTGCCGCTCGCGGCCCAAGGCATCGTCGCCTCGTCGATCTTCGTCCTGGTCTTCTCGTGGAACGAGTTCATCTTCGCGCTGATCTTCACCACGCGGGCAGCGAAGACCGCGCCCCTGATCATTTCCGAGATGCTGAGCACCGCTGACGGCGTGGAGTGGGGGATTCTGTTCGCGGCTGCGACGATCCAGCTGGCGCCCGTGCTGATCTTCGTGATCGCCGTCCAGCGCTACGTCGTCGCCGGGCTCCAGGCAGGCGCCGTCAAAGGATAGCGGTGCGGACTATTAACCTTCCGGGCCGGATTTTGGTGCGCGACGGATTACATTTGGTTAAACCACTTAAAATTCGTATAAAATGATTATTTAAAAAGCGCCCTATCTGCTCGTAGCATCGACCCAGAGAAGTGCGCCCGAGTAGGGGTGGAAGGAAGTAATGGCGAGTCCATTCGACAAGCTGACCATCCTCATCGCCGAGGACAACAAGCCGATGCGCGGTCTCGTCCGCGACATCCTGGATGCGCTCGGCGTCGGCACCATCCTCGAGGCTTCCGACGGCACCGCGGCGATGAAGCAGCTGGGCGCGCACGCGGTCGACATCGTCATCCTCGACTGGAACATGGAGCCCATGGACGGGCTCGAGCTCACGCGCCAGATCCGCACCTCGCCCGAGAGCCCCGATCAGTTCGTCCCCATCATCATGCTGAGCGGCCATACCGAACGCGCTCGGGTACTGCAGGCGCGCGACGCCGGCGTCACCGAGTTCATGGCGAAGCCTGTTTCGGTCAAGGCTCTCTGTGCGCGCATCAATGCGATCATCGACGCACCGCGTCCGTTCATCCGCGCAAACGGGTATTTCGGCCCGGACCGCCGCCGCCGCGTGCTGCCGTTCAACGGCCCGGATCGGCGGAGCGACGATGCCGCGAAAAAGGCCGAGAAGACGTCGCGCCGGGCGTGATCCTGTAGGCGCAGCGACGCGCGCCGGCGAGGATGTGATCGATCCGCTCGACCGTGCAGCCGGCGAGCAGCGTCTGGAACATCGACAGTTCCGATCGGCAGAAACCCTGGCAGGCCCTCGCGGCCGCGCAGATCGGACAGTGGTTCTCGACCAGCACGTAGCTGCCGTCCTTCTGCGTCTCGATTGCCGCCATGTAGCCCTCGGCCTGGCGCAGCTCGGCCAGCCGTTTCAGTTTCCCCGCGAGGGGGCCCGCTTCGTCCAGGGCGAGGCGATAGCGCGCCGTCATCTCGGCTTCGCGGAGGGCGATCAGCCGGTCGAGGCCCTCCGTGCCGAACAGCCGGTCTATGCCACCGATCAATTCGGCCGCGACCTGGGCATGGGTGTCGGGGAATCGCGCCTCGGCCTTCTCTGACAGGCGCCAGCACCGCTTGGGCCGCCCGACGCTGCGGCGCTCGTCGGCGAAGGCGACAAGGCCGTCGGCCTCCAGCCGAGCCAGGTGCTGGCGCACGCCCATCGCCGTGATGCCGAGATCTCGCGCGAGGTCGCCCGCGGTCAGGGGCGCTCGCGTCTTGAGCAGGAACAGGATGCGGTCGGCCGAGCCTTCGGACATCGTCCGAACGCGTAGCATGGACGGCGTTATTTGAAAAGCAGTTGCTTGACTAATTAGATCGCTGGGCCTGGAATGGTGATCTCGACGCAGGAGACCGCCATGGCCTGGGAGAAAGCGGCGTCACTCGATCGCCTGAAGCGCGACGGCCGCGTGGTCGCGAAGATCGGCGGGCGGCAGATCGCTTTGTTCCGGACGGCGGATGGCGTTCTCGCCTGCAACAACCGCTGCCCGCATGAAGGATATCCGTTGAAGGAGGGCAGCCTCGACGGCGCCTGCGTGCTGACCTGCAATTGGCATAACTGGAAGTTCGACCTGAAGACCGGCGCCAACATGACCGGCGGGGACGGGCTGCGCATTTATCCGACGAAAGTCGAGGACGGCGCCGTCTGGATCGAGATCGTCGAGCCGCCGGCGGCCGAGCGCCAGGCCAGTTCGCTCGCCAGCCTGCGCGAGGCCTTCGACGACGACTCCTACGACCGCATCGCCCGTGAGCTGGCGCGCTTCGCCAAGGCCGGCGGCGATCCGGTGACGGCCGTCGCGCAGGCGATCCAGTGGTCGCACGACAAGCTCGAATTCGGCACCACGCATGCCTATCCGTCCGCGGCCGGCTGGCTCCGCCTGCACGACGAGTCCAACGACCCTGAGACGCGCCTGATCTGTCTGCTGGAGACGATCGGCTACATGGCCTGGGAAACCGCGAACGAGCCGGCCTACGCTTTCGCAGAAGCGAGCGCGCCCTGGGACGAGCCGGCCTTTCTCTCGGCGCTGGAAGCCGAAGACGAAGCAGGTGCGGTCGCGCGCGTCCGTGGCGCGCTCTCCGCGGGTCTCGGGTTCGCTGACCTCGAGCGCGCGCTCTCCACCGCCGCGCTCCGCCACTACGCGGACTTCGGCCATTCGCTGATCTACGTCGTGCATACCGGGCGGCTGATCCGGCGACTCGGCCGCTCGGTCGTGTTGCCGCTGTTGCTGGCGCTGGTCCGGTCGCTGGTTGCCGCATCGCGGGAGGATCTGATCCCCGAGTTCAGGGCTTATGCCCCTGCGCTGAAGTCGTTTCCGCCATGGGGCAGGGGCGGCGGCGCCGATCCGACGGCATTTCGCGGAAAGCCCGTGAAGGACACGCTCGGTGCGGTGGTCGATGCCGCCGGCAAGGCGGCACCGGACACGCTCTATCCGGCGCTGCTCGAGGCGGCCGCGACCGACATGCTTCTGTTCGATACGCGTTGGGCCTCGCGCACCGACACCTCGATCGCCCAGAACGTCGGCTGGCTCGACTTCACCCACGGACTGACATTCGCCAATGCGGTGCGCCAGCAATGCGCAAAGTACCCGGAGCTGTGGCCTGCCGGCCTCCTCCAGATCGCCTGCTTCACCGGCCGCAACGCCGGCTTCACGTCGCCCGAACCCGATGGGGATTGGCGGGTGCGGGACCGCGATGCGTTCTACGCGGGCTGCATCTCCCGCATCGCCGACCACGGGGAGGACCGATACATCCTCGCCGCGCACTACCTCAAGACGTTCCTTGCCGTGCGCGAGGAGGTGGCGGCAGGTTTGCCGGCGGAGACCGAGGCGACGGTCCTGGCATCGCTGAACCGCTTCCTCAACGCGCCGCTGAAGCGCAAGCACGTGCGGCGCACCGCTCACCAGGCGCTCGATTTCGTCGCGCTGGAGGATTGAATGGATCTGTCCGCGTTCAAGGCGCTTGCCCGAAGGAAGGAGCCCCCTGCCGATCTCTCGCCGGCGTTGCAGGGACTGCTCTGGGACGCCAAGGGCGATTGGGACCGGGCGCATGAGTGTGCGCAGTCGCAGGAGGACAGCCAGGGCGACTGGGTCCACGCCTACCTGCACCGCAAGGAGGGCGACCTCGCCAATGCCGGCTACTGGTACCGGCGGGCCAAGCAGCCGGTCCACAAGGGCACGCTCAACGAGGAGTGGGAAGAGATCGCCCGCGCGCTCCTCGCCGGATGAACGCGATCACGATCCGAGATGCCGTCGCCGCCGACGTGCCGGCCCTGCTCGAGATGATGCGGGACCTGGCCCGGCATGACGGCCTCTCGGACGCGCTGATCGCGACCGAGACGAGCCTGCTCCGCGACGGCTTCGGGGAGCGCCCGCGCTTCCACACGGTGATCGCCGAGGTCGACGGCGAGATCGCTGGCTACGTCACCTATACCGAGCCCTATGCCGCCTGGCGCGGCACCACCAGGGTCGCGATCGACGACGTCTTCGTGCGGGCGCCGTTCCGGGGCCGGGGCGTCGGCACGGCGATGATGATGCGGCTCCGCGACATCGGCCGGGCGCGGGGTACGATGATCAAGTGGGAGCTGGAGGCCGACAACCATCAGGCCCGGGCCTTCTACGAGAAGCTCGGTGCCGTCACCCGGCCGAAGCGCCTCGCCTATTGGAAAGTGACGGACTAGTCGGATATCAAGGGGTCACCCTTTCCGTCCTTCTCCCCGAGAGTTCCATGCGCCTCGCCGACATTCCGACCCCCGCGCTCGTCCTCGACCGCGCGCGCCTCCGCCACAACATCCAGGCGATGACCGAGCGCTACAAGAAGCTCGGCGTGCGCCTGCGCCCACATCTCAAGACGTCGAAGTCGGTCGACGTCGCGCGCATGGCCGTCTCGGGCCATTTCGGCGGAATCACGGTCTCGACGCTCAAGGAGGCCGAGCACTTCGCCGCCCACGGGTTCAAGGACATCCTCTATGCGGTCTGCATCGCGCCCGGAAGGCTCGATCAGGCGGCGGCGCTGATGAAGTCCGGCGCCGATCTCACGATCATCACCGACGACCTCGAAGCGGCGAAGACCATTGCTGCCCGCGGCGGGGATCTCGGAGTCACCTTCAATGTCCTGGTCGAGGTCGATTGCGGGGAGAAGCGGAGCGGAGTTCCGGTCGAGTCGGATGCGCTGCTCGCCATTGCGGGCGCGCTGCATGCCGGACCGGGATCGCGGCTCGCTGGCGTCATGGTCCACGCCGGGCATTCCTATGCCTGCCGCTCCCTGGAAGCCGTCGCCGAGGTCGCGGAGACCGAGCGCGCGACCGGCGTCCGTGCGTCCGAGCGTCTGAAGGTGGCAGGACTCCCCTGCGGTACGGTCAGCATCGGCTCGACCCCGACCGCGCTCCACGGCAAAAGCTACGACGGCGTCACCGAGGTCCGCTGCGGCGTCTACATGTTTGGCGACCTGTTCCAGTCCGAGATCGGCAGCTGCGGTCCCGCAGACATCGCGGTCTCGGTGATTTCTTCGGTGATCGGCCAGCGCCGGCCGGAGAACCGGGTGCTCATCGATGCCGGTTTCCTGGCGCTCTCGAAGGACCGTTCGACCGCGAACACGCCGCATGACGTCGGGTTCGGCCGCGTCGCCGATCTGTCGGGAGAGCTCGGCCTCGGCGACGTGACGGTGGTGGGGGTCCATCAGGAACACGGCATGGTCGAGGGGCGGACGCCGCTTCCCTTCGACAGGCTTCCGGTCGGCGCGCGCGTGCGCGTGATCCCGAACCACGCCTGTATCACCTCGGCCGCCTATGACCGCTATCACGTGATCGATGGTTCGGACGAGGTCGTCGCTGTCTGGCCGCGCTGCAACGGCTGGTGAAAAAGGAAGCGAGGGACGGATTCGGTCATCCCTCGCCCCAAGTTTCCCTCGATCAATCCGCCGCCTGGGCAGGAGGCGATTGCTCGGCCGCTCGGGGCGGCTCCATCCGTCGGATCCGATCGCTGAAGGCGGAGAGCGCCTCCAGATTGCACTTGAGCGCGGTCGAGGCGATGTCGCGCATCGCCTCGAAGGCAATGTCGGTGCCGACCTCGGGCCGCTCTTCCGGCCTACCGTCGGATTTCCAGTAGTCGAGCGTGCTGCGGAAGGCTTGGCGCATCAACGTGCTCTGCAGCGCCAGCTGCTTGCGCGAAATCTCGGTGGCGCCTTCGAGAAGCTTCTCGGTCGCGGCACTCACCGCCTCGAAGGCGCAACGCTGATTGTTGAGGATCGTCGCGACGTCGGGCGCCTGAAGCATCGCCTTCGCCACGTCTTCGGGCGATCGCGAACTCCCCTCGTTCTTGTAAGGGTTCGCAAAGACCTTCATCGGCTTGTCGGTCGCGGTCTTCTCGGGCGTGAGCTTTTCGGTCATGGGGGCTTCTCCTTCGTGGTCCGGTGAAAGTCCACGCGGCACCGATCGGCCGGCGCGCTGCGTGGCTCGTTCGGACGCCCCCCGCGGCAGTGCCGCTCGTCCGTCAGTTCGATTTTCGACGTGAGCAGATGGTCTCACGAGTCTCCGGTGCGACGCAACGATGCGCAGCACCGGTCACCGTCATGTCACCGGTAGAGGTCGGGCTCGGCGTTGAGAACTGAAGGATCGAAGCCCGCAAGCTTCTTGTAGGTGGACGCGATGGTTGCGAGCTCGTCGTTCGAGACGACCGCGTTCAGATCTGAGAAGCCGCCGGGTGCGCGCTGCTCGACGATCTGCATCACCTGTTCGGGTCCGTTCTTGCGGTTGGCCAGCACGATGCCGCTGGTCCGGGGCCGACGCTCGGCCTCGTAGACGGCGAGCGCTTCCGGCGTCGGTCCATGGCGCATCATCGCATCGGCCAGGGCGCGCGCATCGAGGATCGCCTGCGAGGCGCCGTTGGAGCCGATCGGGTACATCGGATGCGCGGCGTCGCCGAGCAGGGTCGTCCGCCCGAATGTCCAGCGCGGCAGCGGCTCGCGATCGACCATCGGGTACTCGTAGACGACGGGTGCGGCCTCGATCAGGGACGGTACATCGAGCCAGGGAAAGCGCCAGTCGGCGAAAGCCGGCAGGAACTCGTCCAGATTGCCCGGGCGGTTCCAGTCTTCGCGTCGCCAGGCGCGGTCGGTCGGATAGCGGCGCTCGGCGATCCAGTTGATCGTGGCGCGGCCGTCCGCACCGGCCGGCGAGATCGGATAGCAGACGAACTTCTGCTTCTCGTGTCCGCACATGCACATGGTGCGGCCGTCGAGGTAAGGAACCGCTTCGGTCGTTGCGCGCCAGAGGATCGCGCCGTTCCAGATCGGCGGCCCCTCGTCGGGATAGTGCCGCGCGCGGAGCGCCGAGTGGATGCCGTCGGCGGCGATCACCAGCCTCGCCTCGATGTCGCCCCTGCCGGCGACAAGGATCGCCCGATCGCCGCGTGCCTCGACCGCCTTCGCAGGACAGTCGAGCAGCACCGCATCCTCACCCAACCGCTCCCGTACCGCGTCGAGCAACAGGCCCTGGAGACGCCCGCGATGGATCGAGAACTGCGGCCAGCGATAGCCCGCATCGAGTCCGCGCGGTTCGCGCCAGATGACCTCGCCGCGCTTGGTGGTGTAGCGAAGCTCCGAGGTGCGGATGCCGGTCGCGTCCAGCGCAGGCTGGAGGCCGAGTTCGAACAGGTGGCGGACCGAATGCGGCAGCAGGTTGATGCCGACGCCGAGCGGACGGATCTCCTTGACCGACTCGAAGACCCGAACGGAGAGCCCCGCCTTTGCCAGGCTGAGGGCGGCGGTTAGTCCGCCGATGCCGGCTCCGGCGATCGCGACGTCGAGCATCACGCCTCCTTCGTTGCCCAACCATACCTCGGAATCGGAGATACTGAAGAGGTGAGGAGGATGGCTCCATGACCGCGGCCGAAATCCGGCGCTACGCGCCGTCGAGCCCGTTCGTCTGGGCCTTCGCCGTCAGCCAGATGGCGGGCTGGGGCGTCCTCTATTTCTCGTTCTCGCTGCTCGTCGGACCGATGGAAGCCGAGCTCGGCTGGTCGAAGACCGACCTCAACGGCGCACTGACCGTCGGGCTCCTCACCACCGCCGTTGCCTCGTTCCCCGTCGGCTACTGCATCGACCGCTATGGCGGCCACCTGCTGATGACGGCAGGCGCAGTCCTGGCCGCGGGCCTGCTCGTCGCGTGGTCGACCGTCGAGACGCTGCCGGCGTTCTACCTGCTCTGGGCCGGCCTCGGGCTCGCGATCGCGATGACGATGGGCGAGCCGGTCTTCGCCGTGCTGACCGTGAACGTCCGCGACTATCGCCGCGCGATCACCTATGTCGCCTTCGTCACCGGCCTCTCCTCGACCGCGTTCATTCCGCTGATGAACCTGCTGATCGGCTGGTACGGCTGGCGGACGGCTCTGGTCATCCTCGGCCTGGTCTATCTGGCGATCGCCGGGACCCTCAACGCGGTCTTCCTCAAGGGAACTCGCGGCACCGAGCGGGCCGGCGTGAAGGACGCCGTCGCCGATGCAGGACCGTCGCCGCTCCGCGCAGCGCTCCGCCGTCGCGCCTTCTGGGGCCTGGTCGTCTGCTTCAGCGTGCAGACCTTCGCGTTTTCTGGGCTCACCTATCACATCATCCCGATGCTGCAGGAGAAGGGGCAGCCGCTCGATGCGATCGTGGCGATGCTGGCGCTCTATGGGCCGGCGCAGGTGTCCGGCCGACTGGTGCTGCACTTCTTCGGCGAGCGCGTGTCTATGCGGACGCTCGGAAGCGCGGCAGCGCCGGTGCTGCCGCTCGTCCTCCTGCTGCTGCTGGTCGGGCCGTCTTTCGGCTTCCCCGGGCTCGCGGCTTACGCGCTGCTGTCGGGCGTCACCAACGGGCTGCTGATCATCGTGCGCATCGTCGGGATCGCCGAGATCTTGGGCACGCGCGGCTACGGCCAGATCTCGGGCGCGCTGATGACCATCATCATGCTGCCGCGGACGGCCGCGCCGCTGGCCATGGCCGCGATGTGGCAGGTCTTCGGCGGCTACGATGCCGTGCTCTGGATCATGATCGGCGCCGCCGTGGTCGGCGCGGTCGGCTTCTGGGTCGCGGCCGCCGACCGCCCTGCGGAAAGCTAGCTCAGCCTTCCCAGCGGTACTTCTTCAGCGTCTTCTCGTCGAGCTCGATGCCGAGGCCCGGCTTGTCCGGCACCTTGACCATGCCGTTCTTCGGCCGGATCGGATCCTTCAGGAGGTGGGTGCGGAGGGGATTGTCCATCACGTTGTATTCGAGATAGGGGCAATCGCGGAGCGTCGAGATCACGTGCAGGGTCGCGGCGACCAGGATGTCGGTCGACCAGCAATGCGGGATCACGCGCACGCCGCGCGCCTCTGCGTGGGTGGCGATGCGCAGCGTCTCGGAGATGCCGCCGACGCGCGCCACGTCGGGCTGGATGATCCGAAGGCCGCCGCGTTCCATCAGGTCGAGATAGGGGTAGAGCGTCGTCTCTTTCTCGCCGGTCGCGATCGGCGTCGGCGAGGCGGCGGTCAGCTTGGCCCAGCCATGCATGTCGTCGGGCGACAGCGGCTCTTCCAGGAAATAGGTGTCGTGCTCGGCGAGCGCGCGGCCCAACCAGAGGGCGTCGTCCAGGGGAACCGGGAAGCCCATGTCGAGCATGATGTCGGGCTCGGGCCCGATCGCCTTCCGCACGTCGCCGACCAGCTTGGCGTCCGACTTGCGGTTGCCGCCGAGGCCGCCCCAGCCGAGCTTGAGCGCCTTGTAGCCGTTCTTGACGTGCTTTTCGGCCAGCTTGACCGCGCCCTTCGCCGTATCGGGCGAGAGGTCGCTGGCGTAGGCCGCGAACTCGAACTTGCGCGCGCCGCCGAGCAGGCGGTGCACCGGCTGGCCGACCGACTTGCCGAGGATGTCCCAGAGCGCCAGCTCGATGCCGCTGATCACGTGCATGACGGCGCCGCGGCGGCCATAGGTGACGCTCTTCTTGTAGAGCTTGTCGTAGAGCCGGTTGATGTCGCGCGGGTCCTCGCCGATCAGCAGGCGCTTGATGCCGCTCGCCGAGACCGAGCACATGGGCGAGTCGAGCACCGCCTTGGAGACGACCGGATTGCTGTGGGCCTCGCCGATACCGGTGATGCCTTCGTCGGTATGGACCCGGATGATCAGGAGGTGCTGGCAGCCATCGCCGATCTCGCGGACGACGGGCAGGCGCAGCATGATGCTTTCAACGTCGGTGATCTTCATCTGGAGGCTCCCTGCAAGGCCGCCATCCTAGCGCCGCCGAGGGGAGTCCCGCGACCTAAGTGCTTGGCGCGAAACGCCTCATTTGCGGGCGACAGGAGCACGTCCGCCGCGTAGACTGGCGCCGCCCTTGGGGAGGGGAACAATGGCGATCGAGTCCATCAGCCAGCGTCCGCTGGAGCCCGTTCAGACGCCGCCGCAGCCGACCGTTGCCGAGAAGGGCAAGGAAGAAGCCGCGCGCGCCGCGCCGCAGGAACCGCCGCCACCCCCGCCGCCGCCGGCGGAGTCGGGCCGCGGCCAGAACGTCGATATCTTCGCCTGACGTCCTGAAAGAGAGTTTCGAGAAAGCGCCCCGGAGCATCTCCGGGGCGCTTCGCATTTGAGGGCTATTTCTTCTTCTCGAGGTTCCACAGCACCACGCGGGTGCCGGTCAGCACGCCGGCGATGTTCTTCCGGTAGACGACCGGCTGGGTGAACTGGCCCAGCGGCACCAGCGGCACCGACTGGTAGAAGCGGGTCTGGTAGCGGTCCGCGACCTGCTTGCCCTGCTCGGGCGAGGTGACGTTCTCGAAGTCGACGGTGCGGATCTTCTCGAGTTCCTCGTCGCAGGCCCAGCCGAACCAGTTCTTGCCGTCGCAAGGGGACGCGATGAACGAGCTCGACAGCGGCTCCATCAGGGACCCGGCGAATCCCCAGGTGTGGAAGATGTTCCACCCGCCGCGGTTCGCCTCCGGCGACTCCTTGATCGGCCGGCGCGAGATCAGCGAGGCCCAGTCGGTCGACTGCAGGTCGACGTTGAAGCCTGCTTCCTTCAGGCGATTGGCGGTGACCATCGTCATCGCGCCGATCACGGTCTGGTCGGTCGGATGCATGACGACGACGCGCTCGCCCTTGTAGCCCGACTCCTTGAGGAGCTGCTTCGCCTTGTCCATGGCGCCCGGCTTGGTCCAGTCGCCGAGGCCGGCGGTGGTCTCGTACGGGCCGCCGCAGATGAGCACCGCCCAGCACGGGCGCTGCAACGACTTGTCGCCGACGGCGGCGTCCAGGTAAGCCTGCTGGTCGACGGCGTAGAGCAGAGCCTGGCGGACCTTCGGGTTGTCGAAGGGCGGCACCAGGTGGTTGGGCCTGAGGATCATCTGGTAGCCGAGCGGATTGACCACCTGCACCACGACGTTCGGGTTCTTCCGGAGCGTCGGCAGCATGTCGAGCAGCGGGTTCTCGAGGTAGTCGACCTCGCCGGTGCCGACCGCGTTCGCCGCCACCATCGGATCGGGCAGGATCACCCACTCGACGCCGTCGACCTTGACCACCTTGCCGCCGGCCATGTGCTCGGCCTTCTCGGCGCGCGGCACGTAGTCGGGGTTCTTGGCGTAGACGACGCGCGATCCGGGGATCCACTCCTCGCGCACGAACTTGAACGGGCCCGAGCCGACCGCGGAGGTGATGGCGGTGTTCGGATCGGTCTTGGCGTCGACCTCGCGCATGATGAAGGGCGGGTTGATCGGCTCGGAGAGGAATGCGATCAGCCGCGGAAACTTCTGCTTGAGCTTGATCTCGAAGGTGTCCCTGCCGGTCGCCTTGGTCTCGGCGATGCGGGAATAGGTGTCGCGTCCGGACGGAACCTTGGCGCCCCAGCGGTCGAGCGACTTCACGGCGTCGGCCGCCGTCACCGCGGTGCCGTCGTGGAACTTGAGGCCGGCGCGCAGCTTGAAGGTGTAGGTCAGCCCGTCGGGACTGGCGTTCCAGCTCTCCAGCATCTGCGGCTGCGGCGTGTTCTTGCCGTCCGGCGCGATCAGGAAGTCATAGATCATGACGCCGTGGTTCAGCGTCGTGCCGGCGGTGGTGAAGATCGGATCGAGGACGCGAAGGTCCGCGTCGGGCACGTACTTGATGACGGTTTCCGCCGTCGCCGGTACGGAAGCGGCGGCGAGCATGGTCGCGCCCGCGAGCGCCGCCTTCAGACGGCCGAGATGTCGTGTCATGGATTCCCTCTCCCTGCTCGGGGCCATCCCCGGGCTGGCATTGTTCGGTTCCGCGCGTTTCGTTGCAAGGAGATGCTGTTCCGACTCGCGAAATGACGGTCGGGCCCAAACCTTTCTATCGCGGGAACGACGGACCTTGCGTGATGCGTCTATCCCCGAACGCCGACATCGACCGCGACGTCTTCGAGAAGGTGCTGCGCGACCTCGCGCGCCTGGCTCCCGGCGCGCGTCGGCTGGACGTGGAAGCCGCCGTCTGGCGCTCGGTTACACGTCACACGCGCGCATTGACCGCCGCTGAAATCGCGGAGGTTACCTGGCGGATCATTCGCCGCCTCGCCGGGCCGACGAGGAACGCCGCCTAGCCCAGGCTGGCGCGGACGAGGTCCGAGGCCTTCTCGCCGATCATGATCGCGGCGGCGTTCGTATTCCCCGAGACCAGGGTCGGCATGATCGAGGCATCGGCGACGCGCAGTCCCCGGATGCCGCGCACGCGAAGCTCGGCGTCGACGACCGCGTTGCGGTCGCCGTCGGGGCCCATCCGGCAGGTGCCGACCGGGTGGTAGATCGTCCCGCCCTTGGCACGGCAGTAGTCCAGGATCTCGTCGTCGGTCGTGACGTCGGCACCCGGCGCGTACTCCGCACCGGTGAAGGCCCGCATCGCCGGCATCTCGCCGATGCGGCGCGCGATGCGCACGCCGGCGACGATCGCGCGACGGTCGGTCTCGGCGGAGAGGTAGTTCGGCTGGATCGCCGGATGGTGGCGTGGATTGTCCGACTTGAGGCGGATCCAGCCGCGGCTCTCGGGCCGCGACTGGTTGACGGTGTTGTTGAAGCCCGGCCAGTCGTGAATGAGGATCGAGTTGCCGTCGGGCGAGCGCTCGAAGCTGACCGGCATGAAGTGGTACTGCAGGTCGGCGGTCGCGACCTCCGGCCGGCTCTTGCAGAAGAGGCCGGCCTCGCCGGCGCCGATGGTCGCCGCGCCTGAGCGCTTGAAGAGCCACTCCATCCCGACCTTCGCCTGGCGCCAGAGGCTGTGGCGCGTCTCGTTGTGGGTGATCGGCTGGGTGCAGCGCCAGATGACGCGGATCTGGTAGTGGTCCTGAAGGTTGCCGCCGACGCCGGGCAGATCCGCCACCACGTCGATGCCGTGCTCCTTCAGGTGCTCGGCCGGCCCGATGCCGGAGAGCTGAAGCAGCTGCGGGGAATTGATCGCGCCGCCGGCGAGCACGACCTCGCGGGCGCGGACCTCCTCCGGAATGCCGTGGTGCAGATAGGCGACACCGACGGCGCGGCCGTTCTCGATCAGCACCTTCGTCGCGAGCGCGTCGGTCTCGACGTGGAGGTTCGGTCGGCGCTTCGCCGGGCGGAGATAGGCGTTCGCCGCGCTCGATCTCACGCCGTTGCGGCTGGTGAGCTGGTAGTAGCCGACGCCTTCCTGGCTTGGTCCGTTGAAGTCCCTGTTCAGCGGGTAGCCCGCCTCGACTGCGGCCTTGACGAAGGCCTCGCAGAGCGGATGCTTCATGCTCAGGTCGGAAACGCCGAGCGGCCCGCCGACGCCGTGGAGTTCGCTCGCGCCGCGCTCCTGGTTCTCGGCACGCTTGAAGTAGGGCAGCAGGTCGGCGAAGGACCAGCCGGCATTGCCCAGCTGGCGCCAGTGGTCGTAGTCCTCGGCTTGGCCGCGGATGTAGATGAGCCCGTTGATCGACGACGAGCCGCCGAGCACCTTGCCGCGCGGCCAGACGATCGAGCGGCCGTTCATGCCGGGGTCCGGCTCGGTCTCGAAGCCCCAGGAGAGCGGCGAGAGGATGTTGCGGAAGTAGCCGACAGGCAGGTGGATCCAGGGGTCGGTGTCGCGCGGGCCGGCCTCGAGCAGGACCACACGGATCTTCGGATCCTCGCTGAGCCGGCCTGCCAAGGCGCAGCCCGCCGATCCGCCGCCGACGATGACGACGTCGGCCTCGATCATGCGGGCCGGCGTTTCAGGATGTGGATGCAGCTCATCGTCAGCACGGTCTCGTCGGCTTGCGTCATGAAGGCATACTTGATGCGGACCGTGCCGCGGTCGGTCTTCGAGGAGGAGGGCTTGGTTTCCACCACCTCGCCCTTCACGCGCAGCGTGTCGCCGGGACGCACCGGCCTTGTCCAGCGGAGCTCGTCGAGGCCCGGCGATCCCATCGATCCGCCCTTGAGCACGCCGAGGTCGAGCACCTGGCGGAAGCCCAGCGCGAGGGTCTGGAAGCCCGACGCGATCAGCCCGCCGAACGGCCCGGCCTTCGCCGCGGTCACGTCGATGTGGAAGGGCTGCGGATCGTAGGTGAGGGCGAAATCGAGGATCATCGACTCCGTCAGCGTCACGCCGCCGGTGACGAAGGTGTCGCCGGCCTTGAAGTCCTCGAAGAAGCGGTCGGTCACGGCCGCCCCTTGAGGGAGGTGCCGAGCTGCACGCCGGGCCGGTTGGCGATCGCCGTGAACCAGCGCTGCAGGTTGGCGAGGTCCGGGAAGGTACGGTTGAGCGCGGTCTTGAGCCGCCAGACGTTGCAGTAGAGCGCGATGTCGGCGATCGAGAAGTCGCCGGCGATCCATTCGGACTTGGCGAGCTTGCCGTCGAGACGGGTCAGCGCCGCGCGGATGCGCGCGTCGAAGTCGGCGATGACCTCGTCCGGCACCTTGCCGGGGAAGTCGTCCTGGATGTGGAAGAGGGCGTTGAAGGGCGCATAGACGTCGGTCATCGCGGTCGCCAGCGCCTCGAACACGTGCGCGCGCGGACCGGCGCCGGCCGGCAGCAGCTTGCCGCTCTTCTCGGCGACGTAGATCAGGATCGCGGTCGACTCGATGAGTGTCAGCGGCCCGTCGGCGACGTCGTTGTCGACGATCACCGGGATCTGTCCGGCCGGGTTCATCTTCAGGAACTTCGGCGTCTTCTGGTCGCCCTTCGAGAGGTCGATCTTGTGGATGGTGTGGCGGAGCCCGGACTCGGCGAGCGCGATCGCGCAGCGAAGCCCGTTGCTGGTTGCCGCCGTGTAAGCATCGATCATCGAAGCGCCTCCGCTACTGCCTTGCCGAGATCAACCGTCGTCGCCTGGCCGCCGATGTCGCGGGTGCGGGGGCCGCCGCCGCCAAGCACGTCCTCGATCGCCTTCACGATCGCGTCCGCCGCGTCCTTGTGGCCGAGATGCTCGAGCATCATCGCGCCCGACCAGATCTGGCCGATCGGGTTGGCGATGCCCTTGCCTGCGATGTCGGGCGCCGAGCCGTGCACCGGCTCGAACATCGAGGGATGCTTGCGGTCGGGATTGAGGTTCGCCGACGGTGCGATGCCGATCGAGCCCGCGACCGCCGGGCCGAGATCCGAGAGGATGTCGCCGAACAGGTTGGATCCCACGACGACGTCGAACCAATCGGGATGAAGCACGAAGTTCGCGGTCAGGATGTCGACGTGGTACTGGTCCCACTTCACGTCCGGGTAGCTCTTCGCCACTTCCTTCACGCGCTCGTCCCAGTACGGCATCGTGTGGATGATGCCGTTCGACTTGGTCGCCGAGGTCAGGTGCTTCTTCTTGCGGGACTGGGCGAGGTCGAAGGCGTAGCGGAGCACGCGGTCGACGCCGACACGCGTGAAGGTCGACTGCTGCACCGCCATCTCGCGGTCGGTGCCCTGGAACAGACGCCCGCCGATCTCGGAGTACTCGCCCTCGTTGTTCTCGCGGACGACCCAGAAGTCGATCTCCTCCGGCTTCCGGTTGGCGAGCGGGCAGGGGATGCCCTTCATCATGCGCACCGGGCGCAGGTTGATGTACTGCTCGAACTGCCGGCGGATCGGGATCAGCAGGCCCCAGAGCGAGATGTGGTCGGGCACGCCCGGGAAGCCCACGGCGCCGAGGTAGATCGATTCCGCCTGGCGCAGCCGGTCGAGGCCGTCGTCCGGCATCATCTTCCCGGTCTTCTTGTAGGTCTCGCAGCTCCAGTCGTAGTGGTCGAACGAGAAGTCGAGGCCGTACTTGCGCGCCGCCGCGTCGAGCACGCGGAGCCCCTCGGGCATCACTTCCTTGCCGATGCCGTCGCCGGGAACGACCGCGATCCTGTGCTTAGCCATGAAAGTCTCGTTTCGCTCCTGGAGGAAAGGCCTGGGCCGGGCACCCGCGGGCGGCGGATGCTGGCAGGGGAGGGCAGGCCTTTACTCTAGCGGTCGGCGGACCTCCCTCGCAATCGATCGGAAGGGGTCGTCATGCTCGAGCAGTTCTCGCTCAAAGGCCGTGTGGCACTGGTGACCGGATCCTCGCAGGGTCTGGGGTGGGCGATGGCGGAGGCGCTGGCCGGGGCCGGGGCGCATGTGGTGCTGAACGCCCGCAACGCCGAGAAGTGCGCCGAGCGGAAGAAGGACCTGGAAGCCAAGGGGCAGTCGGCCTCGGTCCAGGCCTTCGACGTCACGAACCTGGACGCCATCAACAAGGCGGTCGCCGCGATCGACGCGGCGCATGGCCGGCTCGACATCCTGGTCAACAACGCCGGCATCGTGACCCGCAACCTGCTGCACGACGTGACCGAGGAGCAGTGGTCGTCGGTGATGGATACCGACCTGACCGCCTGCTTCCGCCTGGCACGCGAGGCCTCCAAGGTGATGGCCCGCAACAAGTGGGGCCGCATCATCAACATCTCCTCGGTCATGGGCTTGATCGCGCGGCCGTCGATCGCGCCTTACGTCGCCTCCAAAGCTGGTGTTCACGGCCTCACCCGCGCGCTCGCGGTCGAGCTGGCGTCCAAAGGGATCACCTGCAACTGCATCGGCCCGGGCTTCTATCCGGGCGCGCAGAACGAGGTCGTCCGCCGCGACAAGACCTTCTACGACTGGGTCTCGAACCGCGCGCCGATCGGCCGCTGGGGCGATCCGGCCGAGCTCGGCGGCGCCGTCGTCTATTTCGCCTCGCCCGCGTCGTCCTTCTGCACCGGTCAGGTGCTGATGGTCGATGGCGGCATGACGATCGCGCTCTGATGGCCAAGTTCCGGATCGGGCTTTCGAGCGACATCAGGAAGCCTGACGGCTCGCCGACATTCGACCCGGTGTCGCTCAAGATCCTCGACGACGACCCTCTGCTCGAATGGGAGTGGTTCGGCGACGGTGCACGGCCGGTGACCGCGGAAGAGGCCGCGACCTACGACGCGATCTGCCTCGGCGCGCCCGAGTTCGGCAAGGACGCCATCGGCCCGGGCTGCAAGGTCCGGCTGATCGCGCGCTTCGGCGTCGGCCTCGATCACTGCGACGTGCCGGCGATCACCAAGGCCGGCATCCTCCTCACCAACAATCCCGAAGGGGTGCGCCGCTCCGTCGCCTCCAGCGCCTTCGCCTTCATCCTCGCCTTGGCGCATCGCATCCCGATCATGGACCGGCTGGTCCGAACCGGCCGCTGGGACGACAGGATGCATCACCTCGGCACCGGGCTCGGCGGCAAGACGCTGGGCCTGATCGGTGCCGGCAATACCGGGCGCGAGCTCCTTCGCCTGATCCGGCCCTTCGGCATGACGCACGTCGTCTCCGACCCTTACGCGAAGGCGGAAGACCTGGCGCCGTTGGATGCCACGCTGCAGGACCTCGACATGGTGGTGTCGACCGCCGATTTCCTGGTGATCATGTGCCCGCTCGACGACACCACGCGCGGCATGATCGGCGCGCGGGCGCTCCGCCTGATGAAGCGGTCGGCCTTCCTGGTCAACATGGCGCGCGGACCCATCGTCGACGAGCACGCGCTCTACCTGGCCCTGAAGGAACGCCGGATCGCCGGTGCCGCGACCGACGTGTTCGAGCAGGAGCCGACGCCGGTCGACAATCCGCTGCTGGGCCTCGACAACATCATCCTGGCGCCGCACGCGATGACCTACACCGACGAGGGCCTGCGCATGCTGGCCGAGGGCGGCTTCAAGTCGGCGCGCGCCTTCTTCAACCGCCAGAAGCCCTATCGCATCTGCAATCCCGAGGTGCTGGAGACCCCGGCGCTGAAGGCCTGGTTCGCCTGAGCGCTCAGGCGATGTCGCGCTGGCGGACCTTCGCCTGGCCGACCGCCTGGCGGAGCACGTCGGAGAGGCCGTCGGCGCGGAACGGCTTGGCAATGAAGGCGAAGCCTTCCTTCGACACGTCGGCGGCGACTTGGCTGTAGCCGCTGGCGAGCAGGACCGGCAAGCCCGGGAAATGCTGGCGGACCTTGCGGCCGAACTCGAGCCCGCTCAGGCCTCCCGGCATCACGATGTCGGAGAACACGAGCGCGAAGCGCCGGCCGCCGAGCAGCAGGGCCAGCGCCGTGCGCGCCTCGCGCACGTGATGGGTCTCGTATCCCAGCATCGCCAGCATCTTGGTGGTGATCGCAGCGACGTCGTCGTCGTCCTCGACCAGCAGCACCGTGCCGCGTCCGATCACCTTGTCCGTCGGCTCTAGCGGTGTATCGTCGACGACCGGCTCGCGCGATCTTGGCAGGTAGAGCGTGACCGAGGTGCCGCCGCCGACCACGCTCTCGATCGTCGCGAGACCACCGGCCTGGCGGGCGAAGCCGTAGACCTGGCTCAGGCCGAGGCCCGTCCCCTTGCCGGTTTCCTTGGTGGTGAAGAACGGCTCGAACACTTGAGCCAGGACGTCCGGCGCGATGCCGATGCCGGTGTCGGACACCGTGATCGCGACGAACTCGCCGTCGAGGGCGGTCCCGTACCCGTCGCTGATCTGGCCGTTGACGTTGTGTCCCTCGATGCGGACGAGGCCGCCCGACGGCATCGCGTCGCGCGCGTTGACGCAGAGATTCATCAGCGCCATCTCGAGGTCGCCGGTGTCGGCGAACACCGGCCAGAGATCGCCATCCATCGTCACGACCATGCGGATGTCGCCGCGAAGGGACTGGCGCAGAAGCTCGTCGATGTCGCCGGCCCGGCGCCGGAGGTCGATCACCTCCGGTTTCACCGCCTGGCGGCGCGAGAAGGTCATGAGTTGGCGGATCAACCGGGCACCGCGCTCGGATGCCCTTTCGATGGCCTTGATCGACCGGGATTCAGGTTCGCTGGTCACGCTGTCCTGAAGGACCTCGGCATGGCCCTGGATCACGGTGAGAAGGTTGTTGAAGTCATGTGCGACGCCGCCGGCGAGCCTGCCGACCGCCTCCAGCTTCTGCGCCTCGCGCCGTTCGTCCTCGGCCTGGATCCGCGCTGCCGTCTCGGCCTCCAGCTTCTGCGTCCGCTCCAGCACCTTCGCTTCCAGCGTCTCGTTGAGATGGCGGAGGCGGTCCTCGCTTTGCTGCAGCGCCTGATTGGAAGACGCGAGCTCGGCCGCACGCGTTTCCGCCGCGCGGCGTTCCGACTCGAGCGAGTGGGCGAGCCGGGCGTAGAGGGCCCGGGTCTCGAGGAGCAGCACGAGCAGCACGAAGCTTGCGGCCATCAGGCCGTAGGTGCGCCCGGCGTAGAATCCGAGATCGAACCTCCCGGCGTTCAGGACGGCGCTCAAGGCGACGTCGAACATCCAGGCGCACATCGTGACCATGAGCCAGAGGTCGAGCACCGAGTGCGGCCGCTTCACCCAGATCACCGCGAGCGCCACCAGGCTGAACACCCAGACCGAGGAGACGACGCCGATCATCGCCGGCGTGTAGCGGTTGCCCTCCATGATCGAGGGCAGGAGGTCGTCGCCCGCGGTCGCAAGCGCGGTGAGCGCGACCACGGCCATGACGACGCCGGACATGGTGCTGACGATCGCCATCCGCGCAGAGCCGGCGAACCGGTCGTCGCTGCGCCCCTTGAGCAGCCCGTAGGCGAGGACCATGAGCGGGAAGCCGGCATGCCAGTACATGTAGAGCCAGGCCGTCGACTGCGGCCCGGCGCCGAGCAGCCCCTCTTCGGCGAAAAGGCCGGGGAAGCTCAGCGTATGCGGAATGACGATCAGGGCGGTGAAGAGGTATCCGGCGGCGAGCGTCAGGATCGCCCGCGAGCGAAGGATGGAGGCCTGGCCGAACAGGAGGACGGCGGTGATCAGCTCGTTGATCGCCAGCGCCGACTGGTACAGCGGGATGAAGGCCTGGATATTGGCCAACTGGATCGTGGCGAACGGCGCGATCGCGGCGAAGCCGATGCAGGACGCGACGACCACCGCCAGGGCACGCAGGCGCTGCCGGTCAGACGGCGGAAGCAGCGAGAGGAAAACCCGCTCAGGCGCCCCGAGCGGCGGATCCGGCGCGGTGGCGGTAGACCGCATGGTCAATCGTTAACGCCTTGATTTTGCTCGCAGACACTATTCGACGGATCAGCGTCGGATGCAATGACCTTCGACGTTGGCGTCTCAGGACATGGGCTCCGGCCTGGGCTTGGGCTCCTCGGGCAGCGGAATCACCTCCAGGTTGTCGGAAGGCGGCAGCGCGATGCGTCCGGCCCGCCAGTCGGCCTTGGCCTGCTCGATGCGGTCCTTCCGCGAGGAGACGAAGTTCCACCAGATGTGCCGGGGACCCAGCGGCTCGCCGCCGAGCAGCATCAGGCGCGACGGTTCGGCCGCGCGGATCGTGACGTTCTCGCCGGCGGCGAAGACCAGCATCCGCCCCGCCTCGTGGTCCTGCCCGTCGACCGTGATCCGCCCGCTGGCGATGTAGGCGGCACGTTCGGGATGCCCTCCGGGAAGCGTGGCGACTGCGCCCGTGGCAAGAACGGCATCCAGATAGAAGAGCGGCGAGGCGGTCGTGACCGGACTCGTCGCGCCGAAGGCGGACCCCGCGATCAACCGCGCCTTGAACCCTCTCTCTTCGATCAGAGGTAGATCGGCTGCGGCATGGTGCGCGAAGCCCGGCGCGCATTCTTCGTCGGCTTCAGGCAGCGCCACCCAGGCCTGGATGCCGTCGACGCGGCCGCCGCCGCGCCGCATGCCGTCGAAGCGTTCCGAATGGCTGATGCCGCGACCGGCGGTCATCCAGTTGACCTCGCCCGGCCGGATCACCTGTTCGACACCGAGACTGTCGCGATGCGTGATCTCGCCATTGAACAGGTAGGTGACGGTCGAGAGCCCGATATGCGGATGCGGGCGGACGTCGGTCGACTGCGGCACGTGCGCAGGCAGGTCGACTGGTCCCATGTGGTCGAGGAAGATGAAAGGCCCGACCATCCGCCGCTTGGCGAACGGCAATACCCGCCCGACCTCGAAGCCTCCGAGGCTCCGTCGCCGGGCGGGGATCACCATCTCCATGTCGAGGTCAGGCCGCGTCGACGAGGACGATCTCGGCGTCGTCCAGCGCCTTGACCGTCAGCACCGGCACGTCGGCGATCGCCGCTCCGTCGCGCGCATCGACGCGTACGCCGTTGACCTCGACCGAGCCCTTCGCCGGCACCAGGTAGCCGTGCCGGTCGGCGCCGATCGCGTACTCGGTCGTCTCGCCGGCCTTCAGCGTGGCACCCAGCACGCGGGCGTCGGTGCGGATCGGCAGCGCCTCGGCATCGCCTTCCTTGCCGCTCGCCAGCGTGACGAAGCGGCCGGCGCGGTCGCCCTTGGGGAAGGGCTTCGATCCCCAGGTCGGCTTGCCGCCCCGCTCGTCCGGGATGATCCAGATCTGGAAGATCTTGGTCGTCTCGGGCTCGAGGTTGTACTCGGCGTGACGGATGCCGGTGCCGGCCGACATCACCTGCACGTCGCCGGCCTCGGTGCGGCCTTCATTGCCGAGGCTGTCCTTGTGGGTGATCGCGCCCTCGCGGACATAGGTGATGATCTCCATGTCCGCATGCGGGTGCGGGGGAAACCCGGAGTCGGCGGCGATCTCGTCGTCGTTCCAGACCCGGAGAGCGCCCCAGTGGACACGCTTGGGATCGTGGTAGCCCGCGAAGGAGAAGTGATGCCTCGCCTTCAGCCAGCCGTGGTCGGCACCGCCGAGATCGGAGAACTTCCTGAGTTCGATCATTTTCCATCTCCTGGCGCCGATTGGGGCGCCGTTCTTTCAATCGAGAAGATGGGCCCGGCGGCCGGTCTCAAAAAGAGAACGATCGGAAATTCATTGTTGCCCTTAAGGCAACAATCCTCCTATTCGGCCAGGGCGATGTTGACCCGGCGGTTGTGCTTGCCCTTGTTCTCGATCTTCACGACCTGGAGCTTGCCGATCTCGGCCGTGTTGGCGACGTGGGTTCCGCCGCAGGCCTGGAGGTCGACGCCGGGGATCTCCAGCAGGCGAACACGCCCTGCGCCCCTGGGCGGCTTCACCGACATGGTCTTCACCAGGTCCGGGCGCTGGTCCATCTCCTCGTCGGTGATCCACTGCGTGCCGGTCTTGTGATCGGCGGCCACCAGCTCGTTCAGCTTCTTCTCGATCGCGTCCTTGTCGAGCGCGGTGTCGGGCAGGTCGAAGTCGAGACGGCCCTTGCCGTCGCCGATCTGGCCGCCGGTGACCGATCCCACGATCACCGACGACAGCAGGTGAAGCGCCGTGTGCACGCGCATGTGCCGGTGGCGACGGTCCCAGTCGATCTCGGCGGTGACCTTCGATCCCGCCTCGGCCTTCGGCTGGTCGGGCGCCGGCACATGGATGATCTCGCCGGCCTCGGGTCCCTTGCGGGTGTCGGCGATCTTGATCGCCTGCCCGTTGGCGAGGGTCAGCGTGCCGGTATCGCCCGGCTGGCCGCCGCCCATCGGGTAGAAGTTCGTGCGGTCGAGCCGGATGCCGAGCTCGTCGACCTTGGTGACCGTCGCCTCGCAGGATTTGAGATAGGCATCGGTGCGGAACAGCTCTTCGGTCATCGCTTAAGTCCTCAAGTCTCGAAGCCGGCGGCGGGCGCATGCCGGCAGGTGTGAACGTGATTGAGCGGAGCGGCGCCGCGCCCGAACTCGGGCGCGGTCAGGATCGCTTCCTCTACATAGTCTCTTCCGCGGCGGACGGAAGCCGCAAGCGGAAGGCCCTGCGCGAGTCCGGCGCCGATTGCCGCCGCCAGCGACATGCCGCGGCCGCGCACGGGGCGGTCGGTGCCGCGCTTCGGCGGGAAGACGGAGAGCGTCGCGCCGTCGGCAAGCACGTCGCCATGGAGGGAGGTGAGAAACGTGGCGCGGCCGGGCCTGGAAAGGCGCGTCGCCGTCTGCTTCTGGGCGTCGATGTCGGCGGCTTCGTCGGCTGCGATCGCGATCCGCGCCAGGCGTGAAAGCTCCCCCATCGACCCGTCCGCGAGATCGAGCACCACGGGAAGGCCGCGGGCCTCGCCGTCGAGCACGTCGGCGACCGCCTCGATCGTCGCCGGATCGGAAAGGCCGCCGACCACCACGACATCGGCGCCGATGTCGGCGAGCACGGCGCGCATCTGCGCGGCGACCACGACCGCCGGGATCCGCTGTTCGACGTCGTCGGCGATCACCGCGGCGACGGTGGCGCAGGCATAGGTGCCGAGGGCGCTGATCGACTTGATCGCGGCCTGGATGCCGGTCGAGCCGCTCGCATCCGAAACCCCGACCACAAGCACGCGCCCCGCCGTCCGGGTCGGCGGTGACAGCTCGGTCATCCCGCGGCGGCGCGCTCGACCGCGGCAGCCACTTCGGCGACCGCTGCCTTCACTTCACCTTCGTCCTCGCCCTGCGCCATGACGCGGATCAAAGGCTCGGTGCCGGACTTGCGCACGACCAGGCGGCCGCGCGATCCCAGCTTCTCTTCAATGGTCTTGATCGCGATCTTGACCGTGTCGGTCTCGAGCGGCTTCACGGATCCGGAGAAGCGGATGTTCTTCAGCACCTGCGGGGCAGGGGCGAAGACGCGCAGTGCCTCGCTCGCTTTCTTGCCGCCCTGGGTCAGGACCGCGAGCACCTGCAGGGCCGCGACCAGGCCGTCGCCGGTGGTCGCGTAATCGGTCATCACGACGTGCCCCGACTGCTCGCCGCCGAGGTTGTGGCCGTTGGAACGCATGTGCTCGACGACGTAGCGGTCGCCGACCTTGGTGCGGACCAGGTCGAGGCCGAGGCCTTTGAGGTGACGCTCGAGGCCGAAATTCGACATCAGGGTCGCGACCACGCCGCCGCCACGGAGCTGTCCGCCCTTGGCCCAGGATCCGGCGATCAGCGCCAAGATCTGGTCGCCGTCGATCACGTGGCCCTTCTCGTCGACCACGATCAGGCGGTCGGCGTCGCCATCGAGGGCGAGCCCGATGTGGGCGTTGTGCGAGACGACCTGGCTCTGCAGGCTCTCCGGATGCACCGCGCCGCAATTGCGGTTGATGTTGTAGCCGTCGGGGTTGACGCCAATCGGGATCACGGTGGCGCCGAGTTCGTAGAGCACGGTGGGCGCCACCTTGTAGGCGGCGCCGTTGGCGCAATCGATCGCGATCTTGATGCCGTCGAGGCGGCGGCCGCGCGGGAAGGAAGCCTTCACGAACTCGATGTAGCGGCCGCGCGCGTCTTCGAGCCGCTGCACGCGCCCGAGGCGTTCGGGTGCGGAGAGGCCGGCCGTCGGGCCCTCGCCCATGCGCCGTTCGATCTCCTCCTCGACCTCGTCCGAGAGCTTGAAGCCGTCGGGGCCGAACAGCTTGATGCCGTTGTCGTCGTAGGGATTGTGCGAGGCCGAGATCATCACGCCGAGATCGGCGCGCAGCGAGCGCGTCAGCATCGCGATCGCCGGGGTCGGCAACGGGCCGACAGTGACCACGTCCATGCCGACCGAGGTGAAGCCCGCGACCAGGGCCGGCTCGAGCATGTAGCCGGAAAGCCGGGTGTCCTTGCCGATCACCACCAGGTGACGGCGCTTGTCGGCGGTTGAGAAATGCCGTCCGGCGGCCACGGCTGCGGTCAGCGCCGTCATCGCCGTCATCGGCTCGGTATTGGAGCGGCCCCGGATTCCGTCGGTGCCGAAGAGCTTGCGAGTCATGGTTTGTTATAGCGCCGCCGGGGCGGCGGGGCGAGTCAGCCGACCCGCCCGATGCGTTCGAACCGGATCGCCTTGAGCCAGTTCGCGGGGGCGCCGAGCCCGAGGCCGAAATCCAGCGAGAAGTGGCGAAGATCCACGCGGCCGACGAGGTTTTCGGCCGGAACGAAGCCGACTCCGCCCATCCAGGCCGGGACGCGGCTGTCGAGCGAGTTGCTGCGATTGTCGCCCATCACGAAATAGTGGCCGGCGGGGACCGTGAAGACCGGCGTGTCGTCGAGCGGGCCGGCGCCGCTGGTGTGCAGGACGTTGTGCCGGATCCCGCCCGGCAGGGTCTCGGCATAGAGCGGGATGGTGCTGGTGCGGCCCTCGGCGTCGGTCTCCTGGAAGTCGCCGATGCGCTCGATCGGTACGGCCGCGCCGTTGATGTGGAGGACCGCGTCGGTCACCTGCACGCGATCGCCCGGCAGGCCGATCACGCGCTTGACCATGTTGGTGTCGGGATCGCTCGGCTTCTTGAAGACGACGACGTCGCCGCGGGCCGCCTGGCGGTCCGGCATGCGGCCCGAGAAGCGCCCGTCGAATGGCAGCGAGTAGCGGCTATAGCCGTAGGCGAACTTGGTGGTCAGCAGGAAGTCGCCGACCAGCAGCGTCGGCTCCATCGACTCCGAGGGAACATGGAAGGGCTCGGCGACCGCGGTCCGGATGCCGACCGCGAAGAGGAGGGCGAGCACCACGCTCCGCGCGGTGTCGAACCAGGAAAGGGACTGCTTCTGCGGCATCGGAAGGCTCCGGACTGGATTGTCAGCGTGCGGTCGCGCGGGCGAGGCGGCGTTCGAGCCGGCGGCTGTAGAGGGACATGGCGAGGCAGCAGACGAAGAAGACCGCGGCGGCAAAGGTGAAACCTTCGGTCGCCATGCCGAGCCAGGCCGAATCCTTGAGCGCCAGGTTGACCATGCCCAGCAGGTCGAAGAGGCCGACGATCAGCACCAGCGTCGTATCCTTGAACAGGTCGATCGCGGTGTTGACGATCGCCGGCACCACCAGCCGCAAGGCCTGCGGCAGGACCACCAGGGCCTGCACGCGCCAGTAGCCGAGGCCGAGCGCACGTGCGGCCTCGGTCTGGCCCTGGGGGACGCCTTGCAAACCGCCGCGGACGACCTCGGCCATGTACGCGGAGGTGAAGAGGGTCAGCGCGATCGCCGCACGCAGCAGCCGGTCGAGCGTGACGCCGTCAGGCAGGAACAGCGGCAGCATGATCGTCGCCATGAACAGCGCGGTCAGCAGCGGCACGCCGCGCCAGAGCTCGATGAAGCCGATGCAGAACCAGCGCACCAGCGGCAGGCTCGACCGCCGGCCCAATGCCAGCAGGATGCCGAGCGGCAGCGATCCGGCGAGGGTGATGAAGCTCAAGACCACGTTGAGCATCAGCCCGCCCCAGAGCGTCGTGTCGATGAAGCGGAGGGCGAAAACGCCGCCTATCAGGAGCACGCCGGCGATGACCGGGTAAACGAAGATGAGGGCCGCGACGGCGATCCAGCGGTGGCGCAGGCTGTCCATCAGCGCCGGCACGGTGAAGATCACGAGAAGCACCCCGGCGAGATCCACGCGCCAGCGCTCCTCCATCGGATAGCGCCCGTAGAAGAAGCTGCCGATGCGGTTCTTCACGAAGGCCCAGCAGGCGCCGTCGGCGGCGCATTCGGCGCGTGAGTTGGCGATCCACGTCGCCTTGAGGAGCGCCCAGTCGACGAAGGGCGGCAGCAGCCACCAGAAGAGCAAGAGCAGGCCGACGGTCAGCAGGCTGCTCGGCCAGCTGCCGAAGAGGTTCGCGCGCGTCCAGGCGAGAGCGGTGGTCATCCTTACCGCTCCTTCAGCGCGATCGCGCGGTTGTACCAGTTCATGAACATCGACGTGATCAGGTTGATCACGAGGAAGAACGCCATGACGATGATGATCACCTCGATCGCGCGACCGGACTGGTTCAGCACCGTGCCGATCACGATCTGGAAGACTTCCGGATAGGCGATGCCGGCGCCGAGCGAGCTCGACTTGATGATGTTGAGATACTGGCTGGTCAGCGGCGGCACGATGATGCGGAGCGCCTGCGGCAGGATCACCAGCTTGAGCGTCTGCCAGCGCGTGAGGCCGAGGCTGAGCGCCGCCTCGGTCTGGCCGCGGTCGATGCCTTCCATGGCGCCGCGCACGATCTCGGCGATGAAAGCCGAGGAGTAGATCGAGAGGCCGAGCCAGAGTGCCATGAGCTCCGGCGGGATCTGCACGCCGCCGCGGAAGTTGAAGCCACGGAGCTCCGGCACGCTTAAGCCCGCGACGGCACCGGACTCCCAGCCGACGAAAAGGACCAAGATCGGCAATGCCACGGCGACGGCGCCGAGCAGGCGCCGCCGGGCGCTCGACATCCTCAGTCGATAGCGCCAGAGCGCGACCGCGACGACGAGGCAGGCCAGCAGCGCCAACGCCGTGGCTGCAGCGCTGTCGCCCCAGACCGGCGTCGGAAGGTAGAGGCCGCGGATGTTGAGAAAGGCGAGTCCGCCGAGATTCAAGCTGTTGCGCGCCGCCGGCAGCGTCTGCAGGACCGCGATGTAGAGGAAGAAGATCTGTACCAGCTGCGGGGTGTTGCGGACGGCCTCGATGATCGCCATCGAAACGGTGCGGGCGAGCCAGTTGGACGACAGGCGCAGAAGGCCGAGGACCAATCCCAGCAGCGTCGAGAGGGCCACCGACATCGCCGCGATCAGGAGCGTGTTGAGGATCGCGACAAAGACGGCGCGGCCGTAGGTGTTGGTGACCGCCCATTCGACCAGCTTGAACGGGATGTCGAACCCGGCCGTGCGCTCGAGGAAGCCGAAGCCGAAGGGCAGGTTCTTCTTGGCCAGGTTCTCCGCGGCATTGTGCGCGAAGAACCAGGCGACGAGGACGACGGAGATCAGCAGCAGCCCCTGCCAGAGCCACCCCTTGATCCGCGTCGTGGTGATGCCGGGGCGGATGCGTCCGATCGGCTCGGACGTCATCCGCCCCTCGCACCGGTCATGTGCTTCTCGAAGTCCCTATCGGCTCACCGGAACGGCAGCGCGTACTGCAGCCCGCCCTTGTTCCAGAGCTTGTTGAGGCCGCGCGGCAATCCCAGGCCCTTCTCGCCGAAATGGGCCTCGTAGATCTCGGCGTAGTTGCCCGAGGTCTTGATCGCCTTCAGCGCCCAGTCGTTGTCGATGCCGAGCAGCTTGCCGAAGTCGCCTTCGACGCCGAGCAGGCGGCGGACGAAGGGATCGGTCGAGGTCTTCGCCATCTGGTCGGCATTCGCCTTGGTGACCCCGGTCTCCTCCGCGGTGAGGAAGGCGAAGTGCAGCCACTTGACGATGTTGCTCCAGCTTTCGTCGCCCTGGCGGGTATGCAGGCCGAGCGGCTCCTTGGAGATCACCTCGTCGATGATGTCCCAGTCCTTGGGGTTCTTCATCGTCGAGCGGGCGGCGGCGACCGATCCGCCGTCATCGGTGTAGCCGTCGCAGCGGCCGGACTCGGTCGCGGCGAAGGCTTCCTCGGTGCGGTCGAAAAGGAGGGAGTCGATCTTGACGTTGTTGGCGCGGTTGTAGTCGGCGATGTTGAGCTCGAGCGTGGCGCCGGTGACCATGCAGATCGTGGCGCCGTTGAGGTCCTTCACGCCCTTGGCGTTGAGGCTCTTCTTCACCATGAAGGCTTGGCCCGTATAGAAGTTGACGGCCGCCTCGTGCAGCTTGAGCTCGGTGTTGCGGGTGAAGGTCAGCGTCGAGTCGCGGATCAGCACGTCGATTTCGCCCGACTGGAGCACGGTGAAGCGAACCTTCGCCGTGGTCGGCACGTATTTGACCTTCTCCGCGTCGCCGAGCACGGCGGCGGCGAGCGCGCGACAGTAGTCGACGTCGAGCCCGATCCATTTGCCGGCCGAGTCCTGATAGGCGAAGCCCGGAATGCCGGTGTCGACGCCGCAGTTCAGCATGCCGCGCTGCTTGATCTGGGCGACGGTGGCCTGGGCGTTCGCGTCGCCGGCCGTCAATGCTGCAAAGCCAAATGAGCCCGCGGCGACCGCGAGCAGGGTCGCCTTCCGAATGAGTCCGCTGATCATCTCTGTCTCCCTCGGGGGTGCATCGGGCGGCGGCCGTGCCGTCGCCGGATCCCCCTAATTGTCTGTTTAAGCTCGCCGAACTGTCAACGCAGGGATGTAGCGGAGCCTCGAAAATGGCGCATATCCGCCGCATATCCGCCGGGCAGAGCTGATATCCAAATACCGTAGGTAGCGGCCGGAGACGGCTCGGGAGATTCATGGCGTCCGCGACAAGGAAGAGGGGGGCGTTCGGGGCCTCCTACATCTTGTTCTGTTATCGCCGGTGACATCCCAGGGATTGGGGCGAGCCTGTGGATAACAGCGGCAACCCATTGATGATTCGTTGGTTGGCGGTTTGAGACTGAAGCAACAGGAGAACGCTCCGCCACCCCGGACAGAAGGCTCTCGTGCTGGCCGCAAGCTGTTGGAAAACCAGCGAGTTTCAAAAGAATGAGAACGGCGTCTTGACAAAACGCGGTCTGGAACAAATCATGAACTTCTCAATGGTCCATGTTCTGCCCACCTTGCCGGCTCCGGCCGGAACCGCCCCCCGTCTCTCCGATCTCCGCCAGGAGATCAGCCGGATGGAGCGCGGTCGTGGGATGGCGGTCCCGCCCGTGCTCCCGCTCGGTCTCGATGCGCTCGACCAGCACCTGCCGTTCCGCGGTCTGCCGCTCCGCCGGCTGCACGAGGTGGCATCGGCGGGCGAGCGTGAGGCGGGGGCCGCGGTCGGCTTCCTGCTGGCGCTGGTGACGCGGGTCATGAAGGTCGAGGCCGGTCCGGTGCTCTGGTGCGGCCGCAATCCGGAGATCTACGCGCCGGCTCTGGCCGCGCTCGGCTTCGATCCGGCGCGACTGATCGTGGTGCGGGCCCGGACCGAGGTCGACCGTCTCTGGGCTTTCGAGGAAGGGCTCCGCACCAAGGGTCTCGCCGCCGCCGTCGCCGAGCTGGAGAAGCCGCTCGACCTTGCCGGCAGCCGCCGCCTCCAGCTCGCTGCGGAGAAGGGCACCACGGGCTTCGCGCTCAGGCTCGGCGGCAGCGATGCCGCGGCCTCGGCGGTCGAGACCCGCTGGCGCATCGCGTCGGCTCCCTCGGTGGCACCGGCGGACGACATGGAAGGGATCGGCGACCCGCGCTGGCAGGTCGTCCTGGAACGCTGCCGGGGCGGACGTCCCGGCGACTGGCTGATGGAGAAGAACGATGCGACGGGTGATCTCACTCTGGCTCCCTCGCTACGCGACCGATCGGATCTTCCGGCGGGCGCCCGAGTGGCGGGATAAGCCGCTCGCGACCGCACGCTCCATCGGCGGCCGTCCGCTGGTGGTGGCGCTCGATCGCAACGCGACGCTGCTGGGCCTGACGCCGGGCGAGCCGGTCGCCGATGCGCGGGCGCGCGTACCTGACCTTCACGTCGTGGCCTCGGATTCCGTCGGCGACAGCCGCGCGCTCGAGGCGATGGCCGATTGGGCCCAGCGCTATGCGCCGATCGTGGCGCTCGATCGCCAGTCGGCGACGGTCTCGGGCAATCTCGGCGGCGACGGCGGGCTCTGGTTCGACGCGACCGGCTGCGCGCATCTGTTCGGCGGCGAGGAGGCGATGTGCCTCGATCTCCGTCACCGTATCGAGAAGCTGGGCTTCACCGCCCGCGTCGCGATCGCCTCGACGCCGGCTGCCTCATGGGCGCTCGCGCGCTACACCGACGCGGCCGAGGGCGTCACCGTCGCCGAGCCGGAGAGCGAGCGCGAGATGCTCGACGGCCTGCCGGTCGCCGCGCTGCGTCTCCCGGCAGTGGTGACCAGCTCGCTGATCCGCCTTGGCTTGAAGCGCATCGGCGATCTCGCGGTCGCGCCGCGGGCTCCCTTGGTCGCGCGCTTTGGCGAGGTGCTGGCGCGCCGGCTCGACCAGATCCTGGGCTTGGTCGAGGAGCCTCTGTCGCCGGTGCGCACCCCACCTGCCTTCCGTACCAAGCTCATCTTCCCCGACGGCATCGGCAATCCCGACGACCTGGCGCTCGCCGCGCATCGTCTCTGCGAGCGCATTTCCGGCCAGCTCGACCAGGAGCAGAAGGGCGTGCGTAAGCTCGAGCTCGCGGCGTACCGGCTCGACGGCGAGGTCGCCCGCATCGAGGTCGGCTTCGCGCGCGCCGTCCGCGATCCGCAGAAGATGTTCCGCCTGATCCGCGACCGCATCGGCCAGATCGATCCGGGCTCGGGTGTCGAGGTGGCGATCCTCTCCGCCGTGGTCGCCGAGCCGCTGGTCGCGGTCCAGGTGCCGCTGGTGGCCGAGACCCGCGAGACCGGCGACGAGGTCGCGAGCCTGGTCGACCGCCTGGTCGGCCGGCTCGGCGAGACCAACGTCCACGCCATCGCGCCGGTCGACAGCCATCTGCCGGAACGCGCCCAGCGCCGCCGCGCGCCGCTGGCCTCGGCGCGCAAGGATGTGTGGCGCACGCAGCGCCGCCGTCCGCCGCGTCTGCTCGACCGGCCGGAGCCGGTGCAGGCGACCCTGGCGCTGATGCCCGACGGTCCGCCGAAGCGCTTCGAGTGGCGCGGCCGTACGCACCGCGTGGTGCGCGCCGATCCGGCCGAGCGCATCGGCGACGAGTGGTGGCACGACAAGGCGCCAAGCCGCGACTACTTCCGCGTCGAGGACGAGGACGGCCGCCGCTTCTGGCTCCGCCGCGACGGCCGGCCCGAGGACGGCGACAAGCAGCAGACCTGGTCGATGCACGGGCTGTTCGCGTGAGCTGACGATGCCGATGCAAGCGGGGGGATTTTTTGGCCGGCTCTTCGCCGGCCTCAGGTCGATGAGAACCCGGTTCCTCATGTGGCTTCTTCTGCCGCGAGAGGTGCGGGCGGTTCTTGCGGAGGCAAAGGCCGGCAGAAGCAAGCCCCTTGCCGCGAAGATGGTGGCGGATGCCTTCATCAAGATGGCAGGCAAGCTGCCGCCGCCGACCGAACGGCAGCTCGCGAAGATGAGCCCGACGGATCGCGATCGTCTCGACAACATGATGCGGATGGCGCGCGCCACCGAGGCCGCCGGCCTGGACCGCACCCCGACACGGCAGCGGAACGGACGCGACGTGGTGGTCGACGCACTGGACGAAGAGACCTTGCGTTCGGCGCCCGTCGCGGTTCTCGTGGAACGCTTTCTCGATCTCGCGGTCGCCATGCACTGGTGCAGCGACGCCGGGCGCATCACCCGCTACAACCGACTTTATAAGCGGCTCCGTGCGATCGAGGAAGCGCTGAAGGCGCGGGATCCGGACGGGCGTTCCGAACTTCTTCCCTATCTGACCGACCGCAATCCCGGCATCCGTGGGTTCGTGGCGAGCTGCTGTCGCGAGGTTGCCCCCGCCGAAGCAGAAGCTGCACTCAAGACCCTTACCTACGACACGGCCGGTGGGTTCGGGGCGTCCGTCCAGATGGATCTCAAGATCCCCGACATGATCGCGAGATGGGAGGAGGAGAAGCGTCAGAAAGACGCGCAGTCCGGAGCATGATCTATCTCGAGCTCGAGTGCTCGACCAATTTCAGTTTCCTCGAAGGCGCGTCTCATGCCGAGGAGCTGGTCGATCAAGCGCGCGATCTCGGCCATTCCGGCATCGGCATCGCCGACCGCAATACGCTGGCGGGCGTGGTCCGGGCCTACAGCGTGATCGCCGACGAGCCCGACGCCTATGAGGGGTTCCGGCTGCTGATTGGATCGCGCCTCGCATTGCGCGATGGTTTTGAAGTTCTCTGCTATCCGACCGACCGCGCTGCTTACGGCCGCCTCTCGCGCCTGCTGACTATCGGCAAGCGGCGCGCGCCCAAGGGCGAGTGCTATCTCGATCTTTCTGACGTCCTCGACTGGGGCGAGGGACAGATCTTCGTCGCCTGCCAGCCGGAGCGGCCGGAAGAAGACGAACATCTGGCGCGGGTGCGGACGCTGGCCCGACGTTTCCCGAAGCACGTCTATCAGGCCGCCACATGGCGTTACGACGGCGGCGACCGGCGACGGCTGAAACGCCTGAGCTGGATGGCATCGAAGGCGCGTGTGCCCTTGGTCGTCACCAACGACGTCCGCTACCACACGCCCGACCGCCGCGCGCTCGCCGATGTGATGACCTGCGTCCGGCTAAAGACCACGATCGCGGAAGCGGGCACGCGCCTCGACGCCAATGCGGAGCGCCACCTGAAGCCGGCCGAGGAGATGGCGCGACTGTTCAAGGACTATCCCGAGGCCGTCGCCCGCAGCGTCGAGATCGCCGAGCGCTGCCGCTTCTCGCTTGGCGATCTCAAATACCAATATCCGAGCGAAGTGCCGGCCGGGCGAAGCGCGCAGGAGGAGCTGGAAGAGCGGGCCTGGGCCGGTGCGGCGAAGCGCTATCCGGATGGGATTCCCGAGAAGGCACGCGGGATCCTGAACCACGAGTTGGACCTGATCGCGAAGAAGGGCTACGCCTCCTATTTCCTCACCGTCGACAACATCGTCCGCTATGCGCGTTCGAAGGACATCCTGTGCCAGGGGCGGGGATCGGCCGCCAACTCGCTGATCTGCTTTTGCCTGTGGATCACCTCCGTCGATCCGATCAAGGGCGGGCTGCTTTTCGAGCGGTTCCTTTCGGACGAGCGCAACGAGCCGCCCGACATCGACGTCGATTTCGAGCATGAACGACGCGAGGACGTGATCCAGCACGTCTATACGCATTATGGGCGTCATCGCGCCGCCATTGCCGCGACCGTGATCAGCTACCGCACGCGCGGCGCGCTCCGCGACGTCGCCAAGGCGATGGGGCTCACCCCCGACGTGGTCGACGTGCTGAATGCGATCGACTGGCGAGAGGAAGAAGCCGAGCTCTATCCCGAACGGATGAGCCGGAAGGAGAAGCAGAAGCTCAGAAGGAAGAAGAAGGTCGTCGACTGGAAAGCGGTTCGCGGCGTCGGCCTGGATCCGGAAGATCCGGCTCTGCGTCATGCGCTCAAGCTGACGCTCGACCTCGTGGGCTTTCCACGCCATCTGTCCCAGCATGTCGGCGGCTTCGTCATCACCGAAGGCCGCCTGGACGAGATGGTGCCGATCATGGACGCGGCGATGGAGGATCGCACCAGCATCGAATGGGACAAGGACGACCTGAATACACTGGGCATCCTCAAGGTCGACGTGCTCGCGCTCGGCATGCTGACCTGCCTCAAGCTCGCCTTCGACATGCTGAAGCAGAAAGGGTTCGATATCGACCTCGACAAGATGCCGAAGGAAGACCCGGTGGTTTACGAGATGCTGCAGAAGGGCGAATCCCTCGGCGTCTTCCAGGTCGAGAGCCGGGGCCAGATGGCGATGCTGCCGCGCCTTAAGCCGAAGGAATTCTACGACCTCGTCATCGAGGTGGCGATCGTCCGGCCGGGACCGATCCAGGGCGACATGGTCCATCCCTATCTTCGCCGAAGAGAAGGCGTCGAGAAGGTGGAAATCCCGCCGGGGCTGGAGGACGTCCTCACCAAGACCCTTGGCGTTCCGCTGTTCCAGGAACAGGCCATGCGCATGGCCATCGTCGGCGCGGGATTCTCACACAGCGAAGCCGATCGGCTGCGCCGCGCCATGGCGACCTTCAAGAGCAACGGCAGGATCGGCGAGTTCGAGGAACCTTTCATCAACGGCATGATCAAGAACGGCTATGACCGCGGCTTCGCCGAACGCTGTTTCAGCCAGATGGAAGGCTTCAGCAACTATGGCTTCCCGGAAAGCCATGCGGCTTCCTTCGCAATCCTGGTCTATGCCTCGGCGTGGCTGAAGCGGTGGCATCCGGAGGTGTTCGCGGGCGCGCTGCTGAACGCGCAGCCGATGGGCTTCTACCAGCCGGCGCAGATCGTCGGCGATGCGGTGCAGAACGGCGCGGAGATCAGGCCGGTCGACGTGAATGCGAGTGATTGGTTCTCCACGCTGGAAGCGAAGCCGGACGGCAAGCACGCGCTTCGTCTTGGCCTCCGCCAGATCGACGGCCTTTCCGAGGTCGAGATCACCGAGAAGCTGGTGAAGCAGCGCGGCGACGGCTACCGCAGCGTCCGCGATCTCTGGCTTCGGGCCGGTCTCAAGGTGGCGAGCCTGGAGAAGCTGGCGGCGGCGGATGCGTTCCGGTCGTTGGGCCTGCAGCGCCGGGAGGCGCTGTGGGCGGTGAAGGGCCTCGGTGAGGCGCCGCTACCGTTGTTCGCGGCGGCCGAGATCCGCTCGCCGTTGCAGTCGGAGCCCGAGATCAGGCTGCCGGCGCTCGGCCTCGGTGCCGAGGTCGCACAGGACTACTTCACCACTAAGCTGTCGCTGAAGCAGCATCCGCTGGCGCTGATCCGAAAGCGCTTGGACGCGGCCGCCTGGAGCCAGGCCTCGTTCCTCGACGATGCGATGCCGGGCCAGCTCGTGCGCGTCGCCGGCCTGGTGCTGGTGCGCCAGCATCCTGAGAGCGCCAACGGCATCGTGTTCGTGACGCTGGAGGATGAGAGTGGCATCGCCAATCTCGTTCTCTATCCGGACATGTACGAGGCGAACCGGCTCACGGTGCTCGGCGCGCGGCTGCTCGCCTGCGAAGGCACGATCGACCGCAAGGAGATCGTCGTCCATGTGAAGGCCCTCCGTCTCTTCGATTTGAGCGGTTGGCTCGGCGATCTCGTCGCCGATGACGGCGCACCGCCACCGCGCAGCCCCTTCAACCGCACCTTCACCCATCCGCGCGAGACCAGGCGCGGACGACGTGAGAAGACCCAGATCAAGGTCAAGAGCCGCGACTTCCAGTAGGTCTAGAAGACCGCGAGGTCGAAGGCCCGCTCGGCGAACCAGAGGATCGCGACAAGACCGGCTGCGGCCGATCCGAGCGGCAGGAGGGCACGGCGGATCGAGGCGCCCCGGCTCAGCAGGTAGCCGAGCGGCACGATGGCAAGCGCGACGCCGAGCTGGACTGCCTCCAGGCCGAAGTTGAAGGCGAGCAGGGAGAGGACGAGCTCGACCGGCGGAAGATCCAGAAGCCCGAGCGCGTTGGCGAAGCCGAGCCCATGCACCAGGCCGAAGCCGAAGGCGACCAGCCAGCGGCGCGATCCGAGGAACGGCATCAGGTTGTCGACCGCGGTTGCGGCGATCGAGAGTGCGATCACGCTCTCCACCAGCCGCGCCGGCACCTCGACGATCCCGAGCGCCGCGAGCCAGAGCGTGAGCCCATGGGCGAGGGTGAAGGCCGTCAGGATCTTCGCCGCCTCGATCATCCGCCGTCCGATGGAACGGTCGGCCGTCAGCATCAGCGGGAGCAGCAGCACGCCCAGGAACAGCAGGTGGTCGATCCCCTCCAGCATGTGCAGCAGGCCGGAGACGAAGAACGATATGAAGCCAACCTCGCCGGCTCGGCCGAGGTCGACCGTGAACGTCTTCTGATTCTCGGCAAGAGCCACGCTCCAGCTGCGTTCGCGGGCCTTCACGCTCACCAGCGCGCGAGGGGCGATGGCGTGTTCCTTGGCGAAGAGATCGAAGCCGATGTCGAGCCGCGTCGGCGCCCGGACGCAGGTCATGCCGTAGCGAAGCGAGACGAGGGATCCGCTGTTGTGCTCGGTGAAGACCTGGGAGGCGGGCCCTTCATTGACGCAAGCCTGGCCGCCGGCCTCGATCCGAAGATGCGGTCTCGCATACGTCTCGATCGCAACGCGGCCAGCGGCATGTTCGTCGGCGGAGATCCGGTTGTCGCGATTGCGATCCAGATCGAGCATCGCATCGAGGTCGCGGAGCGAGATCTCCCAGCGGACGTCGAGGTGCGCGCCTTCGACCGTGATCGCGATCTTGCTGTCGTCGAGCGGATGGGCGGCGGCAGGCGCGCTGAGCAGCAGCAGGCCCAAAAGAAAACGGCCCATCCAGGGGATCCGGATGGGCCGTTTCATGTCGCTTGGCGTGGCGAAGGCTAGATGCCGGGCTGCGGCTCCGGCGCGATGCCGCCGCCGGCGGAATCCGTGCCGGGGCCGGTGTTCGGCACCGAGGCGCGGCGGCCCTTGGAGTGGTCGTCGTCCGCCTTCTCGCGGCTGACCGGCTCGCCGTTGCAGATCGCGCGGACCTCGTCGCCCGAGAGCGTCTCGAACTCGAGCAGGCCCTTGGCCAGGCGGTGCAGCTGGTCCGCGTGCTTGGTCAGCAGGTCGCGGGCATGGCCGTAGGAGCGGTCGACAATCAGGCGGATCTCCTCGTCGATCAGCTTGGCGGTGGCATCCGAGATGTCCTTCCGCTGCGTGACCGAGTGGCCGAGGAACACTTCCTGTTCGGGCGCGCCATAGGCCAGGAAGCCGAGCTTCTCGCTCATGCCCCATTCGGTGACCATCCGGCGGGCCATGTCCGTCACCATCTTGATGTCGGAGGAGGCGCCGGTGGTGATCTTCTCCTCGCCGAAGATCATCTCCTCGGCGAGACGTCCGCCGGCCGCGACCGAGAGGTCGGCCATCAGCTTCTCTTTCGAATGCGAGATCCGGTCGGTCTCCGGCAGGCGCATGACCATGCCGAGCGCGCGGCCGCGCGGGATGATCGTCGCCTTGTGGATCGGATCGGAGGCCGGCGAATGCAGCGCCACGACGGCGTGACCGGCCTCGTGGTAGGCGGTCAGCTTCTTCTCTTCCTCGGTCATGACCATGGAGCGCCGTTCGGCGCCCATCATGACCTTGTCCTTGGCGGCCTCGAACTCGCTCATCGAGACGACACGCTTGCCGCGGCGGGCGGCCATCAGCGCCGCCTCGTTGACGAGGTTGGCGAGATCGGCACCGGAGAAGCCGGGCGTGCCTCGCGCGATGGTGCGCGCCTCGACGTCCGGCGCCAGCGGGACCTTCCGCATATGCACCTTGAGGATCTGCTCGCGGCCGGAAATGTCCGGGTTCGGCACGACGATCTGGCGGTCGAAGCGGCCGGGGCGCAGCAGCGCCGGGTCGAGCACGTCCGGACGGTTGGTCGCGGCGATGAGGATCACGCCCTCGTTCGCCTCGAAGCCGTCCATCTCGACCAGCAGCTGGTTGAGGGTCTGCTCGCGCTCGTCGTTGCCGCCGCCGAGGCCGGCGCCGCGATGGCGGCCGACCGCGTCGATCTCGTCGATGAAGATGATGCAGGGGGCGTTTTTCTTGCCCTGCTCGAACATGTCGCGGACGCGACTGGCGCCGACGCCGACGAACATCTCGACGAAGTCCGAGCCCGAGATGGTGAAGAACGGCACGTTGGCTTCGCCGGCGATGGCGCGGGCGAGCAGCGTCTTGCCGGTACCCGGAGGACCGACGAGCAGGCAGCCCTTCGGGATCTTGCCGCCGAGGCGCTGGAACTTCTGCGGGTCCTTCAGGAACTCGACGATCTCCTCGAGCTCGATCTTGGCTTCCTCGATGCCGGCGACGTCGTCGAAGGTGACGCGGCCGACCTTCTCGGTCAGCAGGCGCGCGCGCGATTTGCCGAAGCCCATCGCCTTGCCGCCGCCCGATTGCATCTGGCGCATGAAGAAGATCCAGACGCCGATGAACAGCAGCATCGGGAACCAGGAGATCAGCACGCCGAGCAGGCCCGACATGTTGTCTTCCATCGGGGCCGCGATGATGCGGACGTTCTTCTCGGTCAGGCGGCTGACCAGCTGCGGATCCTGCGGGGCGTAGGTCTGGAAGCCCCGGCCGTCGGAGAAATGGCCGGAAATGTTCGGGCCCTGGATGGTGACGTCGGCCACCGAGCCCTTCTCGACCTCGTGCAGGAAGTCGGAGAAGGCGAGGCTCGACTGCGGCCCGCGGGTGGAGGAGTTCTGGAAGAGGTTGAACAGGGCGACCAGCAGGACGCCGATGATGATCCAGAGCGCCAGGTTGCGACCGAAGTTATTCACGGGACTCCAAGACCTCGCGGAGAAACTTTGACCCTATCACACCCCGGGTGCCTTCGTCAGGCAACCGCGAATTCGGCTCGGGCGAGCCCCTGGCGAGGGAAAGTCCAGGAAGTAGCGCCCTTTAGCCACTCGTCTGCGCCGGGGCGCACCCATCCGAAATGGGGGACGGCAACGACCCCGTCAAGGTCGCGGATGGCCGGCAGGGACGGTCGTGCCGCGGATGGAATATGTCCAGCACCTGCAGGGGGTAAGTCGGTACCGAGCGCCCCCAGGGTCAGATCACGATCCAGCGCGTTGCCCTCGATGCTCACGACGAAGCGGTCCCAGGCAGCCGATCGGCCCGCGAAAGGCACGACCCGGGGGAGCGACGCAGGTTCGCGCACGATCAGCCAGCGTCCCTGGCGGGAAAGGAGTCGGCAGCCTCCGAGCGTGCGGGCGTGCGCGCGCTCGTCCCGGAGATGTGACAAGAGCCGCTGCAGGCGCTCGCCCCTCGGCGCATAGTCGAGGTTGCCGATCGCGACGATGGCTCGGGCGAACACCGTGCCCGCGATGTCGGCCGGCTCGCTCAGAAGCAAAGGTGAGATCAAAGCCCATCCAGCTTCCGCGAGCCTCGCGTGGCGGACTAGCGCTTCGGCGACGCGTCGCTCGCGGGCGACCCGGACGATGCCGCTGGCGCGTGCGTCCAAGGCAAGCACGGCTTCGCTTCCGTCGGCGGCAATGCGTCGCCGAAGCCGCACGCGGGCGTGACGCTCGTCGCGGTTGGTCGGATCCTCGATCCAGGGGTGGCCGATCGAAGCCAGATATCCCGTCAGGGTCGCCTTGGGCTCGCCGAGCATCGGACGCAGGATGCGCCCCCAAGGCGTCGGCGTTTCGGCCGCGATCGCGGCGAGGCCGTCGGGACCGCTCTTGTCCTCGCGTCGAAGCGCCACCGTCTCCGCCTGGTCGCCGCGATGGTGGGCGAGCAGCAGGTGCAGGATGCCTTCCTCGCGACAGCGCGCGCCGAGCAGGTTCGACCGGGCCTCGCGCGCGGCGGCCTGGATGCCGGCCTTCGGCTTGTCGCCTTGCCAGGGAAGGATCGAGTGGCTGATGCCGCGCGCCCCGAGCCACGCGCCGACCTGACCCGTTTCGGTGTCCGAGCCCGGCCTGAGGCCGTGGTCGACGGTCAGCGCGAGGACGCGGCCGTTCCGGGCGCGCGCCCATCGATCGGCGAGGAATGCGAAGGCTAGGGAGTCGGCGCCGCCGGAGACGCCGACGGCGAGGACGGGCGAGGTCTCGAACGGCTCGAAGCGCGCCATCAGGCGCGCGACGAGATCCTCGGCCGTCACTTGCAGTTGAGGCGGTTCTTCTCGGCCGTTGCCCGGCTCTTCACGGTGCCCGGGGCGTTCGGGAACTGCTGGCCCAGGCGATCGAACGTCGCACAGGCCTCGCGCGGCTTGTTGAGCTTGGCCAGCGACATGCCGAGCTTCAGCAGGTTGTCCGGCGCCTTCTGGCCGGTTGGCGCCTTCTGATAGGCCTCGGCGAAGGCCGTCGACGCGGGCTCGAACTTGTCGCGGACGTAGTAGGTCTCGGCCAGCCAGTAGCGGGCGTTCTCGGTGCGCGGGTCGTTCGGGTGCTTGTCGATATAGGCGCGGAAGGCGCGTTCGGCCTGGTCGTAGTCGTTCTGCAGCAGGATGTTGAACGCGAACTTGTACTGATCCTCGGCCGATCCGTCGGGAAGGATCGACGCGGCCGGCGGGCGAGCTGCCTGCTGCGGCGGCTGGCCGGGGCGCGGCGGAGCGGCCGGCGGCGCGGCGCCGGCCGGAGGCGGGTTCGCCTGGAGCTGGCCTTGAGGCATCGTGCCGAGATTGCCGGAGGTCGTCGGTGGCAAATTCGGATTGCCGGCCGACTGGGACGGCGGCGGAGCGACGGGAGCCTGGCCTTGCGCCTGGGCCGGGGGCTGTCCGGGACGGCCCTTCTCGAGATCCTGGAAACGCAGCTCCATGTCGCCGGTCATCTTGTCTAGCTGACGGCGAGTCTGCTCGTTGGCGTAGGAGATCTCTTCGATCTTGCCGGTGAGATCGCGGAGCGTGTCCTCGAGCTGAGAGAGCCGGGTTTCGAAGCGGCTGACCGCCGCGTTCGAAAGGTCGGATCCGCCGGCCGGAGCCATCTGGACCACGGGCGGCGGGCCGCCGCCGATCGGCGCCTGAGGCACTTGGCCGCGATAGACCTGACGCTGAAGGGTGTCGATGTCGCGCTGCAGGCGGTCGACGCGATCGACCAGCGCGCGGACATCCTGCGCGAATGCCGGTACGGCCGAGGCGAGAAGCGCGAGGAAGGACAGAACGGGGAGAAGTCTATGCATCATGGCTCTCAGGCGTCCCTCCGCGCCGAAGCTATGGCCCAGCCGTAGGGCAAAAATAAGGCGTCGGCCTCGTTGCCGAGGCCGACGCCTAAACGAACACCGCTACGCCGTCGTCAGTTGACGACGGTGACGCCGCGACGGTTCTGCGACCAGGCAGCCTCGTTCGAACCGAGCACCGCCGGACGCTCCTTGCCATACGAGATGGTCTTGATGCGGCTGGCGGGGATGCCGAGCGAAACGAGGTAGTTGCTGGCGGCCTTCGCGCGACGGTCACCGAGGGCGAGGTTGTACTCGCGGGTGCCGCGCTCGTCGCAATGGCCTTCGATGGTGACGGCGACGTTGCCGTACTGCTTCAGCCAGGCGGCCTGACGCTCGAGCGTCCGGCGGGCTTCCGGCTTCAGGTCGGACTTGTCGAGGTCGAAGAAGACGCGGTCGCCGACGTTGACGACGAGATCCTGCTGGGACCCCGGAACCGGGCCGGTGCGCGGAGCCGCCGCCGGGGCCGTCGAGGCCGCAGCGCCGCCGCCAGCCGAGCCGGCCGTCGTGGTCGAGGTGCTCTCGCACGCGGCGAGCAGCAGGGACGCCGCGAAGAGACTGAGAAGCTTCGTTCGCATTTTTGTTAACTCCTTCCCGGGGGAGAGATCGAGATTGTCACGTTGTTCTATTCTTACCTGGGGTGACGGCGGCGCCTGCTGGTCCCAACGTCTCGTTTCATCAAGAGGTGGCCAAGCCGGTACGACATAACCCAACCCGTCGGCACGCGCCAACGAGGACCAGCGGAATATAAGCGTGGAATTTCAAGGAATCAAGGGGGACCACGCCGGGTCCGACCCGTCGACCGGTGTGATAATTTCGCGCTCATTGAAGCCGGTCAAGTCGATCGAGAACAGCTTGACCTGCCCGCCGCGTCCCTGGTCGTCGCTGGGCTGCTGGCGGAAGTACATCAGGACGCGGCCGTTGGGGGCCCAGGTCGGGCCCTCGACCAGGAAGCTTTCGGTCAGGATCCGCTCGCCCGAGCCGTCAGGGCGCATCACGCCGATCGAGAAGGTCCCGCTGTTGATCCGGGTGAAGGCGATCAGGTCACCGCGCGGAGACCATACCGGCGTCGCATAGCGTCCCTGGCCGAAGGAGATGCGCTTCACGCCGCCGCCCTCGGAATCCATCGTGTAGAGCTGCTGGCCGCCGGAGCGGTCGGAGTTGAAGCAGATCTGGTTACCGTCCGGCGAGTAGCAGGGCGAGGTGTTGATCGAGGCGTGGTTGGTGAGCCGCTTGACCGCGCGGGTGCGGAGGTCGAGCGCGTAGATCTGCGAGTTGCCTTCGGCGGAAAGGCTCATGATCACGCGCTTGCCGTCGGGCGAGAAGCGCGGCGCGAAAGTCATGCCGGGGAAATCGCCGACGACTTCCTGCTGACCGGTGTCGATGTTGAACAGGTACACGCGCGGTTGGTCGCGGAAGTAGGAGAGGTACGTGATCTCCTGCGCCGTCGGCGAGAAGCGCGGCGTCAGCACCAGCACACGTCCGTCGGTGAGGAAGCGGTGGTTGGCGCCGTCCTGGTCCATGATCGCCAGGCGCTTGATGCGCCGGTTCTGCGGGCCGGACTCGGCGATGTAGACGACACGCGTGTCGAAGTAGCCGTCCTCGCCGGTGATCCGCTTGTAGATCGCGTCCGCGATGATGTGCGCGACGCGGCGCCAGTTGTTCGGGATCGTGAAGTAGGCGAGGCCGGTCATCTGCTGCTCGGCATAGACGTCGAACAGCCTGAACTCGACCTTGAGGCGGCCGTCGCCCTGCATCTCGACGGTGCCAGTAACCAGCGCCTGGGCGTTGATCAGCTTCCAGTCCTGAAACCGGGGCTGAAGGCGGATCTGGTCGGCCTGCTGGATGAAGGACTTGGGATCGAGCGGCCGGAACAAGCCCGACCGCTCGAGGTCTGCCGAGACCACGCTCGACATGTCGTTGCCGACGCGCCCCTGCTCGCCCGCACCCTGGAACGGCACGATCGCGATCGGCATCGGCTCGATCTTGCCGCGCGTGATGTCGATGCGGAGATCGGCCCAGGCGGGCCTGGCCGAGCTCCAGAGAAGGGGGGCGATGGTGAGCCCGGCGAGGGCGTCGCGGCGGGTGGGCATCCACGGGCGGGCGCGGTCGGGCAGCACGCTCATCACAGCATTTCCTTCGGATTGAAGTTGAGTGTGAAGGACTTCCAGGTGTCGAACTTCTCGGCCGGAAGCCGCAAGGGGTTGCAACGTGGGTTGCGGACGGCGCGAAGCGCGCTCTCGGCCGCGGCGCGGAAGAAGGAATCCGTCATCATCCTCGACTCGTCTACCACGCGGACGTTGCGAACGGTCGCATCCGGATTCATGTCAACCTGAAGCTCGACCACAAGGTTCCGCGCATCGCGCGCGCCGGCGGGCACATTCCAGCACTGCGCGATCTGGGAACGGATCGCGTCGAGCTCGCTCAAGGTGAGCTGGCCCTCGGTCATCGGCCGCGGCGGCGGCGAGCGATTCGGCGTCGGCGGCAACGCGGCCTGCTGCTGCGGTTGCGGCTTCGGCGGCTCCGGCTTCTTCGCCTCTTCCTTCTGCGGCTCCGGCGTCGGCTTCTTGTTCGCCAGGTCCTTCAGCAGGCGATCGAAGGTGTCGTCACGCTTGGGCTGCGGCTTCGGCGGCTCGGGCTTGGGCGGCGCCGGCTTCGGCGGCTCGACCTTCGCGACCGGCTTGGGCGGCTCGGGCTTCGGCGGCTCGACCTTGGGCGGCTCCGGCTTGGGCTCGGGCTTCGGCTCGGCGATCTTCGGCGCAGGCTCGGGCTTCACCTCGGCCGGCTTGGGCGGCTCGGGCTTCGGCGGTTCAGGCTTGGGCGGCTCCGGCTTCGGCTGCTCCACCACCTTGGGCGGGGGCGGAGGAGGCGGGGGCGGAGGAGGCGGCGGGGTTTCCACCACCTTCGGCGGTTCGGGCTTGGGCGGCTCGGGCTTGGGCGGCTCCGGCGGCGGCTCGACCGCCTTGGTCTCGGGCTTGGGCTCGACCTTCGGCGTCGGCGGCGGGAGGTTCGTCACCTTGGCGATGGTGACGATGTCGACCAGGATCGGCTTCTCGAGAACGGGGTCGGGCTTCGCCAGCACGGGCAGGCCGAAGAAGGCCAGCAGCACGATGCTGACGTGCAGCAACAGCGAGAATGTTGCGCCCTTCCCCATGACGTCAGTTGGTCCGTCGCTGCGGTTGCGCGCCGCGCGCCGGCGTGGCGGGCTGCTGCGCCTGGCCCTGCGGCATCTCGGCGATCAGCGCGACCTTGTCGAAGCCGGCGGACGAGACGAGGCCCATGACCTCCATGACGCGGCCGTAGGCGATGCCCTTGTCGCCGCGCACGAAGATGCGCTGGTCGGCCTTGTTGCGCACGATCGCCTGCAGGCGCGGCACCAGCTGGTCCTCGGCGACCTCGGACTCCTGGATGAAGATCTGGCCCTGGCCGTTGACCGTGATCGTCAGCGGCTCGACCTGCTCGTTGATTGTCGCGGCCGCGGTCTTCGGCAGGTCGACGGGCACGCCGACGGTGAGCAGCGGGGCCGCGATCATGAAGATGATGAGAAGGACCAGCATGACGTCGACGAGCGGCGTCACGTTGATCTCGGCCATCGGCGTGTAGCGCGTCCGGCCTTTCCCTCGCTTGAGAAGGGTCGCTGCCATCGCGGGACTACTCCGCCTCGTCGAGCTGGCGCGAGACGATCGCTGCGAACTCTGCGGCGAAGCCTTCGAGGCGCGAGGTGTAGCGGCCGATGTCTGAGGAGATCTTGTTGTAGGCGATGACCGCCGGGATCGCCGCGATGAGTCCGAGCGCCGTCGCGAACAACGCTTCCGCGATGCCGGGGGCGACGACCGCGAGCGAGGTGTTCTTGGTGAGCGCGATCGACTTGAAGCTGTTCATGATGCCCCACACCGTGCCGAATAGGCCGATGAACGGCGCCGTCGATCCGACCGAGGCCAGGAACGTCATGTAGCGTTCCACCTGGTTCATCTCGCGCTGGAGCGTGATCTGCATGACCTGCTCGATGCGCTGGCGGAGGCTCGCACGCATCGGGCCGGAACCGACCAGGCCCTTCGCCGCCGAACGGCGCCACTCGCGCATAGCCGAGGAGAAGATCGCGCTCATCGGCTCTTCGGGGCGGCTGCCCAGCCGGTCGTAGAGGTCCTCGAGCGGGGCGCCCGACCAGAACTGCTCCTCGAACTCGCTCGCCTGCGCCTGCAGGCGGCGGAGCCTCAGGATCTTGTCGAAGATGATCGCCCAGCACCAGAACGAGGCGAGGACCAACGCAATCATCACCGCCTTGACGATGTAGTCGGCCTGCAGGAACAGGCCGATGATCGACATGTCCGTAGGACCGGCCGATCCGGCGAGCGTGACGGCGTTGACGAGCTTGGGTTCCATCTAGTCGTTCACTCCTACGGCGGTTGCCGCCGACATGGCGGTCCGCAGGTTCTTGGGCAGTCGCGCCGGCTTTCCGCTTCCGTCGATGCAGGCGACGACGAGCTTGAGCCGCGCGACTTCATCCGTTTCGCGCCGGATGACCTGCTCGGCCACCAGCGACGCGCCGCCGACCTCGAGGATCCGGGTCGCGACGTCGAGCACGTCGTCGAGCCGGGCGGGGCGGCGGTAGTCGATCTCGCACCGGGTCACGGCGAAGCCGAGCCCGGTTTCCTTGCGCCAGGCGTCCTGTTGCACGCCCAGGTCGCGCAGCCATTCGGTCCGAGCCCGTTCAGCGAACTTAAGGTAGTTGCTGTGGTAGACCATCCCGGCCGCATCGGTGTCTTCGTAGTAGACGCGTATGGCAAAACGATGGCTGGGCTCAGGCATCGTCCGACCCGGTCGGCAGGAGGTCGTACTGGGCCTGGGCCACGGTCGCCGGGACCGGCAGACCGAGCTGTCTGTAGCCCTGAGCCGCGAGCATCCGGCCGCGCGGGGTCCGCTGCACCAGGCCCTGCTGCATCAGGTACGGCTCGATCACGTCCTCGATGACGTCGCGCTGCTCGGAAAGCGCCGCAGCGAGGGTCTCGACCCCGACAGGACCGCCGCCGTAGTTGTCGAGAATGCAGGCGAGGTAGCGGCGGTCCATTGCATCGAGCCCCGCGCGGTCGACCTCGAGCCGGGTGAGCGCGCCGTCCGCGGCGATCGCGTCGACCACGTCGCGCCCGGCGACGGCGGCGAAGTCGCGGACCCGGCGCAGCAGGCGGCCGGCGATGCGCGGCGTGCCCCGGGCGCGACGCGCGATCTCGCGGGCGCCGTCCTCCGTCATCTTGATGCCGTGGATGCCGGCGGCGCGGCTGACGATCGAGACCAGCTCGTCGACCTCGTAGAAATTGAGGCGGAGCGGGATGCCGAAGCGCTCGCGTAGCGGCGTGGTCAGAAGGCCCGAACGCGTCGTCGCGCCGACCAGGGTGAAGGGCGGCAGGTCGATGCGGACAGACCGCGCCGCCGGGCCTTCGCCGATCATCAGGTCGAGCTGAAAATCCTCCATCGCTGAGTACAGCATCTCCTCGACGGCCGGGTTCAGGCGGTGGATCTCGTCGATGAACAGCACGTCGCGCGCCTGAAGGTTGGTCAGGATCGCGGCGAGGTCGCCGGCCTTGGCGATGATGGGTCCCGAGGTGGCGCGGAAGCTGGCGCCGAGCTCGCGGGCGACGATCTGGGCGAGCGTCGTCTTGCCGAGGCCGGGCGGTCCGTGCAGCAGCACGTGATCGAGCGCTTCGCCCCGCGCCTTGGCGGCGGCGATGAAGACCTTCAGGTTCTCGCGCGCCTGGCGCTGGCCGACGAAGTCGTCGAGGCGCTGCGGGCGGATCGAGGCCTCGATCGCATCGGCCTCGACCGGATCGCCCGTGACCAGGCGCGTGGTCTTCTGCGTGCTGGTCACTTCGAGAGCTCCCTGAGCCCGGCCTTGATGAGATCCTCGAGCTTCGGCTTACCGCCGACCACCTGGCTCGCGGCCGCGACCGCGCCGAAGGCTTCCGATCGTCCGTAGCCGAGGTTCACCAGCGCCGAGACCGCGTCCGCGGCGAGACCGATCGACGGATCGAGCTTCTCGCCGGCGGCCGGCGCTTTCGCCTGCGCCTTGGCGGCGTGGCCCAGCATCAGGCCGGCGGCCTTGTCCTTGAGCTCGGTCGCGATGCGCTGCGCCAGCTTCGGTCCGACGCCGTCGGCACGCGTCAGTAGCGCCTTGTCCTGGGCGGCGATGGCGCGGACGAGGTCGTCGACCTCGAGCGATCCCAGGATCGCCAGCGCGATGCGGGCACCGACACCCTGCACCTGCGTGAGCAGGCGGAACCAGTCACGCTCGGCCGCCGAAGCGAAGCCGATCAGGCGGAGGCTGTCCTCGCGCAGGAGCGTCTCGACCACGAGGCTCACCTGGCCGCCGTCCGCCGGCAGGCGCGCCAGCGTGCGGGATGCGCATTCGACGAGATAGCCGACACCGGCACAATCGACGATCGCCCAGCTCTCGCCGGTGGAGTCGAGGCGACCTGTTAGTTTCGCGATCATGCGAGCGCCCCGGCCATGACGGCGCGGCGCGTTGCGGCGTGATGCGCGTGGCAGATGGCGATCGCGAGCGCATCGGCGGCATCTGCGCTGGAAGGTTCGGCGCCCGGCAGCAGCATCCGCACCATGCGGCCGACCTGATCCTTCTCGGCGCGGCCGGATCCGACCACCGACTTCTTGATGAGGCTCGGCGAATATTCGGCGACCTCGAGCCCGGCCTTTGCCGGCGCGAGGATTACCGTCCCGCGCGCGAGACCCAGCTTCAAGGTCGAGCTCGGGTTCATGTTGACGTAGGTCTCTTCGACCGCGGCCTCGTCGGGGCGGAAGCGCTCGATCACGTCGGTCACGCCGTCATAGAGGCGCACCAGCCGCTCGGCGATCGTGCCCTCGCCGGAGTCGATGCGGCCGGAGGCGACGTGGCGAAGCCGGTTGCCCTCGGCATCGACGATGCCCCAGCCCGTATGACGGAGACCCGGATCGAGGCCGAGGAGACGCATCTCACCCCGCCAGCTTCTGGAGGACCGCGTCGGAGACTTCGTAGTTGCCCCAGACGGTCTGGACGTCGTCGTTGTCCTCGAGCGTCTCGATCAGCTTGAAGAGCGATTCGGCTGTCGTATCGTCGACCGGGACCATCGTGCTGGGGCGCCACGCGAGCTTGGCGCGTTCTGCCGGGCCGAACTTCGCCTCGAGCGCGTCCCGCACTTGAGCGAAGTCATCCACCGTGGTCACGATCTCGTGACCCTCGGCGCCGGACTCGACGTTGCTGGCGCCGGCTTCGAGGCCCGCTTCGAACATCGCGTCCGCGCTGGCGGCGGACGCCGGGTAGGCGATGTCGCCGCCGCGCTCGAACATGAAAGAGACCGAGTTGGTCTCGCCGAGCGCGCCCCCGCCCTTGGAGAAGGCCGAGCGGATCTCCGAGGCGGTGCGGTTGCGATTGTCGGTCAGCGCCTCGACGATCAGCGCCACGCCGCCCGGGCCGTAACCTTCGTAGCGGACTTCTTCATAGTTCGTGTCGTCGTCGCCCCCGGCGCCCCGCTTGATCGCTCGTTCCAGGGTGTCCTTGGGCATGTTGGCGCCCCGGGCGGCCACGATCGCGGCCTTGAGCCGGGGATTGGCGGCCGGGTCCGGCGTGCCCACCCGGGCGGCCGTGGTCAGCTCGCGGATCAACTTGGTGAAGAGCTTGCCCCGCTTGGCGTCCTGAGCGCCCTTGCGGTGCATGATGTTCTTGAATTGGCTATGTCCTGCCATTCCGCCCGGCCGAAGAGTTCGTAGAGAAGATTCGGAGCTTATACCAAATCTAGTGGTTATAAGCACCTATGGCGTGTTTCACGAGTAAAGTCTCATTGTGGCGGGATTTCGGTCGCCGGCATTCGGACAGACCCCCGCGGCGAGGCTCCAACCGCGCCTAGGCACGCCGTCTCACATCGGTATACATTCCGCAAAATCGTCGGGGGGAAGGACGAGGCGGGGGATGAGCGAGCCGGCAGGAGCCGCCTCAACATGATGGGTTATCGGCTCGATAGACTTGCAGTGCTGATTATCGACGACAATCAGCACATGCGGAGCCTCGTGCGGACCATCCTGGAATCCCTCGGCGTCAGCCAGATACTCGAGGCGCGGGACGGCAGCCATGCGCTCGAAAAGATGGGCCAGTCCCAGATCGACCTGCTGATCGCGGACTGGAACATGGAACCGATGGACGGGCTGGCGCTGACCCGCCACCTCCGTACCTCGCCTGAAAGCCCGGATCAGTTCGTGCCGGTGATCATGCTTTCGGGCCATACCGAGCGGTCCCGGGTCATGCAGGCGCGCGACGCCGGCGTGACCGAGTTCATGGCGAAGCCCGTCTCGGCGCGATCCCTCTACGCCCGTATCGTCTCGATCATCGAGAACCCGCGGCCGTTCGTGCGCACGAACGACTATTTCGGGCCCGATCGCCGCCGTCAGATGCTGCCCTTCGAGGGGCCCGACCGGCGGAAACCGTCCGGCGGCGGACCCGCCGCGCATGGTCAGGCGCTCAGCGGCGATCAGCAGGCCGCCTTGAAGCGGACCAAGGACACCATCAAGTCGATGCAGAAGTGACGCGCGGAGCGTCTTAGGAGAATGTCATGAGCGGCGACAAGCCGAAGGGCGCGGTCGAAGTCATCCATCCGCCGAACAAGATCAAGGCGCGCGTCGGACCGGCCGGCAAGGGCATGGATCCGAACCTGCTGGCGCGGGCTGAAGCCGCTGCCGCCAGGGCGCAGGAGCAGGTGGATTTCCCGGCCCAGGCGAACCCCGAGCTCGCGCGCGCGGCCGAGGTCGTCCAGCTGCTGCTGAGCGACCGCGAGAACCAGGCGAAGCACCTGGGCACGCTTTTCAACATCGTCCACGACCTCCGCGGTGGCGGCGGCAACTTCGGCTACCCGCTCATCACCCGGATCGGCAGCATGCTGTGCCGCTATCTGGAAGGCCGCAACTCGGTCGGCATGGCCGAGGTCGAGGTGCTGCGTTCGCTCGTCGACGCCATGCGCGCGATCATCGCCAACAAGCTGAAGGGCGACGGCGGTCAGGTCGGGCAGGAACTCTGCGCCGGCCTCGAGCGGCTGGTCGGCTAGATCCTCAGCCGGCCCGCCGCAGCGCGGGCGGCACCTCGCTCAGGCGCCTGCCGGGCAGGCGCACCGTCACCGTCGTGCCCCGGCCCTGGACGCTTTCCAGAGACAGCGAGCCGCCGTGGAGCTCGGCGAACTGCCGGGCGATCGGAAGGCCGAGGCCGGTCCCGTCGGTCTTCCGCGTGATGTCGTTGTCGACCTGAGCAAAGGGGACGAGCACGCGCGGCAGATCTTTCGCCGGGATGCCGATCCCGGTGTCCGCGACCGTCAGGCGCAAGTCCCCCTCCGCCGAGATTGCGGCCGAGACCGTCACCTTGCCGCCCTTGGGCGTGAACCGGACCGCGTTCGCGACGAGGTTGAGGAGCATCTGCAGCAGCTTCCGTTCGTCGGCGCGGAGGGGCGGCATGTTCGGCGAAACGGCCGAGGCGATCGAAACCTCGCCGTCGCGGGCGCGGCCTTCGACCAGATGGATGACGCGCTCGACGACCTCGCCGATCTCGACCTCGGATTCCGACAGCTCCACCTTGCCGGCCTCGGCCTTCGACAGATCGAGCAGGTCGTTGATCAGCTGCAGCAGATGGCTGCCCGCATTGTGGATGTCGGCCGCATATTCGGCCGCCTTGTGCGCCAGCCTCGGCGCCAGCGCCGTCGAGGCCAGCACTTCCGAGAAGCCGAGGATGGCGTTGAGCGGCGTCCGAAGCTCGTGACTCATCGAGGCGAGGAAGCTCGATTTGGCGCGCGTGGCACGTTCGGCGCGCAGCTTGGCGTCGGTGAGCTGGGCTTCCGCCTCTTTGCGCGCGGTGATGTCGACGACGACACCGTCCCAGATGATGCTGCCGTCGCCCATGCGCACCGGGCGGGCCTGCGAGGTTACCCAGCGCACCGATCCGTCTCTCGCGACGATGCGATAGTCCGCCTGCCACGGCGCCAGGGTGTTGATCGCGTCCTGGACGCTGCTGATGACGCTCTCGACGTCGTCCGGATGGATAGCCCGCTTGACGAGCGTCGCGTCGGCCATCAGGTCCTCAGGATCGCAGCCGTAGAAGTCGCGCGCGCCCTCGCTGATGAACGGGAACGTCACCGAGCCATCCGGCCCGACGCGGCGCTGGAAGACGTAGCCCGGAATGTTCGCCGCCATGCGCTGGAAGCGATCCTCGCTCGCCTGCAGGGCGGCGATCGTTTCCTTGATCGAGGTGACGTCGGAGATGAGGAGAGCGACCCCGCCGCTGTCCGTGACCCGCTCCGAGACCTGTTGCCAGCTTCGGCCGACGCGACGCTCCTCGCGCCAGCCGCCGGGCACGCGATGCCCGCTCATCCTGTCGCGGACCCAATCCTCCTCGCGGCCATGCGCGGCGGCGATCTCGCCGCTCTCTGCCAGCGTGCGCACCATCGTCTCGTAGCTCGTCCCGGGAACCGCGAGGGCGACGTAGGCTGACGGCGAGATCTCCGCCATGCGCCGGTTCATCAGAACGAAACGGTCGTCCCTGTCGAAAACGACCATGCCGGCATCGAGGCTCTCGATCGCATCAGAAAGGATGGTCTTCGTTTCGCGCGACTCGCTTTCGGCGGCGGCGCGCCGCGCGGCGTCGCGTGCGGCGAAGTACGCAAGGATCGACACGGCGACCGCGCAGAGAGCCCAGATGGCGGCGAACTCGCGAACCTGCGCGTACCAAGGGGCGAGCGCGTCGCCGACCGCGATCGAGACGCTGACGATCACAGGGAACGAATTGAGAGCGCGATAGCCGGTAATGCGCTCGACGCTGTCGATGCGCGTGGATCCACGATAGATGCCGGCCGGCGACTCGACGAGACGCATCAGCGATCCCGGACTCGCGACCACCGGCGCGCCGAGCTGCGCGGGCAGGGCGGGCTCGCGGGCGAGCAGTGCGCCGTCCATCCTGACGAGTGCCACAGAGCCGTTGGGCCCGACGTTGAGCGCGCGATAGAAGGCGCTGGTGAGTCCTTCGATCGGGACGTCGGCTGCGAGCACGCCCGCGAACGATCCGTCCTCCCGATCGATGCGGCGGCTGACACTCAAGACCGTGTCGCCGGAAATCAGGCTCTTGAGCGGAAGGGAGATCAGCACGCCGAGATCCGGTTCCTCGCGATGGCGCTTGAAGAAGCTTCGATCGGCGACGCTGAGGGACCGGGGAACCGGCGCCAGGCCGGCGTTCAAGGGGTGCCCGTCCGTGTCGTAGAGGATCAGAGCGTGGATCTGACGAAGGCTGTCGGCGCCGGCGGCGAGCACGCCGCGGACGGACGTCTGTTCCTCGACGTTCAGCCGCTGCAACAGTCGAAGATGGCGGATCGTCGCCTTGAGCACGCCGTCGACCGCATCGAAGGTGGTGAGCGTATGTTCTTCGAGGGCGCTCGACAGGCGACGTACGGTCTGCTCGGTGTCGAGAAGCCGCGACTGGTAACCGCCCCTGAGATTGTAACCAAATGTAACCGCGAGCGCGATGAGGGAGGCAACGCCGGCGATGATTGGCCAGGATCTCGCGTGTTTCTGCAGGAAGCCTGCCTGCGCCACGGGGTTGAAGCCCTCCGATCCGGTGCCAGGCGGCACCCTGGATGTCAGGGCTGGATACTTAGGCCAAAAAAGTTAACGAGCGGTTTGCGCGGATCAGGTCGGCCATGCCGGCTGGAGGCGTCCCCCGACGCGGAGCGGAGCGACCCGCTTGGCGAGGCCGGTGCGGTCGTCGGTCTCGACGAAAAGGCCGCAGATGGTCGCCGGGCCATCGGCGGGCTGCAGCTTGTCGGTCGGCAGCTTCCGGGTGAAGCGCTGGATCGGCACCTGCTTGTGCATGCCGATCACGGAGTCGTAGTCGCCGCACATGCCGGCATCGGTCTGGAACGCGGTGCCGCCCGGCAGGATCTGGGCGTCGGCGGTGGGCACATGCGTATGCGATCCCACGACCATCGACACGCGCCCGTCGAGCATATGGCCGATGGCCTGCTTCTCGCTGGATGCCTCGGCATGCACGTCCACGACGATTGCAGCGACCGTGGCGCCGAGGCGGACCTTCGCCATCTCCTCCTCGATCGAGCGGAACGGATCGTCGAGCGGATCCATGAACAGGCGGCCCATCACGTTGATCACCAGGATGCGCCGGCCGCCCGGCAGCGGGTATTCGTTGGCGCCGCGTCCAGGCGTCCCCTGCGGATAGTTGCGCGGACGGAGCAGGCGCGGGTCGCGATCGATCTGCCCGATGAACTCGCGCTGGTCCCAGACGTGGTTGCCGTTGGTCAGGCAGTCGATGCCCGCCTTGAACAACTGCTCGGCGAGATTGAGGGTGAGGCCGAAGCCGTGCGCCGCGTTCTCGCCGTTGGCGATCACGAAATCGAGCCCGAGCTCCTTGCGCAGGCGAGGGGTTTCCTGGAGCACCGCGTCGCGGCCGGAGCGGCCGAGGATGTCGCCGAGATAGAGGATCTTCACGCAATGAGCTCCGCATTCGCATCGGTCGCGATCGCGTCGACACGCTGATCGACATCGTCCGCGGGTACTTCGTCGATTTCCTGGAAGGCGTAGCCGACGCCGATGGCCATCACCGGCCCCTTCGCCCGAAGCGCGGCGAGCGTCCGGTCGTAGTAGCCGCCGCCGTAGCCGAGGCGATGGCCGCGCCGATCGAAGGCGAGGAGCGGCACCAGCAGGACCGACGGCGCGATCTCGGGACTGCTCTCGGGCGGGTAGGGGATGCCGAACATGCCCGTCGAAAGCGGAGTTCCCGGCATCCAGCTGCGGAAGACGAGCGGCTGCTTGCGCGCGATCACCACCGGAAGCCCGACCGGATGGCCCGCGCCGGCGAACCAGGCGAGCGTGGGCAGCACGTCGATCTCGGGCGGCACCGGATGGAAGCCGGCGACGGCGGCGCCGGCCGCGAACGGCCCCAGCCTTGCGACGTTCCGGGCCAGCGCGACGCCGGCCGAGGGCGTCGCGAGTCGCTTCCGGCGCTCGCTCATCTCCGTGCGGAGACGGCGCTTGGCCGCGACGACGTCTGGATCGGGAGAGGATGGCGGAGCCACCATGGCCGATGGCATAAGCAGTTCCTCCAAGGCCTGCCTAAGCAGGTGGGCGCCATGTAGCCAAGGCCGAGGGCCAAGGCCAGGGACAGCTCCCAGAGGATCGGTATTGGCCCCGGGGAATGTGCAGCCTGTCGAACCGGGCAGCCCCGCCGGGAATCAACTTAGGAAGCTTCAAGCCGCGCCGCAAGCGCATCGATGCGCTTTGCCACGGACTCGATCGCCTCGGCGGCGGCGTCCGCGGACTTGGCGGAACCCGCCTGGCCCTCGATCCCGCCGCGCGCCTCGGCCAGCTCGTCGGCGATCATCAGGCTCGCCATCGCCAAGAGGCGTGCGTCGCCGACCTGGCCGACCTGACGGACCAGCTCCTGCACCTTGCCGTCGATGAAACGGCCGAGCTTCTCGATATGCGGCTCTTGCCCGTCGGCGCAGGCGATGCGGTAGCCGCGGCCGTTGAGGAACAGCGTGACTTCTGCCATGCGCGTCTCAGTCGCCGGCCATCAGCCGCAAGCGGCCGATGGCGCCGTCGAGACGCGCCGACACCGTGTCGGCGGCTTCCGAAAGCCGCGAATGGTCGGTCTTGAGCTGGGCCAATGCCTGCTCGAGCTCGGTGCGCGCCTTCGCCTCGCGGTCCGAGCGGCCGGACGCGGCCCGCTCGAGCCGGGCCAGCGCCTGATCCAGTTTGGCGGTTGCGTCGTCCAAAGCACTCATATGCCGACCATAGCAGGGGTGGTCGGCCCGCCGGAAGCGTCTCGTCCCGCGGGGCCCTGGTCAGCGGCGGCCGACGAAGCGCGGCGTCTTGTTGAAGAAGCGGTAGACCATGGGCTCGAACGCCTCCAGCGGGAGGGTGTCGTAGTCCGGCTCCATCGCGTTCTGATCGTACTTCTCGCAGAAATAGGCGGTCAGCTCGAAGGCCGGATGGCCCCGGAACTTCTCGCGGCCCATCCGGTCCGAGGTCGGATGGTTGAAGCGGTGATAGCGCTGGAAGACCGTGTGGTAGTTGAGCACCCACAGGTACTCGTCGGACAGGAACTGCTTCAGCATCGCCGCGCAGAACTCGCCATGCGTGACCGGTGCGATGTTCTGGCCGATGTCGTGCAGCAAGGAGAGGACCACCATGTCCTCGTCGGCGCCGTCGCGGAGCGCTCTGGTCGCTGTCTGCAGCGAGTGGCCGTAGTTGTTGGACTGCCAGCCGTAGCTGGGCTCGTTCTTGGAGGCGGCGAGGAAGGTCAGCACCTCCTTCGCCTGGCGGTCGTGGTGATAGATCGCGCTCTGGCGCTCGATGATCGCCCAGTCCTCGGCGGTATTGGCCTCGAAGGTGTTGCCCGAGGTGCGCTGCCAGTCGGCGCCGCCGAGCGGGACCACGATGCTACGGGCTTCCCAGTTGGCGAGCTCCTGCTCGAGCGCCGTCGGCCTGGCCGCCGACTTGTAGGCGGGTTCCCACTCGGTCTCCGGCATCCTGGTCGCTGCGGTCATCGCTTGCCCCCGTTTCACGATCGGAAAAGCCAGATTGCCATCCGGAAATGCCGGCCGCTAGGCTGATCGACAACCAAAGATAAACATATCGGACAGAGGGGGATCTTCGATGCAGAGCACTGTGCGCAAGTTGTCCCTGGCGGCGGCGATGCTGGGGGCGATGGCCCTGACTCTCGAAGCTGGGCCGGCGGCAGCCCAGAGCGTGATCCGCTACGTGCCGCACGCGGACCTCAAGGTCGTCGACCCGATGACCAACACGGCCGCGATCACCAATCAGCATGCGTTCATGGTCTACGACATGCTGTTCGCCTACGACCGCGACTATCGCCCGCAGCCGCAGATGGTCGAGGCGTACACGGTCTCGCCCGACGGCCTCGCCTATCGCTTCACGCTCCGGGCCGGCCTCAAGTTCCACGACGGCCAGCCGGTCAAGACCTCCGACGTCATTCAGTCGATCAACCGCTGGGCGGCGCGCGACTCCAACGGCACGATCCTGCGCGGCCTCGGCATGCAGCTGGCCGCCGTCGACGACCGCACCTTCACGCTGACCTTGAAGGAGCCGTGGGGCCTCGTGCTCGACTCGCTCGCCAAGGACGGTTCCTACGCCGCCTTCGTCATGCGCGAGCAGGAGGCGAAGACCGATCCGAACGCGGCGATCACCGAGGTGATCGGCTCCGGCCCCTTCCGCTTCTCGCGCGAGGGCTGGGTTCCCGGCAGCAAGGTCGTCTACGTCAAGAACCCGGACTACGTGCCGCGCACCGAACCCGCGAGCCTGTTCGCCGGGGGCAAGCAGGTGAAGGCCGACCGCGTCGAGTGGGTCATCATCCCCGACGCCGCCACCGCCGCCGCCGCGCTCAACGCCGGCGAGGTCGACATCTTCGAGCAGCCGCCGACCGACCTGCTGCCGATGCTCAAGCGCAACAAGGACGTGGTGGTGAAGGTCCACAACCCGTTCGGCGAGGTCGCCTATCTCCGCCCGAACCACCTGCACCCGCCCTTCGACAAGCCGGAGGGCCGTCAGGCGCTGCTCTACATCGCCGCCCAGGACGAGTACATGCAGGCGTCCGCCGGCGATCCCGCCTATTGGCGGCGCTGCTTCTCCTGGGTCGGCTGCGGCTCATCCAACGAGACCGAGGCCGGCACGACCGACTTCCAGAAGCCGAATGTCGCCAAGGCCAAGGAGCTGCTGGCGAAGGCCGGCTACAAGGGCGAGCCGGTCGTCGTTCTGCAGCCGAACGATCTGCAGGTGCTGCGCGACATCACCCAGGTGCTGGCGGCGCGCCTCAAGGATGCCGGCGTCAACGTCGACCTGCAGCTCAGCGACTGGGCGACGATCACCGCGCGCCGCGTGAAGAAGGACGCGCCGGACAAGGGCGGCTGGAGCCTGTTCGTCTCGACCGCCTTCGGCTTCCGCTTCTCGAGTCCCGTCACCAACTTCGCGCTGCCGATGCCCTGCGGCGGCACCGGCTTCGTCGGCTGGGCCTGCGACGAGAAGATGAACGGCCTGCTCGCCGACTGGGCGAAGCAGACCGACGCGGCCAAGCGCAAGGCCGTGACCGAGGCGATCCAGATCCGCGCGGTCGAGACCATTCCCTATCTGCCGATGGGACAGATCACGCGGCCGGTGGCATACCGCTCGAATATCGAGGGGATGATCGAGGTGCCGAGCCCGGTGCTCTGGAACGTCTCGAAGCGCTGACATGAAGCGGGTCGCGCTCCTGGGATTCTCGCTCGAGTCCAACGGCCACGCGCCGACGGCGACCGAGGCCGAGTTCCGCGACTACATGTGGCTCGAAGGCGAGGCCTTCGGTCGCGACATCCGATCGCCCGCGCCGGAGTCGCCGCCGGAGATAAGGGGCTTCGTCAAGGAGATGGACCGGCACGGGCCTTGGGAAGCCGTGCCGATCCTGATGACCGCCGGCGGTGCCAGCGGCCCGGTCGACCAGCGCTTCTTCGAGAAGGTGGTCGAGAAGATGCGGGCGGGGCTCAAGGCGGTGCTGCCCGTCGATGCCGTCTATCTGCCGGAGCACGGTGCGGCGACCGCGACCGGCGACGACGATCCCGATGCCACCGTGTTCGAGATGGTGCGGGCCCTGGTGGGACCGAATGTGCCGGTCGTCGCCACGCTGGATCTCCACGCCAACTGCTCGCAGCGCATGGTCGACGCGGTCGACGTGCTGATCGGCTACGTCACCAACCCTCACGTCGACATGGAGGAGCGCGGCGTCGAGGCGGCGGAGGTGGTGCGCGAGATGTGGGGCGGCATGAAGCCCGCCTCGCACTTCATCAAGCTGCCGCTGATCCCGCCTTCGATCACGCAGAACACCGATGCCGGCCCCTATGCCGACATTCTCCGCTACAGCAAGTCGAAGAAGGACCGCGACATCGTCAACGTGACGATCCTCTCGGGCTTCACCAACGGCGACACGCCGAAGAACGGCATGTCGGTGGTGGTGTCCTCGCGTGCCGGAAAGGCGAAGGCGAGGGAGGTCGCGCGCGACATTGCCACGGCCTGCTGGGCCGACCGCCAACGCTACGTGCCCGAGATGATGAGCCTCGACGAGGCGGTGGCGCTCGCGGTGCAGACCGGCCGCGACAAGTCTCTGCCGCCGCAGCTCCTCGCCGACGTCGCCGACAATCCGGGCGGCGGCGGGCGCGGCAACACGACCAGGATCCTGAAGGGTCTGCACGCGGCGAAGGCCGAGGGCGTGATCCTCGGCACCTTCTTCGACCCGCCGCTTGCGGCCGAGGCGCATCGCTTGGGCGAGGGCGCCACCTTCCGCGCCCGCTTCAACCGCGAGGAGACCAACGAGCTCTCCGAGCCCTACGAGGCCGAGGCGAGGATCCTGAAGCTCCACGACGGCACCTGCGTCGGCCGCCGCGGCATCTTCGCCGGCCGGACCATGAACCTCGGCCCCTCGGCGCTGCTCGAGATCGGCGGGCTCCGCCAGGTCGTGAACTCGATCCGACTCCAGATGCTGGATACGGTCTATTTCGAGATGTTCGGGATCGACATCGCCGCCGCCCGCACCGTGGTGGTGAAGTCGCGGGGACATTTCCGCGCCGCCTTCGACCAGTGGTTCCCGAACGAGCGGATCCATAACATCGACGTCCCCGGCCTCAACATGCCCGTCCTCTCCCGATTCGGCTTCAAGCGCTGCCCCCGCCCGATCTTCCCCCTCGATCCGGACATGGAATGGGCGCCCGTCTAAGCGGGTGTTCACGGCCTGTTTCGCGGCATTCGGTCAGGTTGACGGGACGGGGTTTGCCCGGCATTTTCCGGGCCCGATCCCGAGCCGACGGACCCTCCCCGTGACCGTGCGCCACGACGACCTCGCCAACGCCATCCGGGCGCTTTCCATGGATGCCGTCGAGCAGGCGAAATCCGGCCATCCCGGCATGCCGATGGGCATGGCGGACGTGGCGACCGTCCTGTTCACCCGCTTCCTGAAATACGACCCGGCGCATCCGGACTGGCCCGACCGCGACCGCTTCGTGCTGTCGGCCGGCCACGGCTCGATGCTGCTGTATTCGTTGCTCCATCTGACCGGCTATGCCGACATGACGATGGACGAGCTCCGCAACTTCCGGCAGCTCGGCAGCAAGACCGCCGGCCACCCCGAATACGGCCACGCCGCCGGCATCGAGACCACGACCGGGCCGCTCGGCCAGGGCCTCGGCAACTCGGTCGGCATGGCGCTCGCCGAGCGCATCCTGCAGGCCCGCTTCGGCTCCGACCTCGTCGACCACTACACCTATGTGATCGCCGGCGACGGCTGCCTGATGGAAGGGATCAGCCACGAGGCGATCAGCCTCGCCGGGCATCTCGGCCTCGGCCGCCTGATCGTGCTGTTCGACGACAACTCGATCTCGATCGACGGCGGCACCAACCTCTCGGTCGACGACGACCAGCTCGCCCGCTTCAAGGCATCGAAGTGGCACGTCCAGTCGTGCGACGGGCACGACCCGGAGGCGATCGCCAAGGCGATCGAGGCGGCGAAGAAGACGGCTGAGCCGTCGCTGATCGCCTGCAAGACGATCATCGGTAAGGGCGCGCCGACCAAGGCCGGCACCGCCTCGACCCATGGCTCGCCGCTCGGCGCCAAGGAGATCGAGGGCGCCCGCGCCCAGCTTGGTTGGAGCGCGCCGCCGTTCTCGATCCCGGAGCCGATCCTCGCCGAATGGCGGAAGCTCGGCGGCCGCGGCGCCAAGGACTTCGACGCGTGGACGAAGCGTCATAGCGCCGCCAACACCGCCAGCGAGTTCGACCGTGTGATCGCGGGCGAGCTGCCGGAGGCGGTCGCCGGCACGATCCAGGCCTTCAAGAAGGAGGCGTCCGAGAAGGCGCAGGCGCTCGCCAGCCGCCAGTCGTCGGGCAACACGCTCGAGGTGCTGGCGCCGGTGATGCCCGAGCTGATCGGCGGCTCGGCCGATCTCACCGGCTCGAACAACACCAAGGCCAAGTCGCAGGCCGTGATCAAGAAGGGCGCCTATGGCGGCGCCTACATCCATTACGGCGTGCGCGAGCACGGCATGGCCGCGGCGATGAACGGCATGGCGCTGCATGGCGGCGTCGTTCCCTATGGCGGCACCTTCCTCACCTTCACCGACTACTGCCGGCCGTCGATCCGCCTCTCGGCGCTGATGGGCATCCGCGTCGTCTACGTGATGACGCACGACTCGATCGGCCTCGGCGAGGACGGCCCGACCCACCAGCCGGTCGAGCATCTGGCGGCGCTGCGCTGCATCCCGAACCTGCACGTCTTCCGTCCGGCCGACACGGTCGAGACCGCCGAATGCTGGGCGCTGTCGCTGGCGTCGGCGAAGACGCCGTCGGTCCTGGTGCTGACCCGCCAGGCGCTGCCGACGGTCAGGACGACGCACACCGAGGAGAACCGCTCGGCGCGCGGCGGCTATGTGCTGACCGAGGCGAGCGCTGCGCGCAAGGCGACGCTGATCGCCACCGGCTCCGAGGTCTCGATCGCTCTCAAGGCGCGCGAGATGCTGGAAGCGGCCGGCGTGCCGACCGCGGTCGTCTCGATGCCGTGCTGGTCGCTGTTCGACGCGCAGCCCGAGAGCTATCGCAACCAGGTGCTGGGATCGGGCGTCCGCGTCGCGATCGAGGCCGGCGTGAAGCAGGGCTGGGAGCACTACATCGGCGACAAGGGTGCTTTCGTCGGCATGACCGGCTTCGGCGCCTCGGCGCCGGCTGAGCTTCTCTACAAGCACTTCGGCATCACGCCCGAGGCGACCGTCGCCGCCGTGAAGGCCCGCATCTGACGATGAAGCTGCTCGTCCCCGACGCGATCGAGACCGAGCGGCTGAAGCTCCGGCTCTATACGTACGAGGATCTCGACGCCGTCGCGCGCATGGTGGCCAAGGCCGACGTGATGAAGTTCATCGGCGGCGCGCTCACCAAGCGCATCGACGCCTGGGCCTTTATCGCGCGGACGCTCGGGCACTGGATGCTGCGGGGCTACGGCCTCTATGCCGTCACCGAGAAGTCGACGGGCGCCCTGGTCGGCCGCGTCGGGCTGCTCAATCCGGAGACCTGGCCCGACATCGAGATCGCCTGGACCATCGACGACACGCATCAGGGCAAGGGCTACGCGACCGAAGCGGCCAAGGCCGTGGGGCGAGTCGGCTTCGGCCAGCTCAAGGCCAAGCGGCTCATCAGCCTGATCAATCCGAACAACGCCCCCTCGATCCGTGTCGCCGAGCGTCTCGGCGCGACGCGCGAGGGCCTGACCGACTTCTTCGGGCCGGAAGACAAGGTCTACGTCTACCGGCACGATCCGGCAAAGTTCAACTGACACTCAAGCGAAGGCGGAGAGACTGAAATGGCTGTACGTGTTGCGATCAACGGTTTCGGGCGCATCGGCCGCCTCGTGCTCCGTGCGCTCGCGGAATCCAAGCGCACCGACATCCAGGTGGTCGGCATCAACGACCTCGGCCCGGTCGACGCCAACGCGCATCTCTTCTCCTACGACTCCGTGCATGGCCGCTTCCCGGGCGAGGTGAAGGTCACCGGCGACTCGATGGATGTCGGCCAGGGCCCGATCAAGGTGACGGCCGAGCGCGACCCGACGAAGCTGCCGTGGAAGGACCTCAAGGTCGACATCGCGTTTGAGTGCACCGGCATTTTCACCAAGAAGGAAACCGCCGGTAAGCACATCGAGGCCGGTGCCAAGCGCGTCCTGATCTCGGCTCCCGGCGACAACGTCGACATGACCGTGGTCTACGGCGTCAACCACGACCAGCTGAAGCCCGAGCACACGGTCGTTTCCAACGCTTCGTGCACCACGAACTGCCTCGCCCCCGTCGCCTATGTGCTGAACAAGGCGATCGGCATCGAGCGCGGCTTCATGACCACGATCCACGCCTATACCGGCGACCAGTCGACGGTCGACACGCTGCACAAGGACCTGCGCCGCGCCCGCGCCGCCGCGCTCTCGATGATCCCGACCTCGACCGGTGCGGCGAAGGCCGTCGGCCTCGTGCTGCCGGAGCTCAAGGGCAAGCTCGACGGCACCTCGATCCGCGTGCCGACCGCCAATGTCAGCGTCATCGACCTCAAGTTCGTGGCCGCCAAGAAGACGACGGCCGAGGAAGTGAACGCCGCGATCGAAGCCGCGAGCAAGGACAACAAGCTCAAGGGCATCCTCACGGTCAACAAGGCGCAGCTCGTCTCCTGCGACTTCAACCACAACTCCTCGTCCTCGACCTTCGATGCGACGCAGACCCAGGTGATCGACGGCACGCTGGTGCGCGTCCTCTCCTGGTACGACAACGAGTGGGGCTTCTCGAACCGCATGCTGGACACGGCGGCGGTGATGGGCCGCCTCTAAGGCGGGGCCATCAGACCGCCCGTCGTCATCGTCCACGACCTCGACCAGGCGCGGTCGGCGCTCATGAGCGCCGCCGCCGCCGGCCGGGACATCGTTCTCCTGAGCCCGCCCGGAGCGGCCGCCTATTGGGGCCCGCTCTATTTCCAGAGCCTGGTGCGGCTGGCATCCGAGGCCGAGCCGCGGGCGCGCTTCACCGCGATCCTCGACTGCGCGGATCGTCCCGGCGACGTGCTGGCTGCCCTGCGGCAGGGGCTGACCGATCTCGCCTTTCACGGATCGGGCGAGGTTCGCGAGAAGCTCGTGGCGATCGCGGAAGCCAGGGGCGCCCGGCTCTTGCCGCCGCCCGTCGTCGACATCGACCTTGGCGAGGTGCGCGATCCCGTAGCATCCTGTCGCGAAATCTTCGCGGCCAGGCTGTGATAGGGTCGCGGCGACAGGGGGAGGGACGGATGAGGAACTGGATTGCCGCGGTGGCGGCTGCAGGCGTTCTCTTCGCGGCGCTGCCCACCGAGGCGGTTGCCCAGTCCGGCCAGGTGAGCCCGGTCTATGCCGGGACGAAGAAGGGCGGCACCTACGCCAAGCCCCAAGCTTCCAAGGCCAAGGCGGCCACGTCCAAGAAGGCGAAGAAGCCCCGCAGCGCCAAGCAGCAGGCTGCCCAGAAGAAGGCGACCAAGGCGGCCGCGGCGAAGATGAAGCGCTCCGGGCCGACCATGAAGCAGAAGGCGGCCCAGAAGAAGGCGAGCAAGGCGGCGGCCGCGAAGGCCAAGGCCAAGCCCAACAAGCGGCGGGCCTGACGCCCGCTTTTTCAGCCCCCGCCGGCCGGCCGTTGCCAAGCCGCGGTCTCTCGTTTAACCAAGCTTTCCCGTTCCCGTCGGAGCCCCCGAGAAATGAAGATCAGCCAGCGCGTCCAGAAGATCCTCGCCAACTACGAGAGCGACAATCCGGGTACCAAGGCGAACCTCGCCAGGATCCTGATGAACGGGCGCCTCGGCGGCACCGGCAAGCTGGTGATCCTGCCGGTCGACCAGGGCTTCGAGCACGGCCCGGCGCGGTCCTTCGCGCCGAACCCGCCGGCCTACGACCCGCACTATCACTATCGCCTGGCGATCGCCGCGGGCCTCTCGGCCTATGCCGCGCCGCTCGGCATGCTGGAGGCCGGCGCCGACACCTTCGCCGGCGCGATCCCGACCATCCTCAAGGTCAACTCCGCCAACTCGCTCTCGCGCGAGAAGGAAGGCGCGAACCAGGCGGTGACCGCGACCGTGAAGGACGCGCTCCGCATCGGCGCGTCGGCGATCGGCTTCACCATCTATCCGGGCTCCGACAACGCCTACAACATGATGGAAGAGATCAAGGAGATGTCGGCCGAGGCGAAGTCCTACGGCATCCTCTCGGTGGTCTGGTCCTATCCGCGCGGCGGCAACCTGTCCAAGCAGGGCGAGACCGCGGTCGACATCTGCGCCTATGCTGCGCACATGGCGGCGCTGATGGGCGCGCACATCATCAAGGTGAAGCCGCCGACCCCGCACCTCGAGCTCGAAGCGGCGAAGAAGGTCTACGAAACCCAGAAGATCCCGGTGTCGACGCTGGCCGAGCGCGTCGCCCATGTCGTGCAGTCGTCCTTCAACGGCCGCCGGCTCGTCGTCTTCTCGGGCGGCGAGGCGAAGGACCTCGACGGCCTCTACAACGAGATCCGGGGCATCCGCGACGGCGGCGGCACCGGCTCGATCATCGGCCGCAACACCTTCCAGCGCCCGGTCAAGGAAGCGATGGCGATGCTCGACACCATCATCCGGATCTTCCAGAACAAGGCCTGATCCGCTGACCTGCCGTCTCTATCTGATCACGCCGCCGGCGATCGAGCCGGCGGCGTTTTCGTCTGAGCTCGAGCGGGCGCTCGACGCCGGAGACGTCGCCGCGTTCCAGCTTCGCCTCGTCGGCGTCTCCGACGACGAGGTGCGGCGCGCGGCGGCGAAGCTGATGCCGATCGCGCAGAACCGGGGCGTCGCCTTCATGCTCGACGGCAATGCCGGCCTCGCCGCCGAGCTCGGCTGCGACGGCGTCCATCTCGACCGGGCAGAGGCCTATGGCGGTGCCCGCCGGCTGCTCGGCGGTGCGCGGATGATCGGCGTCTCCGCTGGCGACTCGCGGCATGTCGCGATCGATGCAGCCGAGGCGGACGCCGACTACGTCTCGTTCGGTCCGTTCTTCCCGAGCACGACCAAGCAGTCCTCCGCCTTCGCCGATCCCGAGATCGTCGGCTGGTGGAGCGAGCTGATGGAAGTGCCATGCGTCGCCGTCGGTGGTATGACGCCGTCCAACAGCCGCCCTCTCGTCGAGGCCGGTGCCGACTTCATCGCCGCCTCGGGCGGCGTGTGGTCGCATGCGGACGGCGCTGCGGCCGCGGTCAAGGCGTTCAACAAGCTCTTTTCCGGCGCCTGAGCCACTCGCGGCGACGACGCCGCCGAGGGTTCAGGCCATGAAGCAGAACATCTACGACGATCCCGGCTTCTTCGCCGGATACGCGAAGCTCCGGCGCTCGACCGAAGGTCTCGCCGGTGCGCCGGAATGGCCGCTGTTCCAGGCGCTGCTGCCCGATCTCGAGGGTAAGCGTGTGCTTGATCTCGGCTGCGGCTTCGGCGCGCTTTGCCGCTACCTCGCCGAGGCGGGCGCGGCCACGGTGGTCGGCACCGATCTTTCAGAGAAGATGCTGGCGACCGCCGCCGAGCGCACCTCGGATCCGAGGATCGAATATCGCCGGGGCGCGATCGAGGACCTGAGGTTCGAGCCCGGCTCCTTCGATCTGGTGGTGAGCACGCTCGCCTTCCACTATGTCGAGCGCTTCGATCGACTGGTGGCCGAGGTGCATAAGGTCCTGCCGGCCGGCGGCGCCTTCTGCTTCACCGTCGAGCACCCGATCTTCACCGCGCGATCCGAGCAGGCCTGGCATCTCGATGCCGACGGCAAGCGACAGCATTGGCCGGTCGACGGCTACCAGCTCGAAGGCGAACGCCGCGTGACCTGGTTCGCCGACGGCGTGGTGAAGTATCACCGGCAGCTCTCGACCTACGTGAACACGCTGATCGACGCCGGCTTCGCGATCGCGCGCATGCACGAGCCCGGTATCACCGACGAGGCGCTGAAAAGATATCCCGAGATGGCGGACGAGCGGCGGCGGCCGATCTTCCTGATGATCGGCGCGGTTAAGCGCTGACGCCCGGAGCGTGGCCGTACATCGCTTCGGGATCGGGCGTCACCATGTTCGCGCCCGCCTCGAAGCGGAGCTTGCCGGTGAAGCCCGCGGCATCGAGCGATCTCGTGAAGATCGCGTTGATGTTCTTGGTGATCTCGCCCGGCAGCGCCTCCTTGGTGCGCACCACGAGGTCGAGCTTCTTCGCCTGCGCGAGGCCGTCGAGCTGGAACTGGCCGAGCCGTGTGAAGTCGGCCTCGACCAGGAAGCGCTTGCCCGGCGGCGTGTCGTCGTCGCCGTCCTGGCCGCCGTCGCGATGGACGAAGAGACGGAGCTGGCGGATCCCTTCGCCGTCGAAGACCGGCATGAACATCGGCCGCCACTCGCTCGACTGGGCGGCGTCGGGCGATCCGGCCCGCGACATCTCGCGGAACTCCTCCGAGAGGCGCTGGATCAGCTTGCCGCGTCCTGACTTCTCCAGCGCCTGCACCGAGCTCTCGCCGAGCCAGCGCTTGAGATCGCCGCCCCCGCGGAGCGCGGTCAGGAAGAAGGCGAGCCCGCCGGCGAGCTGCGGCCCGGGCTTGGCGATGGTCTGATCGAGCACGGCCTGCGCCGCCTTCGGATCGATCGCGCGCAAGGTCGCCAGCGCTTCGTCGAGCGCCGACCATTGATGCGAGAGTTCCATCAGCGTCGCCGGCTGGCCGGCGGCCTGACCGGCGGCGGTGGTCCCTGGCGGCTGCATGACGCGAAGCTGGAGCTGGGTTCCCTCGGGCAACGCCACCTTGGCGCCGAGCGTGAAGAGGCCGAGTGGCGTCTCGACGATCGGCTGGCCGGCGATCGTGGACCCCATCACCGTCGCACCGAAGCTGACGACCCCGCCCTGCGCGGTCAGCGTCGTCGCCTGCTGGGGAGCGGCCGTGCCGGGGACACGCGGCGTCATCTCGGTCACCTGCAGCAGCAGCGCGGTTCCTGGGCGGAGCGCCAGCACCGGCGCGCCGCCGAGCGGTGCCGCCGCGCCGGCCGTGGGCTGGCCGCCTGTCGGCGTCGGCGAGACCGAGGTTGCCGGGGCCGACGAAGCTGCGGTCGGTGTCGTGCCTGGTCGCGGCGTCGGCGAAGAGGCAGGCGTGCGGGCTGTCTGCTGGGCGTCGCCACCTTGAGGTCCGACGCCTTGCTGGCGAGGGCCGGTTTCAGCCGACGACGCCGGAGAGGCGAGAGGTGTCACGGCGACGCCTGTCGCGGTCGCAGCCGATGGCGGAGGCGCCCCGGCCACGGCCGCCGGCTGGGCGGTCGCGCCCGGCAGGGGCGCCGGTGCCGGTGGTTGCGGCGGCGTCTGGGCAACAGGCGCGGCGCGGACCGCCGTCGCCAGCACGGCCGGTGCCTGCGCCGTCGGCGGCGAAGGCGGCGTGGCAGCCGCCTGGGGCTGAGAAGCGATCGCCTGCGCGGCAGACGGCCCGGGCGCGGGCGGTTGCGCCGCAGGCGTCTGTGCTGTCGGTGTTCCCGCCGGCGGTGTTCCTGGAGTCGGAAGCGATCCGGCTTGCGCGGGCGCTGCAGAAGGCGACGGGGGCGGTGCGGCGTTCAGGAGCGTCGCCAGCGCGGGTCCGGACGCAGGGAGCGGCGCGGATGGGGCCTGCGGCAGCGGGGGCGGGCTTGCCGACGCCGTCGGCAATGGCGTCGGCGCGGAAGGCTGAGGAAGCGGTGAAGGAGCCGCCGCGCTCGGCGCCGGCGTCGAGGGCAGGATCGTCGCCGAAGGAGGCGTCTGGGTCGAAGCCGGTGGCGCCGCGGCAGGGGTCTGCGCCGCGGCCGGCTGTGGCGTCGGAGTTGTCGGGCGGGGCGATGCCTGCGGCGTCGCGGTTTCGTCCGTGGCGGCAGGCGGCGGGGCGGGTGGCGTTTCCGGAGTCTCCGCGGTGGCGACCGCGGGAGGCGTCGCCGGGGCCTGCTCGAGCGTCGCGGTGACGACGGTGCCGGGGGCGAGGGACGTCGGCTGTGGTGCCTGTGGCGCCGAGACGCGCGCGCCGGTGACGACCGCGGGCTCGGGCGTGTCGGCGAGGGGCGAGGAGGGCGCGGCTTCGGGCGTCGGCGCCTGGACCTGCGCCTTGGTGGCGCCGTCCGCCGGAAGCGGCGTCGGCTGGGGCGCCGTCGCGATCTGCTGCGCCGGCGGTACCGGCGGCGACGGCGCGATCGTGCTCATCCGAGGAGGCGGTCGACCACGCCTTCGATGTCCTGCGCCGCTTCGGTGGCGGGATATTTGGTGAGCAACGGCGACTGGCGCCGGATGCATTCGGCCACCCGCTTGTCGCGGCGGATGATGCCGGCGAGCGGCGGCGAGATCTTGAGGAAGCCCTGGCAGGCCTTGAGCAGCGTTCCGTAGGTCCGCTGTCCCTCGGCCGCGTTGGTCGCCATGTTGACGATGACGCGAAGATCGGCGGTCGGCTCGTCGGCGTGCGTGACCTTGATGTAAGCATAGGCGTCGGTGAGCGCCGTCGGTTCCGGGGTCGTGATGACGAGCGTCGTGCCGGCGGAAGCGGCCAGCAGGCGGACCGTGCGGTCGAGGCCGGCGCCGAGATCGAGCACGACCTGATCGTACTGCTTGGCGACGTCGACGATCTCGCTCCCGAGCTGCGCCAGGCGCTGCGCCGGCAGGGTCGCCAGCGATCCCGTGCCGGACCGTCCGGCGACGATGTCGAAACCGCCTTCGTCGTAGCGGGCGGCAGCCTGGGCAAGCCCGATGCGGCCGGTGATGACGCCGCCGAGGTCGCGATCGGGCGTGAGCCCAAGCTGGATGTCGACGTTGGCGAGCCCAAGGTCGCCGTCGAACAGCAGGGTGCGACGGCCGGCCTTGGCCAGCGCGTGGCTCAGCGTGATCGAGAACCACGTCTTGCCGACGCCGCCCTTGCCCGACGCGACGGCGATGACGTTCTTCGCCTTCGTAAGGAGGGCGGTGCGGGGCGCGGGCGCGGGCGTTGCGGTGGTCATGAGTAGGCTCGCTTGAGAGGAGCGGCAGCCTCTTCGGCTACCAGATCGGGAAGCAAGAGTCGGGCCATGGCCACGGGGTTGAGCGGATTGAGTCCGTCGACCACCGCAGATGTGACGCTTGCATCCGCGAGTTTCAACCGCCCGGCCTCGGCTGCCACCAGAAGGCTGCCGAGACGCCGGGCGAGATCGAGACGGGTGATGATGAGTCGGGTCGCGCCGACCTCGGCGAAGGCGCGGGCGACCTCGGCCGCCTCCAGCGGATCGGTGCCGGCGGCCATCACCAGGCAAGTATCGCCCTGGGTCGCCTGCACGAAGGGACGGAGAATGCCCATGTCGTCCGGGCTGAACGGATTGCGGCCGGCGGTGTCGATGACCGTCAGCGTGTCCTTGCGGTATCCCGCTAAGGTCTCCTTGAGACGCTGCGAGGTGTCGATGCGGGCAACCTCCACCTTGAGCACCTTGCCGAACACCTGGAGCTGCTCGTATCCCCCGGCCCGCTCGGTGTCGGTGGTGATCAGGTGCACGGGCTTCCGCGCCAGTGCTGCGCGGGCGGCGATCTTGGCGACGGTCAGCGTCTTTCCCTGGCCGGGAGGGCCGATCAGGATGATCGGCTTGGTCGGCTTCAGGTCGTTGATCGGCTGGAAGGAGAAGACGTCGTCGAGCGCGCCGGCGAGCGCCAGGATCGGGTCGTCGATGCCGAGCGCCGTAGCACTCCGGAGCATCCGTTCGGCGAGGTTGGGAGCGACGCCGTGACGCGAGAGGGCGTCGGACAGGTATTCGATGGTGTCGCGCTTCTTTCCCGGCGGCTTCAGCGGGGAGGGTTCGGGCGCGGCCTCGAACTCGGGGTCGGCGCCGTCGAGCGCCGCCGTCAGGCGCACGCCCTTGCCGCCTTCGCCCTTCTGGGTCGAGACGATGATCGCGTCCTCGCCCAGATGGTCGCGCACCATCTTCATCGCTTCCGACATGGTGCGCGCGTTGAAGGTCTTGAGACGCATGTCTCCCGGCTATCCCCTCAGATCTGTCCCAGCGTCTTGATGCGTGCCTTCGGATGAACCTCGCTCTGCGACATCACGACGGTCGCCGGGCGAAAACGCTCGATGATCGAGCGGACATAGGGGCGCACGCCGGGGCTCGTCAGCAGCACCGGGATCTCGCCCATCATCGCATAGCGCTCGAAGGTCGTCCTGACCGCCTGCATGAACTCCTGCAGCTTGGAGGGCGCCATCGAGAGCTGGCGATCCTCCCCCTGGCCGACCAGGGATTCGGCGAAGGCCTGCTCCCAGTCGGGCGATAGCGTGACCAGCGGGATGTAGCCCTGGTCGGCGGAGTACTGGTCGCTGAGCTGGCGCGAAAGCCGCGTGCGCACGTGCTCGGTGATGAAGCCGATGTTGCGCGAGAGGCTCGAGCCTTCGGAGATCGCCTCCAGGATCGTCGGAAGGTCGCGGATCGACACGCGTTCAGAGAGAAGGTTCTGCAGCACGCGCTGCAGGCCGCCGACGGTGATCTGCGTCGGCACAACGTCGCCGACCAGCTTCTGGTGGTGCGAGGCGCATTCGTCGAGCAGCTTCTGCGTCTCCGAGTAGGAGAGCAGGTCGGGCATGTTGTCCTTCACCACCTCGGTCAGGTGCGTGGTGATGACCGTCGGCGGATCGACGACGGTGTAGCCCTTGAACATCGCCTCTTCGCGCATGGCGGCGTTCACCCACATTGCCGGCAGGCCGAAGGTCGGCTCGCTGGTCTCCTCGCCCTGGAGGGCGATCTTGCCGCCGCGCGGATCCATGACCAGCAGCATGCCGGTACGAAGATCGCCGCGGCCGGCTTCGACTTCCTTGACCCGGACCACGTAGGTGTTCGAGGGGAGCTGCAGGTTATCCTGGATGCGGACCGACGGCATGATGAAGCCGACCTCGGACGCCAGCTGGCGGCGGAGCGCCTTGATCTGGTCGGTCAGCCTGCCGCCATCGGTGTTGCGGATCAGCGGCAGCAGCCCGTAACCGAGCTCGAGCCGTATCAGGTCGATCGCGAGCGCGGTCGAGATCGGCTCCTCGGCGACCGGCACCGGTTGCGCCGCGACTTCGGCCGCCTGCTGCTTCTCCTTCTCCATCGACTGGAAGCGCATGAAGGCGACGCCGCCGGCGACGCCTGCGATCAGGAGGAAGGGCAGCATGGGAATGCCGGGCAGCAGGCTCATGCCCGCCATCACCGCCGCCGACATGCCGAGCGCGGTCGGATAGGCCGACAGCTGGCCCAGCATGGCCTTGTCTTCCTTGTCGGAGGCGCCCGCCTTCGTGACGAGGAGACCTGCGGCGGTCGAGATGATGAGCGCCGGCATCTGCGAGACCAGGCCGTCGCCGACGGTCAGGACCGTGTAGTTGTTGAGCGCCTGGGTCAACGACAGGCCGTGCTGCAGCGGCCCGATGATCAGGCCGCCGATGACGTTGATGAAGGTGATGAGGACGCCGGCGATCGCATCGCCGCGGACGAACTTGGACGCGCCGTCCATCGCGCCGTAGAACTGGGACTCGTCCTCGAGCTCCTTGCGCCGGCGCTTCGCTTCCTTCTCGTCGACGAGGCCGGCGGAAAGATCGGCGTCGATCGCCATCTGCTTGCCGGGCATGCCGTCGAGGGCGAAGCGCGCCGCGACTTCGGCGATGCGGCCCGAGCCCTTGGTGATGACGATGAAGTTCACGATCACCAGGATCGTAAAGACGATGATGCCGATGACGAAGTTGCCGCCCATCATGAACTTGCCGAAGGCCTCGATGACCTTTCCGGCAGCGGCGGTGCCTTCGTGCCCATGCTCGAGGATCAGGCGCGTGGACGCCAGGTTCAGCGACAGCCTGAGCATCGTCGAGACGAGCAGGATGGTCGGGAAGGCGTTGATCTCGAGCGACTTCTGGATGAACAGCACGGTCATCAGGATGATGACCGACAGCGTGATGGAGATCGCGAGCGACACGTCCAGAAGCCAGGTCGGCATCGGAAACACGAGCACGCCCAGGATCGCGATGATCCCGAACGGCATGAGGAGGTCGCCGGTGCCGTTGAAGCCGAAGCGGCGCAACAGGCCCCCCAGGCCGGGACCGGCGGCGGGAACTGCTGTCTGCTGGGTGTCGGCCATCGTGTTCGGGCTCGCTCGGGCCTAGTGCGTCAGCCCGTCGGAACCCGCTCGCCTTCGCCCGGCATCGGGATCGGCACGCCTTCCTGGCTGTACTGCTTCAGCTTGTTGCGGAGCGTGCGGATGGAGATGCCGAGAATGTTCGCGGCATGCGTGCGGTTGCCGAGGCAATGCTGCAGCGTGTCGATGATCAGGTCGCGCTCGACGTCGGCGACGGTGCGCCCGACCATCGGCGCGCGGTCGCCGGTCGCGGCGCGCCCGGCCTGGGCCGTCGCCGCCGGCGGAACCACGGCCGTGGGCTCTGCCTTGGCGCCGGTCAGCATGATGTTGTCGGCCTCGATCGCGGCGCCCGACGCCAGAAGGACGGCCCGATGCATCGTGTTCTCGAGCTCGCGGACGTTGCCCTTCCAGTGGTGGCCCTTGAGAAGATCGATCGCGGCCGGCGAAAGCGGCTTCGGCGGCATGCCGTTGGCCTCGGCATACTTACGCACGAAGTGCTCGGCGAGAGGCACGATGTCGCCGGGCCGCTCGCGCAGCGACGGCATGCGCAGATTGAAGACGTTGAGCCGGAAGTAGAGATCCTCGCGGAAGTCACCCTTCTTGACCGAGTCCTCGAGGTCGCGGTTCGAGGTCGCGACCAGGCGGATGTTGACCTTCACCGGCTGGTTGCCGCCGACGCGGTCGATCTCGCGCTCCTGGATCGCGCGCAGCAGCTTGGCCTGGAGGCGGGGATGCATCTCGCTGATCTCGTCGAGCAGCAACGTGCCGCCGTTCGCCTCCTCGAACTTGCCGATGCGGCGCGTGACGGCGCCGGTGAAGGCACCCTTCTCGTGACCGAAAAGCTCGCTTTCGAGCAGGTTTTCCGGGATCGCCGCGCAGTTGACCGAAACGAACTTCTCGGTCGACCGCCGGCTCTTCGCGTGGAGGAAGCGGGCCATCACCTCCTTGCCGGTTCCGGACTCTCCGGTGATCAGCACGGAAGCGTCGGAGGGGGCGATCTGCTCGGCGAGCTTGATGGTGCTCGCCATCGCCGGGTCCTTGAAGACGACGCTGGTCGACTCCTCGGTCACCGCGGCGATCACTGCGGCGATCAGCTCGGCATTCGGCGGAAGCGGCACGTACTCCTTGGCACCGGCCTTGATCGCTGCCACCGCCGCATCGGCGCTGGTGCCGATGCCGCAGGCGACGACCGGCACGTGGATCCGCTCGTTCTTGAGCGATGACACCAGGTTGGCGATGTCGAGCTTGACGTCGATCATCACCAGGTCGGCGCCCTGTCCGGAGCGGAGCTGGGTCAGGCCCGAGGGGATCGACTGGACGTGCGCGACCTTGGCGCCACGGTCCATCGCGATCTTTCCCGCGGCGGTGATGTGCCCGTCGAGCGAGCCGATGATCAGTAGGCGCATCTTCGTCTCCGTGTCCCTGGAGGGCCGCTACTCGAGCGAACCCAGCCGCTTCTCGGGCGGCAGGACGGTGTTGAGCAGTATCTCGATCCGGGTCGGATTCTCCTGCCGTCCGATCGCGGACGCCCCGATCACGTAGAGCCGATGGACCAGCGCCTCCTCGGCGGAGTTGCGGTCGAGCTTGGAGGCCAGCGGTGCGAACACCATGTTGGCGAGCACCGCGCCGTAGAAGGTCGTGAGAAGGGCGACGGCCATGGCGGGGCCGATCGCAGAAGGATTGTCGAGCTGGCCCAGCATCTGGACGAGACCGACCAGCGTCCCGATGAGCCCCATCGCCGGCGCCACCTCGGCGGCCTTGCGAAGGATCGACGCGCTCTTGGCGTGACGGCCCTGGATCGACGATTGCTCCTGCGCCATCACCTCCTCGACGTCCTCGGGCGTCGCGCCGTCGACGACGAGGCCGATCGCCCGGCGGAGGAAAGGAGCGTCGCGCAGATGGACGAGCTGGCGCTCGAGCGCGAGCACGCCTTCGTTGCGAGCCAGCCGGGCGAGATCGAGTACGCGCCGGGCGGCATCTCCGCAATCGGGCGTTCCGGAGAACAGCGCTACCAACATCAGCCGTTGCGCCCGCCAGATCTCGGGAAGCGAGAACGAGATCGTCGTCACCGCGAAGGTGCCGCCGAAGACGATGAGGATCGACGGCAGATCGACGAAGGCGCTCGGCGCCCCGCCGACCATGGCCGCGATCAGCAGCACGGCGAAGCCGACGCCGAGTCCCAACACACCGGCCATGTCGGGGCCGGAGCGCTGCGCGGGCGCGGCCGCGCCTGCGGCGCGACTGCCGCCGGCGACCTTCAGCTTGGGAGCGGGTTCGGCCATCAGGTTACTGCGAGCGGTCCGACTTGATGATCTCGGTCATCGTCACGCCCAGGCGTTCGTCGACGATGACGACTTCGCCGCGCGCAACCAGCCGGTTGTTGACGTAGATGTCGATCGCCTCGCCGACCTTGCGGTCGAGCTCCACGACGGCGCCGCGGCCGAGCTTCAGCAACTGGCTTACCTGCATCGTCGACTTGCCGAGCACGGCCGAGATCTGAACCGGGATGTCATAGACCGCCTCGAGGTCGCGAGCGGTCGCGGTGCGTTGTCCTTCGAGGCGATCCTCGTCCTCTTCCTCGCCCTTGTTGGCGCTCTGGCCTTCAAGCTCGGTCAGTTCGAGGTTGTCGTCGTTAGGCATGGTCTTGCTCCTTCAAGCTCGCGTGAGCCGTCACTCGTTGGGAGCCAGCGGCGGCTGGCTCGAGTCGTCGGGGGCGGATTCCGGCGGCACCAGGGCGCGGCCGACGACGGCCGCGACCTGCTCGATCGATTGCTGGACCAGCCGCTCTGCGCCGCCCGAGGACCATTCGATCCGGCAATCGCCGTCGCCGAGCGCGGGCTCGCCGAAGACGACCAGCTGGCCCTCGAAGCTGGTCGCCTTGCCGGCCTGCGCGATGCGCGGCTTCAGCGTCTCGACCAGATCTTCGGGAACGCGGATGACGACGCGCGGCTCTTCGATGAGCGTCTCCAGCACCTGACGGACCAGGGCCTGGATCTCGTCGGAGCCGTGGCGGCGCACGTATTCTGGAAGCACCTTGCGGACGATCGTGTGCGTGACCTCGAGCGCCCCGCGCATCAGCTCGACGACGCCCTCGCGTTGCGCCCGGTCGAGCTGGCCGAGCGCGCGGCTGACCTGGTCGAGCGCGTCGGCGGCGCGGCGTTCGAGCGAGGCGTGGGCCTCGGAGATGCCGGCGTTGCGGCCCTCGAGGAATCCGGCCTGGCGCGCCGCGGCCAGCTCCTCCTCGGAGAAGGTCGGCGGCGGCGGCTCTGCATTGGCCGCGGCCTCGGCTTCGAGCTTGGCGCGTTCTTCCGCTTCCGCCTTCTCGCGCGCGCGGTCCGCCGCGTCCTCGTCGAAGCTGTCCTCGAACAGGAAGGGCCGGATGATGGTGGACAATGCCCTGGGCTCCTATCAGTAGACGAGCTCGTCGCCGCCCTTGTTGTCGGACAGCACGATCTCGCCACGGGCCGCCAGGTCCTTGGCGAGCTGCACCATCGCCATCTGCGCCTCCTCGACTTCCTTGAGGCGGACGGGACCCAGCGCCGCCATGTCTTCGCGCAGCAGCTTGCCGGCGCGTTCGGACATGTTGGAGAAGAAGAGGTCGCGAAGCCCTTCGGACGCGCCCTTGAGCGCGAGGCCGAGCTTGTCCTTCTCGACCGCGCGCAGCAGCGTCTGCACGCCGCCGGGATCGAGGCGGTTGAGGTCCTCGAAGGTGAACATCATCGCCTTGATCTTCTCGGCCGAGTCCTTGTTGCGCTCTTCGAGAGCGGCGACGAAGCGGGACTCGGTGGCGCGGTCGAGGTTGTTGAAGATCTCGGCCATCATTTCGTGCGCGTCGCGGCGGGTGGTGCGCGCGAGGTTGCTCATGAACTCGGTTCGCAGCGTGCGCTCGACGTCTGAAAGGACGTCCTTCTGCACCGCCTCCATGCGCAGCATGCGCATGACGACTTCCATCGCGAAGTTCTCGGGCAGCATGCTGAGGACCTTCGCGGCGTGGTCCGGCTTGATCTTGGAGAGCACGACGGCGACGGTCTGCGGGTACTCGTTCTTGAGATAGTTCGCGAGAACCATCTCGTTCACGTTGCCGAGCTTGTCCCACATCGTGCGGCCG
>JAYRJL010000011.1:0-1623 GCA_041906305.1 Alphaproteobacteria bacterium
CAAGGCGCTGAACGAGCTCGACGTCGCCACCCAGCAGAACGCCGCCCTGGTCGAGGAAAGCTCCGCCGCAGCCGCCTCCCTCGCAGACCAGGCGGGACAGCTCGTCGACGTGGCGACCGGATTCCGCTGCGAGAACGAAAAGGCCGCTTCCTAGCTGCCCGCAGAGGCCGCGCACAGAAACAGACGCAAGCCGCTTCGACCGGGTGGTCGGTGTCGGGGGGGGAAAGATGAGACTGAAGGCACGCATCATCGCGACGACGACGTCGCTGGCCGTGGTCATCTCCGGCATTCTGCTGACCGCGGGCGTCGTGATGTACGACCGCAGCATCGCCGACAACGAGCTCAACATCCTGCGCACCGCCTCGGAGCGGCTGACCGGCGAGATCAACCGCGCCGCCCGCACCTCGCTCGAGCTGGCGAGCGCGATGGCCGGGCTGCCGGAGGTCAAGGAGGCGATCCTCAAGAACGACCGCGCGATCGTGGCACCGGCGCTGGTGCCGGTGTTCGAGGAGCTGAAGGGCCGCTACGGCTACGAGCGCTTTCACCTGCACACGCCGCCGGGCATGAATTTCTTCCGCGCGCACGCCCCGTCGCGCTTCGGCGATGACGACACGGCCGTCCCGACCATCGCCACTGCGTTCCGGACCGGCCAGCCCACGGTCGGCCTGGAAGGCGGCGAACGCGGATCGGTGATCGCGATGCGCGGCAGCGCACCGATCCTGCATGAAGGCAAGATGATCGGGCTGGTGCAGATCGGCCTCGGCCTCACCGACAGCACCCTGCAGAACGTCCAGCTCGAGATCGGCAACGATCTCCGCATCCAGATGCAGGAGACGGACGGCAAGTGGAGCGTGCGCGCCAAGACCGCCGAGCTGCCGCAGTTCCACACGGCCGATGCGCTGAGCGCGGTGCTCAAGGGAGGGTCGGCGGTCGGCTCGCTCTCCGTCAACGACCGCGTGTTCGCCTCGTATGCCGCGCCCTTGCGCGACTTCAGCGGCAACATCACCGGCATCACCGAGTCCATCGTCGACGTCACGCCGCTCCGCCAGCAGCTACGCCAGATGATCGTCTATGCGCTCGCCGCCGCAGGCGCGGTCCTGCTTCTGAGCCTCGTCGGCGGCTGGCTGATCGGCCGGAGCCTGTCGACACCGGTCGCGTCGATGACGACGACGATGCGCCGGCTCGCGGAAGGCGATCTGGATGCCGACATTCCCGGTGCCGAGCGCCGTGACGAGATCGGCGACATGGCCAAGGCGGTGCAGGTGTTCAAGGACAACGCGGTCCGCAACCGCGAGCTCGACGAGGCGCAGAAGGAGATGGCCGCCGAGCAGTCGTCGATGCTGACGCGCCTGTCGGAGACTGCGGAGCGGGTGACGGAGTCGATCGACGCGATCCGGGCCGCGGCGAGCGAGATCAGCCAGGGGAGCAACGACCTGGCGACGCGGACCGAGCGCCAGGCGTCCGCGCTGCAGGAGACGGTCGCGACCATGAGCGAGGTCTCGGGCAACGTCGCGGCCAACGCCGAGAGCTCCGAGCAGGCTCGCAAGCTCGCCGCCGACGCGCTGACGAGGGCCGAGGGCGGCAACACCGCGGTCTCTAGCGTGATCCAGGCGATGAGCGGGA
>JAYRJL010000005.1:0-342611 GCA_041906305.1 Alphaproteobacteria bacterium
GGCCGGCATCACGGCCTGCGGCCGGGTCCGGTCCACCGGCAGATCGAGGATCGCCTCGTCGGCCCCGGCCGCCACCTGCCAGGCCAGCAGGGCGACCGCCGCGGCGTCGCTCAGGTCTGAAATCTGCGCCATCGGCTGGAGCCTATCGCCCCGCCTTGGGCTTGGACAGTCTCACGACCCTGCGATACATCTTCTCGAAGCCCCTTAACTATGATGCGAAGCCGATGACGCGCGAGCGCATGGAATACGACGTGGTCGTGGTCGGCGCCGGTCCTTCCGGCCTCGCCGCCGCGATCCGCCTGAAGCAGCTCTCGGCCGAGGCCGGGCGCGAGGTCTCGGTCTGCGTCATCGAGAAGGGCTCCGAGGTCGGCGCCCACATCCTCTCCGGCGCGGTGGTCGAGCCCCGCGCGCTCAACGAGCTGATCCCGGACTGGAAGGAGAAGGGCGCGCCGCTCAACACGCCGGTGGTCGAAGACCGCTTCCTGCTGCTGACGAAGAAGAGCGCCTGGCGGATGCCGACGCCGCCGCAGATGAACAATCACGGCAACTACATCGTCAGCCTCGGCAACCTCGTGCGCTGGCTGGGCCAGCAGGCGGAAGCTCTCGGCGTCGAGATCTATCCGGGCTTCGCCGCCGCGGAGGTCCTCTACGAGGACGGCCGCGTCGTCGGCGTCGCCACCGGCGACCAGGGCATCGGCAAGAACGGCGAGAAGACCGGAAGCTATACCGAGGGCGTCGAGCTTCGTGCCCGCTTCACCTTGTTCGCCGAGGGCGCGCGCGGCTCCCTGACCAAGACGCTGGTCCATCGCTTCGGGCTTCGCGACGGCTGCGAGCCGCAGACCTACGGCATCGGCGTGAAGGAGCTGTGGGAGGTCGATCCCTCGCAGCACCATCTCGGGCGCGTCGTGCACACGATCGGCTGGCCGCTCGACAGCAGCACCTATGGCGGCTCGTTCCTCTATCACCTGGAGAACAACCAGGTCGCCGTCGGCTTCGTCATCGGCCTCGACTACGAGAACCCGTGGCTCGCGCCGTTCGAGGAGTTCCAGCGCTTCAAGAACCATCCGGCGATCCGGCCGATCTTCGAAGGCGGCCGCCGCGTCTCCTACGGCGCGCGCGCGATCAACGAGGGCGGCTTCCAGTCGATCCCGAAGCTGACCTTCCCCGGCGGTGCGCTGATCGGCTGCGCGGCGGGCTTCGTCAACGTGCCGAAGATCAAGGGCAGCCACACGGCGATGAAGACCGGCATGCTCGCGGCCGAGGCGACGTTCGCGGCGCTCGCCGATGCGTCGGCGACCGGCATCACCGGCTACCGCGAGGCGCTGGAGAAGAGCTGGGTGTGGGAAGAGTTGCGGCGCGTCCGCAACATCCGCCCCGGCTTCAACGGCGGCATGTGGCTCGGCCTCGCGCATGCGGCGCTCGACACCTATCTCTTCCGCGGCAAGGCGCCGTGGACGCTGCATCACCATGCGGATCACGAGTGCCTGAGGCCGGCGGCGCATTTCACGCCGATCGAGTATCCGAAGGCCGACGGCAAGGTCACCTTCGACCGGCTCTCCTCGGTGTTCATCTCGAACACCAACCACGAGGAGAACCAGCCACCGCACCTGAAGCTGGCCGATCCGAGCGTGCCGGTCCGGGTCAACCTCGCGATCTACGAAGCGCCCGAGCAGCGCTACTGCCCGGCCGGCGTCTACGAGATCGTCGGCCGCGACGAAGGCACGCCGCGCCTGCAGATCAACGCGCAGAACTGCGTCCACTGCAAAACCTGCGACATCAAGGACCCGACCCAGAACATCAACTGGGTGGTGCCGGAGGGTGGCGGCGGACCGAACTATCCCAATATGTAAGATCCCGAATTCTCGAAGCCTTCAGGCGATGGAACGCATGCCCGCCTCCTCCCGTACCCCGCTCGTCCTCCTCATTGCCGCGGCGCTGTCGGCATGCGCCGCCGGCGGCGCCACGCCGGCCGCGGCCCCCGCGGAGAAGCTGCCGCTGGGATCGACCGCCTCCGGCAATTTCCTCTCCGGGCTCTCCGCCCAGCGCGGCAACGATCCCGGCGCGGCGGCCGAGTATTTCGGCGCGGCGCTCAAGGTCGATCCGAGCGATCCGCAGCTCCTGCTGCGGGGACTCGCGGTGGCGCTGCAGGACGGACGCGGCGACCTCGCCGCCGAGCTCGCGGAGCGGCTGGTCGCGATCGAGCCGGCCAACGCGTTCGGCGTGCTGACGCTGGCGCTCGCCGACGCCAAGGCCGACCGCTACGCCGATTCCGAGAAGCGCCTGTCGACGCTCCGCCGCGCCGGGCCGAACGCGATCCTCGCGCCGCTGCTGATCGCCTGGGCGCGCGCCGGCCAGGGCAACTACGACCAGGCGGTCGACGCGCTGGAGACCACCGGCAATCCGCAGGCCGATCTCTCGAGCATGTTCCAGCTGCATGCGGCGATGATCAACGAGTTCGGCGGACGGACCGAGGCCGCGGAGAAGAACTACCGTGCCGCGCTCGCCGCCGAGGCGCCGTCGCTGCGCGCGGTGGTCGCCGCCGGCCGCTTCTACGAGCGTGCCGGGCGCCAGGCCGAAGCCGAGGCGCTGTATCAGAAGTTCAACGAGCGCGCCTCCGATCCCATCTACCTGCAGGGCGAGCTCGCCCGCGCGCGATCGAAGGGCACGCCGCCGGTGATGATCGCCAAGGCGTCCGACGGCATGGCCGATGCGCTGTTCGACCTCGCCTCGGCGCTGCAGACCGACCGCACCGGCGACCTGGCGCAGGTCTACGTGCAGACCGCGATGTGGCTGAAGCCCCGGTTCCCGGCGGCGAACCTGCTGCTCGGCAGCCTGCTCGAGAACGAGCAGCGCTATGCCGAGGCGAACACCGCCTACGGCACCGCCAGCAACGACGCGATCTACGGGTGGGCTGCGAAGCTTCACATCGCGAGCAACCTCGACCAGATGGGCAAGACCGACGACGCGGTGCGCGTGCTCGAGGCGATGGCGACCGAGCAGCCCGACCGCATCGATGCGCTGGTGCGTCTGGGCGACCTCTGGCGCTCGAAGGTCAAGCAGCCGGGACAGTTCCCCGAATACGACAAGGCGCTCTCGGCCTACGACCGCGCGGTCGCGCGCGTGCCGAACCCGAGCTCGCAGCACTGGAGCCTGTTCTTCTCGCGCGCCGTCGTGCTCGAGCGCTCCGGGCGCTGGGCGCGGGCGGAGCCCGATCTCCTGAAGGCGCTCGAGCTCGAGCCCGAGCAGCCGAGCGTGCTCAACTATCTCGGATACTCCTGGGCCGACCAGCGCCTGCATCTCGACAAGGCGCTGCCGATGATCGAGCGCGCGGTCGAGCTTCGCCCGCGCGACGGCTACATCGTCGACTCGCTCGGCTGGGTCCATTTCCGTCTCGGCAATCTCGAGAAGGCGCTGGGATACATGGAGCAGGCGGTCGAACTTCGTCCGCAGGACCCGACGATCAACGATCATCTCGGCGACGTCTACTGGCGCGTCGGGCGCCGTGCCGAGGCCCGCTACCAGTGGGAACGCGCCCTTCGTCTCGAGCCCGAGCCCGAGGCGGTGCCGGCCATCCGGAAGAAGATCGCCGACGGCCTGCCGCCGCTGTGAGCAACCGCCTTACGTGATCCACGTCCGGGCGCACGCGAAGGTCAATCTCTACCTCCACGTCGTCGGCAAGCGCGCCGACGGGTACCACCTGCTCGACAGCCTCGTCGTCTTCGCCGACCTGCATGACGACGTCGTCGCCGAGGCCGCCGACGACCTGACGCTCGCGATCGACGGGCCGTTCGGCGATGCGCTCGCAAGCGAGCCGGACAATCTCGTGCTGCGCGCGGCGCGCGGGCTCGCGGAGGCCTGTCGCATCGAGCCGAAGGCCAGGCTGCGGCTGACCAAGCGCATCCCGGTCTCGGCCGGCATCGGCGGCGGCTCGGCCGATGCCGCGGCGACGCTGGCGGCGCTGGCCGAGCTCTGGTCGGTCGAGGTGCCGATCGCGCTGCTTGAGAAGCTCGGTGCCGACGTGCCGGCCTGCTTCGCCAGCCGGCCGCTGTTCATGTCCGGCATCGGTGAGCAGCTCGCGCCGGCGCCGAAGTTGCCGCCCACCTGGATCCTTCTGGTGAATCCGGGTGTCGCGGTTTCGACAAGGGACGTGTTCCGGGCGCGCAACGGCGCGTTCTCGCAGGCAGCGCCGTTCAACGTCGCGCCGCTCGACGCCGAGCGCCTCGCGCGCTTCCTGCTTCATCGCCGCAACGACCTCACGGCCGCCGCGACCGTTCATGCGCGCGAGGTCCGCGAGGCGCGCGAGAGGATCGGCGCAACGGAAGGCTGCCTGCTCGCGCGCATGTCGGGCAGCGGCGCCACCGTGTTCGGGCTCTATGCGTCGGAAGAGGAAGCGGCGCGCGCTGCCGTGGCTATCAGGAACGATCGTCCGGCGTGGTGGTGCTGGAGCGGCGCGATCCGCGTCTAGCGTCGCGTGCCTGCCGCGGCTGTCGGCGACAGCGAAGGGCCGAGCTTCGCGGTCAGGACCTCGAGCAGCTCTTCGGTCGCGACGCCGGTCTGCGGCAGGCCGCTGTCGCTCTGGAACTTGCGGATCGCCTGCCGGGTCTTGTCGCCGAGCATGCCGTCGATGCGACCGGCGTCGTAGCCGAGCTCGGTCAGCATGTGCTGGACCGCGCCGATCACCTCGGTCGCGGGCTTCGTCGGGTCCGCGCCGTTCTTGCTCGGATCGGGCTTCGGCGCCGGCTTCTTCGCCAGCGCCGCCCGTGCATCCGGGTCGCCGAGCAGCGCCGCGCGGCTGAGATAGGCGCGCGCACCGGTCGGGTTCGCAGGCCCGCCGAGGCCGGACTCGGAGAGGACGGCGAGATTGTAGAACGCCTTGGCGATGCCCTGATCGGCCGCGCGCTTGAACCAGCGCTGCGCCTCGGCATAGTCGGTCGGGATGCCGCGGCCCTGGGCGTAGAAGACGCCGAGATTGTACTGCGCGCGCGCATGTCCCTGCTCGGCCGCGGAGTGGTACCAGAGCAGGGCCCGCACATCGTCGGCGCCGACCCCGAACCCATGCTCGTAGAGGACACCGAGATTGTATTGCGCGCTGGCGTTGCCCTGCACCGCGGCCTCGCGGAACCAGTACGCGGCCTTGCCGTAATCGGGATTTCCGGTCTCGGGCTGCGCCGCCATCACGCCAAGCTCGTACTGCGCCTTCACGTCGCCGCCGCGCGCCGCCTTCTCGAGATCCTCGGCTTCGCGCGGAGGCGGCGGCGCCTCGGTCGGCTGCGCCAGCGTCGGGAAGCCTTGCGCGGAGTCGGTTGTCGGCGGCGTGGCCGTCGGAGCGGGGCCTGGGCTCGCGGGCAGGGGTGCCGTCGGCGGCACCGCGGCCGTCTGCGGCGCCGCCGGTGAGGGCGACGATGCGGGGGCGGACGAGGCGGGGGCGGACGACGTGGACGCCGCCGGTCCGGTGGCCGGTGTCGGTGGCAGCGCCGTCGTGGGCGTCGTCGCGCCGCTCGTCATGGGTGCGATCGGCGTCGGCGGCGGCACGGCGGAGGCCGGCGGCGGAGGCGGGGGCTCGGCCTTCGGCGCCTCGACCTTGGGCGGCTCGGATTGGGGTGCTTCGGACTTGGAGGGTTCGGACTTTGGGGGTTCCGACGTGGGGACGGCTGCCGTCGGGGTCTCCGCCGGCTTCCCGGACTCGGCCGGCGCGTCCTCGAACAGGCTCTTGAGGTCGTGGATCCAATGACGCGCCGTCTCGTCGGCGACGATCGCCCAGCGCTTGCCCTGGTCGATCGCGTGGTCGACGGTTTCGGCGACCGGATCGACGAGGCGCGGCGGAAGTCCGACGAGCTCGCCGTGGTCGAGGACCAGGATCGCCGAGCCGGCGCCGAGCGCCAACGCCACGATCGCGCCGGCGAGGGAGCCCAGGGCACGGCGGAAACGGCTCCGGCGCTGGACTTTTCGCTCGCGCGGCTTGGCCCAGGATCGGCGGTGCGGCCGCTCCGCCGGAATTTCGTTGTCGACCGTGAAGACCAGCGGCTCGGGCTCGGGCGTCTCCGGAACCTTGAAGCGCTCGAAGTCGTCGTCCGGCGGCGGCACCGGCGTCGGGAACTCGTCCGCGATCGGGGCCGGCGTGTGGGCCGGCGCCTCGGGTTCGGGTTCGGGCTGGCGGAAACGCTCGAAATCATCGTCGGCGGAGACCGGCGCGGGCTCCGGCTCCTCCGGGACCCGGAACCGCTCGAAATCGTCGTCGAGAGCGAGGGGCGGTTCTTCCGCCGGCGGCAGGGCGGCCGGCTCCGCGGGTTTCGCCCGGCCCGAGACCCGGGCATGCTCGATCTCGACCAGCCGATGGGCCAGCTCCTGGACCTTGAGCGCGACCGGTATGACCATGTCGCCGGAGCGGGACTCCGCACGTTCGATTCCGCTTTCCAGCGACCTGACCTCGGCCCTTTGGGCCGCGGCCATCACATTGTTTTCCTGCTGGATTTCCGGGGACGGCGGCGCCGCCGCGAGCACCGCCTCGTGGGAGCGGATCGCCTGCTCGATCCAGGCGCCGACCGTCATGCCGGCGGCCTGCGCGGCGTGTCGCGCGGTCTCGCGGGTCGTCCGCTCGACGCCCTTCACGCTCCACGGAGCGGCGCTGGTTTTACCGGTCATATCTGGCGTACTACCGAAGCCCGAACTCAATATCTAGGCTTACGCGGGTCGGGCGCCGGCAAGGGCGGCGCCTCCAGGACCTCGAGCCGCCGGCCGATCTGCGAGAGGGCCTGATCGAGGGGCTGGATCGCTTCGAGCATCCGGCGCTCGACCGCGGCCAGCCGCTGGGTCAGAGCTTCGATGTCGACGCGGAGCTCGGCCGGGGCCGGCACCGGCGGCTCGGGTCGGACGACGACCTGGTTCGCCTGCCCCAGACGCTGGGCGCTCGCGGCGTCGATGAGCCGCGACAGCCAGACGCCCATCGGCTCGCCCGAGGCCATCGCCGCGGTCTTGGCGATCTTCCGGGCTTCCGCCGATACACCCTTGATACTCCAAGGCATATTACCGGCTTCGGACATCCGGTCCTCCCCGTCATACCCAGTATGACCCAACCCCGGCCGACACGATACCAGAGGTCGGACCGAAGGGTAACCGGTAAGTCGCCCGGTCGCTCCCGAGCTCCGCCGTCAGCCGCGTTGCCGCGCTCCCGGTTTTGAGGGTATGGTGCCCGCCGCTTCGGTAAGGCCGACGGCATTGGGGCGTGGCCAAGCGGTAAGGCAGCGGTTTTTGGTACCGCGATCCCAGGTTCGAATCCTGGCGCCCCAGCCAGCCTTTCGGCAGCGATATATCAGGCAATTATAGAGTAAGTGTAAGGCCTTCGCGGGCGACGAGGGTGCCGATGCGGCGTTTCTCGGCCGCCGCGGCGATGCCGTCCATGAAGGTGTCGTCGTGGCTGGGATCGTGGTGGAAGATCACCAGTCGTTTGGCGCCGGCCGCCTCGCAGACCCGGATACCTTCCTCCCAGGTCGAGTGGCCCCAGCCTTTGAACTTCGGGTATTCCTCGTCCGTGTAGGTCGAGTCGTAGATCACGATGTCGGCGCCGTGGATCAGGCCGAGGATCGTCTCGTCCGGACCCTGCCCATTATGCTCGGTGTCGGTCACGTAGCAGATCGAGCGGCCGCCATACTCGATGCGGTATCCGGTCGCGCCGTTCGGGTGGTTGAGCGGGGCCGTCCTCAGGACCACGCCCGGCCGGGGCACCAGCGTCGCCCCGGCGACGAAGTCCTTGTAGGCGATGTCCGCCTTGAAGATCTCGATCGGCACCGGGAACAGCGGCGGCATCATCATCTCGCAGAGGACGTCGCAGAGCTCCAGGCCCTGCGCCTCGAGGTGCCCGGCCCAGAAGCGGAACCGGTTCTGCGGCACGAAGGCCGGGCCGAAGAACGGCAGGCCGCTGACATGGTCGAAATGGGTGTGGGAGAGGAACAGGTCGGCGTCGACCCCGCCGGCCTCGGCCAGCTTCCGCCCGAGCGGCCTCAGGCCCGTGCCGGCGTCGAAGATCAGCAGGTGATCGCCGCAGCGGACCTCGAGGCAGGAGGTGTTGCCGCCATAGCGGAGCATCTCCGGCTCCGGGCACGCGATCGAACCGCGTACCCCCCAGAAAGTGACGCTGAATGCCGAATTGACGGGAACGGACACCGGAGGCGCCTCAGATCACCAGGCGATAGCCGCCCTGCTCGGTCACAAGGATCTGGGCCTTGGCCGGGTTGCGCTCGATCTTCTGGCGCAGCCGGTAGACATGGGTCTCGAGCGTGTGCGTGGTGACGCCCGAATTGTAGCCCCAGACCTCGTTCAGCAGCACCTCGCGGGCGATCGGCCTGGCGCCGGCCCGGAACAGGTACTTGAGGATCGCCGTCTCCTTCTCCGTCAGCCGGATGCGGCGGTTCTTCTCCGGGTCCATCAGCAGCTTGGAGGCGGGGCGGAAGCGGTAGGGTCCGATCGCGAAGAGGGCGTCGTCGCTCTGCTCATGCTGGCGGAGCTGCGCCTTGATGCGCGCGATCAGGACGCCGAGGCGGAACGGCTTGGTGACGTAGTCGCTGGCGCCGGCATCCAGTCCCTGGATCGTGTCGGACTCGGAATCCGCGCCGGTCAGCATGATGATCGGGGCCTTGAGCCCGCCCGTCCGCATCTGCTGGCAGACCTGGCGGCCGTCGCCGTCGGGGAGGCCGACATCGAGCAGGACCAAGTCGACATGGTCGCGCTTGACCGCCTCCAGGCCCTCGGCGCCGGACTTGGCCTGTATGACCTCGAACTCTTGCTGCAGTTGCAGCTGGTCGGCCAGCACTTCCCGGAGGTCCGGGTCGTCATCGACGATCAGCAGCGTCTTGGGCTTGGTCATCCCGACTGGGACCTTCGTGGGGACAATCGACGGCATTTCGAGCGTATCACGGCCCGCGGCTGACGGCGACGGGAAGGTACTACCAGTACTAGAGGGGCTCACTACCAGTCACCCAATATCTATGAACCTAGACGTAACAGCTCCGCGACGGTCCGGAACAACGGATGGGCCTGGTCCGCCAGAGTGTCGACGATCGAGAAGTGATGGAGGCCGGCCAAGCTCCTCGTCTCGACATCCCAGGTGGCGCCCAAAGTGTCCTGGTGTCTGTGATACTCCTCACTTTCGGCGCTCCCCACGGCCAGGATCACCCGGCCGGCCCTTGGCTCGGGCTTGGGCAGGCGGATCGGGCTGAGCGCCTTGGCCTCCTCGGGGCTCATCCTGAGGGACGCATTCAGGTAGGTGAGCTGGATCGGCTCGAGGTCGTAGAGGCCGCTGAGCGCGACCGCGCCGGCGAGATACGGGCCAGGCCCGGTCGCCGCCATCGCGGTCAGGTGGCCGCCGGCGGAGTGGCCGGTGACCAGCATCCGCCGCTTGTCCAGGCCCAGCGAATCCGCCTGGTCGGCCACCCAGGCGATGCCGGCCCGGACCGAGGCGACGAGCTGGGTCATCGTGACGCCCGGGCAGAGCGGGTAGCCCAGCGCCACGAAGGCCGCGCCCTGCCGGACCCAGGGCCGGGCGAGGCAGCCGAAGAACTGCTTGTCGAGCAGGTGCCAGTAGCCGCCATGGATGAAGATCACGACCGGGGGCTTCGACGCCTTGGGCCGGAAGAGGTCGAGCGTGTCGCGCGGCCCCGGCCCGTAGGCGATGTCGAGCTCGCCGCCGAGCTCGGCGCGGACGCGGGCCGAGGACTGCTGGAACCGCGCCATGTAGGTCGGGGCGTCGGGATAGCGCGCGCGGTTGTTGTACTGGAGGTCGAGGGCGGCCTGGTCGTAAGGGCCGAAGACGAGCGGGGATGCGGGAGCGTTCATGCCGAGATCAAATCCTCCGCCCCGCGCCTTTGCAAGGAACCCTCGCACGCCGCGGTCGCGGCGGCGGCGACATCGTCCCGCACATCTCCGCGATCGTGCAGGTCGTCGACGAGGACCCGGCACGCCGCGCGGCGTGAGGCTTGGCAAGGCATGCACGGACGAAGAGACTGGCGCCTCCTGAAGAGAGGTACCGCATGACAAAGCCGTCCGGCTTCGATCCGAAGTCGCTGCCCGAAAGCAATTCGACCAGCTATCCCGAGCCGTTCCGCGACGGCGGCCGCAATCGCTGGTATCGCCGCGTCGGCGATCATGCGGGCCTCAAGAACTTCGGCGTCAATCTCGTGCGCATCGTGCCGGGCGGCATGTCCTCGCAGCGCCACTGGCACACGAAGGAGGACGAGTTCGTCCACGTGCTCGAAGGCGAGCTCGTGCTCGTCACCGAGGCTGGCGAGGAGCTGCTGAAGCCGGGCATGTGCGCGGGCTTTCCGGCCGGCGCCGCCAACGGTCACCACTTCGTCAATCGCTCGGCGAAGGATGCGCTGATGCTCGTCGTCGGCGATCGACAGACGCAGGACGAGTGCCACTATCCCGACATCGACCTCTTTATCGGACCCGGCGCCGACGGCAAGCACCGCTTCACGCGCAAGGACGGCACGCCCTACTGACGCGCCGGCGGCATTCGCCTATATCTTCGCCCCATGGGGGACACGAAGACGACCCAGGACCGACGGCCGCGTGCGCTGATCGCGGTCGACCGCGCGCTCGCGGAACTTCGCCGCGGCGGCGTCGTCGGATTGCGCGGACCCGAAGGCCGCGTCGCCCTGATCCTCGCCGCCGAGATGGCGACCGAGGACGGGCTTTCCGAGCTCTCGCGTCTCTCCGGATCGGCGCCGGTGCTGGCGGTGACGGGGCGTCGCGTCGCCGCGCTCACGGCGCGCGACGGCACCTCGGACGCCGTGCACACGCTGGCGCTTCCGCACGATGCCGACGAGCTTTCGATCCGTCGCCTGGTCGATCCGACCGTCGGCAGCGGCGGCATCGACGCCTCGATCGCGGTGCTGGCGGAGCCGCCGAAGAGTCTCGCGACCTCGGCGATCCAGCTCGCCAAGCTCGCGCGCCTGCTGCCCGCCGCGCTGATCGCCTGGGCGCCGCCGGCGGAGCTCGACGAGATGCGGCGCTGGGCGCGCAGCCAGTCGCTGCTGCTGGTCGAGCGCGACGATGTCGCGGCGTATCCGGGCCTGACCGCGCGACGTCTCACCAAGGTCAGCGAAGCACGCGTGCCGCTCGCCGATGCCGAGGACGCGCGCATCGTCGCGTTCCGCCCGCTCGACGGCGGCGGCGAGCATCTGGCGATCGTGGTGGGATCGCCCGACCCCGCGTCGCCGGTGCTGGTGCGGCTGCACTCGCAATGCTTCACCGGCGACCTGATCGGAAGCCTTCGCTGCGATTGCGGCGACCAGCTGCGTGGCGCGATCCGCCAGATCGCCAAGGACGGATCCGGCATCGTGCTCTATCTCGCCCAGGAAGGCCGCGACATCGGGCTGGTGAACAAGCTCCGCGCCTACGAACTCCAGGACCGCGGCCTCGACACCTTCGATGCCAACGAGGCGCTGGGCTTCGATGCCGACGAGCGCGTGTTCCTGCCGGCGGCCGAGATGCTGCGACAGCTCGGCATCGGGCGCGTGCGGCTTCTCACCAACAATCCGAAGAAGGTCGAGGGGCTGGTCGAGGCCGGCGTCCAGGTCACCGACCGGGTCGGCCACGCCTTCCCTGCCAACGGCCACAACGCCGCCTACCTCCAGACCAAGCGCGACCGCGGCGGGCATCTGCTGTAGCGCCGAGCGTCGCTCCATCAGCCCCCCCTCGGCTGCGCAGCAGACGGAGAGGGACGAGGTGGGGGCACACGCAAGGTCCAGGCGGCAGACACGGCGGTTGCCATTTCCGCCCGAGCCATGCCCCCACCCCGGCCCTCCCCCGCGTACGACGCGAGGGAGGGGGCACGAGGCGTGCCGCGCGTGGATGCGGGCGGCACGAATTGCCGAGGCAAAAGCGGGCCTTGTCGAAATAGCCGTGTCTTTCCAAAGGGGGTGTGCTGGCACCCTCCTTGCTTCTGGGGATGCACCAGTTTCACAGCGGCCCCATGACTGACGTCGAACTCCGTTCCTTCCAGAGCCTCACCCCGGCGTCGTCCGCTTCCGCGGCGCCGGGGACTTCTGTCTACGAGAACAAGCAGAAGACCTGGACCGACGGCGACACCGCGAGCTTCAAGGACCTGCTCGCGATCATCAATCCGCTGCAGCACATCCCGGTCGTCGGCACGATCTACCGCGCCGTCACCGGCGACGAGATCGCGGCGATGCCGAGCATCATCGGCGGCGCCATCTTCGGCGGCCCGGTCGGTCTCGTCCTCAGCCTTGCCGACAACGCGATCAAGGGCGAAACCGGCAAGAACGTCGGCGAGACCGTGGTCGCGGGCCTGTTCGGATCCTCCACGCCCGCCGACGCGCCGGCCGAGACGAATGTCGCGGCGGCGAGCCCGCCATCCGCCGAACCGCCCAAGCCGAAGCTCGCGATCGACATCCCGGCGCCGCGTCCGGGCGAGCACGTCCCGCAGCCCTTCGCCGACGGCAAGCCGCCGGTCGTCATCGACCTGCCGCAGCCCAAATGGGCGCAGGAGGCCGGCAGCGCCCGCGGACTGCCGGGTCAGAAGCCTTCCCCGCAGCCGTCCATCGCGCAGCAGGCGGCGGCCAAGCCCGCTCCGGCCGCGGCGCCGATCGTTCCGGTCGGCGGCAGCCCGATCAAGGCGGGCATGCCGCTCTCGTTCCAGAGCGTGTCGGCGATCCCGACGATCCAGGCGCAGGCGCCGACGGTCCCGGACATGGCGGCGCCGACCAAGACCGAGCACAAGGCCAATACCGAGCACAAGGGCAAGACCGCCCAGGACCGCTTCCGCTCGACCGACATCCCGTCGCCCGACGCCGAGCCGAGCGCGCTCGCGAACGGAGGCGATCTCGTCGCCGCGCCGGGCGGCACGCCGATCACGCGCGACGCCGTGCCCGGCGCGATGCAGAGCGCCCTCGACAAGTACGCGACGATGATGCGCGCCCGGAACAGCGCCCAGGCCGCGCCGACGCAAGTGAGCGTCCTCCGCTGAGCGTGCTGCAGCGCGTCCTCATCTGGAGTAGAACCCGGATGATGACGAGCAACGTCCTGGTCGCGACGCCGACCGGCCCCGATCCCTGGACCGCCACTGCCGAGTTCCGCGGCCGGCGCTTCCGCGCGTCGATCGGGCGGAACGGTCTGGTCGCGGCGGAGGCAAAGCGCGAAGGCGACGGCAAGAGCCCGATCGGCATCTGGCCGATGCGCAACCTGTTCTTTCGCCCCGACCGCGTGACGCCGAAGTCGCGGCTGCCGCTCCGCGAGATCCGGCCCGAGGACAGCTGGTGCGATGCGCCGGCGCATCCCGACTACAACCGCCTCGTCACCAAGCCGTTCGGCGCGAGCCACGAGGACATGTGGCTCGAGAGCGGTGTCTACGACCTGGTCGTCGATCTCGGCTACAACGACGACCCGCCGGTCGCGGGCCTCGGCAGCGCGATCTTCCTGCATGTAGTCCGGCCCGACTTCGGCGCGACCGCCGGCTGCCTGGCGCTGCCGCGCGAGGATCTCCTCGGCGTTCTCGCCGAGATCGGCGCGGAAGGCGCGGTCGAGTTCCGTCCCGCCTGAGTTCGCGCCCGTTCTCCCGCGAAGCCGGGAGGGTCCGATGGCCGTTCGGCTGCGCTCGCAGCGAGGCTAGCGCCGCCCGAACAGCATCGTGACGTTGACCCGCCGGTTCTCGTATCCCGGCCTGAAATCCAGCGGCGCCGTCGCGTGGAAGAGATCCGAGTTGAAGATCACCGCGCGGTTGCGGCGATAGGGGACGTTGACCGCCGTCTTCCCTGATGCGTCGAGGAAACGGCGGATCTTCTTGCGGTCCTTGTTGTAGTCGTCGAAGTTCCATTCGGCCGGCGCCTCGACCGGCCAGACCATGAGGCCGCCCGTCTCCGGGTTCAGGTTCGCCTCGTCCGGCGTGACCCAGAAGTTCACGTTCACCGCGGCGTTGTCGCCGTGGATGCCGATGCCTTCCATGCGAGGCTCGTACTTGTAGGCCCACATCTGGGTCAGCCGATGGTCCTTGAAGATCGCGGGCATCGCGCGCGTGAGATCCTCGGCGATCTGGAAAAGCAGCGGACAGCAGAAGCCGTCGCCGGCATAGGTTCCGAGATAGGCGCGGCGCTTGCCTTCCTCATGGAAGTTGTGGCCGACCTCGTTCCAGATCGTGGAGTCGAGGCAGAAGCGGCGAAGCGCCTCCAGCGCGTCTTCCTTGAGCAGCCCGTCAAGGAAGCAGATGCCGGGCGGTACCGCATAGAGCCGCTCGATCTCGCGGCGGTCCCAGGCGTCGCCGAGCACGCCGCCGGCCTGCACCGGTGCCTCGCGCCAATGGACGATGCGCGCATAGCTGTCGGCGATGGGACCGAGCTCGGCCTGCGACAGCATCACCGTCGCAGCCTCGCCATGGATGCGCTCGACCTCGTCCTTCATCGCACGATAGTCGTCGATCTCGGCCGCGAGATCGTCCGGCGCCAAGCCCCGCTCGCGAAGATACGAAAGCTGCTCGATGTCGTGGCTGAGCTTGGGCGCGTTGATCGCGAGCGGCGGGCCCGGCGGCGGCAGCGGCGAGCCGTCGGCCGGCCACCAGCGGCTGCCGCGCCTGGCGATCAGGCCCGTGCGGAAGCAGCGCACGGCCTCCTCGTAGCGGCGCTCGTTGACGTGCAGCCAGCCGAGGCCGACCCACGCGTCGCTCGCCTGCGGATTGATCTCGATCGCCTGGCCGAAGCGCGCCGCGGCTTCGTCGCCGCGCCCGAGCGCCCGCAGCACGCCGGCGAGTGCGACCAGCACGCGCACCAGCGTCGGCTGGCGCTGGATCGCCTGGGTCAGCGGCTCGAGCGCTTCGGCCGCACGGCCGAGATCGGCGAGCGACGTGCCGATCACCGTGTAGGCCGCGACGAGATCGGGATCGAGCCGCGAGGCCTTCCGTGCCTCGCGCACCGCCTCCTCGTGCTGGCCGTCGGCGCGATAGGCGAAGGCGAGGTTGCAGCGGATCATCGCCGACTTCGGCGCACGACCCGCGGCCTTCTTCAGCGTGTCGATCGCCTCGCGGCGGCGGTTGCCGCCGAGCGCGACGAGACCGAGGAAGTTGAGCGCATCCGGATCGTCGCGCTCGCGCTCGAGCACGCGCCGGCTCGCCTCCTCGACCTCGAGCATGGCGCCGCGGCGGAGCGCGTCGGCGGCCTGTGCGAGGAGCCGGTTCCGGTCGAGTCCGCCGAACCCCGGACCTCGCGGTCCGGTCACGCCCGCGCTCCGAAGATGGCGGAGCCGACGCGCACATGGGTCGAGCCGTGGCGGACCGCGGTCTCGAAGTCGCCGCTCATGCCCATGCTGAGCTGGGCGAGGCCGTTGCGCCGCCCGATCACGTGCAAGGCATCGAAATGCGGCGAGGGGTCGCCTTCCGCCGGCGGAATGCACATGACGCCGTCGACGACGAAGCCGGCGAGCCTGGCCGCGTCGATCAGCGCGTCCGCCTGGTCGGGATCGACGCCGGCCTTCTGCGGCTCGCGCCCGATATTCACCTGCACGAGGACGCGCGGGCGGCGGCCGACCTGCTCGGACGCCTTGGCCAGCGCCTCGATCAGGCGCGGGCGGTCGATCGTCTCGATGACGTCGAACAGCTTCACCGCATCCTTGGCCTTGTTGGTCTGCAGCGGTCCGATCAGGCGGAGCTGCAGGTCGGCGTAGCGCGCCTTGAGCGCGGGCCATTTGGACTCCGCCTCCTGCACGCGGTTCTCGCCGAAGATCCGCTGGCCGGCCGCGAGCGCGGCCTCGAGGCCCGGCACCTCGACCGTCTTCGAGACCGCGACCAGCGTCACGTCCTCCGGCTTTCGTCCGGCGGCGGAAGCGGCATCGGCGATGCGGCGGCGGACGGCGGCGAGCGATGCGGCGATATCGGTCATGGGCGACAACAGAAGAAAGTGGAGCCGAAGGCTACTTATACTCCGCCGGCACGTAGCCGAAGCGGTCCATCTGTTCGCGGTGGTCGGAGACGATCTGCTTCACCTGCTCAGGGGTGAGGTCGTGGCGCCACTGGCCGGCCTCGCCCTTGCGGAAGAAGGATTCCGCCTTCGCCGGGCGCTCGATGAAGCCCTTGGCCTTCTCCTGGTTCTTCAGGACCTTGAACGAGGACTGCTTGATCGCCTTGTCGAGGCGGTCGCGCGGGGCGTTGATGCCGAGAAACTTGGCGACGGCGCCGAAGCTTTTGAACGGGCTTTCCAGCATGTCCTCGTAGCGCAGCACGAGGAGGCGCGGGTTGGGCTTGCCGGTCCAGCTCTCGACGTGCTGCGACCAGGAGCTCATGAATTCGTAGACGTGCTTCTCCGACGGCGTGGTCATCGCGCCCTTGGTCGCCATGACCTTGATCACCTCGTCGATCGTGATGCCGAGATGGTGCGAGTAGGAGATCGCGACGTCGAGGGGATTGCGGACCACGTAGATGGCGCCGGCGGTCACCTCGAGGTTCACGGTCGGATGGCCGCGATCCTCGAGTAGCGCATTGTGGGTCTTGGCGAAGACGGTGTCCGGAAACGCCTTGGTCAGCTCGCGATGGACCAGCGGGCGCAGGCGGGCGACGTCGTCGAGCGAGTATTCGGTCCAGGGACGCGGATCGAACTTGCGATAGAGGACCGTCTGGCTTTCGCCGGCCGTGAACTCCATCAGCTTGTTGATGTCGTAGGGCTGGTCGGGATTCCGCATGAAGTTGTGCAGAAACGCGCGCAGCCAGGTGTTTCCCGACTTGGGATACGAGGCGAGCCAGAGAATTCCGCCCATGCCGGTGTCCGAACGGGAAGCGACGCCGAAAAGAAAAAGGGGAGCGGCCGAAGCCGCTCCCCCTCAAGACGAAGCGACGAGAGCTTAGAAGCTCGCGCCGATGCCGAACACGAAGCTGGTGGCCGACGGATCGGAGCCAGTCGTGTTGTCGCGCTTCTGGTGGCTGAGGCCAGCCGCCAGACCCACGCCGCCGCCGAGCACGTAGCCGGCAGCCAGCATGAAGTGGTTCAGCTTGTTGCGGCCACCGCCAGCGATGTCCGAACGGCCCTGCTGGAAGAAGCCACCGAGGGTCCACGGACCCATGGTGTACATGATCGCGCCACCGACGGCCGAGTCATCGAGACCGTTCGCACGGCCATCGTTGACCTTGCCGTACTGGATGCTGGCTTCCCAACCCGCGACCTGCAGGAAGGCGTCAGCGCGCCAGGCGGACACGTTGTCGCGGCCCGAGACTTCGTTGTTCGAGCCGGTGTAGCCGGCGTCGACACCGATGGTGGTGTCGCCGAACTTGCCGCGATAGTCGGCAGCGAGCGACCACGCCTCGCCGTTGCAGCCGCGGCTCTGGGTGCCGTCGCAGTCCGACTGGCCCTGGAGACCGAAGTTACGCGAGCCGTGCGTCTGGTCCGGGGTATACGAAGCCGCGAACGAGAAACCGCCGAAGGACGGCGAGAAGTAGATGAGCTTCTGCGCGTCGTTCTCGACGTTGAAGTAGGTGGTCGAGGTGCCGAGCGAGTAGATGCCGTCCGGCGAGTCCACGCCGAAGGCGACGTACGGCGAGATGTAGGACGAGTAAGCCTTCAGCTTACGGGCGTCGTCTTCTTCGCCGAACCGGATCTCACCGAAGGAGCCCTTCACGTAGCCCCAGGTCTCGTCGATCTGGTCGATGCCCTGAGCGCTCGTCGAGCCGTTCTGGGTCCAGCCTTCAACTTCGATGCGGAAGCCGAAGATCATGCCGTTGTTGAGCTTGGTCTCACCCTTGACCCAGAATTCCGAGTTCGAGGTGATGTTGATGTCGCGCGAGCCGGTGACGGCCGCGCCGGCCTGGTTGCCAGCCGGCTGGTACTGCAGCGACCCGTGGTCGTACACCTGCATGTAGTTACGGAAAAAGCCGCCGAGAGAGGCATAGCCCTGGGCGGAGGCCTCGCTGGCGCAGAGCCCGACGGCGACGATGGCCGACGTGCCGAGAAGCAGTTTCTTCATTACGATGTCCCTCCAGTCTACGTGCGGTCCGCTGGCTTTTCGGATCGGCTTCGCCCCGATTCGCGCCCCGCATCCCGCGGTTACCCGTGACAGGGGGTCCACCCCTTGCCCGGCGCGACCACTTTATGGCCGGATCGTGTCGGGTCAAGGACTTTCCCGGGATTAGCCCTGACGACGCCGCGCCGCTGTGGCACATGAGCCACAGGCGCTATGGCCTTGACGGAGCCCCATTCGACTTCTTAATACAGGGCCAGTTTTGTAAGGAAATCGGCGATGAAAGCACTGGTTGGCGCGGGCCTCGGCACGGTCCTGGCACTGACGCTCGCGGCATGCGGGGCGTCCCAGCCCGATTCGCAGGCACGTGGCGGCCGCCATGACGCCAACTCCGCTCAGCGACAACTTCCGTCGTTGTTCGGCGAGCGCGGCCTCAACCTGGGCGGGCTGCCGACGGACGAACAGGGGGGCGGTTCGGGCAGCGGCATCGCCGTCAACAGCTTCCTCTGGCGCGCCTCGCTCGACACGATCGCCTTCATGCCGCTCGCCTCGGCCGATCCGTTCGGCGGCGTGATCATCACCGACTGGTATTCGCCGCCGGAAAGCCCGGAAGAGCGCTTCAAGGTCAACGTCTACATCCTCGACCGGCAGCTCCGGGCCGACGGCATCCGCGCCGCGATCTTCCGCCAGCGGCTGGCCGCCGGGCAGTGGGCCGAGGCCCCGGTGGACAAGGCGACCGCGACCGAGCTCGAGAACGCGATCCTGACGCGCGCCCGCCAGCTCCGGGTCGCCCAGAGCTCGTAGTCCCGCGGGACTGCCGGGGCGCCGGCTGCAACGAGCCGCTATGTACTTGTGACATATCGGCTTTAGCGCCATTCGGATACCGCAACCTGGAGATGCCGAGCGGCTCGTTCCGCCCGCTTGGCTGTTACTCGGGTTGATGATGTATGACGCCAGGCCCCTCATACGCGCCGAGCAGTACCGCACGATGGCCGCGGAATTCCGCCGGGCGCTCAAGCGGTGTTCGAGCGACACGGTGAAGGCGAGCTATCGTCAGCTCGCGGCTTCCTATGAGCAGCTGGCGAGTTCGGTCGAGCATTTCTACGAGATCGGCGGCGGCCCGCGGCATCCCAAGGGTCATTAGGGCTGTCTTTCCAGCCGCTTGCCTGCTGCGGCGATTTCGTGTGTTGCCGTATGATAAGCAAGCTCATAAATAGTCTTGCGTATCATGCGCAAGCATACGACTTCCGCCGAGGACGATCTCGGCTTCCTTCTCTCCTCAGCAGGCCACCTATGGATAAGCGCACCGCCGCCGCGGAAGGCCGCGACGAACCCAGGATCTCGCGTTTCGAGCGGAAGTCGGCGAACACCGACGCGCCGATGACGGCGACGCCGCCGCGCCCGCGCCTCGGTGCGCGCCGGCTGATCCGCCTCGTCCTCCTGCTGGTGGTGCCGCTGGCGCTGGTCGCCGGCGGCGTCGCGCTCTATCTCGGCGGCGGACGCTACGTCTCGACCGACAACGCCTATGTGCGCGCCGACAAGCTGAATCTGACCACCGATGTTTCCGGCAACGTCGCCGAGATCGGCGTGCGCGAAGGACAGACGGTCGAGACCGGGCAGGTGCTGTTCCGTCTCGACGACGCGCCGTACAGGATCGCCCTCGCCGGCGCCGAGGCGCAGCTCGGCATCGTGCGCAACGACATCGCGATGCTGAAAGGCACCTATCGCCAGAACCTGGCGCAGGTGGAGCAGGCGAAGGCCGACATCGGCTTCTACCAGACGGCGTTCCGGCGCCAGTCCGATCTGCAGAGGAGCGGCTATGCCGCGCAGGCCGCGGTCGACAAGGCGCGGCTCGACCTCAACGCCCAGCAGGAGAAGGTCAATGTCGCGCAACGCCAGGCGGACGCGACGCTGGCACAGCTCGGCGGCAGGGCCGATCAGCCGGTCGAGGCCAACCCGCGCTTCCTCCAGGCCCAGGCTGCCGTCGACAAGGCGAAACGCGATCTCGACCGGACGGTGATCGCGGCACCGATGAGCGGCACCGTCGCCAATGTCGCCTCTCTCCAGGTCGGCCAGTACCTGACCGCGGGACAGCCTGCCTTCAGCCTGGTCGCCAGCGACAAGCCCTGGATCGAGGCGAACCTCAAGGAGACCGAGCTCACCTACCTTGAGCTCGGCAACAAGGCGGCCGTCACCATCGACACCTATCCCGGCCGCGAATGGACCGCGACCGTCGGCGCCGTGAGCCCGGCGACCGGCGCCGAGTTCTCGGTGCTGCCGGCGCAGAACGCGTCGGGCAACTGGGTGAAGGTCGTGCAGCGCGTCACCGTGCGGCTCCAGCTCGAGGTGCCGCCGGACTCGCCGCCGCTCCGCGCCGGCATGAGCGCGCATGTCGAGGTCGACACGCACCACACGCGCAGCTTCGCGGCCATGGTCCACGACCTCAAGGACGTGATCGGGCTCTGAGCATGTCCGCCGCGGCCGCGCCATCACCGGAACGATCGGGCGTCATCACCGCCTGCGTGATGCTCGCCACGATCATGCAGGCGCTCGACACCACGATTGCCAACATCGCGCTTCCTTATATGCAGGGAAGCCTGTCGGCGACCCAGGACCAGGTGAGCTGGGTCCTCACCTCTTATATTGTTGCCGCCGCGATCATGACGCCCGTGACGGGCTTTCTCGCCGGGCGCTTCGGGCGCAAGCGGCTGTTCGTCTTCATGGTGCTGGGATTCACCGTCGCCTCGATGCTGTGCGGCGCGGCTCAATCCATTGAGGAAATGGTGCTGTTCCGCCTGCTGCAGGGGATCTTCGGGGCGCCGCTGGTGCCGATGTCGCAGTCGGTGCTGCTCGATTCATATCCGAAGGAGAAGCACGGCTCGGCGATGGCGATGTGGGGCGTCGGCGTCATGGTCGGGCCGATCATGGGCCCGGTGCTCGGCGGCTGGCTCACCGAGAACTATGATTGGCGCTGGGTCTTCTACATCAACCTGCCGCTCGGCATCCTGACCGCCGCAGGCCTCTGGGTCTTCCTGTCGGAATCCAGGCTGATGAAGACCGCCTTCGACTGGACCGGGTTCCTGACGCTCGGCGTGTTCATCGGTGCGCTGCAGATGATGCTCGACCGCGGCCAGCAGCTCGACTGGTTCGCCTCGATGGAGATCGTGCTGGAAGGGGCGCTGGCGGCACTCGCCCTCTATCTCTTCATCGCCCACAGCCTCACCGCCAAGGCGCGGCCGTTCATCGACCTCCGTCTCTTCCAGGACTCGAACTTCGTCGCCGGGCTGCTCTTCATCTTCACCGTCGGCATCATCCTGCTAGCGTCGCTGGCGCTGCTGACGCCGTATCTCCAGAACCTGATGGGCTTCCCGGTGGTGACCGCCGGCCTCCTGCTGGGACCGCGCGGGCTCGGCACCATGGCGGCGATGATGATCGTCGGCCGACTCATCAATAAGGTCGATCCGCGCTACCTGGTGACCTTCGGCCTGGTCACGACGATCGTCGTGCTGGGCGAGATGCAGACCTTCACCCCTGACATCTCCCAGAGCCGCGTGGTCTGGAACGGCGTCGCTCAGGGCCTGGGCCTCGGCTTCATGTTCGTGCCGCTCTCGACCATCGCCTTCTCGACCTTGCTGCCCGAGCTCCGGGCGCAGGGGACGGCGCTGTTCAGCCTGGTCCGCAACATCGGGTCGTCGATCGGGATCTCGATCGTCTTCTTTCTCCTGACCCGCAACGCCACGGTCATGCACGAGTCGCTGGCCGGCCATGTGACGCCGTTCAACGACGCGCTTCGGCACCCCGAGGTCAGCCGCTTCTGGAGCCTGGGCACGGCCGCCGGCCGGGCCGCGCTGGATGCCGAGGTCACCCGTCAGGCGGTGATCGTCGCCTATGCCGACGACTTCCGCTTCATGATGTTCGTCGCCATGGCGGCGCTGCCGCTCCTGCTGCTGCTGAAGAACCCCCGGAAGCAGGCGAAAGGGCCGCCCCCGGCCGGGCAGGCCGCCGCCGCGCTCGAATAGCGCAGGTCTCCTGACCTTCCGCCCTTGCGAGGGGCGGGCGTTCGCGACCATTATGGCCGCCCTTTGCGCGCGCTTTCGAGACGATGATGGCCAGGTACAATTTCAAGGAATCCGAGACCCGCTGGCAGAAGCAGTGGGAGGATCGCGAGACCTTCCGCGCGGTCGCCGATCCCAAGCGGCCCAAGTACTACGTCCTGGAGATGTTCCCGTACCCGTCGGGACGTCTCCACATGGGTCACGTCCGCAACTACACGCTCGGCGACGTGGTCGCCCGCTACAAGCGCGCCCGCGGCTTCAACGTGCTGCACCCGATGGGCTGGGACGCCTTCGGCCTGCCGGCGGAGAACGCCGCCATCGAGGCCAAGGCGCATCCGAAGAAGTGGACGCTGGCCAACATCCAGACGATGAAGGCGCAGCTGAAGTCGATCGGCTTCTCCTTCGACTGGAGCCGCGAGGTCACCACCTGCAATCCCGACTACTACAGGCACGAACAGAAGATGTTCCTCGACTTCCTCGCGGCGGGCCTCGCCTACCGCAAGGAGAGCTGGGTCAACTGGGATCCGGTCGAGAACACCGTGCTGGCCAACGAGCAGGTCGAGGACGGCCGCGGCTGGCGGTCGGGCGCGCTGGTTGAGAAGCGCCTGCTGGCGCAGTGGAACCTGAAAATCACCGAGTTCTCCGACGAGCTGCTCGAGGCGCTGAAGACGCTCGACCGCTGGCCGGACAAGGTCCGGCTGATGCAGGAGAACTGGATCGGCCGCTCCGAGGGCGCGCGCGTGAAGTTTCCCTTGAGCGGACGGGGCGACCAGGTCGAGGTCTTCACCACGCGGCCGGACACGCTTTTCGGCGCGTCGTTCATCGCCATCGCCGCCAACCATCCCTTGGCCCAGGAGATGGCGAAGGACGATCCGGCGTTGGATGCGTTCGTCAAGGAATGCAACCGCATGGGCACCAGCGAGGCGACGCTGGAGCAGGCGGAGAAGCAGGGCTACCGCACGAAGCTGGAGGCGGCGCATCCGTTCGACGCCGCCTGGAAGCTGCCGGTCTATGTCGCGAACTTCGTGCTGATGGAGTACGGCACCGGCGCCATCTTCGGCTGCCCGGCGCATGACCAGCGCGACCTCGACTTCGCGCGCAAATACAAGCTGCCGGTGAAGGCGGTGGTCCGCCCGAAGGACGAGGCCTCGATCGAGATCGGGCTCGACGCCTTCACCGACGACGGCATCGCATTTAATTCGAAATTCCTGGACGGGAAACCGACGGCGGAAGCCAAGACCGCGGCGATCGACAAGCTGGTCGCCGACGGCACTGGCACGCGCTCGATCACCTATCGTCTGCGCGACTGGGGCGTGTCGCGGCAGCGCTACTGGGGCTGCCCGATCCCGGTGATCCATTGCGAGGATTGCGGCATCGTGCCGGTGCCGGTGGCGGAGCTGCCGGTCGAGCTGCCCGAGGACGTGACCTTCGACAAGCCGGGCAACCCGCTCGACCATCATCCGACGTGGAAGCACGTGCGGTGTCCGACCTGCGACAAGCCGGCGCGTCGGGAGACCGACACCTTCGACACGTTCTTCGAGAGCTCGTGGTACTTCGCGCGCTTCTGCGACGCGCAGAACGCGCAGGAAGCCTTCTCGCGCCGCTCGGTCGACTACTGGATGCCGGTCGACCAGTACATCGGCGGCGTCGAGCACGCGGTACTGCACCTGCTCTATTCGCGCTTCTTCATGCGCGCGCTGAAGCATTGCGGCTACATCGGCGTCGACGAGCCCTTCGCCGGGCTGATGACGCAGGGCATGGTCTGCCATCAGACCTTCCGCGACAAGGACGGCAAGTGGATCCAGCCGGACCAGGTGCGGAAGGAAGGCGAGGGCTGGGTCAGGCTCGACGACGGCAGCCCGGTGACCGCCGGCCGCTCGGAAAAGATGTCGAAGTCGAAGAAGAACGTCGTCGACCCCGAGCACATCATCAATACCTACGGCGCCGACACCGCGCGCCTGTTCGTGCTGTCGGACTCGCCGCCCGAGCGCGATCTCGAATGGACCGAGGCCGGCATCGATGGCGCATGGCGCTATGCGCAGCGCCTCTATCGCTCGATCGCGGAGCCGGAGCGCGCCTTGGCGGCGAAGGGCGCGCAGCGCCCGGCGGAGCTCGGTGCTGCCGCCGCCGAGGTCGAGCGCCGGATCCACAAGACGGTGCACTTCGTCAGCGAGGACCTCGAGAAGTTCCACTTCAACCGTGCCGTTGCGCGCATCCGCGAGCTGTCGAACGCGCTCGACGATCTCGCCGGCGACGGTGCCGACGCGGCCTGGGTCCGCCGCTTCGGGTGGGAGACGCTGGTCACGCTGATCGGCCCGATGATGCCGCACCTGGCGGAGACGCTGTGGGAGGCGCTCGGCCATTCGCAGATGCTGGTCGACCAGGCCTGGCCGTCCGCCGACCCGCGCCTGATCGTCGACGACACGGTGACGATCGCGGTCCAGATCAACGGCAAGCTGCGCGGCACGATCGAGCTCAAGCGCGATGCCGACAAGAAGGACGCCGAGCAGGCGGCGCTGGCGCAGAGCGACGTCGCGAAGTTCATGGCGGGCCAGACGCCGAAGAAGGTGATCGTCGTTCCCAACCGGATCGTCAATGTTGTGCTCTAGGAAAGAGGGGAGGCGGCGCATGCTTCGCACGATTGCGCTTCTCTTCTCTTTCCTTCTGCTTTCCGCCTGCGGGTTCGAGCCGATGTACGGCGCGCCGCGGGGACAGCCGAATGCGGTGGTCGCCAGCATGGCGGAGACGCGGATCGCGCTGATCGCCGACCGCGCCGGCCAGGAGCTGCGCAACAACCTGCTCGATCGCATAACGCCTTACGGCCAGCCGGCGAAGCCACGCTATGAGCTGCAGGTGTCGCTGGGAGAACGTCTCGACCGGTTGGGCATCGCGCGCGACGACACCGCGACCTACGGGCGGATCACGCTGACCGCGAACTTCGCCTTGCGCGATATCGAGAGCGGCCGCGTCGTGCATTCCGGCCAGAGCCGCTGGACCAACGGCTTCACCATGGTGTCGTCGCACTTCGCCAATCTCACCTCCGAGCAGGCGGCGCGCTCGCGCGGTCTGCAGGAGATCGGCGACGACATCCGCCAGCAGCTCGGCCTCTACTTCACGAGGTCGGCGACGTGAAGATCGCCGACCGTTCGGTCGACGGTTTTCTCAAGCGTCCCGATGCCGCGATCCGCGCGGTCCTCTTCCATGGTGCCGACCTCGGCCTGATGCGCGAGCGCGCGACGCAGCTCGCCAAGACCGTCGTCGCCGACCTCTCCGATCCGTTCCGCGTCGTCGAGCTCGCCGCCAAGACGGTGCGCGAGGATCCGGCGCGTCTCGCCGACGAGGCGGCGGCGATCGCGTTCACCGGCGGACGGAAGATCGTGTGGGTGAAGGACGCGGGGGACGGTGTCGCCGAGCCGATGCGAAGCCTGCTCGATCAAGCCGGGTGGGACGCGCTGGTGATCGTCGAAGGGCCGGAGCTCGCGAGCCGCTCGAAGCTCGTCGAACTCTTCATCGAGGAAGGCGCCGCCGCCGCGATCGCGTGCTATCCGGATCGCGAGGCGGCCATCGAACGCATCGTCGACGAGACGCTGGCGAAGCACGGGCTCGACATCGCGCCGGATGCGCTCGCGTTCTTGTCGGAGCATCTCGGCGGCGACCGCGGCGTGACGCGGGCCGAAGCGGAGAAGCTCGCGATCTATTGCGCCGGTCAGAAGCAGGTAACGAAGGCCGACGCGATGGCGGCGGTCGGCGACTCCGCGGCGGTTGGCTTCGATGACGCCATCGCCGGCGCCTTCGAGGGCGATCTGGTCCGGACGTCACGGGCGCTCGGACGGCTCCAGGGGGAGGGAGTTGCTCCTGTCGCCGTGCTGATCACCGCGCAGAAGCACGCCCAGCGCCTTCAGCTCGTCGTCTCGTCCGTCGCTGCCGGGACGCCGCCCGCCTCGGCGATCCGGGCGCTTCGCCCACCGGCGTTCTTCGAAGCGGCGGCGAGCATGGAGCGGCAGGCGAAGCGCTGGAGCCTGACGCAGGTCGGTCGCGCGCTCGCGATCCTGACCGAGGCTGATTTGAGGTGCCGGAGCACGGGTTCGCCGGCTCAGGCCATCCTTGGCCAGGCGCTTCAGGCGATAAGCGGCCTCGCCAGGAGGCCGTAGGCGCGTTCTGAGGCCTTTCTTGGGGTATCAGGGCACGAATTTTATCCCCAGGCGTGGCGGCTTTCTGAGCGTCGCAGCGGGCCTAGTCGGCTTTTGCCTTGATTTTATAGAGCTTCCTCTTGGACTTTCGTTATATCAATTCGATAAATAATTAGATCAATGGGATACCTAGTTAAATTCGACGAGTTGCTCAGTTTTCTTGGCTAGTGCCATGAGTGATCCGAGACAGCAAACCGTCCAATTGCTCGAGGGTGCTGTAGTAGACCGTCAGCGCGCCTTTCGAGCCGTCGAACGTCACTTTGACCCGCATGCCGAGAAGCGTTTCGAGGTCGCGCTGCAGAGCTGCGGTATTTGGATCCGTTTTTTCCGGTCCCGAGGCGGTAGGGCCGGCAGTCCTGTCGGTAGTGACGAGCCGCTCGACCTGTCGGACGGTAAGCCCTTTGTCGACGATCTTCTTCGCCAGGCCTTCCGCATCCTCGCGTCCGACCAGGGCACGAGCATGTCCGGCGCTGAGTTGTCCGGTCTCGACCAGCTTCCGGACCGGCTCGGAGAGGGTCAGTAGTCGCATCAGGTTGGCGACATGGCTCCGGCTCTTGCCGACGACCTTCGCCAGATCCTCCTGCGTATGCCCGAATTCGTCGATCAGTCGGCGGTAGCCCTCCGCCTCTTCGACCGCGTTCAGATCCTGCCGCTGGATGTTCTCGACGAGGGCGACCTCGAGCGCGTCGCGGTCCGGTAGGTCCTTAATGACGATCGGGACTTCGTGCAGCTGGGCGAGCTGGGCAGCCCGCCAGCGGCGCTCGCCGGCGATGATTTCATACGCGTTCGACGATTCCGGATGCCGTCGTACCAGGATCGGCTGGAGTATGCCCTGGGCCTTGATGGATTCGACCAGGGTGGAGAGCGCTTCCTCGTCGAAGTGCTTCCGTGGCTGGAAGCGGCCGGGGTAGATCTGGTCGATCGGGACGCTCTTGGTCGCGCGCGCCTTGTCGAGCTCGGCATAATCCTGGCCTTCGTCGCCGAAGAGCTGGCCGAGCCCGCGGCCGAGACCCCGTCGCTTGCCGTGGCCTTCCTGCTCCTCGACCATCACGCCGCGATCCGCTCGCGCTTCATGACCTCGCCGGCCAAGTGCAGATAGGCCTGCGAGCCCGGGCACTTCATGTCATAGACCAGCACGGGCTTGCCATGGGACGGCGCTTCCGAGACCCGGACGTTGCGCGGGATGACGGTCTCGTAGACCTTCTCGCCGAGATGGCCGCGGACGTCGGCCGCGACCATGTCCGACAGGTTGTTGCGTTTGTCGTACATGGTGAGCACAACGCCTTGGATCTCGAGGCGCGGATTGAGCGCCCGCTTGATGCGCTCGATCGTCTTCATCAGGTGGCTCAGGCCCTCGAGCGCGTAGAACTCGCACTGGAGCGGGACCAGCACGGCATCCGAGGCGACCAGCGCATTCAGCGTCAGCAGGCCGAGGGACGGGGGACAGTCGATCAGGATGTAGTCCACGCCATGGGCGTCGTTGAGCACGTCGGCGAGCTTGAATTCGCGCCGGCCCTGCTCGACCAGCTCGATCTCGGCGCCGGAGAGATCGACCGAGGCCGGCACGATCGAGAGGCGGGGGATCACGGTCGGCTGGACCGCCTTCATGACCGGCAGGCCTTCGCACAGCACCGCATAGGTGTCGCGCTCGCGCGCGGTGCGGGCAATACCGAGCCCGGTCGAGGCATTCCCCTGCGGATCGAGGTCGATGATCAGCACCTTCTTGTCGCAGGCCGCGAGCGCGGTCGCGAGATTAATGGTGGTAGTCGTCTTTCCTACCCCGCCTTTCTGGTTGGCGACGGCAATGATGCGCGGCCGGCTGGACGTACCCATCGGCAGTTCGATCAGATCGGTCATTTTTTGCGCTCCACCCTGGTCAGCCTGAGGATTACGCTCGTAGGACTGGTCCGACTTGCGAGGCGTTCCACGGTCATATTCCACCCTTTGAGCGCCTCCGTCAATTCCTGATCGACGGATTCTCCCTTGGGGAAGAGGATTACCGTCTCGGGATCGAGGAAGTCCTCGGCCATATCGAGGAGCTTGGGGAGGGGAGCGAGGGCACGGGCGGTCACACTGGAGGCTTTCCAGGGGGCCAGGTGGTCGATCCGAGACTCATGGATCGTCATACCGAGCGCGAGCTGACGGTCGATCTCCCTGAGGAAGGCACACTTCCGGCTGTCCGACTCCACGAGGTGGACATCTTGCGCGCCCATGGCCGCCAGGACAGCCCCCGGAAAGCCGGCCCCGCTCCCGAAATCGACCAGGCCGGGCTTTTCGGAGAGCAATGGATAGAGCTGGGCCGAGTCCAGGAAGTGTCTTTGCCATACGTCGGCGGCCGTCGACTTCCCGATCAGGTTCAGGGCCCGCTGCCATTTGGCCAGGAGTGATGCATACAGGCGTAGCCGGTCGAGTGTTTCACGTGAAACATTGGTCGCCGTGGCGAATTCCTCGGGCGTCATGCCTTTGCGTGGCGCAAAAGTGCGACGATGGCGGCCGGCGTCACCCCTGAAAGTCGAGACGCAGCCCCGATCGTCGCCGGACGCGTGGTCTTGAGGATGCTTCGGACCTCGTTCGAGAGCCCGCCGACGGTATCGAGATCGAGGTTTTCAGGCAAAGCTAGCGCTTCATCACGCCGGAAGGCCTCGATATCGCTTTCCTGGCGCTGGAGATAGCCCGCATAGCGGCCATCGGTCTCGAGCTGAGCCCGAATTGCCGGGGCGATCCCTTCGATTTCGGGCCAGATCGCCGTCAGACGGCCGAGCGTGACCTCGGGAAATGATAAAAGCGCAAAGGCCGAGCGGATCTGGCCGTCCTGAGTTACCTGGATTCCCTGCTTTGCGAGGGCATTCGGGCTCGCGGCGAGGCGATCGAGGAGTTTCCGACCCTCAGCCCGTGCCGCGGACTTGACCGTGAAGGCGTTTTGCCGGGTCGAGCCGACGCATCCGACCCGGGCACCGCGTTCGGTGAGGCGGAGGTCGGCGTTGTCGGCCCGTAGGCTGAGGCGATATTCGGCCCTGGATGTGAACATGCGATAGGGCTCGGTGACGCCGCGCCCGACCAGGTCGTCGACCATGACGCCGATATAGGCCTCGGCCCGATCCAAGGTAAACCGGGTCGGCCCGCCGCCAGCGACCAGCGCGGCATTGATCCCAGCCAGCAGTCCTTGGCCGGCGGCTTCCTCGTACCCGGTCGTCCCGTTGATCTGCCCCGCCAGGAAAAGCCCCGGGATTCTGCGGGTTTCAAGGGTAGGACGCAGCTCGCGCGGGTCCACGTGGTCGTATTCGATGGCGTAGCCGGCCTGAAGGATCCGGGCCTTCTCCAGACCGGGAATGGTCCGGATGAGCTCGGCCTGGACGTCCTCGGGAAGGGAGGTCGAGATCCCGTTCGGATAGACCGTGTCGTCGTCGAGACCCTCGGGCTCAAGGAAGATCTGGTGGCGCTCACGGCTCCCGAACCGCACCACCTTATCCTCGATCGAGGGGCAATAGCGCGGGCCGACGCTCTCGATCTGGCCGGAGTAGATCGGCGCCCGGGTAAGGTTCGCCCGGATGACGGCATGGGTCGCCGGGGTGGTCGAGGTGATGTGGCAGGGGATCTGGGGGGTCGTGATCCGCTCGGTCAGGGTCGAGAAGGGCTCGGGCGGATCGTCGCCAAGCTGGATTTCCAGGGACGCCCAGTCGATGGTGCGGCCATCGAGGCGGGGCGGGGTGCCGGTTTTCAGCCGGCCGAGCGAAAATCCAACGCGGCTCAGGGCAGCGGAGAGGCCAATCGAGGGCGGCTCGCCGATCCGACCGGCGGATTCTTGCTGTTCGCCGCGATGGATCAGGCCTCGGAGGAAAGTTCCGGTGGTAACGACCACGGCTCCAGCCCGGATCTCGCGGCCGTCCCCGAGGCGGATGCCAGCGATCCGGTCACTCTCTGTCAAAAGATCCTCGACCGAGCCCTCGATGATCCGAAGGTTCGCGGTCTCGGCCAGGAGGGCCTGAACCGCCTCGCGATAGAGGCGCCGATCGGCCTGGGCGCGGGGACCCCGGACGGCGGGGCCCTTGCTCCGGTTCAAGACCCGGAACTGGATGCCACCCAGGTCGGCCGCCCGCCCCATGATGCCGTCCAGGGCGTCGATCTCACGGACGAGGTGACCCTTGCCCAGGCCCCCGATCGCGGGGTTGCAGGACATGGCGCCGATGGTATCGGCCCGGTGGGTTACCAGGGCTGACCGGGCCCCCATACGGGCCGCAGCGGCTGCCGCCTCGGTCCCGGCGTGTCCTCCGCCTATGACGACGACGTCGAAATGCATGTCCTCATTTTACCCGCCGCATGTTTCACGTGAAACAACAGCATCACTTGCCAATGCAGAAAGTGCGGAACAAGACGCCGAGGACGTCCTCGACGTCGATGCGTCCCGTAATCCGGCCAAGTGCTTGAGCTGCAAGGCGTAATTGCTCAGCTCGAAGTTCCGGCTCGACCTCTGATATTGATCGATCTATCGATTCGATACATACCATCAACCCCTCCCGGTGACGGGCGCGGGTGATCGCCGGGGCCTCCGAGATCCCCGCCAGCTGACCCGCGGCAAGGGTCAGTTCATCCACCAGGCGGTCCATTCCCTCGCCCGACGTTACCGAAACAGGAAGGACCGGGCGTCCATCCAGGAAGGGGGGTGTGGGGGCTAGGTCCACCTTGTTTCCGACCACCAGGAGTGCCGGGTGGACCCCGGTAGTCGCCGACCTTACCTCCGGACGATAGAGGGCCGACCAGTCGTCGGCTGGCGCGACCAGGAGCCGGAGGTCCGCCCCCTTCGCCCACTCGGTCGCCCTCCGGACCCCCTCCGCCTCGACCAAGTCGGTCGCCTCACGAAGGCCCGCGGTATCCGCCACTACAACGGGTACACCGCCGAGGTCCAGGTGCACCTCGATCACGTCGCGGGTGGTCCCGGCGATCGCCGAGACGATCGCCGCGTCGCGCCGGGCCAGGGCGTTCAAGAGACTCGACTTGCCGGCATTGGGGGGACCGATGATGGCTATCCTCACCCCCTCGCGGAGGCGCTCTCCCGCCCCCTGTCGACCGAGAAAAGCCGATATATCGTCTCGCAACAACAACAGCTCGGACCGGGCCTTTGCTTCGACCCCATCCGGTAGGTCCTCATCCGAAAAGTCGAGGGTTGCCTCGACCAGGGCCATGGCGGCGATCAATCGCGCCCGCCACCCCTCGACCGTCTCGCCGAACCCGCCCGCGAGCTGCCGGAGGGCCTGCTTCCTCTGGGCGGCGGTCTCCGCGTCGGTCAGGTCGGCGATCGCCTCCGCCTGAGTGAGGTCGAGCTTCTGGTTGTGAAAGGCACGACGGGTGAATTCGCCTGGCTCGGCCGCCCGGAGACCCAGCCGGCCCAGCGCGTCGGCCGCCGCGGCCACCGTCGCCCGCCCGCCATGGAGCTGCAACTCGGCCGCGTCCTCGCCGGTATAGCTGGAGGGAGCCGGAAACCAGAGCAGGAGACCCCGGTCGATTACCTCTCCGAGGCTCCCGTCACGGGAAGGTGCGGTAAATTCGGCGAGCGTGGCGACCCGGGGCGGCGGCAGCCGGCCGGCCATCGCCTCGACCGCCTCGCGCACCCCGGCGCCGGACAACCGGATCACCGCCAGCGCCGCCCGGCCCGGCGGTGTCGTGAGCGCGTAGATGCCTGGCTGCTGGGCCAGGGGCTTTCCCTTATGATCGCCGCTACTCAGAGGGAGCGTCCTTGAACCGTCTCGACCAAGCGACCAGTCCCTACCTGCTACAGCACAAGGACAACCCCGTCCATTGGACGACCTGGGGACCCGAGGCCTTCGCCGAGGCGAAGCGCCGCCAGGTGCCCGTGCTGCTCTCGGTCGGCTACGCCGCCTGCCATTGGTGCCACGTGATGGCGCATGAGAGCTTCGAGGATCCCGCGACCGCGGCGGTCATGAACGAGCTCTTCGTCAACATCAAGGTCGACCGTGAGGAGCGGCCGGATGTCGACACGATCTACCAGTCGGCCCTTGCGCTGCTTGGCGAGTCCGGCGGCTGGCCGCTGACCATGTTCCTCACGCCCGAGGGCGAGCCCTTCTGGGGCGGCACCTACTTCCCGCCGACTGCGCGCTACGGCCGGCCGGGATTCATCGACGTGCTCAAGAGCGTGCACCGGACCTTCCTTCGCCAGCCCGACACGGTGGCGAAGAACGTCGGCGCGCTGAAGGAGGCGCTCGGCAAGCTCTCCTCGTCGCGCGCCGGCGGCATGCCCTCGCTCGACGACCTCGACAAGGTCGCGCGCTCGCTCGCCCGCAACGTCGATCCGTTCTTCGGCGGCTTCGGCGCGGCGCCGAAGTTCCCGAACGTGCCCGGCTTCCTCACGCTCTGGCGCGCCTGGATCCGCACCGGGCTGCAGCCTTTCCTCGAGGCGGTGACGGTCACGCTGACCCGCATGAGCCAGGGCGGCATCTACGATCATCTCGGCGGCGGCTTCTCGCGCTACTCGGTCGACGAGGAGTGGCTGGTCCCGCATTTCGAGAAGATGCTCTACGACAACGCGGAGCTGGTCGATCTGCTGACGCTCGCCTGGCAGGACCTGAAGACGCCGCTCTACCAGCACCGCGTCGAGGAGACCGTCGGCTGGCTCTTCAATGAAATGATCGTCGGCGACGGCGGCTTCGCCTCGTCGCTCGACGCCGACAGCGAAGGCGAGGAAGGCCGCTTCTACGTCTGGACCGAGAAGGAGATCGACCGGGTGCTCGGCGAGGCGAGCGCCGCCTTCAAGCAGGCCTACGACGTGACGCCGCTCGGCAACTGGGAACACGCGACCATCCTCAACCGCTCGCGCTCGCCGGACCTGCTGTCGCCGGACGAGGAGGGGCTGCTCGGCCGGGCGCGGGCCAAGCTGCTGGAGGTCCGCGCCGGCCGCGTGCGCCCCGGCTTCGACGACAAGACGCTCGCCGACTGGAACGGGCTGATGATCGCCGCGCTGGCGAATGCCGCGCTCGCCTTCCAACGGCCCGACTGGCTCGAGAAGGCACGCGCCGCCTTCGCCTATATCGAGCGCGTGCACGGGCGGGGAGACCGGCTGCTGCACAGCGCCCGCGAGGGCAAGGCTCAGCATGCGGGTCTGCTCGACGACTACGCGCAGATGACCCGAGCCGCACTCGCGCTCTTCGAGGCGAGCGGCGAGGCGAGCTACCTGGCGAAGGCGCGCGCGTGGTCCCAGATGCTCGACGCGCATTTCTGGGACGCGACGAATGGCGGGTACTTCCTCACGCCCGACGACGGCGAGGCGCTGATCGTCCGCACCCGCAACGCGCATGACAACGCGACGCCCTCGGGCAACGGCACCCAGGCCGCCAACCTCGCGCGGCTCTGGTACCTGACCGGCGAGGCCCGCTATCGCGATCGCGCCGAGGCGGTGATCGGCGCCTTCTCCGGCGACATCAGCCGGAGCGCGATGGCGTTCTCGACCTTGCTCAACGCCGCCGAGCTCCTGCTCGCCGGCCAGCAGGTGGTGATCGTCGGCGAGCGCGCGGGCCACGACACCAAGGCGCTGCTCGACGCGGTGACGAGCCTGAGCCTGCCGAACCGCGTTCTCCAGGTGATCGGCGCGAACGAGGCATTGCCTTCGACCCATCCCGCGCATGGCAAGGGTCAGGTCGATGGCAAGGCGACGATCTATGTCTGCGAGGGCACGACCTGCTCGCTTCCCGTGACCGAGGCGGCGCAGGTACCGCCGCTGCTGCTGAAGAAAAGCTGATGCCGCGCCTCACCATCGACAGCCCGCTCGGGCCATTGGTGGTGACGGAGGACGACGGCGCGATCGTGTCGATCCGCTGGATGGAAGAGGACGGCGTGGAGGGTGGCAACGACGAGACGCCGCTGCTTCTGGATGCCCGCCGCCAGCTCGACGAATACTTCGCCGGCGAGCGCTCGGTGTTCGACCTGCCGCTCGCGCCCGAGGGCACCGAGTTCGAGAAAAAGGTCTGGGACCAGCTGCTCGCCATCCCCTATGGCGAGGTGAAGCAGTACGGCGACGTCGCCCGCGCGCTCGGCGGGATCGCGCGCGCCGTCGGCGGCGCCTGCGGCTCCAACCCGATTCCGATCGTGATCCCCTGTCACCGCGTCGTCGGCCAGGCCGGCCTCACCGGCTTCTCCGGCGGCAAGGGCGTGGACACGAAGAAGGCGCTGCTCGATCTGGAGCGCGGGCAGAAGAGCTTGTTCTGATCGCGCCGCCGGGCGTCAGGAAGGCTTGGCCACGGCCCGGACAATCCGTCCTTCCAGCCGCGTCGCCGCCGCAACCGTGTTCGAGATCGTGCCGAACTTGCGCACATTCTGATGCAGCAGGTCGAGGCGACGGTCGTCCTCGTCGGTGTCGACGACGAGCTCGTAATCCACCGACAAGATCTTGGGCGGGCTGTCCTGCCGGACCGCGTGCAGCTTCACCTCCACGCCGCGAAGCCGAAACTTCAGCATCGGCGTCACCCGCTCGATCCCCTTGATCATGCAGGCGGCGATGGCAGCCAGGAACAGTTCCGCCGGGTTGAATGCGTCCGGTCGGCCGGCAACGCCGGTATCGAGCACGAGCTCGGCGGACTTGCACTGCGCCGCGCTACCGAGCGCGTCGATACGCCTGGCGGTGACTTGATACTCGAGCATCGCGGTTCCCCGGCACTGACCATGCGACGAGCGTGAGGCCTTTACCTACATCCGGCCGAGCCCGGTCGACCTTGACCCAGGTCAAACGCCCCGAATGAAAACGTCGCCAGGCAAGGCGGCTACGCGCTTTCCCGCTGGTAGTAGAGAAGATCGAGCTCGAGGTCGCGCCGGCCGAAGCTCGTCAGGATCGCATGCGCCTGGCCGCGGTGGTGGGTCTGGTGGTTGAAGAAATGCGCGAGGGCAGGGGCGAGCGCCTGCTCCACCGCCTCCCTGTTTCCGGTCACGCGGCGATAGCTGATGACTCCGGCGAGCTTTTCCTCATCCAGGCCGCTCACCCACGCGACGATCCTCTTGTCCTCCGCCTCGCGCGCCGAGCGGAGCGACGCCAGGTCCTCGAACAGGATCAGGTCGAGGCGCGCCGGCGGCGTGCCTTCGCCGGTGAAGCGGTGCATCCACACCCGGTCGCCAACCAGAATGTGATTCAGCGTGCCGTGCATCGACTTGAAGAAGGCGCCGCGGTCCTGCCGGTACTCGCCCTCGCTGAGCTTCGCCGCCGCCTCGAACAGGCGGCGGTTGGCCCAGGCGTTATAGCCGGCGAACATCTCGAAGTGCGGCTTCATCATGCGAGGTCTCCTGCGTCGTGCTTCGAAGCAGAGCCCCCACCCCATCCCTCCCCCGCGTACGACGGAGGGAGGGTGCACGAGATCGAGTCCCCTCCCTCGGCTGCGGAGCAGACGGGGGAGGGCTAGGGTGGGGGCTCTTACACCTCCAGCGTCGCATAGAATTCTTCCGGCGCATCGATCTCCTTGAGCTTGCCTCGTTCGATCAGGAGGAAGCGCGTGCCGATGGCGCGGACGAAGCTGCGGTCGTGCGAGACGATCAGGCAGGTGGCCTCATGCGTCAGGATCTCGGACTCGAGCGTCTCCTGTCCCGGGATGTCGACATGCGTGGTCGGCTCGTCCATCAGGTAGAAGTTCGGATCGGCGAGACGGAGCGCGAGCAATCCCAGCCGCGCCTTCTGCCCGGGCGAGAACTGCTTGATCTTCTTCTCCTGCCGGTCGACCGGGAATCCCGCGGCGGCGAGCAGGCTCTTGCTCCGCTGATCGCCCAAGCGGAACGTGCCGGCGATGAAGCCGAACGGCGTCTCCTCGGCCGGCAGCTGCGACATGTGCTGGTCGACATAGGCGAGCACCACCGAGGGGCTGACGCGGAATCCCGGCAGCCCGCTCTCGCCGGCGAGCGCCGCGCGATGGACCAGGCGCACGAGCTGCGACTTGCCGACGCCGTTCTTCCCCAGCAGCACGACGCGGTCGCCCTGCTTGATGTCGAGCCGGCCGGTCTTGAATAGAGGCGTGCCATCAGGCGTCGTCACTGTCACGTCGTCGATCCCGACCAGCACCTTCGCATGCGTGCCGCGGTTGGCGAGCCGGATCTCGCCGGCCGAGCGCTCGACGTGAAGCGACTTCAGGTTCTGCTCGATCCTCTCGGCACGGTCCTTCAGCTGCATCGACTTCTTCTGCAGCAGGTCGCTCTTGCTGTTGATGCCGATGTTCTTGAGCTCGGCGGCGTTGCGCCGGAGGCGGTCGGCCTCCTTCAGCTCCTTTTCCTGCCGCGCTTCCTCGGCCGCGTCCTCGTCTTCGAGGAGCTTGCGAGCCACGGTGAAAGGGTGGGCGAAGCTGCGCGAGACATCGGGGCGGAGGAACAGCGTCTTGTTCGTGGCCGCATCGAGGAACTGGCGGTCGTGGCTGGCGATCACCATCGGCACGCGGCCGGTGGATGCGATCCAGCGCTCGAGCAGCTGGATCTTGGCGAGGTCGAGATGGTTGGTCGGCTCGTCGAGCAGCAGCGCATCCGGCTGCGTGATCCAGGCGCGCGCGATCAGCATGAGCCGCTGCCAGCCGCCGCTCAGCGCCTTCACGGGGCGGTCGCGCAGTTCCTCCGGCGTCTCGAACTCGTCGAGCACGACGCCGACGCGCCATTCCTCGGTCTCGCGCTCCGCCGGCGGCAGCGCGCGGCGCAGCGCCTCGGCCAGCGTGAGGTCGAGGAGGTTCGCCGGCATGTCCTGCTCGACCATGCCGACCTTGAGCCCGCGCGAGCGCACGATCTCGCCGGTGGTCGGCTCGGCGAGGCCGGCCAGGCATTTCAGCAGCGTGGTCTTGCCGGCGCCGTTGGCGGCGACGAGGCCGAGGCGATCGGTCTCGCCGATCACCAGGCTCAGCCCGGTGAAGAGAGGGGTGGAGGCAATGACGGAAACGTCGCGGAGACTGATCGAGCCCATGGTCTTCTCATATGGATGACGGCGAAGGACGGTGGGCGGTCGGCGTGGGGGCCGGCACCCGGTGTCGTTCGGGGCAGATCAGGTCGGAATGTAAGCGGGAAGCTTAGGCCCGGCTGCTCGGCCCCACGACGGCGATGCATCGTGGGGCGGGTACGGGGCCGCGAGTGTGATGATGATCGTGCCGGTCCATGCATCCCTCCTCGCGTTCGGGTTTGAGCGTCGAGCAGGAGAATAAAGGCGACGCCGCCGCGATGCCAGCGCCTCGCCTTTCTTTTCCCTCCCCCCGCTTTCGCGGGGGAGGGTTAGGGAGGGGGGCGGGGTGGCTGGCGCTTCTCTCGCGAACTCCTCGACATCTAGCCCCCCACCCCATCCCTCCCCCGCGTGACGGGGGGAGGGGGTAAGAAGAGCGGCGTCGCGTGAAAGCACGCCGGCTAGCGCGTGCCGCGTTCTTCGCGTTAGGCTCCTTGTACCCCACCCAATCAAGACGACGGAGTTCTAGGATGCCCGACGTGAAGATCGCCGCCCGCGACGGCGGCTCGTTCCAGGCCTACGTCTCGAAGCCCGCTTCCGGCGTCGGCCCCGGCATCCTGGTCATCCAGGAGATCTTCGGCGTCAACAAGGTGATGCGCGACATCTGCGACGCGTATGCGGCGCAGGGCTATGTCGCGATGTGCCCGGACCTCTTCTGGCGCCAGGAGCCCGGCATCCAGATCACCGACAAGACCGAGGCCGAGTGGCAGAAGGCGTTCTCGCTCTACAAGGGCTTCGACGAAGCCAAGGGCGTCGAGGACCTGATCGCGAGCCTCGACGTGCTCCGGAAGACGCCGGGCTGCACCGGCCGCGTCGGCACGGTCGGCTTCTGCCTCGGGGGCAAGCTCGCCTACCTGATGGCGACGCGCTCGGACGCCGACTGCAACACCAGCTACTACGGCGTCGCGATCGACGCGGCGCTGAACGAGGCGAGCGCGATCACCAAGCCCTATCTCTGCCACATCGCCGCCAAGGACAAGTTCGTGCCGGGCGAGGCGCAGGTGAAGATCCGCGAAGCCCTCTCACGCGTGCCGACGGCGACCGTGCATGTCTATGCCGAGTGCGACCACGCCTTCGCGCGCGTCGGCGGCGAGCACTACGACGCGGCGGCGGCGAAGCTGGCGAACGAGCGCACGGCCGAGTTCTTCAGGAAGAACCTCGGCGGCGGCCAGGCGGCGGCGGCGAAGAAACCGGCCAAGAGCGCCGGCACCACCACGCACGCGATCCGCATCCATGCGGCAGGCGGGCCTGAGGTGATGAAGTGGGAGGAGATCGAGCTCGGCAAGCCGGGCCCGGGCGAGATGCTGATCCGCAACACCGCGGTCGGCCTCAACTACATCGACACCTATCACCGCTCCGGCCTCTATCCGATCGCCTATCCGTCGGTGATCGGCATGGAAGGCGCCGGCGTGGTCGAGAAGGTCGGGCCGCGCGTGAAGGAGTTCAAGGTCGGCGACCGCGTCGCCTACGCGCAGCCGATGGGATCCTATGCCGAGCGTCGCATCGTGCCGGCCGACCGCATGGTGAAGATCCCGTCGGGCATCGACGACAAGGTCGCCGCGGCGATGATGCTGAAGGGCATGACCGCCGAATACCTGCTCCGCCGCACCTACAAGGTGAAGAAGGGCGACACGATCCTGGTGCACGCAGCCGCCGGCGGCGTCGGGCTCATCCTCTGCCAGTGGGGCAAGGCGCTCGGCGCCAAGGTGATCGGCACGGTGTCGTCCGAAGAGAAAGCCGCCCTCGCGAAGAAGCACGGCTGCCACTATCCGCTGGTGATCAAGTCCGGCGAGGACTTCTCGAAGAAGGTGCGCGAGCTCACCAAGGGCAAGGGCGTGCCGGTCGTCTATGACGGCGTCGGCAAGGACACCTTCGCGGCCTCGCTCGACAGCCTGGCGCCGCTCGGCATGTTCGTCTCCTACGGCAACGCCTCGGGCCCGGTCGCGCCCTTCAGCCCGGCGCTGCTCTCGGCCAAGGGCTCGCTGTTCATGACGCGCCCGACGCTGATGACCTACGTCGCCCAGCGCGACGACCTGGTGAAGTCGGCGAAGGCGCTGTTCGCGGTGGTCAAGTCGGGCAAGGTCAAGATCCGGATCAACCAGACCTATCCGCTGTCGGAAGCGGTGCAGGCGCATCGCGACCTGGAGAGCCGCAAGACCACCGGCTCGACGGTGCTGCTGCCGTAAAGTCGGGAACCCTCTCCCGCGAAGCGGGGGAGGGGGCTCGATTTCAGGCTTCGGCCGGGCGGCGGAAGACGCTTTCGGCGACCTTGAGCGCGCCGACGATCGACTGGCCGACGCTGCCGCCGTCGTCGAAGATCCGGTAGATGATCGCCGAGCGGATCGCGGTCACGTGCGCGGTGAGGAAGCGCAGCAGCTTGTCGCTGATCGAGTAGGTGCCGGACGTGTAGTGGTGCAGCGACGTCGCGATCGACGCCATCAGCAGGAAGCCGGCGGTGGTGGTGTCGACCATCATCGTCTTGGCCGAGCGGTTCATCTTCTTCAGCGTGCTGCCGTTGGCGCCACCCATCAGCGCCGAGAGATCGCTGTCCATCATCGCCTGCTGCTCGGTGACCTTGCCGAGCAGGCGCTCCTGGATCAGCGGGATGTTGTCGGCGGCGCGCGTCAGATGCTGGCGCAGCAGGAAGTCGCGCATCGTGGCGCTCGGCGCGTTGGCGAGCCGGAGCTTGAGGTAGTCGAAGATCAGGACGATCGCGTCCTTGCCGACGACATAGTCGGCCGGGTCATCGATGATCTGCACCGTCGCCGACTGTGCCATGCGGCGCTCCGATCCGAGCGGCCGCTTGCCGTGGCGCCGGTCGGGACCGAAATAGGACGGGCTGACGATGAAGTTCGGATAGTCCGTCATCATCTTCTCGGCGAGAAGCACGAGCTTGCCCTGGTTGAACGGCTTCGGCATCAGGCGGGCGCCCGCCATCACCGCCACCTGCTCCATCTCGGGCCCGGTGCTCTCGGCCATCAGCACCACGGGCACGTTCGGCCAGAGGCTCCTGGCGTCGCGTCGGATCCAGCGGCTCAGCTTGTCGCCCGGCTCGTCGGGAAGCTCCTGGCCGACCACCACGAGATCGAAGGGGCCGCTGTCGGTGATCGCCGTGCGCACGTCGGCGCTCAGCCAGTGCTCGACCACGTCGGCCTGGCGGCGGGTGGTCAACGCATCCTTGACCTGCCTCCGGATCTCGGGGCTCGGGTCGGCGACGAGGAAGCGGAGAGGGGGCGCCATGGTCTTCCGGTGATCGGCCTTTTACCGACGGCGTGTGTGCCAGAAAGTTAGAACGATTCCTAGGACTTACTGTGCACAGTAAATAGGCAACGCGAAGCTTTCAACGGCAATCGGCATCAGCCTACAGGGAAATTGGTTTCCTGAAGGTTAACGCCCCCTGCTTTCCTGCTGTCCGCTTCTCCTCCGCGGCTTGTCCTCCGGCGCCCTCTCGCGCATAGATGCGGCCCATGCCTGCCATCGATCAGCTCGTCTCCGGCTTCAAGGTCTTCAAGGCCCGCTACTACGAGCACCGGCCGGAGCTCTACGAAAACCTGCGCACACTGGGGCAGAACCCCGAGGTCATGGTGGTGGCGTGCTCCGACAGCCGCGTCGATCCGGCGATCCTGCTGGGATCGGAGCCGGGCGAGCTGTTCGTGATCCGCAACGTCGCCAACCTGATCCCGCCCTACCAGCCGGACGGCAAGCTGCACGGCACGTCGGCCGCGCTCGAGTTCGGCATCCGCGACCTCAAGGTGAAGCATCTCATCGTGCTCGGCCATTCCGGCTGCGGCGGCATCGAGGCGCTCCGGCGCTGCTGCACCGGCGACCCCTTGCGCGAACGCGAGTTCATCGGCCCCTGGGTCTCGCTCGGCATGCGCGCCTGCGAGGCGGTGCCGGCCGAAGGCCGCAGCGGCGGCGACAACGGCGCGATCGAACGCGCGGCGATCGAGATCAGCCTCGAGAACATCGCCACGTTCCCCTGGGTCGCCGACGGCATAGCCGCCGGATCGCTCTCGATCCACGGCTGGTGGTTCGACCTGCAGAAGGGCGCGCTCTGGGGCTACGACGCGAAGACGAAGAACTTCGCGAAGATGGTGTAAGGCGAGCGCAGCATCGCCCCCCACCCTAACCCTCCCCCACGTCGGGGGGAGGGAACACGAACATCACCCCCACGGGTTCGCATCGAGCGGCCAGATCGGGCGCTTCACCTTGGTGTAGGGCACCAAGTGGAAGTTGCGCGGCAAGGCGCCCGGTCCGTCCATGTAGAGGACGTCGGTCGCGATCTTCGAATACTCGGCGAAGAAATGGTTGGTCGACTTGACCACGACGATCTTGCGCTCGCGTGGATCGACGCCGAGGTTCGAGAAGAGATCCGGACCCCAGGCCTGCTGGCGGATCGAGATCAGCACGACGGCGATGCCGTCGACCTCGATCGCCGCGGCATCGCCGAGCTGGTGGATCGTCGGGCCCTGTGACTGCGTCGCGTCGCGGACGCATTTGATCACCTTCACCTTCGCATCGACCGGCGTGCCCGAGAACGGGCCCATCTTGCCGCCGAAGCGAAGATCGAACGTGCCGCCCTCGCCGGCGGCGAAGCACATCTTGACCGCGATCGGATCCCAGACCGGCGCGATCGCCGCGTCCCGGATGCCGCGCTCGAGCATGCGCTTCAGCACGAAGGTCGAGTCCGACGGCGCGCCGCCGCCGGCATTGTCGGCGGGCTCGGCGATCACCACGGGCCCTGAATTCGAGGCAACACCCTTGTCGAGCGCCTGGTCGATCGTGAGGAACTCCGGCCGCACCGTGTCGCGGAGCGAGATCAGCTCCTCGCCGAGCTTCTTCGCGAGCTTCGCCGCCTTCGCCGGATCGTTGTCGGTGTAGACCAGCATCTTGGTGCCGATGTCGGCGACGTCGGCGTAGGGATAGCAATGCACCGGCGAGATCGAGAGCACGCCGTCCTTGCCCTCCATCGCCTGCACACGGTCGACGAAGCCGCGCATCGGCTGGCGCGAAGTCGGATAGGAGTTGATCATCCGGCAGTCGAACAGCGCCGGCGTCGGCTTCACCTTCTTCAGCGCGATCTGCTCGGAGATCGCCACCAGCTCCTCGGCGCGCTCGAGATAGTCGGTGTGCGGGAATTCCTTGTAGCAGATGAGCAGGTCCGCCGACTTCACCATGAGATCGGTCATGTGGCAGTGGGGATCGAGCTCGGAGGAGACCACCACGCCGGGACCGACGATATCGCGCACGCGCTTCAGCACGTCGCCTTCGCAGTCGTCGTAGCCCTCGGCGACCATCGCGCCATGCAGTCCCAGGATCACCATGTCGACCGGCATCGCCGCCTTCAGCTGGCTGAGGATGTCGTCGCGGAGTTCCTCGTAGACCTTCTTCACGACGTTGCCCGCCGGCTGCGCGGACGCGACGAGCCCCTCGATCACCGTCCATCCCTTCTCCTTGCCGACGCGGCGGAGCACCCAGAGCGGCGAGGAGATGTGCATCGGATGGTTCGGGTGCTTCCCGGGCGGGAAGTAGCTCCGCTCCATGAAGGCTTCCCGGCCGGTCAGCATCGGCGAGAAGGTGTTGGTCTCCATCGCCAGAGATGCGGTGAAAACGCGCATGTGCCTTAGCCCCCGTGACCAATTGATGACCGACCCTAGGCCGCGACGGGGCGCCGCCTCAAGCGGATGCGACCGCCGGCGGGCGCCCGGAACGTCGTGGGGTATCTGGATGCCGCAGAGCTAACGGCCTGAAAAGGCTGGTGCCGAAGGGGAGGATCGAACTCCCGACCTACTGATTACGAATCAGTTGCTCTACCACTGAGCTACTTCGGCGACCGTCGCTTGAGCGGCGCGGAACATACTCACAAGGGTCCGGTTCGGCAACTGTTCCGGCTTGGCAGTCCGGGAGGGGAGGCGTAGCCTTTTCGGGTCGAGGAATTCACGCCAACCATCAGGAGGCAAGGGAATGCCCACGACGCATAACCTCGAAGATTTGAAGGCACAGCATGCCCGGCTCGAGCACGAGCTCGAGCAGGCGAACTCCCGTCCTCATCCGGACGACCAAGTGGTCGCGGATCTGAAGCGCCAGAAGCTGAAGATCAAGGACGAGATCGCGGAGATGACGCGACACTGACGCTCTAGAAGCGCCGCCCCAAATCAGGCCGCGCCTCGTGCCCGGGACCGGGTGCGGGGCGCGTTCGTTTTTTCGGCCTCCATCTTCGCCGCCTCCTCCAGGATCCAGCCGCGGAAGGCGGCGATCTTGGGCTCTTCGGCACGGCCGGTCGGGCAGACGAGGTGATAGGCGTCCTCGGTCTGGATGTAGATGTCGAAGGGCTGGATCAGCCGCCCCGACTCCAGCTCCTCGGCGAAGTACTCGGGCGGGCCCAGCGCCACGCCGAGGCCTTCCGCCGCCGCCGCCACCGCCATCTGGGTGGTGTCGAACTCGACGAGCCGGCGCGACGGCCGCCAGCTGCAGCCCGCGGCCTTGAACCACGCCCGCCAGTCGAGCACGTCGTCGTTCTCTGCGAGCAGCGGCAGCAGCTGCAGGTCGCTCGGCTGCGACAGGCTCTGGCCCTTGGCCAGCTTCGGGCTCAGGAGCGGCGTGTAGACCGGGCGGATCACCTTCCAGGAATCCAGGCCCGGCCATTCGCCGTGGCCGTAGCGGATCGCGATGTCGACGTCCTCGCGCGCGAAGTCGACCAGCCGGTCGGTCGTGGTCAGCTTCACGTCGATCTCGGGATGCGCCTTGAGGAACCCGCCGAGCCGCGGCACCAGCCAGCGGGCGGCGAAGGAGAAGGTGAGGCTGAGCGTCAGCACGCCGCTGTCGCCGCGGGTCTGCACCTTCTGCACCGCCTCGGCCAGGCGGTCGAAGCCGTCGCGCACGCCCGGCCACAGGAGCTGGCCGGCGTCGGTCAGGAGCAGGCGGCGCGTCAGCCGCCGGAAAAGCGGCTGGCCCAGCTGGTCCTCGAGCAGCTTCACCTGGTGGCTGATCGCCGCCTGGGTGACGCCGAGCTCGGCGGCGGCGCGGGTGAAGCTCAGATGGCGCGCCGCCGCCTCGAAGGCGCGGAGCGCGGACAGGGGCGGCAGGCGACGGCTCATGGCGGCCGAACTATGCATTAGTTCTGCTCATCGACGCAATGCGCAAATCTCATTTGTCCGGATTGTCCCCTCGCCGCAGGTTGGCCGCCCATAGCGACACCAGCGGAGATGTGGTCATGGCCGGCACCCATCGCTACACCGCCACCGTCGAATGGACCGGCAACACCGGCGACGGCACGCGAACCTACAAGTCCTACGAACGCGCGCACGTGATCTCCGTCACGGGCAAGCCGCCGATCCCGGGATCCTCCGATCCCGCCTTCCGCGGCGATGCCGCGCGCTGGAATCCCGAGGATCTGTTGGTCTCATCGCTGTCGACCTGCCACATGCTCTGGTTCCTGCACCTCGCCGCCGCGGCCAAGGTCGTGGTCACCGCCTATGTCGACCATGCCTCGGGCACGATGGTCGAGGATGCGTCCGGCGGCGGCCGCTTCACCGAGGTGGTGCTCGAGCCCGAGGTGACCATCGAGGGGATCTTCGACACCACGAAGATCGACACGCTCCACCACGAGGCGCACGAGAAGTGCTTCATCGCGAACTCGGTCAATTTCCCCGTGCGCTGCGCGGGCCTAGCGCGCAGTGCGCCCACGGATTAGTTCGCCTTATGGTGCAGATGCGAAAAGATCGTTTGTCCACAGGCTGACGGAGGGCCACCTTCTGGTTTCTAAAGACGGAAGGAGTCCCTCCCCATGGCCCATCAGTCAGCTTCTTGTGAAACCGCCCCCCGGCCCGCATTCCAGGCCCGCATCGGCTTCGTCCCCCGCCGGTCCGGGTTCTTCGCGGCGATCGTCGACCGGCTGCTCGAATGGCAGGAGCGCAACCGCTCGCGCATCCTGCTCGGCCGGCTCGACGACCGCATGCTCCGCGACATGGGCGTCAGCCGCTCCGATGTCGACTACGAGGTCGCCAAGCCCTTCTGGCGCGCGTGAGCCGGACGGCCGAAGGCGGTTGTCTCTGCGGGGCCGTCCGCTTCCGGGCGGACGGCGCCCCCTCTTACGTGAACTTCTGCCATTGCCGGATGTGCCAGAAGGCCTCCGGTGCGCCGATGGTGGCCTGGGCCACCTTCGAGCGCGCGCGGGTGGAGATCACCGGCATGCCGATGTTCCGCCTCTCCTCGCCGAAGGTGGAGCGCGGCTTCTGCGGCGACTGCGGGTCGACCCTGATCTGGCGGCGGCGCTGCGGCGAGACCCTCGACCTCGCGGTCGCGACCTTCGATGATCCGAACGGGCTGGCGCCGTCCGAGCACATCTGGACGGAAAGCCGGGCGCGATGGCTCAACCTGACCGACCACCTTCCGCGCTATCCAAGGCGCGGCGGGCCCGACGCCGAGAAGGAGTCCTGAGTGAAGCTCTACGACTACGCGCCGTCGGGCAACGGCTACAAGGTGCGCCTGCTGCTGGCCCATCTCGGCGTCGCGTACGAGCGGATCGAGGTCGACTCCAACGCCGGCGCCACGCAGACGCCGGAGTTCCTCAAGCTCAACGCCAACGGCAAGATCCCGACCGTCGTGCTCGACGACGGCACGGTGCTGCCGGAATCCAACGCGATCCTCTACTACTTCGCCGAAGGCACGCCCTACCTGCCCGAGAAGAAGATCGACCGCGCCCAGGCGCTGCGCTGGATGTTCTTCGAGCAGTACAGCCACGAGCCCTACATCGCGGTGCTGCGCAACTGGCTGCATCACCTGCCGTCGATCACCGACGAGCAGAAGGCGCGCGTGCCCGACCTGCGCCGGCGCGGCGAGCGCGCGCTCAAGGTCATGGACGAGCACCTGGCAGGCGAGCCCTACTTCGCCGCCGGCCGCTACACGATCGCCGACATCGCGCTCTACGCCTACACGCATGTCGCCGACGAGGGCGAGTTCGACCTCAGGAAATACCCGTCGATCCAGGCCTGGATGGCGCGCGTCAAAGCCCAGCCCGGCCACATCCCGCTCGACCAGGTGTAAGGCGCCGTGGCGAGCCGGGCCTTCGAAGGCGGATGCCTTTGCGGCCAGGTTCGCTATCGCATCATCGGCGCCGCGCCGAAGTCACCGGGCTACTGCCACTGCCGCATGTGCCAGCGCGCGACCGGCGCGCCGGTCACCGCCTGGGCCAGCTTCCCGGCATCCGCCGTGCGCTTCACCGGCGAGACGAAGACCTACGAGTCCTCGCCCGGCACGATGCGCTGCTTCTGCCCCAACTGCGGCTCGTCGCTGGCGACGACCAATGCCGACTCCGAGATGATCGCGCTCGCCATTCCGACGCTCGACGAGCCCGAGCGCGTGCCGCCGGCCGTGCATGTATGGTGCTCGAGCCAGCTTCCCTGGCTCTGGATCGAAGACGGACTCGAACATCGGGAGCGCTGATGACGCCGAAGCTCTTCTACTTCCCCGGCAACGCCAACCTGGCGCCGCACATGGTGCTGGAGGAGATGGGCGTTCCCTACGAGCTCGTGCTCGTCGATCGCGCCCAGAACGCGCACAAGTCGGCCGAGTACATGAAGCTCAACCCGATGGGCCGCATCCCGACCTGGGTCGACGGCGACCTGGTGATCTCGGAGACCGCGGCGATCTGCCTGCATCTCGCCGACAAGCACCACATGCTCGCGCCGGCCCCCGGCACCGCCGAACGCGGGCGCTTCTACTCCTGGCTCATGTACCTGACCAACACGGTGCAGGCGGAGCTGATCTTCTATTTCTATCCGGAGAAGATCGCGCAGGGAGAGGCGGCGCGCGCCGAGATCAAAGCCTCGGAAGAGGCCCGCGTCGGCTCCATGTTCGACACGATCGAGCAGACCCTCGCCGACGGCCGGCCCTATCTCCTCGGCCAGGCCTACACGATCCTCGATCCCTACCTGCTGATGCTCGGCCGCTGGACCCGCAGCATGGCGCGGCCGGCGCGCGACCTGCCCAGGACCGGCGCCTACATGCGCCGGCTGCTGGAACGACCCGCGATCCAGCGGGCCTTCGCGCAGGAGAACCTCAAGGCCCCGCTGATCTAGGCCAATATCGGTCACCCAGATTACGGATATGTCACCAATTACCGCGGGCTGTTTAGTATAGTTAATGTTCCACCCGATACTTCATCGCCTAACCCATGAGAACTCTTCAGGAATATCAGCGTCACGCCGAGGATTGCGAGGCTCTGGCGAAGAAGGCTCTCTCGCCGGAGCAGCGTGAAGCGATCGCGCAGATGGCCGAGACATGGCGGATGCTCGCCAACCAGCGCCAGCGCAAGCTCGCCCGCCGGGCCAGCCAGAACGCGCTTCTCAACGAAGTCGATCCGCTGCCCCAAAACGACGACGACTAGGTCCCTGAGGTCATCCTGCGGCCGCGCCGGTCATAGGCGGCCGCGAGGTCCTCGATGCCGGCGAACAGCGGCGCCTCGCCATCACCCATCAGCCGCGCCTCGAACGCGCGCTGCGGCTCGACATTCCCGTCGGCATGGACGTGCGCGATCGCAGCCCCCTTCGGCGCCAGGTGGCGCGCCACCAGGATCGCGCGGTGGCAATCGATCGGATCCTTCTCGGCGCACATCAGGCAGCAACGCATCTCGCGCGCGAGATCGAGCGCCGCGTCCAGCCCGTCCTGGAAATTCCGGGTCGCCGCGACCTTCGCGTAGTCGACCGCGCCCGCCATGCCCTTCGCCCGCCCGCCGAGCCGGTCGCCGAGATAGCGGTACCGGATGCCCGCGTCGGTCAGGCCGCGCTCCATCTCGGCCCGATTGAACTGCGGATTGCGCCGCGACGCCGGCATCGAGCGCACGTCGATCAGGCACGCGATGTCGTTCGCGCGGAGCAACCTGACGAACTCGGGCCACGGATGGTTCGAATGCCCGATGGTGAAGACAAGCGGCGTGGCGGTCATGGAGAGTAGATAGTAGCTCGCGTCGCCTCATATCCCCTCCCCCCGAAGTGGGGGAGGGTTAGGGTGGGGGGCGATGCCGCCCTCGCTCTACGATCTATCGATCGAGATTCCTGGACCACCCCCACCCAACCCTCCCCCATCAAGGGGGAGGGCTTAAGAGTCAGGAGCCCGACCATGCAGCATCAGATGTCGCTGATCACGCTCGGCATCGCCGACGTCGCGCGGTCGCGCCGCTTCTATGGCGAGGGCTTCGGCTGGAAGCCGGTCTTCGAGATGCCGGACATCACCTTCTACCAGCTGAACGGCTTCGTGTTCGCCACCTGGCTCGAGAAGAACCTCGAGGAGGACATGCAGCGCGCCGGCAACTCGCAGAGGGGCGCCTTCGCCCTGGCGCACAACGTGCGCACCAGGGACGAGGTCGACCCCGCGATGGCGCAGCTGCTCCGCGCCGGCGGCACGCTGCTGCGGAAGGCCGATGCGCCCCCGCATGGCGGCTTCCGGGGCTACGTCGCCGATCCCGACGACCACGCCTGGGAGATCGCGTGGAATCCCGCGTGGCCGATCAGCATCGAGGGGTATGTGACGGCGAAGTTCGGCTGAGGATTCACGACCGCTCGCTGACGCGAGCGCCCCCACCCTAACCCTCCCCCGCGTACGACGCGGGAGAGGGAACTCGACGCAGCGTTGCCCCCTCTCCCGCGAAGCGGGGGAGGGATGGGGTGGGGGCGAGCGAAGCGAGGTCGGGCGCGGCGAAACCGCATAGACCGCGCAATGCGCAGTTTGCGTCTTCGCGAACGAAAAGCATTGCGACCGCTTAAAGCGCTTTCGCCTTCTCCCGCAGCACGTATTTCTGGATCTTCCCCGTCGAGGTCTTCGCCAGCGGGCCGAAGACGATCGTGCGCGGGACCTTGAAGCTCGCCATGTTCTGCTTGCAGAAGGCGATGAGGTCGTCGGCGTTCGCGGTCCTGCCTTCCTTGAGCGTGACGAAGGCGCAGGGCGTCTCGCCCCATTTGTCGTCGGGGCGCGCGACCACGGCGGCTTCGAGCACGGCCGGGTGGCGATAAAGCACGCCCTCGATCTCGATGGTCGAGACGTTCTCGCCGCCCGAGATGATGATGTCCTTCGAGCGATCCTTGAGCTCGATGTAGCCGTCGGGATGGCAGACGCCGAGATCGCCGGTGTGGAACCAGCCGCCGGCGAAGGCCTCGTCGCTGGCCTTCCGGTTCTTGAGATAGCCCTTCATGACGATGTTGCCGCGCATGAAGACCTCGCCGATGGTCTTGCCGTCGGCGGGCACGGGCTCCAGCGTCTTCGCGTCGGCCACCATCAGGCCTTCGAGCACCGGATAGCGGACGCCCTGGCGCGCCTTGATCTGTGCCTGCTCCTCGGCCGGCAGCTTGTTCCACTCCTCGTGCCAGGCGCAAACGACCGCGGGCCCGTAGACCTCGGTCAGGCCATAGACATGCGTGATGTCGAAGCCGAGCTTCTCCATGCCCTCGATCACCGCGGCCGGCGGTGCGGAGGCGGCGGTCATCATCTTGATGCGCCGGCCGGCGAAGTCGCGCTTCTGCTCCGGCTTGGCGTTGAGCAGCAGGCCCATGACGATCGGTGCGCCGCAGAGATGGGTGACGCCTTCGTCGGCGATCGCATCGAAGATCGCCTTCGCCTCGACGCGGCGCAGGCACACATTGGTGCCGGCGAGCGCCGCGAGCGTCCAGGGGAAGCACCAGCCGTTGCAGTGGAACAGCGGCAGGGTCCAGAGGTAGGTCGGCTTCGACGGCAGGCTCCAGACCAGGATGTTGCCGAGCGCGTTCAGATAAGCGCCGCGATGGTGATAGACGACGCCCTTGGGGTTGCCGGTGGTGCCCGAGGTGTAGTTGAGCGCGATCGCCTGCCACTCGTCGGCCGGAGGATCCCAGGCGGCGTTCGGATCGCCCTCGGCGAGGAACGCCTCGTAGTCCTTCTCCCCGAGCGTCTCGCCGCCGGGTCCCAGCGGGTCGACGATGTCGATGACGGTGATCTTCCTCTTGAGCTGCTTGAGCGCGTCCTTGATCACCGGCGAGAACTCGGTGTCGGTGATCAGGACCTTCGCCTCGCCATGCTCGAGGATGAAGGCGATGGTCGCCGCGTCGAGCCGGTAGTTGAGCGCGTTCAGGACCGCGCCCGCCATCGGGATACCGAAATGCGCCTCGACCATCGCCGGGACGTTCGGCGCCATGATCGCGACCGTGTCCCCTTTCCTGATCCCGCGCCCCTTGAGCGCCGAGCAGAGCCGCCGCGACCGCGCATAGGTGTCGGCCCAGCTATGCCGGGTCTTGCCATGCACGACCGAGGTCCGGGTCGGATAGACCGCCGCCGCGCGCTCCAGGAATCCCAGCGGCGACAGCGGCACGAAGTTCGCGGGGTTCTTGTCGAGGTCGACGTCGTAGGGAGAGGTCATGACTCAACAGATAAGCCGAGCCGGCCGCGGATCGCAAATGCTCCGCGACGGCGGAGAAAATCGTGCTCTCGCCCCCTCTCCTGAGAGTTCTTATCCTCTCCCATGGTCGCGTAGCGGACGGGGGAAGGGATACGACGGACGCGGACACGAGGACACGATGTCGCTCTCCCGCCTCCTGCCCTTGGCAAGCCGCGATCCCCGGCTCATCCTGCACCTCAAGGAAAGTCAGAGGGGAAACCGCCTATGACCGGGCGTCACGCCGAGGCTCATCGCCACTCGCTGGAGGACAAGGACGGCTTCTGGCTGGAGGCGGCGAAATCCGTCTCCTGGACCAGGCCGCCGACCAAAGCACTGGATTCCTCCAGGCCGCCCTTCTACCGCTGGTTCCCTGACGGGCGGCTCAACGTCGCCCGCAACTGCCTCGACCGCCATGTCGAGGCCGGACGCGGCGACCAGGCGGCGCTCATCTACGACAGCCCGATGACGGGCCGGATCGAGACCTTCACCTACCGCCAGCTCACCGAGCGCGTAGCGAAGTTCGCCGGCGGTCTCCGCTCGGTCGGCGTCGAGAAGGGCGACCGGGTCCTCATCTACATGCCGATGATCCCGGAAGCGGTGGTGGCGATGCTCGCCTGCGCCCGCCTCGGCGCGATCCACGGCGTCGTCTTCGGCGGCTTCGCCGCGCCCGAGCTCGCGACCCGCATCGACGACGCCAAGCCGAAGGCGATCGTCTTCGGCTCCTGCGGGCTCGAGCCGGGACGCATCGTCGCCTACAAGCCGCTGGTCGACCAGGCGATCGAACTCGCCCAGCACAAGCCCAAGGTCTGCGTCCTCTTCCAGCGGCCCGAGCAGAAAGCGACGCCGGTCGCCGGCCGCGACGTCGACTTCGCCGAGCTGGAGGCCAAAAGCGCGCCGGTCGATCCGGTCGACCTGGCATCGACCGATCCGCTCTACATCCTCTACACCTCGGGCACGACCGGCATCCCCAAGGGCGTCGTGCGCGACGGCGGCGGCTACGCGACGGCGCTGCTGTGGTCGATGAAGTACGTCTACGACATCAAGCCGGGCGAGGTGTGGTGGACCGCCTCCGACGTCGGCTGGGTGGTCGGCCACTCCTATATCGTCTATGCGCCGCTGCTGCTCGGCGCCACGACCATCCTCTACGAGGGCAAGCCGGTCGGCACGCCCGATGCCGGTGCCTTCTGGCGCGTGGCCGCGCAGCACAAGGTGGTGGCGCTCTTCACCGCGCCCACGGCGTTCCGCGCGATCAAGCGCGACGACCCCGACGGCCTGCTGATGAAGAACTACGACCTCACGAAGTTCAGGACGCTGTTCCTCGCCGGCGAGCGCTGCGATCCGAACACGCTGCTGTGGGCGGAAGAGAAGCTGAAGGTGCCGGTGGTCGATCACTGGTGGCAGACCGAGACCGGCTGGCCGATCACCGCGAACTGCCAGGGCCTCGAGCCGATGAAGGTGAAGCCGGGATCCTCGACCAAGGCGGTGCCGGGCTGGGACGTGCAGTCGCTCGACGGCGAGGGCCATCCGGTCAAGGCCGGCGAGGTCGGCGTGCTCGCGATCAAGCTGCCGCTGCCGCCGGGCTCTCTGCCGACGCTGTGGAACAACGACGCCGGCTTCCTCAAGTCCTACCTCCAGGAGTTCCCCGGGTACTACAAGACCGGCGACGCGGGGTATCTCGACGAGGACGGCTACGTCTTCGTCATGACCCGTACCGACGACATCATCAACGTCGCCGGCCATCGCCTCTCGACCGGCGGCATGGAGGAGGTCCTCTCCAACCATCCCGACGTCGCCGAGTGCGCGGTGATCGGCGTCGCCGACGAGCTCAAGGGCCAGCTGCCGCTGGGGCTGCTGGTGCTGAAGGCCGGCGTGTCGAAACCGCAGGAGACGATCGTCAAGGAAGTGGTGCAGATGGTGCGCGACTCCATCGGCCCCGTCGCCGCATTCAAGACCGCGGTCGTGGTCAAGCGCCTGCCGAAGACGCGCTCGGGCAAGATCCTCCGCGGGACCATGCAGAAAATCGCCGACGACCAGAGCTGGAAGATGCCGGCGACGATCGACGACCCGGTTGTGCTGCAGGAGATCACCGACGGCCTGAAGACCGTCGGCTACGCGAAGGGATCGTGACGGGTGACGCCTCCATCGGAACCCTCCCCCGCGTACGACGCGGGAGAGGGGGCATGAAGCGCGCGTGACTGAGACCAAGCTCCATGACTGGCGCATCGAGGAGCGCGAGGTTCGGCGCCAGGAGGAGCGGCGCGGGCAGCGGCATGCGTACGAGACGCTGGCGCCGGCGAAGACCGCGCTCGTCGTCGTCGACATGGTGCCGTTCTTCGTCGATGAGTCCGCCTATTGCCGCGGCATCGTTCCCAACATCAACGCGATCGCCACGTGCCTGCGCGGTGCCAGCGGCCTCGTCGCCTGGGTGGTGCCGGGCACGCCGCGTCATCCCGACCACCACCGCGCATTCTACGGAGAGAAGATCGCCGCGCTCTATGCCGGCTCGGGCGGCACGGGCCCGCTGCCGTCGCGGATCTGGCCGGGGCTCGCGCAGGACGCGGGCGATCTCTTCGTCGAGAAGGCCGGGCCCAGCGCCTTCCTGCCCGGCTATTGCGACCTGCCGGAGATCCTGACGTCGCGCGGCATCGACACGGTGCTGATCACCGGCACCGTCACCAACGTCTGCTGCGAGTCCTCGGCGCGCGACGCGAGCTCGACCGGCTTTCGCGTCATCATGGTCGCGGACGGCAACGCCGCCATCCGCGACGAGACCCATAACGCGACGCTGCACACGATCTACCGCAGCTTCGGCGACGTGCGTCCGACGTCCGAGGTGATCGGCCTCATCGAAAAGCGAGTTTGATCCGCTCCGATCGACGGGTTGTCGCTGGACCCCGCCGATGCGACTCGTTCACCATGGGTTCTCGCTCGAAGGGGGACTCCGGCCGGCCGATGCACAAGCGCGCGCTTTCTCGCTTTCTTCCCGCGCTGCTCGCCGCGGCCTTCCTCGCGATCGGTGCCGCCTCGGCACACGCGGATACCGCATCGCCCGCGACGCCCCAGGTCGAGCGCCGAGGCGCCACGATCCGCATCTTCCCGCGCGCCGTGACCGCGACCGCTCCGGCGGCGGCCGCCGGCGACGTCTCGGTGCCGTTTGCGAGCAGCACCTTCCGCCGCGTCACCGACACCTCCGGCCTGCCCAATGCGACGGTCGGCTATCTCGACGTCGTCCTCCTCAACGGCTTCGCCAAGCGTTGCTCGGGCATCGCCGTCGCCGCCAAGGTGGTGATGACCAGCGCCAGCTGCCTCAAGCCCGGCCGCGATACCGACGGCGCGCTCGCCGCCGGCATCACCTTCACCGCCGGCCTGACGCAGAGCAGCGCGGGCGCGGCCCTCACCTCCGCCTACCCGACCCAGTCCTTCCATCACTACGAGATGCTGAGCCAGTTCTACGACGGCGTCAGCACGGGCCCGGACTTCGCCGCAGTCTTCTTCAGCAATGCGGTCACCAGCGCCACCTCGTTCGTCGACGTCGCGAACTCGCTCGGTCGCACACCCTCATCCGCCAGCGTGATCGGGTACGCGACCAGCGCCGCCGGCGAGTCCGGCAGCCAGGCGCAGTGGCAGACCGAGGGCGCGCTCTCGGAGGCCAGCGAGCGCCGCCTGATGTTCCCGATCGCCTACGACGGCGCGCTGTCTGGCGCGCCCGTCATCGAGAACAACAGCCTGGTCGGCTTCGCCGTCGGCTCGGCGTCGATCGGGCTCGCCGCGAGCCGGATGCTGGATTCCGACAAGAACCACATCCGACGATGGCTGGGACTGCCGGCGCTGCACGAGTCGATCGAGACCGGCTGGTGGTGGGCGCCGAGCGAGCCGGGACGCGGCTACTTCATCGAGGTGAAAAGCGACCGGATGTTCCTCGGCATGATGAGCTACGGCGCCGACGGAAAGCCGAGCTGGCGCGTCGCCTACGGGCAGATGAAGACCACGCGCAGCTTCCAGGGCGATCTGTTCAGCTTCTCCGACGGCGCCGCGATCGGGGCGGCCTATCGCGCACCGGCGGCGCGCGACGCGATCGCGGTCGAAATCACGTTCCAGGACGGGCAGCTGGCGACGATGACACTTCCCTGGGGCACGGTCGCGATCGAGCGCTTCCCGATCGTGCCCTTCGGGCCGGGCTTCGGTGCAAGCGAGCCGCCCTATCCGGAAAGCGGCTTCTGGTGGAACCCGGCCGAGCCCGGCACCGGCGTCGTGCTCGAGGTCCAGGGCAACACGATGATGGTCGGCCTGCTCGACTACGACGCGGCGGGGCGCGCGCGCTGGACCTATGCGAGCGCCGACATGATCTTCGGCCTGCTGTTCGTGGCACCGGTGCTCGACGTCGTCACCGGACCGCCGGACGGCCAGGGCTGGCGCCCGGTCGGGGACGTGATGAGCGGCCAGAACCTCGTCGTCGAGGTCAAGTCGAGGACGACGGTCACGCTGGTGCAGCCAAACGGGACGCGCGTCTCGCTCGAACGCTTCCCGTTCTAGGGATCAGGATCTAAGGATCGGGCGCGGCCGTCGGCCGCGCCTTCTCAGCCGCGGCGGTCGAACGGCCCGCGATCACGATCGCGATCGCGCTCGCCCTGCTGTGCCAGGTGCGGCTCGATCGGCTTCGGCGCCGGGATCGTCGCCGCCTCTTCCGCCGTCATGTAGCGGACGCCGATCGAGGGCAGCGTGGCGCCGGCCTTGGTCGCCGCCGCGTCGAGATCGGCCTGGGTGCAGAGGCCCAGCGCCACCGGATTGCGGGGACGGATGTTCGCCGTGTTCCAGTGGGTGCGATCGCGCACCGCGGCGATCGTCGACTTGGTGGTGCCGAGCAGCTTGCCGATCTGGCCGTCGGTCATGTCGGGGTAGTTCTTGACCAGCCAGGAGATCGCGTCCGGCTTGTCGCCGCGCTTGGCGATCGGGGTGTAGCGCGGGCCTTTGTTGCGCGAGACCGGCTGCGGCAGGTTGTCGGTGCTGATCATCTTCAGGCGCGCCGCCGGATCCTTCTGCGCCCGGTCGAGCTCTTCCTGGGTCAGCTGGCCGTTGGCCACGGGATCGAGCCCGTGCATGCCGACCGCGACCTCCTCGTCGGCGATGGCCTGGACCTCGAGCACATGGAGCCCGCAGAACTCGGCGATCTGCTCGAAGGAGAGCGAGGTGTTGGCGACCAGCCAGACGGCGGTCGCGCGCGGCATCAGAAGCTGGCTCATGGATAGTCTCCCTTGCGCGGCCATCGGTCCGGCATTCACGCCCTTTCAGGCGTGCCGGAACCACGATGCGGATGACGGATTTGACGGCTCTTATAGGGAAGTCCGGGCCGGAAGGGAAGGGCCGGCTTGACCCGGCCGGCCGCCGCCCTCAGGGTGGGGTAACACCTTACGGGGACGACGGAATATGAGCGCGACGCCCGACCAGTTCATCGGCACCTGGCGCCTCGTGAAGTGGATCATCGTCGACGGCGACAAGGTCACCGAGCCGATGGGGCCCGCACCCTGGGGCCTGATCACCTACGCCGCCGACGGCTACATGTTCGCCATGCTGGGATCACAGCCGTCGACCCGCGCCAGGTTCGCCGGCTCCGACCCCCTCGGCGGCTCGCCCGAGGAGGCCCACCGGGCGATGTCGACCGTCCACAGCTATTGCGGCACCTGGAAGATCGAGGGCGAGGCGGTCGTGCACACGGTCGAAGGGGCGCTCTGGCCGAACATGGTCGGGACGCGGCAGGTTCGGCACTACCGCTTCGAGGGCGATCACGTGGTTCTGAAGACCCCGCCGCTCACCCGCAAGGGCGCGTCCGGCATCGCCGAGCTAACCTGGAAGCGCGCGAACGCTTGAACCCAGAACAGGGAACGCGAAGAAGAATGGCACAGGCAGAAAAGCTGGTCGGTACCTGGCGTCTGGCCGAGTGGGCGCGGGTCGATGCCGACGGCACGCGGACGCCGCCGCTCCCGGGGGCCCGGGGCCTCATCTGCTACACCGCCGACGGCTTCATGTTCGCGACGCTGATGGGCGCCAATCGCAAGCCCTTCGCCGGCTTCGACCCGATGGGCGGCTCGGCCGAGGAGACCCATCACGCGATGTCGACCGCGCTCAGCTATTGCGGGCGCTGGCGCATGGAAGGCGACCGGCTCTTCCACAACGTCGAGCTCTCGATGTTCCCCAACTGGTGCGGCGCCGAGATGGCGCGCACCACGCGCTTCGACGGTGACAAGGCTTACGTGACGACGCTGCCGATCACCGACGGCGGCAAGACCTTCGTCTTCGAGCTGGTGCTGACGCGCGCGAGCTAAAGCCAAAGGCGGCCCGTCCCGACGCTTGATGTCTATAACCCATTGGGTTATATAAGGCCGTGCAGACAGTCGCTTTGCGGCTCACTTTATTCGTCGAGCAGCGAAAGCTCTCGATGAAGCAGAGCATTCGGCGTTGATCGATACCATCGCTGCCGATCCGACGTGTGGCGTTCTGCTGCAAGGCACCGGCGGACTTCGCAAGCTCCGGTTCGCAACCGGTTCGAAGGGCAAAGCGGCGGCGTGCGGGTCGTCTACTACTTCTTCAGCGACCACGCGCCGATCTATCTGCTGGAGGTGTTCGCGAAGAACGAAAAGGCGAACCTGAGCAAAGCAGAACGCGACGCGCTCGCGAAGCTTGCGCGTGCGATTGCAGCAGTGTGGAGGACGTGACATGGCGAGCAAGGCGTTCAAAGGAATTTTGGCCGGCCTCGAAGACGCGCTTGCGCACAGCAAGGGAGCGAAGAGCCGGGCGAAGGTCATGTCCGTCGGACCCGCCGCAGTGGACGTCAAGGCAGCACGCAAGAAGCTCGGCCTGAGTCAGGATCGCTTCGCGGAGGCTTTCGGCGTCAGTGCCTCCACCGTCCGCAAATGGGAGCAGGGACAGCGCCGTCCGACCGGCGCGGCCCGCGTTCTCGTGCGTGTGATCGAGAAGGATCCGCAGGCCGTCCGCGACGCCCTCGTCAGCGACTAGAGCCCGCCCGAGTTAGAGCCCGATCGCGTCGCAGACGCGCTTCATCTGCTTGGGCGCGTCGAAGTAGTCCTCGGCGATCGCGCGCGCGGCCTTCTGGTGGCGCCTGTAGTCCTTGTTGATGCGCTCGATCGCGTCGAGGGCTTCCTCGTGGTTCGAGAACGCGAAGAGGCCTTCGCCGGTCGGGATGTATTTCCCGAACGCGGTGTCCTGGGTGATCACCGGGCGGCCGGCAGCGAGGTAGCAGACGCTGCGGTCGGAGAACCAACCCGAGCGCGGGCGGACATAGATGTCCTTCGCCACCGACAGCTCGCCGCGCGAGCCGTAGAGGAAATCCTGATAGACGCCGAGCCCGTTCGACACCGGCACCGGATCGATCAGGTTCCAGCCATTGCCGCGTACGAGGTCGTCGACCTCCTTCGTCGGCGGACGCAGCGCGAGGTCGAGCGGCTGCGTCGTCCGCTTCGGCAGGTCCAGGAAGCGCGTGAAATTCATGTGCTTCGACCACTGGTAGGACTCGCCCTCGAAGTCGATGTTCTTCGAGGAATGCGCCCAGGTGGCGAGGCTCGAGAAGGCTTTCGGCGATGACTCGAACTCCGCCGGCCAGACGTCGAGATTGATCGGCGGCCGCACCTTGTGCCACGTGCGGTTCAAGGGCACCGGGCAGTCGGCTTCGCCCAGGTTCTCGCCGATCGTGAACAGATGCGTGTGCGCGTCGATATAGGCGATCGAGTCCTTGTCGCCCTTCACCAGCTTGATCTGCTCGTAGATCGGATCGGTGTCGACGAAGACGCGCACCGGGCACGCCATGTGCTCTTCGCGCAGCTGCGTGGCGCCGCAGAGATTGATGATGGCGTCGGCCTCCTTGTAGAGGCTCGTCGCCTTCTCCTTCGAGACGCCGTGCCACGAGTAGTCGGTGACCGGATCGAGATAGGCCCAGCGATGGCCGAGGTCGTAGCGCTCCATCATCGACTTCACGAAGCCGATGTTCTCGGTCGAATCCCAATGCACCGAGTTCTGCACGAAGGAGTACGGGTTGACCCGGTTGTCCTCGAAGTACCAGACGTCGTGGCCGAGCTTGGTCAGGCCCAGCACCCAGTTCATCCCCTCCCAGCCGACGCCGGCGACGGGCATGCGCCCGGAGAAGTGGAGGACGAGGATGGTCTTCTTACGAGGCATCTAGCGCGTCGTCTTTCGTACCCCCTCTCCCGCCGAAGGCGGGGGAGGGACGGGGTGGGGGCCGAGCGAAGCGAGGTTCTTATGAGATTGGGGCGGGAGCAAGACCGACGTTCAGGAGGTCGGCGCGAGGCCGCGGGGAAGCAGAAGATAGAGCGTGCCGTTGGCCTTCATGCGTCCGGCCATCTCGCCGGCCTCGCGGCCGGGACCCCAGAAGAGATCGGCGCGCGCCGGCCCCTTGATCGCGCCGCCGGTGTCCTGGGCCACGACGAGGCGACGCAGCACGCCGCCGGCGGAGTCCTCGTGCGCGAGATCGAGGAACACCGGCGCGCCCAGCGGCAGATGCGCGCGGTCGACCGCGAGGCTGCGGCCGGGCGTCAGCGCCACGCCCTGGGCGCCGATCGGTCCGTCGCCCTCGATGAGGCGGAAGAAGACGTAGGACGGATTGCTGTCGAGGATCTCGCGCAGGCGGTCCGGGTGGCTGGCGAGCCAGGCGCGGATCGACTGCATGGAGACGTTGCCGGGCTGGAGCTCGCCCTTGTCGAGCAGGGTGCGGCCGATCGCAACGTAGCGATGACCGTTCTGGCCGGCGAAGCCGACATGGAGGATGCTTCCGTCCTCGAGCTTGGCGCGGCCCGAGCCCTGCACTTCCAGGAAGAACGCGTCGACGGGATCGTCGACCCAGAGGACCTCGAGGTTGCGCCCGTCGAGCGCGCCCTTCGCGATGTCGGCACGCTGGAAATAGGGGCGGAGGCGCCCGTCGACGACGCGACCCGCAACCCGCTCGCCCTTCCAGGCGTCGCGCCATTCGCCGAGATCGACCTGGACCAGATCGTCGGGCACGCGATGAAGCGGGACGCGATAGCGCTCCGAGCGCTGGGTCGCGCCGTTGAGCTCGGGCTCGTAGTAGCCGGTGACGAAGCCGGGCGCGGTGATGCGATAGGCCTGGAACTCGGCCTCGAAGAAAGTGCGGGCGCGGGCCGGATCCTCGGGGATCGCGGCGCAGGCCTGCTTCCAGGTTTCGGGCATCCTCGGGCACGACCGCCTGAGGGCCGGCAGCGCCTGGGCCGGGTCGTCCTGGCTCCAGCCGGGAAGCGCCGAGAAGTCGACGGGTTCGAGCTTCCGCTCCGGCGCAGGCGCGGCGCAGGCGGCGAGAAGAGAAAGGAGCGCGGCCGCGACGGCGCGTTCGTACCCCCTCTCCCGGCTGCGGAGCAGACGGGGGTGGGTGGGGGCGAGCGCAGCGAGGACTGCTGCAACACCTCGGTGGAGAAATGCCTCGCTGCGCTCGCCCCCACCCTGCCCTCCCCCGCTTCGCGGGAGAGGGTTCCAAGAGCGCGGCAGTCGCGTAAGCACGCTTAGGAGGCGCGGGTCTCGACGAGCATCCAGTTGGGATCGCTCGAGCGCACGTCGCGGGCGAAGGTCCAGACGTCGGTGATGGTCACGACCTTGTTGGGGTCGCCGTCGACGATCTTGCCGGCGGCGTCCTTGGTCACGTTCACCTGCTCGGACACGAAGCGGAGCGTGAGCCGCGCGGTCGAACCTTCCAGGTCCGCGTCGACCACTTCGGACGAGGTGACGCCGACCAGCGTCGTCTCCAGGCTCTCGCCGCGCGAGACGCGGTCGTCGATCGCGCGCTTGAAATTGTCGAACACGCCGTCGGCCAGCAACGGCCGGAGCGCCTGGGTCTCGCCCTTGGCGAACGACATCACGATCATCTCGAAGGCGCCGCGGGCGCCGGTGACGAAGGCGGTGACGTCGAAGCTCCGGTCGGCCTGATGGATCGCCTTGACCCCGCGGGCGAGCGGCGTGTCCTCCTCGGCCGTCAGGGTTTCCAGGGCCTTGCGGTCGCGGTCCGGCAGCCGGAGCACGTTGTCTGCCGGCTGCTGCGGCGCCGTTTCGGCCGGCTTGAAGGGGTCGGGGCGGCGCTTCTCGAGGCCGGTCCGACGGCCGAGCACGTTCCGGAGCCGGAGGCCCAGGAAGATCGCCAGCATCGCGAAAAAGACGATGTCGAGGAAAGGAAAGTCCATCAGGGCCCAGATCCGTTCGCCGTCACCATATAGACGCCGTCTTGCCGTATGTAGTTGCTTGGGGAATAAAGGGCAACATGCTGCTCATCCGCCACGGACAGTCCGAATTCAACGCGGTTTTCAACAAGACCCGCGTCGATCCGGGCATCGAGGACCCGAAGCTCACCGACGAAGGCAAGCGCCAGGCCGAGAGTACCGCGCGCGCACTCCGCGCCCGGCCGCCGAGGCGTCTGGTTTCAAGCCCTTATACGAGGGCGATCGAGACCGCCCACATCATCGCCGACCTGCTGGGCGGGCTTTCCATCGACATCGACCGCCGGGTCGGCGAGCGCGCCGCCTTCGTCTGCGACGTGGGCTCGCCGCTCTCCAAGCTCAGGATCGCCTGGCCCAGGCTCGCCCTCGACCATCTCGACGAGCAGTGGTGGCCGCGCATGGAGGAGTCCGAGGAGGGCCTCGCCGAGCGTGCCCGCGACTTCCACGACGACTGGGAAATCCGCCCGGAGCGGCCGGAGACAGCGGTCGTCACCCATTGGGGCTTCATCCGCGCCTCGACCGGCCTCACGGTTCCCAACTGCGCGGTGGTCCGCATGGCCGCCCGCCACTCGGCCGAGATTGTGCACCCGGTCGAACCGTGATAGCCCAGCGGCTTCCTTTCTCCCCGCCGTCTTCCAAGGAACACGATCGATGAGCGACGCGAACCAGCCCCTCGGCGGCGAAGGCCGTCCCGCTCCGATCATGGTCGGCGCCCAGTTCGTCAAGGATCTCTCCTTCGAGAGCCCGGACGGGCCGTTGGGCCTGGCGCAGATGAAGGACGCGCCGGAGATCGAGCTCGACGTCGACGTGGCGCCGATCAAGCTCCAGGACGGGATCTACGAGGTCGACCTCGCGATCAAGGCGCAGGCCCGCTACGAGGACCGCACCCTGTTCCTCTGCGAGCTTGTCTATGCCGGCATCTTCAGCGTCGGCCAGATGCCCGACGAGGTGGTGAAGCCGTTCTGCTACACCGAGGCGCCGCGCCTGTTGTTCCCCTTCGCGCGCCAGATCATCTCCTCGTGCACGCGCGACGGCGGCTTCCCGCCGGTGATGCTGCAGCCGATCGACTTCGTCGAGTTCTACCGCCGCCGCATCCTCGGTCAGGGTGGCGACGGACAGACCGCGCAGGCGTGACGCTTCTCCGCGGCTAGGAGAGCCAGACCGGCTCTTTCAGCTTCTTGATGAATTCCGCATGCGCGGCGAGCTCCGCCTCGCTCGGCCCATGCGGCCGGGGCGGGCGGACGACGACCGCGCCGGTCGCCTGCACCATGCGGCGCCGCGCCGAGGCGGCGAGGTCGAGGCCGGGCTCGCGGCCGCCGATCAGCTCCAGATAGACGAGCGCCAGCAGCTCGCAGTCGAGCTTGGCGCCGTGCTTCTCGCGCGCCGAGAGATCGATCTCGAAGCGCCGGCAGAGCGCGTCCAGGCTCGCCGGCGAGCCCGGATACTTGCGCCTGGCCATCGACACCGTGTCGACGATGCCGCGCGTGCGGTCGATCGGCGGCCGTCCGGCGCGCTTAAGCTCGTGATCGAGGAATTTGAGGTCGAACTCGGCGTTGTGGATGACCAGCTGCGCGCCGTCGATGAACTTGAGGAAGTCGTCGACCTCCTCGGCGAAGGTCTTGTGCTTGGAGAGGAACTCGTAGGAGAGGCCGTGGATGCGGAAGGCATCCTCCGGCATGTCGCGCTGCGGGTTCAGGTAGAAGTGGCGGAATTCGCCGGTCTGGACGTGGTTGAAGAGCTCGACCGCGGCGACCTCGACGATCCGGTGACCCGAAGCGGGATCAAGCCCCGTGGTTTCCGTGTCGAGCACGATTTCGCGCATGTCGTCCTCTCGGCCAGCGTCCGTGACGGAGATGTTTGGCGATGCGGAGCGCGGCACGCAAGGTCGATCTGAAGCCGTTGCCGGTCGGCACGACGAAGTCGGCGCGGCGGCGCTTCTTCGCGTCCGGCATCTGGTTCTTCAGGATGTTGGCGAACTTCTCCTCGGTCATGCCCGGACGCCTGAGCACGCGCTGGCGCTGAATCGCCGCCGACGCGCTCACCACCATGACCGCGTGGCAGCGCCGCTCGCCCCGGGTCTCGAACAGGAGCGGGATGTCGAGCACGACCAGCCGCTTCCGCGCATGGGTCGCGAGGAACCGGCGTTCCTGCGCGCGCACCAGCGGGTGGAGGATCTTCTCGAGCCGTCTCAGCGCCTGCCTGTCGGCGAAGACCTTCGCCCCCAGCGCCTTGCGGTCGAGCACGCCGTCCTTCACCACGCCCGGGAAGGCCTTGGCGATGGCCGGGATGGCCGGCCCATCGGGGACGGTCAGGCGATGGACGGCGGCGTCGGCGTCATGGACCGGAATGCCGAGGCGCCGGAACGTGTTGGCAGCCACCGACTTGCCCATGCCGATCGAGCCGGTGAGGCCGAGGATGCGCATGAAGGGCCGAGTGTGCATGAAGGAAAGCAGGCTGCCAAATCGCCGACACGCCTCGTAACCCCCACCGCGGCGTGGGGGAGGGGGTGCGAGTGGCTCAACAATCTTCACCGAAACTGGCCCGTGCAGGGGACCACTCGCCTCGCTACTCTCGCCGTCCATGAGCATCGAGATCACGCGGCTGAAAGCCGACGACCGCGCCCGCTGGGAAGCCCTCTCGCGCGGCTACAAGACCTTCTACAAGACCGAGCTTCCCGACCGGGATTACGAGGACACCTGGCAACGCCTGATGAGGGCGGAAGATGTCTACGCCTTTGCCGGCCGCCTGGACGGGGGCCTGGTCGGGATCACCCACTACTTCTTTCACCCCCATGTCTGGATGGGCGACGTCTGCTACCTGCAGGACCTGTTCACCGACGAGGCCCAGCGCGGCAAGGGCGTCGCGCGGGCGCTGATCGAGGCGGTCGCCGAGGACGCGCGGAAGAAGAAGGCGACGAAGCTCTACTGGATGACGCAGGATCACAACGCCCGCGCCCGCGCGCTCTACGACAAGGTCGCTAAGTACCAGGGCTTCATCCGCTACGACTACCCGCTGTAAGGAACATACGATGGCTCTCGACTACGACCAGATCCTCGGGCCCGAGCTCAAGTATCCCGGGGCGAAGCCGCCGCCGAAGGCGCCGATCGAGGGCCGATACGTGCGCCTCGAGCCGATCGACGCGGCCCGACACGTGGCCGACCTCCACGAAGTTTCGAAGGGCGACGACACGCTCTGGAACTACATGGGCTACGGGCCCTTCGCCGACCAGGCGGCGATGAAGACCTGGCTCGAGGGCTGCGCCGCCTCGCCGGATCCGCTGTTCTTCGCGATCGTCGACAAGCAGACGAACAAGCCCGTCGGCATGCTGAGCTTCATGCGCATCGACGCGAAGGGCGGCGCCATCGAGATCGGGCACATCTGGTTCGCGCCGATCCTGAAGCAGACACGCCAGGCGACCGAGGCCATCTTCCTCACCATGCGCGAGACCTTCGATCATTGGGGATATCGCCGGCTGGAATGGAAGTGCAACTCGCGCAACATGCCCTCGCGCGCCGCCGCGCTCCGCTTCGGCTTCACCTATGAGGGATTGTTCCGCCAGCACCTCGTGGTGCGCGGTCGCAACCGCGACACCACCTGGTTCGCGATGCTCGACGGCGAATGGCCGGAGGTGAAGGCGGCGTTCGAGCGCTGGCTCGATCCGAAAAACTTCGACGCAAACGGCCGGCAGAAGGCGCCGCTCGCCGCGCGACGCTGAGAGATCGCGAAAAATAAAAGTTCCGGGCGGAGCGCTGATGCGCCCGCCCGGAAAGTCTGCGAAGACATCCCCGCCGGCTCGCAGCGGCGAGGATGGTAACGTCGGCTAGAACGTGTAGCGGGTGATGGGGATCTGACGGCCGTCCGGCATCGTCAGCGTCGCGGTGTCGTCCGAGGTGAACTGGACGGTGAAGTTGCCACGGGTCCAGAACTCGTTCGGGCGCTGATAAGGGCCGTCCAGCGTCATGCCGCCGTAGGTGATCAGGAACTCGCCGCTATAGACCGTCGGCGACAGCATCGCGCCGCGGGAAATGAACCACACCGGCTGCTCCATCGCGTCATAGAGGGCGGCGACGAAGGTCATCTGGTCGTTCTGGACTTCGATGAAGTAGCCACGGCCGCTCTCGGCCGCATTCCACCACCAGCCGCCGCGCGGCGCACCGGCCTGCGGCCCGCTCCCCACACCGTTGGGAACGAAGTTGGTGCGGGCGATCCGAGCCGAGCCGGTCGGCCAGGTCATCGTGCCGGTGGTCGGGCTGTCGAAGTTGAAGGTGACCAATCCCTTGAAGCCGTCGAAGTAGTTCACCGAATACGCGCCATCGAGCTCATTCTGTCCGGCGACGAAGCGCTGCAAGCCGCCGCTCAGCGGGTTGGCGGTATCGGTGTTGGTGTTCACAACGAACCAGTTCGGCTGGCCGGATTCGTTGTAGACCATCACCGCCGCATAGATCTCGCCATCGGCTTTCGTCTCGAGCACCACGCTCCGGCCATTGGGCTCGTTCGGTACTTCCCAGTAGCCGGTCTGCGGCTGGAAGGCCGGGGCCTGAGCGAAGGCCGCCGACGCTCCGAGAACCGTCGCGACGAGGATTGAACCGATACGCCCCGCGTAGCGACCCACTGTGGGGGAAGTTTCCATGGACGTCTCCTTTTGGCTTGGGCCGGGTTTGGCTGCGCCCCAGGAACGCCATGAAAAAAGCCGAGATGCCGAGGCCCTGCGCTTTTCGGCAAGTGTGGCGCGAAAGCGACAACCTCTTGGCAGGGCTTGCAAAACAGGAATAAACGCGCCGGGTTGCGTGGCCTCAAAAAGGTCACAACCTGACCGGAATGCCCGGAGGTGAAGGCGGCGTTCGAGCGCTGGCTCGATCCGGCGAACTTCGACACGGCCGGCAAGCAGAAGAAGCCGCCCGCCGCGCGCAGGCCTTTTACTTAAGGCGCGCCGTTCACCCGAGGACTTGGCCGTCGGCCAGAAGGCCGACCGCCATCCGCGCGCCGCCGAGGATCGCGGTCGCCGCCGTCGCGAGCGCGGCACGTCGGTTGAGGATCTGGCCGCGATTGAGGGCGATGACCAGCCGGTTGATGTCGGCGGCGTCCAGGACCTCGGACCGGCTGACCCGCCGCACGCTTCGGCGGCTGGCCGCGAACCACAGCCAGGCCGAGGTCAGCGTTCCCAGGATGGTCAGCAGATCGAGGGCGAGGATCAGCTCGTCCATGTCGAGGAACCGGCCGCGGGACGAGCGCCGACCGCGTCGAGCGAGGAGGCGCACTCCGGAGCGAGCTGGATCAGGAAGGCCTTGGACTCGACGGAGCCGGACCAGAAGCCGGCCGCCTGCCAGGCGACGCCGACAGGGTTCTCGAGCACGCGGTCGACGATGGCCGGCGCAGCCCTTCCGGTGCAGGTGACGACCTCGACAACCGTCGCCGGCGGAATCCCGGCCTCCTCGAGGTTGCGAGAGAGTTCCGCACGAAGCGGATCGATCAGCACGAACGCGATCAAGGCAGCGAACAGATCCTGCATGTCGTTGCTCCTGTGTGAAAGCTCAGAGGTGACGAGGCGCAGACGGCGTGCCCGTGCCGCGGGTCCTGACAAGGCTCCACGCGATGCCCGCGGCGATGAGGCCAAAGGTGACGCCGAGCGACAGTGCCGGCGGGAACTTCGACCAGCCGAGCAGGTCGGCGACGAAGATCTTCGAGCCGATGAAGATCAGCACGGCGGCGAGCGCGGCCTTGAGATAGCGGAAGCGATCCACCATGGCGGCCAGCGCGAAGTAGAGCGCGCGCAGGCCGAGGATCGCGAAGATGTTGGACGTGTAGACGATGAACGGATCGGTGGTGATCGCGAAGATCGCCGGGATCGAGTCGATGGCGAAGATCAGGTCGGCGAACTCCACCATGACGAGAGCGAGGAACAGCGGCGTCGCATGCCACGCGGCGCGGCCGGTCGCGGGCTCGGGCCGGCGCACGAAGAAGCGCTCCCCCTCGAGGCTCTCGGTGATGCGGAACCGGCTGCGCACGAAGCGCAGCACCGGGTTGCCGGCGACGTCGTGGGGCCGGTCGGCGATCACGAGCATCTTGACGCCGGTGGCGATCAGGATCGCGGCGAAGACATAGAGCACCCAGGCGAAGTCGGCGACGACCGCCGCGCCGGCCGCGATCATGACGGCGCGCAGCACGATCACGCCGAGAATGCCCCAGAACAGCACGCGGTGCTGGAGCGCCGGCGGGATCGCGAAGAACGCGAAGATCGTGGCGATGACGAAGACGTTGTCGATGGCGAGCGCCTTCTCGATGGCGAAGCCGGTCATGTAGGCCATGCCGGACTCGGCACCCAGCGACCACCACACCCAGGCGCCGAAGCCGGCCCCGAGGCCGAGGTAGAGGCTGCTGGTCAGCAGGCTTTCGCGGATGCCGATCTCGCGGCTCTCGCGGTGAAGCACGCCGAGATCGAGGGCGAGCAGGGCCAGCACGACGCCGAGAAAGGCGAGCCACATCCAGGCGGGCTTGCCCAGCCAGAGATCGAGCATGAAGGAAGGATCCACCGAGGTCCCCTTGCGGCCGGTCGGCGATGTCGGATCGGTCCGACATCGCGAACGCACCGGCAGCGCTCGCCAGAGGGGCCCGGACCACGGGTCGACATCGACGTGGCCTTGCCCGGGGACGGATTCAAGAACCCGCGGCGGATTTCCGCGCGCGGGCGATCACGTTTCCGACAGCCGGATCAGCGCAGGAAGTCGCCGCATTTCGGCGTGTCGGTCGCGCCGCCCCAGGGCTGCACCGGCACGGTCGAGATCGCATTCTTTGGCGAGCCTTCGATCACGCGGTCGGAGTAGACGAGATAGATCAGCACGTTCCGCTTGGCGTCGCAGCCGCGGACGATGTTGAGCGTCTTGAACAGCAGCGACCGCGACTTCTGGAAAACCTCGTCGCCCTGCTTGAACTTGTTCTTGAAGCGGATCGGGCCAACCTGGCGGCAGGCGATCGACGCGTCCGAGGTGTCCTCGGCCAGGCCGAGCGAGCCCTTGATGCCGCCGGTCTCGGCGGCGCTGAAGTGGCACGTGACGCCTTCGACCGCCGGGTCGTCGATGCCGTAGGTCGCGATCTTGTGGTTCCGGCCCAGCAGCTTGAAGGCGGTGTCGACGTCGAAGATGCGGTCGTCGGCATGCGCCGATCCGACGGCGCCGGATCCAACGGCCAACATGACGGCGACGACGGCGATCCATCTCAGCATCGGCGACTCCTGAATGCCGCCGGAAAGATGTGGATCATGCCGCCCTGGTGCAACCCTCGGGCTTCACCTTGCGGGTCGTGGAGGCAGGATATTTCTCGAGCAGGCGCGGCGGACGGATCGGCCGGGCGACGAAGTTGCCGCCGCAGTTCGGGCAACGGCCGCCGAGCACGCCGTCGGCGCAGTCCCGGCAGAAGGTGCATTCGAAGCTGCAGATGAAGGCCGATGTCGACTCCGGCGGCAGGTCCCTGTCGCAGCACTCGCAGTTCGGTCGAAGCTCGAGCATCGGAAGCCTCCTTGTCTGCTCAGACGCCGTGGCCGTGCATCCTGAGGAAGTTCATGAGCGGCAGCAGCGGCAGGCCGAGGATCGTGAAGTGGTCGCCCTGGATGCGCTCGAACAGGCGGATGCCGAGCTTCTCGATCTGGTAGCAGCCCACGGATCCCAGAACGTCGGGCCCGGCCGCGGCGAGATAGGCCTCGATCGCGGCCGAGGTGAGCTTCCGCATCGAGAGCTGGGCGGAATCCGTGGCCCCCCAGAGCCGCTGACGGCCCTGCACGACGACGGCGGACGAGACCAGCCGATGCGTGCGGCCGGCGAGCTGGGCGAGCTGCGCCTTCGCGTTGTCGAGCGACCCCGGCTTCTCCAGCCAGTCGCCGGCGAGGTCGAGCATCTGGTCGCAGCCCACGACCAGGTCGTCGGGATGCTTGCGGCCGACCTGCGAGGCCTTGGTCTCGGCGAGCGCGTCGGCGACGTCCTCGACCGAGGCGCCCTCGGCCTTGAGGCTTTCGCGGATCGTCGCCTCGTCGACCTGCGCCGGCTCGACCACGACGTCGACGCCGGCGCGAGTCAGGAGCTCGGCGCGGATCGGGCTCGCCGAGGCCAGGATCACGCGGCTCACTCGATGCCCTTCTTCTGATTGTAGAGCGTGATGATCGCGGCCGCGGTCTCCTCGATCGACCGCCGGGTCACGTCGATCATCGGCCAGCCGGCGCGGGTGAACAGGCGCCTCGCCTCGGTGACTTCTTCCTTCACCCGTTCGATGTCGATGTAGTCGGTCTCCGTCTCCTCGTTCAGGCTGAGAAGCCGGCTTTTGCGCACCTGGACCAGGCGGGCGGGATCGTTGGTGAGGCCGACGACCAGCGGCGCCTTCACCTGGAACAGCGAGTCCGGCACCGGCACGCCCGGCACGATCGGGATGTTGGCGACGCGATAGCCGCGATTGGCGAGATAGAGAGAGGTCGGGGTCTTCGATGTGCGCGAGACGCCGCAGAGAATGATGTCGGCGTTGTCGAGGTCGTGCGAGAACTGCCCGTCGTCATGGGCCAGCGTGAAGTTCATCGCCTCGATGCGCCGGAAATAGTCGGCGTCGAGCGCGTGCTGCTTGCCCGGCTTGTGCCCGCTCTTCTCGCCCAGATATCCGCCGAGCGCCGCCATCGCCGGATCGAGGACCGAGATCGACGGAACCTGGAGGCGCTGGCAGGCTGAGAGCAGGCTCTCGCGCATGCCGTCGGCGACCATCGTGAACAGGACCGGGCCCGGATGCGCCTCGATACCGGCGATCACCTTGGTCAGATGCGCGTCGCTGCGCACCAGCGACCAGAAGTGCTCGACCGGCGTGACCCCCTCGAATTGCGAAAGGCAGGCCCGCGCAACCGAGCGCACGGTCTCGCCGGTGGAATCCGATACCAGGTGAAGATGCACGCTCTTCACGGGATAACCCGGGCTGAACGGCCGGCATCGGGTGTGCACAAGCCATGGGGAGGCCCGACCGGGCGATCCGTCCCCATCTCGTCGGGCCGTAGGCGACCGCTGTGTACGTGCGTTGACAAGAATCCCCCAACAACCGGGAAGCCGGGGACGACACCGCCCCGGATCGATCCGTCCCCGCTATGCCGGCTTTGCCGATGGCGCGGAGTCCGGGGAGAGTCGGGCCAAGTCCCTGCTTCTTCCTCGACTTATACACAGTGTCGGCCGAATTCGGCCACCCGATGTGGGAATCCGCAAAGAGTCCGGGATGGAGTCCCATCCCTGGGATTCACAGGGATTCACCACTACCACCCTTCTTCGATTCAAAAGAAAGGTGATAGGAGAAGAGCGTGACCCATCGCCCCTTCCTGGACCCGTTCAACGGCGTCGTATCCAAGCGCCCCCCCTGGTGGATGCTCCGCCAGGCCGGCCGCTATCTGCCCGAGTACTGGGAGGTGAGGAACCGCTCGAAGGGCTTCCTCGATCTCTGCTTCTCGCCCGAGCTCGCGGCCGAGGTGACGCTGCAGCCGATCCGGCGCTTCGGCATGGATGCGGCAATCGTCTTTTCCGACATCCTGGTGATCCCGCATGCGTTGGGACAGAAGGTCTCCTTCGTCCAGGGCGAAGGGCCGAAGCTGGAACCGATCCCGGTCGACAGGCTCGAGGCGCGAGGCGCCGGCGACCGCCTGGCGCCTGTCTACGAGACCATCAAGCGTGTGCGCCTGGGGTTGCCGCCCGAAACCGCGTTGATCGGTTTCGCCGGATCGCCGTGGACGGTCGCGACATACATGGTCGAGGGCGGGTCGAGCCGCGACCATATGAAGACCAAGCACGCGGCACTGGCCGATCCGCTGAGCTTCGCCCGCCTGATCGACCGCGTGGTGACCGCGACGATCGACTATCTTCGCCGCCAGGCCGATGCCGGCGTCGATGCCCTGCAGCTGTTCGAGAGCTGGGCCGGCGTGCTGCCGGAACCGATGTTCCGGCAATGGATCATCGAGCCGACGAAGCGCATCGTCGATGCGATCCGCGCGACCCATGGATCCGTACCACTGATCGGATTTCCACGGGCGGCGGGACCGATGATGGCGGCGTATGCGGAAGAGACCGGCGTCGATGCGATCAACCTCGACCAGATGGTGCCGCTCGGCTGGGCCAAGTCAGCGATGCCGACCAAGGTGCTCCAGGGCAATCTCGATCCCTCGATCCTCGTCGCCGGCGGACAGACGCTCGACGACGAGGTGAAGCGGATCTGCGATGCGATGGCGGACCGGCCCTTCGTCTTCAATCTCGGCCACGGCATCGTGCCGGAGACTCCGCCCGCCCATGTCGCGCGGGTCGCCGAGCTGCTGAAGGCGCGCGGATGAAGACCGCCGTCGTGCTGTTCAACCTGGGCGGACCCGACAGCCCGGACGCGGTCCAGCCGTTCCTTCAGAACCTGTTCAGCGATCCGGCGATCATCACCGCGCCGAACCCGATCCGCTGGCTTCTCGCCCGCCTGATCTCGCGCCGCCGGGCGCCGATCGCGAAGCACATCTATGCCGAGCTCGGCGGACGCTCGCCGCTCCTGCCCAACACCGAAGCCCAGGCGAAGGCGCTCACAGAGGCGCTCGGCGGCACCGCGAAAGTCTTCATCGCGATGCGCTACTGGCATCCGTTGACCGAGGCGACCGCGGCCGAGGTGAAGGCCTGGGCGCCGGAACGCATCGTGCTGCTGCCGCTCTATCCGCAGTTCTCGACCACGACCACGGCATCGTCGTTCGACGCCTGGGATCGTGCGGCGAAGGCGATCGGGTTGTCGGTGCCGACGACGCGGCTCTGCTGCTATCCCGACGATCCCGGCTTCGTGGTCGCGAGCGCGCGGCTTCTCGCCAGGACGATCGACATGGCGGGCGGTCCCTGCCGTGTCCTGTTCTCGGCGCATGGCCTGCCGAAAAAGATCGTCGACACCGGCGATCCCTATCCCTGGCAGGTCGAGCGCTCGGCACGCGCGATCATGGATGCGCTCGGCGGCACCATCGACTGGGTCGTCTGCTACCAGAGCCGCGTCGGACCGCTCGAATGGATCGGCCCTTCGACCGAGGCGGAGATCGGTCGCGCCGCGGCCGACAAGGTGACGCCGGTGGTCGTGCCGCTGAGCTTCGTCTCCGAGCATTCGGAGACGCTGGTCGAGCTCGACCGCGAATACCGGCAGCTCGCGGAGTCGCTGGGGGCCCCGGGCTATCTGCGTGTACCCACGGTCTCGACCGATGCCTCCTTCATCGACGGGCTCGCCCGGCTGGTGAAGGCGGCACCCATCGGCCTATCCTCGGGCTGCGGCCGCCGGACCTGTCCGGCCGGGCACCGCCGCTGTCCCCACGGAGCGCATGCATGAGTTGGCTCGCGTCCTGGTATCCCTGGATCAAGGCCTTCCACATCATCAGCGTGATGGCGTGGATGGCGGGCATGCTCTATCTGCCGCGGCTCTTCGTCTATCACGCCGAAGCGCAGCCGGGCTCGGTGCAGTCCGAGACCTTCAAGACGATGGAACGTCGTCTGCTTCGCGCGATCATCAACCCGGCGATGATCTCGAGCTTCGTGTTCGGCGGCCTGCTCGCCGCGACGCCGGGTCTGGTCGACTGGTCGCAGGCGTGGATCTGGGTGAAGCTCGGCTCGGTGGCGGGTCTCAGCGTCGCCCACCACTACTTCGCCCGCTGGCGGAAGGAGTTCGCCGAGGACCGCAACCAGCGTCCCGCGCGGTTCTACCGGAAGGTCAACGAGGTCCCGACGCTCTTCCTGATCGTCATCGTGATCATGGTCGCGGTTAAGCCGTTCTGAGGCCTGTCGCTCCAGGCCCGGGAACCTTCCGGGCCGATGTTTGTATTTGACTTGGCAGGACCGCTTCGTTAACTCTTCGGGGCAGGGGCAACCGCCCCGCACTCTCCTTACGACCGATTCCGACGACAGGCGCGCAACGCTCGCGCCGATCCTTGCAAAGCAAGGCAATCGCCGGAACCCCTTCCCAAGACCATCTCGAACAGGCCGGATTTTTCAATGCACCTGCAGGAACTCAAAGCGAAATCGCCCGCTGACCTGCTCGCCACCGCCGAAGAGCTCGAGATCGAGAACGCCTCCCTGCTCCGCAAGCAGGACATGATGTTCGCGATCCTGAAGCAGCTCGCAGAGAACGACGTGCCGATCTACGGCACTGGCGTCCTCGAAGTCCTCCAGGACGGCTTCGGCTTCCTCCGCTCCCCGGAGGCGAACTATCTCCCGGGTCCCGACGACATCTACGTCTCTCCCAGCCAGGTGCGCCGCTTCGGCCTTCGCACCGGCGACACGGTCGAGGGACAGATCCGCAGCCCCAAGGAAGGCGAGCGCTACTTCGCCCTCCTTAAGGTCAACAACATCAACTTCGAGGATCCGGACAAGGTCCGTCACCGGATCAACTTCGACAACCTGACGCCGCTCTATCCGGACGAGCGCCTGCACCTCGAGATCGAGGTCCCGCCGCCGGCGCCCGCGCCGAAGGAGAAGGAGCCGAAGGAAAAGGAGATCAGCGCGGCGAAGACCGGCCGGCTGGAACTCGCCCGCGAGGCCGATCGCAAGGACCTCGTCCGCAAGGACGTCACCACCCGCGTCATCGACCTGATCGCGCCGCTCGGCAAGGGCCAGCGCGCCCTCATCGTCGCGCCGCCGCGCACCGGCAAGACGGTCATGCTGCAGAACATCGCGCATGCCATCGCTCAGAACCATCCCGAGGTCTACCTGATCGTGCTGCTCATCGACGAGCGGCCGGAAGAGGTGACCGACATGGCGCGCTCGGTGAAGGGCGAGGTCATCTCCTCGACCTTCGACGAGCCGGCGACCCGACACGTGCAGGTGACCGAGATGGTGCTCGAGAAGGCCAAGCGCCTGGTCGAGCACAAGCGCGACGTGGTGATCCTGCTGGACTCGATCACGCGCCTGGCGCGCGCCTACAACACCGTGGTGCCGTCGTCGGGCAAGGTGCTCACCGGCGGCGTCGACGCCAACGCGCTGCAGCGCCCGAAGCGCTTCTTCGGTGCCGCCCGCAACATCGAGCACGGCGGCTCGCTGACCATCATCGCGACGGCGCTGATCGATACCGGCAGCCGCATGGACGAAGTGATCTTCGAAGAGTTCAAGGGCACCGGTAACTCGGAAATCATCCTCGACCGCAAGCTCTCCGACAAGCGCACCTTCCCGTCGATCGACATCACCAAGTCGGGTACCCGCAAGGAAGAGCTGCTGGTCGACAAGGGCCAGCTCGCCAAGATGTGGGTGCTGCGCCGCGTGCTGATGCCGATGGGCCCGGTCGACGCGATGGAGTTCCTGCTCGACAAGCTCAAGCACTCCAAGACCAACAACGACTTCTTCCAGGCGATGAACACCTGACGCGCCGGAAGAGCCTGAAACGAAGAAGGGCGGGAGTGATCCCGCCCTTTTCTTTTGCCGCGACGACCTTGTCAGCCCCCTCTCCCGGCTGCGTAGCAGACGGGAGAGGGGGTACGAGAAGCGCTTCGTTCCAACATCACCCGTTGGCGGCGAAGGCCTTGGCGATCGCCGGGCGCGCGGCCATGCGGGCGGCCCAGGCCTTGACGTTGGCGAGGCCGGGGGCGGCGTCGATCATCGCCTTCCGCGCGGCGACCACCGGATAGAGCGCGATGTCGGCGATCGAGCATTCGCCGACGATGTAGTCCTTGCCGGCGAGCTGCTTGTCGACGACGCCGAGCTGGGTCAGCAGGCGCTGCTCGAAGTACGAGGTGTTGCCCGCGTCCTTCACCGGCACGTGGGTCGAGACGTAGAAGATGCTCGACGACGTCGGCGCGATGTCGGTCGTCGCCTGCATGAACCACTGGTAGGCCTCGGCGCGCTTGGCCGGATCCTTCGGCAGCAGCTTGCCCGACTTCTCGGCGCAGTAGAGGACGATCGCGCCCGACTGGGCCAATGCCACCTTCTTGCCGCCCGGTCCGTCCGCATCGACGATCGCCGGGATCGCGCCGGCCGGGTTGATCTTCAGGAATTCCGGCGTCTTCGCCTCGCCCTTCGACAGGTCGAGCTTGTGAACGGTGTAGGGAAGCCCGCACTCCTCGAGCGCGACGGTGGCGCGCCGGCCATTGCCGGTGGATGCGGTGTAGAGATCGATCATGGACGTTTCCGTTGTCTTAGGGGACGGGAGAGGCGGCGACTTTAGGGAACGGGCGAACGCCGGCGCAAGGGCGCTACTCGCCGACGCGCGCGATCCTGAGGACGTTGGTGGCGCCGGGCGTGCCGAAGGGGACGCCGGCGGTGACCACCAGGCGCTGGCCCGGCGCGGCCATGCCCTCGGTGCGGGCGGCCTCGGTCGCGGTCTGCACCATCTCGGTGAACGTCGTGATGTCGTGGGTCAGCACCCAGTGCACGCCCCAGAGCAGCGCCAGCTTGCGCGCGGTCTGCGGCTTCGCGGTCAGGCCCAGGATCGGCACGTCGGGGCGCTCGCGCGCGGCGCGGAGCGCGGTGGAGCCCGACATCGTGAAGGTGGCGATGCAGGCGGCCGAGATCGTGTGCCCGACCTGGCGCGCGGCGGCGGAGATCGCGTCCGCCGCGGTCGCTTCCGGCTCCGGATGCACCGCATCGAGGATCGTCCGGTAGAGCGTGTCCTGCTCGGTCCGCTGGATGATGCGGTCCATGATCGACACCGCCTCGACCGGGTACCTGCCGGACGCCGTCTCGCCCGAGAGCATCACCGCGTCGGCGCCGTCATAGACCGCGGTCGCGACGTCGGAGGCCTCGGCCCGTGTCGGCGAGGGCGAGGTCAGCATCGACTCCAGCATCTGCGTCGCGACGATCACCGGCGTGCCGGACTGGCGGCAGGCGCGCACGATGCGCTTCTGAATCGACGGCACGTCCTCGGGCGGAAGCTCGACGCCGAGGTCGCCGCGCGCGACCATGACGCCGTCGCACATGTCGATGAGCTCGTCGAGATGCTCGATCGCCGACGGCTTCTCGAGCTTGATCACGATGCCGGCGCGGCCGGCGATCATCTTCTTCGCCTCCGCCACGTCCTCGGGGCGCTGAACGAAGGAGAGCGCCACCAGGTCGACGCCGAGATCGAGGCCGAAGGTCAGGTCGCGGCGGTCCTTGTCGGTGATCGGGGAGAGCGGCAGCACGACGTTGGGGACGTTGACGCCCTTGCGGTCGGAGATGCGGCCGCCGGTCACGACCTCGGTCTCGGCGAAGTCAGGACCGTGGCTGAGCACGCGGAGGCGAAGCTTGCCGTCGTCGACCAGAAGGTCGGTGCCGACGTCGATCGCGGCGAAGATCTCGCGATGGGGAAGATGCGCACGCCCGGCGCTTCCGGGCGTCGCCTCGAGGTCGAGGCGGAAGCGCTGGCCGGCGACGAGCTCGGCCGAGCCGCCGTCGAACACGCCGACTCGAAGCTTCGGCCCCTGCAGGTCCATCATGATGCCGATCGGCCGCTTCGTCTCGCGCTCGAGCGCGCGGATGATCTCGAAGCGCTCGCGATGGTCGTCGTAGCTGCCGTGGCTGAAGTTGAAGCGGAAGACGTCGGCGCCGGCGGCGAACAGCCGGCGCAGCATCTCCGGCGACGAGGTGGCAGGACCGACGGTGGCGACGATCTTGGCGGCGCGGGTGCGGCGCATGGAATCCCCGGATGGAAAAGTCGGCGGGATGCGTCTCGAGCGACGATGGCCCGCCTAGCCGGGAGAGTAAAGCGCCGCGACGAGCCTTATGCCGCGAGGGCGGGCGATGCCGGCATCGGACGGTGGAGCGCGCCGCGGACGCACCACGCCACGTCCTTGTCCAGCTCGCAGGTGTTGCTCCAGACCAGCGGGTTCGGGTTGGTGCGTCCATCCGCCATGATCAAGCCGGCACCGTGCGCGACGTGGTCGAAGCCGCAATTGGCGGCATGGTCGAGCGACTCCATCGCGTAGGCGAGGAAGGCGATGGAGCAGCGGAGGAAGCGCGGATGGACCCAGCCGCCGCGACCGAGGGTCGCCTAGGCAGGCCCCGGCGGTGGGAGTAGGGTGCGCCCGATGCAGCTTTCGGCACTCTCCCTGCCCGATTTCAAGCCCGGCTGGGTCTGGCTGGTCGGCGCCGGCCCCGGCGATCCGGGTCTGCTCACGGCGCTCGCGCTCAAGGCGCTCGGCGAGGCCGATGCGGTCGTCTACGACGCGCTGGTCGACGAGCGCACGCTCGGCCTCGCCCGTCCCGGCGCCCTGCTCGAATACGCGGGCAAGCGCGGCGGCAGGCCATCGCCGAAGCAGCCCGACATTTCCCAGCGTCTCGTCCAGCTCGCCCGCGAGGGCAAGCGCGTGCTCAGGCTCAAGGGCGGCGATCCCTTCGTCTTCGGCCGCGGCGGCGAGGAGGCGCTGGCGCTGGTCGCGGCCAAGGTGCCGTTCCGGGTCGTGCCAGGCGTGACCGCCGGCGTCGGCGGCCTGGCCTATGCCGGCATCCCCGCGACCCATCGCGACGTCAACGAGGCGGTGACCTTCGTCACCGGCCACAACGTCTCCGGCGACGTGCCGGACGGACTCAACTGGCCGGCGCTGGCCGAAGGCGCACCGGTGCTGGTGTTCTACATGGCGCTCAAGCATCTGCCGCAGATCCGCGACCGGCTGATCGAGGCGGGGCGTCCGGCGGACGAGCCGGCGGCGGTGGTGAGCCATGCCGCGACCGAGAAGCAGCGCACGCTGGTCACCACGCTCGCGCGCCTGGTCGATGACGCGGAGGCCCAGAAGATGGAGCCGCCGGCGATCGTCGTCGTCGGGCCCGCGGTGACGCTCGCCTCCGGGCTCGACTGGCTCGGCGCGATGGGAGGCCGCGTGCTCGATCCCGATCCGCTGAAGCTGAAGACGCGCCGCGAGGCCTGCTGATGTTCAAGGACTACCGGATCCGCGCGGCGATCATCCTCGTCGCCGCGGCGCTGATCGGCGGCACGGCGCTGCTGGTCTCGTGGATGCGCGCGCCCGAATATGCCGGCTCGCATATCGGCGGACCGTTCACGCTCACCGACCAGACCGGCAAGCGCGTCACCGAGCAGGATCTGCGCGGCAAGCTCGCGCTGATCTATTTCGGCTTCGTCTTCTGCCCCGATGCCTGCCCGACGGCGCTCAGCACCATGACCGACGCGATCGAAGCGCTCGGGCCCGCCGGCGAGAACGTGACACCGGTCTTCATCACGGTCGATCCGGAACGCGACACGGTCGAGGTGATGAAGGACTACGCGGAAGCGTTCCATCCCCGGCTCAGGGCGCTGACCGGATCGATGGAGGAGATCTCGAAGGTCGCGAAGGAATATCGCGTCTACTTCAAGAAGGCCGCCGAGACCGGGCCCAACGAATATCAGGTCGACCACTCGTCGATCGTCTTCCTGATGGGGCGCGACGGCCGCTATCTCACGCACTTCACCCACATGACGCTGCCCGACCAGATGGCGGCGGAGATCAAGAAGCGCCTGTGAGGGCGCGCGGGCTCATCGTTGCGGCCGCGGCCTCGGGCTCCGGCAAGACGACGCTGACCCTGGCGCTGCTGAGGCTTCTCGCGCGATCGGGATCGCGGATCGCCTCGGCCAAGATCGGTCCCGACTACATCGATCCGGCCTTTCATGCGGCGGCGAGCCGCCGGGCCTGCCTCAACCTGGATCCCTGGGCGATGCGCGCCGAGACGTTGGCGGCGACGCTGTCGCTGCTCGAAGAGGACGCCGACCTGATCGTCTGCGAAGGCGTGATGGGTCTCTTCGACGGCATCGGCGCCGACGGCGCGGGCTCGACCGCCGATCTCGCCGCGATCACCGGCTGGCCGGTGGTCGCCGTGCTCGATGTCGGCGGGCAGTCGTCGACGGCGGCGGCGGTGCTCGCCGGGCTCGTGCGTCATCGCGCCGATGTGGACGTCGCCGGCGTCATCCTGAACCGCGTCGGCTCCGATACCCATGGCGAGACGATCGCGGAGGCGGTCCGACGCACGCTGCCCGAGGTCGCGGTGCTGGGCGCGATCAGGCGCACGCCGTCGCTGGCGCGGCCGGAGCGTCACCTGGGACTGGTTCAGGCGCGCGAGCAGACGGATCTGGAAGCCTTCCTCGACGGCGCCGCCGAGACGGTGGAAGCCGCGCTCGACATCCCGGCGCTGATCGCGCTGGCCAGGCCCGCGACGATCGCGTCCGCATCGATGGCGCCGAGCGTGCCGCCGCTCGGCCAGCGCATCGCGCTCGCCGACGATCCCGCCTTCGCCTTCTCCTATGCCGGCATGCTGATCGGCTGGGCGAAGGCCGGCGCCGAGATCCTGCCGTTCTCGCCGCTCGCGGACGAAGCGCCGGATGCTTCGGCCGACGCGGTATTCCTGCCCGGCGGATATCCGGAGCTGCATGCCGGCACGCTCGCGGCGAATGCGTGCTGGAAGCACGGCCTCGCCGAGGCGGCCGCGCGCGGGGCGGCGGTCTACGGCGAGTGCGGCGGCTACATGGCCCTTGGCCAGGGCCTGGTCGATGCGTCGGGTGCGCGCCATGAGATGGCCGGCTTGTTGCCGGTCGAGACGTCGTTCGCCGTGCGGAAGCTGCACCTGGGATATCGCGAGATCGAGAGCGCCGCGCCGACGCCGCTCGGGGCCGTCGGCGCGCGTTTCCGCGGCCACGAGTTCCACTATGCGTCGGAGACCGGCGGCGCCGGCGATCCCCTGTTCCGGGCCGCCGACGCCCGGGGCCGCGACCTGGGCTCCCTCGGCCGCCGCCGAGGTTCCGTCTTCGGGTCCTTCCTCCACCTCATCGACCGGCACTGACGGGCACGTTCTTCGGATTCCTCCCCGCCTGTCCCGTGGCCGGGGTCCGTGCCCTGCCGTAAACCATCCATTAACCATTCGAGGGCGAGACTGGCGAAGGCGTGATGGGTGGAGCCGGCCGATCATGCTACCTTCGGTTGGTTCTGGTCCCTAAATAGATCAAAGCCTTGAGCACCCCACCTTTCCGTTCCGGCTCGCCGGTCGCGACCTCGCTGAGGCCACTGGTCGATCTGCACCGGGAGCCGGCGATCGTCGTCGACGGCGATGCGGCGATCCTCGCCGCCAATGCCCGGGCGGCCGTTGCGCTCGGCGCCCATGGCGGATCAGGCTCGCTGTTCGACCTGGTCGCCGAGACTCCCGAGGAAGTCGTCGAGCTCCTGGCGCATGTGATCGACGGGCCGGGCACCGTGCCGATCGGCATCACGCTCCGGCGCGACGGCCGCATCGAGCCGCGCATCCTGCGTGGCGCCGGCATTGGCACGCATGACGGACGCCGCATCTGCCTGCTCGTGATGTCGACCGCGCTCGCCGACACGCCGTGGGACGAGCAGTCGCTGCGCGAGAAGGCGGCCGACCTCTCGCGCCTGAACACGCAGCTCATCGAGGCCAAGCAGCGTGCCGAGGAAGCGAACCAGAGCAAGACCGAGTTCCTGGCGCGCGTCAGCCACGAGCTGCGCACGCCGCTGAACGCGATCATCGGCTTCTCCGAGATGATGTCGCAGGGCATGTTCGGCGCGATCGAGCCGCCGCGCTACGCCGGCTATGTGCGCGACATCCTGGTGAGCGGCCGGCATCTGCTCGAGCTCGTCAACGACGTGCTCGACCTCTCCAAGATCGAAGCCGGCAAGATGACCTTGCGCGAGGCGGAGATCGACCTGCCGGTGTTCGTGCCGCAGATCCTGCGTCTGGTCGAGAAGGCCGCGGCCGAGAAGCAGCTCTCGCTCGATGTGGCTCTCGCACCCGGCCTTCCCAGCCTCACCGCCGATCAGCGCGCGGTCCGCCAGATGCTGCTCAACCTGCTCTCGAACGCGATCAAGTTCACGCTGCCGGGCGGCACCGTCGGAATCTCGATCGCGGTGAAGGACGGGCGCCTGACGATCGCGGTCGAGGACTCGGGCATCGGCATCGCGCCGGAGAACATCGCCGGCTGCTTCCGTCCCTTCGACCAGGTTGACAACGTGCTGACCCGACGCTTTGAAGGTTCGGGCTTAGGCTTGGCGATCACCAAGGCGCTGATCGAGCTGCATGGCGGCGAGATCGCGATCGCCTCGACCGTCGGCGTCGGCACCAAGGTGACGCTGATCTTCCCGGCAGATCGCGCCGGCAGCGATACGGCGCTGATCGGCTGAGCCGTCAGACGTGGACGTGCCGGCGCTCGGATTCCGGGATCCGGCGGATGATCAGGCGATACGAGGCGAGCGTCGCCAGGCCCATCAGGCAGACGAAGCCCGCGAGCGCGCGCGGCGTGCCGTCGAAGGCGAGTGCGACGCCCATGCCGAGCGTGGCGCTGGTCAGCGACTGGAAGAAGCCGATCAGCGACGAGGCGGTGCCGGCGACCTTGGGGAACGGAGTCAACGCGCCGGCGATCGCCTGCGGGCCCGAGATCGAGAAGAAGCACATGAAGATCATCATCGGGCCGATCAGCGTCGCCACATGCGCGATGCCCGAGAAGGCAAAGAGCGCGAGGAGGGCGCCGCCGATCGCGACACCGAAGGTGCCGATCTCGAGCGTGCGGTCGAGGCCGAAGCGCGTGCTGAGCCGACCCGAAACCGTGTAACCCGAGAGCGCGCCGACCGCGATGACGCCGAACACCGCGCCGAAATAGGCGGGCGGGATGCCGAGCACCTGGATCACGACGAAGGCGATGCCGGAGAGATAGGCGCCGAGCCCGCCGAAGAGGCAGCAGTTGATCAGCATGTAGCCGACGAAGACGCGGCTCTTCAGCAGCGTGGTCGCCGTCTGCAGGATGCGGCTCGGCCGGAGCGCCTGGGTGTCCTTCTCGTGCACGGACTCGCCGAGGAACATCGTCACCAGGACCAGCAGCGAAAGACCGTAGGCGGTGACGAACACGAAGCTCGCGCGCCAGCCGAAATGCGCCTGCAGCACGCCGCCGATGATCGGCGCCAGGATCGGGCCGATCGACAGCACCATGCCCATCAGCGCCAGCATGCGGCCCGCCGCCTCGCGCTCGTGCAGGTCGCGCACCATCGCGCGCGCCAGCACCGGGCAGCAGATCGAGCCGAACACCTGGAGGAAGCGGGCCGCGATCAGCTGCTCGATCGACTGCGCGAACATGCAGGCGGCGGACGCGGCGACGTACAGCGCCAGGCCCGCGATCAGCAGCGGCCGGCGGCCGAAGCGGTCTGACAGCGGCCCGTAGAAGAGCTGGCCGACCGCGCCGCCGAGGAAGGCGAGGCTGAGCGTCAACTGCACGGTGCCCATGTCGACCGCGAAGTGCTCGCGGATCGCCGGCATCGAGGGAAGATAGGTATCGGTGGTGAACGGCCCGACCGCGGTGAGCAATCCGAGCAGCAGGACGAGAAGACGGCTGTCGCGGTGAAGCATCAGGCAGGCGATCCTCAGGCGGGCAGCGCCGCGGTGATGATGATCTCGACCAGGTCGCCTTCCGGCATCACGGACTCGACGAAGGAGCGCACGGGCCCGAACCCGTCCGGCATCCAGGACGCCCAGGCGCGATCGAAGGCCGGCTTGTTGTCGTGGTCGGTGACGACGATCTCCGCCTTGACGATGCGCGTGCGGTCGAGACCGGCATCCTTGAGATAGCGGTCGATCACCCCGAGCGCGCCCAGCGTCTGGCCGGCGATGTCGAGCGACTTGTCGGGCGAGGTCGCGACCGCCCAGAGGAAGCCGCCGCCGCCGGGAAGGCGATAGATCGCGACCGAGGACTTGCTCGGCAGCGTCTTGTTCGGGATGCGCGTGATGTCGGTCATGGAGGATCTCAAGGAGGGAAGGCGGGGCGAGTGTAGACGATTTTTCAGAACCCTCTCGCTTCGTCGCCACCGTGCCCCCTCCCTCGCGTCGTACGCGGGGGAGGGACGGGGTGGGGGCGCTGGCTCGACGCGGATGGAATGCGCATGAGGCGGAGACCGAGCCATGCCCCCACCCCAACCCTCCCCCGTCTGCTCCGCAGCCGAGGGAGGGGGACGAGGTGCGTCGCTTCAGAACGTCGTGAGTTTGCTGAGACATGAACGGGCGCGCCTTGTACGCGCACACCCGCTGGCGCAGCATCGATGCCGGGTTTCCTGGCAGGAGCCATCCCATGACCTTTCGTTCGCTGCTCGCGCTCGTCGCCGCGTTGTCCGCATCGACGGCTCTCGCGCAGGCGCCCGAGCCCGGCCCGACTGACATCGCCGGCATCGTCACCGGGCCGAGCGGGCCCGAGGCCGGCGTCTGGGTGATCGCCGAGGCCGAGGGGCTTCCCACGAAGTTCGCGCGCATCGTCGTCACCGACGACCAGGGGCGCTACCTGATCCCCGACCTGCCGCAGGCGACGTACTCGATCTGGGTGCGCGGTTACGGGCTCGTCGACTCCGCCCGGCGAACGGCCGAGCGTGGCCGCAGCCTGGCGCTGAGCGCGACCGCGGCGCCGGACGAGAAGACCGCGGCGAAGGTCTATCCGGCGATCTACTGGTACTCGATGCTGAAGATCCCACCGGAGTCGGAGTTCGGCGGCAAGGGCGACATCCCCGACGGGGTGACGCGCGCCGGCTGGCTGATGGCGATGAAGAGCAACGGCTGCGTCGGCTGCCATCAGCTGGGGCAGCTCTCGACGCGGACCTTCCAGGAGTCGCTCGGCAAGTTCGCGAACCACGAGGATGCGTGGATCCGCCGGGTGCAGTCGGGCCAGGCGGGCGAGCAGATGGTCAACCAGCTCGCCGGCAATCTCGGCGGCGCGCCGTTCAAGTACTTCGCCGACTGGACCGAGCGCATCGCCAAGGGCGAGCTGCCGGCGACCAAGCCGAAGCGCCCCGAAGGCGTCGAGCGCAACATCGTCGTCACCTCGTGGGAATGGGGCGACGAGAAGAAGTACCTGCACGACCTGATCGCCTCGGACCGGCGCGTGCCCACGGTCAATTCCTACGGCAAGCTCTACGGCTCGCCGGAATATGCGGGCGACGTGTTCCCGATCCTCGATCCGACGACGCATACGCCCTCGGGCTTCAAGGCGCCGGTGAAGGACGGCACCAAGGAAGCGCTCGGCCCCGGCCATGCGGCAAGCGACACGGTGCTGGCGCCGTCGCCCTACTGGGGCGAGGAAAAGATCTGGGACACCACGACCAACAACCACAACGGCATGTTCGACCGGAACGGGAAGGTGTGGTTCGCCGCGCGCTTCCGCGAGGCCGAGAACCCGGCCTTCTGCAGGAAGGGCTCGGAACATCCGTCGGCGAAGCTGTTCCCGCTGGAGCGCACCAACCGGCAGGTGACGATCCTCGATCCGACGACGATGGCCTACCGCTTCGTCGACACCTGCTTCGGCACGCATCACCTGCAGTTCGGCTACGACGCCGACGACACGCTGTGGACCTCGGGCGGCGGGCCGGTCGTGGGCTGGATCAACTCGAAGAAGCTGGAGGAGACCGGCGACGTGGAAGCCGCACAGGGCTGGACCGCGTTCGTGCTCGACACCAACGGCAACGGCCGGCGCGACGACTATGTCGAGCCGGACCAGCCGCTCGATCCGGCGAAGGACAAGCGCTACGGCGGCGGCTTCTACGCGGTGATGCCGAGCCCGGTCGACGGTTCCATCTGGGGCGCGCAGGCGGCCTTCGGCCCGGGCGGGCGTCCTGGCGCGGTGATCCGCGTCGATCCCGGCCCGAACCCGCCATCGACCGCGCTCTCGGAAGTCTACTTCCCGCCGGCGCCGGGCTTCGGCATCCGCGGCGGCGACATCGACCGGAACGGTGTCGTCTGGGTGTCGATGGCGAGCGGCCATCTCGGCAGCTTCGATCGCCGCAAATGCAAGGTGCTGAACGGGCCGACCGCGACCGGCGACCACTGCCCCGAGGGCTGGACCTACCACCAGTACCCGGGCCCGGGCTTCCAGGGCATCGGCGAGAACTCGGCGGAGTCGAGCTATTACACCTGGGTCGACCAGCACAACACCTTCGGCCTCGGCGACAACGTGCCGATGTCGACCGGCAACCTCAACGACGGCATCGTCGCGCTCAAGGACGGCAGGATGGTCGTGCTGCGCGTGCCCTATCCGCTGGGATTCTACGCCAAGGGCTTCGACGGCCGCATCGACGATCCGGATGCCGGCTGGAAGGGTCGCGGGCTCTGGACCACGTCGGGCGATCGCACGCCCTGGCTCATGGAAGGCGGCAAGGGCTCGAAGCCGCGCGTGGTGCACTTCCAGCTGAGGCCGGACCCGCTGGCGAAGTAGGCGAGCATGCTGTCGTGGCTGCGGTCTATCGGCGCACCCGGGTGAAGGGCGAGGTCTCGGGGACTAGATTGGCTCCATGAACGAGCGCCGCATCCAGATCACGGAGTCCGTCGCCGCCGAAACCGGCATCGACGAGGCGATGATCGAGCGCCTGGTCCGCGCCTTCTATGCGCGTATCCGCGAGGACGCGATCCTCGGTCCGATCTTCGACACACGGATCAAGGACTGGGAGCCGCATCTCAAGCGCATGTGCGCGTTCTGGTCCTCGGTCGTGCTCCTGACCGGGCGCTATTCGGGCCAGCCGATGCGCATGCACGCACCGCTGCCGGTCGACGCGCGGCACTTCGATCATTGGCTCGGGCTGTTCCAGGAGACCGCCGAGGCGGTGTGCCCGCCCGAGGCCGCGGCGCACTTCGTCTTCCGCGCGAAGAAGATCGCGGAGAGCCTGGAGCTCGGCATCGCCTCCAGCCGCGGCGTGATGCTCCGCCGCGGCGAGCGCCACCTTCCGGCTGGCGACTAGCCGCCTATTCGAGCAGCTTCGGGCCCGTGCTCTTGTCGATGCCGAGCATGCCGATGTCGGCGTAGAGCTCGAGCTTGCCGCGGGAGTCGACGATGTCGAGGTTGCGCATGGTCAGCTGGCCGATGCGGTCCTCGGGCGTGAACTCGCCCTGGCCCTTCTCCATCGTCAGCCGCTCCGGCGCGTAGGTCAGGTTCGGGCTGGTCGTGTTCAGGATCGAGTAGTCGTCGCCGCGGCGGAGCTCCATCGTCACCTCGCCGGTGATCGGCGTCGCCACCCAGCGGCGCAGCGTATCGCGCAGCATCATCGACTGCGGGTCGAACCAGCGACCCTCGTAGAGCAGCCGGCCGAGGCGGCGGCCGAGCGTGCGGTAGTTGTCGATCGTGCCCTGGTTGTGGATGCCCGAGACCAGCCGCTCATAGGCGATGTGCATCAGCGCCATGCCGGGCGCCTCGTAGATGCCGCGGCTCTTCGCCTCGATGATGCGGTTCTCGATCTGGTCGGACATGCCGAGCCCATGGCGCCCGCCGATCCTGTTCGCCTCCAGCATCAGCGCGACCAGATCCTTGTACTCCGTGCCGTTGAGCGCGACCGGCATGCCCTCGTGGTAGCGGACCGAGACGGTCTCGGCCTTCACGTCGACCTTCGGGTCCCACGAGCGCACGCCCATGATCGGCTCGACGATGCGGATCGAGGAGTCGAGCTGCTCGAGCTCCTTCGCCTCGTGGGTCGCGCCCAGCATGTTGGAGTCTGTCGAGTAGGCCTTCTCGGGCTTCATCTTGTAGGCGAAGCCGCGGGCGTTCAGCCACGCGCTCATCTCCGCGCGGCCGCCGAGCTCCTCGACGAAGGCGCGGTCGAGCCACGGCTTGTAGATCTGCAGGTCCGGGTTGCGCAGCAGGCCGTAGCGATAGAAGCGCTCGATGTCGTTGCCCTTGTGGGTCGAGCCGTCGCCCCAGATGTTGACGCCGTCGGCCTTCATCGCATCGACCAGCATCGTGCCGGTGACCGCGCGTCCCAGCGGCGTGGTGTTGAAGTAGGTCTTGCCGGCGGTCGAGATGTCGAAGGCGCCGCAGGCGATCGCCACCAGGCCCTCGTGCACGAGCTGCTGGCGCGCATCGACCAGGCGGGCCTTCTCGGCGCCGTGCTTCATCGCGACGTCGGGGATGTCCTGGACGTTGGTCTCGTCCGGCTGGCCCAGGTCCGCCGTATAGGCGAAGGGGATCGCGCCGTGCTCGCGCATCCAGGCGAGCGAGGTGCAGGTGTCGAGCCCGCCGGAGAAGGCGAGGCCGACCTTCTGGCCCTTCGGAAGCGAGGAAAGGATTCTGCCCATGGGAACTGGTCTCCGACCCGGAAATTTCGCCCGCACTCTATAAGGGGTCGCCCGCACGCCGACAACGGCGACCCGCAGGCCTGCGATGCTTGCGCGCACCCCGGCCCTGAGCGCTTTTCCCGGCTCCGCTCCCGTCGTTAGATGAGGGCGCCATGACGATGGACTGGCCCGAGATCAAGGCGTGGCGGCGCGAGAAGCGGGCCGAGCTGATCGCTTATCGCTCGGGCTTGGCCCGCGAGGAGCGCGAGCGGGTGCGCGACCGCGTGGTGGCCAGGCTCCGCGACGTTCCCGACCTCGCCGGCCACCGCGTCGGCTTCTACATGCCGTTCAAGGGCGAACTCGACCTCCGCGGCTTCCTGCGCGAGCTGCTGGCGGCGGGGGCGACCGCGGCGCTGCCGGCGGTGGTGCAGAAGGCGCACCCGGTCGAGTTCCGCGACTGGTACCCGGGCGTGGCGATGGAGCGCGGCATCTGGGACATTCCGGTGCCGAGGCCGGGCAGCATCGTGCTGCCGACGCTGCTGTTCGTCCCCCTGGTCGGCTACGACGATGCCGGATACCGGCTCGGCCATGGCGGCGGCTACTACGACCGCACCCTCGCCGCCCTCTCGCCGCGCCCGATCGCGATCGGCGTCGGCTACGCCCAGACCCGCCTCCCGACCATCCACCCGCAGCCCCACGACATCCCGATGGACGCGATCGCGACCGAGGACGGGATGACGTGGTTCGAGCGGGGGCGGTGAGTTGGAACCCTCTCCTCAAGTTCTTGCCCCCTCTCCCGCGTCGTACGCGGGGGAGGGACGGGGTGGGGGCCCGAGCGAAGCGAGGGTGACCGCGGAGTCTGAACTCACCTTCCACCGCGCTGACGCGCGGCCCCCACCCTAACCCTCCCCCGTCGCAAGAGCGCCGGGAGAGGGGACACGATGGTGACGCGGGAGAGGGGGCACGACGGCGCGGCCGCGCATTTCAATTCAGCCGCGATCCGCTTGCGCGTTGAAGAGGAGAAGCACAGGGTACGCCTCTCTCCTCTTCCGTCCCCCAAGGATCTCCGATGGCCAAAGCTGCTTCCGCCCGTCCCTCCACCTCGCGCGTCACCGGCGCGGTCAAAGGCAAGGTCGAGATCCTGCGCGACCGCTCGGGCATCCCGCACATCTATGCGAACCGCACCGACGACCTCTTCTTCGGGCTCGGCCTCGCCGCCGCCGAGGACCGGCTCTGGCAGATGGACCGGCTGCGCCGACGCGCGCTCGGCCGCCAGGCCGAGGTCCTGGGCGCCGCCTATCTCAACTACGACATCGCGCATCGCACGCTCGGCCTCGACCGCATCGCCGTCGACGAGACCGCGAAGCTCGACGGCAAGACCTACGAGGAGCTCGCGGCCTACGTCGCCGGCATCAACCGGCAGATCGAGATCTTCGGCCGGCGCCTCCCGCCCGAGTTCAAGGTGCTCGGCTACCAGCCGGAAGAGTTCAAGGTCTCGGACCTGATCGCGATCGCGCGCGGCTTCTGGTGGTCGCTGAACGGGCGCATCGATCGGCTCACCGCGGCCGAGGCGGCGAAGCTTCTCCCTGAGCAGTTCCGCGAGATCTACCTGACGCCGGAAGCGGCCGAGCACGTGGTGCTGCCGGACGGCGGCTCGCTGATGGCGGGCTCCGACGACCAGACCGGCTCGAACAACTGGGCCTCCTCGGGCCGCATCACCAAGGGCGGCAAGGCCGTGCTCGCCGGCGACCCGCACCAGCCGTTCTGGGTGCCGTCGAGCTGGTGGGAATACGGCGTGCACGGGCCGGAAGACGATGCCGCCGGCGCCGGCCATCCGGGCTTCCCCGGTCTCTGGTGGGGATCGAACGGCACGGTCGCCTGGGCGATCACCAACAACATGGCGTCCACCCGCGACCTCTATCGCGAGCAGGTCGACAAGAAGAACCCGAAGCGCTACCTCGACGGCGACACCTGGCGCGACTTCGAGACCCGCACCGAGACCATCCAGGTCAAGGGCGGCGCGGCGAAGAAGCTGGTCGTGCGTTCGACCATCCGCGGGCCGATCGTCAACGACCTCGTGACCCTGGTCGACGATCCGCGCACCCACGCGCCGATCTCGCTCCGCTGGTCGAGCCTCGAGCATCTCGACGACATGCGCGCCTCGATCAACCTCTCGCGCGTGAAGAACTTCAAGGAGTTCCGCGCGAACCTGCGCGACTGGGCCGGCACCGTGTTCAACTTCGTCTACGCCGACAACAAGGGCAATGTCGGCTACCAGATGGCCGGCCGCGTGCCGCTGCGCGGCCGCGTGACCCACGGCCTGCGCGATGCCAACAACCCGCAGGATCGCTGGAAGGGCCACATCCCGTTCGAGAAGCTGCCCTACAGCTACAACCCGAAGCGGGGCTACGTGGCCAGCGCCAACCAGCGCATCGTGCCGCCGAACTATCCTGAGGTGATTTACGGCGCCTACTCGCAGGCGCATCGCGGCATCCGCATCAACCAGGTCTTCGCCAAGAAGGGCTGGGACACGGCCAGGTCCATCGAGCTGCAGAACGACGTCAAGAGCGTGCGTGCCGAGCGCGTTGTGCCGGGCATCCTGAAGACGCTGGCGGGTGCGAAGTCGAAGGAGGCGAAGGAAATCGCCCAGGCGCTCAAGGGCTGGGACTACGAGTACACGCTGGGCTCGATTGCACCGACCGTGTTCGAGACCTTCATGTTCCACTGGCAGCGCCGCGTCGTCGCCGAGTACATGCCCGACCGCCTGCTGGACCTGACGATGCAGCAGACCAACCTCGCCTGCCACGTGCTGGCGAAGCCGGCGGCCAGGTACTTCCGGAAGGGCAGCGCCGCGGCCGAGGCCGAGAAGTCGGCGAAGCAGGCGGTGGCGACGCTGGAGAAGCGGCTCGGCAAGGACCGGAGCAAGTGGAACTGGGGCGCGATCCACATCGCGCACTGGAAGCACCCGCTGTCGACCGCGCAGAACACCAAGACCTTCGATATCGGCCCGCGCGCGGCCGACGGCGGCTCGCACACGGTGCGCAACATGGGCGGCGAGCTGCCGCCGCATGCGGCGTCGTCGGGTGCGGAGTACCGGATCATTGTCGACTTCGCGAAGCCGAACTCGTTCCGCGCGGTGCAGAACATCGGCAACTCGGGCGTGCCGGGCAACCCGCACTACCGCGACCAGTTCGACGCCTTCATCGACGGCACCTATCACACCGTCAGCCTGAAGCGCTCGGACGTCGAGCGCGCGCTCGAGAGCCGCACGGAGATCAAGCCGAAGAAGTAAGGAGGCTTGGATGAAAGCCACCGTCGACGGACGCACCGTCGCCGAGAGCACCGACATCGTGGAAGTAGGCGGCTACGCCTACTTTCCACGGTCGTCGGTGACGATGGAATGGCTCAAGAAGACGCCGCGCACCGAGGACGACCTCGAATGCCCGCACGGCGTCCAGTTCTACGACGTGATCGTGGACGGCAAGACCCACGAACGCGCCGCCTGGAACTACGAACGCCCCCAGCCGAAGATGCGCCAAGTCACCGACCGCTTCGGCTTCTGGGAGGACGTCGAGGTCGGGTGAACCCGGCTCGCTTGACGACCCTCGGAAACTGGCCTCTGATCGACCCCACAGGGCTTGTGAGCAACGCGAGTCCGACAACGAGGGGAAACGCAGATGGCATCACTCAAGCGGGCGACGTGGCTGCTTTCGATCGTGACGGCGGTGGGGCTCCTCGCCGGCACCGCGCAGGCGCAGCAGCACAAATGGAAGGTCCAGGGCCTCTATGGACCGAACACGGTCATCCACAAGGAATTCGAGAAGTTCGCCCAGCGGGTGAAGGACGCGACCCGGAACACGGTCCAGATCGAGACGCTGCCGGTCGGCACCATCGTCTCCGCCGCCGATGCCGCTGATGCGGTGAAGTCGGGCCTGCTCGACGGCGCCGTCGGCACCATGGCCTACCAGGGCGGCAAGGAGCCGGCGGCGGCGTTCTGGGACCTGACGGCAGGCTACGACAACCCGCTGCACCTGATCATGTGGTATCGCCAGGGCGGCGGCGGCGAGATCATGAACAAGATCGCGGCCCGGTGGGACGCGGTGTTCCTCGGCCCGGTGATCCTGGGTCTCGAATCCATCCCGTCGAAGAAGCCGATCCGCTCGATCGCCGACTTCAAGGGCGTCAAGATGCGCTCGCCCGACGGCATCCCGGCCGAGATCTTCGCCAAGCTCGGCGCCGCCGTTTCGGTGATGCCCGGCACCGAAGTGTACACCGCCCTCGACACCGGCAAGATCGAGGCGACCGACTGGGGCACGCTCTCGGTCAACGACGAGGCCGGCTACAACCGCATCGCGCCGTATGCGATCTATCCCGGCATCCACTCGATGAACTCGGTCGACTTCCTGATCCGGAAGTCCAAGTGGAACGCGCTCACCAACGAGCAGCGCGCCGCGATCACCGCTGCCGTCGAGGAATGGTCGCTCTCGACCTGGATGAGCCAGGAGCTCGAGGACCGCAAGGCTTCGGCCAAGCGCAATCCCGAGACGCTGGTCACCTGGGGCGAGAAGGAGAAGGCGGAGCTCCGCGTGATCGCGCGCGGCGTTTGGGAAAGCTGGTCGACCAAGAGCCCGCTCGCCAAGGAGATCTACGAGAGCCAGGTCGCGTTCCTCAAGTCCCTCGGCAAGCTCTAGCCAACCCGGCATAGCGCCGCCCGTTCTCCCGGATCAGCCCGGGACGGGCGGCGCTTTTCGTCGTGAGGTCGGCCGGGTCCAGGCCAAAGGAGAGGTTATGAGCGAAGCGGCAGCAGCACCGCCCGGCATGGCGTCCGTCGACACCAGGCCCAGGAACGCGATCGACCGGCTGACCTACCATCTCGCGCGCATCGCCAGCTTCGCCTATGCGATCTCGATCGCCGTCACCATCTACGACGTCTCCAGCGACGTGATCTCGGTTCCGACGGTCTGGGTCTACGACGTCGTCACCACCGCGATCGCCGTCGCCTTCCTGATCGGCGGCTCGTACGCGCTGCAGCGGCGCGAGCACATCCAGATCACCGCGCTGTTCGACCGCTATCCGCCGCACCTCAAGCTGGTTTGCGATGCCGTCGGCTATGCCGGGACCCTGATCTACTTCTTCGCCTTCGCCTGGCTTGCCTTCCGCCTCGCGCACACGGCCGTCGTCGATTGGGAAGTAGGCGGCTCGGCCTGGGGCAAGCCGACGCCGGTCGTCGTCAAGGTGACGATGCTCCTCGGCATCCTCCTGATGATCGCCCAGGGCCTCTCGAACCTCCGTGAGGTCCTGCGGGAGCTCGGACGGGTCCCGCGGGTCGTCTGGCTCGCCTTTGCCGTCGCCGCCGTGTTCGCGCTCTATCTCGCGGCGATGCTCGGCAGCGACGACCAGCTCGCCGCGCTGGGCCAGCGCTTCGCCAACGAGGACGGGTTGTCGCCGATCCACCCGCTCGACTGGCTCTGGAACGGCGACTTCAATCCGTCGATCCAGACGATCTCGCTGCTGATGCTGGCGTGCTTCGTCGTGCTCATCATCGGCATCGGCATGCCGATCGGCTTCGCCACCGGCTTGATCGCGGTGATCTTCTGCGTCGTGTTCCGCGACATCGACGCGCTGTCGATCGTCACCTTCCGCACCTACAGCTTCGTCAACTCCTATGTGCTGCTGTCGGTGCCGATGTTCCTTCTCATGGCGTCGATCCTGGACAAGTCGGGGGTCGCCCACGACCTCTACGACGCGCTGAAGATCTGGGCCGGCGGCCTGCCCGGCGGCGTCGCCGTGATGACGCTGATCGCCGCGTCGGTCATGGCGGCGATGACCGGCATCATCGGCGGCGAGATCATCCTGCTGGGATTGGTGGCGCTGCCGCAGATGCTGCGCCTCGGCTACGACTCCAAGCTCGCGATCGGCGTCGTCTGTGCCGGCGGTTCGCTCGGCGTTATGATTCCGCCGAGCCTGGTGCTGGTCTTCTACGGCCTCACCACCTCGACCTCGATCGGCGACCTGTTCCTCGCCTCGACCATTCCCGGCCTGATGCTGGCCGGCATCTACATGGTCTATGTGCTGGTGCGTTGCGCGATCGATCCGAGCCTTGGCCCGCCGGCGCCGCCCGAGGTCCGCAACATCCCGTTCACCCAGAAGCTGGCGGCGCTGAAGAAGGTCCTTCTGCCGCTGTTCATCATCTTCTCGGTGCTCGGCAGCATCTATTCCGGGCTCGCCTCGGTCAGCGAGGCCGCCGCGCTCGGCGTTGCCGGCGTCATGGTCTCGGCCGCCATCCGGGGCACCCTCAACGTGAGGATGGTCAGGGAGTCCCTGTACACCACGATGTCGACGTGCGGCCTGCTGATCTGGTTGACGATCGGCGCCAACGCGATGGTCGGCGTCTACAACCTTCTCGGCGGCATCACCTATCTGAAGACGCTGATGACGGGCCTGCCGCTGCCGCCGCTCGGCGTGGTCCTGGTGATGATGGGCATCCTGCTCATGCTCGGCTGCTTCATGGACTGGTTCTCCATCATGCTGCTGACCATGCCGATCTTCGCACCGACGATCCAGGCGCTGGGCTTCGACCTCATCTGGTTCGGCGTCCTGTTCAACATGAACATGCAGGTCGGATACCTGTCGCCGCCGTTCGGGCAGGCCGCGTTCTATCTCAAGTCCGTGACGCCGCCCGAGATCAGCCTCGACCACATCTTCCGCTCGCTGGTGCCTTTCATCGGTCTCCAGATCATCGGGCTTCTGGTCGTGCTGCTGTTCCCGGAGGTCGCGCTGTGGCTGCCGAATTTCGTCAAGTCGCTGGGGTAGAGGCAGGCGGGGCCGTCGGTCGCATCAGGATCGCCATGCGCTCCTTGCGCAGGCGGTCCTGGGCGGCGAGCCCCGCGTCGGTGAAGTCCCCCTCTGCGCGCGGCTCGGCCGAGAAGTGGCGGTAGCGGTCGACGCCGCGCACGAGTGTGGCGGTGTCGCCGGCGCCGACGGCCTGCCGCACGCGCGTGGGGATGTAGCGGATCGCCAGCCCGATGCGGCGGTCGTCGGCGGTGTTGGGGTCGGAGCCATGCGCGATCTTGACGTGGTGCAGCGACATCGATCCCGGGGGCAGCTCGATGTCGACCACCTTGGCCTCGTCGACCTCGACCTGGATCTCCTGGCCGCGCGACAGCATGTTGTTGGGCGCAAAGGTGTCCTTATGCGGCGCGATCTCGCCGACATGCGATCCGGGCAGGACGCGCATGCAGCCGCTGGCGCGGGTCGAGGGCGACAGCGCGACCCACGCCGTCAGGATGTCGTAGGGCTCGAGACCCCAATAGGTCACGTCCTGGTGCCAGGAGATGAAGGCGGGATCCTTCGCCTCCTTGATGAACAGGACGGACTCCCAGCACAGGATGTGCGGCCCGAGCAGGGACTCGACCCGATCGAGGATGCGGGGCGAGCGCACGATCGCGTCGATGGTCGACGAGTAGAGATGCGGCTTGTGGCGGAGTTCCTTCGGCAGCGGGCCGCCCAGCTTGCGCTCGAAGGCTTCGATCCGACGGCGCGCCTCCGCCGTCTCCGCGGCGCTCATCACCTCGAAGGGGAAGAGATAGCCCTCGCGTTCGTAGCGGGCGACTTCGGCGGGCGAGAGATGCTCGGACATGTTCGGCTTGCCTCCTGTCGATGGATCTCGATGGGAAACGCCAGGCAAGGGTGAACGAATTTTCTGTCTTGTCCAATGCGACGCTTGGGCGCTGTCCGCGCGACCCTGGCCCCCGGGCGACATAGGCTAGTCCCGACCGATCGGCTAGCCTCCCTCCGGCTGCTGGGACGGACACCATGACGATCACACGCGACGACGATCCCGAGACGCTGTTCCGCCGGGCGGCGGAAGAGGCGCTGACGTTCAGGCGCGGCATTGCCGAGCGCGCGCAGCGGCCGGACATGAGCTACGGCGAGGCGCTGGCGATGTGGGATGCACCGACGCCTGAGAGCGGCACATCGTCGGAAGACGCGCTGGAAGAAATGATGCGGCTCGCCGAGGGCGGGCTGCATGCGATGACGGGGCCGCGCTTCTATGGCTGGGTGATCGGCGGGTCGCATCCGGCCGGCGTCGCGGCCGACTGGCTGGTCTCGGCGTGGGGACAGAATGTCGGCAACCACATGGCCGCACCAGCGGCTTCGGCCGCCGAGGCGGTCGCGGGCAGGTGGCTCGTCGACATTCTGCGTCTGCCTCAGGGATCGTCGGTGGGCTTCTGCACCGGCGCCACGATGGCGAACTTCGTCGGGCTCGCTGCCGGGCGCAGCGAGGTGCTGCGGCGCCTGGGCTGGGACGTCGAGGCCAAGGGGCTGTTCGGCGCGCCGGAGATCCGCGTCGCGGTCGGCGAGGACGCGCATGTGTCGGCGATGTCGGCGCTGCAGTTTCTGGGTCTCGGCCATGAGCGCGTGATCCGGATCGCGACCGACGCGGAAGGCCGCATGCGGCCGGACGCGCTGGCGCGTGCGCTCGACGCCGGCAAAGGTCCCTGCATCGTCATGGCCCAGTCCGGGCAGATCAACACCGGCGCCTCCGATCCCTTCGACGAGATCGCGCCGATCGCCAAGCGTCACGGCGCCTGGGTGCATGTCGACGGCGCCTTCGGCCTCTGGGGCAATGGGGCGCCCGGCCGCGCGCATCTGACCAAAGGTGTCGAGCTTGCCGACTCCTGGGCGACCGACGGGCACAAGTGGCTGCAGACGCCCTACGACTGCGGCTTCGCCATCGTGCGCGATCCGGAAGCGCATCGCCGCGCGATGGCGTTCGGCGCCAGCTACCTGCCGCCGGTCGCCGAGGGCGAGCGCGATCCCACGCATTACGTGCCCGAGCTCTCGCGCCGCGCGCGGGGCTTCGCGACATGGACGTTGCTCAAGCATTTCGGCCGTGCCGGAATCGCGGAGATGGTCGAGCGTCACTGCCGCCTGGCGAAGCTGATCGCGGACAGGTCGGCCGAGGAAGCCGGCATCGCGGTGCTCAACAAGGTCGTGCTGAACCAGGCGGTGCTGCGCTTCGGCGACGACGACCAGAAGACCTTGGCGACGATCGCGCAGCTGCAGAAGGACGGCATCGCCTTCGCCGGCGGCTCCCGGTGGCGCGACAAATGGGTGATGCGGATCTCGGTCAGCAACCACGCCACGACCGAGGCCGATGCGGTGAAGACGGCCGATGCGATCAAGGCTGCGTGGCGCCAGGTGCGCGGCAGGAACGACTGAGCGGCAAGCCTCGAAACAAGTCGCCAAGCTCCGGGCATTTTGGGAGGATGCTCCCGAACCCGCCCTGGAGGGTATCCGACGTGAGCGCACCCGCGACCTTCAAATCGATCCTGCTGCCCGTCGACCTCTGGGAGTCGCCGGCGTCGCTGAAGCATCTCGCGACCGCGGCCGCCATGGCACGGTCGAACGCCTGTCCCGTGCATGCGCTGACCGTGCTGCCCGACATGGTGGCGATCGAGCATTATCGCTTCGCCGCCGCGACCTTCGACGAGGTCGTGGTCAAGGCCGAGGGCGAGCTCCGGGCCCTTCTCGAGCGGACAATGCCGGCCGAGGTGACCTGGACCTCCGGCGTCGCGCGCGGCGACATCTACAAGGAGATCCTGCGCACCGCTGCGGAGCGCGGCGCCGATCTCATCGTGATGGCCGCGCATCGCCCGCGCATGACCGATTTCCTGATCGGCTCCAATGCCGAGAAGGTGGTCCGTCACGCCAAGTGCTCGGTGCTGATCGTCCGCGGCACGTGATGCGATCCGACGGCCCAGGCTGAAGCGGGTCTCCGCATGCTGCGGCCGCTGCCCGGCGAGCGTCTCCAGGAGCTGTCCGATCTCGCGCGCGGTCTGAGCGAGACGGAGGTCGCGTCGCGGCGGACGCGCTACGGAACCAATGCCATCGTCGACGCGCCGTCGCGCGGGTGGATCGACATCGTCCGCCGCACGGTCTCCGATCCGATGATCTGGTTCCTGGTCGCGACCTCGCTGCTGTTCGTCTGGGCGGGAGACACGGCGGAAGCGGCGGTGCTCGCGTTCGCGCTCGCCCCGATCGTCGGCATGGATGCTTACCTGCATCGGCGCACGCAGGCATCGACCGAAGGCTTGGCCGGCCGTCTGGCGACGACAGCCCGGGTCGTGCGCGACGGGGTCGAGCGCGTCGTGCCGTCGGAAGCGCTGGTGCCGGGCGATCTGGTGGTCGTCGGCGAGGGCGAGCCTTTTCCGGCCGACGGTCTCATCCTCGCCGGACGCGGCCTGCAGGTCGACGAGTCGTCGCTGACCGGCGAGGCGATGCCGGTACGCAAGGCGGAAACCGCCGGCATCCCCGGCATCGCCGAACGCGCGCAGGTCGACGATGTCCATTGGGGCCTCGCCGGCACGCGGCTGCTCACGGGCGAGGCGCGGCTCTGCGTGCTGTTCACCGCCGGCGAGACGCTCTATGGCCAGATCGTACGCAGCGCACGGATCGGTGCCTCCGACCGCACGCCTCTGCAGCGGGCCATCGCTTCGCTGGTCCTCGCGCTCGTCGCCGTCGCCTCGGTCGTCTGCCTCGGGCTCGCCGTGACGCGTTACGTCCAGGGCCGCGGCCTGGTCGATGCGCTGGTGAGCGCGATGACGCTGGCGGTGGCGGCGCTGCCCGAGGAGTTCCCCGTCGTCTTCACCTTCTTTCTCGGCGTCGGCGTCTATCGCCTCGCGCGACGGCAGGCGCTCGTGCGGCGCGCCGTCGTCGTCGAGCATATCGGCCGCGTCACCTGCATCTGTTCCGACAAGACCGGCACGCTGACCGAAGGCCGTCTCCGCCTCGCGCACGCGATATCACGGGCCGGGGAAAGCGAGGCGGAGGTACGCCGCGTCGCCGCCCTCGCCTCGCGCGCCGCCAGCGCGGATCCGCTCGACCAGGCCATCCTCGCCTCGGTGCCCGTCTCCCCGACGGACGGGACGTCGGTGGCGACGTTTCCGTTCACCGAGGATCGTCGCCGGGAGTCATCGGTCCGGCGGCTGGCGTTGGGGGAACTCCTCTGCGCCGTGAAGGGTGCGCCCGAGACGATCCTCGACCTCGCGGCGCCCGACGAGACGGAGCGCCGGCTCTGGCAGGCGCGGGCGCAGGAGCTCGCCGCCTCGGGACACAAGGTCATCGCCTGCGCCGATCGCAAGCTCGACGCCGCCGCCTGGAGCGGCGACGAGCCCGGGAGCGGATTTGTGCTGCGGGGACTCCTCGCCTTCGAGGACCCCGTGCGCCCGGGCGTGGCCGAGGCGGTGGCGCAGGCCCTGGGCGCCGGCATCCGGGTCCTCATGATCACCGGCGATCATCCGGAGACGGCGCGGGCAATCGCCGTCGATCTCGGCATCGGCGGCGGCGCGCCGCGCGTCATCCGCGGCGAGGACCTCGCCGCGACGATCGCGGGAAACGCGCTCGACGATGTCGACGTGGTCGCGCGCGCGATGCCGGCGATGAAGCTCGATCTCGTCCGGGCGCTGCAGAGCGGCGGCGAGATCGTCGCCGTCACCGGCGACGGGGTCAACGACGTGCCCGCGCTCCAGGCCGCCGATATCGGGATCGCGATGGGAGAGCGGGGCACGCGGACCGCGCGCGAGGTCGCTTCCATCGTCCTGCTCGACGACAATTTCCGCACGATCGTGCGCGCGATCGCCGAGGGGCGGCAGCTCCTCAGCAACCTGCGTCTCAGCTTCGCCTACCTGCTGATGATCCACATTCCGCTCGTCGCGACCGCCGCGCTCCTGCCCTTCCTCGGGTATCCGCTGCTCTATCTTCCGGCGCACATCGTCTGGCTCGAGCTGATCATCCATCCGACCGCTCTCCTGGTGTTCCAGCAGTTGCCGGCAGGCCCCCTGGCGCCGGTGAGCCGGCGGCGCTGGCGCTTCTTCGGCTGGCGCGAATGGGGCCTCATCGCTCTCGTCGGCGCGGTGACGGCCGCGCTCGTCGTGTTCAGCTATGTGCGGAGCCTCGGCGACGATCACGACATTCCGCACGCCCGGGCGATGGCGCTGGCCGTGCTGATCCTCGCCAGCGTCGCGATCACCGCCGCGATGAGCCGCCTGCGCACGCGGACGTCGATCCTGGTCGTGGCGGCGGCGCTCGCCTCGGTCGTGGCCTTCGTGCAGGTGCCGGCGATCGCGGACGCGCTGCATCTGGCGCCGCTGCATCCCGACGACTGGCAGCTCGCCGGGCTCGGGGGGCTCGCCTCCGGTGTGCTGGCATTCCTGCTCGCGCGGCAGTCGGCACGCGGCTGACGGCGGTGGGACTCTTCGCCGGCACAACGGGCCTCGTTGCGCTCGGAACTCACGACGCGAGCTTGACGGCATAACGCTCCCGCTTTCCGGCGCGGGCGCTTCGCTGCGCCGAAAAGCTGCCGCGTTCTGCGCGCGCGCAAGAACCGCGAGCGCGGGCCACAAGCTATAGTGAAGGGGTCCGCCCTAAGCGAGCGACCGCATTCTTTTGTTGATGCACCTGGCTGCTTCGGCTCCCATGTAACCACCATGTCCGCCGCGCTTTACTTCGACGCCTGGCTCCGACCCCACCGCAGCCTGACCCGCCGCGGGCTCGCGATCGTGCTCGCCATCGCCGCGGTGCCGAGCTTCGGGCTCGGCGTCGTGTTCCTCGCCATGGGCGCGTGGCCGGTGACGGGGTTCCTCGGGCTCGACGTGGCTCTGCTCTACCTCGCGTTCCGGCTGAACAACCGGGCGGCGCGCGAGAGCGAGCGCGTGCGGCTGTCGGAGACCGAGCTCACGGTCGACCGCCATGCGATCGACGGCCGGGCCGAGCACTGGAGCTTCCAGCCGAACTGGCTTCGCGTCGACGTCGACGATCCGCCGCGTCCCGACAGCAAGCTTTTGCTTTCGACCCATGGGCGCAGCCTGGCGATCGGCCAGTTCCTGCCGCCGGCCGAGCGGGTCGAGGTCGCGGATGCGCTGCGGCTGGCGCTCAGGCGCTGGCGGGCGCCGCGAGCCTGAGGCCAATCTTAAGAATAAGAGGGACCTCGATGTCGGCGCGCAGCATGCCGCTGCCGTCGGGCACGAGGGCGATGCCGGCGCCGCCGATCAGCCGCGTGATCGCCCGGTTGTCATAGCCGAACAGCGCCCGGAACTTCCTGATCGCGACCGCGTCGGCCCAGCGCGCGAGCTGGCTGACCAGTACCGGCGCCACGCCGCGACGCTGCCAGGGGTCCATCACCGTCACCGCGATCTCGGCGACGTCGGGCTCGCCGTCCAGGCGCACGCAGCGGGCGAGGCCGACCGGCTCGACGTCGTCGGTGCAGGCGGGGGCCGTGCAGGCGGCGACGGCCAGGTGGCGGCTCCCGTCGATCGCGGTCAGGTAGTCGAGCATCGGCCCGTCGAGCCGCTGCATCGGCATCAGGAACCGGCTGAGCCGGGAGGCCGCCGACAGGCGCTCGAAGCCGCGGGCGATGCAGGCGCGATCCTCGGGCCCGACCGTCCGGAGCCAGATCGAGGCGCCGTCGCGGAGCGAGGCCGAGGCGGCGATGGGCGCGGAGAGGACTGACATCGGGGGGCTCGACGTCGCGGGGGGATCGATCTCAGGTGGTGAGGCCGAGCACGTCTTTCATCGAGTACAGACCGGGACCGCGATCGGCGACCCAGAGAGCGGCGCGGACCGCCCCTTGGGCGAAGAGCTGGCGCGAGGAGGCGCGGTGGCCGAGCTCGATCCGCTCGCCCTGGGCGGCGAAGACCACCATATGGTCGCCGACCACGTCGCCGCCCCGCAGGCTCGCGAAGCCGATGTCGCCGGGCTTGCGGGCGCCGGTGATGCCGTCGCGGCCGCGGGCCGAGACCTTGGCGAGGTCGACGTTGCGCCCGGCGGCAGCGGCCCGGCCCAGCAGCAGGGCGGTGCCGGAGGGGGCGTCGACCTTGTGCCGGTGGTGCATCTCGACGATCTCGATGTCGTAGGCCGGGTCCAGGGTCGCCGCGACCTTGCGGACCAGCTCGGCCAGCAGCGTCACCCCGACGCTCATATTGTCGGCCCACATGATCGGGGCCCTGGCGGCCGCGGCCCTGATCCGGGCGCCCTCCTCGGCCGAAAGGCCGGTGGTGCCGATCACCATCGCCGTGCCCCGCTCGGCAGCCAGCTCGACATGGGCGACCGTCGCCTTCGGGACCGTGAAGTCGATCACCACCTGCGATCGCTCGAAAACCAGGTCCGGGGATCCCGAGATAGGAACGCCCAGCTTGCCGAGCCCGGCGAGCTCGCCCGCATCCTTGCCGACGGAGGCCCCGTTGGGCGCCTCGGAGGCCGCGACCACCTTGGCGCCCGAGGTCTCGCCGACCTGCTTGATCAGCATCTGGCCCATCCGGCCCGCGGCGCCGACGATGCCGATCGCGACTTCAGCCATGACTCTTCCCCCGCCCCGTGCGATGCGCCGGAGTATGGCAGAGGCCTTTCGCGGTTGCGAGAGCGACCGCCCTCCCGGACGCGGTCATACCGCGTAACGCCTTCTGTGGATAAGCAATTGCCTCAATTGCAGAGCACTTCCTTACGGTAATATGCTCCGATCCGGCCTCAGAAAACCGTCGTAACCTAATGATTTTCTTGACGCGAGAATGGACTCCTGTCATGATATATCGAGCTGCGATATGGAAGACCGGTCATATGGATGTCCGCACCCTCTGCCTCGGTGTCCTGTCCCTCCAGGACGCGTCCGGCTACGAGATCAAGCAGACGCTCGAGGATGTTTTCGGTTCGTTCTATAATGCAAGCTTCGGGTCGATCTACCCGGCGCTGGGGAAGCTGGTCGAGGAGGGCGAGGCGACGGTGCTCGCCGCCGGTGACGCCCGCTTCCCCGACCGCAAGCGCTACCGCATCACCGACACCGGCCGCACGCGGCTTTCGACCACCTTGGCCAAGACCAAGGGGCGGGACGTTTTCCGTTCGGAGTTCCTGGTAGCGATGTTCTTCGCCCACCTGCTGCCAATCGCGGAACTCCGCAGGCTTACCGACGAGAAGCTGGCCGAGGCCCGCGGAACCCAGTCGGTCCTACAAAGCTATTCCCGTGTCCATCTGGCCGAGGGGCAACGCTTCGCCCTCCGCTACATGCTGGCCCAGTCCAAGGGCCAGATCGAGTTCCTGGAAGGGGAAGGACGGGCCATCGTGCAGGCCATGGTGAGGGAAAGACAGGCCCTCGGCGTGGCCGAGTATGACCAGCCCCCGGTGGCCCAGGCAGCCACCGCGACCTGACGTATGACCGGGTCATACCCCGGATTCTCCTGGCGCGAAGCAACGTCGGCGGACGCCGAGACCTTGTCTCGGCTGTCGATCGCCGGCTGGCGCCAGACCTATGCCGGACAGATGCCGGCCTCGGTCCTGGACCGGATGGAGGCGAACCCTCACCACGATCCGGCGAGCTGGCGCCGCCGGCTGGAGCGCCGGCCGCCCGACCGCTGGACCCGGATCGTCGAGACCGACGCCGGCGAGCCGGTCGGCTTCCTCTGGTTCGGCCGGGAGGAAGGACGGGTCCCGGGGTACCGGGGCGAGATCGAGAAGCTCTACCTCCTGAAGCCCTATCAGGGCCGGGGCCTGGGGCGGGCCCTGATGGCCGAAACCTTCCAGACCTTGGAGGCTTGGGACTTGTCTCCGGTGGTCGTCTGGGTCTTCGACTTCAACCGCGCCGCCCTCGATTTCTACGAGAAGCTCGGTGGGAGGCCCCTGGGACGGTCCGAGCCGGTTTTCGAGGCCGAGGGCCGGGCGTACCGGGAGACGGCCTATGGCTGGCCTCCCAGCGGGCTTACTCTCGGCCCATGATCATTCGCGAGATCATGTTTCCAGAAGGCGAGCCCAGCCCGGGGCTCGTGCTCAAGGCGCTCGAGATCCTCGGGCTCGACGGCCGCGCCAGCCTCAAGGGGCCGTCGAAGGTCAGCGGCAAGATCGTCGGCTGCTTCGTGCGCTTCAACACGGAGGCGGACGCCGACAAGTTCGCCGCCGCCTGGGACGGCTTCCTCGAGCTCAAGAAGGGCGGCAAGCCGAGCTTCGCCATGAGCCCGGTCTTCACCCCGATGCCGACCAAGATCGACTTCCCGACGAAACCGGAATGACCGCGCTGCCGCGACCGCCCGTCGACGTCGCCCGCCTCGCGGGCCGCACCGTCGTGCTCGAACGGGTCGACCCCGCCGGGCACGCGGACGGTCTCTGGGAGTCGGTCGGCCGGCATCCGCATCTTTGGGCGGCCACGCCGCCGGAGCCCTTCGCCGACTGCGACGCCCTGGAGGTCTTTCTGCGCGAGCGCACGGCCAGGCCCGACCAGGTCCTGTTCGCCGTCGTCGATGAGGCCGGCGTGGCCGGGCTGTTCCTGGTCGTCGCGATCGAGCCGAAGATGGGAACGGCCGAGCTCGGCCTCGTCTACGGACCCAGACTGCAGAAGAGCACCGCCGGCACCGAGACCGTGATGCTGGTGCTCCGCCACCTGTTCGAGGACCTGGGCTACCGCCGGGTCGAATGGCGCTGCAACACGACGAACGCCGCCTCGATGAGCGCCGCGCGGCGCTACGGCTTCACGCTCGAAGGCGTGCTGCGCCAGCATCGCTGGATCAAGGGCGCCAATTGCGACACCGCCGTGCATGCGATCCTCGACCGCGAATGGCCGGACCATGCGCGGCGCTTCGAGGCCTGGCTCGATCCGGCCAACTTCGATGCGGCGGGCCGGCAGATCCGGCCCCTCGCGCGCCGCGGCGGGTAGACCGGGCAATGGCCTATGTCCTCGCGGCCCTGCTCGCCAACCTCGTGCTGACCTCGATCCGCGTCTGGCGCTTCACGCCCCCGATCGCGCGCAGCGATGGCCGCTATCTGGCGCTTCTCGCCTGCGGTCTCCTGGCCGACGTGATCGCCTCGTACGGCTTCCTGGCGCTGATCCGCCAGCCGCCGGCGCAGATCAAGCACTACAGCCTGATCATCGCCGGGCTTTCGCTGCTGGCGGCGGTGGCGCTGATCGCCAAGTTCGCGTTCCTCCGCGACGGCGCGCCGGCGCTGCAGCGGCTGCGCGGCTGGATCTCGACGGTGACGGTGATCGTCACGCTCTACCTGCTGTTCGGCTCGATCGCCTACTACGCCAAGGTGATCCAGGACACGAACTTCGCGTCGCTGACCTTCCTCTTCGTCCCGGGCGTGATGCTGGTGATCCTCTGGGTCAACACCGCCTACGACGCCTGGGACTATGCCGAGCGCCGCAACCAGCTCCTGCCGCGACCGGAGGCGGCCAGGAGCGAGTGACGGAGACGAAGAGCGCTAGCTCTTCAGGTCGGTCCAGAGTTCCTTGACCTTGGAAAAGAACCCGGCGGCCTCCGGGCTGGTCTTCTCGGCGGAGCCGGCCGCCTCGAACTCCTGCAGAAGCTCCTTCTGCTTCTTGGTCAGGTTCATCGGCGTCTCGACCACCACCTCGACGTACATGTCGCCGCGCTGCGGGCTCCGGAGCACGCTCATGCCCTTGCCCTTGAGGCGGAACTGCGCGCCGGTCTGCGTGCCGGCGGGGATCTGGACCTTGGTGCGCGTGCCGTCGATGGTCGGCACCTCGATGGTGCCGCCGACCGCGGCCTTGGTCATCGGGATCGGGCAGCGGCAGACGATGTTCGCGGCGTCGCGCCGCTGGAACACGCGGTGCGGCTGGATCGACAGGAAGATGTAGAGGTCGCCCGGCGGCGCGCCGCGCAGGCCCGCCTCGCCCTCGCTGGCGAGCCGGATGCGCGTGCCGTCCTCGACGCCGGCGGGGATGTTGACCTGCAGCGTGCGCTCGCGCTGCGTGCGGCCGGCGCCGCCGCACGAGCGGCACGCCTTCTCGATCACGCGACCGGCGCCGCCGCAGCCGGGACAGGTGCGCTCGATGGTGAAGAAGCCCGACTGCGAGCGGACCTTGCCGTGGCCCTGGCAGGTCTTGCAGGTCGCGGGCTTGGCGCCCTTCTCGCCGCCGGAGCCGCCGCACTCGTCGCAGGTGATCGACGACGGCACGCGGATCTTCGCCTGCTTGCCGCCGAACGCCTCCTCGAGCGTGATCTCCATGTTGTAGCGGAGGTCGGCGCCGCGGCCCTGGGCCTGGCCGCGCTTGCCGCCCATGAGGTCGCCGAACATCTCGTCGAAGATGTCGGCGAAGCCGGAGCCGAAGTCGAAGGAGAAGCCGCCGGGACCGGCGCCCGGACGGCCGCCGTTCTCGAACGCGGCATGGCCGAAGCGGTCGTAGGCGGCGCGCTTCTGATCGTCCTTGAGGACGTCGTAGGCCTCGCTCAGCTCCTTGAACTTCTGCTCGGCTTCCGGATTGTCGGGGTTGCGGTCGGGATGCCACTGCATCGCCAGCTTGCGGTAGGCACGCTTGAGGGACTCGGGATCGGCACCGCGCTCGACGCCGAGGGTCTCGTAGTAATCCTGCTTGGACATGACCGGAACGCTGGGGCTCAGAAAAACGAAAGGGGCCGAGTGTCAGTCAAGCGCATCGCTGCATCCTTCCTGACTCTCGGCCCCCGCTGTTTCGACGATCAGGCCGACTTCTTCTTGTCGGAGTCCTTGACCTCTTCGAAGTCGGCGTCGACGACCTTCTCGCCGCCGGGCGCCGCCTGCGGCTGCTCGGCGCCGGGCGCCGCGCCTTCAGGCGCACCGCCGGCCGCGGCCGCTTCCTGCTGCGACTTGTAGATCGCCTCGCCCATCTTCATCGCCGCCTGCTGCAGCGCCTCGGTCTTGGCCTTGATGCCGGCGACGTCCTCGCCGTCCTTCACGGCCTTGAGCTCGGCGACGGCATCCTCGATCGACTTCTTGGTCGCCGCGTCGAGCTTGGATCCGTGCTCGCCGAGGTTCTTCTCGGTCGAGTGGACCATCGCCTCGGCGTGGTTCTTGGTGTCGACCAGCTCGCGCCGCTTCTTGTCGTCCGCGGCGTTGGCCTCGGCCTCCTTGACCATGCGGTCGATGTCGGCGTCGGACAGGCCGCCCGAGGCCTGGATGCGGATCTGCTGCTCCTTGCCCGTCGCCTTGTCCTTGGCGGAGACGTTGACGATGCCGTTGGCGTCGATGTCGAAGGTGACCTCGACCTGCGGCACGCCGCGCGGCGCCGGCGGGATGCCGACCAGGTCGAACTGGCCCAGCATCTTGTTGTCGGCGGCCATCTCGCGCTCGCCCTGGAAGACGCGGATGGTGACCGCGGTCTGCCCGTCCTCGGCGGTCGAGAACACCTGCGACTTCTTGGTCGGGATCGTGGTGTTGCGATCGATGAGGCGCGTGAACACGCCGCCCAGCGTCTCGATGCCGAGCGACAGCGGGGTCACGTCGAGCAGCAGGACGTCCTTGACCTCGCCCTTCAGAACGCCGCCCTGGATCGCGGCGCCGATGGCGACGACCTCGTCCGGGTTGACGCCCTTGTGCGGCTCCTTGCCGAAGAACTGCTTCACCGTCTCGATGACCTTCGGCATGCGGGTCATGCCGCCGACGAGGACGACCTCGTCGATCTCCGACGGCTTCAGGCCGGAGTCCTTGAGCGCGGCCGCGCAGGGACCGACGGTCCGCTGCACGAGACCCTCGACCAGCGCCTCCAGCTTCGCCCGCGTCAGCTTGATCGCGAGGTGCTTCGGGCCCGAGGCGTCGGCCGTGATGAACGGCAGGTTGACCTCGGTCTGGGTCGCGCTCGAGAGCTCGATCTTGGCCTTCTCGGCCGCTTCCTTCAGGCGCTGGAGGGCGAGCTTGTCCTGGCGCAGGTCGATGCCCTGCTCCTTTTTGAACTCGGCCGCCAGGTAGTCGATGATCTCCTTGTCGAAGTCCTCGCCGCCGAGGAACGTGTCGCCGTTCGTCGACTTCACCTCGAACACGCCGTCGCCGATCTCGAGGATCGAGACGTCGAAGGTGCCGCCGCCGAGGTCGTAGACCGCGATCGTGCCGGTCTTCTTCTTCTCGAGGCCGTAGGCGAGCGCGGCCGCCGTCGGCTCGTTGATGATGCGCAGCACCTCGAGGCCGGCGATCTTGCCCGCGTCCTTGGTCGCCTGGCGCTGGGAGTCGTTGAAGTAGGCCGGGACGGTGATGACCGCCTGGGTCACCTTCTCGCCGAGATAAGCCTCGGCGGTCTCCTTCATCTTCTGCAGGGTGAAGGCGGAGATCTCGGACGGGCTGTACTTCTTGCCCTCGACCTCGACCCACGCGTCGCCGTTCGAGTGCTTGGAGATCTTGTAGGGGACGAGGCCGATGTCCTTCGACACCATCGGGTCCTCGAAGCGCCTGCCGATCAGGCGCTTCACCGCATAGACGGTGTTCGTCGGATTGGTCACCGCCTGGCGCTTGGCGGACTGGCCGACCAGCCGCTCACCGGAGTCGGTGAAGGCGACGATCGACGGGGTGGTGTTGGCGCCCTCGGCGTTGGGGATCACCTTCGGGCTCTTGCCCTCCATGATCGCGACGCACGAATTGGTCGTGCCGAGGTCGATGCCGATGACTTTGCTCATGCTCTAGATCCTTCTCCTGGGCGAGCCACTCGGCGGTCCCCTAAGGCAACCGCTCCGGCTCCCGCTGCTTCGAGTTGGCGATGCCTTTCCGGCCGGAAAGACACCTTAGTTTCAAGGGCTATATAGTGGGCAGGCCCCGCACCTGCAACGGCGTCAGAGCCCGGTTCGGTGGGGTTTTTGACGGATCCGTGTCCCCGGCGACCGGCCGGGGACGGGGAGCCTCAGGCGGCCCGGAACCGCCGGCCTTCGCTTTTGCCGAACAGCACATAGTGCTGGTAGGGGTCGACCCCGGCCTCGACCAGATCGGGGTGGACCTCCAGATAGAAGGCCGGATCGAAGCCCGCCGGGATCTCCGGATGCGCAGCGAAGGCGGACGCGAGCGGCTCGGGACGGACCGGCGCCGCGACCGCGTCCTTCCTGTTCCGGTCGAGGTCGGGCCGGGCCGCGCGTCTCAGTGCCGCACCCACTTCCTCGCCGCTGACCACGTTCGGCACCGGCCTGCCGGTCCGGATGTCGACGATGTCGCGGTAGTAGACCTTGCCGTTGTAGGTGTCGTTGGCCAGCGGTGTGGTGTAGGCGCAGCCCTCGAAGAAGTAATGGGTGACCTGGCTCCAGCGGGTCCGGAAGGGGTCCTTCTGGATGCTGCCTCCATGGACGAGGTTGGCGGCCCAGATCAGGGCCTGGCCCTTCTTCGCCTTGAACACCTCGCGCTTGATCCCCTGCTTCTGGGCCAGGCGCTCCCAAAGCTCGACGTAGCGGTGATACTCGGGGAAGGCGTCGTTGATCTGCCGGTGCGAGACGCCGAGATGCTCGTTCTGGTAGGTCGGCCACTTGTGTGAGCCCGGGTAGTAGAAGAGCGGGCCATTGTCGTCGTCGATGTCCTCGAAGGCGAGCCAGACGCCGCACATGAAGCGGTCGGGGATCGAGTTGAAGTGGACGTAGTCGGCGTGTCCCGCCTGCTGGGTCCCGACCGGGAAGTTGAGCGTCTGGAACGGGAAGGCGCGGCGTCCGTAGATCGCCGAGAGGATGTCGAGCACCGCCGGGTTGGCCGCGATCTCGCGTACCCGATCGTCGGTCTGCCACGCGTCCTGGATGCGGGTGCTGACCGCCTTTCCTTCCTTCCAGGCCCCCCAGCCGTAGCGCTCCGGGAAATCGCGCATGATCCCGTCCATTTTCGCGACGATGTCAGGATCCGGGAAGTCGAAGACGGCATAGCCCTGCCGATGGAGATCGGCCGCGATCGCGGCGTTCGCGGGAGACAGGGAGGGAAGGAGGTCGTCGAAGAAGGGGCTCTCGACGAGAGGAACCCCGGCGAGGACGGTATCGTGCTGCATGAAGAGTTAGAACGGCGGGCGCGCGCCAAAGTTCATCGCTGCGACGAACCGTCCCGCCGGGCGTCAATCGGGCTTGTAGGGCCGGCCTTCGGACTTTCCGTGGGTGACGTAGTGCTGGTAGGGATCGACCCCGGCGCGAACCAGGTCGGGATGAGCGTCCATGTAGAAGACGGGATCGAAGCCGGCGGGAAGATCGGGATGGCTTCGGAAGTCCGACGCCTTCACCTCGCGGACATCGGGCTTCGCCGAGCGCTTGAGGGAGCCGCCGATCGTCTCGCCGCTGACCACGTTCGGCACCACCTTGCCGGTGCCGATGTCGACGATGTCCCGATAGAGGACCTTGCCGTTGTAGGTGTCGTTGGCGAGCGGCGTCGTATAGGCGCAGTCCTCGAAGAAGTAGTGCGTCACCTGGCTCCAGCGGGAGCGCGAGAGGTCGTTCTGCCTGCTGCCGCCATGGACCAGGTTGGCGGCCCAGATCAGCGCCTGACCCTTCCGCGCCTTGAACACCTCGCGCTTCAGCCCCTCGGCCTCGGCCTGCTTCTGCCAGAGGTCGACGTAGCGCGCGTATTCCGGATAGCCCTTGGTGACGCGGCGATGCGAGACGCCCAGATGCTCATTCTGGTAGGTCGGCCACTTGTGTGAGCCCGGGTAGTAGAAGAGCGGCCCGTTGTCCTCGTCGATGTCCTCGAAGGCGAGCCAGACGCCGCACATGAAGCGGTCGGGGATCGAGTTGAAGTGGACGTAGTCGGCGTGGCCCGCCTGCTGGGTCCCGACCGCGAAGTTGAGCGTCTGGAACGGGAAGGCGCGGCGCCCGTAAAGCGTCGACAGGAGGTCGAGGACGGCCGGGTTGGCGGCGATCTCGCGCACCCGCTTGTCCTTCTGCCAGGCGTCCTGGATGCGGAGGCTGTCGAGCGTGCCGGCACGCCAGGCATCCCAGTCGTACTTCGAGGCGAAGTCGCGCCGGATGCCGTCCATCTTCCCGACGATATCCGGATCCGGGAAGTCGAAGACGGCGTAGCCCTTGGCGTTGAGCTCGCGGGCGATCGGCGCGACGTTCGACGGCAGGGTCCCGACGAGTTCGCCGAAGAACGGGCTTTCGACGAGCGGGACGCCGGGAAGGAGCCTCGCCCCGTCCATCAGTTCTTCTCGGCCCAGTCGAACAGCTTGCGCATGAAGGCCTCGCATTCCTGGATCTGCGAGACGTCGATGAACTCGTCGGCCTGGTGCGCCTGGGCGATGTCGCCGGGGCCGAAGATCACCGTCGGCATGCCGCCTTCCTGGAAGAGGCCGGCCTCGGTGCCGTAGGGGACGGCCCCCGCGTCGTTGAGCCCGGTCAGCAGGCGGATCAGTTCTTCCGCCGGCGAGTCCGGCCACGGCGAGAGCGGCGGGATCTCGCCGTTCTTGTGGATATGGATGTCGGCACCGGCGAAGACCTTCTTCATCTCCGGCACCAGCTTGTTGGCGGCGAAGGCCTTGATGCGCTCGATGATCGGGTCGGTGGTCTGGCCCGGCAGCACGCGCAGCTCCAGCAGGAACTCGCAATGGTTCGGGATGATGTTGCCGGCGGTGCCGCCCTTCAGCATGCCGATGTTGAAGGTCGGATACGGCGGCTGGAAGCCGTTCTTCGGATCGGCCTTGGCGATCAGCTCGTCCTGGATGCGGAGGATCTCCGAGATCAGCCGCACCGCGTAGAAGTTCGCGTTGACACCGCGCTCAGGCCCGCTCGAATGGCCTTCGAGGCCGTGCACGTGCACGCTCCACGAGCCCGCGCCCTTGTGCTGGTTGATCAGCTTCATCATCGTCGGCTCGCCGACGATGACCACGCGCGGCCTGGGCAGGTTCTCGACGATGTCCTTGATCAGCGTGCGCGCGCCGTGACAGCCGACCTCCTCGTCGTAGGAGAAGGCGAAATGGATCGGCGTCTTGAGATTCTTCTTCACGAGCTCGGGCACGAGGTGGAGCGCCACCGCGATGAAGCTCTTCATGTCCGAGGTGCCGCGCGCGAAGAGACGGTTGCCTTCGCGCCGGACCTTGAACGGATCGGAGGTCCATTTCTGACCGGCGACCGGCACCACGTCGGTGTGCCCCGACAGCACGACGCCGCCGGCACCCTCGGGCCCGATCGTCGCGTAGAGGTTCGCCTTGGTCTTCTCGGCGTTGAAGGTGAGCCGGCTGTCGATGCCGAAGCCCTTGAGATAGGCGCGGACGTCGTCGATCAGCGCGAGGTTGGACAACGCCGAGGTGGTGTCGAAGGCGATCAGCCGCTCGACCATCGCGATCGCGGACATGGGCTCTGAACTCCGGCTCGAAACGGTACCGCCCGCGCTGGTCACGCGGGCGGCTCGCTACTTAGCAAAAACGACCGGTCGGGCGCCAGAAGGCGCCGTGCCGCACGCTAGTGGAGCTGGCGCGCCTGGTGCGGGCTGTCGAGCGAGAAGGCGGGCACGGTGACCTGGAAGGTCTCGCCGCCGCCATCGTCCATCTCGTAGGTGCCGAACATGATCCCCGACGGGGTCGAGAGCGGAACGCCCGAGGTGTACTCGAAGGACTGGCCGGGCTTCAGGACCGGCTGCTCGCCGACGACGCCGCGGCCGCGGACTTCCTGCAGCCGGCCGCGGGCATCGGTGATCTTCCAGTGGCGGTTCAGGAGCTGGACGGTCTTCTCGCCGCCGTTCTCGATGCGGACGTTGTAGGCCCAGACATAGTGGTCGTCGCTGGGCGAGGACTGGTCCTCGAGGAAGGTCGGCTTGACCGAAACCTTGATCGCCTTGGTCTCGGCGACATAGGGCTTCTTGTCGTCCTTGGCCGAGGCGCGGCGGTTGCGGCGGAGCTCGGTTTCCATCGGCTTCCGCTCGGCGGCCGGCGCATTCGCCTTCGCGACCTGGGCCTTGGCGACGGGTGCCTCCGCGACCGGGGTGGCTTCCGCGATCGGCTCGGCGGCCGGGGCGTCCTGTCCCTCGACGACGTCGGGGGGGCGCTTGGACGGACGGGAAGCTCTGGGCGGCATGGTGACAAGCCTTGCTCGGCCAAGAGGCCGGTTCGGGAATGGGGATGGCTGGGATTTTAGAGACCGGCCACCAGTTGTCCAGCTACGGCGCGCGCTACAGTTAAAGCCGTGACATTTTCCATGATTCCCGGGACCTGCAGCGGTATCTCCGGGCGTGCTCCACGAAATATTGTGTAACCGGAATTTCCCAGGCGCTTCAGCGGTATCGCGGTAGTCAGCCGCTGCGGCTGCAGGGCCCCTGGAGGGAGGCGAGGTTCTCCTCCACGTCCCGGCGGAAGCCCTGCGCCTCCTCGCCGTTGGGCCAGGTGCGCTGGCGCTCGGCCCAGGCATCGTAGCGCGCGAAGGCGAGGGCGGCGAAGACCGGGCACTTCTCTTTCGCCGGTGTCGCCAGCAGGGCCAGCAAGCGCGCGCGGGTCTCCGCCATCGCCGGACCTTCCGCCGGCTCGGCCTCGGGCAGGCGGCCGGCCCGCGCCATCTCGGCCTTCCGGGCGAAGCGCTCGGCCTCCGCGATCGCTGCGCCGTGGCGGCCGAGGAAGACCGCGTGCCGGCGTTCCTCGCGGGCGAGCGTGCCGAAGAAATCGCCCTGGTCGAGCAGAGCCGGCCGAAGCTGGGTCAGCGTCGGCGCGGTGCAGCCGGCAATAAGAAGAGTGAGAAGAAGTGCCGCTCTCAAAGGCCTTTTCGCTTAAAGGCCGGGCATGGTGAAGCCGTGCGTGCCGATGTCGGCGACCAGCTTCGCCTTCATCTCGTCGCCCATCGTCACCAGCGGCGGGCGCACCTGGCCCCAGCTCGCATCCTTGCGGAAATGGCCGATCACGGCCTTGAGCGCCGGGATCATCGGGTACTTCTGCATCGTGTTGCGGAAGGCCGTGACCTTCTCCTGGATGCCGTCGGCCTCGGCCGTGCGCCAGGTCTCGAACACGCGGCGGATCTGGGACGGCGCGATGTTGCCGGTGGCGGTGATGCATCCGACGCCGCCGCCGCGAAGGCAGGCGAGCAGGCCCGCTTCCGACCCCGCGAAGGTGCCGAAGCCCGGGAAGGCATCGAGGATCGACTTCAGGTTAGCGGCATCGCCGGAGGAATCCTTGATGCCGACGACGGTATCCGGATACGCCTTGATCAGCCGCTCGATCAGCCCGAGCGAGATGCCGACCTGGGCCACCGGCGGGATGTGATAGAGGTAGAGCTTCAGCGCCTTCGAGCCGACGCGCTGCACCACTTCCGAGAAGAACGCGTAGAGCCCGTCGTCGCTGACACCTTTGTAATAGAAGGGCGGCAGCATCAGCACGCCGCCGCAGCCGCGCGCCACGGCGTGTTTCGTCGCCGCCACCGCATCGGGAAGGGCGCAGCCGCCGGTCCCCGGCATCATCTTGGATCCCGGGATGCCCGCCTCGATCAGCCGGTCGAGCAGGTCGTTGCGCTCGCCGACGCTCATCGAGTTCGCTTCCGAATTGGTGCCGAACACCGCCAGCGCGTCGCATTTCTGCGACAGCAGCCACTTGTTGTGGGCGACGTATTTTTCGACGTCGACCGAGAGGTCGGCGCGGAACGGGGTCACCACCGGCGCCATCACGCCCTCGAAGGGCTGGGCCTTGGCCTGGGAAGCGAGCGTCTGGGCAGCGGTCACGGGAAGCCTCGGGTGGAATGGGGACGTCTGGAGGGAAAGCGGGGGCATCATGCCTAAGCCCTCCCAGGCTTTCCAGCGGCGAACCGCCGCGACTCGCTGCCTGACTCCAGGCCTTGGCCCGGGATTGCCGGTGTCCGGCCCGCTCAGTATCTTTGCCGTCGCCCGCATCCAGTCCGCTCGGAGCGGCGTTTGAAGTTCCGCCCGCCTTACGGGCAGAGACGGGTGAACGGGCTTGCGCCGATGCCGATAACCAGCCGTTTCGTCGTCAGGACGGCCACCGGCTTCCTGGTCGTCGGCTTTTTCGCCCTCTTCGTCATTGTCGGCATGACCGTCTGGCTGGGCGAGCGCGCCAACAGCTTCTTCGCCGACGCCCTGGTCGTCCGTGATACGCGGAACGCGGCGATCGGACTGCGCGACGCGCTCCGCACCGCCGAGGGCGCCCAGCGCGGATTCCTCGTCACCGGCAACGAGATCTACCTCGCCCCCTTCGACACCGCCAAGGCGCAGGCGCGTCGGCAGCTCGAGAGCCTGACCCACCAGCTCGCCCAGGACGCCCAGGCGCAGCCGATGCTCAAACGGCTGTCGACGGTGGTCGACGAGAAGATCGCCGAGATGGACGAGACCGTCGCGCTGAAGAGCACCGGCGACGAGGCCAAGGCGCTGGCGGCGGTCCGCAGCAACCGCGGCAAGGCGCTGATGGACGAGGCGAACGTCTTCCTCTACGGCGTGATCCTTTCCAGCGACGAGCGGCTGGCGGCCGGCGCCAACGAGCAGCAGCGCAATGCGCTCCTGCTGCGGTCGGCCTCGATCGTCGGCGCGCTGGTGATCGTCATCGTCGTCGCCGGCGTCACCATCCTGGTCGTCCGCTATGCGCGCGAGATCGCGCAGGCCCGCGACGAGGTGACCGCCGCCAACGAAAGCCTGGAAGCGCGCGTCGAGCGGCGGACCCACGACCTGAACCTCGCGCGCGAGCGCGCCGAGGTGCTGCTGACCGAGGTCAACCACCGTGTCGCCAACAGCCTCCAGCTGGTCGCATCGCTGGTGCGGCTCCAGGCCAACTCGGTGAAGGACGAGGCGGCGAAGGAAGCGCTGGCCGAGACGCAGGCGCGCATCTACGCGATCGCCAAGATCCACAAGAGCCTCTACGGCTCGGGCGACGTGCGCTCGGTCGCGCTCGACGAGTATCTGCGCGAGCTTCTCGACCATCTCGCCCATACGCTGCGCGCGGAAGGCCACACCGCCACGCTCAGCCACGAGATCGATCCGATCCGCCTGAAGACCGATGCGTCGGTGGGCCTGGGCGTCGTGCTGACCGAATGGGTCACCAACGCGTTCAAGTACGCCTATCCCGATCGGCCCGGCGAGATCCGCGTGCGGCTCAAGAGCCTCGACGGCAGCACCGGCGAGCTCGTGGTCGAGGACGACGGCGTCGGGCGCGGCGAGGCGGCGCCGGCGAAAGGCAGCGGCCTCGGCACGCGCATCGTCTCGACCATGGCGGCGGCCATGCATGCGCGCATCGACCATCCGAGCCGGCCGCAGGGCACCGCCGCGCGCCTGGTCTTCGCGGTCGCGGCGGAGTGACGACGATGCGGCTCGGTTCCTTGGCACTCGCGCTTGCCCTGGCCTCGCCCGCGTTCGCGCAGGACGGTCCGCCTGGCCTGACCACGCCGGTCGTGCTGCCGCCCTTCGATCCGGCGGCGGCGTCCTGCTCGCCGCCGCCCGGGCTCGAGAAGACGCTGGCCTTCGCCCAGGACAACGAGCGCGAGTTCATGATGGGCGTCGGCCGCGGGCTCGCCGCCGCCGCCAAGGATCGCGGGCTCGGCTACCAGCTGGAGCTCGCCTCGAACGACGCGGGGCGGATGCGGGCACAGGTCGCGGCGCTCAAGGACGAGAAGGTCGGGGCATTGGTCGCCGCCCCGGTCGACGCGCCGTCGCTGGCGCCGGCGCTCCAGCAGATGATCTGGTCGGGTGCCTATGTCGGCACGGTCGTGCCGCCGCCGGCGGTCTCGCTGCTCAACGCGCCGCAGTACCTGACCGGCAAGGTGCTGGCCGAGGCGGCGGCGGTGCATATCCGCTCGCGCCTCGCCGGCAAGGCGAAGGTGGTCCTACTGACCCATGACAGCCTGCAGTTCCTGGCGCCGCGCTTCACCGCGATGCGCGACACCTTCAAGGACATGCCGGGCGTGGTCGTCGTCGCCGACATCTCGCCGACGACGGTGAACAAGCAGGGCGGGCTCGCGACCATGCGGACGATCCTGCTGGCGCAGCCGAGCATCGACGTCGTGCTCGGTGCCGACACCGTGGTGCTGGGCGCGCTGCAGGCGCTGCGCGAGGCCGGCAAGGCCAGGCCCGACCAGTTCCTCGGCGGCATCGACGGCGAGAAGGAAGCGGTCGACGAGATCAAGAAGGGCAACAGCCCTTACAAGGCGAGCATCAGCCTCGCCTCGTCGGTCTTCGGCTATGCCATGGGCCAGCACGCCGCCGACTGGCTCGAGGGCAAGAGCATCCCGCAGGCGATGGACATCCTGCCGAAGGCGCTCTCGCTCCAGAACATCGCGCAGTACGAGAAGGACGTCGCCGACCCGGGCGCGGTCTATGCCGACCCGGCCAGGCGCGCCTCCTATCTCAAGATGTATGGCAACATCTGCTACGACACGCGCGATCGCTACATCAACTTCCCCTGGTCGTCTGAGCGGAAGTAGCCGCTCCCTCAGAAGCCGTAGGCGACCGTGAGGAAGGTGCCGACCTGGTTCTTGGCGCCGCGGTCGGCGACGATCGGCGAGTCCGCGGCGTCGCCGAGCAGCCTCGAATAGGCGACGCGGCCGGAGACCGACCAGTTCTCGGTGAGGCCGTAGGAGAGGTTCAGGGCGAGGCCGACATCCTTGATGCCGGCGCCGGCATCGTGGACGCGCATGCCGCTCCGCGCCGACTGCGCCGGCGAGATGCCGAAGACGTTGCTCATATAGGTGTCGTTGGCCCAGGTGGTCGAGGCGCGGACCGAGCCGCGCAGGCGGGGCGAGATGGTCGCCCGCCAGGCGATGCCGGCATCCGCCAGCACGCCGTCATGGCCGCCGGCCACGTCCTTCACCAGGGTCAGGTCGGCGAGCAGCGGGCCGGCCGAATAGGCGACGAAGCCGCCGGCCTCGATCGCGTTGTCGATGTCGCCGAGGCCGCGCAGCGCGGCGTCGTCGCTCTCCTCGCGCCCGAAGCCGTAGCGGAGGATCGGGCCCATGCGGAGCCCGTCGCCGGGGCGCGGGCCCTTGACGTTCACCAGGTTGGCGCCGGCCGCCAGCCCGCGCACGAAGACCATGTCCTTATAGTTGGCGTCGACATAGGGAAGCGCCCGGAACTCGTAGTTGCTGGAGCCCTGGTACTTGGGGACGAAGCCGACGCTGCCGCCGAGGGTGAGCTGCCAGTCGCGCTGGGGCGGGGCGACGACGGGGGCCTGGGCCAGGGCAGGGGTCGAGGCGAGGACGAGGAGAGCGAGCAAGGCGGCGCGAGGCATGGGTGTCGTGTTCCGGGATGACGGTGAAGGGGTCCTGAGTACGATGCGACCCCGCTCGCGGACCAGTTTCATTTCTGCGACAAGCCGTCCTTGCTTTGCGAGGGAGAGTGTCGAAAATGCGCGGTCCGCGATTTCTGCCGACCCGGCGCGCCGCCATAAGAGGGGATTCATGGCCTACAATATTCTGATCCTGGGGGCCTCCTACGGCTCGCTGCTCGCCACCAAGATGCTGTTCGGCGGGCACAACGTGTCGCTGGTCTGCCTGCCGGCCGAGGCCGAGCTCATGAACAAGGAGGGCGCGCGCGTCCGCCTGCCGGTCAAGGGCCGGAAGGACCTGGTCGAGATCGACACCCGCAAGCTTCCGGGCAAGCTCCGCGCCGGCGGCCCGACCGACTTCAAGCCCCAGGACTTCGATCTCATCTGCCTCGCGATGCAGGAGCCGCAGTACCGTCAGCCGGGCGTGCGCGAGCTGCTCGACGCCGTCGCCAGGTCGCGCGTGCCCTGTATGTCGATCATGAACATGCCGCCGCTGCCCTATGTGAAGCGCATCCCCGGCCTCGACTACGCGAAGCTGGAAAACGCCTATGCCGATGCGCGCGTGTGGGACAGCTTCGATCCGAAGACGCTCACGCTCTGCAGCCCCGACCCGCAGGCCTTCCGTCCGCCGGAGGAGCCGGTGAACGTGCTGCAGGTGACCTTGCCGACCAACTTCAAGGCGGCACGCTTCGACGACGAGAAGTCGACGAAGATCCTGCGCGACCTCGAGGCCGACATCGAGGCGATCCGCCACGATCCGGGCGACGGCACCAGGATCGAGCTGCCGGTGAAGCTGAAGGTGCACGACTCCATCTTCGTGCCGCTGGCGAAGTGGGCGATGCTGCTGACCGGCAACTACCGCTGCGTCACCAAGGACGGCGCGCGCGCGATCAAGGACGCGGTGCACAGCGACATCGAGGCCTCGAAGAAGGTCTACGACTGGGTCGTCGACCTCTGTGTCGGCCTCGGCGCCAAGCGCGAGGATCTCGTGCCGTTCGAGAAATACGCCGCCGCCGCCCAGGGCCTTTCGCGCCCGTCCTCCGCCGCCCGCGCCCTCTTCGCCGGCGCGCCCTTCATCGAGCGTGTCGACCGCCTGGTCCAGGGCATCGCCAAGCAGAAGGGCCTGGTCAACCCCGTCGTCGACGCCACCGTGGCGCTTGTCGACGAGAAGCTCGAAGCCAATCGCGCGGCGCAGAAGAAGTAGCGGGCGCGCCTCGTGTTCCCTCTCCCGCGAAGCGGGGGAGGGTTAGGGTGGGGGCGAGCGAAGCGAGGTCGGACTTCAGCGATGGCGAAGGTCTTCGACCGCACGAAGTCTCGCGCCCGCCGCCTGCGAAGAGATATGACGGAAGCCGAACGACGGCTTTGGAATCGCCTTCGCGACCAACGGATCGAAGGCTGGATCTTCCGCAGACAGCATCCGATCCCGCCCTACGTTGCGGATTTCGCGTGCGTCGATGCTCGCGTCATCATCGAAGTCGATGGCGGGCAGCACGCCGAGTCCTCTCGAGATGCGGCGAGAGACGAGCTCATGCAACGCGACGGATGGCGTGTTCTTCGCATTTGGAACAACGAGGTGTTGGCGAACACCGAGGGCGTTCTTCAACAAATCCTCGCTGCGCTCGCCCCCACCCCAGCCCTCCCCCGCGCTGGCGCGCGGGAGAGGGGGCACGAAGACCCGCCTTAGGCTTTTCTACCCCTTGTTCAGCGTCACGCCGTTTAGGCGAACGATGCCGTCGGGGTAGGCGACGAAGCCCTTGAGGCGGGCGTCGAAGGCGTAGAGCCAGGTGCCGTGCCAGAGGTAGATGATCGGCAGGTCGGCGAGGATCTGGCGGATCGCCGGGTCGTAGGCCTTCTTGCGCACGGCCGGATCGACCGAGAGCTGGGCCTGCTGCAGCAGCTTCTCGACGCCGTCGTTGCAGTACTTGCCGTCGTTGCCGGCCGACTTGCACGAAAGCAGGTTCGCGATGTTGCCGTCCGGATCGATGCGGCCCGACCAGCCGACATAGTCGGCCTCGAAGTTACCGCTCCGCGCCTGCTCGAGCATGGTCACGAACTCGATCAGCTGCAGCTTGATGTCGATGCCGGCCTCCTTCGCCATCGCCTGGATCACCTCCATCGCCTGCTTGGCGATGTCGGTGTTGGGCGTCAGCATCGTGAAGGCCGGATTGGCGACGCCCGACTCCTTCACCAGCTGCCTCGCCTTGGCGACGTCGCGCTTCGGCACCGGGAGATCCGAGACGTAGAACGGGCTCGACGGCGGCACCGGCTGGTTGCCCGGCGTGAAGATGCCGCCCGAGACCACCTGCACCAGCGTCTCGCGGTCGATCGCGGCATCGAGGGCGAGGCGCAGCTTCGCATGCGCGCCGAACGGTCCCTTCGCCTTGTCGCCGTTGGCGATGTTGAAGGTGAGGCCCTGGTAGCCGAGACTCGTCGCCTGCGCGAATCCCAGCTTGGCATCGGCCTTCGCCGCCGGCACGTCGTTCGGCGACATGCGCTCGATCATGTCGAGCTGGCCCGAGCGCAGGTTGGCGAAGCGGACGGTGGTGTCGGGCACCGGCAGGAAGACGATGCGGCCGGCGGGGAACTTGTCCTTGTCGCGATAGCCTTCGAACCGCTCCATGACGATGCGGTCCTGCGCCACGCGCTCGACGAACTTGTAGGGCCCGGCGCAGACCGGCTTGTTGCCGAACTGGTCGTTGCCGATGGCGGCGACGGCCTTCGGCGAATGGATGATGCCGGCGCGGTCGGCGAATTGCGCGAGCAGCGGCGAGAACGCCTGCTTCATCTCGATGCGGACGGTCTTCGCGTCCTTGACCTCGACCGCCTGGATCGCGGCGATCTCCGACTTCCGCCGGCTGTCGGGCAAGGTCAGCGCGCGGTCGAGCGAGAACTTGACCGAAGCGGCGTCGACCTTCTCGCCGTCGTGGAAGACGGCGTCCTCGCGCAAGGTCATGGTCAGCACGCGGCCGTCCTCGGTCGCGGTCCAGCTGGTCGCCAGCATGGGGACGATGTTGGCCTTGGTGTCGATGTCGACCAGCTTGTCGCAGAGCGCCTGCATGACCAGGCGGCCGACGAAGGTCCAGTTCTTGGCGCCGTCGAGGACGTCGGGGTCTTCCTGCAGTCCGATGCGGAGCTGCTGGGCCGAGGCGGAACCGGAGGCGATGGCGGCGGCGAGCGCGAGCGAGACGGCGAGGCGTTTCACGGAAGTCCTCCCGAAAGTGCGATGCATGGCCGAAATCCTAGGCTGCCGCGATCCCCGGCGCAAATTGGTAGGGGGTCTTACGATCGCCCCGTAAGGTTAACGCGAGCGGGCGATTCCAGTCGGCGCCTCAATCCCGACACTCTAGAGTAGAGGCCAATGGCCAAGGACCTCGTCGACCGCGACCGGCACAACAAGGCGCTCGGCCTGTTCTCGTCCCACGAGGCCTTCATCCATGGCCAGCCCGGGGGCAAGCGCCTCGTTCTCAAGAACGTCGACTTCTCGAAGCTCAAATTCGCGGCGCTGAACCTGCGCGAGGCGGTGCTGTCCGGCGCCAATTTCTCCGAGAGCCAGTTCATCGACACCAACTTCTCGATGGCCGATCTCTTCTGCGCCAACGCCAACGACGCCGACTTCACGCGCTCCAGCTTCGACCGCGCCGATCTCCGCGGCGCCAACCTCTCGCGCACCAAGCTGGTCAAGGCAGTGCTGACCAAGGCCGATCTCCGCGCCGGCCAGATCGTCAAGTGGAACGGCGGCGAGAAGACCGTCATCAACCAGCGCGCCCAGCTCAGCGACGCTCGTCTCGACAACGCGCGCGCCGGCGAGGCGAACCTGACCGGCGCCGAGATGGTGCGCTCCTCGCTCGCCGGTGCGGACTTCTCCGGCGCCGAGATGTATTCGGTCAACCTGACCGGCGCCAACCTGACCGAGGCGGTGCTGACCGGCGCCAAGCTCAAGGACGCGGTGCTGAACGGCGCCGTGGTCAACGGCGCCAATCTCTCCAATGCCGATCTTCGCGGCGCGGTTCTGCGCAACGTCGACCTGACGGGCGCCAAGCTCGCCCAGGCCGACCTGACCGGCGCGGTCTACCGCGTCAGCAACGCGGCGCTGCCACGCAACATCTCCGACATGGTCGCCGCGCACAGCGCCTGGATCACGTCCGGCGGCGCCGCCGGCGTCCGCGCGGTCTTCGACGGCATGGACATGCAGGGCGTCGACCTGAGCGCCAGCGATCTCTCGGGCGCCTCGTTCAAGAACGCGGACCTGAGCCGCGCGGCGCTGAACGAGGCCTGGCTCACGCTCTGCGACTTCTCCGGCGCCAGGCTCGAAGGCACCGTGCTCGACCTCGCCAATCTCGGCGGCTCGAACCTGCTGAAGGCCGACCTCTCCAACGCCAAGCTGCGCGGCGCCAAGCTGGTGCCGATCGACCTGCGCTCGGCCGGCGGCCAGAAGACCGGGCGCAGCTGGGCGACCTCGCTCGAAGGTGCCGTGCTCGCCGGCGCCGACATGCGCGGCGCCGATCTCCGCGGCTGCAATCTCGTCGGCGCCAACCTCTCCAACGCCAACATGAGCTCGGTCGACCTGCGCGACGCGAACACCGGCGGCTCGAACATGCAGAACGCGATCCTGATCGGCGCGCGTCTCCAGCACTAGGTCCGCGAGATGGCGAAGGCGTTGTCCCCCGAGGAAGAGAAGAAAGCGAAGGCGCTGGCGCTCTTCAACGCGCACGAGAACCACGTCACCGGCAAGCCGGGCGGCAAGCGGCTGATCGCCAAGGACGCCGACTTCACCAGGCTCGACTTCTTCGGCCTCGAGCTCAGCGAGAGCGTTCTCTCCTCGAGCAACTTCGAGGGCGCGCGCTTCATCGACACCAACTTCTCGATGGCGGACCTCTTCTGCGCCAACGCCAACGACGCCGACTTCACGCGCTCCAAGTTCGACCGCGCCGATCTTCGCGGCGCCAACCTGCTGCGGGCCAAGCTGGTCCGGGCGACGCTGCCCAAGGCCGATCTCCGCGCCGGCCAGGTGGTCAAATGGGACGGCGGCAACAAGGTCACCGTCCAGCAGAAGACGCAGCTGCGCGAGGCACGCCTCGACAATGCGAACGCGGCCGAGGCCGATTTCAGCGAAGCCGAGATGCCGCGCGCCAAGCTCATGCGCGCCAACCTTTCGCGCGCGCAGATGTACGCGGTGAACCTGGCCGGCGCCGACCTGACCGAGGCGGTGCTCGCCGGCGCCAAGCTCAAGGATGCGCTCCTCAACGGCGCCATCGTCACCGGCGCCGACTTGTCGGGAGCGGACCTGCGCGGCGCGGTCCTGCGGAACGTCGACCTCGCCAGCGCGATCACGACCGGCGCCGACCTGACCGGCGCCATCTATCGCCTCACCAACGTGGCGCTGCCGCACAAGATCGCGGAGAAGGTCGCGGCCCACAGCCTCTGGATCACCTCCAGCGGCGCCGAAGGTGCGCGCGGCATCTTCGACGGCATGGACATGACCGCGGTCGACCTCAACGCCAGCGACCTCAGCGGCGCGTCGTTCCGCAACGCCAACCTTTCGCGCGCGACGATGGTCGAGGCCTGGCTGACGCTCTGCGACTTCTCCGGCGCCAAGCTCGACGGCACCACCCTCGACTCGGCGAACCTCGGCGGCTCCAAGCTGGTCAAGGCGGACCTGTCGAACGCCAAGCTTCGGGGCGCCAAGCTCGGACCGATCGACCTTCGCACCGCCGACGGCAAGCTGAGCGGCCGCACCTGGCCGACCTCGCTCGAAGGCGCCCGGCTCGCCGGCGCCGACGCGCGAGGCGCCGAGATGCGACAGGTCAACCTCGCCGGCGCCGACCTCATCGGGGCGAACCTGAGCTCGGTCGATCTCCGCGAGGCCAACACGGCCGGCGCCAATCTCGAGGCGGCGATCCTGGTCGGTGCCCGTCTCCAGCCTTAGCGGCCAGTTACCGAAATATCACCGATAGGCGAGTGACCATCGGGATACCGTCGAGGCGTGGGGGACCCTTTCAACGAGCGCTCGGAAGCCGGTCGCGCGTCCGGTGATGCGGATTGCGCGCGCGGCGCGGTGCCGGGCGTCCCTCCTTCCGATCTTCCTTCCAGTCCCAGGATTGAGACCATGCGCATCGGTCGGGAAACGGCGCTCGCCTGGGCCGCCGTCGTCGCCTTCGTGATCCTGTTCACCGCCGCGATCGGGGCCAGGGTCCAGGCCCAGACGCTCACGCAGCTGGCCAAGGACCTGAGCGAGCTGTCGCTGGAAGAGCTCGGCAACGTCCAGATCACCTCGGTCTCGAAGCGGCCGGAGCCTCTGTCGAAGGCGGCGGCGGCGATCTACGTCATCACCAACGACGACATCAGGCGCTCGGGCGCGACCACGCTGGCGGAGGCGCTGAGGCTCGCGCCGAATCTCCAGGTCGCCCGCGGCACCGGCCTCGACTATGCGATCACCGCGCGCGGCTTCAACTCGCTCGACACCGCCAACAAGCTGCTGGTGATGGTCGACGGGCGCAGCGTCTATACGCCGCTGCATGCCGGCGTCTTCTGGGACGCGATCGGCCTGGTCATGGAAGACGTCGAACGCATCGAAGTGATCAGCGGTCCCGGCGGCACGCTCTGGGGCGCCAATGCCGTCAACGGCGTCGTCAACGTCATCACCAAGACCGCGCATGCGACCCAGGGCGGGCTGGTCGACGGCCAGCTCGGCATCGTCGACCGCGGCGCCGCCGTCCGCTACGGCGCGCAGGCGGGCGACGCCGCCTATCGGGTCTATGGCCTGGGATACGACCGCGGTCACACGGCGACGGCGTCGGGCGGCAACGCGCGCGACGAGTGGAGCGCCCGGCAGGCGGGATTCCGCACCGACTGGGGCGTCGGCCAGGCGTTCACCCTGCAGGGCGACACCTACCGCGACCCGCTCGATCCCAGCGGCGCGCTGAGCGGGAGCAACCTGCTCGCCCGGTGGACGCGGCCCCTCGCGAACGGCTCGACCTTCGAGCTGCAGACCTATTACGACGAGGCCGAGCGCCAGGGGCCCGGCGTTCGAGACTTCATCCGCACCCTCGACGCGCAGGCGCAGCACACCCGGCCGATCGGCACGTGGAACGAGATTGTCTGGGGCGGCGGCATCCGCTTCAACCACGACGAGTTCGCCAACACGCGCACCGCCTTCGTCCTCGTGCCGCCGTCGCGCGACATCACGCTCGGCAACCTGTTCGTCCAGGACAGCATCGCGCTCGCCGACGACCTGACGCTGACGCTCGGCACCAAGTTCGAGCACAGCAGCTACTCGGGCCTCGAGCATCTGCCGAGCGCCAGGCTCGGATGGCGCGCCACCGACACGACCTTCCTGTGGTCGGCGATCTCGCGCGCGGTCAGAACGCCGTCGCGGGTCGACCGCGATCTGGTGCTCCCGGGCGTCCTCGCCGCCAACACGACCTTCGAGTCCGAGTCCCTGATCGCCTACGAGGTGGGGTATCGCGGCCAGCCGCTGCCGCGCACCACGCTCTCGGTGTCGCTGTTCTACAATGACTACGACGAGCTGCGGACGCTCGAGCCGCCGGCCGGCGGCGGGCTGCCGCTGCGCTTCGGCAACCGGATGGAAGGCCACACCCACGGCGTCGAGGTCTGGGCCGATCACCTCGTCAACTCCTGGTGGCGGCTCAGCGCCGGCGCGAACCTGCTGAGAAAATCGTTCCGGCTGAAGCCGGGAAGCGGGGACGTGACCAACCAGGTGGCGAAGGGCAACGACCCGGACTTCCAGGCGCAGCTCCGCTCCTACATGTCGCTGACCGACACCGTCGACTTGACGATCGCGTTGCGCGCGGTCGACGATCTCCCGAACCCGGCCGTGCCGGGCTATGTCGAGGCCGACTTCCGGATCGGCTGGAAGGTGGCGCCCAACCTCGATCTCTCGCTCGGCGGCTTCAACCTTCTCGACGCCCACCATCCCGAGTCCGAGGCGGCGGCGACGCGCACCGAGACGCGTCGCACCGTCTATGTCGGCGCCCGCTGGAAGTTCTGAGCGTGGCGATCGCGATCACGACGGGGGGACGCAGGCGCTGCATCGCCGCCGCGCTCTTCGTCGCCGTCATGGTCGTGCTGTCGCTGCCGGCGCGGGCCCAGGACGCCTCGCTCGAGTATGCGGTCAAGGCGCAGTTCCTCTACAAGCTCGGCCCCTTCATCGACTGGCCCGCGAGCGCCTTCCCCGACGCGTCCGCGCCGGTCAACCTCTGCATCGCCGGCACCGATCCGTTCGGCGGCGTGATCGACCAGGCCGTCGCCAATCAGCGCATCGGCGCACGGCCGATCGCGGTGACGCGCATCCAGGTGCCGGCGCGCGGCCTCGCCTGCCACATCCTCTTCATCGGGACCGCGGACCCCAGGCTGGCGGCCGACGTGATCGCGCTCGTGCGGGGCACGCCGGTGCTCACCGTCACCGACGGCATGCGCGATCCCAGGGCCAAGGGCATCATCAACTTCGTGATCCAGGCGAACCGCGTGCGCTTCGAGATCGACGACCTCGCCGCATCCGAGAACGGGCTCGACATCAGCTCCAAGGTGCTGAGCCTCGCCGTCTCGGTGAGGCCGCGGGGCTGATCGCATGCCGATGCGCCGCGTCTTCGCTTCCGACTCCCGCTTCTGGCAGCTGGCACCGCGGCTGGCCGCGGCGACCGTCGCTATCCTGATCGCCGCGGCGATCGGCGTCGCGGTCATGAGCGAGCGCGCCTACACCGAGCAGAAGACCCGCGAGGTCACCGTCAGCGCCGGCATCCTCGCGTCGACCGTCACCGCGGCGCTGGTGTTCGACGACGCCAAGGCGGCGCAGGAGTACGTGAGCTCGCTCTCCGCCAATCCCGAGATCCTCGCCGCCGCGATCTACGAGGACACCGGCGCGCTGTTCGCGAGCTATCTCCTTCCGGGCGAGTTGCCGGTCCCGGCGCGGCCGCTCGCCATCGGGCCCAGGCTCGACGGCGACCGCCTCTCGGTCTTCGTTCCCGTGCGTCACGAGAACCGGCAGATCGGCACGGTCTTTCTCCGCGCGACGGTCGAGCCGCTGGCGAGTCGCCTTCCGCGCTACGCGCTGATCCTGATGCTGACGGTGATGGCGGCGGCGATGGTGACCATCCTCGGCGCGGCGCAATCGACATTGGCCCATGTGAACCAGGACCTGCGCGAGCGCGCGCTGGAGCTCGGCGAGGCTAACCGCCAGCTCCAGGACCAGATCCAGGAACGCGAGAAGGCCGAGGCGCAGCTCCGCCAGATCCAGAAGATGGAGACGATCGGACACCTGACCGGCGGCGTCGCGCACGACTTCAACAACCTTCTCACGATCATCATCGGCAACCTCGACCGGCTCGAACGCCGCATCGACGCCAAGGCGACTCCCGAGGACCTGAAGAAGGTCGCGCGCTACGCCCGCATCGGCGCCGATCGCGCGGCGACGCTCACTCAGAGCCTTCTCGCCTTCTCGCGCAGGCAGCCGCTCGCACCGAAGCCGGTCGACGCCAACCGGCTGGTCTCGAACATGTCGGACCTGCTGCGCCGGACCTTGGGCGAGCACATCACCGTGCAGATGGTCGGCGCCGCCGGCCTCTGGCGCACCCAGGCCGATCCCAACCAGCTCGAGAACGCGATCCTGAACCTGGCGCTGAACGCGCGCGACGCGATGCCGGAGGGCGGGCGCCTGACGATCGAGACCGCCAACGCCTATTTCGATCCGCGCCATGCGGCCGAGGCCGACGTGGCGACCGGTCAGTACGTGCTGATCTCGGTGACGGACACCGGCGCGGGCATGAGCAAGGAGATCGCGGCCCAGGCCTTCGAGCCGTTCTTCACCACCAAGGACACCGGCCACGGCACCGGCCTCGGCCTCTCGCAGGTCTACGGCTTCGTCAAGCAGTCGGGCGGGCACGTGCAGATCTATTCGGAGGTCGGCCAGGGGACGACGGTGAAGATCTACCTGCCTCGCCTCACGGCCGAGCCGGAAGGCGAGATGCCGGCGCCGGACGCCGAGGGACCCGGCGCCGTCGGCAATCAGGAGACCATCCTCCTGGTCGAGGACGACGAGGGCGTGCGCGCGAACTCGTCGGAGATGCTGCGCGAGATGGGATACCGCGTGATCGAGGCCGCGACCGGGGCGGCGGCGCTCCGCCTCCTGGACGAGGACCGCTCGGTCGCGCTGCTGTTCACCGACATCGGGCTTCCGGGCGGCATGAACGGGCGTCAGCTCGCCGACGAGGCGAGGCGCCGCTACCCGACGCTGCCGGTCCTTTTCACCACCGGCTATGCCCGCAACGCCATCGTCCATGACGGGCGGCTCGACCCGGGCGTGCACCTGGTCACCAAGCCCTTCTCCTATCCCGAGCTGGCGACGGCGCTGAAGGGGGTGCTGGACGCGGGGCGTGGCGCGACGCCTTGAAGGCCCTCACGGCCGCCGCTATGTTCGGCGGCCTGAGCGCGGGTGTAGTTCAATGGTAGAACGGCAGCTTCCCAAGCTGCATACGAGGGTTCGATTCCCTTCACCCGCTCCAGCTTCCGCTCCCAGAGCCAAGGCCTCTTGAACCTTCCGAAGGGCTGACTAGATCGATCGCCGTCAGGCGCAGGCCTACGACGATTGTTTCCATGTTGCTCGAGGAGGATGTGGCCATGGCTATCGAGACGCATTCTTCCCAACCCGCCGAACTCCCGCCGTCCGTCGTCTCGTGGCAGACGCGGCGCGAGGCTTCCCCCGCCGACCCCGAGGACCTTCCGCCCGAGAAGGTGATCGTCCTCCACCCGCCGGTCGCCTGGCCGCGGGTCTTTCCGCCTCTCTAGGCGTGTAACATGCTGAATTTATTCATCTAAGCTGTGACCATGCGGTGCGGGCGGGGCGAGCCGGAACCCATCAGCGCAATTTGCTGTTTTTCGCCTGTCATGACGTCCAGCAACGATCATCCCCCCAAGCCGCTCTCGATCTCCCCGGCCCAGCTTTTCGATGGCGCCCCGGCCGTCGCCCCGGGCGACCCGGCCAATGACGAGATCCGCGTCCTCCTGGATGCAGGCGCGACCGAACGCGCCCGTGCGCTTCGGGAAAAGGCGGAGGAGATCCGAGAGACTGCCGAACGCATGACCGACGAGGAGGCACGGCGCAGCCTCGCCCGCGTCGCCGATCAGTACGAACTCCTGGCAGGCAGCGTGGATCGCCGGCGCGAGCGTGCCTCGGCTGCCGCCGACGACGACTGATCGTTCATCTCGGCGGTTCGACGCGGTCGGCCGGTATCACCAACATGTCACGGATTTGAGGGCGGCCTCAAATGGGCTCGCGGCCTAGTTTTGCCGCGAGAGGGATTTGCCGCTTTCCATGCCTTTGTATATGCCGGGCAAGAGCGAGGTCTGGGACGCATCGCGCCGCGCCGTCGCCTTTCCCGCCGAGGATGCGGCGGTGGGGACGCCCGTCGCCTGCGCGATTTCCGAAGACGCTCTGGTGGACCATTTTGGCGCGCTCGCCGGCAACACTACGAACTTGCTCGATGCTTTCCGACGCTACCGGCCGGCGATCGAGACGGCTGCCAGCCGGAAATACGACGCCGCTGCAAAGTCCAGAATGGTGATCCTCGACGCCGCCGACTTCAGCGGAGCGCCGTCCGCCGCAGGCTGAGGATCGGCGCGCGCGACCACGATCCGGTCAGCAGCAGCATCCCGACCGCGGCCATCGAGAAGACGAGTCCGGCCGGAATCACGATCTCGGCCGGCGTGCCCGCGCGCAGGTACCAGTTGAACGCTTCGGTGACCAGCGCGAGGACGCTGCCGCGCCGATGCCACCAGGCGACGGAGATCTCGACGCGATGCACTTCGCCATCGTCGTCCATGAGTCCGATGACGGCGGCGGCGAAGCCCATCAGGATGCCGGCGCCGAGCAGCCAGCGCGTGGCCTGGATCCAGCTTGGGTCGCCGCCGGCCCAGTAGAGGAGATCGCAGCCGAGGACGGCGACGAAGAACGCGATCGGCAACGGCACCAGCATCGGATCGATCGACCGTCCGGCCAATGTCGTCTCGGGCATCGACACGCGCGCGTCTCCCGGAAAAGAAACCGGTCCTGCCCGATCGAACGGGCAGGACCGGAAGGGTGGGAGGAGCCTTCTGGAGGGAGGGGAACGCTCCTCGGTAGCGCTCCAACGCGAGAGCCCGGCCCGCGATCCTTGGCGATGGCGTGAGAAGTTTGCGACGGCGTCAGTCGAGATCGTCGTCGCTCAGCATTTCGCTCAGGATCCGCATCATGAAGTCGGGCGCGCAGCTTCGGCGCCGAGACAGCTGCACAGGCTAGTCCCGCGTCGGCGGAACCCGATACCGCCACGGCCGTTCACACCTTCGGCTTCATCCGGAGGAGGCGCGCATGCTCACCGGCCATCTGGCGCTGGTCTTCGCCGCTGTCTTCGCCGGAGCCGCCATCCATGTCGCGCTCGTCGAGCAGCCGGCGAGGCTTCTGCTCGACGATCGCGCGGCGCTGCTGGAATGGCAGCCCTCATATCGGCGCGGAGCCTGGATGCAGGCCTCGCTGGCGCTGGTGGGCGGGCTGATCGGGCTCCTCGCCGGCTGGCAGAGCGACGACTGGCGCTGGCTGCTGGGCGCGGCTCTCCTCCTGGCGCCTTGGCCCTACACGCTGCTCGTGATGTCGCATACCAACACGCTGCTGCAGGCCTCGCACGGCGCGGATGCGGGCCCGGAGACGCGCGCGCTGCTGGTCAGGTGGGGCCGTCTCCATCTGGTCCGCGTCCTGCTCGGCATCGCCGCAGCGTGCGTCTTCTTCTGGGCGCTCGACCTTGCGCCCGACCTCGTCTTCGAGGTTCCGAAGTTCTCGCTGCCGGGCAGGAAGGACTGACAAGAAAGAAACCCGCCCACGGCCGGGCCGGGGACGGGTCTTCGAGGGTTCGTCGTGCGACCAGCTCAGGGAGGATCGGCTGGATCGCTTGCCTTCACAACGGCGGAGCGCGGCCGGGGTTCCGCTTCACAGTCCGAAGGGATAGGTCTCGGGCACGCCCTTGCGCACCGCGGTCGGCAGCGGCGTCACCGCACGCGTGCGGTCGAACCAGACATAGGCGTCGAACTGGCGCGCGAGAGAGCATTCGGAGTAGTGGCTCCAGCGCTCGGTCTCCGGACGATAGATGACGCCGATGAAGCGTTCGAGCCGGGAGCGGATCAGCTGATGGCGCAGATGGTCGTGGACGCCCTTGCGGAGATCGAGCAGGAAACGCGGAACGGCCGCATCGTGAGCCAGGCGCTCGTAGCTCTCAGGCAGCGACGGCACGACGTCCTTGATCTCCATCTCTCCGTCCCAGTCGGTGGCGCAGGCGACGGTGCCGTCATGCATGCCGAAGCCGATGAGCGCCGCATCCCTGCCGAAGCGCTCGCGGCAGAGCTGGCCGACGTTCAGCTCGTCGCGCACCATGCCCATCTCGGTGACCCTGGCGTCACCGATATGGGAGTTGTGCGCCCAGACGACGGCCTTGGGGCCCTTCGCGTCGAGGACCTGCTCCAGCGTCTCGAACATGTGGCGGTCCCGCAGATTCCAGCTTTCGGCCGCGCTGAAATACATCGATCGGTAATAGGATTCCGCGCTCTGGACTAGGCGTGCGTTCGCGGCCGCATCCAGAAACTCCTCGCCGTCTTCCCTGGCATAGGCGAGCTGCTTCGCCAGCAGGTCCGCCAGCATCGCCACCACCGGCTTCTCGCAGCGCCCGTATCCGGCGGTCAGCGCCATCCGGCCATAGGCCTGCGGCTCCTTGCTCCACGGCGTCAGGCAGCCGTAGCGCTCTCGCGCGACCTTCGCGGCTTCCGGATCGACCCGGTCGAGATAGTCGACCACCGCGCGGATCGAGCCATTGAGATTGTAGAGGTCGAGCCCGTAGACGCCCGCGCGGCGCTCGGCCGGCAGAGTGTCGTTGTGGGCGCGCAGCCACTCGGTGAAGGCCTCGAAATCGGTGTTCCGCCACATCCAGGTCGGGAAGCGGCGGAACGCCGGCTCGCCGTGCTTCGCGGGCTTGCGATGGCGGACATAGCGGTCGATCGACGCGGCGTCCGGCCAGTCGGCCTCGAGCGCGACGATGGTGAAGCCGTGCTTCTCGATGAGGCGGCGGGTGATCGCCGCACGGGCGCGATAGAATTCCGAGGTGCCATGGCTCGCTTCGCCGAGCAGCACGACGCGCGCGGCAGCAAAGCGGTCGAACATCGCGCCGAAAGCGGGGTTGTCGAATTCCGGCAGGGGCTCCGCGGCATCCTTGATCGCGAGCGGAAGCGGCTCCTCCTTCGGCTCGCGGGTCAGGAGCGGCGGACGGCGCCGCCCCGCGACGTGCATGGCGTCGTCCTCCGACCATCCGTGCTCGCCGATCAGCGGCACGAACATGACCGGTCCGAGATCCTCCTCCTCGAACTCGGTCTCCGATCGGCGCGTGATCTTGACCAGGCGCTGGCTCTGCAGATCGTCGCCGACCGGCATCACCAGCCGGCCGCCGGGCTTCAACTGGCGCGTCAGCGCCGCCGGCACCGCGGGACCGCCGGCGGCGGCCAGGATGGCATCGAACGGCGCCGCCTCGGGCCAGCCGCGCGTGCCGTCGCCGGTACGGATCTCGACATTGTCGTAGCCGAGCCCGGCGACGCGCTTGCGGGCAAGGCGCGCGAGCTCGTCGTGGCGTTCGATCGTATAGACGCGCCTGGCGATGCGGCTCATGACCGCCGCGGCATATCCGGACCCGGTACCGATCTCGAGCACGCGGTCCTCAGGCCCGATGCCTGCCGCCTCGATCATCAGCGCGACGATGTAGGGCTGCGAGATGGTCTGGCCGGCCTCGATCGGCAGCGGCGAGTCTTCGTAGGCGAATTCGCGCAGGTTCTCGGGAACGAAGGCTTCGCGCGGCACCCGGCGGAAGGCCGCCGCGACCGCATCGCTGGCGATGCCGCGACCGACGATCTGGCGCTGCACCATCCGGTCCCGCGCCTCGACGAGATTCGCCATGGGCACCCTCTACGGCAGGGGCTCCCGCTGAGGCGGGATCACGGGTATTCGATCAGCGGCGCCGGCGCCGGACCTTGATCTCGATCAAAGGCCGGCGCCGGTCGGGCCTTATTCGGCAGCCCGCTGCTTCTTTACGTGCTCTTCGACGGGCGGGGACTTGCGCTGCTTGGGGCTGCCCACGCGCGTGGGCGCGCCGATCGCCGGCGGATCGCTGGCGTCCATGCTTTCGAGCAACGCCTCGTCGATCTTCTCGTCGTCGGTCATCGGGCGGCCAAGGTCCTGCGGATCCGGCGGGATCTGCGCCGGCGCCGGCGTCCGGTCGATCGGCAGGTTCGCGGTACCGGTTTCCCGGACCTCCGGCTTGAGCTTCTTCTGCGGTGTCATCGGGATCTCCTTCGGGGCGAGGTACCCGATAACGGAGCGCCGAAGGACGCGGTTCCCGCCGGTACGCGGGAACCGGCCTCGTCACGCGGTGTTCCGCGCCGGCTCGGCGCGCCGGTGCCGCATCGCCGCGGGGAACGCCAGCCAGAGGCCGGTCACGAGGAGGAAGATCCCCGCCGCCGCGGCGAGTCCGGGCGCCGCCGAGCCGGCGAGGTGCGCGATCACGACATAGGTGTCGAGCGCCAGGCCCAGCGCCAGCGGGATCGTGGCGGCGGTGACCAGCGTGCTGCCGGTCTTCAGGACCTCGTCGGTGTTGGCGCCGTCGCCGACCAGACGATGATAGGCGGCGGGCGTCATCAGCAGGATCATCGCCAGGCAGATGGCGCCGAGGGCCCCTGCATGCACCGTCTTGGAGACGGAGGGCAGGGTCTCGAATACGCGGGTCATGACCATCGAGAGCTGGAAGCCGAGCAGGGCCTGCACGCCGGGAAGGACCACGCGCGCCTCGGTCAGCATGCGGTCGATGCAGACGTCGAGCGGGGGCATCGTGTGCCGATCCGGCATTGAGGTCTCCTTTCCGCGGGGGGTCTCGCGACGCGAGCGCCCGAGCCCGTACCAGAACCACGCGGCGACGAGGAACGTGGCGACGCCTGCGACGATGCCCGCCTGCGGCCCCGCCAGGACGCTGGCGACGACGTAGAGGTCGAGGCCGATGGCGATCGCGAAGGGCAGCAGCGTGACACCGGTCGCCGCCGTCACCACGCGCAGGAGACGCGGGCTCTCGGCGCCGCCCTCGGCGATCCGGTGAAACGCGGCCGGCATGATCAGCCCGGCGACGGTGACGATCATCAGCAGGAAGGCGACGCCCGTGACGATGCGGGCGGCCGGTGAAAGGATCTGGAAGTTGTCGAGGAAGGGCGCGTCGATGTGGAAGCCGAGCAGGATGCTGGCGCCGAGCAGCATCAGCCGGGTCTCGTCGAGCGCGATCTTGATGTGGATCCTGAGATCGTCGGGCACCGTCATCGAAGCGAAACGTCGCGCCCCGTCGGGCGGTTCCTGGAACGCCCAGCCGAAGACGGTGGCCGGCATCTCGTCGAAAATCTCGCCGCACACCCCGCCGGAGAGTCCTTCCGGAGGTTGTTTGCGACTAGGTCCGGCCCGGCTTTGCCGCGAACAGGCCGTCGATCATCGACAGGACCCGTTCGGCTGCCGCGCCGGCCTCGGTCGCGCGCCGCCGCTTATCGGGCGCGCCGTCGCTCCGCGACAGATGGCCGAGGTCGGCGACGATGCCCGAGAGCAGCGGACGGATGCGCGCGAGCATCGCAGACTTGGCATCCGCATCGTCCCTCGCCGCCTCGAGCTCCCGCTCGATCCGCTTCTGCTCGCTGATGTCGTAGCGCAGCGTCACGATCTTGCCGTCGGCGGTGCGCGTGTTGCGCAGCATGGTCCAGGCGCCGTCGGCGTCGCGGCGGATCTCGACGCTGCCCATCCGCGCGATGCGCCAGCGGCGCATCCGTTCCTCGACCCAGCTCTCGACGTCGAGCATCTCGGTCGACTCGCCCGTGTTCCCCGCGGCGATGCCGGCGCGGATCATGTCCTCGAAGCTCCGGCCGACGAGCTGATCGTCCGCCGGCAGGTGCGGATACCGCTGGTGATAGCGGCGGTTGCCGAGCACGTAGCGGTCGTCCGCGTCGTAGACGACGACCGAGGCATCGAGACTGTCGATGATCTCGCGCATCAGCGCCGTGCTGCCGGCCCGGTCGAGGGCGATGCCGACAACCGAGGCCACGGCGGACACCGCGGCGACTTCGGTCTCGCTCCATCGTCGGGGCGCGATGGCCTGGATGCCGACGACGCCGCGGAGCGCGCCGCCGAGAAGGATGGGCGCCTGCAGCACGGCCTTGCCGGCGAGCGTGGCCTGTACGATCTCGCCAGTGGCATGCCGCTCGCACCAAGCCTGCGTCGCCGCGGCGTCGCGCGCGGGGCCGTCGCCGTCCGGCCAACGCAGCAGCTCGACCTGGCGGAACGTGCCGTCGCCGCCGCCTTCACAGCGATCGACGTAAGCTGCCTTCGCGCCCATGAGCGGAGCCAGCCGCGCCAGCAAGTCGGCGACGGCGGGCCGCCAGTCGCCATCTCCGGCAATGCGCTCCGCCGCCGTGGCGATGGACCTCAAGACGGCTTCGAACGACAGGTACTCGTCGGCGTTCCGATCCATGGCTGCTCCACCATAGAAGTCCGCAGTCCAGCGAATATCACCCCGCCGCAGCGCCGCGCCAGCGCGCACCGGGATCAGCGGCCTCGGCCTGGCGGCGGACCAGCGTCGCGTAGAGGCCGCCCTTGGCCAGCAGCTCCTCGTGTCGCCCCTGCTCGCGCACGCGGCCGCCGTCGAGGACGACGATCTCGTCCGCCTCGCGCACGGTCGAGAGTCGGTGCGCGATCACCAGCGTGGTGCGGCCGCGCGCGAGGTCGTCGATTGCCTTTCGCACGCGGCGCTCGCTGACCGCATCCAGGTGCGAGGTGGCTTCGTCGAGGATCAGGATCGGTGCGTCCTTGAGCACGGCGCGCGCGATCGCGAGGCGCTGGCGCTGACCGCCCGAGAGCTTGAGGCCGCGTTCGCCGATCGGCGTCGCGAGCCCATCGGGCAGCGCGCGGACGAAGTCGGCGAGCGCCGCGCGCTCCAGCGCGTCCCAGAGCTCCTCTTCGGTCGCCGCGTCCCTGCCGAGGCGGAGATTGAAGGCGAGGTCGCCGTTGAAGAGGTAGGTGTCCTGGGAGACCAGGGCCACCTGCCGGCGGAGTTCGTCGAGCTTGAGCGCGCGCGTCTCGATGCCGTCGACGCGGATGGATCCCGTCGGCGGATCCCAGAAGCGCAGCAGCAGATGCGCCAGCGTCGTCTTGCCGGCGCCGGACGGTCCGACCAGCGCCACCGTGGCGCCGCGCTTGAGCGCCAGCGTCACGTCGGCGAGCGCCGGGCGCAGCGTGCCCGGATAGCCGAAGCCGACATGGTCGAAGGCGAGCGCCGGCGTTTCGGCGGCCGGCTGCGCCGGCAGGCTCGCCGGGCCGTCGACGACCGTCGCCGGCTCGTTCTCCAGCAGGTCGAGCCTCCGCGTCGCGCCGAAGGTGTCGGCGAGCTGGCGGCCGACATGGGCGATCTCCGAGATCGGCAGGAACGCCGACATGCCGATCAGCGTCGCCAGCGGCACCAGGCCGGCGGATATCGTGCCGGAGGCCGCGAGGCCCGCGCCGGTCAGCGCGATCGCGAGCCCGCCCAGTCCCGTCGTTGCTTCCAGCAGGTTCGCCTGCCGCGCCATGTCGCCCAGAAAGGCGAGACGCGCATTGCCGAGGGTCTGGCTGAGCTCGGTGAGGTCGCGGCGGCGGTCGTCCTCGCGCTGGAAGGCGACGACCTCCGCCAGACCCTGCACCGTGTCGGTGACATGTGCGTTGAGACGGCCCAGCGACATCCGCATCTCGGATCCCAGGCGGTCGACGCGCTTGCGGGCGAGCGCCGGGCTCGCCGCGGCGATGAAGAGGAACGGCGCCAGCACGATCGCGAGCCACGCATTCATCCAGGCGAGCCCGATCAGCACGCCGGCCGGCACCAGCACGCCGACCGCGGCCGGCACCAGCGTATGCGCGACGAAGTACTCGACCAGCTCGACGTCGTGGGTCGCCATCGAGACGAGGTCGCCCGAGCGCCGGCGCAGCAGGTAGGCGGGGCCGAGCGCGGCCAGCTTGCGGAACAGCGCGAGGCGCATGTCGGCGAGCATCCGGTAGGCGACGTCGTGGGCGAGCCAGGACTCGAGCCAGTGAAGGATGCCTGCGGCCACCGCGGCGGCGAAAAGCCACGTCACCAGGGAGTCGAAGCTCGTGCCGGCCTTCAGGTTCATCACGATCAGGGCCGAGATCGCGCTGACGCCGATGAAGGCGATGACCCGGCCGAGGCCGAGCCCGAAGGTCGCGACGATGCCGGTGCGCCAGGGACCGACCCGGCGCCAGAGGCTGCCCAGCGCCGAGAGCGCGCTGCCATGCGCGGTGATGATGCCGCTCTCCGGCTCGGGTGGCGGCGCGGGCACCTTCGTCTCGTCCCCGGTCGCGGCGTCGGTCTCGATCTTGGCGTCGCCTGCGATCAGGCGGTCGCCGCCGCGCGACTGCTCGGCCATCAGCTCGTGATAGAGCCCGCCCATCCCCATCAGCGCCTGGTGGGTGCCGGACTCGACGAGCTTGCCCTTGTCGAGGACGAGGATGCGGTCGGCGCCGATCACGCTGGATAGCCGGTGCGCGAAGACCAGCGTCGTGCGTCCGGCCATCAGGCGGTCGAGCGCCTCCTGGATCGCCGCCTCGTTCTCGGCGTCGACCGAGGACAGGGCCTCGTCGAGCACCAGGATCGGCGCGTCCTTGAGCAGCGCGCGGGCGATCGCGAGGCGCTGGCGCTGGCCGCCGGAGAGCTTGAGTCCGCGCTCGCCGACGACGGTCGCATAGCCGTGGGGCAGGCGCTGGATGAAGCCGTGCGCGTTGGCCGCGCGCGCCGCCGCCTCGATCTGCTCTCGCGTGGCCTGGGGCCGCGCCAGGCGGAGATTCTCGGCGACCGTGCCATGGAACAGGAACGTGTCCTGGCCGACGACCGCGATCTGGCGGCGGAGGTCGGCGAGCGAGAGGTCGCGGATATCGGCATCGCCGACGCGCACCGTCCCGCGCTCGGCATCGTGGAAGCGCAGCAGCAGGCGCATGATCGTCGACTTGCCGGCGCCGGACGGACCGACCACGGCGATCCGCTGTCCGGCCTCGACCCTGAACGAGAGGCCGTCGAGCGCGGCGCGCGTGGCCTCGGGATAGGCGAACGCCACGTTTTCGAAGGCGAGGCTGGGCTCCCGCACGACGACGCCGGCCTTGGGCGTCTCCCGGACCGCCGGCGTGCGCGCGAGGAACCCGAGGATCGCTTCCGCCGCGGCCTGGCCCAGCATGCCGGCATGCAGCATGTCGCGGAGGTCGCGGAAGGGCCTGAACGCTTCGACACCCAGCATCAGCACGATCGCCAGCGACTCGAGCGGCATCGATCCGTCCACGACGCGATAGGCGCCGAGCGCCAGCGCGCCGGCGGCCCCGAGCGCGATCGCGCCGTCGGTGACGCCCCTGGTCGCGACCGAGACCGAGAGCACCCACATCGTCGCGCGATAGAGCTCGGCCGAGCGTTCGCCGAGATGCCCAGCGCGGTTGGCGGTCTGGCCGAAGGCCGCCAGCGTCGGCAGGCCCTGGATCGAATCCAGGAAGTCGGCGGCGAAGGCCTTGTAGGCGCGCGCGCGGGCGACGGCGCCGTCCGAGGCGCGGCGATGCAAGAGCGACGGCAGGAACAGCGCGCCCAGCGCCGCGGCGAGCAGCACGAGCGCGACGGGAAGGTCGAGCCAGGCGAGAAACACGAAGATGCCGATCGGCGTCACCAGCGCCACCAGAAGCTGCGGCAGGTAGGAGCCGAAATAGGTGTTGAGCTGCTCGACCGCCTCGTTGAGCACGAGCGTCGCCTCGCCGGTGCGCAGGCCCGAGACCGCGGCGGGACCGAGGCCGAGCAGGTGATCGAGCAGCTTCTGCCTGAGATGCTGGAGCACGGTCGCGGCCGTGCGCTGCGCGACGCGGGTGCGCCAGTTCTCAAGTCCGGCCCGGATCAGGATCATCGCCGCGGTCAGCGCCGCCGGCCAGAGCAGCTCGTCCACGGGCGCGCCGGCCAGCGCTCGGGCGATCAGCCAGCCGAGCAGCGCCAGGCGCGCCACGCCGGCCGTGCTCGCGACGACGCCGAGGACGGCGACGGCGAGAAGGCGGGCGCGCACGCCGTCGGTGAACGGCCAGAGGCGGGGATCGAAATACATGGCGGCGTCCGCAGTAAAAGAGAGAAAGCGATCCTAGCGCAGGGATCCCGCGCGGGCGAGTTAATTGCGAGTAATTCGCAATAGATCGATCTCTCGTGCCCCTTTCTCTCCGGGCCGGGTTCGGGGTATCGAAGCCCCATGGTCCGGCCCCTCAGCATTCTCGTCGTCGACGACCAGGTCTCGACCCGCACTCTCATCGCCGAGGCGCTGGCGGAAGACCGAGACGCCTCGGTCATGCTCGCCAACGACGGCGACCACGCGCTGCGCATGGTGCTGGCGCACCGCTTCGATGCGATCGTCTGCGACGTGAAGATGGAGCCGGTCGACGGGCTCTCTTTCCTCCGCGCGCTCCGCGGCCACAAGCAGCAGTCGATCCGCGATATTCCGTTCATCGTCATGGCCACCACCGCGAGCCGCGAGGTGGTGATGGCGGCGCATCAGTTCGAGGCGATCGCGATCATGGCAAAGCCGGTGTCGGTCGCGATGCTGAAGGCCCGGCTGCAGGTGGTCCGCGACGCGAAGTTCCGTCCGCGCTGATCAGCGCCGGGACGATTTCTCGTCCGGCTCTGCGACCGGGATGCTGCAGACGATGAATCCGCCGACCTTGGTCCGGTCGGGATCGCCGAGCGGAACGACAAGGCGCAGCCAGTGATCGACCGGAACGCCGGGTGGCGGCTCGTGGCGGGTGAAAACAGGAACGCGCCGGTGTTCGCTCAGCAGATACACCGCGCGGAACATCTGCCCGACCGACGGCGGCAGTGAATCGACCTCTTCGCCCGTCATGTCGCGTCCGAAGGCGTCGGCGAGCGACTTGCCGAAGCTGTCATAGCGCAGGGCATTGTCGATCTTGGAGACGACGGCGGTGATGTCGGCGAGGTCGTCGAGCAACGACCGGCTGATGTCGGACCTTACCGGAAGGGCGGAACGCTCTCGCTGCGCGGTCCACCAGTGGCTGCGGAGCCGCTTCTGCCGGATGTCGACGAGATCCTTCTCGTCCGGATCGACGATCACCTCGATCGGCTGGTGAATGCCGTCCTGGATCAGGCGGTCGACGAAGCGGGCCATCGTCAGCGCCGGTCCGCGATGCGTGTCGCCTCGGCGACCTCGCGCATCCGCTCGATCAGCCTGCGAAGCTCGGCTTCCTCTTCCTGGCGCGCGCAGTGCGAGACCTCGCGGCAGACATCGGCCAGTCGGCGATAGCCGATGTTGCCCGCGTGGCTGACCATGTCGTGCGTGTCTCTGGCAAGGCGCTCGCGGTCGAGAACGTCGGCGCCGAGCCCGGCGACGAACTCGGCCCAGGTGACCCAGAAGGTCGCCTTGATGGTTTCCAGCCGCTCCGCGCCGACGATCCTGCGGATGGCGTCCGTGGCCTGATGGTCGATGAGCGGCGCCTCCTTCGGCCGAAGCAGTTCCTCGGGCTTCGTGGCGAGCACCGCGGCGAGCTGCGCCGCCAGCGTCCGCTCGTCGAGCGGCTTGGCGATATGTCCGTCCATCCCGGCGTCCATCGCCTGCGCGATGTGCTCGGGCAGTGCGTTGGCTGTCAGGGCGATGATCGGCGTCCGCTGTCCGGGCGGCTCGAGCTTCCGTATTTCGCGCGCGACCTCGTAGCCGTCGATGTCCGGAAGGGCGATGTCGAGCAGGATCACATCGAAGGTGCCGGCGATCGCGGCGTCGACGGCATCGGTCCCGGTCATTGCCGTCGTCACCTCGTGTCCCTGCGAGCGCAGCATGGCGCCGGCGATCTCGAGGTTCATGGCCAAGTCGTCGACCAGCAGGATGCGGCCGGTGCGGTTTCCGGCGGCGGTGGTCGCCGCCTCGCGTGGGGGTTCGGCGACCGCCTCGAGCGGCAGCGTGAGCTCGACCGTGGTGCCGATACCGAGCCGGCTGTCGAGTGTCAGGGTGCCGCCCATGAGCTCGGCCAGGCGCCGCGAGATGGAAAGGCCGAGCCCCGTGCCGCCGCGGCCGCGCGCGGCGCGCGTCTCGACCTGGGTGAAGCGCTCGAAGACCGTGTCGATCTTGTCCTTGGCGATGCCGATGCCGGTGTCGGTGACCTCGATCTTGAGTGCGCCCGCCGATCCCGGCCGTTCGCTGCGGCCGACGTTGATCGCCACCACGCCGCGGTCGGTGAACTTGATCGCGTTCGAAAGCAGGTTGATCAGGATCTGCTTGAGCCGTACCGGGTCGAGCCTGATCCAGCGCGGCAGCGACGGATCGAAGGCGTTCCTGAGCTCAAGGCCGCGCGCCGCGGCCTGCGGCGCCATCATCGAGCGGACTTCGTCGACCACCGACTCGAGCGGCACCGGCTTGGGCACGATGGTGAAGTTGCCGGATTCGAGCTTCGAGTAGTCGAGGATGTCGTTGATGACCGCGAGCAGCTGCTCGCCGGCCGACTTGAGCTTGACCGACCAGTCGACCTGCTGCGGATCGAGCCGGCTCTTCAGCAGCAGGTCGGCGTAGCCCAGCATGCCGCCGAGCGGCGTGCGGATCTCGTGGCTCATGTTGGCGAGGAAGGCGCCCTTGACGTCGGCCAGCTGCTCGGCGGTCGCCCGCGCCGCCGCGGTCTCGGCGAGCGCTCTGCTCATCGAGCGGGAATGGCGCCTCACCAGAAGCGCGACGACGACGATGAGGGCAAGACCGCCGAAGGTGAGGCCGAGGAAGGGATAGACCCGCAGCAGCCAGTCACGATGGATCGTCTCGATTTCCGTTCCGGTGACCACGGCCAGCGTCGGCTGCCGCAGCATGCGATAGGCGATAAGCCGCTCGATGCCGTCGACCGGCGAGCGCATCGTGGTGATGCCGTGCGTGTCGGCGCCCTCGCGTCGCAACTGCGACTGGATCAGGCTCTGCGGTGCCGCCGCCAAGTTGACGAGATCGACTTCGGGATACCGGGCGATGAAGACGCCGTCGGGACGCATCACGGAAACCGTGTCCGTGCCGAGCTGGCTGAAGAAGGGGCGGAACACGTTGGGATCGACCCGGGCGGCGACCACGCCGGCGAAGCTGCCGTCAGGCAGCACCGCTCGCCGCGAGACGGGGAAGGAGACGGTGTTCTGCGGACGGGCGATGACGGGCCGGCCGATGAACAGCCCGGCCTTCGGATTGTCGCGATGGACCAGGAAGTGATCGCGGTCCGAGAGGTCGGCGCGCGAGGCGACGGGCATCGTCGCGGAGGCGATCACGATCCCCTGCGCGTCCGTGAGGCCGAGCCCCTGCAGCACAGGCGAAAGCGACTGCGCGCGCTTCATCATCTCGTGGAGGTCTTGTGTCGGACGCGAGATGACGATGTCGTCGCTCAACCGGTCCTCATCGATGCTGTGCAGCGTGAGGTCCACGATCGCGACGACCTGTTGTACGTGCTCGGCGGCGATGGCGGCGGTCGCGCTCAGCCGATGCTCGGTCTCGCGCCAGTAGGCGCGGTAGTCGAAGGCAAGATAGACCGCCGCCGCCGCCGCCAGCGCCGATACCAGAAGGCCAAAGACGAGCCGCCCGTTCTGACCGACGTCGAATGAAAAGGAGTGGCCGGCGACCTGTCGCTTGGCGACCGTCATCGCGTTGTATCGGACTGCATTCTAGTTGGGGCGCTACGCATGTATGTCGCGATCTTCGTATCGACTATCAAACTGCGGGCGGCGTGTTCGATTGCCGAGCGACTCCGCGAAACACCGAGTCATCACGACAGCGTGGACAGCAATGCGCGCAACTGCCCCATGTGCTCGATTCGTCGAAAACGCGCTGCATTCTCAGGCGTTTCCGCATGCTCGACAGCCCAGGTCAATGCATGGGGAATGTGGATGGCCCAGCTCCCGGCGTCGAGCGCCGGAAGAATGTCGGATTTGAGGGAATTTCCGACCATCGCCCCGCGCGCGGCGCCATCTGCATGGCGCGAAAAAATTCGCGTGTAGGTGGCAGCGCTCTTCTCGCTGACGATCTCGACCGCATCGAACAGATCGCCGAGCCCGGATTGCGCCAGCTTGCGCTCCTGGTCGAATAGATCGCCTTTGGTGACGAGGATCAGGCGGTAGTCCCGGTCGAGGGCCTCCAGCGTCTCGCGGACATGAGGCAGCGTCTCGACCGGATGGCGCAGCATCTCGCGGCCCGCGGCCAGGATCTCGCCGATCACCGTCGCCGGCACGCGCCCTTGCGTGATCTCGACCGCGGTCTCGATCATCGACAGTGTGAAGCCCTTGATGCCGTAGCCGTAGCGATCGAGGTTGCGGCGCTCGGTCTCCAGCAGATGCGGGCCCAGATCCTCGGGCGCGGCGTAGTCGGCGAGCAGCGCCTGGAAGCGGGCCTCGGTCAGCTTGAAGAACTGCTCGTTCTGCCAGAGCGTGTCGTCGGCATCGAAGCCGATCGCGGTGATGTCCCTCATCGGACGAGGTCTAGCGCGCCCGCGCGCCGTCCTCAATGCGTGTCACGGATATGTCGCGATCTCGATCAGGTTGCCGTCGGGATCGCGGCAGTAGATCGAGGTCATCGGCCCGAGCGCCCCGGTCTTCGCCACCGGCCCTTCGGTGATCGCGACGCCGACGGAGACGAGATGCGCCTTCACCTCGCCCGGCGTCGCCGTCGTAATGAAGCAGAGGTCGAGCGATCCGGGCGCGTCGACGCGCCCGGTCTCCCAGTTCTCGGCGCCGGTCGGGCGCAGGTTGAGCTTCTGCCGGCCGAAGGCGAGGGCGGTGCGGCCGGCCGCGAAGGCGACACGCGTCATGCCGAGCGTGCGCTCGTACCATGCGGCCGTCGCCTCGAGGTCGCGGCAGTTGATGACGACGTGGTCGATGCGGTCGATCGCGAAAGCCATCGATCAGCCCTCGACCAGCGTGCCGTTCTTCACCTTGGCGAGATAGGCCAGGACCTCGTCCATCGCCATCACGTCGCCGAGGTCGAGGTCGATGTCGTGCAGGAACACCTCATGCGCCAGCTCGCAGCGCTCGCCGACGCCTTCGCGCGGCACGATCACGTGGAAGGTGTCGGTCGCGTCCCGGCATGTCGCGTAGACGCAGTGGCTCGTGGAGACGCCGACGACGATCAGCGTGTCGACGCGCGACATGGTCAGCATGTCGTGGAAGTTCGTGCCCTTGAACGCCGACGCGTAGCGCTTCCAGACGATCTTCTCGCTCGGCCGGCGCCCCAGCCGGGGATCGATCTCCCAGACGCGCGGATCGTCGTCCGGGATGTTGATCGGCTGCTTGAGGTCGTGCGGGCTCTTCGGGTGCGAGGGGTCATGGGCGAAGCAGGTGAAGAAGACCGGCGCGCCGGCGGCCCGCGCCGCCTTCGCCAGCGTCGCCGACGCCTCGACCACGCTTTCGACGTTGCTGCCGATCGTGTGCTTCCCGTCCGTCCAGAAGGCGGCGAGGTCGATGACCACCAGCGCCGGCCGCTTGCCGAAGCCGACCCGGCCTGCCCAGGCGCGCGCCTTGTAGGCTTCCTTGAGGTCGGCGAGGTGGGCCTTCAGCGGCCCGCGCAGCGCGTCGGGCAGGCGAAGGTCGCGCGAGCCGAACTTCGGGGCGGTGTCGTCGGCCATGTCGCATCTCCATCGGCCAAGGAAGCGCCAAGGATGACCTCTCCGGGAGCGACGCGCCATAGCCGGCACGAGGTCGCGTCGTGGTGAGTTGACTGGGGTCCGCATCCGTTCATGCTTCGCTGCTTCCCGGGAGGAACCAATGAACGTGATGCGTCTCGCGATCGTCCTGCTGGCGCTCGTCGCGGTCCAGCCGGCGTCGGCCCAGAGCAAGCCCGAATACGTCAAGTTCGCCCAGGGCAAGGGCGCGCTCTACAAGCCGGACTCCGGCCCGCAGCCGCATGTCGGGGTGCTGGTGATGCACCGCACCGGCGACTACCTCGCGCATCCGGCCTGCACCGAGCTCTCCAGGCGCGGCTTCCTGATGCTGTGCATGAACACGCGTTACGAGAACAACGAGACGATGGTGAACTTCGAGCGGCTGCCGCTCGACGTGAAGACCGGCGTCGAGTTCCTCAGGAAGCAGCCGGGCATCACCAAGGTGCTGCTGTTCGGGCATTCCGGCGGCGGACCGCTGATGTCGCTCTACCAGGCGGTCGCCGAGAACGGCGTCGGCTACTGCAAGGGCCCGAACAAGCTCAGCGAATGCGGCGACGACCTCGCCAACCTGCCCAAGGCCGACGGCATCATCTTCGCCGACCCGAACCCGGGCAACTCGGTCAACACGCTCCGGCGCATCAACCCGTCCGTGCAGAACGAGAACAATCCGCCGGACCCGAAGCCGATCGCCGAGCTCGACATGTTCGATCCGAAGAACGGCTTCAACCCGAACGGCGCCTCGCAATATTCCGAGGAGTTCCAGGCCCGCTATTTCAAGGCCCAGGCCGACCGCATGAACCGGCTGATCAAGATCGCCCAGGACAAGCTCGCCCGCATCAAGGCCAAGGACTATCCGTACCCGGACGACGACGTCATGGTGATCCCGTGGAGCGGCAATCCGGGATCGGGCGCCGGCGGCTCGGAGAACGGGCTCTACGTCACGCAGACGGCGATGCCCTACTTCAACTCGACCTCGAAGCCTCAGAAGCTGCTCAGGAACGACGGCACCATCTCTGTCCAGGTCGTCGACAGCGTGCTGGTGCCCAACACCAAGGCCGGCGAGATCGTCAGGGGATTCCGCACCGGCACCAAGATCTTCACCTTACGCTCGTTCCTCTCGGCGCAGGCGATCCGGTCGACCAACTCCAAGGACGGCATCGACTGGTGCTCGTCGAACAACTCGACCGTCTGCGCGATCCAGTCGATCACGGTGCCGGTGCTGTTCATGGCGATGGGCGGCCACTACTACGTCGGCGACGGCGAGCGCTACCTCGAGGCGGCGAAGAGCCAGGACAAGGAGTTCCTGGTGATCGAGGGCGCGACGCACGGCTTCACGCCGTGCAAGCCGTGCGAGAAGACGCCCGGCCAGTACGCGAACTCGATGAAGAACCTGTTCGACTACACGGCCAAATGGGCGAACGCGCGCTTCTAGGCCGCCGCGCGATCCTCGCCGGCCTTCTCGCCTCGGCCGCGATCCCCGTCGCTGCGGAGACCGCGGCCGAGGCGCGCCGGCGCTTCATGGATCGTGCGTTCGAGATGCGTGCCGAGGCTGTCCGCCGCGGCGACCAGCCCTTCGGCGCCGTCGTCGTGAAGGGTGGCCGCATCGTCGGCGAGGGCGTCAGCGCGGTGATCACACGCCCCGACCCGACGGCGCATGGCGAGATCGAGGCGATCCGCGATGCCGCCCGGCGCCTCGGGACGCGCGACCTCGCGGGCGCCGAGCTCTTCACCACGTTCCGTCCCTGCCCGATGTGCGAGGCGGCGGCTGCCTGGGCCGGCATCACGCAGATCTGGCACGGAGAGACGATCGCCGACGGCGGCGCGCCGAAGCTCGTCCGCTGACGCGGACGCGCGGGCCTAGGTCGGAGCGCCCTGCGCGTGATCGGTCGGCCGGTCCTCGACGATCCGTCCGTCGACCAGATGCACGCGGCGATCCATCCGCGCCGCGAGGCCGAGGTCGTGCGTGACCGCCACCACCGTCTTGCCGTGGCGGTCGACGAGATCGCGGAGGATCAGGAACACCTGCTCGCTCGACTGGGAATCCAGGGACCCGGTCGGCTCGTCGGCGAGGATCACCGGCGGGTCGTTGGCGAGCGCACGCGCGACGGCGACACGCTGGCGCTGGCCGCCCGAGAGCTGGTCGGGGCGCTTGGCCATGTGATCGCCGAGCCCGAGCGACGCGAGGAGATCCTCAGCACGCCGCCGCGCGCTTTCGGCGTCGAGATGACCAAGTGCCCGCATCGGCAGCATGACGTTGTCGCGGATCGAGAACTCGGGCAGCAGGAAGTGGAACTGGAAGACGAATCCGAGGGTCGCGAGCCGTGTCGCCGCCCGTTCGTCCTCGACCATATGCGCGGTCCCGTGGCCGCGGATCGCGACCTCGCCCACGGTCGGCAGGTCGAGCAGTCCCAGAAGATAGAGGAGCGAGGACTTGCCGGAACCGGACGGGCCGGTGATGGCGACGAACTCGTTCAGGCCGATGTCGATGTCGATGTCGCGGACCAGCGTGGTCGGGACCTCGCCCGGCAGGATCCGGGTGACGCCGCGCGCGCGGATGATGGGCTCGCCCGTCATGTCAGGTCGCGCCGCGGATGATCTCGACCGGATGCAGGCGGGCGGCCTTGTGCGCCGGCACGAACCCGGCGATCAGCGAGGAGACGAGCGCGATGCCGGCGGCGCCGAGATAGTGGATCGGCTCGTAGGCGAGCGGCAGGTGATTGGAGTCGAGGAACGGACTCTTGATCTCGATGGATCCGAGGACGAGGCACAGGGCATATCCCAGGACCCATCCGAGGATCCCGCCGGCGAGCCCGATCAGCATGGCCTCGACCACGAAGATGCCGCGCACCGTGGATTGGCGGAAGCCGAGCGACTTCAGGATCGCGATGTCGCGCGCCTTCTCGTGCGTGATGGTCGAGATGATGTTGTAGGTGCCGAAGCTGGCGACGAGCAGGATCGCGCCGACCACCGTGTACATGATGATGTTGCGGATGAGGAAGGTGTTGAGAAGGTCCTCGTTCGCCTCCTGCCACGACACCGACTTGTATCCGGTCTCGGCCTCGATCCGCCTCGCCACGTCCAGCCCCGCCATCGGATCGTCGAGGCGCACGCGGATCTCGTTCACGAGTCCGGTCTGCGCCGCGAGAATCTGGGCGGTCTTGGTCAGGACGAAGGCCTGGTTCTCGTCGACCGGGCGGACGCCGGTATGGAAGATGCCGACGACGCGCGCGCCGAGGCGGCCGCGCTCGCCCTGCACCGTGACGTTGGCGCCGATCCGGGCGCCCAGACGCTCGGCCATGCGGTTGCCGATGATGATGGCATTGGTGGCGCGATAGAGAGAGGCGAGCGATCCCGACTGCATCTTGGTCGCGAGCGTCGAGACCTTGACCTCGCGGCCGGGATCGATGCCGGTCACCGAGGCGTTGCGGTCGCGGCCGGCGTAACGGATCACCGCCTTGCTCTGCACCGACGGCGTGGTCGCGCCGGGTACCCAGGCGTCCAGCGCGTTGAGCGTCGCCAGCGGGTTCTTGATCCCGGGGCGGAGCACCTCGGGCGTGAGGCCGCGGATCTCGGCCGCGGCGAAGGCGGTCTCCGCCGGCTGCAGCGGCGGCATGCGGCGCTCGTCGGACACGGTGATGTGCGGTTGCGAGTCGACCAGCTGGCGGATGAAGTCCTCCTGCGAGCCCACCATCAGCGCCGCCATCATGATCGAGAAGCCGACGCCGACGGCGACGCCGAGCAGCGCCACCACGGTCTGGCGCGCGCGGGCGCGGACATGAGTCCAGGCGATGTCGGCGACGAGGCTCACGGTCCCCGGGACCTGATCCGCACCCGTTCGCCGTCGGTCGGCGTGCCGGCACCGATGACGGCGACGCGATCGCTCTCGGCGAGGCCGGAGACCACCTCGGTCATGCGCGTGCCGCGGATTCCGAGCGTCACCTCGCGGCGTTTCAGGCGGTCGCCGTCGACGACGAAGACGGTCCCGTCGCGGACGGCGGCGATCGGCACGAGCAGGGCGCCCGGCTTCTCGCGCGTGACGATGTTGGCCTCGACGCTCATCCCGACCATCAGCGGCGTGTCGTGCGGAAGGTCGATGCGGACGCGATAGGTCTTGGCGACGGCGTCGCCCATCGGCGTGATCTCGCGGAGCCGACCGTCGAGCCGCCGGTCGGGGAAGGCGTCGGTGCGGAGCAGGACAGGCTGCCCGACGGCGACCTTCGGGATGTCCTCCTCGTTGACCTCGGCCACCACCTGGAGCGGCTTCGGCACGCCGATGCGGAACAGGATCTGGCCGGCCTCGGCCGACTCGCCGAGCTCGCCGTCGCGGCGAAGGACGACGCCGTCCATCGGCGAAAGGATCACGTAGTCGGCGAGCTTCTCCTGCTGCACGGCGATCTGGGCCTGGACCTGGCGAAGCTCGCTGGTGGCGCGCTCGAGCGCCTGGCGGGTGGTGACGTCGCGGCCGATCAGGTCGGTCTGGCGGGCGAACTCGCGACGGGCGAATTCCTCGCGGGCCTTCAGGTCGCGAAGCTGCGCCTGCTGCTCGCGGTCGTCGAGCCGGGCAAGCACGTCGCCCTTCGCCACGGTACGACCTTCGCAGTCGCAGATCTCGACGATGCGCTCGCGCATCAGGCTCGTGACCTTGGCCCAGCGGACGGGCTCCACCGCCCCGGTGCCGTAGACGATCTCGGCCGCGGTTCCCCGCTCCGGCCGGACGACCTCGACCTCTCCGGGGCGAAGCGTCCACCAGGCGCCGAGGCCGACGGCGCCGGCGAGCGCGACCAGCCAGAAGAACCGTCCGAGCATCCGCAACGCCGCACCCTGCGTTCTCTTTCGCCGGACGCGGAATGCGCCGGCGGCGAGCGATACTAGGACCGACATTCCACGGGCGATTTGATCCAGATCAGGCGCGGCCATGGGCCGCGGAAGGCGGGAGGCGACGCATGGGCCAGAGGATCCGGCCGTTCCTGATGTTCGAGGGCAAGGCCGAGGAGGCGATGCGCTTCTACGTCTCGCTCTTTCCGGATGCGGAGATCCTGGACATCGAGCGCTGGAAGGCGGGCGAGCCGGGCGCCGAGGGGGCCTTCAAGCTCGGGCGCTGCACCGTCGGCGGCCAGACCCTGGTGTGCTTCGACAGCCCGACGCCGCACGACTTCACCTTCACGCCGTCGATCTCGCTCTATGTCGACTGCACGAGCGAGGAGGAGATCCGGAAGGTCGCCGCGGCGCTCGCCGAGGGCGGCAAGGACCTGATGCCGCTCGGCAACTACGGCTTCGGCCGCCTCTTCGCCTGGGTCGCCGACCGCTTCGGCGTCTCCTGGCAGCTCCTTCTCCCGTGATAAGGTCGGCGCCATGGAAGACTTCTTCTCCCCGACCTACGCCGACGCGCGGAAGCGCTTCCTTGCAGCAGCCGGCGCCGATCTCGCCGGCAGCTATCCGCATCCGCTGAAGGGACCCGATGGCGGCGACCTCGCGACCGACGTGGTGCGGCTCGGGCCGACCGACGCGCGCCGGGTGCTGGTGCTCGAGTCGGGAACCCACGGCGCGGAGGGCTTCTGCGGCTCGGCGATCCAGCTGGCGCTCCTGAAGTCGCCGCCCAAGCTCGCCGCCGACACCGCGATCCTGCTGGTCCATGCGATCAATCCGCACGGCTTCGCCTGGATCCGCCGGGTCACCGAGGACAACGTCGACCTCAACCGCAACTTCGTCGACTTCTCGAAGCCGCTGCCCGAGAATCCCGGCTACGACGAGCTCGCCGACGCGCTGCTGCCGAAGACCTGGACCGAGGCGTCGCTGGCCGAGGCGGCCAAGACGCTCGAAGCCTATCGCGCCAGGCACGGCGAGCGCGCCTTCGTCACCGGCACCGGCGGCGGGCAGTACAAGCACCCGCGCGGCCTGTTCTTCGGCGGCACCAGGCCGACCTGGTCGCGCGAGACGGTGGCCAGGATCTGCCGCGACCATCTCTCCGGCGTCGCCCATGCGGCGCTGATCGACGTGCATTCCGGCCTTGGCCCCTACGGCTATGGCGAGCCGCTGACGGCGCTGGCACCCGGAAGCCCCGAGGAGGTGCGGGCGCGCGCCTGGTATGGAGACGAGCTGCGCAACACGCAGGCGGCGAACTCCGCCTATGCCGGCACGCAGGCGAGCATCCTGGTGGGGTACACGAGCGGCGCGCCGTGGGCAGCGTGGACGCCGATCGGCCTCGAATACGGCACGCGCTCGCGCGAGGACGTGCGCCGCGCGCTTCGCCACGAGCACTGGCTGCACGCCCATGGCGACGCCGACAGCCCCGAGGCGCCGAGGATCAAGGCGGCGTTGAAGGACGTGTTCTGCCCGGACGAGCCCGAGTGGAAACAGAAGGTGCTGGCGCGCGGGGCCGAGATGGTGGGCAAGGCGCTGAAGGGCCTTGCTTCGGTCTAGCCTTCGCCGGAGTCGATCGGCGACGCCAGGTCGCGGAGCCCGTCGCCGAGCGCGTTGATCGCGATCACCAGCACGATGATCAGCGTGCCCGGCAGCACGATCAGGTACGGCTTGAAGAACATGAAGTTGCGGCCCTCGCTGACCAGCAGGCCCCACGACGCGTTCGGCGGCGGCAGGCCGAGCCCGAGGAACGACAGGCTCGCCTCCGCGAGGATCGCCGCCGCCATCTCCAGCGTGGCGACGACGATCAAGGGGCTCATCACGTTCGGCAGCACCTCGCGTTTCAGGATGCGGGCCTGGGTCGAGCCGACGGCGATCGCGGCCGAGACGTAGTCCTGGGCACGCACCTGCTGGGTGGCGCTGCGCACGACCAGCGCGAAGCGATCCCAGAGCAGGAACCCCAGCACGGCGACGACCGAGACCAGCGAGCCCTTCACCACGGCGAGCAGCGCCAGCGCCGTCAGGATGCCGGGGAGGCTCAGCCGCGTCGCGATCACGTACATGATCACCGCGTCGATGCGGCCGCCGAAATAGCCGCCGAGCAGTCCCAGCGTCGATCCGATGATGCCGGCGATTGCCGTGGCGGCGACGCCGACGAATAGCGAGATGCGGCTGCCGAGGATCAGGCGGCTCAGGAAGTCGCGGCCCAGGTGATCGGTGCCGAGCGGATGCGTCCAGCTTCCGGCCGCATCCCACACCGGCGGCATCAGCCGCTTCGAGAGATCCTGCAGATAGGGGTCATGCGGCATCAGCAGCGGCGCCAGCACGGCCATCAGCACGACGGCGAGGATCACCGACGCGCCGGCGACGAATCCGCCATGGGACAGCGCCCGCCGGATGCGCCGGCGCCAGCGGGGCGCGGGGACCGCGTCGTCGCTCATCCGAGCCGAATCCTCGGATCGATCAGCGCGTTGGCGACATCGGCCAGCAGCGTCAGCGCAGTGTAGGCGAGCGCCACGAAGATCAGGATGCTCTGCACGACCGGGAAGTCGCCGCGCAGGATCGAGCGATAGGCGAGCAGCCCGATGCCGTCGAGTGCGAACACCGACTCGACGATCACCGAGCCGCCGAGCAACGTGCCGAGCTGGACCGCGGCGAGCGCCAGCACCGGCAGCAGCGCGTTCGGCAGCGCATGCACCGCCATCAGCGTCCGCTCGGCGAGTCCCTTGGCGCGGGCGGTGCGGATGTAGTCGGTCGAGAGCGCCTCCAGCATGCCGCTCCGCGTGAGCCGCATCAGGCCGGGCAGCGACGAGGCGGCGAGCGTCACGGTCGGCAGGATGAAATGCGCCCAGGTGTCGGATCCGGAGATCGGCGTCCAGCGCAGCATCACGCCGAAGACCACGATCAGCACCAGCGCCAGCCAGAAGCTCGGCACCGCCTGGCCGAGCACGGCGGTGACCAGGCTGAGCCGGTCGACCCACGAGCGCGGGTGCATGGCGGCGATCATGCCGAGCGGGATGCCGACGACGATCGAGAGGATCAACGCATAGACCGCGAGCTGGAGCGTGACCGGCAGGCGCGTGAGGATCATGTCGAGGACCGGCTCGCCCGAGAACAGCGAACGGCCGAGATCGCCGGACGCGAGGTCGCGCGACCACGCCACGAACTGAACGGGGAGCGGCCGGTCGAGCCCGTGCTTGGCGCGGGTGGATTCGATCTCGGCCGGCGTCGCCCCTTCGCCCGCGAGCTCAGCGGCGAGGTCGCCCGAGAGCCGGAGCAGGCTGAATCCGACGACGGACACCGTGACCGCGACCAGGATCGCGACGACGAGCCGGGTCAGGACGACCTGGAGCACGCGAGGCGCTATGCGTAGGAGGGGGCTATCTCCAGCCGATCTGGCTCAGGACCGGCACGTCGACGCGGGTCGGCGCGTAGTCGACCTCCGAAGACATCACGTAGTTCACGGTGTTGGTGTAGAGCGGCACCGTGTAGGTCCTCTCGGCGATGCGGGTCAGCGCCTGGCGATAGACCTGGGCGCGACGCGCCTGGTCGGATGTGGAGGAGGCGAGCTTCACCCAGTCGGCGACCTCCTGGTCGCGGGCGTAGTCGGCATTACCCATGTCGAAGAACACCGGGAGCGCCGAGGCGACGTCGTAGATGCCGCCGCCGCCCCAGCCCAGCACGCTCATCTGCGAGGCGCCCTTGAGGAAGTTGCCGCGCCATGTCGGCAGCGGCGCGGTCTCGATGCGGGTGCGAACGCCGACGGCGGTGAGATAGCCCTGGATCGCCTCGGCGACTGTCTTGAGGTCGACCGAGGCGGCGAGCGTCAGGCTGACGCCGTTCGCCTGGCCGGCATCGGCGAGCAGCTTCTTCGCCAGGGCCGGGTCGTACGCGACCTTCGGCAGGTCCTGAACGCAATGGTTCATCGCCGGATGACACTGCGCCGCGAGCGCCTTCGCGCCGCCGCCGATCAGGCGGCCCGCGATCGCGTCGCGGTCGATGGCATGCGCGATCGCGCGGCGCACGCGCTCGTCCTTGAGCGGGCTGTCGCCGGCACGCTGTGCGGCGTCGAGGCTGAGGAAGGTGATGCGGATCGTGTCGCCGAAGAGGACCTTGAGCTGCGGGTTGAGCTTCAGGTTCTCGGCCTGGTCGGGCGGCATGTCCTGGGCGAAGTCGAGGCGGCCGGCCATCAGCTCGGCGACCTGCGTCTGCAGGTCGGGCACGATGCGGATGCTGACGTTGGCGATCCGCGCCTTCGGCTTCGGCCCGGCGAAGTAGCCGTCGAAGGCCTGGAGCGCGATCCCCTTCCCGGGCATCACCTCGCGGGCGCGATAGGGGCCGGTGCCGACCGGCTTGGTCGCGTGGCTCATATGGCCTTGCGCAGCGGTGTGCTTCGCCGGCCAGACGAGGAAGCGCGCGGCGAGCAGGAACTCGGCGACCGGTTCGGGCCGCACCAGCGTGAGCCGCACGCGGTGCGAGGCGAGCTTCTCCACGTCCTTGACGAACAGGAAGGCGCTTTCCTGCTGGCGCAGCTTGTTCTCGGGATCGATGACGAACTTGACCGTGTAGACGACGTCGTCGGCGTCGAAGGCGTCGCCGTTGTGGAACTTCACGCCTTCGCGGAGCTCGAGCTCGATCGTGCGGTCGTCCTTCCAGGTCCACGACTTCGCGAGCAGGCCGGTCGCCTGTCCGGTCGCCGGATCCTGATAGAGAAGCGTGTCGTAGATCGCCGAGGACAGCGTCGCCGACTCGCGGGAATCGGTGTGGATGCGGTCGACGAAGTCGGTCTCGCGCTGGAACGCGAACTCCAGCGTGTCGTTGCGTTTGCCTGCGGTCGCGTCCGCCGGGGCCAGCGCCAATCCGAGGGCGAGAGCGATCGCGCCCGCCACGACCTTTCCGTGAGCCATGTTCCGGTCCGTTGCCTGAAGATCGGCGGCATCATAGGCCGCGGGCGTGTCGCGGGCCATGACAGAGGCGGTCTCGGCTGGTACCACTCTCCCCGATCACCCTGCCCCGGCACAAGATGACCTTCGCCCGTCTCCTCCCGGCAGCGCTTCTCGCAGCGCTCCTTTCCGCCTGCGCCGCGCCGCAGGCACCGCAGCCGACCGCGGCGTCGGCTCCCGCGCCCGCCGTCGCCTCGCCGCCGCCGGCACCGCCCGCGCCGAAGATGATCGAGGAGTCCTGGCTGATGCCGGGCGGGCCCGGCGAGGACGGCAAGCCGGCGATGCTGAAGACGCGCATGTACTTCCCGCTGGGCAACGGACCGTTCCCGGTCGCGGTGCTGAACCACGGCTCGCCCGGCGAGCCGGCACGCCAGTTCATGCAACCGCCGAACTTCCGCCACGTCGCCGAATGGTTCGTCGCCCGCGGCTACGCGGTGGCGGTGCCGATGCGCCGCGGTTACGGCGACAGCGGCGTCTGGCCGGAGAATCCAGGCCCGTGCAACGATCCCGACTTCGTCACCGCCGGCAAGGCCGCGGCCGACGACATTCTCGGCGTGGTCGGGCGGCTTCGGCTGCTGCGGATCGCCAGGCCCGACCGCATCCTGCTGGTCGGCCAGTCGGCCGGCGGCTTCGGCGTCGTCGCCGCGACCGCGACCAACCCGGCCGGCGTCTTCGGCGCGATCAACATCGCCGGCGGCCGCCTCGGCGGACCCGAGAACGAGCGCTGCGCGCCCGACCGCCTGGTCGCCGCGGTGGAGGCCTTCGGCAAGACCGCGAAGGTGCCGACGCTGTGGCTCTATTCGGAGAACGACAGCTACTTCAATCCGGACCTGTCACGCGCGATGGTCTCGGCCTATGGCGGCGCCGGCGGGCGCGCGGTCTACGTGCTGCTGCCGCCGTTCAAGGACGACGGGCACACGATGTTCGCCGACCCGGACGGGCTCGCTTATTTCGCGCGCTACGTCGCCTCGTTCGTCGAGGCGCTCGAATAGCCGCCCTCACGGAGCGCGGTGCTCACTTGAAGCGGCACTCGTTATCGACGCAGCGGCAGGCGCCGTTGTCGCCGGCGGGGTCCACGCACCAGCCGTCGCCGTGGCGCTGGTCGTTGTCCCACTCGCCGTCGTAGCGGCGGCCGTCGGCCCAGATCCGCAAGCCCTTGCCGCTCATGCGGTCGCGCGCGAAATCGCCGACATAGAGGCTCTCGCCCGGCCACAGATAGGCGCCGTGCCCGTGGCGCTTGCCGTCGATGAAGGTGCCTTCGTAGCGCTGCCCGGTCGCCCATATGTAGACGCCCTCGCCGGTGCGCTCGTCGTCGAGGAACTCGCCCCAGTAGCGGTCGCCGTTCGGCCAGATGCGGAATCCCCGCCCGTTGTAGCGCCCCTCGAACAGCTCGCCCTCGTAGTAGCCGCCGTCGGGATAGGTGTAGATGCCGCGGCCGGTGAGTTTGCCGTCGACGAAGTCGCCCTCGTAGCGATCGCCGTTGGCGAAGAGGTAGATGCCCTTGCCGGTGCGGCGACCGTCGACGAAGTCGCCGTCATACCTGTCGCCGGCGAAGGGCGAGTCGCCGCTCCAGACGCGGACGCCATGCCCATGGAACTCGCCATTGCGGAAGCCCCCCTCGTAGCGGCTGCCGCTGGGCCAGGTGTAGATGCCGGTGCCCGACGGCAGGTCGTCGGCGAACTGGCCTTCGTAGCGCTGGCCGTTGGGCAGCTCGTAGGCGCCGTCGCCGTGCATCGCGCCCGCCTGCATCGTTCCCTCGTAGATGAAGGCCGGCCGGTTGCGGGCGACCCACACCAGGCGTCCCGGTCCTTGCGCCATGCCCTCGACGCAGGCGCCGTCCCAGAGCGGCACCTCGCCCGCCGCCCGCGTCTCGTTGCGGACGCGGCACCCGTTGCGCGGATCCGCCGACCAGGACTCGGCCAGCGCGGGCCACGAGAGAAGGAGGGTGACGAGCAGGAACAGCACGTGCATGGCCGCAAGGATAGCATCGGGCTAGACTCGCGCGGCCATCCTCGGAGGATCATCATGCGCTTCGTCCGCGGCATCGTCCTCGCGCTCGTCTTCGCCGTCGGTGGGGCCGTACCTGCCGCGGCGCAGCCCGATCCCTGGGCCAAGGCGCCGCGCAAGCCGGGGCTTGTCCAGGTGATCTCGCCGAAGCTCAACGAGGAGGCGTGGTTCGTTCCGGGTGGCGGCGACGCCGTCCTCAAGGCGCGGGTCTTCCGCCCATCCGGCAGCGGGCCGTTCAAGGTGGCGATCGTCAACCACGGCTCGCCGCCCAGCGGCGCCGACCGGCCCAAGATGAGCGTGCCGTCCTTCCGTTCCGCGAGCGAGTGGCTGGTGGAGCGCGGCTACATGGTGGTGCTGCCGCTTCGCCGCGGCTATGGCGAACCGGAAAACGCGCCCTGGCCGGAGAAGTACGGAACCTGCGACAACGCCAACTACATTGCGGCCGGCAAGGCGGCGGCCGACGACATCGAGGCCGTGTCCCGCTATGCCCGCACCCTGCCGATGGCCCGCAAGGACGGGGTGATCCTGATCGGCCAATCGGCGGGCGGCTTCGGTGTGGCGGCGAGCGCCGGGCGCAACATCGATGGCGTGGTCGCGGTGATCAACTTCGCCGGGGGCCGTGGCGGCCATCAGGGGCCGAGCGGCAAGGAGAATTGCGCGCCCGATCGCCTGGTCACGGCGATGCGGACCTTCGGCGGCGGAGCCAAGGTGCCCTCGCTCTGGCTCTATGCGATGAACGACACCTACTTCGCCCCTGCTCTGTCTCAGCGCCTGGCCGACGCTTTCAAGGCCGGTGGCGGCAACGTCGACTACCGCTTGCTGCCGGCCTTCAGGAACGAAGGCCACGAAACTTTCGGCAGCGCCGACGGCCGCCCGCTGTGGACGCCGCTGGTCGCGGAGTTCCTGAAGAAGGTGGAGTAATGGCGATTTGACAGTCCGGGTCGGCGTAACTACATATCCGTAACTACGATGCGCTGGGCTTGGGATCCTGCGAAGGATCGCGCCAATCGCCGCAAGCACGGAATCGGTTTCGAGACGGCGCAATGGGTATTCGACGATCCTCTCGCCTTGTCGCGGCTCGACAGCTTTTCGGGCGAGGAGCGATGGCAAACCGTCGGACGCATCGGGCCGATAGTCGTTCTCGTCGTTCACACATTGGCGCCGGGCGAAGGAAATGAAGAAGTCGGTCGCATCATCAGTGCGCGCAAGGCGACCCCGCGTGAAAGGCGCGCCTATGAAAGAGGCGACCTTTGACGGTCTGACGACGGCTGGGAAGGCCGAGCTCGCGGCGCTCGCTGACTTGCCTGATGAGGAAATCGACACTTCCGACGCACCCGAGGTCCGGAATTGGTCTGGCGCCAAGCGCGGGCTTTTCTATCGGCCGATCAAGCAGCAGCTCACGCTACGCATCGACGCGGACGTCGTTGCCTGGTTCAAGAGCCGGACGCCGAAGGGCGAGGGCTACCAGACGAACATGAACCGGGCTCTCCGCGAGCACATTCAGCGTCAGGTTCGCCGCCGCAAGGCGAGCTGACGCGTATTTCCACCTCCCGCTTGACGGCTCTCCCGGCCGCGTGCATCCTTCGGCCCATGAACCGGTCGATCATGATCGCGCGTCGTTGGTGGTGGCGGAGCTGACAGGCGGCCGCCGCGAACGACTTTGATCGATCGAAAGGGGCCGCCAGGGAGACCGGGCGGCCTTTAAAGTTTCTAGACCCTCCCTGAAAACCAAGCCTCCCGGTCGACCGACACGGTCTCAAACCGTCGCAACTGGGAGCTTGAGCCTCATGTCTCGTCCTGCCGAGCCGCGCTTCGACCGCTACACGACCAAGGGCGGCATCGCCGTCGAGCGCCACAGCCTGATCCTGCCTGAGGGCGACGTCGCCGAGCCTCTGGTACGCGCCCTCGACCACAAGCTCGGATGCTTCTTCTCCTCCTCGGTCGAGTTCCCGGGCCGCTACTCGCGCTGGGACATCGGCTTCAAGAACCCGCCGGTGATGATCACCGGCCGCGGCCGCACGTTCAAAGTCCAGGCGCTGAACGCGCGCGGCAAGATCCTGATGCGCGCGATCTGCGGTGCGCTCGAGACCGCCGACACGGTCGAGGCGCTGATTGCCGGCGACGGCGAGCTCTCCGGCCGCGTGCGCGAGCCGGCCGAGCGCTTCCCCGAGGAGCAGCGCTCGCGCCAGCCGAGCCTGTTCTCGGTGATGCGGAAGCTGGTCGATCTGTTCTCCTCGGACGAGGAACCGCATCTCGGCCTCTACGGCGCCTTCGGCTACGACCTCGCCTTCCAGTTCGAGCGCATCCGCCAGCGCCTCACGCGCTCGGCCGACCAGCGCGACCTCGTCGTCTACCTGCCCGACGAGATCCTGGCGATCGATCACCAGCGCCACCAGGCGATGCTCTATCGCTACGACTTCGTCGTCGACGGCTACAACACGCATGACCTGCCGCGCGACGGCGGCGACCATCCGTTCCGCCTCGGCAACGGCGGCGACGCGGTCACCACCGATCATGCGCCCGGCGAGTATCCGAAGATCGTCGACGTCGCGAAGGAGAGCTTCGCCCGCGGCGACCTGTTCGAGGTGGTGCCCGGCCAGACCTTCGGCGAGGCGACTACCGCCTCGCCGTCGCGCGTCTTCGACGTGCTGAAGGACCTCAACCCGGCGCCCTACGGCGCGCTGATGAACCTGGGTGACGGCGAGTTCCTGGTCTCGGCCTCGCCCGAGATGTTCGTCCGCGTCGACGGCAAGCGCATCGAGACCTGCCCGATCTCCGGCACGATCGCGCGCGGCCGCGACGCGATCGGCGATGCCGGGCAGATCCTGAAGCTGCTCAACTCGCAGAAGGACACGGCCGAGCTCACGATGTGCACCGACGTCGACCGCAACGACAAGGCGCGGGTCTGCGAGCCCGGAACCGTGCGCGTGATCGGCCGGCGCCAGATCGAGATGTATTCGCGCCTGATCCACACGGTCGACCACGTCGAAGGTCATCTGCGCGAAGGCTACGACGCGCTCGACGGCTTCCTCACGCATGCCTGGGCGGTGACGGTCACCGGCGCGCCCAAGCTCTGGGCGATGCAGTTCCTCGAGGACCACGAGAAGTCGCCGCGCCGCTGGTATGGCGGTGCCATCGGCTGGATCGGCTTCAACGGCAACCTCAACACCGGGCTCACGCTGCGCACGATCCGCATGAAGGACGGCATCGCTGAGGTACGCGCCGGCGCCACGCTGCTGTTCGACTCGGAACCCGAGGCCGAGGACGCCGAGTGCAAGCTGAAGGCGTCGGCCATGCTGGCGGCGATCCGCTCGGCCAGCCAGGCGCCGAAGCCGAAGCAGGCGCAGGCCGCGAAGCCGCAGCCGGGCAAGGACCTGAACGTGCTGCTGGTCGACCACGAGGACAGCTTCGTCCACATGCTGGCCGATTACATCAGGCAGACCGGCGCCAAGGTGACGACGCTCCGCCACGGTCTCGCGGCCGAGGCGATCGCGAAGTCGCCGCCCGACCTGGTCGTGCTGTCGCCGGGGCCCGGCCGTCCGTCCGACTTCGCGATGACCGCGACGCTCGATGCCGCGCTCGGCCGCAACGTGCCGATCTTCGGCGTGTGCTTGGGCCTGCAGGGACTGGTCGAGCATTTCGGCGGCAGCCTCGGCCAGCTCGGCGAGCCGATGCACGGCAAGGCCTCGGTGGTGACGCCGGAGCCCGGCCGCTTCCTCGCCGGACTGCCGGAGAAGTTCACCGTCGGCCGCTACCACTCGCTGTTTGCGAAGCCGGAGACGCTGCCGGCCTCGCTGCTGGTGAAGGCAAAGACCGACGACGGCGTGATCATGGCGATCGAGCACAAGGACCTGCCGATCGCCGCCGTGCAGTTCCACCCGGAATCGATCCTGACGCTCGAGGACGGCGTCGGCTTCAAGCTGATCAGCGAGATCGTCTCGCGGCTGGCGCGGCGCGGCGAAGAGAAGCGGACGGGGACGAGCGGATAGGCTCGGCGGCTAGGCCCAGCGGCGCGGATACTTCGCGAGGCCGCCCCAGTTGTTGAAGACGAGGGCGGCGACGAGAAGGATCGCCAGGCCCACGGCGACCGGTGCCAGCAGGAACGTCCAGCCGGCGTGATTGAGGATCACGATGATCGGATCCGCGCCGGCGGGCGAGTGGATGGTGCGTGTCACCTGCATAAGGGTCAGTGCGGTCGCGACGGCTGCCGCCATGACCCACCATTCGGTGCCGAACAGGTGGAGAAAGACGAGTCCGACGCAGGTGGCGATCAGGTGTCCGCCGAGAAAGCTGCGCGGCTGCGCCATGTCGCTGTCGGGCATGCCGAACAGGATCACCGCCGAGCCGCCGAGCGAAGCGAGCACGAAGGGTAGATGCGTGACGTCGAAGGTGAACGCAGCTGCACCGATTGCGGCCGCTGCCGCGATCCAGGCGACGGCAAGTAACTTGATTCGACGGACCAAGGCTTCGTCTAGCCCGGCTTCCGCTGCAGCACGGTGCGGATGCGCTCGGCGAGCGCGTCCTTCTTCACCGGCTTGACCAGGAAGGCGTCGACCTCGAGCGCGCGGGCCCGGTCGATGAACTCGGGCACCGCGTGGCTGGACAGCATGATGGTCGGGATGCGGTCGCCGCCCGTCCTGCCCTTGTCGCGCAGCCGCGTGATCAGCTCGAAGCCGCCCATCGGCTCCATGTTGATGTCGCAGATCATCAGGCCCGGCGGCGTCTCGTCGCAGACCTTGAGGGCGGCGCCGCCGTCGGGGGCGGTCTGCACCTTGGTGAAGCCGATCTGACGGAGCTGGTTGGCGACCAGGTCGCGGACGAAGTCGTTGTCGTCGACCACCAGGGCCGAGACCTCGGCGAAGTCCGTCTGCGGCGAGGATGCCGTGCCGGCTGCAGTCATCGTGCGCCTCCTTACGGGTTTCCCAGCCGGCCGGCGCTCTTAATCGGTGCCATGCCGAAGTTTACCATGGCCGTTCGCGCGCGGACGAGGGGGAAAGCTGAACGGGCTTTCAGGGTTCTAGATCCGCTTCACCTCGGCTTCCACGCGCGCCAGCTCGGCTGCGAGCCCGGTCGAGAGCGAGCGCGCCTCGGCCATGTCGTCGCCTTTGGCTGCCTGCTCGATGCCGCTCGCGATCTCGGCGAGCGGGAAGGCGCCGGCCGAGCGCGCCGCGCCCTTGATCGAATGCGCCGACTTGCCGGCGGACGCCAGGTCGCCGGTCGCGAGCTGCGCGATCACCGCGCGCACCAGCTCCCGGCTCGATCCTAAGAACGTCGCCAGCGTCGCGCGAGCGACGTCGTCGATCTCGCCGAACATCTCGATCAGGTGCGCGGTGTCGATCGGCGCGTTGGCGGCGAGGGCCTTGGCCTCGGGCTCGTCGGTCCTCGCCTCGGTCGCCGTCGCGGCGGCCGCCTTGGGCAGCCAGCGCTGGATCGTCTCGGCCAGGCGTCCGAGGCGGACGGGCTTGCCGAGATAGTCGTCCATGCCGGCGGCGAGGCAGCGCTCGGCCTCGCCCTGCAGCACGTTGGCGGTCAGCGCCACGATCGGCACGCGCTGGCGCCCGCTGAGGTGCTCGAGGTCGCGGATCTTCTGCGTCAGCTCGAAGCCGTCCATCACCGGCATGTGGCAGTCGGTGATGACCATGCCGTAGGGGACGGAAGCATAGGCGTCGATTCCCTGCCGGCCGTCGGCGACGATGTCGGCGGCGTATCCCAGACGCTCGAGCTGGCGGCGCACCAGCATCTGGTTGGTGGGATTGTCCTCGGCGACCAGGATCAGGCGGCCCTCCGCCAGCGCGAGATTGCGGTCGGCGGGCGCGCCGCGATCGACCGGCGCCTCGTCGGCGTTGCCCTCGTCGGCCTCGACGCGGCCGAGCGCGATCTCGATCGCGCGCAGCAGCACGGCGCGGCGCACGGGCTTGGTGAGATAGGCCTTGAAGCCCGCCTCCAGCGCCCGCCGACGCTGGCCGCGGTCGTCGTAGGCGGTCACCAGCACCATGCCGATTCCGGCGAGCTTCTGGCTCTCGGCGATCTGCTGGCGGAGCGCGAAGCCGTCGATGCCCGGCAGCTTGTAGTCGACCACGAGCACGTCGACCTTGGCGCCGCGTCCCCTCAGGCGCGACAGCGCCGCCTCGGCGGAGTCGACCCACTCGACCTGCGCGCCCTCGGCCCCGAGGTAGCGGGCGAGCACGGTCCGCATCGTCGGGTCGTCCTCGACCACGAGGACCGAGACGCCGTCGAGCTGGCGCCTGTGCGGCGCGTCCGCCGGTTCGGTCGGCAGGGGCAGGGTCACGGTGAAGGTCGAGCCGACGCCGAACTCGCTTTCGACCGTGATGTCGCCGCCCATGTTCTCGGCCAGCCGCTTGCAGATCGAAAGGCCGAGGCCGGTGCCGCCGAACTTGCGCGTGGTCGAATCGTCGGCCTGCATGAAGGCCTGGAACAGGCGCGCCCTGCCTTCCGGGGTGAGGCCGATGCCGGTGTCGACGATGCGGAACAGGATCATCCCCGGGCGGTCCGGCGACGGCACGGTCTCGATCGAGACCTGCCCCTTCTCGGTGAACTTGATCGCATTGCCGATCAGGTTGAACAGGATCTGGCGGAGCCTCACCGGATCGCCGCGGACCACGTCCGGCACCTCCGGGTCGACGAAGGTGACCATCGCCAGGGCCTTCTTCCGTGCCGCGGCCGCCAGCGTCTCGGCGACGCCCTCGACCAGGGTGAGGAGCGCCAGCGGGACCTGCTCGACCTCGAGCTTGCCGGCCTCAATCTTCGAGAAGTCGAGGATGTCGTCGATGATCTTCAGGAGCGCGGAGGCGGACTCGCCGATCACCGCCGCCATCTCCTGCTGTTCGGCGGTGAGCTGCGACTGCTGCAGGAGTTCGAGCAGGCCGAGCACGCCGTTCATCGGCGTGCGGATCTCGTGGCTCATGGTCGCGAGGAAGCTCGACTTGGCGCGGCTCGCCTGCTCGGCGGCGTCGCGGGTCTTGGTGAGCTCCTCGTTGTACCGCCGGCGCTCGGTCACGTCGTAGGCCCAGGTGACGAAGCTGTCCTCGCCGTCGATGGTCAGCCGCTGCCACAGCATGTAGGCCCAGAAGCGGCTGTCGTCGGCGCGGCGGAACTCGATCTCGACGCCGGGGATGCGATCCTCCGACTTCATGCGCTCGACCAGTCCGGCGCGGTCGTCGGGGTTGACATAGTAGTCCATCGGATCGGCCTCGATGGACTTGTCGCGGGAGAGACCGTAGAGCGCGGCGAAGGCTTCGTTGGTGAACAGACGCTTGCCCGAGAACGTCTGCAGCGAGACCGCGAGCGGGCTCGACTCGAGCAGCGAGCGCAGCCGGTTCTCGCTTTCGCGCAAGCGCTGCTCGGCGAGCTTGAGCTCGGTGACGTTGGTGTATGTGCGGACGAAGCCGCCGCCCGGCATCGGCGAGGTGCGGATGTCGATGTACTCGCCGTCGGGCCGGTGATGCGTGTTGAGATGCGACGAAGTCAGCGACGCGATGTGCTCGCGGTGCCGCCTGATGTAGCCCTCGATCTGCTCGCTGGTCCTGAGGCCGTACTCGGTCGGGCCGAGATGGCGGATGATGTCGTCGTAGGATTTCTTGCCGTCGAAGAACTCGGGCGGCAGGTGCACGCCTTCGGCGAAGAGCCGGTTCCACGCCACCATCTTGTGCTCGGCATCGAACATGGCGATGCCCTGGTCCATGTTCTCCAGCGTCGCGGTCAGGATCTGCGCCTGGTGCGCGAGCTGCTCGGCCTGGCGCTTGCGCTCGGTCAGGTCGAGGGTCCAGACGACGGTGCTGGCCTCGCCACCGATGTCGATCTCCTGCCAGAACGACAGGCACCAGAAGGGCGTGCCGTCCTTGCGCTTCTGGTGCAGCTCGATGCCCGCGACCTGGCCGTCGCGCTTCAGGCGATCGATCAGCGGCTTCCGGTCCTCGGGATTGACGTAGAAGTCGAGCGCGTTCGTCGTCATCACCTCGTCGGGGGTGAGGCCGTAGAGGTCGGCGTAGGCGCGGTTGGTGAAGACGCGGCCGCCGTCGAGCTGCGAGATGGCGAAGCCGACGGGGCTCGACTGCAGGATCGTCCGCAGCCGATGCTCGCTCTCGGCGACCTTGAGCTCAGCCGCCTTGATCTCGGTCACGTCGGTATAGGTGCGCACATAGCCGCCGCCGGCGACCGGGGTCGTCCGCGTCTCCAGCATCATGCCGTTGGGCTTCCGGCGCATGCTGACGCGAGGCGCGGTCGTCGCCAGGATCTTCGCGGTGCGGATGCGCGCGAGCTCTTCCAGGTCCTCGCCGTCGACCCCGGCCTCGCTGGGGCCGAGGAAGCGCACGAGATCGGCATGGCTCGGGCGTCCCGCCAGCAGCTCTTCGGGAATGCCGGCGAGCTCGCTGTAGCGGCGGTTCCAGGCGACCAGGCGGAGGTCGGCATCGTACATGGTGATGCCCTGGTCCATGTTGTCGAGAACCGCCTCCAGCACCGAGGTCTTGTCGGCGAGCTCCTGGGCCTGGCGCTTCTGCGCGGTCAGGTCGTAGCTCCAGGCGACGAGGATGTTCTCGCCGTCGATGTCGAGCCGCTGCCAGAGCGAGTAGGTCCAGAACATCGACCCGTCCCGGCGCCTCTGCAGGATGTCGGTCCCGGGCAGGAAGCCGTCGCGCTTGAAGCGCTCGTGCAGGCCGCGGCGGAACTCATGGTCGACGTAGAAGTCGCCGGCATTGGCCTCGGCGATCTCCGCCTGGGTCATGCCGTAGAGGTCGGCGAAGGCCTTGTTGGCGAAGATGCGGCGTCCGTCGATGTGGCTCATCGAGACGCCGACCGGGCTCGATTCCAGGATCGTCCGCAGCCGCTGCTCGCTCTCGGCGACCTTGCGCTCGGCCGCCTTGATCTCGGTCACGTCGGTATAGGTGCGCACGAAGCCGCCGCCGGCGACCGGCGTGGTCCGCGTCTCCAGCACCATGCCGCTCGGGCGGCGTCGCACGCTGATGCGGGGTTGCGTGGTGGCGCGCACGCGCTCGGCATGCTCGCGTGCCAGCCGTTCGAGCTCGGGTCCGTCGACACCGGTCTCGGAAGGGCCGAGCTTCATCATGATGTCGACGTGGTCGGGGCGTCCGGCGAGGAAGTCGTACTGGAGCCCGGTCAGGTCGCTGAACTTGCGGTTCCAGGCGACGACCCGGAGATCCGAGTCGTACATGGTGATGCCCTGGTCCATGTTCTCCAGCACCGCTTCCAGCACCGCGGTCTTGCTCGCGAGCTCGTCGGCGGCGCGCCGGCGCTCGGTCTGGTCCACCAGCCAGGCGACGATGCCCGGCTCGCCGTCGACCTCGATCGGCTGCCAGAAGACCAGCACCCAGAAGATCGAGCCGTCCCGCCGCTTCAGCGGCACCTCCGCACCGGTGACCTTGCCGTTCCGATGCAGCTCGTCGAGCAGCCGCTGCCTGTCCGACGGGTAGAGGTAGAAGTCCGCCGTATTGCTGCGCAGGCTCTCGTCGATCGAGTAGCCGTAGAGGTCGAAGATCGACTGGTTGCGGAAGACCGACCGGCCGGTCTCGGTCGAGATCGAGACCGCGATCGGGCTCGACTCGAGCACGGTACGGAGACGGTGCTCGCTTTCGCGCAGGCGCTTCTCGGCCTCCTTGAGCTCGGTCACCTCGTAGAACCAGCCGAGGGTCACCCGCTCGCCTTCGAACTCGATCTGGTCGAGCGAGCTCGACACCCAGAGGGGGTCGCCCTGCAGGTCGACGCATTCGATCTCGATGTCGCGGACCCTGCCGTTGAGCTTGAGCTCGGCGATCACCGCCTCGCGGTCGCCGGGCTTCCGGTAGAAGTCGCGGACGTCGATCTGCTCGATCGGCTTCTTGGTCAGGCGGTTGATGTATTCAAGATAGCGCGCGTTCCAGAACTTCAGCGAGCCGTCGCGGCGCGTCATGGTGACGCCGATCGGGCTCGATTCGAGCAGGGACCGGATCTGCTGCTCGCGCTCGCGAACGTCCCGCTCGGCGCGCTTGAGATCCGAGATCTCATAGCCGGCGGTGACGATGTAGGAGACCTCGCCGAGATCGCCGATGATCGGCACCTTGGTGGTGAGCCACTCGCGGCGGTTGCCCTCGCTGTCGGTCAGCGCCTCCTCGTAGAAGCCGATCGTCTCGCCGGTGGCCAGCACCTCGCGGTCTCGCACCTGGCTGCGCGTCGCATGATCGCCGGACTGGTCGTCCCATCCGGTCATGCCGATGACGTCGGTCGCCTCGAATCCGAACAGGTCCGCCATGTACCGGTTGATCATGCGGTAGCGGAGGCCGTGGTCCTTGACGCTGATCGTCACCGGCACCGCGTCGATCACCGCCTGCAGCAGCTGCTCGCTCTCGCGCACCGCTTCGGCGGCGCGGCGCTGCTCGGTGACGTCGTAGCTGGTCGAGACGATGTGCGTGATCTTGCCGCTCTCGTCCTTGATCGCGGTCTTCGCGGTCATCCAGTAGATCGGGCGGCCATCCCGATCCTTGCCGGTGAAGTTCTCCTCGTAGACCATCTGGTGGCCGGTCGCGATCGCCTGCAGGTCGCGCTCCTCCGCCTGCTCGGACTGCTCGGGCGTGCGCCCGGGCCAGACCGTCTTGCCGAGGATGTCGGCGGCAGTGACGCCGAACATCCTCTCGGTCGCCCGGTTCATCATCAGGTAGCGGCGGTCACGGTCCTTGAGCACGACCGAGATCGGGATCGCGTCCAGGATGGCGCTGAGCTGGCGTTCGCTCGCGCGCACGGATTCGTCGGCGCGCACCAGGTCGGTGATGTCGTAGCTCGCCGTCACCACGTGGGTGACGTTGCCGGCATCGTCCTTGATCGGGGTCTTCGAGGTGACCCAATGCCGCGGCCGTCCGTCGGCGTCGACGCCCGCCTGCTCGCGGTAGACCTGCGCCTCGCCGCTTGAGATCGCGACCACGTCGCGGTTCGAGGTCAGCGAGACGTTGTCGGCCGTGCGGCCGGGCCACGTTGTGCGGCCGAGCAGGTCCTTCGCCTCCACGCCCACCAGCTCGGTGGTGGCCCGGTTGACCATCAGGTAGCGGCGGTCGCGGTCCTTCAGGTTGACCATGATCGGGATGGCGTCGATCACCGCATGCAGCATCTTCTCGCTGGCGCGGATCGCCTCTTCCGAGCGCACGCGATCGGTGATGTCGGTGATGGTACGGACCGAGCCGCCGCCGGGAAGCGAGGTGTTGCGGAACTCGAGATAGATGCCGTTGGGCCGGCGGCGGCGATAGACCTTCGGCAGGCCGTGCGTCACCGGCTGCGCCAGCATCCTTTCCCAGTCGGTCGGCCCGTCGGCCGGCGTCGGCTGCCCCTGGAACTCGCCGCGGTCGGCCAGCAGCTTCGAGGTCTGCTGGAGCGTGGGCTTGGTACGGAGATACGCCTCCGGCAAGTCGAGCAGCTCGGAGTAGCGCTGGTTGAAACCGATCATGCGGTCCTGGGCATCGATGACGACGATGCCCTGGTCGACGTTGCGCATGATCTGGTCCATCAGCGCGAGCTGCTCGGCCTGGGCCTCCTCGGCATGCTTGCGGTCCGTGGTGTCGACGTAGGTGCGCACGAAGCCGCCGCCCGGAAGCGGGATGCCGCGGACCTCGATCCACGATCCGTCGGGACGTTTGCGCTCGAAGGTGAAGGATTGCTCGGGCGTCGGGACCTGCTTCATCCGCGCCTTGACCTTCTCGTCCTCGGTCTCGCCGGCGACGTTCGGGTGCTCGCCCGAGCGCACCTGGTGGCGGACGATCTCGAACATCGAAGGATGGGTCGCCAGCAGCGAGTTCGGCAGCTTGAAGAGCTCGGCGTAGCGCCGGTTCCAGGCGACCAGCCGGCTCTCCCGGTCATGGACGGCGATCGCCTCGATCATGTTGTCGAGAACCGCGGACAGCACGCGGCGCTCGGCGTCGGGCCGGCGGATGAATCCGGCGAAGGCGGAAAGGCCGGCGGCGAGCAGGGCCGCGAGCCCGATCCATTCGCCCGTGCTGGCCGCCGGCTTGGTCAGCAGGCTGAACAGCGCGAAGGCGGCGAAGGCGGCGACGAAGGTGGACAGCGCGGCCCTGAGCGAATCGGTGGCCAAGGGTGCTGTGGCACGGACGATCGGACTCATTTCAGGCGACTCCCCGAGAGGGCTGCGAGGCTAGCATTGCCGTTGCAGCGCAAGCCACTGGCGCAGAGCCCGCCGGCCGGGCTAAGAACGATCAGCTACGGACACGAGCCCATGCCCCGCCTATTCGTCGCCCTGCCGCTGCCCGAGGACGTCCGCGAACGTCTGGGCCTGCTCGCGGGCGGGGTGCCGGGCGCACGCTGGGTCGATCCCGAGAACCTGCACCTGACGTTGCGGTTCATCGGCGAGGTCGACGGGGGCTGGGCCGAGGACGTGATCTCCGCTCTCGCCGGGGTCAGCGCCAAGCCGTTCGACCTGACGCTCGCCGGCGTCGGCCATTGGGGCACCAAGGAACGGGCGAACGTGATCTGGGCCGGCGTGGAGAAGAATCCGGGCCTGACCCACCTGCAGAGCAAGATCGAGTCGGCGCTGGTCCGGCTCGGGCTCGAGCCCGAGGGGCGGAAGTTCTCGCCGCACGTGACCCTGGCCCGGCTCTCCGGCAGCCCCGCCGCCCGCGTGGCGAAGTTCATCGCCGACTACAACCTGTTCCGGCTGCCGCCCTTCAAGGTGACGGCCTTCACGCTGTTCTCGAGCTTCCTTTCGCGCGGCGGCGCGATCTATACGCCCGAAGTCGAGTATGCGCTCCTCGGCACTTGAGGGGATCCGGCCCGACGCCGGCTCGCTCATCGTCGTCCTGACCGGCGCTGGGATTTCCAAGGAATCCGGGCTCGACACCTTCCGCGACGCCGACGGCATCTGGTCGAAGGTGCGGATCGAGGACGTCGCCACCTACGAGGCCTTCGTCAAGGATCCGAGGCGCGTCCACGCCTTCTACAACGAGCGTCGCCGCGGGCTGCTCGGCGCCGGCGTCCAGCCCAACGCCGCTCACGCGGCGCTGGCCAGGCTCGAGCGCGAATGGCCGGGCGAGGTCCTGGTCGTGACCCAGAACATCGACAACCTGCACGAACGCGCAGGCACGACGAAGCTCATCCATATGCATGGCGAGCTGCTGAAGGCGGAGTGCGAGCATTGCCGCTCCATCCTCGTCTGGCACGAGGACATGTCGCGCGACATGCGCTGCGACATCTGCGGGCGTGCCGCCGGGCTTCGCCCGCATGTCGTCTGGTTCGGCGAGATGCCGCTGGAGATGGACCGGATCGGCGAGGCGCTCGACCGCGCCGGGCTCTTCGTCTCGATCGGGACCTCGGGCAACGTCTATCCGGCGGCGGGCTTCGTCTCCGAGACTCGTGCGCGCGGCACGCCCTCGGTCGAGCTGAACCTCGAGCCGTCGGAAGGGGCCAGCCTCTTCACCCATGCGATCCACGGGCCCGCGAGCCAGGTGGTCCCGGCCTTCGTGGACGACCTGCTGAAGAGATGACGGCGGCGCTCGACCGCCTGCTGGCGGAGATCCGCGCCTGCCGGATCTGCGCGGAGCACCTGCCGCTGGGTCCGCGGCCGACGCTGCAGGCCGGAACCAAGGCGCGGATCCTGATCGTCGGCCAGGCGCCGGGGACGCGGGTCCACGCGACCGGCATCCCGTTCAACGATCCGTCCGGCGATCGCCTGCGCGACTGGCTCGGCATCGGCCGTGACGTCTTCTACGACCGCGACCGCATCGCGCTGGTGCCGGAGGGCTTCTGCTATCCCGGGAAGGGCAGGGGCGGCGACCTGCCGCCGCGTCCCGAATGCGCGCCGGCCTGGGCCGGGAAGGTGCGGGGCCACATGCCGGGCATCAGGCTGACCTTGCTGGTCGGGCAGTACGCACAGGCGCGGTACCTCGGCGACCGCCGCCGCGAGACGCTGGCGGCGACGGCCGAGGCGTACGAGGACTACCTGCCCGAGTTCTGGCCGATCCCGCATCCGAGCCCGCGCAACCTGCTCTGGCTCAGGCGGAACCCGTGGTTCGAGCGCCAGGTGGTGCCGGCGCTCAAGGAGACGGTGCGCGCTCTTCTAGTGTGAGAGCAAGACGGGGATCTTCGCGTCCTTGAGCGCGGTCTCGGTGGCGCCGCCCAGCACCCATTCGCGGAAGCGCGAATGGCCGTAGGCGCCCATCACCAGCAGGTCGGCACCGACGGCATGCGCCTCCTCGAGGAGCATGTCGCCGACATGGCGGCTCTCCGAGCGGCGCTCGCGTACCTCGACCTTGAGCCCGTGGCGACCGAGCGTGCGGGCGAGATCGGCGCCGATCGGCTTGCCGTCCGGCGGATCGACGACCAGCACGACCGGCTCGGTTCCTTCCATCAGCGGCAGCGCGTCGCGCACCGCATGGGTCGCCTCGCGGCTACCGTTCCAGGCGATCAGCGCGCGCCTGGGCGTGCCCGGCGTCGCCTGGTCGGGGAAGGCCAGCACCGGCGTCGCCGAGGTGAACACGAGGTCGTGGGCGAGGTCGGGGGAGGCGATGACGAGGTCGGAATAGCGGGCACGGACACCCGCATGGCTCGCCTCGTTGCCTTCCTCGGCATACCACTCGATCGCCATGCCCGCCTTGGCGGCCTCGCTTCGCACCATCGCCTCGACGGCGCGGGCGCGGTCCTCGGACTCGCGCTGCTGGGCCTCGATCAGGGCTACCGGCATCTCGCCCCCCGGCGCGATCGCGTATGTCGCCAGCATCGGCCTGACGTGGAGCGCGGCGATCTGCGCGCCGTGACGCTGCGCCAATGCCACCGCCTCGGCGATGCGGCCGCGGTCACCCTCGCTGCCGGAGACGGCGACCAGGATGTGCTTGATGGTCATGATTGGGCTCCTCTTCTCGGCATCTTCCAAGAAAGGCCGGAGAGGCGCGTACGTTCCCAGGTACCGCAATTTGCCGCCATGGGTTTGGAGGCCCCGGGCCGCACCGGCTATAAACATGGGCAAATAAGCCGTCAGGGAGGAATCCAATGTTCGACGCGACGCTCGCCGGCAGCCTGCCGAAGCCGTTCTGGCTGGCCGAGACCAACAAGCTGTGGCCGCAATGGAAGGCCGAGGGCCGCGACCTGGATGCGGCCAAGCGCGACGCGACCTTGCTCTGGCTGAAGACTCAGGAGGATGCCGGCCTCGACATCGTCTCGGACGGGGAACAGTCCCGCCAGCACTTCGTCCACGGCTTCCTCGAATTCGTCGACGGCATCGACCGCCAGAACAAGGTCGAGATGGGCATCCGCAACAACCGCTACGCGGCGATGGTGCCGCAGGTGCGCGACAAGCTCGCCATGAAGGGCCGCGCCCATGCGACCGAGGCGAAGCTCGCGCGAGCGCACACGAAGAAGAAGCTCAAGTTCACGCTGCCGGGACCGATGACGATCGTCGACACCGTCGCCGACCGCTACTACGGCAACCGCGAGAAGATGGCGATGGCCTTCGCCGAGCTCCTGAACCAGGAGGCGCGCGCGCTCGAGGCCGACGGCGTCGACGTGATCCAGTTCGACGAGCCGGCGTTCAACGCCTTCACCGAGGAAGCCTCGACCTGGGGCATCGAATGCCTGCACCGGGCGACCGAGGGCCTGACCTGCACGACCTGCGTGCACATCTGCTACGGCTACGGCATCAAGCAGAACATCGACTGGAAGAAGTCGCTCGGCAGCGAGTGGCGCCAGTACGAGTCCTTCTTCCCGGCGCTGGCCAAGAGCAGGATCAAGCAGGTCTCGCTCGAATGCACCCATTCGCGCGTGCCGCCCGACCTGATGCGGCTGCTCGAGGGCAAGGACGTGCTGGTCGGCGTGATCGACGTCGCCTCCGACACGGTCGAGACGCCGGAAGAGGTCGCCGACACGATCGGGCTCGCGCTCAAGTTCGTGCCGAAGGAGCACCTGCAGCCCTGCACCAATTGCGGCCTCGCCCCGATGGACCGCGAGATCGCCGTGAGGAAGCTGGAGGCGCTCGGCGCCGGCACGCGCCTCGCCCGCCAGCGCTACGCCTGAACGTCTTTTACCTAGGATAACCCATGCGCATCGCCGTCCTGCACTTCTCGCACGAGACCGTCACCTTCCTTAACTCCGACACGACGGTCGACGACTTCATCTACCAGGGCTCGCCCGCGGCCGGAGAGTCGCTGCTGCAGTCGCAGCCGCGCTCCTACATCGGCGGCTTCGTCAAGGTCGCGCGCGAGTTCGACGGCGTCGAGCTGGTCGGCATCGAGTCGCCGCTGTTCCCGAAGCGCGGCACCGCGTCCGGCTGGGTCACGACCGAGGCGTTCGAGCGCTTCCTCGGCAAGATGGTCTCGGAGCTGAAGGCGAAGGGGCCGTTCGACGGCGTCTACTTGGCTCTGCACGGCGCCATGGCGGTGCGCAACGTGGCGAAGCCCGAGGCCGAGATCGCGCGCCGGGTGCGCGCCGTGGTCGGCAGGAAGGCCTTCATCGTCGGCACCTTCGATCCGCATGCCAACGAGGACAAGGAGTTCCTCGAGGCCGCCGACATGGCGTTCTGCGTGAAGTACTTCCCCCACTACGACGAGTACCTGCAGGGCGAGCGGGCCGCGCGCATGCTGGTCCGCGCGATCCGCGGCGACTACAAGCCGGCGACGGTGACGATCAAGGTGCCGATCGCGACGCCGACCGTGATGCAGTGGACCGGCGCCTCGCCGTGGATGGACCTGGTGCAGCGGGCGCTGGTCTGGGAGGCGCGCGAGCCCGACGTCTACGTCAACGTCATGTTCAGCTTCCCGTGGTCCGACGTGGTCGACTTCGGCATCACCATCCAGGCGATGACCAACGGCAAGCCGGACCTCGCGAAGAAGATCGGCGACGAGATCGCCGAGTTCACCTGGCGCAAGCGCGAGGACCTGGTAAAGGCGGCGAAGATCCACCTGATGCCGGACGGCGTGGCGCTGGCGAAGAAGGCCTGCGAAGCCGGACAGACACCGGTCGTGCTCGCCGATCACAGCGACCGTTCGGGTGCCGGCACCTGGCTGCTCGAGCAGGTGATCCAGCAGGGCCTCAAGAAGACGCTGGTCGCGACGCTCGCCGACGAGGAGGCCTGCGCGAAATCGGCGTCGGCGAAGGTCGGCGACGCCTTTGACATGGCAGTCGGCGGGAAGCTCGACGTGTCTGCCGGTCAGCCGGTCCGCATCAAGGGAAGGATCAAGCACGTCATCGAGACCCAGGGCCGCCGCAACGGGCCCGGTCAGCGCTGGATCGCGGTCGACATCGGCGACGGGAATACCGTGGTGCTCTCGCCGTATCTCGTGCAGATCATGGAAGTCGACACGCTGCGCGACAACGGGCTCGATCCCGACTCCTACGACGTGATCGCGATCAAGTCGCGCGCGCATTTCCGCCGCGGGTTCGACGACAACGGCTATGCGAAGACCATCCTGCTGGTCGAGCCGCTCGAGCCGTTCCTGGGTACCGTCAGGCTCGACGCGCTGCCGTACAAGCATGCGGACCTGAAGAAGTTCTATCCCTACGGCGACCCGCAGTTCCCTTAGCCAGAGTCGCGATTCCGGCTCGACGTCATCGCGCCGTCGTGCACGGCGGATCGGCGGGACGAGCTGCGGCAAGACGCCCGCGAAGCAGACGATCTGGTCGTCAGGGCGCCAAGGATAGCGCGCGCATATCCGAATCCGGGTGGACCGGAGCCCGAGACCTGATCGCACCGCACCTGTCGCGACAGGCGATTTCGCTCGGTTCCGCTGCACGGCATTGGGGGGCTTCGGGTGAGGCCGCCATTGCTTCCCCCCGGCCGCCCCGATACATTTCCAGAAGGGAAAATCTCGAAAAACTGCGTTTCCGGTGGGGGGAATCGATCATGTTTAATCTGCGTGTCGCCTTTGCGGCGATGCTGTTGGCGTCCGTCAGCCTGACCGCGACGGCCCAGATCGCCGGCCCGCCCGGCGCCAAGGTCTATTTCATCGAACCCGCCGACGGCGCCTCGGTGAAGAGCCCCGTGAAGGTCAAGTTCGGTCTCACGGGCATGGGCGTTGCTCCCGCCCTCGTCGATTGGCCGAACACCGGCCACCACCATCTGCTGGTCGACCGCGACGCGCTCCCGCCCGGTTCGGCGATCCCGAACGATGCCACGTCGATCCATTTCGGCGGCGGCCAGACCGAGACGGAGATCACGCTCGCGCCCGGGAAGCACACGCTTCAGCTCCAGATCGGCGATCACCAGCACGTCCCGCACCTGCCGTCGATCGAGTCCGCGAAGATCACCATCACCGTCGTTCCGTAAGAGTAACGCCCATGACGGCTGCCAGCCAGGACACCTCGCTCGGTCTCGCCGCGAATGCGGCCGTCGCCGGCGTCAGGCCGAATTTCCTCGCCCGCCTCCGCGGCTTTCGCTGGACGATCGGCCGCCGGCTGATCCTGGCGATGCTGATCACCGTCAGCCTCGGCGTCGTCGCCCTCGCGGCGGCGATGGTCACGGCACAGCTCGATCGCGCGGTCGAGCAGGCGATGCAGGATTCGACGCTTTCTCATCGCCTGATGGCGAACGAGTCGGCGGCCGCCGTGCACCTGCACGAGTCGACGTTCATGGAGCGCCGGCTCTCGACCTTCATCCAGGCTTTCGAGAATACGCTCGCCAAGCTCGAGGCCTACGACAAGGACGGAAAGAAGATCTACACCTACAACGGCACCGGTGGAGAGAGCTTCGATCTCCAGGCCGTGGTGACGCGCGAGAAGTCGCGCATGGACGGCGCCGACACGGTGACGTCGAGGAGCGGCGCCCTGGTCACGGTCGGGACCCGCGTGGTGCTCGGCGGACAGCCGGTGGGGTACCTGGTGACCGGCTGGTCGCTGGAGGCGCTGGCCGAGGCGACGCGCGAGGAGACGATCAAGCTCGCGCTCATCGTCGGCGGCTGCGTGCTGCTGGTCGTGTTCCTGACCCAGGCCCTGATGGCGGCCCGCTACGTCAGCCGCCCGATCCAGCGCATCACCGGCGTCATGAAGCAGCTTGCGGGCGGCAACCTCGAGGTCGAGGTGCCGGCGCTGACCTCGCGCGACGAGATCGGCGACATCGCACGCGCAACCCAGGTCTTCCGTGAGAACGCGATCCGCACCCAGGCGCTGCTCGAACAGGTGACGCAGAGCGCGCGCCAGGTCGCCGCCGCCGCCAGCCAAGCCTCCAGCGCCGTCGGCCAGGTCTCCGACGGCTCGCAGACCCAGCTCGACGCGCTGCGCCAGGCCGCCGCGGCGCTGAGCCAGAGCGCGCAGGCGATCTCCAGCGTGGCGCAGGGCACCGTCGAGGCGAGCCAGAAGGTGCGCAACGCCGCCGAGCGCGTGACCGAAGGGCGCGAGCAGGTGCAGGCGATGGTCGAGGGCGTCGGCGAGATCGCCAAGTCGAGCGCGCAGATCGGCAAGATCACCGATGCGATCGGGCGCATCGCCAGCCAGACCAACATGCTGGCGCTCAATGCCGCGATCGAGGCGGCACGCGCCGGCGAGCACGGCCGCGGCTTCGCGGTCGTCGCCGAGGAGGTGCGCAAGCTCGCCGAGCACACCGGCACGCTGGCGCAGGAGATCGCCGAGCTGACGCAGAAGGCGGCCAAGCAGGCCGAGACCGGCGTCGACCTCGCCGAGAAGGTCAAGAACAGCATGGCCAACGTCGCCGACGCCGTGCGTTCGAGCGACAGCCTGATCGGCTCGATCGCGACCGCGATGGAGGAGCAGCAGGTCACCATCGGCGGCATCGACGTCAACGTCCGCGAGCTCACCCGCATCGGCCAGTCGAACGCGACGGCGGCGGAAGAGATCACCGCGACGATGCTCGAGCTCTCGAAGCTCGCCGAGCGCACGCGGCTCCAGGCCGACCAGTTCGCGGTGGCGCGATCCGCCTGATCCGAGGCCGCGGCGTCACGCGGGCATAGTGATGGCGGGCATGGTGGGCACGATCGAGGAAACGCTCCGCGTGCTGCGGGAGACGATGGAGGACCATCGCCGCAGCCTCGCCGGCGAGCCGGCTCCCGCGCCCGTGGCGCCGGCGCGGTCGCCGCGCCGTTCGTCGCCGCGCTGGCTCACCGAGGTCGGCGCCGAGCTCGAGCGCGCCGCCGGCGTGCAGATGTCGGAGACGATCGCGGCGAAGCTCGAGCGCCTCTTCGCCGGATCGGACGACCTGTCCCTCGACGAGTGGCTGCGGCGCGTCCGCCGTCCCGGGCCGCTGCACGCCGACCTGCAGCTGCTGATCGAGAGCCTGACCACGCACGAGACCTATTTCTTCCGCGACCTCGCGCAGCTGAAGCACCTGCGCACCGCGGTCCTACCGCGGCTGATCGAGGAGGCGCGGAGCTCGGGCCGCAGGCGCCTGCGGCTCTGGTCGGCCGGCTGCTCGACCGGCGAGGAAGCCTACTCGCTCGCGGTCCTGGCGCTGCTGGCGCTGCACGATGCCGGCGAAGGCATCCTCGCGAACGGACGCGCGCGGCCGATGCCGGGGTGGACGGTCGAGGTGCTCGGCACCGACATCTCCGGACGCGCGCTCGACATCGCGACCGCCGGCGTCTACGGCACCGGTGCGCTCTCTTCGTTCCGCGAGGCGCCGCCGGAGTTCCTCGCCTATTTTCCCGAGGCCGCGGACGGCAAGTCGCGGCGGGTGCATGACGAGCTGCGCGAGATGGTGCGCTTCCAGCGCTTCAACCTGATCGACACGCCGCTGCCGATCGCCGACTGCGATGTCGTCGCCTGCCGCAACGTCCTCATCTACCTGACCGCCGACGCGGTGCGCCGCGTCCAGAACGGCCTCTTTCACGCGCTCCGCCCGGGCGGCTGCCTGCTGCTCGGTCCGACGGATTCCCTGGCCGATCAGCTCCGTTTCGAATCTCACTGGATCGGCAGCGGCATCGTCCACAGCCGGCGGCCGCTATGACCGGCGCGGCCTCCGTGATGTTCGAGGTCGAGGGCCGGCTCTGCGCCGTCGAGGCCAGCCGCGTGCACAGCGTCGGCGAGCTGCCGCCGGTATCCTCGGTGCCTTTCGCCCCGATGGCCGTCGAGGGCCTGGTCGCGGTCGGCGGCACGATCATGCCGCTTCTCGATTTCGCCGCATGGCTCGACGGACGTCCCGCGGACCGGACGGCTGAGAAACGCGGCCAGATCCTGGTGCTCGACACCGGCTCCGGGCGCATCGCCGCGCGGGTCGGGCGCGTGCATGCGCTGGTGCCGGACGGCGGCTTCGGCGAGCACGAGATCACGATGATCGCCGCCGAGGAGATCCGCGTCGGCGCACCGGCCGACGGCACCGGCGAGCCGGGCGCGGTCGGCGACGCGGAGGAGTCGGGTCCGGCGCCGGAGCCGCGCACCGATCCGTTCGTCATCGTCGATCTCGCCGGCGAACGCTACGGCATCCCGATCGCTTCCGTCCGCGAGATCGCGCCGTGCGACACGCTCTGGCCGATGCCCCAGGCACCTGAAGCCCTGGTCGGGTTCACCTATCTGCGCGGCGTTCCGCTGGGCGTGGTGTCGCTCTCGGCCCTGATCGGGCGCGGCGCGGTGAACGCGGGCGTCCTCATCGTGCTGGCGCGAGACGGCGGCCGGCTCGCGCTCCTTGCCGACCAGGTCATCGCCATCCGCCGTTTCCGCCTGCAGAGCGAGGCGAGCGAGGGTCATGTCGACGACGACGGCACCGTGATCGCCCCGCTCGATCTCGATCGCCTGATGCCGGAAGCGATCCGCGGGCGCTTCCGCGGCGACGGCGACCCGTCGGCGCCGTCGGTCGCCGAGGCGGTGCCGATGCGCCGGCTCGTCACCTTCACCGTGGCGGGCGAGGCCTGCGCCCTGCCGGTCGAAGAGGTGGAGCGCGTCATCGAGTATCGCCAGCAGATGCGCGTGCCGCCCGGCAGGCACCGGTTCTCCGATGCGATCGAGGTCGGGGGATCGGTGGTGCCGCTGATCGACGTCCGCCCGCAGTTGAACGCGACGCCGCACGAGCAGATGCCGGGCGCGTGCCTCGTCACGCGGCTCGGCCGCCACGGCTACGCGCTGGCGATCGATCGGCTCGAGCGGCTGATGGCGGTGCCGGAAAAGTCGATCGAGACCATCTCCGGCGATCGCGGGCCGGTTGTCGGCATCGGCCGCCTTGACGAGCGGCCCGTCTGGATCCTCTCGGCGCGGCGCCTGGTCGAGGCCGCGGGGGCGGCGACGTCATGAGCCTCGCGCCGACCCTTCCGCCGATCCGCGTGCTGGTCGTCGACGACTCCGGCTTCATGCGCATCGCGCTTCGCAAGATCATCGAGGCCGACGGCGACATCCGCGTGATCGGCGAGGCCAAGAACGGCCGCGAGGCGATCCGGCTCGCGCGCGAGCTGAAGCCCGACGTCGTGACCATGGATATCGTGATGCCGGAGATGGACGGCATCGAGGCGACCCAGCGCATCGTCAAGGAAGTGACTCCCGCGCCGCGCGTGATCATGGTCAGCGCTCAGACCCAGGAAGGCGCGGTCGCGACCCTGAAGGCGCTGCGGGCCGGCGCCGCCGACTTCATCTCGAAGTCCACCGCATTTGCCGACACCGATCTCGGCCAGCTCGACGCCGAGCTCCGCGATCGCCTGCGCCAGTGGCGGACCGCCGCGGCTCCGGTCGCGGCCGGGGAAGCCCAGGTCCAGCCCGAGGTCGCCGTCGAGGCGTCGTCGGTACCGACCGACCTGATCGTCATCGCCGTCTCGACCGGCGGGCCGCTGGCGCTGCCGGTGCTGCTGGGGTCCATGGGCCCGATCGATCCGCCGGTGGTGATTGCCCAGCACATGCCGGAGCTCTTCACGCGGAGCCTCGCCGATCATCTCGCGACCGAGCTCGGGCTCGCCGTCCGCGAAGGCGTCATGCACGGGCTGCTTGCGCCGGGGACGGTGACCATCCTTCCCGGCGGGCAGGACGGCGTCGTCGCCTATGGCCGCGCCGGCGGCTTCGAGCTGCGGCCGACCTCAGGCCCCGGGTTCGTGCATCCTTCCGGCGACCTGCTGCTGCAGTCGGCGGCGCTGACGGCGCGGAACCCGGTCGCGGCGATCCTGACCGGCATGGGCAGCGACGGCGCCGCCGGCGCCGCCGCCTTCCGTCGCCGCGGCTGCCCGGTCCTGGTGCAGACGCCGGAAAGCTGCGCTGTCGCCGGCATGCCGTCGGCCGCGATCGCCGCCGGCGTCGCGACCCACGTGCTCGACCTCAAGGCGATGGGCAAGAAGCTCGCGGCGCTCTCGCGCGGCTCGGGCCGGGAGTGAGCCGATGGCCTCGCTCGACCAGTTCTGGGAGGAGTTTCAGAGCGAGGCCGACGAGCATCTGAGCACGGCCGACCGGCTGATCGACCAGGCCCACGGCAATCCGCTGAGCGCCGACGAGGTCGCCGAGCTGTTCCGCGGCTTCCATTCGCTGAAGGGCCTCGCGCGCGCGATGGACCTCGAAGGCATGGAAGGGCTCGCCCACCGCGCCGAGGACCTGCTGGGGCTGGTGCGCGATCACGGCGTCGCGTTCGACGCCGATATGGTTCAGGGGATCGGGCTGGCGGTCGCGCTCCTGGGTCAGATGCTGCCTCAGGTCACGGCGACGCGCGAGAACGTGGCGGCGCCGCCCGAGCTGCTGGAAGAGCTCGACCGGCTGAAGGCCGAGCGCGGCGGTGCGGTCCAGGCGCCGGGTCCCGCGGTGGCGACGGATGCCGCGGGCGAAGGCAGCGACATGATCTCGCTTCTGGCCGAGCTGATGCGGGAGTTCCTGCCGCATGTGGCGCAGCTCGGCGCGCCCGTCGTCGAGAACGAGCCGGCACGCGCGGCCGGCGACGCGGTGACGGCGCTCCGCAACGCCGCCGAGGTCATGGAGATGCCGGAGCTCGGCGAGATCCTGGCCGGCCTTTCGGCCTTCGTCGACGGAGCCGGGCCGGAGACGCTGGAGACCCGCATCGACTTTCTCGCGCGCCTCGACCAGCAGGCGACGCTGATCAGCGAGGTCAGCGGCATCGACGCAGGCGCCGACGCCTTCGCCAGGGCACTGGCGCCGCTGCTCGCCGAGCCCGTGCGCGACCAGCTCGAGGTCATCTCGGTCGATACCCTGGCGAGGGAAGCGGGCGCCACGGCGAGGCTTCTGGTCGCCATCGGTCATCGCCGCAGCGCCGGCCTGCTGGCACTCGCAGGCGAAGCGGCGGGCGCATCCGCGCGCGGCGAGGTCTCGGCGTCGACCGCGCTCGGCTATGCGATCGATGCGGCGATGGCGACGGTCGTCAATCTGTGGGCGGATCCGCTGACGCTGCCGGACGACCTCGACGACACCGTCGCGACCGCGCACGAGACCGAGATCCGCGCGGCGCTTCACGGTGCGCCCGAAGAGGAGGCGCCCGCCGCCGACAGCGATCGGCACGTCGCCGAGATCCCGGTGCCCGAAGCGTTCTTCGCCGTGCTCTCGACGGAAAATCGCCAGGATCTCGAGCGCGCGGTCGCCGCCGGCCAGACGATCTACCAGCTGATGACCGACGTCGAAGCCTATGAAGGCGCCGGCGATGCGGGTCCGCTCGATCATCTTTCCGAATTCTGCCAGATCGTCACGAGCCGCACGGTGCCCCAGGGCGAACGAACCTGGTTCGAGTTCCTGATCGTCTCGCCGCTCTCGCCGGACGAGATGAGCCAGCGCGTGCGGTCGCTCGATCCGGGTCAGCGCTGGCTCAAATCGGCGCATGCGGCAGGACGGACCGCTCCGCCCGCGCCCGCCGAGGCTCCGCCCGCGGCGACGCCGGAGGCGCAGCGTCCTGCTTCCAAGCCCGCGGCCGACGCGGGATCGTCGAGCGACGCGATGCTGCGCGTGCGCGGCGCCACCATCGACGCGCTGATGTCGGCCGTCGGCCAGGCCCGTGTCGAGGCGGCCGCTCTGTCGCAGATGCTGCTCGAGGATCGCCGCAAGCTCGATGCGATGAGCGGTCTTTCGCGCCTGCGCGAGAAGCTGCCGCCGCTGCTCGCGGTCGAGCTCGGCCGCTTTGTCGAAGGGCTCAAGGAGCGCGAGGCCGAGATGGCCGCTGCCGACGCCCGGCTGGCGACGGCGTTGAGCCAGCTTCATGCCGACGCGCTCGATCTCCGCGTCGTGCCGGTCGAGACGGTGCTCGCGCACCTGCCGCGCGTGACGCGCGAGCTGGCGCAGCGCCAGGGCAAGGCGATCCGCATCCGGCTCAAGGGCCGCGACGTGCGTATCGACAAGAGCGTGATGCAGCAGCTCCTCGATCCGCTCATGCACATGATGCGGAACGCGGTCGACCACGGCATCGAGACGCCGGCCCAGCGCGCCGCCGCCGGCAAGAGCCAGACGGCGACGATCACGCTCCGGGCGCGCCAGCGCGCCAGCGAGTTCCGTCTCGAGGTGTCCGACGACGGCCGCGGCCTAGATGCCGAGGCTATCCGTCTCAAGGCGGTCTCGCGCGGGCTCGTCGACGAGGCCGAGAGCCGCAGCATGGTACCCGACCGCATCTACCGGTTCATCTTCGCGCCCGGCTTCTCCACGGCGGCGGCGGTCACCGAGACGTCTGGCCGCGGCGTCGGCATGGACGTCGTCATGCACGCCGTCACCCGGCTCGGCGGCCGCGTCGACATCCGCACCGAGATCGGCGTCGGGACCAGCTTCATCCTGAGGCTGCCCCTTTCCGCGGCGGTGCTCCCCGCCCTCCTGGTCGAGATCTCCGGCCAGACCTTCGCGATCCCCGAGCGCAACATCGTCGCCGTGGAGGAGATCGACGGCGGTCGTCTGCGGCACGCGGGCGGCCGTCGCGTGCTCCTGCGCGGCAACATCGCGCTGCCGCTGCATGGCCTCGCCGGTCTTCTCGGAATGGATCAGGGCGTGCGCGGCGGCGGCCATGCGGTCGTCGTCGCCAGCGGCGAAGCCTCGATCGCGGTCGAGGTCGATCGCCTGCTTCGCCGGCAGGAGCTCCTGCTGCGCGACCTGCATCCGGCGCTGGCGGCGCTGCCGGGCGTCGGCGGCGCGGCCCTGCTCGGCGACGGCAGCCCGATCCTGGTGCTCGACGCGGATGCGCTGATCGACCTGGCGCGGTCCGGCGGGCGCCGGCGCGAGGCCCGCGCGGAAGCTGCTTCGTGAGCATGCACCTGCGGGGACGGGTCGGGGCCTACCAGGTCCTGGTTCCCGCGGGCTCGGTGCTCGACGTCTGGAACAATGCCGGGACTTCGGACGAAGCGCCGACCTGGCGCGGTCGTGTCGTTCCGTACGTCGACGGCCGCGCGCTGCTGGGCGAATCGGCGGACAGGCGTGCCGCGGCGCTTCTCGCCTATGGCGGAGCCGCCGACGACCCGAAGCTCGTTATCCTCGGCCTCGACGAGGTGCTGGGATCGGTCGAAGTCTCGACGGGGATGCTTCAGCCGTTTCCGCCAAGCCTCGCGGACGCGCATCGCCTGTTCGACGGCATCGTGACGCTTCCAGGGGCGGCGACGAACCTGCTTCGGCTGCGCGGAGGTCTCGACCTCGCCGCGCGTGCCGAGATCAGGGTTGATCAGCCACCGACATCTGCTTGATGCGCATCGCGAGCTGCTGGAAGTCGGGCGGCGGCAGCCCGGCGGCGGCATGGATGACCTCGAGCAGCTGACGCCCGCGCTTCGGCTTCAAATCCATGCTGATCGCGCCCGACGGCTTCGGGATCACCTCGAAGGCGCCGAGCATGCGGGCCTTCTGCGCGGCTTCCGATCCCACCTGCGCGACCGACGACAGGATGATGACCTTCGCCTTGCTGAACAGCTTGAGGCGCTTCATCGCCTCGAGCCCGTCCATCTTCGGCATCTCGATATCGAGGATGATGATGTCCGGCTTGGCGGTCATCGCCATGGCGACGGCGGTGACGCCGTCGGCCGCTTCGCCGATGACGTTGAAGGCTTCGTCGACGGCGAGGATCTGCTTGACCAAGGTCCGCATGAACGACGAATCGTCGACGACGAGAACTGTCTTGCGTCCGTCGGACATCTTCCCCACCGGAATGGGCCGTACCCTTACCGATCATCCGCCGACCCTGATTTAAGTCAAGCGGAGAGGCACCCTCAGCGGTCCGCCGAAGCCTCGATCTCCTCGATTTCCTCGTCGGAGAGGCCGAGGTGGTGGCCGATCTCGTGAATCAGCACGTGCTCGACCAGCGTATCGAGCGCGACGTCTCCCCGCTCGGCCCATTCGTCGAGGATCGGGCGGCGGTAGAGATGAACCCTGGATTGCGCAGTATCGCCGGAGACACGCTCTGTCAGGTCGATCCCGTCGTAGAGGCCCGTCAGCTCGAACGGGTCCTCGATCCCCATCGACTTGAGGACCTCCTCGTCGGCGAAGTCCTGCACGTGGAAGAGGACGTCGCCGGCCATCTGCCGGAATGGCGCCGGCAGGCGCCGGTAGGCCGTCTCGGCGATCTGGGCGAGCTCGTCGAGGCTGGGCGCGGGGCGTCCGGTCCAGTCTTTCATCGGCGGAGGGCAACCAGGGCGGTCATGGCGTGTTGCGATACCGGGCGGTAACGTCGGATGCAAGCATCCGGGGAGAGGTCATGCGTCCGAAGAAGCTCGAAGGGGCGGCCCGCATCCAGGCGCTCACCCTGCTGGACGGCTGGACCGAGGTCCAGGGTCGCGACGCGATCCACAAGACCTTCAAGTTCCCGGACTTCAACGCGGCTTTCTCTTTCATGACGCGGGTGGCGCTGAGGGCCGAGCAGCTCGATCACCATCCGGAATGGTCCAACGTCTACAACAAGGTCGAGATCACGCTCTCGACCCATGACGCCGGCGGCGTGACCGAGCTCGATGCGGCGCTCGCCAAGTTCATCGACGACCTCGGCAAGCTGCCGAACTAGGCGTCTTACTTGGGCTGCATCCGGAGCGCGCCGTCGAGGCGGATGGTCTCGCCGTTCAGCATCGGGTTGTCGATGATCGCCAGCACCAGCCGGGCGTATTCCTCGGGATGGCCGAAGCGGGTGGGGAAGGGCACGCCCGCCGCCAGCGACTCCTGCACCGGCTGCGGCATGTTGAGCAGCAGCGGCGTGCCGAAGAGCCCGGGCGCGATCGTGCAGACACGGATCCCGGCCTTCGCGAACTCGCGGGCCGCCGGCAGCGTCAGCGCCGCGACGCCGCCCTTCGACGCCGCATAGGCGGCCTGGCCGATCTGGCCCTCGAAGGCCGCGACCGACGCGGTGGTGACGACCACGCCGCGCTCGCCGTCCTCCAGCGCCGGGAGCTGCGAGGCGCCGGCCGCGACCAGCCGCATGATGTTGAAGGTGCCGATCAGGTTGACCTCGATCACGCGGCGGAAGTCGGCGAGCGCCAGCGGGCCTTCGCGCCCGACGATGCGGGCTGCCGGGGCGATACCGGCGCAGGCGACCGCGACCCGAGCGGGCCCCTGAGCCTTCGCCGCCTCCGCGACCGCCGCCTCGGTCGAGGCCGCATCCGAGACGTCGCAGGCGAGCGCGATGCCGCCGATCTCCTTCGCCACGGCCTCCGCGGCCGCCTTGTTCAGGTCGAACACCGCGACCTTGGCGCCGGCCTTCGCCAGCGCCTTCGCCGTCGCCGCCCCGAGCCCCGACCCGCCGCCGGTGACGATCGCCGAATGTCCCTGAAGCTTCATCGCTCGCCCTCCTTCTTCGAACCGCCGCTTGTATGTCCCCCATCCTGAGGATGGCAAGTGCGGCGGGCGGGCCTAATGCCAAGTACGCAACTACAGATGGAGGGATCTGTGCTTGGCAAGAGAGTTCGTTCGTGGGCCGCCTGCGCGCCGCTCTTGGTCGCCGTGCTCGGTTTCGGGGGATGTACGTCGCCTCACGACGTCTACTTGGCACAACGCGGCGCCGAGGTGACTTTCGACGCGACATCGATTGAGGCCTTCTACAAGGAACAACAGGACATCCACACGAAGCTCTCCGCGATGGTAGAAAAAGGGACGACTCTCGAAGAGCGGAACCGACAGTTCTTGCGGCTGGGCTACACCTATGTCGATCGCAACTGCGAGTCCTATTTCAATTCGCTCACGCGGATTCAACGTGATCGACAAACGACGACCGCGGAGGTCGCGCTCATTGGTGCGGCAGCCGGCGGCGTACTAGCCGCGCTAAAGGCATCGGCGAAGGCCATCGCACTGGTCGGAATCGGTACCGGCTTTACCGCAGCGAGCATCGAGACCATTACCGGCGGTGTTCTCTACGAACTGGATGCGTCCACGACACGGACGTTGACCTTCAAGGCGCTGCAGAAATATCAGGAGGAAGCGCCGCCGCCGAAGGATATCGGGACCTTTGCCGATGCGGTGTTCATCTTGCAAGGCTACGGCGAAATCTGCCTGCCGCCGACAATAGAGGCGATGGTCAAGAGCGCCGTCAAATCGGCGAGTCCAGAAAACCTTACAAGGTCATCGGGTCGAGATTCCTTCCTCGGCACCATTGCGCAGCAACGCGCGGATGAACTTGCCGCGTTTTTGGGTGTGAGCCGGATCGGTGATCGTCAGCTGGTTATTCTTTACTGGCTCTTCGATCAAGGCGGCATCGACGAGCCGGCGGTGGTCAAAGAACTTCTTCCCGCACTTGGTGCGACGCTTGCTGAAAAGCTGATCGATACGAAGAGCTTCAAGGCGAAAGAGGGCGCGGACATCCGCGGCATTCAACTACGCCTCGACGCCATCAGCGACTTCGACTCAACCCCGAGGAAAGAGGCCGTAGCGGCGCGTGAAAAGTACCTTGCTGAAAAGAACAAGGCGGTTATTCCGGGTCAAGGCGGCCATCGAACAGCAGGCGACGTGTTGCTGTCGATGCCGGCTCGAGGAACTGGGCTTCTCAATCGTCCGCTGATCGGAGTGCGTTGATCGGCGACAGGAGGCGCGGGCCGGTCAGTCCTCCAGCTCGACCAGGCTCGCGCCTTCCTCGACCTGCTCGCCGGCGGCGTAGCCGACCTGGGCGATCCTGCCGGCGCGGGGCGCCTTCACGGTGTGCTCCATCTTCATCGCTTCGAGCACGACCAGCGGCTGGCCTTTCTCGACCGTGTCCCCCGGCTTCACCAGCACCTGGACCAGCTTGCCCGGCATTGGTGCGGTGAGGCGGCCGGCCGCACCGGCATCCTCGCCGGCGCGTCGGGTCGGATCGACGAAGGCCAGTCGATGGCTCGTGCCGCCGTCGAATACCATCGCCTCGTCGCCATGGAAGACGACGGCCGCGCGGGCCGCGACGCCGTCGATCGACGCGGCGAGGCGCGTTCCGTCCGTCGTCGCGGAGGCCGCGATGGACGCGCCCGGAAGGTCGAGGCGGTAGCCGTCGCCGTCCACATGCGCCGTGACGTCGACGATGCGCTCGCCATCCTGCCACTTGAGCCGCGTCAGGCCGACCTCGTTGAGGCGCCAGCCGCGGCTGCCGGCCCAGGGCGAATGCGGATCGGCGGAGCGGGCCGCCGCGGCGGTGCTCGCGCGGGCGATCGCATCGAGCTTCGCCAGCGCCGCCAGCGCGAGGATGCGGTCGGTGCCCGGCTGCTCCTTCGGGATCACCTCGTCGCCGTATCGGCCGAGAAACCCGGTATCGACCTTGCCCCGGACGAAGGCCGGATGCTCGGCGAGCCGCTTCAGGAACGCGGCATTGGTGCCGAGGCCGACGACTTCGACCTCCGCCATCGCCTGGGCAAGGCGCCGCGCGCAGGACTCGCGGTCCGCCGCATGGACGATCACCTTGGCGATCATCGGATCGTAGTGGATGCCGATCGTGTCGCCCTCGGTCACCCCGGTGTCGATGCGCACCTCGCCCGAGGCATCGGGGAAGCGGAGGTGATGGAGCGTGCCGGTCTGCGGCAGGAAGTCCTTCGACGGATCCTCGGCGTAGAGGCGGACCTCCATCGCATGGCCGTCGAGCGGGATCTGCTCCTGGCGGAGTGGCAACGTCTCTCCCGAGGCGACGCGGAGCTGCCACTCGACCAGGTCCTGGCCGGTGATCATCTCGGTCACCGGATGCTCGACCTGGAGACGGGTGTTCATCTCCATGAAGTAGAAGCGCTCGCCCTCGGCGATGAACTCGACCGTACCGGCGCCGCGGTATCCGACCGCACGCGCGGCGGCGACCGCGGCCTCGCCCATCTCCTTCCGCCGCGCGGGCGTCATGCCGGGGGCGGGTGCTTCCTCGAGCACCTTCTGGTGCCGGCGCTGGATCGAGCAGTCGCGCTCATGCAGGTAGACCGCGTTGCCGTGGTCGTCGGCGAAGACCTGGATCTCGATGTGCCTGGGCTTCGTCAGGTACTTCTCGACCAGCACGCGGTCGTCGCCGAACGACGATGCCGCCTCGCGCCTGGCCGAAGCGAGCGCGGCCGAGAAATCGCCCTCGCGCTCGACGATGCGCATGCCTTTGCCGCCGCCGCCGGCCGAGGCCTTGATCAGCACCGGATAGCCGATCTGCCTGGCCTCGCTTGCGAGCTTCGCCTCGGCCTGGTCGTCGCCGTGATATCCGGGCACCAGCGGCACCTTGGTCTTCTCGAGCAGCGCCTTTGCGGCGGACTTCGAGCCCATCGCGCGGATCGCGGAGGCCGGCGGGCCGACGAACACGATGCCGGCCTTGGCGCAGGCGTTTGCGAACTCTGCGTTCTCCGACAGAAAGCCGTAGCCCGGATGGATCGCTTCGGCGCCCGACTTCATCGCCGCTTCGAGGATGCGGTCGATCCGGAGATAGCTCTCGAGTGCCGGTGCCGGTCCGATCGGCCAAGCCTCGTCGGCAGCGCGCACATGCTGCGCATTCCGGTCGGCCTCTGAATAGACCGCGATGGTTCGGAGCCCCAGCCGCTTCGCGGTCCGGATCACCCGGCAGGCGATCTCGCCGCGATTGGCGATCAGCAGGCTCTTCAGCATTACGCGGCTTCCAGCGCCGGCAGCGCTTCCAGGATGCCGAGCTGCACGTGGTAGCCGGTCGATCCCGGCATCGCCGGATTCACGACGTTGAGCCGCCGGTCGAGATGCTCGTTCCAGCGGCCATCCTCCTTGAGGTAGCGGTCGAAGAGGAAGCGGACGTGGCGGGCGAGCTCGAGCCGGAGATGCGGGCGCTGCGCATAGGCCTTCATGCACTCGGTCAGCGGCCAGATGCGCTTGCGGTCGTTAAGCACGCGCCCATAGCGATCGACCTCGTCGTAGACGCCGCCGTACTGCGCATCGAGGCCGTGCGCGCGTGCGAACTCGAACAGGCGGTCGGCGGTCTCCTGCACGTCCGGGCGCCCATAGGCCTTGGCGAAGCGCGCCAGCAGCCACGACCATTCGAAGTGATGGCCCGGCTCGACGACGTGGCCGCGCTTGGGATCGGGCTTCCAGTCCTCGGCGAAGTACTCGCCCAAGGTCGTGCCGTCGAAGAACCTGGTCTGGAACATCTCGACGATGCGCGCCGCCTCGTCGCGATAGACGGCGGAGGGCGCCGCCTCGTCGAGCGACAGCAGGCCTTCGAGCATGTGCATGTGCGGATTCTGCAGGCGGAGCCCCGGCAGGATGTTCCAGGCCTCGTCGGCGGCGACGTGATAGCCGCCGTTGCGGCCGTCATGGAGCTTCAGCTTCATGACTTCCAGCGTCTCCTCGGCGGCGCCGAGCGCGGTCACGTCGCCGGTGGCGCGGTGGTAGTAGCCGAGCGCGAAGAGGATGAAGGCGTGGCCATAGAAATCCTTCTTGCCGTCGAGCTTCTGGCCGTCCGGCGTGACGGTGAAGAACCAGCCGCCGTTCCGCTTGTCGCGGAAGTGGCGCATCAGGAACGCATAGCCGTCGCGGACCACGCGCTCGTTGTCGCCGCGATGCCCCATGATGCAGGCGTGGCTGTAGCAGTAGATCTGCCGGCACTGCACCAGCAGGCGCTTGTACCCGAGCTCGATCGGCTTGAAGTCCTGGCTCAGGCGCTCGTGGAAGCCGCCATGCTTCGCGTCCCACCCATGGGTGCGCCAGATCGGCAGGTTCTTGTCGAACAGCCAGCTCCGCGCGCGAGCGGCGAGGGCGGGATCGGAGGTCATTCGCGCACCCAGCTCGGTTTGCGTTTCTCGAGGAAGGACTGCAGGCCCTCGATGCCCTCGGGCGAGGCGCGCCGCCTGGCGATCCGGGAGGCGGTGTCGCGCATCAGTGCTTCGTCGACGGTACGATGCGCCACGTCGCGGACCAGCTGCTTCGCCGCCGCCTGCGCCTCGGGCCCGCCCAGCAGGAACCCGGACACCGCCTTCTCGACCGCCGCGTCCAGCGCGTCCGCCGGCACAACCTCGTGGACGAGGCCGATGCGGCGCGCCTCCTGCGCGTCGAATACCTCGCCCGAGATCGCGTAGCGGCGCATCTGGCGCGGGCCGATCGCGGCGGTGACGTAGGGGCCGATAGTCGCGGGCGCGAGGCCGATCTTCACCTCCGAGAGCGAGAACTTTGTGCCTTCGGCGGCGATCGCGACGTCGCAGCAGGAGACGAGCCCGATGCCGCCGGCGAAGGCCGCCCCCTGGATGCGGCCGATCACCGGCTTCGGCAGGATGTCGAGCGTCTTCAGCATCACCGCCAGGCGATAGGCGTCTTCCTGGTTTTCCTTCTCGGTGAGGGTGCCCTGCTTCCTCATCCAGTTGAGGTCGCCGCCGGCGCAGAACGCCTTGCCGGCCCCCGCCAACACCATCAGCCGCGCCTTCGGATCCGTCGCCACGCGATCGAAGGCCGAGAGCAGCTCTTCGAGCAGGGTCTCGTTGAAGGCGTTCCTGATGTCGGGGCGGTTCAGCGTGACGGTCGCGACGCCGCGCGCGTCGGTCGAGACCAGGACGGTGGGTTCGCTCAAGTCCGCCTCACATCCTGAAGACGCCGAAGCGCGTGTCCGCTATCGGCGCGTTCAGCGCCGCCGAGATGCCGAGGCCAAGCGCCATGCGCGTGTCGAGCGGATCGATCACGCCGTCGTCCCACAGGCGCGCGCTGGCGTAGTAGGGATGGCCCTGGGTCTCGTACTGGCTGCGGATCGGCGCCTTGAACGCCTCTTCCTCCGAGGCCGGCCAGGCGCCGCCCTTGGCCTCGATGTTGTCGCGGCGCACCTGCGCCAGCACGGCCGCGGCCTGCTCGCCGCCCATCACCGAGATGCGCGCGTTCGGCCACATCCAGAGCAGCCTCGGCTGGAAGGCGCGGCCGCACATGCCGTAGTTGCCGGCGCCGAAGCTGCCGCCGACGATCATCGTGAACTTCGGCACCTGGGCGCAGCTGACCGCGGTCACCAGCTTGGCGCCGTCCTTGGCGATGCCGCCGGATTCGTACTTCCGGCCGACCATAAAGCCCGAGATGTTCTGCAGGAACAGCAGCGGGATCTTCCGCTGGCAGCAGAGCTCGATGAAGTGCGCGCCCTTCTGCGCCGACTCCGAGAACAGGATGCCGTTGTTGGCGAGGATGCCGACCGGGTAGCCCATGATGCGGGCGAAGCCGCAGACCAGCGTGGCGCCGTAGCGCGCCTTGAATTCGTCCAACCTGGAGCCGTCGACCAGTCGTGCGATCACCTCGCGCACGTCGTAGGGCGTGCGCAGGTCCGGCGGCACCACGCCGTAGAGCTCGGTGGGATCGTAGCGCGGCTCCTCAGGGGTCGCGACGTCGAGCGGGTTCGGCTTGGTGCGGTTCAGGTTGCCGACGATGGTGCGCGCGATGCCCAGCGCATGCGCGTCGTCCTCGGCGAAATGGTCGGCGACGCCGGAGATCCGCGTGTGGACGTCGGCACCGCCGAGATCCTCGGCCGAGACGACCTCGCCGGTCGCGGCCTTCACCAGCGGCGGGCCGCCGAGGAAGATCGTGCCCTGGCCCTTCACGATGACGGTCTCGTCCGACATCGCCGGCACATAGGCGCCACCGGCGGTGCAGCTTCCCATCACCACCGCGATCTGCGGGATGCCGGCGGCCGAGAGCGTCGCCTGGTTGTAGAAGATGCGGCCGAAATGGTCGCGGTCGGGAAAGACCGAATCCTGGTTCGGCAGGTTGGCGCCGCCGGAATCGACCAGGTAGACGCAAGGCAGGTTGTTCTCGCGCGCGATCTCCTGGGCACGGAGATGCTTCTTCACCGTGACCGGGTAATAGGTTCCGCCCTTCACGGTCGCGTCGTTGGCGATGACCACGCATTCGCGGCCCGAGACGCGGCCGATGCCGGTCAGGATGCCGCCTGCCGGCACCTCGTCCGCGCCGTACATGCCGTAGCCCGCGAGCTGGGAGAGCTCGAGGAACGGCGAGCCCGGATCCAGCAGGGTGCGCACGCGCTCGCGCGGCAGCAGCTTGTTGCGGCCGAGATGACGCTTGCGCGCTTCCTCGCCGCCGCCGAGCGCGATCCTGTCCACGGTCGCCTTGAGGTCGTCGACCGCCGCGCGCATGGCATCGGCGTTCCGGCGGAACTCGTCCGAGCGCGGATTGACCTGGGAGGAGATGACGCTCATGCGGGCCGGGTCACCAGCCGCCGCTGTCGAGCCAGCGGTCGATCTGCTCCAGCCGGTCGTGCCCCCAGAAGGGCTCGCCGTCGACGAAGAAGAAGGGCGAGCCGAAGACGCCGAGCTGGATCGCACGGTCGGTCTCGGTGCGGAGCTTGTCCTTGATCGCCTGGTCGTTGATGCCGGCGAGGATCGAGGCGGGGTCGACGCCTACCTGCGAACCGATCTCAGCTGCGGCCTCGCCCGACTCCGGCGGCTTGCCCTCGCCGAAGATGCGGGCATAGGCCGCCTTGGCATAAGCCCTGGCCTTGCCGGGATCGCTCGCATCCAGGAAATAGAAGGCCCGGGCGGCCGCTACCGACAGGAACGGGAATTTCTCGGGGATCTTGAACGGGACTTCGTATTCGCGGGCCGACCTCTCCATGTCGTGGCGCGAATAGTCGCCCTTGAGCGGGAAGTTCAGCAGCGGCTGGCTCCCGGTCACCTTGAATACGGCGCCCAGAAGGAACGGTCGCCACGAGGCGGAGCGTCGGTGGTTCTCGGCGAGCTTGTCGATGCGCTGGGCGGCGAGATAGCCGTAGGGCGAGGAGAAATCGAACCAGAACTCGATCGGCTGCGGCATCCGGCGCTTACCCCATCCTTTATGACCGTTTCATAGCGGCTTTCACGGTGGCGAGGAAGCCTTCCACCGTGAGTTTGCAAGCGCTTGACCGATGCGCCGCCGCCGGTCGACACTGACCCCCGACGCTGCCCGGGCCCCAAGCTCAAGAACCAACCGTCTCGCCCGGACGGCCAAGACCTTAGAGATGCAAAAAAGCGGGAGGGGGCGATGCCCACCACTGTGTCGATGACCGTCAACGGCAAGAAGGTGTCCGGCCAGGTCGAGCCGCGCACGCTTCTCGTCCAGTTCATCCGCGAGACCCTTGGCCTCACCGGGACCCATGTCGGCTGCGATACCAGCCAGTGCGGCGCCTGCGTCGTCCATGTCGACGGCAAGTCGGTGAAGAGCTGCACCATGCTGGCCGCCCAGGCCGAAGGTGCGGAGGTCCTCACCATCGAAGGCCTCGCCAAGGACGGCAAGCTGCACCCGATGCAGGAAGCCTTCCGCGAGCATCACGGCCTGCAGTGCGGCTTCTGCACGCCCGGCATGGTGATGAGCGCCATCGACCTGGTGAAGAACAACAAGAACCCGTCCGAGACCGAGATCCGCGAGTGGCTCGAGGGCAACATCTGCCGCTGCACGGGCTATCACAACATCGTCAAGTCGATCGCCGCCGGCGCCAAGGCCATGGCCTGACCGCCGAGCCCGAGAGAGATCGACCCAACAAAGACGAAGATGAGGGAGAGACCGCCATGCCAGAAGGTACGGGGATCGGCGCTTCCGTAAGGCGCCGCGAAGACGCGCGTTTCCTCACCGGAAGCGGCACCTACACCGACGACATCAACCGCGCGGGCCAGACCTACGCGATCATGGTCCGCTCGCCGCACGCGCACGCGAAGATCAAGAAGATCGACAGGTCGAAGGCCGAGAAGATGCCGGGCTTCGTCGCCTGCTTCACCGGCGACGACATGAAGGTCGGCGGTCTTCCCTGCGGCTGGCTGGTCAAGAACCAGGACGGCTCGCCGATGGTCGAGCCGCCGCATCCGGTGCTCGCCCAGGAATACGTCCGCCACGTCGGCGACATCGTCGCCGTCGTCATCGGCGAGACCAAGCAGCAGGCCCGTGACGCCGCCGACGCGCTCGTCGTCGACTACGGCGTGATGCCGGCCGCGGTCTCGCTCAAGGACGCGATCAAGCCGGGCGCGCCGCAGGTCTGGGAACAGGCCAAGGGCAACATCTGCTACGACTGGGGCCTCGGCGACAAGGCCGCGGTCGACGCCGCCTTCGCCAAGGCGCACAAGGTCGCCAAGATCGACCTCGTCAACAACCGCCTGATCCCGAACGCGATGGAGCCGCGCGCGGCGATCGGCGACTTCGACCGGGCGACCGGCGACTACACGCTCTACACCACCAGCCAGAACCCGCACGTCATCCGCCTCCTGATGGGCGCCTTCGTGCTGTCGATCCCCGAATCCAAGCTCCGCATCGTCGCCCCCGACGTCGGCGGCGGCTTCGGTTCGAAGATCTTCCACTACGCAGAGGAAGCGATCGTCACCTGGGCGGCGGGGCAGCTGAAGAAGCCGATCAAGTGGACGGCCGACCGCAGCGAAGCGTTCATGTCGGACGCGCATGGCCGCGACCACGTCAGCCACGCCGAGATGGCGATGGACAAGGACGGCAAGTTCCTGGCGCTCCGGGTCGAGACGCTCGCCAACATGGGCGCGTATCTCTCCACGTTCTCGACCTGCGTGCCGACCTATCTCTACGCGACGCTGCTCGCCGGCGTGTACACGACGCCCGCGATCTTCGCCAACGTGAAGGCCATCTTCACCAATACCGTGCCGGTCGACGCCTATCGCGGCGCCGGGCGCCCGGAAGCGACCTTCCTGCTCGAGCGCCTGGTCGATGCCTGCGCGCAAGAGATGAAGATGGATCCGGCCGAGATCCGCCGGAAGAACTTCATCCAGCCGAGCCAGTTCCCGTACCAGACGCCGGTGGCGCTCCAGTACGACACCGGCAACTACGACGCCACGCTCGACATGGCGATGAAGATGATCGACTACAAAGGCTTCCCCGCCCGCAAGGCCGAGGCCGCCAAGAAGGGCAAGCTCCGCGGCATCGGCATCTCCTGCTACATCGAGGCCTGCGGCATCGCGCCGTCGGCGGTGGTGGGATCGCTCGGCGCCCGCGCCGGCCTGTACGAGTCCGCCAACGTCCGCGTCCATCCGACGGGCTCGGTCTCGATCTTCACCGGCAGCCACGCGCACGGCCAGGGGCATGAGACGACCTTCGCCCAGGTGGTGTCGGAGAAGCTCGGCGTCCCGCTCGAGCAGATCGACATCGTCCACGGCGACACCGGCAAGATCGCCTTCGGCATGGGCACCTACGGCTCGCGCTCGATCGCGGTCGGCGGCGCCGCCCTGGTCAAGGCGCTCGACAAGATCATCGCCAAGGGCAAGAAGATCGCCGCCCACCTGATGGAGGCGTCCGACAAGGACGTCGTCTTCAAGGACGGCAAGTTCACGGTGGCCGGCACCGACAAGGAGAAGACGTTCGGCGAGGTGGCGTTGACGGCCTATGTGCCGCACAACTACCCGATCACCGAGCTCGAGCCCGGCCTCGAAGAGCAGGCCTTCTACGACCCGCTCAACTTCACCTACCCGTCGGGCTGCTACATCGCCGAGGTCGAGATCGACAAGGACACCGGCACGATCGAGGTCGCGCGCTTCGTGGCGTCCGATGACTTCGGCAAAATCATCAACCCGATGATCGTCGAGGGCCAGGTCCATGGCGGCATCGGCCAGGGCCTCGGCCAGGCGCTGCTCGAGACCTGCGTCTACGACAAGGACGGCCAGCTGCTCACCGGCTCGTACAACGACTACGCGATGCCGCGGGCGGACGACCTGCCTTCCTTCGAGGTGCAGCATTCGGACAAGCCGACGCCCTGCACCCACAACCCGCTGGGCGTGAAGGGCTGCGGCGAGGCCGGTGCGATCGGCTCGCCGCCGGCGATCATCAACGCGATCTGCAACGCGCTCAACGTCAGCCACATGGACATGCCGGCGACGAACGAGAAGATCTGGCGGGCGGCGAACGCCCAGATGGCCCGCGCGGCCGAGTAAGAGGGGAACCGACACATGTATTCTTTCGAGTATCAGAAGGCCGGTTCCGTCGCGGACGCCGCCAAGGCGGCGACCGGCGAGGCCAAGCTCGTCGCCGGCGGCATGACGCTGATCCCGACGCTCAAGCTCCGGCTAGCCCAGCCCTCCAAGCTGGTCGACCTCGGCGGCGTCAAGGACCTGGTCGGCATCAAGGTCGAGGGCGACGGCGTTACCATCGGCGCGATGACCACGCATGCGGCGGTCGCGGGCTCGGCCGACGTCAAGAAGGCGATCCCGGCTCTGGCCGATCTCGCCGGCGGCATCGGCGACCCGGCGGTCCGCAACCGCGGCACGATCGGCGGCTCGGTCGCCAACAACGACCCGGCGGCCGACTATCCGGCGGCCTGCGTGGCGCTCGGCGCCACCATCGTCACCAACAAGAAGAAGATCGCCGCCGACGACTTCTTCAAGGGCCTGTTCGAGACGGCGCTGGAAGAGGGCGAGATCATCACCGCGATCTCCTTCCCGAAGGCCGAGAAGGCCGCCTACATGAAGTTCCGCAACCCGGCGTCGCGCTACGCGCTGGTCGGCGTCTTCGTCGCCAAGGGCAAGGGCGGCGTCCGCGTCGCCGTGACCGGCGCCGGCGAAGGCGGCGTGTTCCGGAAGAAGTCGTTCGAGGAAGCCTTGGGCAAGTCGTTCGACGGCGCCGCGCTCGACGCGGTGAAGGTCGACGCCAAGGGCCTCAACTCCGACATCCACGCCTCGGCCGAGTACCGGGCGCACCTGATCAAGGTGATGGCGAAGCGGGCGGTCGCCGCCGCGAAATAGCCATCCGTCTGGGAGAGCCTGAAGACGGCGCCGGAGAGATCCGGCGCCGTTTTTCTTTGCGGGGAAACCCTCGGCACCGGCCGGCCGTTACCTCCTCTCCGAGGAGAAGCCCATGCCCCGACACCCAGAGACCCGCCGCGAGCCTGAGATCCCCGGAATCGCCGGCGGCCCGGTCATCAGGGAAGCGAAGCCGCCGGCGGAACCGAAGCGGCGTGGCGCCGTGCCGCCGGCCTTCGGCGACCCGCTGCCGGTCGACGACGACCTCGTCCGCCGACGCGCCTTCGAACTGTGGCAGGCGGCGGGGCGGCCGCAGGGGGCTGATCTCGCCCGCTGGTTCGAGGGAATCGTGCCGTCGCGGTCCCGGCGCCGCCACTAATTCGCCATGCGGCGGCAATGCCGTCGCTCCCGCTTCCGTTGCTAGAGTCCGGATCTGGTCCCAGCTCACCTCAACTTGCGGGAGACGATCATGGACTTCATCGAGCAGCTTTTCGGCATCTCGCCCGACGGCGGGGACGGCACCACCGAGCTCATCTGGATCCTGGCCTTCGTCGGCATCGCCGCCCTGGTCGCGATCCGCTGGATGAAGGCGCGCCGCGCCGCGGCCCAGCACCGCTGATCTATTCGCCCGCCATCAGGTTCACCAGCAGCACGACCGCCGCCACCGCCAGCATCGCGATCATCGGCATCGCGACTGCGACGCCGATGACGACGAACATCTGGATCTGCTTCGGGGTCAGCTTGGGCACGATGCGGCGCCGATGGAATTCTCTCCCCTTCGGCGAGGGAGGGGGCTGAGGGAGCGAGTACGCATCGTCACTCTTATGCCGGCCAGAGCTGGCCGCCGCCGTCGACGCGGAGCGTCTGGCCGGTGACGAAGGCGCCGGCGGGGCCGGCGAAGATCGCGACCGTGCGCGCGACCTCGTCGACGGTGGCGACGCGGTCGAGCGTGCCCTCGGTCACCATCTTCTTCGGATCGTTGCCCTGGCCCGTGCCGATGAAGCGGCCGGTGCGCGTGCCGCCGGGGGCGATCGAGTTGACGGTCACGTCGTAGGGCCGGAGCTGGGCGGCCAGGCAGCGCGTGTAGTGCACCACGCCGGCCTTGGCGGTCGCATAGATCGAGCCGTGGTCGCGGCCGATGAAGGCGGCGATCGAGCTCAAGGTGACGATGCGTCCGCGCTTTCGCTGCATCATGCCCGGCGCCACCTGCTGGCACATGAAGATGGTCGAGAGCAGGTTGCGGTCGAGGACCGCGCGCACGTCCTCTTCCTTGATGTGGACGCAGTCGTTCGGGTTCGGCTTGCCGCCGGCCGCGGCGATGTCGCCGCCGGCGTTGTGGACCAGAATGTCGACGGGCCCGAGCGCCTTCTCGGCTTCGGCGACGACGCGGGCGCAGTCTTCCATCTTCGTCAGGTCGCCGAGGATGCGGACGGTCTTCACGCCGAAGTCCTTGGCCACCGCCTCGGTCGTCGCGGTCAGCGTCGTGCCTTCGCCATACTCGGCCGGGCCGTTCTCGCGCATGCCGTGCATGGCGACGTTCGCCCCCATCTTCGCCAGCGTCTCGGCGAAGGCCCGGCCGAGGCCGCGGCCGGCGCCGGTGACCAGGGCCACCTGGCCCTTCAGAACCTGCTCGGTCATGGGTCTCAGGCCGGGTTGAGGATGTGGATGGCGCGGTTGGCGACCATGTCCTTCACCTTGGCGCCGTAGGCGGCCATGTGCGGGGCGGCGGCATGGGCCTTGAGGTCGTCGGCGGTCGCCCACTTCTCGACGACGACGAAGGTGTCGGGGCCGAACTTGGCCGGCGAGGTCTCGGTGTCGACCACCGGCCCGTACTCGATGCAGCCCTTCTCGGCATGTACGGCCGGCATGTTGGCGCGGAACATCTCGAGCACCTGCGCCCGCATGCCGGGCTTGGTGGTGATGATGGCGAGGACGTGGATCACGCTGGGGTTTCCTCCCGGTTGGACGTTGGTTGACCGTACCCGATCGCGAGACGACTCTGACAGCGCTCTCGTGGCTTTAAGGAACGCTCCCATGAACGACGCCTCGCCGATGCCCAAGCTGATGGACGGCTTCCCGCCGGCGCCTGCGGGGCAGGTGACGCTGGCGAACTGGCGGACGGGCCCGTTCAACAAGTGGGCGTTCCAGCATGTCCGCGAGATCGTGCCGTCGGCCGACATCGCCAACGATCCGGACAATGTGTGGCGGCTGCCTTCGGCACCGATGGATCTCGCCGGCCTCCGGATCGACGGCGACATGGACCTGCACCGCTTCCTGGTCGCGACAGACACCGACGGGATCGTGATCCTGCTTCGCGGCCGCATCGTCGCCGAGGCCTACGCCAACGGCATGACCAATGCCACGCCGCACATCTTCATGTCGGTCTCGAAGTCGATGCTGGGGATGCTCACCGGCATCCTCGCGGCGACGGGGAAGCTGGACCTGGATGCGCCCGTCACCTCGCTGGTGCCCGAGGTCGCGGGAACCGCCTACAAGGGCGCCACGATCCGCCAGCTCCTCGACATGCGCGCCGGCATCCTCTTCGACGAGAACTACCTCGCCACTTCGGGCCCGATCATCGCCTATCGCAAGTCGACCAATTGGAACCCGCTGGAGCTCGGTGAAAGGCCGACCGACCTCCGCAGCTTCTACCCGCAGCTCGTCGAGAGCGACGGCCCGCATGGCGGGCGCTTCCATTACGTCTCGCCCAACACCGACCTGCTCGGCTGGGTCATCGAGCGTGCGACCGGCCGGCGCTATGCCGACGTGATGAGCGAGCTCGTCTGGCAGCCGCTCGGCGCCGAGCGCAGCGCCTACATCACCGTCGACCGCTTAGGAGCCCCGCGCTGTGCCGGCGGCTTCTGCGCGAGCGCGCGCGACCTCGCGCGGGTGGGGCAGCTATTGGTGCAGGGCGGGCGCCGCGGCGCGAAGCAGGTGGTGCCGGAATCCTGGATCGACGACCTGGTGGAGAAGGGCGACCGCGCCGCCTGGGACAAGGGCGATTTCCTCCCTTACTACCCGGGCCTGCCGATCAGCTACCGCTCGAAGTGGTACGTGCTGCACGGGGCTTCGCCCTTGCTCTTCGGCCTCGGCGTCAACGGCCAGAACCTCTTCGTCGACCGCGAGAACGAGATCGTCGTCTCCAAGCTCTCGTCGCAGGCGATGCCGATGGACGAGGGCCGCATCATGCTGACAATGCGCGCGGTGGACCGCATCCGTGCGCATCTGATGACGGCTTAATTGGGAACCTTTCCCGCGAAGCGGGGGAGGGCAGGGTGGGGGCGAGCGCAGCGAGTCATGTGGCGTGGTGGCAGCAGCTCTCGCTTCGCTCGCCCCCACCCCATCCCTCCCCCGTCGCTTCGCGGGAGAGGGGGCACGACTAATACGTGATCGGCGTCGCGTGCCAGCCTTCGGCGCGCTTCTTCCAGAAGGTCTCGCGGAGCTTCGATGAGATCGGCCCCGGCCGGTCGTTGCCCATGATGCGGCCGTCGATGCGGGAGGCCGGCATGATGCCGCCGGCGGTGGTGGCGAGGAAGATCTCGTCGGCTTCCTTCAGCTCGTCCACCGGCAGCTTCCGGATCGCGAAGGGAATGCCGAGCTCGGCGCAGAGCTCCTTGACCGACAGCCGCGTGATGCCTTCGAGCGAGCCATGGTCGGACGTGGCGACCGCGCCGCCGGTGATGCTGAAGACGTTGTAGCCGGGGCCCTCGGTGACGAAGCCCTTGCCGTCGGCGAGCACGCAGTTGTCGGCGCCCTGGTCGTGCGCCTCGAACAGGCCGCGGGTGAGATCGCCCCAGTGGAAGTTCTTCACCTTGGGATCGACGGATTCGTCGGCGATGCGCGGTGTCTTCGCCACGATCAGGTGCGCGCCGCGTGCCTGCATCTCCGGCGACATCACCCAGACCCAGGGGATGGCGAAGGCGACGATGTAGTTGCGGCAGTTGACCGGATGCCGGGGCAGGCCCGGCTTCGGCCGCCCGCGCAGGCAGTCCATCGCGACATAGGCCTCGCGAAGACCCGTGCGGCGCACGCACTCGGTCAGCACCTTGCGGATCTCGTCGTCGGATTCCGGCGGATCCAGCCGGATCGACTTCATCGAGGCCCTGAACCTCTTGATATGGTCGTCGAGGCGGAAGAAGGCTCCGCCCCAGACGCTGACGACGTCATAGGTGACGTCCGAGCGCCGGTAGCCGAAGTCGGTGACGGGGATCGCCGCCTCGGCGATCGGCATGTAACGGCCGTCGATATAGGCGCAGCCGTCGGGGAGGAGGGAGGTGGAAGTCATCTTGCCAGTTTACCTGACTTCGCACCTTGGAACCCTCCCCCATGCTTCGCCCGAGGGAGGGGGTACGAGGTGCGAGCGGGGCGCTAAATCAACGGAACCCGCCGGCCTTCATCAGGTGGTGGCACTGCAGGATGATCTTCTTCTGCTCGTTCGGGTCGGTGGTGCCGGCGACCAGCTCGACCTCGAAGTTCGGGCGGCGGAGATGGTTCACGACCGCTTTGCGGGCGACCGAGACCGCTTTGCCGTCGGGCAGCACGTCCGGCATGCACATCTGCATCAGCAGGAAGGCGCGGGTGTGCAGCTTCCAGGCGGGGTTGTCCATCTGCTCGACGATCTTGCCCTTCACCACGTACTCGAAGAGCAGGGTGTCGAGCTGCTTGGTGATCGCCTGAGCCGATTCCGGCGGAAGCCCGACGCAACCCTCGACCGCGCGATAGAGGCTGGTCACCGCACGCATGTGGTCCATCGGGCTGCCGGGACCGCCGACCAGCTGGCCGACGTCTGTGATGCCGCCGATCAGGGATTCCAGATGGGTCGCCGGCACGTCCTCGAGGGTGGCCGCGATCCGGCTGTTGAGGATCGAGACCAGGTAATGCGCGTTGGCGAGCGGCGAGGGGCCGCGGCGGAGCACCCAGACCACGCCTTCGCGCTGGCCGACGGCGCCGCCGATGTTGAGGATCACGGTCGCGCGTGACACCAGCGCTTCGGCCATGCCGATGCCGCCGGCGACGCCGGTGTCCAGCAGCACGCGGTCGATGATCTCGCAGAAGCGCTCGATCTCGGCACCGGTGTCGTTCTTCGAGAGCGGGTTCGAGGTGCGAAGCTCGGAACGGACGCGCTCGAGCAGGAAGTCGCGGCTCGCCGGAAGACGCCCGGTCTTCATCAGGTTGCACAGCATCTCTTCGACGCCGGCCATCTCGGGCGACTGGCCCTTGCCGGGCTTGTACTCGCCGTCGGCGATGTCGATCAGCTTGAGCAGTGCGGAGGCGAGGTTGACCGGCGTGCCGAGGATGTCGGCGATCATCGAGCCGCTGGCGAGCGTGTCGGAGACGAAGTCGTCGAGCAGCATCAGGCCTGCCGATTCCTTCGACGTGTTGCTCCACTCCAGAACCTGGGTGAGCTTGCCGTACCAGGACCGGGTCTGGGTGAGCTCGCGGGTGAAGACGGTGCGGAGCAGGAACTTGAGCTCCTCCGGCTTCGCCGACTTCATGACGAACTTCACCGCCTCGTCGAATCCCACCTCGCGGATGTTCGGCAGCTTCAGCTTGTCGGCCTCGTTGGCGCGCTTGGAGATGCCGTTGACCATGCTCCAGAGCGCGTCGCCGCGCTTCTTGGCGTCCTGGCCCTCGGCGCCCTTCTGCACGCGGGCGACGCGGTCGATCGCGGTCTGCACGATGGATTCGAAATCCATCACCCGCTTCATCTCGCGCCCGTTGTGCATGATCTCGGTCGGCGTCAGCAGCGCCTTGTCGAGATACTGGCGGAACAGGCGATTCACGATCTTGCGGCTCTGTGGCCCGTAGAGATCGTCCGGCGCCGTACAGACCGGCGCCTCCTCGATCTGGGGCACGACGAGCGGCTGCTTGGTCTGGGGTTTCTTCTGCTCGAACAGGACCTTCTCGCTGGCGCTGTCGAGCACCACGCGAATCGCCTCGATGTCCTTGAGCTTGTTGAGGAGAGCCTTGGCGGCGACCTCGGCTTCGGCCGGATCGTTGGAGGTCTGCTCGATCGTCCAGCGGCCCTTGCGAGATGCCTGGATCTCGTACGTCTTCTGGCGGAAAAGAAACACGTATTTCCCCCTTCGGCCCGCGTTCTGCGGCCCAGCCCCAACCCGGCGTCTATCTACGCCGGTACCCCGTCTGGAGCGGGGTACCCTATTACTTTGCCTCGAAGATTTGGGGAAAACACCTTGAAAATAAAAACAATTTTCCAGAATTACACCAAGCATTCGTTCATTAACGCTACAGGCGCCGGTAAACGAAGCAGAGATCCGGCTTTCGCGGGTTGGACCGGTCAGCTGCAAAAATCATCGAGGGCGGTCTCGACCTCCGCCACGACGCTCGCCCAGTCTCCGGGCGCCGGCTGACGGAAAAGCCGCATCGTCGGATACCAGGGGCTCGCGTTGCCCTGCTCGTGCCAGCGCCAGTCGGGTGCGTGATGAAGCAGAAGGAACGTCTGCCGCCCGAGCGCGCCGGCGAGATGAGCAAGCGCGGTGTCGGAGGTGACGACGAGGTCGAGCCCTTCAAGGCAGGCGGCAGTGTCGGCGAAGTCGGCGAAGTCCGGCCCGAGGTCGACCAGGTTCAGGTGGCGATGATCACGGGCCGCGTCGCGCACGAGGCCGATGAAGCGGCGGCGATCGAGGAGCGGCCGCACCGGGTCGAATCCGGGTGAGCGTTCGAGGTCGCGGCGGAAGGTCGGATTGCCCTGCCAGCAAAGGCCGATGCGAGGCGCCGGCAGCCCCGCGATCCGTTCCCTCCACCGAGCGCGTCGCTCGGCCGGGGCCGCCAGATAGGGAACCTCCGCCGGAATTGTCCCGAGACGTGTGCCGCAGAGATGAGGAAGGCTCATCACCGGCGCCTGGACGTCGACTCCGGGCAGGCGCTCGCCGCGCCGGACGACCGCGACGCCGAGGCTCGCGAACAGGTCGGCCAGCGGCGCCGGTGCCTCGACCGTCACGCGCAGGCCCCGCGCGGCGAGGAGCGGCGCGTAGCGGACGAAGTTCAGCGCGTCGCCGTATCCCTGCTCCGACCAGAGCAGCAACCGCAGCCTGGGCTCGATCTTCCCATTCCATCGCGGCCACGGAAGATCGCGGCCGTTCGCCGCGACGAATTCGGCAAGCTGCCAGCGGCTCTCCATCAAGGGCAGGCCGGATTCGTAGTCGCCCTGCGCGGCCAGGGCTTGGCCCAGTTCCCAAGCCGCCGCGGGATCGGCGCCGACCGCCAGGCGGCGGCGCGCGAGGCGGATCGTCCGGTCGCGCCGGCCGAGGCCGAAGTCGACGGTGGCGTGGTCGCTCAACACCTCGCCGTCGGCCGGCGTCAGCGCCGTCGCCGCACGCAGGTCGCGGTCCGCCGGCGCGAAGCGGCAGGCATCGGCAAACGCCTTGGCGCGCCCTCGAAGAGCGGGCAGGCAATGTCGATCGGCGCCGAGCGCGCGCGTGTACCAGGTACTCGCGGCCTGGCTGCTGCCGGTGGCATCGGCCAGCGCCGCGAAAGGAAGCAGCGTCGCAAGATCGCCCGGCACGAGTGCTACGGCGGAACGGGCATGCCGTCTGGCCGCGATCGGATGGCTCAAGGCATGTGCGGCCTTCACCAGGGACACCTGCAGCACCGGATCGTCGCGCCTGAGCAGGGCGGCGCGCGTCAGCCAGGCCGCCGCGTCGAGCGGCTTGCCGAGGGCCAGCAGCACGGCGCCGAGATTGCCGAGAACGGCCGCGTCCCCCGGCATCCGACCGAGCGATCGACGGTAGCTTGCGCGGGCGATGTCCAGGCTCCCGACGGCGACAGCCGTCGCCGCCTGCAGGAGGCGAAGGCTGTCGTCGTCGTTCCGCTCCAGCGCGCGGCCGAGATGATGCAGCAGGCGCCGCTTCTCGCCCGCCGCCTCGGCCAGCGCCATCGCGTTGTTGCGGAGCAGCGTCGAGGCCGGATCGAGGGCGAGCGCGCGCTCGGCGAGCCCCAGCGCCGCTCGCGACAGGCCGACGGCGACCAGAGGGGCGGCCAGCGTGATCCACGCCTCGGCGTCGCCGGGCGCGTGCGCGAGATGATGGCGGAGCCGCCGGGTCGCCGCGGCCGTATCTCCCCGCTGGAGCGCGTCGAGGGCGGGGCCGAGGCTCATGCCGACCGGCGGAAGACCAGGCTCAGGTTGTTCGCCGGCATCTCGGTCAGGAGCGGGCGGGAGAATCCCGAGCGCTGGGCGAGCGCCGCGACCTCGGCGAGGTCGCGAAGGCCCCAGGCAGGGTTGCGCTCGCGCAGGCTGCGGTCGAAGGCGAGGTTGCTTTCGGCGGTCGCGACCTCGCGGCGGATATAGGGCCCGTAGAGATAGAGCGGCGCGCCCGCCGGCAGGATCCGCGCGGCGCCCTCGATCAGCGCCACGGTCGCCGCCCATGGCGAGATGTGGACCATGTTGATGCAGAGGACCGCGTCGGACGACGCGATCGGCCAGGGGCGCTCGGTCACGTCGAGGCGGATCGGCGGGCGCACGTTGGCAACGCCCGTCTCGGCGGTCCAGGCGGCGATGCTGGCGAGCGCCGCCGCCGTCGGATCGCTCGGCTGGAAGGCGAGGTGCGGCAGCGCCTCGGCGAAGTGGACGACATGCTCGCCCGAGCCGCTGGCGATCTCCAGCACCAGGCCGGAAGCGGGCAGCGCCGTGCGCAGCACGTCGAGGATCGGGTCGCGGTTGCGCTGGGTGGCGGGCGCGAACTGTCGGGAATCCATCATGTGTTTCCGGTTGCGCCGCTACGGGCGGCGCGCTTGCATTCGGGCGGGACGCGCGAGGGAGAAGAGATGACGTTCACCAAGTCCGGTATCGACGCGATCAAGAACAAGGAACTGCTCGGCGCCATCAAGGACAAGGCGCAGGGCATGATCAAGAAGAACATGTTCCGGACCTCCAAGACGGCGAAGGAGGACCTCGACGCGTTCGGCGAGGCGATCAAGGCCGACCTGCCCGCCGTCATCTACGTGCCGGGGCCGCTCAAGACCGAGGAGAGCGCAACCCGCAAGCTCACCTCCGACTATGACGGCGACTGGTACGGACTCAAGGACATCGCCCGCTGCTCGCTGATCGTGCCGACCCTGGACGGCGTCAAGACGACGGTGATGGGCTACATCAAGTCGTACTGGCATCCCGGCAAGACCTGGACCGAGACGACGCAGGACGGGAAGAAGATCGTCCACTCCTACGGCTACAACGTGATCGACACCAAGGAGACGAAGCCGTCCAGCAACGCCTGCGGCTATTCGGGCTTCACCGCCTTCGTGCGCACCTCGACCGGATATCCGGCCGAGGTGCAGATCAACGTGCCCGAGATCCTGTTCGCCAAGATGAAGCCCAGGTCCCTGCGCGACATCATCGGCGCCAGGGCCTACATGGCGCTGATGATGAAGTTCCAGGTCGACGGCGGGCTCGGCCACGGGCTCTACGAGATCTGGCGCGAGCGTCCGGCATCGCCGGAGGGCAGGGAGGCGGCGGAGGTCAGCTGCGAGTATTACGAGTACTTCCGGAAGCCGCCGAACTTCCATGCGCGCGAGAAGCTGCTGCCGCGGCTCTACCGCATCCGGCAGCAGCAGGCGCATTACTTCAAGCAGTAGGAAAGCGAACGGCGCCGGAGTCGCCTCCGGCGCCGTCATTCGAGGACTAGGCGACGACGATCAGTCGCAGCGAAGACCGACGTAGCGGCCTTCCCAGCGCGTGGTCGAGCGCGGCGGGCGGTGACCGCAGCGATACCACACCGTCAGCACCTTGGTGACGTAGGGCGCCGGGTCGCCGCAGAGCCGGTTGGTCGCCGGGATCGTGCAGTTCGAGCGGCCTTCGCACAGGCGACGCGCGTCGCGGGTCGCGTCGCAGGACCGGCCTTCGAGCCCGTACCAGGCGCTCTCGATATGAATGTCGTTGCGGCCGCGACGATCGCGACGATCCCGGTCGAAGCCGGGACCCGCCGACGGCGGCATCTGGCTCATCTGCGGGTAGGGCGTCGACGGATAGGCGGTCTGCGCTCCGGCGTCGAGGCCGACGCCGAGCACCAGCGCCAGAGCGAGAAGACCGAGAAAACGCCGCATGAGGGGGACTCCTGTATGGGGGATCAGCAGCGAAGGCCGATGTAGCCCGGCTCGCGCTGCTCGGCGCGCCGGACATCGCCGTGACAACTGTATGTCACGGTCAGGTTCTTGATCGCGCCGGGCACCGGATCGCCGCAGAGCTCGTTGCCGGCCTTCACCTCGCAGCCTGGCTGTCCTTCGCAGGCGCGGCGCATCGAGTGGGCCGCGTCGCAGGCCCGGCGGCCGCGGCCGTACCAGGCTTCCAGGATCTGGAGGCCGCCGCCGTAGCGCTGCGCCCGCTGATCGAAGTGATAGGGCTGCTGATACTGATAGGGCTGATAGCTGCGGTTGCCGTAGCGATAGTCGTGGCGATCGTCGTCGGCGTAGGAGCGGTCGTAGATGTAGCGGTCGCCGTAGTAGCGCGGGCCGGGATTGCCGTCCGGCTGGGCGAGCGCGGCCGTGCCGCTGAGCGCGACGACGGCGAGGGCGAGGGCGAGTAGGCCGGGAACCAGGTGACGCCGCATGGGGAGTACTCCTCGGGAGGGGGCGCCGGGGGTTCTCCTAGCAACGCCGGTCGGGCGTTCCGGTTGCAGGCCTCAATCGCAATCGAGGCTCAGATACTTGCCTTCCTGCCGGGTGACGTCGCGAACCCGCCCGCGGCACCGATAGGTGACGGAAAGCGTCTTCACCTGGCCCGGGGTCGGGTCGCCGCAGAGCTCGTTGCCGGCCTTCAGCGAGCAGTCGGACTCGCCTTCGCAGGCGCGGCGGACCGCCCGTGTGGCATCGCAGCTTCGCCGATCGGTGCCGTAGCGCGCCTGGACGATCCGAAGCGGCGGGTCCTCGCGGCTCGCCTGGATGGTCGGCCGGGGGGAGCTGCCGAACGGGCTGCCGCGGCCGTCGTCGATACAGCCGGCAAGCATGAGGGCGAAGACGGCGAGGAGCAGGTGCCGCAAGGGGCGCCTCCGTGGGGGACTGGAAAGGACGCTATGCCACGATCTTGGCAGAGACATGGCGGAACGCCGGGTCAGAACTCCTCGTCCCAGTCGCCGTCGGCCGGCGCCGCCGCCTTCTGTGCCCGCTTCGGGGAGGCGCGGCGCGCCGGAGGCGGCTCCTGCGCGACGGGCGCCTCGGCCGCCGGCTCCGGCGGCGCCTCCGTACCGGCCTGGAAGCTCGAGACCACGGTGACGAGCTGGCCCGCCTGGTCGGCGAGGGAGGCCGCGGCGGCCGAGCTCTCCTCGACTAAGGCCGCATTCTGCTGGGTCGCGGCGTCGAGGTCGTTGAGCGCCTTGTTGATCTCGGTGATGCTGCGCGCCTGCTCGCGGCTGCCCGCGGCGATCTCGGGCGCGATCTCGGCGACCCGGCGTACCGTGTCGATGATGCTGGTCAGCGCCTCGCCCGCCTCGCCCGACAGCTTGACGCCCTGGCCGACCTCCTTGCTCGACTCCCCGATCAGGTCGCGGATCTGCTGGGACGCCTGGCGCGAGCGGTCGGCGAGCGAGCGCACTTCCTGCGCCACCACCGCGAAGCCCTTGCCGGACTCGCCGGCGCGCGCCGCCTCAACCGCGGCATTGAGCGCCAGCAGCTTGGTCTGGAAGGAGATCTCCTCCATCACCTGGATGATCTCGTTGATCTTCGCCGACGAGCCCTCGATCGCCGACATCGCGGCGACGACGCTGGAGACCGCCTTGCCGCCGTCCTCGGCGCTGGCCAGCGCTTCGGCCGCGAGCTGCCGCGACTTCTCGGAGTTCTGCGCGTTCATCGAGATCGTCGCCGAGATCTCGGTCATGGTCGCGACCGTCTCCTGCAGGGCGGACGCCTGACGCTCGGTGCGCGTGGCGAGATCGTTGCTGCCCTGGCTGATCTCGCTGGAGGCGGCGCGGATCGCCTGGACCGATTCCGCGATCCTGGCCGCGGTATCGGTCATGCGGCCCATGAGCTCGCGCTCCTTCTCCTGCATCTCGCGCTCGTTCTCCTGCATCGTGCGCTGCCTGACCGAGTTCTGGCGCAGAACCTCGACCGCGCGGGCGAGCCCGCCGATCTCGTCCTGCCGCCCGGTTCCGGGTACGTCGATCTCGAGGTCGCCCTCGGCGATGCGGGTGGTGATCTTCTCGGCGACGTTGATGTCGCGGCTGACGGTGCGCACACCCCGCAGCATCGCCACGAAGAGGATGAGCATGGCGGCGGCGATCGCCGCGGAACGCCAGTAGAAATTGAACTCGAGGGCATGCAGGCGCGCCTCCAGCCCCGCCGCCGAGTTCGCCGAGATGGAGGACCAGAGGTCGACGAGGCCGGTCAGCAGCACTTCGTCCGCGCCGGCAAGGACCGGCGCCGCGTTGGGGTTGAGGACGGTGTCGTCGATGGCGGCGAGGAACTTCTCCTCGCGCTCGATCAGCGCCGCCACCTTCTGCACGAACGGCGCCCAGCCGCGGCCGTCGCTGTCGGACTGGGACGAACGGTTCATCGCGCGCGTCAGGTTCTGCAGATGCTCGCGCACCGTGCCCATCTGCTGCTGCAGCTGGTCCGCCTGGGCGCGGATGACGAAGCCGGAGGACATGCCGCCCTTGCGCGCCTCGTCGATCTGGAAGATGCGCCCCATCATGTTGGCGCGAGCGATCAGGATGCCGGGGAAGATCTCGAACTCGGCGATCTGCGAGAGCACCAGGTCGGCGTTCGGGTCCTCGATGTTGTGGAACACGGTGGCGATCTGGACGGCCTGGGCGAGGACCTGGCCGATCCCCGCCTCATGCGCCTCGGCGATGGCGGCGATGGTGATCTCGCGTGCCTCGCGGAGCGCGAGGACGCGGTCGACGGCGGGCTTCAGACCGGGAATCTCGGCGAGATAGCCGCGCTTGGCCTTCATGTCGCGATGCAGGGTCGCAAGCCGGTCCATCGCCGACTTGATCTGTTCCTCGCTGCGGATGACCGCCTCGTTGGACGGGGCCCGAGTCGCCATGCCCTTGAACTGCGCCACCTCGTGGCGGTAGAGCGCCACCGAGAGATCGCGCAAGGGCCCCACGAAAGTCTGGCCCGCGACGATGTCGCGCTGGAACTTGATGGCCTCGAAGTTGCTGTCGGCCAGGATCCCGAACATGACGCCGGACAGCAGCGCCGCGCCGGCGATGAGCGCGTTCAGCTTCGTCGAGATCTTCATGCGGGCGCGGCCCGCGAGTGCCTGTTGGTCGCGGGGCATGGCGGTCCCTCAGCTCAGCGGGCCGAGGATCTTCTCGACGCGCTGCTTCAGCCCGTCGAACGAGACCGGCTTCACCACGTAGCCGTTGACGCCGGCCTGGACGACCGACTGGACGGTCTCGCCGTCGGAGCTGCCGGTGACCATCAGCACCGGCGTGCGCTTCAGCACCGGATGCGCCCGCATCGCCTTGAGCAGGTCGAGGCCGGAGCCGTTCTCCATGTTGATGTCGGAGATGACCAGGTGATAGGGCTGCTTGCCGAGCTGCTTGAGCGCGGCGCTGCCGCTCTCGGCGACGTCGACGTTGTCGACGCCGAGCCGCTTGACGTAGCCGCGCATGATGCCGCGGACGCTTTCCTGGTCGTCGACGACGAGAACGCGAAGGGATTTGGCTGCGGGCATTTTCTATGTCCTCACTCGGATGAACGTGGCGGATCGAGCATCGCCTGGGCGATGCGGGTGAGTGGAAGCTGGACCTGGACCGCGCCGGCCTCGGCGGCGGCGCGCGGCATGCCGTAGACGACCGAGGTGCCGGCGTCCTGGCCGATGGTGAGCGCGCCGGCGTCGCGCATCGCCTTGAGGCCGATCGCGCCGTCGCGCCCCATGCCGGTCAGGAGCACGCCGACGGTGCGCTTGCCGAAACGGGCCAGCGAGGCGAAGAGGCGGTCGATCGACGGGACGTGGAGAGCGCCGGGCGTGCCGTCGACCAGCCGGCAGACCGGGCGGCCCGACGCGTCGGCGGTCACCACGAAATCCTGGCCGCCCCGTCCGATATGAACCGTGCCGGGCAGGATCAGGGCGCCGTCGCGGGCCTCCGCGACGGTCAGCGGCAGCGAGGCGTCGAGGCGCGAGGCGAAGCGGCCGGTGAACGACCCGGGCAGGTGCTGGACGATCACGATGCCGGGGGCGTCGACCGGCACATGCGCAAGGATCTCGCCGATCGCCTCGACGCCGCCGGTCGAGGCGCCGATGCCGACGACGTCGAGATGGGTGAAGCGGTTCTGGGCGGCCGGCGCGGCGTCGGCCTTCGGCGCGGGGGCGGCGGCAGGCTTGCGGGCGCCGTTGCCGCGCACCTTGGCCTTGGCCGCCGTCTTCACCTTGGTGCGGATCTCGTCGCTGAGGCTGCCGATGGATTCGCTCAGGCGCCGGGTAGGCTTGGCGACGTAGTCGATGGCGCCCAGCTCGAGCGCGCGCAGCGTCGTGTCGGCGCCTTCGGTCGTCAGCGTCGAGATCATGACCACCGGCATCGGGCGAAGCCGCATCAGGCGCTCGAGGAAGTCGATGCCGTTCATGTGCGGCATCTCGACATCGAGCGTGATGACATCGGGCGTGAGCGCCTTGATCTTCTCGCGCGCGATCAGCGGGTCGGGCGCGACGCCGACGACCTCGATCTCCGGGTCGGCCGAGAGGATGCCGGTCAACAGCTCGCGCACCAGCGCCGAGTCGTCGACGATCAGGACGCGGGCGGGGCGATCAGAATCGGACATAGCTGCTCGGCACGTTGATGCGCCGGATCGGCAGGTTCGCGCCGCGCGCGACCTCGGAATGGCCGAGGCACAGGATGCCGCCCACTCGGAGCAGGCCCGCCAGCTTGGCGATCACCCGCGCCTGGTCGGCGGGGGAGAGATAGATCAGCACGTTCCGGCAGAAGATCGCATCGAAAGGACCACGCATCGGCCAGTCGCCGCCGATGAGGTTGTGATACTTGAACCGGACGAGCTCGCGCGGACCCTCGGCGACGGTCGAGCTGCCGTCGGCGTCGCGCGTGACGAAGGGCCGGGCGAAGCGCGGCAGGCGCCCGATGTCTTCCGGCGTGTAGCGGCCTTTCCCGGCCTGGGAGAGCACCGTGCGGTCGATGTCGGTCGCCAGGATCTTGGCGTCGGTCGCCGGATGCCTGGTGCGCAGATGCGAGAGCAGGATCGCCATCGAGTACGGCTCCTGACCGGCGGCGCAGGCCGCCGACCACAGCCGGACCTTCGAGTTCCCGGACGCCATCTGCTCGGCCAGATGGTCCGAGAGAAGCTTGAAGTGATGGATCTCGCGGAAGAAGCGCGAATGGTTGGTGGTGAGCTGGCCGACGACGTGGTCCCACTCGGCATCCTCGGGATTCCACAGGCGCTCGCGATACGCCGCGAACGAGGAGAGGCCGAGCTCGCGCACGCGCGGGGCTAGGCGGCGGAACACCAGCGCCGCCTTGGTGTCGGGGAGCACGATGCCGGCCCGCTGGCGCATCGCGTCGGCGAAAAAGGCGAGATCCTCCGGCTCGAAGAGCGGCCCGGCCGTCTTCGAGGCGAGGAAGACCTCACCGGTCGCTTCAGCGCTGTCGCCGGCAGCGAAGGTCATCCGCGCGGCCCTTCGAGCGACCCGGCCGGCATCGCGTGCTCGAGGCCGGGGAAGGTCTCGGCCACCAGCCGGTCGACGTCGGTCACGCCGAGGATGCGGTCGTCGATGAAGACGACGCCGGCCATGAATGGCGTCGCGTCGCCGCCGTCGATCTTCGGCATCGTCGCCATGTTGCCGCCCTTGGCGTTGACGATGTCGGTGACCGAGTCGACGAGGAGCCCGATCGAGCGCGAGTCCTCGCTGCGCACGATGACGAGGACGTGGCGTGCGCTCGCCTCGGTAAAGCCACGGCCGAGCCGGGCGGAGACGTCGTAGATCGGCACGATCTCGCCGCGGATGTTGACGATGCCGCGGACGTATTCGGGCGTGCGCGGCACCACCGTCGGCTCCGACCAGATGCGGAACTCCACCACCCGCTCGATCGGGATCAGGAACTTGCTGTCGCCGATCTCGAAGCTGACGAACTGCGCTTCGGTCGCATCGCCGGGCTTGCCTTCGCGTTGCGTGTCCATCTCGGTCTCCCTCAGTCCGCGCCCAGAGGCGCCTCGATCCGGCGCCGCCCGATCTGGGAGCTTCCCAGAGACGGGAGGTCGAGGATCAGGGCAGGCCGCCCGTCGCCGAGGATCGTCGCGCCGGAGAGGCCGGCGACTTTCCGGTAGTTCTTCTCGAGGCTCTTCACCACGACCGGCTCCTGGCCGATCAGGTCGTCGACCTGCAGCGCGAACAGCTCGCCGCCGGCGGGTCGGACGACGACCAGGATCGCGTGCGTCGGGTCCTCGACCGCACCCTCGATCGAGAACTCGCGCGCCAGGTTGACGATGCGCAGCATCGAGCCGCGCCACGACAGCATCGGGTTCTGCCGGTCCATGCGCACGATCGAGGCCGGCATCGGCCTGAGGCTCTCGACGATGGCGCTGATCGGGATCAGGTAGTTCTGGCGCGCCACCAGCGTCACCATGGCGTCCAGGATCGCCAGCGACAGCGGCAGGTGCAGCGAGAAGGTCGAGCCCCTGCCAGGCTGCGAGACTAGGCTCACCTGGCCGCCCATCTCGGCGATCGTCGCGCGGACCGCATCCATGCCGTCGCCGCGCCCGGAGATCGAGGTCACCGCCTCGGCGGTCGAGAAGCCGGGCAGGAAGATCAACTGGTCGATCTCCTCTTCCGAGAGCTGGGCGTCGGCTGGGATCAGGTTCTTCTCGATCGCTTTCTGCAGCACGCGCTCGCGGTTGATGCCGCCGCCGTCGTCGGAAAGATCGATGACGACGTGGCTGCCGCGCTGCTCGGCGCTGAGGCGAAGATGCCCGACCGGATCCTTGCCGGCGGCGACGCGCTTCTCGGTCGGCTCGATGCCGTGGTCGATCGAGTTCCGGATCAGGTGGGTCAGCGGCTCGCTCAGGCGCTCGACCACCGTCTTGTCGATCTCGACGGACTCGCCCTGGACCTCGAGACGGATCCGCTTCGAGGTCGCCTTCTCGAGATCGCGCACCAGCGCGCCGAAGCGGGAGAAGACGACCTTCAGCGGCTGCGCGCGGATGGAGGTCGCGGCATCCGCGAGATCGCGGATGTGCTGCGACATCTCGTCGAGCGCGCGGAACAGGCTGCGGTACTGGTCGGTATCGAGGCCGGCGGCCTGCCGGGCGAGGAAAGCCTGGGTGATGATCAGCTCGCCGACCATGTTGCCGAGCTTTTCCAGCTTCGGCACGTCGACGCGGACCGTCGGCGTCGGCGGCGCGCCCGGCTTCCTCTGAGGCTCGGGGGCCGGTTCCTTCGATGCGGGGGCGGGTGCCGGCTTTCCTGCCGCAGGTGCCGCCGGCGGTGGCGGCGAGGGCAGGGCGAGCGCCTTCGGTGCCGGCGCGGGCTCGGCTTCCTGCGCGACATCCGGCTCCGGCCCTGCATCGACCTCGAAGGTGGCGAGGTCGTCGATCATCTCGGCGATCTCGTCGAGATCGCGCTTCGGCGCCGCGCTGTTGAGCGCGATCGTCCAGGAGATGTGGCAGACCGACGGGTCGAGATCGGTGAGGCCGGGGATCTTGGAGATCTCCGCCTCGACCGAGGCGGTGCCGAGCTGCTTGATCGTGCGCAGGATCAGCAGCGGATCGACGCCGGCCTGGAGCAGGCGCGGGCCCGGCGCGAAGCGGATCTGGTATTGCCGGATGATCTCGGCGACCGCGGTCGAGGCCGGGGCGGGCTCCGGGATCTCGGGCTCGAACATCCCGTCGTCGGGCTCCGCCTCCGGCTCGTCGCCGAGCCCGGCGGCCTTGCGCAGACCCGTCAGCGCCGCCTCGTAGCGGGCGGCCGGCGCCGGGGTTCCGTTCTGGGACTCGTCGACCAGCAGGCGCAGCACGTCGACGCCGTCGAACAGCAGGTCGAGCGCCGCCTGGTCGAGCTCGGCCCTGCCCTTGCGCAGCAGGTCCATGAAGGACTCGAAGGCGTGGGCGAACTTGGCGAGCTTGTCCATGCCGAACGCGCCGGCGCCGCCCTTGACCGAATGCACGGAGCGGAAGAGGGCGTTGATCGCCTCGGCCGAGGCCGCATTGCGCAGCTGCTCGACGCTGCTCTCGGCCGCGGCGAGAAGCTCCTCGCATTCGAGGAAGAAAATGCGCTTCAGATCGTCTTCTTCGGTGCTCACCTGGCGATCCTCGGCACTAGCGCTTACGCCCCGACCGCGGTCCGCGCCATCAGCGCGCCGAAAAGGCCGAGATCCTCGTAAGCTTGGCAGAGCGCATCGGACGGGGTGACCAGCCCGACCTCGAGGTTGCGGGCGCCGAAGGAGATGGCGGCGGCCTCGAGAAGCTGGATCAGCGCGGTCGAGGGCTCCTCGACCTGGTTGCCGTCGAGATGGACGGACTGCCCGGCTTCGAGCCTTTCCAGAAGCGCCGCCTTGAGGTCGCGCATCGTGGCGAGGTCGGCAGCCGACGGCAGTTCGAGCCGACCGATGGGCGCCGGATCTCCCACGCGTGAACCCCCAACAAGACCGTTCTGGTCAGGATTCCCCACTCGAATCCCGATATCTCGGAGCACAGTAGCCATCGCGCCCTGATCAGGCAATCGCGGTGGCGCGAATTTTCGCAGTTAACCTTGCGAATTTTCAGAAGACTATTGCAATCGGCCCGGCGGATGCTGCCCACTTCGCCGCGAGGGTGGGAGTTGGGGGTCGTGAATGTTTTCGTTTCGCAGCAAGACCTATGACATCCAGGCGCGCCGGAAGGGCCGCTGGACGATCGAGCAGACCGCCGGCGACCAGGCCAGCGCCGAGACCATGGCGAAGGCGCTCCTGGCCAAGCTGAAGGACATCGAGGCGGTCCGCGTCGTGCTCGACAGCAAGCCCAACGAGCCGCTGTTCGAGCAGGAGAAGCCGCAGGTCACCGCCCCGCTGACCGTTCCCCAGATCGAGGAGGCGCCGCTCTGCGCCACCCCTGAGGAACTCTACGGGCCGGCCGCCCGCAAGACGCTGAACCGGCTGTTCCGCCAGTATCTCGACAAGTCGCCGCTGACCCCGACCGAGATCATGCATATCGGCCGCGAGATGAAGCGGATCAACGATTTCGAGGCGATCGTCCAGACCGCGATCGACCGGGCCGCGCGCGCCCAGAAGGGGCCCGAGGGCGAGGACGCCAAGAAGCGCACCGACGCGCTGTGGAAGCTCGCCGAGGCGGTCACCAAGCGGGCGAACGAGGCCGACAAGGTCAAGCTGCCCTCGATCCGCGAGCTCGGGTTCGACGAGGCGATCCGCGCGGTCGCCAAGTCGGTGAAGCCCGAGGAGATGATCTTCTATCTCCGCTGCATGATCGCCCGCGAGCTGAGCCAGACGCGCTCCTGGTACGGCAAGCTGATGCAGGCGCTCGAGTGGAACAACGCCACCAAGGAAAGCGCCAGCGTCGGCCTGCTCGACGACTTCATCTCCGACATCCTCGGCAGCGCCACGCTGATCACCGATCTGCTGGGCCAGCAGCCGAGCCTGATCGACGCGCTGTTCAAGCTGCTCGACATGGCCGAAGGCAAGTTCAAGGGGCCGGGCAAGGGCCAGTCGCCCGAGGTCGTGCAGTCCGAGGAGGCGCTCTGCAAGCTCATGGCCACCGGCCGCCTGCCGGCGAGCCAGGAGATCCTGATGGAGCGCGTGCGCGGCGAGCTGCGCAGCTCCAACCCTCTCGTCCGCAACAACCAGATCGTCGAGCAGAACCGCTTCCGCGACTTCATCAAGCACGTGCTGCGCGAGAACGGCGTGTTCGGCGGCCCGGCCATGGCGGAATCGTTGGTCTATCGAGCCGCCGCGGTGCTCGAGATGGGCGGCCCCAACGGGCTTCGCGCCGGCGTCGGCTGGATCGTCGAGGCCGGCGCCACGTCGCTCGCCAACGCCAACTTCGTCGTGGCGCTGTCGGGCACGCGGATCGCGCCGGCACTGGAGGCGGTCGCGTCGGTCGAGCTCAAGAAGCAGATCGCCGGCATCGCCGACCCGGCCGCCCGCGCCCGGATCGTGGCGCAGCTCGACCAGCAGATGAAGTCGGCGAAGGGCGCCTAGGCCGCGGCGCCCGCCTCGTCGCTCCGGAAGCCCGAGGCGGCGTCGACGAGCTGTCCCGCCTGGTCTGCGAGGGAGGCGGCTGCGGCGGAGCTTTCCTCGACCAGGGCGGCGTTCTGCTGGGTGGCGACGTCGAGCTCGTTCAGCGCCTTGTTGATCTCGGCGATGCTGCGCGCCTGCTCGCGGCTGCCCGAGGCGATCTTCGGCGCGATCTCGGCCACCTCGCGCACGATCTCGATGATGCTGGTCAGCGCCTCGCCGGCGCCGCTCGCGAGCTCGACGCCCTGAGCCACCTCCTTGGCGCTCTGCGCGATCAGGTCGCGGATCTGCTGGGAGGCCTGGCGCGAGCGGTCGGCCAGGGCGCGGACCTCCTGAGCCACCACCGCGAAGCCCTTGCCGGATTCCCCGGCGCGCGCCGCCTCCACCGCCGCGTTGAGCGCCAGCAGCTTGGTCTGGAACGAGATCTCCTCCATCACCTGGATGATCGCGTTGATCTTCGAGGACGAGCTCTCGATCCCGCTCATCGCCTGGATCACGCTAGAGACCGCGGTGTTGCCGCCCTCGGCCCTCGTCAGCGCGTCGGCGGCGAGCTTGCGAGCCTGCTCGGAGCTCTCGGCGTTGGCCGCGACGTTGCCCGAGACCTCGCTCATGGTCGCGACCGTCTCCTGCAGCGCGGACGCCTGGCGCTCGGTCCGCGTCGCCAGGTCGTTGCTCCCCTGGCTGATCTCGCTCGCCGCGGCCCGGATCGCGTCGATCGACTCCGTCACACGCTCCGCAGTCTCCGATAGGCGCGTCAGCATGTCGGATTGTTCCGCCATCAGCACCTTCTGCTCCGACGTCATCTCCTTGTTGCGGGCGATGGTGTTCCGGAACCGGCCGAGCACCTTCTCAAGGTCGCCGATCTCGTCGCGCCGCCCCGTCTCCTTGTAGCTGGATCCCAGGTCGCCGATCGACAGCCGCTGCATGACCGCCGACATCCGCGACAGCGGTCGCCCGATCGTGAGGCTGACGATCCAGACGAGGACCAGGGAGAGGACGAGGACGATCCCGGCGAGCACGCCCGAGACCTGCCAAGCGCGGCGAAGGGTCGTATCGAAGTCGCTTCGGTCGATCGCCTTGATGCTGATTCCGATCACGCGCCGGGAGAAGTCGAGCACCGGGCTCGCGATCACCGCATGCGGTCTTCCCCCGAGGAAGAGGCGGTCCAGGGTCTTGGAGCCCTTGGTCGCGTCCGCGAACGAGGTGGCGTCGAGCGCGGAAAGGCCGGGATTGCTGGCGGCGAAGAAGGTGAAGGCATTTCCTTCAAGCAGGAAGAGCCCAACCTCGACGCCCGACTGGCGCTTGTAGGCCGAGAGCAGCACGTCGTCGAAGGAAAGCCCGACCTCGACGGAACCGACATGCTGGCCGGCCGAGAGGACCGGCACGATGCCGCGGAGCCCGAGGCCTTCGCGGCCGATTTCGAGGCCGCTGACCGGCGCCTTCGTGGAATTGACGGCGACGACCCCGGGGCGGATCTCGCTCAGGTCGTCGCCGAAGCGGTCGGGGCGGTGGACGCGGAGAAAGGAGGTCGCCGGCGGCAGATGGAACTGCATCTGCTGGAAATCGAAGCGGTCCCGCATCAAGGCGTATTGCGGCACGAACTCGGCGGCGAGGGCGGCGCGGTCCTTGGTGGCCAGCGCCTTCTGGACGCTCGGCATGCCGGCGACCAGGGTCGCGACGGTGAGCGCGCGCTTCGCCTGGTCTTCGACCTTGGACGCGAAGCTTGCTTCGGCCGCCTTCAGGGCGGCGGCGAGCTGGCGGTCGACCAGGCCTTGCGCCTCGTAGATGTTGATGCCGGCCGAGAGCGCGAGGACGGCGATCATGCCGATGGTCGCGAGCCCCGCGACCTTGAAGCCGACGGACAGCCGTTTCGGCAGCCGGACTTCGGGCATGCGAAGCCGGAGCCTCACGCCCGGCTCCTGCCGGCAAGGCGATGGGAGAGGCAGGGGATCGGAAGTCGCGACAGTCTGCACCGGCCTTTCGGTCGCGAGACGGCGACGTGCGGGACCGTTGCGGAGCCCCACGCGCCGGCGTACCCGCGCACCGCAATCTTAGTTCGCGGCCGGGTTAACGGCTAGTCTTTGATTTTACAGGATTAAACGAACGCAGCGTGGCGCCTCCCGGGCCCCAGGGCCGGCGGGCGCCACGCATGCGCTGGGCCTGCGCCCTAGTGGGCGAGCAGGGCGGGAACCTTGTCCTGGTCGAGCACGCTTTCCGTGGCGCCGCCCAGCACCCATTCGCGCATGCGCGAATGGCCGTAGGCGCCCATCACCAGCAGATCGGCGCCGCTGGTACGCACTTCCTCAAGCAGAAGCTCGCCGACGTCGGCGCCGCGGGCGAGGCGCTCGCGGACGTTCGCCTTGACGCCGTGCCTGCCGAGGCTGCGCGCGATGTCGATGCCCATGCCGTCCTGAGACGGATCGATGACGAGGATGTCGACGGCCTCGGCGGCTTCGAGAAGCGGCAGGGCGTCGTGGACGGCGCGGGCGGCTTCGCGGCTTCCGTTCCAGGCGACCAGAGGCCGGCGAGGCGCCTGCCCTTTGGCCGAGGTAGCGGCGAGGACCGGGGTGGCTGCCGCGAACACGAGGTCGCGGGCGACGTCGGGCGTGCAGACGGTGAGGTCGGCGTAGTTGGCGTGGACCGCGGCGTTGGCGACTTCGTCGCCGCGCTCGCAGCGCCACTCGATCGCCTGGCCGGTGGCTGTGGCCGTCGCCTCGACCTTGGCCCGGATTGCCTCGGCGGCCTTTTCGGCCTCCTCCTGCTGGGCCTCGATGACGGAGGCGGGAATATCGCCGCCCATCCCGCTGTAGAGAACCAGCGGCGGCGGAATGACGTGGAGCGCCGCCAGATGGGCCGAGTGGCGTTTGGCAAGCGCGATGGCCATGCTCAAGGGCCCTTCCTCTTGCACGGAAGAGACGACGACGAGCAGAGTCTTGATGTTCATGCGATCCTCCTCGGATGTGGCAGAAGGAGGCCTCCAATTCGCGGCTCGATCCTTGATCTGCGTCAAGCAAAGCTCCGATCGGGGACGGGCGCGCCCGCGACCGGCGGACTTGACATGAGTCAAGCCGGGACAGGCCCCGCTCCCTCATCATGCGCGGCCCCTCGCACCGCCCCGACTCCTGGCTGAACCGCATGTCCATCCGTAACCTAGACGCTCTCTTCAGACCCCGATCGGTGGCCGTCATCGGGGCCAGCCCGCGGCCCGGTTCGGTCGGACTCGTCCTGACCCAGAACCTGCTCGCCGGCGGGTTCGCCGGCCCGATCCACGCGGTCAATCCCAGGCACGCGGAGGTGGCGGGACTGAAGGTTCATCCGGACGTCGCGGCGCTGCCCGAGGCGCCGGACCTCGCCGTCATCTGCACGCCGCCGGCGACGGTGCCGGGACTGGTCGCCGAGCTCGCGCGGCGCGGCACGCGGGGCGCCGTCGTGGTCACCGCCGGCTTCAAGGAGCTCGGCAGCGCCGAAGGGCGCCGGCTCGAGCAGGCGATTCTCGACGCTGCCCGCCCGAACCTGCTCCGCGTCATCGGACCCAACTGCGTCGGCGTCATGTCGACCGCGGTCGGGCTCAACGCGACGTTCGCGCATATCGGTGCACGCAAGGGCAGTGTCGCCTTCGTCACCCAGTCGGGCGCCATGGCGACGACCGTGCTCGACTGGGCCTCCGATCGCGGCATCGGCTTCTCCTACCTGGCCTCGCTCGGCGACATGGCCGACGTCGACTTCGGCGACATGCTCGATTTCCTCGCCAACGACACGGCGACGAGCTCGATCCTTCTCTACGTCGAGGCCATCACCAACAGCCGGAAGTTCATGTCGGCGGCGCGCGCGGCCGCCCGCCTGAAGCCGGTGATCGTGATCAAGGCCGGGCGACACGACGCGGCGGCGCGCGCCGCGGCGTCGCACACCGGCGCGATGGCGGGCGCCGACGGCGTCTACGACACCGCGTTCCGCCGCGCCGGCATGCTGCGCGTGCAGAGCCTGAGCGAGCTGTTCGATGCCGCCGGAACTCTTGCGACGTCGCTGCCGGTTTCGGGCGACAGGCTGGCGATCCTGACCAATGGCGGCGGTGCCGGCGTGCTCGCGACCGATGCCCTGCTCGATCTCGACGGCCGCCTCGCCGAGCTTTCGCCGGCCACGATCGACGCGCTGGACAAGGTCCTGCCGTCGACCTGGCCCCGGGCGAACCCGGTCGACATCATCGGCGACGCGCCGGCAGCGCGCTATGCGGATGCGCTGCGGATCATCAAGGACGCGCCCGAGGTTGACGCGACGCTGGTGCTGAACTGCCCGACCGCGATCGGGTCGGGAGTCGATGCCGCGCGCGCCGTGGCTGGGGTCGCCTCCGAAGGGCGGCGCGCGATCCTGACCAGCTGGCTCGGCAGCAGCGCGGCGGCCGAGGCGCGACGGACCTTTGCCTCCGCCGGGATCCCGACCTACGACACGCCCGACGCGGCAGTCCGCGGCTTCATGCACCTGGTCAGGTACAAGCGCAATCAGGCGCAACTGATGGAGGTGCCGGCCGCCGGATCCGAGGAACCCAGGAGCCGCACCGAGGAGGCCCGGCAGATCGTTGCGGACGCGCTTTCCGGCGGAAGGTCGTGGCTGGACGAAGCCGAGATCACCCGGCTGTTCGCCTGCTACGGCATCCCGGCCGCGCGTTCGCTGCTCGCCACGGATCCCGACGATGCCGCCCGGTGCGCCTCGGCGCTCGGCGGCCCCTTCGCGCTCAAGGTTTCCTCGCCCGACATCACGCACAAGTCCGACGTCGGCGGCGTCGTGCTGGATCTCGCGACTCCGGAAGAGGTTCGCGGCGCGGCGGTGGCGATGCGCCGCCGCGTCGAGCAGGCGGTGCCGAACGGCCGCGTGACCGGTTTCATCGTCCAGGAGATGGTCCGTCGGCCCCGCGCGCATGAGGTGATCCTCGGCATGGCCGTCGATCGCCAGTTCGGCCCGTTCATGCTGTTCGGCCATGGCGGCACCGGCGTCGAGGTCATCGCCGACCGCGCGCTGGCCCTGCCGCCGCTCAACTTGAGCCTCGCGCGCGAACTCATGGCGCGCACGCGGATCCATCGCCTGCTGGTGGGGTACCGCAACCGTCCGGCCGCCGATCTCGACGCCGTCGCCGGGACGCTGGTCCGCCTGTCGCAGCTGATCTGCGATCTCGACGAGGTGGTCGAGATCGACCTCAATCCGCTTCTGGCGGACGAGACCGGCGCGATCGTGGTCGATGCCCGCATGCGCGTCGCACCCATGCCGGCGGGTGCCGCGCGCGGATCGCGCCTGTCGATCGTGCCCTATCCGAAGGAGCTCGAGCAGGTCGTCGAGATTCAGGGCGTCGGTCCGGTGCTGATGCGCCCGGTACGGCCGGAAGACGCGCCGGCCATCCTCCGCTACGTCGAAGGTCTTGCGCCGGAGGATGCGCGGCTGCGCTTCTTCGGCGCGATCCGCACCCTCTCCAAGGAGATGCTCGTGCGCCTGACCCAGATCGACTACGACCGTCAGATGGCATTCGTGCTCGAGGCGTCGGGCGAGATCCTCGGTGTGTCGCGCCTCGCGGCCGATCCCGACAACCGCCAGGCGGAGTTCGCGGTGACCGTCGGCAGCAAGCTCAAGTCGCGCGGCATCGGAACGCTCCTGATGCGCCGGCTGATCGAGCACGCGCAGGCGCGGCACATCGGCGAGCTGGTCGGCGAGATCCTCGCGGAGAACGCACCGATGCTCTCGCTCGCCCGCGACCTCGGATTCAGGCTGAGCCCGCCCGACATCCGGAGCGGCACGGTCCACGCGGTGCTTCCGCTCGCGACGGCCTGATCCGGCTTCGTCGCGTGGTCCGGGGCGCGACGTTCAGGGCACGATCATGACGGGGCAGCCCGCCAGATGGATGGTCTTCCGCGACACGCTGCCGAACACCAGCGAGGTGACGCGCCCTCTGCCGCGCCGGCCGACGACGATGACGTCGGCCTGACGGCGCCTGGCGGCGTTGACGATCTCCTCGGCCGGATCGCCGACGGCAGCGGCCGTCTCGACGCCGGGGGCACCGGCGAGCGCCGCCTTCTCCTTGGCGCGCATCAGGAAGGGCGGGCGGAGGTCGACGAGGGCGTCGCGCGACTCCTCCAAGGAGGCACGTTCCCCCGAGTCGATGGCCTGGGGCAGGCTCCGCACCGCCAGCAGGGTGAGATCGGCGCCGCTCGCCTTCGCGATCTTCGCGGCGACGCAGATCGCGCGATCGGCATGGGCCGATCCGTCGACGCCGACCAGGATTCTCTTCATGGATGCCTCTCGGCGCAGGTGCGCCCGGATTCCGATGAAGAGAAGAATGACCTGCGCGGGCCGGGGTCTCCTTGATCTAACTCAAGGGCCCCCGGGCGCGGGATCTTCAGGCGACGCCGCTTCCGATCGTGACCAGCTTGCCGCGGTCGCGGACGACGATCTGGCTGGCGGTCGGGATGTCGATGACGTGACTCTCGCGAAGCTGCGTCAGGATGCGGCTGACGGTCTCGATGGTGAGGCCCAGATAGTCGGCGATGTCCGCGCGGCACATCGGCAGCTTGATCGTGTCGGCGTCGACCGTCTTCGGCGACCGCGTGCGCTCGGTCATGGCCAGAAGGAAGGACGCGATGCGCTCGACGGCGCTCTTGCGGCAGAGGGTGAGCAGACGCTCCTGCGCCGCCGAAAGCTGGCCGCACATCAGGTTGAAGAAGCGGCGCCCGGCACGGGGATCTTCCTCGAGGAGCTGCTTCAGCTGCTGCTTCGGATAGCGGACGAAGCTGGTGTCGGACAGCACTTCGAGGGAGTGGCTGTAGGTGCCGTCCTCGGCGAGGCCGAAGAAGTCGCCGGGGAGCAGGAAGTCGATGACCGAGCGGCGGCCGTCGGGCAGCAGGCGGACCATGCGGAGCGCGCCACTGACCACCTTGTAGACGTGCTCCGCGGCATCTCCCTGCTCGACGATCGTCTTGCCGCGCGGCATCACGTGGAGCGAGCCCAGCCGGTCCAGCGAAGCGGTGCCCGCTTCGGCGCCGGTCGGCGGCGCGAGCCGGGGAAGCTGGGTGGACGAGGTCTTCCGCGCGGGGATCTGGGTGCGGATGGCCGGGGACGCCTGAGTAGCAACTGCCGTCATTTTTCCCTCCTGCAGCGACATCGTCGCGTTGGGAGGAGGCTACTGGCGTTGGGCGGCGCGAGAAATTTCGGGATTGTACTTAAGGGATACTACGTAGCCGCGGCGGCCCTCAGGACGCGAGCTGGAGCATCGCCTTTTCGATCTCGCTGAACAGGCGCGCGCCGAAGAGCGGCTTCTCGAGAAACGCCTGGACGCCCAGCGCATCGGCCTGGGCGCGGGACGCGGGATCCCATCGGCCGGTCACCATGATGACGAAGACCCTGTCCCCGCGCTCGCGCAGCTTCTGCATCAGCTCGATGCCGGTCATCTGCGGCATGTGATTGTCGAGAATGACGCATTCTCCGGCCGTGTCCCGGTCGCGCGCCAGGAACTCGGCCGCGGAAGCGTAGTCGGAGACCGAGAAACCACGGGACTCCAGAAGAGCCTTCAGGGAATCCCGCACCATCTCGTCGTCGTCGACGATGTGAACGGTGCGCGCGCCAGTCGTCATACCTGCCCTAACTCCTCCGCTCCGGAATTGGTCTCATGCGAGCGGAGCCGATGTCGTTCACATATGGCGAAAATCCGGATGAATGCCCATTAAGGAGAATTACCTATCGTCGCTAGCGCGCGATCATCCCGGCCGCCAGGGCCATCCGCACCAGGTGGGAGAGGCTGTCCGCTTCCATCTTCTTCATGAGATTCGCGCGATGGATCTCGACGGTGCGCGGGCTGATCTTGAGCTCGAAAGCGATGATCTTGTTCGGGTGGCCAATCACAAGTTGCTCGAGCACGTCGCGCTCGCGCGGAGTCAGCGCCGCGATCTTGGCCGCGGTGCCGGCGTCCTGGACGTGGTCCTCGCCCGAGCTCGCCTTGGCCTGCTCGAGGGCACGCGCCACGGCGGCGAGGATGATCTCGTTGCCGTACGGCTTCTCGACGAAGTCGGTGGCGCCGGCCTTCATGGCACGGACTGCCAGCGGCACGTCCCCGTGCCCGGTCACCATGATGACCGGCAGGCTCGCCGCATCGGCCTTCAGCCGCTCGATCAGCTGCAGGCCGTCCATGCCCGGCATCCTGAGATCGACCACGGCACAGGCCTGGGTCCCCGGGCGAAAGGCGCCGAGAAACGCCTCGGCGGAGTCGTAGGTGGAAACGTTGAACCCGCGGGATTCGAGCAGCGCTTGCAGGGAGTCCCTGACCGCCTCGTCGTCGTCGACGACATAGATCGTTCCGGCCACCGGGCAGCTCCGCCTAACCGGCGGGCAGCAGGAAACGGAACACCGTCCCGCCGCCCGGATTGGGTTCCGCCCAGATGCGCCCGCCATGATCGCCGACGATAGACTGGCTGATCGAGAGTCCGATTCCCATGCCGGTCTTCTTCGTCGTGGTGAAGGGCTTGAACAGGTTTTCCACGATCTCGGCCGGGAGGCCCGGTCCGGTGTCGGCGATCGCAACCTCCTGATGGTCGTCGTCGAAACCGCTCGTGCGGATCACGAGCTCGCGCCGTTCGACGCCGTTCATGGCCTCGATGGCGTTGCGCACCAGGTTCACCACGACCTGCTGGATCTGGATCTTGTCCATGCTGATGGGTCGAAGGTCCGGCGCCAGGTCGTAGAGGATAGAGATGCCGTCGAGCTTGGCACCGACCGTGGCGAGCGCACCGGCCTCCTCGACGACCATCGAGAGCGATTCCGGGGCACGCTCGACCTCCGTCTTCTCCACGAAACGTCGCAGCCGCCGGATGATCTGTCCCGCCCGCTCGGCCTGCGCCGCGATCTTGCCGAGGAAGTCGACGATGCGATCCACAGGCGGGCTCGACGTCGACATCATGTGACGGGTGGCATCGCTGTAGTTGACCACCGCTGTCAGGGGCTGGTTGAGCTCGTGCGCCAGCGAGGACGCGAGCTGGCCCATCGCGCTCAGCCGCGTGATGTGCTGCATCTCGCCGGTCAGCTCGCGGATGCGGCCTTCGGCCTGGCGAAGATCCGTGGTGTTCCGGCCGATCGTCGAGATCCCGGTCACCTCTCCCTTGTCGTTGCGGATCGGCGAGAGGGTCAGCGACATGTCGAGCAGGCGGCCGTCCTTGGTCACGCGCTGGGTATCGTACTGGGCGATCACCTCTCCCCGACACACGCGTCGGATGAGGTCGTCGACCTCGCCCTTCCGTTCGGGCGGGGCCAGGTCGGCGATCGGCCGGCCGATCATTTCCGCGGCCGTGTAGCCGTAGGTCAGCTCCGCGCCCCGGTTCCAGGCGGCGACGATGCCGCGGAGATCCTTGCCGATGATGACGTCGTGCGAGGATTCGACGATGGCCGCGAGCCGGTCGCGCTCCTGCTCGAACTGCTTCTGCCGGGTGAGGTCGTGGATGATGCCGACGAAGATGCTCCGCCCGCCCTGGTGCCCTTCGCCGACCGAGAGGTACATCGGAAAGACCGAGCCGTCCTTCCGCCGTCCCGTGACCTCGCGCCCGTGGCCGATGATCTTGGCCTTCCCGGTGGTGCGGTAGGCCGCGATGTAGCGGTCGTGCTCGTCATGATAGGGGGACGGCATCAGCATGCGGATGTTCTGGCCGATCACCTCGGCCGCCGGATAGCCGAACAGCCGCGCGCAGGCCGGGTTGTAGACCTGGACGATCCCGACGGCGTCGATGACGATGATGCCGTCGACAGCGGTCGTCAGCAGCGCATCGAGCTGAGCGCTTTCGACGTCCCGGCGATCGTCGGACCCGGTCCGAATCATCGAAGGATCCTAGCGCGGTAATCCCAAAACCACGTCTTGGGATACTATATTACCGCAAATTCTTGACGCTTTCTAATCAGCCCGCGGAACAGAGCCAGGGTGACGCGGGACTTGACGTGGATCAAGCCGCCCGATCCGTGCGGCCGGCATCCTTAGGCGATGGCTGATCCATCGCCATGAAGCACCCTTCCGTCAACCGGCGCGAGGGCATCCAACGCCTCTGCCGCACGGCTGCAGGCGCGTTGCTTCTCGGCGCTCTCGGTCTGCGCCAGAGCCATGCACAGGCGCGGGACGACATCGTCGGTCGCTTCGCGGTCTGGGCCGCGAGATCGGAGGACACCCTCCTCGACCTGGCTATCCAGCACGATCTCGGCTTCGTCGAGACGGCCGCGGCCAATCCCGGCGTGGATCCCTGGCTCCCTGGCGCCGGGACCGTCGTCTCCCTGCCATGCGCCCATCTCCTGCCGGCGGCGCCGCGGCGGGGGATCGTGATCAACCTGGCCGATCAGCGCCTCTATTTCTTTCCGCCCGCCGGCCCCGTCCAGACCTATCCGATCGGCATCGCCGCGGACGGCATCGCGATCGAGGTCGGCTTCGGGCGCGTCATCCGCAAGCGCCGCGATCCGGTCTGGATTCCGCCGGCGTCGGTCCGGGCCGAGGCGCCGGAGCTGCCGCAGGCGGTTCCGCCGGGGCCGGACAATCCGCTCGGGGCCTTCGCGCTCGACCTCAGCTGGACGAGCACGGCGATCCACGGGACCAACAATCCCTACGGCGTCGGCCGGCGCGTCAGCCATGGCTGCTTCCGATTGTATCCCGACGATATCGCCGCGCTGTTCCCTCAGGTCGCGATCGGGACCGAGGTGCGCATCGTCGATCAGCCGGTCAAGCTCGGCTGGTCGGCGGAGGGGCTCATGCTCGAGGTCCACCCGACGCTGTCCCAGGCCGACGAGATCGAGGCGCGTGGCGGCGCCGAACCCGTGGACCTGCCGGATCTGGAGATGCTGGTCATGGAAGCCGCGGGCGCGGTGGCGGACGACCTCGACTGGAGGACTCTCAGGCGCGTGGCCCGCGAGCATCTCGGCATTCCCTTCCCGATCCTGAGATCGGGCCGCGACCGCTAGCCGCTAGAGCGCCGGCCAGAGTACGAGCGGCTTGTGCCGCGGCGTCGGCGCCGACACCGATGCGGGCTCGCCGACGACGATTGGGGCCACCGGCACCTGATCGGGCAGCAGGCCGAGAAGCGACCGCGTCTGCGGCAGCTCGAGCCATGGACGGGCAGTGCCGATCCAGCACGTTCCCCAGCCTCGCCCGTGGGCGGCGAGCATCAGGCCGTGTGCGGCCAGGCAGCAATCCTCGGCGGCCTGACGCGACGGCGGCCTGGCGCAGACGATGATGAGACAGGGAGCGCCGTAGAAGATGTTGGAGGACGGATCCTGGAGCATCGTTCGATGCGCCGCATCCGCCGACGGCATGGCCAGCAGCGCGCGCTTGGCGAGGCCCGACATCCTTTCCAGACGTTCCTTGCCCTCGACGACCACGAAGGACCAGGGCTGCAGGTTCATCGCGCTCGGCGACGCGGCTGCCGCCTCGATGAGGCTCAGGATCTCCTCACGCGAGACCGGCTCGTCCGTATAGTGCCTGACGGACCGGCGGTCCTTGATTGCCTGCATCAGCTCCATCGACTCCGACTCCGGCTCCGAGGCTTCGGGCTGCCGCCACGAGTCCTGGCGCAGCCCGCGTCGGTCACGGCGTCGTCTTGCGCTGCGTGCGTCGGAACATGCGATCGGCGCGTTCGGCCGCGGCCTTCGCGTTGTCGGCGGCATTCGAGGCGGCGGTCGATGCGGCGCGGGCGGCGTCGGCGCTCTGGCCGGCCGTGGCCGAGGCCCGCGCGGCTGCGTCGCTGGCGCTCCTGGCGGCATCGGCGGCGCGATCCGCCGCGGCCTTCGCCTCGATCGAGGTCTGCCGCACGCTTTCGAGCAGGGCGCGGTCGTCCTGGCTGAGCGTGGTGCAGGCGCCGAGCGCGACGACCGGCAGCGCCACGGCGAGCATCCTCGTGAATCGATTCATCGTCCTTGCTCCTTTCGTGCCTGACGTTACTTGGAGGTCCTGATGGCGGTGGTCCTGACCTTGGACTCGATTGGTGCGGACAGCGTATGGCGGCCCGGAAGTCGCCTCGTTGATGTAGGTCAACGGGGGGTCATGCGGTGCCGCACGAGGATGTGAGGACCCGTCTAGCGCGCCGCGAGGCCGCGCTCGATGCGATGGGCCAGCGTGTCGAGATGCTTGCCGAGATCGCCGTCGGGCACCGGGGTCAGGTCCTTCGCGAGCTCGCCGACCACCCGCTTGCTGGCCTGGGTGTCGAGGTGGCCCCTGATCTCCCCGAGCACGCGCGCCGGCGCCACCAGCACCAGCTCGTCGAACTCCGCCGCACGCGAGGCTTCGTTGATGTCGGCGGCGGTCTTGTGCGCAAAGGCGAGCTTGGCCTGCCGATGCGGGTCGTGCTTCGCCTCGGCCGCGTGGCGGGCCGAAGACGCGCTCTCGCCGACACGTCCGGCGCGATCCGACACGATCTGCGAGGTCTTGAGCCGGGCCAGTCGCGATTCCGACCGGCTCACCTGGTGATAGCCGCCGGTCTCGGCGTCGCGGCGGACGATGCGCGCATGGGCGCCGTCGGCGATGAGGTACCAGATCTCGACGTGCTTCGACATTTCTTCCTCCGTCTGAAGCGTGACGCAGACGACAACAGCTAGCGCAGGTCGCGCGAGATCGGATTGACGTGGATCAATCTCCGGCCTTGGCTCAGGCGGCAAAAAGGAGAACGAATAGGTTCAGGCACGCGCATCAACCGGGAAATCCATGACCACGACGCCCGCTCATTCCGTCACCCTGCAGTTCTGCGGGGGCGCGCATACGGTCACCGGCTCCTGCCTCCTGTTCCGGACGCCGAGGGCCAAGGTTCTCGTGGATTGCGGGATGTTCCAGGGATCGAAGACGCTCAAGTCGCTGAACTACGGCGCCTTCGCGTTCGACCCTTCCGAGATCGACACCGTGCTCCTCACCCACGCGCATATCGACCACAGCGGGCTGCTGCCCAAGCTCGTCACCAGCGGCTTTCGCGGCCGCATCCTGGCGACCCGCGGCACCATCGATCTCTGCTCCTATCTCCTGCCGGATGCGGGCTACATCCAGGAGAGCGAGGTCGTCGCGCTGAACCAGCGGAACGCGGCGCGCGGCCGCGAACCGGTGTCGCCGATCTACACCAAGGCCGATGCGATCGCGTCGCTCAACGCTTTCCGCCCGGTCGACTACGAGACGTGGTTTTCGGCCGCGCCGGGCGTGCGCGCGCGCTTCTGGAACGCCGGCCATCTTCTCGGATCGGCGTCGATCGAGCTCGAGTTCGAACCGGCAGCCGGCGGACGTCCGCTGACGGTGCTGGCCTCCGGCGACATCGGCCCGAACGGCAAGCTGTTCCAGCCCGACCCCGACGCGCCGTCCGGAATCGACTACGTCGTCTCGGAGTCGACCTATGGCGACACCGACCGTCCGGACGTGTCGTCGAAGGAACGCCGCAAGCGCCTGGCGGACGAGCTCCGCGCCGCGCGGTCCGCCGGCGGCGCCCTGCTGATCCCGGCCTTCGCGGTGGAGCGGACGCAGGAGCTTCTCGTCGAGCTGATGGACCTGATGGACAAGCACGAAGTGCCGGCGGCGCCGGTCTTCCTGGACTCGCCGCTCGCGATCCGGGCGACCGAGGTGTTCCGGCAGCACGCCTCGACCCTCGAAGGCGACTTCGACATCGACCGCCTGCTCGACTCCCCGCACCTGCATGCGACGGAGACGGTGGAGGAGAGCAAGCGGATCGCGCGCTTCTCGGGCTTCCACATCATCGTCGCCGGCAGCGGCATGTGCGAGGCAGGGCGCATCCGCCACCATCTCAAGCACTGGCTCTGGCGGCGGGATGCGACCGTGCTGCTCACCGGATTCCAGGCGCGCGGAACCCTGGGGCGCTTCCTCGCCGACGGCGCCTCGGCGGTCCGCATCCAGGGCGAGGAGGTGAAGGTCGCCGCACGCATCCGGCAGATCGACGACTATTCCGGCCACGCCGACGGCCCCGAGCTGCTCGACTGGATCACGCGGCGCGGGCCGATCCGCCGCGGCATCTTCCTCGATCATGGCGAGCGCGGCGCGCTCGAAGCGCTTCGCCGGCACGTCGACGAGCATCTCGGCGGAGCGCCCGTCTGTCTCGTGCCGGAGCTCGACCAGCGCTTCGAGATCGGCGAGGCCGCGCCTCGGCCCCTCGAAGGCGTGCAGCGGCGGCTTCAGCCGGAAGCCGTCGAGAACCTCGACTGGCACAACGAGATGTCGAGGCTCATCCTCGACATCAACCGGCGGCTGGAGGGCGCGTCGAGCGACCGCGAGCGCGACCAGCTGGTGCGGACCCTGCGCCAGGCGCTGGGAAATGCAGGTGCGGCCGCGCCGAGAGGCTGATCCAGATCAAGGGCGGAGCGGGCGAGGCCGCGCAGACTGGATGGCGAGACCACTCCAGCGGAGAGCCGACATGCGTGCCGCAGACATCATGACGACCGCCGTCGTCACCACGACTCCCGACGCCCTGATCAGCGACGTCGCGCAGGCGATGCTGCGTCATCGCGTCAGCGCCCTGCCGGTCGTCGACTTCAGCGGCAAGGTCGTCGGCATGGTGAGCGAAGGCGATCTGCAGCGCCGCGCCGAGACCGGCACCGAGCGGCATCGTTCCTGGTGGCTGGAGCTCGTCGCCTCGAACGCCGAGCGTGCCCACGACTTCGAGAAGTTTCGCGGCCGCCACGTGCGCAACGTCATGACGACGGGAGCGACGACCGTCGCCGAGGACACGCCATTGGCCGAGATCGCCGAGATCCTCGAGACCCGGCACATCAAGCGCGTGCCGGTGCTCCGCGAGGGACGCCTGGTCGGCATCGTCAGCCGCGCGGACCTGCTTCGCGGCCTTGCGGTGTCGAAAGGCAGGTCGGCCGCCCCCGCCGCCGACGACGCAGCGATCAGGCAGGCGGTGCTCGATGCCCTCGGTCGCCAGGAGTGGCTGTCCGTCACGCCGGCGCGGGTCGTCGTCGACCACGGCGTGGTCCATCTTTGGGGGCACGCCCTCAGCCACGAGGAAGTCGGCGCGATGCGCGTCGTCGCCGAGAACGTGCCCGGCGTCAAGGAAGTCTTGAGCCACATGGTGGTCGTCTCCGGCGCCACCTTCCAGCCGGTCGGGACGTTCTAGCCCGACATAGAAAAGGTCGCCATGGACGTCCTGACCGTCACGCCCAACCCGTCGGTGGACGTCTACACGTCGACCGAAAAGCTGACGCCGTTCACGAAGCTTCGCTGCGCTGCGCCCCGGTACGACGCGGGCGGCGGCGGCGTGAACGTCGCGCGCGTGGTGAAGCGCCTGGGCGGGGATCCTCTCGCCCTGCTTCCGGCCGGCGGGTCGTCCGGCGAGATGCTGCTTCGCCTGCTCGCGGGCCAGGGCGTCCGTACCGAGGCGATCCCCTTCGACGGAGAGACCCGCCAGGACTTCACGGTCTTCGACCGGACCGGCGAAAGCCAGTACCAGTTCGTCCTTCCTGGACCGGAACTCCCGGCGGAAACCTGGCAGGCCTGTCTCGACCGGGCGCGCAAGACCGGCCGCCATCCCCGCATCCTCGTCGGAAGCGGCAGCCTCCCTCAGGGCGTGCCCGTGGACTTCTACGGCCGGCTCGCCTCGGTCGCGAAGGAGATGGGGGCGCGGGCGGTCGTCGACTGCGCCGGGCCGGCCTTGCGCGCGGCCGTGGCTGAGGGCGTCCATCTCATCAAGCCGAACCTGCGCGAATTCCAGGAACTGGTCGGCCGCAAGGTCACGGATGAGGCCGGCTGGCTCGCCGAAGGCCGGGCGCTGGTCGCCGGCGGCAAGGTCGACTACATCGCGCTGACGCTCGGCGCCGAGGGCGCGCTGCTGATCGGCGCCGACATCGCCCTTCGCGCCGACGGCGTCCGGCTCAAGCCCGCCAGCGTGATCGGCGCCGGCGACAGCTTCGTCGGCGCGCTCTCCCTGAGCCTCGCCGCTGGCGACCCGATCGAGACGGCCTTTCGCAACGGCGTCGCCGCCGGCACCGCGGCGACGCTGAACGCCGGTACCGAGCTGTGCCGGGCCGAGGATGTCCATCGGCTGCTCGCGCAGGTCGCGTTGCGGAGGATCTAGCTGAGGTCTCCGCCCCGCTTGATCGAGATCAAGCCGTGCCCACGCCGACCGGTTCAGAATTGCGCCGGATGGAAAGTTCCTCGCATCGCAGTCCCGCTCCGCCCCGAGCCGGCGAAGCCGACGCCGTGGCCATCGAGATACGGCTGTCCTCGCTCCAGCAGCTCTTCAACTCCTTCGACCCGTCGCCCTTCCACGACAAGGAGCTCGATCGCGAGGCGGAGGAGTACATCGTCGGCTCGGTCGACGAGTATCCGCTGGCCCGCCCGCTGCGGCTCGTGGTGCGCCTTCCGGCGGAGCGGATCGCACCCGGCGACGCGGCGACCGTCCAGCAGGCCGTCGCCAACTATTTCACCTATCGCGGCGTCGAGGCGGCGCGGCGGTTGCGCTTCCAGCTCCGAGAAGGTCGCTTTGCGCTCGCGATCGGCCTGATGTTCCTCTTCGCCTGCGTCGTGATACGGCAGCTCGCGATGGAGCTTGCCGGCCCGACGGCTTCGCAGATCATCTCCGAAGGCTTCCTGATCCTGGGCTGGGTCGCGATGTGGCGCCCGCTCCAGATCTTTCTCTACGACTGGTGGCCGATCCGCCACCAGGCGCGGCTGTTCGCGAAGCTGGCCGCCATGCCGGTCGAGATCCGCGGCGAGTGGCCGCTCGAGCAGTGAGCGGTGCGGCCTTCGACGTTGATCTGCGTCAAGGCGGTCCCCGCGCGCATTGCTAGCTTGTGACGGACGCGCGACGAAACCGTGTCGGCGTCGTGCGAGGGAGCAACCGATGCTGACCCGAGAAGATTGCCTCGCCTTGAGCGGCGTCGACGAAGAGATCATCGACGCGATCGCCGAGCACGAGCACATTCCGGAAATGGTCGCGGCCGAGCTCGGCTGCTATCTGTGTCGCTCACCGGCCGGGGAGCTGCGCATCCGCCGCATCGTGCTTGATGACATCGAAGCCGCGCGGGCCGCTGGAAACGAGGAGAAGGTCCTGCACCTGAAGCTGGCTCTCGCCGCCTTCATCCGCAATCATCCGGTCTGCCTCGCCGTCGCCCCGGACGCGCCTAGAGACGGTGCCGTCGGCGTCTGACGCCTGCGGCTATCGTGCGGTGATGACGACGAGCAGCCGGTCCTCGAACGAGCCGGCGGCGGGGCTCTGGTCGTCCGTCAGCTCGAGCTCGAGAAGCTGCGGAGCGCCGCTATCGGCGCCGGCATTCATCGCGAGCTGCGCCTCTCCGTTCTCGAACCGGACTTCGCGTCCGCCGAAGGTCAGGCGGTAGGGAACGCTCCGGTCGCCGATTTCATCCACGAAGGCCGGCGATCCGTCGCTGGTCGTATTGGTCGAGCTCAGCTTCACGGAGAACAGCTTGTTGTTCGCGGAGATGTTGAGTTCGGTGAGGATCACCCGCCCGCGACGGGACGCGAGCGGAACCAGCGACGCGGTCTGGGTCATGGATATGCTGGCGCGCGCCGGCACATAACCGGCGATCTGAAGATTCGACTTGGGATTGGCCGCGGCCGTGCCCGAGACACTAGCGATCCCGACGGGAAGCATGAGCACCGTCAGGAGACGAAGGATGGCTGTGCGAACCCCCATACCTTTTATGTAGGCAGCGGAGCCCGCTACCGCAAGCTCCAAACCACGAGATTGATGACATCGCCGTAGTCGCCGGCCGACGCGTCCTCGGTCGAATCCACAATGAACTCAAGCCTGTGGGTCCGGCCGCCGGGCCCGGTCCTTTCGCTGTTCACGATCGCCGTCGTCTCGCCGCCGTTGAGCTTGAGCGGGCTTCCGTCGACGAGCACGGTGTAGGGCACGACGCTCTCGTCGCTCGCATCGAGGGGACGCAACGCGCCGCCGTTCATGGACTGGAGAAGCAGGCGGTAGCCGCCATTGCTTCGCGCTTTCACATGCACCACCTGCCGGTCCCCGGCGCGAAGCTGGCCGAAATGGACAGTGTGGCTGCCGCGGTTGGGGTCGAAGCCCGTGCCTTCGGCGAAAGACACCTGCGCCACCGACGGCACCGGTGCCGAAACCGCGACGCGGCGGCGATCCCGGACCACGCCCGAGCCGAAGACGCCTTCGTACAGCGTGAACTCGATCTCGCCGCTGTAGAATCCGGATCCGGCGACCTGCTCCGGCGGGATCGAGAGCACGAGCTGCTGGATGACCGTCCCGCCCGCCGGAACGGCGCCGACATACATGTCCGCCTCGACCGCGAGCCCCGACGGACGCAGCGGCTGGCCGCCGCTCGCGTCCTTGGAGAGCCCGAATTCGAGCGAGCCCTCGCCGCCGACCAGGTACCCGGTTCCGTCGCCGCGGCCGTTCGACGGCGAGACTGTCAGATAGTACGCGCAGCCCCCGTCGTTGCTGCGCACGCGGAAATAGACGAGCTGGATGCGGCGCTGCGGGTCGAAGACGTCGTAGCCGCGGCCGTTGCCGCCGGCCCAGGTGGTCGAGGTGATGTCGCCGATGTTGATGTTGCACGCGGCCTCGGCGGCGCCGGCGAGGAGGGTCCATGTGGTCGCGGCGCCGAGCAGGAGCTTTCTGAGGTTCATGGAGAGCGCCCTCACGGTGTGATCGGGTAGGTCAGACGGCCGAGATCGACACGGCCGGTGCTGTCGGCCGGAATATCGAACTCGATCGCCTTGTCGGGGTCGTTCGCCAGCGTCAGCCGGAAACGGCCCGACGAGAGTCCTTCGACGCGGAAGCGGCCGCCCCGGCTGGTGAAGAAGTCGATCGCGGGACGCGACGGATCGTCGACGGAGGTGATGGTGCCGGCTTCGAGCGGCAGCGGCTTGTCCTCGGCGTCGACGAGGAGGCCGTCGCCGAGCACGGTCGCACCGGTGCCGACATTGATCACCGTGCCGCTGCGGTAGGTCGGCTGCAGGTCGTAGACCTGCCGGCCGAGCTCGTAGCCGAGCGGAAGCTCGGGCGCGTCGATGGTGACGTGGTGCTGATAGTAGGATCCCAGCTCGGGCAGCACGGCGGTGCCGAGAATGTCGGTCCGTGCCTGGGGCGTCTCGCTGATGTTGTTCACCTCGATCGACTGGCCGGCCAGGGACGGGTGCGGGACGAAGAGAGCGAAGCTGTCGTTGATCGGCCGCGTGATCGCGGTCTGGCCGCCGGCAAAGGCGATCGCCGTGCCGAAGTTGACCCGGGTCCGAGGATGGGTCGAGTTGCCGTCGCCGCGCTCGGTCATCGTCGCGTGCGAGGCGGAGGTGGTGAAGCGATAGCCGGTGTAGCCGACGTCGCCGTCGATCGTGTCGCGGCCGGCGTCGCGGCCGAGCGCAAGGTCTGCCTGGACGCCGTCAACCCGCATCGTCGGCGTATAGGACCAGTCGACCCTGCGGGCGCGCTCGGTCGTATCGTAGGAGGTGCCGACGCGCTGGCCGGAGCCGCGCGGGAACCAGGAAACGCCGAGGAAGATGCGGTTGTCGCTGCCGCCGTAGCTCGCTTGGCGCGTGCTCAGCAGCAGCGACGCGGTGACGTCCTCGGCGATCTGCATGCTCATGCTCGCGTCGCCCGTGGTCACGTTCGGCTGGCCGTCGCGCGCGAACTGCCGGGCGACGCCGAGACTGCCGTAGAGCGTCTCGCTGAGCCGCTGCCCGAACAGCACGCCGAGGCTGAGCGCGACCGGGTTGCTGGCCGAGGTCTGCGAGATGCTGGTGAAGTCGGGCGAGCGATACGTCGCGGTCGAGGCGAGGAACCGCCCGCGCGAGGTGGTCGACGGGCTCTCGGTGAACCGGTGCTGGATGCGGAAGGCGCCGCCGGTGCCGGCGAAGCTCGACTGGCTGGCGGAGAGGTCGGAGCGGAAGGTTCCGATGGCGGTCGCGAGCCGCATCTCGGTCCCCACCAGGTTCACGTTCCGCGAGGCCTGGTAGTTGCCGCCGAGCGTCAGCTGGTCGGTGAGGCCGAAGGTGTGGAACGCCGAGACCACGCGGTCCGTGCGGTCGTAGGTGCGGCCGGCGTTGGTCGCCGTCGAGGGGAAGCCGATGGCATAGCCGAAATCCTGCTCGCCCTCCGCCAGCACGCTCGCATCGAAGACGAAGGGAAAGCGGATGACGTCGACGCGGCCGACCTCGTCGACGATCCGCAGCGTCACGTCGTTGGTGCCGCCGACCAAGGGCAGGTCGCGGACGTTGTAGCGGCCGGGCGTGAGGTCGAGGGTCCGCATCCGCTGCCCGTTGACGATCACGTCGACGCGGGCGTTGCGGTCGAGGTTCAGGTCGGTCTCGCCGACCGGGGCGCTCGAGCGGTAGGGCTGGAGCCCGAAGTTGCGGGCGATCGAGATGCCGCCGGCGCGGCGGTAGGACTGGAAGCCACCGATGCCATAGTTGACGTCGCCTATCGACAGCCGGGTGCGGCTCTCCGGATCGTCGCGGACGATCCGCGTGTCGCCCCGCGTCCAGGGCGCCGCGCCGATGTCGCGATAGGTCCCGACGCTCTCGATGACGTTGCCGTAGAGATTCAGCGCCGCGTCGAGGTCGGTGACGATCGGCGTCGACCCGTCGCGGTTCGGAACGAAGTCGTGCCCGGAAAGCAGATTGACGTAGCCGCTGACGTCGGCGGGCGCGAGGAGCTCCCTGCGTTCGGCACCATACGGGTTGGCGAGGCTGAGCGACTGGGTCGTGCGCATGTCGAGCGGCACGCGCAGCGTCGCCTCGATACGGCCGATGTCGTAGGCGACGGCGATGCCCTCGCTGCGGATGTCGTCGGCGGTGAGGCGTCCGCCCGAGCCGATCCGCGCCCGCAGCGCCTGCAGCTTCTCGGGCACGAGAAACCGCTCCAGCAGCTTGAGCAGGGCAGGGCCGTCGAAGGCGAGGAGCTCGTCCCGGACCGAGATGAAGGCGACGGCCTCGCCCAACGGCAGCTGCTCGATCTTCACCGGAATCTCGAGGCGGGTCGCCGGCGGCGGCTTTTTCGCCTCGGGCTTGGACGGGGTCGGCTCGTCGGTCTTGGGGGCGGCGGCGATGCCCGGCTGCAGCGGCAGGGTCCGCATGGACGCCACGCCGGACGGATCCGCGAGAGCGCTGCCGGCGACCGCCGTCAGCGCGAGGGCGAGGAGACCCGGGATCAGCCCGCGGGTGTCGCCGAAAAGGAAAGGGCGGCGGCAGTGACGACGCGACATGCGCCTTCGCCTCCCGCCGCCCTCGTGTACGCGCGAGGGATTACTGTGCCGTGTACTTGAAGTCGGCCTTGATCGCGCCTTCGGGCAGATCCTGGGGCAGCGGCAGCAGGAACCGGCGCTGAGACTTGGCGAGGATGTTCTCGCCGGTCACGGTCTCGGCGACCGCCGACTTGTCGAGGGTGCGGCTGACGCTGCCGGCGGAAACGGTCACCGAGGGAGCGTCGATGATCGCATGGCGGCTGCCGCGATTCTCGAGCACGACCTCGAGCAGCTTGCCGCCGCCGCGCGGGGCGGGCACGGCCTGCGCCGAGGCGACGACCACGTCGGCCTTCACGCCCTTCGGCACGACGTAGATCGAGCCGACGTAGCGGACGGTGAGGAACACCGAGGCGCCGGGCGTGTCGCGGCGCTTATTGAGCGGGGTCTCTTCGGCGATGATGCGGTAGGAGAGCTCCTGCTTGGGCGCCGGATCGCCGATCCACTTGGCGCGCACCAGGCGCGAGGTCTTCGGCTGGAGCTGGATCTCCGTCGGGAAGACGGTGAAGTCCTCGGTCGGCTCGAGCGTCTCCTGGCCGTTGATGTCGACCTTGCGGAGCGCCATCGCCACGGTGACGGTGATCGGCTCGTCGCGGTCGTTCTCGACCTGGAAGGTCTGGTTGGAGCCGCGGCCCGACGGATCGAAATCCTGCGAGATCGGGACGATCTGGAAGGCGCTGGCGGCGGACGAGATCGCGCCCGAGACCAGCACGCCGGCGACGAGGGCGGCCACCTTGCGGCCGCCCATGTCGGGGAGAAGCTTGAACAGGTTCATGGCAGCCTCACTGCATGTTGAGAGAGATGGTGACGATGTCTTGGTAGGTACCGGCGCCGAGGTCCGACGACCCGGTGAAGTTGAGGTAGATCTGGCTTGTCTCGTTGGTGACCTTGCCATGCGTGACTTCGCGGCCGACCTGGCCGACGCAGCTCGTGGCGAGGAGCCCGGTGACGACCGGGGTGCTTCCGCCGGTCGCCGGATTGACGAACTCGGCGGAGTAGGGGAGGAACTCGTCCGACCCCGTGTTGAGGATCTTGCCACCGGCCGGTGCCACCGCGCAGCTCATCGAGGTGACGCTGACGATGTAGCTGCGCCTGCCGTTGCAGTCCTGGAGAGCGCTGCCGATCATGATCCGGTGCGCTCCCGGCGCGGTGATCGGAAGCTCGACGGCCTGGGACGTCGAGGAAACGTTGATCGTGCATTTGCCCTCGACCGTCCCCGAGAGCAGGATTGCAGTCGCGGCCTCGCAGACGTCGCAGACGTCGAGCAGCCATGGAGCCGTGAGCGCCCCGCCCGTGAGGGCCGCCGCGAGGGCCAGCGCCAGCCATGCTTTGCGGAAGTTCGGCATGTTGCTGCGGAAATCATCGTCGCTGCGTTTCAAGCTCGAGGCGTGCCGGTCACTTCGTCGCGAGCGTGACGGTCAGGGTGTCGGTGTAGGTACCCGCCGTGAGCGCACCCGAGCCCGTGTAGTTGAGATAGACGTAGCTGGTCTCGGCAAAGATCGGCACGCCGGTGACGTCGCGCGCGACCTGCGAGGAGCAGCTGCTGAGCAGAAGATCGGTGGTGTCGGTGCTGGTGCCGGTGGCGGGATTGTCGAACTCGACGGAGTACTGAAGATAGTCGGTCGCCGGCGTCGGCCCGACGACCTTCGCGCCGGTCGGAGCCGCCGCACAGTGCGACGAGGTCACGGTCAGCGTGTAGCCGTCAGGGTCGTTGCAGCTCTGCACGACGTTGGCGACCATGACGCGGGTGACGCCGCCCGTCAGGGTGAGGTTGGAGGCGGCCGGAAGGGCCGTCGCATCGACCGAGCAGGTCGGTCCGACGATTCCGGAGAGCGGGATCGTGTCGGAGAGCTGCGCCATGCAGATGTCGCACTTAGAGAATGACCAGACGCCGACGAGCGCGAGTCCGAGGGCGGCGAGGCCGCCGGCGATCAGGTTGCGCCTGGTGAACTTGCTGGGGGACTTCATCTTCGTTCCTCTCGCGGCTGCGGAGCCGGATAAGTGCAATTTGATGGGTATTTGCGGTGCCGACCTTGAGATGGATCAAGCAAAACCGGCGTCGCCGCCTACTTGATGTTCATCGTGACGGTGAGCGTGTCCTGGTAGGTGCCGGCGGCAAGCGCGCCGTCGCCGGTGAAGTTCACGAAGATGTTGCTGTTCTCGCCGAACGCCTTCCAGTTGGAGACGTCGCGCGCGACCTGGCCGGTGCAGGCGCTCTGCAGCAGGTTGGTGACGGTGGCCTGGCTGCCGCCGCCGGTCGGGTTGTTGAACTCCGCCGTGTAGCGCAGAACCTCGTTCGAGGCGGCATCGATCACCTTGGCGCCGGCCGTGCCCGAGGCGCAGTTGAGCGAGGTGATGGTGAGCGTGTAGCCGATCTTCTTGTTGCAGGTCTGTGCGGCGGCGCCAACCTGCACATGCTGCGCGCCCGTCGTGGTCAGAGGCAGGTTGGACGCGCCCGTCGCCGTGCTGACGCTGAGCGTGCAGTTCTGCGCCACGGCGCCTTGCAGCAGCACCGTCGTCGCGGCGGCGCAGATCTCGCAGTCCTCGGCGAACTGCGAGGCGACCACCGCGGCGCCGACGAGGACGGCGGCCACGGCCGCCGCAGCGAGAGGAGCGCGGCGATTTTTGCGGTTGAGGATGGTCATGTCTGCCGACTTCACTTCACGTTCATGGTGACGGTGATCGTGTCCTGGTACGTGCCGGCGGCGAGGTTGCCGTCACCGGTGAAGTTCACGAAGACCAGGCTGCTCTCGTTCCGCGCCTTCCAGTTGGTGACGTCGCGACCGACCTGGCTCGCGCAGGCCGACTGCAGCAGGCCGGTCACGGTCGCCTGGCTGCCGCCGTCCGTCGGGTTGTTGAACTCGGTGCTGTAGGCCAGGACCTCGGTCGACACCGGATCGATCACCTTCGCGCCGGCAGTGCCGCTCGCGCAGTTTGCCGAGCTGACGGTAAGCGTGTAGCCGACCTTCTTGTTGCAACTCTGGAGGACCGAGCCGACCTGGACATGCTGGCTGCCGGCGGTCGTCAGGGGCAGGTTCGCCGCCGCGGCCGTCGAACTGACGTCGAGCGTGCAGTTCTGCGCGACGGTGCCCTGCAGCAGGATCTGGTTCGCCGCCTCGCACACCTCGCAGTCGCTGAACAGCGACAGCCCGGCGGCAATCGCGATCGCGCCGGCACCGGCGGCGAGCAGATGCCACCGCTTGAACTGGGGTTTGAACGACATGGTTTGCCCTTTCCGAGATCAGGAGGGTGGCCTGGCGGACCACCGCACTTTCTGTTTCCAGGAGAGCAAATCGCCGCCTGACGCACCTTGATCTGCGTCAAACAAAATTGAGTAAAATGCGGCGTTTTCGAGGCGTCAGCGAAGTTGTTCGACCGCCTGCAACCGACGCTCCGGCGATGCGGCACGGTGGTGGAAGTAGGCCGCGACGGCGACGAGGATCGCGCCGACGAAGATGGCGATGTGGCGATCCACGACGATCGGGTCGCCCCGCCATGCGGCCCTCGTCTCGACCAAGACCATCAGCGTGCCCAGCAGGCTCGCGAAGGCCCCGAGCAGATCGAGACGCCAGGCGCGGTACCCGAACAGCGAACCCCGCCCATAGCGCGCGGTCGAGCCTCCCTGCGCGAGCACGATGCGATAGACGAGCCTTGCGGCGGCGAGCACCGCGATGGTTCCGACCACGAATCCGGCGGTCTGCAGCAGCGGCGCGAACGGTGCATGGATGCCGAACGTGTTGCGCACCAGCAGGAGCGGGTAGTTGTAGAGCGCGTGAAGGGCGACCGGGACGTAGAGGGCGGCCGCATAGCTGCGCCATCTGAACGAAGCGCCGTGACTCGCGCCCATGACGTTGCCGAACTTGGCGCGCGCGACATAGACACCGGCGATCACGCCCAGCGCGCCGTGGGTGGGTACGGTGAGGATGCTGCGGATGACCGCGTGCTCGCGCCACGCATCGGTGAGATGCACGGCGAGCAGGAGGTTCTCGTAGGCGGCCAGCCCGAGCCCGACGGCGGCGCCGTAGATGACGCCCTCCATCGGATGGTCGTAGGCGAGGAACCGGCGTGAGAAGAGAAGAAGGATAAGGACCTTGAGCGTCTCCTCCGGGATCGCGATGTCGACCACCGCCTGAAGCAGGGTCGCCACCGACCGGTCCGGCTCGAGCCAGGCGACATCCTCGCCGAACAGGAGCTGCAGGGCGTCGAGGATGTAGTCGCCGATGAAGCTCGCCGCGGGTGAGATCACGTGCAGCGCCGAGGTGCTGAGGGCGCCGAGGAGGAACGTCCCGACGACCGCGTAGGCCGGCTCGGGCCGCTTGTCGAAGAACGTCAGGGTCAGGAGATAGAGAAGCGGCGGCGCTACGGCCGCCGCGCCGAGCACGGTGACCATGGCTTCAGCGGCCGCGCCCATGGGACTGCTTCGGCTCGAAGCGGGGCGACCCCGCCGGAATGCACGGGTTTGAGCGCATGCAGGGCTCGATCGCTCAATCCAGGTGGATGGTGCGGCCGCCCATGCGCTGGGCCGCTTCGGCGGCCTGGCGACGGGTGGCGCTGACCGCATGCTCGGCCGCCCAGACGCGCATCTGCGCGATCTGCTCGCGCCGGGTCTGCGCCAACGGCACGAGCCGCGGCAGGATCGCCTCGAAATCCGCCATCTCGAGGTCGCCCTCGACCTTGGCGTTCCGCGTGCGCTGGAAGGATTCGATCAGCGCCTCGGACACCCACGCCTCGATCTCGGCGCCGCTCATGCGGATGTCGGGGCCGAAATGCTTCTCGCCCGACAGCTCGACCAGGCGATCGAGGTCGAACTTGGACGGATCGCGGCGACGCCGGCGGATCTGGACCTCGAAGATCTGCTTACGCTCCTCGTCGTTCGGCAGGTCGATGAAGAACACCTCGTCGAACCGCCCCTTGCGCAGTATTTCCGGCGGCAGGGCGGCGACGTCGTTGGCGGTGGCGAAGATGAACACCGGCGCGGTCTTCTCCTGCATCCAGGTGAGCAGGGTGCCGAACACGCGAAGCGAGACGCCGCTGTCGCCGATCATGCGGCTGGAATGGGCGAGGCCCTTCTCGATCTCGTCGATCCACAGCACGCAGGGGGCGATCGCCTCGCAGGTCTTGAGCGCGTTCCGCATGTGCTCTTCCGACGAGCCGATCAGCGAGGAGAAGATCTTGCCCATGTCGAGCTTGACCAGGGGGAGGCCCCAGGCGGCGGCCGTGCACTTGGCGGACAGCGACTTGCCGCAGCCGGGGATGCCGGTCAGCAGCACGCCCTTGGGCGGATCGAGGCCGTAGGCCTTCGCCTCCCGGCCGAAGGTCAGGCTGCGGATCTGCAGCCAGCGCTTGAGCACGTCGAGGCCGCCGACGTCGCCGGCCGAAAGCGACCGGTTGTCGATGTATTCGAGGATTCCCGACTTCCGGATGATCTGCTTCTTCTCGTCGAACATGAAGCGCGTGTCTTCGAGCGTGATCGCCCGGTCGTGGACGAGGGCCTTGGCCAGGCAGTTTTCGATCTCGGCGAGCGTCAGGCCCATCGCCGCGTCCGTCAGCGCCTCGATCATCTCGCGCCCGGGCTCGACGGTGATCGTGGTGTTCTCGGCGACGCGGGTGACGAACTGCTCGACGAAGCGGCCCACCTGCTCGCGATCCGGAACCGGGAAGTCGACGACCGTGATCTCCTTCTCGAGCTCGAGAGGGATCTCGAGGCTCGGGGAGATGATCACGCAGGAGGCGCTGAAGCCGTGGCCGCGGATGGCCATGGCGAACTCGCGCAGCCGGCGGCGGTAGATCGCATCGACGGGCTTGTCGCTGAGGAAGGGGAACGGGTCGAGAAGCACGAACAGGTGCCGCTTGCCGTCCTGGGCGATGCGCTCGCACTGGTCGATCGCGATCTTGAGATCGGCAAGGGAGTCCTTGAAGGTCTGCGGCTTCTCGTCCCCGTCCTCGAGCTTCGAGACCAGGCCGCGCACCACCGTCCAGACGTGGATGTGATAGGTCAGCGCCTTGGCGACGTCGACGACGACCTTGAGCGCCCGCTCCTCCTCGTAGGTGAAGACCTGCACGATGGGAAAGCGGGCGCGCAGCAGGTCGGCGATCTCGTTGGCGAACGCGGTCTTGAAGGTCGCAGCCGGATATCCGGCTGTCGCGACCTTGGCCAGGGAGACGGGGCACATGTTCCGGTCGCCCGCCTAACGGACGACGGTCGTCGGGCATACGGCGCGCCGCAGGCGTTTCCGTCCGCGCTCGCCGCCCACGATCTTCTGCATCGCCGTTTCTCCCAACCGTCGCCGCCGCATGACGGGCCGGAATGACCATGGACGGCGGGGCAGAGACGTTCCTTGATGTAGGTCAACGTGCAGTCGCGTCTTCCGGCCGAGAAAGGCCCGGCAGGAGGGAAGGCCATCCAGCCCCTAGCCGCATTCTTCCGTCGCTGGTTCGATGTCCTGGTCCTCGACCTCGGGCGTCAGTTCCGCATCTCCTACCTTCCGCCCCTGATGGTCTACCTGGCGGCGGGCGTGTCCGGCCTGACGGCGATCGTCGGGACCTTCTTCGTGAAGGAGCATTTCGGGTTCTCTGCCTCCCTGCTGGCGTCGCTGGCGTTCTGGGCCGGGGTGCCCTGGACGCTCAAGATCCCGGTCGGCCACGCGGTCGACCTGCTGTGGCGGTGGAAAGCGGCGCTGATCTTTCTCGGTGCGCTCCTGATCGCCGCGTCCATCGGCATCATGTACGGCCTGATCGCACATCCCGGCCCGATGGGGTCGGTGCTGCCGCTCGAGGTCTGGTACGTCTCGAGCGTCCTGCTGGCGCCGATCGGCTACGTCCTCCAGGACGCGGTCGCCGATGCGATGACCGTGGAGGCCGTGCCCCTCTTCGACCCGCACGGCGTCAAGTACGCGGAAGAGACGGTGAAGGCGATGCACACGACGATGCAGACCCTCGGGCGGGTCGCGATCATCGGCGGGCTCGCCGCCGTCGCCGCGCTGAACATCTGGATGCTCGCCGGCGCGGCCGGGATGACGGAAGCGGCCCGGGCGGAGATCTACGCCGACATCTACCTGCTCGCGCTCTGCATCCCGGCGATCTCGGTGGCCGGCGTCGTCCTCGCCTGGGTCGTCCGCCGACGGGACGTTCGCCGGCTGGCGAGCCAGGGACTCGACCCGGAACGGATCGCGGCGATGCTGGATGTCCACGGCGCCGCGCCGAAGGCGAACTGGTGGATACTCGGCGGCGGCAGCGCCTTCGCGCTGTTCACGCTGGGGGCCGGCCTCGCCCCGGTCGCGTTCAACCAGGAAATCGTCTTCGCCGGATCCATGGCGATCGTCGCCTTCCTGATGCGCCGCCTCCTGGTCGAGCTTCCGGCCGAGCAGCGGCAGGCCCTGGTCGGCACCGCGGTGATCATCTTCGTCTTCCGGGCGGTGCCCGGACCGGGGCCCGGGGTCGGCTGGTGGGAGATCGACGTCCTCGGATTCGACCAGCAGTTCCTCTCGGTATTGAGCTTCATCACGTCGGGCCTCACGCTCGCTGGCATGCTGGCGCTTCGCCCGCTGATCGCCCGGCGGTCGATCGCGGACGTCGTGATCATCCTGACGCTGGCCGGCGCGGTCCTGTCGCTGCCGAACATCTCGCTGTTCTACGGCCTGCACGAATGGACCGCGTCCCTGACCGGCGGCATCGTCGACGCGCGCGCCATCGCGATCATGGACACGATGCTCGAATCTCCGCTCGGGCAGCTGGCGATGATCCCGATGCTGGCCTGGATCGCCAAGAACGCGCCGGAGCAGCTGAAGGCGACCTTCTTCGCGGTGATGGCGTCGTTCGCCAATCTGGCGCTGGCCGCGAGCAGCCTCGGGACCAAGTACCTGAACGAGATCTTCATCGTCACGCGCGAGGTTCGCGATCGCGCGACGGGGGCCGTGCTGGTTTCCCCCGACTACTCCCGGGTCGGCTGGCTCCTGGTCACCGCGGCGCTGCTGGCAGCGATCGTGCCGCTGCTGACCGTTGCGGTCGTCCAGGCGTCGCCGCTCCGGACGAAGCAGTAGAACCGGCGGCCGCGATGACCGAACCGAAGGAGAGGTGGGGCAGCCGGATCGGCTTCGTGCTGGCGACGATCGGCTCCGCCGTCGGCCTCGGCAGCATCTGGAAGTTCCCCTACGAGGTCGGCGAGAACGGCGGCAGCGGATTCGTCCTCCTCTACCTCGCCGGCCTTGCGCTCATCGTGACGCCGCTGATGCTCGGCGAATTCGCGATCGGCCGTGCCGGCGGCCGGGACGCGCGCAAGAGCATGGAGATCCTCGCGGCCGCGCATCGGGCGCCTCGCTCCTGGCGCGACGCGGGCACGCTCGGCGTCGTCGCGTCCGCCCTCATCCTCAGCTTCTACTCGGTCGTCGGCGGATGGGCGCTGGCCTACGCCGTCGAGACGCCGTTCCTCGGCCTGCCGGGCTCCGGCATCGGCGAGGCGCAGCAGCGCTTCGACGCCCTGCTCGGCTCGCCCGGGCGCATCGGCCTCTATCACTCGGCCTTCATGGCATTCACGGCGGTGATCGTCGGGCGCGGCGTCGCCGCCGGAATCGAGGCCGCGGCCAAGTTCCTGATGCCGCTCCTGGTCTGCCTGATGCTGGCCGTCGCCGCCTATGCCCTCGCGGTCGGCGACGTCTCGCGCACCCTGGCCTACCTCTTCGCCTTCGACCTCGACCGCATGACCGCACGGACGGCCCTGGAGGCGGTCGGGCTCGGCTTCTTCTCCATCGGCGTCGGCCTCGCCGTCATGGTGACCTACGCGGCCTATGCCGAGAGGAGCATCGATCTGAAATCCGCTGCCGTCTGGGCGATCCTCAGCGACACGGCGATCTCGTTCCTCGCCGGCTTCGCGATCTTTCCGATCGTGTTCGCGAACGGCCTCGATCCCGCGAGCGGCCCTGGCCTGATGTTCGTCACCCTTCCGCTCGCCTTCTCGGCGATGCCGGCGGGCGGCGTGGTCGCCTTCGCATTCTTCACCTTGTTGTTCGTCGCCGCCCTGGTCTCGGCGATCTCGATGCTGGAGATGCCGGTCGCCTTCGCGCACAGCACCTTCGGATGGTCCCGGCGGAAGGCGGTCGCCGTCTCGGCCGCGGCGATATGGCTGGCGGGCTTCCTCTCGGTCTTTTCGTTCAATCTCTGGCGCGATTGGTTTCCGCTCTCGGCATATCCGATCTTCGCCTCGTCGACCTTCTTCGACCTGATCGACTACCTCACATCCAGCATCATGCTGCCGCTCGGCGGCCTGGCGATCTCGGTCTTCGCCGGCTGGGTCCTGCCGCGCGAGGTGCTGAGGGACGGGCTCGGCCTCGGCGGGCCGGCGTCGACAATTCTGTACGTCCTGCTGCGCTATGTGGTGCCGCCGATCCTCCTCGCGGTGACTGCCGCGCCTCTGATCTTTGCCGGCCGCTGATGCAGGGCCGGTCATGACGACGTATCGGGCGATGGTCCTGGAGGCGCCGCGGACGCCGCTGGTGCTGCGGCGCCGGACGGTGGAGCCGCTGGAGCCGGCGCAGCTGCGTGTCCGCGTCCATGCCTGCGGCGTGTGCCGGACCGATCTTCACGTCGTCGATGGCGAGCTTCCGGCGCTCCGATGCCCGATCGTGCCGGGTCACGAGATCGTCGGCACCGTAGAGGCATGCGGTGATGCCGTCTCTCGATTCAGGCCCGGCGACCGCGTCGGCGTGCCCTGGCTCGGCTGGTCCTGCGGTGCCTGCGCCCATTGCGCTGCCGGCCGCGAGAATCTCTGCGACGAGGCGCGCTTCACCGGCTACCAGATCGACGGCGGCTACGCGGAATGCGCGGTCGTCGACGAGCGCTTCTGCTTCGCCATTCCGTCCTCCTATGGCGACGTCGAGGCGGCGCCGCTGCTCTGCGCCGGGCTCATCGGCTACCGGGCGCTGCGGATGGCAGGGGAGGCGCGGACGCTCGGCATCTACGGCTTCGGCGCCGCCGGCCACATTGTCGCGCAGGTCGCCAGGTGGCAGGGTCGGAAGGTCTTCGCCTTCGTGCGATCAGGCGACGAGGAGGCGCGACGCTTCGCGCTCGAGCTCGGCTGCGCCTGGGCCGGATCGTCGGACGAGATGCCGCCGGAGCCGCTGGAGGCGGCACTCGTCTTCGCGCCGGTCGGCGCGCTGGTTCCGGCCGCCCTCGGCGCGGTCGCCAAGGGCGGGATCGTGGTCTGCGCCGGCATCCACATGAGCGACATTCCGTCCTTCCCCTACCGCCTTCTCTGGGAGGAGCGAACGGTCCGCTCGGTCGCCAACCTGACGCGTGCCGACGCGGAGGATTTCTTGGCCCTCGCGCCGAAGATTCCGGTGCGGACGCAGACCACGCCCTATCCGCTCGAGCGCGCCAACGACGCCTTGTCCGACCTGAGGTCGGGACGCCTGAAAGGGGCGGCCGTCCTGACCTTCGGCGCCTGAGGCGATCTGGCCCATGGCTTTTCCTTGACCCAGGCGCGGACGCGCGCAGGATGGGCGTCTCCCCTGAAGGACCGACTTTCCTCCCGATGACTCAGCTTCCGGCTTCCGTCGACACGACGCTCGCGCTGCTCGCCAAGGGCGACTACGTCGCCGACCGCTCGCTCGCCACCGCGGTCTATCTCTCGCTGTCGCTGAAGCGGCCGCTGTTCCTCGAAGGCGAGGCCGGCGTCGGCAAGACCGAGATCGCGAAGGTGCTCTCGGCGACGCTCGGCCGCGACCTGATCCGCCTTCAATGCTACGAGGGCCTCGACGTCGCATCTGCGGTCTACGAGTGGAACTACGCCCGCCAGATGATCGAGATCCGGATGGCGGAGGCCACCGGCACCGGCGACCGCGAGCGGGTCGCGACCGACATTTTCGACCGCAAGTTCCTGATCGAGCGGCCGCTGCTCAAGGCGATCGCGCACCCGAAGCCGTCGCCGGTGCTGCTGATCGACGAGCTCGACCGCGCCGACGAGCCCTTCGAGGCCTACCTGCTGGAAGTGCTGTCGGACTGGAAGATCACCATCCCCGAGCTCGGCACGGTCGCCGCGGAGGAGCCGCCGATCGTGGTGGTGACCTCCAACCGCACGCGCGAGATCCACGACGCGCTGAAGCGCCGCTGCTTCTACTACTGGGTCGACTACCCCAAGGCCGAGCGCGAGCTCGAGATCCTGCGCGTCAAGGCGCCGAACGCGCCGGCGGAGCTCTCCCGCCAGATCGTCGCCTTCATCCAGAAGCTGCGCGGCACCGACCTCTTCAAGCTGCCCGGCGTCGCCGAGACCATCGACTGGGCGAACGCGCTGGTCCAGCTCGACCAGCTCCAGCTCGAGCCCGACGCGGTCAACAACACGCTCGGCGTGCTGCTCAAGTACCAGGACGACATCTCCAAGATCCAGGGCAGCGAGGCCAACCGCCTGCTCATGGAAGTGAAGGCCGAGATCGCGCGGGCGCAGGCGACCGCGTGATGAAACCGCGGCTCGCCTCGTACCCCCTCCCCCTTGACGGGGGAGGGATGGGGTGGGGGTGGAGCAGCAAACTCGTTGCTGGCAGCACCCCCCACCCTAACCCTCCCCCGCAAGGGGGGAGGGGACATGAGACGCGAGCGGAGTCACTCTGATGCTCGACGGGCCGGTCCCCGAAGGCGGACGCCTCGCGCAGAACCTGATGCGCTTCGGGCGCGTGCTGCGCGCGGCCGGGCTGCCGGTCGGGCCGGGCAAGGTGCTGGACGCGATCCGCGCGGTCGAGACGGTCGGCATCTCGAGCCGCGCCGATTTCTACTGGGCGCTGCATGCGGTGTTCGTGAACCGGCGCGACCAGCGCGAGGTCTTCGACCAGGCCTTCCACGTCTTCTGGCGCAACCCGAAGATCATGGAACGCCTGATGGCCCTGGTGCTGCCGAGCTTCCGTGCCGAAGGGGTGGGCGACCAGATGGAGGTCTCGCGCCGCGTCGCCGAGGCGATGCAGGGAAACGCCGGCGCCTTCCCCGAGACCCAGACCGAGGAGAACAACGAGATCGAGGTCGATGCGACGCTGACCTTCTCCGAGAAGGAGGTGCTGCGCGCGATGGACTTCGAGAAGATGTCGGCCGATGAAATCAGGAAGGCGGAGGCGGCGATCCGCCGTCTCGCCGCCCGGATCAAGATGGAGCCGACGCGGCGCTTCCGTCCCAATCCATCCGGCAGCCGCATAGATCTCCGTCAGACCATGCGCTCGGCGCTGCGCGGCAATCCGGACGTGATCGACCTCAAGCGCCGTCGCCGCGTGATGAAGCCGCCGCCGCTGGTGGCGCTCTGCGACATCTCCGGCTCGATGAGCCGCTACAGCCGGCTCTTCCTGCATTTCCTGCACGCCGTCACCAACGACCGCGACCGGGTGCACAGCTTCGTCTTCGGGACCCGGCTCACCAACGTCACGCGCGATCTCCGCCAGAAGGACATCGACGTGGCGCTCGCCCGCGTCGCCCAGCATGTCGAGGACTGGTCGGGCGGCACGCGCATCGGCGCCACGCTGCACGAGTTCAACACGCGCTGGTCGCGCCGCGTGCTGGGGCAGGGCGCGGTCGTGCTGTTCATCTCCGATGGTCTCGATCGCGATGCCGGCGCCGGCATCGAGCGCGAGATCGAGCGGCTCCACAAATCCGCGCGGCGGCTGATCTGGCTCAATCCGCTGTTGCGCTACGAGGGCTTCGCCCCCAAATCCATGGGGGTCCGGGCGCTCTTGCCCCATGTGGACGAGTTCCGTCCGGTGCATAATCTCGAAAGCCTGGAGGCGCTGGCGACGGCGCTGGCCCAGCCCGCCCCGAGGCGGCTCGAAGCCGCCGCCGCCTGGTCGGGCAGACTCGAAGGAGAAGCCGCATGAGCCAAGCCCTCCCGTTCGATTCCGGCGCCGCCGACGTGCTGGCGACGGCGGCGTCGTGGAAGGCCCAGGGGAAGAAGGTGGCGCTCGCCACCGTGGTCACCACCTGGGGCTCCTCGCCGCGTCCGCAGGGCAGCCAGCTCGCGATCGACGAATCCGGGGCCTTCGTCGGCTCCGTCTCCGGCGGCTGCATCGAGGGCGCGGTGGTCAAGGAAGGCCTGGCGGCGATGAAGGACGGCAAGCCGCGCCTCCTCGACTTCGGCGTGACCGACGAGCAGGCCTGGGATGTCGGCCTCGCCTGCGGCGGCAAGGTGCAGGTCTTCGTCGAGCCCGTCGGATAAGGGTGGGCGGATGAAGCTCGACATCCTCGAGAAGCTGCAGAAGGCGCGTGCCGGGCGCGTGCCCGTCGCGCTGGTGACCGACCTCGACTCCGGTGCGCAGGCGCTGCTCGAAGCCGGCGAGATGATTGGCGACGTTGCCCTTGCCGACGACGCGCTGGCCGCCGCGGTTAAGCTGATCGAGCGCGATTCGAGCGGCCAGATCGAGGTCGAGGGCCGGCGCATCTTCGTCCATGTCCACAACCCGCCGGCACGGCTGATCGTCGTCGGCGCGGTGCACATCGCCCAGGCGCTGGTGCCGATGGCGGCGCTCGCAGGCTATGCGGTCACCGTCGTCGATCCGCGCCGCGCGTTCGCGACCGACGCGCGCTTCCCGACGGTGACGCTCTCCGACGACTGGCCCGACGAAGCGATGGAGAAGCTGTCTCCCGATGCGCGCACGGCGGTCGTCACGCTGACCCACGATCCCAAGCTCGACGATCCGGCGCTGACCGTGGCGCTACGCTCGCCGGCCTTCTATGTCGGCTGCCTCGGCTCCAAGCGCACGCACGCGAAGCGGATCGACCGGCTGAAGGCGCAGGGCCTGACCGACGCCGAGATCGGCCGCATCCACGGCCCTGTCGGGCTTCCGATCCACGCGATCTCGCCGGCCGAGATCGCGATCTCGATCCTGGCCGAGATTACGCAGGTTCGTCGAAAGGACGCGAAGTGACGACCTCGCTACGCTCGGCCCCCACCCCGTCCCTCCCCCGGCAGAGCCGGGGGAGGGTGCTCGATGTCGTCTTTCGTGCCCCCTCCCTCGGCTGCGTAGCAGACGGGGGAGGGACGGGGTGGGGGCAGCGCTGCGTAGCAGCGCGGGGCTGTCGATGAAGTTCGGTCCGGTCGCCTTGAAGGACGCGGTCGGCGCGGTGCTGGCGCACAGCCAGCGCGTCAAGGAAAAGGTCTACAAGAAGGGCCGTGTGCTGTCGGCCGCCGACGTCGCGGCGCTGGAGGCAGCGGGCGTCGCCGAGGTCGTCGCCGCCAGGCTCGAGCCGGGCGACGTTCCCGAGGACGAGGCCGCCAACCGTCTCGCCGCCGCGCTCGCCGGCGATCACGTGACCGCCTCGGCCGCCTTCACCGGCCGCGCCAACCTGTTCGCCGCCTGCTCCGGTCTCGCCGATTTCGATCCGGACCGCCTCGACCAGCTCAACCTCGTCGACGAGGCCGTGACCCTGGCGGTCGTGCCGCGCTACGAGCCGGTCGAGCCCGGACAGATGATCGCGACGCTCAAGATCATCCCCTTCGCGGTCCGGAAGACGGTGCTCGATACCTGCGCGCAGGTGGCGCAGTTCAAGGGGCCGCTGGTCTCGGTCGTCCCGTTCCGTCCGACGCCGACCGGCCTCGTGCAGACGCGTCTTCCCGGCACCAAGGAAAGCGTTCTCGACGGCACCGTCGAGACCACGCGCGAGCGGCTGTCGCGCCACGGCAGCGCGCTGGTCGGCGAGCGCCGCTGCGGCCATGCCGAGCGCGAGGTGGCGGACGCGATCAAGGAGCTGATGAACGACGGCTGCAAGCTGGTGCTGGTCGCCGGCGCCTCGGCCGTGGTCGATCGCCGCGACGTGATCCCGGCCGGCATCACGCGCGCCGGCGGCAAGGTCGATCACTTCGGCATGCCGGTCGATCCCGGCAACCTGATGCTGATGGGCCGCATCGGCGAGACGCCGGTGCTGGGCCTTCCCGGCTGCGCGCGCTCGCCCAAGTTCAACGGCTTCGACCTGGTGCTTGCACGCGTGCTCGCCGGCGCGCCGGTCAAGCCGCAGGACGTGATGAAGCTCGGTTCCGGGGGCCTGCTCAAGGAGATCCCGACGCGGCCGCTGCCGCGCGCCGCGCGCCCCGAGCAGGAGAAGGCGGTGGCGCGCATGCCGCGCATCTCGGCGCTCGTGCTCGCCGCCGGCCAGTCGCGCCGCATGGGCGGGCCGAACAAGCTGCTCGTTCAGATCGACGGCAAGGCGATGGTCGCCCATGTCGTCGACATGCTGCTGACCTCCAAGGTTTTCTCGATCACCGTGGTGACGGGACATCAGGCCGACCAGGTGAAGGCAGCGCTCGCCGGCCGCAACGTCACCTTCACCCATAACCCGCGCTACGGCGAAGGACTCTCGACCACGCTCGGCGCCGGCGTCGCGGCGCTGCCGCCCGAGGCCGACGGCGCCATCGTCTGCCTCGGCGACATGCCGAAGCTGACCGCGGCCGCCGTCGACAAGCTGATCGCGGCCTTCGATCCGGTCGAGAACCGCTCGATCATCGTGCCGACCTCGGGCGGCAAGCGCGGCAATCCGGTGCTTTGGGGCAAGCGCTACTTCGCCGAGATGCGCGCGATCTCCGGGGACGTCGGCGCGCGGGCGATGATCGGCGAGCACCAGGACCAGGTCGCCGAGGTCGAGATCGGCGACCGCGGCGTGCTGGTCGACATCGACACCAAGGAAGCGCTCGACGCGCTCACCGACGAAGGCCGCAGCGTGACGGTGCCGGCGTGAGGCTGCGCGAGCAGTTTCCGCTGCTGGCATCCGACCCCGGGATCCACTACCTGGATTCCGGCGCGTCGTCGCAGGTGCCGCAGGCGGTGCTCGACGCGGTGCATACATTCGAGACCACCCAGCGCGCCAATGTCCATCGGGGCGTGCATCGCCTGGCGGAGGCCGCGACCGCAGCCTATGAGGGTGCGCGCGACGAGATCGCGGGGTTCTTCTCGGCGAAGCGCGAGGAGATCGTCTTCACCTCGGGCACGACGGGCGCGATCAACCTGGTCGCGCATAGCTTCGGCGATGCGCTCAGGCCCGGCGACGAGATCGTCATCAGCGAGATCGAGCACCACTCCAACGTCGTCCCCTGGCAGATGCTACGCGACCGGCGCGGCCTCGTGCTGAAGGCGCTGCCGGTGACCGTCGAGGGCCGCATCGACCTCTCCGCGCTCGACCGCCTGGTGACGGCGAAGACGAAGCTGATCGCGCTCGCCCATTGCTCCAACGTTACCGGTGCCGTCGCCGAGCTCGCCAGGGTGGTCGACGCGGCGAAGGCGGTGGGCGCCGCGGTGCTGATCGACGGCGCCCAGCGCGTGCCGCACGGACCGCTCGACATCCCGGCGCTCGGCGTCGATTTCTACGCCTTCTCCGGCCACAAGATGTACGCGCCGCACGGCATCGGCGTGCTGTGGGGAAAGCGCCAGCGCCTGGAGGCGATGCCGCCCTTCCTCGGCGGCGGCGACATGATCCGCCACGTGACGATCGAGAAGACCACCTATGCTCCGCCGCCGATGCGCTTCGAGGCGGGCACGCCCAACATCTCCGGCGCGATCGGCCTCGGCGCCGCCTGCCGCTGGATGCGCGGCCTCGACTGGACCGCGATCGCTCAAGCGGAGATGCGGCTCACCGGCCGCGTGCTCGACGGCCTCGCCAAGGTTCCGGGCGCGCGCATCGTCGGTCCTCTCGGATTGCAGCAGCGGATCGGCGTCGTCTCCTTCGCGCTCGGCGCCGCACACCCGCACGACGTGGCGCAGATCCTCGACCGGCACGGCGTCGCCTGCCGCGGCGGGCATCACTGCGCGGAACCGCTGATGGACCGCTTCGACCTGATGGGAACGACCCGCGCCTCGATCGCGCCCTACACCGAGGACGCGGACATCGACGCGCTGCTCCGCGGCGTCGACGAGGCGCGGAGGCTGCTCGGATGAGCGACGCGCTCTACCAGGACGCGCTGCTGAAGCTCGCGAAGGAAGCGCCGAGGAAGGGCCGGCTCGAGCCCAACGACGCCAGCGTCCGCCTCGACAACCCGCTCTGCGGCGACCGGGTTCGGATCGACCTCCGGATGAGTGGCCCTCGGATCGCCGACCTCGCTCACGAGGTCCGCGGCTGCGTGCTCTGCGAGGCGGCGGCGGGCGCGATCGGCCGGCTGGCGGTCGGCCTGGACAAGGACGGGGTCGCCGGGCTCGCCGCCGAAGCCGACAAGGCGCTCGCCGGGGAGGCGACGAACATCCAGGAATTACAGGCGTTTAGCCCGGTATCCAAGCACCGCAGCCGTCAGGACTGTGTTCGCCTGCCATTCCAGGCACTTAGGGAAGCAATCGGCGCCGTGTAACGAGTTATCCCGCCTACGATGCGTAGTTTACAAAAGATTATTTAAAATTTGTCGTGAACTTGGGCATGATCTTCCGGGGTGGAAATCATGACCGACAAGATTCCGACGACGTCGCGTCCGGGCTGGGCGCGCATCGAAGCGGAACACGATATCGCCGAGGCCCATGAGGTCCTCGGCCATCCGCTGCTCGTCGACCTCCTCAAGTTGTGGGCCCAGCTCTGCCGGAACGGCGAGCCGCCGGCGCGCGAGGACGTCGACAACCTGATCTACAGGCCCAGCATCCTGCCGAACATCTTCCTGCTCGAAGGCGTCGAGCGCAGCGGTGGGCGCGATCTCCGCTACAGCGTGATCGGCAAGGGCCTCGCGACAAGCTTCGGCAGCGACATGACCGGGCGCTATGCCCGCGACATCTTCGCCGACCGGGCCTATGCCGAAGAACTCATCTCGGTCGCGTTCCTGGTGATGGACGGACGCCGGCCGATCGCGACCACCGGCCGATACTTTCCGCCGTCGTCCTCGGGTGCGGCGATCGACGTCCTTCGCCTGGGCCTGCCGCTGAAGCCATTGGCGAGCGGAACACCGACCCTTCTCGTCTGCCAGGTAAGTCTCATGGGGGGCGAGATCGTCGAGGTCGCTCCCCACGTCCCGTATTCCTATGAACCCGGAAGCGTCGTCGCCTTCGTCGACCGCAGCTCCGGAAGGAGCCAGCCGACATGAGCGACGACAAGACCCGGACCCTCCGGCAGCTGACGGCGGAGATCGCCGCCTCCTATGCCTCCCGCAATTCGATGACAGCGGCGGAGCTCCCGCGCGTGATCGAGATCGTGCATTCGTCGCTGGCCGCGCTCGATCCGTCGTCGGTCGCGATCGACCTGGCGTCGAGCGAGCCGGCGGTGCCGGTCAAGCGCTCGATCGGCGCGACGCATCTCGTCTGCCTGGGCTGCGGCATCTCGCTGAAGACACTGAAGCGCCATCTGCGTGCCGTGCACGACATGACGCCGCAGCAGTATCGCGAAGCCTGGAAGCTGCCGCCCACCTACCCGATGGTGGCGCCGGCCTACGCCCAGCAGCGCTCGCGCCACGCCAAGCAGATGGGCCTCGGCAAGCGTCCTTCGTCGAAGAGGCGCTAGGCGGTCACCGCATCAGGAACCCGCCGTCGACGGCCAGGATGTGGCCGTTGACGTAGCTGGCAAGATCGCTGGCGAGGAACACCGCGCCGCGCGCGCACTCGGACGCCAGGCCCATGCGGCCGAGCGGGATGCGCGAGCGCGCGTTCTCCAGCGTCTCCTTGGTCATGCCCGTCCGCTGCATCGGCGTGTCGATCGCGCCCGGCGACAGCGTGTTCACGGTGATGCCGTGGGGACCCAGGTCCTTCGCGAAGGACTTGGTCATCGTCATGATGCCGGCCTTGGTGATCGCATAGGCGGTGGCGCCGACGAAGCCGCCGACGAGACCGGCGCCGCTCGAGCAGTTGACGATGCGGCCCCATTTGCGCGGCTTCATCACTTCGCCTGCGGCGCGGCAGAGGAAGAACTGGCTGCGCAGGTTGACGTTCATGAGCTTGTCCCACTCGGCCTCGTCGACCTGCTCCATGTCGATGCGGCGGAGCGTGGCGGCGATGTTGAGGAGACAGTCGAGGCGGCCTTCGCGCTTCGCCGTGCGGGCGATCAGCGCGTCGCAGGCGGCGATGTCGGCGAGGTCGACGACCTCGGCCGTGTGGCCCGATCCGGCAAAGCCGGCGACGGTCGCCTTCACGCCGTCGGCGTTGACGTCGACCGCGATCACCTTGGCGCCGGCGGCGGCCATGATCTGGGCCGCGGCCTGGCCGATGCCGGACGCGGCACCGGTGACGATGGCGACGCGGCCCTGGAGGCCGAGGAGTTCGAGTTCGGGGCTCATCGCAGCATCAGCCCCCCTTCGACGTCGAGCGTATGCCCGGTGACATAGCTTCCCCAGTCGGAGACCAGGAACAGGATCGCCTTGGCGACTTCCTCGGGCTGGCCGGCGCGCTTGAGCGGCACGTTCTTCTGATAGTGCGCGTTCCAGCTCTCGTCGGTGAAGCCGAAGCGGCCCATCGGCGTGTCGATGCCGCCGGGCGCCACCGCATTCACGGTGATGTTGTCGGCGGCGACCTGGCGGGCGAGCGACTTCGCCAGCGCCAGCGCGCCGCCCTTGCCGATCGCGTAGACCGAGGAGTTGTCGGCGCCGCCGTTGAAGGCGGCGGTCGAGGCGATGACCACGACGCGTCCGGACTTCTGCTTGCGCATGGGACGCACCGCGGCGCGGCACATCGCGAACTGGCTGAGCAGGTTGGTGTCCATCATCTGCTCCCACAGGGCCGCATCCACGTCCTTGATCGCGACGCGGCGGAGGATCGCCGCCGCGTTGACCAGGATGTCGAGGCGGCCGTGGCGCTTGAGCACGGCATCCACCACCTGCTCGCAGGCGGCCGGCACCGAGAGGTCGGCGGTGTCGGTCGAGCCGTCGCGGCCGAGGTCGAGCCCGGCGAAGCCCTTCGGGTTGATGTCGACCGCGGTGACCACGGCGCCGGCGCGTGCCAGGAGCTCGGCGGTGGCGCGGCCGATGCCGGATCCGGCACCGGTCACGATCGTGACCTTGCCGGCGAGGCCGAAGCCGGCGCCGGGCTCGCCGGAGACGGTGACGCCTTTCGTGAGCTCGCTCATGCGTTCTCCGGCATCTGGAACGGGGTGGGATCGATGAAGCGCTTCAGCACGTTCCGGGTGATCCGTTCGATGTTGTTGTCGAAGTTGTTCCACGACAGCGAGCCCGACCAGGCGATCGAGCCGACGGAGAAGACCGCGCCGCCGCCCGCCGTCTCGAAGAAGACGATGTCGGCGCGGACGGGATCGAGGGTCTCCTCGTTCGGCTTCGGCACCAGGTCGGTGAAGCTCGGCACCGAGATGTCATAGACGTTGGTGTGGTTCCAGGAGGACGCCAGCAGCAGCGCGTGCCGCGGAGATCCGAGACTCGTGTCGTGGCGGTCGATCTCGTAGCCCGCGGCACCGCCCATCAGCACGCCGAAGTCGCCGACGATCTCGTCCTTCACGCCCTCGAAGATGAAGGCGGCGCGCGGGTCGTGGCTCGCCTTCGAGCGCTTGTAGCCGGAACAGGCGTCGAACCCTTGCGTCACCATGCCGACGCCGCAGATCAGGTTGGGCGGGCGGCCGACGCGGAGCCACGTGCCGGCGACCTCGCCGGTGAAGCTCATGTTGCTCTCGCCCTCGACGTTGGAGGCCAGGAAGCCCTGGCCGGCGCGGCGCACCTCGACCACGCCGGGCAGCGTCGGATGGTAGGCCGTCCGCCAGTAGAAGCCGTTGCCGCCGAGATACATGAAGCGGCCGCCGTCGCGCAGGAAGGTCTCGACCGCATCCATCATCTCGGTCGTGTAGTACTCGGGATGCGAGCCGGTGAAGATGCAGGCGTAGTCCGAGATCGCGGAGACGCCTTCGGCGTGCAGGTCGTCGTCGGTGACGATCTCGTAGTCGATCTTCGCGTGCTCGAGCCAGGCGATGAAGAACATGTCCTGGCAGAACTTGTAGACGCGCCCCGTGGGCCGGTAGTTGGTCACCGGCCGCATCATCGAGGAGTAGAGCGTCAGGCTGCCGTCGGAGTGCGGATCGTAGGTCGAGGAGCCCAGATCCGGATACTCCTCCATCAGGAAGTCGGTGCGGTCGAGCACGGTGACGCGGCCATGATAGAGCTCGCTCCAGCGGCCCTCCACGCGCGACCGGAAGTTCGAATAGGCGGCGTAGGTGCAGGTGGGCACCAGGAAGGCGCAGCGTGCCTTGGCGCCGCCCTTCTTCGGACGCACGAAGAACGGCACGAAGAACTCGGCATCGCCGGCTTCGAGCCTCAGCGCATAGGTACCGCTCTTCCAGTTGTCCGGGATCGTCAGCTCGTAGGCGGTCGGCCAGAGGCAGTCGTAGATGTCGTCGTCATGGAAGTGGATCGAGCCGTACTGCTCGGGGATCGACTTCCAGTCGTGCCGCTCGGCCTTCCAGTTCGAGCCGAACACGGCCCTGGTCGGCAGGTTGACGGTGGTGCCCCAGAGCGCGTTCGGCGAGACGTCGCGCACGATCTCGGACGAGATGTCGCGCGAGAAGTCCCAGTCCGCGATCGCATCGACATGGGCGGGCCCGGTCGGACCGGCGAGCGCGAGGCGTTCGAGATCGGAAAAGGTGAGGGCGCGGCCGAGCACGCGCGGCCGCTCGATCTTGCCGTTGTAGTGGCGGATGACCTTCGGCCCGTCCGCTTGCGCGCCGATCCGGAACGGCCGTTCCGAGGGGGTGGGACGCGGCACGCGGTCGAAGCGCTGCTGAAGCGAGCCCAGCGCGTCGAACTGGAACAGCTCGACCTCGCGCGCATAGACGAGCGCGGTGCCGGTCGCCGCGTCGATCGCGGCGGCGACGAAGCTCCAGCGCTTCGGGCGCAGCTTCCGCGGCAGCGCATAGTGCTGGCCGCCGACGACGAGGGCCAGCCGTCCTTCGTCGTCGATATGGAGGCCGATGCCGGCGGTCCCGTCGGCGTTGCCCAGGATCGCCTGCTCGCCCTTCGCCGGGGTCGTCGGCCAGACGAACGCGGCGAGTGTGCAGGTGGTGAGCCGCGTCAGCTTCGGGTGCGCCGGGATCTCGGCGTAGCTGCCGGCGGGGATCGGATGATGCTGGCCCTTGTGCTCGCCGTTGAACGGGCACGGCATCGCGTCGTACCGGAATTCCGGCGCGTGCGGCGCGGGAAACGTCTGCGCGCTTAAGAGGCGGACCACCGTCGCCTTGTAGTTGGGCGATCCGTCGACGCTGACCTTGAACTGGATCGGCTCGCCGACGCGCACGCTGCGGCGATCGGCATATCCCATGACCGAGACCATCTGCGTGCTCCCTTAAGCGATCGCCAGTTTCTGGCCGGTCATCGCTTCCCAGCGCAGTTTGAACACGTGCCACTCCGCTTCCTCGAGCGAGGTGAACGTCGGCCCCACCATGATCGGCTTCAGCGGGCGCGTGTCCGACATCTTCGCCAGCGTCCATTCGGTATGGGGCTTGGAGAGCCAGAGAAAATAGCGGCCCTCGATCGGCGTGGTGCGCATCACCGCCAGCAGCTCCTGCAGCGCCGGCGTGTGGCCGCCGAACGGCTTCCGCCGGAACTCCTGGGCGAGGTCGGTCCAGGACGGATCGATCCTGATCGTCAGATTGCCGTTGCGGTCGCGCATGAATCCCCCGGCGCAAAGATGTCCGGGAGTGTCGGAAGGCCCAGGGAGGCGGTCAACCGAGACCGTCTAACGACGGTGTGGCGCCTTGGGCGGCGGCTCCGACGCGGGCTCGTCCTTGCCGGTCCAGCTCCGGGAAGGCTCCGACTCGCCCGTCATCGCCTGGATGTAGTCTCTCCCGGCCTCGGTGATCTCGAGGACGGAGACGTGGCGACCGAAAAGACGAAGGCTCTCGTCGGCGATGTCGGCGTAGCCGGCCAGCGTCAGCTCGATCATGACCTTGGGTGCGACGACGGGAACGGGAAGCGATCCCTGAGCCAGGGCCTTCAGGGTGAGCAGGGCTGCACGTGAAAGCGAACTGGCCATCGATGCGACCGGACCCTAGCCCGATTCGCGCCGATCCGCCGGTGACATCTTCGCAATGAAAAGGCGCGTCGCGCCCGCGCACTCAACTCTTGATGTCGAGAAGCGCCTTGTCGAGCTCGCCGGCGGTCTGGATGACCTTGAGGTTCGCCTCGAAGGCCCGCTGCGCGACGATCTGGTTCGACTGCTGCTGGGCGAGGTCGACCGCCGGGCGGTCGACGAAGCCGGCATCGTTGGCGTCGGGTGCGTCCGGCTCGAACTGCTGGATCGAGGTCGGGTCGATCGCCGCGACCGTCGCCCGCACGCCGCCGGCGGCATTGCTGGTCTCGACCACCTGCCCCGGCCGGAACAGCGGCGTGCCGTCGGCCGCGGTCGCGTCCGCCGAATCCTTCGGGGCGCCCCGGCTGCGCAGATTCGCGATGTTGGAGGCGGTGACCTCCTCGCGCCTGGCGGCGGCGATGGCTCCGGAGAGCGCGTTCGAGATGATGCCGGTCATCATGGAAGGATACTGCGGCGGCCCGGGCCGGCATAGCTGTGACGGAAGTCACGGTTAATTCTGAACCCTCCCTCGCGTCGTACGCGGGGGAGGGCAGGGTGGGGGCACTGGCTCGATTGACCGGTTAGTCCAAGTGGTTGCCGGCGTTCCTGCGACGTCGACCTCGCGCAGGCCCCCATCCCGTCCTTCCTCCGCGTACGACGCGAGGGAAGGGGTACGAGGCGGGCGTTCTCGCTCGTCCTACTTCAGGAAGTTCTCGATCACGTTCCGGGTGATCTTCGACACCTTGTCGTCGATGAAGATCGAGGCGTTCCAGGCGATCGAGCCGGCGGAGAAGACCTTTCCGCCCGACGGCATCTCGTAATAGATCATGTCGGCGCCGCCATTGTCGGGGTTCTCGCCCTTGGCGAGCTGGACCGTGCCCTTAGGCGTCCACGGCGTGACCTTGTCGGTCTCGTGACCGGAAGCGCCGCCGGGGCAGCGCATGTGCAGGCTCTTCTCGCCGAACAGGTCGCCGTTCTTGAGGCCCGTGCTCGCATAGATCCAGTGGCTCGCGTCCTTGACGCGATAGGGGGCGCCGGTCATCGCGCCATCGTAGTCGAAGACGACGCCGAGCAGGTTGGACGGGCACTCGACGCGGTCGCGGAAGCGCGGCGTGTACTTGCCGGGCTGGCGGAGCCGCCGCGCGTCGCCGTTGTGGCAGACGACGGCGTCGCCCTCGAACGTCACCTCGCAGTCGATGCCGTTGCCGCCGAGATAGAGGAGCCGTCCGCCGCGCTCATGCACCCAGGCCTTCACCTTGAAGTACATCTCCTTCGACCAGTACTCGGGATGGGTCGAGAGGATCAGGATCTTGTAGGCATCCAGGTCGAGCGTGCCCTCGTGCAGCTGGCTCTCGGCCCAGAAGTCGTAGGCGAAGCCCTCGCGCTCGAGCCAGGCGAGGAAGCGCCACTCGGCCGGCGCGATATGGCAGGCCGAGCGGCCCTCGATGATGTTCTCGGGCTTCTCGTCCTCGGGCACGAAGTTGATCGGCTCCGGCCGGTCGAAGGACAGCGGCGCGTAGGTCTCGGACTGGTACGTCAGGAAGTTCGTCGCGGTGTAGCGCTGCAGGTCCTGGCGCGAGTTGACCGTCGGCGTCTCGGGAAGCTTGTCGGTGTTGATGTAGTTCGAGCGCCCGCCGAAGGCGTTGTAGACGTTCCAGGTGATGTTGGAGGCGAGCACCGCGATCTTCGCGGTCGGCTTCTTCGGCGCCACGATCCACGGGAACGAGAAGAACAGACCCGACTTGGTCGAGGCGTGGAAGTAGTAGAGCCCGCTCTTCTCCGGCGCCGTCGCGGTCGGCCGGAATCCCGGGCTCGCATAGCCCGTCTTGCTCCACTGCACGCCGGTCTGGGTGTAGTCGCCGTCGGGCGTGATCTGCACCATCGCACGCGGCCCGTGCTCGTCCCACCAGCCGAGCCCTTCGACGCGCTCCTTCTTCAGGCCGTAGCGCCAGAGCTCCATGTGGAAGGCTTCCGGCGAATGCACGCGGAACTCGGACTTCTCGCCCGACTGCACGTATTTCGGCCACGGGTACCCGAGGAGCTGGTCGGCGAGCAGACGGAAGTGATGCGGCACGCCGCGCTGCACGGTCATCGTCGTGCGCTTCGCTCCGAACCCGGCCTTCGACAGCACGACCTCGTACTCGCCGGGCGCGATGTCCGCGTAGACGGCGCCGGAGGCGCGGGACGTCACCGCCTCGGAGATGCCGTTCCGGATGAACTCGAGCGCGACGCCTTCGATTGCGACATAACGTTCGTCGCTGACATAGCCGACCAGCATGGTCACTCCTTGGGCTTTCGATAGAGAACGAGGACGAGCGAGACGATGACGAGGCTCAGCGACGCGATCTCGCGCCAGCCGACCGGCTCGCCGAGCAGCATCGCGCCGGAGAGCACGCCCAGCACCGGCGTCGCCAGGGTCGCGATCGAGGCGATCGTCGCCGGTAGCACCTCGACCAGGCGGAACCAGGCCCAGTAGCCGAAACAGACCGGAATCGTCGAGGCATAGAGCGCACCGGCAACCACCGGCCAGGTCAGCGTCGAGAAGTCGGGCGGGGTCTCGAGCATCGCGCCGGCGAGCTGCACCGGGAACGCGAAGACGAAGAACCAGGCGGTCGCCACCATCGTCGGCATCGGCAGCTTGATGTATTTGAGCTGGATCGTGCCGAGCGCCCAGGAGAGCGCCGCGCACAGCATCAGCCCGATGCCGAGAAGCTGACGGTCGCCGCGATGGAGGAAGTCGTCGGGCAGCAGCAGCGCCATGCCGCCGGTGCCGAGCAGGAGGGCCGCCATCACGCGCGGGCTGATCTTCTCGCCGAGAACCGGGATCGACAGCAGCGCCGTCATCAGCGGCATCGTGTAGGCGATGATCGCGCCGCGGCCGGACTCGATGTACTGCAGGCTCATCGCCGAGAACACCTGCCAGCCGGCGACATTGAGCACGCCGGCCAGCGCCAGCTTCCACCACAGGCCCGGCGGCGGTCTTATGTCGCGGCCGCTGGCCTTGGCGATCGTGAACAGCGCGACCATGCCGAAGGCGGCGCAGAAGGCGCGGAACTGCCAGGGCGGGAAACCCTGCACCGCCAGCCTCATCGCCGGCCAGTTGAGGCCCCAGACGATGGTCAGGAAGAAAAGCACCACCAGCGCGTGACGGGTGGAGGCACCTTGCGGCGCGAGGGAGGAAGAAGTCATGAAGCCGGGCGGAGGAATGGGAGGCCGTAAGACGCGCCTCGGGGTGATTTCCGTCAACCGAATTGTACTGCTCATCGGAACCCTCCCGCGAACGCGCCTCGAGTCCCCTCCCTCGCCGGAGGCGGGGGAGGGCTAGGGTGGGGGCAAGACTCGGTGGCGCGATCGGTCGAGACGGCAGCCGCCGCGACTCCGACGTGCCACCTCGCGCGGGCCCCCCACCCCGACCCTCCCCCGCGTATGACGCGAGGGAGGGGGTAAGAAGCGTGTTCCTCTGCGATCTCCGCGAGGTTTCGTTCTCGATTTATCCCCGCTGCCGCTATGATCGCCGCCTCATGACTTTGCCCAGCCCAACCGCCGCGCCCTTGCCGCGCCGGATCCTGCTTCCGGAAGCGCCGGCGATGGTGCTGAAGGCGATGGGCGCGGTCTGGCTGAACCCCGAGGGCGACGTCGAGACGATCGGCCGGAGCGAGGCGATCCGCCGCTTCGAGTCGGGCCAGCGCCCCTTTCTCTGCCATGGCCGCGCGATCGGCCGCCGGCTCGGCCAGGCGATCGCCGGGCACGACGTCATGGAGCTGTTCGCCTTCGTCCGTCCCGCGCGCTTCGCCCCGCCGACGCCGCGCGGGCTCGCCGAGGCGATGGGGCTGGATGCGCCCGAGACAGCGGAAGCCGAGGCCGCTTCGCTCTATGCGATCGCGCGTGCGCTGATGACCGAGCTCGCCGACGATCGCGACGCCGAGACCGCGGCGGTCGCCAAGGTGATGGCGGCGGCCGGATGGTCTTGGGGCCCGGCGGTGCTGGCCGCCCTCGGCATCGATCCGTCGGAGCGCGCGCATACGGCGGCGCTCGAAGCCTGGCGCCGCCTGCCGGAGTGGCAGGAGCACGCGCCGCCGGCGCCGCCGGGGAGCGAGCCGGTCGACCCGATGGAGGCACGCGCGCGGCTCGCCCGACTGCTGGGCGATCGTTCCGAGCCGCGACCTTCGCAGGCGGACTACGCGTCCGCGGTCTCCGCCGCCTTCCTGCCGCGCGAACGCGAGGACGAGCCACGGATGGTGCTGGCCGAGGCCGGCACCGGCGTCGGCAAGACTCTCGGCTACGTCGCGCCGTCGAGCGTCTGGGCCGAGAAGAACGAGGGCTCGGTCTGGTTCTCCACATACACGCGGAACCTGCAGCACCAGATCGACGGCGAGCTCGATCGCCTTTATCCGATCCCGTCGGAGAAGGCGCTCAATGTCGTCATCCGCAAGGGCCGCGAGAACTATCTCTGCCTGCTGAACTTCGAGGAGGCGATCCGCAACCTCCGCGCCAATCCGGACAACTCCGTCGCGCTCGGGCTTCTCGCGCGCTGGGCGGCGGCGACGCGCGATGGCGACATGGTCGGCGGCGACTTCCCGGGCTGGCTCGCCGATCTCGTCGGCCGCGGCCGCGCCATGGGGCTCACCGACCGCCGTGGCGAATGCGTCTACTCGGCGTGCACGCATTACCAGAAATGCTTCATCGAACGCGCGCAGCGACGCTCGCGCCGCGCCCGCCTCGTCGTCGCCAACCACGCGCTGGTGATGAGCCTCGCCGCCGCCGGCGGCATGGCGGAGGGCGCGCTCTCGCATCGCCTCGTCTTCGACGAAGGCCATCACGTCTTCGATGCGGCGGACTCGGCGTTCTCGCTGGCGCTGTCGGGACTGGAGGCGGTCGAGCTCAAGCGCTGGGTGCGCGGGCCCGAAGGCAGCCGGCGTGCGCGCGGCCGCGGCCTGCAGCGGCGCGTCGAAGATCTCGTCGTCGAGGACGAGGAAGGAAAGCAGGCGCTCGACCAGGCGCTGGAAGCGGCGCGCGTGCTGCCGTCGGAAGGCTGGCTGACCCGCATCGCCGAGAACCAGCCGAACGGCGTGTGCGAGAAGTTCCTCACGCTCTGCCGCCAGCAGGTCTTCGCGCGCGCCACCGAGACCGAGAACGCCTATGGCATCGAGGCCGATGCCCAGCCGCCGATCGAGGGACTGGTCGCGGCGGCGGCGCATCTCAAGCGCGCGATGCAGGAGTTGCGTCGGCCGCTCGCCAAGCTGCGCGATCGACTGAAGGCGCGGCTCGACGACGAGGCGGAGGAGCTCGAGACCGCGATGCGGCTTCGCCTGGAAGCAATGGCGCGCACCATCGACCGCCGCATCCAGGGCCTGATCGACGGCTGGATCTCGATGCTGGAGTCGCTGGCGGCGCCGACGCCGGCAGAGTTCGTCGACTGGCTGCAGGTCGACCGCATCGAGGGCCGCGACATCGATGTCGGCCTGCATCGCCACTGGGTCGATCCCACGGTGCCGTTCACCGAGACGGTGCTGAAGCCGGCGCACGGCGTCGTCGTCACCTCGGCGACGCTGCGCGACGCGACCGGGCTCGTCGAGCTCGACTGGGCGGCGGCCGAGTCGATCTCGGGCGCGCGTCACCTTCCGGCGCCGGCGATCATGCGCGCGGCGGTGGCCTCGCCCTTCGACTATCCGAAGCAGACGCGGATCTACGTCGTCACCGACGTCGACAAGCGCGACCTGGCGCAGGTTGCCTCCGCCTATCGCGAGCTGTTCCTGGCCTCGGGCGGCGGCGCGCTCGGCCTCTTCACCGCGATCAGGCGCTTGCGGGAGGTGCACCAGCGGATCGCGCCGCCGCTCGAGGAAGCCGGATTGTCGCTCTACGCCCAGCATGTCGACGGGCTCGACACCGCGACCCTGATCGACATCTTCCGCGCCGAGCACGAGAGCTGCCTGCTCGGCACGGACGCGGTCCGCGACGGCGTCGACGTGCCTGGCCGGTCCCTCCGGCTCATCGTCTTCGACCGCGTGCCGTGGCCGCGCCCCGACATCTTGCACCGGGCCCGCCGGAAGGCCTTCGGCGACAAGGCCTATGACGAACGGGTCACCCGCTTCCGTCTCAAACAGGCCTTCGGCCGGCTGATCCGCCGGGCCGACGATATCGGGGTTTTCGTCATGCTGGACAAGGCTTTACCCAGCCGGCTGGCGGCCGCTTTCCCCGACGGCGTCGAGGTCCAGCGGATCGGTCTGGCCGAGGCGGTCAAGGGAACCCGGGAGTTCCTCAGCATAGCCCCGGCGTAGCCGCTGTTTTGACAGGAGTCTCCCGGCTCGCTAGCATTTCTCGTTGGTAGAACGCCTTTCCCGGCGGCCGCCTTTGCGGTCGCGGGCCGAAGAGGGTGCCTGAAATGGCGCTGGAAATCGGCCAAGTCGCAGGCGGATTCGGGGTCTTCTCGGTCCGCAGGGGAAACCAGGCCCCGGGCGACGCGGTCGCACCCATCGGGACGGAAGACGCGGCTCCTCAGCAGGAGCAGGCCCCGCCTTTGACCGGCGTCGTGGGCGTGCGGCCCGTTTCCGGCCAGGCGATCCAGACCCTCCAGGGCACAGACCCCAGCGCCGATACCGGTGAAGAGGGCAAAGACTCCAAGCAGGACGGCGAGCTCACCGAGGACGAGGAAAAGGTCGTCCGCGAGCTGAAGCAGCGCGACCAGGAGGTCCGCCGCCACGAGGCCGCGCATGCGGCGGCGGGCGGCAGCTTCGCAGGCTCGCCGACCTTCACCTACGAGTCCGGCCCGGACGGCCAGCGCTATGCCGTCGGCGGCGAGGTCTCGATCGACGCGAGCCCCGGGCGCACGCCGGAAGAGACGATCCGCAAGGCCGACCAGATCCGCGCCGCGGCGCTGGCGCCGGCCGACCCGTCGGGCCAGGACCGCGCGGTCGCCGCCGCCGCCGCCAAGATGAAGCTCGACGCCCAGGGCGAAGCGGCGAAGCAGCGCCAGGAAGAGTTCGAGGCGAAGCAGGCCGAAGGCAAGTCCGAGCCGGCGCTGCCCGGCCAGAAGAAGCCGGAAGAGACGGCGCCCGAGATCGTCGGGCCGAAGCCGATCGGGCAGAAGGACGAAGAGAAGGGCGCGCCGGGTGCGACCTCCGCGGGCAACGAGCCCTTGGCAACCGACGGCCGACTCGCCGCTGCCGCCAACGCCTACGGCCGCGTCGATGCCTCCGTCACGCGCTCGAACCGCACCGCTGCCAACGCGCTGAGCCTGGTGGCGTAAGGCCTCATTAGGGCGCGAGGCGCCTCGTATCCCCTCACCCCGCGGAGCGTGGGGGAGGGTTAGGGTGGGGGGCGAGACTCGCTTGCACCACCCAACGCCGCAGCAATCTTCTCCATCACGCCATCGAGGTTCTCCAGAACCTCGTTGTTCCAGAAGCGCAGGACGCTGAAGCCTTCGCTTGCCAGCCACCGCGTCCGTTGCTCGTCATAGGCGGATTGTCCTGCGTGCTGGCCGCCATCGAGCTCGATCACGACTTTCGGGTCGAAGCAGGCGAAGTCGGCGATGTAGCGCCCGATGACAGCCTGTCTGCGAAAACGTGCGCCGCGGATCTGTCCGTTGCGGAGGCGCTGCCAGAGCGTGCGCTCGGCGTCGGTCATGTTCCGGCGGAGAGAGCGGGCGTTCGGAGTGAGAGGCGAGGACTTGTCGGGCACCCCCCACCCTAACCCTCCCCCACGCTCCGCGGGGGGAGGGGATAAGAGATGACGTTGTCTTACGTCCCCTACTTCACCACTTCGTCCGGGTACGCGCCGAAGAACTCGGTGCGCTTGAGCCAGCCCTTGTAGCCGCCGATCTCGGCGCGGCACCAGGCTTCGCGGCATTCCATCAGGCGGCCGACCAGGCCGGGCTCGACCATGGCGATGGCGTCGGCGTCGTCCTTGCGGTCGCTCCGGAGCTTCCGGGTCTCGCCGGTGATCAGCAGCGTGCGGCGGCCGGTGAGGAAGCTCGACTGCACCCAGCCGACCGAGCCCTGGAAGTCGCGGATGCGCCGCCAGGTGTCGAATTCCTGGATCACCTCGACCGGCATCGCGCGCTTGGTCAGCACCCACTCGATCGGATAGCGGGTGCCGGGGCCGGTCCTGAGGTTGATCTCGCCCGAGCGCAGCGAAACGAAGCGCGGCACCGGCAGGCCGCTCTCGTTGGCGGCGTCCGCAGGGAAAGAACCCGTGGCGAGGAGGAGGATCAGGAGGACGGCGAGACGACGCAGCATGCCGGTCCGGAACGAGCCTTGAGGAATGACCCTGTTTAGGTGCGGAGTGCCTTCCGGGTCAAGGATTTGCGCCCCGTCCGTCGGGGATTTGCGGCTGGAAACCGGGTTATGCCGGGCTATAGTCGAGCGGTGACACCTAAACGCGGGGAATGAGTGGGCGTCTGGGAGGATCTGGCGCGGGAACTCGACGCCTGGGGGATGGCCGAGCGGCGGGCGACGCTGTGGTGGCGCGACGACGACGCCGTGGCGCCGACCCAGGCGCTGGCGCGCCTGAACGACCTCGGCCGGGCCCACGACGTGGTCCCGGCGCTGGCGGTGGTGCCGAAGTCCGCCGAAGCGTCCTTGCCGGGGGCGGTCCTCCTCCAGCACGGCTACGCGCATACCAACCACGGCATCGCCAAGAAGGCCGAGCTCGGTTCCGACCGGCCGGCGGCGGCGGTCGCCGACGAGCTGAAGGCCGGCCGCAGGCGGCTCCTCGATCTCTTCGCCGAGCGCGTGCTGCCGGTGCTGGCGCCGCCCTGGAACCGCATCGCGCCCGACGTCGTGGTGCTGCTGCCGGGTCTCGGATTTCGCGGGCTCTCGACCTACCAGCCGCGCGCGCAGGCGGAAGCCGCGCCGGGGTTGACGCAGGTCAACACGCATGCCGACATCATCGACTGGCGCGAGCGGCGCTTCATCGGCGACGAATTCGCCTGCGGCGCGGTCATCCGCCACCTGATCGATCGCCGACTCGGCCGCGTCGATCCGGTCGAGCCGACCGGAATCCTGACGCATCATCTCGTCCACGACGCGCCGGCCTGGCGCTTCCTCGAGCGCCTGCTGAAGCTCACGCGCGCTCATCCCGCCATCCGCTGGCTGACGCCGGCCCAAGCTTTCGGACTTACGCCCGCATGACCGTGCATACCTATCCGACCAAGGCAATGATGGGAGACTATCTCCGCGCCGCTTTCGGCCTGGCCCTCACCGGCACGCCGATCCTGCTGTCGCCGCCGGGATCGGCGGCGATGTACATCCTTGGACCGCTCGCCCTGCTGTTCGCGATCTTCGGCGCGCGCACCTGGCTGCGCCACCGCACCACGGTCGAGGTCGACGACCTCAAGGTCGCCATGCGCGGGCTGTGGAGAAGCGAGCTCGCTTGGTCCGACCTGCAGGAAGTGAAGCTCAACTACTATTCGACCAAGCGCGACCGCAGCCAGGGCTGGATGCAGCTCGCGCTGCGCGGGCCGAAGGGGCGGCTGCGCTTCGACTCGACGCTCGACGGCTTCCCGGAGGTCGCGCGCCGCGCCTACCAGACCGCGCGCGCCAAGGGCCTGGAACTCCCAGAGGCCTCGATCTCGAACTTCGCCGCGCTCGGCTTCGAGCCGCCGAAGTCGCACTGACCCTTCCCATGAGCACGAGCCCGCTTCTCCGCGTCAGCGACCTCAAGATCGTCTTCGACCTGCCGGAGGGTCAGCTCGTCGCGGTCGACGGCGTCAACTTCCGCGTCCGCTACGGCCAGACCACCGCGCTGGTCGGCGAGTCCGGCTCGGGCAAGACCGTCGTCTCGCAGGCGATCCTCAACATCCTGCCGAAGTCGGCGCGCGTCGCCTCGGGCCAGATCCTGTTCGCCGATCCGGCCAAGGCAGGCACCGTCAACGACATCGCCCACATGCCGCCGGAGAGCCGCGGCATGCGCGCGATCCGTGGCGGGCGGATCTCGATCATCTTTCAGGAGCCGATGACCTCGCTCTCGGCGCTCCATACGATCGGCGACCAGATCGCCGAGACGATGGAGCTGCACAAGCCGGTGAGCCGCGCCCAGGCGCTGGAGGCGACCCGCGACATGCTTCGCCTCGTCGGCTTCCCGGATCCGAAGAAGGCGGTCGACACCTATCCGTTCGAGCTTTCGGGCGGGCTTCGCCAGCGCGCGATGATCGCGATGGCGCTGATCTGCCGGCCGGCGCTGCTGATCGCCGACGAGCCGACGACCGCGCTCGACGTCACCATCCAGGCGCAGATCCTGAAGCTGATCGCCGATCTCCAGCAGGAGCTCGGCATGGCGGTGCTGGTCATCACCCACGACCTCGGCGTCGTCGCCAACGTCGCCCAGGAGGTCGTGGTGATGTACCGCGGCCGGGTCATGGAGGCGGGCACCGTCGAGGACATCTTCCGCGCGCCCGAGCATCCCTACCTCAAGGCGCTCATGCGCGCGGTGCCGCGCTTCGGCATGAAGCCGGGCGAGCGCCTGATCCCGCTCCGCGAGATCAAGAGCGAGCAGATGCGCCTGATGGAGGCGAAGGCCGAGTGGCCCGAGGGCGCGGACGCCGCCGGTCCGCTGCTCAAGGTCGAGGGCGTCGGCAAGCGCTTCCGCATCCGCAAGACCGCGTGGTTCGGCGACAAGCAGGCCGGCGAGGTGATCGCGGTCGACGACGTCTCCTTCGAGGTGAAGCGCGGCGAATGCCTCGGCCTCGTCGGCGAGTCGGGCTGCGGCAAGACCACGCTGTCGAAGATCCTGCTGCGCGCGCTCAGGCCCGATGCCGGCTCCGTCGTCTTCAACGACCGCGGCACGCCGGTCGACATGCTGGCGCTCGAGGGCAACGACCTCGTCAAGTTCCGCACCAAGATGCAGTACGTGTTCCAGGATCCGTTCGGATCCCTGAACCCGCGCATGACCGTCTTCGACATCATCGCCGAGCCGCTGGTGATCCATGGGATCGGCCGCGAGGAGGAGCGCCAGGAGCGCGTCAAGGAGCTGATGCGACTGGTCGGCCTCGATGTGCGTCATCTCAGGCGCTACCCGCACAGCTTCTCCGGCGGCCAGCGCCAGCGCATCTGCATCGCGCGCGCGCTCGCGCTCCGTCCCGACCTGCTCATCTGCGACGAGCCGGTGTCCGCGCTCGACGTCTCGATCCAGGCGCAGATCCTCAACCTGCTGAAGGACCTGCAGCAGCAGCTCGGGCTCACTTACCTTTTCATCAGCCACAACCTCGCGGTCGTCGACTACGTCGCGCACCGCATCGCGGTGATGTGCGCCGGCCGCCTGGTCGAGATCGCGCCGCGCGAGGTGCTGTTCCGGAACCCGATCCATCCCTACACGCGGGCGCTGCTTTCGGCGGTGCCCGAGCCCGACCTCGAGCGGAAGCTCGACTTCGCGCATGTCCTCGACAGCAAGGCCTCGGTGCCGTCCGCCTGGCCGGAGCCGTTCAAGATCGACGGCGAGCTTCGCCCGCGCCTGATCGACGTCGGCGGGGGCCACTACGTCCGCGCCAGCTCGGTGCCGGATCTCAAGGAGGTCGCGTGATGCGCCTGCTGATCGCCGCACTCCTCGCGCTCGCGACCGTCGATGCGTCCGCGCAGACGACCTATCGCGACCCGCCGAGCCTGCTCGACGCGGTGCACGCAGGCCAGCTTCCGCCGATCGCCCAGCGCCTGCCCGAGCGGCCCGACGTCGCCAAGCTCTATTCCTTCCAGACGATCGGCCGCCACGGCGGCTCGCTCCGGATGATCTCGGGCGGCGCCGGCGACACGCGCTTCGCCGTCGTCTACGGCTATGCCCGGCTCGCCGGGCACGACATGAACTTCAAGCTGCAGGCCGACATCGCCGAGAAGGTCGAGGTCGAGGGCGACCGGCGCTTCACCTTCCATCTGCGCCCGGGCCACCGCTGGTCGGACGGCCAGCCGTTCACCACCGAGGACTTCCGCTACACCTGGGAGGACGTGTTCGGCAACGCGCGGCTGCGTCCGTCGGGCGTGCCGATCGAGATGCTGGTGCACGGCGAGCGGCCGCTGTTCGAGGTCCTGTCGCCGACCGTCGTCCGATACACGTGGTCGCACCCGAACCCGACATTCCTCGCCTCGCTCGCCGGCCCGCGCCCGCTCGAGATCTTCGCGCCGGCGCACTACCTCAAGCAGTTCCACGAGAAGTACGCGAAGCCGGAAGACCTCGAGAAGAAGGTCCGCGACGAGCGCGTGCGCAACTGGGCGGTGCTGCACAATCGCCGCGACAACCAGTACCGTCTCGACAATCCGGATATGCCGACGCTGCAGCCCTGGATGCTGGTGACCGCGCCGCCGGCCGACCGTTTCGTCTTCAAGCGCAATCCCTTCTATCACCGCGTCGACAGCGAGGGGCGCCAGCTCCCCTACCTCGACGAGCTGGTCATGTCGGTCGCCGACGGCAAGATCGTGCCGCTGAAGACCGGCGCCGGCGAGGCCGACCTGCAGGCGCGCTACCTCCGCTTCGACAACTACACCTTCCTCAAGGAGGCCGAGCAGCGGAGCGGATTCAAGGTCAGGCTGTGGCGCACCGTGCGCGGCGCCGACCAGGCGCTGGTGCCGAACCTCAACGTCAACGATCCGGTGTGGCGCGGCGTGCTGCGCGACGTCCGCTTCCGCCGCGCGCTCTCGCTCGCCACCAACCGGCACGAGATCAACCAGGTGATCTATTACGGGCTCGGCATCGAGGGGAACAACACGGTGCTGCCGGGATCGCCGCTCTACAACGACGATCTCCGCACGCGCTGGGCCCGCTACGACATCAGGGCGGCGAACGCCCTGCTCGACGAGATGGGGCTCACCAAGCGCGACCACCACGGCATCCGCCTGCTGCCCGACGGCCGGCCGATGAAGATCGTGGTCGAGACCGCCGGCGAGTCGACCGAGCAGATGGACATCCTCGAGCTGGTGCACGACACCTGGCTCGACCTCGGCATCAAGATCTATCCCAAGGCGCTGCAGCGAGACGTGCTGCGCAACCGCGTCTTCGCCGGCGAGACGGTGATGTGCATCTGGTTCGGCGCGGAGTTCGCGCTGGCGGACGCCGACTCCAACCCGCGCGACTTCGTCGTCTCCGAGCAGCAGCAGCTGCAATGGCCGAAATGGGGCCAGTACCGCGAGACCAAGGGCAAGTCGGGCGAGCCGGCGGATCTGCCGGAGGCGAAGGAGCTGCAGACGCTCGACCACGCCTGGGGCGAGACGGCCGATCCCGACGTCCGGCGCGGCATCTGGCGGCGGATCCTGGAGATCAACGCCGACCAGCAGTTCACCATCGGCATCGTCGCCGGCGCCATGCAGCCGGTGGTGATCGGAGCCGCGCTCAAGAACCTGCCGGAGCAGGGCATCTTCAACTGGGAGCCCGGCGCGCAGTTCGGCATGTACCGGCCGGACACCTTCTACTTCGGCAATGCCGACGTGGCGCAGCGATGAAAGTCGAGCCCTTGCACCTTCCCCCCACCCTGACCCTCCCCCACAAAGGGGGGAGGGGACACGAGGCGTCCTTTCATGCCCCCTCCTCCTCGATGGGGGAGGGTTGGGGTGGGGGTGGAGCCGCACACACGGTGAGAACGGCCTGACATGTTCGGCTACGTCATCCATCGCCTGCTGGTGATGATCCCGACCCTGCTCGCGATCAGCGCGATCACCTTCCTGATCATGCAGCTGCCGCCGGGCGACTTCCTCTCGACCCACATCGCCGAGCTGCAGAGCCAGGGCGAGTCGGTCGACATGGCCAAGATCGAGTTCCTGCGCCAGCAGTACGGCCTCGACCGCTCGCCGGTGGAGCAGTACTTCCACTGGATCATCGGCATGCTGCAGGGCGACTTCGGCTACTCCTTCGAGTTCCAGCTGCCGGTGACCAAGGTGGTCGGCGACAAGATGTGGCTGACGGTGATCATCTCGGTCGCGACCATCCTGTTCACCTGGATCGTCAGCTTCCCGATCGCGATCTACTCGGCCACGCACCAGTACTCGTGGACCGACCACGGCCTCACCTTCGTCGGCTTCCTCGGGCTCGCGACGCCGAACTTCCTGCTGGCGCTCGTGCTGCTCTACTTCGCCAACGTCGTCTTCGGCACCTCGATCGGCGGCCTCATGGACGACCGCTTCCTCAACGCGCCATGGAGCTGGGAGAAGTTCCGCTCGATCCTGGCGCATCTGTGGGTGCCGACGCTGGTGATCGGCGCCTCGGGCACCGCCGGCATGATCCGGCGGCTCCGCGCCAACCTGCTGGACGAGCTGCAGAAGCAGTACTACGTGACCGCGCGTGCCAAGGGCATGCCGCCGTTCCGGGCACTGCTCAAGTATCCGCTCCGCATGTCGCTGAACCCCTTCATCAGCGACATCGGCGGCATCCTGCCGCACATCATCTCCGGTGCGGCGGTGGTCTCGATCGTGATGAACCTGCCGACCACCGGGCCGATGCTGCTGCGCGCGCTCCAGGCGCAGGACACCTATCTCGCCGGCTCGTTCCTGATGTTCCTCGCGGTCCTGACGGTGATCGGCGTGTTCCTCTCCGATCTGGCGCTGGCGGCGCTCGACCCGCGCATCCGTCTCGAAGGCGGGACCAGCCGATGACCGCCCAGCAGCCGCTCGACCATTTCGTCAGCAAGGCGCCGTTCAACCCGGCGACCGACGAGAAGCTCACGCCCGAGCAGGAACGCTACTACATGGCGTCCCAGTGGCAGATGGTGTGGCGGAAGCTCCGCCGTCACCATCTCGCCGTCGCCTCCGGCGTGATCCTGCTGCTGCTCTACCTCTCGATCTTCATCACCGAGTTCCTGGCGCCCTACGCGCTGGCGACGCGGCACACCGACCACCTGTTCGCGCCGCCGCAGACGATCCATTTCTTCCACGAGGGCGAGTTCGTCGGTCCCTTCGTCTACGGCTACACCTACCGCCTCAACATGGACAACCTGAAGCGCGAGTACACGCCGGACCCGCGCAAGGTGAACAAGCTCCGCTTCTTCTGCGACGGCGACTCCTACCGCTTCTGGGGCATGGTCGAGATGGATTTCCATCTCGTCTGCCCGGCTCGGAACACCGAGTTCTTCTGGCTCGGCACCGATCGCCTCGGGCGCGACATGTTCTCGCGCATCATGTACGGCACGCGGATATCGCTCACGGTCGGGCTCATCGGCATCACGATCTCCTTCGTGCTCGGCATCGTCGTCGGCGGGCTCGCCGGATACTACGGCGGCTGGACGGACGCGATCGTGCAACGGACGATCGAGTGCATCCGGTCGTTCCCGGAGCTGCCGCTGTGGATGGCGCTGTCGGCGGCGCTGCCGGTCGACTGGAGCCCGATCGTCATCTATTTCGGCATCACGATCATCTTAGGATTGCTGGACTGGACCGGCCTGGCGCGCTCGGTGCGCTCGAAGCTGCTGGCGCTGCGCGAGGAGGACTTCTGCACCGCCGCCGTGCTGATGGGCGCCAAGCCGAGCCGCGTGATCTTCCGCCACCTGATGCCGAGCTTCACCAGCCACCTGATCGCCTCGGCCACGCTCTCGATCCCCGGCATGATCCTCGGCGAGACCGCGCTGTCGTTCCTGGGATTGGGCCTGCGCCCGCCGATCACAAGCTGGGGCGTGCTGCTCAACGAGGCGCAGAACATCAACGTGGTCGCGCTCTATCCGTGGCTGATGATCCCGGTGCTGCCGGTGATCGTCACGGTGCTCGCCTTCAACTTCCTCGGCGACGGACTCAGGGACGCGGCGGATCCGTACAAGTAGCTAGGTCGGCCGGCCCGCGTCCCTCAGCGGCTTCGTCAGCAACCCGGCGACGCCCGCCATCGCCGTCGCGCCGCCGACCAAGGCGATCGTCGCGGCGATGCCTGCGACGGGCAGGAGGAATCCGGCGAGCGCGCCGCCGATCGGGCGGCCGGATTGCATCAGCATCCGCAGAAGCGCGAAGGCGCGGCCGCGCGTCGCCTCGGGGATGATCGCCATGCGCAGCGTCTGCGCCCAGGGCGTCAGCGGTGCGTTGGCGATGCCCCAGACGAAGAGCACGATGCCGACCGTCACGGCCGTGTCGGTGGCGATCACCAGGATCATCAGGAGACCGGCGGCGACCTCCGCGAGGCAGATGCCGAGACCGAGCCGGACGCGGTTGCCGAGCTGGCCGATGACGAGCGTGGAGGCGACCTGGCCGGCGAAGATGACGCCGACCAGGATGCCGTAGAGTTCCGGCCCGCCTTTCAGCGTCGTCTCGACCAGGATCGGCAGCCAAACCGGGATGCTGCCGGTGCCGATGTTGAAGACCAGGAACATGAAGGTGGTGGCGATCAGGATCGGGCTGCCGAAGAGAAGGCGGACCGCGTCACCGATCGCGACCGAGGCGCGCTTGACCGGCGCCGGCAGCGACAGCTTCAGGCGGAAGAGAATCAGCGCATAGAGGAGATATGTGGCGACGTCGAACAGGACGGTCGCCGGCGCGCCGATCCCGGCGATCAGGAACCCGGCGATCACCGGACCCGCGACGCCGGCGGTCGAGTAGCCCAGGCTCTCCAGCGCGTTCGCGGTCGCCAGCCGCTCCGTCGGCACCAGCGCCAGGATCATCGACGGCGTGCCGGCGAGCGAGATCATCATCAGCAGGCCATGGACGCCAGCCGCCAAATAGACGTGCCAGACCTCAAGCCATCCGAGGAAATGCAGCGCCGGCACCAGCGCGATGGCGAGGCCGCGGGTGAGGTTGTCGACGGTCATGACGAGGCGCCGGTCGAAGCGGTCGAGCAGCCAGCCGGCGAGGAAGCCGCCGACCACGATCGGCCCGGTGAAGCAGAGCATCAGCAGGCCGAGCGCCTCGGCCGATCCGGTCCTCTCGTAGACGAACCAGACGAAGGCGACCCGGGTCAGCTCGTCGCCGGTCGCCGACGCCATGAGCCCGAGCCAGAAGCGGCGGAACGGCTTGTTGCGGAACAGGTCGGCGTAGGGGCTGGCCACGGCCCCGAGCATAGCGTCTGAACCTGACACCGTGGCGTCAGGTATCGCGCCGGTTTTCGAATCCGGTAGCCATCGGCGCCGCGATCCGGGCCAATCTCGATCCGTGACGATGCTCGGCCCTCTCCGCCGCCTTCCCTCGACATGGACGCGACTGCCGCCCGTCGCGGCCGCCGCCTTCTGGATGAGCATCTGCGCCATCGCCTTCTCGGCGATGGCCGTGGCCGTCCGCTTCGCCACGGCCACGTTGCCGGCCGGCGAGGTCACGTTCTTCCGCAACTTCATCGCGCTGGCGTTGCTGGCGCCGTTGCTCATGCGCCGGGGCGGGGCGGTCTTCCGGGTGCCGAGACCCTGGACGGCGGCCACGCTGGCGTTGTGGCAGGCGATCTCGAACCTCTGCGTCGTGATCGCGTTCGCGGCGATGCAGCTCGCCGATGCGGTCTCGATCAGCTTCCTGACGCCGCTCATCGTTGTGGCATTGGCCGCGGCGCTCGGCATCGAGCGGGTCGGCGCGGGACGTTGGGCCGCGACGCTGGCCGGCTTCGCGGGGATGCTGCTGATCGTCCGGCCCGGCTTCCAGCAGATGCCGCCGGAGACGCTGCTGGTCCTGGCCTCGGCAACGGTCACCGCCTTCTTCAGCCTGACGGTGCGCAACCTCGGCAGGGATCACCATCCGGACACGCTCGTCCTGATCGCGCTCGGCGGCTCGCTCCCGATCCTCGGCGCGGCTGCCCTTTGGTCCTGGCGCCTGCCCGCACCGGAGGAGGCGGTCTACCTGCTCGCCATCGGTCTCGCCGCTGCGGTCGGGCAGGTGGCCATGGTGCGCGCCTATGCCGTCGCCGAGTCGTCCCTGGTGATGCCGTTCGCCTTTCTGCAGCTCCCGGCAACGGCCCTTGCCGCCTACGCGGCTTTCGATCAGGTGCCGGATCTCTTCACCTGCGTTGGCGCGCTGGTGATCTTCGCCAGCGCGCAATTCACCATGCGCCGGGAGAAGTAGCGGCAGTCGCAGGGAGTGAAATACCGTCGGCCCGCCTCCATATCTGGCATGCAACGACCTGTATGCTGGGCGCCTGACAGCGGGAGACGCGCGTGAACGATCCGGGAAGCGGGAATGGCCTTCGAGTCCTCGTGCCGTTCCTGATCCTTGTTCTCGGTGGCGGCCTCGGGATCGGCGCGCTGACCGTCCCGGGCGACTGGTATGCGGGTCTGGCAAAGCCCGCATTCAATCCCCCGAACTGGCTCTTCGGCCCGGTCTGGACCTGTCTCTACGTCCTCATCGCGATCGCCGGATCTCGGACCTTCCGACGCGACCCTCGGGGAGTCGCGATGAAGGCTTGGTGGGTGCAGCTGGCGCTGAACTTTGCCTGGCCGGTCGCCTTCTTCTCGGCGCACGCGATCGCAGCGGCGCTTGGCCTCGTGCTGGCCCTGCTCGGAACGATCATCGTCTTCATGGTCGCATCGAGGCGGCTCGACCCGGTCGCGGCGTGGCTGTTCGCGCCCTATGCCGCCTGGGTCGGGTTCGCGACTGCGCTCAACGGGGCGATCCTGGCGCTCAACTGAACGTCCCGCGGCTTCGCCAATTCGCTTGCCCCGAGGCCGGCGGCACGCCGCAATGGCGTCATCGTTGCCATGGGGGGACGTCCATTGAACGACGAAGATCTCTGCTTCACGCCGGCGGCCGAGCTGGCGCCGATGATCCGGCGCAAGGAGCTTTCGCCGGTGGAACTCATGCGCGCCGTGCTGGCGCGCGTCGAGGCGTGCGAGCCGAAGCTCAACGCGATGGCGCGCTTCATTCCCGAGGCCGCGATGGCCGGCGCCAAGGCCGCCGAGACCGCGCTGATGAAGGACCAGCCCATCGGCCCGCTGCACGGGATTCCGGTCACCATCAAGGATCTGCACTACGTCAAGGGCGTGACCAACGAGCGCGGCTCGGTCACGCAGAAGGGCTTCGTGCCCGACACCGACGCCCCCTTCGTCTCGCGGCTCAAGAACGCCGGTGCCATCGTCATCGGCAAGACCACGGTCTGCGAGTTCGCCTGGAAGGGCGTGAGCCAGAGCCCGCTCACCGGCATCACCTCGAACCCGTGGAAGCTGGGATACAACACCGGCGCCTCGTCGGCCGGCGCCGGCGCGGCCTCGGCGGCGGGATACGGCCCGCTTCACCAGGGCTCCGACGGCGCAGGGTCGGTGCGCATGCCGGCGCACTTCTCCGGCATCTTCGGCCTCAAGCCGACCTTCGGACGGATTCCCAACTGGCCTGTCGGAAGCAACGACAACACTTCGCATCTCGGGCCGATGACGCGCGACGTCCGCGACAGCGCGATGATGATGAGCGTGATCTCGGGGCCCCATCCCTGGGACTTCACCAGCCTCGAGGCGTGCCCGGCCGACTATGTCGGCCGTCTCGACGAAGGCATCCGCGGCCGGAAGATCGCCTACAGCCCCGATCTCGGCCATGCCCGGGTCGACCCCGAGGTGGCGGATCTGGTGGCTGCCGCGGTCAAGGTTCTGGCCTCCGACTGCGGCGCCTTGGTCGAACAGGTGACGCCCGCCTGGGGCAAGGACGGGCCGGAGATCATCCGCGTGATGTACCCGGTCCATGCCACCGGAAACGCCAGGTATCTGGCGGAGTACGAGAGCCGCATGGATCCCGCGCTGGTGGCGATGATCCGCGACGGTCTCAAGGTCACCACGCAGCAGTACCAGGCGATCCGCGACCGCAAGTCGGCCTACGTCACCGCCATGGCGCGGTTCATGGAGGATTGGGACTTCCTGGTGACCCCGACGGTGTCGGTGGCGGCCTTCCCGGCCGAGCTCATCGCGCCCAAGCACTGGCCGCAGCATCCCTGGGACTGGATCCAGTGGGCGGAGTTCTCCTACCCGTTCAATTTCTCCGGCATGCCGGCGGCGACCGTGCCGTGCGGCTTCACCAGGGATGGCCTCCCCGTCGGCCTGCAGATCGTCGGGCGACGCTTCGACGACCTCGGCGTGATGCAGGCCTCGCAGGCCTTCGCCCAGGCGCGCCCGTGGATGGCGAAGCGACCGACGTTCTAGCGCGAGGCGCTGAAGCCGCTCGATCGGCCCCATCGTCGAAGCGTCGCAACGCCGATCGTGTGGCGCTACTCTATGCACGCAATCCCGGCTCGACCTCCAGGACGGGGTCGCGCCGCAAATACTCTCTCGTGACACCGCTCCGAAGGACCCAATGCCCCGCTTCAAGACCCTCGACGATCTCCAGGTGACGTCGAAGCGCGTGCTCGTGCGCGCCGACCTCAACGTGCCGATGAAGGACGGGAAGGTCACCGACACGACCCGCATCGACCGCCTGGCGCCGACGCTGACCGAGCTCATGAAGAAGGGCGCGCGCGTCGTCGTGCTCTCGCATTTCGGCCGGCCGAAGGGTGGGCCGGACGAGGCGAATTCGCTCAAGCACGTCGTCGGCGATCTTTCGAAGGCGGTCGGCAAGCAAGTCGCCTTCGGGCCCGACTGCATCGGGCCCAAGGCCGAGGAGACGGTCGCCGCCCTCAAGGACGGCGACATCGCGCTGCTGGAGAACCTCCGCTTCCACAAGGAAGAGGAAGCGAACGACGCCGCCTTCGCCGACGCGCTGGCGAAGCTGGGCGACCTCTATGTCGACGACGCGTTCTCGGCCGCGCACCGCGCGCATGCCTCGATCGACGCGCTGGCGAAGCGTCGTCCCGCCGCGGCCGGGCGCCTGATGCAGGCGGAGCTGGAGGCGCTGACCAAGGGGCTCGAGAATCCGCAGCGCCCGCTGATGGCGATCGTCGGCGGCGCCAAGGTCTCGACCAAGCTCGACCTGCTCGGCAACCTCGTCGGAAAGGTCGACGTGCTCGCCATCGGCGGCGGCATGGCCAACACCTTCCTGGTCGCCAAGGGCGTCAAGATCGGCAAGTCGCTGGCCGAGCGCGACATGGCCGACACCGCGCGCGAGATCATGAAGAAGGCCGAGGCGCGCAAGTGTCGCATCGTGCTGCCGGTCGACGCCGTCGTCGCGGCGAAGCTCGAGCCGGGTATCGCCTCCAGCACCGTCGCAATCGACGCGGTCCCGGATGACCAGATGATCCTCGACGTCGGCCCCAAGAGCGCCGCAGCGCTCGCGGCGCTTCTTGGCGAGTGCAAGACGCTGGTGTGGAACGGCCCGCTCGGCGCCTTCGAGACCAAGCCCTTCGACGCGGCAACGGTGCTTGTCGCGAAGGCGGCGGCCGATCTCACCGGCGCGGCCAAGCTCAACTCGGTCGGCGGCGGCGGCGATACGGTCGCGGCGCTTGCGGCAGCAGGCGTGGAGGAGAAGTTCAGCTACGTCTCGACCGCCGGCGGTGCCTTCCTCGAATGGCTCGAAGGCAAGACCTTGCCCGGCGTCGCCGCGCTGATGCAGGCTTGATCCCATGAAGTCGGCGCTCGCCGGATTGCTGCTCGCCGCCGCCGCTTCCGCCGCCGAGGCGGATGTCGGCGAGCGCATCCGGCTGACGCCCGCCGACATGCCGAAGCCCTATGCCACGCGCTCGGTCAGCAACGCGCCGCGCGTCGTCTCGCGTCCGCTGGACGCGACGCCGAAGGCGCCGCCGGGATTCAAGGTCACGCTGTTCCGCGCCGGGCTCGATCATCCGCGCCACCTGATCGCGGCCTCCAACGGCGACGTGCTGCTGTCCGAGCCGGCGGAGGATCAGGTCACGATCCTTCGCGACACCGACGGCGACGGCAAGGCCGACCTGGTGCAGCCTTTCATCGAGAATCTTGACCGGCCGCACGGTCTCGCGATCCATGGCGGGTATCTCTACATCGGCGACACCGAGCGCGTGTGGCGCGTGCCCTACCAGCCGGGAGACCTGAAGCCGCGCGGGCCGCTGGAGAAGGTCACCGCCGACGGCGCGATCGGAGCATCCGGCGGGCACTGGACGCGCAACGTCGCGATCTCGCCCGACGGAAACCAGCTCTTCGTCTCGATCGGGTCGGCCAGCAACATCGGCGAGGAAGCGGCCCCGCGCGCCACGATCCAGTCTTTCCGGATCGACGGGCCGGGCGGCGCCGCGCGCGGCCAGGCGACCTACGCCTCGGGCCTGCGCAACGCCGTCGGCATCGCCCTCCTGCCGGGATCGGGCCGCCTCTTCGCCGTCGTCAACGAGCGCGACGGCCTCGGCGACGACCTCGTGCCCGACTACCTGACCGAGGTGAGGCAGGGCGCCTTCTACGGCTGGCCCTACGCCTATATCGGTCCGAACCCGCAGCCGAACTACGCCGAGCGCCGGCCCGATCTCGTGCGCCAGGCGGTGGTGCCGGACCTGCTGTTCAAGTCGCACTCGGCACCGATCGGGCTGATCTTCTATCAGGGCCGCCAGTTCCCGGCGGAGTATCGCGGCGACGCCTTCGTGACGCTGCGCGGTTCATGGAACTCGGGCCAGCCGGTCGGCTATCAGCTCGTCCGCGTGAAGTTCAGGGACGGCAAGCCCGAGGGCGGCTACGAGGTCTTCCTCGACGGCTTCCGCGTCGGCGGTGCCGAGCGCGCCGAGGTCTGGGGACGGCCCGCAGGCGTCGCCGAGATGCCGGACGGCAGCCTCCTCGTCACCGACGACACCGGCAAGACGATCTGGCGGATTGCCTACGGCGGCTAGCGTTAAGCCGCGCGAGCCCTCAGGATCGCACGCACGCGCGCCTCGGCGCGGGCGTGGCAGGCCTTCGCGAATCCGTCGAACAGCGCCTTCGAGACCGGGTCGCTGAGGCTCGGATACTCGGCGTGCCACTGCACGCCCATCGCGAAGGCCGCGTCCTCGACCCGCACCGCCTCGACCAGTCCGTCGGGCGCCGTCGCCTCGATCGCGAGGCCGGGCGCGAGGCGATCGATGCCCTGGCCGTGCAGCGAGTTCACCAGCACCTCGGCGGTGCCAAGCGTGCGATGGAGATAGCCGCCGGGCGTCAGCTTCACCGCATGCGCGTGGCCATAGCGCTCGGGCCACGGCTTGTTCTTGTCGGAGCGGTGGTCGTGCTTGCCGTCGACCTCGTGCACGTGTTGATGCAGCGTGCCGCCCAGCGCCACGTTGATCTCCTGGATGCCGCGGCAGATGCCGAAGACCGGCGTGCTCTCGTCGATGCAGGCGCGGATCAGCGGCAGCACGGTCGAGTCGCGCTGGCGGTCGTGCGGCGTGTCGGCGCGGCTCGGGCCGCCGCCATAGCGATGCGGCTCGACGTTGGAGACGCCGCCGGTGAGCAGCAGGCCGTCGAGGCGGCGGGCGAGATCGGCCATGTCGATCTTCTCGACGCCGATCGCCGGAATGAGGACGGGCAGCCCGCCGACCGCGTCGACCGCGGCGGTCACATATTTTTCGGACACGACATGCTGGGGGAAGCTGCCGTCCAGCTTCACGCCGGCGGGAATGCCGATCAGCGGCGTCATCGAGGATCCTCGACGCTTGGGAGGAGGTGCGGCGCAAACGTCGCATGCACCGGGCTTCGCGGCAAGTCGCCGATCTGCTAAAGCGGCGTTCCCGATTCCGTGAAGGTGCGATGACACACCAAATCGTCGCGATGTTCCCGACCCTGGTCTCTCTCGTCACGTTCGAGCGGGCGGCCGACTTCAACCCGCGTGCGCGTGCCCGCCTGGAAGAGCTCGAACGTCAGGGAACCGGCTCGCTCAAGGATGGCCAATGGCAGAGCGGCCACGAGCTGCACAAGGACCCGGCCTTCAAGGATCTCGTCGATTTCGTCCATGGAGCGGTCGCGGCACGCTTCGATGCGCTCCGCTACCGGCCGGCGACGCTGGCGATCACCAGCTTCTGGGGCAACGTCAACCGGCCCGGCTACCAGCACATGTCCCACGCGCATTCGAACAACTTCATCTCGGGCGTCTACTACGTGACGGCGCCCGAGAACGCCGGCGGCATCATCTTTCAGGATCCGAGGAAGCAGAACCAGGTGCTGGTCCCGACCATCGCGGAAATCACGGACATCAACTCGATGGCGATCCGGCTGCCGTCGGTCGAGGGGCAGATGATCCTGTTCCCCTCCTGGCTCGAGCACTTCACCGAGACCAACCGCTCGGCGGTGCCCCGGATCAGCATCGCCTTCAACCTGATGCTGACCGGCGGGTTCGGCTCGCCCGAGACCTTTGCCGGCGGCTACGTGCGGCCCTGAAGGCTAGTTGCTGCCGCCTGTCGTGGTGCCGCGCTCGGGCGCCTTGAAGTCGAAGATCTTGTTGTCGATCGGCACGCCGAGCTTGGGATCGAGCAGCGACACGCGCGTCTCCGTCCCCTGCGGGTCGAACACCACCCACTGACGCAGCTGAAGCGGCTTGTCGTCGAAGGTCAGGGTCACGCGGCCGGCATCCGCATCCACCGAGCTCGCGAGCGTGACGCGGAGCACGGTCGAGCCGCGCTCGAAGCGCGTGACCGTCACGTCGCCCGCCAGGCGGATCTGCTCGCGCACCAGCACGCCGATCGGCGACTGGTTGATGTTGACGTAGTTCACCTGCTTGAGGTCCCGGTCGTAGACCGCCATCGACCCGCCGCTGCCGACGACGAGCAGGCTTGTGGGCGGCTCATAGTCGATGCGGATCTTGCCTGGCCTGACGATCGAGACGGTGCCCTTGGACTGGGCACCATCGGCCGCGACCTGCAGGAAGGGCGAGGAAAGAGTGCGGATGTCGTTCAGGTACTTCTCGATCCGCTGCAGGTCGGCGCGGTCCTGGTCGGTGAGCTTGGCGGCCACGGCCGGCCTGGCGAGCGCGGCAGACGGAGAGAGGGTGGGGGCGAGGGCGAGCGCCAAAGCCAGCGCCAGCCCGGCCCGTGCGAGCAGGGACTTCACGGTCATGGCCCGATAGATCGCTGAAAAAGTGGCGAAATCAAGAGCGTGGGGGCCGCTTCGGCTCCGTGTCACAGAATTGCTGCGGCCAGCCGGTGCCCCCGCCGTTGAACCCGGGCCCGCCTGAGTGCATGATTGGACCTCGGGCGGCGCTCAAGGATTTCGGGCGTTCAACCCAGCCTTGGCGCCAGAGCCCCGTACCTTCCATGGGAGGAACGGCTCATGCACAAAAGCATCGTCCCCGACATCATCTCGGAAAAGCAGACGCTGACCACGTTCAGCGCCGACATCACCGTGCGGCACGCCGCGAAGGCGATGGCCGAACGGCATATCGGCGCCGTCCTGGTGACGGCGAACGGCAAGCTCGAGGGCATCTTCACCGAGCGCGACGTGCTGAACCGGGTCGTTGCACCCGGCAAGGACCCGGAGACGGTCAGGATCGGCGAGGTCATGACCCGAAACCCCGACACCGTCTCGCCGGACGCGACCGCGCTCGACACGCTGATCCGGATGCAGACCAAGGGCTACCGCCACCTGCCGGTGGTCGAGGACGGGGACCTGGTCGGCATCGTCTCGGTCCGCGACCTCTTCGCCGCGGTGAAGCGCGAGCTCGAGGAGGACATCCAGGAGCGCGAGGCCTTCATCTTCGGCGCCACCGCGGCCTAAGGAAGGGCTGCCCGCGGCGCAGGTTGACGGCCCCGGGGGAGGGGCTATGTTCCTTCGCAGTTGCGAAATCCTCCCCCGAGGCCGTCCATGCCGTTGTCCGCCCCGGCTCCGCGCGAGCCGCTCCACGTGCGCCGCGTCGAGTGCCGCGGCTTCAAGCGCGACGACGGCCTCTGGGACATCGAAGGCCATCTGGTCGACACCAAGACCTACACCTTCTCCAACCGCGACCGCGGCGAGATCACGCCCGGCACGCCGCTGCACGAGATGTGGATCCGCCTCACCCTCGACGACCAGATGACCGTGCATGCGGTCGAGGCGGTGACCGAGTACGGGCCGTTCCGGATCTGCGGCGACATCGCGCCGGCCTTCCAGAAGCTGAAGGGGCTCTCGATCGGCCCGGGCTGGAAGAAGAAGGTGAAGGAGCTGCTCGGCGGCACGCAGGGCTGCACGCACATCGTCGAGCTGCTGGGGCCCGTCGCCACCACCGCGTTCCAGACGATGTATTCGCGCCGCGAGCGCGATCGCCGCGCTTCCGAAGCCAAGGACGAGACCAAGCCGAAGAAGCCGCGGCTGCTCGATTCCTGCCACGCGCTGGCGTCCGACAGTCCGGTGACCAAGGCCGAGTGGCCGGAGTTCTACACCGGCCGCTGAGCTATTCGTGCGCGGCCGGGCCGCAGCCTGGCCACGGGAATGCCGGCAGCACGTGCGAGGCGGCCATGCCGGGACGCGCCAGCCGCTGGACCTCGAGGCAGAGCCCGTAGCGGACCACCGGAACCTGACGTCCGCCGGGCATCGTGATCATGCCGGTGCTGCCGTCGTTGAACTGCATGGTCAGGGTGCCGAGCGTGGCCGCGTGGGCCGTCCCGTCGGCCGCGGCGCTCCGGATCAGCGCTCCCTGGAAGAGCCGCGGGGTCGTCATCGGTCCTTGCGCCGTGTACCAGACGGCGCGTCCCTGCTCGTCATACATCGTGCCCAGAACGGACAGGATGCCGCCGCGGGCCTCGACGAAGAAGCCGCGCCCGCTCTCGGTGCCGTTGAACCACCAGGCGCCGCGCTGGCGGGGGGCGCTCGTCCCGAAGCCCGACGCGACGTCGGCGCGCTCGATCCGGGTTCGGCCGCCCGCCCAGTCGAGCCAGCCGGAGGTCGGGGTGTCGAAGGTGAAGCTGGCCGCGCCCGGAGAGCCGGCATAGGCGCTCGGCCGCCATGCACCATCCAGCGTCTGGCCGCCGGAGAAGGCCTGGAGCAGGCCGGTCTGGATCGCGCCCGTTCCCGTCGCTTCGACCACGTACCAGGTCGGCGAGCCGTCGGCGGCATGGAGCAGGAGCCCCGCGAAGAGCATGCCGGGCCGAAGCACTTCGAGGACGAGCCCCGGCTCCGACCCGTCGGACGCCGACCACCAGCCGCTTTCGGGCGTGACCGCCGGCTCCCCGATCGTCTCCCAGGAGAAAGCCGGGGAGGCGTGGAGGAGCGCCGCTACGAGGAGCGCGCCGACGCAGCGAAGCAGGCTCGAAGATGACAGCGCCCGTCCCCCTGGGTTTCCTGACCCAAGGAAAACCGCCGGCCGCGTAAAGATGCTCGAGCAGCCGAAGTTTTCGGAGCAACCCCGGCGCGCGGTATCAGGCGGCCTCTAAGCGCCCTCGCCGGGGGCTTTGAGGCTGAGCGCCAGCGCGTGCACCGGCCCCTTGAGCTCGTCGGCGAGCGCCTCGTGCACGCGGCGCGAGCGGTCGACGCGGCTCATGCCGGCGAAGCCCGGCGCGACCATGGTGACGCGGAAATGCGTCTCGCCTTCGGGCCTGGCGCCGGCGTGGCCGGCATGGCGGTGCGACTCGTCCTCGACGACGAGATGCTGCGGCTGGAACGCCGCTTCGAGCTTCGTTCTGATCGACTGGGCGACTTTCATCGGGCGGACGGATGCGCCGCTCCGCCGCATCTGTCAATCGGTTGCACCTGTCATCCGGCGCTCCCATACTTCCAGATCGCCATGACCCGCGCCCGCCGCCATGCCCATGCGATAGCTGAGCCGATCGACCCTCGGCTGCGCGCCTGCGACCAGCCGGGCTGTGCCGGCGAGGGCATGTTCCGGGCGCCCAGGGCGCGCGACCGCCTGAACGAGTACTACTGGTTCTGCCTGGAGCATGTGCGGGCCTACAACGCCGCCTGGGACTACTACGCCGGCATGACGCCCGGGGAGATCGAGCGGGCCGTCCGCAACGACACGGTCTGGCAGCGGCCGACCTGGCCGCTCGGCGGCAAGCGCCAGCGCACCTCCGACGACATCGAGATCGAGGATCCGTTCGAGATCTTCGGCGAGGGCCCGGCCCCCGGCTCCAGGCCCGGCGCCGACGCCCGGATGCGCGACCTTCCGCCCGAGGAGCGCGAGGCCCTGGCGATTCTCGATTTGCCCCCGGAAGTAACGCTTGAAGAGCTCAAGGCCCGGTACAAGATCCTGGTGAAACGCCACCATCCCGACGCCAATGGCGGGGACAAGCAGGCCGAGGAACGGCTCAAGGCGATAAACCGGGCTTATTCCACGCTACGGAAACGCCTTACGGCTTGACGACCGCACGTCCGGAGCGTTTTCTAGCCGGCCCTCCCCAGACGACCGGCCCCCGCCACCCCTAGAGGACCCATGCCGAACGCCGCTGCCGCCGCCGCTCCACACGCGCCCAACATGCCTGACATCAAGCTGTCGGTGCGCCAGGTCTTCGGCATCGATACCGACATGCAGGTCCCGGCGTTCTCGGCCCCGACCGAGCACGTGCCGTCGCTGGACGAGGCCTACCGTTTCGACCGCGACACCACGCTCGCGATCCTGGCCGGATTCGCCCACAACCGCCGCGTCATGATCCAGGGCTACCACGGCACCGGCAAGTCGACCCACATCGAGCAGGTCGCGTCCCGCCTCAACTGGCCCTGCATCCGCGTCAACCTCGACAGCCACATCAGCCGCATCGACCTGATCGGCAAGGACGCGATCGTGGTGAAGGACGGCAAGCAGGTGACCGCGTTCAAGGAAGGCATCCTTCCCTGGGCGCTGCAGAACCCGACCGCGCTCGTCTTCGACGAGTACGACGCCGGCCGCGCCGACGTGATGTTCGTGATCCAGCGCGTGCTCGAGGTCGAGGGCAAGCTGACCCTGCTCGACCAGAACCGCGTCATCCGCCCTCACCCGGCGTTCCGCCTGTTCGCCACGGCCAACACCGTCGGCCTCGGCGACACCACCGGCCTCTATCACGGCACCCAGCAGATCAACCAGGGCCAGATGGACCGCTGGTCGATCGTCGCCACGCTGAACTACCTGCCGCATGACGCGGAGGTGAACATCGTGCTGGCGAAGGTGCCGGTGTGGAACAACGACGAGGGCAAGAAGACGGTCTCCGCCATGGTGGCGCTGGCCGACCTCACCCGCTCGGGCTTCGTCGCCGGCGACATCTCGACCGTCATGAGCCCGCGCACGGTGATGACGTGGGCCGAGAACGCCCGCATCTTCGGCGACATCGGCTTCGCGTTCCGTCTCACGTTCCTCAACAAGTGCGACGAGATGGAGCGGGCGACCGTCGCCGAGTACTATCAGCGCTGCTTCGGCACCGAGCTGCCGGAGTCGGGCGTGAAGGCGAACCTCGTCTGAGATCGAAGAGACGTCGATGAGCGCGCCGAACCGCAACGCCGACGAGGCGGCGGTCGAGAACTTCAAGCAATCGACCGCCGCGACGCTTCGCGCGATGTCGCATCGCGACGACATCGAGGTCGCCTTCGGCGCGGAGCCGCCGGGGCTCTCGGGCAACCGCGCTCGCGTGCCGCAGCCGACCCGCAACCTCACCTCCGGCGAAGTGGCGCATGTCCGCGGCGAAGCGGACTCGATCGCGCTCAAGGTCCGCCATCACAATCGCGCGCTGCATGCCAAGCGCATGCCGCAGGGCCAGATGGCGCGCTCGATCTACGAAGCGGTCGAGCAGACCCGCTGCGAATCGATCGGCTCGAACCGCATGGCCGGCGTGCAGGAGAACCTGACCGCCGCCCTCGAGCAGCGCTATCGCAAGAAGGGCTTCGAGCGGATCACCGAGCGATCGGATGCGACGCTGGTCGAGGTCGTGCGCCTGCTCACTCGCGAGGCGCTGACCGGCGTGCGTCCGCCGGCCTCCGCGCGCCACGTGGTCGACCTGTGGCGGCCGTTCATCGAATCCAAGTGCGGCGCGGACTTCCGCGAGATGCACCGCTCGGTCGAGGATCAGGAGAAGTTCCAGCACTGGGTCCGCCAGCTGATCCAGGATCTCGATCTCGAATCCGCCGAGGAGGCGGAGCTCGAGGACGATCCGAACGAGGAAGAGGGCGGCGAAGACTCCGAGAGCCAGGACCCGAACTCGGAAGCCGGCCAGCGCGGCGCCTCCGAATCCGACGCCTCGCAGACCATGGCGCCGGACATGCAGCCGGCCGAGGACGGCGAGGACGGGGCCGAGGAAGCCGACGGCGAGATGCAGCCCGGCATGGGCGACGAGCAGCCGGGCAATCCCGGCATGCCGCAGATGCATGGCCGCAACGCGCCCAGCGACCTCGATCTCTACAAGCCGTTCACCGCCGAGTTCGACGAGGTCGTGGTCGCCGACGGGCTCTGCGATCCGGACGAGCTCTCGCGGCTTCGCCAGCTCCTCGACCAGCAGCTCTCGCATCTGCAGGGCGTGATCGGAAAGCTCGCCAACCGCCTGCAGCGCCGCCTGATGGCGAAGCAGAACCGCTCCTGGCAGTTCGACCTCGAGGAAGGCCTGCTCGATGCCGGCCGGCTGGCGCGCGTCGTCGTCAACCCGACGCATGCGCTGTCATACAAGGTCGAGCTCGACACCGAATTCCGCGACACTGTCGTCACGCTGCTGATCGACAATTCGGGCTCGATGCGCGGCCGGCCGATCACGATCGCGGCGATGAGCGCCGACATCCTGGCCCGCACGCTCGAGCGTTGCGGCGTGAAGGTCGAGATCCTGGGCTTCACCACGCGGGCGTGGAAGGGCGGCCAGTCGCGCGAGCGCTGGATCGCGTCGGGCAAGCCCGCGAACCCGGGCCGCCTCAACGATCTCCGCCACATCATCTACAAGCCCGCCGACGCGCCCTGGCGGCGCGCGCGCAAGAGCCTCGGCCTCATGCTGCGTGAAGGCATCCTGAAGGAGAACATCGACGGCGAGGCGCTGCTGTGGGCGCACAACCGTCTGATGGCCCGCACCGAGCAGCGCCGCATCCTGATGGTGATCTCCGACGGCGCGCCGGTCGACGACTCCACGCTGTCGGTCAATCCCGGCAACTACCTGGAGCGTCACCTCCGCGAGGTGATCCAGGAAATCGAGACCCGCTCGCCGGTCGAGCTGGTCGCGATCGGCATCGGCCACGACGTCACGCGTTACTATCGCCGCGCCGTCACCATCGTCGACGCCGAGCAGCTCGGCGGCACGATGATGGAGAAGCTGGCCGAGCTGTTCGACGAGCAGGACCAGCGCACGCCGATGGCCGCCAAGCGCGCCAGCCGTCGCGGCGCGAGGCGCTGAAGCGCGAGACGGCCCCGGCCGTCTGGTCAGGAAGAATCTCAGCCTCTGGCATCGTCCGTCCGAGCTGTGTTCTGATACCGCGTCGGGCGTGCTCCTCCGCTGTCGGAGGTCGCATTGCCTGATCGGGGGCAGGGCGGTGAATTCGGATTCCGGCACCATTCCGGCGCCTGTGCGTGCCGCAGAGTCCGGTCGGGCAGGCGGCGCCGGCGCCGCCTTCGTGCAGGATGATCTGGTCGTCCTGCCGGATGTCCCGCCGGCGGTGCCCGCGCTCGGATTCGATCGTATCGCCGCGACGGTGGCGGCGATGGTCGAGGCGGGCTCCATCGCGGTCGGCCTCTACGGGCCATCGGGCTCGGGAAGATCGACACTGCTGCAGGCGATCCGAAGCGCGCTGCCGGTCGACCGCTACGCCCGCGTCTCGATCGATCCGGCGGCGATCCCGGCGGCCGACAATGTCTATGTGCATCTTCGCGACCGCGCGATGGAGCGCCTGACGGCGCGCTTCCTCGGCATCCGTTCGCGTCGCATGCTCCGGGTGCTGCTCTGGATCTCCGACCACCCGTGGCTCTACGGGCTTGCAGCACTCCTCGTGCTGACCGCGCTGGCCCTCGTCGTCGATCCGAGCCTCAGCTGGCAGATGTTGGACGACGTCTACCACGCCTGGCGAACCGCCAAGGCCGGCGAGGAGGTGCGCGCGGTCCGCTACATCATGGAATGGTATCCGGTCGGCCTGATCCTGCATGTGGCGCCGTGGGTCGCGGCCGGCTTGCCGCTGGCGGTCAGGCTGGCGCCGCTGCTCCTCAGGCTCGCCAGTTCCCGCGCGGCGATCGCGAAGGCCTCTGCCTCTGATCCCCAGGCGCTCTGCCGCGATCTCGCGGCGATGGCGATCTCGGTGCGCCGCAAGCTCGTCTTCCTCATCGACAACCTCGACCGCTGCACGCCCGAGCGCACCGCCGAGCTGGTCGAGGCGGTCCGCTGCCTGGCGGGTGCCGGCTGCATCGTCTTCGTCGCCTGCGACGACCGCCGCGTCGCGGCGGCGCTCGCCGCGGTCCATCAGATCCGCACCTTGGACCGGACGGATGGCGGCGATCTTCTGGCGGAAGCGGTTCAGCTGCCTCTCCGTCTTCCCGCGCTCGGCCGCGAGGAAGCCGGTGCGCTCCTGTTTCGCCGGCAGAGCCGGGACGCGGCCGACGCATCGTCGACGAGCGCCATCGTCGAGGAGACGGTCGGGCCGTTCATCGAGCCGCTGGGCCTTTCGCTTCGCTTCCTGAAGACCTGCACCCGCACGATCAAGCTGCAGCTCGGCATCGGCGGGTTCACCAGCGAGGCCGAGGTGCGCCGCCTCGCCGCCGCGGTCCTTGCCGATATGGCGGATCCGGCGTGGCTCGATGCGCATGCATCGGGCCTGCCTGCGTCCGCGGACTCGGTTCTCGCTCGCCGCGCCGACCTGGCCGATCGTCTCCGGCAGGACATCGGCACGGACGAGGCGGCCTTGCGCCAGATCTATCGGCGCCTTGGCCGCAGGCCATGTCCTCCCGGAAAGCCGCAGGTCGCTGTCCCGCGGCCGGCCGCGTAACCTCTTCATATCGTTGCTAGCATTCGCGTGAGCGGGCGGGATCGCGCTTGCGGGCAATTGAACGCGCGTACACAATCGCCGCTTCCAGGGGGCGTCCTATCCAAGAAATCCGAGGAGGATCGAAGTCATGGACGACATCAAGAGCCTTTTTCCCAAGACCCACGTGTCGCGCCGCGGCTTCGTTGCCGCCACCACGGTCGGCGCCGGCTTCGCGCTCGCGGCCCAGCCGATCCAGGCGCAGTCCGTCGTCACCACCGACGCCAACGGCCTGATGGCCGGCGACGCCTCGATCCCGACGCCGAACGGCCCGATCTACGGCTACTACGCGATGCCGGCATCGGGCGGTCCGTTCCCGGTGATCCTGGTGATCCAGGAAATCTTCGGCGTGCACGAGCACATCAAGGACGTCGCCCGCCGCTTCGCCAAGGCCGGCTACCTTGCGGTCGCGCCGGATCTGCACGGCCGCCAGGGCGACACCACCAAGGCCCCGGACATCCAGGCGGTCCTCGCCATCGTCAACAAGGTGCCGGACGCCCAGGTCTATGCCGATCTCGATTCCGCCGCCGCCTGGGCCGCGGCGACCGGCAAGGGCGACGCCAGCCGTCTCGGCGTCACCGGCTTCTGCTGGGGCGGCCGCATGACGTGGATGTACGCCGCCCATAACCCGCGCGTGCGCGGCGCGGTCGCCTGGTACGGCCCGCTGGTGCGGCCCGGCACGGAGCTGCAGCCGAAGAACCCGATCGACATCGTCGAGCAGCTGAAGATCCCGGTGCTCGGCCTCTACGGCGGCGCCGACCAGGGCATCCCGAACGACACCGTCGACAAGATGCGGGCCGCGCTCAGGACGGCCGGCAATCCGTCGAACATCATCACCTACCCGGACACGCCGCACGGCTTCCACGCCGACTACCGCCCGACCTACCGCGCCGACAAGGCGCAGGACGGCTGGACCAAGGCGCTCGCCTACTTCAAGGATCGCGGCGTCGCCTGACGCCGGGAGACCCTCCAGTCTCCACAGGAAGCGGCGCCCTCGGGCGCCGCTTTCGTTTTCAGGAACCGGGCCGGCCCGGTGTCGTTCGGCTTCGGATGACGCGCAACCGGAAGCTCCTCGTCCAGGCGATCAAGGGCCGCCGCAAGGTCGAGCTCCGCTACGACTCGACCGCAGGCTATGGCCATCCCGAGAAGTGGCGCGTCTTCCATCCGCATGCGCTCTATCCGAAGGACGACGGCACGCTGGAAGTCACCGGCCGGCAGGAATTGGCGAACCGCCGCGAGCCCAGCCCCCGGAACTTCGAGCTGCCGCGCATTATCGAGCTGCGCCTGCTCGACGAGACTTTCGTGCCCGGCCCGCCGGTGAAGTCCGGCACCGCGAAGTATCGCCACGGCATCGTCTGCAAGATCGACGACTAGAACCGAATCGGGTGGCCGGCCGCAGCGGCACGGGCGCTCCAGGGGCGACGGAAGCCCTTGGAAGACGGACGTTTACCGCCGGCCTACCGCCTGGGTAGGCGGCCGGCTACTCTCCGCGCCCCTTCGCAGTGTTTCTTTTAAGGACGGGCTGATGCCCCTTTCGCCTGAGCAGGCGCGCGAGATCGAGGCGCTCCGTTCCCAGACCCAGCCGACCCTCAGGCCCACCGTGCCGGCGCTGGAGGAGATCCTCTACAAGCCCATCGAGGTGCTTGACCACGGCCTGCTCCGCGTCATCGACTACATGGGCGACGATGCGGCGGTGGTGCAGGCGGCGCGCGTCTCCTACGGGCGCGGCACCAAGAAGGTCAGCGAGGATCGCGGCCTCATCCAGTACCTGATGCGCCATCGCCACTCGACGCCGTTCGAGATGTGCGAGATCAAGCTGCACGTGAAGCTGCCGATCTTCGTGGCGCGCCAGTGGATCCGCCACCGCACCGCGAACGTGAACGAGTACTCGGCGCGCTATTCGATCCTCGACCGCGAGTTCTACATGCCGGCGCCGGCGCAGCTCGGCGTGCAGTCCGAGATCAACCGCCAGGGCCGTGGCGACGTGCTCGAGGGCTCAGAAGCGGCAGAGGTGATGAAGCTGCTCAAGGACGATGCCGAGCAGGTCTACGCGCATTACCAGAAGATGATGAACGTCGACGAGGCGGGAGCGGTCATCGACGACAAGCGCCAGGGCCTCGCGCGCGAGCTCGCGCGGATGAACTTGACGCTCAACTACTACACGCAGTGGTACTGGAAGACCGATCTCCTGAACCTGCTGAACTTCCTCTCGCTCCGCGCCGACCCGCACGCGCAGTACGAGATCCGCGTCTATGCGGAGGCGATGCTCGACATCGTGAAGCGCTGGGTCCCCTGGACCTACGAGGCGTTCGAGCAGTATCGCTTGAAGGGCGTGAGCCTGTCGGCCAAGGGCTGGGACATCGTGAAGGGCCTGATCGAGGGCCGCACCACGACGCAGGAAGAATCCGGCCTCTCCAAGCGCGAATGGCGCGAGCTGATGGCGCAGCTGGGACGCAGCGAGTAGCGGCAGCCTCGCCTCTTACTCCCTCCCCCGCGGAGTGGGGGAGGGACGGGGTGGGGGCGTTGCCGCCCAATCTCGACGTCGCCATGCTCTCCTCATGGCGCGACTCTCCGGCAAGGACAGGAAGCAGGCCCGTCGGTTGCGTTCAGCGATGACGGACGCGGAGCGGCGCCTTTGGGCACGTATTCGAGAGCAAAAGCTCGGCGGCTGGAGATTTCGCCGTCAGCATCCGATCCCGCCCTATACGGTCGACTTTGCCTGCGTCGAGGCGAAGCTTGCGATCGAGCTCGATGGCGGACAGCACTCGGGTTCCCCGAGTGATGAGACGCGAGATCGCAAGCTGATCTCGAGTGGCTGGCGTGTGCTGCGGTTCTGGAACAACGAAGCGATGACGAATATCGAAGGTGTGCTGGCGACAATCCTCGCTTCGCTCGGCCCCCACCCCGTCCCTCCCCCCGCGGAGCCGGGGGAGGGGGCTTTCTAGAGCCTTGCCCCTTCGTCATCCATACGCCGCCAGCATCGTCTTCAGCTCGTCTTTCATCCGGTCGCGCCACTCGGGCGGGTCGACGATCTCGGCGCCGGGGCCGAGCCAGCGCACGAGCTCGAGCACATAGGCCGGTTCGACCTCGCCGTAGGTCATCATCACCTCGTCGTCGCCGGTCTTCTCGAAATGGCCGAAGCTGAAGAACCAGTCGAGGCTGAGCCGCTCGGCCTGCTTCGGCGTCATGCGGATCTTCACCGGCGAGGATTTGGCCCAGGCCTTCATCGCGTCGGCGAGCCAGCGTCTTCCCAGGTGCCGGCGGACGTCGAAGTCGGGCGTCGGCTTCGCCTTCAGCGTCGTCGATTCCATGTCGACGACGCGGTCGGCGCGCCAGAAGCGCTGGCCGCCGGAGCGCGTGTTGCCGATCTTGTTGCCGATCAGGTACCAGCGGTCGCGGTCCCACAAGAGGCCCTGCGGCTCGGCCTCGACCGGCGGCTCGTTGTCGCCGCGGCGGTAGGTGGAGCGATAGGTGAAGCGCACCTGGGTTCCGTCGAGCACGGATTTGAGGAAGGTCTCGACCGCGCGCGTCTCGGTCGCATGCGCGGCCTCGGGCGTCGCGCCCTTCGCTGGCTCTTCCGGATGGAAGGCATCGAGCGGCCGTCCCTCGAAGCCGATCAGGCGGCGCGTTTCGGTCAGCAGCGCGCGCATCCGTTCCGGCAGGACCGCGACCAGCTTCTGCTCGGCGCTTTCGAGCTTCTCGGGAAACGGCGGCACGCGGAGCCCGCGCGCCAGCGCCAGGCCCATCAGCACCGCGACCGCCTCGTCGCGCGCGAAGGAGACTGGCGGAAGAAAGAACCCCTCCATCAGCCGGAAGCCGCCCTCGACGCCGCGCTCCGCATAGACCGGCACGCCGGTCGCGCTCAGCATCTCCATGTCGCGATAGATGGTCCGGACCGAGACCTCGAAACGCTCCGCCAGCTCCGGCGCCGTGACCAGGCGGCCGTCGCTCAGGATAAGCAGGATGGCGAAGCCTCTCTCGATCCTCGTCATTCCGGAATGATGACAGAGATATCCTCAGAAATCCCAGGCAATCTGAAATTTTTTCGGCAATACCTGACATGATGCTGTCAGGAGCCGGGGATTATTCTCTGATCCGACGAAGGAGAGAGACGATGACCGCGGCGCCCGACCGACCCCCTGCCCAGGGGATGGACATGCTGGCCCAGCGGCCCTACCGGCCGCGCCATCTGCGCTTCATCCGCCGCCAGGATCTCGGCGACTGGAAGATGAAGGTCTACGGGATCTCGCTGCTCGGTCAGACCGCGCGGCCGGAGCTGGTCGAAGCGACCTTGGACATCGCCGGTGACGTGCTGCCGAAGGACGCGACGGGCGAGGAACGGACCGGCATCGGCTTCATCATCGTCCATGACGCGCTGACCGCCTCGATCGGCATCGTCTACTGGTGGGCCTCGGTGAACGAGCTGCACCAGCGCATGTTCGTCGGCCCAAAGCACGAGCCGAAGCAGATGAAGAAGCTCGCCGAGCCGGGCGCCGGATGCGTCTACGAGCTCGGCATCATCGACTTCGAGCGCCGCGCCTGGCTCGCGGACGTGCTCGCGAATCCCGCCGGCCCCGATCTCGATCTTTATCTCGGCCGCCGGTTCGACGCCGACATCTGACGTCTACAAGGAACGGAGATAAAAAATGCCTGATCGCCTTTCGATCGGCCTCGGCCGACGCGTCCGCACGACCTCGCGGCTGTCGCTTTCGAGCCCGCTGCAGGTGCTGGCGCACCTGTCGGACATGCTCGCCAGCTGGGAACGGCGCGCCCGCGAGCGCCGGATGCTGGCCGAGATGTCGACCCACATGCTGAAGGATCTCGGCATCAGCCGCGGCGATGCGGTGCGCGAATCCTCAAAGCCTTTCTGGCGCGTCTGAATTCAACCCAAGAGGAGAAGAAGAGAATGTTCGACCATGTTTCCATCGGCGTGAAGGACATCGAGGCATCCAAGCGTTTCTACGACGCGACGCTGAAGCCGCTGGGATACGTCTCGAAATACGCCAAGGGCACCGATGCGGGCTACGGCAAGGAGGCGATCCAGCTCTGGCTCGGCCAGACCGACAAGCCGGTGAAGGAGGACATGGCGTCCGGCCTGCATTTCTGCTTCGTGGCGCCGACACGGAAGTCCGTGGACGCCTTCCACGCGGCGGGCCTCAAGGCCGGCGGGCGCGACAACGGCAAGCCGGGGCTGCGCCCGAACTACGGGCCGACCTACTACGCCGCCTTCATCATCGATCCGGACGGCTACCGCATCGAGGCGCATTGCAGCGCCGCCGAGTAGGCGCCGAATCAGCAATGGTCTTCGACGGCAGCTTTGCCCTCCGGCCGCGGGTTAAGCCTCCGCGTGGCTGGCGGGCATGGCTCGCCGGGCGGCGCGACACCCGCGCCGCCCGGCGGCTTCTGCGCGACTGTCTCTCGGTCGACCCGCGCTTCGCCCGCGACATCGGCGTCGAGACGGCGTGGCCGTCCTGGAAGGAGCTGAGGCGATGAGGCGCGACATCGTCTGGGAACGCCTGGATCGCCCGGGCCTCGAGCATCTCGTGCTCGATGCCGGAACGGGCGGAATCCGAGTCGAGAGCCTGGTGCTGCTCGACGACGCCGCGGGGCTGATCGCGCTCCGCTACCGTCTCGAGCTGACCAAGGACTGACGCACTCTCGGAGCTTCGTTCGATCTGACGCAGGGCGGGGCGCATCGCAGGCTGGAGATTGCGCGCGACGCCGCGGGGTGGAAGGCCGACGGTGTCGTCCGTGCCGATCTCGCCGGTGCCGACGACATCGACATCTCGGCGACGCCGCTGACCAACACCCAGGCGATCAGGCGGCTTCGCCTTGCGCCGAACGAGACCCGGCCGTTCCGCGTCGTCTATGTGAAGCTGCCCGCGCTTACGGTTTCGCCGATGAGCCAGGACTACACGCGCCTCGACCCGGCCGAGCCGGCGCGGCGCTATCGCTACGCGAGCCCCGGCTTCACCGCCGAGGTCGCCTTCGATGCCGACGGCATCGTCGAGGACTACCCCCCAGGCTGGAAACGAAGGACCCCCTAAGTGATCACGCTCTACTCCGGTCCGATCAGCATGTTCGCGCGCAAGGCCGAGATCGCGCTTGGTGAGAAGGGCATCGAGTTCGAGCGCATCATGGTGCCGTTCACGCAAGGCGCGGGCTACTCGCCGAAGCACCCGAACGTGCTCGCTGCCAACCCGAAGGCGCAGGTGCCGGTCCTTGTCGATGGCGACCTCACGCTTTTCGATTCGACGCTGATCTTCGAATACCTGGAGGAGGCGTACCCCGAGCCGCCGCTGTGGCCGAAGGACCCGAAAGATCGTGCGCGGGCCCGGATGCTGGAGCTGTTCGCCGACGACATCCTGCTGCCGGCGGTGCGCCCGATCATGCACCGGAGCGTGCCGCCGACCGATGCCGAGACGCGGAGAAAGGAAGAGGAGAACGGCAAGCGCGGCGAGCTGGCGCTGCTGGAGCACTACGGCACGGTCGAGAAGCGCATCGGCGACGGCGACTACCTGATGGGCGACTTCTCCTATGCCGACATCGGCATGTTCATGGCGCTGATCTTCGCGCAGCGCCTGAAGGGACCGCGCTTCGACGCGCATCCGAAGCTGGCGGCGTGGTACGCGCGGGTGGGCGCGCGCCCGGCGGTGAAGAAGGTCGCCGACGACCTGATCGCCGCCGACCGCGTGCTGTCGCCGACGCTCTATCAATGACGGGGACACGCAAGCCGGCGGTGATCTTCCGCCCGGCCGAGATGCAGGAGAAGGCGCAGGCCTTCACCCAGCGGCTCAATCCGGGATCGGCCTTCAGCATCTTCCGTCTCGGGCTTCGCTCGGGATTGAAGCAGGCCGGCGTCAGCATCGTGAGGCTGGAACCCGGCAAGCAGTCCTTCGCCTATCACGCGCACCGCGTCGAGGAGGAATGGGTCTACATCCTCGACGGCTCGGCGGTCTGCAGGATCGACGGCAAGGACACGCGCCTCGATGCCGGCGACTTCGTCGCCTTCCCGGTGCCGTCGGTGGCGCACCTGATGACGAACCCGTTCGAGAGGACCGCCGTCTATCTCGTCGGTGGCAGCCGGCCGGACATGGACATCATCGACTACCCGGAGCTCGGCAAGAGCTACGTGATCCATGGCGACGAAGGCGCGACCGACTTCCAGGAGCTCGCTCCGCCGACCAGGCCTTTCGGCCCGGCGGAGTAGAAAAGAGGCGAAACACACCTCGTGTCCCCTCCCTCGACGAAGTCGGGGGAGGGTTAGGGTGGGGGCTTGGCAAGGTAGGTGGGCCGAGGCTCGTCTTCGAAACTTCGAGTCCGGTCGATACAGCGAGCCTGCGCCCCCACCCCAACCCTCCCCCGCGTACGACGCGAGGGAGGGGGGCGAAGGCGCGTCGCGCGCGGGGCTTCCCACCCATTACCCCCGCTCATGCGCCCCATGCCGAAATCTCGCTTGCGGGCCGGGACCTCGCGGGTGTCCCATCCGGCTCCCCCGAGCCCGTTTGGCTGAAGCGACCGAAAGATCCCCCCATGACCGATCGCGACCGCCGCGGCTGGACCATCGTCGTCCTCTGCTTCCTAGGCTTGGCGCTGACCGCGTCGGCCCGCGGCACCATCGGCCTGGTGATGCCGACCTGGGAGGCCGAGCTCGGCTGGACGCGCGGCTTCGTCTCCTTCGTCGGCGCGATGATGCTGATCTCGGTCGCGACCGTGGCGCCGCTCGCCGGCAACTTCCAGGATCGCTTCGGCCCGCGCCCGCTGCTGGTCGCCGGCATGCTGCTGATCACGGTCGGCACCGCGCTGACCGCGATGATCGAATCGCAGGCGGCGTTCTTCGTCACCTTCGGCATCGTCACGGCGCTGGGCTTCGGCTTCTTCGGCAACCACACGATCGCGCCGACCTTGGCCTGGTTCTTCGAGAAGAACCGCGGGCTCGCCACCGGAATCGCGACCGCGGGACTGACCGCCGGCCAGCTCGTCATCGTGCCGATGCTGGCGCTGCTTCTGCAGTCGTCGGGCTGGCGCGTCGGCTACATGTACCTGGCGGCGGCGGCGCTGGTGGTGGCGCCGATCCTCTACTTCCTGATCCCCAGCCGCGACGCGATCATGGCGCAGTCGAAGACGCCGCAGGAGGCGCAGGCGCCGCTGGGCGAGCGGCTCAGGTTCCTGTTCACGAGCCCGGTCTTCCACGCGCTGTTCTGGAGCTTCGTGATCTGCGGATTCACCACCTCGGGCACGGTCGAGGTGCACCTGATTCCCTACGCGATCTCCTGCGGCTTCCCGCCGCTGACCAGCGCCACCGCCTACGGCGTGCTCGCCGGCGTCAACATGCTGGCGATGACGCTGTCGGGCTACCTCACCGACCGCATGAACCGGCCGCTGCTGCTGGGCATGATCTATATCGGCCGCGGCCTCTGCTTCCTGCTCCTGATGCGGATCGCCGGTGATATCCAGATGCTGTTCATCTTCGCCGTCGCCTTCGGCATCTTCGACTACTCGACCGTGCCGCCGACCGCGAGCCTGGTCGCATCCCATCTCGGCAAGCGGATCATGGGCCTGGCGATGGGCCTGCTCTCGGCCGGGCACGCACTCGGCGGCGCGGCCGGCGCCTTCATGGCCGGCATCCTCTATGATCTCTATGCGCAGTACGACGCGGTGTGGCTCGCCTCGATCGCGGTCGCGATCAGCGCCGGCCTGATGGTCTTCACGATCCGCGAGAACCGCCTGCCGGTCGAGCCGAAGCTGCAGCCGGCCTAAGCGTCGACGACGCCGGGCTTCGCCGCCTCGACCGCGTAGCTCGCCTTGGTGACGAGCGGTGCCCCCGGCTGCGAGACGCTGTCGACGGCGCGGAAACGCACGACCATCCGGTCCTTCGTCGCCTCGTGCACGGCGTATCCCCGGCGGTTGTTGAAGAACTTCAGATGCGGGTTGCGGTCGAGCAGGCGGCGGCGCGGTTCGTCGATGTCGAAGCCGTCGCCGTTGGTCGAGATCGAGGTGGCGATGAACTCGGTGCCGAGCGTGGCGCTCGCCGGATTCAGGAAGTCAGCCTTCAGGTCGCCGGCCCAGGCGTTGTGGATGTCGCCGGTCAGCACGACCAGGCCCTTCACGCGCGCCGCCTCGAGATGGCGCATGAGCCGGTCGCGCGCCGCCGGATAGGCGTCCCACTTGTCCATCGAGAACTGCGGCGCGTTGGTGCCGGTCGAGACGTCGCGGCGCATCATCATCACCTGCTGTGCCAGCACGTTCCAGGTCGTGTCCGACCTGGCCAGCCCGTCGAACAGCCAGCGCTCCTGATCGGGCCCCAGCATCTGCGCGTTGGGATTCAGGAGCGCCGGGCAGGCTTCCTTGGTGCCGTCGCCGCAGGGCTGGTCGTCGCGATACTGGCGCGTGTCGAGCACGTTGATCTGGGCGAGCTGGCCATAGCGGAGCGTGCGGTAGGCGGCGATCGCCGGTCCTCGCGGCAGCTGGGCCTGGCGCACCGGCATGTTCTCGTACCAGGCGTGGAAGGCCATCTGCTTGCGGAGCGCGAAATACTCCGGCGGCACCGCCGGGGAGGCGCCCGAACCGTCCTCCTCGCTGATCTCGCCGGCCCAGTTGTTGTCGACCTCGTGGTCGTCGAAGCTGGAGAGGAACGGATGCGCCGCGTGCGCGGCCTGAAGGTCGGCGTCGCGCTTGTAGAGGGCGTAGCGGTTGCGATAGTCGCCGAGCGTGTAGATCTCGTCGCCCAGGGTCTCGCGCACGGTCGGCGCCGTGCCGTTGCGCGCCCGGTACTCGTAGATGTAGTCGCCGTAGTGGAAGACGAAATCGAGCTCCTCACGCGCGAGATGGCGCCAGGCCGTGAAGTAGCCGTCCTCGTAGCGCTGGCAGCCGGCATTGGCGAAGCGGAGGGCGGCGGACATCGCCCCCGGCGCCGGTGCGGTCTTCGTGCGCCCGACCCGGCTCGCCTCGCGGCCGACGCGAAAGCGATACCAATAGGGCCGCGCCGGCTCGAGGCCGCCGACCTCGACATGGACGCTGTGGCCGAGCTCCGGGCGGGCCAGCGCCTCGCCGCTCTGCACGATGCTCCGCATGCGGTCGTCCGAGGCCACCTCCCAGGTGACCGATACCGCCTGCATCGGCATGCCGCCGCCGTTGAGGGGATCGGGCGCGATCCGCGTCCACAGCACGACGCCGTCGGGCAGCGGGTCGCCCGAGGCGACGCCGAGCGTGAAAGGATTGCCCGCGAACACCGGATTGGCCCAGACGCTGCGCGAGGCCGCCGGCATCAGGGCGGCCAGCAGCGCGCTCGCCGAAGCGCCTTTCAGCAGGCCGCGGCGCGACAGCGAACGGACCTCGTCCAGCAGGGGCGGCATGCGTGCTTCCTCTTCGTATGCTCGATCGCGAGTGTGATCCGGGCACGTGACGCCCGGATGATAACCCGATGACCGGGCCGAGTCGGCCTAGAGTCCGATCGCGCGGCGGAAGCGGTTCTTGACGTCGACGCCGTCGCGGCTCGGCAGCACACGCGGCGCCTCGCCTGCGGTGATCTTGAGCACGACCAGCATAGGACCCTGGCCGCCTCGGATCTCGCGGACGACGCGGTCGAGGTCGGACTCGTCGGTGATCGTCGCGGTGATCGGGAAGCCGCACCCTTGGGCGATCGCGGCGAGGTCGGTGCCGTGCGCGGTATGGCTCTTCTGCATGCCGGTCTCGCCATAGCGCTCGTTGTCGAGCACGACGATCGCGAGGTTGGCCGGCCGCTGCGCGGCGATCGAAGCGAGCGCGCCTAAGCCCATCAGCAGCTCGCCGTCGCCGGTGACGACCAGCACGCGCCGCGACGGCTGCGCCAGGGCCAGGCCGAGCCCGATCGGCGCCGTCGATCCCATCGCGCCCCAGAGATAGAAATTGCGGTCGTCCTCGCCGGCCGCCGCCACGTCGTAGGTCGGCGATCCGAGGCCGGAGACGACCAGCATCTCGCCGCGATCGGCGAGGAGCCGCTTCACCGCTTCCCTGCGATCGAGGCCCATCAGAATTTCTTCCGGCCGATGAGGCGCTGCGAGAGCAGGACTGCGACCGCGACCTCGCTGTCGAAGGCGAGATGGGCCGCAGCCTCGACCGTCGGCGCCACGTCGTCGGGATCTTCGCAGCGCTGCACGATCACGCCGGCACCTTTGAGCGAGGCCTCGGTGTTCTGGCCCATCGGCACCTGCCAGCCGTTGAACTCGCCCCACTCGCCCCGCATCGTGATCAGCGCCAGGAACGGGAAGCGGCAGAGCGTGGTCAGGCTCAGCGCGTTGATGCAGTTGCCGACGCCCGAAGACTGCATCAGCATCGCGCCGCGCTCGCCGCCGAGCCAGGCCCCGGCCAGCACGCCCATGCCTTCGGCCTCGTTGGTCAAGACGACCGCCTTCATCGACGGATCGGCGTGGCACGCCTCGATCAGCTTGGTGTGGCCCGCATCCGGCACATAGGCGACCTGCCGGATGTTCGCTGCCCTTAGGAGTGGGTGGATCCTCAGCCGCCAGTCGATGTCGGACGCCGAATCCATGCCTCAGCTCACCACGATCCTCGGCGCCGGGCGGTTCGCTGGAGCCTCGCCGGTGAGCTTGGCCCAGACGCGGTCGGCGATCTGGCGGTAGATCTTCGCCTGCGGGTGATCGGGCTTCGAGATCACGATCGGGTAGCCCTGGTCGGAGGTCTCGCGGATCGCGATGTCGAGCGGGACCTCGCCGAGGAACTCGCAGCCGAGGCGGTCGGCCTCGCGACGCGCGCCGCCATGGGCGAAGATGTCGCTGCGCTCGCCGCAATGCGGGCAGAGGAAGTAGCTCATGTTCTCGACGATGCCGAGCACCGGCACGTCGACCTTGCGGAACATGCCGAGGCCCTTGCGCGCATCGAGCAGCGCGATGTCCTGCGGCGTCGAGACGATGACCGCGCCCGAAAGCGGCACGCGCTGCGCCATGGTCAGCTGAGCGTCGCCGGTTCCGGGAGGAAGGTCGACCACCAGCATGTCGAGCTCGCCCCAGTTGACGTCGCGCAGCATCTGCTCGATCGCGCTCATCACCATCGGCCCGCGCCAAATCATCGGCGTGTCCTCGGCGATCAGGTAGCCGATCGACATGGTCTTGACGCCGTAGCCCTCCTTCGGCTCCAGCACCTTGCCGTCCTTGGTGTCGGGCTTGCCGGTGATCGCCATCATGCGCGGCAGCGAGGGGCCGTAGATGTCGGCGTCGAGGATGCCGACCTTGAGGCCCTTCTGCTTGAGGGCCAGCGCCAGGTTGACGGCGGTGGTCGACTTGCCGACGCCGCCTTTCCCCGAGGCGACCGCGACGATGGTCTTCACGCCCGGGATCAGCGGCTTGTTCGGCTGCTGCTGGCCTCCCTGCGCGTGCCCGTGCGCATGCCCGTGGCCATGAGCGTGCGAATGTCCGCCCTGCGCCGGGGCGCGGCCGCCCGGCTTGTCCGCGGTCAGCACGGCGGTCACCGAGAGCACGCCCGCCATCGCCTCGACCGCCTTCTCGGCGGCTTTCCGGAGCGGCTCCAGCTTCGGGCCGCGCTCCGGCTCGACCTGCAAGGTGAAATGTACGTGACCGCCTTTGACCGCGACGCCCTGGACCATGCCCAGCGAGACGACGTCCTGCCCGTGATCCGGGTCCTGGACGCGCTTCAAAGCTTCGAGAACGGTGGCTTCGGTCACTTGGGTCATCGGTCGATCCGGCCGTTTGCGCTTGAATAGGAGGGGGTTGTCACAATATGCGTGTGGCCCCCGGCAATACCACAGACTTCCAAAAGCCGGGCGGAAGAGGAGCAGGGGCAATGCCTTGGCAGAATCAGGGGGGCGGCGGGCCCTGGGGCGGCGGCGGCAATAGCGGCGGCCCGTGGGGTTCGGGCGGCGGCAGCGGCGGGCCGAAGAGCCCGTGGGGCGGTCGCGGCCCGGGTGGCATGCAGCCGCCTGACCTGGAGGACATCCTCCGCAAGGGCCAGGACCGCATGCGCCGGATCTTCCCCGGCGGCGTCGGCGGCGCCCGCGGCGTCGGCTTCGCCATCCTGATCGGTCTCGTCCTCTGGCTCGCCAGCGGCTTCTATCGCGTCGCGCCGGACGAGCAGGGCGTGGTCCTGCGTTTTGGCGAGTGGGTCCGCACCGCGACCCCCGGCCTCAACTATCACCTGCCGAAGCCGATCGAATCCGTGCTGACGCCTAATGTCACGCGCGAGAACCGCATCGAGGTGGGATTCCGGTCGTCCGACGGATCGAACGCCAGCCGCTCCGGCCAGCGCCGCGACGTCCAGGACGAGGCCCTGATGCTGACCGGCGACGAGAACATCGTCGACATCAAGTTCGTCGTGTTCTGGCGCGTGAAGGACGCGGGCCAGTACGTCTTCAACGTGCGCCAGCCGGAAGCGACCGTGAAGGCCGCCGCGGAATCGGCGCTGCGCGAGTCCGTCGGCCAGAAGCCGATTCAGACGGTCTTCACCGAAGGCCGCGCCCAGATCGAGCAGCAGACGGTCGAGCTGCTGCAGCGCCTGCTGGACGAGTACAAGGCCGGCATCGAGATCCGCCAGGTGCAGCTGCTCGAAGTCGATCCGCCGAGCCAGGTGGTCGACGCCTTCAACGAGGTGCAGCGCGCCCGCGCCGACAAGGAGCGCCTGCGCAACGAGGCCGACGCCTACCGCAACGACGTGGTGCCGCGCGCCCGAGGCGAGGCCGAGAAGCTGATCCAGGAAGCGCGCGCCTACCGCGAAGAGGTGGTGGCGCGGGCGAACGGTGACGCGCAGCGCTTCAAGTCGATCTACGAGGCCTACAAGGTCAACAAGGACGTGACGACCCAGCGCATCTACCTCGAGACGCTGGAAGAGATCCTGCGCGGCGCGCAGAAGGTCGTCATCGACAACAAGGCCGGCGGGACCGGCGGCGTGCTGCCGTACCTGCCGCTGCCCGAGCTGAAAAAGAAGGCCGAGGAGAAGAAGCCATGAGCCGCCAGTTCATGGGCGCGCTCGGCGCCGCCGTCGTCGCCCTCATCATCGTCGCCTGGGGCGCGCTGTTCACGGTCCCGCAGCAGCAGCAGGCGCTGGTGCTGCAGTTCGGCGATCCCAAGCGCGTGATCCAGGAGCCCGGCCTCAAGGTGAAGCTGCCGTTCATCCAGGACGTGCAGTACTTCGAGAAACGCATCCTCGACATCGACCCGCCGAAGCAGCAGGTGATCCTGATCGACCAGAAGCGTCTCGACGTCGACGCCTATGGCCGCTACCGGATCACCAACCCGCTGCGCTTCTACCAGACGGTCAACAACGAGGCCGGCGCCCGCGCCCGTCTCGGCGCGATCATCAACTCGGCGATGCGCCGCGTGCTCGGCAACGAGTCCCTCGCGAACCTGCTGTCGGTGCGCCGTACCCAGATCACCCAGGCGATCTTCCAGGAGGTCAACCAGGCGGCGACCTCGCTCGGCATCGAGATGATCGATGTCCGCATGAAGCGGGTCGACTATCCCGACCAGACCAGCCAGGCGATCTACGCGCGGATGAAGTCCGAGCGCGACCGCGAGGCGCGGGAATTCCGCGGCGAAGGCCAGGAGGTCGCCCAGCAGATCCGCGCCGACGCCGACCGCCAGCGCGTGGTGACCGTCGCGACCGCCCAGCAGCAGGCCCAGACCCTTCGTGGCCAGGGCGACGCCCAGGCGATCCAGATCTATGCCGATGCCTTCGGCCAGGATCCGCAGTTCTTCGCCTTCTACCGCTCGATGGAAGCCTACAAGCAGTCGCTGGGCGACGGCTCGACCACCCTGGTCCTGTCGCCGGACAGCGAGTTCTTCCGCTTCTTCAACGACGTCACCGGCAAGGGGCATCAGAAGCCCTAGAGGCCGGTCCCGGAGCTTCCGTGGAGGACGCCCTTCTCGCCGTCGGCCTCGTGCTGGCGCTGGAGGGCGCCCTCTACGCGCTCTTTCCCGACAGCATGCGCCGCGCGCTGGCCATGGCGGTGGCGCTGCCGCCGGACCAGCTCCGAATCGCCGGTCTGGTCGCCGCATTGCTCGGCGTCGGGATCGTCTGGCTGATCCGGGGCTAGGCCCCTCTCACGAGCCTGTGAAGCCGCTCCCCGGGTCCCTTCCGGGCATGCCATAATTCGACCACATGGTGGTTGTTGAGTGACGCTCCAAAAGGTTCCGTCCGGGTGGGCGGGGCTCTCTCGGCATATCCGGGCGGAAGGCGGCTCTGGCGTCGCCCGGCGACATGAAATCGGTCGGTCAAAGGAGTTCTCTCGTGGTTCGAGCCCTTCTCGTTCGCGGCACATCCGAAACCCGTCGCGCCCGCTCGTCTTGGCGCGTGGCGGCGGCCTTGGGCGCGGCCCTGCTGGCGGCGCCGGTCGCCGGCGCCGAGGCGCGCACGCCGCCCGAAAGCTTCGCCGATCTCGCCGAGCAGCTGCTGCCGGCGGTGGTCAACATCTCGACCACGCAGACTGTGCGTCAGCAGGAGCGCCGGGGCGGCGGCAGCGGCGACGGCCAGCAGCGCGAAGGCCAGCGTCGCGGGCCCGACGTGCCGCAGTTCCCGCCGGGCTCGCCGTTCGAGGAGTTCTTCAAGGACTTCTTCGACCGCGGCCAGCGGCCCGACCAGGCGCCGCGCCGCGCGACCTCGCTCGGATCCGGCTTCGTCATCGATGCCGCCGGCTACGTCGTCACCAACAACCACGTCATCGACGGCGCCGATGCCGACGGCATCACCGTCAAGCTGCAGGACGACACCGAGTTCAAGGCGAAGCTGATCGGCAAGGATTCCAAGACCGATCTCGCGCTGCTCAAGATCGAGCCCGGCAACAAGAAGCTCTCGGTGGTGAAGTTCGGCGACTCCGGCAAGTCGCGCGTCGGCGACTGGGTGCTGGCGATCGGCAACCCGTTCGGCCTCGGCGGCTCGGTCACCGCCGGCATCGTCTCGGCGCGGGCCCGCGACATCAATTCCGGCCCCTACGACGACTTCATCCAGACCGACGCCTCGATCAACAAGGGCAACTCCGGCGGCCCGCTGTTCAACATGGCGGGCGAGGTCATCGGCGTGAACACGGCGATCTACTCGCCGACCGGCGGCTCGATCGGCATCGGCTTCTCGGTGCCGTCCAACCTGGCCAAGCCGGTGGCCGACCAGCTCCGCGAGTTCGGCCGCACCAAGCGTGGCTGGCTCGGCGTCAAGATCCAGGGCGTCACCGAGGAGATCGCGGAATCGCTCGGCCTCGGCAAGGCGCGCGGCGCGATGATCGCCTCGGTCTCCGAGAACGGCCCGGCCGAGAAGGCGAAGCTTCGCGCCGGCGACGTGATCCTGACCTTCGACGGCAAGGACGTGAACGAGATGCGGCGCCTGCCGCGTATCGTCATGGAGACCGGCGTCAACAAGGATGTGCCCGTCCAGATCTGGCGCGACGGCAAGCCCCTGTCGGTCACCGTCCGGGTCGGCGAGCTCGACGAGAACGAGCAGGTCGCCGCGGTTCCCGCCAAGGCGGACCCCAATACCAACCAGCGCGGCAGCCAGGCCAAGGTCGACGCGCTCGGCGTCGTGCTGGCCCCGATCTCGCCGGAACTCCGGCAGAAGTTCGACATTGATCAGAATACGAGCCAGGGCGTTGTGGTCACCGAAGTCGACCAGAACGGACCCGCTGCCGAGAAGGGCGTGCGGGCTGGCGACATCATCGTCGAGGTCGGCCAGGAGGAGGTAAAGACTCCGGCGGACATCCGGGCGAAGGTCGAGAAGGCACGCCAAGCCGGACGCAAGTCGGTGCTGCTGCTGGTCGACCGCCAGGGCGAGATGCGCTTCATTGCGCTCCGCATCGACAAGGGCTGAGTTCTTCCCCCCCGAACGGCCCAAGGCTTACGGAGTGCGAGGCGGCGCCGGATCCACGGATCCGGCGCCGTTTTTCTTCGGAGATCCCAGATGAGCGACGAGCTGTCCATCCGGCGGGCGACGGCGGCCGACCTGCCGGCAATCGTGCGCATGCTGGCGAACGATCCCCTGGGCAAGACCCGCGAGCGCTATGCCGAGCCGTTGCCGGAGGCGTATCTGCAGGCCTTCGCCGACGTCGAGGCGCAGAAGGGCAACGAGATCCTGGTCGGCGTGATCGACGGCCGGGTCGTCGGCTGCCTGCAGCTGACGATGATCCCCGGCCTCTCGCGCCTCGGCATGCTGCGCGCGCAGATCGAGAGCGTCCGGGTCGACGAAAGCCGGCGCGGCGAGGGGATCGGCGAGAAGCTGTTCCTGGATGCGATCGAGCGGGCACGGAAAGCCGGCTGCGGCCTGGTGCAGCTGACCACCGACGCCTCGCGTCCGGACGCGCATCGCTTCTACGAACGCCTGGGATTCGTCGCGAGCCATGTGGGCATGAAGCTCTCGCTGACGTGACATTGACCCTGTAACCCGGCGGGCCTAGCGTCCGAACAGACGGGGGCCACCGTCCATCCAGGAGCGTCTTTCATGTGGGTTCATCGCAAGCCGAGCTGGCATCTGAAGGAAAGCGCCGCGACCGACGAGGCGGCCTATCTCAACCGCCGCGAGCTGGTGGCGGGCATCGCCGCGGGCTCGATCCTGCTGGGATCCGGCACCGCCTCGGCGCAGCGCGTCAGCGACGATCCGTCGATGAAGCTCTACCCCTTCAAGAAGAACGAGGCCTTCACTCTCGATCGCGCGCTGACGGACGAGAAGGAAGCGACGACCTACAACAACTTCTATGAGTACGGGACGTCGAAGTCGATCTGGAAGGCGGCCGAGCAGCTGAAGATCCGCCCCTGGACTCTGAAGATCGCCGGCATGGTGGAGAAGCCGTTCGAGATCGGGATCGACGACCTGCTCGCGAAGATGCCGCTCGAGGAGCGGCTGTATCGCCATCGCTGCGTCGAGGCGTGGTCGATGGCGGTGCCGTGGTCCGGCTTCGCGCTGAAGGCGCTGGTCGACCTCGCCAAGCCGCTGGCGTCGGCCAAGTACGTGGTGATGACGACCTTCATGGACCCGGCCATGGCGCCGGGGCAGAAGCAGTTCTTCTATCCCTGGCCCTACACCGAAGGCCTGACCATGGCGGAGGCGACCAACGATCTCGCCTTCGTGGCGACCGGCATCTACGGCAAGCCGATGCCCAAGCAGAACGGTGCCCCGCTCAGGCTGGCGGTGCCGTGGAAGTACGGGTTCAAGTCGGTGAAGTCGATCGTGAAGCTCGAGTTCTCCGACAAGCAGCCGAAGACCTACTGGGAGTCGCTGCAGGACAGCGAGTACGGGTTCTGGGCCAACGTGAACCCGAACGTGCCCCATCCGCGCTGGAGCCAGGAGTTCGAGCGGGTGCTGGGGACCAACGACCGCGTGCCGACCAAGCTGTTCAACGGCTACGGCGAACAGGTCGCCGACCTGTACAAGGGGCTCGAGAAGGAACGCCTCTGGGCCTGACCCCGGTCGGGGCCGGCGGGGTCCCCGTCACGGTTTTCTCACGAGCAAAAAAAATGGCCGGACCCGAGGGTCCGGCCAGTTGAACAGGGAGGCTTCACGTCTGGGAGACGTAGGATCCCGAAGGACCCTTCCCTGGGCAGGGTGCCCAGGGGCTGAGATGATCGAAAACTCGAACATCCAACATAGGCAAACGTAAGCGCTGACGCTTAAGAAACAATGAATACCTTCTCAAAGCCGCTATGCAAATTTTGCATGGCTCTGGATATTTCATTGTTCTCCCAAAATTCTCTGTAGTTTCCGCAATTTACAACCTCTACCGCTGGGCCAGTGCAACCGCGTGCGCACCACGGTTCCGTGAGCGGCGAGTTTCCGATCCGAAACCGACATGAGGCGTCGCCCTGAAACGGACGAATCACCAGGCGAAACGGCTGGTGAGCGGTGACTAAGCGAGGCCCAGCGCCGCCGCGCTGCCGAGGGTCGGAAACACGTCGCCGATCCGCCCCTGGCCGGCGCGCTTGACCAGCACCTCGGCGAGCACGCGCCGGTAGTCGGTGGTGATCGCGAGGTCGAGTCCCTGGTCCAGCGCCGGGCCCTTGAGGCCGGGCCAGGCCCCGTAGAGCCCGCCCTTGATGCCGGACCCGGAAACCAGCACGACGCCGCCGTGGCCGTGGTCGGTGCCGCGGTTCTGGTTCTCGATCAGGCGGCGGCCGAATTCGCTCATCACCACGACGGTCAGCCGGTCGCCCATCGCGGCCAGGTCGGCATGGAGGGCCGCCAGCGCCTGGGAAAGCCGCGTCGCCTGGGTCTGGAAGCGACCGGCCTGGGCGTCATGGGTGTCCCAGCCGCCGAAGTCGGCGGTCGCGACCGCGAGCCCGATCTCGGCCTTGGCGAGGTCGGCGATGGTCTTGAGCGCGGTGGCGAGCTCGCCCGAACCGTAGCTGACCGTCTCGGCCGCGGCGGCGGCGGGTGCCGGAGCAGCCATCATGCCCGTCGTCATGGAGGGGGCCATCGTCATGCCGCCTTCGGGCGCCGCGTCGTCATCATCGGCGGCGGCTTTCGCCACGGAGGCCGCGGCCGCCGCGGCGGTGACGCGGGCGACGGCGTCCAGCGTGTTGCGCATGACCAGCGCCCGCGCACCGCCGCGGGCGGCGAGCTTGGCAAGGACGTTGGCGTTCCTCTGACCGCCGCTGACGCGGAAGCTCGCCGGCGTCGTCATCGACACCGCGCGCATCTCGCCCTGCAGCGCCATCGGCACCTCGGACGCGGCGGCGAGGATCGGCACCTGGCCGGCGACCGCCACTGCCGCCAGGTGACGCGCGAGCCAGCCGGTTGCCGGCGGCGTCTCGGCGTCGGCATAACCCCGCTCCATCATCTCCTGGCTCTGGAAATGGCTGCGGTTGGTGGAGACAAGGCCGGTCGCATGCACGATCGCGAGCTTGCCCGCGCCGTAGAGCTCGGCGAGGCCGGTCGCTGCCGGATGCAGCGTGAAGGTCTGGCCGTTGAGCGTTCCCGAGAGCGGAAGCCCGGCGCCGGTGCCGCTTGCCGGGATCGCCAGCGTCGGCCGTGCGGCCTGGTACTCGGCATTGCCCGACGGGGCCACCAGGCTCAGCAGGTCGGCGGCGCCCCGAAGGAAGACGACGACCAGCAGCGGCGCACCGGTCGCGCCGAAGGCGAGCTTGGTTCCCGCGGGAAGGCCGGCGACGGCGAGCGTACCGGCGGTGGCGTTGAGGAGGGCGCGTCGGGTCAGCATCGGCGACCTCCGTTCAGCGATAGGCGAATTCGTCGGAGGCGGCCATCAGGGCCACCATGCGCTGCAGCGCGGCCTCGCCGCGCGTGCCCTTCGCGATCAGCCCGTCACGAAGGCCGCCGGGCACGAGCGCGTCGTCGAGCAGCGCCGAATAGCTCTGGGCCGAAAGCTGGTGGCCGACCAGGCGGCCGCTCCACAGCTCGAGCGCGGCATCGACGCTGGCGATGCCCTCGGTCTGCGGCATCAGCGCGGCGTTGGTTCCCATGCTCGCGGCGAAGAGGCCGAGCTGCATGTTCCAGGTCTTGAGCTCCTGGTTGCTGCCGAGCCAGCTCTCGTCGTCGTCGGGATGGCCGTCGGGGGTGGGCCAGATGAACGGCTTCTGGCCGGTCTGCTCGAGCGCGCGGAACAGCGCCGCCGTCGGACGGATCTCGGCATTGGTGGCGCGCATCAGCGCGGCGATGCGCTCGAACGGGCGGCGCAGCTTCTGTCCGGGCGCGGCGGTGAACTCGGGGCTGAGCAGGATGACGCGGAGCATGCGCGCGATCTGGTCGGGGGCGCCGACATGGGCGGCGAAGGCCTGCGCCGCGGCCTCGATGAGACCGTCGCTCGCCCGCGGCCCGATCAGCCGGCGCGCGATCTTGGTCGCGACGAATCGCCCCGTCGCCGGATGGGACGCGAGCAGGTCGAGCACCTTGCGTCCCGCCGCCATCGGCTCGGTGTACGCCGCGAGGTCGACCGCGAGCACGCGCGCCGCCGCGCTCGAATGGAGCAGCGGGGCGTAGACGAAGGTGCCGTCGTTGGCCAGCGTCGTTCGGCTGTTGAGGCGCTGGCCCATCGCCACCGTCCAGCCGCTGAAGGCCTTGGCGGCGCCGAAGACGTCGTCGTCGAGGAAGCCGACGGGCCGTCCGTCGGCCGCACCCGGCACCTGGTTCCAGGTGTCGTAGGCGTGGCCGAGATAGGCGGCCCGCCCGAGGCTGTGCAGCTCCATCGACTCGCGCGCGTAGTTCTCGTTCGGACGCGCGGCCTGGCTCTTGGCATTGTCGAGGTAGAGCAGCATCGCGGTCGAGCTCGCGATGCCTTCGAGCAGCTTCCGGAAGTTGCCGAGCGCCTGGCTCCGGATGACCCGGTCGTAGGCCGGCATCGACACCAGGATGCGGTTGTCGGCGGTGGCGTTGACGTTGAAGTGGTCGTGCCAGAAGCCGGTCATCACCTCGCGGAGCTGCCAGCTCGAATGCACCGCGCGGATCCAGGCGGCGGCGCGCAGCTCTTCCACGGCGCGATTCGCTTCGGCGGACGGCAGCGTGCCGGCGGCGACCTTCAGCTGGATGTTCCAGAGGTCCGGCGTCGGCTTGTAGAGCAGGCCCAGGCCCCGTTCCTCGTCGACCGCGGGATAGTTGGTGCCGGCACCGTAGTTGATGCGGAGCGTCGCCTGCGCGAGGCGCGCCTGCGTCATCGGATCGTCGATCGCGGTCGGAGGACGGAGCTGCGCCTCGACATAGGCCGCGAGCCCCATCTGGCGTACCAGCTCTTCGTCGCCGGGCCGCGCGCCGAATGCCATCCGGTTGAGTGCGACGCGTTCCGGCGACGGCGTGGCGCTGAGCATCTGGCCCCCCAAATCGAGGGCACGCTAGCAATCTTGCGCCTATCGTCTCGTGACAACCGTCACAGCATCGGCGGTATGCGACTCGCTTTCTGCGACGCGCGGGAATACCGCACACCACCGCGAGAAGAAGTCAGGCCTCTATTTGCTTCAGGAGGAAGTCGCGCAGCACGGCGATGCGTTTCGAGTGCCGGAGTTCCTCCGGATAGAGGAAGTAGGCCGGAACCTTCGGCCCTTCGATGTCGTCGAGCACGCGCAGCAGCGAGCCGTCGCGCGGCACGATGTAGTCCGGCAGCGAGCCGATGCCGAGCCCGTCGCGGATCGCCTGGAAGATGCCGTTGGTGTTGTTGATGGTCAGCGTCTGACGCGTGACGCCGGCGGCGTTGGCGAGGCGCAGAAGCCAGTTCACGTCCGGAAAGGGCGGATGGCTCTCCTCGCCGTAGACGACCAGGCGATGATTGGCGAGGTCCTCGACGGACGAAGGCAAGCCGTGTTCCTTGAGGTACGAAGGCGCCGCGTACAGCGAGGTCGAGATCGTCGTCAGGTGACGCTGGATCAGGTCGGGCTGGCGCTCGGGCGACATGCGGATCGCGACGTCGGCCTCGCGCATCGAGAGGTCCAGGTCGTCGTCGTCGAGGATCAGCGTCAGCGTGATCTCGGGATAGAGATCAAGGAAGTTCTTGAGCCGGGGCGTGAGCCACTGGCTGCCGAAGGCGACGGTGGTCGTGACCTTGAGCGGTCCCTTCGGCGTCTCGCGACCCTCGACCAGCATCGCCTCCGCCATCGCCAGCTTGGCGAAGATCTCCTTGGCGGTCTGGTAGAGCTGCTCGCCCTGCTCGGTCAGCATAAGCCCGCGCGCGTGGCGATGGAACAGGGGCACGCCGAGGCTCTCCTCGAGCGCGCTGATCTGGCGACTGACCGCCGACTGCGAGAGGTTCAGGCTCTCGCCGGCGTGCGTGAGGCTGCCGGCCTCGGCGACCGCGTGGAAGACCCGGAGCTTGTCCCAATCCATCATGAGTTGGAACGACTCCGGCTGGGATCTACTGCGCGGCGGTCTGGACGTGCGCGAACTCTTCGGCGGCGATGAAGCGCTCGGCTTCGAGCGCGGCCATGCAGCCCATGCCGGCGGCGGTGATCGCCTGGCGGAAGACCTTGTCCTTGACGTCGCCGGCGGCGAAGACGCCGGGCACGTCGGTCGCGGTCGAGTCCGGCCTGGTCACGACGTAGCCGCCGTCGTCGATCTTGAGCTGGCCCTTGAACAGCGACGTCGCCGGGTCGTGGCCGATCGCGACGAACAGGCCGTCGACCTTGAGCTCGCTCACCGCGCCGGTCTGGACGTTGCGGAGCTTCAAGCCCGTCACGCCCGGCGGATCGGTCGGGCCCAGGATCTCGTCGACCGCGGAATTCCAGATGACCTTGATCTTCGGATTGGCGAACAGCCGGTCCTGCATGATCTTCTCGGCGCGGAAGCGGTCGCGCCGGTGGATCACCGTCACCTTGGTCGCATGGTTGGTGAGGTAAATCGCCTCCTCGACCGCGGTGTTGCCGCCGCCGACGATCGCGACCTCCTTGCCGCGGAAGAAGAAGCCGTCGCAGGTGGCGCAGGCCGAGACGCCGAATCCCCGATACTTCTCCTCGGACGGAATGCCCAGCCAGCGCGCCTGGGCGCCGGTCGCGACGATCACCGTGTCGCCGGTGTAGACGTCGCCGGAATCGCCGATCGCCTTGAACGGCCGCTTGGAGAGGTCGCAGGAGGTGATGGTGTCGAAGATGAGCTTGGCACCGACATGCTCGGCCTGCTTGCCCATCTGCTCCATGAGCCAGGGCCCCTGGATCACGTCGGCGAATCCCGGATAGTTCTCGACATCGGTCGTGATCGTCATCTGCCCGCCGGGCTGCAGGCCCTGGACCACGATCGGATGCAGGTTGGCGCGGGCAGCGTAGATCGCGGCCGTGTAGCCGGCGGCGCCGGCGCCGATGATCAGGACCTTGGTGTGATGCTGGGCCATTGGCTCGAAATAACGAAAAGAAAGGGCACTAAACATAGGTGTCCCCCTTCGCTGGCGCAACGTGAGCCTGGGCTCGGTTCGACCCCAGGCGAGTAACGGCTGAGCGAGGATCGCCCGCCCGCGCGGGTTTTCGCCTAATGTCCGCCGCCATGACCGATCTTCGCCTCGTCCGCCCGTCCAGAGCCGAGCTGCCGGACTACGTCTCCGCCCTGGAACGGGGCTGGTCGCCCGACAACATCCGCCTCGGCGCCGCCGCCAAGGAGGAGCTGGAGAAGATCGCGGCCGATGCGGACGCCTTCCTCGCCAGCCTGGACGACCCGGACGCGAAAGGCGATCCGATCCGCCTTCCGGACGGCACCACGGTGAAGCGGCTGCCGGGCTTCCGGCGCTGGATGTGGGACGGCGCGTTCTGCGGCTCGATCGGGTTCCGCTGGCAGAAGGGCACCTCGGCGTTGCCGCCTTACGTGCTGGGCCATATCGGCTACACGGTGGTGCCGTGGAAGCGACGGCGCGGCTACGCGACCCAGGCGCTGAAGCTTCTGCTGCCGGAAGCGAAGGCGCTCGGCCTCGACTATGTCGAGCTCACCACCGACACCGAGAACACGATCTCGCAGAAGGTCATCCTCGCCTGCGGCGGCCGGATGCTCGAGCGCTTCCAGAAGGTCGCCTACGGCGGCACCGAAGGAATGCGCTTCCGGATCGACCTCTACTAGCGCGCTCTAGAGGACGAGCGTCACACCGGAGGCAAGCAGGAGCCAGAGCACGATGCGCCGGAACCACGCATCGTCGATGCGCCGGTAGAGCGCGACGCCGAGGGCGACGCCGCCCACCATGATCGGCAGCGCGATGGCAAACAGGATGCCGACCTCCTCGGTGAGCAGGCCTTGCCAGCCATACGCGGCGATCGCGGCGAGCTGAAGCGCGAAGTTGAAGGGCTGCATGGCGCCGCGCTGGTCCTCGCGGCTCCAGCCGCGAAGCGCGCACCAGAGGGTCGGCGTGGCGCCGGTCAAGCCTGCGATGCCGCCCATGACGCCGCCTGTCCAGCCGATGAAGGTGTCGGCGAGCTTGCCGCCCCAGTGGAAGGGCGGGGTCTTGCCGAGCACCAGCATGACGACGGCGTAGCTCACGAGAAAGATCCCGACGGCGAGCCGGAAGGACTCGCGGTCGATCCAGGTGAGCAGCCAGGCGCCGATCGGAATGCCGAGAAAGCCGCCGACGATGAAGGGAAGCGCCAGGTCGAGGCGAAGCCCGCGGCGCAGCTGTCGCATCGCATAGATCTGCGCGACGGCGGCGCAGGCGACGATCAGCGGTGCCGCCACGGTCGGCGCCAGCGTGTGCGCCCAGAATCCCAACGACACCATCGCGAAGGCGAAGCCGGACAGGCCCGAGACGAATCCGGCCGAGAACGCGCCAGCGAGAACGAGGACGACGACGCCGATCTCGGGCAACTCAGAACCCGAACATGTGGTCGAGCGAGAAGGCCTCGGTCGAGACCAGGCCGTGATAGCCGAAGAGGCGGCAGGTGAGATCGCGCACGACGATGTAGGGGTTGGCGCCGGCCCGGTGGCGCTCCTCCGCCAAGAAGGTCTCGCGGCTGCGGAAGGCGCGGCTGCCGCCGCACGGGATCGCCAGGTGCCTGGACGCGATCCGCTCGCCGTCGCCGCGATGAAGCACGAGCTCGGTCGATGACTGCGCGTGCCACGGCGTCGAGGCCGGGTAGATCAGGTGGCAGTAGGTGTCGAGCGGATCGGAGCCGAGCCTGAGGAAGAGGCGGGTCGAGAGTCCCGGCGGCTTGCCGGTGTAGCTCTGCGGCTCGCCCTTGTAGGTGAGCACCGTATTGAAGATATGCGCGCCGAAGCTGGTGTCGGCAGCGTGACCGGTGGTGCGGTCGACGTAGCGGAACAGCGCATGCAGCCAACCATCGGCCTCGCCGCCGCTGGCGAAGTCGTAAGTGAACTCGACATGGCCTGTGTCGATCTCGCGCCCGGCCGCGGCCAGCAGCTCGTCGACCTCGATCGCGATCGACTCGGCGCGGCGCAGCCGGCCGAGCGTCCGGCGCGCGACCTCCTTGCCGTCGGGATCGTAGGCGATCAGCTGCGAGGGCAGCTCCGATTGGCTCGTCGCCATCGGCGTCGGCTGCACGATCGAACGGTAGCGGGCGCGCGAGAGGATCGGTGCCGGCAGGATGAAGCCCTTGCCGAACAGGTTGCCGAGCTCGGCGATCTTCGGATCGGGCTTGAGGTCGGTGCGCTCGACGTTCACATGCGCGATGCGGGTGCGGTGCTCGCGCGTCACTTCGTAGCGTGGACGCACGATGTGACGGCCGGAGCGGATTTCGATCTGGTCAGGCCACGCCAGCGCCGGCAGCAGATGGGCGACGTCGATCGAGGCGGTACCGAACGGCGGCACCTCCTCGTCGAGCCAGGCGATCTCGGGCCGGCCCATCGCGTTGATGCCGACGGCCTTCGCCGGGATCGGGATCGGATGCGCGTTCTGCACCCAGAGCACGACGCGCTCGCCTTTGTCCGGCGCCGGCAGACCAGCGTAGAAGTCCGCCGGGAAGGAATTGGAGTCGTGCGTGCATGACAGCACAGAGGCGCTGTCGCCGTAGACGTCGAGCGCGTACTTGATCACGTCGTGGCCGGCGACCCCGATCGCATGCAGGAAGATCTGGCCGAGGAACGGCTTGAGCCCGAAGCGCCGGCGAACCTCCTTGGAGTCGATGACGACCGAGGTGGTGCCGGGCTTCAGGTCCTCGGTCCATTCGGCGAGCGACTTGCCGGACGCATCGTAGAGGCGGAGCCAAAGCGTGGTCTTCTTGGCGCCGTAGCCCGACCAGTAGTTGGCGGTGACGAGGCGCGTGTGGTGGCCGCCTTCCTCCTCGTCGTCGCGGAAGAAGACGAGGTTGGTCGCGAAGTTCAGCGGGTCGAGATAGAAGCGCTCGTTGGTCAGCATCGACGACGGAAGGCGTGCGGCGTCGAGCGTCACGACTTCGCAGCCGGACGGAACCAGGTGGCGGATCTGGCCGAAGATGCGCTCCGCATCGAAGGCGCAGACGAGCAGCGCCTTGGCGTCGGAGCTGACCAGCGAGGAGACCGGCTCGGCTTTGCAGCCGGCGATCTCGCGTCCGATATGGGTCACATCCTGAACGAAGGCGCCGGAGAAACGGACGGACGAGAGGTCGGAAAGCTCGGCCAGGGTCTGAGCGAAGCCGAGCGGATCGTAGAGCGCGACCGACGTCTTGGCGGCCAGCTTCGCGATCATCCGGGCGAGGCCCGGCTGGGCCAGCGGGTGGCCCAGCGCCTTGAACAGGGCCGAGCTGCCGGTGACATTGGAGAAGGTCTCGATCTTGAGCGCCATGGGTCGCCTACATACGGCCCGGGACCCGCTGGAGCAACCGCTCGCGGACGATCTCGGCCACCCGCTCGGTGTCGTTGGGCGGCGTGTAGGCCCAGGACTCGATGCGGCCCTGGAACGGCCGCGTGTAGCCGCGGCTTTCGAGCATCTTGTGGAACACGCCGAACTTGCCGGGCGTGCCGGGCAGGTGCGCGATGTGCACGGGCTTGCCGGTCGCCAGCGCCTCGGTCGCCATGTTGGTCGAATCCGAGGTGACGACGAGCGCGTCGGCCAGCGACAGCAGGCCGAGATAGGGATTGTCGCCGCTGCCGTCCCAGACATAGGCGTCGGTGGTCGCCAGCGCGCGGGCGATCGCCTGCTCCTGCGGCTTGCCGGTGCGGCGCGACGGCGTCACGGCCAGGCCGTACGCGCCGGTGAGCGACGCCAGCTGCCTGCCGAGTGCCGCGGCGTCCTCGACCTCGAGGCGGTAGCGGCGGTTCGAGCCGCCGATGACGGCGACCACCAGGGGACGCCTCAGATGCGCGAAACGCGGCGCCCAGGTCGCCCGTGCCTCGTCCAACCGCTCCTCGGTGATCCGGTGCATCGAGCCGAGAGTCGTGACCGCGTTCGGCGCCGTGTAGCCGTCGTGCTCGGGCACGACGATCAGGTCGAAGCGATCGGGGGCCAGGTGCGGGGCCTGCATCTGCACGGTGAAGGTCCTGCCGCCGCTGGCCTTCCGGACGGCCGAGGAGAGGGCGGCGGCGATACGCCCGGTGCCGATCACGAGGTCCGGCCAGGGCGGTTCCAAGGGATCGCTGTCGGACCCGAGCGAGAGGAACGGGAAGGCCCAGAGCTGAGCCGGGAGGACACGCCAGGGGAGCCGGGGGGCAACCCGCTTCACCACCGGCTCGACGCCGATCGTGCGCGCGAGGCCGATGCTCTGGATCTCCATCCCGATGGTGCCGTCGCTGATCACCCAGGCCGTGATTTCAGCCGGTTTCGGACCCGACCGGACCGTTTGCTGCAACATTCTTGCTCGACTTTGGGGGCGTTGTTATAAAATTGCTCGGAATTCCGGCGGGGAAGGACGTCACATGCGGCGGGTCAAGGTAGACCGGATCGATCGGCGAATCCTGCGCGATCTCCAGTCAAATGGCCGCATGACCAATGTGGACCTGGCCAAGCGTGCCGGCATCTCGGCGCCGCCCTGCCTCCGCCGCGTCCGTGCGCTGGAGGAGGCGGGGTTCATCCGAGGATACCATGCCGATCTCGCGCCCGAGAAGCTGGGCTTCGGCTTCACCGGCTTCGCCCTGGTGGGGCTCTCGAGCCAAGCCGAGCCGGACCTGAGCGCTTTCGAGGCGCTGGTGAAGAGCTGGCCGCAGGTGCGCGAGTGCCACATGCTCGCCGGCGAGGCGGACTTCCTGCTCAAGGTCGTCGCCGAGGACTGGGACGCCTATCAGCGCTTCCTCACCACCAAGCTGACCGCGGCCAAGAACGTCAGCCACGTGAAGTCGCTGCCGACCGTACGCCTTTCCAAGTACGCGCCGGGCGTGCCGATCGACGAGCCGGAGATTCCGGCTTAATTTTTTCAGGCCTTGGTTTTCTTGAGGCGGCGGATCTGCGCCTGGCCGATGCCGGCGATGATCACGAGCCCGCCGACCAGCTGCCACATGTTGGGCGTGTCGCCGAGCAGGACCGCGGTCAGCACCGCCGTCACCGGCACCAGGTTCAGATAGAGCGACGACACTGACAGCCCGAGATGGCGGACGCCGTAGTTCCATCCCAGCAAGCCCAGGATCGTCACCGGCACGACCAGGTGGAGCAGGATCAGGAAGTCGACGAGCCCGGGCAGCGGCGGCACGCGGGCGTAGCCGAACCCGATCGCGCCGCCGACGAGGACGAATGCGGTCGCTGCCGCCATCGCGATCGACCAGGTGGCGACCCGGATCTGCGACCAGCCCCGGAGCCAGTCGAGGGCGGCCAGCGAGTACCAGCTCCACATCACGTTGCCGAAGACCATCAGCGCCTCGCCGAGGCCCGGCACCGCCACGCGCGAGAGATCCTGGCTGCCGGCGATGCCGATCACGGCGCCGCCCAGCGCCATCACCAGCGCCAGCTGCATCGCGCCGTCGGGACGTGCGCCGCGCAGCGCCCAGGCGACGAGGACGCCGACCACGGGCGAGGCGGCGGAGATCAGCGAGCCCTGAAGCTGGCCGGCGATCGAGATGCCGATCGTGTACGAGGCCGCGAAGCCCAGGATCCCGACGCCGCCCAGCATCCAGACCTGCCAGAGCGGCTTGCGCTCCGGCCTCGGGTGGGGCGCGCGCGTCTCGATCGCGAGCAGCATGACGAGCAGGGGTACCGCCAGCACGTAGCGCCCGACGATCACCTCGAACGGCGTGTAGCGCTGCAGCACGAACCACGACGCCGGGATATGCGTGCCCCAGAACGTCGCCGTCACCATGAGGGCGAGGTTGGCGAGCAGGAGCTGGCGGGAGGTGGAGATGGGCGTGGCGGTCATGGCGTGCCCCACCCTAACCCTCTCCCGTCTGGCGCGCAGCCGGGAGAGGGGACTCGACGGCGATCAGCCCTCGAAATTGGTCGCCAGGTGCGCGACGCAGTCGCCGCGCTCGACGCGGCCGTAGTGGCGGCGGCAGATGACCTGGCCGTCCATCAGGAAGTAGCTCGGCACCGGCTTGCGGCCGGGGTTGTCGACGAAGTGGGTCCAGCCGGCGAGCTGGTCCTTCTTGATCCAGTCGCCCAGTTCGGCCACCGGCTCGAACAGGCCGGCCTCGTCGGTATAGACGTAGTAGTCGCGGCCCTTGAGCTCGACCAGGCGCGTCGGCGTCTCGACCTTGTGCGCCTTCGACTTGTCGGTGATGCCGATATGGGCGAGCAGATTGTCGAGGCCGCGCTCGACGATCTTCACGCCCTTGATGTCGACCGCGCCGCCGCCGCCGAACTCGCCGCCGAGCGCGACGATGCCGCGGCTGACCGCGCGCGCGATGCCGAGGCGCTGGTCGGCCGTGTGCTTCCAGACGAAGCCGGTCGGCGGGTTGAAAGCCTTGAGCGCCTCGAGCGCGCGCTTGTTGACCGCCTCGTCGGTGCCGTAGCGGACGGACGCGAACGGCATGTACTGCAGCGACGAGCCGCCGGAGTGCAGGTCGTGGATGTAGTTGGTCAGCGGGAACAGCACGCTGTCGATGTAATGTGCGATGGCGAAGGTCGGCGTGCCGTCGGGGTCGCCCGGGAAGGCGCGGTTGAGGTTGCCCTCGTCGATCGGCGAGACGCGGGCGCTGGCCATCGCGGCGGGAAGGTTGCACGCGGTCATGATGATGACGCGGCCCTGGATGTCGGAGGGCTCCAGCTTCTGCACCAGCTTGCAGAGGCCGATCTGGCCCTCGTACTCGTCGCCATGCGTGCCCGACATCAGCAGCACGGTCGGGCCCTTGCCGTTCTTGATGCAGGTGATCGGGATCGCGATGTTGCCGTAGGCGGAGCGGTTCACCGAGTGCGGCAGGTTGAGCCAGCCGACCTGCTTGCCGTCCTTTTCGTAGTCGACGCGGGTCCAGATCTTCGACGCGGCCATTTGAGACTCCAGGGAGGAACGCTGAGGGGCCGGCCTCACCCTTCGACAAGCTCAGGATGAGGCCTACTTGAAAGACGCCCTCATGCTGAGCTTGTCGAAGCGTGAGGGTCCAGAGGACGCGATTATGCCTTCGGCGCGGCCTTCGGGGTGTCGAGGACGATGCCGGACGAAACGAGCTTGTCGATCTCGGCGGTTGAATATCCGGCCTCGGCGAGGATCGCCCGGTTGTCGGCGCCGAACTTCTTCGGCACCGAGCGCACGCCCGACTTGGACCGCGACATCTTGATCGGTGCCCCGAAGGCCCGGTAGCCGCCTTCGCCCTCGACCGCCATCTTGCGGTGGATCGTGTGCGGATGCGCCATCACAGCCGGGATGTCGAGCACCTGGCCGGCCGGCACGCCCTCGGCCAGCAGCGTGTCGCAGAGCTCCTTGCCGTCGCGGGTGCCCAGCGCCTTCTCGAGCTCGACCGTCAGCGCCGCGCGGTTGGTGTTGCGGTCCGCCATGGTCCTGAAGCGCGCGTCCTCCGGCAGCTCGGTGCGGCCGATCAGCTGGCATAGCCGCTGGAACTGGCGATCGTTGCCGATGCCGAGGAAGACCTCGCCGGTCGCGGTCTTGAACTTGTCGTAAGGCGAGATGTTCGGGTGCGCGTTGCCGACGCGGCCCGGCGTCTTGCCGGAAAGGAAGTAGTTGGCGGCCTGCGGATGCAGCAGCCCGACCGCCGTGTCGTAGAGCGTCACGTCGCAGAACTGGCCCTTGCCGGACTTCTGGCGCTCGATCACCGCCATCAGGATCGCGATCACCGCATTGAGGCCCGTGGCGAGATCGACCATGGGAATCCCGAGGCGCGTCGAGCCCGACTCCGGCGTGCCGTTGATGCTCATCATCCCGCTCATCGCCTGGACGACGGCGTCGTAACCAGGAAAGCCGCCGAGGGGTCCGTCGGCGCCGAAGCCCGAGACGCGGCAATGGATCAGGCGCGGGAACTGCTTCGAGAGAACTTCCTCGAAGCCGAGACCCCACTTCTCCAACGTGCCGGTCTTGAAGTTCTCGACCAGCACGTCGGCATCCTTGAGCAGCCGCAGCAGGACCTCGCGGCCCTCGGGCTTGGTGAGGTCGAGCGCCAGCGCGCGCTTGTTGCGGTTCACGCCGATGAAGTAGCTGGCGGTGCCGTCCTTGAACGGCGGGCCCCAGCCGCGCGTCTCGTCGCCCTGGGGCGGCTCGACCTTGATCACCTCGGCGCCGTGGTCGCCCAAGGTCATGGTGCCGTAGGGTCCGCCCAGCACGCGCGAGAGGTCGATGACCTTGAGGCCGGCGAGCGCGCCGGATGAGTTCGACATGGCGGCTTCAAAACCTCAGGCGGGAACGGGAAAGACGCGGTCGGCGAAGTCCGGATAGAACTCGCGAAGCTTGTCCGCGATCGGACCGCGGAGCAAGCCGAGCGTGGCGGCGTCCGGAACTTCCGTCGTCGGGACGTGCGCCGGCATGTCGAAGTCGAAGCCGGTGGCGTCCCTCACCTCCTCGGCCGTGCGGCCTGGATGGACCGAGGCGAGCCGGAAGCGGCGCTTGGCTGCATCGAACGGCATGACTGCGAGGCCGGTGACGAGAGCCTTCGGCCCGCCGCGACGCCACACACCCTCGGGGCTCCAGCCGGGCGCGGTGACGAAGTCGACCTTCCTCACCAGCGTGCGCTTGGAATGTTCTTCTCGGAAGAGGATCACGTTGGGCACGACGAAGGCCATGTAGGGCGCGCCGAAGCTGCCGGGGAAGCGCTGGGTCAGGTCCGGATACGCGCCGACGCCGACCAGGTTGATGTTGGCCTCGCCGTCGATCTGCACGCCGCCGAGGAAGAAGACGTCGATGCGGCCTTGCGCGGCGGCGTCGAACAGCTCGCGCCCGCCGTCGGTGAAGGAGTTGTAGCGGCGGCTGTGCAGGATCGTGACGTGCACGCGGGTCGAGGCGCGCGCCTGCTTGAGCAGTGCCGCCGCCGCCGGGATCGGCGAGGCGGCGCCGACCGCGATGTGACGCACGTCGGGGATCTGGTCCGCCAGCGTCGCCGCCAGCAATTCCTCCGGCCTGACCTCGCTCATGCGGCTTCTTTGGCCGCGTCGATCTCGCGTGCGAGATAAGCGGCGAAGCCCGCTTCGGTGCGCGCCTCCTTGGCATAGGCGCGGAGATGATCGATGTCGGCCTCGTACTCGCCGAACAGACCGACAGGGGCGGCCCCACGCTCGGCGACGGCGACCGCGTCCACGTAGAAGGCCGGCAGTGCGCCCGCCGCCATCTTCTCGTCGTCGAAGAACGAGCCGTCGTAGAGACGCTCGACCGTCACATAAGTCGTCTTAGACGCATGCGCGATCGTCGCGAGCTCGCGGCGGCGGCCGATCCAGACATTGCCTTCGCGGTCGGCCATCGGCGCATGGAACAGCGCGACGTCGGGGCGGATCGCCGGAATCAGCAGAATGGGATCGCCGCCGGCACCGAGCGGATTGTCGACGGTCTTCCAGTCGGAACGATGCTTGAGGAGGTCGCTGCCGATGATGCCGCGGAGCGGCAGGAACGGCACGTCCTTCTCGGAGGCCTGCAGGCCGGCGTGGATCGCGGGGCAGGTAGCGTCGACGATCCGGATCTTCTTCGCCAGCACCGCGCGGGTGAAGCACGGCGCGATGCCGAACTCACCGAGCGTCACCGCCGCGGTCTCGATCTCGGCAACGCAACCGGCGCCGATCAGGATGTCGGCCTGCAGGGTCGACTGCGGCACGGTCACGAGACGCAGGTTCTTCACGCCCCGCCGGATCAGCGCCTTGGTCGCCGCCATCGGCACGCCGGAATAGTCGGCCGGCACGGCCAGCAGCGTGCCGTCTTTTATCTCGGCGACGAGGTCGTCGAGCGGGATCGGGGAGAAGGTCGAAGACATGGGCGAAGGATAGTCCCTGGGCTTTGCCCAGTCGAACTCTTCGCCGGCATTGCTCCTTATCGAACCCCTCCTCCGGCTTTGCCTCTCATTCGGAACCCTCCCTCGCGTCGTACGCGGGGGAGGGCAGGGTGGGGGCCGGGGCTCAGTGCATGGTAGAGGCGCCGACGGTTGCCACGATAACCTCGCCATGCCCCCACCCCGACCCTCCCCCGCCTTCGGCGAGGGAGGGGGTACGAGAGCCCTGCCCATGGATTTCTCTCTCCCACCCGACCTCCTCCAGATGCGCGACACGGTCGAGCGCCTGATGCGCGACGTGGCGCAGCCGGCGGCGAAGATTGCCGAGCGCGAGGGCAAGTTTCCGCGCGAGGCGGTGGCACGCCTCGGCGCCGAGGGCGTGTTCGGCACGGCGTTTCCGGAGTCGGTCGACGGATCGGCGCTGGGCTTCCAGTCGGTCGGCGTGATCTCCGAGACCGTGTCGAGGATGGAGCCGGGCTTCGGCTACTGCATGAACCTGCAGGGCATGACCTGCCCGCTGACCATCTTCAACTGGGGCACCGACAGCCAAGTGCGCCGATTCGTGCCGGATCTCATCGCCGGCCGGAAGATCGGCATGTTCGCGCTGACGGAGCCCGGCGGCGGCTCCGATCCCGCCGGCAACATGAAGACGACGGCGAAGAGGCAGGGCGACCGCTACCTGCTGAACGGCTCGAAGATGTTCATCACCTTCTCCGACGAAGCCGATGCCGGCGTCCTGTTTGCCAAGACGGATCCAGCGGCCGGCCATCGCGGCATCACTGCCTTCATCGTCGAGCCGAAGCGCTTCAAGGGCTATCGCGCCGACCCGGTCGCGATGTCGGGTCTGAGCCGGGCGTTCCGAAGCTGCGCAGTGTTCCTCGACGACTTCGAGGTGCCGGAGGAGAACCGGCTCGGCCAGGAGGGCGAGGGCTTCAAGATCGCGATGACCGGGCTCGAATACGGCCGCCTCACCGTCTCGGCGCGCCTGCTCGGCCTGGCGCAGGCCTGTCTCGATGCGGCCGTCGACTACGCGAAGACGCGTATGATCCGGAGCGGCCCGATCGGCGGCACGCAGTCGGTGCAGCACCTCATCGCCGACATGACCGTGAACGTCGAGGCCGCGCGGCTTCTCGTGCGCCGTCTCGGCTGGACCATGGACAAGGGGGAGCCTGCCGGCCGCGAGGCGGCGCAGGCGAAGTACTTCGCCTCGATCGCGGCGCGCCACGCGGCCGACGCGACCTCCGAGATCTTCGGCGGCTACGCCCTCGCCGACGAGTACCCGGTCAGGAAGTTCGCCGGCTACATCGACATGCTGAACATGGGCGAGGGCGCGCCGGCGGTTCAGCGCACGCTGATTGCTGAAGACACGCTCGGCTACAAGGACGCCAACCGCCACCTGACGCCGCCGCGGCGGGGAGCGCTCTCTTCCTGATGTTCCTTGTATGTTCCATCCTGTCTCGAATCTTCATGGGATAAATGGAACGAATCACTTGCACACTGAGGGACTTACGATGCACCCTAGTCTTAGTGGTATCGAGCATCGGCGCCCCCAAGGTGCTGAGTCGGGGCCTCTCTCCCGCGCCGAGCGGCGCTCTCCGATCGAGGAGCAGGCGGGAATGAGTTTGCAGGCGGTGTCACCCGAACGGGTGCATAACAATCCCCTCGACATGGTCGAAGAAATACTCGCCGGCAACGAATGGCTCCACGAGAGGGCCAGCGAAGAAGAACTCGCGGCGGAAGTGGAAGGGCGGTGGTGCGATTACCGTCTTTTCTTCGTCTGGCGCGAAGAAACGCGGGCGCTTCACTTCTCCTGCTGCTTCGATGCCCGGGTGCCCGAGAACAAGCGGCGCGACATCCATGACCTTCTCTGCCTGATCAACGAGAAGCTCTGGCTGGGCCATTTCGAGGTGTCGAGCGACGACGCGATCCCGATGTTCCGCCACACCACGCTTTACAAGGGCGGCGCCGGCGCCTCGTCCGAATCGCTCGAGGACCTGGTGAACATCGCGCTCTCCGAGTGCGAGCGGTTCTTCCCGGCCTTCCAGTTCGTGATCTGGGGCGGCAAGGACGCGGCAGGCGCTCTCGACGCCTCGATGTTCGAGACCCTCGGCGAAGCCTGAGGCTCCAGGGCGCTAAGCCCTGGGCGAAGCCTGAGCCTGGCACTATGGTCCGGTCATGTCCGGACCCATCCTACTCGTCGGCTGCGGCAAGATGGGCGGCGCCATGCTGGAAGGCTGGCTCGCCCGCTCCCTGCTCTCCGCCGGCGCCATCCTCGTCGAGCCCAACGCCGATGCCCTTGCCGCCTATCGCGGCAAGCCCGGCGTCACCTGTCATGGCAGCCTCGATGCGCTTGCCCCTGACCTGAAGCCGGAGATCGTCGTGCTCGCGGTCAAGCCGCAGACGACGCCCGACGTCCTGCCCAAGCTCGCCCGGTTCAAGGCGGCGACCTTTCTCTCGATCATGGCCGGCAAGAAGATCGCCGGGCTTTCTTCCGCGCTCGGCGGGGCACCGGTCGTCCGCTCGATGCCGAACACCCCGGCGGCCGTCGGCCGCGGCATGACGGTGGCGGTCGCCGGACCCGGGGTCACGTCCGCCGCGCGCAAGCGCTGCGACGATCTCCTCGCCGCGGTCGGCGAGGTCGCCTGGGTCGAGGACGAAGGGTTGATCGATCCGGTGACGGCCGTCTCCGGCGGCGGCCCGGCCTATGTCTTCCTGCTGATCGAGGCGCTGGCGGCGGCGGGCGAGAAGGCGGGCCTGCCGGCCGATCTCGCGATGCGGCTCGCGCGCGTAACGGTCTCGGGCTCGGGCGAGCTCGCCCGGCTCTCGACGGAGCCGGCGGCGCAGCTCCGGAAGAACGTCACCAGCCCCGGCGGGACCACGCTCGAAGCGCTCAAGGTGCTGATGGCGGACGACGGCATCCAGCCGGTCTTCGACCGCGCCATTGCCGCCGCGACGCGGCGCGCAGGCGAACTCGGCAGCTAGCGGCTGGCCGAGCTCCGCCGCGAGATTTCTTCAGCTCGCCGTCGGAACTGGCTTCGTCCGCGCAGCAGATCGACGATGCCGGCATCAGTGATCTCCGGTCGGCCGCCGCGGAACGGGGGCTCAGGCGCGTATTCTGCCTGCAGCATGACGGCGGCCGCATACGCGCGACCGCGAAGCGCTTCGACGACGGCGATCGCCATGTCGAGGCCGGCCGAGACACCGGCACCGGTGATCATGTTTCCGTCCCGCACGATGCGGCTATCCAAGGGGATGGCGCCGAAACTCGCGAGTGCGTCGCGGGCAAGCCAATGCGACGTGGCCCGCTTTCCCTTCAGCAACCCTGCGGCGGCGAGGATGAAGGACCCCGTGCAGACGCTGGTGACGAGCCGGGCCGAGGCGGCGCATCGATTGAGGAACGCGAGAGTCGGAGAATGCTCCATGGTTGCCAGCGTCCCCTGCGAACCGCCAGGAACGAAAAGAACGTCGAAACCTGAGATCGAGTCGGACATTCGGACGGTCGGCGAGATGGCGAGGTTGAGGTCGCTCGCCACCGGCGCGAGGCTGTCCTGGTTGGTGACCATTTCGACCTTGGCTCCGAGCAAGCTGGCGAAGAAGTGGTGAGGCCCAACGAAATCCAGAGCGGTGAAGCCCGGGTAAAGCAGCATCGCAATTCTCTCCGAGCCGGTCAGGTTCGGAATCTGATCTGCGGTCGGCTGGGAGGAAGGTGGGCTCGTCATTTCGATGGCTCCGTCGCGAAATCGTCAGCCCTTGCCGACGAGCCTCCTGAGCTTGGTCTCATTGGCCTCGGGCGTCTCGTCGTGTATGTCGAGCGTTCCACGTACTCGGCCCTCCGCTCCGACGAGAAACACCGTCGCGGTGTGATCCATCGTGTAGTCGCCGCCTGAGAGCGGAACCCTTCGTACGTAGATTCCCCAACGGTCGATCATCGACTTGACCTCGGCCGGCGCGCCGGTCAGGCCGATGACATGATCGTCGAAAGCGGCGAGGTAGTCCTTAAGGACCTCCGGAGTGTCACGTTTTGGGTCGACCGAGACGAATGCGACGCGCAGTGAGACGGCTGCCGGCCCGAGCCCGTCCAGCAGCTCCGAGACTCGCGCGAGCGTCGTCGGGCAGACGTCGGGACAATGGGTGAAGCCGAAAAACAGCAGATAAGGCCGTCCGGCGAGGTCATGGTTGGAGAATGGTCGGCCGTCCTGGTCGATCAGCTCGAACGGCGGCGCGACTGTCGGCGGAAGGCCGAGTTCCTGGGGCAGATGACCGCCGGCGAACCGACCGACGAGGTCGGGCGCGAGCCAAAGCGCGGTCGCGGCGGAGATCCAAAGGAGGACTCCGATCCAGGCCAGCGCGCGGACGTGTCGAAGCCATCGGCGGGGCGGCTGGGTCATCTGGGCGGTACCCGGCCGATCAGCATCCGTCGGATCGCCGGCGGCCGCTCCTCCTTGGAGAGAAATCCGTCAGGCGCGGCGAGCCATTTCCTGGCGAAGTCCATGAGCCCTTCGGGGATCGCGTCCGGCTCGATGTCCCCGAACAGCCAGGACCAGCGATGGTGACCGGCGATCGACATCCGGCACCGTCGGTCGCAATTGCCGAGGCAGGGATAGCCGGCCACCTTCAGCACCCGCGCCAACCCCGCTTCCTCGACGATGGCCTCGAGAGCGATCTTCAGGTCGGCGCCGCCCGGTCCGGTCTCCCGCTTCGACCGATCGGGATGGGTGCATCCCGTGCAGACATGGATCGTACCGGTCATGCATGCATCTCCGTCGACAATGCCCGAAGCGGAACGACGAGCGGCTTTCGGTCGGGGCCGGGCTGGATCGCCGCTTCGATGGCGAAGACGCTCCTGAGCGACTCGGCGGTAAGCACCTCGGCCGGAATCCCTTTGGCGACGAGCCGGCCGCGGTTCATCAGGACCAGCCGGTCGGCGAAGCGCACCGCCGCGTTGAGGTCGTGGACGACAATGATCGTGGCGAGGCTTCGGGCGCGGGTCAGGCTCCGCACGACCTCGAGCACATGGAACTGGTAGCGGATGTCGAGGGCGCTGATCGGCTCGTCGAGGAGCAGGATCGAAGGGGCCGACGCCAGCGCCTGGGCGAGGAAGGCGAGCTGCCGCTGCCCGCCACTGAGCTCGCCGAGATATTTGGGCGCAAGCGCACCGATGCCGAGCTCGTCGAGGACGGACTGGACCGCGTCGAGATCGTCTTTGCTGACGCGAAGACCCAGGCGTCCCAACCTGCCGAGCAGCACGACCTCGAGAACGGTCAACGCCGCCTTCGATCCGATCTCCTGCGGCATGTAGCCGATGCGCGCCGGGCGCTCGGGGCGGCCGCCGAACAGGATCTCGCCCGAGGCCGGCACCAGGCCCGCGATCGCCTTGACCAGCGAGGACTTGCCTGAGCCGTTGGGGCCGACGACGGCGAGGACCGTGCCCGGCTCGACTTCGGCGGAGGCACCGGCGACGGCGAAAGTGTTGCCGTAGCGGACGATCAGGCTGCGGGCTTCGATCCTCACCAGTAGCTCCTTTGCTTCGACAGGATCAGCCAGACGAAGAACGGCACGCCGATCAACGCGGTGACGATCCCGATCGGGAAGATCGCGCCGGGAACGATCGTCTTGCTGGCGATGGAGGACACCGACAGCAGCAGCGCGCCGAACAGGGCGGACGCAGGAAGGAAGATGCGCTGGTCCTCGCCGACCAGCATGCGTGCGATGTGCGGTGCGACCAGGCCGATGAAGCCGATGGTGCCGACGAAGGCGACGGCGACGCCGGTGAGCGCGGAGATCACGAGGAACGCGCGCAGTCGAAGCGCACGGACGTCGACACCCAGGCCGCGTGCGCGATCGTCGCCGAGCTTGAGTGCGGTCAGCCGCCAGGTGTCGATGGCGAGCAGAGGAGCCGCGGCGACGAGCACGGACGAGATGATCCAGAGCTTGCCCCAGCTCGACTTCAGCAGGCTGCCGAACAGCCAGAAGACGATCTGCTGCAAGGCCTCGGGCGAGGCGACGAACTGCAGCAGCGAGAGCAGCGCCTGGAACAGGAAGAGAAGGGCGATGCCGGCCAGCACGAGCATCTCGGGCGAGGCGCCGCGGAAGCGGCCGATCAGGTAGACGGCGGAGCAGGCGATGCCGGCGAACAGGAAGGCGCTGATCGGGATCGCGTACTCCTCCGGTACCGGAATGAAGACGCCGAAGACGATGACCAGCGCCGCACCGAAGCCGGCACCGGCGGAGATGCCGAGCGTGTAGCTCGATGCCAACGGGTTGTTGAGGATCGTCTGCATGATCGCGCCGGAAAGCCCGAGCGCGGCGCCGACGACGAGCGCGACCAGCGCCACCGGCAGGCGGATCGTCCAGACGATGGCGTCGACCGTCCGGTCCTGGGCGAGGCCGAATACGGACCTCGCCACGGCGTCGACGGCAAGGAAGGCGGGGCCGGTCACGATGTCGAACAGCGCGCTGACGACGATCGCGGCGAGGGCGACGACGAGCACCGCCGCGCGGCGCGCGGCGATGTGGTCGTAGGCGGCGGCGACGCTGGCGGGCATGCTCACGGCTTCACCGGCAGCATCCAGACGCCGCTGTAGGCGACAGGTAGGTACTTCTGGTGAAAGTCCCGGAACGCGGCGTCCGGGTCGATGTCGCGGAATGCCTCAGGATACAGGCGCTTCGCGATGTATTGGATGGCCACGAAGTCGAAGAGCGTTCCCGTAAGTCCGTGCTCGATCGCATGTATCTCACCCATCTTGACGGCCTTGAGGTCCGCCCAGCCCGGTCGTTGCGCGTAGGGCGCCAAGCTGCGGCGCGTGGCCTCCGGTGTCGCGTCGTAGCCGGTGAGGACGGCCTTCGGGCGATTCACCCAGGAGGAGCCGGCGATGAAGATCACATCGGGATTCTCTGCGATGACCGCCTCCGCGTTGAGCGGAGACCGCTCGCCCGGAATCCTGCCTTCCGCGATGTTGTTCGCGCCGAGGGAGGTCAGGATCCCTCCCCACATCGAGCCGCGGTAGGTGTTGCCGATCGTCTCGGCTCCGGCCTGACCGAGTTCCACGTACGCCTTCGGCCTCGACCCGCCCGCCTTGCTGACGCGTGCGAGCACCTCGCGATACTGGCGTTCGTAGAGCTGGGCAAGCTCCTCCGCGCGCGCCTCGGTCCCCATGACCTTTCCGATCGCACGGGTCGAGGCGAGATGCTTCTCGAGCGTTTGAGCCGTGTAGTCGATCACGACGATGGGAATGCCGGCGGCCTCGATCTGAGCGCGTTGCGTCGGCATCGCGACATATGCCCACTGGGCCAGGATCAGCACGTCGGGCTTGAGAGCGATCACCTTCTCGGCGCTGAAGTTGTTGTCGGCGGTATTGCCGACGTCCGGCATGGCCGAGAGGTTGGGAATGACCTGCGTGTATCGATTGAAGATGGCGCTGCGCCAACCCTCCCAAAGGACACGCGAGATGCCGACGATACGAGGCCATCCCTCCACACCGGCGATCGCCGTGAACGCCTCGAAGTCGAAATTGAGGACGACGCGCTTCGCCGGGGCATCGACGACGACCTTCCGGCCTTCGGCATCGACAATCTCGGTGGGAGCCGCCAGGACTACCGCCGCCGCAAAAAAGAGTGACAAACCAGCAAAGGCTGCAACAAGGACTCGCCTGTACATCGCGATCTCCTGCAACTCGAATTTGGAACGGCACGTGAAGTGCGCGTCGACATATCGCCGCCCCGCGCCCGCGAGGCGGCGATATCGAGGATCACGGTTTGAGAGGCAGCATCCAGGTGCCGCTATAGGCGACCGGGAGGTATTTCTGGTGATACTCGCGGAACGAGCGATCCGGGTCGACGTCGCGGAACGCATCGGGATAGAGCCGCTGGCCGATGTACTCCATGGCGACGAAGTCGAAGAGCGTGCGCGCGAGACCGTGCTCGATCGCGTTCACGTTGCCCGACTTCACCGCCTTGAGGTCCGCCCAGCCGGCGCGCGCCGCATAGGGCGCGAGCGACGAGCGGGTGATTTCCGGGGTCGCGTCGTATCCGGTCTTCACCGCCTTGGGACGGTTCACCCAGGACGAGCCGGCGATGAGGATGACGTCGGGATTGGCGGCGATCACCGACTCCGGGTTGAGCGGTCCCCACGGACCGGGAATCTTTCCGGTTGCGATGTTTTCGGCGCCCATCAGGTCGAGGATCTTCCCCCACATCGTGCCGTTGTAGGTGTTGCCGATGGTGTCGGAGCCGGCTTGTCCCAGCTCGACATAGACCTTGGGCTTGGCCGATGCCTGGGCCTTCGCCACCCTTGCCATCACGTCGCGATACCGGCTCTCGTAGAGCGTGGCGAGTTCCTCGGCGCGTGCCTCTTGCCCCATCACCTTGCCGAGCGCGCGGGTGGATGCGACGTGCCGCTCCAGAAGCTGGGCGTTGTAGTCGATCACCACCATCGGAATGCCGGCGGCCTCGATCTTCGCGGCACCGTCCTTGAGCGAATTGTACGTCCATTCCGCGACGAGGAAGACGTCCGGCCTCAGGCCGATCAGCTTCTCGATCGAGAAGGTGTTCTCGTCCGAGTTTCCGATGTCCGGCATGTCGGCGAGGTTCGGGATCACCGCCTTGTATCGGGCGAAGATGGCGGGCCTCCAGCCCTCCCAGGGTCCGCGCGATATGCCGACGACCTTCTTCCAGCTGTCGACGCCTGCGACGGCGGTGAACTCCTCGAAGTTGAAGTTCACGACGACGCGGTTGACCGGCGTGTTGATGACGACCTTGCGCCCGAGCGCGTCGACGACTTCGGTCTGGGCGGCGAAGGCGCCGAGGGTATGCAGCGAGAGGGCGGCGGCCGAGACGGCCGCCACGAAGAGCCTGCGGATCATCTGTATCTCCGTGAAAAGAGAACTGGGGTTAGTGCTTCATCTGGTTTGAGGCCGGCGGCGTCCCCGTGCCTTCGCTGCGCTGTACCGCGACCTCGATCGTCGCCGTTCCCGCTCTCTCGAAGGTCATCGTCAGGGGAATCGTCTTGCCGGCGGCGAGCGGGGATTTGAGGCCGAGCAGCATCACGTGGTAGCCGCCGGGCTTGAGCTCGACGGTCTTGCCCGGCTCGATGTCGATTGCCGGCACGGGGCGCATCCTCATGACGCTTCCCTGGGTGACGATGGTGTGGAGTTCCGCCTTCGCCGAGGCGGTCGATTGGGCGGAGACCAGCCGATCCGCGCTCTGTCCGTGATTGATGATCGTCAGGTAGGCGGCGCCGTTCGGCGTGCGCCCCGCCGTGGGTCTGGACCAGGCGTCCACGATCTCGAGCATGCCGATCCGGACTTCGCCCGCATGGGCGACGGACGGCAGGAGCAGCAGAGAGAGAATGGTGAGGATACGCATTCTGAACACGGGAACCTCCGATGAGCGGCGACGTCCGCATGGCGAACGGCGCCGAAGCGAGCAAGGGAAGAGGATCGCGGCGCCGCGCGGGCATGGCACTCGATGCGGCCGTGGCCAAGCCGCATCGACGCGGCCGGCTACGGCAGGATCAGGTCAGGAAGAGCGGATGCCCCTGTGCGGGGCGCGCGGCTCAGGCGACGGCCGGTGGAGCGCGCGGGCTCTGCGGAAGCTGCAGGCGGACTTGGAGCGGGGGCTCCGCCGCGGGCGGAACCGCCGGCGCGGCAGAATCCGAGCGAACCGCGATCTCTCCGACCGTGGTCGGCAGGTAGGTTGCGGCGATCTGCGTATGACGACAGATCTGGCAGTGCGACGAGGCGAGATCCGACTTGTGGTGCCCGGAATCCGGATCGGATGAGACCGGAGCCGTGCCTTCGCTGTTGCTCGCCTCGGCCGAGCAAAGGACCTGGAGATCGGCGATCAGGTCGTGGTCGACCGCTTGCGCGCGGGGCACATGGAACGAAACGAGAAGCAGCTGAAACAGGAAGGCCGCCAGAGCCAGCGTCGCAATCCGCGACCGGCTCCTCCAGCGACGCAACCCGGTCAGCCCGCCAACTCGCATGTAGACCCTCCGGCGATCAGGCTAGCCGCTTGGCTGCCCAAAGTCATGAATGGTTCGAAGCGCCGGCTGGTCAAGTTTGTCGCAGCGGCAGAACCCTTCCACGCTCGATGGACCGTTGCCGCATCCGAGGCTGCTGGCTAGCATTGCGGTCTCGCCTCAGGATCCGACGGAGAACCGATGCTCAAGCTCAGCATGCTGAAGCCCAGCCCGAACAGCATGACGGTGCGCATCTTCCTGCGCGCGTCCGGCCTTCCCTACGAAGAGGCCGACGTCTGGGGCCACACGCGCTCGCCCGAGTTCCTGGCGAAGTGCCCGGCGCACATGACGCCGCTGCTCGAAAGCGCCGACCTGCCGAAGCAGGCGCTGTGGGAGAGCTGCGCGATCGTGCAGTATCTCTGCAACAAGCACGGTCTCTCGAAGTTCTATCCGACCGATCCCGCCAAGCGCGCGATGATCGACAGTGCGATGTTCTATCACACGGGCACGCTCTATCCGCTGATCTCGCGCGCCACGTATCCGGCGCTGGGCTTCCCCGCATATCCGGGCGAGGTCGGCGCCAGCGACGCCTCGCCGGAGGACAAGGCCAAGGCGCAGAAGCAGGCGATCGACGCGATCGCCGAGCCGCTGAACGTGTTCAAGGTCTTCTATCTCGGCGACAACAAGTTCATCGGCGGGGCCTCGCCCTCGATCGCCGACATGCGGGTCGCCTCGACGCTCGAATTCCTGGCCGCGATCGACTACCCGCTGCCGGCCTGGACCAAGGCCTACATCTCGGACATGGAGTCGGCTCTCGGCAGCGCCTATCTGGAGCCGGCGGGCGACGTCCGGGGTTACGTGCAGTACGCGAAGTCGCAGAAGAAGTGATCCGCCGATGAGGAGGCGCCGATGATCAAGGGCCTTCACCACAGCGCCTATCGGTGCCGCGACTCGGAAGAGACGCGCGCCTTCTACGAGGATTTCCTGGGCCTCCCCTTGAGCGGCGCGCTCGAGATCAAGGAGACCAAGAGCGGGCGCGCGACCAAGGTGCTGCACACCTTCTATCGCCTCGACGACGGCTCGTTCCTGGCCTTCTTCGAGGCGCCGGACATGGGCTTCGACTTCAAGCCGCAGCACGACTTCGACCTCCACATCGCGCTCGAAGTCGCGCCCGAGGTGCTGAAGCCGATGCTGGAGAAGGGCAAGGCCGCCGGCATCGAGACGCGCGGGATCTCGGACCACCGCTTCATCGACTCGATCTATTTCCGCGACCCCAACGGCTACGTGGTGGAGCTGACGGCGAAGCGCGCGGGCCACGACGCGGAGATGGCGCCGCGCAACGCGAAGTCCCGCGACATCCTCACGCGCTGGACCGAAGAGAAGCAGGCGCCCCGCGCCGCGGAGTAGAGCGGTGCGTTATGTCCGCCGTTTCCCGCGCAGGATTCGCGAGATCGAGCATCGGTGGATACCGCTTTCCGACGGCGTAAGGCTGTCGGCGCGGATCTGGCTGCCGGTCGACGCGCTCGATGATCCGGTGCCGGCCATCCTCGAATACCTGCCGTATCGCCATCGCGACGGCACCTATGCGCGCGACAACGGCATCCACGCCTACTTCGCCGGCCACGGCTACGCCTCGATCCGCGTCGACATCAGGGGCTCGGGCGAATCCGAAGGCGTGCTGCTCGACGAGTACCTTCGCCAGGAGCAGGACGACGCGCTCGAGGTGATCCAGTGGATCGCGCGTCAGCCCTGGTCGACCGGCAAGGTCGGCATGATGGGAATCTCCTGGGGCGGGTTTAATTCGCTGCAGGTCGCGGCGCGCCGCCCCCCGGCGCTGAAGGCGATCATCACCGTCGACTCGACCGACGACCGCTACAGCGACGATGCGCACTACATGGGCGGCGCGCTGCTCGGCGAGAACATGGGCTGGGGCTGCGCCTTCTTCATGCAGCAGGGCCGCGCGCCCGACCCCGCGATCGTCGGGCGCGACTGGCTCAAGATGTGGAAGCAACGCCTGAAGGCGATCCCGCATCCGGTCGAGCGCTGGATGAGCCACCAGACGCGCGACGCCTTCTGGAGGCACGGCTCGATATCCCGGAACTACGGCGCGATCCGCGCGGCGGTGTATGCGATCGGCGGATGGGAGGACGGCTACACCAACACGATCCTCAGGATGATGCGGAACCTGAAGGCGCCGCGGAAGGCGCTGATCGGGCCGTGGGAGCACACCTATCCGCACGTCGCCGACGTCAATCCGATGGGCTTCCTGCAGGAGGCGATGCGCTGGTGGGATCACTGGCTCAAGGACCGCGACACGGGGATCATGGACGAGCCGATGATCCGCGCCTGGATGCAGGAGCGCGCGCCGCCGAAGCCGGTCTACACGCATCGCCCGGGCCGCTGGATCGCCGAGCGCGGATGGCCATCGACATCAACGAAGCCGCTGCGCCTTCCGTTCGGCGACGGCACCCTCGGCGGAAAGAATCCGGCGCGCGCGACGTTCGTGGTGAGCTCGCCGCAGACGACCGGCATCGCCGGCGGCACGTGGTGTCCCTTCGGCGCGCCCGGCGACATGCCGGTGGACCAGAACGAGGATGACGGCCGCTCGATCTGCTTCGAGACGACGCCGCTCGCGCGTCGCATCGAGTTGTTCGGCACGCCCGAGGTGATCCTCGATCTCGCTTCCGATCGGAAGCAGGCGACGATCGCGGTGCGCCTCTCCGACGTGGCACCCGACGGCGCGGCGACGCGGATCACCTACGGCATCCTCAATCTCTCGCATCGCGACGGGCACGAGCGTCCGAAGCCGTTGGTGCCCGGCCGTCGCGTGCGCGTGCGCCTGCGGCTCAACGACCTCGGCCAGGCGATCCCGAAGGGCCATCGCCTGCGCCTCGCGATCTCCACCGCCTACTGGCCCATCGTTTGGCCGTCGCCGGAGCCGGTGGCGCTGACGGTCTTCGCCGGGCGCGGGGCGGCGCTGCTCTTGCCGGTGCGGTCGCCGCAGGCCATCGACCGGCGGCTCGAGCCCTTCGCCGAGCCGGTGACGGCGCCCGAGAAGGATGTGAAGGAAGAGGGGATCGGCAAGCGCCGCAACGAGGTGGTCCGCGACATCGCGACCGGGCGCCAGGCCGAGGTCTCGACCCGCGGCGGGCTTTCGCGCTTCCCGCACGGCGTCACGACCTCGGTCGACGGCACGCACCGGCTCGAAATCCTGCCCGACGACCCGACCTCGGCCGTCTGCGAGACCTCCTGGACCACGCGCCAGGAGAAGGGTCGCTGGAAGGTCCGAACCGAGACCCGGACCCGACTGACCTCCGATCCCGCCTTCTTCCATCTGGAGGCGGAGATGACGGCCTATAGCGGCGATCGGAAAGTGAGCCACCGCCGTTGGCGGAAACGAATCCGCCGAAAATGCCTATAGGATGAATTTCTACTGGATAGAACTACCTTTGGATTTGTGCCAATGGCCGTGGCGAGCGACCCGGCGACGGGCGTCCGGAAGCATCGCCGACAGGCGGCTTCGGGGCGAAGATCCTCAATCCTTTCGAGGGTTAACAGCCCCGTGCAGGTCCCGGGAAAAAGCCTTGCTGGGGCGGGCGAAATCGCTATAGTCCGCCCGTTATTCCCGGTAGGCCCGGGCTGTCGTATCAGGTTGCTGGGATCGATGAAGCAGGTGGGCCCCGGGCCCACCTTTTTGTTTGGCCGGGTTTTCCGGTCCGCGATCGATCCGGTCCTTGAAGGATCAAAGAGGAGTCGTTTTGTCGGAGCGTCACGACGCCGAGGTCGGGACTGGTACCGCCGCCGAGCAGATCGAGCGGCTGGTCGAGCCGTCGCTGTCGGCGATGGGCTACGAGATCGTGCGCATCATGATCATGGGCAAGCACACGCCCACGCTCCAGATCATGGCCGAGCGCAAGGACGACCAGCCGATGACGGTCGAGGACTGCGCCGACATCAGCCGGCAGATCTCGGCCGTGCTCGACGTCGAGGACCCGATCCGCTCCGCCTACACGCTCGAGGTCAGCTCCCCCGGCCTCGACCGGCCGCTGACCCGGCCCAAGGACTTCCAGCGCTTCGCCGGCTACGAGGCGAAGCTCGAGACCCGCTTCCCGATCGACGGCCGGCGCAAGTTCACCGGCAAGCTGATCGGCATCGACGGCGAGGTGGTGAAGCTGAAGGACGATGCCGGCGAGGTGTCGCTGCCCTACGCGCAGATCCACAAGGCGAAGCTCGTGCTCACCGACGAGCTGCTTCGCCAGGCCCAGAAACACTGACGAACACTGACGTAGATCACTAACGGTTGGTCTTTTAGGGACGTGACGATGGAAACCGGACTGGCACTCAATCGGCTGGAGCTTCTGCAGGTCGCCGACGCGGTCGCCCGCGAAAAGGCGATCGAGCGCGACGAGGTTCTCGAAGCCATGGAAATGGCCATCACCAAGGCCGGCCGCTCCAAGTACGGGCACGAGCACGACATCCGCGCGCAGATCGACCGCCAGTCGGGCGACATCAACCTCATGCGCTTCCGCCAGATCGTCGAGACGATCGACAACGAGGCGGTGCAGGTGACGATGGACGAGGCCCGCAAGGTCAATCCGGACGCCAAAGCCGGCGACTACATCGTCGACACGCTGCCGCCGATCGACTTCGGCCGCATCGCCGCCCAGACCGCCAAGCAGGTCATCGTCCAGAAGGTCCGCGACGCCGAGCGTCAGCGCCAGTTCAAGGAATACAAGGACCGCACCGGCGAGATCGTCAACGGCCTGGTCAAGCGCGTCGAGTTCGGCAACGTCACCGTCGACCTCGGCCGCGCCGAGGCGATCCTGCGCCGCGACGAGCTGCTGCCGCGCGAGAGCTTCCGCACCGGCGACCGCGTCCGCGCCTACATCTACGACGTCCGCCAGGAGACCCGCGGCCCGCAGATCTTCCTGTCGCGCACCCATCCGCAGTTCATGGCGAAGCTGTTCGCCCAGGAAGTGCCCGAGATCTACGACGGCATCATCGAGATCAAGTCGGTCGCCCGCGATCCGGGCAGCCGCGCCAAGATCGCCGTCATCTCCCACGACTCGTCGATCGACCCGGTCGGCGCCTGCGTCGGCATGCGCGGGTCGCGCGTGCAGGCGGTCGTGCAGGAGCTGCAGGGCGAGAAGATCGACATCATCCCGTGGTCGCCCGATACCGCGACCTTCGTCGTCAACGCGCTGGCCCCGGCCGAGGTCGCCAAGGTCGTGCTCGACGAGGAGGCTGGCCGCATCGAGGTGATCGTGCCGGACGACCAGCTGTCGCTGGCGATCGGCCGCCGCGGCCAGAACGTGCGTCTCGCCTCCATGCTGACCGGATGGGATATCGACATCCTGACCGAGGCGGAGGAGTCCGAGCGCCGCACCGAGGAGACGCGCCGCCTGTCGTCGGTCTTCATGGAAGCCCTCGACATCGACGACGTCATTGCCCATCTGCTGATCACCGAAGGCTTCACCTCGGTCGAGGACGTGGCCTTCGTGCCTCTGGACGACCTGCTCTCGATCGAGGGCTTCGACCGCGACGTGGCGAGCGAGCTGCGCGAGCGTGCGCGCGTCTACATCGCCGAGCGCAACGAGAAGCTGACCCAGCAGCGCAAGGACCTCGGCGTCGCCGACGAGATCGCGGCGCTCGACGGCCTGACGCCCGAGCACCTGGTGAAGCTCGGCGAGAAGGGTGTGAAGACGCTCGACGATCTCGCCGACCTCGCCTCCGACGAGCTGATCGAGATCGTCGGCAAGGAAGAGATGACCGAGGACAAGGCGAACGAGCTGATCATGGCGGCTCGCGCGCACTGGTTCGAGGGTGACGACAAGGGTGGAGCCGGCGCCGGTGCCGGATCGCCCGCTCACGCCTGAGGGCGAAACCGGCCCCGAGAGGCGATGCCTCGCGAGCGGCCGGGTCGCACCGAAGGCGAGCCTGATCCGCCTGGTCGTCGGTCCCGACGGCAAGGTGGTGACGGATCTGGACGCGAAGCTTCCGGGCCGCGGCCACTATCTCGCTCCTGAGCGGGAAGTGATCGAGCGGGCCGAGGCGAAGGGACTGATCCGCCGGGCGACCGGCGGCGATGTGGAGCCGGGGATGGCCGGGCGCCTGGAGGCGCTGATGGTCCGGCGGCTCATCGATCGCGTGGCGCTCGCCAGGAAGGCGGGGCAGGCGGTCGCAGGGTTCGAGAAGGTGCGCGAGCACCTGAAGTCGGGCGGTACGGCGGGTGCCGTTCTGCTCGAAGCGAGCGATGGCGCCGCCGATGGGCGCTCCAAGCTCGTGCCGTTGGCGCCGGGTGCCGACGTGGTCGACTGCCTGACGGCGAGCGAGCTCGCCCAGGCTTTCGGACGCGAGCACACGGTGCACGGCTTCGTCGCCAGGGGTGCGTTCGCCGAACGCATCGTGAAGGAGGCGACGAGGCTCAAGGGGTTGCGGTTGGGAAGCAGCAGAGCGTGACGGAAAGCGAAGGCGCGATGACGGGGACCGACGAGCAGGACCGCAAGAAGATGCTGAGCCTTTCCCGCCCGGGAAGACTCGAGCTCAAGAAGACCGTGGAGACCGGACAGGTCCGCCAGAGCTTCCCGCATGGCCGGTCGAAGACGGTCACCGTCGAGGTCAAGAAGAAGCGCACCTTCACCCAGGGTGCCGGCGGCCGCATGACCGAGGTCCGCGACGCACCGGCGCTCGAAGGTGAATTCGACGAGCAGGCCCATGCCGTCCGCAACCTGACGGCCGAGGAGGCTCAGCGCCGCTTCAAGGCGGTTCAGGAAGCGACGCACGCCGAAGCCGAGGCCAAGGCCCGTGCCGAGACCGATGCCGAGCATGCGGCGCTGGACGCCGAGCGCGAGGCCGAGGAAGCCCGTCTTCGCGCAGAGGAAGAAGAGGCGAATCGCCTGGCCCGCGAGGCCGAGGCGAAGCGCGCCGAGGAAGCGGCGAAGGCCGCCGAGGCCCAGCAGGCGCCCGAGGCGCCGCAGCCGGCGCCGCCGGCCGCGCCGCCGCGCCCGCCGATGACGTCGCGTCCCGCCGGACAGTCCTTCCGTCCGCAGCAGCCGCCTCGCGGCCTGCCGCCGGGCGCGCAGCAGCCGCTGCCGGAACGCCACCGCATGGCCGGCCCGGTCCGCGTCGAGCGCGC
>JAYRJL010000006.1:0-333521 GCA_041906305.1 Alphaproteobacteria bacterium
CGCCCGGGCCGCCGGCGCCGTCGGCCTTGGGGCCGCGCGGACCGCCGCGTCCACCGCCGCCGCGACCGCCACGGCCGCCACCCGGACGGCCGGGACGCTCCGGCTTCTGCGGTGCGCCTTCGGCCGGCTTGTCAGGGGTCTCGTTATTGGACATCGCCTAATCCTTCGCGGAATCGAATCTGGTCAGAACGACAGGCCGGCTTCGCGGGCGGCGTCGGCAAGCGCCTTGACGCGGCCGTGATAGACGTAGCCGCCGCGGTCGAAGACGACTTCCTTGACGCCGGCCTTGATCGCGCGCGCGGCGAGGAGCTTGCCGACCTCGGTCGCCGCGGTCTTGTCGGCACCGGTCTTGTGCTTGCCCTTCAGTTCCTTGTCGACCGACGACGCCTGGGCGAGCGTGACGCCCTTCGAGTCGTCGATGACCTGGGCGTAGATGTGCTTCTCCGAGCGGAAGACGGTCAGCCGCATGCGGCCGCCCGAGTTCTGGCGGATGCGATAGCGAGTGCGCACCTTGCGCCGCTCGAAAAGCTTGGCGGAGTTCATGGCGCGGTCCCTTACTTCTTCTTGCCTTCCTTGCGGAGGATCGTCTCGTTCTCGTACTTGATGCCCTTGCCCTTGTAGGGCTCGGGGCCACGGAACGCCCGGATCTCGGCGGCGACCTGGCCCACCTTCTGGCGATCGGCGCCGGAGATGGTCAGGGACGTCGGCTTCTCGGCCTTGATCGTGATGCCTTCCGGGATCGGATATTTGACCTCGTGGCTGAAGCCCAGCTGCAGGATCAGCTCCTTGCCCTGGACCGCCGCGCGGTAACCGACGCCGTTGATCTCGAGCGCCTTCGAGAAGCCGGCCGAGACGCCGTTCACCATGTTGCGGACGATGTTCCGGGTCGTGCCCCACATCATGCGGGCCTTCTTGGACGAGCCGACCGGCTGCACGAGCACCTGGCCGTTCTCGACCTTCACCGTCACGTCCGACGACAGCCCGATTGACAGCGCGCCGAGCTTCCCCTTGGCGGACAGCTTGCCGCTGGAGATCTCGACGTTGACGCCGGCCGGGATGGCGACGGGATTCTTTCCTACGCGCGACATTTGACTCTCTCCTTCGCCGCCGGGATCAGAACACCCGACAGAGGACCTCGCCGCCCACATTGGCGGCGCGAGCCTCGATGTCGGACATCACGCCCCGGGGCGTCGACAGGATCGAGATCCCGAGCCCGCCATAGATCTTCGGCAGGTCGGCGATCCTCGAATAGACGCGACGGCCCGGCTTCGAGATGCGGTCGATCTCCTTAATGACGGGCGCGCCGTCATGATACTTGAGCTCGATCGTCAGCTCGGCCGCACCCTTGGTGGTGTCGCCGGACTTGTAGTTGCGGATGTAGCCCTCGCGCTTCAGCACGTCGAGCACGTTCACTCGGAGCTTCGAAGCGGGGCTCGTGATCGACGACTTGCCCGCCCGCTGTCCATTGCGGATGCGGGTCAGCATATCGCCGAGCGGATCGGTCATCACCATAACGGTCTACCTTCTTACCAGCTCGACTTGACCATGCCGGGAATCTGGCCGTTCGAGGCCAGATCGCGGATCGCGATGCGCGACAGCTTGAACTTCCGATAGAAGGCGCGCGGCCTTCCCGACAGCTCGCAGCGGTTGCGGATCCGGGTCTTCGAAGAATTGCGCGGCAGCTCGTTGAGCTTGATCTGGGCGGCGAAGCGCTCTTCCATCGGGACCGACTGGTCCTGGGTGATCGCCTTCAGCTTGGCGCGCTTGCCCGCATACTGCTTGGTGAGCTTGCGGCGACGCTTGTTACGCTCGATCGCGCTGGTCTTGGCCATCTTGTCCTCCGACGATCCCTTACGGTTGGTTACGTGCAGATCGTCTAAAAACTCAGTTGTAGAACGGCAGGTCAAAACCCTTGAGCAGGGCCTTGGCCTCCTTGTCGGTCTTCGCGCTCGTGCAGATCACGATGTCCATGCCGCGGACCTCGTCGACCTTGTCGAAGTCGATCTCGGGGAACACGATCTGCTCCTTGAGGCCGAGCGCGTAGTTGCCGCGGCCGTCGAAGCTCTTGCCGTTGAGCCCGCGGAAGTCGCGAACGCGCGGAAGCGCGATCGTCACCAGGCGGTCCAGGAACTCGTACATGCGGTCCGCACGCAGAGTCACCTTGACGCCGATCGCCTGCCCCTCGCGGAGCTTGTAGACGGCGATCGACTTCTTCGACTTCGTGATCACCGGCTTCTGGCCGGCGATGCGGGTCAGCTCGTCGGCGGCGGCCTGGATCTTCTTCGAGTCGTTGACCGCCTCGCCGACGCCCATGTTGATGACGATCTTCTCGAGGCGCGGAACCTGCATCGGGTTCTTGTAGCCGAACTCCTTCGTGAGGTCGGTGCGCACTTTGTCGTCGTATTGCTTCTTGAGACGCGTGGCCATCTTCTACGTCCTCATCACAGATCGATGACTTCGCCGGACCGCTTGGCGAAGCGGACCTTGCGGCCGTCATCGAGGGTGCGGAAGCCGACGCGGGTCGCCTCGCCGCTCTTGGGATCGACCAGGGCGACGTTGGAGATGTCGATCGACATCTCCTTGTCGACGATGCCGCCCGGATTGCCCGGCGCCGGGCGCGTGTGGCGCTTGGCGACGTTGGCGCCGCCGACGACCACGCGGCGGGTCTCGCGGATCACGCGGAGAACCTCGCCCTTCTTGCCCTTGTCGCGGCCGGTGGTGACGACCACCTGGTCGCCCTTCTTGATCTTGAACTTCTCGGCCATGGCTTAGAGCACCTCCGGAGCCAGGCTGACGATCTTCATGAACTTCTTCGCGCGCAGCTCGCGGGTCACCGGTCCGAAGATGCGGGTCCCGATCGGCTCACCGTCCTTGTTGATCAGGACGGCGGCGTTGCGGTCGAAGCGGATGGCGCTGCCGTCGATACGGCGGACTTCCTTCGCCGTGCGGACGATGACCGCCTTGTGCACGTCGCCCTTCTTCACGCGACCGCGCGGGATCGCCTCCTTGACGGAGACGACGATGATGTCACCCACCGAGGCGAAGCGACGGCGCGAGCCGCCCAGCACCTTGATGCACATCACCCGGCGCGCGCCGGAATTGTCGGCGACCTCGAGATGCGATTCTACCTGGATCATGGCTGGGGCTCCGCCTTCAGTCCGCAGATCCGGAGGCTTGCGCCTCGGAGATCACTTCCCAGCGCTTGGTCTTCGAGATCGGGCTGCATTCCCGGATCTTGACGAGATCGCCGATCTTGCAGCGGTTCTCCTCGTCATGCGCGTGGTACTTCTTCGAACGCGTGATGAACTTCTTATAGAGCGGGTGCATGACGCGGCGCTCGACCAGGACCGTCACGGTCTTGTTGGTCTTGTCGCTCGTAACCCGACCCTGCAGGACTCGCCTGGGCATCTTCAGCTCCTCAACCGGCCTTGGAGGCCTTGGCGTGCATGACGGTCTTGATCCGCGCGATGTCGCGACGAACCACCCGCACGCGCGCGGTGTTCTCAAGCTGGCCACTCGCCCTCTGGAAGCGCAGGTTGAACTGCTCCTTCTTGAGGTCGCCCAGCATCTGCTTCAGCTCGTCAGCGGACTTGGTGTTGAGATCGGCGGCATCCATCGCCTAGCCCTCCATTCCCAGACGAGCGACGAAACGGGTCTTGATCGGCAGCTTCGCGGCCGCCAGCTCGAAGGCCCGGGCGGCCAGCTCGCGCGGCACGCCGTCGACCTCGAACATGATCCGGCCCGGCTTCACGCGGACCACCCAGTACTCGGGCGCGCCCTTGCCGGAGCCCATGCGGACCTCGGCCGGCTTCGTCGAGACCGGCACGTCCGGGAAGACCCGGATCCAGAGACGGCCCGACCGCTTCAGGTGGCGGGTGATCGCGCGGCGCGCCGCCTCGATCTGGCGGGCGGTGACGCGCTCCGGCTCCACGGCCTTGAGGCCGTAGGATCCGAAATTGAGCGCGGTCGCGCCCTTCGCGGTGCCCTTGATACGGCCCTTGTGGGCCTTGCGGTACTTGGTCCGCTTCGGCGACATCATGACGCGGCATCTCCGGTACGCGAGGTCGAGCGGCCCATCTGCTGCTGCTGCTCGGCCAGACGCTTGTCCTGGGCCATCGGGTCGTGCGCCAGGATCTCGCCCTTGAACACCCACACCTTCACGCCGCAGGTGCCGTAGGTGGTCTTGGCGGTCGCCTGGCCGTAATCGACATCGGCGCGGAGGGTGTGCAGAGGCACGCGGCCTTCGCGATACCACTCCATCCGCGCGATCTCGGCGCCACCGAGGCGGCCCGAGCAGTTGATGCGGATGCCGAGCGCGCCGAGACGCATCGCCGACTGCACGGCGCGCTTCATGGCGCGACGGAAAGCGACGCGACGCTCGAGCTGCTGGGCGATGCCCTCGGCAACCAGCTTCGCCTCGATCTCCGGCTTGCGGATCTCGATGATGTTCAGGGCCACTTCGCCGCCGGTCATCTTGGCGAGGTCGGCGCGCAGCTTCTCGATGTCCGCGCCCTTCTTGCCGATGACGACGCCCGGGCGGGCCGAGTGGATGGTGACGCGCGCCTTCTTCGCCGGGCGCTCGATCACCACGCGGCTGCAGCCGGCCTGGACCAGGCGGTCATGCAGGTAGGTGCGGAGCTTCAGGTCCTCGTGGAGGAGGTCGGCGTAGTCCTTGGACGCGAACCAACGCGAATCCCAGGTGCGATTGATGCCGACCCGGAGGCCGATCGGATTGACTTTCTGGCCCATCAGGCTGCCTCCGCCTTCTCGCCGACGATGATCACGATATGGCTGAACGGCTTCACGATGCCCGACGCGCGCCCGCGGGCACGCGGATGGAACCGCCGCATCACCAGACCCTTGCCCACGCTCGCTTCCTTCACGTAGAGGCGATCGACGTCGAGCTGGTGGTTGTTCTCGGCGTTGGCGATCGCGGACTGCAGCGCCTTGCGCACGTGCTGGGCGACGCGGCGCTTGTTGACCGCGAGCTGCGAGAGCGCGGTCGCCGCACCGAGACCCCGGATCGACTCGGCGACCAGGTTCAGCTTGCGCGGGCTGGTGCGGAGGTTCCGCAGCACGGCCATCGCCTCGGTCTCGGCCACCCTGCGCTCGGCCTTCTTCTTGCTCATGGCGCTTAAGCCCTCTTCGCCTTCTTGTCGGACGAGTGTCCGTGGAAGGTACGGGTCGGCGAGAACTCGCCGAACTTGTGGCCGACCATGTTCTCGGTGACGAGCACCGGGATGAACTTGTGGCCGTTGTAGACGCCGAAGGTCAGACCGACGAACTGCGGCAGGATCGTGGACCGCCGCGCGAAGATCTTGATGACCTCGTTTCGGCCGGACGCGCGCGTCTTATCCGCCTTCTTCAGCAGATAACCGTCGACGAACGGGCCCTTCCAGACAGAGCGGGTCAAATCGACCTCCTTACTTCGCGTTACGGCGGCGGACGATGAACTGGTCGGTCCGCTTGTTGTTGCGCGTCTTGGTGCCCTTGGTGCCCTTGCCCCAAGGCGTGACCGGGTGACGACCGCCCGAGGTGCGGCCTTCGCCGCCGCCGTGCGGATGGTCGATCGGGTTCATGGCGACACCGCGGACGCTCGGCTTCACGCCGAGCCAGCGGTTGCGGCCGGCCTTGCCGATCGAGATGTTCTGCTCGTCCGGGTTCGACACCGCGCCGATCGTCGCCATGCACTCCGACGACACCATGCGGGTCTCGCCGGAAGCCAGGCGCAGGAGCGCGAAACCGGAGTCGCGGCCGACCAGCTGGACGTAGGTGCCGGCCGAACGCGCGAGCTGGCCGCCCTTGCCGGGCTTGAGCTCGACGTTGTGAACGATCGTGCCGACCGGGATGTTCTTCAGCAGCAGCGCGTTGCCCGGCTTGATGTCGGCCTTGGCGCCCGACACGACCTGGTCGCCGGCCTTGAGGCGCTGCGGGGCCAGGATGTAGGCCTGCTCGCCGTCCGAATACTTGATCAGCGCGATGAACGCCGTCCGGTTCGGATCGTACTCGAGCCGCTCGACCGTCGCCGCCACGTCGAACTTGCGGCGCTTGAAGTCGATGACGCGGTAGCGCTGCTTGTGGCCGCCAGACTTGCGCCACGAGGTGATGCGACCGGAGTTGTTGCGGCCGCCCGACTTGCGCTTGCCCTCGGTCAGGGCCTTGACCGGCGCGCCCTTCCACAGCTCGCTGCGGTCGACCTGGACCAGCTGGCGGGTGGACGGCGTAACCGGCTTGTATGACTTGAGTGCCATCTTGATTGTCCGATCAGAGCCCGGTGGTGACGTCGATGCTGTTGCCCTCGACGAGGGTCACCAGCGCCTTCTTCCAGTTGCTGCGCGTGCCAGGACGGCCGCGGAAGATCTTCGCCTTGCCGCGCGCGATCGAGGTGTTCACGGCCTTGACCTTGACGTTGAACAGGGTCTCGATCGCGACCTTGATCTCCGGCTTCGAGGCCGACAGCGGCACCTCGAAGACGACGACGTTGTGCTCGCTCTGGCGGGTCGCCTTCTCGGTGATGATCGGGCGGCGGACGATGTCGTACATCGACTCGCGGCTCAGCCTCACCTGCTTGGCGTTGTGCGGGCGCATGCTCATTTCAGGCGCGCCTCCAGGCGCTCGACGGCGGCCTTCGTCAGGACCAGCGTGTCCCGGCGGAGGATGTCGTAGACGTTGGCGCCGAGCTCCGGCAGCACGTCGACGTGCGGCAGGTTGCGGGCGGCGCGGGCGAAGAGGTCGTTGACCTTCTCGCCGTCGATGAAGAGCACCGAGGTGAGGCCGAGCTTGCCGAGACGTTCGGCGAGCTGCTTGGTCTTGCCTTCCTTCATCTCGGCCGCGTCCAGGACCACCAGCTTGCCGTCGGCCTGCTTGGCCGAGAGCGCCGCCTTGAGGCCGAGCTTGCGGACCTTCTTCGGCAGGTCGAACTCGTGGCTGCGGACGACCGGCCCGAAGATGCGGGCGCCGCCGCGGAACTGCGGCGATCGCAGCGAGCCCTGGCGGGCGCGACCGCCGCCCTTCTGGGCGAACGGCTTCTTCGTGGTGCCGGAGATGTCGCTGATGCCCTTGGTCTTGTGGTTGCCCGACCGACGCTTGGCGAGCTGCCAGTTGACCACGCGGGCGAGCAGGTCGGCCCGGGGCTTCACACCGAAGATGTCGTCGGAGAGATCGATCTCGCCGACATCCTTGGCTTCGAGGTTCTTGATCTTGACCTTCATGGTCCTATTCCTTCGCCGCCGGGGCGGCGTCCGCGGACTTGAGCGCGGCCGGGTACGGCAACTTCATGTCCTTCGGCTGCTTCTTCTTCGCGGCGTCCTTCACCAGCACCCAGTTGCCCTCGGCGCCGGGGACGGCGCCGCGGATCATCAGGATGCCGCGGGCGGCGTCGACCGACGCGACCTTCAGGCTCTGCACGGTGATGCGCTTGTCACCGAGGTGACCCGCCATCTTCTTGCCCTTGAAGGTCTTGCCGGGATCCTGGCGGTTACCGGTCGAGCCGTGGGAGCGGTGCGAGATCGAGACGCCGTGGCTGGCCTCGAGGCCGGCGAAGTTCCAGCGCTTCATCGCGCCCGCGAACCCCTTGCCGATCGAGGTGCCGACCACGTCGACGAACTGGCCGACGACGAAGTGCTCAGCCGAGATCTCGGCGCCCACCTCGAGCATGGCGTCCGCGGAGACGCGGAACTCGACCAGCTTCTTCTTCGGCTCGACCTTGGCCTTGGCAAAGTGGCCGCGAACGGGCTTGGACACGTTCTTGACCTTGGCCTTGCCGACGCCGAGCTGGACCGCGGTGTAGCCGTCCTTCTCCGCGGTGCGCACGGCCACCACCTGGCACTGCTCGATCTTGAGCACCGTCACGGGCACGTGCTCGCCGTCATCGTTGAGCACGCGCGTCATCCCGACCTTCTGGGCCAGGAGTCCGGCGCGCTGACGCTTGGAGTCCGCCATGGTCCGCGTTCCTTACAGCTTGATCTCGACGTCGACGCCGGCGGCGAGGTCGAGCTTCATCAGCGCGTCCACGGTCTGGGGCGTCGGGTCGACGATGTCGAGGAGCCGCTTGTGCGTCCGGATCTCGAACTGCTCGCGGCTCTTCTTGTCGATGTGCGGCGAGCGGTTGACCGTGAACTTCTCGATCAGGGTCGGAAGCGGGATCGGTCCGCGCACGCGCGCCCCGGTCCGCCTCGCCGTGTTCACGATCTCGCCCGTCGACTGGTCCAGCACCCGGTGGTCGAAGGCTTTGAGCCGGATGCGGATGTTTTGGCTGTCCATGGCTGTCCTCAGCGCTACGTCGCGCTTTACGTCCTTTGACTACTCGATGATGGAGGCGACGACGCCGGCGCCGACGGTGCGTCCGCCTTCGCGGATGGCGAAGCGGAGCCCCTCGTCCATGGCGATCGGCGCGATCAGCTTCACTTCCATCGCGATGTTGTCGCCCGGCATCACCATCTCGGTGCCCTCCGGGAGAACGACTTCGCCGGTCACGTCCGTCGTGCGGAAGTAGAACTGCGGGCGGTAGTTCGAGAAGAACGGCGTGTGACGCCCGCCCTCTTCCTTCGTCAGGATGTAGGCCTCGCACTTGAACCGCTTGTGCGGCTTGATCGAGCCCGGCGCCGCCAGAACCTGGCCGCGCTCCACTTCCTCGCGCTTCGTGCCGCGCAGCAGCGCGCCGATGTTGTCGCCTGCCTCGCCCTGGTCCAGGAGCTTGCGGAACATCTCGACGCCCGTGACCACCGTCTTCGTCGTGTCCTTCAGGCCCACGATCTCGACTTCCTCGCCGACCTTCACGACGCCGCGCTCGACGCGACCCGTCACAACCGTGCCGCGGCCCGAGATCGAGAACACGTCCTCGATCGGCATCAGGAACGGACGGTCCTTCGGACGCGCCGGCTGCGGGATGTACTCGTCAACCGACTTCATCAGCTCGAGGATCGCCTTCTTGCCGATCTCCTCGTTCTTGCCCTCCAGCGCCATCAGCGCCGAGCCCTTGATGATCGGGATCTTGTCGCCCGGGAACTGGTACGAGGTCAGAAGCTCGCGAACCTCAAGCTCCACCAGGTCCAGAAGCTCAGGATCGTCGACCATGTCGACCTTGTTCATGAACACAACCAGCGCCGGCACGCCAACCTGGCGCGCAAGCAGGATGTGCTCGCGCGTCTGCGGCATCGGGCCGTCCGCAGCCGACACCACCAGGATCGCGCCGTCCATCTGCGCAGCACCCGTGATCATGTTCTTCACGTAGTCCGCGTGGCCGGGGCAGTCCACGTGCGCGTAGTGCCGGTTCGTCGTCTCGTACTCGACATGCGCCGTGTTGATCGTGATCCCGCGCGCCTTCTCTTCTGGCGCCTTGTCGATCTGGTCGTACGCCATGAACGTCGCGCCGCCAGTCTCAGCCAGGATCTTCGTGATCGCTGCCGTCAACGACGTCTTCCCATGGTCAACGTGACCGATCGTACCGATGTTGCAGTGCGGCTTGTTCCGCTCGAATTTCGCCTTGGCCATTCGTCTTCTCCCGTATTCGCGTCAGATCAGGTTCAGGCCATCTTGGCGCGGACTTCGTCCGCGACCGCCTGGGGAACCTGCTCGTAATGGTCGAAATGCATGGTGTAGGTGGCACGCCCCTGCGACATGGATCGCAGGTTGTTCACGTAGCCGAACATGTTGGCGAGCGGCACCATGGCTGCGACGACGCGCGCGTTGCCGCGCTGGTCCATGCCGGTGATCTGGCCGCGGCGGCTGTTGAGGTCGCCGATGACGTCGCCGGTGTAGTCCTCGGGCGTCACCACCTCGACCCGCATGACCGGCTCCAGCAGCTTCGGGCCGGCCTTGGCCATGCCCTCCTTGAAGGCGGCGCGGGACGCGATTTCGAACGCGAGCGCGCTCGAGTCGACGTCGTGGTAGGCGCCGTCGATCAGCTGGATCTTGTAGTCGATGGTCGGGAACCCGGCGATCGGGCCGACGTCGCGCGCCGACTCGAGGCCCTTGGTCACGCCCGGGATGTATTCCTTCGGAACCGAGCCGCCGGTGATCTTGTTCTCGAACGCGTAGCCGAAGCCCGGCTGCTGCGGCTCGAACACCAGCTTCACGCGGGCGAACTGGCCGGTGCCGCCCGACTGCTTCTTGTGGGTGTAGTCGATCTCGGTCTTCTTGGTGATGGTCTCGCGGTAGGCCACCTGCGGGGCGCCCACGTTGGCCTCGACCTTGAACTCGCGACGCATGCGATCGACGATGATCTCGAGGTGGAGCTCGCCCATCCCCTTGATGATGGTCTGGCCCGACTCGGTGTCGCTGGTGACGCGGAAGGACGGATCCTCCTGCGCCAGGCGGTTGAGGGCGACGCCCATCTTCTCCTGGTCGGCCTTGGTCTTCGGCTCGACCGCGACCTCGATGACCGGATCCGGGAACTCCATGCGCTCGAGCACGACCGGCTTCAGCGGGTCGCAGAGCGTGTCGCCGGTGGTGGTCGACTTGAGGCCGGCCAGAGCGACGATGTCGCCGGCGCGGGCTTCCTTGATGTCTTCGCGGTGGTTTGCATGCATCAGCAGCATGCGGCCGACGCGCTCGCGGTTGTCCTTGACCGAGTTCAGCACCGAGACGCCGGTCTCGAGCACGCCCGAGTAGATGCGGACGAAGGTCAGCGAGCCGACGAACGGGTCGGTCATGATCTTGAAGGCGAGGCCCGAGAACGGCTCGTCGTCCGAACTCTTGCGGACCATCTCCTCGTCGGAATCCGGCTTCACGCCCTTGACGTCAGGCACGTCGAGGGGCGACGGCAGGTAGTCGACGACGGCGTCCAGCAGCGGCTGGATGCCCTTGTTCTTGAACGAGGCGCCGCAGAGCACGGGCACGAACTTCGACTGCAGCACGCCGCGGCGGATGCACTCGATCAGGGTCTCGCGCGACGGCTCCTTGCCTTCGAGGTAGGCCTCCATCGCCGCGTCGTCCATCTCGACCGCGGTCTCGACCAGCTTGGCGCGGAAGTCGTTGGCCTGGTCGACCATGTCGGCGGGGATGTCTTCCTCGACGAACTTCGCGCCCAGGCTCTCGTCCTCCCAGCGCAGGCGCTTCATCTTCAGGAGGTCGATCAGGCCCGAGTAGTCGCTCTCGGCGCCGACCGGCAGCTGGGTGACCAGCGGACGGGTGCCGAGGCGATCGACCATCATCGCGACGCAGCGATGAAAGTCCGCGCCGATGCGGTCCATCTTGTTGACGAAGCAGATGCGCGGAACCCCGTACTTGTCGGCCTGGCGCCACACGGTCTCGGACTGCGGCTCGACGCCGGCGACCGAGTCGAACACCGTCACCGCGCCGTCGAGCACGCGGAGCGAACGCTCGACCTCGATGGTGAAGTCGACGTGGCCGGGGGTGTCGATGATGTTCACCCGGTGGTCGCGCCAGAACGTGGTCGTGGCCGCCGAGGTGATGGTGATGCCGCGCTCCTGCTCCTGCTCCATCCAGTCCATGGTCGCAGTGCCTTCATGCACCTCGCCGATCTTGTAGGACCGGCCGGTGTAATAAAGGATTCGCTCCGTGGTCGTGGTCTTGCCGGCATCGATGTGAGCCATGATGCCGATGTTGCGGTAGCGCTCGAGCGGAGTAGTGCGGGCCATAGGTCTGCCTTACCAGCGATAGTGCGAGAAGGCCTTGTTGGCCTCGGCCATGCGATGCGTGTCTTCGCGCTTCTTCACCGCGGTGCCGCGATTGTTGAAGGCGTCGAGCAGCTCGCCCGAAAGCCGGTCGGTCATGGTGTTTTCGGAGCGCTTGCGCGCGGCGTCGATGACCCAGCGAAGGGCCAGAGCCTGGGCGCGATCCGGACGGACTTCGACCGGGACCTGATAGGTCGCACCGCCGACGCGGCGGGAGCGGACCTCAAGGGCCGGCTTCACGTTGCCCAGCGCGTCGTGGAAGACCCGCATCGGGTCCTGACCGGAACGCTTCTGGATGCGGTCGAGGGCACCGTAGACGATGCCTTCGGCGGCCGACTTCTTGCCGTCGTACATGAGCACGTTCATGAACTTGGCGATGACCCGATCGCCGTACTTGGCATCGGGCAGAATCTCACGCCTTTCGGCAGCGCGGCGACGGGACATGGCTGCTCCTTACTTCGGCCGCTTGGCGCCGTACTTGGACCGACGCTGGCGGCGGTCCTTGACGCCCTGGGTGTCGAGAGTGCCGCGGATGATGTGATAGCGGACGCCCGGAAGGTCCTTCACGCGGCCGCCGCGGATCATGACCACCGAGTGCTCCTGGAGGTTATGACCCTCGCCAGGAATGTAGGTCACGACCTCGTAGCCGTTCGTCAGGCGCACCTTGGCGACCTTACGAAGCGCCGAGTTCGGCTTCTTCGGGGTCGTGGTGTAGACGCGAGTGCAGACGCCGCGCTTCTGCGGGCAGGCCTGGAGGGCCGGCACCTTGTTGCGCGACCGCGGTGCCTTGCGGCCCTGGGCGATCAGCTGGTTGATGGTCGGCATATCCTCGATCGACTCCTGGAAGAGGAAACCTTCGTTCGAACCCAAGACGACCGGGCCAAAGTCCGATATGCGGGCGAAGCGCAGACGCGCGCCGAAGCGCGTCGCGGTAACCCGCGTATCCACCGGACAGTGACCCGCCGGAAATACAAAAAAGACGTCGATGTCTCGACGTCGGGTGCCCCAGAAAACCGCGTCTCGGTTGAACTCCGACCGCCGGCTTCCTTAGCGAGCGCGCGGAGTGATACGCGCGTCCCGATAGGGCGTCAAGCGCTATCCTGCCGCACGTTTCCGCGCGATCCCGGGCGGCCGCTCCCGGTCGGTTCCAGCGCCGGAAAGCGCCTCGGAAACCGGCCGGGTGACCCCCTACGGATAGTGTGGCCGAGCCGACCGCGCCTCAATCGGCGGCGGTCTGCTCCTCGAGCGCCGGCTGACCCTGCTCCCCGGCAATGGCCCGGTCGCGGTCGGCGGCGATCTTCTTCAGACGGTTCATCACGCTGCCGGTACCGGCCGGGATGAGGCGGCCCACGATGACGTTCTCCTTGAGACCGTCGAGCGTGTCCTCCTTGCCCGAGACCGACGCCTCGGTGAGCACCCGGGTCGTCTCCTGGAAGGAGGCGGCCGAGATGAACGAACGCGTCTGCAGCGAGGCCTTGGTGATGCCCTGGAGCACCGGCTTGGCGCTCGCGGGCTTCAGGTCCTGGGCCAGGGTCTTGGCGTTCTCGATGTCGAACTCGGCGCGATCGATCTGCTCGCCCACCAGGAAGGTGGTCTCGCCGGCGTCCATGATCTCGACCTTCTGCAGCATCTGGCGAACGATCACCTCGATGTGCTTGTCGTTGATCTTCACGCCCTGCAGTCGATAGACCTCCTGGATCTCGTTGATGAGGTAGGAGGCAAGCGCCTCCACGCCCATGATCGCCAGGATGTCGTGCGGCACCGGGTTGCCGTCCATCAGGTTCTCGCCCTTCTGGACGAAGTCGCCTTCGTGGACCGCGATGTGCTTGCCCTTCGGGATCAGGTACTCCTTCGGCGGCTCGGACTCGTCGGCCGGCCGGACCACGATCCGGCGCTTGGTCTTGTAGTCCTTGCCGAATTCGACCCGGCCGTCGATCTCGCTGATGATCGCGAAGTCCTTCGGACGGCGCGCCTCGAACAGCTCCGCCACGCGCGGCAGACCGCCCGTGATGTCGCGGGTCTTCGAGGATTCGCGCGGGATACGCGCGACCACGTCGCCGGCCTTGATCGTCGCTCCGTTCTCGACCGAGAGGATCGCGTCCACCGGCAGGTAGTAGCGGGCCTCGAGGCCGGTCGGCAGCATGATCGGCTCGCCCTTCGGCGTATGCAGCTGGATGCGCGGACGGAGGTCCGAGCCGCGGGGCTGCTGCTTCCAGTCGATGACGACCTTGTTCGAGATGCCGGTCGCCTCGTCCATCACCTCGCGCACCGAGATGCCCTCGGAAAGGTCGACGTAGCGGGCGACGCCCTCGCGCTCCGTGATGATCGGCAGCGTGTAGGGATCCCACTCGGCGATGCGCTGGCCGCGCTTCACCTGCTGGCCTTCGTCGGCCAGCAGCTTGGCGCCGTACGGCACGCGGTAGCGGGCCTTCTCGCGGCCGTTCTCGTCGACCAGCACCAGCTCGGTGTTCCGGCCCATGACGACCGGGATCTTCGCGCTGTTGATGACGACGTTGCGGTTGTTGACCTTGACCGTCGAGTCGAGCGAGGCCTCCACCGACGACTGCTCGGCGCCGCGCTGGACCGCGCCGCCGATGTGGAAGGTGCGCATCGTGAGCTGCGTGCCCGGCTCGCCGATCGACTGGGCGGCGATGACGCCGACCGCTTCGCCGATGTTGACGGTCGTGCCGCGGGCCAGGTCGCGGCCGTAGCACTTGCCGCAGACGCCGATCTTGCTCTCGCAGGTCAGCACCGAGCGGATGCGCACGACGTCGATGCCGGCGCGCTCGATCGTCTCGCAGGCCTCTTCGCCGATGATGTCGCCCTGGGCGACGAGCATCTTGCCCGACAGCGGATCGGCGACGTCGTCGACCGCGGTGCGGCCGAGGATGCGCTCGCCCAGCGGCGAGATGATCTCGCCGCCGTCCATGACAGCGCGGATCGAGAGGCCGGCCGTGGTGCCGCAGTCATCCTCGTAGATGATGCAGTCCTGGGCGACGTCGACCAGGCGGCGGGTGAGGTAACCCGAGTTCGCCGTCTTGAGCGCGGTGTCGGCCAGGCCCTTTCGGGCGCCGTGGGTCGAGTTGAAGTACTCGAGCACGGTCAGGCCTTCCTTGAAGTTCGAGACGATCGGGGTCTCGATGATCTCGCCCGACGGCTTGGCCATCAGGCCGCGCATGCCGGCCAGCTGCTTGATCTGGGCGGGCGAGCCGCGGGCACCGGAATGCGCCATCATCCACACCGAGTTGACGTCGCGGCCGCGCATGCCGCGCGTGTCCGACATCCCCTTCATCATGTGCTCGGCGACCTTGTCGGTGGCGCCCGACCACACGTCGATCACCTTGTTGTACTTCTCGCCCTGGGTGATCAGGCCGTCGAGGTACTGCTGCTCGTACTCCTTCACCTTCGCCTGGGCCTCGTTGATGATCGAGGACTTCGACGACGGGATGATCAGGTCGTCCTTGCCGAACGAGATGCCGGCCTCGCAGGCGTGCTTGAAGCCGAGCGCCATCATGCGGTCGGCGAAGATCACCGTCTCCTTCTGGCCGCAGTGGCGGTAGACGATGTCGATGACCTGCGAGACTTCCTTCTTGGTCAGCACGCGGTTGATCAGCGCGAACGGCACCGCCGCCGACTTCGGCAGGATCTCGTAGAGCTTCAGGCGGCCCGGGGTCGAGTCGACGCGGACCGTCTCCCACTCGCCCTTGGCGTTCACGATCTTGATCCGCGCCTTGACCTTGGTGTGGAAGGTCACGGCCTTGGACGCGAGCGCGTGCTCGATCTCGCCGATGTTGCCGAAGGCCATGCCCTCGCCCGGCTCGCCGTCGCTCTCGAGGCTGATGTAGTACAGCCCGAGGATGATGTCCTGCGACGGCACGATGATCGGCTTGCCGTTGGCGGGCGAGAGGATGTTGTTCGTGCTCATCATGAGCACGCGCGCCTCGAGCTGGGCTTCCAGCGACAGCGGCACGTGGACCGCCATCTGGTCGCCGTCGAAATCGGCGTTGAAGGCGGTGCAGACCAGCGGATGCAGCTGGATCGCCTTGCCCTCGATCAGCACCGGCTCGAAGGCCTGGATGCCGAGGCGGTGCAGCGTCGGCGCGCGGTTCAGAAGGACCGGGTGCTCGCGGATGACTTCCTCGAGGATGTCCCAGACCTCCGGCCGCTCCTTCTCGACCATGCGCTTGGCGGCCTTGATCGTCGACGCCATGCCGTAGAGCTCGAGCTTCGAGTAGATGAACGGCTTGAACAGCTCGAGCGCCATCTTCTTCGGCAGGCCGCACTGGTGCAGCTTGAGCTCAGGACCGACGACGATCACCGAACGGCCCGAGTAGTCGACACGCTTGCCGAGCAGGTTCTGGCGGAAGCGGCCCTGCTTGCCCTTCAGCATGTCGGACAGCGACTTGAGCGGGCGCTTGTTGGCGCCGGTGATGACGCGGCCGCGGCGGCCGTTGTCGAACAGCGCGTCGACGGCCTCCTGCAGCATGCGCTTCTCGTTGCGCACGATGATGTCGGGCGCCTTGAGCTCGATCAGCCGCTTCAGACGGTTGTTGCGGTTGATGACGCGGCGGTAGAGGTCGTTCAGGTCGGAGGTGGCGAAGCGGCCGCCGTCCAGCGGCACCAGCGGGCGCAGCTCGGGCGGGATCACCGGGATGACCTCGAGGATCATCCACTCGGGCTTGGAGCCGGATTCCAGGAAGGCCTCGACCAGCTTGAGCCGCTTCACCAGCTTCTTGCGGCGGGCCTCGGAGGTCGTCTCCTTGAGCTCGATGCGCATCTTGTCGCGCTCGGACTCGAGGTCGATCTTCTCCAGCATCTTGCGGAGCGCCTCGGCGCCGATGCCGGCCTCGAACTGGTCGCCGAAATCCTCCTGCGCCCGGATGAAGTCCTCTTCCGAGAGCAGCGAGTGCATCTTGAGCGAGGTCAGACCCGGCTCGGTGACGACGTAGTTCTCGAAGTAGAGGACGCGCTCGAGATCCTTCAGCGTCATGTCGAGCAGGAGGCCGATGCGGCTCGGCAGCGACTTCAGGAACCAGATGTGGGCGACCGGCGAGGCCAGCTCGATGTGGCCCATCCGCTCGCGGCGCACCTTGGTCAGCGTCACTTCGACGCCGCACTTCTCGCAGGTGATGCCGCGGTACTTCATGCGCTTGTACTTGCCGCACAAGCACTCGTAGTCCTTGATCGGTCCGAAGATGCGGGCGCAGAAGAGCCCGTCGCGCTCCGGCTTGAAGGTCCGGTAGTTGATGGTCTCCGGCTTCTTGATCTCGCCGAACGACCAGGACCGGATCCGTTCCGGGCTGGCGATGGCGATGCGGATCGAGTCAAAGCTCTGCGGGCTCTTGACCTGACCGAAGACGTTCATCAGCTCGTTCATATCGTCACTCCTCGGAAGCGGGGGGCTTCGCGATCAATCCGATCAATAGCTGCGCTGCTTGAGCTCGACGTTGAGGCCGAGCGAGTGCAGCTCCTTCACAAGCACGTTGAAGGACTCGGGGATGCCGGCCTCGAAGTTGTCGTCGCCGCGGACGATCGCCTCGTAGACCTTGGTGCGGCCGGACACGTCGTCCGACTTGACCGTGAGCATTTCCTGCAGCGTGTAGGCGGCGCCGTAGGCCTCGAGGGCCCAGACCTCCATTTCGCCGAAGCGCTGGCCGCCGAACTGCGCCTTGCCGCCCAGCGGCTGCTGGGTGACGAGGCTGTACGGGCCGATCGAGCGGGCGTGGATCTTGTCGTCGACCAGGTGGTGCAGCTTCAGCATGTAGATGTAGCCGACCGTGACCTTGCGATCGAACGGCTCGCCGGTGCGCCCGTCGGTCAGGGTCACCTGGCCCGAGCCTTCCATGCCGGCCTGCTTCAGCATCTCGACGATGTCGTCCTCACGGGCGCCGTCGAACACCGGCGAGGCGACCGGGATGCCGCCCTTCACGTTGCCGGCGAGCTCGACGATCTCGTCGTCGGAGAGATCGGCGATGTCGACCTTGTAGGTGTCGGCGCCGTAGACGTCCTTCAGCGTGTCGCGGAGCTGCTTCACCTGGGTCTTGGAAGCGGCCTTGTCCTTGCCCTTCTCGTAGAGCTGGGTGAGGACAGCGGAGACCTGGCGGCCGAGACCGGCCGAGGCCCATCCGAGATGGGTCTCGAGGATCTGGCCGACGTTCATGCGGCTGGGCACGCCCAGCGGGTTCAACACCAGGTCGACCGAGGTGCCGTCCTCGAGGTGCGGCATGTCCTCGATCGGCACGATGCGCGAGATGACGCCCTTGTTGCCGTGACGGCCGGCCATCTTGTCGCCGGGCTGCAGCTTGCGCTTCACCGCGACGAACACCTTGACCATCTTCATCACGCCGGGCGGCAGCTCGTCACCGCGCTGCAGCTTCTCGACCTTGCTCTCGAAGCGCTCCTCGAGCCGCTTCACCGACTCGTCGTACTGGCCCTTGAGCGCCTCGACGTCGTCCATGACGCCGTCGTCGGCGACGACGATGTGCTTCCACTGGCCGGGGGTGAACTCGGCGAGCAGCGCGTCGGTCACCGGCTGGCCGGTCTTCATGCCCTTCGGGCCGGCGGTCACCTTCTTGCCCATGACGAGATCCTTAAGACGGGCGGCGAAGCTCCGCTCCAGGATCGCCTTCTCGTCGTCGCGGTCCTTCGCCAGGCGCTCGATCTCGGCGCGCTCGATCGCCAGCGCGCGCTCGTCCTTGTCGACGCCGCGGCGGGAGAACACGCGCACCTCGACGACCGTGCCGGAGACGCCCGGCGGCACCTTCAGCGAGGTGTCGCGGACATCCGAGGCCTTCTCGCCGAAGATCGCGCGGAGCAGCTTCTCTTCCGGCGTCATCGGCGACTCGCCCTTCGGCGTGACCTTGCCGACCAGGATGTCGCCCGGCTTCACCTCGGCGCCGATGTAGACGATGCCCGCCTCGTCGAGGTTCTTCAGCGCCTCCTCGCCGACGTTCGGGATGTCGCGGGTGATCTCTTCCTGGCCCAGCTTGGTGTCGCGGGCCATCACCTCGAACTCCTCGATGTGGATCGAGGTGAACACGTCGTCGCGGACGATGCGCTCGGAGATGAGGATCGAGTCCTCGTAGTTGTAGCCGTTCCAAGGCATGAACGCGACGAGCGCGTTGCGGCCGAGGGCGAGCTCGCCCAGCTCAGTCGACGGGCCGTCGGCGATGATGTCGCCGGCCTTCACCACGTCACCGACCTTCACCAGCGGACGCTGGTTGATGCAGGTGTTCTGGTTCGAGCGCTGGAACTTGAGCAGGTTGTAGATGTCGACGCCGGGCGCGGCAGCCGAGGCTTCCTCGGTCGCGCGGACGACGATGCGGGTCGCGTCGATCTGATCGATCACGCCCGAGCGGCGGGCGACGATGGTCACGCCCGAGTCGCGCGCGACCGTGCCTTCCATGCCGGTACCGACGATCGGCGCCTCGGCGCGGATGAGCGGCACCGCCTGGCGCTGCATGTTCGAGCCCATCAGCGCGCGGTTCGCGTCGTCGTTCTCGAGGAACGGGATCAGCGCCGCGGCGACGGACACCAGCTGCTTCGGCGAGACGTCGATCAGGTCGATGTCCTCGGGCCGCGCCATCTGGAAGTCGCCGGCACGGCGGACCGAGATCAGGTCGGAGACGAAGTGGCCCTTCTCGTCGAGCTCGGCGTTCGCCTGGGCAACCGTGTACTTCCCCTCCTCCATGGCCGAGAGGTAGACGACCTCGTCGGTCACCTTGCCCTTCTCGACCTTGCGGTAGGGGCTTTCGATGAAGCCGTACTGGTTCACCCGCGCGTATGTGGCGAGCGAGTTGATCAGGCCGATGTTCGGACCTTCGGGCGTCTCGATCGGGCAGATGCGGCCGTAATGCGTCGGGTGCACGTCGCGCACCTCGAAGCCGGCGCGCTCGCGCGTGAGACCGCCCGGGCCGAGCGCCGAGAGGCGGCGCTTGTGGGTGATCTCCGAGAGCGGGTTGGTCTGGTCCATGAACTGCGAGAGCTGCGAGGACCCGAAGAACTCGCGCACGGCGGCGGCCGCCGGCTTGGCGTTGATCAGGTCGTGCGGCATCACGGTGTCGATCTCGACCGAGCTCATGCGCTCGCGGATCGCGCGCTCCATGCGCAGCAGGCCGAGACGATACTGGTTCTCCATGAGCTCGCCGACCGAGCGCACGCGGCGGTTGCCGAGATGGTCGATGTCGTCGATCTCGCCGCGGCCGTCCTTGAGGCCGACCAGGACCTTGAGGATCTCGAGGATGTCCTCGCGGCGGAGCGTCCGCATCGTGTCCTCGGTCGTCATGCCGAGGCGCGCGTTCATCTTCACGCGGCCGACGGCCGAGAGGTCGTAGCGGTCCGGATCGAAGAACAGGCCGTGGAACAGCACCTTCGCCGAATCCAGCGTCGGCGGCTCGCCCGGGCGCATGACGCGATAGATGTCGGTCAGCGCCTCTTCACGGTTGGTGTTCTTGTCGGCCGCCAGCGTGTTGCGGATGTAGGGACCGACGTTCTGGTGGTCGATCGCCAGCGTCGGCAGCTTGGCGATGCTGGCTTCGGCCAGCTTCTTCAGCAGCTGCTCGGAGATCTCGTCGCCGGCCTCGGCGTAGATCTCGCCGGTGTCCTCGTTGATCAGGTCGGAGGCGATGTAGCGGCCGACGAGCTCCTCGTTGGAGATGAAGATCTCCTTGAGGCCATCCGCCTGCAGCTTCTTGCCGACGCGCGGGGTCAGCTTGGTGCCGGCCTCGGCGACGACGCTGCCCGAGGCGGCGTCGACCAGGTCGGTCATCAGCTTAACGCCCTTCATGCGCTCCGGGTCGAAGCCGGTCTTCCAGCCCTTGCCCGAGCGCTTGTAGGTGATGGTGTCGTAGAAGGCCGCGAGGATCTCCTCGGCGGTCATGCCGCCGAAACGCTCCTCGTCGTCCGCCAGGCCCTCGCCGCGGGACGCGCGGCTGCGCAGCGTCTCCTCGGTCTTCGAGCCGTAGAGCGCGAGCAGAAGGGTGGTCGCCGGCAGCTTGCGGCGGCGGTCGATGCGGACGTAGACGAGGTCCTTGGCGTCGAACTCGAAGTCGAGCCAGGAGCCGCGGTAGGGGATCACGCGGGCGGCGAACAGGTACTTGCCCGACGAATGGGTCTTGCCCTTGTCGTGGTCGAAGAAGACGCCCGGCGAGCGGTGCATCTGCGAGACGATGACGCGCTCGGTGCCGTTGATGATGAAGGTGCCGTTCGCCGTCATGAGCGGCATGTCGCCCATGTAGACGTCCTGCTCCTTGATGTCGCGGATCGAGCGGAGCGCGGTCTCCTCCTCGACGTCCCAGACGACCAGGCGGAGCGTCACCTTGAGCGGTGCGGCGAAGGTCATGCCACGCTGCTGGCATTCCTCGACGTCGTATTTCGGGATCTCGAGCTCGTAGCGCACGAACTCGAGCTGGGCGCGCTCGGAGAAGTCACGGATCGGGAAGACGGACTTGAAGACTTCCTGAAGCCCGAGGTTCGCCCGCATCTCGGGCGGCACGTTCATCTGCAGGAAGCTGTCGTAGGAGCTCTTCTGCACTTCGATGAGGTTCGGCATCGGCGCCACCTCATTGATGCGACCGAAGCTCTTGCGAACGCGCTTCCGACCGGTGAAGGACTTCGCCATCTCGATACCCTTTCCTCTGGCGCCTCAAGGACGCCTAAAACGACGGGCGAGGACGCGCGGGAAAGCCCCGCGCATCCTCGTCCCTTCAAGACGTACGACTGATCGACAGAACCAAAGCCTTACTTCACTTCGACCTTGGCGCCGTTGTCCTCGAGGATCTTCTTGATCTTCGCGGCTTCTTCCTTGTTCACGCCTTCCTTCACGGTCTTGGGCGCGCCCTCGACCAGGTCCTTGGCCTCCTTGAGGCCGAGGCCCGTGATCGCACGGACTTCCTTGATCACGTTGATCTTCTTGTCGCCCGCGTTCGCCAGGATCACGGTGAACTCGGTCTGCTCGGCAGCGGCCGGAGCAGCGCCGGCCGGAGCGGCGGCGGCAACGGCCACCGGCGCGGCGGCCGAGACGCCCCACTTCTCTTCCAGCAGCTTCGAGAGCTCGGCCGCCTCGAGGACGGTGAGGCTCGAGAGGTCGTCGACGAGCTTGTTAAGGTCAGCCATTTCGGAAACTCCTCAATCTGGTGCGGACATGCCGTCCGCAAAAGGGTCTTTGGAACGATTTTAGATGCGGCTTCACGCCGCGCCTTTCTCCGAGTGTGCCTTGAGCACCCGCGCAAGCTGACCGGCCGGAGCCGCCAGAACGCCTGCGATCTTGGTCGCAGGAGCCTGGAGCAGGCCGAGAAGCTTTGCCCGAAGCTGGTCGAGGGACGGGAGGCTGGCGAGCGCCTTGACGCCTTCGGCGTCCAGGAGCTTCTCACCGAGCGCACCACCCACGATGGTCAGCTTCTCGTTGTCCTTGGCGAAGTCCACAGCCACCTTGGCTGCGGCCACCGGGTCCTTGGAGACGGCAACCGCCGTCGGACCGACGAACAGAGGGTCGATGCCCTCGAACTTCGTCCCTTTGAGAGCGAGACGGGCAAGGCGATTCTTGGTCACCTTGTAGCTGGCGCCGCCGGCACGCATCTTCCGTCGGAGGTCGGAGACCTCGGCGACGGTGAGCCCGGACTGCCGCGTGACCACGACAAGCGTGGTGGCTGCGAGAGTCTGGTTCAGCGCGTCGATCTGCTGTGCCTTCTCTTCACGATTCACGGATCGTCTCCGCTTGCCTTGGACCGGCTCCGGGTCTCCCCATCGCCGATCCGGTTGAACACGGACCCGTTCGCGTCTCGCGACGTTCCCGGACCCGGCTTCCTGCCCCAGAAGCACGCCCACGCCTTCGGGAAGACTTCCCCGAACCCGTTTGCGCGCCACTGTCTATCGCGGGCGGTTTCCCATTACGCCTCAGGAGCGAACCCCGTCGGCACCCACGGTCTTGGACAGGCTGGGACGGACCGCACGGGCCCGACCCTTTCATCCGGCCCACCGAGGCGGACCGGATGAAATCCCTTACGAATTCCTAGGCGGACTGCCCGCCGCCGGCCGAGACCGACGACAGATCCAGCTTCACGCCGACGCCCATGGTCGAGCTGATGCTGATCTTCTTGATGAAGTTGCCCTTCACGCCCGACGGCTTCGCCCGCGCGATCGCGCCGACGAAGGCCTTCACGTTCTCGGCGATGGCCGTCTCGGAGAAGCTCGCCTTGCCGATGCCGGCGTGCACGATGCCCGCCTTCTCGACGCGGAACTCCACCTGGCCGGCCTTGGCCGCGCGCACCGCCTCGGTGACGTTCTGCGTCACCGTGCCGAGCTTCGGGTTCGGCATCAGGCCGCGCGGGCCCAGCACCTTACCGAGCTTGCCGACCACGCCCATCATGTCCGGGGTGGCGATGCAGCGGTCGAAATTCATCTCGCCGGCGAGGATCTTCTCGGCCAGATCGTCGGCGCCGACCAGGTCGGCACCGGCGTCCTGGGCCTGCTTGGCCTTGTCGCCCTTGGCGAACACGGCGACGCGGAGCGTCTTGCCGGTGCCGTGCGGCAGCTCGATCACGCCACGGACCATCTGGTCCGAGTGGCGCGGATCGACGCCGAGGTTCATCGCGATCTCGATGGTCTCGTCGAACTTCGCCTTGGCGCCGTTCTTCACCAGCTTCACCGCCTCGTCGACCTTGTAGAAGGCGTCGCGGTCGACGCCCGAGTACGCGGTCTTCAGTCGCTTGCCCTGAGCCATCGGCCTTACTCCGTCACTTCCAGGCCCATCGAGCGGGCAGTGCCCCGCACCATCTGCATGGCGCCTTCGATGTCCTTGGCGTTCAGATCCTGCATCTTCTTCTCAGCGATCTCGCGCACCTGGGCGGAGGTCACCTTGCCGACCGTGCCGCGCGAGGGCGTCTGCGAGCCCTTCGGGATGCCGGCCGCCTTCTTCAGGAAGAAGCTCGCGGGCGGCGTCTTCATGATGAAGGTGAAGGTGCGATCGGAGTAGGCGGTGATCGTCACCGGGATCGGAGTGCCGGCCTCCATCTTCTGGGTCTGGGCGTTGAACGCCTTGCAGAACTCCATGATGTTGAGACCGCGCTGGCCGAGCGCCGGACCGATCGGCGGCGACGGGTTCGCCTGCCCGGCGGGCACTTCCAGCTTGATGTAACCTGCAATCTTCTTCGCCATGTCCTAACCCTTCTTCAAACTACGCCTCGGGCCGTGTGGTGCGGCCCGTGGCAGGCCTCCCACACCTGATTGCCGGGCTTCGAGGCCCGGCCCCGCAGATCAGATCTTCTCGACCTGCGAGTACTCGAGCTCGACCGGGGTCGCCCGGCCGAAGATCGAAACGGAAACCTTGAGCCGCGCCTTTTCCTCGTCGACCTCCTCGACCAGGCCATTGAACGAGGTGAACGGTCCGTCGGACACGCGCACCTGCTCGCCGACCTCGTAGCGGATCGAGGGCTTCGGCCGCTCGACGCCTTCCTTGACCTGCTTGATGATCCGGTCGGCTTCGCCCTGACTGATCGGATGCGGCTTGCCGCGCCCGCCGAGGAATCCGGTCACCTTCGGCGTGTTCTTCACCAGGTGCCAGGTCTCGTCGGTCAGATCCATCTTCACCAGCACGTAGCCGGGGAAGAACTTGCGCTCGGAGTTGACCTTCGAGCCGCGGCGCATCTCGACCACTTCCTCGGTCGGCACCAGCACGTCGAGGATCTGATCGCTCATGCCCTTGGCCTCGGCCTGCTCCTTGATCGAAGCGGCGACCTTCTTCTCGAGGCCGGAATAGACGTGGATGACGTACCAGTTGGCAGCCATGGTCAGCCCCTCACGCCCAGCAGCATGCGGACGGCGAACGACAGTGCCTGGTCGACCACCAGGAAGAAGAGTCCGGTGATCATCACCATGACGAAGACCATGGCGCCGGTCACCAGCGTCTCCTTGCGGCTCGGCCAGGTGACCTTGTTGGCCTCCTGGCGTACCTGGCGGAAAAATTCGATCGGGCTCGTCTTCATGCGTCGTCGTCTTTCGGGCGGCTGGCAGGAGTGGAGGGGCTCGAACCCCCAACCCCCGGTTTTGGAGACCGGTGCTCTACCAGTTGAGCTACACTCCTAGCGCGCTCCGAAGAGCTTCTCTCCCTGACTACTCGATGATGGAGGCGACGACGCCGGCGCCGACGGTGCGTCCGCCTTCGCGGATGGCGAAGCGGAGCCCCTCGTCCATGGCGATCGGCGCGATCAGCTTCACTTCCATCGCGATGTTGTCGCCCGGCATCACCATCTCGGTGCCCTCCGGGAGAACGACTTCGCCGGTCACGTCCGTCGTGCGGAAGTAGAACTGCGGGCGGTAGTTCGAGAAGAACGGCGTGTGACGCCCGCCCTCTTCCTTCGTCAGGATGTAGGCCTCGCACTTGAACCGCTTGTGCGGCTTGATCGAGCCCGGCGCCGCCAGAACCTGGCCGCGCTCCACTTCCTCGCGCTTCGTGCCGCGCAGCAGCGCGCCGATGTTGTCGCCTGCCTCGCCCTGGTCCAGGAGCTTGCGGAACATCTCGACGCCCGTGACCACCGTCTTCGTCGTGTCCTTCAGGCCCACGATCTCGACTTCCTCGCCGACCTTCACGACGCCGCGCTCGACGCGGCCCGTCACCACCGTGCCGCGACCCGAGATCGAGAACACGTCCTCGATCGGCATCAGGAACGGACGGTCCTTCGGACGCGCCGGCTGCGGGATGTACTCGTCAACCGACTTCATCAGCTCGAGGATCGCCTTCTTGCCGATCTCCTCGTTCTTGCCTTCCAGCGCCATCAGCGCCGAGCCCTTGATGATCGGGATCTTGTCGCCCGGGAACTGGTACGAGGTCAGAAGCTCGCGAACCTCCAGTTCCACCAGGTCCAGAAGCTCCGGATCGTCGACCATGTCGACCTTGTTCATGAACACAACCAGCGCCGGAACGCCCACCTGGCGCGCCAGCAGGATGTGCTCGCGCGTCTGCGGCATCGGGCCGTCCGCAGCCGAGACCACCAGGATCGCGCCGTCCATCTGCGCAGCACCCGTGATCATGTTCTTCACGTAGTCCGCGTGGCCGGGGCAGTCCACGTGCGCGTAGTGACGGTTCGTCGTCTCGTACTCGACATGCGCCGTGTTGATCGTGATCCCGCGCGCCTTCTCTTCCGGCGCCTTGTCGATCTGGTCGTACGCCATGAACGTGGCGCCGCCCGTCTCAGCCAGGATCTTCGTGATCGCTGCCGTCAACGACGTCTTCCCATGGTCGACGTGCCCGATCGTGCCGATGTTGCAGTGCGGCTTGTTCCGCTCGAATTTCGCTTTCGCCATGGTCTCGTTGTCCCGTTGATCTGCGCTTTAAAGCCTGACGCCGATTGGTGGAGCGGGTGAAGGGAATCGAACCCTCGTAGCCAGCTTGGAAGGCTGGTGCTCTACCATTGAGCTACACCCGCGTCGATCCGCCCGCTTCCGCTTAACCCGTTGAAATTCTTAGATAAGGTGCGCCTACGTTCGCCTGTCGCCTAGGTCCGCCGCCCCGGCGCTCCCGCCGACTGCGGGAGGTGGTGGAGGGGGCTGGATTCGAACCAGCGTAGACATAAGTCGGCAGATTTACAGTCTGCTGCCATTGACCGCTCGGCCACCCCTCCGGACCCGCATGAGGACAGCTTTCGGCGGCCGGGCAATATGACAGGAGCCCTTCCGCCGTCAACGCCAAAAAAGACGCACACAACCTTTCGCCCCGGGGTCGGTCGGGGAGAGGTTGCCGTCTCGGTGTCAGGCGCATATTAGAAGCCGTCATGGCAAGGCGCAAGTCCAGCAACCACCGTCGTTCCGGCCCGAATTCCGGCCACGGCTCCAGCCGCGAGCGCCCGGAGGTGGGGCCCCGCCCGGATCATCGTCCGGAGAGACGTCCGGAAAGGACTGCGGAAAGACGTCCGAGCGCTAGTGGTGGTGGCGGCCAGACCTGGCTCTACGGCCCGCACGCGGTATTTGCCGCGCTCGGCAACCCGAGACGCCGGAGCCGGCGCCTGCTGATCACCGAGGCCGCCGCCGAGACCCATGGCCGCCGGCTCGCCGAGCTGGACGGCCCGCAGGCCGAAACCGCTTCCCGCGAAGAGATCGAGCGCCTGCTGCCGGCCGGTGCGGTCCATCAGGGGATCGCGCTCGCCGCCGACCCGCTGCCGGACCCCGATCTCGACGAGATCCTGGCGTCGCTGCCGCAAGGACGTGGCCTGGTGGTCGTCCTCGACCAAGTGACCGATCCCCACAATATCGGCGCGATCCTCCGCTCGGCCGCCGCTTTCGGTGCGGACGCCGTGCTGCTGCCGGACCGCCACGCGCCGGGCACGACCGGCGTCCTCGCCAAAGCCGCCTCGGGCGCGCTCGACCTCGTGCCTCTGGCCCATGTCGTCAACCTTGCGCGCGAGCTCGACCGTCTGAAGGAAGCGGGCTTCTGGTGCGTCGGCCTGGATTCGGAGGCCCAGCAGACGGTCGCCGAGGCCGATCTGACCGGCCGCCTCGCGCTCGTGCTCGGCGCCGAAGGTGCAGGTCTTCGGCGGCTGACCCGCGAACGATGCGACCTCGTCGTCCGCCTGCCGACGCAGAACCGGCTGGCGAGCCTCAACGTCTCGAACGCCGCCGCCGTCGCCCTCTACGAGATCGCCCGCCGACGTTAATCGGGCGTTCATCTCGCGTGCTTTCCATTTCTTGATCCGATGTGACCGCCGACACGTCGGCGTCGTCCTGCCTTTGAGTAACTTCACCGCTAAAATCCGGCGCCAATCCGCTCTCCCCAGTTGCTTCCCGGATCGTTCGTCGCTTACATCGGGGCCCGAGAAACGAGCCATGTCAGACATCCCTCTCAACGAAGATCCGGTCGTCAAGCAGGCGCGCTGCCATACGCTCGAAGCGATGGCGGGCGAGCCGGCGCGCGACGTGATCTGGCGCACCTGCCGGACCTTCTTCGAGGCGACGAAGACCGTTCCACTCGAGCTTCTCTATTCGAGCAAGCATCAGGAAAAGCTGATGAGCACCGGCTCGGTGTTCCTCGGCGCCAACCAGAAGGTCGCGATCGCGCAGGTCGCGGGGACCAAGCAGTCGGTCTCGGACCGGCTGAAGGAGCTCAACCAGCTCACCTTCGACTGGCAGACGCAGACCCGCGCGTACGAGGCGAAGTCCGACGCCGTCGCTGTGCCCGGAGGGCTGGAATCGCTGCTCAAGAGCCCCCCCGGCAATGCGGCGGACAAGCAGGCGCTCGCCTTCATCGCGATCGCGCGCATGCTGGCGCCGCTCAAGGACTACGCGCAGAAATTCGAAGCGGTGATGGGACTCGACGTCGAGCTGAACCTCGAGGCGGTCGAGATCCTCGATCCGCTCATCGGCGAGTTCATGCGCACGCCCGCGGTTTCCGAGCAGCTCCTCCAGGGCCTGACGACGCTGGAGCAGAAGCTGCATCGCCTCGCCGATCTTTCGACCGGCACCGGCGAGCCGCCGGCCAACCTGCCGACGACCGCTCAGCTCCTGGCGAGCCTGCTGGTGAGCCGGCCGATGCCGAACACGCAGGCAGCCCTGCAAGGCATCATCATCCGTGAGGTCGCCGGCAGCACCACCTTGACCGGCAGCGGCCCGGCGATCGAGCTCAAGGCCGTGCTCAAGCTTCGCAAGCGGCTGACGGTCAACGGCCAGCTTCTCGGCGGCAGCGTCTCAGAGGCGGGCTTCGATCGCCGCTGCGGGCGCCTGCTCAATCCCGAGGTCATCGACAAGATCGTCGGCCCGACGACGACGATCGCGCAGGAGGCGGAAGCGATGCTTCCTTTCCTCGACGAGCCGATCGGCGAGCGCGCGCGCGAGTTCATCGTCCGCCAGGTCGACCAGATGGTTCAGGCCTGCCAGTCGCCGCAGCGACTGGTCGGCGAAAGCACGCCGCCGCCGCAGCGGCTCAAGATGCTGGCGCGCTTCCACAAGCGGGTCCGGAAAGCCGAACTGATCGGCGCGATCAAGACCCGCATCCTTAGGACGGTCGAGACCTTCCACGCGGATACGCTGAAGGCCGCCGATCCGCTTTCGAAGATCGAACAGCAAGGCGGCGGCAACACCGAGAAGGCGCTGGCGCTGATCGACCTCTGCCGCTCGGGCATGCTGATCCCCGGCGAGTACTTGGACAAGGCACGGAAGGCCGCGGAAACCCGGCTCAAGTCGCCGGACTTCATGCCGGCCTATCTCGCCGCCGCCGCAGATCCGGCGAAGCGCGCCGAGCGGATCACGCAGCTCAAGACCATGCTCATCGAGGCCGGGATCGGCGGCTGAGCCGTCTCCCGGCGCGCGGGCACGACCGCGCCTTTTCACGCACGTCCGCACCAGCAGCCGTTGCATCGAAGATGGTCGTGAAGCTGGCGGCGAGAGCCGGACCACGATCCGTGATTGCTTGCCCCAAAGCATCGTTCTGATTTGCGAGTAAGTCTCCGTATTTCAGCAGATTCCCCAAATAGACCTGAAATACAAATTTTTAGAGTCAGTAAGTATTATACTCCATAAAATCAATAACTTATGGAGTTTTACTTTGATTTGAATCAATAATTCCTCGCCGATTTGTTGCGAAAGTATAAGCATCGCAACAAAAAGGACACTCCCCATGATCCGGTTCGATTTGAAAGGCGGCAGCGGACTTTCTGTCGCCCTCCTTGGCCTGTCGCTGATTTTCGGAGGTCTTTCGCCACCGGCCGCAGCCCAGAGCGACACACCGTCGCCCGTGGACGATCCCTACATAGCCGCCAAGCGGGCCGCGGCGGAGACGCTGAACAAGCCGCGCCCCGGAGAACCGGCCCGCGCGCGCGACGTGCCGGTATCCGCTGCGACCACGTACCCGATCACCATCCGCCTTTCGTGGAACGGACAGGTTGACCTCGACCTCTACACAGTCACGCCCGGCGGCCAGGAGATCTACTACGGACGCACCAGCGACACGACCACGCAGGGCCGGTTGCGCTGGGACCTGATCCCGTCGTCGACCTGCACCAGCACCTATCGCGACGAGTACATCGACTTCGCGGCGCCGACTTCCGGCACCTACATCGTCCGCGTCAACTTCTACAGCTCTCGCACTTGCGCCAGCTACCCGATCAACTGGACCGTCGAGGCCAGCTACAATGGCCGCGTCGACCGGGCGAGCGGGAGCTACACCAGCTCCAGCCAAGCCATCGCCGCGGGCTCCGGTGGCGGCACTCAGGTTCTCAGCTTCACCTACAGCGGCTCGTCCACTCAGGCTGTCACGTTCACGCCGGTGACGAGTTGCACGGGTGACTACACCTACTCGGTGCCTCACCTTTCGACCGAGCTCGACGGCACCACGGCGTCGTCGATCTACACATCGGTGATCGCGACCGCCAATCACAACCGCACTTCGAATGCGACGGTCATGGCATGCGGTTACACCAACGACGGCTCGCTGATCGGCGGCACGTCGTACACGCTGCCCCCTGGCTATCGAGTCTTCGCGCTCAACCCGGCGTCGTCCGGTCAGACATCCCTGCAGACGCTTTTCAACACCACGTCCCTTCCCTCCCTCACGTCGTTCCACGGCGTGATCAGGAGCTCGATCCCGCTGGTGGTCGAGGGTGGCTTCGTCGGCAACAACTCCCAGTTCTTCCTGTTTCAGAGCGCCGCCAGCACAGGGACGGTTCTGGGCCAGGCGCATATGGGCAACCTGAGCGCCTATCCCGGCATCGTGTATCTCGCCAACGTAAGCGGCACTTCAACGTCTGCCAGCCTCGACTTCTACAACGACACCGGTCAGGTCGCGGCGACGACCCAGTCGACCCTGATACCGGCTTACGGACGGATCAAGCTGTCTCTTGGGAGCCTGCTCGATCCTTCGGGAAACGCCATCACCATCAGTGACTACTACTCCATGCGGGTTCGCGGATCGGAATCGAGCGCGCCGATCGGAGGATGGGCGGCGACGATCGTTCCGGTCGGATCCACCGCAACGGTGAGCGTCGCTCCCCTGCAGGTCGTCGAATAGTCGCCGAGCAGGTTGCTTCGGCAGGGGCGGGAGGAGGTCCCGCCCCTGCCTCGACGAAGCGGTGCCGGATGCCGTTCCCCGGCCGGAGCTTGGAAGATTCCCGACGAACCTGATATGACCGGCATCGTCTTCTGGCGATGCCGGCATAGCTCAGCGGTAGAGCAGCGGTTTTGTAAACCGAAGGTCGGGGGTTCAATCCCCTCTGCCGGCACCACCTCCGACAAGACCCGCCGCCAATCCCGTTAGTTTAGGCCGGCCGCCTCGATCGCGCGGCGGCACGCCTGCTCGCAGGCCTCGCAGGCGTTCTGGCAGATGTGGCAATGCTCGTGGTGTCCGGCGTGCCGTGCGCATTCCATCGCGCAGAAGCGGCAGGCCTCCATGCAGACCTCGAGCACCTGCTTCAGCAGTGCGAGGTTCGGGTGCGTCCGGCGCGAGGCGATCTCGCCGGTCGCCGTGCACAGGGTCGCGCAGTCGAGATTGAGGCGGATGCAGCGCCGGAGATCCTCGACGCTTTCCTCGCCGAGACAGGCGTCCGCGCAGGCGGTGCAGGTCTGCGCGCAGTCGAGGCATGCCTCGACGCAAGCAGCCAGCGCATCCACCCCGTGAACCGGGACGCTGCGCACCTCGGGATGCGTGCCGAACATTTCGAGCGCGTGCATTTCGATCTCCGTGCGTCCGTGTATCGCCCTACCGCAGCTCGCTCTGGAGCTGGCGCTTCGCCGCGAGCTTGAGCTTGGCCTCGGCGCCGACGGCAAGCTCCTCCCAGCGCAGCACGATCTCGGTCAGGTCGTTGCGCGCCTTGGGGTGCCGCATCTGCTTGGCCAGCAGGCGGAGCTGACGCGCCCGCTCGCGCCATTCGCGCGCGTTGTCGTAGTCGTGCTTCATGGATGTCTCGGGCCGGTTGAGCAGGGATTCAAACGCTGCGGGGGCCTGCGTGTTGCAGCAATTCGGTGATTTCCGTCGCTTTCGCGGCCGGGCGTCGCGAGTGGCGGGCGGTCGCGGTCGCCGCTAGCCTCCCGCCACAACCTCTTTCGGAGATCCCCATGCGGGCACGCATTCGTGACACGGAAATCTACTTCGACGTCGAAGGCGCCGGGCTGGTACCGGACGGCAACCGCATGCGCGAAAAGCCGGTCGCCTTCGTGATCCATGGCGGTCCCGGCGGCGAGCATTCCGGCTTCAAGCCGGGCATGAGCCCGCTCGCCGAGAAGATGCAGCTCGTCTACTTCGACCATCGCGGCCACGGCCGTTCCGCCAAGGGCGATCCCAGCAAGTACACCCTCGACGAGAACGTCGAGGACATGGAAGCGCTCCGGAAGCACCTCGGCCTCGGCCCGATCGTCTCGATCGGCACCAGCTACGGCGGCATGGTCGGGCAGGCCCATGCGGCGCGATATCCGGAATCGGTCTCGCACCTGATCCTGATCGTCACCGCCTCCCACTACGGCTTCAACGCGCGGGCGCGCCAGATCGTCGCCGAGCGCGGCACGCCGGAGCAGAAGCAGGTCTGCGACGACCTCTGGTCCGGCAAGCTCGACACCCAGGAGAAGATGCGCCGCTACTACGAGCTCATGGGTCCGATGTACGCGAGGAAGTTCGATCCGGTCGCGGCCAAGGCCGGTCGCGAGCGCGGCATCAACTCGCCCGAGCCGATGCTGAAGGCCTTCGCGCCCGGCGGCTTCCTGCAGACCTACGACCTGCGCCCGGAGCTCAAGAACATCACGGCGCCGACGCTCATCCTCGCCGGCCGCCACGACTGGATCTGCCCGCCCGAGTTCTCGGAGGAGATCCACAAGCTGATCCCGGGATCGGACTTCAGGATCTTCGAGGAGAGCAGCCACTCGATCCGCGGCGACGAGCCCCAGGCGCTCAACGACGCGATCGCGGGCTTCGTCATCTACAAGTCACGGGCCCGCCGCTAGGCACCTTCAGGAACCCGCCGTCTCCTCGCGCGTTTTTCGTGTCTCTGAAACGCGCTGAGGAGACGTGCCATGGGTCGTGGCCTTCTGCTTTGGCTGATCGGCATTCCGCTTCCGATCATCCTCGTCGTCTGGCTTCTCGGGGGTCTCAGCTGACCCCGGCCCGCGCCGTCAGGCGCGGGCGAGGAAGTCCCGCTTGCCGATGTTGACGCCGCAGTGCCTGAGGATCGAGTAGGCGGCGGTGGCGTGGAAGTAGAAGTTCGGCAGCGCGAAGTTCACCAGGTAGTCCTGCCCCTTGAACGTCATCGGCTGGCCGCCGATCGGCAGCGTCACGTCGCGCGACTCCGATCCGTCGAGATCGGAGGCCTTGAAGCCCTGCACATAGGACGTGACCTTGGCGATGCGCGCCTTGAGTTCCGGGATCGTCTTCTCCGTATCCTCGTATTTCGGCACTTCCTGACCGGCGAGGCGTGCCATCGTGCTCTTGGCGAAGTCGGTGACCAGCTGAACCTGGCGGGTCAGCGCAAACATGTCCGGCGCCAGCCGGTAATTCAGCAGCACCGTCGGGTCGACCTTCTTCTCGGTCGCGAAGGCCTCCGCCTTGGTGAGGACGCCGTCGACGGCCTTGAGCGTCTGAAGGATGCCGGGTGCGGCCGCCTGGTACATGGAAAAGGGCATGGGGATGTCTCGGTTCGAGGAAGAGAGAACCGATCCTGGGCCCAAACCGGCGGACCGTGCAAGGTCCGCCGGCGGCGCGCGCTCTAGCCGACGATCTTGAGGAAGATCATCACCATTCCCACCACCGATACGGCGTAGGCGGCGGTGCGGATCCACGGCAGGCCGGCGATGTACACGACGGCGTGGACCAGGCGCGCCCAGAAGAAAAGCTGGGCGCCAAGCGCCGTCGACGCATCGGCCTTGCCGGCGACATGCGCGACGAGCACCAGCGCCGCGAACGGCGCGATGTTCTCGAGCATGTTCATGTGCGCGCGCTTGGCGCGCCCGATCCAGCCCTCGACGGTCGGGAAGTTTTCGCGGTTGCCGACCAGGATCGGCAGTCCCAGAGCCTTGTTCAGTCCGATCGTGTAGGGAAGCGCGAGGACTAGGCAGAGCGCCGCGCTCCAGGCGAGCATGGTCAGGTCGACGGTCATGGTTCCCCCTTTGGAAGCCGGGGGAAGCTTACCTCAGGTCCACTCGATCGCCGTGATCCGCTTTTTGGACTCTGCGGCCTTCTTCGCCTTCCTCTGCTGCTGGACCCACTTGGCGGCGCGCTTGGCGGCGCTCATGCCGCGGAACTCGGCGAGGATGTCGCCCTGGGTCTCCGCGATCTTGCTCTGGCAGCGCGACAGCAGGGTCTCGGTGGTTTCGCGGGGAAGTCGGCCGAACTCCTGCTCGGCCACGCCATAGTTGTAGATGAACAGCGGATCGTTGGGGCTGCGGAGCGCGGCGGCCAGGGCGGCGGCAAAAGGTTCGTCCTCGGCCACGAGCCCGTCGCAAGCGGTCGACAGCAGCTTCACCGCCGTCCGCTTCACCGCCAAGTCCTGGGATTGTGCTTCCGCCATGAATTCTCCGCGACGTTCTCCGCGGAATCCCGTCAATTTCTAGCGACAACTGTTTTATTTTTAACGAAATTCACTGCGCCCTTCAAGAAGTTCAGCGAATTCATCCTCTACCTTGGCACGAACCTCGGTCCTTTCCGCACGATCCATAGTCGCCTGCGTCCCAAAAACCGCACCCGAAGCAAAACGGAGACCAGCCTCCGGTCACAGGAACGCCGCTCCCGGCCCGGCGTTGTGCGGGCGCTGGCCAATGCAGGGCCATCGGGAGAGGATCATGACCGAAGCCGTCACGCGGGTGCACTGCCCCTGGTGCACGACACGTCTCAACGCCCAGGCGGCCGTCTGCCACCGCTGCGGGGCGATCAAGATGCGACCGCCGCTGTCCATGATGCAGATCTTTTTCGTTCACCCTCTGGGTGCCACCATCCTGGCGTTGGCCGGGCTCGTCCTGTTCGGGCTGTCCGTGGTGAAGGCCGGCGGCGTCTTCATTGCCGCATGGCTTCTCTTCAGCCTGATTCACGTCGCCTTCCGCCAGCGTCGCCGGTGGGTGCAGCTCGAGCCGCTGCTGCTCAAGGCCGATGAGACCGAACAGCAGGTCTCGCATCCCGCTCCTTTCCAGATGAAGCCGTGGTTCGCGACGGCAGCGACCGTCGTCGTCGGCCTCGGGATCATCTGGGGCGTCGCGCCGCACCGTCAGACCGAGACGGCGAACGCCGCCGTCCTCCCGGTCGAGGCGAAGGCCGCGCCCGTTTCCGTCGCCGCGGTCGCACCGCCCCGCGAAGCGCTGCCGCCGACGACGCCGACGCAGCCCGTGGCTTCGACGCCGGGCATAGAGCCTCTGAAGATCGACGTCGCGACCGTACCGACGGCGGGCGTGGCCGAGCCGCCGAAGCCCGAGCAGCCCGACCGGACGCAGATCCTGGCCGCGCAGCGGCTGCTCAGCGACCTCGGCTATGACGTCGGCGGCGTCGACGGCCGGATCGGTTCGCGCACCCGTACCGCGATCAAGTCCTTCCGCGAGAAGGCCGGCATGCCCGGCAACGAGGAGATCGATGCCGGGCTGATCGCCGCGCTCGAGACGGCGGCGCCGACCCAGCAGTTCGCCGCCGCTCCGGCCCAGCCCACGCTGTCGGACGGGCGCCCGGCGCGGCTCGACACCCCGTTCGCCACGCCGGCACGATCGGATGCGTCGATCGGCATGCCGACACGTCTCGGCTCCTCCGCCTCCTGGCGGCAGCAGGCCGACGCGGCTGCGTCGTCCCGGATGGCGGATCCGATCGCGGCTCAGGCGAGCGAGCCGCGCACGCGGGGCGGCGAGACGGCCCTCAACACCGCCTCGCTCAATCGGGAGTCGGCGCAGAAGGGCCAGCCGCGGCCGGAACGCACGCAGGTCGTGACCAACGAGGTGCCGGTCGACGGCACCCTCGTCAGCGCGCCCCGCCAGTCCCGGAATGCGCAGCAGCAGGCCGATGCCGGCTACGCGCCGGCGCAGCAGCCGGTGCCGATCCACACGCTGGTGCCGACCCTCGTGCCGGTGCAGTCGTCCGGCGCGATCCAGCTGCCGCCCCAGCCCCCGCCGCCGCCTCCGGGCTACGCGCCGCCGGTCCGCTACTAGGCTTCGCACGCAGAGCTCTTATTCCCGCCGCCCCAAAAGGGCGGCGGGATCTCGTTTGCCTCCCGTTCAACAAGAACGGGAGAGGCTGCTCACCTCGCCGCGGCTCTACTGCTGGAACATCCGCAAGGAATAGGCACCGAAACGACGAAGGCCTCCCGATCGGGAGGCCTTCGCGTTGCTCGACGTGCGGAGAAGTCCTACTTCCGGCGCCACCAGCCGCCGCGCTTCGGCGTGACCGTGGCGTCGCCGCCGATGACCTGCACCGGCGGATTTGGATCGATCGGAATCTGAGGCGCGCCCGGGACGTCGGCTCCCGCCGCGCGCGGCGACGCTTCCTGCGTCTCGAGCTGCTCGAACGCCGACAGGACCTGGTCGGCGACCGAGGTCGGCTGATAGGCGGGCTGGTAGGCCGGCTGATAGGCCGGCGGCTGAGGCGCAGGAGCGGCCGGCGGCGGCAGCGGCGCCGCGTCGGATGCCGGCGGCGGAGCCGCCGCCACCGGTGGCTGGTCTCCTTCCGGACGGGGATCCCCATCCTCGCGACGGCCGCGGCGGCGGCCGCCCCGGCGACCGCGGCGGCGACGGCGGCCACCCTCGCCTTCCTCGCCCTGGGGCCGGTTCACGCCCGGCAGTTCCGCCTGGTCGTCACCACCCTGATCCTGCTCGTCCTCGGCGTCGTCTTCCCGCGCCTCGGCGGGGGCGTGCTCATGCGACGGCGGCGCCTGCATCCCCTCCGGCTCGCCACCGGCTTCGCCGGGATGCCCGGGACGATCCCGATCGCCTCCGCGGCGGCGGCGACGACGACGGCGACGACGGCCGCGCTCCTCGCCACCCTCGCCTTCCGGACGTGCCTCCTGCTGCTGACGCGGCTCCGCCGAGCTTTCCTCGGCTTCCGCCTCGACCTCGCCGTCCTCGTCATCCTCGTCCGCCGGAACCGGCGGCGGCAGCGCCGCCTGCGGACGATGCTCGACCTGCTGGCTCTGCGGGTCGCGGATCTTCAGCCGCTCGATGCGGTGGTTCGGCGGAACCAGCGTGTCGTCCTGGCCGAGGAACACCTTCATGCCGTGACGCGCCTCGATGTCGGCGAGCGCGCCGCGCTTGTGGTTCAGGATGTAGAGCGCGACGTCGGCCGGGACGTAGACCATGATCTCGGCGGCGCGATGCTTCGCACCTTCCTCCTCGATCGCGCGGAGCACGTGCAGCGAGGTCGACTCGGTCGAGCGGATATGGCCGGTGCCCCCGCAATGCGGGCAGAGCGTGGTCGAGGCCTCGACCAGGCTCGGGCGCAGCCGCTGGCGCGACAGCTCCAGCAGGCCGAAGGCCGAGATGCGGCCGATCTGGATGCGCGCGCGGTCGTGGCGCATCGCATCCTTCAGGCGACGCTCGACCTGGTGGTTGTGCCGGTTGTCCTCCATGTCGATGAAGTCGATCACGATGAGGCCGGCAAGATCGCGAAGGCGCAGCTGGCGGGCGACCTCGTCGGCCGCCTCCAGGTTGGTCTTGAGTGCGGTGTCCTCGATGTGCCGTTCGCGCGTGGCGCGGCCGGAGTTCACGTCGATCGCGACCAGCGCTTCCGTCTGGTTGATGACGATCGAGCCGCCCGAACGCAGCGGCACCATCGGCGAGTGCATCGCGTCGAGCTGGGATTCGACCTGGGCCTTCTGGAAGAGCGGCAGACCGTCGTCCGCCTTGTACCGCTGCACGCGCTTGGCGTGTGACGGCATCAGCATCTTCATGAAGTCCTTGGCGGCCTTGTACTGCTCCTCGCCGTCGACCAGCACCTCGTCGATGTCGCGCGAATAGAGGTCGCGGATCGAGCGCTTGATCAGGTCTGCTTCGGCGTGGATCACGCAAGGCGCGGTCGAGGTCAGCGTCGTCTCGCGGATCGAGTCCCAGAGGCGAACCAGGTAGTCGCAGTCGCGCTTGATCTCGGTCTTGGTGCGCTCGCTGCCGGCGGTGCGCACGATCAGCCCCATGCCCTCCGGAAGCTCCAGCTCGTCGATCATCGACTTGAGGCGCTTGCGGTCGGTGGCGTTGGTGATCTTGCGGCTGACGCCGCCGCCGCGCGCCGTGTTCGGCATCAGCACGCAGTAGCGGCCGGCGAGCGAGAGATAGGTGGTCAGCGCCGCGCCCTTGGTACCGCGCTCTTCCTTGACCACCTGCACCAGCAGGATCTGCCGGCGCTTGATGACTTCCTGGATCTTGTAGTTGCGAAGCAGGCGCTGGCGACGGCGTGCAAGCTCTTCGTTGTCGTCGCCGCCGATGACTTCGACCTGGCTCTCGACCTGATCGGGCGTCGACGGCGCGCGATCGGACTCCGAACGCTCAGATTCGGTGCGCTCGGACTCGCCGTGGTCCGCTTCGGCCTGCTCGGCTTCCTGCGGGCGCTCGGCAGGCTCGGCGTCATAGAGCACCGCCGGTGTGGTTCCGACCGCCTCGGCAACCGACGGACCGGCATCGCTCTGCTCGTCGGGTGCGCTGGCGGCAGGCGGATTCTCGCCGGAAGCGATCGCCTCGGGCGCCGCCTCGTCCGCGGCAACCAGCGCTGCGGCCTCGCTTTCGACGGCGACGATCGCCTCGCCGTCGGCGGGGCGATCACGCCGCTCGCCGCGCCGGCCGCGGCCTCGACCTCCGCGCCGCTCATCGCGGTCGCGACGCCGTCCGCCGCCCTCGTGCCCCGTGCTCTCGCCGCGCTCGATCTTCGCCATCTCGGCGAGGAGCCGTTCGCGGTCGGCGACGGGGATCTGATAGTAGTCGGGATGGATCTCGCTGAAGGCGAGGAAACCGTGACGGTTTCCGCCGTAATCGACGAAGGCGGCCTGAAGCGACGGCTCGACCCTCGTCACCTTCGCGAGATAGATGTTCCCTTTGAGCTGCTTCTTAGTCGACGTTTCGAAGTCGAAGTCTTCCAGGCGATTGCCGGAAAGCACGACGACCCGGGTCTCTTCCGGGTGCGTCGCGTCGATGAGCATGCGTTTGGCCATTAGGCGCGATCTCCACGCGGCCTGGGCCGAGACGCTCGTTGGACGGGCGTCGGCCATAGCCGCGGATAAGGATGTGAACGTGATTGCGACGCAGCCGCCCGGCATTCCCCTCGCGACCATCAGCCTCCACCCGCAGCGCGGAGCGCGGGACACGGAAGCTCGGAAGGTGGGTAGGACGCTGCATCAAGCGATAACTGGTGGCCCTTCGGGGGCCTCTACGACTTTGGTTGCGGCCGGTCAGGCGAGGGTCCCGGCGACGTTTGGACGTCGGCGGTCGGCCACGGGCCTCCGGCTGGTCGATACATAGTCCGGTTTTCCACACCCGACAACGACCTTGTGGACGTGTTGTTACGGGGCGCGGCGGTCAAAGGACTTCTCGCCACCGGGACTCGGCATGTATATGGGGGTTTGGGCGGCATTGGTCACAATATGTATCCGAATCGGTGGTGGCTCTGGGCGTCGGCGGTGCTCCTGGCTTGGCTCGTCGCCGGGTCGGCCTCGGCCCAGATCGTCGTCAGCCGCCTCCATCTCGTCACTGGGCCAGAGCGCGCCCGGATCACGCTCGACCTGAGCCAGAAGGTCGAGCCGCACACCTTCCTGCTGGCCGATCCCTACAGGGCCGTCGTCGACCTGCCGCAGGTGGCTTTCCGCTGGGCCGAGGCGCCGCCGGCACCGCCCGACGGGCCGGTCGCGGGTTTCCGCCACGGCCTGTTCAAGCCCGGCACCTCGCGTCTGGTCGTCGATCTCCGCCAGCCGATGCAGATCGTGCAGGCGCAGGTCGCCGCCCCCTCCGGCGGGCAGGGCTGGCGGCTCGTCCTCGACTTGGCGCCGATCACCCGCGATGCCTTCCTTGCGGCCGTCGGCGCACCGCCCGCGACGGCCGCGGCGCCACCGCCCAGGCCGCCGCACCCCGCCCAGGACGGGCAGATGCCTCGCCGCACGGATGGCCGCCGGACCGTGGTGCTGGACCCCGGCCATGGCGGCATCGATCCCGGCGCCACCGGCGTCGGCGGCATCCGCGAAAAGGCGCTGACGCTGGAGATCGCGCAAGACCTGAAGCGCGTCCTCGAGGCGAGCGGACGCTATCACGTGGTGCTGACGCGCACCGACGACAGCTTCATCCGGCTTCGCGAGCGTATCCAGATCGCACGCCAGGCCCGCGGCGAGATCTTCCTGTCGCTCCATGCCGACGCGCTTTCCGACACCAACTTCCGCGGCATGACGATCTACACCCTTTCCGACAAGGCGTCCGACGCCGAGGCGGAGGCGCTGGCCCAGCGCGAGAACAAGGCCGAGCTCATCGCCGGCGTCGACCTGACCGACGAGTCGCCCGAGGTCGCCAGCATCCTGATCGACCTCGCCCAGCGCGAGACCATGAACCTGTCGGCAAGGCTGGCCGGGCACCTGGTGCAGGAGCTGTCGAAGGAGGCGCATCTGCTCAGGAACGGGCATCGCTTCGCCGGTTTCGCGGTGCTGAAGGCGCCGGACGTGCCGTCGGCGCTCGTGGAGCTCGGATATCTCTCGAACCGCCAGGATTCCCAGCAACTTGCCCAGCCGGTCTACCGCCGGCGGGTCGGCCAGGCGATCCTTCGCGCGCTCGACCAGTTCTTCAGGTCCCGTCCCGGCGCCCGCGCCGGCTAAACGTCGCACTCCCCGGGAGTTGTTTTGCCGGCACCCGCCGGATCGACTAGCATCGTCATCATCCGGCCGTATTCGGGAACCATGGTCCCCGGTGCCGGTTCTCTTTCAAAACGTCCCCCCTGGGTGCCTATCAGCCCATGCGCATTCTCGCCGCTCTGGCGCTCTTCGGCATTGTGGTCGCCGCCGGCGGCACCTTCTACGTGCTCTGGCATTTCGGCCGCGGCCTTCCGGAATACTCCCAGCTCGCCGACTACCAGCCGGCGGTGGTGACGCGCGTCCATGCGGGCGACGGCCGGCTGATGGCGGAGTACGCCACCGAGAAGCGCGTATTCGTGCCGCTGGAGGCGATCCCCAAGCGCGTGGTCAAGGCCTTCATGGCCGCCGAGGACAAGAACTTCTACAGCCATCCCGGCGTCGACGTGTTCGCGACCGCGCGTGCGGTCGTCCAGAACATCACGATGATCGCCAACAACCAGAACCGCCGGCCGATCGGCGCCTCGACGATCACCCAACAGGTCGCGCGCAACTTCCTCCTCACCGACGAGCTGTCGCTCGATCGCAAGGCCAAGGAAGCGATCCTCGCCTTCCGCATCGAGCAGGTGCTGACGAAGGATCGGATCCTCGAGCTCTATCTCAACGAGATCAATCTCGGCTTCCGCGCCTACGGCGTCGGCGCCGCGGCGCTCAACTACTTCGACAAGTCGCTCGACGACCTGACGCTGGGCGAGGCCGCCTACCTGGCGGCGCTGCCGAAGGCGCCCAACCGCTACAACCCGCTCCGCAACATGGGCGCGGCGCAGGGCCGCCGCGACTGGGTTCTCGATCAGATGGTCGAGGCCGGGTACATCAAGCCGGAAGAAGCCGTCGCGGCGAAGGCCGAGACGATCACCGTCCGCCGCCGCGACGACCAGGACATCGTCCGCGGCGCCGACTACTTCGCCGAGGAGGTCCGGCGCGAGTTGGTCCAGCGCTACGGCGAGAAGGCGGTCTATGCCGGCGGACTCTCGGTCCGCACGACGCTCAATCCCCAACTGCAGGTCTACGCCGACCGCGCGCTCCGCAACGGCCTCATCTCCTACGACCGCCGCCACGGCTGGCGCGGCGCGATCCAGAAGATCGAGATCGGCGCCGGCTGGGAGCAGCGTCTGGCGCAGGTGCCGGCTCCCGCCGGCACAACCGACTGGCAGATGGCGGTGGTGCTGGGGATCGATCGCGAAGGCGCAACCATCGGCTTCGTCGACGGCAACAAGGGCCGGCTGCCGCTTGCGGAAATGCGCTGGGCCCGCGAGGCGCGCCCCGAGCAGAAGCTCGGCCCGGCGGTCGAGCGCCCCGATCAGGTGGTGAAGACCGGCGACGTCGTCCTCGTCGAGCACGTCGACACCCACTACGCGCTCCGGCAGGTGCCTGCGGTCAGCGGCGCGCTTGTCGCTCTCGACCCGCACACGGGCCGCGTACTGGCGATGTCGGGCGGCTGGTCGTTCGAGGCGAGCCAGTTCAACCGCGCCACCCAGGCCCAGCGCCAGCCGGGCTCGTCGTTCAAGCCGTTCGTCTATATGGCGGCGCTCGACCAGGGCTATACGCCGTCGACGATCGTCCTCGACTCGCCCGTCTCGGTGCCGCAAGGACCCGGGCTGCCGAACTGGACGCCGCGGAACTATTCGGGCGACTCCCTGGGTCCGGTGCCGATGCGCGTCGGCATCGAGAAGAGCCGAAACCAGATGACGGTGCGCATCGGGCTCGACATCGGCATCAACCGCGTCGCCGAGTACGCCGCCGCCTTCGGCATCAACCCGAACCTGCCGCGCCACATGTCGATGGTGCTCGGCGCCGGCGAGACCACCGTGCTCCGCCACACCGCCGCCTACGGCATGATCGTCAACGGCGGCAAGAAGATCGTGCCGACGCTGATCGATCGCGTCGACGACCGCAACGGCAAGACGCTGTTCCGGCACGACACGCGCCCCTGCGCCAACTGCAGCAACATCGCCTGGTCGAACCAGGCCGCGCCGATCATCCCGGACACCCGGCCGCAGATCGAGGATCCGGTCACCGCGTATCAGATGGTGTCGATGCTCCAGGGCGTCGTCGAGCGCGGCACCGGCGTCAGCATCCGCGAGCTCGGCCGGCCGCTCGCCGGCAAGACCGGCACCAGCAACGACGCCAACGACACCTGGTTCATGGGCTTCTCGCCCGACCTGACGGTCGGCATCTTCGTCGGCTTCGACCAGCCGAAGAGTCTCGGCGACCGCGAGACCGGCTCGTCCGTCTGCGTGCCGATCTTCAAGGAGTTCATGGGCGAGGCGTTGAAGGATACGCCGAAGACGCCGTTCCGTATCCCGCAGGGCATCCGGCTGGTGCGCACCAATCCGGAGACCGGCAAGCTGGCCCGCGCCGGAGAGAAGGTCATCTTGGACGCGTTCCGCCCCGGCAGCGAGCCGACGACGACGGATTCGTCCGAGTCCGAGGGCGGCTTCAGCACGTCGCCGGTACCGGCCAGCGCCCCTTCGTCGAGCGGCGGCCTCTACTAGCCCTTCAGCGCCCCGGCGACGCCGCCGGAAACCACCTCGTGGCAATGTCGCGCCAGATCCTTCCGCGTGGCGAAGTCCGCTGCCGTGACCGGCGCGTGGAAGGCGACATCGACGGTCATCCGTCCAAGCCCCAGCAGCGTGAACAGGTGCGGCGCCAGGTCCATGTCGCCGTACCAGGCGACGAACGGGCGTAGCGCCCGGCCCATCGGCATGCCGTCGAGGCGCGAGTAGCCGATCGAGACCGGCTGGATCGGCAGGTCGGAGCTGGTCTGCAGCGCCGCGAACAGGGCGCTCTTGAACGGCAGCACGCGATTGCCGTCGTTGCTGGTGCCTTCCGGAAAGAGGATCAGGTTGTCGCCGCCCGCGAGGCGCCGGGCGATGTGGTCACGCTCGTTGGCGCTGGCGCCGCGGCGACGCTCGACGAAGGCCGTCCGCTGCAGCTTCGCGAGCAGGCCGAACAACGGCCAGCCGGCGACCTCGCGCTTGGCGACGAAGCAGCCTTCGATCAGGCCGCCGAGAACGGTGATGTCGAGATAGCTCGAGTGGTTGACGACGAAAAGCGTCGGCCGGCCCGCGTTCGGTGCGCCGTGAACCCGCACGTCGATGCCGATCGGACGCCACAGCGAACGATGATAGAAGCGCGGCAGCCGCTCCTTCAGGCGCCCGGGAAGCGCCACCGCCGCGATCTGCACCGGCAGCAGGATCGCCGTCCAGCCGAGATAGACGAAGAGCCGGAACGATGCGAGCCAGGACGAGCCGATCCGCGCCACCGATCCTCAGGCCTCGGGAGTGGAGCGATCGCGCTCGTAGTGCTTGTGATACTTTGCCGTCACCAGGTCGGTCTTGACGATGATGCAGACGTCGGTGGTGTTGAACTGATGATCGATCACCGCGCCGTCGCCGACGAAGCCGCCCAGGCGGAGATAGCCCTTGATCAATGGTGGCAGCTCGGCGATCGCCTTCTGCGTATCGATTTGTTCCTTCGCCATCAGCGCCATCTCGACGCGGCGGCTTTCGATCGCGCGCGGCCTGAGGGCCGGCGGCGCCAGATGGTGGTGATAGAGATAGGAGAGCGGCAGGCGGAGTGCACCGATGTCGGTGCCCGGCAGGCTGGCGCAACCGAACATCAGATCTATTCGATGGTGGAAGACATAGGCCGCTATGCCGCGCCACAGGAGCTGCATGGCGGCACGCGTACGATACCCCTCCGCGACGCAGGAGCGGCCGAGCTCCAGGATCTCGCCCGGATAGTCCAGCAGCGGGGAGATGTCGTACTCATCGGCCGAATAGAAACGTCCGTAGCGCCGGGCCGCGGCGCGGCGGATCAGGCGGTAGGTCCCGACCACCGCGCCCGAGGTGAGGTCGACGACCAGCAGATGGTCGCAGACCCGATCAAAATCGTCGAAGTCGCTGGCCGAGGCGAGCATGTCCGCCGTCGGGCGCGCCGCCATCTCTTCATAAAAGATTCGATAGCGAAGTCGCTGCGCCGCAGCGACCTCGTCCTCGTTGCGGGCGAGCCTGACCTCGAGGTCCCCTTGGCGGACCGCCTCAAAGGCATCCGCGGGGTCGAAGATCGGCGGCATGGCAACCGGATTGGACGCAGGCTCGATCACGGCTCTCACATCGTAAGCGGTCATGGATCGTCCTCCCGGTCAGAATGTCTCTAGACCGGGTCCGTGACAATACGATGTCACATATAAGTCCTCGGGCTTTCAGCCCAAGGCCTAGCCGCGTGATTTGCGCTCGCCCTTGGCGATCGGAACGCCGTAGAGCTCCAGCCGGTGGTCGACCAGCTTGAAGCCCAGCTTCTCGGCGATCTCGCGCTGCAGTCGCTCGACCTGCTCGTTGCGGAACTCGATGACCTTGCCGGTCTCCACGTCGATCAGGTGATCGTGGTGGGATTCCGGCACCTCCTCGTAGCGGGCGCGGCCGTCGCCGAAGTCATGGCGCTCGAGGATGCTCGCCTCCTCGAACAGGCGGACGGTGCGGTAGACGGTGGCGATCGAGATGCGCGGATCGATCTCGGAAGCGCGCCTGTGCACCTGCTCGACGTCGGGATGGTCCTGGGCGTCGGACAGCACGCGCGCGATCACGCGACGCTGCTCCGTCATCCTCAGTCCCTTCTTGATGCAAAGATCCTCGATCTTCGAAGCCACGGTCGCCCCTGTTCCTCATTCCTATTCGCCAAAGGCGATTATTGCGCCGATCCGCGGGCGCTTTTGCGACTGACCCTTAATTGCGCCAGCCTCAGGGCCGGCAGCTGCGCGCTATTTCGAGCCGCGCCGGCGCGCCCGCGTGCCGAGGCCGATGTCCTTGGCGAGCTTGCTGCGCTGCTCCGCGTACTTCGGCGCCACCATCGGATAGTCCGGCGGCAGTCCCCAACGCTCCCGATACTGTTCCGGCGACATGTTGAAGGCCGTCTTCAAATGCCGCTTGAGCATCTTCAGCTTTTTGCCGTCCTCGAGACAGATGATGTACTCGGGCGTCACCGACTTCTTGATCGGAACCGCCGGATGCGGACGTTCCGGAGCAGGTGCCGGAGCCTGGCCCAAGGTCGAGAGCGAAGCATAGACCTGCTGAATCAGTTGCGGCAGTTCGGCGACACCGACCGTGTTATTGGAGACATGCGCCGCGACAATATCTGCCGTCAGCGCCAGGATCTCGTTTGTATCGGCCTGGTCAGCCATGGAAGGAATTCCTCGTGCGGGGAGATTGTCGTGATTATACGGACACCTCTATTATTCCTCAACAATTCATTGAGGTCTGTACTCTGATTGTCGAAAACAGAAGAAATCTGGGTTTCGCATGAGAAACCCAAAGAAAGTCACAGATCACGCCGCATCGTGATCGCTGCAACCTTGCGACCCTCGGGGCTCCGGTAATAGCCCTCGCGACGCCCGATCAGCACGAAGCCGGCCGCCTGATAGAGAGCCGACCCGGCCTGATTGTCCTCGGCGACTTCAAGAAACATGCTCTTCGCGCCGAGCTCGGCCGCGCGCGCCAGAGCCCCCTCGAGCAGGAGCCGCGCATGCCCGCGTCGCCTGAGGCCCGGGATCACGCCCAAGGTCAGCAGGTCGGCCTGATCCGTCACCACCTGGACCACGACGAAGCCGGCGGAGATCCGGCCGGCCGGTGTCGAGTCGCGGAGAATCAGGGCGAACGCACCGGGGAGGCTGAGCGTCTTGGCGATGCTCGCCGCTCCCCAGGGCTCGTGAAAGCAGGTCGCCTGCATCTCGGCGAGGCGATCGATGTCGGACGGCGACGCATGAACGACCGCCGGGCGCGTCATCGCGACGCCTTCGGCAGGGTGACGTCCGGCGGCCGCAGGTAGAGGGGCAACGGCGCAAGCGCTGCCGGCGTCCCGTGCCGGGATGCCGCGACCCGCGCCACGGTGGGGGCGTCTGGAATCTCCGGTCCGACACGCCGGACCAGCCGGCCGGACGCGGCGAGGACCGTCTCGAGGCGCAGGGCGCCGTCGCCGGAGAGGGCGAGCGGACCGGGCGGAAGGACCGGCGAGCGGGCGAAGTCCTCGGGCGTCAGCGCCATCGGCGCGCCGGCGGCCCGACCGCCCTCGAAGACCTGGAGGTAAAGATCGGCGCGCTTGCTCTCGAGGGCGACCACCAGGCGCTCGCCGGAGACAGGAGCGGCGGCCGCGACGGCCTCCAGCGTCGTCACCCCGGCAAGGGGCCGGTCACCGGCGAGCGAAAGCCCCTGCGCCGCGGCGAGGCCGACGCGAAGGCCGGTGAAATGGCCGGGTCCGACGGTGACCGCGATCAGGTCCAGCGCGTCGAAGCCGAGTCCGGCCTCCGCCATGACGTCCCGAACCATCGGCAGCAGCCGCTCGGCATGGCCGCGCGCCATCGCCTCGCGGCGCCCGGCCGCGATCGCTCCCTCGACCAGGACCGCGACCGAGCAGGCGGCGAGCGCGGCATCGATGGCCAGGACCTTGGGCGACGCCGCATCCATGCTTCGGGGTTACCTCCAAAACGACAGCGGCGCCGCCATCAGGCGACGCCGCGCAAGCGTTCTAGCGGAACGAGGGTCGGCGGAGAAGCTCGACCCCGGGATCAGGCCTCGGCCCGGACCTCGATGACCTCGGGAATGTAGTGCTTGAGCATGTTCTCGATGCCCATCTTGAGCGTCGCGGTCGAACTCGGGCAGCCCTGGCAGGAGCCCTGCATGTGGAGGGTGACGACCCCGTCCTTGAAGTCCTTGAAGATGATGTCGCCGCCGTCCTGGGCAACCGCCGGACGGACCCGCGTGTCGATCAGCTCGATGATCTGCTCGACGATCTCGGCGTTCTCGCCGTCGGCCGCGACCGGGGCCTTCGGCGCCTCGGCGCCGGCGACCAGGATCGGCTTGCCGGAGGTGTAGTGGTCCATGATCGCGCCGAGCACGGCGGGCTTCACCACCGCCCACTCCTTGTCGTCGCGCTTGGTCACGGTGACGAAGTCGGAGCCGAAAAACACCCGCTCGATGCCCTCTATGCCGAACAGAGCTTCGGCGAGCGGCGACCTGCCCGACGACGTCGCGTCGGCGAAATCGGCGGTGCCCGACGACATGACCTCGCGCCCCGGCAGGAACTTCAGGGTCGCCGGATTCGGCGTGTATTCGGTCTGGATGAACATGGCTTCCTCGTCGATCTCCCTGCATCAAGATGGGCGAGGGCCGGCGCCGGTTCAACCACATTGACAGTGGGGGCACAACCCCACGACCCTCGGCCCCCATGCCTCCGAAGCGACCGGATCCCGAAGCCTTCTTCGCCCGCCTCAAGGCGGCCACACCCGAGCCCAAGGGCGAGCTCGACTACCGCAATCCCTACACGCTGCTGGTGGCGGTCGTGCTGTCGGCGCAGGCGACCGACGCCGGGGTCAACCGCGCAACCAAGGACCTGTTCAAGACCGTCGACACCCCGGAGAAGATGCTGAAGCTCGGCGAAGAGGGCCTGAAGCAGCACATCAAGACGATCGGCCTCTTCAACGCCAAGGCCAGGAACGTGATCGCGCTCTCGAAACTCCTGATCGAGCGCCACGGCGGCGAGGTGCCGAAAGACAGGGACTCGCTGCAGGCCCTCCCGGGCGTCGGCCGCAAGACCGCGAACGTCGTCATGAACATCGCCTGGGGCGAGGAAACCTTCGCCGTCGATACGCACGTGTTCCGCATCTGCAACCGCACGGGCCTCGCGCCCGGGCGCACGCCCGAGGAAGTGGAGGCCGGATTGGAGAAGCGCGTGCCGCCAGCCTATCGCCGGCACGCGCATCACTGGCTGATCCTGCATGGCCGCTACGTCTGCAAGGCGCGCGTGCCGGAATGCCCGCGCTGCGTCGTCCGCGATCTCTGCCGCTACAAGGCGAAGACGGTCTAGCGGGCCTGCACCATCGAGACGACGGCGCCCTCGCATCCGCCGGCGGCCGCGAGGTCGGCGCTGCGGTTGCGGAACTCGACGTGGCGGACGCGGAGCATCGGTCCTTCGCGATAGAAGAACAGGTTCACCGTGCACGCCTCGGTGCCGTACTGCCAGATCTGGGCGGGACCATCCCGCCTGACGAAGCGCGGCTGCCCGAACAGCCCCTCGACGTCGCGGGACGCGAGCCCGATCAGCGGCGGCACGTCGACGGTCTTCGATGCGGGACGGCCCGGATCGCCAGGGAGGCTGGGGGCAGCAGGGATCGCCGCCTGCGGCACGCCGGTCCGGCCCGGCGGCGGGGCGCAGGCGGCAAGCGCCAGCACCACCACCACGCCGAGCCAACGAACGATCATGCCATCACCCTTCGACAACGCCCCTATCGTGAAGGACGGGGCGATCAGTAAAGACCGGGCGATCAGTCCGACGAGCCGCCGCCGGAGACGAGCTGCACGTCGCCGGTCACCTCGCCGCCGCGCTCGACCTCGAGCTGGCCGTAGCGGACGGTGCCGGTGATCTTGCCGGTGGCGCGCACCAGCATCCGGTTGCGAACCGTGAGCGTGCCGTCGAAGGAGCCGCTGATGTCGGCCTCGTCGATCTCGGCCTTGCCCTTGAAGTGGCCGGTCGAGGAGATCTCGATCGCATGGCTGTTGGAGAGCGTCGCCTCGACGCGGCCCTCGACGACGAGCACGTCGCACGAGGTGATCTCGCCGGAGAGGATGATGTCGCGGCCGACGGTCAGGCGCTTGGTCTCGCCCTCCTTCTTCGCCGGCTCGGCAATGCGGCGCGGCGGTCCGGGGATGTCGACCACGCGCTTCGGCACTTCGGGGTTGAAGGCGGGGGCGGGAGGCTTCTGCTGGGTCATTGAGGCACCTTTGGCGGCAATGTCATCGGTCGCCGGAGTCGAAGTGGAGGCTGGAGCAAGTCCGGCCGGTTGATCCTTGGCGGTTCCGTCGTCGCCGCCCTTCTTCTTGAAGAACATCGGAGGAAATCCCGGTTGGTCCTGGGCGCGAGCGATCTATACCAGATCATCCGCCGGCTTGGCGAATGCGCTCTCGCTCGACGACGTGCACCATCGCAGCGAATCCGAGATAAGGCACGAGCAGATTGAGGCCCGGCACCGCGAGAAGCGCCGCAAGCCCGATTCCGCCGGCCCAGAGACCGATTCGGCGCCGGCCGCGAATCGCGCGCGCGGTAGCGGCCGGGAACCTGCGCGCCGCAGCCGATTCGAAATACTCGCGGCTGATCAGGTAGCCGTTGAGCGCAAGGAAGAGCACGAGGTTTATTCCCGGAACGAGCATGTAGACCGGAATAGCGATCAGGTTGAGGGCGAGCCCGACGAGCACCAGCCGAAGGCTCGCGCCGACCTGCTCGGCGACGCCGCTCGTCCGCGGCGCGGGCGCACTGGGGTAGTGCAGACGCTCGACCACCTGGGCCAGCCGGTCGCCGAGGATACCCGCGGCGACGGCGCTGACGGCCGGAAACAGGATCCAGGCGAGGATCAGCCCGGTGAGCCCGCCGAATGCCGCCGCCGGCGCGGTAGCCCAATGCCAGTCGGCCGGCACCGCATAGGCGAGGAGGACGGAAACCGCGGCGGCGAGGCCGAGCAGCAGGCAGAGCGATACCGCGATCCCGATCATGAGCAGGCGCCTGAAGGGCGGATCGGAAAGCTGGGCGAAGGCCAGCGCGAGAGAAGCGAGCACTGGAGATCAGAAATAGGCGATGAGCCGCCCGGCGACCGCGACCAGGGTCCATGTCGCCAGCGACGCCGCGCCCGAGATTCGCGCCGCCAGCGGAGGCCGGCCAGTCTCGATGCCCGCGATCTCCCGCTTAGTCACGAGTTCGAAGGCCGCGACATTGGCGAGGCCGAGCCCGATCAGGATCATCTTGTTGCGGAACACCGGGTTCTCGACGATCGCCGACGCCTCGGCCGAGAACAGCATGAAGCCGCTGACGATCTGGATCGCGAAGGCCGCCATGGCCACCCGCCGCCAGCGACCGACGAACGGCTTGAGCGGCATCTCGGCGAAGGCGCCGATCAGGCGCGCATCCATGATCGCGATCGCGCCGAAGAAGAAGCAGAGTCCGGCGATGTGCAGCACGTTCGCGAGCGGATAGAGGACGGACGAGCTCCGCATCGCCTCACCGAGGCCCGACTGCTCGAGCGCGAGGAACCAGGACCCCATCAGCGCATCTCGTAGGTCTTGCCGTCGACGGTGATGCGCTCGGCCCGCATCTCTGCCTCGCGCGCGGTGCTGGCGTAGCCGTAGGCGGCCATGACCTTGCCTTCCCTGATCACGTCGGCGGTGGCGCCGCGGGACTCCATCCGGGACGGCGGAGCCAAGGTGATCTCCCACGTCTTGCCCTGATAGTCGATCGTCACGTGGGCATGCGGGTACTGGAACACCGAATGCTTGACCGGTCCCGTGATGGTGAAGGGCTTGGCGGCGTCGTAGCTGCCCCAGCCGTGATGGGCGAGGACCGGGGCGGCGCCGAGAAGGGCGGCGGCGAAGGCGGCAAGGACGATTCGGCGGCTGAAGGGCATCTGTCGCATCTCCGGCATCGGGCTCCCCTGCGGGGCTCAAGAGTAGTCGGACGGCCGTGGCCGAACCAGAGGCGCGGGTTGCGCGAAGCCCTACCTCACAACATAGTGCGGTCGCTTTCCGGCGATTCTTAAGCGAGGGGGTCATGGCGAATTCGAAGTGGGACGTCGTCTGCATCGGCAATGCCATCGTCGACGTTCTGGCACATGCCGATGACGCCTTCCTCGCCAAGCACGGCATGGCCAAGGACTCGATGATGCTGATCGACGCCGCCCGCGCCGAGGCCCTCTACGGAGCGATCGGTCCGGCCGTTCAGCAATCCGGAGGCTCGGCCGCGAATACCGCGGCCGGCATCGCCTCGCTCGGAGGATCCGCCGCCTATATCGGCAAGGTCGCCGACGATCAGCTCGGCGACATCTTCGCCCACGACCTCAAGGCCGGCGGCATCCACTTCGAGACGCCGCGCCTGGTCGGCGGCGAGCCGACGGCGCGCTCGTTCATCCTGATCACGCCCGACGGCCACCGGACGATGAACACCTATCTCGGCGCCTGCGTCGAGCTGACGCCTGACGACGTCACCGCCGAGGTCGTCGGCAACGGCCAGGTGCTCTACCTCGAGGGCTATCTGTGGGACCGGCCGGCGGCGAAGGAAGCCTTCCTCAAGGCGGCGCGCCTCGCCCACCATGCCGGCCGCAAGGTCGCCCTCACCCTCTCCGACGCCTTCTGCGTCGAGCGCCATCACCAGAGCTTCCTCGACCTGGTGCGCGACCACGTCGACATCCTCTTCGCCAACGAGGCGGAGATCAAAGCGCTCTATCGCACGCCCACCTTCGAGGCCGCGGCCGAGGAAGTCGCCAAGCTCGGCAAGACGGGCGCCCTCACCCGCAGCGAGCACGGCTCGATCGTCTTCGACGGCAGCGCCTGGCACACGATCCCGCCGATGCCCACGCGCGTCGTCGACACCACCGGCGCCGGCGATCTCTATGCCGCGGGATTCCTCTACGGCCTCACCCACGACCTCGGCATCGAGCGGGCCGGGCACATCGCGGCGATCTCGGCAGCGGAGGTGATCTCCCATGTCGGTCCCCGGCCGCAGGCGAAGCTCGCCGACGTGCTCAAGCAGGTCGCCGAGTGAGCGGCTGGCTCGGATCGCTCGCGATCTACCGGGAGCCACGGCTCTTCGCCATCCTGCTGATGGGCTTCTCGAGCGGATTGCCGCTGGCGCTGACCGGCGCCACGCTCGGCGTCTGGCTCGCCGAGGCCGGCCTGTCGCTGACGACCATCGGCCTCTTCGCGCTGGTCGGCACCGCCTATAACTTCAAGTTCGTCTGGTCGCCGCTGATCGACCGGCTACCGCTGCCGGGATTGACCCGCCTCCTCGGCCGGCGCCGCGGCTGGGCGGTCGTCATCCAGGTGCTGCTGGGCTTCGCGATCTTCGCCATGGGCTGGGCTGATCCCCGCATCGATCCCTGGTGGACGGCGCTCGGCGCGGTCGCCGTCGCCTTCCTCTCGGCGAGCCAGGACATCGTCATCGACGCCTATCGCGTCGAGCTGCTCGAGGACCGCGAGCAGGCGGCCGGCGCCGCCGCGACCCAGGTGGGTTATCGCTTCGGCATGCTGGCCTCGGGCGCCGGTGCGCTCTACCTCGCCACCTTCTTCGGCTGGCAGGCGACTTACGCGATCATGGGCCTGCTGATGGGCATCGGCATCATGACCGTGCTGCTGACGCGCGAGCCCGAGCGTGCCGAGGCGGCGGCGAGGCCGGTGCCCAAGGGCCTCGGGGCCTGGCTGCAGGACGCGGTGGTCGCCCCCTTCGCCGATTTCGTCACGCGCCCCAACTGGACGCTGATCCTGGTCTTCGTCGTGCTCTACAAGCTCGGCGACGCGCTCGCCGGCACGGTGTCGAGCCCGTTCTACGTGGCGATGGGCTTCAGCAAGATCGAGATCGCGAACGTCTCGAAGATCTTCGGCGTGGTCTCGACGCTGGTCGGCGTGGCGCTCGGCGGCGTCGTCACCTACAAGCTCGGCCTGTTCCGCGGCCTCCTGGTCTGCGGCATCCTGCAGATGCTCTCGAACCTGATGTTCGCGATCCAGGCGGTGGTGGGGTACGACATCCCGATGCTGATGCTGACCATCGCCACCGAGAACGTCACCGGCGGCATGGGGTCGGCGGCGTTCGTCGCCTATCTCTCCAGCCTCTGCAGCGTCTCCTACACGGCGACGCAGTACGCGCTGCTTTCCTCGCTCGCGGCGACCGCGCGGACGATGCTTTCGTCGTCGGGCGGCTGGCTCGCTGAGTCGCTGGGATGGGTGCCGTTCTTCGGCCTGACCGTGCTCGCCGCGGTCCCCGGCCTGCTGCTGCTCGTCTGGCTCGGACGCAACATGCCGGCGCCCGAGCCAGAGACGGAGAACGTGCGTGCGTAGCTTCCTGTTTGCGCCGGCGAACCACCCTCGCCGGGTCGAGAAGGCACTCGGCCTTGCCGCCGACGCGGTGATCCTCGATCTCGAGGACGCAGTTCCAGACGTCGAGAAAGAGGCCGCGCGGAAGGCGATCGCGGAGGCGGCGAAGCTTCCGCGCAAGGCGCGCCTCTACGTCCGCGTCAACGCGCTCTCGTCGCCGCATGCCCTCGCCGACCTGAAGGCGCTGCCGCCCGGCATCGACGGCATCGTGGTGCCGAAATGCGAGAGTGCCCGCGACGTCGGCGCCGCTGCCGCCTACGCGCCTCGGCTCGACATGATTCCGACGATCGAGACCGCGCGCGGACTCAAGGCCGCCGAGGAGATCGCGCTCGCGCATGCGCAGGTCCGCCGCCTCGCCATGGGCGCGCTCGACTTCGCGCTCGACCTCGGCCTCTCGCCCGGCCGCGACGAGGCGGAGCTGGCGCCCTATCGCGCGATGCTGGTGATCGCCTCGCGCCTCGCCGGACGCGAGCCGCCGATCGACTCGCCCTCGCCGGACTTCCGCGACCTCGACGCGCTGAAGGCCTCATGCGGGCGGGCGCGTCGCATGGGCTTCCAGGGGAAGCTCTGCATCCACCCGGATCAGATCGCCGTGGTACAGGCCGCCTTCGCGCCGACGCCCGAGGAGATCACCGAGGCCGAGCGCATCGTCGCCGCGGCCGAGGCCGCCGAGCGCCAGGGCCAAGGCGCCGCCCAGGTCGATGGCATGATGATCGACGCACCCGTGATCGCGAAGGCGAGGCGCGTGCTGGCGTCTCGGTGAGACCGCGGTCGCGCCGACATAGCGCGTAACCCAAGACGTCGTTGACTTCGCGGCGGCGCGCAAAGCGTACCTTAGTGCGCAGCACTAAGGCTTGAGCGGAGCGCGTGATCGCCGCGTCCGCGCTTCTCAGATCGGGTTCTTCTCAATCAGCTGCCGCGCGATCACCAGTCGCTGGACCTCGCTGGTGCCCTCGCCGATCACCAAGAGCGGCGCGTCACGGTAGAGGCGCTCGACCGGGAACTCCTTCGAGTAGCCGTAGCCGCCATGGATGCGCATCGCCTCCAGGCTGTTCTCGACCGCCGCCTCGGAAGCGAAGAGCTTCGCCATGCTGGTCTCGAGCGAGGTCCGCCCGCCGGCGTCGTAGGCGCGCGCCGCCTTGTCGGTCAGCAGACGCGCCGCCTCGGTGCGTGTCGCCATGTCGGCAAGCTTCAGCTGGATCGCCTGATGCTCGCAGATCGGCTTGCCGAAGGTCTTCCGTATCTGGGAATAGCGGAGCGCCTCGTCGAGGGCTGCCTGCGCCACGCCGACGCCACGCGCAGCGACGTTGATGCGGCCGAGCTCGAGCGCCGCCAGCGTGTGCGACAGCCCTTTGCCCTCGACGCCGCCGATCAGCCGGTCGGCATCGACCTTGTGGTCGGCGAAGATCAGCTCGGCCGAGTCGATGCCCTTGTATCCCAGCTTCTCGAACTTGCGCCCGGCGGCGAAGCCCTCGCCCTTCTCCAGCAGGAAGAGGCTCATGCCGCGATGGACCGGGTCGGCGTCAGGGTCGGTCTTCACCAGCACGGCAAAGACGGAGCCGTGGAGGCCGTTCGATATCCAGGTCTTGGTGCCGTTCAGCACGTAGCCGTTTCCGTCGCGCCGCGCACGCGTCCGGATCGCCTGGAGGTCGGTGCCGCAGTCGGGCTCGGTCAGCGCGAGGCCGCCCCGCTTCGTCCCCGACGCCATCTCCGGCAGAAAGGCCTGCTTCTGCGCGTGCGTGCCGAAGCGCTCGACCGCGGATGCCGCGATCAGGTGCGAGTTGAAGATGCCCGCCAACGACATCCAGACGCGCGCCACGCGCTCGACGATGCGTGCATAGGTCTCGGCCGAGAGCCCGAGGCCACCGAATTCAGGGGAGATCGTCGCGCCGAAGAGCCCGAGCTCGGCCATGCCGGCGACGATCTTCTCCGGCCACGTGTCGTCGTGCTCGAGCCGGGCCGCATGCGGGCGCACCTCACGATCGAGGAAGCGGTCGACGGCGTCGAGGATTTCGGTGTCGGACATGGTGGAACCCTCCGTAAACGCTGCGTAGCACAGGTTGACACGCAGGTCGCGCCAGGCCGACCATGCCCACATGACTCCCGCCCAACGCGCGGAGGCCGCCCGCTGGATCTCGTCGCGACGGATCGCCGGCACCTCCCTCGCGGATATCCCCGCATCGCTCCGTCCCTCCGACTCGGAGGAGGGCTACGCCGTCGCCAGGCTGGTCAGGGACGAGCTGACCAAGGCCGGCCGTGGCGACCTCGTCGGCTGGAAGGTCGGCGCCACCACGCCGGTGATGCAGAAGCTGCTGAACGTGCCAGGGCCTTGTGCCGGCGCGATGCTGGCTTCGAGCCGGATGGACTCTCCGGCCAAGGTCGACACCGGCCGCTACATCAAGGTCGGCTGCGAATGCGAGGTCGCGGTGCGCCTCGCGAAGCCGCTCGGCAAAGGCGCCACGCGCCAGGATGCCGAGGCCACGATCGCCGCGCTCTACCCGGCGATCGAGATCGTCGACAATCGCTACGGCGACTTCGCCTCGATGGGTCCGGCGCCGCTGATCGCCGACGACTTCTTCCATTCCGGCTTCGTGCTCGGGCGGGAAGTGACGGACTGGCGGAAGATCGACCTCGCCAACGCGGTCGGCGTCACCCGCGCCAACGGCACCGAGATGCAGCGCGGCAAGGGCTCCGACGTGCTCGGCCATCCGTTCGAATCCCTGGTCTGGCTCGCCAACCAGCTGGCCACCACGGGCGAGCGCATCGAGGCCGGGCAGATCGTGATGACCGGCAGCCTGCCGCTGCCGCACTGGGCCGCCAAGGGCCAGCACATCGAGATCTCGATCGATGGGCTTGGCACCGCCGAAGTCACCCTTCTCTAGGATATCGTCATGACGCCGCAGATCTGGGTCATCATCCTGTGCGGCGCGACCGCGATGACGCTGTCGCTCGGCATCCGCGCGTCGTTCGGCCTGTTCCTGGGCCCGATCAGCGTCGACCTGGCGATGAGCCGCGAGGCCTTCGCGATCGCGATCGCCGGACAGAACCTTCTCTGGGGCATCACTGCGCCGATTGCCGGCGGCATCGCCGACAAGTTCGGGCCGATCAAGGTCTGCGTCGTCGGCGGCCTCGTCTACACGGCGGGCCTACTGCTGGCGTCCTCGGGCCTCAGCGTCGGCGCGGTCCAGTTGGGCCTCACCATGGTCGGCATCGCGCTCGGCATCTCGGGCTTCGCGGTCGTGCTGGGCGCGGTCGGGCGTGCGGCTCCGCCGGAGCATCGCAGCCTGGCACTGGGCATCGCCAGCGCCGGCGGCTCCTTCGGCCAGTTCGCGATCGTGCCGGTCAGCCAGGCGTTCCTGTCGTCCTTCGGCTGGTCGACGGCGCTGGTCCTGCTGGCCGTGATCAGCTTCGCGATCGTGCCGCTCTCCTGGGGCCTCGGCGAACGCAAGATCGTGCCCGGCATGCAGCAGACGATCGGCGACGCGGTCCGCGAGGCGTCCCGCCACAGCGGCTTCTGGCTGCTCACCGCCGGTTTCTTCGTCTGCGGCTTCCAGGTGACCTTCGTCGCCACCCACCTGCCCGCCTTCATCGCCGACAAGGGCCTGCCGGCGTGGCTCGGTGCGGCCTCCCTGTCGCTGATCGGCCTCTTCAACATTGCCGGAACGCTTCTCGCGGGCTGGCTGGGCGGGCGGTACCGTAAGAAGTACGTGCTGTCGGTGCTCTACCTGCTGCGCTCGCTGGTCTTCGTCCTGTTTCTGATCGCGCCACTCTCGGAGGTCAGCGTCCTGGCCTTCGGCGCGGCGCTGGGCTTCCTCTGGCTCGGGACGGTGCCGCTGACCTCCGGCCTGGTCGCGCAGATCTTCGGCCCTGCCTACATGTCGATGCTCTACGGCTTCGTGTTCCTGTCGCATCAGGTCGGAAGCTTTCTCGGCGCCTGGCTCGGCGGCCGGGTATTCGACCTCACCGGCTCCTACGATCCGATCTGGTGGGCGGCCGTCGCGCTCGGCATCTTCGCGGCCGTGATGCACGCACCGATCGGCGACAAGCCGCTGGCACGCGCGCCGGCGCCCGCCGCCACGTGAGCCGCGCGATCGTCGCTTTCCTCTGTGCCGGCCTGGCCGGCCTTTTCGTGCTGGCGCTCGGGCTCTGGGGGCGCTTCGGCGCGGCGATCGCCTGGGACACCTTCGTCGCCTATTGCCTTTAAGGCCGGCTAGCCCTTCGAGAACCACCCGCCGCCGAGATAGTCCTTGATCTCGTCGATCGAAGGGATCGCCCCGCGTTCGAGCCGCCCGCTCAGCCACGCGAGATAGCCCTCGCCGAGAAAGCGGGTCAGTGCGACGGCGACCGCGGCATTCAGCGATCCACCCACCATCGTGCCGAGGCCCGGAATCGCCTTCAGGACGTTGCCGATGCTGCCCGCGGCAAGACGCCCGGCATACGTCGCCAGCACCGGCCCGGCGATGGCGGCGGCCAGCGCCTTCCACCCATCCTCGTCGAGCACCACGCCCATGCGCCGGCTGACCGCGACGATCATCGCGATCTGGATGGGGGCCAGCAGCACCGCGTCGGCGAAAGGGATCGGGGTGCTGGCGGCGAGGAACGCGGCATTCCCGGCCTTCCTGATCGCCGCGCGCGCGGATTCGATCTTGGGTGCCAGCAGCACGCGCTGCACCGCGGCCATCGCCGCGCGTTCGGCCTCGGGAAGCGCGCCCAGGCTCTCCTCCACCAGCGTCTCGAGGCCGTCGGGCCCGACCGCCTCGCCGCTCGCGAACGTGCGGCGCTGGGCGACGACGCGGACGACGGCTCGAACCGGCGGATCGGGAAGCTCCGCCCGCGCGATCGCCGGCAGCTGGGTATCGAACCAAGCCTTGGTGACGACGACGATGACCGGAACGCGGAGACGGCTGGCCATGTCGACGACGGCGCGGTCCGAGGTCTCGAGCCGGCTGCCGGAGCCGTCGAGGCAAAGCCAGAGGAGGTGCAGCTGATCCTCGGCGCCGCGCTCGGTCCGCGCCTCGACCAGCCTGGCCTCGAGCTGCGCGAAGCTCTCGGCGAAGGAACCGCGCTCGAGGCCCCGCGTGTCGAGAAGGCGGACGCTGAAGCCCGGTTCCTCGTACCAGGTGGCATCCTGGGTCACCGGGCGGCCGACGCCGGTCGCGGCGAGATCCCGCCCGAAGACCGCATTCAGGAGCGTGCTCTTGCCGACGCCGCTCCGGCCGGCGACGGCGATGTTGCAGGCGGGCAGCCGCGCGAAGTCGGCGCCCGGCACCGCTGCCATGACGTCGTCCCAGACATCGGCGCCGGCAGCGAGGCGTTGCAACAGCCCGCGCGCCCGGGCGGGCGTCGGTGGCTCGATCGAGGCGCCGGCGACACCGATGACGGGCCGCGGCAATCCCAGGCGCGCGCGCAACGATCGTCGCACCGAGGCGACGCGCATCACGGCCTCCGCCAACGGCTCGATCCCGCGTACCCGCTCGTCGGCGAGCGCGCCATCCATGCCACCGGCGGAATCGAGGACGGCGACAGCGACCGCCTCCGCCATCGCCGCTTCCCCGGCCGATGCCGGCAGATCGAGCCCGCATCGCTCCACCAAGGTGATCAGTCCGTCGCGCCAGCTGCCTCCGCCGAAGAACCGGCTTCCAGTGGCCTTGGCCGCAACCGCATTGACGGCTTCCTCCAGGAGGTCCGGCCAGAGCCCGGGGCTGTTTTTCGCCCGGATGAACCGGTCGTGGCCTTCGAGCGTCTCGGGCACCTGCCGGCGTGCGAGATCGGCGAGCGGCCGCAGGTCGTCGTCACGGCACAGCGCGAAGAGGGACAGGAGCCCGTCCTCCTCGACCGCGGCTGCGATCTCGGCGGTCGGGAAATAACCGCTACCGGAGGGTTTCGACATGGCCTCGATCACTCTAGCTTGGGAGAAGACGGATCGGGAGAACGCAATGGCGCGAGGCTGGATCCCAGGGCTGCTCGGCGGTCGCGAGACGCGCGTCGCCGAACCGCTGGCCTTCGTCGGCGAGACGCTGCTTCGCCGGGAGGTCGTCGCCTGGGCCGGCACCGAAGCGATCGTGGTCATTGCCGTGTCGATCGCGCTCGCCCTGACCGGCTGGATCGGCCAGCACCTCGTCGACCCCGAGCCGGCGGTGATCCTTGCCTCGCTCGTGCTCCTGGCCTACGTGGCGCATCTCGGATGGATGCTGCCGGCGCCGATGCACCTCGCCTGGCTCGCCTGGCGGCTCCGCCTGTCGCCGCGCCGGCTCGGCCTCTTCCTGTTGCACCGCGCGGTCCTAACCGCGATGCATCATGTGGAAAGGATCGTCGCCGGCGAGCTTGCGGCCGCCCCCTGGTATGTCCGGGGCGGGACCGAGCTGGCGATGCGGTTGAAGTCGGCACCGCACGACAAGGTCGCCTGGCGCATCGCCGAGGCGACGGCACCGCTGATCTGGCGATATGCGCTGAAGGTCGCGGCACTGGCGCTGGCGCCGCTTCTCCTGGTCATCGCGATGTTCCGCATGTCGGTGACCTACGGCCTCCTGCTCGACCATGCCGCCCACCTCGATGTCTGGGAAGCGCTGATCTATCCCTTCGCGGCCATCGCCGACCTGCTGCTCGGCACCGAGCTTCGGGCGGCACTGAAAGGAACCTAGACGCGTTCACTCCCGCGCCGCCGACCAGCCCTCCTCGGTCCGCCGGCGAAGCTTCTTCGGCAGGAGCGCCAGCGTCGCCGAGCGCAGCGCCGCAAGTCCATGGCGCGGGATCAGCACGCGACCGTCGAACGTGCGCGGCTCGGCGCAGACGGGAACGAAGTCGTCGGCGAACGGGAACACGTCGCGCGCGCGGGCCTGCATGGCTTCGACCTCCGGCCCACCCAGGTCGGCCTGCGTCAGCACGACCAGCGTCAGGATGCCGAGCTCGTGCAGAATCCGGCCGAGATCTCCTTCCGTGCCGAGCGCGCGTACTGCATCGCCGCCCATGACCCTCGCGGAGTCGGCCTGGATGCATAGCCATGCCAAGTGCGGCCGGTCTTCTTCGCGCCAGGACTTGAGCTTGCGATGAACGTCGTCGATCTGGGCGCCGGCGGTCACGACCTCCAGACCCTTGCTGTCAGCGAACCAGACCGGGAAGTCCGTGCTTCCAAGCCATTCGATGCCGGGCGTCTTCGGCGTGCCTTCGCCGACCGTGCCGAGCTCGGCGCCGACGACCTGACGGATCAACGTGGTCTTGCCGACGCCCGTCGGACCCGCGACGAGCACTCGCGCCCGATCGCGCGCGATCCTGGGCGGCGGCGTGCCGGTGATCCAGTGCCAGATGTCCCGGCCCCAGAAATAGCCGATGGCGGTCGCCGTCGCGGCGGCAGCGATGGCAACGACTGGCGCCAGAAGCGGGATCGGCATGGGGTCAGACTGTGAACGACGCCCGCACGGGCAGCAACGGCTAGCGCTTGTCCGGATCGTCCATCGGCGCCAGGTGCGCCTTGTCGTCGTACCCGCGCCGGCTGGAGACGAAGACCAGCGCCATCAGCCCGCCGCCGACCGCGAGCGAGACGATCACGCCGAGGATGAGGGCGATCCAGCCGTGGACACCGATCTGCACCGCGTCCATGGCCGAAAGAAGCCACGCCGCCCCGGCGAGAGCCGCCAGCAGCATGACGACGAGCGATGTGATAAGCAGGCCGAGTTTCAGTCGTAGGCGCCCATGACGTTCTGGTCGACGTCGATCACCGAGCCGGTCACCAGCTCGGACGCGTCGGACAGAAGATACACCGCCAGCACGGCAGCGTCCTTGGGCTTCAGCAGCCGGCCGAAGGGCTGGCTCTTTTCGGCGATCTGCAGCCAGTCGGCGGGCTGCCCTTCGCGCGCCTTGATGGCGTGCTCACCGGGCGTGTCCATCCAGCCGATGTTGAGCCCGTTCACGCGGATGCGGTTCTTGCGGAGCGCGTGCGCGGTGTTCTTGGTCAGCGTCGCCAGCGCGCCCTTCGAAGATGAATAGGCGGTCAGGAACGGCTGGCCGCCGTGGCTCGACATGGTGATGACGTTGACGATGCTGCCCGGCTTCTTCTGGTCGCGCAGCCGCGTCGCGATCTCCTGGGTCAGGATGAACGGCGCGCGGACGTTGACCGCGTAGAGAAGATCCCAGAGCTCGACCGAGGTGTCGAAGATCGTGCCTCGGTCGGTGAGGCCGGCGGCGTTCACGAGGCCGTCGATGGTCGGGAACTTCTTGGTGCCTTCGGCGACGATGCGCCGGGTCGCGACCGGGTCGGCAAGGTCGGCGGCGACGAAGACCGTCGGCACGCTCTTCGAGAGCTCCTTCGCCAGCGCATCGCCGCGCTGGGCGTTACGGCCGGTGAGGACGAGGCCCGCGCATCCCGCCTCGATGGCGGCGCGCGCGACACCCTCGCCGACGCCCTGCGTGGCGCCGGTGATCAGGATGACCTTGCCGGAGAGGTTCAGCTTCATTTCTTCAGCTTCTTGTCGAGGTCCTTCACCTTCACGGCTTCCTTGGTCTTCAGCGACTGCAGGGCCGCTTCGGCTAGGACCAGCGCCATGCGGCCGTCGTCGGCCGAGACCGGCATGCGCTTCTTGCCCTTGAGGGCCGCGAGGAAGGCCGCGAGTTCGGCCTTGTAGGCCTCGGCATAGCGCTCGAGGAAGAAGTAGAGCGGCTTGTCGGTCGAGATCGACTTCTCGTTGGCGAGCTCGACCGAGGTCTGCACGTGGTTGCTCGCCATCAGGCGGCCCTTGGAGCCATGCACCTCGATGCGCTGGTCGTAGCCGTAGGTCGCGCGCCGGGAGTTGTTGATGTGGCAGAGCTTGCCCGAGGCCGTCCGCATGATGACCATCGCCGAGTCGACGTCGCCGAGCTTGCCGACCTGCGGGTCGACCAGCGCGCTGCCGGTGGCGAAGACCTCGACCACCTCTTCGCCGAGCAGCCAGCGCGCCATGTCGAAATCGTGGATGGTCATGTCGCGGAACTGGCCGCCCGAGACCTTGAGGTAGGAGATCGGCGGCAGGCCGGGATCGCGGCTGGAGATGATCACCTGCTCGACCAGCCCGATCTCGCCCTCGGCGACGCGGTTGTGCAGCGCGCGGAAGGACGGATCGAAGCGGCGGTTGAAGCCGACGAACATCGGCACCCGCGCCTTCTCGACCTCGGCCAGGCACTGGTCGACACGCTTCAGGTTCAGGTCGATCGGCTTCTCGCAGAAGATCGCCTTGCCGGCCTTGGCGGCGCGGACGGCGAGATCGGCGTGCGTGTCCGTGGATGACGCGATGATGACCGCGTGCACGCGCGGATCGGCGAGCGCCGTCTTGGCGTCGGTGACCTGGGCGCCGGTCTTCGCGGCGATCGCCTTCGCAGCGGCCTCGTTGACGTCGACGATGTAGAGAAGCTTCGCCTCTCCGCTCCGCGCCAGATTGTCGGCATGAATGGCGCCGATCCGACCGGCTCCGAATTGGGCGATATTGATCATGGGTCCACCTCGTCCCGGAGCCCCTGCGGCCCCCGTCGGGTCCGGGATCAATCCGCAAAACGACAGGCCGGTCAAGGTGTTCGGATAAACCCTCCCTTAGGGGTGGGGTTTCGACCTGGAACGTCTGGAGAACCCTGCCCGGATCGGCGAATCCCCCGGGTCGCCCCGGGCGTCGCTCCGGGCTATCTTCCGCCCCCTGCCCTCCCAGGAGACCGCCCAATGGCCGAGGCCTTCATCTGCGACGCCATCCGCACGCCCATCGGCCGTTACGGCGGCAGCCTCTCCTCGGTGCGGACGGACGATCTCGCGACCATCCCCCTCAAGGCCCTGATGGAGCGGAACGCCAAGGTCGACTGGAACGCCCTCGACGAGGTGCTCTACGGCTGCGTCAACCAGGCCGGCGAGGATAACCGCAACGTCGCCCGCATGGCCCTCCTGCTGGCCGGCCTGCCGGCGAGCGTGCCGGGGGCAACGATCAACCGCCTCTGCGGCTCGGGGCTGGATGCGGTCGGGTCGGCCGCCCGCGCGCTCAAGGTGGGCGAGGCCGAGCTCGTGATCGCCGGCGGCGTCGAGAGCATGAGCCGCTCGCCCTTCGTGATGCCGAAGGCCGGCGAGGCCTTCTCGCGCAACGCCGAGATCTACGACACGACCATCGGCTGGCGCTTCGTCAACAAGCTGATGAAGGAAAAATACGGCGTCGACGCGATGCCGGAAACGGCCGAGAACGTCGCCGCCGACTATCAGATCAGCCGTGCCGACCAGGACGCCTTCGCGCTTCGGAGCCAGGCCCGCGCCTCGGCCGCGATCGAGAACGGCAAGCTCGCCGAGGAGATCGTCAAGGTGACGATCCCGCAGCGGAAGGGCGACCCGACGATCGTCTCCCGCGACGAGCATCCGCGCGCGACCTCGATCGAGGCGCTGGCCAAGCTGCCGGCGCCGTTCCGGAAGGACGGCACCGTGACCGCCGGCAACGCGTCCGGCGTCAACGACGGCTCCTGCGCCGTGCTGATGGCGACCGAGGCGGGCGCGAAGAAGCATGGCCTGACGCCGCGCGCCCGCGTGCTCGGCATGGCGACCGCCGGCGTCGAGCCGCGCATCATGGGCATCGGCCCGGCGCCGGCGACCGAGAAGCTGCTGGCGCGCCTCGGCCTCAAGATCGGCGACATCGACGTGATCGAGCTGAACGAGGCCTTCGCCGCCCAGGCGCTGGCGGTCACGCGCCAGCTCGGCCTCGCCGACGATGCCGAGCACGTGAACCCGAACGGCGGCGCCATCGCGCTCGGCCATCCGCTCGGCGCCTCGGGCGCCAGGCTCGCGACCACCGCGACCTACGAGCTCATCCGCCGCGGGGCCAAGCGTGCGATCTGCACCATGTGCATCGGCGTCGGCCAGGGCATCGCCGTCGCCATCGAGCGGGTGTAGCGGGACTAGGACGCCTTCGTCGTGCGCACGATGATGTCCTTGCGCTTGAGCACATCGGGCTGGAGCTCGGTGCCGAGGCCGGGGCCGGTCATCGGGTAGACGAAGCCCTTCTCGAGCCTCGGCAGCACCGTCACTAGGTCCTTGTACCAGGTCGCCAGATAGGCGCGGACGACCTCCTGGAAGATCGCGTTCGGCAGGTGCATGGCGATGTGCACCGAGGCGGTCAGCACCACCGGGCCGGTGCAGTCGTGCGGCGTGATCGGCTTCGAGAAGGCTTCCGCCATCGCCCCGATCTTCCGCGCTTCCGAGATGCCGCCGCACCAGCCGATGTCGAGCATGACGATGTCGCAGGCTTCCTGAACGAGCAGGTCGCGGAACTGCGTGCGGGTCGCCAGAGTCTCACTGGCGCAGACGGGAAGCCCTGAGAGCCGGCGATACTCGGCGAGCGCCGGGATCGCATCCATCTTGATCGGGTCTTCCGACCACAGCGGGTTGTAGGGCTTGAGGCCGCGGGCGATCTTGAGGGCGGCGTGCAGGCCCCACATCGAGTGAAGCTCGGCCGCGATCTCGATCTTGTCGCCGACCGCCTTCCGGATGCGCTCGAACGGCTCGAGCCCCATCTTCAAGTCGGCGAGCGAGATGTCGATGCCGCCGGTGCGTGCGGCGAAGGGATCGATCGGCCAGATCTTCATCGCCTGGAAGCCTTCCTCGATCAGGCTCTGGGCGAGTTCCTCGGGGCGATGGCAGAAGTTCATCTGGTCGTCGTAGGGACCGGCCGGCGTCGGCGCCGGCTCCCACGGCACGTACTCGGCGCGCACCGGGCCCTTGGCGTTGTAGCTGTAGCCGGCGCAGGTGTTGTAGGCGCGGATCTTGTCCCGGCTGAGGCCGCCAAGCAGCTGGTGGATCGGCTTGTTCGTGGCCTTGCCGAAGATGTCCCAGAGCGCGATGTCGATCGCGGACGCCGCCCGCACCTCGGCCGAGGTGCCGCCGAATCCCAGGTAGTTCTGCAGCAGGTGGCGCGAGTGCTTCTCGATCGCCAGCGGATCGGCACCGAGCAGATACGGCGCCACCTGGTCGTGCAGGTAGGCCGCGACCGTGTCGGCACCGCGGAAGCTTTCGCCGAGGCCCACGATCCCTTCGTCGGTATGCAGACGCACCCAGAGAAGATTGCGGCGGTCCGGAACCTGGACCGTCTCGAGGGCGGTGATCTTCATGGAGACGTCCTAAAGGTAGGGATCAGGCGGCGGCTTCGGCGAGGCGGCGGGCGCGGGTCTTGATGTAGGTCCAGGCGAGCGCGCTCGCGATGCGGTGGAGCCGGCCCTGCGGATTGAGGCCGATCGCCTTGAAGGCCATCGCCAGCCCCCGCTCGATATGCGGACGCCGATAGACCCCGTAGGCGCGCCGCACATAGGCGCGGTTGGCGGTCGCACGATCATAGGGGCCGCTGTTCTCGTTGGCGGCGTAGTAGGCGAAGGCGAGCTCGTCGTCCTCGGACTCGGTGATGCGCCCGGCAGCGACGCGGAGCCGCCCCCAGAAACCCAGCCTCTCGCGGGCGACGTAGCGGTCGAGATGCGTATAGAAGAGCTTGTAGTGGCGGAGCTCGTCGGCGGCGATCTTGCGGCAGATCGCCTTGAACACCGGCTCCTCGGCCCTCTCGGCAAGCGCGGTGTAGTAGGAGCTGGTGCCGACCTCGACCATGCAGCGCGCCACCAGCTCGCCGGCGCGGCTGCCGCGCACCGAATCCGCCGCATCGAGCGGGAGCTTGATCACGTCGGCAAATCGCGCGAAGGCGCCGTCGAAGTCGTAGGCCGGATCGGCGAGCCTGGCCCAGCGGCCAAGCGCCATGCCGTGCTGGATCTCCTCCTGCCCCCAGGCGCGCGCCGCTTTCTGCATCTCCGGGTCGTCGGCGAAGACGTTGCAGAGGTATGTGGCGTAGTCGCCGCCGTTGCGCTCGACCAGGCTCGCCGCCTTGGCCACGGCCAGGAGATCGGCATCGACCTTGGAAGGATCGAACCGGTCCCAGGGAATGTCGTCGAGGTTCCAGCGGGACATGGCGGAAATATGAAGGGCCGCCTTTGCGGGAGCAAGGCGGCCCTGGTTAAAAATCAGCGATATCGCGCGGTTAAGCCGCGGCGAGCAGCTCTGCCTGGGAGGCGTCGAGCGCGTCCTGGACGACCTTCTTCTCGGTCTCGGTCTTGGCGGCCGCGAGGTCGTCGCGAAGGTCCTTGATCCGCTGCTCGACGGCAGCCCGATTGATGTCGGCAACCGGGACCGCGCGCTCGGCCAGCACCGTCAGGCGCTCCGGCGTCACCTCGGCGAAGCCGCCGGCGACAAAGATGCGCTGCTTGACCTTGCCGCCCTCGTAGACCTCGAGGACGCCCGGCTTGAGGGTCGAGATGAAGGGCGCGTGCCGGGGCATCGCGGCGAAGAGGCCTTCGCTGCCCGGTACCACCACCATCTCGGCCCGCTCGGAGAAGACCAGCTTCTCCGGCGTGACCAGTTCGAACTCCGTGGTCTCTGCCATGATCAGGCGACCTCGGCCGCCATCTTCTTGGCCTTCGCGACGGCTTCCTCGATGGTGCCGACCATGTAGAAGGCGGCCTCGGGAAGGTCGTCGTAGTCGCCGGCGACGATGCCCTTGAAGCCCTTGATGGTGTCTTCGAGGCTGACCAGCACGCCCGGCGTGCCGGTGAAGACTTCGGCGACGTGGAAGGGCTGCGACAGGAAGCGCTGGATCTTGCGGGCGCGGGCGACGGTGAGCTTGTCCTCTTCCGAGAGCTCGTCCATGCCCAGGATCGCGATGATGTCCTGCAGCGACTTGTAGCTCTGCAGCACGCGCTGCACGTCGCGCGCGACCTTGTAGTGCTCGTCGCCGACGACGCGCGGGTCGAGAATGCGCGAGGTCGAGTCGAGCGGGTCGACCGCCGGGAAGATGCCGAGCTCGGCGATCTGGCGCGACAGCACGGTCGTCGCGTCAAGGTGCGAGAACGAGGTGGCCGGCGCCGGGTCGGTCAAGTCGTCGGCAGGCACGTAGATGGCCTGCACCGAGGTGATCGAGCCCTTCTTGGTCGAGGTGATGCGCTCCTGCAGCGTGCCCATGTCGGTCGAGAGCGTCGGCTGGTAGCCGACCGCCGAGGGGATGCGGCCGAGAAGCGCCGACACCTCGGATCCCGCCTGCGTGAAGCGGAAGATGTTGTCGATGAAGAGGAGCACGTCCTGGCCCTCTTCGTCGCGGAAGTATTCGGCCAGCGTCAGGCCGGTGAGGCCGACGCGGGCGCGGGCGCCCGGCGGCTCGTTCATCTGGCCGTACACCAGCGCGACCTTGGAGCCCGGGCCGTCCAGCTTGATGACGCCCGACTCGATCATCTCGTGATAGAGGTCGTTGCCCTCGCGGGTGCGCTCGCCGACGCCGGCGAACACCGACACGCCGCCATGCGCCTTCGCGACGTTGTTGATCAGCTCCATGATCGTCACGGTCTTGCCGACGCCGGCGCCGCCGAACAGGCCGATCTTGCCGCCCTTGGCGTAGGGAGCCAGCAGGTCGACGACCTTGATGCCCGTGACCAGAACCTCGGTCTCGGTCGACTGCTCGACGAATTCCGGCGCCGCGCGGTGGATCGGCAGCGTCTTTTCGGAGCTGACCGTGCCGCGCTCGTCGACCGGCTCGCCGACGACGTTGATGATGCGGCCGAGGGTGGCCGGACCGACCGGGACCGAGATCGGCTTGCCGGTGTCGACCGCGTCCTGGCTGCGGACCAGACCGTCGGTCGTGTCCATCGCGATGGTGCGGACGGTGTTCTCGCCGAGGTGCTGCGCGACCTCGAGGATCAGGGTCTTGCCCTGATGCTCGACCTTGAGCGCGTTCAAGATCGCCGGCAGCTCGCCGTCGAACTGCACGTCGACGACGGCGCCGATGATCTGCTTGATCTTGCCGATGGTGTTGGTCGCCATGGGTACTTGCTCCTCGGACGAATTCTTTGATACGCGCTCAGACGGCTTCAGCACCGGAGATGATCTCGATCAGCTCCTTGGTGATGGTTGCCTGGCGCGAGCGGTTGTAGGTGATGGTGAGCTTGCTGATCATTTCGCCGGCGTTGCGCGTCGCATTGTCCATCGCGGACATGCGGGCGCCCTGCTCGGACGCGGCGTTCTCGAGCAGGGCCCGGAACACCTGGATCGCGAGGTTGCGCGGCAGGAGCGCCTTGAGGATCTCCTCCTCTTCGGGCTCGTACTCGTAGACCGCCTGGCCGGCCGCCGGCGCCGCCTCGGTCACGGGAAGCGCGACCGGGATCAGCTGCTGCGCGGTGACGATCTGCGAGATCACCGACTTGAAGCGGTTGTAGACGATCGTGCAGACGTCGAACTCGCCGGCCTCGAACATCTCGAGGATCCTGCGGGCGACGGCGTCGGCCTCGACGAAGCTGAGCCGCTTCTTGCCGACATCCTCGAACTTCTCGCCGAGGAGGCGGCCGTAGTCCCGGCGGAGCTGGTCGCGGCCCTTGCGCCCGACGGTCATGACCTTGACGGTCTTTCCCTCGGACTCGAGCTTGCGGATCATCGCGCGCGCTTGGCGCACGATCGACGAGTTGAAGCCGCCGCAGAGGCCGCGATCGGCGGTCGCGACCACCAGCAGATGCACCTTGTCCGAGCCGGTTCCGGCCAGGAGCTTCGGTGCGCCCGGGCTGTTGGCGATGGCGCGTCCGATCGAGCCGACCATCCGCTCCATGCGCTCCGTATAGGGCCGGGCGGCCAGGGCGGCTTCCTGGGCGCGGCGCAGCTTGGCGCCGGCGACCAGCTTCATCGCAGCCGTGATCTTTTGCGTCGACTTGACGCTGTTGATCCGGAGGCGCAGGTCCTTGAGGCTAGGCATCTCGCTCTATCCTGTCGGAGGCTTTAGGCGAAGCTCTTCGCGTAGGCTTCGACGAACGCCTTCAGCTTCTCTTCGGTCTCCGGCGTGATCTCGCGCTTGTCACGGATCGACGACAGGATGTCGGCGCCGGCGCTGCGGACCTGGGCCAGGAGCCCCTGCTCGAAGCGGACGACGTCGTTGGTGGCGACGCGATCGAGATAGCCGCGGACGCCCGCGAAGATCGAGACGACCTGCTCCTCGACCGGCATCGGCTGGTACTGGCCCTGCTTCAGCAGCTCGGTCAGGCGCGCGCCGCGCGCCAGCAGGCGCTGGGTCGAGGCGTCGAGATCGGAGGCGAACTGCGCGAAGGCAGCCATCTCGCGGTACTGCGCGAGCTCCAGCTTGATGCGGCCGGCGACCTGCTTCATCGCCTTGATCTGCGCGGCCGAGCCGACGCGGCTGACCGACAGACCGACGTTAATGGCAGGGCGGATGCCGCGATAGAACAGGCCGGTCTCGAGGAAGATCTGGCCGTCGGTGATCGAGATGACGTTCGTCGGGATGTAGGCCGACACGTCACCGGCCTGCGTCTCGATGACCGGCAGCGCCGTCAGCGAGCCCGCGCCCAGCTTGTCGTTGAGCTTCGCCGCGCGCTCGAGGAGACGGCTGTGGAGATAGAACACGTCGCCGGGATACGCCTCGCGGCCCGGCGGGCGGCGCAGCAGCAGCGACATCTGGCGGTAGGCGACGGCCTGCTTCGACAGGTCGTCATAGAACATGACGGCGTGCATGCCGTTGTCGCGGAAGTACTCGCCCATGGCGCAGGCGGTGTAGGGCGCCAGGAACTGCAGCGGCGCCGGCTCCGACGCCGTCGCCGAGACGACGATCGAGTACTCGAGCGCGCCGTAGTCCTGCAGCGTCTTCACGATCTGGGCGACCGTGGAGCGCTTCTGGCCGACGGCGACGTAGACGCAGTAGAGCTTCTTCGACTCGTCGGTGCCGGCGTTCACCTTCTTCTGGTTGAGAATGGTGTCGATGATCACCGCGGTCTTGCCGGTCTGGCGGTCGCCGATGATCAGCTCGCGCTGGCCGCGGCCGACCGGGACCAGGCTGTCGATCGCCTTGAGGCCGGTCTGCATCGGCTCGTGCACCGACTTGCGCGGAATGATGCCCGGCGCCTTCACCTCGACGCGGGTGCGCGTGACGTTGGTCAGCGGGCCCTTGCCGTCGATCGGGTTGCCCAGCGCGTCGACGACGCGGCCGAGCAGGCCCTTGCCTACCGGGCAGTCGACGATGGTGGCCGTGCGCTTGACGACGTCGCCTTCCTTGATGTCGCGGTCTTCGCCGAAGATCACGACGCCGACGTTGTCGCTCTCGAGGTTGAGCGCCATGCCGCGGATGCCGCCGGGGAACTCCACCATCTCGCCGGCCTGGACCTTGTCGAGGCCGTGGACGCGCGCGATGCCGTCACCGACCGAGAGCACGGTGCCGACCTCGGCGACCTCGGCTTCGGTGCCGAAGTTGGCGATCTGCTGCTTGAGGATCGACGAAATCTCGGCTGCACGGAGTTCCATCAGCCAACCCCTTTCATGGCAAGACGCAGGCGACGGAGCTTGGTCGCGAGCGAAGTATCGATCATGCGAGAACCCACCCGGACGACGAGGCCGCCGATCAGCGACTGATCGACCTTGAGGTCGACAGACACCTTCGAGCCGACCACCGACTTGAGCGCCTCTTCGAGCGCCTGCGTCTGGGCGGGAGTGAGAGCGACGGCGGAGGTGACGTCCGCAGTGGCCTCGCCGCGACGGCGCGCGAGCTCGGCCAGGAACGCATCGATCACCGACGCGAGAGCAAAGAGCCGGCGATTGCTCGCCAGCGTCCCCAGGAAACGGCCGGTCAGGGCGTTGAAGCCCGCCTTGCCGGCGAGCGCGCTGACAGCCTTCGCCTGGTCGGAGCGGCCGAGGACCGGGCTCCGGATCAGGCGCATGAGGTCGGCGGACGAGGCCATCATGGCCCTGATCGCCTTCAGGTCGGCCGCGACTTGATCGAGTGCCTTGGCCTCGTCGGCCAACTCGTAGAGGGCCGACGCATAACGCTCGGCGATCAAGCCCGTGGTCTGAGTGGCCACCGGTTTGCGTCTCCGCTTCCGCTTGGTGGAACGAGGCCCCGAGGGGCCCGAGAAAATCCGAGAAAACCCCCGCGCCGCCGCGCTGCCTTTAAGGGCGTCGCGGCGGCCGGTGTCTAGCATATGGTCTGGGGGTGCGCAACAGAACCCGGCCGCGCCAAAATCACGCGGGGCCGAGGTGCCAACACCGAGCTAACAGATTGGTAATCCTGGCGTCCGTCCGAACCATCTGATATTGCTCGGCCCGGACGAACCGGAGGCTTTTGGTTGCCGGTCGAGCTTCTCATCCAAGGTGCTTTGAGCGGCTTCGCGATCGCGGCCCCGGTGGGTCCGATCAACGTCCTCTGCATACGGCGGACCCTCGTCGACGGCTTCGGATCGGGCCTTGCCTCCGGCCTCGGCGCGGCCGCGGCGGACACGGTGTTCGGCGCCATCGCAGCATTCGGCGTCGCCTCGGTCATGAGCTTCCTCCACCGCTGGGAAGGTGTGCTCAGTCTTGTCGGCGGTGTCATTCTTCTGCTGCTAGGATGGCGCGCGCTTTCCGCCCCTCCTCCTGCCGGTGACGTCCGCGGCAGCGGGGTCGGGCTCCTCGGAGCCTTCGTCTCGACCTTCGGCATGACCATCGCCAATCCGATGACTGTGCTTTCCTTCATCGCGGTCTTTGCCGCGCTCGGCGCCGGCGCGACCGGCTTCGAGACGGCGGCCGTGCTGGTGGCCGGCGTGTTCCTGGGCTCCGCGGCGTGGTGGCTCGGACTCTCGGGCACGGTCAGCGCCATCCGTCATGCGCTGTCCGATCGCGCTCTCGTTCGGATCAACCAGGTGGCGGCCGTGGCGATCCTCTCCTTCGGCGCCTGGGCACTGTTCCGCGCCGCCCAGATCCTCCGGGCCTGACGCGGATCGGGACGGACAGGCGCGATGGCCGGCAACACCTACAACTTCAAGGCTCTCTCGATCCTGCTGGTCGACGACGCAAAACCCATGGCCGATCTCCTCGGATCGATCCTGAAGGAACTCGGCGTCGGCAAGATCACGATCCATACCGATGCCAAGAAATCGATGGATCTGCTGGATTCGGTGGCTCCTTCCCAGATGTCGGGCGCGCCTGCCGTCGACATCGTGATCTCCGACTGGCGCATGGAGCCGATCTCGGGAATCGATTTCCTGAAGTGGATCCGCAATCACCAGTCGGACGGCATCCGCTTCATGCCGTTCATCATGCTGACGGCCTATTCGGACCACGCCCGCGTGATGGCGGCGCGCGATGCCGGCGCCAACGAAGTCCTGGCGAAGCCGGTCTCGGTGCACAATCTCGTGCGCCGGCTGCTTTCGGTGATCGAAAATCCCCGCCCCTTCGTCTCATGCCCGACCTACTTCGGACCGGACAGACGGCGGAAGAGCATTCCTATAAACTTCCCCGATCGGCGCAAGCAGTCGCCGACCTGAGGGGGATCCGGGGTTCATGTCCGACAAGCCGATGCTGATCCGGCCGCGCAACACCATGCTGGAGCGCCTGGGCGGACGTCCGGGCGTACCCGGAAAGGTCGACGAGTCGCTGCTGAAGAAAGCCGAGGACCGGATCGCCGAGGTCGGCGCCGCCTATCCGGAGCGCGTGAAGGCGGACCTCGAGAAGCTGGTCGGGCTCGCCAACCAGGCGGTTTCCGATCCCGCGCACCAGGCCGAGGCGATCACCGGCATCAACCTGATCGTCCATGAGATCCGCGGCGAAGGGGCGACCTTCGGCTATCCGCTTCTGACCAAGTTCGCAGGCTCGCTGTTCAAGTTCACCGACGGACTCACCAGCCCGAACGAGCGGCAGCTCGCGCTGATCAAGGCGCATGTCGACGTGATGACGGTGGTGGTGAAGAACGGCATCAAGGGCGACGGCGGCCCGGTCGGCGCGCAGATCGACCAGACGCTGGCCCAGGCGATCGAGAAGTACGCGGCGCACAAACCCTGAGCCCGGCGGCGGCGCCTCGCGGCGCATCCGGACCGCAAAACGAAGAAGGGCGCCCGAGGGCGCCCTTTCACGTCACGACGAGGATCCGGTCTTCAGGCGGCCTTCGAGGCCTGGGCCTTCTTGATCCGGCGCTTAACCTTGAGCGCCGCTTCCGGCAGCTTGGCGTCGCGGGTCGAGAGCAGGTAGGCGTCGAGGCCGCCATTGTGCTCGATCGTGCGGAGCCCGTTGGCGCTGACCGTGAGCCGCACCGGCTGGCCGAGAATGTCCGACAGGAGGCTCACCTCCTGCAGGTTCGGCAGGTAGCGCCGCTTGGTCTTGTTGTTGGCGTGGCTGACGTTGTTGCCAACGAGAACGCCCTTACCGGTGACATCACAGCGACGCGACATGGCACGGATCCACAGCAAATAAAGGTGAAACGCCGGGCAGGCCCCGGCGTCGAGGCGCGGGTTGTACCCGCCCCCGAGGGGGCCCGTCAAGTTCCCGGCCGGAAGGCCCGGAGAAGCTCCTGCGCGGCCTCGGCCGGGGTCGACCGGCCCGCCCCCACGGCCCTTTCCAAAGGGGCAAGGCGCGCCGCCACCTCCGGATCGGCCTTCAGGGCCGCCAGCAGCCCGTCTTCGACCTCGCGCCACATCCAGCGCCGCGCCTGGGCCGAGCGCTTGTGGGCCAGGCCTTCCGGGCCCATCGCGTCCCGATGGCGGAGGATCGCCTGCCAGACCTCGGGGACACCCTGGCCTGTCGCCGACGAGCAGGAGAGCACCGGCGGCTGCCAGCCCGCTCCCGAGGCCAGGATCGCCAGCGCCGCCACATAGTCGGCCCTGGCCCGCTCCGCGGCCGGGATCAGGTCGCCATCGGCCTTGGTCACGACCAGGAGATCGGCGAGCTCGACGATGCCCTTCTTGATCCCCTGCAGCTCGTCGCCGCCGGCCGGCGCCAGCAGCAGCAGAAAGCTGTCGGTCATCTCGGCGACCGCCGTCTCCGACTGGCCGACACCGACGGTCTCGACCAGGGCCGTCTCGTAGCCCGCCGCCTCCATGACCAGCAGCGTCTCGCGGGTTCGCCGGGCGACGCCGCCGAGCGCGCCGCCAGAAGGCGTCGGGCGGATGAAGGCGTTCGGATGCCGCGCGAGCTTCTCCATCCGCGTCTTGTCGCCGAGGATCGAACCGCCGGAGACCTCGGACGACGGATCGACGGCGATGACCGCAATCTTCTTGCCCGCTTCGGCGAGCATGAGGCCCAAGGCCTCGATGAAGGTCGACTTGCCGACGCCGGGCGCGCCGGAGATGCCGACCCTGACGGCCTTTCCGGTCGCCGGCAGCAGCAGGTGCAGGAGCGCATCCGCCTGCGCGCGATGATCGGGACGGGTCGACTCGACCAGCGTCAGCGCGCGCGCGAGCGCGCGGCGGTCGCCGGCGAGGACGGCTTCGGCGAGATCCTTCATGCCTTCGCCTTCACGGCGCGCCAGCGGATGGTCATCGACTCGACGACATTGTTGAACTTCCTGACCGCTTCCTCGCCGTCGGACTGGCCTAGCTCGCCCGCGGCGAGGCGGCTGCGCCACGGCTCGTCGAGGACATAGACCACGTCCTCGATGCGGAAGTCGACGCCGAGAATGAGCGCGAGCGGCGTGTTCGGCACGCCCTGTTCCGCCCAGCGCCGGTTCAAGGAAAGATCGAACAACGCCAGCGTCGAGGGAAGGATCGGGCGCACATGCGTGGGATCGGAAAGGAACCCGTCATGTCGCGGATGCGGTACCTCGATGGTGATCAGCGCGCCGTCGCGGCAGACGCGCCAGAGCTCGCGGATCACGGCGAGGAAGACGTCGGTCTGCTGGCCGAGATGCTCGAGCACGTGCTTCAGCAGGATCTCGTCGGCCGAGGAATCCGCCCACGGCCAGGGCAGCCGTTCGAGGTCCCACACCTGGTCAGGTTCGAGGACGGCCGCGCGGTCGACGTTGACCCAACCGTCGAGCCTGGCGCTGCCGCAGCCGAGATTGAGTTTCACCTTGCTGTCGACCCGTGCGATGAAGTCGCGACCTTACACCGTCGAGGCTGGTCATGGCGCTGAAACCCGCCGCGCAACGCGTCGAGGACCTGCTTGCCTCCCAGGGCATGGGCGGGCGGGTCGTCGAGTTTCCCGAGTCCACCCGCAGCTCGGCCGAGGCCGCGGCCGCCATCGGATGCACGCTGGCGCAGATCGCCAAATCGCTGGTGTTCAAGTCGGCGAGCGGCCGGCCCGTGCTGGTCGTCGCCTCCGGCGTCAACCGCGTCGACGAGAAGCTCGTTCGAGACCTGATCGGCCAGAAGATCGGCCGAGCCGATGCCGACTACGTGCGCGAGCGCACCGGCTATGCGATCGGCGGCGTCGCGCCCTTCGGCCATTCGGAGACGCCCATCGTCCTGATCGACCGGGATCTGCTGGCCCTCGATCCCATCTGGGCTGCGGCCGGCACGCCGAACGCCGTCTTCCGCCTGAACGGCGACGAGCTGGTGCGCCTGTCCGGCGGAACCGTCGCCGACATCAAGCAGGGCCACTAGAGGAAGCTGTACGGGTCGACGTCGACCTGGACGCGGACGGTTCCGGGAACCTTCACGCGCGCGAGCCAGTCGGCGACGATCGGCTGCACGCGGATCGACCGCCCTGCCTTGAGCAGAAGCCGTCGCCGATGACGGCCGCGCAGGAGCGCGAGCGGTGCCGGCGCCGGGCCGAGCACCTGGATACCCTCGCCTTCCGGCGCAGATTTCCTCAGCGCGCGCGCCACGCCATCGGCCGCCTGCGGGTCGTGACTCGAGACGATGATCCCGACCAGGCGTCCGTAGGGCGGCATCGAAGCCGCTTCGCGCTCGGCCGCCTCGACGGCGAGGAAGCGGTCGCGGTCTCCGGAGGCGAGCGCCTGCATCACCCGGTTGTCCGGCTGCCAGGTCTGCAGCAGCACGCGACCCGGCCGCTCGTGGCGGCCGGCGCGGCCGGCAACCTGGTGGAGCAGCTGGTAGGTGCGCTCGGCCGCCCTCAGGTCGCCGCCTTCGAGGCCGAGATCCGCATCGACGACGCCGACCAGCGTCAGGTTCGGGAAGTTGTGTCCCTTGGCCACCATCTGCGTGCCGATCACGACGTCGACCTCGCCGTCGCGGATCGAGCGGATCAGCTCCTCGGCCTCGGCCGGACCGCCGATCGTATCGCTCGCCATCACGGTGAAGCGGGCGTCCGGCAGCACCGCCATCAGCTCCTCGGCGAGGCGCTCGACCCCGGGACCGCAGGCAGCGAAGGCATCGTCGGCGCTGCAGGACGGGCAAACGTTCGGCCGGCGCGCCGAGTAGCCGCAGTGATGGCACTGCAGCCGTCCGGCGAGCCGATGCTCGACCAGCCAGGTCGAGCAGTTGGGGCAGTTGAGGCGATGGCCGCAGGCGCGGCAGAGCGTCAGCGGTGCGTAGCCGCGGCGATTGAGGAACAGCAGCGACTGCTCGCCGGCCGCCAGGGTCTCGGTCATCGCCTTGACCAGCGGTGGGCTCAGGAAGCGCTGCGAAGCCGGCTTGTCGCGACGGAGGTCGACGATGCCGATGTCCGGCAGCTGCGCGCCCGCGTGACGGTCGGGCAGATGCAAGCGGCGATAGCGTCCCGTCGTCTCGTTCACATGGCTTTCCAGCGACGGTGTCGCCGACGACAGCACGACCGGGAAGCGGCCGAGCTGGCCGCGGACCACCGCCATGTCGCGTGCGTGGTAGTGGACGCCGTCCTCCTGCTTGAAGGCCGGGTCGTGTTCCTCGTCGACGACGATGAGGCCGAGCTCCGGATACGGCAGGAACAGCGCAGAACGCGCACCGACCAGGACCGGCGCCTTGCCTTCGGCGACCGCGCGCCAGGTCGTGCGGCGTTCGAGCTGGGTCAGGTCCGAGTGCCAGACCGCCGGCTTCACGCCGAACCGGGATTCGAAGCGTGCGAGCCATTCGGCCGACAGCGCGATCTCGGGCAGCAGCACCAGCGCCTGCCGGCCGCGACGGAGACACTCGGCGACCGCCTCGAAATAGACCTCGGTCTTGCCGCTGCCGGTGACGCCGTCGAGAAGCGTCACGGAGAACGCATCCTCGGCGACGCGCTTCTTCATCTCGGCGGCGGATGCCGCCTGGTCCTCGTTGAGCACGCGGCCCGGCCGGTCGAGGTCGGGCACGCCGAACGGCGGCGGCGCCGGCATCTCGATGCGATCGAGGAGCCCGTCCTTCTCCATCGCCTTCAGCACGCCGGTGCCGACGCCGGCCTCGCGCGCGAGGTCGCCCGGCATCCAGGCCATGCCCTCGGCCAGGAGCTCGATCACGCGCTTCCTCTGCGCGGTCATGCGCTCGCCGGGCTCCGGCATGCGGGCGAAGCGATAGCCGGCGGCCAGCCTCGGCGGCTCGAGCGCCGAGGGCACGCTCATCGCCATGCGCAGCACCGCGCCCGGGGGAGCCAGCGTGTAGGCCGCCACCCAGTCGACGAACCTGAGGACCGCCTCGGGCAGCGCCGGCGCCTCCGCCAGGCCCTCGACGACTTCCTTGAGCTTGGATGAATCGAGGTCGTCCGTGCCCTTTCCCCAGACCACGCCCAGGACCTCGCGCGGACCCAGCGGCACGATCACGAACTCACCGGGGTGGAGGCTCAGCCCCTCCGGCACCACATAGTCGTAGGCGCCCGCGAGAGGCAGAGGCAGGAGCACCGATACCCGCTCCCCACCCCCAATAGCTTGTGTGCTGGCGTCCTCAGCCATCATGAGGTAGATTTCAAAGCAGAATTCCGAGGCCGCCCATGAAGTTTTTCGTCGATACCGCCGACGTCGCCGAGATCCGGGAGCTGGCCGCGACCGGCCTCCTCGACGGCGTCACCACCAATCCATCGCTCATCCAGAAGAGCGGCCGCAAGATGCTCGACGTCATCGCCGAGATCTGCGCCGCCGTCGACGGCCCGGTTTCGGCCGAGGTGACGGCGACCGATCACGCGACGATGCTGGCCGAAGGCCGGAAGCTCGCCAAGATCGCCAAGAACGTCGCGGTCAAGGTGCCGCTGACCCCGGACGGGCTCAAGACCTGCCGCGTTCTCGCCGACGAAGGCACCCAGGTCAACGTCACTCTGTGCTTCTCGCCGGCCCAGGCCATTCTGGCCGCCAAGGCGCGCGCCGCCTTCATCTCGCCCTTCGTCGGACGGCTCGACGATATCGGCCAGGACGGCATGCAGCTGATCGCCGACATCGTCCAGATCTATCGCCAGTATCCCGCCTTCAAGACCGAAGTGCTGGTCGCCTCGATCCGGCATCCGATTCACCTGATCGAATCGGCCAAGCTCGGCGCTGACGTCGCCACCATCCCGCCGGCGGTGATCCGCTCGCTCTACAATCACCCCCTGACCGACAAGGGTCTGGCGTCCTTCCTCGCCGACTGGAAGAAGACCGGGCAGTCGATCCTCTGATGTCCACCGCCAGGCCCAGCGAAGCGCTCGATGCGGTCCAGGTGATGGAGTACCTGCGCCGTCACCCGGACTTCCTGACCAACAATCCAGAGGCGGTCCTGCTGCTGGCCGCGCCCGGCCGCGAGGTCGGGGAGAGCGTCGTCGACCTGCAGAAGGTCATGCTGGAGCGGATGCGGGGCGAGCTTGCCCGGCTCAAGACCACGCAGCGGAAGCTGATCGCGACCAACCGCGTCAACCTGCAGACGCAGGAGCGCGTGCATTCGGCGGTGCTGGCGATGATCGAGGCGCCGAGCCTGGAACACCTGATCCACACCGTCACCCACGACCTGGCGATGATTCTCGATCTCGACGTCGTTGCGGTCGCGGTCGAGGCAGCCGATCCCAGGGTCACCGCCGGTCATGTCGCGGGTATCCAGCGCCTTCCGGCCGGGTCGATCGACCGGCTCATCGGCGAGGGCCGGGACACGAGGCTCCGTCCCGAAGGCCAGGGCGAAGCAGAGGTCTTCGGCGCCGGTGCCGGCCTGGTTCGCTCGGATGCGCTGGTCCGCATCAAGGTCTCGACCGAGGCGCCCGTCGGCCTGATCGCTTTCGGATCGCGCCGCGAGAGCACGTTCCATCCGAGCCAGGGGACCGACCTGCTGGCATTTCTCGCACGCGCTTTCGAGATATCGGTGCGCGCATGGCTGGAGCCCGCGATCTGAGCGTCGCCCGTGCGGTCGAGGACTGGCGCGCCTGGCTCGCGCACGAGAAGCGGGCATCTTCCCACACGCTCGACGCCTACGGCCGCGATCTCGGCCTCTTCCTCGGCTTCCTGACCGGTCATCTCGGCAGCGAAGCGAGCCTCGACGATCTGGCGGGCCTGAGGCCGGCGGATTTCCGCGCCTTTCTCGCCGCCGAACAGGCGCGAGGACGCGCCAAGTCCTCGGTCGCCCGCTCGTTGTCGGTCGTCCGCAACTTCCTTCGATTCCTCGCCCGGCGCGGGCTCGCCGAAAGCGCCGCGATCGGTTCGGTCCGGACGCCGAAGCTGCCGAAGCCGGTACCGAAGGCACTGTCGATCCCGGAAGCCTCCGAGCTTCTGGATGCGGCGGAAAGCGAAGGAACGGAACCGTGGCATGGCGCGCGCGATGCCGCCGTAATGGCGCTGCTCTACGGGGCCGGACTTCGCCTGGGCGAGGCGCTGGCGATCACGCGGCGCGGCGCACCGGTCAAGGAAGGCACTCTCACGGTCGTCGGCAAGGGCAAGAAGACCAGAGCGGTGCCGATCCTCCCGATCGTCGCCGAGGCGGTCTCAGCCTACGTCGCCATGTGCCCGCACAATCCCGGCCCGGACGGCGCGCTCTTTCTCGGCGCCCGCGGCGGTCCGCTGCATCCGCGGCTGGTCCAGGGCGTGGTGGCGAAGCTTCGGCGCGGACTCGGCCTTGCCGACTCCGCGACGCCTCATGCGCTCCGCCACAGCTTCGCCACGCATCTGCTGGCCGAAGGCGCCGATCTCCGCGCGATCCAGGAACTGCTGGGTCATGCCTCGCTGGCGACGACCCAGCGCTACACCAAGGTCGACCTCACCCAGCTTCTCGAGGTCCACCGCGCCGCGCATCCCCGCTCGTGAACGCACCTCCGCACGACAAGACCATCGCCGCGATCCTGAGGCAGCTGACGGATCCGGCGAAGGACGAACGGCTGACGCTGGACGAAGCGATCGAGACACTGGGCGATCGCGCCTATGGCCTGGCGATGCTGATGCTGGCCCTGCCCATGGCAGTGCCGATCTCCTCGATCCCCGGCATCTCGACCGTGTTCGGCATTCCCTTGATCCTGATCGCGGCCCAGCTGATGCTCGGCCGGCCGAGGCCGTGGTTGCCGCGCTGGCTCGGATCGAAATCCTTTGCGCGCGCCGATCTCGCGCGGATCCTCGACAAGGCGCTGCCCTGGCTCGAACGCGGCGAGCGGCTGATCCATCCTCGCCTGACGTTCCTCGTGAGCGCCGCGGCTGAACGTGGTATCGGCGCGATCTGTTCGCTCATGGCGTTCGTCATGGCGCTTCCGATCGTGCTCGGCAATCAGCCGCCGGCGATCGCGATCTCTCTCTTCGCGCTCGCGCTGATCGGCGGCGACGGTCTCTTCGTGATCCTCGGAATCATCATCGCGATCGTCTCTGTCGCGCTGGTCGCGGCGGTCCTCGGCGCCTTTGCCGCCGGCGCCTGGTACGCGATCAATTCCCTGCTCGGCTGATGTCGCGCGCGGCGAAGCCGACCGCGATCGCCGCGACCGCCGATCCTGCGGCGCAGACCGCCATCGCCATCGCCCAGCCGATCGGCGTCGCGCTGCCGCCCAGATCGAGGGCGAGCCCCGCCAGCGGCGGCCCGACGATGCCGCCGGCGAAGCCGACCATCGAATGCACCGCGAGCGTCGCGCCCTGCTCGTCCGGCCGCGCCTCGGCGACGGTTCCGGTCGTGATCGTGCCGGAGTCGGCGGCGATCAGCGCGGAGTAGACGAACATCAGCGCGGCGACGACCCAGAAGGGCATTGAGGTCGAGAGGCCGGTCGTCGCGCCGACGACCGCCGATGCGCCGGCAATCCAGCGGACGAGCGCGACACGCCCGACGCGCCTCGCCAGCTCGGCGCCGAGGATGCTGGTCGCGACGCCGGACAGCATGCAGACCGTGACCCACTGCGACACGACCAGACCGGGCGCCTCGCCCGAGCTGCGGCTCCAGGCGTAGAGCAGGAAGGCCACCATCCAGGCGCGGACCGCGAACAGCTCGAACGAGTGGCCGCCATAGGCGAGGATGTAGCCGAGCGCCGGCCGGTTGGTGAACACCGGGCGAAAGTCGAGCGGATGGCGGCCGGTCGGCGGCTTGCGCTCCATGACGACCGGCAGGCCCCAGACCGCTCCCGTCATCAGCAGCGCCGCGAGGAAGGATCCCGTCCCGCCCCAAAGGAACATCGAGCGCCACCCGAAGGCCGCGTCGAGCAGACCTGCGATCAGGAAGGACAGGCTGGTGCCGACGCCGAACATCGAGGTGTAGTAGGCGACCGACCGAAGTCGCTTCTCTTCCGGCAGCCGCTCGCCGAGGACGCGCAGGCCTGGCATGTAGATGCCGGCGAGACCCGCGCCGGCGAAGACCTGGAAGAACACGGACGACCAGAAGCCGGTCGCGAGCAGCGCGAACCCGAGCCCGCCGATCGTGCCGGCGGCGCAGCCGACCAAGTAGATCTTCCGGCTGTCGACATGGTCGGTAAGACCGACCAGCACCGGCACTGCGCCGACATAGCCGATGAAGTAGGCGCCGGAGATCCAGCCGGCCTCGGCATTGCCGAGGTGCCACTCGCCCATCAGCGTCGGGAGCGCGGTCGCGAAGGCGCCGAAGCCGCCGAGCCCGACGACACAGGAGAGAACGAGGAGAACGGTGAGGCGAAGCTGCGCCGGCATCGACGCGGCTGCGGTCAGATCGTCCTGCGGCCGGCGACCCTAGATGTGGATCGCCCGTCCGGCGACGCCGAGCGCCGCTTCCTTGACCGTCTCGTTGAGCGTCGGATGACCGTGGCAGGTGCGCGCGATGTCCTCGGCCGAGCCGCCGAACTCCATCGCCACCGCGCATTCGTGGATCATGTTCCCGGCTTCGCCGCCGATGATGTGCACACCCAGCACGCGATCGGTCTTGGCATCGGCCAGGATCTTCACGAAGCCGTCGGTCATGCCGTTGGCGCGCGCGCGCGCATTGGCGGTGAACGGAAACTTGCCGGCCTTGTAGTCCACGCCCGCAGCCTTCAGCTCCTCCTCGGTCTTGCCGACAGAGGCCACTTCCGGCCACGTGTAGACGATGCCGGGGATCACGTCGTAGTTCACATGACCGGCCTGGCCCGCCAGGATCTCGGCGAGCGCGATGCCTTCGTCCTCGGCCTTGTGCGCGAGCATCGGCCCCGCGATCACGTCGCCGATCGCGTAGATGCCCTTCACGTTGGTCCGGAAGTGGTTGTCGGTCTTCACCCGGCCGCGCTCGTCGAGCGCCACGCCGACCGCATCGAGGCCGAGGCCCTGCGTGTAGGGACGGCGGCCGACCGAGACCAGCACGACCTCGGCATCCATCTGCTCGGGCGTACCGCCGGCAGCGGGTTCCAGAGTCAGGCTGACGCCGCTCTTCCCGGCCTTTGCCGAAGTCACCTTGGTCGACAGCTTGAACGTGATGCCCTGCTTGCCGAGGATCCGCTGGAACTGCTTGGAGACCTCGCCGTCCATGCCGGGCGTGATGCGGTCGAGGAACTCGATCACCGTCACCTGGGCGCCGAGACGCTGCCAGACCGATCCCAGCTCGAGACCGATGTAGCCGCCGCCGATGACCACCAGGGTCTTCGGCACCTTGTTCAGCACCAGGCCGCCGGTGGACGAGATGATCTGCTTCTCGTCGATCTCGATGCCCTTGAGCGGCATCACCTCGGATCCGGTGGCGATGATGATGTGCTTCGCTTCCAGCGTGTCGGTGCCGCCGGCGTTCAGCGCGACCTCGACCTTGCCGGGCGCGACGACCTTCCCGGTACCGGCGACATGCGTGATCTTGTTCTTCTTGAACAGGAAGGCGACGCCCTTGACGGTCGCGTCGACCACCTTGTCCTTGTGGCCGAGCATCTTCGCGAGATCGAGCGAGACGCCCGTCACGTCGACGCCGAAGTCGCCGAGGCCGTGGCTCGCCTCGTGGTACTTCTCGGAAGCGACCAGCAGCGCCTTGGACGGGATGCAGCCGACGTTGAGGCAGGTGCCGCCCAGAGTCGCGCGCTTCTCGACGCACGCGACCTTCATGCCGAGCTGGGCCGCGCGGATCGCGCAGACGTATCCACCGGGACCCGAGCCGATGACGACGACGTCGAAGGACTGGGCCATGGATCAGACCTCGAGGAGCAGGCGCTGCGGGTCCTCGATCGCTTCCTTGACGCGGACCAGGAAGGTCACCGCCTCGCGGCCGTCGATGATCCGGTGATCGTAGGAGAGCGCCAGGTACATCATCGGCCGGATCTCGACCTTGCCGCCGACTGCCATCGGGCGCTGCTGGATCTTATGCATGCCGAGGATGCCGGACTGCGGCGTGTTGAGGATCGGCGTCGACAGCAGCGAGCCATACACACCGCCGTTCGAGATCGTGAAAGTGCCGCCGGTCAGGTCCTCGATCGTGAGCTTGCCGTCGCGGGCCTTCTTGCCGAGGCCGTTTATGGTCTTCTCGATCTCGGCGAAGCCCATCTGGTCGGCATCGCGCACCACCGGCACGACAAGGCCCTGCTCGGTGCCGACGGCAACGCCGATGTCGTAGTGGTTCTTGTAGATGAGGTCGTCGCCGTCGATCTCGGCGTTGACCGCCGGCAGTTCCTTGAGCGCCGCCAGGCTCGCCTTCACGAAGAAGCTCATGAATCCCAGCTTCACGCCATGGCGCTTCTCGAACTGCTCCTTGTAGGCATCGCGAAGCGCCATCACGTTGGTCATGTCCACCTCGTTGAAGGTGGTCAGCATGGCCGCGGTGTTCTGCGCCTGCTTCAGACGCTCGGCGATGCGCTTCCGGAGCCGAGTCATCTTGACCCGCTCCTCGCGTGGGCCGAGGTCGCGCGGCTTATGCGGGGCGGCCGGTGCAGCCGGCTTCGCCTCGGTCGCCTGGATCACGTCGCCTTTGGTGAGGCGCCCGTCCTTGCCGGTACCCGCGATCTTCGACGGATCGACCTTGGTCTCCTCGACCATCTTGCGGACCGCCGGCGACAGCGGCGCCGCGGCCGCCGGTGCGGCAGCAGGCTTCGCCGGCAAAGGCGCTGCGGCAGCAGCGGGCTTCGCCGCCGGCTTGGCGGCAGCGGCGCCACCGGCACCTTCGTTGATCGTGCCGAGCAGGCCGCCGACCTCGACCGTCGCACCGGCCTCGGCCGCGATCGATCCCAGCGTGCCGGCCGCGGTCGCGTTGACCTCGAGCGTGACCTTGTCGGTCTCGAGCTCGACCAGCGGCTCGTCGCGGGCGACCGCGTCGCCGACGTTCTTCAGCCACTTGGCGACGGTCGCCTCGGTGACGGACTCGCCCAGCGTGGGCACCTTGATCTCGGTCGCCATGATCGCCTCGTTCTTCTTCTGCTCAGGCCTTCGGGGTCAGCGCCTGGTTGATCAGCTCGGCTTCCTCGCGGTTGTGCCGGCGAAGCAGGCCGGTCGCGGTCGCCGCGGCCCCCGGCCGGCCGACATAGCCCGGCCGGGTCGACTTCGTGCCGGCCTCGACCATGCACTGCTCGATCCGCCGGTCGACAAAGGTCCAGGCGCCGGCATTCTCCGGCTCTTCCTGGCACCAGACCACCTCGGCCTTCGGGAAGCGCTTCAGTTCCTTGGTCAGCGCGTTGAACGGGAACGGATAGAGCTGCTCGAGGCGCATCAGGTAGACGTCCTTGACGCCGCGCTTCTCGCGCTCGGCGTAGAGATCGTAATAGATCTTGCCCGAGCACAGCACGACCCGCTTGATCTTCTCGTCCGCCACGACCTCGCCGTCGTCCCAGAGAATGCGGTGGAAGGTCGAGCCCGGCCCCATCTCGGAGAGCTTCGAGATCACCATCTTGTGGCGGAGCAGCGACTTCGGCGACATCACGATCAGCGGCTTGCGGTAGGGCCGGCGCAGCTGGCGCCGGAGCGCGTGGAAGTAGTTGGCCGGCGTCGTGCAGTTGACGACCTGCAGGTTGTCCTCGCCGCAGAGCTGGAGGAAGCGCTCGAGCCGGGCCGAAGAGTGCTCGGGGCCGGCGCCCTCGTAGCCGTGCGGCAGCAGCATCACGAGGCCCGACATGCGGAGCCACTTGATCTCGCCGGCGGCGATGAACTGGTCGATGATGATCTGCGCGCCGTTCACGAAGTCGCCGAACTGCGCTTCCCAGAGGACGAGGGAGTTCGGATCGGCAAGCGAGTAGCCGTACTCGAAGCCCAGCACCGCCTGCTCCGAGAGCGGGCTGTCGTGGACCTCGAAGGTCGCCTGGCCGTCGCGGATGTTGTTCAACGGCACGAAGCGCTGCTCGGTCTTCTGGTCGACCAGGACGGCATGTCGATGGCTGAAGGTGCCGCGGCCCGAGTCTTGGCCTGAGAGCCGGACGGGAACGCCTTCGACCACGAGCGTGCCGAAGGCGAGCGCCTCGCCGAGAGCCCAGTCGACGCCCTCGCCGGTCTCGATCATCTTCTTCTTGGCTTCGAGCTGGCGGACCAGCTTCGAATTGACGACGAAGCCATCGGGGAAGCGCGAGAGCGCGGCGCCCACTTCCTTCAGGGTCTTCATCTCGACCGCGGTGTCGCCGCGACGATCGTCGTCGGCGGCGAGCCCGAGGCCGATCCACTTGCCCTCGAGCCAGTCGGCCTTGTTCGGCTTGTAGGACGTGGCGGCCTGGAACTCGGTCTCCAGCATGTCCTTGAACTCGGACACCATCGCCTCGGCTTCGTCCTTGGTGACGACGCCTTCCTCGACCAGCCGGTTCGCGTAGATCTCGCGCGTCGTCGGCTGCGTCGCGATCTTCTTGTACATCAGCGGCTGGGTGAACATCGGCTCGTCGGACTCGTTGTGGCCGAAGCGCCGGTAGCAGAACATGTCGATGACGACGTCGGAGCCGAACTGCTGGCGATACTCGATCGCGATGCGCGAGACGTGCACCACCGCTTCCGGATCGTCGCCGTTCACATGGAAGATCGGCGCGTCCACCATCTTCGCCACGTCCGACGGATAGGGGGACGAGCGCGAGTAGGACGGCGCGGTGGTGAAGCCGATCTGATTGTTGACGATGTAGTGCAGCGTGCCGCCGGTCTTGTAGCCCTTGAGCTCGGAGAGCATCAGCGTCTCCGGCACGAGGCCCTGGCCGGCGAAGGCCGCATCGCCGTGCAGCAGCAGCGGCAGCACCAGCTTGCGGTCCTTGTCGCCGAGCTGCTGCTGCTTGGCGCGCGCCTTGCCCTCGACCACCGGATTGACGGCTTCGAGGTGCGAGGGATTGGCGGTCAGCGACAGGTGGACGACGTTGCCGTCGAACTCGCGGTCCGACGAGGTGCCCATGTGGTACTTCACGTCGCCCGAGCCCTGGACCTCTTCCGGGTTCGCCGGATTGCCCTGGAACTCCGAGAACAGCGCCTTGAACGGCTTGCTCATGAAGTTGGTGAGCACGTTGAGGCGGCCGCGATGCGGCATGCCGACCACGACTTCCTTAAGGCCCAGCTGGCCGCCGCGCTTCAGGATCTGCTCGAGGCCCGGGATCAGCGCCTCGCCGCCGTCGAGGCCGAAGCGCTTGGTGCCGACCCATTTGACGCCGCAGAAGCGCTCGAAGGTCTCCGCCGCGATCAGGCGGCCGAGGATCGCCTTCTTTCCGCGCGGCGTGAAGTCGGTGTGGTTGCGTTCGCCCTCGATGCGCTCCTGGATCCAGGCCCGGCGATCGGGGTCGGTGATGTGCATGTACTCGACGCCGACATTGCCGCAGTAGGTCGCCTGTGCGGCGGCGATGATCTGGCGGAGGGGCGCCGCCTCGAAGCCCAGCTGGCCGGCGACGAAGATCACGCGGTCGAGGTCGCTGTCGCCGAAGCCGTAGGTCGCGGGATCGAGCTCGGGATGGTATTTCGGCTTCTCGAGGCCGAGCGGATCGAGATTAGCGGCGAGATGGCCGCGCTCGCGATAGGCGCGGATCAGCGTCAACGCGCGGAAGGAGTCGACAGCGGCGGCGCGCACTTCGGTCTCGCTGGCGCCCTTGGCGACGACGCCGGCGGCGGCCATGTCGTGGCCGTTGCCGATGATGCGGTTGGCGCGCGGCTTCCACGACGCGCCCTTGACCTCGGTCGAAACCGCGGCGGGCTCGTCGGTCAGCTCGCCGAAGAAGCTCCGCCAGCTCTCGTCGACCGAGTTCGGATCGGTGACGTAGCGCTCATACATCTCGGCGATGAACGGCGCGTTGGCGCCGCTAAGGAAGGTAGCTTCGGATGCGCGTGCCATTTCGTCCTCGACGCGAGCGGCCACACAGGCCCTCGCGTTCCCTCTAAGTGGGGCGGTCGTCAGGCCCCCTTCAAGACCTCGACCATGGTCGAACCCAGCGCCGCCGGGGATTCCGTCACGCGGATTCCGGCCGAGCGCATGGCTTCCATCTTGTCGCCGGCGCCCCCCTTGCCGCCCGAGATGATCGCGCCGGCGTGGCCCATGCGCCGACCGGGCGGTGCGGTGAGCCCGGCGATGAACCCGACCATCGGCTTCTTCTTCTTCGACTTCCGGATGAACTCGGCGGCATCTTCCTCGGCGCTGCCGCCGATCTCGCCGATCATGATGATGCCCTGGGTCGCGTCGTCGCCGAGGAACATCTCGAGGCAGTCGATGAAGTTGGTGCCGTTCACCGGGTCGCCGCCGATGCCGATGCAGGTCGACTGGCCGAGGCCGGCTGCGGTGGTCTGGCCGACCGCCTCGTAGGTGAGCGTGCCGGAGCGCGAGACGATGCCGATCTTGCCGGGCTTGTGGATGTGCCCGGGCATGATCCCGATCTTGCACTCGCCGGGCGTGATCACGCCCGGACAGTTGGGGCCGACCAGCCGCGTCTTCGAGCCCGAGAGCGCCCGCTTCACCTTCACCATGTCGAGGACCGGGATGCCCTCGGTGATGCAGATGACCAGGCGGAGCTCGGCGTCGATCGCTTCGAGGATCGCGTCCGCCGCGAAGGGCGGCGGCACGTAGATGACCGAGGCGTCGGCCTTGGTCTCCGAGACCGCGGCCGCGACCGTGTCGAAGACCGGCAGGTTCAGGTGCTTGGTGCCGCCTTTGCCCGGCGTCACGCCGCCGACCATCTTGGTTCCGTAGGCGATCGCCTGCTCGGAATGGAAGGTGCCCTGCGAGCCGGTGAAGCCCTGGCAGATGACGCGCGTGTCGCGGCCGATCAGGACTGCCATGTTACGCGGCCTCCTTCACGGCCTTGACCACCTTCTGGGCGGCGTCGGCAAGGTTGTCGCCGGAGATGATCGGCAGACCCGACTGGGCCAGGATCTTCTTGCCCAACTCGACGTTGGTGCCTTCGAGGCGGCAGACCAGCGGCACGTTGAGGCTGACCTCGCGCGCCGCGGCGACGATGCCTTCCGCGATCACGTCGCAGCGCATGATGCCGCCGAAGATGTTGACCAGGACGCCTTCGACGTTGGCATCCGAGAGGATGATCTTGAACGCCTGCGTCACGCGTTCCTTGGTGGCGCCGCCGCCGACGTCGAGGAAGTTCGCCGGCTCGCCGCCGCAGAGCTTGATGATGTCCATCGTCGCCATGGCGAGGCCGGCGCCGTTGACCATGCAGCCGATGTTGCCGTCGAGCTTGATGTAGTTGAGCTCGTGCTTGTGCGCCTCGAGCTCGAGCGGCTCTTCCTCGTCGAGGTCGCGCATCTCCTCCACGTCCTTGTGGCGGTAGAGCGCGTTGTCGTCGAAGTTCATCTTGGCGTCGAGTGCGATCACCTGGCCCTGGCCGGTCACGACCAGCGGGTTGATCTCGACCAGAGAGGCGTCGAGATCGGTATAGGCCCTGTAGAGCGCCGACATGAACTTGACCGCCGAGCTCACCTGGCCGCCTTCGAGGCCGAGGCCGTAGGCGAGCTTGCGCGCATGGAACGACGAGAATCCCGCGGCCGGATCGATCGCGACCTTGAGGATCTTCTCAGGGGTCTTCGCCGCGACCTCCTCGATGTTCATGCCGCCCTCGGTCGAGGCCATCATGATCAGGCGGCCGAGGTTCCGGTCGAGCAGCATGCCGAGGTAGAGCTCGCGCTTGATGTCGCAGCCCTCCTCGATGTAGATGCGCTTCACTTCCTTGCCCTTGGGCCCGGTCTGGTGCGTGACCAGGTTCATGCCGAGCATCTTCTGCGCGGCCGACTTCACCTCGTCGATCGACTTCACGACCTTGACGCCGCCGCCCTTGCCGCGGCCGCCCGCATGGATCTGCGCCTTGACCACGTAGACCGGACCGGGAAGCGCCTGAGCCGCCTTCACCGCCTCGTCCGCCGTGTAGGCGACGCCGCCCTTGGGCACGGCGACGCCGTATTTGGCGAGCAGCTGCTTAGCCTGGTACTCGTGGATGTTCATGCGAGAGCGTCCACCTGAGTGAGGAGCGAGTTCATCACCGCGTGATTGTCAGGCTGCCGGCAGCTTCTTGACGACGTCGACCAGCGTCTTCACCGCGTTGACCGAGTGGTCGAACATCTTCTTCTCTTCGGCGTTCAGCGAGATCTCGACGATCTTCTCGACGCCGCCGGCGCCGATGACGCAGGGCACGCCGACATAGAGGTCGTTGAGGCCGTACTGGCCGGTCAGGTTCGCGGCGCAGGGCAGCACGCGCTTCTTGTCCTTGAGATAGGCCTCGGCCATCTGGATCGCCGACGCCGCAGGCGCGTAGAAGGCCGAACCGGTCTTGAGCAATCCCACGATCTCGGCGCCGCCGTCGCGGGTGCGCTGGACGATCTTGTCGATCTTCTCCTGGGTCGACCAGCCCATCTTGATCAGGTCGGGGACCGGGATGCCGGCGACGGTCGAGTAGCGGATCAGCGGCACCATGGTGTCGCCGTGGCCGCCGAGCACGAAGGCGGTCACGTCCTCGACCGAGACCTTGAACTCCTCGGCGAGGAAGTAGCGGAAGCGCGCGCTGTCGAGCACGCCGGCCATGCCGACGACCTTGTTGTGCGGAAGGCCGCTCTTCTCGCGCATCACCCACACCATGACGTCGAGCGGGTTGGTGATGACGATGACGAAGGCGTTGGGGCAGTGCTGCTTCACGCCGGCGGCCACCTGGGTGATGACCTTGGTGTTGATGCCGATCAGGTCGTCGCGGCTCATGCCCGGCTTGCGGGCGACGCCGGCGGTGACGATGACGACGTCCGCGCCCGCGATCGCGGCATAGTCGTTGGTGCCGGCGAGCTTCGAGTCGAAGCCTTCGACGGGGGAGAGCTGCGCCAGGTCCAGCGCCTTGCCCTGGGGGACGCCTTCGACCACGTCGAAGAGCGTGATGTCGCCGAGGTCCTTCATGCCGGCGAGGAGGGCCAGCGTGCCGCCGATGTTGCCCGCGCCGACGAGCGCGATCTTGTTGCGAGCCATTTGGAATCCCCTGGGGAGCTTTAAGCGCTAGGAAGGCTAGATATTCAGCGGGGTAAGTACCCTCATTTGGCCCGCCGGGCAAGGCTCGTGGCGGGTTCGTCTCAACTTGCAGCTATCGCGTAATGTATTGGTAATTCACGATGACTGGGATTTGGGCAGCCCTTTTCCCAAGCCGCCGTTAACGATCCATAGCCTTGGCGTTGCAGGCGTCCCGGAGCCCTATTTCAGGTGGGCCTGGGCCTGGTATTCGGCCGACTGCATCTCCTCCAGGCGCGAGACCGTGCGCTGGAACTCGAAGGAGCCGTCGCCTGAGGGGTAGAGGCCTTGGGGCGGGGCCGCGGCCGAGCAGACCAGGTTCACCTTCCGCTCGTAGAGCGCGTCGATCAGGGTGACGAAGCGCTTCGCCTTGTCCCGGCTCTCCGCGTTCATCGCCGGGATGCCTTCCAGGATGACGGTGTGGTACCGGCGCGCGATCGCCAGGTAGTCGCCGGCACCCAGCGCCTGGTCGCAGAGGTCCGCGAACTGGAACCAGGCGACGCCCTCGGCCGTCCGCGGCACCGGCACGGCGCGGCCCTTGACCGTGATCTGCTCGGTCTGCCCGGGGGCGCCCAGGGTGAGCTGGTGGAAGGCCTCCGCCAGCGCCTGGTGGGCCGCCGGCCCGAGCGGCGTGTGATAGACCGCGATCCGCCCGAGCCGGGCCAGCCGGTAGTCGGTGGCGCCGTCGAGCGGAAGCACGTCCAGCTTCTGCTTGATCAGGCCGATGAAGGGCACGAACAGCTCACGCTGGAGCCCGCCCTTGTAGAGATCGTCGGGGGGGCGGTTCGAGGTGGCGACCACGACGACCCCGAGCTCGAAAAGCGCATAGAACAGGCGTCCGAGGATCATCGCGTCGGCGATGTCGTGGACCTGGAACTCGTCGAAGCAGAGGAGCTTGGCCTCATCGGCGATCGACCGCGCCAGCGGGCGGATCGGCTCGGAGGTCTTGGACACCTGGTTGGACTGCCGCCAGCGATGGATCCGCTCGTGGCACTCCTGCATGAACTCGTGGAAGTGGACCCGACGCTTCCGGGCGATCTTCGCGTGCGCGAAGAACAGGTCCATCAGCATCGACTTGCCGCGGCCGACCCCGCCCCAGAGGTAGATGCCGCGCGGCGGCTCGGCCGGCTTCTTGCCGAAGAGGCGGGCGCCCCATCCGGTGCCGGTGCTCTCCAGGCGCGTGAGCTCCTCGGCCAGCCGGTCGAGGCGGCGGGCGATCTCGACCTGGTCGGGGTCTGGTCTGAGCCTGCCGGAGGCGACCTGGGCATCCAGCCCGGCCGATACGTCGGCATAGGAGGCCGCTGTCATGCGCGCCTGATAGCGCGCCTCGTCCTCCGGCTCAACCCATCCGCACGGAGGATCTGGAATCGCGGCCCGCGCGACCTATCTCCGAAGAGGAGTGAAAAATCCCATGGCCGACTCGAAGATCATCCCCTGCCCGAGCTGCGACACCCTGAACCGCGTGCCCGCGGCGCGCCTCGGGCAGGGCGGCAAATGCGGCCAATGCGGCGAGCCGCTGTTCCAGGCGAAGCCCCTGGCCCTGAATTCCGCGCGCTTCGACAAGCATGCATCGTCCGAGCTGCCGCTGGTGGTCGACTTCTGGGCGCCCTGGTGCGGACCCTGCCGGACGATGGCGCCCGTGTTCGAAGAGGCCGCCGGCGAGATCGAGCCGAGGGCCCGCCTCGCCAAAGTCGACACCGACGCGGAGCAGGGGCTGGCCGCGCGCTACCGGATCCAGGCGATCCCGACCCTCGTGGTCTTCAAGGGCGGCAAGGAGATCGCCCGCCGCTCGGGCGCGCTGCCGCCCGGCGAGCTCCGCCGCTGGATCGCCGGGCAGGTCTAGCCGAGCTTCGTCTCGTCGTCCCTGAGCCAGACATAGATCGCCGGGATGACGAGCAGCGTCAGCACCGTCGACGACGCCAGCCCGAAGACCAGCGACAGGGCCAAGCCCTGGAAGATCGGGTCGGCGATGATGAATGCCGCTCCGATCATGGCCGCGGCCGCCGTCAGCACGATCGGCTTGATGCGGATGGCGCCGGCTTCCAGCAGGGCCGGGCGCAGGCGCTCCCCGGCAGCGCGCCGGTGGCGGATGAAGTCGACCAGCAGGATCGAATTCCGGACGATGATCCCGGCGAGCGCGATGAAGCCGATCATCGAGGTCGCCGTGAACGGCGCCGAGAAGGCCCAGTGGCCGAGGACGATGCCGATCAGGGTCAGCGGCACCGGCACCAGGATCACGAGCGGCAGCCGGAAGGATCCGAACTGGGCCACTACCAGAAGATAGATGCCGAGGATGGCGACGCCGAAGGCAGCCCCCATGTCGCGGAAGGTGACGTAGGTCACCTCCCACTCACCGTCCCAAAGCAGCGAAGGCTTCGACTCGCTCTTCGGCTGGCCGTGGTAGCCGACAATGGGCGGTCCGCCCGGACCCCAGTCGATGGAAGCCAGCCTTTCCTGCACGGCGAGCATCCCGTAGACGGGGGCCTCGAAGCTTCCCGCGAGCTCGGCCGTCACCATCTCGGCGAAGCGGCCGTTGCGCCGGAAGATCGTGTGCGAGGCCGGCTCGCGCACCAGGGTCACGACGTCGCCGAGCTCGACGTTGGCTCCTTCGCGTTTGGTGCCGCCGGCCGGCACCGGCGTCGACAGGATGCGCTCGCCCGGCGACAAGGCCGATTTCGGCATCATGATCGAGATGTCGACCGGCTTCGCCCCTGCCCCCCGTTGGGAGTACCCGATCTTCACGCCGCCGACGATCGCCGCGATCGTGTCGTAGACCGCCTGCTCCTCGACGCCGTGGAACTCGAGGCTCTCCTGGTCGACGGCGAAGCGGATGCGCTCGCCGGGCGCCTTCAGCGTGTCGTCGACGTCGACGACGAAGTCGACCCCGGCGAAAGCCTCGCGAACCCGACGCGTGGTCGCGGCCCGGGCCTCCTCGTCCGGCCCGTACACCTCGACCAGGAGGGTCGCCAGGACCGGCGGGCCGGGCGGCACTTCGACCACCTTGATCACCGTCCCGTCGGGCCGCGGCAGATCGGCGAGCAGCCGGCGTCCTTCGAGGGCGATGGCGTGGCTGCCGCGACTCCGGGCCGCTTTCGGCTTCAGGTTGACCTGGAGGTCGCCGAGCTCGGGACTGCGCCGAAGATACGAGTGCCGGACGAGCCCGTTGAAGTTGAACGGAGCGGCGACGCCTGCATAGGCCTCCACGGAAGCGAGCTCCGGCAGCGCGCGCAGGCGTTGGGCGGCCTCGGCGAGCAGACGCTCGGTGTCTTCCAGCGTCGAGCCGGCCGGCAGGTCGACCACGACCTGGAACTCCGACTTGTCGTCGAAGGGCAGCAGCTTGACGGTGACGTCGCGGGTGGCGAACAGCACGCAGACCGCGACCGTCGCCGCGCCCACCGCCAGGAGGAAGACCTTGGCGCGAGCCCGGCCGGCGAGGAGCGGCCTGGCGACGGCGAGGTAGAGCCGGCCGAGGACCCCGATCTGCTCGTCGTGTGCGCCCTGGTTCCCCTTGTCGCCGCCGGCGAAGCGGCGCCCGCCGACCCGATAGAGAAGCCAGGGCGTCACCGTGACCGCGACGAAGAACGAGAACAGCATCGCCATGGAGGCGTTCGCCGGGATCGGGCTCATGTAGGGCCCCATCAGGCCGCTGACGAACATCATCGGCAGCAGCGCCACGACGATCGTCAGGGTGGCGACGATAGTGGGGTTGCCGACCTCGGCCACCGCCTCGACAGCCTTGGCGACGAGGTCGCCCTCCCCTCGCCGATGCCAGTGGCGGACGATGTTCTCGACAACGACGATGGCATCGTCGACGAGGATTCCGATCGAGAAGATCAGGGCGAAGAGGCTGACGCGATTGATCGTGTAGCCCATCAGCCAGGCGGCGAAGAGGGTCAGCAGGATCGTCGTCGGGATCACCACCATGACGACGAGGCCCTCGCGCCAGCCAATCGCCAGGGTGATCAGCACGACGATCGAGACCGTCGCGAGCGCCAGGTGGAACAGCAGCTCGTCCGCCTTGTCGCTGGCGGTCTCGCCGTAGTTGCGGCTGACGCTGACCGCGAGGCCTTCCGGGACCAGACGCCCCTTCACGCTTTCGAGCCGGTCGACGAGGTCGCCGGCGACGGTAACGGCATTGGCCCCTTTCCGCTTGGCGAAGGCGATGCTGACGGCGGGGTTGCGGTGGAGCGCGCCGTCGCCTTCCGGCGTGAATCGCCAGACGCGGAAGTCCGGTTCCGACGACCCGACGACGACGTCCGCCACGTCCTTGACGTAGACCGGGCGACCGTCGCGCGAGGTCAGCAGAAGAAGGCCGATATCGGGAACGCCCTGGAGCGTCTGCCCGGCGAGGACCGGCAGGTTGCGGCCCTGGTCGCGATAGGCGCCGACCAGGAACGACCGGTTTGCGTTGGTCAGCTTGTCGACGAGCTGGTTGAGCGTGATGCCGTAGAGCGACAGCCGCTCGGGATCGGGCTCGATCCGGATCTGGTTCGGGCTGCCACCGACGATGTAGCTGAGGCCGACATCGTCGACCTTGACGAGCTCGTGCTGCAGTTCCTGTGCGACCTGGAACAGGCCGTTGGGATCCCATCGGCCCGCGGCGTCCGCCTTCGGCGCGAGCGTGAGCACGACGATGGCGACGTCGTTGATGCCGCGACCGACGATCGCCGGCTCCGGAATTCCTTTCGGCAGGTCGCGGATGTTGGCGCGGATCTTCTCGTGCACGCGGAGCATGGCCGCGTCCTGGTCGGTGCCGACCAGGAAGCGCGCGGTGGTGACGACCGAGTCGTCCTGGGTGCTCGAGTAGACGTGCTCGACGCCGTCGATGCCCTTGACGATGTCCTCGAGCGGGCGCGTGATCAGCTCGATCGCGTCGCCGGCGCGATATCCGTTGGCCGCGACCAGGATGTCGACCATCGGCACGCTGATCTGCGGTTCCTCCTCGCGCGGAAGCGCCATCAGCGCGAGGGTGCCCATCGCCAGCGCGGCCAGCAGCAGCAGCGGCGTCAGCGGCGAGGCGATGAACGTCCGGGTGAGGACGCCGGAAAGGCCGAGCTTCATGGCTTGATCACCCGATCCCCGGCGCGGAGCCCGGCGAGGATCTCAATCCCCTTGTCGGTGGCGGCGCCGACCTGAACGACGACATCGGTGCCGTCCGCCAGCCTGACATAGTCGATGCCGTGGCGCCTGGCGACGAGCTCCGGCGGAACGACGACGGCGCTGCGCGTGCCGGTCGAGACGTAGACGCGCGTGCGCTCGCCGACGAAGTAGTCGCCGAGGCCCTCGACCTCGACGTCGGCGACGACACGGCCCTGATCGATCTGCGGGTAGACGAGCGCGACCCGGCCGCGACGCAGGGTCTCGGGCGCATTGGCCGCCTGCAGCCCCCGGGCACCGACCAGGATCGTGTCGCCGGCCTTGAGGCTGCGGGCGTGCCGCTCGGGCAGCCTGAGCCTCAGCACATAGGCGTCCGTCGCGATCGTCGCGATCGTGTCGCCGGCGAGCACGACGCTGCGCTCGTTGACGGGGACGCGGAGGATGCGACCGGGGCCGGGAGAGAGCACGGCCCCTTCGGCCGACTGCTGGAGGAGGACGTCGCGCTCGGCGCGGACGGACCGGAGGGTCCGCTCGGCCACGTCGAGACGCGTCCGCGCCTCGTCGACCCGGGCCTGTGCCGCCACGCCGGAACGGCGCAGGTCCTCGGCCCGGTCGAAGTCGATCCGCGCCTGATCCCGCTGAGCCTGCTGCGCCTGGATCCGGGCGTCAATCGCCTGGACCTGCAAGGCGAGCTTCTCGTCGACCACCTGAGCGATGCGGCTGCCGGCCGAGACCTGGTCGCCCTCGCGCACCAGGAGCTGGGCGACGGTTCCCCCGATCCGCGCCCTGGCCGCCACCTCGCGCAAAGTCTCGACGGTCGCGATCACCGCCTTCCTGTCGTCGACGTCGACGCGCGAAACCTCGAGCCCTGGATCGGCGCCGAATGCCGGCGCGGCCAAGGCGACGAACATTGCGGCTAGAACTGGAAGTCTGACGGCCATCTCGCTGCTCCATCGGCGGGGACTTGACATATATATTAGCACTATCTAATTTAGCAACTATGAATATACAGGCGATGAAGAAGAGGGCCGACGAAGCGACGGGCCTGTTGCGCGCGCTCTCGAACCCTTACCGGCTGATGATCCTGTGCGAGCTGCACGACGGCGAGCGCTCGGTCGGCGAGCTGGAAAATCTCGTCGGGTTGAAGCAGTCGCCGTTGTCCCAGCACCTGGCCAAGCTGCGCCGCGACGGACTGGTCGCGACGCGACGCGAGGCCCAGACGATCCACTACTCGCTCGCCAGTCCGGAGGCCCGAAAGGTGATCGGCCTCCTCTACCGCCTCTATTGCAACTAGCGCTCTCGAAAGGAGACTCTCATGTCGATCGACAAAGCCGTCATGGCCTTCGCCGGATTCATGGTGCTGGCCAGCCTCGCGCTCGGCTACTTCCACAGCCCCTACTGGTTCCTGCTCAACGCCTTCGTCGGACTCAACCTGATCCAGGCGTCGTTCACGGGCTTCTGCCCGGCGGCGATCGTCCTCAAGCGCCTCGGCGCGCAGCCGGGCTGTGCCTTCAACTGAGTACGGAAGCCAACTCGCGGCCATGAACGCATGCTGACGGCTCGCGGCGCCGGCACCTTGATCGAGATCAAGTCGCCGGCGCCGCACCACAGGAAGATCGGCGTCACAATCGGAAGGAAATCGCCATGACCAGGATCATCGTGGTGGGAGCGGGCATCGGCGGCGTGCCGATGGCATTCGAGCTTCGGGACCTTCTCGGGAAGGACGTCGAAATCACCGTCGTGTCCGATTCCGAGTGGTTCCAGTTCGTGCCCTCGAATCCCTGGGTCACACTCGGGTGGCGGAAGCCCGAGCAGATCAAGATCCACCTCCCAGAGGTATTCGCCCGAAAGGGCATCGGCTTTTCCGCACTGGGCGTGCGGCGCATCCTCGCCGGAGAGAACGCGGTCGAGCTCAACGACGGCAAGCGCCTGCCCTACGACTACCTGGTCGTGGCCACCGGGCCGGCGCTGGCCTTCGACGAGATCGAAGGCCTCGGTCCGGAGCACAACTCGAACTCGGTCTGTCACGTCGACCACGCGACCGCGGCAGCCGAGCGCTGGGAGGAGTTCTGTGCCGATCCCGGCCCGATGGTGATCGGCGCGGTGCAGGGCGCTTCATGCTTCGGGCCGGCCTACGAGTTCGCCATGATGGTGGTCACCGATCTCCGCAAGCGGAAGATCCGCGACCGCGTGCCGATCACGTTCGTCACCTCGGAACCCTATGTCGGCCATCTCGGGCTCGGAGGGGTCGGCGATACCAAAGGCATGCTCGAATCGGCATTTCGCGATCGCGACGTCAGATGGATCACCAACGCCAAGGTCGACCGCGTCTCCCCGGACGGCGTGACCGTGACGGAAGTCGGAGAGGACGGCGGCGCCAAGCGGACGCAGACCCTGCCCTCCAGGTTCTCGATGTTCATTCCGGCCTTCCGCGGCACGTCCTGCCTCAAGGGCGAGGACGGCAAGTGGATTCCCGGGCTCACCAATCCACGCGGCTTCGTTCTGGTCGACAAGTTCCAGCGCAGTCCGACGTTCCGCAACATCTTCGCCGTCGGCGTCTGCGTCGCGATCCCGCCGGTGGAGGCGACGCCGGTTCCGGTCGGCGTGCCCAAGACCGGCTACATGATCGAGTCGATGGTCACCGCCGTCGCCCACAACGTCCGCGACCTGATCGCAGGCCGGGAGCCGACCCGCGAGCCGACGTGGAACGCCGTATGCCTTGCCGATTTCGGCAACGACGGGATCGCCTTCGTCGCCCAGCCGCAGATCCCGCCGCGGAACGTCAACTGGTCGAGTCAGGGATACTGGGTCCACGCCGCAAAGGTCGCCTTCGAGAAGTACTTCCTGCGCAAGGTGCGGAAGGGGACCAGCGAGCCAGGGTACGAGAACCTCGTCATGAAGCTGATGGGCATCGAGAAGCTGCGCCCGGAAGCCAAGCCCCCCGCCTGATCGCGACTACTGCGCCGCGCGGGCGACGCCGCGCGCGGCCTCCTCCATCTCGCGCCGGGCCCCGATCGCATCGGCCATCAGCGACGAGACGCCGTCGGTCGCGACATCGGCCCAGCCGACGACGGAACCCGCCTTCACCGCGCGCTTCACCTTGAGCCCATGCGCGAGGCCGATCGGGAGAGCGCCGAGCGAGAGCGAGCGCTCGGCCGGCAGGCACTTGCCCCAGACCGTGTAGCCGCCCTCGCCATCCAGCACCTCGCCGGCCGCGAGATCGCGCTTGGCCGTCGCGACCGCATCGGCGCGGAAGCCGGTGGCGACGCCGGTCGGCTCCCTGCGAAGGGCGGCAGACAGCACCGAGATGCCGAGCTCGAGCCCGATCAGGTGATAGGGCTTGTACATCGCGGTGTAGCGACCCGAAGAATCCGTCACGAGCCCGTACTGCTTGAAGCAGTCACGGACGTAAGGCGTCGCGCCCTCGAACACGACATAGACGCCCCAGCGGAGGTCGCGGAACACCGGCCGCCCGTCGCGCTCGAGCGAGGAGATCACCTCGACCTTGCCCTTGCCCTCGAGCACGCCGCCCTCGGACTTGGGTCTCAGCGCATGCGCGAGGTCGTCGACGCCGCAGGGCGGGAACAGCAATCCGTCCGACGGCGCCGAAAGCCCGGTCGCGTTGGCGACCGCGGTCATCTCGATCGCCGACTTGGTGCCGTCGAGGAAGGAGTTGAACATCTGCGCGTTGAAGTCGCCGCCGGCGACCTGGCTCGCCGAGAAACCGTAATGGCCCCACACCGTCTCCGGCGTGGACGCATGATAGATCGGCAGGTACTTGGTGCCCTTGCCGGCGGCGGTCACCTCGAAACCCGCCGCCCGCGCCCAGTCGACCATCTCGGCGATCAGGGCCGGCTGGTCGCCATAGGCGAGCGAGTAGACGACGCCCGCCGTCTCGGCCTCCAGCGCCAGCATCGGCCCGACCAGCGCGTCGGCCTCGACGTTGACCATCACCACGTGCTTGCCGGCCCTGAAGGCGGCCCGCGCATGGGCGATGCCGGCCGGCGGCGAGCCGGTCGCATCGATGATCACCTCGATGCCGTCGCCTGATATCACCGCCATCGAATCCTCGGTCAGCCAGGTCGTGCCTTTGGCGATCGCCTCGGGCAACGACGAGGCCGCGAACTGCTCGGCCTTCCAGCCGACCCTGGTCAGCGAGGCGGCGGCGCGGTCGCGCTTCAGATCGGCGATCGCCGCGACGTGCATGCCGGGCGTGGTCAATGCCTGGGCCAGGAACATCGAGCCGAACTTGCCGGCGCCGATCAGCCCGACGCGCACCGGCTTTCCGGCGGCGGCCCGCTTGGCGAGGAGGGCGTGGAGGTTCATCGCCCTACTCCGCCGCCTTCTTCCGGAACTGCAGCAGGCTGTCGTCGGTGCCCAGCTCGATCGGGGTGAAGTCGCGGTGCGCGATGTATTCCGGCCGCTTGAAGCGGCGGATCGCGTTGTCGACGCGGTTGGCGCTGACATAGACGATCAGGCGGTCCCACGGCGACATGTTCGAGGTCGAGCCGTGGACCAGGTTGCCGTGGAAGAACAGCGCCGTGCCCGGCCCGCCCTTCGGCGCGACGATGCCGCCGCGCTCGACCAGCTTCCGGATCGTCGCGTGATCGATGGTCCACAGCGGATAGCTCGTGGTGGTGAGGTCGTGGCCGGCCTTGAGCACGCCCTCGCGATGGCTGCCGGGGATGAACATCAGCGGGCCGTTGAACTCGTTCACCTCGTCGAGGAAGATCGCGAGGTTCATCGCATGGCAGTTCGGCATGTCGTCGTCGTTCTTCCAGGTGCCGTAGTCCTGGTGCCACTGCCAGACGTCGCCGTCGAAGGCGGCCTTCCCGTTGATCTTGTGCTGGTGGATGTAGATCGGCCCGCCGAGCAGCTGCATCGCCGGCCCGATCATGCGCGGGTGGCGCGTGAGCGCCTTGTAGACCGGGTTGTAGGTGTGGGCGGCGAAGTTGGTGCGGACCACGTCGCCGGTCTTCTCGCGCACGTTCTCCGGCCGCCGCTCGGCGTAAAGCGCCGGCACCTCGCCCTTCAGGATCGCCACCTCCTCCTTCGAGAAGAGATCGGGGATCACGAGGAACCCATCCTTCTGGAACTGGGCGACCTGGGCGTCGGTGAGCTTCATGGCGTTTCCTTTCAGGCAGCCGCTTTGGCGGCGGCTTCGATGCGACGGGAGAGGCGTTGCGCGGCAGCCTCGGCATGCGCGCGGGCGCGGGCTTCGGCGAGGGATTCGTCACCGTCCGCGATCGCCGCGAGGATCGCGGCATGCTCGTCCCAGACGAGGCGATGCTCGGCCGGATCGTCGAGGACGGCGCCCATGGCACGCCGGATGTGCCGCCAGTGAAGTCCTGCGCTCTCGCCGATCAGCGGGTTGCGCGAAAGCCCATAGAGGAGCTGGTGGAAATCCTGGTCGGCGGCGATCAGCCGGCCACGGTCGTCGGCATCGATCGCCGCGCGCCCGGCGTCGATCAGGCCCGGCCCGCGTCGCCTGGCCTCGGCTGCGCCGTCGCGGGCCGCGAGACGGGCGGCGAGCGCATCGAGCGCGCCCCTCACCTCGTAGAGTCGGACGATCTGCGGCGCCTCGACCGGCGCCACCCGCACGCCGCGGCGGCCCGCCTCCTCGACGAAGCCCTGAGCCTTCAGCAGCGCCATCGCCTGCAGGACCGGCTGACGCGAGACCTTGAGCCGCTCGGCCAGGTCCTCCTGGGTCAGCCGCTCGCCCGGCGCCAGACGCCCGTCGCAGATCGCATCCACGATCGACTGGTAGACCCGGTCGGCCAGCGGCGAGGCGGTATCGAGCGGCTGCAGGGGTGCTCCTGACGTTTTGTATACGGTATGCGATAATGAATCCCGATCGCAAGAGGCGTTACGCCCGGTTGCCGTACAGCAGGGTCACGTTGAGCCGGCGGTTCGTGTAGCCCGGCCGGAAGTTCAGCGGCGCGGTCGCGTGGATGAGGTCCGAGTCGAACAGCACGGCGCGGTTCTGCCGGTGAGGGACGTTGACCGGCCTGGCGCCGATCTCGTCGATCCGGCGCATGAGACCGGCGGGGTCGTTGTTGTAGGCCTGGAATCCCCAGTCGCGCGGCACATGGGTGTTCCACACCATCAGCCCGCCCGTCTCCGGGTCGAGGTTGGCCTCGTCGGGCGTGAGCCAGAAGTTGACGTTCACCCGGGCCGCGTCGCCATGCGCGTTGATGCCCTGGAGCGCGTGGTCGTACTTGAACGCCCAGAACTTCACGAGCGGCAGGTCGCCGATGACGCCGGGCAGCGCCGCCCGCAGTCCCTCGGCGATCTGGAACAGAAGCGGGCAGGCGAAGCCCTCGATGCCGTCGGCGCCGATGTATCCCCGTTCGCCGAGCGCGTGCGAGGTGTCGAACCAGATCGTCGAGTCGAGGCAGAAGCGGCGCATCGCGGCGAGCGCCTCTTGGGTCAGCAGCCCGTCGATCACCGCGACACGGTCGGATGCGAAGGCGCGCGCGACGGCGTCCCGGTCCCAGCCCCGGGCGACCGCCTCTCCCGCGACGCGGGCGCCGGGGTCGAGCACGACGACGCGATTGTAGACGGGCGCCAGGCGCCGCCGCTGGTCGGGGTTCAGGCGCACCGGCGCATTGCCCGGGGACGAGACGTCGAGCTCCGACAGCACGCGCCCGAACGCCTCGACGAACGGCGCCGCATCGGCGGGCAGGCTGCCGATCGTCTGGAGGTGGCGCAGCTGCTCGGCATCGTGGCGGAGCTTCAGGCGGCTGGTCGGCAGCGCGTCCTCGCCCTCCGCACTCGAAAGCGGCGCCTGGGGTCCGCCCGGCCACCAGGCCGAGCTCCGGCGCTCGATCATGAGCGCCAGCTGGTCCTCGTACGCGTCGTCGTAGCGGCGGAGCTGAACCAGGATGCCGCTTCGCAGCATCCGGAACAGCACGCGATCCGGCGCGAGGGCGACCGCGCGGTCGAAGGCGGCGAGCGCCGCCTCGGCGTCGCCGCGCGCGGCCGCGGCCATGCCGACGATCAGGTGGGCGTCCGCCGGTTCGCCGCCGACCGCGGCCGCGCGCCGGCCGGCCGTCTCGGCGCCCGCGGCATCGCCCGTCGTCTGCCGCGCCACGGCGGTCAGGTAGAGGGCGCCGACGTCGAAGGGCCGGTCGGCGAGCGTCTGGCGGCAAAGCGCGAGCGCGTCGGCCGGCCGCCCGCCGCCGATCGCCGCCTGGATCGCGTCGATGCCGTTCATCGGCGGACCTCGGCGGCGCGCGCCGCCACGGCCTCGGCGACCGAGGCGACGACCGGTCCCCATTCCCCGGCACGCGACTGACGATGGAGGCGGAGGCTCGGGTACCAGGGCGAGCGGTCGCCGGCGAGCTGCCAGCGATAGTCGGGCACCTTCGCCAGCATCAGCAGGGTCGGGCGCGCGAGCGCCCCCGAAAGATGGGCGACCGAGGTGTCGATCGTGACGACGAGGTCGAGCGCCGCCAGCGCCCGCGCGGTCTCGGCGAAGTCGGAGAGCCGGGGCGCCAGATCGACGATGCCGCCGGCCGCGATCGCGGCCGACGCGCCGGCCGCGTGCGGACCGACCTGCAGGCTGTAGCAACGGACGCCGGGAAGGCCGAGGAGGGGCGCAAGCGTCTCGAACGGCATCGCACGGTAGCGATCCATCGGCTGGTTGTGCGGATTGCCGCCCCAGACGAGACCGACTTTCAGGCGGCCCTCGCCACCGGGAAGGTCGATCGGCGGCGGCGGGGAGAGGTAGGGGCACGCCGCCGGGATCGACCCCGCATCAGTGTCGAAAATCACCGGCAGGCTCATGATCGACGCCTGGACGTCGAACATCGGGACCGCGTCGCCGTCGGCGACGACGACGTCGGCGAGATGCGGCTGCATTGCCAACAACCGCTTCAGCGGCCGCTGGCAGGCGACGACGATGCGCCCGGCCCGCGCCTTCGCCATCGCCGCGTAGCGGATGAAGTGGATCGTGTCGCCGTTGCCCTGCTCCGCCCAGAGCAGCAGCGTCTCGCCGGGCCGCACCTCGCCCTGCCAGGCGGGACGAGCGGCGATGCCGGGATGGAGGTCGAAGCCCGACCTGTAGAGGCGCCGCTCGTAGGTCTCCCAGGCGCCGCGCAGATCGCCCTTGAGCCAGCGGAGCATCGCCAGGCACCAGGCCGCATCCGCATGGTCGGGCGCGAGCGCGAGCGCCCTGAGATAGGCATGCTCGGCCTGGTCCAGGTCGCCCTCGAGATAATGGTGGAAGCCGCGATAGTAGGTGCCGGCGACGTCCCCGGGCGCGATGGCGAGAACGCGCTCGTAGCAGCCGAGCGCGCGCGCCGTATCGCCCGAGGCCGAGGCGACGGCCGCGCGATCGTGCCAGGCGGCCGACGCGGGATTCGATGGAGCGGTCACTGAGCCCTTTAAGGTGTCGTCAGGAATCGGGCCGCAATATATCCGCGCCGGCCGTCGCCGAGGCGGACATATGCCCAGCCGTCGGATTCGGGCTGGATCAGCTCGACGGATTCTCCGCGGGCGACGCGACCGGCGAGCAGGTGCTCGGTGCCGGGCCCCGACCGCAGGTTGACGCCGGAGCCGGTGACGATGCGGCGCTCGTAGCGGGGCACCGCCGCAACTGGCGGCGTCAGCGCCCGGGCCGGCGACGGAACCATGGTTCCGGGCATGCGGATGATGGCGACGACGATCAGCGCGACCGAGGCCGACGCGACCAGGCCGAAAAGCAGCGGACGCTGATGGTGCCATCTGGCCGGTGCCGGCGCGGCGGGCGAGCCCCCCTCGCCCTCGTCTTCGTCCGCGATGCCCCTCGCGTCGTCATAGGCGCGGCGAAGCACCGGATCGGACAGCGTCCGGTACGCTTCGGCGACCGCCTGGAGACGATGCGCGGAATCGGGCGGCGGACCGCGGTCGGGGTCGAGCTCGCGCGTGCGCGCCCGAAAGGCGACGTCGATCGCCTGCTGGGTCGCCCAAGCGGCGAGTCCCAACCTCGCGTAGTAGCCTTTCGGGTCGCCCGGACGCGCCATCACCTTCGTCCTTCGCTGGACCGAAGGTAACGCCGCCCGCCCGCGGGCGGAAGCGCCTCAGCCGACCTTTATCGATTGCCGGGCGCGATAGACGGTTCCGTCGTCGTCGGTCCAGGCGAAGTCGAGCGTCCCGCTCTCGGTCGCCTTCAGGAAGAAGGCGATGTAGGGGTTGGCGGAGACGGCCGGCTCGAGCGCGGCGTCGAACACCGGGCGGCCGTTGTAGGTGCAGGTCAGCCTGTTGATGAGGCGGCGGGGTACAAGATTGCCGGCGGCGTCGCGCCGCTGGCCCGACTCCATCTCGTGGGTCGCCAGGGTCTTCACCTCGATCACCTCGCCCGCCTTGATCTGCGAGGGAATCCGGATGCGGGGCTGAACGTCCTGGGCCATCAGAGCGCTCCGCAGCCGCCGAGGGTCACCGCGACCTCGCGGCTCGCGGTCCACAGGCTGCCGTCCTTCATCTCGGCGACCGCGATCACTTTCTCGCTCGAGGCCAGCCGGATGCGGAGCGAGACCTCGGCCCTGCCGTTGTGCGGGCCGAGCCTGACGCTGATCACGCCGGGATTGGGGTTGCCGTCGGCGACGACGTGGATCGCCGTCACGTGGTCGGCGTCCGTCATCGGGCTCTCGACCGAGACCGTCAGCGGCACCGCGTTGCCGTTGTCGGCGATGTCGGGCGCGGTCAGCGTGACGCGGCCGTGCTGCGGCGCGCCCCGCACGAGCTTCCGCAGCAGCTCGGCCGCCGCCTGCGGCGTGGCCTCCGCCGCCCTCGGCAGCAGCGCCAGCAGCGAGGCCGTCGTGAGCGCGCCCGCGCCGAGGATGAGGCCGCGCCGGTCCATGGCTACTTCGTCGCTTCCTTGAGGTAGGCGATGACGTCCTTGATCTGCGATTCCTGCTTCATGCCGGGGAACGCCATCTTGTTGCCCGGGATGAAGGTGCGCGGGTTCTCGATGTACTTGGCGAGGTTCGCCTCGTCCCAGACGACGTTCGAGCCCTTGAGCGGCGGCGAATAGGCGAAACCCTCCTTGGTGCCGGCCTTGGCGCCGAGCACGCCGTGCAGGTTCGGCCCGACCCCGTGCCGGCCCCCGGCCTCCACCGAGTGGCAGGCCTTGCACACCGCGAAGCGCTTCTCGCCTTCCGCGGCGTTCTGCGCCCGGGACGCCGAAGACGCGGCAAGCACCGCCGAAAAAATCATCACCTGTCCGATGATCCTGACGCCGCGCGCCATCGCCGTCTCCTCGCAGATCGTGCCGGCGTGGATATCCCCGATCATGGCGATCCCCGTCAAGCGCCCCGCCGTGGTAGCCTCGCCTTCCGATCCCCTCTTCACGCGTTCTTCATGCTTGCGCCCGGCGCCCGGCCGCCTCTCATCATCCTGGTTCTGGCGACCGCCATCGGCGGCATCTCGCTGAACATCTTCATCCCGTCGATGCCCGGACTCGCGCGCTACTTCGCGACCGACATCGCGACCGTGCAGCTCACGCTGACGCTCTATCTCGCCGGCATCGCCGCGGGGCAGCTCGTCTACGGTCCGCTCTCCGACCACTACGGCCGCCGGCCGCTGATGCTGGCAGGCCTCGGCCTCTATGCCGTCTCGGCGCTGGTCGCGAGCCTGGCGCAGAGCATCGAGGTCCTGATCCTCGGCCGCATCGCGCAGGCGCTCGGCGGCTGCGCCGGCATCGTGATCACGCGCGCGATCATCCGCGACGTCTACGACCGCGACCGCGGCGCCTCGGTGCTGGGATACGTCACCATGGCGATGACGATCGCGCCGGCGATGGCACCGGTGATCGGCGGCTACCTCGACCATTGGATCGGCTGGCGCGCCGGGCTCTGGGTGCTCACCGCCTACGGCGCGCTGCTCCTCGCCGGATGCTTCTTCCACCTGCCCGAGACGCTCAAGGACCCGCAGCCGACGATCGGCTTCGCCCCCGTGCTCCGGAGCTATCGCGTGCTGCTGAAGCGCCCCGCCTTCGTCGGATTCGCGATCGGCACCGGCTGCTCGACCACCTGCTTCTTCTCCTTCCTCGCCGGCGCGCCCTACCTGATGATCGAGGTGCTGCAGCGGCCGCCCAGCGACTACGGCGTCTGGTTCGTCATCGTCTCCTTCGGCTACTTCATCGGCAATTTCATCTCGGGCCGGCTCTCCCGCCGCTTCGGCGTCGAGCGGATGGTCGCCGTCGGCTCGGCCTTGGTGCTGTTCGGCAGCTTCGCCATGCTGGCGCATGCGCTGATCCTGCCGCTGGCGCCGGCCGGCATCTTCGCACCGGCGATGTTCGTGGCGATGGGCAACGGCGTCGGCCAGCCGAACGGCATCGCCGGCGCGATCAGCGTCGACCCGACGCGGGCGGGCGCGGCGTCCGGCGTCGTCGGATTCCTGCAGATGGCGCTCGGCGCCGTCGGCACCGTGATCGTCGGCCACACGCTGGGCGCGACGCTGCTGCCGGTGGCGCTCGTCATCGTCGCGTTCGCGATCGTCTCGGCACTGGCCTTCGTGCTCGCGACGAGGCGCCGGCAAGGCTTGCCAGGGCCGGTCGAGCGATAGAGATTACGCGGCGATGGCGACCCAGAACACGCACCGGCGACCGAAGATCGGACTTGCTCTGGGATCCGGCGTCGCGCGCGGCTGGGCCCATCTCGGCGTGCTGCGCGCGCTCGCCCGCCACGGCATCCAGCCCGACCTGATCGCCGGCACCTCGATCGGGGCGCTCGTCGGCGGCGCCCATCTCAGCAACCGCGCGCCGACCCTCGAAGCCTGGGCGCGGGGCCTGACCAAGCTCAAGGTCGTCTCCTTCCTCGACGTGAAGCTCGGCGGCGGCGGCATGTTCGGCGGCAACCGGCTGGTCCAGGAGATGGAGCGGAATTTCGGCGAGCTGTCGATCGAGCACCTGTCCGCGCCGTTCACCGCGGTCGCGGCCGATCTCGGAACCGGGCACGAGGTTTGGCTCAACTCAGGTCGGATGATCGACGCGCTCCGCGCCTCCTTCTCGCTCCCCGGCGTGTTCCCGCCGGTGAGGATCGACGATCGCTGGCTCGTGGACGGCGCGCTGGTGAACCCGGTGCCGGTCTCGGTCTGCCGCGCGATGGGGGCGGAGATCATCATCGCCGTGAACCTGCACGCCGACATCATCGGCAAGGCGCGCGTGCCGGGAAAGGCCTACCAGGCCGTCGCCGGCTTCGATCTCCTCACCGAGCTCGAGACGGCCGAGCCCGAGGACAAGAGCTGGCGACTCGACTCCTTCCTCAACAAGATGTTCGGGCGCCAGCCGGACGCGCCCTCGATGTTCGGCGTCATGGTCTCCGCGCTCAACATCGTCCAGGACCGGCTGTCGCGATCCAGGCTCGCGGGCGAGCCGCCGGACGTCGCGATCAATCCGCGCGTCGGCCATATCGGGCTGCTCGAGTTCCACCGGGCGGCCGAGGTGATCGACGAGGGCGAGGCGGCGGTCGAACGCGCGATGCCGGATATCAAGGCGGCGCTCGCGGTTCTGGGATATATCCGTCAGCACTAGATTCCAAGGAGCTGCCGACCATGCAGTCGATGACGGCCGAAACCGTCCGCCTCTACTACGACCGCTTCAACGCCGGCGACTGGGAAGGCATGGTCTCGCTCCTCTCCGAGGATGTGGCTCACGACCTGAACCAGGGCGGCCGCGAGATCGGCCGGAAGGCGTTCCTCGCTTTCATGAAGCGCATGGAGCGCTCCTACAAGGAGAAGCTCGAGGACATCGTGATCCTCGGCTACGGGTCGCGCATCGCCGCCGAGTACATGGTGGTCGGCAAGTACCTCAAGACCGACGAAGGCCTGCCGCCGGCGACCGGCCAGACCTACAGCCTGCCGGGCGGCGCCTTCTTCGAGCTCGCCGACGGGCGGATCACGCGCGTCACCAACTACTACAATCTGCAGGAATGGCTCCGGCTGATCGGCGCCAAGTAGGCCCCGTGCAGATCCGGCCGGTCACCGGAGAAGCGCTCCGCCGCTACATCCCGGATCTCGCGCGGCTCCGCATCCAGGTGTTCCGCGACTGGCCCTATCTCTACGAGGGCGACGAATCCTACGAGCGCAATTATCTGGAAACCTACATCTGCTCGGCGCGCGCGGTCGTCGTCCTTGCGCTCGACGGCGAGCGTGCGGTCGGCGCCTCGACAGCGCTTCCGCTCGCCGACGAGGCCGGCTACGTCACCCGGCCGTTCGTCGAGCGCGGATTGGATCTCGATCGATTATTCTACTTCGGAGAGAGCGTGCTCGACCGCCGCTACCGCGGCCGGGGCATCGGGGTGCGCTTCTTCGAGGAGCGCGAGACGCACGCGCGCTCGTTCGGCACCTACGAGACCGCCTGCTTCTGCGCGGTCCAGCGTCCAGACGATCACCCGATGAAGCCCGCCGGCTACGTGCCGCTCGACGAGTTCTGGTCCAGGCGCGGCTACGCGAAGGATCCCGGCTTCGTCACGCATTTCCCTTGGCGCGACATCGGCGCGGATGACGAGACCGAGAAGCCGATGACCTTCTGGTTCAAGCGGCTCTGATGGATCCCTGGACCCTCGGCGGGCTCTTCGTCACCTCGTTCCTGGCGGCGACGGTGCTGCCGATGTCGTCGGAGGCGGTGCTTGCCGGCGTGGCGCTGGCCACGACCACCGACAAGCTGCTGCTGCTCGCCGTCGCGACCATCGCCAATACGCTGGGCTCGATCCTCAACTGGAGCCTGGGACGCTGGGGCGCGCATTTCCGCGACCGGCCCTGGTTTCCGGTGAAGCCCGCGACCTATGACAAGGCCGCCGACCGCTTCCGGCACTGGGGCACCTGGTCGCTGCTGCTATCGTGGATCCCCATCATCGGGGACCCGCTGACCTTGATCGCAGGAGCTGCCGGCATCCGCTTCCTGCCCTTCGTCGTGCTGGTTGCCATCGGCAAGACCGCGCGCTACGCCCTCGTCCTCGCCCTCTTCTAGGCTCTCCATGACGCACGCCAATCTCCGCATCGACATCGCCCGCCTGATGGACCGGCTCGACCGGCTCGCCCAGGTCGGCGCGATCGAGGGCGGCGGCAATGCGCGCCTCGCCCTGACCGACCGGGACAAGGAGGGCCGTGACCTGGTGATCGGCTGGATGAAGGCGCTCGGGCTCGCGGTCACCGTGGACGCGATCGGCAACGTCTTCGCCCGGCGCAAGGGGCGGAAGGACCTGCCGCCGCTGATGACCGGCTCGCATATCGACACGGTCCGCACCGGCGGACGCTACGACGGCAACTACGGCGTGCTCGCGGGGCTCGAGGTGGTCGAGGTGCTGAACCAGGCCGGCATCGAGACCGAGCGGCCGATCACGATCGCCTTCTTCACCAACGAGGAAGGGGCGCGCTTTCATCCCGACATGATGGGAAGCCTGACCTATGTCGGCGGCATACCGCTGGACGAGGCGCTGGCCGCCACCGACCGCGACGGCATGTCGGTCGGCGACGAGCTCCGCCGCATCGGCTACGCCGGGCCGGAGCCGGTCGGGAAACCCAGCGTCCATCGCTTCGTCGAGCTGCATATCGAGCAGGGACCGGTGCTCGATCGCGAGAGCATCACCATCGGCGCGGTCGACACGCTGCAGGGCATCTCGTGGACCGAGTTCACGATCAAAGGCACCTCCAACCATGCCGGCACCACGCCGATGCGGCTTCGGCACGACGCCGGCTACGTCGCCGCCGAGCTGACCTCCTTCGTGCGCCGGCTGGCCAACGAGATCGGCGGCGACCAGGTCGGCACCGTGGGCTCGGTGAAGCTCTTCCCCGATCTGATCAACGTGATCCCGAACAGGGCGGTGGTCACCGTCGACATCCGCAACACCGACGAAGCGAAGCTCAAAGAAGCCGAGCGGCGGGTGCTGGCATTCGCCGAGGAAACGACGAAGGCCGAGGGCTGCACGGTCGAGGCCAAGCGCCTCGCCCGCTTCGAGCCGGTGATCTTCGATGCCGGCATGGCGGACCTGATCGAGCGCACCGCGAAGGGCCTGGGCTTCTCTGTCCGGCGCATGACCTCGGGCGCCGGACACGACGCTCAGATGATGCAGCGGGTGGCGCCGACGGCGATGATCTTCGTGCCCTCGGTCGACGGCATCAGCCACAACGTCCGCGAGTTCACCAAGCCCGACGACCTGGAGGCCGGCGCCAACGTGCTGCTCCAGGTGATGCTGGAACTCGCCGGCTAGCTCAGGCGCTCGAGGAACTCCAAGACCCGGTCCGCGAGGCCGAAGTCCGGAAGGTCGTTGTGGTCGGCGCCGGGGATGAAGACGCCGAGCTTCGGCTGGGCGGCCGCCGCGAACAGCCGCCTTCCGTGCGACGCGGGAATCACCGAGTCCGCCTCGCCATGTACGACCAGCAGCGGCGCCGCGATCCGGGAGATGCGGCTCAGGTTGTCGAAGCGGTCGAGCACCAGCCATCGCGCCGGCACGAACCGGTAGATCTCGGCCGCGCGCTCGTGGACCGAGGTGAACGGCGCCTGCAGCACCAGCCCCTGCATCGGCGCCTTCTCGGCTGCGGCGGCGGCGGCAAGACGGGTCGCGATGCCGCCGCCGAGGCTTTCGCCCCAGAGAACCGTCCGCGTCCGTGGCACCGACGGAGCGAGCGCGGCGAGCACCGCCCGGCCATCGGCGAGCAGACCCTCCTCCGTCGGCTGGCCGGCGGCGCCGCCATAGCCCCGGTATGGCGCCAGGACGACGCCGTAGCCGCGCGCCGCCAAGGGCATGACCAGAGAAAGCCGGTGACCGTGATGGCCGGCATTGCCATGGAACAGGACCAGGGTCGACCGTCCCACCTCCGAAGGCCGGTGCCAGGCCGTGAGAGCGATACCGTCCTCGGTCCGCACGGGCAGGGCGTGGAAGCCCGCAGCCGACAGCTCGGCGGCGTTCGGCAGCGAGCGGTCCGGGTGATAGAGCAGGGCACGCTGCCCGACGAACATCAGGCCGACGAGCAGCATCCAGCCCGCGACGATCCACCCGAGAAGCGTGACGAAAGTCATCCAGGCGAGCCTACCGGCCGCCGCGGGATTCGCCTATATAAGCCACATGCCGACGCCTTCCTCCCGCCGGCCGAAGCCGGTCGTGCTCTGCATCCTCGACGGATGGGGCCATCGCGACGAGCCTTCCGAGGACAACGCGATCCTCAAGGCCAGGACGCCGAACCTCGACCGCCTCGCGAAGGGCGCGCCGGTCTCGTTCCTTGACGCCTCCGAGCTGCATGTGGGCCTGCCGAAGGGCCAGATGGGCAATTCAGAGGTCGGCCACATGAATCTCGGCGCCGGTCGGGTGGTCATGCAGGACCTGCCCCGGATCGACCAGGCGGTCGAGGACGGCAGCCTCGCGAAGATGGCGCCGCTGACCGATTTCATCGCGAAGCTGAGGGCCTCCGGCGGCACCTGCCACCTGATGGGGCTGATGTCGCCCGGCGGCGTGCATTCGCACCAGGACCACATCGCGGCGCTGGCGAAGGCGGTATCCGCGGCCGGCGTGCCGGTCGCCGTGCATGCCTTCCTCGACGGCCGCGACACGCCGCCGAAGAGCGCGCAAGGCTTCCTCGCCAGATTCCTCGCCGATTCCGGCGCCCGCATCGCCACCGTCATCGGCCGCTACTTCGCCATGGATCGCGACAAGCGCTGGGAGCGGGTCGAGACCGCATGGAAGGCGATCGTGCTGGGCGAAGGCGACAGGGCGGCCGACGCCAAGAGCGCGGTGGATGCCGCCTATGCCGCCAACAAGACCGACGAGTTCGTGCCGGCGACGGTGATCGCCGGCTACAAGGGCATGACCGACGGCGACGGCATCCTGATGGCGAACTTCCGCGCCGACCGGGCGCGCGAGATCCTGTCGTCGCTGCTCGATCCCGAGTTCAACGGCTTCGCGCGGCCGAAGCAGCCGAAGCTCGCCGCCGCGCTCGGCGTCGCGGAGTACTCGACCGACCTCAACCGCTTCCTCGCCACGCTGTTCCCGCCTGCCTCGCTGACCCACACGCTGGGCGAGATCGTGGCCGATGCGGGCCTGAAGCAGCTCCGTATCGCCGAGACGGAGAAGTACGCGCACGTCACCTTCTTCTTCAACGGCGGCGAGGAGCGCGAGTTCAAGGGCGAGAGCCGCATCCTGGTGCCCTCGCCCAAGGTCGCGACATACGACCTCAAGCCCGAGATGTCGGCGCCGGAGGTGACCGACAAGCTGGTCGCGGCGATCGAGGCCGGCACCTTCGACCTGATCGTCGTGAACTACGCGAACACCGACATGGTCGGGCACACCGGCGACATGGATGCTGCGATCAAGGCGGTCGAGGCGGTGGATGCCTGCGTCGGCCGCGTCGCCTCGGCGGTCGAGAAGGCCGGCGGCGTCATGCTGGTGACCGCCGACCACGGCAATGCCGAGCAGATGCTCGATCACGAGAGCGGCCAGGCGCACACCGCGCACACCCTCAACCTGGTGCCGGCGATGCTGGTCGGCGCGGGCCACAACATCGGGCTCGCCGACGGCAGGCTCGCCGACGTGGCGCCGACGCTGCTCGAAGTGATGGACCTGCCGAAGCCGGCCGAGATGACCGGGCGTTCGCTGCTTCGTCCGCCGGCCGAGCACCGTGCGGCGGACTGATCTCCCGCTTCTCCTTCTTCTTCTGACGGCGGCGCCGGCCGCGTTATCGCGCGCCGAGGATGCCTCGCCCAAGAAGCTCGACGAGGTCGAGCGCGCCCTCGCCGCCGAGCGCGATCGCCTGGTCGAGGCGACCAGACGAGCCGATGCGCTCGCCCGCGAGGTCGCCGAGGTCCGGGCCGAGCAGATCCAGGCCGCGCGCGCAGCGCAGACCCACGGTGCCGAGGTGCAGCGGCTCGACGACCGGCTGGCCGAGCTGGCCGACGACGAGAAGAAGACCTCAGCGACACTCGATCGCCGCCGGCAGGAGCTCGCCGATGTGACCGCGGCGTTGCTGCGCCGGGCACGCGTGCCGCCGGAAGCCTTGCTGGCGCTGCCCCTGAGCCCGCGCGAGACGGTCCAGGGCGCGATCCTGCTCAACGCGGCGCGGCCCGAGATCGAGCGCCAGGCCGAATCCCTCGCCGGCGATCTCGCCCGCCTCGCCGACACCCGCGCCCGCATCCATGACGAGCGCCAGCATCGCGAGACCGCCCTGGCGGCGCTCGGCGTCGAGGAAGGACGCCTGGACCGCCTGCTCAAACGGAAGGCAGCGCTCCAGCAGAAGGCCGAGAGCGATGCGGAGCGAGTCGCGCGCCGGATGCAGGAGCTCACCGCCTCGGCGCGCGATCTCAAGGATTTGATCGACCGCCTCGAGGCGGATCGGCGAACCCGCGAGGAAGAGCAGGTTCGCCTGCTCTCGGCCCTCAGGCCGCCGCCCAAGCCGGCGGCCCCGGCGATGGAGTCCCCGCAGCCGGCGCCGTCGGTCGCGACACCGCCGATCGCCGTCGCGCTGCCCCCGCCGGCCGAGCTGGCGCGGCCTTTTGCCGAGGCACGCGGCCTCATGGCGCTGCCGGTCGCCGGCCGCCTGGTGCAGCGTTTCGGCGAGCCCGACGAGCAGGCGCAGCCGGCCAAGGGCATGGTCTACGAATCGCGCTCGGGCGCGGCGGTGGTGGCGCCCTATGACGGGCGGATCCTCTTCGCCGGGCCCTTCCGAGGCTATGGGCTTATATTGATCATCGAACATGGCGAGGGATATCATTCCCTCCTGTCCGGTCTGGGGCGAATTGACGGCGGCGTCGGGCAATGGGTGCTGGCTGGGGAACCGGTCGGTGCCATGGTCCAGGCGACGGAGGGCAATCCCCGGCTGTACCTGGAACTGCGCCGTCAGGGTCACCCGATCAACCCTCAACCCTGGTTGGCTGCCGGCACTGGCAAGGTGAGCGGATGAAGCGTTATCTCGGCGTCGCGGCGATCGCCTTCGGCGCGACCGCGTTTGCGTTCCTGTCCTCCCCGATCGTCGCCCAGCAGCAGGGCGGCGCCGGCGGCGCCAACACGAGCGAGACGTATCGTCAACTCAACCTGTTCGGCGAGGTGTTCGAGCGCGTGCGCGCCGACTTCGTCGAGAAGCAGACCGACGAGGAGCTGATCGAGGCGGCCATCAACGGCATGCTGACCTCGCTCGATCCGCATTCGGGCTACATGAACTCCAAGACCTTCCGCGACATGCAGGTGCAGACCCGCGGGGAGTTCGGCGGCCTCGGCATCGAGGTCACGATGGAGCAGGGCTTCGTCAAGGTCGTCTCCCCGATCGACGACACGCCGGCGGCGCGCGCCGGCCTCAAGCCGGGCGATTTCATCACCCACCTGAACGACGAGCAGATCCAGGGCCTCACCCTCAACGAGGCGGTCGAGAAGATGCGTGGGCCGGTCGGCTCGGCGATCAAGCTGACGATCCGCCGCGAGGGCCGCGAGGCCTTCGACGTCTCGATCAAGCGCGACGTCGTCCGCATCCAGTCGGTGCGCTCGCGCGTCGAGGCCAACAACTTCGGCTACATCCGCATCACGACCTTCAACGAGCAGACCGACGTGGGCCTCAAGCGCGCGATCGAGACCATCAAGAAGGACGTGGGCTCGAAGCTGCAGGGCTACGTCATCGACCTTCGCAACAACCCGGGCGGCCTGCTCGACCAGGCGATCTCGGTCTCCGACACCTTCCTCGAGAAGGGCGAGATCGTCTCGACCCGCGGCCGCCGCGCCGACGACGCCACCCGCTACAACGCCAAGCCGGGCGACCTCACCGATGGCCTGCCGATCGTGGTCCTGATCAATGCCGGCTCGGCCTCGGCCTCCGAGATCGTCGCCGGCGCGCTGCAGGACCATCGCCGCGCCGTCGTGCTCGGCACCAAGTCCTTCGGCAAGGGCTCGGTGCAGACGATCATCCCGCTCCCGGGCAACGGCGCCATCCGCCTGACCACGGCGCGCTACTACACGCCGTCCGGCCGATCGATCCAGGCCAAGGGCATCGAGCCGGACATCGACGTGCCGGCGCAGCGCTTCGAGACGGTCGAGGAGGCCAAGAAGCGCCGCGAGGGCGATCTCCGCGGCGCCTTCGCCAACTCGGGCCAGGGCCGCGTCGAGACGGCGCCGCAGGCTCCGCAGAGCACGACGCCGCCGACCCCGGCCCCCGCTCCCGCGGCACCGGCCGCGCCTGGTGCCACCGGCGCCGAGGTGCAGCCGCAGATCTCGAGCGAGGACTACCAGCTCGCACGCGCTCTCGACCTGCTGCGCGGCATCGCCCTCTATAACCAGCGCGTGGTGAATTGAAGAACCCCTTCGCCAACCTCTTCCGCCGCAAGAAGGCTCCTCCGCCGGATGCGGCGGAGGAGGAAGAGATCGCGGATACGCCGGACGCTCCTGAAGAACCGAAGCGCCGGCGTTTCCGTCTGCCGTTGCCGTCGATCAGGCTTCCCTCGTTCCCACGTCCGAGCGGGCCGGTCGCCGCGACGCTGGTGGTGATCGCGGCGCTGACCGGGCTCGGCGCCTGGCTTGCGCTGCATGGCGACGAGACGGTGAGCAAGCGTGTCGTCCAGGTCCCGCGCGTTCTGGTCCCGCTCGACGGCCGTGCCCCTAGCGAGGAGCCGCCGGCGGAGACCAAGGATGCGGCGAAAGAACCCGCCAAGGAACACGCCGCCGCCGAGGCTCCGAAGGAACCCGCGCCCGCGGCCGGGCCGCAGGTGAGCCTGCCGTCGATGGCGTCGACCCCGCCTCACGGCGCGGCACCGGCGGCACCCGCCGCCGCACCGGCGCGGCCCGCCGGACGCTTCGGTCCGCCGCTGCAGCTCAAGAAGGCGCCTGAGCCCGGCATGATCGAACAGGGTCCGAAGGGTCCGCTGCCGATCATCGCCGAGGACGGCCGCCAAGCGTGGAAGGTCTATGCGCGCCCGTTCGACGAGAGCGACAAGCGGCCGCGGATCGCCATCGTCATCACCGATCTAGGCCCGTCGGCGGCCGCCGCCACCGCCGCCATCCAGAATCTTCCCGGCGCCGTGACCCTCGCCTTCGCGCCGCACGGCGCCCGCGTCTCCGAGCTCGTCGAGGAGGCCCGTGCCGCCGGGCACGAGACGCTGATGACCGCGCCCAGCGAACCGCCGGAGTTTCCGCGCAACGATCCCGGCCCCTACACGCTGCTGGCTTCGCTGAGCCCGGCCGAGAACCTGGATCGCCTCGAATACGTCATGAGCCGGGTCCCTGGCTATGTCGGCGTCATCACCACCACCCAGGGCCGTTTCTTCGCCAACGAGGAAGCGCTGCAGCCGGTGCTGACCCTGCTCCGCCGCCGCGGCCTCCTTTATGTCGACGGGCGGGGCACGCCGAAGTCGACCGCGCAGCAGATGGCGGCTGCGGTCGGCCTGCCGCGCGCCTACGGCAATCGCTTCCTGGATGCCGAGGCGTCGCGCGGCGCGATCGACACGCGCCTGGGCGAGCTCGAGAAGATCGCGCGCGAGTCCGGCATCGCGATCGGCATCGGCCAGCCCTATCCGGTGACCATCGAGCGGGTCGCCCAATGGGCGGAGACGCTCGATTCCAAGGGACTGGTCCTCGCCCCCATCACCGCCGTGGTCGACCGCCAGCCGCAATGACCCGTCGTTCGTCTTCCAGGCCGAAGGCCGGCTATCGTCCCTGCGTCGGCGTGATGCTGCTCGACAAGGAGGGCCGCGTCTTCGTCGGCGAACGCATCGGCTCGCCGGGTGCCTGGCAGATGCCGCAGGGCGGCATCGACAAGGGCGAGACCTCGCTTCAGGCGGCGAAGCGCGAGCTGATGGAAGAGGTCGGCACCGACAAGGCCGAGCTTCTCGCCGAAAGCGTCGGCTGGTTCTCCTACGACCTCCCGCAGGAGCTTCGCGACAAGCTCTGGCGCGGCCGCTTCCGCGGCCAGACGCAGAAGTGGTTCGCCTTCCGCTTCTTAGGATCCGACGCCGACATCGATCTGGAGACGCACCATCCGGAATTCGCCCGCTGGCGATGGATGGCGATGAAGGACCTTCCCGACCACATTGTCCCGTTCAAGCGGGACGTCTACGTGCAGGTGATCGCCGAATTCGCCCATCTCGCAGATGGCCGTTGAGACAGCGCGGCTGCGGCTGCGATACCCGACGCTCGCCGACGCGCCCGAGCTCCTGAAGATCTTCATCGACGTCGAGGCCCAGCGCTACACGCTGCATTTCGGCACGCTTGCCGAATGCCGGCGTCACATCGCCGTTCATGAGCGCCATCGCCGCCGTACCGGCTGTGGCCCGTGGCTCGTCGAGGAGAAGTCGAGCGGCCGGGTGATCGGCTGGGGTGGCCTCTACGAGGATCCGCTCGACCGGCGCTGGGGGATCGAGGTCGCCTACAGCTTCGCGCGACCCGCCTGGGGCAAGGGCTACGCCGGCGAGCTGGTCGCCCATAGCCTCGACGTCGCGCGCGACGAGCTGAAGCTCGACGCGGTCGTCGCCTTCTCGCATGCCGACAACACCGGCTCGCGACGGGTCCTGGAGAAGGCCGGATTCGCCTTCGACCGCGTCATCCCCGAGATGGATCGCAACTTCTATCGCCGGAAGCTCTAGGCCTTCGACCAGCGGACCGTCGCGTCCTTGCGCTTGTGCAGGTCGGGCAGCAGCTCGGTGCCGAGGCCCGGCCCGGTCATCGGATAGGCGAAGCCGTCCTTGATGGTCGGCATCACCGTGACGATGTCCTTGTACCAGGTCGAGGTATAGGCCCGGACCGTCTCCTGGATCAGCGCGTTCGGCGCGTTCAGCGCCAGATGGATCGACGAGGTCAGGACGATCGGGCCGACGCAGTCGTGCGGCGCCACCGGCAGGTGATGCGCCTCGGCCATGGTCGCGATCTTCTTCGCCTCGCTGATGCCGCCGACCCATCCCAGGTCCGGCATGATCACGCCGGCGGCGTTCCGGGCCATCAGGTCCTTGAAGACGATGCGGCCGGCCAGGGTCTCCGACGCGCAGATCGGCACGCGCGTGAAACGCGCAAGCTGCTCGATCCCGTCCAGGTTGGTCATCTTGATCGGGTCTTCGAACCAGAACGGCTCGAATTCCTCCAGCGCGGCGAAGATCTTCTTCGCCGTCGGCAGGTTCCAGAGCGAATGCAGCTCGACCATGATGTCCATCTTCCGGCCGACCTGCTTGCGGATCTTGCGGAAGGGCTCGATCGCCTTGTCCATCTCGGCCGGCGAGATGTTGTTGCCGCCGTTCGCCTCGGCGGCCCAGTCGAAGGGCCAGATCTTCATCGCCGTGATGCCTTCCGAGAGCAGGCTCTCGGCCAGCTCGTCGGCACGGTTCATGAAGGCGTTCAGGTCGTCGTAGGGGCCGGGCGGCTCCTGCGTCATGCCGAACCGGTCCTCGATCTTGGTCGAGGGCTTGCGGCCGTAGTGATAGCCGCCGCAGGTATTGTAGATGCGGACGCGATCGCGCGAGAGGCCGCCCAGGATCTGGTGGATCGGCTGGCCGGTCAGCTTGCCGAGGATGTCCCAGAGCGCGATGTCGACGGTGGACGCGGCGCGGATCTCGACGCCGGTCGAGCCGGTGCCGATCGTGTAGTCGTGCGCGATCTGCTTGGAGATCTTGTCGATGCGGCGCGCATCGGCGCCGAGCAGCTTGTCCGCCAGGACCTCGTGGATATAGGAGGCGACCGTGCTCGCCGCATAGAAGGTCTCGCCCAGGCCGACCAGGCCCTGGTCGGTGTGGACGCGCAGCCAGAGCAGGTTCGGGAACTCGCCGAGCTGGACGGTTTCGAGGCCGGTGATCTTCATGTCGTTCCTCCAGGGACGGCGACAGGAAAGACGAGCGGAGGGCGGATGCGACAGCTAAACTCTGCCGCCATGAAATACGTCCCTTCCCGTACCGAATGGGCCACCGTCGCGCCGAGCGACGCCGGCTTCGATCCCGCCAAGCTCGACGAGGCGATCGCCTTCCACAAGGCGAGCGAGACCACCTGGCCACGCGACGTGCTGAAGCACCTAGAGACCGGCCATTTCGAGCCGCCTCCCTGGAACGAGATAATCGGTCCGACCCGCGAGCGCACCGGCCCCAACGGCATCGTGCTGCGCGGCGGCAGGATCGTCGCCGAATGGGGCGACACGGCCCGCGCCGACATGACCTTCAGCGTGACCAAGAGCTACCTGGCGCTGGTCTGCGGGCTCGCGGTCGACGACGGCCTGATCCCCGACATCGACCAGCCGGTGCGCGAGCTGGTCAAGGACGGCGGCTTCGACTCCGATCAGAACAAGACGATCACCTGGCGCCACCTGCTGGAACAGACCAGCGAGTGGGAAGGCGAGCTGTTCAGCAAGCCCGACATGATCGATCGCAACCGCAATCTCGCGACCGAAGGTGCCGGCAAGGAGAAGGGCTCCTTCCGTGCCCTGCAGAAGCCCGGCACCTACTGGGAATACAACGATGTCCGCGTGAACCGCCTGTCCCTGTCGCTGCTGCGCGTGCTCAAGCGCGCGGTGCCGGAGGTCGCCAAGGAACGGATCATGGATCCGATCGGCGCCAGCGACACCTGGGAGTGGCACGGCTACCGCACCTCCGTCGTCGAGGAGTCGGGCCGGAAGATCACCTCGGTCTCCGGCGGCGGCCACTGGGGCGGCGGGCTCTTCATCCCGACCCGCGACCATGCGCGCGTCGGCCTGCTGTGCGCGCGCAACGGCGCCTGGGGCGACAAGCGCATCCTCTCCGAGGACTGGATCCGCGCCTGCGAGACGCCCTCGAAGCAGCATGCCGGCTACGGCCTGCTGTTCTGGCTCAACGCCGCCGGGACCCAGGCGCCGAGCACGCCCAGGTCCAACGTGTTCATGCTGGGCGCCGGATCGAGCATCGTCTGGATCGATCGCGACCACGATCTCGTGGCGGTTGTGCGCTGGATCGGCAAGGACGCGTTCGACGGCTTCGCCAAGCGCGTGCTGGCGTCGCTCCGCTGAAGGTCATCTCGTGAGCGCCTGGGCCGCGATCGGGGCCGCCCACCTCGACCGCATCGCCCGCGCCTCCGGGCCGGTCGCGCTGGGGAGCTCCAATCCGGCCACGGTCGCGGCATCTCCCGGCGGCGTCGCCCGCAACGTCGCGGAGAACCTGGCCAGGCTCGGAAGCGAGGTGCGCCTGATCTCGCGCGTCGGCGACGACGAAGCCGGACGGTTCGTGCTGGCCCAAACGCGAGCCGCCGGCGTCGACGTATCGGAGGTCGAGATCGTCTCGGGCGCCGCGACCGCCGGCTACACGGCACTCCTCGATCCTTCCGGAGGGCTGGTCGTGGCCTTCGCCGACATGGCGATCTACGACGGCTTCGACGGCGCCTGGCTCGCAGAAGCGGCAGCTGACGCCACCCGCTGGTTCGTCGACGCCAACCTGCCGGGTGCCGCACTCGAGGCCCTCGCCGCGCGGAAGCCTGCCGGAACCTTCCTCGCGGCGGATGCCGTGTCGGTGCCGAAGTCGGCGCGGCTTCGCGGAATCCTGCCGGCGCTCGACCTCCTGTTCGTCAACCGCGACGAGGCGCGGACGCTGAGCGGCCTCGCCGATCCCGAAGCCGCGGCGGCACGGCTTCGAGCCGAAGGTGTCGATGCCGTGGTCGTCACGCTCGGCGCCGAGGGCGCGCTGGTCGCGGGGAAGGACGGCGCCGCGACGCTCGCCTCGTACAAGGCGGTGCCCGGCGACGTGACCGGCGCGGGAGATGCCCTGATCGGGGCGACACTCGACGCCCTCACGGGCGGCCGCCCGCTCGTCCCGTCGGTGCGCCGCGGGATTGCCGCCGCCTCCCTGACGATCGCGCATCCGGGTGCCGTGCGCCCCGATCTCGCCGAGGCGTTGAGGGGCCTCGCCTAGCCCGTCTTCGCCGACGGGTAGTGGGTTCCGGTGACGTCCTCGATCTCGACCGGCCAGTCGAGGGAGGTATCCCCGACCTTGCGGAAGATCACGGACGACGCGAGGAAGCTCGCCGGCGGTGAGCCGAAGTTGGTCGCCGCGTGGCAGCGGGCCGCCAGCACGATCGCCGGCTCGCCCAGCGCCGTCTCGACGATCTCGAATCCGGTTGCCCGGTTGAACAGCGCCGTCCACGCCGTGTCCGAGAACCGCCAGAAGTCCCACGGCGTGTCATGCATCGGCCAGGTCTGATGCGTGGTCAGGAATCCGATGGCACCCGGCTGCAGCACCTTGTTGAGCTCGGTCGCGAATTTCCACGGCATCAGGAGATGCTCGAGAACCGAGAACGCGGCGACCGCGTCGAAACCGTTCGGCGGGAAAAGACGCGAGAGCTTGTGCGCATCCCCGACGACGTCGACGTTCTCTCCCGCGATCACGTCGAGCCCCGTGTAGGTCCAGCGATCGGGAACCAGATGGCGCCTGACGATGCCCGAGCGGGCGCGCGAGCCGACTTCGAGAAAGTTGCCGGGCTGCCGTTCCCTGAGCATGGCCGTGAAGCGCCCATGCAGACGAATCGATGGATCGTTCGGCGGCGTCCGCCCGAGATGCCTGATGACGATCGGATCGCGGTCGACGACCTGCACCTCGAGCCAGGCATCCGGCACGTCGGTCTGCGGCTGCTCGGCGAAGATGCCTTCCTCGAAGCGGACCCGTGCCGCTTCCGCGCCGTGATCATTGGCGACGTCGGCGCTGGCGAGCCCGTAGCTCTTCAGAAGGAACCTCGCGCCCTTGGGGAAGCAGAGATGCACGGCGGAAACACGCGCGCCGCGAACGAACACCCAGCCGGCGATGTGGACGAATCCCTCGAACACCGAAAAGCGGTCGACGGCAGAGAGCGCTGCCCCCGAAGTCTCGGGCTCGCTCCGCCGCCATCCACGCCGCCACGACGTCGCAAGGCTATCGAACATGTTCTCGCTGGATTTGAAGCAATTGTGACTGGGTTTCGCCGACGAACGCGATGGGAGGTCGAGCCAGCGGCATGAGCGTGCCATCACCTGCGTCATGCCCGTGGTGATCAATCCGGTACTTATGTCGCCTGAGCCCCGGCTGCGGTTCACGCACAGATGCGTCTTCCAGGGCTCCGCATAAACGCGCGTTCCACCGATCGCGCGGGACGTGTAGCCTTCCGCCAATGCCGAAGGGTGAAGGCAAGCGGCGGGAATGACCGAAGAGCTCCTGGCGACGCAGCTGGAGATACGGGAGGCGCTCGCCTATGGGCGAGCCGTCGTTGCGCTCGAATCGACGATCATCGCGCATGGCCTGCCGTATCCCGAGAACCTGTCGCTCGCGCGCGCGCTCGAGGCGGACGTCCGGGCCGAGGGCGCGGTACCGGCGACGATCGCCCTGAGCGGGGGCCGGATCCGCATCGGCCTGGATGAATCGCAGCTCGAAGCGCTGGCGACCTCGCGCGACGTCGCCAAGGTCTCGCGGCGCGATATGGGTGCGGTCCTGGCGTCGGGCGGGCTCGGCGCCACCACCGTCGCCGGCACGATGATCGCGGCCAGGCTCGCCGGGATCTGCGTGTTCGCGACCGGCGGCATCGGCGGCGTCCATCGCGGTGCCGAGACGAGCTTCGACGTGTCGGCCGATCTCGACGAGCTGGCGCAGACGCAGGTCGTCGTGGTGACGGCAGGCGCCAAGGCGATCCTCGACCTGCCCAAGACGCTCGAGGTGCTGGAGACACGCGGCGTGCCGGTGATCGGCTACGGCACCGACACCTTCCCGGCCTTCTGGTGCCGGTCGAGCGGGATCGCCTTGCCGCTACGCCTGGATTCACCCGAGGCCGTCGCCCGCGCTTTCGACATCCATCGGCGTCTCGGCATTCCGTCCGGCTTCGTCGTCGCCAATCCGATCCCCGAAGCCGACGCCCTCGATCGCGATGCGGTCGAGGCCGCCATCGACGCAGCCCTCGCCGACGCGAAAGCCGCCGGCATCTCGGGCAAGGACGTGACGCCCTACCTGCTGAAGCGGATCGTCGAGACGACGTCGGGGGCCAGCCTCCGCGCCAACCTGGCCTTGGTCCGCAACAACGCGCGGCTGGCGGCCCGCATCGCCGTGGCATTGACGAGGCTCTGATGCGCGAGATCTTCCGGCGGCTGTCCCCGTCCGCTCCCTACTTCCCCGACCAGCTCGTCAGCATCCAGTCGGGGCCGGACAGCATGATCCGGCACGTCTGGCAGACGGCGGCGGTGTGCCTCGCCAAGGAGGCGCCGCATCCGCTCCGCATCCTCGAGATCGGCTCATGGGCCGGGCATTCGACGCTGACCTGGGCGGAGGCGATCGGCAAGTTCGAGCGCAAGGGCTCGATCCTCTGCGTCGATCCCTGGGGCCGCTATCTTGCCGCCGGCGACGTGAAGGCGGGCGGCGCGTACCAGGCCATGGATGCGGCAACCGATCTCGACCTGATCTACACGCTCTTCCTCCACAACATCGGCTTCGCCGATCAGGCCGCCCGGGTCGACCATATCCGCGGCCGCTTTGATCATGTCGCGCCCTATCTCGGCGACGGCCAGTTCGACATCGTCTACATCGACGGCTCGCACTACTACGCCGACGTGGTGCACGACATCGCGCAGGCCAAGCGGCTGGTCCGCGACGGCGGCCTGATCTGCGGCGACGACCTGGAGCACCAGCTCGCCGACGTCGACGCCGGCTTCGTCAAGGCGAACATCGGCAAGGACTACGCGCGGGACCCGCAGGGACGCGGCATGCACCCGGGCGTTACGCTGGCGGTGGCCGAGGCCTTCGGCAGGGTCGCCGACTACTCCGGCTTCTGGATCATGCGCCGCGAGGGCGATCGCTTCGTCGAGGTCGGGCTGCACCAGACCCAGGTCTTCATCCCGAGCCACCTCCGGGACGAGGACAAGCAGTCGGTCTATGCCTGGATGAAGCAGAGCGGGATTTTCGGCTGAAGTTTCCCGGAAGCCCCGGCTTTCGTTGACGGAAGCGGACCCCGCCCCCTAACCTTGGCGCCGGAATTTCCCGCGAAAGGCGCCTCGAGATGAAGACCTCGCCCGTGAAGCCGGCCGATCTGGCCCAGTCCGTGCTCGCCGTGCCGCCGCTGGCGCGCCACCCGGACCTCTCCCTCGACCGGGTCGCCAACGCGAAGCTGATCAAGCACATCGAGGCCGGCGGCATCCGCACCATGATGTATGGCGGCAACGCCAACTTCTATCACGTGGGCGCCTACGAGCTCGCCGGCATCCTCGACTTCCTCGCCGAGACCGCCGGTGAGAACACCTGGATGATCCCGTCGATCGGCCCCGACTACGGCAAGATGATCGACCAGGTCGATATCATGCGCAGCCGCGCCTTCCCGACCGCGATGGTGCTGCCGCAGTTCGCGCCGATCTCGATCGAGGGCACCGCCGCTGGCCTTCGCCGCGTCGCCGATCGCTTCGGCCGCCCGCTGATACTCTACATCAAGGACGAGGGCCGGGTGACGGCCGACGGCGTCGCCCGCCTGTTCGAGGACGGCGTGCTCTGCGGCGTGAAGTACGCGATCCCGCGTGCCAACCCGGCCGAGGACGCGCTCCTCAAGGACCTCGTCGCGCGGATCGGCAACGACCGCATCGTCAGCGGCATGGGCGAGCGCCCGGCCATCGCGCACCTCAAGGAGTTCAAGCTGGCGGCCTTCACCTCGGGCCTCGTCTGCATCGCGCCCCGCACCTCGAACTCGCTGCTGGCGGCGATCCGACGCGGCGACTGGGCCGAGGCCGAGCGCATCCGCCAGATCTTCGTTCCCGGCGAGGACCTGCGCGAGAAGCACGGCTTCATCCCGGTCCTGCACGATGCCGTCACCTTCTCCGGCATCGCCGACATGGGCCGCATGCTGCCGCTGCTCTCGAACACGCCGGAGGCTATCCACGCGCCGGTGCGGAAGCTCGCCAGCGACATGGTCGCGGCCGAGGCCAAGCTGACGCAGAAGGCCGCCTGATGGCCGCGTCCGACAAGCCGATCCTGCTGACGGGCGCCGCCGGCGCGCTCGGCCGCTGGCTCCGCCCGCGCCTGGTCGAGAAGTACGGGAAGCTCCGCGTCTCCGACAAGGTCGACCCGGCGCCGCTCGGCAAGGGCGAGGAGTCGGTGATCGCCGACATCTCGAACTTCGAGCAGGTCTCGCGCGCGGTCGCCGGCTGCGGCGCGATCATCCACTTCGGCGCCTACTCGATCGAGGCCAAGTGGGAGACGATCCTTCCGGCCAACATCGTCGGCACCTACAACGTCTATGAGGCGGCGCGCCTGCACGGCGTGAAGCGCATCGTCTTCGCCTCGTCCAACCACGCGATCGGCTTCCACGAGGTGACGACGAAGCTGGACGCGGACTCGCTGCAGAAGCCGGACGGCTACTACGGCGTCGCCAAGGCGTTCGGCGAGAACATGGGCAGCATGTACGTCGACAAGTTCGGCTTCGAGGTCGCGTGCCTGCGTATCGGCTCGGCGCTGCCGGAGCCGAAGGATCCGCGCCATCTCTCGACCTGGCTCAGCTATCCGGACCTTTTCCGGCTGGTCACCGCCTGCCTGGATTCGACGAAGCTCAAATTCGCCGTCCTTTACGGCATGTCCAAGAACACGCGGAGCTGGTGGGACAACTCGAAGGTGCCGGAGGTCGACTACCGGCCCGAGGACAACGCCGAGGACTATGCCGCGCAGATCCTGAGCCACGGCGACAACCGCGATCCGAAGGCTCCCTCGACCCGCTTCATGGGCGGGCCGTACTGCGACATCGACTACCTCAAGCGCTGACGCGTTTCTCCTCCCTCGGGAGGAGGCACATCCTCGATGACTGATCCCCGCCCCCTCCTCCGCGCAATGTTCGATGCGGCGCTGGCCGCCGCCGATCCGGCGAAGGCGGTGCCGGCGCACCTGCCGAAGCCACCCAAGGGCCGCACCATCGTCGTCGGCGCCGGCAAGGCGGCGGCCTCGATGGCGAAGGCGGTCGAGGACAACTGGCCCGGACCGCTGTCGGGTCTGGTCGTCACCCGCTACGGCCATGGCGTGCCCTGCAAGCGCATCGAGGTGGTCGAGGCCGCCCATCCGGTCCCGGACGCGAAGGGGCGCGAGGCGGCGCAGCACATCCTCGATTCCGTGAAGGATCTCTCCAGCGACGACCTCGTGCTGGCGCTGATTTCGGGAGGCGGCTCCGCGCTTCTCGTGCTGCCAGCCGATGGCGTCAGCCTCGAGGACAAGCGCGCGGTGACCTCGGCGCTGCTCAAGTCCGGCGCCGCCATCGACGAGATGAACACGGTGCGCAAGCACCTCTCCGGCATCAAGGGCGGACGCCTCGCCTCGATGGCCTTCCCGGCCGAGGTGGTGACCTTGGCGATCTCGGACGTTCCCGGCGACTCGGCCTCGGTGATCGCTTCCGGCCCGACCGTGCCCGATCCGTCGACCTATGCCGATGCGCGCGCCGTGCTGGAGAAGTATTCCATCGCCCCGCCCGACAGCATTGCGCGCCGCTTCTCAGGCGCGACCGACGAGACGCCGAAGCCCGGTGACAAGCGGCTCGAACGCTCCCGCTACATGATGATCGCCCGCCCGCTCGCCTCGCTCGAAGCCGCCGCCGCGATCGCCCGCGCCGCCGGCATCACGCCCGTGATCCTCGGCGATGCGCTCGAAGGCGAGTCCCGCGAGGTCGCCAAGGTGATGGCGGGCATCGCCCGATCGGCCGCCCTTCACGGAACGCCGGGCAAGCCGCCGGTGGTGCTGCTCTCCGGCGGCGAGACCACCGTCACCGTCCGCGGCAAGGGCCGGGGCGGCCGCAACGCCGAATTCCTGCTGGCGCTCGCCGTGGCGCTCGGCGGCGACCCGCGCATCTCCGCGATCGCCTGCGATACCGACGGCATCGACGGCAGCGAGGAAAACGCCGGCGCGCTGCTGCTGCCCGACACGCTCGCCCGCGCCGAGAAGCTCGGCCTCGACGCCAAGGCACGCCTCGCCGACAATGACGGCTACGGCTTCTTCTCAGGCCTCGGCGACCTGGTCGTCTCGGGTCCGACCCTCACCAACGTCAACGACTTCCGCGCCGTCCTGATTCTCTAGGAGTTCTTCCCGATGGACCTGTTGATTGCCGGCGGCACCCAGTTCGTGGGCCGCCACATCGTCGAGACCGCGCTCAAGCGCGGCCACAAGGTGACGCTGCTGAATCGCGGCCAGTCGGGCCAGGGCCTGTTCCCGGGCGTCGAGCGCCTGACCGCCGATCGCACGGTCGACGTCTCGGTGGTGAAGGGCCGGAAGTTCGATTCCTGCATCGACGTGTCGGGCTACTTCCATCGCCATGTGCGCATGCTGGCCGAGGCGGTGAAGGCGACGGTGCCGCATTTCTGCTTCGTCTCGACGATCTCGGTCTATGCCGACTGGCGGCCGAGCCCGGCGATCGACGAGACCTTCGACCTCGCCAAGACCGAGACGCCCGACCATGAGGTCCGCGACGGCAAGGACTACGGCGCGCTCAAGGTCCTGGCCGAGAATGCGGCGAAGGCGGTCTATGGCGACGGCACGCTGATCATCCGCCCGGGCCTGATCGTCGGCCCCGGCGACCACACCAACCGCTTCACCTACTGGCCGACCCGCTTGCACGAGGGCGGCGAGGTGCTGGCACCGGGGCCGAAGGAACGGCTGGTCCAGTTCATCGACGTCCGAGACCTCGCAGCCTTCATCGTCTCCATGGTCGAGAAGAAGGCCGGCGGCACCTACAACGCGACCGGGCCCGAGGCGAAGATGAGCATGGGCGACATGCTCGACCAGATCCAGAAGGCGATCGGCTCCAGCGCGAAGCTCACCTGGGTCGAACCGAAGCTGCTCACCGACAACGGCGTCGTGGCTTATACCGAGATGCCGCTGTGGCTGCCGGAATCGGAGAAGCGGCCGCTGTTCGCCTCGATCTCGAACGCCAAGGCGATCGCGGCGGGTCTCCGCTACCGGCCCTTCGCCGAGACCGCGAAGGACACGCTGGCCTGGTGGAAGAGCGAGAAGACTCCGCCTCAGGGCACCGCGCTCAAGCGCGAGAAGGAACGCGAGATTCTGTCCAAGGCGAAGAAGTAACCGGAGACGGGCCGATGCTCACGCGACGCCTCTTCTGCGGCTGCCTCGCCGGCTTCGCCTTCGCGTCCGCGACCGCGCATGCCCAGACCAACGACGCCTGCGCGGTCGTCACCCGCGATCGCCAGCGGGGCATGTCGCCCGACGCGGCCCTGGCCGCGCTCCGCGACGGCAACGAGCGCGTGCTCAGGGGAGCGCCCCGCAACTGCGACCGGGTCGGCCAGGCCAAGGCCTCTGCCTCGGGCCAGGCGCCGATCGCCGCCGTGCTTGGCTGCATCGACTCGCGCGTGGTGCCGGAACTCGCCTTCGACCAGGGCATCGGCGACGTCTTCACCGCACGCGTCGCCGGCAACTTCGCCAACGTCGACATCATCGGCAGCCTCGAATTCGCGACCAAGGTCACGGGTGCCAAGGCGATCGTCGTGCTGGGCCACAACGACTGCGGCGCGATCAAGGGCGCGGTCGACCACGTGAAGCTCGGCAACATCACCGCGATGCTCAAGAACTTCGAGCCGGCGGTTCAGGCCGTCCGCAAATCGGACGGGGCGTTCGACTCGAAGAACGCCGCCCTCGTCCAGAAGGTTGCCGAGACCAACGTCCGCCTGACGGCACGCAGCCTCACGCGGCGCAGCAAGATCCTGAAGGAGCAAGTCGAGAAGGGCGAGATCAGGATCGCCGGCGCGATGCACGACCTCGCGACCGGGAAAGTCGTCTGGCTCTGACCTAGATCCCGCCGCCGATCGAGGCGCCGCCCTTGACCGCGAAGGGCGAGGCGAAGGCGGCCCAGCCGGCGGGCAACTCCAGCTTCACCTCGGCGATCTCGACCGAGATGTCTTTGGGCGTCAGCCGGCAGATGACGCCGCTCACCGTATCCACGGTCGCGACGTCGAGGCGCACGCCCGACCTGTCGCGTTCGAGCCTCTCGAGGCTCTCGGCCGTGAACTTCTCGACGATGATGCGGAAGTCGGCACAGACGGCGCCGCTCGGCCGCTGCTCGTTGAGCCCCTTGCCCAGCAGCACCTGGTGGCCGTTGCTCGGCGTGAAGCGGACCTGGGTCAGGAAGCCGCCGCCATAGACCGCGACATAGTCGATCGCGAGCCGGCCCGGCGTGTAGTCGGCCGGGTACCCGATCTTCGAGTCGATGAAGGCGCCGGCCGAGGTCGAGGCGGCATCGCCAGTGAAGCGCTCGGCGGCTGAGGCCGGGAGCGCCAGCAGCACCAGGAGGGCCGCGACGATGCGCATGAGGCCAAGGCTAGCAGCCTCACTTGGCCGGCGCCAGCGCGCTCAGGGTGGTGAAGGCCGAGATGTGCTCGAGGCTCGAGCGGACGTCGATCACCGCCGGCCCCTTGGCCGCCAGCGCCTGCGCCACCATGGCGGCGGAGTCGGCGGATTTTGTCAGGTTCAGACCCGTCGCGCCGAAGGATCGCGCGAGCGCCGCGAAGTCCGGGTTCACCAGCTCGGTCGCGCTGACGCGGCCGGGATAGTGCTTCTCCTGGTGCAGGCGGATCGTGCCGTAGCTGCCGTTGTTCGAGACCATCGCCACGAATCGGCACTTGTGGCGGACCGCGGTCGCGAGCTCGGTCCCGGTCATCAGGAAGCCCCCGTCGCCGATCAGCGCCACCACCGGCCGGTCGGGGTAGCGGAGGGACGCCGCGACCGCCGCCGGCATGCCGAAGCCCATCGCGCCGGCGATAACGCCGAGCAGCTTGTGCTTGCCTGAGAACGGGAAGTGCCTATGCGCCCAGCCGGAGAAGTTTCCCGCATCCATGATCAGGATCGCGTCGTCGGGAAGCTGGTCGATCAGCGCCACGGTCGGATGGCCGAAGACGACGCCGTCCTTGGCCTCGACCGGCGTCCACACCGCCTGCTTCGCGTGGCGCCCATGCAGCCGCTCGATCCACTTGGCGCGCGCATCCGCCTTCGCGTTCGAGCGACGCGCCGCCTTGGCGAGCGCCTCGGTGAAGGCGACCGGATCGGCCGCGATCGAGGCGACCGCCGGATCCGGGAACACATGCACCAACTCCTGCCCCTGCATCGGTAGGCGATAGCCCTGGCTGGTGACGTCGCCCATGCGCGTGCCGATCGCGACCAGCAGATCGGCCTCACCGACCAGCTTCACCTGGTCCTCCGGCGCCATGTATCCAAGGTGCCCGCCGAACAGGCGGTGCGTGTTGGGGAAGATGTCCTGCTGCTTGAAGGAGGCGATCACCGGCGTCTCCGACGCCTCGGCGAGCTTCACCAGCGCCGCGCGGCCGTCGTCGCCGCGAAGCAGGCTGCCGGCGATCACCGCCGGGCGCTCCGCCTTCGCCATCTTCGCCGCGACCTCGGCGATGGTCTCGGCATCCGCATGCGCCACCGCGACCGGCTTCGGCGCCAGCACCTCGGCCGAGACCTGGTCGAGCAGCATGTCCTCGGGCAGCACGACGACCGTCGGGCCGGGCGTTCCGGATTGCGCCAGGTGGAAGGCGCGGCGGATCGCTTCGGGCACGCGGTCGCCGTCGGTCACCACCTCGACATGCTTGGCCATGTCGCCGAAGGTCTGGACGTAGTCGACTTCCTGGAAGGCGCCGCGGCCGAAGTCCTTGCGCTCGATCTGGCCGATGAACAGCACGAAGGGCACGGCATCCTGCTGCGCCACATGCACCGCGATCGAGGCATTGGTGGCCCCTGGACCGCGGCTGACGAAAACCACGCCCGGGCGCATCGTCAGCTTGGCGTCGGCCACGCCCATGAAGCCGGCGCCGCCTTCATGGCGCGCGACCACGACGTCGATCTCCGCACGGTCGACCAGAGCGTCCAGCACCGCGAGATAGCTCTCGCCCGGCACGCAGAAGACGCGGTCGACACCATGGGCGACGAGGCAGTCGACGAGGAGGTCGGCGGCGCGACGGGTCATGAGCGGTCCTTGGAACACGCGTTAGATGCGAAACGATACGCGAAAGCCTTGCCCACGGCGACGGGCTCTGAGACCCTTGCCGCCGCTCGGGAGGGATGAAGCGCATGGCACGTTGGAAGCGGCGTCCGGAAGGATCTACCTGGGGGGATTTCGGCCCCGACGACCAGCTCGGCCGGCTGAACCTGATCACGCCGGAGAAGGTCAAGGAAGGCATCGCCGAGGTGAAGGAAGGAAAGACTTTCTGCCTCTCGCTGCCGCTGGAGCTTCCCGGCGGCAACGTGCTGAACCCGCGCCGCCACCCGCCCAAGCGCTACGCCACGATCCGCGGCGGCCTCGCCAACTACAACTACCCCTTCCGTCGCGAGAATCCGGATTGGGTCGACGTCGTCTCCGACGACGCGGTGCTGCTGCACACCCAGTATTCGACCCAGTGGGATTCCTTCGCCCATGTCGGCCAGGAGTTCGACGCCGACGGCGACGGCGAGGCCGAGCTCGTCTACTACAACGGCTTCCGCGCCGGGACCGACGTCGTGGCGCCGGAGGCGAAGCCCGGCGGCATCGCCTGGGATTCGTTCGAAGGATCGGAAGCCCGATCGCTCGGTATCCACAACTTCGCCGTCCACGGCATCCAGGGCCGCGCGGTGATGGTCGATCTCGAGAAGCACTTCGGCCGTCAGCGGAAGGAGGTCGGCTACGACGATCTCCGCCGCGTCATGGACGCCGACAAGGTCGAGGTGTCCAAGGGCGACATGGTCTGCTTCTACACGGGCTTCGGCGACGTGATCCTCTCGCTCGGCGGCAAGCCCGACGCGAAGACGCTGGAGACCTCCTGTGCGGTACTCGACGGACGCGACGACAGGCTGCTGCAGTGGATCACCGAGTCCGAGGTCGCCGTGCTGATCGCCGACAACTACGCGGTCGAGGCCGTGCCGTCGCGCCCGGCACCGGCCGGATCCGGCCGCTATCCAGCGATGCCGTTGCACGCGCATTGCCTGTTCAAGCTTGGCGTGCCGCTGGGCGAGATCTGGTTCCTCTCCGAGCTGGCGCTCTGGCTCCGCAGGGCCGGGCGCTCGCGCTTCCTCCTGACCGCGCCGCCGCTCCGGCTCACCGGCGCCGTCGGCTCTCCGTCCAGCCCCATCGCGACCGTCTGAGGACCTGCTCATGCCTTCCCGTCCCGGCCCGGAGTCGCTCCGGCCTCTCTTCTGGCCGAAGTCGGTCGCGATCCTCGGCGCCTCGAACGAGCCGTCGCGCATCGGCGGGCGCCCGATCCGATACCTGAAGGAAGGCGGCTTCCCCGGCCCCATCTGGCCGATCAACACCAAGGGCGGCACGATCCAGGGCCTGCCCGCCTTCAAGACGATCGACGAGCTCCCGGAAGCGCCCGAGGCACTGATCGTCGCGGTGCCCGCCGCAGCTGTCTGCGATGCGGTCGAGAGCGCGGCCAGGCGCGGCACCCGCGCCGCGGTCGTGTTCTCCGCCGGCTTCGCCGAGGCCGACGAGGCCGGGAAGGCGTTGCAGGAGCGCCTGGTGCGGATCTCGCGCGACACCGGCTGCCGGATCGTCGGGCCCAACTGCCTCGGCCTGTTCAACTCGCGGCACGGCTATGCGCCGACCTTCACCGCCTCGCTCGACCACGGCCATCCGAAGGCGGGCGTCGTCGGCATGGTCAGTCAGTCCGGCGCCTATGGCAGCCATCTCTTCGTGCTGACGCGTGATCGCAACATCGGCATGAGCTGCTGGCTTACCACCGGCAACGAGTGCGACGTCGATGTCTCGGACGCCATCGCCTACTTCGCCGACGATCCCGAGACCAAGGTGATCGCCGCCTATGTCGAGGGCATCAAGGACCGCGACCGCTTCCTCTCCGCGCTCGAACGCGCACGCGCGGCGAAGAAGCCGGTGGTGATGATGAAGGTCGGAAGCTCGGCGGTCGGCGCCGAGGCCGCGGTCTCGCACACGGCCTCGCTCGCCGGATCGGACGTCGTCTACGACGCGGCCTTGAAGCAGCTCGGCGTCCATCGCGCCGAGACGACCGAGGAGATGCTGGACGTCGTCTATGCCGCGACCCGCGGCATCTTCCCGGAGAACAACCGGCTCGGCATCGTCACGATCTCCGGCGGTGCCGGCGTGCTGATGGCGGATGCGGCCGAGAAGCACGGCATCGACGTGGCGCCGATGCCCGACGCGGCGCAGGCACGCCTCAAGGCGATCCTTCCCTTCGCCGCGGTCCGCAACCCGGTCGACACCACGGCACAGTTCTTCAACGACATGAGCCTGGTGACCGAGTTCACCAAGACCATCCTCGCCGAGGGCGGCTACGGCGCGCTCGCCGCCTTCGTCACCGCGATCCCGCGCAACCGCGAGACCGGCGGCCGGCTCAAGGAGGCGCTGGCCAAGGCAACGGCCGAGTATCGCGACCGCCTGCTGATCCTCTGCATGCTGGCGACCCCGGAGATGACCAAGGAGTACGAGGAGCTGGGCTACCTCTGCTTCGAGGACCCGAGCCGGGCCGTGGCCGCCTTCGCCGCGCTCGCCCGCTTCGGCAGGAGCTTCGCACGCGGCGCCGGATCGCCGCCGCCGGCGTTGCCAACGGGCGCAAAGCCGATCCGATCCGGCTCCTCCCTCGGCGAGGCGGAGGCGAAGGCGCTGCTGGCCTCGGCCGGCGTGCCGGTCGCACGGGAAGGCCTGGCCGGCACCGCGGACGAGGCGGTCGCCGCCGCGGAGTCGCTGGGATATCCGGTCGTGCTCAAGGTCGCGTCGGCCGACATCCTGCACAAGACCGAGATCGGCGGCGTGCGCCTCGACCTCGGCGATGCGGCCGCCGTCCGCAAGGCCTTCGAGGAGATCATGACGCGCGCGCGGAAGGAGAAGCCCGAGGCGCGGATCGACGGCTGCCTGGTGGCGCCGATGATCAGGGGCGGCGTCGAGACCATCCTCGGCGTCGTCCACGACGCCGCCTTCGGCCCGGTGGTGATGTTCGGTCTCGGCGGCATCTTCGCCGAGGTGCTGAAGGACGTGACCTTCCGCGTGGCACCGTTCGGCCTCGACGAGGCGCGCGCGATGATCCGTGAGGTGAAGGGCTTCCCGATCCTCGACGGCGCGCGCGGCAAGTCCAAGCTGGACACCGAAGCGCTGGCGAAGGCCGTTTCGGCGCTCTCGGTCTACGCCGCCGCGAATGCGGACAGGATCCGCTCGATCGACGTAAACCCCTTCATCGTGCTCGAGAAGGGCGCGGTTGCCGTCGATGGGTTGATCGAAACCCGATAAAGAAAAGCCCCTCTCCCGGCGGGGAGAGGGGCTCCGTAGACGGTGGCTTACCGACCTACTTCTTCTCGATGTTCCAGAACACCGTGGTCGCGGCCTTCAACATGCCGGAGACGTTGGTGCGCCAGGCGGTCGGGCGCTGGTACTGCCCGGTGTTGAGGTAGGGAATCGTCTCCCAGATGCGCGCATGCAGCGCGTCGAGCGCGGTCTTCCGGGACGCCTCGTCGGGCGCGAAGATGAAGGCGTCGCGCAGCTTCTCGAGCTCGTCGTCGCAGGGCCAGCCCGGCCAGTTGCGGCCGCCGCAGGCGGTGTTGCTGGCGTAGTTGGTCATCGGCGAGCCCAAGGTCGCGGTGTCCAGCACGGTCTGGAAGATGTGCCAGCCGCCCGCATCCGGCGCCTCGCGCTTCGAGCGCCGTCCGGCCATCGAGGCGACGTCGGTCCATTGCAGGTCGACGTTGAGGCCGATCGCCCGCATCTTGTCGGCGGTGATCTGGGCGATCGAGTTGTGCACGGCCTGGTCGCCGGCGCCGATCAGGATGATCTTCTCGCCCTTGTAGCCGGCCTCGGCCAGGAGCGCCTTCGCTTTGGGAATGTCGGGCTTCGAGAACGGCGCTGCGCCCGCATTCGACTGGAACGGGCCCGAGCAGGTGAAGATCGAGAAGCACTCCTTGCCGGTGCCGCCGAAGGCAGCCGAGATGTAGTCCTTCTGGTCGATCATCAGCGCGAGGGCCTGGCGCGCCTTCACGTTGTTGAAGGGCGGGAAGGTGTGGTTCATGCGCAGCACGCCCATGTAGTCGGGCACGCGGGCGTCGACCACCACGTCCTTGGAGCGCTTCAGCACCGGCACGATGTCCGGCGGCGGCGAGATGTAGAGATCGACCTCGCCCGCGACCAGCGCGGCACCGGCCGTGGTCGGGTCGGGGTTCACGTGCCACTCGACGCGGTCGACCTTGACCACGCGGCCGCCGGCGAGCCCGCTCGGCGCTTCCGAGCGCGGCACATAGGCGGTGTTCTTCTTGTAGACGACCTTCGATCCCGGCACCCACTCGGCCTGCGAGAACACGAACGGGCCGGAGCCGACGGCCTCGGTCACCGCCTTGCCCGGATCGGTCTGGGCATCCTTGTCGCGCATGATCACCGGCGGATTGCCGCTGGCCGACGCCAGCGAGAACTCGACCCAGGGATAGGCGCGCTTCAGCTTGAGCGTGACCGTCTTGTCGTCGGTCGCCTCGATCGAGGCCATGTTGTCGCGGAGCTTCTGGCCCATGACGTCGCGGGCCATCCAGCGGTTGAGAGACGTCACCACGTCCTTCGCGGTCAGCTTCTGGCCGTCATGGAAGGCCTGGCCGTCGCGGAGCGTGAAGACGTAGGTCAGCTTGTCCGGCGAGACGGTATGCGAGGCCACCATCTGCGGATGCGGCGCCAGGTTCTCGTCCCAGGCGAACAGCGTCTCGTAGACCATGAGCCCGTGCTGGACGGTGATGCCTTCTGGCGTGAACACCGGATCGAGCAGCTTCAGGTCCGAGTTCGGCACCAGCTTCAGCACCGACTGTGCCGAGGCGGGCATGGCGACGGCGACGAGACCCGCGAGCGCGAGGCTCGCGATACGCGATGTCATGAGCGTCCTCTCCCAATGCGGCGGCGTTCGGCCGCCTTGTTCGTGGCGCCGATACTCCCATCGCCGGGAGCGCCCGACAAGCCGCCCAGTCAACGAATTCAGGCGAAGAGCTTGTAGAGGCCCCTGTCGGCGAGGATCGGCTGGATCGCGTCGCCGAAGACGTCGGCCCAGCGCTCGGCCTCGGGCCGGCTGCCGATCAGGTCCTGGCGGATCTCGACCATCACATGCGGCAGCTTGTTGCGCTCGGCGTGGAACGGGATCGAGTAGCCGCTCTGCGTCTTGCCGGTATAGGGCTGGTTGTCGCCGATGCAGTGCTCGACGTTCCGGCAGAGCGTCTGGATCAGCGGCTTCGCGATCCGCTCGTCCTCGTTCCAGAGGATGCCGAGGTGCCAGGGCCGGTTGAACCCGGCCATGACCGGCGTGCAGCTGTGGATCGAGACGATCGCCGGCACATGGCCCTTCTCCCGTTGCCCGGCGATCCAGGCCTCGACTGCGTCGTGATAGGGCCGATGCAGCAGGTCGAGCCGTCGCTGCCGCTCCTCCACCGCGAGGCCCTGATTGGCCGGCACGTCGATGCCGTCGCTGGTCGGCGGGCAGAGGCCCGGCGACTCCGGCCGGCGATTGCAGTCGATCACCAGCCGCGAATAGTTGGTGTGGATCAGCGTCGCATCGAAGCGGCGCGACAGGTGCCTTGCCGCATCGAAGGCGCCGATGTCCCAGGCGACATGCTGCTCGAAGACCCTGGCCGGCACGCCGAGATCGCCGAGCGACTTCGGTACGCGGTTGCTCGCGTGATCACAGATGAGAAGGAAGGGGGCCGGGGCGTCCGGCGCGATGATGTCGAAAGCCGGCGGCTCGCCGGGGCCGATCAGGGTCATCAGAAGCGGTCGATCCGATAGGGCGTCATGTCGATGGCAGGCGTCCGGCCGGCGACGAGGTCGGCGATCAGCGCGCCCGTGGTCGCCCCTTCCGTAAGCCCCAAATGCGACGCTCCGAAGGCAAAGAATACGTTCCGATGGCGCGGGCTTGCCGAGATCACCGGCAGCGAGTCCGGCAGCGAGGGGCGGTGTCCCATCCAGGGGCTGCCGTCGCTGGCGTCGAGGCCGGGCAGGACCCGCTTGGCGCGCTCGGCCAGGATCTCGGCACGCTTCCAGTTCGGCGCCGCCTGGAGTCCCGCGAGCTCGACGGTGCCGGCCAGGCGCAGACCTTTCTCCATCGGCGTCATCACCCAGCCGCCGAGGCTGAGATAGTGGCGCACCTGCACGCCGGGTCTCGGCAGCATCATGTGATAGCCGCGCTCGGTTTCGAGCGGCACCGGCGAGCCGAGCCACGCCGACATCTCGTGGCTCCAGGCGCCGGCGGCGACCACGGCCGCGTCGCAGGAAACAACGCCGGTATCGGTCACCACCGCCTCGATCCCGGCGGGGCCGGTGCGCACGCCGACCGCCTTGCCGTGCCACTTCTTGAGGCCGCGGCCGGCGGCATAGTCGGCGACGCCCGTGACGATGCGGTGCGGGTCCAGGACCCAGCTCCATTCGGGAACCAGTACCGCCATCTCGTAGATCGGCGCCACGTCGGGCTCCAGCTGGCGGATCTCGTGACGGTCGATCGTCTCCAGGCGCACGCCGCGCGAGCGCTTGAGGTTCCATTCCGGCAGGTCCGCCTCGTATTCCGCCTTGCTCTCGTAGAGGCGAAGGCAGCCGTTGCGCTTGACCTGGGCGTCGAGCCCGGCGGCCTTCCACAGCGGATCCCAGTCGTCGTAGGTGCGCTTCAGCAGCGACGCCAGCGCGTCGGCCTGCTTCTCGACCTTCGCCGCCGTGCCGGCGCGCCAGAAGCGCCAGAGCCACGGCGCAAGGGTCGGGAGATAGGACCAGCGGATGGTCAGGGGGCCGAGCGGATCCATCAGCCAGCCCGGCACCTTCCGGATCGTGCCGGGCAAGGAGAGCGGTGCCACGGCGCTGACCGCGATGCCGCCGGCATTGCCGTAGGACGTGGCGCGGCCGGGCTCCAGCGGATCGATCAGGGTGACGCCGTGTCCATCCTCGACCAGCTTGGCGGCGATGCAGGTGCCGACCACGCCGGCGCCGATGACCGCGATGTTCTTGTACGGGACCATGGAACTGAGAATACCGCGACGGTTGAGGCCGAGGCCATGGCTCAGATAGGCTCCTGGCCATGCAGCACACCTTCTTCTGCGTCGACGCGCATACCTGCGGCAACCCGGTCCGCGTCGTCGCCGGCGGCCAGCCGCCCCTCAAGGCCAGGACCGCCAGCGAGCGCCGACTCGAGTTCCTGGCCGAATGGGACTGGATCCGCGAAGCCCTGATGTTCGAGCCGCGCGGCCACGACGTCATGTCCGGCAGCCTGCTCTATCCGCCGACCCGCGAGGACTGCGATCTCGGGATCGTCTTCATCGAGGTCTCCGGATGCCTGCCGATGTGCGGCCACGGCACCATCGGCACGGTGACGGCAGCAATCGAGCGCGGCCTGGTGAAGCCGAGGACACCGGGCACGCTGCGCCTCGACACGCCGGCCGGGCTCGTGATCGCCGAGTACGGCCAGAACGGGCCTTACGTCGAGTGGGTCAAGCTGACCAACGTGCCGTCCTTCCTCTACGCCGAGAACATCTCGGTCGAGTCAGACGAGCTGGGTCCCTTGAAGGTCGACGTCGCCTATGGCGGCAACTTCTACGCCATCGTCGAACCGCAGGAGAATTTCCGCGACATGGCGGACTTCACCGCCGCCGACCTGGTGCGCATGAGCCCGAAACTCAGGAAGAAGCTCAACGAGACCGGCACCTACGTCCATCCCGAGAACCCGGCGATCAAGGGGCTCTCGCACATCCAGTGGACCGGCAAGCCGACGCAGAAGAGCTCGCATGGGCGCAATGCGGTGTTCTACGGCGACAAGGCGATCGACCGCTCGCCCTGCGGCACCGGCACCTCGGCCCGCATCGCGCAATTGGCTGGCAAAGGCAAACTCAAGGTCGGCGAGACCTTCGTGCATGAGAGCATCATCGGCAGCCAGTTCGAGGGGAAGGTTGAGAAGGAAGCCAAGGTCGGCAACTACGAGGCCATCATCCCGTCGATCAAGGGCTGGGCCCAGGTGACGGGCTTGAACACGATCTTCGTCGACGACCGCGATCCCTTCGCCCGCGGCTTCCAGGTCGTCTGATCCATGTCGACCAACCAGCTTTCCGGCGCCGAGGCGATGGTGCGCATGCTCGAAGCGCATGGCGTTCGCCATGTCTTCGGCCTCTGCGGCGACACCAGCCTTCCCTTCTACGACGCCTTCCAGCGCATCGGCGGCTCGATGCGCCACATCCTCGCCCGCGACGAGCGCTCGGCTGCCTACATGGCGGACGCCTATGCGCGCGTCACCGGCAAGGTCGGCGTCTGCGAGGGGCCGAGCGGCGGCGGCGCCACCTACATCCTGCCGGGCGTGGTCGAAGCGAACGAGTCCTCGATTCCGGTGCTGGCGATCACCACGGATGTCGCCACCACCTCGCGCGGCCGCTTCGCGCTGACCGAGCTCGACCAGGAAGGCCTGTTCCGGCCGCTCGCCAAGTTCACGCGCGTGATCGACCGCGCCGGCAAGCTACCCCGCTACGTCCGCGCCGCCTTCACCCAGATGACGACCGGCCGGCCCGGCGCGGCGCATCTCAGCTTCCCCTTCGACGTGCAGAAGGAGCCGGTCGACGAAGCCGAGATCTGGGCGGATGCCTCGCTCGGCACTTTCCCGGCGCGGCGCCTTGGGCCCGACCCCGATGCGGTCGCCGAAGCGGCTTCCCTGCTGAGGTCGGCCAAGCGTCCCATCTTCATCTGCGGCGGCGGCGTGGTGATATCAGGCGCGGAGCCTGAGCTTCTCGCGCTCGCCGAGGCGCTCGGCGCGGCCGTCGCCACCACTGTCTCCGGCCAGGGCTCGATCCCCGAGACCCATCCTCTCGGCCTTGGCGTCGTCGGCTCCAACGGCGGCTCGGTCGAGACCCGCGAGGCGGTGGAGGCCGCCGACCTCGTGATGTTCATCGGATGCCGTGCCGGCTCGGTCACCACCGAACGCTGGCGCCATCCGGCGCCGGGCAAGGCGAAGATCGTCCATATCGACGTCGACCCGGCGACCATCGGCGTCAACTATCGCACCGACGCCGCTGTCGCCGGCGACGCCAAGCTCGCCCTCGGCGCGCTCGTCGCCGCGGTCGCCGGACACAAGGCCGGACACGACCCGCGCGCGGTGCTCGCTTCGCTGAAGGCGAAGAAGCGCGCCAAGTTCGAGGAGCTGGCGCGCTCGACCGACGCGCCGATCCGGCCCGAGCGACTGATCGCGGCCTTGCAGTCGGTGCTGCCGGAGGATGCGGTGATCGTCGCCGATCCCGGCACGCCCTGCCCCTACTTCTCCGCGCACTACGAGGTGCGTCGCCCCGGCCGCCACTTCATCACCAACCGGGCGCACGGCGCCCTCGGCTACTCGATGTCGGCGTCCATCGGCGCCCAGATCGGACGGCCGGACAAGAAGGTCGTCGCGGTCATGGGCGACGGCAGCTTCGGCTTCACCGCCGGAGAGATGGAGACGGTGGTCCGGCTCAAGCTGCCGATCACCTTCGTCGTCGTCTCCAACGCCGTGTTCGGCTGGATCAAGGCCGGTCAGAAATACGGCTTCGGCGAGCGCTACTTCTCCGTCGACTTCGACCGCACCGACCACGCCCGCGTCGCCGAGGCTTTCGGCGTCAAGGCGTGGCGGGTCGAGGACCCGAACGAGCTGCAGGCGACCTTGAAGCGCGCGGTCGAGACCAGCGGCCCGACCCTCGTCGACGTGATCGCGCAGCCACTGCAGGACGCCAAGGCGCCGGTCTCGGAGTGGGTGGCGTGAGCATCGCCACCGGAGGCAAGGCGATCTACGGCGCCCGCCTCGGCATTCTGATGCTGGAGGCGCGCTTCCCGCGTATCAACGGCGACATGGGCAACGCGCAGACTTGGCCCTTCCCCGTCCTCTACAAGGTCGTCCGCGACGCCTCGCCCGAGCGCGTGGTGCGCCGCCGCGCGGAAGGGCTGCTTCCGGCCTTCCTCGATGCCGCCGAGGAACTGGTCCGGCTCGGCGCCGACGCCATCACCACCAACTGCGGCTTCCTCTCCCTGTTCCAGGCCGAGCTCGCCGCACGCGTGAAGGTGCCGGTTGCGACGTCGAGCCTGATGCAGATCCCGATGGTCCAGGCGACCCTGCCGCCGGGAAAGCGCGTCGGCGTGCTGACCGTCGACGCGCGCTCCCTGACGCCCGATCACCTGAAGGCCGCCGGCGCGCCTTCTGACACGCCCATCGTCGGAACGGAGAGTGGCCGCGAGTTCACACGCGTGCTGATCGGCAACGAGGAGCGGCTCGACATCGCCGCGGCGGAGCAGGACTTGCTCGATGCCGGCCGCACCCTGGTCGCGAGGCATCCCGACGTCGGCGCCCTGGTGCTCGAATGCACGAACATGGCGCCCTACTCGGCCGCTCTCCGGAAGGCGCTGAACCTTCCCGTCTACGATATCGTCGGCTTCATCACCTGGTTTCACTCAGGCCTGGAGCCGAGGCGCTTCTCCCAGAGCTGACGGTAGGCCGCCTCCAGCTCGCGTGCCTGCCGCACGCGCGGCTCGGAGTCGGGGAGAACGCGACCGACGGACTCGGCGGTGATCCGCACATAGTCGTCGGCATCGCGGGCGACCAGGTCGCTCAAGCCCGTCCGCATCAGCAGCGACAGCGTCTGTCGCGACAGCGGTCGTTCGCCGGGAAACGTAACCACCGGCACACCCGCTGCCAGGGCCTCTTGGGTCGTCATGCCGCCCGAGAACGGGAACGGGTCGAGCGCGACATCGATCTCGTCATAGGTCTTGAGGTGCAAGCCGTTTGGGACCGCGCCGCGCAAATCGAGCCGATGCTCGGCGATGCCATGGGCGGCGAAGGCATCTGCGACCAGGCTGCGCAACCAAGGCTGGTCCAGCCCCGCCGTCTGCAGCAGCAGGCGGGCCTCCGGCACGTCGTTCAGCAGCCGGGCCCAAAGCGCGATCACCGGCGGCGACATCTTCGCGAGCTTGTTGAGCGAGCCAAACATCGGCCGCCCGGCACGGGAACGGCTGCGAAGCTTCGGCGCCATCAGCCGCCCCGAGGCCAAGCGATGAACGGTCTCGGTGAAGTGTGCCCCGGTCGGCGCCTCCCAGGGATCGGAGATCGCCGCATCCATCGCCGTCAGGCCGGTCGTCGCGCCATACCCCAGGAACGACACCTGCACTGGGGCCGGCTTTCGTGCGAAGGCGAGCAGCCGGTTCCCCCAGGTATGGCCGGCGAGATCGACCAGCACGTCGATGCCGTCGCCATGGATGCGGCGGGCGAGTGCCACATCGTCGAGATCGGATGTCCGCCGCCATGCCTCGGCCGGCACGCGGAACCGTTCGGTGATCTCATCCTCGTTGAGCCGATCGGAATAGACGTAGACCTCGACAGATGACGGATCGTGGCGCGGCAGCGTCGACAGCAGCAGGCGCCCGACCGGATGGTTGCCGAGATCGGCGGAGACATAGCCGACGCGGAGCGTCTTGCGCGGCACGGGCTCGTGCGCGAAGCGCTCCAGCAGATCAGCATGTCGTCGCGCCCAGGCGCGATGTGCCGCGACCAGCTTTGCATCGTCGATATCCGGATCGAACTGCGCGAGATAGAGCGCCGCGCTCTCGATCTCGGGGCTGCCGATATCGGCAAAGGGATCGAGACAGGATTCCGCCAGGTCCACCGCTCCGCCCCGCCGAGCGAGCGTGTTCGGCAGGTCGAGCGCCTTAAGGAGATCGGCGCGCCAGGCATGGCAGGCCGGATCGTCCGGCCGCCGCTTCAGCCCTCGCTCGGCAAGGTCGAGCGCGGCAAGCCGCCGCGCGGCGAGATGCAGGCGGCGTGGCGCATCATCGGTCGCCACGTTCCCCGCCGATCCAGGTGTCGGTGACCCGGAGCTTGCTGTCGAGCAGGACGAGATCTGCGCGCTGTCCCGCCGCGATGCGGCCGCGATCGTCGAGGCCGAGGGCGCGCGCCGGATAGAGCGACGCCATGCGCAGCGCCTCCTCGAGATCGAGTCCCAGCATCCCAACCGCGTTCGACACTGCGCGCGCCATGTCGAGGTCTGCACCGGCGATAGTACCGTCGGCACCGACGAGGCGTCCGCCCTCGGCGCGGATCGGCCGGCCGCCGAGATCGAAGGCGGCAGGACCGCCGGCGGCCGGCGGCATCGCGTCGGTGACCAGGATCATCGTGCCCTTCGGCTTGGCCGAGATGGCGGCACGCAGAACCGCCGGGTGTACGTGATGGCCATCGACGATGAGCCCGCACCAGGCCGGCTTGTGATCGAGCGCGGCGCCGACCATGCCCGGCGCCCGCGAGGCCAGCGGCGTCATGGCGTTGAACAGGTGCGTCACGCCGGCGATGCCCCTGGCGAACCCCGACATCGCCTGGTCGTAGTCGGCATCCGTGTGGCCGGCGGCGACGATCACGCCGGCGCGGGTCAGCCGCTCGATCAGTCCCCCCGGTGCCTGTTCCGGTGCCAGCGTGACCAACGTGCGGCCGACCGGCAGCTCGTCCAGCAGCACGAGATCGCCCTGGTTCGGCGCTCTCACGTACTGGACGTCGTGAATGCCGCGCTTCGCCGGATTGAGGAAGGGTCCTTCGAGATGGATGCCGAGCAGGCCCGGCACCCGCGCATCGAGCGCCTGGCGCGTCGCCTCGACGGCGGCGGCCATCTTCTCGGTCGAGTCGGTGATGAAGGTGACGAGAAAGCCGGTCGTTCCACAAGCTCGATGGGCGGCCCCGATGGCGCGGATCGCGTCGGCCGTCGGCGTCGCGTTGAACAGCACGCCGCCGCCGCCATTGACCTGCAGGTCGACGAAGCCCGGTGCCAGCAGGCCGTCGATGGCGATGCGCTCCACGCCCTTGGGCGTGTCGCCGTCGGGCACCACGGCTGCGACACTCTCGCCCTCGATCAGCACCGCGAGGCCGGCGCGGATCGTCTCGCCGTCGAAGACGCGGGCGCCGGTGAGCGCTTTCACAGCGTCTCCGTGACCTTGCGGAGATGGCGCGGATGGTCCGGGTCGATCCCGCGCGCGACCGCGGCCCTGGCCACCCAGGGATAAAACACCTGCGCCTCGAGGATCAGGTCGAGCGCCGGATGCAGCGGTGCGGCGCCCCTCGGCACGCGCGTCACGAAAGCGCCCTTCTCGGCGACCTTGGCGAGCGTGTCTTCCATCGACGGCTTTGCCTCGTCGTCCTGGACGAAGGCCAATACCGGAAAGCCCGGCTCGACCAGCGTCACGGGCCCGTGCAAAACCTCCGCACTGGAATAGGCCTCGGCATGGAGGCCGAGCACTTCCTTCAGCTTGAGCGCCGCCTCGGAAGCGATCGCGAAGCCCAGGCCCCGGCCGACCACGAAGAACGACGCGGCCTTGCCGAGCGGGAGCTCCCAGTCGGTCTTCGCCGCTTGCGCCAGCGCGACCGGCAGACGCTCCATCGCGTCCATGAGCATTTTGTCGCCGGCCCAGACCGCGACGAGCTGGGTCAGCGCCGTCAGCGAAGTGATGAACGACTTGGTCGCGGCGACGCTGGTCTCCGCGCCCGCGCCCAGCGGCACGACGCAGTCGGACACCTTCGCCAGCGGCGACTCGACGTCGTTGACGAGCGCCACCGTCATCGCGCCCGCCGCCTTCGCCGCCTCGGCCTGGACCACCAGGTCGGGACTGCGGCCGGACTGGGAGACCGAGAGGAACAGCGCGCCGTCGAGCTTCATCGGCGTCCTGTAGAGCGTCGAGACCGACGGCGCCGAAGCGGCGGTGAAGATGCCGAGCCGCGTCTCGATCAGGTACTTGCCGAAGCGGGCGGCATGCGAGGACGAGCCGCGCGCACCGGTGACGATGAAGCGCGGCGGCTTGGACCTGAGGCGACGCACGACCTCGGCGATCGCGCCGTTGTTGGCGGCGAGCTGTCGGGCGACGCGGTCGGGCGCTTCGAGCGCCTCGGTCAGAAGACGAGGTGTCACGGTTCCAGCCATTCCCACCGGATGGTAGCATGCGCGCCTTACCGAATCCGGGAGTCGCATGTCCACCGAATCCGTCGGCGCTCGCTATCACGGCCTGGATGCCTGGCCGAGCCGCGACATCCTGGACGTCTTCGTCGAAGGCCAGATGGCGGCCATCGCCGCCGTCCGCGCTGCCGTGCCCCAGATCGAGGCAGCCGCCGAGGCGGTGACCAAGCGGATGCGAGACGGCGGCCGCCTCGTCTATGTCGGCGCCGGCACCTCCGGCCGCCTGGCCCTTCTCGACGGCGTCGAGCTGATGCCGACCTTCGACTGGCCGGACGACCGCGTCGTCTACCTGATCGCCGGCGGCGAGAAGGCGCTGACCCGCGCCGTCGAAGGGGCGGAGGACGACCGCGAGGCCGGCAGGCGCGATATACAGAACGCCAAGGTGACGGCGAAGGATGCGGTGATCGCGGTCGCCGCCAGCGGCACCACGCCCTACACCATCGCCGCGATCGAGGCCGGACGGGCCGCCGGCGCGCTCGGGATCGGCATCGCCAACAACCCCGCGGCGCCGCTGCTGGCGGCAGCGGAACTTCCGATCCTGCTCGATACGGGCGCCGAGGCGATCGGCGGTTCGACCCGGATGAAGGCCGGCACCGCCCAGAAGGCGACGCTCAACCTGCTCTCGTCCCTGGTGATGACCAGGCTCGGCCGCGTCCACGACGGCTACATGGTCGACCTGCGTGCCACCAACATCAAGCTCAGGAAGCGCAGCGAGCGGATGCTGATGGAGATGACCGGCGCCCCCGAGAGTGCCGCGCGCGATGCGCTCCAGCGTTGCGCCGGCCGGGTGAAGCCGGCCGTGCTGGTGATCGGGGGCCTATCGCCGGAAGCCGCAGACAAGGCACTGGCCCAGGCCGGCGGCAGCCTCAGGCTCGCGCTCAAGACTCGCGCATGAACCGTCACGAGAGGCGGGCCCAGGCGAAGCTGGGCGCGTCCGATCCACGGCTGGAGCAGGGTTTCGCCGCTTTCCAGGAGGGGCGCCTGGACGAGGCGGAAGCGACCGTCGCGTCGGTGCTGAAGCAGAGCCCGCGCGACGCGACCGCCCTCCACATCGCCGGCCTCGTCGCCTTCCAGCGCGGCGATGCCAAGCTCGCGATCGAGCGGCTGTCGGCGGCCGTCCGGCACAAGCCGGACTATGCCGAGGCGCAGAACAATTTCGGGCGCATCCTGCTGATCCTCGACCGGGCCGCCGAAGCCGCGACCCGGTTCCGCGCGGCGCTCAGGCAGGCGCCCCTGGTCGCCGAGGTGCATGGACATCTCGGCGAGGCCCTGCTGGCGGAAAGGGAGGTCGGCGCGGCCGCCGGCTCGTTCCGGCGTGCGCTGGCGCTGGATCCCCGCATCCCGTCCGCCCTGGCAGGGATCGGCACGATCACCGCCGCCCTCGGCAGCCCGCAGCGTGCCGGGGCCTGGCACATGCGTGCGCTCGCGGTATCGCCCGGACTCCCGGCGAGCCTGCGCGGCCTTGGCGAGGCACGCCTCCTCGCCGGCGATCCGGCCGGTGCGATCGCCGGCTTCGAGAGCGCGCTCCACGCCATGCCCCAGGACATGGCGCTGCTCGGCAACCTCGCCGTCGCCTGGCGGGAGGCGGGACGGCTGGATCGCGGCCTCGGCTATCAGCGTCGCATCCTGGCGCTGCAGCCGGCGACCGCGACAGCCTTGGGGCACGTATCGCAGGGACTCCTCGCCCTCGGCCGTCCGGACGAAGCGCTTGCGATCGCACGCCGCCGGCTTGCGACGGAGTCGTCGGAGTCGGCGCGAAAGTCCGTCCGCGCGATGCTGCTCTACGCGCCGGGGCTCGATCCCGGTCTCGCGGCGGCGGTACGGCGCCGCTTGGCCCCTGTCTCCGCCCCGGCACCGCGCTGGCGCACCGCGTCCGAGCCGCATCGTCGTCTGCGCGTCGCTTACCTGTCGTCGGACTTCCGCGACCATCCGGTCGCCCGCAGCCTGATGCCGCTGATCTCGGCGCATGATCGATCCCGCATCGAGCCTCGCCTCTACGGCGAGGTCGCGCGCGAGGATGACGTCACCGAGGAATTCAAGAAGCTCGGCCCCTGGCATTCGACCGTCGGCCTCGACGACGAGGCCTTGGCGCGCACGCTGCGGAAGGACGGCATCGACATCGCCGTCTTCGTCGCCGGCTCCTTCGACACCAACCGGCTCGAGGTTGCCGCCCGCCGCTGCGCGCCCGTGCAGATCAGCCTGCATGACGGCGGAACCAGCGGCATCGCCGCGATCGACGCCCTGATCGCCGATCTTCATCTGGTTCCTCGCGACGAGCGGCATCGCTTCAGCGAGCGCGTGCTCCGTCTTCCCGATCTCTATCTCCATCAGCCGATCGCCGACGCGCCGGCGCCTTCCCTGCCGGAGGGGGCGCCCGTCTTCGCCGCCGCGGCCAATCCGGCCAAGCTGAACCCGACGACACTGTCCCTGTGGGCGCGTGTGCTCGAGGCGGTGCCCGAGGCTCGGCTCCGGCTGCGCTACCGGACGGCCTTCGACGATGCGAGCCTCAAGGCCGAGATCGCCCAGGCGCTGCCGGCGGGGCGGATCGAGTTCGTCGCCGGCGAAGCGTCGGCGGCGAGCCACCTCGCCTTCTATCGCGACGCCCATGTCGTGCTCGACACCTGGCCGTTCTCGGGCTCGACCTCGAGCTTCGAGGCGCTGTGGATGGGCGTGCCTGTCGTGACGCTGGCGGGCCGGTCGATGGCCGAGCGCTGGACCTCGGCGATCCTGGCCGGCATCGGCCGGGAGGAGTGGATTGCCGCCGACGGGGCCGCCTATGTGGCGACGGCAGCGGCGCTCGTCCAGGATCACGCACGGCTGTCGACCGAACGCTCGGCGCTGAGATCGGCACTGGCGCCGCTGACCGACGGCGCGGCTCGTGCCCGCCGGATCGAGCGTGCCTATCGCGCGCTGTGGCGGCGGTGGTGCCGGAAGGCTGTCTAGGCCGCCTTTGCCTTCAGCGGCCCCTTGATCAGCGCTTCGGCGATCTGCACCGCGTTCAACGCCGCGCCCTTCCTGAGGTTGTCGGCGACGACCCACATCTGCAGGCCATGCCTTACCGAGGGATCGCGGCGGATGCGGCTGACATAGACATTGTCCTCGCCGGCGGCCTCGACCGGGGTCACGTAGCCTTCGTCGACGCGGCGGTCGATCACCGAGAGTCCCGGTGACTTGCTCAGGGTCTGGCGCGCGGTCCGCTCGTCGATCGCGTGCTCGAACTCGACGTTGACCGCCTCGGCATGGCCGACGAAGACCGGCACGCGCACGCAGGTCGCGGCCACCTGGATCTCGCGGCCGAGGATCTTCTTGGTCTCGTTCACCATCTTCCATTCCTCCTTGGTCGAGCCGTCGTCCATGAAGACGTCGATGTGGGGAATGACGTTGAAGGCGATCTGCTTGGTGAAGCGTTCCTTCACGATGGGATCGTTCACGTAGATGCCACGGGTCTGGTTGAACAGCTCGTCCATCGCCTCGCGGCCGGCACCCGAAACCGACTGATACGTCGCGACCACCACCCGCTTGATCCGGGCGAGATCGTGCAGCGGCTTCAGCGCCATCACCATCTGGATGGTCGAGCAGTTCGGGTTGGCGACGATGTTGCGCTTGCCGTAGCCCGACAGCGCCTCAGGATTCACTTCCGGCACCACCAGCGGCACATCCGGGTCCATACGGAAGTGGGAGGTGTTGTCGATCACGACGGCGCCTGCCTTGGCGGCTCGGGGCGCATGGACGGCGGAGACCTTGGCACCTGGCGAGGACAGGACGAGGTCGATGCCCTTGAAGTCGAAGCTCGCCAGATCCTGGACCTTGATCGTCTGGTCTTCGCCGTAGCTGACCTCGCTGCCGATCGAACGCTCGGAGGCCAGCGCCACGACGTCGTCCGCCGGGAAATCGCGCTCGGCCAGCGTCTTCAGCATTTCGCGCCCGACATTGCCGGTCGCGCCGACCACCGCCAGCCTGTAGCCCATCACTCGCCTCGATTCTTCAGGTGTGGGCGCTATCTAGGCTTCCCTACCCGCCGAGGCAAGGTGACAAGCGCGGCCCGAGGCGGGACAATCGGGCATGGACGGACGGTCGCCGAGCTACACCGCCTTCTGGCCCCGATACCTCCGGGAGCATGGCCGGCCGCTGACCCGCGCGCTCCACTATGTCGGCACCGGACTCGCCCTCATCCTCCTAGGAGTCGCTCTTTTCCTAGGCGATTGGCGCTTCGTGCCGGCTGCGATCCTCTCGGGCTACCTCTTTGCCTGGGTCGCGCACGCCACGATTCAGCGGAACCGACCGGCGACCTTCACCCACCCATGGTGGTCCCTGGTTAGCGATTTCCGCATGTTCGGGCTCTGGATCACCGGCCGGCTGAAGCCGCATTTAGACAAGGCGGAGCGGGAATAGCCCACTCGGGACAAGGGTCTTGCACCCCAGGTCCGGCTGTGGTTTTTTCGCCCACCCTCTCGTCGTGCTGGATCGAGAATGCAGGATCCGATCGGACCGAGCATCCGGACCTTGGTGGTGGACCGCAGTTCCGCGCTGGTCCAGGAGATCGGTGATCTCTTCAAGGCGACCCGGATCGGTTCCGTCGACGGTACCGAATCGCTGAATGTCGCGCGCGAGCGCCTGACCGAAGGCGCGCTCAAATACGATCTGGCGATCATCGAGTTCGGCAACGAAGGCGAGCTCGGCTTCGACCTCCTGAAATGGATCCGGACCGACGTCACTTCGACGACGCCGGCGCTCCCAGTGATCGTCACCTCGCCGATCTTCACCGCCGACCAGGTCCGGCGCTCGATCGACTGCGGCGCCGACTACTTCCTGACCAAGCCGTTCAACCGCGAGCGCCTGATGGGAGCGGTCGAGCGCACGGTGCTGAGGCCGCGCCGCTTCTTCGTGACCTCGACCTATGTCGGCCCCGACCGGCGCACCCGGAGCGATGCCGACTCCGTCGAGCGCCGCTACACGACGGACACACGGATCCATAGGGTCGACGATCCCTTCCGCTTCACCGTCGACGACGGCGCGCTGGTCATCGCCTTCGAGCATCTGCACGACGGCAAGCCCCGCGCGCTTCCGGCCGATGCGGTCCGGAAGGCGATCTCCGCCGTCGCCGCCTCGCGCGAACGGGCGGCCGAGGCGATGAACAACTACTCAGAGCGGCTGGACGGCGATTTCGACGAGTTCGGCCGCGACCCCTTCGGCGGCGCGCGGGTGCGCATCAACTCGACCGCGACCCAGGCGGCGCAGGATTCGTCGGCCGCAGGCTTCACGCTGATGAGCGCGGTCTCGCGCTCGCTCGCGCACTACACCGGCGGCGAGTACCTGGTCTCGAACAAGTTCATGGAATTCGTGAAGGCGCATCTGGTCGCCTTCCGCACCGCCGTCCGTCACAAGATCCTCGACGACGGCGGCACCGTGGGGCGAGAGCTGATGGGCCTCGTCGCCCGCGCCCACAAGGTCTTCAACGCCAAGCAGTGACCGGGTCGGCGGCTACATGCCGCCGGCCACCCGCTTCTGCGCCGCGATGTCGGCGTCCGTGCGCTTGCCCGCCTGCGCCGCGCCGGCATAGAGCACGTTCAGCTGCGCCTCGGTGATCTGGCGATGGCGCTCGACCGCGGCCGGATGCAGGTCGCCTTCGGGCTTCGCCTCGTGATCGAAGTGGTTGTAGTTGTCCTTGCCGCGAGCGAGCGTGGCGCTGGTGCGCGCGATGCCGTTCTGGCTGAGCCGGGTCGGGATGTAGCGGATCGCGAAGCCGACGCGCGGCAGCTTGGCCTTGTTGACGCCCGATCCATGGACCAGCAGCACGTGATGCAGCGACATCTCGCCGGGCTGCAGTACGATGTCGATGGCTTCGTTCTCGTCGACCTTTGCCGCGATCTCCTGGCCCCGCGAGAGCATGTTGGCGTCGTCGAACTTGTCCTGGTGCGCGAGCTGGGTCTTGTGCGTGCCGGACACCACCCGCATGCAGCCGGACTCAGGGGTGCTGGGCGTGAAGGCGACCCAGGCGGTCAGCACGTCGGGCGAGGAGAGGCCCCAATAGGTCGCGTCCTGGTGCCAGGAGACATAGTTGCCGTCGCCCGGCCGCTTGTGGAAGAAGCCGGCCGACCAGCAGAAGACGTCGGGACCTAGGATCGGCTCGACCGCGTCGAGGATCCGGTCGCTGGTGACGATGTCGTAGAGCCACGGGAACAGCAGGTGGCACTTCTGGTTGAAGCGCCCCTTGAACGGCCCGCCGAGCTTCTGCTCGGACTCGACCAGTTTCCGGTAGAAGCCGTCGGCCTCACCGGCCGAGAAGGCCTTGATCGGGAAGTGATAGCCGGTCTCGTCGTACTTTCGGGCTTCGGCCGGGGTCAGCGCCAGGGGCATCGGGAGGCTCCGCTTTCCTTTCGGAAATAGTGCCGACGAGCAGATCAGGCGGTCAAGGCGAACCCGGATTTACGCGAAGTCCTTGGAGAGCGCGTCGCGCGTCGCTTCCGGCATCACCGCGAGGTGGCCGTACTCGGGGTGGTCGAATCCTACCAGCACCTGCGTCCCCGCGGTCTTGAACTTGGCGATCTGCGCCGGGCTGAAGGCGAAACGGATGAACTGCACGCTGGAGGCCTTGCCTTCGGCGTTGGTGCGGTCCTGGTCCTCTTCGGCCTTGCCGCGAATGCGCTCGCCGCCGATCTCGATGAAGCCCGTCGCCTCGACGCCACCGAGCCGCGCCAGGACGCGCGCGCGGCGCAGCGGGTCGTCGATTTCGAACATCACGGTCGCCACCAGCTCGCTGCCTTTCGGGATCAGCGGGTTGTAGGCCTCCAGCTCGCCCGGGATCTGCTCGTCCCCGCCCTTCTCGATGTAGAGCATCTCCTGGATCTGCAGCCACATCGTGTCCCAGGATTCGAAGTAGAACGTCGCGAAGGGCCCGACCTCGAGCCGGCGGTTCTTCTTGAGCGCGACCACGCGGGCGCGCTCTTCCTTCCGGACCTTCAGGTACTCCGCCGCCGGCAGAAGATCGGCCTTGGCGATCTCGCGCTTCATGGCCTCAGGCGACTCCGTAGGCGCGGGCGAAGAGCTGGATCGGATGCAGCGCCTCGGCCGGGGCCTCGACGCCTTCGAGGCGCTCCATTCCCTGCAGGATGTGCGAGGCCGCCAGCGGGCATTCGGAGGCGACGTGCTTGCGCGCAAGCTTCGCCGCCTGCTGGGCGACGGGCTTCCCGACCTTGAGGGCAATCTCGAAGTTCTCGAGCATGACGCCCCAGGAACCGCCGTGGCCCGAGCAGCGTTCCACGATCGCGACCTGCGCGCCGGGAACCAGGCGCAGCATCTCGGCCGCCTTCGGGCCCATGTTCTGGGCACGCGCATGGCAGGCGAGGTGCAGCGTGACGCCGCCGTCGAGGGGGGTGAGGCCCGGCGCCAGCCCCTCGCGCTTGGCGATGTCGACGACGTACTCGCTGACGTCGAAGGTCGCCTGGGAGAGCTTCTTGATCGAAGGGTCGTCCGGCAGCAGCAGCGGCCACTCGAACTTGAGCATCAGGGCGCAGGAAGGCACCAGCGCCACGATGTCGTAGCCCTTCTCGACATAGGGCATCAGCGCGCGGGCGACGTTCTTGGCCTTCGCCGCGACCTTCGGCAGATCGCCGTGCTCGAGCTGCGGCATGCCGCAGCACTCGGGATAGACCACCTCGCACTCGACGCCGTTGCGGGCGAGCACGCCGAGAGCCGCCTCGCCGATCGCCGGGTTGTTGTAGTTGACGAAGCAGGTTGCGTAGAGCACCGCCTTGCGGCCGCGCGCCGGCGCCGTGGCCGAAATTTCGGGGGGCGATTCCTTGGCGCGCTTGGCGAAGGTCTTGCCGTGGAACTTGGGCAGGTCGGCGTCGCGATGGACGCCGCCGACCTTCTCCATCAATCCGCGCGTCAGCCGGTTGCCGCGGTCGGTCGCCCAGTTGGCGACGGGCGCGACCATGCCGGCGACGACGCCGTTGCGGTCGGTCTCGGTCAGCTGCTTGTCGACCAGCGGCACGCCGCGCTTCTTCGCCTCGATGGCGCGATAGCGAAGCATCAGGTGCGGGAAATCGAGGTCCCACTCGTGCGGCGGCACATAGGGACACTTGGTCATAAAGCAGAGGTCGCAGAGCGTGCAGGCGTCGACCACCTGCTTGAAGTCGCTGCTCGCGACACCTTCCATCTCGGCGTCGCCGGCGGCGTCGATTAGATCGAACAGACGCGGGAAGGAATCGCAGAGATTGAAGCAGCGGCGACATCCGTGACAGATGTCGAAGACGCGACGCAGCTCCTTGTCGAGCAGGGCTTCGTCATAGAATTCCGGGCTGTTCCAATCGAGCGGGTGACGAACCGGCGGCTCCAGGCTGCCTTCGCGCATGAACTCGGCTCCTCCGGGGACGAAGACGCGCGAGAGCCCCCCGGCCCCCGCGCGTCTCGAAGAACTTACGACAGGCCGTCGAGGGCCTTCTGGAAGCGGCCGGCGTGGCTCTTCTCGGCCTTCGCCAGCGTCTCGAACCAGTCGGCGATCTCGGCGTGGCCCTCTTCGCGCGCGGTGCGCGCCATGCCCGGGTACATGTCGGTGTACTCGTGGGTCTCGCCGGCGATCGACGCCTTCAGGTTCTGGGCGGTCGAGCCGATCGGGAGCCCGGTGGCCGGGTCGCCGGTGGCCTCGAGGAACTCGAGATGGCCGTGCGCGTGGCCGGTCTCGCCTTCGGCGGTCGAGCGGAAGACCGCCGACACGTCGTTGTAGCCCTCGACGTCCGCCTTCTGGGCGAAATAGAGATAGCGCCGGTTCGCCTGGCTCTCGCCGGCGAAAGCGGCCTTCAGATTGGCCTCGGTCTTCGAGCCCTTCAGTGCTGCCATGTGTTCCTCCTCGAACTGTCAGGGAGGCGAAAGGCCCCCACCGGCACAAATTCTAGGAAGCGGTATTCAGGTCGTCAATGTTTTTAGAATTGATCTAAAACAATTCGCAAGGAGCCGGAACGCGGAGGCTTAGGCCTTCGGGCGCAGCCTCACGACGACGTCCACCCGCTCGACTTCCAGCCCGTCCGGCACCTCGGGCAGGCCGGAAACCGCGAGCGTGCCCGCGGGAATGTCCATGAGGCTGCCCGTAGAGATCGCGAGCACGTGATGATGGTCGGAGGTGTTGGTGTCGAAGTAGGAGCGCCCGGCCTCGACCACGACCTCCCGCAGGAGGCCCGCACGGGTGAACTGGTTGAGCGCGTTGTAGACGGTCGCCAGAGACACCACGACGCGGGCGGTCTTGGCCTCGGCGTGCAGCTGCTCTGCCGATACATGACGGTCGCCCCGGCTGAACAGGAGTCGCGCCAGCGCCAGGCGCTGGCGGGTCGGGCGCAGGCCGGCCCGCTTCAAGCGCTCGAGCGGCTCGGAAAACGGACGGATATCGGTCAGGGCAGTCGTCATGCCTGAAGCCTTGCGCCGTCAGTCGCCGGTCGTCAAGCGGCCGACCAGCTGGCCCACCGTGGGGATGAAGCCCCCGGCATAGAACGGGTCGTCGGCGAAGCGGTAGGCGTTGTGGCCGGCGAACATGAGCTGATGCTCGCAGTCCTCGGAATGGCTGATCGCCTGCAGGGTCTTCTGGATGCAATAGGACCGGGGGTCGGCCTTCTTGCCGGTCGTCCCTTCCTCGTTCTGGGCCCAGTTCGAGAAGCCGCAGGCCGAGAGGCAGCCCATGCAGTCGACCTGGTCCTTGTGGATCACCGCCGCGGTCGGCGCATCGACGAAGATCAGGGTCGAGTCCGGGGTGCGCAGCGCCTCGGTGTAGCCCGCCGCGACCCATTCGCGGGCGCGCTCGGCGTCATGCGCGGTGAGGAACACCTCGCGGCCACGGGCACCGACCTTGAAGGACGTGTCATGGTCCGCGACCATGTGGGTCTGATAGGCGACCTGCCGCTCCGAGCGGGCCTTCAGGTCCATCAGGAACGGGTTCTTGACCGCTGACGAATAGAAGCCGGTCGGGCTGAAGCGGTTGAGCCAGATGTCGCCTTCCTTCAGCGTCATCAGCTTCTTCTTCCAGGCCTCCGAGATCGGGCTCTCCTGGGTCAGCAGCGGGCGCGTGCCGAACTGGAACGCCACCGGGCCGACCTCGGGATTGTCGAGGAAATGCTCCCATTCGCGCAGGTACCAGACGCCGCCGGCCATGACGATCGGCGTGCTGACCAGCCCGACCTCGTTCATGACCCGGCGCAGCTCGCGGATGCGCGGGTAGGGATCTTCCGGCTTCTCCGGGTCCTCGACGTTGGAGAGGCCGTTGTGACCGCCGGCGAGCCACGGATCCTCGTAGACCACGGCGCCGAGCCAGTCCTGGAACTTGTGATAGGCACGCTTCCAGAGCGCGCGGAAGGCGCGGGCCGAGGAAACGATCGGATAGTAATAGACGCCGTACTTCTCGCACAGCTCGGCCAGGCGATAGGGCATGCCGGCGCCGCAGGTGACGCCGTGGATCAGGCCCTTGGTGCCCTCGAGGATGCCATGGAGCACGCGCTCGGCCGCCCCCATCTCCCAGAGCACGTTCATGTGGATGCGGCCCTGGCCGTTCGCCGCCTCGTGCGCGATTCGTGCCTGGGTGATGCCGCCCTTGATCGAGGCGGCGATCAGCTCCTCGTGGCGCTCGCGCCGGGTCTTGCCGTGATAGATCCAAGGAATGACGTTGCCAGCCGCGTCGCGCGAATCCGCGTTGACGCCGGAGAACGTCCCGATCCCGCCCGCGGCCGCCCAGGCGCCGGAGCTCTCGCCATTGGACACGGCGATGCCCTTGCCGCCCTCGATAAGGGGCAGGACCTCGCGTCCGGAGATCACGATCGGATTCAGCGCCTTCATTTCTTCTTTCGACACCCTGGCCTGGGCCGCAGACGGGCCGGCGACCCCATTCGACCGCCTCTAATATACTCCCGGCCCGGCAAGCCAAAGAAACTTCTGGTGTTTTCAGCCCCTCGTTCCTAGGGGGTTGATATGACAGAATTAAGACAACGCCTGCGGTCGACATGAAATGGGAAGTCGGCTTTAGTCCCTCCGCTTCGAAGTAGAGATCGTCGGCCCATAGGGGGCCGCGCGCGGCTCGATCGCGAGCCGCCCCCCCTTCCAAGCGGAGTCACATGAAGATGAAGGCCATTCTGGGCGTGCTCGCCGCGACGCTGGTCGCCGGCGCAGCCGAGGCGCAGCCGATCAAGCTCGGCGAGCTCAACAGCTACAAGGTGTTCGCGGCTTTCCTCGAACCCTACAAGTTGGGCATGGAGCTGGCGCGGACCGAGATCAACGCCGCTGGCGGCATCCTCGGACGGCCGCTCGAGATCGTCATCCGCGACGATGGCGGCACGCCGGGCGACGCGGTCCGCGTCGCCGAAGAGCTGCTGACCCGCGAGGGCGTGGCGGCGCTCACCGGCACCTTCGCCTCCAACGTCGGCCTCGCCGTCGCCGACTTCGCCAAGCAGCGGAAGACGCTGTTCATCGCCGCCGAGCCGCTCACCGACAAGATCGTCTGGGAGAACGGCAACCGCTACACCTTCCGGCTCCGCGCCTCGACCTACATGCAGACCGCGATGCTGGTGCCCGAGGCGCTGAAGGCGAACAAGGCCCGCTGGGCGATCGTCTACCCGAACTACGAGTACGGCCAGTCGGCGACCGAGGCGTTCAAGAAGCTGCTGGCCGAGAAGCAGCCGGGCGTGCATTTCGTCGCCGAGCAGGCGCCGGCGCTGGGGCGCATCGACGCCGGCGCGGTCGCCCAGGCGATCGAGGACGCGAAGCCGGACGCGATCTTCTCCTCGCTCTTCGGCCCCGACCTCGCGAAATTCGTGCGCGAGGGCAATCTGCGCGGCCTGTTCAAGGGCCGCCCGGTGATCAACCTCCTGGGCGGGGAGCCCGAATATCTCGACCCGCTGAAGGACGAGACGCCCGAGGGCTGGGTGGTGACGGGATACCCGTGGCAGAGCATCTCGACGCCCGAGCACAAGGCGTTCCTCGACGCCTACCAGGCGAAGTTCAAGGACTACCCTCGCCTGGGATCGGTCGTGGGCTACACCGCGATCCACACCTTCGCCGCAGCCGTCAGGAAGGCCGGGTCGCTCGACCAGGAAAAGATGGTCGAGGCGATGAAGGGCCTCCAGCTCCCCTCGCCCTTCGGCCTGATCACCTATCGCGCGCTCGACCACCAGTCGACGATGGGCGCCTATGTCGGCAAGCTCGCGCTCAAGGACGGCAAGGGCGTCATGGTCGACTGGAGCTTCGCCGACGGCGCCAAGTTCCTGCCCTCCGACGATGCGGTGATGAAGGTCCGGCCGAAGGAATAATGCGACGACGCCCCCCTCAAACTCCCTCCCCCGGCTCAGCCGGGGAGAGCTGGGGTGGGGGCCGAGCGAGGTGGCAATGACCTGCACCACGCCGTCCGTGTTACTCAAAACACCATTGTTCCAGAATCGAAGTACCTGCCAACCAAGAGACCTCAGGCGGGCATCTCGAACGACGTCGGTGCGTGACTCGTTGTGCTGACCACCATCGACCTCGATGATCAGTTTCGCCTCGAGACAAGCGAAGTCGGCGACATAGGGCACGATCGGATGCTGACGGCGAAAGCGCCATCCGTTGATCTGGCGATCCTTCAATCGCCGCCACAGCCGACGTTCGGCTTCGGTCAAGCCCGTCCGCAGCGATCGTGCGCGCCGCGTCATCGTCGGCGGCTGTTTTCCCATCGAGCCGGCCCCCACCCTGCCCTCCCCCGGCGAAGCCGGAGGAGGGTTTCCGATCATTCAACCCACTCTACTCCGCGATGACATCAGCGGCGTTCGCCTCGTATCTGCTGACTGGGTTCGCCGGCGCGTCGTCGCTGTTCCTGGTGGCGGCGGGGCTGTCGCTGATCTTCGGCGTCACCCGCGTCGTCAACTTCGCCCATGGCTCGTTCTTCATGCTCGGGCTCTACCTGGCGGTGACCCTGGTCGGTGCCTTCGGGCGCACGCCGATCGGGTTCTGGGGTGCCGTCGTCTGCGCCGGTCTCGCCGTCGGCGCGATCGGCCTCCTGGTCGAGCGCGTGGTCCTTCGTCGGCTCTATGCCGCACCCGAGCTGCTGCAGCTGCTCGCCACATTCGCGGTGGTGCTGATCGTCAAGGACGCGGCGCTCTGGATCTGGGGGCCGGAGGACATCCTGGGCCCGCGCGCGCCCGGGCTTTCCGGGGCGGTCTCGATCCTCGGCCGCTCGGTGCCGCAATACGACCTGTTGCTGATCGCGCTCGGGCCCCTGGTCATGGCCGGGCTCTGGCTGCTGCTGAACCGGACGCGCTTCGGCCGCCTGATCCGGGCCGCGACCGAGGATCGCGAGATGACATCGGCGCTCGGCATCGACCAGGCGCGGCTGTTCACGCTCGTTTTCGCGCTGGGATCGACGCTTGCCGGCCTCGGCGGCGCGCTGCAGCTGCCGCGCGAGCCGGCGAACCTGTCCCTCGACCTCTCGATCGTCGCCGATGCCTTCGTCGTCGTCGTGGTCGGAGGTCTCGGCAGCCTGCCCGGTGCGTTCCTGGCCTCGCTGCTGATCGCCGAGCTGAAGGCCTTCTGCATCGGCCTCGGCTTCTCGAAGGCGACGCTGGTGATCGAGTTCCTGGTGATGGCGGTGGTTCTCGCGTTCCGCCCGCACGGCCTGCTCGGCCGGGCCGAGCCGCCGGCGCGTGCGAGCGACGCCACGGGCAGCGATGCGATCCTGCCGATCACATGGATCCCGGTCACGATCGCGCTCGCGCTGCCGTTCCTCTTCGGCGGCTACACGCTGATCCTGGCGATCGATATCGTGATCCTCGCCCTCTTTGCCGCGAGCCTCCGCTGGCTGGTCGGGCCGGCCGGCCTCGTCTCGTTCGGCCATGCCGCCTTCTTCGGGCTCGGTGCCTACGCGACCGCGCTCGCCGCCCTCAAGCTCGGCTGGCCGATGGCGGCAGCGCTCGCCGTGGCACCGGCGGCGGCGGCGATCGGCGCGCTCGTCTTCGGCTTGGTCGCGGTCCGGCTTTCCGGCGTCTATCTCGCGATGCTGTCGCTCGCCTTCGCCCAGATTGTCTGGTCGCTCGCCTTCCAGTGGGACATGCTGACGGGGGGATCGAACGGGCTCGTCGGCATCTGGCCGGCGGCGGCGGTCGCCGACAAGGGGCGCTACTACCTCCTCGTCCTGATCCTCGCGGCAGCCGCCTGGGCCCTGCTTCGATGGATCGAGGGCGCGCGTCTCGGCTACGCGATCCGCGCCGCCCGCGACTCCCAGGCCCGCGCCGAGGCCGTCGGCCTCGACGTGCCCGCGCTTCGCCGCACGGCGCTGGTGATCTCGGGCGCCGTCGCCGGCCTCGCCGGCGGACTCTACGTCTACTCCAAGGGCAGCCTGTCGCCGGAGACGCTGGCGATCCCGCGCTCGGTCGACGGATTGGTGATGGTGCTCCTCGGCGGCCTTGCCTCACCGCTCGGCCCCGTGCTCGGCGCCGGGCTCTTCACCTGGCTCCAGGACGAAGCGGCACGGCGCATCGAGTTCTGGCGGGCTCTGGTCGGCGTGGTGATCCTGGCACTCGTGCTGTTCGCGCCGCGCGGACTCGCGGGCCTGCTGCGGAGGCCGCGCGCATGACGCTCCTCGCCGCGACCGGCCTTGCGAAGAGCTATGGCGGCGTCCGCGCCATCGACGGTGTCGACCTCGAGGTCGCCTCCGGCGAGATGGTCGCGATGATCGGCCCCAACGGCGCCGGCAAGTCGACCTGCTTCGGCCTGATCGGTGGGCAGATCAAAGTCGATGCCGGCGAGGTGCGGCTCGATCGCACCGACATCACCGGCCTCTCGCCATCGCGGCGCGCGCGCCTCGGTCTCGGCCGCACCTTTCAGGTCGCCCAGGTCTTCGCCTCGATGACCGTCGCCGAGAACCTCTCGGTCGCCGCCCGCGGGCGCGACGTGCAGATGCTCGACCGCGTCGGGCTCGCGGCGGCCGCCGACCGCCCCGCCGCCGATCTCGCCTATGGCGACGTGAAGCGGCTGGAGCTGGCGCTGGCCCTGGCGACCCGGCCGCGCCTGCTGCTGATGGACGAGCCCACTGCCGGCATGGCGCCGGCCGAGCGCCGTCAGCTGATGATCCTGATCGCCGGGCTCGCGCGCGAAGCGAAGCTCGCCGTCCTGTTCACCGAGCACGACATGGATGTGGTCTTCGGACATGCCGATCGCATCCTGGTGCTCGACCGCGGCAAGGTGATCGCCTCGGGCGATCCTGCCGCGATCCGCGCCGATGTCCGCGTGCGCGAAGTCTATCTCGGACAGGCGGGCGCCTGATGCTGACCGTCTCCGGACTCGAGGCCGCCTACGGCCGCGCCCAAGTGCTGTTCGGCATCGATCTCACGGTCGCGCCCGGCGAGATCCTGGTGCTGCTCGGCCGCAACGGCGCCGGCAAGTCGACGACGCTGAAGGCGATCATGGGATTGCTCGCGCCGACAGGCGGCTCGGTCACCTTCGAGGGTCGACGTATCGACGGCACGCCGCCGCACGAGATCGCCCGCGCCGGGCTCGGTTACGTGCCGGAGGATCGTCGCGTCTTCGCCGGGCTCTCGATCGCCGAGAACCTCGATGTCGGCCGCCAGCCACCGAGAGCGAACGCCCCGTCATGGGACGAGGACCGGGTCTATCGCTTGTTCCCCAGGCTCGCCGAGCTCGAGGATCGCCGCGCCGGTCAGACTTCCGGCGGCGAGCAGCAGATGCTGACGGTGGCACGAACGCTGATGGGCAATCCACGCTGCCTGCTGCTCGACGAGCCGTCGGAGGGGTTGGCGCCGGTCGTCGTCGACGCGATGGCGGAGGCGACCCTCGCGCTCAAGCGCGAGGGCCTTGCCGTGCTGCTCTCCGAGCAGAACCTCCGCTTCGCGCTCCGCGTCGCGGACCGCGCGGCGATCATCGAGCAGGGCCGCATCCGCTTTACCGGTCCCGTTGCCGCGCTCGCCGCCGACGAAGGCCTGGCCCGCGCCTACCTCGCGGTCTAGCCGAGCACGATCCGCGGAAAGTAGAACGACACGACCCAGTTCGGCTGGTCGACGATCTCGCTGATGCGGAGATCGCCGCAGACGCTGCAGAGCATGTAGGCGTCGACCGCGGCCATGCCGGTCTTCTTGGCAAGAAGGTCGATCATCCCCGACACCGCGGCGCGGGCACCTTCCATCAGGTCGGGGCCGATGCCGGTCGTCACCTCGTAGCCGGCGCCGTCGAGATGACGCGAGACCGGACCCGACGTGGTGAAGCGCGGCATCGAGAGGTTCGCGCCGCGCACGAGGTCGAACTTGAGCGTGACCTCCATCGGACTTTCGATCGCGGTGCCGCAGACCTCGCCGTCGCCCTGCGCGGCATGCGTGTCGCCGACCGAGAACAACGCGCCCGGCACCTGGACCGGCAGGTAGAGTTCGGTCCCCGCCGACATGTCGCGGATGTCCATGTTGCCGCCGACGGCACGCGGCGGAACGATCGAGTGGAGGCCGGGCTCCGCCGGCGCCACGCCGATCGTGCCGGTGAACGGCTTCAAGGGCACGCGGCCGCCGGGACCGAACATTGCCGGTGCCAGGCTCGACGGGTCGTATTTCCAGAGATGCAGCGCCGGGTCCTTAAACTGGTCGGCGAGCAGGCCGAAGCCCGGGATGTTCGCGGTCCATCCCCAGCCCGACGGGCGGAACGAGACGATGGTGACCTTGAGCGCGTCGCCGGGCCTGGCGCCGTCGATCAGCACCGGGCCGGTGACCGGGTTCACCTTGCCGAAGTCCATGCTGGTCACGTCGGCCAGGACCGAGGACGGCGAGAGCTGTCCGCCCGACGCCTCCGCCACCTCGAAGGAGACGGTCTCGCCCGGCGCGATCGTCAGCACCGGCTTGTTGGCGTTGTTCCAGCCGATATGGCCCTGATGGCGGTGCAGCGTATGGCCATGGCCGTGGTGATGACCGGTCATGATCTCTCCTTGAGAAAGCGCGTGACGTCGGCGAGCACGGGCGCGTTGCCGCGGAACAGCGGCGACAGCGCGATCACGATACCCGGATGGCCGAGACCCGCATACTCGATCGTCCGGACCGGGGCGCCGAGCTCGGTGAGCCGCCGCCCGAGGTTCCGGGTGTTGCGCGGGAAGACGGTTCCGTCGTCATCGCCGGTCGCCAGCAGCATCGGCGGCGCATCCTCGCGCGCAAAGGCTATCGGCTGCGTTCTCGCCATGTCCGGCTGGGCGAAGATCGCCTGCAGCGTCTTCGAGGTCAGCGGCAGGAAGTCATAGGGGCCGGCCAGGCCGACCATGCCGGCGATCGCGTTCGCCGGAACGCCCTCGGCGGCGAGCAGGCGCTCGTCGAGCGCCAGCATCGCCGCGTTGTAGGCGCCGGCCGAGTGCCCCATCAGGAAGAGGCGCTTCGGATCGCCGCCTTGCGCCGCCGCATGGGCACGGACGTAGGCGACTGCCTTGGCCGAATCCTCGAGGAAAGCCGGGAACGCCACCTCGGGAAAGACGCGATAGTCCGGCACGGCGACGACGAATCCCTGCTCGACCAGCGCCAACGCGGCGAAGCGATAGTCCGCCCTGTCGCCGGCCTCCCAGCCGCCGCCGTAGAAAAAGACGACGATCGGCAACGTGACGACGGCATCTTTCGGCCGATAGAGATCGAGACGCTGGCGCGGGTGCAGGCCGTAGGCGAGCTCGACGCGGTCGTGGTCCGGCTCGGGATTGATCCGGTTGAGCAGCCCGAGCGGCGAGCAGCCGGTGAGGAAAAGGGCGAGCGCGGCGAGCACGAACGCCGCCCGCCGCATCAACCGCCTTGTCCGGGCTTGGCCGATCCGATCCGCTCGAGAAAACGTCGGAGCTCTTCGGCGGCGGCATCGCCGATGCTGAACCGAAGCTGAGTCCCGTCCTCGGTCACCCGCACAACTTCGGCCTCGAGCTCGTGCGTCAGCCCAGCGACACGCAGCGCCACGGAGGTGCCGATCGCGCGGTTGATCGCCAGATCCATCTTGGCGCCGCCGAGCGAGAGATTGACCACGCGCGCCGGTTCGCGGCGGCCGGAGAAGGCGGCCTCCGCCTGAACGTCGACGTCGAAGCGCTCGTAGCGCCGCCGGTTGCCGAGTGCCGTCGCGCGCACGGTCTGCGTCAGCCGGCTCTTGAGATCTTCCAGGTCCAGGACCGAGCGCTGCGCCATCACGTGCAGCTCCCCGGAGAGGCTGCGGAGGATTTCCGCCATCGCCACCAGCTCGGCCACGGCGCCACGGTCGGGGGCCTCGTCGCCGCGAAGCGCTTCCGCGCGCTGCGTCGCCCGGTCGGCGACCAGGGTCAGCTCCTGCGAGACGTCGCGAACCCGCTCCACGTGGTCGGCGACGGGGCGGAACGCGGCCTGAAGCTCGCGGTCGATGGCTTCGGCCATCGCCGTCGCGTCCCGCCGCAGCTGTTCTTCGCGCTCGTTCATGTTGGCGCCGCACTCTAGCCGAAAGCGGCCAGGGCGCCTATAGAAGGCGGCCGATGACATCCGATCTCCGTCCCGATATCCGTCTCCAGCCCGGCCGCCACAAGCGCGCGCTCGAAGGCCATCCCTGGGTCTACTCGAACGAGATCGAGATGACGCCCGAGGCCAAGGCGCTGCCGCGGGGCACCGTCGCCCGCTTCGTCAGCCACGACAACCGGCCGCTCGGCACGGGCTTTTTCGATGCCCATTCGCTGATCGCCGGCCGGCTGCTCGAACGAGACGCAGATGCCGCCATCGATACGGGATGGCTGACCCGGCGGATCACCTATGCCCTCGAGCTTCGACAGCGGCTCTTTGGCAAGCCTTTCTATCGGGTCGTCCACGCCGAGGCCGACGGCCTGCCGGGCACCGTGATCGATCGCTTCGGCGACGTCGTCGTGGCCCAGGTCAATTCCGCCGGCATGGACAAGCTGTCCGGCGCGCTGGTCGACGCAATCGACGCCGCGGTCAAGCCGAGCGCGATCGTGATCCGCAACGACTCGGCGCTCCGCTCGGTCGAAGGTCTCGCAGAAGGCGTGCGCGTAGCCAAGGGTACGATCGACGGGCCGGTGCGCTTCGAGGAGAACGGCGTCGCCTTCCTCGCGCACGTGACCGAAGGCCAGAAGACCGGCTGGTTCTTCGACCAGCGCGACAACCGCCGCGCCGTCGCCGACCTCGCCAAGGGCGCGCGCGTGCTCGACGTTTACACGCATACCGGCGCCTTCGGCCTGCAGGCGGCGGCAGCCGGTGCGAAGGAGACGGTGCTGGTCGACCGCTCGGAGCTGGCGTTGGATCTCGCGAAGCGTGCCGCCGACCTCAACGGCGTCGGCGAGCGCGTGCGCTTCGTGCAGGCGGAAGCGTTCAAGGACCTGGAGCGGCGCGGCGCCGCGGGCGAGCGTTTCGACATCGTCGTCGTCGACCCGCCGGCCTTCGTGAAGTCGAAGAAGGATCTCGTCACCGGCCTCAAGGGGTATCGCAAGCTCGCCGAGATGGCGGCGCGGCTCGTGGTCCCTGGCGGCATCCTGTTCGCGGCGTCCTGCTCGCACAACGTCGACGCACCCTCGTTCCTGACCGAGGTCACGCGCGGCATCGGCCGGGCCCGTCGCTCTGGCCGCATCCTCCGCCAGGCGGGCGCCGCCGCCGACCATCCGGTGCATCCGCTGCTGCCGGAATCCGCCTATCTCAAAGCGGTGATGCTGCAGCTCGACTAGAGCTCGGCGAGAATGAAGAGCCGCCGGAAGGGAAAGAGCGTGGAGCCGTCGGCTTCGCGCGGATAGGCCGTGCGCAAGCCGTCGCGATACTTCTCGACGAACTGCGGGCGGAGCGTGTCGTCGAGCGCGTCCAGCACCGGGCGAAGCGCAGTGCCCATCGTCCAGTTCAGGACCGGATCCTCGCCCACGAGCGCCTGCAGATAGTCGATCTCCCAGACGTCGATCTTCGCCACCAGCGGCTTCAGCAGCCGCCAATAGGCATCGGGAGATGCGACGGGATCATGGCGGAGCTTGCCGGCGAGGTGCGGCTTGAACGGCGCCTCCTCCGAGAGGCGCGCGATGACCCGGTGCGAGGGCTGGTCGTGGTTGTGGGGCATCTGGATCGCGATCGTGCCGCCCATACCAACCTGGCCGACAAGGCGCGGGAACAGGCGTTCGTGGTCCGGGAGCCATTGCAGGCACGCATTCGAGAACAGCAGGTCGACCTTGGGATCGGACGACCAACTCGCGACATCGCCATCGACGTAGCGGGCACGGCCGTTCAGGGCGCGTGCCTTCTTCAGCATGTCGGAAGAGAAGTCGAGGCCGACCGTCTCGGCCTCGGGCCAGCGGGCGGCGAGGATCTCGGTGATCTCGCCCGGACCGCAGCCGAGATCGACGATGCGGCGAGCCTGGAGGTCCGGTATGCGCCCGATCAGATCGAGCGCGGGGCGCAGGCGATGATCGCCGAACTTAGCGTACTGGGCCGGATCCCAGCTCGGCATCAGTGCCGGGAGTCGAGCTTGTCGTAGCCCCTGCGGATCATTCCCATGATGAACACGAAGGCGAAGCCCGCGTAGAGCAGGCCGGCGTAGTAGGTCCCCTGGCTATGCGCGTGCGAGGCGAGCATGAGCGCGTAGAGCGCCGTCGCGGCGATGATCCCGCCCAGAATCCAAGGTCCAGTCCCAGACACGTTCGTCTCCTCCGGTAAGGCCTAGCGGCGCGCCACCATCAGCTTCTTGATCTCGGCGATGGCCTTCGCCGGATTGAGGCTCTTCGGGCACGTGCGCGTGCAGTTCATGATCGTATGGCAGCGATACAGGCGGAACGGATCCTCGAGCGCGTCGAGCCGCTCGCCCGTCGCCTCGTCACGAGAGTCGACGATCCAGCGATAGGCCTGCAGCAGGATCGCCGGACCCAGATAGCGGTCCCCGTTCCACCAGTAGCTCGGGCAGCTGGTCGAGCAGCAGAAGCAGAGCACGCACTCCCAGAGACCGTCGAGCTTGGCGCGCTCCTCGGGGCTCTGGCGGCGCTCGACGTCCGGCGGCGGCGGCGACTCCGTCTGCAGCCACGGCTGGATCGAGGCGTACTGCGCGTAGGGCACCGAGAGATCGGGGACCAGGTCCTTGATCACCGGCATGTGCGGCAGCGGGTAGATGTCGATCGTGCCCTTCACCTCGTCGATCGGCTTGAGGCAGGCGAGCGTGTTGGTGCCGTCGATGTTCATCGAGCAGGAGCCGCAGATGCCCTCGCGGCAGGAGCGCCGGAAGGTCAGCGACGAGTCGATCTCGGTCTTGATCTTGATCAGCGCGTCCAGGACCATCGGCGCGCACTGGTCGCGATCGATCTCGAAGGTATCGAGGCGCGGATTGGCGCCCGAGTCCGGATCCCAGCGATAGATCCTGAACTTGACGACGCGCTTGGTCCCCTCGGGCGCCTTGTGGGTCTTGCCTTCGGTGACCTTGGAGTTCGGGGGCAGGGTGAATTCGGCCATGGCGCGCGTCCTCTAGTAGACCCGCGCCTTGGGCGGGATGACCTGGATCTCGTTCGAGAGCGTGTACATGTGGACATCGCGATAGCCGAGCGTCGACTTGCCCTTGCCGTCGACCCAGGCGAGCGAGTGCTTCATCCAGTTGACGTCGTCGCGGTCCTTGATGTCGTCGCGGGCGTGCGCACCGCGGCTTTCCTTGCGCGCCTCGCCCGAGGCCAGCGTCGCGATCGCCTGTCCGATGAGGTTGTCGAGCTCGAGGGTCTCGACGAGATCGGAGTTCCAGATCATCGACCGGTCGGTGACGCCGATGTCCGCCATCGAGGCATGCACGCCGGCGATCTTGCGGATGCCCGACTCCATCGACCCCTGGTCGCGGAACACGGCGGCGTGCTGCTGCATCGCCTTCTGCATCTCGAGCCGGATCTTGCCGGTAGGGCTGCCGCCCTTGGCGTTGCGGAAGCGGTCGAAGCGCGCCAGCGCCTGCTCGCCGGACGATGCCGAGAGCGGCTTGTGCGCCTGGCCCGGCTTCACCGTCTCGGCGGCGCGGTGCGCGGCGGCACGGCCGAAGACGACGAGGTCGAGCAGCGAGTTGGTGCCGAGACGGTTGGCGCCGTGGACCGAGACGCAGGCCGCCTCGCCGATCGCCATCAGTCCCTGGCAGACGGCGTCCGGATTGTCCTTGGTCGGGCGGATCGCCTCGCCATGGTAGTTCGTCGGGATGCCGCCCATGTTGTAGTGGACGGTCGGCTGGACCGGGATCGGCTCGCGGGTCACGTCGACGCCGGCGAAGATGCGCGCGGTCTCGGAGATGCCGGGCAGACGCTCGTGCAGCACCTTCGGATCGAGATGCTCAAGGTGGAGCATCATGTGGTCCTTCTCGGGCCCGCAACCGCGGCCTTCGTTGGCCTCGATCGTCATCGCGCGGCTGACGACGTCGCGGCTGGCGAGATCCTTCGCCGACGGCGCGTAGCGCTCCATGAAGCGCTCGCCCTCGGAGTTGGTGAGGTAGCCGCCCTCGCCGCGGGCGCCTTCGGTGATGAGGCAGCCGGCGCCGTAGATGCCGGTCGGGTGGAACTGCACGAACTCCATGTCCTGGAGCGGCAATCCGGCGCGCAGCACCATGCCGCCGCCGTCGCCGGTGCAGGTGTGCGCCGAGGTGCAGGTCTGGTACGCGCGGCCGTAGCCGCCGGTCGCCAGCACCACCTGGTGCGCGCGGAAGCGGTGGATGGTGCCGTCGTCGAGGTTCCAGGCCATGACGCCGCGGCAGGCCCCTTCCTCGTCCATGATCAGGTCGAGCGCGAAATACTCGACGAAGAACTCGGCACCGTGGCGGAGCGACTGCTGATAGAGCGTGTGCAGGATCGCGTGGCCCGTGCGGTCGGCGGCGGCGCAGGCGCGCTTGGCCAGGCCCTTGCCGCCTTCGAGCGTGTGGCCGCCGAACGGGCGCTGGTAGATCTTGCCCTCGGGCGTGCGCGAGAACGGAACGCCGAAATGCTCGAGCTCGATGATCGCCGGGATCGCGTTCCGGCACATGTACTCGATCGCGTCCTGGTCGCCGAGCCAGTCGGAGCCCTTGACCGTGTCGTACATGTGGTAGCGCCAGTTGTCGCCGTCGCCCATGTTGCCGAGCGCGGCGCCGACACCGCCCTGCGCCGCGACCGTGTGGCTGCGGGTCGGGAACACCTTGGTGACGCAGGCGGTCTTCAAGCCCGCCGCGGTCATGCCGAGCGTGGCGCGAAGCCCGGCGCCGCCGGCGCCGACGACCACCACGTCGTAGGTATGGTCGACGATCTGATAGGCCTGGGGCATGGCCCTACTCCCCGAACGAGATCTTGCAGACGGCGAAGACCGCCGCGACGCCGAGACCGACAGTCGCCAGCGTGACGAGCATCAGCAGCGCCACCTTGAGCCCTTCGGCGTGGATGTAGTCCTCGATCACCACCTGCAGGCCGAGCTTGCCGTGCCAGAGGCCGGCGAGCAGCAGCAGGATCATCGGCACCGCGCCGGCGGGCGAGGCGATCCAGAGATAGGCGGTCTCGAACTCGGCCCCGGCCATCATGACGATGGACGCCACGAACCAGAGCGTGAGCGGGATCAGGGCGACCGCGGTCACCCGCTGCAGCCACCAGTGCTCGGTGCCGGTCTTGGCGGATCCGAGGCCGCGGACGCGGCCGATCGCGGTGCGCATGGCCATGTCTGTTCTCCCTAGCGAAGCCAGTAGAGGCCGCCGATCCAGGCGAGGATCGTAAGGCCGGCCGCGGCGATCAGGGTGAACCAGCCGGAAGCGTAGAGCTGCGGGATCTCGAAGCCGAAACCCATGTCCCAGGCCAGGTGACGAATGCCGTTGACCAGGTGATAGAAGAGGCAGAACGACCAGCCGGCCAGGCACAGGTAGCCGAGCCACGAGCCGGCCAGCGCCTGGGCCATCTCGAAGGCGTCGGGACCGTTGGCCAGGGCGAGGAGCCAGAAGACCAGCGCCACCGCGCCGGCAGAAAGCGCGATTCCGGTCGCCCGGTGGGCGATCGACATCGCCATAGTGATCTGCCAACGGTAGACCTGGAGATGCGGCGACAGCGGCCGCTGGGCGGATGCCATGGGTTCCCCCGGGAAGAAGGCGCGCCCCCGCGCGCCCGGAAATCCTTGATATCCCTTGAAATATACCCGGAGGCGAAAGCCGTCAACGCCTCGCAGCCGGCGACGAAGCCTCGGCATTCGCCTTCAGGCGCACGCCGAAGGCGGCGATGATCGCGAAGGCGCCGATGCAGACCCCGGTGAGGATGGCCCGGGTCATCGGCTGGACGATGCCTTCGGCGCCGAGCTGGGGGGCGAAACCGGCGGAATTGACGCCCAGGCCGGCGACCGCCGCCCCGAGCGCGAAGCCGCTGGAAAGGACCGTCTGGAGCATGGTGGTCGCGGCGTCGCGCTCGCCGGGCCGTGCCGCCTCCATGATCGCTTGGCTGAGGAAAGCCCAGCTGATGCCGAATCCGGTGCCGATGGCGACCTGGCAGGGGATCACCGCCCAGGCCACGTCGCGGTGGATGGCGACGAGGATGCCGGTCAGGCCCGCCACCACGAGCACCGGGCCGAGCCGGATCAGGGCCAGGCGCGCTCGGGGCGAATCCGTGCCGGCGACGACCAGGGCGGACCCGCTCCATGAGAGCGCCATGGTCGCATGGATCAACCCGGCGGCGGTCGGCGCGAAACCCCAGAGGTTCTGGATCGAGATGTTGAGGTAGGTCGAGATCGGCGAATGCGCGATCGGCATCAGCAGGATCATCCAGAGCCCCGCGCCCACCGTCGTCGTCAGCGCGAATGCGTCGCTCGGGAACAGCCTGTCGGCCCGGCGCCTATCGGCGACGAAGACGCCGACCAGGATCGCGAACGCCCCCACGATCAGCAGCGCCGCAGCGCGCGTATCGCCGCTGATGGCGGCGACCGCGACCAGCATGATGCCGACGCCGCAGCCCGCGAGGCGGCCGAGCGGCACTGTCCTGGCCTTGGGATCCGGGATTCCCGGGTCGGCGGGCACGAAGCGCGTGACCAGGCCGAGGAAGATCAGCGCGACCGGCACGTTGACGAAGAAGGCCATCCTCCAGGAGATCGTCTCCGTCAGGATCCCGGCGATCACCGGGCCGCCGAAGGACCCGAGCGCCCAGACCATCGCCTCGACGCCGAAGACCCGCGCGATCAGGCGCGACGGGAACAGCACCGGGATGAAGATGTAGCAGAGCGCCGAGATGACGCCCTCGCCGATCCCCTGGAGCGCGCGGCCGACCAGGAACACCGGCATCGACGGCGCGAAGCCGGCGATCAGCGTGCCGGCGAGGAAGACCAGCGCCGGCAGGACCATCGCCCGCCGCCCGCCGACCACCTGCTTGAGCCTGGCGGCACCGGCGCCGCCGACGATCGAGAGCACCAGGTAGACCGTGAACGACCAGCTCATGAACGCGATGCCGCCGATCTCGAGCACCGCGGTCGGAAGCGCGGTCGCGACCAGGAAGCCGTTGAAGGCGTGCAGCATCACGCCGAGGCTGAGCGTGATCAGCGGCGGCGCGTTCTCGCGCGTGAACAGCTCGCGCCAGGTGGTGGGCGTTTCGACGGCGGCCATGGGCCGCGTTTCTAGCGCGGCATATTTGAAAAGTAACTACTTTTTAAATTAGTGGTGCAGGATCGACCCCAGGAATTGCCTGGTCCGGGCGTTTTCGGGCGACGCGATCATCTCCTCCGGCGGCCGGTCCTCGACGATCTTGCCGCCGTCCATGAAGATCATACGGTCGCCGACGTGGCGGGCGAATCCGATCTCGTGGGTAACGACCAGCATCGTCCGCCCCTCGCGGGCGAGATCCTCCATCACCGCGAGCACGTCGCCGACGGTCTCGGGATCAAGCGCCGAAGTCGGCTCGTCGAACATCAGGAGATGCGGGTTCATCGCCAGCGCCCGCGCGATCGCGACCCGCTGCTGCTCGCCGCCCGAGAGCTGGCTGGGAAACGCATGCGCGCGATGCTCGAGCCGTACCTTGCGAAAGAGAGCGCGGGCGCGCTCCTCGACTTCCTTCGCCGGCTCGCCCAGCACCTTGACCGGGGCCAGCGTGACGTTCTCGAGGGCGGTCAGGTGCGGATACAGGTTGAAGCTCTGGAAGATCATGCCGATCCGCCGGCGCACGGCATGGATCTGGCTGGACCTCGAGAGCACCGGCTGGCCTTCGAAGATGATGCGCCCGCCCTGGATGTCCTCGAGCCCGTTGACGCAGCGGAGCAGCGTCGACTTGCCGGTGCCGCTCGGCCCGACGAATACCACGACCTGTCCGGCGGCGACGTCGAGATCCACCCCGTCGATGACTAGGTGCGGGCCGTAGCGCTTGACCAGCCCCTCGATTCGGAGCACCGGCGATCGGGGATCAGTGGACATACTTGAACCTTCTCTCCAGCGCCGTGCCGACCAGCGAGATCGAGTAGTTGATGGCGAAGTACATGACCGCGATGATCAGCAGCACCTCGAAGCTGATGCCGGTCGACTCCCTCACCAGCAACCCCGACTTGGTGAGCTCGACATAGCCGATGATCGAGGCGAGCGAGGAATCCTTCAGCGTCGAGATGTAGACGCCGACCGACGGCGGCAGCATGACGCGCACGGCCTGCGGCCAGACGACGTAGCGGAACACCTGGTCGTAGCGCATGCCCTGCGAATAGGCCGCCTGCCACTGGCCGAGATTCACGCTTTCTATTCCGGCGCGCACCACTTCGCTCATCAGCGCGCTGGCCGTCAGCGTCAACGCCACCGTCGCCGCCGAGAAGGGCGAGAGGTCGAGCTGGAGCGCGTAGGAGAAGCCGTAGTAGCAGCCGAAGAACAGGACCAGCGGCGGCACCGAACGAAAGATCTCGGTGTAGGCGACGGCGATCCAGCGAAGCGCCGCCCACTTCGAGATCCGCATCATGCCGACGACGAGGCCGACAAGGCCGCCGAGGATCAGCGCGAGCCAGCTGATCCAGAGCGTGATCGCCGCCCCCTTCAGGAAGACGAACCAGTAAGCCGCCACCTGAGGGCTCATCGGCGGGTTCCGATCGGGGCACGGGAGAGCAGCCAGCGGCCGGTGAGGATCCGCCCGACGTTGATCGCCTGCGCCATCAGCACGTAGATGATCCCGACGGCGAAGAACGCTTCCATGTAGCGGAAGGTCTCGTCGCCGGCGCGCCGCATCCAGGTCGTCACCTCCTCGACGCCGATCACCGAGGCCAGCGACGAGCCGATGACGATGCCGATGATGAGATTCCCCATCGGCGCGTAGATGATGCGGAAGACCTGCGGGAAGACGACGAAGCGATAAAGCTGGACCGACGTCATGCCCTGCGAGCGCGCCGCCTCGTACTGCCCGCGCGGGATCGCGAGCAGGCCCCCGCGGAAGATCTCGGTCATGTAGGCGCCGGCATTCAACGTCAATGCGATCAGGGAGGAGTTGAAGTTGTCGACGCGCCACCCGACCTGGGCCAGGCCGAAATAGATCAGGTAGATCACCACCAGCAGCGGGATGTTGCGCAGCACCTCGACATAGGCGGCGCCGATGAAGCGAGGGACGATGCCGAGGCTGGTGCGGCAGAGCGCGCCGACCACGCCGACCAGGATCGAGAGGAAGATCGCGAGCAGGCTCAGCCACAGCGTCGTGACCAGCGCCGCCGGCAAGGGCTCGATATAGGGAAGCAGGCCGGCGAGATTGAACTCGTACATCGTCCCGTGGTCAGCGATTCAGGATGCGAGGAGCCGCCGCGACCCGGAAGGCCGCGGCGGCGCGGGACGATCCGATCAGAACTTCTGCTGGATCGGCGGCATGTCGTAGTTGAACCACTTCTTGAACAGCCGGTTGTTGTCCCCCGACGCGTTCAGGTTCTTGACGAAGATGTTCAGCACGCGCCACCAGTCGAAGTCGCCGGCCGGAAGGCCGATCGAGATCTCCTCGTAGCTCCAGTTGCCCGGCAGATTCTTGACCTTGCCGGCGTTCTTCGAGAGGTAGTCGGCGTTCTGCAGGCTGTCCTGCAGATGCGCGTCGACCTGGCCCGACTGCATGGCGAGGAAGGCGTCGTTGACCGTGTCGAAGCGCACCTTCTGCGCCTTCGGCGCCGTGTTCGTGATGATGCCCTCGGCGGTGCCGCCGCGCGGCATGCTGACCTTGTATTTCGCGTCGTTGAGCTCTTCGACGCTCTTAATCGGCGAGTCCGCCTTCACCATGTAGATGCTGCCGACCACCAGGTATGGATCGGTGAAGGCGATCACCTTCGAGCGTTCGACGTTGGCGGTGAAGTTGGCGAAGGTGACGTCGGCGCGGCGGGTCTGCAGCGCGGTGATTCGACCGGGCGAGTCGACGATGCTGAACTCGATCTTCACCTTGAGCTGCTCGGCCAGCATGTTGGCGATGTCGATGTCGTAGCCGACCGGCTTGCCGGAAGAATCGAGGGAGCTGTAGGGCGGGTTGCCACCGATGGTAGCGACGCGGAGCACGCCCCGCTTGAGCACGTCGGCGAGAATGCCTCCCTGCTGAGGTTGCTGCGCGCTGGCTGATGCAGTCCAGAACATGCCGGCGACAACTCCGCCGGCAACGGCGACAAGCACGCTTCTACGCATGAGCTTCATGTCCGGTCTCCCCGAGGTTAAGTCGCGACAAGCCTCCTTGAGCGCAGGAACGCACGCATGAGCGCGGCTCCCGCTACGATTGAATTTTTTCCGTTGTGAAAAGCAGATCACCCGCCCGTGATCCAGTCAAGCCGAGCACCGGGCGATCACGAAACGGCGACGTAGCCGCCGAATAGCCGACGACATCGCCGTCGGGAGCCGGACGACCTCAGTCGTCGTCGGTCGGAGACGCCGTTTCCTGCCGGAACGGATGCGCCGGATAGACGCCGAGGACCTTGAAGGTGCCCTTGCGGGTGAAGAAGGCGAGTTCCTCCAGCGCCAGCTTCATCGGCCGCTGATCGGGATGGCCCTCGGCCTCCACGTAGAACTGCGCGGCCTCGAACAGGCCGTCGACCATGTAGCTCTCGAGCTTCGTGAGGTTGATGCCGTTGGTGGCGAAGCCGCCGAGCGACTTGTAGAGCGAGGCCGGCACGCTGCGGACCCGATAGAGGAACGAGGTGATGAACCGCCGCCCGTCGTCCTTCGGCCAGTCGGCTTCGCGCGCCATGACCAGGAACCGCGTGGTGTTGTGCGCCTCGTCCTCGATGTTCGAGGCCAGGGTCTGAAGCCCGTAGAGCTCGCCTGCCAGCGAGGACGAGATCGCCGCGACCGTGGGATCGCCCTTCTCGGCCACGTCCCTGGCGGCGGTCGCGGAATCGCCGGCGACGATCGGCGTGTAGCCCATCTTCTGCAGGTAGCGCCGGCACTGACCAATCGGCTGGACGTGGCTCTTCACCGTCTTGATCGACTGGAGCGTGGCGCCCTTCGGCGCGAGCAGGCAGTGCTCGATCCGCTGGAAATGCTCGCCGACGATATGCAGGTCGGATTCCGGCAGCAGATGGTGGACGTCGGCGATGCGGCCGGCGAGCGAGTTGTCGACCGGGATCATCGCCAGGCCTGCGCGCCCGTCGGACGCCGCGGCGAAGACCTCCGGGAAGCTGGCGCAGCCGATCGTCTCGTTGCCGGGGAAGGCGGTGCGGCAGGCGAGGTCGGAGTACGAGCCGGGCTGGCCCAGGAAGGCGATGCGGGTCATGAGCTTCAGGTTTCCGAGATCAGCGCGGCATCAGCAGGAGGCGCGCGCGTTCGAGGTCGCCGGGAGTGTCGACACCGAGCGGAACGGTGTCAACGAGCGCCACGTCGATGCGCATGCCGTTCTCGAGCGCGCGCAGCTGCTCGAGCCGCTCGCGCTTCTCCAGCAGTCCCTGGGGAAGCGAGATGAACCGCTTCAGCGCGTCGCGCCGATACGCGTAGAGCCCGATGTGGTGATAGATCGCGCCCTCGCCCGAAGGCACGGTGGCGCGGCTGAAGTAGTGGGCACGGGCGACGTTCCTGCCTTCGGCGAAGGCGACCACCGGCTTCACCACGGCGGGATCGGTCTTCTCGTGCTCGGAGCCGACCTTGGCGCAGACCGTGCCGATGTCGACGGCAGGGTCGGCAAGCGCCTCGAAGGCGGCACGGACGGTCTTGGGATCGACCGTGGGCAGGTCGCCCTGGACGTTGACGATGGCGTCGTGGCGCCCCTGCGGATCCAGCTTCTCCAGCGCCTCGAAGATCCGGTCGGAGCCGGTCGGATGGTCGGCCCGGGTCAGGATCGCCTGCCCGCCGACCTTCTGGATGGCGCGCGCGATCTCGGGCTCGGCGCAGGCGACGTGGACCGGACCGATCGCGGCCTCGACCGCCCGCCGCCAGACATGGACGATCATCGGCTCGCCGTGGATGTCGGCGAGCGGCTTGTTCGGAAGCCGGGTCGACGCCATCCGCGCGGGGATCAGAACGATCGGCGCCTTGGGCAGGCCCATCCGAAATCCCTCTTTGTTTTCCGCCAGATGCGGCAATATGCCGCTGGCGAGCAAAGGCTTGGAACGGCATTGTCGGGCCGTCCGGCGGGGGCGTTATAACGGTGGCGCTTCCGGCCGCGAAGAGGCATTTTCCCGTCGTCAGCACGCCCACCAGAGGATTTCGAGATGGCGAGCCAGGAAGCGAACAAGATTGCCGGTGCCGTCCTGATGGCCGGCTTGATTGCCATGGCGAGCGGTTTCATCGCCCGCACCCTGGTCCACCCGGCCCCGCTGAAGGAGCTGGCCTTCGCGGTCGAGAAGCCGGACGCCGCGCCGACCCAGGCCGCCGCCGCACCCGCCGAGATCCCGCCGGTGACCCCGCTGCTGGCCAAGGCCGATCTCGCCGCCGGCGAGGCGTCGGCCAAGAAATGCGCCGCCTGCCACACCTTCGCCAAGGGCGAGCCGAACCGAGTCGGACCGAACCTGTTCGACGTCGTCGGCCGCAAGCCCGGCCAGGTTGCCGGCTTCGCCTACTCGAAGCCGATGGCGAGCCAGGCCGAAGAGTGGAACTACGAGCACCTGAACAAGTTTTTGACGAACCCGAAGGCGGCCGTGCCCGGCACCAAGATGGCCTTCGCCGGCATCTCCAAGCCGGAAGAGCGCGCCGCGCTGATCGCCTGGCTCCGCAGCAAGTCGGATTCGCCGAAGCCGCTGCCGTAAGCAGCCGGCGTGCGCTGCCCTGAGGAGTTCCTCGCCTTCGCCGGCCGTCTGGCGGAGGCGAGCGGACCGGTCATCCGCAAGTACTTCCGAACCCCGATCGGCGTCGAGGACAAGGCGGACGCCAGTCCCGTCACGATCGCCGACCGCGAGACCGAGCTTGCCGTCCGCGCGCTGATCGAACGCGAGTTTCCCGACCACGGCGTGATCGGCGAGGAGCACGGCGCGACCAGGCCCGGCGCCTCGCACCAGTGGGTCATCGACCCGATCGACGGCACCAAGGCCTTCATCACCGGCAAGCCGATGTTCGGCACGCTGGTGGCGCTGCTGCGCGACGGCGTGCCGATCCTCGGCATGATCGACCAGCCGGTGACGCGCGAGCGCTGGCTGGGCGCCGCGGGCCACGCCTCGACCTTCAACGGCCAGCCGGCCAAGGTCCGCGCCTGCCCGGACATCACCAAGGCGATCGTCAACTCGACCCATCCGGACATGTTCCGGAAGCCGACGGCGGAGCGCTTCTGGAAGGTCGCCTCGACCTCGAAGCTGACGCTCTGGGGCGGCGACTGCTACGCCTACGGGCTTCTGGCGATCGGCCATATCGACTTGGTGATCGAGTACGGCCTCAAGCTCTACGACTTCGCGGCGCTGGTGCCGATCGTCGCGGGTGCCGGCGGCGTCATGACCGACTGGCAGGGCAAGCCGCTGACCGGCGCGTCTCAAGGAGACGTGATCGCGGCAGGCGACGAACGCGCGCTTAAGCAGACCCTGGATCGTCTCGGCGCCTGACGACGTTGCCTGATATCGCCTAGGATCGGGCGTCGTCCGGTCAGCAACGAGGCGGTCATGTCGAAGCATCTGCTCGCGCTCGCAATCATCGCCCCGCTGGCGCTCGCCACCGGCGCAGACGCGCAGACGAAGCCGCAGCATGCGATCGCGATCCACGGCGAGCCGAAGTACGGGCCCGACTTCAAGCACCTCGACTACGTCAATCCGAACGCGCCCAGGGGCGGCGAGGTGATCCTGAGCGCGCCCGGCACCTTCGACACGCTCAATCCCTTCATCCTTCGCGGCGTCGCCGCCGCCGGCGCCGGCTCCATCTACACCTCGCTGATGACGCGGATCGGCGACGATCCGGAAAGCAACTATGCCCTCGTTGCCGAGAGCATCGAGGTGCCGGCCGACCGTTCCTGGGCGATCTTCACGATGCGGCCCGAAGCGACGTGGCATGACGGCAAGCCGATGACGCCGGAAGACGTGGTGTGGACCTTCGACACGCTGATGACCAAGGGCACGCCGCGCTATCGCTCCTACTACGGCGACGTCGCCAAGGCCGACGCGCTCGACGAGCGCCGCGTCAAGTTCACCTTCAGGGTCGCGAACAACAAGGAGCTGCCGGGCATCATCAGCGAGATGCCGATCCTGCCCAAGCACTACTGGAAGGACCGCGACTTCGAGAAGACGACGCTGGAGCCGCCGCTCGGCAGCGGCGCCTATCGCATCGAGGCGGTCGAGGCAGCCCGCTCGGTCCGTCTCCGCCGTGTCGAGAACTGGTGGGGCGACAAGCTGCCGCTCAACGTCGGGCGCCACAACTTCGGCGTCATCCGCTACGAATACTATCGCGACGGATCGGTCGCGTTCGAGGCGTTCAAGGCCGGCGCCTTCGACTTCCGCCTGGAGAACCAGCTCAAGGACTGGGCGACCGGCTACGACATCCCGCAGGTGAAGTCCGGCCTGATCAAGCGCGAGGTGTTCAAGACCCAGAACCCGGCGCGCGCGCAAGGCTTCGTCTTCAATACCCGTCGCCCGCTGTTCCAGGATCGCCGCGTGCGCGAGGCGCTGGGATACGCCTTCGACTTCGAATGGATGAACAAGACGCTTTGGTACGAGCTCGTCTCCAAGCCCGAGAGCTACTGGCCGAATTCCGAGCTCGGCTCCCGCGGCCTGCCCGAGGGTGAGGAGAAGGAGATCCTCGAGCGCTATCGCGGCCGGATTCCCGACGAGGTTTTCACCAAGCCGTTCGCGACGCCGACCACCGACGGATCGGGCAACCTTCGGGACAATGTGCGCGCCGGTCTGCGGCTCCTGGGCCAGGCGGGATGGACCATCAAGAACGGCAAGCTCACGAACGCCAAGGGCGAGATCTTCCAGTTCGAGATCCTCTCGGCGCAGCCGGGCATCGATCGGCTCGTGCTGCCCTACGTCAAGAACCTCGAGCGTTTCGGCATCACCGCGAGCCTCAGGATCATCGATTCCGCGCAGTACTCGAACCGTGCGGACGACTTCGACTACGACATGGTCGTCGGCGTCCCCGCTCAGTCCTCCAATCCGGGCAACGAGCAGCGCGAGTACTGGGGATCGGCTGCCGCCGCCACGCGCGGCAGCAACAACACGCCCGGCATCAAGGACCCGGTCGTCGACGAGCTGATCGAGCTGGTGATCGCGGCCCCCGACCGTAACTCCCTGGTGCAGCGGACCCGCGCACTGGACCGCGTCCTGCTCTGGGGCTTCTACATGGTGCCCCAGCTCTATACGCCCGGGTCGTTCCTCGCCTACTGGGACAAGTTCGGGCGGCCCGACAAGGCCCCTACCTACGCGCTGGGTTTCGCCGACACCTGGTGGGTCGACCCGGCAAAGGCGTCGAGCCTCGAGCAACGCAAGTCGACGATGAAGAACTAAGGGTGGAACGAAGCCGACCGGACTGCCGTTACCGCTCGATGCCCTTGGGTCCGGCTCTCAACGAGATTTGATCGCGTCTTCTCGCCCGATGCGGCGCGTTGTCCTACTATCGGCGCCGGTGCGGCTGAAGAAACACGGAGGCGGCGATGCGGTGGCTGGCGGTCCTGACCTGTGCGGCGGCTCTGCTGCCGATGCTGCCCGCCGCCGCCGAGGATCCCAAGCCCGTCCACGGCATCTCCCTCTACGGCGATCCGCTCAAGTACCAGCCGGGCTTCAAGCAATTCGACTACGTCAATCCGGAGGCGCCCAAGGGCGGCACGGTGAAGACCGCGGCGAACGGCACCTTCGACAACCTCAATCCCTTCATCCTGAAAGGCGTGTCGTTCATCCGCTTCAGCAACGACTTCATGAAGACGGGGTCGTTGTTCGACAGCCTGATGGAAGGATCCCTGGACGAGCCGCTGACCGCCTACGGCGTGATCGCCGAGACGGTCGAGATGCCGCAAGACCGCTCCTGGATGATCTTCAACCTGCGGCCCGAGGCACGCTTCCACGACGGGTCGCCGATCACGGCCGAGGACGTGGTCTGGACCTACCAGACGCTGATCACCAAGGGCCATCCGAGCTATCGCGTCGTCTACGCCGGCGTCGAGAAGGCCGAGGTACTGGCCGAACGCCGCGTGAAGTTCACCTTCAAGCCCGATGCCGAGCGCGACCTGCCGATGACGGTCGCAGGATTGGCGCCACTGCCGAAGAAGTGGTGGGCCGGCAAGGAATTCGACAAGCCGACGCTGGAGCCGCTGCTCGGCAGCGGTCCCTACAGGATGGCCAAGGTCGATCCGGGCCGATCGATCACCTGGGAACGGGTCAAGGACTGGTGGGCGAAGGACCTTCCGGTCAACAAGGGCACCGCCAATTTCGACGTGGTCCAGGTCGACTACTACCGCGACACCACGGTCGCCTTCGAGGCGTTCAAGGCCGGCCAGATCGACATCCATGAGGAGAACACCGCCCAGAACTGGGCAACCAAGTACGACTTCCCGGCAATCCGCGACGGCCTCGTGATCAAGGAGCAGGTGACCCACGAGGTCCCGCAGGGCATGCAGAGCTTCGTGTTCAACACCCGCCGCCCGATCTTCCAGGATGCGCGCGTGCGCCAGGCTCTCGGCTACCTGTTCGACTTCGAATGGATGAACAAGAGCTTCTTCTACGACTCCTACACCCGCACCAGAAGCTACTTCGAGAACTCCGACCTCGCCGCCCGCGGCCTGCCGCAGGGGAAGGAGCTTTCGATCCTCGAGAAGTACAAGGGGAAGATCCCCGATACGATCTTCACCGCCGAGTACAAGCCGCCGGTCTATGACGGCAGCGGCAACATCCGCGACGGCGTGCGCGAGGCGCTCCGCCTGCTGAAGGAAGCCGGCTGGAACTCCAAGAACGGCAAGCTGGTCAACGACAAGACCGGCCAGCCCTTCGAGTTCGAGTTCCTGATCGACGACCCGCGCTTCGAACGCATCGTGCTGCCCTACCTCAAGAACCTCGAGCGGATCGGAGTGTCCGCCAAGCTCCGCAACGTCGATGCCGCGCAATACGAGAACCGCCGGCGCGAGTTCGACTACGACATGATCAGCATCCGCTTCGGCACCTCGCTGGCGCCCGGGACGGAGCTGCGCGAGTTCTACGGCAGCAAGGCCGCCGACACGCCCGGCAGCCCGAACATGCCGGGCATCAAGAACCCGGTGATCGACGAGCTGATCGACCTTGCGATCGCCGCCCAGAGCCGCGCCGATCTCGTGCCGGTGATCAAGGCGCTCGATCGCGTGCTGCTGCACAGCTACTACGGCATCCCCAACTGGTATTCCGGCATGTATCGCGTCGCCTACTGGAACAAGTTCAGGAAGCCGCCGGCCCAGCCGAAATACGCGAGCATGCCGACCAGCGTCTTCGGCATGTGGTGGATCGATCCGGCGGCCGACGCGACCATCCAGACCAAGCAGCAACAAGCGAAGCCTTAAGGGTCCCGCGCCGCCGATGCTGGCCTACATCATCCGCCGACTGCTGCTGATGATCCCGACGCTGCTCGGGATCATGGTGGTCAACTTCGCGATCGTGCAGGTCGCGCCGGGCGGGCCGATCGACCAGATCATCGCCCAGATCCGCGGCAATGCCGGCGGGGCGCTGGAGCGGGTCACCGGCGGCGGAAGCGGCGAAGCCGGCTCCGCCGCCAATACCAGCGGCAGCAGCACCGAAAGCAGCCGCGGCGCCCGCGGCATCGACCCGCAGCTGATCAAGGATCTCGAGAAGCAGCTGGGCTTCGACAAGCCGCCGCTCGAGCGCTTCGTGCGCATGATGAAGAGCTACCTGGTCTTCGACTTCGGCAACAGCTTCTTCCGCAACGGCACCGTGGTCGAGATCATCGTCAGCAAACTGCCGGTCTCGATCTCGCTGGGCCTCTGGACGACGCTTCTCGTCTACCTGATCTCGATCCCCCTCGGCATCCGGAAGGCCGTGCGCGACGGCACTCCTTTCGACGTGTGGACCAGTGCCGCGATCGTCGTCGGCTACGCGATCCCGAGCTTCCTCTTCGCCGTGCTGCTGGTCGTGCTGTTCGCCGGCGGCAGCTATTTCAGCCTCTTCCCTCTGCGCGGCCTCGTCTCCGACAACTGGGCGGAGCTCGCCTGGCCGGCCCGCATCCTCGACTACTTCTGGCATCTGGTGCTGCCGGTCACGGCGCTGGTGATCGGCGCCTTCGCCAGCCTCGCCATGCTGACCAAGAACTCGTTCCTGGAAGAGATCAACAAGCAGTATGTGGTGACCGCGCGCGCGAAGGGCCTGTCCGAACGCCGCGTCCTTTACGGTCACGTCTTCAGGAATGCGATGCTGATCGTGGTCGCGGGCTTCCCCAGTGCCTTCATCGGCATCCTGTTCACCAGCTCGCTGCTGATCGAGGTGATCTTCTCGCTCGACGGGCTCGGCCTGCTCGGCTTCGAGGCGGCGCTCAACCGCGACTACCCGATCATGTTCGGCACGCTTTATTTCTTCACCCTGCTCGGCCTGCTGATGAACCTGATCGGCGATCTGGCTTACGTCGTCGTCGACCCGCGCATCGACTTCTCGAGGCGCGAAGGATGACGGCCACAGCGTCGCCGCGCTTCCTTGGCATGAAGATCACGCCGCTGACCCGCCGGCGGCTTCATAACTTCCGGGCCAACCGTCGCGGCTTCTGGTCGCTGTGGATCTTCCTCGCGCTATTCGGCATCAGCCTGTTCGCCGAGTTCATCGCCAACGACCGGCCGATCCTCGTCCGCTACGACGGCGGCTTCTACTCGCCTGTTCTCGTGGCCTATCCTGAGACCACCTTCGGCGGCGAATTCCCGACCGAAGCCGACTATCACGATCCTGAAGTCGTGAAGCTGATCAACGAGAAGGGATGGATGCTCTGGCCCGCGATCCCGTATCGCTACGACACGGTGATCAAGGATCTCGGCCGGCCCGCGCCGGCGCCGCCGTCCGCCCGCACGTGGCTCGGAACCGACGACCAGGCGCGCGACGTCATGGCCCGCCTGATCTACGGCTTCCGCATCTCGGTGCTTTTCGGCCTCGTGCTCACCCTCTTCTCCTCCGCCATCGGCGTCGCCGCCGGTGCCGTGCAGGGCTATTTCGGCGGCATGACCGATCTCCTGTTCCAGCGCTTCATGGAGATCTGGTCCGGCCTGCCCGTCCTCTACCTGCTGATCATCCTCGCGTCCGTGGTCGAACCGACCTTCTGGTGGCTTCTAGGATTGATGCTGCTGTTCTCATGGATGTCGCTCGTCGGCGTCGTCCGTGCCGAGTTCCTGCGGGCGCGCAACTTCGACTATGTCCGCGCCGCCCGCGCCCTTGGCCTTTCGCCGATCAAGATCATCTATCGCCACGTGCTGCCGAACGCGATGGTGGCGACCCTGACCTTCATGCCGTTCATCCTGAACGGCTCGATCACGACTTTGACCTCGCTCGATTTCCTGGGCTTCGGCCTGCCGCCGGGATCGCCGTCGCTGGGCGAGCTCCTGGCGCAGGGCAAGAACAACCTGCAGGCCCCGTGGCTCGGCCTCACCGGCTTCCTGGTGCTGGCGACGATGCTGAGCCTACTGATCTTCGTCGGCGAGGCGGTGCGCGACGCCTTCGATCCGCGGAAGAACGTCGCATGACGGCCCTCCTCGAAGTGAAGGACCTGTCGGTCACCTTCCGGACGCAGGTCGCGACCGTCGAGGCGGTGAAGCGGGTCTCCTTCTCGCTCGACAAGGGCGAGACGCTGGCGCTGGTCGGCGAGTCCGGCTCCGGCAAGTCGGTGACCGCGCTCTCGGTCCTGCAGCTCCTGCCCTATCCGGTCGCTTCCCATCCATCGGGTTCGGTCCGCTTCGCCGGACAGGAGCTGATCGGCACCAAGCCCGACGCCCTGATGGGCATCCGTGGCAACCGCATCTCGATGGTGTTCCAGGAGCCGATGACCTCGCTCAACCCGCTGCACACGGTGGAGCGGCAGATCGGCGAGATCCTGGCGTTGCATAAGGGCATGACCGGCACCGCCGCCCGCGCCCGCATCGTCGAGCTCCTGCACCTGGTCGGCATCACCGACGGCGAGCGCCGGCTCGCCTCGTTCCCGCACCAGCTCTCCGGCGGCCAGCGACAGCGCGTGATGATCGCGATGGCGCTCGCCAACGAACCCGACATCCTGATCGCCGACGAGCCGACCACCGCGCTCGACGTCACCATCCAGGCCCAAATCCTGGCGCTGATCCGCGACCTGCAGCAGCGTCTCGGCCTCGCCATGCTGCTGATCAGCCACGACCTGAGCGTCGTCGCCAAAGTCGCGCATCGGGTCGCGGTCATGAACAGGGGCGAGATCGTCGAGCAGGGGCCGGTCTCGGAGGTCTTCGCCCGGCCGCAACATCCCTACACGCGCCACCTGCTGGCGAGCGAGCCCAAGGGCGAGCCCGAGCCCACGGCGGCCGACGCGCCGATCCTGCTCGCCTCCGACAAGCTCAAGGTCTGGTTCCCGATCAAGGCCGGCGTCTTCGGCCGCACCGTCGACCACATCAAGGCCGTCGACGAGGTCTCGATCGAGATCCGCTCCGGCGAGACGCTGGGCGTGGTCGGCGAGTCAGGCTCGGGCAAGTCGACGCTCGGCCTGGCGCTGCTGCGGCTTCTCAAGGCCGAAGGCGGCATCCGCTTCGACGGCCAGGACATCGCCAACATCGGTGGCGGCCAGCTCCGTCCGCTCCGCCGCGAGATGCAGATCGTCTTCCAGGATCCCTACGGCTCCCTGAGCCCGCGCATGTCGATCGGCGAGATCGTCGGCGAGGGGCTCGAGGTGCACGAGCCCGGCGTCTCCGAGGACGAGCGCGACGCCCGCATCAATGCGGCGCTGACCGAGGTCGGGCTCGACCCCAACGCCCGCGACCGCTACCCGCACGAATTCTCCGGCGGCCAGCGCCAGCGGATCGCCATCGCCCGGGCGCTGGTGCTGAAGCCGCGCCTGATCGTGCTCGACGAGCCGACTTCCGCCCTCGACCGTTCGGTCCAGGCCCAGATCGTCGACCTGCTGCGCGACCTGCAGCGCCGGCACGGGCTCACCTACCTTTTCATCAGCCACGACCTCAAGGTCGTCCGCGCCATGTCGCACCGGATCCTGGTGCTCCGGAACGGCCGCCGGGTCGAGGAAGGCCCGGCCGAGGAGATCCTGTCCCGGCCGCAGCACCCCTATACCCAGGCCCTGCTCGCGGCCGCCTTCGATCTGGAGGCGGCGCCGGCCGGCGTGGTAAGCACCTGACCCTTCCAGTCGGGTTGCAGAAGATGTCGAGCGATCGTCTCTACCTTTACGACACCACCCTCCGCGACGGCGCCCAGACCCAGGGCGTCGACTTCTCGGCCGAGGACAAGCGCGCCATTGCCGAGGCGCTGGACCGCCTGGGTGTCGACTACATCGAAGGCGGCTGGCCAGGCGCCAACCCGACCGACGACCGCTTCTTCGCCGAGGCCCCGACCTTCAAGTCCGCCCGCCTCGCCGCCTTCGGCATGACCCGCCGGTCCGGCCGCAGCGCCGCCAACGATCCCGGCCTCGCCGCGACCCTCGGCGTCGGTGCGCCGGTCGCCACGTTGGTTGGCAAGACCTGGGACTTCCATGTCGGCGTCGCGCTCGGCGTCTCGCTCGACGAGAACCTGACCATGATCGCCGAGTCCGTGGCGCATGCCGCGACCAGGGCGGCCGAGGTCGTGTTCGACGCCGAGCACTTCTTCGACGGCTGGAAGGCCAACCGCGACTTTGCGCTCGCCTGCCTAGAGGCCGCGCACAAGGCCGGCGCCCGCTGGCTCGTTCTCTGCGACACCAATGGCGGCACGCTGCCCGACGAGATCGAGTCGATCGTCCGGGACGCGGCGACCCGTGTCCCGGCATCGCATCTCGGCATCCACTGCCACGACGACACCGGCAACGCGGTCGCCAACTCGCTGGCCGCCGTCCGCGCCGGCGCGCGCATGATCCAGGGTACCTTGAACGGCCTCGGCGAGCGTTGCGGCAACGCCAACCTGGTGACCCTGATCCCGACCCTGGTCCTGAAGATGGGCTTCGAGACCGGCATCGGCACCGAGGGGCTACGCCGCCTGCCGCAGGTCTCGCACCTGCTCGACGAGCGGCTCAACCGCGCGCCGTCCCGCCAGGCGCCCTATGTCGGCGAGTCCGCCTTCGCCCACAAGGGAGGCCTGCACGCCTCCGCGGTCGAGAAGGATCCCCGGGCCTACGAGCATGTCGACCCGTCGCTGGTCGGCAATCGCCGGCACGTCGTCGTCTCCGACCAGGCGGGACGATCGAACCTGATCGCGCGCTTCCGCGAGATCGGGCTCGAGGTCTCCAGCGACGACCCGCGGCTGCCGAAGCTGATCGACCAGGTGAAGGGCCGCGAGGCCGAGGGCTACGCCTATGACGGCGCCGAAGCGAGCTTCGAGCTTCTCGCCCGCCGCGCCTTCGGCCAGGTGCCCGACTACTTCACGGTCCGCCGCTTCCGCGTGATGGACGAGCGACGTTTCAACGCGCGCGGCGAGCTGGTCACCGAGTCCGAGGCGACGGTCACCATCGGCATCGGCAACGTGCTCCACCATGAGGTCGCGATGGGCAACGGGCCGGTCAACGCCCTCGACACCGCGCTGCGGAAGGCGCTCGGCAACCTCTATCCGATGCTCTCCGAGGTGCGCCTCGTGGACTTCAAGGTCCGCATCCTGACCCAGTCCGGCGGCACCAACGCGGTCACCCGCGTGATGATCGAGAGCGCCGACGGCGAAGGACGCCGCTGGGACACGGTCGGCGTCTCGCCCAACATCATCGACGCCTCGCTCGACGCGCTTTCCGACAGCATCACCTGGAAGCTGATGCGCGAAGGTGTGCCGGTGGCGGCGGCAGCCTGACGCGATGGCCGGTACCGATCGCAAGCTGACGGGCCTGACCGGCGGCCCGCCGGTGATCCTCCATCAGCCGCAGCTCGGCGAGAACATCGGTCTCGCCGCCCGCGCCATGCTGAACTGCGGCCTGACCGAGATGCGGCTGGTCGCGCCGCGCGACGGATGGCCGAACGAGCGCGCCGTCGCCGCCGCCTCGGGCGCCAACGCCGTGATCGACAACGCCAAGGTCTATCCGACGCTGCCCGACGCGATCGCCGACCTGACGCATGTCTTCGCCACCACCGCGCGTCCGCGCGGCATGGTGAAGCCGGTGATGACACCGCGCGCTGCCGCGACGGCGCTCCGCACGCTCATGTCGGACGGACGGAAGCCGGGCCTGCTGTTCGGCCCTGAGCGCATGGGCCTCACCAACGACGACGTACCGCTCGCCGACACGATCATTACCGTGCCGCTGAACCCCGGATTCTCCTCGCTCAACCTCGCGCAGGCCGTTCTGCTGGTGGGCTACGAGTGGCTGCAGGCAGCGGATGCGACGCCCGACACGCAATACTGGGGCGGCGGCGACGAGCCGGCGCCGAAGGCCGAGCTGCTGAACTTCATGGAGCGCTTCGAGGCCGAGCTCGACGACTGCGGCTTCCTCCGTAACCTCGAACAGCGGCCGACGATGGTACGGAACCTCCGCAACCTGTTCCAGCGCGCGCGGCCAACGAGCCAGGAGCTGCGCACGATGCACGGCGCCGTCCGCAACCTGGTCGACAAGCGGAAGAGCTAGTCCGTGCCGGCTCGAGTCGCGCTCCTACCGCGGCCTTCGAGCGGTCGGCACGCACAACATCAAGAACCTGCGCCCTTCGTTTCCGCCAGCACCATATCCATCGCGCGGCGCAGACGATGGAACAGCTCGCCGATCTCGGCTTCGGTGATGATCAGCGGCGGTGCCAGCACGATGCAGCGGTCGAGCGGACGCGTCAGGATGCCGGCCTCCAGGCCCGCCTCGTAGACCTTCTTCGCCGTGCCGCCGACCTTGAGCGACGAGATGTTGCCCTCGAGCTGCTCGGCCGTGGGCTTGAACTCGACCGCGCCGCCGAGGCCGAAATGCCGCGTGGTCGCCACCAGCGGATGATCGCGCAACGCATCGATCGCCTTGTTCCAGGCTGAAAGCAGCGACTGTACGTGGCGAACGATCTGGCGCTTCTCGAAGATCTCCAGCGTCTTCAGCGCGACCGCGGCCGGCACCGGATGGGCGTGGTAGGTGCCGCTATGCGCGAACCAGCCATTGGCGTCGCTGCCCTTCTCCATCGCCTTGTAGAACTCGTCGGACATCACGACCGCCGAGATCGGCTGGTAAGCGCCGGACATGCCCTTGGCGCAGGTGAAGCAGTCGGGCGTCACGCCGAAGGACTGCGATCCCCACATCTGGCCGGTGCGCCCGAATCCGGTGACGACCTCGTCCAGGAAGAAGCGGACGCCGTACTCGTCGCAGATTTGTCTGATCTTCTCGAAGTAGCCTTTCGGCGGCACCGCCCAGCCGGCCGCGGTCGAGATCGGCTCGGCGAAGAAAGCAGCGACCGTCTCGGGCCCCGCCTTCTCGATCGCCCGGCGCACCTCCAGGGCGAGCCGGTCCGCATAGGCGTCCTCGCTCTCGCCGGGCGCGGCACCCGTGGGGTGGCCGACATGGATGCAGTCGTCGGTCGGGATGCCGAAGCTCTTGTGCAGCCCGGTGCCGCCGCCGAGCGCGGTCATCGCGATGGTGCCGCCGTGATAGCTGCCGAAGCGCGTGATCACCTTCCGGCGCTCAGGTGTCCCGGCATAGCCGTTGGCGTACCAGAGGAACTTGATCAGGCTGTCGTTCGCCTCGGAGCCGGTGGTGGCGAAGGCGACCTTGGCGTTCGGGAACGGAGCGGCGGCCGCCATGCGGTCGGCGAGCTCCATCACCACCGGCACGGTCCGGTGCGAGGCCGAGGGGTAGAAGGGCAGCGCCCGCATCTGGCGGATCGCCGCCTCGACCAGCTCCTCCTCGCTGAAACCCAGGGCCGCGCAGTAGAAGGAGGAGACCGCCTCGATGTAGTCCCGGCCCCGCTCGTCGATGACGAAGACACCCCGCCCGCCGGTGATCACGAGTGGCCGCTCGGTCCTGAGCTTCTTCAGGTCCGAGAAGCCTAAGATCATGCTATCGTTGGTGTAATTCGTGCCGCGCTGGGGTGCAGTCATGGCCGCCGGCTCCCGCCTGAAGGGGTGGTTCGGGAGCCAGCGTACACGGCCTAAGGCCGTGTTTGACAAGCGAATCCCCGTCCCTATACTCCGCGCCTCTTTCCGGGAACGTGAATGCATCCAACGAGATGCATTCCGGCCAATGGCCCTACCGGGACAACAACAGCCCAATACGGAGCAACCATGGCAAAGCGTGAAAGCGCGAAGTACAAGATCAACCGACGTCTCGGAGTGAATCTCTGGGGTCGGCCCAAGAGCCCGGTCAATCGTCGCGAGTACGGCCCCGGCCAGCACGGCCAGCGCCGCAAGAAGCCGTCCGACTACGGCATCCAGCTCATGGCGAAGCAGAAGCTGAAGGGCTACTACGGAAACATCGGCGAGCGTCAGTTCCGCAAGCTCTACGAGGAAGCCGTGCGCCGCAAGGGCGACACCGGCGCCAATCTGATCGAGCTGCTGGAGCGCCGCCTCGACACCGTCGTCTATCGCATGAAGTTCGTGTCGACGGTGTTCGCCGCCCGCCAGTTCGTCAACCACGGCCACATCAAGGTCAACGGCAAGCGGGTCAACATCGGCTCCTACCTCGTGAAGGATGGCGACACCATCGAGGTCAAGGAGAAGTCCCGCCAGCTCAACACCGTCCTCGAGGCGTCCGCACTGCCCGAGCGCGACGTGCCGGACTACATCGAGGTCGACCACAAGGCGATGAAGGGCAAGTTCGTGCGCAAGCCCGCGTTCGAGGACGTGCCCTACCCGGTGCAGATGGAGCCGAACCTGGTCGTCGAGTTCTACTCGCGCTGACCGTTCGAACCATCTGAGACAAAGGGGCGTCGCCTTCGGGCGGCGCCCTTTTTCTTTGGCGCGAAGCCTCACCGAATATTTAAGAAGCATCCAATCGACAGCGTGTCCGGACACCCGGAATTACTGCTTACCCGCCACATCAGGGGTGGTAAAAACGAAACCTATTTCCTCTGGGGGGAGACGACGTCATGGCCGGACTGATTCCGCCGGATCGCCTGCAGGGTCTCGTGAAGGACGTCTTCAGCAAGGCGCCCAAGACATACACCTCGTTCAGCTCGACGCTGACCACGCTCAAGTCGATCGCCATGGCCGGCAGCCGGGCGGCCGTCGAGTCGGGAATCCAGGCCGGCGTCACGATGGGCTCGGGCGTCTCCTCCGGTGTGGTCGTTGGCGCGGGCTTCGCCTCGATGACCCTGTTCCCGCTCGGCGCCGCGCTGGCGCCCTGGCTCGGCGCGCTGGCGATCGCCCAGGCATCGACCCAGATCTTCGCGCTCTACAATCTCAAGGAAGCGGCGACCAAGACCGGGGCCGGCGGCTATCCCTGCACCTGCGGCAAATGCGTCGAGAGCATCGGCTACGTCATCAACAAGAAAGAGAACAACGTCGCGATCGCGGCGGTGAGCATCTTCACCGTCGGCCTGGCGCTGGCCGCCGACCGGATCAACTCGATCCGCAAGAGCTTCCAGAAGAACCGGCCGAAGGAGCAGATGTGCCGGAACCTGATCAACGGCGCGCGCGGCGGCTGCATCTGCGCGATCGGCGCGATCATCCTGCTCTGCGGCGACTGGCCGGAGAAGGTCGAGAAACAGCAGGCGCTCATCCTGGAGACCACGGCCATCATCTGGTCCGACGACAAGGAGAGCGGCGGCCTCGTCCGCCTCAAGACCAAGTGGTGACGACGGCTTAAGCGATACCGTCGGTTCCTGCGCCGCAGACGATGGCGCAGACCTTGGCGCCCTTCGGCAGCTCGACCCTGCCGAGGAGAGCCGCGGCGACCGAGGCGGCACCGGAGAGCTCGGCAGCGATGCCGAGCTCTTTCCACAGCCAGCGGGCGCCTTCCCGCATCTCTTCGTCGGTCACCAGAACGATCTTCTCGACGTGACGGCCGATCAGGTCGAGGTTGACCTGATCCGAGCGCTTGGCCGAGAGCGTGCTGACCTTGCTCGTGATCTTGTCGAGGGTGACCAGCTTCCCGGCCTTGACGCTGTCGTGCAGCGTCGGCGCGCCGACCGGCTCGATGCCGATGATGCGCACTTGAGGCTTCACCGCCTTGATCGCCGCCGCCACGCCGGCAGCGAAGCCGCCGCCGCCGATCGCGGTCAGGACGATGTCGACGTCGGGCAGGTCCTCCAGGATCTCGAGGCCCACCGTGCCCTGTCCCTGGATGACCGGCTCGTCCTTGAACGGATGGATGTAGGTCAGCCCTTCGCGCTCGGCATGCCGCATCGCTTCGGCGTTCGAGTCGTCCCAGACCTCCCCGAACATGATCGGCTCGGCCCCGAACGCCTTGATCGTCGCCGCCTTCTCCGGCGGCGCGCTGGAGGGCAGGTAGACGATCGCGCGGGTCTTGGCGATCCAGCCGGCATAGGCGACCGCCTTGCCGTGGTTGCCGCCGGACGCGGTGATGATGCCCTTCCTGATCGCTTCTTCGGGCAGGCTCTTCAGCGCGTTGACCGCGCCCCGCGGCTTGAACGAGCCGGTGATCTGCAGGTACTCGAGCTTGAGCGCGAGCTCGGGCCCCGAGGTGACCGGCGACGCCGACGGCATCATCGGCGTGCGGCGGACGAGCCCTTTGATGCGCGCCTGGGCGGCGCGGAAATCGCCGAGCGTATAACCCATGGAATCCGCCTTAGGCTGACGGTTGGACGAGATGGCAGGCGACGTGATGCCCGCCGCCGACATCGACCAGCGGCGGCTCGATCGTCTTGCACCGGGCTTCGGCGTACTGGCAGCGCGTGTGGAAGCGGCAGCCGGCCGGCGGGTTGAGCGGACTCGGCACGTCGCCGCCGAGCACGACCCGGGTACGCTTCTGATCGGGCCGGGCGATCGGGATCGCCGACAGCAGCGCCTGCGTATACGGGTGCTTCGGCGTCGCGTAGAGGCTGTGCTTGTCGGTCAGCTCGACGATCTTGCCGAGATACATCACCGCCACGCGGTCGGCGATGTGCCGGATGACCGCGAGGTTGTGGCTGATGAACAGGTAGGTGAGGCCGAATTCCTTCTGCAGGTCCTGCATCAGGTTGATGACCTGCGCCTGGATCGACACGTCCAGCGCCGAGACCGGCTCGTCGCAGACGATGAACTGGGGGCGAAGAGCGAGCGCGCGGGCGATGCCGATGCGCTGGCGCTGGCCGCCCGAGAATTCGTGCGGGTAGCGGTTGGCATAGGTGCGAGCCAGGCCGACGATGTCCAGCAGCTCGTGGGCGCGTGCCCGGCGCGAGGCCGAGGTGCCGACACCGTGGATGACCATCGGCTCGCAGATGATGCTCTCGACCGTCATGCGCGGGTTGAGCGACGAGAACGGGTCCTGGAAGATGATCTGCAGCTCGCGCCGGCGCTCGCGCATCTCCTTCGGCGAGATGCGGGCAAGATCGGTGCCGTCGTAGCGGAGCGCCCCTGACGTCGGCTCGATCAGGCGCAGCATCAGGCGGCCGGTCGTCGACTTGCCGCAGCCGGACTCGCCGACCAGGCCGAGGGTCTCCCCGCGGGCGACGTCGAAGCTGATCCCGTCGACGGCGCGCACCACGCCGACGTCGCCCGATGAGAAGAACCCCTTCCGCACGGGGAAATGCTTGACGAGGTTGTCGACCTCGATGAACGGCGCCGCAGCGGCGGCCATCTTGACCGCGGCGGTCATGACCGGTCCTCGTAGCCGGTATGCCGGATGCAGGCAGCGCGATGGCCCGGCATCAGCTCGATCAGCTTCGGCTCGATCACCGTGCACGGCGTCTTCGCGTACTTGCAGCGGGGATGGAAGCGGCAGCCCGGCGGGAAGTCGTGCGGGCTCGGGATCGAGCCCTCGATCGCCGGCAGGCGGTCGACGACGTGGTCGAGCTGCGGCACCGACTGAAGCAGCCCCTCGGAATAGGGATGCTGCGGCGTGCGGAACAGGCCACCGACCGGACCGGTCTCGGCAACGCGGCCGGCATACATGACGATCACGCGCTGGACGAACTCGGCGACGACGCCGAGGTCATGGGTGATCAGGACCACCGCCATGCCGAGCTCGCGCTGGAGCTGGCGCAGCAGGTCGAGGATCTGTGCCTGGATGGTGACGTCGAGCGCGGTGGTCGGCTCGTCGGCGATCAGGAGCTTCGGCGAGCAGGCGAGCGCGATCGCGATCATCACGCGCTGGCGCATGCCGCCCGAAAGCTGGTGCGGGTATTCGTCGACGCGGCGCTCGGCCGACGGGATCTCCACCAGCTTCAGCAGCTCGATCGCGCGCCGCCTGGCGGCGGCCCGGTCCATGCCCTGGTGCTGGCGGAGCGTCTCCATGATCTGGTCGCCGATCGTGAACACGGGGTTCAGCGAGGTCATCGGCTCCTGGAAGATCATCGAGATCCGAGCACCTCGGATCTTCCTCATCTCGGCTTCGGACTTGGCGAGCAGGTCCTCGCCTTCGAAATGCACCGAGCCCGTGGAAATGCGGCCAGGGTGCGCGATCAGGCGCATGATCGAGAGCGCGGTCACGCTCTTGCCCGACCCCGACTCGCCGACGATGCCAAGCACCTCGCCGGCGGCGAGATCGAAGCTGACCCGGTCCACCACGGTCGCCGACCCGAAGGAGGTCGACAGCCCTTTGACCGACAGGAGCGGCGTGGTCATCGCGTCTCCACTTTCATGCGCGGATCGAGAACGTCCCGAAGCCCGTCGCCGAGGAGGTTAAGGCCAAGCACGGTGACCGCGATAGCGATGCCCGGATACAGTGAAATCCAGGGCGCCTCGCGGATGTAGTTGCGGCCCTCCGAGATGATGTTACCCCAGGTGGGCGTCGGCGGCGGCGGGCCGACGCCGATGAACGAGAGCACGGCCTCTGCCAGCACCGCGATGGCGAAGATGAAGGTCAGCTGGACGATCAGCGGCGCCATCGAGTTGACCAGCACGTGCCGGAACAGGATGCGGAGATGCCCGGCGCCCGAGGCCAACGCCGCCTGGACGTAGTCCATCTCGCGCACCACCAGGACCGAGGCGCGGACGATGCGCGCGGTGCGAGGCGTGTAGGCCACGGTCAGCGCCAGCACCGCGTTGAACTCCGAGGGACCGAGGGTCGCCGCGAGCGCGATCGCGAGCAGGATCGCCGGGAAGGCCATGAGGCCGTCCATGACGCGCATGATCGGGTTGTCGAGCTTCCGGAAATATCCGGCCGAGGCGCCTATCAGCGTGCCGAACACCGCGTTCATGACCACGACCATGAAGCCGATGCGAAGGCTCACCTGGCTTCCGTAGATAAGGCGCGAGAGCACGTCGCGGCCGAAATTGTCGGTGCCGAGCCAGTGCGTCGCGTTCGGCTCGCCGAGCCGGTAGCGGTAGTTGTTCTGGTTCGGCAGGTGCGGCGCAAGCAGCGATGCGAAGACCGCCATGCACAGGACGATCAGGAAGAGAACCAACCCGGTCAGGAACAGCCGATGCGTGAACAGGCGTCGCGGCAGGGTCGACCGGCGCCAACGGTCGAGCAGCAAGCCGACGCGGGTTTCCATCGCGGCGTCAGTCATAGCGCACCCGCGGATCGAGATAGGCATAGAGGATGTCGACGACGATGTTGACCAGCACGAAGATCGAGGCCAGGAGCAACAGGCCGCCTTGGATCACCGGAAAATCGCGCCTGAGGATGGCACCGATGATCAGGCGCCCGACGCCGGGAAGCGAGAACACCTGCTCGATCACCAGCGAGCCGCCGAGCAGGATGCCGACGATCAGGCCGATGACGGTTATCACCGGGATCATCGTGTTGGCGAGCGCATGACGGCCGACGACCACCCATTCGGGCATACCCTTGGCGCGGGCCGTGCGCACGTAGTCCTGGCGCAGCACCTCGAGCATCGTGGCGCGCGTGATGCGGGCGATCAGGCCGGTCTGGGTCAGTCCCAGTGCCAGCGCCGGCATCGTCATCGAGCGCAACCAGCCGATGAAGCTTTCGCCCATCGGCACGAAGCCGCCGGTCGGAAGCCATCCGAGCGATACCGCGAAGACGTAGATCATCACCAGACCGAACCAGAAATCCGGCACCGAGAGACCGAGCAGCGCAATGGTCATCGCCGTCTGATCAGTGAGCGTGTTCTGGCGGACGGCGGCGACGACGCCGAGCGTCATGCCGACGAAGACCGCCATGAACAGGCCTGCGGCGGCCAGGGACAGGGTGACGGGCGCACGCTCGACCATCGCCTCGGCGACGCCGCGGTTCAGCAGGATCGACTGGCCGAGGTCGCCATGGGCGAGCCGCACGTAGTAGCCGATCATCTGCTCGTGGAACGGCCGGTTGAGCCCCAGGCCCTCGCGGATGCGGCGGATCTCGTCACCCGACGCACCGGGTCCTGCGATCTCGGCCGCCGGATCGCCGGGGACGAGGAAGATGATCAGGAAGGTGACGAGGGAGACGACGATCAGGACGGGAATCGCCGATAGCAGTCGATAGACCAAGTAACGCAGCATCGGCCCGCCCTGCCCCCTCCTTCTTGGTGCTGTTCTTATTTGCACCGGAAGTCGCGGACCATAAGACAAGCCTTCCCCTCGACGCAACCCTATCATAAAACAATGTTCCGATTGGAAAAACGACGCGAAAGTCTCCGTTGATGGACGCCCGGTTGATCGTCAATCCGCGCTTCGAAAACTCAGCCTATGGCGACCGACAGCGTGCCGTCCTGTCCGAGGACGATTTCCAGGCGGCGGAGCGGGCGATCTTGGCCTGGCCCGAGTATGCGGCGACCCCGCTGGTAGATCGCCCCGACATCGCCGAACGCTTCGGCGTCGGCTCGCTGCGCATCAAGTACGAAGGCGCCCGTTTCGCCGTCCAGAGCTTCAAGGCACTGGGACCGGCCTATGCTGCCCAGCGCCTGGTCGAGAAGGCCAAGCCCCCGGTGATCCTGGCGTCCGCCACCTCCGGCAATCATGGCCGGGCCGTCGCCTGGGCCGCGCGCCGCATGGGCGTCGCCTGCCGCATCTACATGAACGAGGGCGTAAGCCAGGGGCGCGCGCGGGCGATCGAGGCCTTCGGCGCCACCGTGATCCGCGTGCCCGGCACCTACGACGACGCCCTCGCCCGCTGCCACGACGACGCCGAGAACGATGGCACCTACGTGATCTCCGACATCGCCCAGGCCGCATATCCCGACGTTCCGGCGCATACGATGCACGGCTACGCGATGCTGGGCCAGGAACTGGCGGATGCGGCGGACGACGCGACGCATGTCTTCGTCGGCGCCGGCATCGGCGCTCTGGCCGGCGCGATCACCGGACGCCTCTGGCAGCGCCTCGGCGCCGCCCGCCCCAAGGTGGTGGTGGTCGAGCCGCTGACCGCCGACGCCTGCTACCAGAGCGCTGCCAACGGCAAGCTCTCCAACACCGACGGCTCCCTCGCCACCGTGATGGACGGCCTTTCGGTCGGCACCGCCTCGCACCTCGCGTGGGAGATCCTGGACGAGGGCGCCTACGGCTTCCTCGGGATTCCCGATCCGCCAGCGGTGCGCGCCATGCGCCTCGCCCATGACGGCGCCGACTCCCTCGTCATCGGCGAGACCGGCATCGCCGGCCTTGCCGGCGCACTGGTCGCGACCGAGGATCGGAAGATCCGCGGCGATCTCGGCATCGACGGGAAGTCGAAGATCGTCGCGGTGGCCTGCGAGGGGGCGACCGACCTCGAGGTCTTCCATCGACTGCTCAAGGGAGGTACGGCATGAGCCGGCCCAGGATCGCGCTCGGCGCGCTGCTGTTCGAAGGCAACACGCTTTCGCCGGTCGTCACCGGCCGCGCCGACTTCGCCAGCAAGTACCTCGAGTCCGGCGACGCGATCCCGGCCAAGCTCGCCGCGACCAACACCGAGGTCGGCGGCGCGCTCGAGGTCTTCCGCTCGGCCGACGTCGAGATCATCCCGCTGATCGCGACCCATGGCGGCGCCGGCGGCCGGGTCGCAGCCAAGGCCTACACCGCGTTCCGCGACGAGCTGCTGGAGCGCCTCAAGTCGGCCGGCAAGGTCGACGGCATCTATCTCGCCCTTCATGGCGCCTTCATTGCCGAGGGTACCGACGACGCCGAGGGCGAGATCCTGGCGGCGGTCCGCGCGATCGTCGGCCACGAAGTGCCGATCGCGGTCTCGTGCGACCTGCATGGCCACATCACGCCGGAGATGACGCGGCACGCGCAGATCCTGGTGGGATATCGCGAGTATCCGCACGACGACACGCGCGAGACCGGCGCCCGTTGCGCCGGCCTGCTGCTGCGGACGATGAAGGGCCAGATCAGGCCGGTCAGCCGCTTCCGCCGCGCGCCGATGATCCTTCCGGCCCAGCGCCAGCGCACCAAGGGCGACGGCCCGATGCGCGAGATCATCGACCTGGCGCGGGCCCGCGAGGCCGACGGCACGGTGCTCGCCGCGAGCTACTTCTGCGTCCAGCCCTGGCTCGACCTGCCGGGCGTGGGCGTGACCGCGGTCGCGGTTGCGGACGGCGATGCCGAGGCCGCCGACCGGGTTGCCGGCGAGATGGTCCGGCTCCACTGGGCGAAGCGCCGCGAGTTCCTGGTGCCGACCGAAAAGCCCGCCGACGCGATCGCCAAGGGGCGCGCGCTTTCAGGCGGTCCGGTGATCCTGGCCGATGCCGCGGACTGCGTCGGCGGCGGAGCCTCGGGGGATTCCTCGGTCGTGCTGCGCGCCTTGCTCGAGCACGCGCCCGACCTCTCGGCGGCGATCCATATCGTCGATCCGGAGACGGTGATCCAGGCGAAGCGAGTCGGTGTCGGCAAGCGCTTCAAGGCGAAGCTCGGCAACCACACGGCCAAGCTGGGCGGCCCGCCGCTGGAGGCCGAGGTCCTGGTCGAGCGGGTCGAGCCGAATGCGAGCTTCCGCTACTCGGGTGGCCTGATGGGCGGGGTCGAGGCCCAGATCGGGGATGCCGCGGTCCTGGCGATCGGCCCGATCAAGGTGCTCTGCGCCTCGCTCTCCTCCTACGAATACGCCGACGAGCCCTTCCAGGCGCTCGGCATCGACGCCCGCCGGATGAAGTTCATCGTGGTCAAGAACCCCATGAACTACCAGCAGGCCTATGCCGGGGCGCCGGCCATGTTCGTCCTGGATACGCCCGGTCCCACCACCTGCAACCTGGCCTCGGTCGCGTGGAAGCGGATGGATCGCCCCTGCTTCCCCATGGAAGACGGCTTCGACCCGGTTTTCGCCGCAGGCTGAGGCGTCCCGGCGCCTCGGTCCAAGTGCCGCAGCGCCGCGGGCCAAGTGCCGCAGCTAGGTCAGCACGGCTTGCCTTTTCGCATACGAAAAGCCAATCTGCCGCCCGCTCTCGGCGACTTGGTCTAAACTGAGGTTTACATGCTACGGAACGATATCTGGCAGGCGCGGGTCGATCTCGCCGCCGCCTTGCGCTGGGCCTACCGGCTCGGCTGGCAGACGGGAGTCTGCAATCACTTCAGCGTCATGGTTCCCGGGTCCGACGAGCTGTTCCTGGTCAATCCGGAAGGCCTCTACTGGGCCGAGGTGACGGCGTCGAGCATCGTGATGTGCGACCTCGACGGCAAGGTCGTCGAAGGCAACCACACGGTCGAGGACACCGCCTTCTACCTGCATGCGCCGATCCATCGGCACAACAAGAAGCACCAGGCGGTGCTGCACACGCATATGCCGTATGCCACCGCGCTCTGCCTGGTCGACAACGGCCGCATCGAGCCGGTGAACCAGTCGGCGCTCGCCTACATCGACCGCACCGCCTACGACGAGGACTATTCGGGCCTCGCCCTCTCCTACGAGGAAGGCACCCGCGTCGCCAAGCTGATGGGCGACAACACCACGATCATGATGCGCAACCACGGGCCTCTCGTCGCCGGCGGCACGATCGCCGAAGCCTTCGACCGCCTCTACTTCCTCGAGGACATCTGCCGCGTGCAGCTGTTCGCGATGCAGTCGGGCAAGCCGATGAAGCGCGTGGGCCAGCCGATGATCGACGAGGTCCGCGGCATCATGGAAAGCGGCATCGGCTACGCCGACAAGCACTTCGCCGGGATCAAGCGTATGCTCGACCGGCTCGAACCCGACTACAAGAACTGAGGGGACAACGCGTCATGACCGTGATCAAGATGCCGAAGACCGACAGCGCCGAGTGGAAGGCCCGGGTGGAGCTCGCGGCGACCTTCCGCATCGCCAACCGGCTCGGCTGGAACGAAGGCATCGCCAACCACTTCTCGGTCCAGGTCGGCCCCGACCGCTACCTGCTGAACCCGTACGAGCTGCACTTCCGCGAGATCACCGCCTCCAACCTGCTGCTGGTCAACGGCAAGGGCGACATCATCTCGGGCGAGGGCCAGGTCCGCACGGTCGCATTCTACCTGCATCCGCGCCTGCACACGCTGCTGCCGAGCGCGACCGCGATCATCCACGCGCATCCGCCCTACGCCACGGCGATCGCCTGCGTGAAGGGCGGCCGCATGGACAACAGCCACGCGATCGCGATGGGCCTCGCCAAGCAGGTCCACTACGAAGACACGATGACCGGGCCGGTCGACGAGGACGCGATCCAGAAGCTCGCCAAGGAAGTCGGCTCCAAGTGCGTGATCATGCACGCGATGCACGGCCTCACCACGGTCGGCCCGACCGTCGCCGACGCCTTCGACCATTTCTACTTCTTCGAACGCTGGGCCATGTACACGGTGCTCGCCCGCCAGATGGGCCAGCCGGTCCATGATCTCGACCCGAAGATCCTCAAGGACAGCCCCGGCCGCGACAAGGGCCTGTCCCCGCCGGCCGCGCAGGCGCATCTGAACGCCTGGATGCGCGTGCTCGACAAGGACGAGGACGACTACAAGTCCTGATCCGGTCGTTCGTCCCCAGGGATGAACTTCATCTTCATGCTGACGGTCGGGGATCGCACGATCCCCGACTGTCTCGCCGTCGCCGAGACCCTCCGCCCGCTCGGCCTCCGCCACATCGGCTTCAAGGACATCGGCGTACCGTTCGAGACCCTCGAGTCCCTGCACGCCTGCCTCAAGTCCCTGGGCGCCACCACCTACCTCGAAGTCGTCTCGACCTCGCCCGAGACCGCGGTCGCCTCCGCGAAGGCGGCGGCGAAGCTCGGCGTCGACAAGCTGCTCGGCGGTGCCGATGCCGGGCCGATCCTGCAAGCGGCTCCCGGCGTCGCCTGCTATCCGTTCTGCGGCCGGCCGGAAGGACACCCGACGAAGCTCGGCGGCACGGCCGAAAGCGTCGCCGAAGATTGCCGTCGTCTCGAAGCCATGGGCGCCGCGGGCGTGGATCTGCTCGCCTACCGCGCGACCGAAGCCGATCCGATCGCGCTCACCCGGGCGGCCCGCAAGGCGCTCAAAGGCGAGCTCATCGTCGCCGGCTCGATCGATTCCCCCGATCGCATCCGTGCCGTCCGCGATGCCGGCGCCGACGCCTTCACCATCGGCACCGCCGCGTTGAAAGGCGCGTTCGCGCCGGGACGCGACGGCCTGCAGGCCCAGCTCGAAGCCATTCTCGACGCGACGTCGCGGGCGTAGACTTGCCTCGATGGCCGAGATCGTGAACCTGAAACAGGCGCGGAAAGCCCGCGCCCGCGCCGAGCGCGAGAAGGAAGCCGAGGCCAACCGGCTCAAGTTCGGCCGGCCGAAGTCCGAGACCGATAAGAAGCGGATGGAAGAGGCGCGCGCCGAACGCGCGCACGAAGGGCACAGGCTGGACGACGACGCGAGCTAGTCGCCGAGCGCGACACCTTCGCGCCTGGGATCGGCGCCGCCGATCAGGCCCTTCTTCGTGGCCATGATTCCCTGGATCCCGGACGTGAACTCGGAGATCCGCGTGTCGTGGCCGAGCGCCCTCAGCGCCGCTGCAATCGCAGGCGCCGAGGGACCTTCCTCGATCTCCGTCGGGCCGTTGCGGCTGCCGATGTTGGGGAACGAGATCGCCGACTGCACATCCTGGCCCCAGTCGAGCGTGGCCACGATCGTCTTGGCGACGTAGTTGATGATGACGCTGCCGCCGGGCGAACCCACGACCATCACCAGCCTCCGGTTCCGGTCGAACACCAGTGTCGGCGCCATAGAGCTGCGCGGACGCTTGCCGGCCTCGACGCGATTGGCGACCAGCCTGCCGTTCTCCTCGGGCGAGAACGAGAAGTCGGTCAGCTGGTTGTTGAGCAGGAATCCCCGCACCATCAGCCGCGAGCCGAACTGATCCTCGATCGTCGTCGTCATCGAAACCGCGTTGCCGAAGCGATCGACGATCGAGATCTGCGTCGTCGACGGCAGCTCGAGCGCATCGTCGGTCCCGAGCGATGCGCTCGAGAGCGGCGGCGTTCCGGGCTGCGCCGTCTTCAGCGAGGCGTCCGGCTTGATCTGGGCGGCGCGCGACTTGAGGTAGGCGCGGTCGGTTAGGCCCTTCACCGGCACCGGCACGAAGTCCGAGTCGGCCATGTAGAGGCCGCGATCGGCATAGGCCAGGCGCTCGGCCTCGGCCATCAGGTGCAGTCCGCGGATCGACCACGGCGCCTCGGCCTTGAGGTCGAAGCTCTCCAGGATGCCGAGGATCTGCAACAGCGTGAGTCCGCCCGAGGATGGCGGCCCCATGCCGCAGACCTCGTAGCGTCGATAGGGGCCGCAGACGGCAGGCCGCTCCTTCGCGCGATAGTCCGCGAGATCGGCCTCGGTGAGATCGCCGGCATTGGCAGCGGTGCGCACGGTCGCGACGATGTCGCGCGCGATCTCGCCCGCGTAGAAGGCATCGGGGCCGCGCGAGGCGACCGCCCGCAACGTGTCGGCGAGAGGCTTGTTGACCAGGATCGTCCCGACCGGCTTCGGGCTGCCGTCGGCCTGGTAGAAGTAGTTCTTCGCCGCCGGCGTCTTCGCCAGGTGCTGCTCCGACTTCAGCAGGCCGTTCAGGCGCGGCGAGATCGGGAATCCCTTCTCGGCGAGCTCGATCGCCGGCTCGAACAGCGTGGCCCACGGCAGCTTGCCATGCGCCTTGTGCGCGAGCTCGAGCCCCCGCAGCACGCCGGGCACGCCGACCGACCTGCCGCCGATCACCGCGTCGTAGAAGCGAAGCGGCTTCCCATCGCGTCCGAGAAAGCGGTCGGGCGTCGCCGCCGCCGGCGCGGTTTCGCGCGCGTCGACGGTGGTGAGCGCCTTTTTCTTCGCATTCCAGATGACCAGGAACGCGCCGCCGCCGATGCCTGAGGACTGCGGCTCGACGAGGTTCAGCACCATCTGGGTCGCGATCGCGGCATCCACCGCGCTGCCGCCCGCGCGCAGCATCTTGCGGCCGGCTTCCGCCGCGAGCGGATTGGCCGCCGCGACCATCTGGCGCTTCGCGTGTACCGCGACCTTGTCGGTTCTGCCGGTGGCGGCTTCCGGCTGGGAGGGCGCCTGCGCTACGACAGGAGGAGAAAGGGTGAAAGAGAGAAGGCTCAGCGACAGCGCGTAGGCGAGCTTGGTCATCGGCCTCTCCTTCCGTCGATCAGCGCCCCCGGCGACGGGCGATCGGCTCGCTCGCCTGCGCTTCCATATCCCAGGGGAAGAGGATCCAGGTGTCCTGGCTGACTTCGGTCACGAAGGTGTCGACCAAAGGCCGCCCGGCCGGCTTGGCATAGACGCTGGCGAAGTGCGCCTTCGGCAGCATGGCGCGCACCGCCTTGGCGGTGACGCCGGTATCGACCAGGTCGTCGACGATGAGCCAGCCGTCGCCGTCCCCTTCGGCCCGCTTCAGCACCATCAGCTCGCCCTGGCTGCGGTCGTCATAGCTGGCGATGCAGACGGTATCGATCAGCCTTATCTCGAGCTCGCGCGCGACGATCGTCGCCGGAACCAGGCCGCCACGGGTGATCGCGACGATCCCGGTCCATGGCCCCTTCTCGAGCAGGCGCCAGGCGAGCGCGCGGGAGTCGCGATGCAGCTCGTCCCACGAGACGGGGAAGGTGCGGTTGGATCTGTCGCTCACGAGAACCTCACGCTGTCGACGCGCCGTAATAGAGCGTCACGGTGTGCTTCGCCTCGGCGAAGAAGAGCCATCGCTCGACGATCATGCCGAGGCCGCCCGAAGCGGCCGCCGCCAGCGAGCACACGATCGCGACCGGCGACGATCCCAGCGTCGCCAGCAGCGACAGCAGGATCGGCAGGCCGAAGCCGAACAGGAGCACGACGAGGCGGAGCGTGCCGGCATGCTTGCGGGCGACGCGGTAGCCCATCTCCTTCAGGAGATAGTTGGACTCGGTGTGCGGCGGGTCGAGCATCCTGACCTTGCCGATCGAGCCCAGGCCGGTCGCCGTCTCCGCCGTGCTGGCCGCAGCACCGCCGTCGAGGAAACGCCAGTAGCCCAGCTTGAGCGCCGCGCCGACGAGACCGACCACGGCGACCAGGAAGGTGATGAAAGGCCCGCGGAGGCCGTAGGCCGCCAGCAGAAGCCCCGTCAACAGCGCGCCCGAGTAGAATCCCAGCACCAGGTAGATCGGCACGGTCCACGGATTGCGCCAGGCGCGAACCGGCTTCAGCGACGCATAGATCATCGCGGTGCAGACGGTCGTGACGATCGCGCCCGCGATGGTCAGCGCCGCGGCGAGCTTCGAGATCTCGCCGGCGAAGATCCATGACCAGGCGAAGGCGAGCGCCGGCAGGAAGGTCAGGATCGCCATCACGCCCTCGCGGCTGAGCCAGGAGCTCCGCCACTGGGTCAGCGCCCGCCAGGCGCGCTCGGGATGACCGAGATGGCCGAGCGAGGAGAGCAGGCCGGCGCCGACGAGCCCGAGCGCCGTGGCGAAGGCGCAGATGCCGAAGCTCGCCTGAGGCGCCAGGTGGCCGACCAGGGCACCCCAGGCGATCAGAACCAGCAGGCCGTAGCCCGCACCCGACGCGGTGGTGAAGAAGATGATCGAGAGAGCGGGATGCATGGGTCAGCGCGACAGCATGCGGTCGAGCCAGGCGAGGAAGCCCCTGGCTTCGACCTGCTCGGAGGGTTTCAGCGCCGCGGCCCCCTGACGCTTAAGCGTCCGTGGCGGCAGGTACTTGTTGACCGGCTTGTATCCCATCTCCGGCATCAGGTCGTAGCCGCCGCGCTCGGCGACCAGCTTCGAGACCTTGCTTTCCGGATCGCCGAGATCGCCGAAGTGCCGCGCCGAGACCGGGCAGGTGGAGACGCAGGCCGGCACGCGGTCGATCTCGTCGAAGGTCTCGTTGTAGATGCGGTCGACGCACAGCGTGCACTTCTTCATGACGCCGTCGATCTCGTCGAACTCGCGCGCCCCGTACGGGCAGGCCCAGGAGCAGAGCTTGCAGCCGATGCAGGTGTCCGGATTGACGAGGACGATGCCGTCCTCGGCGCGCTTGTAGGAGGCGCCGGTGGGACAGACGGTGACGCAGTCCGGCGTCTCGCAATGCAGGCACGACCGCGGGAAATGCACCGTGCGTCCGCACTCGTGGTCGCCGGCCTCGAACGAGTGCACCCGGTTGAACCAGACGCCGGAGACGTCCTTGCCGTAGGGATCGAGATCGGTCAGCGGCGCCGAGTGGCCGCCGTCGTTCCATTCCTTGCAGTTGACCGCGCAGGCATGGCACCCGACGCAGATGTCGAGGTCGATGACGAGGCCGAGCTTCTTCGTCCCGGCTTGAGGCAGGTCGGTCATGCGCGTCCCTTGAAGCGGGCACCGTGGCGGAGAACGGGCGTGGGCTCGGGCGAATGCGGCGGCCGCTTCAGCGTCGGGAATTGCGGCTCGGACCTTTCCGGCCCGTCGGCCTTGGAGAGGCGGACGCGCAGGTCGTACCAGGCGGCTTGGCCGGTGACCGGATCGGCATTCGGCGTGCCCTCGGGCAGGACGTCGCCGATCAGGTGATTGAGCAGGAAGCCGCGCTCGGACTCGGGAGCATCGGGCGCGAGGCCCCAGGCGCCGGAACGCTTGCCGATGGCATTCCAGGTCCAGACCGTGTCGGCATTGACGCCGTCCATCAGGCGCACCTGCGCCTTCACTTTGCCCATGCGGCTCTCGATCCACACCCAGTCGTCGTCGGATATCCCCTCGCGCTCGGCAAGACGGCGGCCGACATAGAGTCGGTTGGCGCCGTGGATCTGGCGAAGCCAGGCGTTCTGCGAACCCCAGGCGTGATACATCGCCATCGGCCTCTGGGTCAGCGCCGAGATCGGGAAGCCGTCGGCGTCCATGTGCTCGAACGGCGGATACCAGAACGGCAGCGGATCGAAGAAGGTCTCGACCCGCGCGCGGAGCCGATCGGGCGGCTGCACCGCCCCGTGGCCCTGTGCCGCCAGCCGGAACTTCTGCAGCGGCTCGACATAGAGCTGGATCAGGATCGGGTCGGTCGACCCGACGAAGCCGACGCTCTTCGCAAAAGCCAGGTATCCGGCGTTCGCATGCTTGAAGTAGCGCTGGTCGGGCGTCAGCTCGTGATGCCAGAAGCAGCCATTCTCGATGTAGCGGTCGAGCTGGTCGGGATTCGCCGCGCCGGCACCGATACCGGCTCCGTCCGCGCCGCGCCATCCGGCAAGCGGCCCGATGCCCGGCGTGCGCTCGTGGCGCACGAGATAGTCGGAGTATCCGCCCGGATACTTGGGCGAACCGTCCTCGTTGACCATGCCGGGCAAGCCCAGCCGCGCGCCGAGATCGAGCACCACGTCCTGGAACGGGCGCACGTCGCGGTTCGGCGTCACGATCGGCTGGCGGATCGCGTCGGCCGGACCGTCGGCATCGCTGATCGGCCGGTCGAGCAGCGAGATCGCGTCCCAGCGCTCGAGGTAGGTCGTGTCTGGCAGCACGAGATCGGCATAGGCCACCATCTCCGACGCGTAGGCATCGGAGTAGATGATGCGCGGGATCATGTAGGCGCCCGTCGCATCCTTGTCGGTCAGCATGGCGAGCGTCTCGGGCACGTTCATCGCCGAGTTCCAGCTCATGTTCGCCATGTACATGAACAGGGTGTCGATCTTGTACGGATCGCCCGCCCAGGCATTGCGGATGACCAAGTGCATCAGCCCATGGGCGGCAACCGGCGCTTCCCATGAGTAGGCCTTGTCGATGCGGCCGGGCGTGCCGTCGGCCTCGACGAGTAGATCTTCAGGTCCGACCGGGAATCCCAGCGGTGGCCCCTTCATCGGCTGGCCGGGGGCTGTGCTCCCCGGCTTGCCGGCGGGACGCACGGCCGGCGGCGCCGGCTTCGGATAGGGCGGCTTGAAGCGGAAGCCGCCCGGCACGTCGATGGTGCCGAGGAGCGTCTGCAGCAGATGCAGCGCGCGGCAGGTATGGAAGCCGTTGGCGTGGGCCGAGATGCCGCGCATCGCATGCATCGCGACCGGCCTGCCGATCATCTTGTCATGCTTGCGTCCGGCCCAGTCGGTCCAGGCCACGTCGAGCGTCACGGTCTCGGAGAACGCGACCTCGGCCATCTCGGCCGCGAGCCGACGGATCGTCTCGGCGGGAACGCCCGTGATCTCGGCAGCCTTCTCCGGCGCGTAGGTCGGGTCGAGATAGCGTTCGGCGATGAGCTGGAACGCCGGCACCGCCTCGCGGCCGTCGGCGAGCTTGTAGGTGCCCGCCAGCGCCGGCACGACATCGACCGACAGCGCGTCGCCGATCGCGTTGGTCTTCTTGTCCCAGCAAAGTGGCCGGCCCTTGTCGTCGCGCGCGAACAGCCCGTCGCTGGCCGTGCCCGGCGCCTTGATCACCAGCCAGGGAGAATTGGTGTACCGGACGAGATACTCGGCATCGATCCTGTCGGCCTTGAGCAGCTCATGGACGATCGCCAGCACCAGCATGCCGTCGGTGCCGGGTCGCACGCCGACCCATTCATCGGCGATCGCCGAATAGCCGGTGCGCACCGGATTGACCGAGACGAACTTGGCGCCACGCCCCTTGAGCTTGCCGAGCCCGATCTTGATCGGGTTGGACGCATGGTCCTCGGCGACGCCGAACATGATGAAGTAGCGCGCGTGCTCCCAATCGGGCTCGCCGAACTCCCAGAACGAGCCGCCGATCGTGTAGAGCCCTGCCGCCGCCATGTTGACCGAGCAGAAGCCGCCATGGGCCGCATAGTTCGGCGTGCCGAACGCGGACGCCCACCAGCCGGTCAGCGCCTGGCTCTGGTCGCGGCCGGTGAAGAAGGCGAGCTTCCGGGGATCGGTCTTCCGGATGTCGGAGAGCCAGGAGGTCGCGAGGCTCATCGCCTCGTCCCACTCGATCTCCTTGAACTCGCCCGAGCCGCGCTCGCCGGTCCGGAGCAAAGGCTTCTTCAGCCGCGCCGGCGAGTTGTGCTGCATGATCCCGGCCGAGCCCTTGGCGCAGAGCACGCCCTTGTTGACCGGATGGTCCTTGTTTCCCTCGATCCAGCGGACGTCGCCGTCCTTGAGGTGCACCTTGATGCCGCAGCGGCAGGCACACATGTAGCACGTGGTGGTCTTGACCTCGTCGGCGCTCGGGGCCGAGAAGTCGATACGGTCCGGGGGATTGAGAAGGCTCACGTCACCGCGTCCAGCTGCTCTTGGGTCAGGTTGCCGGGCACGATGGTGATGGGCACGCGGACCTTGCCCGCGGCCTTGCCGATCATGTGGCTGATGAGGGGGCCGGGGCCCTCCGGCCCGGTGCCGGCGCCGAGGACCAGGATCGAGATCGACGGCTCCTCGTCGAGGATCTTCAGGAGCTCGTCCCGCCGGTTTCCCTCGCGCATGTAGGTGACGGGGATCTGGCCGGCATCGTTGACGATCACGTCGGCGAGCTTCTGGATCGTCTCCTCCGCCTCCTGGCGCTTCTCCTCGCGCATGATGTCGCGCACGCCCATGAAGTGCTCGAACTCCGAGGGATCGATCACGTAGAGCAGCGCCACCCGGCCGCCGGTCGCCTTGGCGCGGCGGCTGGCATAGCGCAACGCCACACGCATTTCCTCGGTCTCGTCGACGACGACGAGGAAGGTGCGGTTGGCCTTGGGCACGGAGGCGGCGGGTTCGTCGCTCATGCGGGTCAGATTCTGCGGAAGGCCGCGGCTGCCGTCCAGCCCGCTGCGGCAGCGATCAGGATGGCGATGAGGCCGTAGAAGGCCGAATCATGGTGGGCGAAGTCGAAGACGTCGGCGCTGAAGCCGATCTTCGAGACCAGCAGCGGCGTCGTCTGCACCGTCACCACCTGACCGTCGCGAACGAGAATCACCTGCACCCGGTAGGATCCGGTCGTCACCTTGGCCGGCAGCGCCATGCGGGCCCGGAACAGGCGCTCGCCGAGAAACGTCACTTTCCCGGGCTCGGTGGTGAACAGGCCGTCGCGCTGGCGCGCGCGCACCAGCGCCTCGCGGAATTCGGGAATGTCGTCGCGCCTGGCCTCGGGATTGGGCGGCAGCAGCCGGATGTGGTCGACGCCGATCTGGTGGCGGTCCAGTTGCTGAGGCGACAGGATCTCGTCGATCGGCTTCGAGGAGACGACGCCGTAGAAGGTGGGCGCGTCGGCGAAGAGCATCGACTCGCGATTGACCCAGACGCCGGCAAACCGCCCCTTGCGGCGCACGATGGTCGGCTTCGGCGGCCCGGTGACGACGACGACCACGTCGCCCGGACCGTCCGTCGCGCCGAACATCACGATGTCGGCGCCGGTGAAGCCGGCGGTGATCGCGACCAGGTGCTGGGAGAGGTCGGCGACCAGCGGCTGGGCACGCGCCGGGCCCAGCGTCGGCAGCATCGCGAGAAGGGCGAGGAGCGCTATTCTCATCCCTGCCCTTCCGGCGCCAGGGAGTAGAAGTCGATCGGCGTCGTGAACAGGTCGAAGGCCAGCCTGACACCGACTGCGAGCACCAGCAGCGCCAGAAGGATGCGGAGCTGCTCGCCGCGAAGGCGCGCGCCGAACCGCGTGCCGAGCTGGGCGCCGACGACGCCGCCGACGATCAGCAGAATCGCCAGGAGCACATCGACGGTCTGGTTGGTGACCGACTGCAGGATGGTGACGTTGGCGGCCACGAACAGCGTCTGGAACAGCGAGGTGCCGACGACCATCTGCGTCGGCATGCCTAGGATGTAGATCATCGCCGGCACCAGGATGAAGCCGCCGCCGACGCCCATGATCGCGGTGAGGACGCCGATGGCGAAGCCGACGGCGAGCGGCAGCAGCGCCGAGATGTAGAGCTTGGAGCGGCGGAAGCGGAGCTTCAGCGGCAGCCCGTGCAGCCAGTGGTGCTCGTGCAGCTTGCGCCTGCGCATGCCGGACGACGCCGCCTGCCTGAACCAGGAGCGGGCGCTTTCGATCAGCATCAGGCCGCCGACGCCGCCGAGGAAAAGCACGAAGCAGATACGGATCACCAGGTCGACCTGGCCTGCCTGGCGCAGCAGGGTGAAGATCACGATGCCGAGCGCCGATCCGAGGAAGCCGCCGATCGTCAGCGCGATGCCCATCTGCAGGTCGACGTTCTGGCGGCGCCAATGGGCGAGCACGCCGGAGACCGAGGATGCGAGGATCTGGGCGGCACCGGTGCCGACCGCGACCGGCGCCGGCACGCCGAGGAAGATCAGCAGCGGCGTCATCAGGAAGCCGCCGCCGACGCCGAACATGCCGGAGAGAAAGCCGACCCCGCCGCCGACGAGCAGGAGGACGAACCAGTTGACCGACAGCTCGGCGATCGGAAGGTAGACGTGCATCAGGCGGCAAATCGCAGAGACCGGCGGGAGGCCGGCATTCTGCGCCGCTGGTCCTTTACAAGCAAATGCTTAGCGCTCAGTCGGGAGGCCTTCGGCCCGCCACCCCTTGATGCCGCCGGCGAGCCTGAGGATATCGCCCGTGTAGCCGCTGGCCTGCATGATCTGGGCGGCGACGCCGCATCGCACGCCCGCCGCGCAGTGCAGCACGAGCTGCCTTCCCGGTTCCGGACGAGCCCGGGCCGGGTCGAAGGCCGAGAGCGGCACCGGCCGCGCGCCCGCGATCCGCTCGGCGGCATGCTCGCCCGGCTCGCGGACATCGACCAGCGTCGCCTCGCCTTTCTCAAGCAGCCCCGCCACGGTGCGGGCGTCTACGAAGGTCACCTTGCCCATCACTCGTCTTCCCGTTCGCGCTTTGCTACCCACCACGGCCGGGTCGGCAGGGGGCCCTTGCTATCAGGCACCTCGCGCGAGGCCGCGACCACCTGATCGCCTTTCGGCGGAACGGTCGAGAGCACCTGGGTCAGCGTCGGCGGCGGCCGCTGGCCGTAGCCCGGCGCCACGTCATAGACAGCCTGCAGCGACCGTGAGATCCAGCCCGCGTACTCCCGAAGATCGATCTTGGTGATGGTGTCCTGGATCATCGGCAGGTCGGCCCAGGCATTGTGCAGCCACTCGACTTTCTCGCGCGGCGTTCGCGCCTTGGCGAGCGCCGATTTGCCGCTCTCGACCCTTTCGAGCGTCTTGGCGCGGACGGATTGGGATTCGCGGACGATTTCGCGCAGCCGCTTGGTCTTGTCCGCCGCGGCGCGCGCCTGGGTGCGGTTGCAGCGGGTCGCAAGGTCCGCGATCTTGTCGAAATCCTCGTCGGTCAGATCGGCGAGGCGCTTGTTGAAATAGGTGAGGTCGAGACTCCGCGGCGACAACGGCTGCGTGAGCTCGGCGATCTTGTTGACCGGCGCATTGCCGCCGGGAAGCTGGCCACACTCGGAGGGCGACGCGGGCGGGATCGGCGGGGGCGGCTGCGGACGCAGCGGCACCGGGGCCTGAGCCAAGGCCGAGCCGACGACCGCCACCCCGAGCACGCTCGCCCACATCCCCATGCCCGCACTCTACTTCAAGTCCGCATCCCGGGCCAAAGCGCCTCGCCGTTCCTGACCACCTGGGCGGCCGGGTTGCCGCCGATCCTATAGGCCAGTTCTGCCGGCCGTTCGATGTCCCAGAGCACGAAGTCGGCGGCCTTGCCGACCTCGAGCGTACCTCGCTCCGACCCGAGCCCGAGCGCTGCCGCCCCTTCGCGCGTCACTCCCGCCAACGCCTCCTCGGGCGTCAGTCGGAACAATGTCGCCGCCATGTTGAGGACCAGCAGAAGCGAGGTCATCGGCGAGGTGCCGGGATTGCAGTCGGTCGCCAGCGCGATCCGGACGCCTTCGCGCCTGAGAAGGTCGACCGGCGGAACCCTGGTTTCGCGGATGAAGTAGAAGGCGCCGGGCAGAAGGACCGCGACCGTGCCGGCCTTGGCCATCGCCCTGGCGCCGGCCTCGGACAGATGCTCCAGGTGATCGGCCGAAAGCGCCCCATACCCGGCGGCGAGCACGGCGCCGCCCTGGTCCGAGAGCTGCTCGGCATGCAGCTTGACCGGCAATCCCAGCCCGCGAGCCGCCTCGAACATCTTTCGCGTCTGCGCCGCGGTGAAGCCGATGCGGTCGCAGAAGGCATCGACCGCATCGACCAGCCCCTCGGAGGCGGCGGTCGGCAGGCTGTCGTGGCAGAGGAACTCGATGAAGGCGTCGGCGCGTCCCTCGAACTCGGGCGGCAGGGCGTGCGCGCCGAGAAAGGTGGTCGAGACGGTAAGCGGCAAGGCCTGGCCGAGACGACGCGCGATGCGGAGCATCCGCGCTTCCGTCTCACGATCGAGGCCGTAACCGCTCTTGATCTCGACGGTGGTGACGCCCTCCGACTGAAGATCTGCGAGTCGCCGGCGCGCGCTTTCGTAGAGCGCGTCGTCGGAAGCCGCGCGTGTCGCCGCCACGGTCGAGCGGATGCCGCCGCCCGCCCGCGCGATCTCCTCGTAGGTGGCACCCTCGAGCCGGAGCTCGAACTCGTGTGCGCGGTCGCCGCCATGGACGATATGGGTATGACAGTCGACGAGGCCGGGGGTGATCCACCGCCTGCCGCAGCTCCACACCTCTTCCGCAAGGGCTTCGGGCCGCCCAGGAAGATCGGCACGCCGCCCGACCCAGGCGATGCGGCCATTCTCGACCGCGATCGCGCCGTCCTCGATCGCGCCATAGGGAGCCCCGACGCGCGCCATGGTCGCCAGCCGCGCATCGACCCACAGCGAATCCCACATGCCGCGATCTCCTTGTTGGCGCCAGGGACGGTAGATAATCTCGCCCGCCATGTCTCCAAAAGCCTCTCGGCGTCTCCTTGCACCGCTCGCGCTCTTGCCGGACGGGTGGCGGACAGACGTCGGCCTCGACCTCGACGAAGCCGGCAATCTGTCCGGCGTCACGCCGGGCGCCGCGCCCGAAGGTCGCGAGCGCCTGGACGGACCTGTGCTGCCGGGCTTCCCCAATCTGCATTCGCACGCCTTCCAGCGCGCGATGGCCGGCCTCGCCGAACATCGCGGCGGCGATCCCGAGGACGATTTCTGGTCCTGGCGGAAGTTGATGTATGGGCTCGCGGGCGCGTTGACGCCCGACGAGATCCAGGCCGTCGCGGCCCAGCTCTATGTCGAGATGCTGGAGGCGGGCTACACGGCGGTGGCTGAGTTCCACTATCTCCACCACCAGCCGGACGGCCGGCCCTACGACGATCTCGCGGAGCTGTCGGAGCGGGTGATCGCCGCCGCCGGCGAGGCCGGCATCGGCATCACGCATCTCCCCGTGATGTACCTGACCGGCGGATTCGGCGGAAAGCCGGCGACCGACGGCCAGCGACGCTTCCTCAATCCACCGGATCGCTTCCTCGAGCTGGTGGAACGCGTCCGCGCCCGCCATCGCGGCAATGCGGAGGTCGCCGTGGGGATCGCGCCGCATTCGCTGCGCGCCGTTCCGCCCGAGGCATTGGCGGAGATCGTCGGCGCCGTGGAGACCGCGACGCCCATCCATATCCACATTGCCGAGCAGACCGGGGAGGTCGACCAGTGCCTCGCCTGGTCGGGAAAGCGGCCGGTCGAATGGCTGCTGGCGAACGCGCCGGTCGACCGTCGCTGGTGCCTGGTGCATGCGACCCATGTGACTGCCGACGAAGTGCGCGACGCTGCCCTGCAGGGCGCGGTGGCCGGGCTTTGCCCGACGACCGAGGCCAATCTCGGCGACGGCTTCTTTCCGGCCGAGGACTGGCGCGCGGCCGGCGGCGCCGTCGGCCTCGGTTCCGACAGCCATATCTCGGTGAGCTTCGTCGAGGAGCTCCGCTGGCTAGAATACGGCCGGCGCATGGTTGCGCGGCGCCGGAACCGCCTGACCGGCGCCGATGGCATACGCGGCCTTTTCCTCGCGGCCCTCGAGGGCGGCGCCCGCGCATCGGGTCGCGCCATCGGACGCATCGCCGCCGGCAGCCGCGCCGACCTGGTCGTGCTCGACCACGATGCCGCGATCCTGGCCGAGGTGCCGGCGGACAAGCTGCTGGATGCGCTCGTCTTCGCCGGCAACGTCAACCCGGTGAGGCACGTGATGGTCGGCGGGAACTGGCGCGTGCGCGACGGCCGCCATCCCGACCGCGAAAAGATCCTCGGCAGATACCGCCGCGCCGTCGCGGCAGTCCGCGGACGTCTATAGAGCGCCTTCGAGCTCCAGCAGCTTCTGCTTGATCGGGATGCCGCCGGCATAGCCGGTCAGCGTCCCGTCGGTGCCGATGACGCGGTGGCAGGGCACGATCAGCGCGATCGGGTTGGTGGCGTTGGCGCGGCCGACGGCACGGAAGGCGCCGGGCCTCCCCAGCTTCTCCGCCAGCGCGGCATAGGTCGTGGTCTTGCCGAAGGGGATCTTCAGGAGCGCCGCCCAGACCTGCTTCTGGAAATCGGTGCCCCTCGCCGCCAGCGGGAAGTCGAAGCTCTTCCGCTTGCCGGCGAAGTATTCCAGGACCTGGCGGGCGACCGGCGCCACGGCCTTGTCGTCGCGCTCGCCGCCTTCGACGGCGATGCGCTCGTGCTCGGCCTTGCTGAAACCCAGGTGAGTGAGCCTCCCGGCGCCGTCCAACGCGGCGGCGAGCGGCCCGACGGGCGTCTCGATGACGCCCCAGCACTGCTTGTTCATGTCCGGGAAGATAGCGCCGGCATCGGCGCGTTTCTTCCCGGATATGGCTTTCTCGATCTCAGCCGCGGTTCATGCGGTTGTTGACGAGATCGTTGACGACGCCCGGATCGGCGAGCGTCGAGGTGTCGCCGAGCTGGTCGTGCTCGTTGGCGGCGATCTTGCGCAGGATGCGGCGCATGATCTTGCCGGACCGGGTCTTCGGCAGGCCCGGTGCCCACTGGATCAGGTCGGGCGTCGCGATCGGGCCGATCTCCTTGCGCACCCACTGGACGAGCTCCTTCCGGAGCTCTTCCGACGTGGTCTCGCCGGCCTTGAGCGTCACATAGGCGTAGATGCCCTGGCCCTTGATGTCGTGCGGGTATCCGACGACGGCGGCTTCCGCGACCTTTTTGTGGGCGACCAGCGCGCTCTCGACCTCGGCGGTGCCGAGGCGGTGGCCGGAGACGTTGATCACGTCGTCGACGCGCCCGGTGATCCAGTAGTAGCCGTCCTCGTCGCGGCGCGCGCCGTCGCCGGTGAAGTACATGCCCTTGAAGGTCGCGAAGTAGGTCTGGCCGAAGCGCGCGTGGTCGCCGTAGACCGTCCGCATCTGGCCGGGCCAGGAGTCGAGCAGCACGAGGTTGCCCTCGGTCTTGCCCTCGAGGATCTTGCCGTCGTTGTCGACGATCGCCGGACGGATGCCGAAGAACGGCTTGGTCGCCGAGCCCGGCTTCGTCGCGATCGCGCCCGGCAGCGGCGAGATCAGGATGCCGCCGGTCTCCGTCTGCCACCAGGTGTCGACGATCGGCACGCGGTTGTCGCCGACGACGCGGTGATACCAGAGCCAGGCTTCCGGGTTGATCGGCTCGCCGACCGAACCGAGAAGACGCAGGCTGGCGCGGCTGGTCTTCTTCACCGGCGCCTCGCCGTCGCGCATCAGCGCGCGGATCGCGGTCGGCGCGGTGTAGAAGATGTTGACCTTGTGCTTGTCGATCACCTGCCAGAAGCGCGAGGTGTCCGGATAGTTCGGCACGCCTTCGAACATCAGCGTGGTCGCGCCGTTCGAGAGCGGTCCGTAGATGATGTAGCTGTGGCCGGTCACCCAGCCGACATCCGCCGTGCACCAGTAGATGTCGCCGTCGTGATAGTCGAACACGTACTGGTGCGTGATCGAGGTATAGACCATGTAGCCGCCGGTCGTGTGCAGCACGCCCTTGGGCTTACCGGTCGAGCCCGAGGTGTAGAGGATGAACAGCGGATCCTCCGCCCCCATCTCCTCCGGCGGGCAGTCCGCCGACACCTTGGCGCATTCCTCGTGGTACCAGACGTCGCGGCCCTCGACCCAGCCGATCTTGCCGCCGGTGCGCTTCACCACGACCACGGACTTCACCGACGGGCACTGCTTCAGCGCCTCGTCGACATTGGCCTTGAGCGCGATCGCCTTGCCGCCGCGAAGGCCCTCGTCGGCGGTGATGACGATGTTCGAATCGCAGTCCTGGATGCGGTTGATCAGCGAGTCCGGCGAGAAGCCGCCGAACACCACCGAGTGGACGGCGCCGATGCGCGCGCAGGCGAGCATCGCGTAGGCGGCCTCCGGGATCATCGGCATGTAGATCGTGACGCGGTCGCCCTTCTTGACCCCGCGGGCTTTCAGGACATTCGCGAGCCGACAGGTGTGCTCATGAAGCTCCCGATATGTCACATGCTTGTGCTCGGCCGGGTTGTCGCCCTCCCATAGGATGGCGGTCTGATTCCCGCGGGCCTTCAGGTGCCGGTCGATGCAGTTGGCCGACGCGTTGAGCGTGCCGTCGTAGTACCAGCGGATGCGGATGTCGCCGGTGTAGTCGACGTCCTTCACCTTGGAGAACGGCTTGATCCAGTCGATCCGCTTCGCCTGCTCGGCCCAGAAGCCCTCCGGGTCCTTGATCGAGCGCTGATAGAGGGCTTCGTACTTGGACGAGTCGATCCAGGCTCGGCTGGCGACGCTGGGCGGAACCGGAAACAGGTTCGTATCGGACATGGCTCGGGAGTTCCCTCGGGGATATTTCGTCTGCTTCTTAGCCGGCCCGGAGCGGACCGTGGAGCGTACGGAATTATCCATGGAACACCCCGCTCTAACAAGTTTCGCCCGCCATTCCTGAATCACCCGGAGATGACAGCCCGAATGCGCCTCTGTAGGTTGCCGGCCATGCTTCGCCTGAGATTCACTCTCGTTTTCCTGCTCGCCCTGTTGGCGCCCGGTTGGGCGCAGGCCCAGGCCCCCGCGCCGGCCGTCGACAAGGCCCAGGTGGAGTCCCTGATCGGAACGCTCGAAAACGAAACCGAGCGGGCCAGGCTGATCGCCCAGCTTCGCCTCCTGATCACGGCCCACGAGCCGGAGGCGGCGGCCGATAGCCCGGTCGGCGAGCTTTCCCAGCTGGCAATCGACACGCTGGCGGTCCGTATCAACCGATTTTCGGTCGAGCTCTGGGACGCACTCGATTTCGAGCGAGCCGGACGCCGCATCAACAACTGGGCTCAGAGGATCGCCTTCGATCCGGTCATGCGGGGCCAGCTCCTGGAGGCGCTGGTTCGGCTGCTCGCGGTCTTCGGTGCGGCGCTGCTGGTCGAGGCGCTCGCCCGCGTCGCGCTTACCAAGCCGCGAAAGACGCTCGAGACCCGCGTGCCCGGAAATGCGTGGTCGAAGGCGGGCCATCTGGTCGTGCTCGCCGGGGTCGAGCTCGTGCCGCTCGTCCTCTTCGCCATCACCGCCAACCTCGCCCTGCCGATGACGGTCGGCTTTTCCAGCGCCGGCGGCGGCCTGACCACGGAGCTGATGGCCGCGACCCTGCTGAACGGCTTCGTGCTCGCGCGGGCCGTCGGGTTGATCGCGCGCCTGGCGCTGGCGCCGCTGGCACCCAAGCTGCGGGTGCCGCCGATCGACGACGAGACCGCGCAATACCTGCATATCTGGGTCCGCCGCCTGACCAACCTCTGGATCTACGGCGTCACCTTCATCGACGCCCTGGTGCCGCTCGGCCTCCCGCGCGCGGGTCACGGGGTGATGATGCGCATCCTCGGCCTGACCGTGGCGACGCTCCTGGTCATCTTCATCCTGCAGAACCGCCACGTCGTCACCCGCTGGCTGCGCGGCGACGGCGATGCCGCCGAACGGAAGGGCCTTCGCCGCCGCGTCCATCGCATCCGCCAGACGCTGGCGGGCTGCTGGCACGGCCTCGCGATCTTCTACGTCGCGGTGATCTATTTCATCTGGGCGCTCGACCTGCCCGGCGGCTTCGAGTTCGTCGTCCAGCGGACCCTTGGGACCATCGCGGTCGGCCTCGCTCTCTGGATCCTGTCCTCCGGCCTGCGCTTCCTCATGGACCGCGCCTTCACCGTCGCCGACGAGCTGCGCACCCGGTATCCGGCGCTCGAAAGCCGGGCCAATCTCTACCTGCCTATCCTCCGCAAGATCGTCTCGTCGGTGCTGTGGATCGGCGGCGCCGTGCTGCTGCTTCAGATCTGGGGCGTCGACAGCCTGGTGTGGCTCTCCTCCGAGCGCGGCCGGCGCTTCGTCGGGATGCTGGTGACCATCGCCTTCGCCATCGGGCTCGGCGTCGTCGTCTGGGAGGTCGCGAGCGCCCTCATCGAGCGCAAGATTCGCCGCCTCGACCGCCAGGACACGCGGAACGCGCGGCTCCGCACCTTCCTGCCTCTTCTGCGCACCGTGATCTTCGTGGCGCTGGTCATGGTGGTCGGGCTCACGGTTCTGTCCGAGCTGGGCATCAACATCGCGCCGCTGCTCGCCGGCGCCGGCGTCGTCGGCCTCGCCATCGGCTTCGGCTCGCAGGCGCTCGTGAAGGACGTGATCACGGGCATGTTCATCCTGTTCGAGGACACGATCAACGTCGGCGACGTCGTCGACCTCGACGGCAAGTCGGGATCGGTCGAGGCGATCACGATCCGCACCATCCGGCTCCGCGACGGCCAGGGAAGCCAACTGACGATCCCGTTCAGCGCGGTCACCACGATCAAGAACATGACCCGCGACTACGGCTTCTACGTCTTCGACCTCTCGGTCGGCTACGACCAGGACGTGAAGCAGGTGGAGGACATCCTGCGCAAGGTCGACGAGGAGATCCGCGCCGACGAGGCCTGGAAGGCAAAGATCCTGGCGCCGATCGAGATCTTCGGCCTCGACAAGTTCGGCGATTACGCGATGCGGATCGGCGCCCGGGTGAAGACCCGGCCGAGTCAGCAGTGGTCCGTCGGGCGCGAATACAACCGCCGGATCAAGGCGGCGTTCGATGCCGGCGGGATCGCGATCCCTTACCCGACGACGATCTCGATGACCCGCGGACTTCCCGACGGGAGCCCGGCACGCGGATGATTACGAATTGTTAACCGGTTTCGTGTCCAATAGGCGTGGGGCCGCATTTCCCGAGAAGGGGAAGCGGCGGCCTTACAAACCTACGCGGACCCGAGCGCCGTGCATGACGCGATCCAGAGAAGGCTGAAAGCGGAGGAGCCGTCGGAGGCCCAGGGCCTCGACCTCACGCGCCTTCTGCACGCGGTCAACAACGCGTATGCCGCGCTGGAAGCGACGAACTCGCGGCTTCGCGACGCGATCGCGCATATCGGCGCCGGCTTCGCCATCTGGGCGCCCGACGAGCGCCTGACGCTCTGCAACGATATCTATCGGAAGATGCTGCCGGCGCTCGCCGACCTGATGACGCCGGGCATGTCGTTCGAGCGGCTGATGGCCGCTTCCGTGGATCGCGACATCGTCGAGACCGGACGCGGCGGGCGCAAAGGCTGGATCGACGCGGCCATCTCCCGGCACCGCCGGCCGAGCGGCATCGCCTACGAAGTCCGCCTCAAGGACGGTCGCATCTTCGAGATCCGCAAGGAGCGCGCGCGCGACGGCGGCGTCGTCGACCTTCTGACCGACGTGACCCGCGCCCGACAGGTCGAGAACGATCTCCGCCATGCCAAGGAGCAGGCCGAGGTCGCGAACCGCGCCAAGTCGGAATTTCTCGCCAACGTCAGCCATGAGCTCCGGACCCCGCTGAACGCGATCATCGGCTTCGCCGAGATGATGGCGGGGCAGATGCTGGGGCCGATCGCGCCCAAGTATCAGGAATACGCCGCCGACATCCGCGATTCCGGCGGGCACCTGCTGGCCCTGATCAACGACATCCTCGACATGGCGAGGATCGAGGCAGGACGGCTCACCCTGCACGAAGAGATGGTCGATCTCGCGACCGCCGTCGAGTCCTGCACGCGCCTGGTCGCCGAACGGGCACGGCGCGGCGGCGTCCTGGTCGAGATCAGGATCGAGCGGCCGATGGCGCGGCTTCATGCCGACGAGCGCATGGTGAAGCAGATCGTGCTCAACCTTCTGTCGAACGCGGTCAAGTTCACGCCCAGGGGCGGACGCGTGAGGGTCGAGGCCGCACGGGATGTCGAGGGCCGGGTCGCATTCGAGACCTCGGACACGGGCATCGGCATGACCCGGGACGAGATCGTCAAGGCGCTGACGCCGTTCCATCGCAGCGAGTCCGCGTTCAGCCGCCGCTTCGAAGGCACGGGCCTGGGCTTGCCCATCACCAAGTCGCTGGCCGAGGCGCATGGCGCCAGACTCGAGATCACGAGCCAGCCCGGGATCGGCACCCGCTGCGCGGTGATCTTCCCGGCCGAAAGGACGCTCGCCGCTAGGTGAGGCTCAGAACTGGTCTTCGGCCAAGGCCAGCGTCGTCGCCGGCTGGGTCGCCGGCCACACCAGCGATGGCGCCTTGACCAGCATGTGCTCGGCGTAGAAGCGCGCCGTCGTCTTCTTGGCCTTCAGGAAGGCTTCGTCGCCGTCGCCAGTCCCGAGATGCGCTTCGGCGGCGGTCGCGTTCCGGACCATGATCCAGCCGCCGGCGACCAGGCCGAGCAGCTCGAGATAAGGGACCGCGCCCGCGATCGCGCGCCGGGGATCCGACGGGAAGGTCGCGACGATCCAGTCGGTCGCCCGGCCGAGGGCGGCGAGCCCGTCGGCGAGCGAGCCGCGCATCGCCGTGAAGTCCTCGTCGGTGAAAAGGTCGAGCTCGTCGATCGTGTCCTGCACCAGCTCCATGAAAACCTTCACGGCCTGGCCCTGGTCGCGCGCGACCTTGCGGCCGACAAGATCATTGGCCTGGATGCCGTTGGTGCCTTCGTAGATCGGCAGGATGCGGGCGTCGCGATAGTACTGCGCCGCGCCGGTTTCCTCGATGAAGCCCATGCCGCCATGGACCTGGACGCCGATCGAGGCCGCTTCGACGCCGAAGTCGGTCGAGGCGGCCTTCACCACCGGGATGATCAGGTCGAGCAGCGCCTGGGTACGTTGGCGGTCCTCGGCCTCGGGCGCATGGCGCGCGCGGTCGATCCAGGCTGCCGCCTGCAGCGCCAGGCCGCGGAGCGCCTCGGTGCCGGCCTTCATCGTCATCAGCATCCGGCGCACGTCGGGATGGCGGATGATCGGAACCGAGCCCGGGCTTCCGGCGACGTCGCGGCTCTGCACGCGCTGGCGCGCGAAGGCGACTGCCTGCTGGTAGGCGCGCTCGGCGATCGCCACGCCCTGGAGGCCGACCGCGAGGCGGGCGTTGTTCATCATCGTGAACATGTATTCGAGGCCGCGATTGGCCTCGCCGACGAGGTAGCCCGTGGCGCCGCCGTTGTCCCCGTAGGCCATCACGCAGGTCGGGCTCGCATGGATGCCGAGCTTATGCTCGAGCGAGGCGACGCGGAGATCGTTGCGCTGACCGAGCGATCCATCAGGCTTCACCAGGAACTTCGGCACGACGAAGAGCGAGATGCCGCGCGTGCCCGCCGGCGCATCCGGGAGGCGCGCCAGCACCAGATGGACGATGTTCGGGGTGAAGTCGTGCTCGCCGTAGGTGATGAAGATCTTCTGGCCGGTGATCTTGTAGTGGTCGCCGGACGGCACCGCCCTGGTCCGCACCTGGCCGAGGTCGGAGCCCGCCTGCGGCTCGGTCAGGTTCATCGTGCCAGTCCATTCGCCGGCGATCATCTTCGGAAGATACGTGCGCTTCTGCTCGTCCGAGCCGTGCGCCAGCAGAGCCTCGATGGCGCCGTTGGTCAGCAGCGGACAGAGCGCGAAGGAAAGGTTGGCGGCGTTCCACATCTCGCCGAGCGCGGTCTGCACGATCCACGGCAGTCCCTGCCCGCCATACTCCTCCTCGAACGGGACCGCGTTCCAGCCGCCCTCGGCGAACTGCCTGTAGGCATCGGCGAACCCGGGCGGCGTCCGCACCTGGCCGTTCTCGAGCTTGGAATGGACCTGATCGCCGGTGCGGTTCAGCGGCGCCAACACCTCGCCGGCGAAGCGACCGCCCTCTTCGAGAACCTGCTTCACCGTGTCGGCATCGAGGCTGCCGTAGTGCGGCAACGACAGCACGTGATCGAGCCCGGCGACGACACGAAGCTGGAAATCGAGGTCCGCAAGCGGCGCCGCGTAGTCGGCCATCGTCAGAACACCTTGCCTGGATTCATGATCCCCAGCGGATCGAGCGCCGACTTGATCTTCCGCATCAGCGCCAGCTCGACGGGGTCCTTGTAGCGCGGCAGCTCGTCGCGGCGGATGCGGCCGATGCCGTGCTCGGCCGAGATCGAGCCATGATACTCGGCGACGCAGTCGTGCACGATCGCGTTGATCTCGCCCATCAGCGACAGGAACGCCTTTCCGTCGGCACCTCGGGGCGGCGCGATATTGTAGTGCAGGTTGCCGTCGCCGACATGGCCGAAGCCATGAATGCGCGCGTCGGGCACGCGCGCCAGCACGCGTTTCTTCGCCTCCTTGTAGAAGGCCGGGATGCTGCTGACCGGCACCGCGACGTCATGGCGGATCGCCGGGCCTTCTTCCTTCTGCGCCTCGGCCATCGAGTCCCGGATCTTCCAGAACATCGCCGCCTGCGCCTGGTTCTGCGCGACCACCGCATCGATGACGAGCCCGTCCTCGATCGCCTTGCCGAGCGCCGCCTCGACATGCTCGGCGAAGCCGGCATCCTCGTCGGCGGTGCGGCTGACCTCGATCAGCGCGTAATGGTCGTAGACCTGCTCCATCGGATCGGAGACGCCGCGGATATGATCGAGGGCCATCTGCATGCAGTTGCGCGGCAGGTACTCGAAGCTCGCGACCTGGTCGCCGGTCGCGGACCGCATGCGGACCAGGAGCTCGATCGCCGCGTCGAGGTCGCGGAGCGCCACGTAGGAGGTGCGCCTGTCGCGCGGCTTCGGAAACAGCTTCAGCACCGCCGCGGTGATGATGCCGAGCGTACCTTCGGCGCCGAGGAAGAGCTGCTTGAGGTCGTAGCCGGTGTTGTCCTTGCGAAGCCCACGGAGGCCATCCCAGATCGTGCCGTCGGGCAGCACGACCTCGACGCCCAGCACGAGGTCGCGGGCATTGCCGTATTTGAGCACGGCGACGCCGCCGGCGTTGGTCGAGAGGTTGCCGCCGATCTGGCAGCTGCCCTCGGCCCCGAGGCTGAGAGGAAAGAGACGATCTGCGTCCTCGGCGGTCTTCTGCAAGGTCTGCAGGATGCAGCCGGCCTCGACCGTCATCGCGTAGTTGAGCGCGTCGACCGCGCGCACCTTGTTCATCCGCCCGAGATTGACGACGACCGCCGCCTCCTGCTCGTAAGGGATGGAGCCGCCGGTGAGGCCGGTGTTGCCGCCCTGGGGCACGATCGGCACGCGCGCCTCGGCGCAGACCTTGACGACCTTGGAGACCTCCTCGGTCGAGCCGGGGCGGACGACGATCGCGTTATGTGCCGTAAGGAAGCCGCGCCAATCTTTGAGATAGGCTGCAGCGTCGGCGGGCTCGACGATCGGCCGCCCCAGGGCCGCCTCCAGGCGCCGGATGAAATCCGGCGAGAACGACGCAGGCGTGCGGGCAGCGGTCATCGGAGTCTCGTGAGAGGCGTCAATCCGATTTATCGGTTTCCTCGGGGTCGGGCAAGCCGACCCCGACCAGAGCGGCCAGCGATACCGCGAGCGCCGCCAGCCACCAGAATTGCCAGACGCCATAGCTTGCCATCGACACCGCGAGCGCGCTGACCAGGAAGGCGAGCCGGGTCGAGTGCGCGATGCGGCTCTCGACACGACCGAGCGCAAGGCCGACACCGCCGATCATGAGGGCCAGCAGCACGGGCCCAAGGATGCCGAGTTCGACGCGGAGCTGGAGCGCGGCGTTGTGGGTGTGCAGCGGCAGCGCCTGGCGTGTCCATTCGCCCTCGCGCGTCTTGAAGGTGACGTCGCGGTCGCCGCCGGGCAGAACCCGCGCCGTCTCCAGCCCCCAACCGAACCAGGGCCGCTCGTCGATACGGTCGACGGTGAACCGCCAGATCATCAGGCGATGCACCGCCGACGGCTTGATCTGGAGGTGCAGGGACTCCATGCCGGCGAGCGTCGAGACGACGAGGGGCGCGGCCAGGACACCGGCGATCGAGCCGGCGATCACGACGCGGCGCACGGTGACCGGCATCGCGATCGCGGCGACCCCGGCAGCGAACCCCACGAATGCGGCAAGGAACGCCGTCGTGTTCTCCAGCAACGTCAGCGCCGCGAAGGCGAGGACGAGGAACGCGATCCCCAGAACCGCGCCGCCGAAGCGATAGAGCGCATAGGCGGCCGGCCACAACATCAGCGCCAGCACCGTCGCCGCGCGATTCAGCATCACCGGCGTCGGCTCGCGCGAGCCGATCAGGTCGCGGCCTAAACGCAGCAGCGCCTGCCCCGTCAGGGCTTCGCTCAGCAACAGAACGGCACCGATCGCGGTCCCGATCGCCGCCCAGGCGGCAAGCCGCCGCCGGCCGCGACGGTCGAGCCGGAGCGCCTTGTCGAGCAGCACGCCGCCGGCGAGGAAGGTGAGAAGCAGCCGGCCGGCCATCGACAGGCTGCGGTCCGGGTCGATCGACCAGAACCAGCTCGCGGCGCCGAGGATCACCAGGACCGTCAGGATCGCCGTCGCGATCGCGAAGAGTCGATGGACCCGTGTCGGCCAGCCGTCGCCGATGACGACGCAGAGCGCCGCCGCCAGCATCAGCGGGGCGAGACCCAGCGGCGCCGCGATCGCCAGGGGCAGCGCCAGCGCGACCGCGAGGTTGAGCGCGCCGCCGGCGAGTCCGGGCGCGTTGCCGATCAGGCTCATCGGACCTTTCCGGGCAGCGGTCGCGGTGCCGCGGCACGGCGCAGCCGATCGTTGATCGCTCGGCCGAGGCCCTCCTCGGGGATCGGCATCACCGCGATCCCCGCGTGCTCCGGCCGGTCGAGGGCGCGCAGATAGGCGAAGAGATTTGCGGCGGCCTCGGTGAGATCCCCGGACGGGCTGAGGTTTCGGGCTCCCGAGGCGGTCGGCCCGAAGGCGAGCAGAGCCTCGCCCGGCCGCGCTTCGGTCACGCCGAGACGCACCGGCAGGGCCGGCGCGTAGTGGCTCTCGAGTTGACCCGGCGAACGCAGCGGCCCCTCTCCTGCCGATGCCAGAGGTCCCAGAATGGACTCGATCGCCTCGGCCGTCACGCCGCCGGGCCGCAACAGCGCCGGCCGGTCGCCGGAAAGGTCGACCACCGTGGACTCGATCCCGACCCGGCACGGTCCGCCATCGAGGACGACCGCGACCTTGCCGCCCATCGCGTCGCGGACGTCGGCGGCCGTGGTCGGGCTCAAGCGTCCCGACGGATTGGCCGAGGGCGCCACCAGCGGCCGGCCGACTGCACGCAGCAATGCCTGCGCCAGAGGATGGTCGGGCACGCGAACCGCGAGCGTGTCGAGCCCGGAAGATGCCAGCAGGCTCACCGGACAATCGTCTCGACGCCGGAGCACCAATGTCAGCGGCCCCGGCCAGAAGGCACGCGCCAGCCGCCGGGCCGATTCGGGGAAGACGACGAGGCTTTCCGCTTCGGCGAGCCCCGGGACATGGGCGATCAGCGGATTGAAGACCGGCCGGCCCTTGGCCTCGTAGACGCGCGCGACCGCGGCATCCGAGGTCGAATCGGCGCCGAGGCCGTAGACGGTCTCGGTCGGAAAGGCGACGAGCCTGCCCTGGGCCAGAGCGGTCACCGCCTCGTTCATCGCGGAGTCGGTCGGGATGGTCATCGATTGAGGGCGCATCTTGTGGGCCAGATGCCGGCTCCGCACAATAGGGCGATTCGAGGAGGGTCCGATGGCGCGCATCGTGACTGTGGCGCAGCAGAAGGGCGGCGCTGGGAAGACCACCCTGGCGGCCCATCTCGCGGTCGCCTGGGCCAAGGACGGCCACAAGGTCGGGGTCGTCGACATCGATCCCCAGGCGAGCCTGACCAAATGGTTCGCCGAGCGCGCCCGGGTGAAGGACGCCGTCCCGATCGAGCTCCGCTGCGTCGGCGGGTGGCGCGTCCAGGGCGAGGTCGAGAAGCTCGCGAAGCTGGTCGACATCGTCGTCGTCGACAGCCCGCCGCACGCCGAGACCGAGTCGAAGATCGCGGTCCGCACCGCCGACCTGGTGCTGGTGCCGGCGCAGCCGAGCCCGATGGATCTGTGGGCGACCAAGGTGACGCTCGATCTCGCCAAGGCCGAGAAGCGCCCGGCGCTGGTGATCCTCAACCGCATGCCGGCGCGCGGGAAGCTCGCCGATCAGATGCGGATGAAATACGCGGAGCTCGGCAGCCCGGTCGCCGATACGGTGCTGGGCAGCCGCGTCGCCTTCGCCTCGTCGATGCTGGAAGGCAAGGGCATCTCCGAGCAGGGCGGCGCGGGAGCGGCCGGTGCGGAGATGAAGACGCTCGCCGCCGAGATCCTCAGGCGGCTCGACCCCGCGCAATGAAGCCGTGGTTGAGGAAGCCCGGCTTGCCGTAGGTCAGCGTCCCGCCCTCCTTGGTCTCCATCCGGCCGCCGGCGGCTTCGAGGATCGCGTGGCCCGCCGCGGTGTCCCACTCCATCGTCTGGCCGAAACGCGGATAGATGTCGGCCTCGCCGGCCGCGAGCAGGCCGAACTTGATCGCGCTGCCGCAGGAGACCCGGCCCTTCAGCGGCAGCGTCGCGAGATATGACTCGAACTTGTCGCTGATGTGAGAGCGGCTGATCGCGACGACGAGACCATCGGAGGCCGCGACGCGCGCCCTGATGTCTTCCTTCTTCCCGTCCTTCTCGCGCCAGGCGCGGCCTTCGCCGCCGGCGTAGAGCGTGTCGAGCACCGGCGCATAGATCACGCCGGCGACCGGCTTGAAGTCGACGATCAGGCCGACGACGACGGCGAACTCGCCGTTGCGCTTGACGAACTCCTTGGTGCCGTCGAGCGGATCGACCAGCCAGAAGCGCCCGCTCGATACGTCGGGGAACCGGCCGGCCTCGACCTCTTCCTCCGACACCACGGGAATGTCCGGCGTGAGGCGGTGGAGCGCCTCGAGCATCACCGCTTCCGACGCATGGTCGGCCGCGGTCACCGGCGAACCATCTGCCTTCCGGTTGACCGCGAACTCGCCTTCGTAGTGCACGAGCGTCGCCGCGCCCGCCTTGCGCGCGGCGACGGCGACCTCGGGCAGGAGCTTCTCGATCTCCGGCGTCACGCTACTCCGCCGCCCGCTTCGACCGGCCCGCCTGGATCGCGGCCCACACCTTTTCCGGCGTCGCCGGCATGTCGATGTGGCGGACGCCGTAGGGTTGGAGCGCATCGACCAGGGCGTTGATGATCGTCGGCGGCGCGCCGATCGCGCCCGCCTCGCCGCAGCCCTTGAGACCGAGCGGGTTGGTCTTGCACTGCACCGGGTTCATGTCGAAGGCGACCGTCGGCACGTCGCCGGCGCGCGGCAGGCAATAGTCCATCAGCGAGCCGGTCACGAGCTGGCCGTTCTCGTCATAGCTGCAGTTCTCGAGCAGCGCCTGGCCGAGTCCCTGGCCGATGCCGCCATGGACCTGGCCCTGCAGCATCATCGGGTTCAGCACGGTGCCGAAGTCGTCGACGATCGTGTAACGCTCGACCTGGACCGTGCCGGTCTCGGGATCGACCTCGACTTCCGCGATGTGGCAGCCGTTCGGATAGGTGGAAGCCGGCGGAGTGAAGGCACTGGTGCCGCTGAGCTCGCCCGCCTCGATGCCGGCCGGCCGCTTCTTCGGGTCCTGGGCCGCCGCCGCGACCTCGAACAGAGTCATCCGCCGGTCGGTGCCGGCGATGGCGAACGTCCCTTCGCTGAACTCAATGTCGGCCTCGGAGGCCTCCATCACGTTCGCGGCGATCTTCTTGCCCTTGTTGATCACGTCGGTCGCCGCACCGTCGATGCAGACGCTGCCGACCGGGATCGAGCGCGAGCCGCCGGTGCCGCTGCCCGACTTGATCGTATCGGTGTCGCCCTGGATCACGCGCACCTGCTCGATGTCGATGCCGAGCTTGTCAGCGGTCACCTGCGCGTAAGCCGTCTCGTGGCCCTGGCCGTTCGACTGGGTGCCGATCGCGACCAGAACCGCACCCGACGGCTCGACCGTGATCCAGGCATTCTCGGCCCCGCCGCCTGAGCACGCCTCGACGTAGCAGGCCATGCCGATGCCGCGGATCCGGCCCTTCTTCTGCGAGGCGGCCTTGCGCGCGGCCGCGCCTTTCCAGTCGGCGAAGGCCATGCACTTCTCCATGGCGCCGGTGAAGTCGCCGGAGTCGTAGGTCTCGCCGAGCGCGGTCTTGAACGGCATCGACTGCGGCGGGATGAAGTTCTTCCGCCGGATCGCATCGGGCGACATGCCCGTCTCGCGCGCCGCGACGTCGACCAGACGCTCGACGAGGAAGGCCGCTTCCGGGCGCCCGGCGCCACGATAGGCGTCGATCGGCACCGTGTGCGTGAACACGCCGACGACATGCGCATGGATCGCCGGGGTCGAGTAGAGACCGGCGAGCATGCCGGTGCCGGCCATCGTCGGGATGAAGGGACCGTAGTTCGAGAGATAGGCCCCGAGGTTGGCGACCGTATGGACCTTGAGGCCGAGGAAGGTGCCGTCCTTCGCCATCGCGAGGCGGGCCTTGCTCACATGGTCGCGGCCCTGGGTGTCGGAAAGGAAGGCTTCCTGGCGCTCCGAGGTCCACTTGACCGGGCGGCCGACCTTCTTCGACGCCCACAAGACGAGCGCGTATTCGCGATAGAGGAACAGCTTCATGCCGAAGCCGCCGCCGACATCAGGCGTCACCACGTGGAACTTGTCCGCCTTCTCGTTCAGCGCCTCGGTGAGCAGGCCCTGGATCGAGTGCGCGCCCTGCGAGGAGGTGTAGAGGTGGTAGCGGCCTTCCTTGGCGTCGAAGTTGCCGAGCGCCCCGCGCGGCTCCATCGAGTTGACGATGATGCGGTTGTTGATCAGGTCGAGCTCGACGATCTTGTCGGCCTTGGCGAAGGCGGCGTCGGCCGCCTTGGCGTCGCCGAGCTCCCAGTCGAAGACCTGGTTGTTCTTGGCCTGCGGCCAGACCTGCGGTGCGCCAGCCGCGCCGGCGCTTCCGGTGTCGGCGGCGGCCGGCAGCGGATTCCAGTCGATGTCGATCAGCTCGGCCGCATCCCGCGCCTGGGCCGGGGTCTCGGCGACGACGAGCGCGACCGCATCGCCGACATGGCGCGCGGTATCGGCAACCAGAAGCGGATAGGGCGGCATCACCGACTTGGAGCCGTCGCGGTTCTTGATCGGCACCTTGCAGGGAATGTTGCCGAGCTTGTCGGCGATCGCGTCGGCGCCGGTCAGGACGGCCAGCACGCCGGGCGCCTTCTTGGCCTGGGCGACATCCTTGATCTTGAAGGTCGCGTGCGCGTGCGGCGAGCGGACGACATGGGCCGCGACCTGGCCCGGCAGGCTGATGTCGTCGGTATAGCGGCCGCGGCCGGTGATGAAGCGCACATCCTCCTTGCGGCGGACGGACTGACCGAAGCCGAACTGACCCATCGAAGGCTCCTTGGGGGATCTGACTCTTTGAGGACGGCGGATGATAGGCGCCCGGGCGGGGCGAAGGCTAGGACTTGAGACGGCTCGCGAATTTCGCCAGATCCTCCGGCGCCGCCGGCGGAATGTTCATGATGTCGTAGGTCACCTTGCCGTCCACGACCTTGGCGTAGTTCTGCGAGGTGATGTCGTGGCCGTCCTGCATCGGCACCACGTGCAGATGGGCGTGCGGCACCGCGAAGCCGCCGACCAGGAGGCCGACGCGCGGCGGCTTGAGCTCGGAACGGATCCTCTTCGCCAGACGCTGGGCGACCAGCAGCACCTTGGTCGCGGCGGCGTCGGGCAGGTCGGAGAAATGATCGACATGGACCTTCGGGATCACCAGCACATGGCCGGGCTGGATCGGCCTGATGTCCATGAAGGCGAAGGTATCGGCATCGTCATGGACGATGTGGGACGGGATCTCGCGCATGGCGATCTTGCAGAAGATGCAGGTGGCGGACATGGCTGCCTCGGGAGTTGCGGCCGGATTGTAGCGTCGAAAACCGGGGTTGCATCCCTCCCGATCCGGTGGATTTATCCTTCTCTTTGACCTGGGAGTCCCCGAATGACCTTCGAGACCTGGCTCGCCTTCGCCGTCGCCTCCTTCGTGATCGTGACCATCCCCGGCCCGACCGTCCTCATGATCGTCTCCTACGCCCTCGGCCACGGGAAGCGCGCCGCCTACGCGATCGTCGCCGGCGTGGCGCTCGGCGATTTCACCGCCATGACCGCGTCGATGCTCGGCCTCGGCGCCCTGCTCGCCGCCTCGGCCGAGATCTTCACGGCGGTGAAGTGGATCGGCGCGGCCTACCTGATCTATCTCGGGGTCAAGCTGTGGCGGGCGCCGGTATCCTCGGGCGAGGAGATCGCCGCCCCGGTCGAATGGACCCGCTGGCGCGTCTTCGTGAACGCCTATGTCGCGGCGACGCTGAACCCGAAGGGCATCGTCTTCTACGTCGCCTTCTTCCCGCAGTTCATCGATACGACACAGGCGATGGTCGGGCAGATGGCGATCCTGGTGCCGACCTTCATCTTCTTCGGCACGACGAACGCGCTGTTCTACGCGCTGCTCGCGTCGTGGGCGAAGAATCTCATCCGCAAGCCCGCGGTCCAGCGCGGCGTCAACCGGACCGGCGGCGGGCTGCTGATCGCCGCCGGCGCGGCGACGATCCTCTGGCGCCGCGCGCCGGCTTAAAGGGGACCTACCGGAGAATCTTTTCCATCCGGTAGTTCAAGAGATCCTGGCCGCGCACATGCACGGTCTGGGCTGAGATCACGCGGAAGCCCTTCTTCTCGAAGAAGGGCTTCGCGGTGATGCTGGCCTCGGTGTAGAGGCGACCGAGCTTCTGCGCGGCCGCGGCCTCCTCGAGCTTCGCCATCAGCGCGGTGGCGACGCCACGGCCTTTGAATTCGGGGTGGACGTACATCATGTCGACATGGCCGTCGGGCTCGAGATCGATGAAGCCAGCGATCCTGCCGTCGATCTCGGCGACCCAGGTCGGCCGGCTGGCGCGGCGCTCCACCCATCGCTCGCGCTCGACCACGTCAGGCGCCCAGGCCATGACCTGCGCCTCGGTGTAGTCGCGGATGGCGGTTCGCCGGACCGCCTGCCGGAACAGATCGATCAGCGCGTCGACATCGGCGGGGACGTAAGCGCGGACGATCACGGCGCCTTGATGTCCAGCCTCGCCAGGTTCTCGCGGGCAGCATCGCCGGCCGCCGAGTCCGGGGCGCGCTGCAGCACCGCGATCCAGTCCGCCCGCGCCTCCTTGTCGTTCCCGGAAAGGCGCCGGAGCATGCCTCGCTCGACCAGGGCTTCCGGGAAGCCCGGCCTCAGAGCCAGCGCCGACTCGACATCCTGGAACGCCAGGTCGAAGGCGTCGACGTAGCGATAGGCGGTGGCGCGGAAGACGTAGGCCTCCGGCCGTTTCGAATCGAGCTCGAGCGCCCGATTCAGGTCGTCGATCGCCTCGTAGTAGTTGGTCGCGGCGGCAAGCGCGATCGCCCGGTCGATGAACAGGTCTGGATCGTTGTCCTTGAGGCGGATCGCCTCGCCGAAGGTGGCGACTGCCCGCGGCAGGTCGCCGGCCATCACCCAGACATTGCCCGCCTGTCCCAACGCCTCGACGCGCATCGCCGGATCGCGGGTCTCGACCGCGACGTCGATCAAGGCGTCGGCGGCATCGGCATACTTGCCGAGGTTGAGCAGCGCTGTCGCCAGGCAATGGCGGGCCGGCGCACCGCCCTTGAGCGCGATCATGCCGAGTGCCCGCTCCTCGCCGTCCTTCGGCTTTTCGCGGGCGAGCGTCATGCAGGCGCGGTAGGATTCCTCGCCGCCGATGATCTCGGCCCTGGCCGGCATCGTGAGCCCGAGAAGTGCGAGAAGGAGCGGCGCGATCACCCGTGCTAGATAGGTCGCCGGAGCCCGCCCGTCCATGCCCCGTCTTTTCTGCTTCGGCCTCGGATATTCCGCCCTCGCGTTCGCCCGCGTCCTGAAGGGCCGCGGCTGGGCCGTCGCCGGCACCTGCCGGACGCCGGAGAGCCGCGCCGTGCTCGCCGCCGAGGGGATCGAGGCGATCTTCTTCGACCGCGCCCGGCCGCTTGCCGACGCGGCGGCAACCCTCGCGGGCACGACGCACCTCCTGGCGTCCGTTCCGCCCGACGACCAGGGCGACCCGGTGATCGACCTTCATGGCGCGGCCATCGCCGCGATCCCCACGGCCTGGATCGGCTATCTCTCGACCACCGGGGTCTATGGCGACCGGGGCGGCGCCTGGGTCGACGAGACGAGCGATCTTCGCCCCGCCGGCGCGCGCGGGCGTCGGCGCGTCGAGGCCGAGGAGAGCTGGCTCGATCTCTGGCGAAAGCACGGCCGCCCGGTGCACCTGTTCCGGCTGGCCGGCATCTACGGCCCGGGCCGGGGGCCCTTCGAGCAGGTGCGTGCCGGCACCGCGCGGCGCGTGATCAAGCCCGGCCAGGTGTTCTCGCGCATCCATGTCGACGACATCGTGCGCGTGCTCGAGGCATCGATGGCGAAGCCCAATCCCGGCGCCGCCTACAACGTCTGCGATGACGAGTCGGCGCCGCCCCAGGACGTGATCGTCGAGGCGGCCCGCCTGCTGGGCATCGAGCCGCCGCCGGCGATCCCGTTCGATCAGGCGAACTTGACGCCGATGGCGCGCAGCTTCTACGACGAGTCGAAACGCGTCTCGAACCGGCGGATCAGGGAAGAGCTTGGTGTGACGCTCGCCTATCCGACCTACCGCGAAGGCCTGGCCGCCCTGGCGAGAAGCTGATCCAAGGTCGATCCCAGAAGCGCCAAGTCGCGCTCGCCCGACAGGCGGTGGTCGCCGCCCGGGATCACCGTCACCGCCGTATCGGGACCGTCGATCGCACGCGCCAGCCGGAAAGAGAGATCGATCGGGACATCGGCGTCCGCGGACCCGTGCAGCAGCCTGACGGGGAAGGTCGCGGGGATCCGGCGCGGCAGCACGAGATGCGCGGCCGCCTCGTCGAGCGCCCGGCGCGAGATCGGGTACGGATCGGGGCCATAGGCCGAGGGCCGCATCCAGACGCCATCGCGCGCCAGTGCCGCCCGCGCCTCCGGCGAAAGCGACGGCTCGATCAGCTCGCGCGTGAAGTCGGGCGCGGCGGCGATGCCGATGAAGCCGGCGACACGATCAGGCCGCAGCTCGGCGACCAGCGTCGCGATCCAGGCGCCCATGCTGGATCCCACCAGGATCTGCGGGCCGGAGGTCAGGCGGTCGACGACCGCGAGCGCGTCCGCCTTCCAGCGCCCGACAGTCCCGTCAGCGAGCCGACCGGTCGATTCGCCATGGCCGAACGCGTCGAAGCGAAGGAAAGCACGATCCGAGGCGTGGCAACGCTCGGCGAGCCAGCTCGCCTTGGTGCCGTTCATCGAGGAGTTGAAGCCGCTGAAGAAGACCACGCCGGGCTCTTGCCCCGCCCCGCGACGGAACGCGATTTCGTGACCATCCGGCCGTGTTAATCTTTCCACCGACATCCCTGCCGCCGCTCCTCCTGCGTCCCCACCTTAGACGATGACCGTGCCGACCATCCTGCAAGTCCTGCCCGCGCTCGAGACCGGCGGCGTCGAGCGCAGCGCCGTCCAGATCGCGGGCGCGGTCGCCCGCGCCGGCTGGCGGTCGCTGGTCGCCTCGGCCGGCGGCGCGATGGTGCGGGAGCTCGAGCGGTCCGGCGCGCGCCACATCCAGCTTCCGCTCGACACCAAGAACCCGTTCGCGATCCGCCGCAACATCGACCGACTGGTCCGAGTCATCGAAGCCGAGCAGGTCGACCTCGTGCATGCGCGGAGCCGTGCCCCGGCGTGGTCGGCCTGGAGCGCCGCCAAGCGGACGCGCATCCCGTTCGTGACGACCTTCCACGGAACCTACAGCGCGGGGAACGCGTTCAAGCGGCTCTACAACGCCGTCATGGTGTGGGGCGACCCCACCATCGCCACGTCCGAGTTCATCGCCCGTCATATCATGCAGACCTACAAGGTCCCGGTCGACCGGCTGCGGCTTGTTCCCAACGGCATCGATCTCGAGAGGTTTTCGCCCGAGCGGGTGCATGCGCACCGGATGCTGCAGCTTCAGAAGGACTGGCGGCTGCCCGACGGGGTCCCGGTCATCCTGCTGCCGGGACGGCTCACGCGCTGGAAAGGCCAGACCGTGCTGATCGAGGCGCTGACCTTGCTGAAACGGACCGACATCATCTGCGTGCTGGCCGGATCCGATCAGGGGCGGAGCGACTACCGCCAGGAACTCGAGCGACTGGTCAGCGGCCAGGGCCTGCAGGGGCGCGTGCGGATCGTCGGCGACTGCACCGACATGCCGGCGGCCTACATGCTGGCCGATGTCGTCGTCTCCGCCTCGACCGAACCGGAGGCGTTCGGGCGCGTGGCGGTCGAGGCCCAGGCCATGGGCCGGCCGATCATCGCGACCGACCACGGCGGCTCGCGCGAGACGGTCCTGCCCGGGGAGACCGGCTGGCTGGTGAAGCCGGGTGATCCCGTATCTCTGGCGACCGCGCTCGCCGACGCGATCGATCTCCCGACCGAGGCGCGGCTTCGCATCGCCGAGGTCGCGATCGAGCACGTGCGCGCCAACTACGACCAGCAGGCGATGTGCGACGCGGGCGTGGCGGTCTATCAGGAAGTGCTCAGCCGCGCCGGGTATCAGCAGAGCGCGGCGTGAAGATCCTGGCGATCCGCCACGGCGCGCTCGGCGACGTGATCCAGGCGCTGGGCCCCTTCCAGGCCATCCGCCGCCATCATCCGGACGCGCATCTCGTCGCGCTGACCGGCTCGCCGTTCGCGGAGCTGCTGCGGGCTTCGGGCTGGTTCCAGGAGGTCTGGATCGACGACCGGCCCTCGCTCCTGCACCTGCCGACCCTGATCGCGCTGATCGGGCGCCTGCGCGAGGCCCGCTTCGCCGCGGTCTACGACCTGCAGACCTCGGCGCGCACCGCTTGGTACCACACGCTGATGGGACGGCCGCGATGGTCGGGCGTGGCGCCCGGCTGTTCGCATCCCCACGACAACCCGAACCGCATCCGGATGCACACGGTCGACCGCCAGGCCGAGCAGCTGCGCGTCGCCGGCATCGACGAGGTGCCGGCGCCCGATCTGGACTGGTTCGATGCCGACATAGGTCGCTTCGGCCTACCGGAAAGCTTCGCGCTGGTCGTCCCCGGCGGATCGAAACACCGCCCTGCCAAGCGCTGGCCCTACTACCCGGCGCTGGCCAAGGCGCTGCACGGACGCGGCATGACGCCGGTGATCGTCGGCGGCGCCGACGAGTCGGATCTCGGCCGGGCGATCCTCGCCGAGGCGCCCGGCGCCATCGATCTGACCGGCCGCACCTCGATCCTCCAGCTCGGCGGGCTGGCGCGCCGGGCCCGGCTCGCCATCGGCAACGATACCGGGCCGATGCACGCGACGGCCGCCCTCGGCTGCCCCTCCCTTGTCCTTTTCTCGGAAGAGAGCGACCCCGCGCGCTGCGCCCCCCGCGGCGACAGGGTCGAGACCATGCGCCGGATCCACCTCAAGGATCTGCCGGTCACCGACGTTTTGCAGGAGGCGACCGGCCTCGCCCGGTTGCCTTGACCGCACGTTTCCTATATCTAGGCGGCGATTCAGAGCCATGCGTCACCGCGCCCTGCCCTTCGCCGCCGCCGCGGCCACGATCCGAACTATCCAGGCCTGCTCGGCCTGATAGAGCACGTGCGCGCTTTCTCGATCGTTCCCGATCCGAACGATCGTCCCACAAGACATATGTGACTTGAAGCCATGCCCGCGATCACGCTTCCCGACGGCAGCGTCCGTCGTTACGACAACCCCGTTTCCGGCGCCGACATCGCCAAGTCGATCGGTGCCGGCCTCGCCAAGGCCGCCCTCGCCGTCAAGGTCGACGGCGAGATGATCGACCTCGGCCGCACGATCGACCGCGACGCCAAGGTCGAGATCGTGACGGCCAAGAGTCCCGATGCGATGGATCTGCTCCGCCACGACGCCGCGCACGTGCTGGCCGAGGCGGCGAAGGAGATCTACGGCGACAAGGTCCAGGTGACTTTCGGTCCATCCATCGAGAACGGCTTCTACTACGACTTCCACCGAGACGAGCCGTTCACGCCGGACGATCTCGCCGCGCTCGAAAAGCGCATGCACGAGATCGTCGACCGCGACGAGCCGATCACGCGCGACGTCTGGAGCCGCGACAAGGCGGTCGACTTCTTCAAGTCGATCGGCGAGCGCTTCAAGGCGGAGCACATCGCGACGATCCCGGCCGACGAGGACATCTCGATCTACAGCCAGGGCAAGTTCACGGACCTCTGCACGGGCCCGCACCTGCCGTCCACCGGCAAGCTCGGCCACGCCTTCAAGCTGATGAAGCTGGCGGGCTCCTATTGGCGGGGCGACGCCAAGAACGCCCAGCTGCAGCGCGTCTACGGCACGGCCTGGGCCAGCGAGGACCAGCTCAAGGCGCATCTCCACCAGCTGGAGGAGGCCGAGAAGCGCGACCACCGCAAGATCGGCAAGGAGATGAACCTCTTCCATCTGCAGGAAGAGGCCGTCGGCTCTGTCTTCTGGCATCCGAACGGCTGGACGCTCTACCGGACGCTGGAGCGCCACATGCGCCGGCGCCTGGAAGAGGTGGGATACGTCGAGGTGAAGACGCCGCAGCTCCTCGACCGCGCACTCTGGGAAGCCTCGGGCCACTGGGAGAAGTACCGCCCGAACATGTTCATCGCCCAGACCGAGGACGAGAAGATCCTCGCGCTGAAGCCGATGAACTGCCCGGGCCAGGTGCAGATCTTCCGCCAGGGCCTCAAGAGCTACCGCGACCTGCCGCTGCGCATGGCCGAGTTCGGCTCGTGCCATCGCTACGAGCCGTCGGGCTCGATCCACGGCATCATGCGGGTGCGCGCCTTCACCCAGGACGACGGCCACATCTTCTGCACGGAAGACCAGATCACCGACGAGTCGGTCCGCTTCTGCGCCTTCCTCCGCTCGATCTACAAGGATTTCGGCTTCGAGGACGTGGCCATCAAGTTCTCGGACCGGCCGGCGGTGCGCGCCGGCTCGGACGAGATTTGGGACAAGGCCGAGGGCTCGCTGAAGGCCGCGATCGAGGCGACGGGACTTCCCTACACGATGAACCCCGGCGAAGGCGCCTTCTACGGGCCGAAGCTCGAATTCGTGCTCCGGGACGCGATCGGGCGCGACTGGCAGTGCGGCACGCTGCAGGTCGACTTCGTCATGCCCGAGCGGCTGGACGCGAGCTACATCGGCGAGGACGGCGCCAAGCACCGGCCGGTCATGCTGCACCGGGCGATCTTAGGATCGTTCGAGCGCTTCATGGGCGTGCTGATCGAGCACTATGCCGGCCGCTTCCCGATGTGGCTGGCGCCGGTACAAGCGGTGGTGGCCACGGTCACCCAGGACGGCGACGCCTATGCCAAGGACGTCTTGGCGGAGCTGAAGAAGGCCGGGATCCGGGCCGAGCTCGATCTCCGGAACGAGAAGATCAACTACAAGGTCCGCGAGCATTCGCTGGCCAAGGTTCCGGCACTGCTGGTCGTCGGCAAGAAGGAGGCGGAAGGACGTACCGTCGCGCTTCGCCGTCTCGGCGGAAATGCGCAGGAAGTCCTTGCGCTGGCGGATGTCGTCCATAAACTTAAAGAGGAAGCGGCCGCCCCGTCGAGCTGATGGGCGGCCGTTTGCAACTGAACGCAGGAGATTTGTAGATACCCCCCAGACCCCCCCTGGACGCAGCGCCGTCCCGTGAAGGCCCTCGTGTCAACGAAGAGATCCGGGCGCTGCGCGTCCGTCTGATCAACGATCGTGGCGACATGATCGGCGTCGTCGGCTTGAACGAGGCCCTACAGGCCGCCATGGATGCCGGTCTCGACCTCGTCGAGATCTCGCCCCAGGCCGAACCTCCCGTCTGCAAGATCCTCGACTACGGCAAGTTCAAGTACGAGGAGCAGAAGAAGAAGAACGAGGCGCGCAAGAAGCAGCGCATCATCGAGATCAAGGAGGTCAAGCTCCGGCCCGGCATCGACGACCACGACTACGACGTGAAGATGCGCTCGATGGTCCGGTTCCTCGACGAAGGCGACAAGGTCAAGGTGACCATGCGGTTCCGCGGCCGAGAGATGGCGCACCAGGAGCTCGGCATGGAGGTCCTGATGCGGGTGAAGACCGATCTCGACGAGAAGTCGAAGATCGAGCAGATGCCCCGCATGGAAGGCCGCCAGATGATCATGGTGCTGGCGCCGAAGTAAGGCGACGGCTCGCGACAAGCAGCTTCCGAAGGGCCCCGGCAACGGGGCCCTTCGTCGTTTCGGGCGTGAGCGCAGTCACACCGTGCGGTCGCTCACAAGGTGAGGCCGGGCACAGATCCCCCGTCGCCGTCCGGGGATGATGGGCCATCGGATCCGAGAGGAGACGGCCCATGCAGCAGGTTCTGGCGTCAGCGCACCCCTCGCTTGCGGCTTTCGCCCGCCTACACCCGGCGATCAGCCCGGCCGCCGAGCCAGAGCGGCCCGGCCTGGGGCGGCGGCTCCCGCGCCTCGACAAGCCGGCTCGGCCTCATTCGGTCGCCGCGACCGGCGGCCCAACCTTCCTGGACCATCTCCGCCGCCTCAATTCATGAAATTTTAGATAAATGTGAATTGGCGCCAGCCCCTTAAACTGCTTATCGTGTGACGGTCGTTGGGTGATCAACGTGCGGGGGCACGCCGAATGTTCAGGAATTTGCACGCGGCCAGCAACATGGCCGCGTTCGTCGTCGCGTTGTGCGTGTCAGTCGGCGCTGTCGCGCAGACCGCCAACATCAGCATCAACGACAATCGCAAGTCGGCAGGCCGCCTCGAGGCCGGCACGTTGACGCTGGCGCTCCAGACCGGCACGGGCACCTGGCGCTTCGACGGCGACGACAAGCCGGGCCCGCAGATGCAGGCGCTCGGCGAGGTCGGCGGCCCGCTGCAGATCCCCTCGCCGGCGATCCGCGTTCCGGTGGGAACCGAGGTCAAGCTCACGATCCGCAACACCGAAGGCGACGGCGCCCTCTACATGCACGGCCTCTACGACCGGCCGGCCGGCGGCGACACGGTCGTCACCATCGCGCCCGGCGAGACCAAGGCGATCAACTTCCGGCTCTCGACGCCCGGCACCTACTACTATTGGGGCGCCCGCACCGACAAGCCGATGTCGTCGCGCATGGGCGCGGACTCGCAGCTCTCCGGCGCCATCGTCGTGGATCCCGCCGGCACCAAGCCCGATCCCAAGGAAGAGATCTTCGTCATCACCGAATGGCTCGACGCGTACCGCAGCAACGGCGCGCCGGTGTTCTCGGCCGCGCTCGCGGTCATCAACGGACGCTCGTGGCCGGTGAACCAGCGGCTGACCTACACCCAGGGCGAGCCGGTGAAGTGGCGCTGGATCAACGCCTCGATGGAAGATCATCCGCTGCACCTGCACGGCTTCTACTTCCGTGTCGACAGCCGCGGCGACGGGCTTTCGGACAAGGCCTACGCGCGAGGAGACGAGCGCGACATGGTGGTGACCGAGCAGGTCATGACCGGCGAGACCATCACCACGACGTGGATCCCGAGCCAGCCCGGCAACTGGATCTTCCACTGCCACAACCCGTATCACATGCGGCAGCACTTCCCCTTCGAGCTGCTGCAGTCGAAGGCGTTCCCGCTGCGCGCCGCGCCGGAGTTCTTCACCGCGCTCGCCTCGACGCGCGAGATGGCAGGCATGGTGCTGGGCGTCACCGTGAAGCCGAAGGACGGTCCGCGCTACAACCCGCGCACGCCCGACGGCCGGCGCAAGATCGACATGACGGTCGAGGCGACGCCGGAAACCACCGACCAGGTGCCGTCGCTGCGGTATGTCGTCGACAACGATCGCCGTCCGGAGGCGCTGACGCGCGCCGCCGGCCCGCTGCTGGTGTTGACCCAGAATGAGCCGACCCAGATCACCATCCGCAACCGGATGAAGGAGATGACCACCGTGCATTGGCACGGCATCGAGCTCGAATCCTACTTCGACGGCGTCGGCGAGTTCGGCGGAGATCCGAAGCGCGGCCGGGCGCCGATGATCCATGGCGGCCACGACTTCACCGCCAAGTTCACGCCGCCCCGCGCCGGGACGTTCATGTACCACACGCACATGGTCGAGGCGGAGCAGGGCGAGGGCGGGCTCGCCGGCCCGATCGTCGTGCTGAAGCCCGGCGAGAAGTTCGACCCCAGCCGCGACCACGTGATCATGGCGACGCCGGCGCGCAACTTCGCCGACCAGGGCCGCGTGCTGCTGATCAACGGCGTCGGCACCCCGGAGCCGATCGAGGTCGTCGCCGGCCAGAAGCATCGCTTCCGCTTCATCAACCTGCACAGCTTCGAGACCGGCCTCACCGCCGAGCTCAAGGAAGGCTCGACCTTCGCGGTGTGGAAGGCACTCGCCAAGGACGGCCGGGACCTGCCGGCGAACCGCCAGACCGAGCGCGCCGCGCGCCAGATGGTCAGCATCGGCGAGACCTACGACTTCGAGTTCGTCGCCAAGGCCGGCGGTGACTACAAGCTCGAGATGACCAACCCGCGCTTCAACAAGGTGTGGACGACGATCCCGATCCGCGTCGTGCAGTCGGCGACCAAGCGCGCCGAGCTGGTGCCGCCGAGCGGGGTCAAGCCGGAGACCAGCTTCTGGTCCTCCCTCGCCTCGCTGCTCCCGTCGATGCCGGCGAAGGCATCGGCCTCGCCGATCCCGCCGCTGCCCTCGGCCGACGGGTTCTTCGAGGCGGCCTGCCTGCCGCAGACGAGGTCGTAAGCCGATAGAGGATCAGTCCCCGCCGGTGCTATGGTGCCGGCATGGCCAATGAACGCCGCCTTTCCGTAAAGCGGCTGATCCTCTTCGTCTTCCTGCCGCTCGTGCTGCTCATCGGCGCGGCGGTCGGGGTCATGACCTCCGGCCTGCTGAAGGGCGACAAGCCCGACGAGCCTCCTCCGCCGCCGAAGGTGGACCTGACCAAGCTGCCCGGCGGCTATGTCGACGTGCCGGACCTGATCATCAACATGCGCGGCGCCGACGGCACCCCGCGTCTCCTGATCATGCAGGTCACGATGCATCTCGAGCTCGCCGACAACCGGCCGCTGGTGCAGGCCGAGCTGCCCAAGGTGCAGAGCGCGCTGATCCTGTTCTTGAGGAAGCAGAACCCCGACGATCTCTACACGGCCTCGTCGGTCGAGACGCTCCGCCAGCAGATGGAGAAGCTCGCCTCCGAGGCGATCAAGCCGCAGAAGCTGACCGGCCTGACCATCGGCCGGATGCAGATCCGCTGACGGCCTAGCGGAACGCCGGCTCGTCGAAGCTCCGGAGCTTCCGCGAATGCAGGTCGCGGACGCCCTGGGCGCGCAGGATGTTGATGGTCTCGATGCCGATGGTCAGGTGCTGGCTGATGCGCTCGCGATACATCGCGTTCGCCATGCCACGCAGCTTGATCTCGCCATGCAGCGGCTTGTCGGAGACGCAGAGCAAGGTGCCGTAGGGCACGCGCAGCCGGAAGCCGTTGGCGGCGATGGTCGCCGATTCCATGTCGACCGCGATCGCCCGGCTCTGGTTCAGCCGTTCATAGAGCTCGGCGTAGCGGAGCTCCCAGTTGCGGTTGTCGGTGGTGGCGACCGTGCCGGTACGCATCCGGGTCTTGAGGTCGCGGCCGGCAAGGCCGGTGACCCGCTGCACGGCCTCCTGCAGCGCCACCTGGACCTCGGCGATCGGCGGCACCGGGACCCAGACCGGCAGGTCCTGGTCGAGCACGTGGTCCTCGCGCACGTATCCGTGGGCGAGCACGTAGTCGCCGAGGAACTGGCTGCGCCGGAGCCCCGCGCAATGACCGAGCATCAGCCAGCAATGCGGGCGCAGCACCGCCAGATGATCGGTGATGGTCTTGGCGTTGGACGGGCCGACGCCGATGTTGATCAGCGAGATTCCCGAGCGGTCGGGCGCGACCAGGTGATAGGCCGGCATCTGCGGCAGGTGGGTCACCGGTGCGCCGGATGGATGATCGCGAACCAGCCGCGCGTTCGGCGTCACCACGTCGCCCGGCTCGACGAAATGCGTGTAGGTGTCGCCCTTCTCGACCTGCTGTCGCGCATAGAGCCGGAAGGCATCGACGTAGCGCTGGTAGTTCGTCAGCAGGATGAAGCGCTGCACGTGGCGCGGGGACGTCGCCGTGTAGTGCGCGATACGGTGCAGCGAGTAGTCGACACGCTCGGCCTCGAACAGCGCCAGCGGCTTCGGGCGTCCGGGCGGCGTGTGCCGCGTGCCGTTGGCGATCGAATCGTCGGTCGCCGAGAGATCCGGCAGCGCGAACAGCTCCTGCATCGCCGCCAGCTGCGCCTCGGTGATGTCCGCGGTCGAGTCCTCGACGATGAAGGGCAGCGGGATCTGTCGGTCGCTGACCCCGACCACGACCGGGACCCGGTGATGCTCCATCAGGAGAGCCAGCTGCTCGCGATAGTAGTCGGCGAAAAGGTCGGGACGGGTCAGGGTCGTGCCATAGACGCCCGGGTCGAGCAGCGCGCCGTAGCTCAGCCGCGCATCGATGCGGAGATCTGCAAGCCCCACCTGGAGGCCGACATAGGGATAGTTGGCGCCGGTCGCCGACAGCTTCGGCCCTTCCGGCCGGGTCAGCGCGGCGAACGCGCTTCGAATCGTGTCTGCCGAGCGGGCGAATATCTCCTCGATCCGCGCCACCGCCTGGTCGGCATCGGTGAAAGTCTGCAGCGACTGGGCCAGGCCGTGACCGGCATCCACGTCTCGTCTCTCCCCTTTCCTGCCGGCCCCCACTATAAACCCATCTGATGGAAGCCAGGCCAGAGCGGGGACACGCTTGAGCGAGGTCAAGGTCGCGGTCGTCGGCGTCGGCCATTTCGGTCGGCTTCATGCCGAGAAGTATCGAAGCCTGCCGGGCGTCCGGCTGCTCGGCGTCGTCGACCCCGACCGCGAGCGGGCCGCGGCCGTGGCCGGGCCCCTCGGGGTGGAGGTGTTCACCGGTCTCGACCAGATCATCGGCAAGGTCGACGCGGTCTCCGTCGCCGTCCCCACCCGCGCGCATTTCGACGTCGCCTCGGCCTGCCTGAAGGCCGGCATCCACTGCCTAGTCGAGAAGCCGATCGCCGAGACGGTCGACCAGGCGGCGGCGCTGGTGCAGCTCGCCAGGGAGATGGGCCGCATCCTGCAGGTCGGCCATCTCGTCCGCTTCGACGCCGCGCGCGACGCGATGAGCGGCGTGATCGACCGGCCGATGTTCATCGAGTGCCACCGGATCGCGCCGTTCAAGCCGCGCGGCACCGATGTCAGCGTCATCCTCGATCTGATGATCCACGACATCGACCTGGTGCTTGACCTGGTCGGCCGGCCGATCGTCGACCTGGACGCGGTCGGCGTTCCGGTGCTCGGCGACAACGAGGACATCGCCAACGCCCGCCTGGTGTTCGAGGGCGGCTGCGTCGCCAACGTGACCGCGAGCCGGATCAGCATGAAGAGCGAGCGCACGATGCGCCTCTTCCAGAAGTCGGGCTACGGCCGCGTCGACTTCATCAAGCGCAAGTTCACCTGGATCAAGCGCGGCGGCCCGGTGGTCGACGGCTTCCCCAATTTCCAGATCGAGGAACGCGACCTCCCGGAGACCGACCCGCTCAAGCTCGAGATCGCGTCGTTCGTCGAGTGCGTGCGCTCCGGCAAGGCACCGCTGGTCGACGGCGAAGCGGGCCTCCGCGCGCTCGAGGCGGCACTCCGCATCACCAAGGCGCTTCAGGACTGGGCGGCGAAGGCGGGCTGACGCCACTCAATTCCGCGTCTTAGGCCTGGGTCTTGCCAAGCGGATGTGGCGAGGATCATGATTTCTACCGCATCCGAAATCCTTCGGGCGACCTGCACAACACGGGAGGCATTCATGTCCGACAACGAAACCCGGGCTCGCCGGGACTTTCTCAAGATCGGCGGGCTCGGCCTCGCCGTCGGTGCGGCCGCCGCCGCGACGCTCGACGTGCAGAAGGCCGCCGCGCAGGCGGCTCCGGCCAGCCTGCTTCGCACCGTGCTGAACCGCGGCAAGCTGATCGTCGGCACCGGCTCGACCAACGCCCCCTGGCACTTCGAGAACGACAAGGGCGAGCTCACCGGCATGGACATCGCCATGGCGCGCATCCTGGCTGCCGGCCTGTTCGGCGCCGGCCGCGACGCCAAGGAGGACCTGAGCAAGGTCGAGTTCGTGAAGCAGGACCCGGCGTCGCGCATCCCGAACATCACCTCGGGCAAGGTCGACATCGTCATCCAGTTCATGACCGTCTCGCCGGCGCGCGCGCAGCTCGTCAACTTCTCGCGACCCTACTATGTCGAGGGCGTGGCGCTGCTGACCTCGACCAAGGGCAAGTACAAGACCCACAAGGAGCTGCTCGACGCCGGCAAGAACGCCAAGGCCTCGGTGCTGCAGAATGTCGACGCCGATCAGCTGGTCGCCCGCGGCCTGCCGCAGGCGCAGGTCATGCAGCTCGACACCCAGGCGAACGCGATCCAGGCGCTGGACTCCGGCCGCTCCGACGCGGCGGTCATCGACCTCTCGACCGTCGGCTGGCTGGTGAAGCGGAGCCCGGACAAGTATCTGGACTCCGGCTTCCACTACGACACGCAGCTCTACTCGGCGGCGATGCGCCAGAGCGATCCCGACTGGCTGCATTGGGTCAACACCTGCTTCAACGTCGCCATGCACGGCCATCAGACCGAAATCTACGACGCATCGTTCGAGGAGTTCTTCGCCGCGAAGCCGCCGCGCCGCGTGCCCGGCTTCCCGACGATCTGATCCGACAGGCCGGAAACAGCTCCCGCCCGTCCCTCCCCTCGCAATTGGGGGGGAGGAACGGGCCGGGGGCCGGTCGCGATCCATCAGTGGAATATCATTTCAACTTCGCCTTCGTCTGGCGCTACGCGGACAAGCTCTACTGGGGCCTGCTGCTTTCGCTCGAGATCGCGCTCGTCTCGATCCTGATCGGCATGGTGATCGGGCTGGCGCTGGCGCTGGCCTATACCGGCGGCAACCGTCTCGTGCGGGCTTGCGTCTCGGCCTATGTCGAGTTCATCCGCAACGTGCCGCTGCTGCTGCTGGTCTATCTCGTCTTCTACGGCATCCCGTCCGCCGGCGGCTTCGCCTATGACGCCAAGACCAGTTTCGTCGCGACGCTCGCCCTCTACTCGGGCGCCTACCTCGTCGAGGTGTTCCGCGCCGGCCTGGACGCGATTCCGAAAGGCCTGATCGACGCCGGCAAGGCGATCGGGCTCACGCCCTGGCAGCGCTTCCTCTACGTGCGCGCACCGATGATGTTCCGGATCGTGCTGCCGTCGCTGTCCAACGTGTATGTCTCGCTGTTCAAGGACACCTCGCTCGCCTACGTGATCGCGGTGCCGGAGCTCACCTACGGCGCCAACTGGATCAAGACCAACACCTTCCGCGTGATCGAGGTCTGGCTCGTGGTCTGGCCGATGTATCTCGTCACCTGCTACGTGCTGCTCTACGGGCTCCGCATCCTGGAGCGTCGCTTCTCGCTGGTGCGGCGATGATCCAGTTCATCGTCAGCACGCTCCCCTTTCTCTGGGACGGACTGCTGGTGACGCTCGCCGTCTCCGGCCTAGTCGTCGCCTCCTCGCTGGTTTCGGGTGTGCTGTTCGGCATCGGCCTGGTCTACGGGCCATGGTGGATCGCGCTGCCGATCCGAGCCTACTCCGACATCCTGCGCGGAACCCCGCTGATCGTCCTGATCTTCCTGATCATCTATGGCCTGCCATTGATCGGCATCGACTTCGGCAACTATGCCTCGGCGGCGGTCGCGCTCGCCGCGTTCAAGACCGCGCATGTCGCCGAGATCACGCGTGGCGCGATCCAGTCGATCCACTACGGCCAGACCGATGCCGGCAAGGCGATCGGCCTCACCTTCCGTCAGCGCCTCCAGTACGTGATCCTGCCGCAGGCGACCCGCCGTTTCCTGCCGCCTTGGATCAATGCGGTCGCCGACGCGGTCAAGGGCTCGGCGCTGGTCTCGCTCGCCGGCATCGTCGACCTGACGCTCGCGGCCCAGCAGGTGATCGGGCGAACCTACGACCCGCTGCCGATGTACCTGCTCGCCGCCGCCATGTACTTCGCCATCAACTACAGCCTGAGCCAGGCGAGCCGCCGGCTCGAGGCGCGCTTCGCCTATATCCGGGAGTAGCCGGTGCCCCAGTCCCTCGTGCAGATCCGCGGCCTCAAGAAATCCTTCGGCGCCACGCGCGTGCTCGACGGCGTCGACCTCGACGTCGCCCGGGGCGAGGCGGTCTGCGTCATCGGGCCGTCGGGCAGCGGCAAGACCACGCTGCTTCGCTGCATCAACCTGCTCGAGTCCTATGACGACGGCTCGATCAAGGTCGACGGCGTCGAGGTGGGTTTCGACGACAACCGGCGCCGCCGCTCCGAGCGCGCGCTGGCGCCGATCCGTGCGGACATCGGCATGGTGTTCCAGCTGTTCAACCTGTTCCCGCACCTCTCCGCGCTCGACAACGTCATGCTGGGCTTGACCAAGGTCCGCGGCCTCTCCAAGGCCGAGGCCAAGGACCGCGCCGCGCACTGGCTCGCCCGCGTCGGCCTCTCCGACAAGCTGCAGAACCTGCCGAGCCAGCTCTCCGGCGGCCAGCAGCAGCGCGTCGGCATCGCGCGCGCCGTGGCGATGGAGCCCAAGGTGCTGCTGCTCGACGAGATCACCTCGGCGCTCGACCCCGAGCTGGTCGGCGAGGTGCTGTCGGTGGTCCAGGGCCTGGCGCGCGACGGCATGACGATGATCGTCGTCACCCACGAGATGACCTTCGCCCGCGACGTCGGATCGCGCATCGTCTTCATGGACGACGGCCATGTCGTGGTCGACGGGCCATCGCGCGACGTGCTCGCCAACGCGGCCAGCAACGAGCGGCTCAAGTCCTTCCTGTCGCGCATCGAGATGAAGCACTGATCATGTCCGAGCGTTCCGACGTCCGCCAGCGCCTGGGCCTTCGGCCGATCATCAACGTCTCCGGCACGATGACCGCGCTCGGCGCCTCGATCGTCGTGCCCGAGGCGGTCAAGGTCGCGAGCGAGGTCCTGCCGGAATGGGTCGAGATCAACGACCTCCAGCGGAAGGCGAGCGCGGCCATCGCCCGACTCACCGGATCGGAAGCAGGTTACGTCACGGCGTCGGCCTCGGCCGGCATCACGCTGGCGCTCGCCGGCTGCATGACCGGCCCGGACCTGGCGAAGATCGAGCAGCTTCCCGACACCACCGGCATGAAGAACGAGGTGGTGATCATGATGGGCCACATGACCGGCTACGGCGCGCCGATCGAGCAGGCGATCCGGCTGGCCGGTGCCGCCTGCGTGCCGATCGGCAACGTCACCGACGCGAGGCCCTACCAGCTTGCCGCCAAGATCACCGAGCGGACCGCGGCGGCGCTCTTTGTCGTCTCGCACCACACGGTGCAGTACGGCCAGATCCCGCTCGAGGAGTTCGCCCGCGTCGCCCACGATCACGGCGTGCCGGTCGTGGCCGACCTCGCTTCCGAGTACGACCTCAGGGGCTTTCATGCGGCCGGCGCCGACCTGGTGATCTACAGCGCGCACAAGTTCCTCGGCGGGCCGACTGCCGGCATCGTCGGCGGGAAGAAGCATCTCGTTCGGTCCGCCTTCCTGCAGAATTCGGGCATCGGCCGCGGCATGAAGGTCGGCAAGGAGAGCATCGCCGGCACGATCGCCGCCCTGGAAGCCTGGGAGAGGCGCGACCACGCCGGCATCCGCAGGACCGAGCAGAGCCATCTCGATCTCTGGATGAAGCGCTTCGCCGGCATCGAGGGCGTGAGCGCGACGATCATCCCCGACCCGACCGACAACCCCCTCGACCGGCTGATGCTGTCCGTGGATCCCGAGACAGCGCGGATCACCGCCTGGGAGCTCGCCGACCAGCTCGCGGCCGGCAATCCGCCGGTGATCGTCCGCGACCACGAGGCCGAGCAGGGCTTCTTCCAGCTCGATCCCTGCAACCTGCACCCGGGCGAGGCCGAGGTCGTCGCCGACCGCGTGGTCCACGAGCTCGCCGAGGCGCGCAAGCGCAACCGGCCGCAGCAGTACAGCCACGTCGAGCGCAAGGCTCGGCGCTTCGAGCGCCTGCTCCGCTGGCCGGACTGACGCTCGACCGCATCGAGGAGCGCACTGCCGGGGCCGGGCTCCGGTTACGCGGCGCCTTTCACGCAACGCCCGACGATGCGGTGGAAGCGGCGACGATCGTCCTGCTCGGCTGGATCGGCGGCGATTCCTGGGACGACTTCGCGTCGTCACCCGAAGCGGGGGACGGCGCCCCGAACCCGCTCGACCGCTGGTCGCGCCGGGTGATCGACGCCATCGCAGGCGACCTCGGCGCGACGGCACTCTATCCGTTCGTGGGGCCGCCCTGGCTGCCGTTCCAGCGCTGGGCAATGAAGGCCGAGCCGGTCGCGGCGTCGCCGCTCGGCATCCTGATCCATCCGGATTGGGGTCTCTGGCACAGCTATCGCGGCGCGCTCGCCTTTCGCGAGGGGCTCGACCTGCCGGCAACCGCGGCGCGCGCCAGCCCCTGCGCGAGCTGCGCCGCGAAGCCCTGCCTCTCGGCCTGTCCGGTATCGGCGTTCTCAGGCGAGGGCTACGACGTCGCCGGCTGCCGCGCCCACATCGCGACGCCGGCGGGGACAGACTGCATGTCCGGGGGCTGCCTCGCCCGCATCTCCTGCCCGGTGGACGCCGCGCATCGCTACACGGGCGCCCAGGCCACCTTTCACATGCGGGCCTTCAGTCGCCCTGGCCCTTGAGCTGGTAGCCCGGCTCCACCTCGGCCCCGACAAGGGTCCGCAGGAAGAACTCGAAGGTGCGGCGGAAGAAGTAGCCGTTGCGGTAGATCGAGAGATGGTTGTGGTTGATCATGACCAGCAGCTCGAAATCCTTGTTCGCCTTGATCAGCGCGTCGCAGACCTGGAGCGTCAAGGCCGGGGCCACGTTGTCGTCCATGTCGGCGTAGGAGAGGAAGAGCTTGCCCTGCATGCGGTGCGCGATGCTGGCATTGACCTGCGCCGCATACGAGGCGCCTTCCGAAGCCAGGCCCTGGTACTTCTCGCCCCAGCCCTGGGAATATCCGCGCTGGTCGTGGTTTCCGGACGACGAGGCCGCCGCCTTGAAGAACTCGGGATAGAGGAACAAGGCGCGTGTCGAGGCGAAGCCCCCGCCGGAATGACCGGTGATGCCGACGCGGTCCAGGTCCATGTAGGGCCGGTCCTTCGCCAGCTGCTTGAGGCCCGCGATGTGGTCCTCGAGCCCGCCCGCCGTCTCCATCCTGCCGTACCAGTGATCGTGGAACGCCTTGGATCGGAGCGGCGTGCCGCGCCCGTCGATGGTGACGACGACCATGCCGAGCTCGGCGAAGGCGCGCGGAAACAGGAACTGCCGCATGCCGTTGGCATCGGCGGTGAAGGACTGGTTCGGCGTCTGCGTGCGTTGCGGCCCCGGATAGATCAGGTCGAGCACCGGGTAGCGCTTGGCTGGATCGAAATCGCTGGGGAGCCAGATCGCGCCGTAGATGTCGGTCTTCCTGTCGGCGGCCTTGACCTTGAACGGCTCGGGCCAGCTCCAGTCGTTGCGCGTGATCTCCGGGATCTCCGCCTCGTCCAGCTTGGCGATGATCTTCCCGTCGAGCGACGAGCGGAGAAATGACGACGGCACGGTCGTGATCGTGCTCTGCGTCTCGACGAAGTACTTCCCCGACGGCGACACCCCCGACGGCTTCGGCCGATGGATGGCGAGCGGCAGCACGATCAGCACCTGCGGCTGGACGGTCGCGACGAAGTGGTCGACCTGCTCCGGCGTCAGCACCTTGACCGGGCCGCCGTCGAGCGAGGCGCTGCACACCTGGCGCATGTAGGGATCCATCCGCGGCGTGATCCCGGCGGCGGTGAACAGCACCGTCCGCGCCGTCGGATCGACATGGAGGATGTCGTAGACCACCCACTTCCCGCCGGTGATGCGGTTCTTGGTCTTGCCCTTCTCGTCGATCAGGTAGAGATGGGCCCAGCCGTCCTCCTGGGAGAACCAGACGATCTCCTTGCCACCGGGAAGAGTCCGGACGTTGGGCCGGAACGACGGCTGCAGGTTGGCCTCGACGAACGTCTTCGAGCGCTCCTCGCGGACGATCCGGACCTTGCCCGTGTTCGTGTCGAAGCGGAGCAGCCGCATCCACTTCTCGGCCCGGCCGACGTCCAGGATGAAGGCGGTCTTCGAGTCCTCGTCCCACCAGACCCGCCCGCGCTCGATCGTCGAGCCGTTGCCGACGAGCTGCGGCGTCACGTCGGCGAAGGCCTGCTTGCCTGTCGCGACCTCGATCGCGAGGTGATGCGCGTAAGCCAGCTCCTCGTCTCGGTCGCCCGGAAACGGCATGCGGATCTCATGCAGGACCGGCCGGACGCTGCCGTCCTCCGGCACCGACTGGTGCAGGTGGAGCGGCTTGACCTTGCGCTCGTCGAGCTTGTGGGTGAGCACCAACCTGGAATCGGGCGACCAGACAAGCGCCGGCGGCGGCACGGCGCCCGCACGCTTCCAAGAGATCGCGGTCAGGTTGGTGTCCGGCGACTTGCCATAGGCGAAGCGTTCCTCGCCGTCCTTGGTGAGCGCCCGCTCCTTGCCGGTCCTCACGTCGCGGATCCAGAGGTTCGGCCCCTTGAGGAAAGCAATCCAGCGCCCGTCCGGCGACGGGACCTCGGCATCGGTCAGGCGCACCGGTGCCGGCTCCGGCTTGCCGAAGGCGAGATTGAAGCGCCAGACACGGCCATGCGCGGAGAAGTCGATCGCCTTGAGGTCGGGCGTGAAGGTGAGGCCGGAGATGCCGAGCCCTTCCGGCGAGATCTTCCGTTTCAGCACCTGCGAGATGCCCTTCGCCATGCGCTCGTGGTCGAAGGCCGGCGTCCGCTTGCCGGTCGCGGCATCCACGATCCAGAACAGGGCGCCGCCCTTGGTATCCTGGCGGTACCAGAAGCGGTCCTGATCGGCGATCCAGTGAGGCAGGACCTGCGCGTTCCGCACATTCTTCGCCATCACCCAGGGGAGATAGCGCTCAACCCTGGCGAAGTCCGCGTGCGTGAACACGCGCCGGTCCGTGGCGCCCATGAATCGACTCCTGAGGCTTGAGAGACAGAAGCGTCCCCGGCGACGGCCGGGGACCCTTCCAGGATGCTACTTCTCGACCGTCCGGTAGTAGGCGCGGTTGCCGGTGAACTTGAACTCCTTCACCGACGCGCGCATGCCGACGTTGCGCTTGATCTGGAACATGAAGGCGTGCGGCCCGTTCTGCATCTGGTGCAGCTGGATCTCGCGATACATCGCCGCCCGCTTCGCCTCGTCGCGCTCGAACAGCGCCGCATTGCCCATCTCATTGACCTTGGGATCGAAATAGGCGGACCACCAGCTCGCCATGTTGCTCGGCGGCAGGTTGGGGCTGTTGTCCGGGTTCATCGCCAGGCGCGAGACGAAGGCGTGCCCGTCGGCTGGGACCACGTTCCAGTTCAGCATCGCCATCTCGAAGCCGCGCTGGCGCATCTTCGGGAAGAGCTGCGCACCGGCCATGGTCTGCAGGTTCAGCTTGATGCCGATCTTGGCTGCGTTCGCCTGGATGTGCTGCGCGATCTCGGGGTTGGGGAAGCTCGGCGTGAACAGGAATTCCTTCTCGAACCCGTTCGGGAAACCCGCCTCGGTGATCAGCTTCTTCGCCATGTCGAGGTCGAGCTTGAAGGGCTGGCCCTCCTTCTCGTCGAGCGCGCCGAAGGCCTCGAGCGGCACCAGGCTGGCGCGCGCGATGCCTTCCTGGCGCATCACGGTCTTCTGCAGCGCGTCGTAGTCGATCAGGTAGCGGAAGGCGAGGCGCACCTTCGGCTCGGCGAACGCCTTGTCGAGCGTGTTGAAGGTCGCGTACTGCATCGTCTGGCGCAGCGCCGAGGCGAGCTTCAGGTTCTTGTCGGCTACGACGCCCTCGAGGCCCTCGGGGTTGAGATTGCGCGCCGCGTCGATGTCGCCGGCCTTGAGCTGCAGGAACTGCGCGCCGGCCTCGTTCAGGTGCTTGATGATGACGCGCCGCATGATCGGCGCGCCGCGCCAGTAGTTGTCGTTGCGCTCGTAGGTGATCGCGTCGTTGAAGGCCCAGGAGCGCAGCTTGTAGGCGCCGGCGCAGGCCGAGTTGGTGTTGAGCCAGCCGGGCGACTTCTCGTCGCCCTTCATGAACTCGTCGGTCGGCTGGTAGTGCTTCGCCATCTCCTTCTTGTCGAGGATGAAGGCGGCGCGGGTGGCGAAGATGTTCGCCAGGATGAAGTTGGTCGGATAGGGCTTGTCGAGTTTCACCACCAGCGTCCGCTCGTCCGGCGCGGCGAAGGCCTCCTTGGCGCGGTCGGCGCCGAGGCCGTATTCGCGCAGCGTGCCGGCGTTGATCGTGTTGATCGCGAGCGTCCGGTTGAAGGTCCAGACCGCGTCCGACGCCGTGACCGGGTTGCCCGACGGATGCTTGGTGTCGCGGAGCTTGAAGGTGATGGTCTTGCCGTCCTCCGAGACCGTCCAGCTCTCCGCCAGGCCGGGGACGACCTTGGCGTCGGTCGAGGTGTCGAGCGAGACGATCGCGTCGCAGACGTTGTTGATGATCTCGTCGCCGACCGCGTCGCCGATGCGGCCCGGATCGAGCGTGTTCACGGCGTCGATCGCCATCGCCATCACGAAGGTGTCGCGCGGCGTCTGCTGTGCCGAGGCCGGCGCCAGCGCCGCGGCCGAAACGCACGACATCAGACCCGCGATCAAGGCGGTACGAGCGGTATTCATGTGTGAGGTGCCTCCCTTGGCTTGGTCGGAAGTATCCGACCTCGGACCGGGCCAAGGCAAGGCGGGCCCCCTTCGCAAAAGCGTCATCGGCCGGCTGGCACCGGTCTTGCTGAAGAGGGGGCATGGTTCGCGCATCTCTCCTCCCCGCCCTCCTCCTGGGCGCCACTCTGGCCACGGCCTCCTCGGCCGTGGCCAATCCTCTTTCCAACCGGGCGTGGTGGAACAATGCCCTCCAGGGACAGGGACTGCAGAACCCGCCCTCCAATACCGTTTCGGCCCTGCCGGCGGCGCTGAATCCGGGCGTCGGCCCGTCGATGCTGCCCTCCGCCGGCCTAGCCCAGCCGTTCGTAAAGCCGCCGGCAAATCAAGCCCTTGGCGGCCAGACCCCGGGCGCCAAGGGCGGCCTGGACGTGGGCTACGACCTCTGCCTCGGCCCCATCTACGCGGCCGAGCGCGACAAGGGCATCCCGACCCATCTGCTGCGCTCGATCGCGCTGACCGAATCCGGCCGCTGGGACGAGGCGTCCAGCCGCACGGTCGCCTGGCCGTGGACGATCAACGCCGAGGGGGTAGGTCATTTCTTCCCCTCCAAGCAGGCAGCCATTGCCTTCGTGCACAAGCTGCGCGCCAAGGGCGTCAAGTCCATGGACGTCGGCTGTATGCAGGTGAACCTGATGTGGCACCCGAACGCCTTCGCTTCGCTCGAAGAGGCCTTCGAGCCGGCGAAGAACGTGTCCTATGCGGCCCGCCACCTGGCGGACCTCAAGGACGAGCGGAAGACCTGGACCGAGGCCGTCGGCTACTACCACTCGGCCACGCCCGAACATAACCAGCGCTACCGCGCCAAGGTCCTGAAGCAGTGGGCCGACATCCAGCGGAAGCCTGACTCCACCCAGCTCGCCGCGGCTGCGGCCGATGCGGGTGGCGGCGCAGGCGGTGGCGGCATGGGACGCCAGATGCCGATGGGCTTCGCCCAGCCCGCCTCGGGCTTCACCTCGCCCAACTGGATCAATCGCGATCCGCGCGCCGGCGCGGCCAAGTCCAACGCACTGACCGCCCAACCCGCCGCCTCGATGTCGGTCTCCAACGGCCGCCGCGGCATGGGCATCCAGCAGTACATGATGGCGCCGACGCTGCAGGCGCTCGACATGCCCAAGGGCTCCCCGCTCCTCGAGTAAAGAAAAACCCTCCCGCGTTTCCGCGGGAGGGCTTTCTCGAAACGACGACGAAAGAGGCGTCGGCCTTAGGCCAACGCCTTCTTCAGGTTGGCGTCGATCTTGTCGAGGAACTGCTGGGTGTTGAGCCAGGGCTGGTTCGGTCCGATCAGGATCGCCAGATCCTTGGTCATCGCACCGGACTCGACGGTCTCGATGCAGACCCGCTCCAGCGTCTCGGCGAAGTTCTTCACGTCCGGCGTGCCGTCGAACTCGCCGCGATAGTAGAGGCCGCGCGTCCAGGCGTAGATCGAGGCGATCGGGTTGGTCGAGGTCGGCTTTCCGGCCTGGTGGTCGCGATAGTGGCGCGTCACCGTGCCGTGCGCGGCCTCGGCCTCGACGGTCTTTCCGTCCGGCGTCATCAGCACCGAGGTCATGAGGCCGAGCGAGCCGAAGCCCTGGGCCACGGTGTCGGACTGCACGTCGCCGTCGTAGTTCTTGCACGCCCAGACGAAGGCACCGGACCACTTGAGGGCCGATGCCACCATGTCGTCGATGAGACGGTGCTCGTAGACGATCTTCCTCGCCTTGAACTTGTCGGCGAACTCCTCGTCGAAGACCTTCTGGAACAGGTCCTTGAAGCGGCCGTCATAGGCCTTGAGGATCGTGTTCTTGGTCGAGAGGTAGACCGGCCAGCCCAGCATCAGCCCGTAGTTGAAGCAGGACCGGGCGAAGCCCATGATCGAATCGTCGAGGTTGTACATGCCCATGGCGACGCCGCCCTCGGGGAAGTCGAAGACCTCGTAGGTCTTGGGCGCGCCGCCGCCGGCGGGCGTGAAGGTCATGGTGAGCTTGCCCGGGCCCGGCACCACGAAGTCGGTGGCTTTGTACTGGTCGCCGAAAGCATGGCGGCCGATGACGATCGGCTGGGTCCAGCCCGGCACCAGGCGCGGCACGTTCTTGATGACGATCGGCTGGCGGAAGATCGTGCCGCCGACGATGTTGCGGATCGTCCCGTTCGGGGACTTCCACATCTTCTTGAGCTTGAACTCCTCGACCCGCGCCTCGTCCGGGGTGATGGTCGCGCACTTCACGCCGACGCCGTACTTCTGGATCGCCTTGGCGGAGTCGACCGTGACCTGGTCCTCGGTCTTGTCGCGATACTCGACGCCGAGGTCGTAATACTTAAGGTCGACGTCGAGATAAGGCAGGATCAGCTTGTCCTTGATGAACTTCCAGATGATCCGAGTCATCTCGTCGCCGTCGAGCTCGACGACCGGGTTCTTGACCTTGATCTTGGCCATGGCGTTGGCACCGGGGAACTGTTGGAGAAGGGCCGGAAACATATCAGCCGGCCCTAGGAAGGCAAGGACAAGGCCCGGTTTCGCGGCCGAAAGTCGCGGTCAGAACCTCGCTGGATGGCGCATCATCACCCGGTCGCGGGCACTCAGCGTGTCGGGAAGGCCGAGATCCTCGCGCATATGCGAGCTCAGGATCAGATTCCCGTCACCGAATGGCGGCCGGCCGGCACGGCGCCTTTTCCAAGCATAGATCCGGATCAATGCTGTTGATATTACCTGAGGGATGATAAGTTTTATTTCAATCCACTTGCGCTCTTCATTGAAGCTGACCGCGACATGGGTCATGATCGGCATCCCTTCGTCTTGGGCGGCGAAGGTGCCTTCGGAGGCCGCGAGGAGCAAATGATCGATCGTCCACGCCCGATGAACCGGATTCACGTGCGATGACGGGCCGGCCCACGCGCCTGCCGCCGCTCGACGAGCTGCGCGCCTTCGAGGCCGTGGCGCGCCATCTCAGCTTCGCCGCGGCCGCCGACGAGATGAACCTGACGCCGAGCGCGATCAGCCATCGCATCAAGCGGCTCGAGGAGCATTTCCGTGTCCGCCTCTTCCGCCGCCTCAATCCCGGCGTGGCGCTGACCGAGGAAGGGCGCGTCCTGCTCGCTGGCGTCGAGGCCGGCTTCGATCGCCTGGCGCAGGCGAGCAAGCGGCTCCGCAGCCGCGGCGGGCGGCGCACGGTCACGATCTTCGCCCGCCCGTCCTTTGCGACGTTCTGGCTGACGCCGCGACTGCCCGGATTTCTCGACGCGCATCCGGATATCGAGCCGATGATCATCGGCCAGGAAGAAGGCGAGCCCAACTTCGACGGCGACGGCGTCGATATCGCGGCGATCAAGCTTCCAGGAGTGCACGCCCCAGCGGCGAACGAGGCGGTGCTCTGCGGCGAGACCGTGGCGATGGTCTGCAGCCCGAAGCTTGTCACCAACGAATCCCCGCTCTCGACGCCGCAGGATCTCCTGCACCACCGGTTGATCCAGATCGATCAGGACCTGTCGCCGAGCTTCGACTGGGACTGGTGGATCGAACGCTTCGGCCTGATCGATGCGCCTCGGCCCAAGGTGCTCAGCGTCAGCCACACGGCGATGGCGATCGAGGCGGCGCGCGGCGGCCAAGGCGTTGCGCTGGTCGGTGCCGCCCTCGCATCGCGGGACGTCGCGGCCGGCACGCTGATGCGACCGCTGGCCGAGGATCCGCCGATGCTCGGGACCTACTTCCTGCGCTGGCCGGAAGCGGCGGCCTCGGACGAGGTGGTCATGGCGCTCCGCGACTATCTCGTCGCCGAGGCGGGCCGGGGCATCACGCCCACTTCACGTCGGGACTGAAAGCGGGCGCCGGCATCGCCTCGAGCGCCGGGATCACGTCGGCGACCTTGTCGACGACGCCGAACAGGCGGCGATGCGCCGGCTGCACGAAGCCTTCCTTGATCATGTGCTCGACCATGCCGGCGAACGGCTTCCAGTAACCCGCGATGTCGACCAGCACGATCGGCTTGTCGTGCAGGCGCAGCTGCTTCCAGGTGATGATCTCGAAGGTCTCGTCCAGCGTGCCGAGGCCGCCGGGCAGGACGGCGAAGCCGTCGGCGAGATCGGCCATCTTCTGCTTCCGCTCGTGCATCGTGCGGACGACGATCAGCTCGGTGGCGTTGGCATGCCCGACCTCGAGCCTGACCAGATGATCGGGGATGATGCCGACCACCTCGCCGCCGGCCTGGAGCGTGGCGTCGGCGATCACGCCCATTAGGCCGACGCGGCCGCCGCCGAAGACGAGCCGGATGCCGGCCTGGGCGAGCTGGCGGCCGAGCTCGGCCGCGGCGTCGCGATGGACCTGCGCGACGCGGGCCGAGGCGCCGCAATAGACGCAGAGCGAGCGGATCTTCGCCATATCGGACTAAGGCTCTACTTTTTCCGCGGTTCCATGAAGACCGCCGGGATCGCCTTCAGGTAAGTGGCGAGCGCCTTCCGATCCTCCGGCGTCAGCTTGCCGGTGGTCTCGTTGACGACCTCGGTCATCTCGCCGCCGACCACGTCGCCGTCCGGCGTCATGCCCGACTCGAGGATCGTCACCAGGTCGTCGACCGAGTACTTGTCGATGCCGGACTTGTCGGGCGTGATGTTGGGGACGCGGCCGCCCGGGCCGTTCGGATTGCCGCCGAGATGCTTCGAAAGGTCGAGCACGCCCAGCTGGTTTCTGGGCGTATGGCACTCGCCGCAATGGCCGAGCGCGGTCGCCAGATAGTGCCCGCGCTTGACCTCGTCCGAGGCGCCGGCGGGCGGCGGCGGCGCGGCCGGCCCGTTAAAGAACATGAGCTGCCAGCCCCAGGCGGCGATGCGCCAGCTGAAGGGCGCCGAGACGTCGTGCGGCTTGTTCGGCTTGTCGACCGCCGGAAGGCTGAAGATGTAGGCCTTGATCGCCTTGGCGTCGTCGTCGGTCATGCCGGCGTATGAGGGGAACGGGAAAGCCGGGAACAGGTGACGCCCCTGCTTGTCGACGCCGCCCTTCACCGCCTTGACGAAGTCGGCGTCGCTCCAGCCACCAATGCCGTGGGTCGGATCCTTGGTGATGTTCGGGCTGTAGAAGACGCCGAACGGGGTCTTCAGGGCGCGACCGCCGGCGAGCAGCGGGCCCTTGGTCGCGACGTCAGTGTGGCAACCTTTGCAGCCGGCGGCATTGAAGACGTATTCGCCCTTCTTGACCAGGTCCTGGGCGGCGAGCGGACCGCCCGCGAGCAAGGCGACCAGGCCCGCGGCCAGCAGAAGCATGCGATGACGCATCGAACCACCCCCTAAAAGCAACGCCCCCGCCTCCGACCATCGTCGAAAGCGGGGGCGTATGGCAACAGCGACGCGGGCCCGTCGAGCCCGCGCTTTCACATCACTGCAACGGCGCGCGGAACTTCGAGTGGCAGGCGCCGCAGGCGGCGCCGAACTTCTTGAACTGCTCCTGCACGGCGTTGTTGTCGGTGCCGGCGGCGATCCGGATCATGTCGGCACTGACGGTCTCGAGGTTCTTCGCGGCGCCGTCGAACTCGGCCTTCGCCGACCAGATCTCGGCCTTCGCGTGGTTCTTGCCGCCGTCGGGCAGGGCGACCATGTCGGTGCCGGCCGGGAACCAGCCCGGCATCGCCTTGGCGTGGTTGTTGATCACGGTGGCGGCGGCGACGACCTGCGGATGGCCGGCCACTTCCTTCTGATTCTGGTTGATGCGGCCCATGGCGCCGCCGAGTTCCTTCATGTTGGCGACGCGCTGCTCGTGGATCTGCTGCGGCGACTGAGCGAGCGCCTGGGGTGCGCTGCCGAGGCCGACGGCCAGGAAAGCAGCCGCGACGGCCAAGGTCAGGGTACGAAACTTCATGGGTTAAAGCCCTCCGGTGGGTTTTGTTGAGTACGCTGCCGCGCTTGCGCCCCCGCCCAAGCACGGCGCGGGGATCATGCCCCGAGCGTCCCGTCCTAGGCAACGCAGGCCGGACCGGCTAGTCTTCACAAGCATTTGAGCGTTCAGGGGTGGAGACGCAGATGCAGCGCCTTCTGGTCGTTGCCGTGGCGACCGTCGTGGTGCTGGGTGGTCTGGTCGGGGGAGGGCTCTATTGGCTCGGCCTCGACGGCCGCTCGGACACGCCACCCGCCCAGCAGACCGCCGCAAGCCCGGCCCAGCCGCTCAACGCCCCGTCGAGCACGCCGTCGCCGCAGACGCCGGGCACGCCCGCACCGCCCGCTCAACCGGCCCCTCAAGCCGCGCCGTCCCCGGCTCCGGCCCCCGCCGCTCCGCCGCCGGCCACGGCCGCGGTGCCTTCTACGCCGGCTCCACCGACGCCGCCGTCCTTCGACGTCGTCCGTATCGCGCCCGACGGCAACGCGGTGATCGCCGGCCGTGCCGCGCCGGGCGCCCGCGTCACCGTCAGGGACGGCGACAAGGAGTTGGGCCAGGTGACCGCCGACAGCCGCGGCGAGTGGGTGCTGATTCCGACGGCGCCGCTCCAGCCCGGCGGCCGTTCGCTGACATTGGGCGCCAGGGTGGGCGACGGCCCGAGCGTCGCCTCCGAGCGCGAGGTCGTGCTCGTGGTGCCGGAGCGCCAACGCGACGTCGCCGGGCGGCCCGCGGCGCAGCCGACCCAGAGCCTCGCGCTCTCGGTGCCGAGCGCCGGCGCCGGCGGCGGCTCGACTGTCCTCCAGGCGCCGCCCGCAGCAGCTGGATCCGCGGCACCGCCGCCCCCGCGCCCGATCGCAGCCCCGGCGCCGATCCAGCCCCAGGGACAGATCACCATCGACGTCGTCGATTACGACAAGGCGGGCCGCGTCGTCCTTTCCGGCAAGGCCCAGCCCGAGGGCGACGTCCGCCTCTATCTCGACAACCGCATCATCGGCGAGACGCCGAGCGGGTCCGGGCAATGGAAGCTGACGCCGAAGGACGACGTCGCCGTCGGCAACTACACGCTGAGGGCCGATCTCCTGGGCGCGGGCGGACGCGTGGTCGCGCGCGTCGAGCTGCCGTTCCAGCGCGCGGCGGTGACGCCCGAAGTGCTCGCCGGCGGCAAGGTGGTGGTCCAGCCGGGCCACAGCCTGTGGCGCATCGCCCGCCAGGCCTATGGCGGCGGCGTGCTCTACACGCTGATCTACACGGCGAATGCCGAGCAGATCCGCGACCCCGACCTGATCTATCCGGGCCAAGTCTTCCAGGTGCCGACCCGGACCAACTAGGCCCGGCGCGGGCAGGGTCCGGCGGAACCGATTTCGGTTCCAAATCCTTACCGCCACGGCTAAACCACGGGTCGGCAGGCGAAAAACCGCGTCCAGCAGAGGTTTTTAGTGATCTCGTCCGTGCTCGTGCCGATCGCCCGCGAGGGTCGCCCGTTCGTCGCCATCGGCGTCGTTCTGGCGCTCGTCCTCCTCTGGCTCGGTCCCTGGACCGGGGCGGTCGGCATCGCGCTCGCCGCATGGGTCGCCTACTTCTTCCGCGATCCGCCGCGGACGGTGCCGACCCGCGAAGGCCTGCTGGTGAGCCCCGCCGACGGCATCGTCAGCCTGGTCACCGAAGCCGTGCCGCCGCCCGAGCTCGGCCTCGGCACCGACCCGCTGACGCGCGTAAGTGTCTTCCTCAACGTCTTCGACGTGCACATCAACCGAAGCCCGATCGCGGGCACGGTCGAACGTGTCGTCTACAACGCCGGCAAGTTCCTGAACGCCTCGCTCGACAAGGCGAGCGTCGACAACGAGCGCAACGGGCTCGCGATCCGCCTCGCCGACGGGCGCCTGATCGGCGTCGTGCAGATCGCCGGGCTGATCGCGCGGCGCATCGTCTGCCATGCGCGTGAAGGCCAGCATCTCGCGACTGGCGAGCGCTTCGGGCTCATCCGCTTCGGGAGCCGGACCGATCTCTTCCTGCCGAAAGGCGTGTCTCCCCTGGTCGCCGTCGGACAACGCATGATCGGCGGCGAGACCGTGATGGCCGACCTCGCCTCCACCGAAGGCCCGCGCCGGGGCGAAGAGAGATGATGCTCCGCCGGCGCGCCGCGCCCAGGCTCAAAGGCCTCTCGCTCAATCACCTGCTGCCGAACCTGCTGACGGTGCTGGCGCTCTGCAGCGGCCTCACCGCCGTCCGCTTCGCGCTGCTGGAGCAGTGGCAGCCGGCGGTCGCGGCGATCATGGTGGCGGGCGTTCTGGACGGTCTCGACGGACGCGTGGCGCGACTCCTCGGCGGCGGCAGCAAGTTCGGCGCCGAACTCGACTCGCTCGCCGACTTCCTCAGCTTCGGCGCCGCGCCGGCAGTCGTGGTCTACATCTGGTCGTCGCACGATCTCGGCAGCGTCGGCTGGGCTTGTTCGTTGTTCCTGGCCGTTTGCGCCGCGCTGCGCCTGGCGCGCTTCAACACCGCGCTTGAGGATCCGGACAAGCCGGCCTTCGCCTACAACTACTTCGTCGGCGTGCCGGCGCCGGCCGGCGGCGCACTGGCGCTGCTGCCGATGATGATTACCTTCGAATGGCCGGACGGCCCGTTCCGCGGCGCGGTGCTCACCAGCCTCTGGATGGTGATCGTCGGCCTGCTGATGGTCAGCAAGTTCCCGACCTTCTCGTTCAAGAAGGTCAAGGTGCCGCATGCGTGGGTGCTGCCGACGCTGGTCGGCGCCGGCCTTTTCGCCACCGCGCTGTTCAGCGCCCCGTGGCTGACGCTGATCGCGCTCGGCGCGGTCTATCTCGGCCTGTTCCCGTTCAGCTACCGCTCGTTCCGCCGCCTCACGCGCGAGGCGCAGCGCATCGCCGGCGTCACGCCGCCGGAGGCGACGCCCCCGGCTGCGTGAACTGAAGGCGGCTACTCCGCCGCCTTCAGCTTCGGGCTCTCGACCGCCGCTGCGACCTTGCCGCGGCTGCGCAGGCGGCGCGACCAGGCGCCGAGGTTCGCCTTCCACATCAGCGCCGCCGGCGTGACGATCAGGGTCAGCACCGTCGCGAAGGTGAGACCGAAGACGATCGCGGTCGCGATCTGCGTCCACCACTGCGTCGACGGCGCGCCGACCGAGATGTGACGCGCCGGGATGTCCAGGTTCACCTGGAACATCAGCGGCAGCAGGCCCAGCACCGCGGTCATCGCCGTCAGCACCACCGGACGCAGGCGCTGCGCGCCGGTGCGGATCAGCGCTTCGCGCACCGTCGGCACCTTGTCCTTCAGCCGGTCGAAGGTGTCGATCAGGATGATGTTGTTGTTGACGATGATGCCGGCGAGCGCGATCACGCCGATGCCGCCCATGACGATGCCGAAGGCCTGGCCCGTCGCCAGCAATCCTAAGAACACGCCGATGGTCGACATGATCACCGCCGAGAGGATCAGCAGCGTCGAATAGAAGCTGTTGAACTGCGCCAGCAGGATCACCGCGATCAGGAAGAGCGCGGCGAGGAACGCCCGCGACAGGAACGAGGCGGCCGCCTTCTGCTCCTTGTCTTCGCCCTTGAAGCGGACGGTGACCGCCGGGTTGATGCCGGCCGACTCCATCCAGGCGCGGATCTCCTTCACCTTGTCGTCGGCGAGCACGCCCGGCGCGATGTCGGACTTCACGTGCATCACGCGCCGCCCGTCGATGCGGTTGACCTTGGTGGTCAAAGGCGCCGCCGTGCGCGAGACGAAATTGCCCATCGGCACCAGGCCGGCCTCGGTCTGAATGCGAATGTCGTCGAGCTGGCCGACCGAACGGTCGCTCTCCGGATAGCGCACGACGATGTCGACCTGCTTGTCGGCGTCGTTCGGACGATAGTCGGTGAGCTTGAGCCCGCGGGTGACCAGCTGGATGTAGCTGCCGACGAGGCTGGTATCGACGCCGAACTTGGAGGCCTGGGCACGGTCGACCGCGACCCGCCATTCGATGCCCGGGATGGGGCGGGAGTCCTCGACGTTGACGAGGCCGGGAATGGTCTCGAGATGCGCCTTCACCTTCGCGACCTCGGCCGGGAGCAGCTCGGGCTCGCGCGCGGAGAACTCGATCTGGATCGGCTTTCCGGCGGCAGGCCCCTTTCTTTCCTCGGCGGGTTCCACCCAGATGCCGGCGAGGTCGGCGGTACGCTTGACCACTTCCTCGGTGATCGCCTTGGCGGAAGCCCGCTGCCCCCAATCCTTGTATTCGAGCGTGATCACGGCGACCACGTCCTCGGCGACCTCCTGGCCGCCCTGGCTGCGGGTGCCGACCTGCGTATAGACCGACTTGAACTGGTCGATGGGCAGGATGCGCTCCTCGACCTCGATCGCCAGGGCCAGCTTCTCCTGGATCGAGAGGTTGCCCCGCGCATGCACGAGCACGCGCGAACGTTCCGCCTCGATCTTGGGGAAGAACTCGACGCCGCGGCCCTTGGCCGCGTAGAGCATCTGCACGCCGACCAGCAGCGCCACCGCCAGCAGCAGCACCTTGCCCGGATGATCCAGTGCCTTCGACAGCACGCGGACATAGAGGCCGGTCGAGCCCTTGAGGTCCTCGACCTTGAAGGCGGTATCGACGTCGTGATGCGTGCCACCGGCGGCTGCCGTGCGCTTGCCGACCACCGAGGCCAGCGCCGGGATGAACAGGAGCGCCATCACCAGGGATGCCGCAAGCAGCGCGATCACCGTCACCGGCAGGTACTTCATGAACTGGCCGACGACGCCGGGCCAAAACAGCAGCGGCATGAACACGACGATCTTGGTCAGCGTCGAGCCGACGATCGGCGGGGCCATTCTCTTGGCTGCGGCGAGATACGCCTGCTCGCGCGGATAGCCCTCCTCCATCAGCTTGTCGGCGTATTCATTGAGCACGATCGCGTCGTCGACGAGCATGCCGACGGCGAGGATCAGCCCGAACAGGACGACGATGTTGACGGTGTAGCCCATCGCCGCCAGCACCAGGATGCCGAGCAGGAACGAACCCGGGATCGCGATGCCGACCAGCAGGCCGGAGCGGATGCCGAGCACGCCGACCACCACCACCATCACCAGGATGACGCCGGAGACGGCGACGTTGGTGAGGTCCGCCAGCATCACCTTGATGTTGGTCGACTGGTCGTTCGAGTAGGTGACGGTCACCGACTCCGGCCAACGCTTGCGCTCGGCCTCGACGGTTTCCTTCACGCTCTCGATCGTCTGGATGATGTTCTGGCCGACGCGCTTGGAGACCTCGATCGCGACGGCCGGCCGGCCGTTCATGCGGGCGACCGACTCCCGGTCCTTGAAGCCGCGGCGGACCTCGGCGATGTCGGAGATGCGGACGACCGCGTCGCCCTTCACCTTGACCGGCATGTTCATTATGTCGGGGATGTTCTCGAACACCCCTGGCACCTTGATCGCGAACCGGCCGTGGCCGACGTCGAGCGAGCCTGCGGGGACCAGCCGGTTCGAGCGGGTCAGGGCCGAGATGATCTGCAGAGCGTCGAGGCCGTAGCTTTCCATGCGCATCGGGTCGATGACGACCTCGACGGTCTCGTCGCGGTTGCCGGCGACCTCGGCGCGCAGCACGGAGGGGTTCGCCTCGATGCGCTCCTTGAGGTCGCGGGCGAGCTTGATCAGCGTGCGCTCGGGCGCGGCGCCGGACAGCGTCACCACCAGCACCGGGAACTCGCTGATCGCGACCTCGTTGATGATCGGCTCCTTCGCCGTCGGCGGCAGGTCGGGCTTGGCGAGGTCGGTCTTGCGGCGGACATCCGCCATCGCCTTGGTCGAGTTGAATCCGGCCTCGAACTCCATGACGACGGTGGCGCCGCCCTCGAACGCGTTCGAGCGCATCTCCTTGATGCCCTCGATCGAGCGGAGCTGCGTCTCGAACGGCCGCACCAGCAGGCGCTCGGCGTCCTCGGGCGAGATGCCGTCCAGGGTCAACGCGACGTAGATGATCGGGATCTTCACGTCGGGATCGCTCTCCTTCGGGATGTCCCGGAAGGTGATGAGCCCGGCGATCAGGATCAGCACGAGCGCCGCGATCGTCGTCCGCTTGTTGAAGAGCGCCAGTTCGATGAGACGGTTCACGACTTGGCTCCGGCGAGGAACGGCTGCGGGGCGACCCGCTCGCCGTCCTTGACGAACTCCTGGCCGACCGCGATCACGCGTGCGGTGTTCGGCAGGCCGCCGAGCCAGACGCGCTCGGCGTCGCCGGCGATCACCTGGGCCGGGAAGAAGGCGACCTTGTCGCCCTCGACCACGAGCTTGACGCCGATGCGCCCGAGGTCGTCCAGCGTCAATACCGACGGCGGCAGCGCATGCGCCGAGGTCTGCGCCACCGGCAGCCGGAGCTCCGCGGTTACGCCCTCGACGATGCGGCCGTCGGGGTTCGGCACCTCGAGCTCGACGCGGAAGGTCCGGGTCGCGGCGTCGCTGACCGCGCCGATGAAGCGCACCATGCCCTCGACCGAGCCGCCGGTGACGAGACGCGCGGAGCCGACCTGGCCGATGCGGATCTGGCCGATTTCGCGCTCGGAGATCTGCGCCATCACCACGGCCGGTGCGAGGTCGACCACGGTCGCGATCGAGTTGCCTTCGCGCACGTAGTCGCCGACCTCGACCGGGCGCAGCTCGAGCACGCCGTCGAAGGGCGCGCGGATCTGGGTGCGCTGGATGTCGAGCTCGATGCGGGCAAGCATGGCCTTCGCCGCCTCCAGCGCCGAGCGCGACTCCGCGTTCTTGAGCTCGGGCCTGAAGCCCTTGTCGGCGAGCTGCTTGCCGGCGTCGAGGTCGAGGGTCCGCTGGCGCACGAGGGCCTGCGCCTCTTCCAGGCGCGCCTGCCGGTCGTCCATCGCGAGCTTGGCAATGACCTGGCCTTTCTTCACGCGGGCGCCGCGATCGGCACCGATCTCGATCACCTTGCCGATGGTCTCGGCCTTGATCTCGACCTTGCGCGAGGCGGCGGTGCGGCCCTGCACGACGATCTCGATGGGCTTCGCCTCGGCCTTGAGCTCGACGACGCGAACCTTGGTCAGCGGGGCCGCGGCGGGTGCGGGCGCCGCTCCGGCTGAACCGGCGCCGTGGCTGCCGAAGATGCCCGATGCCATCCAGCCGGACACGCCGGCGACGACGGCGATGGAGAACCACCAGGGGGACATGCGCATGGGGGACTGTCCTTACTTAATCGGCTGCGTGCTGACGGCCGGCCGAGAGCTCGGCCAGGAACGCGTCGCGGTTGTCGCGGAGGTAGTCGTGGAAGGCGCGGTAGACGGCGAGGCCGACACCGCGGACGAAGGCATGGCCCGGCTGCTGATGCGCGCAGGCCGGTTCCGCGGCCTTCGCCTCGATGTGGTCCAGGCACTCGCGGTAGAGCGCGATATGGGCATCGATCTGGCGGGCCACCCGATGAGCCGGCATCAGATGCGCGAAGAACATGAGGAACAGGAACTCGGAGCGGATGTCGTCCTCGACCGCGATGCCGGTCGCATGATCGGTCAGTGCGTCGGCCAGCGCCGCCTTGCCGGCGGGCGTCAGCGCATAGATCCGCTTGTCGGGCTTCCCCGCCTGGGCCTCGTCGCGGCCCGTGATCAGTCCGTCGCCGGCGAGCTTCGCCAGCGCCGGGTAGATCGACCCGAAGCCGGCCTTATAGAAGTGGCTGAACGGGCCGTCTTCCGCCTGCTTCTTGATCTCGTAGCCGGTCGCATCGCCGAGGCTGAGCACGCCTAGGCAGAAAGTGCGGACATCCATGGATTTTTCCGATCCGATACGTATCGAACGATCATATATCGGCCGGATATATATCTAACGAACTTAGCCCGATCAAGCGGGTTTGGCGGCGGTCAGGATCCGGATGTGCGAGCCCAGGCGATATCCGTCGCCAACCCGGTACGGCTCCAGGTGGCGGATCACCTCGGCGTCCAGGCTTTCTCGGATGGCGGCATTCAGGTCGGCCAGGCGGCTGCCACCGGTCATTTCCAAGGGCGCCCGCCAGAACGGCTCTCCCGCTTTCACCTGCCGCTCGAAGGTCAGGTCCCTCTCGGCATAGTCCCGGAAGCCGGCGGCGGCGAAGTCCGGCGCCAGGACCTGGGACGTCGCATGGCGGAAGGGATCGAAGGGCGGCGGCGCCCGACCGAGGACCGCGTCGATCGCCGCTCTGGTCACCTCGAACATCGGGTTGTCGGCGAGCGCGCCCCAGACCAGGAAAGCGGCGCGGCCGCCCGGCACGAGCACGCGAAACACCTCGGCCAGCGCCACGCGCGGCTCGGGGAAGAACATGATGCCGAAACGGCAGGTGACGAGGTCGACGCTGGCATCGGCCAGCGCCAGGCGCTGTGCGTCCTGGACGACGAAGCCGGCCTCGAGGCCGCGGCCGCGGAACCGCCGTGCCGCACCGGACAGCATCTCCGGCACGAGGTCGCTCAGGATCAGCCGGCCGCCGGGCTGGATCGCCTTGTGGATCGTGAGGCCGGGTTCACCGACGCCCGAGGCGAGGTCGAGCACGCGATCGCCCGGCTTCGCACCCGCCGCTTCCGCCAGCGGCTGGTTGAAGCGCTCGGCCATCTTCTCGGTACGGTCGGCCCAGCGATCCCAGGCGGTCGCCTGGTCGGTCCAGGTGGCGCGCTGGTCGGCGACCGATCCGGGCTCAGGCACGGCCGGCTGCCGCGACGACGCTGTCGATCAGCTTCTGTGTCTTGAGCGCGCTGGTACCGTCCGAGGTGCAGGGCGCCGCCGGATCGCGGGCAAGCGTCGCAAGCTCGGCCGCCGCCTCGACGAAGACCGAGACCTGCGCCATCGAGGCGTAGCGTCCCTCGCCCGCCGCCGAGAGGCGCTGGTAGCCCTCATACTCCGGATGCTTGCCGAAACGCTCGATGGTGAGACGGCTCGAATCCTCGCGGATGCCGAGGCGCCCCTTGCGGCCAATCACCTCGGCCTCGATCACCAGCTGGGCGCGGAAGCCGGTCACCTGAAGGATGCCGTAGGCGCCGGAAGGGAAGTTCAGCAGCGCCGCGGCGGCCGGCTCGTTGGTCTCGACCAGCTGCGGCAGCGACAGCGCCGCGATCCGGTCGGGATCGCCGGCGAGATAGCGCATGAGGTCGAGCGCGTGGCTGCCGATCGAGTAGATGCGGTTCGGCGCGGCGACGCGCACGCAGACGAGGTCGCCGATCGCGCCCAGCTCGATCAGCTCGCGCACGCGCCGCCACAGCGGCAGCCAGCGACGATTGTAGGTCACCAGCAGCGGCACGCCGCGTGCGGCCGCGGCGTTCACCATCGCCTCCGCATCGGCGTACGACGTCGCGAGCGGCTTCTCGCACCATACCGCCCTGACCGAGGGACACGAGATCGCCGCGTCGAGATCGGCACGGTGGCGGCTGGCCGGCGTGCAGATGCTGACGACCTCGGGCCGGATCGCCGCCAGCAGCGACGCCGCATCCGGATGCACCGGCACGTCGGGACAGCGCTGGCGGAAGCGATCGGCGTTACCGGCGTCCGGATCGGCGGCGCCGACGATCCGGTACCGGTCGGAGAGCGCGAGATAGGCGCCGGCATGGCTCCACGGCGTCAGCCGGCCGGGCTCCTCGTCGAACCGCGATCCCGCCTTGCCGAGGCCGATGATCGCGGCGGTGAGGACCTCGCTCACCCCTTGTACGCCACGAACTCCGTCACCTGCTTGTGGAGACCGCCGATGCCGACCGTGACGACGTCGCCGGGCTTGAGGAACACCGGGTTCGGCTTGATCGCGCCGCCGACGCCGGCCGGGGTGCCGGTCGCGATCACATCGCCCGGCTGCAGCGTGAAGAAGTCGCTGAGGTAGCTGATCAGGAAGGCGCAGTCGAAGATCATGTCCTTCGTGTTGCCGTTCTGATAGCGATGCCCGTTGACCTCGAGCCAGATCGGCAGGGTTTGCGGATCCTTGATCTCGTCGGTGGTCACCAGCCACGGACCCAGCGGGCCGAAGCCGTCGCAGGCCTTGCCCTTCTGCCACTGGCCCATGCGCTTGTGCTGCCACTCGCGCTCGGACACGTCGTTGCAGATGGTATATCCGGCGACGTAGTCGAGAGCGCTTTCCTTGGATACGTGCTTCGCCGTACGGCCGATGACGACGGCGAGCTCCGCCTCCCAATCGGTCTTCTGCGACCCCTTCGGGATCGTGATCGGATCGTTGGGGCCGCCGATCGAGGTATCCCACTTGTTGAAGACGATCGGCTCGGCCGGGACCGGGATCGGGTTGGTGCTCTCGGCGATGTGGTCGCGGTAGTTGGCGCCGATGCAGATGAACTTGCCGATGCTGCCGATCGGCGCGCCGAGGCGCGGATTGCCGGAAACCAGCGGCAGGCTCTTGGGGTCGATCGCCTTGATGCGGGCGAGGCCCTGCGGCGTCAGCACCTCGCCGGCGATGTCGGGCACCTGGGCCGAGAGGTCGCGGAGCTTGCCGTCAGCATCGACGAGACCGGGCTTCTCGGCGCCCTTGGCGCCGTAACGAACGAGCTTCATCGCCTTGGTTTCCTTTACGAAATTCGGTGGGGTCGATAGTATGTCGCAAATCAACGCGCTGCCAAGCGCGACGCATTTGCGGGGGAACACAAGCGCATGCGTACGGTGATCGTCGGCGTCGCCCATTGGCATGCGCAGATGTACGCGGATGCGCTTGGCCAGATCGGATCGCCCGTGCTCGGGACATCCGATCTCGATGCCGGCGCCGGGAAGGCGGCCGCCGACAAGCTGAAGCTGCCTTTCGATACGGACGCCGGCACGATGCTCGACCGCATCAAGCCCGACCTCGTCTTCGTGCTGCCGCGCCACGACAGGGCGATGGACGAGCTGAGGCCCGTGCTCGACCGGCGCCTGCCCTTCCTGATCGAAAAGCCGATGGGCCTTGATGGCGTACGGGCGCGCGCCGTCGCCGAGGCCGCCAAGAAGACGGGAGTCTTCGCCGCTTCCGCCCTCGGCAACCGCGGGCTCGCGATCTGGAAGCGTCTCGACGAGCTCCGCCAAGCCGGCAAGCTCGGCACCGTGATGCACGGGCATTTCCGCACCGTGAACGGCCCGCCCGGACGCTATCGCGACTGGGCCGTCGGCTGGATGCTGGATCCCGCGGTCTCCGGCGGCGGCTGCCTGCGCAACCTGGGTTTCCACGGCGTCGACGCGGCGATCTCGCTGCTCGGACCCAATGCCAAGGTGCGCGGCGCCGCCATCACGAGCCACGCTTACAAGCTGCCGGTCGAGGAATTCGCCACGGCGATGATCGCGGTCGACGGCGGCCCCGTGGTCACCGTCGAGGCCGGCTACTCCTACGCTGCCGGCGGCGGCGACATGGAATGGCGGATCGCCGCGACCGGCGCCTATCTGCGCGAGACCAGGGGCAAGCTGGAAGTCAGGCTCGCGGACGGCACGCTGGAGACGACCGACGTCCCGCCCCCGGGCTATCATCATCTGACCGAAGACACGTTGCGGCGCCTCAAGGAAGGCCGCCCGCCGGCGGCCGACGTCGAGGATTGCGCGCGCGCCGCCGAGCTCATCGACAGGATCTATCAGGCAGCAGGACAAGGGAGGACCGCATGAAGAAGACACTACTCGCGACCGCCGCCATGGCGCTCGCACTCGCCGCGCCCGCCTATGCGCAAACCACGCTCAAATTCGTGCCACAGGCCGATCTCCGCATCCTCGACACAGCGTGGACCACGGCGGCGATCACCCGCAACCACGGCTATCTCGTCTACGAGCCGCTGTTTTCCTACGATTCCAAGAACGAGCCTAAGCCGCAGGCGGTCGAATCCTGGACGGCGAGCCCGGACGGGCTCACCTGGACCTTCAACATGCGTCCGGGGATGACCTTCTCGGACGGCACGCCGATCACCGCGAAGGACGCCGCCGCCTCGCTCGAGCGCTGGTCGAAGCGGAAGGCGAGCGGCACCACCATGCGCGCCCGCATGGCGGCGATCACCGCGAAGGACGACAAGACCTTCGAGATCACCTTCAAGGAGCGCTTCGGCCTGGTGCTGGAGACGCTGTCGGACGCGATCCAGCCGAGCTTCGTGCTCCGCGCCCAGGACGCCGCCGCCGATCCGTTCCAGCAGATCCAGTTCAAGGAGGTGATCGGATCCGGCCCCTTCTCCTTCGTCTCCGAGGAATGGGTTCCGGGCTCGAAGGCCGTCTACAAGAAGAACACGAACTACAAGCCGCGGCCCGAGGCGCCGGACGGGTTCTGGGGCGGCAAGGTCGCCAAGCTCGACCGCATCGAGTGGATCTACATCCCCGATCCCAACACCCAGGTGCAGGCGCTGATCCGAGGCGAGGTCGACGTCATCGAGATCCCGCCGGTCGACCTGCTGCCGCTGCTGAAGAAGGACCCGAAGATCAAGGTCCAGGTCATGGACCAGATGGGCAGCCAGGGCTTCTTCATGCTGAACGCCCAGGCCGCACCGCTCGACAAGCCGGAAGTCCGCCAGGCCCTCGCCCACATCGTCGACCAGGCGCAGTTCCTGACGGCGACCATCGGCGACCCGGCCTACGAGAAGCCCTGCGTCTCGATCATGGCCTGCGGCTCGCCCAACGAGAGCACGGCCGGCGCCGCCCCCTTCGCCAAGGCCGACGTCGCCAAGGCCAAGGACCTGCTCAAGAAGGCCGGCTACGCCAACGAGCCGATCGTGCTGATGGATCCGACCGACCAGCACATTCTTCACCAGATGGCGGTCGTCATGGGCCAGCTCATGCGCGAGGCCGGCATCAACGTCGACCTGCAGGCCAACGACTGGAGCGCGGTCGTGACCCGCTCGGCTCGCGGGGACAAGCCCGGCCCGGGCTCGCCCGGCTGGCACCTGCACCCGAGCTGGGCCCCCGCGCGCGTCGTCGGCAGCCCGCTGACCGCGACCCAGCTCCGCGCGCCCTGCAACTCGACGACCTTCGTCCCGGCGCCCTGCGACCAGGAGCTGGAAGCCCGCAAGTCGCGCTTCTTCGCTGCCGCCACGCCGGCCGAGCGCAAGGCGGCGATGGATTCGCTGCAGGAGCGCTTCTATCAGAGCATGCCCTATGTGGTGACCGGGCAGTTCCTGGCGCCGAAGGCGTGGCGCGACAACGTCACCGGCGTAGTCAACGCCAGCGAGTTCGTCTTCTGGAACGTCGAGAAGAAGTAGGAAGCTGAAGCCGGATCCCCTCTCCCGGCGCCGCCGGGGGAGGGTACCGAGCGTCAGTCGCCGTGGTGGACGTGGTCTACCGCGGCCGCCAGATCCTCGAGGATCGGGCAGTCGGGCCGATCGTCGCCGTGGCAACGATGGGCAAGCATCATCAGGGCCGAGCGCATCCCTTGCAGCTCGGCGATCTTCCCGTCGATCGTGGCGACCCGGTCGAGGGCGATCTTCTTCACCTCTCCCGAAGCCCGCTCGCGATCGCGGTAGAGCGCGAGCAGTTCTCGGCATTCCTCGATCGTGAAGCCGAGCCCACGTGCACGATGGACGAAGCGCAAGGTCGCCACGTCCTTGTCGGAGTAGTCCCTGTAGCCGTTGCCGCGTCGCTCCGCCGGCTGGATCAAGCCGACGGACTCGTAGTAGCGGATGGTCTTGGGCGGCATGCCCGAGCGTTCTGCAGCGGCGCCGATATTCATCAGCGTAGGTCCTTTACTCCTCCTCCCTGAGGAGGAGCCTGCCTTGAGATTTCCGGATCGGCAAGATGCCTTTAGATGACCTCGTCCTTGCGGGACGTGGTCTCGCCGTAGCGTCGGAGCGCGGGCTCCTTCAATCCGGCATAGGCATCAGCCAGCTTTTCGTTGACCTTGCGGTTCTCGATCTCGAAGAGACTGTTGCCCTTGAGGTCGCCGTCGACGAGGAAGGGCCCGAAGTTCTCGACTTCGAACACCCACATTGCCTGGGCGATGCCGAGTTCTTCCAGCCAGTGCACGGCGCGCACCTTCTTGATGCCGCGGCCCAACAGCGCGCCGGTGCCGTAGCCCACGGTGGTGAGATACACCGCGCCCTTCGGCACGAAGTGATTGCGGTAATCCTCTTCAGACATGCCGCCCTTTCCGATCACCATCCGGCACCCGGAGACGTCGAACCAGCGGTTCATCCATTTCGAGAAGCGGAAGCTCGCGGTCGCGGTGACCGCGCCGACGTCGTAGCTGCCATCGGGCCTGACCGCGGCGGCCGGCGAGCAATGGAAGTTCACGTTGGAGACCGAGGCGAGGTCGACCGGCGGATTCAGCCCCTCGTCGAGCACGCGCCGATAGAGGCCTTCACGGCCGGTGTAGATGGGGCCGTCCAGGTAGACGATCATGCCGGCCTCGAGCTTCGCCAGGTCCTCCGGCACAACCGGAACCTTGAGGCGGATCTCCTTCATTCCACACCCTCCCGGCGGTGGTAGTCGGTGAACCATGCCGGGTCGGTTCGGTACTCGACCCTGCCGTCCGCATGGAGGCGCGCCACCGCCCGGCGCGAGGAAAGGCAGAACGCATGCACGCTCATCGGCATGCCGCCGGTATGGGTGTGGGCGACCTCGATATGGCAGTCGACCACCATCGACTTGCCGACGAAGCCCATCGGTCCCATGCCGATCGAGTTGCCGAGGTCCTTCAGCTCCGCCTCGAGCGAGGCGATCTTGGGATCGGGATTCCTATCGCCGACGACGCGCAGGCAGGCTGCCTGCTTGCCGATGGTCATGGCCGTGTCCTTCGAGCCGCCGAGACCGATGCCGATGATCGCCGGCTGGCAGGCGAGGCCGCGACGGCCGAACTGGACCAGGACGTCGAGATAGAACTTCTTGATGCCGTCAATGCCGTCCCCTGGAAACAGCATCCGGTAGTCGGTACCGAACAGGCCGCCCTTGTGGACAGTCGTTATGTCGACCCAGTCGGCATCGGGCTCGAAGGAATAGTCGATCTCCGGCGCATGGATGCCGACATTGTTGTTGTTGTCGGCGCGCGACAGTGGATGGACGCGGTTGGGCCGGAGGGGCACCTCGTTGGTCGCCTTCGCGACCGCGCGGCGGAGCGCGCGTTCCAGCGCGATGAAGCCGCCCTGCAGCTTCGCCTCGTTTCCGGCCTTCACGTAGAAGCGCGGCAGCCCGGTGTCGGCGCACATGGCGCGGCGGTCGGTCTCGGCCGCCTCCCAGTTCTCGACCATCGCCTTCAGCACGAACTTGGAGAGATCGTTCGGCTCGGTCTCCAGCATCGCCTTGATGCCGTCGGCATAGTCCTTCGGGATGACGATCGCCGCCTGGCGCGTCAGCTCGAGGCCCACCTCCTCGATGGTCGATGACGGGATCATGAGAGCGTCTGCCCGGGGCGCACGCGGGTGAAGGCGACGGGGGTCGTGGTCACGGCGATGCGGCTTCCTTCGAGCGTCACGACGGTGTTCTCCGACTTCTCCAGCGATCCGGTCTCGGGGAAATCCGAGCGGTAATGCGCCCCCCGGGAGTCGTCGCGCCGGAGCGCGGCGGCGGCGATCGCCCGGCTGGTCAGGATCAGGCTGTCGAGGCTGAGCCAGTCGGCCCAGGTGAGGTTGAACGCCCGCGAGGCCTGGGGCAAGCCGGTCTCGGCGAGCTCGGCCGCGAGATCTTCGAGCGCCTTCTGGCCGCGCTTCAGGCTGGCCTCGCTGCGGATGATGCCGACATCGTCCCACATCAGGCGGTAGAGCCGCTCGCGAAGCTCGTTGAGGTCGCCGGGCTTGCGCGAGAACGGACGCAGCGTGTCGGCGACCGCGGCCTCGATCGCCGCCTCGTCGGGCGCGGCGATGCCGCCCTCCGACCTCGCGAAGGCCGCCATCGCCTCGCCGGCGATGCCGCCATAGACCGTCGAGTTGGCGACGCCGTTGCCGCCGAGGCGGTTGGCGCCGTGCACGCCGCCGGTGTCCTCGCCGGCGGCGAAGAGGCCGGGAAGCGAGGTCCGGCAGTCGAGCGCGTACTCGACGCCGCCCATCATGTAGTGGGCGGTCGGCACCACCTCGACATTGCCCGCAACCAGGTCGAAGCCGACATCGGCGCAGCGCGTGACCATGCCCTTGAACTGCTTCTTCACCATTGCCGGATCGAGATGCTTCATGGTGATGAAGACGCCGCCGTTGGGGCCGGTCTTGCCGGCCTTCATCTGGTCGTACATGCCGCGGCTGACGATGTCGCGGGTCGCCCGCTCGTTGCGCGGGTCGTACTTGTGCATGAAGCGCTCGCCGGCACCGTCGAGAAGATGGCCGCCGGCGCCGCGGAGTCCTTCCTCGATGATCGTGCCGGTGATGCGCGTGTCCTTGCCGGCGATCAGGCCCGTGGGGTGGAACTGCACCATCTCCATGTCGCGGAGCTTGAGGCCGGCGCGCAGCGCCATCGCCAGCCCGTCGCAGGACTTGTCCCCGGACGGCGTGTGGTAGAGATACATGGTCGGCCCGCCGCCGGTCGCCAGCAGCACCGCCTTGGCGGCGACGAAGCGGAACTCGCCGGTGCGCACGTCCAGCATCAGCACGCCGGAGAGCCGCTGGCCGTCGCGAGACGGAATCAGCGCGATCGCGCGGTGCTCCTCCAGCCGCTTGATGCCGCGGGCCCAGACCTGCTCGGCGAGCCGGTTGATGATCTCGATGCCGGTCAAGTCGCCCTTGTGCACCGTGCGGTCGACGGTCTGGCCGGCGAAGGCCTTGAAGTGGAGCCGGCCATCGGGATTGCGGTCGAAGAAGCAGCCCCAGCGATTTTCGAGTTCGACGATGCGCTCGACCGCGCCCTCGACCAGCCGCCAGGCGAGCTCCTGGTGGTTGAGCCACTTGCCGCCCTCGATCGTGTCCATGAAGTGGCGCTGGAGGGAGTCGCCGGGTGCCAGCGCCACGTTGTAGCCGCCCTGCACCATGCGCGTGCAGCCGCTCTTTCCCAGCAGGCCCTTCACCGCGATCGTGATCTCGAGGCTCGGGTCCTTGTCGTGCGCGTGGAGGGCGGCGAGCAGGCCGGCGCCGCCCGAGCCCAGGATCAGCAGATCAGTCTGGTGGCGCTCGAGACCGCTCATGCGAAGGCCCGGATGACAAAGCCGGCGCCGACCGCGAGCGAGGCCGCCGCCGCCCAGCCGATCCAGTTCTTCTGCCGGTCGCTCCACGGCAGAAGCTCGATCGCGAGCAGGCGGAGCCCGCCGAACATGTGCAGCGCCAGCAGGATCACGAGGCCGGTTTCCGCTGCCTTGACCAGCGGCAGCTTTGACCATTCGAGGAAGCCGTCGAGCGCCGAGGTCTCGACCGCGAGTCCGAGAACGATCAGATGGACCGGCAGGAACACCGCCAGCGCCAAGCCCGAGAGGCGATGGACCAGGAAGGCCCGGTATGAGGCATGGCTGCGCATCAGGAAATCGCCTGGACCGCGCGGAGGCCGATCGCGAGCAGGACCAGGCCGAAGCCCAAGGTCGCGAAGTCGAGCGTGCGGTTGCGCCACGAGGTCCATTCGCGGACGACCACGCGGACGCCGATCGCCGCGTGGATCGCCGCGGCGACGACGAAGAGCGCATAGACCGCTGGCCACAGCATGGTCGATCGCGTGCGGCCGAGGATCTCGCCTGCCGAGAGCCCGCCGGCGACCGCATAGAGGATCACGCCGAGATGCAGCAGCACGAGCGGTGCCAGCACCAGCGCCGAGCCGCGCTGGGCGATGTAGAGCCAGAGCTCGAGCCGCTTCACAGCTCGCCCTTCAGCGCGGCCATGACAACCAGCCGCTTCAGGCCGGCGATCGAGCGCGTCGGGTTGAGGCCTACCGGGCAATGCTCGACGCAGTTCTGGTGGCCGTGGCAGGCGTGGCAGCCGGCATCCTCGGCGACCGCCTTGAGATGGCCTCCCCGGTCGCCGTCGCGCACGTCGTTGACCAGGGTCCAGGCACGGTTGAGCGCGGCAGGCCCGAGATAGTCCGGCTGCCAGGAGACGACGTCGCAGGCCGAATAGCAGACGCCGCAGCCGATGCATTCGATGCCGGCATCGGCCTCCCTCCGCTTCGGATCGTCGGGCGGGATCGTCGCCACGCCCTTCGCCTTGGCGTCGGAGGGGACGAAGCGGCCCAGCGCCTCCTGGCCCTTGTCGAAGAACGGCGCCATGTCGGTCGCCAGGTCCTTGACGATCGGCAGGTTGCGCAGCGGCTCGATGCGGACGCGGCCGGAGGTGGCGACCTTCTGCACATGGGTGCGGCAGGTCCAGCGCGGCGTGCCGTTGACGGTCATGGCGCAGCTGCCGCAGACGCCGACCCGGCAGGCGAAGCGATAGGCCAGGCTCGGGTCGAGCTTCCGCTGCACGTAGGTCACGAGGTCGAGCACGGTCTGGCTCGGCTGGGTCGGAACCTCGAAGGTCTCGAACGCGCCGTCCTCGGCGCCGCGCCAGATCTCCACCTTCAATGTCCCGGTCATCGCTGCATGCCCCAGCGGCGCACGGTGCGCGCCTCGATCGCCCGGAAGACGATCGCTTCGACCGCGAGCCCGATCAGGATCACCATGACGAGGCCGGCGAAGACCTCGGGGATGTTGAGCTCGTTCCGGTTCTCGAAGATGAACCAGCCGAGCCCGCCCGAGCGCGAGGAGACGCCGAACACCAGCTCGGCCGCGATCAGCGTCCGCCAGGCGAAGGCCCAGGCGATCTTGAGGCCGGCGAGGATCGAGGGGAACGCCGCCGGGATCAGGATGTGGACCACGTAGCGGATGCCGGTGAGGCCGTAGTTGCGCCCCGCCATCCGCAGGGTGTCGGAGACCGCAGTGAAGCCGGCATGGGTGTTGAGGGCCAGGGGCCAGAGGACGGAGTGAACGAGCACGAACACGAGCGAGGTCTCGCCGAGGCCGAACCAGAGAAGGGCGATCGGCAGGAGCGCGATCGCCGGCAGGGGATTGAACATCGCCGTCAGCGTCGACAGCAAGTCGCTTCCGATCCGGGTCGATACCGCGAGCGCGGTGATCGCGAGCGCCAGGACGACGCCGATCAGGTAGCCCTTCGCCAATACCGTGATCGAGGACCAGGCCCGCCAGAGCAGTCCCCGGCTAAGGACCGAGTCCCAGAGGGCGCTCGCGACGTCGGAGAAAGGCGGGAAGATCAGCGCGTTGGAGAGCCACGCGCCATAGGCCTGCCAGATCGCGGCCAGGACCAGCAGCAGGAAGATGCGGCGCGCGCCGGCGAGATTGGTCAGCCTCTCGAAGGCCGAGAGCGGCCGGGCGACGTCGCCGACATTGCCGAGCGGCGGCAAGATGCGCTCGAACTCCGGCCGGCGCGGCGGCAGAGGCTTGGCCGTGCCGTCAGCCATGCGACTCGACCCGGTCGGCGAACAGCATGTCGTGGATGCGCGACTGCAGCTTCTGGAACGGCTCCCCGCCGACCGAGCGGTGGTCGAAGCCGTCGGCGTCGAGCTCCGCCTTCACGCGGCCCGGATGCGGCGACATCACCAGGATGCGGCTGCCGACGATGATCGCCTCCTCGATCGAATGCGTGACGAAGAGCACGGTGAAGCGCGTCTCTTCCCAGAGCGCCAGCAGCTCCTCCTGCATCTTGCGCCGGGTCAGTGCATCGAGCGCGGCGAAGGGCTCGTCCATCAAGAGGATCGCCGGCTCCATCGCCATGGCACGCGCGATCGCGACCCGCTGCTTCATGCCGCCCGACAGCATATGCGGGTGGACGTCGGCGAAGCGCTCCAGGCCCACCTTGGCGATGTAGGCGCGTGCCCGGTCCTCGGCCTCGCGGCGCCTGAGCTTGCCGCTCGCGATCAGCGGGAACATCACGTTCTCCCTGACCGTCTTCCAGGGCGGCAGCTGGTCGAATTCCTGGAACACCATCATCCGGTCGGGCCCCGGGCTGTCGACCAGGGCCCCCGACAGACGGATCTCGCCCTCGACCGGCTTCAGGAACCCGCCGACCGATTTCAGCAGGCTCGACTTGCCGCAGCCCGACGGGCCCAGCAGCACGAAGCGGTCCGCCGGGAAGACCTGCAGGTCGACGCGATACGTCGCCGTAACCAGGTGGTCCGGCGTCTTGTACTGGAGCGTAACGCCGGCGACGTCGAGAAGAGGAGCCAGGTGGATCAGCTCCCCTTGCCCGCCGCCGCTTCCTCGAAGACGTAGTCCTTGAAGCTCGCAGCCTTGTTCTTGAGCGCGCCGACCTTATGCATGAACTCGGCATAGGCCATCGTGTTCTGCGGCTCGAGCGTGAAGACGATTTCCGGGTCGTTCAGCATCTTCAGGATGAAGGCCGGGTCTTCCTTGCTCTTGTTGGCCTCGATGTAGGTCTTGGCCGCCGCCGCCTTGTCCGCGTTGATGCGCTTGACCGCCTCGCCGAGCGCATCGAGGAAGGCCTTGTAGGTCTTCGGGTTCTTGGCGCGAAAATCGTCGCGGGCCCAGACCAGGTTGAAGGTTGTCGGGCCGCCCAGCACGTCGTAGGAGTTGAGCACGCGGGTGATCTTGGGATCGGCCAGCTGCGTGTACTGGAACGGCGGGCTGCCGAAATGCGAGTTCACCTCGGTCGCCCCCGACATCAGCGCCGCGGTCGCGTCCGGATGCGCCATCGAGACGGTGAACTCGTCCAGCGCGTCGAACTTGCCGAGCAGCTTCTCCGCTGCCATCTGGAGCGTGCGCGCCTGCACGGAGACCTTCACCGCCGGCAGCGCGATCTTGTCCTTCGCGGTGAAGTCCTTCAGCGACTTGATCGCCGGGTTGCGGGTCGTGAGGTACAGCGGCATCGAGTTGATCGCCGCGATCGCCTTGACGTTGAGGTTGCCCTTGGTGCGATCCCAGATCAGCAGCAGGGGCCCGACGCCGCCCGAGGCCACGTCGAGCGATCCCGAGAGCATCGCGTCGTTCATCGGATTGCCAGATGCCAGCTGCGACCACGTCACCTTGAGGTCGAGGCCTGCCTTCTTGCCGGCCTCCTCGATCAGGTTGTGGTGGCGCATCATCTGGAGCGGCAGGTAGCTGATGCCGAACTGCTCGGCGATCCGGATCTCGCCCTCGGCCTTTGCCGATCCGGCGATCAGGCCCAACACGGCGGCCAAAATTAGAATCCGTCTCATGTTTCCCTCCCGTACGACCTTTGTTGAGGCCAAGTATGCCCAACTCCGGCGGGTCCGTCGATTGAAGCGAGCGCGGAGGATCGGGGACCGGCGCTTCCGGGTCCATTCCCTTTCGGAGCCCCGCCGCAGGAGGATCCTGCTGCGACCGGTCTCGCCTGCAACGGACGATTTCTGCATACTCCGCGCCCCATGACCTCCAAACGCACCGCCGCCGACGCCATCGCCGGCACGCTCAAGGCCTACGGCGCCGAGTTCGCCTTCGGCATTCCCGGCAACGACGTGCTCGAGCTGGTTCGCGCCTGCGAAGAGGCCGGTATCCGCTTCGTGCTCGCCAAGAGCGAGCCATCGGCGGCCTTCATGGCGGATGCGGTCTACCAGGTGACGGGCAAGCCCTCGGTGCTGATCCCGGCTCTCGGGCCGGGCCTCGCCAACGCGATCTCCGGCATCGCCGGCGCGCTGCAGGAGCGCTCGGCCGTGATCGTGCTCGGCGGCGAGATGGCGACGAAGCAGATGGGCATCTACACCCATCAGGTCTTCGACCACGTGGCGCTGGCGACGCCGGCGACCAAATGGGCTGCGACCTTGAACGCGTCGCGCGCCGCACAGCAGACGACGAAGGCGCTCGATATCGCGCTCGCCTTCCCCGCCGGCCCGGTGCTGCTCAATTGCCCCGCCGACTATAGCCGCACCGTTTCCGACGAGCCGGCCTATGCGCCGCCGAAGCGGCTGCCGGTGACTCTCGACGACGCGGCGGCGAGCGCCGCCAAGGCGATCCTCGCCAAGGCGAAGCGCCCGCTGGCGATGGTCGGGCGCGGCGCGATCCACGACGGCGTCGCGGCGCCCCTGAGGGCTTTCTGCGAGGCCTGGGGGATGCCGCTGCTCGCCACCTATAAGGCGAAAGGCGCGCTCGACGAGCATCACGCGCTGTCGCTCGGAAGCGTCGGCCTCTCGCCGATCGTCGACGCCGAGACGATGAAACTGGTCGAGGCAGCCGACCTGCTGGTCCTGGTGGGATTCGATCCGATCGAGCTCAGGGATGCCTGGATCGACGCCTGGCCGGCGACCAAGCCCGTGCTGTCGCTCGACTGGGGGCCGTTGCCGCATCGCATGTTCCCCGCCGGCACCGAAGCCTTCGGCGACCTGCCGGCCCTGCTCGCGCGCCTGGCCGGCGGCCCGGCCGCCGCCTGGCCTGCCGATACGATCAAGAGCTACCGCGCGAAGGTCGCCGAGATCGTCCGCCCGAGGACACCGGCGAAGGGCCTGAGCCCGGCCGCCCTGTTCAAGGCGGTCAGCGACCGCGTGCAGCCCGACTGGCGCATGTCCGTCGACGTCGGCGCGCACCGCATCCTTGCCAACCACGCGCTGCTCTGCCGCACTCCGGGTCAGCTCATTCAATCAAATGGCCTCTGCCACATGGGCTACGCGCTGCCGGCGGCGATCGGCGCGGCGCTGGCGCGGCCGGAGAAGCCGGTGGTGGCGATGATCGGCGACGGCTCGCTGCTGATGTCGCTTGGCGACCTCGCGGTGATGGCCGAGCTGAAGCTGCCCATCGTCGTCGTCGTGCTCGACGACCAGGCCCTCGCCCTGATCAAGCTCAAGCAGGCGAAGATGCAGATGGCGCCCCGCGCCGTCGACTTCGCGGGCCCCCGCTTCGATCAGCTCGCCAAGGGCTTCGGCCTCGACGGCATCCGCGTCGAAGTCCAGGCGGATTTCGAGAAGGCCTTCGACGCCGCGATCAGGTCCGGCAGGCCCACGGTGATCGATGCCGTGGTCGATCCCAGCGAGTACTGGGAGCAGATGTAAGAGCGGCTACCGCCAGTCGTTGATGCGGTCGAGCGGGTAGATCGGCCGGCGGATCTTCTTGAAGTCGAGCAGCGAGTTGTCGGAGGTGGTGACGCCCTGTCCGTCGAGGCGGAAAGTGTGCTTGGCCATCTTGGCGAAGCCGGCGCGGTAGTGGATGCGCGACTTCAAGAGCAGATAGCGCTTGTGCTCGGGCTGGATGCCGACCGAGGTAAAGATCCCGGTGTCGAACGGCTCGTGATGACGCGAGACGACGACGATCTCCATCTTGCCGGTGTCGAGCACGGCCGTGGGGCCGAGCTGCGCCATCGTGCCGGTGGCGATGCCGCCGCGCAGCACGAACTCGCCGTCGCTGAGCGTCTTCACCTTGCCGGTGATCGTCAGCGGCTTGCCCTTGAGGTTGATCGAGGGCATGTCGGTCTTGCCGCCGAGCTTGATCGTGACCGTGGCGCCGGGCCCGGCCTTGATCATCTGCTGCACGGCGTCCGGGTCCCACACGGCGGCGACCGCGACGTCCTCTAGCCCCTGGCGGATGACCTCGGCGATCACCGTCATCACATCCTGGGTGGCGCCGGAGGCGGCGTTGTCGGAATGGTCGAGCAGCACGATCGGACCGTCGGTCAGGTCCTTCGCCTCCTCCACCGTCTCGGCCAGCGGCCGGCCCTTGTAGACGAAGTCCTCGCGCGCGGACCAGGCGGCCTTGGCGATGTCCTCCGCCGCCGCGTCGGCCTCGGCCTTGTTGCCGTCGGAGATCGCCACGACCGAGGTGCCGGCATCACGGATGTCGGCGAGCGGGAAGCCGAACAGGATCGAGGCCGAGAGCAGGCCCGCCTTCTCCTTCGACCGCGCCATCGCGTTCAGGCTCTTCATCGGCTCGTCGTCGGTGCCCTGGCGCAGCGTCTGCGAGACCAGCGGCAGCTGGCGCCAGGTCATCACCGGCTTGACCTTGCCGGCCATGGCGTCCAGCACGATGCGGCCGGCGCGCTTGCCGGTGTCGTACATGTCGATGTGCGGATATGTGGAGTAGCCGACCAGCGCCGTGGCGTTGTCGACCATCTTCTGCGTGCAGTTGCAGTGCGGGTCGAGCGCCACCGCGATCGGCAGGGTCGGATGCGCCTTCCGGATGCGCGCCAGCAGCTCGCCCTCGCCGTCCTCGAAGGACTCGGTGACCATCGCGCCGTGCAGGTCGAGGAGGGCCGCGTCGCAGCCCTTGTCGATCGCCTCGCAGATCGCGTCGGTGATGATGCGGTAGGCCTCGTCCGAGACCTTGCCCGAGGGAACCGCGCTCGCGGTCATCGGGATCACCATGTCGGCCCGGGCCGCCTCGGCTTGGTCGATGAAGGCGGCAATCGCCGTGTTGGTGCCCTTGAAGTACTTCCGCGCTTCCTCGCCCTTCCGCATGTCGCGGTGGCTGAACCTGGCGACGTCGGTCGGGATCGGCGAGAAGGTGTTGGTCTCGTGCAGCATCGCGGCGACGACCAGGCGCATCGGGATCCCCCAAAAGTAAAGGCGCCCTCTCCCGTCATGGGAGAGGGCGCCTCGACTCTACCTCAGCTCTTCGCCGCGGCGTCCACTTCCTCGTCGGTCGGGAAGCGTCCGGTCTCGTGCTTGGAGAAGGCGACCCGGCCGTCGACCGTGATGTCGAAGATGCCGCCCCTGCCCTTCACCAGCTCGACCTCGGCGCCGAGCTTCTTAAGTCTGTCCCTCGCACGGAGGGCTCTCGGTTCGTAGTTTCAGGATATGCAGTATTCGATCCGGGCCTTCATGGGCGATCTCCGGGTTGGGGCTGATACGTGAAGAGATAGGTGCTCAGTCGGGCTTCTGCAGCATGCGGCCGACCGGATGGCCGCCGACCACGTGGAAATGGAGATGCGGGACCTCCTGGTGGCCGTGCTCGCCGATGTTGGAGAGGACGCGGTAGCCGTTCCCGGCGAGGCCGGCGTCGCGGGCGACCTTGCCGATCGCGCGCATCAGGGCCGCCTGCTCGGCGTCGGACGCCTTCTCGGTGAAGTCGTCGAGGGAGACGTAGGCGCCCTTGGGGATCACCAGGATATGGACCGGCGCCTGCGGGCGGATGTCGCTGAAGGCGAAGACGTGGGTGTCTTCGTAGACCTTCTTCGACGGCAGCTCGCCCCGGAGGATCCGGGCGAAGACGTTGCCGGCGTCGTAGGTCATGCCGAAGGGGTCACGAGTCGTCCGGCTCCTCGCGGGCGCGACGTTCGGCGATGCCGCTGATGCCTTCGCGCTTGGCGAGCTCGGCCCAGACGTCGGCGGGTTTGATGCCGGCGTCGGCCCACATGACCAGCACATGGTAGACGAGGTCGGCGGACTCGGCCGCGAGCTTCTGGCGGTTGCCGCGGATCGCCTCGATCACGGCTTCAACCGCTTCCTCGCCCACTTTCTGGGCGATGCGCTTGGTGCCGCGCTGGAGAAGCTTGGCGGTGTGGGAGGTCTCGGGATCGGCGCCGCGCCTGGATTCGATCACCTTGAAAAGGCGGTCGAGGCAGGTACCGTCCAACGCATTGGCATCGGACATGTCCGATGCGATACCACGATTTTCCGACGTATGTAACAGTTTCGTCAGGTCAGCCGGACGGGAACGCCCGCCGCCGCCATCCGGCGCTTGGCTTCCGGCAGCGAGATCTCCCCGAAATGGAAGATCGAGGCGGCGAGCACCGCCGAAGCGTGGCCCCGGATCACCCCGTCGACCAGATGGTCGACCGAGCCGACGCCGCCCGAGGCGATCACCGGGATCGGCACGGCATCGGCGACGGCCCGGGTCAGGTCGATGTCGAAGCCGGCACGGGTCCCGTCCCGGTCCATCGAGGTCAGCAGGATCTCGCCGGCACCGAGCTCGGCCATGCGCACGGCCCATTCGACCGCGTCGATGCCGGTGTCGTTGCGCCCGCCATGGGTGAAGACCGACCAGCGGTTGCCCGAGCGCTTGGCATCCACGGCGACGACGATGCACTGGCTGCCGAACTTCTCGGCCGCCTCCTTCACGAACTCCGGCCGATGCACGGCGGCCGTGTTGATCGAGACCTTGTCGGCGCCGGCCAGCAGCAGCGCCCGCACGTCCTTCACCTCGCGCACGCCGCCGCCGACGGTCAGCGGCATGAAGCACTGCTCGGCGGTCCGCTGCACGACATCCAGCAGGATCGCCCGGTTGTCGGAGCTGGCGGTGATGTCGAGGAAGCAGAGCTCGTCGGCGCCGGCGGCATCGTAGGCGCGGGCGTGCTCGACCGGATCGCCGGCATCCTTGAGGTCGACGAACTGCACGCCCTTGACGACGCGGCCGCCCTTGACGTCGAGGCAGGGGATGAGGCGGACCTTGAGGCTCATGCGGCGGCCTTCAGCGCGCTCGCCGGATCGACCCGGCCGTCGTAGAGCGCGCGCCCGATGATGACGCCGGAAATGCCGTCCGCCTCGCGCGCCTTGAGGCGGTGCACGTCGTCGATCGAGGCAAGGCCACCCGAGGCGATCACCGGAATGCCGAGATCCTTCGCAAGTTCGGCGGTCGCTTCGACGTTGACGCCGGCAAGCACGCCATCGCGTCCGACATCGGTGAAGATCACGGCGGCGACGCCGGCATCGCGGAAGCGGAGTGCCAGCTCGCGCGCCGGCAGCGACGAGACCTCGGCCCAGCCCTCGACCGCGACGAAGCCGTCGCGGGCATCGATGCCGACCGCGACCTGCCCCGGAAACTTCGCCGCCGCCTCGCGCACCAGCGCCGGATTCTTGACCGCGGCAGTGCCGAGAATGACGCGCCGGAGCCCTTTCGCGAGCCACGCCTCGACGGTTTTGAGATCGCGGATGCCGCCGCCGAGCTGCACCGGGAGGTCGACCGACGAGACGATGGACGCGACCGCGTCGGCGTTCTGCGGCCTGCCGGCGAAGGCGCCGTCGAGATCCACGACGTGGATCCACCGGAAGCCCGCGGCCGCGAAGGCGCGCGCCTGCGCCGCAGGATCCGGGTTGTAGACGGTCGCCTGGCCCATGTCGCCGAGCTTGAGCCGCACGCATTGGCCGCCCTTGAGGTCGATCGCGGGATAGAGGATCACGAATCCTCTCCGTTCAGGCTCTTGTAGAAATAGAGGCCCGCAACCCACATGCCGTCGACCTTCGCGTAGCGCGGATTGGTGCCCCAATGCACGTAGCCGCGGCTGCGATATATCTCGATCGCGCGCGCCTGCGTCTCGCGAACGTCCAGGTTGAGCGTCTTGTAGCCCGCTCCGGCCGCCACTTCCTCGACCGTCGCGGTGATCAGGCCGGCAAGGCCGTGGCCGCGCGCCCAGGGCGCGACGAAGCTGGTGGTGAGCCAGCAGGAATGCGCCTGCGCCTCGTTGTTGCGCGGCGGCTTCTGGATGGTCGCGGAGCCTGCGATGGTGCCGTCGAGGCGGCCGACGATCAGCATGCGCTCGGGAATCAGCAGGACTCCCTTCCAGAACGCCTCCATCACGTGGCGCGGCGGCGGCTTGAGCCAGCCGAAGCCGCCGCCGCCGCCGATCGCATCGTCGGCGGCGTCGCAGAGATCCTCGATCTCGCGATCGGACAGCTTCGTCACGCGCTCGGCGGCGATCTTGGCGTCGGTCATGGCCGCCAGCTCAGGAAGTTGGAAAGAAGCCGCAAGCCGAGCGCCTGACTCTTCTCGGGGTGGAACTGCGTCGCGACGCGATTGGCGCGCGCGACGGCGGCCGTCACCGGCCCGCCGTAGTCGGAGGTTGCCAGTAGATCCTCCGGCCCGTCGCAACATAGGTGAAAGCTGTGACAGAAATAGGCATGCGCCCCAGGCTCGATTCCCTCGAACACCGGGTGCGGCCGGCGGAGATCGAGCTGGTTCCAGCCCATGTGCGGCATCTTGAGCGCCGGATCGTTCGGCTCGATGCGCACGACCTTGCCGGCGATCCACCCGAAGCCCGGCGTCGAGCCGAGCTCGAGCCCGACGTCGGCCATCAGCTGCATGCCGACGCAGATGCCGAAGATCGGCCGCGCCCGCCGCTCGACCGCCTCGACGATCGCCTCGGTCAGGCCGGGGATCGCGCCGAGGCCGGCCTTGCAGTCGGCGAAGGCGCCCTGTCCCGGCAGCACGATGCGGTCGGCGTCGCGCACAGCTTTCGGATCGGAGGTGATGACCACGCGCTCCTTCGCCCCCGCCGCGCGCTCGACCGCCTTGGCGGCCGAGTGCAGGTTGCCGGATCCGTAATCGACGACGGCGACCGTCATCGGGACCTCCGGGAGGAGGCCCTCATGCAGACTGCGATACGCATGAGAGCCTCTAGAGACTGCCTTTGGTCGACGGGATTCGGCCGGCCTGGCGGGGATCGATCTCGATCGCTTGCCGGAGCGCGCGGGCGAGACCCTTGTAGCAGCTCTCGACGATGTGGTGGTTGTTCTCGCCGTAGAGATTCTCGACGTGGAGCGTGAGGCCGGCCGCCTGCGCGAACGCCTGGAACCACTCCTTGAACAGCTCGGTGTCCATCTCGCCGAGCTTCGGCTTCGAGAAGTCCACCTTCCAGATCAGATAGGGTCGATTCGAGGCGTCCAGCGACACGCGGGTCAGCGTCTCGTCCATCGGGATCATCGCCGAGCCGTAGCGGACGATGCCGCCACGATCGCCCAGCGCCTGGCTGACCGCTTGGCCGATGGCGATGCCGGTATCCTCGGTCGTGTGGTGGAAGTCGATGTGCAGGTCGCCCTTCGCCTCGACCTCGAGGTCGATCAGGCTGTGGCGCGACAGCTGCTCGAGCATGTGGTCGAGGAAGCCGATTCCGGTCGCGACCTTGTAGACCCCCGTCCCGTCGAGCCCGACGGTGGTACGGATCTGGGTCTCCTTGGTCTTGCGTTCGACGGTCGCCTGGCGCATCTCAACCCTCCGGCCGCGCGGGGTATATCACCCGCTCCCGGCCGGGCCAACCCCACCGTTGACCCGGGCCTTGATCCCCGGCCGAAAGCGGCCAATCTATGTGCCTTCCCCGAAAGCCCCTGAGCCTCGCATGACCGAATCCGCCCAACCGACCTGGCACGGCACCACCATCCTTTCCGTCCGCAAAGGGGGCAAGGTCGTCATCGCCGGCGACGGCCAGGTGTCGATGGGCGCCACCGTGGTCAAGGCGAACGCGCGCAAGGTCCGGAGGCTCGCCGACGGAAAGGTGATCGCCGGGTTCGCCGGCGCCACCGCCGATGCCTTCACCCTGTTCGAGCGCCTGGAAGGCAAGCTCGAGCGCCATCCGAACCAGCTGCTCCGCGCCTGTGTCGAGCTCGCCAAGGACTGGCGCACCGACCGCTATCTCCGCCGGCTCGAGGCGATGATGGCGGTCGCAGACCAGGAGGTGTCCCTCATCCTCTCGGGCAACGGCGACGTGCTGGAGCCCGAGGACGGGCTGATCGGCATCGGCTCCGGCGGCGCCTATGCGCTGTCGGCCGCCCGCGCGCTGATCGACCTCGACGGTCTCGATGCCGAGACCATCGCCCGCAAGTCGCTCAACATCGCCGCCGACATCTGCGTCTACACCAACCGCAACGTGACCCTGGAATCCCTGTGAACGCCGCCTTCAGTCCCCGCGAGATCGTCTCCGAGCTCGACCGCTTCATCGTCGGCCAGCACGACGCCAAGCGCGCGGTCGCGATCGCGCTTCGCAACCGCTGGCGCCGGCAACAGCTGGCGCCCGAGCTGCGCGAGGAGGTACTGCCGAAGAACATCCTGATGATCGGGCCGACCGGCGTCGGCAAGACCGAGATCGCACGCCGCCTCGCCAAGCTCGCCCAGGCGCCTTTCCTCAAGGTCGAGGCGACCAAGTTCACCGAGGTGGGATATGTCGGCCGCGACGTCGACCAGATCGCCCGAGACCTGGTGGAGATCGCGATCGGCATGACCAAGGAGCGGATGCGCAAGGAAGTCGCGGCCAAGGCCGAGCTCGCCGCCGAGGAGCGCGTGATCGAGGCCCTGGTCGGGGCCGGTGCCTCGGACGGCACGCGCCAGCAGTTCCGCAAGATGCTCCGCGAAGGCAAGCTCGACGACAAGGAGATCGAGATCGAGACCGCCGATACCGGCGGCGGCGGCATGCCGATGATGGACATCCCCGGCGGGGGCCAGGTCGGCATGATCAACCTCAACGACATGCTGTCGAAGGCCTTCGGCGGCCGCACCCGGCGGCGCAAGATGACCGTCGCCGAAAGCTATGCGGTTCTGATCGCCGAGGAGTCGGACAAGCTGCTCGACCAGGAGAAGGTCACCAAGACCGCGATCCAGTCGGTCGAGCAGGACGGCATCGTGTTCCTGGACGAGATCGACAAGATCTGCGCGCGCTCCGAGCGCCAGGGCGCCGACGTCAGCCGCGAAGGCGTGCAGCGCGACCTGCTGCCGCTGATCGAGGGAACGACCGTCACGACCAAGCACGGGCCGGTCAAGACCGACCACATCCTGTTCATCGCCTCGGGCGCATTCCATCTGGCCAAGCCGTCGGACCTGCTGCCCGAGCTCCAGGGCCGGCTGCCGATCCGGGTCGAGCTGAAGGCACTGACGCGCGACGACTTCCGCCGCATCCTGACCGAGCCGGAGGCGAGCCTGATCAAGCAGTACAAGGCGCTGCTCGCGACCGAGAACGTGACGCTGGAGTTCGGCGACGGCGGCATCGACGCGCTGGCCGACCTCGCGGTCGAGGTCAACACCTCGGTCGAGAACATCGGCGCGCGGCGCCTGCACACGGTGATGGAGAAGCTGCTCGAGGAGATCAGCTTCGCCGCCCCCGACAAGGCCGGATCGACGCTGACGATCGACGCCGCCTACGTGCAGGAGAAGGTCGGCACGCTCGCCAAGAAGGGCGATCTCAGCAAGTTCATCCTCTAGGCGTCAGACGAAGCGGGCGTGCTCGGCGTCGAGGGACAGGTACTCCAGGATCCGCTCGTTCTTCGTGCTCGCGACGCAGTGATGGCGGCAGTCGCGTGACGGGTCGATCCGCGCCAATGCGGCCTTCGCCTCGTCCGACTGCCAGAAGTCGCGGAAGCGGCGCTCCCGGATCGAACCAAGCGCACCGGCCTGGGTATAGGCCTTGTCCTGGCAGGAATAGACGACCTGGTCCGCGCCGATGATGGTCAGGAGATAGGCCATCGGGCAGCGATGCTCGGGCCGGTCGAAGCGGTCTCCGAGCGCATGGTAGTGGTCGTTGACACGGAAGCGCTCGTCCTCGAGCTCGCGGATGAGCGCGACCTGCGCGCGCACGGTCGGCTCGAACTGCCGGTGATACGCGTCGTTCTCCGCGCCCGAGTCGCGAACGATGCAGGGCGACAACTTCACATGTCCGACCCCGGCCCGCTTGAGTTTCAGGCACAGGTCCAGCAGGTGCGGCGCGTTCGACGCGTCGATGATCACGCTGGCGCCGAGCGCACAGCGCGACCCTCGATAGGCGAAGGCCGACAGGTTGGCGATGACCTTGTCGAACTCGGTCTCGTCGATCGAGCGGCTTTTGGCGTAGCTGGGGCCGTCCCAGCCGTCGATCGAGATCCTGAGCCATGTCGCGTGGCGCGCGAAGGCGTCGGCGACCTTGCCCTTGAGCATGGAGCCGTTGCTGAGCGCGCCGATCCGGATGCCGCCCTCGGCGAGGCGGTCCACGGTCTCGGCGATGTGCGGGTAGATGAGCGGCTCGCCGCCGCCCGAGAAGGTGACCGCCTGGACGCCCATGGCGACCAGGTCCTCGACGATCTCCAGCATCTTCTCGCGCGGAATCCGGTCGCGCTCCTTCATGCCGCTTCCGAGGCTCACAGCGTCGGACCGGTAGGCGCAGAACCAGCACGAATGGTTGCAGACATTGGTCGGCTTGATGCGGACATGAACCGGCGGCGGCACCTCGCCGGCCCCTATGCGGTGCAGTCGCTCGGGGTAGAGGAACGGCTTGAGCGCCGAATAGACGACTTCCTGCATAGCCGTATTTCTGCACCAGGCCGACCGCCGGATCGTTGATCTGGGTCAATCGCCCCGGTCCGCGGGTGCGGTCAGGAATCCAGGGTTTCCCGGATCCGCGCCGCCAGATCCTGCATGCGGTAAGGCTTCCGCAGCAGGCGCCCCGGAAGCGCCCCGCCATCGGCGGCCGACGCGCCGGCGAAGCCCGAGGTAAACAGCATCTTCATTCCCGGCCACCTGGCCTTCACCTCGGCCGCGAGCTGGCGGCCGTCCATGCCGCCCGGCATCACCACGTCGGTGAACAACAGGTCGGCGCGGATGCCCTTGGTCAGCTCCTCCAGCGCCTCCCTTCCGTCCGCGGCCACGACGGGCCGGTAGCCGAGACTATCGAGCTGGGCGACGACGGCATCGCGCAGCTCCGGATTGTCCTCGACCACGAGGATCGTCTCGCCGCGGCCGGGCGAGAAGGCGAGATCCATCGCCGCGGACAATCCTGCCGCCTCGTCGTCGCCGGCTGCCGGGAGATAGAGGTGCACCGAGGTCCCGTGGCCGACCTCGCTGTAGATCCGCGCTGTGCCGCCCGACTGCTTGGCGAAGCCCAGCACCTGCGGCAGCCCGAGGCCGCTGCCCTTGCGGTCGCGCTTGGTGGTGAAGAAGGGCTCGAAGACATGCGCGATCACCTCGGGCGTCATGCCGGTGCCGGTATCCGTGACCGACAGGCAGACATAGCGTTCCTGTGCCAGCTCCGAGGCCTTCTGCCGCATCTTCGCGTCGACGGCGACGTTGGCCGCGGTGATGGTGAGACGACCGCCCGAAGGCATTGCGTCGCGCGCGTTGACTGCGAGATGCAGGATGGCGGAGGCGAGCTGCGCCTGGTCGGCGACGATCGGCCAGAGATCTGGCGGCGTGTCGACCTTGAGCGTGATGTTGTCGCCGAGGGTGCGGCCCAGCATCTTCGCCATGTCGGCGACGACGGTCGCGACCGACAGCTTGCTGGGCTCCAGGTCCTGGCGCTGGGAAAAGGCGAGCAGCGCGTTGTTCAGTTCCGCACCCTTGAGGGCGGCATTCAAAGGCGTCGTCACGAACTTCTGCAGATCGGCCCGGTCCGCGATCTTGTCCTGGAGCAGATCGAGGTTGCCGACGATCACGCCCAGCAGGTTGTTGAGGTCGTGGGCGAGGCCGCCCGTCAGCTGGCCGAGCGCTTCCATCTTCACCGACTGGCTGAGAGCGCGCTCGGCCTGCCGGAGGTCGGTGGTGTCGACCATCATCGCGACCAGGCCGGAGACCCGCCCGTCCGTGGCGCGGATGGGGGCCGCCGACGCCAGGATCTCGAGACTCCTGCCGTCCTTGGTTCTTGCCGTGACCGGGAAGTTCCGCAGCGTCTCCCCTGCGAGCACGCGGGTCATGAGGTTCCTGGACTCATCCTCCCGCTCGGCCGGGACGTTGGGCGGGAACCGGCCCAGCGCTTCACCGGCGGAGTACCCGAAGATCGCGGTCGCGGAGTCGTTCCATGACATCACATGGCCTTCGGTATCGATGCCGATCATCGCGACCGGCGACGCCTCGATCGCCGCGAGCAGCCACGCGTTGGAACGGGCGAGGTCGGCCGAAGCCTCGCGCAACTGGCGGTCCTTGATGCCGATGCCCGAGACCAGGCTTTCGACGACGTGTCTCTGGGTCGCGGCATATCCCGCCACGGCGAGCGTCAGGAGCGTGCCGACGACGAGGATGAGCGTTGCCTCCGCCGACCTGAGGAGGTCGAGCTGCGCCGGCGAGTAGTGGAACAGCAGGTACCATTGCTGCCCTCCGAGCTGCATGACCCGCTCGATCACCTCGCCGGACAGCGACCTCACGTCCAGGGGTGCGCGCGCCTCGACGAACCTGTCGAGCGACGATGGAGAGACGGCCATCGGCATCACCGGGCTCTCCCGCGTGAAGGGCCGCTCGGAGACGAAGATGTCGGCCGCGCTGTCCGGTACGACGTTGGCGGTATTGAGGAGATCGAGCACCGAGAAGACGCCGGACACGATTCCGACGAGGGCAGCCCGCCGCTCCTCGATCATCCCGGGCACCCTGCCGCCCGCATAGACCGGGGCGTAGACGCTGACGACCGGTCCGACGTCGTCGCTTCCCTCCGACGGCCGGGCGATCGTCATCCCCGTGTCGCCGCTGTCGCGCGCGACCACGAGGGCACCCAGACGCTCCGGATCGGAAAAGGGATCGACGCCGAGGAACGGCTGACCGCCCTTGCTCAGGACCGCATAGAGGACCGGGAAGTAGTGCGGCCGCGCGGCACGGGGCGCCAGCGTCAGGTTCGGGCCGACATCCATGATCTTGAAGTCCGCCGGGCCGCTACCTGCCCTCACCTTCGCCTCGAAGGCCTCCCTTTCCTCCTCGGCGACTTTGGGAAGCCACATCACCCGCTGCGGATGGACCTCGTGATACGAGTGCAGGCTCTGGACGAAGTCCCGGAAGAGATCCCCCGTCATTCCCGGATTGCTCGCGACGAAAGCCGCCGTGCTTTCGATCATGGCCAGGCTGGGGCGGATCCCGGTCTTCGTCGCCACCGCCCGCCAGTCGGCACGGACGTTGACCACGCGGCTGACCCGTTCGCCCTCCTGGGCGCGCTCGCGCTCGTAGTAGATGACGGTCAGCGCCGCGCCGAAGAAGAGCGCGATCCAGACCGGCACCCACCGCCGCGCCCTGCTGGCCCCCACGGGCATCTTCACCCCTTGAGGAGCTCGTCGACGACCCTCAGCACGTCTTCCTTGCGGAAGGGTTTGGAAAGCACGCGGTCGGCACCGAACTTCTGCGCGACCTGGAGGACGCCGAGATTGCGCACGCGCCCGCCGCCGGAGACCGCGACGATCTTCACCTCCGGCGCGACCGCACGAAGCTTGGCGATCAGCTCGTTGCCGTCCATGTCGGGCATGATGATGTCGGTCATCACCAGGTCGGCGGGCTGTGACGCGAAACTCTCGAGCCCGGCACGGCCGCTCTCCGCCTCGACAACCTGATGTCCGGCGAGCTCGACGATGTTCTTCAACAGCTCGCGCATGTCGGCGGTGTCGTCGACGATCAGGATCCTCGCCATCTGTCCTTCCTCGAAGGCGCGTCAGACGCCCTTGTAGACGTCCGCGATCTCGAACTTGAAGAAGCCGACCGGCGCATCGCCGAGGGAGCGGATCGCCTCGCCGCCGACATAGACGAAGCCGGCGCCGATCGCGCCGGTCGTCAGGCTGGCCGAGCGGACGCCGTAGATGCCCGGCTGCAGCTGATAGGTGGTGGCGCCTTCGGCATACTTGTCCATCAGCTCGAACAGGCGCTTCTCGTTGGCGCCCTCGGCGATACACGAGACGATGGGAATTTCCGCCTTGGCGACGACGCGGAACTGGTCGAAGCCCATCGCCGTCAGCACCGTGGTCATCCGGCAGAATCGTTTCAGGTAGCGCGTGAGGTCCTGCAGGCGCTCCGCCATCACGCCGACCGGCAGATGCGTGATCTCGAACACCAGGAACTTCCTGAGCCGCTCCGGCATGCCGCTCGCGATCTCGAGATAGCGACGCCTGGCGCCGGCGCTGGCCAGCGTCTCGTAGTGCACCGGCACAATCAGCAGGCATACCGCGCCCTGCGGCAGCTTCGACCACTCCGCCATCACATGCGCCAGCAGCGTGGCGTCATTGTTGGCGTCGGCGGCGACCTGCTCCGCCTCCGCGGTCAGGGTCTCGCCGACGGTCCGCATCCGGTCGTCGTAGAACTGGCCTTCGCAGCGGAAGGCGGAAACCACGCCTTGCCGCACGTTCCACACCGGCTCGAACACGAATGTCGGATCGCGGCTCGGCGGCGGCTTGGTCTCGACCGGCGACGGCGCAGCCGCATCGGATTCGTTGCGGTCGACGTAGAAGCGGCCGCGCTCGTCCAGATGACCGCCGTTGATGGGCAGCGTGAAGCTGACGTAGTCGCTGCGAAGGCCTCGGACATGATGGAGGACGGCCGCGCGGATCTTGTCGCAGATGTCCTCGACCACGCTTTCTGAGCCGAGCCAGAACACGAGCAGATAGAAGTTGTCCGACTGCGGCCAGAACCAGCCCTTGCCGGAGAGAAGCTGCTTCAGCTCCTTCTGCAACAGCGTATGGACCTGCTGGGAGCGACGGCTCCACTCCTCGTCCATGCCGTTGCGGATATGACTGAGGTCGAGCGCACGGATCGTCACCACCGCCGGGCCGGGCGGGGTCGTCACGGCGATGCCCTGCGACAAAGGGGAGCGGGTGGTAGGAAGACTCGGGTCTGCCATGGCTCTTCTGCCGACATCAACCGAATTTGGTTTAATTTTAAGTAGAAGTCGACCACCGAACGGCTTGCCTGTCAACGGATCAAATCCGTTTAGTTAACGGCTATCAATTGAAAACATTGATGGTTTCTGCATCATTGTCGCCCGCAGGTCACAACACCTTTGGGTTGATGCACAAGTCCGCTCGTCGGGTGGCCGGTGGCCAGGGGGATGCGTTAAAACCATTTTATACCCGGCGCTGATAGCCGCTAAACGTATCCGAAGTAGCAAGACCAACGCGGCATTCGCCTGCCAAGTTCCTTGCCTTGCCGGAGGCGCGCTCGCTAACTCTCACGCCATGACAACCGACTACATCGATAGCTACTACGCCCGCACGCGCGCCGACGATGTGCGGCGGCTCACACTGGATGGGACCGTCGACGCCGAGACCTGCGTGATCGGCGGCGGCCTCGCCGGCCTTGCGACCGCGCTGGGCCTTGCCGAGCGCAACCGCAGCGTCGTGCTGATCGAGGCCCGGCGCGTCGGCTGGGGCGCCTCGGGACGGAACGGCGGCTTCGTTTCGCCGGGGTATTCGCTGGGTCTCGACAAGATCGAGCGAAAGCTCGGACGCGAGACGGCGGAAACCCTCTATCGCCTGAGCCTCGACGCCCATGCCCGTGTTCGCGACCGCGCCGACGAGGCGGGCGTCCGGCGCGAGGCGGGACTGCTCAAGTGCAATCTCGCGGAGCACGGCGAAGGCCTGGCGCCCTACGTCGAGCGCATGAACCGGACCTACGGCATGAAGCTCGAGCACTGGCCAGCGGCGCGGATGGCCGACGCGCTCGCGACCGACCGCTATGCCGACGGTGCCTACAATCCCGAGGCCTTCCGCGTGCAGCCGCTCGACATGTCGCGCGGCTTCGCGCGCCTCGCCGAGGACAAGGGCGTGCGCATCTTCGAAGGCACGCCGGCAACCGGCCTCGTGCGCGAGATGGGCGACCGCGTCGTGACCACGCCGGCCGGGCGGGTGCGCTGCCGCCACGTGGTGCTGGCCTGCGGCGGCTATATCGGCGGGCTCAACCTGCGCGTCTCGGCGGCGACGATCCCCGTCGCGACGTATGTCGCGGTCACCGAGCCGCTCGGCGAGCGCCTCAGGCAGACGATCCGGGTCTCGACCGGCGTCTCCGATGTGCGCCTCGCCAACGACTACTACCGGCCGCTGCCGGACGGCCGCATCCTCTGGGGCGGACGCATCTCGGTCTTCCACCCGGATCCCGAGCGGCTGAAGGAGATCATCCGCGCCGACATGCTGAAGGTCTATCCGCAGCTCGCCGATGTCCGCATGGAGGTCGCCTGGGGCGGCTGGATGGGCTATGCGCGCCACAAGATGCCCTGCCTCGGTCAGCTCGACGACGGGCTCTGGCACAATACATGTTTCGGCGGACACGGCCTCGTCGCGACCACGGTCGGCGGCGAGATGACGGCGAGCGCGATCGCCGAAGGCGACGACCGCTGGCGGATGATCGAGCCCTTCGGCCTCGCCTTCGCCGGCGGCCCGATCGGCAAGATCCCGGCGCAGGCCGTCTACTGGACGCTCGCCGCCGGCGACTGGATGCGGCGCCGGCGCTACCTGGCCGAACGCGCCGCTGCCTGACCCAGGCCGTGCTTCGAAAGAAGCCGGCGAAACCTGTGATACCCGAGGCCGAGCGCGCGCGCCGCGGCGGCGCCGTTGCCGTCGGCCGCCGACAGCGCTTCCGAGATCAAGCGCCGTTCGTAGCCGGACACCTTGTCCTTCAGGTGCGGCGACGGCCGCTCGATCGCCGGCGACGGGACGACTGACCCACGCACCAGGCGGTGCGGGCTCTCGAACGGATCGAGCGCGACCTCCGCTACCGGCTCGTCCGCATTGGCGCGCGCGACCGCGCGCTCCACCGTGTTCTTGAGCTCGCGCACGTTGCCCGGCCAGGCATGCGCGAGCAGCGCCGCTTCGGCTTCCGGCGTGAAGCCGGCGAAGAGGTCGCGGCCGAGCTCGCGCGCCATCGCGACGGCGAAGTGCTGCGCCAGCACCGGGATGTCCTCGCGCCGCGCGCGCAGCGGCGGCAGCGTGATGACTTCGAATGCGAGGCGGTCGAGGAGGTCGGCGCGAAAGCGGCCGGCATCGACTTCGGCCGGAAGATCGACGTTGGTGGCCCCGACCACGCGCACATCGACACGGAGCGTGCGCCCGCCGCCGACACGCTCGAGCTCGCCGTATTCGACGACGCGCAGGATCTTCTCCTGCACGCGGCTGGACGCGGTCGCGATCTCGTCCAGCAACAGCGTGCCGCCGTCGGCGCGCTCGAAGCGGCCGATGCGGCGGTCGCGGGCGCCGGTGAAGGCGCCGGCCTCGTGGCCGAACAGCTCCGAGTCGAGCAGATCCTCCGACAGCGCCGCGCAGTTGACCGCGACGAATGGCCGGTCCCAGCGCCGCGACAGGTAGTGAAGCCGCGCCGCGATCAGCTCCTTGCCGGTGCCGCGCTCGCCGACGACCAGGCATGGCCGGTCGAGCCTGGCCAGGCGCGACACCCGCTCCAGCACGTCCATGAAGGCCGGGCTCTCGCCGAGCGGCGTGGGTAGATCGCGAATTTCGCCACTTTGTTGAGTCATATCGCGACATATATAGCGATTCTTGGCATTCCCATCCAGCGGGAATGGCGGATTTCCGCCATTTCCGCCTTGGCACACCCGTTGCGATCAAGGGCGTGCGGCCGCACCGGTCGCCAGACTTTCGGAGCAGATGAGTCCCATGAGTATCTTTTCGCGCCTGACCGACATCATGAACGCCAACCTGACGGCGCTCCTCGACCGGGCCGAAGACCCCGAGAAGATGGCCCGCCTGATGATCCAGGAGATGGAGGACACGCTGGTCGAGGTGCGCTCGGCCGCGGTCAAGGCGATCGCCGACCGGAAGGAGCTGGAGCGCCGTCTGACCGAGGCCAGGTTCGGCCTTGAGGACTGGGAGCAGAAGGCTGAGCTCGCGGTTGCGAAGGGCAAGGAAGACCTCGCCCGCGGCGCCCTGCTGGAGAAGCGCCGGTCGGCCGACGTGGTCCGCGGCCTCGAGGCCGAGATGGTTCAGGTCGACGAGGTCCTCGGCCGCTACGAGGACGACATCCGCCGGCTCCAGTCGAAGCTCGACGAGGCGAAGGCCAAGCGGAAGACGCTGGAGATGCGCGCCACCGCCGCCGGCCACTCGATCAAGGCGCGCAAGGTGCTGCACGACGCCCGCGTCGACGAGGCGCTGGCCCGCTACGACCGCATGCACCGCCGCATCGACGAGCTGGAAGGCGAGGCCGACGTGCTCGACAAGGGCCGCACGCCGACCCTCAAGCAGCAGTTTGTCGACCTCGAAGCCGAGGGCTCGGTCGAGGCGGAGCTCGAAGCGCTCCGCGCGAAGGTGAAATCCGGCTCCTGATGAGATAGGACATGTCCCCGTGTTCACGTCCATGCTCTTCGTCGTGCCGGCGATCGTCATTGTCGGCTTCGTCCTGCCGCTCTGGCTGGTGCTCCACTACGTGACTTTGTGGCGCCAGCAGAAGCGCGCGGGCGGGATCGACCCGAACGCGCTCGGCGAACTGGAAACCATCTCACGGCGCCTGGAGGACCGCATCGCCACGCTCGAACGCGTGCTCGATGCCGAGGACCCGGCGTGGAGGGAAAAGGCATGAGCAGGTGGAAGCGCGAATGGAAGCGCGAGCGTCGTCGGCGCGAGCGCGAGGCCGAGGAAGGCTATCGCCCGGAGTCCGAGCTTCGTGACGGCGAAGGCTGCGGGCGTTCCTACCGCCGGCGCGAACGCGGTCCCTTCCGGCGGTATCCCGAGCGCGGCATCGCCTTCGGCGTCATCGCCGGCCTGGCGCGCTGGCTCGGATGGAGCACCTGGGCCATCCGCGGCCCCTCGATCGCGCTGCTGGTGATGAACCCGCCGCTGTTCTTCGCGATCTACGGCACGCTGTGGCTGATCATGGAGCGCGAGACTGTGTTCGGCTGGGTCCAGCAGAAGGTGCCGAGCCTTCCCGACGCGGTGCCGGCCTCGCGGGTCGAGGACGTGCGCGCCAGGATCCGGATGCTCGAGGAGCGGGCGGCCCGCCTGGAAGCCCGCGTCACCTCCGACGCCTTCGCGCTCCGCCGCCGTTTCCGGACGCTCGACTGATCCGGCCTAGGCCGCGATCTCGACCAGCGTACCCGGCTGCGAGGAGGTTTCATTCGACCGGATCGGCGGCGCCAGCGAGGGGAGGCCCGCCGTAACCGGCTCGGGCGGCGCGATGGTGATCTCCGGACGAGGGCGCGGCGCGGGAGTCTCGTCGCGCGCCTGACGGATCTGGCGGTCTTCGCCATCGCCGTTGTCGCGGCGGACCGGGCCCCGCTCGTTGCGCGCGAGGCCGCCGGTGTCGCGCGGCTCGGGCCGCTCGACGATCGCGGCCGGGTTCGGCACCGCCGGCGGCGGCGACGCCAGCTCTTCCAGCGGCGCCACCAGATTGGAGGCGTTGGAATAGGCAGTGACCTGGCGGCGGATCTCGGCACGCGCCTCGGTCGGCGTCGGCGGCTGCTCGACCACGCTGCGGTTGCTGACGGTGACGGTGCTACCGGGGACCGTCGTGGTCACGGTCGAGACGCTGCCGGGAATGACTTCCGTCTCTTCGCGGGTCTGTTCCTCGGTCGTCGTCGGCCGCACGCGGTCGACGGCGCCCTGGAGCGCCTGGATCACTTCCGGCCCGGCCTTCACCAGCAGGCTCTCGAGCCGCCGGTTGACGTCGTTGCCGGTGGCCGCCAGCACCTTGCCGAAGGTGCTGACGATGCGCGCGCTGTTGTCCGTGACGATCTCGTCGAGGGCGCTGACGCCGCGATCGCCGCCACGATCGAACAGGCGATCGATGGTACGCACGAACGACTCGCCGAGGCTGGCGAGCGTACGCTCGACCCGCCGGTCGGTCCGCCGTCCGCTGCTGTCGACGATACGGTCGAGCGAGTCCAGGAGCTGGTCGCCGCGCCGCTCGACGGAGCCGGCGAGGCGGTCGACGTAGCGGTCGGAGCCGCGGCCGTCGCCGCGGTCCTCGATGGGGCCGGCACGATCGGCGGCGCGCTCGAGCAGGGCGCGCAACTCCTGCACGCCCGAACTCTCCTGGCCCGGCACCGTGACCGTCTCAGTGACCGTGCGGGTCACCGTCGTCGCCGGTGTCTGGACCGTCGAGGTCGTGGTGGTGTCGGGCGTCGTGACCGTGGTTTCTCGGACGACCGAGTTCAGCGCGCGGCGGAGCTCGCGCTGCGGGGCTTCGGCGATCTGCGTCTCGATCGAGTCGTCGCGGACGGCGAATTGCTGCGAGGACTGCTGGAGGGCTTGCAGCGTGCTCGCCGCCAGCGGCGACGGCGGCACCTGGATCAAAGCCGACCGGCCGTTGCCGGACGACTGCGCATTGGAGAGGACGCCGGCGAGTAGAGTCGCCTCCGGACGGGCCTTGGCCTCGTCGGACAGCGGGCGCGAAAGCGCGACCGAAGCGACCGACGATCGTCCGGAAATGCCCCCGATGAGCGCGGCTGCGCTCAGTCCTGCGACACTAACCCCCATGCATTTAGATTACGCCTTATCGGGCATTTAGCTCAATCCTTACCGGCGACGACCCGGTCGAAAGTGTCGAAGAACCGGTCGATCTCCGAGAGGTTGTTGTAGACGTGAGGACTCATCCTCAAGGAGGTCCCGCGGACCGAGGCAAAGCACTTCTTCCGGTTCAGCCGGTCGCCCAGGCCCTCGGGCACCTGCCCACCCGCAAACTGCAGTCCGATGAAGTGCTTAGCCCTCGCTTCTGCCGGCGGGACGGCGAGCTGGCGGGCGGCCGCGTGCTCGGCGATCCGATTGGTCAGAGGCGCGATCGTGGCCTCGATCTCGTCCTGGCCCCAGGCCAGGAGCTGCTCCATGCCGACATTGGCGATCGGCAGATGGATGAAATGGCTGCGCTCGCCCATGTCGAAGCGGCGCGCGCCGGGCGCATACGAGTCGCCCATGCCGCGGTTGGCCGAGTTCTGGCTGCCGGCGCGGCCGTAATTGTGCTGCTCGAGCGGACGGCCGTCCTGGCGGTGCGGGGCGACGTAGAGGAAGCCGAGGCCATACGGCCCGAGCAGCCACTTGTAGGCCGAGCACATCAGGTAGTCGGGCTTCAGTTTCTTCACGTCGACCGCCTTCGCGCCGAGCGACTGGGTCACGTCGGTGATGAACACCGCGCCCACCTGGTGCGTGCGGTCAGACACTTTCTGCAGGTCGATGTAGCCGCCGTCGGTCCAGAAGAAGTTGGGGACGCCGACCCAGGCTGTCTTGTCGTCTATCGCCGCCAGGATGTCGCGCGTCCAGTCGCCGTCCTTCGGCTTCGAGACGAGCTTCAGGGTCGCGCCTGCCTCGGCGCAGCGGCGCTTGTACTCGAGCAGGGTCGAGTAGTGCTCGCCCTCGAGCCCGACGACGTTCTGCCCGGCCTTGAGGCCGAGATTCTGCGACGCGGTCGCCACGCCGTAGGAGGTCGCGGCGACGATCGCGATGTCCTCCGGGCTGGCGTTGATCAGCTTGGCGAACAGCACGCGGGCGCGTTCGACGTCGTCGTAGAAGTGCTTCCACTCGATGGTCCAGGGATGGACCTTGCGATCCACCGCCCAATGGCCCATCGCCTGCTGCGCCTTCAGGTTCGGCGAGAGATAGGCGCAGTTGATGTAGGTGACGTCCTCGGGGATGTCGAAAAGGGCGCGCTGTTCGGGAAGCATGGCTTGGCTCGCGGCTGAGACGGGATGCGTGCGAGCATGACAGCCGGCTCGCCGCTCCCGCAAGCCGGCACTCCCGCCAATGAAATGAGGTCCTAGAACCTCTCGACCGACGGCCGGAGGTCGACCTCGTGCGCCCAGGTCGAGCTGGGCTGGCGGTGGATCTGGAGGTAGGCCTGGGCGATCGCGTCCGGATCCAGCTTGCCGGCTTCGTCGGCCCCGGCACGGCCGATGGCGCCATCGATGATGACATGCGCCACGTGCAGGCCCTTGGGCCCCAGCTCGCGCGCCAGGCTCTGGGCGAGGCCGCGGAGCGCGAACTTGCCCATGGCGAAGGTGGCCGACTCGGCGTAGCCCTTCACGCTGGCGCTGGCGCCGGTGAAGAGCAGGCTTCCTCGCCCCTTCGGCAGCATCAGCCGGATCGCCGCCTGCGCCACGAGGAAGCCGCCGAAGGCGGTGATGTCGATCGCCTGGCGCACCGCCGCGCGATCGAGCTCGGCAGCGGGACCGCGGACGCGCCGGCTCGCGTTGTAGACGACGAATGACGGCGTGCCGATCTCGCGGCCGACACGATCGAACAGCGCGTCGACCGAGCCGCCATCGGTCGCGTCGCAGGCGATCGCGACGGCCCCGGTCGTCTTCGCGACCTCGGCGATCTTCCCCGGGTCGCGCGAGGCGACGACGGCCTTCATGCCGTCCGCCGCTGCCGCACGCGCCAATGCCGCCCCGAGACCGGGACCCGCGCCGACGATCACCGCCACGTCTGCCATCGCATCCTCCTCGAGAGGCGAGAGCCTACGCCGGGGCCGTCTCCGGCTCCACCGGCAGGCTCCGATGCGAATAGGGATCGATCGAGTAGGGATATACCGGCGGCAGCGGATCGGATTCGGCGGCGACGCGGTCGAACCAGGCGCGCAGCGCCGACCGGCAGGCGAGATCGAAGCCACCCTCCCCCGCGCGATGCACATAGGCGAAGACCGCGATGTCGGCGATCGAGTACCCGCAATCGGCGAGGAAGGCACGGCCCGCGAGATGGCGGTCTAGAAGGTCGAGCACGCGCTCGCCCGCCGCCTTGCGCCCGGGTGCCTGGGCCGCATTGCGCTCGAGCTTTCCGGTCATCGTCCAGTGCCGGATCGTGGCGATGCTCGGCTGGACGTAGTCCTGCTCGAAGAACAGCCACTGCATCACCTGGGCGCGCTCGAAGCGGTCGTCGGGCAGATAGCGCGTGCCCTCGGCCAGATAGCAGAGAATCGCGTTGGACTCGGCGATGGTGCGTCCAGGCCCGATCTCCAGCACCGGCACCGCGCCCGCCGGGTTCATCGCCAGGAACGCCGGCGTGCGCGATTCGCCTCGGAAGATCTCGACCGGGACCGTCTCGCAGGCGAGGCCGAGATGGCCGAGCAGCATGCGCACTTTGTAGGCATTCTGTGACGGCAGGTAGTCATAGAGCCGCAGCATTGGGCACCTCCTTCGGATGTGACCCGCTGCATAGCTGTCATGCGCGGCCTGCTGCTATCCGTGGCTTGCGGCCGAACTGGGAAGCTGGTCTTGTGCCGGCCGCCCGCAGCACCCAACTCCCCGAAAATGCACTCCCCCGCGCCCTACAAGCCCACCCTGCTGCTCGTCCTGATCCTGGGCGCGCTGACCGGCTTCACGCCGATGTCGGTCGACATGTACCTGCCGAGCTTCCCGGCGCTCGAGCGCTATTTCTCGGCCGAGCCCTCCCAGGTCCAGCTCACGCTCTCGACGTTCTTCCTCGGACTCGCCATCGGCCAGGCGATCTACGGGCCGGTCGCCGACCGCTTCGGCCGCAAGCCCCCGATCATCTTCGGCGCCGTCGTCTACATCGTCGCCTCGCTCGGTTGCGCGCTCGCGCCCAGCATCCAGGGGCTGATCGCGTTCCGATTCCTGCAGGCACTCGGCGGCTGCGTCGGCATGGTGATCTCGCGCTCGATCGTCCGCGACCTCTTCGACGAGCGTGGCGCGGCGAAGATGTTCGCCACCCTGATGGCGATCATGGGCGTGGCGCCGATCCTGGCGCCTCTGCTCGGCGGCCAGCTCCTGATCTACATGAGCTGGCAGGCGATGTTCTGGATCCTCACGGGATTCGGCTGCCTGATCCTCTTAGCCGTGTACTTCGGCCTCAAGGAGACATTGCCCGAGGACAAGCGACGCTCGCTGCATCCGGGGTCGGTGCTCCGCACCTATGTGCGCATCCTCTCGGACCGCTACTTCATGGGTCACTCGCTCTCGCAGAGCCTGACCTTCGCCGGCATGTTCGCCTACATCACGGGATCGCCCTTCGTGCTGATCTCCCTCTACGGCGTGCCTGCCGAGTATTACGGCTTCGTCTTCGGCGGCAATGCCGTCGGCTTCATCGGCGCGGCCCAGGTCAACGTGCGGCTTCTCTCGCGCTACACGCCGGGCATCCTCCTGCTGTTCGGACTCTCGGCCGCGGCGGTCGCAGGCACGTTCGTCTTCCTCGCCGCGATCACCGGCATCGGCGGCCTCGCCGGGATCCTGGTCCCGCTGTTCTTCTTCCTGACCAGCCTCGGCTTCATCGGTCCCAACTCGACCGCCCGCGCGCTCCAGCCGATGGGCGCCAACGCCGGCGCCGCCTCGGCGGTTCTGGGCACGATCCAGTTCACGATGGGGGGCCTCTCGGGCGCGATCGTCGCGGCCCTGCCCAAATCATCGGCGGTGCCGATGGCGGCGATGATCGGCGGCTGCGCGGTGCTGGGACTCGCCATGCACCGCGCATTGGTCGGACGGCGCTAGCCGGCCGTCGTCACGTTCAGCGGCGCCGACTGGTCGAACCACTCCGGCTTCGCCTTCTCGATCTGGCGGGCGACCTGGAGCAGCAGGTCCTCGCGCGACCAGTTGCCGTAGAACATCGCGCCGATCGGAAGCCCGTCGCTGTCGAGGCCGGCAGGCACCGAGATGCCGGGAAGGCCGGTCTCGTTGCCCGGCATCGTATAGCGGCAGGCGTTCGCCAGGCGGTCGAGCCAGGGGTCGAGCGCCTCGTTCCGGAGCAGGGAGTAGGGTCCGTTCGCCTCCGGCACGCGGATCGCGAGCGTCGGCGTCAGCAGCACGTCGTACTTCTCCATGATCGCGCCGAAACCGCGCGTCACGGTGTTGTTCTCCCCCATCATCTTCCAGATGTCGTACTTGTCGTAGCGATCGGCCGCCTCGAGGTGCCGGTGCACCATCGGCCCCAGATGGTCCTTGAGATCCGGCGTGTTGATGCCGCGGGCGGCAGCCATGGTGCGGAACTGCGCCCGGCTGCCGATCCACTGGCAGTAGTAGCTCGCCCACATGGCGTCCCAGTCGCAGATCTTCCGGTCGTCGACCTCCTCGACCTTGTGGCCGAGGCTCTCCATCAGGCGTGCGACCTCGCGAACGCGCTTGGCGACCTGCTCGTCGGTCTTTCCGGGGCGGCCCCAGCTTCCGGTCGAAAGCCCGATCTTGAGCTTCGGCGGATCCTTCCGGATCGCCTGCAGGTACGAGCCCTTGAAGCGCTCGACGTTCATGAAGGTGCCGCCGTTCGGCACGCGCGTAATGTAGTCGTAGACCGCGGCCGTGTCGCGGACGCTTCTCGTCACCACGCCCTCGGCCGAGATCCGGACCATGTACTCGCTCTGGCTCAGGGGCCTCGGCACCATGCCGCGCGTCGCCTTGAGGCCGACCAGGCCGCAATACGAGGCGGGGATGCGGGTCGAACCGCCGCCGTCCGAGGCCATGCTGATCGGCGTCACGCGCGCCGCCACCATCGCGGCCGAGCCGCCGGACGAGCCGCCCGGCGTGTGCTTCAGGTTCCACGGATTTCGCGTGACCATCACCCGGCCGAGGTAGTTCGTCGACGTGTCGAAGGTCATGCCGAATTCGGGCGTGGTCGAGCGGCCGATCGGCACCAGGCCGGCCGAAAGGAAGTTCTCGATGTTCGGATCCGTGGCCTTGGCGACCTGGCCCTTGTCGAACTTCGATCCGGACTCGCGCTTGCGCCCCTTGAGGCCGGAGCCGAGATCCTTGAGGAAGATCGGCACGCCGTAGAGGCGGCCGTCCTTCGCCGGCTTGTCGGTGTCGGGGTTCCTGACGACGTCGTCGAAGACCTCGAGCACGCCTTCGAGCTTGGGATTCAGCAGCTCGACGCCGGCGGCAACCTGGCGGGCCACTTCGCGGGCCGAGATCTTCTTCTTCTTCACGAGATCGGCGATCGCGATGCCGTCCCTCTTCGACCATTCCTCCCAGCTCATCGCCAGACCGGTCTTCGCCATGACACCCTCCCGATTTTCCGGACGTGGAAGGAGTGCAGCGCCCTTCCCGGTCCGCGTCAAGCGAGAGCGGCCATGCGCGAGCGCTCAGATGCGAGCGATCCGCAAGGTCAGGTCAGGAAGCCTCTCCTCGTTCCCCGCCCCGTCGGAAGCAGCGATCTGCACGGCGCCATGCGCCTTGTAGAAGGCGATCGCCCGGACATTGTGGGTGAAGACGTAGAGGCGAAGGTCGCGTGGCGCTTCGGCCCTTGCCCAGGCGAGCAGCCTGCCGCCGATGCCCCGGCGGTGATGCGGCGGATCGATCCAGAGATGCTCGAGCCAGCCGTCATGGACGACGGCGAAGCCGACCGGCGCCCCCTCCAGCTCGGCGACCATGGCCGCCTTGGCCGCGACCAGCCCGGAGAAGAACGCGAGGTTCTCCGCATCCGTGTGCAGGTTCGGAATGTCGGCCGAGGTCCTGGCGTCGAGGCAGATCCGGATCAGCGCCGGCACGTCGTCGGGACGTGCCGGCCTGAGGGTCGGATCGCTCACGCTACTCGGTGACCACGGGATGGCTCGCGGTCCGCTTCTTCCGGGTGAAGCGGCGGAGCGCCACGTAGAACACCGGCGTGAAGAAGAGGCCGAGCAGCGTCACGCCGGCCATGCCGAAGAAGACCGCGGTGCCGAGCGCCTGGCGCATCTCGGCGCCGGCCCCGGTCGCCGTCACCAGCGGCACGACGCCGAGGATGAAGGCGAGCGCGGTCATCAGGATCGGGCGGAGGCGAAGGCGCGCCGCCTCGATCACCGCCTCGACCGGTGACTTCCCCTCGTATTCGGCCTGGCGGGCGAACTCGACGATCAGGATCGCGTTCTTGGCAGCGAGGCCGACCAGCACGACGAGGCCGATCTGGACGAGCACGTTGTTGTCCATGCCGCGCAGCATGATGCCGCCCAGCCCGGCGAGCGCGCTCAATGGCACGATCAGCATGATCGCCAGCGGCAGCACCCAGCTCTCGTACTGCGCCGCCAGCGCCAGGAACACGAAGACGATGGCGAGCGCAAAGACGATGACCGTTGCCGAGCCCGCCTGCTTCTCCTGCAGCGCAAGCTCGGTCCATTCGTAGCTCATGCCCGGCGGCAGCACTCGCTCGGCGATCCCCTCCATCAGGTTGAGCGCGATCGACGAGGAGAGGCCGGGAACGCCGCTTCCCTGGATCGGCACCGAGGGGAAGCTGTTGTAGCGCTGGACCAGGTCCGGGCCGCTCGACGGCTTGACCGTCACCAGCGTGCCCAGCGGCACCAGCGCGCCCGTGGCGCTCCGCACCTTGAGCGAGACGATGTCGTCGGGCTCCATGCGGAAGCCCTGGTCGGCCTGCGCGCGCACCTGGTAGACGCGGCCGAAGACGTTGAAGTCGTTCACGTAGGCCGAGCCGAGATTGACCTGCAGGGTCTCGAAGATCGCCGGGATCGGCACGTTCAGCATCTGCGCCTTGGTGCGGTCGATCTCGAGGAAGAACTGCGGCGAGTTGGCGCTGAAGGTGGTGAAGACGCCGAACAGGCCCGGGGTCTGCGCCGCCGCTCCCATGATCTGGTAGGCGGCGCCCAGCAGCGCGCGCGTGCCGTGACCCGCACGATCCTGGATCTGCATCTTGAAGCCGCCGCCGGTGCCGACACCGGGCACGGCCGGCGGCGGGATCGCGATCACGAAGGCTTCCTGCACCGCCTGCAGACGGCCGAAGAGCTGGCCGACGATCGCGGTGTCGGGAAGCTTCGCCTTGATGCGCTCAGGGAAAGGCTTGAGACGCGCGAAGATCACCGCCGAGTTCGAGGCATTGGTGAAGGTGGCGCCCGAGAATCCGGCGAATGAAACGGTGTCCTCGACGCCGGGTGTGCTCTTCACGATCTCCGCGACCTTGTGCAGCACCGCATCGGTGCGCGAGAGCGAGGCGCCATCCGGGAGCTGCACGACGACGATGGCGAAGCCGCGGTCGAGCGCCGGGATGAAGCCGGTCGGCACCTTCTGCACGGTGAAGACGGTCAGGCCCGCGAGGCCCGCGTAGAGGCCCAGCATCAGCACCTTGCGGCCGACCGTGCGGCGGACGGTATGGCTGTAGCCGGTGCCCATCCTGTCGAAGACCCGGTTGAAGCCTTGGGCGAATGCTCGCCCGGCCCGGCCGATGATGGTCTTCGGCGGATGATCCGGATCGTGCGCCTTCAGCAGCATCGCGCCAAGCGCCGGCGACAGCGTCAGCGAGTTGATCGCCGAAAGAACGGTCGCGACCGCGATCGTCACGGCGAACTGCCGGTAGAAGGTGCCGGAGATGCCGGGCAGGAACGCAGTCGGGATGAACACCGCCGAAAGCACGATCGCGATCGCGATCACCGCGGTGCCGACCTCGTCCATCGTCTCGTGCGCGGCATCCCTCGGCGTCATGCCGTTCCGGATGTTGCGCTCGATGTTCTCGACGACGACGATCGCGTCGTCGACCACGATTCCGATCGCCAGCACCAGGCCGAACAGCGTCAGCACGTTGAGGCTGACGCCCAGCATCGCCATCACCGCGAAAGTGCCGATCAGAGACACCGGGATCGAAAGGATCGGGATCAGCGACGCGCGCCAGGACTGGAGGAAGATCACCACCACGAGAGCGACCAGGATGATCGCCTCGATCAGCGTCTCGTAGACCGCGTCGATCGACTCGGCGATGAAGTCGGTCGGGTTGTAGACGATCGTGTAGTCGAGACCCTTCGGGAAGTCGCGCTTGAGCTCGGCCAGGCGCTTCTGGATCGCGGCCGAGGTCTCGAGCGCGTTGCTGCCCGGGCGCTGGAAGACACCGATGGCGACCGCCGGCTTGCCGTTCAGGTAGCTGTTGGTGACGTAGTCGCGGGCGCCGAGCTCGACGCGCGCCACGTCCTCCAGCTTGATGATGCGGCCGTCGGAGGTCGAGCGGACGATGACGTTGCGGAACTGCCGCACATCCTCGAAACGGCCCTGGGTCGTGACCGTGATCTGGAAGGCGTTCGAGCCGGGGTTCGGCTGCAGGCCGAGCGCGCCGCCCGAGACCTGGACGTTCTGCTCCTGCAAGGCCCGCACCACCTCGCCGGCGGAGATGCCGTAGGCCGCGAGCTTGTCCGGGTTGAGCCAGACGCGGAGCGAATATTCGCGGGCACCGAAGACGATCAGGTCGCCGATGCCCTCGATGCGCGCCAGCTGGTCGCGCACGCGCAGCAGCGCGTAGTTGGAGACGTAGAGCTCGTCCAGGGTGTCGTCGGTCGCCAGCATGTGGACGACCATCATCAGGTCGGGCGAGCTCTTGCGGGTGACGACGCCCTGGCGGCGCACCTCTTCCGGCAGGCGCGGCGTCGCCACGCTGACCAGGTTCTGGACCAGCACCTGGGCGGTGTCGAGGTTGGTGCCCGGGCGGAACGTGACCGACAGGTTCATCGCGCCGTCGGAGGTGGAGTACGAGGACATGTAGATCATGCCCTCGACGCCGTTGACCTCCTGCTCGATCGGCGTCGCCACCGTGGCGGCGACGGTCTCTGCATCGGCACCGGGATAGACGGCGCGGACGGTGATCGTCGGCGGCGCGATCTCCGGGTACTCGCTGACCGGAAGCCGGAAGAAGGCGATGATGCCGATGATCACCGTCGCGATCGAGATGACCGCGGCGAAGATCGGCCGATCGACGAAGAAATGCGCGAATTTCATAGGCCGATCCTCAGCGCGTCGGCGGCAGCTGAGTCATCTGCGGCGTCACCTTGGTGCCGGGCCGCGCCCGCTGCAGGCCATTGATGACGATCGTCTCGTCGCCGGTAAGGCCCTGGCGAACGACGCGGTAGCCGTCCTCGCGCGGGCCCGGGCGGACGACCTTCGGCGCCACCGTGCCGTCGTCGCCGACGACCATCACGATGCGGCGGTCCTGGTCGGCGGAGATCGCCTCGTCCGGCACCAGCACGGCCTTGTACTTGGGCGTACCGGGCACGCGGATGCGGCCGAAGAGGCCGGGCGTCAGGAGCAGGTCCTTGTTGTCGAGGACCGCCCTCAGCTGCATCGTGCCGCTGCGCGCATCGAGCCGGTTGTCGGCGAAGTCGAGCACGCCGGGGCGATCGAGCGTCTTCTCTTCGCCGATGCCGACGAAGACCTGGGTCTTGGCCTCGCCCAGCGCCGCGCGCGGCTGGGCGAGCTGGCGCGAGTAGGCGAGGTAGGACTTCTCGTCGACCTCGAAGTAGAAGTGGATCGGATCGAGCGAGACGATCGTGGTCAGCAGCGTCTCGTTGGCACGAACGAGATTGCCGTCGGTGACCAGACGGCGTCCGATGCGGCCGGAGATCTGCGCGCGGATCTCGGTGTAGCCGAGGTCGAGACGCGCCTGCTCGAGCGCAGCGCGGGCCCCGGCGAGATCGGCATCCGCCTGCTGCGCCTGCTGGCGGCGCTCTTCCAGCGTGCGCTCGGCGGCGACGCCGGACCGGGTCAGGTTCTGGGTCCGCTCGAGATCCGAATGCGTGAAGGTGGTGCGGGTCTGTGCGGCGGTGACGGCGGCCTGGGCGCGATTGAACGCGGCCTGATACGGGCGCTTGTCGATGACGAAGAGGAGATCGCCTTCCTTGACCAGCGAGCCTTCGCGGAAATTCGAGGATTCGAGATAGCCGGCGACGCGGGCTCGCACCTCGACCGATTGAGGCGCCTCGAAGCGGCCGACGAACTCATCCCACTCGACGATTTCCTTGACGATCGGCTTCGCCACCGAGACCGGCGGCGGCCCGCCGGCGCCGGGCATCTGCGCCGAGGCGGGGACCGCCGAGAAAAGAAAGGCAGCAAGGCCGGTCAGCGCCAAGGGCGCCCGGCAGATCGGGAAGGGCATCGCGAAACCTCGTCGTTCAAACCGTGCCGATCTGCGCCGGCGCGGTGGGGGATTGGCAGCTATTTGGGCGAGGGCGCCACATTTTGCAATGCAGCAGAAATGTAACAGTGCCTACTATAAATACATAAAATCACTTCGACCGCTCGCGCCCACCCGCCTCCCTCAACAGCCGTTCAATCTCGCGATACCCGCGCTGGGTCGCGTGGCTCAGGGGCGTAACGCCATCCTTGTCGGCGAGGTTCGGATCGGCCCTCGCCTCCAGCAGCAGCCGTACAATTTGCACATGTCGCGGCCCGCCGTCGGAGAGGATGATGGCCTCGAGCAAACCGGTCCAACCCAGGCGATTCACATGGTCGACGTTCACGCCGGCGCCGATCAGCGTGCGTACGGTCTCGACATGGCCGCGCTCGCAGGCCGGGATCAGGGCGGTGCCGCCGTAGCGGTTGGTGCTCCTGAGGTCGGCGCCGTGTTCGAGCGTGAGCTTCAGGATCTCCAGGTGACCGGCAGCGCCTGCATACAGGTAAGGGCTATCCTGGATGTCGTCCTTGGCGTTGACGTCGGCGCCGGCGGCGACCAGCGCGCGCGCCACCTCGACATGGTTGCCATGCGTTGCCGCCAGCAGCGCCGTCCGCCCGCGCCCGTCGCGCGCATGCACGTCGGCTTTGGCCGCGATCAGGCGCCGGACCTCCGCGAGATCGCCCTTCTCCGCGGCGGCGATCAGGTTCGGCCCGTCCGCGGCGAGGGACATCGCTGGGACCAGCAGGAGCGAGACGAGAAGCGCCCGCCGCCTCACCTCATCCGCCCGCCACGATCTTCGCCAGCACCTCTCCGGCTCGGACGCACTGGTCGCGGTTGACGTCGAGATGCGTGGTGGCACGCACCGTGCGCGCGGCAAAGACGTTGACCATCACACCCTGCTCCTTCGCCTTCGCCGCGACCGTCGCCGCGTCGGGCGCGCCGGGGCCGGTGCGGAAGATCACGATGTTCGTCTGCACGGTGCTCATGTCGAGCATCACGCCCTTGATCCCGGCGAGCTTCTCGGCGAGCGCCCTGGCGTTCGCGTGATCCTCGGGCATCCGCTTCAGGTTGTTGTCGAGCGCATAGAGACCGGCAGCCGCCAGGATGCCGGCCTGGCGCATGCCGCCGCCGAAGCGCCGGCGCGCCCGGGTCGCGACCGCGATGTCCGCCTTGCTGCCGGCGAGGAGACTGCCGACCGGGCATCCGAGGCCCTTGGAAAGCGCCACGCCGACCAGATCGAAGGGCTTCACCAGCCCGGCCAGCGACGCATTGGTCGCTGCGGCGACGTTGAAGATGCGGGCGCCGTCGAGATAGGTCGCGATCTTGCGCTTCTTCGCCGCGGCGCAGATCGCCTCGACGTCGGCCTGCGGAAAGATCACGCCGCCGCCGCGGTTGTGCGTGTTCTCGATCACCACCGCGGTGGTGCCGGGGAAGACGTGATGGCCGAGCGGGATCGCGGCCGCGTCGAACTCCTCGGCGCTGAAGAGCCCGCCCTTCCCGATCACCGTGAATTGAACGCCGGCATTCGCGCCTGATCCGCCGGCCTCGTGCCAGGCGATGTGGCTCTCCTGTCCGATGACGACATCGTCGCCGGGACGCGTGAGCACCTGGAGCGCGACCTGGTTCGCCATCGTGCCGCTGGGCACGAAAAGTGACGCCTCCTTGCCGAGAAGCTCGGCGACGCGGTCCTGAAGACGATTGATCGACGGATCCTCGCCGTACTGGTCGTCGCCGACCGGCGCTTCCGCCATCGCCTTGCGCATGGCTGCAGAAGGCAGCGTCACGGTGTCGGAACGGAGGTCGATGCGATCCATGTTTATCTTTCCTGTCGCTGGCAGCTTCGCGGCGGAGTGTTATGGACAATTGACGCGCAAGTACATAGCTTCCGAAATCGTTCGAGATGAGTTCGGGTTTTCGTGGGCATGGCCACACCGCTTCGCATTCTCATCACCGATCCCGACCAGACCGTTCGTCAAGTCATCACACGCTCGGTGCAGGCTTGGCGTCCAGCCGATTTCGCCTTTGCCGGCACGGCGGCCGAGGCCAAGGCCGCGCTCTCCGCCGACGACCAGGCCTTCGACCTGATGTTCGTCGACGCTCAGCTTCCCGACGACTCCGGCGTCCGGCTCACGCGCTGGGTGCGCGCCGACGACGCCAGCCCTCGTCCAAACCTGCCGGTCGTCCTGATGTCGTCCGCCTTCCCGCAGGACACGATGAAGGCCGCGCGCCACGCCGGCGCGCATCTGGTGATGCAGAAGCCGTTCAACACGAGCCGCATCACCCAGATCGTCGACGAGGCGGCCAGCGCCTACCCGAACTTCATCGTCAGCCCGGCCTATGTCGGCCCCGACCGCCGCGTCGCCAAGCGGCCGATCAGGATCGACCAGCGCAGCCAGCGGTCGGGCGACACCCAGATCGTCGACGACCCGGCCAACTACACGCTCGACAAGGAAGCGATGGTCGTCGTCTTCGACTATCTCAAGCTTCGCCTCTCGCGCGCCGAGCCCGAGGTCTTCCGCGACTACCTGCTGCGTCGCCACCTGCGCCCGGCGATCCACAACATCCCGCTGGTGCGCGAACGCGTGCTCGCCAAGGTGATCGAGAAGCATTCGACGCTGAAGCTGGAGAGCGACGCGCTCGCCCGGGGCGGCGGCACGGGCGAGACGCTGCGTCGCATGAACGGTACCGCGCTGCAGATCGCCAACGACACCAGCACCGCCGGCTTCACGCTGATGGCGGCGATCTCGACCTCGCTGTACCACTACACCTCGGGCGTCTACGAGATCTCGGATCGTCTCTCGCGCTTCCTCCTGACCCACGTCACCGCGCTCGGCTCCTCGATCGCGCACCGGATCTTCGACGAAGGCGGCAATGTCGGCCAGTCGATCATCGCCACGATCGGCGTCGCAGAGGCCGTTTTCCGCCGCTCGACGAAGCCCGCCTAGCGAAGCCGGCCGAGCGCCGCCTCGGTCTCCTCGACGAGCCGCTTCACGAGATCGCCCGCCTTCTGCCGGCGCGCCATCCGCAATCCCTGCCCCGCCCACAACGACAGGAACTCGGTCCGCCCCGCCTTCCCGGCGGCGGTCCGCATCGGCCGGGTCAGCGCGTTCTGCAGCGGGAACTCCGGGATCTCGGCCTCCGCCAGGTCGGACATCACGCGGTTGACGATGCCGCGGGCCGGCCGGCCGGAGAACGCCCGGGTGATCCGGGTCTCGTGCTCGCGCGAGGACAGGATCTTCTGCTTGTAGGCCTCTGGCGGCCCGGCCTCCTCCGAGGTGAGGAAGGCGGTCCCCATCTGCACGGCGCCGGCGCCGAGCGCGAAGGCGGCGGCGATGCCGCGGCCGTCCATGATGCCGCCGGCGGCGATGACCGGCACCTTCACCGCATCGACCGTCTGCGGCACCAGCGCCATGGTGCCTATCATCGCGTCCTCGAAGGGCTGGGCGAAGCTGCCTCGATGGCCACCGGCCTCGCTTCCCTGCGCCGCCACCGCGTCGACGCCGAGCTCCTCCAGCGCGACCGCCTCGTCGACCGTCGTGGCGCTTCCGATCACCATCATGCCGCGTGCCTGCGCCGCGGCGATCGCCGCCGCCGGCACGGGTGCAAAGGCGAAGCTGAAGAATGCGGCGCCGGTCTCCAGCACCGCCTTCAGCTGGTCCTCGAACGAATAGGCCGGAGCGCTCGGCGGCGGCGGCGGCGGGAGACCGAGCTCGGTGTAGTACGGCATCAGCCGCTCGATCGCCGCCGCGTAACTGTCGGGCGGGATCGGCGCCGGAAGCGGCGCGAACAGGTTGATGCCGAACGGCCGCTTCGTCGCCTCGCGCACGGCCTTCGCCGTCTCCAGGATCTGGGCCGGAGCGAGATAGGCGGCACCGATCGTGCCGATGGCGCCGGCCTCGCCGACCGCCGCCACCAGCGCCGGCGTGTCGCCGCCGCCCGCCATCGGCGCCTGGATGATCGGATGGGCGATCCCGAGCTTCCGGGTCAGCACGGTCGAAAGCGGCATGGACATCTCCTCTCGGTACGAGGGGAGCCTAGGCCGATCCTGACAGGACGAGAAACGGCTTTACGCGATAGCCGCTATCGTAGCCGGCGATAGCTACTCGGCGGCAGCCGCGTGCGCCGGAATCGGACGCGCATGCTCGAGGAACGCCGAGAGCGCGCTGGAGACGAAGCCATCGCGGCGGCGGACGAACACGGTCACGACCGAAGCCTCGCCCGGGGCCAAGGCGTGGAGGGCCACGCGGCCGTCGCGCGCCGCCGCCGCCACCACCGACCGCGGCAGCAGGCTGATGCCGAGCCCCGCCCCGACGGCGCCGACGATCCCGTCGACCGTGCCGAACTCCAACCGGCGCAGGCCGACGATGCCCTTGCCGGCGAGCAGCGCCTCCAGCTTCTGGCGGTAGGAGCAGCCGACGCGCATGACCACGATCTTCAGGCGCGGATCGCTCGACAGGTCCTCGATCCGCGATATCCGCCGCGAGGTCACGAGCACCAGTTCCTCGGCGAAGGCCGGCTCCTCGACGAGATCGGGATGGTCGACCGGACCGCAGACGAACGCACCTTCCACCCGATAGGCCAGCACGTCATCGATCAGCTCGGCGCTGGTCGCCGGGCGCAGCACGAGGTCGACCTCCGGATAGGCGGCAGCGTAGGCCGCCAGCACCTCGGGCAGTCGAACCGCCGCCGTCGTTTCGAGCGACCCGATCACCAGATCGCCCTTGGGCCTACCGTCGTCGACGACGGCGCGTCGCGCCTCGTCGATGAGCCGGCCCGCGCGTCGGGCGTAGGGAAGAAGCCGATCTCCCGCCGGCGTCAGAGCGACGCCGCGGCTGTGACGTTGGAACAGCGTCTCGCCGAGCTGGGCTTCGAGATGGCGGATGCGCGCGGTCACGTTGGACTGCACCGTGTTGAGCTCGGCCGCGGCGCGGTTCATGCCGCCGAGCCGCGCTACCGCCTCGAAGATCCGAAGGTCGCCCGTATCCATCGGACGAATGTGATCATCCTCGAGGCTCTCGCGCAACCGCGACGATCGGCGATGCTAGGCGCGCTCGACGCGGTCGATCGCCATGCGATAGGACAGGATGCGTTCGGCCAGCGCCTCGTACTGCGGATCGATATGCGCGCCGTCGACGTAGTACTCGCCGGACGGCGTCGCGCTCTTGCGGGCGACGATCACCTTCTTCGCCCACGCGACTTCGTCCGCCGTCGGACCATAAGCCTCGTTGGCGATCGGAATCAGCGCCGGGTCCTCGAAGACGCGTCCGTCGAAGCCCAGCTCGCGGCTGGCGAGGCAGGAGGCGCGAAAGCCCTCGGTGTCCTTCGGCTCGCGGAACGAGGAGTCGATCACCGCGATATTGTGGGCGCGCGCCGCCAGGACCAGCGAGGCCAGAGCCGGCACCACGGGCCAGCGGTTCTGCGCCGGACGGCGGAACGCATTGAGGCCGCGCGAGAGATCGCCGAGGCCGACGGTGAGGCCGACCATGCGCGGCGAAGCGCCGGCGATCTCGTTGACGTTCACCAGGCCGCGCGGCGTCTCGATCATCCCCCAGATGCGCAAGCTCGGCGGCGCACCGTTGGCGACCAGAACCGCCTCGGCCGCGCGCACATGGTCTGCGCCCTCGGTTTTCGCCAGGACGACGCCATCGATCGGCGCCTTCGCCAGCGCCTTCAGGTCGTCGTAGCCCCAGGGCGTGTCGAGGCCGTTGACGGTGACCAGCTTCTCCTGATGGCGGAAGCCGCCCTTGTTCAGCGTGTCGACGACGCGGGTGCGCGCCCGGTCCTTGTCGCCGGGCGGAACCGAGTCCTCTATCTCGAAGAGGAGCACGTCAGGGTGATGGGACGCGGCACCTTCGTAGGCACCGGCGTCGACGCCGAGGCGGTAGAGAACGCTCCGCCTCGGCGTCGGCAGCTTGGGCTCTGTCATTACTTCTTCGCGATGTTCCAGTAGAAGCTCGACGGCGAACGCATCACGCCTTCGAGGTTCTTCCGGTAGGCGATCGGCTGGAACACCTGGCCGAAGGAGATGAACGGCAGGATCTCGTACTGCCGCTTCTGCAGCTCGACGACGATCTTCTTCTGCTTCTCGAGGTCCGGCTCGGCGATCCAGGCGGCGCGGAGCTTCTGGATCTCGTCGTCGCAGGGCCAGCCGTGCCACGCCTTGTCGCAGTCGGTCGCCGCCGCGGTCGCCCACGGCGTCGCCGCCTGGAAGCCGTTCTCGGAGGTGAAGAAGATGTTCCAGCCGCCGGCGTTCGGCGCGTCCTTCTTCGTGCGCCGCTGCAGCATGGTCGCCCAGTCGATCGCCTGGACGTTGACCTTGGCGCCGATCTTCTGCAGGTTGGCCGCGGTCAGCAGCGCCGCCGCGTGGAACATCGGGAAGTCGGTCGGATCGAGCACGACGATCGGGTCGCCCTTGTAGCCCGACTCTTCAAGGAGACGCTTGGCGGTCGCGATGCGCTTGGCCGGGTCCTTCTCCTTCACCGCCTCGGCGCCGACGTCGCTTTCGAACGGCGTGCCGCAGACGAAGGCGGCCGGGCAGACCTTCCAGAAGGCCTGGTCGCTGCCGGCGGCGGCGCGGAGATACTCCTCCTGGTCCGTCATCCACAGCAGCGCCTGGCGCGCCTTCGGATTGTTGAAGGGCGGATGGATGTGGTTCGGCCTGATCATGGTCTGCAGGCCCCACGGATCGGTCGAGACCACGACCACGTTCGGGTTCTTCTGGAGCACCGGCACCAGGTCGACCGCCGGCGTCTCCCAATAGTCCACCTCGCCCGACTGCAGCGCCGCCGCGGTCGTGGCCGCGTCCGGCATGATCAGCCACTCGACCCGATCGACCTTCACCACCTTGCCGCCGGCGCCGAAGCTGGCGGGCTCGGAACGCGGCACGTACTTGGTGTTCTTGGTGTAGACGACCTTCGAGCCCGGGACCCACTGCTTCTCCTCGAAGACGAAGGGGCCGGATCCGATATGGACCTGGATCTGCTGGAAGGGATCGGTCTTGGCGACCTCCTCCTTCATGATGAACGGCATGTTGCTGTTCATCCGCGCCAGCGATTCCAGCACCTGGCCGTAGGGCTGCTTCAGCGTCATGCGGAAGCTCGTGGCGTCGACCTTCTCGACCTTGGCGACCTTTTCGTAGAGCGCGATGCCCATGATGTCGCGCTTCGACCAGCGATCGAGCGACTGGATCACGTCTTCGGGTCGCACCGGCGCGCCGTCGCTGAAGGCGAGACCCGGGCGAAGCTTGAAGGTGTAGGAGAGCTTGTCCGCCGACTGGCTGAAGCTCTCGACCATCTGCGGCTGCGGCGCCAGGTTGAGGTCGAGGGCGAAGAGCTGGTCGTAGATCATCGCGCCGTGGTTACGGATGATCGTGCCGCCGCCGAAGATCGGATCGAGCACGCGGAGATCCGATTGGGGGACGACCTTGAGGACGGTCTGGGCGTGGGACGCCGGAGGAATTCCGGCGGCGACGGCCGCCGCGATCAGCCAACCGATCGAACTGCGCATGACACTCTCCCTGATGTGAGGAACGTGACGAGGCGAACGGGCAGGCGAATTTCCGAGCCAAAACCGGTAGCGAACGCGATACTCCCTGTCCAGCCGAGCCCGGGGCCCGAGGAATTGCCGATGCTGACCAAGTCTCACTGCGAGAGCGCATCCGAGCTGCTTTGGAGCCATTGGCAGGACGGCAAGCGGCTGCCGGCGCTGCCGGCGCAGGTCAGGCCGGCGACAAGAGCCGAGGGCTACGCGATCCAGGCCGAGCTGGAGAAACGTAGCGGGGCACCGCTTTACGGCTGGAAGATCGCCGCGACCAGCGAGGCCGGGCAGAAGCACATCAACGTCGACGGCCCGATCGCCGGGCGCATCCTCGCCGAGCGCGTGCGCGACGCCGCGAGGCCGCTTCCTTTCGGCGGCAATGCGATGCGCGTCGCCGAGGCCGAGTTCGCCTTCCGCTTCGGCCGCGACCTCGGCCCGCGCGCCAAGCCCTACGCCGTGCCCGAGGTGCTGGATGCGGTCGCGACCCTGCATCCGGCGATCGAGGTGCCGGACTCGCGCTACGAGGACTTCGTCACGGTCGGCGCCGCCCAGCTGATCGCCGACAACGCCTGCGCCCATGACTTCGTGCTGGGCGATGCGGTGACCGCCGACTGGCGCGCGATGGATCTGGTCGAGCACAAGGTCACCGGCAAGGTCGCAGGCAAGCTGGAGCGCGACGGCAAGGGCGCCAACGTGCTGGGCGATCCGCGCGTGGCGCTGACCTGGATCGCCAACGAGCTCTCGCAGCTCGGGATACCTCTGAAGGCTGGGCAAGTGGTCACCACCGGCACCTGCATGATCCCGCTGCCGATCGCGCCCGGCGACGAGGTCTCCTGTGATTTCGGCAAGCTCGGCGGACTCCGCATCCGCTTCGCCGATCGTTGAGCTTGCCAAGTCGAATCGGCGCGACTAGGGTTACGGCCATGTCGAAGATGCAGCCGGCCGCCGGCGCTCTCTATTTTGCGCGATACTTTACCCGCTGGTACGGACCGGCGGCTTAAGGATCACGCGCCCAAAGCGTAACCCCGAAGCCGCCCATCCGAGGCGGCTTTTGTGTTTCTGGGGATATCCCCGTTCCACGACTCCCGCCGACGATGAAGCGGCCTCTTCCCCGAGGAGGTCAGCATGACGTCGCCTACATGGACACCGGAGAGCTGGAGGTCGAAGCCGATCCGGCAGGCCCCCGCCTATCCGGACGCGACGGCGCTGGCCGACGCGGAAGACGCGCTTCGACGATCGCCGCCGCTGGTCTTCGCCGGCGAGGTCAGGAGCCTGAAGGCCGATCTCGCCCGCGTGGCCAAAGGCGAGGCCTTCCTGCTGCAGGGCGGCGACTGCGCCGAATCCTTCGCCGAGTTCTCGGCGGATACGATCCGCGACACCTTCAAGGTGATGCTGCAGATGGCGGTGGCGCTGACCTTCGGCGGCGCCTCGCCGGTGGTGAAGGTCGGCCGCGTCGCAGGCCAGTTCGCGAAGCCGCGATCCGAGTCGATGGAAACGGTCGGCAAGACGTCGCTTCCGAGCTACCGCGGCGACATCGTCAACGGCAGCGGCTTCGACGCGGCGTCCCGCACGCCCGATCCCAGGCGCATGCTGAAGGCCTACAGCCAGTCGGCCTCGACCTTGAACCTGCTGCGCGCCTTCGCCCAGGGCGGCTTCGCGGATCTCAGCCGCGTGCATCAGTGGAACCTGCAGTTCGTCGCCGGATCGCCGCAGGGCATGCGCTACGAGAGCCTCGCCGAGCGCATCGACGAGGCGCTGGCGTTCATGGCCGCCTGCGGCATTTCCTCGAGCACGGTCGCGTCCCTGGCGCAGACCGCCTTCTACACCAGCCACGAGGCACTGCTGCTGCCCTACGAGGAGGCGCTCACCCGCGTCGATAGCCTGACCGGCGACTGGTACGACTGCTCGACGCACCTTCCCTGGATCGGCGAGCGCACGCGCCAGCTCGACGGCGCGCATGTGGCGTTCGCCCAAGGGATCAAGAACCCGGTCGGCGTGAAGATCGGGCCGACGACGACACCGGACGAGCTTCTCCGGCTGATCGACGCGCTCGACCCTGAGAACGAGCCGGGCCGCCTCACCCTCATCAGCCGCATGGGCGCCGACAAGATCGGCGGCGCGCTGACGGCGCTGGTGCGCACGACCGCGCGGGAGGGCCGCAACGTGATCTGGTCCTGCGACCCGATGCACGGCAACACGATCAAGGCGGCCGGCGGCTACAAGACCCGCCGTTTCGACCGGATCCTGGCCGAGGTCCGCGCCTTCTTCGACATCCATCGCGGCGAGGACACCCATGCCGGCGGCATCCATGTCGAGATGACCGGCAAGGACGTGACCGAGTGCGTGGGTGGCGCCCAGGCCATCAGCGAGGAGGGCCTGGGTCAGCGCTACCACACCCAGTGCGACCCGCGCCTCAACGGCTCGCAGGCGCTCGAGCTCGCCTTCCTGCTCGCCGCCGAGCTGAAGGCCGAACGCGACATGAAGGGCAGAACGACACTGACGATAGCTGCCGCGGATTGAGGTCGATCCCCTCTCCCGATTGGGCGATCGGGAGAGGGGTTCGCGCGGCGTCGAACCCACTTGAAACCGGCTTCGGGCCGTGGACGCTGAGGCGTGATCCAAGGGGAGATCCGCCGCGTGACCGCAGCCAAGACGCCCGTCCAGCCCTTCCGCCTCAAGCTGCACCAGAAGATCCCGATGCGGGACGGCGTGAACCTTTCCGCCGACATCTACCTGCCGCACGGCGAGAAGCGCTATCCGACGCTGCTCCTGCGCACGATCTATCACTCGAAGGAGCCCCGCTACATCCGCTGGGTCGTGGGGTTCGTGAAGGCGGGGTATGCCGTCGTCATCCAGGACACGCGCGGACGGCACGACTCCGACGGCACCTGGGAGCCATATACCTGCGAGATCCCTGACGGCTTCGACACGCATGAGTGGATCGGCCGGCAGGCATGGAGCGACGGCAAGATCGGCACCTTCGGCATCTCCTACCCCGGCTTCACCCAGACCTGCCCGGCACCGGACGGCAGCAAGCACCTGGCGGCCCTGGTGCCGATCGCTTCCCAACAGGACAATTTCGGCCATCACCGCTGCGACGGGCTGATCGCCTGGGCCAACACCGTGTTCTTCCCGAACATGGTCGGCCGCACCATGCAGACCGAGGCGATCGCCACGCTCGACTTGGCTGCGATCCAGAACCACCTGCCGCTCCACAGCGTCTGGGACGACATCGCCGACAGCCCCTATGTGCGCGGCGTGATCGAGCACGAGGAGTACGGTCCCTACTGGTCGAGCTATTCGCTGCGTCACCGCTACGACAAGGTGGACGTGCCGTCGTACTTCATGACCGGCTGGTACGACTCGCTGCTCAACGAGACGATCAAGGTCTTCCAGGGCTGGAAGAAGAAGGCGCGGTCACCTGAGGCGCGGAAGCTCACCAAGATCATCATCGGTCCCTGGGGCCATCAGGTGGCGCCGTGGGGCAAGCTGACGCCGGACTTCCATCTGGGCGCGAACGGCAAGTTCCAGGACATGATCTGCGGGCCCGACGCCGAGGGCGACATCGTCCAGATGCATCTCCGCTGGTACGACGCCCGCATGAAGAATGCTGCGAACGGCATGGACGAGGAGCCGGCGCTCAATCTCTTCATCCAGGGCGAGAACGTCTGGCGGCTCGAAGACCAGTGGCCGCTGAAGAAGACCAGGTGGACCGACTACTACCTGCATGCTTCGGGCAGGCTCGACACCATGAAGCCCACCGGCACCGAGACGCCGGACACGTACCGCTACGATCCCAAGGACCCGGTACCGACCTGGGGCGGCAGCTACCAGATGAAGGAGCTGTGCGGGCCGCGCGACCGCCGCGAGATCGAGAAGCGGAAGGACGTGATCTGCTACACGACCGAGCCGCTGGCCCAGGACGTCGAGGTCACCGGCCCGGTGACGGCGACGATCTGGGCTTCGTCTTCGGCGGTCGACACCGACTTCACCGCGAGCCTGATCGACGTCTGCCCGGACGGCCGCGCGCTGCTGCTGACCGACGGCATCTGCCGCGCCCGCTTCCGCAAGGCGGCCGACGGCTGGAAGCCCGAGGACCTGGAGAAAGGCATCGCGCCCTACGAGCGCCTCTACGAGCCCGGCTTCAAGCCGGAGATGCTGACGCCGAACACGCCGACGGAGTTCAAGATCGACCTCTGGTCGACGGCCAACCTGTTCAAGAAGGGCCACCGCATCCGGGTCGAGATCTCGTCCAGCAACTTCCCGCGCTACGACCGCAACATGAACACCGGAGGCCGCGTCGGCTTCGAGGCCGAAGGCAAGGTCGCGGACCAGACCATCCACCACGACGCCGACAAGCCGTCACGCATCACCCTGCCGGTGATCCCGCGCTAGCATTCATGGCCAAGCCCAACCTCTTCTACCTGCTCTCCGACCAGCATGCGCGAGCGGCGTCTCGACAAGGACGTGATCGGCGCCTGGGCCCGCAACATCGATCCGGAGGACCAGCACCGCTGGTACATCCAGCCGGGGCAAAACAGGATCGACGAGCCCGCGGCGGAGTGATCTGATCGGTATTCGGAGGAGACGCACATGCTGACCCAGGCGAACCTCGCCCACTATGCCGAGAACGGCTACGTCATCCCGGACTTCAAGCTGCCGATGTCGGTGATCGAGGACATCAGGCGCGACCACGACCGGCTGATCGCGAAGCATCCGCAGTTCGTCGACTACTGCCCGACGGTGCTGGCCTACGACACGACCTTCCTCAACTACGCCCGCATTCCGGCGATCGTCGACATGGTCGAGCAGATCCTGGGGCCGAACTTCGCGCTCTGGAACTCGAGCTTCTTCGCCAAGCCGGCGTTCAAGGGCCGGAAGACGCCCTGGCACCAGGACGGCGAATACTGGCCGATCCGTCCCGTCGCCACATGCACGGTTTGGATCGCGGTCGACGCGTCGACGAAGGAGAACGGCTGCCTTCGCATCATCAAGGGCTCGCACAAGGCGAAGCGGCTGTTCAAGCACAGCCGCAACGACGCGACCAACCTGACCTTGAACCAGGAACTGCAGCCGGACGAGTACGACGAGAAGGACGCGGTCGACCTCGTGCTCGAGACCGGCCAGATCTCGCTCCACGACGTCTTCCTGGTGCACGGCTCGGAAGCCAACACCTCGCCGAACTCCAGGCGCGGCATGACGCTCCGCTACATGCCGACCGACTCGGTGTTCGACCGCGACCTCGCGCGAAGGCAGGTCGAGGAGAAGAAGCTGTCGGCCGGCCACGCCGACCGCACGCTCTACCTGATGCGCGGCCGCGACCTGAGCGGCCGCAACGACTTCAGAGTCAGGCTCTAGCCGCGATCCCGGAATAGCCGGGCCGAGGGAACCGCCGGGGCGGGCCGCCGTTATCGGGGCTCCACGGGAGAGTCCCCATCTCCGCCGCCCCTTCGTCGTGCCCGCCGTCTGCGTCCACGTTGTCCCTCGGCCGTCTCGGCGGCCGGGCTTGGCAGCTGCTTGCGCCGGCCGGCGTGGTGCTCCTGGCCCCGTTACCGGCCTCCGCCGCGACCGCCCCGGGTGGGCCGTCCGAAGTCGTGTTCTTCGCCCAGATCCTGGTCCTGCTGCTTGCCGGTCGGCTGCTGGGCGAAGCGGCGCAGCGGATCGGCCAGCCGGCGGTGATGGGCCAGCTGCTGGCCGGCGTCCTTCTCGGGCCGTCGGTCCTGGGCGCGCTGTGGCCGGAGCTGCAGCACGCGATCTTCCCGCCGCATCCCGGCCAGAAGAGCATGATCGATGCGATCTCGCAGATCGGCATCCTGCTGCTCCTGCTGCTGACCGGCATGGAGACCGACCTCAAGCTGGTGCGCCGGGCCGGCCGGGCCGCGACCAGCGTCTCGGTCACCGGCGTCGCGGTTCCGTTCGCCTGCGGCTTCCTGCTCGGCCAGCTCATGCCCGAATCGCTGCTGCCCGATCCGGCGCAACGGACCGTCGCCTCGCTGTTTCTCGGCACCGCGCTTTCGATCTCCTCGGTCAAGATCGTGGCGATGGTGGTGCGCGAGATGAACTTCATGCGCCGCAACCTGGGGCAGGTGATCGTCGCCTCGGCCATCATCGACGACACAATCGGCTGGGTGATCATCGCCATCACCTTCAGCCTGGCGAGCCATGGCACGCTCGACGCCGCCTCGCTCGCCAAGGCAGTGGTCGGCACGACGCTGTTCCTGGGTCTGAGCCTGACCATCGGACGGCGGATCGTCTTCACGCTGATCCGCTGGGCCAACGACACGATGGTCAGCGAGGCGGCAGTGATCTCGGTGATCCTGCTGCTGATGATCGCCATGGCGCTCGTGACCCAGGGCATCGGCGTGCACACCGTGCTCGGCGCCTTCGTCGCCGGCATCCTGGTCGGCGAGTCGCCGATCCTGACCCGCCAGATCGAGCGCCAGCTCCGCGGCCTGATCGCCGGCCTGTTCATGCCGGTCTTCTTCGCCATGGCGGGCCTCAGCGCCGACCTGACAATCCTCGGCAACCCGACGCTGCTGATGCTGACCCTCGGCCTGATCGCGATCGCCAGCCTCGGCAAGTTCGGCGGCGCCTTCCTGGGGGCCGAGATCGGCGGGCTCTCGAACCGGGAAGCGCTGGCGCTCGCCTTCGGGATGAATGCGCGCGGGTCGACCGAGGTGATCGTCGCCACGATCGGCCTCTCCATGGGCGTGCTGAGCCAGGACCTGTTCACGATGATCGTCGCGATGGCGATCCTGACGACGCTGGCGATGCCACCGACCTTGCGCTGGGCCCTCGGCCGCCTGCCGATCACCGAGGAGGAAAACGCGCGGCTAGAGCGCGAGGAGTTCGAGGCGAAGGGATTCCTTCCCAACGTCGAGCGCTTCCTCGTCACGGTCGACGACAGCCCGAACGGCCGCTTCGCCGCGCGGCTGACCGGGCTGATCGCCGGCGCGCGCGGCAAGCCGATCACGGTCCTTCATCTCGACGAGGAAACGAAGGCGAAGGAGGTCGCGGCCGCCGAGAAGGGTCCGGAGGCGGCGGCGAAGGCGGGGGCCGAGGCCGTGGCCGAGGTCGAGGAGCAGAAGGACGCGGAAAAGCCGGAGAAGGTCGACGTGACGACCCGGACACGGGTCGAGGATCCGGCCGACGCGGTCGCGGAGGAGGCCCGGAAGGGCCACGACCTGATGGTCATCGGCCTGAAGCGTACGCTCGACCAGAAAGGGACCTTCGATGCGAAGCTCGCGACCGTCGCCTCGGGCTTCGACGGGCCGTCGCTGATCGTCGCTGCCAAGGGCGAGCACCAGAAGCGGCCCGAGGACAGCGGCTTCCGCATCCTGATTCCGGTCAGCGGCACCGACGTGTCGCGCCGCGCGGCCGAGGTCGCGGTCGCGATCGCGCGCGCCAATGACGTGCCGATCGAGGCGCTCTACGTCTCGAGCGCCGCCGAGGGGCAGGCCCGGCGGACACGTGCCAGCGTCAGCCGGCGGCACGAGGAGGAGATCCTGAAGGACGTGACGCTGCTGGCCGAGCGCTACGACACCGAGGCGCGCACCTCGGTCCTGGTCGACGGCCATCCCGACGAGGCGATCCTGAAGGTCGCCCGGCGCGGACGGCACAACCTGATCGTCATGGGCGTGCACCGGCGGCCGGGCGAGACGATGTTCTTCGGCAACGTGGTGCTGTCGGTGCTGCAGAAGGCCGACGCGTCAGTCCTGCTGGTGTCGTGAGGCCCGGAAACAAAAACGCCGGCCTCATGAATGAGGCCGGCGTCTTTGATTTGGTTGCGGGGGCAGGATTTGAACCTACGACCTTCAGGTTATGAGGTAGTTCCCAAGTCTACGTCCCCCTACGTTATGTTGCGGCAAGGTACGGAAGACTGGCGAACCTCGCCATAATTTGCCTGCCTAAGTACGCTATGTTTCCTCTCCTGACTCTCTGTTTCGATATCGCGTGCTGCCACTGCGATGCCATGAGGGTCCGGTGTGGAGACACTTCTTGGCGAAGCTCACAAAGCGATTTGTAGAGAAAGCGGGCCCACGTTCTGCCCCGTATATCGCCTTTGACACCCAGGTCCCTCGCTTCGGCATTCGCGTCATGCCGAGCGGCATCAAGTCCTATCTCGTCCAGTATCGGCATGGCGGCCGGACGCGGCGCGTCACTTTCGGCAAGGTCGGGACGCTGACGCCCGACGAGGCACGCAAGATCGCGCGTGACCTCCTATTTCGCGTCGCTAAGGGAGAGGATCCGGCCCAGTCGCTCGCCCTAAGCCGGCGTGCCCCGACCGTCGCGGATTTCTGCGACCGTTTCATGCGGGAGCACGTCGCTCACCATTGCAAGCCAACCACCACCCGAGAATATCAACGGGCCATCGATATTTTCATTAGACCTAAATTGGGGACCCTAAAAATCGGGGACGTAATCCGACGGGACATAACTGAGCTGCACCAAAAGCACAGAGAGACCCCGTACCAGGCAAATCGAACGCTCGGCGTCCTCTCAAAGGTTTTCAATCTCGCCGAGGAATGGGGGTTTCGGCCCGACGGCTCAAATCCATGTCGGCACGTAAAAAAATATCGGGAGTCTAAACGAGAGCGATTCTTGTCCCCTACCGAATATCTCGCGCTCGGAAATGCCCTTTCTGAATGCGAGAGGACTGAAAGCCCGGCAGCGATCGCAGCAATCCGGCTACTAGCCCTTACCGGCTGCCGCTTAAGCGAAATTCTGAACCTCAAATGGGAGCACGTGCACGGGGACACGCTGCGGCTGCCTGCCAGCAAGACTGGACCAAAAGTCGTTTACTTGGGCTCGGAGGCCAAAGCCGCATTGGACGCGATTGAGGTGGTTCATGGGAATCCATTTGTGATCGTCGGTACGATCGCCGGGCAGCACCTAATCGACTTGCAGAAGCCCTGGCGCCGAATTCGAAAATTGGCCGGCCTCCCGGACCTTCGCCTGCACGATCTCCGGCACTCTTTCGCATCTATGGCGCTAAACAATGGCGAGGGGCTGCCGGTGATCGGCAGGCTACTTGGCCATAGTCAGGTGCAGACGACCGCTCGCTATGCTCATTGGTCAGCCGATCCCGTAAGGCAGGCGGCGACCCGCATATCGAGGGGAATTGCCAATGCCCTTTCGAATCCGGCGGGAAAGGCCGCAAACGACAATAGTCAGCCCGACGCCGGCGTCGGCCAAACCATCTAGGCCTGACAATGCACGTGCGCGAGATTTGGGAACTCGGGCTGACCTTGGAAGAGGCTCTTGCCGAGTTGACGGACGAAGGCCTGCGGGAACGCCATAACGCGGCCCTCAAAGAGCTGCAGGAAGCGGACGCGCAATACCTCGAAATGACATCACTAGATGACCCTAGGCGTGGGGAGCTCCTAAACCGACGGGTACAGCTGCATAACCGAGAAGGCGACCTGTGCTGGGCGCTTTGGTCGAACTTACAAGAGAGCCTCAGCCGCGCCGAGCACATTGCATTGGGATTTAGCGCGCCACGGCACGTTGGCGACTCGCCCGTGATTGTCCCCTTCGACTTCTGGGATTGCATAATTGGGCCAGGAGCGAGTGCCGAGCACTCCTGTAACGGCCTCACCTTTGTCGCTGTCCGCGTGATACCGCCGGATCTAGCACCAGCGCTCACCTCAACAGACGCAGCTAATACGGCCGCGAGCCCGCCGGGACGCCCCTCGCTGGCGCAGCTAATCAAGGCCGCAATTGTCGATTTGCGTCGGGAGGACGCTTCCCTCGATAGCAAGCCTTGGAAAGAACGCCTCGCGGTGGTTCGTGGCAGAATCCTGCAGCGAAATCCGCACTTAACGGCGTCATCCGCCGGCCTCGCCGATCGAACTCTGCGCCGGCACTACGCCAAGGCACTCGCGCCGTAGAGCGTCGGTAGGCCAATACGTTTTGGCCTTTTTGCCACCCTGTTTTGGCCAAACCATAGCGAAGTAGCACTAGCACGCGAGTCCACGACGCGGAGCGTTTGCTATGACAGCTGTTGGTGAACGGTTCGCTGACCAGCTGAGACGCGATCCTCACTTCCTCGAGCGGTTTATCGGCGAGCGAGAAGCGGCAGACTTTCTCGGGCACTCCGTCCGATGCCTCCAAAACTGGCGCCTCCGTGGCGGAGGACCGCCCTACATTAAGATTTCCGGACGCTCTATCCGATACCGCCGGCAAGACATTGTTGCCTGGGGCGACGCGCACCTGCAGCGCCGTGCGCCGTAGGAGGTGGGCCGGTGAGCAAGCAGCCTCCCGGAATCATGCTTTGGCTCGGCGGGGCTGGCTGCACCGTCGAGTGTTTGGGGGCCGAAAGGTTCCGAGACGAGGGGCGCGGAGCAATCCGCGCCCTTTTCCCATTCCGGACCACAACGCCTCACCCCCGAGCTCGGGGTCCGCCCGGCCCCTAAACGGAAAGCAGCCTCAGCGCGAAGCGCGCACGAAAGAAACCAGACCGAAAGCCCAGCCAATGACCCAAGTCGGATACCTGAACGCCGTAGATGCCGGCAACCTCGCACGCATGACTGGTCACATTCAGACACTCGATATGTCGATCGCCGTCCGACTCGAAGGCGACGAGACCCTTTGCGACAACCGCTCGCCGTCGCATCGCATTTTCACTCGCACTCGGACGGGCGCCGATCTTCAAGTCGGGAGCGCATGGCTCAAAACAGTGAAGCGCGGCACGCACTCTGGCGAACGCTTCCTTACTCTAACGATCGACTTTCCTGGCTTGAGTACGCCACTCAACGTCGCCGCATTTCACGAGCCATCAACTGGCAAATGGACAATCACCTGGCGGCGCCGCGGCGTCGCATCCCCTCTTGGCGTCCCGGCTTAGCCAGTGGGGGGACCTTGTAGCACCCCCCTCTAGAATTACGAGATCCGGAATGAGTTCAGCCAATTTCGAATGCCTGTACGTAGGCGTCGATGGTCTTGACGTTTCGTTTCGAGGAGCGCTTGCAAAGGCAGCCCTAGAGACGTTGGAGGTCGCCCGCAACGAAGCTCAACAGTCGTCGGAACCAGTACTCTGCCGGATTGGTAGCCTTGATGCCCATGTCGCGGAGACGGGTGCACGCGGTGGGTACAGGTACCGATTTGATACCGGAGAGGATGGTGAAGTCTGGTTCGTAAAGCACGATGAACGGCCAGACGAATGGAATCTCCGGGTATCGGTCAAATCTCTCGCCTTAATGATTTTTGGCTATGCGGGCGCGCGGAACCGCCTTTTTGAGCGAATAGAAAGCATGGGGGCGGCGGTTGAAGCCGAGAGCGTTGGCCGGTTTGATATCGCCGCCGATATTCGATGTAACGAGTTTCAGCTCGATCCAGCTCAATTTGTCGCGCACTCGCACTCCGAAGTAGACGCGCAGCGAGACCCTGATGATGGCTTTAGAGAGCACTACGCCGGCCGACGTCCAACAAGCGTAACAGTTGGCAAGATGCCCGGGCGTCAGGTCATTGTGTACGACAAGCGGCGCGAAGCCGTTCAGAAGCGCAAATGGCACTGGTTCGATTGTTGGGGATTCGACTGGCGCAGCAACGATGAGCCTGTGTGGCGCTTCGAAGTACGTGCTGGAAAACGGCACCTCAAAGACGAATGGGACGTAACGTCATTCAGCGAGCTTGAAGCTAAGGCACCCGAAATAGTTGGTTGTGCGATGGAGCAAATTCGATACCTCGATCCGGCCGATCTACAGGCCAACATTAGTCGCCGTCGATCACATCAGGTCTGGGTGAAATGTCGCGAGCTACTGCTCGCTAAACTGCACTCCCTTGGGGGAGCGCCTAGCGGCGCGCCACCTGGCGCTCGCTTAGCAGGTGGGAGGATCGAGAAGAAGGCAATCTATCTAAGTCAGCTAGTCGGCCTCTCGGCGCCTTACGCCGCGGTACATAATCACGATCCCCGTCACCCCGAGATCACGATCGCCGCGATTGCAGCGAATATCCGATCCGCTATCGAGCGGGATCGAAATAGATACTTTGATCGCGTAGACAAGGCGCGGAAGAGGTTTGCCCTTATGCCTGATAGCCACACAGTGGCACCACCAAAGGAAACGCAGCGCAACTAGTCGCCGGACTGATCCTCGTTACGCTGCAGCGGCACTTTGACTGTCCGCGCCAACAATGCTCAGTAGACGCTCGCGGATATCGAGCCACGATCGGCTCAAATCAACCGTCCTCAATCGAACGACATGGCCCTGCAGAACGGCGCGGAAATTGATCTCATCGTCCACTGTCGGATAGAGGAGCACTCCCTCTGCAGTGGCATCCGGCCCTCCTCGTACTTCTAGATTCTTCAGATATGAGAAAATCTGATAGAGGTGCGCGGACCTAGCGGATCGTTTTTCGAAATGTGTCTGCAGAGCGTCGACATAGTATTTTGTGTCAACGACGATCGTTCGATCCGACGATCGCAAACTGATATCGGTTCTCATGCTCGGCAAGAGCGCACGGGACGTATCGTCAATGTCCGCCGCATCCCATTTGATCGATTCAGCTTGAACAGAAAATTCACGCTGCTCGGCCTTGAAAAAATTTCGCACGAAGCGCTCGAAAAGGTCTGCCATACGAGTTTCGTCGCGGAGTATTGCCGAGAATTTTCTTTCTCCGGCCTCTTGGGTCGGAAAGAGCTCGTCATGAATAAGTTCGCAAACGTGCACAAGAAAACTATAGAAAGCATTGTTTCGGTGCAGCTGCACCTGGCGGAAGGCCGTATGGGTCGGCCGGATATCTCCGACGCCCGCAGCGTCAAATACGCGAACAATTTGTCGAACGTCGGCTCTCGACTGAGCCGGCAGCTCGCCACGCTTTAGAAGAAGTGAGAGGGTGGCTTTGAGAAGCTGGTTGTGAATGACGTTATGATCGAGCTCGTCAAATTCACAATGGACCTGCCCCTTGGAGAGCGAGTTGCGTGACAAGGTTTGGGGAATCAGTATCCGACCGCGGACGCGCGTCGTTATCGAGTCCGAGGGGCGATATGCCCGGTCGAGACCACGGCGGAAAAGTTGGTGGCAGCCCCTTACCAGAACCCTCGCGAAGAAAGGGGCCGCCTCTGGGCCAACCTCCTCTCCCGCATCAACTCGCCACGCGAACTCTGACTGCTCCCATGCATACGCAAAAATCAGATACAGGTTGCGGATAGGGACGACTTTGCCGGTCATAGATTTCGGATCGCACGAAGTTCCTCGGCCCATTTCCGCGCGCGCGGCGCATCGTCAAACCAATACTCATCCAGCAGGGGAATGATTTCCGTATCTAGGATATCGGCCAACCACGCCGCCGGCGTTTGATCGTCTGGCCGATCGACGCAGAAGTAGCTGTGGCCTATTCGATAACCTGGACCGAGATTGGCTGTATCTCCAGCAATTTCAGCATTTAGCCGCCGGATGCAATCAACGAGCATCGCCACGGCCGCCGACGAATGCCCATTGCTGGTTAGCATTACCTGAAATGCCGGCGCTTCGACCTGCGGGTCGACGGTCTGAAATGCGAACCGTCGACGCAGCGCATAGTCGACCATCGCCAATGAGCGATCTGCGGTATTCATCAGCCCGAGCAAGAAGACATTCTTAGGCACGTAGAATTGCGTTTCGGCACTCGCGGCGTAGGTAAGAGGTACAGACCAGGTGCTGCCGCGCTTGTCCGATTCGATGAGCATGAGAAGCTCGCCGAAAATGCGGCTGAGATTGCCCCGGTTAATTTCGTCGATCACAAAGACATAGGGAACATCCTGATCTAGAGCCGCGCGTCTGCAAAAATCGAGGAATAAGCCATCACGCAGAACTAGGCCATTTGCAGAGGGACGATAGCCCTGGATGAAATCCTCGTAGGAGTACGACTGGTGAAATTGGATCATCGCCAAGCGGCTTGGATCTTCAAACTCCATAAGCGCGTACGCCAGGCGCCGAGCGATATAGGTTTTCCCGACTCCAGGCGGCCCCTGCAAAATTAGATTCTTTTTTTGACGCCATACTCTGAGAATTGCGCCAAAGGCATCTTCGCTAAGAAAGAGCCCCGCTAGCGCGTCGGCGATCGTATAGGGCTTGAGCTCTTCTTTTGGGATGATTGGAGGCCGAGCATCGCTCTCCTCGAGACCGACCAACCGCATGAGCTTGGCGACGAGCGCCGAGTCGTCAGTAATTTCGGTTAGGGTCTTGGTCGGCAGCATCTCGTCGACCGGCCAATCTCCTTTCCCGTCCCAACGAACCTCTCGTCTATGCCGGTACGTGTCTCGGGTTGCGTCGAACGCATAGTCGCCCTGGACCGTCCCATATCCGACGACTTGCTTTCGACCACGCTTCACGAATACCAGATCGCCAGGCGCCATCGTGCTGGCAAATTCGTAGCAGGCGAGCCCATCATTGGTCGGGTTGGTATCGAGTTGATTGACGCTAGCGAGCTTTCGCGAGACCTCTTCGGACGTGGCGAACTGTGCGAGGTCGCCTAACTCATCCCATCCAATTGCCATAACCTTATCGCGGTAGAACTCGTCCCACCGCTCAGCGCCTCTGCCCGGCGCGTAGAGCCATACCCTTTTATCTGGCGACGGCTCACTCAGCTCTCGGATGGTGGTTTCTGCTTCGGGATATGGTGAGCTAGTCGCAGTTTTTGGAAAGTCCGGAAAATGAGGAAGGTCGCGACCATATTTTGATTGGTATGCCTCATTTATCAGGGTCGCGAGCTGCGTCGGTGCTGGTGTTAGATAGAAGCCCTGATTCAGGTTGAGATCCCGATCGTAGAAGAGGTTTCTGTGCGTCGTTCGCAAATCCCTCAGTTTTTCTTGAAGCGCGGCATTTCCGAGTAAATCCTGGCGATCAAGCGGCGGATCGCAAGGCACATAGCTTTCCAAGCGGACCAGATAGCCATCTGTGTCCGCCCATGCTGTTCCTGCCAGCCCGGTAAACTCGGTTGAGACGAAGGCGGCGACTTTCGACAGGCCGGCGATTTTTTGGTTGTCTACAAAGTGAATCACGAGGTCCCCGGGCTGGACAGCTCGCATAGCCCAGTAGTCGTCGGTGCCGGATTTATTCCGCTTTGGCGACCAAAGGGCCCGGCCTAACGCAAGATCGCCGGTCCTACGATCCTCACGCCCTTCCACAATTGTTTTTTCAACCCAGACCTTGGGTTCGCTGCGAACGACCAGGCGCCAAACACCGGTTTCTGATCCGTCGAGCACACCGGCGTCCACGAGTTTGCGCCGAGCGAATCTCACTCTGTTGGCCCAATGGTTTTCCCCCCCGGCCATTCGCGCATTTTTTAGGCGTGCTGGTAAACGAAGGCGCTCGGCCAAAAGCTCGTATGCGTCTGCAGCCTGTATCGGGGCAGGATGCTTCTCCAAGAGAAGCTCATGGAGAGCTATACGCGCGACACTCTCTGTCGGTAGTTGGATCGCCTCTACTGAAAGCCCTCTGCGGCTTATGTAGTTATTTGATTCAACTCCGCCGCTGAACGATGACAAAGGCGCGCCGGTCGCCATCGAGATAATTTGCTTTACCGGATATAGGCGCGATCCATCGCGGATTGCGTATTTATAATTTTGGTCGTTTTCCCAATTTACCCACTCAGGACTATTCCGAAGGCGATCGTCGAATTGCCTCATGGCGTCGCGCAACTGCTCGGGAGAGACTTGAGGCAATGTCATTGAGCGGCGCCGCTGGTGTGATCGAGGCCCTCAATTTACCGTAGTATTTGCATCACTGGTCAAATCCGGCAGCCCACTAGCCGCGGCCTGGTGCCATAGCGCTGCCACGAACGGGTTTTTGGCGCGGCTCAGAAAAATCAAAACGCCGCTATCTTGTTGAGATAGCGGCGTTTTATTTGGTTGCGGGGGCAGGATTTGAACCTACGACCTTCAGGTTATGAGCCTGACGAGCTACCGGGCTGCTCCACCCCGCGTCAAAGGGTCGTTCGGATAGGGTCTGAGTGTGAAACGTCAACGCGTTGCTTGGAGATAACCAGTCTTGATGATCCGATCGCTGGAAGACCTGGCAGCGACCTACTCTCCCGCGTCTTGAGACGCAGTACCATGGGCGCTGAAGGTTTTCACGGCCGAGTTCGGAATGGGATCGGGTGTTGGGACCTTCGCTATGGCCACCAGGTCGTCG
>JAYRJL010000007.1:0-280040 GCA_041906305.1 Alphaproteobacteria bacterium
CGCGCCGCAGGCCCGTCCCGCGACTGCCCGACCCCCGGCGCCCGCCGCACCGCCGCCTCCGCCGGCCGCTGCCGCCCCCGCGCTCCGTGCCGCGGCTCCGGCCGCGCCCGCTCCGGCGCCCTCTCAGCCGGCGACCGTCGATCAGATCTATCGTCAGCAGCTCGCCCGTTCCGAGTCGGCGGTTCAGCTGCGGCAGCCGGCGGCCGAACCGCCCCCGCCGCCGCCGTCCCAGCCGCGTCGCATCGGGGCGCTGCAGCACACCGCGCGTGAGAGTTCGCGCTCCCAGGTCGCATATGTCGGCGGTTCGACCGGCGTTCCGGCGACGCCGGTGGTGCCCGGCCAGCCGGTGGCGACGATCCGCTTCGGCGAAGGTGGGGCGCGGCTCGCCGCTGGCGATCGCGGCACGCTCGCACGCGTCGCGGCGATGGCCCAGGAAACGGGCGGCCGGGTGCGCATCGTCGGCCATGCCGGACGCCCGGGCGGCGAGGGGGCAAAGAGCGAGGTCGCCGACTTCAACCTGTCGATGGATCGCGCCAACGCGGTCGCGCAGGAGCTGATGCGGAACGGCATCTCGTCGGAGCGACTCAAGATCGAAGCGGTCGGTGACGCCGAGCCCCTGGTGATCGCCGGTAGTGGCGCCGCCGAGGCGCCCAACCGGCGCGCCGAGATCTTCATCGAATAGCGGATCTGCGCGGCCTCGCTTTTTCGAGGCCGCGCCGTTATTAGGGACCCCCGCAACCGCCCGCCTGCCCTAGAAGACGATGCCGAACCCCCTGAAGATCGCCATTGCCGGCCTCGGTACGGTCGGCGCCGGAACCATGAAGCTCCTGCACGAGCAGCGCGACCTGCTGACTCGCCGGGCCGGCCGGCCGATCCAGGTGACCGCGGTCTCGGCCAAGAGCAAGGGCAAGGACCGGGGCGTCGATCTTTCGGCCGCGACGTGGTTCGACGATCCGGTGGCGATGGCGACCGATGCGGACGCCGACGTGGTCGTCGAGGTGATCGGCGGCGCCGATGGTCCGGCCAAGCGCGCGATCGAGGCGGCGCTGGCGAAGGGGCGCCACGTCGTCACCGCCAACAAGGCGCTGCTGGCCCACCACGGCACGGGGCTGGCGAAGGCCGCGGAAGCCAAGGGCGTGACGCTCGCCTTCGAGGCGTCCGTCGCCGGCGGCATTCCGATCGTGAAGGCGCTGCGCGAGGGACTCGCCGGCAATCGGGTCGGTCGCCTCTACGGCATCCTCAACGGCACCTGCAACTACATCCTGACGACGATGCGCAAGACTGGCGCCGCCTTCGGCGACGTGCTGGCCGAGGCGCAGAAGCTGGGCTACGCCGAGGCCGACCCGTCTTTCGACATCGACGGCATCGACGCGGCGCACAAGCTCTCGGTGCTGACCTCGCTCGCCTTCGGCCGCGCCGTCGACTTCGCCGGCGTGCATGTCGAAGGCATCCGCCACGTCTCGGCGCTCGACATCGAATATGCCGCCGAGCTCGGCTACCGCATCAAGCTGCTCGGCATCGCGCGTCAGACCGATCACGGCGTCGAGCAGCGCGTGCATCCCTGCATGGTGCCGCTCGAGACGCCGATTGCGCATGTCGAGGGCGTGTTCAATGCCGTCGTCGCCGAAGGCGACTTCGTCGGCCAGACTGTGTTCGAAGGCCGTGGCGCCGGCGCCGGACCGACCGCGTCGGCGGTCGTCTCGGATCTGGTCGACATCGCCCGGGGTCGCGTGACGCCGACCTTTGGCGTTCCCGCGGCCGAGCTCAAGCGCGAGCCGACCGCGGCGATGGAGCGCCACGTCGGTCCGTATTATGTCCGCTTCATGGTGGTCGACCAGCCGGGCGTCGTCGCCGACATCGCCGCGGCGCTCCGCGACGAGCGGGTGTCGCTTGAGGCGGTCCTGCAGCGCGCGCGCTCGCCGGACGGGGCTGTGCCGCTGGTGCTGACCACGCATGATGCCGAGGAGGCGGCGATGCGCCGCGCCCTCACGCGGATCGAGACGCTCAAGAGCGTCATCGAACCGCCACGCATGATCCGTATCGAGTCCCTGTAAGAAAAGTCGAAAGCCGGAGGAAATCCATGGCCAAGGCCCAAGCCGCTGAATCCGCAATGGACCGCAACCTCGCGCTCGAAGCCGTGCGCGTCACCGAGGCGGCGGCACTGGCCGCCTCCGCCTGGATGGGGCGCGGCAACGAGAAGGCGGCCGACCAGGCCGCGGTCGATGCCATGCGCACCGCGCTCAACAGCCTCGCGATCGACGGCACCGTCGTCATCGGCGAGGGCGAGCGCGACGAGGCGCCCATGCTCTACATCGGCGAGAAGGTCGGCCGCGGCGGCCCGAAGATCGACATCGCGCTCGATCCGCTCGAGGGCACGACCATCACCGCTAAGGGCGCGCCGAACGCGCTGGCGGTGATCGCGATGGCCGATCACGGCCACTTCCTCAACGCGCCCGACGTCTACATGGACAAGCTCGCGGTCGGCGGCGGCCTGCCGGAGGGTGTCGTCGATCTCGACGAGGGGCCGGTCAAGAACCTGAAGTCGCTGGCCAAGGCGAAGAAGGTCGACGTCTCCGACCTCGTCGCCTGCATCCTCGACCGCCCGCGCCATGCCGAGCTGATCGCCAAGACGCGCGAAGCCGGCGCCCGCATCATGCTGATCTCCGACGGCGACGTGTCGGGCGTGATCGCGACGGCGAAGCCGGAAGCAGGCGTCGACATCTACATGGGCTCGGGCGGCGCGCCGGAAGGCGTGCTCGCCGCCGCGGCGCTCCGATGCATCGGCGGCCAGATGCAGGGCCGGCTGCTGTTCCGCAACGACGACGAGAAGTCCCGCGCCGCCAAGCTCGGCATCAAGGACCTCAACCGCAAGTACAGCATGCTCGACCTCGCCAAGGGCGACGTGATGTTCGCGGCCACCGGCGTCACCGACGGCTCGATGGTCCGCGGCGTCCGCCGGGTCGGCAACTCGATCCTGACCAGCTCGCTGGTGATGCGCTCCAAGACCGGCACGGTCCGTACGATCGAGGCCGAGCACGACCTCGTCCGCAAGCCGAGCGCCGACCCGAAGGGATGAGCCGTTGACCGGCCCCTTCCTCGGGGTCGAACGCTCGGTCACCGGGCGGCGCTGGCGCGCACGCGGCACAGGCGACGACCGTCTCTCGCTCCAGCTGGCGCAGCGCCTCGGCGTGCCCGAGCTGATCGCGCGCCTGCTCGCTGCGCGCGAGATCGCTGCCGACGAGGCCGACCGCTTTCTGAAGCCGACGTTGCGCGACTGGCTGCCGGATCCGAGCCATCTCCTCGACATGGAGAAGGCGGTCGACCGTCTGGTGGCCGCCGTGAAGAGCGGCGAGCTGATCGCGATCTTCGGCGACTACGACGTCGACGGCGCCACGTCGTCGGCGCTGCTGCACCGATATCTCGCCAGCGTCGGGGGCAGGGTCCGCGTCTATATCCCGGACCGCATGACCGAAGGCTACGGTCCGAACGCGCCGGCGCTCCGGAAGCTGAAGGCGGAGGGCGCGGCGGTCGCGATCACCGTCGACTGCGGCACGACTGCCTTCGACGCGTTGTCCGAAGCGAAGTCGTGCGGGCTCGATGTGGTGGTGATCGATCACCACACCGCCGAGCCGACGTTGCCCGAAGCCCTCGCGGTGGTGAATCCGAACCGTCTCGACGAGTCGAGCCCGCACCGGACCCTGGCCGCCGTCGGCGTCACCTTCCTTCTGGTCGTCGGGCTCAACCGGGCGCTGAGGAAGGCCGGCTGGTTTGCCTCGCGCCCGGAGCCGGATCCGCTGGCCTGGCTGGATCTCGTGGCGCTCGGCACCGTCTGCGACGTGGTTCCGCTCGTCGGAGTCAACCGTGCGCTGGTGGCGCAAGGCTTGAAGGTGCTGAAGCGGCGCGCGAATGCGGGCTTGGCGGCGCTGGCCGACGTCTCGCGCATGCAGACCGAGCCGGAAGCCTATCACCTGGGGTATCTGCTGGGCCCTCGCGTCAACGCGGGCGGCCGTGTCGGCCGCTCCGACCTCGGCGCCCGCCTTCTCGCCGCCGACGATGCCGGCGAGGCCAAGGCGATCGCGGCCGAGCTCGACCGCTTCAATGCCGAGCGCCAGGCGATCGAGGCGATGGTGCTCGAACAGGCGATGGTGCGCGCGGCGGAAGCCGGCGATGCGCCCGTGCTCGTGATCGGCTCCGAAGGTTGGCATGCCGGCGTCATCGGCATCGTCGCGAGCCGGATCAAGGACCAGTTCAACCGCCCGGTCTGCATCGTCTCGATCGAGAACGGCATCGGCAAGGGCTCGGGCCGCTCGATCGCCGGTGCCGCGCTAGGCCCCGCGGTGATCGCCGCCCGCCAGGCAGGGTTGCTGATCAACGGCGGCGGCCACGCGATGGCGGCCGGCTTCACGGTCGCGGCGGAGCGCATCGCCGATCTGGCGCATTTTCTCGGCGAGCATATGAAGGCGCAGCTCTCCGCCATCGATCCGGTGCAGAGCCTGGGGTTCGACGGTGCGCTGGCGCCGGCGGCGGCGACGCCGGAGCTGGTGGAGATGGTGCAGTCGGTGGGGCCCTTCGGTGCCGGCAATTCCGAGCCGCGCTTCGCGATGACCGGCGTCAGGATCGTGAAGGCCGACGTGGTCGGTGAAAAGCACGTGTCCTGCGTGATGACGGGCGCCGACGGCGCCAGGCTCCGCGGCATCGCGTTCCGCTCGCTCGAGAACGGCCTGGGTACCGCCTTGCTGCAGGCACGGGGATCGGCGCTGCATGTCGCCGGCAAGCTCAGGCTCGATACCTGGAACGGCCGCCGGCAGGCGCAGCTCCACATCGAGGATGCGGCGCCGGCCGCCTAGCGGCTGGCCTTCATCTCCTGGCGCGAGGCGTAGAGAGCGGCGGCGAAGATGATCGCCGATCCCAGCATCGCGAAGGCGTCCGGCACCTCGCCGAACATCAGGAACGCGGGGATGATCGTGAAGGGCAGCCGGGCGAAATCGTACGGCGCGATGGAGGAAGCGTCCGCCACCGCCAACGCCCGGGTCAGCGTGGTCCAGCCGACGGTCGCCAGCGTGCCGACGAGCGCGCCGTAGATCCAGACCTCCGGGCTCGGCCAGCGCCAGACGGTCAGCGCCGGGACGAAGGAGACGGCCGTCATCATCACCGAGAGCTGCAGCACGATCACCAGCGCCGGCTGGTGCCGACTCGCCGCCTTCACCGTCAGGCTCGACAGCGCATAGGCGACCGTGCCGAGCAGCACCAGAAGCGCCGGCGGCGAGATCGCGCCGAGACCCGGGCGGAGCATGACCAGCACGCCTATGACGCCGCCCAGGGTCGCGATCCATCGGCTGCGGGTGACGGTCTCTCGGAACAGGATGGCGCCGCCCAATGTCCACCAGATCGGCGAGGCGAAGGAGATCGCGGTCAGGTCGCCGAGGGCCATCAGTGCGACCGCGGTGAAGAAGCAGAACATCGAAGTCAGGTTCAGGGCGGCCGCCACCCACATCCGCCAGGAGATCGCGAAGGCGCCAGCCAGGACCGACTGGCCCGGCGCCGCCATGAAGGGCAGCAGCAGCGCGGCGCTGACGAAGCCGAACAGGTTGCGGAGAAAGGCGGTCTCGAGCGCATCCAGCTCGGCGCTCATCAGGCGTACCAGGACGTTGCCGAAGGCCCCGGCGGCCGCGGTGCAGAGGCAAAGAAGCGCGACGCGGATCGGCGTCGACATGGGCTTCCGGGAAGGAGGGGGGGAGGAACTGGACACCGCCGGCGGAGGATGCCCTCCGCCCCGCCGCCCGGCCCAGCCGGTTCCGGCCTGAGCGAAACGCCCGCCACGCTTGCAATTGGCGCCCGGCAAGGGTATCTCCGCCCCGCCGTCCCCATCGTCTAGAGGCCTAGGACACCAGCCTTTCACGTTGGTAACACGGGTTCGAATCCCGTTGGGGACGCCAGCACTCAGCTATCAGTCTGACTGCATTCCGACCGCTCATTTCGACTTCGTTCTTTTCCCGGCCTCGATGGGGTTGCCGAAGTCCAGGCTCTAAGTGCCTTTCGCTGCGGATGTTGAAATGGGGCTTCGAGTGGTCGACTCCCGCCCGGGGCGGCAGTGATCGGCCGGCAAGCCTCGCCAGGCGTCAGAGGTTCTGAATCGTCGCCATCAGCAGGAACTCTTCGCTGGCGCAGGTCACGCCGCGTTCCTTTGCTTCCTGGGCGCTCGGCGAAGCGTCGGAAAGAAGTCAGCTGTCCGACCGGTGCCTGGAGCGAAAGGTCGTCGGCACGCGAGCTCGCGATCGGTCGCGGCGACCAATAGCAGCGCCGGGATCAGCCCGACTTCCTGCGGAGGTCCGTCGGAACGCACCGCGTCTAGTCGGCGGCGCACCCGCGCTTCTTCCACGCACTGCAAATGATCGCCACGGCCGCCTGGCCGTCGAGCGCGACCTTGGACGGCCGATGTCGGCTCCGCGGCACAAGCGTATAGAGCATCAGTCCGGCGCTCGCGTCGCGGGCGACCTTCAGGGCATGAGCCTTGAGCGTGCGCGCGGTGGGTGACGGGCCTTGACCGGCATCGGCGCCGATCCGCTCGCCGAGCAGCAGCGGGCCGGGCCATATCGCGCGATAGGCCGCGAAGGCTTCGAGAGGATCGAAGCGCAAGCCGGCGTCGTAGGCCGTGATCGAGACGAGATCGACTTCCTTCGCGATCGGATCGCGGGCGAGCCACAGCATCGATCCGGCATGCCGGCCGGCGGGCGGCGCGTCGATGAAACGGCCAGCGCCATATGCGCCGATGCTCCAGGCCTGGAGCGTGAGCAGCATCGGTCGGGGCAGAGCGGTGCGGGTTCGCCGGATCAGATCGCGCCAGACGGCATCGCTCTCGCACGTCACGCTCCCGGCCTCCGGGCGGCAGGCCGGGTTCAGGGGTTCGTAGTCGAGGTCGATGCCGTCGAGCCCGAGCGCTTCGACCAGCCGGGCGGCGGCCGTCGGATCGTAACGGTCCCATCGTTCGTAGACGGCGCCGCCCAGCGACAGCAGGACGCGGGTCCCCGGAGAGCGCCTTCGGTAGAGCGAGATCGCCTTCGCCATCACGGTCGCATCGAACGGAACCTCGAGGCCCGTGCCCTTGAGATCCGTGCCGCCGGGAAAGTCGAGGTCAGGCTTGGCGAAGGCGAGAGCGACGATGTCGATGCCGGCGGGCAGCCGCGCGAAGCGGGTCTTCTCGGCCGGCTGGTTCGCCGGTTCCGACCAGGTCTCGTAGAAGCCCATCAGCAGCGGCGCCTCGGCCCGCGCCGGCGCGGCGGCAAGCAGCGAGAGAGCCAGCAGCGCCCGGACGGCGAGCATCGACGTCAGAAGACGTTGCGCCCCCATAGGCCTCCGAGAACGGTGCGCGCCATGATGACGATGTCGAGCCACACCGACCAGCTCTCGATGTATTCGAGGTCGAGCTCGACGCTGCGCTGGGCGCGCTCCTCGGTATGGATGCCGCCACGCATGCCGTTGATCTGCGCCCAGCCCGTGATGCCCGGCTTGACGCGGTGGCGGGCGGCGTACTCGATCACGGCCTGGGTGTAGACCTTGTCGTCGACCAACATGCCCGGCACATGCGCACGCGGCCCGACCACCGACATGTGACCCTGCAGCACGTTGAAGAGCTGCGGGAGCTCGTCGATGCTGGTCCGGCGGATGAAGCGTCCGATCCGCGTGATGCGTGGATCGTTGACCATCGTTCCCTTGGACCCGTCGTCGGTCGGATCCACCGCCATCGAGCGGAACTTCAGCATGTCGAACTCGCGGTGGTTGAAGCCCACACGCCGCTGGCGGAAGAAGATAGGTCCGGGGCCCTCGAGGCGGATCAGGATGGCCGTTGCGATCATGATCGGCGCCGTCAGCAGGATGCCGATCGAAGCGACGACATAGTCCTCGATCGCCTTGAACAGCACGAGCGAGCCGATCAGCGGCCGTCGGGTCATTTGCAGGAAGGAATAGCCGCCGACGTTGCGGACCTTTATCTCCTCGAGCCCCAGGCGATTGATCTCCATCAGCAGCAACATGTCCGCGGGGATCGAGTTGAGCCGCTTCATGAGGTCGGCGATACGCTGGTGCGCGTGGGTAGGCAGCGCGACGACGATGACGTCGACGGGCGAGGCGCGGGACAGCTCGATCAGCGGCTCGATGCCGCGGGTGACCGGTATGCCGCTGATCTCGTTGTTGGTGCGATCGGCGCGCTCGTCGAAGATGCCGATGATTTCCTGGTGCTCGCCGCGCTGCTGCCGCCGGAGCAGCTGCTGGACGACCGCCCGGCCTTCCTCGCCCGCGCCGACGATGGCGACACGCTGGGTGAGGGCGCCGCGGGCGCGTAGAACGGAGGCGACGGCACGGAGCGCAAGCCTGGAGCCCATCGTTCCGATGAAGGCGAAGGCGATCCAGGCGGCCGCCCACCGTGTCGCGTCGGCATGGTCGGAGAAGGCAGCGACGAACAGAAAGGCGACCGCGGTGCCGACCGCGAGCCCGATCGCGACATCGGCTGCGTCCCAAAGGATCGAGGTATAGCGGTCCCAGCGATAGACGCGGCGGTTGCCGCTGAACAGCCGGTACGGAACCAGCGCCATCAGAGACAGCAGCAGGGACTGACCCAGCGTCAATCCGGGAGCGACCGCGGCGGCGACGGCGCCCGCGAGGCCGAGGCAGGCGATGTCGCCGAACTTGAGGCAGGTGTTGAGGAGTCCGTGCGAGTAGAGCGACGGACGACCTGCTGCGTCGCGCGGAGGCGCCGGCCCTGCCGAGATGGCGGTCATGTCGAGGTCTTTCCGAGCGAGGAATGAAGGGCGCGCGGGAGCGTCGGGGCGAAGTAGGTCGACGCCTCGGGAATGAGAAGACGCGCGGCCGCGGCCGTGCCGATGCCGCCTTGCGCGGTGACCAGCGCGGTGACGAGGGCGGCGCCGGCGGCGCCGAGATGCGCGATCAGCGGGATCGACAGCAAGAGCATGACCGCGAGTTGCAGGAGATTGAGGATCCGGAGCGCGGCGCCGTTCCCGGTCATCGCCAGAAGGAGGTCCTGGGTCGCGTAGAGGGCGCTGACGAACTGTCCGGCCGCCATGATCGCCAGGAGATATGCCCCGCCGGCGAAGCTGGGACCGATCAAGGACAGCAGCGGGCCGCCGCCGACCGCGAGCACGAGGCAGACGCCGCCGCCCATCACGGTCCCGGCGATCTGCATCTGTCGATTGAGCCGGCTCAAGCCTTCTGAATCGTTCGTGCGATGCAGGGCGGCAAAGCGCGGCGATGCGACCGTTCCGAGACTGAGCAGCACGACGTGAACCAGCATCGATGCACGTTGCGCGATGCTGAAAACGCTGACCGCAGCGGTATTGGCGAAGACGCCCAGCATCAGGGTCGGCAGCGAGGCGATCGAGACCTGCACGAGCTCGACGACGTAGAGCGGCGCGGCCGTGGCACGGAGCGAGGGCAGCAGCGCGATGCCGGGCGGCAGCGGCTCGTCGCGGGCGAGCTTGGCGCGGTCGGCGAGGATCCAGGCAGTGGCGACGATACAAACGACGGTCATCGTCGCGGCCAGGAGGTGGATGACCTCGGCCGGCTCGCGCGCGCCGAAGGCGAGGGCGAGCAGCATTCCAATCGGCCAGAAGACGTTTTGCAGCAGCTGCGACACCGTCGTCCGCTCGAGGCCGGCAAGCACGTGGGTCAGCGTAAAGGCGACCGCCATCGCCGGGATGACGAAGCCGCTGGCGGCAAGCGGCGATGCAGCGCCGACGTCATGGAACAGGATCTCAGCGGCGAAAGGAGCGGCGAAATGTGTCGCGGTGCCGAGCGCGAGGCTGATGCCGGCGACGATGGCGACGCCGCGAAGGATGTGCCGTCGTGCACTGTCTCCTTGCGCCACGGCGAGTTCGCTCGCGACCAGGCGCATCAGCGCCCGCTCGATGCCGAGGCGGGACAGGGTGGCGGCCAGGTGGCCCCAGGTCATCGCGAGGAACAAGAGGCCGCTGCCGGCGACTCCCAGAAGCTTCGCTGCGACGACGTAGAGGCCCAGCTTGGCGCCGACTTCGATGGCACGGACCGCGAGGCTCGCGACCGAATTGAGCAGGACTCGCGATCGGATCTTCATCGGGGAGAGAGCCCGATCAGGTAAACCCTTTGATACAAAGCGAGGCCTTGCTACAAAATCTTGTGCCCGGAAGCCTGGAATCGCGTGCGACCGGTGGATCGTGAAGGTATGGTCCAATTTAGCTCGATAGCAAAGAAAGTTTAGGGCAATTCGATGAGAGGCGGCGCGCGGCGGCCGGGGGGCAGCCCGAGCAAGCGAGTGGGGCGTGACGCCCGCCGCTGGACGCCCCCAATGCGCCTCTCTCCCGCTCGATTCATGTCCTCCCCTCGAGACGCGACCGCATGACGGTCACCGTCGCCAACGGCCCGGTTCAGGGCCTCGGGCGGGCTGCAGCGGCCTCTGGTGCGTCTTTCCGCGACCTCGTCATCGTCGCCTCCTATCACTGGCGGATGATCGTCGTCGTCGTGCTGCTCGCGGCGATGGGCGGCGTTGCGGCGATGGTCATGAGCCCGGTGCTGTATACCGCGCGCTCCCAGGTGCTGGTCCTGCCGCGCGATGCCGGGATCGCCGGCGCTCTCGGCGGTGCCTTGCTGCCTTTCGACTCGGCCCGTGCGACCCAGGCCGAGGCGGAGCTGATTCGCGACCGCGGCATCGTCCGGGCCATGGTCGAGAAGATCGGGCCGGACGTGCTCTACCCGGAGATCGCGCGTCCCCGATTCTTCGGATTGCTGCCGGCCTACCCTCCGAATCAGCGCCAGGAGATCACGATCGACGTGGTTCTCCGCGCCCTCACGGTCGCGGCCGAGACGACCTCCAACCTGCTCACCGTCTCCTACGACCACGTCTCGCGCGACGTCGCGCTTCTGGCCGTCGACACGCTTCTCGAGGTGTACCTGGAGCGCCGCGCCGAGATCTATCGGACCGCGCGCTCGCCCGTCCTTCGCGCCCGGGCCGAGGGCTATCTCACCCAGCTTCGCGCGGTCGAAGCCGAGATCCGTGCAAAAAAAGCCGAGTTCAACATCATCTCTCTCGACCAGGATGTTCTGCTGGCGCTCCGCATCTACGACAGCGTCATCCAGCGGCGCCTCGTCCAGATCGAGCGCCGCGAGGCCGCCATCGCCCAGGTCGCCTCGACGGAGCGGCGCCTTCGCGAGCTGCCGGGCAGCGTCTTCGATTACAGCGAGCGGACCGACAAGGTCGACAACGACGAGACCGACAACGTCCTCACCAAGCTGCGGCTCGAGCGCGACACGCTCAAGCTGCGCTACCAGGACAGCGAGCCGCGCATCGAGGAGCTCAACCGCCAGATCCAGGTGCTGGAAGACATCAAGCGCCAGCCTCGCCGCGACTCCTCGACCAAGCGAGAGGTCCGGAACCCGACCCTCGATATGATGACGAACAACCTCTACCAGCGCCGGGTCGAGGCGGATGCGGCGATCCGCTCCGTCGTCGAGCTCGATCGGCAGGTCGAGGAATCGAAGATGCGCATCGAGCAGCTTCGTGTCGCCGAGGGCGCTTTCCAGAACCTCGAGCGGTCACGTCAGATCTTCGAGCAGCTCTACAAGGAAGCGAGCCAGCGGGCCGAGGTGGCGACGTTCGAGGAAGCCTCCGTGGACTCGCGCGGCGCCACCATCCGCGTCGTCGACCGCGCCGACGCGTCGGTCCGCGGCCGGAGCAACGGCCCGAGCATTGCCGCCGCGTCGGTCATCGGCGGCATCATGCTCGCCGGCGTCCTGACCATGCTGGTGTCGTGGAATCGCCAGACCTTCCTCATGCCCGAGGAGGTCACGCGCAGGCTCGGATTGCCCGTGCTCGCCAGCTTCTCCGACGGAGACGGCTTCTCTACCCAGGACGGGCAAGCGCAGATCGTCTTCCTCGCGGCCCAGATCGCTCCGACGCGGAGCAAGACGCCGAGCGGTGCAGTGGTGATTCAGGTCGTCTCGTCGACCCGGGCCGAGCGTCGATCGGCCGTGGCCGCGGCACTCGCCTGCGAGCTGGCCGAAGGCCAGAACAAGCGCGTCGTCATCCTCGACCTCAACGGCGACGGCGACGGCCAGTGGAAACGCTTCAAGGGCAAGGAACCCGTGCCCGTCGGGAACGGCGACATCCTGACCGCACAGACCGAGGTGCCGCGCCTGCAGGTGACCTATCGCGCGACCAAGGGGCCGATCAACTGGCTCCGCATCGACGCCCGCACGCTCAACGACATCCTGACCCGGCTTCGCACCGACTACGAGATGATCGTCGTGGACGCGCCGGCGACGCGGGAGTCGCTGGTGGCGCTCCGGCTTGCGAAGGCGGTCGAGGGATCGATCATGGCGATCCGTGCCGAACATACGCGCGCGCCGTCGGCCGCCCGTCTTCGCGACCAGCTGCTGGAGGCGGGCGGCGATATTTTCGGCGCCGTCGTCACCGGACGCCGGTTCAGCGTTCCACGGATGATCTATCGATGGCTCTGATCCGACCCGCGCTCGCTCTCCTCGCGCTGTCCGTTCTGCTGGGCTCGTGCAGCGGCACGGGCCAGTCGATCACGCCGAGGGAAACGCGTGTCGCCGGCGATCCGCGCTCGGCCGATCCGTCGCTCGCGCGTTTCGCACCATGGTCGAGCGCCGTGCCGGGCTACCGCATCGGCGAAGGCGACAAGATCCGGGTGACGTTTCCGCTGACGCCGGAGATGTCGCAGGAAGGCCTGGTGCGGCCGGACGGCGCCCTGACCCTTCGTGCCGCGGGCGACGTCGTCGTCGCCGGCCTCTCCCCGGGCGAAGCCTCGGCGATGATCGTCGAGAAGTCCGGGACCAGGCTGCGCAATCCGGAGGTCGTGGTCGAGGTGATCGATCCGGCGTCGGCGAAGGTCTATATCGGCGGCGAAGTCAGGATCCCCGGGGCCTATCCGGTGACCGGCCCGATCGGCGCGGTCTCGGCGCTTCAACTCGCGTCAGGATCGACCGATACCGGCCGCATCGACGAGGTCATCCTGATCCGGCGCAGCCCCGACGGCCGCGGCATGCTGAAGCTCGTCGATGTCCACGCTCTGCTCGAGGGCCGCCCGGTCGAGGATCCGCGCATTCTCGCCGGCGACATCCTGTTCGTCCCGAAGACGCGCATCGCGGAGCTCGGCCTCTGGGTCGAGCAGTTCATCAACCGCGTCGTGCCTTTCCAGAGGTCGTTCAGCTATACGATCGACAACCAGCGCGGCAACTAGGTCGCGCGCATGTAGGTCGCATGCGACGGGGCGGTCGGTCCGCGCCGCATGTAGAGGAACAGTGCGGTGATGGCCGCCAGCTCGCCGGGGACGAAGACGGCCGAATAGATGCTGCTGGTCAGCAGCAGGTAGAGCACGTACGCGCGGAGCGCGTTGGTCATCGCCGAGTCCCTGGCATCGCCCCATTCGGTGGTTGCCGGCAGGCGGACAGCGACGACGTAGAGCGCGAATATCATCAGCGATCCGATGAGCCCGTACTCGAAGAGGACGCCGAGCCATCCGAGGTCGGCCAGGTAGAAGCTGGCGGAGCCGAAGAGCTGGGCCAGCGTGGCGCCGCCGAACCGTGTCGTACCTCCGACACCGAAGATCCATCTGAGCGGCTCGTTCACTAGGTACTCGGTGACCAGCCCCGTCGAATGCTGCCTCACGCTGAGCGATGCACCGAGGAAGTCCATGATCTTGTCGAGATTCGCGAATATCGCGATCGCGATCGCGATGCTGGCGATGATGCCGAGCACGACGAAGATGCTTCGGAGCAGGACTGGGAGGCGGAACACGTAGGTGATGCCGATCACCGCGAGCGTCGCGACGATCGCGAGGCGCTGCTTGTAGATGTAGACCAGGCTCGCGAGCATGAAGAGGATGGCCAGGACCATCCAGAGCCTGGGTTCGTCGGCGAGCCGGGTCGCGAGATAGAAGGTCAGGATAATGCCGAAGGTGACCGGCATGTAGATGCGATAGCCGCGCTCGATCTCGTACATGAACAGCTTCGAGATCGTCGAGTCGCTGGCATAGAAGCTGACCGGCACGATGAGCCACAGAACCCACATGATCACGTATGTCGCGATCGCCAGTCTGATGATCGTCTGCGTGATCTGGCCCGGCGTCGGCGCCAGCAGCACCAGGAAGGCGAGCATGCTGAAGTAGTAGGTCAGCGGCCATACCTTGATGGTGGTGGTGAAGGCGTCGAAGATGCCGTTGTCCAGCCAGATCATCGACAGCACCGGTGTGACGCCGATCGCGTAGACGATCGTCAGAAGGTAAAGCGTGTGGAAGGACGAGCGGACGCGGAACACCGCGTAGGCCGCGAGCGGCAGGGTCACGAACGGCCAGGCTTTCGACAGGTAGTAGAAGGGCCCGACGTCGATCAGGTAGTGGAACAGCTGCCCCCAGAGCGGCAGTGTCACGAACAGCAGAAGCTCCTTGTGCCGACGGAAGATGTTTTCGTCGGGCCGGATGGCTGGTGCTCGAGCGGCACCGGGCATCGGCGGCAGAATGCGGCCCCTGAGGATACCCGGGGCGCCGATCCGCCCGCGTCCCAGTGCCGTCGTCACGCGGGCGGCCGAGCGCCGGGAAGAATGCCGCGGCCGCCGAGACGAGCCCTCAGGAAGATCCAGACGACCGGCAGCGACTCGAGGAAGATGCGCCGGAGATGTGTCCTCGGGTGCTGCCAGAGGCGGTGCACGGCTTCGAGGCCGGCCCTTTGCATCCAGACCGGCGCCCGTTTGACCAGCCCGGTCGCGAACAGCAAGGAGCCGCCGATGCAGAGACCGACACCGCGGATGCCGCCGCGACGGGCAACGGCGCGTGCCAGGGTCTCCGAGCGGGGGGCGCCGGTGGCAAGGAAGACGTAGCGTGCGGGATGCGCGGCCAGGAAGTCGATGCACTTCTCGACTTCGACCGGGTTGCCGATGTAGCCCATCGGCGGATCGTGGAGGGCGAGTCTGGTGAGGCCGAACTGGCGGACGAGTTCCGGCCCGAGGGCCGGACCGCCGCCGATCACGGTGACCGGGTCGTCCGGCCGAATGTGATGCTTCAGCATTTCGACGGTGAGGTCGCTCCCCGAAGCGACCGGCAGGCGACGCCCGAACAGACGGCGCGCGAGCATTGGCATGATGCGCCCGTCGACCAGGACCAGCCAGGCGTCCTTCAGGTTCTGCAGCCAGGGCTCGTGACCCCGGGCGAAATGGACGACATGCTGGGCGTTAGGCGTCACGACATACGCGAACGGCGCGTCGGGATCGCGCGACACGATCACCCGTGCGGCCTGGGCGACGTCGAGATCGTGAAAGCGGAGGCCGAGAAAGTCGACGACCGGAATCTCGTCAGCGTCGCGCATCCCATCCCCGTCGACCATGATCGGCGACCGTCACCGTTCCTTATAGTCGAAATCGGCGGCGTCACGAGGAAGATGAGGCCGATTCGGCGATCGACGCTAGCCCAGCCCCTTGAGACGCTCGGCAAGCCGGAGCGCGAGCGCGACGATGGTGAGCGTCGGGTTCGCCTGGCTGGAGGTGGGGAACACCGCTCCGCCGGCGACGTGGAGATTGGCTATCCCGTGAACCTTGCAGTCCGCGTCGACCACGCCCGTCGACGGCGTGGTCCCCATGCGTGCGGTGCCGAGATGATGTCCGCCATAGGCGCCATCGTGCATCGCGATCTCCTCGACCCTGGCGCGGTCGAAGTCCAGATGACCGCAGCCGGACCGGGCGAACTCTTCCGCCATGACCTCGTAGGCGAGGGCCACCGTGCGGATGTCCGTCGGCGTATATCGCCAGTCGATTCGGACCTGCGGTACACCCAGCCGGTCCGTGCCGTTCGAGAGCGTGATCCGGCTCGCTGGATTCGGCTCCTGCTCGGCATGGAACTCGACCGAGTAGCGGTTGGATTTCGGCCGCACGATGACGGAAGGGAACTTGCGGCTGGCGAGAACCCGCTTGGTCAGCATCGTGTAGAAGAAGCCGGCGGTGCCGAACGCATCGGAGACGACATTCCGTACGTGGCCGAGCCAGCGTGTCGCTGATCCCGGATCCTCGTCCCGGAAGCGCTTCCCGTACTCGTAGCTGATCAGGGGAAGAATCAGGTAGAGCGCCGAGAGCACGCCCGAGCCGTGAGACGGGTCGGTGATGCGCGGATGGTGCAGGCGCGCGACGATGTTGCCGATGCCGAGCGCCCTCTGAGTCGCGGCGTTCACCGCAAAGCGACGCCGGCAGTAGATTCCGTCGGCCGAGATCTCATAGCCGTGCGAGACCGCCGAGGCCGGAAGCGTGACCGTGAGTTCGCCCATGGTCCCCGCGACGTGGCACATATAGGTACGGCCGACGAGATCGGTCCCGTTGCCGATGCCTGCCTTGTGCACGTCGTTCGAAGCCAGGAGCAGACGCGGCACTTCGATTCCACCCGTCGCCAGCACGAACTGGCTCGCGCGGACGGTGAAGCGCTTGCCCGCGATGCTGCGGACTTCGAGCGACTCGATGCGCTCGCCTCCCTCCGAGGCCTGCAGACGCGTCACGTTGGCGTTCAGGAGAACGCGGATGTTGTTGGCGGCGGCGAGAGCCTTGCCATAGATGCGGCCGAAGTCAGTCGGGCGGCTGAAGCGCTCAAGCGTGTTGGAGCTCACCCGATCGCTGCGGAATCCCTCGATGATCTCGCGCATCCCGGAGGGAAAGGCCTCCTCGGCGGTGTAAGCGAAGTCCCCGGCCTCGCAAAGTTCGTTGGCCAGGCGGTAGTAGGGATCGAGCACCTCGCGCCCGAAGGGCCAGCCTGGACCCTGGATGTACGGACGGGCTTCGAAGTCGATCGGATCGAAGGGCATGCAGCGCCCGCCCCAGATCGTGGTCGAGCCGCCGAATCGTCGCTGGCGGAATCTGTCCGGCGGGGCATGCAGGCGCTCGTTCGCGACCGTGCCCGCGTAGAGCGACTGGGTCGCCTCGTCGGCGCGGAATGATCCGGCTTCCAGCAGGATGACGCGGCGATCGGAATGGATGAATTGCAGGGCGAGCGAGATGCCTGCTGCACCCGCGCCGACGATGCAGAGGTCGGTCTCGAGCGAGCTTCCGTCGTCTCGCTTGTTTATGTCTTCGATCATGGGGGAGGGTATGGCGGTGCAATGCGCGCGAAAGCGTTGCGAACCAACTTATCAAGCCCGGGGTGCAAGGGATAGATGCAGGTCGACGACGCCAGCAGGCGGCTGGTTCGTCCGTAGCGACCGGGGACGAGGCTAGAGCTCTTCCCTCGACGGGTGGCAGTGCTCGCGCAACGTCGTCACGTCGCTGATCCGGATCAAAGGGCCGTCGACCGAGACGCCCAAATCCTGCATGCGGACGAAGACCCTCGACAGGCTCTCCGGTGCGATGCCGATGCGGTTGGCAAGGGCCGACTTGCTGATGGGCAAGGGCACGTCGGCCGGCCCGCTTGTGCGGTCCGTCAGCGACAGCAGGACTGCGGCGAAGCGCTGGCTCGGAGAGCGAACCTTCAGCTCCGCGACGACATCGATGAGCCGCGACCGCCAGCGGGCCAAGGCCGCCATCATTTTGAAGGGAAGATTCGGGTCAGCACCGAGTTCGGCGACGAACGAAGCTCGCGATACGCGAACCAGCCGAGTGCCGGCGGATGCCTCGGCGTTCACCGGGAAGAACCGCATGCCGAATATCGCGGCTTCGGCAAAGCTGAATCCGGCTTCGATGAAGGAGATCGTCGTCTGTCGCCCCTGAGGAGTCAGCGCATAGAGCCGGACGCGCCCGTCGAGAACGATGAAGAAGTGATCCGCAGGGTCGCCGGCAGAGAACAGATGCCGCGCTTCGTCGGAGGTTTCGGCGGCGGCGTGCCCGATCAGCCGGTCGACGACTACCGCCTCCAGGCCGTCGAACATGTGGATCGCGCGAACGAGGTCGAAGTCTTGCGCCGACAGGCGGTGCAAGGCGTTCGCAACTGGCATCGTCCGGCGTTCCATGAGCCTGTAGTCTCGTACCCTAGTAGGCGGACTCAGCTTCGACGAATTGCCGGAGCCGTTCAACATCCTCGATGGAAATGGAGCCGCTTCGTTCGGTGCTGACGCCCAGCGATTTCAGTCGATTGAAGGCGCGCGACAGGCTTTCAGGCGTCATCCCGAGCAGGGCCGCAAGGGTCTTCTTTTCGAAAGGAAGGTCGATCCCGGCCCCGTGCGCGGACTGATCGGCAAGAGAGATTAGGAACTGGGCCAAGCGCCGGGGGCCGGTCATGAGCTTGAGCATGGTGATCTGGTTCACGAGCCGCTTCAGCGAGGCGGACATGTAGGCCAGCATCCTGAGCTGCGCCGACGGGCTGTTGTTGAGGCATCGCCGGACCGCGGAAGCCCGAAGCTCAATGATCGAGGCCCGGCGCAGGACTTCCGCCTCGATGGGGACGGCCTTGTCGTCGAAGAGTGCCGCTTCCCCGAACAGGCACGGTGCATCGGAAATCTCTACCAGGCATCGATGCTCATAGCCGGGCAGGCGACGCAGCAGGCAGATCGCGCCTTCGAGAACGACAAGAAGTGTTTCCCTGCCGGTCGTCAGCGCGGTGCCGGGCGCGGCGACCGCCTGGCGCGCGCCCGAAACCAGCAGAGGAAAATCCTCGGGGCGAAGAGCCATGAACGGCGCAACTCTCTTAAGTTGCAGCAGAAATTCGGTCTTCGGTTCCGAGAAAGTGAGAGGCCCCATGGCACCTCAAGCAGTCGAATGCGTGGGCAAGACTTGCACGTATCCGGGTTCGACGAATTGACCTTCGTCAAGGCGATGCGGCGTGGCCACGCCTAGCCTCGCCGCGAGGTGACGCAGTTTTCGAGCACGCTCGTGGAGTCGGCATGACCGGGTTGCTTGGACGGCCGCAGACGGGCTCGGCTCCGGCGATCGTGCTGGTGGCCCACGGATCGGCGTCCGAAGGCTCCGCCGGCGCCTCCATCGACATTCTGGCGGATCGGCTGCGCGGCCGGCCGGGCACAGGGCCGATCGAGACCGCGTTTCTCCGCGGATCGCCGAGCCTGCCGGACGTGCTGGCGAGGTTGTCCGAGGTTCGCGAGATCCGCATCCTTCCGATGTTCGCAGCCGAGGGCTACTACACGGCGTCCGTCATCCCGGCGGCGATCGCCGATGCCGGTGCACTTCGGCCCCGGCAGCTCGTTCGTCAGATGCTTCCGATCGGAACTCATCCCGGCTACGTGTCGTCGATCGCGCATCGACTGAGGACGCTCGTCTCGAACGCCGGGATCGATCCTGCCGGGACTTCGTTTCTGGCAATCGGCCATGGAAGCCGACATGCGGCGGAGGGCGGTCGGGGTGCGGCCGAGGGGCTTGCGCGCTCCCTGCGAGCCGAGTTCCGGTTGAGCGAAGCGCTCTACCTCGACAGGGAGCCAAAGGCTGACGCGTGGGTGTCGCGCGTTGCAGGGACATCCGTCGTCGTCGCGCCGGTCTTCTTCAGCGATGCCAGTCATGTGAGATGCGACGTGCCGGCATTGTTCGGTCTGGGTTGCCGGGTGCCGGCGACGGTCGATGCGATCTGCGGGCCGGTCGCCTGCCGGGGGAAGACGATCTGGTACGCGGAAATGCCGCCGTCGGCGGCGTGCGTCGCCGATCTCGTCTCCGACCTCGTCCGCTTGGTCCCGGAGGCAACGTGATGGAAGAGCATCCGTTCGCCGCCTACGTTCGGATTCTCGGGAAGGGGCCGAACCTCTCGCGGGCGTTGACCGAAAGCGAAGCCTTCGCGGCGATGCGGATGATTCTTTCCGATGAGGTCGAGCCGATCCAACTCGGAGCGTTCCTCTGCCTGCTGCGGGTCAAGACCGAGACGGCCGAGGAGATCGCCGGCATCGTGCGGGCCGCACGGTCGAGCCTGATGCGCCCCGCGGAGACCGTCCCGATAGATATCGACTGGCCAACCTACGCGGGCAAGACGCGACGGCTTCCTTGGTATCTGGTCGCGGCGCGGTTGCTGGCTGACCGTGGAATCCGGGTGCTTCTGCACGGAAGCGCAGGGCAGGCGCCAGGTCGACTTCACGCCGAGGAGATTCTGGAGGTCCTGTCGATTCCGCGTTCGACGAGCCTTGCAGAGGCCGGCGAGCAAGTGCGGCGCACGTCGATCGCCTACCTGCCACTCGACTGCTTCGCCTCCCGTCTCGACTCTCTCTTGAAGCTTAGGTCGGTGCTGGGGGTGCGTTCTCCGCTCAATACGGCGCTGCGCCAGCTCAACCCGCTCGGGGCGCCGCACCAGCTGATCGGCGTCGCACATCCGTCCTATCGGACGGTCCATCGTGCCGCGGCGGCGCAGCTGCGCCAGCCGCACATGGCGGTCTTCAAAGGGGAGGGAGGCGAAGCCGAGCGGCGTCCGGAGAAGGAGTGCGATGTCCTTTTTCTCCATGATGAGGTGACGTCGGAGGAGACTTTCGAAGCGATGGTCCGCGGCCCGGTCGAGCAGGTCGAACAACCGCTCGACCCGCGATACATCGCCGCGCTGTGGGACGGACAGATCGAAGACTCCGTCGCCGAAGCCGCCGTCACCGGAACGGCGGCGATCGCGATCCGCCTTCTGCGACGCGCCTCTACCCAGGAGGCGGCGGTCGCCCTGGCGCGGGACTGGTGGCGGAACCGTTCGCAAGCGAGCACCTGCGGCACTTGACCATCGTCAAGGCGCTCACGCGCTGCAGGATGATACGGAATCCCCCATATCCGCGAACAGGGGAGAAGGTCGATGGACCTGCATGCTTGGCTCTCGCGTCGGCTCCTTGCCGGCGCTACCTTGACCGCCGCTTTGGCTCTGGCCGGGACCGTCGCCACGGCGCAGCAGGCGCCACAACCCGGTCACCAGACGAGTCCCGGCGGCCAGTATCAACCGAGCCTCGACGTCTTGAAGCAGATGCCGACGGACCGGCCTGGCGCCCAGGCCGGTGTTCCGGCCCTGACGGACGCCGAGTTCAATGACGCCAAGCAGATCTACTTCGAGCGTTGTGCCGGCTGTCATGGCGTCCTGCGCAAGGGGGCGACGGGCAAGCCGCTGACGACGAAGATCACGCGGGAGCTCGGGGCCGAGCACCTCAAGAACTTCATCACGTATGGTTCGCCGGCCGGCATGCCCAACTGGGGTACGTCGGGCGATCTGACCGAAAAGCAGATCGACGTGATGGTCAAGTATCTGCTGAACGAGCCGCCTACGCCGCCGGAATACGGCATGGCCGAGATCAAGCAGAGCTGGAAGATCCTGGTTCCGCCGGAGAAGCGGCCGAAATCCAAGCAGAACAAGCTCGACGTCAGCAACCTCTTCTCGGTCACCCTGCGTGATACGGGCGAGGTTGCCCTCATCGACGGCAAGAGTAAGAAGATCGCGAGCGTCATCAAGACCGGGTACGCGGTCCACATCTCGCGGCTGTCTGCATCGGGACGGTATCTCTACGTCATCGGCCGCGACGCCAAGATCAACCTGATCGACCTCTGGATGGAGTCGCCCGATACGGTCGCCGAAATCAAGATCGGGCTGGAGGCACGCTCGGTCGATACCTCGAAGATGAAAGGCTACGAGGACAAGTTCGCGATCGCAGGCTCGTATTGGCCCCCGCAGTACGTCGTCATGAATGGCGACACGCTGGAGCCGATCAAGGTCGTCTCCACGCGCGGAATGACGGTCGACACCCAGGAGTATCACCCCGAGCCGCGCGTCGCCGCGATCGTTGCGTCGCACTACCACCCGGAGTTCGTCGTCAACGTCAAGGAAACGGGGAAGATCCAGCTCGTCAACTACAAGGATCTCAAGAACCTGCAGGTGACGGAGATCGACTCCGAGCGCTTCCTTCACGACGGCGGCTTCGACTCGACCAAGCGCTACTTCCTGGTCGCGGCCAACGCGCGTGACACCATCGCGGTGACCGACCTCAAGGAGCGGAAGCTGGCGGCGCTGATCAAGGTCGGCAAAACGCCGCATCCTGGCCGAGGGGCGAACTTCATCCATCCGCAGTTCGGGCCCGTGTGGGCGACCGGCCATCTCGGCGACGACTCGATCTCGCTCATCGGCACGGATCCGGTCAAGCACAAGGACAATGCATGGAAGGTCGTCCAGACCCTGAGCGGCCAGGGCGGCGGCTCCCTGTTCATCAAGACCCATCCCAAGAGCCGAAACCTTTGGGTCGACACGCCGCTCAATCCTGAGCCCAGCATCGCATCGTCCGTCGCCGTGTTCGATCTCGACAATCTCGGCAAGGATCCCGAGATCCTGCCCATCGGCGAATGGTCGGGTATCAGCGAGGGTGTCCGACGGGTCGTCCATCCCGAATACAACAAGGATGGGACGGAGGTCTGGTTCTCGGTGTGGAACGCCAAGAATCAGCAGTCGGCGATCGTCGTCGTCGACGACAAGACGCGCAAGCTGAAGGCCGTGATCAAGGATCCGCGTCTGATCACGCCGACCGGCAAGTTCAACGTCTTCAACACGCAGCACGACATCTACTGAGGAATGCGAGGCGGCGGCCGGTGGCCGCCGCCTCGCCGATCGCATCCGCAGGGAGGCACTCGTGACCGGAGGCTGCGTACACTTCGTCGGAGCGGGCCCGGGCGACCCCGAGCTCCTGACGGTGAAGGCGGTGAAGCGCCTCGCCGAGGCTGACGCAGTCGTCTATGACCGCCTCGTCTCGCCCGAAATCCTGGATCGTGTCCCACCCGGCGCGGCACGGCTCTATGTCGGCAAGATGCCGGGCTGCCATCCCATCCCCCAGGAGCAGATCAACGCTCTCCTCGCCGATCTCGCGCGCGCCGGAAAGAAGGTCGTCCGGCTCAAGGGCGGCGATCCTCTGGTTTTCGGCCGTGGCAGCGAGGAGGCCGCCCACCTCTCCCGGCTCGGCATTCCCTTCGAGGTGATCCCCGGCATCACTTCGGCGTCGGGTTGCGCCGCCGCCTTCGGCATTCCGCTCACCCATCGCGGCCTCGCGACCGGCGTCAGGTTCGTCACCGGACACTGTCGGGAAGACACCGATCTCGATCTCGACTGGAACGGTCTCGCCGACCCCCAGACGACCCTGGTCGTCTACATGGGGCTCGCAACGCTTCCCATCATCTGCGCCCGCCTGATCGCGGCGGGGCTGGATCCGTCGACGCCGGCGGCCGCCATCGCCGACGGAACCACGCCCCGCCAGCGGATCTGCCGAGCGACCATCGAGACGATCGCCGAAAAGATCCTCGCCGAAGAGTTCCAGTCGCCGACACTCATCGTGATCGGCCATGTCGTGGCGTTGAGCGAGAAGCTGGTTTCGCCGCTGGTCGCCGCATCGGTATCGGAGAAGTATCGTGGTCCGCGGCTCGTGGTGGCTTGAGGCCCTTGCCCTTGCGGCGACCCTTTCGTTGATCGGTTCCGGCGTCGCCGCGGAACTGCCGAGCGTGCAGCGGCAGACCGAACTCCGTCGGCTGCTCGACCACGATTGCGGTTCCTGTCACGGCCTGACGCGGCGGGGAGGGCTCGGCCCCGCCCTGTCGTCCATCGCGCTCGACGAGCGGGACGACGAGAGTCTCGTCGACACGATTCTCAACGGCCGCCGCGGGACGCCGATGCCTCCCTGGGGAGTCGAGCTGACACGAAGCGAAGCGCGCTGGCTCGTCGACCAGATGCGAGGCAGGTAAGGAAATGAAGACTCTGGCGATCGTCGCAACCCTGATCGGAATGATCGCGACCGGCCCGGCTCCAGCGCAGGAGGCAGCGGTATCGGTGCGAGGGACCGGCGATCTCGGTCTCGTGGTGGAAAGAGCCGCTGGCCGCGTTGTCGTCGTCGAGACGTCCACGCCGTCGCGGCTCTACGCCATCGACGGGCTGGGCGACCTGTCGCACGCGACCGCCGTCTTCTCCCGCGACGCCAGATACGCCTATGTGTTCGGCCGCGACGGCGGGCTGAGCAAGCTCGACCTCCTGGCCGGACGCCTGGTCAAGCGCGTGATCCAGGCCGGCAACAGCATCGGCGGCGCGATCTCGCAGAACGGGCGCGTCGTCGCGGTCTCGAACTACGAGCCAGGCGGCGTCCGGCTGTTCGATGCCGACAGCCTGGCGCCGTTGGCCGAGATTCCCGCCATCGGCGAGGGTGGAAAGCGCTCCAAGGTCGTCGGTCTGGTCGACACGCCCGACAACGGTCTCGCCTTTTCGCTCTACGACACCGGCGAGATCTGGACTGCCGACATCACCGATCCGGCGACCCCTAAGATCACCCGCTACCGGGACGTCGGCCTGCTTCCCTACGACGGGATGATCACACCGGACGGGCGCTACTACGCCGCGGGCCTGTTCGGCGAAGACGGCGTCGCATTGCTCGATCTCTGGAATCCGAAGGCAGGCGTGCGGCGAATTCTCGATGGCTACGGGCATGGCGCCGAGCCGCTTCCCATCTACAAGATGCCGCATCTTGAAGGGTGGGCGACGGTGGGGGATCGGGCCTTTCTGCCCGCCGTGGGCCGGCACGAACTCCTGGTGGCCTCGATGAACGACTGGCGCGAAGTCGGGCGGGTCGCGGTGCATGGGCAGCCGGTATTCGCCGTGGCGCGCCCGGATGGACGCCATGTCTGGGTCAACTTCGCCCACCCGCTCAATGATGTCGTCCAGGTCATCGACGTGCCGAGCCTGTCGGTCGTCGCGACGTTGAGACCCGGGCCGGCGGTCCTGCACATGGAGTTCACGCCGCGCGGCGACCAGGCCTGGGTGTCGGTGCGCGACCAGAACCGCGTCGACGTCTACGACACGAGGCGTCTGGAACGGATCGCGAGCATCCCAGCGGACAGCCCCAGCGGCATCTTCCTGACCGCCCGGTCGGGCAGGCTCGGATATTGAGTCGACCGCGGTGACCTTGAACCCTCTTGCACGTGCGCTCGTCGATCGCTTCCAGCGGAGCATGCCGCTCGAGCCGCGTCCCTTTGCGGCCATGGGATGCGAGGTCGGATCGAGCGAAGAAGAGGTCCTCCAGGTCCTCGAGGAGTTGAAGGAGGAAGGGACGCTCAGCCGTGTCGGTGCCGTCGTTCCGCCGGGCGTCCTCGGGGCCAGCACGCTTGCGGCCATGGAGGTTCCCTCCGAGCGGCTGACCGACGTGGCGGGCATCGTCGGCAGCTATGTCGAGGTCAACCACAACTACGAACGGGAGCATCAGCTGAATCTCTGGTTCGTGGTCACCGCTCCCGACCGGAGCCGCGTCGATGCGGTTCTTGCGGAGATCGAACGGCGAACGGGGATCGAGGTGCTCGATCTGCCCTTGGAGCGTTCCTATCGCATCGATCTGGGGTTCGCGATCCCATGAATCTGACCGCGCTCGATCGACGGATCTTGGCAGGTGCCGCGGAAGGGCTCGATCTCGTCCCGGCGCCGTTCGAAGAGCTGGGAAGAGCGCTGGGCCTCGATATGTCGACCGTAATCGACCGGCTTGGTTCGCTCCGGGACATGGGGGCGATCAAACGCCTGGGGCTCGTCGTCCGGCACCACGAGCTCGGCTTCCGTTCCAATGCCATGGTCGTCTGGGACATCCCCGACGATCAGGTCGATGCCCTCGGCGAGCGCATGGCTCGCTACCCCTTCGTGACGCTCTGCTATCGCCGGCGACGATCGCCTCCGCGCTGGCCCTACAACCTTTTCGCCATGATCCACGGGAAGGAGAGGCAGGTCGTCGTGGATCAGATCGATCGTCTCAACCAGGACCTCGGGCTACGGGATCGCGCCCAGTCGGTTCTGTTCAGTCGAACCCGCTTCAAGCAAAGGGGCGCGCGCTACGAGGCGCGCACGGGAGCCGCATGGACGAGCTCGACCGCCGCATCGTGAATGCGCTCCAGGGCGGGTTTCCGATAGCCGAGCGGCCCTTTGCCGAGGCGGCGGAGAGCCTCGGTATCGATGAAGCCACCCTGATCGACCGCCTTCGCACGATGCTCGACGGCGGAACACTCAGCCGTTTCGGGCCTCTGTTCGACGCCGAGCGGCTCGGCGGCGCCTTCTGCCTTTGCGCCTTGGCCGTGCCCGAGGATCGGTTCGACGAAGTGGCGGGCCTGGTGAATGCGATGCCCGAAGTCGCGCACAACTACGCTCGAGCGCACAGGTTCAACATGTGGTTCGTTCTGGCGACGGCGCATCCTCCGGAGATCGACCAAGCAATCGGCCGGATCGAGGCCGCGACGGGCCTCGAGGTGATGGCGATGCCGAAGGAGGCCGAATACTTCATCGGCCTGAGGTTGGTCGCATGAGCGCGTCGACGATCCTGGACGACGTTGACCGGCGCCTGGTTCAGGCGACCCAGGCGGGGCTGCCGCTCGTCCCCCATCCCTACCATGCGGTCGCCGAGAGGATGGGAATCTCGTCCGACGAGGTCATGGCGCGTCTTCGATCTCTGATGGCGCAGGGAGCCGTCCGCCGCATCGGCGCGGTCCCGAACCATTACGCGCTCGGCTATCGGGGAAACGGCATGACGGTCTGGGACGTCGCCGACGATCTGGTCGACGCTCTCGGCGCCGCAGTCGGGTCCCTCGACTTCGTCACTCACTGCTATCGCCGTCCGCGTCGCCTTCCGGACTGGCCCTACAACCTGTTCGCCATGGTTCATGGGCGGGATCCCTCCGATGTCGGCGCGAAGGTCGCAACGATCGCGGCGCTCCTCGGGCCGGCGGCGCGCGCACACGACGTGCTCTTCTCGACGCGAATCTTGAAGAAGACCGGCCTCAGGATGGCCGGCTAGGAGCCCCCATGTTCCGGATCACCAGTCTGATGCAGGAGGTCCTCGAACCGACGCCGGTCCGTGGGCGCCGGTCGCCACCCGGGCCGGTCGTCATCTGGAACCTCATCCGCCGCTGCAATCTCGCCTGCAAGCACTGCTACTCGCTTTCGGGAGACCGCGACTATCCCGGTGAGCTGTCGCAGGAGGAAGTCCATCGGGTCATGGAGGATCTTCGCTCGTTCGGAGTCCCGGTCCTGATCCTCTCCGGCGGCGAGCCGCTGCTGCGCCCGGACATCTTCGTGATATCGGCGCGGGCCAAGGAGATGGGGTTCTATGTCGGGCTGTCGTCGAACGGCGCGCTGATAGATGCGGCCAAGGCGGATCGCATCGCCGAGGTCGGATACAACTATGTCGGCGTCAGCCTCGACGGCATCGGTGCCACCCACGACCGGTTTCGCCGGCGGGAAGGAACCTTCGAACGGGCCCTGGCCGGGATCCGTCACTGCCGAGACCGCGGAATCAAGGTCGGACTCCGCTTCACCATGACGGCTGACAACGAGGTCGAGCTGCCGCTGCTGCTGGATCTCATGGATCGAGAGGACATCGACAAGTTCTATCTCTCTCACCTCGTCTATGCTGGGCGGGGCAATCGCAATCGCGCCGACGACTCCGCACATGCGAGTTCTCGGAAAGCCGTGACCCTTCTGTTCGAGCGGGCTCTCTCCGATCTGGAGAATGGCAGGAACCGCGAGTACGTGACCGGCAACAACGACGCCGATGGCGTCCATTTCCTGCACTGGGTCGAGCGGCGCTTTCCGGAGCGTGCCGCGCACGTCCGCGCGAAGCTCGTGGAGTGGGGAGGCAACAGTTCGGGCTGCGCCGTCGCCAACATCGACAATCTCGGCAACGTACATCCCGACACCATGTGGTGGCACTACAGCCTCGGGAACGTACGCGAGCGGCCGTTCTCCGAGATCTGGTCGGATCTTTCCGATCCGATCCTGCGGGGATTGCGCGAGCGTCCTCGGAAAGTCGGTGGCCGGTGCGGCGCCTGCGTTCATCGCGACATCTGCAACGGCAATACACGCGTTCGGGTGTTTCAGCTCACCGGCGATCCGTGGGGCGAGGATCCTGGATGCTATCTCGACGACGACGAAATCGGCATTTCAGGAGCGCGCTCGAGGGTGACGGTTACGCCCTTCGTCAAGCCCCGGCGTCCGGCGGCGTGATCTTCGGAGAGTGAACATGCGTGTCGCCATTCTTCTCGCGCTCGCCGTCGCGGTCTCTATGGCCGGTGCAGGGCGGGCTCAATCGCCCATCGCTGCCGACAGGCTGTTCACCGAGAACTGCGCGCAATGCCACGGCGCAGATCGCCTGGGAGGTACCGGTCCGGCGCTGATTCCGGAGGCCCTGGAGCGGTTGAGGCCGGCTGAGGCGCAGTCCGTCGTGACGCTGGGTCGAGCGCAGACCCAGATGCCCGCGTTCGGAGACAAGCTGAGCCGCCAGGAAGTCGAGGCGCTCATCGCCTACGCCCGGTCGCCGCTGCCCGCCGCCCCGCATTGGGGCCTGGACGAGATGTTGGGCACACATGTCGTGTTGCGCACCGCCGAGACCCTGCCGGAGAAGCCGGTCTACGACGCCGATCCGCTCAACCTGTTCATCGTCGTCGAGGCCGGAGACAGCTCGGTGACGGTTCTCGATGGAGACAGGTTCGAGCCGATCACCCGCTTTCAGAGCCGGTTCGCGCTTCACGGCGGCCCCAAATTCACGCCCGACGGTCGGTTCGTCTACTTCGCCTCCAGGGACGGATGGATCACGAAGTACGATCTCTATGCGCTCGAAGTCGTCGCCGAGATTCGAGCCGGGATCAACACGCGGAACCTCGCGATCTCGGGCGACGGCAAGACCGTGATGGTCGGCAACTACCTGCCGCATACGGTTGTCCTGCTTTCCGCCGAGGATCTGAAGCCGATCAAGATCGTCGACGGCAAGGACCGCGCCGGCAAGTCGAGCTCGCGGATCTCGGCGGTTTACCAGGCGCAGCCGCGGAACAGCTTCATCGTGGCGCTGAAGGACATCCCGGAGCTGTGGGAGATCTCCTGGTTGGCGGATCCGCCGCCGGTCTTCTCCGGCTTCGTCCACAGCTATACGCCCGGCATGACCGAGGGGCTCGCCGAGAAGGGGCCCTTTCCCATTCGCCGGATCGGCCTGTCCGAACCGCTCGACGACTTCTTCTTCGATCCCGCCTATCGCAATCTTCTCGGCTCGTCGCGGGACGGCGGCAAGGCGGTGGTGGTCAACCTCGACGTGGGACGCCAGATCGCCGAAATCCCGATGACGGGGCTTCCGCATCTCGGATCCGGCATCACGTGGACGCGCGACGGCAGGCCGCTCATGGCGACGCCGAACCTGAAGGAAGGAATGATCAGCGTCATCGACATGAAGACGTGGACGCTGGTCGAGCGGATTCCGACGCTCGGTCCGGGCTTCTTCCTGCGCAGCCATGAGAGCACGCGCTTCGCCTGGGTCGACTCCGCGTTCAGCCGGGAGAAGGATGCGCTCCAGGTCATCGACAAGGAGACGCTTTCGGTGGTTCGAGTTCTCCGTCCGGCGCCTGGGCAGACCGCTTCGCATGTCGAGTTCAGCCGTGACGGCCGATACGCCCTTGTCAGCATCGCCGAGCAGGACGGCGCGCTGGTGGTGATTGACGCCACGACCTTCTCTGAAGTGAAGCGCCTGCCGATGCGCAAGCCATCCGGCAAGTACAACGTCTACAACAAGATAACCCGGTCCGAGGGGACCAGCCATTGACTTGACGAACGTCAAGGCTGGCTTTTCGCCGAGGGACTACGGATGTAGCGATCCGCCAAGTCTCTCGACGGCGAGGGTGCTTGAATCTCTGGACCCGACTGCTGAACGTTCTGGCCGCGCTGGCGAGCCTGTCCGGGCCCGTCCTTTCGGCGGAGATCACGCCGGACATCCTGCGTGAGGTCTTTCCGGGCGCGGTCAGGTCCGGCCCGCTCGAGGGGAATCCGCCGGCGGCAAGGGTCTTCGACGGCGTCCAGGGTATCGGGTACCTGTTCTTCAGCCAGGATGTCATCGGATCGCTCGGCTATTCGGGCAAGCCGATCGATGTCGCAGTCGGTCTAGCCGATAGCGGACGGATCACGGGGGCGCAGCTGATGCGCCACCAGGAACCGATCCTCATGCTGGGCATCAAGGACGCAGACCTTCACCGTTTCGTAAGTTCTCATCGAGGACTCGCAATCGATGCGCCCGTCGCGGTCAGACGGACCGCGTCTGACCCCGCACGTCCGGATGCGATCTCGGGTGCGACCGTCACCAGTCTCTTGCTCAGCGAGGCCATCCTGCGCTCGGCACGAGCGGTCGCGCGGTCGCGCCGCCTGATCCCGGGAGCCGTCGCGGCCGGCTCCCTCGACCTGGATGCCTTCGAGCCGCGGAGCTGGGACGCACTTCGCGCCGAGAACGCCATAGCTGAGATGCGATTGACCGGGGCGGACGTCGCCCGCCGGGGAGGCGATCCGGCCAACGTGGCCCCGGAGGCGCTGTTCATCGACCTGTTCGCGAGCCTGGTCACGCCCGCCGGGATCGGCCGCAACGTGCTCGGCGACCGGCAGTTCAACGATCTCGGTGCCGGACTCAAGGATGGCGACCAGGTGGTCCTGCTCGCCGCCAACGGCCTGTTCTCGTTCAAGGGCACGAACTTCACACGAAGCGGGCGGTTCGACCGTATCCGTGTGGTCCAGGGCGCTCGAACCTTCATCTTGACGGCCGACGGTCATCGTCGGCTTTCGACACTCGCGGCCGGCGCGCCTGAGTTCCGCGAGATCGGTGTATTCATCATTGCCGCGAACTCCGGCTTCGATGCCGCTGCGCCCTGGCACCTGGAGCTCGCGGTCGATGGCAGAGATTCCTCCCGATCCCCGGAATCCTTCTCCCTCGAGTATCGGATTCCGGATCGGTTCATCCGTCGCGCATCGGAGGAGAGGGGGGCCCAGGAGGGAGAGCTCTGGACGTCCGTCTGGCGGGAGCACACCGGTCAGATCGCGGTCGCCGTGTCGGCACTCTTCGCCTTGACCCTGATCCTCATCCTTCAGGAGCGCCTCGTACGCCATCGGATTCTTTTCAGCCGCCTTCGCACGGGATTCCTCGTCTTCACGCTGGCATGGATCGGATGGTACGCCTCGGCGCAGCTCTCCGTCGTGAATGTGCTGACCTTCTCCCAAGCCCTGCTCAGCGGGTTCCGATGGGAGTTCTTTCTTCTGCAGCCGGTCGTTTTCCTGCTCTGGGGGTTTGTCGCGGTGGCCTTGCTCTTCTGGGGGCGAGGGGTCTTCTGCGGTTGGCTCTGCCCCTTCGGTTCGCTCCAGGACCTCGTCCATCGCATCGGGCGCCTGGCGAGGCTTCCTTCGATACGGCTGCCTTTCGTGCTGCATGAAAGACTGGTCGCGCTCAAATACGTCTTCTTCCTGGTCATATTCGCGCTGTCGCTGAACTTCACCGAGCAGGCGCTGACCGCGGCTGAAATCGAACCCTTCAAGACTGCCGTCGCACTCAAGTTCCTGCGGCCTTGGCAGTTCGTCGCCTATGCCGTTCTGCTTCTCGTTGCCGGCCTCTTCTGCGAACGCGCGTTTTGCCGCTATCTCTGCCCGCTGGGGGCAAGCTTGGCGATCCCCGCGCGCCTTCGCCTGTTCGAGTGGCTGAAGCGCAAGAAGCAGTGCGGGACGGAATGTCAGATATGCGCCTCGCGCTGCCCGGTTCAGGCGATCCATCCCGATGGCCGCATCAACCCGAACGAATGCGTCTATTGCATGAACTGCCAGCTTCTGTACCACGACGATGCGGTCTGCCCGCCGCTGATCGCACGTCGCCAGAGACGTGAGGCGCGATCCGGCGCTGGCGGAGCGGCTGCGGCCGGATCACGTGCATGACGGGCAGGAAGGGACCGAGCCGTCGACGGTTCATCGCGATCGCGGCTGCGGCCGCGGGTTTGCCGCTGCTTCCGGGCAAGGCGGGCGCCGTTCCGCAATGGTCATGGGAGGGCAGGGCCCTCGGTGCCGCGGCTCGGATCCAGCTCTGCCATCCGGATCGGACAGTAGCGCGCAACCTGGTCGAGGGCTGCGTCGCGGAGCTCGAGAGACTCGAAAGCGCCTTCAGCCTCTACCGAGACGACTCCGAGATCTCGCGGCTCAATCGAGACGGCGCCCTGGACGATCCGACTGCCGACTTTGTCGCGCTCATGCTTCAGGCCCAGGAGTGGGGCCGACGCACCGATGGCGCCTTCGATTTCACGGTGCAGCCGCTCTGGCGCCTCTACGCCGATCATTTCGCGGCACCTGGCTACGATCCTTCCGGACCCACGCCACGACGGGTTGCGGCAGCCCTGGCATCCGTCGACTATCGGGCCGTCGACATCGGGCGCCGGCGGGTCGGATTCGCCAAGCCGGGCATGGCCGTTACGCTCAACGGCATCGCCCAGGGCTACATCACCGACCGCATCTCGCATCGGCTTCGGAACAGCGGCATTCAGTCGACGCTGGTCGAGATGGGAGAGATCGCCGGCGTCGGCTTGCGCGGCGATGGAACTCCCTGGCAGGTCGAGCTTCGGGGCGCGGGGATCGATGCGACCGATCTTCTGTCGCTCAGCAACCAGGCCGTCGCCACGTCGGCGGGAGGGGCCACTCCGTTCGATTCCACGGGGCGATTTCATCATCTGCTTCGCCCCGGATCCGGAGACTGCGCGAGCTGGTGGCGAACGCTTACCGTCGTCGCGGAGACGGCGACGTCTGCTGACGCCTTGTCGACTGCCCTGTACGTGGCGCCTCGCGCCGACGCGCACCGGATCGTCGCCCGCCTGGCAGGGGAGGGCTCGTCGGTCCAGGTTTTCGTCTGGCGTGACGACGGCACACGCGAGCGCTTCTGCGCCTCGACCGAGCCGTCTCGAATTTCTTACCGGCAAACCTAGAAAGGAGCCATCTCATGAAACTCTCTCACTTCAGCGCCTTCATCCTGGCCGTCGGCTGGCTGGTGTCGGCATCTGGGCCGGCGAAGGCCGACGAGGCGGGCGAAAAGGCCTTCAAGAAGCACTGTGCCACCTGTCACACGGTCGAGGCCGGCAAGAACAGGGTCGGGCCCAGCCTTCACGGCGTGGTCGGCCGCAAGGCGGGCCAGGTCGCGGGTTTCAAGTATTCCGACGCGAACTCCAGCTCGGGCGCCATGTTGGACCAGGCCTACCTGGAGAAGTACCTGACCGACCCCAAGGCCGCGATGCCCGGGAACAAGATGGTCTTCAATGGCGTCAAGAACGAGCAGGAACGCCGCGCCATCATCGCCTATCTGACGGAGCACAAATGACGCCGGCATCCGGGGCGTAAGCGGGACACGGCTCGATGGAGACGCTGGCCCTCGCCGTTATCGGCATCGTCTGCTACTTCGCCGCCGACTGGCTGGTCGACCGCCTCGAGCGGGCGGCCGGCCGGCGGTTCGCGTATCGCACCATACTGTTCTTCGCGATCCTGCTGGTCCTGGCCGGGGGGACCCTGCAGGCATTGCATCTGGCATTCGGGGCATCGGTAACTTGACCATCGTCAAGGCGCCTCGCCGCCGTTGACCATAGCCTCGGCGGACCGTCAGGAGGTCCGCGATGTCCACAGCACCCGGCTCGCCGCAAGACTCCAAGTCCGGAAGCGGCATTGAACGAATCCCGGTCATGCAGCGCGTCCTGGACAGCCCGTTCCTGCTCCTTTTTCTCGGCGTGACCATCCCGACCGTCTTCTACGTGCTGTGGGCGGTGATGGAGATCGCACAGATCCCGATCGCCAAGTAGCCGACGCCCCGAGGACCTAGCGAGGAACATCACGCCATGGCCATCCATCCCCCGAAACAGACCATCTGGTGGAACGAGCCTGTCGAGCGCTCCGAGTTGATCTGGATAGCCGTCGCCTTTCTCTGGGGCCTCGTCATGTTCGGCACCATGGTCGCCTGGCACCTGGTCGGCCGGCAGAACCTGTCGAACGAGGCCTACAGGACGACACCCGATGCCTTTCTCGCGCGTACCGAGGCCGCGGCCGAGAAGTACAAGGTGCGTGAGGAAGGCGACACCGGCATCCCGATCGTGCGTCCGCCGCCCGGAGGCGATGCCTACATGCTCGCCCGCTTGTGGGAGTGGTGGCCGATCCTCGAGCTGCAGAAGGGGCAGAGCTACCGCCTCCATATCTCGTCACTCGATTGGCAGCACGGTTTCTCCCTGCAGCCGACCAACATCAATCTTCAGATTCATCCGGGATACGAGATGGTGCTGACCGTCACGCCCGAGGTGACCGGTCAGTTCTCCATCGTCTGCAACGAATTCTGTGGCATCGGCCATCACACCATGATGGGCCGGATCTACGTCGTCGATCAAAAGTAGCCGAAAGGTCCGCTCGATGACCACGCAATCAGAGTTCCGCATCTGCCCCGACACCGGCCTCAAGGTTCATCTGCCGGCGGAGGCGCTCATCAAGGCCAACGCGGTCGTCGCGGTTGTCTTCCTCGCGATCGGCGGGCTCTTCGGCCTCCTGGTCGCCCTGACGCGGTGGCCGGCCGTCCATCTCCTCCCGGCCGAATGGTTCTACCTCGCCCTCACAGCGCACGGGGCGGACGTGCTGCTGTTCTGGATCGTCTTCTTCGAGATGGCGGTTCTCTACTTCGCCTCGGCGATCCTGCTCGGATCGCGTCTGGCGGCACCGAAATTCGCCTGGGCCGCCTTCGTCCTCATGCTGGTCGGGGCGGTTCTCGCCAACATCGCGGTGCTCCAGGGCGAGTCCTCGGTGATGTTCACCTCGTACGTGCCGATGAAGGCCGCTCCCCACTTCTACCTGGGGCTGATCCTGTTCGCCGTCGGAGCGCTGATCGGGTGCTTCGTCTTCTTCGGGACCCTGGTGGTCGCCAAGGATGAGAAGACCTATCAGGGGTCGATCCCGCTCGTGACCTTCGGCGCGTTGACTGCGGCCATCATTGCGGTCTTCACCATCGCCTGCGGCGCCATCATCCTGGTCCCGACCCTCCTGTGGTCCGTCGGCATCATCAGCTACATCGATCCGCTGGTCTACAAGGTCGTCTGGTGGGGCATGGGGCATTCGTCCCAGCAGATCAACGTCTCCGCCCATGTCGCGGTCTGGTATGCGATCGCCGCCATCGTTCTCGGGGCGAAGCCGCTATCTGAAAAGGTGAGCCGGTCCGCGTTCCTCATGTACATCCTCTTCCTCCAGCTCGCTTCGGCCCACCATCTGCTGGTCGAGCCCGGCATCAGCTCGGAATGGAAGATCTTCAACACCAGCTACGCCATGTACCTGGCGGTGCTCGGAAGCATGATCCATGGCCTGACCGTGCCCGGCTCGATCGAAGCCGCGCAGAGGCGGAAGGGCTACACCAACGGCGTCTTCGAGTGGCTCCGCAAGGCGCCGTGGGGAAATCCGGCCTTCTCCGGAATGTTTCTCTCCCTCGTCATGTTCGGCTTCCTCGGCGGCATCACCGGCGTGATCCTCGGCACCGAGCAGCTCAACATGCTCATGCACAACACGCTCTACGTGCCCGGCCATTTCCATGGAACCGTGGTCGCGGGGACGACGCTGGCGTTCATGGCGATCACCTATCTGCTGGTCCCGCTGATCTTCCGGCGCGAGCTGATCCTGCCCGGGCTTGCGCGCTGGCAGCCCTATCTCTTCGGCATCGGCGTCGCTGGACTGTCCCTCTTCATGATGGGAGCAGGCACGCTCGGCGTCGCCCGCCGCCACTGGGACATCACGTTCAGCGACGCGCGCCTGACCTTCGAGTTTCCCGCCGGCGCCTACCTGATGCTGGGCCTGAACGGACTCTCCGGCGTCCTCGCCGCGATCGGCGGACTCTCGTTCATCGTGGTCGTCGTCGGCTCGATCCTCTTCGGCCGCCGCAAGGATGCGCCGAAAGAGATGGTTGTCCCGGTCCTGTCGCCGGTCGCGAGCTATGGCGGCGAAGGCACGCTGAAGCTGCCCGGTACGATCACGCTGATCACCGTCTTCTTCGTCTCCTTCGTTCTCTACTACTACGTGAACTGGAAGTACCTGGCAGCGGTCTGGCCGCTGCGCTGAGCGGCGCAGGCGGGAGGTGACCTGATGTCGATCAGCGTCGCGGATGTCTCGAACGTGCTGAAGCTCCGGATCGGCGCCGTCATCGCGCTGAGCTCGGTCGCCGGGATGCTGATCACGCCGGGGCCGGCGCAACCGTACTGGCGGGTCGCAGTCCTCGTGGCATCGGTCCTGCTGTGCGCGTCTGCGGCCGGTGCGTTCAACCAGTTCTTCGAACGCGACCTGGATTCGCACATGTCGCGGACGCGCAACCGTCCGTTCGTGGCCGGTCGCCTCGTGCCCGGCCCGGCATGGTTGGTCGGGATGACGCTCATGCTCGCGGTCGGCGCCGGCTTCGCCACGCTGCTTGGATGGGTGGCGGCCGTCTACGTCGTCCTCGGTGCGTTGGTGTACGGCGTCGTCTACACCGTCTGGCTGAAGCGAAGGACGGCGTGGAACATCGTCGTCGGCGGCCTGTCGGGCAGCTTCGCCGTGCTGGCCGGCGCGGCCGTCGTCGACCCGATGCCGGCGCCTTTGCCTGTGGCCCTGGCGATGATCCTCTTTCTCTGGACGCCGCCTCATTTCTGGAGCCTGGCCTTGGCGCGCCGTGAGGACTACGCCGCGGCCGGGGTGCCCATGCTGCCGGTGCTCCTGTCGCCCGCAGCCACCGCACGCGTCATCCTGGCGCACGCCGCGGTGCTGGTCGCGGTCTCGTTCGTGCCCGTCATGTTCGGGCTCGGCGCCGTCTACTTCGTCTCGGCCGCGGCCGGCGGCGCGTTTCTCTTGATTTTGTGCCTGAAACTGGCCGCCGAACCGACAAGGTCCCGGGCCATGGGGGCGTTCCTCGGGTCGCTGGTGCAGCTTCTCTCCATCATCCTCGGCATCACGCTGGAGTCGCTGTGAAGACCTGGGCGCTCCTGGTGCTCGGGACGATTCTGGCCGGGCTCGGCGCGACGGGCGCGGTCTCGGGCGAGATCGGGCGGCTCGAGGAGTCCAGGGTCCTTTCGATCAGCGCCGCGGCCGTGGGCAACTCCTTATCGGGTGGCGACTTCAAGGACCACCGGGGGCGTCCCTTCGACTTCGCACAGCTTCGCGGGCAGGCCGTGGTGATGCCGCTGATCTACACGGGCTGCTACCACACCTGCCCGCTCATCGCCGAAAGCCTTCTGCACGCCGTGGCGGCAGCGCGGCAAAGCCTGGCGCGAGACTCGTTCCAGGTCGTCGTCGTCGGCTTCGAGGCCGGCGTCGACACGCCCGAACGGATGCGAGCCTTTGCCCAGAGCCAGGGCCTCGACCAGCCGGGCTGGATATTTCTCAGCGGCGACGAGCCGGCGATCGAGACGCTGGTTCGCGAAGTCGGATTTACCTACGAGCGATCGCCGCGGGGATTCGACCACATCGCGCAGACCACCATCATCGACGGCAACGGAAAGGTCTATTGGCAGGTATACGGCTCCGACTTCAAGAGTTCTGCCGTCGTCGAGCCCTTGAAGCAGCTGGTCTACGGGCGCCCGGTACGCTTCGATGACCCGACGACCTGGTGGTCGCGCCTGCGCCTGCTGTGCACCGTCTACGATCCGACCCAGGATCGCTATCGATTCAGCTACGCGATCTTCATCGGTTTGTTCGTCGGCGCCATTTCTCTGGGCGGGACGGCCTGGTTCCTGATCCGTAGCTGGGTGCGGTTGCGCTCCGAGCGCGCCTAGAGCCCGCCGCCCGAGACCTCTCAAGGATCCCGTGTCGAAGATCAAGAGTTCACTCAAAGCTGCATTCTCGATGCTCGAGAGCGGCCTGGATCGGATTTTCGGGCCGTCCTGGAATCCTTTGCACAATCTGGGCGCCCTCGGCTTTTTCTACTACTGGATCGTCGCGGTCAGCGGCATTTACCTCTATATCGGCTTCGACACCGGGGTCGAACGGGTCTACAGCTCGATCGAGCGGCTGACTTACGGACAGTGGTATCTCGGTGGCGTGATGCGGAGCTTCCATCGCTACGCCTCCGACGCTCTGGTGGTGATGATGCTTCTGCATCTCGCCCGCGAATTCGCCTACGACCGATTGCGCGGCGTCCGCTGGTTTTCCTGGATGACGGGCGTTCCGATCCTCTGGCTGGTCTACGCCTCCGGCATCAGCGGCTATTGGCTGGTGTGGGACGAGCTCGCTCAGTACGTGGCGATCGCGACGACGGAGTGGCTGGATACGCTGCCGATCTTCGGGGAACCCATCGCCCGCAACTTCCTCGCCGGCGACAGCCTCGACGACCGGTTCTTCACGCTCCTGACCTTCCTCCATATCGCTATTCCGCTGATCCTACTGTTCGTCCTGTGGCTCCATCTGCAGCGGATAACAAGGCCTCGGATCAATCCGCCGCGGGGGCTCGCGGCTGGCACCCTCGCCATGCTGCTGGCGCTTTCCTTTGCGCATCCGGCGGTAAGTCATCCTCCCGCGGACCTTTCCAAGGTGCCGGGGAACTTGCATCTCGATTGGTTCTACCTCGCCTGGCTGCCGCTGTTCGATCTCCTCTCCTACAAGACCATGTGGGTGGTGGCCGCCCTCGTGACCGCCTTCCTTGGTCTCATGCCCTGGCTTCCACCGTTCCGTCGCCCCAAGCCTGCAACGGTCGATCTCGCGCACTGCAACGGATGCGCCCGCTGCGTCGCGGACTGTCCTTACTCGGCGATCGCCCTCGCGCCGCGTTCGGACGGACGGACATTCACCCATCAGGCGGTCGTCAACGACGCGCTTTGCGTCTCTTGCGGCATCTGCGTGGCTTCCTGCCCGACGTCCATGCCGTTCCGGCGCTCCGCCACGCTCGCTACCGGGATCGACCTGCCGGATCCGTCGCTTCACGCCTTGCGTGAACTCGTCCATGCGGCGGCTGCCGGGTTGAGCGGACCATCGCCGGTGCTCGTCTTCGGCTGCGATCACTCCGTGGCGCCCGCGGACCTGGCCGACGAGGGAACCGCGATGGTGTCATTTCCGTGCATCGGCGCGTTGCCGCCGTCCTTCATCGACTATGTCCTGAGCCGCAATCTCGCCGAAGGGGTCTTCGTCACGGGATGTCGCGAAGGAACCTGCGTGGACAGGTTGGGCCCCCAGTGGACCGAGGCTCGGCTTGCGGGAGCCAGGGATCCTCAGTTGCGAAAGCGTGTCCCGAGAAGCCAGATTGCGGTCGGTTGGGCCGACGCCCATCAGGGCCCGAGGCTTTCCGAGGAAATCAGGGAATTCCGTCGCCGCCTTTCCGCCTCGAAGGCAGGCGCGGCGGCATCGCCCGATGTCGGGCCCCCGCCATGAATCTCGGTATCGGACGCATCGCAGGTCAGGTGCTGGTCTACGCGGGATTCGCGGCCCTGATCGGCTATTTCGCCGCGGCGCCGGACTACCGCTATCGTCCCGACGATCGTGGCGAGATCAAGCTCAGCTTCAGCCATGGCGGCCAGCGGCGCGATTGCCGAGAGCTTTCCGCAGCCGAGATCGCGAAATTGCCGCCGAACATGAGAGTGACGCGTACCTGCTCGCGCGAGCGCCTGCCGGTCCAGGTCGAGGTGGATCTGGATGACAAGCCGATTTACCGCGCGACCTTGCTGCCTAGCGGTCTTTCTCGCGATGGTCCGTCCCGAGCCTATCAGCGCTTCGGCGTCTCGACCGGCCGCCATCGCCTGACCTTGAGGCTGAACGACACCGGGCGCGGATCCGGCTTCGACTACGAGAAGACGGTCGAGGTGGATCTGCGGGGACGCCAGAACCTCGTCGTCGACTTTCGAACCGAAGCCGGCGGCTTCATCCTGCGTTGAGGCGAGGAAGCCAATGGCGCTGCTTGAATGGCGGGAAGAGTTCGAGACGGGGATCGCGGAAGTCGACTTCGAGCATCGCGAGCTCTTCAGTCTCATCAACTCCCTGTATCACGGTGAAGGCGGTGATCGCAGCGGAGCGACCGAGGTGCTGGGTCGTATTCACACTGCCATCTCGGCTCACTTCGCCCTCGAGGAGAAGGTCATGCGAGAGGCGCGATATCCCTCGTTCGCGCCTCACAAGGCCGACCACGAGGAGCTTCTCGACGAGATCAGGGAGATCATGGACCGTTTCGACGCAGGCGGCTTCGCTCGCGCGGAGCCGGACCTTGGTTCCGTTCTGGTCAATTGGTTCGCGCATCATTTCCGGACGCACGACGCGCAGCTTCATGGCGCCTTGGGCCGGAATTCGTCGTAAGAGGCGAACCCGCCGTCTCCCGGCGCTACACCCGGCGGAAATCGATCCGGCGGGCGAGCCAGCAGCCGACCTCGACGCCGGAAACCCTGCCGGCGCCGTCGCGGCGGAATGCCAGCGTCCAGTCTCCGGGCGGCGAGAAGTCGAGGCTGCGCGGACAGGGCAGGCGCCAGAGATCCGGTCCGGCGGCGATGAGCGGTTGCATGAGGCCCGGTCCGAAGATGCCGGAGAAGGCGCCGTAGAGCGCGCCGCCGCGATCGACGCAGGTGAGAGTCGCGCCGTATTCGGCATTGTGGAATTCGCCTGCGATGTCGGTCGGGGCCTCTCCGGCACGCGGCTCCAGGCGGACGGAAAGGTTCTCGGCCGGGCGATCCATCCAGAGACCGTTGGCAGCGCGCCTGAGGCGCACGGTCGGGCTCGCGGCTTCGCCCTCGCTCTTGGAGTCGAGCTTTTCCGGCTGGCCGGAGAAGTGCAGCTGGATCTGATTGTTCGGCGCGGCTTCGACGCGCACGGCCAGGCCCGTCTCGGGCTCGAAGAAGGTGCCGCTCAGGCCCGAGGCGGCATCCGCCGACGGGGCCTTGGATGGCACGCCGAGCACCCCGGCGAAAAGCTCCTGCGCCGCGGCGCGCGGGTCGGACATGTGGTTGAAGAGCACAACGATCGAGATCCGGGTCTCGGGCGCATAGAAGCGGAAGCTTCGCCAGCCGCGAAGTCCGCCGCCATGGCTTGTGATCCGTTGGCCGAGGAGGTTCGGCTGCGCGATCCCGAAGCCGTAGGGAGCAGGCACGCCGTCGCGGTAGGCCTGCGGCGCGCAGAGCCGACGATAGAGGCCGTTCGCATCGTCGCGCGTCGAGTCGATGAACCGCTCCCAGGCGATCATGTCGTCGAGGCTGGCGGCGATGCCGGCATCCCCGGTCCAGAGGATGCGGTTGACTGCGGGGCGGAAGCCTTCCTCGAGGGAACCCTCGTAGCCGACCGTGCCGTCCGGCAGTGCATTGGTGTCGGCAGCGAGGATCGCTCGGTCCATGCCCGCCTTGTCGAAGGTGCCACGCAGGAGGTCGGCGAGCGGCCGGTCGGCCCGGTCGGCGATGATGTCGCCGATCAGGCGGAAATTCTGGTTGCAGTAGGAGTACCGCGTGCCTGGCTTGAAGTGCAGGCTGCGGGTCAGTGCGATCAGCCTCTCGGCTTCGGCGTCGCCGAACGGTGCCTCGACCGGCGAGCCGCACAGCATCGCGGTCGCCCAGTAGTCGCGGAGCCCGGACTGGTTGTTGGCGAGATCGACGGTCCGCGGCGCCGGCTCCTCGAGCTTCGGCAGGCGCGCCTTCACGTCGCCGTCCAGCACCGTGGGATCGGCGAAGCGGTCGAGCATCGTGGCGCAGGTGAACTGCTTGGAGATCGAGCAGATGCGGAACAGCGTCGCCGGGGTGAACGGGATGCGGCGGTCCTGGTCCGCCCAGCCCCAGCTGTGGCGGACGAGGACCTCGCCCTCGCGGAGCACGGCGAGTCCGCCGCCGATGCCGGCATGAGTCTTCGCGACCGTCGCCAGCGCGCGATCGAGCCCCTGGGATACACTCATCCGGCAACTCCCGTTCTGCGTGAGAGAGCCTTCCTAGAGGGTTGCCGCCTCGTCGTGCAAGGGCCTAGTCCGCGGGCAGCGGCTCGTCGTCGGGGATGACCGCGTCGATGTCGATCTCCATCAGGAACTCCGGCCGTCCGAAGCCCTGGACGATCAGGCCGGTCGAGACCGGGAACACGCCTTTGAGCCACCGTCCGACCACCTGATAGACGGGTTCGCGATGGGCGCGGTCGGTGAGGTAGATCGTGACCTTGCAGACATGCTCGAGCCTGCTGCCGGCTTCCTCGAGCAGGATCTTGGCGCAACGCATCGCGTTCTCGGCCTGAGCCGCCGGGTCGCCGATGCCGTGAATCTTGCCGTCGAGGTCGATCGCCGTCTGGCCGCGCAGGAAGACGTGCCGCCCGGCGCGGACCGCCATGGAGAGATCGTTGTCGAGCTTCTGCCCGGGGGAAATGTCCCGGGTGTTGAACTTGCGGATCCTGACATGCGCCACGATGCGGCTCCGCTACTCGGCGAGATGACAGGCGGCCTGGCGGCTCGGCCCCATCGGCCGAAGCTGCGGCTGTTCCTGGCGGCAGCGATCGGTCGCCAACGTGCAGCGCGGATGGAAATGACAGCCCGCCGGCGGCGACAGGGGCGACGGCAGCTCTCCCGCGATCGGACGAAACGCGCGACGGCCTTCGCGGTGCCGGTTGAGCCGGGGGATGCTGGTCAGCAGCGCCTGGGTGTAGGGATGCTTCGGTGTCGCATAGATCTCCGCCGCCGGCCCGATCTCGACAATGCGCCCGAGATACATGATCGCGACGCGGTCGCTCAGGTGGCGCACGACGCCGAGGTCGTGGCTGATGAAGATCGCGGTAAGGCTCAGCGCACGGCGGAGATCGAGGAACAGGTTCAGCACCTGCGCCTGGATCGAGACGTCGAGCGAGGCGACCGGTTCGTCGCAGATCAGGAGGTCAGGCTTCATCGCCAGCGCGCGGGCGATCGCGATCCGCTGGCGCTGGCCGCCCGAGAACTGGTGCGGGAACCGTGACGCGTAGGAGGGATCTAGGCCGACGCGGGATAGCTGCTCGGCGGCGTACGCCCGAGCGCCCGAGCGGTCGACGAGGCCGTGAGCGAGCGGGCCTTCGGCGATCGCATCGCCGATCCGCCGACGCGGATTCAGCGAGGCGAACGGGTCCTGGAACACTGTCTGGACGCGCGTCGTCAGCTTCTCGTGCCGGCCGCTCTCCGACATCACGGGCTGGCCGTCGAGCCGAGCGGTGCCCGATGTCGGCGGCAGGATGCCGGCGGCAATTCTCCCCAGGGTCGACTTGCCGCAGCCGGACTCGCCGACCAAGCCGAGGGTCTCGCCGCGCACCACCGACAGCGACACGTTCTCGACCGCGCGCACCTCGCGCGTGTCGATCGCGGTGCCGAGCTTCGCCGCGATCCGGTCGCCGAGCGAGATCTTGCGGCTGAACCGCTTCGAGATGCCGTCGAGCTCGAGGAGGGCAGGGCTCATGCCGCCTCCAGCGGGTGCACGCAGCGCGCCGAGCGGCCGGCACCGAGATCGGCGATCTCCGGCATCGTCTCGCAGGCCCGATCGGCACGGCTGCAGCGGGCGCGGAAGGCGCAGCCTGGCGGCAGGTCGACCAGGGCCGGGATGCTGCCGGGTATCTGCGCGAGCTTTTCGCCTGGCTTCGCTTCGCCGGGCACGGAGTCGAGCAGGCCGCGCGTGTAGGGGTGCCTCGGTTCGGCCAGCACCTCTTCGGCGGGGCCGGCCTCGACGATGCGACCGGCGTACATGACCGCGATGTCGTGGGCGAGGCTCGAGACGACGGCGAGGTCGTGGGTGATCCACACCAGCGCCACGCCGGTCTGATCGCAGAGCCGCTGCATCTCCTGCAGGATCTGGCTCTGGATCGAGACGTCGAGCGCGGTGGTCGGCTCGTCGGCGACGATCACCGAGGGGGAGTGGAGAAGGGCGATCGCGATCGCGACTCGCTGGCGCATGCCGCCGGAAAGCTGGTGCGGATATGCGGCGAGGCACTGCTCAGGTGCGGGCAGGCCGACCGTGCCGAGGGCGGCCAGCGAGCGTTGGCGGACCGCATCGACGGATAACGTCTCGTGCGCGCGGAGCGCCATCGACATCTGGGTCCCGACCTTGAGCACCGGGTTCAGCGTCATCATCGGATCCTGGAAGATCATTGCGATCTTCCGGCCGCGAACGCGCCTGGCGGCGTCACGGTCGAGACCGACCAGCTCCTGGCCGTCGAGCCTGACCGAACCTTCCACGATGCGGCCGGGGAGGTCGATGAGGCCCAGGATCGAAAGCCCGGTCACGCTCTTGCCCGATCCGGACTCGCCGACCAGGCCGAGCACACGACCACGCTGGATCGAGAGATCGACGCCGTCGACGGCCTTCACCACCCCGTTGCGGGTGAAGAAGTGGGTCTTGAGGCCCCGAACCTCGAGCGCCGCGATCATCGCTGCAATCTCGGATTCAGCTGGTCGCGGATCTGGTCGCCCACCAGGTTGATCGCGAGGATCAGGACGATCAGCGCGATGCCGGGGTAGATCGAGATCCAGTAGCGGCCGGACAGCATGTACTGGAAGCCGTTCGAGATCAGCATGCCGAGCGAGGGATGCGTGACCGGAAGGCCCATGCCGAGGAAGGAGAGCGTCGCCTCGAGCGCGATCGCGTTGGCGATCTGCACGGTGGCGACCACGATCAGCGGCGGCATGCAGTTCGGCAGGATGTGGCGGAAGACGACCACGCGCGAGGTGAGCGGGGTCGAGAGCGCCGCCTCCACGTATTCCTTGGCGCGCTCGGCGATGGCGGCGCCGTGCGCCGTGCGCGCGAAGTAGGCATATTGCGAGGCGACCAGTGCCGCCGTCAGCTGCCACTTGCCCTGGCCGAGCATCGCCGAGATCACGAGGGCCAGCAGGATCGCCGGGAAGGAGAGCTGCAAGTCGATGAAGCGCATGATCAGCGCCTCGATGCGGCCGCCGGCGAAGGCAGCGACGGTCCCGAGGGCGCCGCCGATGACGAAAGCGACGGTGCCGGCCGTGAGGCCGATCTGGATCGAGATGCGGAGACCGTAGAGGATAGCCGACCACACGTCGCGACCCTGGGCATCGGTGCCGAGGAGATGGACATAGCCGCCGCTGCCGACGTGACCCGGCGGCCGGCGGGCGTCGCTCAGGACCAGCTTGCCGATGTCATAGGGATCCTGCGGGGTGAAGAGCGGGGCGAAGACCGCGGCGCCGACCACCAGAATCACGACACCGAGGGCGACCAGCGCCAGGCGGTTTTCGGCGAATTCGCGCCAGAAGCGGATGAAGGGCGAGGCGTCGCGGCGCATCAGGTCCGCCCGGTGCGCACGCGCGGGTCGAGCGCCGCGTAGGCGACGTCGACCGCGAAATTGATCATGATGAAGAGGAAGGCAACCAGCATCAGGTACGCCACCATCACCGGCCGGTCGAGCGACTGGATCGAGTCGATGATGAGCTTGCCGAGGCCGGGCCAGGAGAAGATCGTCTCGGTCACCACCGCGAAGGCGAGCGTCGCCGCGAGCTCGAGGCCGAAGATGGTGACGAGCGGGATGGAGATGTTCTTCAGCACGTGCCCGAAGATCACCTTCCCGTCGGACAGGCCCTGGGCGCGCGCGAAGCGCACGTAGTCGGAGAGCATCGCCTCCCGCATGCCGGCACGCGCCATCCGGATCATCAGCGCCAGGCGGAAGAGGGATAGCGTGAGCGCGGGAAGCACCAGGTGGGTCCAGCCGTTGAGGGTGAACACGCTCCACTGCACGCCCATGATCTCGACAGTGTCGCCGCGGCCGCCCGCAGGCAGCCAGCGTAGCTCGACGGCGAAAAGCAGGATCAGCAGCAGGCCGACCCAGAAGGTCGGGACCGAGAAGCCGATGACCGAAAGGCCCATGATGGTGCGCGAGCCGGCACTGTTGGGGCGATAACCGGCATACATGCCGAGCGGCACGCCGATCACGGTCGCGCCGACGACTGCCGCCAGCGTCAGCTCAAGCGTCGCCGGAAGCCGCGACAGGATCAGGTCCAGCACCGGCATGTTGAAGACGAAGGAACGGCCGAAGTCGCCGTGGATCAGCGTGTTGGCGAAGTTGAGGTACTGGCGCCAGAGCGGCTGGTCGAAGCCGTAGCGGCGGATGGTGTCGAGGCGGATGTCCTGGGTCGCGTCGGGGGCGATCAGCACGTCGATCGGATTGCCGATCGCGAAGACGCCGCAGAAGACCAGCACCGAGATGACCGCCATCACAACGGCGGCCTGCAGCAGGCGCTGGATCAGGAATCCGAGCATCGCGGGGAGGCCGCCGCCGGTCCGGGGCTCAGTTCCAGTTCCGGTCGATCACGTCGCGTGTCTCCTCGACCGCGACCTGCCACAGCGCCAGCACCTCGTTGTCCGAGCGCTCGTAGCGGCCGTGGAAATTGCCGTCGCCGACGATTCTGCGCACCTCGGCCGGGTTGGCGATCCCCATGCGCTCGAGATCGGCGCGCGGCTTCGCCTCCTTCGGCGGCGTCACGCCGGCGACGCGCGTCCAGGGAAAGTTCTCCATCCAGCTCGCATGGCTCGCGGCGGGATCGATCTCCTGCACCTTGGCCCAGGTCTTCGGCGCGTTGTACCAGTTGTGGAACTTGACCTTGGCGTCGCGGCGCTTGCCCATCCATTCCTTGAGCAGGCCCTGCACCGGTGAGTTCCCGCCGTGGCCGTTGACCGTGACGATGCGCCGGAAACCCGACTGATAAAGGCTCTCGAGGATGTCCTCGATCAGCGACATGTAGGTCGTCACGCGCAGCGAGACGGTGCCCGGAAAGTCGGAGAAGTAGGGGGTGAGGCCGAAGGGGACCGCCGGGTAGACCGGGACCTCGAGCGGTTCGGCCGCATCGACGGAAACCTTCTCGGAAAGGATCTGGTCGACGCAGAGGCTGAGATAGGCGTGCTGCTCGACGCTGCCCAACGGCAGGACGCAGCGGTCGTCGCGTTTCACCCGCTCTTCGACCTGCATCCAGGTCATGTCGGCGATGCGCATCGGTGGCCTCCCCCGGCTCTTGAAGAGGACCTTGACCGACACCCGCAAACGTCGTCAAGTTCCATCTGGAACTATTCACAGGGGGAGGCGGGGTGCCTGACTCGGGCCCGATGAACCGGAGCCGCGCCGCGGAGGCCGATGCCTTCGCCGATGCCGCCATTCATCCGCTGATCGCGACCAAGCTCTGGGAAAACCCGTGCTGGTTCTCCTTCCGCATCAACTATCTGTCGCTGCGCTTCAACGGGCCAGTCTACGGGCGTATCGCCGAGCGCCACGACCTCTCACGGCCGGAATACCTGGTGCTCTATTCATTGTCGCTGCGCGACGGCATCGCCGCCCAGGACATCTGCGACACCGCCGGCTTCCCGAAGAACACGATCAGCCGCGCGATTCACAAGCTGGTGAAGCGCAAGCTGATCCGCCGCGCGCTGGATGCGAGGGACCGGCGCAGCTTCGTCCTGCACCTGACCGCCGAGGCCCGCCGCATTCTCGCCGAGAGCGTGCCGCCCATGGTCGCTCACGAACGGCGGATGCTTTCCGAGCTCACCCAAAGCGAGCAGCAGACATTGTCCAAGCTGCTCGCGAAGCTTGTCGTCGACTCGCCGAACTGGCCCATCGAAGAAAACAGGGAGTAACAACATGCTCATGCGCAAACTGGGCGTAGGCACCGCGATCGTCGCCGGTGCGCTGTCCTATGCGTCGCTGCCGTCGCTGGCGCAGACGCTGAACATCGGCGTGCGCGCCGGACCGGAATCGATCGATCCACACTTCACCGCCACCGGCACGCATGCCGAGGCGCTGAAGCACGTCTTCGATACGCTGACCTGGTCTGGCGACGGGCTCGAGATCGAGCCGCGCCTCGCCGAGAGCTGGAAGGCGGTCGACAACACGACCTGGGAGTTCAAGCTCCGCAAGGGCGTCAAGTTCCACGACGGCTCGGACTTCACCGCCGAGGACGTCAAGTTCTCGATCGAGCGGATTCCGAAGGTGACCGGCGCCAATCCGCTGACCATCTATGTCCGCCGCGTGCAGGCGGTGGAGATCCCGGATCCCTTTACGGTCCGCATCAAGACCGACGGCCCGGCCCCGAACCTGCCGAACGACTTCATCCGCCTGTTCATCGTCTCCTCGAAGGCGGCGGCAGGTCTCGACAAGGACTCGTCCAACCCGGCGTTCAACTCGGGAAAGGCCGCGATCGGCACCGGACCCTACAAGTTCGTGTCGTGGACGCCGAAGGAGCAGCTGGTCCTCGACCGCTTCGACGGGTTCTGGGGTCCGAAGGAGCCGTGGGCGCGCCATGTGCGCAAGGAGCTGCCGAACGACGCGGCCCGCGTCGCCCAGCTCAAGGCCGGCCAGATCGACCTGATCGTTCGCGTGCCGGCGACCGACGTCGAGACGCTCAAGCGCGACCCGAAGCTCAGCGTCGTCACCGTCGACAGCGTCTATGTCTTCAACATGGAGCTCGACATGCGGGACAAGCCCCCGCAGGTCACCGCCAAGGACGGCTCGGCGCTGGCGAAGAACCCGATCCAGGATCCGCGCGTGCGCGAGGCGATCGACCTCGCGATCGACAGGAAGGCGCTCGCCGAGATCGCGATGGAAGGCCTCGGCAAGCCGCAGAACCAGCTGGTGACGCCCAGCATCTTCGGCTATTCGAAGAAGCTGCCGGAGCGGAAGTACGACCCGGCCGCGGCGAAGAAGCTGCTGGCGGATGCCGGATACCCGAACGGCTTCAAGGTGACATTCAGCTTCACCAACGACCGCCTGCCGGGCGACCGCCAGGTCGGCACCTCGATCGCCCAGATGCTGGCGGCGGTCGGGATCGACGCGCAGGCCAACGCCCAGCCGGGCGCCGTCTTCTTCCCGGCGCGTTCGCGCGGCGAGTTCTCGATGTCGATGTCGGGCTGGGGCACGCTGACCGGCGAGTCCCACTACACGCTGTCGTCGATCGCGCACTCGAACGATCCGGAAAAGAAGTTCGGTGCGTTCAACGTGCACGCCTACAAGAACCCGGTCATGGACAAGCTGATCCAGGACGCCGCGGTCGAGATGGACGAGGGCAAGCGCCGTTCGCTCCTCGAGCAGGCCAACGAGCTGCTCGCGGTCGACCGTCCGCGCCTGCCGCTGGTCGCGGTCGGCTCGGCCTGGGCGATGCAGAAGGACAAGGTCACGATCAAGCCACGCGTCGACGAAGACACGCTAGCGATGAACATCAAGCCGGCGAAGTAGGCCGGCTCGAACCCAAGGGGATCGGTGGCGCCGGAGACGGCGCCACCGTTTTTTTGAAGATGACCAACATCGCGATCGGCATACACGGCGGCTGCGGCACGCTCGCAAGGGAGCTGCTGAGCGAGACGGACTGGGCCGAGACTCGTCAGCACCTTGCGGACTCGCTCAAGGCCGGCTGGGCGATCCTGCAGAAGGGCGGCCGTTCGGTCGAGGCGGTCGAGGCCGCCGTCGTCGTCATGGAGAACAGCCCGCATTTCAATGCAGGTCACGGTGCGGCGCTGACCGAGAACTCGGACCACGAGCTCGATGCCTCGATCATGGATGGCGCCACGCTCGGCGCCGGCGCGATCTGTGCCGTCCGTACGATCCGCAACCCGATCAAGGCCGCGCGCGCGGTCATGGAGAGGTCGGACCTGCTGCTGATCACCGGGCAGCCGGCCGACGACTTCGCCAAGCGTGTCGGGCTCGAGATCGTTCCCAACAGCTACTTCACCACCCAGCGCCGCGTCGACGCATTGGCGTCCCTCAAGGCGAAGGCGGCGCGCCAGGAGATCGCACAAGCGAGCGAGGCCGAACGCCACGGCACCGTGGGATCGGTCGCGCTCGATGCGAAGGGCAACCTCGCCGCGGCGACCTCGACCGGCGGCTTCAACAACAAGCCGGCCGGCCGTGTCGGCGACTCGCCGATCATCGGCGCCGGCACTTACGCCGCGAACGGCAGTTGCGCCGTCTCCTGCACCGGCATGGGCGAGGTGTTCATCAAGCGGGTCGCGGCCTATGACGTCTCGGCCAGGATGCGCTATGCTGGCGCGGGGCTCCGCGAGGCGGCGGACGCGGTGATATCGGCGGTCGGCTCCCACAAGATCGGTGCCGGCCTCGTCTCGGTCGATGCCGCAGGCCACGTCTACGCACCGTTCAACACGCTCGGCATGGCGCGCGGCTGGATCGAGGCCAACGGCAGGGTCTTCGTCGCGACCCATCAGGACGTCCACGAAATGGGGACCGCGTGAGCGACGAGCCGATCCTCATCTGGGGCGCGGGCGCGATCGGCGGCACGCTCGCAGCCTGGTGGGCGCGGGCGGGCGTGCCGGTCCTCGCGGTCGACATCCAGCGCGACCATGTCGAGGCCTTGCGGACCACCGGCCTCGCGATCGAGGGACCAGTCGACGCCTTCACCCAGGTCGTGCCGGCGAAAACGCCGGATGAGCTGACCGGCGTCTACCGGCGTGTCGTGCTGGCGGTGAAGGCGCAGCAGACCGAAGGGGCCGTCGACGCGCTGGCGCGCCATGTGGCGCATGACGGCTTTGTGCTCTCGGCGCAGAACGGGCTCAACGAGGTGGTGATCGCGCGCAAGCTCGGCGACGAGCGCACCATGGGTTGTTTCGTCAACTATTCCGGCGACCTGCACGGTCCCGGCTGCATCATGCTCGGCAGCCGCGGCTCCGTGGTGGTGGGCGAGATCGACGGATCGATCCGCGAGCGCACACGGGCCATGCACGCGCTGCTGCAAGTCTTCGAGCCGGACGCCAAGCTGACCGACAACATCTGGGGGCAGCTTTGGGGCAAGATCGCCTACAGCGCCATGCTGTTCGCGACCTCGCTGAACCACGACTCCATGGCCGACAACTTCGCCGACGTGGCGCGCTTTCCCGCCTTCGATCGCTTAGGCAGGGAAGTGATCGCCGTCGCCATGGCTCGCGGCGTGACGCCGCTCGGCTTCGGTGGGTTCGACCCGAACGTCTTCGCGCCTGGCGCGGGAGAAGCAGGCGCGCGTACGGCGATCGCCTGGCTGGTCGAGTTCAACCGCGCTTCGGCCAAGACCCACTCCGGCGTCTATCGCGATCTCGCCGTGCACAGGCGCCGGACCGCGGTCGATCCGCAGATCGGGCAGGTCGCCGATCTCGGCCGCGAGAAGGGGATCGATACGCCGGCGCTCCGCAAGCTGGTCGAGCTGATCCACGACATCGAGGATGGTCGCCGCCCGCAGTCGCGCGAGACCCTGAAGCCCCTGATCGACGTCGCGCTCGCCGCCGCCCCGATCCGCTAGCCGGCCTTGTCGATCTGCGCCAGGAGCTTGGAGGCGCGCTCGCGCTTCGCCTCGTTGGTGTCGCGTTGGACGATGCGCATCAGCGTGTCGCGGGCGATCCGGTCGCCTTTCTCGGCAAGGTCGAAGGCGATGGCATCGCGCTTGTCGTAGTACTGGCGGTCATAGGGCACGATCTTCGCGCCCTGCTTGAGCCAATAGTATTTGAGATCGTCCGACTTCCAGTCGGCGTAGACCTCATCCCAGGCGAAGAGGTTGGCATAGGTGTCGCAGTTGAGCTGCGCGATCGGATCCGCCAGGCGCTGATAGCGCGCGTCGAAGGACTGCCGAAGCTCGCGGCTGCGGTTCGGCAGCGCCTTGTGCACCGTGAGATCCGTGAACAGCACGGCGTCGCCGGCGCGGAAGTCGTCGGAGACCCAGGTGCCTTCGAGCGGATCGGTGACGGTGAGGCCGCCGGCGGTCGCCGCCAGCGAGAAGTCGCGCACGCCCTGCTTGTGCGAGCCGACCGAGATGGTCAGGGGGCCCTTGGTCATCGGGCAGTCGCCGAGCGGGATCCAGGTGGCGTAGCTGCGCGGCGTGCCGACGTGGATGTGATCCTGGTGCGAGCCGGTCGTGTAGTCGAAGGTCTCGGTCTGCGGGAAGATGTTCCGCGCGACCGGCATCGGGTGGACCAGGATCGGCTCGCCGAGCATGCGCTCGTAGAGGCCGACGACGTTCGGGTGATGTTTCAGCCGGTGCATGGACTCGAGCTTCCACATCGGGCGGAAATACTCGAGATAAGCTGTCTCCGGGTCCTTGCAGGTCTTGGCCTTGTTGGCGACGCTGGCCTCGAGCGGATGGCTGCGGTCGATCCAGCCGCCCCGGTCCGCGAGCTCGAGGAACTGGCGCTGCAGGGCCAGCACTTCGTCACGCGGGAAAAGGCCACGGATGAAGAGATAGCCGTCGCGGTCCATGCGCTCGGCCAGCGCATGGCCGTCCATGACGATGTCGGTCGAGTCGAGGAAGCGATCCATCGGGAGGCTCCTGTCAGTTGCCCATGACAAGCCGGGGTAGGAAGAGCACGAGGCCCGGCCACAGCGCACAGACGATCAGCGCGCAGACGAGCGCCAGGAAGGGGCGGATCACGGCCTTCGTGAACTGGTTCACGGTCACGTTCGCTATTCGACAGACGATGAACATGGTGATGCCGACCGGCGGGGTGATAAGCCCCAGCATCGTCGCGAAGACGAAGACCAGGCCGAAATGCACCGGGTCGATGCCGGCCTGGATCACGATCGGCGTCAGGATCGGCGTCATCAGCACCAGCATGGTGGTCTCTTCCATGGCCGTGCCGAGTATCAGCGTCATGACGGCGATGGTCAGCAGCGTCAGAGACGGAATGCCCTGGATCGGGACGAAGAGCATCTTCAAGGCGAGCCCGGCCTGCTCGATGACCAGGATCCAGGAGACGGTGCTGGCCGCCGCGACGATGATGAGCACGCCGCCCGTCATCCGTGCCGACTCCTTGAGGGCGTCGAAGACCGCCCTCCAGGTCAGCGTGCGGTAGACGAAGAGACCGATCAGCAGAACGTAGAAGACTGCGGCGGCGGCGCCTTCGGTCGGCGTATAGACGCCGCCGAACATGCCGCCGAGGATGATCGCCGGCATGATCAGGCAGAGGACCGCGTCCTTGCCGGTGCGCATCAGGTTGCCCCAATCGAACGGCACGGACTTCACCCCCTCGCTGGCGCGCGAGAAGTAGATGTCGACCATCATGAACAGGGCCATCACGACGCCGGGAATGAATCCGGCCAGAAGCAGGCGGCCGAGCGACACGTTGGCGAGGCTGGCATAGAGCACCATGGCGATGCTCGGCGGAATGATGGGTCCCAGGGTCGCCGCGGAGGCGGTGAGGGCGGCGGCATAGGCAGGCCGGAATCCGGCCTTGATCAGGGACGGGATCATGATCGATCCGACACCGGCCGCGTCCGACGTGGCGGATCCGGACATGCCGGACATGACGACGTTGGCGACGACCACCGCATGCCCGAGCCCGCCTTTGATGTGGCCGACAAAGGCCACGGCGAAGTCGACGAGCCGCCTCGTCATGTCGCTCGCATTCAACAGGTTGCCGGCGAGGAGGAACAGCGGGACCGCCAGCAGCGTGAAGGACTCGGATACCTGGCCGATCGTGCGCTGGGCGATCAGCGTCGGCGGAATGCCGTCGTTGAGGATGAAGAAGTAGGCCGCCGCGGTCAGGATCATCCCGTAGACGACCGGGATCCCGAGGAACAGGACGACAAGGAAAATGGTGATGACGGCGATGAGATTATCCATCGTCCCGCTCCGTCGTGCGGCATCGCCGACGCGTCCATAGCGCGACGAGGTCACGGAGCAGAAAGACGGCGAGGAAGGTGCAGCCTACCGGAAGCGCCAGGTAGATCCACCGCATCTCGAGTCCCGTCGCCGGGGAGGTCGTCCGGCTCGGTGCTCCGAACAGCGGCAGCGCCGCGTAGGCGAGGACGCCGATCGCCACCAGTCCGGCTACGGCGCTGCAGGCCTTCACAAGCGGCTGAAAGCGCGCCGGCACCAGCTCGGTCAGCGTATCGACGACCAATTGCTGGCCGTGCGCGCCGGCCGCCGCGGCACCGAGGAACACCACCCAGACCAGGATGTAGCGGGCTCCCTCCTCGGACCACGGGATCGATATTCCGAGCCCGTAGCGGGTAACGACCTGCAGGAACACGATCACCGCCACGGCGCCGAGAAGCAGCGCCGCGGCGGTCTCCACCATCGATTGGATGAGCTTCACGGAATTCCGCTCCGTCCGCGGTAGCGGCTACTGGACCGCCTGGACCGCGGCGAGGAGGGCCTTCTGCTGGTCGCTGGTGACCATCTTCGGATAGACGCGTTCGACGGCGACCTTCCGGATCTGGCTGACGTCGACCGTCGCGACGCTGACGCCCTTTTCCTTGAGGGCCGCGATCGCGCCGGCATCTTCCTTCAGGTACTCCGCCCTCTGGAACTCGCGGGCCTCCTTCTCGGCCTTCACGATCGCGTCGCGTTGGGCCTGGGTGAGCTTGTTCCAGCGGGCTTCCGAGATCAGGAAGGCGGTCGGACTCATGGCGTGGCGTGTCGTCGCTGCGAACTTGGCGACCTCGTAGTGCTTCGCATCCAGCATGGCCGGTAGCGAGGTCTCGGCCGCATCCACGGTCTTCTGCTGGAGAGCGAGGTAGGTTTCCGGCCAGGCCATCGGCGTCGGGATGGCACCGATCTGGCCGAAGAGCTCGACATAGGCCGGAGTCTGCAGCGTGCGCAGCTTGAGGCCCTTGAAGGAATCATAGGAGGTGATCGGCTTGGAGCCGTAGACGTCGCGCCAGCCGCCGGCCCAATAGCCGAGCACGACCAGTCCGGTGCCCTTGGCGGAGTCGGTCACCATCTGGCCCGGCGCCCCGTCCATCGCCGACGTCCAATGCTTGAAGTCGCGGAAGAGGAAGGGAAGCTCGAAGACCACAGCGGACTTGATCACGTTCGGGAAGATGGTGATGACGCCGGCGTCGATGGTGCCGGTCTGCATGCCTTCGAGGCTGAGGGCTTCCGTGCCGATCTGGCCGTCCGGGAAGACCTGGACGCGGACCTGGTTGTTGGTGAGCTCGGCGACGCGCTTTCCGAAGAATTCCGATCCACGCTGGCGCGAGGAGTCGGCGCTGTTGTTGTGAGAGAGGCGGAGCGTGACGGTCTGGGCGAGCGCGCTTGCGGCGCCGGCCGCGAGAGCGAGGCCCAGCGCTGCGAGCGCGAACGCATTTCGGGCGTAGTGGAAAGTCATGGGTTTCGTCTCCTCCAAGTCGACCTTGCGAGGGCCTTCGGCCCTTCGCGGTTTCTTGCGCCGGGGGATCGGCGAGTTCGACCGACACGCGCGAGCTGGCGATACGACCGAAAGAGGGAACGACGACGACGGCAACGAGCGTGTCGACGCCCGGCCATGTCATCGCCGAGCCGAGGGACTTGTCAACGCTAACTGGCGAGGCGCGATACGCGTCTTCCGACGGGCGCGCGGGGGATGCCGCCGCCGTTCCTGCAACCGCAGGAGGGGTCGGCTTTCGCGGCGGGATGTCGGGCATTTGACAATTGTCCGGACAATTGGCTAGCGTCGGCCGCGATGACAAAAGTCGAAAGGATCGCGGCAGGCAAGGGTGGTCGGCCGGCATACCGGCAGATCCTCGACACGCTGCGTACGCGCATCGTCAACGGCGACTATCCGGTCGGTGCCCGCATGCCGACCGACGAGGCGCTGATGAGCGAGTTCGGCGTCTCGCGCCAGACCGCGCGTGCGGCGGTGCAGGTGCTCGTCGACGACGACGTGGTCCGCCGCTTCCGCCGCAGGGGCAGCTTCGTCGTGGCAACACCGGAAACCTCGGGCCAATGGGCGCTCAACACCCTCGAGGACCTGATCGAGCACAGCTTCGCGCACAAGGTGCGGGTGCGGGGGAAGGGGCTCGTCGCCGCATCGGAGGCACCCGAGGCGGCGAAGGCGCTTAAGCTCGGGGCCGAGGACAAGGTCTTCCGCCTCGTCGTCGTCCGCGAGGCGAACGGTGCGCCGTACACCTATTCCGAGATCTTCGTCCCGGTCGAGTTCGCGAGCCGGCTTCCGACGCGCAGCCTCTCGGGCGAGCTGTCGGGCGCTATCATCCGCATGATTGAGCAGAGCAGCGGCGTCCCGGCGGTGGGCGCGCTGCAGGTCGCGTCCGCAGCTCCGGCCTGGTCGGAAACGGCGCGTGCGCTCGACCTGCCCGAGGGCTCGCCGCTGCTGCTACTCGAGCGCACCTACACGAGCCGCGACGGCCGCGTTCTCCAGTTTGCCCGGGTCTTCTGCCGTCCCGACCGCTATCGGCAGACCGTCGAGTTCCGCCGGCGCCACGCCGGCGCACCAGAGGAAAAGGCGCCCGCCAAGCGGCGGAAGCGTCCGCACTGAATCGTTGAAAGGGAGCACAAGGTGAAAAAGATCCTTCTCGGCACGCTTCTCGCTGGCGTCGCGGCGCTGGCGATCTCCGATGTCCTCGCTGCCGACCTCCGCGTCGGCTACTCGAGCGACGTGACGACGCTCGATCCGGCCAACCACCGCAGCCGTGTCACCGAAGGTCTGATCCTCAACATGTACGACGCGCTGCTGGCGCGCACCGACGACATGAAGATCGTGCCGGAGCTCGCCGAGTCCTGGAAACAGATCGACGGCACCACCTGGGAGTTCGTGCTTCGCAAAGGCGTCAGGTTCCATTCGGGCGCCGAGATGACCGCCGAGGACGTGAAGTACACGTTCGACCGGCTGGTGAAGGACAACGCGATGGGCGGCCAGACCAGCCCGCGCAAGAGCCTGCTGGGTCCGCTCAAGGACACCAGCGTCGTCAACCCGACGACCGTCCGTTTCCATCTCGCCGAGCCCTGGCCGATCCTCGCCGCTTACCTGCCGTTCCAGCAGGTGGTCAGCAAGGCCTTCGTCGAGAAGGTCGGCTCGCAGGGCATGGCGACCCAGGCCGACGGGACCGGTCCCTTCAAGCTGGTCGAGTGGCGCCGCGGCGACTCGGTGATCCTCGAGCGCTTCGACGGCTACTACGGCGGTTCCCCCGACCTGCCGCCGGTCGGCAAGGCCGGCGTCGACCGCGTCATCTTCAAGGTGATCCCGGAAAGCGCGTCACGCGTCGCGGCATTGCTCGCTGGCGAGGTCGACATCATCGACGAACTGCCGGTCCACGCCATCAAGCAGATCGAGGCCAACCCGCGCACCAAGGTGCTGGCGACCAACGGCACCCGCAGCTTCTTCATCCCGATGAACAACACCCGGCCGCCGTTCAACGACGTCCGCGTGCGCCAGGCAGCCAACATCGCGGTCGACCGCAAGCTGATCATCGACCGCGTGCTTTCGGGTCTCGCGACCCCGCTCGACGGCCTGCTCAGCCCGGAATCCTACGGCTTCAACGCGGACCTGCCGAAGCTGACGCTCGATGTCGACAAGGCGAAGAAGCTGCTGGCCGATGCCGGGCATCCCAACGGCATCGACGTGACGCTCGACGTCGCCAACGCCTTCAAGGACGTGGCCGAGGCCGTGGCGTCCCAGCTTACCCGCGCCGGCATCCGCACCAAGGTCCAGCTCTGGGAACAGACGACCTTGAGCCAGACCTGGGCCAAGCCGGAGAGCAACAACCGCGACATGGTCTTCCAGTCCTGGGGCGATGGGGCGCTCGATCCGGTCGGCATCTTCGTGCCCGTGCTGAAGGGCAAGGACCGGGGCAACTATTCCGGATTCGCCAACAAGGAGGTCGACGCGCTGCTGACGTCCGCCGACACCGAAGTCGATGTCGCCAAGCGATCGAAGATGTACCAGGACGCCCAGGCGATCGTCGCCAAGGAGTCGCCGCTGATCTTCCTGTGGCTGCCGCAGGAGCTTTACGGCGCCAGCGCCCGCCTCAAGAACTGGAAGCCGTCGCCGCGCGGCGTGATCAAGCTCCACGACGCCCGCGTCGACTGAGGCTTCGCGTATCTTGAGCCCGCTTCGCCTCGTCGAGAGGCTGCTTCAGCTGATCCCGGTGCTGCTTGGCATCAGCGTCATCGTCTTCGCGATGATGACGCTGACGCCCGGCGATCCGGTGCAGATCATGCTCGGTGACTCCCTCGCCGACCAGGCACAGCGGGACGCGCTCCGGCGCGACATGGGACTCGACCTGCCGGTGACCGAGCGCTTCGTCCGATTTCTCGGCAACGCGCTGACCGGAAATTTCGGGCTAAGCTTCTTCCATCGCCGCCCGGTCATGGACGTGATCCTGGAACGCCTGCCGGCGACGATCGAGCTGACCCTCGTCTCGATGGTCATCGCGATCGCGGTCGCGGTGCCGCTGGGCGTTCTCGCCGCGGTCAAGCGCGACTCGCTGCTCGACCGTGTCGCGACCGTCGGTTCGATGCTCGGCGTCTCGATGCCGGGCTTCTGGTTCGGCATCTTGCTGATCCTGCTGTTCGCCGTGAACCTCCAAATCCTGCCGGTCTCGGGGCGCATCGGCTTCGGCCACGAGGTCAAGATGGCGACCGGGTTCGTGCTGATCGACACGCTCATGGCGGGCCGTCTCGACAGCTTCCTCGACGCGCTCCGTCACATGCTGCTGCCGGCGGTTACGCTGGGCCTCGCGATGTCGGCGCTCCTCATGCGCGTGACCCGGACCTCGATGCTCGAGGCATTGTCCCAGGACTACGTCACCTTCGCGGAGGCCAAGGGCCTGAGCCGGCTTCGCGTCGTCGGCCGCCACGCGCTCAAGAACGCCCTGATCCCGACGGTGACGGTCGCCGCGATCGAGACCGGCTCGCTGCTCGGCGGCAACATGATCATCGAGACCGTGTTCGGCTGGCCCGGCCTCGGGCGCCTCGTGGTCGAGGCGATCTTCTCGCGCAACTACCCGCTGGTGCAGGCGGCGGTGCTGATCTACGCAACCACCTATGTCCTGCTGAACTTCCTCGCCGACCTGCTTTACACCGTGCTCAACCCGAAGGTCAGGCTGTGAGCTCGGTCGACGCCGCCCTTTCGGCCGGGCGCACCCGCGAGGAGTCCATCCTCGCCGGCAACCTCCGCGACTTCCTCTCCAATCGCATGTCGGTCGCGGCGTCGCTGGTCTGCTTGGGCTTCTGCCTGATCGCGATCTTTGCGCCGATGCTGGCGCCGCAGAACCCGTACGAGACAGACCTGCTTCGCCGCCTTCAGCCGCCGGCCTGGATGGAGGGTGGCGAGCGCGGGTTCTGGCTCGGCTGCGACGCGCTCGGCCGCGACGTGCTTTCCCGGATGATCTACGGCACGCGCGTCTCGATCATGATCGGCGTCGCCGTCGTGCTGCTCGCGACCGTGATCGGCACGATGCTCGGGTTGCTCGCCGGATATCTGCGTGGGCCGGTCGATATCGTGATTGCCCGGGTCTGCGACATCCTGCTGGGCTTTCCCTACCTGATCTTCGCGATCGGGCTGATGGCGATGATGGGGCCGGGGCTCCAGAACATCATCCTGGCGCTCTGCTACAAGGAATGGGTGCTGCCCTGCCGCGTGGTGCGGGCCGAGACGCTGGCGGCCCGCGAGCAGGACTATGTCGAGGCCGCCCGCGCGCTCGGCGCGTCGCGCTGGCACATCATGCGCCGCGAGATTCTTCCCAACATCCTCTCGCCGGTGATCGTCGTAGCCACTTTTCGGATGGCCTATATCATCATCGCCGAGGCGAGCCTCTCCTTCCTCGGCCTCGGCGTGCAGCCGCCGACCGCCTCCTGGGGATCGTTGGTCGCCGACGGCCGCGCTTTCCTGCTCGACGCCTGGTGGGTGTCGACGTTCCCGGGCCTGGCGATCCTAGCGCTGGTTCTGGCGATCAACGTCGCGAGCCAGGGGCTCCGCGACGCCTTCGATCCGAGGCTGTCGCGATGAGCGAGCTTCTCGGCATCCGCGGGCTCCGCACCACCTTCCCGACGCGTCATGGGCTGGTGCGGGCGGTCGACGGCGTCGACCTCGATGTGCGGCCGGGCGAATGCCTCGGCGTCGTCGGCGAGTCGGGCTCCGGCAAGAGCGTGACCTTCCTCAGCGTCCTCGGCCTGGTGCGTCCGCCGGGCAAGGTCGAGGCGGACGCGATCATGTTCCGAGGCCGCGACCTCTTGAGCCTGGCGCCGACCGAGATCCGTGCGATCCGCGGCCGCGACATCGCGGTCACGATGCAGGATGCGCTGACCGCGCTGAACCCGGCCTTCACCGTCGAGACCCAGATCGTCGAGACGATCGAGGCCCACGAGCCCGGCATCGCCAAAGGCGAGGCGAGGGCGCGGGCGATCGAGATGCTGAGGCTCGTTGGGATCCCGGATGCCGAGCGGCGGCTCGCCTCGTATCCGCACCAGTTCTCCGGCGGCATGCGCCAGCGGGTCATGGTCGCGATCGCGCTGGCGTGCCGGCCGAAGCTGCTGATCGCCGACGAGCCGACGACCGCGCTCGACGTCACGATCCAAAGCCAGGTCCTCGACCTGATCGACGACATGCGGGCCGAGCTCGGCATGAGTGTCGTGCTGATCACCCACGACCTCGGCATCGTGGCCGAGCGATGCGACCGGGTCGCGGTCATGTATGCGGGGCAGGTGGTCGAGACCGGCCCGACCGCCGAGGTCGTGGCGCGGCCGGTCCATCCCTATACAAAGGGTCTGCTCCGCTCGATGCCGAGCCTCGCCCATCTTGATGCGCCGCTGGTGCCGATCGACGGCACGGTTCCGGATCCCACGCGCCTCTCCGAGGGCTGCCGCTTCCTGCCGCGTTGCCCGCAGGCGGTCGAGGCCTGCGCCCGGCCGATCGGCCTTCGCGCCGTGACGCCGGATCGCGCCGCCCGCTGCGTCCTCGCCGAGGCCGGCCGGTGACCGCGCTGGTCGAAGCCCGCTCGGTCGGCAAGACCTTCGACCTGCGCCGGGGCCTGCAGCGCTTCATGGCGCCGAAGCCTGGCAGCGCGGTCCGCGCCGTCGACGGCATCGACCTCGACATCGAGCGTGGCGAGACCGTCGGCCTGATCGGCGAGAGCGGCAGCGGCAAGTCGACCCTGGGTCGCCTCATCCTCAAGCTGCAGACCCTGACCGAGGGGGCCGTCCGTTTCGACGGCGTCGACCTGGCAAGCGTTCCGGCCGATGAGCTGACACGGCTCCGCCGCCGCATGCAGATCATCTTCCAGGATCCCTACGCCTCGCTGAACCCGCGCCACACGGTGGAGGAGATCGTCGGCCTCGGCCTTCGCGTGCACGAGAGCCTGACGCCGGACCAGGTTCGGGACCGTGTCGTCGAGATGCTGGAGCGGGTCGGGCTCGGGACGGCTCATCTTCGCCGCTATCCGCATCAGTTTTCGGGGGGCCAGCGTCAACGCATCGGCATCGCCCGGGCGCTGGTGCTGCGCCCTTCCTTCGTCGTCTGCGACGAACCGGTCTCGGCGCTCGACGTGTCGGTTCAGGCCCAGATCATCCGGCTGCTGGGCGATCTCAAGCGCGACCTTGGCCTGACATATCTTTTCATCTCCCACGACCTTGCCGTGGTCGCGCATCTGAGCGACCGGATCGCGGTCATGTATCTCGGCCGCATCGTCGAAGTCGGTCCGGCACGTGAGATCGTCACGGCGCCCAAGCACCCCTATACCCAGGCGTTGCTCGCCGCCGTGCCGCGGACGGATCGCGCACTGGGCGAAAAGCGACCGCGCCTTTCCGGCGAGGCTCCGTCGTCTCTGTCGCCGCCTGCCGGCTGCGCCTTCCACACCCGTTGCCCGCGCGCGATGCCGGTCTGCCGCGAGATGGCGCCGATGCCGCGTCGAGCCGCAGACGGTCACCAAGTCTCGTGTCACCTCATCGAGGAGGTCTGATGTCCCCCCTGAACGCCCGTCCGGACCAGCCGCTGCATCATTCCGGCACGCCGTTCCAGCGCGGCCGGATGCAGGCGACGCTCTGCCCGGACATGATCGACTTTGTCCGCACCGCCGTCTCGGCGCGGATGGAGGAGACCAAGGCGGCGCTGGCGCTTCCTGAGGCCAAGGCACTGATCAAGGGCAACCGCACCTACACCGAGAAGCACTATCCCGAGATCATCGAGGAGATGCAGGGCATCTGCGAAGGCTTCGGGCTCGAGCTCGATACGCTCTTCGACTACATGCACTGCGCGGTCGCCTCTGACCTGGGTCAGATGGCGGAGCGTCTGCCGGAGGGCTGCACCTCCTTCGCCGTTGCCAATCCGGAGCTCGGTGCCGTGGTCGCCAAGAACCGCGACTACCGGCCCGAGCACATTCCGATCCAGCGCGCCTTCCGTCACCGCGATCCGGCCTGGGGCCGGCGTGAGGTTCTGTGCCTGGGATCGCTCGGGAGTCCCGGCAACTTCTCGAGCGGCATGAACTCCGATGGGCTCGCGGTCACCGATACCAACAGCCGCACGACCGACCACGGCGTCGGCATGCACCGCTACTTCCTGCTGACCTGGCTGCTGGTCCATTGCGGCTCGGTTGACGAGGCGCTGGATCGCATCCTCGGCATGCCGCATGTCGGTGGCGGGCTGCTGATCCTGGGTGACGCGGGCGGCACGGTCGCCGCGGTCGAGCTCGGCCACCGGAAGGTCGGCCATGAGAAGAAGGTCCGGGGCCGCGTCGGCCGCGCCAATCACTTCGTCACCAACGGCATGGACCGGGTCAACCTGCGTACGCCGGACAGCGAGGCGCAATCCTGCCATTCCGACCGTCGCCATCCGACCTTGCAGAAGCGCCTCGCCGATGCGCCCGCATCCTTCGGCATCGCCGAGGCTGCGCGTCTCGCCTCGTATCACGGCGAGGAGGGCGGAGAGGGCTTCTGCCGCCATGGTGCCAGGGACCTCGGCAACACGATCTCCTGCGCCCTCTACGCCACGCGCCCGCGCACGCTCACTTTCACCGCCGGAAATCCCTGCGAGGCCGACTGGCGGCTGTTCGACTTTTCGCCCGACACCTCAACCCGTCTTGCGTCCTAACGGAGTTCCTCCATGCCTTCGGTCAAGATCCTCTGTCCCACCGGACATCTCAGCTTCACGCCGCTCGAGAAGGCCAGCTTCCTTCTCGGCTGCGAGCAGAAGCCCGACTTCATCATCGCCGACGCGGGCAGCTGCGACATGGGCCCGCGTCCGCTCGGCGCCGACCAGCATGTGAGCCTTGAGGCCTGGCAGCGCCAGGACCTCGAGATCATGCTGCTGAAGTCGCGCGAGCTGGGCGTACCGATGATCGTGGGATCGGCTTCCGATACCGGCACCGATCGCGGCGTCGACCAGTTCGTCGGCCTGATCGCCGACATCGCCCGCGAGCACAAGCTGAAGCCGTTCAAGCTGGCGGCAATCTACGCCGAAGTGCCGGTTGCCGAGCTCAAGCGCCGGCAGGCCGCGGGCGCCAGGATCATGGGCCTCGATGGCCGCGAGGACGCCGATGCGCGCGTGCTCGACCGCACCAGCCGCGCGGTCGCGGTCATGAACGCCGAGCCGATCCGGGCTGCGCTCCGCGCCGGGGCGGACGTCGTCATCGCCGGCCGCAGCAGCGACTGCGCCATCTTCGCCGCGCCGTTGCTCGAGGCCGGGCTCTCGCCGGCGGTCTCCTACTATGCCGGCAAGCTGATGGAATGCGCCTCTTTCTGCGCCGAGCCGTTCATGGGCAAGGAGTCGATCCTCGGCCGCATCGAGGGCGAGGACGTCTATGTCACAGCCATGCATCCCGGCCAGCGCTGCACGCCGGCCTCGATCGCCAGCCATTCCATGTACGAGCGCACCAATCCCTATCGGGAATACGTCGCCGGCGGCTATGTCGACATGAGCAAGTGCGCCTACAAGCAGACCGATCCGAAGACGACGGTCGCCAACGGTGCGACCTTCGTCGCCGACGAGGTCTGCAAGGTGAAGATCGAGGGCGCCGGCCTTGTCGGTCAGCGCCGTCTCGCCGTGGTCGGCATCCGCGACCCGCAGACGATCCGCCTGATCGACAAGGCGATCGACTGGGCCAAGGGCAAGCTCGCCGAACGCTATGGCCCGATCGGCGGCGACTACGACGTCTTCTATCATCGCTACGGCCGCGACGCGGTGATGGAGGAGCTGGACCCGTCGCCGGACCTTCAGCCGCACGAGCTCGGCATCGTCGTCGAGGTCGTGGCCCAGGACGGCGGCCGCGCCCAGGAGATCTGCGCGCTCGCGGCCCGCAACCTGTTCTACGCCCGCCTGCCGGAGGTGAAGGGCACGGCCGGTACCGCCGCGCTGATGTCCGACGAGATCCTGATCGGCGAGCCCGGCTATGAATGGACCCTCAACCACGTGATCGAGGTCAAGAATCCGATGGAGCTGTTCCGTCTCCGCCATCTCGTCATCGAGGGCGGCGCTGCGAAGGAGGCCGCGTGATGACCGCGACCCGTCTGCGCGAGCTGGCCTCGACCATCCGGTCCAAGAATGCCGGCGTCGACCACATCACCTTCGACGTGATCTTCCGCGAGCGCGCGAACTTCGAGCGCGTGCGCGACTCCGGCGTTCTCGCCGAGGCGAAGATCCCGGCTCTGTTCAACCTGGATCCAAAGCGGATCACGCACTACTGCGTGTTCGAGCCGGCGAACGCGATCAAGTTCACGATCCGCCGGCTGAAGCCCAGCGGCAGCCCGGGCGAGCGCGACGTCTTCGGCTCGCAGCAATACGCGCCGCTGTTCGACGTCCAGGTTCCCTAAGGGGCAGCCCTAGGCGCGCGTCAGCGCCTCGTAGTCCGCGAACAGCCGCTTGGGGTCGGCGGCCTTCGGCACCAGGCCCTGGGCGTGCTGTTCGCGGCAGATGGTTTCCACCATCTTCGTGTTCGCCGGCGTCATGCCGAAGACGGCATCGCCGGCGAACTCGTTGCAGAGATACTCCATCTCGCGCATCGCCCAGGGCGAGTCCTCGGCGAACCACTTCACCTTGTCTTCCCAGATCGTCCAGGACTTCTGCATCGCCTCGTAGATCGTCTTCATCGCCTGCGGATGCTTTTCGGCGAAGGAGCGGCGGGCGGCGACGATGTGGAAGCCCGGGTAGATGCCCGTGCGGCGGTGATAGTCGGCCTCGACCTCCGGATAGTTTTCGACCAGGCGGCGAACCGCACCGCCCTTCTTGAAGACCGCCGGCGGCGCCTTGGCGGTGGTGATGCAGTCGACCCGTCCCTCGGCGAGCTCGGTCATCAGGTCTTCCGAGCCGGTGAGGAAGCGTGCGCCCTTCGGCGGCTGGGCGTCGTTTGGCGAGGGCGGCTTGCTCGGGTTCTTGGGATCCAGCGTCCCCAGGACCCACTGGCAGTCCTCGACGTTGACGCCGGCGTCGGTCATCGCGACTCGGCACCACATGGTGCCGGTGTCCGGCCACGAGTTGGTGCCGACGCGCTTGCCCTTGAGATCGGAGAGCTTGGTGAGCTTGCTGTCGGAGCGAACGAAGAAGTTCCGCTGGCGGAAGCCGCGCAGCACGAAGGCCGGCATGCCGACCAGGCTCTCGTCGCCCTTGGCGTAGCCGCCGACATAGCGGTTGAAGGAGACCTCGGCGACGTCGACGCCCTCCGGGAGGACGAGCGTCAGTGGGGAATGGCGGTCGAGCGAGAGCCTCAGGCCTGGCGTCGGCACGTCGCCGAGATGCAGCGGGCAGAGCTGGTCATAGGCTCGAAGGATCATCCTGACGTCGAGATCGGCCATCTGCGGCTCCGCTGGGCTTGTGGGCGTCCGTTCCATTCTAGCCGAGGGCGGCGGCGCGGGGAGGCTGTTTGCGCTATGGTTCGGGGACGACCTGGGAGGACCGCATGACCGCTGCGATGAGCTGGGACAAGTGGGTGACCTACGACGCCGTCGGACTGGCCGATCTGGTCAGGAAGAAGGAGGTGACGTCCAAGGAGCTGGCCGAGCAGGTCGCCTCCGGCATCGCGATGGTCAACCCGAAGATCAACGCGGTGATCGAGGTTTTCGACGACACCGTCAGGGACCCGCTCAAGGACGGCACGAACCCGAACGGGCCGTTCGCCGGCATGCCCTACCTGATGAAGGACCTGGGACCGACACTGAAGGGCCGGAAGCAGGAGATGGGCGCCCAGCTGATGCAGGGGAACGTCGCCTCGGCCGACAGCTTCCTCACCACCAGGATCCGCGAGGCCGGCCTCAACATCATGGGGCGGACGACGACGCCGGAGTTCGGCGTCTGCGGCTCGGTCGAGAACCCGAAGGTTTATGTCTCGCGCAATCCCTGGGACCAGGCCTACACGACGGGCGGCTCCTCGGCCGGAACCGGCGCGATCGTGGCCTCCGGCGTGATCCCGCTGAGCCACGCCAGCGACGGCGGCGGTTCGATCCGCATCCCGGCCGGCATCAACGGCAACGTCGGCCTGAAGCCGTCGCGCGGGGTGTTCTCGGCCTCGCCGGACGGCTCGGACCTGATGGCGGTGGTCTCGGTCCAGGGTTGCCACAGCCGGACGATCCGCGACACGGCCGCGTTTGTCGATGCCTGCCGCGGCCCGGCACCCGGCGAGTTCATGCCGTTCTGGACACCGGAGGGCCCCTATCTCGACCTGATCAAGAAGGACCCGCGGAGGCTCAAGATCGCGGTCAGTCATGAATGGGGCGACTACAGGTCGACGCCGCACATCGCAGCCGAGCTCGAGCGCGCGGGCAAGTTCCTCCAGGGTCTCGGCCACCACGTCGAGTGGAAGACGCCGCCGATCGATTTCCGCGCCGCCTACGACGCGCAGACCACCTGCTACATCACCAACATCGCGATGAACCTGGAAGCCAAGACCAAGGCGAAGGGGCACAACCGGCCGACGACCGACTGGATCGAGCCAATGAACGTCCGGATCTGGGAGGAGGGGATCAACCTCCCCTATTCGGCGCGATCCGAGATGCAGGCGGTGTTCAACTCGACCACGCGTGCCTTCGGCGCCTTTCTCGAGGAGTGGGACGTGATCCTGACGCCGATCTCGACGCTGACCACGCACAAGCTCGGCACCATGGACTTCATCACGCTCAACAACACGGATACGCCGCGCGACTGGTTCCGGAAGCTCTGGGGCCTCTATGCCTATACGCCGCTCGGCAATCTCGCTGGCATTCCCGGCATCTCGCTGCCGATGGCCCAGCACGACAACGGGCTGCCGCTCGGCATCCAGGCGCTGTCGAAGCAAGCCAATGACGGGTTGCTGCTGCAGCTCGGCGCCCAGATCGAACGGGCGCTCGGCGGCAGGTGGAACGGCGGGCGCGTGCCCAAGGTCCATGTGACGCACTGACATGAGGCTCTCGACCGACCGTATTCTCACCACCCATGTCGGCAGCCTGCCGCGCTCCCAGGCGATCTGCGACCTCGTCTTCGGCAAGGAAGCCGGTACGCGCGAGGAGGACGCCGCCTTCAAGCGGACGATCGCCGGCGCCGTCGCCGAGGTGGTCGGCCGTCAGGCGGAGGCCGGCGTCGACGTGGTCAGCGACGGCGAGATGAGCAAGATCAGCTATGCGACCTACATCAAGGATCGGTTAACCGGATTCGAGGGCGATAGCCCGCGGCGCGTCCCGGCGGATCTCGAAACCTTTCCCGGCTATGCGGCGCGCGTGGCGAAGGGCGGGGGCCCGAGCTATCGCCGGCCGCGCTGCACCGGCCCGATCAAGGTCAAGGACCTGGGTCCGGTCCGCGAGGACATCGCCAACTTCAAGGCGGCGCTCGCCGAAGCCGAGGTCGTCGAGGGCTTCATGAACGCGGCCTCGCCCGGCGTGATCGCGATGTTCCAGCCGAACGATCACTATCCGAGCGACGATGCCTACCTGGCGGCGCTCGCCGAGGCGATGCAGGTCGAATACGAGGAGATCCACAAGGCGGGCCTGGTGCTGCAGATCGACTCCCCCGACCTCGCCGTCGGCCGTCACATGATGTTCAAGGATGAGAGCGAGGCGGTGTTCCTGAAGCGCGCCGAGGCACATGTCGAGGCGCTCAACCACGCGCTCCGCAATATCCCGCCGTCGTCGGTCAGGCTGCATGTCTGCTGGGGCAACTACGAGGGGCCGCATCACTGCGACATCGACCTCGAGCGCATCCTGCCGACGGTGTTGAAGGCGCGCGCCCAGGCGATTTCATTCGAGGCTGCCAATCCCCGGCATGCGCATGAATGGGCGGTGTTCAAGGAGCATCGGCTGCCGGATGACAAGGTCCTCATGCCGGGCCTGCTCGATTCCTGCACCAACTATATCGAACACCCGAAGCTCGTGGCTGAGCGGATCTGCCGCTTTGCCGATGTAGTCGGGCGCGAGCGCGTGCTGGCGGGGACCGATTGCGGCTTCTCGACCTTCGCCGGCGTCGGACGTGTCGATCCCGACGTCGTCTACGCCAAGCTCAAGTCGCTGAGAGACGGGGCGGCCATCGCGACGGAGCGTCTCTGGTAGAAAGCGAACGGCCGCCGGAGATGATCCGGCGGCCGTCTTCTCTTTCTTCTTTTTCAGTCGAGGTCAGCGATAGATGTAGACGATCTTGTTCGTGCCCGGCTCGACCAGAACCGTGCGCCCGTTCACGTAGGCGTACCTGTTCGGGTAGTTCGGGATCTCGTAGACCTTGACGTTGGTCGGCAGGGCCGAGCCGACGACCACCTCGCCCTCGAGATAGACCGGGTCGACCTTGTTGGAAGTGACGTAGGTCTTCACTTCGCCCGGCGGATCGACGACCGCGCCCGCGGTCAGGCCGGCGATGCCGCCGATGACCGCGCCGATCGGACCCCCGAGCAGGGCGCCGGCGATCGCGCCGGTGCCCGCGCCCGCGGCCGCACCGGTGCTGCCGGTGCTGGTCGTGGTGGTGGAGGTCGTGGTCGTCGCGGCCGGAACCTGGGCGCGCTGTTCCTGGTACGTCACGACAGGAACCTGCAGCGCCTGGCGCTGCTGGGTCACGACCACGGTCTGGCCGCCCTGCTGGGCGGTGACGTTGGCGCCCCAGACCCAGCCGCGGTGCCCGTTGGCGGTGACCTGGCACCAGGTGCCGGCCTCGGTGCAGCCTTCGACCTCGACGATGGCGTTGCGGTCGACGGTGCCGATGATGTTGTGCATCGCGCCGGGGCCGGAGCGCAGCGGCAGGTCGGCATTCGCGGTGCCGCTGATGGCGAAAGCGGGCGACGCCATCGCGAGCGTCGCGGCGGCTGCCAGGACCGAAGTTCTCAATTTCATGGTGTTCCTCGTCGGTTGGGATCCCTTCGCCCCAACGAACCACCGACTCAGGCAACCAGTTCCTGGAAAATCATCCCGAAGTCTTAAGCGCGGCTTCGTCGATCGAAGCAGCCGATTACCGCGCGGTATGTCACTACGCGATCACTCGGTGAAGGCGAGCGCAGGTCGCGTGAAGAACGCGTGCAGGATCTGGTATGAGGCGAGGAAATTCTTCTGGCGGAAGGAGCCGTGCGAGACCGCCGGCATCGCCGTGAAGGCCTTGTCGGGATTGGGCAGCTTCTTGAAGAAGGCCATGAGATCGTCGATGCCGGCGATGCCGTCGTACTGGCCACGCATGATCAAGGTCGGCACGTGGATCTTTTCCGGGTCGATGATCGGCAGGTTCGCACACATGTCGATGTAGGTGCCGTTGGGCGAGGAGTCGTCGAGCGCCAGGACCTGGCTGACCAGCGGGTCGATGAAACGCTCCTCGATCGTGCTGGCGTGATCGCGCGTGAACATGGCCATCATGAAGGGCCGGTCGATGCCGCGTCGCGTGGTCGCTCGCCATTCGTTCAGCTTCTTCCGCCGCTGCTCGAGCGTCGGGCTGCCTTCGCCGGTCCAGACCAGCGCCTCGAGAGCAAGGCGTGCAATGCGCTCCGGATGCTGCTGGGCGAAGAGGCCGGCGCGAAGCGAGCCTGAGGAAATGCCGTAGACCATCAACGGCCCAGACCCGCGCGCCATGATGTAGTCGGACGCGGCGGCCGCATCCTCGGCGCCCTCGGCGATCTTCGCCAGCATCTCGGGACCCTTGTACGAGCGGCCGTAGCCCCGGCAGTCGAAGGTCCAGGCATCGAAGCCGCGCGTGGCGAACCAGTCCATCACGGAAGCTTCCGGCATGCCCTCCACCTGAAGGTCGAAGGTCGGCTGGGTCGGCATGGAGGAGCCGTGGATGAAGAGCACAGTGCCCCGGCGCGGTCCCTGCGCCGGCTTCGACCAAAGGAACAGGCTCTTGCCGCCGGAGGTGGTCCAGTGCTCCTGGCCCTTGATGCGCGTGGTCGTGCGGATGTCCATCGGTGGTTCCGGCTAGAAGAGGTGGGTGAGGTTGCGGAGATCGGGCGAGAGGGTGCCGAGGAGGGCGGGCGGCCAGGGCAGGTGAAGCAGCTTGTGGAAGAGGACGTAGCAGCAGAGGAAGATGCCGCCGCCGACCGTGATCGAGGTCGACCATTTCTCTCCTGCGCCGAAGCGCATGTACCCGACCAGGAACAGCAGCATCGCCGGCAGCAGTCCCACCAGCATCCCCGCGGCGAGAAGGAAGACGAGCCAGCCGAAGGCGACGGCGGCGCGCGTCACGATGGTACGGTCGTCGAGGCCTTCGAAGCTGCTCTCGATGTCCATGATGCGCGCCGCTTCCGGTTGCAGCCGGATCGCGCCGCTCGGCACCTTGCGGTCGAAGATGCTGGCGACGAGCTGGAGCACGGCGCAGCCGAGGCCGAAGACGCTGACGATCTGCGGAACGATGCGCGCGCCGAAGTCCCAGTCGTAGGAGGTGGCGAGGATGCAGGCGAAGAACGCGACGAAGCTAGCGGCGAACCAGGTCGCAGGCCGGCCGAGGCTCTCGGGCCGGAACTCGAATCCGTGCTTCAGCGTCGCGATCTTCTCCTTGCGGGCCTTGAAGAAGGGGCGGGCGATGCCGAAAAGGGTGAGCGCCAGGATCCCCATCACGATCGGGCGGGTGAGGAAATCCCAGCCGAAGGCCTGGACCGAGATGAACATGTAGCGCTCGACGATCTCGCCCAGCACCACCCCCAGGATCAGCGGCGGCCGCGGCCAGCCGTTCCGCTTCATGATCCAGCCGAGCGCGCCGCCGATCAGCAGCACGTAGAGATCGCCCCAGTCGTTCGAGCCCTGGAAGGCGCCGACATAGATGATGGCGAGGATCGCCGGCACCAGGATGCCCGGGCGCACCATGACGATGCGGGCGAGCTGGTTGGCGAACAGAAAGCAGATGCCGGCGCCGAGCACGTTGGCGAGCGCCACGCTCCACACCATCGCGTAGGTGAGGTCGAGGCGCTTGGTCAGCATGTCGGGGCCCGGGACCACGCCCTGCAGCAGGAACATGCCGAGCAGCACCGCCATGCCGGCGGAGCCCGGCACGCCGAAGGCGACGGTCGGCATCAGGGTGCCGCCCTCGCGTGCGTTGTTCGAGCTTTCGGAAGCGATGACGCCGCGGATGTCGCCCTTGCCGAAGGTCTCGGAGGCGCCCTTCTCGGTGCGTGCCGCATGTCCATAGGCGACCCAGTCGATGACCGAGGTGCCGATGCCCGGAATGATGCTGAGGAAGGTGCCGATGGCCGAGCAGCGCAGAAGCAGGAATTTGTGGCGGAAGACGTCGCGCACGCCCTGCCACTGGCCGGCGGCGGTGGCCCTGGTCATCTCGTTGGTGACCATCACCTGGCGCGCGACGGCCATGTCGATCAGCTCGGGGATGGCGAAGACGCCGAGCGCGATCGGCACCAGCGGGATGCCGTTCCAGAGATAGACGGTGCCGAAGGTCCAGCGCATGGTTCCGGAATAGTCGTCCTCGCCGACCAGCGCGACGACGATTCCGAAGGCGGCGACGGCGAGGCCCTTGAAGATCGCGCCGCCGCTCAGGGCCGCGGCGAGCGAGAGACCGAAGAGGCAGAAGGCGAGAAGTTCGGGCGAGCCGAACATCAGCACGGCGGGACGGAGGATGGGAACGCTGATGCCGAGCAGGAAGGCGCCGAAGAGCCCGCCGAGCATGGAGGCCATGAACGAGGCGCCGAGCGCGCGGCCGGCCTGGCCCTGCTTGGCGAGCGGATAGCCGTCGAGCACGGTCGCGGCGCATCCGGCCGAGCCGGGCACGCCGAACAGCACGGCCGGGATGGTGTCGCCGGTGTTGTTGACCGAAGCCAGCCCCAGCATCATCGCCAGCGCGGCATACGCGTCCATGCTGTAGGTGAAAGGCAGCAGCATGGTCATGCCCACCAGGCCGCCGATCCCGGGGATGAGCCCCAGGATCAGGCCGATGATCACCCCGAACCAAAGAAACCCGAGACGCACCGGGTCCAGCAGTATGCCCAAGGCATGGACCGCTGCGCCGAGCAGATCCTGCTCCACCCTTTCGACCTCCCCCGTTTACGGCGACGAGACGGCGCTACTTGGCGCGGCTGAGGATCTCTTCCGACATGCGGATGATCTCGGGCGGCGTCTCGGCCAGATCCTTGATCATCTGGGCGTAGCCTTTCCAGTCCTTGTGGTTCATCGGGAAGCCGTGCTTCTGGAGGTCTGCGGTGAAGCCACCTTCCTTGATCATCGCGTCGAAGGCGACGCGCAGCGCATCGACCCGGTCCTTGGGCACGCCCGGAGGAGCGGTCAGGCCGCGGGCGATCGAGTTGTTGCCGGCGAGGAAGACGAAGATCTTCTTCTGCTGGTCGTTCTGCGCCAGATCGACCAGCGTCGGCACGTTGGGGATGTCCGGATCGCGCTCGGTGCCGATCTGGAGGACGACCTTTGCGCCTTCGCCTCGGCCCCATTGCGGGTGGCGCTCCTTGATCGAGAGCCAGGAGGACAGCTTGCCGTTCAGCTCGCGGCGTTCCATGGCAAGGTCGGTCTCGGCGCCGCCGTCATAGCCCAGGATCACCTTGATCTTCGTGCCGTAGAAATGGTTCAGCATGGCGACGGTCTGGAAGCCGTAGTCCGATCGTTCGCGCGTGCCGGCGGTGATGACCTTCGTCTTCATCTCCTCGATCGTCTTGGCCGGCGCGCGGTCGTCGACGACGAACGCGCCGTTGAGGCCGGCGATCAGGCCGATCGGATGGAACTTGAGCACGTCGAACTGCACGCCCTTCGCCTTGGAGGCCTGGAGGTCGGGCATGCTCTGGCTCAGCAGGTTGATCACCGAGCCGTCCTGCGGGGCGACGTTCGCCATGTAGTTCGTCGCCTTCACGCCGCCCGGCATGATCTGCAGAACCATGTTGGGCTTGCCGGGAATGTGCTTCGGCATGTGCACGGCAAGGAGCTGGGCCGCGAGGCCGTAGGTGCCGCCGGCGCTGGAAGGGACGTTGATGGTGATCGTGTTGCCCTTGTAGAACTTCTCCACCGCGTCCTGGGCGGCGGCCGGTAGGGCGGCCAACGCCGCCAAGGCCAGAACGGCGAACCCTAGTCTCTTCATTCCCGATCTCCCTTAAGCACGCGCCGCGACGTTCTCGCGCGGCTTGTTGGCCTGCCACCACTGACGAAGGAATCCCGAGGTGCCGCCGAGCGCGACCAGCTCGCGCAGCTGTTCCGGGATGGGCTCGAATGTCCGCTCGACCTTGCGCGTGCGGTTGGCGAAGGCGCCGGTCGAGAAGTCGCACTCGATCTCGTCCCCGTCATCGACCAGGTCGAGGATGCCGGGACAGGTGTCGAGCACGCGCAGGCCCACGCCGAGTGCCGCCCGGTACGCCAGGAACGGCATGGTTTCCGCCATGAGGCCGAGGCCCAGCGCCTGCATCGCGATGTAGCCGTTCATCTTCGGGCCCATGCCGAAGTTGCGGCCGGCGACGATGATGTCCCCTGGCTTGCACCTCTCGGCGAAGCCGGGCCGAAGCTCGGAGAAGAGGTGCGGCACCAGATCCTTCGGATCCATATAGCGACCGGCGATCAGGTGCTTCGGGATCACCGCGCCCGGATGCGGCACGTCATGGCCGAACTTGTGGCAGCGGCCGGCGAGGTTCCACTGGAACGCGCTCATGCCGCTGCCCCTTCGCGGGCGAAGGCCTGGAAGTCGCGCGGATCGGTGACGACTCCGGTCACCGCCGAAGCGGCGACCGTCGCCGGGCTCGCCAGGAACAGCTCGGCATCCTTGGCGCCGAAGCGGCCGACGACGTTGTCGGCGGCGGTCGAGATCGAGACCTCGCCCGAATGCACCGGTCCCATCTTGCCGCTGGAGCAGATGCCGCAACCGGCCGGCATCACCATGGCGCCGGCCTCGACGAAGACCTGCATCAGGCCGTCGGTCTGCATGCGCCGGGTGTTGAGCTCCGATCCCGGCACGACGAAGAGGCGGACGCCCGGAGCTATCCGGCGGCCGCGCAGGATCTTGGCGGCGGCCACTAGATCCTCGTACATGCCCGATGCGCAGGAACCGATGAAGGCATGGTTGATCGGCGTTCCGGCCTTGGCCGCGACGTCGACGCCGTTCTCGACGCCGCCGGTCAGCACGACCTGCGGTTCGATCTCGGAGAGGTCCAGCGTGAGATCCATCTCGTAAGCGGCGTCCGCATCGCTGAACACTGCCTCGAACGGTCGTCTCGCCCGCGCCCTGGCGTCGGTGATGACCTGCGCCGATGGCGGGATGAAGACGCCGATCGCGCGCATCTCGGTCGGCGAGCTGCAGAGCGCGATACGTTCACCCAGATCAAATTGATCGAGGTCTCCCGCGAGCTCGAGCACGCGGTAGTCGAGGTCGACGCCGCGCTTCGCCAGGTCCTGGACGATGCGGAAGCCGACGTCGCGGCCGAACACGCCCGGCTTCACCTTACCTTTTAGCGTCAGGCGGATGGTCGGGGGAACCTTGGTCCAGAGCGTGCCGGTCGCGAGCACGGTCGCGATCTCGGTGCCGACGCGGAACCCGACTGCGCCGATGCCGCCGGCGTTGGTGCAGTGGCGGTCGTTGTCGAAATAGAAGGTGCCGGGGTTCACCACGCCCGACTGGATCGGAAAGATGTGGCCATGGCCGCCCTGGCCGACGTCGAAGAAGTGCTTGATGCCCCACTCCTTGACGATCTTCCGGATCTTGGTGCCACGCTCGACGGCGCGGGGGCTGGTGTAGACCACGTCGTGGTCGGTCACGAAGTAGATGCGGTTGGTATCGAACACCCGGTCGATGCCGACCGCGTCCAGCTCGTCCTTGGACGACACCACCAGCCCGTCATGGACGATGACGAGATCGGGCTGAGGGAACACGATGTCGCCCGGGCGGACGTGCTCCTGCCGGCTGGCGCGGGCGAGAATCTTCTCCGTCGCCGTCATACCCATGCTTGAGGACTCCGCCGCGTGCGACGCGGGCTTTAGCGAGGACTAATCAAGCAAAGGCTAGTTGTGACGTTTCAGCTAGTCAACGCGCGGAGGCGACTGCCTAAACGGGAAAATCGGCGGGATTTGCCGCGATTTTCCGGCACGCAGGAGGCGCGTATCCTCGCCCCGTCCCTTTCGCCCTGGAGATTTCCTCGATGACCTGGTCGATCATCGCCCGCGATCCCGACAGCCGCCAGTTCGGCGTCGCCGTCACCACCCGGTCGCTCGCGGTCGGCGGGCTCGTCCCTCACGGGGCAGGACGGCTGGGCGCCATGGCGACCCAGGCACGGGTCAATCCGCTTTGGGGTGTCGACGGAATGCGGCTGCTGGCCGAGGGAAGAGGCGCGCGCGAGGTCATCGAGTTCCTGACGCGCGCGGATGCCGGCGCGCACAAGCGGCAGATGCATGTCGTCGATGCGAAGGGCGAGACCTTCGCCCATACCGGCGCCGAATGCGTCGAGTGGGCGGGCCACGTATCGGGCGATGGTGTCTCGGTCGCCGGCAACATGCTGGCCGGGCCGCAGGTGGTCGAGGAAACGCTGCGTGCGTATCAGGAGAACGCGAGCCTGCCGTTCGGCGAGCGGCTGGTCTCGGCGCTCGATGCCGGACAGGCGGCCGGCGGCGACAAGCGCGGAAGGCAGTCGGCGGCGATCAAGCTCTGGGGCGGGGAGCCCTATGCGGTCCTGGATCTCCGCATCGACGATCATCCGGATCCCCTGATCGAGATCAGGCGGCTCTACGGGCTCGCGCAGCAGCGCTACGTGGTGATCCAGTCGGCGATGGCGACGCGCGCAAACCCCGCCGGCATCTTCGACACGGCCGAGCGCGATCGCATGATCGCCACGCACCAGGCGAAGCGCTAGGAGGCCGGTCCTTCGAGCTGCCTGTAGATCGCGGCCGGCTCGCCCCAGAGCGCCGCCCATTCGGGATCGCCGTAGGAGAAGTGCCACCATTCGCCGTTGAACGGAGCGAAGCCGGCCGAGACCATCGCTTTGCGCAGACGCATGCGATTTTCGCGCTGGGTCTCCGCCAGCCCGTCAGCGAATGCGACGTAGGTCGGCGACTCGAAATCGGCGTACTTGCCACCCATGTCGATCGGCTCTTCGCCCTCCAGGATCGACACGTCGACGGCGCCGCCGGTCGGGTGGCCGGCGACGGAGGGAACCGCGACGTGCTGGTGGACGTATTCCGCGAGTTCGTCGCTCTTAAGGTGCGGATGCTTCTCGCCGAACACCTTCGTGTACTTCTCGAAGGCGGCCTTCTGCACCGACATCAGGCGATGTGCGTCGTAGACGACGAGCGTATGGCGCGGGTTCTGGCGGCGCAGCGATGCCGCGGCGAGCCTCAGCCTCGCGAGTGCACCTGAGCGGATCCACGGCGAACGGAGCGTGCCGATGCCGATCGAATTGCCGGGCTCGGCGATCATCGGCACGAGCGCCTCGCCATTGTCGCTGACCGGCACCTTGGCCAGCTCGACGAAGGTGAGCTGGCGACGGTCGGCGAGCATCGCCGCGATGCGCGCCGCCGACGGAAGCACGATCTCAGCCACCGGCGACGCCCTGGGTATTCACGTAGAGCGAATAGAGGCTGTGGCTCGCCGCCATGAACAGGCGGTTCCGGTAGCGGCCGCCGAAGCAGACATTCGCGCAGCGCTCCGGCAGGTCGATATGGCCGATCGGCTGGCCTTCGGGCGAGAAGACGCGGACGCCGTCATGGCCTTCGCCCATGCCCCAGCCGCACCAGAGATTGCCGTCGACGTCGACGCGGAAGCCGTCGGGCGAGCCGCCGACGCCGGCGTCGATGAAGAGCTTTCCCTTGCCGAGCTTGGTGCCGTTGGACGTGACCGGGTAGGAGCGGAGCGTCCGGTTCGGCATGTCGCGCGAGGCGACGACATAGAGGATCTTCTCGTCGGGCGAGAAGGCGAGGCCATTGGGGCCGGCGATGTCGTCGGCCATCATCGCGACCTTCCCGGTCTTTGGATCGACGCGATAGACCGCCGGCGTCACCTCCGACTCGGCCTTGTGGCCTTCGTAGTAACCAAGGATCCCATAGGGCGGATCGGTGAACCAGATCGAGTCGTCGGAGGCCACGACCACGTCGTTGGGCGAATTGAGCAGCTTGCCGTTGTAGGAGTCGGCGATGACGGTGATCGAGCCGTCGTACTCGGTGCGGGTCACGCGGCGGGCGTCGTGCTCGCAGGTGATGAGACGGCCCTGGCGGTCGCGGGTATGGCCGTTGGCGTTGTTCGAGGGCTTGCGGAAGGCCGAGACCTGGCCGGTCTCCTCGTCCCAGCGGAGGATCCGGTTGTTCGGGATGTCGCTCCAGAGCAGGTAGCGGCCGTCGCCGAACCAGACCGGCCCTTCGGACCAGCGGCAGCCGGTGTAGAGGCGCTCGACCGAGGCCAGCGCCAGCTTGTACTTGGCGAAGGACGGATCGAGCACGCGGACGGCCGGATCCGGATAGCGCTCGCTCGGCTGCCACATGGTCTGTCTCTCCTGGAATTCCGCGAAGCCTGGGGAGGGGCTTGCAGGACGGATGGAACGGTCGGACTCTCGCCCAGACGCCATCATCATCGGATATCTCAATGGATCAAGTCACGCTCGGCCGCACCGGCCTCAAGGTCGGCGTCGCCGGCCTCGGCTGCGGCGGTTTTAGCCGGCTCGGACTGGGTACCGGCAAGACCGAGGACGAAGCAGTTACGCTGGTGAAGCGTGCGGTCGACCTCGGCGTCACCCTCTTCGACACCGCGGCCGCCTACGGCACCGAAGGTGTGGTGGGGAAAGGCCTCCAGGGCGTGCGCGACAGGATGGTGATCACGACCAAGTCGATGATCCTGGAAGGCAAGGAGCGCCGGACGCCCGAGGACGTGGTGAAGAGCCTCGAGAACTCGCTCAAGCTGCTCCGCACCGACCATATCGACGTGTTCCAGCTCCACGGCGTCCGCATGGTCGACTACGACTGGGCGGTCTCGACCATCGTGCCCGTCCTCAAGCGCGAGCAGGAGAAGGGCAAGTTCCGCTTCCTCGGCATCACCGAGGGCGCGGCCTCGGATCACACGGCCGAGATGCTGACCCGCGCGGTCAAGGACGACCTGTGGGACACGATGATGCTCGCCTTCCACATGATGCATCAGCATGCGCGGAAGGTGGTCCTGCCGGCGACTCAGGCGAAGAAGATCGGGACTCTCGTCATGTTCGCCGTCCGCAACATCTTCGCCCGGCCCGAGCGCGTGGCGGCCGGAATGAAGGAGCTGGCGGATGCCGGCCTGGTCCCGAAGTCGCTCGCCGACGACCCGAATCCGCTCGGCTTCCTGATCCACAAGGGCGGTGCCGACAGCCTGACCGATGCCGCCTATCGCTTCGCGCGCTATGAGCCCGGCGTCGACGTGGTGCTGTTCGGGACCGGGGATGTGCATCACATGGAGGCGAACGTCGCCTCGCTGTCGAAGCCGCCGCTGCCGGCGGCCGACCGGCAGAAGCTGATCGACCTGTTCGGCCACCTGCTCGGCGTCGGCCTCGTCGGCTCCGGCCCGCCGCAGCCGCCCTCCAAAGCGTAGCGCTCGGCGCCTGCAGCCCTCCCTCGCGTACGACGCGGGAGAGGGGACACGAGCTACGCCAGCGCCTGCTCCAGCACGCGGGCGATGTGGACGGCCTCGCGGTCGGCACCGTCCGCGATCTGGTGGCGGCAGGACGTGCCGTCGGCGACGACCAGGGCATCGCCGCCCTTGCGGATCGCCGGCAGCAGGGCCAGCTCGGCCATCTTCATCGAGACCTCGTAGTGCTTGGCCTCGTAGCCGAAGGCGCCGGCTATGCCGCAGCAGCTGGACTCGATCGGCTGCACGTCGAGGCCGGGGATCTGCTTGAGCAGCGCCACGGTCGGCTTGAAGGCGTCGAAGGCCTTCTGGTGGCAATGGCCGTGGACCATCGCCTTCGCCTGCGGCAACGCCTTCAGGTTCAGCTTGGCGCGCCCGGCTGCCTGCTCGCGCGCCAGGAACTCTTCGAACAGGACCGCCTTGTCGGCCAGGCGCTGCGCCTCGGCGCCCGGAAGCAGCGCTTCGATCTCGTCGCGGAGCGTGAAGAGGCAGGAAGGCTCTAGGCCGATGATCGGCAGTCCTTCGTCGAGATAGGGGGCCAGCGTGTCGATCAGCCGACGGGCTTCCTTGCGTGCCTCGTCGACCAGGCCGGCGGCGAGGAAGGTGCGGCCGCAGCAGAGCGGCGGGCCTGATTCCTCGCCGGCGATGACGACCTCGTAGCCGGCGGCTTCGAGCACCGCGACGGCGGCACGCGCGTTCTCGGGCTCGAACCATCTGTTGAAGGTATCGACCAGCAGCGCCACGCGCGGCTTGCCGGAGGGCGCTCGTGCCTCGCCCCGGAATGGACGGTTGCTCCAGGCGGGCAGCGAGCGCTTGGCGCTGAATCCGATCCATGTCTCCGACAGCCTGGCCAGGAACGGCAGCTTGTCGCGAAGGGCGAGGAGACCACGCAGCTTCGACGCGAAGGGGGCGTAGCGCGGCAGGTAGGCGACCAGCCGGTCGAACAGCCGCAGGCCGTGGCGCTTGCGGTAGTGATGCAGGAACTCGGTCTTCATCCGCGCCATGTCGACGCCGGTCGGACATTCGCGCTTGCAGCCCTTGCAGCCGACGCAGAGGTCCATCGTGTCGTAGACCGCGTCCGAGGTGAGCGCGTCTGGGCCGAGCTGGCCGGACAGCGCCAAGCGTAGCGTATTGGCACGGCCGCGGGTCAGGTGCTGCTCGTCGCCCGTCGCGCGGTACGACGGGCACATGGTGCCGGCGTCAAACTTCCGGCAATGGCCGTTGTTGTTGCACATCTCGACCGCGCCGGCGAAGCCTCCGAGCTCGGGCCACGAGAGGGCCGGCGTGAAGGGGTGCGGCCGGTAGCGCTGGCTGAAGCGGAAGAGGCTGCGGTCGTCCATCTTCGACGGCCGCACGATCTTGCCGGGGTTCATCAGGCCCTTCGGATCGAAGAGGTCCTTGATCTCCTCGAAGGCCCCGGTGAGCTTCGGCCCGAAGAACGGTGCGATCCATTCCGAGCGCACGAGCCCGTCGCCGTGCTCGCCCGAATAGGCGCCCTTGTATTCGCGGACGAAGGATGCAGCTTCCTCGGCGATCGCCCGCATCTTCTTCGGTCCGTCCTCGGTCTTCATGTTGAGGATCGGGCGGACATGCAGGCAGCCGACCGAGGCATGCGCGTACCAGGTGCCCTTGGTCCCGTTCTTCTCGAACACTTCGGTCAAGCGCCGCGTGTACTCGGCGAGGTGCTCCAACGGCACCGCGCAATCCTCGATGAAGCTGACCGGTTTCCCGTCGCCCTTCATCGACATCATGATGTTGAGGCCGGCCTTCCTGACCTCCCAGGTGTCCTTCTGAAGGTTGGCGTCGGTGATCTCGACGACGCTGCCAGGAAGGCCCAGGTCGCCCATGAGGGCGACGAGATCCCCGAGCTTCCGGAGCTGCTCGCCCTGGTCGTCCCCGGCGAACTCGACCAGCAGGATCGCGTCGGGTTCGCCCTTCAGGAACAGCGAGACGGTCGAGGCGAAGGCAGGGTTCCGGCGCGCAAGGTCGATCATCGTGCGGTCGACCAGCTCGACCGCCGCCGGACCCAGCTTGACGATGTGCTGGGTCAGGTCCATCGCCTGGTAGAAGGTCGGGAAGTGGACGACGCCGAGCGTCTTGTGCTTCGGCAGCGGCGACAGCTTCAGATGCAGCTGGCGCGAATAGGCGAGAGTCCCCTCTGATCCCACCAGCAGATGGGCGAGGTTGTGGCCCTGCGGCTTGACGGTTTCGAGATTGTAGCCCCCGACCCGACGCAGCAGCTTCGGATAGCGCGCCTCGATCTCGGCAGCTTCGCGCGCGGCGATGGCGCGCACGCGGCTTGCGATGTCGAGCAGGCGCGGCGAGCCCGACACTTCCGCGAGATTGCCCCCGACCTCGCCGAAATAGGCCTGGGTTCCGTCGGCGAGCACCGCGTCGATGCCCAGCACGTTGTGGACCATGTTGCCGTAGCGGATCGAGCGCGAGCCGCAGGAGTTGTTGCCGGCCATGCCGCCCAGCGTCGCCTGCGCGCTGGTCGAGACGTCGACCGGGTACCAGAGGCCGTGCGGGCGCAGATAGGCGTTGAGGTGATCAAGCACGACGCCGGGCTGGACCACGACCGTCGCCGCTTCCTTGTCGAAGGAGACGACCTTGTTCAGGTTCTTGGCGTTGTCGATGACGACGGCCTCGCCGACGGTCTGGCCGCATTGCGAGGTGCCGGCGCCGCGCGGGAGGACCGGCGCGCCCTCGTCGATCGCGATCGCAAGCGCGGCCAGGGCGTCGGCCTCGTCGGCCGGCACCACGACGCCGATCGGATCGATCTGGTAGATCGAGGCGTCCGTCGCATAGCGGCCGCGGTCGGCCGCCCCGAACATCACGGATCCGCGGATCTCGCGCCGGAGCCGCTCCTGCAGCCTGGTGCCGCCCGCGACCCCGTTCCCGTCACCCATGATGCGCCTTTCTCCTGCGTGCCTGGCACCTTAAGATTACCGCTCACTTCGAGCGAGCGGAACAACGCCATGGTCAAGCTGAGCAACGCGCCGAGCGGGCGCCATTTCCTGCAGATCCCGGGCCCGACCAACGTGCCCGACCGCGTGCTCCGCGCCATCGACAACGCCACCATCGACCACCGGGGTCCGGAGTTCGGGGCGCTGGGCCGCAAGGTGCTGGACGGGATCAAGCCGATCTTCGGCACCAAGTCCGACGTGGTGATCTACCCGGCCTCCGGGACCGGTGCCTGGGAAGCGGCGCTGGTCAACACGCTTTCGCCCGGCGACCGGGTGCTGATGTTCGAGACCGGCCATTTCGCCTCGCTCTGGCGCGAGCTCGCCGAGCGGCTCGGCCTCAAGGTCGACTTCGTAGCCGGAGACTGGCGCCAGGGCGTCGACCCCAAGCTGGTCGAGGCGAAGCTTGCCGAGGACAAGGGGCAAGCGATCAAGGCGGTCATGGTCGTCCACAACGAGACCTCGACCGGTGTGACGACGCGGGTCGGCGAAGTGCGAAAGGCGATCGACGCGGCGAAGCACCCGGCGCTCTTCATGGTCGACACGATCTCCTCGCTCGCCTCGATCGACTATCGCCATGACGAGTGGGGCGTCGACGTCACGGTCGCGGGCTCGCAGAAGGGCCTGATGCTGCCGCCGGGCCTGTCGTTCAACGCGGTCAGCGCCAAGGCGCTCGCCGCCCAGAAGAACGCCCGGCTGCCGCGCAGCTACTGGGACTGGGGCGCGATGCTGGGACCGAACAAGACCGGCTACTTCCCCTATACGCCGGCGACCAACCTGCTCTACGGCCTCGCCGAGGCGATCGACATGCTGATGGAGGAGGGGCTCGCCAACGTCTTCGCGCGCCACGATCGCCATGCCGAGGCGACGCGCCGCGCCGTCCGCGCCTGGGGGCTCGAGATCCTCTGCGTCAATCCGGCCGAGTATTCGAGTGCGCTGACCGCGGTGCTGATGCCCTCGGGCCACAACGCTGACGAGTTCCGGAAGAAGACGCTGGCCGCCTACGACCTGTCGCTCGGCGCCGGTCTTTCCAAGGTCGCCGGCAAGGTGTTCCGCATCGGTCACCTCGGCAGCTTCAACGACCTCATGCTGATGGGCACCCTCGCCGGTGTCGAGATGGGCCTGAGCCTTGCCGGCGTGCCGCATGCGAAGGGCGGCGTGCAGGCAGCGATGGACTATCTGGTCGGCGGCGCCAAGGCCGAGGCGCCGAAGCGCTCGGTCGCCTAGCGCCGTCGCTTCTCAGCCGGCGGCCTGACGCCGGCCGCCTTCAGGAGCGTCGAGGCTGCGGCGCGCGCGATCTCGGCCATGCCGGCGTCGTTGCGTACCAGCATCTGGATGATGGCGCCGTCGAGAAGCACGCAGAGCTGGCCTGCCAAGCCGTCGGCGTCCTTGGCCTTCGCGGCAATCAGCAGGTCGCGGAACCAGAGGCGCCGGCGCTCCTTGAAGGCGAGCGCGATCTTCGCCGCGTCATGGTCGGGATCGGCGAGCTCGGTCACCGCGTTGACGAAGGGGCAGCCGCGCAGCGCGTCGGCGGCGAAGAGCTCTCCGACCTTGTCGTAGGCGCCGAGAATCTGCTCGGCAGGTGGTCGATCGGAATGGGGGATCGGCGTGAAGCGCCGTTCCAGGTATGCCGTGACCAGCGCATCCTTCGACGGAAAGTAGTTGTAGAGCGTGCGCTTGCTGATGCCGATCTCGGCCGCGACCGTATCGACGCCGACGGCGCGGATGCCCTGGCGATAGAAAAGCCGGTCGGTCGTGGACAGGATGCGGTCGCGCATGGCCTCGGAGGCCGCCTCACGCGCCGTTACACCGACCTGTGCAGTTTTTTCTTGACCCGTTGCCATCGCTCTCTCAAGCTACCTACACAGATCTGTGTAGGCAAGGCCCTCCCATGTCCCGCAAGCTCGTGCTGCTGATCCTCGCGACGGTGATCCTTTCGGTGACCGCCGGCCTCCGCCAGAGTTTCGGCCTGTTCATGGCGCCGATGGCGGCGATCGGCATCACCGCCGTCGCCTTCAGCTTCGCCGCGGCGATGCAGAGCCTGATCTGGGGCCTCTCCCAGCCCCTCATCGGCATGCTCGCCGACCGCTTCGGCACGCGGCCGGTGCTGGCCGGATCGTCGCTGATCCTGGCGGCCGGGTTCGTGATCGCGGCAACGGCAGAAGGGGCGCTGGCGCTCAATATCGGCGCCGGCCTGCTGGTCGGCATCGGCGTCGCCGGCACGGGACTGGGCATCGTCCTCGGCACGGTCTCGCGCGCGGTCGATCCTAAGAAGCGGAGCCAGGCCGTGGGCGCCGTCGCGGCATTGGGTTCGCTCGGTACGCTGGTGCTGGCGCCGGTCGGCCAGGGGCTGATCGACGGCTTCGGCTGGCGCGAGGCGCTGCTCGTCTTTGCCGGCATCGCCGGGGCGATGATGCTGCTGGCCCTGCCGATGAAGGAGGACGCGCCGCGCGACGCCGGATCGGCCACCGCCGAGGACAAGCAGCCGCTCGGCGAGGTCCTGCGCATCGCCTTCACCCACCCGGGCTATATCGCGATGACCATCGCCTTCTTCGCCTGCGGCTTCCAGTTGATGTTCATCAACGTTCACCTGCCGTCGTACCTGGCCCTCTGCGGCCTGCCGGCGACGCTCAGCGCCACGGCGCTCGGGCTGATCGGCCTCTGCAACACCTTCGGTACCTACGCCGCCGGCCTGCTCGGCGCCCGCTACAGCCAGAAGCGGCTGCTGGCGCTGGTCTATCTGCTGAGGACGATCGCGATCGTGGCCTTCATCGCGTTCCCGGTCAGCCCCGCCTCGACGCTCATCTTCGCCGCGGCGATGGGTTTCCTCTGGCTGACGGTGGCGCCGCTGGTCAGCGGCCTGGTCGGCCGTGTCTTCGGCCTCAAGCATTTCGGTGCGCTCTATGGCTTCGTCTTCCTGAGCCACCAGGTCGGCTCGTTCTGCGGCGTGATGCTCGGCGGCTTCGTCTTCGACATCACCGGCAACTACGGCGCTGCCTGGATCGGCCTGATCGCGATCGGGCTCATCGCCTTCGTCCTGCAGTGGCCGATGGACGACCGCACGCCGGCGGAGCGGGCGGCCGCCGCGCTCCCGGTCGCGAAGCCCGCCTAGTCGACCTCGGCCATCAGCACCGGGACGAGAAGACCGGCGAGGACCTTCGAGCGCTCGACCTCCTTCTTGCCGTACATGCCCTGCTTGCCGGAAAGCGCCAGCGTGCCTAGACGCTTGCCGTTGGCCGAGATCGGCGCGTTCAGGATGGCGGTGATGCCGAGCGAGTAGATCAGCTCGTAGTCGAAGTAGGTGCGCTTGATCTCGGCCTTGTTGGGTGCGGTGAAGACCTGGCCCTTCTCGAGGGTCTTCTGGTTGTGCGACTTCGGATCGATCGGCTTCCGCCCGCCGACCGGGTACTTCTTCGGGTTCGAGGAGTAGGTGCGGGCGACCTGTTTGTCCTTCTCGACATATTTGAGGACCGTGAACATCGTGAAGTCGCAGGTCTGCTTGGCCAGCTTCTCGACCGCCTTGTAGACCTTCTTGGTGTCGCCCTTCATGCTGAGCGCCATGATCTGGGTGACGTCGGCAACGGTGATGTCGCGCTTCTTGGCCATGGTCTCTTATCTCACTTTCTCGAGGGCGACGGCCGCCTCAGGCGGCGCGGCGGGGAGGGGCGGTTGCGGGATGCGTTCGGGAACGAGGCCTCTCGCGTAGAAGCGGAGCACGACCAGGAGCGCCACCGCGATCAGCAATTCGCGAAGGGCCGCGCCCTGAACGGCGGAGAGGCCCGGCACCAGCGGTATGATGAAGCGGGTAGATTCCAGGAAGAAGACGACCAGGACGGCACCGACCACGGCGCCGATCGAGTTGCCGAGCCCGCCGGCGAGAAGCGACAGCTTGACGTAGAGGGTGAGCAGCGGCGCGAACAGGTCAGGTGCGATGAAGCTGGTGAAGTGGCCGTAGAGCGCGCCGGCAAGCCCGAGCGCCGCGGTGCCGAAGGCGAAGGCCTTGATCTTGAACATCACCACGTTCTTGCCGGCGACCTGGACCACCTGCTCGTCGTCGCGGATGCCTCTGAGCACGCGACCGAAAGGCGAGGTCACCAGGCGTTCGACCAAAAAGAACAGCACGACGGTGGCGGCGACGACGATGCCGAGGACCTGCAGATTGAAGAGGTGCGGCCCGAGCGCCTGGCGGAAAGGGCCGGGGATGCCGGAGAGACCGTCGGTGCCGTTGGCGATCCAGAGCTCGTTCGACATGACGACGCGCATCGTCTCGGCGAAGCCGAGCGTGACGATGGCGAGATAGTCGCCCCGGAGCCGCACGGTGATCATCGCGACCAGGATCCCGACCAGCGAGGCGGCAACGGTGCCGGCGAGGATGCCGAGCGGGATCGGCCATCCGAGCTTCAGGGTGAGGAGGCCCGAGGTATAGGCGCCGACGGCGAAGAAGCCGACGAGGCCGAGATTGATCAGGCCGGCCTTTCCCCAGATCACATTCATGCCGAGCGCCATCATCGCGTAGATGCCGGCGGTCACGCCCATCGCGACGAGATAGTGTTCCATGTCAGTAGGCCCGCTGCCCGAGGATGCCGCGCGGGCGGAAGGTCAGCACCACCAGGATGGCGATGAAGCCGACGGCGGTGCGGTAGGCCGGCGTCAGCACGAGCAGGCTCAGCTCCTCGCCGACGCCGACCACGAGCGCGCCGACGACGGCGCCCGGGATGCTGCCGAGGCCACCGACGACGGCGGCGGCGAAGATCTGAAGGATGGTCTTGAAGCCGATCAGCGGGTCGATGGTGGTGTCGAGGCCGATCAGCATGCCACCGAGCCCGGCGAGGCCCATGGCGACGAAGGAGACGAGGCGGGCGACCACGTCGGCGTTGATGCCCTTGATTGCGGCCAGCATCGGGTTGTCGGCGACCGCGCGCATCGACTTGCCGACCCGGGTGAAGGTCAGGAAGGCGAACAGCGCGCCCATCACGAACACGGCGACGACGAAGTTCTCGACCTGCTGCGGCGAGATGCGGATGCCGGAGATGTTCCAGTCGCGGAGGATCGGCAGGTCGTACCCCCTGAGCTGGTTGCCGAAGATTAAGCGGACGATGTTCTCCAGCGCGATCGTGAGCGCGATCGAGCCGATGGCGGTGGTGATGAAGCCGGCCTTTCGGAAGGGCTTCAGCACGAATTCGTCCGAGATCACGCCGACGAGGCCCGCGACCACGAAGGCGAAGCCGAGTGCCGCGACCGCCGGCAGGCCGAGCGTGACGTTGGCGACGAAGCCGGCGAAGGCGCCGATCGTCATGTGCGAGGCGAGCGCGAAATTCGTGAAGCGCAGCACGGCGAAGATCGCCGTCAGCCCGATGGCCGGCACCGCGAGGACGGTGCCGGACATCAGGCCGTTGACGATGAGCTGGAGGACTTCCACCCGAGAGTCCCTTGAGCCGATCAGACCAGCTTCAGGAATTCGAGCTTGCCCTTCACCACATGCATGTAGCGGAAGCGGCAGCCCAGGATGTCGCCGATGTCGGTGAAGTCGCAGGGGCCGCTGGCGCCCTCGTAGTTGATCTCCTTGCCCTCGGCCATGACCTTGAGGCCCTCGACCGCCGAATACACCTTCTGGCCGGAGCCCTGGCAGATCTTGCGGACGTTGTCCTTCATCGCGACGCCGGAGACTTCCTTGGCCTTGGCGATGGTCAGCACCGCCATCGACGCCCAGTCGGTCGCCTGGGAGACGTAGCCGTCCGGCTCCTTGTCGCCGGTGCGTTCGGCGGCGAGCTTGTAGGCGGGGCTCTCGATGTCGGCCGAAGGTTGGCCGGTGAAGACCTTGGTGCTGACTTCCGGCGGGATCGTGTCGAGGGTCGGCTGCGGCACCGCATAGGACTGCGCGAACTTGGGCAGGTCGATGCCGGCGCGGTAGAGGTCGCGCAGCAGCACCACCGTGTCGGGGGCGTAGCCGTTGGTATAGATGTAGTCGGGCCGGCCGCGCATCATCTGGTCGATCTCGGAGCGGTAGGTCGGCTTGTCCTTCTCGTAGATGATGTGGGACACGACCTCGGCGCCCTTCGGCTTCAGTGTCGCTTCCAGGTGCTCCTTGTTCGGCAGCGCGAACGGCGCCTGGATGCCGATGATGCCGACGCGCTTGGCGCCCTGGCTCAGCATGAACTCGCCATGGGCGGATGCCTGCAGCTTGCTGGTCGGCTGGGTGCGGATCAGGAAGCCCTGATGCGGCAGCTGGGTGATCGAGTCCGCGCCCGACACGGTCATCAGGAATGTCTTCGATTCCCAGCAGACCGGCGCCACCGCCGCGGTGACGGCCGACGCCCAGGTGCCGAGGATCATCGGCACCTTGTTGACCTCGATCAGCTTGCGCGCGGCACGGACGGCAGCTTCCGGATTGGTCTGGTCATCCTCGATGACCGTCTCGATCTTGCGGCCGAGCACGCCGCCGGCCTTGTTGACCTCGTCGAACACCGCAGTCATCGCCTTGATCATGCGGGGGCCGTCATTGCCGCCGGCGCCGGTCAGAGGCGTCAGGATGCCGATCCTGATCGGCTCGCCGCTCTGGGCGTTGACGTTGATCGGCAATGCGGCGACCGTCGCTGCGGCAGCGGCCGTCTTGAGCATCGTGCGGCGGGTGGTCTTGCGCATCTCGGTGCCTCCCAATGGCTGGTTGTTGGGCGAAACTCTAGACCGGGCTCAGCCGCCGAGGAAGATGCGGCGGATCTCCGGGTCGGCCGCCAGGTCGGCTGCCCGACCGGTGCGGCTGTTCTTACCGTCGACCAGGATGTAGGCGCGGTCGGAGATCGCCAGCGCCTCGTTGGCGTTCTGTTCGACCATCGCGATCGAGACGCCTTCCTTGTTGATCTGGATGATTGCCTCGAACAGCGCCTCGGCTGCGACCGGCGACAGGCCGGCCGATGGCTCGTCCAGCAGCAGAACCGCCGGCTCGACCATCAGCGCCATCGCCATCGCCAGCATCTGGCGCTCGCCGCCGGAAAGCGTGCGCGCGGCATGGCGGCGCTTGTTGGCGAGGACGGGGAAGCGGCCGAGCACGCCGTCGATCCGCGCCCTGGCGCCCTTGGGATCGATGTAGCCGCCCATCTCCAGGTTCTCGCGGACGGTCATCGACGGGAAGATGTTGTGCTCCTGCGGCACGTAGGCGAGGCCGAGGCGCGAGATGTCGCGCGGCTCGTGTCCGGCAATGTCCTTGCCATCGATCGCGATGGTGCCGGCCTTGGGCTTGAGCAGCCCCGCGATCGCTTTCAGCAGCGTCGATTTGCCGGCGCCGTTCGGGCCGATGATGCCGACGATCTCGCCGGGTTCGACGCGGAGGTCTACGCCCTTCAGGATTTCGTCGGCGGCACCGTAGCCGGCGACGACCCCGGTCGCGGTCAGGAGCCCCACTTGCGACGCCCCATATAGGCTTCCTGGACCTGGGGATGGTTCGCCATCTCCTCGAAGCTGCCTTCGGCGAGATGGCGACCTTCGGCGAGCACGACCACGTGGTCGCAGAGCCTCGCCACCAGGTCCATGTGGTGCTCGATCAAAAGGATGCTGATGCCGTCGGCGACCAGGCGCTTCAGGTGCTCGCCGATCTCGCGCGCCAGGGTCGGGTTGACGCCGGCAACCGGTTCGTCGAGCAGGATGAGCTTCGGCTCGGCCATCAGCGCGCGGCCGATCTCGAGCAGCTTCTTCTGACCGCCCGACAGGTCGGAGGCCTGGTTGCGGATGACATGGAAGAGATTGAGCCGGCGCGCGATGGCGACCGCGCGTGCGAGCAGGACCTCCTCGCGCTCCAGCGCCTTCGGCAGCCTGAACAGGGCAGGGATCATGTCCTCGCCCGGCTGGTCGGCGCCGTAGAGCATCAGGTTGTCGAGCACCGAGAGGCGGGGCAGGCCGCGGGCGATCTGGAAGGTGCGCACCAGGCCCAGGCGCGTGATCTGGTCGGGTCGCAGGCCCGCGATGTCATGGCCGTCGAAGACGATGCGGCCGCGATCGGGCGGGATCACGCCGGTGATGCAGTTGAAAAGCGTGGTCTTGCCGGCGCCATTGGGCCCGATCAGGCCGGTGATCCGGCCTGCCTCGACCTCGAGGTCGGCGCCGCGAAGCGCGTGCACGCCGTAGAAGGCGCGCTCGACCCCGCTGACTTCCAGCAACGCCATGTCCTTGTTTTCAGCCCCCTGTTTGGCCGCAAGGGTAGAGGCGGCGATGACGGACATGCAACCGGCGATTTCGTGCCGCCGGACGGCGGATCGGCTTGCCGTTTTCGGACCCGTCTCGGATCATCGCCTTGTGAAGGGCCGGGAGCAGAGCCCGAGGGAGGATGACGTGACGACCCAGATGCCGTCCTACGATCACGGGACGTCGCCGACCAAGCTGATCGGCGAGACCATCGGAAGCCATTTCGACCGCGCCGTCGCGACTCATGGCGACCGTGACGCACTGATCGTCCGGCATCAGGGGATCCGCTGGACCTACAAGGAGCTGGGGCGCCGGGTCGACGATCTCGCGGCCGGCCTGCTTTCGCTCGGGCTCGAGCCCGGCGACCGCATCGGCATCTGGTCGCAGAACTGCGCCGAATGGGCTCTGACCCAGTTCGCGACCGCGAAGGCAGGCCTGATCCTGGTCAACATCAATCCGGCCTATCGCCGGACCGAGCTCGAATATGCGCTGCACAAGGTCGGCTGCAAGGCTCTGGTGACGTCTCCGGCGCTGAAGTCGAGCGACTACCTGGCGATCCTCAACGACCTGATGCCGGAGCTGAAGACGTCGACGCCGGGCACGCTCAAGGCCGCGAAGCTGCCGGAGCTCCGCACGGTCATCCGCCTCGGCAGGGACAGGACGCCGGGCATGCTGAACTTCGACGACGTGGCGTCGGCCGGCGGCAATGCCGAACGCGCGCGCCTTGCCGAGCTCGCGACCACGCTTCAGTTCGACGACCCGATCAACATCCAGTTCACCTCGGGCACGACCGGGTTCCCAAAGGGCGCGACGCTCACCCACCATAACATCCTCAACAACGGCTACTTCGTCGGCTCGGCGATCCGGTTGGGCCCTGAGGACCGGCTCTGCATCCCGGTGCCGCTCTACCATTGCTTCGGCATGGTGATGGGCAACCTCGGCTGCATCACCCACGGCTCGACCATGGTCTACCCGGCGGAGGTGTTCGATCCGCTGTCGACCCTGACGGCGATCGCCGAAGAGCGCTGCACGGCAGTCTATGGCGTGCCGACGATGTTCATCGCCCAGCTCGACCATCCGGAGTTCGCCAGGTTCGACCTCAAGAGCCTTCGCACCGGCATCATGGCGGGCTCGCCGTGCCCGATCGAGGTGATGAAGCGGGTGATCGACAAGATGAACTGCCGCGAGGTGACGATCGCCTACGGCATGACCGAGACCTCGCCGGTCTCGACCCAGAGCGCGGTCGACGACTCGGTCGAGCACCGGGTCTCGACCGTCGGCCGCACCCAGCCGCACATCGAGGTGAAGATCGTCGGCCCCGACGGGCGCATCGTCGAGCGCGGCCAGCCGGGCGAGCTGTGCACCCGCGGCTATTCGGTCATGACCGGCTACTGGAACGACGAGGAGAAGACGAAGGAGGCGATCGACGTCGCCGGCTGGATGCATACGGGCGACCTCGCGACCATGGACGGCGAAGGCTATGTCAACATCGTCGGGCGCCTGAAGGACATGATCATCCGCGGCGGCGAGAACGTCTATCCGCGCGAGATCGAGGAGTTCCTCTATCGCCACCCGAAGATCCAGGACGTGCAGGTGATCGGCGTTCCGGACGACAAGTACGGCGAGGAGGTCTGCGCCTGGGTCCGCCTGCGCGCCGGCGAGAGCGCGGACGAGGACGAGGTGAAGGCGTTCTGCAAGGGGCAGATCGCCCACTACAAGGTTCCGCGCTACGTCCGCTTCGTCGATGCCTTCCCGATGACGATCACCGGCAAGATCCAGAAGTTCGTCATGCGCGAGCAGATGGTGAAGGACCTGGGCCTCACCGTTCGGAAGACGGCCTAACGCCCCGCGAGGCGATCTCCGAGCGCGCGGATCAGGGCGGCCCCGTCGCCGCGCCAGGCCGGCCCGTGCATGCAGGCAATCGTCTTCGGTGCCAGAGCCGCCAGCTTATCGATGATCTCCTGCGTGTTCGGCGCATGGGTGTAGAACTCGAGGCGGGATCGAAGCGCCTCGCTCGGGCCGAGGATGTCACTCTCGGTCAGCGGCACATGGTCGGCGCCGCCCTGGGTGAAGAGGTCGCTGCAGAACAGGGTGCCGGTGGTGTCGTCGAACATTAGGCCGGCCTCCCAGCCATGCGGGAAATGCGGCGTCGAGATCCAGCGAACCCGGTGGCGGCCGAGCGAAACGGCCTCGCCGTCGTCGAGCGGACGCGGCGCGCGGTCGGCGAAGTCGCCGATCGAGACATTGGCGGCCAGCCGGCCACACAGAGCCTGGGCATTAGGAGCGACGGCGAGGAACGAATTCAGCGCACCGCACTCGTCCGCCTCGTAGTGCGAGAACGAGAGATGGCGAAGCCGCTCGACCGGCATCACCGCGGCGACGGCGCCGCGCACGAGCGAGAACATGCTCCTCTTTCCCGCGTGGAACAGCAGGGGGTCGTCGTCGTCGATCAGGTAGTGGTTGAAGGTGAAGCCGCCCGGGCTGGTGGTAACCGGAACCGTGATCCGGTAGATGCCGGCAGCGATCTCGTCGACGCGGGTGCCGCTGTCGCGATCGGTGATCATCGAAGTCCTCCGTGCGGATGGCAGGGAGGATAGCAGCGGATGCCGCCCCGGAGGGAGAGACTCCGGAGCGGCGTCGGCGCTGCTAGCGCTGGCTCATCAGCACGCGGGTCTGAAGCGTCTGCGCGAGCTCCAGATGGTGACGTACCGTCGGCAGCGTCTCGGCGGCGAACGCCTTCAGCTGCGGATCCTTGCCGTTGGCAAGCTGGTATTCGAGCATCTGCGCAACCTTGGTGTGGTCGTCGATCTGGCCCTTGATGTAGGCGCGATCGAAGGCCGCGCCCTGGAGGCGGGTCAGATGATCGAAGCCGGTCTTGTAGGTTCCGTTCATCGCGGTCGGGAGCCGGATCTCCGTCGGCTGGACGAGGGCGTTCAGCCGCGCGTTCGCCTTGCCGTGGTCCTCGACCATCTGGCGACCGAAGTCCCGGACGTTCGGGTTGCCCGCGCGCTGCTGGGCGAGTTTGCCGAATTCCACCTCGGTCATGCCGGCGGCCGCGATTTCATGCAGGAAGATCTCGTCCTGCCGATCGAGGTAGCGGACACCCGCCGGCGGCGCCGAGGGGGCCGGCACCTGGGCATATTGCGGCATGGGTGCGTAGGAAGGCGCGACGGCCAGCAACGGCGTCGAGGGGATCGTGTCCCGGGCATCCGGGGTGACCTCTCCCGGAATTTCGAGGTACCGCATGTCTTGATCCATCCGGACCGGCGCCGGACCACCGGTGTCGGCACCGCTGATGTCGACCTGCTGGGCGAAGACGGGAGCTGCCAGACACGTCGTGGCAAGCAAAGCAGATGCAAGAAGACGCATGTCTTCCTCCTTTGAGCGAGACTGAGGAACAAGGCCGGGACGCTCTCGGCGTGCAGCGGCCGCGAGGCATCGGACGCATGGCGCCGGCCGATCAGGAGGGCGCTTCGCGCACTCTCGAACGGCCCCTCCAGCGATGGGAACTGCGGCGATCGAGGTTAAGTTCCGAACGGCGGCGAGACCGTCGCGGCAAAGGTACAACGGCACCGCTCGCCCGAGACGGCGCGCGAGCGGCGGTACCTTGTGACGTCTAGCGCCTGGTCAGCGGCGAAGGTGCGTCGCGATGCTGCTTCCGGACGAGTCTACTGGGAGGTGACCTGCCAAGCGCCGTCGGGCTGCTGGCAGGCCGTGCCGTAGGCCTGCTCGATGCGGCCGCCGATCTCGACGGTCTGCTGGAACTCGCGGCAGTAGAGGCCGGAGTCGCTCCACCCGTCGCGGGTGGCGACCACGGTGCCCTGCGCGCCGGAGTCGGTCCACATGATCGGGGCGCCCACCGGGGCGGTGGTGGCGGCGATCTGCGCATCCTCAAGCGCACGCAGCTGCGGCTCGTTGAGGTAGTTGATCATCGCGAAGGTGATCGCCGTCAGGCCGAGCCAGCGATACGCATCGACATCGCGATAGTAGCGGCCGTAGCCGTAGTACCAGGGCCCGTAGGGGCGCAGGACCACGACGTTGCGATAGACACGCCGACGGTCAGGGCGGACCTCGAAGGGGCGACCGCCAACCCACACATAGCGGCCATAGGGCGCGGCATAGGTCGGGCCATACCAGCGACGGTCGACCCAGCGCGGCGGATGGCCGTCGCGGTCACGCCAGTCGCGATCGCGACGCCAGTCGTCCCGGCGCCAGTCGTCGCGCCTTCCATCGTCGCGGCGGTCGCCGAAGCGCTGCTCGCGGGCGCGTTCCTCGTTCCGCCGGCGTTCCTCGACGACCCGCTGCTCACGCGCGCGCTGCTCGGCTTCGCGCTGCTCGCGGAGATGCTGCTCGGTGCGGGCGCGCTCCTCCGAGCCGCGCTGCTGTTCGCGTGACTCGCGGCGCTGGCGGTACGCGTCGCGGTCCCGCTGCTGATCTTCCGGCCGCACCTGGCGCTGCTGGTCCTCGGGACGGACCTGGCGCTGGATCGGCGGGGTCTGAGGATTGTTGCGCAGAGGCCGTCCGCGCGCGTCCCTCTCGGGATTGGGCGCGGCGTCTGCGCCCTCGGCCAGTGCCGGCCCGCTCAGCAGCATGAGGCTCACCAGCCCGGCTGCCGCCATCAGAGCCCGATGCCCGCGCGACTTCTCCACGTCTTCCTCCCTCTAGCCGCGCCGTGGCGCGATCCGGTCCGAACACGCTCCTGAAACGACGGGCGGGTTCACGATCCTGCGAGGTATTTTAAGGATTGCGGAGGCATTTGCGGGGCTGAACTGAGGCGGGAAAGTGACTTCAGCCGCGAGCGTACTTGAACTCCGGCAGTGCCTGCAGCGCCTCCTTGGTCGCGCCCGGCAGCATGATCTTGTTGGCCGCCATCTTGAGGCTGTCATAGGGCACGACCACCAGCCGCTCCCCGAGGCCAAGGAAGCCGCCGACCGAGAGCACGGCGTAGGGCGTGCGGCCGTCGGCGCCGATCAGGAGCTCGTCGACCTTGCCGACGGTCTCGTTGGCCTCGTTCACCACCGTGCCGCCGATGATCTTGCTAGCCCGGTAGCCGCTCGCGAGCTTGGTCACGTCGACCTTGATCAGCGCGACGGTCTGCGGCGTGCCCTGCGCCAGGACCGGGTTGGCGAGGAGGCCGAGAGCGAGAATCGCCGCACCGGCGAGGAGGGATTTCTTCATGGGAATTGTCTCCGTGGTTGGCGGCTAAACGTCTGTGCGGGAACGCCGGTTCCATGATCGTTCACATGGATGCCGACTCGTCCGGCGAAGCTGCTAGCGTCCGGCCATCCCCAGCGTCAGGAGGTCACGGATGGCTCAGCTCGAAGGAAAGGTCGCTCTCGTCTCAGGTGCTGCGCGAGGCATCGGTGCGGAGGCGGCCAGGCGGCTGGCGAAGGCCGGCGCTGCCGTCGTGCTGGGCGACCTGCTGGACGAAGGCGGCAAGGCCGTCGCCCGCGAGATTGAGACCGCCGGCGGCAAGGCGCTCTACGGCCGGCTCGACGTCACCTCTGAAGCCAGCTGGAACCAGATCGTCGCCGACGCGGTTTCCAGGTACGGCGGCCTGGACATTCTGGTCAACAACGCGGGGCTGTTCCTCGGCAAGACCAGCGAGGAGGCGACGCTGGAGGAGTGGCGGAAGCTCTGCGACGTCAACCTGACCGGCGTGTTCCTCGGCACCAAGCTGTCGCTGCCGGCGATGAAGGAACGGGCCAAGACCAGCGCCACCGGCGGATCGATCATCAACGTGTCCTCGACCGCGGGCCTGGTCGGCTCGCCTCTGGCGCCGCTCTATTCGCTGACGAAAGGCGGGGTGACCATGTTCAGCAAGTCGACGGCGCTCGAGTTCGCCCGCAAGAAGTATCGCATCCGTGTCAATTCCATCCACCCGGGCGTGATCGAGACCGACATGGGCGAGGAGACGTTCCGGACGCGGGCCCGCTTCGCAGGCAGCAACGACATGGATGCGGCGCGCCAGCAGGGCCTTGCCACCCACCCGATCGGGCGGTTCGGAACGGCCGGCGACATCGCCAACGGAATCGTGTTCCTGGCATCCGACGAATCCGCCTTCATGACCGGCTCGTCGCTGGTTATGGATGGGGGCGTCACCGCCCAATGAAACGCGAGCGGTCGATTTTCAAGAAGGAGACATCGCGATGAACGCGTTCGCTGGCCTCTCGTCCTGGACGCCGCTGATGCTGGCGCTGCTCAGGATCATGACCGCTTTGCTGTTCATCGAGCACGGGACGGCGAAGCTGTTCGGCTTTCCCGCGGACCCGCAGATGGCCGGCGTCACGCTGTTCTCGCTGATGGGCTTGGCGGGCGTTCTGGAAGTGGTCGGCGGCGCGCTGATCCTGATCGGGCTCTGCACCCGGCCCGTCGCCTTCGTGCTCGCGGGCTTCATGGCGGTCGCCTATTTCATGGCGCACGCCCCACAGTCGTTCTACCCCATGCTGAACATGGGGGATGCCGCGATCCTCTACTGCTTCATCTTCCTCTACCTGATGGTGGCAGGCCCGGGCTCCTGGAGCATCGACAGCCTCAAGTCGCCCGAGCCGGTGATCACCACCTCGCCGCGGCACATGTAGAGGTCACCAGTCCACGCTCTTACCAGTCCACGATGGTTCCGTCGGGGAGCCTCGCCTCGACGGAGTGGATGATCTCCTGCTTGAACGGATGCTTGGCGGCGACGCGCTCGTCGACCTCGACGCCGAGCCCCGGCGCGTCCGGGATCTGCCAGCTGCCGTCGACCATCTTGATCGGCCCCTGAACGACTTCCGAATACCAGGGGACGGCGCCGACCATCTCCTCCTGGATGATGACGTTGGGCGTCGAGATGTCGAAGTGCAATGCCGAGACGCCGGCGATGGGGCCGAGCGGGTTGTGCGGTGCCACGCCCATCATCGCCGTCTCGCCCATCGCCGCGATCTTCTTGCCTTCCCAGATGCCGCCGCAGTGGCAGAGGTCGGGCTGCATGATCGTGATCGCGCGGAGCTGGCAGAGCTCCTCGAAGTCGCGGCGGTCGATCAGCCTTTCGCCCGTCGCGATCGGTACCTTGGTGCGCTCGGAGATCTGCTTCATCGCGACTGCATCGCCCGGCTGCACCGGTTCCTCGGCGAACATCGGCCGGTAGGGCGCCAGCATCTCGATGCACTGCACGGCCAGCGCCACCGAGGCGCATTTGCCGTGGAAGTCGATCATGATCTCGGTCGACTCTCCCGCCGCCTCGCGCAGCGTGCGCATCCAGCCGTCGACGCTGGCCATGGACTTGGGATCGAGCGTGTAGGCCATGTAGAACGGGAACACGACCTTGAAGGCGTTGTAGCCCTTGGCCTTGATCTGGGCGACGAGGTCCTGGAGCTGGGAGCGCTCCTTCTGGTCGTAGACCGCGTTCATGTTGCCCATGCCGAGATGGGTGTAGACCGGCACGTGGTCCCGGGTCTTGCCGCCGAGAAGCCGCCAGACCGGCAATCCAACGGACTTCCCGAAGATGTCCCACATCGCCTGCTCGATCCCGGCGATCGCCGAGCGGCCGATCACGCCCAGCTTCCAGAAGCCGTGCTTGGTCATGGCGCGGACGCCGTTCTCGATGTCGCGCGGGTCGCGGCCGAGCATCAGCGGTTCGAGGTCCTGGATGCAGCCGACGACGGCGCGCGTCTTCCACTCGAGCGTCGCCTCGCCCCAGCCGTAGAGACCGTCCTGGTCGGTCTCCACCTTGACGAAGACCCAGTTCCGCATCTCGGCGTTCACCACGACCGTGCGGATGCCAGTGATTTTCATGAAACGGCCTCGGGGAGGAAGGGGAGGGATCGGCGGCGCGATCCTCCCTCGGGGCACGTTTCGTTTCAACTCACTCGTAGAACTCGGGCGCGCGTTTCATCCCGTCGCTCTGTGGCTTGTCGTGGTTGATCCAGAGCTGGCCCTTGTTCTGGGTCAGCATCGCCTCCATCCGGGCCATCGAGGAGACGGTCTTGTCCTTGTCGACGTTCATGCTGGGAACGCGCCTATTGTCCCAGTTGTCCTTGAAGTGGACCGCGTCGCCCGAGAGCAGCACGAAGCCCGTCTTCGGCAGCTTGAGGGCCAGCGACTGGTGACCGGGCGTGTGACCCGGCGTCGAGACGATCATGACCGAGCCGTCGCCGAAGACGTCGTGGTCGCCGTTCAGCTTGCTGACCGCCTGGCTGGCAGGGAAGGGTGTGGGCTTGCCTTCGAAGGCGAAGGCGTACTCGGCCGCCTGCATCAGCAGGGTGGAGGCCGGAAACTTGTCGAGGTTGCCGATATGGTCGCCATGGGTGTGGGAGATGGCGACGAAGCGGACATCGGCGGGTTTCACGCCGACCTTCGCCAGGTCGTCGACCAGCTTCGACGCCCGCCTGGAGGTGCCGGTGGGGCCGGTGGCGCCGCCCGCCTGGTCGGCGAGCGCGTCCGGATAGCCCGTGTCCCACAGCAGCAGGCCACGCTCGTGGCGGATCAGGTAGCAGTTGTCGGAGTTGGTGATCGGCTTGCCGACATTGACGCCCGGCGACCAGCGCGACTGGTCGGGGGCTGCAACCTCGCCGCAGTTGAAGACGTAGAGTCGTTCGAGCCCGGCAGCTTCGGCGGCGGTTGCCGCCGCGAGTGCCGAAAAAAGCGCCAACCCTTGAAGCGGGCGGGTCAGGAGCGAGCGGATCATGCGGCGATCTCCGAATGGGGCGGGAATTCTGGACCCGTGTTCCGCCCACAGGCGACACGAGTGCGTGAGCGCGGCGGCTCCATGCTAGCGTTTCCCTCGTGACTTCCCAGCCGACGTCCGCCAGCACCAGCGCGGGCCTGCGCGCGATCCTGCTCGTGATCGCGACCGTGATCGGCTTCGCCATGATGAACGGGGTCAACAAGTTCCTGACGCGCGACTTCCCGGTGCCGGAGGTCGTCTGGGCCAGATTCTTCTTCGCCAACATCACGATCCTCGCCTTCGCCGCGATGCGGCCGGGCGGGTGGCGCGGCCTGTTCCGCACCAGGCGGCCGGGCCTGCAGGCCTTCCGCTCGGTGCTGATGATCGCCTCCACCCTGATGTTCGTGGCGGCGCTTTCGGTGCTGCCGCTGGCGGAGGTCGAAGCGATCAGCTTCGCCGGCCCGCTGTTCGTCGTGGCGCTCTCGGCGCCGCTGCTCAAGGAGAAGGTGCCGCTCCCGCTTTGGATCGCGGTCGTGCTGGGCTTCATCGGCGTGCTGATCATCATCCGGCCCGGCTTCGGCGTCATGAGCTGGGCCGCGGTGCTGCCTCTCTGCGTGGCGCTGCTCTATGCCGGATTCCAGATCGCGACCCGCCGCCTCGGCGGCGCCGACCCGCAGCTGACGTCGCTGTTCTACTCGGGTCTCCTGGGCCTGGTGCTGACGTCCGCGGTCGCCCCTTTCATCTGGCGCTGGCCGGACACCCAGGGCTGGATCCTGATGGCGCTGTCGGGATTCCTCGGGGCCAGCAGCCACTTCATGCTGATCAAGGCACTCGAGCTGGCGCCGGCGTCGCTGCTGCAACCCTTCACCTACGTCCAGCTCGTCGGCGCCGTGATCATCGGCTACGTCGTCTTCGGCAACGTCCCCGACCTCTGGACCTGGCTCGGCGGCCTCGTCATCGTCGGCAGCGGCCTCTACGTCGTGCTGCGGCAGCGGCGGTAGCTCAGGTGACTTGGGCGTCGAAGACGACGTTGTCGAAGCGTTGCGCCGCCAGGTCCTCCTCGTGGATCATGAAATAAATCGTGCCACCCGGACCCCACCAATGGCTCTCCAAGCCGTCGTCATAGGTGCCGACCTGGAGAAGAAGGCGCCAGCCGGGATCATGGCAGATGTGCAGTTCACCTTGCACGGGGCTGTGCCAGCCAAGGAGCTGGCTCAAGTTGTCGGGATTGACCTCCCTGCCTTCGCTCGGATTGGCGATGCCGTGTCTGTCCGGGTAGGTCAGTCGGAAGTCCCGGTCGTCCGCCCTTGTGCCGACGACGCTTGACGAGAGGGCAGGAAGAGTCTGCATCTCAAGGAAGTCCACACCGACTTCCAAAAGAACATCCACGTCCTCTTCGGGCGGATCATGCGCCACAAGGTCCGCGCCGAGTGGCCAGTAGAAGACGGCACCGTTGCTTGTGTCTCCTCCTCCATCGCAGCCCGAGGCAATGTCCGGATCGCCGAAGAAGCAGAGCAGCCCATCTCGCGGCAGTAGTGCCGCTGCTTCTCCTTTCAGCTCGGCACAGTTGATCTGCGCGACGAAGAGCATCGGCTCTTCACGGTATGTGGGCCACTCCCAGTCGTGCGGTGCGAGCGGCTTGCCGCCCAGCCGTGACGCCATCGGATTTGTCGACACGGGGCGCGGCCACAGCAGCAACGCCGGGCGGATTTCCGACGTTAGCTTCTGACCAAAATCGTCTGGGTATTTGGTGGCGATTTCCTGCTCGATGCTGGCGCGCGTCCGTGCCTTCGGCAGTGGAAATTTGCTTCGGTCGTCCGGGCTCATGGCGATCTGGGTTTCCAGCGTGACATCGTCGAAGCGGCGATTGACCAGCGCCTGCTCCTCGATCGTGAAGTAGCTGCAGCCGGTACCGATCCAACTTCGGTGAGCTTCCCCATTGTCGTAGGGACCGGCCTGCAGAAGGAGGCGCGGCCTCGCCGGCTGGCCGATGCGGACGTTGTTCCGCCAGCCGAGAAGCTTGGTCGGCTTGCGCAAGTATGCGTGCGGGTCGTCGGACGCGATCCGAACATCGATCCGCTTGAGGAGGTCGAAATAGCGTTGGGATCGGCCATGGCGCATGAACTCCTCGACGCCGGCTTCGCCGTACCGAGGCAATTCGTAGACCTGGACCGGTTGCACACCGCTGAGCGGCAGGACGACCACACCCGGCTCCGGCATTTCGGCGAGGTGCAGCGGTGTTCCGGCGGGCCAATGAAAGACGCTGGCCTGCTCGGGTCCGGCGGCGAAGATCGTCTCGTAGTTGAGGTCGGGGCCTCCGAAAAAAGCGAGGGTGCCGTCGGCGGGCAGTTCCGCCGAGGCCGCGAATTGCGAGAGAGCGGCGCAATCGAACTGCCCGATGAACGGCATCGGCTGCTCTTCGACGCGAGGCCAGACCCAGCCTTCGGGTACGAAAGGTCGGCCGCCGAGGCGCAAACTCGCGGGCGTCGGTTCGATCGGCGGGCCAGGCCAGAGGTGGATGCTCGGGCGCACCAGGGCGAGCGCCTGCGCGGCTAGCTCCGGCTCCGGGAAGGCGGCTCTGATCGCAGCCTCGACCTCCGATCGCGACAAAGCTCTTGGCGGCGCCTCATGGCTCCGCCACGAGGGGGCGTCTTTGCTGGGTGCGCTCGACATCTAGAACCTCCAGATTTTGTTCTTGATATGTTCCACGTGTCAAGCGTGCCAATCCTGCGCACCCGTGCGAAGGTGGCGCCCAATCAATGCGCCGCTGAATGACTTCCTCCCGCTTCGTCGACCTCTCCCAGACCTTCCACGACGGCATGCCCGGAATCCGGCGGAAGATGCCGGACGGTTCCTTTCGGGATGAGACCGTCCGGCTCGCCGTCGTCCGCACGCATGCGGAGTCGGCGGCGATGAATCCGGCGGGCGTTGGCTTCGAGACGACCGAGGTGTCGTTCCCGACCGCGATCGCCACCTACATCGACGCCCCTTATTGCCGCTGGCCCGAGATGCGGGACATCTCGGCGTTGAGGCTCGACGACGTGATCCTGCCGGGTGTGGTCGTCGACTGCCGGGGCCGCGCCGACCGCGCCATCGTCGGAGCGGAGGTGCTGCCGAAGCAGGACCTCGCCGGCCACGCGGTGCTGTTCAACTTCGGCTGGGACCAGTACTGGGGCACCGAGCGCTACGGCGCGCATCCGGCGATTGGCCCCGACATAGCGGATCGCCTGATCGCGGACGGCGCCAAGCTCTTTGCGGTCGATGCCGGTAGCGCCGATGCGCCGGGAGACGTCGCATCGCCGGTGCATTCACGGCTGCTCGAACGCGATATCCTGATCTCCGAGAACCTGGTCGGCCTCGACCGGCTGATCGGGAAGCGCTTCCGCTTCTTCGCCGTGCCGATCAAGGCGCGGGGCGCGACGTCGATGACCGTCCGCGCCTTCGCCGAACTCATCTAGGGGAAGTAAGAATGACCTGGTCCATCGTGGCGTTCGATCGCACCAGCGGCGCCTTCGCCGCCGCCGTCACCACGCGCTCGCTGGCGGTCGGATCGCGCTGCCCCTTCGTCCGCGCCGGCGTCGGCGCGGTCTGCACCCAGTCGATCTCGAACTGGTATCTCGGCCCCAAGATCCTCGACCTGATCGAGCGCGACGTCGAGCCGGCGGCGGCGATCGAGGTGGCGTTGCTCGCCGACGAGGGGCGGCACCTGCGTCAGGTCCATGCCGTCGACCGCCACGGCCGCACCGCCGCCTGGACCGGCCGGAACTGCGTCGAATGGGCCGGCGACCGGCCGGGCGAGGGCTTCAGCGTCGCGGGCAACATGCTGTCGAACGCGCAGGTGGTCGAAGCGACCTTCGAGACGTACCAGAAGGGCGGCGGCCTGGCGCTGCCGGAACGGATGCTGGCGGCCCTCGACGCCGGCCAGGTCGCGGGCGGCGATCGCCGCGGCCGGCAGTCGGCGGCGATCCAGCTGGTGACGACCGAGGACTATCCCGACATCGACTTCCGCGTCGACGACAACCCGGAACCGCTGGTCGAGATGCGGCGCCTGCTTGGGATCTATCGTCGCGACGTCGAGCCGCAGCGTCCGATCCGGCCGACCAGGGCTAGGCCATCCGGCGAGACCGATCTCGACCTGATGGAAGCCGACTGGAAGGCGGCGGGCGTCGACCTCAAGTTCAGGCGCTAGCTGCGTCTCAGGGCGACGACGGGTTATACATCAGCATGAACATCAGCGCCTTGCTGACGTCTTCCATGTCGTCGCCGACGTAGCGGATGGTGTAGGCGTCGGTCCGCTTGAAGCATTTGAGGTAGGCCAGGAACTCGACCGGCAGCCGGTGCTTCATCGTCACCTCGAGCTCGATCGGTCCCTTCAGCACCTTCGCCTTGTATTCCTTGCGGCGCGCGATGGCGGCGCGGACCTTGTCGCGGATCAGGGCATAGGCTGCCTCCGGCACCATCGATCGCGCCGAGAGCGTGCCGTGGGCCCATTTCACCACCGCGGCCTCGACGTTGCCGATCAGCCCCTGGGTCTCCTCGCAGAAGGCGTCGTCGCCCGAGATCATGATGACCGGCGCGCCGTAGTGGTTGGCGACCTCGGCGCTGAAGCCGCCTTCGGAGACCGTCCTCCCGTTCAGCTTCACCTCGCGGACCATGAGTCCCATGAAGCTGTGGCCGAGGATGCCGGTCATGTGGGTCGAGCCGGTGTGGTAGCCGATCAGCATCGAGCCGTCGAACTTGCCGACCTCGATCCCCTGCATCATGCCGAGCGGGCGCGGCCAGGAGCGCACCAGCTGCACCTGGCGTGGCAGCCGGTCGATAATGATGTTCATGCCCGACCCGTGGGAGTCGCTGACGATCAGCTCGGTCGCGCCGGCATCGATCGCGGCCTCGCAGGCCGCGACCACGCTGTCGGTCATCCAGACGCGCGCACGCTGCCAGTCGAACCCGTCCGTCTTGGTTTCCGGCCGGTTGACGACGCCGACGATGCCCTCGATGTCGGCCGAGATGTAGAAGCGCATGGAATTCTCCGTTACGCGAAGGGATTGGCGACCCGGGGCCAGAACGGCACGGTCTTCTTGGTGTAGGGGATGTTGGCGAAGTCCGGCGGGATCGCGCCCGGCGTCGAGACGTAGATCACCTCGGCCGCAAGCGGTGCGAAGCGCGCATGGAAGTGCTGGGTCGACTTCACCACCGCGATCTTCCGTTTGGTCGGATCGAGGCCGAGATTGGAGAAGGCATCCGGCGCATAGGTCTGGCCGCGAAGCGTGTTCAACACCAGGTCGATGCCTTCACCCTGGACCCACACCGCCTCGCCGAGCGGGATCTGGCCGCCATTGTTGCCGGTCTGGGTCAGCGCATCGCTGACTGCCTTGACCGTGACCCGCAGGTCGACGGTCTCGCCCGAGGCCTTGCCGCACTTGCCGCCGACGCGAAGGTCGAAGCTGGCGCCGACCCCGGCCTCCTTGCAGATGCGGACCGCGACGGGATCCCAGTAGCAGCCGCTGGCGACGTCGCGGATGCCGCGCTCCAGCAGGCGCTTCAGGATGAAGGTCGAGTCCGACGGCGCGCCGCCGCCGGCATTGTCCGCGACGTCGGCCATCACCACCAGGCCGTTCCTGACCTCGAGCGCGCGGTCGATCGCGGCGTCGACGTCGAGGTGAGGCGTCACCGTCTGCTCCCGGAGCGCGAAGATCTCGCGCCCGAGACTCTCGGCCAGCTTGGCCGCCTTCGCCTGGTCCCCGTCGGCGATCACCAGCATCCGGGCGCCGACGTCGGCGACGTCGCCCCAGGGAAAGCCGTGGGCGAACGAGACCGACAAGATGCCGTCCTTGCCTTCGAGCGCCATCATGCGGTCGACGAACCCCCGCATGGGCTCGACCGGCGTCCGCCACATGTTGACCATGCGGCAGTCGTAGAGCGCGCTGACCGGCTTGATCCTGCCGGCGCCGGCGGCCTTGCAGAGCGCATAGACCTCGCGCGCCCGGGCGGCGGTGTCGACGTGCGGGTATTCCTTGTAGGTGACGATCGCGGTCGCCGCGTCGATCATCTGCTGGGTCAGGTGGCAATGGAGATCGAGCTCGCACCCGATCGGCACCTTCGGCCCGACGATCGCGCGTGCCCGTGCGAGGATGTCGCCTTCGCAGTCGTCATAGCCGTCGGCGACCATCGCGCCGTGGAGAAACAGCAGCACCATGTCGACAGGCAGTGCCGCCTGGAGATCGCCCAGGATCTCGTCCCGGAACGCCTCGTAGACCGACCGGATCGTGGTCCCGGCCGGTTGGGCGAAGGTGGAAAGGCTCTCGACGACCTCGTGCCCGTCGGCTTCGGCGGCCTTCCGCCATTCGATCACCGGGGCGGTGCCGATCGCCGGGGGACGGCGGCTGGCGTCCCGGCGGAGCAGGGTCTCCTCGAAGGTGCGATAGCCGGTCGGGAGCGGCGAGAACGTGTTGGTCTCGGTCGCGAGCGAGGCGATGAAGATCTTCATGAGGGTTCGGAATCCGAGGGAGGCGGGGAGGCAGCACAGCCTAGCAGCAAAAGGGCCCGTCCCGAGAGCAGGAGATACGCTTTGGAGGCGTTCCATCCAGCATCTCCCCTCCGGCCGCCGGCTTCGCTATGTTCGGGCACCGATGAGCGTCCTCGATTTCGCCCATGTCAGCGGCTCCGACCTCCGCCAGGAGGGACTCGGACTGATCGGCTTCGTCCTCGATGGGGTCAAGACCGCCGCCTGCTACATCGATCCGGAAGAGCGGATCCAGGCCTGGAATCAGTCTTATGAGCGGTTCTTCCCGGAGCACCAGGGGCTGCTCCGGCCGGGCTGGCCCTACATCGAGAACCTCCGGCGCTATTTCGAGGCGAACTCCAGCGCCACCGATCCTGCGCATTTTCAGGAGATCCTTGCCGCCGGCATCGCCCGCCACCGCGGCATGACCCACCCGAACCTGTTCCAGAAGAAGGATGGCCGGCGCCTGCGCGCCCAGACGGTCTGGTTCACCGACGGGGCCTGCCTGAAGATGTGGACGGACGAGACCTTCACCTACTCGGTCCGTGAAAGCTCGCTCGACGTGCCGCAGTCGGATTCCGGTTACGGCGTCGCGGTGTTCGACGCGCGCGGCCACTTCGTCCGCGCCAACCGCCAGCTCGAGGAACTCTTCCCGCGCGCGGTCGACCTGTTCGATGCGCGCACGAGCTATACCGACCACCTCCGCCGATACGGCGACACGGCGTTTGCCGAGAGCGAGCGGGACAAGGTCGAGACGCTGATCGGTCGAGGCAACCCGCCGGATCATCCGCTCGACCGGCCGCTGGTAATCCGCCGCCGCGACGGCGGATGGCTCCAGCTCGAGGAGCGCCGCCTGTTCGATGGCAGCCTGAACGCGTACTGGCTCGACATTTCGACGGTAAAGTCGCTGGAGGCGACCAACGAGGAGCTGAACCGGCTGGTCGACGAGTTGACCGAGGCGCGGCTCAAGGCGGAAAGCGCCAACCGGGTGCGCTCCGAGTTCGTCGCCATGATGAGCCACGAGCTGCGCACGCCGCTGCATGCGATCATCGGCTTTGCCGAGGTGATCCTCGACCTGGCGGGACGCAAGCCGGGCCTCGACGCGTTCATCGGTCACGCGAACGACATCCTCGATGGCGGCCGCCGCCTCCTCGGCGCGATCGACGAGATGCTGGACCTGGCGCGGATCGACGCCGGGCGCATCCGCCTCGATGCGCGCGAGATCGATCCGGAAAAGCTGCTGGGGGCCTGCACCCGCCAGGCGGCCGACGACGCGACGAAGCGCGGCGTTCAGCTCTCGATCGCGGTCGAGCCGGGCTGTCCCACGATCTGGGCGGACGAGGCGGCCCTGCGGAAGGTCCTGCTGAACCTCCTGTCCAACGGAATCAAATTCACCCCGCAGGGCGGACGGATCTCCATCGGCGCGCAGCCGGTCGAAGGCAGTCGGGTCAGGCTCACGATCGCGGACACCGGCATCGGCATTCCCGCGGATCGTCTCTCCGGCATCTTCGAACCTTTCGCGCAGCTCGACGTTTCATATCGTCGGGAGGCCGAAGGCGTCGGTATCGGCCTCGCCCTCGTTCGCGAGCTGGTCGAGTACATGGACGGCGAGGTCGCGATCTCGAGCGAAGTCGGGCAGGGAACCATCGTCGAGGTGACTCTCCCGTCGACGCGCGCCGCTCGCGCCTGATCGAAGGCCTTGGGAAGGATCACATGGTGAAGCGTGCCGCAGCCGCCTTCGCGGCCGGATTGATTGCCGTCCTGTGCGTGGGGCCGGCGAGGGCCGACGGGCTCGCGCGGTTCCAGCAGGAAATCCTGCCGAAGCTCAGGAAGAACGAATTCACCTACGAAAAGGCGTCGGCGCTCGGGGCCGGCGGCTTCGTGCTCGAGAGAGTGGTCGTGTCCTCGCCCTCGGAGGCGGGTCGGCCGGGGCGGGCGGAGCTCCGCGTCGCTCGGCTCGAAGTCGAGGAGTTGGACTTCGACGGCTTTGCCGCGGGCGAGGCGCGCTTCGCCAAGGTCGCGGCGAAAGGGATGGTGGTTCCGGAGAACGGTGCCTACGCGGCGGATGCCAGGCGCTTCGGCGCGGCCATGAGCCCGGCCGACGGGCGCCTCGAGTATCGATGGGATCCGGCGTCCCAGGTCCTGGCGATCAACCGCTTCGAGCTCGCGTCCGGACGCGATCACATCGCGCTGGAGGCGGTGCTCGACAAAGTCCAGGCGCTGCGGGGGCCCAAGGCGTGGGACATCGGCGTCGCGGTCCGCTCGGCGCGTCTGGTCTACGACAATCATCAGAGCCTGGCGCGCGCCTTGCGCCTGTTCGCGGCGCAGTCGGGAAGGACCGAGGAGGCGGTACACCGCGAGTGGTTGAACCGCATCGCGATGACCGCCAACGGCAAGGGGCAGCGGACGACCCAGGCGGCCGATGCGATCGCCTCGTTCGTCCAGGACTATCGCCACCCGAAGGGACCGCTGACGCTCGCCTTCCGTCCGGCACAGCCGGTGCCGTACGCGATGCTGCTGGCGGCGCTGTTCCTTCCGGACCCCGCGCAGGTAGCCGGCCTTGCTGCGACCTATCCGGCCACGCGTCTCGGCGCCGCGGCGCCCGTCCGCTAGCTCCTACGGCGCGACGCAGTAGCCGTCGCGACGCGGATCGCAGCCACCGATCTTGGCGCCCGTCGCCGGGTCGATCGAGATTCCGTGCATGCCGCCGACGGCCCAGGTCCAGGGCTCGACCACATGGACCTCGTGGCCGCGCTTGCGCAGCCCCTCGACGGTCGCGGCCGGCATCCGCGCCTCCACATGCACCTTCCTTCCGTCCCAGAGCCGACCGCGCGGCTCCTCGACGGCGTCCTGCATGAGCGAGCCGTAGTCGATGTGCTGGACCATGACCTGCGTCTGGGTCTGCGAGATGCCGTAGCTGCCGGGCGTTCCGAGCGCCAGGACCGGCTTGCCATCGCGGGTCGAGACGCTGGGCGCCAGGCACAGGGCCAGGTCGCTGCCGGGTTTCATGTAGGCCTTGCCCTGCGGATGGACCTCGCCCCAGTAGAGGAAATTGTTGAGGCAGACGCCGGTATCGGGCACGACGATGCCGCAGCCGAACTTGGCGCCCAGGCTCTGCGTCAGGCAGACGACATTGCCTTCGGCGTCGGCGGCCGAGAACGAGGTCGTGTGCTCCTTGTTCGGATCGGGCTTGGTCGGGATCCACTGCTCGGTCAGCCCTTCGATCGGCTTCCCGTCCTTCACCCGCGCGCGCAGCTTCTCGACCTCGGACGAGGAGAGGATCTCTTTGAGCTCTTCCGGCGAAGGCCGGTTGCGCTCGATGCGGACGCCGGCGGCAAGCCGGATGGCGCGGAAGACGGTGTCGACATGGTCGATGCCGTTCCGCTCCATCTTCTTGAGGTCGAAGCCGTCGAGGACGGCCAGCGTCAGCAGGTACTGGAAGCTCTCGGCCGGCGGCGGCACCGAATGCACTTGCATGCCGCGATAGGAGACGGCGATCGGATCCTGCCACTCGGGCCTGACGCCTTCGATGTCCTTCTCGGTCAGCGTGCCGCCGATCGAAGCCAGGTGCTTGACGATCGCCTTGCCGAGCTTCCCGCCGTAGAGATGCCCGATGCCCTCCGACGCGATTGCCTCGTAGGTGCGCGCCAGCTCCGGCTGCTTGATCACCTGCCCCTGCGCGACCTCGCCGGCGCCGCCGAGGTAGTTCCTTGCCCAACCTTCGTAGAAATCCTTGTAGGGCTTGATCTCGGGGATCGAGGAGTTGAAAGCGTAGGCGCCGAAGGCGGTCAGTGGGTAGCCGTCGCGCGCGATCGCGATCGCCGGCGCCAGCACCTCGGCGAACGACTTCCGGCCGTAGGTCTTCACCATCTCGTGCCAGCCGGCGAGGTTGCCGGGCGTGCCGCAGGAGAGCGGGCCGCGATGGAGGTCCTCACGGTCCTTGAGCGTCTCGATCGGCAGCTTCTCCGGGACCTTGGTGACGAAGTCGAGCGCGCGGATCCGCTTCTCCTTGGCGACATAGCAGGTCGCCATGCCCATCCCGGCGAGGCCCGACATGAACGGCTCGGCGACATTGAGGGCGGCCGCGACCGCGGCGATCGCGTCGAAGGCGTTGCCGCCGGATCGCAGCATCGCCGCGCCGGCCTGCGCCGCCAGCGGATGCGCACAGGCGATCATGCCATGGACCGAGCCGATCATCGGACGCTTGCCGTTCGTGGACATCGCGAGCCTCAGGAGTGTGGTGATTGGACGTGGGCGGGCGGCGAGCCTAGCACGGCTCAGCCTTCGATTTCCTCGCGCTTGAGCTCGAGGGCGAGCCATTCTTCCTCCATCGCCGCGAGCTCCGCCTGGAGCGCAGGCAGGCGGGCGCTGGCGGCATCGAAGGCGGCGCGGTCCTTCCGATAAAGATCCGGATCGTGGAGCTTCGCCTGCTGTCGGGCGATCTCTGCCGTGGTCTCCTCGATCCGCCCCGGCAGGGTCTTCAGCGCATGGGTCTCCTTGAAGGAGAGGCGCGCCTTGGCCGCGGCTGGCGCACCGCGCGGCTTGTCGGCGGCGGCCTTCGGGGCCTTGATCGCGGCCTTGGCTTCGACCCCGTGGCCGCGCTGGGCGACCATGTCGGAATAGCCCCCGGCATACTCGACCCAGCGCCCGTCGCCCTCGGACGCGATCACCGACGTCGCGACGCGATCGAGGAAGTCGCGATCGTGGCTGACCAGCAGCACGGTGCCGGCATAGTCGGCGAGCATCTCCTGCAGGAGGTCGAGAGTTTCGAGGTCGAGATCGTTGGTCGGCTCGTCGAGCACCAGCAGGTTCGATGGCCGCGCCAGCACGGTCGCCAGCACCAGGCGGCCCCGTTCGCCACCCGAAAGCGTACCTACGGGCGTCTTCGCCTGCTCCGGCTTGAACAGGAAGTCCTTCATGTAGCTCATCACGTGCCGGGGCGTGCCGTCGACGATGACGGTGTCGCCGCGCCCGTCGGTCAGCGTGTCGGCGAGGGAGCGTGCCGGATCGAGGCTGCGTCGCTGCTGGTCGAGCGTGGCGGGCGCCAGGTTGGCGCCGAGGCGCACGGTGCCGCTGTCGGGCGAGAGCGTGCCCGTCAAAAGGTTGAGCAGCGTGGTCTTGCCGGCCCCGTTGGGGCCGACGATGCCGACCCGATCGCCGCGCAGGATGCGGGTCGAGAACTCGGCCACGATCTTCGTCTCGCCGAATGCCTTGGTGATGTTCTTCGTCTCGACGATCAGGGTGCCGGAGCCCTGTCCCTCTGCCGCGGCGAGCTTCACCTGTCCCTCGACCTTGCGATGCTCGCGGACCTGTCGGCGGAGATCCTGGAGGCGGGCGAGGCGGCCTTGGTTGCGCTTGCGGCGCGCGGTCACGCCATAGCGAAGCCAGTGCTCTTCCATGACGATGCGGCGGTCGAGCTTGTGCTGCTCCAGCTCTTCCTGGGCCAGCACTTCGTCGCGCCATGCCTCGAACTCGGCGAAGCCGCGATCGAGACGGCGCGTGGTGCCGCGGTCCAGCCAGGTCGTCGCCCGCGACAGCTTCTGCAGGAGGCGGCGGTCGTGGCTGATCACGACCAGCGCGGAGCGGAGTCCGGAGAGCTCGGTCTCCAGCCATTCGATCGCCGGCAGGTCGAGATGGTTGGTCGGCTCGTCGAGCAACAGGATGTCGGGGGAGGGGGCGAGGGCGCGGGCGAGCGCGGTCCGGCGGATCTCTCCGCCTGAAAGCCGGCCGGGGGCCTCGTCGCCGGCGAGGCCGAGCTGCTCCAGCAGGTAGCGGGCCCGGTGACGGTCGTCGCCGGGCCCGAGCCCGGCCTCGACGTAGGCGAGCGTCGTCGCGTGCCCCGTCAGGTCCGGTTCCTGGGGCAGGTAACGGATCGTCGTCCCGGGCTGCAGGAAGCGCGTACCGCGGTCGGGCTCGATCAGGCCGGCGGCGACCTTCAGCAGCGTCGACTTGCCGGAACCGTTGCGGCCGACGAGGCAGAGACGCTCCCCGTCCGCGACCGACAGTTCGGCGCCGTCGAGCAGGGCCGAGTCGCCGAGGGTGAGGCCGATATCCTGGAGAAGGAGAAGGGGCGGGGCCATGGGCGCCGCATATGACGGCGCCTGGGCGCGGCGCTCAAGCAGACTTTTCGGGCAGGACGACCCGAGCCGGCGGCAGCAGCAGGGAAACTGTGGTGCCGGTGCCTGGTTGGCTCTTCATGCTGATGGTGCCGCCATGGAGCCCGGCCAGGCGCTTGGCAATATGGAGGCCGAGACCGCTGCCCTCGGCGCCCATGCTGACCTGATGGTCGCCCTGGCGGAACGGCTCGAAGATCGAGGCGATCGTCGAGGGATCGATGCCTGCGCCATCGTCGACGACCGAGATCCGGAGATACGACGACTCGTCGCGTTTGACCGAAACCTCGATGCGGCCGTTCTGGCGCGAGAACTTGATCGCGTTCGACAGCAGGTTGAGCAGGATCTGCTTCATTGCCCGCTCATCCGCCTCGATGACGAGAGTCGGATCCGCCGTGGAGAGCTCGACGGCGAGCTCCTTCCTCTGCGTCTGCGGCGTCACGGTGCGAAGGCATTCCTCGATCAGATCGGCGATGTGGAACTGCGTCGGCCTGAGATCGAAGCGGTCGGCCTCGATACGCGCGAGATCCAGCAGGTCGTTGATCAGGTCGAGAAGATGGCGCCCGCTGGTGCCGACGTCGTTGACGTAGTCCATGTAGCGCGCGGGCATCGGCCCGAAGATCTGCCGACTCATCATCTCGGTGAAGCCGATGATGGCGTTGAGCGGCGTCCTGAGCTCGTGGCTCATGTTCGCGAGGAATTGCGACTTGGCCTTGGAGGCCTGCAAGGCTTCGTCGCGCGTCTGCCGCAAGCGCTTGGCAAGCAGCTCCGCGTCCATCAAGGATGCCCGCATCGCCTGGAGCACGACCAGCGTCTCGCTCGTGGGGTCGTGGAGCGCGAAGTCGGCGGCGGTCAGCTGGAGGCGCAGCATCTCGTCGGCGTCGGCCACGCGGGGCGACACCAGCAGCATCAGCCGACCGTCGGAGAGAGGCGCGATCTGTCCTTTCACCACCAGAGGCGGTGGCTGGCGGCTCCTCAGGATCAGCAGCGTGTCGGTGAGCTGGGGAATGGCCTCGGCAGTCAGGGGGCCGACAGGCCGAAGAGGCTCGAAGACGCGATCCAGCATCTGGCCGGGAACCAGCGCCGGAAGCAGGCGCTTGATCACCGGGGCGACGCGCTGAACCTTCAGGTCGCGATCGAGGATGACATGAAAGGGGAACAGCCGGTCGGCGACCGCGGCGTCGAGCGATAATGTTCCCCCCGAAGGCATCGAGCGTCCGGCGGCTAGGATGCCCGCGGCGCGTAGGTGACCATGAATTCGTCATGGTCCAGTCCGTCGGCGCGGCCTCGTTCCGGCTTGATCGTGACGTCGACGCCGAAGCGGTCGCCGAGTCCGACCATCATGCCCTCCACCACCGGCCCGAGGCCGGCGCGCTGGGAGCTGTAGTGCAGGCGGAGCCTGCCCGCGTCCAGCTCTTCGACGCGGAACGACGGCGGTTTGTAGTTCGGGAAGATCAACGCGATCCGCGCATGCATCTGGTCGAGATTCTTGACCACGTCCAGGAACGAGCTGCCGGCGAATGCCATCAGCTCGCCGTAGTAGGTCGGGGCCGTGTTGGTGGTCCAGTGCCGGCCGAAGGCGCGCATGACGTCCTCGGGCGCGAGCTCGAGGACGGCGCTGGCCGCGCTGACGATCCTGCCGGCGAGCTCGTCCGGATAGCGCGACATGCCGACGAAGGCGGGATCGTCGACGCCGGCCTTCTTCAGGATCTCCGCCCAGGTCTCGGCCCCCCAGCCGGCAACCACGAGATCCTCGATGCTCTTGTAGATGACGCCCTGCATCTCTCGGTCTCCGTTGTGGTCGCGAATACCGACACGTATGCCGAAACGCGGCCAGTGCAAAATTACCGAAGATGGTTTTCGGCCACGAAAAAGGGGCGCCGGCAGGTTGTGCCGGCGCCCCTTCCGGTGACGTTTCCTATTTTTTAGAAATATTCCAAAGAGCGAGAGCCGGGGTGACGAGAACACCCTCGACGTTCTTGCGCCAGGCCGCGGGCTGGTTCAGCAGCCCGGTGTTCACGTAGGGCGCGGTCTGGGCCATGCGCAGCTGCATCTGGTCGATCAGCTTCTTCTGCGTCTCCTTGTCGGGCGCGTTCAGCCAGTCGGCCCGCATCTTCTCGATCGTCTCGTCGCAGTACCAGCCGAACCACGCCTTGTCGCAGGCGCCGCTCATCGGCACGAGCGAGAGCGGGCTCGAGAGCAGGCCGTCCCAACGCGTGTGGAAGATGCTCCAGCCACCCTTGGTCGGCTCGCCCTTGTTGGTGCGGCGCGAGCCGAGCGTCGCCCAGTCGAGCGCCTGGAGCTCGACGTTGACGCCGATCTTCTTGAGGTTGGCGGCGGTCAGCAGCGCGGCGCCCGCGGTCGGGTGGTCGGTCGGGTGCAGGACGACGACGGTCTCTCCCTTGTAGCCCGCCTCCGCCATCAGCTTCTTCGCCTTCTCGTAGTCCGGCTTGCCGGTCGGGAGGTTGCCGGCCTTCGACTCGTACTGCGTGCCGCAATAGAAGAACGACGCGCAGGTGACCCACTCCTCGGGCGTCACGCCGATGGCGTTCATGTAGTCGTTCTGGTCGTTGAGATAGAGCAGCGCCTCGCGCGCCTTCGGATTGTTGAAGGGCGGGTAGAGCATGTTCGGGCGGATGATGACCATCGAGCCGAGCGCGTTGATCGACTTCACGACGACGTCGGGGTTCTTGCGGAGGATCGGCACGAGGTCGGCCTGCGGCACCTCGACCATGTCGACCTCGCCCTTGTCGAGCGCGCCGACGATCGCCGCACCGTCCGGGATCACCAGCCATTCGACGCGGTCGACCTTGGCGACCTTGCCGCCGGCCAGCATGTTCGCGGGCTCGGCCCGCGGCACGTAGTCGGCGTTCTTGGTGTAGACGATCTTGTTGCCCGGCTGCCATTCGGCGGTCGCGAACTTGAACGGACCGGAGCCGACGTTCTCGGTGATCTGGGTGAAGGCGTCGGTCTTGGCGACCCGTTCCGGCATCACGTAGGGCGCGGCGGCGGCAGACTTGGCGAGCGCGTCGAGCAATCCGGCGAAGCGCTCCTTCAGGACCCAGGTGAAGGTGCGCGCGTCGACTGCCTTGAGCTCGGCGGTGCGCGCCATGATCACTTTGCCTTCCTCGTCGCGCTGACCCCAGCGCTTGAGCGACTGCACCGCGTCGGCGCTGGTGACCGGGGCGCCGTCGTGGAACTTGAGGCCGGCGCGCAGCGTGAAGGTATGGGTGAGGCCGTCGGCGCTCGCCGTATAGGTCTCGACCATCTGCGGCTGCGGCTGGAACTTGGAATCCAGCGCGAACAGCACGTCGTAGATCATCAGCGCGTGGTTGTTGGTGACGGTCGTCGTCGTCCAGAGCGGATCGATCAGCTTGAGGTCGGCGTAGGGGACGAATTTGAGCGTCGAGTTCTGGGCGTGAGCGGCGCCGGCGAGGCCGACGGCTAGGACAGCGGCGAGACCAAGTCGGGTGGCGGTGCGCATGACATTCCTCCCTTGCTGGCACGGCGGAAAACGATGGTGGAAGCGATGCTAGGCCGCTTCCACCACGCTGTCATGTGAACACGCCGTTAGATGGGCGACGGTCAGCCCTTCATGCCGGTCAGCGCCACGCTCTCGATGATGCGGCGCCTAAGGATCAGGAAGACCACCAGCATGGGTAGAACACTCAGGACCGAACCCGCCATAAGCTTGCCGTAGTCGACCGAGAAGCGGAACTGGAAGGCGGTCAGGCCGAGTTCCATGTTGAACATGGTCTGCTCGTTGGCGACCATCAGCGGCCAGATGAACGCGGCCCAGGCCTGGATGAAGGCGAAGATGCCGATGGCGCTGAGCGCCGGCATCGACAGCGGCGCGATCACGCGACCGAGAATCCACCACTCCGAGGCGCCGTCGACCCGGCCCGCTTCCAGAAGCTCGGTCGGGATCGCCGACGAGGTGTGCTGGCGCAGCAGGAACACGCCGAAGCTCATGAACAGCGTCGGCAGCACGATCCCCTGGTAGGTGTTGATCCAGCCGATCGAGATCAGCTGCAGGTACAGGGGGATCATGTAGCTCTCGAACGGCACGATCGCGGTCGCCAGGATCGCCATGAACAGGAAGGTGCGGCCCGGGAACTTGTACTTGCCGAACATGGCGCCGGCGGCGAGCGAGGTCACGCAGACCGCGATGGTCGAGACCACCGAGAGGCCGAGGCTGTTCAGGAAGAAGCGGTCGAACGGCGCGTCCTCGAAGATCCCGCGGAAATTCTCGAGCGTCCACTCGATCGGCAGGATTCGCGGCGGCCACAGCGACACTTCGGTCGGCGGCTTGAACGAGGTGAAGAACATCCAGATGATCGGCAGCACCATGAAGATCGCGCCGAGCAGCAGGATCGCATGGACCAGGAGGTGAAGCACCCAGCCCAGCGGCGTGCGCGTCTCAACCATCCATGCCTTCCTTGTTCCGGGCGATGCGGAACTGGATCAGGGTGAGCCCCAGCACGATGAGCGTCAGGCTGACGGCCTCGGCCGAGGCGTAGCCGAAGCGGAAGTACTGGAAGGCGTTCTGGTAGATGTCGAAGACGAGCACACGGACCGCCTGGCCGGGGGCGGCCTGCGAGCCGAGCGTCATCACGTAGACCTGGGTGAAGACGTTGAAGGCGGTGATGCTCGAGGTGACGAAGACGTAGAGCAGGATCGGCCGGAGCAGCGGCAGCGTCACGTAGCGGAAACGCTGGAAGCCGTCGGCGCCGTCGATCGCGGCGGCCTCGAGGTATGTGGAGGGAATGTTCCTGATCCCGACCAGCAGCAGGATCATGTTGTAGCCGACCACCTTCCACACCCCCATGATGATCAGCGCCCAGAGCGCGATGTCGGGGTCGGTGAGCCAGGCGACGGCGGGGATGCCGAACAACGACAGGACGTAGTTCAGGATCCCGTGATTGTAGTCGTAGATCCACTTCCACGCGATCGACACCGGCACCATCGGCGTGATGAACGGCATGAAGTAGATCGTCTGGTAGATCGGCGAGAGCACGCTCTTGCGGGCGAGAAAGACCGCCAGCGGCACCGCGATCAGGATGCTGAGGATCACCACCGAGAAGGCGTAGATCGTCGTGTTCTTGAGCGAGAGCCAGAAATTCTCGTCCTGGAACAGCTCTTCGTAGTTGGCCCAGCCGATGAACGGCTTGATCGGGTTGATGAGCTCCCACTTGTGGAAGCTCAGGATCAGGCTCTCGAAGATCGGCACCATCCGGACGTAGCCGAACAGCAGCAGCACCGGTGCCAGCACGATGTAGCAGAAGAGGACGACGCGCCAGTTGCCGCGCGAGAAGTGCTCGTTCGCCCAGTAGCGAAGGGCCTCGACCATCTCGTTCCTTGAGAGCGCTATAGGGAGGGGAGAGGTCCCGGGCGCGGCTGCGCCCGGGACTCGAGACGACGGATCAGGCGGTGCCGTAGACCCCGGCCTGCTTCAGCACGTTGTCGCAGATCGTGGCCAGCGACTTGACCGCCTCGGCCACCTTGGCCGGATTGCCGTTGAGCGCCGGGTCGATGAACATGCCCGGGAGCCGGTCGGCGATGCGGGTCTGGATCTCGTCCCAGAACGGCAGGATCGGATCGGAGAACAGCACGACGTCCTTCGGCGGCTTCACGAACACCTCGAACTGCGGCGTCTCCTTGAGGAGCGGTGCCCAGTCGACGCCTTCGCGGGCCGAGACCCAGCCCGTCATGTTGGTGATCTGGAAGGCGTTCGCCGGCTGCGTCAGGAACTGGAGGAAGTCCCAGGAGGCTTCCTTCTGCTTGCTCTTGCCGTTCACGTAGACGCCCCAGGGCTGGATGATCCCTTTGAGCGGTCCGTTGGCGTCCCATCGCGGGATCGGCGCCACGCCGTAGTCGAGGCTCGGGTTCTTCTTTTTGATCTCGCCGATGACCCAGGCCTCGCGGAACAGCATCGCGGTATGGCCGTTGGCGAAGGCGTCGGCGTCGTGCGGGACCTTCGGGTCGTCGACCTTGTCCTTCTGCACGACGTCGACATAGAACTGCAGCGCCTTGCGGCCGGCATCGTTGTCGAAGCCGTTGTGGTACTTGCCGCTCGCGGTCTTGACCAGCAGCGTGCCGCCAGCCGGCTCGAGCACGAAGCGGAACTTCTCGGTGATGCCGCTGCCCTGGCCGGAGAGCCGCATGCTGATGCCGCTGCGCGTCATCTTGCCGGTCGAGTCGAACTTGGTCAGCTTCTTCGCCGACTCCATGATCTCGCCGAAGGTCTTCGGCGCGTCCGCGATGCCGGCCTCCTTGAACATCGCCTTGTTCCAGAACATCTGCGCCCGGCCTTCGAGCAGCGGCAGGCCGTAGGTGGCGCCGGCCTGCGTGAACCAGTCGACCGTGAACTTGTTCCAGGCGCCGCTCTTCAGATAGGTCTCGACGTCCTTCGGATTCGGGTCGAGCAGCTTCGCCTGGATGAACTTGATCGCGATGCCGCTGCCGATGTCGAAGATGTCGGGGCCGGTGCCGGTCGGAATCGCCGCCGACAGCTTCTGCTCCATCTCGCGGAGCGAGCTCGACAGCAGGTTGACGGTCACGTCGGGCTTGGTCTTGGCGTAGGCTTCGGCGACCGACTTGTAGTAGGGCACCAGCTCGGGATAGCCGGTCCAGATGTTCAGCGTGGTGGCCGCGCGGGCCTTCTTCGACAGCGCGATGCCGCCGGCAGCGGCAATGCCGGCGCCCGCCGCGACCTTGAGGGCCGCGCGGCGGTCGACACCGGCGCTCCTGGACTTGCCTGTCCTCATGACCGTCACTCCCTGGTTGTGGATGTATGGATCGTAGACCCGAATTTCGCCCGCGGGCAACCGGGACCGCTCAAGGGCCGGATGCGTCCGGCGTCTCGGGGACCTGAAGGGCGACCAGGTGATCGACGGCGCCGTCTGGCCCTGTCAGGGGCAGCACGAGGGCCTCGACCGTCACGTCGTGGTCGAGCAGGCGTCGGACCGAGAGTCGACGGTGCGGCTTGGCGGTCGCGACCACGGCGGTGAGGTTGGCGAGAATTCCCTTGCGCACCGCCGGATCGGGATGCTCGTCGACGTATTTTCCCGTCAAGTCGAGGCCGAAGCGGCTGACGAGCTTGGGGCCCGAAATCAGGTACTGAAACCTGAGCGGATGGCGCTCCACCTTGTAGAGGAAGAGCCAGTCCATCAGCTCGCCGAACCTGGCCGGGTCGACGAAGTCCTTCGCGGGAGGCCTGCCGGCGACCGACGCCTCCGACCAGAGCGCGAAGAGCTGCCGGAGCTTGGCATTCTTGAGCGGGCCGGCATCCTCGACCGGCATCCAGTAGAGCGTGCCGGTCATATGCGGGACTCCTGGTCGTTCGGCATCTCGTAGATCTGCAGCGCGAGCAGGTGGTCGACGACGCCCCTGGCGCTTCCGAGAGGCAGGACGACTGCTTCGGTCGTGATCTCCCGGTCGAGCACCACGCGCCTGGATTCGCCGCGATGCGGCCGGCCTGTCGTCGCGACCGCCGCCAACATATTGCCGATCGCCTCGCGCGCTTCCTCGATCGGATGATCGTGGACGTACTTGCCGGTGAGGTCGAAGCCGATCCGCCGCGCGATCTTCGGCCCGTAGAGCAGGTAGCGAAAGCGCATCGGCTCCTGCTCGATGCGATAGAGGAACAGCCAGCCCATCAGGTCGCCAAGCCTCTGCGGATCGACGAAGTCCTGTCCCGGCAGCCGCCCGTTGGCCGCGGCCGCGGTCCAATGCGCCAGCAGCATCCTGAGGCGGATGTCGTTCAGCTGGTTCGGATCGTCGATCGGTGCGTAGACGCTGATGCTCATGACGTCGGTCGTGCGGGGCTAGGCATCGCTCCCCGGGTCCAGGATCTGCAATGCCAGCACATGATCGATGATCCCGCCCGGTCCCGCCAGGGGGACGATCACCGCCTCGGTCGTCATGTCGCGGTCGAGAAGGCGGCGACGCGACAGGGCCCGGTGCGGACGGGCGGTGGTCACGACCGCGGTCAGGACCCCTGTGATGCCCTCCCGCGCGACCGGATCCGGGTGATCGTGGACGTACTTCCCGGTCAGCGAGACGCCGATGCGCCGGGCGATCTTCTCGCCGCAGAGGATATACAGAAAACGCAACGGCTCGCGTTCGACCCGGTAGAGGAAGGTCCAGTCCATGATGTCGCCGAGCTTCGCCCGGTCGACGAATTCCCTCGTCGGCGTGCGGCCCGATCTCGCCGCCACCGTCCAGTGCGCGAGCAGCCGCCGGAGCCGGGCGTCGTCGAGCTGCTCGGCGTCGTCGATCGGCGCCCAGGTCGTGCTCATCGTGAGGCGAAGCCGGCCGTCAGTGGTGGAATTCGGCGAGGGCGAGGTGACCGCTCGCCGGCGCTTCGCTGCGGACGGTCAGGCGTTCCTCGTTGAGGACGACGACGACGGGCTTCCCCGGCTCGGCGATGGACATCGCCGCCGCAGAGGTTCCAGGAACGCCTTCGTTGACGCCCTCTGGAATCCTGCCGTCGATGGTGAAGGTGTCGCGGCCATGGCCGAGGTAGCCGCGAGGCCGTGTCATCGCGACCGCTGCGGCCAGGTCCTTGAGCTTCGGATCGGCCGGCCTCAGGTGAAGATGGACGTAACGGCTGGAGCGCGGGAACGGTGTCCGGTAGACGTGATGAACCGGATAGCCCGATGCCGTGACGGCGAACTCGTAGGCGACGTCCGGCTTCGCCGTGAACGGACCCCAGCGGCCGTCGGAACGGGTGGCCATCTTGTGCACCGGGTCGCCGCGCCGGCCGCCGGTCGTCGGGTCGATCTCGAACACCTCGACCGCGGCGCCGGCGACAGGCTGGTTGGTCGGAGCGCCGTTCGCGTAGCCCGCGACCAGCCCGTCAAGGACCGGTGACGCTTCGGCATTGATCGTCGTCGAGGCCGGCGCCTTGCCGGTCACCGCCCGGAAGATTTCGGCGAAGGCACGCGCGTGGAAGGCGATCTCGCGATGGTCGAGGCCGGGCACCACGATGTTCTCGGCGCCCATGAGCTGCGGCGCGTCGTAGCCGATGCCGGTCGGCTGGCCGGGTCGACCGATGAACTCCCCGGTCGGCTGTGCGTACTTGTCGAGCTTGTCGCTGCGCAGCGTGACGAAGCGGACGCCCGGATGGACCTCCGAGCCTTCGTTGAGGCGCGTTATGAACTTCCCGCCGCCATTGAACTCGCTGTTGGGCGCGCTCGAGGTCGAGACGTAGACCCCGTGGTTGACGCCGCCGGCAAGGACGGCGAGCGCGACATGCGCGTGGCCGCCGCCGAAGCGGATGTAGTTGCGGATGGTGTTCGCGCCCCGCGAGTTGCCGACCAGCACGACCTTCTCGGCGCCGGTGGCGATCAGCGCGCGGGTGACGGCGGCGGCGAGCTGGGCCGCCTGGTCGGCGCTGGTGGACCGGTTCTCTTCGGCCTTGGTGTCGTCGCCCGGCGCCGTCGGCGCGATCATGTCGATCGCGAAGAGGCGAGACGGATCGTAGCCCTGCGACTCGAAGCGCCAGATCGTCGTGTGCCAGAGGGCGGCGCTGTCGCCGTTGCCGTGTACGAAGACGATGGGAAGGCTCTGGGCGGCAAGTTCCGCGGCCCCGAGGAAGAGGGTGCCGGCAATCGCCAGGACCCGTGCAATCATCCCGTTCACGCTCCCTCCGTCCTACACGTCTTGTTTGATCGGACGATAAGTCCTTTCGCGGACCTGGGGCAACGGCCGGCGAGCCTGCTATGCTTCCGGTCCCTCCCGGTGTCCCGGGAGCCGATCCCATCCCTCAGGAGCCTGCCATGGACGTCTCCAGCTTCTTCGCGCCCGACTACCAGGAGGCTCGCCGCAAGTTCCTGGCCTCGGCCGAAAAGGCGGGTGCCGAGCTCGACCACTTCCGGCATCCGACCGAGACGGGGCCCGACGGGCGCCCCCTCTACATCGATACCGCGTGGTTCGGCCCCAAGGACGCGCCGGTCGTGCTGGTGGCGTTTTCCGGAACGCACGGCGCGGAAGGCTTCGCCGGATCGGCCGCCCAGATTCAGTGGATGGAGGAGGGGACGCAGAAGCGCCTGCCCAAGGGGGTCGCCGTCCTCAAGGTGCACGCGGTCAACCCGTTCGGCTTCAGCCACATGATCCGGGTCAGCGAAGGCAATGTCGACCTCAACCGCAACTGGGTCGACTACTCCAAGCCGCTGCCGCCGAACCCGATCTTCGACGAGGTCGAGGCGGCGCTGCCGACGCGCGAGGGCTATGACGACGAGCTAGTCGAGCAGCACATCGCCGCGGCCAAGCCGTTCTACGAGAAGTACGGCGACTGGAAGATGTCGGACGCGCTTTCGCGCGGCCAGTACACGCACCCGCAGGGCACGCAGTTCGGCGGGCTCAAGCGCGAGTGGTCGACCCACGCGGTCGACTACATCATCCGCACCAAGCTCGCGAACGCCAAGCACATCGCCTACATCGACTGGCACACGCTGATCCGCATCGGCGACGGCAAGCTCGTGTTCCTCTGCTTCAACGAGATCGGCGATCCGCTGCATAAGCGCGTCGGCGACTGGTACGGCGCCGACACGATCGACCGGAAGACCATCAACAAGCAGTGGAGCGAGGGCATCGCCCGCAGCGGCGGACGGCCCGGTCGCCACGGCCTGCTGTTCTGGGGCCTCCAGCACATCCTGTCGCCGAACACCGACATCGCCGGGTCGGTGATCGAGTTCTGCGCCAAGAAGGAGGAGCACAACGATCCGCTGAAGCACCGCACGCAGCTCCAGCTCAAGTCGCGCTGGCTCTACCGGAACCGCAAATACGACACCAAGGAAGGCAAGGCGATCGTCGAGGAGCTGCGCGACAATACCACGCCGCTCCGCCGCGACTGGGAAGCCTCGGCGATGGCGGCCGCGCACGACACCTACGAGAAGATCCTCAAGGGCGCCGGGGACTGGGCGAAGGAGAACGCGCCGGTGAAAGTCGGCAAGCTGACGCTCTCCGATCCGGGCGGCGAGGCCGTTTAAGGTCAAGCATCGGAACCCTCTCCCGCGTCGTTCGCGGGGGAGGGCAGGGTGGGGGTGAGCGATGCCACGCATCGCGAGGTCATCCGCCACCGCGCCCGGTTCATCCATTTCTCGCTTCGCTCGCCCCCACCCCAACCCTCCCCCGGCTCCGCCGGGAGAGGGGGCACGAGCAAAGGTCTCCTGAATGAAGATCACCCAGATCAAGGTCTTCCTGGTCGACGGCGCCCGCATCAACTGGGTTATCGCGAAGGTCGAGACCGACGCCGGCATCTACGGCGTCGGGGACGGCACCGTGGGGCGCGGCGAGCGGGCGGTCGCGGCCACCATCGACTACTTCTCCTCGTACCTGGTCGGCCAGGACCCGTTCCAGACCGAGATGCATGCCGATGCGATGACCCGGGACTCCTACTGGAGGACCGGCGTCGTCCATCGCGCGGCGATCGCGGCGCTGGAAGCGGCATTGCTCGACATCAAGGGCAAGGCGCTGGGCGTTCCGGTCTACGACCTGCTCGGCGGCAAGTGCCGTGACCGCATCCGCTGCTACGCCAACAACTGGGGCCGGAAGACCGAGTCCCTCGACGTGTTGAAGAAGCGGGCCGACGAAGCGATCGGCTACGGCTTCAATGCGCTCAAATGGGACCCGTTCGGGCCCGCCTACCTGCAGATGGCGCCGCAACAGTTGCGGAAGGCGCTCGAGCAGATCGAGACGGTGCGCGAGCATGTCGGCCCCGACATCGACCTGCTGATCGAGGCACATGGCCGCTTCGACGTGCCGACCGCGATCCGCGTCGGCAAGGCGATCGCCGACTACGATCCGCTTTTCCTGGAAGAGCCGACGCCGCCGGAGAGCATCGCCGCGGTCGCCAATGTCCGCGCGCATGTGCCGGTCCGCATCGCCACCGGCGAGCGCTACTACGACAAGCAGCAGTTCCAGGACCTGGTCACGCGCAACGCCGCCGACTGGATCCAGCCCGACGTCGTCCATGTCGGCGGGCTGTCCGAGTTCCGCCGCATCGCCGCGATCGCGAGCGCCGCGTATCTCCCGGTGCAGCCGCACAACCCGCTCGGTCCCGTCGGCAACGCGATGTCGACGCATCTCGCCGCCTCGGTGCCGAACCTGGCGCTGCTCGAGACCATGATGGTCGATGTGCCGTGGCGCGCGGAGATCGTCACCGAGCACTGCCGGCTGGTCGACGGACACATGCTGATCCCCGACGGTCCGGGACTCGGCATCGAGTTCCACGAGGAGGCGGCGATGAAATACGCCTATCGCCACATCCCCGGCGGCCACTTCAAGAAGGGGGATCCGTATCCCGAAGGCAGCAAGCCCTGGTTCGCGGTCGGATGACATAAAACCGCAGCTTTTCCTTCATCGATCCGTGACGGACGCCTCCTAGCATCGGCGCATTCCTTATATGTGCGGGAGGAGACGATGACGGTTCTGGCACGCGGCTTGGCTGCGGTCCTGGCGTTCGGCATTGCGGTGGCAAGCGCCGAGGCGGCCGACAAGGCGGTCACGGTCGGCGGTCACACCTTCGTCAACAAGGGCCTGGTCGGGGTCGGCCGGATGCCGTCGAACCTCAGGGACAGGTTCGGCGAGACCTTCGGCTCGGGCTCCGGAATGACCGTCGATGCCGCGAGCTGGCGCCGGGTGGGCAACGACTACGAAGGAACTCTCTATCTGCTGCCCGACCGCGGCTACAACGCCGCCGGTACCACCGACTACCGCTCTCGCTTCAACAGGCTCACCGTCCGCTTCACGCCGGGCAAGACCTCGCAGGACGGCGTGGTCGCGACCTTGGCCGACACGATCCTCCTGACCGACGCCGCGGGTCAGCCGCTCTCCGGCCTCGATCCGGAAGAGGGCGGGGTGCGCAAGGCTGCCGGCGGCTTCCCCGACATGCCGCAGGCGAAGAACGGCAAGGTCGCGCTCGATCCGGAAGCCATCGCGCGACTTGCCGACGGCAGCTTCTTCATCAGCGACGAGTACGGGCCTTACGTCTATCGCTTCTCGGCCGAGGGCAAGATGCTCTCGGCGATCCGGCCGCCGGACGCCTTCATCCCGCTCCGCAAGGGCGTGCAGCATTTCGGCTCGAACAATCCGGGTCCCGGCGCGAGCGCGCCGGAGCCGCCGAACCCGGAGTTCGGCCGCCAGAACAACCAGGGCTTCGAGGGCATGGCGCTGACGCCGGACGGCAAGAAGCTCGCCGTCGTCCTGCAGAGCGCCAACCGTCACGAGGGCGGCGACAATCCGGCGACCCGCAACCACGTCCGCCTCCTGATGTACGACGCGGCCGATCCGGCGGCGCCGAAGCTCATCGCCGAGCATGTGGTGCCGCTGCCGGTGTTCAAGGCCGGCGACCGCACGCTGGTCGCCGCGCAGAGCGAGCTCACCGCGCTCAGCGACACGCAGTTCCTTTTGCTCAGCCGCGACAGCGGCAACGGCTACGGCCTCAAGGGCACGACCTCGCTCTATCGCCGGATCGACATCCTCGACATCTCGAAGGCGACCAACATCGCAGGATCCGACTTCGACAAGACCAGGTCGATCGCGCCGAAGGGCGTGCTCGATCCGTCGATCACGCCGGCGACCCTGACCGGCTTCGTCGACATCAACGACAACGCCGAGCTCAACCGCTTCGGGCTCCGCAACGGAGCACCCAACGACGCGAACAACCTGTCGGAGAAGTGGGAAGCGGTATCGCTGGTGAGCGCGCTCGACCCGGCGGCACCGCAGGACTTCTTCATGGTCGTCGCCAACGACAACGACTTCATGACCCAGGACGGATTCCAGGTCGGTGCGCCCTACAAGGACGAGAGCGGCGCCAACGTCGACACGGTGTTCCTGGTCTGGCGTCTGACGATCCCGACGCTGGCGAAGTAAGCGCGAAATATCGTGGCGTTCGATTGCGGATAATTATACAAATCTAATATTGACAAAAATCCGCGTTTCTGACAGGATTCGCGGTAATTGAGAGGACCTGCGCCCGACCGGGCGGCAGGTCCTTTTCTTTTTCCGACATGGAGTTGGCCGATGCACGGGCACACCCACGGGGTGTCGCGCGAGTGCCCGGATTTTGCCCGGAGCGTCGCTGAACGGTGTTGGATCGACGGCGACCTGATCCGTCTCTCCCACTGGCCGGTCGGCGGCATCCGGCCGGGCGTCCGCGGCAGGCCGGTGCCGTGGCTGATCGATCTCTCCGTTCTCGAAGACGCGATGCGCGAGGTCTACGGGCGCGGCTTCGATCTCGGCGGCCGCGCCCCGCTGCTGCAACTCGCCGCCGACGCGCTCGCCGCCGGTGACCGACTACACGCCGCTGAGATCGCTGATGCCATTGCGTTCCCGCCGCCCGAGTTCAAGTCCCGCTTCTGCGATGCCGGCCTCCGCTACCTCGCGTGGGGACCTGCGCACAGCCGCGGCAATCCTCGCATCGACGCGCAACATGCTCCGCATCCCAAGGATCATCCATTGGGCCATCAGCGGCCATTGCTCTGAAATGTCCGACGTGCCTGTACTTACTATACGAGAATTTCTGCGTACTCTGCCGCTTGAGCGTCAACGGGAGTACGGGCTATGGGCTCTTCGTTGCTTCGGAGCCATGCAATGAGAAGCGATGATTTCGTTCGGAAGCCGCTAGATGAACTGGTTGCCGAGTATGTTGCCTTGGTGATCGAAGCTGACCATCTCTTCATGATCGCGCCTGTCAGGAAACGCAACAGGATCATCGCTCGCCATCGGTCAATCAGTGAAGAGATCATGTCACGCGGCGAAGCCGGAACGTGCATGATGGTCAAGCTGATGTCGCATGATGAAGTTCCAGTCCGCGGTGAGGCTGCCGCCAGATGCCTTTCTCGTAATATCGACCGCGATCACGCGATCAATGTTCTTGCTGACATATGCGATCTTCGCGAGGGAAACGTCAGCATGAACGCAGCCGCTGCGTTGATGGTCGCGGGCGAATTCGACATGAAGACAGGGCCGATCCGCAGACCGACTTAGAGCAAGAAAAAGCTTGGAGGGGCACGACTTCGAGGTTTGCAATCATCACAGCGGCAGGGGGCGACCTGGTGCCGGGCTTCTTCTACAGCCTGCCGGAAAAGGAAGCGGCCAAGCAGCGAGTGCCGCTCGGCCGCTATGGAGAGGTCGAGGAGCTGGTGAATACCGAGACGTTCCTGCTCTCCGACGGTGCCGGCTACTTCATCGGCAGAACCTCCGGGTCGACGGCGGCGTCACACGCGGGGTGTGAGGCCGCCGCCGATGCCTATTACTTCGTCACCGTCGCGTAGAACACGCGGTCCTCGTTGACCTTCATGTCCTTGATCGTGTTGGAAACGCCCATCACGCGGAAGGTCTGGAAGAGATAGGCGAAGGGGCCATCCTGCATGTGCCGCTTCTGGATCTCCTTGTACATCTCCTCGCGCTTCTTCAGGTCCTTCTCGAGCAGGGCCTTGTCGGTCATGTCGTTGTACCACTTGTCGAAGAAGCTGGCGCGCCAGCTCGGGTACTGCGCGTTGCCCTTGGCTTCCGGGCTGTTGTCCGGATTGAAGGCCATCTGCTCGACGAAGCCGTGCGCGTCCGGCACGGTGATGTAGTAGGCGGACATCGTCATGTCGAAGTTGCGCGCGCGGTGGCGTGCGACGACCTGGCCGTAGGCCATGGTCACGACGTTCAGCTTGACGCCGATCTTCGCCGCGTTCGCCTGGATGTGCTGGGCGAGGTCCGGATACGGGAAGGCGTTGCCGACGATCAGCTCCTTCTCGAAGCCGTTCGGATGGCCGGCCTCGGTCAGCAGCTGCTTGGCCTTGTCGAGGTCGAGCTTGAAGGGCTTGCCCTCTTCATAGGAGAGCGCGCCGAAGGCGCCGATCGGCACCAGCGACTGGCGCACGCGGCCTTCGTACTTCATCACCGTCTTCTCGAGCGCGTCGTAGTCGACGAGGTACTTGATCGCCTGGCGGACCTTGGCGTTCGAGAGGATCGGATCGTTCATGTTGAAGGTGATGTAGTAGAACTGCGTGCGCGGCGTGCGCACCACCTTCGCGGCCTTGCCCGCCTCGATGCCGGCGAGATCGTTGCCGTTCAGCACGCGCGCCATGTCGATGTCGCCCTTCTCGAGCTGCAGGCGCTCGGCGGCCGACTCAGGCACGTGGCGGACGATGACGCGGCGCATCTTCGCCGGGCCCCGCCAGTAGCTGTCGTTGCGGGTGAGGACGACGGTGTCGTTGGCCGCCCAGCTGGTCAGCTTGAAGGCGCCGGCGCAGGCGGTGTTCGCGCCCAGCCACTTGTTGGCCATGTCGCCGTTGACCTCGTGCTTCATCGCCTCGTTCTTGTCGAGGACGAAGGCGCCGCGGCCGGCGAACACCGTCGGACCGATCAGGGATTGCGGGTAGCCCTTGTCGAAGGTGACCTCGAGGGTCGTGTCGTCCTTGGCGACGATCGCCTGCTTCACGTTGTCCTTGTTGATGCCCCACTTGGTGATGATGTTCGCCGAGTTGAGGTTCAGGAGGACCAGGCGCTGCAGCGACCACTCGGCGTCCTTCGCCGTCACCGGGTTGCCCGAGTGATGCTTGACGCCCTTGCGCATCTTGAACGTCCAGACCTTGCCGTCCTCGCTGATCGAGTAGCTTTCGGCCATGCCCGGGACCAGCTTCTCGGCGCTGCCGTAGTCGGTCAGCAGCAGCGGGTCGCAGACGTTGTTCATGATCTCGTCGGTCGTCGTCTCGCCGATCTGAGCTGGATCGAAGGTGTAGAGGTTGTCCAGGTTCCAGGCGATGACGAAGGTATCCTTCGGCGTTGCCGCGCTCGCCGGTGCCGCCAAGGTTGCCGCGAGCAGTGCGGCGCCTACGGCTGTGCTGAAGTGTCGCATTGAGGCCATCTCCCCGATTTTGAGCCGTTTCCGGTCGGAAACCCTGTCTTAACCGCGGCCTGGACGCAACCCCGACCCGTTTATCCCTGGTAATTCGAGATACCTTCCCCTATATGCCCGCTCAGAGTGCAGGTGCGGGCTTGGCCCGCATGGTCGGCGCAAGAGCGAGTCTCAGGGCGTCGGATGCCCTCGGCCTCGACGGCCTCCATCTGGAACTCCCCCTCCTTCAACAAGAGCGGCCTCCCGGTGGTCTCGCTGCGTTCGCGCGGTTCGCGGACACTTGTTCTCTTGCAAAGGTTCCTTTGACTCAGTTTTCCGACCTCGGCCTTTCGGCGCCGCTTCTTCAAGCGCTCGCCTCGATCGGCCACGACATCCCCACGCCCATCCAGTCGGGCGCGATTCCTACCCTCCTTACCGGTCGTGACCTGATCGGCATCGCCCAGACCGGCACCGGCAAGACCGCCGCATTCGGCCTGCCGATGCTTCAGCGCCTCGCCGCCACGCCGACCAAGCGTCTGCCCCGCCGTCCGCGGGCGCTGATCCTGGCACCGACCCGCGAGCTCGCGACCCAGATCAGCGACAGCCTGAAGAAGCTCAGCCAGCACCTGAACGGCACGCGCATCGCCGTCGTCTTCGGCGGCGTCGGATACCGCCCTCAGGTCGATGCGCTGCAGAAGGGCGTCGACATCCTCGTCGCCTGCCCGGGCCGTCTCCTCGACCTGGTCGAGCAGAAGGCCTGCGACCTGACCGGGATCGAGATCCTGGTCCTGGACGAAGCCGACCGCATGCTCGACATGGGCTTCATCCACTCGATCCGCCGGATCGTGGCGCTGGTGCCGAAGCAGCGCCAGACGCTGCTGTTCTCGGCGACGATGCCGTCGGAGATCGCGGCTCTCACCAAGGCCTATCTCTCGAATCCCGAGCGGGTCGAGGTGACGCCGCAGGCGACCACGGTCGAGAAGATCGACCAGAAGGTCATCCACGTCGCGCATCCCCAGAAGTCGGCGCTGCTGGCGCATCTGCTGGGCGACACCGGCATGTCGCGCACCATCGTCTTCACCCGGACCAAGCACGGCGCCAATCGCGTCGCCGAGCGGCTCGAGAAGCAGGGCATTGCGGCGTCGGCGATCCACGGCAACAAGAGCCAGACGGCGCGCGAGAAGGCGTTGGCTGGGTTTCGTGCCGGCGACCTCCGCGTCCTGGTCGCGACCGACCTGGCCGCCCGCGGCATCGACGTTCAGGCGATCAGCCACGTCGTCAACTTCGACCTGCCCAACGAGCCCGAGAGCTACGTACATCGCATCGGCCGCACTGCGCGCGCCGGCGCCTCCGGCACCGCGGTCGCGTTCTGCGCGCCGGACGAGCGCTCGATGCTGAAGGCGATCGAGCGCATGACGCGCCAGTCGATCCCGGTGATGGCCCTGCCGGAGCAGCTTCCGGTCCTGCCGGCGTACCAGTCGACGCCGGCCGGCGACCGCGACGACGAGAAGCCGCGCCAGCAGCGCCATGCGCGCAACGGCGGCGGCCACAGGCAGCCTCACGGCAAGCCGAACAGCGGCCGGCCGCAGCATGGCAAGCCGGGCAATGGCAAGCCGCAGCACGCCAGGCAGCAGGACGCCCGTTCTCAGGACGGTAGGCCGAACGAAGGGAAGCCACACAACGGCGGCCACGGCCAGCGCCAGAAGCAGGGCGGCCACGCGTCGAAGCCGCATGGACAGAAACCGCGCCATCACGCGCCGCAGCGTTCGGGCGGCGGTGGCGGCGGCATCGGCGATATCGGCTTCCTCCGCGCGGCGCCGCCGCACGGCCAGGACCGCTAGAAAAGAAAAAGGGCCGGCTCGAAAGAGCCGGCCCTTTCGCTTTCAGGCGATCTCTGCGCTCAGTTCTTGTCCACGTTCCAGAACACCGGCGCCATCACTTCCTGGAATCCGGTGATGTTGGTGCGCATGGCCATCGGCTGGAAGAACTGGCCGAGCGGTACGTACTGGATCGTGGTCATCGCCTGCTTCTGGATCTCCTCGCCGATCACCTTGCGCTTGGCGAGATCGGGTTCCTTCGCCCAGGCGGTGAGCAGGTCTTCCATTTTCTGATCGCAGGTCCAGCCGCGGTAGCCGTCCAGCGTGCAGGGCGAGCCGATCTGGAAGTTGGAAATCGCGCTGCCCAGGATCGGGCCGGCGACCCAGGTGTGGAACAGGCTCCAGCCGCCCTGTTCCGGCGGATCCTTCTTGTTGCCGCGCTGGAGCACCAGGCCCCAGTCGATGCCGACCGGTTCGACGTTGGCGCCGATGTCGCGGAGCTTCTGCACTGTCACTTGCGCGAGATCGCGGATCACCTGCTGGTCCATCGGAATCAGCACGACGATCTTCTCGCCCTTGTATCCGGATTCCTGGAGCAGCTGCTTGGCCTTGGCGATGTCGGGCTTGCGATAGGGCTCGCTGCCGGCCTCGCTCGCGGTCGGCATGCCGCAGGCCATCACCGCCCAGCACGTCTTCCAGTTGGCCGGGTCGCTGCCGATGGCGGCGGCCATGTAGTCGGTCTGGTCGATCGCGTGCATCAGCGCCTGTCGCGCCTTCACGTTGTTGAAAGGCGGATGCAGGAAGTTCGGCTTGATGATGCCGAGCGCGCCGGCCTTGTTGTGGATGAAGGTCTTGATCTGCGGGTTCTTCTTCAGGATCGGTAGTAGGTCGAGCGGCGGCGTCTCGTAGACGTCGATCTCGCCCTTGTCGAGCGCCGCCACGGCGGTCGCCGAGTCAGGCATGATCATCACGTCGATGCGGTCGACCTTGGCCACCTTGGCGCCGCCGAAGCCGTTCACCGGCTCGCTGCGCGGGGCGTAGTCCTTGAACTTGTCGTAGACGATCTTGCTGCCGGGAACGAACTCGGCCTTGTTGAAGACGAAGGGGCCGGATCCGACGACCTCGGTGATAGGAGTAGCGGCGTCGGTCGAGGCTTCCTTCTCGCGCATGATGTAGAGCGCGGTGTTGCCGTAGCCCAGCACGCTGATCGTGCTGCCGAAGGGCTCGCGCAGCGTGAGGGTGAAGCTGCGGTCGTCGACCGCGGCCAGCGTCATGCCGAGGCCGACGAGCCGCTTGCCGCCGACGTCCATCTTGGCCCAGCGCTCGATCGACTTGATCACGTCCCTGGTGGTGACGGCGGTTCCGTCATGGAACCTGAGTCCCGGGCGCAGCTTGATGGTGTAGACCTTGCCGTCGCCGCTGACCGCGTAGCTCTCGACCATCTGCGGCTGGGTGACGCCCGAGGTGTCGTCGCCGAACAGGTTGTCGTAGACGCGCCAGGCATGCTGGTGGGTGACCGACGACAGGTTGTTGACCGGGTCCATCGTGCCCATGTTCGCCTGCGGCACGTACCTCAGCACCTTCTGGGCCGATGCCTCGCCGGCGACGGCCGCGGCGGCGAGCAGTGCTCCGAACGCGATCGAGCCGATCCTCGTGAACGACATGCATCCTCCTCCTCTTCGGGAGGGATCAGCAGATCACGGATAGGAGCAAAAGAAAACGGCCGGTCCTTTCGGGCCGGCCGTCTCGCATCGAGAGAAAGAGGCTCAGTTCTTGTCGATGTTCCAGAACACCGGCAGCAGGGTCTCCTGGATGCCGGAGATGTTGGCGCGCGTCGCCATCGGCTGGAAGAACTGGCCGAGCGGCACGTAGTTCACCATCTCCATGGCGCGGCGCTGGATCTTCTCGCCGACCGGCTTCCGCTTCTCGGTGGTGCCGGCCTTGATCCACTCGGCGAGGTTCTCTTCCATCGTCGGATCGCAGAGCCAGCCGCGATAGCCGCCGCCGTCGCAGGGCGTCGTCAGGTGCACGGCCGAGATCGCGCTGCCGAGGATCTGGCCGACCGTCCAGGTGTGGAAGAGGGACCAGCCGCCTTGGTCGGGCGCGTTCTTGCTGTTGCCGCGGGTGAGCGCGGTGCCCCAGTCGGTGGCGACCGGCTCGACGTTGGCGCCGATGTCCTTGAGCTTTTGGACGGTGACCTGGGCGATGTCGCGGATCACCTGCTGGTCCATCGGGATCAGCACGACGATCTTCTCGCCCTTGTATCCCGACTCCTGCAGCAGTTGCTTGGCCTTGGCGAGGTCCGCCTTGCGGTAGGGCTCGCTGCCGGCCTCGCTCGCGGTCGGCGTGCCGCAGACCTGCACCGCCCAGCAGACCTTCCAGTTCGCCGGATCGCTGCCGATCGCGGCCCGCATGTAGTCTTCCTGGTCGACCATGTGCATCAGGGCCTGGCGCGCCTTCGGATTGTTGAAGGGCGGATGCAGGAAGTTCGGGCGGACGAAGGCCAGCGCGCCGGCCTTGTTGAAGACCACGATCTTGATGTTCGGATTCTTCTTGAGGACCGGCAGCAGGTCGAGCGGCGGCGTCTCGTACATGTCGATCTCGCCGCGGTCGAGCGCGGCCACGGCGGTCGCCGCGTCCGGCATGATCGTGAGCTCGATCCGGTCGACCTTGGCGACGCGGCCGCCGGCAAAGGCGTTCACCGGCTCGGTGCGCGGAACGTAGTCCTTGTTCTTCTCGTAGACGACCTTGGCGCCGGGCACGTATTCCTTGGCGTTGAATACGAAGGGGCCGGAACCCACGACCTCGGTGATCGGCGTGTTCGCGTCGGTGGTCGCCTCCTTCTCGCGCATCACGTACATCGCGGTCGAGCCGTAGGCGAGTACGCCCGGCGTTGCCGGGAAGGCTTCCCTGAGTGTCAGCGTGAAGGTGCGGTCGTTGACCGCCGCCAGCTTCATGCCGGCCGCGACCAGCCTCTTGCCGCCACCGTCGAGCTTCGCCCAGCGCTCGATCGAGGGGATCACGTCCTGCGAGCGGACCGGCGAGCCGTCGTGGAACTTGAGGCCGGGGCGGAGCGTGATCGTGTAGGTGAGGCCATCGGGGCTAGCCGTGTAGTTCTCGACCATCTGCGGATGGACGTTGCCGGCGGTGTCCTCGCCGAACAGGTTGTCGTAGACGCGCCAGCTATGCTGGTGCGTGACCGACGACAGGTTATTGACGGGATCCATCGTGCCCATGTTCGCCTGCGGCACGTATTTCAGGACCTTCTGCGCTGACGCCTCGCCGGCGATCAGTGCGGTGGCCATCGCGGTCGCGACGGCGAGCGACCGGACGAGTCCGGCCTTGGTCATCGACATGGAAGCTCTCCCTTCTTGGACGGCGGAAGTCGCTGTCGTATCGGAAAACTAGGGGAGCAGATCATGGAAAGCCGACTCTGACCAGATGTCGGCGAAACGCGGGAGGAGGGCTGAAAATGCCTCTCAAAACGCGACGGGCGCGCCGCCTGAGCGACGCGCCCGTCTCTGGAAGGACGAAGGCTCGACCTTAGATCGAGTCCTTGAGCTCCTTGGCGGGGCGGAAGGCGATCTTCTTGCTCGCCTTGATCTTGATCGGCTCGCCGGTGGCCGGGTTGCGGCCCATGCGCGCCGGACGCTTGCGGACCTGGAGGATGCCGAGACCGGCGACGCGGATCTTGGCGCCCTTCTTCAGGTGCTTGCCGAGCTGCGCCACGAGATCCTCGAGCACGGCCTTGGCCTGCTTCTTCGGGAGCTCGTGCTTCTCGGCGAGCGCGTCGGCGAGGTGCTTCGAGGTAACGATTACGGGCTTGTCAGCAGCGGACATGATGCTTCTCCACATGAAAAAACAGTAATCCGCACGTACACCATGGTTTGCTGACTCGCAACGCGTCTTCGTGCCGATGTCTTCCGAAATGCCCGAAAACCGCAGGAATCTTGAGCCTCGCAGTCGTTTTAGGCCGATTTTTCCGAGGTTTTCCACAACCCGCGCAGCGCGTTTCACTCTCGATTCGGAAGCGATACGCGAGAATCGGCGCGGTCAGGCGCGCTTTCCGTAGCTCTGCGGGCGCAGGATCAGAACGAGCGGAAGCGGAATCAGCGGCACCAGCATCAGCAGGTGGAAGTCGCCGAGATAGGCCAGCATGTCGGCCTGGCGGGAGATTTCTTCGCTCAGGCGGAGAAGGCCCGAGAGCGTGTCGACGCCGAAGCCCTCGGGCGCGTCCTTGAGGGCGGGGCTGAAAGGCGTCACGTGCTCGACCAACTGGGAGCGGTGGAGCTGGCGGCCCTGGGACAGCATCGCGATCATCACCGAGACGCCGATGGAGCTGCCGAGATTGCGGAGCAGGCTGAACACCGCCGCCCCGTCGGTCCGGAGCTGCGGCGCCAGGGTCGAGAAGGTCATCGCGCTCAAGGGCGAGAAGATCAGTCCCATGCCGAAACCCTGCAGGGCCCCGGTGACGATGATCGCGTGCTCGTCCACGTTCATGTTGAACCCGCTCATCTCCCACATCGAGAGCGAGGTCAGCAGCAGGCCCACGGTGACGATCAGCCGGGCGTCGATGGTGCCCGAGATGCGCCCGACCACCAGCATGGCCAGCATCGTGCCGATGCCGCGCGGCATCATCAGGTAGCCGGTCTCGATGATCGGGTATCCCAGCAGCCCCTGGAGGAAGGCGGGGAGCAGGGCCAGCGTCGCCAGCATCATCAGGTTGATCAGGAAGATCAGCAGCACGCCGATCCCGTAGTTGCGATCGCGCATCAGGTTGAGGTCGAGGAACGGTCGCTCGGCAGTCCAGCTGTGGACGATGAAGCCGTAGCAGCAGAGCCCGGCAATGACCGCCTCGACCACGATCTCTGTGGAGTCGAACCAGCCCTCGACCTCGCCGCGGTCCAGCATCAGCTGGAAGGCGCCGACGGCGATCGTCAGCAGCGCGAATCCGGTGAAGTCGAAGGTGCGGTTCGGATCGCGCGGCGTCTCCGGCACGCTGGCTGCGACGCCCATCATCGCGACGATGCCGACCGGCAGGTTGATGAAGAAGACCCAGCGCCAGTCGTAGAGCTCGGTCAGGTAGCCGCCGAGCGTCGGTCCCAGGATCGGACCGACCATGACGCCGACGCCCCAGAGCGCCATCGCCTGCGCGTGACGCTCCCGGGGGTAGGTATCGAGCAGGATCGCCTGCGAGACGGGGATCAGGGCCGCGCCGCACCCGCCCTGCAGCAGGCGGAAGATCACCATCTCGGTCAGCGACGAGGCGAAGCCGCAGAGGAGGGAGGCGGCGGTGAACCCGGCGATCGACCATTGGAAGAAGCGCTTCCGTCCCATCCTGGCGGCGAGGATGCCGGTCGGCGGGGTCATGATCGCGGAGGCGACGACGTAAGAGGTCAGCACCCAGGAGATCTGGTCCTGGGTCGCCAGCAGCGTTCCCTGCATGTGCGGCAGCGCCACGTTGGCGATCGTCATGTCGAGGGCGTGCATCACGGTCGCCGCCATGATGGAGGCGGTGACGAACCCTCGGCTGCTCAACGACCTCCCCCGACCTTGGCGAGGGCCGCCTTGATCAGGTCAGGCAGGGAACGTTCGATCCCGGTGTCGATCTCGACGAGCGCGCTCAGGCCGGCGCGGAGCTGCGGCTGGTCCGGCGCCTCGTCGATGGTCAGGCGCACCGGCACGCGCTGGACCACCTTGATCCAGTTCCCGGTCGCATTCTGCGGCGGCAGGATCGAGAACTCGGCGCCGGTCGCGGCGCCGATGCTGTCGACTTTGGCTGTCCACACGGTGTCGGGGAAAGCGTCGACCTTGATCTTCGCCTTCTGTCCGGGAACCAGGTGGGTGATGTCGGTCTCCTTCAGGTTGGCTTCGATCCAGAGGCGGCGGGAGGAGACGATCGAGAAGGCGGCGACACCGGCGCGGACGAAGTCTCCGGGCCGGATCGAGTCGACGCGGCTGACGATGCCGTCGTCCGGTGCTTTCACCTCGGCGCGGCGCAGGTTGAGGCGCGCTTCGTCGAGCTCGGCCCTGACTTCGAGGAACTTCGGGTGACGTTCGGCCGGCATCTCGGCATCGCCGGCGAGACCGGCAACGATGCGGGCGAGATCCTGGCGCAGCGCCGAAACCTGAAGGCGGACGACGTCGAGGCGGTTACGCGCCTCGTCCAGGCGTGCTTCGGTCGCGACCTTGCGCTCGGCGAGCTCCGATTGGCGGCGGAACTCCCGCTCGGCATAAGGCACGTTGGTTTCCGCGAGCTTCAGTTCTTCGCGCTTCTGGCGATAGGAGGCGCGAAGCGCGTCGAGCTCGAGCCGTACGGCGTGAAGCTGGGCCTCGGCCTTGGCGACTGCGATGCGGAGCGGCTCGTCGTCGATCCTGAACAGGGACTGGCCGGTGGCGACAACCTGGTTCTCGCGGACCGCGACGCTGGCGACCCGGCCGGCGATCTCGGGGCTCACCGTCGTCTTCGCGGCCTTCACATAGGCGTTGTCGGTCGAAACGATGCGACCGCCATTGAGATAGATCGACAGCGCGATCGCGCCGACGGCGATCGGGCCGAGCAGGAGAAGAAAGGCGCGCAGGCGCCGCTTGCCGCGGCCGACCACGGCGCGCGCCGGGGCATTGGAGCCGTCAGCGACCATCGGTGCCCGTGCTCCCGTTCTCGTCCTCGCGCGCGGCGAGATTGGCGCGGATCTTCTGGAGCTGGTCCAGCAGGCGCTCGCGCTCGTCGCCGTCGATGCCGGCCAGCGCCAGCTCGCGGGTCTCGGCGGCCAGCGCCTGCATGCGCTCGAGCACCGGCAGCGCCTTTTCGGTCAGCTGCGGCACGCGAGAGCGGCGGTCCTTCGGATCGGCGGCCCGCACGATCCAGCCGGCTTCCTCGAGGCGGTCGAGCAGGCGGACCAGCGTGATCGGCTGGAGCTCCATGAGCTCGGCCAGCGCCGCTTGGTTCACCCCTTGATACCGCGCAAGGTGGGACAGCACCGACCACTGGGCGCGGGTAAGGCCGATCGCGCGGGCACGCCGGTCGAAGTCGCGGCGGAGCAGGCGCGCGGAGTCATACAGAAGAAAGCCGAAGCTGCGGTCGGGCGGGCGCATCGCGGGGAGGGACAATGATAAGCTAGCTCATCATAAGCGGGCTAAAGCGATGCCGCAAGCGCAGGTCCGCTAACGTAGGGCGTAGACCGCGGCGGACAACACGATCGTGTTAGCGAGGCCGACAAGGGCCAGGAACGGGACGTTGGCGCTCCACACCAGCTTCCGCGAGTCGATCTGGAACATCGAGCCGGAGGTCAGGATCGCCAGCGAGGCGAATGAGACCATCGACGCCGCGGTCCAGCCATAGAGCACGATCAGCGCCATCACCAAGTCCGGCAGGTCGCCGGCGGCGGAGGCGGCGAGGGCGATCAGGATCGTGCCGACCAGGATCGCATTCAGGCCGAGGAGCCCCAGGCCGAGCCCAATCGCGCACAGCGTGCCGATCAGCACCGGCACCGGCAGGTGCGGCGGCAGGACATGGGCGATCGCATCGAGAACCGGCCGGGATTCGAGCAGGATGCTGCCGAGCGTGACCGCGGCCGTGAAGACGAGCATGTCGTCGCCGGCGCGCGACATGCGTTCGATCGCGATGCTGGCGACGCGCCAGGTACGCTCGCGCCCGCCCTTCAGCATCTGGTAGAGGCAGAAGATCGGCATCACGATGATCGTCGCCTGCAGGTTCGAAAGTCCGGTCGCGGCGATGGTGACGACGACCGCACCGGTCGAGGCGATCAGCGGTGCGAGGATCGGCCGGAAGGCGGCGACGGTCGCGATCAGCGCCGACGGGCTGCGCCGGCCGCCCTGGGCGAAGGCCGCCGATCCGATGACGGCGATGGCGACCACCATGCCGGTGCCGAAGACCTGCCAGGGCGGGAGTTGGGGAAACGAGAAAAAGATGAAGGCGATGCCGACGGTGAATGGCGACCAGTAGATGCCGGTGCAGACCCCGCGGAGCGCGTTGATCGCCTGGCGGCGGCGCTCCTCCGGATCGTCCTCATGCGGCAGCAGGGGGCGGACGATGGCGAAGGCGCCGATGGACAGCACCACCGAGAGCAGATGACAGGAGATCAGGATCGCGACGCGGCGTCCGAGCGCATCCATGCCGGCGAAGAGCCCGCGCGAAGCGGTCGCGCCGGGCAGGAACTCGACCGTCGCGCGCACGAACTGGAGCACGGCGAGGAAGGCAGAGAAGGCGACCGCGAACTCGAGCCCGCGCGCTACGACCGAAAAGGGCATCTCGCCGCGATGAAGAAGGACGCAGAGCGTGATCAAAAGGCCGCCGAGGATCCGGTTGCTGGTGCGGATCTGCGGGAAGCTCGCGAGCAGGTATCCCACCAGCATCGCGTAGCTGGCGTAGGCGAGCGCCGGATGCGGCCAGAGGATCCGCGTGAGGCCGGCGATCCACAGCAGGATCGGCAACGCGATCACCAGCAGGATGCGCGGTCGGCGGTAGAGCGGCTGGTCGTCGGGTGAAGGGGTGCTCACGTCGCCCAATCTCCTATCACGGGAGCGGCAGGCGTCATCAAGTCTCTGCGGCGCGAGCGACCCTACGTCACATGCCTTGATGATTCCGGGTCGGAAGCTGCACTTCCCGTCGGCACGATGCCGAAAGTGAAGGCGCGAGCGTTTCGCTTACCGAAACATGTCGGCCATGCTGCGGCCGATCAGCCGGCTTGCGGCGAACACCAGGGCCATGGTGAGCGCGATGGTCACCGACCCGATCGCGGCGGCCGCCGGCATCTCGTTGCTGGCCAGTCGTTCGTAGATGGCGACGGCGATGGTTTTCCAGCTCGCGGAGTAGAGAAGGATCGTGACGCTCATCTCGCTGATCAGCGTCGCAAACACGATCACCGCGCCGGCGAGGATGCCTGGCGCCACCAGCGGCACGGTTACCTTCCGCATCGTGCGACCCCAGGAGGCACCGCAGATGGCGGAGGCTTCCTCCATCTTGGGGTCGACTTGCGCGATCGAGGCGGAGACGGACCGGAAGACATAGGCGATGCGGCGGACGAAGTAGGCGAGCACCAGGATCGTGCCGGTGCCGGTCAGCACCAGCCAGCCGTCGTTGAACGTGACGAGGAAGGCGACTCCCGTGACCACGCCAGGCAGCACGAAGGGCAGCATGATCGTGAGGTCGAGCGCCCACTTGCCGACGAAACGTCGGCGGACCGCGGTGTAGGCGAGCAGCGTGCCGAAGACCACGACGAGCCCGGTCGCCGCGCCGGCAAGCACGAGGCTGTTCTGGATCGGCTGGAACAGGTCGCCGAACACCTGGCGGTAATTGCCGAGACCGTATTCCGTGGGGAAGGTGGTGCCGGCCCAGCGCTCGGCGAAGGACGACCACACCACCATGATCTGCGGGATCAGGGTCAGCGTCAGCAGCAGCCACACATAGGCGTTTGCGAAGATGCGCGCGCCCAGTCCGTCCATCTGGGCCGCCTTGCGGGTGACGCCGGTCACGGTGACGAAGTGCCGGCGCCGGTTGATCCAGGCGAGGATCAGGATCGCCAGCAGCGTGATCGCCACATTGACGAGCGCGATCGCCGACGCTGCGTTCAGATTGAAGAAACCATGGACCTGGAAGTAGATCAGCGTCGGCAGCACGTACATCTCGCCGCCGAGGATCGCCGGCACGCCGAAGTTCCCGAGAGCCTTGATGAAGACGATCATCGCTGCCGCCGCGATCGCGGGCGTCACCAGCGGCAGCGTGATCGTCCGGAGGATGCGCCAGCGCGAGGCGCCCATGATCCGGGCGCTCTCTTCGATGTTGGGGTCGCCGGCCGACAGCGCGCCCTGAACGATCAGGAAGACGTAGGGGAAGAAGCTGAGCGACAGCGCCAGCACGATCCCGAAGAGTCCGTAGATCGGCGGCAGGGTGATGCCCAGCCAGTCGGCTGCGTACCTGGTGACGATGCCGCTGCGTCCGAGAAGCTGGATCCAGGAGTAGGCGCCGATGAAAGGTGGCGCCACCAGCGGGATCACCGACAGCGCCAGGATGAAATTCCGGAACGGCATTCTCACCCGCGCGATCGCGTAGGCGGCGGGCAGCGCCAGCAGCGTCGCCGCCAAGGTCGAGAGGGTGGAGACCAGGATGGAATTGCGCACGGCTGACTGGTAGGTCGCGGCGACGAAGAAGCGCTCGAAGTTGTAGAGCGTCCAGTTGACGAGAGTAGGCTCGTTGCCGTTGCGGACGAAGGCGCCGAGCACGGTCTTGAGGATCGGGTAGATCAGGAAGGCGAAGAGAACGACGACGGTGAGGCCGCCGACGACCCAGGGAAGCCAGTCGCGCGACTTCGCGGGTGGCGCGGTCGTGTCCGTCACGGCGCGACCACGATTACGCTGCGATCGTCGGCATTGCGGCGGGGGACCGAGCCCTTGGTCGAGGCGAAGCGGCCGATGCGATGCGGGTCCTCGCGCTGGACCATGCCGATCCAGGATTCCCAGGAGGCGACGCTCGGGGCCGGCGCCACGCCGTAGTAGCCGTCGGTGAACAGCTCGATCGAGCGGACATAGGCCGCCGGACGGTCGTCGACATGGATGAAGCGGTCGGCGATCGGCCAGCCGTCGAGCGGACCATAGCCGAGCGGGTGATCGCGATCACGATAGAGGTGAGGATCCCGCCAATCCGTCTGCCGGCGGAGGCCCTGGTCGAGGATCCGGCGGACTTCGCCTGCCCCAAGCGCGGGAAAGCGCTCGATCGTCCGGGCGACCGCCTCGTCCCGCGCTTCCACGATCAGGGATTCGTCACTCGACGGATGCGCGGCACCGTCGACCAGATATTGACGAGCGAGACGATCGACCTCGTCCGTCGGCAGCCGGGCGGCAAGACGTCGCCAAAGGCACGCTCGGAAGAGGCTGTAGATCGGGTCGAGTGCGCTCTCGTCCAGCAGTGTTTCCTCGCCATTGAGGCGAATCCCGCTGTCGCCGATGCGATAGAAGCGCCAGCCGCTGGACGTGCGGAGCGCCAGCGCCAATGTCGCGCTGAAGCGGCCGAGCGGATCCGCCTCGGCATCGGCTTCGATGCCGAGGCGTACGTAGTGCGCGCGGATTGCCGTGGCGATGCGATCAGCGAGGTCGCGGCCGCTCGGGGCCGGTTCGTCCGAGAGCGCAAGCTTGGTGACCGTGCGTGCGACGGTTTCCGCCGCGATCTGGCCGCCGGTCATGCCGTTCCAGCGCTTGCCGCTCTTGTCGGTGGCGCCGTCGGCGACCGCATAGGCGCGATCGGCGAGGACGACGATGCGATCCTCGTTCGTCTCGGGCCGGGCAGGGTCCTTGGCCTCGGTGAAGGCCTCGATCCGCATCACTTCCGGCTCAGCAGGTCGTCGAACTTCTCTAGGTTGGCCTTGCGGTCCTTGGCCGCTGCCGCGTCGTCGTAGGCGAAGGTCTTGATGTCGGCCGTCGCGATCTGGCCGGCCGGCGCCGGCGCGTCCTTGCGCACGGAGCGGCGGTTGGTCTTCACGATGATCTCGTGCGACTCCTTCGAGTTCACGAAGTCGAGGAAGAGCTTCGCCGTCTCCGGGTTCGGCCCGCCCTTGATGATGCCGCTGGCATCGAAGCGGAGCGCGGTGCCCTCCGAGGGATAGACCGCCGCGACCGGATAGCCCTGCTGCGCCATGGTGACGATGTTCGAGTCGCCGGTGAGGCCGATCGCGTACTCGCCCTTGGCGACGTTCTGGTAGACCACCGCCGACTGCGCGACGAAGGTCGTGTTGGCGATCACCTTCTGCATCAGGTCCCAGCCGTGGAGCTGCAGGATCTGCGCGATCTGGCCGTAGGCCGAGCCCGAGAGCGACGGGTTCGACATGATGATCTTGCCCTTGTAGCGAGGCTCGCCCAGGTCCTTCCAGCTCTTCGGCGCCTGGTCGAGCGGCATCAGCTTGGTGTTCACGATCAGCGCCTGCAAAGGCATCGAGAAGCCGTAGAAGGTGTTGTCCGGGCCGATCACTTTCGGATCGAAGGCGTCGTGCTCCTTCGCCTTGTAGGGCTGGAACAGCTCGGTGTTGCCGACGAAGGCCTCGCCCGAGGCGCCGAGCAGGACGTCGCCCCTTGGATTCCCGCGCTCGGCGCGGATGCGGGTGAAGAGCTCGCCGACGCCGGCATTGATCACGTCGACCTTCACCTCCGGATGCTTCTTCGCGAAGGCTTCGGCGAGCGGCTTGAAGAGTTCCGGACCGCCGGCGTTGTAGACGACGACGCGGCCGCTCTGCGCGAGCGCGGGCAAGGACGCGAGCAGGAGCGATGCGACGGCAAGGCCGAGGAACGGGCGGCGCTTCATGACGGGCTCCATCCGGTGGAATGACGATTGGATGACAGAAATACGACTGCCTGCCCGGAGGGTCCAGTGAACCGCGGTTCATGTGGACTTCGTCCGGGAGTTGCATTTCGCGCCTTTCCTATTGTGGTTTAAGGGCAATCGGGACGTGGTTTCATCTGCCCCGCAGGAAGCGTCGACAGGCGTCTGCCTGTATCGTTAAAGAAACCGTCCTCTCGTTCTCGAAATTCATCCCGGAGCCGTGACGAACATGCCGTCCCACTCGCTGGCCGAACTGGCCGACAAGCTTTTCTGCGCCGTCATTTCCGATTGCCTCGACCAGGCGGGCGTCTGGAAGCAGGCGTTCCCGCCCCGGATCCGCCCGCTCGACGAGAGCCTGGTCATGGTCGGCCGCGCGCGGACGGCTCTCTATATGGACGTCTACGCCGAGACGCCCGGCGAGAACCCCTATGAGATGGAGATCGCGCTGATCGATAGCCTGAAGCCGGGCGAGATCCCGGTCTTCGCCTGCGGCGCTACCGGCCGCGTCGCCCCCTGGGGGGAACTGCTGTCGACCGCCTCCAAGTATCGCGGCGCCGCCGGCGCGGTCATGGACGGCTGCGTGCGCGACATCAAGGCGATCAAGGCGATGAAGTTCCCGGTCTTCCACGGCGGCATCGCGCCGCTCGATTCCAAGGGCCGCGCGACCGTGAAGGCGGTCGATGTTCCGGTCGAATGCGCCGGTGTCGCGGTCAGCCCGGGCGACCTGATCTTCGGCGATGCCGACGGCATCGTCGTCGTGCCGAAGGCGAAGGAGGACGAGGTGCTCGGCCTCGCCTTCAAGAAGATCTCGGGCGAGAAGAACACGCTCCGCGACCTTCAGGCCGGCGAGAGCCTGGGCTCGGTCTTCGCGAAGTACGGGATCCTGTAATGACCTCGGCGAAGAAGATGATCGTCGACTGCCATGTCAACGTCTACGACGACGACATGATCCTGCCGTTGTTCCACCAGGGATCGTCGAACGCGGTCCCCGGCGGCTTCAAGCTGCAGGCGAACGCCGATCGCGTCCATGACGCGATGAAAAACGTCGACAAGGCGATCGTCTTCTCGCTGCGCTACGCCGATTCAGCGGGCATCAACGGCGACGACGAGGTGACGGCACGCGCCGTCGCCAAGTATCCCGACAAGTTCGTCGGCTTCGCCTGCATCGATCCGCGCATGCCGAACTGCATGGATCTCCTGGTCCATGCGATCGAGGACCTGAAGCTGAAGGGCGTGAAGTTCGGCCCGATCTACAACGGCGTGTCGCTGCTCGACCCGCGCATGGACCCGATCTACGCCTACCTGCAGAAGAACAACATCCCGCTCACCATGCACATGGGCACGACCTTCGGGCGCAATGCGCCGATCGAGGAAGGCCGTCCGCTCAACGTCGACACCGTGGCGATGCGCTATCCGGACCTGAAGATGATCATGGCCCATATGGGCCACCCCTGGTACGAGGAGTGCATCGTCGTCATCCGCAAGCAGCCGAACGTCTATGCCGAAGTCTCGGCGCTGCACTACCGCCCCTGGCAGTTCTACAACATCTTGGTCTGCGCCCAGGAGTACACGGTCCATAACCGCAACAAGATCTTCTGGGGGACCGACTTCCCGTTCACGACGGTCGAGGCCTCGATCGCGGACCTCAAGAACGTGAATCGCTTCGTCGAGGGCACGCCGATGCCGCGCGTGACCCAGGAGACGATCGACTCGATCCTCTACTCGAACCCGTTCGAGCACTGGTGGCACGGCGGCCTTAAGGTGTGACCGTCGCCGTCCGCAAGCAGCGCGCGGTCACGCTCCGCGACGTGGCGGCGGTCGCGGGCACCACGCCGATGACCGTCTCGAACGTCGTCAACGGCCGGATGCGCGAGGTCGGGCGCGAGACCTACGACCGCGTGATGGCGGTCTGCACCGAGCTTGGATATCGCCCGCACGCGGCCGCCCGGCGCCTGCGCACCAACCGGCGCATGGCGATCGGCGTGGTGATCGTCGATCCGTCGCCGAATTATCTCGCCGATCCCTTCACCGCGGCGCTGCTGGCCGGGCTCAACGACCATGTCGGCCCGAAGAACTACAGCCTTGTGATCCATGGCGCCTCGCCCGACGGCGTCAGTTCGGTGCCGTTGCTGCAGCGGATCGAGACCGATGCGATCTGCGCGCTGCTCTCCGGCGTCGAGTCCGAGCGTCGCGCGACCATCGAGCGCGTGGCGTCTCTTGGGCAGCCGATGGTGCTGGTGCAGGACGGCATGCCCGATGACATTGCCGATGGCTGCTCCTTGATCCAGGACGACTACGCCGGCGGCGTCGAACTCGCCCGTCACCTGTTCACCGAGCCGGCGAAGCACGTGGTGATGCTGGTGCCCCGGCAGGAATGGTCGGCAATGGTCAAGCGCGAGGCCGGCATCCGCTCGGTGCTGGCGAAGCGAGGCGGGGGAGTGGAGCTTCGTCTGGTCCGCTGCGGCGACGAGGGCTTCGACGCGACCCAGCGCGCCTTCGAGCGCTACATGGTCGAGAACGGCGTACCGGACGTGGTGATCGGCGGAAACGATCAGATGGCGATCGCCGCGATGAAGCGCCTGCAGGAGCGCGGCCACCGCGTGCCGGAAGAGGTACGGGTCACCGGCTTCAACGGGTTCAATGCCTGGCGATACGCGACGCCTGAGCTGACCACCGTGTTCTCGCCGGCTTACCAGCTCGGCCAGGAGGCCGGGAAGGCGATCCTCGCGCGTCTGGAGACGGGCGAGTTCCCCTACCGCAGCCGCGCGCTGCCGGTCCGCTTCATCGCCAACCGGTCGTCGGCGGTCAGCTAGGCCGTCTCCTCACGACGGCGTTGTCACCGACGGGATTTCCGATCATGTTGGCGGCCCCTTCCGATCCGTGACTGCCTAGATGCCGATCAAGATCCCGAACGACCTGCCTGCCCGCGCGACCCTCGCTTCCGAGGGCGTCATGGTCATGAGCGAGGCCGACGCGGTCCGCCAGGACATCCGCCCGATGCGCATCGGGCTGCTCAACCTGATGCCGAACAAGATCAAGACCGAGACCCAGATCGCGCGCCTCCTGGGCTCGACGCCGCTGCAGGTCGAGCTGACCCTGGTCAAGATGACCAATCACGTCGCGCGCAACACGCCGAACGAGCACATGATCTCGTTCTACCGGACCTTCGAGGACGTGAAGGCGGAACGCTTCGACGGATTCATCACCACCGGCGCGCCGGTCGAGCAGATGCCGTTCGAGCAGGTGACCTACTGGGACGAGCTCCGCCGGGTCTTCGATTGGACCCAGACCAACGTCTATTCCAGCTTCAACATCTGCTGGGGCGCGCAGGCCGCCGTGCACCACTTCCACGGCATGCCGAAATACCCGCTGCCCGAGAAGGCCTTCGGCGTCTATCGCCACCGCAACCTGGCGCCGGCATCGCCGTATCTCCGGGGATTCTCCGACGACTTCGCGATCCCGGTGTCGCGCTGGACCGAGGTGCGTCGCGAGGACATCCCGAAGACGAGCGGCATGACCATTCTTATGGAGTCGGACGAGGCCGGGCTCTGCATGCTGGACGATCCCAAGCATCGCTCGCTGCACATGTTCAATCACATCGAGTACGACTCCAACTCGCTCGGTGACGAGTACTTTCGCGATGTCGCCGCGCAGACGCCGATCAAGCTGCCGCGCAACTACTTCCCCGGCGACGATCCGAAGCGTCCGCCGGAGAACCGGTGGCGGAGCCATGCGCATCTCCTGTTCGGCAACTGGATCAACGAGCTCTACCAGGCGACCCCGTTCGACCTCGCCGAGATCGGCAAGCGCTGATGGCGAAGCGCCAGCCCGCCGACGAGCAGGCTGAGCGCATTGCCGCGCGGTGTCTTTGCGGAGCGGTCGCGGTCGACATCCAGTATCCGGCGTTCTGGGCCTGGCACGACCATGGCCGGCCGAGCCGGATCGCCCATGGGGCGGCTTATGCGACTTACGTCGGCACCTGGATGAAGCGCTTCCGCGTCGTGAAGGGAAGCCGCACGGTCAAGCAGTACCTGGACAAGGAGACCGGCAACACGCGCGCCTTCTGCGGCAAGTGCGGCACGCCGGTCTGGTACGTGCGCCAGAGCGCGCCGAAATGGATCAACATCCCACGTGCGCTGTTCACGGCCCGCACCGGGCGCGAGCCGCGCTACCACCTGAATTATTCCGAGCTTCAGGACTGGATTTTCACCGGCGTGCCGCTGGCGCCGCTGAAGAACTACCCGGGCGTCATGTACGAGCGCCCGAAACGCAGGAAGCGCCGCGAACCGCCGCCGATGTTCTGACGGCGGCTCGCGGTCTTAAGCTCCTAGGCGAGGTGCTTCTTGAAGTGGGCGACGGTGCGGTCCCACGACAGCTTCGCCGCCGCTTCCTGGTAGCGCGGCGTCGAGTTGTTGTGGAAGCCGTGCTGGGTTCCCGGATAGGTCTGGACCTCGATCGACTTGCCGGCGGCCTTCAGCGCTGCCTCATAGGCCGGGTAGGTCCCGTTGACGTTGGGGTCGGTCTCGGCGAGGTGCGCCAGCAGGGGAGCCTTGATGTCCTTCACCACGTCCGCCGCCGCGGCGACGCCGTAGTAGGGCGCGCCGGCCTGCAGGTCGGCGCCCAGCGTGGCGGCGAGCCAGTTGGTGGTGCCGCCGCCCCAGCAGAAGCCGGTGACGCCGAGCTTGCCGTTCGACATCGCATGCGCCTTGAGGAACTTGGCGCTGTTGAGCATGTCGGTGCGGAGCTTCGGCTGCTCGAGCTTGGCCTGCATGTCACGGCCTTCGTCGTCGTTGCCGGGGTAGCCGCCGACCGGCGCCAGTCCATCCGGCGCCAGCGCGAGGAATCCCGCAACCGCGGCGCGGCGCGCCACGTCCTCGATGTAGGGGTTGAGACCACGGTTCTCGTGCACGACCAGCACCACCGGGAACGGGCCGTTGCCGGCCGGCTGCACCAGATAGCCCTTCATCTGGCCGGACGAGCCGCCGGGCGAGGGATACGAGACGTAGCGTGCCTTGATGCGCTCGTCGGTGAACGAGATCGTCTGAGCCTTGGCGTAGTTCGGCAGCAGCGCATAGGCCATCGCCAGGCCGCCGGCGGTGACCGCGGCGGAGCGGGCGAGGAAGCTGCGGCGGTCCATGCGGCCGTGGCAGTACTCGTCGTAGAGATCGAACACGCGCTGGTCGATCCAGCCCTGGGTCAGCGTTTCCGGGGCGCGTTCAAACTGGTCGGTCATTTCTCGTTTCCTCCGCATTGATCGGCATTTGGCCGAATATGAAGCCTGAGACGGTCGCGTCCCGCCCACGGTCTTGAAGCCCGGGCCCCCGAGGGACGGCGAAAGATAGCAAAGGTGCGGTTACGCGGCAGCTATCCGCGCGATCACGACAGCGTGGGCGTCAGTCCGTCGTCTCGAAGTCGGCCGGCGAGGTGATCTCGACCAGCTCCAGGTCGTCGGAGTGCTCGATCTCGCGATGGCGGATGCGGGGCGGCTGATAGACGGAGTCGCCTGGTTTCAGCAGCACCTCGCCGATGTCCTCGTACTCGAAGCGCACCCAGCCCCGGGTGACGAAGACCATCTGGAAGTCGAGGTGATGGCGGTGCCAGCGCGGCTCCGCGTGCTTGCCCGGCACCGCGCGGATCACATGCGCGCGGACGCTGCCTCCGCTTGCCTCGGCGATGCCGAGGTCGCGATAGGCGAAGAAGGCCCGCAGACCGGTATCGAAATTCGCCCCTTCCGCATGGCTCACCCGAGTGCGCCCGGTTGCAGCCGCGCCCGTCATGTGGCGATCCCGATCAGCGCCTGACCCTTGTTCACCGCGAGGCTGGTCAGGTGATAGAGCACCGGGCCGGAATGCTCGGCGAGGATCGGCGTCTCCCAGCGTCCGATCAGGTCGGCGACGGTGCCGACGCGGTCGCCTTTCTTGACCTCGGCGCCGGGCCGGGTCGTGCAGGTCCAGTAGCCGGCGTCGGGTGCGGTCGCGACCTCCATGCGGACGAGGCGAGGGGCGGCTTTCGACGGCTGGTTCGCTTTCGCCGTCATGCCGAGCTCGGCCATCACGCCTTTGACGGCGCTTTCCAGCAGGCCGACCGCTTCTTCGGTGACGAGGCCGTTCTGGCCGGCCTCGAGCAGCACCGCCGGAATGCCCAGGGCGACGGCGGCGGCGTAGCTGTGGACCTTGCGGCTGCTCGCCGAGGCGAAGGGCAGGCCGCTCGCGATTGCGAGCTCGCGGCTGCGGGCGCTGGTGTCCGGGTAGATCGAGAACGGCATCAGCGCCTCGACGATGTCGCCGCCGTGCAGGTCGATGTAGCCGTCCATGCCGCCCATCGCCTGGGAGACCACCCAATGCGCGAGCCGATCGCTGGCCGTGCCCTTGGGGTCGCCCGGGAACACGCGGTTCACGTTCTTGTCGTCGGACGGGTTGTGAAAGGCCCGGTGCTGGAAGAAGGCGCCGATGTTGAGGATCGGCAGCACGGTCAACTCGCCGGCGAAGGAGTCGGGCGCGAGCCGCGCGATCCGGCGCGCCGCCTCGATCGAGGAATACTCGGCGCCGTGCACCCCGGCGGTGACGAGCAGCTTCGGGCCGGGCTTCCGGCCGCGGATGATGGTGCAAGGGATCTGGAGGCCGGGCTCCGGCTCGACAAAGCCGGTCCAGCTGGCCTTGCCGTCGGCCTCTCCTGGTGCGAGCGCCATTCCCTGTCTCCCCCGATATCCTGTCGTTCCCGCCAGTGGTACAGAGAGGCGTCGCTTCCCGCAATTCGCAAGCCCGAGATCTCATGTCCGATCGCATCGCCATTCGCGACGCCACGCCTGCCGACGCCGCCGAAATCCGACGGCTGGTTCACGCCAATGCCCATTTCCATGGCAAGCCCGAACTGGCCCTGGTCACCGACGAGATGATCCGCCGCGACGGCTTCGGCCCGGCGAAGCTGTTCTCGGCAATTCTCGGTTTCGCCGACGGCAAGGCGGTCGGCATCGCGCAGTACTCGATCCGCTACAATGCCTGGACCGGTACGCGGGAGTTCTACGTCATGAATCTCTTCATCGACGAGCCGGCGCGGAAGCTAGGTCTCGGCCGCGCGCTGATGGTCGCGGCGGCGAAGCGCGCGATCGAGCTCGATTGCGCAGGGTTGAGCCTCGCAGTCGACCGCTCAAACCTTGCCCTCGATTTCTACAAGCGCCTCGGCATGGAAGTGACGGACCGCATGGTCTCCTGCCGCTTCAAGTCGGAAGAATTGCCGGCGCTCATCGGATAGGGAAACCTGCACCCATGTCGAAGATCCTCGTCGATGGTGGCTACCTGATCCCGATGGACAGGCCCTACGAGGTGATCTCCGACGGCGTCGTCGCGATCGACGGGAACCGGATCGTCTATGCCGGGCCGCGGTCGGGCTTCGATGCGAAATCGTTCAACGCCGCGACCACGATCTCGGCCAAGGGCCGGGCGGTGCTGCCGGGGCTGATCAACACGCATATCCACCTGATCGGTGCCTACCTCAAGGGCCTGACCGAGGATGTCTCGGGCCAGCTCTCGGCGGGCCTGTGGAAGCGCGCGGTGCCGATCGCCTTCACTCATGTCCATGACGAGGACTGGTATGCGGGCTGCCTGACGCATGCGATGGAGATGCTCTGCACCGGCACCACCACCATCGTCAGCCAGTTCGTGAAGGAGCACCTGGCGATGCCCGCCGTCCGTGATCTCGGCATCCGCGCCGTGATGAGCCAGGAAATCTTCGAGGTCGATGCGACCAGGCTCAATGCGTCGGTCATGGAGCGGCCGATGCAGAAGGGTTGGCTGGAGCAGGGGCTCAACGCGTCGCGCCAGCTCCATGCCGACTGGCACGGGAAGGAGAACGGCCGCATCACGACGCGTATCTCGCCGGCCGGACCCGGCTTCACCTCGCGGGAAGGGCTGGTCGCGAGCGCGGCGCTCGCCGACGAGCTCGGCCTCGGCCTCAACGTCCACGTCGCCGAGGTACCGGGCGAGACCGAATTCGTGATGAAGCAGTATGGCAAGCGGCCGATCCAATTCCTCGACGAGCTCGGCCTGCTGAGCGAGCGCACGATCGGGATCCATACGGTCTTCCTCTCCGACGAGGACATCGCCACCGTCGCCCGCACCGGCATGCACATCTCCCACACCAGCTATCACGTGGCGAAGCGCGGATACTTCCCGCCGATGGAGAAGGTCTACGCCGCCGGCTGCAACGTCACCTGGGGCACCGACTGGTGCTCGAACGACCTCTGGAAGTTCATGAACATGGGGATCCTGTTCCCGCGCGCGCGCTCGGGCGACGCGAAGATGCTGGATGGCTGGCGCGCGCTCCACATGGCGACGATGGGCGGTGCCAGATCGATCGGCATGGAGAAGGACATTGGCTCGCTGGAGGCCGGCAAGAAGGCCGACATCATCCTGGTCGACCTCGACACGCCCTGGTGCCGGCCGGTACGCGCGGAGAACCTGCCGAGCAACCTCGTCTACAACGCCACCGGCAGCGACGTGACCGACGTGATCGTCGACGGCCGCATCGTCGTGCGCGAGAAGAAGGTGACGACCGTCGACGCGCCTTCCGTGCTCAAGGAGACCCAGGAACGCGCCGAGCGCATCTGGGCGCGCGCCGACGCGGTCTTCGCATGAGGCCCGTGCGGTTCGCGGCGATCGGGCTCGATCATTTCCACATCCACTCCCAGATCGAGATGATGCTGGGGCAGGGAGCAGAGTTCGTCGCCTATTGCGGCGAGGAGGAGACTTTTTTCAAGAAGTCGTTCGCCGAGGCCTACCCGCAGGCGCGCAAGGTCGATGATCCGCGCCGCATTCTCGAAGACCGCAGCATCGACCTGGTCTTGAGCGCGGGCGTGAACAGCAAGCGCGCCGCGCTCGGTATCGAGGTCATGCGTCACGGCAAGGACTTCATGGTCGACAAGCCGGGCGTCACCTCGCTCGACCAACTTGCGGACGTGCGCAAGGTCCAGGCCGAGACGGGGCGCATCTATTCGATCTGCTTCGGCCATGTCGTCTCGGCCGCGGTGACGAAGGCCGGCGAGCTGCTGCGGGCCGGCGCCATCGGAAAGCTGGTCAACGTGGTGTCCCTCGGCCCGCATCGTCTCAACCGCGCCCGGCGGCCGGCCTGGTTCTTCCGGCGCGACAAGTTCGGCGGGATACTGACCGACATCGGCGCGCATGCGTGCGAGAACTTCCTGTTCTTCGCCGGCCGGCTCGACGCCGAGATCGTCTCGGCGACCGTCGCCAACCGCGCCAATCCGGACTTCCCGGACTTCCAGGATTTCGGCGAGATCCTGCTGCGCACGTCCGATGCCACCGGCTACATTCGCGTCGACTGGTTCACGCCCGACGGCCTCCCGACCTGGGGCGACGGGCGAACCACCCTGATCGGCACCGAGGGCTATATCGAGCTCCGGAAGAACCTCGATATCGACGGGAAGCCCGGGGGCAATCACCTGTTCCTCGTCGACAAGGCCGGCTTGCGCCACATCGACTGCGCCGGCGTCGATCTGCCTTATGCGCGCCGACTGGTCGACGACCTCAGGAACCGCACCGAGACCGCGATGTCGCAGGCGCACTGCTTTCGCGCGGCGGAACTCGCGATAACGGCCCAGCGCATGGCGGAGCGGAATGCCATCAGGGCTTGAGCTGCTTTTCCTCCACGCGCTTCCGCTCGACGGGACGATGTGGGACGAGCAGCGAGACCTCCTGCCGGGCGCGACGCATGCGCCGACGCTCTATGGGTTGGGCGATACCGTCGAGGAATGGGCCAAGGCCGCGCTGTCATGCGTGAGCGGCGATCGCGTGATCGTCGTCGGGTGCTCCGTAGGAGGTTCCTGTGCGCTCGAGATCGCGGCGCTTGCGCCTGACCGGATCGCCGCCCTGGTACTGATAGGCACCAAGGTCGTCCATCGGCCCGATCCCGAGCTCCACGCATTGGCGATCGATACGCTCTCGAACGAGGGCATGGAGGGGGCGTGGACGAAGCTCTGGGCGCCGTTGTTCTCGCACTACTCGGACCCTGCCGTGGTCGGAAGGGCGAGAGAGATCGCCTTGCGGCAGTCCCTCGAGGATGTCGCGCGCGGCGTCACCGCCTTTCATAGCAGGGCGAGCCGGGACGAGGTCCTGACGGAATTTCCTCGCCCCGTCATCGTCATGACCGGCGCCGAGGACATCGCGCCAGGCCCGAGGACAAGTGCTGCCCAAGCCGCATCGGCCGAGGATGGACGTTTTCACCTCGTACCTGACTGCGGCCATTATGTGCCGCTGGAGCGCCCGGAGGGCCTGAACGTCGTGCTGCGCGGTCTTATCGCTGAACTGACCGAGATTACCATCAGGCATGCGCGGCCGGACGACGTCGAGGCGCTCGCCGCGATCGAGATCGATGCGGCCGGGACGCTGGTCGATGCCGGCATCCCTTTCCCCAGCGGCATTCAAGCGACGCCGAGGCATCTGCTGGAGGCTTCGCTCGCCGAGGGAATGCTGCTTGTTGCGACGAACGAGGAGGATCGGCTCATCGCCTTCCTCGCCGCGCAGACCTACGATGGCGGCCTTTATATCGGCGAGATCGACGTCGCGCGGGCGTGGCAGCGCCGCGGCATCGGCCGCGCCTTGATGCAGACCGCAATCGGCCAGGCGCAGGCCCGCGGACTCTGGGGAGCGATGCTGACGACCGAACGCTCCGTACCGTTCAACGCGCCGTTCTACGCGTCGCTGGGCTTTTGCGAGGTCGCCGACGCGGAACTCCCGCCGAAGCTTGCGGAAGTCCTCGCGGCCGAAGCGGCTGCCGGAGCGGGGTCGGACCGCCGCGTCGGCATGGTCCTGAGGTTCTAGCGCTTCTTTTTTCCCTTGCCGTAGCGTGCGGTCATTTCCGCGGCCACCTTCGCTTCCGGCAGGTACTTGGAACCGGCGAGCCAGACCTCGGTGACGCGGCCGCTCGCGTTGCGCACGCGGCGGACGGTCTCGCCATGGCTGGCACCGCCGGCGGCGAGCACGATCGTCCCGCGGTCGCGACCGGTGACCTCGATCTCGGTCGCGTCCTTGAAGGCGTCGGGAAAGCCGTCCGGGTGGCCGGGATTGACGACGACGACCCGGTCGCTGACCGGGAGCAGGTCGAAGGCGCCCCAGAGCGTCCACCAGCGGCCGTTCCAGTCGGCGAGCCGCCGCGAGGGGGCGCCGTGCTTCGCGAAGTAGCGGAGGATGTGGACGGCGCCCTGGACCCAGGCGACGGCGCATCCATCGGCGGCATTGGTCAGGACGGAGACCGTGATGTCGTAGGGCGCGTAGGTGCCGGTATGCGTGACGTAGCCCTGGAAGCCGCCGGAATGGCCGAACCAGGGCCAATCGCCCGTGGCGCCGCTACGGACGCCGAGCCCATAGGCGAGTTCGCCGGCGATATGCGGAATGCGCCACTGCCCGCGCACCATCTCGCGGCGGCTGGCGGCCGAGAGAATGCTCTTCTTCGCCTTTGGTGCGAGCTGGTTTAAGAAGCGGGCGAGATCGGCCGCGGTGCTGATGAAGCCCGTGGCGGAGGCCAGCGCGTGGGTCGAGTTGATGCCCGGGATGACCAGCCGCTCGCCCACGGGGAACACCGCCGAGTGGCCGCGGGCGAAGGGCATCCCGCGCGGCATGGGCACGTCCGGGATCGTTTCCTTGAGGCCGGCCGCGTCGACGATCTCGCGCTTGATCCACTTGTTGTAGGTCTCGCCGGTGACCGACTCGATGACGAGACCGAGCAATCCGAAGCCGTGGTTCGAGTACTTGTAGCGGGTGGCGCGTTCGATGATCGGCGCCTCGGCCAGATCGGCGCGAAGCTCCGCCTCGTTCTTGAACGGTCGCCGGTCGGTCCATTGCCCGGCATCGGTGCTGTCGCGGATCACCCCGGCGGTGTGAGAGAGGAGCTGGGCCAGCGTCGCCTCGGCGATCTCCGGATGCAGGCCGTCGACATGGCGGCCGGCTGGATCGTCGAGCTTGAGCTTGCCCTGCTCGCGCAGCTTCATGATGCCGGACGAGGTGAAGACCTTCGAGTGCGAGGCGACGCGGTAGCGGTGCCGCGGCGTGAGATCTTCCCCGCGCGCCTGGTCGGCATGGCCGTAGGCGCCCTCGATCAGGACCTCGCCCTTCTGCGCGATCGCGAAGGTGCATCCCGGCTGCCCGGTGATCCGCATCTGATGCTCGATCCACTTCGGCACGTAGGCGAGGGCGGCGGCAAGCCAGCGATCCATGGGGAGTTCCTTCTTGAAGAGAGTCAGCGGCGCAACAGGCGCCGGTCGAGATTGAAGCGCAAGGCGTAGAGCGGCGCTTCGATGTGGGCGATCCGGGCGCCGAGACACCCGAGCGCATTGCGGACGGAAGCCTCGTCCAGCCCTTCGACCAGCAGGAGGCCGGCGAAGGATCCATCCGCCTGCCGCAGGCTTTTCTCGCGCGTCTGGATCGAGGTCTGCGCCAGGTCGGTGAGCAGGACCCTGGCCGCCGCAATCCGGTACTGGCTTGCGAGGTCGCGGCACGTGGCCTCCCGGTCCCAGTCCGGCTCGACATCCAGGGGCAGCGCCGCGAGGATTCCGCCCTGACCGATCCCGGCCGACGCCGCCACCCGGCCGCCGCCGCGACCGAAATTCTCGAGCCGCGGCATGATGCGTTGCGACCATGGCGTCGGCGCATTCAGGCGGGCGATGTACGAAGGCCCGCCGACAGCGTCCGCAGTTTCCAGCTCATAGAGGATCAGATAGCGGTTGGCCGTGCCGCCGAGCGCGCGGAAGACGCGGCAGGCAAGGAAGCCGTCGACGCCAAGGCGCTCGACCGCGTGTTCCCGCATCATCCAATGCGCCCAATCGGTCTCGTCCTCGGGCGCGAGGTCGCTCCAGATCGCTATGAAGCCGGCACCCTGCACGGATCAGCCCAGCGCCGGCCGCTTCGCGCGCCAGGGCGTCGCCTGCTCGAAGGCATTTGCCACGCCCATCACGGTCGCGTCGCCGAAAGAGTGCCCGATCACCTGAATGCCGAGCGGCAGCCCGGCCTCGGTGAAGCCCGAGCAGACGGTCATCACCGGCAGGCCCGTCAGGTTGAACGGCATCGTCAGCGATGGCCGCTTGTACGCGGCGTCCTTGTCGAACCCGACCATCTTGGTCGCGGCCCCGGGGGCGGCGGCGCAGACCATCACGTCGACATCGGCCATCGCCGCCCGCGTGCGCTCGATCAGCTGCTGGCGGAGCCGCATGGCCTGGACGTAGTCGTTGGCCGAGAACAATGCCGCCGGCGTGACGCTGGCGCGGAAACGCTCGCCGTAGTCGTTGTAGCGGGACTGCAGGGTCTTCGCGTGGACGGCGAAGGCCTCGGTCAGGATGATGACGCGTCCGGCCGGCGCGAACTCGGAAAGCTTCGGCATGGGCACGTCTTTGATCTCGGCGCCGAGCTTGCGCATTGTCTCGACCGCGCCATCGACCGCCTTCTGCATCTCCGGCTCGACCGGGAAGTCCCCGTCGTGCCAGTGCCGGATGTAGCCGACGCGTACGCCTTTCAGGTCCCGGCGTAGCGCGGCCCGATAGTCCAGGATCTTCACCTTGGCGCTGGCGGCATCCTTTTTGTCGTGGCCGGCCATCGCCTGCAGCAGGATGGCGCAGTCCTCGACCGTCCAGGCCATCGGGCCGGCGTGGTCGAGCGTGAAGGCGAGCGGCAGGATGCCCCGGCGGCTGACGAGGCCGTAGGTCGGCTTCATGCCGGCGACGGCGCAGAAGGTCGACGGCGAGCGGATCGAGCCGCCCGTATCGGATCCTGTGGCACCGAGCACGAGGCCGGCAGCGATGGCGGCACCGCTGCCGCTGGAGGAGCCGCCGGGGCTCGTCTCCAGGTTCCAAGGATTGCGCGCCGGCGGCCAGGGCGTGTCGAAGGAGGGGCCGCCGATCGCGAACTCGTGCGTCGCGAGCTTGCCGAGCAGGACGGTGCCGGCCTTCTTGAACTTTGCGGCGACCGTCGAGTCCTCTTTCGGTACGCGCTTCTCCAGCACCCTGGAATGCGCCGTCGTGCGGATGCCCTTGGTGTCGTAGATGTCCTTGAGGCCGATCGGGATGCCGTGCAGAGGGCCTCTGTGCTTGCCCGACATGATGTCTTCCTCGGCCTTCTTCGCGGTCTTCCGCGCCAGGTCCTCGGTCACCAGAAGGAAGCTGTTCAGCCTGGCGTCCACCGCGTGGATGCGCTTCAGCAGCATGTCGGTCAGCTCGACCGGCGACAGCTTCTTTGCTTCGATCAGCCGTGACGCCTCGGCGATGGTCGGGGTCTGGCTCATGGCACGGGCATCTTGAAGGTGAGGGCGGGCTCGACCGACATCGGCCGCTCGACGTTCAGCTCGGCGAGATACTCACGGACATAGCCGGAGATCCGATGGATCTCGTTGATCTGCTCGGGCGAGAGCTTGAGCCCGGCGCGTTCGAGCGCGGCCTCGACATGCGCTTTGTTCATCGGCTCGGGGGCGCTCATTCCGCATCTCCTGTTGATGGTTCCGCCGATACTACGCCGAACAGGGCGGCGCCCAACAGGAGCGCGCCGCCGGTAAGAGTGGTCGCGGCGATGCCGAACGCGTCGAAGATCCAGGCGCCGAGCCCGGTCGAGGCGGTTGCGGCGCCGGTGACGACGAGAAGTCGCAGGCGCAGGACCGCCGAGAAGTCGCCAGGCTCCATTCGGCTCCCGAACCAGGTCAGCATCAGGATGCCGGCGGCGGCGTTGCCGAAGCCGATCGGCAGGGCGAGCAGCATCATCGCCGCCACCAGAGGCCAGCCAGAGAGCGTGGCCTCTGCGAGGCCGATAAGGGCGAGGCCGGTGCCGATCGAAGCATAGCCGATGAAGATCAGGCGCCAGGGCGAGGCGATCGGCCGGGCGGCGACGACGAAATTCACCAGGATCTCCCAGGTTGCCGCGGCCCCGATAACGATGGCCGCGGCACTGACGCTCCCGGTCGGCGCCTGTGCAAAGAACAGAGGGATGCCCACGCTGCAGCAAAGAACCATGGCGCCGGCGCGGAGCCCGGTGGTGGCGAGGATCGTCCAGGTCCCCGGGCACGAGCGGGCGGCGTCCAGCCCGCGGAGCAGGCGCTTGCGGAAGCTCTGCCGGACGGTCGGCGCATTCCCTTCGAGCCGATGTCCCATCTGCAGAATCGCGCCGGCCGACGCGAGATAGCTGATCGCATTCAGCGTGAGGAGATGGATGACGGGAAGAATGGCGACGAGAGCCGCGGCGAGGAACGGCCCGACGGCCTGGGCGATCCGTGTCGTCGCGTCGATGAGCCCGTTGGTCTCGCGAAGCCGGCTCGGGTCAGACGCGAGCAGCGGAATGCCGGATTGAAGGGCCGGCTGATAGATCGTGCCTGCCGCCGAGAGGGCGATGGCGACGACGACGAGGAGCCAGAGCGACAGGCCGTCAGCCACGGCGACGGCGACGATGACGAGGGAGAAGATCGCACGGACCACGTCCGCGCCGATCAGCAGCAGGCGGCGCGGCAGAAGATCGACGAAGGCGCCGGCGGCGACGCTCATGATCAGCACCGTGCCGAAGCGCGCGGTCGCGAGCAGCGAGCCGTCGGCGCCGGCGATCGAGACCGCGATCCAGATCGCGCCGAAGAGGTAGAGCTCCGAGCCGATCGAAGAGATCGTGACGCCGGCCCAGAGCGTGCGGATGTCCGGATCCCGGAGCAGGCGACGATAGGGATGCGTCATGCCCCGATCATCGCCAGATGCGGGCTAGCCGCGCCAGCTTTTCGGCTCTTCCATCGGATACATCGGCCGGGGCACGCGCTGCCAGGGCAGGCCCACCACGTCCGACTGGCCGGGGCCGCGCGTGTCGACGCGAATCACCTCGGAGGTGATCGACTTGAAGAACTGGAAGTTGGACGCGGTCTTCAGCACTGCCATCTTGAAGTCGGAGGGCTCGTAGCCGAACCAGCGATAGACGTCGGGTACGTTGCCGGCGGCGCCCGGCTTCTCGCTGATCATCAGCGTCGCGGGCCCGACCTCGAAGAACACGGTGCGGCCCATGTCGTGCTCGGGTTGCTGGAATACCGGCACCTTGACCACGCCGGACGCGATCTTCTTGACCCGGCCGGTGACGGTGAGGGGCGTGAAGAACTTCGGCGCGCTGTGGCCGCCGACGGCGATCGTCACCTCGGCTCCTTCGCCGGCGGCGACCAGCTTGGCCACCGTCTCAGGTTCGATCAGCGGCATCAGCGCCTTGCTCTTGATGCCGAGCCGGAGGATCGACTCGAGGATCAGGTTCGAGTCGCCGGCCGAGCCGCCGAACACCGTGTCGCCGGTGTCGCTGAGCACGATCACGCCCTTCGCCGCCTGATCGGCGCGGCGCACCGCGTCGTCGACCGAGACGGCTTCCTTGACCATGAAGTCCTTCCGCATCGACCAGGCGAAGTCGGCGGACTCGTCGGCGAGCCTCTCGGCCAGCGCACGGTCGCCGTCGACGTTGACGATGGTGGTCCAGCCGCCCTCGGCGACGTCGAGCCAGGGCTGCATCGGGCAGAGCGCCACGTGCAGCACGCGCTTGTCCTTCGCTTCCCAGTCGCGGGCCTGGTCGAACCACTTCTTCATCGGTCCCTGGGAGGTCAGGAACTGCTCCTGGTGGGTGATGAGGCGGATCTTCCGCCACGCCATCACCGGCTTGATCTCCTTGCGCAGGATGCGGACCAGCATGTCGCCGGCGAGGCGGCCGGTGTCGTAGGTGTCGTGCGGCTGGGTGCGATGGGCGACGATCGCCGTCGACAGCTCGACCATCTGGCGCGTGATGTTGGCATGGTGGTCGAGGGACAGCACGATCGGCACGTCCGGACCCAGGATGGCACGGCAGATCGCGAGCTGAGCGCCTTCGACGTCGTCGACGCCCTCGGCGGCGGCCGCGCCGTGCAGGTGGAGCGCCAGCGCGTCGATCCTGCCAGCCTTGCGCAGGCCCGTGCCGATCCGCTCCTCGAAGAAGAGCCGCGCGCCGGTGTCGATGCGTCCGCCCGCCATCGCCCAGCCGGAGATGATCGGCACCCACTCGACGTTCATGCCGGAGGCGGCCATCGCGTCGACGCAGCCGCCGACCTGGCCCTTGCCGGCCATCTTCTCGATGATCTCCTGGCCTTCGAGAATGCCGAAGGCCTTGAAGTCGTCGATCGTCGTCGGCAGCGGATTGAAGTCGTTGGTTTCCTGGCCGATATGGATGGTCGCGATACGCATGGTTCAGCCTTTCATCACCGGCAGCACGATGTGTGACGGATGCTTCTTGTCGATGTGGAGCGTGTTCCGAGCCTTGACCGTATGGGTGTGGCGGCCGAGCGGCTCGCCGGTGCCCGGGTTGATGTCGAAGCGCGGGAAGTTCGATGACGCGATGTCGACGCGGATCCTGTGCCCCGCCTTGAAGCGGTTGGCCAAAGGCGGCAGCTCGACCGTGACCTCGACGATCTCGCCGGGCTTCAGCAGCTCTTCCTTGTCGTAGCCGTTGCGGAAGCGAAGGCGTCGGATCGAGTCGCAGAGCAGCATGTGGAAGCCGGCCGGGTCATCCGCCGTCGGCGGCGAGATGTCGAGCAGCTTGACCGTCACGTCGGTGTCGAGCGCCGACGAGGAGACCCAGACCTTTGCCTCGATCGGGCCGGCGATGACGACGTCCTGTTTCAGCGGCTCGGTCTCGAACACGTTCACGTCCCGGCGCTCGGAGAGCAGCGGGTAGGGGCCCCGCGACCCGACCTGGTCCGGCCGTTCCTTCTGGTGCATCGGGCCGTCGGGCACGAGCGAGCGCATGCGGGCACGCGGACTGACATAAGCCATGTCCATGCCCGGCGCCGGCTTCACCCATTCGAGGAAGCCCGCGACCGCGCCACCGATCGTCGCGACCGGATGCTCGGGATCGTGCGTCCAGGTGATCGGCGCGGCATCGGCCGGTGCCTGGGCCAGCTTGCCGTCGGCGGCGAGGTAATACGTCGTCGGCGTCGAGCCCTTCGGCGGCCACTGCCCGTCCGTCCGCCAAGCGCCGCCATGGTCGAGATGGCCGCGCCTGGTGCGGGCACCGGTGCCGCCGCCCATCTCGAAGTAGCGCACCGGCACGTCCTTCTCGACGCCGGTGTCGATGTCCTTCAGCCACTTGTCGAACCAGCGCAGGCGCTCGGCATTGTAGACGCGATAACCCCAGTCCGCGCCAGCGCCGAAATCGACCTCGATCGAGGCGGTGCCGCCGGCGCGCATGCCGGCATGGCCCCAGGGGCCGACGACCATGCGCTGCGGCGACTTGAGCCGCTTCGACAACGCCTGGTATTGGCCGGCGACGTCGGCGACGAAGGGATCGAACCAGCCGGACGAGACGACGCAGGGGATATCGGCGAAGCGATCGAAGTGTGCCTTGTGCTCAAGCACCTCCATGTTCCACCAGTCGTCCTTGATGCCGTTGTTCTGGTAGCGCATCAGGACCTGTTCGAGGTTCGGCACGACCGAGAGCGGGTTCTGTCCCGGCTTCCACGGGCCGGTCACCAGCAGCTCGCGCATGTTCTCGACCGCGGACTCGATGCGGCGCTTGGCGGCGGCATCGCCCTGGATCTCCGGCACGTCCCAGCCATGAAGGAAGAGGGCGGCGAACATCTGCAGCGCCTGGGCGCCGCCCTGGCGCGCCTCCCAGTCGAAGGCCGAGGTAGGGCAGACGTCGACCCACAGCGCCTTCAGCGACGGCGGCTTGTGGAAGGCGGCGACGTTCTGGACGATGCCGGAATGCGAACTGCCGACCATGCCGACGCGGCCGTCGCACCAGGGTTGGGACGCGATCCACGCGAGAGAGTCGACGCCGTCGAGGCCCTCGCGGACATTGGCGACGTGGAAATACTGGCCATGGCCTTCCGACAGGCCGCGGCCGCGAAGGTCCTGCACCACGGTGACGTAGCCGCGCGGGGTGAAGAACTTCGCCACCGGCCCCACCTGCATCACCGGGTTCGACTTGTCGTAGGAGGTGCGGGTGAAGATCACCGGGAACTTGCCCGGCGCGGGGGTGCCGTCGGGAAGCGCCGGGCGATAGATGTCGGTGGCGAGATGGACCCCGTCGGCCATCTTCACCATCACGTCCTCGGAGACGACGACGCCGAAGGAGGGATCGCGGCTGTAGAGCTTGTCGGTCACATCAGGTCTCGCGGCTGGGTGTGGGACCAGGTCTTGCGGAAGATTTCGGCGTCGCCCTCGTAGGCGACGCCCTCCTGCTTCAGTACCCAGTCGGTCTTGGTGGCGTGGAAGGTGAGATGCGTCTGGATGCGGATCTTCCAGTCGCCGCGCTCAAGCTCGTAGGTCTGGCGATACTCGCCCCTGGCCGAGGTCGGATCGCCCTCGACGATGCCGAAGCGCTTGTAGAGCGTGTGGCCGATCACCGTGCCGATCGGCGTGATCTTCCACTTGCGGCCGGGACCCAAGAAGCCGCCGGTGCCGATTGTCTCGACCGCGATCTCGCCGGTCATGCCGTCCTGGACGATGCGCCGCTCTATCTTCTTCGGTTCGATGACCTCGACGTTGATCTCGGGCCCGCGCTCGTTCTTGCCGAACTTCGGCTTCTTCGTCGCGCCCTTGAGAACAGGCAGCGAGAAGGTGCTGGCGCCGGTGAAGACCATCATCGTCACCGGCTCCGGCGCCGGCCAGACGATCGGCCAGTAGGAGGTCGATAGAGCCAGGCGCACGCGGTGACCCTTGGCAAAGCTGTAGCCGACATCCGGCAGGTCGAGGCGGACGCGCATGCGCTTGCCTGGCGTCAGCGCCGTCGGCTGCTCGTGGCTGTCGCGATGTGTCAGGTTCAGCACCTGGAAGCCGACGCGAACCGAGGTCCCGTCCGGCGCCACGTCGCAGAGACGCGCGCAGAGCTGCGCCACCGGCCGGTCGACCGCGATGTCGATCTCGAGCGAGGCGCGTCCGAGGATGTCGATCGTCCTCGTCAGCGGCTCGCTATCGAAGGTGAGCGAGCGTCCGTCATCCTCCCTCTGGTCGCGCGGCTGCTCGCCTTCGATGTCCATGCTCAGCCACTCGGTCGCGGCGAAGCCGGTCGCGAGCGGGGAGGAGTGCGTCAGCGCCTGTTCGGGTTTTCCCCGCTTGTCGAGGCGGCCGGGATTGAGATGGAAGGCGAGTGGCTGGACCTTGTCCGAAGGCCAGCCATCGAGTGCCACCCAGCGGCCGGACTTCTCCGTGTACTTGGTCGACGGCTTCTGAAAGGAGGAGATGAAGGCGCGATAGGTCGGCTCCTTGTCCCAGCCATTGTCGACGTTCTTGCAGTAGCGGTCGAAGAAGCGGACGCAGTCCTGCAGGAATCCGATCGTCGGCGGCGGCACGCCGTCATGCGGGTAGTGATGCCCCCAGGGACCGAGAAGGGCGAACCGCGGGCCCTTCAGGTTCGCCATCAGGCGCGGCACCGCACGCGAGATGTAGTCGGCCCAGCCGCCGACGGCGAAGACCGCCGCCGACACCTTGTTCTTCTCCGAGAGCGAGGCGTGCTTCCAGAAGGCGTCGCGGCGCTGGTGCTTCAGCCAGTCGATCATCCAGGGATGATTGTCGGCGAGGCGGGCCTTCCACATCTCACGCCACCTGTCGCCGACGATCTCGGGATCGGGCGGACGCGCGTTGAAGATCACCATGGTGTCGGTCCACCACAGCTGCTCGGCGAGGAAAGTGCCGCCGGTCCAGTGCAGCGACTGGTGATAGCGGTCGTCGCCGGCGCAGACCGGGATGATCGCCTTCAGCGCCGGATGGCCCGTGCCGGCCATCGCCAGGGCGGAGAAGCCGCTCCACGACTTGCCGATCATGCCGACGGTGCCGGAACACCAGGGCTGCTTCACGGCCCAGTCGATGGCGGCGGTGCCGTCGTCGATCTCGCCCTGCTCCCACTCGCCGCGCAGCAGCCCGTCGGAATCTCCCGACCCGCGCGTGTCGATGCGGAAGCAGGCATAGCCATGCCCGGCGAGATAGTGGTGGATCGCCTCGTCGCGGGCACGGCTCTGGTCGCGCTTGCGATAGGGCATGTACTCGAAGATCGCCGGCACCTTGTCGGTCTCGGCATCCTCGGGGATCCACATGCGGGCGGCGAGCCTGCGTCCGTCCGGCATCGGGATGAAGACGTTCTCGATGGTGCGGACGCGGCGGGGAAACTTGGTGCGGACGGGCTTCATGGCGCCGAGGCTAGGCGTCCGCCGGGACGCTTCCAAGTGCCCGATCGTAAAGGTGAAACGGCGCTGATCGGGGCTATCAGCCGGGCTTATCGGGTTAAATCGGGAAGCGCAACTCGACCCTCGAATTCCTTCCCCCTAGGCTCCATTGCATGAGTTCCGCCATCCGCATCGCCGCCGATATCGGCGGCACCTTCACCGACATTGCCGCGACACTTCCCGACGGCACCATCGCCACCCACAAGGTGCTCTCGACGCCGGGCGACTATGCCGCCGCCGTGGTCGACGGCGTCCGCGACCTGCTCAAGGCGCGCAACGTCAAGGGCGCCGACGTCACCGAGGTGCTGCATGCCTGCACGGTCGCGACCAACGCGATCCTGGAAGGCAAGGGGGCGAAGACCGCGCTGATCACCACGCGCGGCTTCCGCGACGTGCTCGAGCTGCGCCGCGTGCGCGTGCCGAAGCTCTACGATCCGATCTGGGTGAAGCCCGCGCCGCTGGTGCCGCGCAACCTGCGCTTCGAGGTGACCGAGCGCCTCAATGCCGACGGCAGCGTGCTGACGCCGCTCGACGAGAAGGATCTCGATCGAGTCATCGCCGAGATCGGCAAGGCCGGCGTCGAGGCGATCGCCGTCTGCTTTCTCCATTCCTATGCGAATCCGGATCACGAACGCCGCGTGGGCGCGAAGCTGAAGCAGGCGTTCCCGAATGCCTTCGTCACGCTGTCGGTCGACATCCTGCCGGAGATCCGCGAGTACGAGCGGACCAGCACCTCGGTGGTGAACGCCTATGTCGGCCCGCCGGTGAAGACCTATATCGGCGAGCTGGCCAGGCGCCTCGAAGGCGACGGCGTCGCCGGCCGCTTGCTTGTTATGCAGTCCTCGGGCGGCATCCTCGATGCGCCGACGGTCATGGACCAGCCGGCGCGCATCGTCGAATGCGGCCCGGCCGCCGGCGTGATCGGCGCGGCGCAGGTCGCGGCCGCCGCCGGCATGAAGGACGTGCTGACTCTCGACATGGGCGGCACCACGGCGAAGGCCTCGCTGATCGAGGCCGGCAAGATCGCGCATACCGACGAGTACGAGGTCGGCGGTGGCATCTCGCTCTCCAGCCGCCTGGTGAAGGGCGGCGGCTATGCGCTCAAGCTCCCGGTCATCGACATCTCCGAGGTCGGCGCCGGCGGCGGCAGCCTGGTCAAGTTCGACCGTGGCGGCGGCCTCAAGGTCGGTCCGGAAAGCGCCGGCGCCATGCCGGGACCCGCCTGCTACGGCCTCGGCGGCAATGAAGCAACCGTCACCGACGCCAACGTGATCCTGGGCTTCGTCAATCCGAAGGCGCTCGCCGGCGGCACCGTGCCGATCGATGCGGCGAAGGCGAAGGCGGTGATTGAGGAGAAGGTGGCGCACCGTCTCGGCACCTCGGCCGAGGCCGCGGCCTGGAGCGTCTTCGAGGTCGCGTCGGCGACGATGATGCGCGCGCTCAAGGCGGTCTCCACGTATCGCGGTCGCGACCCGCGCGAATTCGGCCTCGTCGCCTTCGGCGGCAATGGCGGCATCTTCGGCCCGCATCTGGCGAAGGAGCTCGGCATCGCGCGCGTGATCGTGCCGCCGGCGGCCGGCGTGCTCTCGGCGATCGGACTCCTGGTTTCCGACGTCGCCTTCGGTCGTTCGCGCGGGTTCCTGAAGCAGACGCTCACCGCCGATCCTTCGGAGGTCTCGCGCATCCTCGACGAGCTCTCGGCCGAGGTGCTGGCGAAGCTCGGGCCGTGGGCGAAGACCGCGGCGCTCAGCCGCGTCGCCTCCATGCGCTACACCAGCCAGGCCTTCGAGCTGCCGGTCGCGATCCCCGACGGCAAGGTGACCGCCGAGATCCTGAAGGCGCTGCCGGCCCGATTCGAGGCGGAGCACCAGGCGACCTACGGCCACAACTTCAAAGGCACCGTGCCGACCGAGATCGTGGCGCTGTCGGTCACGGCGACCTCGCCGGCGGGCGGATCGGCCGAGACGATGAAGGTCTCCTCAGGCCGCGGCGAGGCGAAGGAGATCAAGCGCCCCGCCTATTTCGGGCCGCGTCACGGCCGCATCGACACGCCGGTGCTCGGCCGTGCCGCGCTCACCTCGAGCCCCAGGCCGGGGCCGCTGATCATCGAGGAGTACGAAGGCACGACCGTCGTTCCTCCCGGTGCGTCCGCGTCCCGCGACGCGCTCGGCAACGTCAACGTCGTCTTCGGGTCCTAACCATGGCCGCATCCAACATCGATCCCGTCCTGACCGAGATCGTCCGCAACGCGCTCGACGCGGTCGCCGACGAGATCGCGCTGATCGTGCTCCGCACCGCCTGCTCCGGCATCGTGCGCGACTCGATGGACTACTCGACCGCGGTCTGCGACGCCCATGGCGGCACGCTGGCGCAAGGTCTCACCACCCCGCTCCATCTCGGCAGCTTCCACGACGCGATGCAGGCGCTGATCAAGCGCTACCAGGGCGACATCGCAGAGAAGGACGTCTTCATCTTCAACGACCCATATCTCTCATCGGGCCAGCACCTGCCCGACATCTACATCATCCGGCCGGTGTTCTTCGAAGGCACGTTGGAGGGATGGGCAACCACGGTCGCGCATCACAACGACGTGGGCGGCATCGTCCCGGGCAGCAACTCGATCGGCTCGGTCGACATCTACCAGGAAGGGCTGCGCTTGCCCTTCATCAAGCTCAGCGACAACGGCGTCGACAACCAGGCGGTTCTCGACATCCTCTCGGCGAACGTCCGCGTGCCGGAGAAGGTTCTGGGCGACCTCAACGCCCAGATCGCCGCGACCGCGATCGGCGTCCGCGAGATCCAGTCGCTGTTCGCCAAGTACGGCAAGGCGACGCTCCGCGCGACCTTCGCCGAGATCCATGACCACGCCGAGCGCCTGGCACGCTCGGTGATCTCCGAGATCCCGGACGGCACCTACAGGTTCGAGTCCTGGATCGACGGCTTCGGCGAGAACCCTGAGCCGATCCGCTTCCGCGCCGCGGTCACGGTCGCCGGCGACGAGATCACGGTCGACATGGACGGAACCTCGCCGCAGGTGCCGGCCGGCATCAATGCGCCGGTGCCCTTTACCAAGGCTGCCTGCTACGCGGCGATCCGCTCGATCATGGGCGAGGAGATCCCGAACGCCCAGGGCTTCACCCGGCCCATCCATGTGAAGGCGCCTCTCGGCTCGATCGTCAATCCGCGCTCGCCCGGCGCCTGCGGTGCCCGCGGCATCACCGGCTTCCGTACCATGGACACCGTGTTCGGCGCCTTGGCCCAGGCCGTGCCGCATCGCGTGCCGGCTGACGGCAACGGCGGCTCGTCGATCCCGGCGATCGGCGGCGAGTACCAGGGCAAGCCCTTCGTCTTCGTCGAGACCTTCATGGGCAACTGGGGCGGCTCGGCCGTCGGCGACGGGCAGGAGGGTGTGACCCACATGGGCGCCAACCAGTCGAACGTGCCGGTCGAGATGATCGAGGCCGAGTATCCGATCCGCATCGAGCAGTACGGCCTCGTGCCGAACTCGGGCGGGCCCGGCAAGCATCGCGGTGGGCTCTCGATGATCCGCGACTACCGCTTCCTCGGCGATGCCGGGACGATGACGCTCCGCTCCGACAAGCGACGCTTCCCGCCCTTCGGCCTCGCCGGGGGCAAGGCGGGCTCGCCCTGTCTTTCGATCGTCAACCCGGACGGCGAGGCGCGGAGCCTGCCGGTGCTGATCACCAACCCGGTGACATTGCGGAACGGCGATCTCTTCCGCCACGTGCTTCCGGGCGCCGGCGGCTGGGGCAACCCGTTCGAGCGCGATCCCGAGCGGGTGCTGGAGGACGTGAAGCTCGGCAAGGTCGACCGCGACCATGCCAAGGCGGCCTACGGGGTCGTCATCACCGGCGAGCCGCCCATGGTCGACGCCGAGGCGACGAGGAAGGCGCGCGCGGCGTAAGCCGCCGGCCTTTGGCCGCCATTCGTTGACGGACATCTCTTGCGGTAAGTGGGAACCTCTGCGCCTTCGCGGCGTTGGGGAGGTTGTAGCTCGTCTGCGTACCGCCTAACGCCCCAGTCCCCCTCGGGCCATCCAGTCTCGGTCATCCGATCCCCACCGGAAGTTGGAGACGGCAATGCCTTATCCGAAGCTTCGGCCGGCTACGTTCATGCCGATCCTCGCGCTTGCGGCACTCCTGGCAGGCTGTGCCGCCCAGATGGCGCCGACGAGCGACGCCGTCATCACGCCACCGCCGCCGCCTGGCGAGCGGGCGCACTATCAGATCTTCTTCAAGTCCGACAGCGCCGCCCTGGACGATGAAGGGAGGGCGGTGATCGCCTCCATCGCGTCCGTCGCGGCGAGTGACAAAAGCCTGAGCGTCCGGGTGATCGGGAAGACCGATCGTGTCGGCGCGCCGCCCGTGAACATGGCCTTGTCCAAGCGGCGGACCGAGGTGGTTCTTGAGGCCCTTGTCGTCGCGGGCATGCCGACGGCGCGCATCGACTGGGGCTGGACCGGCGAGCGCGGTGCGCCCGTTCCGACCGCCGACGAGAAATCCGAACCGCGCAACCGCGTCGTCGATATCACCGTGGCCAAGGAGGCTGACTGATCCAGCTGGGGCCGCCTCACGGATTGAGTCGGACGGCTGTTTTCTCTGCGATAGTATTGCCGTAGGGATTTACCTACGGCGGTTCGACGATGCCATTGGACGATCAGAGTTGGCGCGGCGGGGGTGGCGGACGCCGCCCGTCAAAGAATGTGCTGGGCGGCAAGCTCGAAGACTGCTCGCTGCAGCCGGTGACGGGATTCTTCCGCAACGGTTGCTGCGACACCTCGCCCGAGGATATCGGCAGTCATACAGTCTGTTGCGTCACCACGGCCGAGTTCCTGGAGTACTCGAGGAGCGTCGGCAACGATCTCTCGACGCCCTATCCGCAGTACGGCTTCCCCGGCCTCAAGCCTGGCGACCGCTGGTGCCTCTGCGCGCCGCGCTGGCAGGAAGCGTTGGAAGCGGGTCGTGCACCGAAGGTCGTGCTGCGGGCCACGCACGAAGGCGCGCTGGCTTATTGCTCGCTCGACGATCTCAAGAAATTCGCGGTCGATCTCCCGTAGGCGAGTTCGCTCCCCTCCTGTACGGTTTCCTCATGACAGACGATACCGGCGTCCGACGGACATCCAGGCGCATGATCGGCGTGCTCGGCGGCATGGGGCCGCTGGCGACGACCGACTTCATGCGGAAGGTGATCGAGGCGACGCCGGCGACCAGGGACCAGGACCACATCCCGATGGTGGCCTGGTCGGTGCCACAGATCCCCGACCGTTCGGCTGCGATCTTCGGCAAGGGCGAGTCGCCGCTGCCGATGATGCTGGAAGGCGTCCGGCGGCTCGAGCAGATGGGCGCCGGCTGCATCGCGATCGCCTGCAATACGGCGCACTACTGGTACGAGGACCTGAAGCGGGGCTGCGGCGCAGTGCTGCTGCATATCGGCGACACCGCGGCCGAGAGGCTGGCGGCACTGGGTGTGCCGAAGGGGCCGGTCGGACTGATCGCGACCGAGGCGACCGTGCACACCAAGGTCTATCAGGATCGCCTGTCCCGGCACGGCTATGAGTGCCTTGTCCTCGATGTTGCGGACAGCGAGCGGCTGTTCTGGCCCGCCGTCCGCAAGGTCAAGACCGGCGACACCAAGGGCGCGACGCCGCTTCTCGAGGAAGCGGTGGAGCGGCTGACCGCCGCGGGTGCTGCCCGCGTCGTCCTCGGCTGCACCGAGGTTCCGGTCGGCTTGGCGCCGGCGCGGAAGGAGATCCTGGACCGCTGCTTCGATGCGACCGATGCGCTCGCTCTCGCCTGCGTCGAATGGGCGTTGGCGGAAACGGTGCGCGCTTCCTAGGCCCTCGCATGGGCACGATCGCTCAGGGACGAATCCTTGCCTGGGAGGGCGGCAGCCTCTGGATCTTCGAGACCCGCGCCCTTGCGGGCTCGGACATGCACACGACCGACTTTCACGCGCACCACGCCATCCAGGTGACCCTCTCCCTCGGAGGGCGCTTCGAGCTTAGGACACCCGACACGAGCATGCGTGGCGACGCCGTGGCGGTGGCGGCCGATGCGAGCCATGTCTTCCAGGCGGAGGGACTGGTTGCGATCCTGTTCATCGAGCCGGAGAGCCGGGCCGGGCGGGCTGTCAGTCGAGCGCTGTTTGCAGACGCGCAGCTGGCGAGCATCCCCAGGGAGCGGCTGGGCGACCTGATCGACCGTCTGGAAAGGACCTTCCGCGATCCGGTCGCGCGCGACACCGCCTTCGAGGCGCTGGGGCGCGCGACCGTGGCGCGGCTTGCGGGCGAGGCGGGCGCCGAGATTCCCGATCTCCGTGTGCGGAAGATGATCGCCTATGCGACGAGCGCGATCGACCGGCCGCTCGGCCTTGGCGAGATCGCAAACGTGGCCGGCCTGTCACCCAGCCGAGCCAGGCATTTGTTCGTCGAGCAGACCGGGCTGCCTTTCCGCACCTATCTCCTCTGGCTGCGCGTGACCAAGGCAGTGGAGATCTTCGCGAGCGGGCGCTCGCTGACCGAGGCGGCGCACGAGGCCGGATTCTCGGACTCGGCCCATCTCAGCCGGACTTTCCGGCGGATGTTCGGCCTCAACGCGGCGTCCCTTCGCATCGGGTAGGCGCGGGCGCGTTTTTTAGCCGTTTCGTTCAAGTCGGCGCCGGACGCCGGGCGTAAAAGCGGGGCCTCCCAACCGGAAACCAGGAGGTTCCAATGTCCAACGCCTGCACCTGCAACCCTTGCACCTGCGCCCCGACCTGCACCTGCTCCCAGGTCAACGCCGCCGCCGACGCGGCTCCCGAAACCGCGGTCGGTTGCGGCTGCGGTTGCGGCTGCTCGGCCGGCGCATGCACGGCCGAGTGCGACTGCACCGGCTGATATCGGCAACCACCTCGCGCCGGGACGGCTTGGGCCGCCTCCGGCGCTGGGGGCTTCAGTTCGCCGGCGCGGGCTCCATGCCCTTCTCCTTGAGGATCGCCTCGGCCCCTGGCCCCTTCAGTGCCGCCAGCAGCGCACGCGCGGCACCCGCATCGCGCGCACCGGTGCCGAGCGCGCCGGCATAAACCGTGTAGTTCTGGATCTCGCGCGGGATCGGGCCGACCAGCGCGGTGCCAGGCACGGCCAGGATCTCGCTGATCTGGTGGAGCGCGATGTCGGCCTTGTCGTCGACCAGCCGCTCGGCGACGAGACCGCCCGGCACCAGCACCGCCTTCGCCCTGATCCTGTCGGCGATGCCCCACTTCTCGAACAGCTCGGAAAGATAGATGCCGCTGGAGCCGCCGGCCGCCGGATCGATATAGGCGACGGCACGCGCCTTCAGCAGCGCGTCCTGGAAGGCGGCGACGGAACTGATGTCGGGGGCGGGCGTGCCCTTCTTGACGGCGACGCCGATCGCGACGCGCGCAAGGCGTACCGCCGAGCCGTCGACGACCTTGCCGGCCTTGACCAGCGGCTCGATGCCGCCGGGCGGCAGGACGACGAGATCGAAGGCCTCTCCGCCGGAGATGCGTCGGGCGAGCGCGCCCGCGGTGTCGTTGTCGACCGTGACCTTGTGGCCGGTCTGCTTCTCGAAATCGGGCACCAGCGCCGACACGACCGGCTTGAACGCCCCGGCGCTCAGGACCTTGATCTCGGCGGCGTGAGCGGATGCGGCGGATAGTAGGGCGAGCAGGACCACGGCAAGGCAACGCATGTCTCGACTCCCGTTGAGGTGAGCCGATCCTAGCCGCCTCCTTGTAGGCCCCGGATCACATCCGCATCAGCCTTAAGCCGCCTCGACGAGTCGGGGCGGCGCGCCCTTGCCGCGGACCTCCGCCTCCTCGAACTCGGCAGCGGCGATGGCGCGGTCGAGGGCGGCGCGCAATGCCCTGGCAGACTCGAGCGTCAGCTCGACCGCGGCGCGGACGCCCGCATCGAGCCCGGCGTTGAAGAAATCGAGCGTGATCACGTCGCCGAGCGGCGCGTGGCGGGCATGGTCGTAGGCAACCACGGCCTGGGAGAGCGGGAACCACTCGTCGCCGCGCTTGGCCATGCCTTCGGCTTCGGTGATCTCGATGATCGAGGTGCACATGGCTGCGGCTCCTACTTCTTGCCGAGGTGCTTGCCGAAGAACGCAAACACCTTGCCCCAACCATCCATTGCCTGCTCGGGCCGGTAGATTGGCCGGTGCCAGTAGAAGAAGCCGTGACCGGCGCCGTCGTAGCGATGGAACTCGTATGATTTGCCGTGCTTCCTGAGCTCGGCCTCGTGCTGGTTCACCTGCTCCGGCGACGGCGCGCGGTCGTCGTTGCCGAAGATGCCGAGCAGCGGGCAGGAGAGGTCCTTGGTCATGTCGATCGGCGCCATCGGCGTCTTCGGATTGAGCTCTTCCTTGCTCATCACCACGCGACCGCCCCAGAGGTCGGCGCAGGCATCCACGTCCTTCCGCTGGCTCGCGTAGATCAGCGCGTGCCGGCCGCCCGAGCAGGAGCCGAACAGCCCGACCTTGCCGTTGAGATTGGATTGCGTGCGCATCCACGCGACCGCGGCGGCGGTGTCGCCGACCATCTGCGCGTCGGGGATGCCGCCTTCGGCTCGAACCTTGGCGGCGACGTCGTCGGGGTTCTGGTCGGCGCTGCCGGTGCGTTCGTAGAGGTTATGGCAGATGGCGATGTAGCCGTGGTGGGCGAAGCGGCGCGTCGTCTCGATGTAGAGCTCGCTCCAGCCCGGCATGTGATGGACCAGGACGATGCCCGGGAAGGGACCAGGTCCCGACGGCTTCGCGACGTAGGCCGTGATCGGCGTGCCGCCGTCGCCCTTGAGCGTCACGTTCTCGCAGGTCATGCCTCGGTAGAACGACATCGGTCTGCCTCCTTGAAGGGATGCAGGATCGTAGCACCCGAAAACGGAAACGGGGGGCCGAAGCCCCCCGTTCCTACGACACGTATACGGATCGACTACTCGGTCCAGACGTCCCACATGCGCGGGATACGCGCCGGGGCGTAACCCTGCACGTTGGCCCGGGTCGCCTGGTAGCGGCCGAGGTCGCCGACCTTGATCGCCGGGACCCATTCGAACATGCGCTTCTGGAAGTCGGCGAAGGCCTTCTTCCGCTCGTCGAGCGAGGTCGAGGTGGTCAGCACCTGGTTGGCGCGGGCGAGCTCGGGATCGGAGACCCACTGCGCGCCCTTGCCTTCGTGGTCGGTGGTGAAGAACGAGGCGACGTTGTACGGGCCTTCGTAGGGCTCGATGCCCATGCCGAGGGTCCAGAGGCTCCAGCCGTCCGGCTTGTCGCGGAGATTGAAGGCGGTCGGCCAGTCGACCGTGTTGAGCTTGATGTTGAAGCCGGCCTTCTTCAGCTGCTCGGCGGCGACGACGCCGGTGTCGCGGTGGTTCTGGATGGTCGAGTCGGTGAGGACGACGATCTCTTCGCCCTTGTAGCCGGCCTCGGCCAGGAGAGCCTTCGCCTTGGCGAGGTCCTTGACGTTGTACTTGTCCTTGCCGATGTCGCCGGCGAAGTAGCCGGTGTTCGGATGCTGCCAGCCATGGGTCAGGCGATAGAGGCCTTCACCCGCGATCGCCATGATCTCTTCCATGTCGAGCGCGGCCAGGATCGCCTGGCGGACCTTGACGTCCTTGGTCGGGCCGAACGAGGCGTTCATGATGATGGTCTGGTAGGCCCAGGGCATCGCCTCGTAGATCTTGATCTGCTTGTTGTCCTTGAGGCGCTTGTACGAGGACGGCGCCAGCGCGTCGATCGCCTGGACCTCGCCCGCTTCCAGCGCCGCGGCGCGGGCGCCCGGCTCCGGGATGTGGCGGAAGCGGACGGTGTCGTAATAGGCGGTCTTCTTGCCGCCGAAGCCGTCACGCTTCTGGTAGTTCATGTTCTGGCTGTAGCCGTCGAAGCGCTTCACCAGCACGTGGCTGTCGGGCACGTACTCGACGAACTGGAAGGGACCGGTGCCGATGTGCTCGATCTTGCCGCGCTCCTTCGCACCCTCCGACTTCGGCATGATGCCGGCCGGGGCGCGCGGGCTCGACAGGTTGTCGATCAGGCCCGGGAAGGGCGCGTTGAGCTTGAGCGTGACGACGTACTTCGACGTCGGCGTCATGCTGGTGATCGGCTTGATGATCTGGGCCGAGCCGCCGACCTTGCCGTAGCGCTCGAGCGAGGCGATGACGTCCTCGGCGGTCATCTCCTGACCGTTGTGGAACTTCACGCCTTCGCGCAGCGTGATCACGTAGGTCAGGCCGTCCGGCGAGATGTCGGCCTTGGTGGCGAGATCCGGGATCGGGTTCGCATTTTCATCGCGCGCGAACAGGGTCTCGATCCAGTGCATCGAGATGTTGCGCGAGGCTTCGGCCGTCGAGGCCTGGGCATCGGTCAGCGGCGGCGCCGAGGACGTTCCGACGACGGCAGCGCCGCCCTTCTTCTGTGCCATCGCAGGCGAAACCGCGAACGCGAGCGCGATCGCGCTTACGGTCGACAGCAGGGTCAATCTGGACACGATGCGAACCTCCCCTTGGAGCCAAAAGATGAAGACGAAATGAAACCCTATGATGCAATTCAAAGGCATTGCAATCGGGATCGTGCGCATTGGAAATGCGGCGGCGTGACCAGGCTACGGCCCGGATATGCTATGTGGACGGCGGAATCCCGGAGGGGTGGGAATGGTGTCGGAAATGCTGGCCTTCATCGACGCGAACCGCGGTCGTCAGGAGCGGTTTCTGGCTGAGCTGGTGCGGATTCCCTCGGACAACCCGCCGGGGGACCTGGCTGGCGCGGCGGCGAAGGCGGCCAGGCTGCTCGATGAACTCGGGCTCCAGGCGGAGTCGCATCCGGTGCCGGCCGATCTGGTGAAGGCCAACGGCATGGTCAGCGCCGCCAACCTGATCGTCCGCCGCAGGTTCGGTCCCGGACCGACGATCGCCCTCAACGCCCATGGCGACGTGGTGCCGCCGGGCGAGGGCTGGACGCGCGATCCCTATGGCGCGGAGATCGTCGACGGATGGATGTATGGCCGGGGCGCTGCCGTCTCGAAGTCGGATTTCGCGACATACGCCTTCGCTCTGATGGCGCTGGAAAAGTCGCCGCCGTCGCGCGGCACGGTCGAGCTCCACTTCACCTACGACGAGGAGGTCGGCGGCGAGATCGGTCCGGGCCATCTGCTCAAGGCCGGCATCTCGAAGCCCGACATGGTGATCTGCGCCGGCTTCTCCTACGCGGTCGTCGCCGCGCACAATGGCTGCCTGCATCTCGAGGTCACGCTGCGCGGCCGCTCGGCGCATGCGGCGTCGCCCTCGACCGGCATCGACGCGATGGAAGCGGCGAGCCAGGTGCTCTCGGCGCTTTATGCGTGGCGGAAGGGGCTCGCGAGCCGCATCTCGAAAACGCCGGGCATCGGCGCGGCGCAGATGACCGTCGGTCTGATCAAGGGTGGCATCAACACCAACGTCGTGCCGGATGCGGTGACGCTGCGCCTCGACCGCCGGATGATCCCGGAAGAGAAGCCGGCCGAGGTCGAGGCCGAGCTGCGCGACGTGATCGCCAAGGCGGTGTCGGTCGCCGGCGCGACGGTCGAGATCAAGCGTGTGCTGCTCGCGCGGCCGCTGACCGCGAGCGACGCCAGCGCGAGGATGGCGGAGACCCTGGCGCGCCGCGCGTCCGAGGTTCTCGCCGAGAAGGTCCCGATCAACGGCGTGCCGCTCTATACCGATGCGCGTCACTACGCCGAGCAGGGGATCCCGACGATCCTCTACGGCGCCGGTCCGCGCACCATCCTCGAAGCCAACGCGCACCGCGCCGACGAGCGGATCAAGCTCGCCGACCTGAATGCCGCGACCAAGGTGATCGCGTTGACCTTGAAGGATCTGCTCGCCTAGTCGGCCCGCGCTCGCAGCAGGTGCTTCTGCACCTTGCCGGCGGCGGTGCGCGGCAGGTCGGCGACGACGAGGATCGTCTTCGGCACCTTGTAGCCGGCGACGCGCTCGCGGCAGAAGGCGCGCAGCCTTTCGGGCTCTGGCCGCGCGTCCGCGCGCGGCACGACGAAGGCGCGGCCGACCTCGCCCCAGCGCTCGTCTGAGACGCCGATCACCGCAGCTTCCTGTACCTCGGGATGGGCGAGGAGCGCGTGCTCGACCTCGGCCGGGTAGACGTTCTCGCCGCCCGAGATGAACATGTCCTTGATGCGGTCGACGATGGTGACGTAGCCATCGGCATCCATGCGACCGACGTCGCCTGTCCTGAGCCAGCCGTCCGATGTGAAGGCGGCGCGCGTCGCCGATGCGTTGTTCCAGTAGCCGGGCGTGACGTTGGCGCCCTTCACCAGGACCTCGCCCGACTCGCCTGTTCGAACGTCCCGTCCGTCCTCGCCGACGATGCGAACGCGCGAGAGGATCTGCGCCTGGCCCGACGAGCCGATCCGGGACTCGACGCTCTCGGGATCCATGAGGCAGAGCGTCGGTCCGGTCTCGGTCATGCCGTAGCCGGCGCAGACCTTGGCGCCGCGCGCGAGGAAAGTGCGGAGCAACGGTTCCGGCAGCGGCGCGCCGCCCGAGGCCCAGGAGCGCACGTGCCCGAAGTCCGTGATTGCGAAGCGCGGATGCGATGCCAGGGCCTGATAGACGGCCGGCACGCCGAAGAAGCAGGTGACCTGGCCCGCGCCGATCGCGGCCAGCACCTGGTCGGCGTCGAACTTCGGGAAGATCGTCACCATGCCCCCCGAGATCAAAGTCGGCAGCGTGTGCAGGTTGATGCCGGCAGTGTGGAAGAGCGGCAGGAAGTTGAGCGTGCGGTCGTCGCCGGTGAGGCCGATCGCATGGCTGAGGTTCACGTGGTTGGCCTCGGCCATGCCGAAGGTCTGGATCACTGCCTTCGGCTTGCCGGTCGTGCCAGAAGTATAGAGAAGGTACCAGACTTCGTCCGACCCCCACGCGGCCTCTGCAGATCCGCTCGTTGCGAGACGCGTTTCGTAGTCGGCGAGCGGCAGGCGCGGCACGGAGAGCTTCGCCGCCATCTCGGCGTTCGCCGCGTCATGGACGAGCAGGCGAGGGGCGCAGTCGACGAGGATCGGGCGAAGCTCGTCGGTGGCGAGGCGCCAATTGAGCGGCACGACGATCGCGCCGATCCGCGCCGCCGCGACCAGGATCTCGAAGAAGGCGATCTCGTTCAGGGTCAGCGTCGCGACCCGGTCGCCGCGCGCCACGCCGAGAGTCCCGAGCAGATGCGCCGCCCGGTCGGCCCGCGCATCGAAATCGCGATAGATGAAGCGGCGCCCGCTCGCCGCCTCGACGAAGGCGATGCGATCGGGGGAGGTCTCGGCACGGCGGCGGGCGAAGTCGGCGACCATTGCCCGTGGACGCTACCCGAGATCAGGGCTGGATGCCTCTCCCGATCAGGTCGACGGCGGGACCGATCACGTCATCGAGGGGGGTGGCCACGTCCCAGATCCCGTAGCGCTGGCCCAGCAGCACGGCCATGCCCATCAGTGACCAGGCGCGGACCTCGGCGTTTCCCTTGCGGATCTCGCCGCGTTCCTCGGCCACTTCGAGCGCTGCCCGGTATGTGGCGGCGAAATCCATGTAGTGCCGGCGGTAGATCGCGTCGTCGACGAACTGCGACTCCTCGATGATGCGGTAGAGGCCGGGATTTCGGCGGACGAACTCGATGAAGGCGCGCAGGCCCTCGCGCTCGGCCTCCAGCCGGTTCATCGCGCCGGCGATCGCCCCCGACAGATGCTGACGGAGATCGCGGCCGAGCTGGAGGACGAGCTCGCGCAGCACGTCCTCCTTGCTCTCGAAGTAGATGTAGAAGGTGCCCTGGCCGACGCCAGCCGCTGCCGTGATGTCGCTGATCGAGGTCACGCTGAAGCCACGTCGGCCGATCTCGGCCGAGGCCGCGGCCAGGATCTTCCGCCGTGTCCGCTCGCCGCGGTCGGTCTTGGGCTGTGGCTTGGCGGCGGCGCGAGCGGTCATCGGATCCAATATGACGGAGTCGTCATATAACTGCGCCGGCCGGCCTATTAAGTCAATGATTGCTGGATTGTTGACGTTTTGAAAGACGCTCTCTATCCTCAGGTCAAACATGAATTGATCGTCATATGAAGGACGATCCAGCCAGGGAGGTGAGCATGGGCGCGTATTCGAGGTTCCTGCATGCAGTGATGGGCGGTGCTGCGGCGCTGGCGCTGTCCTTCGGCGCCGCTTCCGCGCAGGAACTCAAGATCGCCCTGATCGCCGGCAAGACCGGGCCGCTCGAGGCCTATGCCAAGCAGACCGAGGCCGGATTCATGATGGGCCTCGAGTACCTGACCAAGGGCTCGATGGAGCTGAACGGCCGCAAGATCCGCGTGATCGTGAAGGACGACCAGCTCAAGCCCGATCTCGCCAAGTCCCTGCTCGAGCAGGCCTATGGCGACGACAAGGTCGACATCGCGGTCGGCACCACCTCGTCGGCAGCGGCGCTGGCGGCGCTCTCGGTCGCCGAGGAATACAAGAAGGTGCTGCTGGTCGAGCCGGCGGTCGCCGACTCGATCACCGGCGACAAGTGGAACCGCTACATCTTCCGTACCGGCCGCAACTCTTCGCAGGACGGCGTCGCCGCCGCGGTGGCGCTGTCGAAGGAGCCGATGCAGATCGCGACGCTGGCGCAGGACTACGCCTTCGGCCGCGACGGCGTGGCGGCGATGAAGGAAGCGCTGGCCGCGGTGAAGAGCCCGTCCAAGGTCGTGTTCGAGGAATACGCGCCGCAGAACACCACCGACTTCACCGCGTCGGCCCAGCGCCTGTTCGACGCGCTGAAGGACAAGCCGGGCCGCAAGGTGATCGTGATCATCTGGGCCGGCCCGCATCCGCTGACCAAGGTCGCCGACCTCAAGCCCGAGCGCTTCAACATCGAGATCGCGCCCGGCGGCAACATCCTGCCGGCGATGGTGCCCTACAAGGCCTATCCGGGCATGGAAGGGGCCATCTATTACTACTGGGGCTTCCCCAAGAACCCGATGAACGACTGGCTGGTGGCCGAGCACCAGAAGCGCTTCAACGCGCCGCCGGACTTCTTCACCGCCGGCGGCATGGCCGCGGCGTCCGCCGTGCTCGCCGCCGTCACCAAGGCCGGCGGCACCGACACCGAGAAGCTGATCGCCGCGATGGAAGGCCTCGAGTTCGACACGCCCAAGGGCAAGATGAGCTTCCGCAAGGAAGACCATCAGGCGATGCAGGCGATGTATCACTTCCGGGTCAAGAAGGACGGCAAGGATCAGTACGACCTGCTCGACCTCGTGCAGGAGATCCCGGCCTCGGCCATCCCGGTGCCGATCCGCAACAAGCGCTAGGCTTGCGGGGCAGGGGCGGCCGCAAGGCCGCCCCGCTCGCATCCGGGGACAAAAATGGACGTGCCGGCGCTGGAGACGCGCGAGCTCACGATCCGCTTCGGCGGGCACGTTGCCGTCGACAAGGTGAGCTGCAGCTTCCGCTCAGGAACCCTGACCGCGATCGTCGGCCCCAATGGTGCCGGCAAGACCACCTACTTCAACCTGATCTCCGGCCAGCTCAAGGCGACGTCGGGCACGGTCCTGCTCAAGGGCGAGGACGTGACGCGGCTTCCGGTCTCGGGCCGCACCCATCGCGGCATGGGCCGCGCCTTCCAGCTGACCAACCTTTTCCCGAACCTGACGGTCGCCGAGAACGTGCGACTCGCCGTTCAGAGCCGGGCACGCGTCGGTCTCGACCTTCTCAGCCTCTGGAGCGACCGGCGCGAGCTGGTCGAGAAGGCCGAAGCGATGCTGGCGCGCGTGCGCCTTACCGACCGCCGGGAGGCGACGGTGGCCTCGTTGTCGCACGGCGACCAGCGAAAGCTCGAGGTGGCGCTGATGCTGGCGCTCGAGCCGGACATCTTCATGTTCGACGAGCCGACCGCCGGCATGAGCGTCGACGAGGTGCCGACGATCCTGGAACTGATCCAGGAGATAAAGGCGCGCGCGCACGCCACGATCCTGCTGGTCGAGCACAAGATGGACGTGGTGCGCTCGCTCGCCGACCGCATCATCGTGCTGCACAACGGCCAGCTCGTCGCCGATGGCCTGCCGGCCGAGGTGATCGCCTCGGAGGTGGTGCAGGAAGCCTATCTCGGCGTGGCGGCGGCATGACCCAGCCGCTGCTCTCGCTCGCCGGCGTCCACACCCATGTCGGGCGCTATCACATCCTGCACGGGGTCGATCTCGTCGTGCCGGAACGCGGCGTCACCATGCTGCTCGGGCGCAACGGCGCGGGGAAGACGTCGACATTGCGGACGATCATGGGGCTGTGGCGTGCCTCGGCCGGCAGTGTGACGCTGGCCGGCAACGACGTGACGCAGCGTCCGACGCCCGAGATCGCCCGCGCCGGCCTCGCCTACGTGCCCGAGAACATGGGCATCTTCTCCGACCTCACGGTGCGGGAGAACCTGGTGCTGGCCGCCAGGGAAGGGGAGATCGATGCCGAGCGCCTCAAATGGGTGTTCGGCCTGTTCCCGGCGCTGGAGAAATTCTGGTCGCTCGCCGCCGGTGCGCTCTCCGGCGGGCAGAAGCAGATGCTGGCGATCGCGCGCGCGATCATCGAGCCGCGGAAGCTCTACCTCGTCGACGAGCCGACCAAGGGCCTGGCGCCGGCGATCGTCGCCAACATGGTCTCGGCCTTCCGCGAGCTGAAGGCCTCGGGTGCCACGATCCTGCTGGTCGAGCAGAATTTCGCCGCTGCCAGAGCGCTCGGCGACACGGTCGCGGTCATGGACGACGGCCGCATCGTCCATGCGGGATCGATGGCCGAGCTCGCCGAGGACGCGGATCTCCAGCACCGCCTTCTCGGCCTCAGCCTGGATCGCCATCAGTGAACGAGGCCAAGAAGATCGATTGGGCGCCGCTGATCCTGGTCGCGGCCTTGGCGCTGGGCGCGTTGCCTTTCGTCGGCAGCGTCTCGACTTGGGTCACGCTCACGGTCGCGGGCCTGGCGATGGGCATGATGATCTTCGTGATGTCGTCCGGCATGACGCTGGTCTTCGGCCTGATGGACGTCATCAACTTCGGCCATGGCGTCTTCATCTCGATCGGCGCCTATGTGGCGCTCCTGGTCCTGGTGCCGCTGGCGGCGTGGGGCGCGGCGGACTCGCTCGGCCTCAATCTCGGCGTGATCGGCCTCGCCGCCGTCGTCGCGATGATCGCGACCGGCGCGCTCGGCTATGCCTTCGAGCGGGTGGTGATCCGCCCGGTTTACGGCCAGCACCTGAAGCAGATCCTGATCTCGACCGGCGGCCTGATCGTCGCCGAGCAGCTGATCCATGCGCTCTGGGGCGCCAACCCGATCCCGTTCCGACTGCCGGATACGCTGCGGGGCTCTTTCCTGATCGGCGATGCCGCGATCGAGCGCTTCCGCGTGCTGGCGATCCTACTTGGCCTTACCGTCTTCGCCACCATGCATCTCGGCCTCAACCGCACGCGGATCGGCCTCCTGATCCGCGCCGGCGTCGAGAACCGCGAGATGGTCGAGGCTCTGGGCTACGACATCAGGAAGATCTTCGTCGGCGTGTTCGTCGCCGGATCGGCGCTTGCGGGCTTGGGGGGCGTGCTCTGGGCGCTCTACCGCCAGATCCTGGTCGCGAGCATGGGCATGGAGATGATGGTGCTGATCTTCATCGCCATCATCATCGGCGGACTGGGCTCCGTCGGCGGATGCTTCGCCGGCTCCATCCTCCTGGCGCTGCTCGCCAACTACACCGGATTCCTGGTGCCGAAGCTGGCGCTGGTCTCGAACATCCTCCTGATGCTGGCGATCCTCTCCTGGCGACCGCAGGGCCTCTATCCGGTGGCGAGGCGCTGATGCTGCACCGGCTGCTCTCCGGCGACCTGCCGCGCTCGCACGCCCTCACCATCTCGCTGGTCGTGGTGCTGGTGTCGCTCGGGTTCGCGCCGTTCCTCTTCCCCGGCAGCCAGTCGATCAACGTCGCGGCCAAGATCTGCGTCTTCATCGTGCTCGCCGCCAGCTACGATCTGCTGCTGGGCTATACCGGCATCGTCTCCTTCGCGCACACCATGTTCTATGGGATCGGCGGCTACGGCATCGCGGTCGCGATGCACGGCATCGGCGCCACCTGGGGGGCCGTCGGCGTCGGCATTGCCGTCGCCCTTGTGCTTTCGATGATCCTCGCGGTCGTCATCGGCCTCTTCTCGCTCCGTGTGCGCGCGATCTTCTTCGCGATGATCACGCTCGCCGTCGCCTCGGCCTTCGCCGTTCTCGCTTCGCAGCTTCGCGACATCACCGGCGGCGAGGACGGTCGCAGCTATTCCGTGCCGATGATGCTGCGGCCGTCGTTCCGCCTGTTCGAGGACCCGGTCTTCGGCGTCTCGATCACCGGCCGCATCCTGAGCTACTACCTGGTCTTCTTTGCCGCGCTCGGCCTGTTCCTGCTGGCCTTGAGGATCGTCAACTCGCCGTTCGGCCGCGTGCTGCAGGCGATCCGCGAGAACGAGTTCCGCGCCGAGGCGCTGGGCTATCGGGTCGTCGTCTACCGCACGGTCGCGTCCGTTCTCTCGGCGACGATGGCGACGCTCGCCGGCGTCCTGATGGCGCTCTGGCTTCGCTACACCGGCCCCGATACCACGCTCAGCTTCGCGATCATGATCGACATCCTGCTGATGGTCGTGATCGGCGGCATGGGCACGCTCTACGGCGCCGTTCTGGGTGCCGCGATCTTCATCCTGGCGCAGAACTACCTGCAGGTGGTGATGGGCAAGCTCTCGGAAGCCGCCTTCGGGATTCCGCTCCTGCCGCAGCTTCTGCATCCGGACCGCTGGCTGCTCTGGCTCGGCATCCTGTTCGTGCTCAGCGTCTATTTCTTCCCGACCGGCATCGTCGGAAGGCTGCGCGCCGGAAGGCGGTAGTCAGCGGACGGACGCCTCGCTACGGTCCGCGGATGCGATACGCACTCGTCCTGCTGGCACTCGTCTATTCGACCGGCGCGACAGCCCAGGATTGGAAACGGATAGATCCGTCCGACTCGGCGCTCGTCGTCGCGATCCCGGCCTTGAAGGACGCGAAGCCCACCTTTTTCGACCGGGCGGAGGGCGAGCCCGCCAAGGGCGACGCGCCGGCCGTGCCGACGACCGACAAGGCCGGATATGCCGGCGGCGGCATGCTCGGCGTCTTCTGGTACGAGTTCGTCAACGGCCCCACCGCCTGGCGAGACGCGGGACTGCGGGCCGTGGTCGAGGACCTCGACTGGATCGCGGACAAGAATCTGGTGTTCGCTCGGACCGAGCAGGCGTATTTCCGCGGCAATGCCGAAGGGAAGTTCCGGCTGTTCAACTATCGGCCGCAGAATTCCGACCGCCCCTGCGTGGTCGGCCAGCATATCCGCTCAGGCTCGCAGATCTCCGAACGGGTCACCCTGATCGTCTGCAAGCCCGCGGGTACGCAGATGGATGTCGCCGAGGCGAGGAAGCTGGTCGACGGCGTGGGAACCAAGACCCTGCCGCCGGCGATGTAGGCTCGGGCGTCCCCGAAAGAAGGTAGATGGGTTGAGAGCGCTCCGCTGGATTTTCACGCTTGCCGTGATCGCCGCCTTGGGCTGGAGCGTCTGGCGCTTCGTTCCATGGCCCGAGCGCCGGAATGAACCGCCGGGCGCTCGGGTGACGCTGTCGCTCCCGCCGCAGGCGGCGGCGCCGGCTCCCGCGCCTCTGCCGCAGGCGGTGCCGACGCCTGCGCCGCAGCCGTCGGTCGCGGCCGTGCCTCCGCCCGCCGCCGCTCCGCCGCCTCCGCCCGAGCCCCTGGTCGTCGACCGCCGTACGATCGCACGCGTGCAGTTCTTCCTCGATCAGCTGGGCTACCAGATCGGCGCCGCGGACGGCGTGATGGGACGGCGGACCAAGGTGGCCATCGCCGCCTTCCGCAAGACCAACGCGCTGGGGCAGGGCGAGGAGATCGACGGTCCGCTGTTCGACGCGCTCGACGCCGCGGTCAGGCAGCTGCCGCCGAAGAACGTCGAGGGCGTGCCGTCGGCGGCGCCGCGGACCGCGGTCGAGAGGGCGCCGCTCTCCAATTGATGGTTCCTCTGGTCTCTCCAGATTGAAAATCAGCGGACGGAACAACTCGCGCTCAGCTGAAATCGTTCACGGCGATATGTCTCGAAGATTCACGAAGGGATCGGATACCTTGATCGCAAGATGCTGAGACGCAGTTTCGTAATGGGCGTTTTGGGGGCGGCGGCGCTGCCCCGGCTCGGTCGGGCCAGGCCGAACGGTATTCCGCTGGTCGGCTAGATTGCGGCTCAGCGCGAACCGAGCCTTAGGGCGAATCTCGCGGCCTTTCGCTCTGCCTTCGAGGCGCTCGGCTATGTCGAGGGTCAGTCGGTCGAGATGCTCTTCCGGTTCGGAGAGGATGATGCGCAGAAGGTTCCGCACTTTGCGGCTGAGTTCGAACGCCCTGGCGTAGGCGTCATTGTCGCGCAAGGCGTTGCCGTTTCCATTCTGCATCGGCTTGGGATTCGAATTCCGATTGTCTACCTGACCAGCGGAGATCCTATCGCCGCCGGCTTTGCAATGAGCCTTGCCAAACCTGGCGCGAACATGACGGGCACGACGCTCATGGTCGCCGAGCTCAACCTCAAGCGTCTGGAAATTCTGAAGGACGTCCTTCCGGGACTGAGCCGGGTCGCCGTCGTCGCCAATCCGCATCACCCGGGCGAGAGCGTCGAACGGGACTTCGCCGTCCAAGCGGGACGGCTCCTTCGCCTCGACATTGACTACTTTCAGACCCGCAGCGAGCAGGAGCTCGCCGTTGCCTTTGGTGCGATGTCGAAGGATCCGCCACCTGCGATGTCGGTCCTTCGGATGGCTTCGCCCTCCAGAACTCCTCGACCATCGCCGACTTCGCGCTGTCGAAGCGGATCGCGATGGTCGCCGGGTGGCGCCGTTCTCGGAAGACGGCGCCCTCTGTTCATATGGGCCGCGGATTGCGGAAGCCTACGGAAAGCTCGCGTCCTACGTTCACCGCATCCTGAAGGGAGTATCGCCTGCGGCGCTGCCGATCGAGCAGCCGACGACGTTCGAGTTCGTCATCAACATGCGAACTGCCGCTGCATTGAACCTGGCGATCCCGCCCACACTTCTGATCCAGGCCGATCGGCTGATCGAAGCCTGACGCGCATAGGCAGCAACGCCCGGCCGAAGAGTCAGGGCTACTTTCCGAACCAGGCCTTCTGGCGCGGGTGCTGGAGCGTGTCGGGATTGATCAGCTTCGGCGGCGTCTCCTTCCGCGCATAGGCCGTCGCCGACTTGAACGAGCCTTCGGCCAGCAGACGGTTGCACTCGTCGGTATGGCAGAGCGAGTGCGGCGAGACGAAGACGTTCTCGAGCTTCAGGATCGGATTGTCCGGCGAGGTCGGCTCCTGCTCGAACACGTCGATGCCGGCGCCGGCGATCTTGTTGTTCACCAGCGCGTTGTACATCGCCTTCTCGTCGACGATCGGGCCGCGGGCGGCGGAAATAAAGTAGGCGGTCGGCTTCATCAGGCTGAACGCCCGCTCGCCGACCAGCTTCCGCGTCGAGTCGTTCAGCAGCACGTTGACGCACGCGAAATCCGACTCGCGGAACAGCGTGTCGTAGTCCACGAGTTTCACGCCCAGTGCCTCCGCGTCCTTGGGATTGGCGTAGGGATCGTGGGCGATGAACTTCATGTCCAGCGGCTTGGCGATCTTGAACAGCTCCTTGGCGATGTTGCCGAAACCGATCGAGCCGAGCGTGCGGCCGGTGAGGCCGACGCCGTAGTACTGGCGCTGGTCGGTCCACTTGCCGGCGCGCGTGATGCGGTCCTTGTGGTTCAGCTTGTGCGCGAGCGCCAGCAGGAAGGTCAGCTGCGTCGTCGCCATCGGGCGGCGGACGGCATCCGGGTTGTTGGTCAGCAGCACACCGGCGGCCGAGAGGGCCTTCACGTCGCGGGTGTCGTAGCCGGCACCGAAACCGGCGACCAGCTTAAGGCGGATGTCGGAGCGGCCGAGCGCATCGGCACCGATGCCGGCGGCGACCGGGCAGATGATGTCGTACTTGGCCGCGTCGTCCGCGGTCAGCATCTTCTTGCCCTCGTCGAGATATTCCCAGGAGATGCTCTTGGCGTTCTTCAGGATGTCGAGCGCGACCGGGTCGAAGAAGGTCTTGCCGGTGTCGCCTAGAAGGGCGTCGCGGGTCACGCCGACGCGAATGGTGTCAGTGGCCATTTAAGCTTGTCTCCCTGGAAGATGCGGGAGCCTAGGGGCGGGGGCGGACCCGGGGCAAGGTTGCAGCCCGGTCCACGAAACAGCGGGCCGGCTTGACACCCAGGCCGTGGCCGAGTGACCTGCGGCGCCTTTTTGACCGGAGTCCCCATGCGCATCGCCAAGGTCGAAGCCATCCGCATCCGCGAGCCCGAATGGTCGCCGCCGATCTGGTGGAGCACGACTCCGACCGACGTCCTGTTCGACCTGGGCCGCGAGATGCGCGAGATGGCGGTCGGCCTCTTCAATGCACCGATCGAGATGCGTAAGGACAAGGTGACGGTGGTGATCGTCAAGGTCACCACCGACGACGGCATCGAGGGGCTCGGCGGTATCGCCCTCGGATCGGAGGCGATGGCCCAGGTGGTCGAGAATATCCTGGGGCCGTTGGTGATCGGCGGCTCGCCCTTCGATGTCGAACTCCTGTGGGAGAAGATGTACCGCTCCACCATCAACATCGGCCGCAAGGGCCTGGTGCTCGAGGCGATCAGCGGCATCGACATCGCGCTCTGGGACATCATGGGGAAGGCGACGAAGCAGCCCGTCTACAACCTCCTCGGCGGCCGGACGCGAGGCAAGCTCCGCGCCTATGCGAGCTCGCTCTACGCAATGAAGAAGCCCGAGCGGCTGGCCGAGATCGCGGCCGGCTACGCCAAGGACGGCTACACGGCGATGAAGATGCGCTTCGGCTACGGCCCGACCGATGGTCGGCCGGGCATGAAGAAGAACCTCGAGCTGGTGAAGGTCGTCCGCGAGGCGATCGGCGACGACATCGACCTGATGGCCGACGCCTACATGGGTTGGACCGCGCAATACGCGATCGAGATGCTGCGCATGCTCGAGCCGTATCATCTCACCTGGGTCGAGGAGCCGGTGATTCCCGACGACATCGAGGGATATGCGCGCATCAAGCGGGAAGGGGGCGTGGCGGTCGCCGGTGGCGAGCACGAGTTCACCCGCTGGGGCTTCCGCGAGCTGATCGAGCGGCGTGCCGTCGACTACGTCCAGCTCGACGTGAACCGGGTCGGCGGGCTGACCGAAGCCCGCAAGATCGTGGCGCTGGCACAGGCCTTCAACCTTCCGGTCGTGCCGCACGCGCACAACTACCACAACCTCCACCTGGTGATGGCGAGCGCCAACATGCCGCTCGCCGAGTTCTTCCCGCATCCCCAGCGCGACGGCGACACCTTCTTCTCCGAACTGTTCCACGGCGAGCCGACCGTGGTGAACGGCGAGATCACGCTCTCGGACGCGCCCGGCTTCGGTGTCTCGCTGAACGACGATGTCGTTGGCCGCTACAGGCAATCGTGATTTCATCGACCCCGGCGGCGCGATTGACAGCCTCCCCGGCCGGCTCGACAGTCGCTCAGTTGTTCAGGGTTGCCGCGTCGCGCGGATGACAAGGATTTTCAACTGGAGGTGGTGATGACCCTTTATCGCAAAAGGCTGGCTTTCATGGCCGTGCCGCTGGCGGCGCTGGCGCTGACCGCCGCGCCTGCCGAGGCGCAGAAGAGCGTTTATGTCGTTCCGCATGCCGATCTCCGCATTCTCGACCCGCTGCAGGCGGCAGCGACGATCACGACGATGCATGCGTCGAACATCTACGACCAGCTCTTCGCTTGGGACGTGAACCTGCAGTCGAAGCCGCAGATGGTCGGCGACTACAAGGTCTCGGACGACAAGCTCACCTACACGATGACGCTGCGTTCCGGCCTCAAGTTCCACGACGGGTCGGCCGTGACGTCGAAGGACGCGGTCGCCTCGGTCAAGCGCTGGATGGTCCGTGACGGCGTCGGCAAGCGTCTGGCCGGCGTGCTGGCGTCGATCGACATCGTCGACGACAAGACCTTCGTCTTCAAGCTCAAGCAGCCGTATTCGTGGGTCGAGTACTCGCTCGGCAACCACGCCGGCAACTACCCCGCGATCATGCGCGAGAAGGAAGCGCTGATCGATCCGATGACCGCCATCGGCGCCGACGCGCAGATCGGCTCGGGCCCCTATAAGTTCGTCAAGGAAGAGTGGAAGCCCGGCGACGAAGTCGTCTACGCCAAGTTCGCCGACTACGTGCCGCGTCCGGAGGCTCCGGACGGCATGGCCGGCGGCCGCCGCGTGAACATCGACAAGCTGATCTTCAAGATCATTCCCGATCCGCAGACCGCCGCCTCGGCGCTGCTGAAGGGCGAGGTGGACTTCATCGACAGCCCGGCAGCCGACGTGCAGCCGCAGCTCGAGAAGTCCAACCAGGTGACGGTGTCGAAGCTGGCGCCGGTCGGCGGCTTCGGCGCGATCCGCGCCAACGCGCTCTATCCTCCGTTCAACAACGCGAAGGCCCGTCAGGCGCTGGCGCTCGTCGCCCCGCAGTCCGACTACATGTCGACCGCGGTCGGCCAGAAGAACTGGAACGAGTGCTTCTCGCTCCTGGTCTGCGGCTCGGTCTACGGCTCGCTCGCGGGCTCCGAGACCTTCACCAAGCCGGATCCGGCCCGTGCCAAGAAGCTGTTCGAGGAATCGGGCTACAAGGGCGAGAAGATCATCATCACCTCGACCAAGGAGATCGCGGCGATCGGCGCCCAGGCTGAAGTGCTCTCCGCCGCCCTCAACAAGATCGGCGTCAAGGCCGAGATCGAATGGGCGGACTGGGGCACGACGCTGACCCGCTTCCTTTCCAACAAGGCGGCTCCCGGTCAGCCCGGCCACTGGAACATCTTCACCACGACCAACTCGTGGTCGACCTGGCACAACCCGCTCACCAACGTCGGCATCGTGCTGAACGCCGAGGGCAGCTGGGCCGGCTGGCCGACCGACGACGAGGGCGAGAAGCTCCGCGTCGCGTTCATCGAGGCGACCGACCAGAAGACCCGGATGGAGATCCTCGAGAAGCTGCACAAGCGCCTCTACGAGGTCATGCCGTACATCGTCACCGGCCAGTTCGACCAGATGTACGCCTGGCGCAAGAACATCAAGGGCGTGCTGCCGACCTCCAAGCTGGTGCTCTGGAACATCAGCAAGGAATAGGCGTCTGACGTGGACCAGGGGCCGGTGGCAGGCTTCGGCATGCCGCCGGCCCTTTCTTTTCCGGCAATGACGGTTTCGGCCGCCTTGGGCCTCAATTGACAGGTCGCGGGGCGGATTGGACAGTGCCCGTCGAGGATCGGTTTTCCGATCCGCGACAATCAACGGGCGGGATCACATGAGGGAGGCGACGAGATGAAATCCACCACCGGGCGCATAGGTGCCCTGACGGCCGTGTCCTTGGCCCTCGGCCTTGGACTTTCCGCGCATCCGGCATCGGCGCAGAAGACGCTTACGATCGTGCCGCATGCCGACCTGCGCGTGCTCGATCCGCTGCAGGCGGCGGCGACGATCACGACGATGCACGCGACCAACATCTACGACCAGCTCTTCGCCTGGGACAAGGATCTGCAGCCGAAGCCGCAGATGGTCGGCAACTACAGCCTCTCCCCCGACAAGCTGACCTACACGATGACGCTTCGTCCGGGCCTCAAGTGGCACGACGGTACGGCGGTGACCACGAAGGACATCGTGGCCTCGGTCAACCGCTGGATGAAGCGCGACCCGATCGGCCGCAAGATGGCCGAGAGCGTTGCCGACGTTTCGGCGACCGACGCCAACACCTTCGTCATCAAGATGAAGGCGCCCTATGCGTGGGTCGAGTACTCGCTCGGCAACCACGCGGGCAACTTCCCGGCGATGATGCGCGAGAAGGAGGCGATGGTCGATCCGTTCACGCCCGTCCCGAACGACGCGCAGATCGGCTCCGGCCCGTTCAAGTTCGTGGCGTCCGAGTGGAAGCCCGGCTCCGAGGTCGTCTACGTCAAGAACACCGACTACGTGCCGCGGGCCGAGCCGCCCGACGCGATGGCAGGCGGCAAGCAGGCGAAGGTCGACCGCCTCATCTTCAAGGTCATCCCGGACGCGCAGACCTCGGCCAACGCCCTGATCAAGGGCGAGGTCGACATGATCGACATGCCGAATGGCGACATCGTGCCCCTGCTCGAAAAGAACAAGGACATCGTCGTCGCGAAGGTGCATCCGGTCGGCGGCTTCGGCTTCTTCCGTCCGAACGCGCTCCATCCGCCGTTCAACAACGTCAAGGCCCGGCAGGCGCTGGCGCTGATCGCACCGCAGGAGGACTTCCTGACCGCCGGCTTCGGCGAGAAGAAGTGGTGGAACACCTGCTACAGCTACTTCGTCTGCGGATCGGCCTACGGCACGACCGTCGGTTCCGAGCCGTACCAGAAGCCGGATCCCGCCAAGGCCAAGGCGCTGCTCGCCGAGGCCGGCTACAAGGGCGAGAAGATCTACGTCATCGGGACGCGCGAGATCGCCAACATCGGCGCCATCACCGAGGTCTATGTCGACGCCCTCCGCAAGATCGGCGTCAACGTCGAGCTCGAGATGGTTGACTGGGGCACGATGGTGACGCGCTTCAGCGGCAACAAGAACAAGCCCGGCGAGAACGGCGGCTGGCACCTGTGGGCCGCCACCGGCTCATGGTCGACCTGGCACAACCCGCTCACCAACCTCGGCACCAACATGTCGACGGACTCGAGCTGGGCCGGCTGGGCCTCCGACGAGGAGGCGGAGAAGCTGCGCAACGCCTTCATCGCCGCCCAGACCAAGGAAGAGCGGATGGCGTCGCTGGACAAGCTGCACCGGCGCCTCTGGGAGGTCGTGCCCTACGTCATGACCGGCCAGAACGACCAGCCCTACGCCTGGCGGAAGAACGTCTCCGGCGTGCTTCCGACCTCGAAGCTGGTGCTGTTCAACATCACCAAGGACTGATCTCGTCCGCATAGCGTAGATTCGACCGGCGGCGCCCCTCGGCGCCGCCGGTCTCACGTCACGGAGATGCTTTCGATGGCTTCGCCCGCCCTTTATCCGCCGCTCGAGCCGCATACCACCGGCAAGCTCAAAGTCGACAACATGCATGAGCTCTACTGGGAGCGGTCGGGCAATCCGAAAGGCGTGCCGGTGATCTTCACCCATGGCGGGCCCGGCGGGCGCACGGTGCCGGACAACCGCCGCAACTACGATCCGGACTTCTTCGACATCATCGTCTTCGACCAGCGCGGTACCGGCAAGTCGTCTTCGAACGGCCAGCTCACCAACAACACCACAGCCCACATCCTCGCCGACTACGAGAAGGTGCGGAAGGAGATGGGCGTCGAGAAGTGGCTGGTGACGGGCGGCTCCTGGTCGAGCTTCATGTCGCTTCACTACGCCCAGAACCACCCGGACCGCTGCCACGGCATCGTCATCCGCGGCATCTTCACCGGCGGCGACGACGAGGTCGACTGGTGGTGGAACGGCCAGAAGAACATCTTCCCCGAGCGCTGGTGGGAGCTCGCGAGCTTCATTCCCGAGGCCGAGCGCGGCGACCTGCTGAAGGCCTATCACAAGCGCGCCCTCGATCCGGACCCCAAGGTGTCCCTGCCGGCGGCGCGCGCGCTGGCCACGTACAGCTGCTTCACCATTCCGTTCCGCGAGGATCCGTCGGCGCTGCCGGGTGGGCTGGCACCCGAGGCCTGCATGCCGCTGGCACGCTTCTGGACCGACTACTGCGTCAACAAGTTCTACCTGAAGCCCAACCAGCTGATCGATGGCGTGTCCAAGATCCGCCATATCCCCGGTGCGATCATCCAGGGCCGCTACGACCAGACCACGCGCCCCTACGTCGCCTGGAAGCTTCACAAGGCTTGGCCCGAGGCCGAGTTCACCTGGGTGCTCGAAGCCGGCCACAAGAGCGTCGAGCCGGCGATTGCCGCGGCCATCACCGCCGCGACCGACCGGATGAAGGATAGGCTGCACGGCATGGGCGTCCGCCCGCGGAGCTGAGCCGCGATGCACGAGCGCCTCAACCCGTCGACCATGGCGCCGCCGCTTGGCGCCTACAGTCACGGGATCGCGGTCGAGAAGGGGCTGCGCTGGGTCTTCGTCTCCGGCCAGCTCGGCATCGCGCCGGACGGCACGCTCGCAAGCGATGCGGAAGCGCAGGCCGATGTCGCATGGGAGAATATCGGCCGCGTCCTCGAAGCCGGTGGCATGACGACGGCCGATCTCGTCAAGACGACGACCTACGTCGTCGACCGAGACCTGATCCCGGCGGTCCGCGCGGCTCGACAGAGACATATGCCCGGACCCGATTTCCCGGCATCGACTTTCGTGATCGTCGCCGGGCTCGCCCGGCCGGAATTTTTGGTGGAGATCGAGGCGGTCGCCGCGCGCGCCGCCTGAATTAGAGGAGAGACGACATGTCCAAGCTTCGAGTCGGTGTCGGCCGCACCGACATCACGCCGCCCGTCGGCATCGCCCATGTCAACTGGGGCGCTCGCGTCCATGACCGTGCCGAAGGCATCGACATGGAGATGTGGGCGACGACGATGATCGTGTCGGACGAGAATACGACCGCCGTCATCGTCGACGTCGACTTCGGCAACTTCCAGATGGACGAGGCGGACGAACTCCGGAAGCTCATCGGCGACACCGCCGGCGTGCCTCCGGAAGCGGTGCGCCTTGCCTTTACGCATACGCATGCCGGCCCGCCGTGGAGCCTCGGTTCCTCGTTCGGCGGTACCAGCGGGCTTCCCGGCGCCGAGCTGGTCCCGGCCTATCAGGAGTACGTGCGGGCCCAGCTCGTGGGGTCGGTGCGCCAAGCGATGATGGCGCCGAAGCAGGCGCGCGTCGCCGGCGGCTACGGCAAGAGCGACGTCACCGTGAACCGCCGCTTCAAGGGCCCGTCCGGCGCCGTGCTGGTGGCGGAGAACCGCGGCGGCTACGTCGACGATACCGTCACTGTCGTCCGCATCGACGACATGGACGAGACCCCAATCGCCTCCATCGTCGGCTTCGGCACGCACCCGATCACGCTGGCGCACCAGAACCGCCTCATCAGTCCCGACTATCCAGGCACGGTGAAGCGCGTGGTGCAGCAGCTCACCGGCGCCCCGTGCCTGTTCCTGCAGGGGTGTGCCGGCGATCAGATGCCAGAGCAGGGCCTCACCGGCGACGTGCAGGTCCCGCGCCGCATCGGCACGCGGTTGGGATCGGAAGCGGCGCGGGTGCTGATGGGACTGCGCACGCGGCCGATCATCCGCCGCTTCGAGGCGGTGGTGGAGTCGGGCGCGCCGCTCGGCCTCTGGGCCGAGGACACGGGTCCTGAGGTGGAGACCAAGCTGATCGTGACGACGCGGCAGGCCAAGCTGCCGGTGCGCAACTACGGCTCGGCGGCCGACGCCACCGCCGAGGCGGAGCGGTTGGCCAAGGCGATGGTCTCGATCGACAAGACCAAGGCTTCCAAGCAGGAGATCTCGGACACCAACGCCAAGTCCAAGCGGGCGGCGATGAACGCCCATTGGGCGAGGCTCACCCAGGGCCAGACGCATATGAGCGTCGACCTTCATGGCATCCGTCTCGGGAACGTGGCCCTGATCGGCTCGCCGCTGGAGCCGTTCTCCAAGATCGGTGCCCGTGTCCGCGAAGCCTCGCCGCTGCCGGTGGTCCAGTTCGCCGGGTACTCCAACGGCTGGCAGGGCTATGTGCCGGTTGCCGATGCATACTCCGAGGGCGGCTACGAGACCGAATGGGCGACGCCCTATGCGCCGACCGCGGCCGAGGTCCTGGAGAAGGAAGCGATCGCATTGCTGAAGACGATGGCCGCCTAGTCCGGCAGGGCGTCGGGGAGCCGCACGACGAAGCGGCTCCCGACGCCGAGCTCGCTGGTGACCGAGATCGTGCCGCCGAGCGCCGTCGTCAGCGTCTTGGTCAGGGGCAGTCCGAGGCCGATGCCGCCGTGGCGGCGGGCATAGGCATCCTCGCCCTGCCAGAACAGGTCGAATATCCGCGGCAGATCCTCTTCCTCGATGCCGGGGCCCTGGTCCTGGACCGCCACGCCGACGCCGGCGCCCTCGCGGTTCCAGGAGAGCGAGACCTCGCCGCCGGAGCGGCAGAAGCGGATCCCGTTGCTCATCAGGTTGATCAGGATCTGGCGGACGCAGCGGCTGTCGGTCTCGATCGTGATCGGCTCTTCCGGACGGCGCACCAGGACACGGATGCCGCGTTGGTCAGCCATCGGGCGCATCATCTGCGCGACTTCGTCGGCAATCTCGTCGACCTGCACGGGCTCGGGCCTAAGATGCTCGCGCCGCGCCTCGATCGACGCCATGTCGAGAAGCTGGTCGACGATGCTGAGCAGATGCCGACCCGACGACAGGATGTCCTCGGCGTATCCGCGGTAGCGCGTCGACAGCGGCCCGAAGATCTGCGCCGCCAGCGTTTCCGAGAAGCCGATGACGGCATTCAGCGGCGTCCGGAGTTCGTGGCTGACATTGGCGAGGAACTGGGTCTTGGCAGCATTCGCCTCGTCGGCGGCGACCAGCGCATCGGCGACGCGCTTCGCCTCTTTCTCTCGCTGCAGGATCAGGAATCCGAGAAGGCCGGCGCCGATCGCGACGACGATGGTCGCCAGGACGGCTGCCAGGACCTTGGGCCGCGCCCTATCATCGGCCTTGGCGAGCAGATCGGCCATCTTGAAGGTGCCGTAGACTTAGAGCGGCAGCGAGCTCAGCCGCGAATACGCCGTCATCGCTTCCCGGCCGTCGAGCAGGCCTTGCGTGAGGAAGCCGACGCGCGGGGAGTCCGCCGTCACGCCGAGAATGCCGGTCAGGTCGAGCTTCTTGCCGGTGACGCCTTCGGCGTCGGGAGTCCTCAGCAGGAACATGCCGTCGTCCCGGATGATCCCCACCGTGCCGGGGGCCGTGACCAGCAGCCCGTCGAAGGCTTCTATCAGGCCCTGGGTCGGAATCGAGGCGACCGCATAGTCGATGCCATAGTGATTGGCCGGAACCCTGGTCGCGAGCGGGATGATGTTACGGCCGCTGTCGCGTCCCATGACCTGCGCGCCGACGAAGTGAGCGCCTGGCGACAGGTGCTGAAGCGCCTGGAAATAGTCGCGATCGCGGACGTTGACGGCATCGTCGCGCGGGTCGCCGTAGCGGACGACGTTGCCGCCTTCGTCCAGGAGATGAACGGAAGGCGGGACCTCCTGCACGCTCTCGAGCCTCGATATCCATGACGAGAGCTGGGCGAGGGGACGCTGATTGCCCGCATCGCCGAGCCAGAGGTCGACGGCAGCCAGGAGAAAGCGTCCGTTCTCGAAGGTGCGCTCGACCTGGGCCGCGATCGCGTTCTGCGTGCCGATCAGCTCGGTCTCGGCATCGCGAAGCACGTCGCGGCGATCGGCGGTAGCGAGCGTGATCGCCGCCGCCCAGATCGCCGTCACGGCGACCGCGGCCGAAACGGCGATAGCCGTCAGCGTCCGGCGGTAAGTGGCGGTCGATCGCATCGTCTCGAATGTGGCAGCAAGTCCAACGCTCGACCACCACCTTCGAGGTCAACGAACCGTCGCGACGCCGGAGCGCAACGGTTCGTGATCATCTCAGGCTTTCCAGGTGCCGGCCGCTATGTGGTTCTTTGGCCGAGCGGTAAACCATTCCGGCTTGGCGGCCTCGATCTGCGCCGCAAGACGCAGCACCATGTCGTCGCGGCCGAACTTTCCGTGCAGCTGGGCGCCAATCGGCAATCCGTCCGTGTCGAGCCCCGCCGGCACCGAGATCGCCGGCACGCCCGTTTCGTTGCCCGGCATGGTGAAGCGGCAGGCATCCGCCAGGCGATCCATCCATCCCGTCAACGGCTCGTCGCGCAGCAGGGAGTAGGGGCCGTTCGCCTCCGGCACGCGCACCGCCAAGGTCGGCGTCAGCAGCATGTCGTATTTGTCCATCAGCTTGCCGAAGGCGCGGGTGACGATGTTGTTGTCGTTCATCGCGTTCATGAGGTCGACCAGCTTGTAGGTCTGCGCCGCCTCGAAATGGCGCCAGACCATCGGCACCATGAAGTCCTTGATGCGGGAGACGTCGACGTTGCGGCTGCGGGCGAGGCCCTGGTGAGCCATGCGGCTGGTGATCCAGTGCGTGATGTAGCCCCGCCACATCGCGGTCCAGTCGCACACCTGCTCGTCCTTCACTTCCTCGACCGTGTGGCCGAGGCTTTCCAGCAGCTTGCCGACTTCGCCGATGCGGGCGGCGACCTGGGCGTCGACCGGCGTCGCGCGGCCCCAGGAACCTGTCGAGAGGCCGATCTTCCAGCCCTTCGGCACGTCCTTCAGCGCGTCGAGGAACGACGGCACCGCCGGCGTCACGCGCACGAAGAAGCCGCCCTGGGGTCCGTGGCCGATCGCATCCAGCGCCGCCGCCGTGTCGCGGACCGAGCGCGTGACCACGCCTTCGTTGACGTGGCGGGACTGATAGTCGCTGCCGCCGATCTGGCGGGGCACAAGGCCGCGCGACGACTTGTGCCCGACCAGGCCGCAGAAGGACGCCGGGATGCGGGTCGAACCGCCGCCGTCGGAGGCCATGCTGATCGGCAGCACGCCGGCCGAGACCATCGCCGCCGATCCGCCGGACGACCCGCCGGGCGTGTGCTTCAGGTTCCAGGGGTTGCGGGTGGTGATGACCTTGTCGAGATAGCTGGTCGTGGTGTCGAAGGTCATGCCGAACTCGGGCGTGGTCGAGCGGCCGATCGGCACCAGCCCGCCGCCGAGGAAGTTGGCGACCAGCGGGTCGGTCTCGGCGACGACGAAGTCGCGCAGCAGCTTCGAGCCCGACTCCTGCTTCCGGCCCTTGAGGCCGGAGCCGATGTCCTTCAGCAGCAGCGGCACGCCGTAGAAGGCGCCATCCTTGTTCGGGCCGTCCTTGTCGGGATTGGCGACGACGTCCTCGAAGATCTCGAGCACCGCTTCGAGGGTCGGATTGGCGGTCTCCATGCCGGCCTTGGCCTGGGCGGCGACGTCCTTTGCCGAAACCTTCTTCCTGGAGACGAGGTCGGCCAAGCCCAGCGCATCCGTCGACGCCCATTCCGACCACGACAGAGCCTGCTTCGTCATCGCCGCCTCCTTGGGGATTTCCTGCCTCGAAGCGTGGCGAGGCGACGGCGAGGGCGTCAAGGGAAGGCGGGCAGGACCGAAATTCTAGGGGGCGGCTGTGATGTGGTGGCGAGGTCGTGGCGAGAACCACTCCGGCTTCGCCGCCTCGATCTGGGCGGCCAGCCTCAGCACCATGTCGTCGCGGCCGAACCTGCCGTGGAGCAGCGCACCGATCGGCAGGCCGTCCGCATCGAGGCCGGCCGGCACCGAGACCGACGGCATCCCGGTCTCGTTGCCCGGGATGGTGTAGCGGCAGGCGTCGTAGAGACGCTCGAACCACGTGGCATACGGTTCCTGGCTGTAGGGCGAGTAGGGACCGTTGGCCTTTGGCACGCGGATCGAGAGCGTGGGCGTCAGCAGCGCATCGTACGTGGCCATCGCCTTGCCGAAGCTGCGGGTAGAGGCGTTGTTCTCGGCGAAGGCGCGCTGCAGGTCGAACAGCGTCGTCTCCTGGGAAGCGAGCAGGTGCTGGTAGTAGGTCGGCGACATCTGCTTGGCGAGATCTTCGAGGCTCACGCCACGCAGCCGTGCCGTCTCGATATGGCCGCGACGGACGGCGCGACCGTGGGTCGTGTAGCCACGCCGGAGCATCTCGAAATCGCAGATGTCGGCGTCCTTCACCTCCTCGACCGTGTGCCCGAGGCTCTCCAGCAGTTTCGCGACCTCGCCGAGCCGCTGGACGACGGCGGCATCGACCGGAGACGCAGCACCCCACGGGCCGCAGGAGAATCCGATCCGCCACCGCCTCGGCGGATCGCCGATCGCGGCGAGGAAGGAGGGAACGGCTGGCGTCAGCCGGATGAAGAAGCCGCCCTCCGCACCCTTTGCGAGCCCGTCGAGGGCGAGGGCCGTGTCGCGCACGGTCCGCGTCACCACGCTCTCGTAGACGTGGCGCGTCATGTACTCGCTGGAGGAGAGATTGCGCGGCACCAGGCCGCGCGAGGGCTTGTGCCCGACCAGCCCGCAGAACGACGCCGGGATGCGGATCGAGCCGCCGCCGTCGGACGCCATGCTTATCGGCAGCACGCCGGCCGACACCATCGCCGCCGAGCCGCCCGACGATCCGCCGGGGGTACGGTCCAGGTTCCAGGGGCTGCGCGTGACGATGAGCTCGTCGAGGTAGTCGGTGGTGGTGTCGAAGGTCCAGCCGAACTCGGGCGTCGTGGAGCGCCCGATCGGCACGAGGCCCATGCCGAGGTAGTTCTCGATCAACGGGTCGGTCGCTTGTGCGACGTTACCGCGGAACTGCCGCGAGCCGTTCTCGAGCTTCCGGCCCTTGAGGCCCGACAGCACGTCCTTGAGCAGCAGCGGTACGCCGTAGAACGGGCCATTGCGGCTGGGGCCGTCGGTGTCGGGATTGGCGACGACGTCCTCGAACACCTCCAGCACCGCTCTCAGCTTCGGATTGAGCTTGGCGATGCCGGCGGCGGCCTGCTGCGCCGCTTCCCGGGCCGTGATCTCGCCTGCGCGGATGCGTTTGCCGAGCGCGATCGCGTCGAGAGACGACCACTCCGACCAGGAGAGCGCGGTCTTCGACATCAGCCGATACCGGCGGCCTTGTCGAGATCGGCGCGCTTGAGGCCGGCGGCTTCGGCTGCCTTTGAAACTTCTTCCCAGGTCGTGGCGTCGACCGGGATGCCGTCCCGCTCGCGCTCGGCGCGTCGCTTGCGTTCGGGCTCGCCCGCGACCAGCACCTCCTCGACACCCGGCAGCGGCTTCGACGACTTGACCCAGTCGACGAAGCGGTTGGCCTCGGCGCCGACATTGTCGCCGCCGCCGAGCCTGGTCGGCTCGACGATGATCGACAGCATGCTGTTCATGATCGGCCGGTTCTCGTAGTTGCCCGGATACGTGGTACCCCCGCCGGTGAGCGCGCCAGCGAACAGCTCGCAGATCATCGCCAGACCCGAGCCCTTGTGCTCGCCGAAGGTGAAAAGCGCGCCGCGCTTCTCCGGCGGTGCGTACATCACGCCTGGATCGCGGGTCGGCTTGCCCTCGGCATCGATCAGGCAGTTCTCCGGCACCTGCTCGCCCTTGTTGAAGGCGACGCGGACCTTGCCCATCGCGATCTTCGAGGTGGCGAAGTCGAGGATGATCGGCGGGCGGCCCGGCAGCGGGAATCCCGCGGAGTAGGGATTGGTCTGGAAGCGCGTCTGGCTGCCGCCGAAAGGCGCGACCGAGGTCACGCCGGCGAAGCCCGCGACGTAGTGCATCGAGACGAAGCCCTTGGCCGCGCACTGCTCGGCCCAGTGGCCGATGCGGCCGGTATGGTGCGCGTTTCGGATGCCGAGCACGCAGATGCCCATCTGCTTGGCCCGTTCCATCGCGAGGTTCATCGCGTCGTACGCGATCACCTGGCCGAGGCCGAGGCCGCCGTCGACGGTGAGGATGGGACCAGAGTCGACCGCGATCGTGTGCTTGGCGTTGATCGTCAGCTTCTCTTCGCGCCAGGCCAGCAGGTAGGCCGGGATCATGCCGACGCCGTGGGAGTCGTGGCCGGAGAGGTTGGCCGCGACCAGGTGATCGGCGGTCAGCTCCTGCTCGCGCGTGCTGCTGCCGACCTGGGCGAAGACGAGCATGATCGCCTTCTTGAGGTTGGCAGGCGTCATCCGGTGGTAGCTGGCGGCCATGGAAATCTCGCTGGAAGGAAAGAAAATCGGCGGGATCGGCACCCTGCCACGGGCCCTTGGGGGCCGGCAATTGCCGGACGCAATCGGCGAACGGGCTGCTAACATGAGGGCCGGATCTTCAACGGAACCGCGCGCATGACCGGCCTCAGACCCTATCGCCCGATTGCCCCCGGCGCCCATCCGCCGAACGACTTCGAGGGCTACGGCTCGACCAGGCTCCGCCACCCGAAGCAGGCCCCGGTCGCGATCCCGCAGACGCTGTCGGAGATCACGGGGCCGGTATCCGGCTTCGAGCGCTTCGGGCCGCCTGAGATCGATCTGACGATGCAGGGAAAGTCGCCAGCGCAGGGCGAGCGGATCATCGTCGAGGGCCTGGTGCTGGACGAGGACGAACGCCCGATCCCGAACACGCTGGTCGAGCTCTGGCAGGCGAACGCCGCCGGCCGCTATCGCCACGACGGTGACCAGCACGACGCGCCGCTCGATCCCAACTTCACCGGCGCCGGCCGCGCGATCACCGATGCCGAGGGCCGCTACCGCTTCGTCACGATCAAGCCGGGCGCCTATCCCTGGCGGAACCACAACAACGCCTGGCGGCCGGCGCATCTGCACTTCTCGATCTTCGGTCCGAGCTTCCTCACGCGGCTGATCACGCAGATGTACTTCCCGGGCGATCCGCTGCTCGCGCACGACCCGATCTTCAATTCGACCAGAGATCCGAAGGCGAGGGAGCGGATGGTGTCCGCCTTCGACTTCAACCTGACCAAGCCCGAATGGGCGCTCGGCTACCGCTTCGACATGATCGTGCGCGGCCGCAACGCGACACCGATGGAAGCGCAAGGATGACCGCCACGCCCTTCCAGACCGTCGGACCGTTCTTCCGCTTCGGCCTGATCTTCGACGGCTGCAACGAGATCGTGGGATCGTGCGAGGGTATGCGCCTCACGATCGAGGGAACCGTGCGCGACGGGGCAGGCGCCGCGGTGCCGGACGCGCTGATCGAGACCTGGCAGGCGGACGCGTCCGGCCGATATCACCATCCGGAGGACGAGCGTGCCGGGACCGAGAAGCCGTTCGACGGCTTCCGGCGCGCGGCGACCGATGCGGAAGGTCGCTTCCACCTGACCACGGTGAAGCCGGGGCCGGTGCCGGGCCCGGGCAACCGCCAGCAGGCACCGCATCTCGTCGTCGGCGTGTTCGCGCGCGGGCTGCTGACGCGGCTGGTCACGCGGATCTACTTCGAGGGCGAGGCCGCCAACGAGCAAGACCCGATCCTCGAGCTGGTGGCGGACGAGCGCGTGCCGACACTGATCGCCAGGCGCGTCGCCGACGACCGCTACCGTTTCGACATCGTGCTGCAGGGGAAGGACGAGACCGTCTTCTTCGCCCCGTGAGCGCGCTCACCTCTCGTCTGTTCGGCGATCCCGCGGTCGACGCCGCCCTCTCCGACGAGGCACGGCTGCAGGCGATGCTCGATGTCGAGGTGGCGCTGGCCGAGTCGGAATCCGATCTCGGCCTGGTGCCGACCGACGCGCTGGCGGCGATCCGCGAGGCTGGCAAGGCATCGCATTACGACATTCCGACGCTCGCAGAGGAGGCGACCCGGGCCGGAAACCTCGCGATCCCTCTGGTCAAGGCGCTGACGAAGCAGGTCGTCCAGATCAATGCGGATGCGTCGCGGTTCGTCCATATGGGCGCGACCAGCCAGGACATCATCGACACCGGCCTCGTGCTCCAGCTCAAGAAGGCGGTCCCGCCGATCGCGGCGCATCTGGCGCGCGCGGCGGTTGCCGCCGCGGGACACGCCCGGACGCACGCGTCGACGCCGATGATCGGACGGACCTGGATGCAACAGGCGGTGCCGGTGACCTTCGGGCTCAAGGCGGCGGGCTGGCTCGAAGCGTTGCGCCGCGTGCGGGTGCGCCTCGACGCGGATCTCGATACAGCCCTGGTCCTGCAGTTCGGCGGTGCGGCCGGCACGCTCGCCTCGCTCGGCGCCGACGGGCCGGAGGTCGCGCGGGTGCTGGGTTACCGGCTCGGCCTTCCGGTGCCCGACATGCCCTGGCACGCGCATCGCGACCGCCTCGTCGCCCTGGCGACGACGCTGGGCCTTGCGGCCGGCGTGCTCGGGAAGATCGCCCGCGACCTGGCGCTGATGGGGCAGACGGAGATCGGCGAAGCCTACGAGGCGCCGGCGGCAGGCCGCGGTGGCTCCTCGACCATGCCGCACAAGCGCAACCCGGTCTCGGCGTCGGTCGCGCTCGCCGCGGCGGCGCGGGCGCCGGGACTGGTCGCGACGATGCTCGGGTCGATGGATCAGGAGCACGAGCGCGGTCTCGGCGGCTGGCAGGCGGAATGGGAGACGTTGCCGGAGCTGATCCGGATCACCGGCGGTGCCGCGCGCGCGACCGCGGAGGCGCTCGAGGGACTCGTCGTCGATCCGGCGCGGATGCGCGCCAACATCGAGGTGACCGGCGGCTTGGTGCTGGCCGAGGCTGTCTCGGCGACCTTGGGCAGTCGGCTCGGCAAGGCCAGGGCGCATGAGCTGGTCGAGGCGGCGTGTCGGAAGTCCGTATCGGAGAAGCGCCCCCTGCGCGAGATACTCAGCGAAGACCCGCAGATTTCGCGCTCCCTCAGCCCCGACGAGATCGAGGTGCTGGTGATGCCGGAGGCCTATCTCGGGGCGTCGTCCGAGTTCGTCGGGCGCGTGCTGGCCAGGGAGAGCGGAGATGGATGAGAAGGAGCGGCATGCCGCCGGCATGAAGGTCCGCCGCAAGGTGCTGGGCGAGGCGCATGTCGACCGCTCGGTCGCCAAGACCAACGACCTCACGCGCGAGTTCCAGGACCTGATCACGCGCTACGCCTGGGGCGAGATCTGGACTCGCCCCGGCCTGGACATCCGCACCCGCCGCATCCTGGTGATCGGCACGCTGCTGGCGCTGTCGCGCTGGGATGAGTTCCGGATGCATGCGCGCGCCGCCCTCGTCGAAGGCGGCTTCTCGACCGACGATCTCAAGGAGATCGTGCTGCAGCAGGCGATCTATTGCGGCGTGCCGGCGGCGAACACCGCCTTCCACATGCTCGACGAGCTCCAGAAGGAGCTGGGCTAGCCCTCGGCGAGCGCGACCGGCCACGGCGTGGTCGGATGCGCCATGCCGGTGTTGATGCCGTCCGCGCGGATCACGGCATTGGGGACCCCGAACTGCACCGGATAGACTGTGTCCGTGACCCGCGAGACCGGGAACGATCTCGCGATCGCAGCGACGTGAGCGGGTCCCATGCGGTCATCGCAGATCACGGTCGCGGTGCTGGCGTCGAGCCGGGGCATCCGGATTGCTTCCTCGACCGGCATGCCGAAATCGAGCAGGAACGAGGCGATCTGCACCAGCGCCGGCACGATCTGGCGGCCTCCTGCGGCACCCATGACGAACGAAGGCTCGCCTCGGCGCGTCGCCAGCAATGGGCACATGTTGGCGAGGGGGCGTCTCGCCGCGGCGATCGCGTTCGCGGTGCCGGGCCGCGGGTCGAACCACATCATACCGTTGTTCATGAGAAGGCCGGTCGAGGGCAGAACCAGCTTCGAGCCGAAGCGGGCGAGTAGCGTGTTGGTCAGCGAGACCATGTTGCCGTCGGCGTCGATGACGCTGACATGCGACGTGCAGCCCGGATCGTGCGTGAGGCCGGCATGACCGTAGGTCGACAGGCGGTCGGCATATGCGGCAGTGATCCCGCGTGCAAAGGCGACGAAGGTCTCCGGTGTCGGCATCGCACCCGGCTCGATCGCCGCGAGCAGCGACCGCATCGCCGCGAGATAGGTCGGCCCGCCCGTGAGCCCCGGCATCGCCGCGATCTCGGTGCCGCGATAGTCGAGCGAGGCCGGCTCGACCAGGCGCGCCTCATACCCGGCGAGATCTTCGCGGTCGAGCACGCTGCCCTGCGCGGCGAGATCGCTAGCGATCCGTTGGGCGATGCCACCCTCGTAGAAATCGCGCGGGCCGGCGTCGGCGAGGCGACGCAGCGTCGCCGCCAACGCCGGGTTGGCGAGCCGGATCCCGGTGTCCGCTCTCGGAGCCTTGCCGTCCGGCAGGAAGATCGCGCGGGTCGACGGAAAGGCATCGAGACCGGTCTCGACGCCGATGGTGAGCTCCGTGAACCAGTCGACGGGAAGCCCGGCCTCCGCGAGCTCGATCGCCGGCCGGATCAAGGCAGGCCACGAAAGGCGTCCGAAGCGCTCGGCGGCGAGGCCGAGCCCGGCGACGGTGCCGGGAATGCACACCGCTTCGGGCCCGAGGATGTTGCGATCGCCGTCGACCCTCGGCCATTGGAAGAGGCCGGAGTCGGTGCCGGTCGCGAGCGGATAGCGCGCGGGATCGAGCCGACGCGGCGAGACCATCGAGAAGTCGATGCCATGGGTCCGTCGCTCAGAAGAGAGCCTGACGAGCATCAATCCCCCGCCGCCGAGCCCGCTCAGCCACGGTTCGACGACACCGACCGCGACGGTTGCCGCGATCGCGGCGTCGACCGCATTGCCGCCGGCTTCCAGCATGCGAAGCCCGGCTTCGGCGGCGGCGGGATGCTGGGCGGCGACGACGCCGCGCCTGGAGACGACGGTGCGCTTCAACGAAGCGTCACCCGGGATGCTTCTTGTCCTGGTGGACGGCGAGGCTGCCGATCGAGTTGCCGCCGTCGACGGTCAGAGTGGTCCCGGTGATATACGCGGCCTTGCTCGAGCAGAGGAAGAGGACCGCATCGGGTGCTTCGTTCGGCAAGGTCGCGCGGCCGAGCGGGATCTGCTGGAGCGTCGCTTCGACATGCGCCTGGGTGAGGGGGCTCGCGGTCGATCCCGGCGCGAAGCCGGGCTCGACGATGTTGACGCGGATGCCGAACTCGGCGAGCTCGATCGCGAAGCCCTTGTTGAGGCGGTCGAGCGCCGTCTTCGAAAGGCAGTAGGGCGCCACCGTGCGCCGCATCTTGCGCGACGCCCCCGACGAGATGTCGACGATGCTGCCCTTGACCTTGTGCTGGATCATCAGCTTGGCGAAGCCCCGCGAGACCAGGAATGGAGCGCGGAGGTTCACGCCGATGATGCGGTCCCACTCCTTGGCGTCGATGTCGAGGAGGAAGCCGCTCGGATAGATGCCGGCATTGTTGACGACGATGTCGGCGGCGCCCCAGGCCTTGGCGACGCTGGCGACGAGATCGTCGATCGAGGCGGCGTCGGTCAGGTCGGTCTTGTGGGTGAGACCGCCCTTGGCCGAGAGGTTCAGCTCGCCTGCGAACTTGGCGAGGTCGTCGCCTTTTACGTCCGAGAGACAGATTTTCGCGCCCACTGCGTCGAAGGCCTTGGCGATCCAGCGGCCGTAGATGCCGCAGGCGCCGGTGACGACGACGCGCTTGCCTTGGAACTCGTCACCCCAGCTCATCGCGGCCATGTCAGATACTCGCATTTCGAAGATTGCAACGCTTCATCGCTCCCACCCTAACCCTCTCTCACGCCGGAGGAGGGGACAAGAGCCGGAGGCAAAAAAGAGAAACCCTCCCCCTTGATGGGGGAGGGCAGGGTGGGGATGAAGTTACGGACTCGATGTCAGCCGATCAGCCGTCCCAGCCGATGCGGTTGATGAAGAAGCTCTCGTTCGGCGTCGGCTTCCAGCGCAGCTCCTTGCGGGCGCCGTAGAGAATGGCCGCCTGGTAGAGCGGCACCAGCGGCACCGTCGCTTCGGCCAGCTCGTTGGCCTTCTTGTAGTGCGCGATGCGCTTTGCCTCGTCGAGGGTCGCGCGGCCGGCGTCGAGCTCCGCGTCCATCGCCGGGTTGTTCGACTTCGCCCACTGGCTCTTCGAGTGATAGAGCGGATAGAGGATGCCGTCGGCGTCCTGGCAGCCGCACGACCAGCGGCTGAAGGTGACCTCGCCGAACTCCTGCGGCGAGGACTGGGCGCGCTTCAGCCAGTTGGCGAAGTCGCTGGAGGTGATCTCGACCTTGAGGCCGACGTCGCGCAGCATCTGCTGGATCGCGACGACGATGCGCTGGTCGAAGACCGGCGAGGTGAACAGCGTGAAGGTACCCTGCGCCGGGGCACCGACCGCCTTCAGCAGCTCCTTGGCCTTGTTGGGATCGTAGACCGGACCCTTGAAGCCGTCGGAATATCCGACATGGACCGGCGACAGCATGGTCGCGACCGGCTTGTCGTAGCCGCCCATCAGGCCGTCGATGATGCCCTGGCGGTCGATCGCCGCGGAGATCGCCTGGCGGACCCGGAGATCCGAGGTCGGGCCGGTCAGCGAGTTCAGCATGAAGTAGGCGACGCGCTCGCTGAGCACGCTCAACACCTTTGTGTTGGCGTCAGCCTTCAGCTCCTTGGCGTGGTCGGCGTTGATCGTGACGATGATGTCGGCCTTGCCGGAGCGGAGGTCGGCCATGCGGGTCGCGGCATCGGGCACCGGCCGGAACTCGGCCGCCGGGAACGCACCCTTCTGGCCCCAGTAGGCGTCGTTGCGCGCGAGCGTCGTCTTCACGCCGCGCTGCTGCGAGCCGAACTTGTAGGCGCCGCTACCGACCGGGCCGGCGTTGAAGGCCTCGTTGCCGACCTTCTCGACATGCGCCTTCGGCACGACGCTGAGCTTGGTCAGCTGCGCCATCAGCACCGGGTATACGCTGTCGGTCTTGAAGCGGATCGTCGTCGGGTTGACGACCTCGGTCGCGACGATCTTGTTGAACTGGTCGAGCTGAGGGCTCTTGAAGGCGGGATCGGTGATGCGCTTGACGGTGAAGGCGACGTCGTCGGCTGTCATCGCCGTGCCGTCGTGGAACTTCACGTCGCTGCGCAGCGTGAACTCGATCGTCTTGTCGTCGATCGCTTTCCAGGAGGTGGCGATCTGCGGGATGATCTTGCCGTCGTCGTCGCGCGTCACGACGTTGTCGAAGATGTTGCGGTAGACCCAGTAGCTGTCCGGGTTCCATTGGACGTGCGGGTCGAGCGACGCGGGCTCGCTGGCGAGATCGATGACCAGCAGGTCCTTCGCGGCATAGGCTTGTCCGGCGGCGAGCACCGTCGCGATCGCGGCGGTCCCGAGCCACATCGACAATCGATTCATCGTTGAGCCTCCCAGGTTGAACGACATGCCGGCCCCCTGCCGGCCGAGGTGATCACCAGTGCGCACCCTCCGCCCGATCCGCCGCCTCGGCGGAAGGGGAGACGAGGATCGCGGTCTTGAGCGCGGTCTCCATGATTGCGCGAGAGAGGTGCCGGACCTCCTCGCGCATCTCGGTTTCGGCGGCAGCGCCGTCGCCGGCGCGGAGCGCGTCGATCAGCGGCCGGTGGTCGTGACGCAGGGCTTCGGCATTACCGCGGAGCAGGCCGGTGTGATGCAGCACGCGCTCGGTCTCGTCCCACAGCGGCTCGAAGCTGCGTCCGAGGCGGCGGTTGCCGGATGCCATCACGATCGCGAAGTGGAACTGGCGATGCGCCTGCAGATAGGTCGCCTCGCTGGCGGCGTCGCCGGAAAGGAAGCCGGCACGGCAGACCGCGTCCAGATGCTCGAGCCGGCTGATCTCGACGCGGCCGGCGGCGGCGCGGGAGGCAGCGGGCTCGACGATCAGGCGAAGCTCCAGGACTTCGGTCACGTCGCGCATGGCGACGGGCTTCACCACGTAACCGCGGCGGGGAAGGGCGCGCAGCCAGTCGCGGTCGGCGAGACGGGTCAGCGCCATGCGGATCGGTGCCTTGCCGAGCTGGTAGCGCTCGGCGAGTTCGCCCTCCGACACGCTGGCGCCCGGCTCCAGGCGACAGGCGACGATGTCCGCCTTCATCATCTCGAAGGCGATGTCGCTCTGCCTGGTATCGCCGTCGGCGGGAAGCGTGCGCGAGATGTCGAGCATTCGAGCCTGGGAAAGGGCGAGGTGGGACTGGAATTCGAGTATGGTGGCTATGAAATGTCAATTCTGGAATCTGTGATGTCAGAATCCCCATTGCGCCGGCGGGCACCCTTGGGCCATGTGAGCCGGTGCCCAGGAAGTCCTCCCCGAAAGCCGCTCCCAAGCGTCTGATCCTCGCGATCACCGGCGCGTCCGGAGCGATATTCGGCATCCGGGCGCTGGAGCGGCTGAAGGACAGGGATGTCGAGACCCACCTGATCCTCTCACCCTCGGCGTTGAGGACCATAAAAGAGGAGACGGACTACTCGGCGCCCAAGGTCCGCGGGCTGGCGTCCGTCGTGCACAGCTATGAGGACATCGGCGCCTCGATGGCGAGCGGCTCGTTCCGCACCGCCGGCATGCTGGTGGCGCCCTGCTCGATCAAGACGCTGAGCGGGATCGCCAACTCCTACAACGACAACCTCGTCGTCCGGTCCGCCGATGTCTGCCTCAAGGACCGGCGCCGCCTCGTGCTGCTGCTGCGCGAGACTCCACTGCATCTGGGCCACATCGAGCTGATGGAGCGGGCGACCCGCTACGGCGCGCTGGTGATGCCGCCGGTTCCGGCCTTCCACCTTAAGCCCGGGACGATCGACGAATTCGTCGACCAGATCGTCGACCGCGCCCTCGAACCATTTGGGCTCGCCGCATGATATTCGTCTTTGCAGGGCTGGTTTCCGCGCTCCTCTGCCTGCTGGTCCACTATGAGACGCTGCGGTTCCTTTCGGCCCAGGTGACGAAGCCGCCACGCGCGCCCCGCCAGCGCATCGTCGCAATCATGATCGGGATTTTCGTCAGCCATCTGATCGAGGTCGGCATCTTCGCGCTCGGGCTGTGGGCGTCGATGTCGATGAGCGGACGGCAGCTTTTCAACCGCGACATCGAGCACAACTTCCTCGAGGCGCTCTACATCTCGTTCGAGTCCTATGCCTCGCTCGGCAGCGCCGAGGTGTTTTCGTTCGGGCCGGCGCGTCTGTTCTGCGGAATCGAAGCGGTCTCGGGCCTGCTGCTGATAGGCTGGACCACGGCGTTCACCTATTGGGCGATGACCGAGCTCTGGCGGGATCATTGACCGCCTAGAGCTGCACCTCGCCCTTGAGCACAGGCACGCACCCCCCGCCGACCGTGGCACGGATGCCGTCGGATGCGCGGCGCGCGACGACGCGAAGCAGGCTCGGTCGTCCCATCTCGACGCCCTGGATGATGTCGAAGCTGCGGCTCTCGTCCTTCGTGAACGACAGCAGCAACGCACCCAGCGGCGCACTCGCGCTGCCGGTCGCCGGATCCTCCCAGGTGCCGGCGATCGGCGCGAACATCCGGGCGCGCAGGCGATTGCCGTCACGGGCGTAGAGGAACAGCGAGAAGCGGCCGTTCATTTCGCGATGCGATGAGCACACGCGCCGGAAGGCGCCAAGGTCCGGCGTCGCCTTGGTCAGGGCTAGGCCGGAGACTTCGGCGAGCACGAACGCGACGCCGACCGAGGCCACCACCGGCTTGTGGGTGGTAACGATGACCTCCGCATGGGCGACGTTCGCGGCCTCGGCGATCTCTGCCGCCGAGAGCTCGATGCTTAAGGATAGCGGCTGCGGGGCCGCGATCGTGGCCCCGGCGGTCTTGGCGGCGGCATCGCGATCGATCTTCACCTCGACCAGGCCGGCCATCTCCTCGAACAGCAGCACGCCGTCCCGGTCTCGACCCTGCTCGGCGAGCACGTAGCCGGTGCCGACATTGGGATGGCCGGCGAACGGCATCTCGTGCGTGCGGTTGAAGATGCGCACGCGGGCCGTATGCGCCGGATCGTCCGGCGGCAGCACGAAGGTGGTTTCGCTCAGGTTGAACTCGGCGGCGAGCGACTGCATCTCGGCATCGCTCAAGCCCCGCGCGTCGGGGAACACCGCCAGCTGGTTGCCGCCGAAGCGGCGGTCGGTGAAGACGTCGACGGTGACGAAGGAGTATGTGCGCATTGTCGAGGGCTCTCAGGGGCAGCCGAGGGCGTCGGCCAGCGCTTCCAGGCTGTCGACCGCATGATCCCATGTCCGCGACGGGGCGAGATCGGTCTTTTGTGCAGGACCGTACTCGCTCGGACGCAATACGAAGGCGGTGCGGAGACCGAGCGCGGCTGCGGCTTCGAGGTCGCCGTTGTGGGCGGCGACCATCATCACGCGCTCGGGGGCCAAGTCGAGCAGGCGTGCGGCGCCTAGATAGACCTTGGGCTCCGGCTTGTAGCCGTCGAACAGCTCGCCCGAGAGCACGGTATCCCACGGCAGTCCGGCGCGCTTCGCCATCCGCGTCAGCAGCGCGACGCCGCCGTTCGACAGCGGCGCCAGCAGGAACTTGGCGCGCAGGCGCCGGAGTCCCGGCACCGTGTCCGGCCACGGATCGAGGCGGTGCCAGACGCGATTGATATGGGCGAGAGTCTTCTCGTCGAGGCCGCCGAGCCCGAATTTGGGTGCGATGCGATCCAGGGTCTCGCGATGGAGCGTGTCGAGATAGACAAAGGGGCGGCGGCCCGACCGGACCTCCTCCATGGAAGGCCCGTAAGCGGCGCGCCAGGAATCGGCGAGGCCGACGCCGTCGATCGTCCGGCCCAGGTCGCGGCTCCAGCGCTGCGCCTCGCGGATGATCGAGCCGCGCCAGTCGACGCAAGTGCCGAAGACGTCGAAAACCAGCGCATCCACATCCATGTCGATCCCCTCCGATGGCGCGGATCGTAGCCTGTTTTTTGAGCAGATCGCGAAGCCCTGCTCCGAAAGTCGGGGGGTGATTTTCCGGTTCTTGTCCGGTTATCATACAACCCAATAAGAAGGCTTCAGGCGCGTCAGGGAGGAGCGGTGTATCTCGGGACCCAGGTCAAGGCCCGCGACGACGGCGACTATCGCGTCTGGGCGCAGCTCGGCGTGCGCAATCTCTGCGCCGATCCCGACGGCAACCCGCATCACTGGTCTCTCGACATCCTGAACCGCCATCGCGAGAAGGTCGAAGGCTTCGGCCTCGTCCTCGACATGGTGCAGCTGCCGATGAACTCGCGGCCGATCGAGGAGCAGGAGAGCCCCGACGTCCTGACCGCCGGCCCCGATCGCGACCGCCAGCTCGATTCCATCTGCGCGCTGATCGAGCGTCTGGCGAAGGCCGGCATCCCGGCGGCCAAGTACAACCTCAACATCATCGGCATCCCGCGGACCCAGCATTCGATCGGCCGTGGCGGCTCGCGCAACGAGTCCTTCCGCTGGGCCGAGGCCGACCAGAACGCCAAGCCCGGCATCGCCGGCGTCGTCGACCCGGAAGAGAACTGGGCGCGGATCGAATACTTCCTGAAGCGCGTGGTGCCGGTCGCGACAGCGAACAAGGTCCGGCTCGCCTGCCACCCGCACGATCCCTATACGCCGCCGGGCTGGAAAGGCGTCACGCGCGTGCTCGGCACGGTCGAAGGCTTGAAGCGCTTCATCCAGATCGAGGAAAGCCCGTATCACGGCCTCAACTTCTGCCAGGGGACGATCGGCGAGATGCTCGACGATCCGGCGAAGGAGGTCGGCGCGGTGATCGAGTGGTTCGGCAGCCGCGGCAAGATCTTCAACGTCCACTTCCGCAACATCCGCGGCCGCAAGCTCGACTTCATGGAGACCTTTCCCGACGAAGGCGACATGGACATGCCGGCGGCGCTCCGGCTCTATCGGGACGCCGGCTACAAGTACATGATCATGCCGGACCACGTGCCGATCATCGACGGCAAGGACCCGCAGGGCGTCGCCTTCGCCTATTGCTACGGCTACATCGCCGCCTTGCTGCAGACTTTGGACGCAGAGAAACGCGCGGTTTGACAGACCGCCGGAGCACGCTTCATTCTGGCTTTAAACGAGCGCTTAGCGGCGCAGCGAAAATGGAGGAAACGATGGCACGTAAACGCAACACTCCCGGCGGCCTGAAGCTCACCCGCCGCCAGCTGATGGCCGGCGCCGGCGGCATGGCCGCGACCAGCCTGGTTTCGTGGGGCGCCTCGGCGCAGGGCACAGCGAAAGAAGCGCCCGAGTTCGTCCAGGCCGTCGCCGACAAGAAGCTGCCGGCGCTCGCCGAGCGCCTGCCGAAGATCCCGCTGGTGGTGCAGCCGGTCGAGCGCGTCGGCCGCTACGGCGGCCAGATCCGCCGCGGCCTTCGCGGTTCCGCCGACCACAACGGTATCCTGCGCATGGTCGGCAACCAGGGCCTGACCCGCTGGAACATGGAATTCACCGACGTGCTGCCGGGCGTCGCGCACAAGTGGGACGTGAACGCCGAGAACAACGAGTTCACCTTCCATCTGCGTCCGGGCATGAAGTGGTCGGATGGCCACCCGTTCACCGCCGACGACATCGTGTTCGTGTTCGAGGACTGCCTCGCCAACACCGAGCTCTACAAGTCGCCGCCGGCGCTTTGGACGATCAACGGCAAGATGTGCAAGGTGACGAAGGTCGACGACGTCACCGTGAAGTTCACCTTCGACGGCCCCTACGGCATGTTCCTGCAGCAGGTGGCGACGCCGCTCGGACAGCACCCGACGCTGTTCCCGAAGCACTACTGCTCGAAGTTCCATCCGAAATACGCGAACAACACGGCGGACCTCGCCAAGGCGGCGAACGTGCCGGACTGGGGCTCGCTGTTCCGGCTCCGCTGCGGCGACATCGAGATCCCGTCGCGCTGGGGCAACCCCGAGAAGCCGACGCTCGATCCGTGGACCATTGCCGAGCCCTACACCGGCGGCGCCACGCGCGTCGTGCTGAAGCGCAACCCTTATTTCTGGCAGGTCGACACCGAGGGTAATCAGCTGCCCTACGTCGACGGCATCGTCTTCGGCATCGCCCAGGACGTCGAGTCGCTGATGCTCGACGTCGTGTCGGGCAAGATCGACATCCAGGAGCGTCACATCGATACGCTCCAGAACAAGCCCACGGTCGCCCAGTCGGCGCAGAAGGGCAACTACCGGCTGTTCGAGACGATCAACGCCAACAGCCAGCAGATGTCGATCTATCCGAACCTCTGCCACAAGGACCCGGTGATCCGCGCGATCCTCAACAACAAGGATTTCCGCATCGCGCTCAGCCACGCGATCAACCGCCAGGAGATCATCGACATCGTCTATCTCGGGCAGTCGGAGCCCTGGCAGTTCGGTCCGCGGCCGACGCATCCCTGGTATCACGAGAAGTACGGGCGCCAGTTCACCGAATACGATCCGAAGAAGTCGAACGAGCTCCTCGACAAGCTCGGATACACGCGGCGCGACAGCCAGAACTTCCGGCTCCGCCCGGACGGACAGAAGCTGTTCTTCGCCGTCGACGTGATCCCGACGCTCTATCCCGACGAAGTCGACTCGCTCGAGCTGATCAAGCGGCACTGGGCGGCGATCGGCGTCGACATCAAGATCAACACGATCGAGCGCGCCCTCTACTACACGCGCGGCGACAACAACGACCACGACTTCGCGGTCTGGCCGGGGCCGGGCGGCCTGGAGCCGATGATCGACGCCCGCGACTGGGTCTCGATCCATCCCCAGGGTTCGCGCTTCGGCATTCCGTGGGCGGAGTGGTACGTCAGCAACGGCAAGGGCGGGCAGGAGCCGCCGGAGAACCACAAGCGCCGCATGAAGCTCTATGACGAGGCGCGCTCGACCTCCGACGTCGCCAAGCAGCACGTCAAGATGAAGGAGGTCTTCGACCTCGCGGCCGATGCGTTCGACGCGATGGGCATCTGCCTGGCACCGAACCTGTTCGGCATCGCCTCCAACCGCCTCCGCAACGTGCCGGCCAAGATGCCGGCGGCCTGGTCGTGGCCCAACCCGGGTCCGTCCATGCCGCAGCAGTACTACTTCTCGAGCTAAGGAGAATGACCGGCGCGCCGCCTCCCTGAAGGGAAGGTGGCGCGCCGGTCGCGTTTCTGCATGCTGGGCTTCATCATCAAGCGCCTGTTGTGGATGATTCCGTCGCTGTTCGCCGTCAGCTTCCTGGCGTTCGTGCTGATCCAGCTTCCGCCCGGCGACTACGTCACCACCTACATCGCGACCCTCGCGGCCTCGAACGAGATCGTCGACCAGAATGCGGCGGCGGAGCTGCGTTCGCGCTTCGGCCTCGACCAGCCGTTCATCTTCCAGTACTTCAAGTGGATCACCGGCATCGTGCTCCGGGGCGACTTCGGCCTCAGCTTCGAGTGGCAGCAGCCCGTCTCCGAGCTGATCTGGGAGCGCATGGCGCTGACCCTGATCGTCACCTTCTCCACGCTGATGATGACCTGGGCGATCGCGTTCCCGATCGGCGTCTACTCGGCCGTGAAGCAGTATTCGATCGGCGACTACCTCGCGACCTTCCTGGGGTTCCTCGGCCTCGCCATCCCGTCCTTCCTGCTGGCGCTGGTGCTGATGTACATCGCGGTCGTCCAGTTCGGTCAGGACGTCGGCGGCCTGTTCTCGCAGGAGTTCCAGACGGCCCCTTGGAGCTGGGCCAAGTTCCGCGACCTTCTCGACCACATGCTGATCCCGGTGGTGATCCTCGCCACCAACGGCACCGCCAGCCTGATCCGCATCATGCGTGCCAACATGCTGGACGAGCTGCATCGGCCTTATGTCACGACGGCGCGGGCGAAGGGCCTCTCCGAATTCCGCCTGCTGCTCAAGTATCCGGTCAGGCTCGCGATCAACCCCTTCATTTCGACCATCGGCTGGCTGTTGCCGAACCTGATCTCGGGCGCGCTCATCGTCGCCGTCGTCATGAGTCTGCCGCTTGCCGGGCCGCTGCTGCTGCAGTCGCTGATGAGCCAGGACATGTATCTCGCCGGCGCGTTCATCCTGCTGCTGTGCACGCTGACCCTGATAGGAACCCTGATCAGCGACCTTCTGCTTGCGCTGGTCGATCCGCGCATCCGGTTCGAGTGACCCGATGACCGCCAAGACCGAAACCCTGCCGCCGGAAGCCCCGGCGCCGACGCCCGCCGCCTCGCGCTTCGCCTCGGCCTCGCAGTGGCAGCTCGTGTGGTGGTCCTTCCGCAAGCACAAGCTGGCGATGCTCGGCGCCATCGTCACGCTGATCATCTACGTCGTCGCGGCGGTGCCGGATTTCTTCGCCACCACCGACCCCAGCCAGCAGAACGCCCGCGCGGTCTATCACCCGCCGCAGCCGCTGCACTTCTTCGCGACCCTGCCGGACGGAAGCACCAGCTTCGTGCCGCATGTGAAACCGATGCTGCTCAAGCGCGATCCGGTGACGCTGGCGCCGATCTATTCCGAGGATCCGGCGCGCCGGATCGACCTCCGCTTCTTCGCGGAGGGCTACTCCTATCACCTGTTCGGCCTGATCCCGACCAACATCCACCTGATCGGCAGCACCGATCCGCGCCAGCAGATATTCTTCCTCGGATCCGACCGCCTCGGCCGCGACGTCTGGAGCCGCATCGTCAAGGGCTGCCAGATCTCGATGTCGATCGGCCTGGTCGGCGTGTTCATGTCGCTCTTGATCGGCATCATCCTCGGCGGCATATCGGGCTACTACGGCGGCCGCATCGACTTCGTGATCCAGCGCGTGATCGAGTTCATCCTGGCCTTGCCGACCATCCCGATCTGGCTGGCGCTGGCCGCGGCCTTGCCGCAGGACTGGCCGGCGCTGCTCCACTATTTCATGATCACGCTGATCCTCTCGCTGGTGGGATGGGCGCAGCTCGCGCGTGTCGTGCGCGGACGCTTCCTCAGCCTCCGGACCGAGGACTTCGTCACCGCCGCTCGTCTCGACGGCTGCTCGGAGATGCGCATCATCTTCCGGCATATGCTGCCGAGCTTCATGAGCCACATCGTCGCCAGCGTCACGCTGGCGATTCCGGCGATGATCCTGGCCGAGACGGCGCTGTCGTTCCTCGGCCTCGGCCTGCAGCCCCCGGTGATCTCCTGGGGCGTGCTGCTGCGCGAGGCGCAGAACATCCGCTCGATCGCGACCGCTCCCTGGCTGTTCGCCCCGGGCGCGGCGGTGGTGATCGCCGTCCTGGCCCTCAATTTCCTCGGCGACGGTCTCCGCGACGCGGCCGATCCGTACAACAAATGACCGCAGCTTCCGACCAGCCGATCATCTCGATCCGCGACCTGCACACCCACTTCCCCGTCCGCGACGGCGTTGTGAAGGCGGTCGACGGCGTCTCCTTCGACCTTTCGCGCGGCAAGACCGTCTGTGTCGTCGGCGAATCCGGTTCCGGCAAGAGCGTGACCGCGCGCTCGATCCTCCAGATCGTCGACAAGCCGGGAAGGGTGGTGAAGGGCCAGATCGTCTTCAATCGCAACGACGGCACCTCGGTCGACCTCGCGGCCCTGAATCCCCGCGGCAGCGAGATCCGCTCGGTGCGCGGCGCCGAGATCGCGATGATCTTCCAGGAGCCGATGTCGTCCTTGTCGCCGGTGCACACGATCGGCAACCAGATCACTGAGGTCCTGAAGCTCCATCTCGGCATGAGCAAGAAGGAGGCGACGGATCGCGCGGTCGACCTGCTGCGGGCGGTCGAGATTCCGAACCCCGAGCGCGCGGTCGAGCGCTACACCTTCGAATACTCCGGCGGCATGCGTCAGCGCGCGATGATCGCGATGGCGCTCGCCTGCAATCCGCAGGTGCTGATCGCCGACGAGCCGACCACGGCGCTCGACGTGACCACGCAGGCGGAAATCCTCGACCTGATGAAGCGCCTCCAGTCGGAGCGCGGCATGGCGGTCATGTTCATCACCCACGACATGGGGGTCGTCGCCGAGATCGCCGACGAGGTCGTGGTCATGTATCAGGGCAAGGTGGTCGAGCGCGGGCCGGTCGAGCAGATCTTCCACGCGCCCCAGGACCCTTATACCCAGATGCTGCTGGGCAACGTGCTGAAGCTGGAGCAGCCGTCCCAGATCCGGGCCGTGCGCACGCCGGTCCCGGCCGAGGAGCCGCCGCTGCTCGACGTGCGCGGCCTGAAGATGCACTTCCCGATCCGGAAGGGCTTCTTCCGAAAGGTCGTCGACCAGGTGCGCGCGGTCGACGACGTCGACATCGTCGTGCGCGCAGGGGAGACCCTCGGTATCGTCGGCGAGTCCGGCTCAGGGAAAACCACGCTCGGCCGCTGCCTGCTCCGCGTCTACGAGCCGACCGCCGGCCAGATCCTCTATCGTCGTACCAATGGCAGCGTCACCGATGTGGCATCGCTCGAGTCCGACAAGCTCCGCGAGTGCCGGCGCGAGATGCGCATGATCTTCCAGGATCCGTTCGCGTCCCTGAACCCGCGCATGACGGTCGGCCAGATCATCGGCGAGCCGCTGCTCGTCAATGGGCTCGCCGAGGGCTCGGAACTGCAGGACCGCGTCTCGGGCCTCCTGACCCGGGTCGGGCTGAACCCGGATTGGGCCGAGCGCTATCCGCATGCCTTCTCCGGCGGCCAGCGGCAGCGGATCGGCATCGCCCGCGCGCTTGCCCTGAGCCCCCGCCTGATCGTCGCCGACGAGGCGACCTCGGCGCTCGACGTCTCGCTGCGTGCCCAGATGCTGGACCTGATGCTGCAGCTGCAGGACGAGCTCAAGCTCGCCTATGTCTTCGTCAGCCACGACATCAGCGTGATCCGCTACATCTGCGACCGCGTCGCGGTGATGTACCGGGGCAAGGTGGTCGAGACCGGCGACGCCGAGCAGGTCTGCAACGATCCGGTTCACGGCTACACCAAGGCGCTGCTCTCGGCCGTGCCGCGTCCAGATCCGCGCGAGCGCCGGATCCAGCACCGCCACCGCTACGTGAACTAGGCAGAGCTGGCGGGTGATCCACCAGCTCCGCATCTACGAGATCTTCGAGCACAACAAGGCGGCCTTCCATGCGCGCTTCCGCGATCACGCGGCGCGGCTGATGAAGACGTACGGCTTCGAGATCAAGGCGATGTGGGAATGCCGGACCGAGGCGCACACCGAGTTCGTCTACGTCCTCGCCTGGCCGGACGAGGCGACGATGCGCGAGCGCTGGGCCGCCTTCATGGCGGACGAGGAGTGGAAGCGCATCAAGAAGGAAACGAGCGCCGTATCGGGGCCGATGGTCGGCGAGATCGAGGAGCGCGTCCTTCATCCGACCGGCTACTCGCCGCCGTTCTGACGGCTCTGGAGCCGTTCGGCCTCAGAATTGACCTGGATCAATGCATGTCGTGATCGACCCGAGGACCCTCTTCATCGGAGAACTTGGGGAGTTCGGATATGCATGAAGTCTTCCTGCCGATCATGATCATGATCTTCACCCTCATGGTGATGGCCGGGCTGGTGATCGTTTTCCGCGGCTGGATGGTCGAGCGCGACAAGATAATCGAGGGTAAAGGCGACCGGCCGCTGGGCGCACCGGCCGAGTAGCTCGATCGTTCGCCCTCTCCCGCGGCGAGACGGGGGAGGGCGGCGATCTCGGCTCAAATCAGTCGTCGGCAGCGATCGCGAGCGTGCGGCTCGCGGTCTTGCGTGCCGGCTTCGCTGCATTTTGCGACTTCACCGGTGCCAGGACCAGGTCCACGAGCGCGCGGGCATCGGCCTTCGGCCGGTCCATCGCCATGGCCTCGGCGAGGATCTTCTCCGTGCGAGCCTTGCCGAGCACGACCTCGGTGGTGAGGCGGTACTTGGCGACTATGCCGTCGGCGCCGAGCGGCCGCTCGGGATCGCCGAGCGCTTCGGTCGGCTCCGATTTCAGCACGCGTCCGTCCTTGGTGGTCAGCGTCACGCGCGCGATCCGGCGGGCCGGAAACTCGGCGGTCAACTTCAGATCCTCGGTCAGGTCGATGCCGCGCGAGAGCTTCAGCACGCGCGGATCGGTCAGGCCCTTGCCGTCGACCTCGCGGGCGGTGACCTTGCCATGGACGATCGCCACGGCGACCGGGAAGGGGAGGCTGTACTGCGCCTCCTCGGTGGTCTTCGGCGCGCGGGTCGCGAGACGGACCGCGTTGTGGAAGGTCTCGACCTTGATCTTGGCGATGTCCGCGCCCTTTACGCCGTGCTTCTTGAGCAGCCCGAGGCTGGCCGTGATCGGCGGCTGGGCCCAGCGGCAGACCGGATAGGGCTTGAAGTACATCTCCATGATCCGCCAGCGCTTGCCGAGGTCGCGCCAGAGATCGGCGACGTCGTCGCCCTCCCAGACCAGCGCCGGCGCGCCGGTGAACCCGGCCTTGGCCAGCAGTGCCGCGCTGACGCCGGCCATGGCGCCCCAGCCGGAGCCGTCCTTCACCATGGTCGGGAAATCGATGCAGCGCATCATCTGACTGCGGGGACCGTGATACTCGGCGATGCCGAGCGCCTCGCGGGTGAGAGCCGGGGAGAGTTTCATCCAGCGCGCCATGACCGCGGCGGCGCCGAGCGAGTTCCACGATCCGGAGGTGTGATAGTCCTTCGCCGTCCGGTGGGTGGCGATCCCGGCGCGGATCGCGATCTCGTAGCCGATGATCAGGCTCACCAGGAACTCGCGGCCGGAGATCTTCTTCTGAGGGTCGCAGAGGGCAAGCAGGGTCGGCAGGATCGCGACGCCGGCATGGCCCTTGGTCAGCACATGGCCGTCATGGGAGTCGAAGGCGTCGATGGTGATGCCGCCGGCCATGGCGGCGCCGGCCGGGCCGACCTTGCGGCCGTCCAGCATCAGGCGGACGGCGTTCTTGCCCGCCCCGAAGGTCTCGACCGCGTGGTCGCGGATGATCCGCGACATGGCCGTCTCGCTGCCGGCCGCCGCCGCGCCGATGAGGTCCACGAGGCAGAGCTTCGCCTGCTCGACCACCTTCGCCGGAAGGTCGTCGAACTTGAGCTTGTGGATGAAGTCCATCGGCGCGGGCATCGGGTCAGCTCCAGGGGAACGGGCTGTTGGAGACCGGGTGAAGCTTGCCCTCGGGGAAGCGGGAGATCCGGAACGGCTCGAGCAGTCGGCTCTTGGTGCCGCTGACGATCTCGCCGGCTGCGAGCTTGCCGACCGCGATCATCTTATAGCCGTGGTTGGAGTCGGCGAGGATGTAGACGTTATCCCGGAAGACATCGAACACCGGGAAGCTGTCGGGGGTGAAGCATCCGAGGCCGCCCGAGGGCTCGTGCTTCCATTTGTGCGCCTGGCCGGAATAGCGCTTCTGGCAGAAGGCGAGCGCCGAGGTGAACATGTGCGCGAAGTTCTGGTCGACGATGAATTCAGGCGAATCAGGGCCATAGGGATCGATCTTCACCTCGTCTACCGGCGTCTCGACCTTGTACGGCATGGCGCCGCCCTGGATGCCGTTGAAGTTGAAGTCGGGCTTGTAATAGATGCCCCAGAGCTTGTCGGTGATGAGGGAGCCGTCCTCGTCCGAGTGGAGCGGCGCGTCGGTATCGACGTGCATGACCGGGCCCATCTTGCCGTCGTTCATGAGGCCGTATTTGGGGTCGACGCCGAGGGTCCCTTCCTCCAGGCACCAGTAGGTCCACATGCCGACGCCTTTGTGGGTCTTGCCGTCGCGGCCCTTGATGTCGACAGTCTTCGGCAACTCCAGCATCCGCCAGACTTGGTTGATCCAGGGGCCGACACCGACCACCACGAAGTCGCACTCGATCGTGCCGCGGTCAGTCTCGACCGCCGAGACCGCCTTCGAGTTCGAGGCGAACTTGAAGCCGGTGACCTTGGTCGGGGCGACGATCTGGACGCCCTTGGACTCCGCCTTCTTGGCGAGCCCGTACATGGAGGCCCGGTTGTTCGCGTAGCCGCCCTTCTTCTCGTGCAGGACGGAGGTGATGCCCTTGGCCTGCCAGTCGTCGAACAGGCCCTTCATATACTTGGTGCAGTCGGCCTCGCCTTCAATGAAAACAGAGTCGTAGCCGATGTCTTTCTGCTGCCGGGCGATCTGCCCGACATTCTCATGCATCACTTCAGGAGAGATCTGCATGTAGCCGACCGGGTGGTAGGAGAAGGCCTTCGGGTCCGACTCCCAGACCGACACGCATTCGGCCATCAGCTCGCGCATTGCCGGCTGGAAGTAGTTGTTGCGGATCACCCCGCAGGCGATGCCCGAGGCGCCGGCGGCGATGCCGACCTTGTCGAGGATGACGATGTCCTTGCCAGATCCCTTGCCCTTGGCTTCGAGCTCGCAGGCGAGGTGGTAGGCGGTCGATAGACCGTGAACGCCGGCTCCGATGACGACGTACTTGGCTTTGGCGGGAAGGGACATCTCATTCCTCTGGTAAGCGGGGAGATCATCTCACGTCGCGGACGGGGTCCGTACCTGCCGCAAAACGACCGGCATCGGTCAGAAGGCGGCGACGCCGCCGGAGCGCGCGTCGCTGGCGGGGACCAGTCCATCGGCCGTCCGCCACACCGCCGAGGGGCGGCCGAAGCTGGTCGGCAGGCCGACGCCGTCGACCAGCCGGACCCGATGGCCGAGGGCCGTCAGGCGATCGATCACGGCTTGGCCGGTGCGGCTGTCGACCTCGAGATCGTCGCCCTCCGTGTGAATGCGCGGAAGGTCGATAGATTGTTGAGGATCAATATGATGATCGAGATAATTAATAGTTAAATTTAGAATTGCAGAGGGGATGCGATAGCCTCCCGAGCCCGCGATCCCGCCGATCGACCGGCCACTTTCGCGGAAGATCGCGACCGGGGCGGCGTAGAGCGGCATGCGTCCTGGCCCGACCGAATTGGCCTGGCCTGGGCGTGGGTCGAACCACTGCATCGCATTGCCGAGGAAGACCCCGGTGCCGGGGATCATGACCAGCGAGCCGAAGGCGCTGCCGAGGCTGGTGATCAGGCTCGCCATGTTGCCGTCGCCGTCGGCGCAGACGATCTGGGTCGTGCCCTCGAAGGGCGGCGGCGGGACGGACGGGGTCGACCCCTGGTGAGGCCACGGGTTGCCCGGCTCGACCTTGGTCCTCGCCTTGTCGGTCCGGATCAGGGCGGCCTGCGCCGCGGCGAACGCCTTGCTGGCAAGACCCTCGAGCGGCGCCTTCAGGTGCCTGGGGTCGGCGGCATGGGCGAAGTTGTCGGCGAAGGACTGGGCGAGCGCCTCGGCGACCAGGTGCCGGACCTCGCCCCCGTGCGGGTCGAGGGCGCCCAGGTCGAACCGCTCCAGGATGTTGAGCGCCTCGACATAGATCAGGTCGCCGCAGGTGACGTAGTCGCGGCCGCGGTAGTCGTACCAGGGCTGGAGGAAGGTGTCCGGCCTGTAGCCGGCGAGGTCCTCGGCGGTCAGTAGGCCGCCGGCCTCCTTCATCTCGCGGTCGATCGCCTGAGCGAGCGGGCCGCCATAGAAGGCGGCGGCACCCTTCTCGGCGATGGTCTCCAGGGTCCGGGCCATGTCCGAGAAGTCAAAGCGGTGGAAGGCGCCGCCGGCATTGGCCGGTCGGGGCGGGGCGTCGTCGGGGAGCAGCCATTTCGCCGCCTCGGCATACTGCCTGATCTCGACCGTTCGGCCGGCGACCGAGGCGGTCAGCTTCGGGTCGGCGACGACGCCGGCGCGGGCGAGGTCGATCGCCGGGCCGACCAGGACCTTCCACGGCAGCCGTGCGAAAAGCCGGTGTGCCTCCCAGAGGCCAGCGATGGTGCCGGGGATGCCGACCGAGAGATGGCCCGTCGTGTTGATCGCGCCCTCGACGCCGCCCCAGCCGGCGTTCCGCCACTTGGCCAGCGCCTTTGTGTACATCTCCGGCGTCGCCGCCTTGGGCGCGCGGATGAAGTGGTCGATGCCGACCGCCTGGTTCGTCTTCGAGAGATAGACCGACATGCGGCCGTGGCCGCCGATGCCGCACATCTGCGGCTCGACGACGAAGGAGGCGAAGGCGCCGGCGATCGCCGCGTCGACCGCATTGCCGCCCTGGCGGATGATCTCGACGCCGACATCTGCCGCGGTCTGGTGACCGCAAGCGACAGCGCCACGTGCGCCGCTGATCGGCGTGCGACCGAGGATGACCGAGCCTGGACGCATCAGCACGCGGCCGCCGCGGAAGCCCAGGCGGGGCCCGAGCCGGCGCGCATCGAGCCGTCCTTGGCGACGGTGATCGCATTCACGCGGCCGAAGGCGTTCAGGCCTGGGGACTCGGTCTGCGTTACGACCTTGTGGCCCATCTTGGCGAGGCCATCGCGGACCTCGGCCGGGATGCGGCCGTCGATATAGGTCTCCTGGCCCTGGCAGTGGATGCGGGGCGCGTCGACCGCCGCCTGGGGGCCCATGCCGAACTCGGTCGCGTAGAGGAAGGCGTGCAGCACGCCGGTGGTGATGCGGTAGCCGCCCGAGCCGCAGCCGGCGAAGACGGCGCGGCCGTCCTTCTCGGCGACCAGCGAGGGGGCTGCGAAGATCGGCATCTTGCCCGGCCTGATGCAGTTCGCCTGGTCGGGGCGCGGGTCGAAGTTCTGCATCGAGTTGTTCAGGATCACGCCGGTGCCCGGGACGATCATCAGCGAGCCGAAGCCGCTGGTGAGGCTGGTGATGAGAGCGCAGACGTTGCCGTCCGCATCGGCCGAGGCCATCTGGCTGGTGCCGGCAAGCTTGGCGATGCCGGGCTCGTTGGCGATCCGCGTCGGCCGCTCGGCCGAGTTGTCGTAAGGCCAGGGATCGGCGGCGGCGACGGGGCGGGGGAGCGCGCGGTCCATGCGAAGCTGCTGGGCGCGCATCTTCCCGAACTCGGGGCTGGCAAGGCCTTCGACCGGCGCCCGCTCGTAATCCGGATCGCCGTAATGCGTCATGCTGTCGATGAAGCCGCAGGCGAGCGCTTCGGCGACCAGATGGCGGAAGGCGAGACTGTCCTTGCCCATGCCCTTGAGGTCGAAGCACTCGAGGATGTTGAGTGTCTCGTAGGTCACCTGGTCGTAGCAGGTGTTGGTGTTCATGCCGCGATAGCGCGTCGGCTTCTCTTCGAGGATGCGGGTCTTGTAGGCGCCGAGGTCGGCGGCAGTCAGGATGCCGCCCAGGCCCGTGACATGGCGCTCGATCGCTTCCGCGACCGGGCCCTCGTAGAAACCGGCCGCACCTTTTTCGGCGATGCGCCGGATCGTCTTCGCGAGATCCTTGCCGTCGAGGCGGTCGCCGCCGCCGGCGAGCTGGCCCGCGGCCTTCGGCGGCAGGTTGTTCCGCAGCAGCCACTCGGCTGTCGTCGGCAGTGCCTGGATCGCGGCCAGCCGCTCCGAGATCGGCAGCAGCAGCTGCCAGGTGACCTCGATGCCGGCCTCGGCCTCGGCGATCGCCGGCTCCAGCACCTTGGCGAGCGGAAGCTTCCCGAACATGCGGTGCGCGTCGCAGAGGCCGGCGACCGCGCCTGGTACCGCCGGCGCCAGCGGACCCTGCTCGGCCTTCATGCCGACCGTGTAGGGAAAGCCGTAGTACTTGTTCGGCTTGGTGCGATCGATCTCGAACATGTCCGGCCGCGCCGCACCCGGTGCCCGCACATAGTGATCGAAGGTGACGAACCGCTTCTCGCGGCCGAGCCAGACGGCGAGGTGGCCGTAGCCGCCGATGCCGCATGACGCCGGCTCGACGACGAAGCCCACGAACGCCGCCGCGACCACCGCGTCGATCGCATTGCCGCCGGCCTCGATCATCGCGATGCCGGCCGCGGCCTCGGCCGGATGCCCTCCGGTGACGACGCCGCGCGCACCCGCGACCTCGGTGCGGGTCGCGACCATCTGGCTCTGGATCATGTCAGCTCTTTCTCTTGAACGCGGGCGAGATCGTTCATCGGGATGTGGCAGGCCATGCGGTGGCCGGCCGGCGTCACCTGCTCGGGTGGACGCGTGGTCTCGCAGATCGATCCCTCCTTCCGCGGGCAGCGGGTGTGGAAGGGGCAACCCTTCGGCGGATCGAGCGGGCTCGGCGTCTCGCCCTCGACCGGCGCGTCGAGTCCCTGGTCGTTGTCGAGCTTCGGCTGCGCCTTCAGCAGCAGCTCGGTGTAGGGATGGTGCGGGGCCGAGAACACCTGGTTCGTGGTGCCCGCTTCCATCACCTGGCCGAGATACATGACGACGACGGTGTCGGCGACGTAGCGCACCAGCGCCAGGTCGTGGCTGATCAGGATCAGCGTCGTCCCGTGCGCGCGCTGGATCTCCATCAGCAGCTGCGTGACCGCGGCGCGGACCGAGACGTCGAGCGCCGAGACCGGCTCGTCGGCAACGACGATGTCGGGCCGTCCGACGAAGGCGCGGGCGATGGCGATCCGCTGCTTCTGGCCGCCCGAAAGGTGGCGCGGCTTGCGCTCGGCGATGCCCGGCGGCAGGCGGATCTCGGCGAATAGGTCGCGCACGCGGTCCGCGCGTTCCTTGCGGCCAAGATTGAGAAGGCGCTTGGCGACACGCGCGATCTGGCGGCCGACCTTGTAGCTGGGATTCAGCGTCTCGTCCGGGTTCTGGAACACCATCTGCAGCGCGCGCAGCTGATCGCGCGAGCGGTCGATGACGGAGATCCGTCCGAGATCGGACCCTGCGACCTCGACCTTGCCGCCCGTCGAGCGTTCGAGCCCCGTCAGGATGCGGGCGAAGGTCGACTTGCCGCAGCCGGACTCGCCGACGATGGCCAGCGTGCGGCCGGACTCGGCATCGAAGGTCAGGTGATCGTTGGCGCGCACCTTCAGCGGCTCGGCGAAGGGCAGGAGCCCGCGCAGGCCCGGCGGCGTCAGGTTGTAGTCCTTGCTGAGATTGTCGACCGCGACCGAGATGCCTTCTGCGAAAGCGGCGGGTTCTCCTGCGACGCCGGCGATCAATCCAGGCTCGATCTCGTCGGCTCGGACGCAGCGGACCAGGGAGTCCTTGCCGTCGTCGATCAGTTGCGGATGCGCGATATCGCAGCGTCCCGGCACGGCATAGACGCAGCGCGGCATGAAGAAGCAGCCGGCCGGACGCTCCCATGGCGCCGGGATCTGGCCGGGGATCGGCGCCAGCGGCCGGGCGATCTTGTCGGCGCCGGACTCCGGCAGGCAAGCGATCAGGCCGCGCGTATAGGGATGGATGGGATCGGTGAGGATGCGGCGGGTCGGGCCTTCCTCGACGATCTCGCCGGCATACATGACGGCGATCCGCTCGCAGACGCGCGAGATCAGCGCCAAGTTGTGCGAGATGTAGAGCAGCGAGGTGCCGAAGCGCCGGCTGATCTCGGCGATCAGCTTGACCACGCTCGCCTCGACGGTGACGTCGAGGCCGGTCGTCGGCTCGTCGAGCAGGAGCAGGGCCGGGTTGGCGAGCAGCGCCATCGCGATCACGACGCGCTGCTGCTGGCCGCCGGAGATTTCGTGAGGGAAGGCGCGGAACACGCGGTCGGGATCGGGGATGCGGACCTCGGCCAGCATCGTCTTGGCGCGGCGCTCGGCCTCGGGTCCGACCACGTCCTCGTGGAAGCGCAGCACCTCGGTCAGCTGCGCGCCGATGGTAAGGCACGGATTGAGCGCCGACATCGCCTCCTGGAACACCATGGCGATGCGCTTGCCACGGACGTGGCGCAGCTCGGCCGGCGACATCGTTGCCATGTCCCGGCCCTCGAACAGCATGCGGCCGCCGACGATCTGTCCACGGCCGGCGAGCCAGCGCATGACGCCGAAGGCGATCGTCGACTTGCCGCAGCCGGACTCGCCGACGAGGCCCAGGCTCTCTCCCGGATTCAGCCTGAGCGACACGTCGACCACCGCCGGCACCGCGCCGCGCCGCGTGCGGTAGGAGATCGAGAGCTTGTCGAGCTCGAGGAGGGGCGCGGTCATGTCAGTCGGCCAGCGACAGCTCGCGGAGGCCGTCGGCGATCAGGTTGAACGCCAGCACCAGCGAGGAGACCGCGAGGCACGGGAACACCGCCATGTGCGGAAACACCAGCGCGAAGTGGCGGGACTCGTTGATCATGCTGCCCCAGTCGGGCGTCGGCGGGGGGATGCCGAGGCCGAGGAAGCCCAGCGTGCCGATCGTGATCGTGACGTAGCCGAGGCGCAGGCAGGCATCGACGATCAGCGGCCCGCGCGCGTTCGGCAGGATCTCGACGAACAGGATGTAGAAGGTGGACTCGCCGCGCATCTGCGCCGCCGAGACGTAGGCGCGGCTGCGGAGGTCGAGCACGACGCCGCGCACCAGCCGCATGATCCCGGGGCTGCTCGCCAGCGTGACCGCGATCAGGATGTTGATCCCGGACGCGCCGAATTTCTGGATGATCACGATGTAGACGACGATGACGGGGAAGGCCAGGACCAGGTCGGCGAAGCGCGACAGGAGCTCATCGACCCAGCCGCCCTTGTAGCCCGCGATCAGGCCGAGGGTTACGCCGACCGAGTAGGCGCAGAGCGTCGCCAGCGGTGCGTAGGTCAGGACCGTGCGGCCGCCATATATCAGGCGCGAAAGCACGTCGCGCCCGAGATGATCGGCGCCGAACAGCATCAGGCGGCCGTCGGGCGCGCGGTCTCCCGGCAGCGCCATCGGCACCAGGTTCTGGTTCGGACCGAAGGGCGCGATCAGCGGCGCGAGGATCGCGACCAGGATCCAGAAGAAGAGGATCGATAGGCCGGCTATGAGGATCGGGCTCTCGCGCAGGAGCGAGAGCGGCGTCACGCTCTTCTGGGTCGCGGTCGCGTCGGTCATCGCGCCACCCGGATGCGCGGGTTGAGGAGGCCATAGCCGATGTCGGCGAGCGTCTGGGTTCCGACCGCGATCAGCACCGAGATCGCGGTGCAGGCCTGCAGCAGGAACAGGTCGTGCGCCAGCGAGGCTTCGAGGATCAGCGAGCCGAATCCCTTGTAGGCGAAGAAGAACTCGACGACCACGACGCCGCCGATCAGCCAGTTGATCTGCAGCATGATCACGGTGAAGGGTGGGATCAGCGCGTTGCGGAGCGCGTGGCGGAGGATGATCCACCAGTCGGGCAGACCCTTCAGCGTCGCGGTGCGGATATAGGCGGTCTGCATCACGTCGGCCATCGAGGCCCGGGTGATGCGCGTGAGGTAGCCGAAGTCGTAGAGCAGCAGCACCGCGACCGGCATCACCAGCTCCTTCCAGCGGAAGCCGTCGATCATGCTGCTGGTGCCGGGCAGGAGCCCGAGGGTGAACACGAAGATCGCCGCCAGCAGCACGGCGCTGGCGAAGGGCGGGATCGAGGTGGTGAGGATCGAGGCGAAGGAGATGGCGCGGTCGATCGGCGAACCCTCCTTCATGCCCGCGATCACGCCGAGTCCGAGCGAGAGCGGGATCAGGATCGCGAAGAAGCAGGCGGCGAGGATCCCGGATGCCGCGAGCCGGGGCCCGAGCACGGTCGAGACCGGCGCGTTGTAGAGGCGCGAGTTGCCGAATTCGCCGGTGATGCACCGCCGCGCCCAATCGAGGAAGCGGACATGCATCGGCTCGAGATAGCCGTTGGCCAGGAGCCAGAGATCGCGCTGCTCGCGGGTGGAGTATTGGCCGAGCGCGTCGGCGGCGACCGTCTCCGGCGAGATCTCGAAGATCAGGAAAAGCACGATCGAGACCAGCGCGATCGAGACTGCCGAATTGAAAAGGCGTTGGACGATCAACCGCGCCATCGACTGCGTCGCGCCCCCTGAAGCATCGCGATCGGAAAAGCCGGCGCGATGTTACCTAAGGAGGATGCCTCGAGGCAGCCAAATGCGACGAGCCGAGGTCGAAATCCACCTCATGATGCAATGCTTCCTCGAACGCACCGTGCGTGTTTCGTCAGGCGGGAACACGTTCGAGCGTGTGTCGCTTCCGGGATACGAACAGTCGCCTTTGGTCGACTTGCCGACCGGGCGCAAGGTGACGCTTTCGGATCAGAAAGGAGGGCGGCCGGAAGTCGGCCGCTCCCGGCTTCTGCGCCTTGGGGAGGTGCTGCATGTCCCGTGACGATCGCGAACATTCCTACGTTCCGAAGCTGAAGACGCTGTTTGCCGACGGCAAGTGCGACCGGCGCGAGTTCCTGCGCACCGCGACGCTGCTGGGTGTCAGCGCCTCGGCCGCCTATGCCTTCGCCGGCAAGATCGACAAGGGCGCCGTCGTGCCCGAGGCGCTGGCGCAAGGGGCGCCGCGCAAGGGCGGCTCGCTGCGTCTTTGCGCGCGGGTCCGCGAGATCCAGCATCTGCACCGGACCGGCAACGTGCCGGCGAGCAACCTCGCCCGCCAGGTGGTCGAGTACCTCGCCAACACCGGGCCGGACAACATCACCCGCCCGATGCTGCTGGAGAGCTGGCAGCCGAGCGAAGACCTCAAGACCTGGACGCTCAAGATCCGCAAGGACGTGAAGTGGCGGAAAGGCGGCACGCTCAATGCCGACCAGGTGATCTGGAACATCAAGAGCGTGCTCGATCCCAAGACCGGCTCATCGGTCCTGGGGCTGATGAAGGCCTATATGACGGTCGATGAGCCGACCGGCGAGATGGACGCCAACGGCAAGCCGAAGACGACGACCAGGCTGTGGGACTCGAAGGCGATCGAGAAGGTCGACGACCTGACCGTCCGCCTCAACCTGCGCATGCCGCAGCTGGCGGTGCCGGAGCACTTCTTCCACTACCCGTTCTTCATCGCCCACCCGGACGAGGACGGGAAGTTCGGCGTCGGCATGAACGGCACCGGGCCGTTCGAGCTGGCCGAATACGACATCACCAAGCGCGCCGTGCTGAAGGCGCGGAGCGACTACTGGGGCAAGGGGCCGTATCTGAACGAGGTGATCTTCGTCGATCTCGGCGACGATCCGTCGGCCGAGGTCGCGGCGATGGCCTCCAAGCAGGTGCACTCGATCGTCGCCACCGGCCCGGCGCAGCTGCCGATCCTGAAGCGGCTGCCGGATCTCGACTTCTATTCGGTCGGCACCGGCGCCACCGTTCATGCGCGTGCGTATCCGGTGAAGCCGTTCGACGACAAGCGCGTGATGCAGGCGCTTCGCTACGCGACCGACAACGACAAGGTGGCGGAGGTCACCTTCGGCGAGATCGGCTCGCGCGCCGAGCACCACCACGTGGCTCCGGTGCATCCGGAATACGCGCCGCTGCCGCCGTTCAAGAAGGACGTCGCCAAGGCGAAGAAGCTGCTCGCCGACGCAGGCTATCCGAACGGTCTGGAGATCCCGATCCCGCTCACCGTGTCCAACAACTGGACCAAGGACGTGGCGACGGTGATGATCCAGCAGTGGGAGGAGATCGGGGTCAAGACCAAGCTCGAGGTCCTGCCCTCGCCGGAGTGGAACAAGGTCTGGAATACCGCGCCCTTCGCGTGCGGCGACTGGTCCCACCGCCCGCTCGGTGTCATGTGCCTGGCGCTCGCCTATCGAACCGGCGTTCCCTGGAACGAGTCGGGCTTCTCGAATGCCGAGTTCGACAAGATCCTCGACCTCGCCGAGGCGACCGCCGACGTCGAGAAGCGCCGCGAGCATGTGAAGAAGCTGGAAGAAATCCTCCAGAACGACGGTCCGCTGGTGCAGCCGCTGTTCCGCAAGGTCTTCACCTACTGCGACAAGAAGATGAAGGGCTTCAGGATGCACCCGACCCAGTACATCGAGTGCAACGAGATCTGGCTCGACGCCTAGGCGCTCAGTCGTGGTCGACGCGGCGTGGAGGTCCCGGATCTCCGCGCCGTTCCTTTTCCGACATAGAAGTCGGTTTTCAAACTCTTCGCCGCGTGCTCTCCTGTGTCGCATTCTGGCGGCTGGGAGGGGTCTTGAGCGCGGGCCGAAGCGAAGCCGACGTCTACACGGTCGGTTTCTTCCTCATCCCCGACTTCTCGATGATGGCTTTCGCCGCGGCGCTCGAGCCACTGCGATCGGCAAATCGGGTCAAGCAATCCACGCTTTACAGCTGGAAGCTGTTCTCGCGCGACGGCGAACGGGTGACGGCCAGCAACGGCATCGGCTTCGACGTGCAGGGCGGCCTCGACGAGCAGCCCGGCGTCGACATCATGCTGGTCTGCGCCGGCTACAGTCCTGAAGGCTACGACGACAAGAAGGTGTTCGCGTGGCTCCGCCGGATCTCGCGGTCGGGGGCCAAGATCGGCGCGCTCTCGACCGGCGCCTATATCCTCGGCAAGGCGGGCCTCCTCGACGGCAAGCACTGCACCGTCCACTGGGAGCACGTGGCGTCGCTGTCGGAGAAGTTTCCGGAGGCGATCACCACCTCCGGCATCTATGTGATCGACGGCAATGTGCTGACCTGCTCGGGCGGCATCGCGGCACTCGACATGATGCTGAGCGTGATCGCGAGCCAGCACGGCCGTGCCGTCGCCAACGCGGTCGCCGAGAACTTCATCCACCCGCGCATCCGCGAGCATGACGACCGCCAGCGGATGGAACTGCAGACGCGCCTCGGCATCTCGCATCCGAGGCTTCTTACCACGATCATCCGGATGGAGAACGCGATCGAGGAGCCGCTCGACATGAACGAGCTGGCGGAGTCGGTCGATCTCAGCCCACGCCAGCTGGAACGCCTGTTCAGGCGATACCTCAAGACCACACCGCACGGCTACTACGTGAAGCTCAGGCTCGAGCGGGGCAGGCGGTTGCTCACCCAGACCAGCGCTTCCATCCTCGATGTGGCGATGTCCTGCGGCTTCGTCTCGGCCTCGCATTTCACCAAGTGCTACCGTCGCATCTTCGGTCGCACCCCGACGGACGAGAGACGCTCGGTGCTGGCAGGCGCCGCCTAGGCCTCGATCAGACCGTCGGTCGCGGCCAGCGCCTTCAGGTGGTGGTCGGCAGGGCCGAACAGGGTGTCGATCATCGTCATGCGCTTGAAGTAATGACCGACCTTGTACTCGTCGGTCATGCCGATGCCGCCGTGGAGCTGGATCGCCTGCTGGCCGACGAACTTGCCGGAGCGGCCGATCTGCACCTTGGTCGCGGCCATCGCCTTCCGGCGCTCCGCGGCGTCGGGCTCGGCCGCCATCATCGTCGCGTAATAGGCCATGCTCCGCGCCTGCTCGAGCGCGATCAGCATGTCGACCGAGCGATGCTGGAGTACCTGGAAGGCGCCGATGGTGATGCCGAACTGCTTTCGGGTCTTGAGATACTCGACCGTCGCCTCGTGCATCACCGACATGACGCCGATGGACTCGGCGGCGAGTGCCGCGATCGCTTCGTCGACCACCCGCTCGATCGCGGCGTAGGCCTTGCCGGGTGTGCCTAGCACGGCATCGGCATCGACGCGAACGCCGGTGAAGGCGATCTCGGCGGCGCGCAGCCCATCGACCGTCGGATAGCCGCGCCGCACGACGCCCGAGGCGTTCGCGTCGACCAGGAGCAGGACGATCCCGTCGCGGTCGCGGCGCTGGCCCGAGATGCGCGCGCTGACGATCAGCTTGTCGGCGGAGTCGCCATGCAGGACGACGCCTTTCTCGCCGTCCAGCGCCCAACCGTCGCCGGTCTTCTTCGCCGTCGTCGCCACGTCGGCAAGCTCGTAGCGCGCCTGGCGTTCGCCATGGGCGAAGGCGAAGGTGAGGCTGCCGTCGGCGATCCTCGGCACGAGATCGGACTTCTGCGCGTCGCTGCCGGCATGGCGGATGAGGCCGCCGGCGAGCACGACGGTCGCGAGATAGGGCTCCAGCGCCAGCGCGCGGCCGAGCGCCTCCATGACCACCATGGTCTCGACCGGCCCGGCGCCGAGGCCGCCATGCCTCTCGTCGAAGGAAAGGCCGAGGATTCCGAGCTCGGCATACTTGCCCCAGAGCGCGCGGCTCCAGCCGTCGGCCTCCTTGCGGTTGGCCTTTCGCTGCTCGAACGAGGAATGGTCGGCGAGCAGTCGCTCGACGCTGTCCTTGAGGAGCTGCTGCTCCTCCGAAAGATCGAAGTCCACGTTACCTCAAAGTCCCAGGATGGCCTTGGCGATGATGTTCTTCTGGATCTCGTTGGAGCCGCCGTAGATCGAGATCTTGCGCCAGTTGAAGTAGGCCGGCGCCACGGTCTCGGCCCAGTCTGGCCCGACCGGCGGCTCGTTCGAGCCTTCGTCCAGATCGTCGGGGGCGGGCATCGCGTAGGGGCCCACCAGCTCCATCGCGAGCTCGGTCACCGCCTGCTGAAGCTCCGAGCCCTTGATCTTGAGGATCGAGGAGGCGGGATCGGGCTTCTTGTCCTTGCGGTTCTTCTCGGCCGCGACGACGCGGAGCTGCGTCATCTCCAGCGCCTTGAGCTCGATCTCGACCGCCGCGAGGCGCTCGCGGAAGCCCTGGTCCTCGATCATCGGCCGGTCGCCGTCGCGTTCGCCGCGGGCGAGGCGCTTCAGCCGACGGATGCGCTCCTTGGTGACGCCGACGCGGGCGATGCCGACGCGCTCGTTGCCGAGCAGGAACTTGGCGTAGTCCCAGCCCTTGTTCTCCTGGCCCACCAGGTTCTCGACCGGCACGCGGACTTCGTCGAAGAAGACCTCGTTGACCTCGTGGCCGCCGTCGATGGTGATGATCGGCCGTACGGTGACGCCTTTCGACTTCATGTCGATCAGCAGGAAGGAGATGCCTTCCTGCTTCTTCGCCGCCGGGTCGGTGCGGACCAGGCAGAAGATCCAGTCGGCGTGCTGGGCGAGCGTGGTCCAGGTCTTCTGGCCGTTGACGACGTAGTGGTCGCCGTCGCGCTTGGCGGAGGTGCGGAGCGAGGCCAGGTCCGAGCCGGCGCCGGGCTCGGAGAAGCCCTGGCACCACCAGTCGTCGAGGTTGGCGATGCGCGGCAGGAAGTGCTTCTTCTGCTTCTCGTTGCCGAAGGCGATCAGCACCGGGCCGAGCATGCTGACGCCGAACTGCAGCGGGGGCGGGGCTGCCGCCTGCTGCAGCTCGTCCAAGAAGAAGTACTGCTGGACCGGCGACCAGCCGGTGCCGCCCCATTCGACCGGCCAGTGCGGCGTCGCCCAGCCGCGCTTGTTGAGGATGCGCTGCCACGCGACGAACTCTTCCTTCGTCAGGTGATGGCCTTCCGCGGTCTTGCGGCGAACGGCCTCCGGAACCGATGCTTTGAAGAAGGCGCGGACCTCGTCGCGGAACGCGATTTCGTCGGGGGTGAAGCGCAGATCCATGGATCAGTCTCCCGCGCCCGCCTTGCGGGCTTCTTCGTCGACCAGGGTCTTCTTCGACAGCTTGCCGACCGCGGTCCGCGGCAGCGCGTCCCGGATCTCGATCATGGCCGGCATCTCGTGCTTGCCGATCTTGTCGCCGAGGAAAGCTCGAAGCTCGTCGAGCGTGAACGGCGCGGCGCCGGCCTTCAGCTTGACGAAGGCCTTGGCCGACTGGCCGCGATAGCTGTCGGGGACGCCGATCACCACCACCTCCTCGACCGAGGGGTGCTCATAGATCGCTTCCTCGATGATGCGCGGATAGACGTTGAATCCGCCGGAAAGGATCATGTCCTTCTTGCGGTCGACCAGGAAGAAGTAGCCGCGCTCGTCCATGTAGCCGATGTCGCCGGTCAGGAAGCAGCCGTCGCAGAAGGCCTCTTCGGTTTCCTTCGGCCTCTTCCAGTAGCCCTTCATCACGTTCGGGCCCTTGATGCGGAACTCGCCCTTCTCGTTGGGGCCGAGCACGCGGCGCGGATCGTCGAGCGCCACCACCTCCATGACGATGCCGGGCAGCGGTATGCCGATCGAGCCGGCCTTCCAGTCGCCCTGGAGCGGCAGGTTGGTGCCGGCCGGCGAGGTCTCGGTCATGCCCCAGCCGCCGCCGACGCGGAAGCCGGTGATCTTCTGGAAGCTCTGCTCGACCTCGACCGGGAGCGAGGCGCCGCCGCAGGTGATCAGCCGGAGCGAAGAGAGGTCCCGCCTACCGATCTCCGGATGCTGGAGGAGGGCGATGTACATCGTCGGCACGCCCAGCATCAGGGTCGCCTTCTTCTCGGCGATGTCGCGGATCGTCGTCTCGGCATCGAAGCGGATGCGGAGCAGGATCTCGCTGCCGAGGGAAAGGTGGCGGATCAGGATCGTGGTCAGCGCATAGATATGGAACAGCGGCAATACGCAGACGACTTTGTCGTCGCCGCGGCGAAGCGAATTCTGGCCCTCGGCCCAGGTGTCGTAGATCGCGACCGCCGAGGTCAGGTTGGCGTGGGTCAGCATCGCGCCCTTCGGCGCACCGGTGGTGCCGCCGGTGTATTGCAGGACGGCGAGATCGTCGGGCGTCACCTTGGGCCACGACGCGGGCAGGTCGTCGCTCGCCAGCAGGCTCTGGAGCGCAACCGCCCCCGCCGGCGCCGACGGGAGCGGTGCCGGCGTTGGTCCCCAATGCGCCTGCTCCGAGACGATCAGCGTGTCGAGATGGCCCGCGGCGACCAGCTTCTGCGCGTTGCCGAGCAGCGAAGGGTGATTGGTCGTCACCAGGATCCGCGCGCCGCTGTCGTGGAGCTTGTGCGCGAGCTCGCGCTCGGCATCGAGGGGGCTCAGATGAACCACGTGCCCGCCGGCCTTCAGCGTGCCGAGGAAGGCGATCGGATGGTCGGGCGTGTTCGGCAGGTAGAGCGCGACGCTCTTTTCCTTGCCCACGCCGAGCGCCATCAGCCCGGCGGCGACCTTGGAGACCGCGGCATCGAGCTCGGCATAGGAGATCGGCCGGTCGAGGTATTCGATCGCGTTCCGGTTGCCGTGCCGCTCGACGCTGGCGGCGAAGAGGGCAGGGACGGTCGATGCCTGGATCGGCGCGTCCCAGCGGACGCCCGGCGGATACGACTTCTCCCAGAGATACGGCCGCGTCATGAAGCCGAGGAGAAGCCGCGACCCTCGCGGGCGAGGCGGTCGAGCACCGGCGCCGGGTTGAGCGACGCGTCGCCGGTCTTCCGCGCCTGCTCGGCGAGCCAGTCGCGGATGATCTTCAGGCCTACCTGGTCGGCATGGTGCATCGGGCCGCCGCGCCAGACGGGCCATCCGTAGCCGTAGACCCAGATCACGTCGATGTCGCTCGGCCGCTGGGCGATGCCTTCCTCGAGGATCTTCGCGCCTTCGTTGATCATCGGGTAGTTGAGCCGCTGGATGATCTCTTCCTGGCTGATCTGGCGACGCTTGATGCCGAGCTTGTCCGAGGCTTCGACGATGATCTTCTCGACCTCGGGATCGGGGATCGGCTTCCGCTTGTCGGCCTCGTCGTAGCGGTAGTAGCCCTTTCCGTTCTTCTGGCCGTAGCGGCCGGCATCCGTGATCGCGTCAGCCACCGCCGCCCGTACGCCCCGGGCGCGGCGCGCACGCATGCCGATGTCGAGGCCGGCGAGGTCGGAGACGGCAAGCGGGCCCATGGCAAAGCCGAACGCGGTCGCTGCCGCATCGATCTCGTGCGGCAAGGCGCCTTCGAGCAGCAGCTGCTCGGTCGCCTTGAGGCGCGCGCCCAGCATGCGGTTGCCGACGAAGCCGTCGCAGACGCCGACGATCACCGGCACCTTGCCGATCTTGCGGCCGACGGCGATGGCGGTCGCCAGCGTCGCAGGCGAGGTCGCCTTGCCGCGCACGATCTCCAGCAGCTTCATCACGTTCGCCGGGCTGAAGAAGTGCATGCCGAGCACGTCGCCCGGACGTTTCGTCATCGCCGCGATCGCGTTCACGTCGAGATAAGAGGTGTTGGTGGCAAGCACGGCGCCAGGCTTGGCGATGCGGTCGAGCTTGCCGAAGATCTCCTTCTTGATCTCCATCTCCTCGAACACCGCCTCGATCACGATGTCGGCGCCGCTCGCCTTCTCGATGTCGAGCGTCGGCGTGATCAGGCCCATGCGACGGTCGATCTCGGCCTGCGGCGTGCGCCCGCTGCGCTTGTAGTTGGCGAGGATCGTGTCCAGGCCTCGCTTGAGCGCCGCATCGGTGGTCTCGATCAGCGTCACCGGAATGCCGGCATTGGCGAAGGACATCGTGATGCCGCCGCCCATGGTGCCGGCGCCGATCACGGCGGCCGAGGCGACCGGCTTGGCCTGGGTGTCGGCCGGCATGTCGGCGACCTTGGCGGCGTTGCGCTCGGCGAAAAAGACGTGGCGTTGCGCTTTGGATTCGTCGCTGGCGACGAGCTTCCGGAACAGCTCGGTCTCGTAGGCGATACCCTTGTCGAACGGCATCTCGATCGCGGCCTTGACCGCGTCGACGCAGGCTTGCGTCGCGGGCAGTACGCGGCCCCTGCCGGTCAGCGACGATGCCGCCTTGTCGAAGGCGTCGCGATCGCCGGGCACGGACATGTCGCGGACGCGCGGCAGGTCGCCTGAATCCGCGAGCGCTTCGGCGGCCTTTGACGCCGCCTCGAGGAGGTCGCCGGACGCGACCTCCTGAACGAGGCCGGAGGACCTTGCCTCCTCGGCCGGCACCATGTCGCCGGAGGTGATCATCTTGAGCGCCTTCTCGGCACCGATCAGCCGCGGCACGCGCTGGGTGCCGCCGGCGCCAGGAAGGATGCCGAGCTTGATCTCGGGCAATCCCAGCTTCGCGTCCTTGGCCGCAACCCGCGCGTGGCAGGCGAGGGCGAGCTCGAGCCCGCCGCCGAGCGTGGTGCCGTGGATCGCCGCCACCACCGGCTTCGGGCTTGCCTCGATCGCGGTGATGAGATCGGCCAGGCTCGGGGACTGCGGCGGCTTGCCGAACTCGGTGATGTCGGCACCGGCCGAGAAGCAGCGGCCGTTGCCGACCAGAACGACGGCCTTCACGCCGGCATCCTCTTCGGCCGACTTCAGCGCCGAGGCGATGCCCAGCCTGAGTCCATGGCCGAGCGCATTCACCGGCGGGTTGTCGAGGCGAATGACGGCGACCGCGCCCTTGCGGTCATTGGATACGAAAGCTTTTGACACGCCCGGCGTCTCCCTGCCCTTAGTTCCGCATTGCGAAATTGCGTTTCGCAGATTTGACGTGGATCGTAGGGTGGAGTGTACTCCGCTGTAAATCCCTCCGAACGAGAGGGAGACGACAGGGCAGGAATGACGGTCAGCAGCAGCACTGAATGGCTGGCGCGTGCGCGGGAAGAGGGGGGGCCTTCGGGCGAGCCCCGACGCGACCGGCAATTCGTCGAAGCCCTGGCGCGCGGGCTCGAAGTGCTGCGTGCCTTCCAGCCGAACCATGCCCAGCTCGGCAACCAGGAGATCGCACGCGCCACCGGCCTGCCGAAGCCGACGGTCTCGCGACTCACCTACACGCTGACCAAGCTCGGCTACCTCACCTATTCGGATCGTCTGGGGAAGTATCAGCTGGGTGCGCCCGCGCTGGCGCTGGGCTACGCGGTGCTCTCGAACATGGGCATCCGCCAGCTTGCCCGCCCGCACATGCAGGAGCTCGCCGACTATTCCGGCGCTTCCGTGGCGCTGGGCAGCCGAGACCGGCTCAACCTGATCTACGTCGAGTATTGCCGCAGCAACGCCGCTGTGACGCTCCGCCTAGACCTCGGCTCGAAGGTGCCGATCGCGACCACGTCGATGGGACGCGCGCTGCTGGCGGCCCTGCCGGAGAGCGAGCGCGTCCACCTGATGGACTTCATCGCCAAGCGCGAGCCCGAGCGCTGGGCGCAGATCCGCGCCGGCATCGAACGCGGGCTCGACGACTACGCGACCCGGGGCTTCACCATGTCGATCGGCGAGTGGAAGTCCGACGTCAACGCGGTCGGGGTGCCGCTGATCCCGTCGGATGGTTCGCCGATCATGGTCTTTAACTGCGGCGCCCCGTCTTTCCAGCTATCGCGTGAGCGTCTGGAAACCGACATCGGCCCTCGCCTCGTCAACATGGTTCGCGGCGTGGAGGTGCTGCTCGGTCATCGTTAAGCGTACCCAAGAAGACTTAAAAGGATCGGGAGGACACGTCTTGCGTGGAGCATCAGAGGCTGCGACCCGTCTCGCCGAGGCGGCGCGGTCTCCGAACATGTCGTCCGATATCGGCCCGCTGCTGGCGGTCCGCGACGTGGTGGTGCGCTTCGGCGGCATCGTCGCGCTCGACGGCATTTCGTTCGACCTGCCCGCCGGCCGCATTCTCGGATTGATCGGCCCCAACGGCGCCGGCAAGACGACGCTGTTCAACTGTCTCAGCCGTCTCTACACGCCGGCCTCCGGCGACATCCGCTTCGAAGGTGCTTCGATCCTCGACCGGCCGCCGCACCGGATCGCCGAGATCGGCATCGGCCGGACCTTCCAGAACCTGGCGCTGTTCCGGGGCATGACCGTGCTCGACAACGTCCTGGTCGGCGGCCATACGCGCACCAAAAGCGACTTCTTCAGCGACGCGCTCGGATTGCCCGGCGTCCGCCGCCAGGACCGCGACCTCGCGCGGACGGCGGCGGAGATCATCGACTATCTCGGCCTCTCCGATGTCGCCCAGCGGCCGGTGATGGGCCTGCCGTTCGGCACGCAGAAGCGCGTCGAGCTGGCACGTGCGCTGGTGATGCGCCCGAAGCTGTTGCTCCTCGACGAGCCCGCTGGCGGCCTCAACCACGAGGAGGTCGCCGATCTCGGCCGAATGATCCGCCAGATCCGCGACGACCACGGCATCACCGTCCTTCTGGTCGAGCACCATATGGGCCTGGTCATGTCGGTCTCCGACATCGTCGTGGCGCTCAACTTCGGCCGGAAGATCTGCGAGGGATCTCCCTCCGCGGTCCAGCAGGACGAGGCGGTGATCGCCGCCTATCTCGGGACGGCGAAGCGATGAGCGCGCACCTCTCGGTCCGCGATCTTCGCGCCTTCTACGGTCAGACGCAGGCACTGCACGGCCTCGACCTCGATCTCGAACCGGGCGGCATCACCGCGCTTCTCGGCGCCAACGGTGCCGGCAAGACCACGGTGCTCCGCGCCATCTGCGGCATGATCCGGAGCGAAGGCGAGATCCGGCTCGACGGCAAGCCGATCGGCGGCTTCGCGGTCGAGGACGTGGTGCACCTCGGCGTCGCCCATGTGCCGGAAGGGCGGGGCACCTTCGTACGCCTGACGGTTGAGGAGAACCTCGAGCTTGGTGCGATGATCCGCACGCGCCGTGCCGAGATCGAGCGCGACGTCGAACGCGTCTACGAGCATTTTCCGCGCCTCAAGGAGCGGCGGCATCAGCAGGCCGGTACCTTGAGCGGCGGCGAGCAGCAGATGCTGGCCGTCGGCCGCGCACTGATGCTGCGGCCCAAGGTGATGCTGCTCGACGAGCCGTCCTTCGGCCTGGCGCCGCTTGTCGTTGCCGAGGTCTTCGAGATCCTGAAGGCGGTCAACAAGTCGGATCGGGTCAGCGTGCTGCTGGTCGAACAGAATGCCTCGCTGGCTTTGGCGCTCGCCGACCGTGCCTACCTGATCGAGACCGGTCGCATCGTGATGTCCGGAACCACCGCCGAGATCGGCGCCGACGAGAACATCCGTCGCGCCTATCTGGGATACTGAGGGGAAGGGAGGAATGGAGCTTTTTCTGCACCAGCTCCTTGCGGGGATAGCCACCGGAGGCATCTATGCCTGCATGGCTCTCGCCGTGGTCATGATCTACCAGTCGATCGACCACTTCAATTTCGCCCAGGGCGAGATGGCGATGTTCTCCACCTATGTCGCCTGGCAGCTGATGCAGTGGGGCCTGCCCTACTGGGTCGCCTTCCTTGCCACCATCGCGATCTCCTTCGCCGGCGGCGTGGTCATCGAGCGGGTGCTGTTCAAGCCGATCCGCAACGCGCCGGTCTTGAGCCACATCGTCGTCTTCATCGCGATGTTCTCGATCCTGAACAGCGTCGCCGGATTCACCTGGGAGTACACCATCAAGAGCTTCCCGAGCCCGTTCCCCTCGGAGCCTCTGTTCGGCAACCGCCTGATCGGTGCGCACGACCTGGGCATGATCGGGATCACGATAGTTCTGCTGGTGCTGCTCTACGGGCTGTTCCGCCACACCCGCCTGGGTTTGGCGATGCGGGCGGCGGCGGCCAACCCGGACTCGGCCCGCCTGGTCGGCATCCGTGTCGGCTGGATGGTGGCGCTCGGCTGGGGTCTCGCGGCGTCGATCGGCGCCGTCGCCGGCATGATGATCGCGCCCATCGTCTTCCTCGAACCCAACATGATGCTGGGCATCCTGCTTTACGGCCTCGCCGGTGCGGTCGTCGGCGGCCTGACCAGCCCGGTCGGCGCCGTGCTCGGCGGCTTCGCCGTCGGCATCGTCGAGAATCTGGCGGGAACTTTCGTGCCGGTCGTCGGCAAGGAGCTCAAGCTGACCATCGCCCTGGTGCTGATCGTCGCCGTCCTCGTGGTCAAGCCGACCGGCCTTTTCGGGCGTGCCACCGTGAGCCGGGTCTAGCGTCATGACCGTTCGCGACGGCATCGCCGAAATCGCCCCCGCCGAGACCCGCCGCGTCGGCGGTCTCACCGTGCCGGCCTGGCAGCGCCTGCTCACCGTCCTGATCCTGCTGATCGCCCTCGTGCCGCCGCTGTTCCTCCGGAACTTCACGGTGTTCCAGCTGACGCTGGTGATGGTCTATGCGATCGCGATCCTCGGCCTCAACCTGCTGACCGGCTTCAACGGCCAGTTCTCTCTCGGCCACAGCGCCTTCTACGCGATCGGGGCCTACACGACCGCGATCCTGATGGACCGGTTCGGGGTCCCCTATTTCCTCACGCTGCCGGTCGCGGGAGTCATCTGCCTGGTTGTGGGATTCCTGTTCGGCCTTCCGGCGCTCAGGCTCGAGAACCTCTACCTAGCGCTTGCGACCTTCGCGCTCGCGGTGGCGACGCCGCAGCTGCTCAAGCTCTCGATCCTCGAGCACTGGACCGGCGGCGTGCAGGGCATCGTCATCAACAAGCCCGATGCGCCGTTCGGCCTGCCGCTGAGCCAGGACAAGTGGCTCTACTACTTCACGCTCGCGGTGCTCGTCCTGATGTTCGTCGGTGCGACGCGGTTGGTGCAGAGCCGCACCGGCCGCGCGCTGAAGGCGATCCGCGACAACCCGCTCGCCGCCAAGGCGATGGGCATCGACACGGCGTTCTACAAGTCGATGGCCTTCGGCGTCAGCGCTCTCTATACCGGTATCGCCGGCTCGCTCGGCGCCATCGTCGTGCAGTTCGTGGCCCCGGACAGCTTCACCTTCTTTCTCGCCGTCAGCTTCCTGGTCGGCCTGGTGATCGGCGGCGTCGGCTGGATCCCGGGTGCGGTGATCGGCGGCCTCTTCATCATGTTCATCCCCAATCTCGCCGAGCAGGTCTCGAAGGGCCTGGCCTGGGCGGTCTACGGAGTCATCCTGATCCTGGTCATCTACGTGATGCCGACCGGGGCGGCGGGCTTCGTTCGTCTGGTGGCGGGGCGTCTCTCCCGCCTGATGTCGTCGAACCGGTAACCAAGGAGGAAACCATGACTACAAGGCGAACTCTGCTGGCGGTAGCGGCGGCCATGGCCGGCGTCGCGCTCGCCTCGTCGCCGACGCTGGCGCAGAAGAAGTACGATCCGGGCGCCAGCGATACCGAGATCAAGGTCGGCCACATCAATCCCTACAGCGGCCCGGCTTCGGCCTACGGGCTGATCGGCAAGACCATCGACGCCTATTTCAAGAAGGTGAACGCCGAGGGCGGCATCAACGGCCGCAAGATCACCTTCGTCAGCTACGACGACGGCTACAGTCCGCCGAAGACCGTCGAGCAGGCGCGCAAGCTGGTCGAGAGCGACGAGGTGCTGCTGGTCTTCCAGCCGCTGGGTACGCCCGGCAACACCGCGATCCAGAAGTACATGAACGGCAAGAAGGTGCCGCAGCTCTTCGTCGCCACCGGCGCCACCCAGTTCGGCAATCCCAAGGAATTCCCCTGGACCATGGGCTGGCAGCCCAACTACCAGTCGGAAGGCCGCATCTACGCCAAGTACATCCTGGACAAGCATCCGAACGGCAAGATCGGCGTGCTCTACCAGAACGACGACTACGGCAAGGACTACCTCAAGGGTCTGAAGGACGGGCTCGGCGCGAAAGCCGCCTCCATGATCGTGTCTGAGCTGCCCTACGAGGTCGCCGATCCGACCGTCGACTCGCAGATCGTGACCTTGAAGTCGAAGGGCGCCGACATCTTCTTCAACGTGGCGACTCCGAAGTTCGCGGCCCAGGCGATCCGCAAGGCGCACGAGATCGGCTGGAAGCCCGTCCATCTCCTGAACAACGTCTCGAACTCGGTCGGCTCGGTGCTGAAGCCGGCGGGCCTCGACGCGGCGAAGGACATCCTGTCGACCGGCTACATCAAGGACTCGACCGACCCGACCTGGAAGGACGACGCCGCGATGAAGGAGTGGGCGGCCTTCATGGACAAGTACTTCCCGGACGGCGACAAGACCTCGAGCTTCACCGTCTACGGCTATGCCGTGGCGCAGAGCCTGAGCCAGGTGCTGAAGCAGGCGGGCAACGAGCTGACCCGCGAGAACGTCATGAAGCAGGCCGCCAATCTCAAGAACGTCGAGATCGGCGTGCTGCTGCCCGGCATCAAGCTCAACAGCGGCCCGAACGACTATTACCCGATCGAGCAGATGCAGATGCAGCGCTTCACCGGCGAACGGTGGGAGCTGTTCGGCCCGGTGATGTCGGGCGAGATCGGCAGCTGAGCCGAGTTGCCAAGTGGCGCGGGGGAGGAAACTCTCCCGCGCCTTTTCTTTCTAGGGTGATGCCATGAAGGAAGCCGTCATCGTCTCCGCCGCGCGCACGCCGATCGGCAAGGCCTATCGCGGCGCGTTCAACGACACCCATGGCGCGGCGATGGGCGGCCACGTGATCCGCCACGCGGTCCAGCGCGCCGGCATCGATCCCGGCGAAGTCGAGGACGTGATCCTGGGATGCGCGATGCCGGAAGGGGCGACCGGCGGCAACATCGCGCGTCAGGCGGCCATCGCCGGCGGGCTCAACCCGACCGCCTCCGGCATGACGATCAACCGCTTCTGCTCGTCCGGGCTGCAGGCGATCGCGTCCGCGGCCCAGCGTGTCGTCGTCGACGGCGTGCCGGTCACGGTGGCCGGAGGCCTCGAGTCGATCAGCCTCGTGCAGAACGACCACCGCAACAAGTTCCGGGTGCAGGACGAGTGGATCCTGGCGCACAAGCCGGCGATCTACATGAGCATGCTGGAGACCGCTGAGGTCGTCGCGGCACGCTACAAGATCTCCCGCGAGGCGCAGGATGCATTTTCGCTGGAGAGCCAGCGGCGCACTGCGGCCGCCCAGCAGGCCGGCCGCTTCGACCAGGAGATTGCGCCGATGGAGTCGGTGAAGGTGATCACCGACAAGGCGACGGGGAAGATCAGCCGCGAGACGGTCCGATTGCCCCGCGACGAGGGCAACCGTCCGGACACGACCCCCGAGGGGCTGGCGCAGCTGAAGCCGGTGCTCGGCGACGACAAGACGGTCACCGCCGGCAATGCCTCGCAGCTTTCCGACGGCGCTGCGGCCTGCGTGGTGATGGAAGCGAAGCTTGCCGAGAAGCGCGGACTGCAGCCGCTCGGAGTCTTCAGGGGGCTCGCCGTCGCCGGCTGTGAGCCGGACGAGATGGGCATCGGCCCGGTGTTCGCGGTGCCGCGCCTGCTGGAGCGCACCGGCCTCAAGGTCGGCGACATCGACCTCTGGGAGATCAACGAGGCTTTCGCCGTCCAGGTGATGTACTGCCGCGACCGCCTCGGCATCGACCCTGAGAAGTTTAACGTCGATGGTGGAGCGATAGCCGTCGGCCATCCCTACGGAATGAGCGGCGCCCGCATGACCCAGCATGCGCTGATCGAGGGAAAGCGGCGCGGCGCCAAGCGGGTGGTCGTCGGCATGTGCGTCGGCGGCGGCATGGGAGCGGCCGCCCTTTTCGAGATCGCGTGAGACGCGAGAGGGTTTGACGAAAAAGGGCCCCGCTCCCTGGGAGCGGGGCCAGTTCCCACAAGCGAGTTGATCGAACGCTACTTCGTGCAGACCGTGGTGGTCTTCACGCCGGCCTCTGCCTCGGTTTTCGTCTTGTAGACGGTGTTGCCGATCACGACCATCGAGGTCACGGTCGGCTTCTCGGTGACTACGGTGCACTTCTTCGTCGCGGTGTCCTGCACGATATAGAAGGACTCGGCCGACGCCGACCCGGCGAAAGCGACCAGCAGGGCAAGGGCAAGAACGAATTTCATGACGTCCTCTCTTGGCTGATGCGGCTGGCGGCGCGTTGATCCGCCCGTCTCGGGGATCGGTGGAACGGTGGGGACGAAGCCCGTTCCGGCATGCGCCGTCGATGCATTTCGAACGGGCGGCTTCTCGCTTCGTTCCCGGTTCTTGAACCTACTTTAACTGCCGGGGTGCAGCCCTACCGCGCACGGTACTCACCTATGCTAAAAGACGCCCTCACTCTTCTTGAACGGCAAGGCGGACATGCGTCAGCACAAGATCGCGTCGATTCCGGGCGACGGCATCGGCCAGGAAGTCATCACCGCGGGGCTCGAGGTCCTGGACGTCTGCGCCAAGCGCGACGGCGGCTTCAAGCTCGACGTCACGGCGTTCGACTGGGGCTCGGACTACTACAAGAAGCACGGTGTCATGATGCCCTCCGACGGGCTCGACCGGCTGAAGCCCCTCGATGCGATCTACTTCGGCGCTGTCGGCGCGCCCGACGTGCCTGATCACGTTACCTTGTGGGGCCTGCGCCTCGCCATCTGCCAGCCTTTCGATCAGTACGCCAACGTGCGTCCGACGCGCATCCTGCCCGGGATCGAAGGGCCGTTGCGCAACGTCAAGGCCGGCGACCTCGACTGGGTCATCGTCCGCGAGAACTCGGAAGGCGAGTACGCGGGCCATGGCGGCCGCGCGCACAAGGGCCTGCCTGAGGAGATCGCGACCGAGGTCTCGATCTTCACCCGCGCCGGCGTCACCCGCATCATGCGCTTCGCCTTCAGGCTGGCGCAGTCGCGGCCGCGCAAGCTCCTGACCGTCGTCACCAAGTCGAACGCCCAGCGCCACGGAATGGTGCTGTGGGACGAGATCGCGGCCGAGGTCGCGAAGGAATTCCCGGACGTGAAGTGGGACAAGATGCTGGTCGACGCCATGACCATGCGGATGACGCTGAAGCCGCAGTCGATCGACACCGTGGTCGCGACCAACCTCCACGCCGATATCCTTTCGGATCTGGCTGCCGCGCTCGCGGGATCGCTCGGCATCGCGCCGACGGCGAACCTCAACCCCGAGCGCCAGTTCCCCTCGATGTTCGAGCCGATCCACGGCTCGGCCTTCGACATCACCGGGAAGGGCATCGCCAACCCGGTCGGTACCTTCTGGTCGGCGGTGATGATGCTGGAGCATCTCGGCGAGAACGCGGCGGCGACCCGCCTGATGCGCGCGATCGAGCGCGTGACCGCCGACAAGAAGCTGCACACGCCGGATCTCGGCGGCAACGCCACGACGCGTCAGGTTACAGACGCGGTGTGTCAGGCGCTGCTCGGCGAAAATTTCTAGCCGTGCCGGATCACGTCGTCCGCTTCGCCGCGGAGACCGATGCGGCGATCGTCGCCGACGTGATCCGGGCGATGGACCGGCACTATCGCCCCGATGCCGTTCTTCGATCGCCCGACGACTATCGGGCGATGGCGTCGTCCACCATTGTTGAGCGCGAAGGCATGCGCTTCGCGATCTGCGTCGGTTCTGACGGCAAGCCGCTCGGCGTCGCCTGCGTTGCCGTGCTGCGTCCCGGCCGGGACCTGCGAGGCCTGCTCTTCGTGAAGGACCTGTTCGTGAAGGAGGAGGCGAGGGGCCATGGCATCGGCTCCGCGCTCATGCGCTTCCTGGCGGCCTTCTGTCTCGACCAGGGTATCGCCCGGATCGATCTCGGCACCGATCGGAGCAACGACGGCGCGCAGCGTCTCTACGACGCGCTCGGGGGCGTGCGGCAGGACAAGGTGGCCTTCACCTTCCCGACCGATGTGCTGAAGAGGCTCGCCGACGGTTGAAGGCTAAGGCCAGGGATCCTGGCTCGGCGTCATCCCGGCGCGGCGGAAGTAGTCGTCGAAGTTGGTGCCGGGCCCGACCATGCCGTGGACCAGCTTGGTGACCTGGTACTTCCTGGCCGGGATGGTGAAGGGAGGGCCCTGGGTCTGCGTCGGCTCGGGCAGCACGCAGCGCCAGCCGTCGACCCAGACCAGGGTTTCGCGGAAGACCAGCGCCCCGTTGTAGAAGAAGTCGAGGAATGAGGACTGCGCGCGCTTGTCCGGGAAGCGCTGAGACCAGGGGCTCGAATAGTTCCGGTCCTGTACCAGGCCGAAGCACATGTTGATGCCGACGTCCTTGGCGAAGGTCAGCACCACGTTGTGCTCATGCAGCTCGAAGTCGACGATCCGGTTCGGGCCGCCGCGCACCGGGACCACGCGATAGTGGAAGGTCGGCGACTTGTGCACGCGCCAGTCGGCCGGCGCGCTGCCGGCGACCTGGACCACATACTCGTCGAGGCGCATCCCGGCCGGCGTCAGTCGTCGTCGGCGTCGGGCGTCGGGTCGATGTGACCGGCGAGCGCCGAGGCGCGCCCGGCGTCGGTCAGCTTGCAGACCAGCCAGTCCGGCTTGATCGGGTTGTCGAACCAGGGCTCGGCCCAGCCCTGCTCGATGCAGGCCTTGATGGTGCGCGGATTGATGCGCTGGCCATCGACGTCGAACAGCGGCAGCTTGCCGCCGGGCTGGTCCAGCCCGCGCTTGAGCCAGCTCATCTGGGCGGCGGTCGGCCGCGGAGTCTGACGCTCGAAATTAACCACCGTCAGCGTCGCGTCGCGTCGCCGTGACATGAGTGCCCCCCAAGCGTCGACCCCACCCCCGAATCGCCTTCACCGAACCATGAACCTAGGGCTCGGGTCAACGGTCGAAGGTTCCGGACCGGCGATTTTCATGGCCGCGGGGCAGGCGGCCTGTCGAGGAAGGGGGCGACCACCTCGCGCGTCTCCTTGCTCGTCACCACCGGCACGATCTCGAAGGACATCAGGCCCTCGGCGTTGAGGACCCATTCCTGGAGCAGCCGTGGGTCGTCGCACTCCATCAGCTGGAAGCAGCGATCGAAGTTGGGTTCGACCCAGCTGTCGATGTACTTGAGTCCGTCCGGTATGCCGCGGCCGCTGTCGCGCACGCGGCGGTAGACCGGGATCGGGTCCCGGTCCTTGAAGCGCTCGATGATCATGAACAGCATGGCCCGTCCCCAGAAGTTCTTCCGCTCGCCGCCGACGATAGCGAAGCTGATAGGCTGATGGCGATGACCCGCCTTCGTCCCGTCCTGCTCGACGCGCTCGTCCTCGACCGAACGGACCCGCAAGGTCTCGCGCGGCAGGTCCATGCGGCGCTGCGCGCGATGGTGCTGGACGGCGTGCTGCCGGCGGGCGCCCGTTTGCCATCGAGCCGGGCGCTGGCCGATGCCTGGGGCATCGCCCGAAATACGGTCGTCGGTGCGCTCGACCGCTTGATCGCGGAAGGGTTGCTGCTCAGCCGTCAGGGCTCCGGCACCTTCGTCGCCGAGGTCGTCGGGGCGCGAGTGGTCCGGCGCCCGGGGGCGAAAGCGGCTTCGGGGGGATTGTCCGCGCGCGGCCGTGCGGCGCTCGCCGACGCGATGCTGCAGAGCCAGTACGGGGACCGGCCGCTGGCACCGGACGTGCCCGCGCTCGACCGCTTCCCGATGGATCTCTGGCATCGCTCGGTCCTGAGGAGCGCACGCCGCCAGCGGACCGCCCTGCTGCAGAGCATCGACCGGCGCGGCTTCGGCCCCCTGCGCCAGGCGATCGCGTCGCATGTGGGCCCGGCGCGGGGCGTCATCTGCGCGCCGGAGCAGATCGTGATCCTCTCGAGCACCCGCCAGGCGATCCAGCTCGCGGTGACGCTGCTGACCGAGCCCGGTGACGCCGCGGCCGTCGAGGAGCCGGGATATCTCGGCGCGCGCCAGATCCTGGGCTCGGGAGGTCTCGAGCTCGCGACGATGCGGGTCGACAGCGGGGGCGCGGATCCGGAAGAGCTGTCGGGTGTGCGCCTGATCTATCTCACGCCGTCGCACCAATACCCGCTCGGCGTCACGATGAGCCTGAAGCGGCGGATGGCGGCGCTCGGCGTCGCCGATCGTCTGGGCGCCTGGATCATCGAGGACGACTACGACGGCGAGTTCCAGAACCGCGGCCACCCGGCGCCGTCGCTGCACGGGCTCTCGGGCGGCGGCCGGGTCATCTATGTCGGCACCTTCTCGAAGGCGATGTTCCCGGCGATCCGGCTCGCCTACCTGGTGGCGCCGCCCGATCTGGTCGATGCCTTCGCCGCGGTCCGCGTCCGACTCGACGGCGCGACGCAGCTCCACGGCCAGGCAGCGCTCGCCGACTTCATGGAGTCGGGTGCCTTCGCCGGCCACATCCGGCGCATGCGGGGGCTTTATGCCGAGCGCGAGGAGGCGCTCCTCGACCGTCTGCGCCGGCGCCTCGACGGTGCGCTCGACCTGCCGGCGCCGGGCGGCGGGCTGCAACTCGCTGCGGCATTCCGGAAGCGGATCGACGATCAGGCGGTGGTCCGCACGCTCGATCCCAGGCTCGCCGCGCCGATGCCGCTCTCTCGCTACTACCTGAAGGAGCCCGATCCCGGCCTCCTGATGGGCTTCGCCGCTTCGACCGAGCCGGTGATCGCGCGCGCGGTCGACCATCTGGCGCAGGCGATCGAAAGTGGCCCTAAGCGAAAGCGGCGGACTGGCTCTTCCGCCTGAACCACTTTCCGGGCGACCTTCGGTCCAGAATTGCCCCCAAGGACCGTCCGATGACCGATACCGTCGACTTCCCGCCGACCAAGAAGACCAAGGTAAAGCGGCTGCCCGCTCGCGGACACTACGACCGCGCGACCGTGCACGCGATCCTCGACGCCGGCGTGATCGCGCATGTCGGCTACGTGATCGACGGGCACCCTTACGTGACACCGACCTCGTTCTGGCGCCACGAGGACCGCGTCTACTGGCACGGCTCGTCGGCGAGCCGGATGCTGGAGACGATCGAGGGCGGCTCACCGGTGTGCCTGACCGTCAGCCATCTCGACGGCTTCGTGATGGCGCGCTCGGGCTTCCACCACTCGGTCAACTACCGCGCGGTGATGGCCTTCGGCATGGCCCACAAGGTCACCGACGAGGCCGAGAAGCTGCAGTCGCTGAAGGACTTCTCCGACCGCCTGTTCCCGGGACGCTGGGAGACGCTGCGCCCGGTGAACAAGCAGGAGATGAAGGCGACGATGGTCCTGAAGATAGATCTTCAGGAATGCTCGGCCAAGGTCCGCACCGGGCCGCCGGTCGACGACGACGAGGACTACGCGCTGCCGATCTGGGCGGGCGTGCTGCCGGTACGCATGGTCACCGGCGAGCCGATCGACGACGCGCGCAACCTTCCGGGCGTGAAGCGGCCCGATCACCTGAACCCGAAGATCTGGTGACAAAGACGCTCGCTACGCCCGGCCCCCACCCTAACCCTCCCCCGTCGGCTACGCCGCCGAGGGAGGGGACTCGATTTCGTGCCCCCCTCCCTCGTGCGAAGCGCGGGGGAGGGACGGGGTGGGGGCCCGTCGCGTCGGCGACGGTTGAAGCACTCGATGTCCGCTGTATGTTGACCTTGATCCACTCCCTCCCTGGGATCGCACGATGAACACCCGCTCCGCCGGCCTGTCGCTGGGCTTCTCCTATGCCGGGCACATCTACTCGCACCTGCTGACGCTGCTGTTCCCGACGCTGGTCCTCTCGATCGGGCCGGAGTGGGGGATGGGGTACGAGCAGCTGCTGCCGCTGGCGCTCGCCTCGTCCATCCTGTTCGGCGCCGCGGCGCTGCCGGCCGGATGGCTCGGCGACCGCTGGAGCGCCTCGGGCATGATGGTGATCTTCTTCCTCGGCACCGGCGCGTCCACGATCCTGACCGGCTTCGCCCGCACGCCGCTCGAGCTCGCGATCGGCATGGCCGGCACCGGCCTCTTCGCCTCGATCTATCACCCGGTCGGCATCGCCTGGCTGGTGCGCAACGCCAAGAACCGGGGCAAGGCGCTCGGCATCAACGGCATTTATGGCTCGATCGGCGTCGCCGCCGGCCCGCTGGCCGCGGGCATTCTCGCGGACGCGATCTCGTGGCGCATGGCCTTCATCCTACCGGGCATCGCCTGCGTCGCGACCGGCATCGCGATGGCGCTGCTGGTGCGCGGTGGCTCGATGATGGAGACCAAGGTCGACGCCAAGGCCGAGGCGCCGGCGACCCGCGACGACATCGTCCGTGCCTTCATCGTGCTGTCGGTGACGATGGTGTTCTCGGGGCTCATCTACCAGTGCCTGTCGCTGGCGATGCCGAAGGTGTTCTCGGAGCGTGCGCACGAAGTGCTGGGCACCGGCTCGACCGGCGTTGGCGCGGCGGTCGCCGCGATCTATCTCGGTGCGGGCTTCTGCCAGTACATCGGCGGCTACCTCGCCGACCGCTACTCGAACAAGTCGATCTACCTGCTGACCTTCCTTCTGCAGGTGCCGGTCTCGGTGCTCCTCGCCGCGGCTACCGGCATTCCGACGATCGCCCTCGCGCTCTCGCTGGCGATCATGCAGACGCTGAACGGCCCGTCGGAGTCGATCCTGCTGGCCAAGTACACGCCGGCCAAGTGGCGGGCGACCGCCTTCGGCGCCAAGTTCGTGCTGTCGATCGGCGTCAGCGCCGCCGGCGTGCCGCTGATCGCCTGGATCTACGGATCGACCGGCGGCTTCGCCTGGCTGTTCTTCGTGATGGCGGCGATGGCGGCGGCGGCGGCGGTCGCATGCCTGTCGCTGCCCGGCGGCCGCGACGCGACGCCGGTCCCGGTCGCTGAGAAGGCGACCGCTGCGGCAGACTGAAACGAGAAACGGCGGGGAAGGGCCCCGCCGTTTTCGTCAGTACATCTTCTGGATCTGCTGCTGGTCGATCTTGACCGGGTAGCGCTGGCGCAGCCCCTGGCCGAAAGACTGGCTCAGGTCCTGCGCGACCTGGCCGCGGAGACGCTGGCCGAGCTCGGTCACTTCCTTCTCGGCCGCTGCCGCATCGGCCGGCACGATCTCCTTCACCTTGACCACGACCTCGGCGTCCGGGGCCGAGGCGCGCGCGCTCTCGCCCGGCTTGTTGGCGAAGATCGCCGCCGCCACCTGCGGCGCCACGTTCTCGCCGCGGCCGCCGCGTGAGACCGGGCCGACCGTGTCGACGGTGAGGCCGTTCTCGGCCGCGACCTTGGCGAGGTCGCCGTTGGCGGCCTTGACCTTGGCGAAGACGTCGTCGGCCTTCACCTTGGCGGCGGCGGCGCGCTTCTCGGCGAGCCAGGCCTGGGTCACCTCGTCCTTCACCTGATCGATCGGCTTGAGCGTCGCCGGCGTCACGGCTTCGGTGCGGAGCACGAAGAAGTCGCCGCGATCGGTCTCGACGAGGCCGCTCGCCTTGGCGGCTTCGGTCGAGAACAGCGTATTGAGCAGCTGCGCGCGATCGGTCGCTGGCAGCTCGACCGGCTTGCCGTCGGGCCCGAGGCCGTTGCGGTCGATCGGGCCGATCTCGATGACCTTGAGGTTCAGCTTCTTCGCCGCCTCGTCGAAGGTGCCGCCGCCGACGATCTCGTCCTCGAGCTTGACCGAGAGTCGCGCGATCTGGTCGGAGGCGTGCTCCTTGGCGATCACGGCCTTCAGCTCGTCGCGCACCTCGTCGATCGTGCGGACCGTGGCGGGCTCCACCTTCTCGACCTTGAACACGTGCCAGCCGAGCGAGCTCTTGATCGGCTGGGTGACGCCGCCCTCGGGGGCCGCGAACACCGCGTCGCCGAGCTCGGCCGGAAGATCGGCCTTGGCGACGGATCCGAGCTTGATCGCCTCGGCGTCGAGCTTGGCGATGTCCTTGGCCGCGGTCGCGAAGTCGCCCGACTTCGCCGCCTCGACCAGCTTCTTCGCGTCGTCTTCCTCGCTCACCAGCGCCTGCAGGAGCTCGCGCTTCTCAGGTGTCTGGTAGTCGCTGGCGTTTCGGTCGTACTCGTCCTTGATCTGCGCTTCCTCGACTGGGATCGTCGCCGCGAGCTCCTCGACCGCGAGCCGGAGCATCTGCGCTTTGCGATACTCGGGCGCGGTGAACTGCGGGGCATGGTCCTTGTGGAAGGTCGCGAGCTCTTCCGCCGTGGGGTCGGGGATCGCGGTCATCGCATCGTGGCGGATCTGCACGGCCTCTGCCGTGCGCCGCTCGCTCCGATAGCGCTCGAGCGCCATGACCAGCGACTTCGGCGGTACCGCGCCCGCCTCGATCGCGCCGGAGACGAGCTGGCGGTCGATGTCGCGGCGGATCGTCTTGACGTAGTCCTGCTCGCTCATGCCGGCGTTGCGGAGCGCCATCTGGAAGGTGCCGGGGGTGAACACGCCGGTCGAATCCTTGAACGCAGGCTCGCGGCGGATCTGCTGGCGGATGACCTCCGGCCCGACCTCGATGCCGAGGCGCTGCGCCTCCTGGTCGAAGAGGCTGTTGTCGACCAGCCGCTCGACCGTCTGGTCGAGGAGGCCGAACTGGGCCGCCTGCTCGGAGGTGAAACGCTGGCCGAAGCGCTGGCGGAGCTGCGCCACTTGGGCCTGGAAGGCGCGGCCGATCTCGGCGGCGTTGATCTCCTGCGATCCCGCGACCACCGCCGGGCGGTCGGGATTGGAGATCGCGCGGACCACGTCGCCGATGCCCCAGATGGCGAAGGAGCCGACCAGGACCGCGAACAGGATCTTGATGAAGTAAGAGCCGAGCCGGGAGCGGAGCGCCTGAAGCATGAGCCTTTGACCATGACGGAAAAACGAAAACGCCGGGCGCTCGACTGAGCCCCGGCCCCTGGAGGGATATTCTAGGCGGCGGCAAGGCCAGGGGAAACGGGAAATCGGCTCCGGGTTCCAGGTGCGGACTTGCTTAAAGGTCTATTGTATTGATTTTAATGAAAATACGATGAATATCGCCCCAGGCTCGACCGCATCCGGGGCACATGCTAGGGAGCCAGGAAAAATAACGCCCTGTGGAGGAGCCTCGTGCCCCTGATCGTCGGCAACTGGAAGATGAACGGCCTCAGGGCCGACGGCACGCTGCTGGCGGCCGGGATCGCGGCCAAGGCCAAGGGCAACCTGCCGAAGGGACGGGAGGTCGTGGTCTGCCCGCCGTTCACGATCCTCGAGCGCGTCCAGTCGAAGCTGACCGGGTCCGGCGTGGGCCTGGGCGCCCAGGACTGCGCCGCCAAGGAATCCGGGGCCTTCACCGGCGACATCTCGCCGGGAATGATCAAGGAAGCCGGCGCCACGTGGGTGATCCTCGGGCATTCGGAGCGCCGGGCCGGCCATGCCGAGACCGACGAGCGCGTCCGCGCCAAGGTAGAGGCGGCCGAGGCAGCAGGGCTCACGACCATCGTCTGTGTCGGCGAGACGCTGGAAGAGCATGACGGCGGCAAGGCCAAGGACGTGGTCGCCAGGCAGCTCCAGGGCTCGATTCCGGACAAGCGCCCGGCCCGCTTGGTCGTGGCCTACGAGCCGGTCTGGGCCATCGGCTCCGGTCGCACGGCCAAGGCCGAGGTGATCGGCGCCATGCACCGCCATATCATCGTCCAGCTGCAGCGGCGCTTCGGGAAGCTCGACGGGGTCTCGATCCTCTATGGCGGCTCGGTCAAGGCCGACAACGCCCGGGAGATCCTGAACATCGACGGCGTCGACGGGGCGCTGGTCGGCGGCGCCAGCCTCAAGGTCGACGAGTTCTGGGCGATCTGCTCGGCGCGGACCTGAAACCTCTCCCGGCGGGGGAGGGACAATCCCATATGACGACAATCCGCCGCTGGCGTCGGCCGCGGTTCGGCGCTAAAACCCGCCGTCCTGAAAGGTCCGGAACCCGATGATCGTTGTCCTGATCACCATTCATATCCTGATCGCGGTCGCCATGATCGGCGTCGTGCTGATGCAGCGCACCGACCAGTCGGGCCTCGGCGGCCTGGGCGGCGGCGGCGGTGCCGGCGGCAACTTCATGTCGACCCGCGGCCAGGCCAACCTGCTCTCCCGGACCACCGCGATCCTGTTCGCCGCCTTCGTCGTCACCAGCCTGACCCTGGTCCTGATCGCGGCTCCGTCGAATCGCTCGCGCTCGATCGCCGACGAGGTGAACCCTCCGGCCGCCCCGACCCAGCCCGCGCAACCCGCGGTTCCATTGACTCGGTGACGGTTTCGAGGCGCCGAGGCTGGCCCCGGGCCCGGTGGGTGGTGTAGCTTCGGGGTCCATGACGCGCTTCATCTTCATCACCGGCGGCGTCGTGTCTTCCCTTGGCAAAGGTCTGGCGTCGGCAGCCCTCGGGGCCCTCCTCCAGGCGCGCGGCTACAAGGTCCGCTTGCGGAAGCTCGACCCCTATCTCAACGTCGATCCGGGGACGATGAGTCCCTACCAGCACGGCGAGGTCTACGTCACCGACGACGGGGCCGAGACCGACCTGGACCTCGGCCACTACGAACGCTTCACCGGCGTTCCCGCACGCCGTTCCGACAGCGTGACGACCGGGCGGATCTATTCGAACGTGCTGGCGAAGGAGCGGCGAGGCGACTACCTCGGCGCCACCGTGCAGGTGATCCCGCACGTCACCGACGCGATCAAGGAATTCGTGCTCGCCGAGACCGAGGGCGAGGACTTCGTCCTCTGCGAGATCGGCGGCACCGTCGGCGACATCGAGAGCCTGCCGTTCCTCGAGGCCATCCGACAGGTCGGCAACGAGCTCGGCCGCGAGCGCACGCTGTTCATCCACCTGACGCTGGTGCCCTATATCCGCTCGGCCGGCGAGCTCAAGACCAAGCCGACGCAGCACTCGGTCAAGGAGCTGCAGAGCCTCGGCATCCAGCCCGACATCGTCGTCTGCCGCACCGAGATGGAGATCCCGGCCGACTCGCGGAAGAAGATCGCGCTCTTCTGCAACGTGCGCCCGGAGAACGTGGTCCAGGCGCTCGACGTCGACACGATCTACCAGGTGCCGGTCGCCTATCACGGCCAGGGCCTCGACACGCAGGTCGTCCGTCACTTCGGCCTCGACGACAAGGAGCCCGACCTCCAGCGCTGGAAGGGCATCGTCCATCGCGTGCGCCAGCCGGAAGGCGAGGTGTCGATCGCGATCGTCGGCAAGTACATGAACCTCCGCGACAGCTACAAGTCGCTGGCGGAGGCGCTGGCCCATGGCGGCATCGCCAACAACGTGAAGGTCAAGCTCGACTGGATCGACAGCGTGATCTTCGAGCAGGAGGACGCGGTCCAGCATCTCGAGCACGTCAACGGCATCCTGGTGCCGGGCGGCTTCGGCGAGCGCGGCACCGAGGGCAAGATCTCGGCGGCGCAGTTCGCGCGCGAGCGCAACGTGCCGTATTTCGGCATCTGCTTCGGCATGCAGATGGCGGTGATCGAGGCGACGCGCCACCTGGTCGGGATCAAGAACGCGAGTTCGACCGAGTTCGGCCCGACGCCGGAGCCGGTCGTCGGCCTGCTGACCGAATGGATGCGCGGCAACCAGATCGAGCGGCGCAACGCCGAGGACGATCTCGGCGGCACCATGCGGCTCGGCGCCTACGAGGCGAAGCTCGCCAAGGGCAGCCGCGTCTCCGAGGTCTATGGCGGCGCCACCTCGATCAGTGAGCGTCATCGTCACCGCTACGAGGTGAACCCGGCCTATGTCGACCGGCTGGAGGCGGCGGGGATGAAGTTCTCCGGCATGTCGCCGGACGGCTCGCTGCCGGAGATCATCGAGATCCCGGACCATCCGTGGTTCATCGGCGTGCAGTACCATCCCGAGCTCAAGTCCAAGCCGTTCGAGCCGCATCCGCTGTTCACCAGCTTCGTCAAGGCGGCGGTCGAGAAGTCGAGGCTCGTTTGAGCCAGGCCCGCACGGTCCGGATCGGCGGCTTCGAGGTCGCCAACGATCGCAAGCTCGCGATCATCGCCGGGCCGTGCCAGCTCGAGAGCCGCCAGCATGCGCTGGAGATGAGCCAGGCGCTCAAGGAGATGACGGCAAAGCTCGGCATCGGCCTCGTCTACAAGACCTCTTTCGACAAGGCGAACCGCTCGTCGGTCAGGACGCCGCGCGGCCTCGGCATGAAGAACAGCCTGCCGATCCTGGCGGAGGTGCGCGAGACCCACGGCATTCCGGTGCTGACGGACGTGCACACGGCCGAGCAGTGCAAGCCGGTCGCCGAGGCCGTCGACGTGCTGCAGATCCCGGCCTTCCTCTGCCGGCAGACAGACCTGCTGCTCGCCGCCGGCGAGACCGGCAAGCCGATCAACGTCAAAAAGGGCCAGTTCCTCGCGCCCTGGGACATGAAGAACGTCGCCAACAAGATCGCGAGCACGGGCAACGACAACATCCTGCTCTGCGAGCGCGGCGTCTCCTTCGGCTACAACACGCTCGTCTCCGACATGCGCTCGCTGCCGGTGATGGCCGAGACCGGCTACCCGGTCGTGTTTGATGCGACCCATTCCGTGCAGCAGCCGGGCGGGCAGGGCGAGACCTCGGGCGGCGATCGCCGGTTCGTGCCGGTGCTGGCACGCGCCGCGGTCGCGGTCGGCGTCGCCATGGTCTTCATGGAGACGCACCAGGATCCGGACAAGGCGCCGTCGGATGGGCCCAACATGATCAACGTCAAGGATCTGCCGGCGGTGCTGGAGACGTTGATCGAGATCGACGGCATCGCCAAGCGGCGGAGCAACCGATGAACGTCCGCGACATGCTGAAATCGGCGCGGGTCATCCCGGTGATGACGGTCACCGATGTGGCCCAGAGCCTCGATGTCGCCAAGGCGCTGGTCGAGGGCGGGCTTTCGATGCTCGAGGTCACGCTCCGCACCAAGGACGCGCTGAAGGCGGTCGAGGCGATCGCGAAGGCGCTGCCCAAGGCTGTCGTCGGCGTCGGCACTTTGACGAAGCCGGAAGAGTTCAAGGCCTCGCGCGATGCCGGGGCGGTCTTCGCCGTCAGTCCCGGCCTTACCGAACGCCTCGCCGAGGCCGGCAAGGGGAGCGGACTCGCCTACCTCCCGAGCGCGATCACCCCGTCGGAAGTGATGCAGGCGCGCGAATGGGGCTACACGACGTTGAAGTTCTTCCCCTGTAAGGCGGCGGGCGGCATCGGCGCGCTCAAGAACTTCGAGCCGGTCTTCGCCGACGTCGCCTTCTGCCCGACCGGCGGGCTCACCATGGACGACTTCCGCGACTACCTCGCGCTCTCCAACGTCGTCGCCGCCGGCGGCACCTGGATGATGCCCGCGGCTCTGGTGAAGTCCGGCGACTGGGCCGGCATCACCAAGCTCGCCAAGCAAGCGACGTCCTAGCCTCGATGACGCGCACGCTCGTCGTGCGCCTCGGCGCCCTTGGCGATGCGGTGCTGACCTTGCCGGCACTCGCTCATCTGATCGCGCGCGGCGACGAGGTCACCGTGCTCGGCGTGCCCGCGAGCTGGGCCTTTCTTGCTTCCTCGGATCTGATCCGGATCGCCGACGCGGAATCCGCCGAATGGCGGGCCTTGTTTTCCGGCGAGGCGGTAGCGGCGATTCATGGTTTCGATCGCGCGGTGGTCATGCTGGGGCGGCCCGAAGTCGCCGAGGCGACGTCACGGGCCGGCATCCCCACCCAGCGGATATCGCCCGTGCGTCCCGGCCAGCGCGGCGTGCATGCGGCCGTGCGGCTGCTCTCCGGTGTCGGCGGCGCCGAGGCCGATGCCGACGCCGTGCATGCGCTGATCGCCCCGGACCCCGGCGGCGATGCGCATGATCTCGTTCTTCATCCGGGCAGCGGCGGCAAGGCGAAGCGTTGGCCGGCGGAGCGCTTCGCCGATCTCGCGCGCCGCGCCGAAGCGCCGCTGATTTTGCTGGGACCGGCGGAGGGCGACCTGGATTCCGCTTTCGATGGCCTGCCGGTCGCGCGCGACTGGCCTCTCCGCCGCGTGGTCGCGGCGCTGGCCGGCGCGCGCGCTTTCGTCGGCAACGATTCAGGCGTGAGCCACCTCGCGAGCTGGATCTGTCCGACGCTGGCGCTGTTCGGCCCGACGGATCCTGCCGTATGGGCGCCCGCAGGACCGATGGCCCATGTGATGGCTGCGCCCCGAGGCGATCTCTCGCGCCTCGCCGTCGACGAGGTCGCGAACGCGGTTCCTACGCGTTAGGCAGCACCAGGATCTTTCCGTCCCTGCCGCCCTGCGCGGCGTGCCGAAGCGCGGTCGCGATCGCCGCCAGCGGATACGTCGCGAGGATCGGAACATGGAGGCGCCCATCCGCGACCAGCCGCGACAGCGCCATGTAGTCGCGCTGCACCACCTCGGGCGTTCGCCGGGCGATCGACGCCGGCAGTGAATATCCGATCATGGAGATGTTGTGGAAGATGAGTTGCTGCGGGGTGATCTCGCATGGCTTTCCCGAGAGCACGCCGTAGACCGCGATCGGCGCATGGTCGGCGAGGCAGGCGGCGATCGCGCGCGTGATCGGACCGGCGACGGCGTCGAAACAGGCCTTCGGTCGCGCGGCGCCGGTGGCGGCCAGCACGCGTTCGGCCAGAGTGTCGTATGGCTCGTCCAGCAGCACCACGTCGCCGCCAGCGTTCTTTACAACCGCCATCGCGTCCGGCCGACGGACGATATTGGCGCTCTTCAAGCCGCGGTCGCGCGCGAGCGTCGCCAGCGAGACGCCGACGCCCGAGTTGGCCGCCGTCTGCAGCATCCAGCTTCCGGGCTCGCGCGGTCCGTGATCTTCCAGCATGTACCAGGCGGTGCCGGGGAGTCCGCGCAGCACCGAGAGCTGGTGCGGATCGGCCTTCGGATCGACGGAGAGCAGCGACGATGCGGGAAGTGTGCGACGCTGAACCCAGCTCTCGCCCGCCGTCGGCACGACGATGTCGCCGGGCTTCACCGTGGCTACCGATGACCCGACGCTGAGCACGCGCGCGACGGACTCGCTGCCCGGCTGCGCGGGAAATGTCGGGCGGAAGCGGTGCTTGCCTTCGATCCGAAGCAGGTCGGACGGATTGATCGGGAAGGCGACAACTTCGACCAGAGCCTCGTCCGGGCCGGGCGGCGGCGGTTCGGCGATGTCCTCGATGCGGCAGACCTGGGCCGGGTCGCCGAACGCGCCATAGGCTATCCGCTTCACCGGAGCGCTCCATTTTGGTCACGCAACGCGTAGCACGGCACACACGTTCTGCCGACAGAGGAGATGCGTGCCATGCTCGGACGATTGGTGATCCTGGCGGTCGCCGCGGCGATTGCTGCCGTCTTCCTGGTCTCCACCAACCAGCGCCTGCTGGTTTGGGAGACCAAGGTCACGCCCGGCGACACCTACGTCGTGAAGGGTGCCGACATCGGTAAGTCGCAACAGCCGCAGCTGGTCTGCCGCTACTTCACCGGTGTCGATGTCGTCACGAAGGTGATGACGTATCAACCGTCGTTGGGCAGCGGCAGCTGCCCGTTCCTGGCGGAGAATGCCGTCTGATCAGAACGTCGGCGGCGCCAGCTGCGGGAAGCGGGGGGCCTGCGGCTTGAGCGGCGGGCCGAGCGTCGCATGCACGTCGACGCCGCTCTTGAGCACCAGCCGGTGGTTGGCGCGGTCCGAGGCGGCGGTGATGTCCTTCGCCGGATTACCCTTCACCAGCAGCATGTCGGCCCAATAGCCTTCCCTGAGGCGGCCGCGATCGGCGAAGCCGATCAGGTCGGCGGCGTTGCCCGTGCCGGCGCGGATCGCGTCGATCGGCGTGACGCCGAGATCGACCAGCAGCTTCAGCTCCTGCGCGTTCTCGCCGTGATAGTTGAAGGGCGTGCCGGCATCGGTGCCGAGTGCCAGCTTGCCGCCGGCCTTGTAGAACTTCAGCGTCGACTGCCGGTGCATCTCGTAGAAGCGCTGGCCCTTGTCGAGGATATAGTAGGGGAGCGCGCCGGGCTTCGAGAGCGTGCGGTCCAGCGCCGCCAGGGTCGCCACCAGATAGACGTTGCGCTTGATCATCTCGGCCATCACCTCGTCGGTGATCTGGAAGCCGTGCTCGATCGAGTGGATGCCGCCCTTGACCGCGTTCAGGATGCCGGGCGCGCCCTGGGCGTGCGCCGTGCTCTTGCGACCGAAGCGCTGCGCCTCGGCGATGCCTGCCGAGATCTCTTCGAGCGTGAGCTGCGCCAGCATCGGGTCGACGTTCGGCGTCGCGACGCCGCCGGTGGCGATGAACTTGATGTGGTCGGCACCGGCCTTGATGTTCTCGCGCACGGCCTTGACCACGTCGAGCGGTCCGTCGGCTTCACGCCCGAGGAACCAGCCGTGGCCGCCGGTCATGCAGATGACCTTGCCGGCGCAGTGGATGGTGGGACCAAGCTGGTAGCCGGCGTTGATCGTCTCGCGGATCGAGATCTCGATGTAGTCGCGGCCGCCGAGATCGCGGACCGCGGTGAAGCCGCCGCGGAGCGTCGACTGCGCCAGCTCGAGGCCGCGCATCACCGTGTCCTGCACCGAATGCGAGCGGATGCTCGCCATCACGCTGGGCTCGCCGGGTAGCACGAGGTGGACGTGGCAGTCGATCAGCCCCGGCATCAACGTGCAGCCGCTGGTGTCGACCTTGGTGCCGTCGAAGCCCTGGAACTCGCCGGCCGGGGCGATGCGGGCGATCTTGCCGTTCTCGACCACGACGCCGAGGCCTTCCTTCGGCTCGGCGCTGCCGTCGAAGACCAGACCGCCGACATAAAGGCTCTTCATCCGCTTCTCCTCCCGCTGCGTGCAGGAAGTCTAGCGGAGACCGGACGATTTGGGGCGAGGCCGGCGAACCGGCGAAACGGGCCTTAAGCTTCGAGCGCCTCGACGCCCTTGAGGCGGAGGTCGTTGGCGACGTCGGGGCCGGCGAGCAGCTCGACCAGGCGGACCGAGGCGTAGAGATTGGCCTCGGCCGAGTTGCGCTGCTTGGTCGAGAGGAAGCGGCCGTGCATCGACTCGATCATGTTGGTGGTCAGGCTGGTCAGCTGCTCCTGCAGGACCGAGAGCTTCTCCTCGGCCTCGCCGCCCAGACCGAGCTCCTCGGCGTAGCGGGCGCAGAGCCTGAGCGCCACTGCGCGCTGCTCGGCCTCGCGCAGCTTCTGCTCGTCCGGCGGCAGGTCCCAGCTGCCGATGCCGGCGCCACCGGTGACGAAGGCGCCCGCATCGCTCGTCAGCAGGTTCGTGACGATCGACTGGTCGGCGCCGTTCAGGATGTTGATGGTGACCATGTCGCGCAGCGACTTGCGGGCACGGTCGAGCTGGCGGTCGAGGCCCTTGCCCTGGCCGCTCGACTGCACCGCCGACTTGGCGCCGAGCATCGTCTTGGCGAGGTCGGCGATCTGCCGGGCGAGCGTCTCGGAGTCGGGCTTGTAGTCGCCGCCTTCGAGGTCGAGACGCATCGTTTCCAGGCGCTGCTCGGCGCCGGTGACAAGGGCGCGGACGGCGAGGGCGGAAAGCGCCGGGTCGATGGTCTTCTTCTGCTCGAGCGCCAGCTTCTCGAGCGCCTCCATGATCTCCCAGGGCTTCTCCAGGCAGCCCATCGCGACCAGCAGCAGCGTCTCCGCCTTCTTGGGCGCGAAGCGGATCGCCTTGTCCATATGCTCGCCGATGATCTTCACGACACCGGTCGACAGCGTCTGGATCGGCCGGGGCGGCAGCTGCTTTCGCATCGACTGGACGATGTCGGCGATCTCCAGGATGTCGACGATGTCGCTGAGCGCCTTGTAGATGTGCTCGCCCTTGAGCTTGTCGATCAGGTCGCGCTTGCTCAGGCTGTCGCGCTGGGCGCGGACCATGATGCTGCGGAGGTTGACCGCGCCCTCGGCCCAGATCTTGGAGCCGATCGCGTCGCAGAGCGGATCGTCGACCGACAGGCCCGAGAGCTCGAGCTCCATCGCGCCGAGATCGGTCTTGTCGGTCTCGTCCTCGAACAGCTTGTAGACGGGCTCGATGGCGTTGCGCGGGATGCGGCCGTCGACCGGCACCAGGCTCTTGGTGTTGTAGAGCAGCTCCTCGAACGGCCGGCAGAACTGGCGCTTGACGGTGTTCCGCCTCGGCGGCCGCACCTGGACCATGCGCGGGCGCATCTTCGACAGCAGCAGGCGGAGCGGGGTCGTGTCGCCGCCGCGCTCGAGGTTCTTCTCGAGGAATCCGACGAGCTGGAGGAACTTGGTTTCCGGAATTTCGAAAAGCTTGCCTTCGAGATCCGCGAGATTTTCCTCGGCCCCGGTCACAGCTGCGCTCCCTTCAGCTTTTCCAGCCGGAGCATATGGTCGAAGTCGATACCGATGGTCGCCGCCCCTTCGCCGCCGACGGGCCTGATCTGCTTGCGCAGGCTGTTGACCAGGCCCGACCACGTATCCTGACTGGTCGCGGGCAATTCGTCACGCGGGACGATGGGCAGGTGGCGGACCACGTCCCTCAGGACCGAGCGCTGCTCCTCCCGGGGGCGTCCGGTGGTCTGGTCCCAGAGCTTTATCACCTGCTCCCAGCCGTCGAGGATCCAGAGCAGCTTGTGGACCACCTTCTCGGCGGCGCGGATGGTCCCGTCCCAGTTCTTCAGGGACTCGGCCGGCTGCTTGACCGTGAGGTTGATGTCGGTCGCGTACTCGGTCGCCAGCCGCCAGGTCTCCCGGCAGAAGTCGGCGGCGAGCTGGGCGTCGGCGGCGCTGTCGATCTGGTCCTCGGTCTCGCCCTTCTTCCACTCCTGGAAGAGTTCGCCGAGCGGCTTGAGGCGGTTGATCAGGCGGCGGGCAGGGGCCTCGGCCGGCATCTCGGAAAGGCCGATCTGCGCCACCGTCTTCGACCAGACTTCGAGATGGTCGTAGAGCGTGTCGAAGTCCCATCTGAGCGTCGTGGCGATCGCGGAAAGGATCTTGTGCGCCTTCTTCTGGCCTGCGACCGAGGCGAGCTCGGCGAGCGTCAGGGTGTCGCCGTCGACCGCCATGCGCTCGACCACGCGGAGCGTCAGGAAGAAGCGCGCGGTGACCTGCAGGCTGTCCTCGCGCTGAAGATGGCTGCGGGCGGCGGCACACGCATCGCGGCCGGCGAGCCCGAGGCGCGCCACGCCCAGCGAGGCCAGCCTGATCTGGCGGGGGGTGAAGTCGGGGGCCGTGCAGATGGCGTCGTGCAGCGCACGGTCGTGGACCGTGAGCTTGAACATCTCCGGCACCGACTTCCACGGAATGATGTAGGTACCCTTACCACCCGAGAGGCCGGGAACCATGATCTCGGCCTTCTTGATCTCGGGGCCGCGGATGCGGCTCGCGGCGAGCATCGGTGTCGTAAACGGCACAAGGACGCCGCGCTCGCTGAACGTGAGCGGCCAGAACTTCTCCGATGTGGCGAAAGAAGTTGTCATGCCGAGACGACGCGCCCACCCACGTTGCTTATTGGTTCTTCTGGCTTGTTACCATGGCTGCGCAAGACAAAGCCAGCCGCCAACTTGGATAACTCGTTCAAGCGCTTGTCGTGCGGGCTTTAGTCCGATCTGCGCCGTGTAGAATTCATTTTGTAACAATCTTACGTTCGGGAATTCACCATCTCGGCGGGAGCGATGTCTTTGGGAGATCAATGAAAAGTGACCCTGAAGACTTCGAGGGCGGCTCCCGAGGTTAATTTCCGGCTCCGGCGCGTTAACGGGAAAGCAGGGGTTGGCACGTAGGCTGCAGTAACAGGGTACGTCGCCAGTCGCAGGAGAGTTCGATGCTCACCAAGACCCGCCTGATCCTCGCCGCCGCCACTGCCGCGGCGTTCGTCGCTGGACCGGCCTTTGCCGCCGAGACCCTTTGCGGCACCCGCGACAGCGTCCTCAAGCAGCTTGCCTCGGAGTACCAGGAAGCGCCCGTCGGCATCGGTCTCGCCAGCAACGGCGCGGTCGTCGAACTCCTGACCGCCTCGACCGGGACCTGGACGCTGATCGTAACGATGCCGAAGGGATCGACCTGCCTGATGGGCACGGGCGAGGCTTGGCAGGCCGTGCCGCGCAAGGTCGCGTTCACCGCCGACAAGGACAGCTAGGAAGTTTTCGCCGGGGCGTTTCGGCTTCCTTAGTGAAGACGGGGCGCCTTCAGGAAGTCCGAGCGGTTGGCCGACCTGATCTTCGTCTCCATCGTCTTGCCGTCGCGTGACAAGGTCATCGGCACCTCGACGCCGGCAGGGCCCAGGGCCCAGACCCGGCGGAACAGAGGCGCCAGGTTCTTGACCGGCTCGCCCGCCACCGCCAGCACCAGATCGCCGATCTTGATCCCGGCCCGCGCCGCCGGACCGCCGCCCGCCAGGCCCGCCACGACCAGGTGCCCTTCCGCCTCCATCGTGTACATGCCGAGCCAGGGCCGGGCCGGGGACCCCGGGCGCCCCTGCTTCAGGATGTCGTCGAGGATCGGCTTCAGGAGGTCGATCGGGACCGACATGTTGACGTCGACCTGCGATTTGCCCTGGCGCTCCTGCACGTGAAGAGAGCCGACCGCGATCAGCTTGCCGGTCGGGCCGATCACGGCCGTGCCGCCCCAGTTCGGGTGTGCCGGCGCGGTGAACAGCGCCTCGTCCAGCACGTATTCCCAGTATCCGGCGAACTCGCGCTTGCCGGTGACGCGGGCCGCCAGCGAGCGCTTGCGGCCGCCATGGCCGCCGACCACGACGTCGTCGCCGACCTTCACGTCGGCGACGCTGCCGAGGGGCAGCGCCGGCAGCTTCACCCGGCCCAGGACCTGGACCAGGCCGAAGCCGGTCGTCTGGTCGTAGCCGATCGGATAGGCCTGGAGCGCCTTGCCGCCGGCGGTCGTGACCCACACGGTCTCGGCCTCGGTGATCAGGTACCCGATCGTCAGGATCAGCCCGTCCTCGCGGATGATGACGCCATTGCCGCCGCGTTCCGTGCCGAGGATCGAGGCGGTGAAGGCGTCCTCGGGGATCCGCGCACGGAGGGCCACGACGCTCGACAGCGCCTGGTCGAGGTCGAACTGATAGTCGGAGGGAAGGGGACGGGCCTCTTCCGGGATTTCCCAGTCGGTATTGTCGCTCATCGGTCCCAGTAAGATAGGCGCCCTGGTGGCTTTCAAGAAGGGCCGCCTTCGCGCGATCCTCATTCCTTGCCACGGGTGACGGGGAGGCGCAAAAGCCCCCTCAGCACCAACGAATCCGCCCATTCCGTATTCCGGTCCACGAGCGCGAGATCGGGAAACCTCCGCGCGAGACATGACAGGGCGATCTCGCCTTCAAGCCTGGCCAGCGGCGCGCCGAGGCAGAAGTGAATGCCGTGGCCGAAGGTCAGGTGCCGGTTCGGCGTCCTCTCGATGTCGAAGCGGTCGGCCTCGGGGAAGACACCGGGATCTCGGTTGCCGGCATTGAGCAGCGCGAAGACCCGCTCGCCCTCGCGCATCGGCTGACCTCCGATGTCGGTCGGCACCGCAACGACCCGTCCGATCGCCCCGATCGGTCCTTCGAATCTCAAGGACTCCTCGACGGCCGAGGCCGCGAGCGAGGGATCGGCGACGAGCCGCTGCCACGGTTCCCCCTGGCGCAGCATATGGAGCATGCCATTGCCGATCAGGTGCGTGGTGGTCTCGTGGCCCGCGAAGAGGAGCAGGACCGCGGTCGCCACCACTTCCTCGTCGTCGAGCGCTTCTCCCGCCTCGCGGGCCTTGAGCATGGCCGTGGTGAGGTCGTCGGCGGGCCTGGCGCGGCGTTCGGCAACGAGCCCCCGGAAGTAGCCCGCGAGCTGCTTCGCCCCTTCCTCGGCACGATCATAGCGGGCCTCGCCGGTGGCGCGGGCGGCGCCGACGAAAAGCGCGAGTTCGTCCGACCAGCGCCTGACCGCGCGGAGATCGCCGCGCGGCACGCCCAGCATGTCCATGATCACGTAGGCCGGCAGCGGCTCGGCAAAGTCGGCGATCAGGTCGAACTCGGCGCGCTCCATAAGAGGAGTCAGCAGGTCCTCGACCAGCGTAGCGATCGCCGGCGCCCGGGCCGCCACCGCCTGCGGTGTGAATGCGCGGTTCACCAGCCCGCGCAGCCGCGTGTGATCGGGCGGATCGCGGAACACCATCCACCGATCCATCTGATCGCGCAGCGCGGCGAGATCGGCGGGGTCGCCGCTGCGCCGGGCAAGGAAGGCGCGCACCCGTTCGGCCGAGAGCGACGGCGAGGTCAGCGCCAGCCGGCAGTCATCGTAGCGGGTCAGCACCCAGCTCTTGAGCACGGGACTCCAATGCACGGGATCCTCGGCCCGGAGTCGGGCGAAAAGCGGGAAGGGATCGAGGCGCGTCCCGCTGTGATCTGGGTCATAGACCGGCCGGCCCGACTCGTTCGCCATGGCCGAGCTTGGCATCGGCTCAGGCGCGGTGCCAGCGCCGCCATTGGCACGTTCGATGCGCGTGATCGAAGGCGGTCTCTCCAGAGAAGAGGGGGCCCTTGAGGTTCATGCGGAAGTGCATCGCCACGCCGAGCGGGAGAACGGGGTGACCAACGCACCCAACTTCTGGCCGTCGGCCGAGCTCTTCGCCGAGACGATGTCCGGCTTTCTCTGGCGCACCGACCATGAAGGGCGCCTTTCCGCGGGGACGGAGGGCTTCGGGAAGACCGCCGGGCTTCCGATCGGCGAGGCGCTCGGGCGGCCGCTGGCCGATCTGATCGAAGGCCCTGCCGACAAGCGGAGGTTCACCCAGGCGCTCGCCGGGCGCCGATCCTTTCGCGACATGACGCTACGCTTCTGGCCGGCGCGGCGCTGGACCCGGATCGGCGGTGCTGCGACCGACGACGGCCATCTCGGCATCGCCGTCGACATCGACCAGGAGCGCGGACGCATGGGCCTGGTCGAAGGCGTGCTCGGCCGCCTCCCCGATGCCGCCGCCGTCTACGACCGAGAGCACCGCCTCGTCACCTTCAACGAGGCCTATCGCCGCCACAACGCCCTGATCGCAGACGTGCTGTCGCCCGGCCGCAGCTTCGAGGAGATCTTCCGCGCCAGCGTCGCGCTTGGCCAGTATCCGGAGCAGCCGGGCGACGTCGAGGCGCTGATCGCCGAGCGCGTCTCCCAGCACAAACGAGGGGAGGGTACGTTCAAGCGGCTTCGGCCGGGCGGCGACTGGGCGCTCTATCGCTATTTCGCGCTCCCCGATGGCGGGTCGGCGACGCTCATCACCGACATCACCGAGAGCGAGCGCCAGCAGGCCGAGCTGACGAGGCTCGCCACCACCGATCCCCTGACCGGCATCGCCAACCGCCGCAGCTTCTTCACGCACGCCCAGCGCGAGGTCGAGCGCGCGCGGCGTTACGGGCCGCCGCTCGGGGTCTTCGTGCTCGACCTCGACAATTTCAAGCGCGTCAACGACACCTGGGGCCACGGCATCGGCGACGTCGTGCTGCAGGCCGTCGCCCGTCATGCGGTCTCGCAGCTCCGCGTCACCGACATCATCGCGCGCACCGGAGGCGAGGAGTTCGGCGCGCTGCTGCCGGAAACGCCAGTCGAGGAAGCCAGGCTGGCGGCCGAAAGGCTACGGCGCGCCATCGCCGCGCTCCAGGTCGAGACGGCCGCGGGACGGCTCTCGATCACCGTCAGCATCGGCGTCTCCAGTTTCGAGCCCGGCGAGGACCGCATCGACCTGGCGCTGGGCCGGGCCGACGCGGCGCTCTATCGCGCCAAGCAAAGCGGTCGCAACCGGGTCGAATCCGACTAATCTCCGGGGCATGTCCGATGCCCCCGACGCCGTCGCCGAGGCGGTCCGCCGCCACGACCGCGAGCGCTACCTGACCGCGCTGTTCGCCCCGGCCGACCGGCGGGCGGACCTGCTCGCGCTCTATGCCTTCAACCTGGAGGTGGCGCGGACACGCGAGAGCGTGCGCGAGGCAATGCTGGGCCAGATCCGCCTGCAATGGTGGCGCGACGCTCTCGACGAGATCCAGGCGGGCAAGCCGCCGCGCCGGCATGCCGTGGTCGAGCCGCTGGCGGAGGCCATCCGCCGCCACAACCTGCCGCGCGACGCTTTCGAGCGCCTTCTGCTGGGGCGCGAGCGCGACATGGACGACACGCCGTTTGCGACGCTGGCCGAGCTCGAGGCCTATGCCGACGGCACCTCGGGAGCGCTGATCGCATTGGCGCTGCTGATCCTCGATGCGAGGGACGCCGGGATGCTGGCCCGCAGCCGGCAGATCGGCCGCGGCTACGCTCTGGTCGGCATCCTTCGCGCGGTCGCCTTCCATGCCCGCCAGCGTCGCTGCCTGCTGCCGGAGGACGTTCTCGCCAAGCACGGCACGGATCGCGATGCCGTTCTGGAGATGAAGCCGTCCTCCGCCGTCGCGGCGGCCGTCGCCGAGATCGCCGAAATGGCCGAGGCTGCGCTGACGCCCGGACCTGTCGCGTCCGCCGCGTGGCCGGCGCTGGCGCCATCGGTGCTCGCCCGCCGGCATCTCGCGACGCTCAGGCGTGTTAAGTACGACGTGTTCGATCCGACGCTGGTGACGGAACCCGGCGCCGGCGCGATACTGGCGCTGATCGGCGCGTCGCTTCTGAAGAGAGCCTGAGATGAGCCTCGAGGTGCGGGACAACCCGGCGCAGAGCCAATACGAGATGGACGTCGACGGCGGCACCGCGATCGCCAGCTATCGTGCCGACGACAAGGTCGTGACGATCTTCCACACCGAGGTACCGGCATCGCTGCGCGGGCGCGGCCTCGGCGATCATCTGGTGAAGGGCACGCTCGACCTTGTCCGCGCCAGCGGCCGCAAGGTCAACCCGCGCTGCGGCTTCGTCGCGATCTACATCCGACGCCATCCGGAGTACCACGACTTGCTGGCCTAGGCTGCGGCGGCGGGCGCCTTGCCGAGCCAGGCGTCGAGATCGGCGAGGGCACGTTGCGAGAGCAGCTTCTTGCGCTCGCGGCCCCGGATGTTCGTCACGATCGGCGGGAACAGGCCGAAATTGACGTTCATCGGCTGAAAGGTCTCGGCCGAGGCGCCGCCGGTGATGTGGGCGAGCAGCGCGCCGATCGCGGTCGTGTTCGGCGGCGGCGCCAACGTCTGACCCTGGCGCTCCGCGGCCGCGTAGCGGCCGACGATGAGACCGACCGCGGCGCTCTCGACATACCCCTCGCAGCCGGTGATCTGGCCGGCGAAGCGCAGGCGCGGCATCGCCTTCAAGCGGAGGCCTTCGTCGAGCAGGCGCGGCGAGTTCAGGAAGGTGTTGCGGTGGAGCCCGCCGAGGCGCGCGAACTCTGCGTTCTCGAGCCCGGGGATCATCCGGAACACGCGCGCCTGCTCGGCGTATTTCAGCTTCGTCTGGAACCCGACCATGTTGTAGAGCGTGCCGAGCGCATTGTCCTGGCGGAGCTGCATGACGGCATAGGGACGCCGTTCGGTGCGCGGATCGCGCAATCCCACCGGCTTCATAGGTCCGTAGCGGAGCGTGTCGGGGCCGCGCGATGCCATCACCTCGATCGGCAGGCAGCCTTCGAAGTAGGGCGTGGTCGCCTCCCACTCCTTGAACTCGGTCTTCTCGGCGGCGAGCAACGCATCGAGGAAGGCGAGATACTCGTCCTTCGAGAACGGGCAGTTGATGTAGTCGGAGCCGTCTCCCGAGGGGCCGACGCGGTCGTAGCGCGACTGGAACCACGCCTTGCCGAGGTCGATCGACTCCTTGTGCACGATCGGCGCGATCGCGTCGAAGAAGGCGAGCGACTCCTCGCCGGTAAGGGCGCGCACGGCTTCGGCGAGCGCAGGCGAGGTGAGGGGGCCGGTCGCGACGATCACCGAGTCCCAGTCCGCGGACGGAAGCCCCGCGATCTCGCCGCGCTCGATGGTGATCAAGGGCTCGGCCTCGATCGCCGCATGCACCGCTTCCGAGAAGCCGTCGCGGTCGACCGCGAGCGCGCCGCCGGCTGGCACGGTGTGCCTGTCGGCGGAAGAGAGGATCAGCGATTCCATCCGGCGCATCTCGGCATGGAGCAGCCCGACCGCGTTGTAGTCGGCATCGTCCGAACGGAAGGAGTTCGAGCAGACCAGCTCGGCCAGACGATCGGTCTTGTGCGCGTCGGTCCCGCGCATGGGCCGCATCTCGTGCAGCACGACCGGCACGCCGCATCGGGCGAGCTGCCATGCCGCTTCCGACCCTGCGAGGCCGCCGCCGATGACGTGAACAGGCTTCATCGAAATGACCTTAGCACGCGCTCGACCTCGTCGCGCCTGGGCGCGACCGATCGGCTGCCGAAGTACCGGCATTTGAGCGCGGCGGCGACGCAGGCGAAACGGCCGGCCTCGGCGACGCTCTTCCCCTCGGTGATCGCGAGCCCATAGGCACCGTGGAACACGTCGCCGGCGGCGAGCGTGTCCACCGCCTCGACCTCCAGAGACGGTACGTGGCGGAGGTCGTCGCCATCGAGCCAATGAAAGCCGCCGGGACCGGTGGTGACGCCGACGAGCTCGGCGCCGCTGCGCTTTCGCGCATTCAGCAGCGCGGTCCTGCGGTCCTCGTCTTCCCCGTAGTGAAGGAGTCCCGGCTGCGAGAAGACGATGTGGCGGGCGTAGCGGGCGAGGCGATGGACGACGCCAGGCGGCGCCACCTCGCCGTCGAGGATCGTCAGCACGCCCGCCGCGTGCGCTGCCTTGAAGCCATGCTCGACGCCCTCCGGCCAGCGCACGTCGGAGAGGAGGGCTGCATACTGGCCAATGCGGTCGACCGGCAGCCAGGCGGGCGACGGGTCGAGGGTGGGATCGTAGTAGGGAACGACCAGCCGCTCTCCTAAACGGTCGATCAGGATCGCCGAGACCGGCGAGCGCTTGCCGGCGATCCGCCTCAGGTTGGAGATGTCGACGCCCTCGGCCTCGAGGTCGCCCGCGATGCGGTCGCCGGTCGGATCGTCGCCGCAGCGACCCCAGAAATGCACCTTCCCGCCGAGGCGCGAGATCGCGACCGCGGCCGAGGCCGACATGCCGCCGCCGACCTCGACGCAGTCCTTCGCCGGGACCTTGATCCCCTTGGTCGGGATCTCGTCCAGCTTGAACAGCATGTCCCAGGTGACGATGCCGAGGCAGAGAAGGGGCTTCATGGCGGGCGCACCATGCATGGGCGTGGCAGCCTTGCCAAGGCGTGGGAAAGGCCGTTATCTCTCGGGCCCTTTCGATCATCCCCCGAGCATCCGCCATGAGCGCCATCGTCGACATCAAGGCCCGCGAGATCCTGGACAGCCGCGGCAATCCGACCGTCGAGGTCGACGTCGTGCTGGAGTCCGGCGCGATCGGCCGCGCCGCCGTTCCGTCCGGCGCTTCCACCGGCACCCACGAGGCGCTCGAGCTCCGCGACGGCGACAAGAAGCGCTACGGCGGCAAGGGCGTGATCAAGGCCGTCGACGCGGCCATGGGCGAGATCTTCGACGCGCTTTCGGGTTTCGATGCGGCCGAGCAGATCAAGATCGACCGCACGATGATCGCCCTCGACGGCACGCCGAACAAGGCGCGGCTCGGCGCCAATGCGCTGCTCGGCGTCAGCCTCGCCACCGCCAAGGCCGCCGCGGCTGACCTCAAGATCCCGGTCTATCGCCATGTCGGCGGCGCGAATGCCCGGGTGCTGCCGGTGCCGATGATGAACGTCATCAACGGCGGCGCCCACGCCGACAACCCGCTCGACTTCCAGGAGTTCATGATCCTCCCGGTCGGCGCCAAGACCTTCGCCGAGGGCCTCCGCGCCGGCGCCGAGGTGTTCCAGGCGCTGAAGGGCCTGCTGAAGGACGCGGGCGAGGCGACCAATGTCGGCGACGAGGGCGGCTTTGCGCCGTCGCTGGCATCGGCCGACGCGGCGCTGGCCTTCATCGTCAAGGCGATCGAGAAGGCCGGATACAAGGCCGGCGACGACATCGCCCTCGGCCTGGACGCGGCCTCGACCGAGTTCATCAAGTCCGGCAAGTACGAGATGGAGGGCGAGAAGAAGTCGCTCGACGCCGGCGGCATGGTGAAGCTCTACCAGGACCTCTGCGCACGCTATCCGATCGTCACGATCGAGGACGGCATGGCCGAGGACGACTGGCAAGGCTGGAAGGCGCTGACGGACGCGCTGGGCGCGAAGGTGCAGCTGGTCGGCGACGATCTCTTCGTCACAAATCCGAAACGCATCGCCGAGGGCGTCAAGAAGGGCGTCACCAATGCCGTACTGATCAAGGTGAACCAGATCGGCACGCTGACCGAGACCCTGGAGGCGGTCGAGATGAGCCTCCGCAACGGCTGGGGCGCGGTGATGTCGCATCGTTCCGGCGAGACCGAGGACAACACGATCGCCGACCTTGCGGTCGCCACCAACTGCGGGCAGATCAAGACCGGCTCGCTGTCCCGCTCCGACCGCGTCGCCAAGTACAACCAGCTCCTCCGGATCGAGGAGGAGCTGGGCGCTCAGGCGACCTATGCCGGCCGCAACGCGTTCAAGGCGCTCGCCCGATAGCAAAGCCTAGAGGAAATCATCGTGACTGCAGAATGCAGGATCCTGATGGTGTCGCCGCAGCCGACCGCGGTGGTGAAGATCAACGTGGCGCTCTCCGAGATCCCGAGGGCGCAGACAGAGTCGCGGGCGAAGATCGAGGAAGCACTGCCGAAGCTCGATGCCGGAACCTACGGCTACGGCTGCACGCTGTGGCGTCCACCGGTGAAGGGCAAGCTCTACATGGAGCCGGGCTTCATCGTGACCCGCAGCTTCAAGTCGACCGGCGACGTGGTCTCGTCGGAGCTGCCGGGCGGGCGCGCCGCGCACTACCTGATGCGCGGGCCCTATGACGGTCTGCCCGACGCGTGGAAGATGCTGCTCGGCTGGGCCGAGCAGCGGAACCTGAAACCGGCCGGGACCAACTGGGAGATCTACGGCGACGATCACCCCGATCCGTCGCGATTGAAGACCCAGCTCTACGTCCTGCTGAAGTGAGCTAGACGACCCGGCGCTCGGCCCATTGACGGTCGCCTTCGCCCGATCTCATCGGAGGCGGGGCGGCATTCTGGAACAGTGCCGGCCACGGCTCACGCCGGCGATCCAGGATGCCGACGAGAGCCTCGCGTGCCGCCAGCAGGCCTCCGCGGAACTGAGGTGTAAGCCAGGCGGTCCGGCGTTCGAGCATCGTGTCGATCTCGGAGATTTCCGTCCTGATCTCGTCGTCGCTCAGCATGTCATGCTTCCCCTTGTGCGCTTACCGGTAGCAACGGATCGAGTGCGAGCCCGTCGCCAGTCTGACGAGGCTGCCGCTTCGTACCGGGCGCGCTCGACGCGCCTGGGGCGAGCTTCCGCTCATGAGATTCAGCAGCGCGAGTTGGGAGGCGATCCGAGGCAGCAGTGCGAGGTCTGGTTCCCGCAGCGTCTCAGAGGCGACGATGCGCATGAGATCGGTGCCGGCAGGATGATCCCCTGACACCTGACGACACGTCAGAGCCTGGGCTCGACTGCTCTCGGACATCTCGATCCGCTCCCGCCAGTGAAGATGGCCCAGGATCGCGGCGGTCGGTGAAAATCGTCAACGAAGCCGTCGACAACAACGCAATGTACTTTCACGTGCAAAAGTTCTTAAATTGCTTCAACGATCCTTGACGGAAGCCGAGACTCAGATCATTCGCGGCAGCCGAAAAGTTCAGCGATGGACGAAGTTCCCCGATGGTTCAGCCGCTCCGCATCCTTGTCGCCGATTCCAATCCGACCACGGCAACGCTTATCCGGCAGACGATCACGCCGGTGAAGCCTGCGGATGTCGTCTCCGTGACAACAGCCGCGGGAGCCCGGCTGCGGCTCTCAGCCACGGACGTCTTCTACGATCTCGCCTTCGTGGACATGGACATCGCCGGTTCCAGCGGTCCCGAGCTCGTGCGATGGGTTCGCGCCGACGATGCGAGCCCGAGGCCGAATCTGCCGGTCGTATTGATGGCCGATGTTTTCGCACCGGCCGTCACGTCGGCTGCGATCGAGTCCGGAACCCGACTCTTCCTCACCAGGCCCATCATGCGAAGCCGCGTGCTCGCGATCGTCGACAACCTGCGCAGCGCTTACACGAATTTCCTCGTGTGCCCGACCTATGTCGGGCCCGAGCGCCGCGCGGCCAAGCGGCCGGTCACGGTCGAACGGCGAATGGCGGGATCGGGGATAACGCAGTTCGTCGAAGATCCGTCGAGCTATGCGCAAAGAGACGACGCCATCGTGACGGTGTTCGACTATGTGAGGCTCTCCCTCGCGGAGGCCGATTTGACGAAGTTCCGCGATTTCCTAACCCGCGATCATCTGAAGCAGGCCGTGGCGAACCTCGAGCGGGTGAGCGAGCGGGTCGTCTCGACGGTGACACAGCAGCAGCGGGATCTCGAGGCCCAGCATGAGGCGTTGCGTGATGGCGGCGACACGCTGAAGGCGATGCACGAGACGGCGACGAACATCGCGCTCCGCACGACCGCCGCTGGTTTCACGCTGATCTCGTCCATCGCAGGATCGTTGCGCCACTACGCCTCGGGTGCCTATCGCATTACCCCGAAGCTCATCCAGTTCCTTGGCTCGCACATCTCGGCCATTCGATCGGCTCTTCTGCGTCGCGTGTTCGATGCCGGCGGCGCCGTGGGGCAGGCAATCGTCTCCGCGGTCAGACAGGCTGAGCACGTCTTTCGCCGGCCTGCGTCGCCTGCCGCCGCCGGTGCCTAGCTCGGACTAACGACTGGCTTAGGGGCCCTAAGGCTTAGGCCAGGGTTTCTGCGCCGGGCGCAGCTTCTCGTAGGCGCGGCTGACGCGGAGAACGCCGAGGTCGTCGAATCGCTGGCCGACGATCTGCAGGCCGATCGGCAAGCCGGACTTCGTGTAGCCGCAGTTGATCGAGGCCGCCGGCTGCTCCGACATGTTGAACGCGACCGTGAAGCCGATGTGCTCCAGCGGCTTCAGGAAGTCGTCGGTCGGGCTCGGCAGCTCCGCCGCATAGGCGACGTTCGGCGCGGTCGGTGACAGCACGTAGTCGTAGGCGAGCGAAGCGTTGTTGGCGGCGGCGCGCATCGCCATGAACTGGCCGAAATTCTGGAACACCTGCTCGCCGGTCTGGCCTTCCGACGACATCGCCCAGCCGGCGATGTAGGGCAGCACCTTGGCGCGCCGCGCCGGCGGCAGCGCCATCAGGTCGATGCGCGCGCGCATGCGCCAGAAGTGGTCGACGCCATCCAGCATCGTGCGCGTGAGGAACGGCTTCATCGGCTCGACGATCGCGCCAGCCTGTTCGAGTGTTTTCGCGGCGGCCTTCACCGCCTCGGTCACTTCGGGATCGACGGGCAGCCCGCATCCCGCTTCGAGCATCAGGCCGAAGCGAAGCCCCTTCACGTCACGATCTAGGTTGAGCCAGTCGAAGGCCTCGTAGGGCAGGCTCATGTGATCGCGCGCATCGGGGTGCGAGAGCACGTTCATCATCAGCGCGGAGTCGGTGACCGTGCGGGTCATCGGGCCGGCGACGCGGCCCATGTAGGGCGGATCGATCGGGATGCGCCCGAGGCTCGGCTTCAGCGTGAAGATGCCGCACCAGCTTGCCGGCAAGCGTACCGAGCCACCGATGTCGGTGCCGACGTGGAGCGGTCCATACCCCGCGGCGGCGGCGGCACCCGCGCCGGCGCTCGATCCGCCGGGATTCTTCGTGAGATCCCAAGGATTGCGCGCGAGCTTGTGGAAGCTCGATAGGCCCGACGACAGCATCCCGTAGTCGGGCATCGTCGTCTTGCCGAGGATCACCGCGCCCGCTTCGCGCGAGCGCGCAGCCGGCGGTGCATCGACGGGGGCGGGCGTGAGCTCGGTCGCCGCGGTCCCCAGCGGCACCGCGACGCCCTTGGTCGCGATGTTTTCCTTGATCGTGATCGGCACGCCGTCGAGCGCGCCGGTCGGCTCGCCCTTCTGCCATCGCTGCTCCGATCCGCGCGCGGAGGCGAGCGCGCCTTCCGGATCGAACGCCCACATCGCCTGCAGTTTCGGCTCCCAGGCCTCGATGCGCGCGACGACGGCTTTGGCCACATCGAGCGGCGACAGGCTCTTGGCACGGTACTGTTTCAGGAGATCGACGGCGCTGAGGTCGGCAAGGTCGGTCATCGCGGGAGACTCGGATGCGGGTGGGCGAGGGGGCCATTATGGACGAGGATCGCATTCAGCGTCGCCTCCCGAGGCTTGGCCGGCGAATCTGAAACCGACCCCCAAGAATTGCCCCTAAGTCGCTGAATTTCCTTGACCAACCGATTCGCTCCGTGCGAATCATCACGCATGGTGATTCGGCGCATGATTCGTCGTGCCTTGGAGCGGATCGTTGGTCCGATGATCGGCTGTCTCGCCGTCGCCTACTTCGCCTATCACCTAGTCAACGGCGAGCGCAGCCTGCTCGCCTGGCGCCATATGGACGTCGAGATCACCGAGGCGGAGACCCGTCTCGCCGCCCTCCAGGGCGAGCGCACCGCGCTCGAGCGTCGCGCCAGCCTGCTGCGCCCCGACCATCTCGATCCCGACATGCTCGAGGAGCGCGCTCGCGCCGTCCTCAACTTCGCGCGTCCCGACGAGGTCGTCGTGCTCGCGCCGCGGAAGCCGAAGGGCTGACCTTCGGCTAAGGTCGCCTCCACCGACGGAGGCATTCACCTGATGGCTCGGCCGATCGTCTACGGCGCCCGTTACAGCGTCTATGTGCGAAGCGTATTGCTGGCGCTGACCGAGAAGGGCGTCGCGCACGACGTGGTCGAGGTGGACGTCTTCGCCGCGGACGGTCCTTCGGTGGAGCACCTCGCGCGCCATCCCTTCGGCAAGATACCGGCTTTCGAGCATGACGGCTTCCTGCTCTACGAGACGCCCGCGATCGCACGCTATGTCGACGAGGCGTTTCCGGGGCCGGCGCTGCAACCGGTCGATGTCCGAGACCGTGCGCGGATGATGCAGTCGATCGGCATCCTCGACAGCTACGCCTATCGCCGATGGGTCTGGGACATCTATGTCGAGCGCGTCTCGGTGCCCAAGCGGGGACAGGTCTCCGACGAGGCGAAGATCGCCGCGGCGCTGCCGAAGGCGGACGCGGCGGCTCGGGCTCTCGATGACCTCCTGGAAGGTCGGCCGTTCCTTGCCGGGGAGGCGATCAGCCTTGCCGATCTCCATGCCGCGCCGATGCTGGGATACTTCGAGCGCGCCCCCGAAGGGGCGGCGACGATCGGCCGGCACGAACGTCTGGCGCGTTGGTGGAATGCGGTCTCGGAGAGGCGGTCAGTACGCGAGATCTGCACATACTGAAAATGCACAAACAGACAGGTCGGTATAATTAGTGAGATCATCTCGCGAACGCGACATTCCCGGTCGGGTAACCGTCTGTCGCGCACCCTGATCGATGATCCTCTTTCTTTCGCCGGGAAAGCGCTGCAAGTAACAAAACGCCGAATTCCGGGGATTTCGATAACGATCGCAAGAAAAGGTATTGCTGCAACGCAGCATCAATACTTGCAGTGCCTTGTTATTTCAGGGCTTTCGCGTTACGTCTTCTGTCATCTGGACCCGATCTCGACAGACCTCGCGGGGAGCAAATGGCAAAGACCAAGAAGGGCGAGCGGGGCGACAACAGCAAGTCCGCCTCCGTGGCCGAATTGCTCAAATATTACCATGACATGCTCTTGATCCGCCGCTTCGAGGAGCGGGCCGGTCAGCTATACGGCATGGGTCTGATCGGCGGGTTCTGCCACCTCTACATCGGCCAGGAGGCCGTGGTGGTCGGCATGCAGGCGGCGATCACGGGCGACGACGCCGTGGTCACGAGCTACCGCGACCACGGCCACATGCTCGCCTGCGGCATGGATCCGCGCGGCGTGATGGCCGAGCTCACCGGCCGCATCGGAGGCTACTCGAAGGGCAAGGGCGGCTCGATGCACATGTTCAGCCGCGAGAAGAACTTCTTCGGCGGCCACGGCATCGTCGGCGCACAGGTGCCGATCGGCACCGGCATCGCCTTCGCCCATAAGTACAACGGCGAGAAGCGCGTCAGCCTGACCTATTTCGGCGACGGCGCCGTCAACCAGGGCCAAGTCTACGAGAGCCTGAACATGGCGGCGCTCTGGAAGCTGCCTTGCATCTACGTCATCGAGAACAACAAGTACGCGATGGGCACCTCGGTCGAGCGCTCCGCCGCCGGACAGGCGCTGGCCGAGCGCGGCCGGGCCTACGGCATCCCGGGCGAACAGGTCGACGGCATGGACGTGCTTGCGGTCAAGGAAGCTGGCGAGCGCGTCGTCGAGGCGGCGAAGGCCGGCGAAGGGCCCGCGATCCTCGAGGTCATGACCTATCGCTATCGCGGCCATTCGATGTCGGACCCGGCCAAGTACCGGACCAAGGAAGAAGTCGACAAGATGCGGACCGAGCGCGATCCCATCAATCACGTCCGCGACCTGCTTCTCGCCCAAGGCAAGAGCGAGGACGATCTCAAGAAGATCGACAAGGAGATCCGCGACATCGTCGCGGATTCAGCCGACTTCGCGCAGACGAGCCCCGAGCCGCCCGAGTCCGAGCTCTACACCGACATCCTGGTCGAGGCCTGAGCCATGCCGATCGACATCCTTATGCCGGCGCTCTCGCCGACGATGACCGAGGGTAAGATCGCCCGCTGGCTGAAAGCCGTCGGCGACGACGTGAAGTCCGGCGACGTGCTCGCCGAGATCGAGACCGACAAGGCGACGATGGAGGTGGAGGCGGTCGATGAGGGCCGGCTCGACACGATCCTCGTGCCCGAAGGCACCGAGGGCGTGAAGGTCAACACGCCGATCGCCCGCCTCGCCGGCGGCAGCGAGGCGGCCGCTCCGGCGCCGAAGTCCGAAGCGAAACCTGCACCGCCAGTCGCGCCGGCCCCGGCCGCGCCGAAGGCGCCTGTCGCCACAGCGCCGGCCGAGAAGGAATACTCCGGCCCGACCGCGACGATGACCGTGCGCGAGGCTCTCCGCGACGCGATGGCGGAGGAGATGCGGCGCGACGAGAAGGTGTTCCTGATGGGCGAGGAAGTCGCCCAGTACCAGGGCGCCTACAAGATCAGCCAGGGCCTCCTGCAGGAATTCGGCGAGCGCCGCGTCGTCGACACGCCGATCACCGAGCAGGGCTTCGCCGGGCTCGCCGTCGGTGCCGCGTTCATGGGGCTCCGGCCGATCGTCGAGTTCATGACATTCAACTTCTCCATGCAGGCGATCGACCAGATCATCAACTCCGCCGCCAAGACGCTCTACATGTCGGGCGGCCAGATGGGCTGCCCGATCGTCTTCCGCGGGCCCAATGGCGCGGCCGCACGCGTCGCCGCCCAGCACAGCCAGTGCTACGCTTCGTGGTACGCGCACTGCCCGGGTCTCAAGGTGGTCTCGCCCTACACGGCGGGCGACGCCAAGGGCCTGCTCAAGTCGGCGATCCGCGATCCGAACCCGATCATCTTCCTCGAGAACGAGGTCCTCTACGGCCAGTCCTTCGAGGTCCCGACCGAGGGCGACCACATCGTTCCGATCGGCAAGGCGCGCGTCGCCCGCAAGGGCGAGCACGTCACCATCACCGCCTTCTCGTTGATGGTGAAGTACGCGCTCGAGGCCGCCGAGCTTCTGGCGGCCGAGGGCATCTCGGCCGAGGTGATCGACCTCCGCACGCTGCGTCCGCTCGACACCGAGACGATCGTCGCCTCGGTGAAGAGGACCAACCGGCTCGTCTCGGTCGAGGAAGGCTGGCCCTATGCCGGCATCGGCTCCGAGCTGATCGCGGTGATGATGGAGCAGGCCTTCGATCATCTCGACGCGCCGCCGGTCCGCGTCACCGGTCTCGACGTGCCGATGCCGTATGCGGCGAACCTCGAGCGGCTGACCTTGCCGTCGCCGCAGCGGATCGCCGACGCCGCCAAATCCGTCTGCTACCGCTCTTAAGGTCGGGGAGCCTTAACCGATGCCGATCAACATTCTGATGCCCGCGCTCTCGCCGACGATGACCGAGGGCAATCTCGCCAAGTGGCACAAGAAGCCCGGCGACAAGGTCTCCGCCGGCGACGTGATCGCCGAGATCGAGACCGACAAGGCGACGATGGAAGTCGAGGCCGTCGATGAAGGCACGCTCGGCGAGATCAAGGTCCCGGAAGGGACCCAGGGCGTGAAGGTAAACGACGTGATCGCCACGCTCCTCGGCGACGGCGAGAAGGCTGGGGCAGCGCCGGCGCCCGCCGCGGCACCGAAGCCGGCTGTACCGCCGCCTGCCGCAGCCGCTCCGGCACCTTCGCCGGCGCCTGCTCCCGCGGCGGCGCCGGCGGCGCCGAAGCCGATGGCAGCGTCGCCGACCTCGGTCGCGCCGGACTCTCGCATCTTCGTCTCGCCGCTGGCGAAGCGCATGGCCGAGCAGGCTGGCGTGAACCTGGGCTCGCTGCAGGGCTCCGGCCCGGGCGGGCGCATCGTGAAGGCCGACATCGAGGCCGCGATCTCGGGCGGTGCGCCGCGGGCGGCGGCCCAGGCTGCTGCGCCGCAGGCGAAGGCCGCACCGTCGCCGCAGGCGCATGTCGAGATGCCTGGGATGCCGGCCTATGACGAGCTGCCGAACAACAACGTCCGCAAGGTCGTGGCGCGCCGGCTCACGGAATCGAAGCAGCAGGCGCCGCACTTCTACCTGTCGCTCGACTGCGAGATCGACGCGCTGCTCAAGCTGCGGGCCGACCTCAATTCTCGCGCCGAGAAGGAGGGCGTGAAGCTCTCGGTCAACGACCTGGTTATCAAGGCGGCGGCGATC
>JAYRJL010000008.1:0-259620 GCA_041906305.1 Alphaproteobacteria bacterium
CGTTCGACTTGCATGTGTTAGGCATGCCGCCAGCGTTCGTTCTGAGCCAGGATCAAACTCTCAGGTTGATCGGTACCGCTTCCAGAGCTCTCGCCCCGGAAACAGACCTCAATAGGAGCCATTTCCTGTCTATTACGCGTCAGAGACACGCGAGACCGGCATATGGCCCACTTAAAGGCCCGCCGCCCACGCATCCCTTCCATAACTATCTACTTGTCAAAGAGCGGGCCCGGCGTCGGTCGGCTTCGTCTGCCGCTCACCGCCGGGCGAGGCGCGGCTTATAGGCCCGCCTCAGATATGTGTCAAACCGATTTTCCGCCCTGTGGAAAAAGAATCTGTAGCGGTTCTTTTGCCGAGCGGCCCACTGCATCTAGGGGCTCGCGAATGCGGCGCCGCGGCATGAAAAACCGCGGCGCCGCGATTCGAAGCGAAGCCTAGTCCGCCGCCTCCGCGAGCTCGCCCGCAATCGACAGCCCATCCTTGCCGCCGGAGACCGGGACGGTGTCGCCGTCCTTGATCCGGCCTGCCAGGATCATCTGCGCCAGCGGGTTCTGCAGCTGGCGCTGGATCACCCGCTTGAGCGGGCGCGCGCCGTAGACCGGGTCGTACCCGGTCTCCGCCAGCCAGGCCTTCGCCGACGCATCGACCGCGAGCGTGATCTTGCGGTCGACCAGCAGCTTCTCCAGCCGCTTCAGCTGGATCTCGACGATGCCGCCCATGTCGCCGCGCGAGAGCCGGCGGAACAGCAGGATCTCGTCGAGCCGGTTCAGGAACTCGGGCCGGAACGCCCGGCGCACGATCTCCATCACCTGCGGGCGCGCATTCTCCGACGGCTCGCCGTCGGGGAGGTTCGCGAGCGCATCGCTGCCGAGGTTCGAGGTCAGCACGATCAGCGTGTTGCGGAAGTCGACGGTGCGGCCCTGGCCGTCGGTGAGACGTCCGTCGTCGAGCACCTGCAGCAGCACGTTGAAGACATCCGGGTGCGCCTTCTCGACCTCGTCGAACAGGATCACCTGGTAGGGCCGCCGCCGGACGGCTTCGGTGAGCGCGCCGCCTTCGTCGTATCCGACATAGCCCGGGGGCGCGCCGATGAGCCGGCTGACCGCGTGCTTCTCCATGTACTCGGACATGTCGATGCGGACCATCGCCTGCTCGTCGTCGAACAGGAACTCGGCGAGCGCCTTGGTGAGCTCGGTCTTGCCGACGCCCGTAGGGCCGAGGAACAGGAACGAGCCGATCGGCCGGTTCGGATCCTGGAGCCCGGCACGCGCGCGGCGTACCGCGTTGGCGACCGCGACGATCGGCTCCGCCTGACCGATGACGCGGGACGCCAGCCGCTCCTCCATCTTGAGCAGCTTCTCGCGCTCGCCCGCCAGCATTTTGTCGACGGGAATCCCGGTCCAGCGCGAGACGACGCCGGCGATGTGGCTCTCGGACACCGCCTCGTTGACGAGGTGACGCTTGCCGTCCTCGGCACCGCCCGCGATCTTCTTCTCGAGATCGGGAATGACGCCGTATTTGAGCTCGCCCGCCTTGGCGAGATCGCCCTTGCGCTGCGCGACTTCGAGCTCGCTGCGGGCCTGGTCCAGCTGCTCCTTGAGCTTCTGGACGTCGGTGACGCGGTCCTTCTCGGCCTTCCACTCGGCCGTCAGGTCCTCGCTCTTCGCCTCGAGATCGGCGAGCTCGTCCTCCAGCTTCTCCAGCCGGTCGCGGGACGCGCTGTCGCTCTCCTTCTTCAGCGCCTCGCGCTCGATCTTGAGCTGGATGATGCGCCGGTCGAGCTCGTCCAGGTCCTCGGGCTTGGAGTCGACTTCCATGCGAAGCCGGCTCGCCGCCTCGTCGACGAGGTCGATCGCCTTGTCAGGCAGGAAGCGGTCGGCGATGTAGCGATTGGAGAGCGTCGCGGCCGAGACGATCGCCGCATCCGTGATGCGGACGCCGTGATGGACCTCGTACTTCTCCTTGAGCCCGCGCAGGATCGAGATCGTGTCCTCGACCGTCGGCTCGGCGACGAAGACGGGCTGGAAGCGCCGCGCCAGCGCCGCGTCCTTCTCGATGTGCTTGCGGTATTCCTCGAGCGTGGTCGCGCCGACGCAATGCAGCTCGCCGCGCGCCAGCGCCGGCTTCAGCATGTTCGACGCGTCCATCGCGCCGTCGGCCTTGCCGGCACCGACCAGCGTATGCAGCTCGTCGATGAAGAGGATGATCTCGCCGGCCGCCGCGGAGACTTCCTGCAGCACGGCCTTCAGACGCTCCTCGAACTCGCCGCGATACTTGGCGCCCGCGATCAGCGCGCCGAGGTCGAGCGAGAGCAGGCTTTTCTTCTTCAGGCTTTCCGGCACGTCGCCGTTGACGATGCGAAGCGCCAAGCCTTCGACGATCGCGGTCTTGCCGACGCCGGGCTCGCCGATCAGCACCGGGTTGTTCTTGGTCCGCCGCGAGAGCACCTGGATCGTGCGGCGGATCTCCTCGTCGCGGCCGATGACCGGATCGAGCTTGCCGTCGCGCGCCGACTGGGTGAGGTCGCGCGAATACTTCTTCAGGGCGTCGTAGCCCGACTCGGCCCCTGCCGTGTCGGCCTTCCGGCCCTTGCGGATGTCGTTGATCGCGCTGTTGAGCTTCTGCGCGGTCAGGCCCGCTTCCTTGAGGATGCGCTGGGAGGGCGTGCCCTCGGCCATCAGGAGGGCCAGCAGCAGCCGCTCGACCGTGACGAAGCTGTCGCCGGCCTTGTCGGCGAGCTGGGTCGCCTGCTCGAACAGGCGCGCGGTCTCGGGCGCCAGATAGAGCTGGCCAGCCCCGGTGCCCTTCACCTGGGGAATTTTCGCGAGCTCGGCCTCGACCCCCTGCTTGATGCGATCGACATCGGCGCCGGCGGCCTTGGCCAGGTTGGCGGCCATGCCTTCCTTGTCGTCGATGATGACCTTGAGCATGTGCTCGGGTGCGAAGCGCTGATGGTCGCGCGCGAGCGCCATGGCCTGTCCTGCCTGGACGAAGCCTTTGACGCGGTCACTCAGCTTTTCGAGATCCATACCGAATTACCTCCGTTCGCCGTCCGGAATCGGCCCGGCGTATCTCCGGCCGCCTAGTGGCGCACCGGCCGATTTCCATATGGGCATCGCTAAAAAGCCCCACAAGAGGAGGGGTTGCCGGGCGCGTCGGAGCAGCGCATGCTGCATTGCAATATGACCGACGCCCCCTCCCGCGTCGCTGCGCTCTACCGCTATCCGGTCAAGGGACTTTCCCCGGAAGCGCTGGAGGCGGTCGATGTCGCGCCTGCGCAAGGCTTCCCCGACGACCGGCGCTTCGCCGTCGCCCTCGGCACCACGGCCTACGACCAGACCGAGCCGGTCTGGATGCCCAAGTCCGCCTTCTTCCAGCTCGCCCGGCACGAGCGCCTGGCCATGCTCGACAGCCGATACGACTCGTCGACCGGCATGCTGACGTTGGCGCGGGGCGGAAAGACAATCGCTCAAGGGAGGGCAACCGATCCTCAGGGACGCGCGATCGTCGGCGAGTTCCTGGCGGCCTTCCTTGATTCAAGTCAAGGTCGTCCGCGACTCGTCGAAGGGCCCGGGATCGGCCTCGCCGATTGCGGCGAGGCTCTGGTGTCGATCATCGGCGAGGCCAGCATCGGCGATCTCGCGCGCATCGTCGGCAAGCCCGTCGAGCGCCTGCGCTTCCGCGCCAATATCTACGTCGAGGGGATGCGGGCCTGGGAAGAGCTCGGCTGGATCGGCCGCGAGATCGCGATCGGTCCCGTGCGGCTCCAGGTGGTCGACCGCATCGGGCGTTGCGCCGCGACCAACGTCGATCCGGCGACCGCCGAGCGCGACATGAATCTGCCGAACGCGCTTCAACGCGCGCTCGGCCACGCCGACATGGGTGTCTACGCCAAGGTGATCGGCGGCGGGCGCATCGCCGTTGGCGACACGCTCCGCAGCGACGGCTAGATCAGCTCACCGGCTCCGGCGGCGGAGGGGCGACGAGAGGCTGTGCGCCGGCTCCGGCGTCCATGCCTTCGTCCATGTCCCCGCCCATCGGATCGCGCGATCCGTTGGCCGGCAGGCCCGGCTGCTGTTGCCCGTTCGGGAACGGCTGGCCCGGCTGGCCGCCCTGCGCCTGCGTGTTGGCGAGGTCGGCGGCGATGATCCGGTAGTAGTGCTCGGCGTGCTGGAAGTAGTTTTCCGCCGCCACCCGGTCGCCGGCGGACTGAGCGTCGCGCGCGAGCTGAAGGTATTTTTCGTGCACCTGATAGGCGTTGCCGCGGATGCGGACATCAGGGCCGTTGGAATCGAATGTCTGAAGCCGAAGCGGAAGGTGGTGCTTCCGCTGGCCGGACATCCCGCCGCCGCCTCCGCCACCGCCGCCATTACCGCGACCGCGCGACCTCTTCGGATGTGGTCCTTGTCTCATGGTGCCTTGTGCTCACCCAAAATTTGTCGAGGCTGCTCGCGCACACCGACCGCGAGTCCGCATCAGCGGACCTGTATTTAAGCGGCGGTGGATCGGTTGTCTGGCGCCCCCCTCGGGCGCGCGAGCCTCAGCTCGACGACCTGCGCACCCTAGTGGGCATCGCCACAATTTCCAACAGGAATTTTCACGAAGCCGGGTGGCCCAGGACCAGGCAACGCTCGACGCCCGCGAGGTCGCGGCGGCGCTCGATCGCCTGCAAGCCCGCCTCTTCCATGATGTCCGCGATCGCCGCGACCTGGCCCTTGCCGAGCTCGATGATTGCGCGCCCGTGCGGTGCCAGGAGACGCAGAAGCGCCGGCGCCAACGCGCGATACGCATCGAGCCCATCGATGCCGCCGTCGAGTGCGCGCAGCGGATCGAAGCTGGCCACCTCGGGCGAAAGACCCGCGATTTCGTTCGATGGAATGTAGGGAGGATTGCTCAGGATCAGGTCGAAGGACCCGACGAGGCCCTTGTCCCAGTCGCCGGTCTGGAAGTGCACGCGCTCGGAAAGCGAGAGCGTACGCGCGTTCGCGCGCGCGACCGCAACCGCCTCCTCGGCGATGTCGATGCCGAGCCCGACCCAGCTCGGCCGCTCGCTCAGGACCGCGAGGATCAGGCATCCGGTGCCGGTGCCGAGATCCAGCACGCGCCGGCGAGGCTCCGGCGCGAATTGGCCGAGCGCCGCCTCGACCAGCGTCTCGCTGTCAGGGCGCGGATCGAGCGTCGCCAGCGAGATCGCGAAGTCGAGGCTCCAGAACTCGCGGCGGCCGAGGATGCGGCTCACCGGCTCGCGCCGCGCGCGGCGATCGACGAGGCGGCCGAAGGCGGCCTCGACCTCGGCGCCGAGCACGCGCTGCGGATCGAGCAGCACGGCCGACGCCGACATGCCGTCGACCGAGGCGAGCAGGAGCCGCGCATCGAGACGCGCGGTCTCGACACCGGCGTCGGCGAGCCGCCTTGTCGCCCGGGCCAATGCCTCTTCGACGATCATTCGAGCGCGGCCAGGCGCGCGGCTTCGTCCTCGGCCGTCAGCGCATCGACGAACTCGTCGAGCGCCTCTCCGGTCATCACCTTCTCGATCTTGTAGAGCGTCAGGTTGATGCGATGGTCGCTGACGCGGCCCTGCGGGAAGTTGTAGGTGCGAATGCGTTCCGAGCGATCGCCGGTGCCGACCTGGCTCTTGCGCGCCGCCGAGCGCTCCGCATCGATGCGGTCGCGCTCCGCCTGGTAGATGCGGGCACGCAGGATCTTCATCGCCTTCGCCTTGTTGCGGTGCTGCGACTTCTCGTCCTGCTGGGCGACGACGACGCCGGTCGGAAGATGCGTGATGCGGACGGCCGAGTCCGTGGTGTTCACCGACTGCCCGCCGGGGCCGCTGGAGCGATACACGTCGATGCGGAGATCCTTCTCCTCGATGTGGATGTCGACTTCCTCGGCCTCGGGCAGCACCGCCACGGTCGCGGTCGAGGTATGGATGCGTCCCTGCGTCTCGGTCGCCGGGACGCGCTGGACGCGATGCACGCCGGATTCGTACTTGAGGCGCGCGAAGACGTTGCGGCCGATGATGGAGGCCGTCGCTTCGCGGAAGCCGCCCAGCGGCGTCTCCGACATCTCCATCGTCTCGAACTTCCAGCCCTTGAGCTGGGCATAGCGCTGGTACATGCGGAAGAGCTCGGAGGCGAACAGCGCCGCCTCGTCGCCGCCGGTGCCGGCGCGGACTTCCAGGATCGCGTTCTTCTCGTCGGCCTCGTCCTTCGGCAGCAGCATCACCTGCACCGAGCGCTCGAGCTTCGGGAGCTTCTGCGCGAGCTCGCTGCGCTCGGCCTCGGCCAGCGCCTTCATCTCCTTGTCGGTCCCGGCATCGGCGAGCATCGCATCGAGGTCGGCCGCCTCGGCCTTGACCTTCCGCCATTCCTCGATGCCGGCGACGATCGGCCCGAGATCGGAATACTCCTTCGACTGCTTGGCATAGGAATCGCCGACGACGCCCGAGGAGAGCGCCTCGCCCAGCTCCCGGTGCCGCTTCACCACCGACTCGAGCTTTTCCTCGAGGTTCATCCTTCCTCCTCGTCGTCGCCGAAGAGGCGCTTCAGCGCCGCCTCGGCCCCTGCCTCGCCCTCGTCCGCCGCGATCCGCCGGAGACGTTCCGACGGTGCGTGCAACAACCGGTGTATCACCAGCTCGGTCGCCCGCGCCGCATCGCCAGTCTCGGCCAGCGCCTTGTCGCGCTCGGCCTCGAAGCGCCGTCTCAGTCGCGTCACCGCCGAAACGCCACGCCTCTCCGCGCGGCCGGCACGGAATCTGCCCAGCTCCTCGACGAGGATCTTTCGCGCCCGTTCGATCTCGGCCTCGCGCCCGGCCCTACCCTTGGCCGCGACCCGCTCCAGGTCGTCGAGATCGTAGACGAACGCCCCGTCGAGCGTCTCGACCTTGGGCTCGACGTCGCGCGGCACCGCGGCATCGGCGAAGAAGATCGGCTTCCGGCGTCTCGCCTTCAGCGCCTGCTCCGCCGCGTCGCGGGTCACCACGTAGCGCCCATCGCCCTGCCCCGCAACCACGATGTCGGCGCCGGCGAGAAGGCGGGGAAGATCGGCGATCTCGCCGACATGGGCCGAGAGGCGTTGCGCCAGGACTTCCGCCCGGCGCCGGCGGCCGGCGACGCAGACGACCTCGCGCAGACCCGCGTCGCGTAGCTGCTCGACCAGAAGCGCCATCATGTCGCCCGGCCCGATCGCGAGCGCCGTGGCTCGCGCGAGGTCGCCGTGCAGGTCGCGGCAAAGACGTGCGCAGGCGGCCGCCATCGAGACAGGGCCCTCGGCGATCCGCGTCTCCGTCCGCACGCGCTTGGCGGCGCCATAGGCCGCATCGAGAAGGGGCGCCAGTCCGGCATCGGCGTAACCCAGCTCCTGCGCGATGCGGTGGGCGGCCTTGAGCTGCCCGAGCACCTGAGGCTCGCCGACGATCTGGCTGTCGAGCGCGGAGGCCACGGCGAAGAGGTAGTCCTCGGCTCCCTCGTCGACGAGCTTAAGTCCCGCAGGCAGGTCCGACGCCGGCAGCCCCGCCGCCGCGGCGAGCACCGGCACCGGTGCGACATCGCCGCCGTCGGCAAGGCCGATCACGACGCTGCGGTCGCAGGTGGAAAGGACGATCGCCTCGGCGAAGCCCGCCTTCCTGACGCTCGCGAGCACCTCCGGCATCGCCGCCTCGTCGATCTGCAGGCGGTCGCGAAGATCGGCGGGGACGGTCCGGTGATCGATTCCGGCGACGACCAGGCGGAGAGCGGGCATCGGCGCCGGTTAAGCCGCTACTCGGCGGCTGTGCGGGCGGCGGCGTCCTTGTCGCGGGCGATCTCCGCCGCCTTCGCCTCGACCAGTTCGACCAGATGGTCGACGATCGCCTTGTCCTTGAGCCGGTGATGCGGCTGGCCGGCGATATAGACCTGATGCGTGCCGTTGCCGCCGCCGGTGAAGCCGATGTCGGTCTCCCGCGCTTCGCCGGGTCCGTTCACGACGCAGCCGATCACCGAGACGGTCATCGGCGTCATGATGTGCTGCAGCCGCTCCTCCAGCACCTCGACTGTCTTGATCACGTCGAACTGCTGGCGCGCGCAGGACGGGCAGGCGATCACGGTGACGCCACGGCGCCTGAGGCCAAGCGACTTCAGCATGTCGAAGCCGACCTTCACTTCCTCGACCGGATCGGCCGACAGCGAGACGCGAAGCGTGTCGCCGATGCCCCCCCACAGCAGCATGCCGAGTCCGATCGACGACTTGACCGTGCCCATGCGCAGCCCGCCGGCCTCGGTCACACCGATATGCAGCGGGTAGTCGCAGGCCTCGGCCAAACCCTGATACGCGGCGACCGCGAGAAAGACGTCGGACGCCTTCACGCTGATCTTCACGTCGCGGAAGTCGTGATCTTCGAGGATGCGCACGTGGTTGAGCGCGCTCTCGACCATCGCCTCGGGGCAGGGTTCCCCGTACTTCTCGAGGAGGTCCTTCTCGAGCGATCCGGCATTGACGCCTATCCGCATCGAGCAGCCGTGGTCCTTCGCCGCCTTCACCACCTCGCGCACGCGATCGGCCGAGCCGATGTTGCCGGGATTGATGCGAAGGCAGGCGGCGCCCGCCTCGGCGGCCTCGATCGCGCGCTTGTAGTGGAAGTGGATGTCGGCGACGACCGGGATCTTCGCCGCCTTGACGATCGTCTTCAGCGCCGCGGTCGACTCCTCGTCGGGACAGCTCACGCGCACGATGTCGCAGCCGACCTCCTCGATACGGCGGATCTGGTCGATCGTCGCTTTCGCATCCGAGGTCGGCGTGTTGGTCATAGTCTGCACGGAGATCGGCGCTCCGTCGCCGACCGGCACCGACCCGACCATCACCCGGCGGCTTTTCCGCCGGTGGATATCCCGATAGGGACGAACGCTCATGAGGCCTCCATCGCGGGCCTTATATCAGATGGGACGGAAAGCGGAAAAATCGACGCGAAGCGCCGATATCAGGGCCGGCCGATCGCGGTCCCGGCCTTCAGCTTCTCGGCGTCGAGCGCGACGTTGCGGCGCACCTGGCCGGTGGCACCGAGCGAGGGCACCGCCTCGCCGTCGACCAGGATGTCGAGGCCGCCCGCATTGCCGGTCATCAGCGTGAGGCCGTTGCGGTCCGGAACCTTGAGGGTATCGCCGGGCTTCAGCACGCGGGTCATCAGCGGCGCGTTGGTGCCGTCGCGTACCTGCACCCAGTTCTCCTCGCGGGCGCGGAGCAGGATGCGGCCGGCACCGGTGTCGATCGACGCCGTCTGGGTCGGGCTCGGAACCGCGGTGACGGTCGCGTTCTGGCTGGCGGCCGGCGTCGGGGTCGGGGCGGAGGCGACGGATTCGGGCGCCGGACGCGAACTCTCCTCGTCCTCGGCGGATTCGGCTTCGGTCTCCTCGGCCGGACGCTGGTCGGGCAGCGAGGCGACCGGGATCGGCGAGGCCGGCTGGGCCAGCGGCTGCGGCGCGGGGGCGGCGACCGGCGGCGGCGCGGCCGAGGCGGCGCCAACCGACGACGGGACCGCTTCGCTGCGCGGCAGGCGGACCACTTCGCGCGCCATCGCGACCGCGTCGACGAGCTGCTGCAGGCGCGCCGGCACCTCTGCGACGATCTCGGGCAGGCGCCGCTCCTCGGCGGACATCACCCACCAGCCGCCGTAGAGAACGACGGCGCTGACCAGCGAGACGAATAGAAGCGCGCCGCCGGGCACGCGGCCTTCCGGCGGCGGCGTCGGCGGCAGGAGATGCGTATGGTCGAGCGAGACCGCTTCCGACTTGAAGCGTTCGATCGCGACCGCAGGATCGAGGCCGAGGAAGCTCGAATAGGTGCGCACGAAGCCGATCGCGTACACGCGGCCGGGCAGCTTCGCGTGATCGCCTTCCTCGAGGGCTTCGAGATATTCGGGACGAATCCGGAGACGCTGGGCGACATCCGGAATGTCGAGCCCCGTCGCCATGCGGGCGCGCTTCAGAACCCGGCCGAGCCCACTGGACTCGACAGCCTCTTCAGCCCCCCGTTTCTGCTCCGGCAAAGACACCATGCCACCCACGGATCCGGACCAGTCGACTTGCCGATTCTTTTGCTAAAATCTTGTGTATTCGGCAATTATTACAGTAACCGATTGTCGCTACTCGCACAACGGCCTAAATCGCAATCTTGTGATCGAACGCGAAGGCCCGGAGCTTCTCACGAACGCTCCGGTCGGGGGCCACGATCAGGCGGCCCAGATAGCTCGACAGGCCCCCCACATCGAGGCTCCGGATCATCGCCTTGACCGAGGGAAGAGCCCCCGGAGACATCGACAGCGACGAGAACCCCAGCCCGATCAAGGTCATGGCCTCCAGCGGCCGGCCCGCCATCTCGCCGCAGACGGTGACCGGCACGCCACCCGTCGTCGCGTCCTCGATGAGCCTATGCATGACCGAGAGCACCGGCGGCGACAGCGGGTCGTAGCGGCCGGCAAGCCTTGGACTTCCCCGGTCGGCCGCGAACAAGAATTGAAGAAGATCATTGGAGCCGACGGAAAGAAAATCGACGCGCGGCAGCAAGGCCGGAAGCTGGTGCAGCAGCGCCGGCACCTCGATCATCGCGCCGACGCGGAGCTTCGCCGGCGCCGGCCTGCCGAGACGCCAGAGCCGCTCGAGCTCGAGCTCGAGCACCTGGCGCGCCTCGACCAGTTCCGCCACCTCCGCCACCATCGGGAACATCAGGCTGAGCGAACGGCCGCCGGAGGCCGCGAGCAGGGCACGGAGCTGCTGGCGCAGCAGCGAGGGACGATCGAGCGTCATCCGGATCGCGCGCCAACCCATCGCCGGATTCTCGTCCTCCTCGTAAGGCAGGTAGGGAAGGCGCTTGTCGCCGCCGGCATCGAGCGTGCGGAACACCACCGGCCGCCCATCGGCAACGGCGAGCACCTGGCTGTACATCGCGGTCTGCTCGGCGACGCTTGGATACTTCGGACGCACCATGAAGCCGATCTCGGTGCGGTAGAGCCCGACGCCGTCGGCACCGGTCTTCTCGAGCTGCGCCAGATCGACCAGCAGGCCGGCGTTGAGGTTCAGCGAGACGTGGACGCCATCGAGGCTGACCGCCGGCATCTCGCGAAGGCCCGCATGGCGGATCTCGGCGGCGCGCGTCGCCGCGACCATCGTCGAGATCGTGTCGATCACGTCGTCGCCTGGACGCACATAGACGACGCCGTGGCCGCCGTCGACGATCAATCGATCGCCGGCCGAAACATGCTCGCGGATCTCCGGCACGCGCGCGACGGTCGGCAGATCGAGCGCGCGCGCGATGATCGCGACATGCGCCGTCGCCGAGCCTTCCTCCAGCACCAGCGCCTTGAGCTTGGCACGGTCGTAGTCGAGCAGCTCGGCCGGGCCCATCGTGCGCGCGACCAGGATCGCGTCATCGGGAAGCTCGCGCTTGCCGACGTCGCCGATCAGGTGCTGCAGAAGCCGGTGATGCAGGTCGTCGAGATCCATCAGCCGCTCGCGGAGATACGGATCGACGACCTGTGCCAGGCGCGCGCGCGTGTCGTTCTGCACCTTCTGCACCGCGGCCTCGGCGGTGAGCCCCGAGCGGATCGCCTCCTTGAGCTTGGCGTTCCAGCCGCGGTCCTCGGCGAACATCCGGTAGGCTTCGAGCACGCCTTCGTGCTCGCCCCCGCGCGCCAGCTCGGCCGCGGCGAACAGTTCGTCGAGCTGCATCCTGAGCCCGCCGACGGCGGCTTCGAGCCGCGCCACCTCGGCGGCCGGGTCCTCGGCGACGACACGACGGATCTCGATGTGCGGCCGGTGCAGGACGGCCGTGCCGACGGCGACGCCGTAGTGGACCAGGAGGCCTTCGAGCCTCGCCGGCAGCGGTTCGCCCTGCTCGGCGGCGATCGCCTCCTCGTCCGTGACGAGGCCCGCCGAGACGAGCTCCGCCACCACCATGGCGACGGTCTCGAGGGTCTCGACCTCGTCTTCGGCGTAGTGGCGCTTGGTGCGGTTCTGGACGACGACGACGCCGAGCACGCGGCCGCCGCGAAGGATCGGCGCACCCATCAGCGAGTGAAAGATCTCTTCGCCGGTCTCCGGCCTGTAGGCGAAATTCGGATGGCTCTGCGCATCGGCGAGCGCCAGCGGCCGGGCATGGGCCGCGATGTCGCCGACGAGACCTTCGCCGATCGCGAGCCGCGTCTGATGCACGGCCTCGGGCTTCAGGCCCTCGGTCGCGAACAGCTCCAGCATGCCGCCCTTGAGCAGGTAACAGGAGCAGACCTCGGCGACGAGGCCCTGGGCGATCAGCCGGACGATGCGGTCGAGCCGCTCCTGACCGGCGCCCTCGCCGGCCATCACGTCGCGCAGCCGCTTCAGCAGCTGTCGCGATCCGCCGCCGAGTGTTCCCGAAGGCGGCATCAGGTCGCCCCGATCTGGTCTCTCCCGGCGAGGGCGTGGATCGCCTGGCCGACCAGCTCCTCCAGGATCTCAGCCGTCGGTTGCTCGCACTTCACCATGCCGACCGACTGGCCCGCCATCAGCGAGCCGGTCTCGACGTCGCCGTCGACCACCGCGCGCCGGAGCGCACCCGCCCAGAAATGCTCGATCGCGAGCTGAGCCTCTTCCTTGGCGAGCTCGCCGCGGTCGAACTTGGCAAGGACATCGCGCTGGGTCGCAAGGAAGCGGTCGGTCGCCTTGTTCTGGATCGCCCGCACCGGGATCACCTGGAAGCGCGGGTCGAGCTGCACCGACGGCATGGCGTCGCGCGCCGACGCCCGGATGAAGGCCTGCTTGAACTTCGGATGCGCGATCGACTCCGTGGCGCAGACGAAGCGGGTGCCGAGCTGGCAGCCGGCGGCGCCCATCTCCAGATAGCTGGCGATCGCCTCGCCGCGGCCGATGCCGCCGGCGACGAAGACCGGCACGTCGCGGACCTGCGGCAGGATCTCCTGCGCAAGCACCGAAGTGGACACCGCGCCTATGTGCCCGCCCGCTTCCGCGCCCTCGGTGATGAAGGCATCGATACCGGCGCGCACCAGCTTCTTCGCGACGATCGCGGCGGGAAGGAAGGTCATGACCTTGGCGCCGCCGTCCTTCAGCTTCCTGACGATGGCGGCCGAGGGAAGCCCGCCGGCCAGCACGACGTGGCTCACCTTCTCCGCGAGGCAGGCGGATGCCAGGCCTTCGAGGTCGGGGTGCATGACGATCAGGTTGACGCCGAAGGGCTTCCTCGTGAGCGCCGCCGTGGCGCGGATCTCCTCGGCCAGCCGATCGGGCTTCATCGCCCCGCAGGCGAGCACGCCGAATCCGCCGCCTTCAGAGATCGCCGAGACCAGGGTGCGCTCGGACACCCAGGTCATCGCGCCGCCCATGATCGCGTAGCGCGTGCCAAGGAACTCCCGACCGCGCTTCCACAGGCGGTCGAGCCGCTCGGCTCCGCGCCGAGCGGCGCCGTCGGTCAGCTTCTCAGGCGCCGTCCAGGCCATAGGCGGTGTGCAGCGCGCGCACCGCGAGCTCGGTGTACTCCTCACCGATGAGGACGCTCACCTTGATCTCGGAGGTGGAGATCACCTGGATGTTGATGCCCTTGTCGGCGAGCGACTTGAACATCGTCTGGGCGACGCCGGCGTGGCTGCGCATGCCCACGCCGATCACCGAGACCTTGGAGACGGCCTTGTCGGAGCCGACGCTGCCGTATTTGAGCTCGCCCTCGCGGCCCTTCAGCACGTGCAGCGCGCGTTCGAGATCGGCGCGGCCGACGGTGAAGGTGAGGTCGGTGGTCTTGCCGTCGTCCGAGGAGTTCTGGACGATCATGTCGACGTTGATCGCGGCGTCGGCCAGCGGGCCGAAGATGCCGGCAGCGATTCCCGGCCGGTCCTGGACCTTGCGGACGGTGATCTTGGCTTCGTCGCGGCTATAGGCGATGCCGCTCACAACTTCCTGTTCCACGATCTCGTCCTCGCCGACCACAAGAGTTCCGGGCTTGTCTTCGAAGCTCGACAGGACCTGGACCCGAACCCGGTGGTTCATGGCCAGCTCCACCGAGCGGGTCTGGAGCACCTTGGCGCCGAGAGACGCCATCTCCAGCATTTCCTCGTAGGTGATCTTATCGAGCTTCCGCGCCTTCGCAACGATGCGCGGATCGGTCGTGTAGACGCCGTCGACGTCGGTGAAGATATCGCAGCGATCGGCCTTCATCGCCGCCGCCAGCGCCACCGCCGAGGTATCGGAGCCGCCGCGGCCGAGCGTGGTCACGCGGCCGTCTGGGGCGACCCCCTGGAACCCGGCGACGACGCCGACCTGCCTGTCGGCGAAGCCCTTGACCATCTCGGCGCAGTCGATGTCCTGGATCCGGGCCTTGCCGTGGACGTTGTCCGTCTTGACCGGGATCTGCCAGCCCTGCCAGGAGCGTGCGTTGACGCCGAGCTCCTGCAGCGCCAGGGCCAGGAGGCCGATGGTCACCTGCTCGCCGGTGGCGACGACCGTGTCGTATTCGCGCGCGTCGTGCAGCGGGCTGATCTCGTTGACCCACTTCACCAGCTGGTTGGTCGTCCCCGACATGGCGGAGACCACCACGGCGACCTCGTTGCCGGCATCGACCTCGCGTTTGACGCGCTTGGCCACGTTCTTGATGCGCTCGACATCGGCGACGGACGTGCCGCCGAACTTCATCACGATCCTGGCCATGGCGTCGGGGAGATCTGTCTGGAAGTGGTCGTTTTTCGGCCCCGACCGTGGCGGTCAGGGGCCCGCGCGGGTTATAGAGGAGGTACGCGAGATTGCAACGGTCTTGGGCACGAGATGACGTCGCTGGGCACTACCGTCGATCCGGCCGAGATCGAGAAGTTCCGCCGGATGGCCGAGGAGTGGTGGGATCCGAGGGGCAAATTCCGCCCGCTCCACCGATTCAACCCGGTCAGGCTCCAGTTCCTGAAGGACCGGCTGTGCCGGCATTTCGGCCGCGATGCGCAGGCCGGCCGGCCTCTTTCCGGCCTTCGGCTGCTGGATATCGGATCGGGTGGAGGCCTGGTCGCCGAACCCCTGACCCGGCTCGGCGCCGAGGTCGTCGGCATCGACGCAACCGCCCGCAACGTCGAGGTGGCGCGCCTCCATGCGGCAGAAGGCGGGCTCCGGATCGACTACCGGCACGCCGCGGCCGAGGAGCTGGCCGAGGCCGGCGAGAGCTTCGATGCGGTGCTGGCGCTCGAGATCGTCGAGCACGTCGCCTCGCTGGAGGCCTTCGTCGCGGCGGCGTCGCGCATGGTGAAGCCCGGCGGGCTCCTGGTGGTGGCGACGCTGAACCGCACGCTCAAGGCCTTCGGGCTGGCGATCGTGGGAGCCGAGTACGTGTTGGGGTGGCTGCCGAAAGGCACCCACGACTGGCGGAAGTTCGTGCGCCCGTCGGAACTCGAAGCGGCGATACGCGCCTCGGGCCTCAGCCTCGCCGAGACGACGGGCGTCTCCTACAACCCGCTTCTCGACCGCTGGTCGCTGGGATCCGATCTCGACGTGAACTACCTGGCGGTGGCCACGAAGGCCTAGTTGTCGGCGAGCGGCACCCACGGAACGCGGCCGACCTCGATGCCCTCGTCGGCAAGCTCCTTAGAATCCGACTCGCTCGCCTCGCCGTAGATCCCGCGCTTCTCGGTCTCGCCGTAATGGATCTTGCGCGCTTCCTCGGCGAAGTTCGGGCCGACGTAGTCGCAGTTGGCCTCGACCTGCTTGCGCACCTCGCGGAGCGCCGCCAGCGCCTCGGCTTCGCTCGGACCGCTCTTCGCTGACTTGGACAGCCCGCCCTTGGAGAGCCTCGGCGCCATGGGCGCCTTCCGGACCTTCTTGTCGCCGCAGATCGGGCACACGACGCGGCCGCCGCGACGCTGGCTGTCATAGGCCTTGCTGTCGCGGAACCAGCCTTCGAAGCCGTGGTCCTTCGCGCAGCGGAGGTCATAGAGGATCATGGCGCGACTTTAGTCCGAAACCGATTTTCCAAACGCCGATAGATTGTCACATAGTCACGATACCGAGGATAGGCAAGGAGGGACAAGGACTTGACCGGACACGCGGGAAGCCCCGCACCACCGTCGCCGTGGATCGTGCGCCATCTCGGGCTGGTTCCCGCAGGGGGACAGGTGCTCGACCTCGCCGCCGGCAGCGGGCGCCATGCGCGGCTCGCGGCCGAGCGCGGATACCGGGTGACTGCTCTCGATCGAGATTCCTCGGATCTCCGTAAAATCCCCGGCATCGAGGTGGTCGAGCACGATCTCGAAGCCGGTGCGCCGCTTCCCTTCGGCAGCACGCGTTTCGACGGGATCATCGTCACGAACTATCTCTGGCGCCCGCTGCTGGCGGCGCTGCCCGATCTCGTGGCCGAGGGCGGCGCGCTCCTTTACGAGACTTTCGCGCGCGGCAACGAGCGCTTCGGCAAGCCGAGCAATCCGGCGTTCCTGCTGGCGCCCGGCGAACTCCTGGACTGCGTGCGCGGCCGGCTCAGGGTCGTGGCCTACGAGGATGGAGAGACCGATATCCCTCGTCCCGCGATCGTGCAGCGGATCGCCGCCATCCGCAGTTAACCAATCCAGGACATTGGCGCGGCTCCGGACCGTGGGCTAAGCTTGTTTACGAACGGCAAAACGCCGGGGGGCGAGGGAGACGCGTCATGAAATCGCGGATCGCGATGGTACTGGCATTGGCTTTGATGCCGGCGGCTGCGGTTGCGCAGAAGGAAGCGCCGCCAAAGCCCGCCTTCTTCATCATCAACGAGACGCCGGCGCGCGTGTATTACCGGGTGAAGATGTGGCAGGGCGACTTCGCCTACATCCAGGCCGGCAAGGACATCAAGGTCGAGATCCCCGAGAAGGTCGGGAACCTCAAATCCGTGCAGGTCGAGGCGCGTTCCGGCGAGCAATGGGACAATTGCTTCGCCACCGTCGCGGTCGGCGCCAAGCTGATCGTCACGCAGGGCCGCGAGCGCATCAACTGCCGGGTCGACTACCGCTGAGCGGAGAGCGGCGCCGCGCATGATGGAGCCGTATCGCTTCACGCCCGGCACGACGCCGCTGCTGGTGAGCTGCCCCCATGTCGGCACGCACATCCCGGCGGAGATCGCCGCGCGGATGACACCGGCAGCGCACGATCTCGCCGACACCGACTGGCACATCGAGCGGCTCTACGACTTCGCCCTCGATCTCGGCGCCTCGATGCTGGTCGCGACGCACTCGCGCTACGTGATCGACCTCAACCGACCGCCCGATGGCTCCATCCTCTACGCCGGCGCCAACAACACCGAGCTTTGCCCGACCACGCGTTTCGACCTGAAACCGGTCTACAAGGACGGCGAGGCGCCGGGCGCTGCCGAGATCGACGATCGCGTGCAGCGGTACTGGCGTCCCTATCACGACCGCATCGCCGTCGAGCTGAAGAAGATCAAGGCGCGTCACGGCTACGCGCTGCTGTGGGACGCGCATTCGATCGCCTCGATGGTGCCGCGCTTCCATCCGACGAAGCTCTGGGATCTCAATTTGGGCTCGGCCGACGGCTCCAGCGCCGCGAAACCGCTGATCGAGGCGACGGCCGCGATCTGTCGGGCAGCCAACCCCTACACCGCGGCGATCGACGGCCGCTTCAAGGGCGGGCACATCACCCGCGCCTATGGCCGCCCGGCCGACGGCGTGCACGCGATCCAGCTCGAGCTCGCGCAGTCGACCTACATGGAAGAAGCGCCGCCCTATCGCTGGCGCGACGATCTCGCCGACGGCGTGCGGCCGACGCTCAAGCGGCTGATCGAAACGATGCAGGCGTTTCGGCCGTAGGACGGCTTGGCCCTAGCGCACGAAGCGATAGGCGGCGAGGCTGAGATTGCCGAGGGCGAAGCCCCGGTGCAGCGCCTCGGCCCTGGCACCCGCTCCGGCGGCGCCGAGCGCGACATAGAGCGGCAGGAGATGCTCGGTGGTCGGGTGTGCCCGCTTGAACTCGGGCGCCTTCAGGCTGGCCGCGACGGCATCCTCCAGCCGGCCCGCCGAGAGGGTCTGGAACAGCCAGTCGTCGAAGCCCTTGGCCCAGGCCTCGGTCGGAGCGTCGCCCTTCCAGCCGAGCGCGCGGAGATTGTGGACCGCGCCCCCCGACCCGATGACCAGCACGTCTTCCTCGGTCAGGAGCTGAAGCGCCCGCCCGAGGACGAAATGATGCGCCGGATCGAGCCCCGCCTGGATCGACAGCGGCACCACCGGGATGTCGGCGGCGGGAAAAAGATGCCGCAGCGGCACCCACATGCCGTGGTCCAGGCCCTGGGCTGGAACCATGGCCGCCGGGAACCCCACCTCGCGGATCAGATCGGTCGCGCGGCGGGCGACATCCGGGGCCCCGGGCGCCGGATAGGAGAGCTTGTAGAGATCTTCGGGAAAGCCGCCATAATCATGGACGGTCGACGGCCGCTCGGACCCGCCGATCCTCGGATCCTCGGTCGACCAGTGCGCAGAGGCGACGACGATCGCCTTCGGGCGGGGCATGGCCCGGCCGATCTCCTGGAGCCTCTGGGCGAGCTGGGGCTCCCCAGGCAGGCGGGGCGCGGCCAGGGTCGGCGCGCCATGCGAGACGAAGATCGGGTCGATACGCGAGGACATGGGAATTGCCATTCTAGCGGGAAGCGGCCGACGGGAAACTTGATCCATGTCACATGCAAGCCGCGCACCGGATCCGGGCCGATCGGGCGCAATGACGGGTCCCGATAACAAGTTCTGACTGGCGCGCCGGCTTTCCATTTGGAAAGATAGGGTTAATCCTCAAATCCAAGGATCTTCCCCCCATGACCGTCCTCAAGAAGCTTTCCAACAGCCGCCAGGAAGAGCTGGAGTGGCAGGCGCGCGTCGACCTCGCTGCTGCGTTCCAGCTCACCTACCAGTTCGGCTGGAACCGCGGCATCGGCAACCACTACAGCCTGATGGTGCCGGACTCGGACGACACCTTCTTCGTCAATGCCCGCGGCCTGCTGTTCTCGGAGATCACGGCCTCGAACCTGATCCGCTGCGATTTCAAGGGCAACGTGCTCGAGGGCAAGGGCGAGATCCGCGACGTCACCTACAACATCCACGTGCCGATCCATCGCGACCATCCGAGCGCGAAGGCGGTCCTGCACGTGCATCCGCCGAACATCACCGCGATCTCGCTGCTGGAGAATGGCCGCATCGCGCTGGCGCATCACAACAACCTGATCTTCAACGACCGCGTCGCCTATGACGACGAGATGACCGGCCCGGCGCTCGAGTTCGACGAGGGCGACCGCATCGCCCGCGGCCTCGGCGACAAGACGATCATGGTGATGGCGAACCACGGCGTGACCGTCGTCGGTCCGACCGTGCACGACGCCTTCTCCGAGCTCGGCATCTGCGAGAACACCTGCGGCGACCAGCTCCGCGCCATGTGGACCGGCCTCAAGCTGCGCGAGCAGCCGGCGCACCTGAAGTGGGACCACAAGGGCGCCTTCGGCGACCGCGTCGACGCCCGCCTCAGCTTCGATGCCCAGATCCGCCAGCTCGAGCGCGACGTCGGCACTTCCTACAAGACCTGATATTCTTCGCAATATCGCGGCACCGGCGCCGGCCAGGCATCCGCCTCGGCCGGCGTCGTCGTTTTTGGGGTGATCCATGGGCGCACGCCTCTTCGCCATGACCTGCGGCCGGCTGACCGCCCCGCTCGCCAACCTGATGGAGGGCGGCGAGGGCGACGCGGAATTGCCGATCCCCTGCTACCTGATCGAGCATCCGAAGGGCCGCGTGCTGTTCGACACGGGGATGCATCCGGATTGCCAGCACGATCCCGGCCGCCGCTACGGGCCGCGCCTCGCCCAGGTTTTCAGGTTCGACTACCGGCCCGGCGACGAGGTGACCGCGAAGCTCGAATCCATCGGGCGAGACCCCAGGAAGATCGACCTCGTCATCAACTCGCACCTGCATTTCGACCATGTCGGCGGCAACGCCTTGCTGCCCGACGCGACCGTGATGATCCAGAAGCGCGAGTGGCAGGCAGGCTTCGATCCCGACATCGCCGCCCAGCGCGGCTTCACCCGCGGCGACTTCGACCTCGGCCACAAGGTCATCCAGATCGAGGGCGAGCACGACGTGTTCGGCGACGGCTGCGTCGTGTGCCTGCCGACCCACGGCCACACGCCGGGGCACCAGTCGCTGAAGGTCAGGCTCGAGGGCCGCGAGATCGTGCTGGCGGCGGATGCCTGCTACTTCTGCCAGACGCTCACCGATCGCCGCCTGCCGCCCCGCGCACACAGCCACGACGAGATGCGCACCTCCCTCGATCGGCTGGCGGCGCTCCAGGCGGGCGGCGCCACCATCTTCTTCGGCCACGATGCCGCGTTCTGGAAGACGGTTCCGCAAGCGCCCGTGGAAGTAACCTAGCCGCGCTTGAAAGACCGGCCCGGCCGGTGTAGGTCCGGGGCCGCTTTCGAGGAGCCGAATTCATGCAGAATCTGTGGTCCGACGCCGCGGCCGAAGAGGCCGTCGCCCGCTACGCCCAGAAGGGCGTCAATCGCGACCTGGCGCTTCGCACCTACACCACGCGGCTGCTCGGCGGCGTGCCGAAGCTGGTGCTGCATGGCGGCGGCAACACCTCGGTCAAGACACGCATGAAGGACACGCTCGGCGAGGAAGTCGACGTGCTCTGCGTCAAGGGCTCTGGCTGGGACATGGGCTCGATCGAGCCGCCGGGTCTGCCGGCCGTCCGCCTCGAGCCGCTGCTGAAGCTCCGGAAGCTCGACAAGCTGTCCGACGAAGACATGGTCAACTTCCAGCGTCTCAACCTGCTGGACGCCGGCGCGCCGAACCCGTCGGTCGAGACGCTGTTCCACGCCTTCCTGCCGCACAAGTTCATCGACCACACCCACGCCAACGCCGTGCTGTCGCTGACCGACCAGCCGGACGGCATGAAGATCACCAAAGACGTCTATGGCGACCGCGCCGCGATCGTCGACTACGTGATGCCCGGCTTCGCACTGGCGAAGATGGCGGGCGACGCCGCTTCCAGGGCGCCGAAGGCGGAAGGCCTCGTGCTCTACAAGCACGGCATCTTCACCTGGGGCGAGAGCGCGAAGGAAGCCTACGATCGGATGATCGAGCTGGTGAGCCTCGCCGAGGCGCGGCTCGCCAAGGGCCGCAAGACCGCGACGACGGTGAAGCTTCCGGCGAAGACCGCCTCGGTCGCCGAGATCGCGCCGATCCTCCGCGGCCTTACCGCGATTCCGGTCAATCCGGACGACGGCAGCTGGAAGCGCTGGGTGCTGGAATTCCGGACGTCGGAAAACATCAGGGCCTTCGTCGACGGCGCCGACCTCGGCCGCTACGCCCAGGCCGGCACGGTGACGCCCGACCACGTGATCCGCACCAAGCCGAAGCCGCTGATCCTGCCGGCACCGAAGCCCGACGACCTCGCGGGCTTCACGCAAGCCGCAAAGACTGCGCTCGCGGCCTACGACGCCGACTACAAGGCCTACTTCGCGCGCAACAACGCGAACGCCACGCCGAAGAAGACGATGCTCGACACCGTGCCGCGCGTGATCCTGGTGCCGGGCGTCGGCCTCTTCGCGCTCGGCAAGTCCTCGAAGGACGCCAAGGTCAACGCCGACGTCGCCCAGAACGCGGTCGACGCGATCCTCGATGCCGAGGCGATCGGCACGTTCGAGAGCATCTCCGAGGCCGATCTCTTCGACGTCGAGTACTGGTCGCTCGAGCAGGCGAAGCTTGGCAAGGAAGCCGAGAAGCGCTTCGCCCGCCAGGTCGTCGTCGTCACCGGCGGCGCCTCCGGCATCGGGCTCGCGACCGCCGAGGCCTTCGCCAAGGAAGGCGCCGAGATCGCGCTGATCGACCTGGACGGCGCGGCCGCTGCCGCCGCTGCGAAGAAGTTCGGCGGCATCGGCGTCGGCTGCGACGTGACCAAGCCCGCGGACGTGCGCGCCGCCTTCGACAAGGTCGCGGCGGCCTTCGGCGGCGTCGACATCCTGGTCTCGAACGCGGGCGCCGCCTGGCAGGGGCGCATCGGTGAAGTCGACGACGAGACGCTCCGAAAGAGCTTCGAGCTCAACTTCTTCTCGCACCAGAGCGTGGCGCAGAACGCCGTCCGCCTCATGAAGACGCAGGGACAGGGCGGCTGCCTGCTGTTCAACGTCTCCAAGCAGGCGGTGAACCCCGGCCCCGACTTCGGCCCCTACGGACTGCCCAAAGCCTCGACCTTCTTCCTGGTCCGCCAGTACGCGGTCGACTACGGCAAGGACGGCATCCGCGCCAACGCGGTCAACGCCGACCGCGTGCGCACCGGGCTCCTCACCGACGAGATGGTTAAGAGCCGCTCCAAGGCTCGCGGACTCTCGGAGAAGGACTACATGTCCGGCAACCTGCTCGGCCGCGAGGTGAAGGCCCAGGACGTCGCCCAGGCTTTCGTGGCACTGGCGGCGGCCGAGAAGACCACCGCCGCGGTGCTGACCGTCGACGGCGGCAACATCGCCGCCGCGCTGCGCTGATCGTGTCCCCTCTCCCGGCGCTTTAGCGACGGGGGAGGGTTAGGGTGGGGGCGCCGAGCATTGCGAGGCGGCGCTTCGCCGCTACGCGCAGTTCCGACCTCGCTTCGCTCACCCCCACCCCATCCCTCCCCCGCCCTTCGGTCGGGAGAGGGGCACGACTAGCGACGCATCGACCTTTTTTGCATCGTCTTCTTGCTGGCCGTCTTCTTGCGCGAGGACGACGCCTTCTTCCGGCGCATCGCGGGAGAGCTCTCGCGCTTGCCCGCGGCGCCGACGTGGGACTTGCCTTCCTTCTCCTGCTGGGCGGTCTTGCCGCGCGCTTCCTTGGACTTGGTCCGGGACAGGTTCCGGCGCTTCTCGGGCTTGGAATCGTACTTGGACTCGCCGGCCTCGCTGAGCGCTATGGCGATGGCCTGCTTCCGGCTCTTGACCTTCCCGCCCTTGCCGCCGGGTCCGCTCGTGAGCTCGCCATGCGCGTATTCGTGCATGACGCGGCCGACGGTCTTCTTCTGCGATGCTGTCTCTTTCGGCATGGATGCTCCTTGAACATCCCCCCGCGAACGGAACCGCCGGGTGCGACAACGGTTCCAAACGAGATGTTTAGGCGGCTGTTGCCGCAGGCCTGAGAATCGGCGAGAAGTCAGCCATGTGGATCGACGACGCGACGATCGAGGCCTATCGCCGGGACGGCGCGGTGGCGCTTCGCGGCGTCTTCTCGCCCGACTGGATCCGCCTGCTGGCCGACGGCGTCGAGGAGAACCTCTCGAGCCCCGGGCCTTACGCCAAGCGCTACACGCCCGACGGCAAGCCGGGCCTCTTCTTCGGCGACTACTGCAACTGGCGCCGCATCCGCAGCTACGAACGCTTCTTCCGCGAGTCCCCGGCGGCTTCGATCGCCGCCCGCCTGATGGGCTCGGCCAAGGTGAACCTGTTCCACGAGCATGTGCTGGTGAAGGAGCCGGGCACGCTGGAGCCGACGCCCTGGCATCACGACCAGCCCTACTACTTCGTCGACGGAGACGACCTCGTCAGCCTCTGGATCCCGCTCGACCCGGTGCCGCGGCAGACCTGCGTCGAGTACGTCGCGGGCTCGCATCGCTGGGGCAAGTGGTACACGCCGAAGCGCTTCGTCGACTCGGCCGAGCACGCGAACGCGACCGGCGAGGAGAAGGTGCCCGACATCGACGGCAACCGTGGCGACTACTCTCTCCTCGCCTGGGACCTGGCGCCCGGCGACTGCATCGCCTTCCATGCGCTGACGCTGCATGGCGCGCCCGGCAATCCGCTGAACACGCGCCGGCGCGCCTTCGCCGCCCGCTTCACCGGCGACGATGCCCGCTATGTGCTGCGCGACGGCTTCATGTCGCCGCCGCCGCAACCGGGCGCGCCGGCACCCGGCGGCCCCATGGACAGCGATGCCTTCCCCGTGATCTGGCGAGCCTGATGGAAACCTGGAACCTGGTCGTTGCCGCCGTGCTCGGTCTGGTCGAGGGCCTGACCGAATTCATCCCGGTCTCCTCGACCGGCCACCTGATCCTGCTGGTCGACCTGCTGGGCTTCCAGGGACCGCCCGGCAAGGTGTTCGAGGTGGTGATCCAGCTGGGCGCGATCCTCGCCGTCTGCGTCGTCTACTTCACCCGGCTCTGGCGGGTGCTGGTCGGACTCGCCTCCGACCCCGGCGCGCGGCGGTTCGCCGCCGCGATCGTCATCGCCTTCCTGCCGGCCGCCGTGATCGGCGCGGTCGCGCACGGCTTCATCAAGTCGGTGCTGTTCTCGCCCTGGGTGGTCTCGGCGAGCCTGATCCTCGGCGGCCTGGCGATCCTCGCGATCGAGGCGCGGCCCAGGCCGGCGGCGATCCACCGGGTCGAGGACTTCTCCCCGCTCCTCGCTCTCAAGATCGGCTTCTTCCAGGTGATCGCGATGATCCCCGGCGTCTCGCGCTCGGGCGCGACGATCCTCGGCGCGCTGCTGATGGGCGTCGACCGCAGGGCCGCGGCCGAGTTCTCGTTCTTCCTCGCGATCCCGACCATGCTGGGTGCCGCGACCTACGATCTCTTCAAGAACCGCCACGACTTGAGCTTCGACGGCGGCATGCTGATCGTCGTCGGCTTCGTCGTCGCCTTCCTCGCGGCGCTGGCGGTGGTCCGCTTCGTCGTCGACTTCATCTCCCGCCATGGCTTCACGCCTTTCGGCTGGTATCGGATCGCCGTCGGCACCATCATGCTGATGGTCCTGATGTCGAGGTAGGCGGCCGATGACCGGCAAGCGCACGATGTGGATGAAGCGGCCGACCAAGGGCGGCCGCGAGCTCGACGGGCCCGAGCAGTATCTCGCCAAGGCCCAGCGCTTCCGCGAACGCGCCGCCGGGCTCCGCCACGGCCTCGAAAGCTACAAGATCCCGCCGCTGCAGCGGGTTGAGATGGAACGCACGCTCAAGAACCTGGAAGCAGCCGCCAACGAGCTGGAGCGGCTGGCGAAGCGCCGCTAGGAACGCGGCTCCGGCAGGGCCGCGATCTCGCGGACCAGCTTCGCCGCGATCGCCCTGCCGAAATCCTCGAAGCCCTTGGCGACGATGAGGAAGGCGCCCGGTCCGCCGATCACGTGCTGCTCGTAGTAGTCGGCCAGCGTCGGCTCGTAGTAGGTCTGGATCGGCAGGCCGTTGATCGTGATGTCGGCGATCAGGGCCTTGTCCCGGGCCTCGTCGACCGAGCCGCCGAGGTTGCTCTCTCCGTCGCCCGAGATGTCGAGCACCTTGCGGTCGGTCACGAACGGCAGGTCCTCGAACTGCTGCATGGCCTCCTCGATCGCGCACGGGATGCAGGTGTCGCCGACGAGCTCGCGGCGATGGGAGCGGATGACCTTGGAGACCTCGCGCGCCGCGGCTTCGCTGTCGAGAAGGGTCCACGGGATCAGGCGGGCCATGCGCCGGCCGTCGCTCCACTCGAAATAGGTGACGGCGATGCGACGGTTCTCGCCGCCGAGAATCGCGTCCAGCACCTGCTTGGAAACCAGCGCGTCGGCGTAGCCGTTCCGCTGCTGCTCGAAGCGCGCCTGGTTAACGCTTCCGGATGAATCGACGGCGAGCACGAGCGCCAGGTCGACCCGTTCCGCTGCACGCAACGCGCCCGCCGGCAGGAGGACCAGAAACCCCAGCAAAATGGCTAAACGCCGATACATGGGGAAAACGATAACACGCCGCTCGCGATTGCCAGGAGTCGGTGTCAGAGTGGGCCTCCCCGGCCAGATGCCCAGATTTTCCGCCCCCGTACACGCGACCTTGCTGATGCTGGCCGCGACCACAGTTTCCGGCTTCCAGAACTGCCTGATGCGCGTGATCGCCGACCACGGCATCGATGCCTTCCAGATCACGCTGTTCCGGAACCTCTTCGGCCTGATCTCGATCAGCGCGATCCTGCTCTGGACCCACCGCCGAATCCCGAGGACGCATTGGTTCTGGCCGATCACGCTGTCGTGTGTCCTGCACGTGGCGTCCATGCTGGCCTTCATCTACGGGCTCAGCGTGCTGCCGTTGAACGAGTCGGCAGCGCTCGCCTTCGCCGCGCCCCTCTTCGTCACCATCGGCGCCGCCCTCTTCCTCGGCGAGACCGTGCGCGCGCGCCGCTGGAGCGCGGTCGCCGCCGGCTTCGTCGGCGTGCTGATCATCCTCAGGCCCGGCTTCATCCCGATCAGCTTCGGCGCGATGATGATCCTGGTCTCGTGCATGATGGGCGCGGCGGTCACGTTGATGTTCAAGACCTTCGCCGGCAACGAGCGCCCGCAGACCCTGATCTTCTATCAGTGCCTGATCGCCACGGTTCTCTCCGCGCCCGGCGGCGCCTGGGTCTGGGTGACGCCGAGCTTCCCCATCTTTTTGGCGCTCGCCGCGATCGGCCTGATCGGGACCTTCGGCTGGCTCTGCTTCCTCGGCGCCTGCAAGCTGATGGACGCGAGCGCCATCCAGCCGATCGAGTTCGTGAAGCTGCCCTCGGTCGCCTTCTTCGCCTACTTCATGTTCGGAGAGACGCCCGATCGCTGGGTCTGGCTCGGCGCGGCGGTGATCTTTTCGTCCACCCTCTACATCGCCCATCGCGAGGCGGTGATCGCTCGCCGGCGCGTGGCCGGCGGCCGGACCTGAGCGATGCCGGCTCTCTCGCCCGCCGCGCACGCCGCGGCGCTCAGCCTCTTCGCGGTCTTCCTCGTCGCGCTGCAGAACAGCCTGATCCGCGTCGTCACCGACAGCGGCATTCACGCCTTCGAGGTCGTCTTCTTCCGCACGCTCTTCGGCCTGCTTTCGGTCGCCGCGGTCATCCTGTGGAGAGAGCGATCGCTGCCGAGATCGCGATGGGTGGTTCGGGTCGGGGCGACCAGCTTCATCCACCTGATCTCCATGGGCGCGGGCTTCCTCGGCGTGGCGCTGCTGCCGCTGAACGAGTCGGCCGCGCTCAGCTTCGCGATGCCGCTGTTCGCCACCGTCGGCGCCGCCCTTTTCCTCGGCGAGGATGTGCGCATCCGCCGCTGGAGCGCCGTGACCATCGGGTTCCTCGGCGTGCTGATCATCGTCCGGCCGGGCTATGTCCCGATCAGCCTCGGCGCCGCCGCGACCCTGTTCGCGGCCATGCTGGGGGCGGCGATCACGCTGCTCTTCAAGACCTTCGCCGGCGTCGAGCGCGGAACGACCCTCATCTTCTATCAGTGCCTGTTCTCGACCCTGTTCGGCATCCCCGCGCAATTCTTCGTCTGGGCGACGCCGGACGCCTTCCAGTTCGCGATCCTGGCGGTCAACGGCATCCTCGGCACCATCAGCTGGCTCTGCTTCCTCCGCGCCTGCACCCTGGTCGACGCCAGCGCGCTGATGCCCTATGAGTTCACGCGCCTGCCTTTCGTCGCGGTCTTCGCCTACCTGATGTTCGGCGAGATCCCCGACAAATGGGTGTGGCTCGGAGCGGCCATCATCTTCTCCTCGACCCTCTACATCGCCCATCGCGAGGCGGTCGCCGGCCGACGGGCCAGGGGCGTCCGATGAACAGCTCGGTCGTCGCCACCTTCTGGGCGCTGGTTACAATCCTGATCACCGGCACGCAGAACATCACGATCCGGCTGGCCGCAGATCACGGCGCCGATGCCTTCCAGATCGTCCTGTTCCGCAACCTGTTCGCCCTCGTCTCGATCGCGCTCATCCTGCTGTGGAGGGAGCGCAACCTGCCGCGGAGCCGCTTCGCCGGCCTGATCGCGATCGCGTGCGTCGTCCACGTCGCCTCGACCCTCTCGGGCTACTACGGCATCGCCGTGCTGCCGCTGAACGAGTCGGCGGCGCTGGGATTCGCCATGCCGCTTTTCGCCACTGCCGGCGCCGCCCTCTTCCTCGGCGAGACGGTGCGGGCGCGGCGCTGGAGCGCCGTCGCCGCCGGCCTCCTCGGCGTCCTGATCATCCTTAGGCCTGGCATCATCCCGGTCAGCCTAGGCGCCTCCATGGTGCTGCTCTCGGCCGCGCTCGGCGCCGTGGTCACGCTCATGTTCAAGCGCTTCATCGGCGGCGAGCGGGCGATGACCCTGGTCCTCTGGCAGAGCGTGTTCGCGACCTTGTTCTCGATACCGCCGGCTGCGGTGACCTGGGAGATGCCGACCGGCTTCGCCGCGGCGATGATGATCACCAACGGCGTCCTCGGCACGCTCGGTTGGCTCACCTTCCTTCGTGCCTGCCAGCTGACCGACGCCAGCGCGCTGATGCCCTTCGAGTTCCTGCGCCTGCCGGTCGTCGCCGTGTTCGCCTACGTGCTGTTCGCGGAGATCCCCGACCAGTGGGTCTGGCTCGGCGCGGCGGTGATCTTCTCGTCCACGCTCTACATCGCGCATCGCGAGGCGGTCGTCGCACGCCGCGCATCCGGGGAGCGGTCGTGAAGCCGATGGTCCAGGCCGTGACCCTGATGGTCGCGGCCCAGCTTTCGACCGCCTTCCAGAACGTGGCGATCCGGCTTGCCGCGGACGACGGCATTCACCCGTTCGAGATCGCCTGGGTGCGCGGCGTCGTGGGATTCGCCATGGTCGCGGCGTTCGTCCTTTGGCGCGAGCGCGCGATCCCGAGGCCGAAGGCGATCGGCCAGCTGGTCGCGGTCGGCTTCGCGCATGTGGCGGCGATGGTCAGCTTCTTCTACGGCGTGGCGCTGATCCCGCTCAACGAGTCGACCGCGCTCAGCTTCGCCGCTCCGCTGTGCGCGACGATCGGTGCCGCCCTCTTCCTCGGCGAGACCGTCCGGCTCCGGCGCTGGATCGCGGTGATGATCGGCTTCCTCGGCGTGCTGATCGTGCTTCGCCCCGGCATGGTGCCGATCGGGCTCGGCATCGCGCTCGTGCTCTTCTCGACCGTCGCCTTCGCCGTGGTGACGCTGCTGTTCCGCAATCTCTCCAAGACCGATCCGCCGACGACGATCGTCTTCTACCAGAGCCTGTTCTTCTCGATCGTCACCCTGGCGCCGGCGGCGCCGGTGCTGGTCGTGCCGTCGGCCTATGCCTTCCTGATGATGGTATTGGTCGCGATCCTCGGCACCTTCGGCATGTTCGCCTATACGCGGGCGTTCGCGATCGCCGAGGCGTCGGCGATCCTGCCGATCGAGTTCGCCCGCCTTCCCTTCATTGCCGTCATCGCCTTCCTGGTGTTCGGCGAGCAGCCGGACCGGTGGGTCTGGCTGGGGGCGGCGGTCATCTTCGGGTCCACCCTCTACATCGCGCACCGCGAGGCCTCCGTCGCCCGCCGCGCCGAGGCCGGGCCATGATCCGCCTGAGCCCGCTGATCAAGGCGGTCCTGCTGATGGGAACGGCGGCAGCGCTGACCGCCGCGCAGAACACCCTGATCCGCTTCCTCGGCGACAGCGGCATCCATCCGTTCGAGATCGCCTTCTTCCGCTGCGTCTTCGGCCTGCTCACCGTGGCGCCGCTGGTCTTCTGGACCGAGCGCGCCTGGCCGCGCACGCGCGCGGCGAAGCCGCTGGCCGCCTCCGGCCTGTTCCATTTCACGGCGATGATCTGCTTCTTCACCGGCGTGACGCTGATTCCTCTGAACGAGTCGGCGGCGCTGACCTTCGCCGGCCCCCTGTTCGCCACGGTCGGCGCCGCGATCTTTCTCGGCGAGAACGTGCGTGCACGCCGCTGGGCGGCGATCGTCATCGGCTTCGCGGGCGTGCTGATCGTGCTTCGCCCGGGCGCCGTTCCGGTCAGCCTCGGCGCCGCGCTGGTGCTCTTCGCCAACATCTCATTCGCCGGCGTCTCGCTGCTGGTGAAGAAGATGTCGGGGACCGAGAAGGCGACGACCGTGGTCTTCTACCAGACGCTGATCGTGATGATGCTGACCTTCCCGCTGGCGCTCTGGCACTGGCGGACGCCGACACCCTACGAGCTCTTGCTGGTCGCGACCCTGGGCGCGCTCTGCACCGCCGGCTGGCTCTGCTTCACCCGTGCCTTCGCGCTGGCCGACGCCTCGGCCATCCTGCCGCTCGAGTTCACGCGCCTGCCCTTCGTCGCCGTCCTCGCCTACGTCGTCTTCGGCGAGGTGCCGGACAAATGGGTCTGGATCGGCGCCGCGGTGATCTTCGGCTCGACCCTCTATATCGCCCATCGCGAGCATGCGGCGCATCGCCGGGCACAGGAGCGGCGGTGACCTTGAGCCCCCTCATCGTCGCCGTCTCGCTGATGACCTTGTCGGCGACGACCATCGCCGTCGGCAATACGCTGATCCGCTCGCTCGGCGACATCGGCATCCATCCGTTCGAGATCGCGTTCTTCCGCTGCGCCTTCGGCTTCGCCACGATCGCGCCCATCGTGCTGTGGAAGGAGCGTGCGTGGCCGAGGACCACGGCGGTGAAGCCGCTGGTCGCCTCCGGCCTCTGCCACTACGCCTCGATGCTCTGCTTCTTCACCGGCGTCACGCTGATGCCACTGAACGAGTCCGCGGCCTTGAGCTTCGCGACGCCGCTCTTCGCCACCATCGGCGTGGCGCTCTTCCTCGGCGAGACGGTGCGCGCCAGGCGGTGGACCGCGATCGCCGTCGGATTCGCCGGTGTCCTGATCGTGCTCCGCCCGGGTGCCGTGCCGCTCGGCTTCGGGCCGGTTCTCGTCATCCTCTCGACCGTCACCTTCGCCGGCGTCACCGTGTTGGTGAAGATGATGTCGGGCAAGGAAAAGACGACGACTGTCGTGTTCTACCAGAGCCTGACCGTCATGCTTCTGACGGCACCGCTGGCCGTGTGGCACTGGACGACGCCGTCATGGCCGGCCTTCCTGGCGCTGGCGACCTTAGGTGCGCTCAGCACGCTCGGCTGGCTCTGCTTCACGCGAGCTTTCGCGCTCGCCGACGCGTCGGCGATCCTGCCGTTCGAGTTCACGCGCATGCCCTTCATCGCGATCCTCGCCTACCTGGTCCTGGGCGAGGTTCCGGACAAATGGGTCTGGCTGGGTGCGGCGGTGATCTTCGCCTCGAACCTCTACATCGCGCAGCGCGAGCATGCCGCGCACCGACGCGAGCAGCTGGGGCGCGAGCAGCTGGGGCGCGATCAGATCCAGCGGCGGACCGACGCGCAGTAGGTGCGGTAGGCGTCCCCGAACTTGCCCTCGAGGTACCGCTCCTCGCGGCCGATCACACCGAAGCGCATGACGATCAGCACCGGCGCCAGCAGGACGACCGGCCACCAGCTGCCAAAGGCGAGCGCCAGGCCCAGGTAGACGAGCGTCAGGGCCAGGTAGATCGGGTTGCGCGAGAAGCGGTAAGGGCCCGTGGTCACCAGCGCCGTCGTCGGCATCCAGGTCGGCACGTTGGTGCCGGCGGCCTTGAAACGGACGAAGCAGAGCGTGAGCAGGACAAGGCCCGCCAACAGCGCGAGGCCAGCCGTCGGCAGGCGCGCCGCGAAGTCCGGAAGCGGTGCCGGGAAGGCAAGATCGATCAGGCCGCCGAGGAACAGCGTGCCGAGATAGAGGACAGGCGGCCTGACGGCGACGCCGGCGGTGTCGGCGCCGCCGCTCACAGGGACCTCGTCAGCAGCCGGTCGAGACGCGCCCGCTGGTCCGGTTCCAGGGCTCCATGGAGCGCCTCGATATGCGGGCGGATCGCCCTGACCGCCGCGAGTCCGGCCTCGAGGCCGGCTTCGAGCCGGCGGAACTCTCCCGGCACGTCAGCGCGGACACTTTCGCAGGCGACTTTCAGGTTGCGTCCGGCCGTCTCGACCGCTTCGGCGAGCCGCGCCCAGGCGTCCTGCTGCTCGGGCTTGAGCGCCAGATGCGCCTCGACGAAAGCCATGGCTTGGCCGAGCCGGGCGCCATCACCTCCGCACCAGTCCTGCTGGTGGCGGGCGTGCCGGGCATGCCCCCAGCCCTGCCAGCCGTCGTGGTTTCCGCTATGCCACGAAGCGGCAGCGATCGTCGGAGCTGCGCCGACGCAGGCGGCAGCGGCCAATGCGATGCGGCTTCTGCGTGTCCAAAACATCGATGCACCTCCTTGCTGGGGAGGAACGTATATATTGACAACTTAGTTGTCAATATCGTTGTTCGACAGTCTCTCTCTCAATCGCGCAAGCACGTCGGCGGCAACCGCCACCTTCTTCGCGTCGAGGCCGTGGCCGAGCTCGTCGGCAAGCGCCTGGATGCGGCCGGACACCGCCTTGTAGCGGGCTCGGCCGGAAGCGGTGAGGCGCACCAGCTTGGAGCGCCTGTGCTCGGGATTCTCGACGAATTCGACCAGGCCCTCGGCGGCCAGCTCGTCGGCGAGCTTCTGGATGTGCTGGCGCGAGACCGGACGCGCCCGGGCGATCATGGGCACGGTCTGCGGCCCGCCTTCGGCGAGGCTCCGCATCAGGCCCCAGCTTCCGCCGCCGCCGGGCGTGACCGCCCCCTCCTCGGCGCCGATGGCGCGGAGCCGATGAAAGGTCTGCAGGACTTCGAGCATGAGGCGAAAGACCGCCTCGCCTTCGGGCGTCGGCGCCATGTGCGCCGCCTCTATGCCTCGGCCTTGGCGACCTGGTTAGAGGTCAGGCGCTTGTCGTAGCCGAGGCTCGCCTCGAAGAGCTGGCGCGTATAGGCCTCGCGGTAGCGCCGCTCGACCAGGTCGTCGACGGTCAGCTCCTCGTAGATCTTCCCGTGGTTCATCACCGCCAGCCGGTCGCACATGTGGCTGACGACGGCGAGGTCATGGCTCACCAGGAGGAAGGTCAGGCCGGTCGAGTCGCGGATGTCGGTCAGCAGGTTGAGGATCTCCGCCTGCACCGAAACGTCGAGCGCCGAGGTCGGCTCGTCGAGCAGCATCAGCTTGGGCTCGAGGATCAGGGCGCGTGCGATGGCGACGCGCTGGCGCTGGCCGCCCGAGAGCTGGTGCGGGTAGCGGAAGCGGAACGCCGGGCCGAGTCCCACCTGCTTCAGCACGCGGTCGATGCGCTCGTCGGCGCGGTCGAGGCCGTGGATCTTGATCGGCTCCATCAGCGTGCCGTTGACGGTGAAGCGCGGATGCAGCGAGCCGTACGGATCCTGGAACACGATCTGGGCCAGCTTGTAGAAGCCGCGCTCTCGCTTTGGCGTCATCTGCTTGCCGTCGATGCGGATGGTGCCTTCCCAATTCGAGTTGAGCCCGGCCAGCGCGCGGAGGATCGTGGTCTTGCCGCAACCGGACTCGCCGACCAAGCCGAAGGCCTCGCCGTCCTTCACCGTGAAGCTGACATTGTCGACGGCGGTCGTGGCGGCCTTGCCGGCACCGAAGCGGACGACGAGGTTTTCTACTTCGATCATCAGAGTGCCCAGGCCGGATCGCGGACCAGCGTCGAGAGATGCTTGCGGCGCTCGCCGAGGCGCGGCAGCGAGGCGAGCAGGCCCTGAGTATAGGGATGCTTCGCCTGGCGCAGCTCGGAGGCCTTGCACTCCTCGACGATCCGCCCGGCATACATGATCAGCACACGGTCGCAGAAGGTCGCGACCAGGTTGAGATCGTGGCTGATGAACATCAGCCCGAGGCCGCGCCGCGAGACCAGGTCGTCGAGGATCGCCAGCACCTGCATGCGGACGGTGACGTCGAGGGCCGAGGTCGGCTCGTCGGCAATCAGCAGCTTCGGATCGGGCACCAGCATCATCGCGATCATGATCCGCTGGCCCATGCCGCCCGAGACCTCGTGCGGGTAGAGATCGTAGACGCGCTGCGGGTTGCGGATCTGCACCGCCTCCAGCATCGCCATGACGCGCTCGCGCGCCTCCTTCCGGTTGATGCCGGAAGGCAGCGCCTCGGAGATCTGGTCGCCGACACGCATCACCGGATCCAGCGAGAACTTGGGGTCCTGCAGGATCATGCCGATGCGCTTGCCGCGCACCGCCAGCATGTCGGTCTCGGTCGCGCGGGCGAGATCCAGCTCCTCGAACTGCATCTTCTTCGCGGTGACGGTGCCGTTGCCGGGCGTGAGCTTGAGGATGGCGCGACCCGTCGCGGACTTGCCGGAGCCGGACTCGCCGACGATGCCGACCTTCTCCTTGCCGACGGAGAAGGAGATGTCGCGCACCGCACGCACCATGCGGTGCGGCGTCTTGAAGGTGACGCTGAGGTCCTGGACGTCGAGAAGGGGCTGGGTCATTCGTCGCGCGGGTCCAGAACGTCGCGAAGCCCGTCGCCGACCAGGTTGAACCCGAGGCTGACGAGCAGGATGGCGAGGCCGGGCGCGGCGGCGAGGAACCAGCTGCCGAGCAGGTACTGGCGGCCGGTCGAGAGCATGGCGCCCCATTCCGGCATCGGCGGCTGCGCGCCGAGGCCGAGGAAGCCCAGCGCCGCGGCGGTCAGGATGATGCCGGCCATGTTGAGCGTGATGCGGATGATCACCGAGGAGAGGCACATCGGCACGATGTGCTTGACCACGATCCGCCACGCGGGTGCGCCCTGCGCCCGGATCGCGGCGATGTAGTCCGACGAGCGCACGGTCAGCGTCTCGGCGCGTGCCAGGCGCGCGATCGGCGGCCAGACGGTCAGCGCGATCGCGATCACGGCGTTGCGGATGCCCGGGCCGAGCGCGGCGACGAAGGCCAGCGCCAGGATAAGGCCTGGGAACGACAGGAAAAGGTCGGTGATCCGCATCAGCACCGTGTCGGTCCAGCCGCCGAAGTAGCCGGAGACGGTGCCGACCAGGAGGCCGATCGGCGCGGCGATGATCGCGACCAGACAGGTGATCTGCAGCGTGATGCGCGAGCCGTAGACCACGCGGCTGAAGATGTCGCGCCCGAGCTCGTCGGTGCCGAAGAGGTGATCGCCGCTGGGCGGCAGCAGCCGGCGGCCGAGATTCTGCTCGTTCATCGGGAAGGGGGCGATCAGCGGCGCGAAGATCGCGACCAGCAGAAGCACCACGAGGATGCTGAGCCCGATCACCGCGAGCGGATTCTGCGAGAAGCGGACGCAGCCGATGTAGAGGCGCTGCAGGCTCGCCTGCGTCGGCGACTGGCTGACCTCGGCGGTCAGGTAGGCGCGGAGCCCGCCCTTTCCGGGTTCGATGACGGTGGTCATTTCGTGCGCGGGTCCAGGATCTTGTAGAGGATGTCGCTGACTAGGTTGATCGTGACGAAGATGATGCCGACGATCAGCACGCAGGCGAGCACGGCGTTCATGTCGCCGGCGAGCAGGCCTGAGACCAGGTAGCGGCCGAAGCCGGGCCACGCGAACACCGTCTCGGTCACCACCGCGCCCTCGAGCAGGATCGCGTAGGCGAGCGCTACGATGGTCAGGAGCTGCACCGCGATGTTGCGGAAGGCGTGCTTGCGGATGACCTTCCACTTCGAGAGGCCTTTCACCCGCGCCGCCAGGATGTATTCCTGCGAGAGCTGCGCCAGCATGAAGCTGCGGGTGAGCCGGCTGATGAAGGCGATGGCGCTGAAGCTGAGGATGCTGGCCGGCAGCACGATGTGCGAGAAGGCGTTCTGCCAGACCTCCCATTCGCCGGCGATCGCCGCGTCGACGAGCATGAGGCCGGTCACACGGTCGACGACGTCGATGTAGTAGACGTCGAGCCGCCCCGGTCCGCCGACCCAGCCGAGCATGGCGTAGAACAGCACCAGGCCCATCAGCCCGCTCCAGAAGGTCGGGACCGAGTAGCCGAGGAGGCCGACGATGCGGGCGAAATGGTCGATCGGGCTGCCGCGATAGACCGCGGCAAGCACGCCGATCGGCATGCCGAGGCAGACACCGATCGTGATCGCGATGGTCGCCAGCTCGATCGTCGCCGGGAACACGCGCAGCAGGTCGGCGGAGACCTTGTTGCCGGTGAACAGCGCGTTGCCGAACTCACCCCGCAGCATGTCGCCCATGAAGTAGGCGAACTGGACATAGAGCGGCTTGTCCAGCCCGAGCTGCTTGTAGACCATGTCGTAGGTCGAGGCGTCGGCCTGCTCGCCGACGATGGCGATGACCGGGTCGATCGGCAGCATGCGGCCGATGAAAAAAGTGAGCGCGAGCAGGCCCAGCAGCGTCACCACCGCGGACGAGCCCACGCGCCAAGCGTCCCACACCCAGGCCGGCAGCTTCGGCCTCGGTCCTGGCTGCCGGTTGACGTCGGTCACGGCCATTGAACGTTTTCCCCCGACTACTTGCGGGCCGACGCGTAGTCGACCTTGAACGGGCCGATCGCGAAGTCCTTCACTTCCTTGCGGTAGGCGATCGAGCGAACCGTCTGGAACATGTAGGCCATCGGCCCGTTGTGGAGCATGTGCTCCTGGATCTGCTTGTAGAGCGCGATCCGCTTGGCCGGATCCTTCTCCATCATCGCGGTGTCGGTCATCTTGTTGATGTTCTCGTCGAACCAGGCCGAGCGCCAGGACGGGTACTGCGCGAGCTTGGACTCGGCACGGTTGTCCGGGTTGTAGGCGTGACGCGAGATCATGCTGTGCGCGTCCGGATACCCGGCGCCCCAACCGATCTGGCCAATCTGGAACTCGCGCGCCCGCATTTTGGTGAAGAGGTTGGCGTCCGCCATCTGCTCGAGCTCGAGCTTGATGCCGGCCTTGGCGGCGTTCGCCTGGACGTGCTGGGCAACCGCCGGATTGAACTGGTTCGCCGACAGGATGTACTTCATCGAGAAGCCGTTCGGATACCCGGCCTCCGCCAGCAGCTTCTTCGCCATGTCGATGTCGAGCTTGAAGGGAAGGCCTTCCTTCTCGTCGAGCGCGCCGAAGGCGCCGATCGGCACCAGGCTGTTACGCGCCTTGCCCTGATAGGCCATCACGGTCTTCTCGAGCCCCGTGTAGTCGACCAGGTAGCGGAACGCCTCGCGCACCTTCGGATTCGAGAGGATCGGGTCGGAGGCGTTGAAGGCGAAGTAGCTGAAGCCGTGCATCACCGTCTGCTCGATGTGCACGTCCTTGTTGGTCGCAAGCGCCTTCAGATCGTCGGCGCTGAGGAGACGGCCGACGTCGATGTCGCCCTTCTCGAGCTGCAGGCGCTGCGCGCCCGATTCCGGCACGTGGCGGATCAGGATGCGTTTGAGGCCCGGCTTCTTGCCGAAATAGTTGTCGTTGGCCTCGAGGATCACGACGTCGTTGGCGTTCCAGGTGCGCACCCGGTACGGGCCGACGCAGTCGGACTGGGTCTTGAACCAGCCGTTGCCGTAGTCGCTCTTGCCGTCGGTGGTCTTGGCGTTCTTCTCGCCGGTCTCCTTGCTCAGGATCGAGGCGACGTTGCTCGAGAACGCGGCCGAGAGCACGAGGCCGACCGGATAGGGCTTGTCCATCTTGACCACCAGCGTGTGGTCGTCGGTCGCGACGAACTGCTCGTCGGCCTTCTCGGAGGTGAAGCCCCACTCCTTCAGGTTCGCGGCGTTGCCGAAGTTGAGGTGGATCGCGCGCTTCAGCGACCACGCGGCGTCGTGGGCGGTCGCCGCCTTGCCGCCGGGGAACTTGAGGTCCTTGCGGAGCTTGAAGGTCAGCGTCATGCCGTCGGCCGAGGTCGACCAGCTCTCGGCGAGCTGGGGCTCGATCTTGGCGACGTCCTTGATGTTCGGCTGAACCAGCCGGTTGCAGACGTTGATCATGATGTCGTTGCCGTTGACCTCGCCGATCTGCGCGGGATCGAGCGTGATCAGCGCGTCGAGGTTCCACGCCTGGACCATGGCGTCCTTGGGTGTCGCAGCCTGCGCGGACGCGGCGGCGAGGGTAGCGGCAAGGATCAAGCTCGGGGCGAGCAGGCGACGCATCGAAGCCTCCAATGCTTTTGGATGGAACGTCCCGTGAGGCAGTGCGCCCCGGGAACCGGTCGTTGCCGGCGGTTATTGGATAGCGTGGCCGAACGCGAGCGTCCACTCAAGGCTTGTTTAAGGCGTCGTGCCCTACCGACCAGCACCCTGCTTGGACGGCTCCTGGCGCTCGTCCTCGCCTTCGAGGCCGCCGAGGAATCTCACGATCCTGCGAAGGATGCCCGGTGCGAGCGCCGACAGCGGATTGACGCTGACCTCCGGTTGATCGAGCGGGCCCGCGATCCGGAAGTCGGCGGCGACGATGCCTTCGTTCTGGCCGCCGGTGATGATGGCTCCGATCAGGGGGATCGCACCGATCACGCGGTTCAGCGTGTAGGCCGGCACCGCGGTCCCCTCGATCTCGGCGATGTCGGTCTTGCGCTCGACCCAGCCATGCGCGGCGACGCCGATCGAGCTGCCGGCCGCCAGAGCGTCCTTGAAGGTGATCCGCTGCTCCGTTTGCGACAGCTTTGCGGTGAGGCGCTGGAAGCCGATGCCGGAGCCCGACAGCGTCTCGACCAGGCCCGAGAACGAGGCCAGCGTCGCGAGCCGCGCGAGCGCCGGCGCCTGCACGACGTTGAAGTCGGTGATCGTCAGGTCGCCTTCGAAGGGCAGCCCCTTCCCCTCGATGTCGGCGGTGCCGTCGAGCACCAGCCGGCCCCCGACCATGTGGTTATAGAAGCCGAGGGATTTCAGCATCGCGCCCGCGTCGAGCGAGGTCAGATGGAAGCGGTGCCGCTTGTCCGCCAGGGACATGTCGAGCGCGAAGCGGCCCTCCGCTCCCACGCGTCCCTCGGCGCCGATCCGCTGCCAGGCGAGACCGTCGGACTCGAGCGAGGCCCGCACCTGGGAGAAGGCGCGGTCGTCGCTGACCCTGAGCTCGCCGACCTGGATCTCGACGCCGAGCGCCGGTCCTTTCCTCTTCGGCAGCGGATCGTCGTCGTCCGCGAAGAGCGGCCGGAGATCGAGCCGGTCCCCCGCCACGCCGACCGTATATCCGCCCTGCTGGCGCCGGCTGACGCCGACCCGGACGTCGGTTGACCCGACCTTGAGCCGGGTCAGCTCGAGAGTCTGGACGTCGATGTCCTTGTTGAAGGTGATGCGGCCGACGAGATCGAGATCGTCGGCGTTCGCCTTGAGGCTTTCGAGCGAGGTCAGATCGGCGCGGTCGAGCTTGAGCACGAAGCTCGTCTTCGCCGGCTTGCCGACGGGCTTGCGCCAGGCGATTTCGTCAAAGCGGACCTTGGCCTGCGCCAAGTCGAGTCCGACCTCGATGTCGCTGGTCCCGGTCGGGCGCTGCACCGCGACCACATGCGCGTCGATCGGCCCGGTCGCCTTTTCCTGCAAGGGCAGGTCGAGCGCCTTTCGGCCGGCCTCGTCGACGCGGCCGGTCACCTCGAAACGGCGGCGCACCTGCGGAGCATCGTCGAAGTTCTCGCGCCATTCGAAGACGACCGGCACGCCCTGAAGCCGCCCGTCACCCTTGACCGTCATGCCGCGGCCGTCGAGCGAGAGATTGCCCTTGGCCTCGCTGACGTCCCATCCGCGAATGACCTTCGGCACGGCGACGCCGCGCAGGTTGGCGGCCGCCGACAGCGCCACCTGCTCGATCTTCAGGGTCGAGATCAGCGGGAAGGCGAAGCGGAGCCGGATCGCCGCCTCTCCGGCGACGCCGTCCATCTGGATGCCGATCTTCGATGTGTATCCGAGCGGCTTCGAGTCGATCAGCTTCAGCGCATCCTTGACCGGCCCCGAGACCAGGACCTCGATCTCGGCGCGCTCGCGGTCGTTGTCGAGGCCGGAGAGCGCCACCGTCGACGGGCCGACCCTGAGCCCGTCGAGCGATCCGCCGGCGATGGCGAGATCGAAACGCGCGTCGGTGAATGTCGCGGTGCCGCGCACCTGGCGGACGGGCAACATCGGATGCAGGTAGCGGACGGTGAGGTTCTCGTAGGTGATGCCGCCGGAGACCGAGCGGACCGACAGGTCCTTCATGTCCTTGAGCTCGCCGGTGAGCTTGATGCGGGCCTCGCGGGCGACACCGGCGCTGATGTTCTCGGTGACCCAGCGCCTCGCGTTGAGAGCGAGCTTCGCCGGCCAGAAGTGCGAAAGCCGGTCGACCTCCATGCCTTCGACGGTGGCATCGGCCTCGAGCAGGCCTCGTCCCGTCAGACCCGAGACGCGGGCGGAGGCGCGCAGCACCGGGCCGCCGAGATCGACGATGGCGCGCTCGATCTCGATCGTCTCGCCGCTGCGCTCGAAGCGGGCGCGGACCTGGGCGCCGGCGATCTGCAGATCCTCGGCATAGAGTTCCGGCAGCTCGATCGCGCCCGGGCCGGCCGCGGCCTCGATCCGCGCCGACAGCACGCGTCCCTGCCGGTCGAACACGGCCTGCAGGCTGCCGTCGATCGCGAGCTTGATCCGCTTGAGGTCCGGGAAGCGCGCCGCCAGCGCCGCCGGTTCGAAGCGGCTCAGCTGGAACTGGGTCTCGATCGTGCCGGCCGGAGCCAGATAGCGGCCGGCGCCGTCGATCCGCGTCTTCGAGCCACCGATCTCGGCGTTGCCCTGGATGCGGATCCGGAGCCCGTCGGCGCTGCGCTCGAAGCGCAGGTCGACATCGGTCGCCCGCCACAGCATGCCCTCGGCCAGGTCGCTGACCGCAAGGTCGGCGCCCGTGACGATCACGCGGTCGAGGATCCCGACCCACGCGCCTGGCCGCTTGGGTCCCGAGAGGTCGTCGAGCAGGGCGGCGAACAGGAGGCCCGAGTCGCCCGTGTCCGTGCCCTCGCCGAGTCCCAGGTCGATGCGACCGTCGGCCGTGCGGCTCAGGCGGAGCCTCGGTCGCACCAGCTCGATCTCCGTCGGGCGGACCTGACCGCGGACGAGCTCGCTCAGGCTCAGCCGGATCGCGATGTCGGGAAGGGCGGCGACCACGCCGCCGTCGGGGGCGATCGCCTGGACGTCGCTGGCGCGAAGGTCGACGGCCCGCTCCCAGCCCGCCCAGACCAGCTTGGTCGATCCGATTCGGGCCCTGAGCCCCTTCTCGTCGACCCGAAGCGCGCTCTCGAGGTGCGGCGTCAGGACGTCGAGCGGGATAGGTCCTTGATTCAGCCGCCAGAACAGGAGCGCGGCCGCGATCATCAGGCCGGCGACCAGCCCGCCCACGATCTCGATCGCCTTGATCACGACCTTGGACATCTCGAGGCGGCACTCGCGGCTTGACGGTCACCCAACGGCTCCCGCACCTTCGCCCGCGCGGAACGCCTCCTTCGATGACAAGCTTACTCCGATTCGCACCTTCCGACCTAACCTCGCGGCCGGCCGATCCCGTCTTGGCCGACGTCGCCCGTGCACGCTGGCGCGAGCGGACCGCGGACCTCGACGACGAGAGCCGGAAATCGGCCGCCCTCGCGCTGATCGAGGATCCGGAGGCCGGCCCGTTGCTGACAACGGTATTCGGGTCCAGCCCGTTCCTTACCGAGTGCCTGCTGGCGGAGATCCCCTTCGCCCTCCGCCTCGCGGAAAGGGGCCCTGAGGCCGGACTCGCCGAGGCGCTGGCCGCGATCGCGCCGCTCGGCGCCGAAGAAGACCAGGCGACGCTGATGGCCGGGCTTCGCCGCGCGCGGCGGAAGGCGGCGCTGGCGATCGCGCTCGCCGACATCGCCGGGCTCTGGCCGGTCGAGAAGGTGACGCGCGGTCTCAGCGACCTCGCCGAAGCCGCACTGCAGGCGACGGTCGACCATCTGCTCAGGCGCCTCCGCGCGACCGGCAAGGTGCCGCTGCCGGCAGGCGAGCCACCGTCGGAAGGCGCCGGCCTGTTCGTGCTGGCGATGGGAAAGCTGGGATCGCGCGAGCTCAACTACTCGAGCGACATCGACCTCATGGTCTTCTACGACGAGACCACGCCGGGCTTCGCCGAGGTCGACGATTTGCAGCAGCGCTTCGTCCGCCTGGTGCGCGACATGGTGAAGATCCTGTCGGAGCGGACGGCCGACGGCTACGTCTTCCGGGTCGATCTTCGCCTCCGGCCCGATCCCGGCGCCACGCCCGTCGCGATCTCGGTCGGCGCCGCCGAGGTCTACTACGAGAGCCTCGGCCAGAACTGGGAACGGGCGGCGATGATCAAGGGCCGCCCGGTCGCCGGCGACATCGCCGCCGGCCGGCGCTTCATGGCGCACCTGAAGCCGTTCGTCTGGCGAAAGCACCTGGATTTCGCCGCGATCCGCGACATCCACTCGATCAAGCGCCAGATCCATGCCGCCAAGGGCGGCGCCGACATCGCCGTCGCCGGTCACAACGTCAAGCTCGGCCGCGGCGGCATCCGCGAGATCGAGTTCTTCGCCCAGACCCAGCAGCTGATCTGGGGCGGGCGCGATCCGAGCCTGCGCCTGCGCCCGACGATCGAGGCGATGAACGCGCTGGTGGCGTCCGGCCACGTGACGCGCGAGGCCGCCGACGATCTCGCCGACGCCTATCGCACCCTGCGGACCGTCGAGCATCGCCTGCAGATGATCGCCGACGAGCAGACCCAGACCCTGCCCGAGGACACGGCCGGCCTCGTGCGGCTGGCTGCGTTCCTGGGATATCCGGACGCCAGCGCCTTCGGCGCGGCGATCACGCGGGTGTTGAAGCGGGTCGAGCGGCGCTACGCGCGGCTGTTCGAGGAAGCCCCGTCCCTCTCAGGACCCGGCAACCTGGTCTTCACCGGCACCGAGGACGACCCCGGCACCATCGAGACGCTGACCAGGCTCGGATATCGAGATGCCTCCATGGTCTGCGCCACCGTTCGCGGATGGCATCACGGCCGCTATCGGGCGACCCGCAGCGAGCGCGCCCGCCAGATCCTGACCGAGCTGATGCCGGCGCTGCTCGAGGCCCTGGCGAAGACTTCGGACGCGGACGGCGCCTTTCTCCGCTTCGATGCGTTCCTGAAGGCGCTGCCGGCGGGCGTGCAGGTGTTCTCGCTGCTGCACCAGAACCCGCGCCTGCTGGCGCTGCTCTCCGAAGTGATGGGATCGGCGCCGCACCTGGCCGAAGCGCTCGGCAACCGCCCGACCCGGCTGGAGGCGGTGCTGACGCCCGGCGCGATGGCGCCGCCGCCGGGCGTCGACGCGCTGAAGGCCGAGCTCGATCATGCGCTCGAGGACGCCGACGGCTATGAGGCGGTGCTCGACCTGACCCGCCGCTGGGCCGAGGACCGAAAGTTCGCGCTCGGCCTGCGCGTGCTCTCGGGTGACGGCGACGCCGATCAGCTGGCGCCGGCGATCACCGACATCGCCGAGGCGGTCGTGGACCGCCTGGCCGAGCGTACCGGCCGTCTCCTGGCCGATGCCCATGGCCGCGTGCCCGATGCCGGGATGGCGGTGCTGGCGCTGGGCAAGCTCGGCAGCCGCGAGATGAACATCGGCTCCGATCTCGACATGATCTTCGTCTACGACGCGCCGGTCGACCTCGACTCCGACGGCGCGAAGCCGCTCCAGGCCGGCCTCTACTTCGGCCGCTGGAGCCAGCGTCTGATCGCTGGCCTGACCGTCAGGACCGCCGAAGGGTCGCTCTACGAGGTCGACATGCGGCTCCGCCCCTCGGGCAACAAGGGGCCGATCGCCTCCAACCTCGACGGCTTCGTCCGCTACCAGATGACCGAGGCATGGACCTGGGAGCACATGGCGCTGACCCGGGCGCGGCCGATCGCCGGACCGAAGACGCTGATGGACGCCGCCGCCGCCGCGGTCAGGAAGATCCTGACCAGCCCGCGCGACCCGCAGAAGCTGCTCGCCGACGTCGCCGACATGCGCCGGCGCATGGCCAAGGAGCATCCCGAGACATCTCCCTGGAAAGTGAAGCACCGCCCGGGCGGAATGGTGGACATCGAGTTCATCGCCCAGTATCTCCAGCTCCTCCACGCCCCGAGGAACCCTGACGTGCTCGCCGCCAACACCACCGATGCACTCGGCCGGCTCGCCGAGGCCGGTGCGATCGATCGTGCCGACGCCGGCCGCCTCATCGAGGCGATGGCGCTCTGGCGGCGCCTGCAGGGATTCCTCCGCGTCACCACCGGCGGCGATTTCGATCCGGCAACCGCGTCCGAAGGCGTGCGGAAGGCCCTGGTGAAGGCCGGCGGCGCACCGGATCTCGACGCGCTTGCGGCCAAGGTCGAAGCGACAGCAGGCTGGGTTCGTGGTTTCTATCGGCGGCTCATCGACGAGCCCGCCGACGCGCAGAAGAAGGAAGCGACCTGATGACCCTCGACGTCGGCGACAAGGCCCCAGCGCTCACGCTGCCGGTATCGGGCGGCGGCGAGCTCGCGCTGTCCAAGCTCAAGGGCAAGCCCGTCGTCGTCTACTTCTACCCGAAGGACAACACGTCGGGGTGCACCAAGGAGGCGCAGGACTTCCAGGCGGCGATGCCGAAGTTCAAGAAGGCCGGTGCCGAGGTTGTCGGCATCTCCAAGGACACGGTCGCCAGCCACGACAAGTTCGCTGCCAAGTACGACCTTTCCTTCCCCCTGATGTCCGACGCCGAAGGCAAGGCCTGCGAGGCATTCGGCACCTGGGTCGAGAAGAGCCTCTACGGCCGGAAGTACATGGGGATCGAGCGCGCGACCTTCCTGATCGACGCGAAAGGGGTGGTCCGCAACGTGTGGCGCAAGGTCAAGGTGCCGGGCCATGTCGAGGCAGTCCTCGCCGCGGTGAAAGCGCTCTAGCGGCGTGGCCTCTCCAGGCGTCTTCGAGGAGATCGAGCCGGAAGGCCGGCTTGCCCAGCTGCTCGCCTATTGGGAGCGAGTCGGCAAGGGCGGCATCGCCCGGCGCGACCAGATCGACCTGATGGACATGAATCCGGTGCTGCTGCCGCATGTCTTCATGGTCGACGTCCTCGAGGAGGGCCGCCGGTTCCGCTGGCGCCTGATCGGCCAGCACATCGTCCGCCATGCCGGCACCGACGACACCGGCCTGTACCTGGAGATCAGCATCGCGCCGATCATGCGCGAGACGATCATCGGCCACTATCAGCAGGTAGTCCGCGAGCGCCGGCCGATCTGCCACCGGGGCGACTTCCCGGGCCGCGACCTTCGCATCTACCGCTACGAGCGCCTGCTGCTGCCGGTCCTGGCCATCGACGGCGCCTCCGTCGACACGGTGCTGGGTGGAGCGGTGTTCACGCCGGGGCCACCCAAGGCCGCGTGATCCGCATCACCGCGCCGCGATCAACCTGCAAGTAGTCTCCGGTCCCTGTTTCCTGCCACCCTTCGGCGTTTCGCCGGGCAGCCGGGACTTTCGGAGCAGAACTTGGTGTCGGTCGATCTTCAGGAATCGACTTTCGAGGCGATCGAGCCGACCGGGCGCCTGGCGCAGCTCGTCGCCTATTGGCGCCGTCTGGTGCCGGACGGGCTTCCCGGGCGCCAGCACCTGGACCCGATTGCGATCGGTTCGGCCCTGCTGCCGCACGTTTTCCTCGCCGACGTTGTCGACGGCGGCAGGCGCATTCGCTGGCGGCTGATCGGGACTCATATCGTCAACCATGCGGCCAGCGACGATACCGGCCGCTACCTCGATGCCGCGATCGCACCCGCGATGCGCGAGACCATCATTGGTCACTACCGCGATACGATCAGAACGCGGAATCCCGTCTGCCACCGAAGCGAGTTCGTCGGGCGCGACCGCCGGATCTACCGCTACGACCGCGTGCTGATGCCGCTGGCGACGGACGGCAGCATCGTCGACATGGTCCTCGGCGGCGCCGTCTTCGGTCGCCTCCCAGATCCTGCCTAGCCTGCCGCCGGCCGGGCAGCGCTGCGATTCTTCAGGACCTGGCGGACCAGGATCGGACTCGCGACGGCCAGCCCTGCCAGCGTGCTCGGCAGCCCCGGCGCGATCGTTGGCAGCGCGGCGATGCCCAGCACGATCCGCTCCCATGCTGCCAACGGCGCCAGGCCGTAGCCGCCGAACGCCATCGACAGCAGGACGATGCCCGCCGCGCAGCCGAGCGTGGTGACGATGAAGGCCATCCAGGTGAACTCCGGCGTCACGATCAGCATCGCCGGGCCGTAGACGAAGACGAACGGCACCAACACCTTGCCGAGGCCGAGGCGGAAGGCGGTGTTGCCGGTACGGAAAGGATCGGCCCCGGCCATGCTGGCCCCCGCATAGGCCGCAAGCGCCACCGGCGGCGTGATGTCGGCGAGCACGCCGTAGTAGAAGACGAAGAAGTGCGCCACGATCGGCTGCACGCCCAGCATGCCCAGCGCAGGCGCCGCCACCGTCACCATGATGATGTAGTTGGCCGTGGTGGGCACGCCGCAGCCGAGCAGGATGCAGACGATGCCGGTCATGATCAGCGTGAAGAAGAGCGTCGTTCCGTTCTCGGTGAGCCAGCCGACCGGCAGCATCGACATGGTCATGCCGCCGAGTTCGCTCGCGAAGGAGGTCACGATGAACGAGATCTTGAAGCCCACGCCGGTGAGCGTGACGATGCCGACGATGATGCCGACCGTCGCCGCGGCGGCGCCGACCGAGATCGCATACTTGGCGCCGACGACGAAGGCATCGACCATGTCGACGACGCGGGCGCGTCCCTCGTCCGAGGCGAGCCAGGCGCGGATCGCCAGCACGATCAGCACCGCCAGCATCGGCAGCGAGAAGTAGAGGCTCGTGGTGATGCCGAGCACCACCGAGAGCACCAGCGCCGCGAAGTAGGCGACGGTGACGGCCGGCAGGCGGCCGAGGCCGACGACGAGGCAGCAGGTGATGCCCCAGAACGCCGCCAGGTACGGGGTGAAGCCCGAGAACAGGATCAGCAGCAGGGCCGCCAGCGGCATGACCGTCTGCCAGCCCTGGCGCAGGACCTCGCGCGCGTCCGGCAGCTCGTCTGGGCGAAGGCCGCGCATGCCGGTGCGCTTCGCCTCGAAATGCACCTGGCAGAAGACGCCGAAGAAATGCATGAAGGCCGGCACGATCGCCGCCAGGATCACGGATGTGTAGGAGACGTTCAGGAACTCGACCATCAGGAACGCGGCCGCGCCCATGATCGGCGGCGTGATCTGGCCGCCGGTCGATGCCGTCGATTCCACCGCCGCCGCGAAGTGCCGCGGATAGCCCAGGCGGATCATCGCCGGGATGGTGAGCGAGCCGACCGTCACCGTGTTGGCGATCGACGAGCCCGAGATCATGCCGAACAGTGCCGAACCGAAGATCGAGACCTTGGCGGGGCCGCCGGCATAGCGGCCGGCGACGATCGAGGCGAGGTCGATGAACAGCTGACCGAGGCCGATCCGCGTCGCCAGCACGCCGAACAGAACGTAGTGGAAGACGTAGGTGGCGACCACGCCGAGCGCGATGCCGTAGATGCCCTGGCTGGTGAGATAGAGGTGATTGACGATGTTGCCCCAGGTCGCGCCCGGGTGCTGGAGGATGCCGGGCATCGACGGACCGAAATACGCGTAGAGCATGACCAGGATCGCGATCACCGGCAGCGGCCAGCCGACGCCGCGGCGCGTCGCCTCCAGCAGCACGACGATCAGGATCGTGCCCATCGCCACGTCGATCGGCAGCGGGTTGCCGACGCGGAAGGCGAGGTCGGTGAAGATCCACGGCACGTAGAGGCTGGCGACCGCGGCGGCGATCGCGAGGGCCCAGTCGACGATCGAGATGCCGAAGGGCCGGAGCAGCGATGAGGCCGGGCTTTCGTGCGCCTTCAGGAAAGGGAAGACCAGGAAGATCATCCCGATGACGAAGGCCATATGGATGCCGCGATGCGTGGTCTCGCGCAGAAGGCCGAAACCGGCGGTGTAGTAGTGGAAGCACGAGAGCGCCAGCAGCAGCACGGCGACGATCCACCCCGCGGTCGGCGTCAGCGGCCGGAAACGCATCTCCGGATCGAACTTCTCTTCGAGCGAGCGGGCTTCGACGATGGCGGCGGCAGTGCTGGTCGACATGGGGACGCTCTTCGAAATCGGGGCGGAAAAGAAAGGCCCCTCTCCTGCCTGCGCCGGAGAGGGGCCCTTGAGACGATCAGGCGTCTGCGCGGCCTACTTCAGCAGGCCGGCTTCCTTGTAGAACTTCTCGGCGCCCGGATGCCACGGCACGCTCGGGCCGGCGGTCGCAGTCTCCTTGCGGATCGACTTGCCCTTGGCGTGGCCGGCGTCGAGCGCGGCGCGGGTCTTGTCGCTCCACAGAGCCTTGGTGATCTCGTAGACCACGGCCTCCGGCACCTTGGCCGAGGTGACCCACTGGGCGCCGACCGCCAGCGTCTTCGCTGCCGCCTGGCCCTTGTAGGTGTTGGCCGGGATCTCGTCGGCGGCGAAGAACGAGTACTTCTTGCGGATGGCTTCCGCCTGCGGGCCGTCGATCGGCACGATGTCGATGCCGGGACCGGCGGCCGCGAGCTCGGTGATCGCGCTGGTCGGATAGCCGCCGACGAAGACGAAGGCGTCCATGCCGCCGTCGCGCATCTTCTCGGCCGCCTGGTTGGGCTTCAGGTAGTCGGCCTTCACGTCCTTCTCGGTGAGTCCGTAGCCCTCGAGGATGATCTTGGCGTCGACCAGCGTGCCCGAGCCCGGCTCGTCGAGCGAGACGCGCTTGCCCTTGAGGTCGGCGACGGTCTTGATGTTGGCGCTCTTCGCCGCCACCAGGTGGATGCTTTCGGGGTACAGGTTGGCGATCAGGCGGAGGTCGGCCGCCTTGTCCTTGCCCTCGAACAGGCCGGTGCCGGTGAAGGCCCAGGAGGCGACGTCGGCCTGGACGAATCCGGATTCCATGGCGCCCGAGACGATGCCATTGACGTTGGCGACCGAGCCGTTCGAGGCCTGCGCGGTCAGCACGAGGCGCGGCGGGGCCGAGATCGCGTTGGCGATCAGGCCGCCCACCGGATAGTAGGTGCCGGCGGTGCCGCCGGTGCCGATCCGGAAGAAGGCCGGGGCCTGGGCGAAGGCCTCGCGGCCGAACAGCGCCGCGGCGGCGGCGGACAGCGCGAACTCACGTCGGGTCAAGCGCATCGTTCACTCCTTGGGAGGGGATTCTCATTCGACTGGCGGCAGTTTGGGCCGCAGGGACACTCGATTTCAAGCGCCGCGGACGAGGGCCATGTCACTCGCCGTTTTCCTTTCGGAACGGCGAGAGCTCCATCAGGCGCTCGATCTCGCGCGTCATGTGGGCGCGCTCGCGCTTGAGCGCGTCCTCGACCGGCTTCGCCAGCCTGGGATCGAAGATGTGGTGCAGGCTGTAGGTCGGGGTCGGCAGGTACCCGCGCTGGATCTTGTGGGTCCCTTGCGCGCCGGCCTCCACGCGCTTCAATCCGTGCTCGATCGCGAAGTCGATGGCCTTGTAGTAGCAGGCCTCGAAATGCAGGAACCGATAGTCCCCGTCGGCGCCCCAGTTGCGGCCGTAGAGCGTCTCGGTGCCGAGAAGGTTGAGCGCGCCGGCGATCATCCGGCCGTTCGCCTCGCCGATCACGAGCACGACCTTCTCCGCCATGGTCTCGCCGAGGCGCAGGAAGAAGGCCTCGTTCAGGTAGGCATGCGCCCATTTGCGGTCGACGGTATCCAGGTAGTAGCGAAAGAAGGTGTGCCAGTGCTCCTCGCGGATCTCCGATCCGGTGATCGCGCGAACCTTGATGCCGCTGTCGGCGACCTCGCGCCGCTCCTTCCGCAGGGTCTTCCGTTTGCGCGACGCCAGCGCTTCAAGAAAGTCGTCGAAGCTGCGATAGCCCTCGTTGGTCCAGTGGTACTGCATGCCGATGCGCGGGAGCCATCCGGCCGCACCCAACCGCGCCCACTCGTCTTCGGTCGGGAAGGTGATGTGGACCGACGACGCGCGGCGCTGCTGCGCCAGGGTCAGCGAGGCGCCGGCGAGCTGGATTGCGAGATCCGGATCGATGCCGGGCTTCAGCAGGATCCGCCGGCCGGTCGCCGGCGTGAACGGCACCGCGATCTGGAGCTTCGGGTAGTAGCGGCCGCCGGCCTTCATATAGGCGTCGGCCCAGCCATGGTCGAAGACGTATTCGCCCTGGCTGTGGCTCTTCAGGTAGGCCGGCACGACGCCGACGATCGCGCCCGCGTCGGTCTCGGCGACCAGATGCTGCGGCAGCCAGCCGGTATCCGGCGCCACGCTGCCCGAGTCCTCGAGCGCCGAGAGGAAGGCGTGGCAGAGGAACGGATTCTCCGGGCCCGCGCACGCATCCCACTCGGCCGCATCGATCTCGCCGATGCGTTCGGCGACGCGGACCGTGACCTGCCCGTCGCCGTCCATCGGTCCTACAGAAGCTCGAAGGTGCCTTCGACCTCGGCGGCGACGCCGAGCGGCAGCGCGTTGGTGCCGACCGCGACGCGGGCGTGGCGGCCGAGATCGCCGAAAACCTGCACCATCAGGTCGGAGGCGCCGTTGATCACCTTCGGCTGATCCTTGAAGCCGGTCGTGCACTGGACATAGCCCACGAGCTTCAGAACCCGGCCGACCTTGTCGAGGTTGCCACCGCAGGCGGCCTTCGCCTGGGCGATCAGGTTGAGGGCGCAGATCCGCGCCGCCATGGCGCCCTGCTCGACCGAGAGGTCCTGGCCGACGGTGCCGATGCAGTCCTTCCTCAGCTCGCCGTTCCAGAACGGAACCTGGCCGGCGACGAACAGGAGCCGTCCGGAGATCGTGTAGGGCACATAGTTGGCGGCGGGGGCGGCTGCCTTCGGCAGCTCGATCTTCAATTCCTTGAGCCTTTCCTCGATGCGCCCGGACATACGCGATGCTCCTCTTGAAACGGGTGGACGCGCACGATATCCGCTTTGAGGTGGCTGGGGAATTGAGAGGGCGTCGATGGCGGAACCCATTCTGATCGGCAAGGCGAAGGATCCGGTGCTGCTGCTGCCGGCGATGGCGAACCGCCATGGCCTGATCGCAGGCGCCACCGGCACCGGCAAGACCGCGACCCTGCAGGGCCTGGCCGAAGGCCTCTCGGCCTCGGGCGTGCCGGTCTTCGTCGCCGACGTGAAGGGCGACCTCGCGGGCCTGTCCCAGCCGGGCCGGGGCGATCCGAAGTTCGTCGAGCGGGCGAAGATCACCGGCCCGGCCGGCTACAAGCCCCTGGCCTACCCGGTGCTGTTCTGGGACCTGCTCGGCCGCCAGGGACATCCGCTCCGCGCCACCATCTCGGAACTAGGCCCGCTGCTGCTCGCGCGCCTTCTCGGACTGAACGAGGTCCAGGAGGGCGTACTCGCCCTCGCCTTCAAGCTCGCCGACGACGAAGGCCTGCTGCTGCTCGACCTCAAGGACCTGCGCGCGCTTCTCCAGCACGTCGCCGAGAACGCGGCGGCGCTGCAGGCGAGCTACGGCATGGTCTCGACGCAGACCGTCGGCGCGATCCAGCGCGCCCTGCTGCAGATCGAGGAGCAGGGCGCCGACCTCTTCTTCGGCGAGCCGGCCCTCGACCTCAACGACCTCCTGATCTGCGATGCGCAGGGACGCGGCGCGATCAACGTGCTCGCCGCCGACCAGCTGATCCAGCGGCCGCGGCTCTACGCGACCTTCCTCCTCTGGCTGCTGTCGGAGCTGTTCGAGGCGCTGCCGGAAGCCGGCGACCTCGAGAAGCCGAAGCTGGTCTTCTTCTTCGACGAGGCGCATCTGCTGTTCAAGGACGCGGCCCCCGCCCTGGTCGAGAAGGTCGAGCAGGTGGTGCGGCTCATCCGCTCGAAGGGCGTCGGCATCTTCTTCGTCACGCAGAGCCCGCTCGACCTGCCGGAGAGCGTGCTGGGCCAGCTCGGCAACCGCGTGCAGCACGCGCTCCGCGCCTTCACCCCGAAGGACCAGAAGGCCGTGCGCGCCGTCGCCGAGACCTTCCGCGCCAGCCCGGGCCTCGACACCGAGAAGACGATCGGCGAGCTCGCGATCGGCGAGGCGCTGGTCTCGGTCCTGGACGCACGCGGCACGCCGACGCCGGTCGCCCGCACCATGATCCGCCCGCCTGCCTCTCGCCTCGGCGCGATCACGCCGGACGAACGCCGCGCGACGCTCGGCATGAGCCCGATCGGTACGCGCTACGACCAGGTGGTCGACCGCGAGTCGGCCTACGAGCAGCTCTCGAAGCCCGCCGAGCCCGCACCCACGTCGCCGGGCAATCCGTGGGGCCGGGATGCGGCAAGCACCTCGAATCCCTGGGGCGTGCCGCGCGACGTCCCCACGCCGGCCCCGACGCCGACCCGGATCCCGACCGATCGCCTGCCCTCCGGCCGCCTGCCTCGTCAGGGCCAGGCACCGGCCGGGCGTCAGCGCCAGACCGTCGCCGAAACCGCGATCAAGAGCGTCGTGCGCTCGGTCAGCTCCTCGATCGGCTCGGCCATCGGCCGGCAGATCGTGCGCGGCGTGCTCGGATCGATCCTCAAGGGCTGAGCCCGAGACCTAGCGCCAGAACTTGCGGGCGAGGCGGAGGTAATTGCCGCCGAGGAAATTGGCGATGTCCTCGTCCGTGTATCCCCGGTCCAGCATGTGCGCCACGAGCCCGACCAGCTGCCTCGGCTGGGCATATTGAAAGCCCGGCCAGCGGGGATCCTTCGCCTGCGGCCATTCGTCGGCGCGCGACCGGGCGAAGTTCGACACCGCCTCGGCATCGAAGACGATGTCGAGGCCGAGCGCCACATGGTCGATGCCGACGAGCTGGACAACGTAGTCGACATGCCGGAACAGCGCCTCGGTCGAAGCCTTCAGGTCGCCGAGATAGTCGCTCGATCCCGAGATGCCGACGAGACCTCCGGTCGCCGCACAGGCTTTGAGCTGTTCGTCGGTCAGATTGCGGTAATGCGGATGGACGCCGCTGGCGTTGGAATGCGTGAACAGCACCGGCCGGGTCGAGGCCGCCATCGCCTCGAGGCTGGTGCGCGCGCCGACATGGCTCAGGTCCAGCATCATGCCGACCCGCTCCATCTCGGCGATCAGGCTCCGGCCCCATTTGGTGAGGCCCCCGTCCGACGCCTCGGCACAGCCGCCGCCGGCGGAGTTCGAGACGTTGAAGGCGAGCAGCGTGTGGCGGACGCCCAGGCGAAAGAACGGCTCGATCACGCTGAGATCGCGCTCGAAGCAGTTCGTCCCTTCGAAGTGCAGCGTGACCGCGAGCTTGCCTTCGGCCTTGGCCGCGAGGACGTCGTCGGCCTTCTCGACGAGGACCAGCGACGGTTCGGCGAGGATGCGCTTGTGCGCAGCGGCGACGCGAGCAAAAGCCTGGCCGAGATTCTGGTCGTCGCCGGCGATGGTCAGCGACAGCAGGTTCCACCCGGCCTCGGCGAAGACCGCCAGCTTGTCCCAGTCGTTGCCGGCCCAGGGCTCCAGCGGCCAGACATTGTCCCAGACGAGCGCGTCGTTCACGAGCGTCGCGGCGCGATCCATTTTCCTAGCCCTATGGTTCTTTGAGGTCTGGCCGAATGGCGGCACACTCGCACCGAAGTCAGAGCGAGGTCACGTCTTCCATGGTCTTTCCGAAATTCGATCCGGCACGGCCGATCGCCGTTGTCGGCTGCGGCGTCATGGGCGCCAAGGTCGCCTGGGCCTGTGCCCGCATCGGCGTGCAGACCCGCGCCTTCGATACCTCGTCGACGGTGCTGGAGGCTGCGCTCGGAAGCATCCACGGCTGGAGCGAAGGCGACGAGCGCCGCCGCCTGACCGAGAGCCTGTCGTTCACCACCGACCTGGATCGCGCGCTCGACGGCGCCCAGCTCGCCTTCGAGAACGTGCCGGAGGATCTCTCGCTCAAGCAGAAGGTCCATGCCGATATCGGCCGGCGGCTGGCCGCCGACGCCTATATGGGCTCGAACACCTCGTCGCTGCTGTGCTCGCCGCTGGCCGATGCCTCCGGCCGGCCGGAGAAGTTCTTCAACATGAACTTCACCGACCCCCGCTCGCAGGGGCTGGTCGAGATCATGGGAGGCGCGAAGACGGCGCCGGAGACGATCGCCTTCGCGCTCGACTGGGCCAGGGCGATCGACATGATCCCGATCCTCACCCGTGCCGAGCAGATGGGCTATTCCTTCAATCGCCTCTGGAGAGCGATCAAGAAGGAGACGCTGCAGCAATGGGGGCGCGGCGCGGGAACGCCCGAGGACATCGACCGCGCCTGGATGCTGACCTTCGGCATGCCTTACGGCCCGTTCGGCCTGATGGACCAGGTGGGCCTCGCGACCATCCTCAAGATCGAAGAGCGCTACTTCGAGGCCTCGGGCGACGAGAACGACCGGCCGCCGAAGGCGCTCTACGAAAAGGTCGCGCGCGGCGAGCTCGGTGTCGCCACCGGGAAAGGCTTCTACACCTACCCCGACCCGGCTTACGAGCGGCCGGAGTGGCTGAGGGGCGGGGCCTGAACGGCTCGCGCCCCTCCGAGGCTTACTTCTTGCCGGCGGGCTTTCCCTTGGCGCTCGAGAACGCCGGTGCGGCAGCCGCGGTCTTGACCTTGTTCTGCTTCGGCTTCTTCGCTTCGCGATTGCTGCGCTGCTGACCCTTGGCCATGTCGATCTCCCCTGATGCGCTTCGCGTGGGTGCGAAGCGGTGACGTCATCAAGGGTTATAGGGAGTCTCGCGGCGCGCGTCCGCTTTCAGGCAAGGCCGTGACGTCGACGCGCGGTCAGGCACTCGGGATCGCCCGGCAGGCACGCTCGGCACACTTCAGGCCTCACCTCGTAGATGCGGCACGAGGTGGCGACGCCGATCTCTCCGTCGAGCGCCAGGCATCGGTCGCCATCGCAGCGCATCCGCCCGGCTGCATCGTCGAGCAGCTCGGGCGGGATCAGCGCGATCGCGTCGTCGTCTTCCAAGGTCAGCCGCGGCCACTCGCGCGAGTAGGCGCAACAGGCGCCGCAGTTCCGGCAATCCGGGACCGCGGAGTCGCCTGCCGCCGCAGCGTCCATTACTTCTTCTTCTGGGCCTTGGCCGCCTTGCGGGCGGCGTAGCGCGCGTCGCGGGCGGCCTTCTGGCGCGCCTCTTCGGCTTCCTTCTCGGCTGCCTCGCGCGCCCAGCGCGCTTCTTCCGCGGCCTTGGCCTCGGCGGCCTTGCGGGCGGCTTCCGCCTCTCGGGCTGCACGCCGCTCGGCTTCACGCGTCTCGCGTGCCGCCTGGATCGCTTCGCGCTCGGCCCGCCGCGCGGCGACTTCAGGATCGTCCGCCTTCGGCTGCGCCTTGAACTTCTCCAAGGCCTTCTTCCTGGCCTCGTTCGCCGTCTTCAACCGGTCGCTGAAGGTGTCTTGTCTGTATCCGCTCATGTTTCCTTGATCTCGCACCGCCACGCGCACCTGCGAGGGCGGTCGGTCGGTCGTTGGGTTAGTCATGGGAACGCGGCCGGTCGGCCGCCGTGCGGGGTACATATAAGGGTGAACAGGCGCCGGAACAATCGCCTCCGACGCCTGCAAATGCCCCGAAATGTTGCCTTGAACCCCCGATAGCACTAGCCTCGGACCCGACTTCGCGATATTTCCGATACGAAACCTCCCCTGACTTGAACGGAGTGGGCGATGCCCGACCAGGCCCCGGCACAGTGGCTCAGCAATTCCCTGATCGTCTCGAAGTACCGGGAGAAGACCCCGGGCTCGGAGAAGCTGGCCCGGCAGGCGGCCGACCTCTTCCCCTCCGGCCTCACCCATGATTCGCGCTACCTGGAGCCCTATTCGCTCTACGTCGAGCGTGCCCAGGGCTCGCACAAGTGGGACGTCGACGGGAACGACTACATCGACTACTTCGGCGGCCACGGCGCGCTGATCCTCGGCCATAACCATCCCGAGGTGACCAAGGCGGTGCAGGAGCAGACCGCGAAGGGCAGCCATTTCGGCGCCAGCCATCCGCTCGAGGTCCGCTGGGCCGAGCTCATCCGCGAGATGGTGCCCTCGGCCGAGCGCGTGCGCTTCACCTCGTCGGGCACCGAGGCGACCCTGATGGGGCTGCGCCTCGCCCGCGCCTTTACCGGCCGCTCCAAGGTGCTTCGCTTCAAGATGCACTTCCACGGCTGGCACGACCACATGACCTCGGGCATGGCCAACCACTTCGACGGCTCGCCGACCGCGGGCGTGGTCAAGGGCGTCTCCGACGCGGTCGTGCTCGCCGACACCAACGACGAGGCCGGCACCAGGAAGGCGATCGAGGCCAACCCGGACATCGCCGCCGTCATCATCGAGCCGACCGGCGCCAGCTTCGGCCGCGTGCCGGTGAAGAAGGAGTTCCTGGCCTTCCTCCGGAAGATCACCAAGGAGAAGAACATCGTCCTGATCTTCGACGAGGTGGTGACCGGCTTCCGCGTCGGCCCGGGCGGCGCCCAGGCCGAGCTCGGCATCATCCCGGACATGACCTCGCTCGCCAAGATCGTCGCCGGCGGCCTGCCGGGCGGCGCGATCGTCGGCCGCAAGGACATCATGGGCCTGCTCGACTTCGCCGAGACCAAGGCCAAGGGCGTCGAGAAGATCCAGCATCCGGGCACCTACAACGCCAACCCGATCTCGGCCGCGGCCGGCATCGCGGCGCTGACGATCCTCAAGACCACGGACGCCAACAAGCGCGCCAACGCCTCGGCCGAGAAGCTGCGCGGCCTGCTCAACGACGCGATAACCGCCGAGAACGTGCCGTGGGCGGCCTACGGCACCTATGCCGGCTTCCACATCTTCACCAACCCGAAGCGCCGCGACATCACGCCGAAGACCTTCGACCCCTTCGCGACGGATCCGGAGGAGCTGAAGGGCGCCTGGAGCGCCAACATCAGCCACAAGGTCCGGCTCGCGATGTTCGTCAACGGGGTGGACGTCAACGGCGGCCCGGGCGGCATCATGTCGGCGGTCCACACGGACGCCGATCTCGAGCGCACCGCCGCGGCCTTCCGCGCGACCCTGAAGCTGCTGAAGGACGAGGGCGACCTCCGTTGACCTTGCGCAACGCCGAGCAGCTCGAGCGCGAGCTCAAGGACGCGTTCAAGAACCGCGCGCTGATCTACTGGGCGATCTACGACGAGCTCCGAACCGAACTCGGTGCGGAGCGCGCGACCACGCTTCTGGCGCGCGCGATCCGGCGGCGGGGCGAGGCCGCGGGCGACGCGCTCTTCCGCGACACGCCGGCCGATCCGCAGGCGATCGGCCAGCGCTTCCTCGACGTCTCGCCGGCCGACGGCCGCCTCTTCCCGACCAAGGTGAATCGCGACGACAAGGGCGGCATGCACATCCACGTGCAGGTCTGCCCGCTGAAGGAGGCGTGGGAGGAAGCGAAGCTGCCGGCCGCCGACATGGCGACGATCTGCAGGATCGCCGGCCACTTCGACAACGGCGTCTTCGAGAATCGCGGCGTGAAGTTCTCGGCCGACACCTGGACCGAGGGCAAGTCAGGCTGCTGCCACCTGCACCTGGAGAAGGCCTAGCCTCTTTCCCTAGCCTCGCCGGCGCCGCCGCGTCACCTCGCGCAGCGGCTCGATGAACGACAGCGCGTAGTCGTCGTTGTCGAATCCGCGGAAGCGGTACGAGGTCACGTTGGTGAGATAGCGGCGGCGGTCGTTCGTGTAGGTGGAGATCCGCCCGGAATTCCGCCCGTCGGCGAACAGCCGGTCGATGAACCGGCGCACATATTCCACCACCACCAGGCGCCGGCAGACGAAGTCGATCGCGGTCGAGAGCAGAAGCTGCGGGCGGCTGCCCATGAAGTGCTGGGTGAAGGCCAGGTTCGCGAACAGGATCGCGTTGTCCTGGGGCTCGCGGCGAAGCACCGTGATCGCGTTCGGCATCTCGAACTGGTCGAGGAACTCGATGATCGCGTCCCGATTGATGGCGTTGGCGGCGACGACGTTGGTGAGGGCGGCCTGTTCGAGCGAGCGGCGCTTTCCGTCGAGATAGTCACTGGCCATGGCGGTGTCGCGGCATCTCCCCAGGGACGCGCGGAGATAGATCGAACCTCCCGCACCCACGCGTAGACGGTGTGTCGCGCCGAACCTAGCCCATAACCGCCGATAGGCAAAGATCACGCGCACGGAAAACAAAAAGCGCGGCCCGGAGGCCGCGCTTTCATTAACTAAACCGCCTGTTCGGTTAGCTGCAGCCGGTCGTCGACCCGCAGCTGTCGCACTTCAGGCAGGTGCCGTTGCGGACCAGCGTGAAGTTCCCGCACTCGCCGCAGGAGTCGCCCTCGTAGCCCTTGAGCTTCGCCTCGCGGCGCCGGGCCTGCTTGGCATCGGCCGCCGCCATCACCTCGGGCTCGACCGAGAGCGTCGTCGTGGTGGTCGTGGTGCTGGAGGCATAGCTGATCGCCATGCCGTCGGTGCCTGTCGCCTGCGCCGTAGCGGCATGCCCGTGCACGACCGGCGGGGTCTCGACCGCCGCCGGACGGCCGCGGAACACGACGAGGTTGGTGCGGACGAAGCCGCGGCTCAGCTTCTCGACCGGGGCCGGCTTCGGCAGCGCGCTCTCGGACTCGCCCATGCCCATGGCGCCGGGCAGCAGGTCGTCCGGCTGCACATGGGCCAGGTCGGTGCGGTCGAGGTAGCTGATCGCCAGCTCGCGGAAGATGTAGTCGAGGATCGAGGTCGACATCTTGATCGCCTCGTTGCCTTCGACCGGACCCGAGGGCTCGAAGCGGGTGAAGGTGAAGGCCTCGACGAATTCCTCGAGCGGCACGCCGTACTGGAGACCGATCGAGATCGCGATCGCGAAGTTGTTGACCCAGGAGCGGAGCGCCGCCCCTTCCTTGTGCATGTCGATGAAGATCTCGCCGACCTTGCCGTCGTCGTACTCGCCGGTGCGGAGGTAGACCTTGTGCCCGCCGACCGAGGCCTTCTGGGTGTAGCCCTTCCGGCGCTGCGGCAGGCGCTGGCGCGAGGCCACGCGCTCGACGATCCGCTCGATGATCTTCTCGGCGATGATCGGCGCCCTCTCGGCCGGCGCGGCATCGGCGATCTCCTCGATCGCGTCCTCGTCGTCGATCAGGGCGGCCGACAGCGGCTGCGAGAGCTTCGAGCCGTCGCGATAAAGCGCGTTGGCCTTGATGCCCAGGCGCCAGGACAGCATGTAGGCGTTCTTGCAGTCCTCGACCGTCGCCAGGTTCGGCATGTTGATGGTCTTGGAGATCGCGCCCGAGATGAAGGACTGCGAGGCAGCCATCATCCGGATGTGGCTTTCGGTCGAGAGCGCCCGCGTGCCGATGCGGCCGCACGGGTTGGCGCAATCGAACACCGCGAGATGCTCGGACTTAAGGTAGGGGGCGCCTTCGACCGTCATGGCGCCGCAGCAGTAGGTGTTGGCGGCGTCGATCTCGGAGCGCTTGAAGCCCAGGTGGGCGAGCAGGTCGAAGCCCGGCTCGTCCAGCTTCTCGGCCGGGATCTTGAGGGTGTTCTTGCAGAACTCCTCGCCCAGCGTCCACTTGTTGAAGGCGAACTTGATGTCGAAGGCCGAAGCCAGGCCGCCTTCGATCGCGGTCAGCGCGTCGGCGGTGAAACCCTTGGCGCGGAGCGCCGCGTGGTCGACGCCGGGCGCGTTCTTCAGCGTGCCGTGGCCGACGGCGTAGGCGACGACTTCCTCGATCTGCTCTTCCGGATACCCGAGCGCGCGGAGCGCGTCCGGCACCAGACGGTTGATGATCTTGAAGTAGCCGCCGCCGGCGAGCTTCTTGAACTTCACCAGCGCGAAGTCGGGCTCGATGCCGGTGGTGTCGCAGTCCATGACCAGGCCGATCGTGCCGGTCGGGGCGACGACGCTGGCCTGCGCGTTGCGGTAGCCGTGCAGCTCGCCGAGGCGGAGCGCCTCGTCCCAGGCGCGGCGCGAGGCGGCGACCAGCGCATCGTCGGGGCAGCTCTCGGCGTCGAGCGGCACCGGCTTGATCGACAGGCCTTCGTAGCCGTCGGCCTCGCCGTAGGCGGCGCGGCGATGGTTGCGGATGACCCGGAGCATGTGGTCGCGGTTCGGCGCGAAGCTCGGGAACGTGCCGAGCTCGCCCGCCATCTCGGCCGAGGTCGCGTAGGCGACGCCGGTCATGATCGCGGTCAGGGCGGCGCAGTAGGCGCGGCCTTCGTCGGAGTCGTAGGGAATGCCCGAGGCCATCAGCAGGCCGCCGATGTTGGCGTATCCCAGGCCCAGGGTGCGGAACTCGTAGGAGAGCCGCGCGATCTCCTTCGACGGGAACTGCGCCATCATCACCGAGATCTCGAGGACGATGGTCCAGAGACGCGTCGTGTGCTCATAGGCGCCGATATCGAAGCTGCCGTCTTCCTTGCGGAAGGTGAGCAGGTTCATCGAGGCGAGATTGCATGCCGTGTCGTCGAGGAACATGTACTCGGAGCACGGGTTGGACGCGTTGATCCGTCCCGAGGCCGGGCAGGTATGCCACTCGTTGATCGTGGTGTCGTACTGGACGCCCGGATCGGCGCAGGCCCAGGCGGCCTCGCCGATCAGGTCCCAGAGCTCGCGCGCCATCGGCTCCTTGGCGACCTTGCCGTCGGTGCGGCGGATCAGCTTCCACTTCGAGTCGGAGAGCACCGCCTCGAGAAAGTCGTTGGTCAGGCGGACCGAGTTGTTCGAGTTCTGGCCGGAGACGGTGAGGTAGGCGTCCGAGTCCCAGTCGGTGTCGTAGGTCGGGAACTCGATCTTCTCGTAGCCCTGCTTGGCGAAGTGGATGACGCGCTGCACGTAGTTCTCGGGCAGCATCGCCTTGCGGGCGCCGAGGATCGCCTTCTTCAGCGCCTTGTTCTTCTTCGGATCGAAGCGGTCGTCGCCGTCGGTGCCGTCGGCGCAGGCCTGCATCACCTCGTTCAGGTGCTTCGCGGCGAGACGGGAGCCGGACACGAGGGCAGCTACCTTCTGCTCCTCGATCATCTTCCACTTGATGTAGGTCTCGATGTCCGGATGGTCGATGTCGACGGTGACCATCTTCGCCGCGCGGCGCGTGGTGCCGCCCGACTTGATCGCGCCCGCGGCGCGGTCGCCGATCTTGAGGAAGCTCATGAGGCCGGACGAGCGGCCGCCGCCCGACAGCTTCTCGCCGTCGCCGCGAAGGCGCGAGAAGTTCGAGCCGGTGCCGGAGCCGTACTTGAAGAGGCGCGCCTCGCGGACCCAGAGGTCCATGATGCCGCCCTCGTTCACCAGGTCGTCGGAGACCGACTGGATGAAGCAGGCATGCGGCTGCGGATGCTCGTAGGCCGACTCGGACTGGACGAGCTTGCCCGACTGGAAATCGACGTAGTAGTGGCCCTGGGCCGGGCCGTCGATGCCGTACGCCCAATGCAGGCCAGTGTTGAACCACTGGGGGCTGTTCGGCGCCACCATCTGGGCGGCGAGCATGTAGCAGTGCTCGTCGTAGAAGGCGCGGGCATCGGCTTCAGTGTCGAAGTAGCCGCCCTTCCAGCCCCAGTAGGTCCAGGTGCCGGCGAGGCGCGAGAACACCTGCTTCGCCGAGCTTTCGTGCGTCGTGCGCTTGTCCTTGTCGAGCTTGGCGAGCGCGGCCTCGTCGGGGACCTTGCGCCACAGCCACGAGGGAACGGTGTTCTCCTCGACCGACTTCAGAATCGAGGGAATGCCGGCCTTGCGGAAATACTTCTGCGCCAGGATGTCGGCGGCGACCTGGGAGAACTCCTCGGGCACCTCGATGTCGGCCAGGCGAAAGACGATGGAGCCGTCAGGGTTTCGGATTTCGCTGGTCGCGGTCCGGAACGCGATGGCGGCGTAAGGATCCTGTCCCTCGGTCGTGAATCGCCTAGTGACGCGCATCCGCTCGGCCCCCCGTATAACCACAACATATTGCGTTAGGAGGAGAAGCCTACACTAGGCCTTGAACGTGCGGCAAGAGGTAAAATTAAGTTCAGGCCGTGATAACAGAAAACTAAACGACGATCTTGAAAGAATAGATCAAATAGCGCCGTTAGCGCCTTGAAAAAGCACAGTATACGAGCAATTTTGAGGTCGCAGGCAGGAGTCGGATCCTCGCCCGTCCGGCCCGAACCGGCGGCGATGACGATTTCGACTTCGATGACAGCGCACGCCCAAGCCGGCCTCCCGACGACAGCGCCCGCGACAGGACGAAGTCTGCCACAATCGGTTTTCGAGGCAACAACATTTTGTGTGAGCGCCATCACAGTGTCATAGATATGCCCGTAAACTATGGGTTCTTGAAAGATATCCACATTTCGGTCCACAGGGCGATTGCCCGCCGGTAGACCGCCGGAACAGGCAAATCACCCCCCACGCCGCCGTCCGCGCCGAGGGGGGCCCAGAGCAGATCCTGGTGCTCCCCCGACAGCTTCAGCCGGCTGCCCGCCTGAATCGCGCAGCCATAGCTGACGATCCGGACATGCCGTCCGGGAATCACCTCGAACATCTCGTCGGCGAGGCGAGGCCCGAGCTCGGCCTGGACGCCCAGTTCCTCGTCGATCTCGCGCAGCAGCGCCGCCGACTCGGATTCGCCGGGATCGAGGCGTCCTCCCGGCAACTCCCACTCGCCGCGATCGTTGGCGAGCAGCAGCACCCGCCCCTCCTCGATGATCACCGCCTTGACCGAGATCGCCGTCATGCCCCGCCCTTTACCTCCGCCCGTCCCCGGTCCATAGTCCGCGCGCTCAACGCCAACAGGCTTTTTCGCACATGAGTCTCGGCACCCGTCTGTTCACATGGCTCCACGGCGAGGCGGTCGGCACCGACGCCTACGGCAATCGGTACTACCGTGCCAAGGGCGGCGCCAAGCGCACCGACGGCAAGGAGCGCCGCTGGGTCATGTACCAGGGCGAGGCCGAGGGCTCGAAGGTGCCGCCGGAATGGCACGCCTGGCTCCATCACACCGCGAAGGAGCCGCCGAAGGAAGGCGCCGGGCGCAAGAGCTGGCAGAAGGAGCACGTGCCGAACCTGACCGGGACGGCGCAGGCCTATCGCCCGCCCGGCCATGTCGCGATGGGCGGCAAGCGCGCCGCCGCGACCGGCGACTACGAGCCGTGGCGTCCGAGCTGATCCAGGGGATCTACCCGGCATGACCGGCCGCAACATGATCGAAACGGTGATGGGCGCCGTCGTCCTCGCCGTCGCCGCGATCTTTCTCGCATTCGCCTACAATCATTCGAGCCTGCGCACGGTCTCGGGCTACGAGGTTTCGGCGCGATTCGATCGCGTCGACGGCGTATCGGCCGGCACCGACGTGCGCATCAGCGGCATCAAGATCGGCACCGTGATCGACCAGCGGCTCGATACCGACCGGTATCTCGCGATCGTCCGCATGAGCATCGACCCGCGCGTGAAGCTGCCGACCGACACGGTCGCCGAGGTCGCGAGCGAAGGCCTGCTCGGCGGGCGCTACCTCGCGCTGATCCCGGGCGGCGAGACCGACATGATCAAGCCGGGCGGCGAGATCAAGTTCACCCAGTCGCCGGTCGACCTCGTGCAGATGCTGGGCAAGTTCATGTTCTCCGGCCCGGACCAGAGCAAGGATGCCGCGAAGAAGCCTTAAGTTTCTGGCGATCGCGCTTCTCGGCCTGACCGCCGCCGCGTCGGCCTCCGCCCAGCAGATCGCGCAGCGCGCGGCGATGATGCAGGGCCTCGACAAGGTTACGGCGCGCGTCTCCACCTTCCCGCTCGAGATCGACAAGCCGGCGCGCTTCGGAACGCTCGAGATCACGCTCAAGGCCTGCCACAAGCGTCCGCCCGAGGAACCGCCCGAAAGCGCAGCCTTCCTCGAGATCCGCGAGCTCCGCCTCGGCGAGCAGCCGCGCGCGATATTCTCCGGCTGGATGTTCGCGTCCAGCCCCGCGCTCAACCCCCTGCAGCACCCGGTCTATGACGTCTGGGTGCTGGAATGCCGGCCCAGCTAGACGCAACCCGTCCGTCCGCCGCGCTGTTCTCCTGACGCGGGGTCCTTCCCCGCAGATCGGCGAGGACGACGATGAAGGCGGCAATTATTTCGACCGTCATGGCGGTCGCTCTGCTGGCGGGCGTCGGTGCTTTCGCGCAATCGAACACGGCGGCGATCCCCGCGCTCACCAAGGACCAGGGACTGGCGATCCGCGCCTATTCGGAGAGCCAGAAGGACGTGCCGTTCTTCGATCCGAACATCCGGCTCGAGGAAGGCGTCGAGCTTCCGCAGAACGCGACGCTCCACCTGATTCCCGACACGATCAAGATCGGCACGCCCGAGACCCACGCCTATGCGATCGTCAACGATCGCGCCGTGCTGGTGGACCGCGCCACCCGCAAGGTCATCCACGTCTGGGAGTAAGCGCTTAGGTCTTCGGAAAGGCGGCGTCGCGGACGATCGCGTCCTCGAGCATCGTCCGGTACTGCTCGCGCGGGATCTCGCGCGTACCGAAGCGCGCCAGGTGCTCGGTCAGGAACTGGGTGTCGAGCAAGGTGAAGCCGCCGCGCCTGAGCCGCTCGACCAGCGCCGCCAGCGCCACCTTGCTGGCATCGGTCTCTCGGCTGAACATGCTCTCGCCGAAGAAGGCCGCCCCCAGCGCCACGCCGTAGAGTCCGCCCACCAGCCTGTCGTCGCGCCAGGTCTCGACCGAATGGGCGAAGCCGAGGCGAAAGAGCTGGTTGTAGAGGCGTTCGATCTCCGGATTGATCCAGGTGTCCTTCCGCTTCGGCGTCGACTCGGCGCAGCCGGCCAGCACCTCGGCGAAGGCGGTGTCGCAGCGGATCTCGAAGATGCCGCGCTTGATCGTCTTCTTCAGGCTGCGAGGCATGTGGAACTCGTCGAGCGGCAGCACACCGCGACGATCGGGATCGACGAAGACGATTCTGGGATCGGCGCGCCCTTCCGCCATCGGGAACACGCCGATGGCGTAGGCCTTGAGCAGCAGGTCCGGCGAGAGGGGCGTGCTCACGCCCCCACTATGCCGCAGGCTTGGTTCCCTGGACCAGCCCTTCGAGCCAGTGGATGTCGTAGCGGCCGTCGAGGAAGGCCGGCTCGGTCATCAGCCGCTGGTGCAGCGGTATCGTGGTGTCGATGCCGCCGATCACGTATTCGCCGAGCGCGCGCTTGAGCCGCATCAGGCATTCGTTGCGGCTGGAGCCGTGGACGATGAGCTTGGCGACCAGGCTGTCGTAGTGCGGCGGCACCGTGTAGCCGGCGAAGACACCCGAATCGACGCGGACGCCGGCGCCGCCGGGCGTGTGGTAGTCGGTGATTTTTCCCGGCGACGGGCGGAAGGTGCGCGGGTCCTCCGCATTGATCCGGCACTCGATCGAGTGGCCCTGGAACCGGACGTCGTCCTGGGTGAACGAGAGCCTGGAGCCCGAGGCGACCTTGATCTGCTCGCGCACGAGGTCGATGCCGGTGATCGCCTCGGTGATCGGATGCTCGACCTGGAGGCGCGTGTTCATCTCGATGAAATAGAAGCGGCCGTCCTCGTAGAGGAACTCGATGGTGCCGAGGCCGCGATATCCGAGCTTGGTCATCGCATCGGTCGCGATCTTGCCGATCTCCTCGCGCGCCGCGGCGTTCAGCGCCGGCGACGGCGCCTCCTCCAGCAGCTTCTGGTGGCGGCGCTGGATCGAGCAGTCGCGCTCGCCGAGATGAACGACGTTGCCGTGCGAGTCGCCGAGGATCTGGATCTCGATGTGGCGCGGCTTCGCCAGATACTTCTCGATGTAGACCGCGTCGTTGCCGAAGCCGGCCTTGGCCTCGCGGCGCGCGAGGCGCAGCGCCTCGTCGAGCTCGGACTCGGCATAGGCGACCTTCATGCCGCGGCCACCGCCGCCCGCCGCCGCCTTGACGATGACCGGGAAACCCATCGAGGCGGCGATGCGCTTCGCCTCGGCGTCGCCGGCGGGCCCGGCCTCGATCGCGCCGTCGGATCCGGGCACGCAGGGCACGCCCGTCTCGATCATCGCCTTCTTCGCCAGGATCTTGTCGCCCATCAGGCGGATGTGGTCCGGCGTCGGGCCGATGAAGGTGAAGCCGTGCTCCTCGACCATCTCGCAGAAGCCGGCGTTCTCGGCGAGGAAGCCCACGCCCGGATGGATCGCGTCCGCGTTGGTGATCGTCGCCGCGGTCAGGATCGCCGGAATGTTGAGATAGCTTTCCTTCGCCGGCGGCGGACCGATGCAGACCGCCTCGTCGGCAAGCCGCACATGCATCGCGTCGGCATCCGCGGTCGAGTGCACGGCGACGGTCTGGATGCCCATCTCGCGGCAGGCGCGATGGATGCGGAGCGCGATCTCGCCGCGATTGGCGATGAGCACCTTCTCGAACATGCGCGCGGTGCCGGCCCTTACTCGACGACGGCGAGAAGCTGGCCGTACTCGACCGGCTCGCCGTTGGCGACCGCGATCTCGACGACGGTGCCGGCCTTCGGCGCCGGGATCGGGTTCATCACCTTCATCGCCTCGATGATCATGATCGTCTGGCCCTCGCGCACCTTGTCGCCGGGCTTGGCGAAGCTGGGCGCGCCGGGCTCCGGGGAGAGATAGCAGGTGCCGACCATCGGCGACTTGATCGCGCCCGGATGGTCGGCGCGCTTCACCTCGACCGTCGCCGGCGCCACCGACACGGTGACCGGCGCCGCGGCCGGCGCGGTCATCGTCACCGGCGCGTGCCCGCGCGCGACGCGGAGATGCCAGTCCTTGCCGCCGTATTCGATCTCGGTGAGGCCGGTCTCGGTCAGCAGCTGCGCCATCTGGCGGACCAGCGCCTCGTCGATCTCCTTCGACTCCTTGCGGATCATGCCTTCACCATCTTGGCCAGACCGTCGAGCGCGAGCGCGTATCCGTGGACGCCGAAGCCGCAGAGGACGCCACGAGCGACCGCCGAGATATAGGATTTATGGCGGAAGGGCTCGCGCTTGTAGACGTTCGAGATGTGCACCTCGATCACCGGCAGCTCGCTCAGGGCGAGCGCGTCCTGCAGCGCGACCGATGTATGAGTGTAGGCGCCGGCATTGATGACGATGCCCGCCATCTTGCCCCGTGCCTCCTGGATCCAGGTGACCAGCTCGCCCTCGTGGTTCGACTGGCGGAAGTCGACCGCCACGCCCAGGCTCTTCGCGGTCTTCTTGCAGAGCGCCTCGACGTCGGCCAGCGTGTCCTTGCCGTAGATGGTCGGCTCGCGGACCCCCAGCATGTTGAGGTTGGGGCCGTTGAGAACCAAGATCTTGGGGGTTGCGGGCACGGACCGGACCATCCCTGGCGGTTAACGAGGCAAGGCCGGGTTATAGCACGCGAGTCGGGGGGTGCAACGCGAAGCGGCTGCCGCTCCGACTACCCGTGATAAGGTTTCGGCCCTTTCCGGAGCCGCCATGACTGCCCAGAGCTCTTCTGCGACCAGCCGCGCCGCCTGCGAGGCCTTCGACCGCGCCGATCCGATCCGCGCCTTCCGCGACCGCTTCCGTCTGCCCGAGGGCGTGATCTACCTCGACGGCAATTCCCTGGGCGCGCTGCCCAAGGCCACCGCCGAGCGCGTGAAGAAGGTGCTCGACGTCGAATGGGGCGAGCACCTGGTCGACGGCTGGCTCAAGGACAACTGGATGGGCCTGTCGGAAGCGCTCGGCGACAAGATCGCCAAGCTGATCGGCGCGGATGCCGGCGAGGTGATCGTCGTCGACACCACCTCGATCAACGTCCACAAGGTGATCGCCGCGGCGATGCTGATGCGCCCCGACCGCCGGACCTTGCTGACCGACAAGGGAAACTTCCCGACCGACGTCTACATGGCGCAGGGGCTGGTCGAGTTCCTCGGCCGCCAGCACCGGATCAAGATGGTCGAGGAGGACGAGGTAGAGGCGTCCATCGACGAAGACACCGCCGCCGTCTTCTGCACGCAGATCAACTACCGGACCGGTCGGCTCCACGACATGGAGAAGATCACCAGGGCGGCGCATGCCAAGGGCGCGCTGGCGATCTGGGACCTGGCGCACACCGCCGGCTGCGTGCCGATCGAGCTCAACAAGATCCAGGCCGATTTCGCCGTCGGCTGCGGCTACAAGTATCTCAACGGTGGCCCCGGCGCCCCGGCCTTCGTCTTCGCGCCGAAGCGTCACCACGACAAGGTCCGCCAGCCGCTGACCGGCTGGCTCGGCCACGCCAATCCCTTCGAGTTCGGCCTCGACTACAAGCCGGCCCAGGGCATCCGCCAGTACCGCGCCTCCTCGCCGCCGATCCTCGGCATCGTCGCGATGGAGGCCGGCATCGACGACATGATCGAGTTCGGCATCGGCAACGTGCGCGCCAAGTCGCTGGCCCTGACCGGCCTGTTCATGAAGCTGGTCGAGGAGCGGCTGACGCAGCACGGCTTCGGGATCGCGACGCCGAAGGAGTCGGAGCGCCGCGGCAGCCAGGTGGCGCTGACCCACAAGGACGGTTGGTCGATCATGCAGGCACTCAAGGCCCGCAAGGTCATCGGCGACTTCCGCGAGCCCAACATCGTCCGCTTCGGCTTCGCCGCCCCCTACGTCCGCTTCGCCGACGTCTGGGATGCGGTCGACCACCTGGTCCAGGTCATGGAGAAGGGCGAATGGAAGAAGCCCGAGTACCAGAACAAGAAGTGGGTGACCTGATCCGCGCCCTTGCGCGGATGATCGTCCGCTAGCCGTGCCAGCGCGGGATCTCGACGTCGCGGTGGACTGAGACCGAGATCAGGAGGCCCGCGCCCGCGAGCAAGGTGAGCATCGCGGTGCCGCCGTATGAGACCAGCGGCAGGGGGATGCCGACCACGGGCACCAGGCCCATCACCATCGCCATGTTGATGAAGACGTAGAGGAACATCTGCGTCGTCACGCCGATCGCGACCAGGCGGCCGAACTGGCTGCGGGCGCGGAGCGCGATCGCGAAGCCGTATGTCAGCACCAGCACGTAGAGGCCGAGCAGAACCAGGCACCCGACCATGCCGAACTCCTCGGCGAGCACGGTGAAGATGAAGTCGGTCTGCATCTCGGGCAGGAAGCGGAGCTGGCCCTGCGTGCCGTTGAGGAATCCCTTGCCGAAGATGCCGCCGGACCCCAGCGCGATCTTCGACTGCAGGATGTTGTAGCCGGCGCCGAGCGGATCCTGCGACGGATCGAGGAAGGTGTAGACGCGGCGCTTCTGGTAGTCCTTGAGGAAGGTCCAGGCGATCGGGACGGCCGCGGCCGCGGCGCCGCCGACCAGCAGGAACTTCCATATGCGCACGCCCGCCGCCAGCATCAGGGCCGACGAGCCGATCGCCAGCAGCATCGCGGTGCCGAGATTCGGCTGGCGCAGCACCAGCACGACCGGAAGCCCGATCAGCAGCAGCGCCGGGACCAGCATCAGCGGCTTTCCCACCTGCTCGAGCGTGAGCCCGTGGAAGTAGCGGGCGAGCGCCAGCACCAGCGCCAGCTTCATGAGCTCGGACGGCTGCAGCTGCAGCACGCCGAAGTCGATCCAGCGCTGGGCGCCGCCGCCGACGCGCCCCATCACGTCGACGATGATGAGGAGCCCGAGCGCCAGGCCGAAGATCAGGTAGGCGTAGCGGAGCCATAGCCGCACGTCGACCAGCGCCACCGCGACCATGACGACGAGGCCGACGCCGAGCCTGGCCACCTGCCGGGACGCCCACGGGTTCCACTGGCCGCCGGCCGCCGAGTAGAGGATCGCCACGCCGATCGCCGCGATCATGAGGACGAGCGCGATCAGGCCCCAGTTCATCAACAGGAGCTTGCGGAAAAGGCTTAAGTCCGGTGCGGGGCGGCCGATCTCCTGGACCATGGCGGTGGTTTAGCCGATTCGTGGCCTGTGTTACAGATCGGGCGCGCCTCCGAGCGTCTCCCGATACCGCTTTCCCGTCTGGAAAACCGTCATGCGCATCGAGATTCTCTGCACCGGCGACGAGGTGCTGACCGGCAAGATCGTCAACTCGAACTTCAGCTACATGAGCCAGAAGCTCGAGGATGTCGGGCTCTCGGTCGTCTGGGGCACCACGGTCGGCGACGACCGCGAGCGGCTGCTGGAGGCCTTCAAGCTGGCTTCGACCCGCGCCGACGCGGTGATCGTCAACGGCGGCCTCGGGCCGACGGTCGACGACCTCTCGCAGGAGATCGCGGCCAAGGCGGCCGGCGTCGACCTCGTGCTGAACGAGGAGTGGCTGAAGAAGATGGAGGAGTTCTTCACCCGCCGCTCGCGCGTGATGCCGCCCAACAACAGGAAGCAGGCGATGCTGCCGGCGACGGCAGAGATCCTCGACAACCCGATCGGCACCGCCTGCGGCTTCGCCGTCGACATCGGCAAGGCGCGCTTCTTCTTCACGCCCGGCGTGCCGCGCGAGCTACGCCGCATGCTGGAGGAGCAGATCGTGCCGCGCCTGCTGGCCAAGGCCGGCCGCTCGGTCACGATCCATCTCAAGCGCTTCCACTCCTACGGGCTCGGCGAGTCGCATGTCGACACGCTGCTCACCGGCATCGAGGAGATGTCGCCCGACGGCAGCATCAAGCTGGGATTCCGCGCCCACTACCCGCAGCTCGAGACCAAGCTTCTGGTCCGCGGCAGCGACATGGACGACGTGCGGAAGAAGCTGGCCCCGGTCGAAGCGGAGGTGAGGAAGCGCGTCGGCAACTTCATCCTCGCCGAGGACGACCAGACGCTCGAAGGCGTGGTGCTGAAGGCGCTGATCGACCGCCGCCGCACGCTGGCGATCGCAGAGACCTTCACCGGCGGCCAGGTCGCGGCCCGCATCTCGCATCTCGCCGGCGCCGAGGATGTGTTCAAGCGCGGCATCGTCTCGCGCGACCTCGCCCAGGTCCGCAGCAGCGTCGGGCTCGAGGAAAAGGGCGGCCCCGCGACCGTCGACGCCGCCGCCGACATCGCCAACGCGTTCCGCGAGAAATCGGGCGCCAGCCACGCGCTCGCCGTCCTGGTCGACCTCGACGAAGGCACCGACCGCGTCGAGCTCGGCGGAACGATCTGCATCGCGATCTCGACGGCGGCCGAGACCGTCACGCGCCACGCCCGCTTGCTCGGCGGCCGCGAATGGGTGCGCCTAGGCGCGGTGGAAATGGGCCTCGACTGCCTCCGGCGCTTCCTGCAGGGCCTGCCGGTCGACGAGAAGATCGACTTCGAGAAGAAGTAAGGGGAGCGCCCCCACCCTACCCCTCCCCCGCGTACGACGCGAGGGAGGGAACTCGAGTCGAGTCCCCTCCCTCGGCGAAGCCGGGGGAGGGTTAGGGTGGGGGCTCTTCCTTAAATCCCCGCTGCCTGGATCCGCCGCTCGTCTAGACCGAGCTGGCGGGCGGTGGTCACCAGCGACTGCCAGATCTCGTCGGGCAGCGGCACGCCGTTCTTGAGGCGGTCGGCGCGCATGCGGGCCTCGGGCTCGCCCGGCACCAGCACTTCCTCGCCCGGCACCGGCTTAGCGGTCTTCACCCAGTCGACGAAACGCGCGAGGTCGGGCGAGAGGAAGTTCGAGGGATCGACGATCTTCGGATCGACATAGAAGGACAGCATGCCGTTGGCGAAGCGTCGGCCGGGCGTCGCCGCGCCCGTGCCCGTGAGCGCGCCGCCCAGCACCTCGCACATGAAGGCGAGGCCCGAGCCCTTGTGGTCGCCGAAAGCGCGGATCGCGCCGGTGCCCTGCTTGTAGTCGCGGCCGGGCCAGGAATCGTACTCGCCGTAGAGGAGATGCGGGTCGCCGCTCATCTTCCCGTCAGGACCTATCAGCGCGTGGTCCGGCACCTTCTTCCCGCCCTTGCTTGCGACCAGCACCTTGCCCTCGGCGACGACCGAGGTGGCGAAGTCGAGGATCAGGGGCGACTGGCCCGGACGCGGAACGCCGACGCAGTAAGGTGCGGTCGAGAAGCGCCTCTCGGTCGCGTTGAACGGCGCCACAAGGATCGAGCCCGCGGCGTTGACGAAGTGGACCGAGACGAGGCCGGCAGCTGCCGCCATCTCCGCCCAGTCGCCGACGCGGCCGATATGGCCCGAGTTGCGGAGCGCGACGGCGGAAAGCCCCATCGCCTTGCACTTGTCGATGCCCATCTGGACGGCCTGCGGCGCCGCCGTCTGGCCGAAGCCGTAGCGCGCGTCGACCACCGCCAGTACCGGCGTCTCGACCGCCACCTCGACCTTCTGGTCGGCGACGATGAGGCCATCGTTCTTCATCTGCACGTAGCGCGGCACGCGCACGACGCCGTGGCTGTCATGGCCGGTCAGGTTCGCCTGCACCAGGTACTTGCCGACGCGCGCGCCTTCGGCCGCCGAGCAGCCGGCCTTGACGAAGATGTCGCGCACGAACTCCTCGAGCGCGCTCGCCTTCACCGTCACCATGCAAGCTTCCCCGCTAGATCTCGACCGTGGTGCCGACCTCGACGACACGGTCGGGCGGCAGCTTGAAGAAGTCCATCGCGCTGGTCGCATTGCGCGACATCCAGGCGAACAGCGCCTCGCGCCAGAGCGGCATGCCCGGGCGGATCGACGGCTTGATCGCCTCGCGGCTGAGGAAGAAGGACGTCTCGAACAGCTCGATGGGCAGTCCCTTGGCCGCGCCCAGCTTGAGCGCGTTCGGCACGTCGGCGATGTCCATGAAGCCGAAATGCACCACCACGCGCCAGAAGCCGGAGCCCATCTCCCGGATCTCCAGCCGCTCGCCTTCCGGCCAAGTCGGAATGTCCGCGGTCACCACGGTCAGCATGATGTTGCGTTCGTGCAGGACCTTGTTGTGCTTCAGATTATGAAGCAAGGCATGCGGCACGGTGTCGACCGAGCCGGTCATGTAGATCGCGGTGCCCGACACGCGATGCACGGACTTCTTGCTCGACCGGAGGAACACGTCCATCGGGATCGTGTCCTCGCGCAGCCTGGCGAAGAGGAGCTGGCGGCCGCGCTTCCACGTGGTCAGCAGCACGAAGAAGGCGAGGCCGATGCCGAGCGGGAACCAGCCGCCGTCCGGGATCTTCACCAGGTTCGCGCCGAGATAGGCCAGGTCGACCACCAGGAACGCGCCGAACAGCGCGATCGAGGCGCCGAGCGACCACTTCGCCACGCGGCGGGCGAAGAGGAAGGCGAGCAGCGTGTCGATCGTCATCGTGCCGGTGACGGCGATGCCGTAGGCGGCGGCGAGATTGCTGGTCGAGCCGAAGCCCAGCACCAGGATCACGACGAAGACGGCGAGGATCCAGTTCACGAACGGGATGTAGATCTGGCCGATCTCGGACGAGGAGGTGTGCGATATCCGCATGCGCGGCAAAAGGCCCAGCTGGATCGCCTGCTGCGTGACCGAGAAGGCGCCCGAGATGACCGCCTGCGAGGCGATTACCGCCGCCATCGTCGACAGCACGATCATCGGGATCAGCGCCCAGTCGGGCGCCAGGCTGTAGAACGGGTTGACCACGGCCTCGGGCTCGTCGAGCAGCAGCGCGCCCTGGCCCATGTAGTTCAGCATCAGTGCCGGCAGCACGAAGAAGAACCAGGTCCGGCGGATCGGCTCGCGCCCGAAATGGCCCATGTCCGCATAGAGCGCCTCGGCGCCGGTGACGGCGAGCACGACGGTGCCGAGCGTGAGGAACGCCCGAAGCCGGTCGGTCAGGAAGAAGTCGATCGCGTAGGTCGGGCTCAGTGCGAACAGGATCGAGGGATTCTTCGCGATCGCGATGACGCCGAGGACCGCCAGCGTCACGAACCACAGCACCATGATCGGGCCGAACAGGCGGCCGACGCTGGTGGTGCCCCGGCGCTGGATGACGAAGAGCCCGGCCAGGATCGCGACCGTCATCGGGACGATATAGGCCTCGAGCTTCGGCGCGGCGAGCGTCAGGCCTTCGAGCGCGCCCAGCACCGACATCGCCGGCGTGATCATGCTGTCGCCGTAGAACAGCGCCGCGGCGAAGACGCCCAGCACCAGGACGAAGAACGAGGTCCGCGTCCCCTGCACCGACCGGCTCACCAGCGCCAGCAGCGCCAAGCTGCCGCCCTCGCCCTTGTTGTCGGCGCGCATGATGATCATCACGTACTTGATCGAGACCAGCAGCGTGACCGACCAGAACACCAGCGACAGCACGCCGTAGACATGGGCCGCCGTCAGCTCGACCGAGTGCGCGCCGAGGAAGCTCTCCTTCATCGCGTAGAGCGGGCTGGTTCCGATGTCGCCATAGACGACGCCGATGGCGCCGAGCATCAGACGGGCGAAGGAGGCGTGGTTGCCCGCGGACGGGGCATTGGCGTGCGACACGTACAGCTCGTATCTGGTTTCGCCCAATCGAAAGACCCGTCGGACGCAGCCCGACGGGTTTGAAACGCTCCTTTACCTCATCTCGCTCCTGCCGCCCATCGCCCTGAAGGATGGAGAACGAAGAGTGACCAAGAGATTAAGAATCAGGAACGGTCCGGCTTCGCCCTGAGGAAATCGAAGTCGCAGCCCTGGTCGGCCTGGGTGATCTCGCGCGCATAGAGGCGGTCGTAGCCGCGACCGGGCGCCGGCGGCCCCGGCAGCGGCCGGCGGGCCAGCTCCTCGTCCGGGACCATCAGGTCGATCCGCCGGTCCTTGACCGAGAGCCGGATGCGGTCGCCCGACCGAACCCTCGCCAGCGGCCCGCCCGAGGCGGCGTCCGGGGTCACGTGCAGGACCACGGTGCCGAAGGCGGTGCCGCTCATGCGCGCGTCCGAGATCCGGACCATGTCCTTCACGCCGGCCTTGGCGAGCTTGGAGGGGATCGGCAGGTAGCCCGCCTCCGGCATGCAGGAGGCCGATGTCGGGCCCGCGCCCTTCATGACCAGGAAGTCGTCGGGCGTCACGTCGAGCGCGGGATCGTCGATGCGCCGCGCGAGATCCTCGAGCCCGTCGAACACGACGGCCCTGCCCTCGCGCTCGAACAGGCGCGCATCGGCGGCCGAACGCTTCAGGATCGCGCCCCGCGGCGCCAGCGAGCCGAACAGCGCGACGAGGCCGCCATAGGGCAGGTACGGGTCGCTCAGCGGGCGGACGACCTTGCGGTCGACCCAGGCATCGGGCTGGTCGAGGCGCTGGCCCAGCGTCTCGCCGGTGACGGTGAGGCAGTCGAGATGCAGCAGCGGCTTGAGCTCACGCAGCACCGCGCCGACGCCGCCGGCCTCGAACAGGTTCTCCATGTAGTGCTGGCCGGTGGGCTTGAGGTCGACGATCACCGGCGTGCGGTCGGAGAGCTCGTTCAACCGCTTGAGGTCGAGCTGGATGCCGACGCGGCCCGCGATTGCGGCGAGATGCAGCACCGCGTTGGTCGATCCGCCGACCGCGAGCAGCACGGTCAGGGCGTTCTCGACCGATTTCGGCGTGATCAGCTTGTCGGGCGTGAGGCCGCGCCGCGCCGCTTCGAGCGCCGCCACGCCGGATGCCTCGCCGGCACGAAGCCGGTCGGCATGCACGGCCGGGATCGCCGCGGTGCCCGGCAGCGCCAGGCCCAGGGTCTCGGCGATCGTCGCCATGGTCGAGGCGGTTCCCATCACCGCGCAGGTGCCGGCGGTGGTGGCGAGCTGGCTCTCCACCTTGTGGATCTCGGCCTTGTCGATCTCGCCGGCGCGGTAGCGCCCCCAGAAGCGCCGGCAGTCGGTGCAGGCACCCAGCCGCTCGCCGCGATATCCCGAGGTCAGCATCGGCCCGGCGAGAAGCTGGATCGCGGGCTTGCCGGCCGACGCCAGCGCCATCAGCTGCGCCGGCACCGTCTTGTCGCAGCCGCCGACCGCGACCACCGCGTCCATCGGCTGCGCCTTGATCATCTCCTCGGTGTCGAGCGCCATCAGGTTCCGGAACTTGAGGCTGGTCGGCGTCAGGAACACCTCGCCCAGGGAGATCGTCGGGAAGACGACCGGCAAGCCGCCGGCGGCGAGCACGCCCCGCTTCACCGCCTCGATCAGCTCCGGCAGGTTCCGGTGGCAGTTGTTGTAGCCCGACGAGGTATCGACGATGCCGACCACCGGCCGGGCCAGCATCGCCTCCGAGTAGCCCATCGAGCGGGCGAAGGACCGGCGGAGATAAAGGGCGAAATCCAGGTCGCCATAGTTGGTCAGGCCGCGGCCCAGGCCCTTCATGGTCTCGTCGGTCATCTCGCCCTCTGCAGTCACCGTTAACCAATACCTTACTATTTCGCCGCTAGCCTTCGACCCTTCGCGCGCTTTGCGCGAAAGGGAGTGAGTGCGCATGACTCGTTCGACCCGGCCGTTCACCGCCGAGCTCCAGCTCGCGCGCCGCGAGGGGCGCCCCATCGAGGCAGAGACGGTGATCGCGCAGGCGCCGGTCGCCGCCGCCGACCTTGGGCCGATCCTCTCCGCGATCCAGGGGCTCGACGGCAAGATCGAGCGCATGGTCGGAAGCGACCACCAGGAGATCGAGCGGATCCGCACCGAGATCAGCGATATCGCCGGGCGAATCCGCACCACCAAGGCCGAGATCGCCCAGCTCCGACATCCGCTCGCCAGCGACGACAAGCTGACCCAGGCCTCCAGCCAGCTCGGCGAGGTGGTGTCCGCGACCGAGGCCGCGACCAACGGGATCATGTCCGCCGCCGAGCAGATCGACGAGGCCGTCGCCGAGCTCAAGACGCTCGTCGCCGACGGCTACCAGATGGCGAAGGTCAACGACATCGCCGATCAGGTCGTCCGCATCTACGAAGCCTGCAATTTCCAGGACCTCACCGGCCAGCGCATCACCAAGGTGGTGCGGACGCTGGCCTTCATCGAGGAGCGCGTCGCCAACATGATGGCGATATGGGGCGAGGACGAGCTCAAGACCATGCCGCTGCCGCCCTCGATCGAGAAGCGGGACGGCGACATGGCGCTCCACGGCCCGGCCGGCGACGAGGCCGGGAACGCGAGCCAGGCCGACATCGACAAGCTGTTCGGCTAGCCCCGGTCCGCGTCGACCAGCTTCGCGACGGCGTCCTTCAGCAGCGCGTTGGTACCGAGCACCGGGCCGCCCTTGGTGAGCCCGTCGCCGACCAGGAAGTCGTTCGCCCAGCCGCCAGCCTCGTTCACCATCAGGATGCCGGCGAGGCAATCCCACGAATTGATGTGACGCTCGAAGTAGGCGTCGGTCCTGCCCGCCGCGACCGAGGCCAGGCCCAGCGCGCCCGAGGCGCAGCGGCGGAAGCTCGCGCCGGCTTCGAGGATGCGCAGCGCCGTGTCGGTATAGTCCTTGTTCGGCCGGCGCTTCGACCAGCCGAGCTCGACCGCGGCCTCGTCGATCTTCGCGGTCGACGTCACCTTCATCGGCACGCCGTCGAGCGTGGCTCCCCTTCCGAGGCGCGCGGCGAACATCTCGCGGCTCATCGGCTGGTAGATCGCGCCGAGCTGGATCTTGCCGTCCTCGACGAAGGCGATCGACACGCAGAAATGCGCGATGCCGCGCGCGAAGTTGGCGGTCCCGTCTATGGGATCGATCACCCAGACGCGCCGGCCAGGCGTGCCGCCGGTCTCCTCGCCGAGGAAGGTGTCGCCCGGGAACGCGGCGCCGATCCGGCCGGTGATCAGGCGCTCGACGTCGCCATCGGCCTCGGTGATGAAGTCCTGCGGTCCCTTGAACTTCACGGTGAAGCTGGAGCGGTCGAGGAAACGGCGGCGGGCGAGCTCGCCCGCCTCTCGGGCGATGGCGAGAAGGGCGAGTTCACGCTGGTCGAGGTCGGTCATCGCTGTCATCCGAATCTGAGGTTCATGGTCAAGAGTCCGATCACGACGAAAAGGGCGGCGACGATGCGCCGGCGCCCGAGGCTTTCGCGAAGGATGAAGGTGCCCATCAGCGCGGCGAACAGCACCGACGTCTCGCGGATCGCCGCGACATGCGCCATCGAGCCGAGGCTCAAGGCCCAAATCGCGATGCCGTAGCCGAACGTGGCGAGCGTGCCGCCGGCAGCTCCCCGCCACCAATGCACGCGCAGGTGACGGACCACGCCCCAGCCCCGGAGCCGCAGCGCCACGAGAAGGACCCAGGGTCCCTCCATGATGTTGAGCCAGACGATGTAGGCGAGCGGATCCTCGGACGTGCGCGCGCCGATGCCGTCGGTCACGGTGTAGCCGGCGATCGTGACTCCGGTGAGCGCGGCGAAGACCGCCGCGCGGGTGTCGAGGCCGCGCGGCAGGCCGCGACCGAAGGCGACGCCCGCAAGACCGACCGATACCAGCAGGACGCCGATCGCTTCTCGGAACGAGAGGTGCTCCGAAAGCAGCGCGCCGGAGAAGACCGCGACCAGCAGTGGCCCCAGCCCTCGCGCGATCGGATAGACGAAGCTGAGATCCCCATGCGCGTAGGCCTGGAGCAGGAAGTAGTAATAGAAGCAGTGGATGAGCACCGAGGAGATCAGCCACGGCCAGGCTTCCGCCTTCGGGATCGCCACGAACGGCGCGAAGAAGAGGCCGATCACCGATCCGACGCTCATGACCACGGCGAGCGTGACCAAGCGATCGCTGTTGTCTGACTTGACCAGCGCGTTCCAGGTGGCGTGGATCAGGGCCGCGGCCAGCACCGCGCCGATGACCAGCGGGTCGAGCTTGGTGGCGACGTTCATGTGGCCCCGGCGACGGCGGCCGGCGCGAAGGCTACTTCGCGCCTTTCCAGAACCCGATCTTCGACCCCTTCGCCGCCATCTCGGCGGTCTGGTAGTCGGCACCGGTCTTGGGATCGGCGTTGGCCCAGCCATTCCGCACCTGGACGTAGCCGAGGTCCTTGCCTTCGGCCTTGCAGAAGGCGGTCGGCTTCTTGTCGTCGGTGATTCCCTTGTCGACGCATGTCACCAGCTTGCCTTCGACCTGCTCGCGCAAGTGGTTGTAGGCGGCGTTGCCGCAGAGCCAGGGGAGCGCCCCGGCCAGGCACTTCTGGTCCTTCGAGGGGCCGATGATGCCGAACAGGCGATAACGCTTGCCCGAGACTTCCAGGGTGTCGGCCGAAACGACGGTGGCACGACCACGAATCTCCTCTTGCGCGCGGGCCGGGAACACCGCGACAAGGGCGAGGGCCATTGCCAGGACGATGCGGAAGCCGATACGCATGACATAAATCCGTAACATGCGGTCAGTCGGCGGTCGAGCGCCGACAGGATACAGATATGGCACCGGGGGAGGCTGCAATCCATGGACAAGCTGGTGGTCGAGGCGATCGGGCTGGTGGCGGTGATGATCGGGCTCGCCTCCCTGGTCCCGCAGCTGCTCAAGACCTGGAAGACGCGCAGCGCTGGGGACATATCGCTGGCCTGGCTGGTGCTTCAGGTCGTGGCCTACGGTTTCGGCTTCGCCTACGTGCTGATGCTGGATGCCTGGGCCTCGATCTTCGGCCACATCGTCGGCGGCAGCCTCACGGTCGGGCTGCTGCTGCTCAAGCTCCGCTTCGATTCGCGGGACGCCGGAAGACCACTCGCAGCAGCGTCGAATCCGCCGGGTTCTGCCTGACCTCGCCGCCGAGCGAGCGGCAGAGATCGAGCATCTTGGCGTTCTCGGCGAGCACGTCGCCGAACACCTCGTCGATCGCCCACCACCAGGCGAATCCGAGGATGCGGGTCATCAGCGCGTGGCCGAGCCCCAGCCCCTGGCTGTCGGTGCGGACCGTCAGCGCGAACTCCGCCGCCTTGCCGGAAGCCGACAGCCGGCCGACGCCGAGGATGTCGTCGGGCGCATCGTAGGCCACCAGCGCCATCTCGCGGCCGGGATCGAGATGACTGAGCCGGTGCCCCAGCGGCTCGGGCAGCCGTTTGAGCGGCTGCAGGAAGCGCATGCGCACGTCCTCGGGCGACAGCTTCGCGAAGAACGCATGCAGGTTCGACTCGTCCTCGGGCCGGATCGGGCGGATGCGGACCTTGCGTCCGCCGGCCTCGATCTCGTCTTCCCGATCCGGCGGCACGGTCAGTAGAGGCGGTCGCGATCCACCGGGTGCAGGAGAGGCCGCCCGGCGAGCGCGCGACGATAGTTCTCGACGATCTGCGGTGCCGCGGTGGCGGCCAGCGTCGGCGCCGAGACGTGCGGCGTCACGATGATCTTCGGATGCTTCCAGAACGGATGCGGCGCCGGCAGCGGCTCCTCGCGGAAGACGTCGAGCGCCGCCCCGCCGAGATGGCCTGAATCGAGCTGCGCCACCAGGTCCGCGTCGACGATCAGCCTGCCGCGGCCCGCATTGATGACGAAGCCGCCCTTCGGCAGCCACGACAGGCGCTTGCGATCCAGCAGGTCCTCGGTCGCGGGCGTATGCGGGAGCAGCACGATCAGGATGTCGGTGCGGGCGAGGAACGGCTTGAGGCCCTCGTCGCCGAAGAAGGTCTCGACGCCCTCGATCTTCTTCTTGGTCCGGCTCCAGCCGGCGAGCGGAAAGCCGAACAGCTTGAGCCGGGCGAGCGCGTGCCCGCCGAGCTCGCCCAGGCCCATCATGCCGATGCGGCGCTTCTGCCACATCGGCGCCGGCAGCTCGTGCCAGCGGCCCTCGGCCTGCAGCTTCCGGTACTCGGGGTCCTGCTTGTGGAAGCGGAGCACGTTGAGGACGATCCAGTGCGTCATGTCCTCGGTCATCGACGGATCGACGATGCGCGAGATCGGAAGCTTCGGCGGCAAGGCGGTGTCGCGGAAGACATGATCGACGCCGGCGCCCAGCGACTGCAGGCCGCGCAGGTTCGGCAGCTTCGCCAGCGAGCCTTGCGGGAAGGCCCAGCCGACGCAGAAGTCGATGTCGGCCGGATTGCCGACATCCGGCCAGACGCGCAGCTCGACCTCGGGCAGCAACGGCTCGAGCGCCCGGGTCCAGGCGGCGATGTCGTCGGGGTCGGCCTTGAAGAGGATCGCCATTGAAATCGGGTCTCTTGTCTTACCCCTTCCCTCGCGTCGTACGCGGGGGAGGGATGGGGTGGGGGCTCGCGCGATCGAATAATCGAACCCGATATTGGCGAGGGAAGATGAAGCGGTCGAGTGACGCCTGTCACAGGCTCGCCCCGCTCGGGCCCCACCCTGCCCTCCCCCGGCAAGCCGGGGGAGGGTTCTAAGGGGAGCGGGAGTGGGTTCCGGGAGGTGGCGCTAGCTCGCGCGCTTCCAGGTCGTGTTGCCGGCGGTGTCCTCGAGGATCACGCCCTGGGCCTTGAGCTCGTCGCGGATGCGGTCGGCCTCGGCGAAATTCTTCGCCTTCCGGGCCTGCAGGCGCCGCTGGATCATGCCCGCGATCTCGGTCTCGTCGAGGCTCGCGGCACCCGCCGGCTGCCAGCGGAACCAGGCGACGGCATCGGCCTGCAGCAGGCCCATCACGCCGCCGGCCGCACGCAGCTCGCCGGCGAGCCGGCGCTTCTCGGCCGGATCGGTCGCCTTGTTGAGCTGGCTCGCGATCTCGTGCAGGTGCGAGATCGCCAGTGGCGTATTGAGGTCGTCCTCGAGCGCCGCCATCACCGGCAACGGCACGTCGTTGGCGGGCGGCGCATCGTTGGCGGCCTGGAGCGCCTGGTAGAGGCGGTCGAGCGCGGTCTTCTGCTCCTTGAGCCCTTCGTTGGTCCACTCTAGCGGCTGGCGGTAGTGGCCCGTCAGCATGTAGTAGCGGAGCGCCTCGCCCGGTGCGTCGCGCAGCAGCTCGTTCACGGTCCGGAAGTTGCCGAGAGACTTCGACATCTTCTCGGAGCCGAAATTGAGCATGCCGTTGTGAAGCCAGTAGCGCGCCATCGGCCAGGAGCCGGTGGCGCAGCAGCTCTGCGCGTTCTCGTTCTCGTGGTGCGGGAAGATCAGGTCCAGCCCGCCGCCATGGATGTCGAAGCTCTCGCCCAGCAGCTCCATCGCCATCGCCGAGCACTCGATGTGCCAGCCCGGACGACCGCGGCCCCAGGGACTGTCCCAGCCCGGCTGGTCGTCGCGGGACGGCTTCCACAGAACGAAGTCGGCGGGATCGCGCTTGTAGGGCGCCACGTCGACACGCGCGCCGGCGACCATCTCGTCGCGGTTGCGGCCCGAGAGCTTGCCGTAGTTCGGCATCGAGGGAACGCTGAACAGCACGTGCCCCTCGGCGGCGTAGGCATGGCCCTTGTCGATCAGCTTCTGCGCGATCTTGATGATCGGGCCGATGAACTCGGTCGCGCGCGGCTCGTGGTCCGGCGGGAACGTGATCAGCGCCCCCATGTCCTCGCGATACTGCTTCAGCGTCCGGTCGGTCAGGTTGCGGATGGTCTCGCTGTTCGCCGCCGCGCGATCGTTGATCTTGTCGTCGATGTCGGTGACGTTTCGGACATATGTGACCTTCGCGTCCGGATACAGGCGCTTCAGCAGCCTGTAGAGCACGTCGAAGACGATTACCGGCCTGGCGTTGCCGATATGCGCGAAGTCGTAGACGGTGGGGCCACACACATACATGCGCACATGGTTCGGATCGAGGGGCTGGAACTCCTCTTTCTTCCTCCAGAGCGTGTTGTGCAGCTTGAGACCCATGGTACCGGCTACGCCTCCTTTCGATTCAGTCGCGCGAGCGCCCGCTCGCGGCCGATGAGGACTAGCAAAGACTTGAGTTCGGGTCCATGCGAACGACCGGTCAGCGCGAGCCGGAGCGGCAGATAGAGCTCCTTGCCCTTCCGGCCGGTCGCCTTGGCGACGCCTTTCGTCCACTCGGCCCAGGTCGCTTCGCTCCAAGGCTCGGGCGGCAGCAGCGCCGCCGCCGCGTCGGCGAAGGCGGGATCGGCGACCTCAGGACGGATCGGGCCATGGATCACCGGCAGCCACTCGGCGACGTCGGCGACGCGCGTCAGGTTGGGCCGGAGGGCGAGCCAGGCACGCTCGTCGGCGCCGGGCGGCAGGCGATCCTTCACCGACGCGTAGTCCAGATGCTGGATCAGCCGGTGGTTGAGGCGCGGCAGCTCTTCCGGATCGAACTTCGGCGTGGCGCGGCCGAAATGGCCGAGGTCGAAATGCTTCGCGAGATCGCCGAGCGAGAGATAGGGCTCGACCGCATCCGAGGTGCCGAGATGGGCGAGCAGGCTGTTGATCGTCATCGGCTCGATGCCGTCCTCGCGCAGGCTCGCGATCGAAAGGCTGCCGAGCCGCTTCGACAGACCCTCTCCGGCGGCATCCGCGATCAGCGTCATGTGCGCGAAATGCGGGACCGCCGCGCCGAGCGCCTGGAAGAGCTGGATCTGGATCGCGGTGTTGGCGACATGGTCCTCGCCGCGGATCACGTCGGTGACGCCGAGGTCGATGTCGTCGACGACGGTCGCCAGCGTGTAGATCGGCCGGCCGTCGGCCCGCAGCAGCACCGGGTCGGAAAGGTTCTCCGCCTCGAAATGCACGGGACCGCGCACGCGGTCGTTCCATTCGATCCGCCCCGGCTCGAGCCTGAGCCGCCAGTGCGGGACGACGGTCTTCGCGATCTCCGTCCGTTCCGATTCCGACAGCCTGAGCGCACCGCGGTCATAGACCGGCGGCTTGCCGGCGTTGACCTGCGCCTTCCGCTTCAGCGACAGCTCCTCCGGCGTCTCGAAGCACGGATAGAGCCGGCCGGCACCCTTGAGGCGCTCGGCAGCGTCGGCGTAGCGATGCAGGCGGTCCGACTGCCGGTCGAACAGGTCCCAGGCGAGCCCGAGCCAGCGAAGATCCTCTTCGATTCCGCGCGCGAACTCGTCGGTCGAGCGCTCGGTGTCGGTGTCGTCGAGGCGCAGAAGGAACCGGCCGCCCTGCTGGCGCGCGAACAGCCAGTTGACCAGGGCGGTCCGGATGTTGCCGACATGCAGCCGGCCGGTCGGGCTCGGCGCGAAGCGGACGAGGGTCATCGCCGCTACTTCTGGAACGCGTTGACGATCGGGTAGCGGCGGTCGCGGCCGAAAGCGCGGCGGGTGATCTTGACGCCGGGCGGAGCCTGGCGGCGCTTGTACTCGGCCCGATCGAGCATGCGCCACACGCGCCGGACCGTCGCCTCGTCGTGGCCGCGGGCGACGATCTCCTCGACCCGCATCTCGCCCTCGATCAGGCAGGAGAGGATGTCGTCGAGCTTGTCGTAGGGCGGCAGCGTGTCCTGGTCGGTCTGGTTCGGCTTGAGTTCGGCGGACGGCGGCTTGGTGATCACGCGCTCGGGCATCACGCGCCCGGCCGGCCCCCTTGATCCCTCGGGCAGCGCCTGGTTGCGCCAGCGGCAGAGCTCGAACACGGTCGTCTTGTAGACGTCCTTCAGGATCGCGTAGCCGCCGCACATGTCGCCGTAGAGGGTCGCGTAGCCGACCGACATCTCAGACTTGTTGCCGGTCGAGAGCACCATATGGCCAAGCTTGTTGGAGAGCGCCATCAGGGTTACGCCCCGCGCCCGGCTCTGCAGGTTCTCTTCCGTGATGTCCGGGCCCCTGCCCTCGAACAGCGGCTTCAGCATGCCATCGAAGGCCGCCATCGCCGGCTCGATCGAGATGGTGTCGAGGCGGATGCCGAGGAGCCGCGCGCATTCGGCGGCGTCGTCCAGGCTGTCCTGGCTGGTGTAGGGCGACGGCATCATCACCGCACGCACCTTGTCGCGTCCGAGCGCGTCGACCGCGACCGCGGCCGACAGCGCCGAGTCGATGCCGCCGGAGAGGCCGAGGATCACGCCCGGGAATCTGCTCTTCTCGACGTAGTCGCGAAGGCCGAGCACCATCGCCTGGTAGATCGACTCGAGGCCATCGGCGACTTTGGCGACCTCGCCTCTTGCGATCCAGGCGCCGTTCCTCCGCTCGAAGGCGACGGCGCGCACGGCTTCCGTCCACGCCGGAAGCTGCGCCTTCAGCAGGCGGTCGGATCCCACGACGAAGGAGCCGCCGTCGAAGACGATCTCGTCCTGGCCGCCGACCTGGTTCACATAGACCAGCGGCAGGTTGCTCTCGACGATGCGGGCGACGGCGAGGTTGATCCGCTCGTGCAGCTTGTCGTGCTCGTAGGGCGAACCGTTGGGGACGATCAGGATCTCGGCGCCGGATTCCTCCAGCGTCTCGGTCACGTCCGGCGTCCACATGTCCTCGCAGATCAGGACGCCGAGGCGGACGCCGCGGAACGCGATCGGACCCGGCATCGGGCCGGCGGCGAACACGCGCTTCTCGTCGAAGACGCCGTAGTTCGGCAGGTCGTGCTTGAGGCGCGTCGCCGTGATCTTGCCGCCGTCGGCCAGGAGCGCCGCGTTGTAGGTCTTGCCGTCGACGCGCCAGGGCGTCGTGATGAGGATCGCCGGGCCGCCGTCGGACGTCGCCCGGACGATCTCGTCCACCGCGCCGGAGAGCGCATCGAGGAAGGCCGGCTTCAGCACCAGGTCTTCCGGCGGATATCCCGAGAGCGCGAGTTCGCCCGGCACGACGAGGTCGCAGCCGAGCTTCTTCGCCTCCTCGCGCGCCTTGAGCAGCTTGTCGCGGTTGCCGGCGACGTCGCCCATGGTCGGATTCACCTGGGCGAGCGCGAGGACGAGCCGGTCATTCGTTGCTGGGGCGGTCACGGCTTCCGCGCCTTCCAGGCGGACTTGGCGAAGATCCGGTCACCGGCGAGCCAGCGCTCGTCGGCATGCGGATGGTCGAGCGCCGCCTTGAGCGCCAGGCCCAGCTCGATGTCGCCGTCCTTGTAGCCGGACTCGACCAACGCCTCCTTGAGGCCGGCATCGAGGGCGAGGCCGAGCAGCCACGGCACGTCCCAGGACGGGATCTCGCGGGTCGAGCCGCCGCCATGGATCTGCCGGTCGCAGATCTCGGCGTCATAGGAGTTGAAGGCACGGCAGATCAGGGGCCGGACCTCGTGCACCGAGCAGACGCCGTCGACCAGCAGCGGGCAAGGAAGGCGAGCCATGCTGCGCTGGCTCTGCGTCATCCTCTCGACCTTGTCCTCGTAGACGATGAGGCGCATGTCGAGCAGCATGCGCTCGGCCTGGTTCATGTTCGTGCGGACATGCTCGGCGATGCGCAGCACCGTTGCGCCGTCGGTCAGCACCGTCAGGTGGCAGCAATGCGCGCAGCCCTTCTTGCAGGCGATCGGCTTCTCGGGCGGCGCCAGCTTCTCGAGCCCGGCGACGCTGGAGGAGAACGCCTGCATCACCGTATCGGCGACGGCATGCACCTGCCTCGGCGTCTTGTTGGCCGTGAGGCTCTCGGCCGTCGTCTTCTTCAGGTGCTTCTTCAGGTCGTCGAAGAACGGCTGGATCGGAACCCGGTCGTCCGGTGTCTTGGTGCCGGTCATGACCTCATCCCGGCCGGCGCAGAAGGAACTCGCGCCCGACCTTCACACGCTGCTTGCCGTCGTACTGGACGATGTCGGCCGTGGCGTAGGTCTCGCTCCAGTTCTCCGGCAGGTACGAGCCGGTGCCGATCGCATCGACCGGCGCGCGCGCGACCGCCATCACCTTGCACTTTGCCGGCGTGAACCCGGACGAGGCGACGATCTTGACCTTGGGGAAGCCGGCGCGGTCGAGCTGCTCGCGCACGTGCCAGATCGCCGCCGCCGAGACGCCGGGTCCGATCAGGTGCCGAAGCTCCGCCTCCGAGCGGTAGCCGCGGGTCGCCTCCGGCACATTGCGCTCCAGCACCGCGTAGGAGGCACCGACGTCGAGGCCTTCGACGTAGCGGCCGCCATGCGTGTCGATGCGGACCGAGAGGTTGCCCTCGGCCGCGAGCTCGGGAAAGCGCCTGCAGACCGCGAGCGAGTCCGTGATCTCGAGGCCGAAATAGTCGACCAGCACCGTCATCGCCTCGGACGGATGGGTCTCGTGGAACATCTCGGCGGCGCGCATGGTCGAGCCGGCATAGCCGATCAGCGCGTGGGGCATGGTGCCGCGGCCGCGCTGCTGGCCGAAGTAATGCGCGGTCGCGTCCGTGGCGTTGGCGACGAAGCCGAGCGCGCCGACCTTGGCCTTCGCCTTGGCCGAGCCGACCGAGGCGCCATAGGCCATCAGCTCGGCCATCTCCGCGCCGGCGCAATGGCGGGCATCGAATGCCATGAAGGCTGTCTTCGGCAGATCCACGCACATGGTGTAGGCGTTGTAGGCGGCGACGCAGGCCGCACCCAGCTTCTGCAGATAGATGGTCTCGAGATCGACCAGATGGAAGAGCGAGCCCGAGAGATACATGATCGGCTCGCCGGCACCGACCCAGGAGCCTTCCTTGTAGCGGAGGTCGATGTCGACCTTGGTCTTGCGCGCGTCCGCCATCGCCCGGATCCATTCGACCGCGAGCCTCGGCGCCGACGTCACCGGGCGGCGCATGAACACCGCGTAGGTGACGTTGGTGTCGCCGAAATGCTCGACGCACGCCTTGGTCTTGAGGAAATAGGCGTCGGCGTAGCGCGGCACGTCCTCGGAACGAGGCTGCATCTGGGACTCGCTTGCGGCCGGGAGGGTGGCCGTCACTAGGGGCCTTTGAGCCGGCGTCAGCCAGCCAGCGCGACGCGGGGCTGCGCCAGCGCCTCGCGCTCTCGCTTCAGCAGATCGGCGATCTCGAAGGCGAGCTCGATCGACTGGCTGGCATTGAGACGCGGGTCGCAATGGGTGTGGTAGCGATCGGCCAGCGCGTGCTCGTCGATCGCCTGGGCGCCGCCGATGCACTCGGTCACGTCCTGGCCGGTCATCTCGAAATGCACGCCGCCGGCATAGGTGCCCTCGGCCTGATGGGCGGCGAAGAAGCCGCGCACCTCGGCGAGGATGCGGTCGAAGGCGCGGGTCTTATAGCCGGTCGAGGACTTGACCGTGTTGCCGTGCATCGGATCGCAGGCCCAGACCACGCTCTTGCCCTCGCGCTTCACCGCGCGGATCAGCGGCACCACCTTGTCGGCCTTGTCGGCGCCCATGCGGCAGATCAGCGTGAGGCGGCCGGCCTCGTTCGCCGGATTCAGCGTGTCGATCAGGCGGAGCAGATCGTCGGGCGTGAGCGACGGGCCGCACTTGAAGGCGAGCGGGTTCTTCACGCCGCGGAAGAACTCGACATGGGCACCGTCGGGCTGGCGCGTGCGGTCGCCGATCCAGATCAGGTGCGCCGAGCAGTCGTACCAGTCGCCGCTGGTGGAATCGACGCGGGTGAGCGCCTGCTCGTATCCCAGCAGCAGCGCCTCGTGGCTGGTGTAGAAATCGGTCTCGCGTAGCGCCGGAATCGTGTCGGGCGTGAGGCCGCAGGCGGCCATGAATCCCAGGCATTCCTGGATGCGGTCGGCGAGTTCCTGATAGCGCTCGCCGGCCGGGCTCTTGGAGACGAAGCCCAGGTTCCAGGCATGGACCTTCTGCAGGTTGGCGAAGCCGCCCTGGGCGAAGGCGCGCAGCAGGTTGAGCGTCGCCGCGGCCTGGTTGTAGCAGCGGAGCTGGCGCTGCGGATCGGGCTGGCGCGCCTCGGGCGTGAACTCCATCGCGTTGACGATGTCGCCTCGGTAAGACGGCAGCTCGATGCCGTTCTGCTTCTCGGTGTTCTCCGAACGCGGCTTGGCGAACTGGCCGGCCATGCGGCCGACCTTCACCACCGGGCACGCGGCGCCGAAGGTCAGCACCACCGCCATCTGCAGCAGCACCTTGAAGGTGTCGCGGATGTTGTTGGCCGAGAACTCGGCGAAGGACTCCGCGCAGTCGCCGCCCTGGAGAAGGAAGGCCTTGCCCTCGGCGACCTGGGCGAGCGACGCCTTCAGGTTCCGGGCCTCGCCGGCGAAGACCAGCGGCGGATACTTGCGCAGCTCCGCCTCGGCCGCCTCGAGCGCCTTGAGGTCGGTCCATTGCGGCTGCTGCTGGATCGGCCGAGACCGCCAGGAATCGGGGGTCCACTTGCCGGCCATGTTCGCAACTCCTCTCAACTCAATGGCCCAAGCCTATACGAAACCGGGCTAGTCTAGGCAAGGCGCGCAGGAAATCTAAGGAGTGCGACCCATGACTCTCAGCGACGCGATTGCCACCGTGAAGGCCGACGACGAGCGGGTGCGGATCACCGAATACCGTTTGCCGCCCGGCTCGCATACTGGCTGGCATCGGCACGGCATGGCCTATGTGGTGGTGCCCACCCAGGGCGGACGGCTACGGATAGTGTCGAAGGACGGCGAAAGCCCGGCCGAGATGGTGGTCGGCCGGCCCTATTCGCGACCGGTCGGGGTCGAGCACGACGTCGTCAACGACGGACCGGGCGAGATCGCCTTCATCGAGGTCGAGATCAAGGCGCTGGCAGGCTGACCGTGCCCACCACGGATTCGGCAAAGATCCACGAGCTGGCCCATTGGCTGATCGAGGGTGCGCCGGGCGCTCCCAGGCCCGAGAAGATCGTCAGCGAGACCTGCGAGCGGATGGTCGCCGCCGGCGTGCCGCTGGAGCGGGTCGCGCTCTTCGTCCGCACGCTGCACCCGACCATCGTCGGCGCCAGCTACATCTGGCGGCCCGGAAAGTCGGTCGAGATCTTCCGGGCGCCAAGGTCCATCGTCGAGGATCCGGACTACCTGAACAGCCCGCTCTGGTACGCCTTCGACAAGGGAGAAGGCATCCGCCGACGCCTTGCCGATCCCGACTGCCCGCGCGACTTCCCGATCCTCAAGGACTTCGACGAGGAGGGCATCACCGACTACGTGGTGTCACCGCTTCGATATCTCTCCGGGGAGAACCACGTCGTGACCTGGAGCACCTCCGCTCCCGGCGGTTTCACCGACGAGGCCGTCGCCGCGATCGAGTCCGTGGTGCCGCCGCTGACGCGGCTCTCGGAGGTCTACACCCTGCGCCGTACCGCCGCGAACCTTCTCGACGTCTATGTCGGCCACCATGCCGGCGAACGCATCCTCAAGGGCCAGATCAGCCGGGGCGACACGACGACGCTCGAGGCGGCGATCTGGCTTTCCGATCTCCGCGGCTTCACCACGCTTTCCGAAGCCCTGTCGCCGGGCGAGCTGATCGGCCTGCTCAACGACACCTTCGGGGCCCAGGTGCCGGCGATCGAGAAGCATGGCGGCGAGGTGCTGAAGTTCATGGGCGATAGCGTGCTCGCGATCTTCCCGGCTACCGCGGGGCCGGAGGCCGCCTGCTCGGCCGCGCTCGCCGCGGCGGAGGAGGCCTACGACGCCTGCGTCGCGCTCGAGACCATCGACACGCCGACGCGGATCGGCGTCGGCCTCCATGTCGGCAAGGTCTCCTACGGCAATATCGGCGGCGAGACGCGGCTCGACTTCACCTGCATCGGCCCGGCGGTGAACCTCGCCTCGCGCCTGCAGGGGCTGGCCGCGAGCCAGGGGTGGCCGATGGCGCTGTCGGAGACCTTCGCCAAGGCCGTCTCGCGCACGACCCGTGCGCTCGGCAGCTTCCCGCTGAAGGGCCTCGCCGAGCCGGTATCGGTGTTCGCCCCCGGCTAATCCGCCGCCGCCTTCGCCGGCTCCTTCCGCTTCTCGCGGAGCGTGACGAACTCCTCGGCCGCCGAGGGGTGGATGCCGACGGTCTGGTCGAACTGGCGCTTGGTGGCGCCGCACTTCACCGCGATCGCCAAGCCCTGGATGATCTCCGGCGCGTCGGGCCCGACCATGTGGCAGCCGAGCACGCGGTCGGTCTTGGCGTCGACGACCAGCTTCATCATCGTGCGCTCGTCGCGGCCCGAGAGCGTGTTCTTCATCGGCTTGAAGCGCGTCACGTAGACGTCGACCTCGCCATAGATGCCGCGGGCCACGTCCTCGGAGAGGCCCACCTGCCCGATCGGCGGCTGGCTGAACACCGCCGACGGCACATTGTCGTGGTCCATCCTGATCGGGTTGTTGTTGTAAAGCGTCTCGGCGACCGCCCGGGACTCGGCGATCGCGACCGGCGTCAGGTTGATGCGGTTCGTCACGTCGCCGACCGCGTAGATGTTCGGCACCGTGGTCTTCGACCACTCGTCGACGGCGACCGCGCCGATCTTGTTCACGTGGACGCCGACCTCTTCGAGCCCCAATCCCTTCGAGTTCGGCACGCGGCCCGTCGCATAGAGCACGCGGTCGCAGATGATCCGCTCGCCGACGTCGGTGACGACGACGAGACCGTTGTCGCCCTTCTCGATCGAAGTGACGTTGGTGTTGGGCTTGAGCGTCATCCCCTGCTTCTTCATCTCGTCGGCGAGCGAGGAACGCACGTCGGGATCGAAGCCTCGCAGGATGTTGTCGCCGCGGACGATCTCCGTCACCTCGGAACCGAGATTGCGGAAGATGCAAGCGAACTCGACCGCGATGAAGCCGCCGCCGACGACCACGAGATGCTTCGGGATCTCCTTCATGTCGAGGATGTCGTCCGAGGTCATCGTCAGCTCGATGCCGGGGATCGGCGGGCGCTGCGCATGCCCGCCGGTCGCGATCATGATGGTCTCGGAGGTCACGCGCTTGCCGGCGACCTCGACCGTATGCGCATCGATCAGCCTAGCGCGGCCCTCGAACAGCTGCACGTTCGAGTTCTTGAGCAGATTGAGATAGATGCCGTTGAGCCGGTCGAGCTCGCGGTCCTTCTTGGCGATCATCTGGGCCCAGTCGACCTTGGTCTCGCCGACCGTCCAGGCGTAGCCCTCGGCATCGTCGAAAGCGCGCGCGAACTCGGACGCGTAGACCAGCAGCTTCTTCGGCACGCATCCCCGCAGCACGCAGGTGCCGCCGACGCGGACCGACTCGGCGATCCCGACCCTGGCGCCGTAGGAGCCGGCACGACGCGAGCCGGCGACGCCGCCGGAGCCGGCCCCGATGGTGAAGAGGTCGAAGTCGTACTTGGCCATCAGATCCCGCCCATGCAGAGGTATTTGATCTCGACGAATTCCTCGATGCCGTATTTCGAGCCTTCGCGGCCGATGCCGGATTCCTTCATGCCGCCGAAGGGCGCCACCTCGGTCGAGATCAATCCGTCGTTGATGCCGACCATGCCGTACTCCAGCGCCTCGGCGACCCGCCAGACGCGGCCGATGTCACGGCTGTAGAAATAGGCGGCGAGGCCGAACTCGGTGTCGTTGGCGAGGCGGATGGCCTCTTCTTCCGTCTTGAAGCGGAACAGCGGCGCCACCGGCCCGAAGGTCTCCTCGCGCGCCATCTTCATCTGCGTCGTCACGTCGACGACGACGGTCGGCTCGTAGAAGGTGCCGCCGAGCGCGTGTCGCTTGCCACCGAGCAGCACCTTGGCGCCCTTCGCCTTGGCGTCGGCGAGATGCTCCTCGACCTTCGCCAGCGCCGCCTCGTCGATCAGAGGGCCCTGCTGCGCGCCGGCCTCGAGGCCGTTGGCGACCTTCAGCTTGGAGGCGGCCTCGGCCAGCTTCTTGGCGAAGGCGTCGTAGACGCCGTCCTGGACCAGCAGGCGGTTGGCGCAGACGCAGGTCTGCCCGGTGTTGCGGTACTTCGAGATCATCGCGCCGGTGACCGCGGCATCGATGTCGGCATCGTCGAAGACCAGGAACGGCGCATTGCCGCCGAGCTCGAGCGAGACCTTCTTCACGGTCGAGGCCGATTGCTTCATCAGCATCTTGCCGATCTCGGTCGAGCCGGTGAACCCAACCTTGCGGACGATCGGGTTGGTGGTGAGCTCAAGGCCTACGGCGGGCGCCTGGTTGGTGGTGACGATGTTGAACACGCCCTTGGGGAAGCCCGCGCGCTCGGCGAGCTCGGCCAGGGCGAGGGCCGTCAGCGGCGTCTGCTCGGCCGGCTTCACGACCACCGTGCAGCCGGCGGCCAGGGCCGGCGCCACCTTGCGGGTGATCATCGCCGCCGGGAAGTTCCAGGGCGTGATCGCGGCGACCACGCCGATGGGTTCCTTCACCACCACCAGCCGCTTGTCGGGACCGTGCTGCGGGATCGTGTCGCCGTAGACGCGCTTCGCCTCCTCGGCGAACCACTCGACGAAGGAGGCGGCATAGGCGACCTCGCCCTTGGCCTCGGTCAGCGGCTTGCCCTGCTCGGAGACCATGAGGACCGCGAGGTCGTCCTGGTTCTCCATCATCAGGTTGAACCATTTGCGCAGGATCGCCGAACGCTCCTTGGCGAGCTTCTTCCGCCAGGGGCCCCAGGCGGCGTTCGCCGCCTCGATCGCCGCGCGCGTCTCCTTGGATCCTAGATCCTGGACCTCGGCGATCGTCTGGCCGGTCGCCGGGTTGCGGACGGCGAAGGTCTTGCCGCTGTCGGCCTTGGTCCACGCGCCATCGACATAGGCGTGGTCGCGCAGAAGCTTGGTGTCCTTCAAAGCCGGCGGCGGGGCTTTGGCTTGCATCGGTCGTCTCCTCGGGAAGTCCGGGCATTCGACACCCGGACCCCGAGGCGGGTCAACCACAGGGACGACGCGGATACTCGGCTGGGCTACTCGACCGTCACCGATTTCGCCAGGTTGCGCGGCTGATCGACGTCGTTGCCCTTGGCGACGGCGACGTAATAGGCGAGCAGCTGCACCGGGATCGTGAACAGGATCGGCGCCACCAGCGGTTCGGCCCTGGGCACGGTGAAGACATGCGCCTTCGAGCCGCTGAGCTTCTCGGCCCCGGTGGAGTCGGTCAGCACGATGGCGCGGCCGCCTCTCGCCAGCACTTCCTGCAGGTTGGATGCGGTCTTCTGGAACAGCTCGTCCGACGGGGCGATCACGATCACCGGCACGCCGTCGGTGATCAGCGCGATCGGCCCGTGCTTCATCTCGCCGGCGGCATAGCCCTCGGCGTGGATGTAGGAGATCTCCTTGAGCTTGAGCGCGCCTTCCATGGCGATCGGGTACGAGGCGCCACGGCCGAGATAGAGCACGTCGCGGGCCTTCGCCACCTCGGCGGCGATCGCACGCATCGGCTCGGCGAGCTGGAGAGTCTCGGACACCAGCGCCGGCAGGCGGATCAGCTGCTCGGCGTAGATCGCCATCTGCTCGCCGTCGAGCTTTCCGTATTCGCGCGCCAGATGGAGCGTGAGACAGGCGAGCACCGAGAGCTGCGTGGTGAAGGCCTTGGTCGAGGCGACGCCGATCTCGGGGCCGGCGTAGGTCCGGAGGCACAGGTCGGCCTCGCGGGCCATCGAGCTGTCAGGCACGTTGACGAGGCTGACGATGGTCTGATTCTTCGAGCGCGCGTAGCGGAGCGCCTCCAGCGTGTCGAGCGTCTCGCCCGACTGCGAGATGAACATCGCGACGCCGCCCTTCGGCATCTCCGGCTGGCGATAGCGGAACTCGGACGCGATATCGACCTCGACCGAGAGCCGCGCGATGCGCTCGAGCCAGTACTTCGCCAGCATCGCCGAATAGAAAGATGTGCCGGCGGCGATGATGGTGATGCGGGGCACCTCGGCGATGCGGAACGGCAGCGGCGGCAGCACGACGCGGTGGCGCACCGGGTTGTAGTAGTAGCCCAGCGTGTCGCCGATCACTTCCGGCTGCTCGTGGATCTCCTTCTCCATGAAGTGGGCGTGGTTGCCCTTGCCCACTTCCTCGTCGGTGACCTCGGTGATCTTCGCCGGACGGTCGACGACCTTGCCCGTGCGGTCGTGGACGGTGACGCCGTCGCGGCGCACGACGGCCCAGTCGCCTTCCTCGAGGTAGACGATCCTGCGGGTCAGCGGCGCCAGGCCGATCGCGTCGGAGCCGATGTAGCTCTCGCCGTCGCCGAGCCCGATCGCCAGCGCCGATCCCTGGCGTGCGACCAGCAGCAGGTCCGGCCGGTCCTTGATCAGAGCGCAGAAGGCGAAGGCGCCGTCGAGGCGCTTCATCGCCTCGCCCATCGCGGTCTCGGCGTCGAGGCCCTTGTCGAGCAGATGGGTGAGGAGGTGCGCGATGGTCTCGGTGTCGGTATCGCTCTCGAACACGCGACCGGCCTTCTCAAGCTCGGCGCGCAGCTCGGCGAAGTTCTCGATGATGCCGTTGTGCACGACCGCGACCCGCTCGGTCGCGTGCGGATGGGCGTTCTTCTCGACGGGCGGGCCATGGGTCGCCCAGCGCGTGTGGCCGATGCCGACATCGCCCTTGAGCGGCTCGGACTTGAGCAGGGTCGCCAGGTTGATCAGCTTGCCCGAGGCGCGGCGGCGATCGATCTCACCGTCGTTGATGGTGGCGACGCCCGCGGAGTCGTAGCCGCGATACTCGAGGCGCTTCAGCGCGTCGACGATCGGGCCCGCGACCGGACGCTTGCCGAGGATGCCGATGATTCCGCACATGCCGCTTTATGCCTTCTTCTTCGATTCTTTTTCGGCCAGTCGCGCGGCGCGGAACTCCCGCGCGCGCCCCGGCTTCACCACCTGACGCGAGCGCCCGAAGGCCATCGCGTCCGACTCCACATCCTCGGTGATCACGCTGCCGGCGGTGACGTAGGCGCCGGCGCCGAGACGGACCGGTGCGACCAGCGTCGAGTTCGTTCCGGTGAACGCGCCGGCCCCGATCTCGGTCTGGTACTTGAGGATGCCGTCGTAGTTGCAGGTGATCGTGCCGGCACCGATGTTGGCCTTGGCGCCGACCGAGGCGTCGCCGAGATAGGCCAGGTGATTGGCCTTGGCGCCGGCGCCGAGCGAGGTCGCCTTGAGCTCGACGAAGTTGCCGATGTGCGCGCCGGCGCCGACGCGCGTGCCGGGACGCAGCCTAGCAAAGGGTCCGATGGTCGCCGCCTCGCCGATCACCGCGCCTTCGAGATGGCTGAAGGAGCGGATCTCGGTGCGGTCGGCGACGGTGACGCCGGGCCCGAAGACCACATGCGGATGGATCGTGACGTCGCGACCGAGCCTCGTGTCCGCGGAAAGGAAGACGGTTTCGGGCGCGACCAGCGTCGCCCCTTCATCCATGACGCGGGCACGCAGCCGCTGCTGCATCAGCCGCTCGGCATCGGCGAGGTTGGCCCGGCTGTCGATCCCGAGCAGCTCGTCGGCCGGCGCCTCGATCGCCGCGGCGGTCAGGCCCTGCTTGCGGGCGATCGCGACGAGATCGGTCAGGTAGTACTCGCCCTTGGCGTTCTTGTTGGAGACCTTGTCGAGGAAGCCCGAAAGCCGTTTCCCGTCGATGACCATGACGCCGGAATTGCAGAAGCCGATCTTCCGCTGATCCTCGCTCGCCTCGGCCCATTCGACGATCTGCTCCAGGCTGCCGTCCTTGGACAGCACGAGGCGGCCGTAGCGCGCGGGATCGGCAGGACGGAAACCCAGCACGACGACCGAGGGCTTGGTCTTCCCCGACCGGCGGCGACGGACCATCTTCTTCAGGGTCTCGGCGGTCAGGAACGGCGAATCGCCATAGATCACCAGCACGTCGCCAGCGAAGCCCTTGAGCTGCGGCCGGGCTGCCTTCACCGCGTCGGCGGTGCCGAGGCGATCGGTCTGAACGGCGGTCGGGAGCGGGGCGACGGTCTTGGCGACCTCGTCGCCGTCGGGACCGATGACGACGATCGTGCGGGCGGGCTTCAGAGCCTTTACCGCGGCGAGCACATGCGAGATGAGTGGCACGCCCGCGACCGGGTGCAGGACCTTCGAGCGGTCGGATTTCATGCGCGTGCTCTTGCCGGCGGCAAGAACGACGACGGCAAGGGATTGTGCTGAGGTCATCGTGGGGATCGATAGACTTTTAGGCAATTTCTAAACACCTTTGCCATGGTCTCGGCCTTCCGGGGAAGTCACGTTTTGTAACCAGTAGCGGGGATTGGTTCCATGGGGTGGCCGCGAGCGGTGGTGTTCGACCTGGACGGGACGCTGATCGACAGCGCCCCGGACCTGGCGCGCCTGCTCAACAAAGTACTGGGCGAGTGTGGCCGTTCCGAGATCGAACTCGACCGGGTTCGGGGCTTCGTCGGGGACGGCATCGCCAAGCTGGTCGAGCGCGGATTCCAGGCGACCGGATCCGCCGAAGCCGAGGAATGCCGGACCGCGACCCGGCGCTTCATCGCCTATTACGAAGCCGAGCCGTCGGCTTTGACCCGCGCCTATGACGGGGTCGTCGATACCCTGGCGCTTCTCAAGCGCGACGGCCGCCGCCTCGGCGTCTGCACCAACAAAGCCGAGCGCGTCACCCATGCGGTGCTGAAGTCGCTCGGCATCGACCGCTTCTTCGACGCGGTGATCGGTGGCGACACGCTGCCGGTCAGGAAGCCCGATCCGGCGCCGCTCCGGGAGGCGATCGGGCGCCTCGGCCTCGCACGCGAGGATGCCGTGATGATCGGCGACAACGAGCACGACGCGGCGACTGCGGAAGCCGCCGGCGTGCCCTTCGTCCTCGTCACCTACGGCTATGCGCGGGTACCGTTGTCGGAGCTCCCCGCAGCCGCGACGGTCGCGCGCTTCGATGATATCCCGGACGCGCTGAAGCGGATCGCGCTCTAGTCGAGCGCCGCGGTCGAGGCCCCGGCCCGGAGCACGCGCGAGGCCGGGAGCAGCAGGGTCACGGTGGTGCCGGACCCGGGCGTGCTGTCGAGCAGCAGCGTGCCGCCATGCAGCTCCATCAGGGAGCGGGCGAGCGACAGGCCGAGTCCGGTGCCGTGGTGCTGGCGGCTGAACGAGGACTCGATCTGCCCGAACGGCGCCAGCGCCACCTCGATCTTGCCGGGCGCGATGCCGATGCCGGTGTCGCTGACGGTGAGCGCCAGCCCGCCATCGGTCTGCAGCGCGCCGGCGAGCGTGATGCTGCCGCCGGACGGCGTGAACTTGAGCGCATTGGAGAGAAGATTGACCAGCGCCTGGGTCAGCTTGCGTTCGTCGACCCGGATGCGGGCGGGCGGCGACGGGATCGCGACGGTGAGCTTGAGATCGGCGCGCTCGAAGCGATCGCCGAACAGCTTCCGCGTGGCGTGGACGACGCTGTCGAGCGTGGTCTCGGCCTCGGCCAGCTCGGCATAGCCGGCCTCGATCTTCGACAGGTCGAGGATGTCGTCGATGATCGAGAGCAGATGACGGCCCGACTTGTGGATGTCGTCGGCATAGGCCGAATAGCGATCGATCGCCTCTCGCCCGAATGCCTGGGCGTTGATGACCTCGGAGAATCCGAGGATGGCGTTCAGCGGCGTCCTGAGCTCATGGCTCATGTTGGCGAGGAACTCGGACTTGGCGCGGTTGGCTTCCTCGGCTCTGGTCTTCGCCTCGCGCAGCACGCGCTGGTCCGAGACCGTCGCGGTGATGTCGGTGCCGACGCCGCGATATCCGAGGAAGGCGCCGTCGGCGGCGAAATGCGGCTTGCCCGAGAGGGACCAGTAACCGGCGCTGCCGTCGGGGCGCTCGTAGCGAAGCCTGAGCCCGCGGAACGGCAGGCGCTCGTTGAGCGCCGGCATGACGTTCCGATTGTCGCCCCGGTCGGCATGCTCGCGGACGAAGTCGAGCGCCTGCCGGCCGAGCGCGGACTGGGCCAAGGTGCCGGCGGCCGCGAGAAACCGCTCCGACAGATACGTGATGCGGTGTGCTGCGTCGGTTTCCCAGTACCAGTCGGACGCGACGTCGGCGAAGTCGCGGAAGCGCTGCTCGCTGGATCCGAGCTGGCGATCGAGCGCGATCTGGCGACGGATCAGGCGCGAGGCGAAGGCGACGCCGATGGCCCAGAGCACGACGATGGTGGCACCGAGGCCAACCAGCACCAGCTCGGTCGCGGCGCGCGCGGCCTCGCCCATGTGGGACGAGAAGGTGTTCTCGAGCTCGGTCAGCCGGTTGTCGAGGCGGTCGATCGCGCCCAGCAGCTCGGCGCGCGTCGCGTCGTCGAGACGACGTGCGGCGATCGCCTCGTTCAGGCGGCCGCCCATGTCCAGCAGCTGAGCGATCAGCCGGTCGCCCTCGCGCCAGTCCTCGACCGCCGCCGCGAACGGCCCCCACCAACGCAGATACCGGAACAGGAAGATGAGGCCCGGGATGTCATCGATGTGGTTCTCACCCTCGAGGAGCGCCTGGACGGCGATCTCGTAGTCGGGCGGAGAAGATTCCATCGCGAGGCGGGCCGTCCGGTCGCCGCGCGGCACCGCGGTCGCCTTGAGGAAGGCGGCGTAGTCCTCGGGCCGGCCGGAATACGCATATCGGTGCAGCTGGATCACGGCGATCTTCTGCGCCTTGGAGTAGCGACCCTCGCCGGTCGCATAGGCCCGGGTCGCGTTGACGATCTCCAGCGCGCCCCAGCTCGCGCCCAGCGCGATCAGCAGCAGCCCGACGAAGATGCCGACGACGATGCCGAAGCCTTTGATCTCGCTCCGAGCCACGTCGCCGACCGGGCGCGACGGCTCGACGGCCGAGGGGCCGGCCTTGTCGCCGCGGTCCTGCTCTCGCTTCTGAGGGTCGCGCGGGTCGGAGGCCATGGCCGTGGGGAAAAAGGAAAGGAGACGCCGTAACGCTTTTCGCGGCAGTCGGAATTAAACGGTAGTTATTTTAAGGGACTTTCGGGTCGCTCACGTTTTCGTGAGCAGAAGTCCATGAGCCGCCGCGTATCCCAGAGACTGAATTCTCTCAGGAGATGCACCCTTTTTGCGGGTAAAGCCGGGATGGTTGACGGCTGGTCCGGGGACTCCTATACGGACGGTCGATCCTTGAGGTCCGGGCGCGTAGCTCAGCGGGAGAGCACTGCTTTCACACGGCAGGGGTCACAGGTTCAATCCCTGTCGCGCCCACCATTTCTTCCCCGGCAACCCACCAAGCCATCCAGCGGTTATCGGCGTGTTCTCTTCGGAGGAGACGTGCGATGGCTGACGACAAGACGAAGAAGGGTCCGGCGGACGCGACGCGCGTCAACGTCACGGAGCCCTACGAAGTGGGCTACTGGTCCGAGAAGTGGGGCGTGAGCCCCGCCCAGCTCAAGGCCGCGGTGGCCAAGGTCGGGCCGATGGCCGACAGGGTCGCCCGCGAGCTCGGGCAGTAGTCATCATGGCCTGCATGCACTGCGACCATACCGGTTGGGTCTGCGAAACCCACCTCGACCGCCCCTGGGGCGCCGTCAGCGCGCACAGCAATGCCTGCGGCTGCGGCGGCGGCGCACTCTGCGGCTGCGCCGCCGACCCGCGCGGACGCCGCTCGGCCAGCGACGTCATCGTCGAGGCCTACAGGGTCGGGTCGCTTCACTAGCGGGCGAGGCGGTCGCAAGCCGGTTGCGCGTCGGGTGCCGGCACGATGAAATGCCTTCCAATAAAGGGAGGCAACAATGCGCGCTCGGCTTCGCTGGATTCTTTCTCTTCTCGCGGCCACCTGCATCGCAGGCGCGGCCCACGCCCAGATACCGAACAACGTCCTCAAGGTCGTGCCCCAGGGCGACCTCAAGGTGCTCGACCCGGTATGGACCACCGGCACGATCACCCAGAACCACGCCGGCATGATCTACGACCAGCTGTTCAGCCTCGACGGCAGCTACGAGACCAAGCCGCAGATGGTGGACACCTGGAACGTCTCGGCCGACGGCCTCGTCTACACCTTCAAGCTTCGGCCGGGCCTCGCCTTCCACGACGGCGACCCGGTGCGCGCGGTCGACGCGGCGGAGTCGCTGAAGCGCTGGGGCCAGAAGGACATCATGGGCCAGCGGCTGTTCCAGTCGGTCGCCTCGGTCGTCGCGATCGACGACCAGACGCTCAGGCTCACGCTGAAGGAGCCCTACGGCCTCGTGCTCCAGTCGATCGGCCGCGTCGGCGGCCTCGTTCCCTTCATCATGAAGGAGAAGCACGCGAAGACCGACCCGGCGACGCAGGTCACCGAGATGATCGGCTCCGGCCCCTTCATCTTCAAGAAGGAGGAGTGGGTCCCGGGCTCCAAGGTCGTCTACACCAAAAACACGAACTACAAGCCACGCGCCGAGCCGGCCAGCGGCTTCGGCGGCGGCAAGGTCGCCAAGCTCGACCGCGTCGAATGGGTCTACATCCCCGACCCCGCGACGATCTCCGCCGCGCTCGAGGCCGGCGAGATCGACTTCTGGGAGCTGCCGCCCGGCGACTTCCAGACGATCCTGAAGAAGAATCCGAAGGTCACGCTCTATGTCGGCGACGACCTCGGCACGCGCGGCATCATGCGGCCGAACTTCCTGTTCCCGCCCTTCGACAATCCGAAGGCGCGCCAGGCCCTGCTTTGGCTGACCGTGCAGGAAGACTTCATGCGCGCGTCGATCGGCAACGATCCCAAGGAGTGGACGATCTGCGGCGGCATGTTCACCTGCGGCAGCCCGTATGCGATGGAAATCGGCGGCGAGCCGCTGGTCGAGAAGGACCGCGCCAAGAAGCAGGCGAACGCCAAGCGCCTGCTGGCCGAGGGCGGATACAAGGGAGAGCCCCTCTACATCCTGCAGGCGACCGACTATCCGCAGTTCAACGCGGCGGCGCTGGTGCTTGCCGACGCGCTGAAGCAGATCGGCGCCAACCCGCAGCTGGTGCCGCTCGACTGGAACACGGTGCTGACGCGGCGTGCGTCGAAGAAGCCGCCGAACGACGGCGGCTGGCACATCTTCTTCACCTCCGGCACCGGCTTCGGCGCCGCCGATCCGTTCTCGAACCCGGTCTCCACCGCCTGCGACAAGGCGTGGTTCGGGTGGCCGTGCAACGAGGAGATCGAGAAGCTGCGCGACGCATGGACGCGCGAGGCGGATCCGAAGAAGCAGCTGAAGATCATCGAGGACCTGCAGGTGAAGATGTACGAGTACGTGCCCTACATCACCTGGGGCCAATGGACCTCCCCGATGGCCTTCCGCTCCAACGTGAAGGGCGTGCTGGCCTCGCCCCAGCGGATGTTCTGGAACATCTACAAGGAGTAGATCCCATGCGGCACCTGCGCTTGCTGATCCTCGCCGGCGTGGCGCTCGCCGCGCTTTCCGGTACCGCGCGCGCGGATGCCATCGACGGCCAGTGGTGCGCCGTCGACGGCAAGCGCATCGACATCAACGGGCCACGCATCCGCACCCCGGGCGGCACGCAGATGCAGGGCGACTACGACCGCCACGGCTTCCGCTACGTCGTGCCGGCGGCGGAGCCGGGTGCCGGCGGCACCGTCGTCATGCGGCTCTTGAGCGACAACCTGATGCAGCTGACCCCGCCCGGATCGGCGGCGGTCCAGCAATGGAACCGCTGCGGGCCTCCGATCAGCTGATCGGCGATCGGCCGGCCGGCGCAATTTGATCCAGCGCAAGGCGGCCGCCGACGCGGCGGCCTACCTTGCAAGCATGAAGATCTCCGCGCACTTCGCCGATGCCCTCGATCGCGCCGCGGTCGAGACCGCGCCCTATCGTCACTGGCTGCTCGACGGCGCGCTGCCCGAGGGCATTTGCGCCGAGCTCGCCGAGCTGCCGATCGCCCCGACCGTGTTCGGCGACACGGCGGGACGGCGCGAGACCCACAACGCCCTTCGCGTGCATGCGACGCCCGCCACGTTCGCGACCTATCCCGTGCTCGCGGACGTGGCCGAGATGCTTCAGGAGGGGCCCGCAGTCGAGGCGATCGAGCGCATCTGCGGCATCGACCTCTCGGGCACCAGCCTGCGCATCGAGTACTGCCGCGACACGGAAGGGTTCTGGCTGGAGCCGCACACCGACATCGGCGTGAAGCGATTCACGATGCTGATCTATCTTTCGGACGGCCCCGGATCGGAAGCCTGGGGCACCGACGTTCTCGACGGTCCCGACCGCTTCGTGCGCTCGGCGCCCTACCACCGCAACGGCGGGCTGATATTCGTGCCGGCGGAAAACACCTGGCACGGCTTCAAGCGGCGCCCGATCGACGGCGTGCGGAAGTCGCTGATGGTGAACTACGTCGGCCCGGAATGGCGCTCGCGCCACGAGCTTGCGTTCCCCGACCACCCGGTCGGGCAAGCCTAGTTGATCGATTCCTTGTAGCGGCCGACGAAGCTCGCCAGCGAAAGCGATCGCTCGGTTTCGGAGACGCGGCCGGACGGGAGCGCGAAGGTGACGGTGAACCGGACATGCGGGATGCCGAAGGCATCGACGCGTGTCGCGACGACGGTTGCCGTTTCCGTCACGCGGTCTTCCCGATCGTGCCGGAAGCGGTCGCCCGCCTGTAGATCCCCCTGGGCCGGACGCATGGTCATGTGGATAACTTGAATGGTCCTACTCCATCGGTGACGGCTGTCACACTACTTCCTGGCGAGTTAATTCCGCGTTAATAATCACTCGTGATTTATCCTGTATTTGCTTGATTTTACTTATAGATCCAGCTTAACGCCGGTCGGCCGGTTTCGCCGACGCGCCTTCCCGCTGGACCGGCCTTGTCCTGGCGGTTTTGCTAGGAAAATCATGCGCTTCGACTATGTCATCATCGGTGCCGGATCGGCCGGCTGCGTCATGGCCGCCCGGCTGTCCGAAGATCCCAGGGTTCAGGTCCTTCTGTTGGAGGCGGGACCGGAAGACCGCCATCCCTGGCTCCACATCCCGCTCGGCTACGGGAAGACGTTCCGCGACCCGAAGGTCTCCTGGCAGTTCCAGACCGAGCCCGAGGAGGCGACCGGCGGACGCAGCCTGACCATCCCGCGCGGCAAGGTCCTGGGCGGATCGAGCTCGATCAACGGGCTCGGGTTCACGCGCGGCCAGGCCGACGACTACGACACCTGGGCGCAGATGGGGAACCGCGGCTGGTCCTTCGCCGAGGTGCTGCCCTACTTCAAGAAGATGGAGCGCTTCGAAGGCGGCGCCGACGATTTCCGCGGCGGCGACGGCCCGATGTCGGTCAGCTATGCCCGCGACCGCTGGGAGCTCTGCGAGGTCTTCATCAAGGCGGCCGAACGCTACGGCATCCCCTACAACGCCGATCCCAACGGCGCCCGCCATGAGGGCATCAACTATTTCCAGATGAATACGCGGAACGGACGCCGGCATTCGACGTCCGTCGCGTACCTGAATCCGATCCGCCACCGGCCGAACCTGACGGTCGAGACCCATGCTGAGGCCCGGCGCCTGCTGTTCGAAGGCAGGCGCTGCGTCGGCCTCTCCTACGAGATCCAGGGACAGCCGCGCGAGGTCCGCGCCGGCGAGGTCATTCTCTCGGGCGGCTCGATCGGTTCGCCGCAACTGCTCGAACTGTCCGGCGTCGGTCAGGGCCAACGCCTCAAGGATCTCGGCATCGAGGTCGTGCACGACCTGCCCGGCGTCGGCGAGAACCTGCACGACCACTACCTCGCGCGCTCGGTATGGCGCGTGACGCAGAAGGTCTCGTTCAACGAACGCATGAGCGGCCTCCGCCTCGGCATCGAGGCGATGAAGTACGCGCTGTTCCGGCGCGGCCTGCTGTCGATCTGCGCCGCCCAGCTCTGCGCCTTCCTGCGCTCCAGGCCCGAGCTCGATTTGCCGGATCTCGAGCTGACCTTCACGCCCTGGTCGATGCAGGCCGGCAAGATCGGGGTCTTCGAGGACCAGCCGGGCATGTCGATCGTCGCCTTCCAGCTCCGCCCGGAGAGCCGCGGCTCCATTCACATTCGCTCGACCGATCCCAAGGCGCCGCCGGCGATCCGCCCCAACTACCTCGCGACCGAGACCGACCGCCGCGTGCTGCTCGACGGCCTCAGGATCGCGCGCCGGATCGTGAACTCGCCCGAGCTCGATCCCTATCGCGGCGAGCAGATCTGGCCGGCCCCGGGCGCGAACACCGATGAAGAGCTGCTCCAGCATGCGCGCGAGACCGGCGCCTCGGTCGGGCATCTCTGCGGCACCTGCAAGATGGGTCCGGCGACCGACGCCGGCGCCGTGGTCGGACCTGACCTCAAGGTGCACGGCATCGAGGGGCTTCGCGTGGCCGACGGCTCGATCCTGCCGACGCAGATCTCTGGACATACCAACGCGCCGATCATCATGATCGGCGAGAAGGCGTCGGATCTGATCCGCGCCGCCGCTTGAACTCAGCGCACGCTTAAAAGAACCAACCCAGGAGGCAATTCATGTCACGTCGTTGGAGTCTTCTCGCAGGCGTCGCCACGGCGGCGCTTCTGGCACAGGGAGCGGCGGCACAGACCACGCTCAAATACGTCCCCCAGGCCAAGCTGACCGTGTTCGACACGACGATCAACCAGTCGTCGATCTCCCACCAGCATGCCTATGCGGTCTGGGACACGCTGTTCGGTGCCGACAAGGACCAGGTGACCAAGCCGCAGATGGTCGAGAGCTACACGCTCTCCGCCGACGGGCTCGTCTACACGATGAAGCTGCGCCCCGGCCTCAAGTTCCATGACGGCTCGCCGGTCACCGCCAAGGACGCGGTCGCCTCGATCAAGCGCTGGGCGCCGAAGGACACCAACGGCGCGATCATGCTCAAGCAGGGCATGACGCTCGCCGCGGTCGACGACCGCACCTTCACCCTCACGCTGAAGGAAGCCTGGGGCTCGACCATCGACTCGATGGCGAAGATGAGCGCCAAGGCGCTCTACGTCTATCCGGAGAAGGACGCCTCGATCGACGGCAACACGCCGATCACCTCCAACATCGGCTCCGGCCCCTTCAAGTTCGTGCAGAGCGAGTTCGTGCCGGACTCGAAGGTCGTCTACGAGAAGTTCAAGGACTACGTGCCGCGCTCCGAGCCCGCGAGCGGCTATGCCGGCGGCAAGGTGGTCAAGATCGATCGGCTCGAGTGGGTGATCATCACCGACGCCGCGACCGCGACCGCCGCGCTCGATAAGGGTGAGGTCGACTGGTACGAGACGCCCCCGCTCGACCTGCTGCCGACGCTGAAGAAGAACCCGAACCTGATGGCGAAGGTGCACAACCCGAACGGCGCCATCGGCATCATGCGCCCGAACCACCTGCATCCGCCGTTCAACAACGTGAAGGCCCGCCAGGCCTTCATGCATGCGGTCGACCAGAAGGACTTCATGCAGGCCGCGGTCGGCAGCGACCCGGAGAACTGGAAGACCTGCTGGGCCTTCATGGCCTGCGGCACGCCGACCGGCACCGAGAAGTTCGCCGAGTCCTACCAGAAGAAGGACCTGGCGCTGGCGAAGAAGCTTCTCGCCGAGTCGGGCTACAAGAACGAGAAGGTGGTGGTGCTGATCCCGTCGGACCAGCAGATCATCCGCGACATGTCGATCGTCACCGTTGCGACGCTGCGCGAGGTCGGCTTCAACGTCGAGGACGTGAACACCGACTGGGGCGGCCTGCTCGCCCGCCGCGCCAAGCAGGACGCGCCGGAAGCCGGCGGCTGGAGCGTCGTGCACACCTGGGGCTTCGGCTTCGAGCTGGGCTCGGCGATCTCCAACTACGGCCTGACCACCGCCTGCGACCGCTCGGGCTGGCCGGGCTGGCCGTGCGACGAGGAGATGACCAAGCTCCGCGACGCCTGGGCCAAGGAAGGCGATCTCGCCAAGCGCAAGGTGATCGGCGAGCAGATCCAGCAGCGTGCCGTCGAGCAGGCCTACTTCACGCCGCTCGGCACCTTCTTCCAGCCGATGGCCTACAAGAAGAGCCTGCAGGGCATCGTCGAGGTGGCGATCCCGGTCTTCTGGAACGTCGAGAAGAAGTAAGCGTCCTCACATAGAGGGCGTCGTATGATCCTGCTCTCTCCGCCGACCGGCGGAGAGGGCAGTTTCTTTTTGGAGGCCTCTTTGTCCATGAAAGCGCGCCCGCTCGGCAGGACAGGCCTCACCGTCTCGGAGATCGGCTTCGGCTGCTGGGGCATCGGCGGACTCGTGCCGGGCGCCTCCTACGGCGAGACCGACGACGCGGAGTCGCTTCGGGCCCTCGAACGGGCGGTCGAGCGCGGCATCACCTTCTTTGATACGGCACCGGCCTACGGCAACGGCCGCTCCGAGCGCCTGCTCGGCATCGCCTTCGGCAACCGCACCGATGTCACGATCGCGACCAAGGCCGGCCAGGACCAGTTCGACCTTCCCATCGATTTCTCGGCCGGCGCGATCCGCCGGTCCGTCGAGGCATCGCTCGGCCGGCTCAAGCGCGAGCGCATCGACCTGCTGCAGCTCCACAATCCGACCATCGACGCGCTGAAGGCGCAGCCGGAGATAATCGGCACGCTCGAAGACCTCAAGCGCGCGGGCAAGATCCGCGAGTTCGGGCTGTCGCTGAAGGCGCCGGCCGAAGCCGTCGAGGCGATCCGCGATCTCGGGGCCCGTGTCGTGCAGGTGAACTTCAACCTGATCGACCATCGCGCGATCGACTCAGGTTTGTTCGATCTCGTCGCTTCATCCGGCGCCGGCCTGATCGCCCGCACGCCCCTGGCGTTCGGCATGCTTGCCGGCGAGGCACCGCAGAGCCAGGCCTTCGCCCCCGGCGACCATCGCGCCAACTGGGCGAAGGATCGTCTGGCGCTGTGGGCGACCGAAGGCCGCGCGATGGCCTCCGAGATCGCCCGCCGCGACGGGCAGCCCTTGCCGCAGGTCGCGATCCGCTTCTGCCTCTCCTTCGACGCGGTCTCGTGCGTGATCCCCGGCATGCTGACGCCGGCCGAGGTCGATGAGAACGCGAAGGCGTCGGCCGCAGGAAAGCTCACGCCGGCCGACCTCGCGAAGATCCGCGACCAGTACGCGAAGAGCGCACTCTCGGCCCCGCCGCCGAAGAAGGGCTGAACTACGACCGCCGCTACGCGGCGCCCCCACCCTAACCCTCCCCCGCTTCGCGGGAGAGGGAACTCGATTCGTATCCCCTCTCCCGCGTCGTACGCGGGGGAGGGCTAGGGTGGGGGCGAGCGAAGCGAGGTCTGGCTCTAACTCATGCCCACGGATTCTCGTCGAGCGGCCAGATCGGGCGGCGGACCTTGGTGTAGGGGAGCCGCCTGTAGTTGAAGTCGACCGCGCCGGGCGACGCCGCGTAGACGATGCCGCGCGCTACCGGCGCGAAGCCGGCACGGAAGTGGTTCATCGACTTCACGACCACGAGCTGCTTCGCCATCACGTCGATGCCCATCTGGCGGAACGCTTCCGGAGACAGCGTCTGCGAGCGGCCGGTGTTGGCGACCACGTCGATCTCGGTGCCTTCGATGCGGAACGCCGCGGCGCGGCCGAGCGAGGTCGTGCCGGTGCCGAGGCTGTCGGTCAGCTCGTCGACCAGGGCGGTCACCGTGACCTTCACGTCGATCGGATCGCCCGAGACCGGACCGATCTTGCCGCCGATGCGAAGCTCGAGCTTGCCGCCGACGCCGACGTCCTCGGCCAGCGCCACCGCGCCCGGATCCCAGAAGCAGCCGACCGCGGCCGAGGTGAGGCCGCGCTTCAGGATCGAGCGCAGGATGAAGGTCGAGTCCGACGGCGCGCCGCCGCCGGCATTGTCACCGATGTCGGCGATCACCACCGGGCCGTTGCCGCCGGCGATGCCGAGCGAGGAGTCCTTCTCCTTGCCGGCCGAGATGTTGAGGGAGCGGTCGATCGCGGGCTCGAGGTCGAGCCATGGCGGCTCGATCTCCTTCCGCATCGCATAGACCTCGCGGCCGAGCTTCTCGGCGAGCTTGTCGCCGTGCTCCTTCTTGTCGTTCGTCACGATCAGCATCTTGGTGCCGACCTCGCGCACATCGGCCCAGGGGAAGCCGTGGCCGAGCGAAACCGAGATCACGCCATCCTTGCCCTCGAGCGACTGCATCTTCTTCACGAAGGTCGCCATCGGCTCGACCGTGGTCGGGTAGAGTCCGATCGTCCGGCAGTCGAACAGCGACATCACCGGCTTCACCTTGCCGTCGACCGTGTCGGCGATGATCTTGAACAGCTCCTCGGCGCGCTCGGCGATGTCGGTATGCGGATATTCCTTGTAGATGACCAGAGCGGTCGCGGCACCGAGCATCTCGTCCGTCAGGTGGCAGTGGAGATCGAGCTCGGCGCCGATCGGCACCTTGGGCCCGACGATCTTCCGGATGCTCTGCAGAAGGTCGCCTTCGCAGTCGTCATAGCCCTCGGCGACCATGGCGCCGTGCAGGTTCAGCAGTACCACGTCGACCGGCATCGCCTTCCTGAGGTCGGCCAGCACCTCGTCGCGGAACGCTTCGTAGACGTGCTTCAGCGTCTTGTTCGCCGGCTGCGCGAAGCAGGCGAGGCTCTCGACCACCTCCCACCCCTTGGCCTTGGCGCGATCGCGGAAGATCACCAGCGGCACGCCGAAGACGCTCGGCGGGTTCCCGTGCTGGCCGCCGCGGACCATGTAGCATTCCTCGTAGAGCTTGAAGCCGGCGGGCAGCGGCGAGAACGTATGGGTCTCGGTCGCCACCATGGCGGTGAACAGGCGCGTCACTTCTCTCGAGCTCCTCAGGTCCAGGGATTCTCGTCCAGCGGCCAGATCGGCCGCCTGACCTTCGTATACGGCAGGCGACGATAGTTCACGTCGATGCAGCCTGGCGAGGCCGCATAGACGATGCCGCGCGCGATCGGCGCGAAGCCGTCGCGGAAATGGTTCATCGCCTTCACCACGACGAGCTGCTTCGCCATCGGGTCGACGCCGAGTCGCGTGAAGGCCAACGGCGAGGACGTGGGCGAGCGGAGGCTGTTGGCGACGACGTCGATCTCGGTGCCGTCGATGCGGAAGGCTGCGGCGCGGCCCATCGGCAGCTCGCCGCCGCCCAGCATGTCGCGAAGATCGGGATTGAGGCCGGTGACGGTGACGTCGAGATCGAGCGGGGCGCCGGATATCGGTCCGATCTTGCCACCGAGGCGAAGCCGCAGCCGGCCGCCGACGCCGACCTCCTCCGCCAACGCCACCGCGCCTGCGTCCCAGATGCAGCCGACGGCCGCGCTCGTGAGGCCGCGGGCGAGCAGCGCGCGCAAGACCCAGGTCGAGTCGCTCGGCGCGCCGCCGAAGGCGTTGTCGGTGACGTCACCGATCACCACCGGTCCGTTCCCTGTCGCCTGCGGCAGCGAGGCGTCCTTCTCCTTGCCGGCCGAGATCGCGAGCGCGCGGTCGATGCCGGGCTCGAGGTCCATCCACGGCGGCTCGAACTTCAGGCGAAGATCATAGGCCTCGCGGCCGAGCTGCTCGGCGAGGCGCGCGCCCTCCGTCGGCCGGCCGTCGGTGATCACCAGCATCTTGGCGCCGACCTCCGGCACGTCGGCCCAGGGGAAGCCATGCGCGAACGAAACCGAAAGCACGCCGTTCCTGCCCTCGAACGAAGCCAGGCGCCTGACGAAGCTCGCCATCGGCTCGAGCGGCGTCGGGTAGAGGCCGATCATGCGGCAATCGAACAGCGCCTGGTGCGGCTCGAGGCGGCCTTCGAGCCGGCCCTGGATGATGTCGAACAGCTCGTCCGCGCGCGGCACCATGTCGGTGTGCGGGTACTCCTTGTAGATGACCAGAGCGTCGGTGACGTCGATCATCTCCTGCGTCAGGTGGCAATGCAGGTCGAGCTCGGCGCCGATCGGGACCTTCGGCCCGACGATATCCCGGATGCACCGCAGCAGGTCGCCCTCGCAGTCGTCGTAGCCGTCCGCGACCATCGCGCCATGGAGGTTGAGCAGCACCACGTCGACCGGCATCGCGGCTTTCAGGTCGGCGAGGATCTCGTCGCGGTAGGTCTCGTAGACGTGGCGGAGCGTGCGCGTCGCCGGCGGCGCGAAGGTGGCGAGGCTCTCGACGACCTCCCATCCCAGCGCCTTCGCGCGCTCGCGGAAGCGCACCAGCGGCAACGCGAAGAACCCGTAGGGCTGGGTGTGCTGTCCACCGCGCACCAGGTAGAAGTCCTGGTAGAGCTTGAAGCCCGCCGGGATGGGCGAGAACGTGTTGGTCTCGGTCCCCAGCATCGCGGTGAAGAGGCGCATCGGCGCTACGCCCAGGGGTTCTCGTCGAGCGGCCAGATCGGCCGGCGGACGTTCCTGTACGGGATGCGTCGATAGTTCGTGTCGATGCAGGCGGGCGACGCCGCGTAGACGATGCCGCGGGCGATCGGCTCGAAGCCCGAGCGGAAGTGGTTCATCGACTTCACCACCACGAGCTGCTTCGCCATGGGATCGATGCCGAAGGCCTCGAATACGCGCGGCGAGAAGGTCTGGCAGCGCGTCGTGTTCGCCACCACGTCGATCTCGGTGCCGTCGATGCGGAAAGCGGCGGCACGCCCGAGCGGCATGCGCCCGGTGCCCATGACGTCGACCAGCTCGTCGGTGAGGCCCAGCACGGTGACGTTGATGTCGAGCGGATCCCCGGAGACGCGCCCGACCTTGCCGCCGAGGCGGAGCTGCAGGCGACCGCTGACGCCGACCTCCTCGCAAAGCGCGACCGCGCCCGCATCCCAGAAGCAGCCGACTGCCGCACTCTTCACGCCACGCGCGAGAAGGCTCCGGAGCACGAAGGTCGAGTCCGACGGTGCGCCGCCGCCGGCATTGTCGGCGACGTCGCCGATCACCACCGGGCCGTTGCCTGATGCCATCGCCAGCGTGCCGTCCTTGGCCTTGCCCGACGAGATCGCGAGCGCATGGTCGATCGCGGGCTCGAGGTCGAGCCACGGCGGCTCGATCTCCTTGCGCATCGCATAGACCTCGCGACCGAGCTTCTCGGCGAGGCGGACGCCCTCCTCCGGCTTGCCGTCGGTCACGACCAGCATCTTGGTGCCAGTTTCCTTGACATCACCCCAGGGGAAGCCGTGGCCGAGCGAGAGCGAGAGGATGCCGTTCTTGCCCTCCATCTCGCGCAGGCGCGCGACGAAGCCCTTCATCGGCTCGTAGGTCGTGGGATAGAGGCCGATGGTGCGGCAGTCGAACAGCGCCTGGTGCGGCCTGGTCTTGCCTTCGAGCGCATCGGCGATGATGTCGAAGAGCCTGTCCGCGCATTCCAGGATGTCGACGTGCGGATACTCCTTGTAGATGACCATCGCGGTCGAGGCCTGGAGCATCTCGTCGGTCAGGTGGCAGTGGAGGTCGAGCTCGACGCCCATCGGCACCTTCGGCCCGACGATCTTCCTGATGTGCTGCATCAGGTCGCCTTCGCAGTCCTCGTAGCCGTCGGCGATCATCGCGCCGTGCAGGTTGAGCAGCACCGCGTCGACCGGCATCGCCTTCCTCAAATCGGCGAGGATCTCGTCGCGGAAGGCCTCGTAGACGTGGCGGAGGGTCGGCGCCGCCGGCTGGGCGAACGTCGCGAGGCTCTCGACCACTTCCCAGCCCTTGGCCTGAGCGCGCTTCCTGAAATGCACCAGCGGCTCGGCGCAGAAATCCGGCGGTTCCTTATGCGCGCCACCGCGGACGAGATAGAAGTCCTTGTAGAGCTTAAAGCCCGCCGGGACCGGCGAGAAGGAATGGGTCTCGGTCCCGAGCATGGCGGTGAAAAGGCGCATTGATGGCTCCCGGCGGCGTAGACCGGAGCCTGCCCGAGGTTCTCCGGCGAAGTCCAGCCGACCGCATTTCGGGAGAAATCCGCCCTAGAGATAGCGGGCGTAGAACTGGATGTCGTCGGCGAGGATCCGCCGGAGTTCCCGGATCAGGCCGGGATCCGCCATCACGCGCGCGGCGATATCGGAATATCCGGGATAGCGGTTTCGGTTCAGATGCGGCAGCACCGCGTCGATGCCGGTGAGACTGAGAAAGCGAGGCCAGTCGCGGTTCAGGTCCTCGACGACGCCGACGAGGTCGAAGGCCTGCATGTCGCAACCGCCGAAGACGGTGTCGGAGTAGAACCTGCGGATCGCCGGCAGCTTTGCGAACTCGAGCAGGCCCAGGCGTTCGTCCAGGAGGCGGTCGTGCAGTGCGTTGCCATGGCGCGGCTCCACCTGCCAGAAAAAGAAGTGCGAGATCGTGCGCGCCACCGGATCGCGAAGAAAGGTGATGCGCCGCCGGGCCGAGAGATCGGCGTACCGGATCGCCGGGAAATGACCGTGGACGACCGTCGCTGACGGCGGCAGCGACGGGCGCGCAAGCCGCTCCCTCGAGGAACAACTCTCCATGCAGACGGCATAGTCTTCCGCCACCTGCTCCCGGCCGTAGTGGCGGACCAGGACGTCGCGCAGCGACGTGCCGAAGGCTTTCGGTACGTGAAGCGAAACCAAGTCGAGCGGTGGGCTCGCGGTCTGGACCTGCAAACGAGCGAGACCGCAGTCGGCTTCCATGACGTCCCCCGGGCAATCCACCCGGGACGAGATTGTTGGCTTTTTAGATAAATCGCTGTGACCAGCGTCACACGCTCAGGGAAGCGGCTTCTCGACGCTTTGAACCAGGGCGAGGAGGCCGGCGAGGAGCTGGCCCGGGCTCGGCGGACAGCCCGGGATGTGCAGATCGACAGGGACGACATGGGAGACGCCGCCGAGCACCCCCGCGCCGCCCTTGAAGCAGCCGCCATCGACCCCGCAGGCGCCGGCCGCGACCACCCATTTGGGCGACGGCGTCGCCTCGTAAGTCCGCCGGACCGCTTCGGCCATGTTGCGCGTGACAGGCCCGGTGACCAGCAGCACGTCGGCGTGGCGCGGGCTCGCGGCGAAGCGGATGCCGAAGCGCTCGACGTCGTAGACTGGATTGGCGAGGGCCTGGATCTCGAGCTCGCAGCCGTTGCAGGAGCCCGCATCGATCTCGCGGATGACGAGGCTGCGCCCGAGCCGGGCCCGCGCCGCCTCGGCGACGCGGCCCGCAAGCTCGGCGAGCGCGTCGGACGAGGGCGGCGGCGCCGGCAGCGTGACCGGACCGTCGGCGAGCGCCCGTCCGATCAGCCGCCACATGCCGCCGCCCCTTCTTTCCGGCGAGCCGCCTTAGAGCTTGCCGAGGACGGCCTCGGCGCTCGACACCTCGAACTTGCCGGGCTGCTCGACCTCGAGCGACTTGACGACGCCGTTGTCGACGACCATCGCATAGCGCTTGGAGCGCTGTCCCATGCCGAAGCCCGTGCCATCCATCTCGAGGCCGACGGCGCGGGTGAAGTCGCCGTTGCCGTCGGCGAGCATGACGACCTTGTCGCCGACGTTCTGCTGGCTGCCCCAGGCATCCATGACGAACGCGTCGTTGACCGACAGGCAGGCGACGAGGTCGACGCCCTTCTTCTTGAGATCGGCGTTCTTGTCGACGAAGCCCGGCAGGTGCTTGGCCGAACACGTCGGCGTGAACGCGCCCGGCAGCGCGAACAGCACGGCCTTCTTGCCGGCGAACAGCTCCGCCATGTCGACATCCTTCACGCCATCGGCCGTCTTGCGCTTCACCTTCACAGACGGGATCTTGTCACCGACCTTCAAAGCCATGGCATCCTCACTCGTATTCGGGGTCTCCGGGAGGGCCGCGGGGGCCCTTCGTGAGCCTCAAGCATCGCCGCCCTTCGCCTCGTGCGCAAGGCCGCGATTGCGAGGCCGGTTTCCTCACGGTAGCTTCACGCCTCGAGTGAAACGGCGCGAGCGCATCGGCCACAGAGAATGCTGACGCTGACACTCCTCGGACTTCTCTCCCTCGCCGTTCTCGGCATCGCCGCGCCCTTCCTTCGCCCCCGACGCCTGGTCCACACCCTGATCGGCGCGTTCGCGCTCGCGCTCGGGACTGCCGCCGCGATCCGCCTCCTCGCCGGCGGCGACGTCACCGAACTCGACCTGCCGCTCGGGCTTCCCTGGATCGGCGTGCATTTCCGGCTGGACGACCTGACCTGCTTCTTCATGGCGGCGATCAACCTCGCCGCGGCGCTCGTCATGGTCTTTGCCGACGGCTACGTCCGGAGGCTGCCCGATGCCGAGCGGACCCTGGCGCCCCTGTCGATCTTCCTCGTCGCCTGCAACCTCGTGCTGCTCGCCAACGACGCCTTCGTCTTCCTGATGGCGTGGCAGCTGGCCGCGGTCGCCTCGTGGCTCCTGGTGCTCGCCAACCATCGCGAAGACGAGAGCCGGCGGGCCGCCTTCGTCCACCTGGCGATGGCGAGCCTGAGCCTGCTGCTGCTGCTCCTGTGTTTCGGCGCCATTGCCGGCGGCGACGGCGACTATCGCTTCGCGGCGATGCGTGAGGCGACCGAGCGGCCGGCGCTGGCGACGGCCGGGGTGGTGCTGGCGATGCTCGGTTGCGGGGCGAGTGCAGGGCTGGTGCCGCTCCACCTCGGGCTGCCGCTCGCCAATTCGGCTGCGCCGAGCCATGTCTCGGCCCTCCTCTCCGGCGTCATGGTGAAGGTCGCGCTCTACGGGCTCGCGCGCATCCTCTTCGACCTGGCCGGGCCGCCCGCCTGGTGGTGGGGCCTGGCCCTGGTCGCCGCCGGCGCGTTCTCGGCCCTGCTCGGCGTCCTCTACGCGCTGATTCAGCGCGACCTGAAGCGCCTGCTCGCCTATTCGACGATCGGGAATGTCGGCATCATCGTCTTCGCGCTCGGGCTCTCGCTGACGTTCCGCACCAGCGAGCTGTTCGATCTCTCGGCACTGGCCCTGGCCGCCGCTCTGGCCCACGTCCTCAACCATGCCTTCTTCAAGAGCCTGCTGTTCTGCGGCGCCGGCGCGGTTTGCGAGGCGACGCACGAGCGCGATATCGAGAAGCTGGGCGGGCTCGTCCGCCGAATGCCCTACACCAGCCTGTTCATGCTGATGGGCGTTCTCGCGGCTTCTGGCCTGCCGCCGCTGAACGGTTTCGTCTCCGAGTGGCTGGTGCTGCAGTCGGTCTTCGCCTCCTCGGCGCTTCCCGACAATCTGCCGAGGCTGATCGTGCCGTTGATGGCCGCAGTGCTGGCGCTCGCCGCGGCTCTCGCCGCGGCCGGGTTCGTGCGCGCCTTCGGCATCTCGTTCCTCGGCCGTCCCCGCTCGGAGGCCGCGGCGAAGGCGGTCGAGCCGGCCGGCCCGATGCTGACCGGTCTCGCTCTTCTTGCCGGCACCTGTCTCGTCCTCGGCGTCTTCCCGGTGCTGGGGCTCAAGCTCGCGGAGTCGGCCGCGCATGGCGTGGTCGGCGTCGATCTTCCGGCGGGCGCCATCGGCTGGTTCTTCATCTCGCCGCTCGGAACTGGCGGCGCCGCCTATGCGGGGTTCTTCGTCTTCCTCGCCGTCCTCGGCCTGGCATTGGGCTTGAGAGCCCTGCTCGGCCGGGCCTGGCTAGAGCGCCGGCGCCGGGCCGCCGCATGGGACGGCGGCTACCCCGATCCCAGCCCGACGACCCAGTACACGGCTTCCGGGTTCTCCCAGCCCCTCAGGCGCGTATTCGCCGCCTCCGTATTCCGTGCCCGAGAGACCGTCGACATGCCGCCCCCCGGCGATACGCGTCCGGCGCGGCTCGAAGTCGGGCTCGTCGATCCCGCTTGGACCTGGGGCGCCGAGCCGATCCGGCGCGCGGTCGAGGCGGTGACGCTCTGGCTCGATGCACTGCAGTTCCTCTCGATCCGTCGGTATCTCACGCTTATGTTCGGGGCCCTGGTCGCGCTCCTCCTCATCGTCGCGGCGAGCCAGCAATGATCCCGGCCGCGATCTCTGCGACCTTCCTGCAGGTCCTGCATGTCGTGCTGGCGCTGGCCGCGGCACCGCTGCTTGCCGGGACGACCCGCTTCGTCAGATCGCGCCTGCAGGGCCGCCGCGGACCCTCGCCGATCCAGCCCTATCGCGATCTCCTCCGTCTGGTGCGCAAGGAGACCGTGCTGGCCCACGACGCTTCGTGGGTCTTTCGCGTCACGCCCTATCTCGTCTTCGCCGCGACCTCGGTCGCGGCCTCCATGGTGCCGATGTTCGTGCTGGACCTGCCTTTCGCCTCGGCCGGCGACCTGATCGCGATCGTGGCCCTGATCGCCACCGCGGGCTTCTTCCAGTCGCTGGCGGGCCTCGACGTCGGCACGGCCTTCGGTGGAATCGGCGCCAGCCGCGAGGCGCTGATCGGCTCTCTCGCCCACCCCGCCGTCCTCATGGTGGCTTTCGCGCTGGCGCTGGTTGCGGGATCCACGGCGCTGCCGGCAATCGCGCGCTTCGTCGTGTCCGGCGGTGTCGGCGTCGAGGTCTCCCTGGCCCTCGCGCTGATCGCGCTCCTGATGGTCGCGATCGCCGAGAACGGCCGCGTCCCGGTCGACGACCCGGGCGTCCGTCACGAGCCCGGCATGGTCCATGAGGCGATGATCCTCGAATATTCGGGGCGCAACCTGGCGCTGATCGAAGCAGCGCGGATGCTGAAGCTGCTCGTCTTCGTCTCGCTCGTCTTCTCGCTTTTCGCGCCCTGGGGGCTCGCCGACGCCGAGGACGGCCTCGGCCTTCCTGAGCTCGGCATCGGCATCGGCGTCTTCGGACTGCATCTCCTCGCGGCCGCGACCGCGATCGCCTTGTTCGAGCTCGCCATCGCCAGGATGCGGGTGTTCCGCGTGGTCGAGTTCCTGGGGGCGGCCTTCATTCTTGCGGTGCTGGCCGTGGTCTTCCGCTTCGTCACCGAGGCATCGTGATGTTCGCCACGATCGCCTACGACCTCTCGCACCTCACCGGCGCCATGGTGCTGCTGGCCGGGTTCCTCGTCCTCTATCAGCGCCGCCTGCTCGGCGTGTTCCGTGCCTTCGCGCTGCAGTCCCTGGCCGTCGCGGCCACTGCCGCCTGGCAGGCCTACAGCCAGGACGCGCCCCATCTCTACGCGACGGCCGCGATCGCGCTCGTGCTGAAGGGCATTGCCGCACCGATCGCTCTCAACTGGATCGTCCGTCGCCTCGACATCCACCGGACGGTCGAGACCGCGATCGGCATCGGGCCGACCATGCTCGCTGCGGTCGGCCTCGTCGTGCTGTCGACGCTGCTCGTCCTGCCGGTGACCGTGAGCTCGGCAGCGCTGACCCGCGAGACACTGGCGATCGCGCTCTCGGTCCTGCTGATCGGCTTCCTGGTGATGATCACGCGCCGGAACGCGATCACCCAGGTGGTCGGGTTCATGTCGCTCGAGAACGGGCTCGTGCTGGCCGCGGTCGGCGTCAAGGGCATGCCGCTGGTGGTCGAGATGAGCGTCGCCTTCTCGCTGCTGATCGCCTTCATCCTCTTCGGCATCTTCTTCTTCCGCATCCGCGAGCGCTTCGACACGCTCGACCTGCAGTCGATCGAGAGCTTCCGCGGAGAGCGCCGATGAGCGCCCTGCCGCTGATCCTGGCCCTGCCGCTGATCGGCGCAGCGGTCCTGGCCTTCGTTCCCGATCACCGGATCGGCGGCTGGCTCAACGCCGGCGTCTCGCTCACGACGTTCCTCGCCTCCCTCCTGCTGCTGCCGTTCGAGCCGCCGGAGCCGAGCCAGCTCGCGATCGTCGACGACTTCAACATCTACCTGGTGGTCCTGAACACGTTCGTCGCGTTCACGGCAGCCTGGTTCTCGGCCGGCTACATCGCGCACGAGGTCGAGAGCGGGCGGCTCACCCGCGCCTACCTGCGCTTCTATCATGCGATGTACCAGGTGCTCGGCTTCGCCATGCTGCTGGCGCTGACCGCCAACAACATCGGGGTCATGTGGGCCTCGATCGAGCTGGCGACGCTGACGACCGTGGTCATGGTCAGCCTCTATCGCACGCGCCCGGCGCTGGAAGCGGCGTGGAAGTACTTCATCCTCGGGTCCGTCGGCATCGCGCTCGCCCTTTTCGGGACGATCCTGGTCTATCTCGCCGCGCAGAAGGCGATGGGCCCGGGCATGGAAGCGCTGACCTGGTCCTCGCTCTATGCCGAGGCGCCGAACTTCGAGCCCGAGATCCTCAACCTCGCCTTCGTCTTCCTGCTGATCGGCTACGGCACCAAGACCGGTCTGGTGCCGCTCCACGCCTGGCTTCCGGACGCACATGCCGAAGGCCCGACGCCGATCTCCTCGGTGCTTTCGGGCCTCCTCCTCAACGTCGGGCTCTACGCGATCGTCCGGTTCAAGATGCTGCTGGCCGCCAACGGCGACGCCCTGGCGCCGGGTCCCCTGCTGGTCGCGATGGGGCTCGCCTCCCTGTTCGTCGCGGCGCTGATGCTCTACCGGCGCCGCGACATCAAGCGGCTCTACGCCTATTCGTCGATCGAGCACATGGGCATCGTCACCTTCGCCTTCGGCATGGGCGGTCCGCTCGCCAACTTCGCGGGGCTGCTGCACATGGCGCTGCACAGCCTGACCAAGTCGGCGATCTTCTACGCGGTCGGCCTCGCCGTCCAGGCCCGCGGCACGCAGCGGATCGAGCACATCCGCGGGCTGACGGCGAGCCATCCGGCGTTGGGATGGTGCCTGGTCGCCGGGACGGTCGCGATCTCCGGACTGCCGCCCTTCGGCCTGTTCATGAGCGAGTTTCTCCTGGTCACCTCCACCTTCCCGCGATCGCCGATCCTCGGCGTGCTGCTGCTGGTCGGGCTGCTGGCCGCCTTCGGCGGAATGATGCTGCGCCTCCACGACATCGCCTTCGGCGCAGCCGAACGCGACCCTCGTCCGCTGACCGGCTCGCTGCTGCCGGTGTACGCGCACCTGGTCCTGATCCTGATCGCCGGCATCTTCCTGCCCGGTCCGCTGGTCACCTGGTTCCAGTCGGTGGCGGAGATGCTGGGATGACCCAGCTCCTGCCTGCCCTCGCTTCGCTGGGGCCCAAGGAGGCCGAGATCCCCTGGCCGCGCCATCGCCTCGACGGCCGCGGCTGGTTCGGCCTGCTGGCGATGTTGGCGCAGGAGGACTGGACGCTGGTCGCCCTCTTCGCCGATGGCACCGACATCCATCTCGCCTTGCGCGACGAGAGCGACGGCAGCCAGGGTCTGGTCCGCTACGCGGCACCCAGCCGCCGCTTTCCTTCCGTCGGCCGGGTCCGTCCCGGCGCGATCCGGCTGGAGCGCGCGATCCGCGATCTCCACGGCATCCAGGCCGACGAGTCGCCGGATGCCCGGCCCTGGCTCGACCACAGCAGCGCGCCCTACGCTTTCCTGCCCGTCGAGGGCGACGGCATGCATCAGGTTCCAGTCGGTCCCGTGCATGCCGGAATCACCGAGCCCGCGCATTTCCGTTTCCATGCGGACGGCGAGCTGATCGTCAGGCTCGAAGAGCGTCTCGGCTACGCGCACAAGGGAATCGAGGCGCTCGCCCTCGGCCGCACCCCGGTCGAGGCGGCGACGCTCGCCGCCCGCATCTCAGGCGATGCCACCGTCGCCCACGCGCTCTGCTACGCGCGCGCGATCGAGCAGGCGCTCGGCGTCTCGGTGCCGGCGCGCGCGGTATTCATTCGCGCGCTGATGGCCGAGCTCGAGCGGATCGCCAACCACTTCGGCGACTTCGCCGCGATCTGCGGCGATGCCGCTTTCGCCCTGATCCAGGCCCAGGCGACGATCGCGCGCGAGCGCGTGCTTCAGGCATCGGAGACCACTTTCGGCCACCGGCTGATGATGGACCGGGTTGTCCCCGGAGGCGTCGCGGGAGACCTGCCGCCGGACGGGCCGTCTCGGATTCAGCGTCTCGTCGACGACAGCGAGAGCGTGCTGGCGTATCTCTACCGAGTCTACGAGAGCAAGCCGTCGCTGCTCGACCGCATGGTCTCGACCGGCGTGACCTTGAGCGAGCTGGTCCATCGCTTCGGCGCCGGCGGATTCGTCGGCCGCGCAGCCGGCCGCGCGGTCGATGTGCGAAAGAGCCCCGGATACGCGCCCTACGACAGCCTCGACTTCGACGTGCCGCTGTCCCTCACTGCCGATGTCCATGCGCGGCTGACGGTCCGCATCCAGGAGATGCGCCAGTCGTTCCGGCTGATCCGCCAGATCCTCGAGCGCCTTCCCGACGGCGAGATCCAGACCGATCTGCCCGCCGCCCGCGGCGAGGGGGTGGCGATGGTCGAGTCCTTCCGGGGCGACATTTTCACCTATGTCCGTCTCGACGATGCGGGCCGCATCGCGCGGTTCCATCCGCGCGATCCGTCCTGGTTCCAGTGGCCGCTGCTGGAGGCGGCGGTCGAGGGAAACATCGTCGCCGACTTCCCGCTCATCGCCAAAAGCCTCAACTGCTCCGTGGCCGGGCACGACCTGTGATCCGGGTCGAACGATTTGCGCCCGAGCGCGTCGATGCCTTCCACGCCCTGCACGCGACCGCCGGGTGGTGCGCGTGCGTCGCCTGGTGGGTCGAGACCTGGGAAGGCTGGGGCAAGCGCACGGCCGACGAGAACCGCGCACTCCGCGGGCAACTGACCGCGCGCGGCGTCTTCGACGGCTATATCGCCCTTTCAGGCGCAGACGCCGTCGGCTGGTGCCAGGCCGTGCCGCGCGACCGCCTGGTCAAGATCGGCCGCCAGTACGACCTCGCCGCCGATCCCGGCACCTGGGCGATCGGCTGCTTCTTCATCCACCCGGCGCATCGGCGCCAGGGGATCGCGCGGCGACTGCTGCGCACGATCCTCGACGACCTCCCATCGCGCGGAGCCCGGCGGGTCGAGGCCTATCCGAAGCGGGCCGCCGGAAATGCGGAAGAACTCTGGAACGGACCGGAGCCGCTGCTGCGCGCCCACGGCTTCACGACGGCCAAGGACGATCCGGTGCGCCCGGTGCTGGCCCGCGATCTCTAGGCCGTCGGCCGCGTCCAGCGCTCTACATGGTCCTCGGCCTCGGGGCGCTTCGCGTCGAGCGCCGGGGCGGCGATCGAGCCGATGTACATGAATCCGACGATCTGATCGGCCTCGGCGAGCCCGAGCTCGCGCTTCACCTGGGCGTCGTAAGCCGGAGCGCCGGTCTTCCAGAAGACGCCGTAGCCCTGGGCGTGGAGGGCGAGCCAGAAGTTCTGGGTCGCGGCGCCGGCGGCGAGCAGCTGCTCGACCTCGGGGATCTTCGGGTGCTGCGGCTGGATCTTGGCGACCGCGACGACGATGGTCGGAGCGCGGAACGCCTTCTCCTGCTCGCGCTTCAGCATCTCGTCGTTGGCATCGGGCTGCTGGCGCTTGAGGCAGCGTGCCATCACGTCGCCGAACGCGGCGCGTGACTCGCTGTCGATCACGAGGAAACGCCAGGGCTTGAGCTTGCCGTGGTCGGGGGCGCGGACGGCAGCGGCCATCGCCTTGTCGAGCGCCTCCTTGGTCGGCGCCGGCTCCGCCAGCTTGTTGGGTGAGCGGCGGCTCATCAGATTCTCAAGCGCTTCCATGGATCGGCTCCCGTGCCTCGAAAATGGCCGAGCCCTATAGCATACGCGCCTCGTTCCGTCTCGCGGGCGGCTGTGCTCGCCGTGCCTGTTCCCCATGCTAGCGTTGCCGGAGAATCCGATGGGAGGAACGCTCCGTTGCGCGACAATCCGATCAAGGCCCGCATCGCCATGGGCGGCTTCGCCTACGGCACCATGGCCTTCGAGTTCTTCACCCCGAGCCTGGCGCAGATCTGCAAGACCGCCGGGGCCGAGTTCATCATCTACGACATGGAGCACAGCGCGGTCTCCATCGAGACGATCCGCGAACAGATCTCCTACTGCCGCGGCATCGGCATGATCCCGATGGTGCGCGTGCCGGCCACGCAATACGACTACATCTCGCGCGTGCTCGATGCCGGCGCCATGGGCGTCATGGTGCCGATGGTCGAGACCAAGGAGCAGGCCGAGTTCATCGTGCAGTCGACGCGCTATCCCCCGGCCGGCCGCCGCGGCGCCGCCTTCGGCTTCGCCCATGACGACTTCGAGGGCGGCTCGGTCACCGACAAGATCAAGGCGGCGCACGACCGCACCCTGGTGATCTGCCTGATCGAGACCGCGAAGGGCATCGAGAATGCGGACGCGATCGCCGCGGTGCCGGGCGTCGACGTCTGCTGGCTCGGCCATTTCGATCTGTCGAACTTCATGGGCATTCCCGCCGCGTTCAAGGACAAGCGGTTCCTCGCGGCGGTCGACAAGCTGCTGGCTGCCTGCGCCAGGCACAAGAAGACGCCGGGATTCATGGCCGGCGACCAAGCCTGGGCCGAGGACTACATGGGCAAGGGCTTCCGCCTGATGGCGGCCAGCGTCGACGCCCACCTGCTGCAGGCGGCGCTCAGGAAGGAAATCGACGGGATGAAGCAGATCGCGTCAGCCAAGGGCGCAAAGCGGCCAAGAAAGTAAGGCCGGCGCAGGCGAACAGCACGACCCAGCCGGGTCGTTCGCCGATCAGCACCCAGTTGGCCTCGAGCACGCGCCGCCACGGTATGCCGGTGAACAGGCCGTAGCCTGCGGCCTCGCCGGCGACGGTGAGGGCCGCGACCGCGACCGCGAGAAGCGCCAGCTTGACGAGGCTCGGCATCGATCCGCGTGCGAGCATCCGGTAGCCCATGAGCCAGGCGAACATCCCGGCATAGACCGTGGCCTCGCTGACGTTGAGCTTGGTCTGCATGACGTGGTGCGCGAGCGCCAGCACGCCGGCGGGATAGGCGGCCCAATGCAGCCTCTGCCAGCGCTTGCCGCCGAGACGGCGCACCATCGCGTCGGTCGAGGTCAGCGCCAATGCGAGCAAGACCGCGAACGTCACGAAGCCGATCGTCAGATAAAGACGGAGAACGATTTCCTGGACGATGAATCCCGGACGGAAGCTGCTGTCGACGATGAAGAAGAAGAAGTGAATCAGTGCATAGACGAAGGATGCCACGCCGATCATGCGGCGCACGGTCACCAGTTCCGACCGCCGCAGGATCTGGCGGACCGGCGTGATCGCGAGCGAGATCAGGAGAAGCCGGATCGCCCAGAGCCCGGTCGCATGGATGAGCTCATTCAAATACCGCGGGCCGAGCGCGCCGGTCTGGTAATCCCAGGCTATGCTGAGCCCGGGAATGAACAGGGCGACGAACACGGCTGCCTTGAGCGGCGCGAAACGGCCTGTGCGGTCGCGCCACGGCAGACGCCACGCAGACGGCGGCTTGGGACGGACGACCGAAGGATTGGACGTGTCGATAGCCAACTCCAGGCAACGCGGATGCCTATAGCATGAATCTGCTACCTTGCCGGGCGAGTGGGGCATCACGGGGGCGCGAGTGGCCAGGAATCGGCTGATCGTGGCGATCGCCGGCGACTCGGGGGCCATCTACGGCGTCCGGGCCCTGGAAGCGTTGAGACGCATCGGAACGTTCGAGACGCATCTGCTCGTCAGCCCATCGGCGGTCGAGGCGCTCGCCTCCGAAGCCGGTCTGACGCCGGCGAAGATGGCCAAGCTGGCCGACGTCGTCCACGCTTCCGGGACGCGTGCCGCGCCGTTCGGTCCAGGCTTCGAGACCAAGGGCCTGCTGGCGGCGCCCTGCTCGGCGGAAACGCTCCGCCTCATTGCCGAGGAGGACGACGCGAGCCAGGTCGCGCGTGCCACGGGGATCTGCCTGAAGGCGCAGCGCCGGGTGGTGCTGATGGTGCCCGAGACGCCGCTCGATCTCGCGACGATCCAGCTGATGGCATCGGCGACGCGGCTCGGCTGCGTCATCGTCCCCCCGGTGCCGGCCTTCTATCACCGGCCGAAGACGCTAGACGACATCGTCGACCAGACCGTCGGGCGCGCGCTCGACCTGTTCGACATCGAAGCGGGCCTGGTCCGCCGCTGGACGGAAGACGCCCCTTCCGCACCATGAGCTCCCTCGTCGTCGTCCGCGACACCAGGCTCAAGGATCTTCTCGTCTACTGGGAGGCGAAGCGGCGCGGCCGGCCGATGCCGGAAGCGGGCGAGCTCTCGCCGGTCGACCTCGGATTCATCCTGCCGAACATGCTGTGGGTCGAGATCGAGCACGAGCCCAGGCGGTATCGCTATCGCCGGGTCGGCACCGAGCTCGAACGCATCTACGGATCCTCGGTCGAGGGCATGTACATCGACGAGATGCCGGGATTCATGTACCGGCGTATCGCGAGCCGCGCCTATGCGGAGGTCGTCGACGGCCGCGAGCCGGCCTGCCGCATCCTCAGCTTCTCGATGGTGTCCTGGTTCGCGAAGTACGAGCGCCTGCTGCTGCCGGTGACGTCCGGCGGGGGACGCGTCGACGTTGTCCTGGGCGCGATCGTGCCGGAGTTCGGCCCGAAGAAGTCCTGAGGGCATGCTAAGCTCGGGCATCCGCTAACTCGTTGATTTCGAGATAAATCCCGGATGTCCGCGCAAGGGATCACCGACGAGCTCGAAGAGCTGCGCCTTCGCCTCGAGGCGGAGATGCGGGCGCGCGGGGAAGCCGAAGCCCTGCTCGATGCGCGGACGATGGAGCTCCACGCCGCCAACCAGGCGCTCCGCACCACGCTCGAGACCCTCGAGCAGCAGATCGAGGAGCGGACGTCCGCGCTGCAGCGGGCGATGGAGAAGGCGACGTCGGCCAACCGCGCCAAGTCGGACTTCATCGCCACCATCAGCCACGAGATCCGCACGCCGATGAACGGCATCATCGGCATGAGCGGCCTGCTGATGAGCGAGCCGCTGTCGCCTGAGCAAGGTGACTATGCACGTACCATACACAGCTCGGCGACGGCGCTGCTCGCCGTCATCAACGACGTGCTCGACTTCTCCAAGGTGGAGGCGCGGCGGGTCGAGCTCGAGTCGGTGACGTTCGCGCTGCATCCGCTGATCGAGGGCGTGGTCGAGACGATCGCACCCGTGGCCTACGGCAAGGGCCTGGAAGTCGTCTCCATCGTGCCGCCGGACCTGCCCCTGAACGTCCTCGGCGATCCCGGGCGGCTGCGCCAGGCGCTGCTCAACCTCGCCAGCAACGCGGTCAAGTTCACCGAGGCAGGATCGGTCCGCATCGAATCCTCCTGGCGGCGCCGGGACGAGAATCTCGCCGAGCTGCGCTTCGAGGTGATCGACACCGGCATCGGCGTCGCCGCCGACGACCTGGTCCGCATATTCGAAACCTTCACCCAGGCAGACTCCTCGATCTCCCGACGCTTCGGCGGCACGGGCCTCGGTCTCGGCATCGCGCGCCAGCTGGTCGAGCTCATGGGCGGCAAGCTCACCGCCGAGAGCCAGCCCGGCCGGGGCAGTCGGTTCAAGATCGTGGTGACGCTGCCGATGGCTCCCGGCGGCACCCGCGAGCTCCATCCTGCCCTGTCTCAGCTGAAGACCCTCGTCGTCTCCGGCGGCGACGGCACCGGCGAGGCCCTGGTCTACGCACTCGCCGCCTGGCGCGTACCGGTCGAGATCGCCAGGGACGCGATCTCGGCGATGGATCTGTTGCGGCGTGCCGAGCAGGAGCGCCGTCCATTCGGGCTTGCGATCCTCGACCCGGGACTCAAAGGCGTCGAGGGCGAGCAGCTGGCCCATCTGATCCGGCGCGAGCCCGGTCTCACGCAGCCGAAGCTGCTGCTGGTGGTGCCTCCCGGCGGTGCGGCAACGCGCGAGGTCGACGGCATCGTGGTCAAGCCGATCCGTCAGTCGCCGCTCTACAACGCGATCGTGCAGACGATCGACGAGACGGCACGGCCGGCAAGGCCGGCGGAGGAGAGGCTGCCGGAGGACCGGCGCCTCAAGATCCTCGTCGTCGACGACACCTCGACCAATCTCCGCGTCGCCGGCAAGCTCCTGGAGAAGTTCGGCCACGCGGTCGATCTTGCCGTCTCCGGCTACGAAGCGGTGTCGGCCGCGGCCAAGACCTCCTACGACCTGATCTTCATGGACCTGCACATGCCGGAGATGGACGGCTTCACCGCCATCGGCCGCATCCGCGCGATGGCCGGCACCGACGGGCACGTGCCTGTGGTGGCGCTGACCGCGAACGTGACCGACGGCATCTCCGAGCGATGCCGCGAGGCGGGATTCGACGGCTATCTGCCCAAGCCGCTGATCCCGGACGACCTGAAGAAGGCCGTCGCCCGCCACGCGCGGCCGCGCTCCGAAGACGAGACGACGGAGATGCCGAGCGTTCTGAGCCAACTGGTCGGTCATCTCGGCGAGGAGACCGTGTCGAGCCTGATCCAGGAGTTCCGCGCCGTCGCGGCCCGTCGCGTCGCCGCCGCGACCAGCGCGATCGCGGCGGGCGACGTGGGCGCGGTCCGTCTCGCCGTGCACCAGCTTTCGGGTACGGCCGCCTATCTCGGCCTTGCCGAGGTCGTCGGCGTGGCACGATCGATCGAGACCGCTTGCGAGGAGGACGATCGCGACGAAGCCCGCCGGGGCGTCGAGCGGCTTCCGCAGGCGATCGCGGCCGCCGAGACGCAGCTGCTCCAGGGCCGGTTCGCCGGGCTTGGCGCGCCGACCCTCCGGACCATATAGGGTTCGAGCATGGCAACCGGCCTCGTCCTCCTGATCGAAGACGATCCCTATCAGCAGCGCCTCTACACCAAGGCGCTGGAGAGCGCCGGATATACGGTCGCCTCCGGCGACAAGGGTGAGATGGCGCCGCGGCTCTGCGATCTGAACGGCCCGCGTCTCGTCATCCTCGACATCAACCTGCCGGGCATCAGCGGCATCGAGACCTGCAAGCGCATCCGCCAGCAATACTCGATGGGCGTGCCGATCCTCTTCGTCACCAGCACCGACAAGCTCGACGTGATGCGCGAGTGCATCGAGGCCGGCGGCGACGACTTCATGGTCAAGGGCAAGAGCATCCAGACCTACCTCGAGCGCGTCGGCTACTGGATGAATCGCCGCTGCCTTTCCAGGGAGGAGCGGACCGCCGTCCTGAAGAAGGTCGGATCGCGCGCGCCCGCCGGCGAAACCAAGACGCCGGAGCCAGGTTCCTACAAGCTCGACTGGCAGGCCGTTGCCGGCATGGCCGCTTTCCTCGACGAGGCGCGCGCCGGGGCGCCGCCGGAGCTGGGCCGCCAGGCGAGCGAGAAGTTCGCGCTGCTGGGATATGCCGCGGGCGTCGTGAACGCGCTCGCCAACTCGAACCTCGACGTGAAGGTGGCCTTTGCCTCCTACCTCCGCGCCCTGCTGGAGGAGACGAAGCTCCTGGCGCCCAAGGAAATCGAGGTTTCGGTCGGCAAGTGGCACACGATGTACCGGATCGCCGCCTTCGCGGAGGCCTGCCGCAAGGGCGAGGAGGACTTCGGCCGGCGCCTGCAGGGCGCGAGCGATTCACGGCCGACCCCGATCACGGCGCTTCTTTCGCCGACCTGATCCGTCCGCCGCCCCCGGAAAACAAAGCGCCCCGGCCGACAAGTCGACCGGGGCGAGAGGAGGATAGATCAATGCGCGGGCCTAGATTGCCTGGATAAGCATTTATTTACTATATCTTTTTTTACGGCTGTTTATCGAGGCGCGCTTTCCTTCCGGGTGAGCGGGATCGCCAGCAGCATGGCGACGAGAAAGGCCGTGGCGACGGTGAGGAAACCGTCCTGGAAGGCCATCCAGTTGGCCTTCGCCATGATCATCCGCCCCAGGTACTCGAGGTGGCTGGCGGTGGTCTCGACGCCCGCGAGGCCTCCCTTGGCCAGGAGCCCGTCGAGGCGCCCGAGCAGCGTGTGGGTCGTCTGATTGTCCCAGGTCTGGGTCTGGGTCAGCTGGCTCGCATGGCTGGCGGTCCGCTGGTCGACCAGCACCGCCAGCACGTTGACGCCGACCGCGGCACCGACCATGCGGGTGAAGTTGAGCGTGCCGGCGCCGAAGGGAACGAGGTCGGGGCGGAGCGACTGCAGCGAGCCGATCGAGAGCGACGGAAAGACGAATCCCAGGCCGATGCGCCCGAGCGTGAGCCAGAGCGCCAGCGTCCAAAAGTCGGTGTCGAAGTCGGCCTTGGCGAACTCGAAGGTGCTGATCGCGAAGGCGAGAAGCCCGAACAGGATCGGCCAGCCGGGGCGCACGCGCGTCACCAGCCGCCCCGCGATCGGGAAGATCACGAGTTGCGCCAGGCCGGCCGGCAGCAGCATCAGCCCGGCCTTGACCGCGGTGAAGCCGCAGACGGTCTGGGCGAAGATCGGCAGCAGGTAGGTCGAGCCGAAAAAGCCGGCGCCGAAGACCAGCGACACGATTGCGGAAGCGGCATAGGTGCGGCTGGTGAAGAGCTCGAGATTGACGAGCGGCCGCGCCGAACTCAGCTCGCGCGCGACGAAGGCAAGGCACGCCGCCGCCCCGACCAGCAGCGATCCGGTGACGTAGACCGATTCCCAGCCGAGCCGCTGGCCGTTGGAGAGTCCGTTCAGCAGGCCGCCGACCGTCGTCACCATCAGCAGCAGGCTCTGCCAGTTGAGCGTCTGGCGTACCGCGTTCGGATCACGGTCCGGAACGAAGCGGAGCGCCAGCGCGGTGGCGATCAGCGGCAGCGGCAGGGTCGCTGTGAAGACGTAGCGCCAACCGAGGTTGTCGACGATGAAGCCGCCGATGGTCGGCCCGAGGGCCGGCCCGAGCACGACGCCCATGCCGAACAGGCCCATGGCGACGCCGCGCTCGTGCGGCTTGAAGGTCATGAAGGTGACGCTCATCGCCATCGGCTGCAGCAGGCCGGCGCAGGCCCCCTGGATCACGCGCGCCAAGACGACGATCTCGTAGGTCGGTGCCACCTCGCCGATGATCGAGGCGCCGGCGAAGATCAGCATCGCCGAGATGAAGCTGTTGCGCGCACCGAAGTTCGAGAGGAACCAGGCGTTCAGCAGCATCGAGACGGTCATCGCCGAAAGGAAGCCCGACGACATCCAGTGCGCGCGGTCCTGGCCGATGCCGAAGGCGCCCATGACGTCGGGAATCGCGATGTTCGCCATGGTCGACGACATGACGGTGCCGAGCAGGCCCATCATCACCGTGAACATCGTGATCCAGCGGAAGAGGCCACCCTGCATCGCCGGCACCGGCGCTGCCGCTTGCGGCGTCGCGGGTTGGGCGGCGGCGGTCATCTCAGGTCGACGTAGACCTCGACCATCATGCCCGGACGGAGGCGGCCCTCGCGCTGCTGGATCGCGATCCTGACCGGCAGGCGCTGCGTCACCTTGGTGAAGTTGCCGGTCGGGTTCGGCGTCGGCAGCAGCGCGAACTCGCTGGTCGCGGCATGGCCGATGCGCTCGATCTTCCCTTCGAACTTCTCGTCCGGATAGGCGTCGACCGTGACATGCACGGGCTGTCCCACGCTCAGGCGGCGGATGTCGGTCTCGCGGAACCGCGCCTCGATCCAGATCTTCTGCGGATCGTGGATCAGCGCGACACGCTGCCCGGCCGACGCATACTCGCCGGCACCGACGAAGGTGCGGCTGACCACGCCGTCGATCGGGCTCATCACCTGGCGGCGATCGATCTCGGCCCTCTGGCTGTCGATGCGGGCGAGGATCTCCTGGCGCTTGGCGGCGAGCGTCGCCCGCTCCGACTTCAGCACCTCGAGGCGCTGGCGATCGGCCTTCGCCTCGGCGAGCTGGCCTTCCGCGGTCTTCACCTGCGCGCCGGTGCGCGCCATCTCCTGCTGCTGCTTCAGGAAGTCGGCGCGGGTGCGGTCGACTCGGCTCGCGGTGATCGCCGCACCGCCCTGGAGCGCCTGGGTGCGCTGGAATTCCGACTCGGCGAAGCGGAGCTCCTGTCCCGCCACCTCGCGGCCGGCGCGCGCCTCCGCCAGCCTCGACTCGGAAGAAGTGACGCGAGTCGCGGTGGAACGGTCGACCAGCGCGATCTCGGAATCGATGCGGTCGAGCGCGGTGTCGGCGCTCACCATCTCGGCCTCGAACTCGGCGAGCTTGAGCCGCGCCAGGTTGGAATCGACGGTCGCCACCACCTGCCCCGCCTTGACCCGGTCGCCCTCCTCGACCGGGCGGCTCAGCACCAGGCCGTCGACGCGGCTCGCCACCGTGATCATGTCGGCGACGACACGGGCATCGGTCTCATGGACGTAGAGCAGCGTGGTGCGTGCCCAGTTCGCTCCCCACAAGAAGATGCCGCCTGCGACGATGGCCAGGATGATCAGCCGGGCGAGCGGACGGCGTCGGGCGATCGGCGCGGGAATCGGCGGCGCGGCGTTGGTCGCTCGCGGGCCGGAACCCGGGGAGCTGTCGGCACTCATGAACGGCGTCTGGGCTTCAAATGGGAGGAGTACCTCCCATTAGAGACCCCTCGCCGGGGCTTGGCAACAATTCCGCAGGCCGAGTGCGGGAATTAGTCGCGCCCTGTCCGCGGCGGGTCGAAGGTGCCGTGCTCGGCCGGAATATTGATCTCGATCGCCTCGAGGTCGTCGGAACGGCCGACGACGTTGTGCGGCACGCCCGTCGGCTGGCTGATGCAGGACCCGGCCTCCACCGTCACCGGCTCGGCCATCCCCTCATAGGCGAACCTGACCCAGCCGCGAATCACGAAGACGATGTGGGCATCCATGTCGTGCCAGTGCCAGCCGGTCTCCTTGTCGAAGGGCGCGATCGCGCGCGTGTGCTTCATGAGCACGCGCCCGCCGGTGGCCTCGGCAATGCCGAGATCGCGGTACTCGGTCGTGGCCTTGCCGGCTTCTCGCTTGAAAGGCCGGTCCTTCATCGTGACTAGCGAGAAAGCGGAAATCGCGTCGGCCAGGCCTCGCGGGCCATCGTAGCGTCGGGCGGTCATGTCGGGTCCCCGTCCAGTGCGAGGGGCACCCTAACAGAAGAAAGGCGGCCCCGAAGGACCGCCTTTCCAGAGACGACGAAGGAACGAAGCTTAGTACGGGCAGGCCGTGGTGACGCCCGGACGCGGAACGTCCCAGGAGTTGCAGGGCTTCTGCGTGACCACGGTGGTCACCGAATAGGACGGCACCGGCGACGGCACATAGGCGACGCCCGGGTTCGCATAGGTGGTTGTGGTCGTGGTGCCGACCGGCGACGTGGTCGTGTAGGTCGTCGCGGTCTGCGCCGGAGCCGGGACCGGCACGTAGGCCGGCGCCGGATAGTACGTGGTCGTCGCGGTGAACGACTGCGCGTTGTTGAACATGCGCGCATCGAGCGTGTTCTGGCGCGTGTCGTCGCCCTCGCCCTGGGCGAGCACCGGCGCGGCCCCGAACGCGGTCGCCGCGATCACCGCGCCGAGCGCAAGCGCCAAGGTCGACTTGCGCAGATTGATGGGACGCATGGGAATCTCCTCGTCAGCTGAATGCTGTCGTTGATGTGGGATCTGCTGAGGCGCTTTCAGCCGCAGCCACACAATGGTCACCGGAGGCGGGAGGCGTGGCCCCCGCCTCCTCAGACCGTCAGGGGCTCGTATAGACCGTCGTCGATCCCGGCGTGACGTAGTACGTGCTGCCCGGCGCGACGTAGGTGGGAGCCGGCGTCACATAGGTGGTCGTGGTGGTCGACGTACCCGGCGCCACATAGGCGGTGCTGGGCGGGACGACCTGCGGCACGAAGCTCGGGTCGGGGGTCGACGGCGGCGGCACATACGGCCCCGGACGCACATACACGCCCACGCCGCCAAGCCCCGTCGGAGCCGGCGTGTAGTAGGTCGTCGTCCCCGGATAGGTCGTGGTGTAGCTGTACGAGTAGCCGTAGTCGCTCTGCGCCATGGCCGGCACCGCGGCCAGCGCCGTGGTGCCGATCAGCGCGCCGAGCGCGATGGCGAGGATGCGTTTACGCATGGGAGGATCTCCTTACTGGTCGGCCCGGGTGATGTAACAACGCCGGGGCCGAACGGAAGGGACCGCTCACAAAGGTCACACCATCGGAAACGTGGACCGAGAGGGAACCAGGAGGGCTCCGAAGAAAAGGGCGGCTGAAAGCCGCCCTTTCTTCCTATCCGCGGAAGTAGAGGCTGATGCCCGGTCGCGGCGGCGGGTAGTAGTAGGCGGGCGGCGGGGGCGGCGGGTAATACACCACCGGCGGACGCGGCCGGTAGTAGTAGGGCCGGTAGTAGTGGCGGTGGCGCCACCGGTTGTGACGCCAGTCGTGGTCGGCCTGGACCTGGATCATCGTCTGGGCGGACGCTGGCGCCGGGACGGCCAGCGCCGAGACGGCAACGGCTCCGCCGAGAGCTAGAGCGAAGAGAGATGTACGCATCAGGGACCTCGCAAATTCGGTGCGAGTTCTAGATGAGCATCCGATCGCGGCGGCGCGAAGGCAATCGGCCCGCGTCACTGGATTGTCACGCACTACCGCGCACCTGCGCGTGCATGAGGGTCGGTCTTGCTGTCGAAGAGGCGTGAAGTCGAAACGCGCCTTCAGCGAACGAGCGCGAACTCGCTTTCCAGTTTCGCGCGCAGCCACGAATCGGTGAAGTCATGGATCGTCCACGACGCGCCGCTGGCGCGCAGCGACGACTCGTCGAGGCCGGTCAGCATGCCGACCGTCTCGATTCCGGCGGCGTGCGCCGCAGCCACGCCCGAACGCGAGTCCTCGAACGCGAGCGCACGTGAGGCATCCGCGCCGAGACGGTCGAGCGCGGTGAGGTAGGGCAGCGGATCGGGCTTTCCGCGGCCGAGCTCGTCGCCGAGCACCAGCACGGGAAAACGCTCCGCGAGTCCAAGGCCCGACAGCATCATCTCCGCATTCGCCCGCGGTGCGTTGGTGACTACCGCGCACTTGACCTCGTGCCGCCGCGCCCATGACAGCAGATCGAGAAGTCCGGGAAGGGGCTGCATCGTCCTGATGAGCGACCGGAACAGGCGCTCCTTCTCGTCGGCGAGCGCGCGATGGCGCTCGATCGGCTCGCCGGGGAACATCCACGACATGATCGCCTCGTTGGCGGCGCCCATGATGCGCGACTTGTAGTCTCCATGGCTGATCGAGCGCCCCATCGGGGCCAGCAGATCCTGGTAGGCCCTGACATGGAGGGCGTCGGTGTCGGTCAGCGTGCCGTCGAGATCGAACAGCAGCGTGTCGCGAAGGCGGGCCATCCGCAGATGATCGCCTACTGAAGTGTGATGCGATTGACGGTCGTGCCGTCTGCAGCGCGTGTGCCGCGCACCTGGACCCTGGCGCCTGGCTTGACCAGGCTCCGGTCGACCGTGTCGATGCGCGTGACCGGAACGCCAGGGTCGACCACGAGTTCGGACTCCCCGCCTTCGAACCTGACCTTGACCGTGTTGCTGCCGGCGACGATGGCGACGCCGGTGACCGTGGCGTTGGTCATCGTCTGGCTCGGATCGTTCATCGGCCGCTGCCCCTCGCCGACGCCGCGGAGCGCCTCCGGAAAGATGCGCAGTTCCGTCGAGTGGAGCTTGCGGTCGGTGCCGCGCACGGCCGCGGAGGCGATGAAGTCGTTCGCCTTGATGTCGGCCAGCGTGACCGCCTTGCTCTGGAGCACGAGAAGGTCCGATGCGAGCTTGAAGGTCTCGACCGCACCGCCTTCCGCCTTCACCGAGATCGTCGCGGCGTCGATCCTGTCGACCGTGCCGACGAGGCTGACCACACTGTTGGTCTGGGCCAGCGACGGACCGCCGGCGAAAGCCAGGAGTGCCGCGAGGAGCAGGAACTTGGCAGTCATGATTCACCCATCCTTCGGCCGGCCGGGACACCCGCCGCACACGCCCGCCGACCGCGCGTGCCGCTCGTCCAAAACTGTCTAAGCCTTTGAAGAAATTGGCGGACCCGACACGATTCGAACGTGCGACCTTTGCCTTCGGAGGGCAACGCTCTATCCAGCTGAGCTACGGGTCCTGACCGGGCGGGAACCTACCGCAGAGCTTCTCCGCGCGCAACGCAGGCGCCCTGCCCGCCTCGGCGCGATCGATCTCGGCGGCGGACGGCACCGGCCGCGACGGGTTGGCCATGAAGGCGGCGATGTCGTCGATCGGCTCGCGACCCGCGAGGTCGCGGGTCAGCATGTGGTGGCCTTCGGGGTAGAGGATGATGCGCCAGGCGCCGTCGGGCGCGGCGGGCAGGCTGCGGATCATCCGGCAGGTCGGCTTCTTGGGCACGACGTCGTCGGCATCGCCGTAGAGGATAAGAGCTGGCCCCGTCAGCTTCGGCGCGGCTTCGAGACCTTCGTCCATCAGGCCGACCAGGCCGCGGATCGCATCCACCCGCGTCTCCTTGATGATCAGCGGATCGTTGGAGAGCCGGCGCAGCATCGCGTTGTTGTCGGACGGCGTGATCGGCAGCCCGGCGCCGCTCATCGGCCACCAGGGGATCGTGTTCGAGAGGAACCAGAGGGGGCCGGTCTGCCAGAACGGCATCGTCGAGGCCCCCCACACCGCCGGCGCGATCAAGACGACGCCGTCGACCTCGGGCTTCGGGGACTGCGCGTGTGCCGCGAGGACGACGGCGCCGCCCATGCTCTCGCCGATCGCGAAGACGGGAAGCCCCGGATGCCTGGCGCGGACGAGGCGGACGGCGGCGCGGTAGTCGTCGATCATCGCGGCGCTGCCGTGCCAGTACTTCCGCCCTGCCGTCGCGCCGAAGCCGCGCTGGTCGTAGGCGTAGACGGCGATGCCGCGCTCGGCGAGCTCGCTTCCCACCTCGGAGAAGGCCATGCGGTAGTCGTTGAAGCCGTGCAGCGCCACCGCGACGGCCCAGGGTCGACCGGAAGCTGGCTGCCAGAGGCGGAGCGGAAGCTCAGTGCCGTCGGCGGCGACGATGCGGTTCGCCTCCAGCCTCGGCTCGACGGCGGGCCCGGCCGGCGGCGCGACCACGACCGGCGCGCACGCGCCGAGCAGCAGCGCGAAAAGGAACGCGAGGTGCGTCAGTCGGCGGCGTCCGGCTTGCGGGTGAGCTGGAGGAAGATGTCCTCCAGGTCCGATTCGACCGTGCTCAGGTCGTGGATCTCGACCCCATCCTCCGTCGCCGCCGCGAGGATGCGCGCGACCGGCGTCTGGCTCGGGCGGTAATGGACCGCGATGCGCCGCGGGCTCGCCAGCGTGGCGCCCAGCCGGGCGAGCGCCGCCGGCACCGCGGCGAGATCGCGGTCGACCATCAGCTCGACCGTCTTGGTGTCGAGGCGCGAGATCAGCGCCCCGGTCGTGTCGTTGGCGACCAGCTTGCCGTGGTTGATGATCGCGATCCGGTCGCAGAGCTCCTCCGCCTCCTCCAGGTAGTGCGTGGTGAGCAGGATGGTGACGCCCTCCTGGTTCAGCCGACGTACATAGGTCCAGAGCTGGCGGCGGAGTTCCACGTCGACGCCGGCGGTCGGCTCGTCCAGCACCAGCACCGGCGGCGCGTGCACCATCGCCTTGGCGACCAGAAGCCGCCGGCGCATGCCGCCCGACATGGCCCGCGCATAGGCGTCGGCCTGGGGCGTGAGGCCCACCGCCTCGAGGATCTCGGCGGTGCGCCGCTCCGATTTCGGCACTCCGTAGAGGCCGGCATGAAGATCCAGCAGCTGGCGGGGCGTGAAGAAGGGATCGAGGTTGAGCTCCTGCGGCACGATGCCGATGGCGCCGCGCGCCCGCCTCGGGTCCTTGTCGATGTCGATTCCCCAGACCTCGGCATGGCCCGAGGTCTTGAGCACCAGGCCGGCGAGGATGTTGATCAGCGTCGACTTGCCCGCCCCGTTGGGGCCGAGCAGCCCGAACAGGCTGCCCCGCGGGATCGCCAGGTCGATGCCCTGGAGCGCCTGCTTCGGCCCGCGCTTGCCGGACGGCGGGTAGGTCTTGGTGAGGGCGGAGACGGCGACGGCGTGCTGTGGCTGGGACATAGAGACCAAGTTCACGGGGTTGCCTGGAGCGTGCCTTCGGCTATCATCCGCCGCCGTCCCGGTCAAACCGTCGCCGGCGCATCAGAAGGGTCGAACATGCAGCCGCTCGAAACCATCGCCGTCGAGGAAACGGTCGTCGCCTGCGACGGCGGCAATGGCCCGCTCGGCCATCCCCGCGTGTTCCTCAACATGGGCGACAAGCGCGCGGTCGACTGCCCCTATTGCGGCCGGCACTACGTGCTGAAGGAAGGCGCGGTCGCTCACGCCGCGCACTGACGTTTTGGCCGATTCCCATCTCTATCTGGTCGACGGCTCGGGGTTTATCTTCCGGGCCTTCCACGCACTGCCGCCGCTGAACGCTCCCGACGGGACACCGTCGAACGCCGTCTTCGGCTTCTGCCAGATGTTGAACCGGCTGACCCAGGACGTGCATGCGCCCTACCTCGCGGTCATCTTCGATGCCGGGCGCAAGAGCTTCCGCAACGACTTCTACGCCGAGTACAAGGCGCACCGGCCCGAGCCCCCGCCCGAGCTGATCCCGCAGTTCGCGCTGATCCGCGATGCCACCCGCGCCTTCAACCTGCCCTCGATCGAGCTTCCGGGATACGAGGCCGACGACCTGATCGCGGCCTACGCGAAGGCGGCGGTCGCCGCCGGCCACAAGGTTACGATCGTCTCGTCCGACAAGGACCTGATGCAGCTGGTCAACGACGCGGTCGAGATGTACGACCCGATCAAGCTGAAGCGCATCGGCCGCGACGAGGTGGTCGAGAAGTTCGGCGTGCAGCCGGAGAAGGTGGTCGACGTCCAGGCGCTGACCGGCGACCCGACCGACAACGTGCCGGGCGTGCCCGGCATCGGCGTCAAGACCGCTTCGCAGCTGATCACCGAATACGGCGACCTCGATACGCTTCTGGCGCGCGCCGGCGAGATCAAGCAGCCGAAGCGCCGCGAGACGCTGATCGAGAACAAGGAAAAGGCGCTGATCTCGCGGCGCCTGGTCCAGCTCGACGCCGACGCGCCGCTGCCCGAGCCGATCGAGAACTTCGGCGTCAAAGCGCCGGAGCGCCAGACGCTGCGCGAGTTCTTCGTGCGCATGGGCTTCACGCGGCTGATCGCCAGGCTCGACGGCGCGCCGGATGCCGGCAAGCCGGCGGCCAGCGCGCCGGCCGCGACTCCTTCGGTCGCAGCGCCCGGCAAGCCGGAGCTCAACTACGAGCTGGTGCAGTCGCTCGACCGCCTGAAGCACTGGATCGACCGCGCGACGGACGCCGGCGTCGTCGCGATCGACGTCGAGGCGTCAGCGCTGGATCCGACCCGTGCGGATCTCATCGGCATCGCGCTCGCGCTCAGGCCGGGCGAGGCCTGCTACGTTCCACTCGGCCATCGCTCGGGCGGCAGCGACCTGCTCGCCGAGAAGCCGCCCCAGGTTCCGGTCGCCGATGCGGTCGCCGCGCTGAAGCCGATGCTGGAGGACCCGGGGGTCCTCAAGATCGGTCACGACATCAAGTTCGACGCGCTCGTTCTGCAGCGCCACGGCATCGCGATGGCCGCGGTCGACGACACGCGGCTGATCTCCTTCGTGCTCGACGCCGGCTCGCACGGCCATTCGACCGACGAGCTGTCGGCCCGCCATCTCGAACACAAGACGATCAGCACCGACGAGGTGACCGGTACCGGCAAGGCCCGCCTCGACTTCGCCGAGGTCGCGCTCGACAAGGCGCTGACCTACGCGGCCGAGGATGCCGACGTGACCTGGCGCCTGCATTGCGCGCTGAAGCCGCGCCTGATCCAGGATCACGTCACCACGGTCTACGAGACGATGGACCGGCCGCTGGTGCCGGTGCTGGCGGCGATGGAGACGGCCGGCATCAAGGTCGATCCGGATGCGCTCCGGCTGCTCAGCCAGGAGTTCGGGCGCACCATGGCGACGCTGGAAGGCGAGATCCACACGCTCGCCGGCCGCGAGTTCAACGTGGGATCGCCGAAGCAGCTGGGCGAGATCCTGTTCGACGAGCTCAAGCTTCCCGGAGGCAAGAAGGGCAAGACCGGCGCCTATTCGACGCATTCCGACGTTCTCGAAGAGCTGACCGAGCAGCATCCGCTGCCACAGAAGATCCTCGACTGGCGCCGCGTGCAGAAGCTCAAGTCGACCTATGCCGACACGCTGATCGACCAGATCAACCGGGACACCGGCCGCATCCACACCTCCTACGACATGGCGGGCGCGGCGACCGGACGGCTCTCCTCGAACGACCCCAACCTGCAGAACATCCCGGTCCGCTCCGAGGAGGGCCGGCGCATCCGCGCCGCCTTCATCGCCGAGGCTGGCCACAAGCTGCTGTCGGTCGACTACTCGCAGATCGAGCTCCGGCTCGTCGCCGAGATGGCCGAGGTCGAGCCGCTGAAGCAGGCGTTCCGCGAGGGAATCGACATTCACGCGCTGACCGCCTCCCAGGTCTTCGGCGTCCCCCTCGACAAGATGGATCCGATGACCCGCCGCAACGCCAAGGCGATCAACTTCGGCATCATCTACGGCATGTCGGCGTTCGGCCTCGCCAAGCAGATCGGCGTGCCGCAAGGCGAGGCGTCCGCCTTCATCAAGGCCTACTTCGAGCGCTATCCCGGCATCCGCGCCTACATGGACCGCGAGAAGGAAAAGGCCCGCAAGCTGGGCTACGTGACCACGCTGTTCGGGCGGCGCTGCCATGTGAAGACGATCGCCGACAAGAATCCGGCACTGCGCAGCTTCGCCGAGCGCCAGGCGATCAACGCGCCGATCCAGGGAACCGCCGCAGACATCATCAAGCGCGCGATGATCCGCGTGCCTCCGACGCTCGCCGCCGAAGGGCTCAAGGCCCGCATGCTGCTGCAGGTGCATGACGAACTGCTGTTCGAAGTGCCGGACGCCGAGGTCGAGGCGACCAAGGCCCTGGTCCGCAAGGTGATGGAGGGAGCCTGCGCTCCCGCCGTCAATCTCAGCGTGCCGCTGATCGCGGACGCCGGCGTGGGAACCACTTGGGCCGAGGCGCATTGAAGTCCTGCCGGCCGCAGGTCTGAAGAATCTCGCTTAATTCCGGTCGGCGGCGTTGCCCTGATCGACCGAGGTCCCCCATGGCGATTGTGGATACGCAGGAGGCGATCGGCCTCGACGCGCGCGCGTCGGCCGACGAGCCGAGGACCCTGCCGCGCAACCTGTTCGCCTTCATCCTGCGCTCGACCGGCCGTCATCAGGTCTTCCTCTCGATCCTGACCGTCGTCGTCTTCCTGCTCGAGCTGGTGCCGCTCGAGATCCAGCGCCGCGTCGTCAACGACCTCGCCGAGAAGCGCGATTGGAACCTGATCCTGATGCTGGCGGCGGCCTATGCCGGCATGGCGCTGTTCCACGGCCTCATCAAGCTTGGCCTCAACGTCTACCGGAGCTGGGTCGGCGAGAGCGCCACGCGCGACCTCCGCCGCCGCGCGCATGCGCTCTGCGGCACGCCGGTCGGCAAGGAGGCGCTGCCCGAGGAAAGCGGCGTCCAGGTATCGATGGTCGTGGCCGAGGTCGAGCCGATCGGCGGCTTCGTCGGCGCCTCGATCTCCGAGCCGCTGCTGCAGGCCGGCATCCTCGTCACCGTGGTCGGCTACATGGTCTATCTCGAGCCGTGGCTCGGGCTGGTGACGTTCGCGATCTTCCTGCCGCACGTCTTCGTCGTGCCGCTGATCCAGCGCGTGATCAACCGCCGCACGCAGATGCGCGTCCAGGTCCTGCGCGAAGTCAGCGCCGGCATCGTCGCCGCCGGGACCAGGGACGGCGAGCCGGCGCGCAACGGCCGCGGCCTGATCCAGAAGGTGTTCCTGCTGAACATGGGCATCTTCAAGCTGAAGTTCTCGATGAACTTCCTCATGAACCTGACGCATCACCTGCAGATCGCGGCGGCGCTGCTGTTCGGCGGCTGGTTCGTGATCGACGGCAAGGTCGAGGTCGGCACCGTCGTCGCGTTCATCTCGTCGATCGGCCGCCTGAACGATCCTTGGGGCGACCTCGTGAACTACTTCCGCGATCTCTCGACGACGCTGGTCAAGTACAAGCTGGTCGCCGACGCGATCCGGCATCTCTGCGGGCAGGAGCGCGCCTGACGCGGACTCAGTCGGCCGCGGCCGGCCGGCTGGCGCCCCAATCGGTCATGAAGGCGGCGAAGCGGTCGGATGCCAGCGGCCGCGACAGCAGGAATCCCTGCGCGGAGTCGCATCGCTTGCCGGCGAGGAAGGCGAGCTGCGCTTCGGTCTCGACGCCTTCGGCCACGACCTTGAGGTTGAGGCTGTGCGCCATCGACAGGATCGCCTGGACGATGGTGGCGTCGTCCACGCTCTTGGTGACGTCGTTGATGAAGCAGCGGTCGATCTTCAGCGTCTGGATCGGCATCCGCTTCAACCGGTTCAGCGAGGAATAGCCGGTGCCGAAATCGTCGATCGCGAGCTCGATGCCGAGTTCGCGGAGCCGGGTCAGGATCGCGATCGCCTTGTCGGCATCGTGCATGACGATGCTCTCGGTCAGCTCAAACTCGAGCTGGTCGCCCTTGATGCCGGCTTCGGCGAGGATCGACTTGACCGTGTCGAGGAAGTCCGGACGGCGGAACTGCAGGAAGGACAGGTTGACCGCGATCCGAGGCACCTGAAAGCCGGCCGCCTGCCAGACGACGATCTGGCGGCAGACCTCGCGCAGCACCCACTGGCCGATGCCGACGATCAACCCCGAGGACTCCGCGACGGGAATGAAGATGCCCGGCGAGACCGACCCCAGTTCCGGATCGGTCCAGCGGATCAGCGCCTCGGCGCCGATCAGGTCACGCGTGGAGATGTCGATCTGAGGCTGGTAGTGGACCTCGAACTCGCCCTTCTCGAGCGCGCGGCGGAGCCGCGTCTCGAGCTTGAGCCGCTCCAGCGCACGCGTCTCCATGCCGCCGTCGAAGAAGCGGAACGCCGAGGCCCTTTGCTCCTTGGCATGGCGCATCGCGGTCGCGGCATTGCGGGCGAGCGTCTCGCCGTCGGTGCCGTCGTTGGGATAGAGCGCCACGCCGACCGAGGCGCCGACCACGAGCTCGCCGCTCTCCAGCCTGACCGGGTCGGCGATCGACCGCAGCAGGCGCTCCGGCAGGAGCTCGATCGGCTCGTCGTCGCGGAAGTCCTCGGCGATCACCGCGAATTCGTCGCCGCCGAGCCTCGCGACGGTGTCGCCATGGCGGACGATGCCGAGGAGGCGGCGCGCGAGTTCCTTCAGCAGCTCGTCCCCGGCGCGATGACCCAGGCTGTCGTTGACGAACTTGAACTGATTCACGTTGGCGTAGAGCAGCGCCAGCTTGTTGCCGGAGAGGCGGCTGCGCTCGATCGCCTGTGTCAGTCGTGCCTGGAACAGCCAGCGGTTCGGCAGCTGGGTCAGCGCGTCGTAGTTGGCCTGGTGGCGGATCCGCTCCTCGTCCTGCTTGCGGCGGGTGATGTCGCTGAACACGCCGACGAAGTTGACGATGCGCCCGCCTGCGTCGCGGACGGCGGCGAAGTTGAGCCACTCGACGTAGAGCTCGCCGTTCTTGCGGCGGTTCCACACCTCGCCCTGCCAGTGGCCGGTGGTCGTCAGCATCGCCGACATGGCCTCGTAGAATCCCGGCTCGTGCCGTCCGGACGAAAGGATTCGCGGCGTCTGCCCGACGACGTCCTCCTCGCGATAGCCGGTGATGATGGTGAAGGCGTGGTTGACCTTCTGGATGCGCTGGCTCGGATCGGTGACGATGATGGCTTCGCTCGCGGTCTCGAACATGGTCGAGGCGAGTCGGAGCTGCTCCTCGACCGAGCGGCGCTCGGTCAGGTCGCGGCCGACGGCCTGGGCACGGTCGCCGACCGGCATCAGCGTCCAGGAGAGCGAGCGGTAGCCGCCGTCCTTGACGCGGCAGCGCGCGGCGAAGTCGACCATAGGCAGGCCCAGGCCGAGCTTGGTGAACTCGACCGTGGCGGCGAGGGCGTCCTCGGGATGGAAGAGATCGAACAGGGGGCGGCCCGCCAGCTCGGCTTCCCCATATCCGAGGACGCGTTCGAAGGCGGGATTGACCCGCTCGATCCGCCCGTCGCGGCCGGCGATGCAGAGCATGTCGGTGGCGAGATGGAACACACGGTCGCGGTGCTCCTCGGCGCGCTTGCGCGAGGTGATGTCGGTCACCTTGCCTTCGAAGCAGACGAGCCATCCTTCCCGGTCGCGCACGGCATGGGCGCTTTCCGATACCCAGATCACCGTGCCGTCGCGGCGCAGCACTTGGCTCTCGAAGTTCTCGACCTTGCCGTTGGTGGCGACCGCCTCCATGAACTCCCGTCGGCGATGCTCGGCGACGTAGAGACCGGACCCGACATTGAGGTCGGAGGCGGCGAGTTCCGGGGCCGACTCGAATCCGAGCAGGCGGGCGAAGGCCGAGTTGGCGCGAAGGACGCGTCCGTCGGGCGTCGTCTGGTAGAGGCCGTCGGCCGAATGCTCGAACAGGGAGCGGTAGCTCGACTCGGCTTCCGCGAGATTCCCGACCGCTTCGCTGGTGCGTCGCCAATGGGCGGGCAGCAGCAGGAACGAAGCGACGATGAAGACGACCGCTGCGAATTCGACCGCATGGGGATCTATCCATCCGGCGACGAGCGCACGCGGACCCGGAACGGATATCACCGTCAGCAACAGGGATGCGGCGAGCAGCAGCAACATCGGCAGGCGCAGACGGGGCAGGTCGCGCACGAAGTGGAGCCCGATGACGGCAATGCCGGCGACCGCCAGCCAACCGGCGGCGATACCGACATCCACCCAAAGGCCACTCAAACCCATCGGCACTCCCGCCTCGCCCTGAAGAGGGCGAGGTTGCGATGCCGACTATGAAAAATGAAGGTTGAGGATTGGTTAACGCGATCGGGGCGATCGGTCGGATCGCCCCGGATGTTTCACCGCATCGTCGGGATATTGAAGTCCGCACCGGCGCGGATGCCGGTCGGCCAGCGCTGGGTCATGGTCTTCAGCCGCGTGAAGAAGCGCACGCCCTCCGGCCCGTGCATGTGGTGGTCGCCGAACAGCGACCGCTTCCAGCCGCCGAAGGAGTGGAAGGCGAGCGGCACCGGGATCGGCACGTTGACGCCGACCATGCCGATCTTGACCGAGTTGCAGAAGTCGCGCGCGGCGTCGCCGTCGCGGGTGAAGATCGCCGCACCGTTGCCGAACTCGTGTTTGTTCACGAGGTCGACCGCGGTCTTGTAGTCGGGCGAGCGCACGACCGACAGAACCGGGCCGAAGATCTCCTCCTTGTAGATCGTCATGTCGGGCTTCACCTGGTCGAACAGCGTGCCGCCGACGAAGAAGCCGCTCTCGTAGCCCTGCAGCTTGAGGCCACGGCCGTCGACCACGAGCTTCGCGCCCTCGGCGACGCCGCGGTCGATGTAGCCCTTCACCTTCTCCATGTGCTGGCGGGTGACCACCGGCCCCATCTCGGCGTCCGGATCCGTGCCCGGCCCGACCTTGAGGCCGCGCACGCGCGGCACCAGCTTGTCGATCAGCCTGTCGGCGACGTCGCCGACCGCGACCGCCACCGACACCGCCATGCAGCGCTCGCCGGCCGAGCCGTAGGCGGCGCCGATCAGCGCATCGGTTGCCTGGTCGAGGTCGGCATCGGGCATCACCACCATGTGGTTCTTGGCGCCGCCGAGCGCCTGCACGCGCTTTCCCGTCGCGGTGCCGGTCCGGTAGACGTACTCGGCGATCGGCGTCGATCCGACGAAGCTGACCGCCTGGATGTCGGGATGGTTCAGGATCGCGTCGACCGCGACCTTGTCGCCATGGACGACGCCGAAGACGCCGTCGGGCAATCCCGCCTCCTTCAGCATCTCGGCGATGCGCACGCCGAAGGTGGGATCGCGCTCGGACGGCTTCAGGATGAAGCAGTTGCCGGTCGCCAGCGCCACCGGGAACATCCACATCGGCACCATCGCCGGGAAATTGAACGGCGTGATGCCGGCGACGACGCCGAGCGGCTGCCGCACCGACCAGGAATCGATGCCGGTGCCGACCTGCTCGGTGTACTCGCCCTTCAGCAGCTGCGGGATGCCGCAGGCGAACTCCACCACCTCGAGGCCGCGGGTGATCGAGCCCTTGGCGTCAGAGATGATCTTGCCGTGCTCGGCGGTGATGATCTTCGCCAGATCGTCCATGTTCCGCTCGATCAGCTCGCGGAAGGCGAAGAGCACGCGCGCGCGCCGGGCCGGCGGCGCCGCCGCCCAGTCCGGGTAGGCTTTCAGGCCGGCCTGGACCGCGGCATCGACATCGGACGGATCGGCGAGCACGACCTCCGCCTGCCTTTCGCCCGTGGCGGGGTTGAACACGTCCCCTCGCCGCTTGCCCGAACCGGCGGTCTTCTTGCCCCCGATCACATGCTCGATCAGCCGCACCATGTTCCCAGCCCTTCAAGAAACGGTTATATGCGCCGATCAAACCACGGGGCCCGAGCCGTCGTCCATGCAGGAAGCTGCCGCACCGAAGATCGCCGTCGTCGGCCTGGGCTATGTCGGCCTGCCGCTCGCCGTGGCACTGGCCCGATCGTTCCCGACCGTCGGCTACGACATCGACAAGGGCCGGATCGACGAGCTCAATCGCGGCCACGACCGCACCCGCGAGGTGGGCCGCGACGCGATCGCGTCGATCGAGGCGTCGGCCGACCCGAAGGTGCTGGACGGGCGCGACGTCTACATCGTGACGGCACCGACGCCGGTCGACGAGGACAACCGGCCGGACCTTGCAGCCGTGCGCGGTGCCGCCGAGACGGTCGGCCGTCACATCGCCAAGGGCGCGGTGGTGGTCTTCGAGAGCACCGTCTACCCGGGCGTGACCGAAGACGTCGCCGGTCCGATCCTGGAGACGACGTCGGGGCTGAAATCCGGCATCGACTTCTTCCTCGGATACTCCCCGGAGCGCATCAATGTCGGCGATCCGGCGCATGGGCTGGCGAAGATCCCCAAGGTCGTCGCCGGGCAGACGCCGGAGGTGGCGCGCCTGCTGGAGCGCATCTACGGCACCGTCGCCGCCAGCATCTTCGTCGCCAAGGACATCCGCACGGCCGAAGCGGCGAAGGTGATCGAGAACGCCCAGCGCGACATCAACATCGCCTTCATCAACGAGGTCTCGATGATCTTCGAGCGCCTCGGCCTCTCGGTGCACGACGTGCTGGAGGCGGCCGGCACCAAGTGGAACTTCCATCGCTACACGCCGGGCCTCGTCGGCGGCCATTGCATCGGCGTCGATCCCTACTACCTCGCCCACGCCGCGACCGAGAGCGGGCTCGACCCGCAGGTGATCCTCGCCGGCCGGCGCATCAACGACGGCATGGGCGCCTTCTTCGCCGAGCGCATCCGGGACGCGCTCGGCGCGCGCAAGGATGCCCGCGTGCTGGTGCTCGGCCTGACCTTCAAGGAGAACGTGCCCGATCTCCGCAACAGCAAGGTCGTCGACCTGGTTCGCCGGCTGGAATCCCTCGGCACGGAAGTCGGGGTTCACGACCCGCTCGGTAACCCCGAGGAAGCCCGGGAGCACTACGGCCTGGCGCTGTCGCGCGACCTCCAGGGCTTCTCCGGCATGGACGCGATCGTCGGCGCCGTCGCGCACGATCCGTATCGCGCCTTCACAGATGCGGATTTCACCCGGCTGCTGAAGCCGGGCGGCCTCGTCGCCGACATCAAAGGCATCTGGCGCGGCCGAACGCTGCCCGCAGGGCTCAGGCGATGGGCGCTTTGAGCCGGCTCTTCAGCAGGCGCATCAGCCAGCCGAGGCCCCACACCTTCTCGTAGAGCTGGCTCGCCGCGTCCCAGTGGTCGACATGCGCGCGCACGCGGCCGTCATCGTCGAAGGCGAGCTCGCTCATGCCCTCGATCGTCCAGGTCTCGGGCTTGTCCTTCGGCCGGAACGTCATTCGCCATTTGAGATAGGCCGCCGTCTCGGTCGCGGCGACGTCGAGCACCTGGAAGCGCGGATCGTCCGTGGTGAGATACATGTGCCGGTAGACCGCGAACGACGCCGCATGGCCGCGCACCCGATTGAACGGGTCGACGAAGAGCACGTCCTCGGTCCAGAGCTTCGCGAGGTCGGGCAGGGTCGCGGGCGACAGCGCCTCGAAGGCGCGGGCATATGCCTGTGCGGGCTGCATCCAGCGGCTCATATCCCGGTCACCTTCGCCACCAAGGAGAAGTAGAGCCGGTCGGGCAGGCACCCGAGCAGCTTCAGGATCCAGGCGAAGCGCCTCGGGAACGCGATCTCGAAAGCCGAGCCGGCCAGGCCCTTCACGATGCGCTCCGCGGCTTCGTCGGCGTCCATCAGGAACGGCATCGCGAAGTCGTTCCTGTCGGTCAGCGGCGTGCGCACGAAGCCGGGGTTGACCACCTGGATCTTCACGCCGGCACGATCGAGGTTGAACTTGAGACCTTCGGCGAGCGCGATCAGGCCGGCCTTGCTCGCCGAATAGGCGGCGGCGCGCGGAAGCCCGCGATATCCTGCGACCGAGGCGACGACGGCGATATGGCCGCTCCGCCGGCGGATCATCTCCGGCATCACCGCCGCCAGCGTATTGGCGGATCCCAGCAGGTTGACCTCGATCACGCGGCGCACCACGGCGGGATCGAAGTCGGTCGCCGGCGTCCGCGCGTCGGTGCCGGCGTTGGCCACCGCGAGGTCGATAGGCCCCAGATCCCTCTCGATCTCGGCCGCCACGCGTGCCGTCGCGGCGGCATCCGTGACGTCCAGCGGATAGGCGCGGATCGATTCGCTTCCCGCGGCAAGGGTGGTCAAGGCATCCGAGGCGCGTGCGGACGCGGCGATCGTCCAGCCGTCGCGCACGAGCCTCAGCGCCAACGCTCTGCCGATGCCGGTCGAGGCGCCCGTGATCCACGCGATCCGTCTCATTGGACGGCTCGCATCGCATAGTCGAAGCGCGCCCCCCAGAGATCGAACGTCATGCCGACCCATTCGCCGTCCTCGGTATAGAGCGGCGTCACCTCGGCCTTCTCGCTGGTGATCGTGTGCGGAATTGCCCGGACTGTCCGGCCGGGAAGCTCGAGCGTCACCGGCGCTCCCGTGGTGATCGTGACCGGCAGCAGGATGCCCCAATGGGTCTCGACCCACGACGACGCATGCCGGAGGCGCGGGTTCCAGTAGCTCGACGGCATCGTGTCGGCGGATCCGGTCTGCCGCCCTTCCGGACCTTCGAGGACGACCTTGCCGTCCTCGGCCCAGGCGCGAAGCGCGTACTTGGTGCCGTCGTCGTCGGTACTGGCCTCGATCGACTGCAGCCGATCCTTCAGCCAGCGCTCCGACGAGCGGTGGGTGTAGCGGTAGAGCGTGAACGGACCGAAGGTGACCGCGAGGTCGAGCGCGACCTGTACCCGCGTCTCTTCGCCCTTCTTCTCGATCGTCACCAGATGGCTGCCGATCGGGGTGCCGTTGCGTTTCACCTCGAAGTCGAGCCGGCGCGTCTCCGCCTTCGCACCGGCCGAAAGCAGCAGAAGGCAGCAAAGGGCGGACGAAGCGGTCCGGATCATGACCCTTGATACGCGAACAGCCGCGAACGGATCACTTCGCGCCGAGACAGGCCCTGAAACCCTCGGCGACGCCCTTGAGCAAGGCGGGGTAGGCCTCGGCGGTTTCCGGCAGCGTGGCGCCGAGCGCGTCGAGGCGCCCCAGCTTCGCCGGGCTGCCGTCGCTGACCATCTTGGCGTGGGCCTCGGGATATTGCGGCTCGGCGAAGACGCAGGTGGCGCCCGCCTCGGTGATCCGGGCCTTGGCCTGGCTCACCCGTCTCGGCGACGGGCGGACGTCCGGGCGCCGGGTGATCGCGCCGGCCGCCGCCAGGCCGTAGCGCTTCTCGAAATACTGGAAGGAGTCGTGCAGCACGATGAACGGGGATGCCTTGACCCCCGACATCGTCCTGGCGATCTCCTGGTCGACCTGTTCCAGGCGCTGGGTCAGCGTCTGCAGGTTCCTGGCATAGATCTGGGCCCGGCCCGGATCGGCATCGCTGAGCTCGTCGGCAAGCGCCTGGGCGATCGCGCGGGCGTTGTCGGGGTCGAGCCAGATATGCGGGTCGGCGTCGAGGTCTTCCGCGCCCGGGTCGGTCCCGAGCGGACGGGGGCTGGCGCGCGGCGCATCGTCCTCGACCCAGTTGGGGCCGAGGCGCTGGGGCAGCAGCTTCAGCCCGTCGGCCGCCATCAGCTCGATCACGCGGGCATCCTGGGGAAGGTTCTCCAGCGCCCGGACGATGAAGGTCTCCAGGGACTCGCTGACGAAGACCACGATCGTGGCGGTGTTCATCAGCCGGACCTCGGCGGGCCGGAGCGAGAACGACGAGGGTGCGGCGTTGCCGCGAATCAGCAGCTCCGGCTTGCCCACGCCGGCCATCACCGCGGAGGCCAGCGCGTGGACCGGCTTCAGCGTGACGACGACCCGGGGCGGCTCGGCCGCGCGCGCGGCTTCGGCCCCCAGAATCAACGCCAAGAGGAGACAGAACCGCTTCAATTCCCCCTCGCCCGGACGTGCACCCGCCGTCCTCGATCGCTATATTGTAGCGTATCAGCCCGGTTGGGCGGAGTTAAGGACATGACCGATCGCCGAACGGCGGACGATCACGATCACGCCACCTGCATCGAAGACGCCTTGGCCGAGGCCGAGACGATCTGCGCCGAGCGCGGCGCGCGGCTGACCGAGCTGCGCCGCCGGGTGCTGGAGCTCGTCTGGACCAGTCACGAGCCGGTCGGCGCCTACGACATCCTGTCGCGCCTCGGCGGCGACGGCCGCCGGGCGGCCCCGCCGACCGTCTACCGGGCGCTCGAGTTCCTGCTGGAGCAGGGCCTGGTCCACCGGATCGAGAGCCTGAACGCCTTCATCGGCTGCGCCAGCCCGAAGGCGCCCCATGCCGGACAGTTCCTGCTCTGCACCGCCTGCGGCACCGCGACCGAGATCGCGGACGCCGGCATCCAGGCGGCGCTGGCCCAGGCGGCCGGGCGGGCCGGCTTCCGGCCGGGGCACGTCACCATCGAGGTCAAGGGCCTCTGCCGGCGCTGTGCCGCCGGCGGCAAGGCGGCCGAGCCGCACGCCCACACGCACTAGCATCCGAGGACGACGACCATGAGCGAAGCGCCGGAGATCCGGACGACCGAACGCCTGCCGGTAAGCGTGCTGACCGGCTTCCTGGGATCGGGCAAGACGACGCTGCTGAAGGAGCTGCTGACCCAGCCCGGCCTCGAAAAGGTCGCGGTGATCGTCAACGAGTTCGGCGAGATCGGCCTCGACCACACGCTGATCGAATCGAGCTCCGAAGGCGTCGTGCTGCTGAACTCCGGCTGCCTCTGCTGCACCGTCCGCGGCGACCTGATCGATACGATGCGCAACCTGTTCCTCAAGCGCGTCCGCGGCGAGGTGCCGGAATTCGACCGCGTGGTGATCGAGACAACCGGCCTCGCCGACCCGGCGCCGATCCTGCACACGCTGATGAGCGACCCGCTGGTCGCCGCCCGCTTCCGCCTCGACGGCGTCGTGACCACGGTCGACGCGGTCCACGGCACCAGCCAGCTCGACGCCCAGCCCGAGCCGGTCAAGCAGGCCGCCGTCGCCGACCGCATCGTGCTGACCAAGACCGACATCGCCGAGCCGAAGGCCGTCGAGAGCCTGATCGAGCGGCTGCGCCGCCTGAACCCGGCCGCGCCGATCGAGCGCGCGACGCTCGGCAAGATCGACCCGCGGAAGCTGATGGATTGCGGCCTCTACGATCCGAAGACCAAGACCGCCGACGTCGCCAGGTGGCTGAACGAGGAGGCCTACGCGGACGAGCACGGCCATCACCATGATCATGACCACGATCATGAGCACGATCACGACCACGATCATCATCACGACCACGCGCATCTCGACGTGAACCGGCACGACGACCGTATCCGCGCCTTCTGCCTGTCCTTCGAGAAGCCCTTCGCCTGGGCCGAGATCGCCGAGGCGCTCGATCTCTTCGCCCAGACGCACGGGCCGAACCTGCTGCGCGTGAAGGGCATCCTCAACGTCAACGAATCCGAGAAGCCGATCGTGGTGCACGGCGTGCAGCATCTCTTCCACCCGCCGGCCACGCTGCAGGCGTGGCCGCCGGGCGACGACAAGCGCTCGCGCCTGGTGTTCATCACCCGCGACCTCGACCGCGACTACGTCGAGAAGTCGCTCGACGCCCTGTTCAAGTCGCAAGCATCCGCCGCGTAGATAGGCCGATGTCGCTCGATCGCGTCCTGCACGCGCTGGCCGGAGGGAAGCCCTACTTCCCGCCCGGCCTCTTCGGCATCCAGAGCTCGGCCGAACGCTACATCTACATGCAGGCGACCGTGCATCTGCTCTCGCAGATCCGGCGTGGTCAGGCGCTTCGCATCCTGGAGATCGGTTCCTGGGTCGGGGCTTCGGCGCTGACCTGGCTCGACGCGCTCGACCGCTATGCCGAGGGCAAGGGCGAGGTCTGGTGCTGCGACCTCTGGGAGCCCTATCTCGAAGTCACGCCGGAACGGGCGGCCCACGCGTCGGGTCCGCTGCCGGCCGAGGATGTCGGCCTGGCGATGGACGTCGCCGCTCGCGCCGGCGTCGCAGAGGCGCTGTTCGACTACAACGTCGCCCGCGCCGGCGGCAGCGGCCGGGTGATCCGCATCAAGGGCGACTCCGGCCGGGTGCTGACCGGGCTCGCCTCCGAGTCCTTCGATCTCGTCTACATCGACGGCGACCACCGCATGGAGGCGGTGCGTCGCGACGTCGCCGAGGCCAGGCGCCTGGTCCGACGGGGCGGCATCGTCTCGGGCGACGACCTCGAGCACCAGCTGCACGAGGTCGATGCCGATTTCGCCCGCGCCCAGACAACCGCCGACTGGCTGATGGACCCGAAGTCCGGCCAGGGCTATCACCCCGGCGTCACCGTCGCCGTCGCCGAAGGCTTCGGCCAGGTCTCGGCCTATGGCGGCTACTGGCTGATGCGGCGCGTCGGCGACGCGTTCCAGCAGGTCAGCCTCTCCGGGCAGCCGCTGCACATTCCGCCGCATGTGCCGATCGACGCCGATCGTGCCAAGCTCAGATCCGTCATCTGACCGTCCCCGTCGGAGATCCCGCTCGATGATCCAGCCCACCCGCCGCCTTCGCCGGCTCCGCAACTCGCCGGCGCTCCGCGACCTCATGCGCGAGACGCGGATCCATCTCGACGACCTGATCTATCCGATCTTCATCGAGGAGGAGCTGGACAAGAAGGTGCCGATCGCCGCCATGCCCGGGGTCGACCGCCATCCGGAAGCGAGCTTCGAGCAGGAGCTCGACGCGGCGAAGGCCGCAGGCATCAAGTCGGTGATCCTGTTCGGCGTCTCCCGCCACAAGGACTCGGTCGGAAGCGACGCCTGGGCCGACAAGGGCCTCGTCTACCGCATGGTCTCGAAGGCGAAGAAGCACGCGCCGGACATGACGATCATGGCCGACATCTGCTTCTGCGAGTACACCGACCACGGCCATTGCGGCGTGCTGCACGAGGACGGCCACGTGCACAACGACATGACGCTGGAGAATCTGGCGAAGCAGTCGGTGACGGCGTGCCGGGCAGGCGTCGACGTGCTGGCGCCGTCGGCGATGATGGACGGCATGGTCGCGGCGATGCGCGAGGCGGTCGATGCCGCCGGATTCAGCCACGTGCCGATCCTCTCCTATTCGTCGAAGTTCGCGTCCGGCCTCTACGGCCCGTTCCGCGAGGCCTCCGGCGTGCGGCTCAACGGCGACCGCAAGACCTACCAAGCCGATCCCGCCAACGCGCGCGTGGCGCTGCTCGAATCCGCGCTCGACGAGGCCGAGGGCGCCGACGCGCTGATGGTGAAGCCCGGCCTCTTCTATCTGGACGTGATCCAGCGGCTCCGCGCGCAGACCCTGCTGCCGATTGGCGCCTACCAGGTGAGCGGCGAGTACGCGATGATCAAGTTCGCAGCCAAGGCCGGCGCTATCGACGAGAAGACCGTGGTGCTGGAGTCGCTGACCGCGTTCAAGCGCGCCGGCGCCGACTTCGTGCTGACCTACTTCGCCAAGGACATCAAAGGCTATCTCGGCCTCTAGGCCGCGGCGCCGCGCGCCTTCACCGCCGGGCTGCCGGACGCGAGCTTCCTCACCTGGCTGGAGGCCGCGATCGGGCCGCCCGAGGCGAAGGCTTCGTGGTTCGCCTCGATCTCGTCGAGGCGATAGAGGTAGTTCACCATCAGCCCGGCCGACTCCTTCATGCCCTTGGTCGAGGTGTCGCCGAGCCAGTTGATGCGCTCGATGCGAGCCCCGTTGCCGAGATGGAATCGCGCCACCGGATCGACCGGCTTGCCGTCGCGCTTCTCGGCAAAGAGGTAGACGGCGCCGAGACGCATCAGCGCCGGCCTGAGCGCGGGGCTGAGCTCGGGATCGCCCATCCAGGGCTGCTCGAGCAGGAGCCGCCAGTCGCCGTGCGCGTCGAGCGGGGCGCGTTCCTCGTCGGGCAGCAGCGCGTCGAGCTCGTCCTTCTTCAGTCGCCCGAGCCAACGGCGGAACCCGGGAATCGGCGAGAGCGTCGAGAAGGCGGCGAGCCGCGGGAACTGCTTCGCCAGGTCGTCGGCAACCTGCTTGATCAGGAAATTGCCGAAGCCGATGCCGCGAAGCCCTTCCTGGGTGTTCGAGATCGAATAGAAGATCGCGGTGTCGGCCTCGCGCGGATCCTCCTGCGGCGCCGCAGGGTCCAGCAGGCGCTGAACGTTGTCGGCGATGCCCTTGACCAGGGCCACCTCGACGAAGATCAGCGGCTCGGTCGGCATCCGCGGATGGAAGAACGCATAGCAGCGGCGGTCGGCGTCGAGCCGGTTCTTGAGGTCCGCCCAGGAGCGGACGCGGTGGACGGCCTCGTACGCGGCGAGCTTCTCGAGGAGCGATGCCGGGGAGTCCCAGGTGATGCGCCGGAGCTCGAGGAAGCCGATGTCGAACCACGCCGCCAGCATCTGGCGCATGTCCTCGTCCAGGCTCGCGAGGTCGGGATCGTCGCCGACGATGTCGAGGAGCCTGGCTCGCATGTCGACCAGGAACTTGATCCCGTCGGGCAGGCTGGTGAACTGTGTCATCAGCTTGACGCGTGGCGCCACGGTCGCGGCGCGCAGCTTGCGCTCGGCCTTGATCGCGCCGGGGGTGCCGACGGCGACGCGATAGTCGCCCGCCGCCTTGACCAGCGACTCGGCGTCGAGCGCGAAGTCGGACGCCAGGATCTTGAGGAAGCGCCTGGTCCCTTCCGGCGACAGCGTCAGGAAGGTCCGACCCAGCGACGCCGCCCGCGCCCGCGCCGAGACCTCGCCCCCTTTCGCCTCCAGGCAGTCGCGAAACTGCGCCTTGAGCAGCTCGGCCTCATCGCCGGCGATGTCCGGATCGCGCAGCGTGCGCTCGGCGAGTCCGGTGCGTTCCGCCAGGTCGCGCCAGACGGAGGTCAGGTTGGCAAGGGTGCGGTCGAGAAAGGTCGTCGCCATGAGGGAAGCTTAGCGGCGGGATGGTGACAGGCTCAATGCACTTGCGCGCGTCCGCGTTCCCTCAGAGCCCCAGATACGCCTGCCGCACGCGGTCGTCGGCCAGCAGGGCCGCCCCCGTGCCGGTGAGCGTCACGCGGCCCTGCTCCAGGACCGTGGCATGCCCGGCGAGCCTGAGGGACTGAGCGACGTTCTGCTCGACCAGCAGGATCGTGATGCCTTCCTCGTTGAGCCGCCGGATCGTGCGGAACACTTCCTGGACCACGGTCGGCGCCAGGCCGAGAGATGGCTCGTCGAACATGATCAGGTCGGGCTGGCCCATCAGGCAGCGGCCGATCGCCAGCATCTGCTGCTCGCCGCCCGACAGCGTGCCGGCCGCCTGGCCGCGGCGCTCGGCGAGACGCGGGAAGAGGTCGTAGACATGCGCCAGCGTCGTCCTCGCCTTTTCCCGCGCGCGCGGCAGGAAGCCGCCCATGCGCAGGTTCTCCTCGACCGAGAGCGTCGGGAACACCTGGCGGCCTTCCGCCACCTGGCCGATGCCGAGATCGACGATCCGGTGACTTGGCCAGCCGGTGATGTCCGTGCCGTCATAGACGACACGGCCGCCCGCGACCGGAACGATGCCGGCGATGGCGCGGATGAGCGAGGTCTTGCCGGCGCCGTTGGCACCGACGATCGCCGAGATCTCGCCCTCCTCGACGCTGAGCGCCACGTCCTCGAGTGCCTGGGCGTCGCCATAGCGGACGGCGAGCTTCTCGATCTCGAGCAGGCTCACAGCGCCATCTCCTCGCCGAGATAGACCTCGAGCACGGCAGGGTCGCGCACCACGACCTCCGGGGCGCCCTCGGCGATCTTCTCGCCGTGATGGAGCACGACGATGCGCTGCGCCAACTTCATGACCGCGCGCATGACGTGCTCGATCAGCAGGATCGTCAGGCCCTCGCGCCTGTTGAGCCCGGCCAGGATCTCGACCAGGCGGTCGCATTCGGTCGGGCGCAGGCCGGCCATCACCTCGTCGAGCAGCAGCAGCTTCGGCCCCGTCGCGAGCGCGCGCGCAACCTCGAGCCGCTTGCGGTCGGGAAGCGTCAGCGCCGAGGCCGGCTCGTCCGCCTTGTGCCCGAGGTCGAGCAAATCGAGCACGGCCCGCGCGCGTTCCTTCGCCTCGCTGACATGCTTCGCGACGTTGAGCGCGCCGACCGCGACATTGTCGAGGACGCTCAGGCCCTGGAACGGCTTCACCACCTGGAAGGTGCGCCCGATGCCGGCGCGGCAGGCTTGGTCGGCACGGAGCCCGGTGATCTCGCGGCCGGCGAGCGTGACGCTGCCGGCATCCGGCACCATGGCGCCGGCGATCAGGTTGAAGCAGGTGGTCTTGCCGGCACCGTTCGGCCCGATCAGCGCCAGAATCTCGCGGTGGCCGACGGCGAACGAGACGTCGGAGACGGCCTTCAGGCCGCGAAAGCTCTTCGAGAGACCGGAGACGGCGAGCAGCGGTTCAGCCATCGCGGCCGATCCCGAGACGGCGCGCGAGCCAGGGCCAGAGCCCTTCCGGCCGCAGCACGACGATGACGAGGAGGGCGAAGCCGTAGATCACCTGCTTGGCGCCTGGGAGCGCCAGGCCGAAGGTCTCGAGGAGCCAGGTCGCGGTCTCGCCCATCAGCGTCAGCACGAAGGCGCCGAGCACCGGCCCGAACAGCGTGCCGACGCCCCCGATGTTGGGCGCCAGGATGATCTCGATCGAGCGCGCCATCGAGAAGATCTGCTCGGGGTACATGTTGTTGTAGTAGAAGGCGTAGAAGACGCCGCCGAGCGAGGTGAGCGCGCTCGACACCGCCACCGCCTTCAGCCGCGCGCGGAATACGTCGATGCCGGATGCCGCCGCCGCTTCCGGATCCTCGCGGATCGCGAGCCAGGCGTAGCCGAGCCGCGAGTGCAGCAGGACCCGCGCCAGCAGGAAGGCGGCCGCCGCCATCGCCAGCGCCACGTAGTAGAAGAGGACGGGCGGACCGCGAAGCCCGAGCAGGTTCACCTGGCCATGCTCGACCGGGAGGAAGAAGCCGCTCGAACCTCCCGTCCAGCCCATGTGGTCGAAGAGGATCCGCGTGAACTCGGCGAAGGCGATGGTCAGCAGCGCGAAATAGACGCCGTTGACGCGGAAGCGGAAGCCCAGCGCGCCGATGGCGACACCGGCCAGCGTCGCCACGATCGCGCCCGGCACGGCGCCGATGAGCGCCGGAATGCCGAAGGACGCGTAGAGCGACGCCGCGACATAGGCACCCAGCCCCACATAGAGGGCATGCCCCAGCGACAGCAACCCGGCGAAGCCCATCATCACGTTCCAGGCGATGCCGAGATAGGCGAAGTGCAGGATGAGAACGAGCACGGCCAGTGGATAGGCGCCGACGATTGCCGGCGCGACCAGGAGCAGCGCCAGGAGAACGCCGAGCAATGCCCGCGCCTTCATGTGCGCTTCCCCATCAGCCCTTCGGGGCGGAGCAGCAGCACGAGGATCAGGAGCCCGTAGCTGAACAAGCTCTTCAGCGAGGGCATCAAGAGGAACCCGGCCAGCGCCTCCGAGACGCCGATCAGCACGCCGCCGATCAAGGCGCCGGCCATGCTGCCGAGGCCGCCTATGATGACGACGATGAAAGCCATCAGCGTGAACTGAAGCGAGAGGATCGGCGTCGCGTCGCGCATCAGCACGAGCAGCGTGCCCGAGGCGCCGACCAGGGCGCAGCCGAGTCCGAAGGTCAGCGCGTAGAGCTTCTTGACGTCGAGGCCGACGACCTGCGCGCCGAGCAGATTGTCGGCACAGGCGCGGATCGCGGTGCCGAGGTCGGTGAAGCGGAAGAAGAGGAAGAGCGCGCCCGCCAGCAGGATCGCCGCGCCTGCCGCATAGACGCGGACGGTGTCGAGCAGCATCGGCCCGAGCTCGAAGGAGTCGTAGGCGTAGTCGACGCGGACGTGCCGCGCATCCGGGCCGAAGGCGAGCAGCAGCCCGTTCAGCACGATCAGCGAGACCGCGACCAGAAGCATGAACTGCTCATGCTCGGGCCGGCCGATGAAGGGCTCGATCAGGTGGCGCTGCAGCGCGTAGCCGAAGGCGAAGAACGCGATGGCCGCCACCGGAAGCAGAAGCAGTGGCTCGACGCCGAGCGAGGTCGCGATCGCCCAGACCATGTACATGGACGCCACCGTCAGCTCGCCATGGGCGAAGTTGACGACGCGCACGACGCCGAAGATCACCGAGAGGCCAAGCGCCATCAGCCCGTAGACGAGGCCGGTCAGGACGCCCGAGGCGACGATGTCGAGATAGACTTCCAAGTTATTCGTGCCCCCTCTCCCGCCGAAGGCGGGGGAGGGTTGGGGTGGGGGCGAGCGAAGCGAGGAACGATGACGCGAGGCGCGACGGTCGACGGCCTCGCGATGCTTCGCATCGCTCGCCCCCACCCTGCCCTCCCCCGCTACGCGGGAGAGGGTTCCCGATAGTCACGATCGACTACGCCTGGCGGCCGCGCCAGCCGGGCATCGGGAAGACCGGCTTGGCGGTCGCGGCCGAGGCCGGCAGCACAACGGTCGGCGTGCCTTTGATGTTCTGCACCGCGTTCGAGCCGATGTTGACGTTCTGGCCCTTGGCATCGAAGGCGATGGTGCCGCCGGTGATCACGTGGTCAGCGATGTCGGTCTTGCGCAGCGCCTCGGCGATCTCCTTCGGATCGCGCGAGCCGGCGCGCTTCGCCGCGTCCGCCGCCACCAGCAGCGCCTCGAAGGTGAAGCCCACGTTGAACGCCTCGACCGCGAAGCGGAGGTTCGGGAACTTCTTGGCGTAGGCGGCGCCGAGGCGCTTGGTCATCGGCGCGTTGAAGTTCGGCCAGGCGACGTTGGTCACGCAGTAGTCGGCATAGCCGCCGAGCGCCTTGAAGAACTCCTCGTCGTACATGCCGGGGCTGCCGGGGCTGATGATGCCCTTCGGCTCGTAGCGCTGCTTGACCATCTCGCGGATGAGGCGGATGGCGTCGCCGCCGCGCGTGGTCACGAGCACGAGGTCGGCGCCCGAGGCCTTGCACTTGGTGACCTCGATGGCGAGGTCCTGGGCGCGCGGGTCGTAGGCGATGTTCTCGACGATCTTGAACGGCATGTCGAGCTTCGGGAACAGCGCGTCGATCGCCGCCCGGTTGGCCTGGCCGAAAGTGTCGTTGGCGTGGATGAAGACGGCGCTCTTCGGCGTGTGGCCGGCGGCCTTGAACATGTCCTTCATCAGGCCGAGACCGTTCCGCACCAGGTCGACCGAGGTCGGGAAGTTGCGGAAGACGTACTTGAAGCCCTGCTCGGTGATCTGCGGGGCGGCGGCGATGTTGATGACGAAGGGCACCGCCTTCTGCTCGCAGACCTGGGCAATGGCGCTCGACCCGCCGGAGTCGAAGGCGCCGACGAGCGCGCTGCAGCCGTCGGCGATCAGCTTCTCGGCCTGGGTGCGGGCGAGGTCGACGTTGGACTCGAAGTCGAGGCTGGTGATCTCGACCCGGTGGCCGAGCTCGGCCAGGACCTCGGTCGAGATGTCGACGCCGTGCTGGCAGGCCTGCCCCGCCTGGGCGAGGTAACCGGAGCGCGGCAGCAGCACGCCGATCTTGAGAGGCTGGCCCTGGGCCGCGGCGGGGCGATAGGGGAGGGCGGCGGCGAGGCCGGCGGCGGCCGCCCCCTTGAGCATGGTGCGACGGCTCGGACGAAGGAGCTTGGTCATGGGGATTCCTCCAAGTACCTGATATCGGGCGAAAATTACGGCCGAGTGTAGTCGGCAGGATCGCCCGCCACAAGCGAGCCGCCGCATGATATGTAGCCGCTCATGAGCGAGACCGTCAGCCGCAAGCGGCTCGGGCGCGAGAGCTGGCCGCTCTTCAAGCGCCTGCTGCGCGAGAACGTGCGACCGGAGATCGGCTGGCTGGCCTTGGCCTTCCTCTTCATGGTCGCCGTGGCGGTCTCGACCGCCGCCCTGGCCAAGCTGATGGAACCGGTGCTGGACCAGGTCTTCACCCAGCGTGACCGCAGCCGGCTCCTTGAGGTCGCGCTTTCGGTGCTCGCGGTATTCGTCATCAAGGGCTTCGCCACCTACGGTCAGGCAGTGCTGATGAGCCGGGTGGGGCTGCGTATCGTCGCGCGCCTGCAGAACCGCGTCGTCGATCACGCGATCCGGCTGGACCTCGCCTACTTCCACAACACGCCGACGGGCACGCTGGTCAGCCGCGTCCTCTACGACACCTCGATGCTGCGCGGCATCGTCGCCAACGTGCTGACCGGCCTCGGCAAGGACCTGCTGACCCTCGTCTTCCTGGTCGGCCTGATGTTCTGGCAGGACTGGAAGCTGGCCTTCATCGCCTTCTTCGCCTTCCCGACCGCGATCTGGCCGATCCTCCGCATCGGCCGCCGTACGCGGAAGGTCTCGGCGAATACCCAGTCCGAGATGGCGGAGCTGACCACCCTGCTCTCCCAGACCTTCCAGGGCACCCGCCATGTGAAGGCCTACGGCATGGAGGCCTACGAGACCGCGCGTTCGGCCCGCCTGGTCGAGCGCGTGAGCGAGCTGATGATGAAGGCCGCCCGCATCCGCTCGGCCGGCCATCCGATCATGGAGACGCTGGGTGGCGTCGCCATCGTCGCGGTCATCCTCTATGGCGGCTGGCAGGTGATCGAGGGCGCCCGCACCACCGGCGCCTTCTTCTCCTTCGTCACCGCGCTGCTGCTGGCCTACGAGCCGATGAAGCGGCTGACCCAGCTCAACGCCGGCCTGCAGGAAGGCCTCGCCGCGGCGGAGCGCGTCTATCAGGTGCTCGACGAGCCGGCGAAGATCGTCGACAAGCCGGACGCCACGGCCCTGACGATCAGCGGCGGCGCGATCCGCTTCGAGGACGTGCGCTTCGCCTATCGCCCGGACAAGTCCGCGCTCGACGGCATCGATCTCGAGGTGCCGGCCGGCAAGACCGTGGCGCTGGTCGGCCCGTCGGGCGGCGGCAAGTCGACGATCCTGAACCTGATCCCGCGCTTCTACGACGCCGACTCCGGCCACGTCGCCATCGACGGGCAGGACGTGCGCGACGTGAAGCTGGCCTCGCTCCGCGAGAAGATCGCGCTGGTGAGCCAGGAGGTGAGCCTCTTCGACGACACCATCGGCGCCAACATCGCCTATGGCCGGCAGTCGGCGAGCGAGGAGGAGATCGTCGCCGCGGCGAAGGCCGCCCAGGCGCACGACTTCATCTCCGCGCTGCCGGAAGGATACTGGACGCGCATCGGCGAGCACGGCGTGAAGCTGTCCGGCGGCCAGCGTCAGCGCATCGCGATCGCCCGCGCGATGCTCAAGAACGCGCCGATCCTGCTGCTCGACGAAGCGACCTCGGCGCTCGACACCGAAAGCGAGCGCCTGGTCCAGGCGGCGCTCAAGGAACTGATGCAGGGCCGCACCACGCTGCTGATCGCGCACCGGCTCTCGACCGTGATCGACGCCGACCGCATCTACGTGATCGACGGCGGACGCGTCGCCGAAGCCGGACGTCACGCCGAGCTCCTGCAGGCGGGCGGCGCCTACGCGCGCCTCTACCGCAACGCGCTGGCCGAGGACGCGATCCTCGGCGCCCCCGTCACCGCCGCCGCGGGATGAGCCTGCTCAAGAAGTTCATACGATCGGATGCCGGCCGGCGGACGATTTCCGCGATCGGTGCGGGCTATGTCCGTTTCGTGCACGTCACCACGCGATGGACCACGGTCGGGCGCGAGACGCCGGAGAGGTACTGGGCCGAGGGCCGGCCCATGATCGGCTGCTTCTGGCACAACCGCATGCTGCTGATGCCCTTCATCTGGCCCAAGGGCCGCCCGATCTCGATGCTGATTTCGCATCACGGCGACGGGCGCCTGATCTCCGACATCATCGGCCGCCTCGGCATCGATACCATCTCCGGCTCGAGCAGCCGCGGCGGTGCCGACGCGCTTCGTACCATGATCGCGACTCTCAAGTCCGGCGTCTCGGTGGCGGTCACGCCGGACGGTCCTCGCGGTCCGCGCATGCATGCTGCCGCCGGGGCGGTCCACGCAGCAAAGCTCGCCGGCGTGCCGCTGGTGGCCGTGTCGCTCGCGACCGCCCGACGCAGGATGCTCGGATCCTGGGACCGTTTCCTCCTGGCGCTCCCGTTCGGCCGAGGCGTCTTCATCTGGGGCAGGCCGATCGAGATTGCCTCCGACGCGGACGAGGCCGAGATCGAAACCGCCCGCCTCGCGCTCGAAAGCGAGCTCAACCGCGTCAGCGCCGAAGCCGACCGCCTCGTCGGCCAGGTGCCGGTCGAGCCCGCCTGATGCTGACGCCTTCGCTCTATCGCGGGCTGACGGAAGTCGCGACGCCGGCGATCCTTCTGGCGCTCCATCTCCGTCGACGGCGCGGCAAGGAGGATCCGGCACGTGCCGGCGAACGACGGGGCATCGCCGGACGTGCGCGCCCGCCCGGCCCGCTGGTCTGGATGCATGCCGCGTCGGTCGGCGAGGCGACTTCCGCACTGGCGCTGATCGAGCGGCTTCGCGCCGACCGGCCGCATGTCGCGATCCTGATCACCACCGGAACCACCACCTCGGCCGAGCTGATGGCCCGCCGCCTGCCCGAGGGCGCTTTCCATCAATACGTGCCCGTCGACCGCGCTGCGTGGGTCGACCGCTTCCTCGATCACTGGCGGCCGGATCTGGCGCTGTGGATCGAGAGCGAGCTGTGGCCGAACCTGATCCACGCGACCAGGGCGCGCCGCGTGCCCATGGCGCTGATCAACGCGCGGCTCTCCGAACGCTCGGTCGCCGGCTGGCGGCGCTTCCCGAAGCTGATCCGACCGACGCTCGCCGCCTTCGATATCCGCCTCGCACAATCCCCGGCCGATGCAGAGCGTCTCAAAGCCCTCGGCGCCTCCGATGCCGAGTATGTCGGCAACCTCAAATTCGCGGCGCGCCCGCTGCCGGTCGACGATCGGGCGCGCGCCGCACTGGCTTCAGCGATCGGCGTGCGGCCGTGCTGGCTCGCCGCCAACACCCATGACGGCGAGGAAGCCATCGCCTTCGAGGCGCATATCGGGCAGTCACGCCGCGACCTCCTGACCATCGTGGCGCCACGCCATCCGAACCGCGGCGAGACGATCGAGGCGCTGGCCCGGTCGCGCGGCCTCGCGCTCGCTCGCCGGTCGCGCGGCGAGCTGCCGGGCGCCTCGACCGAGATCTATCTCGCCGATACTTTGGGCGAGATGGGTCTGTTCTACTCGCTCGCGCCGCAGTCGTTCATCGCCGGATCCTTCGTTCCGGTCGGCGGGCACAATCCGCTCGAAGCGGCTCACTTCGACACGGCGATCCTGATCGGCCCCGACCGCCGCAACAACGCCGCCGCGGCCAAGGCACTGGTCGAGGCAGAGGCCGCAGTCGAGGTCGCGGACCCGCCTGCGCTCTCCGCCGCGCTCGCGAAACTGTTCGCCGACCCCGCGTGGCGAGGCGTCCTGGCATCGAATGCCCGTGGCGTCGTCGCCCAGCACGAGGGCGTGCTCGATGCCGTTCTCGCTCGCCTCGCCCCGACCCTGGATCGGTTCGCCGCGTGAAAGCGCCCGCGTTCTGGGCCGCGGACGGCGCACTCGCCCATCTGCTGGCACCTCTGGGACTTCTCTACACGCTGGGCGGCCGCTGGCGTCGCCGGGCCGCGACGCCATGGCGGGCGCCCGTGCCGGTCGTCTGCATCGGCAACCTGACCGTCGGCGGTACCGGAAAAACGCCGACCGCGATCGCCGTCGCGCGCCGTCTCCTGGTTCTCGGCCGCAGGCCGGTGATCGTCTCGCGCGGCTATCGGGGACGTCTCCCCGGCCCGGTCCGCGTCGATCCCCGGAGGCACACGGCGGGCGATGTCGGCGACGAGCCGCTGCTGCTCGCCGACGCCGCGCCGACTTTGGTCGCCAAGGATCGGCTCGAAGGCGTATGCGCCGCGCTCGATCTCGGCGATGCAGTGGTGCTCGACGACGGATTCCAGGATCCGCGCCTCGCCTATGATCTCGCCCTCGTCGTGGTCGACGGCGGGGCGGGCTTCGGCAACGGGCGCGTGCTGCCGGCGGGACCCTTGCGTGAGCCGATTGCCGACGGACTCGCGCGCGCCGACGCCGTGATCGTGGTCGGCGACGGCGAGGTCGCGATCGATCGCCCGGTGCTGCGTGCGCGGCTCGTGCCGAGGGAGGATGCGCTGCGCTTCCGCGGCCGCAGGGTGCTCGCCTTTGCCGGCATCGGAAGGCCGCAGAAGTTCTTTACGACGCTGTCGGAAATCGGCGCCGAGGTCGTATCGACCCGCGGCTTCGCCGATCATCATGCGTATGACGAGGACGAGGTCGCGCGCGTGGTCGAGGACGCGGCGCGGCTCCAGGCCGAGCCGGTGACGACACGGAAGGACTGGGTCAGGCTGCCGGAGGCGGCACGCGTGATGATCGCCCCCATCGACATAGACCTCGTCTTCGCCGACGAGGAGGCCGTGATGCACCGGCTCGCCGGGTTGCGCCGTGGCTAGGCTCTCCGTCGCACGCACGCTCCGCTATGCCGCAGAGACTGCAGGTGTGCTCGCGGCATATGCGATGTTCCGCGTGCTGCCGATCGACTGGGCCTCCGGCCTCGGCGGCTTTCTCGGCCGCACGATCGGGCCGCGCCTCGGCCTCTCCCGACGCGCGCGGCGCAACATCGCGCTGGCGATGCCGGAGCTGCCGGAGACCGAGATCGAGCGCATCGTCGCAGGGATGTGGGACAACCTCGGTCGCGTCGCCGGCGAGACGCCGCATGTGCCCAGGCTCGATCCGCTCGACGGATCCGGCCGCATCGAGATCGTCGGCATGGAGCATGCCGAAGAGGGGCTTCGCGCCGGAGCGGCGATCGTCTTCTCCGGTCACCTCGCCAACTGGGAGCTGCTGCCGGCCACCGCGTACCGCCTCGGGTTCCGGCTCGAGCTGATCTACCGCGCCGCCAACAACCCCTGGATCGATCAGCTGATCCAGAACACCCGCCTGGGAGAGATGTCGCGCAAAGGCGCGCAGGGTGCGCGCTCGGCGGTCCTGGCGCTGAAGAATCGACGGCCGCTGGGCCTTCTGGTCGACCAGAAGATGAACGACGGCATCGCCGTGCCGTTCTTCGGTCGTCAGGCGATGACCGCGCCCGCCCTGGTCGACCTTGCGCGCAAGTTCAAGGCACCCTGCTATCCGGTCAGGCTCGAGCGCCTGGGAGGTGCCCGCTTCCGCATCACGGTCCTGCCGGCGATGCGCTTCGAGGCCGGGCCCGATCGACACGCCGATCTCGCCGCCGGCATGGCCCGGGTGAACGCGCTTCTGGAGTCCTGGATTCGCGAGAGGCCGGATCAGTGGCTCTGGCTGCACCGGCGCTGGCCGGAGAGCTGAACTTCGATCGCAAGGGTCGGATGGAATCCGATCCTTGATGCGGCGATCCTCGAGGTCATGACGGCTTCTCCCCGCCTCGCCGCCCAGGACTGGGCGCTGCTGCTCGCGCTCTCCCTGCTCTGGGGCGCCTCCTATTTCTTCTCGAAGATCGCGGTCGGCACGCTGCCGCCGCTGACCGTAGTCGGGGCACGCGTGATGCTGGCGGCAGTCACGCTGCTCGCCGTCTGCCGGATCGCCGGCGTTCCCATGCCGGCCGAGCGCTGGCGCGACTTCCTCGGCATGGGCGCGATCAACAACGTGCTGCCCTTCGCCCTGATCTTCTGGGCGCAGACCGAGATCGCGAGCGGCCTCGCCTCGATCCTGAACGCGACGACGCCGCTGATCACCGCCGTGCTCGCGCATGCGCTGACCCGCGACGAAAAGCTGACCTCTTCCAAGATCATCGGCATCGGCCTCGGCATCGCGGGTGTCGCCGTCTTGGTCGGCATCGAGGCACTGGACGGATTGAGCGGCTCACTCCTGCCCCTCTTGGCCTGCCTCGGCGCGGCGGTGTCCTACGCCTTCGCCGGCATCTTCGCGCGACGACGGCTGAAAGGCGTGCCGCCGCTGGCGGCCGCCGCGGGCCAGCTCAGCGCCTCCTCCCTGATGGCGTTGCCGCTGCTCGTGCTCGCGGATCGGCCATGGACGCTGCCGCTGCCCGACGCCGGGACTCTCGCGGCGCTTCTCGGCCTGGCGCTGCTGTCGACCGCGCTCGGCTATGCGATCTACTTCCGCATCCTCGGCCGCGCCGGCGCGACCAATATCCTGCTCGTCACCCTGATGATTCCGCCGAGCGCCATCCTGCTCGGCGCCCTCTTCCTCGGCGAGCGCCTGGAGACGCATCAGGTCCTGGGATTCGCCGCGATCGCGCTCGGCCTTGCGGCAATCGACGGGCGGCCGTTCGGCGGGCTGGCGCGCTACGTGTCCAGCGCTTCGCGCAGGCGGCGGGCGAGTTCCGCCTTGCGATAGGGCTTGTCGAGCACCTTGAGATCGGAGCGTAGCCGCCCGCGCTCGGCCAACGTCTCGACCGCATAGCCGGACGTCAGCAGCGCCTTCAAACCCGGCAGCATGCGCTGCGCCCGTTCGACCAGCTCCCAGCCGCTGATGCCGCCGGGCATCACGATATCGGTGAACAGCAGGTCGGGCCTGGCGCCCTGGGCGATGCGCGCCAGCGCTTCGGCGCCATCGACGGCGGCGATGACGCGATACCCGAGACTTTCGAGGCACGAGATCGCATAGGCGCGGACGAAATCGTCGTCCTCGGCAAGAAGCACCGTCTCGCGTCCGGCCGACGGCACCTGCGCCTCGTTCGAACCCGCGACCGCCGCCGCCGGGCCGGCGCTGCCGGTGACCGGAAGATAGATGCGGACGGTCGTTCCCAGCCCCGGCTCGCTGTAGATCGAGACGTGGCCGTTCGACTGCTTGGCGAAGCCGTAGACCATGCTGAGCCCGAGGCCGCTGCCCTTGCCGACTTCCTTCGTCGTGAAGAACGGCTCGAACACGCGGTCGAGCACCTCCGAAGGCATGCCCTGACCGTCGTCGGTGACCGAGACCATCACGTAGTTGCCGTGCGGCACCTCCGGGTAGCGGTCGCGATAGCGCTCGTCGAGGGGCATGAAGGCAGTGGTGATGGTGAGCTGGCCGCCCGAGGGCATCGCATCCTGGGCGTTGAGCGCGAGATTGAGGATCGCCGACTCGAGCTGGCCCGGATCGGCGTAGGCCGGCGCCAATCCGTCTTCCAGCAGGCTCCGGATCTGGATGTCCTCGCGAAGCGTGCGGCGAAGAAGCTCGTTCATCGAGAGGATGAGTCCGTTGCAGTCGGTCTGGACCGGCTCGAGCCGCTGGCGCCGGCTGAAGGCAAGCAGCCGCCGCGTCAGCTCGGCGCCGCGCTCGCTCGCGGCGACGATCGTATCGGCGAGCTTCTTGAGGTCAGGCCGTGCCCGGAGCGTCTCCGACAGGGTCTCGGCGCAGCCGACGATCGCGGTCAGCAGATTGTTGAAGTCGTGCGCGATGCCGCCCGAGAGCTGGCCGACGGCCTCCATCTTCTGGGCCTGGACCAGCTGTTCCTCGGTACGCTTGCGTTCGCTGAGATCGTGGATGATGCCGACGAAGGTCGACTCGCCGTCCTGCTTCGCCTCGCCGACCGAGAGCTCCATCGGAAAGGTGGAGCCGTCCTTGCGCCGGCCCTGCACCTCGCGTCCGATGCCGATGATCTTCGCCTCGCCCGTGCGCACGTAGTTGGCGAGGTAGCCGTCATGCCCGGTGCGGTAGGGCTCCGGCATCAGCATCTTGACGTTCTGCCCGACGACCTCGGCGGCCCTGTAGCCGAACAGCTTCTCGCAGGCCGGGTTGAACGCCGTGACGGTGCCCCGGGTGTCGATGAGGATCACGCCGTCGACCGCGGTGTCGACGACGGCCCTGAGCCGTGCCGCGCTTTCGCGCAGCGCCTGCTCGCCCTGCTTGCGCTCGCTGAGATCGTGGATGATGCCGACGAAGATCGAGGCATCGCCTTCGCGCGTCTCGCCGACCGAGAGGTCCATCGGGAAGGTCGTGCCGTCCTTTCGCCGGCCCTGGACCTCTCGACCGATGCCGATGATCTTCGCCTCGCGCGTGCGCGCGTAGTTGGCGATGTAGCCGTCATGCTCGGCCCGATAGGGTTCCGGCATCAGCATCTTGACGTTCTGGCCGATCACCTCGGCCGCTGCGTACCCGAACAGCTTCTCGCAGGCGGGATTGAACATGAGCACGGTCCCGGCCGCGTCGATCAGGATCACCCCGTCGACCGCCGTCTCGACCACCGCGCGAAGTCGCGCTTCCTCGTTCATTCGCCGAAGGCCTTCAGTAGCGGCTCGGAGAGCCTGTCATCGTCCGACGAGTTTGGAAATTGTCCAAACCAATTTGCGTTAATTTTTTAGTTGTTGTCACCTTTTCCGCAAGGTTCTGGCGCACAAAAGAAAACGGGCCGCCGGAGAGTCCGGCGGCCCGTCAGATACGACGCTACCTGGGTAGCAGCTAAGCGCTGGGCTTAGCGGAAGACGATCTCGACGCGACGATTCCGCGGCTCGCGGACGCCGTCGGCGGTGGGAACGAGGTTCTCGTTCTCGCCGCGGCCGGCGGTCTGGATCGTCCCTTCCGACACGCCTTCACGCACCAGCGCCGTCTTGACCGCCGCAGCGCGGCGCTCGGACAGACGCTGGTTGTAGGCGGTCGGCCCGGAACGGTCGGCGTGACCGGTCGCGACGATCAGGCGGACGTTGCCGCGCTTTGCGTCGTCGGCGGCCTGCTTGATGATGCGCGAGGCCTCGGGCGTGATGTCCGACTTGTCGAAGTCGAAGAACACCAGATAGGTCTTCGGCACAGCCGGCGCCGGAGCGGGCGGCGGGGCAGCAGCCGGCGGAGGGGGCGGCGGCGGCGCCGCGGCCGGGGTCGCCCGCGGCGGCGGCGGCGGCTCCGGGAAGCGCAGCATCAGGCCGAGCATGACGTTGTGCGTCTTGTACTCCGCGTCGACCGACGCGCCGCTCGACAGGCGGAAGCTCGGATCCTGGGTCGCGAAGTAGCGGTAGTCGGCGGTCAGCGCGACTTCCGGGGTCAGCTGGTAGGCAACGCCGGCGATCGCCTGGTAGGCGAACTTGTTGTCGTCGTCGCCGTTGGTGAAGCCGAGACCGGTCGCCGAGATGCCATCGGCCGAGACGCGGGCATAGCCGACGCCGAGACCGACATAGGGCGTGAACGCCGTGCCCGTGTTGATGTCGTAGAGGCCGTTCACCATGAACGCCAGCGAGTTCATCTCGCCGGTGGCGCCGGCAAGGCGCGCGCCGCCCGAGGTGACGGAGTCGATGTCATTGGTGCGATAGGCGACTTCGAGCTCGACGCGGAACGGACCGCCGAACTGATAGCCGACGTTGCCGCTCAGGCCCCAGCCGTGATCGAAGTCGAAGCTCCTGACGGCTCCGCCCGTCGAATAGGAGTGGTCGTCGAGCCACGTGACCCCGGCGCGGGCACCGAGGTACCAGCCGTTGTAGCCCTGCGCCATCGCAGCGCTGCTCAATCCGAGCGTCGCCACGGCCAAGGCCAGAGACAAACGCTTCATTGTTAGTCCTCCTCCAGTGAGTAAGCGGCCAGCCGACGAGGGAGCGTCCGGCGGCATTAGAATACCACGAATTGGCCCTGGAAGTCGCTCCAGCGCTAATCCGCCAGGAAAATCAAGCATTCACGGGGCGAGGCCAAGGGATTTTCCTGTTACACGGGCGGTTCATGTCCCGAGGTGGCATCTATGCCACAGCCTTGATCAAGCCGCGTTCGGAGAGCCGGCGTTCGAGGCGGCCGGTCAGGCGGTTCAGCTCTGCCAGGTCGACCGCCCCCATCTGCCCTCCCGGCGCCCGGACCTTGGCCGACGCGATGGCGCCCCGCTGGCGGAGGATCTCCTTCCGGACCAGGAGGCCGAAGCCGGGCACCTGCTCGTGCTTCAGCAACGGCAGGTGGGCGTCGTAAAGGTCCTCGGCGCCGTCCAGGTCGCCGGCGGCGAAGCGGCGGTGCACCTCGACCAGCATCTCGGGATAGGCATAGCCGGTCATCGCGCCGTCGGCGCCGCGCTGCAGCTCCTGCATGTAGTAGAGCCCGCCATTGCCGATCAGGATCGAGACCCGGCGGCGACCGGCGGCGGCCGATTCGCTGCGAATTCGACTTAGTTTGGCAAGACCCGGCGCGTCCTCGTGCTTCAGCATGACGAGCTGCGGGAAGGTGTCGACCAGGCGGTGGAAGACCTCGGGATCGAGATGGACACCGTTCGCCTGCGGATAGTCCTGGAGCACCACGGGCACGCCGGGGCCGAGGTGCTCGAAGACCTGGGCGTAGTAGTCGTAGACGCCCTTGTCGCCCTTGAGGCCCGGGGTCGGCGCCACCATCACGCCGGCCGCACCCAGGTCCATCACCTTGGCCGCAAGCTGGGCCAGAGGGGCGAGGCCGGCCTGGGAAACCCCGATCACCGCGGGAATCCGGCCATCGAGGCGCTTCAGCGCGCGACCGACGAAGGCCAGGCTCTCGGCTTCCGTCAGCTTCGGCGCCTCGCCCATGATGCCGAGCAGCGTGATGCCGTGGACGCCGTGGCCGAGATAGAAGTCCATCAGACGGTCGGTCGATCCGAGATCGAGCGCGCCGTCGGCGGCGAACGGCGTCGCCGAGATCGTGTAGACGCCGCTGGCCTTCTCGTTCAGGCGGGGGGACATAGGGGCTGCTCCTCGCAGGTGAGCGCTTTCTTGACAGATGTGCCGCTTGCGGGGACTTTCCGGCAAGGGGTTTGCTGAGAGACGGACGGGAGACGCGCATGGGTCGGATGCGGCGGCGGTCGATCGGAAGCTGGACCGGATTCGGGCTCGCTCTCCTGGCGCTGGCCGGTTGCTCCCGCCTCGGCATCGGCGGTGGCTCGTCCTCGACTTCCTCCGCGCCCCCGCCGGCATCCGCACCGATGCCGCCGCAGCTCGCGATGGGCGACGTCTTCACCTTCGAGGACAACGGTGTCGAGGTGAAGGAGCAGGTGACCGGCTTCACCGGCCCGCGCGCCATCTGGCAGAACGACCGCGGCGTCTCGTGGGTCCAGGCCCCGGACGTGATCTCCCCGCCGATCTCGTGGTCGGGCGATCCGCGCCTGGGCCAGGGCAACCAGCAGATCTTCGGCGAGCCGGCGAAGCTCTGGCCGCTGGAGAAGGGCAAGACGATCAAGTTCCAGGTCGCCGGCGTCTCCGAGAAGCTGCCGGACGGATGGCAGGCCGAGAACAGCTGCACCACGATCGGCCAGGAGCCGATGACGGTGAAGGCCGGCACGTTCCAGACCTGGCGGATCGCCTGCCAGCGCGGCGAGGTGCTGGAGACGATCTACTACGTGCCCGACATCATGACCTATGCGTTGCGCACGCGTGAGCGCGACAAGCAGCCGCCCTACGAGAAGAAAGAGCTCGTCGCCTTCGATCTCGCGCAGTCGCCGGAGCGCAAGCTGCCGGGCGCGATGGCGCAGGATCACGCGGCGATGGAGGAAAAGCCCCAGGCCGCGGCGGCACCCGCGGCCGCGCCGATGGCGAGCAACGACATGGCCGCCCGCATCGCCAAGCTCGAGGCGCAGGTCGCCCAGCTCGAACGCATGAACGGCGGCGGCGCCATGGCCGCGGCGCCGGCGGGCCAGCCTCGCGCCACGACACCGCCGCGCCAGGCCGCCGCGGCTCCGGCTGCCGCGCACGCTCCAGCGGCGGAGGCGAAGCCGCAGATGGCCTCGGCCGCCGGCGGACGCTTCGGCGCGCATCTCGGGTCGTACCGTACGGTCAACGAGGCGAAGCACGGCTGGGAGACGCTGGCCAAGGCGAACCCCGACACGCTCGGGCCGATCGGCTATCAGACCGCCGAGTTCGATCCGGGCGACGGCCGCGGCGTCTTCATCCGGCTTCTGGCAGGGCCGTTCGAGGATCGCGGCAAGGCAAACGACCTCTGCAAGACGCTGACGGCCAAGCGCGTGTTCTGCCGCGTGCTGAGCCTGGGCCCGGCGTAAGCTTCCTTTCGTCGTCGAAGCCGTCCTACACTTGGCGCTCCTCTCGAATGAAGGAGCGCGCGGGATGTACGAGACATTGGCGATGTACATCGACGGCCAGTGGTGCCAGGGCGGGGACGGCAAGACCGAGGACGTGCTGAACCCGGCGACCGGCGCCTCGCTCGGAAGGCTGCCGCACGCGTCGCGTTCCGATCTCGACCGCGCGCTCGACGCCGCGCGCAGGGGCTTCAAGGTCTGGCGCAACACCAACGCCTATGAGCGCGCCAAGGTGATGCGGAAGGCCGCCGACCTGATCCGCCAGCGCCAGGAACAGATTTCGCAGATCCTCACGCTCGAGGAAGGCAAGGTGCTCGCCGAGGCCCGCCTCGAGGTCGGCACCACCGCCGACATCATCGAGTGGATGGCCGAGGAAGGCCGCCGCGCCTATGGCCGCATCATCCCCGGCCGCGCGCCCAACGTGCGCCAGATGGCGATCAAGGAGCCGATCGGCGCCTGCGCCGCGTTCACGCCGTGGAACTTCCCGGGCATCACGCCGGCCCGCAAGGTCGCCGGCGCGATCGCCGCCGGCTGCTCCCTGATCATCAAGGCGTCGGAGGAGACGCCGGGCACCTGCATCGCGATCGTGCGCGCCTTCCATGACGCGGGCCTGCCGGCGGGCGTGCTCAACCTCGTCTTCGGCGTGCCGAACGAGATCTCCACCTACCTCATCGGCTCTCCGACGATCCGGAAGATCTCGTTCACCGGTTCGATCCCGGTCGGCAAGCACCTGGCGAAGATGGCGGCGGAGGGAATGAAGAAGGCGACGATGGAACTGGGCGGCCACTCGCCGGTCATCGTCTTCGACGATGTCGACCCGGTGAAGGTCGCGGACATGGCGGCGGCCGGCAAGTACCGCAACGCCGGCCAGGTCTGCATCGCGCCGACCCGCTTCTTCGTCCAGGAGAACGCCTACAGGAAGTTCGCCGAGCGCTTCACCGAGATCGCCAAGGGCATGAAGCTCGGCAACGGCCTCGAGGCCTCCTCGCAGATGGGACCGCTCGCCAATGCGCGCCGCATCGGCGCGATGGAAGGCTTCGTCGGCGACGCCAAGGCCAAGGGAGCGAAGATTGCCGCCGGCGGCGAGCGTCACGGCAACGAGGGCTACTTCTTCCGCCCGACGGTGCTGACCGACGTGCCGCCGGATGCGAAGGTCCTGAACGACGAGCCGTTCGGCCCCGTGGCGCCGATCATGCCTTTCAAGACCTTCGACGAGGTGATCGAGCGCGCCAACGCGCTGCCCTTCGGTCTCGCCGCCTATGCCTTCACCAGCTCGACCAAGACCGCGACCGCGGTCGCCAACGAGATCGAGAGCGGCATGGTCGGCGTGAATCACCTTGCGATCTCGCTGCCCGAGACGCCGTTCGGCGGCATCAAGGAGTCGGGCTACGGTCACGAGGGTGGCATCGAGGGTCTGGACGCCTATCTCAACACCAAGTTCGTGACCCAGCTCGGCGCCTGAGGTGCCTGCGGACCAAAGCCTCCGCGGCATCGTCACCGTCCTGAACACGCCGTTCGGCGAGAACGGCGCCGTCGACTTCGCCGCGCTCGAACGCCATGCCGCCTACGCGGTCGACTCCGGTGTCGTCGGATTCCTGATCCCGGGTTTTGCCGCCGAAGTGCTGGCGCTCGGCCCCGACGAGCGACGTGACATGGTGAAGACGGTCGTCGGTGTTGCGAGAGGCCGCGCGCAGGTGGTGGGCGGCGCCTCGGCGCCGACGCAAGACGAACGCCAGCGCAACGCCGAGATGCTGGCCGGCCTCGGCTGCGACATCGTGCTGGCCAACCTCGCCTGGACGAGCGACGAGCAATACGCCGCCGAGATCAACGGGCTTTCCCAGGCCTCGGGCCGCGACCTGATGATCCAGGATTTCGATGCCAACGGTCCCGGCGTGCCGGTGCCGGCGATCGCCGACGCCTTCGCCTCGATCCCGGCCTTCCGCTATCTCAAGGTCGAGACCTTCGACGCCGGCCCCAAATACACCGCGCTGAAGCTCGCGACCGAAGGCCGGCTGCACGTCTCCGGCGGGTGGGCCGTGATGCAGCTGATCGAGGCGCTCGACCGCAAGGTCGACGCCTTCATGCCGACCGGGCTGCATCGCGCCTATGTGACGATCTTCAAGCGATACGCGTCAGGCGACCGGGATGGCGCGATGGCGCTCTTTCACCGCCTGCTGCCGATCCTGGCCTTCTCGAACCAGCATCTCGAGCACTCGATCCATTTCTTCAAGCGCCTGCTCTGGCGCCAGGGCCTCTATCCGACGCCGGCCTTGCGCAATCCCGCACACGCCTTCGACGCGCACCACCAGCGCATCGCCGACGAGCTGATCGAGACGGCGATGAAGATCGAGGACGAGCTGGCTTGAATTCGTATCCCCTCTCCCGCGAAGCGGGGGAGGGGTACGACGTTACTTCTTCGAACCGAAAGCGACCGTCCACGCGGCAATACCGGAGAGGGCGCGCTCGCGGTTGGGGAAGCCCAGGAGCTGGAGCCCGAGCGGCAGGCCGTCGCATTTCAAGAGCGGCAGCGACAGCGCCGGGTTGCGCAGCATCGAGGCCGGCATGTTGAAGATGGCGTTGCCGGTCGACTCGATGCCGATCGGCGCGGGGCCGGCGGAGCCCAGCGTGATGCAGGCGTCCACGTCACCGGAGAGGCCCATCAGCACGTCGCGGGCATAGTCGCGCTTCTTCAGCAGCGCCACGTAGTCGTCGACCGTCATTTTGGTGCCGTTGATGACGGCCTTGCGGAGGCCGGCGCTCATGCGGTCGCCGTCGCGGAGCTCCATGTCGGCGAAAGGCCAGATCTTCTCCCAGTCGTTGATGCCGAGCGAGAGATCGGAGGCACCGGCAATTGCTTCTTCCAACTGCGCCACGCGCTTCGAGCCCTTGCGGTCGATCAGCGTGACGCCGGCCCGCTCCAGCTTCTTGAGGAAGGCCGCGAGCGCCTTCTTGGCATCCGGGTTGGCGACGGCCCAGCCGTCGGTCTCCAGCACCGCGAGCACGTCCGGCCGGCGCGGCGCGGCCGGCTCGGCACCGCCGGCGAAGGGCATGAACCCCGGATCGCCGCCGACGCGCGCAGCGATCTCGTGCGCGACCGCCCAGGCGTCCTCCAGCGTGTGCGAGAGCGTGCCGATGCAGTTCTGGCTGAACTGGTCACCGATGCCGCCGCGGTTGAGCGCACCGAAGGTCGGCTTGAAGCCGACGATGCCGCAGAAGCTGGCGGGACGGAGCACGGAGCCGCCGACCTGAGTCCCGATCGCGACCGGCACCATGCCGGCGGCGACGGCCGCGGCCGAACCGGACGAGGAGCCGCCCGGCGTGCGGCGCTTGTCGTGCGGGTTGGTGGTCGGGCCCGGCGGGGCGCCGGCGAACTCGGTGGTGACCGCCTTGCCGACGATCACCGCGCCGGCCCGGCGCAGCGCGTAGGCGCAGGCGGAGTCGCGACCGCCGTTCCAGCCCTTGAAGATGGGGCTGCCGAACTCGGTCGGCATGTCGACGGTCTCGATGATGTCCTTGATCGCGATCGGCAGGCCGTCGATCGAGGACAGCGGCTTCTTGGCCTTCCAGCGCCTGGTCGATGCATCGGCGGCCTTCCGCGCGCCCTCGATCTCGAGCGTGACGAAAGCGCGGACCACGGGCTCGCGCCTGTCGATCTGCTTGAGACAGGTCTCCAGGAAGTCGCGCGGCGTCAGCGTGCCGGCCTTGAATCCGGCGCGGGCGGTGGCGAAGTCGAGCTTGGACATGACGATCCCCCTTACGCGGCGGCGAGCTGCCGCTGCGGCCGATTGTACAGAAGCCAGAGCGCGATCGCGGCATTGACGACGTTCCACGCAATGCCGTTCAGGAAGGCGAGCCGGTACGAGCCGGTCCAGTCGAAGATCGCGCCCGAGAGCCAGCCGCCGATCGCCATGCCGATGATCGTCGACATGATGACGATGCCGACGCGCGTGCCGGCCTCTGCGGCCGGGAAATACTCGCGGACGATGATCGCATAGCTCGGGACGATGCCGCCCTGCGCCAGGCCGAACAGCGCCGAGACGACGTAGAGCGACATCAGCCCGTCGAAAGGCAGGTAGAGGCACAGAGTCCCCATCTGCAATGCCGAGCCCAGCAGCAGCGTGCGGACGCCGCCGATGCGGTCCGAGATCCAGCCCGAGGCGAGCCGGCTGATCACGCCGAAGCCCAGCATGATCGCCAGCATCTCGGCGCCGCGGGCGACGCCGTAGCCGAGGTCGCCGCAATAGGCGACGATGTGGACCTGGGGCATCGACATCGCCAGGCAGCAGGTGACGCCGGCAATGATGAGGAGCGTCATCAGCGCGTTCTTCGAGATCGGCAGCTGGCCGAGCGTGCCGCCGCCATGCGCCGCGACCACGTGGTTGCGCGGCGAGGGCCGGCGGAAGACCAGCGTCAGCGGCAGCATGAGGACGAGGCAGGCAATGCCGACGGCGATGTAGGCATGGCGCCAGCCGATGGTCTCGATCAGCGCCTGCAGGATCGGCGGCCACACGGTGCCTGCCGCGTAGTTGCCGCTGGCGGCGATGCCGACCGCGAGCCCGCGGCGCCGGTCGAACCAGTGCGAGATATCGGCCATCAGCGGGCTGAACACCGCCGAGCAGCCGAGGAAGCCGATCAAGACTCCCTGCAGGATCGCGTACTGCCAGAGCGCGGTCGAGTACGCGGCGCCGATGTAGCCCAGGAACAGGCAGATGGCGCTCAGGATGACCGGGGTGATCACGCCGAAGCGGTCGGCGAGCTTGCCCATGAAGACGCCGCCGGTGGCGAAGCCCAGCATCGTCGCGGTGTAGGGGATCGAGGCCCCGGCACGGTCGACGCCGAAGTCGGCCTGGACATGCGGCAGCACGACCACGACCGACCACATGCCGACGCCGCCGATCGTGGAAACCAGAAGCGAGGTGAAGAGGCGGGCCCAGGCGTACGGAGACTCGACGCCTGAATCGGAAGTCTGTGACACGGGAGGAGTCTTTCGGGAGGGGTCCACGACGAATGCCAGTTCAGCGCCTCGGCGCGCAACTCCTAACTCCGAAGCGCTACATGTGAAAATTGCGTCGCCGGTGGGTGTAACTCCGCACCATCAACACCCTCGCGCTCGCTCTCTCAGCTCCCTCCCTCGACGAAGTCGGGGGAGGGACGGGGTGGGGGCATGAGCGAGGTGAAGGTGTCAGCCACCGGCGGAGCAGATGGACCTCGGCCATGCCCCCACCCTGCCCTCCCCCGCGTAAGACGCGAGGGAGGGTTCCGATTTGAGCACCCCTGGAGTGACATGTTAGCGTGCACGCAATGACGGGCCTCTCGTCCATCCCGGTTCTCGAAAGCCGCAGGCTCAGCCCTGAGACGGTCGGCGCGATGACCGACTCCTCGCCGCTGCTCGCCGACGGCGCGGCGCTGCGGCGGCGCTTCGCCGAGGACGGCTATCTTTTCCTTCGCGGCGTGCTCGACCGCACGGAAGTCCTGGCGGCGCGGCGCGAGGTGCTGGCGCGGATGGCGGAGGTCGGCGAGATCGCCGAGCCCGCCGAGGCGGCGCTGCCGACGGGGACCAGCCGGCGAGCCGAGCTGCATCCCGACCTGGGGCGCTTCTGGCGTTCGGTCTCCGAAGGGCCCGCCGTGCGCCACGCAGTCCACGGCAACGAGGCGCGCGCGGTCGCGGCCGAGCTTCTCGAACGTCCGGTTCGCCCCTTCGACTTCGTCTGGCTGCGCGCGATGCTTTCCGGCCGCGCCAGCCCGCTGCATTTCGACCACGTCTACATGAACCGCGGCACAGACAAGGTGGTCACCGTCTGGGTTCCACTCGGCGACGTCGCGGTCGCCGACGGGCCTCTCGCCGTCGTCGAGAACTCGCATCGCTTCGACGACCTGATCGGCTCGTATCGCGGCCATGACGTCGACCGTGATCCGTCGCGGCCGGGCCATGTCGCGGAGTCGGCGGTCGCGTTCCTGAAGGAGCGGGGCGCCCGGCTGCTGACGGCGGATTTCCGCGCCGGCGACATCTGCGTCTTCGGCATGTTCACGCTGCACGGCTCGATCGACAACGCCTCTCCCGCGGGCCGCGTCCGGCTGTCGGTCGACACGCGCTGGCAGGTCGCCGACCAGCCGATGGATGATCGTTGGTCCGGGCCCGATCCGAAGGGCCACGGCGGCAAGGGCTATGGCGCCCTCGGATCGGCCAGGCCCTTGGGCGCGCCACAGCTTCGCAGGTAGGATCGCCGGCAAAGAAGAACGACGTCGGGGGAAGCGATGAAACGATGGCTCGCCAGGGGCGAGGAGAATCTCGCCGCGCTCTGCATGGCGGCGCTGCTGACGACGCTGGCGCTCCAGGTCATCACCCGCTACGTCCTCAACGATCCCTTCGCCTGGACCGAGGAAGCTTCCCGCTACCTCTACGTCTACATCGTCTTCCTCGGCGCCAGCGCCGCCGTTTCCGACCGCAGCCACGTCGCGATCGGCTTCATCGTCGGGGCCCTGCCGCGGCCGCTGCAATGGACGGTCTCGTTCGGCGTCAACCTGCTCATCCTCTTCATGCTCGGAAACCTGATCTGGTGGGGCTGGGTCGCGACCGTGCGGACCTGGACCGTGCCGCTGATGGTGCTCGATGTCCCCTATGCCTGGGTCTACGGCATCGTCCCGCTGACGGCCGCGCTGATGACGATCCGCACGCTGGTCGTGATGGGCGAGGACTGGAGCGACTTCCGCGCCGGCCGGCCGGCCCGCACCGATACCTCGGGAGCGCTCTGATGCTCGGATACTTCGGCATCTGGCTTTCCCTGATCGCGCTGGCGATGCCGGTCGCCTTCTCGCTGGCGTTCATGGGCATCGCATGGCTGTTCTTCGAGGGCCAGTCGATCACCCAGGCGGCGCAGCGGCTGATCGGCGGCATCGACTCCTTTCCCCTGCTGGCGGTGCCCTGCTTCGTGCTGGCCGGCATCGCGATGAATGCCGGCGGCGTCAGCGTCCGCATCTATGATTTCGCCCGCGCGCTGGTCGGCCACCTCCCGGGCGGGCTCGGCCATGTGAACGTCATGGGCAGCGTGATCTTCTCGGGCATGTCGGGCTCGGCGATCGCGGACGCCGGCGGCCTCGGGATCCTCGAGGTCAAGGCGATGAAGGAGGACGGCTACAAGGCCTCCTTCGCCGGCGCGCTCACCTGCGCCTCCTGCATCATCGGCCCGCTGATCCCGCCCTCGATCCCGATGGTGCTCTACGGCGTCATCTCCAACACCTCGGTCGGCGCGCTCTTCCTCGCCGGGGTCGTTCCCGGGCTGCTGACCGCGGCGATCCTGATGGTGCACGTCTACTTCTATGCGAAGCGGCGACCCGAGATTCCGCGGCATCCGCGCGCGACCGTCGGCGACCTGTGGGCGTCGTTCCGCCGCGCCTTCCTGGCCCTCATCACGCCCGCGATCATCATGGGCGGCATCTTCGGCGGCGTGTTCACGCCGACCGAGGCCGCCGCGGTCGCGGCGATCTATTCGCTGGCCCTCGGCCTCTTCATCTATCGCGACCTGAAATTCGGCGACCTGCCGCGCATCTTCAAGGAAGCGGTCTCGACCTCGTCGGTGGTGGGCTTCATCGTCGCCGGGGCCAGCCTGTTCGGCTGGGTTCTCGCGCGCGAGCGCGTGCCGCAGGCGATCGCCGAGGCCTTCCTCGACTTCTCGACCGACCCCACCGTCATCCTGATCGTCATCAACCTGCTGATGCTGGTGCTCGGCTGCTTCATGGAAGGCATCGCCATCATGATCCTGATGGTCCCGGTGTTCATGCCGGTGATCCAGGCGGTCGGCATCGACCCGGTGCATTTTGGCGTCATCGTCACGATGAACCTGATGATCGGCATCCTGACGCCGCCCTTCGGCGTCGCGCTGTTCACCGTCGCCAAGGTCGGGCGGATTCCCTTCGAGGACCTGGCGCGGGAAATCCTGCCGTTCCTGCCGGGGCTGATCCTCGTCCTGTTCCTGCTGACCTTCTTCCCCAGCCTGTCGATGTTCCTGCCGCGCCTCGTCTACGGATAAAACATGAAAAAATTGTTTATTGTGACGCTTGACGTTCCATAAAATGTGAATATCGTATCCAGCACAGCGCCGATTTGAGCAGCAGCTTGCGGGCGCTTAAGAAATGCGGCTAAAGCGTTGGGCGTCCGCCCAGCCTGTTGCTGCGGCGAGATGCCGCTCGGGGATCATTTCTTGCCCCGAGACCTGAGCGACACCTCGTCATCCCAACGTCGTAAACGGGAGCGAGGAACATGCTTCGACGTACTTTCCTGACCACCATCGCGGCCGTGGCCGCTCTCACCCTATCGACCGGTGCGTTCGCCGAGGACAAGGCGAAGGTCGTCGGCATCGACTGGGCGACGTACAACCCACTCAGCATCGTCCTCAAGGAGAAGGGCTTCCTCGAAGCCGACCTCGCCAAGGACGGCATCCAGGTGCGCTGGGTGCAGAGCCTGGGTTCCAACAAGGCGATCGAGTTCCTGAACGCGCGCGGAATCGATTTCGGCTCGACCGCGGGCTCGGCGGCGCTGCTGGCGAAGATCAACGGCAGCCCGATCAACTCGGTCTACATCTATTCGAAGCCGGAATGGACCGCTTTGGTCACGCGCGCCGACACCGGCATCACCTCGATCGAGCAGCTCAAGGGCAAGCGCGTCGCCGTCACCCGCGGCACCGATCCGCACATCTTCCTGGTGCGCGCGCTGGCGTCGAAGGGCCTGACCGAGAAGGACCTCAAGATCGTCCTCCTCCAGCACCCGGACGGCCGCGTCGCGCTCGACAAGGGCGACGTCGACGCCTGGGCCGGGCTCGACCCGATCATGGCGCAGGCCGAGCTCGAACGCGGGGCGAAGCTCTTCTATCGCAATGCCGACGCCAACACCTATGGCGTGCTGAACGTCCGCACCGCCTTCGCCGAAGCCAACCCGGAGCTCACCGTCCGCGTGCTGCAGGCCTACGAGAAGGCGCGTGCCTGGGCGAAAGAGAATCCGGACGGGCTCAAGGCCCTCCTGGTTCGCGACGCCAAGATCACCGACGACGTGGCCAAGCTGCAGCTGACCCGCAACGACTTCACGGAGTCGCAGGTCGGGCCGAAGCCGGTCACGGCGATCACCGAGGCCGGCGACGCACTGAAGGCGGCCGCCTTCATCCCGGCCAACACGGACGTTCCGGCCGTGGTGAAGGCCCTGGTCGACAACAAGTTCGCCCAGCGCCTCGTCGCCCAGAAGTGACGTGACGACCGAGGCCACCAGCTACGCCGCCGCCGACCAGAAGGCGGCGGCCAAGCCCGCCGGCGGCTTCCGCCGGCTGGCCGGGCTGGGGCTCGGCCTCGTGCTGCCGCTCGCGCTCGCGTTCGGCTGGGAGGCGGCGGCGCGCCTCGGGCTCATCACGACGCACCTGATGCCGCCGCCCTCGGCGGTCGGTCAGCACATCGTCTCGCTGTTCGCGACCGGCGAGATCTGGGATCACCTCTTCGCGACGCTGACGCGGATGGCCCTGGGGTTCGGCTTCGGGGTCGTCGCCGGCACCGCCTTCGGGGCGCTGGTGGGCTACGTGCCGGTCGCGCACCGCCTGCTCGATCCCTCGGTCCAGGCGCTCCGCAACATTCCCTCGATCGCCTGGGTGCCGCTGTTCATCCTGTGGCTCGGCATCTTCGAGACCTCGAAGATCACGCTGATCGCGGTCGGCGTTTTCTTCCCCGTCTACATGAGCCTGGCGCAGGGCTTCGCCTCGGTCGACCGCAAGCTGGTCGAGGTCGGCCGCGTCTGGCGCCTCTCCGCCTTCCAGATGATCCGGCGCATCCTGCTGCCGGCGACGCTTCCCACATACGTGATCGGCCTTCGCGGCGGGCTCGGCCTCGGCTGGATGTTCGTCGTCGCCGCCGAGCTGATGGGCGCCAGCGAGGGCCTGGGCTACCTGATGATGGACGGCCAGATGACCGGCCGCCCCGCCGCGATCATGGCGAGCCTCGTGCTCTTCGCCGTGCTCGGCAAGCTGAGCGACCTCTTGCTCGTCACCCTCACGCGCCCGCTGGTCGCCTGGCAGGACGGGTTCCGCCGATGAGCCTGCTGTCGCTCGACCGCGCCTCCAGGCGCTTCGGCGCCCGTGCCGCGCTCGCCGACGTCTCTCTCCGCGTCGAGCCCGGCGAGATCGTGGCCCTGGTCGGTGCCAGCGGCTCCGGCAAGTCGACGCTGCTGCGACTGCTGTCGGGCCTCGATACGCCGACGTCGGGACGCGCGCTGTTCCACGACGCCGAGATCGACGGACCGCGTCCGGAGATCGGCATGATCTTCCAGGAGCCGCGGCTGCTGCCGTGGCTCAGCGTCGCCGACAATGTCGGCTTCGGTCTCGCGCATCTGAGCGCCGCCGATCGCGAGCGCCGCGTCGGGCGCGCGCTCGATCGTGTCGGGCTCGCGGCCTATGCCCGCGCCCTGCCGCGCGAGCTCTCCGGCGGCATGGCGCAGCGCGTCTCGATCGCGCGGGCCCTGGTCGGCCAGCCGGAGGTGCTGCTGCTCGACGAGCCGTTCAGCGCGCTCGACGCCTTCACGCGCACCGACCTGCAGGACCATCTGCTCGATCTCTGGCGCGAGGACCGCCCGACGCTGGTGCTCGTCACCCACGACCTCGACGAGGCGCTGGTGCTGGCCGATCGCGTGGTCTTGCTCGCCGGCCCACCCGGGCGCATCTTCGCCGAGAGGCCGGTCTCGCTCGCGCGTCCGCGCGAGCGGACGTCGGCCGCGTTCCAGGAAGAGAAGCGCCAGCTTCTCTCGACCCTGCACGCGGCCCGGACCGGCCGCATCTACGAGCCAGAGGTTTTGGAGGTTCCGTGAACGCCGATGAACTTCGCGCCATGCAGGCGCCGCTGAAGAGCCGCTACAAGGAAACGCCGGACGCGGCGGTGATCACGCTGAAGGCCGAGGGCGACCTCGATTCCCAGGAGATCGCCTGCTCGGTCGAGACCGGCAAGGCGCTGGTCAAGGCTGGCCTCCATCCGGCGACCGGCGGCGACGGCAGCTTCGCCTGCTCCGGCGACATGCTGCTGCAGGCGCTCGCCGCCTGCGCCGGCGTCACCCTGAAGGCGGTCGCGACCGCCCGCGGCATCACCCTGAAGTCCGGCAAGGTGCGCTGCGAGGGGGACCTCGATTTCCGCGGCACGCTCGGCGTCGACAAGACCGCGCCGGTCGGGTTCCGCGAGATCCGACTCGCCTTCGACGTCGACACCGACGCCGACAAGGACGCGGTCGCCAAGCTGATCCAGCTGACCGAGCGCTACTGCGTCGTCTTCCAGACGATCAAGGTGTCGCCGGCGGTCTCGGTCCAGGTGAACCGCGCGTGATCGCGCACGCATGATCGTAAGGGCCCGGCGAGGGAAGACCTCGGTCGCGAAAGCGCCGGACCACGAACGGCACTTCCAAACGAGCGTCATCCCCGAGCTCAAGCGGATCGACGGGCTCCTCGGCGCGACGCTCCACAAGCAGGTCGGGCCGACCGGCGTCGAGTTCCTGGTCCTGACCAGATGGAAGTCGATGGAGGCGGTTCGCGCCTTCGCCGGTCCGAACCCGGACAAGGCGGTGGTCGGCCCCGACGCCATGGCGGCCCTGATCGACTACGACCGCACGGTGCAGCACTACGAAGTGGTCGAGGACCTCGCCGTCTAGAGCGGCGGGTCGACCAGGTTGCGGAGCCGGTCGCCGGCGAGCATGCCGAAGCGGATCAGCATCGCCTTCCGCCGCGGCGCCGACAGCGGCTCGAGCAGCGCCTCGCGCACGACATGGGCGCTCCAGCGGTCGGCGATCATCAGGCCGGTGTCCTCGGGCAGAAGCTCGACCGGGAAGCCCTCGGCGACGGCGAAGTAGAAGGCGTCGCAGAATTCCAGGTACTCGCGCCACTTCCGGTCGGACTGGAAATCCGCGCGGCTCGACTTGATCTCGACGATGGTGAGGCGGCCGGCGGCATCGAGCGCCAGCACGTCGGCGCGGCGGCCGTTGGCGAGCGTGACCTCGGTCAGCGCGGTCTCGCCCATCTCGCCGAAGGCGCGGACGAGGCCGAGCGCGATCTGTCGCGCGATCCTCTCTTCTTCCGCAATCCCGGTCACTACGCCGCCTTCATGGGCGGGTCAGATTCTTGGCCCCCCGGAGATCGGCCTTCTCGATGTTGGCGCCCCGCAGGTCAGCGCCCTGGAACTCGGCGTCCTGCAGGTTGGCCTCGCGGAGGTCGCAGTCGCGGAGCGAGGCGTCGGTGAAGTCCGCGCCCTGCATGTTGCACTTGCGGAAGTTGCCGCCGGAGAGATCGGCGGTCATCAGCCGCGCGCGCTCGAAATTGGAGACCCAGACCTGAGTGGTCGAGCCCAGCAGGTTGACCGGCCCCGCCTTGACCCCGACCAGCTTGGCGCCGGCCAGGTTGGCGCGCCGGAGATTGATCCCGCGCATGTCGGCGCTGGAGAGATCGGCGCTGCGGAGATCGGCCTGGCCGAAGTCGGACATCAGGAGCTCGGTCTTCGCCAGCACCGCCTCCTTCAGCAGCGCGTGCTCGAAGTTCGCGGCCGAGAGATTGGCGCCGGTGAAGTTCTGGCTGCCGAGGTCGAAGCGCGAGAGGTCGAGACGCTTCCCCTTCTTGCCGGCTGTGCGGATCCAGTCGATGTGACGCTGAAGGACCTCGCGCAGCTCCTCGCCGAGCGAGGCCAGCGAGCGCGGCAGGATCGCCTTCGACATGTCGGCACCGCGGGCATCCGCCGAGTCGAGCACGCAGCCGACCAGATCGGCGCCTTCGAAATTCGTGCCCGAGAGGATCGCGCCCGAGAGGATCGCCCCGTGCAGGATCGTGCCGGTGAGATTGGCCTCTGACAGATCCGAGCCTTCGAGGTTGGCGCCCGTCAGGTTGCAGTGGGAGAGATCGGCGCGGACCAGCTTGATGCCGCGCATGATCGCGTCGGTGAGGTCGGTCTGCACGATGAAGGCGTTCGACATCCGCGCCTGGCTCATGTTGGCGCCGCGCAGGATCGCCGCCGAGGCATCCGCCACCGTCATGTCGAACGACATGGTGGTCAGGTTGCCCTTGGAGTCGGCCTTCAGAAGGATGCCGTCGCGGAGGTCGGACTCCATCATCAGCGCGTTGGTCAGGTTGGCGCCGCGAAGGCAGGCGCCGCGCAGGTCGACGCGGGTCAGGTCCGCCCCGGTCAGGTCCGCCTTGCGCAAGTCCGCCGAGAACAGGCTGGCCGCCGTCAGCTTGGCGCCCTTCATGTTGCAGTTGGCCATGCGCGAGCCGGAAAGCTCGGCGTTCGACAGATTCTTGCCCGAGAGGTCGAGGTAGGAGAGGTCGTAGCTGCCGAGGTTCGCGCGCTGCCCCCCGGCCCGGCCCGATGCGAACTTGGCATGGGAGTCGAGGATCTTGTCGAGCTCAGCCTGATCCAGCCGCTTGAATCGGCCTGAATCCGGCTGTTGTTCTGGCTCTGACATGGGCGTCCGGTCTTGTTCGGCCGTATTCGTGCGTGACTCTAGAGACTTTCCAGTCCGAACGCACCCGGAACAAGCCGCGCGACCACCCGCCGGCGTTCCGAGGTCTCCGGGTCGAGCTCCGGGGCCGGGGCGATGTTCCACCACCAGGACCGATCCGCCTCCGGCTCGGGCACGTCGGCGATCAGGCTGGTCCGCTCGACCTCCCGGCCGTCGCGGGCGAGCAGGATGCGCTCGACGTCCGAGATCAGGAGCGTGGTCGCGCGCGACCGATCGAGATCGGCCAGATGCTGGCGGACGAGCTCCTGCGCTGTCTGCGCCAGCGTCTGGTCGTCGACCCTGCCGTCGAGCTGACGGACGGGAACCACCGGCAGCTGCGAGAGGACGTTCAGCGAAATCGCCAAGTCGACCTCCGGGTCGGCGAGCGCTGGGAACGGCCGCGGCCGAATCAACTCGCCCCTGGACACAGCTTCGAGGATGCCGCCGATATCGTCGGTGATCCGTATCACATTGGAAAATCGCCTGGCCGCGAGCCGCGCCCGCCACGGATGCACCAGGTCGACCAGCACCACGCGCCGGAACGCGTCTGCAAGATCGGCGAGCGGCACGTCGAGCAGCGCGCCTGAACCCATCACCAAAGCGGTCCGGCGCCTGGATGTCCGGGCGATCGCGTTTCGCACAGCGGCACGGCTCTCCTCGAGATGCGGCGCCCAGGCCTCGCGGCAGCGGCGATGGCGGGCGGAGATCGCGATCGATTCGGAAAGGAGGCCGAGCCGGCGCACATAGAGGGGACATGGCGTCGCCAGCCATTCCAGCGCCTCGGCGATCATGGCGAGGGCACCGGCTGCATGTTAGCGTCGCGGCTCATCCCCGCCGCCGACCCGCTCTTCCCAAGGACACGTCCATGACCCTGACCGCCGCCGATCTGAAGAAGCTCGCCGCCTACGATACCCCGACCATCTGCAATGCGTTGGAAATCGTGGCGCCGGAACGCCGCGCGCACGGCTTCAACCGGAAGCCGCTGATCTGCCCGTTCCCGAAGCTGAAGCCGATCGTGGGCTACGCGCGGACGGCGACGATCCGCTCGCGCGAGCCGAACGGCGCGTCCAAGGCCGACCAGCGGGCGCTTCGCGGCGAGTACTACCAGATGATCGCGGCCGATCCCGCGCCTTCGATCGCGGTGCTGCAGGACATCGACGGCCCGGATGCCGGCTTCGGCGCCTTCTGGGGCGAGGTGCAGTCGACGATCCACAAGGGGCTCGGCTGCCTCGGCGTCGTCACCGACGGCTGCATCCGCGACATCGACATGTGGGCGCCCGGGTTCCAGGCGCTCGCGGGCTCGATCATGCCGAGCCATGCGCATGTGCATCTGGTCTCGATCAACCTCGAGGTCAGCATCAACGGCATGATCGTTCGTCCGAACGATCTCCTGCATGCCGACTATCACGGCGCGGTCGTGATCCCGCACGAGGTGGCGAAGAAGGTGCCGGCCGCCTGCGAGCTGCTGACGCGCAAGGAGTCGGTGATCCTGAAGGCGGCGAAGTCGAAGGGTTTCACCGCGGCCAAGCTGATGAAGGCGATCGCAGAAGCCGACGAGATCCATTAAATGCGCGTCAATTCCTTCGCTGACATTCCGTTTTCAGTGTGATGGGGGTCACAGAAAAGGAGGGCCGATGATGCGAAAGTACTCTCGCATCAAGGTCGGGGTCTGGGCGGTCGTTGCCTCCTAGGCACATCCCCACCCCCTCCTCCCTGAGAGGGCCGCCTGGCCCCGGCCTTGAGCTCCCAACCCTCCTTTCCCCGCCTCCAAGGGCGGGGAAATTTTTAGAAGACCCTGTGCGCCGTATCACAGAGGCGCGTTGCAGCTCCAACGCATGATGGCATCACATCGCAACACCCATTGCGATGTTCCTCCAAGAAAGACTTCGGCCCCGCCGCATGCGACGGGGCCGATTTTTATTCTCCGGTACGACGAGAGTCGCCGCGAGGCCTACTTGATCGCCTGGAGCTTCTGGTAGGTGCCCGCGCCCCAGTCCTTCTCGCCGAGCTCGTAGACCGAGGTCATGCGCGCGCGGAAGGACTCGCGGTCCGAGTTCACCACCGTCATCCCCTTCGCCTTGAACGCATCGACCAGGCTCGCCTCGTCGGCGCGGGTCAGGTCGTCGTTGACCTTGGCGCCGGCGGCGAAGGCCGCCTTGAACGCGGCCTGGTCGGCCGGCGTCGCCGCCGCGTAGACCTTGTTGTTCATCATGATCATGACCGGGACGATCACGTGGCCGGTCAGGTTCAGGAATTTCTGCACCTCGAAGAACTTGTTGTTGTTGATCGTCGGCAGAGGGTTCTCCTGCCCGTCGGCGACGCCGGTCTGCAAGGAGAGATAGACTTCGCCGAGGCTCATCGGCGTCGGCGTCGCTTCCAGCGCGCGGATCATCGCCAGGAACAGCGGCGCCTCGGGCACGCGGATCTTGAGGCCCTTCACGTCGGCGGCGGTCTGCAGCGCCTTGCCCTTCGTCGTGAAGTGGCGCACGCCGTAATAGAAGGTGCCGATGTAGGCCATGTTGCGCTGGGTCTCCATGACCTTCAGCTGCTCCTTGGCGTAGTCGGATTCGAGCATCTTCAGCAGATGGTCGTAGTCGCGCGCGATGAACGGCGCCTCGAAGACGCTCAAGGGCCGGTGCAGCGCCGACAGGCTGCCGGGGCCTTCGGAGATGAAGTCGAGATTGCCGTCGACCACCTGCTGCACCATCTCGCGCGCCTGGCCGAGCTGGCTCGACGGGAAGATGTTGATCTTGTAGCGGCCCTGGGTCGACTTCTCGACCTCCTCCGCCGCCTTGGAGATGCCCTTGTGGATGGGCGAGTCGACCGAGTGCAGATGGCCGAAGCGCAGCACCTTCTGCTGGGCCCATGCCTGGCCGGGCACGAGGACGGGAGCCACGGCGAGCGCGGCGACGGCGACACCGACGAGCCACGAATAGGCGAGCTTCATGTGGGCGATCCTCCCGGACGTCTTGTTGTGCAACTGACTAACATGTCAGCTGAGCGCCGACGGCGCGTCAATAGTCGACGCGGTAGACGCGGCCTTCGAGGCTGAGGCCCGGTTCGCGCTCGGCCGTCGAGAGCTGGATCCGGATCGGTTCGCCGAGTTCTATGTCGCCGTGGCGGATCTCGCCGACGGCCCAGGAAAGCCCGCTCCACACCACCTTGTCGTAGCGGATGTCGAGCGGCAGGCGCCGGTCGCCCTGGAACGCGTTGATCAGGAGATGGCGGCCCATCGCGCTCTGCGCATAGCGCCGCGTCAGGGCGCCCTGCGCGTCGCGCCGGCGGAGAACGATGCGGAGATCGCCGCCCTCGGGCGGATCGATCACCGTCTCGATCGCCAGCGGGACGCGCGGCGGCGGCGGCATGCCGGCGCGCGGCTTCGCCGCCGGGCCTTCGGATCCCCTGACCGGGGCGAATTTCGCGTCGATCCTCTCGATCGCCAGCGGGACGCGGATGTCCGGCTCCAGCCCGAGGTCGTAGGCGGCACGCGCATAGCGCCCGAACCCGATCAGCGCCATCTGCCCCGGCCCGAGCCACAGGGAATCGTCCTCGATCACCGGATCGAATCCTGCGTCGCGGAAGAGGATGCGGCCGCCGCGCGGCGTCGCCGCCGGCTGCGCCTCCGAATACGGCGGCAGCTTGACCATGCGGGCGCGCTGCGAAGGATTGACCACCGCATAGAGCGCGCCGTCGCGCCCGACCGAGGCAAAGCCATAGGGCTGCGTGTCCCCGGGCGTCCCGCCGAATGAGCGGGTCGAGCCCGAGACCTGGAGCGGTTCGTACATCGCCTGGACCTTGGCGAGCCACCGGACCTCGTCGTCGGAGAGGAACTCGAGGTTCCCGTGGACGGTGTTGATCCAGCCGCCATGGGCGAGCATCAGGACGAGACTGCTCCGCCACGCCGCCGTGCCGCGCCGGTAGTTGGTGCCGGTCTCGCCCAGCATGAAGCTGGTGGAGTCCACGCGCTCGAGCGGGATGCCGTTCGCCTCGAAGGCGCGGACCATGTGGTCGGCGTAGATGTCCATGGCGCGCCAGAAATCCATCGCCGGCACGTCGGCTGGACGCGGGTCGCCGGAATAGAGCGAGTCGAAGACGGCGAGCCAGTTGGTCGCGAACGAGGTCACCGGACGCTTGACCGAGCTCACGTCGCCGACGATGCCGTTGAAGCCGACGAGCACGACATCCGGGTTCTCCTGGCGGAACGCGAGCAGCGCCTCGTAGAGCGCCCAGGCGTTCTTCATCCGGATCTCGCGCGGGCTGAGCGCTGTGTCGTCGCCCCTCGCGGTCGCATAGAGCTCGGCGAAGTCGAACTTGAACATGCGGATGCCGCGCTCGTACCAGTAGCGCAGCACGTCCATGAAGTCGGGAAGGAAGCCGCCCTTGTACAGCGCCATCGCATGGCCGTGCTTGTCCAGCGAGTCCATCCACACGGGGATCGGCTTCATCTGGGTCAGCGAGTTGGTGCTGAACCACAGCCCGGGCTCGATGCCGTTGGCCTTGCAGGCTTCGATCCAGCGGTCGGGACCGTTCGGCCACGTCTCCGGCTTCCAGGTGCGATAGCCGCCCTCAGGGTCGTACCAGAAGGCGTCCATCATGTAGTAGTCGAAGCGCACCCCGAGCTTCCGGAACCGGAGGATCTCGTCGAGCTCGCGCATCGCGAGCTCCTCGGTGAGCGGCACGTTGTCCGAGAGCTCGTCGTAGGCCGACCAGTTGTTGTAGACCCAGATCGGCGCGTTCTGTTGCGCGGCACCGGGCGCCACCCGAAGCAACAGCGCCGCGACGGCGAGGACGAGGAGTCGCCGGAGGATCATCCGGCGATCTTACATCAGGGCGCGGAAGGTCCAGCCTCGATCCGCCGGCGCAGATCGGCCTGGGTATCGGCGTCGATCTCGAAGCGGAAGACCAGGATCGCCGCGGCGATCTTGAACGCCACGGGAACCCAGGCATAGAGCACGGCCAGCGCGAAGAGGCCTCCCGTTTCCCCGGTGGCGGTCTCCCCGGACGCCCCGCCGCCGGGGACGAAGCCGAACAGCTCGAGCAGAGGGAACGCGATGCCTACGGCAAGCGCGAGCGCGAGTTTCGTGGCGACGCCCCAGAGCGCGAAGAGCAGGCCGGCGCGCTCCGTTCCCATCTCGGCCGTGTCCCAGTCGACCACGTCCGCCCACATCGACGACGGCAGCGCCAGGTCGGCGCCGAGGCAGAGACCGGTGACAACGCAGACCAGCGCGAACCAGATGACGCCGCCCTCGGGCAGGAACGGCACGGCGAGGAAGGCGACGCACGCGACCGCCATCGCCAGCACCCAGGCGCGATGCTTGCCGACCCGTCTGCTCGCCCAGACCCAGAGCGGCACCGAGGCGATGCCGAGCAGGAAGTATTCGAGCAGCAGCGCGCCCGCCCAGGCCGGCGACTTGAGCCGATACTGAACGAACATGAGGAACAGCGTCGCCGGCAGGCCGTTGGCGATGCCGTTGAAGAGATAGGCCAGGATCAGCCGGCGGAACGGCCGATTGCGCGCGAGCACGCGATAGCCCTCGACGAGGCTCTGGCGCTGGTGCGGTCCCGGCGGCGGTTCGCCCACGGTCGAGACCGCGACCGCCACCGCCGGCGGCAGCAGGGCGAGGATCGCCAGCGCGAGGCCGTTCATCGCGTCGCCCTGATCTCCGCCGATGAGCGCCGGCAGGGTGACCGCGGCGAGAGTGCCGAGCACCGAGGCTGTCTCGCGCGCCCCGGAAATCCGGCTTCGTTCGTGATAGTCGGTCGAGAGCTCGGCTCCCCAGGCGCCGTAGGGAAGCAGGAACATGGTCCAGCCGAGATAGAGCGCCATGGTCCAGCCCAGCAGGTACAGCCATGACACGGGCGCCACGGGCCTGAACAGCAGCTCGACCGAGAGGCAGATGACCGGAAGCGACAGCACGAGCCAGGGCCGCCTCCGGCCGAAGCGGGTGTGGATGCGGTCCGACAGCTCGCCGATGCCGAGGTCGACGACGATGTCCCAGAGTCGGGCCGCCAGCAGCACCGCACCGACGACGCTGAGGCCCAGGCCGAGATCGACCGCGTAGTAGGCCGGCAGATAGATGTAGAGCGGCAGGCCGACCATCGCGATCGGTAGGCCCGGCAGCGCGTAGGCGAGCAGCGCAGAACGTTCGATCCGGCCGTTCACATCGAGGCTCCGTCCTGCATGGAGCCTTTATAGCCGCGTGCTAGCCGCGTTGGATCACGATCTGGCGAACGTCGATCGAGCCGGCCCGGAATCCGCCCTCGCAGTAGGCGAGGTAGTACTGCCACATCCGCTTGAAGCGCTCGTCGAAGCCGAGCTTCGCGATCTCGGGCCATGCCTCGACGAAGCGTGCGCGCCAGAGCTCCAGGGTCCTGGCGTAGTCCTGGCCGAAGCCGGCATCGCCCTTCCACTCCATGCCGGCGCCGGCCGCGAGACTCTTCAGATGCGTCATCGTCGGCAGCATGCCGCCGGGGAAGATGTAGCGCTGGATGAAGTCGGGTCGCGCCCGATAGGCCTCGAAGCGCTCCTCGGCGATGGTGATGATCTGCATGGCCGCGACGCCGCCCTGGGTCAGGCGTTCGCGCACGCGGTCGAAGAACACCGGCCAGTAGCGCTCGCCGACCGCCTCGAACATCTCGATCGAGGCGATGCGATCGAAGAGGCCCTTGGTGTCGCGGTAGTCCTCGAGCCTGATGTCGATGCGATCGGCAAGGCCGGCATCCGCCGCGCGCTTGATCGCGAAGTCGCGCTGGCGCTCGGAGAGCGTGAGTCCGGTGACGCGGCAGTCGCGCTCGCCCGCGGCGGTGACGGCGAAGCCGCCCCAGCCGCAGCCGATCTCCAGGACGGACTGGCCCGACTGCAGCCCGAGCAGACTCGCCAGCCGCCGGTACTTGGCGCGCTGTGCGTCTTCCAGGCTCACGTCCTCGCGCTCGAACAGCGCGGACGAGTAGGTCATCGTCGGGTCCAGCCAGAGCCGGTAGAATTCGTTGCCGAGATCGTAGTGGTAGGAGATGTTGCGCCGGCTGCCGATTTTCGTGTTGGTGCGGACGATGTGCAGCGCCCGGCGAAGCAGCCCGCCCCAAACCGTCTCGCCGAGATGCTTGTCGATCGCATCCGCGTTGCGCACGGCGTACTCGATCACCGCCGCCGGATTCGGGCTCTGCCAGTCGCCGTCCATGTAGGCTTCGGCGAAGGCGACGTCGCCACCGACCAGGAGACGGCGCGCGACCGTCTCGTCGCGAAGCTCGATCTCGGCCCTCGGTCCCGGCTCGGCCCCTTCGAAGGAGTGCCGGGTGCCGCCGGGCAGCACGATCTCGATGCTGCCGATGCGCGCGCGTTCAAGGAGATAGAGAAGGGCCCTGGTCCAATGACCATGGGCAGCAGCCGAGAGCATGCCCGTCATCGTTTCCCCCGTCTTCACGACCTTGGCCGGTCGACCCCTCGGCCGGCGGCTGTATTTCAGTCCGAAGCCGCGCTCCGCGCAACGGGGTTCGACACCAGCGGTTGCGGCACCGAAACCTGGATCTCCGGCGCGTCGGGACGAGCCTGCAGCGGAGCGCCCTTGATCCAGAGCCGCAGGGCCTCCCAATGGATGCCGCCGATTACCTTGAGAGCCATCAGCGGATGAGAGATCACGGCTTTCGCCAGAGCGACGTCGCTCAACGGCACGCGCCTGGCTGTCTGGGTCGCGACCAGCAGATCGCCGTCGGCATCGGTCTCCTGGATCGCGAGGGAAAAGTCCTCTCCGGGCGGCTTCAGGCGGAAGCGGTAGCCCGCCTCCATCGGGATGAACGGCGAGACGTAGAAGGACTTGGCGCAGCTCTGGCGGACCCTGCCGCGCGCCGCCTCCTCCGGATCGACCGCGATCAGATAGGCATGACGCTCGCCGAAGGTATTGCGGACCGCGTAGATGACGGCCGCCAGCACGCCGTCGGCGCGATGGCAGAAATACAACGTCAACGGATTGAACGCGTAGCCCAGGATCCTCGGGAAGCAGAGCATCTCGATCCGCGCCGCCGCATCGGCGAGATCCGCCTTCCTCAGGGCGGCCTCCGCCCAGGCGCGCGGGCTCGATCCGTCGGCGGCACCGTGGTCGCGATCGTGGAAGGAGAGCAGGCCGGCGCGGTTGTGCCCGAAGAGCCGGAACCGCCGGCCGAGCTCCGGCAGCTCGTCCAGGTCGACCAGCAGCGAGAAGGTGCGGTAGACGAAGCGATGCCGCTTCGGCCGCAGCCGATGATGCATCACCTCGCCGATGTAGAGGGCAGAGCGCATCAGTCGGCCGCCATCGGCCGGGGTTGGTCGAGCGCCGCGATCACGCCGTCGGCGGCAGCGAGGCCTGCCGCCAGCGCATCCTCGTGGAAGCCGTGACCGCAATAGCTGCCGCAGAACCACGTGCCGCGCCTGCCTTGCACACGCGTCAGCTCGACCTGCGCCGCGAGCGCCTCCTTGTCGAAGACCGGATGCTCGTAGGCGAGTTCCCGATGGATCAGCCCTTCATGAGGGAGCCGCGTGGGATTCAGGGTCAGGAACACGGGCAGAGAAGTGTCGAGGCGCTGCAGCCGGTTCATCCAGTAGGTGACGAACACCCGGCGCTCGCCGAGGTGGTCGCGGTCGCCGAGATAGTTCCAGCTCGACCAGACGCGGCGGCGGCGCGGCATCAGGTCGGCATCCGAATGCAGATAGCCCCGGTTCTCCTGGGTCCTGAAGGCGCCGAGAATGCGGCGCTCCTCGGAGTTGGCATCGGCCAGCAGACGCAGCGCCTGGTCGCCGTGGGTCGCGACGACGACATGGTCGAAACGCTCGGCTCCGCGATCGGTCGAGACCGTGACGCCGGCTTCGTCGCGCCGGACCGCACGCACCGGCGTCTCCGTCCGGATGCGATCGGCGAAGGGATGGATCAGGCGCCGCACGTATTCGCGGCTGCCGCCGTCGACGGTGCGCCATGCCGGCCGATCGTCGTAGGTGAGAAGACCGTGATTGTGGAAGAAGCGCAGAAAGCTGATCAACGGAAAGTCGAGCATCACCGAGGTCGGGCAGGACCAGATCGCGGCCGCCATCGGCAGCAGGTGATCCTCGATGAAGGCGCGGCCGAACTTCGAGCGCTCGAGCCAGGCGCCCAGAGTCGGCTCGCCGTCGTGACTCGTCCCGGGGCTGGCGTCGAGGACCTTCGGCGCCGTGCGGAAGAAGCGGAGAATGTCGAGCAGCAGGCCGAGGAACCGGAAGTTCAGCACGTTCCGGCGCTGGCCGAAGATCGCGTTGTACCGCTCGGTCCCGTATTCGAGGCGCCCGTCATCGACGCTGACGCCGAAGGACATGTCCGATTCCTTGGTCGGCACGCCGAGCTCGGCGAAGAGCCGGGTCAGGTTCGGATAGTTCTTCTCGTTGTAGACGATGAAGCCGGTGTCGACCGGGATCAGGCGTTCGCCCCAGGCGACGTCGACCGTGTGGCTATGGCCGCCGACCCAGGCCTCCTTCTCGAAGACGGTGATGTCCGCATGCGGGGCGAGCCGCCGTGCGGCACCGAGCCCGGCAATGCCGGTGCCGACGATCGCGATCCGTTTCATGCCGCCGCCTTGAGCGTCTTGAAGGCCGAGAGCGCGCGGGCGCGCGCCGCCGCGTGGTCGACGATGGGCCGAGGATAGGTCTCGCCGAGTCGGACGCCGGCATCGGCGAGCATCGCGTCCGACGCGGTCCACGGCGCATGGATATGGCTTGCCGGAAGCCGTGCGAGTTCCGGCACGAAGCGGCGGACATAGTCGCCGGCCGGATCGAACTTCGCGCCCTGCAGCATCGGATTGAAGATGCGGAAGTAGGGCGCGGCGTCGGCGCCGCAGCCGGCGACCCATTGCCAGCTCGCCGCGTTGTTGGCGAGATCGGCATCGACCAGCGTATCCCAGAACCAGCGCTCGCCCGCCTGCCACGGCAGCAGCAGGTGCTTCACCAGGAACGAGGCCGCCACCATCCGTACCCGGTTGTGCATCCAGCCTGTCTGCCAGAGCTGGCGCATGCCGGCATCGACGATCGGATAGCCGGTGAGGCCCTTCTGCCACGAGCGAAGCTGTGCGTCGTCGTCGCGCCAGGGAAACTCGGCAAAGGCCGGGCGCAGCGGCTGCTCCGGCAGATCGGACGTGCGATGGAGAAGGTGCAGCGAGAACTCGCGCCAGGCGAGCTCGCGCAGGAAGGCGTCCGCTTCCGGGGCACGGGTCGCGACCGCATGCCAGACCTGCCGCGGGCCGATCTCGCCGAAATGCAGATGCGGCGAGAGACGGGACGTCTCCTCGCGGTCGGGCCGGTCCCGGCCATGCTGGTAATCGTTGGCGTGACCAACGAACGCGTCCAACCTTTCGGCGGCGCCTGCCTCCCCCGGCGTCCAGGCCTCGCGCAGGCCGCCGGCCCAGTCGGGCGCGGTCGGCTCCAGCTTCCAGGACGCGAGATCGTCGGAGTCGATCGACGCCGCGGTCGGCACCAGTTTCTTGGGCACCGGCACCGGCCGCGGCGGACCGCCCCGACCCTGAAGCGCGCGCCAGAACGGCGTGAAGACCTGGTAGGGCTTGCCCAGCTCCCAGGGCTCAACCAGCGCCGCCGCGTTGAAGCTTTCGACCGCGATCCCGCGCGCCTTGAGCCGCGTCTTGATCTGCGTGTCGCGCGCGACGGCCGACGGCTCGTAGACCCGGTTCCATACGACCGAGCTGACGCCGGCGGCGGCAACCAGCTCGTCGATCACCTCGGCCGCGCGGCCGCGGCGGAGGATCAACGGCATGCCGCAATTCGCGAGGTCGAGGGAAAGCGCAGCGAGGCTCCGGCCGAGCCACCAGCGGCTGGCGGCCCCCGGCGACCACGGCAGACTCTCGTCCAGGATATAGACTGGCAGCACCGGTCGACCGCTCGCGGCGGCTGCAACCAGGGCGGGATTGTCGGCGAGGCGGAGATCCTGGCGGAACCAGACGAGGGTGGTCAAAGGCGGAACCCGGTGCGCGTCATGCGACCGATACGGATCCGAGTCGTGAACGGATCACCCCAAGGGCACGCGGACGACCCGCGAGACGCCGAGGACATGGGCCGCAAGCCCCTGGCCGAACAGGCGTCGGAGGGCCGGGTCCCGCGCATCGAGGCCGCCGGTGAAGGCGCCGAAGGCCGGCAGCACCAGGCGGATTCCGTCGGAGAGGAAGCAGCGTCCCGTCACCACGCGCCCGCGCACCGCGACCGAAAGCTTGGGATGATAGTGGCCGCTGATCTCGCCGTGAGCGCGGCCATGCTCGGCCTGGTGGCGGAAGACCAGCGGGCTCAGCACGATCTCGCTCTCGACCCGCCCGCCCCACATGGCCGAGGGCGCCGGGTCGTGGTTGCCCTCGATCCACACCCAGTCGCAGGCGGCGGTGAGGCGCCGGAGCCGGATACCGTCGTCTTCGCCGAGCCGGCCCTCGGCGCGGCGATCATGAAAGCTGTCGCCGAGCGCGATCACCTGCGCCGGCGCCAGGCGCTCCATCAGGTGCTCCAGGCGACCGACCGTCTCGCGGCTGTCGTAGGGCGGCAGGCCCAGCGCCGAGCCTTTTTCCAGATGCAGGTCGGCGACGACCAGCACGCGCCGCTCCGGCCACCAGAGCGCGCCGGCATGATCGGCAACGAGATCCACGCCATTGACGGTGAGCTGCGACATGCGCCGGACGGTTCGCATACTTCGCGCACCTTTGGAAGCGCGATGAACCGGGGATGCCGCTTTCGGCTTGCCAGTCCCGAGAGCGCGTCTCCAAGCTGAGGCAGCCACACGGATCGGCAGGGGGATACATGCGGGTCGCGGTGCTCGGCGGCGGCGTGGTCGGCGTCGCCGCCTCCTGGTATCTGGCCGAGGCCGGCGCCGAGGTCACGGTGGTCGAGCGCAATTCGGAGGCCGGTGCCGAATGCAGCTTCGCACCGACCGGCCAGCTCGCGCCCGGCCATTGCGGCGCCTGGGCCAGCCCACGCGCTCCAGGCATCCTGCTCCGCTCCCTCGTCAACCCGGACGCGGCCCTCCGCCTGCTCCCGCATGCGCTGCCGGGCCTCATGCGCTGGGGCATCGCCTTCCTGCGCGAATGCACCGACGAGCGTTACAAGCGCAACAGCCTGATCAAGCTGCGCCTCTGCCTCGACTCGACCAAGGCGACGCGCGATCTGCGCGACCAGCTGGGCCTGCGCTACGACAACAACGACAACGGCGCCCTCTTCATCCACCGCGACCGCGCGCGCTTCGAGAAGGAAGCGAAGGCGGCCGCGGCGATGGCGGAGCACGGGCTCACCCTGGAGGTTCTCGACGCCGACGGCGCGGCGCGCGTCGATCCGGGCCTGGCGCCGGTCAGGCACAAGATCGTCGGCGCGCTCTACTCGCCGGTCGACGGCAGCGGCGATTGCGGCGCCTTCACCCGCGAGCTTGCGCTCCGAGCCGCCGACAAGGGCGTCGCGTTCCGCTACGGCTGCGCAATCGAGCGGATCGAGGACGATGGCGATCGCATCACGGGCGTCGTCACCTCGTCCGGACGGATCGAGGCGGACGCCTACGTGCTCTGCCTCGGCGCCGAGAGCCCCAAGCTCATGGACCCGCTCGGCGTCCACCTGCCGATCTATCCGGTCAAGGGATACAGCATGACGCTGCCGATCAGGCCGGACGGCGCGGTGCCCAGGATGGCAGTCATCGACGAGCACAATCTCGTCGGCATCGCGCGCCTGGGCGACCGCGTGCGCTTTGCCGGCAAGGCGGTGTTCACGGGATACGACACGCGGATCGTGCCGGAGATGTTCGGCGGCATGAAGAAGGTCGCACGCGATCTGTTCCCCGACGGCGTCGACGAGAGCCGGCCCGCCTACTGGGCGTGCCTCAGACCCATGACCGCCGACGGCCCGCCGATCCTGGGCCCGGCGAAGCACCGGAACCTCTTCCTCAACACCGGCCATGGCCATGTCGGCTGGACCTTGGCCTGCGGCTCCGGCCGCGCGATCGCGAACATGGTGTTCGGCAAGGATCCGGGCATCGACCTCGAAGGCGTGCGGCTCGAGGGAAGAGAGCTCTAGCGCTCTCGAGCCCCCTCCTCCGCGCTACGCATGAGGGGGGCCGCCGCTCAAAGCGGCAGCTTGCCCTGGGGCCTGGGGTTCATCGCCTCGGCGATCAGCTCCTCTGCCGCCTCTTCCCAGAGGTCGTCGATGCCGGCGCCGTCGACGCGCTCACGGCCGATGTCGAGCATCGCCGGCACCGCCAGGGGCGAGACGCGGTCGAGAACGCGGTGCCTGATTTTGCCTTCGATGCGTACCAGGAAGTCGGCGAGACGGCGCACGTCGAGAAGGCCGGTCGCGGCATCGGCGCGGGTCGCGCGAAGCAGGATGTGCTGGGGGTCGTGGCGGCGGAGCACGTCGTAGATGAGGTCGGTGTTCACCGTCACCTGCCGACCCGACTTCTCCTTGCCCGGATAGCGCCGCTCGACCAGGCCCGCGATCACCGCGACGTTGCGGAAGGTGCGCTTGATCAGGCTCGACTCGGCCAGCCAGTCCTCGAGGTCGTCGCCGAGCATGTCCTTGTCGAACAGCGTGTCCATGTCCTCGACCGCCTTCAGGCTCCACACCGCAAGCACGTAGTCGGAGGCAACGAAGCCGAGGGGCTTCAGGCCCATCCGCTCCATCCGCCGCGTCACCAGCATGCCGAGCGTCTGGTGCGCGTTGCGGCCTTCGAAGGCATAGGCGACGAAGAACTCCTTGTTGCCGCGCGGAAAGGATTCGACCAGCAGCTCGCCGCGCCGGGGCAGCACCGAGCGCCAGCGCTGCAGGTCGAGCCAGTCCTCGACCGCCTTCGGCAGGGTCGGCCAGACACTCGAGTCCTCCAGCATCGCGCGCACGCGCTCGGCCAGATGCGTGGTCAGCGGCAGGCGGCCGCCTTCATAGGCCGGAATCATCGGCTCACCGCCTGACGCCGGCGTCGCCTCGGCCCAGGTCTCGCGGATGCCCTCGAAGCAGAGTAGCCGCCCGCCGAAGATGAAGGTGTCGCCCGGCGTCAGCAGGTTGACGAAATACTCCTCGACCTCGCCGAGGACCGGGCCGCCCCTCAGCTTCACCTTGATCGTCACCGCCTCGACGATGGTGCCGATGTTCATGCGATAGCGCTGCGCCAGGGTCGGGTTGCCGATCCGCCAGCGGCCGTCTGGCATCTGGCGAAGCTTCTTGTAGCGCTCGTAGGCCTTGAGCGCGTATCCGCCGGTCGCAACGAAGTCGAGGACCGCGTCGAAATCCGCACGCGTGAGCTTCGCGTAAGGGGCCGCCCCGGTCACTTCCTTGTAGACGTCATCGGGCGCAAAGGGCTGCGAACAGGCGAGTCCGACCAGATGCTGCGCCAGAACGTCGAGGCCGCCGATCTTCGGCGGGTCGCCGTCGAGCTCCCCATGCTCGACCGCCTCGATCGCCGCCCTGCACTCGAGCGCCTCGAAGCGATTGCCCGGCAGCAGCAGCGCGCGGCTCGGTTCGTCGAGCCGGTGGTTGGCGCGCCCAATGCGCTGGATCAGCCGCGAGGCGCCCTTGGGCGCGCCGACCTGGATCACGAGGTCGACGCCACCCCAGTCGATGCCGAGGTCGAGCGACGAGGTCGCGACCACCGCGCGCAGAGCGCCGCGGGCCATCGCCGCCTCGACCTTGCGCCGCTGCTCGGGCTCGAGGCTGCCGTGATGGATGCCGATCGCGAGGTTGTCCTCGTTGATCCGCCAGAGGCCCTGGAACACGATCTCGGCCTGGGCGCGCGTATTCACGAAGACGATCGTCGTCGCGTGCTTCTTGATCTGCTCGTAGATCTCGGGCGTGCCGTGCTCGGCCATGTGCCCGGCCCAGGGCGTTTCGGCCTTGGTTCGGAGGATGCCGATCTCGGGCCTGGCACCGCCCTTCAGGACCACGCGACGGACGCGCGGATCGTCCGGCCTCGCCTCGGTCGACAGGAACGCGGCGAGCGCGTCCGGGAACGCGACCGTCGCCGAGAGACCGATGCGCCGTGCTTCGGGCGCGAGCCGGCTGATCCGCGCGAGGCCGAGCGCCAGCAGGTCGCCGCGCTTCGAGCCGGTGACGGCGTGAAGCTCATCGACGATCACGCATTTCAGGTGCCGGAAGATCTCCGGCGCGTCGGCATAGGAGATCAGCAGAGCCAGCGATTCCGGCGTCGTCAGCAGCATGTGCGGCGGCGTCCGTCTCTGGCGCTGCCGCTTGGCGTGCGGCGTGTCGCCGGTGCGCGTCTCCGCCGTGATCGGCAGCGCCATCTCGGCGATCGGATCCAGCAGGTTGCGGTGCACGTCCACCGCGAGCGCCTTGAGAGGACTGATGTAGAGCGTGTCGAGCCGCGGCGTCGGATCCTTGGCGAGCCTGACCAGGCTCGGCAGGAAACCGGCCAGAGTCTTGCCGGCGCCGGTCGGCGCGATCAGCAGAACCGACTCGCCGGCGCGATCGGCCTCGATCAGGGCGAGCTGATGCGCGCGCGGCTGCCAGCCGCGTGACGCAAACCAGCCGGAAAACGGCTCCGGCAGGCTCATCAGCGGCGGCGCGGGCTCCGCACGGATGCGGGCAGCGGCGAGGAAGAAATCATGACTCGCAGTCTACCACGCGGGTCACGTCCGCTTCACCGCCAGCCAGCCGGCGAGCACGAAGAAAGCCAGCACGACGAACTGCACGATCACGAAAGGCGGCTCGCTGCCGGTCGGCGCCAGCGCGTTGAGATGCGGGAACTTGAGGAACGACTGCACCACCAGCACGAAGGTGTTGAGATAGAGAGAGGCCACCGCGCCGACGACGTAGATCAGGCGCCAGCGACCTTCGAGATTGAATCGGTAGAGCGCGGACAGCGTCGGGATCATCACCAGCGTGGCCACGATGCCGGTGCCGAGCGCGGGCGTGACGCCGCCGAACGGGAACAGGAAGCCCGTGAGGCTGGTCCAGAACGTGGTCCACAGGAACACATGGGTCCATCCGTTCCGGACGATCTCGCCGCGCAGCAGTCCGGCGAGGACCGGGAAGCCGGCCAGGATGCCGAGAAAGCTCAGGACGACATGGATGGCGCCGAACGTTGGTGATGCGAAGAACATGAGAAGCCCCCTTATTCCGTTACCGCTAATCGGCCACAGATCGGGGGGTGCGTCTATCGCAACGCGGTATCAGGCTGCGGCGGAGGCGAGCTCGCGCGGCAGGAGGACGGTGACGACGGTGCCGGCGCCGGGCTGGCTCACGATCTCGAGCTGCCCGCCCAGCTTCTCGACCAGCGCCCGCGTCAGCGGCAGGCCGAGGCCAGAGCCTTGCGGGCGCCCGCGCAGCGGTTGGCCGACCTGGCGGAACGGCTGCATCGCGACCGAGAGCTCGCCCGGCGTCATGCCGATGCCGGTGTCGCGGATCACCAGGATCATCGCGCCGCGGAACTTGTCGAAGCGGGCCTTCAGCTTCACCGATCCGCCCGAGGGCGTGAACTTGATCGCGTTGGTCGCGAGGTTGAGAACGACCTGGAGGAGCTTCGATCCGTCGGTGCGAAGCTCGGGGAAGCCGCGCTCGACCTCGACCTTGAGACGAACGCCGCTCGAGTCGGCGAGGCCATGGACCATCGAGACGGCCCGGTCGAAAATGTCGGCGACCGATACGGTCTCGACCGTGATCGGCTCGCGGCCCGCCTCCGCCTTGGCGAAGTCGAGCGCGTCGTCGCAGACGCCGGCGAGATGCGTGGCCGAGGCATGAATGTCGGCGGCGTATCCCGGATACCGCGGATCGCCGAGGGGGCCGAAGCGTTGGTCCTTCAGGATCTCCGAGAAACCCAGGATCGCGTTGAGCGGCGTGCGGATCTCGTGTGCGAGATAGGCGGTCACCTCGCGGTCGTTCGCCTGACGCGCCTTGTCCCGCGCCTCCAGCCTCGACATCCGCTCCTCGGCCTCGCGCAGCAAGGCGCGAGCCTCGTTGAGCTTGCGGGTCGCGATGACGGCGCGGTGCCAGGATGCGTGCCAGCGCGAGAGGCCGACCACCCGGTCCTTGAGCTCGGCCGGATCGTAGGGAACGCGGATCGCGTCGCCGACCGACAGCGCCAGCGGACGATGCGCGGCATCGGCATAGAGACACAGCACCGCCGGGCGCTCGTCATCGGGCAGGCGGCGCCAGTAGGCCAGGGCATCGAGTGCGCCCGGACCGCCGAAGGCGAGGTCGAGCACGATCATGTCGTTCGCCCGCACGCGGCCGAGTTCCGGCGTCTCGGCGCTGACGCGAAGCTCGTCGCCGGCGAGAAGCTGCTCGAGCTCGCGCCTGAGGATCGACTGCCCCAGGACGAGGACGCGCGGCTCCGTCGAAGCGGCAGCGGCAGGTGAAGACGTCATGCTCATGTCCCGACTGGACCACGAAACGGATTAAGCGGAGGTTAAGCGCCGCCGCTCTTCGTGCCCATTCTTTGTTCGACGTAGGCGGAAAGCTGCCCGAGGCAGGCCTCGAGCGAATGCGACGCTGTGTCGACGACCAGCTCGGGAGCCTCCGGCGCCTCGTAAGGGGCTGAAATTCCCGTGAATTCCGGAATTTTGCCGGCCCGCGCCTTGGCGTACAGGCCCTTGGGATCGCGCTTCTCGCAGGTGGCGAGGTCGGCTTGCACATGGACCTCGTGGAAGAGATCCGGAACGATCTTCCGGACCCGGTCGCGATCGGCCCGATAGGGCGAGATGAAGGCGGTGATGACGATGATGCCGGCGCGGGCGAAAAGCGCCGCGACCTCGCCGACGCGACGGATGTTTTCCTCGCGATCGGCGGGCGAGAACCCGAGATCGGCGGACAGACCGTAGCGGATGTTGTCGCCGTCGAGCACCGCGACGTGCCAGCCCTTGCGGAAGAGATGCTGCTCGAGCTCGACCGCGAGCGTCGACTTGCCGGCGCCGGAGAGCCCGGTGAACCAGAGGATGCCGCTCTTGTGCCCGTTCGCCTGCCAGCGCTCCGCGAGCTCGATGCGGCCTTCGACCTTGGTGACGTTCGTGGACCGGATCGCGTCGCGCCGCGTGCGCGCATGGCCGTCGAGCGAGACCGTGCCGCCGCCGGCGACGTCGTAGCCATCGACCAGCACGAAACGGCCGGTGCGCGCCATCGTACGCGCATCGTCGACCGCGAGCGTGGCGCGAGCACGCAGCACGACTTCCGCGATCTCGCCGGCGCCGACCGCGTCGGCCGGACGGCTGGCGAGATCGGCGGTGTCGATCACGCGCTCGATCGTCTGCACCTCGACCGGATGCTCGGCCGTGGCCAGCTTCAGCTTGTAGCGCTTGCCGCGCACCAGCGGCTGGCGGCCGAGCCACACGATTCTTGCGCGGAGGCTGTTGGTCTCGGCGGGGCCGGAGTCCTCGTGATGGCCGATCTGCCCGCGCTCGACGAAGATCTGGTCGTCGAGCGTGATGCCGACGGAGCGGCCGGCCTCGGCCTCCCGCGGCTTCGCGTCCTCGGGCCAGGCCTCGATCGAGGCGATCCTCGCCTTCCGTCCGCCAGGCGAGAACGCGATCGTGTCGCCGACCTTGAGCCGTCCGCTCTCGATGCGGCCGGCGAGGATGCGGCGCTCGTCGAACTTGTAGACGTCCTGGATCGGGAAACGCAGCGCCTGGTCGACCGGCGACGGCTGCGGCTGGAAGCCGTCGATCGCCTCGACCAGGGTAGGGCCGCTGTACCAGGGAGTTGCCTTCGAACGCTCGGCGATGTTGTCGCCCTCGCGTCCCGACACCGGGATCACCGCCTTCGGGGCGATGCCGAGCGAACCCAGGTAGGACTCGATGTCGCGCGCGACCTCGGCGAAGCGCGCCTGCTCGTATCCCACCAGATCCATCTTGTTGACCGCGACGACGATCTGCGTGAGCCCGAGCAGACTGAGGAGGTAGGCATGGCGCCGCGACTGCTCGCGCACGCCCTCCTTGGCGTCGACGACCAGCAACGCGCCATCGGCGGCGGCGGCACCGGTCACCATGTTGCGCAGGAATTCCTTGTGCCCCGGCGCATCGACCAGCGTGTAGGTGCGCTTCTTCGTCTTCAGCCACACCTGCGTGGTGTCGATCGTGATGCCCTGGTCGCGCTCGGCCTGGAAGGCGTCGAGCAGGAAGGCCCATTCGAACGGCATCCCGCGCTTTGCGGAGGATGCCCGGATCGCCTCGAGCTTGCCCTCGGGCAGCGAGCCGGTGTCGTGGACGAGGCGTCCGACCAGCGTCGACTTGCCATGATCGACATGGCCCGCGAGCGCGACGCGAAGAGGAGTCGTCGGCTCCGTCATCACATGTAGCCTGCGACGCGCAGCCGCTCGAAGGAGTCCTCGGCCTCGTGGTCCATCGCGCGGCCGGCGCGCTCGGGCGCCCGGGTCGCCTCCAGCTCGGCGATGATCTCGTCCAGGTTCGCGGCGTTGCTCACCATCGGATGCGTGATGTCCTGGTCGCCGAGCGAGCGATAGCGCTTGCCGCCCTTGGCGAAGTAGAGGTCGACGACGGGGATCTTCTCGCGGCGGATGTAGCGCCAGACGTCGAGCTCGGTCCAATGCAGCAGCGGATGCACGCGGATGTGCGTGCCCGGGGCGAAGTCGGTCTTGAACTGGTCCCAGAGCTCCGGCGGCTGCTCGCGCACGTCCCACTCGGCGTTCTCGCCCCGCGGGCTGAAATAGCGTTCCTTGGCGCGCGTCGCATCCTCATCCCGGCGGATGCCGGCGATGACGGCCTTGAGCTTGAGGCGACTGACCAGCGACTTGAGCGCATAGGTCTTGCGCGCCGAGGAGCGCGCCGCCGGCGGCAGCGTCGGGTCCATTTCCTCGACCGGCGGACAGGGCTCCTGCATGAGATTCAGGCCCCATTCCTGCGCATATCGGTCACGGAACGCGTACATCTCGGGGAACTTCTTACCCGTGTCGCAAAACAGCGCCGGGAACGGCACCCGCCCGAAGAACGCCTTCCGGCAAAGCCAGACCATGACGTTGGAATCCTTGCCCAGCGACCAGAGGAGGCCGAGAGGATCGAGCTTGTTGAAGGCTTCGCGGAGGATATAGACGCTCTGGCTTTCGAGCGCGTCGAGATGGTCCATGAGGCGCTTGTTAAGCTACCCCCGGGCCCATGTCGAGCCCCCGGAATCCCGCCCTTCCCGCCGTACAAGCCTTTGAAACCCCTTGTCTTGATCTAGGCCCGCCGACTTCCTAAATACTGTCCCGGCGGTGCCTATCTCGAGGGCCGCCGACAAGGGGCACCCGGAGGTGCCCTGGCGCTCGCTCAAGGAGGAGGCCGTGACCCGTATGCCGCTCTTCAACAGCCCGTTCCTGCTGGGTTTCGATCATTTCGAGCGGGCCGTCGACCGCATCGCCAAGATGTCGGGCGAGGGCTACCCGCCCTACAACATCGAGCAGCTCGGCGAGAACCGGATCCGCATCACCCTCGCGGTGGCGGGCTTCGGCGAACGCGACCTGCAGATCCAGACCGAGAACAGCCAGCTGACCATCCGCGGTCGGCAGGAAGACTCGGGAGAGCGCGTGTACCTGCACCGGGGAATCGCTGCCCGGCAGTTCCAACGGAGCTTTGTGCTGGCCGAGGGCATTGAGGTGATGGGGGCGGAGCTCGACAACGGGCTTCTCCACATCGACCTCGTCCGCCCGGAGCAGGAAAGCCGCGTCAGGAACATCGAGATCAAGCCGGCAAAGGCGAGCCGGATCGTCGATACCAGGACGATGAAGTCCTGAAGATCGGGGGCTCTCGAGGGACCCGAAGGAAGGAAGACCAGAGATGACCGAGAACGAGAACTATACGCCGATGACCTCGACCGACCTGGCGCGGCTCGGCATGAACTTCGTGGCCTATGTGAAGCCGATCGTCGTCGAGGACGAGACCCGCTTCGCGATCTGCGCCGCCGACGGCACGCAGATGGGCCTCGCCCCCAACCGGGAAATCGCCTTCGCCGCGATCCGCCAGCACGAGCTGGAGCCGCTCAGCGTCCACTGAGCCGCGAGAGCGACCGTACCCTCAGAGCGACCGGAACCCTCAAGGACGCGAGACGACCCGCGAGGCCGGCAAGGTCACCAGGGCCGTGGTGCCCTCGCCCTCGCGGCTATCGATTTCCAGACGCCCGCCGTGCATCTCCACGAGAGAACGGCTCAGCCAAAGACCTAGGCCGGCCCCGCGCCGGCCTTTTGCTTGGTTCGCCGGTCCCTGGTGGAACGGCTCGAAGATCGTCGCCATCCGCTCGGCCGGGATTCCCGCCCCTGTATCGGCGACGGTGACGACCAGGTTCCCTTCCCGATCGCCCTCGACGCGCACCCAGACGCGATGGCCCGAGGGGGTGAACTTCACCGCGTTCGAGAGCAGGTTCAGCAGCACCTGACGGATCGAGCGGCGGTCGACATGGACGACCCATGCCTCGTCGACGGTGGCCGCCTCGATCTCGGCGCCGAGCCCCTGGGCGTATCCTCGCGCCATCCGCACCGATTCATCGACGATCTCGGCGAGGGCGACGTTCTCCGGCGACTGCTGGAACTGGCCGAGCTCGATCCGCGACATGTCGAGCAGGTCGTTGATGATGCCGAGCAGATGACGCCCGCTGGCCCCGATGTCGCGCGCGTAGTCGAGATAATTCTTCGCGCCGAGCGGGCCGAACATCTCCTCGGACATGATCTCGGAGAAACCCAGGATCGCGTTCAGGGGCGTGCGGAGCTCGTGGCTCATATGCGCGAGGAAGCGCGTCTTTGCGTGGTCGGCGGCGGCAGCGATGTCGCGGGCCTGACGCCATTTCGCCGAATCCGCCTCGGCGTCGTACTGCGGGGTCACGTCGCGCGTGGAGCCGCGGTGGCCCAGGAAGTAGCCGCTGTCGTCGAAGAACGGCCGGCCCGAGATACGGAGGTGGCGGATGCGCCCGTCGGCGGCGGTCTGGATCACCGGCACGTCGAGGAACGGCTCCCGCTTGTCGAGCACTTCGAGGAACTGGCGCTTGGCGGCCGGATCCATGCCCTGGCCCGCATGGGTGTCGAACAGGCGCATGCCGACATAGGCATCGGGCGGAAGCCCCGTCATCGCCCGCACGCCGTCGGAGACGAAGGTGTAGCGGAGCTCGCGATCCAGCTCCCAGAGCCAATGCGAGGAGGACTCGGCGAAGTCGCGGAAGCGCTTCTCGCTCTCCCTGAGCTTCGCCTGCGCGTCGATCAGCGCGTTCTCCGCTTCCTTGATCGGCGTGATGTCCATGCCGACGGTCAACACGCGCGAGGGATTGCCGCCGCCCTCGCTGAGCGGAACCTTCTTGACCAGGAAGGCGCGCGGCATCCCGTCGGCGGTCGGCATCACGCGGAGGAAGGGCTGGCTGGTTTCGCCGGAAGCCAGCACCTTCGTGTCCTGCGCGCGTCCGATCGAGGCTTCCTTTTCGCCGAGGAAGGCGCCGCTGATCATGCCGGTGCCGATCGCCGGCGTCGTGCCGAGGATGGTGCGGGCGTAGTAGTCGTTCATCATCACGTAGCGGGACTCGACGTCCTTCACCATGATGACCGCCGGCACCGCGTCGATGATCTCGCGGAGGAACCTCTCGGCGTTGACGATCTGGGTGATCTCTCGGCCGGTGCCGCGATATCCCGCGAACTCCCCTCCGGCGTCGAACACCGGCTTCGCATTGATGCTGAAGTGGCGGAGCTTGCCGTCGGCGTCGGTGCGGGCGAACCGGAAATCGACGACCGGCCGCCGCGCTTCCAGGTCCGCCAGGTGCGCCATCCAGGCCTCGTCGCCGACGCCCTCGAGTCCGTCCTTTGTCGGGATCTTGCCGAGCAGGGCCGAGGGGTTCTCGCCGGTCCGGGCCGACGAGCCGGACGAGAGCAGCGAGAACCGCAGGTCGCGGTCCAGCTCGTAGAACCAGTCGGACGAGACCTCGGCGAAATCGAGGAGGCGGCGTTCCTCCTCGGTCAGCATCGCGGGTCGGCCGGAGCCGGCCGCCGGGCGCGCCGCGCCTTCGGTCCGGTCTGCATCGGGGCGGCCTGCGTCGGTCATCCTCGTCGTCGGGTCTCGCATCATCAGGACCGGCCTGTCTAGCCGAGACGCCTTAACGTCACCTTAACCTGCGGCGTTCCGCGGTCCGTCGAACGAAACGCTAGCGGGTCGCCTTCCTGCTGGCAAACCGCGGTTCAACGTCCGTCCTCGACCTCGGCCGCGGGGGGCGGCATGCTGGCGGCCATGCTCGAAAGCACGCTCTGGATCGCCCTCGGCGGCGCGCTGGGCAGCGTCAGCCGGTTCTGGCTGTCGCTGGCCTTCGATGCGCTGTTCGCCTCGAGCTTCCCGTGGGCGACGGTGGTGACCAACATCACCGGCTCCTTCGTCATCGGGCTGGTCGCGGCGCTGCCCCTGGGTCCGCTCACGCGGCAGTTCCTGATGGTGGGCGTGCTCGGCGGATACACCACCTTCTCCGCCTTTAGCCTGCAGACGCTGGCGCTCGCCCAGGCGGGTGAGCTGCCGAAGGCGGTGGCGAACGTTCTGGCATCAGTCATTCTCTGCCTCGTCGCGGTGTGGCTCGGCTACCTGCTGGCGGGCAGCTTCCGGGGAGGCGAGGCGTGAGCAGCAACAGCAGCACGGCGGGCGCGAAGGTCGACGAGGCGCGGCTCTGGCAGCGCCACATGGACATGGCGGAGCTTGGGAAGACGCCGAAGGGCGGCGTGCGCCGGCTGGCGCTGACCGACCTCGACGCGGATGCGCGCGCCAAGCTGATGGGCTGGGGCGCCAGGCGCGGCTTCAAGAGCTACATCGACCCGATCGGCAACTTCTTCGTCCGCCGCGAAGGCACCGATCCGAGCCTGCCGCCGGTGATGAGCGGATCCCACTCGGACACGCAGCCTTCGGGCGGCCGTTTCGACGGCATTTACGGCGTCCTCGCCGCCTTCGAGGCGCTGGAGGCGATCGACGACGCCGGCATCACGACCAAGCGTGCGATCGAGGCCGCGATCTGGACCTGCGAGGAAGGCGGCGCGCGCTTCCCGCTCGGCACCATGGGATCCTCGGTCTTCGCCGGCACCAACAAGCTGGACGAGGTCCTGAAGATGAAGGACCACGACGGCGTCACCGTCGCCGAGGCGCTGAAGCGGACGCGCGAGCGTGTGCCGGGCGCCATCGAGCGGCCGCTCGGCATCAAGGTCGCCTCGTTCGTCGAGGCCCATATCGAGCAGGGCCCGGAACTCGAGGCGCGGGGCAAGACCATCGGCGTCGTCACCACCATCCAGGGCTCCCGCCGCTTCGTCGTCGAGGTGACCGGCGAGGACGGCCATGCCGGCACGGTCACCCGGGCGCGCCGCAAGGACGCGATGTTCGCCGCCGTCGACATGGTGCAGGCGCTTCGCAAGCACTTCATGGACGACGACGACCGCATCCGCTTCACCGTCGGCCGCTTCGTGGTCGAGCCGAACGCGATGGCGGTGATCCCGGGCAAGGTGACCTTCACCATCGACTTCCGCCATCCGGAGGAGAAGGTTCTGATCGAGCTTGGCGACGGTGTCGAGCCGCTGGTGCAGTCGCTCCGCGGGCCGTGCACGGTGAAGGTGACGCAGTTCATGCGCTCCCAGCCTGTGCCGTTCACCGGCCTCCTGCCCGAGCTCATCCAGTCGGCAGCCGACCGCCTCGGCCTTTCTTCCATGCCGATCCTGTCCGGTGCCGGGCACGACTCGATCTATCTCGCCAAGGTCTGCCCGACCGCGATGATCTTCGTGCCCTGCGAGAAGGGCATCAGCCACAACGAGGTCGAGAACGCGACGCCTTACGACCTCGCCTCCGGCACGCGCGTGCTGGCCGAGGTGCTCGTCGACCTGGCCAATCGGTAATGCGGTTCGGGAGCCGCGCGGCCCGGCGCCGCGCGTTCGATCTGGCCTGGCCGCTGATCGCGGCCAACGTCACCGTGCCGCTGGTCGGCGCGGTCGACACCGCCGTGCTCGGCCACCTGCCCGATCCCAGCTTCCTGGCGGCGGCGGCGCTCGGCGGCGTGGTCTTCAGCATGCTCTACTGGAGCTTCGGCTTCCTTCGCACCGGGACCACCGGTCCGGTGGCCCAGGCCACGGGCGCCAACGACATCGTCGAGGTCAAGGCGACGCTCTACCGCGCACTCGCCATCGCCTGGGCCGGCGGCACCGCCATCATCGTGCTGCAGGCGCCGATCGCCTGGATCGCCTTCCAGATCCTCCAGGCCGAGCCGGCGATCATGGAGAACGCCCGGACCTACCTGGCGATCCGCATCTGGGGTGCGCCGGCGGTGCTGTCGAACTTCGTGCTGCTCGGCTGGTTCCTCGGCCAGCAGAACGCGCGCATCGGGCTCTTGCTGCAGGTCTTCATCAACCTCGCCAACCTCGCGCTCGACCTCCTCTTCGTCTTCGGCTTCGGCTGGACGATCGCCGGCGTCGCCGCCGCCACCGCGATCGCCGAGACGGCGGGCGCGGCGATCGGGCTTGCGCTCGCCTGGCGCGAGATTTCCCGGATGGCGGCGCCGGTCGACCGGGCCCGGATCTTCGACCGCGAGCGCGTCCGCCGCCTGATGGCGCTCAACCGCGACATCTTCATCCGCACGCTGATGGTCCTCCTCTGCTTCTCGAGCTTCACCGCGGTCGGCGCCCGCTTCGGCAGCCTGACGCTCGCCGCCAACGCGGTGCTGATGACCTTCAACACCTTCATGGGCTTCGCCCTCGACGGCTTCGCCCAGGTGGCCGAGTCCCTCATCGGCCGCGCCATCGGCGCCCGCGACCGCTCGGAGCTCGACGACGAGCTCCGGGCGACGTTCTTCCTCGCCGCGGTGGTGGCCCTCGGATTCACCGTCGTCTACGGCGCCGGCGGTCCTTTCCTGATCGCGCTGCTGACGGACATCCCCGAGGTCCGCGCCGAGGCCATGCGGTACCTGCCCTGGGCCGCGCTGATGCCGGCGGTCGCGGTCTGGAGCTTCCAGCTCGACGGCGTGTTCTGGGGCGCGGCGCGCGGTCGCGACATGCGCAACATGATGCTGATCTCGGCCGGCTGCTTCGCCATCGCGGCGCTGGCGGCGGTGCCGCTGCTGGACAATCACGGCCTCTGGCTCGCAATCTACGTCTTCCTGATCGCGCGCGCCGTGACCCTCGGCCTCAAGCTTCCCGCCGTTCTCCGCTCGGTCGAGGCCTGAGTGGATGGACAACCCCGGCCGTCCTTGCTACTGCCGGAGGACGCTCTTCCAAGGACGCGCCTCGTGAGCACGCGCAAACCCGTCGTCGTCGTCACCCGCAAGCTGCCGGACGCGATCGAGACGCGGATGATGGAGCTGTTCCAGGCGCAGCTGAACCTGGACGACCGCGCGCTGAGCCATGACGAGCTGATCGCGGCGGTGGGCAAGGCCGAGGTGCTGGTGCCGACGGTGACCGACCGCATCGACGCCAAGGTCATCGCCGCGGCGGGACCGCAGCTGAAGCTGATCGCCTCGTTCGGAACCGGCGTCGACCACATCGACCTCGCGGCCGCTCAGAAGCGCGACATCGTCGTCACCAACACCCCCGGCGTGCTCACCGACGACACCGCCGACATGACCATGGCGCTGATCCTCGCGGTCGCGCGCCGCCTCGGCGCCGGCGAGGCGCTGGCGCGGTCCGGGGAATGGGGCGGCTGGTCGCCGACCTCGATGCTCGGCATGCGTCTGACCGGCAAGCGGCTCGGCATCGTCGGCATGGGCCGCATCGGGCAGGCCGTGGCCCGCCGCGCCCGCGCCTTCGGGCTCTCGATCCACTATCACAACCGCAAGCGCGTCTATCCCGACGTCGAGGCCGCTCTCGAGGCGACCTACTGGGAAAGCCTCGACCAGATGCTGACGCGGATGGACGTGATCGTGGTCACCTGCCCGCACACGCCTGCGACCTACCACCTGCTCTCGGCCCGGCGGATCAAGCTGATCCGGCCCGGCGCTATATTGGTCAACACCTCGCGCGGCGAGGTGATCGACGAGGGCGCGCTGGCCCAGGCGCTGACGTCGGGAAATCTCGCCGGCGCCGGCCTCGACGTCTACGAGCACGAGCCGGCGATCCATCCGAAGCTGCTGGAGGCCGATAACGTCGTCTTGCTTCCGCACATGGGTTCGGCGACGCTTGAAGGCCGGCTGGCGATGGGCGAGCGGGTCATCATCAACATCAAGACCTGGGTCGACGGCCACCGGCCGCCCGACCGGGTGATCGAGCAGCTTCTCTAGCCACGAACCAATCTCTCGGGGGGAACATGCGTCCGAACAACGTGCGTCAGATCTGGAAGTCCGGCGGCTGCGTGGTCAACGGCTGGCTGTCGATCCCGAGCGGCTTCGCGGCCGAGGTGATGGCGCATCAGGGCTGGGACTCGCTGACCGTCGACATGCAGCACGGCATCGTCGACTACCAGGCGATGGTCTCGATGTTCCAGGGCATCTCGACCACCAGCGTGGTGCCGATGGCGCGCGTGCCGTGGAACGACCCCGCGCATGTCATGAAGGCGCTCGACGCCGGCGCCTACGGCATCATTTGCCCGATGGTGAACAACCGCGAGGAAGCCGAGAAGTTCGTCGGCGCCTGCCGCTACGCGCCGCGCGGATACCGCTCCTCCGGCCCGATCCGCGCGACGCTCTACGGCGGCGCCGACTACCAGCTGAAGGCCGACGACGAGATCCTGGCGATCGCGATGATCGAGACCAAGGAAGCGGTGAAGAACCTCGACAAGATCCTCTCGACCCCCGGCCTCGACGGCATCTATGTCGGCCCGTCCGACCTCTCGATCTCCTACGGCATGGGTCCGGGCATGGACCACCAGGACGAGAAGCGCCTCGACCTGATCATGAAGATCCTGAAGGCCTGCAAGAAGCACGGCGTCCACGCCGGCATCCACACCGGCTCGACCGCCTACGCCAAGCGCATGCGCGAGGCCGGGTACCAGCTCACCACGCTGCTGAACGATTCCCGCATCATGGCCGCGGCCGCCAAGACGATGGTCGACGAGATGAGGGGGCCGGCCGCCGCTGCGCCGAAGGGGAAGGCCAAGGGCGGGTCGGTCTACTAGGACCAAGCGCTTCATCGCCCCCCACCCTAGCCCTCCCCCACAACGGGGGGAGGGAATGCGACACGACTCCTCCTCTTATCCCCTCCCCCTTGATGAGGGAGGGTTAGGGTGGGGGTGATCCAGTGATCTCTCGAGGAAAATAAGCATGCCGAAGATCGTTCTCGCCCGCCCTCTGGTCGACGCCGGCATGAAGGTGCTCAAGGCGCGCAAGGACGTCGAGCTCGCCATCGTCGAGGACGTGAATCCTGCGAACATCCGGGCCGCGCTCAGGGACGCCGAGGCGATCATCTTCCGCCCGGCCAACTACCAGTTCTCCGATCCCGAGCTCGACGTGGCGCCGAAGCTCAAGGTCGTCTGCCGGGTCGGCGTCGGCTACGACTCGATCGACGTTCCGGCGCTGACCAGGCGCGGCGTGCAGATGGCGACGGTCGGACAGGCCAATGCCACGACGGTCGCCGAGCACGCGATCGCGATGATGATGGGCGTGGGGCGCAAGCTCGCGCTGTTCGACCGCGAGATGCGCGCCGGCACCGGCTACACCACGCGCTTCACCGAGCTGCTGCTCGAATACGCCGGCAAGACGCTCGTGGTCGTGGGATTCGGTCGCATCGGTACCCGCGTCGTCCGCCGCATGCAGGGCTGGGACATGAGGATCGTCGTCGTCGACCCGCTGATCGATCCCGCGCGCATCCGGGCGGCCGGCGCCGAGCCGATGGAACTCGAGGCGGCGCTCAAGATCGCCGACATCGTCTCGCTCCACTGCCCGCTCTCGGCCGAGACCCGCGGACTCCTCAACGAGAAGCGCTTCAAGTCGATGAAGCCGTCGGCGATCGTGATCAACACCGCGCGCGGGCCGATCATCGACGAGAAGGCACTGATCGATGCGCTCAAGAGCAGGACGATCGCCGGTGCGGGCCTCGACGTGACCGAGATCGAGCCGCCTGAGCCCACGAACGAGCTCTTGAAGCTGCCGACCGCGCTGCTCTCGCCGCACAACGCCGCGCAGTCGCCGGAATGCGTCGACCGCATGAACATCGCCGCTGCGCAGAACGCGCTTCAGGGCATCACCGGCCGCGTCTCGCCCGACTGCCTGGTCAATCCGGAAGTGTTCAAGCGGTAGCCGTCCCGCAGGTCGGGCAGGCCGGATCCTTCGTGGCTTTGAACGAGCGGAACTCGCTCGCCAGCGCGTCGTAGAGGACCAGCTTGCCCGACAGGCTGTCGCCGAGGCCGAGGATCTCCTTCAAGGTCTCGGTCGCCTGCAGCGTACCCATCACGCCGGCGACGGCGCCGAGGATGCCGGCCTCCTCGCAGCGCGGCACCAGCCCCGGCGGCGGCTTCTCCGAGAACAGGCAGCGATAGCAGGGTCCGCCGGTCCACGGCTTGAACACCGAGAGCTGGCCTTCGAAGCGCAGCAGCGAGGCCCAGACCATCGGCTTCCGATGCCTGAAGCAGGCGTCCGCCAGCACGTAGCGCGTGTCGAAATTGTCGGAGCCGTCGAGCACGAGGTCGTATCCCGAGACGAGATCCGCGTTCTCCGGCGTGAGGCGTTCCTTGTGCCGGATGACCGTCACATGCGGATTGATCTGCGCGATCGTGCGGGCGGCGGAATCGACCTTTGCCCAGCCCAGCGTGTCGGTCGCATGCGCCACCTGTCGCTGCAGGTTGGTGAGGTCGACCGTGTCATCGTCGGCGATGCCGAGCGTGCCGACGCCGGCCGCCGCCAGATAGAGCAGCGCCGGCGATCCGAGGCCGCCGGCGCCGATCACCAGCACCCGCGCGCGCTTCAGCTTCGCCTGACCCTCGTCGCCGACCTCGTCCAGGATCAGGTGGCGGGCGTAGCGATGGAACTCGGCTTCCGAAAGGTCGTCGTTCGGCATGGGCGGAGCTTACCCCGAAAGCACATCGCATTCGTGCCCCCTCTCCCGCGCAGCGGGGGAGGGTTGGGGTGGGGGCGAGCGAAGCGAGGTCGGATTGAGGATGCCGCCGCGCCGCTCCTCGCTGCGCTCGCCCCCACCCTGCCCTCCCCCGTGTACGACACGGGAGAGGGTTCCACGAGTAAGGCTCGCCTTACAGCCCTTCGAACAGCGGGGTCGAGAGATAGCGTTCGGCGAAGGACGGGATCACGATCACGAGGCGCTTGCCCTTGGCGGCGGGGCGCTTGGCGATCTCGATCGCGGCGGCGACGGCGGCACCCGAGGAGATGCCGACCGGGATGCCTTCGTGCCTGGCGACCAGGCGCGCGGTGTCGAAGGCGGTCTGGTTGGCGATCGGCAGGATCTCGTCGATGAGGTCGCGATTCAGGATGTCGGGAACGAAGCCGGCGCCGATGCCCTGGATCTTGTGCGGGCCCGGCGGTCGCCCGGAGAGCACGGCCGAATCCTCGGGCTCGACCGCGACGATCTTGAGGTTCGGCTGGCGCTGCTTCAGCACCTCGCCGACGCCGGTCACGGTACCGCCGGTGCCGACGCCGGCGACGAAGTAATCGAGCTTGCCGCCCGTGTCCTTCCAGATCTCCTCGGCGGTGGTGCGCTTGTGGACCGCCGGGTTCGCCTGGTTCTTGAACTGCTGCGGCATGATCGAGCCGGGGATCTCCTTGAGCAGTTCCTCGGCGCGCGAGATGGCGCCGCGCATGCCCGCTGCGGCCGGCGTCAGCTCGAGCTCGGCGCCGAGCAGCTTCAGCATGCGCCGACGCTCGACCGACATGCTCTCGGGCATGGTGAGGATGAGCCGATAGCCCTTGGCGGCGGCGACGAAGGCGAGCGCGATGCCGGTGTTGCCCGAGGTCGGCTCGACCAGGGTGCCGCCCGGCTTGAGCTGCCCCGATTCCTCGGCCGCCGAGATCATCGCGAAGCCGATGCGGTCCTTGACCGAGGCCAGCGGATTGAAGAACTCGAGCTTGCCGACCAGCTCGGCCTCGAGCGCCAGGTACTTCTCCAGGCGGGCGAAACGGACCAGGGGCGTGGCGCCGATGGTATCGATGACGCTGTCGTAGATGCGGCCCCGAAATTCAGGCTTGTCGGTCATTTACGTATCTCCTGTGTGATTTCTTGTGAAATCACAATCTGAGACTGACCTAAGCCTCCAGGGGCGCCGCGTCAACCCCCCGCTGGGCGGTCGCTAGATAGACTAGATGGAGAAGTCGCAATCCGGACCGCCGCGCTTGGGCACGTCCTGCGCGAAAGCGGTTTGGCAGAGGTCCTCGAGGGTCAGCGCGTCGAGGCGCTTCATCACGTCGCCGTCGAGATCGCCGAACAGCGGGCGGACGACCTTGCGGCCGAGCGCGCTCTTCGCCTCCTCGTCCGGATCCTCGACCGCCGCGACGGCGCGGCAGACGTCGCCGAGGGTGATCCGCCGCCGTTCGCGCGCGAGGCGATAGCCGCCCCGCGGCCCGCGCTCGCTCGACAGGATTCCGGCACGCGACAGCGCCTGCAGCGCGGGTTCGAGGAAGCGCGGCGGCACGCCCTGGCGCTTGGTGAGTTCCTGGCCCGACACCGGCTGGTCGGTCGCCGCATACGCGATGTCGAGGACCGCCTCGATCGCCGCGAGAAGCTTTCGCGACGGCTGCAGGATACCGCTCACGAGGACTCGCCTCCACGCCCCGTCGATCCATAGCCGCCGGCCCCGCGCGCGGTCTCGCTCAACTCGGTGCGCAGGCTCCATTGGATGCGCGTCACGGGGGCTACGACCATCTGCGCGATGCGTTCGCCGCGCGAGAGCGTCACTGGCCGATCGCCGAGATTCACAAGCAGCACCGAGACCTCACCACGATAGTCGGAGTCGACCGTGCCCGGCGTGTTCAGCACGGTCAGACCGTGCCTGAGCGCCAGCCCGGAGCGCGGCCGTATCTGCGCCTCGTAGCCTTCCGGAAGCTCCATCGCAAGCCCGGTCGGAATCAGGCTGCGCCCGCCGGGCCGGATCTCGACAGGCGTGTCGAGCGCGGCCACGAGATCGAGGCCGGCGGATCCGGGAGTCGCATAGGCGGGAAGCGGCAGACCTTCGCCATGGGCGAGGCGGCGGATGGCAACGGTGATCTCGCTCACTTAGGCACACGCTCCGTCGGCGGCGACCCGGAAGCGCTTCGCGCGCGTGGCCCGCATCCTGCCACCGGTCATCGCGTCAGCGCCAGAGCGGCGACTGCGAGCGCCAGAACCACGACCGAGATCCAGAGCGCGCGATGCGCGCCGGTCGGTCGCGTCGCCTGGAGCTCGCGCACCGTCTCCGGATGCAGGCGCACGCCGCTCGCCAGCGTCACCGCCGCGACCTCGGCCTCGGCGAGCAGACGCGGCAGGCGCTCGAGCGAACGCATCAGATCCGCTGCCGCCTCGCCGATCCGCGCTTCCGGTCCGCGGTTCTCGCGCATCCAGTCGGCGATCAGCGGCTCTGCGAGCTGCCACATGTTGACGGAAGGGTTGAGCCGGCGCCCGACACCCTCCGCCACCACCATCGTCTTCTGCAGCAGCAGGAGCTGCGGCTGCGTCTCCATCTCGAAGGTCTCGGTCACGCGGAAAAGCTGCGCCAGCAGGCGCCCGACCGAGATCTCGTTGAGCGGCCGGCCCATCAGCGGCTCGCCGATCGAGCGGCAGGCCTGCGCGAACGCGTCGAGCGACTTGTGCTTGGGCACGTATCCCGCGCGGAAATGGACCATCGCGACCTCGCGATAGTCGCCGGTGAGGAATCCGCGCAGCATCTCGGCGAGGAAGATCCGCGTGTCCCGGTCGATGCGGCCCATGATGCCGAAATCGACCGGCGCCAGCGCGCCGTCCGCCGTCACGAACATGTTGCCCGGATGCATGTCGGCGTGGAAGAAGCCGTCGCGGAACACCTGGCGGAAGAAGGCCTGCGCCGACTTGGCGAGGATCACGTCCGGATCGTGGCCTGCCGCCACCAGCGCCGATATGTCGTCGATGCGGATTCCGGACACGCGCTCGATGGTCAGCACCCGGCGGGCCGTGCGCATCCAGTCCACCGCCGGAACGCGGAAGTCGGGATCGTCCTTGAAGTTCTCCTTGAGCTCCGCCGCGGCCGCACCCTCGAGCCTGAGATCCATCTCCATGCGGACGGTCTCGGCGAAGGTCGCGACCACCTCGATCGGCTTGAGCCGCCGCGTGCTCGGCGCCACGCGCGCGACCCATTCGGCGATCCACGCGAAGAGGTCGAGATCGCGGACGAAGGCGTCTTCGATGGCGGGCCTGAGGATCTTGACCGCGACCTCGCGGCCGTCGGTCGTGACCGCGAAATGCACCTGCGCGATCGAGGCTGCCGCAACCGGCACGTCGTCGAAGCTCTGGAAAAGGTCCTCGATCGGCGCACCGAGCTCGGCGGCGACCGTGGCGCGCGCGATCTCGCCCGGGAATGGAGGCAGCCGGTCCTGCAGCTGCGAGAGATCGTCGGCGACTTCCTCGCCGATCAGATCGGAACGCGTCGCCAGCGTCTGGCCGAGCTTGATGAAGGAAGGTCCGAGCGCCGCCAGCGCCGCGGCGAGGCGCTCGCCGGGCCGGCCCGGCGCGCGACGGTGAAAGAGCCGCAGCCCCATCCGTGCCGACGCCGGCAGGCCCGGGATCTCCTCGGCGAAGAACATCGCATCATGTCGCGCGAAGATGCGCGCGATCGCGGCGAGACGCAGAAGATGGCGGCCGGCGCGGAACATGCCTTCAGAGTCGGGTGGCGGCGTGAAGCTGGGCGATGCCCAGGCTCAGCGAGCGGTAGCGGTGCGCGCCGAAGCCGGCTTTCCGGATCATGCGCGTCATCGTGTCGGGGTCGGGAAAGCGCCGGATGCTCTCGGCGAGGTAGACATAGGCCTCGCGGTCGCCCGCGACCTTCTCGCCGAGCCAGGGGAGCACCGAGAAGGAATAGAGATCGTAGAGGCTGTTCAGTCCCGCTGCGGCGTGTGGCGCGAACTCGAGAGCCACGAAGCGCCCGCCCGGCTTCAGCACGCGCCTGGCTTCGGCCAGCGCCAGATCGAGGCGAGTCACGTTGCGAAGCCCGAAGGCGACCGTATAGGCATCGAAAGACCGGTCGGGCAGCGGCAGCGCCTCGGCATTGCCGGCGACCCACTCGATGCCGTCGGGCCTGCCCGCATCCACCGATCGCGCCCGGCCCGCGGCCAGCATCGCCGGCGTGAGGTCGACGACCGTGACGGATCCGGCACCTGCCGCCATCACCGCACGGGCGATGTCGCCGGTACCGCCGGCGACGTCGACGACCTTGAGGCCCGGCCGCACGCGCAGCCAGTCGACCATCTCCGCCTTCCACAGGCGGTGGATGCCGAGGCTCATCAGGTCGTTCATGAGGTCGTAGCGGCCGGCGACCTGCGTGAACAGGTCCTGCACCAGCCCGGCCTTGGCCTCGGCCGGCACCTCGCGATACCCGAAGGAGGCGATCTCCGACCTTCTTGTTTCGGACATGGGCCGGACCATAGCGGCGGCGGCCGGCCTCCGCTACCTTCGCCGCCATGCCCGAGCTTCCCGAGGTCGAGACCGTCCGTCGCGGACTGGCGATGGCGCTGGAAGGCAAGCGCCTTTCGCGCGTCGAGGTGCGCCGGCCGGATCTCCGCCGGCCGTTTCCGGAGCGCTTCGCCGAGCGCCTCAAGGATCGCCGGATCCGATCTTTCCGGCGCCGCGCCAAATATTTGCTGCTCGGGCTCGACACCGGCGAGGACTGGCTGATCCACCTCGGCATGTCGGGGCGCATGCTGGTGGGCCAGGGCTGGCCCAACGAACTCGACGCCCATGACCATGTCGTCATCGGCGCGGAGGACGGGACCGTCGTCCGTTTCAACGATGCGCGCCGCTTCGGCGTGATGGACCTGATCGCCGCCGGCGAGACCGAGAAGCATCCGCTGATCAAGGGCATCGGCCCGGAACCGCTGGATGCTTCCTTCGACGGAGCGACGCTGGCGAAGCGCTTGAAAGGCAAGGCCGCGCCGATCAAGGCGGCGCTGCTCGACCAGCGCGTGGTCGCCGGCATCGGCAACATCTATGCGAGCGAGGCGCTGTTCCGCGCCGGCATCTCGCCGACGCGCAAGGCTGGAACCATTCAAGGCGAGCGCGCCGGGAAGCTGGTGGCCGCGGTGAAGGCCGTCCTCGACGAGGCGATCAAGGCCGGCGGCTCAAGTCTCCGCGACCATCGCCAGACCTCGGGCGAGCTCGGATACTTCCAGCACAGCTTCAAAGTCTACGGGAAGGACGGGAAGCCTTGCCCCGTCTGCCGATCGAAGACCGGCATCCGTCACCTGGTGCAATCCGGGCGGTCGACCTTTTATTGTGCGAAATGCCAGCGCTAGGCTAAGAGGCGCGCATCCAACCGAAGAGAACTCCCATGGCCTTCGAGAACATCCTGATCGAGAAGACCGGCGGCGTCGCCGTCGTCCGCTACAACCGCCCGCAGGCGTTGAACGCGCTCAACGGCAAGCTGATGGCCGAGCTGAGCCAGGCGCTGGCCGAGCTCGACGCCGACGACTCCGTCCGCTGCCTGATCCTGACCGGCAGCGAGAAGGCCTTCGCCGCGGGCGCCGACATCAAGGAGATGAAGGACCGGTCCTTCATGGACGTCTACAAGACGGACTTCATCACCGCGACCTGGGAGCAGATCTCGAAGGTCAGGAAGCCGATCATCGCCGCGGTGGCGGGCTATGCTCTCGGCGGCGGCTGCGAGACCGCGATGATGTGCGACTTCATTATCTGCGCCGACAACGCCAAGTTCGGCCAGCCCGAGATCACCATCGGCACGATCCCGGGATCCGGCGGCACCCAGCGCCTGACCCGCTTCGTCGGCAAGTCCAAGGCCATGGAGATGTGCCTGACCGGCCGGATGATGGACGCGGCGGAGGCCGAGCGGGCCGGCCTGGTCAGCCGGGTGGTGCCGGTGGCGGAGCTCATGGGCGAGGCGATGAAGGCGGCCGAGAAGATCGCCTCCCTGTCGCTGCCGGTGGTGATGATGGCCAAGGAGGCGGTCAACCGCGCCTACGAGACCACGATGGCCGAGGGCATCCGCTTCGAGCGCCGCCTGTTCCATGCCACCTTCGCCACCGAGGACCAGAAGGAAGGCATGAGCGCCTTCGCCGAGAAGCGCCCCCCGAAGTTCAAGGATCGCTAGGATTCCGGCGGCTTGACGGGGGGTCGCGACCCTCCTATAACCCCGCCTCTTTCGAGAACCCGCTGGATTCAAGGTTTCAGGCGATGGCGAACACCAAGTCGGCCGAAAAGGCTGCGCGCAAGACGCAGCGACGTTACGTGATCAACCGCGCGCGGACGAGTCGCGTGCGCACTTACGTCAAGAAGGTCGAGGATGCCATCGCATCCGGTGATAAGAAGGCCGCTCAGGCCGCTCTGAAGGAAGCGCAGCCCGTGCTGCAGTCCGGCGTGAACAAGGGCACCGTTCACAAGAACACCATTGCCCGCAAGATCTCGCGCCTGTCCAAGCGCATCAAGGCGCTCGCCTAAACTCTTCTACCGTCGTCTCGTCGTCGCCGATCAAGTCGCGTAGCTCTGGATACGCGGCAACGGCGACGTGCGTGGTGCAAAAAACATGTGGCGCATGCGCCACGCCGCGAAAAATCAGCCGTTCTCTTTTCGGACGCATTGCCTTGGCTGATCACGATGGCTAATGTTGCATATCAACGAACAACGGGAGGCCGATAACTTGAATTCCAGGCCAAATCCAAGTTAATCTCCCGAACAAGCAAGTAAATCGCCGGGCCTCCACAGTAAAAAATGTGTCACGAGGCACCGCTCTTCTGAGAACGGCGAATTCGTTATTTGGAAACCAAGGAAATCCGCGGGTTCCAACGCGGAGTAACGGGCTTCTGTCGCGGGGGCAATAGGGCGTGGTTCAATCGGTTGGAGCCAAGGCTGGCCCGGCGTCGGGGCATGAGCCCCGCGAGTGGACCAAGGTCCGCGAGCGGCTGCGCGCCGAATACGGCGAGGGCACCTTCCGCAGCTGGTTCAAGCTGATCTCCTTCGGCGACATGCGGTCCGGCACCATGGTTTTCTCGGTGCCGACGCGCTTCATGCGCGACTGGGTCAAGAGCAACTACGCCGACCGCATCCTGGCGCTCCTCGCCGCCGAGAACCCCGAGGTCAAGGGGATCGATTTCGTCGTCGGCAAGGTCACCCCGGTGCCGATGCAGGCGCCGGTGCCGCCGCCGGTTCCCGGCCGCGCGGCGATGCCGCGCCCGAGCGCGCCGGCGATCCGCGAGGCCGCCGAGCCCGCGGGCGAGACAGGCCCGCAGGGCGACAGGCTCGACCCGACGACGGGTCTCGACGCCCGCTTCACCTTCCAGAACTTCGTCGTCGGCAAGCCGAACGAGCTCGCCTTCCATGCGGCGCGGCGCGTCGCCGAGTCCACCGCGGTGCCGTTCAATCCGCTGTTCCTCTATGGCGGCGTTGGCCTCGGCAAGACCCACCTGATGCACGCGATCGCCTGGGCGATCCTCGAGCGCCATCCCTCGCGCCGGGTGCTATACCTCTCGGCCGAGAAGTTCATGTACCAGTTCATCCGCGCGCTTCGGTACAAGGACACGATGGCGTTCAAGGAGCAGTTCCGCTCCGTCGACGTGCTGATGATCGACGACGTGCAGTTCATCTCCGGCAAGGACTCCACGCAGGAGGAGTTCTTCCACACGTTCAACGCGCTGGTGGACCAGAACCGCCAGGTCGTGATCTCCGCCGACAAGTCGCCGTCCGATCTCGAAGGCCTCGAGGAGAGGCTGCGCTCGCGGCTCGGCTGGGGCCTCGTCGCCGACCTGCACCCGACCACCTATGAGCTACGCCTCGGCATCCTGCAGTCCAAGGCTGAGAACCAGGGCGTGCGCGTGCCGTCCAAGGTGCTCGAGTTCCTGGCCCACAAGATCACCTCGAACGTGCGCGAGCTCGAAGGCGCGCTGACCCGCATCATCGCGCATGCGACGCTGGTCGGCCGCGAGATCTCGCTGGAGTCGACCCAGGAGCTGCTGCAGGACCTGCTGCGCGCCAACGACCGCCGGGTCACCATCGAGGAGATCCAGAAGCGCGTCGCCGAGCACTTCAACATCCGCGTCGCCGACATGCATTCGGCGCGTCGCGCGCGGGCCGTCGCACGCCCGCGGCAGGTCGCGATGTATCTCGCCAAGCAGCTGACCCAGCGCTCGCTGCCGGAGATCGGCCGCAAGTTCGGGGGTCGCGATCATACGACCGTCATGCACGCGGTGAAGAAGGTCGAGGAGCTGCGGCAGATCGACCGCGGCTTCGCCGAGAGCGTCGAGCTGCTGCGGCGGATGCTCGAAACCTGAAGGGTTGTTCGGGGGTGGACGTGGCCCGGGCGGGCGGTTCCCAACGGAACCGCCCGCTTTTTTCGTGTGCCGTTTTTTTGTGGGCCAGGACCTAGGCAACCGGCACCCGCGGCATCACGTTGATTCTGAGAGCCTCAAGCTTCAAGGAAACAGCGATGAGCCACTATCACGCCGTCGTCTGGCTCGATCACGAGCGCGCCCGCATCCATCATTTCAACGCCGATGTGTCCGAGCCCCAGACAATCCATGCGGAGGGCCCGAACAGCCTGGTCAAGCGCCAGGACCATACGCATGATCCGGGTCCGAAGACCGGCAAGAAGACGGCGGAGGACAGGCGCTACTACGAGGCGATCGTGAAGGCGCTGGAGCCGGCTCAGGTGTGGCTGATCATCGGGCCGGGCTTGGCCAGGACCGAGTTGCAGCGTCACGTCGAGGAGCACGAGAAGCGCTTCGCCGGGCGCATCGCCGCGGTCGAGTCCGCCGACCATCCGTCGGACGGCGAGATCCTCGACCGCGCACGCGCCTTCTTCAAAGCCTATGACCGGATGACCCCGCAGACGGGCGAGGCCGGCCAGCAGATCAGGAAAGCCTCCTGATGCCCTAGACGGGTCGGCGCACGAGATCGCGGAAGTCGTCCCAGAGGGCTTGGGTGACCGTGCCGGGCGTGAACCGGTACCTGTCGATCTCACCGACCGGCGTGATCTCGGCCGCGGAGCCGGTGAGGAAGCATTCGGTCGCGTTCGCCATCTCCTCCGGCATGATCGCGCGCTCGATCACTTTGAGCTGACGCGCCCGCGCCAGATCCATGACAGCCTTGCGGGTGATGCCGTCGAGGAAGCAGTCGGGCTTCGGCGTGTGGATGTCGCCGTTCATGACGAAGAACACGTTGGCACCGGTCGCCTCGGCGATCTGGCCGCGATAGTCGAGCATGAGCGCGTCCTGGTAACCGTTCCGCTCGGCCTCGTGCTTGGAGATCGTGCAGATCATGTAGAGGCCGGCGGCCTTGCTCTCCGTCGGCGCGGTGTCCGGCGCGGGCCGGCGGTACTTCGCCATGCAGAGGCGGATGCCCTTCGCACGCAGCTCGGGCGAGAAATAGGACGGCCACGCCCAGGCGGCGATCGCGAGATGGATCCTGTTCCTCTGGGCGGCGACGCCCATCATCTCCGAGCCGCGCCAGGCGATCGGGCGCAGATATCCATCCGTCAGGTTGTTCGCCTTCAGCGTCTCGGCCTTGGCGCGGTCGATCTCCTCGACCGTGTAGGGGATCTCGAAGTCGAGGATCTCGGCCGACCGCTTCAGGCGCTCCGAATGCGCGCGCGACTTGAAGACGACGCCGGAATAGGCGCGCTCGCCCTCGAATACGGCCGAGGCGTAGTGCAGCGCATGGGTCAGGGCATGGACCTTCGCGTCCCGCCAGGGGACCAGCTTGCCGTCGAACCAGATGAAGCCGTCGCGGTCGTCGAAGGGGAGGAGGGCCGGCGTCGCCGTGGACATCGCGTCACCTTTGGGTCAGAAAGTTTCGTTCCAGACCCCGGATCGATAACACCCGACGCGATATAGGTCAATATGGCTGACGTAATTTCCCCAGCGAAACTGGCCGCAAACCCCCTTTTCCTCCGCGACGAGGACCTGCGGCAGGGCATCGAGCTGCTGTTCTACGCCTACCGGGACTTCACCGGTGAGCCCGATGCGATCCTGGGCAAGCTGGGCCTCGGCCGAGCGCATCACCGGGCGATCTACTTCGTCGGCCGTCACGCCGGCATCACCGTCTCGGAGCTTCTGACGATCCTCAAGATCACCAAGCAAAGCCTCTCGCGCGTCCTCAGCCAGCTCGTGCGCGAAGGCTACATCCAGCAGCGGCCCGGCAAGCGCGACCGCCGCCAGCGGCTGCTGGAGCTGACCGACAAGGGCAAGGAGCTCGAACGCCAGCTCACCCGCACCCAGCGCGAGCGCATCGCACGCGCCTATCGCGACGCCGGGGCAGAGGCGGTCGCCGGGTATCGCAAGGTTCTCCTCGGCCTCGTCGACGAGACCGAGCGCCGGAAGATCCTCGCCCGGCTCGACGGCACCAAGAGCGGGTAAGGCGCCTTCTGAAGCGGCGTCGAGCGGTCTCTGCTAACCTCCCCGGCCGGCATGACCCCGTTCCGAAGGCTGAGCCAGGTTATCGCGGCGACCGGTGCGACCCTGTCGCTCGTCGTCGTGCTCGTCGCCGCGGGCGATCTCTATCGTCGCTACAACGAGACCATCGTCGACGCCGAGCGGCGAACGGCGATCCTGACGCAGGTCGTTGGCGAGAACGTCGCCCGCACCTTCGAAGCCGTCGACCGCGCGCTGCAGGTTTCCGCCGACGCCTTCGAGGAGTTCGCGCGCGGCCCGGCGACGATCGCGGACGCGGCGCAGGAGCGGATCGCCCAGATCCACAGCGGCAGCCCGATGCTTCTGGGATTGAGCTGGATCGCGCGCGACGGCCGGCGTGTCGCCGGGACCGCCGCAACCCAGGCGGCACGCCCCGCCAGCGCCAACGACCCCCTGACCGCGCACCAGCAGGACCGCAACCTCGGACTTCACATCAGCCACACGTCTCGTGCCGGCCCGATGTCGCCCTGGCTGATCAGCGTGTCGCGCCGGGTCGAGGCGCGCGACGGCACCTTCATCGGCATCGTCGACGGCATCCTCAACGTCGACTACTTCCTCGCGACGTATTCCAAGCTCGATCCCAGCGTCGGCAGCGTCGTCACCGTCTTCCTCGGCGACGGCACGTCTCTGATCCGCTCCGAAGGCCAGGGCAACTACAGCGGCCGGAGCGCGGCCGGCGGGACCCTCTTCGCCGAGGCACTCCCCAGAGCCTCGGTCGGCACGATCGAGGCCGAAAGCCCGTTCGACCGGCAGACGCGCATTCTCTCCTACCGCACGGTCCAGGGGTTGCCGCTGGTCGTCGCCGTCAGCTTCGCCAAGAGCGAGGTGCTGAAGCCATGGCTGGCCAGCCTCGCGGTCACCGGTGGACTCTCGCTCCTGATCGTCGTCGCCGTGCTCATGGGCACCGCCTGGCTGATGGCGCTTGCGGCCGCGAACGAGCGTTCGCAGCGCGAGCTCGCGGCCGCTACCAAGCGCGCCGACGCGGCCAGCCGGGCCAAGTCCGACTTCCTCGCCACCATGAGCCACGAGGTGCGGACGCCGATGACCGGGATCATCGGCTATTCCGACCTTCTCTATGCGGCCGCCGGCGACCCCAAGCTCAAGGACTACGCGCGCATCGTGAACGCGTCCTCGCGCGCCTTGCTGGCCATCCTCGACGGCATCCTGGACCTCTCCACGATCGAGTCCGGCAAGCTGGCGCTCCGGGTGGGGCCGCTCGATCCGGTCGAGATCGTCACCGACGCCCTCGCCGTGATCGCCCAGGTCGCCCTCGACAAGGACGTGACGAGCGAGCTGCATGTCGGCAAGGACGTTCCCCGTGCGCTACTCGGCGACCGCGACCGGCTCCGGCAGATCGTCGCCAACCTGCTCGGCAATGCGGTCAAGTTCACCGAGCGCGGGCGCATCGACGTGGCGATCGAGCGGGTCGGCACGACCGAGGCAGGCGAGGAGATCCAGATCTCGGTGACGGATACCGGCATCGGCATCCCGAAGGACGCCCAGAGCCGGCTCTTCCAGCGCTTCAGCCAGGTCGACAACTCGGTCAGCCGCCGTTTCGGCGGCACCGGCCTCGGTCTCGCCATCTCGAAACACCTGGTCGAGATCATGGGCGGCCGGATCGGTGTCGAGTCCGAGCCCGGACGCGGCAGCACGTTCTGGTTCACCGTCGTCCTGCCCGCGGCCGATGCGCCGGTCGCGGAGCCGGACGCCGAGGCCGGGCGCACCGGGCGCGTGCTGGTGGTCGACGACAACATCTCGAACCTGGCGCTGGTGGCGGCGATGCTGGATGCCGTCGGCCACGAGGTCGACACGGCCGCCAACGGCAAGATCGCCGTCGACCGGGTGGCGGAGACCGACTACGACGTCGTGCTGATGGACGTGAACATGCCGATCATGGACGGCTTCGAGGCGACCGCGCGCATCCGCGCGATGGGCGATCCCAAGGGGCGCGTGCCGATCGTGGCTCTCACCGCCGCCTCCACGCCCGAGGAAGCCGAACGCTGCCTGAATGCCGGTATGGACGGCCACGTCGGCAAGCCGGTCGACGTCGAGCGCCTGCTTTCGACCGTCTCCGACCTGATCCGCCCGGCCCCGGTGACCGCCGGCTAGACCCGCACGGCCTGCTATACTGCCGGCGATGAGCGAAGCGACCCCGGACATCCTGGTCGTCGACGACGACAAGCGGCTGGCCCAGCTGATCCGCCGCTACCTCGGCGACAACGGCTTTCGCGTCACCGTCGCCGCCAGCGCCGAGGAAGCGAAGGGACTGCTTTCGACGCTGGCCTTCGACCTCCTGGTGCTCGACGTGATGATGCCAGGCCTCTCCGGGGTCGAGATGACGCGCGAGCTCCGGCGCACAAGCGACGTGCCGGTCCTGCTGCTGACCGCGATGAGCGAGCCGGAGAACCGCATCTCCGGGCTCGAGAGCGGCGCCGACGACTACCTGACCAAGCCCTTCGAGCCGCGCGAGCTGGTGCTGAGGCTCAACTCGATCCTGCGCCGGCGGCCCAAGGCCACCGGGCCCGCGACCGCCGAGCTTCGCTTCGGCGCATTCCGCTTCGACCCCGCCCGCGGCGAGCTGTGGCGCGGCGAGGAGCCGGTGCGGCTCGCCTCGGCCGAAATCAGCCTGCTCCGCGCCTTCGCCAGCCGGCCGAACGAGGCGATCGAACGCCTGGATCTGGTCGACGGCGCCGCCGATCTCGGGCCCCGCACCGTCGACGTCCAGATCACGCGGCTCCGCCGCAAGATCGAGGCCGACCCGAAATTCCCCCGCCATCTACAAACGGTGCGCGGCAAGGGCTATCTCTTCAGGACCGATTGACGCTGCATGAAGCTCAAACGCCTCCTGCCCCTGAGCCTGTTCGGCCGATCGCTGCTGATCATGGTGACGCCGCTCGTCATCGTGCAGGTGGTCGCGGCCTGGGTGTTCTACGACCGCCACTGGGAGACCGTGTCGCGCAGGCTGGCGACCGCGCTCGCCGGCGAGGTCGCCTTCCTGGTCGAGATGCGCGAGCTGCCGAGCACCGATCCCACCGACCGCGACCTGGTGATCGCCGCGATCCGCCACTTCGACCTGCAGGTCACCTTCGAGAATGAGGCGCATTTCGACGCCGGGGCGGCCGAGGCGACCAATGCGGTGCAGACATTGCTGACGGGTGCGCTCGCCGAGCGCGTGCGCCGGCCCTTCATCGTCGACACCGAAACCAGGCCGCGCGACGTCGAGATCCAGGTACAGCTCGACGACGGCGTGATGACCGTCATCGCGCCCCGAAAGCGCCTCTATTCCTCGACCGCCGTCCTGTTCCTGATGTGGATGGTCGGGACCGCGCTGGTCACCGCCGGCATCGCGATCCACTTCCTCCGACGCCAGATCCGCCCGATCCTGAAGCTCGCGCATGCCGCCGACAGCTTCGGCCGCGGCATCGACGTGCCGGAGTACCGCCCCGAAGGTGCGGCCGAGGTGCGCCAGGCGGCGCGCGCCTTCCTGCTGATGCGCGAACGGCTCAGCCGCCAGATCACGCAACGCACCGAGATGCTGGCCGGCGTCTCGCACGATCTCCGCACGCCGCTGACCCGCATGCGGCTCGAGCTCGCCATGCTCGGCGACAATCCGGAAACCAAGGGGCTCGCCGACGACATCTCCGAAATGGAGCGGATGATCGAGGGCTATCTCGCCTTCGCGCGCGGCGAGGGATCGGAAGCTCCCACGCCGACGGGTCTCGGCAGCCTGATCGCGGAGGTCGTCGACGGCGCCCGCCGCTCGACCCAGGACGTGGTGCTGACGCTCGAGACCGAGCCCGACGAGAAGCTGACCGTCGCTATCCGCCCCAACGCCTTCAAGCGCTGCCTCGCCAATCTGGTCGGCAACGCCTGCCTGCACGGAAAGAAGGTCGCGGTGACGGCCCATCGCCTCGCGGACTCGATCGAGATCCTGGTCGACGACGACGGCCCCGGCATTCCGGCTGCCAGCCGCGAGGAGGTGTTCAGGCCGTTCTTCCGTCTCGACCGCTCGCGCAATCCCAAGACCGGTGGCACCGGCCTCGGCCTCACCATCGCCCGCGACGTGGCGCGCGGCCATGGCGGCGACGTGATCCTCGAGTCCGCCCCGACCGGCGGATTGCGCGCGCGCGTGACGGTGCCGGTCTAGACGAGCTGCCCGCCGCCCCCTCCCTCGGCTGCGAAGCAGACGGGGGAGGGACGGGGTGGGGGCGCTGTCTCGCTGATTGAACTATCTCGATGGTGCAGAACCGGACGAGCGCCGACCGCGCTTGCGCGCGGGCCACCACCCTGCCCTCCCCCACGTACGACGCGGGGGAGGGTTCTTAGAATTGCTCTGCGCGCCGGCAGCTCACCACTTCCTGTTTTCGGCCAGCAGCTGCTCGGCCGCCTCGGCGTCGAGCGGCGGGGCGAAGAGGTAGCCTTGTGCGTATTCGCAATCGAGCGCGCGGAGCTGGGCCAGCTGCTCGATCGTCTCCACGCCTTCGGCGACCACGTCCATCTTGAGATTGTGGGCGAGCAGCAGGATGGCGCGCACGATCTCGAGCTTGGAGCGCTCGCCGACCATGCCGGCGACGAAGGACTTGTCGATCTTCAGCGTGTCGAACGGCAGCGTGTGGAGATAGCTCAACGACGAGTAGCCGGTGCCGAAGTCGTCGAGCGAGACGTCGATGTCCGCCGCCTTGAGCTGCGACAGGATGTGCGCCGCGCGCGCCGCGTTCTGCATCAGCGCAGTCTCGGTCAGCTCGAGCTTGAGCCGCCCCGCGCGCCAGCCGGAGCGCGCCAGGATCTCGACGATCTCGGTCACCAGGTCGATCTGGTTGAACTGGCGGATCGAGAGGTTGACGCTGACGGTGAGCGGTGGATCGGAAGGGAAGCGCGTCTGCCAGTCGCGCATCCGGCGGCAGGCTTCCTCGAGCACCCAGGCGCCGATCTGGCCGATCAGCCCGGTCTCCTCCGCCAGCGTGATGAATTCCAACGGGCCCAGCAGGCCGCGGCGCGGATGGCGCCAGCGGACCAGGGACTCGAATCCGGCGACGCGGCCGGTCTTCAGCGAGATGACCGGCTGGAAGAAGAGCTGCAGCTCCTTCCGTCCGATCGCCTGGCGAAGATCGTTCTCGAGCGTCAGGAGATGCACCGCGTGGCTGTGCAGGCTCGGATGGAACAGCTCGGCGCGGGCCTTGCCCAGCGACTTGGCGCGATACATCGCGAGCTCGGCATCGCGCATCATGTCGTCGGCGCGCTCGTAGATCGGTTCGTAGAGCGTGACGCCCATCGAGCCGGTGACCACGAGCTGGCGGCCGTCGACGGCGATCGGCTTCGTCAGGTCGGTGAGCAGCCGCTCGGCGAGCGCGCGCGCCTCGACCGGACCGGCGACGTCGTCGACCAGCACCGCGAATTCGTCGCCGCCGGGCCGGGCGACGGTCTGGCCTGGGCCGGCGATCTCGATCAGTCGCCGGCCGACCTGGGCCAGCAGCTCGTCGCCCTGGTGATGGCCGAGGGAGTCATTGACCAGCTTGAAGCGGTCGAGGTCGAGGCAGAGGACGGCGAAGCGCCCGCTGCCGGAGCGCTTCGCGCGGACCAGCACCTGGGTCACGCGGTCGAGGAACAGCGCGCGGTTCGGGAGCTGCGTCAGCGGATCGTGCAGCGCATCGTGGAGCGCCTGGGCTTCCTGGTACTTGCGCTCGGTGACGTCGGTCAGCGATCCCGCGATCCGGGTGGCGCGCCCGAGGCCGTCGCGGACCGCGAGGCCGCGCGCCACGACCCAGAGATAGGCGTCGTCGGAGCGGCGGATCCGATGTTCGCACTCGAAATGCGGCGAATGCCCGGCGATATGCGCATCGAGCAGGGCGGACAGGCGCTCGATCTCGTCCGGATGCACGCGATCGAGCCAGACCGCCGGCTCCTCGCCCATCTCCTCCTCGGTCAGCGCCAGCATCTGGCGCCAGCGCGGCGAGACGTAGAGCCGGTTGGTCGCGAGGTTCCAGTCCCAGAGGCCGTCATTGGCACCGGCGGAGGCGAGCGCATAGCGCTCCTCGCTTTCGATCAGGCGGAGCTCGGCGCGGCGTCGATCGGTCACGTCGGTCAGCGTGAGGACGAAGCCGCCATCGGCCATCGGCGTCACCAGCCGCTCGACCACGCGGCCGCCGGGCGTCAGATGGAAATGCGACGGCGCCGGCGGCTGGAACAGGCGCTCCATCTCGCGCCCGCTCGCATCGCCCGCATTCCCCGGCCCGAAGTCGCCGCGCTCCGCGAGCGCACGGACCAGCACCACGAGCTCGGTGCCGCGGCCGCAGAAGTCGGCCGGCAGGTCGAGCAGGTCGAAGAAGCTGGCGTTCCACACCTGCAGCCGCCGCTCGGCGTCGAAGACGGCGAAGCCCTGGGTCAGGCTGTCGAGGGCGGCGCGGAGCAGCCGGCCGTCGGACGCGCCGTCGCCGGCCGGCGGTTGGCTCGTGGAAACACTCATCTGCCGGTCACTCTACACCCTCACGACACCGGCCGGCGGGAAACCACGAAGAAGCGTCCGCCGAGAAGGAGGGAGGCGCAGGCCAGGCCGGCGACCAGCCCCCAGAGCAGTCCGTCCGTGCCCCAGTTCCGACCGAACGCGAGGTGGTGCGCGAGCGGCACCGTCACCACCCAGAAGCTGACCAGGTGCATCGCGGACGGCCAGTTGACGTCGCCGAAGCCGCGTAGCGCGCCCATCAGCACGCCCTGGATTCCATCGGGCAGCAGGATGAAGGCGGCGATCACGATGGCGACCGAAGCGGCCCCAATCAGAGCCGGGTCGCTAGCGTAGATCGAGGCGATCTGGCGGTCGAAGAGGACGAAGGCGATGCCCATCGCGATCGTGTAGCTGATGACCATCCAGGTGCCGAGCCAGCCTGCGGACTCGGCCGCGCTTCGCCGCTTGGCGCCGTAGGCCATGCCCACATGGACCGAGGTCGCGGTCGAGAGGCCCATCGCCATCATGAACGCCATGGCGACCAGGTTGAGCCCGATCTGGTAGGAGGCGAGCGCCTGGGCGCCGAGCCAGCCGGCGAAGACCGCCATCGCGCCGAAGGCCGAGGACTCGAGACCCTGCGAGATCGCCGACGGCAATCCCAGCTTGAGCAGCTCGATCGTGATCTGGCGCTTGCGCGCGATCCGGGTGTAGAGGCCGAGGCGCGCGATCGCCGGAGTCGCCAGGATGTATCCGAGCAGCGCCACGTACATGCCCCAGCGCGCGATCGAGGTGGCGAGATTGGCGCCGGCGGCACCATGCGCCTCGAGCAGCCACCAGTTGAGGGCGAGCTTGAGAACGAGGCCGCCGGCAACGGTCGCCAGGACCACGCGCGGCCGGCTCATCGCCTCCAGCAGGGTCGAGGCGACCGCGGCGAGCAGCACCGCCGGCATGCCGATCACGAAGGCTTCGACCGCACGGCCGCCGCCGGCCGCGATCTCCGGCGACTGGCCGAGTAGCTTCAGGATGCCTTCACCCGGAAGCAGGATCCAGGCGACGACGACGCTGACGATCAACGCCATCGCCGACGCGATCTTGAAGACATGGCCGATCTCGTCGAGCCGGCCGGCGCCGCGCGCCTGCGCGATCAGCACGAGGGTGCCGGAAAAGAGGCCGTAGCTGACGGTGATCACCGTCACCTGCGGCGGGACGCTGATCGCGAAGTAGGCGAGCTCGTCCGCCGACATGCGGCCCAGCATCAGCGTGTCGATCGTCGCGAACATCAGGATGCCGAGCCGCGTCATCATGACCGGCACGGCGAGCCGGAAGATGGCGCCGGCGCGCGCCCAGGTCGTCTCGGGGATGAGGCTCACAGCGGCTGCTTATAGACGTGCCACAGAAGGTGCGCCACCGCCCCGCGCCAAGGCGCCCACGCCTCGGCGATCTGTGCCATGCGCTTGGGATCGGGCCGCGTCTCGGCGCCCTTGATCCGCTGGTAGGCGATGATCAGCGCCAGGTCGGCGGCCGGGAAGACGTCGGGGCGGCCGAGCGCGAACAGCAGGTAGACCTGCGCCGTCCACGGGCCGATGCCCTTCATCGCCGTCAGCATCGCCTGCGCCTCGTCGTCGGGGCTGCGATGCACGCGGTCGAGGTCGAGGCGACCCTCGGCGATCTCGCGTGCCAGCGCGCGGCTGTAGGCGATCTTGGAGCCCGAGAAGCCGAAGCCGCGCAGCTCCGCGTCGCTCGCCGCGAGCAGGTCTTCCGCCGTCGGCGCGAGGCCGAGGCGATCGGTCGTGCGCTTCCAGATCGCGGCCGCCGACTGGGTCGAGACCTGCTGCCCGACCAGGATGCGGAGCAGCGCGCCGTATCCGGGCTCGATCCGTCGGATCGGCGGGCGGCCATGCGCCGCGAGCGCGCGCCCGATGTCCGGATCGGCGGCGGCGACGCGCTTCAACCCGGCCATGAACGAGCGATCGCTCTTGGGAGCGATCGGCGGCAGCGTCATGCGGGATCGGCGACCTTGACCAGCGCCTTGCCGAGATTCGCGCCCTTGAGCATCGCGATGAACGCGTCGGGCGTCTTCTCCAGACCCTCGGTCACGTGCTCGGAATACTTGATCCGGCCTTCCCTGATCCAGCCGGCGATGCGACGCAGCGCCTCCGGATAGCGGTCGCGCCAGTCCCAGACCAGGAATCCCTCCATGCGCGCCCGATTGACGAGCATGTAGCGGAGATTGCGCGGGCCAAGATCGGGCTTGTCGAGATTGTACTGGCTGATCTGGCCGCAGATCACGATGCGCGCCTTGAAGGCGAGGTTGCTGAAGACGGCGTCCGACACGGCGCCGCCGACGTTGTCGAAATAGACGTCGACGCCGTTCGGGCACGCCGCCGCGACCGCCTTGGAGAGATCGTTCGAGGTCTTGTAGTTGATGACCGCGTCGAAGCCGAGCTCGCGCTGGATGTAGGCGAGCTTGTCGTCGCCGCCGGCAATGCCGACGGCACGGCAGCCGTTGATCTTCGCGATCTGCCCGACGATCTGCCCGACCGCGCCGGCCGCGCCCGAGACCACGACCGTGTCGCCGGCCTTCGGCTGGCAGACTTCCAGCGTCGCGAAATAGGCGGTCATGCCCGGCATGCCGAGGACGCCGACCGCGGTCTGGATCGGCGCCAGCTTCGGATCGATCTTCCGAAGCAGCGCCGCATCGGCGACGGCGTAGTCCTGCCACCCGAGCGAGCCCTCGACGATGTCGCCCGCGGCGAACACCTTGTGATTCGACTTGACCACTTGGCCGACCATGCCGCCGGTCATCACCTCGCCGATCTCCACCGGCTTGGCATAGGACTTGGCGGCGCTCATGCGCCCGCGCATGTAGGGATCGACCGAGAGCCAGAGCGCGCGGACCAGCACTTCCTTCGGGCCCGGCTCCGGCACCGCTTCGGTCACGTGCTTGAAGTTCTCGGACGTGGGCCAGCCGGTCGGCCGCGACGCGAGCAGGATCCGGCGGTTCTGGGTCTGTGACTGGGTCATGCGGAGAACGCTAGCACAGCACACCCGAATACGACCTCCGCTTCGCGTCGGCCCCCACCCCGTCCCTCCCCCGCTTCGCGGGAGAGGGGGCGCGAGGCGCGTACTTCGAGTCCCCTCGCCCGCGTCATACGCGGGGGAGGGTTAGGGTGGGGGCGAGCGTCAGCGAGGTCGTCCTTGCCGCTTGCGGCGATGCCCCCGTACTCTTCCCCCATTCCATTCCAACGAGGCATCCATGCTGCTGCACATGTGCACCTGGTCCGAGGTCGAGTCCTACATGAAGAAGTCGACGGGCATCCTGATCCCGATCGGCTCGACCGAGCAGCACGGACCGAACGGCCTGATCGGCACGGATGCGATCTGCCCCGAGTTCATCGGCAAGAAGGTCGGCGAGGAGATGGACATCCTGGTCGGCCCGACCATCTCGGTCGGCATGGCGCAGCATCACCTGGCCTTCGCCGGCTCCATCGCGCTGCGGCCCTCGACCCTGATGGCGGTGATCCAGGACTATGTCGGCTCGCTCCGCCGCCACGGCTTCGAGCGCTTCTATTTCCTGAACGGCCATGGCGGCAACATCGCCACGACCACCGCCGCCTTTTCCGAGATCTACGCCGAGTCGAGCTTCCAGCGGGGATCCAACCAGCCGCCGATCCGCTGCCTGCTGCGCGGCTGGTGGGAAGGCGAGCGCACCAAGAAGCTCGCCAACGAGCTGTTCGGCGACAAGGACGGCAGCCACGCCACTGCGTCCGAGGTCTCGGTCACGCAATACGCCTATCCCGAATACATCAAGAAGGCGTCGATGGAGTGGACCGGCAAGGCCAAGCGCGGCTTCTACGACGCCGAGGACTATCGCAACACCTTCCCCGACGGCCGCATCGGCTCCGACCCGTCGCTGGCCTCGCCGGAGGCCGGCCGCAAGCTGACCGAGGCGTCGGTCGCCGACGTGATCGACGACTACAAAAAGTTCATGGCGCAGGAGTGATCCCTTAGGCCATGAGCATCGTCGACGAGTTGCTGGCGCTCTATGCCTCCTACGGCGGCGACCTGTACGCGGGTGAGCCGATCACACAGCTTGCCCATGCGCTGCAGTCGGCGGCGCTCGCCGAGGCCGAGGGGGCGGACGAGATGCTGGTCGCGGCGGCGCTGCTGCACGATGTCGGCCATCTCGTCGACAAGCACGCCCCGGGTGCCGCGGAGGCCGGCGTCGATCGCCAGCATGAGGACATCGGCCGGGGATACCTCTCCCGCTGGTTCCGCCCTGAGGTGACCGAGCCGATCCGCCGGCACGTCGCCGCCAAGCGCTGCCTGGTCACCACCGAGCCCGGCTATTTCGCCACGCTCTCGGATGCGTCCGTGCTTTCCCTCAAGGTCCAGGGCGGGCCGTTCACGCAAGAAGAGGCGCGCTCGTTCCTGGCGCTTCCCGGATCGCGCGACGCGCTGCGCCTGCGCAAATGGGACGACCTCGCCAAGGTCGTCGACCTGAAGACGCCGGATCTCGCCTACTACCGGCGGCACTTGGAAGCGGGATTGAAGTCGTAGTCGAGAGCGAGTCTCGCCCCCATCCCAACCTTCCCCCACGCTCCGCGGGGGGAAGGAGCACGATCGGATCCCCTCCCCCCTTCGTGGGGGAGGGCTAGGGTGGGGGGTCTTGCCGTAACTCAGTCGCCCTTCGTCGTCCTGACCTTCGCGTCCTTCCGCTTCAGCACATCGGGCTGGAGCTGTGTGCCGAGGCCGTCGCCGGTGAGCGGATGCATCATGCCGTTCTCGATCTTCGGCATCTCGGTGACGATGTCGCGATACCAGCTGTAGTAATAGCTGCGGACGATCTCCTGGGTGAGGCCGTTCGGCGCGTTCATCACCACGTGGTTGCCGGAGATCAGCGTGATCGGCCCGGTCGCATCGTGGGGCGCCACCGGCAGATGATGGGTCTCGGCCAGCGCCGCGACCTTGCGTGCCTCCGAGATGCCGCCGATCCATGAGGTGTCGAACATGACGATGCCGACCGCACGGCGCTCGATCACCTCGCGGAAGTCGGCGCGCGTGCCGAGCGTCTCGCTGCCGCAGACGGTGAGCCGGGTCGAATCCGCGTAGTCCTTGAGGACGTCGAAATTGTCCATCTTCACCGGGTCCTCGAGCCAGTAGGGCTCGTACTCCTCCAGCGCCTTGGCGATGCGCTTCGCCTGGGTGAGATTCCAGAGCGAGTGGAAGTCGACCATGATGTCGATCTTGTCGCCGACCTTGGCGCGCGCCTTTCGGAACGGCTCCAGCGCGGTCTTGAGGTCGGCGGCCGAGAGGTGCAGTCCGCCCGAGGCCTCGGCCGCGGCGTTGAACGGATAGATCTTCATCGCCTTGATGCCTTCGGCGAGCAGGCTCTCGGCGAGCTCGTCGGCGCGGTTGATGAAGCCCTCCAGATCCTCGTACGGGCCCTCCGGCTTGCCCCCCGGGAGCAGGCGCCAGTAGCCCTCGCCCGGATCGCCGGGCCGGCGCTTCCAGCCCGGGCGATAGGCGTTGCAGGTGTTGTAGACCGAGATCGTGTCGCGCGAGAGGCCGCCCAGCAGCATGTAGATCGGCATGCCGGCCTTCTGGCCGAGGATGTCCCAGAGCGCGATGTCGAGTGCCGCGATCGCACGGATCTCCGCCGCCGATCCGCGATAGGCCACCAGCGCCATCAGGCTCTTGGTCAGCGTGCGGTGATGCAGGTCGATCCGCGTCGGATCCTTGCCGACCAGATAAGGTGCCGCGACCTGGTGGATGTACCCGGCGACCGCCTCGGTGTGATAGCTGGTCTCGCCGAGCCCGATCAGGCCTTCGTCGGTGTGGACACGAACCCAGATCAGGTGCGGCCAGGCTTCGACCTGGACCGTGTCGACGGCGGTGATGCGCATGTGACTCCCCGGGCTTTGCGGCTATCTTGCGGACGCGGCCGGGTCGCCGCCAGGAAAACATCGGGATCGAGGAATGCGCGCATCGGTCGTCGTCTCCGCCCTGGTCGCCGTGATCGTCGGGTTCGGCGGCGCGCTCGCCGTGGTCCTTGCCGCGGCCCAGGCCGTCGGCGCCACGCCGGAGGAGACCTCGTCCTGGGTCACGGCGCTCTGCCTCACCATGGCGGTGACGACGCCGATCCTCAGCATCCGCCACCGCCTGCCGATTGTGACCGCGTGGTCGACGCCGGGGGCCGCATTGATCGCCGCCTCCTCCGGCATCCCGATCTCGGCCGCGGTCGGCGCCTTCCTCCTCGCCAACCTGCTGATGGTGCTGACCGCCCTCTTCCGGCCCTTGAGCGCCTGGATCGAGCGGCTGCCGACCTCGGTCGCGGCGGCGATGCTGGCGGGCGTGCTGATCCGCTTCGTCATCGCCGTCTTCGACAGCGCTCAAAGCTCGCCCATGCTGGTGCTGCCGCTGGTCGGGCTCTTCCTGGTGATGCGGCTCATCAGCCCGTTCGGCGCGGTGCTGATCGTGCTCGTCGTCGGCGTGGTCCTCGCCCAGATCCTCGGGCTCAACGGTGAGATGCCGGGGATCTCGATCTCCTCGCTCATCTTCATCGCGCCGACCTTCGATCCCGCCGTCCTGATCGGCCTCGGCGTGCCGCTCTATCTCGTCACCATGGCGTCGCAGAACCTTCCGGGCTTCGCCGTGCTCAAGGCGTCCGGCTATCAGCAGGTGCCGTCGCGCTCGATCATCGCGGTCACCGGAATCGCCTCGCTCGCGGCCGCGCCGTTCGGAGCGCATGCGAGCAACCTCGCCGCCATCAGCGCCTCGCTCTGCACCGGGCCGGACACCCATCCCGACAAGGACAAGCGCTGGATGACCGGACCGATCTACGGCGCCGCCTACCTGGTGCTGGCCATCTTCGGCGCCTCGCTGGTGAACCTGTTCCACGCGCTGCCGCAGGCACTGATCGTCACCATCGCCGGCACCGCGCTGCTCGGCGCCTTGTCCGGCGCGCTGGGGACCGCCATGACCAACGACAAGGACCGTGTCGCCGCCACGCTGACGCTGGCCGTCACGGCCTCCGGCGCGTCGTTCCTCGGCATCGGCTCGGCCTTCTGGGGCCTCGCCGCGGGACTGGTGACGCTAGGGCTTTCCGCGCTCTGGGCGAGGAAGCGCTAGCACTCGTACCCCTCCCTCGCGTCGTACGCGGGGGAGGGTTGGGGTGGGGGCCGTGGCTCGCTTCCTCGACTCACTCGATGGGCGCCGCCTGAAACAACGGCCGACCGCGCTTCGCGCGTGCCCCCACCCTGCCCTCCCCCGCGCTTCGCACGAGGAAGGGTTCCGAGGAGCGCTACTTCGCCCGCGCGCGGAGGCTTCTCAGATTGTGCACGTGGACATGCGCGCCGGCTTTGATCGGCTGCGTCGCCTCCCCGATCGGATCGCCGTACTTGACGATGCGGTCGCCGGGCTTCAGGTCGGTCAGCGCGATCTTGTGACAGAGCGCGATGGCTTCGCCGGCCTCGATCTCCGTCGTGCCGACGCGAATCTTCTCGCCCTTGGCGACGGCGCGCAGAAGCGTCGCGACATTGTCCTCGGGGCTGAGCCGGATCGCGTCCATCACATCGCCTGCCCGTAGCGGGCGACGATCTCGTCGCCCTCGCCCAGGATCTCGCCCCAGGTGGCGGCTCCGTCGGCGACCTGCATCATGCGCGACCACAGGCGGTCAGCGGCGGACTCCGGCGTCTCCTCGCCGAGGAAGACCTTGTGCGCGTCGAGGTCGAGCTGCTCGCCGACGCGCGCGCAGGTCTCGGGGTTGGCGCAGACCTTGATCGTCGGTGCCAGCGCCGAGACGAAGCTGTTGCCGACGCCGGTGGTGAACAGCATCAGCTGCGCGCCGGCGGCGGTGAAGCCGGTCAGCGACTCCGACGCGTAGGCCGGCGCATCCATGACCCAGCAGCCGGGCTTGGGCGCCGCCTCGCCATAGCCGAGCACGCCCTGGATCGGCCGGCTGCCGCTCTTGGCGATGTTGCCAAGGGCCTTCTCCTCGATGCTCGAGAGGCCGCCGGCGATATTGGCGGGGCCGGGATTGTTGCCGGTGAGATCGAGCCCGTGGCTGATCGCCCATTGCTCGCGGCGAAGCACCGCATCGCGGATCGCCTTGGCGACCTCGGGCGACGCCGCGCGCTTCTCCAGCCGATGCTCGGCCCCGAGCCATTCGACCGTCTCGCCGATGATCGCGCGCCCGCCGGCATCGACCATACGGTCGGCCATGAGGCCCAGCAGCGGGTTGGCGACGAGGCCGGAGCTCGGATCGGAACGCCCGCATTCGAGGCCAAGCGTCAGCGCCGAGAGCGGCGCCGGGACGCGCCGGTCGGCCGAGATCGCCATCGCCAGGCGCGCACCGGCACGGATGCCGCGCTCGGTCAGCGTGACCGCGTCGTGATTGCAGTCGTCGAGCGTCAGCATCGCGTGGGGCCGTCCGGCCTTTCGCGCATGTTCGGCGACCTCGGCCGCGACCGGCGGGTTGTCGCCGACCAGCAGCACCGCGCCGACATTCGGATGCACCGCCATCGCCAGCATCGCGCGCTTCCAGGTGGTGCGGTCCTCGCCGAGCAGGCTGCCGGCGTTGTAGGGGAAGCCCACGATCACCGATCCCTTGATCGACGAGGCGATGCGGCGCGCCGTCGGGATCGTGAGCCCGCCGACCGACAGCACCAGCATGAGGTTGCGCACGCCGATGCTGCCGTCGGCGCGGTGGTAGCCGAGGAAGGTCGGCTGGCCGGTCATACGCGCAGCTCTTCGACCAGATCCGGATTGAGTGTGATGCCGAGACCTGACGCGGCCGGAAGCTCGCTCGCGTCGCGTGCGTGGTCCGGCAGCCGGCCATTCACCAGGCGGTCGAACAGCGGGGACTCGTCATACTGATGCTCGAGCAGGTCGAAGCCATCGAGCGCGGCCGAGGCATGGAGGCTGGCCGCGTGGCAGAACGGCCCGGTCGGGTTGTGCGGCGCGCAGCCGACCTTGAAACGCTTGCAGAGCGTGCCCGCCTGCAGCATGCCGGCGAAGCCGCCGATGTACTTGATGTCGGGCATCACGACATCGTAGCAGCCGGCTTCGAGATAGGGCATCAGCTCCGCCGGCGAGGTCGACATCTCGAGCCCGGCGAGCTCCATGTCGGCGGCATTGGCGCGCTTCCTCAGGCGCGCGATCGCCGGGATGGTCGACGCCCCTTCCGGTATCGGACACTCGAACCAGTCGACATCGAGTTCGGCCAGCCGCTCGATCGCGCGTTCGGCCGACGCCTCGGTGAAGCGCCAGTGACAGTCGACCATGACGCGTGCCGCCGTCCCCACCGCCTCGCGCACGGCCGCCACCCGCGCGATGCCGGCCTCGATCAGCGGCTTGCCGTCCTCGCCGTCGGCGATCGCCGGATTCAGGTCGTCGAAGGGTGCCACCTTGAAGCGCGTGAAGCCCACCCCGGCGGCATGGCGCGCGCTGGCGGCGAAGCCTTCCGGGCGGCGGTCGACCGTGCGCCGGTTGATGTTGGCGTAGAGGGGAACAAGCTTCCGTTGCGTCGGGCCCAGCAGCTGCCAGACCGGCTTCCCCTCGCGCTGACCCTTCAGGTCCCAGAGCGCCTGGTCGAGGGCGCTGGAGACCGAGGCTTCGACCTGGCCGCCATGCGGGACCGGCACCTCCAGCGGCGCCGGCTCGGCCGGACGATTGAGGATATAGGGCGAAAGGCGAGCGACCTCGGCGACGAGCTCGGGCTCGCGCGCGTTCAGCGTCGCCTCGCCGATGCCGATCCGCCCATCGCTGTCGGCGATCGCGACGAAGGTCCAGATGGTCTTCGGGCTGATGCGCAGCGGCACGGCTTCGATGGCGGCGATCCGGCTCACAGCTTCGGTCCTTCGGCTTGGTCGGGGCGAGTTTAGTGTGTGATAATCAACAGTCGCGCCGCGAGGCGCGGGTCCACGTAAGATACAATGGCGTCAAGGCGCTTCGGGGGAAATCGCACATGGCTGGAACCGGCTTCACCGTCACCGAGCGCCGCGCCTATGCCGACGGCAAGATCCTGGGCGACTGCGGTGCCTATGAGCGGATCGTCGGCCGCGCCCAATATGCGGTCGACCCGAAGCATCCCGGCAATCGCGACATCACGGACATTCGGTATGCGCCGACCGACAAGGACGGCCTGATCCGATTTTCCGGCGACGTGATGATCATCAAGCCGGTCGACATGGAGCGCGGCAACAAGCGGCTGGTCTACGAATACGTCAATCGCGGCAACACCCGCCTCTTCCGCTACAACGACGCCCCGGCGACCAACGACCCGATCACGCTGGCGGATTCCGGCAACCTGTTCCTGATGCGCCGCGGCTATGTCGCGATGTGGTCGGGCTGGCAGGGCGACCTCTATCCCGGCAACGGCCGCATGCTGCTGGATGTTCCGGTCGCCCGGGATGGCGAGAAGAAGCTCACCCAGCGGATCGCGACCGAGTTCGTCTGCGATGCGCCGGGTGTCTACTCGCTGCCGCTCTCCGGATACATCTCGACCCGCTCGAACCCGGCGATCTCGACCGACACCAGGGACGCGGTTCTGACCCGGCGCCGCTATCCCGACTCGCCGCGCGAGGTCATCCCCTCGGACAAGTGGCGCTTCGCCCGTTTCGCCGGCATCGGGACTCCGAGCGCCCGCATCGTCGACGAGTTCCGCGGCAACGAGCAGATCGTGATGCCGTCGGCGACCGACATCTTCATCGAGGAAGGCTTCAAGGTCGGCTGGATCTACGAGCTCGAATACACCGCCTGCGATCCGCTCGTGCTGGGCCTCGGCCACGCCGCGGTCCGCGACCTGATTTCGTTCCTTCGCACGGACACCAGCACGGCCAATCCGCTCGCCTGGAACGGCCGCACGGTCGAGAAGGCCTATGCCTTCGGGCGCTCGCAGACCGGCCGGTCGATCCGCGACTTCCTCTATCGGGGATTCAACGCCGACACCGAGGGCAAGCGCGTGTTCGACGCGATGCACAGCCACGTCGCCGGCGCCGGCCTCTTCGACTACAACCGCTTCGGCAACCTGGTGGTCTCCTCCTCGCGCCAGTTCGAGGACCACTACAATCCCTCCGACCGCTTCCCCTTCTCCTACGCCAGGACCACCGACCATTTCAGCGGCATGACGGACGCGATCCTGAAGCGCCCGGAGACCGACCCGCTGGTGATCCACACCCAGAGCGCCAGCGAGTACTGGGTCCGCCGCGGCTCGCTGGTGCACACGACCACCAGCGGCGAAGACCTGGAGCAGCCGGAGAACGTCCGCATCTATGCCTGGCTCTCGACCCAGCACTGGAGCGATCCGATCATCAAGGAGCCGAAGAAGGGCATCCGGGCGAGCTACTTCAACATCGTCCGCACCTCGATGTTCTTCCGCGGCGTGCTCGACATCATCGACCGCTGGGCGACCTCCGGCATCAAGCCGCCGCCGAGCCGGATCCCGCGCCGATCGGACGGCACGCTGGTCTCCTTCGAGGAGTGGAAGAAGAGCTTCCCGAAGATCCCGGGCCTTGCCTTGCCGCAGGAGCCGAACCGGCTCGAGTACATGGACTACGGACCCGATTCGGACAGAGGCATCGTCAGCCGCCCGCCGAAGGTGATCGACCGGGCCGGCTACACGATCGGCGTGCCCGCGGTCGACGCCGACGGCAACGACCGCGCCGGCGTTCTGGCGCCGATGGTCCGCGCGCCCTTGGGCACGTATACGGGCTGGAGCCTCCGGGTCCGGCCGAATTCCGCTGGCGTCATGCATCAGATGTACGGCAGCTACATACCTCTGCCCGAGACCCAGGAGGAACGCGAGGCGACCGGCGATCCGCGCCTGTCGATTCTCGAACGCTACGGCTCCAAGGAAGGCTATATGAAGGCCATCGAGGCGGCGGCGCGAGCGCTGGTCGCCGAAGGCTTCATGCTGGAGGAGGACGTCGAGCGTGCGGTCGCCGAAGCGAAGGACTGGAGCCGCCCGCTCCACGATGTCGGTCTAGAATGAGCCGATGAGCGAACTCGCCGCCGCGCAAGCGGCGTTGAAATCCGTCTTCGGCTTCGATGCGTTCCGGCCCGGCCAGTCGGAGATCATCGGCGCTCTACTCGACGGCGAGAATGTTCTGGCGGTGATGCCGACCGGGTCCGGCAAGTCGCTCTGCTACCAGCTTCCGGCGCTGCTCCGCCCCGGCCTCACCGTCGTCGTCTCGCCGCTGATCGCGCTGATGCGCGACCAGGTGCGTCAGCTCCAGCAGCTCGGCGTCGAGGCCGCCGCTCTTAATTCGTCCATCGAATATGACGAGGCCCGCCGCATCCGCCAGTCGATGCGCGACGGCAAGCTGAAGCTGCTCTATGTGGCGCCCGAGCGCCTGACGCGGCCGGATACGGTCGAGATGCTGGACGATATCGGCGTCGGCCTGCTCGCCATCGACGAAGCCCACTGCGTCTCGCAATGGGGCCACGACTTCCGGCCCGAATACCTGCGTCTCGGCGAGATCCGCGAGCAGATCCGCGCCACCCAGACGATCGCGCTGACCGCGACCGCCGACGGGCCGACCCGCGCCGACATCGTCGAGAGGCTGTTCCGCCTCGCCCCCCGCACCTTCGTCCGCTCCTTCGACCGGCCGAACCTGCACCTGGCGATGCAGCCGAAGGACAATGCGCGCAGGCAGATCGCCGCCTTCCTCGAATCCCATCGCGGCCAGAGCGGCATCGTCTATTGCGCGTCGCGCAAGAAGACCGAGGAGCTGGCGACCCATCTCGGGCTCGCCGGCTACAAGACGCTGCCCTATCACGCCGGCATGGCGCAGCAGGACCGCGACGCCAACCAGGACACCTTCATGCAGGAGGACGGCATCGTCATCGTCGCGACCGTCGCCTTCGGCATGGGCATCGACAAGCCGGACGTGCGTTTCGTCGCGCATGCCGACCTTCCGGCCAACGTCGAGGCCTACTACCAGGAGATCGGCCGTGCCGGCCGCGACAGCCTGCCGGCCGACACGATGACCCTCTACGGCCTCGACGACATGCGGCTTCGCCGGCTGCAGATCGAGGAGGGCGAGGCGAGCGAGGCCAGGAAACGCATCGAGCGCCAGCGCTTCAACGCGCTGGTGGCGCTCTGCGAGTCGCCGCGCTGCCGCCGCCAGACATTGCTGGCCTATTTCGGCGAATCCTCCGAGCCGTGCGGACGCTGCGACCTCTGCCAGGGCGACATCGAGGTCTTCGACGGCACGGTCGAGGCGCAGAAGGCGATGTCGGCGATCCTGCGCACCGGCGAACGCTTCGGCACCGAGCACATCGTCAACGTGCTGACCGGCAACGCCACCGAGGCGGTCAGGCGCTACGGCCACGACACCTTGAAGACCTTCGGCGTCGGCAAGGACCGCGACGCCAATTCCTGGCGCTCGATCCTGCGCCAGATCTACGCCGCCGGCCTGATCTCGCTCGACATCGTCGAGCACGGACGCTGGACGCTGACCGAGCATGGAAGACGTGTGTTGAGGGGCGAAGAAAAGCTCGAGCTCCGCACCGATGTCGCCAACCGCGCGACCTCCAAGAAGGCCAGGCGCCGCGCGACCGAGACCGCCGCTATCGCCTCGGGAGGCGCCGATAGTGGCCTGCTGACGGCGCTCAAGGCGCTGCGCACGACCTTGGCCAAGGCCCAGCGCCAGCCGGCCTATGTGATCTTCCCCGACCGTACGCTGATCGAGCTCGCCTCGCTGAAGCCCACCACCAAGGACCAGCTCGCCGGCGTCCACGGCGTCGGCGAGGCCAAGCTCCGGCGCTACGGCACCGCGTTCCTCGACGTGATCCTGCGCCATCGGCTGGCGAATGGAGTTGACGCCGGCGCCGCCTCGGGCTCCGCTTCCGGCAATTGAGAGGAAGGACGACGATGCGGAACGACGCGCTCCAGGAAGCCCGGGTCGATCTCGCCGCGATCTGCCGCTGGGCTTACCGCAAGGGCTATCAGAGCGGCGTCGGCAATCACTTCAGCCTGATGGTGCCGGGCACCGACGACGAGTTCCTGGTCACGCCGAACGGGCTCTACTGGTCGGAGGTCACGGCCTCCAACCTCGTCCACTGCACCTTCGACCGGAAGATCATCGAGGGTGAGCACGGCGTCGACGACACCGCGTTCTTCCTGCACGCGCCGGTGCACAAGGCGATCCCGGCCGCCAAATGCGTGCTCCATACGCACATGCCGAAGGCGACCGCGCTCTGCATGATCAAGGGTGCGAAGGTCGCGCTCGCGCACCAGAGCGCGCTGGGTTACGTCGGCCGCACCGCCTATGACGAGAACTACGGCGGCCTCGCGCTTTCCTGGGAGGAAGGCACGCGCGTCGCCAAGCTGATGGGGCCGCTGGACCACACGATCATGCTCCGCAACCACGGGCCGCTGGTCACCGGCGACACCGCGGCGGAAGCCTGGGTCAGGCTCGAGTTCCTGGAAGAGCTCTGCGGCTGGCAGCTCGACGCGATGAAGACCGGCTGGGAGCTGCAGGAAGTGCGACCCGAGGTCCATGCCGACGTGCTGGCGCGCGTCGACAAGGGCGGCGCCGGCTACGCGAAGCTGCAGATCGCGGCGATGAAGCGCGTGCTCGACCGGGAAGAACCCGACTACAAGAACTAGGCGCGCCGCCCCCACGAGGCACCGCGGATGGCGAGCGCCGTGGCGACGCCGTAGACCACCATCGCGATGCCGACCAGGGCGAACATCGTCCAGGTCTCGGCCTGGATGCTCGCCAGGTACCAGCCGCCTGCCGCGACGACCGCGAGACGCGCCGTGCCGGCGAGAACCGGTCCCAACACCTTTCCTGCCCCCTGCGCGCAGAAATAGAGGCAGAGGCCGAGCCCGAAGAAGGCATAGGCCGGGCCGCACCAGCGGAGATAGGTGGCGGCAGAGCGGAGCACGGCAGGATCGCTCGTGAAGAGCGAGGCCCAGAGGTTCGGCACCAGCGCGCCGACAAGCCCGATCGCGCCCATGATCGCCGCCGCCGCGATGCCGGCGGTCCAGGTGATGCGGCGGGCCCGCTCGAGGCGGCCGGCGCCGACCGCCATGCCCACCATCGGCACGCAGGCGACGCCGATCGCGAAGGTGATCGGGATCAGCAGGAACTCGAGCCGCGTGCCGATGCCGTATCCGGCCAGGGCCTCGGTGCCGAACGCGGAGACCAGCCGGGTCAGGATCAGGATGGTCAGCACGGTCTGGAACGAGGAGAGGCAGGCGAGCGCACCGACCTTGAGGATGTCGCCGAAGTGCTCGCCCCTGATCCGGAGCCCCCTGAAATCGAGCGGCACGCGGGCTCGGCCCGAGGTCAGGAACCACCAGAGGAACAGCATCGCCGCGACCGCGGCGGCAATCTGGCCGAGCGCCACGCCGGTCATGCCCAGCTTCGGGAACGGGCCGAGACCGAGACCGAGACCGCCGCCGAGGACGATCTGCGCTCCCGACGAGGCCAGCAGCGTCACCGACGGCAGCCGCATGTTGCCGCCGGCGCGGATGATCGAGGCGAAGGTGTTGGTGAGCCACATCGCCGTCACGCCGAGGAAGACGATGTTGGAGTAGGCCAGCGCTTCGGCGAGCGCGTCGCCGCGTCCGCCGAGCAGTCCGTAGATCGCGGGCCCCAGCAGCAGGAAGAGGAGGGTCGAGGCGAGCCCGGCAAGGACGCCGATGAAGACCGCGTGCATGGCAAGCGAGCGGGCGCGCTCCGCATCGCCGCTGCCGAGCGCGCGGGCGATCGCGGAAGAAATGCCGCCGCCGACGGCGCCGGCCGACATCATCTGCTGCAGCATGACCATCGGGAAGACCAGGGCCATGCCGGCGAGCGACGCGGTGCCGAGATATCCCACATAGACGGTCTCGGCGATCGCGACCAGCGCCGCCGCCACCATCGCCGCCATGTTGGGAAGGCTGAGCCGCGCCAGCGTCGGGAGAATGGGACCGCTCAGCAGCGGATTGGAGGCGGCGCGTGCCGCGACCGGTGTCGCATCGTCGGGCATGGATGTCTCCGTCGCCTTATCCTGCATATGCAGATATCTGGAATCGCTCGCGATCATGCACTGAGCCTTGCCAGCGCGCCGTCGAGCGTCGCGTGCAAGGATGCCGTGCCGCTGTCGCCGAGCGCCGTCTGGATCTCGCCCTGTGCCTTCGCCCAGCCGGGCTTGGCCTCCTTGTAGGCGGCGCGGCCGTCGGCGGTCAGATGCAGCCGCCGAGCGCGGCGGTCCTTGGGGTCAGCGGCGAGAACGACCAGGCGGCGGCGCTCCAGCGGCCGCAGATTTCGCGTCACCGTGGTCGGGTCCATGATCAGCTTCTCGGCGAGCTCGCCGATGCCGATGCCGTCGAAGGTGTTGATGTAGGCGAGCAGCCCGAACTGCGTGATCGTCAGGTCGTAGCGTTCGAGATGGCGGTCGAAGATCTGCGAGACCAGCCGCGCCGCCTTCCGCACGCGCGACGCGGTGCAGAGCGACAGGCCGGAACCGGGCGGAACTGCAGCCTCGGGCATTCTGGGAAATATAGATGCATATGCATCTATTGGCAAGCGGGCGTCAGCGCCGGCCGAACAGCAGGGTCAGGTTGATGCGCCGGTTGGCGTAGCCGGGGCGGAAGCGGAGCGGCTGCGTCGCATGCACGAGCGCGGAGTCGAAGACCACGGCCCGGTTCTGGCGATGCGGGACCTGCACTGCCCGGGCGCCGGTCTCCCGCACGTGGCGGAGCAGGCGCTGCGGATCGGCGTTGTAGGCGGCGAAGTCCCAGTCGGCCGGCACCGGCTTGTCATAGACGGTGAGGCCGCCGATCGACGGGTCGGCGCAGGCCTCGTCCGGCGTGACCCAGAAGTTGACGTTGACGCGCGCCGCATCCGCATGCGCGTCGATTCCCTGCAGCGCGGGATCGTACTTGAATGCCCAGAGCTTGATGAGCGGCAGCTCGCCGATCACCGCGGGCAGCGCCTGCCGCAGCTCCTCGGCGATCTGGAACAGGAGCGGACACGCCAACCCGTCCATGGCGTCGGCGCCGATGTAGCCACGCGCGCCGCGCGCATGATCGGTGTCGAACCAGATCGTCGAGTCGAGACAGAAGCGGCGGAGCGCCGCCAGCGCATCGGCTGTCAGGAGCCCGTCGACGACCGCGACCCGCTCGCGTGCGTAGTGCTCCGCCGTGCCCTGACGATCCCACTCGCCGGCGACCGCCCGGGGAACCCGCCGGCCGGGATCGAGGTGGATGACGCGGTTGTAGCCTGATGCCAGCCGATGCTGCTGACCGGGCGTGAGCTCGACGACGTGGTTCCCCGCCGCGCTGCGCGCGACCTCGGCCAGGACTTCGTCGAAGGCCGCTTCGAGCGCGCGCGCGTCGGGAGGCAGCAGACCCGCTTCGGCGAGATGGCGGAGCTGGTCGCGGTCGTGGCGGAGCTTGAGCGCGCTCGCACGCGTGGTCCTCTCGCTGCCGGGCTTGCCGCCGGGCCGCGGCCACCAGCGCGAGCCCCGACGGTCGGCGAGCACGCTCAGGCTCGTCGCGTACGCCCCGTCGTAGTCGCGAAGCGCCATCAGTGCCGCCGCCCGACCCTGGCGGGCGACGACGTGGCCAGGATCCATGGAGAGCACGCGATCGAAGTCGCGGAGCGCCAGGTCGGCGCGGTCGCGCATCGTGTTCTCGAGACCGGCGATGACGAGCGCGCTGGCGTTCACGCCGCGATCCTCCCCCGGAGGGAGCATGCGAGGTCCGCGGCGCGCTTACAAGACGAGGTCAGCCGACCAGCGGGACGATCAGGTCCGGCGCGTCGGTGATGATGCAGTCGACGCCCCAGTCGAGGAGGCGCTTCGCCGCCTGCGGATCGTTGACCGTCCAGGTCAGGCAGGCGAATCCCGCCTTGTGGATCTCGGCGATCCATTCGGCGCTGAGTTCCGACCATTTGGGGTGGATCGCCTTGCAGCCGAGGCGCTGCGCGGTCTCGCGCCAGTCGGCCTCGCGGGTCTCGATCAGCAGGCCGCGCGGCAGTTCGGGCGCCGCCTTCTGCGCCGCCTCCAGCGAGGCGCGCTGGAACGAGGAGATGATCGGCGCCGGCAGCGACGAAGGCCACACCTCGCGGATCACCTCGATCGACGCCTCGGTCGTGTCGCGCTCGCGACCCGGACAGGGCTTGATCTCGACGTTGACGCCGAGGCCCTCGGCCGCGATCGCCTTCAGCGCATCGGCGAGGGTCGGCACCTTCTCGCCGGCGAACTCCGGCGCGAACCACTTGCCGGCATCGAGCCAGCCGATCTCCTTGAGCGTCATGCTGTCGACCCGGCCGGCGCCATCGGTGGTGCGCTCAAGCGTCTGGTCGTGGATGACGACGGGCACGCCGTCGCGGGTGAGCTTGGAATCGAGCTCGACCCAGCCGGCGCCGAGACGCTTCGCCGCCCGGAAGCCGGCGATCGTGTTCTCGGGTGCCCGCAGCTTGGCGCCGCGGTGTCCCGCGACGCGCGAAAGGCCCAGAGGAAGGGGGACCGCCGCGTCCTTCATCCGCGGTTGCACTTCGGATGAAGGACGCGACGCGTCATCGCTACTGGCCCTGGGCCGTGTCGGCCTCGGCCTTCTTGGAGATGTCGGCGCCGGTGGCCTGATCGACCGCCTTCATCGACAGCTTCACCTTGCCGCGGTCGTCGATGCCGAGGCACTTCACCTTCACGGTGTCACCGACATTGACCACGTCCGTCGTCTTGCCCACGCGATGCGGGGCGAGCTCGGAGATGTGGACGAGGCCGTCGCGGGCGCCGAGGAAGTTGACGAAGGCGCCGAAGTCGACGGTCTTGACCACCTTGCCGGTGTAGATCTCACCGATCTCCGGCTCGGCGACGATGTTCTTGATCCAGTCGAGGGCGGCCTTGCCGGCCGCCGCGTCGACGGCGGCGACCTTGACGGTGCCGTCGTCCTCGATGTCGATCTTGGCACCGGTGACCTCGCAGATCTCGCGGATGACCTTGCCGCCGGGGCCGATGATTTCGCGGATCTTGTCCTTCGGCACCGTGATCGTGGTGATCCGGGGCGCGTTGTTGGAGACGGAGTCGCGGGCCGTGGTCAGGCCCTTCGCCATCTCGCCGAGGATGTGCAGGCGGCCCGAGCGCGCCTGCTCCAGCGCGATCTTCATGATCTCCTCGGTGATCGAGGTGATCTTGATGTCCATCTGCAGCGCGGTCACGCCCGCCTCGGTGCCGGCGACCTTGAAGTCCATGTCGCCGAGGTGATCCTCGTCGCCGAGGATGTCGGAGAGCACGGCGAAGCCCGAGTCTTCCTTGATCAGGCCCATGGCGATGCCGGCGACGGGGCGCGGCATCGGCACGCCCGCGTCCATCAGCGCCAGCGAGGAGCCGCAGACCGTGGCCATCGACGACGAGCCGTTCGACTCCGTGATCTCGGAGACGACGCGCATCGTGTAGGGGAACTTCTCCTTCTCCGGCAGCAGCGGGTGCACGGCGCGCCACGCGAGCTTGCCGTGGCCGATCTCGCGACGGCCCGGCGAGCCGAGGCGACCCGCCTCACCGACCGAGTACGGAGGGAAGTTGTAGTGGAGCATGAAGTGCTCGCGGTACTCGCCCTCGAGCGCGTCGATGATCTGCTCGTCCTGGCCCGTGCCGAGGGTCGCGACCACGAGGGCCTGCGTCTCGCCGCGGGTGAACAGCGCCGAGCCGTGCGCGCGCGGCAGGATGCCGACTTCCGCGATGATCGGGCGCACCGTCTTGGTGTCGCGGCCGTCGATGCGCGGCTTGCCGGCAAGGATGTTGCCGCGGACGATGTTGCTCTCGAGCTCCTTGAAGACCTCGCCGAAGACCTTCGCCTCGGCGTCGTTGCCCTCGACCAGGGCTTTGGCCTTGGCCTTGATCGCATCGATCTTCTTGTAGCGCTCCTGCTTCACCGTCTCGAGATAGGCCTGGGCCAGCTCCGAAGACACGGCGCTGGTCAGCTTGTCGGTGACCGACTTCACTTCCGGCGGCGCTTCCGAGAGCGTCCACGGCTCCTTCGCCGCGACCTCGGCCAGGTCGATGATCGCCTGGATCACCGGCTGGAACGACTGGAAGCCGAACATCACGGCGCCGAGCATGATCTCTTCCGAGAGCTCCTTCGCCTCGGACTCGACCATCAGCACGCCTTCGGTGGTGCCGGCGACGACGAGGTCGAGCTGGGACTGCTCCTCGCCCGCGCGCTGGGTGTTCAGCGTGTACTGCCCGTTCACGTAGCCGACACGGGCCGCGGCGATCGGGCCGAGGAAGGGGATGCCCGACAGCGTCAGCGCCGCCGAGGCGCCGACCATGGCGACGATGTCCGGGTTGTTCTCCATGTCATGGCTAAGCACCGTGCAGATGACCTGCACCTCGTTGCGGAAGCCGTGCGGGAACAGCGGGCGGAGCGGACGATCGATCAGGCGGCTGGTCAGCACTTCCTTCTCGGTCGGGCGCCCTTCGCGCTTGAAGAAGCCGCCGGGGATCTTGCCCGCGGCGAAGGTCTTCTCCTGGTAGTGGATCGTCAGCGGGAAGAAGTCCTGGCCGGGCTTCGGCGTCTTCACGCCGACGACGGTCGCGAGAACCACGGTCTCGCCGTAGGTGACCATCACCGCGCCGTCGGCCTGGCGCGCGATCTTGCCGGTCTCGAGCACGAGCTTCCGGCCGCCCCAAAGGAGCTCTTTCCTGAATTGCTTGAACATTTTTGGTTTTCCTTCCAACAGGGCCGCTTCGGTCATCTGGTCGCCCGGGCGCCATGCGTCATGTGACGCGGCTTTAGGCCCATTGGGCGCGGCGGACCATCGGGATCCACCGTCAGGCGGCGTACGCTGAATGGGCTCTTTCCTTAAGAGACCCGGCGCACGTCCGAGGGGCGCGGCCCCCTTCGCTTTTCCTCGTCTGCCTTTATCCGGCGCGGTATGTGGCACGGAAGTGACCAAACGTCAAACCTGACATGCAAACCAGAGATTGCAGGAGACGCAAACTACCGTTTACAAAGAATGCCCGCGCGACGTCTATCGGTCGTGGAATGTCGACCTATAATCCATCGTCCACTTCATTTTTCCGAAGCTGCCTCGGCGTCTTTCAAGGCGGCGGGTGCCGAACTGCGGCTTTTGTTGGCGCTTACCGCGAAGCTCTTGAGCGGGGCGTACGCTTCACTGAAGTCGCCGGGACATCGGCAGGATCTTTGATAGCCGCCCTCATAGGCGCAGGCGCTAGTCCCATCCAATTGGAAAAATTATTGGAGAATTTGAATTTCAGCGAATTTCTCGTAGACGTAGACCGAGAGGCAAAAAGAGGAGTGGGGGGTGGAATACTTAGTAAGTTCAGCCCGCAATGGGCAAATTTGATATTTGATAAAGGCTTTTATTCAAGTCGAGCGATCGGGAGTTGGCTGGATACAAAGTTATCCGAACTTCTACCAAAAATTTCAGGCCCGATTACCTTTAAGGACCTTCCCACAACTACTCACATTGTCTCTACTGATATAAATAGTTCCAGAGTCAAGATTTGGAATCGTATTTTAACGCCTAACGAGTATGTATCTACCGCTGTGCGTGCGTCATGTTCGATCCCTTTGTTTTTCCAGCCAGTAGAAAAACGTCACGTAGACGGTGGAGTAATTAGCAATTTACCAGCATTTGTATATTCCGATGATCCGTCCTCACTCGCGACTAGGCCGCTGGCTAGCAGAATCCTCGCCTTTTCACTGGAAGCTGAACCAAAAACTGCAGAAGAAGGCAGTACTATTAGCTACTTAGAAAAATTGGTTAACGTAGTTATTGATGGATCGCAAGATTTACAGCTTGGAATGCAGCGAGGCGTCCATGTTATTCGAATTCCGACGGGACAGATACGCGCGACGGACTTTAAGAAAATAACCAAAGACGACACCAAAAACTTAGTCGAAAACGGAAAAAAGGCGACGCGGCAATTTTTCGAAGAAGAACTGATACACATAAAAACCTCTAATATTTCGCCACTGTGCTATGGAACAGAAGAGGTATTTACTCGAATAACTCAAAATCTTACCTCAGATATTTCTGAGATAGTAATCTCGGAGAAAGATACAAACTGGGTTTACAGTCTGTTTCCCTCTATTTTATTTTGGCGATGTCGCAATATTCCAATTCGAGTTCTACTTCCGACATACGAAGAGAAGCGTATTCACGGTCGTTATCGGCGAAGCTTGCTCCGAGCACTAGGCGTCCAGGTAACTGAATTAGCCCAAGAGGTAGTGCTTCCTGTTCGAGCTTTTGTCTTTTTAACCCGTGATGCGGCCCACCTTACCGGGATAATTGGGGTCGAAAATACGGGGGGAGCTACTGGGGTAGAGGCCGTTCACTATGCGGGGATTTTTGACTCGGCGGCAATTCTTGCCATTAAGGGGCAAATCGAAAATCTGCTGCAACTCGATGATGCAGCGGCTAATGGGGTGCCCATTTTAGAACGAGATACCGAAGCTAACGTCGTCGATCGCCTACGGAAAGTAGCGCAATACTCCTCGTCTCATGTGCAACTTGAGGAAAAAGCTGTCTCCGTCAATAGCTTGAGCTCCCTAGCGGAAATGGTAAGAGAGTTTAAGTATAATCAGATAGAGAGGCTCATAGATTTATATGAAACCTTTGGATTGCAGCTTTTTGAGCCAGCTCGCGTGAGATTCTCTAACGGACAAACCTCAATTATTACTCCGCCGGTTGTAGAAGATGCTGGTGGGGGTAATTTATTGTTGTTGGAAGGGACGACACGCGCCACCTTTTGTCGAGAAAACTCAATCCCTGCATTTCGCACTATTCTGGTAAAGGGAGTATCAAGTCCGCTGCCGGCCTCGAAAGTATCCTTCGATAGAGTTCGCATTGTCGGAAGAACGTTAACTGTTAGCCAGCGCTATCCAAGCTTCAACTATCAGAATTTTCGGCATATTGAAGCTAATGTACACGATATTAATAAAGATCTAATATAGGAGAGTATTTTGCTGGCTATGGGGAATATAGCAGACGTTCTTAAAGATATATTCGCTACGTCAGATGTTTCAGTTATGTATTTTGTTAGGACAAGTGATGATTTGGACGAGGCAGGCTACGCGAGTTCTACAAAAGCCGCGCAATTACGATCGGCGCTGTTAAGCACAAAAATCTTGAAAGCCGCAGCAGAGAAATGTCGCCTACAAAGTATACCGTACGGGGATGCACTTCTAAGCCTCCCCATTGCGGCAGACCGCATTGCCCTTTCAGAAATTGCGTATGCTAATCATCATAATCAACTAAAGGATGCTGGAAAATTAACATCATTGGACGAACCCCTTGATTCAATATCGAAACTTGAACTCAAGTTCAAAAATCGAATGATCGGAGTGAAGTCCCTCATTAAGACCAAAGGAGGCCTAAACGCACATTTGCCAATGATCGACTTCCATTGCCCGGTAACTTCCTCGAACACACAAAATGTCAGAGAAATTATTAAGCAACTCAATCTAGCTGGATACCTAATAAATTCTGGAAAATCCTACCATTTTATCGGACGACACCACATAGATCTCGGTGAGATGGGGAAATTTCTAGGGAGAGCCCTACTTTTTACTCCCTTCGTAGATCGCGCCTGGGTAGCCCATCAATTGATTCAGTCCTATTGCGTCTTGCGTGTTTCCGCACAACCCAAGTATGACCATCCGCCGCGACTGATTGCTCAAATCGGGTAGCTTATGCGGCTTCAGCCGCTATGCTCCGCGGCGACCGACAACCGACGGGAAAGGAACCACAAGATGACTGTCTCCGATTCCCTCGCTGGGCGGGCCAGCTAGCGTTGTCTCGTTGAGCGCGTAAGCGCTCACAGTCGTCTCCGCTTCTCTCTCGCTTCAGCCAGAGCCGGGTGCTCCTGCCTTACGGGCAGCGGCGGCCCTTCGCGTCTCTTGCATCCGAGAGAGTCATGACATCAGAGAGTCTCGATCCGGCCGATTTCGGCTGGACGTCGTTTTTCGCATCCCAGGTCGCGCCCGACGAGCATGGCTTGCGTCCCGTGCGTGCGATGTCGATCCATCGCGACCGCATCCATGTGCGGGCGCCTGACGTCGACGCGCTCGTGCTTCCCTTCCAGGCGGAGGACGAGGAAGAAGCGGCCACGGTCGGCGACTGGCTGCTGCTCGATCCCGAAACGCAGCGCGTGCGGCGCCTCCTCGATCGCCGCAGCGTGTTCAAGCGCCGCGCTGCCGGCAGCGCGCGCCGCGTGCAGTTGATTGCCGCCAACGTCGACACGCTTTTCATCGTCTCCTCCTGCAACCAGGACTTCAGCCCGGCCCGCCTTGAGCGATACCTGGCGCTGACAAGCAAAGCCGACGTGATGCCGGTCGTGGTGCTGACCAAGGCCGACCTCGCCGACGATCCGCACCATTTCGTCCGCGAAGCCTCGCGGCTGCTGCCGGGCCTGCTGGTCGAGGTTCTCGATGGCCGCGATCCGGCAAGCGTCGCGCGGCTCGCGCCCTGGTGCGGCCGGGGCCAGACGGTGGCGCTGGTCGGATCCTCCGGCGTCGGCAAGTCGACGCTGATCAACACGCTCGCCGGCGGCACGATCGAGACACAGGACACCCGCGCCTCCGACGACACCGGCCAGCACACGACGACGGGACGCGCGATGCATCGCCTGCCCGCCGGCGGCTGGCTGGTCGATACGCCCGGCATGCGCGAGCTGCAGCTGGCCGACGTTCGCGCCGGCATCGACGAGGTCTTCGCCGACATCGTCGAGATCGCGGAGGCCTGCCGCTTCGGCGACTGCCGTCACGACACCGAGCCCGGCTGCGCCGTCCACGCCGCGATCGAGGACGGCACGATCGAGTCCGCGCGCTACCGTCGCTGGCGGAAGCTCGTCGCCGAGGAAGCGCACAACAGCGAGAGCCTACATGAGCGGCACGCGCGGAGCCGAGCCTTCGGCAAGGCGGTCAGACGCGCCATGAAGGAGAAGCGATTGCGGCAGGGCGGATAGCCGGATCGCGAGCCGCGCCTTCGGGCTTATGATGGGACATGCCCCAGCTGAGCGCTGGCATCCTGATGCATCGGATCCGCTCGGGAGCACGGGAGGTCTTTCTCGTGCACCCGGGCGGCCCCTATTGGAGGAACAAGGACGACGGGACCTGGTCGATCCCGAAGGGCCGCTACGACGAGAGCGAGGAGCCGCTCGCCGCGGCGAAGCGCGAATTCGAGGAAGAGACCGGCATCGTGGTCGACGGGACATTCGCCACCCTCGGCCAATTCAAGCAGCCGAGCGGCAAGATCATCACCGCGTTCGCGCTAGAAGGCGACTGCGACGCGACGCGCATCCACAGCAACGATTTCACGATCGAGTGGCCGCCGAATTCGGGCCGCATGCAGGCGTTTCCCGAGGTCGACCGCGCCGGCTGGTTCACGCTCGACCAGGCCCGCGCGAAGATAGCGAAGGGACAGCGCCCGATCCTCGAGGCTTTCGCCAAAGGCCCGGCTTGAGCCTCAAACGACATCGCGCCGGACCTTGCGGCCCGGCGCGATGGAAACGGCAGCGACGAACGCGAGGGCTAGCGGCGGAGGCCGAGCTTCTCGACGATCGACTCGTAGCGCTTCATCTCGGTCTTCTTGAGATAGTCGAGCTGACGGCGGCGCTGGCCGACCATCATCAGCAGGCCGCGGCGGGAATGCAGATCCTTGCCGTGGGTGCCGAGGTGCTCGGTGAGGTTCTTGATGCGCTCCGTCAGGACCGCGATCTGGACTTCGGGGGAGCCGGTATCGGTGGCGTTGATACGATGCTCGGCGATGAGCGCAGCCTTGCGCTCGAGCGTGATCGACATCGGGGTCTCCTATCTAGAGGTGAAGCACCCTGACGGGGGCGAGCATCCCCTGCTCGAACCTCGCGATCGCCACCGCCGTACCGGCGGTCTTGGCGAGAACGATGTCACCGTCTTCCAGATCCGCGAGCCGATCGAGATCGGATTTGCGGAAGAGAGGAACGGCCTGCCCCGAGCGGAGGCGGTTCGCCTCGTCGCCGGTCAGGGCCAGGGCCGGGATGTCGTCCAGCGCGGTCTCGACCGGCAAGAGGTGCCGAAAAGCGGCCGGACTATTACCGAGTTCCACCAGGGAATCCAGCGAAATAGCCGTGTTTTCGTCGAAAGGACCCACCCTGAGGCGTCTTAGCGCAGAGAGGTGCCCGCAGGTGCCCAGGGCTTGGGCGAGATCCCGGGCAAGAGCCCGCATATAGGCGCCCTTGCCGCTTTCGACGTCGAAGCTGGCATGGTCCGGCCCGTCGATCGAGGCCAGCCGGAAGGCGTCGACCCGGATCTGGCGGGGGGCGAGCTCGACCGTCTCGCCCTCGCGCGCCAGGTCGTAGGCCCGCTCGCCCTGGACCTTGATCGCGGAGAAGGCCGGCGGCACCTGGGTGATCAGGCCAACGAAGCGCGGCAGCACCTGGTTGATCTGGGCCTCGGTCGGGCGGACGTCGGAAGTGTCGCTGACCTCGCCCTCGGCGTCGTCGGTGTTGCGCGCCTCGCCCCAGCGGATGGTGAAGCGGTAGGTCTTCCGCCCGTCCATCACGTAGGGAACGGTCTTGGTCGCCTCGCCGAGCGCGATCGGCAGGATGCCGGTCGCCAGCGGATCGAGCGTGCCGCCGTGGCCCGCCTTGTTGGCGTCGAACAGGCGCCGGACCTTGCCGACCACCTGGGTCGAGGTCGGCCCCGACGGCTTGTCGACGATCACCCAGCCGTCGACCTTCTGGCCCTTGCGACGTGACATGCCGCGCTCAGTCGAGGTCGCGGCGGACCTGCGGGTCCTTGAGCACGGTCTCGATGCGGCCGGCGGATTCGAACGAGGTGTCGAGTTCGAACCAGAGCTGCGGGGCGACGCGGAGCTGCACCGCCTCGGCGAGCCGGCGGCGGATGAACGGTGCGGCGCGCTTCAGCGCCTTCAGGATCTGAGGCCCGCCCTCGCCGCCGAGCGGCACGAAGAAGATGTTGGCGTTCCTCAGGTCCGGACTCATCCGGACCTCCGTGACCGTCACCATGGCGCCGGAGAGATCCGGATCGTGGATCTCGCCCGACGCCAGCAGCTGGACGAAGGCGTGCCTGAGCTCCTCGCCCACCCTAAGCGGGCGCTGGCTCGGCCGTCTCGGTTCCTTACGCGACGCCATGGCCTACAGGGTCCGCGCGATCGCCTCGATCTCGAAGCACTCGATCACGTCGCCGACCTGGATGTTGTCGTAGTTCTCGAAGGCCATGCCGCATTCGAAGCCCTCGCGCACTTCTCGGACCTCGTCCTTGAAGCGGCGCAGCGTCTTCAGCGTGCCTTCGTGGATCACGACGTTGTCGCGCAGCAGGCGGACCTTGGCGCCGCGCTTGACGATGCCTTCCGTCACCATGCAGCCGGCGACCTTGCCGGTCTTGGTGATGTTGAAGATCTGGCGGATCGAAGCGTTGCCGAGGAAGTTCTCGCGCAGCGTCGGCGCCAGCATGCCCGAGAGCGCGGCCTTCGCGTCGTCGATCACGTTGTAGATGATCGAGTAGTAGGTGATCGACACGCCGTCGCGCTTCGCCATCTCGCGCGCCTGCGGGTTGGCGCGGACGTTGAAGCCGATGATCTTGGCGCCGGCCGCCTTGGCCAGCGTCACGTCGGACTCGTTGATGCCGCCGACCGCGGCGTGGAGGATGCGCGCCTCCGCCTCGGGAACCGACAGCTTCTCGAGCGAGGCCTTGATCGCTTCCAGCGAGCCCTGCACGTCGGACTTGAGCACGACGGTGAAGGACTTGGCCGCGCCGGCCTGCGCCTTCGCCATCATCTGCTCGACCGAGCCGCGGGCGGCGGCGGTCGCGGCAGCGTCGCGCTGCTTCGATTGGCGGTACGAGGTGATGTCGCGGGCGCGCGATTCCGAGTCGACGACCGAGAAGTCGTCGCCGGCCTGCGGCGTGCCGTTGAGACCCAGCACCTCGACCGGCGTCGAGGGGCCGGCCTGCTCGATCTGCTGGCCCTTGTCGTCGATCAGGGCACGGACGCGGCCCCATTCGGAGCCGGCGACGAACAGGTCGCCGACATGCAGCGTGCCGCGCTGGATCAGCACGGTGGCGACCGAGCCGCGGCCGCGCTCGACCTTCGCCTCGATGATGGCGCCTTCGGCAGCACGGTCCGGATTGGAGCGGAGATCGGAGACCTCGGCCTGGAGCAGGATGGCTTCGACAAGCTTGTCGAGACCCTGGCCCGTCTTGGCCGACACCTCGACCGCCTGGATGTCGCCGCCCATGTCCTCGGTGACGAGGTTGTGGGAGAGCAGGTCGGTCTTCACCCGGCGAGAGTCGACGCCCGGCTTGTCGATCTTGTTGATGGCGACCAGGATCGGCACGTTCGCCGCCTTGGCGTGGTTGATCGCCTCGATCGTCTGCGGCATGACGCCGTCGTCGGCCGCCACCACCAGGATGACGATGTCGGTGACGTTGGCGCCGCGCGCACGCATCTGCGTGAACGCCTCGTGGCCGGGCGTGTCGATGAAGGTGATCTTCTGCCCCGACTCCAGCGTCACGGCATAGGCGCCGATGTGCTGGGTGATGCCGCCGGCCTCGTGGGCGGCGACGTCGGCGTGGCGGAGCGCGTCGAGCAGCGAGGTCTTGCCGTGGTCGACGTGGCCCATGATGGTCACGACCGGCGGACGCGGCTGCATCGCCTCGGCCGCGTCGGCATCGCCCTTGAGGCCGATCTCGACGTCGCTCTCGGCGACGCGCTTCACCTTGTGGCCGAACTCGCCGACGATCAACTCGGCGGTGTCGGCGTCGATCGACTGCGTGATGGTCGCCATCACGCCCATCTTCATCAGCGACTTGATCACGTCGCCGGCACGCTCCGCCATGCGATTGGCGAGCTCCTGCACCGTGATCGCTTCCGGCACGACGACGTCGCGCACGATCTTCTCGCTCGCGCCCTCTTCGTGCCCCTTCATCTTCTCGCGCTGGCGGCGGACCGAGGCCAGCGAACGCGTCCGCTCGTCCTCGTTCAGCGCCTTCTGAATCGTCAGCTTGCCGCCGTCGCGGCGGCGGTTGTCCGTCCGGGCGCGCGCGGCGTTCGGCGGCGGCTTCTTGACCTCGAGGCGGCCGGGCTTGCGGTTCTTCGGAGCGTCATCGTCATCCGCGGACGCCGGCGCGTCCTCGCGGCTGGGCGGGCGCGGCTGGCGCGCCTCGGGCTGCGGGACGACCGGCTGCTCGGGACGGCCCGGCGGCTTGCGCTCGAGCACGCCGCGCGACGGCGGCGCGCGCTCGACGCGGACCGGGCCGGCCATGCGGTGGCGTTCCGGCAGCGGCGGCTGCGCGCCCGGCGGCAGGCCGCGAGGCGGCTGCTGCG
>JAYRJL010000009.1:0-241028 GCA_041906305.1 Alphaproteobacteria bacterium
GACTGGGCCGTCGGTGACGCGGCAGTCGGCGATTGCGCGGGCGGGGGCGGTGCGGCGGCGGCAGGTGCAGGCACGGCGGCCGGCGGCGCCGACGCCGGGCGCGACGGCGGAGCGCCTGCCGGCGCCGCGGCTCGGGGCTGCAGATCGTCGTCGGTGTACTTGGCGTTCTCGCGGTCGGCGACCAGGCCCTGGGTCAGCGCCTGGCGTTCGGCCGGTGAGCTGGCGCGCGTCGGGCGCGCCGGCACGGTCGCGAGGTTCGGCGCGTCCTTGCTCTGGGCGGCGGCCATCCGGGCGTCGTTCGTGTTCGGCTGAGCGGTCGCGCGCGACGAGGAGCCCGTCGCCGAGCGGTACCATTCCATCGGATTGACCGCGTCCGGCACCGACGAGCAGCCGGCCAGCGCCAGGACCACCAGGACCGACGGTCCCCACGACCGTTTCGCCGCCATTTTCGGCTTCTCCCGCCCGCTTTTCGACCCGGCGGGGGGTGACCCGGCCGCCAGCATCGTGTAAGAAAATAACAAGAAACTGAATTCCGTTTTAGCCGCTTCCCGGAGGGCGGTCCACCGCCCCCTGTGGCCGGGATCCCCTAAGCGAGGACCCTCCAAGGACGGGCGCGGCAGGAGCTAGGCGCATGGTGGACAGCCAGAGCCCACAGGTAAAGGTTCCCGATCCGGTCGAGTTCGCGAAGACGATGACGCGGATCGCCGACCGCAGCCGCCAGCTGGTGGCCGATTTCGTCCAGAAGCAGGCCGAGACCGCCGGCAAGGACGGTGCCAGCGCCGATCCGCTCAACATAGGCTCGGCCTTCTTCGAGCTGACCACCCGGCTGATGGCCGACCCTGCCCGCCTGGTCCAGGCCCAGATCAACCTCTGGCAGGACTACATGTCACTCTGGCAGACCGCGACCCGCCGCTTCTTCGGCGAGCAGGCGGCGCCGGTCGCCGAGCCCGCGCCGGGCGACCGCCGGTTCAAGGACCAGGCCTGGCAGGAAAGCTTCGTCTTCGACTTCATCAAGCAGTCCTACCTGCTGACCGCCCGCTGGCTGCAGCAGACGGTCAAGGAGACCGAAGGCCTCGACAAGAAGACCGCGCAGAAGGTCGACTTCTATACGCGCCAGTTCGTCGACGCGATGGCGCCGTCGAACTTCCTGATGACCAATCCGGAAGTATTGCGCGCGACCATCGAGTCGGGCGGCGAGAACCTGGTGAAGGGTCTCGACAACCTCCTCAAGGATCTCGAGCGCGGCAAAGGCAAGCTCGCGATCAAGATGACCGACATGGAGGCGTTCGAGGTCGGCAAGAACATCGCGACCACGCCCGGCAAGGTCGTCTACCAGAACGACCTGATGCAGCTGATCCAGTACTCGCCGACCACCGACAAGGTGATGAAGCGGCCGCTGCTGCTGGTCCCGCCCTGGATCAACAAGTTCTACATCCTCGATCTCCGCGAGAAGAACTCGTTCATCAAGTGGGCGGTGAGCCAGGGCATCACCGTCTTCGTCGTCTCCTGGGTCAATCCGGACGAGAAGCTCGCCGAGAAGACCTTCGAGGACTACATGTTCGAGGGCCCGCTGGCCGCGCTCGACGCGATCGAGAAGGCGACCGGCGAGAAGGAGATCAACGCGATCGGCTACTGCATCGGCGGCACGCTGATGGCGGCGACGCTCTCCTACATGCAGGCGAAGAAGGACGAGCGCATCGCCAGCATCACCTTCTTCACGACGCTGGTCGATTTCGCCGAAGCCGGCGAGCTCGCGGTCTTCATCGACGAAGAGCAGCTCCAGGCACTCGAAAGCAAGATGGAGAAGGACGGCGGCTATCTCGACGGCGGCGCGATGTCGACGACCTTCAACATGCTGCGCGCCAACGACCTGATCTGGTCGTTCGTCGTGAACAACTACCTGCTCGGCAAGGACCCGTTCCCGTTCGACCTGCTCTACTGGAACGCGGACTCGACGCGCATGCCCGCGGCGATGCACAGCTTCTATCTCCGCAAGATGTACCAGGAGAACAAGCTGGTGGAGCCCGGCGCGATCCGGCTCGGCAACGTTCCGATCGACCTCACCAAGATCAAGCTGCCGACCTTCATCCTGTCGACGCGCGAAGACCACATCGCGCCGTGGCGCTCCACCTTCGCGGCGACCAAGCTCTACAAGGGCCCGGTCAAGTTCGTGCTCTCGGGCTCCGGCCACATCGCCGGCGTCGTCAATCCGCCGGAGCCGGTGAAGTACGGCTACTGGACCAACGAGAAGAAGGCGGACACGCCGGAAACCTGGCTCGAAGGCGCCACGCAGCACCAGGGCTCATGGTGGCCCGAATGGCGGAAATGGCTCGAGGCCTATTCGGGCGGCGAGGTCGCGGCGCGCAAGCCCGGCGACGGCAAGCTGAAGCCGATCGAGGACGCGCCCGGGTCCTACGTCTCGGTCAAGGCGCAGGAATAACGCCAGGGCCTCAGTCGCCGCGTTCGCGGCGATAGGTCTGGGCGTGGCGGGTGTAGCCGTCGGTCGACTCGGTCATGCCGGCCACGTCCTCGGGCGTCAGCTGCCGCATCATCTTGGCCGGGCTTCCCCCCCAGAGCTCGCCCGCCTTCATGTGCTTCCTCGGCGTCAGCAGCGAGCCGGCCGCGAGCATGGCGCCGCCCTCGATGGTCGTTCCTTCGAGGATCGTCGACTTCATGCCGATGAAGGCGCGATCGCCGATCACGAAGCCCTCCCCCACCACCGCATGGCCGATCAGGACGTCGGCGCCGATCACGGTCGGATAGCGCTTGCCGGCGACGTGGATGATGCTGCCGTCCTGGATGTTGGAGCGCGGCCCGACGGTGATCTTGTTGAGATCGCCGCGCAGCACGCAGCCGAACCAGACGCTGGCCCCCGCCCCGATCTCGACGTTGCCGATGATCACCGCATTGTCGGCGATGAAGGCGTCGGGCGCGATCGTCGGCATCACCCCGCCATAGGGAACGAGGATTCCGGAACGACGCTGGCTCATCGAAGTCTCCATGAAAACGAACGGGGCGCGAGACCCATCGGTCCGCGCCCCGCCGATCGACGATATGTCCGAAACGATTAACGCTTCGAGAACTGGAAGCTGCGGCGAGCCTTGGCGCGGCCGTACTTCTTGCGCTCGACCACGCGGCTGTCGCGGGTAAGGAAGCCACCGCGCTTCAGCACCGGGCGGAGGCCCGGCTCGTAGTAGGTGAGCGCGCGGCTGATGCCGTGACGGACCGCACCGGCCTGGCCGGAGAGTCCGCCGCCCTTAACCGTGCACCAGACGTCGTACTGGTCGGTGCGGTTGGCGGTCTCGAAGACCTGGGCCAGCAGCATCCGGAGCACCGGGCGGGCGAAGTATTCCTTGATGTCGCGATCGTTGACGACCACGCGGCCGATGCCGGGCTTCAGCCACACGCGGGCGACCGCGTCCTTGCGGCGGCCGGTCGCATAGGCGCGGCCCTTGGCGTCGAGCTTCGGCTGCGCATCGACTGCGGCAGCGGCGGCCGCGTCGGACTTGAGACCCTGGAGCTGTTCCTTGAGGCCGGTCATTTTCAGGCGCTCCTCTTGTTCTTGGCGTTCATCGCGGCAACGTCCAGCTTCGCCGGCTGCTGCGCCTCATGCGGATGGGCGTTGCCGGCATAGACCTTGAGGTTGCCGAGCTGACGGCGGCCGAGGGGACCGCGGTTCATCATGCGCTCGACGGCCTTGTAGATCACCCGCTCGGGGTGCTCGCCGCCGAGGCGCTGGGCCATGGTCTGACCCTTGATGCCGCCGGGATTGTTGGTGTGATAGTAGAACACCTTGTCGGTCAGCTTCCGCCCGGTGAGCTTCACCTTCTCGGCGTTGATGACGACGATGTTGTCGCCCATGTCGACATGGGGCGTGTAGGTCGGCAGGTGCTTGCCGCGCAGACGCATGGCCAGGATCGAGGCCAGACGTCCGAGCACGACGCCCTCGGCGTCGATAAGCACCCACTTCTTGTCCTTACGGGCCTCGGCGGGCTTCGCTGAAAAGGTCTTCATCGCTCGCGCTCTTGAAAGACGGTGGCCGGCTACCTCGGGGGCAGCCGGCCGGAAGGCGCGGAATATTGCAGATTTCGACCGGGTGTCAACGAGAAAGGCCGAGAATCCGTGAGGATTCTCTTAGCGGTATTATATTACCGCTTAAAACTTGGTCGAGATGCTGATCGAGCCGAAGTAATCGCCCTTTCGCTGGCCCGAGAACTCCTCCGACCGCCAGATCTGGGTGTAGCTGATGCGGGTCTGGCGGATCACGATCGCGAGGCCGGCCTGGGCCTCGAAGACGAAAGGCTTCTTCGAGATCGACTGCTCGCTGCCGAGCGTGTTGCCGTCGAGGAAGATGTCGCGGACCACGCCCCTCGCCTCGCCGCCGACAAAGAGATACCAGGCCAGCCGGTCGAGCGGCTTGTCGAACGAGGCCGATCCCGGCAGTGCCGGCCGGATGCGGGGCGGACCGAAGTCGACCGATAGGTCCTCGCCGACGCGGAAGGTGAGGCCGGCGCCGCCATAGGTGAAGACGTTGCCGACGCTGCCCGCGACATGCGGGATGAGGTCGAGGCCGTAGCCACCCGACGTCTCGGCGAGATAGCGCCACTTGCGCTCGAAGACCAGCGCGACGCCGGGCTCGTTCTGGAGCTGGTTGTCCCAGCCATGGGCCTCGTCGGAGCCGATCACGCGATGGACGTTGTTCTGGATCTGCTCGCCCAGCGCGGCCGGACCGACGACGCCGACGTCCAGCTCGACCGTGTCGAGCCGCCGATCCGACTGCGACTGGAAGGCAAGGCCGGCGTAGAGGAAGGCGCCGTAGGGCCGATCGTTGAGGATGCGATCGGTACGGATCTTGTTCTCGGGCGTGTAGAGATTATGCCCGAGCGTGAAGCCGATGCGGCGCCGCGCGTTCGTGTCGATCAGCGGGATGTACTCGCCCAGTTCCCACAGGCCCTGGGGTCCTCCGCTGTCCGGCGAAAGCCAGCCGAGCCGAAAGCCGTTCGTGTAGTGCTTGTCGGCGTTGTCCCGCGAGAAGAGGTCGTTCTCGACGACGAGCGTGAACACGCCCTCCGGATCGCCCTGCTGGGCGGTGGCTGGAGTCGCGCCGAGGAGCGAGGCGGCCATCAGGGCGACCACGCCCAGGCGTCGCTGAATCAGGGTCATCTTCCCCCCGGTGGAAGCATGCGGACGTCCTCAACCTGACAGACCCGCCGGCTTTCGCCTTGTGAGAAAGTCGTGACCTCTCAGCGCCTTGGCGTGACCTAGAAGCGGATGCTGGCGCTGAGGGAGCCGAACCAGTCGGGGCGCTTCTGGCCGTCGAACTCGCGGGTGCGGAGCGTCTGCGTGTAGGAAAAGCGGACGCGGTTGAACACGAGCACGACGCCGCCCTGCAGGTCGGCGACGAAGAGCTTTCGCGACACCGACTGGCTGTCCTTGAAGGAGTTGCCGTCGAGGAAGATGTTGTGGGCGACCGCTCGCATCTCCGCGCCGACGAAGGCGTACCAGGCAAAGACGTCGACCGGATAGAAGGTGTCGGACCCGGCAAGCGCCGGCTGGATGCGCGGGGGGCCGAAATCGACCCCGAGGTTGTCGCCGAAGCGCAGCGTCGCGCCGGCGCCGCCATAGGTCAGCACGTTGCCGACGCTGCCCGAGAAGTTTCCCAGCAGGTCGACGCCGAGATCGTTTCCGAGGAGGGATTTCAGTGCCGGTTCCGTGATGGCAGCCGACAGCATCGACCGACGGCGCTCATAGACGAGCAGAACCCCGGGCTCGTTGCGTAGCTGGTTGCTCCAGCCACGCGCCTCGGGGACATGCGCGACGTAGCGGTGCCAGTTGTTCTGAACCTCCTCCCCGAGCGCCGCCGGGCCGACGACGCCGAGGTCGAGTTCGAGCGTTTCCAGCGACGTCGCTGTTCGGGATTGCAGCACGGCACCGCCATGGAGCCAGCCCGCGTAGGGGCGGTCGCCGGGGATGGGATCGAGCCGCTGCTTGTCCTCGGGCGTGTAGATGTTGTGGTCGATGGCGAAACCGACGCTCCAACGCCTGTCGTTCGAGAGAAGGGGCAGCTTGGCGGCCAGCTCCCAAAGCGCGTCGTGGAGTTCGCTCTTCTCGAAGAACAGCGCGGCACGAACGCCGTTGCTGTAGTGGCGATCGGCGTTGTTCTGCGCGAAAAGATCGTTCTCGGCGACGCCGGTCACGACCCAGGTCGGCCGTTCCTCGGAAGCAGCCGTCGACGCCGCGAATGCGGCGACCAGGGAGACGGCGGCGGCGAGCGATCGAAAGGTCGTCACGCGCCACCCAAGGGCGGCAGCGAGTAGGTCGAGGTCACGTGGCATACGGGATCTTCCTCGCCTTGCGAAAAAATCGTGACCTCTCCATAGGCCAGACGTTTTCCGAGCTTCAGCAGCCGGCCTTCGGCGATCAGGTCGCGCGGCGGCGGCAGGCGAAGGAAGTTGGCATTCAGATTGGTGGTGACCGCCATCTTCACGCGGCCGATGCGGGAGAGCACGACCGCGTACATCGTGTAGTCGGCGAGGCCCATCATCGCCGGGCCCGAGACGGTGCCGCCGGGGCGGAGATGCGCCTGGTCGACCGGCAGGCGCACGGTCGCTTCGCCGGCGACCAGCCGCTCGACGCGAAAACCCTGCTCCCAGGCGAAGGGCAGCTCCTCGCGGATGAGATCGTTGAAGTCCTCGACGGTGATCGCGGATGAATCTGCCATGTCACTCGCTCGACGACAGCTTGAGGCCGACCGTACCGGCGACGATCAGGGAGATGCAGAGGATGCGGACGAGATCCCGGGATTCGCCGAGCCAGACCATGCCCAGGATGGCGACACCGGCGGCACCGATCCCGGTCCACACGGCATAGGCGGTGCCGATCGGCAGGGTACGCGCGGCGAGCGCGAGCAGCACCATGCTCGCGACCATCGCCGCGATCGTGCCGAGGCTCGGCCACAACCGGGTGAAGCCCTCGACGTATTTGAGCCCCAGCGCCCAGCCGATCTCGAGAATCCCAGCCATCACCAGATAGATCCAGGCCATCCGCCCTCCCCGTCCTTGACGTGCCAGACCCTTGGCCGGATAACACGTCCCGGAGCCTGGAAGGAAGCCTCTCCCATGACAGCCCAGCCCAAAGCCTCGCCGGCGGAGCCGCTCGTCCTCGTCACGCGCGACGACGGGGTGGCGCATCTGACGATGAACCGTCCGCAGGCGCGTAACGCGCTCTCGATCGGCCTGATGAGCGCGCTCGAGGCCGCGATCGACGACGCCGCGGCCGATGCCGCGACCCGCGTGGTCGTGATCTCCGGCGCCGGCCCCGCCTTCTGTGCGGGTCATGACCTCAAGGAGATCCGCGCCAATCCGGGCGAAGAGATCTATCGCAATCTCTTCAAGCAGTGCGCGCGGCTGATGACCAAGATAGTGCGCCTGCCGAAGCCGGTGATCGCGCGCGTGCACGCGACCGCGACCGCCGCGGGCTGCCAGCTGGTCGCGACGTGCGACCTCGCGGTCGCGGCCGAGACCGCGCAGTTCGCCACGCCCGGTGTCAACATCGGCCTCTTCTGCTCGACCCCGATGGTGGCACTCTCGCGCGCCGTCGGCCGCAAGGCCTCGATGGAGATGCTGCTGACCGGCGACATGGTGCCGGCCGCCCGCGCCCGCGAGCTCGGCCTGGTCAACCGCGTGGTCCCGGCCGCCGATCTCGACAAGACCGTCGCCGACCTCGCCAGGCAGATCGCGTCGAAGTCGCCGCTGACGCTCAAGATCGGCAAGGAGGCGTTCTATCGGCAGGTCGACATGCCGCTCGACGACGCCTACGCGTACGCCGCCGAAGTGATGACCAAGAACATGATGGCGCGCGACGCCGAGGAAGGCATCGACGCCTTCATCCAGAAGCGCCATCCCACCTGGTGCGGAGCCTGACCTAGATGACCGCCGCCGTCGCGCTGCCCGAAGACCGGCATGCCGCGTACCCTGACTCTCTGATCAAGGGCATTCTTCGGAACGTCAAGACCATCGCCATGGTCGGCGCGTCCACCAACTGGAACCGGCCGAGCTACTTCGCGATGAAGTATCTCCAGGACAAGGGCTACCGGGTGATCCCGGTCAACGCCACCGCTGTCGGCCAGACCGTGCTCGGCGAGAAGATCTACGGCTCGGTGCGCGACATCAAGGAGAAGGTCGACATGGTCGACGTCTTCCGCGCCTCCGAGCACGTGCCGCCGATCGCCGACGACGCGATCGCCATCGGCGCCAAGGTCCTGTGGATGCAGCTCGGCGTCCGCAACGACGAAGCCGCCGAGAAGGCCGAGAAGGCCGGCCTCACCGTCGTCATGAACCGCTGCCCGAAGATCGAATACGGCCGGCTCTCGGGCGAGCTCGGCTGGCACGGCTTCAACTCGGGCGTCATCTCCTCCAAGCGCCGGAAGATCTGACTCACATGACCAGGAACAGCCGCTACGGCTTCGAGACGCTGTCGATCCATGCGGGCGCCGGACCGGATCCGGCGACGGGGGCTCGTTCGACCCCGATCTACCAGACGACCGCCTTCGTCTTCGACGATGCCGACCACGCGGCGTCGCTCTTCAACCTGCAGACCTTCGGCTACATCTACGGGCGGCTCACCAATCCCACGACCGCCGTGCTCGAGGAGCGCATCGCCTCGCTCGAGGGCGGTCGCGGCGCCACCTGCACCGCCTCCGGACACTCGGCGCAGCTCCTCGCGCTCTTCCCGCTTCTCGCCCCCGGCGACGAGTTCGTCTCGTCGCGCCGGCTCTATGGCGGCTCGATCACCCAGTTCACCCGGACCTTCCAGAAATTCGGTTGGAAGGGCGTTCTGGTCGACACCGACGACATCGAGAACGTGAAGAAGGCGATCAACCCGAAGACCAAGGCGATCTTCTGCGAGAGCCTCGCCAACCCAGGCGGCGTCATCAGCGACATCGAGGCGCTGGCCAAGGTGGCGCACGACAACGGCCTGCCCCTGATCGTCGACAATACGATGGCGACGCCCTATCTCTGCCGGCCGATCGAATGGGGCGCCGATCTGGTGATCCACTCGACCACCAAGTTCCTCTCCGGCCACGGCAATGCCATGGGCGGCGCGGTCGTCGACTCAGGCACCTTCGACTGGAGCCAGGGCGATCGCTTCCCCTCGCTCTGCAAGCCGGAGCCGGCTTACCACGGCCTCACCTTCACCGAGACCTTCGGCGACCTCGCCTACACGATCTACGGTCACGCCGTGGGCCTCCGCGATCTCGGACCGACGATGGCGCCGATGAACGCCTATCTGACGATCATGGGCTGCGAGACGCTGGCGCTCCGCATGCAGCGTCACATCGAGAACGCCCAGGCGGTCGCCGAGCATCTGGAGAAGCACCCGCAGGTGGCGTGGGTCTCCTACGCAGGGCTCAAGGGCAACAAGTACAACGCGCTCGCGAAGAAGTACCTGCCCAAGGGCGCAGGCTCGGTCTTCACCATCGGCGTCAAGGGCGGCTACGACGCGGGCGTGAAGATCGTCGAGACGGTCGACCTGTTCTCGCACCTCGCCAACATCGGCGATACGCGCTCGCTGATCATCCATCCGGCCTCGACCACGCACCGTCAGCTGAACCCCGAGCAGCAGGTCGCGGCCGGCGCGGGTCCCGAGGTGCTGCGCCTCTCGATCGGGCTCGAGAGCATCGACGACATCATCCGCGACCTCGACCAGGCGCTCGGCCAGGCCGCCCGCCTCGCCGCTTAGGACCATGGCCGCGCCGAAGCTCCGCCTGCCGGTGGAGACGGCGCGGCTCATGATCCGCGAGCTCACCGAGAACGATCTCGACGCGCTGCACGAGTGGCGGCGCCACCCCGCCTATCGCCGCCACCTGCCGATGCCCCGACAGACCCGCGCCGCGGTCGAGGAAGAGCTGCACGCGGTTCTTCGCGACCAGATCGACCAACGGCGGCAGCGCTGGCTCCTCGGCGTCGTCGAACTCAAAAGCGGCCGCCTGATGGGCGAGGCGATCCTCAAGCTGACGCCGGCGCTCCGCCACCGCCAGGGGGAGATCGGATGGGCCGTCGCCGAGGACCTGAAAGGCAACGGCTACGCGACCGAGATCGGCCGCGCGCTGATCGACACCGCCTTCGGTCGCCTCAGGCTCCATCGCGTCTTCGCGATGTGCAGCACCGAGAACCTCGCCTCACGGCGGGTGATGGAGAAGCTGGGGATGCGCGAAGAGGGCACCTTGCGCGAGCACTTCCGCGCGCGCGAGCGCTGGTGGTCCTCCCACCTCTGCGCCGTCCTCGAAGGCGAGTACCGGAAGAAGCGCCGCTAGACGGGCCGCGACGCCGTCAGATCGGCATCCGCATCAGTTCCTGGTAGGCGTTGACCATCTTGTCGCGGACGGCGACGACGGTCTGCAGCGTCACCTCGGCATTGCCGACGGCCTGCACCACGTCCATCAGATCGGCCTGGCCGGCGACGCCGGCGATGCCGAGCGATTCCGCCTTCTGGCCGGTCTTGATCGCGTCGGTGGCCGCGTCCTTCACCAGCGAGAGGAAGTCCTTGCCGCCGGCGACGGGGCCGGCCGAGGCGACCGAGGTCGGCGCCATCGTCTGCGCGGCGCCCTTGAGCGCCTGGAGCGGGTTGAAGCCCTTGAGGTCGATCGCCATGGTCCAACTCTCCTCTTCGCCTAGCCGCGCAGCAGATCGATCGTGCGCTGGATCAGGCTGCGGCTGCCCTCGATCATGGTCACGTTCGCTTCGTAGCTGCGCTGCGCCTCGCGCATGTCCATGACCTCGATCAGCGAGTTCACGTTCGGCATCTTAACATAACCGTCCGGATCCGCCTTGGGATGCGTCGGATTGTACTCGATGCGGAAGTCCGACTGGTCGTAGGTGAGCGGATTGACCTTCACCAGGTTGGCATCGGCCGCACGGTCGAGCGCGTTTTTGAAGGTGATGACTTTGCGGCGGTACGGATCGAAACCGTCGGCGCCGATCACGGTATCGGCGTTGGCGAGATTCTCCGACACGATCTTGAGGCGGGTGCCCTGGGCCTTCATGCCCGAGGCGGCAACCGACATCGACTTCTGCAGGTCCATGTTCATGGGTCTAGCTCCCGTCGCTCAGTCGCCTACTGGGTCCGCCCGATGGCGGTCCGCAGCATCGACATGTTCTTCTGGTAGAGGTTAGCGGCCAGCTGGTAGTTCGACTGAACCTCGGCCACCTTCAGCATCTGCTCCTCGAGCACCACCGCGTTGCCGTTGGGGGAGGTTTCGTAGCTCTTGCCGAAAGCCGCCTTCTCGGGCGCGAACATCGGCGCCTGGTTGGTGCCCGCGAGATGGATCTTGTTGGTTACCGCCATCTTGATGCGCTGGTCGCCGCGCAAGGTGGCCTGGAAGTCCATCGGCTTGAGGTCGCTCGGGCGGTAGTGGGGCGTGTCGGCGTTGGCGATGTTCTCCGACAGGACCTTCTGGCGTTCGCCGAGGTAGCCCATGCGGGCACCCACGATCTTGAAGAGAGAGAGTTTGCCGAGATCCATGATCCACACGCCTCCTGAACTGCCAGGAGTGAAGCAAGCCTCATGCCAACGGCCGGCCTTCGTCCCGCCGGAGACTCGGCTATAGTGCGCCCGTGTCCAGGAGCCTCGTCCCCCTAGATCCCCAAGGCCGCCCCCCGGCGACGTCTCCGCCAGCCGCTCCGGCGGCGCCGGAACGGGTGGATGAGCTCGATTCAGCGGCCGCACAGCCGCCCTTGCCGGCCCGCAGACGCAGGCAGGCAGCCGTAGCTCTCAAGCACAACCTGGGCCAAGAGGCCGCCCCCCGGGTCGTGGCCAAGGGCTATGGCGAGGTCGCCGAAAAGATCCTGAAGCTGGCCTTCGACAACGACGTCCGGGTCCGCCACGACCCCGACCTGATCGAGGTTCTGGCCGCGGTCGAGGTGGATTGCGAGATCCCCATCGAAGCTTTTGCCGCCGTTGCGGAAATTCTTTCCTACGTCTACCAGGCCAATGGACAGATGCGGCCCGTGGATAAGCCCTCGTGACCCTGCTCGCCGAGGTTGAAGAACGATTGGTGCTGACCCGCAATCGGCTGGTGGCCGCGCTCGATGCCGCCGGCGAGGGCAAGGCCGTCGACCTTCGCGACCTGACCCAGGTCGTCGACAAGCTTTGCGACGACATCGTCCGATTGCCGCCGGAGGACGGCCGGCCGCTCGCCGAGGCGCTGGCCCTTCTGATCCGCGGCCTCGACGAGCTCGAGATCCGGCTCAAGCATCTCCAGGCCCGCGATGCCGGCCGCGGCGACACCGGCCGGGCGGCCCGCGCCTACCGGCCGCCGCAGGGCTGACGCCAAGATGGATCTCGCCACCTACCTCAAGTTCACGCTCTCGCTGGTGCTCGTCCTCGCCCTGTTCGGCGCCGGCGTATGGGCCCTGAAGCGCTATCTGCCCGGCCTCAAGGTCGGCGCGCGCGCCGGCCGTCGCCTCTCGGTGGTCGAGGTGCTGATGCTGGACACGCGGCGCCGGCTCGTTCTGGTCCGCCGCGACGGCGTCGAACACCTGATCCTTCTCGGCGCCACGACCGAAACCGTGATTGAACGCGGCAGCCCGATCGGTCAAAGCTTCGCCGAGCATCTTTCCCCGCCGACGGAGTCCCCGTGAAGACGAGCCGGCGTTTCCTGATCGCCGCCGCGATGGCGGCAGGCGCCGTCGGCCTTGGCGGCGCCGCCCTCGCCCAGAGCATGACGCTCGACCTCGGCGGACCTTCCGCCGGATCGTCGACGGCGCGCATCGTCCAGTTCCTGGCACTGATGACGATCCTGACGCTGGCGCCCAGCATCATGATCATGGTGACCTCGTTCACCCGCATCGTCATCGTGCTCAGCCTGCTCAGGACCGCTCTCGGCACGCAGCAGTCGCCGCCGAACGTGGTGATGATGAGCCTCGCCCTCTTCCTCACCGGCTTCGTGATGGCGCCGACCTTCACCGACGCCTACAACAACGGCATCTCGCCGCTGATCGAGGAACAGATCACGGAGATGGAGGCCTTCGAGGCCGCAAGCCGGCCGTTCCACAGCTTCATGATGAGCCATGTCCGCCAGGTCGACCTCGACCTGTTCATGGGCATGGCGAAGGCGACGCCCGAGCAGGTCGGCGCCAACACGCCGTTCCACGTCCTGATCCCCGCCTTCATGATCTCGGAGCTGCGCCGCGCCTTCGAGATCGGCTTCCTGCTCTACCTGCCGTTCCTCGTCATCGACATGGTCATCGCCTCGGTGCTGATGTCGATGGGCATGATGATGCTGCCGCCGGCGCTGATCTCGCTGCCGTTCAAGCTGATCTTCTTCGTGCTGGTCGACGGCTGGTACCTGGTGGCCGGGAGCCTGGTCCGAAGCTTCGGGACCTAGCGGTCGCGCCGACGCCGCCCCGGTCGTGCAACCGCGCGACCTAGTTGATCGCGCTCAGCAGCGTCGTCTTCAGCTTGTCGCGATAGCTCGTCATGAACGCCTGGAAGCGGTCGATCTCCTGGAAGCGGGCCGACAGCTTCGAGTAGTCGTTGAGCGCCCCTTCCGAAGGATTGGTGATCAGGCGGAAGGCCTCGCGGAACTGGGTGCGGTCCATCGACGGGGCGAAGCGCTGGCGGACTTGCCCGAGCTGCGTCGCATCGCCTGCGAGCGCGAGCGAGACCGCCCAGTTGAGAACGAGCTGGCCGCGCCTCTCGTCGACGGTGCCGGCATCGCCGTCGCCGACCAGGCGGCCGAAGACCTCGGAGGCCTCCTTCCACTTCGCCGTCTTCCAGGTGATCTCGGCGCGGAGCAGGTCGGCATCACGGCTCATGTCGGAAGCGATCAGGCGGAGCGCCTCATCGGGCCGTTCGAGCTCGAACAGCGCCCGTGACCTGAGGCGCGCACGCTCCGCCGCGACGTCGCCAGGAAGCGACTGCACGGCGGAGTCGTCGAGCGCCTTGATCGCGGCATCGGGCTTGCGGTCGAGGAGTCGGATCAGCGCGAGCCTGGCGCCGACACGCGCCTTGTCGGTGCCCTCGAGGCGCGACTTGACCTGGCGGTCGAGCAGATTTGCGGCGCGCTCCAGCAGCTCAACCGCCACCAGGCGGTCCGCGAGGCGATTGATGATCTCGTTGCCCTCGGCACCGGGCGGCGTCAGCTCGCGAAAATCCTCGTAGAGCGCGAGGGCGGCGAGCGGCGGCAACGCATTGGCGCCGCCCTGCAGATAGAGGTTCGAGAAGGCCTGCGTCATGATCCGCGTGATGTCGCGGGTCGCAGCCGTGTCCGGGAAGGCCGACGCCGTCTGCTTCAGGACCGTGAGGCCGTTCCTTATGTCGCCTTCCTCGATGTAGAGCTGGCCGAGCCGAGTCAGCATATCGAGCTCGATGCGGTCGCCGCGCCAGACGAAGCGGAGCGACTCGAGCTTCTGGATCGCTTCCGCGCGCGTCGTCACCTTGCGTGCCAGCGCGTCGTCGAGAAGGGCCAGCTCCGAGCGGATGCGGGCCCAGCGATCCTCGCCCTTGGTCAGGCGTGTCCAGAGCTCGACCGCCGACTCCGAGTCGCCGGCGGCGGCGAAGATGCGGCCGCGATAGTAGTCGACGCGGGCCTGCTCCGCCGGTCCCGGGCGGGTGTCGTTGACCGCGTCGAGATAGGCGCCTGCGGACCGGAAGTCGCGGTTGCGCAACGCCGCCTCGGCACCGAGCAGCGCGATGTCGGCGACGAAGTTCGGCGGATAGCCCGGCGGGATCGTGCCGGCCCGCGAGAAGCTCTGGATCGCCGCCCGGTAGTCGCCGAGCGCGGCGTAGGTGGCGCCGCGCCAGAGCTCGATCTCCGACTTGCCGTTCAGCGAGTTGTCGAACAGCGCCAGGCCCGCCTCGTCGTACCGGGTCAATGCGAACTTGGTGGCGCCGCGCAGCGCCAGCACGTCCGGACGCCCGGCGAGATCCGGATCCTCGACCTCGATCGTCCGGAGCAGCCCCATCGCCTCGGCCGCGAGACCATGGGCGAAGTAGAAGCCCGCGAGGTCGAGCCTGGGCTGGCTGCGCGTCACGCGCGTCGCCTCGGCGACGCGGCGCTGCAGCAGCTGCTTCTGGTTCTGGAAGTCGCTCACGTTGCCGCGGCGCCATCCGACCATGTCGAAGACGCGCCCGGGCGGAAGCGCGCCGAAGGCGTTCGGCGAACTCTCGGCGGCAATCTGCGCGAGGACGTCCGGATTGGTGAAGTTGAGCCCGTCCGGGCTGACGAACGTGACGCCGTCGGGAATCGAGCGGATCTGCAGCTCGTCGGTGATCACCTTGGCGACGACGCCTTGCGCGCTCGCCAGCAGGTTGAAGTCCGCATACTGCCGCTCGCCGTCGATGCCGCGACCGAGCTGCGCGATCGGGATCACCGTCAGCTCGTCTCCGACTTCGGGATCGCGAACGCGGACCGGGTCGGCCGGGTCCGGGATCGCCACGAACATGCGGAGCCCCTGCTGGCCGGTCTTCTGGACTTCCGGCTGGAGTCCGATATCGGGCCGAAGCTCGGCGGCGCGGAGCTCGAGCACCCAGGCTAGGCCGTCGCGCTCGACATGCGGATTGACGCCGGGAAGCACTGCCATGCGGATCACGGTTCCGGCGGATGACGGCAATTGCTCGAAGCCCGCGACGACCTGCGCGTTGGCGGCCTGGACCGCCGAGAAGTCCGCCTTGCCCGGCTGGTCGAACACCACCCACAGATATCCGGCCCGCCTGAAGACGGCGGCGCCGGCGGCGGCCGGCCACTCGAAGCGGATCGCCGCCGCGTCGCCGCGCGCCTCGTGCTTCACCAGGACGGGCGTGCCCGCGACAGCCTGCGGGGTAACCCCGGTCGTCGGGGCCGCGACGGGCGAACCGTCGGCCGAGGGCTTCGGCGACTCCGCCGCCGGTGCCGCCGGCGCAGCAGGGGGCAACGCCGGCGGCGCATTCGCTGCCGGCTGAGGCGCCGGAGCCGATGCGGTCGCGGGCGCGGGTACCGATGCCGGTGCCGGAACGGCCGGACGCGCTGCCGGAGCCGCGGGCGGCGGGGTCGGCTGGGCTGCGGGCGGCTGGGCCGCCTGGGGAGGCGGCGCAGCAGGAGGCGGCGCGGCCGCAGGAGCCGCGGGAGGCGTTGTCGGAGCGCGCGCGGCAGTCGCGGGAGCCGGCGGAGCGGGAGTCTGAGCTGGCGGTGCCGGGGTAGCTGCGGGCGGTGCCGAAGCGGTTTGTGCCGGAGGCGTACGCGCGGCCGGCGCCGCAGCCGGCGGCGGTGCCGGTTGGGCCGGCTGTGCCTGAGGGGACGGCGCCTGAGCGGGCGGAGTCCGCTGTGCCGGCGGCGCCGCTGCAGGCGGCGGCGGGGCTGCTGCGGGCGGCGGGGCTGCCGCCTGGCGCTGCGCAGGCTCCGGTGGCGCGGACGGATCGGCCAGCTCGAAAACGATCGAGCGATCCTTGACCTCGGTCTTGAGCTGGACCGACTTCTCGAGCTCGACCACGACCGTGCGGCCATCGGAGGCGACGCGTGCCGCTTTGACGACTCCGGGAAGCTTCGCGACGAGCCCCGACAGATCTCCCTCGAACGGACGCGCGAAGGTAATGATCAGCCGGCGGTCGATGCGCTGCGCGGTGTAGCGGACCGGTGTCGGCCACTCGAAAGCGACGCGCGCCGAGCTGCCGACCATCTCGCCGCTGACCGCGACCTGGTCGGCCCTCGCCTGCGATGCGGCGAGCAGCACCATCGCGGCAATGATCGCGGCCTTCACCGTCGGTCTCCACGGGAGGGCAGCAGCGACAGCTCGATGGCGGTCGCGGCCGTCCCGGCGACGACGACCGGATCGGCCGGATAGCCGCCCTCGCGCAACGCGCGCGCGACCGCGGCTGCGCGCGCCAGCGCCAGCTCCCAGCTCGTACCCGGCCCGACTCGCCCCCTGACCTCGAGGCGGTTCGGAACGTTCGCCAGCAGGTCGCCGATCGCCGACAGCATCGGACGCGCGGCCGGGAGAGGCGTCGCCGCGTCATTGGCGAATGCGACGTCGGTCGGCGGCATCAGCACCAGGCGGTCGGGCCGGCGCTGCAATTCGAGGCCGGTGAGTGCTGGCAAGCGTTCGACCCGGCCTTCGACGAGCGATGTCAGGTAGTCGAGGTTGAGCGCGACATCGGCCGCCAGCGTCGGCGCCTCCATCGGCGGCGGTGCCGGAGGCGCCAAAGGTCGCGTTCCCTGGACGGGAAGCTGCTTCGCGAGGCTGCCGGCGATCTCGCGGAAGCGTTGGGTGTCCGGCGTCCCCATCGAAAACAGCAGGATGAAGAAACAGAGCAGCAGCGAGAACGTGTCGATCAGGCTCACCACCCAGATCGGCTTCTCCTTCGCCGGCGGCGGCGGCGCCGGCCAGGCCACGCGTCCGCCCGTCATGACGAGGTCCTCGGCGGCTTCACGCCGAAGAAGAACCTGGCGGCCCGCGCCTGCGTGCGCTCGAGCCCGACGGTAATCGCGTCCGCCGGCGCGCCGGCATCGATCAGGGCATGCGCGATCCTCGTCGCCCGCTCGGCGGAAAGCGTGTCGCCGTCCGGCACCAGCACCGTGACGACGAGCCGCGTACCCTCCGGAGGCGCCGCCAGGAAGGTCGCGGTGCGGCGGAGAAAGGCCTGTCCGGCACGGGAGAGCGACGCGCCCTCGAACAGCGCCTCGATCGGCGTCTCGGCAGCGATCTGGCCGGTCGAGGGGTCCCGCCGTGGCGGCTGCACAGGAAGGTCGGCTTCGACCAGCCGTCCGACTCGGTCGGGCAGCGCGCGCTCGGCTTCGACGAAAAGATTGGTCGCCTCGCCGCTCGGGGAGCCGAGAGGGAGATCGGAAGGAAAGCTCGCGCGGACCGAGGCGATCGCCTTCACCGCACGGCCGGCCTCGGGCTGCGAGACCGAGGCGAGAACGATGAAAAAGGCAAGCAGGACCAGGTACAGGCTCAAGAACGCCTGCACTGGTAAGAAGGCCTCGGCTCCCCCCGTCGTCTCCGGGCCGTCGACCCCCGACCTTGGCTGTCCCATCCGCCTCCGGCCGCCAGATCCCCGCCTAGCTTCGGCTTGCGAGAATCGCGTCGATATCCGCCTGCTGACTGGCTTTATCAGGCATCTGCGGGCCGTTCAACAGGTGCGCATCGGGACGCGCAGGCTTGAGGTTCCGGGGACGCCACTCCGGCGCAGGCGGCAGCTTCGCCAACGGCCCCTGGCCTAGCTCTTCGCCGAAGGCCTGGAGGATTCCGTCGATCCTTTCCTCGATCGACCGGAGCGTGGTCACGACCTTCGTGATCCGCTGCCCGGTGATGTCCTGGAAGCTGCAGGCCTCGTAGATTCGCGTGACCGATTCGCCGATCGCGATGCCGGCGGGCCCGCCGACCAGGGCCGCCGCCTGCTCAAGCTTCTCGGCCTCGTCCAGGATCACCTGGGTCGCCGTCTCGGTCGCCTCGGTCACCGCGTCCAGCTCGTCGGTGACGAGCGGGATCTGCTCATCGTTGATCTGGTCGGGCCGCAGCGCCGCGATCTCCGACTTCGCCTTCTGGATGAAGCGGAAAAGCGACTCGATCTCCCCGAACATCTTGAGGTCGAAGGTCGAGCCGTTGCCGGTGGCATAGAGCGCGCGGACAACGCCTTCGACGATGTAGGCGACCTCGCTCGCGGCGACCGGCTCGTCCTGCCGTCGGCGAAGGTCGGCGAGCCGATCGCTCAGATCGGCGTCGATGCCCGGAACCGGCATGGGGTGGCCTCCTCGGCGCCTGCCTCAGAACTTGCCAAGGACGCTTTCGATCTTGGTCTTGAGCGTGTCGGCGTTGAAAGGCTTCACGATGTAGTTGTTGACCCCCGCCTCCTTGGCGGCGATCACGTTCTCGGTCTTGCTCTCGGCGGTCACCATGATGAAGGGCGTCTCCTTCAGCTTGGTGTCGGTGCGCACTTCCTTGAGAAGCTGCAGGCCGGTCATCGGCTCCATGTTCCAGTCGGAGATCACCAGGCCGAACTTCTTGGTGCGCAGCTTCTGCAGCGCCGAGCCGCCGTCGGTGGCTTCGTCGATGTTGCTGAAGCCGAGCTGCTTCAGCAGGTTTCCGACGATGCGCAGCATCGTCTTGTAGTCATCGACGATCAGGACGGGCATGTTCTTGTCGACGGTCATCTCGCAAATCCTCCGGCTGGCGCATCGTGTTGGGGAGCACGACGGCGACCGGCCGCGTGCGAACAGCCACGACCCTAGCGATGAGGATTTAAGCAAGAGTAAATGCGCCTGGGCTATTTCGCCGCAGGCGCGACACCATTACCAAATCGTTAGTTCGGATTCTCGAGCTGCTTGCGCTCGGCGAGCTGGGTCGTCACTTCCTTGGCGCGCGCAGGGCTCATGCTGGCGAGGATCGGCGCGGTCTTCGCTTCCTTCATGCGCTGGAAGACCTGCAGCAGAACCTTGAGCTCGAGCTCGTCGAAGATGCGCGCGGCGTCCTTCGGCTTCATCGTCTCGTAGATCTTCACGAGGCTCTTGAGCTCGGTCTCTTCCTGCTCGTTGTACTTCTTGATCAGGCTTTCGATCTCGCCCTTGATCTTGGACAGCTCGCCGATCTTCTCCTCGAGCCGCTTCTCGGCCGCCTGGAAAAGCACCTCGCGCTTGAGCACCGCCTCCTCGCGAAGGTCGATCTCCTTCCGGCGGGCGGCCAGGTTCTGGAGGATCTCGATCTCCGACTGGCTGAACATGATCGGGTCGAGCGGCTTGTTGTCCTGCTTGGCGGTGGGCTGCGGCGGCTGCGCGTTGACTGGAGCCGGGGCCGCGGGCTGGGCGGTCGCCGGCGCGGCGGGCTGCGCCGGCGGCTGGCCGGACTGGGTGATCGGCCGCGACGGCGCCGTCTGCTGGCCCTGCACAGGCGTCGTCGGCTGCGCGGCCGGAGCCGGCGCCGGCTGCTGCTGGGCGCGCTGGGCCTGCCCTTGCGGCTGCTGGGCCGGCGTCGTCTGCGCCTGGATCTCGCTGACTGCGAGGCTGGCGGTCTTTCGATGCTGATACCCGTTCCAGACGTCGCCGATCTTCACGCTGAGGAGCAGCGCGGCGACGAACATCACCAGGGGAAGAAGACGGACGGGCAGCATGCCGGTTTCCTATCGCAGCTCGCGCAGGGCCTTCAAGAGGTCCTGCTCGGCCTTCGACCGCCCGCCGGCATCTCCTTCCGCTTCGTCATCGTCCACGGCTGCCACGGGCGCCGGGGCCGGCCGCGGAGGCGCCGGATTGTTGGCCGCCGGCCGCGGCGCGGGAGCGGCCGGGACGGGTTGCGGGCGCGGAGCGGGCTGCGGCTTCGGCGAAGCGGCATAGGCCGCGACCTCCGGCCGGGCGCTGCTGCCGCCGGACGCGATGCGCTCTGCGGCGCCGTCGGCGCGGCTGGTGAGGAACGTGAGCTCGTCCCGCAACGCCTGACCGCGCTCGACCTGGACGGAAAGGGCCTTCGCCGTCTGGTCGGCCGCGAGCCTGAGCGCCTGGATCGATCCTTCGGTCCGACGCGTCGCCTCGTTGAACTCGGCGATCATCGCCTCGAACTCGGACTTGTTGGCCCGGAGGTTGCGGAGCTTGCGGTTGAGTACGGCGGCATAGCCGATCGTCGCGACCAGCAGCGCCGCGACCACCACGTCCAAGATCAGGGACAGCTCCATGGCCCCTCCCCTCTGCCCGCCGACGTCTTCAGCCGCCGCCGCCCGAGGTCAGGCGGCGAACCTTCTTGTCGATGCGGATGGCGATGCCGTTGCCTTTGCGACCCATGTTGCCCCGGAAGAGCGGAATCTTGCCGCAGCGCATCTCGATCGAGGACCGCGGCGTCGAGTTCAGCACGATCCGGCTGCCGACCTTCCAGTTGATCACGTCGTTGAGCGGCATGACGAACTCGTCCAGCACCGCCGTCAGGTCGATGTCCGTGTGCCAGAGCTCGCTCGCCAGATGCCCTTCCCAGATCGAGTCACGGCCGAACTTCTCGCCCATGAACATCTGCAGCAGCAGCTCGCGCACCGGCTCCAGCGTCGCGTAGGGCAGAAGCAGCTCGAGACGACCGCCGCGGTCTTCCATGTCGATGCGAAGCCGGGCCAGGATCGCCGCGTTGGCAGGTCGCGCGATCGAGGCGAAGCGCGGATTGGTCTCCAGGCGGTCGAAGCGGAAGGTGACGGGCGAGAGCGGATCGAAGGCGGCCGAAAGGTCGTTCAGCACCACCGTGACCATGCGCTCGACCAGATTGCGCTCGATCGTCGTGTAGGGGCGGCCTTCGATACGCATCGCCGCCGTGCCGCGGCGACCGCCGAGAAGCACGTCGACGACCGAGTAGATCATCGCCGAGTCGACGACGAGCAGGCCCAGGTTGTCCCACTCCTCCGCCTTGAAGACGGTGAGCATCGCGGGCAGCGGGATCGAGTTGAGATAGTCGCCGAAGCGGATCGAGGTGATGTTGTCGAGGCTCACCTCGACGTTGTCCGAGGTGAAGTTGCGGAGGCTGGTCGACATCGTGCGGACGAGGCGGTCGAAGACGACCTCCAGCATCGGCAGCTTTTCGTACGAGACCAGCGAGGAGTTGACGATCGCCTGGATGCCGGAGGTCTCGGCCGCGCGATCGGAATCCGCGTCGAAGCCGAGCAGGCTGTCGATCTCGTCCTGATTGAGGACGCGTGCCTGGTGACCGCCGGCGTCGGCGCCGGCGCCGCCACCGCCCTGCTCCATCGCCGCCCATTCGGCGGCCAGCTTGTCTTCGTCCGTCGTGTCGCTCATGGCTCGCCTACTGAACCAGCATTTCCTTGAACAGCACGTCCTTCACCCGCGCCGGTCGCGCGGCAAGGTTCACGCGCCGCAGGAGCTCCTCGCGCAAACGATAGAGGCCAGCCGAGCCCTGCAGGTCGTCGATCCGGAGCTCGCGCAGGTAGATCTGAAAATTGTCGATGATGCGCGGCATGTTCTGGGTCACGAGCTCGATGTCGCCCGGATTCTCGAGTTCGAGGCTGACGCTGATCTTGAGAAAGTTGGTCCGACGCTGAGCGCCGGTGCCGGTGTTCAGGTTGACGATGAGGTCGGGCATGTCGAAGAAGACGGTCTGCTTCGGCGCCGGCTTCGCCTGGACCGGCGCTTCCTCTGCCGCCGCGGCCTCCTTGGGAGGCTCCTTCTTCGAAAGAATGCCCGAGAAGAAAACGCCGGCGATGGCGCCGATCACGATCAGCACCGGCAGGATGATGAAGAGGACGAGCTTCTTTCCGGCAAACCGTTTTACTTCCGGTTGGCCTTCGCCGCCTTCTTCGTCCATCGCCTCGGCCGACATACCGCTCTCTCCGTCAGACGGGAGGGTCGATCCCCTCGGGAATAGATATATGCAGCTTCGGTGCCGATGCCGAGGCTGGTCGCTCCGAGTTCTTCAACTGTTCCCAGATTAGCGAATATTGGGGGATAAAGTAAGGGGCCAGGCACATCTTGTGGGTACCCGCGCACCGCCCCGAAAACCCGGGAGCGGCCCTGGCGGGCAAGTCCTGCCGGGAGGGCCGGGTCAGCGCCCCGGCGTACCCGGCGAAAGCGCCTTGAACCAGGTTTCGGTGGCGGTGGCGATCGTCTCGGGCGTCCAGAGCGGCGCCTCCCGCCAGTACTCGATGTCGGCGACGACCCGGCCGACCCCCTCCTCGAACGAGACCTTCGGCGACCATCCGAGGTCGCGGGCGATCTTGGAGGTGTCCGCCCAGGTCGCGTCGGGCTCCCCCGGCCGCTTCGGAATGTGGACCTTGTCGCCCCCCAGGAGCTCGACCAGGCGATTGATCGACTGCGGCTGGCCGGCGCCGACGTTCCAGGCCTCCCCGTTCCGCTCGGTCTCGGCCGCAGCGAGGAACCCGGCCGCGACGTCGGTCGCATAGATGAAATCGCGCCGCTGGGTTCCGTCGCCGACCACGGTGAACGACTTGCCGGCGAGCTTCTGGCGAAGGAACACGCCGAAGACCGCGCCGTAGGCGCCTGAGGTCCGTGAGCGAGTGCCGTAGGCGTTGAATATTCGGATCGAGTTGACCGGAAGCCGGTAGACCTGCCCCCAATGGAACACCGCCTGCTCGCCCTGGTACTTCGAGAGCGCGTAGGGGTATTGCGGACGGATCGGATGATCCTCGCGCGTCGGCGTGTCGGCGAGGCCGTAGCATGACGAGGATGCCGCATAGACGAGCTTGCGCACCCCGGCATGGCGCGCGGCTTCCAGCACCGCGACCGTGCCCTGCACGTTGGCCGACATGTACTCGGACGGGCGTTCGATCGACGGGACGATGTCGCCGATGCCGGCAAAGTGGAAGACGAGGCTGGCCCCGGCGAACAGCGCGTCGTCCGTTCTGAGCGCGCGGATGTCGCGCCGGTCGAGCGTCACGTCGGCGTTGCCGGCGTGGTGTTTCAGGTTGGCCTCGCGGCCGCCCACCAGGCTGTCGATGACGCGCACCGCGTAGCCTCGCGAGACCAGCAGATCGGTCATGTGGCTGCCGATGAATCCGGCACCGCCGGTGACGATCGCGATCGGTTTTGCAGGCATCAGACGCGTCCTTTCGATGCCGGCAAAGTAGTCCGTCGCGGAAACGCCGGCAAATCGGCGTTACCGGCCGAAAACGGCCCGGGCGAGATCGGTCCATCCGCCGGCGGCCAGCATTCCCGGCGGGCAGGCAGTACCGGGCCGGGTCAGCCAGAGGCGTTCGACCGTCCGCGGGAAGGTGCCGTCGTCGAGAACTTCGAGAAGGTCGTCGACGAAGTGGGAGAGCCCGAGGGACGCGATCCTCCCGAGCTTGGTCGCCCGCTCGTCCTCGAAGAAGATCCGATCGGCGGGGATGCCGGGGCAATGACGCGCGAGCCAGCGGCTCGCCGCCTTCCTCAAGTCCGTTCCGCCCGGGTCCTGCGCGGCGAAGCGGCCCTTGTGGCTGACCACGGCAAGCTCCACGCCGGTCTCGGCGCAAAGCCGCAGGAACTCGGCCGCCCCTTCCATCATCGGCGCTCTCTCGAGGCCCGGCCCGTACACACGCGCCTGCACCTTCTGCCACTCGATCTCGCCCGCAGGACCGCGCGCGCGCAGGCGGTCGCGGATCCCGGTCTTGTCGAGGGCGGTCGCGTCGAGGCCGAAGGCGGAAGCCTCGGCACGGAAGACGTCGGTGTAGTCGACCAGCGTGTTGTCGAAGTCGAGGCCGATCGACCTCACCTGAGATGGACCGACTTCATCAGCTTGATGTTGACGTAGCGCGGATCGCTCGACCAGTTCGGGACCCGACCGTCGCGGAAGGCGCGGACCAGGTCTTCGGCCGCGTTGGTGATCGTATGCTTTGCGACGAATCCGAGTTCGCGACGGACCTTGTCCGACGAGATGTGATAGGAGCGGAGGTCGTCGGTCGGCGTGACCACGATCTCGGTCCCCTTGCCGACCACGTCGCGCACCATCTCGGCGATATGCATCACCGTGTGGTTCTCGAAGCCGACATTGTAGGTCCTGCCGTCGATCTTCTCGTGCGGCTGGCGCAGGCTTTCGACATAGAACTCGACCATGTCCTCGATGTGGAGGTTCGGGCGCTTCTGCGTGCCGCCGAAGACGGTGATCTTCCTATTGTTGTAGCCATGGCTGGTCAGGATGTTGACCGTAAGGTCGAGCCGCAGCCGAGGCCCGTAGCCGCAGACCGTCGCCGGGCGCACGGTCAGCGTGGTGAAGCCGGGAGCCCGCTCCTCGTTCAGCACGTCCTCGCAGAGCGCCTTGAACTTGGCGTAGTCCGTCATCGGCTCGAGACTCTCGTCCTCGGTGACGTTCGGGATGTCCTTGAGCCCGTACACCGAGGACGACGACGCGTAGACGAAGCGCTCGACGCCGGCAGCCTTGGATGCCTTCACTAGCGGGCGGAAGCAGTCGAAGTTGATCGACTTGCCGAGCTCGGGATCGAGGTCGAAGGACGGATCGTTCGAGATGCAGGCGAGGTGAATGACCGCATCGCAGCCCTTGACCGCCTCGGCGACGAGCTTGGGATCGCGAAGGTCGCCCTGGATCTCGGTGAGCCGCGGTCCGCGATGCTCGGCGAAGATGTCGCGGCCGTAGAGATAGAGATCGAGGACGCGGACGTTGTGACCCTCTGCCAAAAGGCGCGGGATCAAGACGCTGCCGACGTAGCCGGCCCCGCCGGTCACCAGCACGGTCCAGCGTCGGTCGCTCATTCCTTCCATCCCATCGCGAAGTCGACGACGGAGGACAGGAGCGCCAGATGCCCCGCCTCGACGAAGCCGTACTGCCTGGACGGCAGGTAGAGGTTCACGTCACCCATCCCGCGAAGCGGGTTGCCCGGCTCGAATCCGGTCAGGGTCAGCACCTCGGCCTTGTGTGCGCGCGCCGCCTCGACCCCCTTCAGGATGTTCGGCGACTTCCCCGACGACGAGATCGCCACCAGCATGTCGCCCGGACGACCCAGCCACTCGATCTGCTTCTCGTAAACGTGCTGGTAGCCGTAGTCGTTGCCGAGGCACGTCAGCGTCGCGGCGTCGCTGAAGCACATCGCCCGGATCCCGGCGGCCTTGGAGAAGTCCTCCGACATGTGGCTCGCGATCGCCGACGAGCCGCCGTTGCCGATGAACATGACCTTGTCGCCGCGCGCGTGCACGGCACGGGAGGTCGAGAGCGCCCAGTCGATCGCCGTGTCGAGATCGAGATGCTTGCCGGTACGGTCCGTCGCCTCGGCCGCGGCGAGAACGGCCTGGAACGATGCGAAATAGCGGCCGACGCTGGCTGGTGCGGTCATGCGCCTAGCCTAATAGAGCGCGCATCGACTTGACCACGGCCGGTTTGTCGACCGAGCTGCGGTGACCCATGATCGCCACCTTGAGCGCCCCGACGATATTGCCGACGAAGCCGATGACCTTCATCGGCGCGCCGGCACACACCAGCGGCGCGGTCACCGCGAGGAAGGCGTCGCCCGCACCGACCGTGTCGACGACGGTCCGCGTAAGGGCCGGGATGCGCGAGACCGGCTCGCCCTTGGCGTAGGTGACGCAGCCGTACTTGCCGTGGGTCAGGATCAGCTTGTCGCACTTGACCATCGACGGGAGGATTTCGCCGGCAATCGTCTCGACCTCGACCCGCTTCTCGCCGGTGGCGAGCCGGGCTTCCGGCGTGTCGATGCACAGATAGTCGGCGCGCGGATATCGCGTGATCAGGTTGAAGCCCATGTTGGCGCTGTTCGACTGGGCGTTCACCGCCAGGAATTTCGATCTCTCGCTGACCAGATCGATGGTCGACCGCCCGATCAGCCCGTGACCGAAGTCGGTGATCAGCACCATGTCGTAGTCGCCGATACGCTCAGAAATCTTCCCGTTGAGCTCCGACTCCAGCGCCGCGTCAAGCGGCGTGTCGTCCATCGTGTAGACCTCGAAGAGCTTGCGCATGTAGCCGGGATCGATGAACCGGCTCTTGCGCGTCGTCGGCATCCCGCGGCGCTCGATCAGGTTGATCGAGACGTTGTCCTGGCGGGAGCGCAGCAGCAGCTCCTCGTGGCTGTCCTCGCTGCCGATCGCGGTGATGACGTCGACCTCCGCGCAGAAGTTCGCGAGATGGTTCGCGGCGGCGACGACGCCGCCGGCGAACATCTCGCGGTTCTGGAACAGGGTCGCGATCATGTTCTCCTTCGGCGACTTTCCCATCGGCACGACGTACTGGTACTCGTCGACGATGGCGTCGCCGATCACGAGCACGCGGTAGTCGCGGACCCTGTCCAGCAGCTTCTCGATCTCCTCGATCGGGTGCTCCTGCCGGAAGCCGTCGAGATAGTCGCGGATCGAAGGGTCGAGGGTGGAGAAGTATTGGTTGATGAGCTGGGTCGAGCTCGACGTGATCTCGTCGGTGAAGACCAGCCGTCCGCCATGCGCCTCGACCGCCTTCCGCTCCTCGGCGATCTTGCCGGTGACGTCGGTCGAGGCGTCGGCGTAGTCCGACCCCTTCACATAGGCGTCGGGCTTGATCGCCCGGATCACCGGCATGGCGTCGGGACTGGTGTTGATGCCGACCCAGTCGACATACTCCAGCGCACCCAGCATCTCGGCGCGGAGGGCATCGGTGAAGGCCGGCCGGCCCGGCCCCTTGTTGACGAAGGCGTCGGCCGTGACGGTGACCACCAGGACGTCGCCATGACGGCGCGCCGCCTCCAGGTGCCGGATGTGGCCGACATGCACGAGATCGAACACGCCGTGCGCGAGCACGACGCGTCGGCCGGCGGCCTTAGCCTCGGCGGCGATCTTGGCGAGTTCGTCGATGCCCTTGACCTTGGCCCGGGCCGATCGGGCGGGCCTCGCCGCGTCGATCCTGCGCCGGCCCGGGGATTCACGCCGTCTGTCGTCGTTCGTCGCCGTCAACGCGCGCCCTCGGTCGTCTTTCGTCTCCGGGTTTAGTGGATCGGCTGAGGGAAGGCAACGAGGGGTGGCGTGCTATGGTCCGCTCATGCCGGACGAAATCGCCGCCGTCGCCCATCGGCTGCTGGGGTCGTTTCCCGATCGGGTCGAGCCTGTCGGCGGCGGCGGCAACAACCGAATCTTCCGGGCCGAGATCGCCGGCAAACCCGTCGCGCTCAAGGGTTATCGTGCCGCCGACGGCGACACGCGCGACCGCCTCGGCGCGGAGTGGTCCGCCCTCTCGCTGGTCTCCCGCCACCTCCCGGACGTCGTGCCGAAGCCGCTCGCCTGCGACCGTTCGTCCGGCTGGGCCGCCTACGAATGGGTCGAGGGTGCAAGGATCACAAACGCGGGCGATTCGGATATCGAGGCCGCCATCACCTTCCTTCGCGACCTCCAGCCCCTCCGGCAACGACCGGGGGCGTCGGACCTGGGCCTCGCCTCCGAGGCCTGCCTGTCGCTGGGAGACCTGACCTCCCAGATCGAGCGCCGGCTCCGGCGCCTCGCGGGCATCGATGCCGTCGCTCCTTTCCTCGCCGACATCGGCAGCACCTTCGCCCGCCTGGCCGGCGACGGCCCGGAACTCGCCGCCGAGCGTCGGATCCTGTCGCCCTCCGACTTCGGCTTTCACAACGCGATCCGGCGGCCGGATGGCCGGTTGGTCTTCATCGACTTCGAGTATTTCGGCTGGGACGACCCGGCCAAGCTCGCCTCGGACATCCACTGGCACCCGGGCATGGGGCTGACCCCCTCCCAACGCGAACGCTTCGCCGCAGGCCTGTCGCGGGTCTTCGGCGATGATCCCGGCTATCCGGAGAGGCTCACCCGGTACCTCCCGCTCATCGGGCTGAGATGGTGCCTGATTCTCCTCAACGAGTTCCTGCCGGCCGGCCTCGCGCGCCGCCGCCACGCCGGACAGGCCGCGGATGCCCAGGCGGCGAGAGATCGCCAGCTGGCCAAGGCCCGCGCGCTTTACAGCGAGGTTGTCCAGGGTCTATGACGCGGTCGTGGCTGACACTTCCTCCACGGCCGCCGGGCTCGACGAGCGCTCGCGCTACTTGCGCACGCTCGTCGTCGACGCCTTGGAAGGCGGCGGCCGCGGCCATGTCGGTGCCGCGCTCTCGCTGATCGAGATCGTCCGCGTCCTCTATGACGACATCCTGAAAGTACGCCCGGCCGAGCCGAAATGGCCCGACCGCGACCGGCTGATCCTGTCGAAGGGTCATGGTTGCCTCGGCCTCTACGCGCTCCTCGCCGACAAGGGCTTCGTCAGCATGGACGACCTCAAGAGGCAGTGCCGCCCGGGCGCTCTTCTCGGCGGCCATCCCGAGATCCGCATTCCGGGCGTCGAGGCATCCACCGGCGCGCTCGGCCACGGGCTCGCGATCGGCGTCGGTCTGGCGCTCGCCGCCCGCATGCAGAAGCGGCCGTCGCGGGTCTTCGTCATCCAGGGGGATGGCGAGTCGAACGAAGGATCGGTGTGGGAGGCGGCGATGATGGCGGCCAAGCACCGGCTCGCCAACCTGACGCTGATCCTCGACTACAACAAGATGCAGTCCTACGGGAACGTGCCCGACGTGCTGCCGCTGGAGCCCTTGGCCGACAAGCTGCGCGCCTTCGGCTTCGGCGTGACGGAGGCCGACGGCCACGACGTCGCCCAGCTCCGCCGGGTGTTCGGCGCGCTTCCCGTCGACGCCGCCAAGCCCAGCGCCGTCATCTGCCACACGGTGAAGGGCCGCGGCATCGCGGTCTGCGAGCACAACGCCGCCTGGCACCACAAGGCGCGGCTGCCGGCCGACCAGGCCGCGGCGCTGCGCAAGGAATTGATGGGCGCCTGATGCGCGAGACCAGCCTAAAGATGGTGCACGAGCTGGCGAAGCGCGACCCGCGGGTCGTCTTCGTCGGATCCGACCTCGGCGCCGGCGTCCTCGACGCCATGCGCCAGGAGATGCCCGAGCGCTTCTACATGGAAGGTGTTTCCGAGGCGGCGATCATCGGCATGGCCGCCGGCCTCGCGATGGACGGCTACATTCCCTACGTCAACACCATCGCCACCTTCATCACGCGACGCTGCTACGAGCAGGTCGCGATCGACCTCTGCCTGCACAACCTGCCGGTCCGGCTGATCGCCAACGGCGGCGGCATGGTCTATGCGCCGCTGGGCCCGACCCATATGGCGATCGAGGACATCGCGATCATGCGGGCGCTGCCGAACATGTCGGTGGTCGCGGTCGCCGATGCGGAAGAGATGAAGCGGTTCATGGCCGCGACCCTCGATCATCCGAGCCCGATCTACATCCGGCTCGGCAAGGGCGGCGACCCGGTGGTGACCAAGCCCGAGCACGGCTTCACCCTCGGCAAGGCGATCGAGCTCAAGGCCCCCGGCCGCGTCGGCTTCATCACCACGGGCGTGATGGCGAGCCGGGCGCTGGCGGCGAGCGAGATCATGGCCAAGACCAACACGCCGGCGGGCGTGCTGCACATGCCGTCGGTCAAGCCGTTCGACGAGGCGGCGGTGCTGGCGCTCGCAGCCAAGGTCGAGCGCCTGGTCACGGTCGAGGAGCACAGCCGGATCGGCGGTCTCGGCTCGGCGGTCTCCGAGCTCCTGACCGACAAGGGCGTGCACACGCCCCTGCTGCGGCTCGCGCTTCCCGACCGCTTCCCCGAGGACTACGGTAGCCAGGAGCACCTGCTCGAGCAGGCCGGGCTCTCGCCGGCCGCCATCGCCGAGGCCGCACGACGCGCATGAAGGTCCGCTACTCCTATCTCGGCCAGCAGTTCGCGGATCCGGATCCGATCCTGGCCGAGCTCAAGAAGCTGGTCGCCAGCGGCGACTTCACTCTGGGCAAGCCGGTCGCGGAGTTCGAGAAGCGCTTCGCCGACCTGATCGGCGTGAAGCACGCGGTCGGCGTCGGATCCGGCACCGATGCGCTGAAGCTGCCGTTGAAGGCCTGCGGCATCGGCCACGGCGACGAGGTCATCACGGCCGCCAACACCTTCGTCGCCACGGTGGGTGCCATCGCCGAGATCGGCGCCAAGCCTGTCTTCGTCGACGCGCTCGACAACTTCTGCATGGACGTCGACAAGGTCGAGGCGGCGATCACGCCGAAGACCAAGGCGATCATGCCGGTGCACTTCACCGGCGAGATGTGCGACATGCCGAAGCTCATGGAGATCGCCGGTCGCCACAAGCTGCCGGTGGTCGAGGACGCCTGCCAGGCGATCCTCGCCGAATGCGACGGCAAGCGCGGCGGCACCTGGGGCATCGGCGCCGGCTTCTCGCTGCATCCGCTGAAGAACCTCAACGTCTGGGGCGATGCCGGCATCGCCGTCACCAACGACGACGAGATGGCGAAGAAGCTTCGGCTCCTGCGCAACCACGGCCTCGCCAATCGCGACGAGGTCGAGATCCTCGGATACAACTCGCGCCTGGATTCGGTGCAGGCCGTGGTCGGCAACTGGCTGATCCCCCAGACCTACGACATCACCGAGAAGCGCATCGCCAACGGCGCCTACTACGATCGCGCCTTCGCCGACACCAGGCAGGTTCGCGTGCCGCCGCGCTCGAACCGCGTGAAGCGCGTGTTCCACCTCTACATGATCTTCGCCGAGGACCGCGACGCGCTGCACGCGCACTGCCTGAAGGCCGGGATCTCCGCCAAGGTCCACTACCCGATCCCCATCTACCGCCAGGAAGGCCTCCGGCACATCGGCCACAAGCTGGGCGACTTCCCGGTCTCCGACCGGCAGGCGGACGAGGTCCTGAGCTTCCCGGTCGACCAGCATCTGTCGCGCGCGGAGCAGGACTTCGTGATCGAGACGGTGCGCGACTTCTACCGCGGCCGCTGAAGACGTCCGGGATGCGCTCCTCCTCCGGCCTCGACATCCCCTACGTCAACCTCAAGGCCCAATACGCGGCCGAGAAGGACGAGATCCACGCTGCCGTCGATCGGGTCTTCTCAAAAGGCGATTTCATCCTGGGCGAAGCGGTCGCCGAGTTCGAAGCAAAGCTCGCCAGTCGTTTCGGCTTCGGCCACGTGGTCGCCCTCAATTCCGGTACCGACGCGCTGATGCTGGCGCTCCTCGCCCTCGGCATCGGCCGCGGCGACGAGGTCATCACCCAGTCCAATTCGTTCGTCGCTTCGGCCGCCACCATCGCCCATGTGGGCGCCACGCCGGTATTCGTCGACGTGAAACCCGACCAGCTGATGGACCCCGCGAAGATCGAGGCGGCGATCACGCCCCGCACGAAGGCGATCATGCCGGTGCATCTGACGGGCCGCATCTGCGACATGCCGGCGATCCAGGAGATCGCCGGCCGCCATGACCTCAAGGTGATCGAGGACGCGGCGCAGTCGATCGGCTCGACTTTGCTCGACCGCCAGGCCGGCGCCTGGGGCGATGCCGCAGGCTTCTCGCTGCACCCTCTGAAGAACCTGAATGCCGCCGGCGACGCGGGATTTCTTTCGACACGGCATGCGGACGTCGCCGAGCGCATCCGGAAGCTACGCAACCACGGCCAGAGCGACCGCAACACGGTGGCCGAGTGGGGCATCAACTCGCGCCTCGACACGCTGCAGGCAGCGCTGCTGCTGATGCGGCTCGACCGGCTGGATACGGTCATCGCCCGGCGCCGCGCCAACGTCGATCTCTACCGCCGGCTGCTGGACACGAAGCACGTGTTCCACCCGCCGTGCCGGCAGGAGGAGTTCAACACCTTCCACACCTTCGTCGTCCAGGTCGACCGTCGGGACGCGCTGCGCGAGCACCTGCATGCGAACGGCATCGGCTCGGCGATCCACTACCCGATCCCGATCCACCTGCAGCCGGCCGCGGCCAGGCTCGGCTGCAAGCCGGGCGACCTGCCGGTGACCGAGCGACAATCCGGCCGCATCCTGTCGCTGCCGATCCACCAGTTCCTGACCGAGAACGAGGTCCGCCGCATCGCCGAGACGGTCAACGGGTTCTTCCGATGACCGGCGGCTTCCTCTCGAACGAGGACCGGATCCTCGCCGACGCCTTCCTCAAGGAAGGGTACGTCGTCCGCGCGGTCGAGGATCGCGCCGCGCTCGACCGCATCCAGGCGCGCGTCGCCGAGCTCGCCGCGCACCAGCTCGGCCTCGATCCGCCGAACGACCCGAAGGCATTCCTCGACGACATCCATGCCCATGTCGGCGCGGACAAGCTCAACGCCTTCCGGCTGGCCATGATCGCCGGCATCAACGGCGAGAGCTGGTTCCGCCGCGCCTATTACGGGCTCGCGGAGAAGGCGCTCGCCGCCCTGGTCGGCAACGAGCTCGCGATGCAGCGCCGCGCCAACCTGTCGATCCAGCTTCCCGGCGACGAAAGCTCGCTGCTGCCGGCGCATACCGACACCTGGTCCGGCGACTCGCCCTTCGAGGTCGTGGTCTGGCTGCCGCTGGTGGACTGCCTGGCGACCAAGAGCATGTTCATCCTGCCGCCCGCCGCCAACGCGAAGGCGGCGGCGAAGCTCCCGACCTATAGCGACCAGGGTGTCGAGGCGCTCTACCGCGACTTCGAGGCGGACGCGCGCTTCCTCAACGTCGACTACGGCCAGTACCTGCTGTTCGACCAGAACCTGATCCACGGCAACCGCATCAACGCCGAGAAGACGACGCGCTGGACCTTCAATTGCCGCTTCAAGGGCCTGTTCACGCCCTATGCCGACAAGCGCCTCGGCGAGTTCTTCGAGCCGATCACGATGCGGCCGGCGACACGCCTCGGCCTCGCCTACAAGCTGCCCGATGGCTTCGGCGAGTGACCCGGCCCGGGCCGGGTTCCGGGGATACATCGGCAGCCGGCCGGTCCTCGGAAACCGGACCCCGCAGGCGGTCCAGAACCTGGTGATCCGCGACTACTGCCAGCGCAATCGCCTGACCTATCTTCTGGCCGCCGCCGAATACACGATGCCCGCCTGCTACATGATGCTGAACGAGGTTCTCGCCGAGCTGCCGCGCCTCGAGGGCGTCGTCTGCTACACGCTCTTCATGCTGCCCGAAGCGTCCGAGCGCCGGCACGAGGTCTATCGCCGCGTGCTCGAGGCCAAGGCCCAGCTTCATACGGCGCTCGAAGGCCAGGTATTGCGCTCGGCCGAGGACATCGGCCGCATCGAGGACATCTGGCTGGTCCAGCGCGCGCTCGCTCACGCGCCGAAATCCCTCTGATGGCGCAGATCGACTTCCTGCAGGAGATGCATGGAAAGACAAAGCGCGACTACGTCGCGCGCGTCACCCAGTTCGACAAAGCCGAGTGCGCGACAACCGCCAAGCGCTTCGGTGCCGAGTACTGGGACGGCCCCCGGCAATACGGTTACGGCGGCTATCGCTACGACGGACGGTGGCGGCCGCTGGCGGACCGGCTCGCTGCCCACTACGGCATCAAGTCGGGCGAGCGCGTGCTCGACGTCGGCTGCGGCAAGGGTTTCCTTCTGCATGAGATCGCGCAGTCGGTCCCGGGGGTCGAGGTGTTCGGTCTCGACATCTCCGAATACGGCATCGTCAACGCGAAGCCGGAGGTGAAGCCGCATCTCGCCGTCGGCAACGCCCGCGCCCTGCCCTTCGTCTCGGGCAGCTTCGACGTCGTGGTCTCCCTCGGCACGCTGCACAACCTGCCGGTCGAGCAGGCGATCGCCGCCTTCGCCGAGATCGAGCGCGTCGGACGGGGCCCGCGAAAATACGTCATGGTCGAGTCGTTCCGCAACGAGCGCGAGCGCGCGAACCTGATGTACTGGCAGCTCACCTGCGAGAGCCTGCTGTCGCCGGCGTCCTGGAGCTGGGTCCAGGCGCAGGCCGGATATACCGGCGACCATGGCTTCATCTACTTCGAGTGACCGTGTCCTCGTTCTCGGCGGCTCCTGCGCCATCGGCCGGGCGCTGGCGGCGCGTCTCGGCGACCGCGCCGTCGCCACCCATCGCGGCACGGGCCCCGAGGACTGGCCGCGCTTCGACGCGCTGACCGATGCGGTCGACCCGCTGCTCGATCGCCACGGACCGTTCCGGCATGCGGTGGTGCTCTTCGCCGAGTCCAATCCCGACCGCTGCGCCAAGGATCCCGCGCGCGCCCGGCGGCTCAACGTCGAGCGCACGATCGAGATCCTCGACCGCCTGCTGGAGCGTGGCGTCACCCCGCTGTTCACCTCGACCGAGTCGGTGTTCGACGGAAGCAAGGGCACCTATGTCGAGACCGACGCGCCCAACCCGCTGATGACCTACGGGCGGCTCAAGCTCGAGGTCGAGCGGCACCTCAAGGGCAAGCCCGCGCTCGTCGTTCGCCTCGCGCGCGTCGTCGGCACGACGCCCGGCGACCGCACGCTCTTCACCGGCTGGCTCGGCGACCTCGCTGAGAACAAGACGATCCGGGTCGCCGCCGACAACCGCTTCTCCCCGATTCACGTAGACGACGTGGCCGAGGGCCTCGTGCGGTTGATGGATCGGAGGCTGACGGGCCTCTTCCATCTCGGCAATCCAGAGGACGCAGGGCGGCTCGAAATGCTGGAAATGCTGATCGCCGCATGGCATCGGGCCGGACGACGCTTCACCGGCCGAATCGAGCCTTGCCGCTTCGCCGACTTCCCGACCTTGGAGCCGCGCCCGCTCGACAGTACCATCGTGCCGGCCAAGCTGGTCGCGGCGACCGGGCTTGAAATCCGGTCGATCGAGACGATCTGCCGGCAGGCGGTGGCAGCGAAGATCGGGTGATGCAGGCGGTCCGCAAGATCAACGACGAGGTCTACTACACCGCCGACGGCATCACGCTCGTAGGGCCGGAGGAGATCGCGTTCCTGAAGGCCCGCGCCGCCGAGACCCCGCGCCGGCGGACGCGCCTCTGCACGCATCCGTCACCCGACAGCGGCCTGCACGAGATGCTGATCGTCCATGGCCGCGATGCCTATGTCCGCCCGCATCGCCATCTCGGCAAGCCCGAGTCGCTCCACGTGATGGAAGGCCGCGCCACCGCGATCTTCTTCGACGACCAGGGCACGCCGCGCCGGCGCGTGCCGATCGGCGACGATGCCTGCCGCTACTACCGGATCGACGACGCGGTGTTCCACTCGCTGCTGATCGAGTCCGACTGGCTCGTCTTCCACGAGGTGACGGCGGGTCCGTTCGATCCGGCGAAGACCGAATGGGCCGCCTGGTCGCCGGACGGCAAGAACGAGGCGGAGGCGCAGCGCTACATCGACGGGCTGAGGAGCGCCGCATGACGACCTGCAGGCTCTGCGGATCCGCCGACATTGCGCCGGCGCTCGACTTCGGGCCGATGCCGATCGCGCACCGGATGCGCACCCGGAAGGACGAAACCGAGACGCGCTATCCGTTCCGCGAGGTCCTGTGCCGGGCGTGCGGGCTCGTGCAGATCGCCGAGCCGATCGATCCGGAAGAGCTCTATCGCGAGTTCAACTATTGCTTCTCCGGCTGGAAACCCCAACCGCACATCGCCGACGAGCTCCGGATGATCCTGGCGGAGACGCCGGGCCCCTCGATGCTGGAGATCGGCAGCAATGACGGCCTCTTTCTCAAGGAAGCCCGCCAGGCGGGGTTCGCGCCGGTGCTGGGCATCGAGCCGAACCGGGTCGCCAGCGGCTATGCTCGAGAGCTCGGCCTCGAGATCGTCAACGAGATGCTGGACCCGCCGCTCGCCGCCAGGCTGGCCTCCGAGCGCGGGCGCATCGACGTCATCGTCGTGCGCCAGGTGCTCGAGCACCTGACCCGCCTTCCCGACTTCTTCCGCAGCGTCGACGCGCTGCTGAAGCCTGGAGGCGTGCTGTTCGTCGACGTTCCCGATTGCGAACGCGGCTTCGCCTCGGGCGACGTCACGATGATGTGGGAGGAGCACGTCAACTCCTTCACCGAGATGACGCTCGAGGCGACGCTCGGACGTTTCGACTACGGCGTCGTCCGGCGCGAACGCTACAACTACTCCGGCGGCACGATCGCGGTCTGCGCCAAGAAGGGCGCTCTCCGCCGGAAGGATGGCGATCTCGCAGGCCATCTCGACAATGTCTCTGGCTACGAGGAGCGCGCCAGCGCCTATCGGTCCCGGCTGCGAGACGTGCTCGCACATGCCCGCGCCAACGGCCACGCGGTCATACTTTACGGCGCCGGCAACCGCGCCAACACGCTGACCAACTGGGCCGATCTCGGCAGCCTGATCGACTACGCGGTCGACGACCAGCCTCAGCGCCACGGCATGTTCCTGCCGGGAACCGGCATCGAGGTGAAGCCTTCCTCCGTCATCGCCGAAGAGACCCGGCCTTTCGTCTGCCTGCTCGCCGTCAACACGGAGAACGACGGCGTGGTCACCGCCAAGGCGATGGGCATGGCGCGCCGCGCCGCGATCGTCTTCTCGGTCCTCTCGCCCAAGGACATCATGGCCGAGCTCGATCGCGCCTCGGCCCAGCTCGGGCTCCGCGCCGCGTGAGCACGGCCGAACCCGGGCGGATGCACGCCTACTACGAGGCGAAGGGCCTCTCGCCGACCTTCGGGAACCTGCGCACCGAGGAAGACCTCGACCGCCACGCGGCGATGCGCGAGCGGATCTTCACGGAGAAGCTGAACCTGCCGCCTCGCGTCTTCGCCGGCGCGCGCGTGCTCGAGTTCGGCCCGGACACCGGAGAGAACGCGCTGGTGTTCGCACGATGGGGCGCCACGGTCGACCTGGTCGAGCCCAACCGGAAATCCTGGCCGCAGATCGAGGCCTATTTCCGTCACTTCGGCCTCAGCGACAGTCTAGGCACCCTCGACGACGCCGCCATCCAGCAGTATCGGCCCAAGCGGACCTACGACGTGGTCGTGGCCGAAGGCTTCATCCAGACGGTGAAGCCGACATCCGCCTGGATCGAGACCGTCTCCCTGTCGGTCGCGCCCGGCGGCCTGCTGGTGCTCTTCTTCTACGAGCGCGCGTCCTTCCTGGTCGAACTGTTCCATCGCGCCGTCCACCGCCGCTTCGGCCAGCTGGCCGGGGGCGCCACCGTCGACAGCGCGCGCCGCCTTTTCGGGGCGAAGTGGAATGCCATCCCCCATGTCCGGCGCTTCGAATCCTGGGTCATGGACGTGCTGGACAACCCGTATTCGTCGACGCGCTTCACGCTCGATGCCGGCGCGCTCGTAGCCGAGCTCGCGGAGGCGGGTTTCGGCTTCTACCAATCCTGGCCGCGCTATCGCGACGAGCTCAGGATGGGATGGCACAAGGCCATAGAGACCCCGGCGGCCGTGGTATCCGAAGTCGCACGGCACCTTCCGCGCATGAAGATCGCGCACGCTGTCGGCCGCAGCCTCTTCGCCTACGGCGACGAGCGCGAGGTCGCGCAGCTCGCCGCCCAGGTCGATCGAGTGATCGCCGGATTGGAGGCCGCCGCGGCCGACGACGCGGCGGCGCCCTGGAAGGAAATAGCCGACGGCCTGACCGCCCTCGGAGAAGCCGTTGCGGACCCCACCCGCCTCTACGCACCGGCCGATGCGGTCCGTGCCGAGGCCGGCGCCTCGCTCGACGCCCTCGCCGCCCTCTCTCGGCTGGTCTACGGCGGCGACACCGGCGCCATCGCCGCTTTCGCCTCGACCGATCCGGCCTTCCTCAAAGCCTGGGGCCAGCCGGCCCACTACGCGGTCTTCCGCCGCTTGCGGAACGGCGAGGGAAAGGCCACCTGAGGGCCAGCACCGGCATTGGCACCATTTGTGCTAGTTTGTTCCCGTGACTGAGACTCGGAGTCCTTTCAGGCCGTGACCACCGCCCTCAAGACCGCCGGCAGCGCCGCCGACGTCGCCAATGCCTTGGCGCGGCGAATGGCCGGTTTCGAGCTCGAAGGCGGCGCCGTCCTGATCCAGGTACCGCAGGTTCCGCTGGAGCTGATCGAGCCCGAAGTGGCCAGGAGCCGGGGATATTTTGCCTATCCCCCGCACGCCCTGTTCTACCTGGCGGCGACCTTCCGGGGCCTCGGCCTCGAGACCCGGCTGCTCGACCTCAACTTCGTCACGCTGGATGCCGCCCAGAAGGGCAAGGACACGGTGCTTCCTGCCTGGGAGCGGGCTCTCGAGGAGGCGCTGGCCGGCATCGAGAACCCTGTCATCGGCGTCTCGCTGATGTTCGACAACACCTACGCCGAGTTCATCCGCGTCTGCCGGCGGATCCGCGAGCTGAAGCCAAAGGCGGCGATCTTTGCCGGCGGCGTCGCCGCGTCGGCCGATCCGGAGAAGATCCTCGACGACGGGCTGGCCGATCTCGTCTTCTGCCACGAGGGCGAAGGCGGCATCGAGAGCTTCTACGCCTGGCGCCGCGGCGAGCGGCGCTCCGGTCCGATCAACGTCGCCTTCAAGGACCTCGACGGCGCGCATCGCCAGACCGCGATGCATTCCGGCGGCGAGGTCGACCTCGACATCCGCGACGAGCTGGCCAAGGTGCCGATCGCGCTCTATCACCGCCAGGGTTCGCTTTCGAACTTCTCGCGCATGAACGGCATCGACGTGCCGTTCGCGACCGTGCTTTCGAGGCGCGGCTGCCGGGCCCGCTGCAGCTTCTGCGGCGTGCGCAACTTCAACGGCAAGTCGGTGCGCGTCCGCGACAATGACGGCGTGGTCAAGGAGATGGAGAAGCTCCGCCACGAGCACGGCATCCGCCACTTCGACTGGCTGGACGACGACCTGCTCTACGATCGAGACGGCATCATCGAGCTGTTCGACATGATCGCCGAGCGTCTCCCCGACGTGACCTGGGCGGCGAACAACGGGCTGATCGCGTCCGCGTTGAAGCCGGAAGTGCTCGACGCGATGCAGCGGAGCCACTGCATCGGCTACAAGATCGGCCTGGAATCCGGCAATCCGGACGTGCTGAAGGCGATCCACAAGCCGGCTAGCCTGGAGACGTTCTTCGCCTTCGCCGAGGTGGCGCAAAACTATCCGTCGATGCTGGTGGCGGTGAACTTCATCATGGGATTCCCCGGCGAGAAGTTCCACCAGATGCTGGACTCTTTCCGCGTTTCCGTCGCCGCCCGGCTCGACTGGCAGAACTTCTACGTCTACCAGCACCTGAAGAACACCGAGCTCTACAAGGCGGTCGGCGGCACTTCCGGCGGCGTGGTCGAGACCGAGCACAAGGACGGCCAGCACGTCAGCTTCAACCCGGTCCGAGGCGGCCAGTTCAGGAAGGCCAAGGCCGAGCCGATGGCCGAAGGGTACGACATCTTCGACCTGGATCCGGCGATCGAGCCGACGCGCGCCCAGCTCCGCGAGATCTGGTTCGCCTTCAACACGGTCTCGAACTTCCTGAAGATGCCGGCGCTCGACACCGCTTCCGACGTCAGGCTCCGCCAGGCCGTCCGCTGGATGGGGGCGCTGCAGCATGCCTACCCCGAGGATGCTCTGATGGCCTCGGCTCTCTATGCCCTTCAGGCGCGGCTCGGCGAGGCGCAGCGGGACGAGCTCGTCCGCCTCAAGGACACGGCACGCGCCAAGCTCGCCCGCTCGGACTACTGGCGGCGGCGCGACAAGGTCTTCGGTTTTTCGGCCTTCCTCGACGATGCACGCCCGGAAGTCGACCGCCGGGCCGAGGCGATCCTGTCGAAAGCCGCCTAGAGCGGCCCCGCCTCTACTTCCCGCAGCGCTTGGCCCAAGCCTCGTAGGTATCCGCGGCTGAGGCGTTCGCGGCCTGCGCCACGAAGCCGAACTTGCGTCCGACCACCGTCGCGGTCGCCGTCGCCTCGTAGCGGACATCGATCGACCAGCGGATGCGCTCAGCCTCGTTCGGCTCGGCGCCATGCGGGGTACGCTGGTCGAAGATCAGCACGTCACCCGGCGCCATCGGCTCGGAGACCTTCGGAAAGCGCGCGATGTCCTCGGGCATCAGTCCGAAGAAGCCGGTGTTCTCGTAGTCGTAGTCCTGGAGATCGAACAGGATGTCGGCGGTGTCGACCTTCGACATCACATGCAGTCCGCCGGACAGCGCATCGACCGACTGCAGCGGGATCCACATCGTCAGGACATGGGTGCGCCGCTCGGTGTCGGGTTCGGGAGCGCCGTAGTCCAGGATCCAGTACTGGCTGTCCTGGTGCCACGGCGTATCGGTCCACTTCGCCCCGGGAAGCTGCGGGCGGGCGTTGAAGATCCCGTGCACGCTGAGCTCGGGCGTGCCCAATATCTGCCCTGCGATCCCGAGCAGCGTCCGGTCATGGAAGAAAGCGAACATCTCTGGATTGACCAGGAAGCGGTTCGGGCGCCGCCGGAACATCGGTTTCCCGGCAGCCCGCCACGCCACCAGCAGCCGATGCCAGAAATCCTCCTCGCGATAGTCGCGATCGATCCGGCCTTCCTTGCGCCACTCCTCGATCTGGAAGTCGACCCAGGGCTGGATGATGCGCCGGCCCTCCTCGATCAGCGCCGCCGGAACCGCGCCGCGCAGATACGCGAAGCCGTGGCGGCGGTAGTGCTCGAGGTCGGCGGAGCGGAGAGGGCCCATGGGCGCGTGCCTTACTTCTCGTAGAGGATGAACGCCTGGCAGAACCCGCCGTAGGGCGTGTAGGACGTGGCACCGATCCGGGACGAACCCGCCATCCACTCCTCGAAGGCGCGGCGCTGGCCATGCTTCGGGGATCCGCGATAGCACCAGTAGTCGTCGAGCAGGAGCCAGGTTCCGGTGGTGACGATGCCGTCGAGGAACTTGAACACGTCGAGCGACGACGAGTAGAGGTCGCAGTCGACATGGGCGACGAGGCACGGCCCCTTGTCCTTGAGCTGCGCGACATCGAACTTCGGCAGCGACTTCTCGTAGAAGCCCTCGGTCAGGGTCAGCAGCGCGGGATCGAGCCCGTGGGTCGCCGCCAGCACTGTCTCGTGCACGCGCTCGCGCGACATCGAGCGGAAATTGCCCTGGTCGAAAGCGGGCATCAGGCTCTTCGAGGTGTCGTCCTCGCTGGACAAGGCCGGAAGGCCCGCGAAGCTGTCGAAGCCGTAGAGGTGCGTCAGCAGGCCGCGCAGCATCCCCCAGGACTCGACCAGGGAAGAGCCGTTCAGGACGCCGAATTCCATGTAGTAGCCGCGGCTCATGTCGGACGCCCTGAGGAAGGCGCGGACGAACTGCAGCAGGTTCGCCCGCGACAGCAGGTTCCCGTCGACGGTGGATGCGAATCTCGGTTCCATGGGGATCCTGGGCCTCGGGTTCAGTCTGACGAATCGCGCACGTGATGGACGAGATGCGGGTGCAGCTCGGTGAACAGTCGTGCCCCGTCGCCGTCGCGCACGCTGCGCCAGCCGCGCTTCACGATCGCCGGATCGAGCCCGTTGCCGAAGCGGCAAAGGGCCGTCCATCGGGCCCGGTCACCGCGGTTCCGGCCGCTCCGGTGCAGAAGGCAGCAATGCAGGACCAGGAGATCGCCCGGTTGCACGTCCGCCACGTCCACGCCGTCGCGTTCGAACGCGTCGATATCCGGATCGTGCAGCGAGAAGACGTGATGGCCGACGAACGTGCCCTGAACGGTCGGACGCTCGTGGATGTCGATGGGATGCACCTGCTTGTGCGAGCCGAGCAGCACGCGGAGCCAGCCCATCTCGGCGGTCAAAGGCAGGAGCGGCGCCCATCCGGTGACGCCGTCGAGCGAGGTGGCGATATAGGCGTAGTCGTAGTGCCAGTGAAAGCCGCGCTCGTCCTGCCTGGGCGAATCCATGCGGATTCCGCAGCTTTCGGGCACGATCTGGATCACCGCCGTCGGCATGAGGGCGGAGATCGCCCGCTGCATACCCGGCGCGAAGAGCAGCTCGTACTGCTCGCGGATCTCGCGGGCGATATGGAACAGGTCGCCGAGATTGGCCGGATCGAGATCGAACAGCTGGCGCCCGCAGGCATCGAGATCGTCGGCGCGGACCGGCGTCTTGCCGAGGCTTGCGAGACGGGCGAGCGCCAGCCGGTGAAGGGCCTGCGCGTAGCCGTCCACCGCCTCCCTTTCCAGCCCGCCCTTGAAGACGATCGCGCCGAACTCGTCGAACGTCTTGCGCACGGAGGCCGCATCGAAGTTCCGACCGTCGACGTAGAGGCGATCGGGAGCGGCGGCCACGATCAGCGCGCGCCTTTGACGAAGTAGCCGGACGGCGTCTGCGCCCAGGGGAACTTCCGGATGACGGGCTTCTCAGGCAGCGTCGCCATGAACTCGTCGACCGCCTTGGTCTCGCCGGGCCAAGCCATCAGCGAATACTCGTCGAAGCAAAGGACGCCGCCCTCGACGACGCGCGGATAGAGCAGGTCGAGCGCCGCCCGGGTCGGCGCATAGAGATCGACGTCGAAGTAGACGAGGCTCAGCCGAAGACCGGGGTTGTCGTCGAGGAACTTCGGCAGAGTCTGAAGGATGTCGCCGACGATCAGGTTCGACCTGTCCATGTTCGGGAACAGGCTGTCGGCGTTGTGCATCTCGACCAGCTTCAGCATCATCCCGGCGTCCGACTTGAACGCGCCGGGAAGCCTCAGGACCGACGGATCGGGCTTCAGCACCTTGCCCTGGGAGTCGGCCGCGTCCTCCTTGGTGAACTGGCCGAGGCCTTCGAATGTGTCGAAGCCGAAGACCTTCCGATGGCGGTCGAACGGGCAGAAGGTCTCGAGCAGGTTCGACCAGGAGAAGAAGCTGGCGCCGCGGAAGACACCGAGCTCGAGAATCGATCCCGGCAGGTCGACCACCATCTTGAAAAGCTCGTAGTGCGAGAGGAACCGGATCAGGTCCCGGCGCATCACATAGGCCGACCAGTTCCGAATCACGTCCTCGAGCTTGAAGCCCTGCTGCTCGACGATCTGCTCGAACGCGGACCAGTAATACCGGTCGCGCTCGGCGAAATCGTAGGTCGGCGGCATGCTTCCGGTCACCAGTAGCCCCCTCTAATCGGGACCGGCTTCAGGTTCGTGCCGGCAGGACGCAAATGTAGGCTTGGGCGCCATCACCGGCAAGCGGGCGGCCCCCGCTCGCGCGGTCAGAAGGGGCGAAACAGGTGGCGATGCCGCAACAGGAAGCCACGCCCGACCCGGCTTCCGACGTGTCCAGTTGCGAATGATTCGCCCAACTGATCCCAGCGACGCTGCAGCGATTCATCTTCGGCGCTGTAGACGATGGTGCCGTCGGTGCGATCGAGCATCTCGATCGCGAGGGAGAGGATATCCTCTGGCGCGCTGTCGAGCGTTTCCAGGCCCCTGGCCGGCAGGCGCTGCGCATCATAGATCAGCGCGAGCGGCATCGACAGGCACTCGTCGAAAGTGAGCAGCCGACCGCGCGCGCGCTCGCGGACCAGCTTCGGGATCCAGACGTCCCTCGACGTATGCAGGCGCTCGCCGCTCGGGAAGAAGTTCGCCGCCGAAATCGGCACGCCGAACATCGAGGCGACGAGCGAGATGCCCGAGCTGGTGCCGAGGACGAAACGGCACGATGCGGTCAGATAGACGTCCATCCAGTCCGACTTGGCGTCCGACAGCGCGTAGTCGATCACGCGCTCCATTTTCGGCAATGGCGTCATGCTGGCGTCGCCGAGGCGCATCACCCATCCGCCCCGCCGCGTGATCTCCCGGATCGCCGGCAGATAGGCGTTGATGTCGGCGTTGCGCGCCATCTCCGACGACAGCCCCTGCTCCTTCATGTAGCCGGACTCGCGGGCATGCACGCAGACGAACCACGCACCCTCAGGCACGCCGAGGCGGCGCATCTCCTCGCCGCCGCGCTCCATGTGCCGTCGGGTCAGGTCGAGAAGCGCGCCCCTCCCCTGCCGCTGCCACTCCTCCTGGACCGCGAAGTAGGCGCGGTTCTTCGACATCGCCCGCCCGTCGGGCAATGCGACGTAGACGGGATTGAACGGCACGCGGTCGGCGAGCGGCGCCAGCGCCGCGATGTGCGCGGGATCCTCGACGATGGAGATGTGGGGCCGCCAGTACTCGAGGAAGGACCGGTTGACGATGCGCTCGCGGGGCGCCAGCAGGATGGAGACGCAAGGCGGCAGCCAGCCGAGCTGCTTCATCTTCACGTGCAGGTCGAGCTGGAAGGCGAGCTCGCCGATGCGGTCCAGCATGACGTCGGGCTTGAGAACCCGGATGCCGAAGCGTCCGATCTCGTCCTTCGCCACCTGGTCCATCTGGTGGCGGATCAGCGGCGAGGCGAAGCGGATGGACTCGGCTTCCTCGCCGATGTCGCGCAGCAGCTGGACGACGGGAATGACGACCGAGGGTTCGCTTGGCAGCCGCTCGGCGGCGATCCGCGCCATCGGCAGAACGAGCTCAGGCGGCGCGCCGGCCTCCTGGAGCGTGCTGACGAGCGCCACCACGCCCTCGCTGTAGGACGGATCCTCGACGAAGGAGCGATGGAAGCATTGCATCGCCTCCTGCAGCCGTCCGCTCCGGTACAGCAGCATGCCGCGCAGCACATGCGCCTCGCCGAAATTCGCGCGCATCGCTTGCGCGCGTCCGATCATGGTCTCGGCATCCGGCACGCGACCAGCTCGGCTGTATGCCTTGGCGATCCTCAGAAGCAGGGCAGCGTCGTCAGGAGCCAGCACCGTCGCCGCGCGCAGGAGGGCGATCGCACGCGCGACGTCGCCCACGCCGAGACGCACTTCGCCGAGATCGACGGCCAACGCCGCGTTGGTCCGATCGAGGGCGAAGGCGCTTTCCAGCATCCTGAGGCCGTCGCCGTGGCCGAGCGCAACCAGGGAAAGGCCGAGTTCGCGCCGCGCCTCGGAATTTCCGGGCGCCGCCTTGCGCACGAGCTCGAGCAACGGCACGGCAAGGTCAGGTTTGCCCGCCTGGCGATGCTTCCGCGCCGAGTCGACGATCGGATCGTATATGCGAGCGCCGGAGTCTGCGTCCGACCGCCCGGTCATGCCCGTCCGGTGAGCACGCGACGGATGACGGAAGCCGCGCGCTCGGCCTCCTCCTGGGTCAGCGAGAAGTGCGACGGAAGCCAGAGGCCTCTGGCCGACGCATCGATCGAGGATTCGAATCCCTCATCGGCGAGCTTGTAGCTGTCCTGCCGATGGATCGGCAGCCAGAAGCGGCGACTGCCGATCTTCTCGGCGGTCAACGCCTTCTCGACGTCGTCGGCGCGGTCGATCAGCGCATCGGTCCATTGCGTGATCTCGCCGCCATTGTGGTCGACCGCCGGGAGCACGATGCCGGGACAGTCGCCGAGCAGTTCCTGGTACCAGCGGTTCCGCTTTCGGAAGCCCTCGAGGCGCTTCTCCAGGCGATCGATCTGCGCGAGACCGACGGCAGCCTGAAGGTTGGTCAGCTTGAAGTTGAAGCCCAGCACCGGATGCAGGTCGTTGCCGCCGGTACCCTGATGGCGCCGCCCCTGGTCCTTGAGTTCGCGCAGCCGGTCGTGGACTGCGTCCTCGTTGGTCGCGACCATACCGCCCTGGCCGGTGGTCACGGTCTTGTTGGCCGAGAAGGAGAAGGCGGAGGCACGGCCGAAGCTGCCGAGCGGCCGTCCCTGGAAACGCGAACCGAAGGCCTCGGCCGCGTCGCAGATCAGCTCCAGTCCGCGATTCCTGCACAGCGCCTCGAGCGCCACGTAGTCTGCCCCGCGACCGTTGACGTCGACCGGCACGATCGCGCGCGTCCGCGGCCCGATCGCCGCCTCGGCCTTGGCGATGTCGAGGGCGAAGCGCCTGGGCTCGACGTCGACAAGCTTGACCGAGGCGCCGGTCAGGCGGACCGCGTTCGCCGTCGCGATGAAGGTCAGGTCCGGCACGATCACCTCGTCGCCGGGGCCGATACCGACCGCCATCAGCGACAGCGCGATGCCGATGGTGCCGCTGGTGACGCCGACGCAATGCTTCACGCCCAGAACCTCGGCGCAGCGCCGCTCGAACTCGCGCGTGACATTGCCGTCGTTGATGTAGTTGGAGGCGATGACCTCGTTGACCTTCGCGGTCTCCTCGGGCCCCGTCTCGACGGAGAACCAGGGAATCGGCTTGCTCACGGCAATGGCACCCGCTTGCGGCGGCGCTCCAGCGGCCTGGCCGGCACGCCGACCACCGTCATGCCTTCCGGCACGTCGGCGGCGACCACCGCGCCGGCGCCGATCGTGGCACCCTTCCCCACCTTGACGCGCGGCAGGATCACGGCGTGCGAGCCGACATAGACGCGATCCTCGAGCGTGACGTTGCCGAGGATCCGGCATCCGGGCGCCAGCGTCACGCAGTCGCCGATCCTGGCGTCGTGGTGCACCGTGGCGCCGACGTTCATCTTGACCGAGACGCCCAGCACCGCGTCCGGTCCCACATGGGCGGCACGCTGCACGATGCAGCCGGCCCCCAGCGCGGCGCTCTTCGCGACATAGGCGTCCGGCGCGATCACGGATTGCAGGCGATCACGTCCGTAATGCGTGACCAGCTTCGACTTGAGCCCGGTCGGATCGATCGACAGCACGACGGCGAGGTCCGGGCGCTGCGCCTTCACGTCGGCCCATGCATCGTCGCCGCCGAGATGGGGCGCACCGAGCGCGTCCGCCGCCGGGTGCATGTCGAACACGCCGGCGAGATCCCATTCCGGCATCGTCTGGATCAGATCGATCAGATCCTTGTCGACGCCGACGATGGCGATCGGGCGGCCCATCAGACGTCCAGCACCCGAGGCGTCGGCAGCGGCACGATGAACTTGCCCTTGAAGCCCTTCTCGCGGAGCTTCGGCGCCAGCTCCTCGCCGATGTGCCAGGAGAGGAACAGCGCGTATTCGGGCTGGTCGGCGAGCAGCTTCGCCTCGTCCAGCACCGGGATGCGGGTCGAGGGGATGTACTTGTTGAGCTTGTCGGATCCCGGCACTTCCAGCACGCATTCCATCAGCTCGGAATCGATGCCGACGTAGTTGATCAGCGTCGACGCGCGGCTCGGCGCGCCGATCCCGTAGATGCGATGCCCGGCCTTCTTCATCGGCGCCATCAGCGCATGCAGGTCGAGCTTCGACTGGCGCACGCGGCGGCGGAACTCGTCGAAAACCTTGCCGTCCTGCAGGCCCTGCTCGCGCTCCTCGTCGAGGAAGGCCTTCACGCTCGGTTCGATCTTCCGCTCGCCCTTGCGCGCCGAATAGACGCGGATCGAGCCGCCATGGGTCGGAATGCGGCGCACATGGAAGATCTCCATGCCGTGACGCGCGAACAGCTCGTTCAGGCTGCCGACCGAGTAGTAGCGGAGATGCTCGTGATAGATCGTGTCGTACTGGAGCGTGCGGATCAGGTCGCCGAGATAGTGGTTCTCGGAGATGAAGACGCCCTTCGGTCCGAGAAGCTCGAGGATGCCGTCGACGACGCCATGCACATCGCCGATATGGGCGAAGACATTGGCGGCGGTGATCAGCTTGGCGGCGCCGATCTCCTTCCGGGCCTTCGCCGCGGTCGCCTTGCCGAAGAAGGCGATCCAGGTGCGGATCCCCTTCCCGTTGGCGACGTCGCCCGCGCCCGACGGCTCGATGCCGAGCACCTTGTTGCCGGCGTTGTGGAAGTTCGACAGCAGCGTACCGTCGTTCGAGCCGATGTCGACGACGAGGTCTTCCTTGCCCAATCCGACGATCGGCGTCGCCTCGCGCTGGAGGTCGGCGAAGTTGTCGCGGAGGATCCGCGTGGTGCCGCTGCGATAGGGGTATGTCGGCGGGAACAGCACCTCGGGCTTCACCTCGGTGCCGATCTGGACCAGCGAGCAGTCCTCGCAGCGCAGCCATTCCAGCGGGAACGTAGGCTGCTCCTCGGCGCGCGTTCCGACCCGGGCCATGGTGTTCACCGGCGCGACATAGGCCAGGAACAGGATCGACTTGAGCCGCTGGCCGCCGCAGATCTGGCAATGGGTGACGGGACGGGAAAGGGCCTCGGTCATTTGTCGCCCTTGGGCTTCAGGTGTCGGTTCTTCACATACCAGTCGACCACCGGGGCGATGCCCTCGGCAAAGGGAATCTTGGGCTCGAATCCGAGCGTCCGGAGCTTGCCGATGTCGGGAGAGCGCCTGGGGGTCTGGCCGGCCGGGGAGTCGCCGAACACCAGCTCGGCCTCGCGGCCGAAACAGCCGACAATGCGGCGCGCGACCTCGGCGATGGTGAGCTCCTCGGGATTGCCGATATGCGTGATCGAAAGGTGCGGCGCCTTGTCGATCACGGTGACGAGGCCGGTGGTGAAGTCGTCGACGTGGATGAAGGCGCGGGTCTGCCTGCCGTCGCCCTGGATCGGGAAGCGCACCTTGCCTGTGGGCTGCGCCTTCACCTGCTCGTCGGCACGGAGCGCCAGCTCCGGGACCACATGCTCGAAGCCCATGTCGGTGCCGTAGACATTGTGCGGCCTGAACACGGCGACGCGGTTGAATCCGGTGCGGCCGTAGTTGAGCGCGATCAGCTCGCTCGCGAGCTTCTGGCCGCCGTAGGAGTAGCGCGGGTTCAGCGGGTCGGGAACGATGAGCGGCGCGCTCTCGTCCGTCGGCACCTTCGGCGGCGTCTGGTAGACCTCGGACGAGGAAGCGACGACCAGATCGCCGATGCCGTTGGCGCGGCACGCATCCACCACGGCGAGCATGCCGCGGATGCCGACGTCGAGCACGAGCTCGGGCTGCGTATAGAAATAGGCCGTGCCGTTGACCGAGGCCATGTGCACGACTTGCGCGCAGCCCTTGGCGGCGGCGGTCACCTTGGACGCGTCGCGGATGTCGGCCTCGACCATCTCGACCTTGTCGAGCACGCCTTCGAGGCGGCGCGGATTGCCGCGCCAGTTGTTGTCGAGGACGCGGACCTTGCGGCCGAGCTGCACGAGTCGGCGAACGAGGGCGGCGCCGAGAAACCCAGTCCCTCCGGTGACGAGAACGGTCACGAGGCGGCCGGACCGGTGCCGTGGTTGCCGAGGGGAACGTAGATCCGTCCCTCGGGCATCAGGATGCTGTTGCGCGCGAAGTGGTTCCACAGGTCGTAGACGATGCCGGGCTTCGCCATGCGGTCGGCGAGGCTCTCGAGCGGCATCGAAGCGAAGACCGGGTGATTGTTGTGGATCACCGCGATGTTCGCGCCGTCGAGAACGTCGGGCAGAGATGCCTTCGGCTCGAGTCCGAACGCGCGCTGCTCGTCGGCCGAAACCACCGCGTCGAAGCCGCGGAAGCTCGCGCCCGGGAACGCCTGCTTGAGCTTCGCCAGCAGAGGGCGCGCCGTGGTACCGCGAAGATCGTCGGTCGCCGGCCGTCCCTTGAAGGCGATGCCGAGCATCGCGATCACCGGCTTCGCCGGAAGACCGCCGATGCGATCGGCCTGCGCCTTGATCGCGGCGATCACCTCGTCGGGCTGGCGCTCGTTGATCATGCGCGCAGCCAGCGTCATCTCCGGCTTGATGCCGAACTTCTCGACGCTCTCCGCAAGGATGTAGCTGTCCTTTTCCAGGCACGGCCCGCCGACCGGTCCCGGCATCGGCAGGTTGGTGCGCGGATAGCCGCGCTTGCCGGCCTGGATGACCTCCGCCGCCGAGATGCCGATCGCATCGCAGACCCGCGCGACTTCGTTCGAATAAGCGAAGTTCACGTCGCGCTGCGAGTTGTCGACCAGCTTGACCATCTCGGCCGTCTCGACCGAGGAGACGCGCACCACGGTCGGCGTCAGGAACTGGAAGAGCTGGCCTGCGCGCACGGTGACGTCGAGGGTCTCGCCGCCGACGATCTGCGGCAGCCAGCGCAGCTCCTCCAGCGCCTGGCCTTCGACGGTCCGCTCCGGGCAGAAGGCGAGGTCGAAGCGCTTTCCCGAGGCCGCGAGCACCGGATGGACGAGATTGCGCGTCGTCCCGATCTTCACGGTCGAGCGCATGATGACGAGATCGTCGTTCTTGAGGTTCTTCGCGACCTCTTTCGACACGCTCTCGACCATGTCCATGCGCGCGCGGCCGCCCGGGCCCATCGGCGTGCCGACGGTGATGATCCAGACGGTGGCCGGGCAGTTCTCCGGAATCTTCGGGAAGATCTTGAGCCGTCCGTTCTTGACCGCGCGGCTGAGCCGCTCGGTGATGCCCGGCTCGGAGAAGTGCGCCTTCCCCTCCTTCATGAGGCGGACGAGGTCCTCGCGGATCTCGATGCCCCAGACCTCGAACCCGACCTCGACCATCACGGTCGCCAGCGTCAGTCCGACGTATCCCAAACCCATGACGCAGACGACGCGGTCGCGAAACCCGTCGGGTACCGTACTAGTCATTCGAATCGCCTGGCGCCGCTCAAGTTGCGGCGGAGTATAGAAGCCGCTCCCCTGGGCGCAAGCGGATGACCTGGACGGGAGCGTGGTGTAGCTTCGCCCCGCGATGGACACCGCCGCAGAGCTTGAGAACGCCCGCGCGCTGCGCCGGTTCGGGCGCCACAAGGCGGCTGCCGAGATCTGCCGGAAGGTCCTCGATCGCCAGCCCAATCACGCGGACGCGCTTTTGGTCCTAGGCACCGTCGCCGCCGACCTCAGCGACTCGCGCTCGGCCGTCGGCTTCCTGACCCGCGCCGTCGACCAGGATCCGAAGCACCCGGGTGCGGCCCTGCTCCTGGCGGAAGTGCTGGCCACGCTCGGCATCGTCGACGGCGCCGTCGCCTGGTACCGGGTCGCGCTCGAGGTGAAGGCGGACGCTCCCAGCGCCGCTCCGGCGCTCGCACGTCTCCTCGCCACCGGCGGCCGGATCGACGAGATCGTGGCGCTCGCCCGCCGCCAGCTCGATCAGGGTCGCCCCGCCGTCGCCGTGGAGACGGCTCTGATCGGCCGTGCCGCCGCGCCGAACGACGCCGACGCCGCCCTCGTTGCGGGCGAGGCGATGATCGCCGCCGGGGATCGGGCGGGCGCGGCGGGATCGCTCCGTGCGGCCGCCGCGAATCGCACTCAGGACGCAAGGCTGCTGGCGATGCTGGCGCGCTCGCTCGGAGGAGAGCCGGCCTGGCTACGGCGCGCCCTGTCGATTGCCGAAAGCGGCGGGGTGCGAGCGGAACTCGGCGCGGCCCTGTCCGGCCGCGGCGATCAGGCCGGCGCCCAACGCTGCTTCGAGATCGCCCTGGCCGCCGATCGCGACGATCGGATGGCGCTCAACGGTCTTGCGCGGCTCCGATTGCTGCAGGGCGAACCCGACGGCGCGATCGGACTCGCCCGCCGCCGCCTGGCCTCGGATCCGGAAGATGCCGAGGCGGCGTGGATCCTGGGCGCAGCGCTCACGCGTCGCGAGCTTGCCGGCTCGGCCATGACCTTCGCCCAGAGCGCGGCCAAAGCCGGGCGCCTGCCGGTCATGCGCGCCATCGCCGCGGGCGTCATCTCGGTCGATCGCGAACGCATGGACGCCTGGCGCATGCTCGGGAGTCCGCGCGCGTTCCGGGTCATTCTCGGACGCGAACCGGCGGATGCCGGCGCCATGGTCGGGATCGCCGCGGAAGGTACCGACGACAACGCACTCGCTTGGCTCGAGCGCGCGATCCGGCTCGACACCAGCGCGGCGACGGTGCTCCCGCTGGCGCGCGTGCTCGTCCGGAGCGGCGGAACGGAAGCGGCAACGGCCCTGCTCCGGCAGCTGCTGACGACGCTGGATCCGAGGCGAGGCCCGGTTCCGCCGGATCTTCCGGCGCTGCTGACGGAGATCGGGGAAGCCGAACCTGCGATCCGCCTGCTGGACGTCATGACGTCGGCCGATCCGGAGAATCCCGACCTCGCCGACAGCCAGATCCGCGCACTTTCGCGCCACGGCGATGCCGCAAGCCTCGTGCGGTTGAGCCGCAGCCACGGCGAGAAGCGGCGCACCCCGTTCGCCGCGGCCGCGCTGGGGGCGGCACGCAAGCTCAAGCCCGACAGCGCCGAGCTCGCCCTCCTCCACGGCCATGCCTTGGCGGAGAACGGCGAGAGAGCGGCGGCCGTCGACGCCTATGCCGACGCCGCGGACATGATCGGGGACGCAAACCTCGATCTCCTGACCCAGGCCGGCCAGGCGCTCGTCGGGCTGCAGGCGACGAGCCTGGGACTCCGCTACCTGCGCCTCGCGGTCGAGAAGGACTTCGCCAATCCCGGCCGCCACACCTATTCCTTCTTCTTCAGCTTCCTCAACCAGTGCGACTGGCCGGCCCGGAAGGACTACGTCGAGCGCCTGACCGCGCTCGCCGAGGCGAAGATCGCCGCCGACGACCCGGACTTCCGGATCAACCCGAGCCTCTGGGTCTTTCTCGCCGCCGAACGCGACCTTCTCTATCGCTCGGCCGATCACTTCGCCCGTCACACCTTCAGCACCGCGCCCCCGCCGGCGGTACCGGCGACCGGCGCCGACCCGGAGCGCCGGATCCGGCTCGGCTACGTCTCGGCTTATCTCTACAGCCACAACATCGGCTACAGCCTGGCCGGCATCCTCCAGGCGCATGACCGTGCCCAGGTGGAGGTCTACCTCTACGGTTACACCCGCGACGACCCGATCCAGGCGACGCTCAAGCGGGAAGCCCATCTTTTCCGCCCGATCGACGGAAAGGACCCCGCGGCCATCGCCCGCCTGATCGCCGCCGACGGGATCGACGTGCTCGTCGACCTGGACGGCTACGTGAACAGCGCCAGCGGCCTCATGACCATGGAAGTCGCGAGCCGGCGGCCGGCACCGGTCCAGATGCTCTATCACACCTATGTCGGTCCCACCGGCACCGGCTTCGTCGACTATGTGATCGCCGATCGAGAGCTTCTGGATGCCTACGACGATGCCGGCTACCGTGAGCGGCTGATCCGCCTGCCGCCCTGCTACTATCCGGCGGCCCCCCTGCCGAAGGCGAAAATCCCGACGGATCGGCAGAGCTGGGGCCTGCCCGAGACCGGGACCGTCTTCTGCAACTTCGGCCACTTCTACAAGGTCGAGCCGACGGTCTTCGACGTGTGGATGCGAATCCTGCGGCACGTTCCGGGCAGCGTGCTGTGGATGAACCACTGGGACAATCCGGAGGCGATGGGCAACCTCCGCCGCGAGGCCGAAGCCCGGGGCGTCGACCCGGCCCGGCTGGTGTTCGCCGCCGTGGCCACGAAGGCCATGCATCTCAACAGGATCGCCTTGGCGGATCTGTTCCTCGACACGTTGGTCTATGCCTCGGGCGTGACGAGCCTCGACGTGCTCTGGGGCGGGGTACCCGTTCTGACGGTGCGCGGGTCGACCTTCGCCCGCAGGGTCGGCGCCAGCCTCAATGCCGGACTCGGCATGGAAGACATGACCTGCCCGGACGCCGCGACGTACGAGGAGCTGGCCGTGGCGCTGGGGACGGACCGACCGCGGCTCGCCTCGATCCGCGCGCGGCTCGCCGCCAACCTCCAGACCCATCCGCTGTTCGATCAGGCCCGCCTCGCCCGCAACCTGGAACGCGCCTATCGCGCCGCGTTCAGGCGGTACGTCGCGGGAAAGCCGCCCGAAAGCTTCGAGCTTTCACCCTGAGCAACGCCCGGCAAGTCTTGCCGGGCCGGCTTCGGCGGATCTCGGCCCGAGCGACGGGCCCGGCCCCTCCTGAAGCCATTTAAGTTATTGTAAATATAAGAAAATGCCCCTGGCCCGCTTCCTGCATTTGAAGGGGGCGTCCGACCCGTTTTCCTGTTCGAGGGGTATCATGGAAACCACAATGTTCCTTGCGATCGCGCGCCAAGCGGTGCTGCGCCGTGAGATGGACGCGGTGGCGAACAACCTCGCGAACGCCAATACCACCGGCTACAAGTCGCAGGCGCCGCTGTTCCGCGAAGTGCTGTCGAAGACCTCGCCGACCGAGACGATCTCGACGGTCCTCGACCAGGGCATGATGACCAACACCTCGGACGGTCCGCTCAAGAATACGGACAGCAACTTCGACTTCGGCATCCGCGGCGGCGGCTACTTCGCCATCCAGACGCCGTCGGGCGAACGCTACACCCGCAACGGCAACTTCAAGCTCGACTCGGCCAGCCGCCTGGTCACCCAGATGGACAACGGCGTCGTCGGCGCCGACAACCGGCCGATCACGATCCCGCCGAACGCCGGCGAGATCCGCGTCACCGGCGACGGCACCATCCTCGCCGGGACCCAGGTGATCGGCCAGATGAAGGTGGTCGGATTCAGCAACGACCGCGCACTGAAGCGCGGCCCGAACAGCCTGATGATCGCCAACGAGCAGCCGCAGCGCGCTCCGCAGGCCAAGGTGGTCCAGGGCGTCATCGAAGAATCCAACGTCGTTCCGATGTTCGAGCTGGCCCGGATGACCGAGGTCGTCCGCAACTTCCAGCAGACCAGCAACCTGCTCGAGCAGGAACACGATCGTCAGCGCGACGCGGTCCGCCGCATCGGCAAGCCCGCCAACGCTTAAGGATAACGGAGCCTAACCGCCATGCGTGCTCTCACCATCGCCGCCACCGGAATGTTGGCCCAGCAGACCAACGTCGAGGTGATCTCGAACAACATCGCCAACCTGAACACGACGGCGTACAAGCGCTCCCGCGTCGAGTTCCAGGACCTGCTCTATCAGGATCAGCGCCGGGTCGGGTCGGCCTCCTCGGAAGCCGGCACCATCGTTCCCGCCGGTCTGCAGGTCGGTCTCGGCGTCCGCGCCGCGGCGGTGTACCGGCTGAACCAGCAGGGCACGCTGCAGCTGACCGAGAACACGCTCGACGTCGGCATCCGCGGCGAAGGCTTCTTCAACATCCAGCTGCCGAACGGCCAGACCGCCTACACGCGCTCAGGATCCTTCCAGCTGTCGCCGACCGGCCAGGTCGTGACCCAGGACGGCTACACCGTGCTCCCCGGCGTGACCGTCCCGCAGAACACGCTCGACATCTCGATCAACGCCGCGGGCCAGGTCTACGCCAAGCTCGACGGCGTGGTCGCTCCGCAGCTCCTCGGCCAGTTCACGCTCTCGAACTTCCCCAACGTCGCCGGCCTCGAGTCGGTCGGCCAGAACCTGCTCCTGCAGACGCCCGCTTCGGGCGCCCCGGTCGCCGGCACTCCCTCGGCGCTCGGCTTCGGCACGCTGCAGCAGGGCTTCCTCGAAGCCTCCAACGTCAACGCGGTCGCCGAGATCACCAACCTGATCACCGCTCAGCGCGCCTACGAGCTCAACTCGAAGGTCATCCAGTCGACCGACGACATGATGGGCATCATCAACCAGCTGAAGTAGCCCTGACTCGACACTGAAAGCTCAAGCGCCATGAACCGCACTCTCCGCCTCCTCGCCCTCTGCCTCCCGCTGGCGCTCGCGCCGGTCTCGTCGAGCTTCGCCGACCTCCTCAAGCCGGCGCTCAAGATCAAGGCGCAGGTGAGCGGCGATGCCATCAGGCTCGGCGACCTGTTCGAGAACATCGAGGCTGAGAAGGTGGATCTCCGCGTCGGCGAGGCGCCGGCGCCGGGCAATATCACGACCTACCAGCCCTCGCAGCTGGCGGCGATCGCCCGCGCCAACGGCCTCGACTGGAAGCCGCAGACCTACATGGACAAGATCGTGATCGAGCGCCAGGGCCAGCTCGTCTCGAAGGCGACCGTCGATGCGGCGCTCCGGCGGGCTCTCGCCGCCAAGGGCGTGACCGGCGACCTCGAGTTCGAGATCGCGAGCCGCGCCTACCAGATCTACGTCTCCGAGGTCCAGGCGCCGACCGTGGCGGTCGATCTCGCCCACTTCGATCCCGACAGCCGGTCGTTCATCGCCGAGTTCAGGGCTCCCGCCGACGAGCCCCGCGCCGACAAGGTCCGCGTCGCCGGCCGCGCCCACACCATGATCGACGTGCCGGTGCTGAACCGCCGCATGATGCCCAACGAGATCATCCGCAATGGCGATCTCACCTGGGTCAAGATGCGCTCCGGCCCGCAGCTCGCCAACAACGCGACCCTGCTCGAGGACGTGCTCGGCAAGACGCCGAAGCGTCCGCTCCAGGCCGGCGCGCCGATCCGCCAGTCCGATCTCGGCACCTTCGCCCTGGTCCAGCGCAACGAGAGCGTGACGATGATCGTCCGCACCAAGTCGATGACGCTGACCGTCCAGGGCAAGGCGCTCGACGACGGCGCGGAAGGCCAGACGATCCGGGTGCAGAACCCGAAGAGCAACCGCACGGTCGAAGGCCGGGTCTCCGGTGCGGGCGAGGTCACCGTGATCGTCGGCGCGCTCTCCGCCGCCCTCGCCTCGTCGTCGCCCCGCACCGTGGTTCAGCGCTAACTCCTCGAAAAGATCCTAGAGAAGGACCGTTTCCAAATGCGTATCGCCCGCTTCGCCTCTCTCGGCCTCGCCGTCCTCGCGCTCGCCGGCTGCTCCGCCCTCGACCGCCTGGCCAATGTCGGCGAGCAGCCGAAGATGAGCGCGATCCAGAACCCGCAGTCGGCCACGGGCTACAAGCCGGTCAGCATGCCGATGCCGGCGCCGATCACCGCCGAACGTCAGCCGGCCTCGCTGTGGGCCGCGGGCTCGCGGGGCTTCTTCAAGGACCAGCGCGCCGGCCGCGTCGGCGACATCCTGACCGTGCTGATCGAGATCAACGACAAGGGCGCGTTCGAGAACACCTCGACCCGTACCCGCACCAACTCCAACACCGCCGGCATCTCGAACCTGTTCGGCCTGCAGGGGCTCATCAATCGCGCGCTGCCCGGCACCGACAACCAGACGCTGGTCGATACCTCGTCGGCACTGTCGAACGAAGGCAAGGGCACGATCGACCGCAGCGAGGAGATCAGCCTCAAGGTCGCCGCGACCGTCACCCAGGTGCTGCCGAACGGCAACATGGTGGTGATCGGCCGCCAGGAAGTGAAGGTGAACTACGAGGTCCGCGAGCTGCAGATCGCGGGAATCATCCGGGCCGAGGACATCAGCACGCTCAACACCATCAGCTACGAGAAGATGGCCGAGGCGCGGATCTCCTACGGCGGCCGCGGCCACATCACCGATGTCCAGCAGCCGCGCTACGGCGACCAGGTCCTCGACATCCTCCTGCCCTTCTGACGCAGGAGACCCAGCTCCGAGGCGCGCCGGTTTCCCCCACCCCGCCGGCCGCAACGGAAAAAGGGCCGGTGCCGAAAGGCACCGGCCCTACGCTTTTCTGCGCTTCACCGGCCGAGGCCCGCGGCGACGTTCACCGCCAGGGCCAGGATGACCGTGTTGAAGAAGAACGAGACGACGCCGTGGGCGAGCGTGAGGCGCCGCATGACGCTCGACTGGACCTGCACGTCGGAAACCTGGGCCGTCATGCCGATGACGAAGGCGTAGTAGAGGAAGTCGGCGACCAGCGGCTCGTCGGTCCCGGGAAACGCGAGCCCGCCTTCGTCGCGATGCCGATCCGTCGCATCGGCCTTGCCGTAGTAGACATGCGCGTAGTGCATCGCCGCCAGCGTGTGGAGCGTGCACCAGCCGAGCGGCACGTTCGCGGCCAGCAGCGCGATATGCAGCGGGGTCGCCGCGACGTCGCGGTTCACCTCGGTCAGGATCGACCCGATGCTGAGCCCGATCACCACCAGCGTCATCAGGACGATGATCGCTATGCCTTCGTCCTCGATGCTGGCTCGAAGGCGCATCTTCGAGAGCGTCATCCGCTTGGTCAGCACCGCCATCGCCGCCAGGTAGGCGACGAAGAACGCGTCGCCGGCGGCGGTCAGGCGGATCGGCAGGGGAAGCGCACCGGTCCCGGCGAAGACGGCGGCGCCGATCGCGACCGACGCATAGAAGCGGACGTGCTGCGTGGCGTGACGACGAAGAACCGAGATCACCGATGGGCTCCGGCTGGCCTGGAGCCCATCCTAGCGGCTCGCGCCGGCCGCGGCTCAGTCGTCGCGGTGCGTACGCTCGAGCCGCTCGTGGCGTTCCTGGGCCTCGAGGCTGAGCGTCGCGATCGGCCGGGCCTCCAGGCGCCGGAGCGAAATCGGCTCGTCGGTCTCTTCGCAATACCCGTAGATGCCGTCGACGATCCGCTGCAGCGCCTCGTCGATCTTGGAGATCAGCTTGCGCTCGCGGTCGCGGGTGCGGAGCTCGATCGCGTGATCGGTCTCCATCGAGGCGCGGTCGGCGATGTCGGGTTGCTGGAGGTTTTCTTCGGTGAGATGGCGCAACGTCATGTTGGCCTCCCGCAGCAGCTCCTCGCGCCAGCGCAGCAGCTTCTGGCGGAAGTATTCCCGCTGCAGCGGGTTCATGAACTCTTCTTCGTCCGAAGGACGATAATGCGGAGGAAGCTGGATCGGCAGACTCTTCTTGGAAGCCACGGACGCCCTCTTACTGACAGCCCAACCCTGAAGGCGCGCGGAGCATACAGAGGGTGCCCACGGGCATCAAGCCTCGCGCGCGACCGAAGTCGCGCGGTATCCTGTTGATAAATATGACAATTTTATCAAGCTGTAGACGCCCCAGAACGCCGGTGGCGGTCAGGCGCTCATGTCCAGCTTGGCCAGTTCGACCCGGGCGCGAAGCTCAATCTCGTCCAGGACCTCGGTCAGCCTGGGGTCCATCGCCTGCTCGCGGTGCTGCTTGACCAGCTGGTCGAGCGCCTCGAGCCGGTCGCGCGGAATCGCACCGGCCAGGAGCCCGATGCGGATCTCTTCAAGGCGATCGAGAATGTCCGACGCCCGTTGCTTCGCCCGGCCGCCGGAGCGGTCGGTGGCATCCCGGGTCGCGAACAGGGGATCGAGGGGGGCAGCGGCGCCGGTGGCGCGCGGCGCCTCCGGCTCGTCGGTGCCTTCGAGCAGCTTCGAGAACTCGCCCGGCTTCGCCTGGGCTCCCTTGTCGGAGCGGCGAACCGAGGCAGCCTTGGCCGTGCCCGTCGGATCGACTTTCATGGGCCTCCTGCCCGTAACGCCCCCTATATATCGTTACGGAAACAGCCGGAGCAACAAGTTAAACGAATGGGCGCGGTCGGAACCTTAGCATAGGTCGCGAACCCGCCGGGCAGGCAAAATCTGCCGGGGCAGGCGTACCGAATTACCGGCCTGGACCCGGATAACCCACGGGAAAAGCCTCATTTCCAGGCGTTTTCCCTGGCATGCTTCTCGCATCCGAAGGCCTCGCAAGGAGTGCCTCATGACCGTCCGACCGATGTCCCCGTCCCTGCTGAGCCGCTGGTTCGCCGCGGCCGCATTGCTGTTCGTGCTCCTCGCCCCGGCGGCGGGACAGGCGCAGTCGCGGATCAAGGACATCGCCGACTTCGAAGGCATCCGCGACAACATGCTGGTCGGCTACGGCCTGGTCGTCGGCCTCAACGGCACCGGCGACTCGCTGCAGAACTCGGTGTTCACCAAGGAAAGCCTGGTGGGCATGCTCGAGCGGCTCGGCGTCAACGCCCGCAACGACAGCCTCCGCACCAAGAACATCGCCGCCGTCATGGTGACGGCGACCCTTCCCCCCTTCGCCCGCCAGGGCACCCGCCTCGACATCGTGATCTCGACCCTCGGCGACGCCGCCAACCTCTTGGGCGGCACCCTCCTGGTCACGCCGCTGGTCGGCGCCGACTCGGAGGTCTACGCGGTCGCCCAGGGGACCGTCGCGGTCTCCGGCTTCACCGCACAGGGCCAGGGCGCCTCGGTGACCCGCGGCGTGCCGACCGCAGGCCGCATCGCCAACGGCGCCATCGTCGAGCGCGAGATCCCCTTCCAGCTCGCGCAGCTCGACCTCGTGCGCATCTCGCTCCGCAATCCCGACCTCACCACGGCCCGCCGCGTGGCCCAGGCGATCAACGCCTTCGTCGGCGTGCCGGCGGCCAAGTCGCTCGACCCGGGCACGATCTCGTTGCAGATCCCGGTCAACTACCAGAACGACGTCGTCGGCCTGCTCACCGACGTCGAGCAGCTCCGCGTCGCGCCGGACCAGGTCGCCAAGGTCGTCATCGACGAGCATTCCGGCACGATCGTCATGGGCGAGAACGTGCGCATCTCCACGGTCGCGATCGCCCAGGGCAACCTGACCATCCGCATCACCGAGGCCCCGCAGGTCTCCCAGCCCGAGGCCTTCTCGACCGGCGGCACGACGCAGGTCGTCCCGCGCACGCAGATCGACGTCGACTCGGGCGAAGGCAAGAAGCTCGGCGTCATGCGCGCCGGCGTCACCCTCCAGGAACTGGTCGACGGCCTGAACGCCCTCGGCGTCAGCCCGCGCGACATGATCTCCATCCTCCAGTCGATCAAGGCCGCGGGCGCGCTCCAGGCCGAGATCGTGCTGATGTAAGGGCAAAGACGATGGCCACCACCTCAGCCCTCTCGACGATCGGCATGGACGCGCAGACGCTGAACGCGACGCGCCCGACCAAGTCGTTCAACGTCAACAACCCGAAGGACATGGCCGCGCTCAAGAAGGTCGGCCAGGACTTCGAGTCCCAGTTCCTCTCGCAGATGATCGGCCACATGTTCAACGGCATCAAAACCGATGGGCTGTTCGGCGGCGGTCACGCGGAGGAGATGTTCCGCTCGCTGCTCACCGACGAGTACGGCAAGTCGATCGCCAAGTCCGGCGGCATCGGCATCGCCGACCAGGTGGTGCGCTCCGTCATGCTTCAGTTCCAGGAGGCCAGCCAGAAATGACCAATCCCGCCGCCCGCCTCAACGAGCTCGTCCTCGTCCTCGAGCGTCTGGAGACGGTAATGTCCCAGGAGACCGAGCTGCTGCGCCGCGTGAAGGTGACGGAGTCCGCCCCCTTCGCGCAGGAGAAGCAGCGCCTGGCCGAGGTCTATTCGAACATGCACCAGCAGATGGTGGAGGATCCGACGCCGCTCGCGATCCTGACCGAGAGCCAGCGCCAGGGGCTTCGCGAGATGATGGCGCGCTTCAAGAAGGTCACCGAGGAGAACGAGCGCGCGGTCAAGGCGTGCAAGACGGTGAGCGAGCGCGTGATCCAGACCGTGATCGACGCGGTCAAGCAGAAGCGCGTCGAGCATGCGAGCTATGGCGCCAACGGCATCGTCGGCACCGGCTGGAAGGAACAGAAGGCGGTGTCGCTCGCCTACAACGCGCTCGCCTGAGCCGACGCCTCAGAACTTCCTGGTCACGTTCGCCAGCACGCGGCCGCTGCAGAGCGTCGTCCCGCCGAAGCACTGCCCCTTCGACAGGCTGGTGTCGGCATAGGCGAGGCCGAGCGTGAGCCCGAGCACCTCCTTGGCGACGCCGAGGCTCCAGTCGCTGTAGTCGGGTGCGCCGAAGCGCGCGTTGCTGTCGATCCACTGGCGGCCGACATGGCCGGTGGCTGTGATCCCCCACGGCAGCGGCACGTCGAGGTTGGCCTGGAGATAGACGGCGTCGCCGCTGGCCGCGAAGAAGTCCGGCGAGTAGTTGAGCCCGACGGTCAGCACCGCCTTGCCGAAGTCGTATCCAAGCTTGCCGCCGACCTCGACGTAGTCGTAGTCGAGCGCCGACCGCGCGCTGGGATAGGTGTAGTAGATCAGCCCGAGATCCCACGTCGCCTCGCCGATCTTTCCGCGGAGGCCCGCGGTCCAATCCAGCTCGATATTGGCGTCGGTGAAGTTCAGGTTGGAGCCCCAGACCCCGACATAGGGCGACACGCTTCCAACGTCCGCCCCCCATTCGAGCCCGACCTGCACGGCGGGATCGTTGTCGGTCTGCGAGATGCCACGAAAGAGGTAGTCGGTCGTCAGCGCGGCCGAGCCGGTGACGGCGCCCGGAAACTCGTCGGCAGCCGCCGGCGCAATTGGGGCTCCTCCGGCGACCGCGCCGACCGCCGCGACGGCGGCGCAGGCGACGGCGCGGATCCCCGCCGAAACGGTGCATTTCTCATCGATCTTCATCTTGCTTCCTTTCCAGGGCTACGTGACATACGCGGTGACGAGCGAACGACGCTCTCCGCCTCCTTCGCCTCTCCCTGCACGCCATCAGGAGCCGAATGCGGCGCCGGCGGCTGCGAGAGCAAAGCCCCCGAGGACGAGGGCGGCGATGCCGATGCCGATCAGGAAGTCCCAGTCGCGGGCGCGCCGCGAGGCGGAGCTCCGCAGGCCGGATGACGCATCGGGGCGGGAAGACTGTGCAGAGCGGCGGCTGACGGTGACGGGAATCATGGTGGTCAAACTCCTTCGATCAATGGGCCATGGCGGCCCATAAGAATTCGAGACGGTTTGCGGTGGATCCTTATAGGAACGCCATAGGAGAACCGGCGCGGATCACCTCCGCGCCGGCTCCCCGGTTGCGGCGGCGATCCCTCCAGAACCGCACGACGACCGTTCAGACATCGGAAGGCCGAGCTCGGCCATCGCCGCGCCGATTTCCCGGCGCGTCGCCTCTCCCGCCGGATGCAGAGGCAGGCGCAGCTCGTCGCTCATTCTGCCGAGCAGCGACAGGGCGTATTTCAATGGACCAGGATCGCTTTCAAGCATCAGGGCCTCGGTGAGCCGGTTCAGGGACAGCGCGGCGGCCTGCGCCGCCAGGTTGCTGCCCTCCCGCCAGGCGTCATGCAGGCGCACACAGAGGCGCGGGACGAGGTTCGAGACGATGGAAACGCAGCCGTCTCCGCCCTGGGCGAAGAAGGCGAGCGCGATGCCGTCGTCGTTGCCGAGAAGGAGAAGTCTGTCGCCGAGGATCCGGCGGAGCCGGAGCGGGCGCGAGACGTCGCCAGATGAATCGCAGAGGCCTGCGATCCTCGGCAGATCGGCAAGCCTCTCCATCGTCGGAACGGCGACCGCGCAGGCGGTGCGCGACGGCGCGTTGTTGACGAGGATGGGAAGACCGACGGATTCCAGGACGGCCTTGAAGTGCCGGTACACGCCGTCCTGTGTCGGACGGTTGTAGTAGGGCGCGCTCACCAGAAGGCCATCGGCCCCCTCCTCCTCCGCGCCGCGGGCGAGCTCGATCGCGACGTCGGTCGCGTTCGAATCCACCGAGGCGACCACGGGAATGAATCCGCGGGCGGCCTCGACGGCGAGCGCCACCAGGCGGCGGCGTTCGCCGGCAGCAAGAGTCGAGGCTTCGCCCGTGGGACCGGCGACGACGAGTCCGCTGACGTGCTGAGCTACCTGCCATTCACAGAATCTTGAGAAGGCCGCCTCGTCGATGCGGCCTTCCATGAAGGGAGTCGGCACCGCTGTGACGTAACCAGCCAAGGCGTTCGCAAACTCGGCTTTGGACATTGCCGCCTCCTCAGACCAGCGCCATGCGGGCCCGGCAACCGCGACGCGCACAGAGCAGGACATTGGCTTCGTCATCGACCTGCATCTGGACGATCGACGTGAAGCCGCGCTCGAACAGCAGGCGGCGGATCCAGGTCGCGTCCCGCCCTTCCGCATCAAAGGCGGGCCCGACGACAAGCGATCCGCCGGGGCGCAGGTGCCGCGAGAGCCGCGCAACCAATGTGAGTAGCGTGACGGCGTCGATCCGGCCCGGCAGCCACACGACATCGGCGTCGTCGGACGCCGCAGCCGGCCCGATCAGCTCTTCGCAGCCGGCGCGAGAGACTCCCTGCCGATTCAGGGCCAAGAGCAGTTCGAGATGCCTCCGGCCGACGATCGTGACACGGTCGCCCGGCCCCAGTTCCGCGAGCCGCACGACGGCGGCAGCGAATTCGTCGGGGGAGGCCACTCGCTTCCGCGGCCGGAGCTGCAGCGGCGGAAGCACCGGCGTCACCGGCAGATCGGCGACGAGCGGGATCTTGGGTTTCGTCTCGAGCATGTCTTCATCTCCTCGCCTGGCGTCAATGCAAGATGCCGGGCACCCAAATCAGGACCCGGATCGCGATGACGGCGATCGCGCCGAGCGCGAAGCACGACAGGGCCAGAACGATTCCGGCCGTCTGCCGGGCAATCCGGACCGGGAGTCCTCGAGTCGAGGCGGGCGCGGTGGACGCAGCCTGGCCTGCATGCGGGCTGAAACGAGACACAAGAGGAAAGGTCATCTTCATCTCCGATCGCGGGAGCTGATCCCGCCCTCGGGAATCTCGCGATCGGCGCGTATGAATTCGAGAGAGGACGGCCAACCCGGCCATAAGGACGGCATAGGGACGGCCCGGCGGCGCGGCTCGTCTTTATGGAATTCCTATAAAGGCCAGCCCCGTCCCCTCTCGAAAACCTACTGGGAGGCGGGGCACATAAGGATCCGCATCAGCTTGGGCGACGTCCCCCTGACCCGGATCAAGGCGGATACCTCTTGTCGACCTGACGCTGCGTCGTTCGAAAGAGAAGGTCACTAGACATGCTCGACATCGTCCTGATCGCCCTCGGCGTCGGATTCTTTTTCGCCTCGGTCGGCTACGCCGTCGCCTGCGACTGGCTTTGAAGGAGGCCTCGATGATCCTCGACTACATCCTCGGCGGGATCGTGACCCTCGGTCTTCTCGCCTACCTCACCTACGCGCTGCTGCGCCCGGAACGGTTCTGAGAGGCCTGCCATGACACTCAACGGGTGGATCCAGATCGCGCTGTTCTGCGCGATCGTCGTCGGGATCGCGAAGCCTCTCGGCGGCTACATGACGCGCGTATTCGCCGGCGAGCGGACCTGGCTGACGCCGGTCTTCCGGCCGATCGAGCGGGCGCTCTACGCGCTCGGCGGCGTCGACGAGGCACGCGAGCAGCACTGGCTGACCTACACGGTCGGCATGCTCCTGTTCCATGTCGCCGGCTTCGTCTTCCTGTACGGCCTGATGCGCCTTCAGGGCGTGCTGCCGCTCAATCCGAACGACATGTCGGCGGTCGCTCCCGACCTCGCCTTCAATACGTCCGTGAGCTTCATCACCAACACCAACTGGCAGAACTACGGCGGCGAAAGCACGATGTCATATCTCGTGCAGATGCTGGGGCTGACGACGCAGAACTTCCTGTCGGCCGCGGCCGGCATCGTCCTCTCGGTCGCCCTCATCCGCGGATTCTCCCGGGCATCCGTGCAGACGGTCGGCAACTTCTGGGTCGACCTCACGCGCTGCACGCTCTACCTCCTGCTCCCGATCTGCCTTGTCTTCGCCCTGTTCCTCGTCTGGCAGGGCATGCCGCAGACGCTCGCCGGCTCCATCGAGGCGACCACGCTCGAGGGCGCCAAGCAGACGATCGCGGTCGGTCCCGTGGCCTCCCAGGTCGCGATCAAGATGCTCGGCACCAACGGAGGCGGCTTCTTCAACGCCAACGCGGCCCACCCGTTCGAGAACCCGACGGCCCTCTCCAACTTCGTCCAGATGGTCTCGATCTTCGCCATCGGCGCCGCGCTCACCAACGTCTTCGGGCGGATGGTCGGCAGCCCGCGCCAGGGCTGGGCGCTGCTGGCAGCGATGGGCGTCCTGTTCGTCGCCGGCGTCTCCGTCGTCTACTGGGCGGAAGCCTCCGGCAACGACGCGTTCGCCGCCCTCGGCCTGACCGGCGGCAACATGGAAGGCAAGGAAGTCCGCTTCGGCATCGTTGCCTCGGCGCTCTTCGCCGTCATCACCACGGCCGCCTCCTGCGGCGCGGTCAATGCGATGCATGATTCCTTCACCGCGCTCGGCGGCATGATCCCGCTGATCAACATGCAGCTCGGCGAGATCATCGTCGGCGGCGTCGGCGCCGGCCTCTACGGTATGCTGCTGTTCGTCGTGATCGCGATCTTCGTCGCCGGCCTCATGGTCGGCCGCACGCCGGAATACGTCGGCAAGAAGATCGAGGCCAAGGAAGTGAAGATGGCGATGCTTGCCATCCTCGTCCTGCCGTTGATGTACCTGGGCTTCACCGCGGTCGCCGTGGTGTATCCGACCGCCGTCGCGTCCATGGCGAATGCCGGGCCCCACGGCTTCTCCGAGGTGCTCTACGCCTTCACCTCGCAGACGGCCAACAACGGTTCCGCCTTCGGCGGCCTCACCGGCAACATCCCCTTCTACAACGTGACCGGCGCGATCGCGATGCTGGTCGGCCGCTTCTGGATGATCGTGCCGGCAATGGCGATCGCGGGCTCGCTCGCCGCGAAGAAGTCGGTGCCGCCTTCGGTCGGCACCTTCCCGACCACCGGCGGCCTCTTCGTCGGGCTGCTGGTCGGCGTGATCCTGATCATCGGCGGCCTCACCTTCTTCCCCGCGCTGGCGCTCGGTCCGATCGTCGAGCACCTGTCGATGCGCGCGAACATCCTCTTCTAAAGGTCCTCCGGAGTCCCTTCGATGGAAGCCATCACCCTGCGTAACCGGACCTCCGCCTCGGCGCTGGCGGATCCCAAGATCCTCGTGCCGGCGATCGGTCAGGCGTTCGCCAAGCTCGATCCGCGGAAACTGATCAAGAATCCGGTCATGTTCGTGGTCGAGGTGGTGGCCGCGCTCACCACCGTCCTGTTCCTCCGCGACCTGGTCACCGGCGGTCCCGGGCTCGGATTCACCTTCCAGATCATCCTCTGGCTCTGGTTCACCGTGATCTTCGCCAACTTTGCCGAGGCGGTCGCCGAAGGCCGCGGCAAGGCCCAGGCGCAGACGCTGAAGCAGACACGCAAGGACACCCAGGCGAAGCTCGTCGACGGCACCGGCGGCCGCAAGTTCCGGCTGGTCCCCGGGAACGATCTCAAGGTCGGCGACGTCGTCCTGGTCGAGGCGGGCGACATCATTCCCTCCGACGGCGAGATCGTCGAGGGCGTGGCCTCGGTCAACGAGGCGGCGATCACCGGCGAGTCCGCCCCCGTGATCCGCGAGGCCGGCGGCGATCGCTCCGCGGTGACCGGCGGCACGCAGGTGCTGTCGGACTGGATCAGGGTCCGCATCACCGCGGCACCGGGGTCCACCTTCCTCGACCGCATGATCGCGCTGGTCGAGGGGGCGGAGCGGCAGAAGACCCCGAACGAGATCGCGCTCAACATCCTGCTCGCCGGCATAACCGTCATCTTCGTGGTCGCGACGGCAACTATCCCGAGCTTCGCGATCTATGCCGGCGGCTCGATCTCGGTCGTCGTCCTGGTCGCGCTGTTCGTGACGCTGATCCCGACCACGATTGGCGCGCTGCTGTCGGCCATCGGCATCGCCGGCATGGACCGGCTCGTGCGATTCAACGTGCTGGCGATGTCCGGCCGAGCGGTCGAGGCCGCGGGCGACGTCGACACGCTCCTCCTCGACAAGACCGGCACGATCACCCTCGGCAACCGCCAGGCGACGGCGTTCCGGCCGGTTGCGGGCGTCAGCGAGCAGGATCTCGCGGACGCGGCCCAGCTCGCCTCGCTCGCCGACGAGACGCCGGAAGGCCGCTCCATCGTCGTCCTGGCCAAGGAGAAGCACGGCATCCGCAGCCGCGACCTCAGCGAGATCGATGCCCGCTTCGTCCCCTTCACCGCCCAGAGCCGCATGAGCGGCGTGGAGCTTCGCGGCTCCTCGATCCGCAAGGGCGCGGTCGATGCGGTGCTCGCTCACATCGCCGCCGGCGATGCGAAGGTCGCCCAGGAAATCCAAGGAATCGCCGAGGAGATCGCCAAGTCCGGCGGCACGCCGCTCGCGGTGGCCCGCGACGGCCGCCTGCTCGGCGTCGTGCACCTCAAGGACATCGTCAAGGGCGGCATCCGGGAACGGTTCGCCGAGCTTCGCCGCATGGGCATCCGCACCGTGATGATCACCGGCGACAATCCGACCACCGCGGCCGCGATCGCCGCCGAGGCCGGCGTCGACGATTTCCTCGCCCAGGCCACGCCCGAGGACAAGCTCAAGCTGATCCGGAAGGAGCAGGCCCACGGCAAGCTGGTGGCGATGTGCGGCGACGGCACCAACGACGCACCTGCCCTGGCGCAGGCCGATGTCGGCGTGGCGATGAACACCGGCACCCAGGCGGCCCGCGAGGCCGGCAACATGGTCGACCTCGACTCCAACCCGACCAAGCTCATCGAGATCGTCGAGATCGGCAAGCAGCTGCTGATGACGCGCGGCTCGCTGACCACCTTCTCGATCGCCAACGACGTCGCCAAGTACTTCGCGATCATTCCGGCGATGTTCCTGGCCTTCTACCCTCAGCTCCAGGTGCTCAACGTCATGAACCTGGCGACGCCGGAGAGCGCCATCCTGTCGGCGATCATCTTCAACGCCCTGGTCATCGTCGCCCTGATCCCTCTGTCTTTGAAGGGCGTCGCCTATCGCCCGATCGGCGCCGGCGCGCTGCTGCGCCGGAACCTCCTGGTCTACGGTCTCGGGGGGATCGTCATTCCGTTCGTCGGCATCAAGGCGATCGACGTCGTCGTCACCGCCCTACACCTCGCCTGAGGAGTCGAACCATGCTCAAGGAACTGCGTCCCGCCCTCGTCCTGCTGATCGGTCTCGCCCTCATCACCGGCCTCGCCTATCCGCTGGTGGTGACCGGGCTCGCCAGCGTCGCCTTCCCCCGCCAGTCGCAGGGAAGCCTGATCGTGCGGAACGGCGCGGTCGTCGGCTCGGAGCTGATCGGACAGGCCTTCATCAAGGATCGGTATTTCCACGGCCGGCCGTCCGCGACCAGCGGTCCGGATCCCGAGGACGCGAGCAAGACGATTTCGGCCCCGTACAATGCCGCGAGCTCGTCCGGCTCGAACCTCGGTCCGACCAGCAAGGCTCTGATCGAGCGGGTCAGCGAGGATCTGGAAAAGTCGAAGGCGGAGAATCCGAAGCCGCGTCCGCCGATCGACCTCGTGACCACCTCGGGCAGCGGCCTCGACCCGCATGTCTCGCCCGAAGGCACGCTTTTCCAGGTTCCCCGGGTTGCCAAGGCCCGCGGCATCCCCGAAGATCGGGTTCGCCAGCTCGTCGACACGCATACCGAAGGTCGCCTCCTCGGCCTTCTCGGCGAACCCCGCGTGAACGTCCTCGCTCTCAACCTGGCGCTCGACGGCATGGCCCGTTGACGCCGAAGGCGACTACCTGGACCTAGATGGCGGAGCCGCGACGCGATACCGATCACCGCCCCTCGCCCGACGCGCTGCTCGAGGCGGCGCGGCATGAGGAAGGCGGCCGCGGGCAGCTCAAGATCTTCGTCGGCGCCGCTCCAGGCGTCGGCAAGACCTACGAGATGCTGCAGACCGGACGCGCCAAGCTGAAGGAGGGCGTCGACGTCGTCATCGGCGTCGTCGAGACCCACGGCCGGAAGGATACGGAGGCGCTTCTCGGCGGGTTCGAGGTGGTGCCGCGGCGCCCTGTCGAATATCAGGGCAGCGCCCTCGCCGAGATGGACCTCGACGCCCTGATCCGCCGGCGCCCGAAGCTTGCGCTGGTCGACGAGCTCGCCCACACCAACGCACCGGGCAGTCGCCATCCGAAGCGTTACCTCGACGTCGAGGAGCTGCTGAATCAGGGCATCGACGTGTACACCACCGTCAATGTCCAGCACCTCGAAAGCCTCAACGACGTGATCGCGCAGATCACCCATGTGCGCGTCAAGGAGACCGTGCCGGACTCGATCTTCGACCGCGCCGACGAGATCGAGCTGGTGGACATCACGCCGGGCGACCTGATCCAGCGCCTCAAGGAGGGCAAGGTCTACATTCCGGAGCAGGCCGAGCGCGCGCTCGGGCATTTCTTCTCGCCCGGAAACCTCACGGCGCTCCGCGAGCTTGCGCTTCGCCGAACCGCCGAGCGCGTCGACGACCAGCTGCTGAGCCACATGCGGGCGCACGCGATCCAGGGTCCCTGGGCCGCCGGCGAGCGCGTGCTGGTCTGCGTCAGCGAGGATCCTCGCGCCGCCAGCCTCGTCCGCTATGCCAAGCGCCTCGCCGACCGGCTGCACGCACCGTGGATCGCGGTTCATATCGAGTCCCGCCGAAGCCTGCAGCTCGACGAGGAGCAGCGGTTCCGCATCAGCGACGCGCTCCGGCTCGCCGAACGGCTCGGTGCGGAAACGGCGACGATCGCCGGTACCCGCCGCATCGCCGAGGACGTCCTTGCACATGCGCGGGCCGGCAACATCACGCAGATCGTCATCGGCAAGTCGGCCCGCTCGCGCTGGTTCGAGATCGTTCACGGCTCCGTGGTGCACGACCTGGTTCGGCGGGCCGGCAACATCAGCGTTCATGTCATCGCCGGCGACGAACCGGGCGACACGCCGGCACGGAACCCCGCCTCCACCTCTTCAGCGGAGCCTTTCGACCCGCTTCCCTATGCCGTCGCTCTCGGCGCCGTCGGCGTCGCGCTCGGTGTCGGCGCCCTGATCGGGCCTCATCTCGGCATCGAGAACGTCGATCTCGCCTTCATGATGGCGATCGTGGCGGTCGCCGTTCGCTACGGTCTCCTGCCGTCGCTGCTCGCAAGCGTCGCCGCCTCGCTCTGCTACAATTTCTTCTTCCTGCCGCCGCTCTACACCCTGACGATCGCCGACCCGGCGAACATGATCGCCCTGGCGTTCTTTGCCGTCGTCGCGGTCCTGGTCTCCAACGTGGCGGCACGCGTGCGCAGCCAGGCGATACTTGCCGCCATGCGAGCGCAGACGACCGAATCCCTTTACGGCTTCAGCCGCAAGCTGGCCGGCGTCGGCGCGCTCGACGATCTGCTGTGGGCGGCGGCGCATCAGATCGCGATGATGCTGAAGGTGCGCGTCGTGATCCTGCTTCCCGAAGGAGACACGATCGCCGTTCGCGCCGGCTATCCGCCCGAGGACATGCTCGACGCAGCGGACCTGGCCGCGGCCAAATGGGCCTGGAAAAGCGATCGCCCGGCCGGAAGAGGCTCCGACACCCTCCCCGGCGCCAAGCGCCTCTTCCTGCCGATGCGGACGGGCCGCGCCTCGGTCGGCATGGTCGGGATCGACAGCGATCGCGCCGGACCGATGTTCACCCCGGACCAGCGCCGGCTGCTCGACGCGCTGATGGACCAGACGGCCTTGGCCATCGAGCGGATCCGCCTGGTCGAGGACATCGATCGCGAGAAGCGGACCGCGGAGACTGAGCGTCTTCGCTCGGCCTTGCTCACTTCCATTTCGCACGATCTGAAGACGCCGCTCGCCTCCGTACTCGGTGCCGCGGGGACGATGCGCGACCTGTCCGATCGTCTGAACGACGCGCAACGCGCCGATCTGCTGACGACGATCGTCGACGAGGCGGAGCGCCTGAACCGGTTCATCGCAAATCTCCTCGACATGACCCGACTCGAGGCCGGTGCGATTGCTCCGAGGACCCTGCCCCACGACGTCGGGGAGATCGTGGGCAGCGCGCTTCGCCGCGCCCAGCGAATCCTTAAGGCCCATCGCGTCGAGATGAAGATTCCGGCGGACTTTCCCATGCTCGACGTCGACGCCGTGCTGTTCGAGCAGGTCGTCTTCAACCTGTTGGACAATGCCGCCAAGTACGCGCCGCCCGGAACCACCATCACGATCGGCGGACGCGTCGAAGCGGACACGGCGATCGTCGAGATATCCGACGAAGGTGACGGCGTTCCCCCGGCCGACCTCGAACGGATTTTCGACAAGTTCTATCGCGCGCAGAAAGGGGACCAGGTGCGGGCCGGCACGGGTCTCGGGCTCGCGATCTCGCGCGGCTTCATCGAAGCCTTGCACGGGACCCTTACCGCAGGAAACCGCACCGACAGGCACGGGGCCGTCTTCACCGTCCGCCTGCCGATCCCGCGGGGAGACCGTCGGATGTCCGCATGACCACGGCCCCCTTGCGCGTCCTTGTCGTCGACGACGAGCCGCCCATCCGCAAGCTCCTCCGCATGGGGCTCGGAACCGAGGGCTACGACGTCGTCGATGCGCCGGACGGAAAGACCGCACTCTCCAGCATTGGCCAGCAGATCGGTCTCGTGATCCTCGATCTCGGCCTTCCGGACATGCAGGGCCTCGACCTGCTGCGGCGTCTCCGCGCCCTCAACGACGCGATACCCATCGTCGTGCTGTCGAGCCGCGACGACGAGACGGCCAAGGTCGAGGCGCTCGACAACGGCGCCGACGACTATGTGACCAAGCCGTTCGGCATGAACGAGCTCCTGGCGCGCATTCGGACCGCGCTCCGCCATCGACTGCAGGTGCAGGGCGAGAGGCCGCTGTTCAGGGTCGGCGACCTTTCAGTCGATCTCGTTCGGCGCATCGTTCGAAGCGGTGACAAGGAGGTCAAGCTTTCACCAAAAGAATACGAACTCTTACGCCTGCTCGTTCAGCACGCAGGCAAGGTTCTTACGCACAAGTTCCTGTTGAACGAGCTTTGGGACGGGCTCACCGACGCCCAGTATCTCCGCGTCTACGTGCGGCAGCTTCGGCAGAAGATCGAGCCGGAGCCCGAGCGTCCCCGCTACGTGTTGACGGAAACCGGCATCGGCTATCGCCTGCGCGCGCCCGACTAGGGGCAAAGCCCTACTCCGCTCCCGAGCGAGAGCGTGTACGGCGCCAGAGATTTAATTCGCGGGCTCTACGCCCGTCAGGCAGTCACTTCGACCCGTTCAGTCCCCTCGGCGCTGCCGGTGTCGGCCGGGGCCGGCTCGGGCGCGCTGGAGCTTTCGGTCGACCCGCTGCTGCTCTTCTGGACCGGGGCTTCTGCCGCCGCGGGGCGAGATTCCGGGGTTGCCACCGGCACATCCTTCGGAGCCGCGTCGCGATACAGCTTCACGACCTTTTCCGACGGGTACTGCCGGGTGACGTTGCCGGTCTCGGAATCGCGGAACTGGAAGACCAGTACCCGAGCCGCCTTGTCGAACCGGAAGACGGGGCTGAAATAGGGCTCCTGCGGCGTCTCTGGGACCGCAGGCGCAGGCGTCCCGGCGGCGTCGCTGCGCGCGACCCCGGGGAGACGTCCGACCGACCCAGTCAAAGCAGCGATCTGCATCGCGGCCAAAACCCCTTTCTAGCTCCTTTACAATAGGAACGAGATTGCGGTTTGTCCAGGGGCGCGACAACGGCTCGTTCAGGGCGCGCGTGGCCGCGCACGAAGAACTACTCTAGATTTCAGCCTAGATGAACTTCGACAGCGTCAGGTCCTTGAGGATCGAGGTCACCTGGAAGCTCGAGCTCAGCTGCGACTGCAGCCCCTGGAGCTTGGTGATCGCCTCGTAGGGATCCGCGTCCTCGAGTCGGCCGAGCTCGCCGTCGAGCAGGGTCAGGCGCTGCTCGTGCTGCAGGTCGACGCTCTTCAGCCGGTTCTCGATCGCGCCGATGGTGCCGAGCACCGAGCGCAACCCGTTGAAGGCCGGGGTCGTGCTGGACGGGATGCCGGCCGGCGGCGTCAGGTTCGAGCCTTCGAGGGACTGGTCGATACGGAAGCTCGCCGCGTCCATCAGCTGGAAGAAGGCGGTCGACTGGGCGGCGTTGTAGTTGGTGGTGGCGAACGTGTAGAGCCCCTGCATCAGGGCCGCGACCGAGGGATCGTCGCCGCGGACGGTGTAGGCGACGTCGGTCGCCTCGTCGATGCGGACGGTCAGCGCGTTGGTAAAGGGCGGGACGTTCGAGACCGTCGCGTTGTCGCCATTGTACGGATAGGTGTTCGGCGCCGTGCCGGTATACGCGGCGGCGCTCGGCGTGAGCGTGGTGATGACCGCGTTGAACGCGGTGGTCGCGCCGTTGGCGACGTAGTTGGAGGCGCCGGCGGTGTTGATGACGTTGTCGAGCACGGCGAGCGGCGTGCCGGCGGTCGACGTCGCGCCGGGATCGACCATCGGCGGCGTCGAGACCAGGCGGCCCGAGAAGAGATAGCGCCCTTCGTAGGAGCTGTTGAGGAGCTGGTTGATCTCCTTGATCGCCGACTGCGCTTCCTGCTGGAACACCGCACGCACCGTCGGATCGGTGTCCATGTAGGTGCGGTTCTGCAGGTACTTGGCGCGGAACTCGGTGGCGATCTCGGTGACCCGGGTCATCGCCTTGTCCATCACGCCGACACGCGCCTGCGTCGAGGCGATGGTGTCGCGGTAGTTCTGGACCTGCTCCTTCTGGCGATGGAAGTCGAGCGTCATCCTCGAGGTGGAGCCCAGCCCCGAATAGACGTCCGTCTTCTTGCCGGAGGCGATCTGCAGCTGAAGCTTGTCCAGCTGGTTCTGGATGTTGCGGACGTTCGTCTGCAGAAGCAGGTTCTGCGAGAGCGTTGCGACGCTGTTGATACCGCCGGCCATGGCGTTCTCTCCTTAAACCGCTTAACCGGCGAGACGCAGCAGATCGTCGAACATCTGCGTCACCGTCGTCATCACCCGCGCCGACGCCGAATAGGAGTTCTGCAGCTGGATCATCCGGCTCAGCTCCTCGTCGACGTTGACGCCGCTCTGGTCGCGAAGGCGCTCCTTCAGCGCATCCGTGACCGTGGTCTGGTCGTCCTCGGCGGCCTTGTAGGTCGCCGTCTGGGTCGCCTGGAATCCGGTGAAGGCATTTGCCGCGGCCTCGACCGTGTTCGAGGTGCCGAGCGAGACTGCAGCGGTGTAGGTCTGCGCCGTCTCGAACATCGTGAGCACGGAGCGAAGCTGCGTCTGGTCGCCTCGGAAAGTGCTTTCCGTCGCGACCGCGGTCGAGTTGGTGCCGTCGCGCAGGCGCCACAGGTTGCCGGCCGTATTGAAGATCGGGTTGGTGACGATGCGTCCGGCATAGCCGACGGTATTGGCGGCGGTGTTCGTGAACTGCGCCGCCGGCGGGCCGACGGCAGCCGCATTGTCGGAGAAGATCGTGATCGCGGTGCCGGCGTAGCCTGTGCCGGTGCCTTCGAAGGCGACGGTGAGCCGCCTCGCCTGCTCATCGAGCTGCGCCTGAGCCTGCGGCAGGATCGTGTCGCGCAGCGAGAACAGACCGGCCAGGCGGCCGCGCGTGATCGAGCTGGTGATGTCGATCGCCGCGCCGCCGGCGGGGTCGGGGATCGTGATGCCGTTCAACGTCGCGTTGAAGCCGGCCGCCGGCGCGCCCGAGGGAACGTAGGCATCGGTCGCGACGATCGTACCCTTCTGGGTGAAGCTTGCAGAGGACGCGCTCTGGTCGAGCAGGAAGCGGCTCGACTCGGTGAGGATCGCCAGGCGTCCGTCGGCACGGACGAAGGTCTGGATGCCCATCTCCTTGGCGAGATTGGCGACCTGCGCGTCACGCTGATCCTCGAGATCGGCGCTGGAGAGTCCGCTGTTGCGGTTCTTGGCGATCTCGGTGTTCAGGTTCTGGATGTTCGTCAGCGCGGTGTTGACGTTCGCGACCGAGTTGGCGATCTCCTGCTCGACCTGGGTCCGGAACGCCTGGATGTTCGTGGTCAGCGTCGAGAAGGTCGTGGCGACCGCCGTCGCCTTGTTGAAGACGTCGGTCTGCGACGCGACGTTGTCCGGGTGGTTGGTCAGGTCCTCGAAGGCGCTCCGCATCGCGGACATGCGTCCGCCGAGTGAAATCTCGTCGCCGGGCTGGCCGTACAGCTTCTCGAGCCGGCCGAGGAATTCGTTGATCGCGCCGAGGCGGGCGGTACGCGAACTCGCATCGCGCGCGTCGCGCTGCAGGTAGAGGTCGACCTCGCGGGTGACGGCCGGGAGCTGCACGCCGTTGCCCACGCCGCCGACGACGTTGGGCAGCTGGTTCTGGATCTTCCGGGTGTAGAACTCGGAATTGGCGTTGCCGACGTTCCGCGACACAGTCTCGATTCCCGCCTGGCCGGCGCGGAGGCCGGACAGCGAGTTCGCGAGCGACGTGTTCAGCGAGTTGAGCGGCGTCAAAGCCATGTCGGCGGTTCCGGACGTGGTTCGCCCTGGTTGGGCGAGCTTCTAGAAGCAATGGCCGTGCCACGCGCCGGCAATTTATGTTATTGAATTTGCTTGATATTTTCTCGTCCTCTTCGCCCTCAAGACGGCCTGGCTCGGCAAGGATGCCCTTTCGGCCCGGCAGGAATTGCCGATGAGGACACGCCGCGGACGGGGCCTTTTTTCCGTTCCGGCGTCGCCGACCCCGATGGTATTTTATTATGAAATGAGAAGCCCTTGGCTCTCGGGCTGGCGCGAAGATTGCACGGCCAGTGTCTCTTGAGAGCATAGGCGCACCCGACCGGAAGTGATCATGGCCGAGAAAGTCGACATCCTATTTATAAACCCCGGCGAGCCCGCCCAGATCTATCAGGGCCTCGGGGATGAATTCAGCGCCATCGAGCCGCCGGTCTTCGCGGGCCTCTTCTCCACCTACGCTCGCAAGCGCGGCGCCTCGGTCGCGATCATCGACGGGCCGGCGGAACGGCTGAACTCGGCCCAGGTCGCCGAGAAGGTGGCCAAGGATTTCGATCCGACGCTCGTCGTGGTCGTCGTCTACGGTTTCCAGCCCTCGGCCTCGACCCAGAACATGACGGCGGCCGGACGGGTCGCCCAGCTGATCCATGCCCACGACCCGTCGATCAAGATCATGATGACGGGGACCCACCTCGCCGCCTTGCCCGAGCAGTCGATGCGCGAGGAGTCGATCGACTTCGTCTGCGACCGCGAAGGCCCGGTCACGATCTGGAAGACCATGCAGGCCCTCAAGGCCGGCGAGAGCGACTTCTCGAAGATCCCGTCCCTGTGGTGGCGCAAGGACGGTCACGTCATGGCGCCCTCCGAGCACGAGGGCCTGCTGGTCGACCTCGACCAGGAGATGCCCGGCATCGCTTGGGACATGATGGATCCCCGCAACTACCGGTCTCACAACTGGCATTCCTTCGATCACATCCACGACCGGACGCCCTACGCGGCGATCCATACGTCACTCGGCTGCCCCTACAAGTGCTCGTTCTGCTGCATCAACGCGCCGTTCGGGAAGTCGTCCTACCGCATGTGGAGTCCCGAGGTCGTGGTGAAGGAGATCGATCACCTCGTCTCCAACTACGGCGTCAAGAACATCAAGTTCGTCGACGAGATGTTCGTGCTCAACAAGCGCCACGTCCTCGGCATCTCCGATCTGCTGATCGAGCGCGGCTACGACCTCAACATCTGGGCCTATGCGCGTGTCGATACCGTGCAGGACCAGTTCCTGGACAAGCTGCGCAAGGCGGGATTCCGCTGGCTCTGCCTCGGCATCGAGAGCGCGTCGGCCGACGTCCGCGACGGTGCCGCCAAGAAGTACGACCAGAACGACATCGCCGACACGGTGCACCGCATCCAGGACGCCGGCATCCACGTTCTCGGCAACTACATCTTCGGCCTTCCCGACGACACGCATGAGCGCATGCAGGAGACGCTGGACATGGCGCTCTCGCTCAACTGCGAGTTCGGCAACTTCTACTCGGCCATGGCCTATCCGGGATCGCCGCTCTATCACATGGCGGTCGAGTCGAAGCTCGAGCTTCCGGAGAAGTGGCACCACTTCTCCCAGCATGGCTACGAGTCGAAGCCGCTCCGCACCAAGCATCTGACCGCGGCCGAGATCCTGGCATTCCGCGACCACGCCTGGCAGCAGTACTTCACCAGCGACACTTACCTGAACATGGTGCAGCGGAAGTTCGGCGCGGACGTGGTCGACCACGTCAAGCGCATGGCGCAGATGCCGCTGAAGCGGAAGCTGCTCGAGAAGATCGCGGCCTAGCGTCCCCAGGGAAAGCTGCTGGGCGGCGGCAGCCTGCCGCCGATCGCTTCGCCGAGACGGATCCCCTCGTTCCACTTCGCCATGCGCTCTGAGCGTGTGAACGAGCCGACCTTGAGCTGCGGGCAACCCCACCCGACGGCGAGGTGGACGATGGTGACGTCCTCGGTCTCGCCCGATCGCGCCGAGACGATCGCGCCGTAGCCGACACGGCGGGACTCGTCGAACGCGGCCTTGGTCTCCGTCAGCGTGCCCGCCTGGTTCGGCTTGATCAGCGCGGTGTTGCAGGCCCCGATCTTCGCGGCCTCCCCGATCCGCGCGGCATTCGTGACGACGAAGTCGTCGCCGACCACCTGCACCTTCGGACCGGCGGCCTTGGTGAAACGGGCGAAGGCTTGAGGATCGTCCTCGGCCAGCGGGTCCTCGATCGAGACGATCGGATAACGGGCGAGCCAGCCCAGCAGCATCTCGGAGATCCCGTCGGAGTCGAGCTCGCGGCCGTCCTTCGCCAGCTTGTAGCGTCCGCCGCGGCCGAAATCGCTGGCGGCGATGTCGAGCGCGATGCCGACATCGACACCGGGCGTGAAGCCCGCCTTCTCTATCGCGCGCACCAGGGTCTCGATCGCCTCCTCGTTCGAGTCGAAGACCGGCCAGAAGCCGCCCTCGTCGGCGACGCCGGCGAGCTTGCCCGCATCCTTCATAAGCCTGCCCGCGGCGAGATAGACCTCGGCGGTCCAGTCGAGCGCCTGCGCGAACTCGGTCGCGCCGATCGCGACCACCATGAAGTCCTGGAGATCGACGCGGCGCCCGGCATGGGCGCCGCCGCCGAAGATCTGGATCTCAGGCAGCGGCAGCGGACCCGCGCCGCCGAGATATTTCCAGAGCGGCTGCCCCGCCGCCGCAGCAGCGGCATGCGCGACCGCCATCGAGGTCGCGATCAGGGCGTTGCCGCCGAGACGTCCCTTGTTCTGGGTGCCGTCGCGCTCGATCAGTCGCGCGTCGATGCCGGCCTGGTCGGTCGCTTCCATGCCCTTGATCGCGGCGGCGATCTCGCCCGAGACATGGGCTACGGCACGGGTCACGTCGTAGCCGCCGAACTTCGTTCCGCCATCGCGCAGATCGACCGCCTCGCCCGAGCCGGTCGAGGCACCGGCCGGCGCGATCGCGCGGCCGATCGCGCCGCCCTCCAGGCGGATCTCGGTTTCGACGGTCGGGCGGCCGCGCGAATCCCAGATCCGGCGCGCATGCACATGGGCGATCTTGGCTGAAGTCATGCGAGATCCTGTTTCCAGCGTTCGGCGACGAGAGCCAGTCGCGCGACCGGCTGATCGAGAAGATGCCGCGCGGTGCTGCGAACGACGTTCTTGTCCGCTTCGTCGGTCAGGTACTCGACCGGCGACTTGCCGTCGACCCGGGCGAGCAGCAGCCCAGGAAGAAGCACGGCCGCGCGCGCCTCGATGTCGGCGGCAGGCTCCCAGTCGACACCGGCGAGATAGCGCCGGCCCATCGCCTCGAATGACGCGAGAAGGCGCGAGGCTGCCTCGCGGCGCACGAGGCATTTCAGCAGCAGATGGTTGAGGCAGAATCCGAGGTCGAAGGCCGGATCGCCGAACCAGGCACATTCGGCATCGAGGAAGATCGGGCCCGACGGCCCGACCAGGATGTTCTTCGGGCTGACGTCGCCATGCACGAGCGCGCGTCGGGTCGTCGCCGTCGTCAGCACGATCCGATGCAGCGCTTCGGCCCGGTCCGGGTGCCTGACTGCAGACGCCTCGAGATAGGGCGAGAGGCGGATGTCATGGAAGATGGCGTCGGTCGGGAAGAGGTCGGGGATCGACTTGTCGCGTGCGGTCGCGGAATGGATCAGCGCCAGACGCCGTCCCACCTCCTCCGCCGTCCCGATCTCGACATGGCCGTCGAGAAGCTGGCGTTTCCAAAGCGGATGGCGGGCGGGATCGAGATAGCTCATCGCGAAGACGCCCGCGTCCTCGTCGGCGGCGACGATCTCCGGAACCGCCTCCGGGACGATACGGGCCACGGTGCGGAACCATCGGATCTCGTAGCGCGAACGCCCGACGGGCGCGCGCCAGTCCTGGGCGACCTTGAGCTTGGCGAGAGCCCGCTTGACCGCGACCGATCCGGAAGGGAGGTCGACCTTCCAGATGTCGGACGAGACGCCCCCGGTCAGCGGGGTCGCCGGCGGGCGCTCTCCGGGGCGGATCAGGCCCAGACGGGCCAGATCGGCGTAAATCGTCTCTGGATCGGTCATCGGGGCGAAGCTAGGGAAGACCGCCGGCAGGGGCCAGCGCCAAGCGTTCAGGGCGAAAGCCGGCCGCCTTGACAAGCCACGTCCCTGAGGCGCCAATCGCCTCCTTTCCAAGCTCCATCAAGAGGCGCCGCGTCATGGCCGTTCATCGCAATCTGATCGCCGGAGAGTGGGTCGAAGGCAAGACCATCTCCAAGAACGTCAACCCGTCGAACCTGGCCGACGTGGTCGGCGAGTACACCCGCGCCGACGCGGAGCAGACCCGCCAAGCGATCGCCGCCGCCCATGACGCCTTCCCGGCCTGGTCGCGCCACGGCCTCCAGGGTCGCGCCGACATCCTCGACAAGATCGGAAGCGAGATCCTGGCGCGCCAGGAGGAACTCGGCACGCTGCTCTCCCGCGAGGAAGGCAAGACCAAGCCCGAGGGCATCGGCGAGGCCAACCGCGCCGGCAACATCTTCAAGTTCTTCGCCGGCGAGGTGCTGCGCCAGGCGGGCGAGAAGCTGGGCTCGGTCCGCCCCAACGTCGACGTCGAGGTGACCCGCGAGCCGCTCGGCGTCGTCGGCATCATCACGCCGTGGAACTTCCCGATCGCGATCCCGGCCTGGAAGATCGCCCCGGCGCTGGCCTACGGGAACTGCGTCGTCTTCAAGCCGGCCGACCTGGTGCCGGGCTCGGCCTGGGCGCTGTCGGAGATCATCAGCCGCGCCGGCCTGCCCAAGGGCGTGTTCAACCTGGTGATGGGGCGCGGCTCCGAGGTCGGCGCCACGATGCTCGCCGACAAGCGCATCGTCGGCATCAGCTTCACCGGCTCGGTCCAGACCGGCCGCAACGTCGCGCGCAGCGCGGTCGAGCGGATGGCCAAGGTCCAGCTCGAGATGGGCGGCAAGAACCCGCTGGTCGTGCTCGACGACGCCGACCTCAAGGTCGCGGTCAACTGTGCGGTCCAGGGCGCCTACTACTCGACCGGCCAGCGCTGCACCGCCTCCTCGCGCTTCATCGTGACCGAGGGCATCCACGACAAGTTCGTCGGCGCCATGGTCGACAGCCTCAAGGCGCTCAAGATCGGCGATGCGCTGAAGCCCGAGACCCAGATCGGCCCGGTCGTCGACCAGAGCCAGCTCGACCAGGACATCAGCTACATCGACATCGCCAAGAAGGAAGGCGGCAAGCTCGCCTTCGGCGGCGAGCGCCTCAACCGCGACACCGAGGGCTTCTATCTCGCCCCGGCTCTGTTCACCGAGACCACGAACCAGATGCGGATCAGCCGCGAGGAAGTGTTCGGACCGGTCGCCAACGTGATCCGCGCCAAGAACTACGACGAGGCGCTGTCGATCGCCAACGACACCGAGTTCGGTCTCTCGGCCGGCATCTGCACGACGTCGCTCAAGTACGCGAACGACTTCAAGCGCTCGTCCCAGGCCGGCATGGTGATGGTCAACCTGCCGACCGCCGGCGTCGACTACCACGTGCCGTTCGGCGGCCGGAAGGGCTCCAGCTACGGTCCGCGCGAGCAGGGCCGCTACGCTGCCGAGTTCTACACCACGGTCAAGACCGCCTACACGACCGCCTGACCGGTCGCATCCCCTCTCCCGCCCAGCGCGGGAGAGGGATCCGCTGTATGATCCCCTCATGCTGACCGATGCTCAGCTCGCGGCCTATCGCCGCGACGGGTTCCTCGTGGTGAAGGGCTTCGCCGATCCGGCTGCCTGCGACCGCCTGGTCGCACGCAGCTACGACCTGATCGATGAATTCGATCCGGCCACCGTCTCGGTCTTCACCACCGACGAGCAGACGCGCACCACCGACGATTATTTCCTCGGGTCCGGGGATACGATCCGCTGCTTCTTCGAGGCCGAGGCCTTAGGGCTCGACGGCAAGCTCGCGGTCCCGAAGCCCCGGGCGATCAACAAGATCGGGCACGCGCTGCACGACCTCGATCCGGTCTTCGAGCCGTTCTCGCGCGATCCCAGGCTGGCGGCGATCGCACGCCAGATCGGCCTCGCCGACGCGAAGCTGCTACAGTCGATGGTGATCCTGAAGCCGCCGGGCATCGGCGGCGAGGTGTCGGCGCACCAGGACGCGACCTTCCTCTACACGGAGCCGGTCACCGTCGCCGGGTTCTGGTTCGCGCTTGAGGACGCCACGCTCGAGAACGGCTGCATGTGGGGACTGCCGGGAGGCCATCGCCTCGGCCTCAAGCGCCGCTTCAGGCGATCCGGCGGAGGCGTCGTCTTCGACGAGCTCGATCCGAGCCCCCTTCCCTTACCGCCCGAAGGCTACGTGCCGCTCGAGGCGCCGAAGGGCACGCTCGTTCTGCTCGACGGCCTGCTGCCGCATTGGAGCGCTGCCAACCGATCGCCTAAGTCCCGCGTCGCCTATTCGCTTCACGTGATCGACGGCACCGCCCAATATCCGGCCGACAACTGGCTCCGCCGGTCGCCCGGCCTGCCGCTCCGAGGATTCTGAACCGATCATGCTCTATCCCACCAACCCGGCCTGGGAAGCGGTCGCCGCCCCGGCGATCGCCGAGACCCGGGCCTGGATCGCCGGCCGCCGCTTTCCCGCCGATAAGCCGCTGATCGACGTTGCGCAGGCGGTGCCGGGCTATCCGCCGCCGCAGGCGCTGACCGATCACCTGGCGCGGCTGGTCGCCGAACCGGGCTCGCATCGCTATACCGAGATCGAGGGCCTGCCGAGCTTGCGGCACGCGCTCGCCGAGCACATGAGCGGCTTCTACGGCGCTCCGATCGGCGCGGAGAGCGTCGCCATCACCGCCGGCTGCAATCAGGCCTACTGCCTGGCGATGCAGGTCCTCTGCGCCCCCGGCGACGAGGTGATCCTGCCGCAACCGGCCTACTTCAATCACCAGATGTGGCTCGACGGGCTCGGCGTTCGCGCCGTCCATCTGCCGTTCCGGCCCGACCGCAAGGGCGTGCCCGATCCGGACGAAGCCCGCCGGCTGATCGGGCCGAGAACGCGCGCGATCGTGCTGGTGACGCCCAACAACCCGACCGGCGCGGTCTACCCGGCCACCGAGCTCAGGCGCTTCTACGATCTCGCCCGCGAGCGCGGCATCGCGCTTGTGCTGGACGAGACCTACAAGGACTTCCTGCCTGCCGAAGGAGCGCCGCACGACCTGTTCGGCGATCCGGGCTGGGCCGACACCGTCGTCCATCTCTACAGCTTCTCGAAGGTCTATTGCCTGACCGGCTGGCGGGTCGGATCGGTGATCGCGCACCCCGACCTGATCCAGCGCATCGCCAAGGCGATGGACTGCGTGGCGATCTGCGCCCCGCGCCTCGGCCAGGAAGCGGCCCTGTACGGCCTCGGCCATCTCGGCGACTTCGTCGCCGGCAACACGCGCATGATGCGGAGCCGGGCGCAGGCCGTCGCCGAAGCATTCCGAACCAACGATCCAGGCTATGAGCTCGTCAGCGTCGGCGCCTACTTCGCCTATGTGCGCCATCCCTTCGGGACCACGCCGGGACGCGCGGTCGCGAAGCGACTGGCGGACGAGCAGAACCTGCTCTGCGTGCCCGGCGCCATGTTCGGCCCCGGCCAGGAAGGCTACCTCCGCCTCGCCTTCGCGAATGTCGGAACCGAGCTGATGCCCGAGTTGGTTCGGCGGCTGAAAGAAGCCAGTCTGGGCTGAGCGCCAGTCCGGGCTTAAGGGCTGATCCCGTACGCATGTCAGCGTGAGCCCTTAGTCGGCCGGCGACTGGCCTCGTGCCTGCGTCCTCTCGCACCACCGCCGCCACATCTCGCGATACGCCGCTTCGAGCGAACGTGCATAGGCGGGGCCGTCGCAAAGCGGCGACGCCAAGAGCCGGGATCGAAGCTCGCGTCGGATCCGCTGCAGCCGTCCCGGAGTACGCGCCAGCGACACCGCAATCTCGACATAGCGGTCCGGCGTCTCCGCATTCAGCTCCGGCAGACCGACGAGCGCATTGTAGGACGCGGCGACGCGCCCGGCGGCGCGGCTGCCGACGAGAGTCACCACGGGCAGGCCCATCCAGAGCGCCTCGAAGCTCGTGTTCGTTCCGCCGAACGGAAAGGTGTCGAGCGCGATGTCGAGCTCGGCGAGGCGTGCGAAGTGCTCGGCTTCGTTCAGCGCTTGCGTGTCGACGAACAGCTGCTCAGCCGGCAGGCCGCATGCTTCGAAGAGACTAGATACATAGGCCGTCCCCTGCCCCTCGTAGTGGCCGTGGCCGACGACGAGCCGGGCGCCGGGCAACTGCCTGAGGATGCGGGTCCAGACCTCGGCCACGGCCGGGTTGAGCTTCAGCAGGTTGTTGAAGGAGCCGAACGTCACCCGCCCCGACGCGACGCTCGGCGGCTCGCCATGGGGCACGTCCATGGGGGTCTGGAAGACCGAGAAGGATCGGACCGGAAACAGGGTCTCGGAGAAAATCTCCGTCGCCGACGGTCCGTGCTGGAATTCGTCGGTCAGCCAGTAGTCGATCTCGTCGAGGCCGGTCGTGGAGACCGCGTACTGGCTGACTTGAACCGGCGCGGCCCTGGGCACGCAGATGCCAGCGCGCTCGCTGCCGATGTGGGGAGCGATGAGAACCAGGACGTCGAGGCGATCGGCGCGCATCTGCTGCGCCACAACGGGATTCGGCCGGTTCGCGATGTCGCGCCAGACATGGACGTGGCGTTTGAACTCCCATGTCGTCGGGTCCGGCTGCGGCACGTCGGCGTAGGCGTAGACCTCGACGGCATGCGGGTCGTGGTTCTGAAGCAATGGCAGAAGCGTCCGCGCGACGACATGGGTGCGAAACTCGCTGGACAGGTACCCGATCCTCAAGCGCCTGTTGGGGTCGGCGTCCCTGACGAACTCGACGCGTTCGCGCCCGGTGCCAAGGCGCTTCGCCCAGGACCGGTAGGTCGCGTAGATCTGCCGGTCGGTCGCATGATCGTCGTAGTTCTGGACCAGCAGCAGCGTGGATTCCGACATGCTCGCGCCCGGATCGATCGCAAGCGTGCGCCGCATGCAGCTGGCGCTCAGCGGGCCATTCCCTGTCAGGTTCGAGGCATTTCCAAGATTGTGCCACGAGCTGGAATTTCCGGGTGCCACGCTCAGGCCGCGCCGGAACTCCCGGCACGCGGCACCAAGGTCGAACTCGCTCAGCAGAACGCCGATGTCGGAATGGATGCGAGGATCGTCGTTCGTAGCTGCGGCGGCACGTCGCAGGACGCCGATGGCGGCGTCCTCTTCGCGCCGATCGATGAGGTGGGAACCCATCGCGCACCAGTCGTCGACGGACGACGGGTCGACCGCGATCGCGCGACGCAGCTCTGTCGGGAGACTCAATTCAGCATCCGGGATACCAGCCGTACCAACGCGCACCTTTGTCCATTTGGATGACTTTGGGCAAGGGGGTGGTCGGAGCCGGCACGGAGCCGCCTGGCAGGAATCGCCCGAGGGGCGTCGAGATCGCCAATCGGACATATCCTCCTTGCATCAGACGTGCCCGGAACGTCTCGGCTGGAGGTTTGGTGGCGATGACCCGCTCAAATAGGCGGGAGTAGAGGCCGATTTACGGGCACTTCCTCCCTGCCCATCCTGAAGTTGCCCCCAAACTTGCCCCCGCCAGCCCCAAGGGGGCTAGCAGCCGCGCGGCTACGCGGCGCCCCTTGGGCCTGATCCGGAGCCTTTGGGCTTACCAGAGCCTTTAGGCTTACTTGGGCGCCTGCCCGCAACCTTCCCCGCCTTCCTTCCCGATTTGCCCGCCAGCGCCTTCTCCCCGGGGATCGGTGGGCTTGCGGGAGGCCGTACTTCCTTCGGGGGTAATTCGTCGGTCCTCGTGAAGTCCGGCACGATGTCATCCGCGGGCGGCACTGTGACTTCGATCTCTTCAACGCCGTATTTCGCCGCCAGGAACCTCTCCCGGTACAGATAGAAGGCGGCACGACATACCTTGTCGGCATAGTAGGCGTTGAATCCCCCACCTACGACCACTCCCAACGCCGGCACGACCTGAGCGAGCTTCGCCTTCGTAAGGCGGATCGAAAGGGCCTTGGCAATCTCTTGGGCGGCTTTGACAAGAACATGCTTGTTGAGACCTTCCCACGATTTCCGAAGGGCAACATCGCGAGCGATCCTAACAAGTTGAGCCAAGGCTACCTGCTTTGCACCATCGCTAGGGCTCGATGCGTATGCAAGAATCTCCAAAGCAAACAACCGCTCCCTCTCGTCCCGGAGATCAAAGCCGCAATAAGTGGCGTACTCGCCGATTGCACGTAGGCAGAGCCCTATAAGAGCAACCAAGTCAGTTGGAATTGCCGCAACTGCAACAATCGGCGTGGCAACGCCCGGGGCATTGATCGCAGCGCCCTGCACCAGGGCGATTCCCTCATACTTGACATCAAGCATTCCAATGGCTCGGTCGATCACCGAAAGATCGAGTTCCTGGATATTGGCCAGTGTCCGAACCTCTGGCCCGACAGCAGCTTGATACTCCTTGAGGATGGCATCTGGCCTTACACTCCATTGCGATCCGCTGTTGATGAGCGTCAGAATCCCGCTGAAGCTCGCCGACAACGCGGACGACACTGGAGTGCCCTCCAGCAGAGAAAGAACCTTGGAAAAGGGCCAGCTTACGACATCAGTTACCGCGTCAAGCCAGGTCCGCTTCGGGGACTTCCACTCGTGAATTTGGCGCAGCGCCTCCTTCTCATACTTTGAGTGTCGTTGCGGCTTCCTAGGTCCGTCGTCCCCTGTCGTGGTCATCATTCAGGCCCTCCCTCTTCATTCGCTCGATGCCAACAAGAAGTGCCACGGAGCGAGTATCACCGGCACCGACCGTTCTGGCGGTAGCGCACGCCGGGTTATTCGCCGACGTGATACCAATCCTTCTCACGCAACCCACGTAGAAATCGGGATACCTCGTCCAGGACTCCTTGCTGCTCCGCCCACTCGATGTGTTCGGCGAGCCGCAGCATCTTCGAGAGTGCCGACGCCTCGTGCCACGCTGCGAGAATTAGAGGCAATGATGGTTGCCAACCGCCGCCAACGCGCCTTCGGTTTGGCAGCATTTCATAAAGCTGGTGCCAGAGCGATGGGAGCGGACAAACCCGACGGTTTTCGCGGCAATACTCGACGAGGCTCTCGGCTGATTCACTCATTCTGCGCTGGGACCATGGCTTGGCATGTTGGCATCGCAGTGAACCCTCGTCCTCCACATCAGTGAACTGCGACAAGCCTGCCCTCAAGAAGCTCCGGCAATCTCGAAATCGGATAGCCGCCGAGCGCGGCAAGCGCCTGCTTAACGACACCAGGCGACAAAACACCTCGGTCACCTGGCAGGATGATCGTCGATGCCCCCGGCTTTGCCAACTTCACATGCGATCCCTTGCCGCCACGAACACGCTGGTAGCCGTAGTGCTTCGTCAAGGCGCCTTCCAGCGCCTTGCTGGACACTGTCGCACCGGGATCGACCGATGTCGGCCGGAAGATTGGTCGCGCGCCCTTGGGCAATACCACATAGATGTCGTCCGTGATGTCGGTCAGCGCCGTGATCATGTTCGGCGCAACTGACCAGTGATCTAGCGGCATTGATGGCGCGGGAGAGGCCTCAAGGATCTGAGACTGAAGCTTGTGGAGGCCGGCCTTGTAGTCGTTGTCGCGAAGGTACCGAATGCCTTCGGCGTACCCAGGAGGCTGCAACGGGATCGAGGCCTTCAGAAAGGCGCGAAGCCCGTCTCGGATTGGCTTATCTACGCGCTGAACGTATCGCGGCTCACCGAGTCGCCGATAACTGTCGGCATTGGCAAGGCTCTCTTCGAGGCAATCGACGCCAAGGTAGGCCCGACGATAGACGCGTGCCTTGTAAGGTCGGTAGCAGTCACTGGTTCTTGCGACGAGCAGCCGAAAGCCTAGGCTTTCGACCTTGTGATGGAACTGCTCGTGAAGAAAGAAGACGTAGAAGGCGCTGCGCAGCAACTGACGCGCCATAAACGGCGCCGACATGTGCACCAGCCGCCAGTCCACGAACCGGGCAATCTCAACCGCCAAGTCCAGGATGCAGCGCTCCCGAATGTAGATGCCCCATCCATGGCCGAAGAAATGGATCGGGCAATACCAAGCGCAATGCGGCTCGGGCGGTTCCCTCCTTTCCCTCGGTAGCGATTGAGCGGGGCCCTTGGCGAGGACGTCTTCGGCAATCCGCCTGATCTCCTGTAACCACTCCAAAATGCGAGGGTCATCGGCCTCGAACGCCCTTACGTCACCGTCGCCCTGTTCCGCCAGGACCGCCTCAAGTGACGTTGCGTAGACTGTCTCACCCTCGGCGATCTGCCCGACCTCGGGAAAGTCGCCCTCTCCCACTGTCGGCAGATCTACACCCTCAGGGATTTCCTCTGGCCTGATCTCGTAGTCGTCAAGGATGTCGAGAATTTCGCGTGTCGAGAGCTTCATCCGACTTCCTGTCTGCCTGCCTGTCGGGAGAACAAGATCGGCAAGAAGCTTCGGTTGAGCCGGCGACGTCCGATGGCATCAATCAAAGTAGGCCGGATCAAGCCGCTTTCTCCTTCCTAACCGATGGCTCCAAGGCCTCGGCCAGTAGAGCGTCAAGCAAGCGGCGACGGGCATCGGCTGCTGTCGAGAGCCCCGACTCCAGTCGATCGCATAGGGCCATCAGTTCATCCACCTTGCCAACGATGCGCTGCTGTTCGGCGAGAGGTGGAAGAGGCAATGGCAACTTCCGCAAATCGACCAAGTGTAAGTGCTTGAGCGCAGCCCCCTTCGGAATGATCGTATCGCGAATAGCATCTGAGTTAATGCACAAGGCAAGGAAGGGAGCGATTGAAGGCAGAACCATCTTCACCAATGCGACCGAAACGAAGATCGAGAAGATACGATCATCCTGAATAACGCGAGCCACACCGATGGTTCCGTCCTTCGTAATTAGGACATCGCCTTTCTCGGGGTGCGTCCGCTTGACGAACTCCAGGTGGTCTCGTTCCGCTATGAATTTCGTTTCGCGGAAGCTGATGCTGGGGCCCTCGGTAAGATTTTTCACAGTTATGAACGGAATGCCCTCGGGCACATAGTTCGGCTTCTTGTGAACTCCGTCGCTTATTTTCAGCGATAACTCTTGTGTTCGAATCCATTGCCACCCAGGCGAAACAGGAAATGGCGCGTCATCAGCATGTAGAGCGGGCAATGAGTGATCGGGCTTGATATCCCTTTCACCTAACAACCTCTTCTTCTCTTTGCTGATCCGCTTCAGCAGTTCAGGCGCTGATTCATCGCTTGGATCTTGCGGCACCAGTTTCCCACGGACCGCGAGGTTGAGGATGTTCTGGCGGAGTTGCTGGATCTGGTCGGGACGAATGGTCAGAGCGGGCAGCGCGTCGAGGACGAAACGAGCGTCGGCTCTGAAGGTTTCAGGATTGGGCACGCTGAGGCGAGCTAGGCTGGTTGCCGTGAGCCGGTCGCGCGTTGCTTCCCTCGTTGTCCGCGCCGCCTCCAGCCGGTCACACAGCATCATTAGCTCATCGACCTTGGCGACGATGCGGTGCTGCTCGGGGAGAGCGCCAAGTCGGATCACCAATTTTCGAAATCGATCCTTGGTGAGGTTCAGACCACTTTCGCTGCTACCCGTTTTCATCAAATTAATCGCGGCTCGTGCTTCCTCCGAGCGCAGAAACAGCAAAAGGTAGTCGCGCAATATGATCTGCTCATTGGCGCGGAACCGATACATTTTGCCCGATATCATGAGACGCTCTCGCGTCTCCTCGACCAAGCATGTGATACCACATCGAGCCCTTGGTCCGGCACAAGTGATCAACAGGTCACCTGCCTTTACTTCCAGCATTGACTTCGGCTCAAGCTTCTCAGGTAGCTTCTTGTTCTGCTCCTGAAGAAAGTAACCATCTTGAATCGCCGTCGTCTTCAATACTCCCCACACTGCCCTATCAGGTGAAGGGTGGCTTTCGCATTGAGGACTCCAGCCCTGATGAATGAACCGACCATCAGAAAGTGGTTCTAGGCACTCCTCTATTAAAACGTCTCTCCAGGTAGATGCCTGCGGCACGAGCTTACCACGCACCGCCAGATCGAGAATAAAGCGGCGCAGCCGGCCGATCGCGTTCGGCGCGTCGGCGATGCATTCATAGTACTGCAACAGGCGTTGCGCATTCATCGGGCGAGCGCCTCGGCCAAGCTTTTCTTCAACTGGTCACGTAGCGCGACGACTTCGCGCTCGCCAGCTTCCAGGTCTGCCAGCAGCGTTTCCGGATCGCCGCGCTCCGCAGCGACTGTATGCGGGTTCTTAATATCCAGGTTATAGCCGCGCGCCTTAATCTCCTCGACTGTGACCTTCCACGCTCGCGGGCTTTCCTCTCGGCCCTTGCGAGTTTTCCCACCCCACCAGTCGATACAGTCCTGTAGATGCTCGAAGCGGATAGGCTTAGTCATCGAGTAGGCTTTCTGCGCTTCAGGCACCCGATGCTCCCAGAACCAAGTTTCCTTGGTGCGCTCGCCCTTCTCGAAGAACAACAGGTTGGTGCCGATCGAGGCGTAAGGCTTGAACACTGAATTGGGTAGGCGGACGATGGTGTGGAGGTCGCACTCCTCCATTAGATGCTCCTTTAGGCGCGTCTTCATGCCCTCGCCAAACAGCGTGCCGTCAGGAAGCACCACGGCAGCGCGCCCACCAGATTTTAGGAGCCGGATGATGAGGGCGAGGAACAGGTCCGCGGTCTCACGCGTGCGGAAATGCGAAGGAAAGTTCGACTCTATGCCGTCCTCTTCACGCCCGCCGAAGGGTGGGTTGGTCAGGACAATGTCCACCCGGTCGCTCTGCGTGTAGCTGATATAGGGCTTTGCCAACGTGTTGTCGTGGCGTACGAAGCCCGGGTCTTCGATGCCGTGCAGCAGCATGTTGGTGACGCAGAGCATGTGCGGTAGTTGCTTTTTCTCGACCGCCCGCAAAGCTCCCTGCATCGCCTTCTCGTGCTCCGGCTTCTTCACGTAGCGGTCACGCATGTAGCGCAGCGCCCCAGTGAGAAAGCCCCCAGTGCCGCAGGCCGGGTCGAGCAGGATCTCGCCGGGACGGGGATCGATGCGGTCCACCATGAATGAGGTGACGGCACGAGGCGTGTAGTACTCCCCGGCGTTGCCGGCCGACTGTAGGTCGTTGAGGATCTGCTCGTATATGTCGCCGAAATGCTGGCGTTCGCTCAGGTTGTTGAAGTCGATGCCGGCGATCTTGTTGACCACCTGGCGCATCAACTGGCCGGACTTCATGTAGTTGTAGGCGTCCTCGAACACGTCCTTGACCACGCGCCGGCGGTCGCCCGACCGGGTAGACGCCTGAAGGTTCTTCAGGGCCGGAAACAGGTCGCCGTTGATGAAGGTGAGAAGCGCCTCGCCCGTGATGCCCTCGGGGTCAGACGCCCACGACCGCCACTGGTATTTGACTGGGACCGGAGAGCGGTAGTCCGCGCTGAGCAGTTCGAGTTCCTGGTCTTGATCATCAATGATCTTGAGGAAGAACATCCAGCACAATTGGCTGATGCGCTGGGCATCGCCATCGACACCGGTGTCCTGGCGCATGATGTCCTGGATGGATTTGACGATGGTGCGTACGGACATGGTTCACCTAGCCCCAAGCTGAAGAAGGAGATCACGCAAGACGCTCACGGCCTCCCTGAACTGTTCCTTACGCAATTCAGTGCCGATCCAATCCAGCAACATTCTCCGGATTTCTTCAGGTGTTGCGTCCGCCAAGTCCCTGACGACAATTTCCGACTTCGCCTTATAAGGTTTGACATACTGAGCAGGGCGGTTTCTCCACTCCTGCCTGAATGGCGGGTTGGCCGCGCGCGCCCACACCTGGTCGGCCCAATGATCGGGCGCCTTTCCTAAAGTGATGTGGAGTTCTGCCTTCTTGCTCCAGAAGCCGACCTCACACACCAGGATGCGGCTATTCGGGCCCCAGGCGGTTCCTCCGGAGTTCTGTGGAATGTCCCACTCCCGCGGAAGGAAGCGAACCCACCCCTTGTTCTGAGGCCCCAACGTGACATTCAGATCTGCCGCGTGGCTCACCAGGAGTTCTTGCATAGCGCGGGATGCTTCGGAAACCGGATCATTCCGGCTCTCAATGATGAAATCGATTGCCGCTCGATGCTTACGATAGATCTGGCGCGCAAGCTGCGCCGCCTTGCTGTCACCCACAAAATCCTCCGCCAATAATGCGAGATACTGAGTGATGAGCAGATGAGGCTCCGGACCGATCAGATCCTTTCGCTCGTTCACGCATAGCCTCAAGACTCCTTCAATCACCTCATACGAGCTTGTGACGAAACCAGAGTCCTCCGGCTCCTCGTCATACGTCGTCAGGAAAATGAACAGGCGACGGTCAGCATTTGCGTAACGTCGCTCGACGATTTCGCGATAGCGCCTGAGTTGATTGCTATGTTGGCTCGATTCGACCTTGTTCTCGATGCAAACGATCCATGTCTCGCCGTGCGACGTATGGATGGCAATCAATAGGTCGATGTTCTCCCACTCCCGGGCAACTTCGACGACGTCAATGTCCAAGGCATCAATCTCGATTGGCGATGGCAGATCCAGTGATACCCCAGTCTCATTGCCCGCATCATGAACAACCTGCATCAACCAACGCCTAAGAAACCGATCTCCGAGACCGTGGCTCTCGTCAGCGGTGAGGAGCCACGCGAGCATGTTTGAATGCCGGATTTCATGGCGATCTGCCTTGAGGACTCTGAATATATTGAAGTTAGAAAGTAGAGCCTCAAGCTGCGTCAGTTCCGGGCAATTCATGACCAAATCGGTAAGTGCCTTCTCGACGCTTGGCTCCGGCCTGGGAGTTTCCGTGCCGGTCACCTAGACAGCCTCCCCATAAAGAGCGGACTGTAGATCTTTCACTGCTCGTTCGAACCCCGGCCTGTCGCCGAATGCCTTGATAAGCTGCACGACGCTCCCCATTGCCGAGAAGGGCGCGATCTTCAAAACGTTAGTGTCGTCGAGGTTCAGAATCCCTTCGTCCGCGTACTTGGCAAGCAAGGCGTCAAGTACCGAGCGGGCCTGCGGACCGTACTTCGTGAAGACGTCGCGCTTCTTCACGTTCTCCGCGCGCTCGCGGCGAGTCAGCGGCTTGCGATCGAAGGCCACATGGCAGATCAGGTCAAAGGGGTCGAGGTCTTTGCCGACTTCGTCCGCGATCGGATCGAGCGGCAACCCCTCGGCCGCCAATTCGTCGATGATCGCTTGCTTGCGCTCCGCCGATTTCCAGCGCCTGAGGAAGTCATCGAGGCTGGCGAACCGCTTCTTCAGCGCGGTCTTGGTGAAGTCCCGCAGGGTTTCGGTGACGAGTTTGCCGTTCTCGTCGAGATACTCCACACGCTCGGCAATGACCGTCGCTCCGACGCCATCAACGTAGACCTTCCTGATCTTATCGCCGCCTGGAGCAATCGAAATATCGGGCGGCGCACCATCGAAGACAATCGTTTCCTCGTCGCCTTCCCCGTGGGAATCGTCGAGCCCCGGCGTGTCGTAGGGGACATCGTCCGGCGGGCTGATCGGGTCACCCTCGCCTGGCTCGTAGATCTGGACGGGTTCCCCGTCGAAATCCGGGTCGGCGAAGTGCGTGGTCGCGCCGCGAAAGTCGATCAGCGTGAAGTAGAACTTCCTCGTGTCCTCATGCACGCGGGTGCCGCGCCCGACGATCTGCTTGAACTCGGTCATCGATCCGACCTCACGATCCAGCACGATCAATCGGCAGGTCTGCGCGTCCACCCCGGTCGAGAGCAGTCGCGAGGTCGTCACCAGGACGGGGTACTTGGCTTCCGGATCGATGAAGTTGCCGAGTTGATCCTGGCCTTCCTTGTCGTTGCCGGTGATGCGCATGACGTAGCGGTGATTTTCGGCAACGAGGTCGGCGTTCTCGTTCACCAGCGCCTGGCGCATCCGCCCTGCATGCTCCTGATCGACGCAGAAGACGATGGTTTTCTGGAAGCGATCCCCGCTCTCTTTCAGGAACTCGGTGACTTTCTTCGCGACCAGCTTGGTCCGGTCGTCCAGCACCAGGGTGCGATCGAAGTCCTTCGTATTGTAGATGCGATCCTCGACCTCGTTCCCATCGCGGTCGAGTTGGCCTTTCTCCGGCCGATATCCCTCCACGTCACGGTCGATGTGGACCTTGACTACCTTGTAGGGCGCGAGGAAGCCATCGCTGATGCCCTGCTTCAGGGAATAGGAGAATACCGGGTCGCCGAAATAGGCGATGTTCGAGACGTACCGGGTCTCCTTCGGCGTCGCCGTCATGCCGATCTGGGTAGCAGAGGAGAAGTAGTCGAGGATCTCGCGCCACGCGGAGTCCTCGGCCGCGCTGCCGCGGTGGCACTCGTCGATGACGATCAGGTCGAAGAAGTCGCGCGAGAATCCCCGGAACAGCTTCTGGTGCTCCTCCGGCCCGGTGATCGCCTGGTAGAGCCCCAGATAGACCTCGTAGGACTTGTTGATCTGCCGAGAGGCATCGATCGCCGAGGGTAGATCGGAAAGCGTTCCATCCGGCTTCTCGATGGTGTTCGACCGTGCGCTGAGCTTGGCCATGACGCCACCGAACGGGCGGAAGTCGTTCACCATCGTCTGGTCGATCAGCACGTTTCGGTCAGCCAGAAACAGGATGCGCTTCTTGCGTCCCGCCCGCCAAAGTCTCCAGATGATCTGGAAGGCGGTATAGGTCTTGCCCGTACCAGTCGCCATCACGAGCAGGAGGCGGTCCTGCCCCTTGGCGATGGCCTCAATCGCCGCATTGACGGCATTGATTTGATAGTAGCGCGGCGCCTTGCCACTGCCGCCGTCGAAATAGTCCTGAAGAACGACCTTCTCCGCCTCAGGGTCCAGCCCCTTCCAGGCACGATAGCGAGACCAAAGGACATCCGGAGACGGAAAGGCGTCAATGCCGAGGTTCGCCTCGATTGGATTGCTTTGGCCGGTCCGGTCGTGGAACAGGAAGCCGTCGCCGTTCGAGGAGAATACGAAGGGGATGTTCAGGGTGGCGGCGTATTCGAGGCCCTGCGCCATCCCGTCACCGACGCTGTGGGTGTTGTCCTTGGCCTCGATCAACGCCAGAGGGATGTTCGGCTTGAAGTAGAGGATGTAGTCGGCACGTTTGGCCTGGCCGCGGGCGACGAGCTTTCCCCGGACGATGATGCGCCCCTTGGTAAAGCCCACCTCCTCGCGGACCTGCAGCATCTCGTCCCACCCGGCCTTGTGCAGGGCCGGCGTGATGAACTTGCTGCAGATGTCGCGCTCGCTGAGGTCCTTCTTGTTCATTGGACCCGGATAGCGTCGCGATGAGTCACGCGGCTGTTGCTCGACGCCACCACCTTTTTCTCCCCCAGTCGACGCCTTACGCTACCCTGAGTAGATTTTAGATAAAAGCATCACGTCGGTAACTTGACTCGATCGCCTGGAGGCTTGGCCCTTGCTTTGGTGGATCGCATTCGGATGGCTGTCTTGCTCGGCCGTGGTCATTATCGGCGAGAGACTTCTGGCTCGGCATGACAAGGGCGTCGTTGAGCGTGGTGACGATACGGCCAAGGCCTTACTGACCTTCGGCATCCTCGCCCTGATTGCTCCGGCCTTGCTGGTGATCATCCTGGCCATGGCCATCCCCGCCGGCCCCGCGAAGGTCTTCAGGATCGCTCGCGGACTTCCTATCGATCCGTTTAGTAGACCTGAGAAGGAGTGGCTGGCTCAGTCGCCGGGCATCTTCGCCTATGACCTACTCTGTAGGCGAGCGATGGCGGATCAGCGCCTGAAGGGCGAGCGGATCTCGGAGTGGCCGGGTTGGCGGACCGAGATGACACCCGATGCAATGATCCTCGATGTCGTTTCGAAGCACCACGCGCTGAAGAGCGCCGGCCTCAACGACTCCCAAATCTTCGCCCGAATTGATGCTCACAGGTTCGACGAGGGAGAAGGCCAGATCCCAACATCGTGTGATCTTGAGGGCTACGTGAGCTATCGCCTTGGTATCGAGGACCCCGGCTATCTCGATCTCGGGGCAGACTTCATTCGAGCGCAGATTGCGTTTTGCGAAAAGTATGTACGCCATCGCGCCGAAGAGCGGGCTGATCATGACTGGCCCCCTCAGACGTGGCTTCGCAAGAAGATCGACCTGCTGCACTTCGAGCGTACCGGGACAGGCATCGACCCGATAGCCGAAGGCTCGCCGGCAGCCTTGACCCGAGGCGGAGATAGAGTCCGGAGGGATCTCTTGGATCTGAAGTTTCTAATGCTGCCGGGTGACGAGCTTTGGACGTTCTCAAGTCCGCCGGAGGACTGGGCCAATCTCGGTGGCCGTGCCGGGATCGCCCTGGTCCGGGCTGGCCGCTCAATCGGCCACGTCATCACCAGTATGAATTAACAAATAGCGTCTGGGCGACGGCGACGGCTCGCGAACAGTTACAGTTGCCAACGCCCTTGCATACTACACGGCGCTTGAACTCAATCCCTTACGGAAGGCAAACCCTCTCTCTCGGAGGGCGACGACGGGTGGGTTGGTGAAACTACATGTCGCCATTCTCCACAATGATGAATGCGGCAGGCGTCGACTGCTCCTTGCTCTCGGATCGCGTAGATGGTTCGCCTACAGAAGGAACACGTCGCATAATACATCTTCTCCGCATGCTGCAATTCCGTTGCGTCATGAGAGTGCTTAGTCAGGAAGTTGGGCTTCCACATTTCGACGATATCGCCGGGAACTAGTGTCCAGTTTTCAACATCCGACACGTTGGATCTGATCGCAATCCCGCCAGAGGAGTCCGCGGTTGCAAGGGAACGCTCTCTGGGTCGACCCTGCGTGGAACTATCGCCGCCGTCCGGGTCGAAATTTCCATCTGTTCCCGATCCGCTCGACCTCACCTCGCTCGGCGGTAGCGCCAATCCGAAATCGAGGTCGTGAACCTCGGCTTTCACAACTTCGCCCCTCAGCTTCGAACTCACGGAGAGGTGAGCGATGTAGTCATGGTCGATCTGAACCTGACATTCCAGGCGTTCGATAAAGGGGCCGGCATGAGGATCTACCGGAAGGTTCAATGAGCAAAGCGTTGCGCGCTCATCGCCTGATTGCAATAGACCAACCTTGCGAGGCTTGGTGAACTCAAACGTCGCCATCCCGTCTCGGGGATCGACGCAATAGAACCGCCTGACATCAGCGGCAACAACGCCATTCTCGACGGGGAGCGGAAGGCCAGCATTGACGATCGGAAGATGCGTCCCGCGGCGAGTGCCATCCGTGACAAGCACTTCTACAGGCTTCGCAAGCGTCAATCTGAGACTGTCGTGAGCGATCCACGCCGCCCCTTCAGCGATAATGCTCTCGCGATTGGCAAGTGCGGGAACCCGTGTGCCGAAACGTTCAATCAACCCATTCCAGATGGCTGGCATATTCACCATGCCTCCGGTGGCAATGCATAGTTCGATATCGCTGCGATCCAGACGGGCCTCCTCAAGGAGGCGATCGATTTCGCCAAGTCCGTGATTCACGAGATCCTTCGATAGGCTCTCCAGTCTTTGTCGTGTCAGATCGACCGTGAGATTTCTCACGGGGCCATCTCCACGGAGATAGTCCTTAGCAACGACTACGAACTTTTCACCCGTCGACAACGCAATTTTTGCTTGCTCACACTGAGTAAGCAGTGACGCGGCGGCGCCAGGTTGTTCTAGCGCTGATATGTCTGAAATGCCGTGCTTAGCCGCATGCTTATCCCTGATCTCGATGCGAAGACGTTCATCAAAGCGGTCTCCGCCGATCTCGTTATTTCCTCGGTTAGCAACCTGCATTACGACCCCGCCGAGAATGCGGCAGATAGTCAGGTCGAGAGTCCCGCCACCCCAGTCAAAAACCAAGATGACGCGGTTCTCAAGCTTGGCCAGTTCGCGATGGAAATCCGGATTTGCGCGAAGGTAGGCATAAAGGGCGGCAGCAGGCTCGTGCACGAACTGAAGCACGCCGATCCCGGCTTTCCTGGCGGCAGCGCGTAGTGATCTTCGTTGCGGCCCCGCAAAGTCCACCGGAATCGTCATTACCGCACGAGAGATATCGTAGGGCTGCTGCAAGCGGCTCGCCGCATTGTCCCGAATGTGACGGAGAACCTCCGAAACGATGTCGGAAGGCTCGATGGCCCGACCTTCGACGTGAACCAAGCCTTCCCGCCGCAATCTCATTTTTGGGGAGCGGACGAAGCCGTGCGCAACGCCGCCTTCAAGGGACTCGATGTGCTTTCGCGCTTCACGCCCGACCACCACGTCACTGCCGCGATACCACACGACCGACGGATGCGGTTTGTCATCGGCTTCGTTGGTCAGCGCTTGTACTTCATCCCCAACAACAAGTGCGGCCAGACTGTTGGTGGTGCCAAAATCCAAGCCAAAAACCACCTCACTCATTGGACTTACCTATTTCACTGTCGATCGCCGAGATTGCCATCTCAATGCGTTGGCGCACTGCATCCATATGGGGAGGTTCGAAGTCTAACGCATCGCGGGCGTCCGACAGTGGCTGACGCAGCCGTTCAGCAAGAAAACTTCGAGACCGACCTGCCTGCTTCGAACGCTCAAGCGTGCGTAGTTGTCTCTCGTTATGCAGATCGTTTTGCAAAGCGGCGAGCTCACTGGACTGCCGCGCATAATCCTCTCTTGCTTTGTCGATCTCAGACTGGGCCGACTTTAGCTTGAGTTCCAACGCCGCTATTCGGTCCTGAAGCCCCGCGAGACTTGAGAAGACCTCCTGCCGCTCTCTTGTCGCCTCCATTACAAAGGAATCAAACAGCAAGGCAACCAAAGACAGGTCCTGGAGTTGGCCGATCTTGCTTCGGGCTAGCAATCGGATCGCTTCGCGCTTCAGATTTGACGCGGCAGAACCGCCCTTCGTTGCACTGGCCTTTCTAATGGAAAGTAGCGCGTCGATCGGACTGAGATTCCGTTGACCGAGAAACAAGACCAATACGAGGCGTAACAGGTTTTGTGTCCTAGTGCGGCGGCGCCTATCTTTTGCAACGAGCCCTTCGACGGCCCCCTGCATAACTCGATCGAACAGCGTGTTTGCTGGCTCGTGTTCATCAGATTTGACGCCTGGCAGGTAGAAAGCGAGAGATGCTTTCGTCGCGTCCACGACCCATCGCGCGACCGGGTCCAGCCCCTTGTTCAGAAGCGCAACGGTGCGATCCAGAGTGGGATCGAGTTGACCGAGACGCTGCAGAGTTTCAGCAATATCCTCCGCGGCAAAGGAACCAATCTTTGCTTCCCTCACCGCCTTGAAGAATGCCGCAGGCTTAACCTTCGAGTCGGAGTAGTAAGCCGCCAGCCGAGGTATTGCCGGCCTCTCCTTCGCTGCATGGTCACTCGACTCTCGTTCTACAGCCTCGGCGTCTTCCTTCGCTGTATCTGGAGCGGTCTCGGTCGGCTTGGGGTCGTTCGCTGCCATACCTTCAAGTCTCCAGTCGATCGAGGTGGCTTGTCGCCCAAGCTTCGAACCCAAATGTTGTACGAAGGCGCCTAAGCGGTTCGAGGGCAGCTTCGTCAGCGCCGAGCCGCAGTGCTGTTGCTGCCCAGAGAGCATGCACTTTCACTCGGTCTCGTGCCGCAAGGGTTTGCGCTTCAGTGGCCTGCCGACAGTCCTCAAGCAACGTTGGCCCCCAGCGTGTTTGCCGATAGAGCCGATCAGCGAGATCAAGGATGCGATCGATTGCTTGATCGAATGGGCATAGGTTCACGACAGGTCCGGGCGCCTCCTCCGCCGTATCTGTGATGAGTGGGGCGCTTCGACCAACCAGCGGAGCAAGCATGGCATTGCACCGATCTAGACGGCGAAACCCGGTTGGATGATCAATTCTGCTGAAATCATTGAATGCAAATCGAACCAATCCGCAGACTACGACTGGCAGGGGACGCTGAAATTCCTCTAGTCCTCGCAGGGCACCACCGTAGAGGCTGTCAGCTTCCGCGAGAGGAAGCGTGACCCCGGTACCCATTGCTTGGTCTTTCACGAGAAGACCTCGAACATACGATCCGAGGGCGTCGGCATAGTCGCCGACCACGCCCGCGCAACGCGAGTCCCTAAGGAAGCTAGCGATCTGCGCCATTTTGGGCGTACTAGTCGCCAAATGGTCAATAAATGCCCGATCGACCGCATCGATCGATGCCTTGCTGGGAACACGGAGCGTAAGGCGGTAGGGCTGGTAAACCGGACTAGCTACCTCGTCAAATTGATTTACCAGTTCAATTTCAAGAACGGCATCTCTCTCGCGTGACAACAATGACGGTATGCGGCGCGGTGATAGATCATCCATCCAGATGCCGTTGAGGCGGACACGGGCCGATGAGCAGTTCTCGATCGATATCTGGTCCGTTTGAAAAAGCTGCCTAATCGTCGATACCTTATCGGGTTCGCGTCCTGAAATCAGAAGAACCGGGCGGTCGCCGTGATGCCTGGACGATAGATGTGCGGTAAGGGCATGTCGATCATCGAAGGTCTCGGCGCAGAAGGGACAATGATGGCGAGGAGGTCCAAGTGGACCGAATGTCGGCAGGGCTTCCGTCGCCTCAAAGAAGCGCCTGAGAACATCCTCGCGATAGGATGCAGCACCCACTCGCAATTACCCTTCAATCGTTCGGTGGCAGTACCATTCGAGCGGCCGACTCATCTGCAATCCGCTAGGAGCGGGCAGCCCCCGTCAGGGCAATTGGTGAGCGTTGAGTGAAATCGAGTTTCATAGTCCCTGCCCATGCAGAAGGCCGTTAGATCACCGCTCGTCCGTTAACCCGCGCCCCCCGGCAGCATAATAGCTGTCCGCGTCCCCTGGATAGCCCTCGGGTCCGAGCTTGAGTCCGCTGCTGCCGCCGTAGAATGGGCACAGTTCTCGCGAGACCCCAAATTGGTCCGTTCACAAATATCGCAGAGCACGAACTAGATGACTGCCCGAGGTATTGGGACGCCTCAATCTCAGGAAGAGGTCCAGACAATCCCTGAGGTCAACGCATTCTTGACGGACTGTAGCACCTCTAGATCGCGCTCGCGGCCTTTCGGGGTCTTGCTCTTAGCGATCATCGCACGCGCTTCACTGAACGTAGCCCACCGCGTCTCCGAGGTTTCATCCTCGTATTCGCCTTGCTCGCCAATCGGCTCCATCAGATAGAAGGCTGTCGTCGTGACGTCACCGCGGAACGCCTGCGGAATAGCAGCGACGATACGCGCGCGATATCCGGTCTCTTCCAGGACCTCACGAAGGGCGGTCTGCTCCGGAGTTTCCCCTTCGTCGGAGCGGCCCTTGGGAAAGGTCCAGACATAGCCGCCGTAGTGACCTTTCGGCTCCCGTAGCAACACCCTGCCTTTCGCGTCAACGAGCACGCCGCCATAGGCGTCGGCCTTGGGAATGACGGAAGCAGCCTTAGCAACGGCCAGCGGCCGGCGGGGTCGTGCTCCCGGCGCCTCGAAGGCCGGGTTCCCCTGCATCCGGTAAAGCACGTCCCAAACGTCGTGGTAGAGCTTGGCACGCTTGGCGCCCTGGCGATCCGCGACCGCATTCTTGAAGTTCGAGTAGTCGAGAGTTTCGGCCAGCCGGGCCATCGCCGCCGCCACCGCGGCGCGCGGGGCTCGCGCGCGGTATCGATAGTCAGTGCTCTCGCTCTCCTCGATCGGTCCCAATTCCGGGAGCACTACTGTGCGCAGGGAGTCCAGGTCGGATCGCACGCGGGCTCGGACCGTCAATGAGCCGCCCTCGGCGTCACCCGGCTTCTCGACCACACTGAAAAACCCGTACGGGGTGAGTAGCCACATCGGTCTTGCCCCGATCGGTTCGATGGCCGGCGGTTAAGAGGTCAGCACTTCAGTGTAATCGCAGGCGCCCTGGATATTCCAGCCGGGCGACTCGGGCCTAAGATTTCTGCTGCAAGAGAATTGCGCGAATCTCGGCAAGCTGGGCCTTCATATCTTCGTTTGCCGGCGTCTCGGGCGGCTGTCGCAAAGCCTCGATGACCTCCCCCTGGCGCTCAGAGCTTACGCGGCCATAGCTCCCGAGGGTGGTCAGAACGTTTTCGTGGCCCAGGTTCTGGCTCCACGCCTTAAGCTGCTCGGGGGCCAGTTGCCGCTGGTAGGCAAGCTGAGTGAGCGTGTCCCGCACCGAGTGAGGCTTGAAGTAGGGCAAGCCTGCGGCCGCGAACGCACGCCGGAAGATGTCTCGGATCGGCGTGGCATTAGCCCAGTGCTCGCGGCTCAACCCTGTAACCTCAAAGCCTTTTCCAACCACGAGGCCGACGCTGCTTTTCGGGAACAGCGGGTCGTCGGACCCGGACAGCTTCACCTCCGTCAGATACAGGACCCAATCCCTAAGGACGTCCTCCACGTCGCTTCCCACAGGAAAGAAGAAGGTCTCAATCGCCTTGCTGAACTTGGTGCGCACCTCGCGCGGGTCTTGGAAAACATGCCTGCGCGCCATTGAGACATGCTTGAGCTTCAGGCTCGCCGCGGCGGCGTCCCGCATCCCGGTCAGCAGGATCAGAGCCATCACGGCTCGATCCCTGCGCTCGGTTTCGGTCGTGCTCGGCAAGGCAAACAGGGCAGCTTTGTACTGGGCGATCGTGGGGTAGGACTTCGGCTTGGCGACGTGGGCCTCCCTCTCCTCCTTTGTCGTGAGGTTCAGGTAGGCGATGTCCGTCACATTGATCCGGCGGCGGTACCCGGGCTGGCTCTGCAGCCATGCCAGGAACTCCTTGATCGCCTGCAGGATGTGGTGAGCGGTCGATGTGCTGAGTCGCTTGCCGCTGCGCACACCCTTGGAGGCCAGGAGGGCGGCCTTGAATCCGAGTGCCTGCTCCTTGCAGAAGGTCCCGAAATCCTTGAAGCCGGTGTAAGTCTCCAATCGGTCGATCGCTTGCCTCACCTGGTCAATGGTGGCAGGCGACCGCTTCCGAGCGTGGCCGAGATAGATCAGGTAGTCGCGTTTGACGCGGTCGTTCTTGGCACTGTTCTTGATGGTGCTAGCAGGCGTCGTCATTGGGTGTCTCCGAGTCAACGTTCACGCTGGCGTCACTGCGGCCCAATACGTGTTCTCCCGTCAGTTGCTGGATCTTGAACCGAGTCCGAATACGGGGAAGATCCCTGACCGCCTGGGCCTTGCTCACGCGCGTGCTGCATACGGCGCAGATCGACATCAGGCGGAGCGTCGTCGGCGTTTCGATCGCGACGTCCGCAATGCCCAGATACGCCTCGCTGGGGCCTCGGCACTTGAAGCAATAGAACTGGTCGGGGGCGCACTTCGTGCGCCTCTTCGCCATCCGCGCCGAAAGGAATCGGGAGAGTTCGTCCCCGCGGATCAGGAAGGGTCGACTGCTGCGGTCGGCGTGAAGACCTTCCTTGAGCCAGCGAAGCACGACGTTCTTGTGAAGCCCGAACAGGTCGGCGATCTCCTGGACCGTGTAAGGCCAGGTCGCCTTGATCAGGCGAACATTGTAGGTGCGCTTGCGCGCCGGCCTATCCACGATGAGTTGCTGCGCTACGTAGCAGCCAGGCTAGGAAACCTTGCTGCGGCTGCGGCTGATCCTTTCCGCGATCCAGTCCTCGATCTCGCTCTGGAGCCACCCCACTGCCTTCGAGCCTAGGGAGATGGGCGGCGGGAAGGTGCCGTCCTTGACGCGCTGGTAGATCGTCGAGCGCGAGAGTCCCGTGCGCGCTTCGACGGCCTTCCGCCGGATGATCGAGTGTGCGGGTTTGACGTCCTCGGCCATGTTTCGCCCCTGCTAGCGTGCTCCGGACGTGACCGGAATGCCGATCCAGGTTGGCGCTTTGCCGAAAGGTTAATAGATGGGCGGGTTCCGAAAACCCTGCGCTGTTTCGGGCTTCGAGACTGGAGGGTTTGAGCTTAGCGCCGCTGAGCCCGTTGCGGCCTCCGTCCAGAAACGCCGTGGTTTAAGGTGTTTGAGGGGGTGGGTGGGTTATCCGCCAGGGGTCCTAGGGGCGCCCCCTTTGGTGTCCCAGTTGGCAATCTTGGCGATCTCCTCGATCCCTTGCTCGTTCGGATTGCCGTCGTCCTTCGTCAACCCGAACTGATCAGCGTGCTTCCTGAGCCAGCGCAGCATCGCCTGCTTGACCGAGGTGCCGGTCGCTGACGCCAAGTCTGACGTGGTCGCCTGCCAAACAGCGATTGCAGCGGCCAACTTAGGGGCAAAGTTGGCGTTGCTGGGGTTAAGGTAACCGGGCGCGTCCGCCCCCTTTGGAAAAAAGAAGCCGGACGTGAAGCCGCGTGACGCCAGCCACTCGCGCAGCGATGCGACCTCGACGGTCGAGGCTACGGGATCCACGCCATCATCCAGTATGACGTGCAAATTCTGATCGGCGTCATAACGGTGCTGACCCGTCTTGTTACCAACCTTGGTTCCCTTGATCACATCTGTCTTCAGCGCGTGTGAAATTCCGTTCTTCGCAGCTTCATAGCCCTGCGGACGGTTACCCAGAAACCAGTTTTCGCAGTCTCCCGCATTGCCTGAGGGATCTTCTCCGACAACTAGGAGGGCCGCCTGTACCACAGTGAGTTGATCGCACAGCCGCCAATAATCCATCGGCTCCATATCAACTCGCCCTCTGGATAGGGACGATCTTTGCTCCCTCGCGCAACCGGTCGAGGTAGTCGGCCCACAACTGCATCATCTTCCGGCGTTCGGCGAGATGGGCCGTCCGGTTGTACGCACGTCCAAGCGGGTCCTGAACCGCGTGGGCAAGCTGATGCTCGATGAAGTCGGGCCTAACGTTAAGCACCTCATCGAGCACGGTCCGAGCCATAGCGCGGAAGCCGTGACCGGTCATTTCATCTTTTGCAATTCCCATCCGCCGGAGGGCGGCGAGTACGGCGTTGTTCGACATTGGCCGGCTGGCCGAGCGTGCAGAGGGAAAGACGTAGCGGCCCTGCCCCGTCAGAGGCTGAAGCTCGCGGAGGATTTCAACCGACTGCTTCGAGAGAGGCACCAGGTGGGCCTGCCGCATCTTCATCTTGTCGGCGGGTATGGTCCATTCGGCGCGGTCAAGGTCGATATCCTGCCATTCGGCCGTGCGAAGCTCTCCGGGGCGGACGAAAACCAGAGGAGCGAAGCGCAACGCGCACTTGGTGACAAGTTGCCCGCTGTAGCCGTCGATCGCGCGGAGCAAACCGCCGATGGCCTTCGGGTCGGTCAGCGCCGCGAGGTGCGTCGAGCGGACTGGCGCCAGTGCGCCCCGAAGGTCGACGGAGAGATCACGCTCACAGCGTCCCGTCGCTATCGCATAGCGGAAGACCTGCCCGGATATCTGCCTCACCCTGTGCGCCGTATCCGTGGCCCCTCGACTTTCGATACGACGAAGCACCTTGAGAAGGTCGGGTGCCGCTAGATCGGCAATCGGACGCGATCCGAGCCAGGGAAACACATCTCGCTCCAACGCGCGCAGGTTCTTTTCGCTATGCGAGACGGTCCACTGCGCAGTGAATTTGCGGTGCCATTCTCGCGCGACAGCCTCAAAGCTGTTCTCGGCACGATCGGCCCTTGCTTTCCTTACGGCCTTGCGATGCGAGCTTGGATCAATGCCTTCGGCTAACAACTGGCGGGCCTTATCACGCCTCTCCCGCGCTCCATCGATCCAGGTGCCCGTCTCCTTGTCCTTGCGCCCAGCCAAAGGCACGTCGGGGTAGATCCCCAATGACAGGCGCTTTTCTTTGCCGTCGATCCGATACTTGAGGCGCCACCATTTGCCGCCGCTCGGAGCGACTTCGAGGTAAAGCCCGCCGCTATCAAACAGGCGTATCGGCTTGGCGCCGGGCTTGGCGCTGCGGATCGCAGCATCCGTCAAAGACATCTGGGGGCAACTCCATCTGGAGTACACGACTATTCCCCAATGTTGCCCCCAGTTGCCCCCGGAACGCAATGGTCGAGCCTGGACTGCTTCGGAACCAAAATCACACACAAACCGGCAAATCACCGACGTTAACCGGATCTGCGTGGAACATCTCGGATGGGGATTTGGTGGGCGATGACGGGATCGAACCGCCGACATCCTCGGTGTAAGCGAGGCGCTCTACCGCTGAGCTAATCGCCCGAACTCGTTTCGGCCGCACCTTACCCAGAAATGCGAAGGCCGGCGACCCCTGGGGCGCACCGGCCTTCGAAACTTTCGGGCGCCGCGCTTCGGCGGCGGAGGACGACGCTCTAGTTCAGAGCATCCTTGAGGCCCTTGCCGGCCTTGAACTTCGCGGAAGTCGAGGCGGGGATCTTGATCTCCTCGCCGGTGCGCGGGTTGCGGCCGGTGGTCGCCGCACGCTTGGAGACGACGAAGGTGCCGAAGCCGACGAGGCGCACCTCGTCTCCGGCCTTGAGCGAAGCGGTGATGGAGTCGAAGACGGCGTCGACGGCCTTCGTCGCGTCCGTACGGCTCAATCCGCTGCTGTCGGCGACTGCCGCCACGAGATCGTTCTTGTTCACTGCTTTGCCCCCCATTCCTCAGGAAGTTTGGCCTTCGTCGCTCACGCAAGGGTGACCGCGAAAGAGGCGCAATCTAGACAGCCATTTCAGCGCTCGTCAACGAGTAAAGCAGTGAAAAAACCGCTGTTTTCCGGGGGTTTCGACGTGATGCAGATCAACGACAAGCGAAGATTTCGACGCGACGCGAAGGCATCCCGCAAATGAAACGGGCCGGAGAGCGTTGTGCTCGTCCGGCCCGTCGATAGTCGAGACGAAAGACTCAGTGCGTGACGATACCGTCGCGCTGCTCTTCCTCGGTCGGCGCCGGACCGGGTTTGTCATCGCTCTCTTCCCACTTGATGGGCGTGAGAGTCTGCGTCAGCGCCTTCTTGAGAACCTCGTCCACGGTGGAGACCGCGATGATGTCGAGGTCCTTCTTCACGTTGTCCGGGATGTCCGCGAGATCCTTCTCGTTGTCCTTCGGGATCAGCACCGTCTTGAGGCCGCCGCGCAGCGCCGCCAGGAGCTTCTCCTTGAGGCCGCCGATCGGAAGCACCCGGCCGCGAAGCGTGACCTCGCCGGTCATCGCCACGTCGCGACGCACCGGAACGCCCGAGAGCACCGAGACGATCGTCGTCACCATCGCCACGCCGGCGGAAGGTCCGTCCTTCGGGGTCGCCCCCTCCGGCACGTGCACGTGGATGTCCTTCTTGGCGATCAGCGTCGGCTTGATGCCGAACTCGGTCGCCCGGTTCTTCACGTAGCTCTCGGCCGCCTGGACCGACTCCTTCATGACGTCGCCGAGCTTGCCGGTGGCAATCACCTTGCCGCGGCCAGGAACGGTGACGGCCTCGATCGTCAGCAGCTCGCCGCCGACCTCGGTCCATGCCAAGCCGGTGACGACGCCGACCAGGTCGTCGGTCTCCGCCTCGCCGTAGCGGAAGCGGCGGACGCCGGCATACTTGTTGACGACCTTCGGCGTGACCTTGATCGCCTTCGCCTTGTCCTTCTCCTTGACGATGTCCTTCACCGCCTTGCGCGCCAGGTTGGCGATCTCGCGCTCGAGGTTACGGACGCCCGCTTCGCGCGTGTAGTAGCGGATGAGCTCGCGGAGAGAGTCGTCGGAGACCGAGAACTCGCCCTTCTTGAGCCCATGCTCTTTCATCTGCTTCGGGATCAGGTGGCGCTTGGCGATCTCGACCTTCTCGTCCTCGGTGTAACCGGGGATGCGGATGATCTCCATGCGATCGAGCAGCGGCTGCGCCATGCGGAGCGTGTTCGCCGTGGTCACGAACATCACGTCCGAGAGGTCGTAGTCGACCTCCAGGTAGTGATCGGCGAACGTGCTGTTCTGCTCCGGATCCAATACCTCGAGGAGCGCGGACGCGGGATCGCCGCGCCAGTCGCTGCCCATCTTGTCGATCTCGTCCAGCAGGAAGAGCGGGTTCGAGGTCTTCGCCTTCTTCATGCCCTGGATGATCTTGCCGGGCATCGAGCCGATATAGGTGCGCCGATGGCCGCGGATCTCGGCCTCGTCACGCACGCCGCCCAGCGACATGCGCACGAAGCTCCGCCCGGTCGCCTTGGCGACCGACTTGCCGAGCGAGGTCTTGCCGACGCCGGGAGGACCGACGAGGCAGAGGATCGGCCCCTTGACCTTGCCGACCCGCATCTGGACCGCGAGATATTCGAGGATGCGCTCCTTGACCTTCTCGAGACCGAAATGGTCGGTGTCGAGAACCTTCTCGGCGCCCTCGATGTCGCGCTTCACCTTCGAGCGCTGCTTCCACGGGATCGACAGCATCCAGTCGAGGTAGTTGCGGACGACCGTCGCCTCGGCCGACATCGGACTCATCGTGCGGAGCTTCTTCACTTCCGCCAGCGCCCGCTCGCGCGCTTCCTTCGACAGCTTGGTCTTGTTGATGCGCTCCTCGAGCTCGGCCGCCTCGTCGCGGCCCTCCTCGTTCTCGCCCAGCTCCTTCTGGATCGCCTTCAGCTGTTCGTTCAGGTAGTACTCGCGCTGCGTCTTCTCCATCTGCCGCTTGACGCGGTTGCGGATGCGCTTCTCGACCTGAAGGACGCCGATCTCGCTCTCCATGAACGCGTAGACGCGCTCGAGCCGCTCGGAGATCGTCGGGACCTCGAGCAAGGCCTGCTTGTCGGAGATCTTGATGTTGAGATGCTGGGCGACGGTGTCGGCCAGCTTGCCGATGTCCTCGATCTGGTTGATCGACACCAGGACCTCGGGCGGGATCTTCTTGTTGAGCTTGATGTACTGCTCGAACTGCGAGACCACGGCGCGCGAAAGCGCCTGCAGCTCCTGGCCCTGGCCCTCGACGTCGGGCAGGACGTCGGCCTCGGCCTGGAAGAATTCGTCATTGTCGGTGTAGCGGAGCACGCGCGCGCGCTTCACGCCCTCGACCAGCACCTTCACGGTGTTGTCGGGCAGGCGGAGGAGCTGCAGGACCGTGCCGACGGTGCCGACCTTGTAGATGTCGTCGGTCGACGGATCGTCCTGGGCCGCGTTCTTCTGCGTCACGAGAAGGATCTGCTTGTCGTCCTTCATGACGTCTTCGAGCGCGCGCACCGATTTCTCGCGCCCGACGAACAGCGGAACGATCATGTGGGGGAAAACGACGATGTCCCGGAGGGGGAGGACCGGGAAGAGGCTGACAGAAGAGGATTCTGACATGGTGCTCGCTTTCTATAGAAGCCGGGCCAGGGCTCGAACAACGCAACCGCTGGACCCGCTTAGAGATTCAAATGGCCGACCGTCCCTCCCCTTTCAACCTCTTGAACTTAGGCGCTCGTGGCCTATTGGTTCCCCCGTTCAAGCCGAGGTCGGCGCGGCGTCGCGCGGGCGCTCGGAATGGACGTAGAGCGGCTTCGAACCGACATCGACCACGTCCTTGCCGATGACGATGCGCTCGACGTCCGAGAGACCGGGAAGGTCGAACATCGGATCGAGCAGGATGCCTTCCATGATCGAGCGGAGCCCGCGGGCGCCGGTCTTGCGCTGAAGCGCCTTGCGCGAGATCGCGCGGAGCGCGTCCTCCTGGAAGTCGAGGCGCACGTCCTCCATCTCGAACAGCCGCTGGTACTGCTTCACCAGCGCGTTCTTCGGCTTGGACAGGATGTCCATCAGCGCCGCTTCGTCGAGGTCCTCGAGCGTCGCCACGACCGGCAGGCGGCCGATGAACTCCGGGATCAGGCCGAACTTCAGCAGATCCTCGGGCTCGACTTCCTTGAGCACGTCGCCGGTGCGGCGCTCCTCGGGGCTGCGGACGTCGGCGCCGAAGCCGACCGAGGTGCCCTTCTGGCGCATCGAGATGATCTTCTCGAGGCCGGCGAAGGCGCCGCCGCAGATGAAGAGGATGTTGGTGGTGTCGACCTGCAGGAACTCCTGCTGCGGATGCTTGCGGCCGCCCTGCGGGGGCACCGAGGCGACGGTGCCTTCCATGATCTTCAGCAACGCCTGCTGCACGCCCTCGCCCGACACGTCGCGGGTGATCGAGGGGTTGTCGGACTTGCGGCTGATCTTGTCGACCTCGTCGATGTAGACGATGCCGCGCTGCGCGCGCTCGACGTTGTAGTCGGCGGCCTGCAGCAGCTTGAGGATGATGTTTTCGACATCTTCGCCGACATAGCCGGCCTCGGTCAGCGTCGTCGCGTCCGCCATCGTGAACGGCACGTCGATGATGCGGGCCAGCGTCTGGGCCAGCAGCGTCTTGCCGCAGCCGGTCGGGCCGACCAGCAGGATGTTCGACTTCGCGAGCTCGACGTCGCTCGACTTCTGGCCGTGGGCGAGACGCTTGTAGTGGTTATGGACCGCGACCGAGAGCACGCGCTTGGCGTGCTGCTGGCCGATCACGTAGTCGTCCAGCACCTTGCAGATGTCGCGCGGGCTCGGCACGCCGTCGCGCGACTTCACCAGCGTGGTCTTGTGTTCCTCGCGGATGATGTCCATGCAGAGTTCGACGCATTCATCGCAGATGAATACGGTCGGCCCGGCGATGAGCTTTCGGACCTCGTGCTGGCTCTTTCCGCAGAACGAGCAGTAGAGGGTATTCTTGGAGTCGCCGCCGGACTTGCTCATGGCCATCCTCGAAACGCCGCCCACAAGGCCCGAAGGGGCCGGGAACGGGGACTAATCAGCATGTTACAGGCCGCCGCAACCGGGGCACAACCCGGAAAAGACCGCCGAACCTACGCCATTTAATGCAAGAAACGCGCCTTTCAAGGCGCGTTTCTTCGGCGAATCGGTGGTTCAGCTCTTGGCCTTGGCCGCGTCGTCAGGACCCGGGCGGTGGGTCATGACCTGATCGATCAGGCCGAATTCCTTGGCCTCGTCCGGCGACATGAAGCGGTCGCGCTCGACCGCCTTCTCGATCGCCTCCAGCGACTGGCCGGTGTGCTTGACGTAGATCTGGTTAAGGCGCGCACGGGTATTAAGGATTTCGCGTGCCTGAATCTCGATGTCGGTCGCCTGGCCCTGGGCGCCGCCGGACGGCTGGTGGACCATGATGCGGGCGTTCGGAAGGGCATACCGCTTGCCCTTGGCGCCGGCGCACAGCAGGAACGAGCCCATCGAGGCCGCCTGCCCGATGCAGACCGTCGAGATCTCGGGCCGGACGTACTGCATGGTGTCGTACATCGCGAGGCCGGAGGTCACGACGCCGCCCGGCGAGTTGATGTAGAGCGAGATGTCCTTGGTCGGATTCTCCGACTCGAGGAACAGCAGCTGGGCGCAGACGAGGCTCGCCATGCCGTCATGGACAGGCCCGGCGATGAAGATGATCCGCTCCTTGAGCAGGCGCGAGTAGATGTCGAAGGCGCGCTCGCCGCGCGGGGTCTGCTCGACCACCATCGGCACGAGCGTGGAATTCCAGATCTCGATCGGGTCGCGGTCTCGCATGGTTCCTCGAACGGGCGGCCTAGGGAAAAGGCCGCCCTGACAGGCTGGTGGGGACTGGTCAGCGCTAGCTTAGTCGGTGGGGAGACCTTCGTCCCTGATCAACTCGGCAGCGCTGACCGTGCGGTCGGTCACCTTCGCCACCTCGAGGATGAAGTCGATGACCTTGTCCTCATATAAGGGTGCGCGGAGCTGAACCAAGGCCTCCGGGGTCTTCTGGTAGAACTCGATGACTTCGCGCTCGCGACCCGGATAGCGCGACGCCTCCGCGGCGAGCGCCCGGCGCAATTCCTCTTCGCCGACCTGGATATTGTTCCTGCGCCCGATTTCCGAGAGCAGAAGCCCCAGGCGCACGCGACGCTCGGCGATGCCCTTGTACTCGTCCTTCTCGGAATCGGTCGGCTCCTTGTTGCCGCCGTTCTGCGCCACCTGCTGGAGGATGTTGTTGTACTCGCTCTCGAGCAGGTTCTTCGGCGCCGGGAAGCTGTGCTTCTCGGCCAGCGCGTCGAGCAGCTTGCGCTTCAGCTTCGAGCGGGAGACCTGGGCGTGCTGGCGCTCGAGACGCTCGCGTCCGGCCTTCCGGAGCGCGTCGACCGTGTCGAGGCCGACCTTCTTCGCCAGCGCGTCGTCGACCGCCGCCGGCGCACCCGAGCGCACCTCCTTGACGGTCACGCTGAAGACCGCCGCCTTGCCGGCGACGTCGGTGAAGACGTAGTCGGCCGGGAAGGTCACGTTGACCTCGCGGGTATCGCCCGCCTTGGCGCCGACCAGCTGATCCTCGAAGCCCGGGATGAAGGTCTCGGATCCGAGCTCGAGCGGCACGTCGGTGCCGCTGCCGCCATCGAACACCTTGCCGTCGATCTTGCCCTCGAAGTCGACCGAGACGACGTCGCCCTTCTCGGCGGCGCGCGGCGGGTTCACCGGCTGGACCTCGCGCATGCGGCGCGCGAGACGCATCAGGTCGTCTTCGACGTCCTTGTCCGAGACCTCGGCCTTGAGGCGCTCGAGCGAGATGGTCGAGAAGTCGGCCGGGACGATTTCCGGCATCAGGTCGACGGTCAGCTCGTATTCGAGATCCTTGCCCTGATCGAACGACTTGACCTCGATCTTGGGCGAACCGGCCGTCTTGAGCCCCTTGTCGTTGACCGCGGTCGCCGAGGACTGGCGTACCGTCTCGTCCAACACCTCGCCCATGACCGACTGGCCGTAGCGCTTGCGCACCAGCTCCAGCGGCACCTTGCCCGGGCGGAAGCCCGGCAGCCGGACGGTGCCGGCGAGCTCGGTCAGCTTGCGCGTGACCTGCTCATCGACCTCGGCAGCGGGGACGACGATCTTGAAGGTCCGGGTCAGGCCCTCGGAAAAGGTCTCGGTGACGTTCATTGGCGGCGCGCTTTTTTCCGTTGAATGGACGACAGGCGGGCGATGGGCCGAAGCTCACGCGTGGCTGGTGCGGGCGAAGGGACTTGAACCCCCACGGCTTTCGCCACCAGAACCTAAATCTGGCGTGTCTACCAATTCCACCACGCCCGCCAAAACCCTTTGCAGCAGGCGGATTTGGGGCAACCCGCCGCAGCCAAGGGGGGGTCTCATATCATACGCCCTCGACGCCGTCGATGGCCCATCCGGACGGCATTTCGCGAAGAGCGCGAAGGACCCCGGGCAAGCGCTCGGGCAGGTCCTCAGCGACCAGCCCGGGGCCGAAACCGGCCGCCGCCCGGGCATGCAGCCAGACTCCGGCGGACGCGGCCTCGAACGGCGCCATTCCCTGCGCCAGAAGGCCGAGGATGAGGCCGGCCAGCACGTCGCCGGACCCCGCGGTCGCCAGCTCCGGCGGGGCGCCGGCAGCCAGGGCGGCGCGCCCATCCGGGGCGGCCACCACCGTATCCGGCCCCTTGAGGACGACGACGGCAGAGGCACGCTCGGCGGCAGCGCGGGCGGCGGCGAGCCTCCCTCCCTCGCCGACCGGGCCGAAAACCCGGGCGAACTCGCCTTCGTGTGGGGTCAGGACCGGCCAGGGCCTCTCCGGACGGCCCAGGGATTCAGCCTCTCCGTCCAGGGCGTCGGCGTCGAGAACCAGCCTCCGGCCCGACGCGATCGCCTCGGCCACGGCCTTGAGGGTGGCCTCGCCGCGCCCGTTGCCGGGACCCACGAGCACCGCGTTGCGCCGCTCGTCCGCCAGGGCCGGAACGAAGTCCGCGGCCCCCACCCGCTGCACCAAGGTGCCGGGCTGGTCGGCCGCGTAGATCGCCGCCGCCTCGGGCGGGGCGGCGATCGTGACGAGCCCGGCGCCGGCCCGGCGGGCGGCGCGCGCGGCAAGCCTGGCTGCCCCGGTCATCTCGGCGCCGCCGCGGATCACCGCATGACCGCGCCGGTACTTGTGGGCGTCGGCGTCGACCCAGGGGAACGCCCCCCGCCAGAGGCCAGGTCCATTGACCCAGGTCTTGGGACCGATCTCCGCCAGCACGGCGGCGGGCAGGCCGATGTCCGCCAGCAGCAGGGTCCCGCAGAGACCGCGACCGGGATACAGCAGGTGGCCCGGCTTGAGCCGAAAGAAGGTGACGGTCAGGGCCGCCCTCGCCGCCGCACCGCGGACACGGCCGCTGTCGCCATCGAGGCCGCTCGGCACGTCGACCGCGACCACCGGGACGTCGCGCCGCGCCAGCCGCTCGATGGTGGCCTTCGCTGCGCCTTCCAGCGGTCGCGCCAGCCCGGCGCCGAACAGCGCGTCGACCACGAGTTCGGCGTCATCGACGCATTCCGGCGTCAGCGTATCCACCGATCCGGTCCAGCGCTTTCGCCAGATCAGCGCGTCGCCGCCTCCCGGCTCCGCCAGGGCGGCGACCCGCACCGGCCACCCTTCTCGGGCCAGCGTCTGCGCGACGACGTAGCCGTCGCCCCCGTTGTTGCCCGGACCGCAGAGTACCGTCGTCGGCCTGGGCGCCCACCGGCGTCTGATCGCGCCGGCGACGGCCTCGCCTGCCCGCGCCATGAGGCGCTCGCCGGGTTGCCCTAGCGAGGCGGCAAGGGCATCCGCCCTCGCCATCTCGGCATTGGTCAGGAGTGCGTGGGCGTCGCTCAAGGCGCGAGAACGACGCGTCCGACGATGCGCCCGGCCTTCAGGTCTTCGAGCGCCTGGTTGACCTCGTCGAGCTTGCGGCGACCGACGGGCATCGGCTTGACCTTGCCGGCGCGGACGAGTGCCATCAGCTCGCGCATCTCGCCCAGGGTTCCGACGTAGGAGCCGCGGATCGTCATCGCGCGCATGGGCAGCGTCACCAGCGGCAGCGTCACGTCGCCGCCGAACAGGCCGACGATGACGTACGTGCCCCCCTTGTTGAGCGCATCGATGCCGAGACGCGCGGTCGCCGAGGCGCCGACGAAGTCGACGGCGGCGGCGAGCCTCCCGCCGGCAAGATCCTTGAGGCGCTTCGCCGCATCAGGACCGGAAGAGTTGAGCGTCTTCGTGATGCCCATCTTCTTCGCCGCTTCGAGCTTGGCGTCGTCGATGTCGACCGCGATGATCGGCGCGTCGATCATGCCGGGCGCGATCGCGACGCCGGCGAGGCCGACGCCGCCGAGCCCGATCAGCGCGACATGATCGCCGGCGATCAGCTTCGGAATTTTCTTCAGCGCGCCATAGGCGGTGACGCCAGAGCACGCGTAGGTCGCGGCGAGCCCGGGGTCGACCCCGGTGATGTCGACGAGATACTTTTCGTCGGGAACCAGCACGTGATCCGAATAGCCGCCATGGCTGAACACGCCGAGCGAGCGCATCTGCAGGCAGAGATTCTCCTCGCCGGCCAGGCACGGGGCGCACTTCCCGCAGCCGATCCACGGAAATGCCATCCGCATGTCGCCGACCTTGGCGGTCTTGGCCTCCGGGCCGACCGCGACGACCTCGCCGACGACCTCGTGGCCCATGGTCAGCGGCAGGTTGATGCCGCGATCGCCGAGGGTCAGGCGCTTGCCGCCGCCGAGATCGTAGTAGCCGTCCCAGATGTGAAGGTCGCTGTGGCAGACGCCGGCCGCGACTGTCTTGAGCAGGACCTGGCGCCCGGTCGGCGCAGGCGTCTCATGCGCGACCCGTGCGAGCGGCTTCGAGAATTCGGTGACCTGGTAGCTGAGCATCGTTCCTCCGGCTTTTGCCGGAGCCTACAAGCCCCTACTGGTGGCGCGCCATCGACTTATCGCTGGATGGCCGGGTTGGTCGGCGTACCGGCCGCCGGCCGGTTCTTGACGCTCTCGTCGGTCTTCCAGCCCTTGTAGGCATCCTCGATCACCGAGCGGTAGGGGCTGTAGTCCATCGGCAGCGCGCCCTGCTTCTTCTGCTCGTCGCCCTTGGCGAAGCGATAGACCTCGCACGCCCCGGTCTTGTCGCGGAAGAAGAAGTAGGACGTGTCGGCCTTCGACTTCACCTTCGGATCGTAGAGATTGTACTGGTTGGTGGCGACGCCGAGGATCGCCGGCCCGATCGAGCCGTTGAACACCACCTTCAGCTTGCCCGGCTGCAGCTGGTTGAAGTTGCCGCGGGCGCACTCGGTCGAGAGGTCCTGGTCCAGCGCGCCGACTTCCCAATAAGGATGCGGGCTGGTGGTGAGGATACGCCCGCCCCCCTGCTGGGCATGCGCGCTCGTCACGCTTCCGAGAATCAGCAGGCCGGCGAGCCGGAGGCCACGGTTCATGCCATGCATATGGCGCGAGTCGCTCAGCCTGACAAGCCTGCGGCCGCCAGCGGCTCCTTCAGGAACGCGCGCATGGGCGCCTCCATCCGGAAGCGGCGCTGGGCATCGATCCCGAACCCGACCGCATCCCCCTTGAGAAGCTCGTCGATCGCGTCGGCGAGGTCGGCGTAAGGTGCCGCCCGGCAATACGAGAACAGGTAGCGCAGGTCGCCCGTATCGAAATGCTCGGCCGCGACCGCGACCCCGGCGTGGAGTCCGGCGACGATCCGGCTCGGCGAGTTGAACCGCACCCATTCCGCCCGGCGGACGTCGACGATCAGCTTGGTCCGCTTCAGCATGTCGAGGCGAATGTAGTCGGGCATCACGCCGAGGGTCGATCGAACGTTCCAGCCGCGCCGGCTCAGGTCCTCCATGATCGCGGTGCGCCTCGGCACGGTGAGCCCGTAGATCAGGACGTCGATGTCCTGGCCGCCGGGCCGCCGCTTCTCGGCCAAGGCATGCACGTACCCGAAACGCAGGAAGGCGACCTTCCTCGGATCGGGCACGAAGCGCGCATAGTCCGTTATCGGTACGAGCGACCAGACGAAGTCCGCGACCTCGAGCATGCGCAGAAGATGCTCGCGCCGGTCGGGAAACGACGGGTTGTCCATGACCGAGGGATCGCCGATGTCCTCGGTGACCAGCAAGCCCAGGGGGAAGTCGTTGCCGAGCATCCGCTTGCGCTCGATCACGCCGTCGACGAAGGCGCGGTCGGGGAAGAACTCGATCAGGAGGTTCACGACGGGGCGGTTGTACAGGAAGCCGTTCTCGTACTGGACCGAATGGCCGGCCTCGGCGAGGCCGGCGGCCAACGGCTGAAGGATATCGCCGATGGTGACCAGGCTGCCGTGCGGATGGTTCTGCAGGTAGATGCTGAACTTCGCCATCGCCTACTTGATCTTTCCGACGTTCTTCAGCGCGTCGGAAAGCGCCTCCAAGCGACGGCCGACGACGTCGCCGGCGAGCCTGCGGCGCTCGCCGCGGAAGGTCAGTGACAGGTTGCGGCGCTCGGTCCCGAGCCGGACGTCGGCCAGTGCGCGCGAGTCGCCGCCGGCGAGCGTGTAGCCGAGCCTGAGCGCGAGACCCAGCGTCAGTGCCGCCTCGGCGTCTCCGGGCGCCAGCAGGCGGCGGACCGAGATCAGCAGATCGGCCTCGATATGACCGTGGTAGCGGACATGGACGGTGAGCGCGAGGAGCGCCCGCTCGCGATGCTCGATCGCAACCACGGGCAGGTGGAGGATTCGCCAGAACGCGTGCTCGGCGCGGTAGTCGGGATGGTCCTGCCAGCCGATGTCGCCGAGCAGGACAGCGGCTCGGACCAGGCGGGCGGGAAAGCCCGGCGGCACCACGGGCGCGAGCCAGCCGACGATCGCCTCGACGTCGGGCGCGAAGCGCGCCTGGCGCACCGCGAGATCGCCGGCATAGGCCAGGAGCGGATCCTGGTCGCGGACCGCGGGCGACAGCTTCTCGAACAGGCAACCTTCGCGAAGGCCGTAGGAAGAGAACACCAGCCGCCGGGGCTTGCCGACGCGCACGACCTCGTCGAGGGGAAGCGCCGACCAGAGAAGCGCGTCGACGCGGCGCGTGACGCCGGGAATGCGCTTCAGCTGCGCCTTGCTGAGTCTCGGCAGGCGACCGAGGAAGGGGCGAGCGGCCCGGGCTTCGATCGCATAGGCATGGATCACCTTGAGCGGATAGTCGGTGAGCGCCATGTGCACGCGCGCCAGGGCCCGCCACGAACCTCCGACGAGATAGAGATCCCTCCCGGCGAGACGGTCGAGCCAGGGAATGCTTTTCAGATGCGCGGCGACGACCGCCCTCGCCCGCTTGAGATTGCCGCCCGAAAGCTCGGTCAGCGCCAACGGCCCCAGAGGCAGCGTAACCTGCTTGCGGATGCGCCCGCGGGCGATGTCGACGAGTTCGAGGCTGGCGCCGCCGAGATCGCCCACGACTCCGTCCGCATCGGGATTGCCCGAGAGAACGCCGAGCGCCGACGTCCGCGCCTCGTCCTCGCCCGACAGGATCTCGAGCCGGATGCCGGTCCGCCGCCGGACCTCCGCGACGAAAGCCGGACCGTTCCCCGCCTCGCGCACGGCGGCGGTCGCGACCGCGGTCATGCGCGCGACGCCCATTGCCTTGGCGACGCTGGCGAAGCGGGAGAGATTGCGGTGCGCGTCGGCCATCGCGCTTTCGTCGAGCATCCCGGTCGTGGCGACGCCGCGGCCGAGACCGCACAGGACCTTCTCGTTGAAGACCGGCACCGGCGCACGCCCGTCGTGCTCGAACACCACGAGGCGGATCGAGTTGGATCCGACGTCGAGAACGCCGACCGGCTTCGGCCGTCGTCCCCGCTCCGCTTTGCCTGACTTCACCGCTTGAGCACCAGCCTGGGCGGTGACGGAGTCTTGCGGCCAGCGCGTCCGCGGCCGGAAAGGCTGGGATTGGTCATGAAGTAGGTATGCGCGCTGAACGCCTTGTCGAGATCGTCCACCGGTACGCGATGCAGCTTTCCCTCGGCATCGAGGGTCCAGCTCTGCGCCTCGTCGCGGAGGTTCGCCACCATGATCTGGTCGAGCACCTGCTGATGCACGGTCGGATTCTCGATCGGCACGAAGCACTCGACGCGGCCGTCGAGATTTCGGCCCATCCAGTCCGCCGACGAGACGAACACCTTGGCATGCGGGCTCGGCAATGCATGGCCGTTGGCGAAGCAGGCGATGCGCGCGTGCTCGAGGAAGCGGCCGATGATGCTCTTGACCCGGATGTTCTCGGAAAGGCCCGGGATGCCGGGCCTCAGGCAGCAGATGCCGCGGACCACGAGGTCGATCGCGACGCCGGCGCACGAGGCGCGATAGAGCGCGTCGATGATCTCCGAATCGACCAGCGAGTTCATCTTCGCCCAGATGCCTGCCGGTCGTCCCGCCTTGGCGTGCTCGATCTCGTCTTCGATCAGCTGCAGCAGCGTGCCGCGCAGCGCGATCGGCGCGATCACCAGCTTCTCCATCGCTTCCGGATGGACGTAGCCGGTCATGTAGTTGAACAGCTTCGCCGCGTCGCGGCAGAGCGCCGGGTCGACGGTGAAGAACGAGAGGTCGGTATAGATGCGCGACGTGCCCGGGTGATAGTTGCCGGTGCCGAAATGCGCGTAGCTGCGAAGCCCCGTGCCTTCGCGGCGGACCACCAGCGAGACCTTGGCGTGGGTCTTGAGATCGATGAAGCCGTAGACGACCTGCGCGCCGGCGCGTTCGAGGTCGCGGGCCCAGCGGATGTTGGCTTCCTCGTCGAACTGCGCCTTGAGCTCGACCATGGCCGTGACCGACTTGCCGGCCTCGGCCGCCTCGATCAGGGCCTGCACGATCGGCGAGTCCGAGGACGTGCGGTAGAGCGTCTGCTTGATCGCGATCACCGCCGGATCGCGTGCCGCCTGGCGCAGGAACTGCACCACGACGTCGAAGCTCTCGTAGGGATGATGGACCAGGATGTCCTTCTGGCCGATCGCCGCGAAGCAGTCGCCGCCGAAGTCGCGGATGCGCTCGGGGACGCGCGCGTTGAAAGGCTTGAACAGGAGGTCCGGGCGGTCGGCGACGATCAGCTGCTTGAGGTCGGTGACGCCGACCAGCTCCTCGAGCCCGAAGACCTCGTCCGAGGTCACGTGCAGCTGGTCGACGACGAAGTCCCGGAGATCGACCGGCATGTTGGCATTGAGCGTCGCGCGGATCGCGTTGCCGCGACGCCGCCGCTTGAGCGCGGACTCGAAGTGGCGAACCAGGTCCTCCGCCTCTTCGTCGATCTCGATCTCGCTGTCGCGGAGGATGCGGAAGACGCCTTCGCCGTTGACGATGAATCCCGGGAACAGCCGGTTGAGATAGAGGCCGACCAGGTGCTCGATGCGGAGAAAGCGGATCGCATTGCCCGGCAGGCGGACGAAGCGGCCGATCTGCGGCGGCAGCGGCACCAGCGCCCGCATGCTTCGGCCGGCATCGGGGCGCAGCAGCTGCAGCACCATCGCGAAGCCGAGGTTGGGAATGAACGGGAACGGGTGCGCCGGGTCGACCGCAAGCGGCGTCAGTACCGGGAACACGTGCTCCATGAAGTACGCGTCGAGCCAGCTCCGCTCTTCCTGGGTAAGGTCGGCCGGCTCGATCACCGAGAAGTCGGCGGCCGCGAACTCGCATTTGAGCTCCTTCCAGGCGCGCTGCTGGTCGCGCACGAGGTCCGAGACACAGCGGTTGATCTCGGCGAGCTGGCGCTCGGGCGAAAGCCCGTCCTGGGAGCGCTGGTTGATCCCGGCCCGCACCTGGCTCCTGAGGCCGGCGACGCGCACCATGTAGAACTCGTCGAGGTTCGACCCGGAGATCGACAGGAAGCGAAGCCGCTCCAGCAGCGGGTGCCGCTTGTTGAACGCCTCTTCGAGGACCCGCGCGTTGAAGGCGAGCCACGAAAGCTCGCGATTGAAGAAGCGATCAGGCGAATCACGGCCGACGGCCCGGACATTCGCCTGTGTGAGAAGGGTCACGACGGCACCAAGACGTAGTTTTCCCAGCCCCTTAGCTATAACACGGCCGGCGTGACGAAGTCATGTCGCCGGCCGTGAGAAGGCTGTGGCCGAAGGCCGGGGCCTAAAGTCCGATTTCGGCCCGGCTGAGCTCGTTCATGACCACGCAAAGGACGTCGAAGGACTCGACCCGCGGGCCAGTGTGGATCATCCAGAGGCAGCCCGAACGCGGGAACCGGACCTCGGTCGGAGGCCGCGAGGGATCGTGGAAGTCGTAGATGCGGCCGGCGAGCTGCCCCTCCTCGACCCAGTCGCCGCCCTGATGCATCGCATGGAACAGGCCGCCGTGCGGCGCGAAGGCAATCGCCCGGGTCGGATCAGGAACGCCCAGCAGCTTGGTCGGTGTCTTCGGCGCCTCGATCTTGCCGTCGATGATCTTGTGGAACTTCAGCATGTTCCGCACGCCCTTCTCGATCTCGGCGAGGGCGGCGTTGTTGATGCGGGCAAGCCCGCCGAATTCGCAGCTGAGCGCCGGAATCCCGAGATGATCGCACGTCGTCATGAAGCTGTTGGTGTGGTCGATCTCGCGCAGGACCGCGTGATAGGGCGCGCCCCAGGCCATGCCGAGATCGACGTTGGCCTTCATCTGCTTCGGATCGTCGACGAAGTGCGAGCAGGTGTTGAAGGCGGTGTCGTGCCAGGTGCCGCCGGTGTGCAGGTCCATCTGGTAGTCGGTGATCGGCAGCAGTACGCGGGTCACGTAGTCGGCCAGCATCTCGGTGAAGCTGCCGAGACGGTTGCCCGGGAACACGCGGTTGAGGTCCTTGCCGTCGTAGGGGCAGAGGCGATGGCCGACCTCGACCGACGGCAGGTCGAGCGACGGGATGATGATGACCCGTCCCTGCACCTGCGCGGGATCCAGCTCGCGCGCAAGATTGAGAAGCGCGACCTGCCCGTCGAACTCGTCGCCATGCGTGCCGGCGGTCAGGAGGAAGGTCGGGCCGGTGCCGTTCTTGATGCAGACGATCGGGATGCCGATGACGCCGAGGCCTGAATGGGTATGCGCCCGAGGGATCCTGAGATGCCCGAACTGCTTGCCGGCCTTGCCGTAGTCGACATCGGTCCGGACCCTCGGCGGCAGGGTCGAGGGATCGGGAAGCTTGCCCATGAAGTGAACCTCAGATGGAGCTGTTGAAGGCGCCGCCGTCCATTAGCAGGTTCTGGCCGGTGATGTAGCCGGCATGCGCGCTGCAGAGAAACGCGCAGGCCGCACCGAACTCCTCGGCCGTGCCGAAGCGCTTCGACGGATTCTGCTGCGAGCGCTCCTTGACGATGTCGGCGAGCGGACGGCCGGTCTTCTTCGCCTCGAACTCCATGCCGGAGCGGAGCCGATCGGTATCGAACGGTCCCGGCAGCAAACCGTTGATCGTGACGCCGTCCCTGGCCACCTGACGCGCGATGCCGGCGCAGAAGCCCGTCAGGCCCGTGCGCGCGCCATTGGAAAGGCCGAGCACCGGGATCGGCGACTTAACCGAGCCCGAGGTGATGTTGACGATGCGGCCCCATTTGCGCGCGATCATCGGGTCGAGCGTCGCCTTGATCAGCTCGATCGCGGTGATCATGTTGGCGTTCAGCGCCTTCATCCAATCGTCCGGCGTCCACTCGCGGAAGTCGCCGGGGGGCGGGCCGCCGGCATTGTTGATCAGGATGTCCGGATCCCTGCAGGCGGCGAGCGCGGCGGCGCGGCCCTCGGGCGTGGTGATGTCGCCGGCGACGGTCGTGACCTTGCCGCCGGATGCCCGGATCTCGTCTGCGGTCTTCTCGAGCACCTCCTTGCCGCGCGCGGTGATCGTGACCAGCACGCCTTCGCGCGCCAGCGCCTGGGCGCAACCCCTGCCCAGCCCCTTCGATCCGGCGCAGACCAGCGCACGACGTCCGGCAATGCCCATGTCCATGATCAGATCTCCTCTTCTGACGGATACAGCCGCGCAAAGACCGCGCGGGCGAGCGGAACGGTGATCGGCCGGCGCTCGGCCAGCGCCGCCTCGTCGAGCGCGGCGACCGCGGCGCCGAGCGCGGCGAAGGAGCGGTCGAGACGCCGCAGCAGGTATCCCACGACATCGGCATCGACGCGAAGCTGGCGGTCGGCGAACAGCTTGATCATCACCGCCGCGCGCAGCTCGTCGTCGGGTGGAAGGAGGGCCACCGCCGGCGCGGTCGAGAGCCGCGACTTCAGATCGGGAAGCCGGATCGGCCAGCGCGCCGGAGGCTCGCGTCCGACCAGAAGCAGATGGCCGCGGCGCTCGGCGAGCAGGTTGTAGAGATGCAGAAGCGGACGCTCGTCGCCGGGGCCCGGCGCGGCGTCGAGATCGAAGACCACGGCACCCGCCGACGCGAGACCAGGCGGATCGAAGTGCCCGAGCGCCTCGACCGCGCCGGAGCGCTGCCGCCATACCTGGGCGAGATGGGTCTTGCCCGAAGCCGCCGGTCCGTGGAGGGCCAGCGAGGTTGCGGGCCAGTCCGGCCATCGATCGAGCCACGCCACCGCGTCCGCGTTGGATCCCGCCACCAGGAAGTCGTCACGGCCGAGCGCCGGGCGGTGCGGCAGCCCGAGCGTCAGCTGGCTCGGGCCGGTCACTGTCTCAGGCCGGTCATTCGCCCGTGCCGCGCCCGGTGCCGAGATAGAACGGGCTCGCGAGGTAGCGGCCGACGGCGAAGCGGGCGAGAACACCGACCGCGGCGGCCACGGGCACCGCCAGCAACAGTCCCAAGAACCCGAACAGCGCCCCGCCGACCATCAGCGCGAAAATCACCCAGACCGGATGGAGGCCGACCCGGTCGCCGACCAGCGTCGGCGTCAGGAAATAGCCCTCGAGCACCTGGCCGGCGACGAAGATCCCGGCGACGACGAAGATCGGGTTCCAGGTCGGGAACTGGATCAGCGCGAGGCCGATCGAGAGCAGGCCGCCGCCGAAGGCGCCGAGGAACGGAATGAACGAGGCGACGCCGGCGAAGATGCCGACCAGCACGCCGAAGTCGAGGCCGGCGAGGCTGAGCCCGACCGCGTAGAAGATGGCGAGCACCAGACAGACCGTCGCCTGGCCGCGCACGAAGCCGTCAAGCGTGCGGTCGATCTCGCGCAGCTGGCCGCGGATGGTCTCGGCCTCGGTGCGCGGCAGCCAGCGGTCGAGCCGCTCCATCACCACGGGCCAGTCGCGCAGCAGGTAGTATGCGACCAGCGGCGTGATGAAAGTCAGCGAGATGATGTTGACGATCGCGGCGCCGCCGGTGACCAGCCCGGCGAGCAGCGAGGCGACCCAGCCGAGCACTTCCGAGGCCTGCGAGCTCGCGAGCTTGGAGAGATCGTCGAGGCTCGTCAGTCCGAAGCGGGTCTGGAGCGTGTCGAGCAGCGGCTCGACGAGCGTGCGGGCCCGCTCGATGTACGACGGCAGGCGCTGCGAGAACGTGACGATCTGGGTCCGGAGGATCGGCACCGTCATCAGCAGGAGCCCGACCGCGGCCAGGAAGAACAGCAGGATCGAGATCATCGAGGCGACGGCACGACCGATCCCGATCCGGGTCAGCCGCCGTACCAGCGGGTCGGCCATGTAGGCGACGAGAAACCCGGCTGCGAAGGGCAGCAGCACATCCTTGAGGAAGTAGAGCAGGAACCCGGCGGCGAGGATCGCCACCGCCCAGGTCGCCATTCGGATTCTGGGATCGGTCACGTCATCCCCGCACCAGGCCGCGGCCCCAGCCGATCAGGTAAGCCGCCCCGGAAGCGACGGTGGTGAGCGCGACCACCCAGATCAGCGCCGGCACCACCCCGTCGCCGATGATATGGAGCCCGACATCGGCGAGCACCACGCCGGCGAGCACGATCTGCGCGACCGTGTTGATCTTGCTGATGAGGATCGGCCCCATCGCCGGCGCCTGGTCGAGGGTGTGCAGCATCAGGACGCCGCCGACGATCAGCACGTCGCGCGACACCACCAGGATCACGAGCCAGAGCGGGATCTGCCCGGCATGTCCGAGCGTGATGTAGACGGAAACGAGAAGCGCCTTGTCGGCGATCGCATCGAGGTAGGCGCCGAGCTCGGTGCGGGCATTGAGGCCGCGGGCGAGCGAGCCATCCAGTCCATCGGTGATGCTGGCGGCGAAGAACACCCAGAATGCCGTCTCCCAATGCCCGCTCATGATCAGCCATACGACGACCGGAACGCAGAGGAGACGCGCAAGCGTTATCAGGTTGGGAAGGAAGACCAGCAACGCGGGCGCGCTCATCGCCGGACCGGGCCGGTGAGCCTCAACGTCGCCTCGCCGATGCCTTCGATCAGCTCGAGGTCGCGCTGGGCGAGCGCCGATTTGAGCTGCCCGGTCTCGCCGACATAGGTCAGCGCGATGCGACCCTCCTGGCGGGTCACCTGCAGCACGTCGGCCTTGCGCACGAGACCGATGCCGCCGAGCCGCCGGCGGATCTCGGTCCACTCGGCGAGGCTCGCGATCGGCACCGTGAGGGTCAGCTGGTGCTCGTCGCCGCCGGGACCGATCGCGTTTTCCTCCTTCCAGAGGCGCTCGAGCTCCCGCTCGACCCAGTCGACCGCCTTGGCGAGCAGGGCCTCGCCGCGGTCGCCGGTCTCGCCGGTGAAGGAATCGACAAGGGTCGAATCCGCTCCCGGCGTATGGCGCGTCACCGTCAGCGCCACCGTCGGCTTCGAGGTCACGGGATCGAGGCTGACATTGGCGACGGCGACGGCCGTGTTGGCGGCGCCGTAGCGGCGGGCGATGGCCTCGAGCTTCTCGGGGTCGCCGGCGACCGCGCTCCGGACGTCGAGGTCGGCGATGTCCCGGAGATCGCCAAGCGGTACCGCGATCGGCATCAGCGTGTCGCGCGGAGGGCGTCGTTCCCAGGCCTCGCGCCACGGGTTGCGGTCCTCGAACAGGACCGTGCTGCCGCCGGCCGAATAGACCGGGATCAGCAGGACCGGGCGTGCCCTGGTCTCGGTGAAGGCGATACCGGCCTGGGTCAGCACCTCGCGGACGGAGGCTGGATTGAAGCGGACCGTGAGCGAGGCGAGGTAGCGGACCGCGGAGGCGCGCTCGTTGGCGACGTCGATGGAGCGCACCAGGCGGGTCAGGGTCGCCTCGTCCAGACGGGGGACGCGGGCGGTCGCGTCGCTCGCCAGGCGCTGCACCAGTCGCTGGAACGCCTGGCGCTGGCCTTCGGCGAGCGCCTTCTCGCGCGCCTGGAGCGCGGTCGCGTCGGTCACGTCGACGGCGACGTCGGTGACGGTGAAGACGTCGTCCTGGACGCCGCGCGGCGCCTGCGCTCCCGCCGGTGCCGCGAGCACGAGGAGCGCCGCTACGACCAGACGGAAGAGCCCGGCTCCTGCCATTGCAAAGCGTCCACGTTCGTCTATGTTTCTGGCGCCCGCTTATACCGTGGCGAGCGCGAGGACACCATAAGCGCCAGGACGTACAAGGATGCCGGCGTCGACATCGACGCGGGCAATGCATTGGTCGAGGCGATCAAGCCTCTGACCCGAGCCACCCGCCGACCGGGCGCCGACGGCGAGATCGGCGGCTTCGGCGCTGCCTTCGACCTGAGAGCGGCCGGCTACAGGGATGCCATCCTCGTGGCCTCGACCGACGGCGTCGGCACCAAGGTCAAGATCGCGATCGAGGCGGAACGCCCGGAGACGCTCGGCATCGACCTGGTCGCGATGTGCGTCAACGACCTGGTCGTCCAGGGTGCGGAACCCCTCTTCTTCCTCGACTATTACGCGACCGGGAAGCTCGACGTCGACGTCGCCCGCAAGGTGGTCGCCGGCATCGCCCAGGGCTGCAAGCTCGCCGGATGCGCGCTGATCGGCGGCGAGACGGCCGAGATGCCGGGGCTCTATGCCAAAGGCGACTACGATCTCGCAGGTTTCGCCGTCGGCGCGGTCGAGCGCGACCAGATGATCACCGGCGAGACGGTGGCGCCCGGCGACGTGATCCTCGGCCTCGCCTCCTCCGGCGTCCACTCCAACGGCTATTCGCTGGTCCGCCGCGTCGTCGCCGACAAGGGTCTCGCCTGGGACCAGCCGGCGCCGTTCGACCAGCAGCGGTCGCTGGGCGAGGCGCTGATGACGCCGACGAAGATCTACGTGAAGTCGACGCTGGCCGCGATCCGCGCCGGTGGCGTCAAGTCGATGGCGCACATCACCGGCGGCGGCCTGATCGAGAATCCGCCGCGGGTCTATCCGAAAAACGTCGCCGCCGAGATCGACGGGACCAGGTGGCAGATGCCGCCGGTGTTCCGCTGGCTGCAGCGCGAGGGCGGCGTCGATGCCGACGACATGCCCCGCACCTTCAACTGCGGCCTCGGCATGCTGGTGATCGTCGATCCGGCGAAGGCCAAGGAAGCCAAGGCCGCGCTTGAGGCCGCCGGCGAGACCGTGTTCGAGGTCGGCCGCATGGTCGCCCGCAAGGACGAGCCGGTGACGATCGCCAACCTGGAGCGTGCATGGCGCGACTGAGGCTGGGCGTGATGATCTCCGGGCGCGGCAGCAACCTGCAGGCCCTGATCGACGCCTGCCAGGGTCTCGCCTTTCCGGCCGAGATCGCCTGCGTCGTCTCCAACGTCCGTGGCGTCCACGGCATCGAGCGCGCCCGTGCCGCGGGCATTCCCGCCGTCGTCGTGCCGCATAAGGGCTATCCTAGTCGCGAGAGCTTCGAGGCGGACCTGACGCGCGTGCTCTACGCGCATGGCGTCGATCTGGTCTGCAACGCCGGCTTCATGCGGATCCTGACCCCATCCTTCTTCGAGCACTGGCCGGACCGGGTGATCAACATCCACCCGTCCCTGCTGCCGGCCTTCCCGGGCCTGAAGACGCATGAGCGTGTCCTTGCCGCAGGCTGCCGCTTCACCGGCTGCACGGTGCATTTCTCCAGGCCCACGGTCGATGCCGGGCCGATCATCGTCCAGGCGGTGGTGCCGGTGCTCCAGTCGGATACGCCCGACACGCTGGCCGCCCGGGTCCTGGCCGAGGAGCACAAGATCTATCCGCTCGCGGTCCGCTGGCTCGCCGAGGGCCGCGTCCAGCTCGAGGGCGAGCGCGCCATCGTCGCCGAGCCCGACGCCGTCGAAGCCTCGCTGATCAATCCGGCTGGCTAGAAAATCGGACGGTCCTGCGCTATACGCGAACGACCGGTTTCGGGAGGGAGAATTCAGACATGGCCGTCGACAGCGATCTCAAGCATCACCAGGACACTTGGCACGCGTTCCTCAAGGGCTCGATGTGGCTCGGCGGGGTCACCGTGGCCGTCCTCGGACTCATGGCGATCTTCGTCGCCTGAAGCGAAACCGCCCGCGCCTTCGTCGGCGCGGGCGGATCCTTGAGAGCCTCAGAGGCTCAGCCGACGATCTCGGTCTCGGCGAAGAAGTAAGCAATCTCGATCTTGGCGTTCTCGAGCGAGTCCGAGCCGTGCACGGAATTCGCCTCGATCGACTCAGCGTACATCTTGCGAATGGTGCCCTCGGCGGCGTTGGCCGGGTTGGTGGCGCCCATGACTTCACGGTTCTTGGCGACCGCGTTCTCGCCTTCCAGCACCTGGACCACGACGGGGCCCGAGGTCATGAACTTGCAGAGGTCGCCGAAGAACGGCCGCGCCTTGTGGACGGCGTAGAAGCCCTCGGCCTGGGCCTGGGTCAGGCGGACCCGCTTCTGGGCGACGATGCGGAGCCCCGCGCCTTCCAGCACGGCGTTGACCTTGCCGGTGAGGTTCCGGCGCGTCGCGTCCGGCTTGATGATCGAAAAGGTGCGCTCGAGCGCCATCGTTGAACTCCTGGTCTACGTCGAATGTCGTTGAGGTGGCAGGCTTATAGCGGCGGTCCTGCCGCATCGCAACATGCGCCGGGAACGTCGGCCCTCAGGCCCCGCCGGCCGGCGAGAGATGTCGCGCCAGCGCCTCGCCGAGAGCGGTCGGACGGACCGGCTTCGCCAGGTAGTCGTCGAAGCCGGCGGCCATCGCCGACTGCCGGTCCTCCTCGAAGACGTTGCCGGTCAGCGCGATGATCGGCGTCGCGCGGTTCGGACCCGGCTCGGACCGGATCTGGCGCGTCGCCTCCAGCCCGTCGATGTCCGGCATCTGGATGTCCATGAGGATGGCGTCGAATGGCTGTGCCTTCGCCGCCTCGACGGCGGAGCGGCCGCCGCCGGCAAGCTCGACCTCGAAGCCGAGACCGCCGACGAGCTGGGCGAGCAGCCGTCGGTTCACGTCGTTGTCCTCCACCAGGAGGATGCGCGCTCGGCGATCGACCTGCACGGCTGCCGGAGCCGCGGTCGCTTGCGCGGTCGCCGCCGCTTCCGTCGGCGCCAGCCGGGCGGTGAACCAGAACGTGGAGCCGTGTCCGATCTCGCTCTCGAAGTCGATGCGACCGCCCATGGCCTCGACCAGCTGCTTGCAGATGGCGAGCCCGAGGCCGGCACCGCCGAACCGCCGGGTGATCGTCTGGTCGGCCTGCGTGAACTTCTCGAACACGTGCGCGCGCAGATGCTCGGCCATCCCGATGCCGGTATCGGCGACCGAGAACCGCACCAGCTCGGGCTCGGCGGACGGCACGACGGAGACGCGGATGCCGCCCTCCTCGGTGAACTTCACCGCATTGGTGATCAGGTTGAGGAGGACCTGCCGCAGCCGCGTCGGATCGCCGATGCGCCAGCCGTTCGTCTTGTCGATATCCAGCGATATCGAAAGCCCTTTCGCGGCCGCACGCGGCTCGGCCGTCGCGACGATGCCGCGCAGCATCTCCGGCAGATCGAACGGAATCCTCTCGAGGACGATCTGGCCGGACTCGAGCTTCGACAGGTCCAGGATGTCGCCCAGCAGTTCCGTCAGCTGGAGCGACGACGCGAGGGCCTGGTCGACGAACTGCTTCTGCTCGGACGTCAGGGAGGTCGACGCCAGCAGGTCGACGCCACTGATGACCGAGGCGAGAGGCGTTCGGAGCTCGTGGCTCATGACGGCGAGGAACTCCGATTTTGCCTGGTTCGCGACCTCGGCGCGGCGGCGCGCCTCCCGCGACTCGGCAAACCACCGGAACACCACGAGCGACGAGCTCAGCAGCGTGAGCAGCAGCATGATCGCGAAGGCGCCCACGGCCGCGTAGTCGAGATCGCTGTAGAAAAGAAAGAAAGCCGCGACCGGAACGAGGACTGCGATCACGAAGCCGGCCGCCGCCAGGGGCAGCACCGCAAGCGTCGCGGCGCCACCGGCCGCCACGCCGGCGAACATGACGCAGAGGGTCAGGGTCTCGGCCGGGTCCGCGCCCGGCACGAAGACGAGCGCGCTGCTCCAGAGCAGGCCGCCCAGCGTCGCCCACAGGACGGGCTTCCGCCAGCTCTCGGCACGCACCGTCGGCGGCAGGGTCCGGCGGCGGAACCTGAGCCATCGCTTGAGCTGGAAGAGCGAGAAGCCGCAAGCCGTTCCCGCCCAGATCACCACCAGGAGGCGATTGCCGTCCGGCCACAACACGCCGGCGATGATCAGCGCATTGACGATGCTGACGAACGCGTTGATCGGCGTCGTCTGCGCCAGGACCACGAGCTGATCGCGGCGCAACGCTTCGGGATAGAAGGTGTCGAGCCAGTTTCCGGCAAACGACGTCAGCCAACGCCTCACCAGCAAGCCCCCACGCCACGGCCGGAAGTCGGCGTTCCGCGTCGATGAAGATGCATGTACTTCAACTGCCTCAGCGCTCTCCGCCCCGTCAATATCCGGAAGCGCATGTCACGAAGCGTTGAAGGCCGGCCACAGCGCCCGGAGCGCGCCGACGATCCCGGTGAGCACCAGGAGCCAAAGCACAACCTGACGGAAGCGCTCGGGCGAGGTGCCGCGGAACGCCCGCTCGCCGAGGAAGACGCCGGCCAGCAGGAACGGGATCAGCAGAAGCGCGGAGAGCGCCGTGTCACGTTCGACGAGTCCGCCGAAGGCAGCGAAGGCGAGCGCGGCGGCGTCGGTGACGAAGAAGAACGCGATGAGTGTCGCACGACCGACAGACAGAGAGTCCGTGCGCGTGAGGTAGAGGAAGACCAGCGGCGGGCCCGACAATCCCGCGACCCCGTTCATCACGCCGGCGAGCGCGCCGGTGGCGGCAACGGTCGAGCGCGTGGGCGTTCCGGGCAGACGGAAGCCGATCAGGAAAAGGCACGCAACCGCCAGGACCGCGATCGAGAGGCCGAGCCTGAGCGCCGTCGGCGACGCGAGCCCGAGCAGCCAGGTGCCGATCGGCGTGGTCAGGATCGCGGTCGGCAGCAGCAGCTTGAGTCCGCGCCAGTCGATATGGGTCCAGAGGCCGGGAAGCTGGCGGAGTGCAACCGTGACCCCGAAGATCAGCACGATGACCACCGCGTCCTGGGGATCGAGCATCAGCGACAGCAGCGGGATGATCATCAGCCCCATGCCGAAGCCGGAATATCCCCGGACGACCGCGCAGACCGACGTCACCGCGGCGGCGAAGGCTAAGATCCAATAGTCCATCGACGACGCGCTAGGCGCCCTTCTCCCAGCCGCCGGCGTCGGTCTGGCGCCAGTACGTGACTTCGTGGCCCTGGGCCTTGTAGGCCTTCCAGTGCTCACGGGCGCGCGTCACCTGCGTCTCGTCGCGGCCGTCGAAGATCTCGAAGCAGCGCTCGTAGGAGCCGAGCTTCGCCGTCTCCTGGCCGTCGATCAGCATCACGAACTCGGCCTTGTTCGGGTTCTCGTCATCCGCCGTCAGCCATACCGGCTGATGCTCGGCGTTGCCGTCCCTCTCGGTGCCGTGCGGCAGGAAGGAATTCGGATCGAAGGTCCAGAGCTGTGCCGACAGAGCTTCGACCCTCTCGGTCGACCCGGCGAGCACGACGGCGCGCTTTCCCAGGGACAGCGCGCGGTCGAGCAGCCTGGCGAGCGCCCAGTCGAGCGATCGGGTGGTCAGGTGATAGAAGCCGACCTCGCTCACGCGACCCGTCTACTTCGACTCGTAGTAGCTCTTCACGAGATGGTCGAGCAGGCGCACGCCGTAGGCGGTTGCGCCCTTCGGCGTCGTCGGCTTGTCCTTCGACGACCACGCCATGCCGGCGATGTCGAGGTGTGCCCACGGCACGTCGTTGGTGAAGCGCTTCATGAACATCGCCGCCTTGCACGAGCCGCCGTCGCGCGTGCCGGAGTTCTTCATGTCGGCGATGTCGGAGTCCATGCCGCGGTCGAAGCTTTCGGCGAGCGGCATCCGCCACAGGCCCTCGCCCGTCACCTTGGCCGAGGCCAGCAGGCGGTCTGAGAGCTCGTCGTCGGTGACGAAGGCGCCGGCGAACTCGTGGCCGAGCGAGATGATGATCGCGCCGGTGAGGGTCGCCAGGTCGATCATGAAGCGTGGCTTGAAGCGGTCCTGGCAGTACCAGAGCGCGTCGGCCAGCACGAGCCGGCCCTCGGCGTCGGTGTTGGTGACCTCGATGGTCTGGCCGGACATGCTCTTGACCACGTCGCCGGGGCGCTGGGCGTTGCCGTCGGGCATGTTCTCGACCAGGCCGACGATGCCGATCACGTTCGCCTTGGCCTTGCGGCCGGCGACGGCGCGCATGAGGCCGATCACGGCGGCGGAGCCGCCCATGTCCCACTTCATGTCTTCCATGCCGGCGGCCGGCTTCAGCGAGATGCCGCCGGTATCGAAGGTCACGCCCTTGCCGATGAAGGCGAGCGGCTTCTCCTTCGACTTGGGGTCGCCGTTCCACTGCATGACGACGAGCTGGCTTTCCTTGCGGCTGCCCTGGCCGACGCCGAGAAGCGCGCCCATGCCGAGCTTGGTCATCTCCTTGACGCCGAGGACCTCGACCTTGATGCCGTGCGCGGTGAGCGACTTGCACTGGTCGGCGAGGGTCTTCGGATAGAGCACGTTGCCCGGCTCGGAGACGAGGTCGCGGGCGAAGAAGACCGCATCGCCGATCTGCTCGAGCTCGGCGTAGACGCGCTGCGCGGTGCGGCTGGCCTCGACATGGACCGTGACCCGCTGCAGCGTCGGCTTGTCTTCCGGCTTCTCCTTGGTGCGGTACTTGTCGAAGCGGTAGGAGCGAAGCTTGACGCCGAGCGCGAAATGCGCGGCGACGATGCCGCCCTCCTCGCCGGGAAGATCGATCGCGACCGACGCCTCGCGCACACCGGAATTGCCGAGCTCGGCGACCAGCGCGCCGCCCATCGCCTCGACGTCGACCGGCTTCATCTCGCCCTTGGGCTTGCCGAGGCCGAGCAGCACGATGCGGTCGGCATCGAGCCCGGCCGGAGCCAGGATCGAGAGAACCTGGCGGGCCTTGCCGACGAAACGGGTGCCGGCGACGGCGCGGGTGATCGCACCCTTGGCCTTGCGGTCGAGCTCGGTCGCGCTCGACGTCAGCTTCTTGCCTTCATAGGCGCCGACGACGAGCGTGCCCTTCGCCGGGAGCCCCGGCTTGGAAAACGAGATTTTCATTGGAAGCTCCTCCCGATGCGGGGACTTGAGGCGTGACGGGGCTCGAGGCTGGGCAGGAATCGATGGAGAGCCATTAGCGCCCGCCCGTTTCGGCTGTCAATGGCGCGGGGTGCCGTGGCACATTGACCGGAGCCCTTTCAACGCGCGACGGACCATCGGTGCTCTCATTCCTCGCCTCTCCCTGGGCGCGGGCTCTCGTGCTCGTCGTAACGCTGGCGGCTCTGCTGCCGGGAGCGCTGCGCCTGCCGCCGATCGACCGCGACGAATCCCGCTACGCGCAGGCGACCAAGCAGATGCTCGAGACGAAGGATTTCGTCCGCATCCGCTTCCAGGACGAGCCCCGGAACAAGAAGCCAGCCGGCGTGCACTGGATGCAGGCGGCCGCGGTCACGCTGTTCGCACCGGAAGCGCGCCAGATCTGGGCCTATCGCCTGCCGTCGATCCTCGGCGTGCTGATCGCCGTCGCGCTCACCATGGCCATCGCGCGCCGCCTCTACGACACGATGACTGCCGGTGTCGCCGGCGGACTGATCAGCGCCGCGCTCCTGACCCAGGTCATGGGGCAGCAGGCGACGACCGACGGCGCGCTGCTGGCATCCGCGGTCGCGGCGCAGGGTGCGCTGGTGCTGGCCTATGTGCGGCAGCGTCGCGGCGAGCTCGTTCGTCCCGGCCTCGCCCTCGGCTTCTGGGCTGCCCTGGGCCTAGCGGTCCTGATCAAGGGACCGGTGATCCTCGCCGTCTCGGCCTTGACCGCGATCACGCTGTCAGTCGCCGACAAGGACTGGCGCTGGCTCAGGCTGCTCAGGCCCCTTCCCGGCGTCGTCCTGATGCTGGCGATCGCGAGCCCGTGGTTCATCGCGATCCAGCTCGCGACCGACGGCGGCTTCGTGCGCGACGCGGTCGGCAACGACCTGCTGCCGAAGCTGATCGGCGGCCAGGAGAGTCACGGCGCGCCGCCGGGCTACTACCTGGCGCTGGTCAGCCTCACCTTCCTTCCGGCTTCGCTGGTGCTGTGGCCGGCGCTGCGCGAGGCATGGTCCGATCGCCTCGATGCGCCGACCCGGGCGCTGCTGGCCTGGGCGATCCCGGCCTGGCTCCTGTTCGAGGCGGTGCCGACCAAGCTGCCCCACTATGTGCTGCCGATGTTCCCGGCGCTGGCCATGCTCGCCGCGCGCCTTCTCGTCCGCTCCGCCGACGGCGAGCGCACTGCCCTCGACAGCGCCTGGTCCAAGGTCTTCGCGCTCCCCTGGCTCATCGGCAGCGTGGCGCTCGCCGCCGCGCCCGTGGCGATCGGCTTCGTCCTCGACCGGCGCATCGACCCGACGGCACTCGTGCTCGGGCTTGGCGCCTCGACTGCCACGCTCATCGCCGCGATCGCCGTCATGCGCGGCCGTTGGCTCGCCGCGAGCGCGGTCTCCGCGGTAACCGCGTGGGCCGTCATGGCCGGCACCTTCGGGCAGGTGCTACCGCGCCTCGACCCGCTCTGGCTCGGGCGCGACGCGGCGGCGACCGTCGCCCGTCTCGCCCCGGGAACCGGCGCCGAGTCGCTCGCCGCCTCCGGCTATGCCGAGCCTAGCCTGGTTTTCGCGGTCGGCGCGCCGGTGCGCCTGGTCGAGGCCGGGACAGCCGCGAGATTCCTGGCCGAATCCCCCGGCCGGGTGGCCCTGATCGGCCGGGAGGAGCGGCCGGCGTTCGAGGCCGCCTTGGCGGCGGCCGGCGCCCGGGCCGAAGCGCTCGACACCCTCGCCGGCTTCAACTATTCCAAGGGCCGGTGGACCACGCTGACGCTCTATCGGCGGCACCCGTGACGCCGCATCCCTGGTACTGGCCGCGACCCGCGCCGATCGCGTGGTTCTGGGCGGTGACGGTCGCGGCTGCGGTATTGGTCGGCCTCGGCGTGGGCTGGCTCGACCGCCCGGTGGCGATCTGGTTCCAGGGCCATGGCGACGAGACGATGAGGATCTTCCGCCGGCTCTCGCTCCCCGGCGACTCGGTCTGGTACCTCGTCGGCGGCGGCATTGGCGCACCGCTCGCCTATGTTCTCTCCCGACGCTACGCCGCACCGGCCCGAGACCGGCTGCTCAAGCTCGCGAGCCGGCTCGCCTTCCTCTTCCTCGCCGTCGCCGCGACCGGGCTCGCTGCCGACCTCTTCAAGATCCTGGTCGGCCGGGCGCGGCCGAAGCATCTGTTCCAGGACGGCATCATGTCGATCGCGCCCGGAACGCTCAGCTCGTCCTGGTGGTCCTTCCCGTCCGGCCATTCGACGACGGTCGGCGCGGTCGCGATGACGCTGAGCCTGGTCTTCCCCAGGCTCGCATGGATGTGGATCCTGCTCGCGCTCGCCGTGGCGCTCGGCCGCGTCGGCGCCACCGCGCATTTCGTCAGCGACACCGTCGCCGGGCTCTGGCTCGGGGCGATCGGCGCGCTTCTCGTCAGCTGGGCGCTGGCGCGCCGGGCGGACACGATCGAGCGCCGCTGGGGGTTGCCGCGATGCGTTGGATGACGCGCTATCCGCTGCGCCAGATGACGACGGCGCTGCTGTTCGCACTCGGCGCGGTGACGCTCGCGATCTGGCTGACCCAGGCGCTCCGCTTCGTCGACCTGATCGTCAACCGCGGCCTGCCGATCGAGACCTTCCTGCACCTGGCCGTGCTGCTGCTGCCGCAGTTCTTCCAGCTGGTGCTGCCGATCGCCACGTTCTCGGCGGTGGTGTTCTCATACAACAAGATGCAGGCCGACTCCGAGCTCGTGGTGATGCGGGCGACCGGACTCTCTTCCGTCGGCCTGTCGAAGCCCGCCCTCCTCATGGCCCTGGGCGCCACCGCCTGCGCCTACGCGCTCAGCCTCTACTTCTCGCCGGTCGCGCACAGCGCCTTCAAGGACCTGCAGTTCCAGATCCGCAACCAGTTCACCAACGTGCTGCTGCGCGAAGGCGTGTTCACCAACATCGGCGAGAAGATGACGGTCTACATCCGCCAGCGCGAAAGCTCGGGCGAGCTCCTCGGCGTGCTGGTCCAGGACGAGACCGACGCCAAGAAGCAGGTGACCATGGTCGCCGAGCGCGGCGCGCTGGTGCGCGGCGAGGACGGCCCGAAGGTGCTGATGGTCAACGGCAACCGCCAGGAGCGCGACGTCGCCTCCGGACGGCTCTCGATCCTCTACTTCGAAAGCTACGCGCACGACCTCGGCCGCCTGCAGCAGGGTTCGATGCTGCGCTGGCGCGAGCCGCGCGAGCGCTTCATCCACGAGCTGTTCTGGCACGAGGGCAGCCAGATCGACATGGAGCATCACACCGAGCTGATGGCCGAGGGCCACCAGCGGATCGTGACGCCGCTGTTCTGCATCACCTTCACGCTGATCGCGCTCGCCGCGATCCTCAGCGGCGAATTCTCGAGGCGCGGCCATCTCGGCCGCATCCTGGTCGCGATCCTCGCGGTGATCCTCTGCCAGGCCGCCAACCTCGGCGCGACCTACGCAGCGGTCCGAACGCTCGCGGTGGTGCCGCTGATGTATGCCGTGGCGATCCTGCCCGGCCTTGCCGCGCTCTGGATGATCGTCCATCCGCGGCGCCGCGCGATCCCTCGCCTGGCACCGGCCGAGTAGCATGCGTCTTTCACGCACCCTCTCGATCTACATCGGGCGCCAGTTCCTCTACTGGTTCGCCTGCGTGTTCCTGGCCCTGCTGGCGTTGACCTTCGTCTTCGACCTGGTCGAGCTCCTGCGCCGGATCGCCGGCCGGCAGCAGGCCGGGCTCGGCATCGTGATCCAGCTCGCGCTGTTCAAGCTGCCGACGATGGCGCAGATGCTGCTGCCCTTCGCGGTGCTGTTCTCGACGATGATGACCTACTGGCGGCTGACGCGGAGCCAGGAGCTGGTCGTCGCCCGCGCCGCCGGCGTTTCGGTGTGGCAGTTCCTGCTGCCGGCGCTGGCCGCCGCCCTCCTGATCGGCGCGTTCCGCACCACGCTGTTCAATCCGGTCGCCTCGGTGCTGACCCAGCGCTACGAGCAGATCGAGGCGCAGGTCTTCCGGGGCCGCACCAGCCTCCTCGCCGTCTCGGAGTCGGGCCTCTGGCTCCGCCAGATGAGCGACCGCGGGCAGTCGATCATGCACGCCCAGGGCGTCTCTCAGCAGCACATGGAGCTGCTGGACGCGACCGTCTTCCTCTACGAGGGTCTCGACAAGTACTCCGGGCGCATCGACGCCGCCTCGGCCCGTCTCGAGGAGGGCTCGTGGCTGCTCCGCGACGCCCTGGTTTCGATGGGCGACCGGCCGCCGGTGCGCGAACCGATCATGCGGATCTCGACCGACCTCACGATCGAGACGATCCAGGACAGCTTCGCCGCGCCCGAGACGATGAGCTTCTGGGAGCTGCCGGCCTTCATCGAGGTGCTGGAGAAGGCGGGCTTCTCGGCCGCGCGCCACCGTCTCCACCTGCACGGGCTGCTCGCGGCTCCGCTGATGCTCTGCGCCATGGTGCTGATCGCGGCGACCTTCTCGCTCCGCATGGTCCGCCGCGGCGGCACGCTCGCGGTCGCCGGCGCCGGCATTTTCGCCGGCTTCCTCGTCTACTTCGCCTCCGACGTGATCTTCGCCCTCGGCCTTTCCGGACGGCTCCCGGTCGAGCTCGCCGCCTGGACGCCGGCGTCCATCTCGACGCTTCTCGGTCTCGCCATGCTCCTGCACCTCGAGGACGGCTGATGCGCCTTCTCTTCGCCGTTCTCCTTTTCGTCGGTCTGGCCGCCGCCCCGGCCTCGGCCCAGCGCGGCAGCATGCGCCCCAGCAGCGAGCCGGTGCTGATCAAGGCCGACCAGCTGACGCACCATCAGGATCTCGGCACCATCGTCGCCACCGGCAACGTCGAGATCGTGCAGGGCGATCGCATCCTGCTCGCCGACAGCGTCACCTACAGCGAGCGCGAGGACAAGGTCACCGCCACGGGCAACGTCAGCCTGACCCAGGTCACCGGCGAGGTGCTGTTCGCCGACTTCATCGAGCTGACCGGCGGCATGCGCGACGGCTACATCGAGAACCTGCGCGCGCTTCTCGCCGACAACAGCCGGCTCGCCGCGAACGCCGCGCGCCGCGTCGACGGAAACCGCAAGGAGATGACGCGCGCCGTCTACTCTCCCTGCGAACTCTGCAAGACCGATCCGACCAAGGCGCCGCTCTGGCAGATCAAGGCGATCAAGGTCGTCCACGACGAGGTCGCGCACGACATCGAGTACCAGGACGCCACGCTCGAGATGTGGGGCATCCCGGTCGCCTACTTCCCGACCCTGACCCACGCCGACCCGACGGTGCGCCAGCGCTCCGGCCTGCTCGCGCCCAAGCTCGGACGATCGGGCGACGTCGGCGCCATCGTCGGCGTTCCCTACTACTGGGCGATCAGCCCGAGCCAGGACCTGACGGTCGAGCCGATCATGTATTCGTCGGACGGCGGCCTGGTCACCACCGAGTACCGGCAGCGCTTCGCCAAGGGCCGGCTCTCGGTCGCCGGCAGCCTCGGCTATCTCGACCAGCGCGAAGGCGACACCAAGACCGGCGACCAGACCGCCAAGGGCCATATCGACGCGTCGACCCGGTTCGACCTGACGGACGTGTGGCGGAGCGGCGCCGATCTCCGGCGCTCGTCGGATCGGCTCTATCTCAAGCGCTACAAGCTCGGCGATCCCGAGGTGCTGACCAGCCGCGCCTTCGCCGAAGGCTTTTCCGGCCGCGACTACATGTCGTTGAACGCCTATTCGTTCCAGGGTCTCCGCGCGACCGACATCCGCGAACAGTCGCCGCTGCTGGCGCCTTACACCTATTACTCCTATGTCGGCGAGCCGGGACGCCACGGCGGCCGCTTCTCGATGGACGCCAGCGCCATGTCGCTGACGCGCGACGTGGGCGCGGATTCGAACCGGCTGGCGATGACCAGCGGCTGGACGCTTCCCTACACCTCGCCCGCCGGCGAGATCTATACGCTCCAGACCCTCCTCTACACCGACGGCTACTGGACCGCCGACGTGCAGGACCCGACGCGGCCGGGCAGCAGCTTCGAGGACGGGTTCGCGGGCCGCATCGTCCCGCAGATGAAGCTCGAGTGGCGCTACCCCTGGGTCAGGCGCGACACCGGCTTCCGCACGGTGATCGAGCCGATCGTCGACACGGTCATCAGCCCCGTCGGCGGCAACCCCGACCGCATCCCGAACGAGGATGCCCAGGTCTTCGAGCTCGACGAGACCAACCTGTTCCAGGCGAACCGCTTCGGCGGCTTCGACCGCGTGTCGACCGGCCAACGCGTCGACTACGGCCTCAAGGTCGGCTTCTACAGCGATGCCGGCCGCAGCGTCACCGCGCTGTTCGGACAGAGCTACGCCTTCCAGCGCGACTCGGCCTACGTGCTCGGGTCAGGCGTGAACGAGAGCTGGTCGGACTATGTCGGCCGCCTGACTCTGTCGCCCGGCCCTTTCCTCGACCTCATCTACCGGTTCCGGCTGGACGAGGACAATTTCGCGCTCCGCCGCAACGAGATCGGCCTCTCGGCCGGCCCGTCCTGGCTCCGCCTCGACAGCTATTACCTGCAGGTGGCGTCGCGTCCGGACGTGCCCCAGATCGGCCAGCGGCGCGAGCTGGCGACCGTGATCAGCGCCCAGCTCTCGACCCACTGGTCGACGCAGGCAAGGCTGGTGCGCGACCTCGGCGCATCTCAGGACAAGAACCGGCTCGCCGGGATCACCTTCAACTACGGCGACGAGTGCTTCACATTCGCCTTCGACATCACCCGTCGCTACACCACCGACGGATCGCTGAAGCCGGACACCACCGCCTTCGTCCGGCTGGTGTTCAAGAATCTCGGCCAGGTCGAAGCACGCGGGCTCGGGTTCTGAGCCCGCTCCGGCCGCCCCGGCCTCGCCTCGCCAAAACTTGCCTCCATGGACCGCAAGCAGTAGGTCTCACCCGATGATGCTGGTTCGTCTCGCCCTTCTCGCCGTCCTCGCCCTGGCACCTGCGGCCGTGGCCCAGGACGCCATGCGGATCGCCGCGATCGTCAACGACGAGGCGATCTCGTTCCGCGACCTCGACGCCCGCATCCATCTCGTCCTGGTATCGAGCAACGTCGGCGACACGCAGGAGAACCGCCGCCGGGCCGCGCCCCAGGTGCTGCGCCAGCTGATCGACGAGCGCCTCCAGTTCCAGGAGGCCAAGCGGCTCAATATCGACGTGACCGAGGCCGAGATCGCCGACGCGCTCAAGCGCATCGAGACCGACGCCAAGATGCCGCCGGGCGGCATCGAGGACGAGATCAAGCGCGCCGGCATCCACCGCCCTTCCCTGATCGACCAGATCCGGGCCGGACTGATCTGGCAAAAGCTGATCCGACGCCAGGTCGCCCCGCAGGTCCAGGTCGGCGACGACGAGGTCGAGGAGATCTACACCAGCATCGTCCGCTCGAAGGACCTGCCCGAGCTCCGGATCGCCGAGATCCAGCTGGGCATCGATCGCCCCGACCGCGAGGCCGAAGTCCGGCGGTTCGCCGAACAGCTGATCGAGCAGATGCGCGGCGGCGCCGACTTCGCCGCCCTGGCCCGCCAGTTCTCGGAAGGATCCAGCGCCGCGACCGGCGGCGATATCGGCTGGGTACTGCCGACCCAGCTCGACGACACGATCGAGCGCGAGGTGTCGAAGGCCCAGCCCGGCGCCATCGTCGGTCCGATCCGGACCATTTCCGGCTTCAGCATCGTAAGGCTCATGGACCGGCGCCTGCTGCAGGGCCCCGGCTCCGAAGACATCGTCGTCAACCTGCGCCAGGCGCTGTTCCCGGTCTCCGGCGACGAAGCCGCGGCGCGCCAGCGCGCAGCGGCGATGGCCGAGGCCAAAGCCTGCCCCGACTTCGAGAAGATCGCAGAGGAGCAGAAGGCACTGAAGCCCTACAGCCTCGGCCGCCTCAAGATCAGCGAACTCAACAACGCCATCAAACCGCTGGTCGCGTCGATCGACGCCGGCAAGATGAGCGAGCCGACCAAGATCGCCGACGTGGTCGTCGTCTTCATGGTCTGCGACAAGACCCAGCAGGAGGCCGCAGGAGTCCCCAAGCGCGAGGAGATCCGCGAGCAGGTGTTCCGCAGCAAGCTCTCGATCGTCTCGCGCCGCTATCTCCGCGACCTTCGCCGCGCCGCGTACCTGGACTTCCGCACGTGACCTCTGCCCTGGCGCTGACCATGGGCGAGCCCGCCGGCATCGGCGGTGAGATTTCGCTGATGTCGTGGTCGAAGCGCGCCGGTGGCGTTCCGCCGTTCTTCGTGCTGGACGATCCCGATCGCCTGAAAGCGCTCGCCGCCAGGATCGGCCTTGCGACGCCGATCGCTGCGATCTCGGCGCCTGAGGAAGCCGCTGTCCGCTTCGCCGAGGCACTGCCGGTTCTCCCGGTCAAGCTCGCCGCGACCGCGACCCCCGGCAGGCTCGATCCCGCCAATGCCAGCGCGGTGCTCGAGGCGATCCGCCGCGCCGTCGATCTCGTGCGCATGGGCCGAGCCCGCGCGGTCGTCACCAACCCGATCCACAAGCACGCGCTCTACCAGGCGGGGTTCAATCACCCGGGACACACCGAGTACCTGGCCGAGCTCGCCGCCGAGAACGGCCGCACGCCCACCCCGGTGATGATGCTGGCCTGCCCCGAGCTCAAGGTCGTGCCGGTCACGATCCACCTGGCCCTGAAGCGTGCGATCTCGGACCTGACGTCCGAGATGATCGTGGAGACCGGCGAGATCCTGGCCCGCGACCTGAAGACCCGCTTCGGCAAGACGAACCCGCGGATCGCGGTCGCCGGCCTCAACCCGCATGCCGGGGAGAGCGGCGCGCTCGGCAAGGAGGACGACGAGATTGTCCGTCCCGCGGTCGAGGCGCTGAAGAAGCTCGGCATCGACGCGACCGGTCCCTGGGCCCCGGACTCCATGTTCCATGCCGATGCCCGCGCCACGTACGACGCAGCGCTCTGCATGTACCACGATCAGGCGCTGATCCCGATCAAGACGCTGGACTTCCACGGCGGCGTCAACGTGACGCTCGGCCTTCCCTTCATCCGGACCTCTCCCGACCACGGCACCGCGCTCGACATCGCCGGAACCGGCAGGGCCAATCCGGCGAGCCTGATCGCGGCGCTCAGGCTCGCCGACGCGATGGCGGAGAGCAGCGCTGGCCGCGCTTGAGGCGCTGCCGCCGCTCGGCGAGGTCATCCGCCGTCACGGGCTGCAGGCGGTCAGGGCCCTCGGCCAGAACTTCCTTCTCGACCTCAACCTGACGGGCAAGATCGCGCGGTCGGCCGGCGATCTCGGCCACGGCACCACGATCGAGATCGGGCCGGGGCCCGGCGGCCTCACCCGGGCGCTTCTTCTGGCCGGTGCCAGGAAAGTCGTCGCAATCGAGCGCGACCGTCGCGCGATGCCGGTGCTGGCCGAGATCGCTGCGGCAGCGGATGGAAGACTGGAGGTAGTCGAGGGCGACGCGCTCGAGATCGATGCCGCATCCCTCGGCGAGGCGCCACGGCGGATCGTCGCCAATCTCCCCTACAACATCGCGACACCGCTGCTTTTCGCCTGGCTCGCGAAGATCCGCGACTTCGAAAGCCTGACCCTGATGTTCCAGAAGGAAGTCGCCGAGCGCATCACCGCGCAGCCGAACTCGAAGGCCTATGGGCGCCTCGCGGTGATGACGCAGTGGGTCGGCGAGGCGAAGCGCCTGTTCGACATTCCGCCCCGCGCCTTCACGCCGCCGCCGAAGGTGACCTCCTCGGTGGTGCGGATCACGCCTCGTGCCGCGCCCGAGCCGGCCGATCCGAAGACGATGGAGCGCGTGGTCGCGACCGCCTTCAACCAGCGGCGCAAGATGCTTCGCCAGGCGCTCAAGCCGCTCGGCGATGGCGAAGGAATCCTGGCGAAAGCCGGCATCGACCCGACACGACGCGCCGAGACCTTGAGCGTCTCGGAGTTCGCCGCGCTCGCCCGCGCGGCTCAGTAGCCCTGCTGCAGGCCCTTGACGAAGTTCGGCAGGCCGATCTGCCGCTGCCGACGCATGCGCTCCGCGGTCAGGATCGCGTGGACCTGCGCCACGCTCTGCTCGAAGTCGTGGTTGACCACGATGTAGTCGTACTCCGGCCAGTGGCTCATCTCGTCGGACGCCTTGCTCATCCGCTTGGCGACGATCGCGGGCGTATCCTGTGCCCGGCTCTTGAGGCGACGCTCGAGCTCGCCGGTCGACGGCGGCAGGATGAAGACGCTGACCAGATCCTCCCGCGCCGAATCCCTCAGCTGCTGGGTGCCTTGCCAGTCGATGTCGAACAGCACGTCGCGCCCCGTCGCCAGCTGTTCCTCGACCGGCTTCTTCGGCGTGCCGTAGTAGTTGTCGAAGACCTTCGCGTGCTCGAGCAGCTCGCGGCGGTTGACCATCAGGTCGAACTCGATGCGGTCGATGAAGTGATAGTCGCGGCCGGCGACCTCGCCCGGACGCATCTTGCGGGTGGTGACCGAGACCGACATCGTGATCGCGCCGTCGAGCTCGAGCAGGCGTCGTGCGATCGAGGTCTTGCCGGCGCCGGACGGCGACGACAGCACCAGCATCAGCCCGCGGCGGGAGACTCCGTTCTGGCTCATGCCGTCATTCCACGTTCTGGATCTGCTCGCGGAACTGGTCGATCACGGCCTTCAGCGCGATGCCGGTGCGCGTTAGCGCCACGTCCTGCGACTTCGAGCAGACGGTGTTCGATTCGCGGTTGAACTCCTGCGACAGGAAGTCGAGCCGCCGGCCGATGGCGCCGCCTTCGTTCAGCATGTCGCGGGCCTGACCGATATGCGCGGCGAGGCGGTCCAGCTCCTCGCGCACGTCGCCCTTGGCCGCGAGCAGAGCCAGCTCCTGCGCGAGCCGTTCCTCGGAGAGTGCCGGGACCGCATCCACCAGCTCGCTGATCTGCTGGCGCAACCGCTCCTTGACCGCTTCCGGCCGCAGCACCGCGGCACCGGCGGCCTCGGCGGTCAGACGCTCGATCTCGTCGATCTGGCCCATCAGCACGGACTTGAGTCGGGCGCCCTCTTCCGCCCGTGCTCCGACCAGCCGCTTGAGTGCCTGGGAGAAACCCGCGAGCAGCACCTTCTCGACCTTGTCGTCGATCGCATCGGCAAGGCCGCCCCGATCCAGCACGCCCGGGATCTGCAGCAGAGCTTCGATCCGGGGCGGCGCGCGGTCGACCCGTCCCATCAGGTCGGAATGAAGCGCCAGCACCTGGTCGAGGACGGCACGGTCCACCGTGAAAGGCGGCGCGCCCGCCGCCCTGGACAGCGTCAGCGTCACCGAGACATTGCCGCGCTTGAGCTGCTTCGCCGCCTCGGCCCGCACGACCGGGTCCAGCCGGTCGAGGCCGGAGGGCAGCCGGCAGCGGACATCGAGACCGCGGCCGTTGACGCTCCGCGCCTCCCATACCCAGGAGAGGCCATTGGTCTCGCCCTCGGTGCGGGCGAAGCCGGTCATGCTGGCGATGGTCACGTCTCTGGATAATCCCCCGTTACGCGGGCGGACTATAACCGCCGTCCGATCGCTCGCCTATACTCGCCCGCAAGATGGAACCTGTCTCGATCCTGATCACCGGCGCATCCAGCGGACTCGGCGCCGCCCTGGCCTCCGCCTATGCCGCGCCGGGCGTGCGCCTCGCGCTCGGCGGTCGCGACGAGGCGCGCCTCGATGCCGTTGCCGGGCTCTGCCGGGCCGCCGGCGCCGAGGTCGAAGCGACGGCGCTCGACGTCTGCGAGCGCGAAGCGGTCGCCGACTGGATCACGGCGAGCGAAGCAGGACGGCCGCTGGACCTCGTCATCGCCAATGCCGGCATCTCCGGCGGGACCGGCGGCGGGCGCGAGCCGCCGGAGCAGGTGCGCCGCATCTTCGAGATCAATGTCGAGGGCGTGCTGAACACCGTGCTTCCGGTGGTTCCGCTGATGGTTGAGAGACGGCGCGGACAGATCGCCCTGATGGCGTCGCTGGCGGGATATCGTGGGCTTCCCGGCGCGCCCGCCTACTGCGCCAGCAAGGCGGCGGTGAAGGTGTTCGGCGAAGGCCTGCGTGGCGAGCTCGCGGCGAAGGGCGTCGGCGTCAGCGTGATCTGTCCCGGCTACGTCGACACGCCTATGACCCAGCGAAACCGCTTCCCGATGCCGTTCCTGATGGACGCACCGAAGGCCGCGCGCCTCATCAAGAAGAGGCTGGCGCGCAACGACGCGCGGATCGCCTTCCCCTGGCCGATGGCGATGGCGGTATGGCTGCTGCAGGCGATGCCGCCGGGCGCGATCGACCGGCTTCTGGCGCGTCTTCCGAGAAAAGCCTGACCGTCAGTTCCTGGACGGGCGCCGATCGCGCTCGCGTGCTGCCAGACGCTCGCGGAACGCTTTCCGCTCTTCTGGCGTCAGCTGCGCGCTCGCCTCGATCAGGGCCGCCTGCATGATCGCCGACATCGCGTCCGCACGACGACGCGCTTCGGCGAAGGCGGTGTCGACCTTGGCTCGATCGAAAGGTTCCGACGCCAGCGCCTGCATCGCCTCGCTGCGCGCGCGGCGGAACTCGCGTCCCTGCTCGCGGTATTGCTCGCGCTTGGCATCCATCGCCGCCCTGACCTTGGCGCGGCCGGACTCGGGCAGCCCCTGCGTGATGCGGCCGACCGGCCCCATCATCGCGCGCTCCGGCTGCGGCCGGAAATGCTCGCGCCAGTAGCGCATGCCGACGATGCCGGCGAGGAACAGGTTGACCGCCAGCGAGACGATCAGGACCCAGCCGACCCAGCGACCTTCGAGACGCGCGATCACGAGAAATCCCCTTCGATGGCGTCGCCGGAGAAGTAGAGCGTGTCGAAGCCCGGATCGAGAGAGGTCGCGAGGCTTTCGGATCCGTCGAGGGCCCAGCCGACCCAGAGCCCGAGGCAGGCGGCCGCGGCCAGCGTCGTCAGGCGCGCCCAGGTCCAGCCGAAGACCGGTCCCTTGCGGACGGCCTTCGCCATGATCGCATGCATGACCGCCGATCGGGCCGGCGCGACCTGCCAGGCATCGAGCACACGGGCGAGCCGGCGCTCCTCGGCCGGCGTCAGTTCAGTTTCAGGCGTCATGACCATCCTCCACGAGATCCGACATCAGCGGCTGCAGGCGATCCCGCAGATGCCGCTTGGCGCGGATCAGAAGCGATTCCAGCGCACCGACGGTGATCCCCATCACCTCGGCCGCCTCGATGTTGCCGAGCTCCTCGTAGTGGCAGAGCGTCAGCGCGGTGCGCTGGCGTTCGGGGAGCTCGCCGACCGCGGCCTGGACCGACTTGGCGACTTCGGCCCGATGCAGCGTGCGAAAGGCGTTCGGCTGCTCGTCCTCGGGCTCCGCAATCTCCTCGATCGGCGTCGTCCGGGGCTTTCGCAGCCGGTCGATCGCGGCGTTGACCACGACCCGGTAGAGCCAGGTCGTGAAACGTCCTCCCTCCGGCCGCCAGCGGTCGGCGTGCTGCCAAACCCTGAGGAACGCATCCTGCGCCACGTCCTCCGCCTCGCCACGGTCGCCCAGCAGGCGCTGGGCGGTTCTGACGGCACGGTCGAGATGCCGGGAAACCAGGGTGCCGAAGGCCACCCGGTCGCCATCGGCGATCCGCGCCATCAATGCCTCGTCGGCCGTTTCGTCCATCGCACGACTCAACGCCGGCCGACCTCCTGAGGTTGGAACGGGCTACCGCGCGACTTCCTGCGCTTACCTATTCCGAATTGCCGTAGAGGGTTCCCGGCGAGATTAGAACCCTTTGGATTTCGACCCATTTCCCGTCCCGCCAGGCCCGGAAAAGGCAGGAGCGCCGGCCGGTGTGACAGCAAACACCGGTCTGGTCGACCTTGAGCAGCAGCATGTCGCCGTCGCAATCGACCCGGAGCTCGACCAGGCGCTGGACCTGGCCCGAGCTCTCGCCTTTCCGCCAGAGCTTCTTCCGCGAGCGCGACCAATAGCAGACCTGCCCGGTCGCCAGCGTCTCGGCGATCGAGTCCCGGTTCATCCAGGCGAGCATCAGCACCTCGCCGGTGTCGAACTGCTGGGCGACCGCGGGCACCAGCCCGCGCTCGTCGAAGGTCAGGACCGCTTCGACCTCAGGCGACAGTACGGGTGCGGCTGTCGTGCTCACGCCGCCTTCGCCACCTGGCTCAGCTTCGAGAGGCCGGCCTTGAGGTCGGCGATCAGGTCGTCGGCATCCTCGAGCCCGATGTGAAGCCGGATGAGCGCGCCCTTCTCGCTCCACGGCACCGCGGAGCGATGCAGCACGTTGGAGACCGGCAGCGCCAGGCTCTCGTAGCCGCCCCAGGAGGCGCCCATGCGGAAGATCTTGAGCGTGTCGAGGAACGCGTCGACCGCCGCCTTCGGCCGCTCCTTCAGCAGCACCGAGAAAAGACCGGAGGCGCCGGTGAAGTCGCGCTTCCACAGCTTGTGGCCGGGGAAGCTCGGCAGCGCCGGGCAGAGCACGCGCGCGACCTCGGGCTGGCTCTCGAGCCATGAGGCGACCTTTATCGCATTTTCCTGATGCTGGCGCAGACGCACATGCATCGTGCGGAGCCCACGCAGGCCCAGATACACGTCGTCCGGGCCGACCGAGTAGCCCAGCGCCTTGAAGCCGGCCTCGACCGCCGGCAGGTTCGCGGCGTTCGCCGTCACCGTGCCCAGCATCGCGTCCGAGTGGCCGACGATGTACTTGGTCGCCGCCTGGATCGAGACGTCGACGCCGTGCTTGAAGGCGTTGAAGAACATGCCGCCCGACCACGTGTTGTCCATCAGGACGACGCAGCCCTTCTTGTGCGCCTCCTCGGCGATCGCCGGGATGTCCTGGATCTCGAAGGTGCCCGTGCCCGGCGACTCCGTGTAGACGATCCTGGTGTTGGGACGGATCAGGTCGCGGATGCCGCCGCCGATCAGCGGATCGTAGTAGGTGGTCTCGATCCCCATGTTCTTGAGGAAATTGTCGCAGAGCCGCCGGTTCGGGAAATAGGCGGAGTCGACCATCAGGATGTGGTCGCCCGTCTTCACGAACGCGAGGATCGCGCCGACCACCGCAGCGAAGCCCGACGGGAATGCGATGCAGCCCGCGCCGCCCTCGACCGCCGCGACCGCCTCGCCGAAGGCGCGATGCGTCGGCGTGCCGTAGCGGCCGTAGACGAAGCCCTTGAAGTCCGGCTTGTGCGCCTCGTCCCAGGCGGCGACGCTCGGGAAGGTGATGGTCGAGGCATGATAGACGGGCGGATTGACGATGCCGTGGTTCGCCTCGGGATCGAGGCCCGCATGGGTGATGATCGTGTCGGGCTTGAAGGTTCCCTTGAGGGCCATCCGTCGCTCTCCGAGGCTTGCCGGCAGAAATGCCGATCCATCGTGACGGCAGCGGGGCTCGGCGCGCAAGAGGAAGGAAGCGGTTGCAGCGGGGCCTAGCGAATTGTAATCATTGATACCATACGAGGCCTGAAGGCCCCTGGGAGGCGGAACCGACTATGACTGCTCAGACTGCCCATCCGCAGCGCAAGCTGTCGACCGACGTCGTCATTCAGATGACGGGCGTCCACAAGTGGTACGGGGACTTCCATGTCCTCAAGGACATCAATCTTTCCGTCCATCGCGGCGAGCGCATCGTCGTCTGCGGGCCATCGGGCTCCGGCAAGTCGACGATGATCCGCTGCATCAACCGCCTGGAAGAGCACCAGAAGGGCCAGATCGTCGTCGACGGCATCGAGCTCAGCCAGGACGTCAAGAACATCGACCTGGTCCGCCGCGAAGTCGGCATGGTGTTCCAGCAGTTCAACCTGTTCCCGCATCTTACGGTGCTCGAGAACCTGACCCTGGCGCCGATCTGGGTGCGCAAGATGCCGAAGGCGGAAGCCGAGGCGAACGCGATGAAGTACCTGCAGCGCGTGCGCATCCCCGAGCAGGCGGGCAAGTATCCGGGCCAGCTCTCCGGCGGCCAGCAGCAGCGCGTCGCGATCGCGCGCTCGCTCTGCATGCAGCCGAAGATCATGCTGTTCGACGAGCCTACCTCCGCGCTCGATCCCGAGATGATCAAGGAAGTGCTGGACGTGATGGTCGGCCTCGCCGAGGACGGCATGACGATGATCTGCGTCACGCACGAGATGGGTTTCGCCCGCACCGTCGCCGACCGCATGATCTTCATGGACTACGGCGAGATCGTCGAGCAGGCGCCGCCGGAGGAGTTCTTCCAGAACCCGAAGTCCGACCGCACCAAGCTGTTCCTCTCCCAGATTCTGAAGCACTAGTTCAGAGTCCGTGCGTCGCCTTGCCCCCTCCCCGGGCGCCCGGGGAGGGTGGTAAGAAGCGCTTATGACCTCCCGCCTTCCGTTCGTCGACCTCCAGGCGCAGCGCCGCCGCATCGGACCTTGCCTCGACGAGGCGCTGGCGCGCGTGCTGGCGCATGGCCAGTTCATCCTCGGACCCGAGGTGCGCGAGCTCGAAGCGAAGCTGGCATCCTTCTCCGGCGTGAAGCACTGCATCAGCTGCGCCAACGGCACCGACGCGCTGCTGCTGCCGCTGATGGCATGGGGCATCGGGCCGGGCGACGCGGTGCTGGTGCCGTCGTTCACCTTCGTTGCGTCGGCCGAGGTCGTGGTGCTCGCCGGCGCCACGCCGGTCTTCGTCGACGTCGACCGCACGAACTTCAACGTGACGCCGGAAAGCCTCGAGCTCGGCATCCGCGCCGCGCGCGAGGCCGGCCTCGCGCCCAAGGTGGCGATGCCGGTCGACCTGTTCGGCCAGCCGGTCGACTTCGCGAAGATCGAGCCGGTCTGCCGCAAGCATGGCCTGAAGATTCTTTCCGACGCCGCGCAGAGCTACGGCGGCGCTCAGGGAAACCGCCGTGTCGGCTCGCTCGCGCCGGTGACCTCGACCAGCTTCTTCCCCTCGAAGCCGCTCGGCACCTATGGCGACGGCGGCGCGATCTTCACCGACGACGGCGAGATCGACGCTCTCCTCCGCAGCATACGCATGCACGGCCAGGGCATCGACAAGTATCACAACGTCCGCATCGGCCTTAACTCGCGGCTCGATACGATGCAGGCGGCGATCCTGCTGGAGAAGCTGGCCATCCTCGAGGACGAGATCGCGGCGCGGGACCGCGTCGCCAGGCGCTACGCGGACGCGCTCGCCGACATCTGCGAAGTGCCGCGCATCGCCGCCGGCAACGTCTCGGCCTGGGCGCAGTACACGATCCTGATCGAGGACCGCGACCGGGTGGCGAAGGAACTGGACGCCGCCGGGATCCCGACAGCGATCTACTACCCGATTCCGGTCCATCGCCAGGACGGCTACCGGCACTTCCCCGCCGCCAAGGGCGGGCTCCCGGTGTCGGAGGAGCTGGCGGACCTGGTCCTCAGCCTGCCGATGCATCCCTACCTGGAGCCGGCCGACCAGGACCGGGTGATTGCGGCGGTGCGTCAGGCGGCCGGCCGCTCGTAAATTCCTCTCCGACGGCGGAACCATACGGGAGTACCGCTGTTACAGGCGCGGAGGTCCCCCGCTCCATGCGCCACAGTTCCCTCGCCGTTCTCGTCGCCGCCCTCGCCACCCTTCCCGCCGGCCGTGCGCTCGCGGTCGAAGCCGCCGTTCATCCCTTCTGCATCCAGCAGCTGGTGCGGATGGGCGACGTCCACTTCGAGACCGAGAAGGAGCAAGCCCTTCCGATCAAGGTCTGCAACCAGCACTACCGGAAGGCGCCGATCGACATCAAAGGGGACTACTACGTCTCCGAGGTGAGGGGCGTCTACGCCAACGCCTTCAAGGGCGCCAAGCAGACGCGCGTCCCCTTCTACAAGTACCGGATCGCCGGATATCACCGGAACGTCGTCGTCGTCGATCTCGCCGAGGGCGTCGGCGATGCCGGCGTCTATTCGGCGATCGCGCTGGTCACCGGCTGGCCGGTGACGGAGTCCCAGAGCAAGGACTCGCGCGACATGGGCGGCGACCTCGATCTCGTCGGCGCCCTCGAACGCGGCGACCGCTGCAACGGCGGCATCGCCAGCGCCAAGATGAGCGGCCCCTCGACGCTCGAGCTCGGCGAGAAGATCACGCCGTACGATCTCTTCGTTTATCGCGCCGTCCGCGCCCTTCGCCGCGACAAGAACAAGGTCGCCTACCATCAGGTCGAGAACGAGACGATCGAGCCGATCTCGCCGAGACTCATGGAGCTCGAACCCTACCGTGACCTGGACACCGCGGCGACCAGCTGCATCGGCACCGCGACCACCGCGTACGACCTCGACAGCGGGACATCGAAGCTAGTGTCGATCACGCTGACCGGCCTCGTCGACAGGGACCCGAAATGGGTCGCGAAGCACAGGCACCAGGCCTGCTTCAACAAGGTGGTGAAGGCGGCGGTGCCGTCCTTCCCGAAGACTCTCGAGCCCGACGCGATCAGCGCGCTCTCGAAGAACTTCGAGAGCCAATGTCTCGGCGACAAATCCTAAGCGAGCCTGACGACACCGTCCTTCGCCAGCCGGGTGATCTCGTCCCGGCCGTAGCCGAGCTCCGTCAGGATCTCTTCCGTGTGCTGGCCGAGCAGCGGCGCGCCGCGACGAATGCCGGCCGGCGTCGCCGACAGCTTGACCGGCGGTCCGATCGTCTTCACCGACCCGAGGGTCTTGTGCGTGACCTCCATCACCATGCCGCGCGCCAGCGTCTGCGGGTCGGCATGCATCTGGTTCACGTCCATCACCGGCCCGGCGGGCACACCGGCAGTCTCCAAGATCGCCAGCCACGCAGCGGAAGTCTTCTTCACGAAGCAGGCCTCCATGAGATCGACCAGCGTCGCGAGGTTCGTCATGCGGCCGGCGTTGTCCTTGAAGCGCGCATCGTCCGCGAGTTCCAGCAAGTCCAGCGCCTCCAGGGTCCGTATCCAGTTCGACTGGTTGGCGGCGCCGACATTGATGTATCCGTCGGACGTCCGGAACGCCTGGTAGGGCCCGTTGAGCGGATGCGCCGATCCGAGCGGACCAGGCGCCACGCCGGTCGCGAGCGCGATCGCCGACTGCCAGAAGGTGTGGACGATGCCGGCCTCGAAGAGCGACGTGTCGACGAGCTGGCCTTGGCCGGTCTTCTGCGCATGGAAAAGAGCGGCAAGGATGCCCATCGCCGCGAGGATGCCGGCGGTGATGTCGGTGACCGGCGCGCCGATCTTGACCGGCGGACGCCCTGGCCCCTCGCCGGTGATGCTCATCAGCCCGCTCATGCCCTGCGCGATCAGGTCGAAGCCACCGCGATCGGCATAGGGACCGGTGCGCCCGAAGCCCGACAGCGAGCAATAGACGAGCGCCGGATTTTCGGCCGCGAGCGACGCGTAGCCGAGACCGAAGTGCTCCATCGCGCCTTTGCGATAGTTCTCGATGAAGACGTCGCCCGACAGCGCGAGCTTCCGCAGCACGGCGCGGCCGGTCTCGCTTCGGTTGTCGACGGCGAAGCCGCGCTTGTTGCGGTTCATCATCAGGAAGGCAGCGGACTCCTCGCCCACTTTCGGAGGAACCATCCGGCGCGTGTCGTCACCCGCTGGCAGCCGCTCGACCTTGATCACGTCGGCGCCGAGATCGGCCAGCATCAGACCACAGGTCGGCCCGGCCATGATGTGCGCCATCTCGACGACGCGCACGCCCTTGAGCGGACCGGCCGGCTCCACCTCAGCGTCCCTTGAAGACGGGCTTCGCCTTTGCGAGGAAGGCGTCGCGACCGGCGCGATAGTCCTCCGTGCCGAAGCAGGCGAAGCCTTCGTCCGCCTCATCCGACGAGAGCGGCCGAGCCTCGGCCAGGCGCCGGGCGAATTTCTTGTGCCAGCGGTTGACGAGCGGGGCGCCGTCGGCGATCCGCCGGGCGGTCGCGGTGCCCTCGCCCTCCACCTTATCGTCGGCGACCACGCGGTTGACCAGGCGCTTCTGCAGAGCCTCCTCGGCCCCGAAGACGCGCGCCTCGTAGAGGATCTCGAGCGCGACCGACTCCCCGCAAAGGCGGATCAGCGCCTCGATCTCCGGATAGGCCATCACCAGGCCGAGCCGGTTGATCGGCACGCCGAAGCGCGACGAGGTTCCGCAGATCCGCATGTCGCACATCAAGGCGATCTCGAGCCCGCCGCCGACGCAGATGCCCTTGATCACCGCGAGGGTCGGATGCCGGCAGGAAGCGACCGCGCCCATCGTGTCGTGCATCACGTGCCCGTAGGCGGTGGCCTGGGCGACGTCGGCCCGCTCGGTCGAGAACTCGGCGATGTCGGCGCCCGGCGAGAAGGCGCGGTCGCCCGATCCGGTCAGCACGACGCAGCCGACGTCGTCATCACGGTCCAGGGCGGCCATCGCCTCGCCGATCCCCCGCCACATCGCCTTGTTGAGCGCGTTCAGCTTCTCCGGCCGGTTGAGCCGGACGGTGGCGATTCGGTCCTTCTTCTCGACCTCGACGACCTCGGCCATGCGCCTCTCCCTCGGATGCGCCGACACTAGCGGACCGGGAGGCGAAACGCGCGAAACTCTGCTAAACGACGGGCGCCAGAACGGAGGGGAAGACGATGGCCGACACCGCGACCGCCCAGCTGACCGCCGACATCCTGCTGGAGATCCAGGCGGTCCATATCCGCCCCGAGGAACCCTTCACCTTCACCTCCGGCCGGAAATCGCCGGTCTATGTCGACTGCCGGAAGATCATCTCGTTCCCGCGCGCCCGCGCGACGCTGATGAACCTGGCGATACAGACCGTCTGCAAGGAAGCCGGGCACGAGGCCTTCGACGTGGTCGCGGGCGGCGAGACCGCGGGCATCCCCTTCGCCGCCTGGGTCTCCGAGCGCCTGATGCTGCCGATGACCTACATCCGGAAGAAGCCGAAGGGCTTTGGCCGCAACGCGCAGATCGAAGGCGACTTCAAGGACGGCGCGCGCATGCTGCTGGTCGAGGACCTGGCCTCGGAGGGCGGCTCCAAGCACCTCTTCCTCGATGCGATCAACGCCGCCGGCGCCACCTGCAAGCACATCTTCGTCATCTTCAACTACGGCACCTTCCCCGAAGGCATCGCCGCGCTCGAAGCCCGCGGCGTGAAGCTGCACTACCTCGCGACCTGGGCCGACGTGCTCGTCGCTGCCGAGCGCAAGGGCTACACCAAGGACCAGCTCGACCAGGTCCGCACCTTCCTCGCCGACCCCGACGGCTGGGCCGCCAGGCTCAAGAGCGCCTGAGGACCCGCGCCCATGCCGCGTTTCGCCGCCAACCTCTCGACCATGTTCGGCGAGCACGACTGGCTCGCGCGCCCGCTGGCGGCCAAGCGCTGCGGCTTCGCGGCGGTCGAGATCCAGTCGCCCTACGAGTTCGAGCTCGACGCCTGGGTCCGCGCCAAGAACGAAGCGCAAGTCGAGTGGCTGATGATCAACCTGCCGGCGGGCAAGCCGGGCGAGCGCGGCATGGCGTGCCTGCCCGGACGCGAGGCCGACTTCCGTGCCGGCGTCGCCGAGTGTCGTCGCTACGGCGAGGCGCTCGGGATTACGCAGGTGAACATGCCGGCCGGCGTGCCGCCCAAGGACGCCGAGCGTGCCCGCATCGAGGACACCTTGATCGCGAACTACCGCTATGCCGCCGAAGAGCTGGGCAAGGCCGGGATCAAGGCGCTGGTCGAGCCGCTCAACGACCGCGACATCCCAGGCACCTTCGTCACCCGCGCCGACCAGGCGCTCGACCTGATCGACCGCGCCGGCCACGCCAATCTCGGCCTGCTGCACGACCTCTATCACGCCCAGATCATGGTCGGCGACCTGCTCCGGAACCTGGAAGAGCTGATGCCGCGCATCGGCCACATCCAGTTTGCCGACCCGCCCAAGCGGACCGAGCCTGGAACCGGAGAGCTCAACTGGTCCGTCCTGTTCGCCGCGATCGACCGACTGGGGTACCGCGGCTGGGTTTCGGCCGAGTATTTTCCGACCGGAAAGACCGCCGACAGCCTCACGTGGATGCGTTGATCCAGGCCTAGGGCGACCCTTCCGCCCCTGCCACCGGACTGCCATAATCTCCCGCAGCAGAAGCACTACGGGAGGTTTTCAATGCGCTATCTGGCAACAGGCATTCTTGCGGCGTCGCTGGCGCTTTCGGGCACCGCCTTCGCCCAGCAGAAGGCCGGCGAGCTGACGGTCGCCATGACCCAGTTCCCCGCGACCCTCAACCCGCACATCGACTCGATGCTGGCGAAGACGATCGTGCTGCACATGACGCAGCGCCCGATCACCACCTTCGACGAGAAGTGGCAGGCGATCTGCCTGCTCTGCACCGAGATGCCGACGATCGAGAACGGCAAGGCGGTGCCGGTCGATATGCCCGACGGCAAGAAGGGCGTGAAGGTCACCTACACGATCCATCCGAACGCCAAGTGGGGCGACGGCACGCCGGTCACCACCAAGGACGTGCTGTTCACCTACGAGGTCGGCAAGAACCCGGAGACGGGCGTCGCCGACATGGAGATGTTCCGCGAGATCGTCGGGATCGAGGCGAAGGACGACAAGACCTTCACCGTGACCAAGGACAAGCTGAAGTTCACCTACAACCAGATGAACAATTTCCGGCTCATCCCGGCTCACATCGACGGCGCGAACTTCGATCCCAAGCAGGCGGCCGAGTACAAGAAGAAGACCGCCTTCGACACCACGCCGACCAACCCCGGCCTGTTCTTCGGCCCCTACAAGATCACCGAGCTGGTGACCTCGAGCCACGTCTCGTTCGAGCCGAACCCGACCTGGTACGGCGAGCCCGCCAAGTTCAAGCGCATCACCTTCAAGGTGATCGAGAACACCGCGGCGATGGAAGCCAACCTGCTTTCGGGCTCGGTCGACTACATCATGGGCGAGCTCGGCGTCACCATCGACCAGGCGATCGCGTTCCAGAAGCGCCAGGCCGACAAGTACAACTATGACTTCAAGCCGGGCCTCGTTTACGAGCACATCGACCTCAACCTCGAGAACCCGCTGCTCAAGGACAAGCGCGTCCGCCAGGCCCTGCTCTACGCCATCAACCGCGACCAGATCGTGCAGCAGCTGTTCGAGGGCAAGCAGCCGGTCGCCCACACCAACGTCAACCCGCTCGACTGGATCTACGACAAGGACGTGAAGTCCTATCGCGCCGACCAGAAGAAGGCGGCCGAGCTGCTGGACGCCGCCGGCTTCAACGTCATGAAGGACGGCTACCGCCATAACGCCGCCGGCGACCGGCTCCGCTTCGAGCTGATGACGACGGCCGGCAACCGCTCGCGCGAGCTGGTTCAGCAGGTGCTGCAGAGCCAGTGGAAGTCGGTCGGCGTCGAGATCGTGATCAAGAACGAGCCGGCCCGCGTCTTCTTCGGCGAGACCACGAAGGAGCGGAAGTACACCGGCATGGCGCTGTTCGCCTGGATCTCCTCGCCGGAGAACGTGCCGCTGACCATCCTCCACTCCAACCACATCCCGACCAAGGAGAACAACTGGGCCGGGCAGAACTACACCGCCTACAAGAACCCGGAGATGGACAAGCTCCTCGAGGCGATCGAGGTCGAGCTCGACAAGGACAAGCGCCGCGCGCTCTGGACCAAGTTCCAGGCGATCTACGCCGAGGACCTGCCGGTGCTGCCGCTGTTCTTCCGCGCCGAGCCCTTCATCGTTCCGAAGTGGCTGAAGGGCATCGTGCCGACGGGCCACCAGTACGGCACCACGATGTGGTCGCAGAACTGGGCCGCCAACTGACGTGACGAAGGCCGGCGGGGCTCGCTCCGCCGGCCTTCTCTCCTTCCGGCCGACGGTCCCATGACCCGCTTCCTCTCCGTCCGTTTCCTCCAGGCGATGATCGTCGTCCTGGTCATGTCGTTCGTCGTCTATGGCCTGATCGGCCTGATGCCGGGCGACCCGATCGACATCATGCTGGCGGGCGACCCCAACATGACCGCCGCCGACGCGGCGCGGCTGCGCGCCCTCTACGGCGTCGACAAGCCGATCACCGAGCGCTACCTCGCCTGGCTGATGAGTGCGATCGGCGGCGATTTCGGGTTCTCGCGCCAGCACAACCAGCCGGTGATGCACATTCTGCTGCCGCGCCTGCTGAACACGCTCTACCTGATGATCTTCGCCTTCCTGATCTCGGTGTCGGTGGCGATCCCGGCCGGCGTCTATGCCGCCCGCAATCCCCGCTCCTGGGTCGACCAGGCGATCAACCTCTTCTGCTTTGCCGGCATCTCGGTCCCGGTGTTCTTCCTGGCGCTGCTTCTGATCATCCTGTTCGCGGTCCAGCTCGGCGTCCTGCCGGCGAGCGGCATGCGCACGGTCGGCGGTCCGCCCTCCTTCCTCGACCAGCTCCGCTACATGGCGCTGCCGGTCCTGACGCTGACCATCGCCAACGTGGCGCAGGTCACGCGCTACGTGCGCTCGGGCATGATCGAGGTGCTTCGCGAGGACTACATCCGGACGGCCCGCGCCAAGGGCGCCGACGAGAACCGCGTGGTCTGGAAGCACGCGCTCCGCAACGCGCTGATCCCGACCGTGACGATCATGGCGCTCGAATGCGGCACGCTGCTCTCGGGCGCTCTGATCACCGAGACGATGTTCGCCTATCTCGGCATGGGCAAGCTGATCTTCGACTCGATCCTCGCCAACGACTTCAACGTGGCGCTGGTGGGGCTGCTCTTCGCCTGCAGCGTCACGCTGATCCTGAACCTGGTCGCCGACCTGCTCTACGCGGCGCTCGATCCGCGCATCTCCTACCGGTGAGCCGCCAGATGGGTTCGCTCGTCACCACCCAGATCCGCACCGAGGACACGGCCCTGCCGCCGCCGACGCGGCCGGCGGTCCTCATCTGGCGCCGCTTCCGCCGCCACAAGGGCGCGCTGATCGGCGCCGGCATCCTGATCTTCCTCGCCGTCCTCGCCATTCTTGCGCCCTGGATCGCCGACTGGCGCGGCCAGAACGCCGAGGAGGTCAACCTCTTCAACCGCTTCCAGCCCGCGTCGGTCGAGCACCCGCTCGGCACCGACGACCTCGGCCGCGACCTGCTGCTGCGCCTGATCTATGGCGGCCGGATCTCGCTGTTCGTCGGCCTCGTGACGGCGATCCTGACCGCCTCGATCGGGACCACGATCGGACTGATCTCCGGCTGGTATGGCGGCCGGGTCGACGCCTTCCTGATGCGCTTCTGCGACGGCTGGATCGCGCTGCCGCTGCTGCCGGTGCTGATCGTGCTCGCCGCGGTCGACCCGACCAAGGTCGGGCTCCCGGCCTCGATCGCCAAGTCGCCCGACTTGAGCCTCTACCGCATCGTGCTGATCATCGCGCTGGTGACCTGGACCACCTCCGCCCGCCTCGTGCGCGGCGTGACGCTGACCTTGAAGACCCGCGACTTCGTCCAGGCCGCGGTGGCGCAGGGCGCGTCCACCGCCCGCATCCTCTTCGTCCACATCCTGCCGAACGCGCTCTCGCCGATCCTGGTCGCCGCCACCTTGGCCAGCGGTAACATCATCCTGCTGGAGTCGACGCTGAGCTTCCTCGGTCTCGGCATCCAGCCGCCGGTCGCGAGCTGGGGCAACATCCTGACCAACGCGCAGGAGATCATCTGGTCCCAGCCGATGCAGGCCATCTACCCGGGCGTGCTGATCTTCACGACCGTGATCTCGCTCAACTTCGTCGGCGACGGCCTCCAGGACGCGTTCGATCCGCGGACCGAGGGACGGTAGTCGCTCCCACTATCTATTGCGAATTCAAAGGTCCGGGGACTCGGAGCATGCGTCAAGAACGCGCCGGTGATGGCCCTCTTAGGACGGCATCGCCTGAACGAAAGATTCGAAGCGAGATCCGAGCCTCGATGCCGACCGTCCAAAATTCAATCTCGCCGAGGGCTTCGAGTGTCGCTTCGGTCCTCTCTCGGTCGATCTCCCAACAATTGGCCGCAGATAGATAGCGCACCCATGGATTCTCGTGCTCTAGACTCGGCAGGAGAGTCTGCAGAGCGGAGCGAGACCAAAGTTCATTGGCAATCGCGTATTGCTCTCGGAATTTCCGCGTATACGGTCGGTTCAGGCCGGCTTCCCCGTCTTCGCCCATCAAGATCGCCAGCTCGACAAAGCGTTCGACGAGTTGCTCGATTGACCGACCAGTAAGGTCTTTTGTCATTTGAGTGCCTTCACTTCACGAAGTACGTCCAGCCCCACGCGCATGTGCTCCGAGAATGACCGGCCAACCAGCCATTCTCGGTATGACAGTCCTCCAAGCTCTGGGCGTGGTTTCGTCATGGCATAGACGACGTCCCAATGCTTGCCTCGAGGTATGCGGACGATGTTCGCAGTATTGTTGATCATTTTTTTGGAGAAGCCACTACCCTGCTCGACGACGTGATGCCAGTCGCGGAAAGGTCCGGCCGACTTGTATTTTCTCTTGAACGCTTCGAACGAGTTGAAATCCCGGAAGTCTTTGTCGGCGATCATCTCCTCCCACTCCTTAGCCGACTCCCAATAGCCTTCGAACTCGGGGAAGATCCGGTTGATCCGATTCACCCATTCTCGCGCGAAATCGTTGATCTCCATCCAAATCGGCGAGTTGCGTCCAGGGAATGATCCGCGGCGCTTCATCTCTTCGGTGAGCCAAGCCGCTAACCAGGCAAGAGCCTCCCGCTTCGTCCTGGGAAACCTAGGAGGCTTTTCATCGCCGCCAATCAGGACCAAGGGCGCGTTTTCGCCGCTCGCGTCGGTCAGATCCTTCCGCGCGTCGTCGAAGATCTCGACTAGACGCTGTTGTTCCTCGGTGAGCGGCTCATCACCTGTGTCCAGCTCTTCATCAGATCCGTCGGTAGCGCCGTCCTCCGGGATCGCAACGTTGCCGACGGCACCGTCTCTTCCCGCACCATTCCCGCCGGTCCACTGCCCGCCGTCGGGATGGCCGCGCGGCACACGCGGCTGGTCGGGGTCGTACTTGCTTTCGAGACCAGCGCGCGCGAGCCAGGCGTCGATGTCGACGCGGGGGTTGCCGCGGTTGTGCGCGGCCCCCCAGGCGAGGTAGCGGAGGCCGGCGTCGCGGAAGCGCGACTTGAACTCTGGCGGCGGGAACGCGATGGCGTCGGCGATCTCGGCTGCGCGCCTGCGATCGCCGTCGGCGAGCGCGTCGGCGGCGAGCTGCAGCAGCGGCGCGCGGTCGCCGAGAGCGAAGTCGCGTCCGTAGACCTCGCGCATCGCGTCTTCGAGTACGCGCAGATCCATCAGCCACGGCACCGGCTTGCCGCGGACGCCGGCGCGGATGCCGCCGACCGGCCAGTGCGAGAGACGGATCAGGTCGCCGTCGATCCAACAGCGCTCAGGTCCGCTCCGGGCAAAGTCCGGGCGGTCGCGCGACACCCATCGGGTGTGCCCGTGCATCGGCCAACTCCATGTCGGAAAAAGAAAAGGACCCGCCGCCCGGTCCGGGCGCAGGTCCTCTCAGTAGCGCTCAACCTGTCAAAAACGCGGATTTCCGTCAACTAAATTTGCGTATAAAAATCCTCATCACGAATTGTGTCGGCCCCCTTCAAGGGCTTAGGCCCTGGCGCCGGTAACGCTATGATCCGGCCGTGACCCGTGCCCTCCTGCTCATCGGAAGCCTGCTGCTGGCGACCCTTCCGGCCTTCCCGGCCGAGGCGCAGATCGGCCCGGCTACGCGCGGGGCGTGCTTCCTGGTGCGCAACATGGCGCCGTTCGGCCTCTCGGGCCGCGTCATCATGAAGTCGCGCGAGCGCTACACCTTTGTGCTGCAGAAGGGCCAGAGCCGCCGCGCCTGCATCGAAGGCGAGATGTACCCGAACGACAAGGTCGAGCTCGCGATCACCGTGTTCGGGATGCCGCTCTTCGTCTGCTACACGAAGGTCGACCAGCCGATCCAGCTCTACGCCGTGCGCCAGGAAGAGGGCTACAAGTACTACGCCGACTGCCGCTGACTAGCGCTGGCGCAACACGGTCGGCGAGATCAGCGCGAGCGCCGCGGCGAGGCCGCCCACCGCACCGATCCACAGCGTCGTCGAAAAGCCGATGGCATCGGCGAGCGGCCCCGCGACCAGCGCGCCCAAGGGCATCGCCAGGCCCGTCGCGACATGAAAGGTGGCGCTCGTGCGCCCCAGCACCTCTATCGGCAGCACGCGCTGGCGCAGGCTGAGTGCATGGATCAGGTAGATGCTGAGGAAGGCGTCGCCGATCAGCTGGTGCGCGACGAGGCTCGGGATCGCGAGCGGGCCCGCGACCTCCGAAAGCGGGATCAGCAGCGCGGCGGCGCTGCCGAGAGTCAGCGTCGCGAGCAGGGTTGGACCGAGCCCGAACCGAGACGCCACGCGCTCCGCCATCAGCGCCCCGAGGAACGAGCCGATGCCGCCGACGCTGATGACCAGCCCCACCGCGAGCGGCGAGAGCGCGAGACGCTCGAGCGCCAGGATCATGTAGAGCGTATTGAAGAAGCCGCCGAACAGCATCATCAGCGTCTCGGCCGCGAGCAATCGCGCGACCACCGGCTCATGCAGGCAAGCGTGGAATCCCGCCTTCACGTCGGCAACGAGGCCGTTGCGCTCCTCCGTTGCCGCGGGTGCCTCGGCCGCACGAATCCGGCTCAGCATCGACGCCGACCACAGGTAAGTGACCGCATCGACGATCACCGCGAAGGACGCCGTCATCGCCTGGACCAGGATGCCGGCGAGGCCCGGACCGACGCTCTCGGCGATGGAGTCCGTCGCCTCGAGCTTGGCGTTGCCCTCGACCAGCTGGTCCTTGCCGACCAGAGTCGGCAGGTAGGCGTTGTCGGCGATGCGGAACAGCGCGGTCGCCGCGCCGATGCAGGCCGCGACCAGGTAGAGCTGCGGCATGGAGAGGAAGCCGCTCCAAGCGGCGAACGGGATCGTCAGGATGAGGGCGGCGCGCAGCAGGTCGGTCGCGACCAGCAGGGGCCGCTTAGGGCTTCGGTCGACCGGGCCGCCGGCAACGAGGCCGACGACCACGCCCGGCGCCACGCCCAGCGCCGACAGGATCGCGATCTCGGTCGGCGTGGCGCCGATGGTCAGGATCGCGATCATCGGCAGTGCCGTGCGCGTGATCCGGCTGCCGAGCGCGCTCAACGACTGCGCCGCCCACAGCTTCAGAAAGTCGGCATGACGCCAGAGCCCGCCCGAGGGCCAAATCCGCATGATCGCCCCCGGAGATCGCGCGCGCTCAATCGCCGATCACGCGTCCCGATGCAAGCCTAGAAGGGCCGCGCCGGCGCCAGTTCCTTTTCCCTCGCGTCGAGGTCGGCGCGTCTCGGCAATCCCGCCTGCGCGCCGGCCGTGGTGCAGGCGAGCGCGCCCGCGACGGACGCGCGCCTGAGCGCCGTCGGCAGGTTGCGGCCCTCGTCGAGGCTGGCGGCAAGCACGCCGACGAAGGCATCCCCGGCGCCGACCGTGTCGACGACCTTCACCTGCAGCGCGTCGATCCGGAACGCGCCGTCCATCGCCACGGCGAGCGCGCCCTCAGGACCGAGCGTGACGATCACCGTCCCGGCATAGCGCCGCACGATCGCGCTCGCGATCGCCGCCGGCGTGCGCTCGGCAAGTCCCAGGTGGCCCGCGAGCGCGACCGCCTCGTGCTCGTTGACGACGAGGATACCGGTATCGGCGATCAGACCGTGCGGCGGCGTCAGCGCCGGGGCCAGGTTGAGCATCACGCGTGCGCCCGACTTGCGCGCGCGCGCGGCGAGGCGCGCGGTCTCGGTCGGCGAGATCTCCATCTGCAGAACGACGGTGGTGGCCGGTCCGAGCCTGGCGTCGGGCACGTCGGCGGCGCGCGCTTCCAGGTTGGCGCCGCCGGCGCCCAGGATCAGGTTCTCGCCCCTGGCGTCGATCGCGATGAAGGCGGCCCCCGTCGGCTGCCCCGATGCGGCGATGCCGGCGACGTCGATGCCCTCGGCGGCGAGGCCCTGCTTCAGCGACTGGCCGAAGGGATCGGATCCGATCCGCCCGACCATCGCGACCTTGGCCCCGGCGCGCGCTGCGGCGACCGCCTGGTTGGCGCCCTTGCCGCCGGCGGCGGTGCGATAGGTCGACGACAGGGCCGTCTCGCCCGGCTTCGGCAGCACCGGCACGTTGACGAAGAAGTCGGCGTTGATCGATCCGAAGACGAGGACGGTCATCTCGAACCTCGTGCCCCCTCTCGCGGCGAAGCCGGGGGAGGGTTGGGGTGGGGGCCGAGCGCAGCGAGGGGACGGGTGGTCTTATCTCAAACGCTTCCTCGCTGCGCTCGCCCCCACCCTACCCTCCCCCGCGTACGACGCGGGAGAGGGTTTCGATAAGAGCGACGACGCGGGAGCGGGCCTCGAACCTACGCCGCCGCCGTCAGCGGCCCGGCGGGGAGCCGGCCTTCCTCGACCGCGTGACAGGCGGTGATCGAGCCGGTGTCGTTCGGCTTCGGCTCCGGCCGCTCGGCCTTGCAGCGATCGTTGGCGAAAGGACAGCGCGGATGGAAGGCGCAGCCAGTCGGCGGGTTGATCGGGTTCGGCACCTCGCCCGCGACCGGCGTGCGCTGGCGGCCGGTCATGTCGAGGTCGGGAATCGTGTCCAGCAGCATCCGCGTATAGGGATGTCTCGGCAGCGCGAACACCGTCTGCTTCGGCCCGATCTCGGCGAGGCGGCCGAGATACATGACGCCGACGCGGTCGGCGATGTGGCGGACGACCGCGAGGTTGTGGCTGATGAAGAGGTAGGTCAGGCCCAGCTTTCGCTGCAGGTCCTTCATCAGGTTCAGGATCTGCGCCTGCACCGAGACGTCGAGCGCCGAGGTCGGCTCGTCGCAGACCAGGAATTCGGGCTGGCTGGAGAGCGCACGCGCGATCGAGATGCGCTGGCGCTGTCCGCCGGAGAATTCGTGCGGGTACTTCTCGCCGTCGACCGGGGAAAGCCCGACCTGGCGCAGCAGCTGGCCGACGCGCTCCTGGATCGCCGCCTCGTCGTCGATGAGCTTGAAGGCGCGGATCGGCTCGGAGATGATCGCAGACACGCGCCAGCGCGGATTGAGGCTGGCATACGGATCCTGGAAGATCATCTGCAGGCGCCGGCGGATTGGCGCCATCTCGGCGCGGCCGCCGAGGCCCGCCATGTCGACCCCGTCGAAGACGATCGAGCCCTTCGACGGCTTGTAGAGGCCGACGACGAGGCGCGCGACCGTCGACTTGCCGCAGCCGGACTCGCCGACCAGCGCCAGCGTCTCGCCCCTCTTGATCTCGAAGTCGATGCCGTCGACCGCACGCAGGATCTGGCGCGGCGTGCCGTCGAGCACGCGGTTGAGCCAGGGCAGCGACACGTCGAAGTACCGGGCGAGCCCGGCGACCTTCACCAGGGTGGGCTTCGTCTCAGGCATTCGCGTAAAGCCAGCAGGAGGCGCGGGTGACGCCGGTGTCCATGAGCTCCGGCCGCTCGACCCGGCAGCGGTCGAAGGTATGCGGGCAGCGCGGGTTGAAGGCGCATCCCGGCGGGATCTCGGTCAGGCGCGGCATCGAGCCCTCGATCTGCTCGAGGCGCTCCTTGTCGTCGTTGATCTTGGGGATCGATCCCATCAGCCCGTGGCTGTAGGGATGCTTCGCTTCCTTGATCACGGCGCGCACCGGGCCGATCTCGGCGATGCGGCCGGCATACATCACGGCGACCCGGTCGGCGGTCTCGGCGATCACGCCCATGTCGTGGGTGATCAGCATGATCGCGGTGCCGTGCTCGCGGCAGAGCCGCTTGAGAAGCGCGATGATCTGCGCCTGGATCGAGACGTCGAGCGCGGTGGTCGGCTCGTCGGCGATCACCAGCTTCGGGTTGACGCAGAGCGCCAGCGCGATGACGACGCGCTGGCGCATGCCGCCCGAGAACTGGTGCGGGTAGTGGTCGACGCGGCGCTCGGCAGCGGGGATACCGACTTCCTGCAGCAGCTCGATCGCGCGCGCACGGGCTCGCGTCGGCGTCATGTCGGTATGCGTCTGGATGGTCTCGATCAGCTGGCGGCCGACCGAATAGAGCGGGTTGAGGCTGGTCAGCGGATCCTGGAACACCGCGCCGATCTGCTTGCCGCGGATCTTGCGCATCTCCTCGTAGGGAAGATTGTCGATGCGCCGGCCCATCAGACGGATCTCGCCGGCGGCGATACGCCCCGGCGGCTCGAGAAGACCGATCACCGCGGTGCCGGTCAGCGACTTGCCGGCGCCGGACTCGCCGACCACGCCCAGCACCTCGCCCTCGCCGATCTGGAACGAGACGTCGTCCACGGCGAGCAGCGTGCCGCGCCTGGTCGGGAACTCGATCCGGAGATGCTCGACTTCGAGAAGGGCGGCCATCAGCGGAGCTTCGGGTTGAGGGCGTCGCGCAGCCAGTCACCCAGGAGGTTGACCGACAGCACGAGGATGACGAGGAACAGGCCGGGGAAGATCGCCATCCACCACTCGCCCGAGAACAGGAAGTTGTTGCCGATGCGGATCAGCGTGCCGAGCGACGGCTGGGTCGGCGGCACGCCGACGCCGAGGAAGCTCAGCGTCGACTCCGTCAGCACCGCGATGCCGAGGCCGAGCGTCGCGATCACCAGCACCGGGCCCATCACGTTGGGCAGCACGTGGCGGAACATGATCAGGATCGGGTGCAGGCCGATGACGCGAGCGGCCTGGACGTATTCCTTGTTCTTCTCGACCAGGGTCAGGCCGCGCACGGTGCGCGCGTACTGGATCCAGGTCGAGAAGCCGATCGCCATGACGATGACCGAGACCGCCGCCTTGTCATGCAGGTCGCGCGGCAGGATGCCGCGGGCGATGCCGTCGATCAGCAGCACGATCAGGATCGCGGGGAAGCTCAGCTTCACGTCGGCGACGCGCATGATCACCGCGTCGGTGACGCCGCCGACATAGCCTGCGATCAATCCGAGCGCCACGCCCATGGTCAGCGCGAGGGCGACCGAGGCAAAGCCCACGATCAGCGAGACGCGGGCGCCGAGGATGATGGTCGAGAACACGTCGCGCCCCTGGTCGTCGGTGCCGAGCAGATAGGAGATCTTGCCCCCCTCCACCCAGGCCGGCGGCAGGAAGGCGTCCATCAGGCTGAGGCTCGCCACGTCGTAGGTGTTGTGCGGAACGATCAGCGGCGCCAGCACGGCGGCGACGATGAACAGCATGGTCAGCGCGAAGGCGATGATCACCGTCGGCGAGCGCTTGAAGCTGTAGAAGACGTCGGACGCCAGGAAGCGGCGGACGAGATCCTTGAGATTGTGCCAGATGGACATGGGATCAGTGCGCCGAGACCGACCGCTCGACCCGTAGCCTCGGATCGACGGCGAAGTAGAGCAGGTCGACGACGAGGTTGATGAGCACGAAGAACAGCGCGACCAGCACCAGGTAGGTGCTCATCACCGGGATGTCGACGAACTGGATCGCGGTGATGAACAGGAAGCCCATCCCCGGCCACTGGAACACCGTCTCGGTGATGATGGCGAAGGCGATGAGGCCGCCGATCTGCAGCCCGGCGATGGTGATGACCGGCACCAGCGTGTTCTTGAGCGCATGGCCGAAATTGACCGCGCGGTTGGTGAGGCCCCGCGCGCGCGCGAACTTGATGTAGTCGGCACGCAGCACCTCGAGCATCTCCGAGCGCACCAGCCGCATGATCAGCGTCGTCTGGAACAGTCCCAGCGTGATCGACGGCAGGATGAGCGCCTTTAGGCCGCTCTTGGTGAGGAACCCGGTCGACCAGAATCCCAAATTGACCACGTCGCCGCGGCCGAACGACGGAAGCCAGCCCAGCAGCACGGCGAAGATCAGGATCAGCAGGATGCCGATCAGGAAGGTCGGCAGCGACACGCCGATCAGCGACACCGTCAGCATGAAGCGGCTGAGCGCCCCGTGGCGATGGAGCCCGGTGTAGACGCCGGCGGGCACGCCGATGAACAGCGCGAACAGCGCGGCGACGATCACCAGCTCCAGCGTCGCCGGCAGGCGCTCGGCGATGATCTGGGCGACCGGCGTGCCGACGCGGAAGGAGAAGCCGAAGTTCCCGGTGATCAGGTTCTTCAGGAAGAAGAGGAACTGCACGTAGAACGGCCGGTCGAGGCCGAGCACGGCACGGAGCGCGTTCCGCTGCTCCAGGGTCGCGTCCTGCGCGACCATCTGGTTGATCGGGTCGCCCATGTACTGGAACAGCGCGAAGGCGACGAATGCCACCGACGCCATGACCAGCACGGACTGAAGCGCGCGACGGACGATATAGGCGAACATGATCTGGGGAGCGTTCGGGTCTATGCGGCGAGGCCCGGATGGATCGCTCCACCCGGGCCCCGTCGATAGAGAAGCCGGAACGTTACTTCATCTTGATCAGCTTGAGCTCCACGTCGTTCGACGGGCGCGGCTTGACCGAACCGTCGATGACTTCGTCACGCACGCCCCACGCCAGCGTCTGCTGGTGCAGCGGGATGTGGCCGTAGTCGTCCTTGTGGATCTTCTGGGCCTCGACCAGCATCTCGGTCCGCTTCTTCGGGTCCATCTCGGTGCCGGCCTTGAGGGTCAGCTCCTCGACCTTCGGATTGCGATAGGCGCCCGAGTTGTTCTGGCCGGCGCCCGGGCCGTCCATGGTGACGATGTTCACGAGCATGTTGTGGGCATCGAAGGTGCCCGGGGTCCAGCCCAGCATGTAGAAGCTGGTGTTCCGGTTCTCCTTGAGGCCGATCTTGTCGAAGTGCAGCGAGCGGGTCTGGGCGTTCAGCTTGATCTGGATGCCGACGCGGGTGAGCATCGGAACAATCGCCTGGCAGATCGCCTCGTCGTTGGTGTAGCGGTCGTTCGGGCAGTCCAGAGTCACCGGGAAGCCGTTGGCGTAGCCGGCATCGGCGAGAAGCTTCTTCGCCTCGTCCGGGTTGAAGGCCGGCCGCTTGTCCACGTCATCCGAGAAGCCCGCGATGCCCGGCGCCACCATCGAGCCGGTCGGGCGCGATTCGCCGCGCATGACGACGCGGGCGATGGTCTGGATGTCGATCGCCTTGTAGAAGGCCTCGCGCACCCGCTTGTCCTTGAACGGGTTCTTGCCCGAGCCCTTCATGTCGAGCAGCTCGTTCCGGTGCTGGTCGAATCCCAGGAAGATGGTGCGGAGCTCGGGCCCCTCGAGGACCTTGGTGCCCTTGCTCGTGTTGATCCGCTGCTTGTCCTGCGAGGGCACCGGATACATCAGGTCGATCTCGCCCGAGAGCAACGCTGCGACGCGGGTCGCGGCGTTCGCGATCGGACGGAACTCGGCGCGGGTGATGCCGTTGTCGAGCTTGCCCCACCAGTTCGGATTCGGCTCGACCACCGTGCGGTTATCGGCGACGCGCTCGACCAGCTTGTAGGGGCCGGTGCCGTTGGCGTTGAAGTTGATGAAGGTCGGCGCCGAGGTGCCGCGCACCACCTGGGCGGTGTTGTTCTTCTCGGCCCAGCTCTTCGACATGATGAAGAACAGCGGCAGCTGCTGCGGCAGGATCGGATCCGGCCCGTTGGTGACGATGTCGATCGTCTGCGGATCGACGACCTTCACTTCCTTGATCGTCGCCGTGTAGCCCTTCATGTCGGACTGCTCGGCATTGTAGCGGCCGACCGAGAATCCGACGTCTTCGGCCACGAAGGGCGTGCCGTCATGGAACTTCACGCCCTGGCGCAGCTTGAAGCGCCAGACTTCCGGGCTGACCTGCGAATACTCGGTCGCCAGCGCCGGCGAAAGGCTGAGGTCGAAATTGCGCGAGAGCAGACCCTCGTAGAGGTTCGTCTTCATCGCGTTGGTCGGCCCCTCGTTGTTGATCGCGGGGTCGAGGCCGAGCAGATCGGCGTTGGTCGAATAGCGCAGCACCTTGGCGTGCGCGGGAAGAGCAGCCATCGCGACGGCAAGCGCCGTCGCCACCACATAACGCATTGGGATCTCCCTCCGAATTGCAGTCCTTTGCGGACCGCGTCCCTGTTTCATCCGACGCCGGATTGGCCCGGCACCAGCTAACCCCTAGTTTCACTACACGGACCGGGAAAATCAACCGGAAGCGCGGGGTGCCCCGTACCGGCGAAACCGAACGTCTATTTAGTCCCGTAGATGCGGTCGCCGGCGTCGCCGAGGCCCGGGACGATGTAGCCGTGGTCGTTGAGATGGCTGTCGATCGCCGCGGTGAAGATCGGCACGTCCGGATGCGCCTCGCCCAGCGCGGCGACGCCTTCGGGCGCGGCGAGCAAGCAGACGAAGCGGAGGTTCACCGCGCCACGGTCCTTGAGCCGGGTGACCGCCGCGATCGCCGAGTGGCCGGTCGCCAGCATCGGATCGACGACGATCACCGGCCGGTCGGCGATGTCGGCCGGCACCTTGAAGTAATACTCGACCGCCTCCAGCGTCTCCGGATCGCGGTAGAGGCCGATATGCCCGACGCGCGCCGAGGGGATCAGATCGAGGATGCCGTCGAGGATGCCGTTGCCGGCACGCAGGATCGAGCAGATGCAGAGCTTCTTTCCCGCCAGCATTGGCGCGTCCATCTCGGCCAAGGGCGTCTCGATCGGCCGCGTCGTCAGCGGCAGGTCGCGCGTCACCTCGTAGGCCAGCAGCAGCGAGATCTCGCGCAGCAGCTGGCGGAACTCCGAGGACGGCGTCTCCTTGCGGCGCATCAGGGTCAGCTTGTGCTGGACCAGCGGATGGCTGACCACGGTGACGGCGTTCGACATGCAGCGGCTCCCCTCGCCTCTTTGCGTTCGTCTTAGAAGACCGTTCCGTCGCTGTCGAGCCGGAGCGGCGGGCCGCCGTCGAACCTGAGCCGCGATGCGACCCGGCGGCCGGCGGTCCAGGTGCCGCCCTGCAGCACCTTCGCCAGCGGCAGGCTCCGCGCATCGAGGCCGAGACGCACACGCACCGCCTTCGCGACCTCGTCGAGGAGCGCCACGGTCAGCGCCCGCCATTCGACGATCGGCTCGTCGCCCGGCTTCATCACGCGATCCGATGTCGCCGGATCGCGCCACGCCAGAACGCCGAGATCGAGGAACAGGCCGCCGTTCCGATACTCGGGCAGGCCGGTGAGGTCGTCGAGCCCGGTGACCCCGAGGCCGAGCCATTCCAGCGGCTCGACCAGCGAATAGGTCAGCCACTGCGAGAGCTTGTGGAAGGGGACGAGGCCGTTCGCGGCATCGTCGCTACGCGCCGATTCATGCAGCCACGTATCGCCGAGCGGCATCCCGGCGAGGCTGATCCGCCCCGGCCAGACCAGACCGAATCCGGCGAGCACCGCATCCAGGATGTCGGTCGCGGCGATCGACCCGTCCGGTGCCCGGCGCTCGAGGTAGTCGACCAGGTTACCGATGCGCGCATCGCGGCCGAAGAGATCGGGTGCCCTGGCGATGGCGCCGCCGAGGCTCCGCAGCAGCGAGGCGCGGCCGTCGAGCCCGATCATCGGGTTGGCGGCGCCGACTTGGCAGCCGAAGGCGAGCTTCGCCGCATCGAAGCGCGCCAGGCCGGCCGCATCCGCACGCAAAGGGCGGGTCGGGTCGCCCGAGAAGGTGCCGGCGGCGAAGAGGTCGAAGCTCGCGACCGCGAGTCCTTCCGACCTCGAATAGAACGCCCCGCTGGACGGCTCGCAGTAGCGCCAGTCGGGCCCCGCTCCGGCGTCGAGCAGGACGCTGGTGACCGCGAGGTCGAAGCCGATCCGCGCGCGCTCGCGCGCATCGACGTCGAGGCTCTTGCAGAGGCCGGACCAGCGGTCGCGACCGCCGGCGGCAAAATGGCGCCACCGGCTGTGATAGGGAATGTCGAGGTTGGGATAATCGGCACGCGTCGCGGCGATGACCTCGTCGACGACGACAGGCAGCCGCGAACGATCGAGCTTCAGGTGCGGCAGGCGATCCTGGTCGGCGAGCGCGAGGAGCTGGTGCGCACGGGCGCGGACCGCCGCGGCCGAAAGAAGCCAGCGTGCCGCCTCGGCCTCGCTGCGCGGGATCATTCCTTGAGAGACCGCCCTTTGGCCTTGGCGAGCTCGGCGGAGTCGGGCACGGCCGGGCTGTAGTAGCCGGCGGCCTTCTTCGCATCCATCTCGACGCTGGCGTCGGCCGGGATCAGCTCGTCGGGGATCGGCACGCGCTCGACCACCTCGATGCCGCTGCGGACCAGAGGCTCGTACTTCATGTCGCTCATCGAGCAGAAACGGTCGATGCGGCTGACGCCGAGCCAGTGGATCACGTCGGGCGCCAGCTCCTGGAAGCGCATGTCCTGCACGCCGGCGACGCATTCCGTGCGCTCGAAGTAGGTCTCGGCACGGTCGCCGCCTTCCTGGCGCTTGCGCGCGTTGTAGACGAGGAACTTGGTGACCTCGCCGAGCGCGCGGCCTTCCTTCCTGTTGTAGACGACGATGCCGGCGCCGCCCTTCTGCGCCGTCTCGATGCAGACCTCGATGCCGTGCGCCAGGTAGGGCCTGCAGGTGCAGATGTCGGAGCCGAAGACGTCGGAGCCGTTGCATTCGTCGTGGATGCGGCAGGCGACCTTGCGCTCGGGATCGCTCAACGCCGCCACCTCGCCGAACAGATAGACCGAGTGTCCGCCGATCGGCGGCAGGAAGACCTTGAGGTCGCTCCGTGTCACCAGCTCCGGGAACATGCCGCCGGTGTATTCGAACAGCGAGCGGCGGAGCGTGCTCTCCGAGACCGCGAAGCGCTCGGCGATGCCGGGCAGATACCAGACCGGCTCGATCGCGATCTTGGTGACGCGCGCGTCGCCGTTCGGAAGCAGCACGTCGCCGTCCGCCTCGAGGCGGCCGGCGGCCATCGCGTCGCGCAGCTCCGGCAGGTTGATGCGCGCCTTGGTGACCGCGATGGTCGGGCGGATGTCCCAGCCGTCCTTGAGCTTGTCGGCGAAGGCGTCGGCCACCATGTGGCCGAACGGGTCGAGCGAGACGATCCTCTTCGGATCCGACCACTGCGGATGCGGCCCGATCGGCACGGCCGGCGCGGTGTTGGTGAGGTCGGGGACGTGCATCGAGCTCAAGCGGCCCGAGGCGATCGCCAGCGCCCGATAGAGCGCGTAGGCGCCGGCATGGGCGCCGATCACGTTGCGGTGCTTGGGCTCGGTCGTCGTCGCGATGATCGGACCGCGCGCGGCGGCATCGGCGGCACCCCATTTGATCGGCAGCGGCTTGGTGCCGCTCGCGCCGGGGTGCGAGGTCAGGACGATGTGGCCGGGTGCCTTGTTCGGGCCTGGCATCGGTCCAGCTTACTTCATTCTGACCCAGCGGAGGTCGACGTCGTTCCAGGGCCGGGGCTTGATCTCGGCGACGGTCGGCCGCACAGCCCAGGCCAGCATCTGCTGGTGCAGCGGGATGTGGCCGACGTCCTGCTTGTGGATCGACAGCGCCTGGCTGATCAGCCGGCGGCGCTGCACCGGGTCCTGCTCCTGCGCCGCCTTGCGCGCCAGGATATCGATCTTGGGGTTCGAGTAGCGCCCGAAATTGGCGCCGCCGCCGGTGCCCATGACCGAGGTGAGCGCGCTCAGCCCGTCGAAGGTCGTCGGCGTCCAGCCCAGGATGAAGAAGGACGTTTTGTGACCGCCGCGCTGGCTCGCCTTCTCGAAGTAGTCGGCGCGCGGCTGGACGTTGAGCTTCACCGTAATGCGGATGCGCGCCAGCATCAGGGCGACCCGGCGGCAGATCGCCTCGTCGTTGTCGTAGCGGTCGTTGGTGCAGTCGAGCGTGACCGGGAAGCCGTTCGCATATCCGGCCTCGGCCAGGAGCCGCGCCGCCCCTTCCGGATCGTACTCGGCCGGCCTGTCGAGTTCCTGCGAATAGCCTTCGATGCCCGGCGCGATCATCGATCCGGTCGGCCGCGACAGGCCGCGCATGACGTCGGTGTGCAGCCAGTCGAGATTGATCGCCTTCTGGAAGGCCTCGCGGACGCGTCGGTCCTTGAAGGGGTTCTTCCCCTTCCCCTTCAGGTCGAGGGACTCGTCGCGGAAGCTGTCGAAGCCCAGGAACACCGTCCGGAGGTCCGGCCCGAGGATGACGCGGATGCCGGCCTGCTCGAGCCTCGGCACGTCGAGGCCATGGACCGGATAGGCCATGTCGATCTCGCCGGCGAGCAGCGCCTGCTGGCGCGCCTCGGTGTTGGGGATCGGCCGGAACACGGCGCGGGTGACGTTGTGCTCGCGCTTGCCCCACCAGTCCGGATAGGGCTCGACCACGGTGCGCACGCCAGGCACGCGGCGGACCAGCTTGAACGGACCGGTGCCGTTGGCATTGGCGTTGGCATACGTGGCTGCATTGGTGCCGCGAAGCACGTGCTCGGTGTTGTTCGCCTCGAGCCAGCGCCGGCTCATGATCAGGAAAAGCGGGATGCCCTGGTCGAGCGTCGCGTCAGGCTGCTTGGTGACGACGTCGATCTCGAAGTCGCCGATCCTGCGGATCTCGCGGATCGTCGACATCGCGCCGCGGTAGGCCGACTGGTCCTGGGTGATGCGGGCGAAGGACGCCAGCACGTCGTCGGCGTCGAACGGCGTGCCGTCGTGAAAGACCACGCCCTCGCGCAGCTTGAAGCGCCAGACGTCCGGCGCGGTCCGCCCCCATTCGGCGGCCAGCGCCGCTTCCAGCGTCATGTCGTGACGCCGCGTGAGCAGCCCCTCGTAGAGGTTGCCCTTCATGGCGTTGGTGACGCCGTCGTTGTTGATATAGGGGTCGAGGCCGAGCAGATCGGCGCTGGCGGCGTAGCGGAAGGTCGTGCCTTCGGCCGCCATCGGCGCCAACGTCAAGGCCGCGATCGCCCACCCGGCAATCCTGGTCTTCACGCCGTCATTGCTAGCGCCCGCCCCCGGGTCCGGTCAAACCCCTGGCTTTCCAGGCGAACTGTCGTCCATGCTGGCGCGCCCCGCCTCAGGATGCCCGATGGCCGCCGTCCGCAACCTGCTGTTCATCATGTGCGACCAGCTTCGCTACGACTATCTGTCGTGCATGGGGCATCCGACGCTGAAGACGCCCCATATCGACGCGCTGGCCGGGCGCGGGGTGTTGTTCCGCAATGCTTTTTGCGCGTCGGCGGTCTGCGGCCCGTCGCGGATGTCCTTCTATACGGGCCGCACGATGCGGAGCCACGGCTCCACCTGGAACGGCGTGCCGCTGCCGGTCGACGAGTTGACCCTGGGCGATCACCTGCGGCCCCTCGGGCTCAGGGTCGCGGTCGCCGGCAAGCTCCACTTCACCCCCGACATCGCCGGAATGACGCGACTCGGGCTCGATCCGTCAAGTCCCGGCACGCTGCTGCTGCGCCAATGCGGCTTCGAGCCTTACGACCTCTATGAAGGCCACATGCGTCCGCCCGACGACGCGCCCTACATGCGCTACCTGAGGGCGCGATATCCGGGCGACGACCCGTGGACCGATTTCGTCGTCGGCGCCGACGGGCCGGACGGCCAGATGCTCGACGGCTGGCTGATCCGCAATGCGCATCTGGCGGCACGCGTGGCGGAAGCCGACTCGGAGACCGCCTACACGACCGACCGCGCGACGGCCTTCATCCGCGAGCAGGGTGACAAGCCCTGGTGCCTGCATCTCAGCTACATCAAGCCGCACTGGCCCTATCTCGCGCCGGCGCCCTATCACGCGACGTACCCGCCCGCGACGCACCTGCCGATCGCACGCCAGATCCAGGAAACCCGGAACGCGCATCCGGTGGTCGCCGCATATCGCAAGAACGATGAAGGCAGCTTCGAGCGCGAGGAAGTCGCGACCAACGCCAAGATCGCCTACATGGGCCTGATCCGTCAGCTCGACGATCACATCGGCCGCCTCGTGCAGTTCCTCGGCGACGCCGGAAGGCTCGACGACACGATGATCGTGTTCACCTCCGACCACGGCGACTTCCTGGGTGACCACTGGCTCGGCGAAAAGGAGCTGTTCTACGAACAGGCGGTGCGCATCCCGATGATCATCGTCGACCCCCATCCGCTGGGGCAGCGCGGCGTCGTCGACAGCCGCCTGGTCGAAGCGATCGACGTGCTGCCGACGCTGATCGAGGCGGTCGGCGGCGAGGTGCCGGGTCATGTCGTCGAGGGCACCTCCCTCCTGCCGCATACCCGTGGCGGCGAGGTCGCGGCGAAGGACGCCGTCTTCTGCGAGCTCGACTACAGCTTTCGCCGGGCCCGCCAGGTGCTCGGCCGCAAGCCCGGCGACTGCCAGGGGCTGATGGTCAGGACGGCGCGCTGGAAATACGTCGAATGGCCGGGCTATGCGCCACAGCTCTTCGATCTAGAGAACGATCCGGGCGAGTACCGCGACCTCGGCACCGATCCGGGCGCGGCGGGGATCCGGCACGAGATGAAGGACCGGCTGTTCGAATGGGCGACGACGCGCAAGATCCGCGCCGGCGTCACCGATGTCCAGGTCGAGGCGCGCACCGACACGCATCGCGCCCGCGGAATCCATATCGGGATCTGGTGAGCGCGCGCCGCGACGCCGGCGCCGTCAGTTCGGCTTCGGTGCCTGCATCTGGGTCTGCATGGTCTTCATCATCTCCTGCATCTGAGCCATCATCTGGCGCATCTGCTGATGCATGTCGCCGCACTGCGCCATCATCCCGTCCGGCATCCCGCGGCCCTTCATCATGCCGCCGTGCATCCCGCCTCCCTGCATCATGCCCCCGTGCATCTTGCTTCCGGGCATCATCCGGCCGCCCGCCATGCCGCCCTGGGGAGCCGGCCGGCCATGCGTCGCGTGCGGTGTCGCCGGCGAGGCATGCGCGGCATGTCCCGCACCTCCCACACCCAGCCTGGCGAGCGTCGCCGGGTCCGCCGTGCCAGTCACCGGAAGCTTGTGCCGGGCCTGGAACGCCTTGATCGCCTCGCGGGTCGCCGGCCCCAGCACGCCATCGACCTTCAGCGGAAATCCTTCGCGGGCCAGGGCATCCTGTAGCGCCATCACCGACGGGGCCGACATCCCTCCCGCGGCCGCCGGCATGCCGTGCATCTGCGCCGACGCGACGGCGGGCGGCAGCACCACCGAGAGCGCGGCGGCGAGCACGAGGAGGCCTGCACCGCGAGAGCCCATGGGGAATTTGCACATGACCTATCTCCTCTGATCCTGGCAGCCGGAATTGCCGTCGTGCGCATCATGCGCAGCCGGGGCGCCGGGAACGTTGATGCAGATCAAGCTCCGAACCTGGCATCCGCTGTATCGGTAGCGGATGAAGGCAGGAAGGTTCCTTCCCCTCCTCGGGCGCGCGACGTCCTCGTGCCTCGTGGCTGCGGCCGCGCTCGCTTTCGCCTGGGTCGCGGCGCCGCGATCGGCGAACGCCGTCGACCTGCACGGCGCGGCGGAGGCGGTCGCGGGCGACACGCTCAAGATCGGCGGCAGGACGATCGGGCTCTACGGCATCGTCGCGCCGAAACCGCAGCAGCGTTGCTTCGACAATGCGCTTCCCTGGTGGTGCGGCAGATATTCCCAGGAAAGCCTGGCGCGCCTGGTCAAGGGCGCCGAAGTCCAATGCGCCGACAAGGGCCGCAGTCCGAGCGGCACGATGCTGGCGCTCTGCAAGGTCGGCAACACCGACCTGGCCGAATCCCAGATCCGGAACGGGCTCGCCGTCGCCGACGGCGCCAGAGGCGTGACCTACGCCGAAGCGGAAAGGACGGCACGCCGCAACCAGACCGGAATCTGGCACGGCAATCCCGAGGGCGTCTTCACGCCCTGATGCGGGCGCGCTCAGGCAAAGGTATCGACGATCTGTCCCCGGCCGCCCTGCGGCGGAGCCGCGCTTGCCGTAGAAAGGCGCTCAGCCAGCCTGGAGGCCTCTATCTTCGATCCCTGCTGGACCCGCTGCATCGTCTGCGCGGGCTCGATCGCCACGGTGCCCGTGATCGTCGAGCCTGACGCTCCGACTGGAGACGCCATGTTCACTCTCCCTTCCCGACGGACAGGCGCAGCATGACCGCTGCACCGCCCTGACGCGGAAGAGGGTAGAAACGCCGCTCCGGCTCCGTCCCTCCACCAAACGCAGGGGGTCGGGATTTTTCAGGGGACGTTCAAGCCGTCCTGAACGCGCTCCGCAGCGCCAGCACCAGGGGAACCGTGACCAGGGCCGTGACGGCGACGACCGCCATGGTCGGCACAAGGCCGATCACGTCGCCGAGCAGGCCGAACAGGAACGGGCCGCCGGCGCCGGCGATGGAGCCGCCGGTGTAGAAGACCGCGAAGGCATGCGTGCGCTTCCGCGATTCCACGAACTCCGGCACCGTGCCGTAAAGCACCGACGAGGTGCCGTTCAGCATCAGGCCCACCAGCGGCAGCAGGACCAGCGCGGCGGTGAGCGACAGCGGCAGCAGCGCGAAGATCAGGGCCGTGGTGGCGCCTTCCGTCAGCACGACCGACGTCACCACGCCCAGCCGCGTACCGAGCCACCCCATCGCCAGCTTTCCGGCGGCACCACCCGCGAACATCAGCGAGAGCGCAAAGCCGATCGTCGGCAGGTCCGCCCCTTTCTCCTGCAGCAGGAACGGCAGGAAGACGAGGAAGCCGGTGCGGACCAGGCTGTCGGCGACGTGGATGCAGAACAGCAGCCAGTAGGCCCACGGCCGGTCGATGCTCTCGTGATCGCCGCCGCCGCGCTTGGCGACGAGTTCGGTCGGTCCCGGCTGCTTCAGGACCACGAGCACCAGGGCCGCCGAGACGACGCCAAGGGCCGCGGTCGCGAGCAGCGCCTCGTGCCAGCCGACGGCCGCGGCGATCACCGCGAAAGCGGCCGGCAGCGCGACCTTGCCGACGTCGCCGGTGAAGTTGTAGGTGCCGAGTGCGGCGCGCGAGCCCAGGCCCGGATGCGCCGAGGAGACCAGCGAAGAAGCGATCGGGTGCTGCGTGCTGCCGCCCGCTCCGGCGAGCAGCAGCCCGATCACGACGCCGGCCAGGGATCCGGTGACGCCGGCGAGCCCGTACCCGACCGCCACCAGCAGCGTGCCGGCCGCGAGCACGGCGACATTGCCCAGGCGTCCGGCGAGCCAGCCCGAGGGGATCTGCCCGGCCGCCATCGCGCTCGAGTAGACGGCTTTCAGCGCGCCGATCGCGGCGTAGCTCAGGCCGAACTGCGCCTGCAGCAGCGGATAGAGCACGTTCAGGAGGTCGGTGAACCCGTCATGCAGGGCATGCATGCTGCCGCAAACGGCCAGCGTCTTCCTCGGCGACGGGTGGGCGGCGGCGGTCATGGGGCTGCGTCATGAAACTGTCATGATTCGTCGGCGGCGACAAGGCGGCCACCTATCGACGCCGAGATCGCGAGCCTCTGCCGACGCCGCAAGGCGGCGTCGGCAGAGGTGGTCAAGGCCTCGCGGCTCGACTTCGTCGCGCGCCGAGGCTAGCCGGCGTTCCTCGGCGGACGGCAGAGGAGCGGGGCGAAGGCGACGGCGAATCCAAGGAACGCCGCCACCCAGGCGATGCCCGCGGCCGGCAGCAGCAGCGGCGACAGGTCGGGGACGCCCGCAGCGACGACGCGTGCGATGCCGGCGAAGACGATGGCGGCATAGATGGCCGCTGTCGCGGCGCCGGCGTTCAGGGAGCGACCGGTGTGGCCGAGGCTCGCCCGCGTCATCACCGCCAGAGTCATCGTCGCGATCGCCGCGGCCCAGGCGTGCATTCCGGTCGCCGCCGGCGCGAACCCCAGAGAGGAGGCGCCGGCGAGCAGGAAGCCCGCGGGAACGAACGCATAGCCGGCGTGGAGGATGAGCACGAGAGGCTCGGCGAAGGTCCGCTCGCCGCTCCAGCGCGCGAGCCTTGCCAGATGCGCGACGCCGACGACGACCAGGGCAAGCCCGGCGGGCACGCTGTCCGGTATCGCGATCCAGAGAACGAAGGCCGCGGCGCTTGCCGCGACGACCGCCATGTCGCACGGCCCGAAAGCGGCAGGGAGCCGGGCCTCGGGACGATTGCGCATGAGCCAGTTGCGGGTGAAGGACGGAATGATGCGGCCGCCGATCACCGAGATCAGGAGCACGATCGCGGCGATGCCGAGGCGTGCCGAGAGGTCGGCCGCCCCATGGAGGTGCACCTCGACGTGGAAGAGCACGTTGCCGGCGGCAAGGAGGCCAACGAGCGCCACGACGCGCAGGTTTCGCCAGTTGTTGCCGGCCACGACCTCGCGCGCGGTGACCGCCAGCACGAGAGACAGGAACAGGAGGTCGGCGATCATCGTCGGCAGCCAGCCGAGCTCCGCCGAGAACAGGATGGCGAGGCGTCCCCCAAGCCAAGCGGAGACCAGGACCAGCAGCGGCGCGCCGCGGACCGGTAGGCGCCCGGTCCAGTTCGGGATCGCCGTCAGCAGGAAGCCGGCCACGACGCCCGGCACGTAGCCGAAGATCATCTCATGGACGTGCCAGTCCCGCGCCTGGAACAGCCCCCCGATCGTGATCTCGCCCCAATAGGCGCAGAGCCAGACCGGGATGCTGAGGCCGGCGAAGATCGATGGGAGCAGGAAGAAAGGCCGGAACCCGTAGGTCAGGAGGACCGGCCATCTTCCCTTTTCTGCCGCGATCACTGCCGAGGCCCTACTTCGCCGCGAGGGTGGGCGCGGCCTTGGCGAACAGGCCGGCGAAGACCTGCTTTGCCTTGCCCGGGTGCGCGACCTTCGCCGCGTCCGTCTCGTTGCCGGGCTTGCCGACGACGATCAGCGCCACCATGCCCATCGCGTAGTGCGGCTTGCATTTCACGCCGTAGACGCCGGGCTTGTCGAAGGTGATCGCCACTTCCTCGTTGATCTTGCCGACGAAGGTCTTGGCGCCGTCGGGAAGCATCCCGTCCACGCTCTCGACGTTGTGCCCCTTGTCGGTGGCGACGAACTTGACCGTGTCGCCCGGAGAGACGGTCACGAGGGCGGGTTCGAACACCATGGCGCCCTCGGCGCCCTTGTTCAGCATCTTGACCTCGACCTCGGCCGCATTGGCGATGCCGGTCAGGGCCAGGCCCGCGACCAGGGCACCGATTGTCAGTAGCTTGCGCATGTCCATCTCCATAAGGTGTGCGCATATCTATAAGCCGCCTTTCGAACGGTCTCTTTGACGCAACGCAAATCCGGCGCCGATCCCCGGCCCTAAAAGAGCGCCCCATGACGTCGATCGATCGCTCGACCATTTCCGCGCTTCCCCTCTTCGGCGGCCTCGGCCCGGCGGAGCTCGACGACGTGCTGCGCGACGCGCGATCGCTCAGGGTGGAGAAGAACGCCGCGGTGTTCGAGCAGGGCGCGGAAGCGGCATCGTTCTTCCTGCTCCTGCACGGCCATGTGCGCGCGGCCAAGACCACGCCGGACGGTCACCAGATGGTGGTCCGCTACGTCTCGCCCGGCGAAATCTTCGGCGTCGCGCCGGCGATCGGTCTCACGCGGTATCCCGCGACCGCGACCGCCGTTGCCGACAGCGTCGTCCTCGCCTGGCCTTCGGTGCGCTGGTCCGATCTCGCCGCCCGCTACCCGTCGATCGCCGCCGGCGCGATGCAGACGATCGGCGCCCGCCTGCAGGAAGCGCATACGCGGATCATCGAGATGACCACCGAGGAGGTCGAGCGCCGCGTCGCGCACGCACTCCTGCGGCTCGCCAAGCAGGCCGGCCGCAAGATCGAGAAGGGCATCGAGATCGATTTTCCGATCAGCCGCCAGGACCTGGCGGAGATGACCGGCACGACGCTGCATTCGGTGAGCCGTGTCCTGAGCGCCTGGGAGAAGAGCGGATTGGTCGAGGGCGGGCGCCAGCGCATCGTTCTGGCCGACCCGCACGGCCTGTTCGAGCTCGCCAACAAGCCCGCCGACTAGTTCGGCGCCGGAAGGCCTGCCGCTTCCTTCATCGCCGCCAGCACCGCCTCGAGGTCCAGCTCGTGCTCCTCGCAGGCATCGACCAGCGTGTGGAAGCTCGAGATCGGGCAGCCGACGCAGCCCATGCGGTAGCGGAGGAAGACCCCGATGGTCGCAGGCCAGCGCGTCATGATCTCGCCGACGGTCAGGTGTTCAGCAAGCTTTGGCATGAGTGAAGGTTAACGCCGCCCGCGACGCTCGCTCTTTGTCGCGCGTCAAGTTCGCCGACGATCGGCCGGGAAGTTGACGCAGCGCAAAGACCCTACCGGCGTCCCCGACGACACTGCACCCAATTCAACAGATAGGAGGTGTCGTCATGATCACTCGGAGAAGCGCCCTGATGGGCAGCGCCCTCGCCTCGCTCGCCATGAGCCTGCCGGCCGCCGCCGCCCAGGTGAAGCAGACGGTCGCCGCGATGCCGGCGAACCTGCCGCGCGAGACCATCGAGCTCGTCGCGCCGCCCTTCGTCCATCCGCATGAGCAGGCGACCAAGCAGGGCCCCAAGATCGTCGCCTTCCGCATGGAGGTCGAGGAGAAGAAGGTGGTCATCGACGACAAGGGAACCACCTTCCAGGCGATGACCTTCAACGGCTCGATGCCGGGCCCGCTGATGGTCGTGCACGAGGGCGACTACGTCGAGCTGACGCTGGTCAACCCCGACACCAACTCGCTTCCGCACAACATCGACTTCCATTCGGCGACCGGCGCCCTCGGCGGCGGCGCGCTGACCCTGATCAACCCCGGCGAGGAGGTGGTGCTGCGCTGGAAGGCGACGCGCACCGGCGTCTTCGTCTACCACTGCGCGCCGGAGGGGGCGATGATCCCCTGGCACGTGGTCTCGGGCATGCACGGCGCGATCATGGTGCTGCCGCGCGAAGGACTGAAGGACGGCAACGGCAAGTCCCTCAAGTACGACCGCGTCTACTACGTCGGCGAGCACGACCTCTACGTCCCGAAGGACGCGAACGGCAAGTACAAGGATTACGACTCTCCCGGCGAGTCCTACGGCGACACGGTCGAGGTGATGCGGGGGCTGATCCCGAGCCACGTGGTGTTCAACGGCAAGGTCGGCGCGCTGACCGGCAAGAACGCAATGCAGGCGAAGGTCGGCGAGACGGTGCTGATCATCCATTCCCAGGCCAACCGCGACTCCCGGCCCCACCTGATCGGCGGCCACGGCGACTACGTCTGGGAGACCGGCAAGTTCGCGAACAAGCCGGAGCGCGACCTCGAGACCTGGTTCATCCGCGGCGGCTCGGCCGGTGCGGCGCTCTACACCTTCCTGCAGCCCGGCATCTATGCCTACGTGAACCACAACCTGATCGAGGCGGTCGAGCTCGGCGCCGCAGCCCACTTCAAGGTCGATGGCCAGTGGAACGACGACCTGATGACCCAGGTCAAGCCGCCGTCCCCGATCGACGGCAACAAGTCCCAGGGTGCGCTGCCGCAGAAGCACGCGCATCGTTGACGACGCTGCGGCCCGCCCCGGCGGGCCGCTTTCTTCTTCAGAGGCACCTCCCATGTCCATCAAGCTCACGATCCTCGCCGCCGGCGTCGCTGCCCCGATCGCGCTGACCGGATCGGCGGGCCTCAAGGACGCCCCGACCGCCGACGACGGGTTCGTCGCGGTCCGCGAAAGCACGATCGCCTATCGCCTTCCGGGCGAATTCACCGAAGCCGGCCGCCCCGTCGAAGCGCCGGTCGAGAAGATGCGTGTCGGCGCGACCTCGATGATGCGCTTCCAGGTGACCAACGCGGAGTACGCACGCTGCGTCGCCGACCGCGCCTGTGCCGCGACGACCGAGCCGGCGGCGAAGCCCGACCGCCCGGCCGTGAAGGTGAGCTGGCGTGACGCCGAAGCCTATGCGGCGTGGCTCTCGCGCACGACCGGCGCCTTCTATCGCCTGCCGACCGACGCCGAATGGGTCGCCGCCGCCGGCAGCCGCTTCAACGACGAGCCGATCGCCTCGGCCCCGAGCGCGGATCCGTCCCGCCTGTGGCTCGCCCGCTACGAGCAGGAATCGCAGCGAAAGGCTGCCTCGGACCCCGGCGCGCAGCCGACGGGACATTTCGGCGCGAACGAGAACGGCGTCGTCGACCTCGCCGGCAACGTCTGGGAATGGACCAGCACCTGCTATCGCCGGCTGGCGCTCGACACCGCGGCGGAGACCGTCAACTGCGGCGTTCGCGTCGTCGAGGGCCGTCATCGCAGCTACATGACCGACTTCATCCGCGATCCCCGCAGCGGCGGCTGCGCCGTCGGCACGCCCCCTGAGAATCTCGGCTTCCGCCTGGTGCGCGTCGACAACGCCTGGATCGCCTGGCGGGGCGCGGTGGAGCGCTTCCTCGCCAGCCTGTCGTCGTGAGCTAGGGCTCGATCACGATCTTCCCGAAGAAGGCGCGGCTCTCGAGCGCAGCCATCGCCTCGGCAGCGCGCTCGAGCGGGAAGCGCTCGTGGTGCAGCTCCGGCTTCAGCCTGCCGTCGCGCGTCATCGCCAGCAGCGCCTCCACGTCCTCCCGCCCCCAGCCGTTCGAGCCGGTGATGTTGAGCTCGAAGGTCCAGATGAAGCGGATGTCTTCCTTCGGGTCGTAGCCGGCGGTGGCGCCGCAGGTGAGCATCCGCCCGTCGCGGCGCATCACGCGAAGCGACTTGGTCCAGGTGTCGCCGCCGGTGAAGTTGATCACCACGTCGATGCCGCCCTGGTCGCGCGGACCGACGCGGGCACGGCCGAAGCGCTGCTGGCACTCCTTGACCCAGTCGCCTTCCGCATAGTTGAGGCCGATGTCGGCACCGAGCGCCGCCAGCTTGTCGAGCTTCTCCTGGCTGGAGGCGGCGGCGATCACCGTGGCGCCGGCGGACTTCGCGAGCTGCACGCAGCAGGAGCCGACGCCGCCCGAGGCACCGAGGACCAGCACCTTCTCGCCCGGCCGGATCTTGCCGCGCGTGATCGTCATCCGGTGCGCGGTGCCGTAGGCGCAGGGGATCGCCGCAGCCTCGGCGAAGGAAATCGCACCGTCGAGCCTGACCAGCATGTGCGCCGGCACGCGCACGTACTCGGCGAAGCCGCCGTCGAACATCTCGCCCATGAGACCGCCCTTGACGCGGTCGATCGGATCGACGACGACGCGGTCGCCGACCTTGAACCCTGAGACCTCGCGGCCGAGCTCGACGATCTCGCCGGCGAGGTCGATGCCGATGACGATCGGCAGCGGCACCTTGATCCCCGGCATGCCGTTGCGCGTGAAGATGTCGTGATAGTTGAGCGTGCAGGCACGCACCCTGAGCACCACGTCTCCGGCATCGGGGCGCGGGTCGGGATAGTGGGCATCGAGCACGAACTTGTCGTTTCCGCCATGTTCGGTGAGGACGACCGCTTTCATGCGCGCATTCCTTGGCTCGGGGCGGAACGCATCCCACAGATGAGGCGCGTTATCCAGCCTTGCGATGGCGGCGCCGGGCGCCCTTCGGCTCGGGCTCCATCGGCAACGGTCCGCGCGCCGGGACGGACCCTGCCCCGCAATTCACCAGCCGCTGGCGGAGGTCGGCGATCAGCATCTGCCCTGCGCGACCGGGCGGGCGGTTGCGCGGATACACCAGGTGGATCGGCATGCTCCAGCTGTCGTTCTCGACCAGGTGCAGGCGCTTGAGTCGCCCGGCCGCGATGTGCGGCTCGACCATATGGGCCGGCATGTTGCACCAGCCGAACCCGGCCAGCAGGTAGTCGAGCCGCGTGCTGAGATCGGCGAAGCGCCAGACGCGCCGGCTGATCACGCCGGCCGAAAATCGCGCGGTGATCTGGGTGCGGTCGGTCAGCACGAGCTGGACCTGGTCCTCGAGCACGCGACGTTCGACCGGCTCCCTGGCCCGCGCCAGCGGATGGTCGCTCGCCACGACCGGCGCCATCGGGATCGCGGCAAAGGGCTCGCTCACGAAGTCCTGGTCGTTCGCGAGTGTCCGCGGCGGGTAGAGGGCGAGCCTCGCCGCGCCATCGCGCAGGCGCTGCTCGCCGCCGCCGAGCGCCTCGGTGAAGACGGTCACCGGCAGGTCGGGAAACGCCTGGGTCAGGACCTTGAGGCTCTCCATCAGCACCGCGTTCGGGAACATCGCCTCGACCGCGAGCGTGAGCTCGGGCTCGATGTCGGAGGCGATGCTCTCGGCCCGCGCGCGCAAGGCATCGGCGCCGTCGACCAGGCGCCTTGCATCCTCGAGCAGCGACTTCCCGGCCTCGGTCAGGGTCGGGCTCTTGGTCGAGCGGTCGAACAGCACGACGCCCAACGTCGACTCGAGCGCCTGGATGGTCTGGCTGACCGCCGACTGCACGCGCCGGAGCCGGCGGCCGGCCGCCGAGAAGCTGCCGGTCTCGGCGACCACGATCAGCGTGCGCAGCTGGTCCAGGGTCAGGCGGTCGAGCACCCGCCCCATATATCATATTAACTGATGGATATGTCCATAATTTGGCCGGTTCTACAGATAGATTGACCAGCCCATCTTTGGGGCACGCACCGGCCGGGACCGGTGGCCCCAAGGAGAAGTCAGATGCAGAACGTGCTTTTCGTCACCTCGAGCCTCATGTCCGGTGCCTCGACCTCGCGCAAGGTCGCGAGCGAGCTCATCCAGGCGATGCAGGCGGAGACCCCGGCGCTTCGCGTCACCGAGCGCGACCTGACGCCGGCCTCGATGCCGCACCTGTCGGCCGAGCTGCTCGGCGCCTTCGGCAAGCCGGCCGACCAGCGCTCGGCGTCGGAAGCCGGATCGGTCGCGTTCGCCGACCGCCAGATCGAGGAGGTCGAGGCCGCCGACACCGTCGTGATCGCCGCGCCGATGTACAATTTCTCGATCCCCTCGACCCTGAAGGCATGGATCGACCACATCGCCCGGGCCGGCCGCACCTTCCGCTACACCGCGAACGGCCCGGAAGGGCTGCTCAAGGGCAAGAAGGTCCACATCGTGGTCAGCCGCGGCGGCGTCTACACCAGCGAAAGCCCGGCCAAGGGCCTCGACTTCCAGGAGCCCTACCTCCGCGGCGTGCTGGGCTTCGTCGGCCTCGACGATGTGAGCTTCATCCACGTCGAAGGCCAGGCGATCGGGCCGGAAGCGGCAGCCAAGGGACTGGCCTCCGCCCGCGCCCAGATCGGGACGCGCGCGCCCTTCGCCGTCGCCGCCTGACTAGAGAAGCCGAGCCGGGCTCACCAGCCCGGCTCGCGCTCCAGCGGATAGATCGGCACGCGCCGGTTCTTGTAGGTGAAGGTCGTCAGGTCCGCGGTGGTGACGCCGGGCGTCCCCATCCAGATCATCTCCTTCGCGATGGGCTCCATGGCGGGCCTGGGCGAGTGCACGCCCTTGGCGATGATGACCTTCTGGTCCTTGGGCTCGATGCCGAGGGCGCGGAACTGCTGCAGGCTCGACGAGCCGGCGCCGAAGGTCGTCAGCACGATGGTCCAGCCGTCGTCGGTGGCGATCGCGGCACTCGGCCCGTCGTTGAAGAACCGGAAGCCGCCATGGACGGGGCCGGTCTCCTCGTAGCGCCCGTCGGTGAGCTTGGTGACCTTGCCCTTGATCGGGAACGGGGTGCCGTGGCGGCCGTCGATCTTGCCGCCGACGGCGAGGTCGACCCGGCCGCCGACGCCGGCCGCCTGGCAGGCCTTCACGCCCTCGGGATCGCACAGCGCCTGGAGCACACCGGGCACCTTGAGCCGGCGCGCCGCGTGCAGCACCAGCGTGGAGTCGGCCGGGCTGCCGCCGCCGACGTTGTCGCCGACGTCGAACAGCACCACCGGATTCACGTTGGCCGCGCGGGCGCGGATCAGCGCCTCGTCGACCGGCGTGCCGCCGGTGTTGAGCGCCGCCCGCATCGACCACGCCGCATCCGACAGCGTCTTGGCGATCTCGTCGGCAAGGGCCTGGTCGTTGTCGGTGACGGCGATGAACGACATCCCCATCTCCGCGACGTCGGCATAGGGGTAGCCCTCGACGACGCTGACCGAGAGCACGCCCGGCCGCTTCCGCTGCTCGTCGGCGAGGCGGATGAGATCGGACATCGGCTTGTCGGCGGTGCCCTGGTTCAGGATGTTGACCAGCAGCGGCGGCGTCTCCAGCGCGGTCGTCGGCTTGATCTTGCCGCGCACCATGTCGAGCACGAGGTTGGCGCAGAGGATCGCCTGCTCCTTGGTGTCGATGTGCGGATTGGTCTGGTAGACCGTGGTGATGTCGGCGTTCTCGATCATCTGGCGCGAGATGTTCGCGTGCATGTCGAGCGCCACGCCGATCGGCACCTTCGGCCCGACGGCCTCGCGCACGCGGCGGATCAGCTCGCCGTCCGCGTCCGGCCAGGTCTCCGAGACCGCGGCGCCGTGCTGCGGCAGGAGCACCGCGTCCCAGGGGCCCTGCTCCTTGATGTCCGAGATGATGCGGTCGATGAAGAAGCGGATCGCCTCGTCGGTGATCGCCGCCATCGGTGTCAGCCGCGCGAAGAACAGCGGCACCAGCTCGACCTCGGGATCGGCATCGGCGACGGCGAAAAACCCGGAGAGCGTCGCCTTCGACTCGGCGTATTCCTTGCGGAGCTGCTCGCCCACGAGGATCCCGGCGCGGCGGAACTTGTCCAGGCTGGCCGGCACCGTGGAGAAGGTATTCGACTCGTGCATGAAGCCGGCGGTGGCGATCCGTATCATGGCCTGCTCTCTGGGGATGCTTTTCGGGGTGGAATGACCGTTTCTTAAGCAATCGGGGGGCCGGAAAGGGCAGACATTCCGTCATGCCGCGAAACGGTGGATTTCATATCCGGCGCCTGCCTGTTGCCGCCACGCCCATACCCGCTACCTTATGCCACCACCTTCCGAAGGATCAGGGGAGACTTCCATGGAACACATCTTCCAGAACGCTTTCGCGCGCCGCGACCTGCTGCGTCTCATCGCGGCCGGCGGCGTGATGAGCGTCAGCCCGTTCGCCTTCGCCCAGGGCACGCCGAAGAAGGGCGGCACGCTGACCATCGGCGCCGACGCCGACCCGATCGGCTTCGACCCGGTGACGCTCACCGCCTTCTCCTCCTACGACTTCACCGCGCTGCTCTACACCGGGCTGCTGCGCTGGAGCGCCGACATGAAGCCGGAGCCGGACCTCGCCACCCGCTTCGAGCAGCCGAACGAGACCACCTACATCTTCCACCTGCGCCAGGGCGTGAAGTTCCACAACGGCCAGCCCTTCTCGGCCGAGGACGTGAAGTGGACCTTCGAGCGCATCGCCGACCCGAAGAGCGCCAGCCCGAACGCGGCCATCTACTCAGTGATCAAGGCGGTCACGGTCGTCGACCCGTACACGGTCAAGTTCGAGCTGAGCGCGCCCAGCGCCGCGTTCCTGGCATACCTCGCGACCAACCCGGTCGGCGTGATCGTGCCGAAGGGCGTCACCGACCTCGCCACCAAGCCGGTCGGCACCGGGCCCTTCTCGTTCGTCTCCTACGAGCCCAACCAGCAGTGCACGCTGAAGGGATTCGCCGACTACTACGAGAAGCCACAGCCCTATCTCGACACCGTCGTCTTCCGCTTCTTCAAGGATCAGGCCTCGATCACCTCGGCGCTGCGCTCGAAGGCGATAGACATGACCTGGTTCAAGGACCCCAAGGTCTCGGCGCAGATCGTGCGCACCGCACCCGACCTCGTGAACGCGCCCGGCAAGACCACCCGCACCTTCCCGGTGTGGCTGAACCTCAAGGACAAGCCCTTCAACGACGTCCGCGTGCGCCGCGCGCTCAGCCTCGCGACCGACCGCAAGGCCGCGCTCGAGACCGTGCTCGGCGGTTCCGGCAAGGTCGCGGCGATGGTGCCGGAGAGCCATGTCGGCGGCTATGACGGCGTCGGCGAGATGCCTTACTACAAGACCGACATCGCGGCGGCGAAGAAGCTGCTGGCCGAGGCCGGCTACCCGAACGGCATCGACATCGGCGAGTACATCGTCGTCGCCGCCAACCCGCTCGACGTCAGCTGCGCGCAGATCCTGCAGCAGCAATGGGCCGCCGCCGGCATCAAGGTCGCGATCAAGCCGATGGAGACCGCGCCGCTGATCTCGATGTGGCTCAAGGGCGAGTTCCCGACGCTGCTGTCGGTCGCCTTGAGCTGGAGCCCGGACCCGGACTCGATCCTCTCGCGCATCATCTCGACCAGCCCGTCGGGCAAGGCGCTCGGCATGGCCGATGCCGAGCTCGACAAGATGATCGTCGACGCGCGCACGATCCTCGACGTGAAGAAGCGGGCGGACGCCTATCTCGCGATCCAGAAGCGGATCAACGACCAAGCCTACGTGCTCGACATCTATCAGTATCCGCTGCGCTGGGAAGCGTGGTGGGGCTACGTGAAGGGCTATGTGGCGCTGGCGGCGAACATCCGCACCTTCGTCCGCACCACCTGGCTCGACAAGGCCTGAGGCGAACGCCGCCCTCTTTCCCCCTCTCCCGCCGAAGGCGGGGGAGGGCCGGGGTGGGGGCGAGCGAAGCGAGGAGCGGCCACGGCCGCCTCGCTTTCTCCTGCAAAAGAATGACCGAGAACCCAGCGCACGATGCCTCGCTACGCTCGCCCCCTCCCTAACCCTCCCCCGCGCTGCGCGCAGGAGAGGGGGCACGAAGGGGCGGCCTGATGCTGCGTATGATTCTCGTCCGCCTCGCGCTGACGGTTCCGATCCTGCTCGGCGTCTCCATCGTCGCCTTCGGGCTGATGCGGGCGCTGCCCGGCGACTTCGTGGTCGCCGCCGCCGGCACCACGTCGGTCTCCCAGGAAGTCATCGACACCACCCGCCGCCAGCTCGGCCTCGACCGGCCGCTCTGGGAGCAATACGGGATCTGGCTGCAGAACGCCGTCACCGGCGATCTCGGCAATTCCTTCGCGACCAAGAAGCCGGTGACGGGCGAGCTCCTGCCCCGGCTCGCGGTCACCGCCGAGCTGACGCTGATGGCGGGCCTGATGGCGCTCGCGTTCGGCGCCACCACCGGCCTCGCCTCGGCGCGCCTTCGCGGCCGCACCGACTGGGCGGTGCGCGGGCTCAACAGCCTGCTTCTCGCCGTCCCCAACTTCGTCATCGCGACGCTGATCGTGCTGCTGTTCGGCCTCTACTTCCCGACCATCGGCATCTTCAACTATGTGCCCTTCGCCAAGGACCCGCTCGGCAACATCGCGAGCCTGCTGCTACCGGCGCTCTCGCTGGCGCTGACCGTCTCGGTCACGGTCTCGGAGAACACGCGCGCCGCGGTGCTTGAGGTCTCGAGCCAGGACTACGTGATGGTCGCCCGCGCCAAGGGTCTCCTGGCGCGCACCATCCTCGGCAACTACCTGGTCCGGAACGCGCTGACGCCGGTGATCACGGTCACCGGGCTGCAGCTCGCCGCATTGCTCGGCGGCTCGATATTGATCGAGACCATCTTCACGATCCCGGGCATGGGGCAGTACCTGTTCGACTCGGTCACGCGGCGCGACTACCCGGTCATCCAGGGGATCGTGCTGGTCTCCTCGACCATCGTGCTCCTGATGAACGTCCTGGTCGACATCGCCTATGCGCGGGTCGATGCGCGGGTGTCCTATGAGTGAACCGGCGCCCCGTCCCCGTCATCGCGGCCAGGCCCTGGTGTGGATCGGCGTCGCCATGCTGGCGGCGCTGATCCTGATCATGATCTTCGGACCGTCGATCGCGCCCTACAGCGCGTCGCTTACCTCGCCGAACTCGCTCGACGGCCCGACCGCGGCGCATTGGCTCGGCACCGACTCGATCGGCCGCGACGTGCTGAGCCGGCTCATCGTCGGCGGCCGCGGCACCCTGATCATCACGTTCGTCGCAGTTGCGCTGGCGCTGATCGCCGGCCTGATCCTGGGCCTGACCTCGGGCTACCTCGGCGGCCGCGTCGACCTGGTCATCATGCGGCTGCTCGACATCGTCTTCGCCTTCCCGGTCTTCCTGCTGGCGATCGCGGTGGTCGCGGCTCTGGGGCCGACGGTCAAGAACCTGATCCTCACCATCGCCATCGTCTACACGCCGGCAATGGCACGCGTCGTGCGGGCACCGGTGCTCTCGATCAAGCGCTGGGACCATGTCGAGGCGGCGCGCAGCGTCGGCGTCGGCGAGTTCGCGATCGCGCTCCGCCACGTGCTGCCGATGGCGATCTCGCCGATCCTGGTGCAGACCAGCCTGATCCTCGCCAATACGATCTTCACCGTGACCGCCCTCTCCTTCCTCGGGCTCGGCCCGCCGCCTCCCGATCCCAACTGGGGCAGCATGCTGGCGGAAGCGCGCCAGTTCATGGAGCTGGCGCCGCTGACCGTGATCGGCCCCGCCGTCGCCATCGTCTTCGCGTCGCTGACCTTCATCGTTCTCGCCAACGGGCTTCGCGAGATGCTCGATGTTGGGAGCCGCTGATGCTCGAGGTCTGCGATCTCACGGCCACCTTCAACCGCGAGGGCACGCCTTCGCAGGTGGTCAACCGCATCTCCTTCGACATCGCGCCGGGCGAGGCCGTCGGCTTCGTCGGCGAGTCTGGATCGGGCAAGAGCGTCACCGCGCGCGCGGTGATGCGCCTCGCGCCCGAGGGCTCGTCGATCGCCTGGGGCGGGCGCATCCTGTTCAAGGGCCAGGACCTGCTGGCGCTGGAAGAGCGCCAGATGCGCGACGTGCGCGGCCGGCGCATCGCCATGGTGTTCCAGGACCCGATGGCGTCGCTGAACCCGGTGATGACCGTGGGCCAGCAGATCGACGACATGCTGATGCGCCACATGGGCCTGTCGCAGGGCGATGCCCGCAGGCGCACGATCGAGTTGCTCGGCCTCGTCGGCATCCGCGATCCTGAGATCCGCGCCGACGACTACCCCCATCAGTTCTCCGGCGGCATGCGCCAGCGCGTGCTGATCGCGATCGCCGTTTCCTGCCAGCCCGACCTGCTGATCGCCGACGAGCCGACGACCGCGCTCGACGTCACCGTGCAGGCGCAGATCCTCAGGCTGCTGATGCGCCTCCGGAAGGAGCTCGGCATGGCGCTGATGCTGATCACGCATGATTTCGGCGTGATCGCCGGCATGGTCGAGCGGGTCTACGTCATGCACCGGGGCGACATCGTCGAGCATGGCGAGGTCGACGCGCTGTTCGCCGCTCCTAAGCACGACTACACCAAGGCGCTGCTCGCCGCCGTGCCGCGCATCGAGACCGCGAGGCGGAGCGCATGACCGAGCCTCTCCTCCAGGTCCGCGACCTCTCCGTCACCTTTCCGGCACGACGCGGCCGGCCGCCGGTCAAGGCGGTCGACCGCGTCTCGTTCGACATCCTGCCGGGGCGCACCGTCGGCCTTGTCGGCGAGTCCGGATCGGGCAAGACCACTACGGGCCGCGCGATCCTGCAGCTGCAGGCGATCACCGGCGGCTCGGTGAAGCTTCTGGGCAAGGACCTGACGCGGATGTCGGGTCCGGAGGTGCGCGGCATGCGCCGGCACATGCAGTTCGTGCTGCAGAACCCCTACTCCAGCCTGCATCCCAGGATGAAGGTCGCCGACATCCTGGCCGAACCCTTGAAGGTCCACGACTCGGTGCCGAAGGCGCAGATCCCCGATCGCGTCGCCGAGCTGATGACCCTAGTCAACATGGACCCGGCGTCGGTGCGCCGATATCCGCACGAGTTCTCGGGCGGCCAGCGCCAGCGCATCGTGATCGCGCGCGCGCTCGCGGTGAACCCGGATTTCGTCGTCTGCGACGAGCCGGTCTCCGCGCTCGACGTCCGCACCCAGGCGCAGATCGTCGACCTGCTGCACGACCTTCAGGACAAGCTGAAGCTCTCGTACCTGTTCATCGCGCACGACCTCGCGATCGTGCGCGCGGTGGCACACCAGGTGGCGGTCATGTACGGCGGGCGCATCGTCGAGTTGGGCGACGCCGACGACGTCTATGAGAATCCGGTACATCCCTACACGAAGAACCTGCTGGAAGCGGTGCCGATCCCCGACCCCGCCCGCCAGCGCGCCAAGCTCGCGGCCTCGGTGGTCGACCCGCAGTTCCGCGGCCGCGACGGCGAGACGGGCCCCTGCGTGTTCGGCCACGACCACGCCGACGGCACGCCCGAATGGCACGAGGTCGGGCCGGGCCACGCGGTCTCGTGCAAGTTCTGGCCGCCGGGCGTGACGCCCTAGCACCGACCCGTCCGGGCCCGCCTCCCTCATCCTGGGGATGACCGGCCGGCGTATTCCGCCCTCCATGTCACGTACGGGACATGGACGCGGCACTCCTCAATACGCTGGTCGAGGCGCTGTACCAGACGGTTCTGGATCCGAAAGCCTGGAAGCACGTGCCCCTGACCCTCGCGCGCGGCTTCAATTCTGAGAGCTGCTACGTGCAGACCCGGGACCTGCAGACGATGCAGGTCTCCACGGTCGGCGGAACCGCCAACGTGACGGCAGAGGCGGCGCGGCAATACGAGGCCTACTACTGGCAGCGCGATATCTGGGAACCGCGCTTCAAGCCGTTCGGGACCGGACGCACGGTGATCGGCGCCGATGTCGCGACGGACAGCGAGGTCCGCGAAAGCGAGTTCTATCGGGACTTCACCCGACACATCGAGATGTTCGACTGCGTCGGCGGCCTCTACCAGCTCGAGGAGAACTCCGCCTTCGCCGTCGGGATCCATCGCCCCGAGCGCGCGCCGGCCTTCGGCGCCGCGGAAAAGCGGACGCTGGGCGTCCTGATGCCACACGTCCAGCGGGCGCTGCAGATCTCGCGGCGCCTCGGCGACACCGTGGTCCGCGAGCATGTCGCCTTCGATGCGCTGGACCGCCTCGGCATCATGACTCTGATCGTCGCCGGCGATCGCCGGCTGGTCTTCGCCAACGCGATCGCCCAGCGGCTGTTCCGCAACGGCAGGATCCTGCGCGTCCGGCACGGGCTCGTCCATTGCGCCAACGCGGCGCTGGATGCCCGCTTCCTCGCGGCCATCGCGACGGCGGCCGGACGGTCGGTGGGCCGGGCCTCGTCGGCAGGAGGCGTTCTGCCGATCCAGGATTCGGAGGACGGACAACGCTACTCGATGCTGATCTCGCCCCTGCCGCAAGGCGCGATCCGGGAAGGCCCCACCCAGCCGCTGGCCGCGGTCTTCGTCACCGAGCCAGGCGACCGGCGCCGGCATCCCGAGGCGATCGTCGCCGCGCTCTATCGGCTGACGCCGGCTGAATCACGGCTGGTCGTCGCATTGATGCGCGGCGAGACCCTTCAGAATTACGCCGAGCGGAGCGCGCTCGCGCACAGCACCGTCAAGTTCCAGCTGAAGCAGGTCTTCGCCAAGACCGGCCATCGGCGGCAGTCTGAGATCTTGGGAGAGCTCCTCGCCAATCCGATCCTGCGCATGGTCTCAACGACCGCGCCGTGAGTTCTAGCGGCGCTTCCCTTTTTCCGCGCCTGCCGGCGCGATCTCGGCACCGAGCACGCTCGGGCTCGCCATCAGTGCGGCCACCACCATGTCGCGCGCCTCGTCGATCTGCTCGACGACGATTTCCTCGGCGGTCGTGGCATCGCCCTTGGCCATCGCGTCGATCAGGGTCTGGTGCTCGTGCTGGATCTCGTCCGAGCGGTCACGGAGCGCCAGGCCCAGCAGCAGCGCCCGCTCCGCCTCGTCGAGCAGGTTGGTCAACATCCGAAGCAGGCGGGGGCTGGCGGCAGCCTCGGCGATCGCCAGATGGAAGGCACGGTTGGCGGCGAGGAAGACGCGCTGACTCGCCGCGTCGCCGGGCGTGTATCCGGCCTTGCAGCCGACGTCCAAGCGCTTCAGCAGGACCGAGTCGACGCCGCGCTCGGTCGCGAGCCGGGCCGCCATCGGCTCGAGCCGGCGGCGAAGCGCGAAGACATCGAGGATATCGGCGAGTGTGATCGGCGCGATGCGCCAGCCGCGCCGGGCGACGGAGGCGACGAGTCCATCTTGCGCGAGGCGCGCAAGCGCGGCCCTGACCGGCGCCTTGCCCAGACCGAGTGCCAAGGCCATCTCGGCTTCGCTGACGGCGCTGCCGCCGGCGATCCGCCCGTCGATGATGCGGGACTTGATCTCCGCATAGGCGACGTCGCCGAGATTCTGGGTCTCGGCGACGCTCGGCGCCGATTTGGCGCTCGCCTCTGCTCCGGATTTTCCGGTCATGTCACCGCAATCTGCCCACAACCCTTCCTTTCTTAGTACTCCCGGGCGGCGGCTCTTGAAAGGCTTCCTTGGTGCGACGGCATCAGTTGCCGGCTCCGTCGCTGTTGGAGTTCGTGTAGCTGTAGTCGACGCAGGTGCCGCGGAAGTCGCAGGATGCAGTCGGCACGGCCGTACCGATACGGCCGACTTCGACCGGCATGACCGGCACCGCGGCAAGCTGGCCATTGGCGCTCGGCGACACCGTCACGGCTTGCCTATTCGCCACCACCGCTCCTCGCGATGCGGTGCGCGACGCCGCCGTACCGCGCGGTGCGGCCGCCGCGATGCTCCGCGTCCCGCGCGTCGCGCGCGTATCCGTCCTCACGGTCGCGACGGTCCTGGGCGGCCGGCAGTTGCCGAGGGAATCGCATTCCAGCACGGGCGCGCCATAGACGATCTGGCCTCTCGGCGTCAGGACCGCGACGCTGGTGAAGCGCCCGTCGGGGGTCGTCGCCGAAGATCCGCTGATAGCGGAGATGCTGCGGGCTTCGGCCGTGCCCGCTCGCCCCGCGATCAGGGCGGTGCCCGGAACGATGAGCGTGCCGGCCGGCGCGCTGCCGAGCCCCGTCGCCTGACACTGGTCGATCGAGGCGCAGATGATGACCGGCACACCCGCGACGACCGCCCCGTTCGCCGTCGTCACGCTGATGGGCGATGAGATCCGGCCCGAGCTGTCGAGGAGGCCGCTGCCATTCGCCGCCGCGGCGATGCCAGCGCCCGTGCCGTTGGCACCATTCGTACCGTTGATGCCGTTCGCGCCGGCGACGCCGTTCGTTCCATTGACGCCGTTCAGACCGTTCGTACCTGCGAGGCCATTCGTTCCGTTGGTGCCATTGACGCCATTGGTCCCATTCGTGCCGGCGAGACCGTTCGTTCCATTTGTCCCATTCGTGCCATTCACCCCGTTCGTGCCGGCAGTGCCGCTCGTCCCGGCCGTACCGCTTGTCCCGGCGGTACCGCCCGTTCCACCGGTTCCACCAGTGCCTCCGGAGCCACCCGTGCCGCCGGTTCCACCCGTCCCTCCGATGCCACCGGTCCCACCCGAGCCTCCGGTGCCGCCGCTTCCGCCCTGGCCCTGCGAGCTGCCGGCATTGCCGTTGGTGCCGCCGTTGCTGCCCTGGTTGCCTTCGGTGCCGCTCGGGTTGCTGCCGGCCGGACTGTTGCCGTTGCCGCCGGCCTTGCCCTTGTCGTCGCTGTCGACTGAGCCGCCCGAGCGGCCGCCCTTGCCGCCGCCGTGATCGTCGTCGTCGCTGCCGCCGCCGCGACCATGCGAGCCGCCGGCATTGCCGTTGATGCCGCCGTTGCTGCCCTGGTTGCCTTCGGTGCCGCTCGGGTTGCTGCCGGCCGGGCTGTTGCCGTTGCCGCCCGCCTTGCCCCTGTCGTCGCTGTCGACAGAGCCGCCGGAGCGGCCGCCCTTGCCGTCGTTCCCGCGGCCGTCATTGTCGCGACCGCCCTTGCCGCCGTCGCTGTCGCGGCCGCCCCTGCCACCGTCCCCGTCGTGGTCGCTGCCATGCGCGAAGGCCAAGTGAGACTGCGGTCCCGTCAGCGTCATGGTTGCCGGCGCGAAGCAGATGACCGCTGCAATGGCCGTCGCACCTGCGAGCTTTTGTTTGAGAGACCGCATCTTGGTGACTCCTCTTGGGCGAGGACCGGGCGGGCTTCTGCTCGTGCTCGCACGATCCGGATCTGGTGCCACCCCAACCCCGCCGAGGCGGAGAAATCGCCGGGCGCCGCGTGACATCCGCGTGGCGCCGACCTTCGGAAAATCACCGAAAAGCGCCTGCCTACCGACTGAAGGTCCATGCACGCGGGAACTCGGCGCGCGGAAGTTGCCTCGCTGGAAATTGGGCGGGTATCAGGGGAAGGGAGCGCGTTTCACGGCCGTGGCGGCGGGTTCAAATCCGCATCCGCAATGTCACAGATCGAGGTGAGACGCGTGGAAGAGCGTCCGCATCGCGCGGAACCAAACAGCCGAAAACGAAAACGCCGGCCCTCGGGGCCGGCGGTCAAGCTTGGAGGCGCCTCCCGGCAACCTCTAGGCACCGGGACCTTATAGCGAAAGAAACTAGCTAGCAAGAGGCCGGAATGGCCTTTAATTGAGATGCCCTCCGCTGCTCTTCTCACCAATGGAGGGACCCATGGCCTGGTGCGGCCTCGACTTCGGAACGTCCAACTCGACCCTCGGTCTCGCCGACGGCAACGCCGCACGCCTGGCGCCGCTGGAAGGCGATGCGGTCACGCTGCCGAGCGCGATCTTCTTCGACGCCGAGACCGACGAGCCGGTCTTCGGCCGCGCGGCGATCGCGACATACATCGAAGGCAATGACGGGCGCCTGATGCGCTCGCTCAAGTCGGTGCTCGGATCCGACCTGATGGAGCAGGAGACGCGGCTCGGCAACCGCAAGATCCGCTTCGACGAGGCGATCGGCCTCGTGCTCGGCCGCATCAAGCTGCTCGGCGAAGCCTCCGCCGGCCACAAGCTCGACAGCGTCGTCCAGGGACGCCCGGTGCACTTCGTCGACGACGACGAGGCCGCCGACGCCAAGGCCCAGGATACGCTCGCGGACGTGCTGCGCCAGACCGGCTTCAAGCACATCAGCTTCCAGTACGAGCCGATCGCCGCCGCCCTCCACTACGAGTCGACGCTGAACCGCGAGGAGCTGGCGGTGATCGCCGACATCGGCGGCGGCACCTCGGACTTCTCGGTGGTGCGCCTCGGCCCCGAACGGGCGCGTCTACCCGACCGCTCGGCCGACATCCTCGCCAATGACGGCGTGCGCGTCGGCGGCACCGATCTCGACCGGCTCGCGAGCCTGGCCGCGATCATGCCGGAGCTGGGCTACGGCCACACCGTCCGTCTCGACGGGCTCAGGGCGCCGGTCGCGCTGTATCACGACTTCGCCACATGGGCGAAGATCAACTTCGTCTATACGCACGCCAACCTCGCCTCGGTCCGCCAGATGAAGCGGACCGCGAAGGACCCGATCCCGTTCGAGCGGATGGAAACGGCGCTCGAGGAACGTCTCGGGCACTGGCTGGCGATCCAGGCCGAGGCGGCCAAGATCGGCCTCTCGTCGTCGGAGGACGTCCGCATCGACCTCGGCCGAGTCGAGCCCGGCCTCGGCGTCTGGCACGACCGCGGACAGTTCGGCCGCGCCATCGCCGACTCGATGACCCGGATCGGCGACGTGATCAGCCGCTGCGTAGATTCGGCCGGCGTGGCGCCGGAGAAGATCGACAGCCTGGTCATGACCGGCGGCTCGGCGCTGCTGCCGATGGTGCGCGACGCGCTGTCGAAACGGCTCCCTTCCGCGCGCCTGGTCGATGCCGATCATTTCGGTGCGATCGGGCTCGGCCTCGCCCTCGAAGCGCGCCGCCGCTACGCCTGATTGGTCTTGATCGGTTCCGGCTTTCGTCCTTTCCCTTGCGCCGTCTCGGGCCCCCTCCCTAGACTGCGGCCGTCTTCCATTCCCCAGGCCAAGGCACCGGCGTGAAGCGCTATTCCTTCGTCCAGCTCTTGAGGAACGCGATCGGGCTCGGCGACGGCTGGCAGCAGGCATGGCGGAGCCCCGAGCCGAAGCCCGCCTACGACGTGATCATCGTCGGCGGCGGCGGGCATGGGCTGGCGACCGCCTACTACCTCGCCAAGCTGCACGGCGTCCGCAACGTCGCGGTGCTGGAGAAGGGCTGGATCGGCGGCGGCAACACCGGGCGCAACACCACTGTGGTGCGCTCGAACTATCTCTGGGACGAGTCCGCGGCGATCTACGAGCACTCGCTGAAGCTCTGGGAAGGGCTGACGCAGGAGCTGAACTTCAACGTGATGTTCAGCCAGCGCAACCTGGTGATGCTGGCGCACACCGAGCACGAGATGATCGAGGCCAGCCGGCGCGTCCACGCCAACCGCCTCAACGGCATCGACGCCGAGATCTGGAGCCGCGAGCAGACGCTCGCCTTCATCCCGATCCTCAACAAGTCGATGAACATCCGCTATCCGGTGATGGGCGGCTCGGCGCAGCCGCGCGCCGGCATCGCCCGCCATGACGCGGTCGCCTGGGGCTTCGCCCGCGGCGCCGACGCGCTCGGCGTCGACATCATCCAGAACTGCGAGGTTGTCGGCGTGCGCCGCGAGGGATCGCGGATCGTCGGCCTCGACACCACGCGCGGCGCGATCGACGCGAAGAAGGTCGCCTTCGTCGCCGCCGGCCATTCGAGCGTGCTGGCGAGCCTCGCCGGTTTCCGCCTGCCGATCGAATCCCATCCGCTCCAGGCGATGGTATCCGAGCCGATCAAGCCGGTGCTCGACACCGTCGTCATGTCCGGCGCCGTGCACGCCTATGTCAGCCAGTCCGACAAGGGCGAGCTGGTGATGGGCGCGGGCATCGACGCGTTCAACTCCTATTCCCAGCGCGGGTCGCTGCCGATCCTCGAGGACTTGGCATCTGCGATGGTCGAGCTGTTCCCGATCGTCAGTCGATTGAAGATCCTGCGGAGCTGGGGTGGCATCGTCGACGTCTGCCCGGATGCGAGCCCGATCATCGGCAAGACGCCAGTCGACGGGCTCTTCATCAACTGCGGCTGGGGCACCGGCGGCTTCAAGGCGACGCCGGGCTCGGGCTGGGTCCTCGCCGACACCATCGCCAACGACCGTCCGCACAAGCTGGCCGAGCCCTTCTCGATGGAGCGCTTCGCCTCCGGCCGCCTCATCGACGAGCACGGCGCCGCCGCGGTGGCGCACTGACATGCTGCTGATCCCCTGCCCCTATTGCGGCGAACGCGCCGAGCTCGAGTTCCGCTACGGCGGCGAGGCGCATTTCCGGCGGCCCGACGGCCACCTCGAGGCGACCGACGAGGCCTGGGCCGACTATCTCTTCATGCGGAAGAACCCGAAGGGCTGGCACCGCGAGCGCTGGCTGCACGTCGCCGGCTGCAAGCGCTGGTTCTACGTCGTCCGCCACACCGTCACGCATCAGATATCGGCCGCCTACAAGGTCGGCGATCCGCTGCCGGACCTGCCCACATGACGCAGGATTTCCGGCTCGCGAAGGGCGGGCGCATCGATCGCGGCAAGCCGCTCCGCTTCCTCTTCGACGGCGTCGCCTATGACGGCTTCGCCGGTGACACGCTGGCCTCGGCGCTTCTCGCCAACGGCATCCATCTCGTCGCCCGCAGCTTCAAGTACCATCGGCCGCGCGGCATCTACGGCCTCGGCGTCGAGGAGCCGAACGCGCTGGTCGAGACCGGCATCGGCGCCGGAATCGAGCCCAACGCGCGCGCGACCACGGTCGAGCTCGCAGACGGGCTGATCGCCAACAGCCAGAACGCCTGGCCCTCGGTGCGCTTCGATCTCGGCGCGGTCGCCGACCTCGCCTCGCCGCTGCTTTCGGCCGGCTTCTACTACAAGACCTTCATGGGGCCCGGGAACGCCTGGAAGCTCTACGAGTGGATGATCCGGCGCGCCGCCGGCGTCGGCCGCGCGCCCGAGCAGCCCGATCCCGACCGCTACGAGCATAGCTACGCCCATTGCGACGTGCTGGTGGTGGGATCCGGTCCCGCCGGGCTCGCCGCGGCGCTCGCCGCGGGACGCGCCGGGGCGCGGGTGATGCTGGTCGACGAGCAGGTCGAGGCCGGCGGGCAGCTGCTCAACACCGCCTACACGATCAACGGCCGGCCGGCGGTCGACTGGGTCGCAGAGGCGACGGCCGAGCTCGACCGCATGGGCGAGGTCCGCCGCCTGCAGCGCACGCTGGCGCTCGGCGTCTACGACCACGGCTACGTCGCCTGCGTCGAGCGCGCGGTGCCGGTGCAGGGCGACGGCCGCACGCGCTGGCGCGAACGCATGTGGCACGTGCGTACCAAGGAGATCGTGGTCGCCACCGGCGCGATCGAGCGGCCGCTGATCCATGACGGCAACGACCGGCCGGGCACGATGCTGGCCTCCGCCGCGCGCGCCTACGCGAACCGCTACGCCGTCGCCTCAGGCAAGCGTGCGGTGGTCTTCGCCAACAACGACGACGCCTATCGCACCGCGCTCGATCTCTCGGAAGCCGGCGTCGAGGTCGCGGCCGTGCTCGACCTTCGCCACGATCTCTCTGGCGCGATGCCGGTGCTCGCCCGCGAGAAGGGCATCCGCGTCATGGCGGGACATGCCGTCGTCGGCACCAGGGGCCGCGCGCGGCTGAAGGCAGTCGAGGCCGCACCGGTCGATGCGCCGTCGAGCCGCCAGATCATCGAATGCGACCTGCTCGCGGTCTCCGGCGGCTGGAACCCGGTCCTGCATCTCTACGCGCATGCCGGCGGCAAGGCCGCGTACGACGGCGCGCTCGGCGCCTTCGTGCCGGGAACCATGCCGGAGCGCATGAGCGTCGCCGGATCCGCCGCGGGCGAGTTCGCGCTGGCGCAGTGCCTTTCGGGCGGCGCGCATGTCGGCGGCGAGGCGGCGCGGCGTGCCGGCTTCACCGCGACGCAGCCCTCGCTCGTGCTCGACGCGCCGGAGCCGAACGCCGACACCCGAGTCGGCCCGGTTTCCGCCCCCAACCGCGGCGGCAAGCGCTTCATCGACCTGCACAACGACGTGACCGAGAAGGACCTCCGTCTGGCGGCGCAGGAGGGCTATCGCTCGGTCGAGCACGCCAAGCGCTACACGACGATGGGCATGGGCCCGGACCAGGGCAAGACCGGCAACATTCTCGGCCTCAACGTCCTGTCGGACGCGCTCGGCCAGGCGGTGCCGCAGGTCGGCACCACGACGTTCCGGCCGCCCTATCATCCGGTCAGCTTCGGCGCGCTCACCGGCCGCGAGGTCCATGACCTCTTCCTGCCGACCCGCAAGACGCCGATGGATTCCTGGCACGAGGAGAACGGCGCGCTGTTCGAGCCGGTCGGGCAATGGCGCCGCGCCAAGGCCTATCCGAAGCCGGGCGAAAGCATGCATGCCGCGGCCGAGCGCGAGGTGAAGGCCGCGCGCGAGGGCGTCGGCCTGTTCGACGCCTCGACCCTCGGCAAGATCGACGTGCGCGGGCCGGGCGCGGCGCAGTTCCTCGACCGCGTCTACTGCAACACCTTCTCGACCCTGCAGCCGGGCAACGCGCGGTACGGCCTGATGCTCGGCGAGGACGGCATGGTGAAGGACGACGGTGTCACCGCGCGCCTCGGCCCCGACCACTACCACCTGACGACGACGACCGGCGGCGCCGCCAACGTCTATGTCTGGCTCGAGGACTGGCTGCAGACCGAATGGCTCGACCTCGAGGTCTACCTGACCTCGGTCACCGAGCAGTGGGCGGTCGCGACGCTGTCGGGCCCGAAGGCACGCCAGGTTCTGGGCCCGCTGACCGACATCGATCTCTCGGTCGGCGCCTTCCCGTTCATGGCGATGCGCGAAGGCCGCGTCGCCAACATCCCGGCGAGGATCTTCCGCGTCAGCTTCTCAGGCGACCTCTCCTACGAGATCAACGTGCCGGCGCGCCATGGCCTCGCCCTCTGGCAGGCGCTGATGGAGTCCGGCCGCCCGCACGGCATCACGCCCTACGGCACCGAGGCGCTTCATATCCTGCGCGCCGAGAAGGGCTACATCGTCGTCGGCCACGAGACCGACGGCACGATCACGCCGCACGATCTCGGCTACGGCGGCATGGTGTCGAAGAAGAAGGACTTCCTCGGCCGCCGCTCGCTGTCCCGCGCCGGCATGACCGGGCCCGACCGCAAGCATCTCGTCGGCCTCCTCTCCAAGGACCCGGCGCGCATGCTGCCGATGGGCGCGCAGATCCTCGAGCGTCCGACCGAGGCACGCCCGGCGCCGATGATCGGCCATGTCTCGTCGAGCTACATGAGCCCGACGATGAAGCGCGGCATAGCGATGGCGCTGGTCAAGAACGGCCGCGAGCGCATGGGCCAGACCGTGTACCTGCCGCTGCTCGACGGTCCCACGGTCGCGGCCGAGATCGTCTCCCCAGTCTTCTACGATCCGGAGAACCTTCGCCGTGACGGCTGAGTGCGCGCCCCTCGACAACGTGCTTCGCCCGGGCGCGCCGAGCGGCCCGTCCGGCGTGGCGCTCAGCGACCGGCGCTTCGTCGGCCAGATCAATCTCCGCGTCCGCGGCGCCGCGGTCGCCGCCGCCGGATCGGCGCTGGGCTACGCGCTGCCGACCGAGGCCAAAACCATCGCCGGCGACGACGCCTCCCGCGCCTGCTGGCTCGGGCCCGACGAGTGGCTGATCGTCTGCGAGGATACGAAGCGCGCGGAGATGCTGCAGCGCCTCGGCGACGCGCTCTCGGGCCACGCCCATGCCGCGACCGACATCACCGACTCCCGCGCCGTGCTCAGGATCGCCGGCGCCTGCGCCCGGCCGGTGCTGGCGAAGGGCTGCCCGCTCGACCTGGGCGCCCGCAGCTTCGGCGTCGGCCGCGTCGCGCAGAGCCTGGTCGGCAAGGCCCAGGCAATGATCCTGCCGATCGAAGGCGGCGGCTACGACCTCTTCGTCGCCCGCAGCTTCGCCGCCTATCTCTGGGCGTGGCTGCTGGACGCCGGGGCCGAATACGGGATCCGGATCGAGGACTAGCGGTCCGGCGCCGGCGCCACCTCGACGCCGATCACCTGCGCACGCTCGATCGCCGCCTTCAGGAAGCCCGATATCCGCGCCTCGTCGATCAGGCGGTTGACGGTCATCAGCGCGGTCGGCTTGCCCTTCGGCACGATGATCGCCTGCGGCACGCCGAAGAGGTCGTCGTCGAGCACGCGATACGCCGGCTCCTCGCGCGCGAGCGTGGCGAGCCGCTGCCGGTTGCCGCCGAAGGCATCGACGGCGCGGCTCTCCAGCATCTGCTTCGCGGTCTCGGGACCGGCCGTGGCCCCTTCCACCAGCTTGGCCTTGTCGAGGTTGCGCTGGAGGTAGAGCGCGATCGAGTCGCCGCGTCCGGCGCCGATCCTGAATTCCGGCCGGTCGATGTCCTTGACCGAGGCGATCGGCGAGTCCTTCAGTACGAGGAAGGTCTGCTTGACCAGCATGTAAGTCTGCGAGAACTCGACCGTGCCGGCACGCGACGCATCGTAGGCGACGAAGCCGATGTCGGCGCGCCCGTCCCTCACCGCGTCGATCACGGCGGCGACGCCGGGAACCGGCATCATCTGCACCGGCGTGCCGATCTGGCGGCCGAGCTCGCCGGCGAGATCGACGACGACGCCGCGGCTTTCACCGGCAGCGCTCACCGTGCCCTGCGCCGGATTGCCCTGGAGGAAGGCGGCCCGCAGCCTGCCCGTCGGCGCGATCAGCGGATCGGCGAGCGCGGCGCTGGCGGCGGCGACGAGCGCGAGAGCGAGGACGGCCAGACGCATCGATCGCCTCCTAGTCGTTCTGGCGGATCGCCGCCATGCCGAACCCCGCGGCGATCAGGAAGGATCCCGCCACCCGGTCCGTCCACCTGGCGAAGCGCGGGCTTCGGGCGAAGCGGTTGAGCCGCCCGGCGGCGAGGCCATAGGCCAGCAGCACGCCGAGCTCGATCACCACGCTGGTGACCGCGAGGATCGTCACCTGGAGCCCGACATCGCCGGCCGGATCGATGAACTGCGGCAGGAGGGCCACGAAGTAGAACAGCGTCTTCGGGTCGGCGAGCTTCATGATGAGGCCGGCGCGGAAGATCGCCGGGTAGCGTGTATCGGCAGGCGCGGACGTGGCCGACAGGCTCGGATGCGATCCGCGGAAGGTCTGCAACCCGATCCACACGAGATAGATCACGCCGATCCAGCGGACCAGGTTGAAGAGGTCGTGCGACATCAGGATCAGCGAGCCGACGCCGATCGCCGAGAGCGCGAAGTAGACCGCATTGGCGCCGAGGATGCCGAGGCTCGCGACCGCCGATGCCTTGGCGCCGCGGGTCAATCCGACGGACACCACCATCAGCACGGCGACGCCCGGCGCCAGGCAGAGCAGCGTCTCGGCGACGACGAAGATCAGCCAGGCATTGAAGTCCATCGGACGTCCCTTGAAGCAGCGCGACGGCCAGCCTAGCCGACCTTGTCGCCGAAGCCGCGCAGATACTTCATGCCGGTGTCGCACATGATCGTGACGATCGTGGCATCCGGCCCCAGGCGCTCGGCCAGCCTGAGCGCGGCCACGACATTGGCGCCGGTGGAGGTACCGGCGAAGACGCCCTCCTGCCGCGCCAGCCGCAAGGCCATCGCCACCGCGTCTTCGGTCGAGACCCGCTCGATCGCATCCGGCAGCTCCTTCCGCCAGAGCTGCGTGACGAAGCCCGGGCCGACGCCGTCGATCTTGTGGGCGCCGGACGGGCCACCGGAAAGCACCGCCGACTCTGCCGGCTCGACCGCGACCAGGGTGATCTTCCCGTTCCGCCGCCGAAGACCCTCGGCCGTCCCGCGGAACGAGGCGGCGCTGCCGACGGCCTGAACGAAGCCGTCGATCCTTCCTTCCGTCTGGCTCCAGATCTCCTCGGCCATCCGGTGATAGGCGGAGAGCTGATCGGGATTCCTGAGCTGATCGGTCCAGAACGCACTCTTCTCCTTCGCGATCGCGCCGGCGGCGGCGATCATGTCCTTGGTCAGCTGCGCGGTCATCTTGCCGCTGTCGCTCTTCACCCCGTGAAGGCGCGCGCCGAGGATCCGCATGTGATCCAGCTTTTCGCGGGCGAAGGCGTCCGACGACACGATGTCGAGGGGATATCCCTTGACCGCGCAGACCAGCGCCAGCGACACGCCGGTCGAGCCGCCGGTGTACTCGACGACGGCGCCGCCGGGCTTCAGCCGCCCGTCGGCCTCGGCCGCCTCGATCATCGCCAGCGCCATCCGGTCCTTCATGCTGCCGGTCGGATTCTCGTCCTCGAGCTTGAGGAGGATGCGGGCGCCGTTCGCGGGCGCGACGTTTCGGAGCGTCAGCAGCGAGGTGTCGCCGATGCACTCGAGGATGTTCTGCTTCATGGCCGGAGTCTAAGCCGAGGCCCGAACGCCCGCTGGTACGGAATCCGGACCGGCCGCCCCTTCCCGCACATGCTACCGTGGCGGCATGACCGGATATGGCCAGTTCTGCTCGGTGGCCCGCGCGCACGAGGCGCTCGGTGGCCGCTGGACCCTTCTCGTCGTGCGCGAACTTCTCTGCGGCAGCCGCCGCTTCAACGATATCCGCCGGGGCATTCCGCGCGTGTCGCGCACGATGCTCTCCGAACGCCTGCAGACGCTGATCGAGGCCGGCGCGGTCGAGCGCAGCGACGGCGAGCACGGGCCGGAATACGAGCTGACGGAAGCAGGCCGCGAGCTCGGCTCGCTGGTCGGGGCGCTGGCGACATGGGGCCAGCGCTGGCTGCCGAGGCATGCCGAGGACGAGGATCTCGACCCCGAGCCACTGCTGGTCGACATGGCGCGCCGCGTCCGGTCATCGGCCCTGCCGCCGGAGCCGGTCGTCCTGCGTTTCGAGATCGACGGGCCGCGCCATCCGCGCTTCCTGCTGCTGAAGCCCGGCGAGATCTCGCTCTGCACGCACAACCTCGGCTTCCCGGAGATTGTCGTCCGCGCCCGCCTCGGCGCGTTGGCCGCATGGTGGCGCGGAGACGTCGACTTCAGGCGGGCGGGCATCGCCATCGAGGGACCCAAGGCGCTGGCGCGCGCCTTTCCCGAGTGGTTCGAGCGCTATCAGTTCGCTCATGTTGCTCCGGCCCGGGAGGCCCGCGCGTCATGACCGTCCGCATCGTCCGTCTGGGCACGCCGCGCCACCCGTCGGAAGGCACGCGCATCGGCACCGTCCGCCGGCCGCCGCGCGGCGTGCCGAAGAACCGCTTCGCCGCCGACGACTGGTACGACGTCTGGTATCCGGATCTCTCGCCGAGCCAGGATCTCGTCTCGAAGGCGCTGAAGGCGGAGAGCGACGCCGAGTGGAACGCCTTCGTCCGTGCCTTCAAGACCGAGATGAAGGAACCGGGACCGAGCCGCACGCTCGATCTGCTCGCTGCGCTCTCGCACGATGCCGACTTCTCGGTCGGCTGCTACTGCGAGGACGAGGCGCGCTGCCACCGCTCGGTGCTGCGCACGCTGCTCGCCGAGCGCAAGGCGAAGATCGCCTAAGCCTTCAGCCGCACGATCTCGCCGGCCGGCGCAAGCGCGACGATCGCGTCGAGCAACTGCTTGTCGCTGAACGGCTTGGCCAGCACCGCCGCGTGCCGGAACGCTTCCGGCAGGCTCTCGCGGCCATAGCCGGTCACGAAGACGAAGGGGATGTTCTTCCGGGTGAGCGCCGCGGCGATCGCGTCGACCGGCTTGCCGTGGAGGTTGGCATCGAGCAGCGCCGCGTCGAAGCCGCCCCGCTCGATCGCCGCAAGCGCCTCCTTCTCGGTGCCGACCGGACGGCCGACCTCGGCCCCGGCGACCTCCAGGCTGCTGACGAGTCCGAGCGCGATCAGCGGCTCGTCCTCAATCACCAGCAGGCGCCGACCGGCCAGGATCGGGCGCGGTTCGCTCGCGGCGGCGGGGACCGTCGAGGCGGCACCGATCAGCTCCGCCTCCGTCCGCGCCATCGCTCTGGTTGCGGCGGACGAGGCCGGCAGCGGCAACGTGATCTCCCAGGTGACGCCCTTGGCGTCGCAGATCATCTCGGCTCGCCCACCCTCGCTCTTGGCGCTCTGCTCGATCAGTCGCGTGCCGAAGCCGCGCTTGATCGGCGCGATCACCGTCGGCCCGCCGCGTTCCTCCCATTTGAGGTGCAGCGTCTCGTCCTTGACCGACCAGTTGACGGTCACCCACCCGCCGGTCGCCGACAGCGCCCCGTGCTTGGAGGAATTGGTGCCGAGCTCGTGCAGCATCAGCGCCAGGTGCAGCGTCATCTGCGGCATCAGCAGGACCGTCGGGCCCCAGGCGGTGAGCTTGGTCTCGTCGACCGAGCCGTGCAGGAGCTGGTCGCGGATGAGCGCGCGGAGATCGGCGCCCTGCCACGTCGAGTCGGTCAGCAGCGTGTGCACGCGCGCCAGCGACTGGATGCGGCCGGAGAAGCGCGCGGCGAAGTCGGCGGGATCCTTGGTGTTCCACAGCGTCTGCTGGACGATGGCCTGCACCACCGCGAGCGTGTTCTTGACCCGGTGGTTGAGCTCGCTGACCAGGAGCTGCCGGGTCGCATCGGCCTGCTTCCTCTGGCTGATGTCGCGCGCGATCTTGGATGCGCCGATGATGTGGCCGTTCGCGTCGCGGATCGGCGAAACCGTCAGCGAGATGTCGATCAGCGTGCCGTCCTTGCGACGGCGGATCGTCTCGTAGTGGTCGACGCGCTCGCCCCGACGGATGCGCTCGATGATCCCCGGCTCCTCGTTGTGCCGATCCGTCGGGATCAGCATCAGCACCGACTGGCCGACCGCTTCGTCGGCCGTGTACCCGAAGAGGCGCTCAGCGCCGCGGTTCCAGCTGACGATCGTCCCGTCCAGATTCTTCGAGACGATCGCGTCATCCGAAGATTCCACGATCAGCGCCAGCCGGCGCGACAGGTTCTCGCCGACCATCCGGTCGGTCATGTCGCGGAAATAGCAGATGACCGCGTAGCGGCCGTCCGCCAAGACGATCCGGTTGATCCGCCACTCATAGGACTCGACGACGCCGAGATCGGCACGCTCGTCGATCAGCAGCGGCGCCACGTAGGGCTCGCCGGTTTCGAGCGTATGCCGGAAGCGGCGGACGGCCTCCTCCGCGAAATCATCCTTCCAGAGCGTGTGCATCACCTCGGCGAAGTCGCGCCCGATGCCGCCTCCCGGAATGCCGCTGAAGGCGGGTTGCGCCAGAGGGTTCGCCGCGCAGAGGCGGAAATCGGCGTCGACCAGATAGACCGCCATCGGCGCATGCCCCATCAGCGCCTCGAACTGGGCGACCGGGTCGAGGGGGGCGGTGCGGGAGGGGTCGACAGACGGCGACGAAGGAACCATATCGAGGCTAGAATACCCGGCAGCGGTCCCGCTTCCGGTGGCAAATTGGTGACTGTCTAGTTAGTTGCGAACAATTCTCAACTGAGCTATGCTTCGATCATGTACCGTGACAATTCCCTGATTCCCGCCGAAGCCGTGCGCCTGGCCGCTCTCGGAGAGCTGGCACGGTCGCCGCGGCGTTACGGGGATCTCGCGGTCGCGGTGCGCCATTTCGCCCAGCGGCTGGTCGGGCCATCACTCGACCTGCTGGGCCCGTCGCTCGAGCTCCTGAAGATCGAGGGGTTGATCCGCCCCCAGGAAGGCGAGGATCCCCTGCTCGAGCTGACCGAGGCCGGCCGTGCCGCGCTGTCGCGGCTGCTCTCGGCCCCGCTCAAGATCCAGGGCGGCGAGATCAACCGCCTCGTGGTGGCGCTCAAGCTCCGCTTCCTCGACCTGCTGGCGCCCGAGGGCCGGATGGACCAGCTGGACTTCCTGGCGGATGCGCTGATCGGCGAGCACGCGCGCCTCGCCGACCTGCGCTGCGCGACCGACCCGGCCTCGCCGCTCGCGGCCTGGCTCGATCTCGAGATCGAGCAGATCGACGCCAAGATCTCGTGGTGCGAGCGTCAGCGGAAGCCGTTCTGACCTTCAGAACAGGTGCTGCCCGCCGGTGATGAAGACCTCCGTGCCGGTCACGTAGGCCGACTCCTCGCTGGCGAGGTAGTAGACCGTCTTCGCGACTTCGTCCGGCTGACCCAGGCGGTTCAGCGGAATCCTCGGCAGCAGCACCTCGGTCTCCGGCGACAGCATCGCGGTCTCTATCTCGCCCGGCGCCACCGCGTTCACGCGGATGCCGAGCTGCGCCAGCTCCGCCGCCATCTCGCGGGTGAGGCCCGAGAGCGCCGCCTTCGAGGTCGAATAGGCCGATCCGGCAAAAGGATGGATCGCGTGGCCCGCGATCGAGGTGACGTTGACGATCGCGCCCTTGCCACGATGGAGCGCCGAAGCGAAGCCGCGGGCGAGCTTGAGCGGCGCGAAGAAGTTGAGCTCGAACACCTGCCGCCAGGCATCGAGGTCGCCGTTGAGCACGCCCAGCCGCTCCTTGAAGGGCGTCTTCGGCGACCACCCGGCGTTGTTGATCAGCGCATGGAGCGGCGCCTCGCCGAGCGTCGCGTTCGCTTCGTCGACGAAGCGCTCGATGCTTCCCGGCTCGCCCAGGTCGGCGACGATGTGCCGAGTCCAGGCCGGGTCGCGCAGGCAGTCCGGCGGCACGTCCTCGCGCGAGGTGGTGAGGATGCGCCAACCGCGATCGGCGAACAGGCGCGCGGTCGCGTGCCCGATGCCGCGCGAGGCGCCGGTGACGATCGCGGTCCGGCGCTCGCTCATGACGCCATCTCCGGCTCGGCCGCATCGGTCGGATCCTGATGGATCAGGATCTCGGCGCCCGGAAACGCCTCGAACAGAGCCGCCTCGACCTCGTCGCTGATGATGTGGGCGCGCGACAGGCTGATCTCCGCCGGCAGCACCATGTGGAACTGGATGAAGACACGAGGTCCGGAGCTGCGCGTGCGGAGATCGTGCACCGCTAGGACTTCCGGGTGACGCTTGGCGATGGCCTCGATCTGCAGGCGCACCTCGTCCGAGAGCTCGCGGTCCATCAGCATGTCGAGGGACGTGCGCGCGATCTGGACGGCCCCGAACAGCATGTAGCCGGCGATGGCGATGCCGCAGATCGGGTCGATCCACTGGATGCCCAGCCACTGGGCCAGCGCCAGGGAGAGAATGACGCTGCCGTTCATCAGCACGTCGCCGGTGTAGTGCAGTCGGTCAGCGCGGATCGCGACCGATCCCGACCGCCTCACGACATAGGCCTGGAAGCGCACGAGCGCGAAGGTCGCGACGATCGACACGCACATGACCGCAAGCCCGATCGAGGCGTTCTGGATCGGGCGCGGCTGGAGAAGGCTGCCGGCGGCCTGCAGCACGACGAGTAGCCCTGACCCGGCGACGAAGGCGGCCTGGCCCAGCGCCGCCAGCGGCTCGGCCTTGCCGTGACCGAAGCGATGATCGTCGTCGGCCGGCACCTGCGCCCGCCGGATCGCGACCAGGTTCACCAGCGAGGCGGCCGCGTCGATCAGCGAGTCGACCAGGCTCGACAGCACGGCGACCGATCCGGTCGCCTGCCAGGCGACCGCCTTGACCAGGGCGAGGCCGCAGGCGAGCGCGACCGCGGCATAGGTCGCGAGCCGCATCAGCCGCCGCGCAGTCGGGGTATCCCCCGGAGTCATCGCGCGGACTTCATGGGAAAAGCCGCGACATGGACCAGCCGGCACCCTCCCGGCGGTAGACCAGCCGGTCATGTAGACGGAACGGTTTGTCTTGCCAAAACTCCATCGCCTCCGGCGCCACCCGGAAGCCCGACCAGTGGGGCGGGCGGGGAATGGAGCCGATCAGGTGCTTGGCCGTCACCTCGGCGACCCGCTTCTCCAGGTGAAAGCGGCTCTCCAGGGGCCGCGACTGGTCGGAGGCCCAGGCGCCGATCTGGCTGCCGCGGGCCCGGGTCGCGTAGTAGGCGTCGGCCTCGACCGGGTCGACCGCGGTGACCGGGCCTTCGATCCGCACCTGGCGGCGCAGCGACTTCCAGTGGAAGAGCAGCGCCGCTCGCGGATTGGCCTTCAGCTCGCCGCCTTTCCTGCTTTCGAGGTTCGTATAGAAGACGAAGCCGCGTGCATCCGCGTCCTTGAGCAGCACCATGCGCGCCGAGGGACGGCCGGCGGCATCGGCCGTCGCCAGCGTCATCGCCGTCGGGTCGTTCGGCTCGCTGGTCTTGGCTTCTTCGAGCCAGCGATGGAAGAGCAGGATCGGATCGCCTTCGTCCGTGTCAGTCATGGGTCCGCTGCCTAGTGTGATCCACGCCACTTTGTTGCCTACATCGGGGCTATTATATGCCGATGAAGGAACGGCGGGTGAAAGCCGCCCGTTGTCGCAAGCGAACAGAAGCCAGAGGGACGAATCCGAGATGAAGATGAAGATCGCAGCGGTCGGCATGGCCGCGCTGGTGCTGGCGGGCTGCGAAGGCACCGGTCCGAAGCAGGGCGTGGGCACGGTCGCCGGCGCCATCGGCGGTGCCGCCATCGGCAGCCAGTTCGGCCGCGGAACCGGCAGCGTCGCCGCGATCGCCGCCGGCACGCTGCTCGGCGCCTTCCTCGGCAGCGAGGTCGGCAAGAGCCTCGATTCGGCCGATCGCGCCGCGCACGACCGCGCCCAGGCCCGCGCCTACACCGCGCCGGTCGGCGAGCGCATCACCTGGAACAACCCGCAGTCCGGGAATTCCGGCACCATCGTCACGACCCGCGAGGGCACCGCCCAGGGCGGCGCCTATTGCCGGGAATTCCAGAACACGATCATCGTCGGCGGCAAGCAGGAGCAGGCCTACGGCACCGCCTGCAGGCAGCCCGACGGCTCCTGGAAAGTCGTTCAGTAACCCCCATATCTCCACGCCTCGGGCGTAAAATCCCGAGGCGTGGCGGGCTCTTGCGCTATGATGCGGGTCCGTCGTAACCGGACCCTTGATGCGCGATCCTTACCAGACCCTTGGCGTTACCCGCGGTGCGAGCCAGGACGAGATCAAGTCCGCCTACCGCAAGCTCGCCAAGAAGTTCCATCCTGACCTCAATCCGGGAAAGCCGGATGTCGAGCGGCAGTTCAAGGACGTGAACGCCGCCTACGACATCGTCGGCGACGCGGACAAGCGCGCCAAGTACGACCGCGGCGAGATCGACGGCTCCGGCAACGAGCAGCGGGGCGGCGGCGGCTTCTGGCGGGGTGCACGCTCGGGCGCCCGGGCCAATGCCGGCGCCGGTCCCGGTAACGGCGATCCCTTCGCCGGCAGCCCGTTCGGCGCCGCCGACGACATCTTCGACGAGTTCATCCGCCAGGCGACGCGCGGCACCGCCGGCGGCAAGCGCCGCCCGGGCGGCGCCCCGCGGCCCGAGCGCGGCGCCGACGTCACCTATGCGCTGAAGCTCGACTTCATCGAGGCCGCGGCCGGCATCGCCAAGAAGCGGGTGTCGTTCCCCGACGGCAAGGCGCTCGACCTCACCATCCCGCCCGGCACCGAGGATGGCGCCAAGCTGCGCCTCAAGGGCCAGGGCAAGCCCGGCGCCGCCGGCGGCGAGGCGGGCGACGCCTATGTCGACATCCAGGTTCTGCCCCACCCGTTCTTCGAGCGGAAGGGCAACGACGTCCATCTCGACCTGCCGGTGACGCTGCACGAGGTCGTCGCGGGTGCCGCGATCACGGTGCCGACGATCGACGGCAAGGTGACGCTCCGCGTGCCGGAGAACTCGAACGCCGGCACCACGCTCCGCCTCAAGGGCAAGGGCATCGACGCCAAGGGCGGCCCGCGCGGCGACCAGTACGTCCGCATCCGCATCGCCCTTCCCGACGAGCCCGACCGCGAGCTCGAGCGCTTCCTCGAGAAGTGGAAGCCGAAGAACTACCAGCCGCGCAAGAAGGCGGGGCTGGAGTCGTGATCGCAGCGCCAATCCACGCATTCAAGACCCCCGCACCTAGAACGAGGACCTGATGACGTCTCAACCGGCAGCCGGCTCTGGACTGATGGCGGGCAAGCGCGGCCTGATCATGGGCGTCGCCAACGACCGCTCGCTCGCCTGGGGCATCGCGTCGGCGCTCGCCGCGCAGGGTGCCGAGATCGCCTTCACCTATCAGGGCGACGCGCTCAAGAAGCGTGTCGAGCCGCTCGCCGCGTCCGTCGGCTCGAAGATCGTGCTGCCCTGCGACGTGACCGACGAGCCCAGCATGGACAAGGTCTTCGAGACCCTGGCCGCCGAGTGGGGCAAGCTCGACTTCCTGGTGCACGCGATCGGCTTCTCCAACAAGGAAGAGCTGACCGGGAAGTACGTCGCGACCACGCGCAAGAACTTCCTGCTGACCATGGACATCTCCTGCTACTCGTTCACCGCCTGCGCGCAGCGCGCGGCGCCGCTGATGACCGAGGGCGGCAGCATGGTGACGCTCACCTACTACGGCGCCGAGCGCGTGATGCCACACTACAACGTCATGGGCGTCGCCAAGGCGGCGCTGGAAGCGAGCGTTCGCTACCTCGCGGCCGACCTCGGCGGGCAGAACATCCGCGTGAACGCGATCTCCGCCGGCCCCGTGAAGACGCTGGCGGCGTCCGGCATCGGCGACTTCCGCTATATCCTCAAGTGGAACCAGTACAACTCCCCGCTCAAGCGCAACACGACGCTCGAGGACGTCGGCGGCGCCGGGCTCTATCTCCTGAGCAACCTCTCGAGCGGCGTCACCGGCGAGACCCATCACGTCGATAGCGGCTATCACGTCGTCGGCATGAAGGCGGTCGACGCGCCCGACATCGCTGTCGTCTGACGATGGCCGGCAACAGCTTCGGCGAGGCGTTCCGCTTCACCACCTGGGGCGAGAGCCACGGGCCGGCGATCGGCTGCGTCGTCGACGGTACGCCGCCGCGCATCCCGCTGACCGAGGCCGACATCCAGGTCTTCCTCGACAAGCGCAAGCCCGGCCAGTCGCGCTTCACCACGCAGCGGCGCGAGCCCGACCAGGTGAAGATCCTCTCCGGCGTGTTCGAGGGCGTCACCACCGGCACGCCGATCTCGCTGATGATCGAGAACGAGGACGCGCGCTCGAAGGACTACGGCGACATCAAGGACAAGTTCCGCCCCGGCCACGCCGACTATACCTACTGGAAGAAGTACGGCATCCGCGACTATCGCGGCGGCGGCCGCTCCTCGGCACGCGAGACCGCGAGCCGCGTCGCCGCCGGCGCGATAGCGCGGAAGATCCTGGGCGACGGCATCAAGATCCAAGGTGCGCTGGTGCAGGTCGGATCGCATCGCATCGAGCGGTCGCGCTGGAGCTGGGACGAGTGCGCCAACAACCCGTTCTGGTGCCCCGATCCGGTCGCGGCCCAGGCCTGGCACGGCGTGCTCGACGAGGTGCGGAAGAACGGGTCGTCGGTCGGCGCCGTGATCGAGGTCGTGGCCTCGGGCGTGCCGGCGGGCCTGGGCGAGCCGATCTACGACAAGCTCGATGCCGACCTCGCCAAAGCGATGATGAGCATCAACGCGGTCAAGGGCGTGGAGATCGGCGCCGGCATGGCGTCGGCCGAGCTCACCGGCGAGAGCAACGCCGACGAGATGCGGATGAAAGCAGGCTCGGTCGAGTTCCTCTCCAACCAGGCCGGCGGCATCCTCGGCGGCATCTCCTCGGGTCAGGACGTCGTCGTCCGCTTCGCGGTGAAGCCGACCAGCTCGATCCTGACGCCGAGGAAGACCGTCGACGTGAACGGCAACGAGACCGAGATCATGACCAAGGGACGTCACGACCCTTGCGTCGGTATCCGCGCGGTCCCGGTCGGCGAAGCGATGATGGCCGTCGTGCTCGCCGACCACCTGCTGCGCCATCGCGCGCAATGCGGCGCCTCCTAAGCGCCTTCGCCCTTCTTCTCGTCGTCGCGCCGGCGTTCGCCGAGCGCCTCCAGGGCACGCAGTTCGAGCGCCTGAGCGCGACCGACGGCCTCGGCCGCACGATCACCTTCTATCTCTCCGACAGCGCGACGCCGAAGCCGCTCGCCCTGGTGATCCAGGGCTCGGGATGCAGCGCCCTCTTCCGCCGCCTCGCCGACGGCACCATGAGCGCGGTCGGCTACCACAACGTCTTCCGCAGCGTCGGCGGCGAGCGCTATCGCGTGCTCGCGGTCGAGAAGCCGGGGGCCCGCGGCATCGACGAGCCGCCGGCCGGCGGCACCGCCGAGGGATGTCCGCGGGTCTTCCTCGAGGAGCACACGGTCGAGCGCTGGGCCGAGGCGTTGAAGGCATCGCTCGATGCGGCGCGCACGCTTCAAGGCGTCCTCGCCGACCGCATCCTGGTCATCGGCCATTCCGAGGGCGGCGTGCTCGCCGCGCGCCTCGCCAGACTCGACGCCGCGATCAGCCACGCGGCGCTGCTCGCCTCGCCCGGGCCGGATCCGATCGAGGAGCTCGTCGCCTGGGGTGAAGGACGGAAACGGCCGCGCGCCGACACGCTGGCGATGATCGCGAAAGTCCGCGCCGCTCCCGACAGCGCGACCGATCTCGTGCTCGGCCACCCGCACCGGCGTTGGTCAGGCTTCCTCGTCGCCGATCCGGTCGCCGATCTCCTCGCCTCGAAGGCCAAGGTGTTCGCCGCCCAGGGTGATGCCGACGCGAACTGGCCCGTGCTCGCCCATGACACGCTGGTATCGCGCCTCCGCGCGGGCGGACGCGAGGCCGCGGCGCTCAGGCTCCCGGGTGCCGACCATTCGCTGAACGTCCCGGGTCAGAGGCCGCCCGAGGGAATGGCGGAGGTCTTCCGGAAGATCGTCGCCTGGACCAGCGGCTGAAGCGCCGGCCAACGGCGCCAGGCGCGCTCGTGGAAGAAGAAGACGATCGTGTTCACCGCCGGTTCCACCAGCGCGATGCCGGTCGCGATCGCGACCGAGCCGGTGAAGGCGTAGCTGACGCCGAAGCCGACGGCGAAATGCAGCGCCGCGAAAGTGCCGGTCTTGGCGAGGTCACGGATCATGGGATCGCCTTTTTAATAATCACTCTTAATTGCAAATAATCCTTGCCATGCCGTCCGTCAAGGCCTGCATCTGGACAGCCCGCCCCGGCGTTCTTAAATCCTCACCAACCCCTTGATCCGCGAGGATCAACCCTTGTCTCCATGAGGCTCGACCGATGTGGCTGCTGCGCTGGCTGGGCCGAGTGGTGTGGCGGATCCTCACCTTCCTGTTCGCGATCGTCGGCGGCACCGTTGTCGCGATGGCCGTCCTCGTCGCGATCGCGCTCTTCGTGGTGCCGATCCCCGGCATCAAGCGCGAGTCGCTCCCCTCCTCCATGGTGCTGACGCTGACCATCGACGGGAAGCTCGGCTCCTCGGACGACGAGAGCCTGCTGAGCGCGCTCCGCAGCCGCCGCCTCGGCCTTGAGGATGCGATCGCGGCCCTGACGCGCGCCGAGACCGATCCCAAGGTCAAGGGACTGCTGCTCGATCTCGGGCGCGCCAGTCCCGGGCTCGCCGAGGCGCAGGAGCTGCGCCAGGCGATCGCGCGCTTCCGTGACAGCGGCAAGCCGGTCGTCGCCTTCGCCGACGCCTTCGGCGAGGGCGGGCTCGGTGGTGGCGCCGCCTACTATCTCGCGTCGTCCGCCGACCAGGTGTGGATGCAGCCGTCGGGCGACTGGTCGTGGACCGGCCTCTCGCTCGAAGGCGTCTTCGTCAAGGACACCTTCGACAAGCTCGGCCTCTCCGCCGACATGATCCAGCGCCACGAGTACAAGGGCGCGATGGAGCCGGTGACGCGCACCAGCTTCTCCGAGCCGGTGCGCGAGAATCTCGGCCGGGCCGTGCGCAACTGGTTCGACCAGATGGTCAAAGGCGCCGCCGAGGGCCGGAAGATCCCTGAAGCGTCGCTGCGCACCCTGGTCTCGAATGCGCCGCTTTCGTCCGCGGAAGCGCTGCAGGGACAGCTCGTCGACAAGCTCGGATACCGGACCGACGCGATCGATGCCGCCGGCGCCCGCGACGGCAAGGCCGAGCCGGTGACGCTCGAACGCTACTTCCGACGCCTGGGCTCGCCCTGGACCAGCGGGCCAACGATCGCCGTGATCCATGGCGACGGCGAGGTGACCCGCACCGACGGCCGCAGCTACGGCATGCCCCGCTTCTCTGCAGATCGCATCGGCAAGGCGCTCGAGGAAGCCGCGGAGGATTCCAGCGTCGTGGCGATCGTGCTGCGCATCGACAGCCCCGGTGGCTCCTACGTCGCTTCCGATACGATCTTCGACCAGGTCCGGCGCGCCCGGAAGTCCAAACCCGTGGTCGCGAGCCTCAAGAACGTCGCCGCATCCGGCGGCTACTTCGTGGCGCTCGCCGCCGATCGCATCATCGCCTCGCCGGGCACGCTCACGGGATCGGTCGGCGTTGTCGGCGGCAAGGTGGTCGCGGCCGAGCTCCTGAAGACGCTGGGCGTAGCGACCGATCCGATCGAGGTCGGCGCGCATGCCGGCATGTGGCGGATGACACGTCCCTTCACCGACGAGGAACGGCGCCGCGTCGAGGCGATGTTCGACCGCGCCTATCTCGACTTCACGCAGAAGGTCGCCGACGCGCGGAAGCTCACGCCGGCCGAGGTCGACCAGGCCGCGCGCGGACGCGTGTGGACCGGCCAGGACGCGCTGGCGCGAAAGCTGATCGACAGCGAAGGCGACTATGTCGCGGCAATAGCCGCCGCAAAGCAGCTCGCGGGGCTCGCCGCCGACGCCAAGGTCAGCGTCGCGACCTTCCCGGAATCGAAGACACCCTGGCAGGTGCTGCGCGATGCCGTGATGTCGGGCGATCTGCCGGAAGAAATCGAGACGATGTTCCAAGGCGTCCGCTGGCTCGCCGCATTCACCCGCCTGATCCCCGAAGCCGGAATTCAGCTCCGCTGAGCCTCGTCGCTTGACACGATGGCGGTGGCCGGACTGCACTCCCGGGCACCATGATCGAGAAGCTCGAGTTCGTGATCGCGCTCGCCAAGGAGCGACACTTCGGCCGTGCCGCCGAATCCTGCGGCGTGACGCAGCCGACGTTGTCGGCGGGCATCAAGCAGCTCGAGGACATGCTGGGCGTGCTGCTGGTGCAGCGGGGATCGCGCTTCCATCACTTCACGCCGGAAGGCGAGCGCGTGCTCGAATGGGCGCGGCGCATCGTCGGCGACTCGCGCGCCATGCGGCTCGAGATGAAGGCGATGACGCATGGCCTCGCCGGCCATGTGCGGATCGCGGCGATTCCGACGACCCTGGCGATAGTGGCGACCTTGACCACGCCCTATCGGGCGCGGCACCCGGACGTGTCGTTCACGGTCCTGTCCAGGACCTCGGTCGAGATCCTCGACCTGCTGGAGAACCTCCAGATCGAGGCGGGCATCACCTATGTCGACAACGACCCGATCGGGCGGGTGCAGACCGTGCCGCTCTATCGGGAGCAGTACCGGCTGGTGACCTCGGCGAGCAGCCCGCTCGGCGACCGCGACGAGGTGACCTGGGCCGAGGTCGGGCAGATCCCGCTCTGCCTCCTGACGCCGGACACGCAGAGCCGGCGGATCATCGACCGCTTCCTCCGCGATGCCGGATGCGAGCCGTCGCCGATGCTGGTGTCGAACTCGATGACGGTCCTGTTCACCCACATCCGGACCGGCCAGTGGGCGAGCGTCATGCCGCTGCAGCTCGCCGAGGTCCTGGGCCTCGTCGACACGATCCGCTCGATCCCCATCGTCGCCAGCGAGCCCTATCCCACGATCGGCCTGGTCGTTCCCAGGCGCGAGCCGATGACGCCGCTGACGGCGGCCCTGGTCGCCGAGGCGCGCCGGGTCTCCGCCGGCCTCAATCCCGACCCGCGCGCCGGCCGATAGACGGCGCCTATCGATAGACGGGACGGCTTTGTTGAAGCTGTCCCCCTTCTCCTGCTGCTGTTGAGGGGCGGACGCGCGTCGTGTCCGCACATCGAGCGGGGAAATTCAACCAAATCAAACCGATGAACCGAGGCTCCTGCGCAAGCCTCGGTCGGCCCCGACCGATTGAGTCGTCGAAATCGATAGACGAGGCCGATCACCTCACTCCAGGGAGCAGCGTCCATGACCTCGATCACGACAACCGAGACGGGACTAGCCGGTGCCGCCGGCATCCTCGATCGCGAACGCATCATCGCCAAGCCCGGCTTCAACCGATGGCTGGTGCCGCCGGCGGCGCTCGCGATCCATCTCTGCATCGGCATGGCCTATGGATTCAGCGTCTTCTGGCTGCCGCTGTCGCGCGCGATCGGCATTCAGAACTCGGTCGCCTGCCCGCCGGACATGGGCATCGTCGGTTCGCTGTTCACGCGGACCTGCGACTGGCGCATCGCCGATCTCGGATGGATGTACACGCTGTTCTTCGTGCTGCTCGGCATCGCGGCGGCGACCTGGGGCGGCTGGCTCGAACGCGCGGGCCCGCGCAAGGCCGGCGTGGTCTTGGCGCTCTGCTGGTGCGGCGGACTCCTGATCTCGGCGGTCGGCGTCGCCACCCATCAGCTGTGGATGATGTGGGTCGGCACCGGCGTGATCGGCGGCATCGGCCTCGGCCTCGGGTACATCTCGCCGGTCTCGACCCTGGTGAAGTGGTTTCCCGATCGCCGCGGCATGGCGACCGGCATGGCGATCATGGGCTTCGGGGGCGGCGCGATGATCGGAGCGCCGCTGGCCAACATCCTGATGAATCACTTCCGCACGCCGACTTCCGTCGGCGTCTGGGAGACCTTCGTCGCGATGGCCATCATCTACTTCGTCTTCATGATCGGCGGCGCCTTCGGCTATCGCGTGCCGCCGGTAGGCTGGCGGCCGGAGGGCTGGGCACCGTCAGCGGCGCAGAACGCGATGATCGCCGACGGCCACGTGCATCTGAAGGACGCGCACAAGACCAGGCAGTTCTGGATGATCTGGCTGGTGCTGACGCTGAACGTGTCGGCCGGCATCGGCGTGATCGGCATGGCCTCGCCGATGCTCCAGGAGATCTTCGGCGGCGCGCTCATCGGCCAGCCCGACGTCAAGTTCGGCGCCCTCAGCCCCGAGCAGCGGACGATGGTGGCGGCGATCGCGGCTGGATTCACCGGCCTCCTCTCGCTGTTCAACATCGGCGGCCGCTTCTTCTGGGCCTCGATGTCGGACTTCATGGGCCGGAAGACAACCTACTACACCTTCTTCGCGCTCGGCATCGTGCTGTATGCGAGCACACCGTGGCTGGCCCATATCGGCAGCAAGGCCATGTTCGTCCTCGCCTTCGGCATCATCCTCTCGATGTATGGCGGCGGCTTCGCGACGGTGCCCGCCTATCTCGCCGACATCTTTGGCACGCAGTTCGTCGGCGCGATCCACGGGCGCCTGCTGACCGCCTGGTCTACGGCCGGGATCATCGGTCCCGTGGTCGTCAACTACATCCGCGAGGCGCAGATCGCCGCCGGCATCCCGCGCGAGTCGCTCTACGACACGACGATGTACATCCTCGCCGGCATGCTGGTGCTGGGCTTCATCTGCAACATGATGGTGAAGCCGCTTGCCCGGCACTGGTTCATGAAGGACGAGGATGTGGCGGCCCTGCAGGCGCGCAGCGCGCAGGCGGCGGCGCTGACCACGCCGGGCTCGATGGGGATCGGCCAGTGGCAGCTCAACGCCACCTCCATCCTCGCCTGGGCGGTCGTCGGGATCCCGATCGCCTGGGGCGTCTGGATCACGCTCTCCAGCGCCTTCGTCCTGTTCAAGTAGGGCGCCGACTTCCCTCCGGATGCTTGCCGGTTCAAGCCGGCCAGCATCCCTTTTCTTCTCTCCCGCTCAAGATCCGACCTTCTCCGCCGCGATCAGGAATTCGCGGTTGCCGTCGGCGCCGGTGATCGGCGAGCCTTCGATGCCGAGCACATGCCAGCCGCTCTCCTCGAGCCAGCGGCGAACGGCATCGCAGACTTCTTCGTGCAGGGCCGGATCGCGGACGATGCCGCCCTTCCCGACCCGCTCCTTGCCGACCTCGAACTGCGGCTTGATCAAGGCCACGAGGCGCGCGCCGCCGCGCGCGAGGCCGAGCGGTGCCGCCAGCACGAGGTGCAGCGGGATGAAGCTCGCGTCGCAGACGACGAGATCGATCGGCTCCGGGATCTCCGCCGCGGTGAGATGACGAGCGTTCGTCTTCTCCATGACGACCACGCGCGGATCCTCGCGCAGCTTCCAGGCGAGCTGGTTGTGGCCGACGTCGACCGCATAGACCTTCGCGGCGCCTCGGCTCAGCAGCACGTCGGTGAAGCCGCCGGTCGAGGCACCGACGTCGAGGCAGACGAAGCCCGTGGGGTCGATCGCGAAGCGGTCGAGGCCGGCCGCGAGCTTGATGCCGCCGCGCGACACCCAAGGATGATCCTTTCCCTTGACCTCGATCGCGGCGTCGTCCGCCAGGGTCTTCCCCGCCTTGTCGAGGCGCTGGCCACCGCCATCGAAGACGAGGCCGGCGAGGATCAGCGCCTGGGCCTTGGTGCGCGTCTCGGCATGGCCGCGGTCGACCAGCAGCTCGTCGAGCCGCCGCTTGCCGCTCATGCCCTGGCTTGCGAGGAGGCTTGTCCGAGAGCCGCGAGCGCGGTCGCGACGATCGCCTTCGCGTCGAGGCCGGCGTCGGCGTATTGCCGCTGCGGCGTGTCGTGCTCGACGAAGCGGTCGGGCAAGGTCATCGGCCGGACCTTGAGCCCGTGGTCGAGCAGGCCGGAGGTCGCCAGGTGCTGCAGCACATGCGCGGCGAAGCCGCCGATGGCGCCTTCCTCGATGGTGATCAGCACTTCGTGGTTCCGTGCCAGGCGCCGGATCAGGTCGGTGTCGAGCGGCTTGGCGAAACGGGCATCGGCGACGGTGGTCGAGAGCCCACGTGCCGACAGCTCCTCCGCCGCGGTCATCACTTCCTGGAGACGCCCGCCCAGTGACAGGATGGCGATCCGCGAGCCCTCGCGCAGCACGCGGCCGCGACCAATCTCCAGCGGCTCCGGAGTCTCGGAGCGGACCGCGCCCGTGCCCTCGCCGCGCGGATAGCGCACCGAGGACGGGCGGTCGTCGATGGCGACGCAAGTCGCGACCATGCGCTCGAGCTCGGCCTCGTCGGACGCCGCCATCACGACGAAGTCGGGCAAGGTCGCGAGGTAGGTCACGTCGTAGCTGCCGGCATGGGTCGGCCCGTCGGCACCGACGAGCCCGGCGCGGTCGATCGCGAAGCGCACGGGCAGGCGCTGGATCGCCACGTCGTGGACGATCTGGTCATATGCGCGCTGCAGGAAGGTCGAGTAGATCGCGCAGAACGGCTTGATGCCTTCGCTCGCGAGCCCAGCGGCGAAGGTGACCGCGTGCTGCTCGGCGATGCCGACGTCGAAGGTACGGAGCGGAAAGCGCTTGGCGAAGAGATCGACGCCGGTGCCGGACGGCATCGCCGCGGTGATCGCGACGATCGCCGGGTCCTTCGCCGCCTCGCGGATCAGGCTCTCGCCGAAAACCTTGGTGTAGGTCGGCGGGCCTGGCTTGGACGCCGCCATCGCGCCGGTCACCACGTCGAACTTGCCGACCGCGTGGTAGCGCTCCTCCGACTCCTTGGCGAAGGGATGCCCTTTGCCCTTCTGCGTCACCACGTGCAGCAGGACCGGTTTCCGGGTCTCCGTGTCGCGCAGGTTCTTGAGGATCGGCACCAGATGGTCGAGGTCGTGACCATCCACCGGGCCGACATAGTAGAAGCCCATCTCCTCGAACAGCGTGCCGCCGCCGACGCCGGCGAAGCCGCGCGCGAATTCCTCCGCACGCCGGGCAGCCTCTTCCAGCGGCTTCGGGAAGGCGCGCGCCAACTCCTTCATCGCGTCGCGGAAACCGCGATAGGACTTGGACGAGCTGAGGCGCGAGAGATAGCTGCTCATCGCGCCGACCGGCGGCGCGATCGACATCTCGTTGTCGTTGAGCACGACGATCAGCCTACGGCCGAGCGCGCCGGCGTTGTTCATCGCCTCGTAGGCCATGCCGGCGGAGATGGCGCCGTCGCCGATCACCGCGATCACGTTGCGCCGCTCGCCCTTGAGGTCGCGCGCCACGGCCATGCCGAGCGCGGCCGAGATCGAGGTCGAGGAGTGCGCGGCGCCGAACGGGTCGTAGACGCTCTCGGCGCGCTTGGTGAAGCCGGAAAGCCCGCCGCCCTGGCGCAGCGTGCGGATGCGGTCGCGCCGCCCGGTCAGGATCTTGTGCGGATAAGCCTGGTGACCGACGTCCCAGACGAGACGGTCGTCCGGCGTCTGGAACACGTGATGCAGCGCGACCGTGAGCTCGACGACGCCGAGGCCGGCGCCGAGATGCCCGCCGACGCGGCTCACCGCATCGATGGTCTCGTGGCGAAGCTCCTCGGCGAGCTGCTTCAGCTCGGCGGAGCCGAAGCCACGCAGATCCTTGGGCTCGCGCACGCGATCGAGGAGCGGTGTCCGGTTCGATGTCATCAAGCCGCTCTAAAGGCGTTGTTTAGGCGCGGCGGTCGACGGCGAAGCGGGCCGCAGCCCGCAAAAGGTCGGCCTTATCCTCGAACAAATCAAGGTGCTCGATCGCCTGCTCGGCCAGGCGCCATGCCTGGGCGCGGGCCCGTTCGAGACCGAGCACAGAGACGAAGGTCGCCTTGCCCGCGACCTCGTCCTGGCCGGTCGGCTTGCCGGTCGTCCTGGCGTCGCCGGTCGCATCCAGCAGGTCGTCGGCGATCTGGAAGGCCAGGCCGAGCGAATGGGCGTAGGCGGTCAGCGAGTGGCGTACCGAGGGAGCCGCCTTGCCGAGGATCGCCCCGGCCTCGCAGGAGAAGGCGAAGATTTCGCCGGTCTTGAGGCGCTGAAGGCGGGTGATCGCCGGGATGTCGAGCGGCTCCTTCTCGGCGAGCAGGTCGAGCATCTGGCCACCGCACATGCCACGCGCGCCGCCGGCCTGTGCCAGGCGCCGCACCAGCTCGACCCGGACGACCGGATCGGGATGCGTATCGACCTCCGCCAGCACCTCGAAGGCCAATGTCAGCAGCGCATCGCCGGCGAGGATCGCGGTCGCCTCGTCGAAGGCCTTGTGCACGCTCGGCCGGCCGCGGCGGAGATCGCTGTCGTCCATCGCCGGCAGGTCGTCGTGGATCAGCGAATACCCGTGCAGGAACTCGATCGCCGCGGCGACGCGGAGCCCGCAGCCGCGCGCGACGCCGAACAGCTTGGAGCTCTCGATCGCGAGGAAGGCGCGCAGCCGCTTGCCGCCGCCCAGCACCGCGTAGCGCATCGCCTCGGCGAGCTTCGCCTCCGGCCCGGTCGGCGCCGGCAGCAGGTATTCCATGACGCCGGCCACCGCCTCGGCGGTCTCGCCGAGCGCGGCGAGGAACTGTTCCTGGCTCACCACGCTATTTGGTATCGAGCGGCTTGGTGGCGAGCGAGCCGTCCGGCTGGAGCTGGATCTGCTCGACCTTCATCTGCGCCTCGCGAAGCTTGGCCTCGCAATGGCGCTTGAGCAGCGCGCCGCGCTCATAGGCGGCGATCGCATCATCCAGCTTGGAGCGTCCGGCCTCGAGGCGGCCGACGATCTGCTCGAGCTCGGCGAGGGCGTCCTCGAAGCTGAGCTTGGCGATGTCGGCGGGGATCTGGGCGGAGTTCTGGGGCGCAGCCATGGTCTTCGTCTCTTACCTAGATCCCGTGCGCCAGTCCATGAGCGCCTTCACGTGCGCCGCTGCCGAGGCGGCCAGCGCATCCAGGTCGTAGCCGCCCTCCAGGCTCGAGACCACCCTTCCCTCGGCATGGCGGTCGGCGAGCCGGCACAACTCCTCGGTGATCCAGACGTAGTCGGCCTCGTCGAGATTGAGCGAGCCCAGCGGATCCAGCCAATGGGCGTCGAACCCGGCCGAGATCATGATCAGGTCCGGGCGGAAGCGGTCGATCGCCGGCAGGATCTTCTCGGCCATCGCCTGACGGAACTCATCCGACCCAGAAAGCGGCGGCAGTGGCGCGTTGATTACGTTGCCGATGCCGGTCTCGTCGGACGCACCGGTGCCGGGATAGAGCGGCCACTGATGGGTCGAGCCGAAGAGGATCTGGGAATCGTGGTCGAACATGTGCTGGGTGCCGTTGCCATGGTGGACGTCGAAGTCGACCACGGCGATGCGGTCGAGCCCCTGCGCCTTGGCCTCGGCGGCACCGACCGCGATGTTGTTGAAGAGGCAGAAGCCCATCGCCTGGTCGGCCTCGGCGTGGTGGCCGGGCGGACGAACGGCGCAGAAGGCGTGCCTGGCCTCGCCCCGGATCGCGGCCCCGACGGCGGCGCAGACCGCGCCGGCGGCGCGCAAGGCCGCCTCGCCCGATCCGGCCGAGAGCGTGGTGTCGGCGTCGAGGTCCGCGCGTCCGGCGGCGGGCACGGCGGCGAGCACCATCTCGACGTAGCCGGCATCATGCACGCGCTCGAGCTGGGACAGTTCCGCGCGCGGCGCTTCGACCCGCTCGAGCGCCGCGAAGGCCGGATCGTCGAGCGCAGCCAGCACCGCCTCGAGACGCGCCGGGCGCTCGGGATGCAGCCGCCCCGGATCGTGTTCGAGGCAGGCAGCGTGGGTGTAGAGGCGGGTGAGCATGGCCGTCCTGGCTTCGAGCGCGGGCCGTCACAATAGGGACCCGAACGCTGCCTCGACAAGCCGAAGGTAGAAATAGAAACGGCCGCCCTTTCTAGGCGGCCGCCGTTCCGCTGAGGTCGCCGGAACCGGCGACGGATTACTGGAACAGGTTGATCAGGTTGCGCGAGTTGCCGTTGGCGATGTTGAGGGTCGTCACCGACAGCTGCTGCTGAACCTGCAGGGCCTGGAGGCGCGACGATTCCTTCGCCAGATCCGCATCGACGATCGAGCCGAGACCTTCGTTCGTGGCGTCGACCAGCTTCGAGACGAAGTCGTCCTGGAAGTTGAGCGAACGCACGTCAGCGCCGAGGTTGCCGAGCACCTGGTTGATCGAGGCGGTCGCCAGGAACAGAGACGAGAGCGCCTGAGCTGCCGCCACCGTCGAAGAGATGTTCTGCGCGCCCAGGTTGGCCGAGGTTGCGGAGAACGCGCTGTTCGAACGGATGGTCAGCGTCGAGCCGTCGACGTTGGCGATCACGTTGATCGAGGTCGAAGCGGCCGACAGCAGGTTACGGCCGTTGTAGGTCGCGTTCGTGATGAACGTGTTGATCTGCGAGACGAGGTTGCGGAAGTCGGAGTTCAGGATCGACTGCTGTTCAGTCGTGTTGCCGGCGTTCTGGCCTTCCGTGATCTTCTTCTGCACGTCGCCGAGCAGATCGGAGATCGCGGTCGCGCCCGCCAGCGTCACCGCGGCGACGCCGCGACCGTTGGACAGGCCCTGAGAGACGGCTTCGTACGCCTTGAGGTTGCCTCGAACGCCCTGGGCGATCGAGAAGCTCGAGGCGTCGTCGATGGCGCTGTTGACCTTGAGGCCCGTCGACACCCGGTTCTGGACCTTGTCCAGCCGCGCGTTGACCGAGTTCAAGTTCTGCAGTGCTACGAACGCGCCTACGTTCGTATTAATAGAATTTTGAATGGCCATTTAGAGCTCCTTCTAGCTGTGGCCTATGAGGGTGCTTTTTTGCACCGACCGTAAACGTACGCCGGATCGCCCTCCGTGACAATCCATATATTCGAGCCCCCGCCTTTATGACGGGTCGTTCAGCTAACTTTCGGTCCTTAAATGCCGTTTACCGGCGCCCTGAGCCATCGCTTAGGGGCTACTGGAAGAGGTTCACCAGGTTCCGGGCATTGCCGTTGGCGATGTTGAGGGTCGTCACCGACAGCTGCTGCTGCACCTGCAGGGCCTGCAGACGCGAGGACTCCTTCGCCAGATCCGCATCGACGATCGAGCCCAGGCCCTCGTTGGTGGCGTCGATCAGCTTCGAGACGAAGTCGTCCTGGAAGTTGAGCGAGCGCACGTCGGCGCCGAGGTTGCCCAGCACCTGGTTGATCGAGGCGGTCGCCAGGAACAGGGCCGAAAGCGCCTGCGCCGCCGCCACCGTCGAGGAGATGTTCTGCGCGCCCAGGTTGGTCGAGGTCGCCGCGAATGCGCTGTTCGAACGGATGGTCAGCGTCGAGCCGTCGACGTTGGCGATCACGTTGAGCGAGGTCGAGGCGGCCGACAGCAGGTTACGGCCGTTGTAGGTCGCGTTCGTGATGAACGTGTTGATCTGGGCGACCAGATTGCTGAAGTCCGAATTGAGAATGGACTGCTGCTCGGTCGTGTTGCCGGCGTTCTGGCCTTCCGTGATCTTCTTCTGCACGTCGCCGAGCAGATCGGAGATCGCGGTCGCGCCCGCCAGCGTCACCGCGGCGACGCCGCGGCCGTTGGACAGGCCCTGGCTCACCGCCTCGTAGGCCTTGAGGTTGCCGCGCACGCCCTGGGCGATCGAGAAGCTCGACGCGTCGTCGATGGCGTTGTTGACCTTGAGACCCGTCGACACCCGGTTCTGGACCTTGTCCAGCTTCGAGTTGACCTGGTTCAGGTTCTGCAGCGCGACGAACGCGCCGACATTCGTGTTTATGGAGTTCTGGATGGCCATTTAGACCTGCTCCTTCTAGCTGAACGGCCCGGGCGCCTTTTTGCGCTAAACGGAAATCTAACCTAGAAAGAATTTCCTGACAACCCATTTAATCAAATGCCGTGCAAATTTTCTCTTTTTCTCAGATAAAACCCTGGACCTGCAGGGATTTCGATCCGCGCTATAATTCCTGAATGAACCGCGCGGAGCGCCGACGCCGCGAGAAGCTGGGCCGGTCGGGCCTGCCGGACGCGATCCTCCAGGAAGCCGCACGGCACCACCGCGCAGGCGCCCTCGCCGAAGCCGAAGCCCACTACCGAGAATTCCTGGCGCGCGCGCCGGGCCATCCCCAGGCGCTCCATCTGCTGGGCCTCGTTTGCCACCAGACCGGACGCAACGCCGAGGGCGCAGCGCTGATCGCCGACGCCGCGCGGCGCCAGCCCAACGATGCCGAGATGCCGTACAACCTCGGCAACTGCCTGATGCTCGACGGGCGTCCGGCCGAGGCGGTCGAGGCGTTCAGGCGCGCACTCGATCTTCGCCCGCGACGCGCGGAGGCGCTCAACAACCTGGGAACGGCACTGCAGCGGCTCGACCGTCTCGACGAGGCGATCGCCGCCTATCAGAGCGCACTGGAGATCGAGCCCGACCGCACCGATGCGCTCGGCAACATGGGCCAGGCCCTGCAGGCGCTCGGGCGCCTCGACGACGCGGTGTTCACCTATCGCCAGCTACTGTCGCGCAAGCCCGACCACCCGACCGCCCGCCACATGATCGCCGCCATGACCGGCGAAACTCCGGACGCCGCGCCGGACGACTTCGTCAGGCGGCTGTTCGACAACTATGCGGACCGCTTCGACACGCATCTCGTCGCCTCGCTCGGCTACGAGCCGGATCGCTGCATCCGACTGCTCCGCAAAACCGCGGGAACGAACGTCCGCTTCCAGAATGCCGTCGATCTCGGCTGCGGCACCGGCCTGGTCGGCCCTCTCCTCCGTCCCTTCGTCGATCGGCTTGCCGGAGTAGATCTCTCCCCGGCGATGCTCGCGAAGGCCGAGGCGCGCGCGGTCTACGACGCGCTGTCGGTCGGCGCGATCGAACCGTTCCTCGCGGAGACCGCGGAGAGCTTCGATCTCTTCGTCGCCGCCGACGTCTTCGTCTATGTCGGCGCGCTCGACGGCGTCTTCGCCAACGCCAAGAGACGCGCGATGCCCGGCGCGTGGTTCGCGTTCTCGGTCGAGGATGCGGAAGGCAGCGGCTTCGTCCTGAGGCAGACCGGGCGATACGCCCACGCGCTCGCCTATCTCGATCGGATCGCCGGTGCCACCGGCTGGCGGATCCATGCGCGCGAGGCGCTCGTCATCCGCACCGAACAGGGTCGCGCGATCCCCGGCCACGCCGTCGTCGCCAGGCTGGACTGACCCGAGGTTCAGCCGCGCTCGCACCACTCGAGCCAGAGGCGGCGATAGGCGGCCTCGAGGTCGCGCGTGTGGCCGGCGCCGTCGAACAGCACCGAAGCGGAGAGCGTCGCGCGCATGCCCCGCCGCAGGCGATCGAGCCGATCGAGATCGCGGGCGAGTTCGAGCGCGATCCGGCAATAGGCCCCCTCGTCGGTCGCCACCAGATCCGAAAGATCCGCTCGCGTCAGGAGGCTGGCGCCGATGCGGCTCATCAGCGAGTTTCCGACCAGCGTCACCACCGGCACGCCCATCCACAGCGCATCGCAGGTGCTCTTGCCGCCGTTGAACGGGAACGGATCGAGAGCGATGTCGATCTCGCCGATCGCACGGAAATGATCGGCGAGGCCGGGCAGCGCACCGACGAGCTCGATCCGCATCGGATCGACGCCGAAGGCGGCGAACCGGCCGCGGACGAGATCGGCGACGTGAGGGTCGGTCAGGTTGTAGGCCTTCAGCCTCAGGCGCGCATCCGGCATCTCGCCGAGAATCCGCGACCACAGCTCGATCGCCGGCAGCGAGAGCTTGGGCACCTGGTTGACCGAACCGAAGGTGACGAAGCCGTTCCGACGCGCCGGAAGCGGGCTCACCTCCGGTGCTTCTTCCGGCGGATGATGGCTTGCATAGCCGGTCTTCAGGCGGACCAGCCGCTCGGTGTACCAGGGATCGGCGAGGCCCGGGGGATCGACCTCGTCGTCGGTGATGCGCACGTCGATCGCGGTGAGCCCGGTCGTCGTCACGTGGTTGTCGTAGGCGACCTGGATCGGCGCCGCCCGGTGCGCGAACAGCGTCCGCTCGCTTGCCCGCCAGCCGCAGAGATTGATCGCGATGTCGATGCCGTCGGCACGCAGGCGGGCCGCCTGCTCGCCGCGCGGGAGGCCGTGGATGTCGACGAAGCGGTCGGCGGCCGCCGCCACCCTCTCCGTCCCGCGATCCGGCCGGGGCACGTCCGAATAGACCGCGACTTCGAAGGCTTGGCGGTCATGATGCGCGAGCAGCGGCATCAGCCAGGCGAGCTGGTTGTGGCCGGCGACGAGCTCGGGCGAGACATAGGCGATGCGAACGCGCCGGTCCCCCGCCTTGGGATTGCTGAATGCCGGCATCGTGCCGACCTGGGCCTCGACCCGCTCCGCCCAGCGCCGGTTCTCGCGAAAATGCTCGGCGAAGCCGAAACCCGGGACGAAGTTGAGGAAGAAGAGCCGCTGCGACCAGGCTTCGGCGGGAGGATGCTCCAGATGCGCCGCATGGTCGTAGCTGCGATGCGCGGCGTCGATCTCGCCCCACGCGCTGAACAATGCGGCGATGCCGGCATGGGCATCGACGCTCGCAGGCTCGAGCGCCGCCGCCTGCCGGTAGCGACGGAGCCCGGCCGGCCCCCTGCCGGCCGCGACGAGGCTGCCGGCGAGATTGCGGAGCACCATCGGATCGCGCGGAGTGAGCGCAAGGGCACGCGCGTAGGCCGCACCGGCCGCAGTCATCGAGACCGCACGCTGGATCGCCCAGCCGAGATCGTTCCACACGGCCGCGGCGGCGGGATCCAACGCCAGCGCTCGGCGGTAGTGGACGCGCGGATCGCCCTGGCCGGCTTCCACGAGCGACCGGCCGAGACCGTGATGGGCCGGTGCGAGATCGGGCACGAGACGTGCCGCGGCCGCGAAGGCGTCGATCGCTTCCGCCACGCGCGACAACCCGGCAAGCGCACCGGCGCGCGAGAGACGGATATCGCCGCGCTCGGGCGCGATCGCGGCGGCCTGATCGAGGAGTTCCAGCGCCGCCTCGCGCCGCCCGCGGCCGAGCTCGAGCACACCCATCAGATGCAGCGCATCGGGCTGCCGCGGATCGAAATGCAGCACGCGCCGATACATCTCCTCGGCGACCGCGTCTCGGCCTGCCCGCTGATTGGCGAGCCCCGCCTTCAGAAGATCGGCGACGGTGATGCTCACGACCGGCACCAGACGTGCCAGGCCGATCTGAACGCGGCCTCGACCGATCTGGCATAGCCCTCGGCATCGACCAGCGCCGACGCCGCGACGCGCCGCCGCAATCCCGAACGGATCTCGGCGAGTGCCGGAAGATCGCGCGCCAGCGTGCGCGCCACCGCGACGTAGGCGTCCTCGTCCGCCGCCGCCAGCTTCTCGAGGCCGATTGCCGACAGGGTCCCGATGCCCATGCGCCCGAGCCAGCGCTCGCCCGCAAGGGTTACGACCGGCACGCCCATCCACAGCGCCTCGAAGGTGGTCGTGCAGCCGTTGAACGGGAACGGGTCGAGGCCGATGTCGATCCGGTTCAGGATCTCGAGATGGCGTGCCCGCGGCAGGCGCTCGCCGTCGAACACGATGCGGCCGGCGGCGACGCCGCGCCGCTCGAAGGCATCGAGGATGCGCCGGCGCGCCGACGGATTGGCGAACCAGTTGACATACTTGAGCAGAAGCCGCGAATTCGGCACCTCGGCGAGCACGCGGGCCCAGAGCGCGAACACACGGTCGTTCAGCTTCGCGGCATTGTTGCAGGAACCGAAGGTGACGACGCCGATAGAGCTCGCCGGCAGCGGGCCGACCGCCGGCGCATCCGCCGGGGGTTCGTGCAAAACCAGCAGCGGCACCCTGAGCAGACGTTCGGTGAAACGCTCGCGCGTGTCTTCCGGATGGATGACAGGATCGGTGAGCCACCAGTCCATCGTCGCGAGCCCGGTGGTCGAAAGATCGCCGTAGCTGATCTGGACGGGTGCCGGCTTGCGCGCGCAGACCAGGAGCCGGTTGCCGGCGGTGTGGCCTGCCATGCAGAACAGGATGTCGATCCGATCGGCGCGGATCATCGCCGCGACGTCCTCGTCGCCGATGCCGACGGTCGAGCGATAGGCGTCGGCAGCGGCCTGATAGCGCCGCGTGACGTCGTCCGGGCGCGCCACCTCACCATAGCAGAAGGCCTTGAACCGGTCGCGGTCACGCCGTTCGATCAGGCCGATCACGTTGTGCGCAATGGGGTTCGAGCGGAAATCCGCCGAGAGATATCCGATGCGAAGCGGCCGCTCGGGATCGCGATCGTTGGCGAGCGGGCGCGCCTCGGCGTACAGCCGCCGGGCATGTCGCTCCTCCCACTGCCGATATTCCCTGAACAGCGCGTCCGATGCGAGCCCCGGCAGGTAGTTGAGCGCGAAAAGCAGATTGGAGTGCGTCGCCAGATCGTCGGGCGCGATCTCGAGCGAACGCCGATAGGCGGAGACGATCGCCTCGATGTCGGTCAGCGCGTTGCCGAGATTGTTCCAGAGCCCCGCATGACCCGAGTCGATCGCGAGCCCGCGCAGGTAGAAACGCCGGGCGAGATCGAGATCGCCCTGCTCCTGCATCAGCAGGCCGAGATTGCCGTGCCCCTCGATCCGTCCCGGCGCCAGGGCCACGGCGCGGCGCGCGGCGCGCGACGCGGCGAGCCGGTTGCCGGTCCCGATCGATCGTGCCGCCGCGGCGATCCAGCCCTCCGCGTCCATCGGATCGAGGGCCGGCAGCCGGGCGACGGCACCCAGCGCACGATGCGCCGCCGCCTGGCCCGGATCGAGCGAGAGGGCGGAGCGCAGCGATGCGCGCGCCCGCGGATCGCCGAGAACGCCGCGGGCGAGCCCGAGAGCGAGCCAGGCTCCCGGCTGCACGCGCTTCAGCGCGACCGCGGTCTCCAGGCTCTGCGCCGCTCCCCTCGCCTCGCCCAGGGCCAGCAGCGTGGCGCCGAGGCTGGCATGCGCCTCCGCCAACCCGGGCACGCAGCGGATCGCGTCACGAAATCGGGCCGCCGCCACCAGCAGGTCGCCGCGCTGCTGGCGTTCCACGCCCTCGATGAAGAACCTCTGGGCCTCGCCGGCGCGGTTCATCCGCGCGCCTCGCACCAGCGCCGCCACGCGCCACGGAAAGCGGCCTCGATCGAGCGCGCATAGGCCGGGCCGTCGCAGAGCGGAGATTCCATGATGCGTCGGCGGAGGCTCCCGCGGAGCGCCTCGAGCCGCGGCAGATCCGACGCGAGACCGGCGGCGATGCGCACGTAATCGTCGGCACTCCGCGCCACCAGCTCGGGCAGGCCCAGATGGGTCAGGAAGCTCGTTCCCATGCGCCCGAGGAAACGCCGGCCGGCGAGGGTTACCACCGGAACACCCATCCACAGCGCTTCGAACGTCGTCGTGCAGCCGTTGAAGGGGAACGGATCCAGCGCGATATCGATGCCGCCGACCATCGCCAAATGCGAGGCGCGGTTCGGGTCGCCGCCGAGGAAGATGATGCGAGAGGATTCGACGCCGTGCTCGGAAAAGCGCTGCGCCAGCCGCGTGCGGACATCCTCGACCGTGTAGACGTCGCGATACTTGAGGATCAGGCGGGCATCCGGAATCCGGTTCAGGACCCGCGACCAGAGCGAGACGACCTCGTCGCCGATCTTGGCCGGGTTGTTGAACGAGCCGAACGTCACCCCGCCGCGTACCGACGCGGGCAACGGTGCTACCTTCGGGGCCACGTCGATGGGCCGGTGCAGAACCATCATCGGGATCCGCATCAGCATCTCGGTGAAGAGTTCCTCCGTCGCGCCTTCCGGGTGCACGATCGGGTCGGTGAGCCAATAGTCCATGACCTCGATGGCGGTCGTCGAGAAGTCCGCGTAGCTCACCATGACCGGCGCCGGCTTCCGGCCGGCGACCGTCATCCGGTTCCGCGCCGTGTGCCCAGCCATCACGACCAGGATGTCTATGCCGTCGGCCCGGATGCGGTCGTCGAGCTCCGCGTCGCCGAGCGTCTGGGTCTCGACGAAATGGTCGGTGATCTCGCGGATGTGCCGGGTCATGTCGTCCGGCCGGCCGACCTCTGCGTAGCAGGTGACCTCGACCTCGCGGCGGTCGTGGTGCTCGATCAGCCCGGCGATGTTGGTGCCGAGCGCGTGGTCGAAAAAGTCCGCAGAAAGATAGCCGATGCGAAGCCGGCGCTCGGGATCGCGGTCGTTGGTCCAGGGACGGATATGGGCTCGCAAGGGCGATGCGTGCCGGGCCGCCCAGCGCCGATGCTCGGCGAAGTAGCGCTGCGGATCTCCGTCGACGTATCCGAGCGCCAGCAGCAGGTTCGAATGCGCCTCGACCGCGGCGGGCTCGATGTCGACGGTCCGGCGGAGCCTTTCGATCGCCGATCCGACCCGCCCGAGCGTCAGCTCCAGCGCCGCGAGATTGCCGTTGGCGATCGCGCTTGCGGGCACGAGCGCGACCGCCCGACGGAACAGGCGGCGGGCCTTGGCGGGCTCGCTGCCGCCTTGAACCAGGACGCCGCCGTTGATCAGCGCATCGAAGCTTTCGCGGTCGAGCGCCACCACGCAGCGATAGCGCCGGATCGCTTCGTCTCTCTGCGCCAGCCGGGCGTGGCACTGCGCCAGCGCGTAGTGGGCGTGCGACGAGGACGGCTCCCAGGCCAGCGCCGTGCGGAAGTCGGCGATCGCCGCGGCCGCGTCCCCGTCGAGCGCGCGCTCCATCCCCCGGTCGTGGCGAAGACGCGCGTCTTCCGGCGACAGCACGATCGCGCGGCTGAGGACGGTCGCCGCCTCGGCATGGCGACCGGCCTTGCTGAGCGCCATCGCCAGGGCAGCCGCGAGGTCGGCACGGTCGGCGCGGATCGAGAAGGCGGCATGATAGGCGGCGGAAGCTTCCGGCCACCGGCCGAGGGCGCTCAAGGCGAGGCCGAGATTCTCCCACGGCGCCATCGACCCCGGCGAGATGCGGGTTGCGCGGCGGAGCGCCGCGACCGCTCCCTTCAGCTCCCCGGCGGCCGCCTGGACCAGGCCCAGGCGCTGCCAGGCGAGCGCCATCTGCGGCTCTTCCACGAGCGCTCGCCGCAGCGGCAATGGATTCAGCTGCGGCGCCGTCACGTCGCCGCGCACCAATCCCGCCACATAAGGCGATACGCGCCTTCGACGGCACGGGCGAAGGCGGCACCGTCGCAGAGCCTGGATCCCGCCATGCGTGCGCGCAGTCCTTTGCGCATCTCGTCCAGCTTCCCGAGATCGCCGGCGAGTCGAACGGCGGCATCGACGTAAGCCGCTTCGTCCTTCGCCACGAGGTCGCCGAGGCCTACCGTCTGGAGGAAAGCGCTGCCGTAGCGTCCGAGCACGCGATCGCCTTCGAGGCTGACGACCGGCACGCCCATCCACATGGCTTCGCAAGTCGTGATGACGCCGCCGTACGGGAACGGATCGAGCGCGATGTCGATCTTGCGGTAGGTGTCGAGATGGGTCGCCTGCGAGACGGTCCAGCCGCGCAGGTCCAGGCGGCGGCCTTCGATGCCGTGGCGCGCGAAGATGGTGCGGATCCGGCCCGCGACCGTCGCGTCGGCGTAGGCCCGCCCCTTGAGCATGAGGCGCGACTTCGGGACCGCGGCGAGGATCTTGGCCCAGGTCGCGATGCAGCGCGGCGACAGCTTCGAGGTCTGATTGAGGCTGGCGAAGGTGATGGAACCGCCGCTCGCGGCCGGCAGCGACGAGACCGGCGGCGCAGGCAGCAGCGGATCGAAGACGAAGGCGAGGTCGATGCGGGCGAGCCGCTCGATGAAGTCGCGCTCGCTGCCAGCGGGCGTCAGCAGATCGTCGCCGATCGCCCAGCCGACCGCCTCCATGCCGAAGGAGCCCATCAGCAGCAGGTTGACCTGGACCGGCGCCGGGCGGCGCGCGAGCGCCAGCAGCCGCGAGCCGCGCGGATAGCCGACGATGTCGACGGCGACGTCGATGCCCTCGCGCACAATGGCCTCGGCGAGGGCCGCATCGGAAAGGCCGCGGGTCGGTACGATGCGGGCGGCGGCCCGGTAGCGCTGTGTGACCTCGTCCTCGGCCTCGCGCGGCACGTCCGAGAAAAGGACGACGTCGACCGCATTGCGGTCATGCGCCTCGACCAGCGGCAGGATCGACCGGGACGCGGTGTGGAAGCGGAGCGCGTCGGCGCCGAGATAGCCGACGGCGAGCCGCCTCTCCGGGTCCCGCGGCCGAGCATGCGCGACCGGCGCCAGCGGGTCGGCGAAGCGCCCGGCGAAGCGCCGGCACTCGGCGAGCTCGGCCGCCGCGTCGATGCCGTCGACGAGCCGCATGCCGTTGATCAGGTTCGTGTGGAGGACCGGGTTGCCGGGGCTCTTCTCGACGGCGATCCGATAGCAGGCGACGGCCGAGTCGACGTCGGCGACCTGAAGGAGAACGTTGCCGAGATTGTTCCAGCCGTCCGGATTGCCAGGATTGCTGAAGATCGCCCGACGCAGCAGGACGGCCGCCTGCGGAAGCCGCCCCCGCACCGCCAGAAGCAGGCCGAGGTTGTTCCAGGCACCGCTGAAGTCGGGAACGAGAGCCAGGATCCGGTGGAGCGCCGCCGAAGCGCCGGCTGCATCGCCCGACGACTGGAGGGCGTTGGCGAGCCGGAACTGACCCTCGGGATCGAGCGGATTGGCACGGACCGCCGCATCGAGACGGGCGATCGCCTCGGCGGGCGTTTCGGCAGCCTGGGATTCAGACATCGGGAGCGGATGCGGAAATGGCGGTCACGGCCGCGCCATGGTGCGGCCGGTCGTCGTTCCTGTCGAGGGCCGACGGCCTAGCGGAAGAGCTGCTGGAGGATGGTCGGCCGCTGGTTGGCGATGTTCAGCGTCTGCACGCCGAGCTGCTGCTTCACCTGCAGCGCCTGCAGCCTCGCCGACTCCTTCGCCATGTCCGCGTCGACGATGTCGCCGAGGCCTTCATTGGTCGAATCGGTCAGCTGGGAGATGAAGTCGGTCTGGAAGTTGAGGGCGCGCACGTCGGCGCCGATCTGGCCGAGCGCGATCGCGATCGCCGATTCGGCGAGCTCGAGGGCCGACAGCGCCTTGAAGGCGGCCACGGTCGAGCTCAGCGTCTGGGCGCCGAGGTTGCTGGACGTGGTGCTGAAGGTGCTCTGCGAGCGGATCGTCATCGTCGTGCCGTCGATATTGGCGATGACGTTCACCGAGGTCGAACCGGCCGAGAAGATGTTCCGGCCGTTGTACACGGCGTTCGAGATGAAGGTGTTGATCTGGGTGCTGAGCGACATGAAGTCGGCGTTCAGGATGTTCTGCTGCTCGCTGGTGTTCGCAGCGTTCATGCCCTCGATGATCTTCTTCTTCACGTCGGCGATCAGGTCGGAGATCGAGCTCGCGACCGAAAGGGCGATCGTGGCGACGCCGCGGCCGTTGGCGATGCCCTGGGAGACCGCGCTGTAGGCCTTGATGTCGCCGCGCAGGCCCTGGGCGATGGCGAAGCTCGAGGCGTCGTCGACCGCGCCGTTGACCTTCAGGCCCGTCGACACCCGCTGCTGGACCTGGTCCATGTCGCGGTTGGTGCCGTTCAGGAACTGAAGGGCGATCTGCGCCGAGATGTTCGTGTTGATCGAATTGATGGGCACGGCGACTACTCCAATCGGTCATGCCGGGCCTGACGGACCCTGCGCGCTTTCAACAGCAAGCGCCGGGCCAGACGAGAAAACTCATATAATTCAATGAATTGGAGGCCGGATCGGTCGCCGGCGGGGCGTTTCGACCCTGCCGCCTGGTCCCTTTTCCGGGGCCGCCCGGCAGTTGTTGCCGCGAAGGCAGGAAAAACTGTCTCTTAAGCCCTTGGGAACAAACGAAAACGCCCCTACCTGGAAGGGCAGAGGCGTGGCGGAAGTCGGCTACAGGTACGAGGAGGAGGGCCTAGGCGAGGCCCTCGATGATCTGCTGGTTGACCTCGATCAGCATGTCAGGCGAGCCACCGTCCATGACCGCCTGGGTTTCGTAGGTGACCCAGGCGCCCAGCCGCACGATCGCGGACTTGAGCTCGGCCGGGAGCCGGTTCGCCTCGTCGCTGATCTCGGAGATGAAGGTATCCCAGACCCGCTTGTTCCAGAGGATCGCGTCGAACTTGCCGGAAAGCCTGGCCGGGTTGTCGCGCGCCTCGATCAGCGCGGCGGTGACGGATCCCATCAGCCGCCGCTCGATCGTCCGCGGCGGCTCGGCGACGTTCTGGACCTTCTGGTAGGCGCCATAGCCGCGCATGTGCTTACGCGGCTCCCCGCGGCGCGAGATCGAGCAGCTCGGCCTCGAAGCCCATCAGAGCGCGCGCCGACGCCATCGCCTTGGGAAAATCGTCGCGCTGGACGAACTGATGGATCAAGCCCAGCGACTTGGCGACGTCGGTGAGCGTGGTCGCGTTGAGCAGGTCGTTCATGTCGTCGAGCAGACGCAGGCGGTAGCTCTCCTGGCCCGGCGCGTCGAGATACATCAGCATCAGCCAGTAATAGATGCGCTTGGCCGGCGTGTTGGCATCCTCGGGCAGCATCACGTCGCGGCCCATCAGGACCATTTCGTGATTCTGGATCTCGATGCCGTCCTCGCCGAGCGTGAGCACGGCACCGTTGACGACGAACTTGTCGCCGGGGCGGACGGGAACGCGAACGCTGGGAACGACGGCGGTCTCTGACTTCATGACGCAAGTCTCCAGTAGCTAGACATTGGACCCGGCGCGCGCCGGCGCCGGTGTCCCGATTTATCCGCGGAAGAGGCCGAGCAGCGTCTGCGGCCGCTGGTTGGCGATGCCCAGGGTCTGGACCGAGAGCTGCTGCTGGACCTGGAGGGCCTGCAGCTTCGCGGATTCCTGAGCCATGTCGGCATCGACGATGGCGCCGAGACCTTCACGCGTGGAGTCGGTGAGCTTGGTCAGGAACGTGTCCTGGTAGTTCAGCGAGCGGGTATCGGCGCCGATGTTGCCGAGCACCTGGTTGATCGAAGCGGTCGCCAGGAACAGCGCCGAAAGGGCCTGCGAGGCAGCCACCGTCGAGGAGATGTTCTGCGCGCCCAGGTTGGCCGAGGTCTGCGCGAAGGCGCTGTTCGATCGGATGGTCAGCGTCGAACCGTCGACGTTGGCGATCACGTTCAGCGACGTCGAGGCGGCGGAAAGGATGTTCCGGCCGTTGTAGGTCGCGTTGGTGATGAAGATGTTGATCTGCGAGACGAGGTTGCGGAAGTCCGAGTTCAGGATGGACTGCTGCTCGGTCGTGTTGCCCGCATTCTGGCCTTCGGTGATCTTCTTCTGGATGTCGCCCAGAAGATCGGAGATCGAGGTGGCGCCGGCCAGCGACACCGTGGCGATGCCGCGGGCGTTGGCGAGGCCCTGGGAGACGGCCTCGTAGGCCTTCAGGTTGCCGCGCGTGCCCTGGGCGATCGCGAAGTTGGAGGCGTCGTCGACGGCGCTGTTGACCTTGAGGCCGGTCGAGACGCGGTTCTGCACCGTGTCCAGCCGCGTGTTGATCGTGTTGAGGTTCTGCAACGCGACGAACGCGGCGACGTTGGTATTTACGGAGTTCTGGATAGCCATTGTCGTTATTCCTGTACCTGTCGCCGGGTTCTTCCGGCGGTGGGCCTAGGAGCAAGCGACGGGCCAAGTGCCCAGAATCGACCTATCTATTTGATTTTGTTTGAATTAATTATTGCATCGGCCGGGCATTGCCAGGCAAACGGCGGGACAGGCCAGCCGGCCGGGCAAGACTTACCTAGGCAAACGGATGAGGTGCGGCAGACTTTTGCCCGCCAGGACGCCCGGCTACTTGAGCCCGTCCATGATGATCTGGTTGATCTCGATCAGCGCACCGGAATCGGTGTCGCCGTCCATGACCCGCTGGGTCTCGCGGTTCACCCAGATCCCAAGCCCGATCAGGTTCTTCTTGAGCTCGGGCGGGAGCTTGTTCCCCTCGTCGTTCAGATCGATCATGAAGTGATCCCAGACCTGCTTGTTCCACAGGAGGGCATCGATCAGACGGGGAATGTCGGTCGGATTGTCCTTGGCGCCGAGAAGAGCGGCCGTCACCTCACCCAGGAGACGGCGCTCGATCGCGCGGGGGGATTCGCTGACGTTCTGTACGCGGCGATAGGCGGTGTAGCCGGTCATCGCTCTAGGGCCTTACCGGGCCGGGGCCGCCGCGCCCTGCTCTGTCGACGCCTGGGGAGACCGCATCAGCTCGTTCTCGAAGTCGACGAGCGCCTTGCAGACCTTGAGGGCCTTGTAGAAGTCGCCGCGCTGCACGTGGCGGAAGATAATCATCAAGGAATCAGCGACATCGCGGAGCGTGGTCGCCTTCATCAGGTCGTTCATGTACTCCATGAACGTACCGTAATACATCTCCTGGCTGTCGGCATCCAGGTACATCAGCATGAGGTAGAAGTAGATCTTGCGCGCCGGCGTGGTCGCGTCTTCCTGCTGCATGATGTCCTTGCCGCGCAGGAATACGGCGTGATTCTGAAGGATCAGGGCGCTGCCGCCCTCAGCAATCGTAATAACGGCGCCGTTAACGACGATTTTTTCACCCGGCTTGATATTGATTTTAAGGGCCATACCGTCTTCGAATTCTTCCGAGACTTCAGAGTCCATGGATTAGCCCCGAGGGTTAGTCGGGGCGGCTGAAGTCTGCCGCCCCAACGTCCCAAGTGTACGTTACCTGAACAGGCTGAGCAAGCCGCTCGGCTTCTGGTTGGCGATGTTGAGGGTCTGGACCGAGAGCTGCTGCTGCACCTGCAGGGCCTGCAGACGCGAGGACTCCTTCGCCAGATCCGCGTCGA
>JAYRJL010000002.1:0-841581 GCA_041906305.1 Alphaproteobacteria bacterium
GAGCCACCGGCGGCGGCGCGGGCGGGGCGATCAGGCTGCCCGTGGTCGTCGGCGGGCTCGGCGGCGGCGCCGAGGGCGGCGGGTTCGGCGGCACGATCGCAGGCGAGGCGGAAGCCGGCGGCGGGATCACCGCGGGCGGCGGCGGAGGCTGAGGCGTCGGAATGGCGGGTGCGGCGGCCGGCGGGGGCGCGATCGCGACCGAGGCGGCCGGCGGCGGTGCCGTGCGCGCGGTCTGCGGCAGCGGCGTCTCGGCTGGCGGCAGCAGCTTCTCGGCCGAAGGCCGGGCCGCCTGCTGCATGTTGTTGAGGACAAGCTTGTCCTGATGCGGAACGACCATGCCGCCGGGCTGCTCGGGCTTCATCCGGCTCGGCTCGCCGTCGGCCTTGAGGACCGGCGCCGCCCCGTCGGGCGTGCGCTGCCCCTGGCTGTAGGCGTACCAGAGCACCCCGCCGAAGCCGCCGATCGCGAACAGCGCGATCATGATCGCTAGAAGACGCCCCCGCCTCCGTGGCGGCTCAGCGTCTTCGAGCTCGAGGTCGGCGTCCTCGTCGTCGCGGTCGCGATACCGATCGCTCATGCACGCATCTCCTCGACCGGCTCGACGCCGAAGACTTTGAGGCCGGACGCGATCACCGTCGCCACGGCCTGAACCAACGCCAACCGGGCCCGGGTCGTCTCGTCCTCGCCGGCGATGATGAAACGAAGCGTCGCATCATCCTTGCCCTTGTTCCACAGCTGGTGGAATTCGGCCGCGAGGTCATAGAGGTAGAAGGCCAGACGGTGCGGTTCGTGCGCCTCCGCCGCGCCTTCGACGACACGCGGCCAATTCGCCAGCGTTCGGATGAGACCAATCTCGCTCGGATCGGTCAAGCGGCCCAGATTTCCTTGGGCTAGCGCGGCAGGTTCGAGCAGATTTTTAGGAATCGATTCGCCCGCGAGCCGCATCACTGACCGCGAGCGGGCATGGGCGTACTGGACGTAGAAGACCGGGTTGTCCCGGCTCTGCTCCATGACTTTCTGGAAATCGAAGTCGATGGTCTGGTCGTTCCGCCGGGTCAGCATGATGAAGCGGACCACGTCCTTGCCGACTCGCTCGACCACGTCGCGAAGCGTGACGAAGGTCCCGGCCCGCTTCGACATCTTCACCGGCTGGCCGCCCTCGGTCAGGTTGACCAGCTGGCAGATCTTGCAGTCGAGGCTCGCCTTGCCGTCGGAAAGCGCCTTCACCGCCGCGGTCATGCGCTTGACGTAGCCGCCATGGTCGGCGCCGAGCACGTCGATCAGCTCGTTCGAGCCGCGCTTCAGCTTGTCGTAGTGGTAGGCGATGTCGGAGGCGAAATAGGTCCAGCTGCCGTCGGACTTCTTCAACGGCCGGTCGACGTCGTCGCCGAACTCGGTCGCCTTGAACAGCGTCTGGGGCCTGGGCTCCCAGTCCTCGGGCGCCTTTCCCTTCGGCGGCTCCAGCACGCCGACATAGATCAGGCCCTTGTCCTCGAGCGTCTTCAGCACCTGCTCGACCGCGCCGGCGCGCACGAGCGCGCGTTCGGAGGAGAAGACCTTCTGATGCACGCCGAGCGCCGCCAAGTCCTCCTTGATCATCGCCATCATCTGGTCGATGGCGAAGTCGCGGACCGGCGGCAGCCACTCGTCCTCCTGCTTGCCGTGCCACTTGTGGCCATCGCGCGCCTTCAGCGCCTCGCCGGTCTCCTTCAGGTAGTCGCCCGGGTAGAGGCCGGACGGGATCTCGATCGTCTCCCCATGGGCTTCGAGATAGCGGAGGTAGGCCGAGCGCCCGAGCACGTCGACCTGGGCGCCGGCGTCGTTGATGTAGTACTCGCGCGTGACGTCGAAGCCGACCTTCTCCATGAGGGCGGCCAGAGCATCGCCGAATACCGCGCCGCGCGCGTGACCGATATGCATCGGGCCGGTCGGGTTGGCCGACACGTACTCCACGTTCACCTTGCGCCCGGCGCCGGCCTTAGAGTCCCCGTAGGTGATCCCGGCTTGCAGAAGGTCCTTGAGCTGGCCCCGCCAGAACTCGGGCGAAAGCGTCAGATTGAGGAATCCCGGACCCGCGACCTCAGCCTTGGTGACCTCGGGAATCCCCGTCAGACGCTCCTTGAGGGCCTCGGCCAGCTGGCGCGGATTCTTGCCCGCCGGCTTCGCCAGGACCATCGCGGCGTTGGTGGCGATGTCGCCGTGCTTCGCATCGCGTGTCGGCTCCACCACCACACGCGAGAAGTCGAGACCGGACGGCAGGTCTATTTTCTCAAGTTCCTTAAGAACTATTTCATGGAAATAATTGTAAAGATTCATTTTCTATCGATCGATTCTTCACCAAGCGTGCGTGTTCCGAGAAGGCGTAGCGATCCGTCATGCCGGCGATGTAGTCGGCGACCACCCTGGCCCGGTCGGTCTCGTCCAGGCCGTGGGTTGCCTCCGCCCATTCCGCCGGAAGCCGATCGGGCTCGGAGAGGAACAGCCTGAAAAGGTCTCTCACCACGGCATGCGCCTCTTCGCGCGCCAGCCGCACCCGGTCGTGGCGGTACATACGCTGATGCAGGAACCCCTTCAACTCTCTGTCATAGAGATGCAGCGCAGGGGAAAAGGCGACCACCGGGCGGCCGAGGCGTCGGAACTCGTCGGCGGACCGCGGCTGGGTCTCGCGGAGCGCCTTCCGGGTCTCGGCCAGCACGTCGTTGACCATGCGCCCGATCAGCTGGCGCACCAGCTCCCCATGCAGACGGACAGGTTCCAGGTTCGGGTACTTGATACGGATGTCGGAAAGGACGTCGCGGATCAGGTCCAGGTGCTCGATCTCCTCGAGCCTGAACAGGCCGGCGCGCAGCCCGTCGTCGATGTCGTGGTTGTTGTAGGCGATGTCGTCGGAGAGCGCCGCGACCTGGGCCTCGGCCGAGGCATAGGAATCCAGCCAGAGGTCGACGTCGTAGGCGGCGATGGTCGGTGGAACCGGCTTCTGATTCACCTTGAGCGGACCGCTCAAGGGACCGTTGTGCTTCACGGTGCCTTCGAGGGTCTCCCAGGTCAGGTTGAGCCCGTCGAATTCGGCATATCGCCGTTCCAGCCGCGTCAGGATACGGAAGGTCTGGTCGTTGTGGTCGAACCCGCCATAGGGAAGCATCTCCTCGTGGAGCACGTCCTCGCCGGCATGGCCGAAGCAGGTGTGGCCGAGGTCGTGGGCGAGCGCCAGGGCCTCCGCCAGGTCCTCGTCCAGGCCCAGCGAGCGCGCGATCGAGCGCGCGATCTGGGCCACTTCGAGCGAATGCGTGAGACGGGTGCGAAAATGGTCACCCTCGTGCTCGATGAAGACCTGGGTCTTGTGCTTGAGCCGGCGGAAGGCGACGGAATGGATGATGCGGTCCCGGTCGCGCTGAAACTCGCTGCGCTCGGTCGGGGCGGGTTCCGGATGCCGGCGGCCGCGCGAGGCGGCCGGGTTGCAGGCATAGGGTGCGAGCACCATGGCCGGCGGACCCTACAAGCCGTAGGGGATTGGGAAAAGTGACAAATTGACTTTCCGCCGATGTCGCTTACATGGTTAGGACGTTCTTCGAGGGGCTTTTCCAGCCATGGCCGATACCTCCGTCGCCGAAGGTCGCACCTTCACCGTCACCGACAACGCCGCAAGGCGCGTGACCGAGCTCCTCAAGCAGGAGAACGCGGGCCCCGGCACCCGGCTCCGTCTCGCGGTCTCGGGCGGCGGCTGCTCCGGCTTCCAGTACGGCTTCAGCTTCGACGACCAGACCACCGGCGACGACCGCCTGTTCAAGAACGGCGAGGTCGAGGTGGTGATCGACGAGACCTCGCTCGACCTGCTCGCGGGATCCGAGCTCGACTGGGTCGAGGACATGGTGGGCTCGTCGTTCCAGGTGAAGAACCCGAACGCCGCCTCCGGCTGCGGCTGCGGCAAATCCTTCTCGATCTAGCCGCCCGGCATCTCTAGGCTCCGCCCGTCTCGATCAGACGGAGCCCCGATGCCAACCCAGAAGTCCAAGGCCAAGAGCTTCCGGTCGCTGCACGTGCCCGGCAAGCCGCTGATCCTGTTCAACGCCTGGGATGCCGGCTCCGCGAAGGCGGTGACCGCCGCCGGCGCGGCCGCGATCGCGACGGGCAGCTGGTCGGTCGCCAAGGCGAACGGCTTCGACGACGGCGAGGACCTGCCGCTCGACCTGGTCATCGCCAATCTCGCGCGCATCGCCAAGGCGACGGACCTGCCGGTCACCATCGACCTCGAAAGCGGCTACGGGAAGACGCCGGCGGCGGCGGCGAAGACCGTCCGGCGTTCGATCGACGCCGGCGCCGTCGGCTGCAATCTCGAAGACAGCATTCCCGCGACCGGCAAGCTGCGCGCGGCATCGGACCAGGCCAAGCGGATCGCCGCCGTGCGCAAGGCAGCAGACGCGACCGGCATCGCCTACTTCATCAACGCCCGGACCGACGTCTTCTTCCAGGGCAAGAGGGCCGACGCCTCCCTTGTCGCCGAGGCGCTCAAGCGCGCCCGCCTCTACGCCGATGCCGGCGCCGACGGGCTTTTCGTGCCTGGCCTCACCGACGAAAAGCTGATCGCCAAGGTCTGCGAAGCCTCGCCGCTGCCGGTCAACGTCATGGTTAGCCAGGGAACCCCGGCGTTCAAAGTCCTCGCCAAGAGCGGCGTCGCCCGCATCAGCCACGGTCCCCGTCCCTACCTGCTGGCGATGAAAGCCCTCGAAGACGCCGCGCGCGCCGCGACGCTGTGAAGCCATGAAGATCGCCACCTGGAACGTCAACTCGGTCAAGGCGCGCGCCGCCCATCTCACGCGATGGCTGGCGGCGTTCAAGCCCGACATCGTCATGCTGCAGGAGATCAAGTGCGTGACCGAGGACTTCCCCGTCCTCGACATCAAGGCGCTGGGCTACAACGCGGTCGCCGTCGGGCAGAAGACCTACAACGGCGTGGCGCTCCTCTCGACGCATGAGATCAACGTCGTCCACACGCGCCTTCCCGGCGACGAGAGCGACGTGCAGGCGCGCTACCTGGAGGCCGACATCGGCGACCTCCGCGTCGCCTCGATCTACCTGCCGAACGGCAATCCGACCAACACCGAGAAGTTTCCCTACAAGCTCGGCTGGATGGATCGCCTACAGGCCCGCGCCAGGGAGCTGCTGGCGACCGAGAAGCCGGTGGTTCTCGCCGGCGACTACAACATCTGCCCGACCGATATCGACGTGCACAACCCGGCGGCCTTCGCCGACGACGCGCTCTGCCGCCCGGAGTCGCGCGGACGCTTCCGCGCTATCGTCAACGGGGGCTACACCGATGCGCTCCGAGCGCTGAACCCGACCGAGCACCTCTACACCTACTGGGACTATCAGGCCGGCGCCTGGCAGCGCGACCTGGGCCTTCGCATCGACCACCTGCTGCTCTCGCCCCAGGCCGCCGACCGCCTGGTCGCCGCCGGCGTCGACCGCAAGCCCCGCGGCGAAGAGAAAGCCTCCGACCACACGCCCGCCTGGTGCGAGCTGAGCTGAGCCGCATCGCGTGACGACGACGAGCACCGCACGGCCGGCGAGCCTGGTCTTCATCGTCGTCACGCTGATCCTCGACATGCTCGGGATCGGGCTGATCCTGCCGATCCTGCCCAGGCTTCTCGAAAGCCTGTCCGGCGGCGACATCGTCACCGCCGCGCACGTGCTCGGGCTGCTGACCGCGCTCTATTCCGGCATGCAGTTCCTGTTCGGGCCGCTGACCGGCGCGCTTTCCGACCGCTTCGGCCGCCGGCCGGTGCTGCTGGTCTCGCTGTTCGGCCTCGGCATCACCTACCTGCTGTCGGCCATTGCCCCGGATCTCGTCCTGTTCGTCGCGATCCGCGCGCTGTCCGGCCTGATGGCCTCGACCTTCCCGGTCGCCAGCGCCTACATCGCCGACGTCTCGCCGCCGGAGAAGCGCGCGCAGAACTTCGGGCTCGTCGGCTTCGCCTTCGGCATCGGCTTCATTGCCGGCCCGTTCCTCGGCGGCGTGCTCGGCGAGATCGATCTTCGCCTGCCCTTCTACGTCGCCGGCGCCCTCTCCCTCGCCAACGTGACGCTCGGCTTCTTCGTGCTGCCTGAGTCGCTGAAGCCCGAACATCGCCGCGCGATCGACTTCCGGCGCGCCAATCCGATCGGCGCCTTCCGCGTCTTCGCCCATGCCCATGGCGGCGCCCTGCTGGTCGCGGGATACATCCTTGCCGCCGTCGCCCAGCGCGGCCTCGAAAACATCTGGGTGCTCTATTCCGGATATCGCTACGGCTGGTCGACGGTCGAGGTCGGGCTGTCGCTGACCGCGGTCGGGCTGCTGTTCGCGCTCTGCCAGGCATTCCTGATCCGCCGCGTGGTGCCGCGCGTCGGCGAACGCCGGGCGCTGCTGATCGGCCTCCTGGTCAGCGCCCTGGGCCTCCTCCTCTATGCGATCGCACCCGACGGATGGATGGCCTACGTCATCATGGCGATCCACATTCCCGGCTGGGCCCTGGTGATGCCGTCGCTGCAGAGCGTCCTCTCGCGGGCGACGCCGCCCGACCAGCAGGGGCTGCTGCAGGGCGGGCTTGCCAGCGTGAATACCGGCACCGCGATCGTCGGTCCGCCGCTGGCGACGACGGTGTTCGCCTATTTCATCGGGCCGGACGCGCCGATGATGCTGCCGGGCGCATCGTTCTACCTGGGTTCGGTGCTGATCCTCGCCTCGATCGCTATCATCGCCGCGACCGGCGGCTTCAGGAAACGGGAAGGCGCTATCTGACCCGGCTCGCCGGGTGCACCAGGATCCGGCTCTGCTGATAGCAGAGGATCATGTCGATCGTCTTTCCGTCCTCGGCCAGCGGCAGGTAGATGCGCTCGCGCATCGAGGCGAAGCCGCGCACGTCCCCGACCGGATCATTTCGGTACCTGACCCTCCCGATCCGGACCAGTTCGCTCATCGCGGCCTGCGCCTCGGCGGGCGTGCCGATGTAGCAGGCCTCGCTGAAGCGCTTGCCGGTCAGGTCGAGGCCGTACTGCGCGACCGTCTGCGAGCCGCAGAGCCGGTAGCGAAAGTCCATCGGCGGTCCGGGCAGCACGTCGAGCAGCGAGATGCGTCCGAGCCAAGGACGCATCTCGAGCGGGTCGAAGTCGCTGCGCGCCGGATAGGTACGGCCGGCACGCTTGCCGTCCCAGAGCTTGAACAGGCTGGCGAACAACGGCGAGCAGACGGTGAGGAGGGTCTCGTCCTCGTAGATCCCGTGCCTGATGTCGCCGCCGTCCGTCATCCCGACGTCTGCGGTTGCCAGCCCGGCTGATAGACCGGGCCGTTCGGCGAGACCTTGAGGCCGGGGCGCAGCTTCTTCCACGGCAGCGCGCGGGTGTCGGCAACGAACGGGCCGGGCGCGATGCCGACGATCACCTCTTCGGCGATCGGCTGGAAGTCGGCACGGAAATGCACCGAGCTCTTGAGCACGAGGATCTTCTGCTTCGTCGGCTCGATGCCGACGGCGCGGAACAGCGCCTGGTCGGCCGCCTGCACCTTGCGCGAGGAGACCGCGACGCGCACGCCGCCGATCTTGAGGCAGGCCATGGGCCCGAGCTTCATGCGGGCGCCGCCATACATCGGGCCGGTGCCGACGACATTGCCGTCGTGCAGCTTCTCGACCAGGAAGGTGCCGCGGAAGGGCTTGTCGCCGGCGACCTTCGAGATGTTGCCGAGATTGATCGTGATCTCGGCACCGACGCCGGCCTTGTGTGCGGCCTCGGCCGCCTTGGGATCGCAAACGAGGGCAAGTGCCGCGTCCTGGGCGTTCTGCGCCACCAGCGCATGCAGGAATCCGGTGGTGTCGCCGTCGCCGCCGGTGCCGGGATTGTCCTGGGTGTCGGCGATCACCATCGGCTTGGTCGCCTGGTTGCCCTTGCGCATCGCGTAGGCGACGGCGCCGGTCGGGTCGTAGAACTTGTCGGACCAGTCGCCCTCGCGGCCGATCACCTCGCCAATGATCTTGTCGGCGGCGCGGTCGGCGGCCTCCTGGGTCTTGCCGTAGGCCATCACCGCCGGCCCGCAGTCCCAGATGTCGGCGGCGGGAAAGCCCGGCGTGAAGCTGACCGAGGCGACGTCGCCGGCCTCGGCGTCCTCGACCATTTTGTAGATGGTCTTGGCCGGCTCCATGTAGGTGCATTGGAAGTTGATCGGGATGATGAACGGCGCCTGGCGGAAGGCCTTGTAGACCGCGCCGGAGCCCTTCAGCAGGCCGTCGAGGTGTTCCGCCGTCATCTTGCCGGTGTTGGCCATGTCGACATGCGGATATGTCCGATAGGCGATCAGCACATCCGAGTTGTCGACCATCTTCTGCGTCGTGTTCGAGTGCAAGTCGAGGCTGGCAACCACCGGGACGTCGGGCCCAACGATCTTGCGCACGCGCTCGAGCAGCTCGCCCTCGCCGTCCTCGTAGGTCTCGACCACCATCGCGCCGTGCAGGCAGAGATAGACCGCGTCGACCGGCAGCGCCTTCTTGAGGTCTTCGCAGATCATGCCGCAGATACGCTCATAGGCATCGGCAGTCACATAGGAGCACGGCGAGGCCGCGGCCCAGGCGAGCGGTGCGATCTCGTGCCCGCGCTTCTTCGCTTCCTCGATGAAGCCTGCGACCGGCAGGTTCATGCCCTTGGTCGCCGGCTCGAGATCGGCGCCGCGGCAGAGTCCCGGCCAGCCGCCGCCCTTGGCGAACTCCTCATACGTCGCGAGCGAAGGCGCGAAGGTGTTGGTCTCGTGCTGGAAGCCGCCGACGGCGATGCGGGCCATGGTCTGTCTCTCGATAAAGCGGGAGCTTGTAAACGAGAGGGCGGCATCGCTGCCGCCCTCGTGTCGAAACTCAGATGTCGGCGAAGGCGCGGACTTCCTTCTTGGCGCCGGGGTGGGTCACGGCCCCCTTCTCGGCATCGCCGACGGTCTGCGCGTACTTCCAGAGCGTGCCTGAGCGGGAGTCGTGCTGGCGCGGCTTCCACGCCTTCTTCCGCTTGGCGAGCTCGGCCTTCGATAGCTCGACGTCGAGCGTGCCCTTCACCGCATCGATCTTGATGATGTCGCCGTTCTTGACCAGCGCGATCGGGCCGCCGACCGCCGCTTCCGGTCCGACATGGCCGATGCAGAAGCCGCGGGTGGCACCGGAGAAACGCCCATCGGTGATGAGTGCCACCTTGTCGCCGGCACCCTGGCCGTAGAGGGCTGCCGTGGTCGCCAGCATCTCGCGCATGCCGGGTCCGCCGCGCGGCCCCTCGTAGCGGATCACCAGCACCTCGCCCGCCTTGTACTTCTTCTTGATCACCGCCTCGTAGCAGTCCTCCTCGCAGTCGAAGACGCGTGCCGGGCCGGTGAACACCAGGTTCTTCATGCCGGCGACCTTCACGATCGCGCCCTGGGGCGCGAGGTTGCCCTTGAGGCCGACGACGCCGCCGGTCTTGGTGATCGGGTTCTTGGTGGTGCGCACCACGTCCTGGTTCTTCGGCACCACGACGTTCTTCAGGTTCTCGGCGATGGTCTTGCCGGTGACGGTGATGCAGTCGCCGTGCAGGTAGCCGCCGTCGAGCAGCGCCTTCATCAGGATCGGCACGCCGCCGACCTCGTAGAGATCCTTTGCAACGTATTTGCCGCCCGGCTTGAGGTCGCCGATGTAGGGGGTCGACTTGAAGATCTTGGCGACCGCGTGCAGGTCGAAGTCGATGCCGACCTCATGCGCGATCGCCGGCAGGTGCAGCGCGCCGTTGGTCGACCCGCCCGAGCAGGCGACGATCATGGCGGCGTTCTCCAGCGCCTTCCGCGTGATGATGTCGCGCGGACGCAGGTTCAGCTTCAGCAGGTTCATCACCGCGTGGCCCGACTGCTCGCAGAGCGCGTCGCGGCTGTCGTAGGGCGCCGGCGCGCCGGCCGAGCCCGGCAGCGCCAGGCCGATCGCCTCGGAGACGCAGGCCATCGTGTTGGCGGTGAACTGGCCGCCGCAAGCACCGGCGGTCGGGCAGGCCGCGTGCTCGATCTCGTCCAGCTCCTTGGCCGAGAGCGTGCCGGCCGCGTGGCCGCCGACCGCCTCGAACACGTCCTGGATGGTCAGGTCCCTGCCCTTGTACTTGCCGGGCATGATCGAGCCGCCATAGATGAAGACCGACGGCACGTTAAGCCGCGCCATCACCATCATCATGCCGGGCAGCGACTTGTCGCAGCCGGCGACGCCGACCAGCGCGTCGTAGCTGTGCCCGCGCATCGTGAGCTCGACCGAGTCCGCGATCACCTCGCGGCTGACCAGCGAGGAGCGCATGCCGGCATGGCCCATGGCGATGCCGTCGGTGACCGTGATCGTCGTGAACTCGCGCGGCGTGCCGCCGGCGGCCTTCACGCCCTTCTTCACCGCCTGCGCCTGGCGCATCAGCGCGATGTTGCAGGGGGCTGCCTCGTTCCAGGTGGTGGCGACGCCGACGAAGGGCTGCGCGATCTCTGAATCGGTCATGCCCATCGCGTAGTAGAACGCGCGGTGAGGCGCCGATGCCGGTCCGACGCTGGTGTAGCGCGACGGCAGCTTCGACTTGTCGAAACCCTTCGACGAGGACTTCTTGACGGACTTCTTCGCGGATTTCTTCGCAGCCATGGATCTTTGCTCGATTGAGAGGAATGCCGGACGATAGCGCCCGGCGGCAACCGTTGCCTAGCCGGTTCTATCGCGGACGGCTCGCACCGCGTATAGCTTGGTGAAACGAACGTTCGGGGGCCGGATGATCACGCTCTACCACTTCGGCGACGCCTTCGGCTTCGACCCGAGCCCGTTCTGCCTCAAGATGGAGGCCTATCTCCGGCTCGCCGGCCATCCGTTCCAGAAGAGGCGCGGCAATCTCAGGAAGTCGCCCAAAGGCCAGCTTCCGGTCATCGAGGACGACGGACGGATCGTCGCCGACTCCCGCTTCATCATCGAGTACCTGAAGGCCAAGTACGGCGATCCACTCGACGGCCACCTCACGGCAGCCGACAAGGCGACCCTGCACGCTTGGCGTAGCATGTGCGAGGAAAGCCTCTACTGGACCATCGTCTACTCGCGCTGGATCGATGATGCCGGCTGGAAGGTGTTCAGCCCCTTGGTGTTCGGCTTCCTGCCCGGCCCGCTCAAGGTCCTGGTGCCGCCGCTGGTCCGCCGCCGCGTCGCCCGCACGCTGAACGGCCAGGGCACGCTCCGCCACAGCCGGGAGGAGGTCTATGCCCTCGGCCTCCGTGACGTCGATGCGCTCGCGACGCTTCTCGGCGACCGCCCCTATATGCTCGGCGACCGGCCGACCTCGCTGGATGCGACCGCCGCCGGCTGGCTGATCAACATCTTGCACGCCCCGCTGGAAACGCCGCTCAAGGCCGGCACGGCCAGGCACGCCAACCTAGTCTCCTATGCCGAGCGGATGCGCGAGCGGCTGAAGCCCTAGCCGAGCTCCGCCCGGGGGCAGGTGCGCGCTTCGTCGAGGGCTATCGACGGCCTGACGGCGCCGGACTCCTCGATGAAGACGACCATGACGACGCCGTCGGGCGCCTCGCCCTTGTGGGAGACCGGCAGCAGCAGCCGGCCGGCGCTGCGGACGGGCTGCCTGTTCACCAGCATCGGACCCGAGAACCACGCAGGCGCGCCTTCAGCGAGGCAGTGGCGCAGCAGCGGCGCGCGCTGCTCGTGCGCCTCGGGAGGGATCAGGTCGCGCATGGACTGGCCGACGACGCTGGTGCCGTACCAGTCGCGCACGCCATCCCCGACGAGGCGGCAGCGGAACTCCTCTCCCTCGCCCATCCATTCCATCAGCATGATGAAGGGCAGCACGGCCGGCGGCAGGCCGAGCGGACAGAGATGGTCCTTCCTCGGCACCTTGCCGTCGACGCGAAGGGCGAGCCAGCAATCGAATGTCTGAACGGCGAGACGCGGCGCGAGAGCGTCGCGAAACCGCATCGTCAGGCCGCCTTGATCCGATCGAGCGCCTGGCGGAGCTTCGCCAGCGCCTGGTCGGCCTCGGCCCGGCGCTCGCGCTGCTCCTCGACCACCTCGGGCGGCGCCTTGGCGACGAAGCCGGCATTGCCGAGCTTGGCGTCGATCTTGCCGATCTCGCCCGCGAGCTTGTCGATCTCCTTGGAGAGACGCGCCCGCTCGGCCGCGAGATCGATCACGCCGGCCAGCGGCAGCGCGAAGGTCGCCTCGTCGACGACCACCTGCGCGGCGGTCTTCTCGATCTCGTTGGTCTCGGCCGGCCCCTCGACCCGCGCGAGCCGGCGGATCAGGTCGCCATAGGCCTGGAGACGGCGCTTGGTCTCCTCGCCTGGGTCCTTGACCTGGAGCTTGAGCGCGGTTCCCGGCGGCACGTTCATCTCGGAACGCACCGAGCGGATCTCGGAGATCAGCTTCACCACCCAGCCGATCTCGGCCTGGGCCTTGCGATCGATCCAGCCGTCCTTGGGCAACGGCCACTCGCCGGTGATCAGCTTGCCCGCGTATCCCGACTGCGCGTGGATCTCCTCGGTGAGGAAGGGCATGATCGGATGCAGCAGATGCATCAGCGCGTCGAGCGCCCAGGCGGTCGTGGCCTTGGTCTCGTCGGCCGCCGCCGCGTCGCTTCCGGTCAGCATCGGCTTGGCGAACTCGAGATACCAGTCGCAGAAGGTGCCCCAGAGACCGTGATAGAGGCCCATCGCGGCCTCGTTCAGGCGATAGTCGTCGAGGCTCTCGGTCACCTTGGCCGAGAGGTCGGCGATCTCGGTCGCGATCCAGCGGTTGAGCGGAAGCTTGGCCTGCGCCGGGTCGAAGCCCGCCACCGGCTTGCAGCCGTTCATCTCGGCGAAGCGCGCGGCGTTCCAGATCTTGGTCGCGAAGTTGCGGTAGCCCTCGACCTTGGTCTTGGCGAGCTTGATGTCGCGGCCCTGGCTGATCGAGGCGGCGATCGTGAAGCGGAGCGCGTCGGCGCCGTAAGCGTCGATCAGCTCCAGCGGATCGATCACGTTGCCCTTGGTCTTCGACATCTTCTGGCCGCGCTCGTCGCGCACCAGGCCGTGGATGTAGACGTCGCGGAACGGCGTCTCGCCCATGAAGTGGATGCCGAACATCATCATCCGGGCCACCCAGAAGAAGATGATGTCGAAGCCGGTGACGAGCACGTCGCCGGGATAGTAGCGCTCGAGCTCCTTGGTCCTGTTCGGCCAGCCGAGAGTCGAGAACGGCCAGAGGCCCGAGGAGAACCACGTGTCGAGCACGTCGGTGTCGCGGCGGAGCTGGACGGTCGCGTTGTAGTGCGCCTTGGCCGCCGCGTGCGCCTCGTCCTCGGTCAGCTCGACGAAGACCTTGCCGTCGGGCCCGTACCAGGCCGGGATCTGATGACCCCACCAGAGCTGGCGCGAGATGTTCCAGGGCTGGATGTTGCGCATCCACTCGAAGAACACGTTCTCGTACTGCTTCGGCACGAAGCGGGTCTTGCCGTCCTCGACTGCCTTGATCGCCGGCTGCGCCAGCGTGTGCGCGTCGAGATACCACTGGTCGGAGAGCCAGGGCTCGATCGGCACGCCTGAGCGGTCGCCATGCGGCACCATGTGCGTGTTGGGCTCGATCTTCTCGACCAGACCCAGCGCCTCCAGGTCCTCGACGATCTTCTTGCGCGCGGCGAAACGCTCCATGCCGGCATAGGCCTTCGGCACGCCGTCGTTCAGATGCGCGTTCTCGTCGAAGATGTTGATCATCTCGAGGCCATGGCGCTTGCCGACCTCGAAGTCGTTGAAGTCGTGCGCCGGGGTCATCTTGACCGCACCGGTGCCCTTCTCCGGATCCGAATACTCGTCGGCGACGATCGGCAGCTTGCGGCCGACCAGCGGCAGGATCGCGTATCTGCCGACCAGATCCTTGTAGCGCGCGTCGTCCGGGTGCACGGCGACGCCGGTGTCGCCCAGCATCGTCTCCGGCCGCGTCGTCGCGACGACGATGAAGCGTCCCTCCTCGCCTTCGATCGGGTATTTGAGGTGCCAGAGGTTCCCGCGGATCTCCTTCTGCTCGACCTCGAGGTCGGAGATCGCGGTCTTGAGCTTCGGGTCCCAGTTGACCAGGCGCTTGGCCTTGTAGATCAGGCCCTGCTTGTAGAGGTCAACGAATACCTTGCGGACGGCGGCGTTGGGCCCCTCGTCCATCGTGAACACTTCGCGCGCCCAGTCGGCCGAAGCCCCGAGGCGGCGAAGCTGCGAGAGGATGGTCCCGCCGGACTCGGCCTTCCACGCCCAGACGCGCTCCAGGAACTTCTCGCGCCCCATCTCCTGGCGGGACTTGCCCTCTTTGCCGAGCTCGCGCTCGACCACCATCTGCGTGGCGATGCCCGCGTGGTCGGTTCCCGGCTGCCAGAGCGTGTCGCGCCCGCGCATGCGGCGATAGCGGATCAGCACGTCCTGGACGGTAAAGGTGAGCGAATGGCCGACATGCAGGCTGCCGGTGACGTTCGGCGGCGGCATGATGATCGTGTAGGGCTCGGCATTCGAGCCGGGGTTGGCGGCGAAGCTGCCGGCGGAATCCCACTCGGCGTAGTGCTTGGCCTCGACCTGGTCGGGCCGATAAGTCTTTTCGAGCATGGGGCGGATGTACGGCTAGAGGGCGGAGACGGTCAACGGCGCGGCTGGGTGGCCCGATGTACCATCCGTTCGATCTCTTCCTGTACCAGGCGCTCGACCATCGACGGCAGATGTGTGTCGAGCCAGTCCTTCAACATCGGGCGCATGACCTCGACGGTCATCTGCTCGAGCGTCTTGTAGCCGGCGCCGATCGGCGTCTCGGGCCCGCTCAGCGCGTCGTGCAGGTTCGAGAAGGACGAAACCGTCTGGTCGGCCTGCGGCGGCGAGACGAGCCCGTCGAACGGCATCCGCGGCTGTGGAGGCGGCGGAGGCGGCGGCGGTGCTTCCCTGCCCCGCTGCTCGTCGAACAGCGGCGGAACCCGTTCGTCCTCGGGCGGTGCCAGGTTGACGACCTCGTCCATCGGCTCGGTCAGCTCGAGGACGTCGTCCGGGATCGGTGCGGCAGCCATGGCCGCCGGAGCCGGCGCCGGAGGGGGCGGAGGCGGAGCAGCAGCCGCGGCGGCTGCCGGCGGAGGAGCGGGCGCAGCGGCAGGCGCTGCAGGGGCCGGCTCGGCCTTGGCTGCCTGATCTTCCGGGGTGCCGTCTTCGGAGATAATGCGTCGGATCGACGCTAAAATCTCCTCCATCGACGGTTCTTGGGTCTTCGGATCGCTCATGGTTCCAGTCAGAACAGCCGGCGACGCAGCCTAAATCAAAGGCTTGCCGAACGCCAGAGCGCTTTTGCCGAAGTCAACGCAGGGCGTCGGGGGTGTCCCACCACTTGTTGCGGACGCGCTGATAGTTGGCGTCGAAGTCGTAGAGCTGGACCTGGAGGCCGAGATCCTTGGCATTCAACCGGCCGATCGCCGCCAGCACCTGGTAGGTAGCGATCAGGGCGTCGCGCTTCGCCGTCACCTGGCGGACCTGGGCGTCCAGGAACTCCTGCTCGGAGTCCAGCACGTCGAGCACGGTGCGCGAACCGACATTCGCTTCCTGCTGCACGCCTTCGAGGGCGATGGTCGCCGCCCGGATTTCCTGTTCCAGCGACTGGAGGCTCGCCTGGGCGGTCTCCAGCGCCTCGAATGCCGTGGTGGCGTCGGTGGAGGCCTGGCGGCGGGCGTCCTCGATCTCGACTCGACGCTGGGTCGCGGTCTCGCGAGCCTGTCGGACGCGGCTGGTGATGCTGCCGGCCTCGTAGAGCGGCATGGTCACCTGGGCCTGGATGCCGATGCCGTCGGTCGTCTGATTGCGGGCGCTGGCGTCCAGGCTCCGGGTCGCGTCGCCGACCAGGTTGAGGTCGGGAAGGAGCTCACCCTGGACCTCCTTGATGCGCAGGCGCTGGGCCGCCTCTTCGAACTGTGCGGCGACCACGTTGGGATTGTCGGATCCGGCGGCCGCGGCCGCGTCCTTGGTGCTCTTCGGCAGATTGACCACCTTCGCCGGTTCGACCGGATTTTCCGGCGGCTTGCCGACGAAGCGCTCGTACTGGGCACGCGAGGCAGTCAGGTTGCCCTCGGCGGAGATGCGGTCGGCGCTGGAGCGGGACAGGCGCGATTCGGCCTGGGCCACGTCGGTACGCGTCACCTCGCCGACCCGGAAACGGTCCCGGGTCGCCTCGAGCTGGCGCCGAAGCCGCTGCTCGTTGTTGGCGCGGAGCTCGACCACCGCCTGGTCGCGGAGCACGTTAGCGTAGTTGGTGACGACGCCGATGAATACCGTCTGCTCGCTGCCCAGAAGGCGCGCGCGCTCGGCCTGGACCTGGGCCTCGGCCCGCTGGACGCCGGCCTGGGTACGCCCGCCCTGATAGATCGGCTGGGTCACCGTGATCGCGGCGCTGCCCGGGTTGCGCATCTCGTTGACGGTGGTGCGGCTGTTCTGCTCGGTCTCGACGTCGCGGCGGCCGAGAGCGCCGCTGACACGGACGGTCGGGCGCCAGCCGGCCGCGGCCTGCGGCACGTTCTCGTCGGTCGCCCGCAGCGACGCCCGCCGGGCATTCAGCGTGGGGTTGCTCGCATAGGCCTGCGACAGCGCTTCCTCGAGCGTCTCGGCCGATACGGCGGCGGGACTCACCGACGCCAGAAGCGCCGCGAGCGCCGCGGCTCGCAGAAAGGTCGATGTGATCGGTCTGGGCATGTGGGGGATCCGATACCGAAGAGAGGTCAGATGGTGAGGCGGCCGTCGAAGCGGACGCTAGAAGACGAAGCCCGGCTCCTTGGCGAAGTCCTTGAGCGCGGGGACGGCGGCGTCGAAGAGGATCTGCGCCGAGGCAATTCCGCGACGCTTGGTGAACAGCGTCGCCCGGCCGACCGGCCCGGTGCCGATCACGGTCGCGAGCCTGCCGCCTTCCGCAAGCTGGGCCAGCAGCTTGTCGGGGACCTGGTCGACCGCGCCGTTGATGAGGATCACGTGGTAGGGCGCCCGCTTGGCGTAGCCCTCTGCCAGCGCGCCGACATGGACCTCGACGTTCTCGACGCCGACGCCCTGGAGGGCGTTGCGGGAGCGGTCGACCATCTTGTCGTCCTGCTCGATCGCCACGACCGCTCCGGCAAGGCGGGAGAGAACGGCGACCGAGTAGCCGGTGGCGCCGCCGATATCGAGAACCGTGTCGTGCTTGCCTGGCCCTGCCGCCTGGATCAGGCGAGCCAGGGTCAGCGGCTCGAGCAGGAAACGGCCGTCGCCGACCGGAAGGTCTTCGTCCATGTAGGCGATGCCCTTGGCAGCCTTCGGCACGAAGTCCTCGCGCGGCACCTCGGCCATCGCGTCGAGCAGCGCCGTCGAGATCACCCGGTTCGGGCGAAGCTGGCCATCGACCATGTGCCGGCGTGCTGCGGAGAAATCGATCATGGGGCGGGCAATCCGTGGACGCTTTTCGCAAAGCAGCAAATACGTACAGGCAGTTATACCGATGGTCAGGAAGCGAGACAACGGCGGTGGGCATGGGGCGGCGGCTTGACCCCCCATCGGCCTGACCATATTGTCCGGCTCCGCTTTCGGACGCCGGTCGGCGCCGAGATTGGCGGCCCGGTAGCCAAGTGGCCAGGCAGCGGATTGCAAATCCGTCCACGGCGGTTCGATTCCGCCCCGGGCCTCCAGCCTTCCGCACGGCGGCGGACAGCGGACCAAACTCAGTCAAAATAGGCGTTTGCGCATCAGGACGGCGCTGGTATAAGCCCGCCCGTTCGCTTGGGCCCCTTTCCCGGGTAGCTCAGTGGTAGAGCAAGCGGCTGTTAACCGCTTGGTCGGGGGTTCGAATCCCTCCCCGGGAGCCAGCGCACCACCCTCAATGCGTCTGCGAGTGCTCGCCGCCCGGCGTCGAGATGCCGGAGAGCGCGTTCCCGGTCTCGGTCGCCATGCCGGACGTTGCGAGGTCGCCGATCGAGATGATGCCGACCAGACGCTTCTCGCGATTGAGCACCGGCAGCCGGCGCACCCGCACGTCGCCCATGTTGCGCAGCACGTCCTCGACGGTCTCGTCCTCGTAGCAATAGAGCACCTCGTCGCTCATCACCTCGCGGACCTTGGCTTCCGGCCCCTTCCCTTGCGCCACGCCACGGATCGCGATGTCCCGGTCGGTGATCATGCCCACCAGCCGGTCGTTCTCGCCGACCGGCAGCACGCCGGCATCGGCTTCGGCCATCATCTCCGCCGCGTCGCGGAGCGTCTCGTCCGGGCTGGCGATTCGGACCTGCAGGGTCATGCATTCGCTCACGCGCATCTCGGCCTCCGACAGTCTCGACATGGCCCCCTGCCCATAGAACCGGCCCCGGCATGGGCAGTTCCCGCTGTTGTCGGCACGGATCGGACTACCTCAAGTGATTGCCGCCGCGTGAATTTTGCCTATTCTGGCCCGACGTCCGGCTTTCGGGGGAAAGCGCTCGCATGAAGGCGCGAAGATGAAGGCGATGGTGATCAAGGCCCAGGGCGGGCTGGAGAACCTCGTCTACGACGACTGGCCGGATCCGGTACCCGGCCCGAAGGACGTCGTCGTCAAGGTCCGCGCCTGCGGGCTCAACCATCTCGACATCTTCGTGCGCAAGGGCATGCCGGGCTTTCCGGTTCCGATGCCGTTCATCTCCGGCGGCGACATCGCCGGCGAGGTCTTCGAACTCGGCGAGGAGGTATCGGGCTGGAAGATCGGCGACCGCGTCGTCGTCCAGCCGGTGACCGCCGAAGGCATGATGGGCGAGGAGATCCCGGGCGGCATGGCCGAGTATGCCCGCGTGCCCGAGGAGAACCTGGTCCGCATTCCTGACGGCGTCGGCTTCGAGGCGGCTGCCGCCCTGCCCGTCGCCTACGGCACTGCGCTTCGCATGATCGTCACCCGCGGCCGCGTCCAGGCCGGCGAGAAGGTCTTGATCCTGGGCGCCTCGGGCGGCGTCGGAACCGCCGCCGTCCAGATCTGCAAGATGATCGGCGCGGAAGTGATCGTCGCCGCCGGTGCCGACGACAAGCTGCAGAAGCTCCGCGAGCTCGGCGCCGATCACCTGATCAACTACAAGACGCAGGACTTCTCGAAGGAGACGTGGCGGATCACCGCCAAGCAAGGCGTCGACGTGGTCATCAACTACACCGGTGGTGACACGTGGGTCCCGTCGCTGAAGACGTTGAAGAGACGCGGCCGCGCGCTCACCTGTGGGGCCACCGCCGGCTTCGATCCGAAAGAGGATCTCCGCTACATCTGGGTGCGCGAGCTTGAGATCCTCGGCTGCAACGGCTGGACCAAGGAAGATATTGCGACGCTTCTCGACTACGTCGACACCGGCCGCATCAAGCCGGTGGTGAGCCACGTGCTGCCGCTTAGCCAAGGCCGCGAGGCCGAGTGGCTGCTCGAGCAGCGCGCGATCTTCGGCAAGGTATTGTTGGTTCCGTAAACGCGGCGTAGTCGCGTCGTTATCGAAACGCGGCGTATCGCACGACATTTCGTCGCAGATCCCCTTGATCGCGCGTCATGACGTCGGCGCAGCCAAATTTCTGCCCAAATCCGCTCCAACGCTGAACGCATCGGTCGCCGCCAATTCCGGTGCGCTCCCGGAATTGCGCTCGGCAAACGAATGTGGAGCGCAACGGGAGAAACGCGTGCGCATATCAGCGATCCTGCTCCTCGGCGTTGGCCTATTCCTCGCGAACGCGACGACGACCATTGCCGCCGACCCGCCGAAGACGTCCGACGTCAGGGGACTCTGGTTCGTCACCGACTATCCGTCGGTCACCGCCCGACCGGGCGAGGCCGCGACGCTCAAGCTGAAGCTCCAGAACTACAATCTTCCCCCGGAACGCGTGGCGCTCGCGGTGAAGGATCTGCCCCAGGGCTGGGAAGCACATTTCCTCGGCGGCGGTCTTCCGGTCGCCGCCGCGGTGCCGGGCACCAACGAAGCGATCAGTCTCTCGCTCCGGATCGACGTGCCTGCAGGCGCGCCTGCAACCAACCGCACCCTGCGGCTCGAAGCCACGGCGGACGACGCGCATTCCGTCCTGCCGATCGACGTCATCCTCGGCAACGAGCTGCCGGCACGTCTCAGCCTCAAGTCGAAGCTGCCTGAGCTGAGCGGCACGCCGACGACGAGCTTCGACTTTCAGCTCACCGTCGGCAACGACAGCGGCAAGGATCTGCTCGTGCGCCTCGCGGCCGAGGCGCCGCCGAGCTTCCAGACCTCGTTCACCGAAGGCTTCGGCTCGCAGGAAGTCAGTTCGGTACCGATCGAGGCCGGCCAGACCAAGGATCTGAAGATCAAGGTCCGGCCGCCGAGCCAGGTCGCAGCCGGGGATTACAAGGTCGTGGCGCTTGTCTCGTCGGAAGACGTCAAGGCGGAGGCGCCGCTGGTCATGAAGGTGACCGGCCAGCCGAAGCTCAAGCTTTCCGGTCTCGAAGGGCGACTGAGCGGATCGGCCGAAGCCGGCAAGACGACGCCGATCACGCTGGTGGTCTCCAACGATGGAAGCCTGCCGACCGAGGAGGTCGAGATCGCCGGCACGACGCCGACCGACTGGAAGGTCGAGTTCGACCCGAAGAAGCTCGATCGCCTGGCGCCGGGCGACAAGCGCGAAGTTCAGGCGTTGCTGACCCCGGCGGCCAAGGCCATCGCGGGCGACTACATGGCGACCTTCCGCGCCAACGCCAAAGGCGAGTCGAGCTCCGCCGAGTACCGCGTCTCGGTCACGACGTCGACGCTGTGGGGGGCGATCGGGATCGCGATCATGGCCGCCGCCCTCCTCGTCGTGGTCGGTGCGGTCGCGCGCTACGGGAGGCGCTGATGCCGGACCTTCTGGCAATCGAGGTCAAGGGCCTGGTCAAGCGCTACGGCGGCGGCCAGGTTGCCGTCGACGGCATCGATCTCAGCGTAAGTCGCGGCGAGATCTTCGGCCTGCTCGGACCCAATGGCGCGGGAAAGACGACGACGATCCTGATGCTCCTGGGACTGACCGACGTCAGTGCCGGCACGGTCAGGATCGCCGGCCACGACCCCGCGCGCGAACCGCTCGCGGTGAAGCGTCGCGTGGGGTACCTGCCCGACGCGGTCGGCTTCTATGACAACCTGACGGCCGGGGGCAACCTGCGCTACGCGGCGCGCCTGCTCGGCCTGGACCGTGACGAGGCGGAGGTGAGGATTGCCGCCGCGCTCGACCGCGTCGGGCTTGCGGACGCGGCTCAGAAGCTGGTCGGCACGTTCTCGCGCGGCATGCGTCAACGTCTCGGCCTCGCCGACATCCTGCTCAAGCAGGCGGAGATCGCGATCCTGGACGAGCCGACGTCGGCACTCGATCCGCAATCGACGAACGAGCTTCTGGGCATGGTCCGCGAGCTGAAGGAGGACGGCGTCGCCGTGCTGCTGTCCTCGCACCTCCTCGACCGCGTGCAGAGCGTTTGCGACCGGGTCGCGCTCTTCCATCAAGGGCGCATCGTGCTCGAGGGCACCGTCGCCGAACTCGCACGCGAGGTTCTTGGCGGCGGTTATGCCGTGCTGGTTGAAGCCGCCGGCCCGGGCGTCGCCGAAGCTCTCGCCTCGGTGCCGGGCGTGCGCGGCGTGACTCGGGAAAGCGAGACTCTGTTTCGCGCCGAATGCGACGGCGATCGGCGCGCCGAGGTCGCAGCCATGCTTGTCGGGCGGGGATTTTCGCTGCTCCGCCTCTCGGTCGAGGCGCCCAGCCTCGATGCGATCTACACGCGCTATTTCGAGGGAGTGAACCATGTCGCGGCCGCGTGAAGGATCGCCCTGGACAGGGCTCGGTGCGGTGTTCCTCAAGGAGTTCGCCGACCATCTCGGCAGCGCAAGGATGCGGGTGCTCGAGTGGCTGGTCCTGCTGACGGGCATCGCCGCGGTCTACACGGCGATCCAGGACATCAAGACGCTGAGCAGCCAGGACCCGTTCCTGTTCCTGCGCCTCTTCACCTACGCGAAGGAGCCGCTCCCGGCCTTCGTCTCGCTGCTGACCTTCCTGGTTCCGATCGTCGCGATCGGGCTCGGCTTCGACGCCGTCAACAGCGAGTTCGGTCGAAGGACTCTCGGCCGCGTCCTGGCACAGCCCATCTATCGCGATGCACTTCTGCTGGGAAAGTTCCTGGCAGGCATCGCCACGCTCGGCGTCAGCCTGCTGGCGTTGTGGCTGCTCATCTTCGGGCTCGGCATCGTCTTCCTGGGCTTGCCGCCGGGCACGGAGGAGGTCCTGCGCGCGTTGGCCTTCCTCGTCATCGCACTCGCCTACGGCGCCGTCTGGCTGGCGGTCGCGATCTTCTTCTCGGTGATGTTTCGCCAGGCGGCGACTGCCGCTCTGGCCGCTCTCGGCGTCTGGCTGCTTTTCAGCGTGCTCTGGCCGATCCTGGTGCCGTTCGCGATCCGTGCCTTCGCGCCCTCGGAACTCGAGATGGTCTATGGCATCCCCAGCCTGGAGCAGCTCAACCTGAACCTGACGCTTTCACGGCTGTCGCCGAATACGCTGTTCGGGGAGTCGGTCCTGGCGATCCTGAGGCCGACCACGCGCGCTCTCGGCCTCGTCTTCCCGAGCCAGCTGCAGGGAGCCGTCACCGGCCAGCCGCTGCCGTTCGGGCAAAGCCTCCTGCTCGTCTGGCCGCAGGTGACGAGCCTGGTCGCAGCCGCGATCCTGCTGTTCGCGGCGACCTACATCGCCTTCCAGCGCCAGGAGATCAGGGCCTGACGCATCAAATGCGTGCGGCCGACCGCCCGAAAGGCGATCGGCCGCAACTCCCCTCGCCATCGACCTAGAAGTTGGTGAAGCGGCTCAGTGCCACGGTGCGGCCGTTCGGCAGCGTGATCGTCGCCGTGGTCGGCGTCGTGAAACGCAGCGAGATCCGTCCGACCGGTGCCGAGGACGTCGGCGAACGGTAGCCGCTCGTCAGCGTCTGGCCGCCGGCATAGAGCTGCAGGTCGCCGTCATAGGCCGTGGGGCTCAGCATCGCGCCCGAGGCCACGTACCAGACCGGCCGGCCGCCGCCGTCGTAGAGATACCCGGCGAGGAAGATGTTCGAGCCCTGCACCTCGAAGAACCAGCCCGTGCCGGACTCGCTCGGATTCCACCACCAGCCGACCTCGGGCGCCGCCGCCGGCTTGGCAATCACCGACTGGCCGTTGACCGGAAAGCGCTGCAGCGCCACGGTGCCGCCGGGCCAGGTCAGCATCGCCGTCGTCGCTGAGGTGAAGTTGATCGTGGCGTTACCGGCCGTGCCCAGAAGCTGGGCCGGCTTGTAGTCGCCCGCCAACGTCTGGCCGGCGCCGAACTTTGCCAGCGTACCGTTGTAGCTGCTGGCGCTCTGCGGTCCGTTGACGACGTACCACGAGGCGGCGCCGTCGTCGTCGTAGAGGAAGGCGCCGAGATACATGCGGCCGCCCCGCGTCTCGACCGAGAAGCCGCGACCCGGCTCGGCCGGATTCCACCACCAGCCCGTGACCGAGGTGCTGCAGGTCGAGCAGAGTGCCGTCAGGGCGCCCGCGACGTCCAGACGCGGGACGGCGTAGGAGAACATCTTCCCCGACGCGTTGATGTTGAGGGTCAGCTGCCGACCGCCGCCCCGCAGCGCCGCGACGATGTCGCTGACCGAGGCGTTGCGGTTGGCCTGGCGCAGGATCGCGATCGCGCCGGCGACGTGCGGGGTCGCCATCGAGGTGCCGCTGGCGGTCGTGAAGCCGCCACCGGGCGCCGAGGAGTTGATCGAGGTGCCCGGCGCCACCATCGTGATGAAGCTCGCGATGTTGAACGGCACGAAGGCGAGGTCGGAGTTGTTGGTGTTGCCGACCGAGATCGCCGACGAGATGCACCCGGGCTCGCTGATCGCATTGGCATAGCCCTCGTTGCCCGAGGCGATCACGGTCGCGATGCCGACCGCGCGGAGGGCATCGATCGCCTGCTTGGTCGAGGCGTTTTCCGCGTCGCAGGTCGCTTGCGAGGTCTGCGGCGAGCCGCCGAGGCTCATGTTCACCGAGGCGATCGTGTAGCTGGTGCGAAGCTGCAGGACGTGGTCGAGGGCTCGGATCTGATCGGAGGTGTAGGACATCACGCAGCTGGATGCCCCGCCGCAGAGGCCGGCGTCGTTGAAGCGCGTGAACACCTGGATCGCGATGATCTGCGCCTCGCGGGCGACGCCGGCGAAGCTCTGTGACTGGTATCCGGCGGCGATGCCGGCCACGTGCGTGCCGTGGAAGCAGCCGCTCACGGTGCAAGGCGTCGCGGCTCCGGTGCCAACCTGGCTGGCCTGGCCGTTCGGGCAGACGCTGGTCGCGCTCTGTCCGGCGTAGGTGGTCGAGAAGCAGGCCTCATAGACGACGCGGCCGCCGAAGAACGGATGCGTTCGATCGACACCGGTGTCGAGGACGGCGACGGCGATGCCGCTGCCGGTGAAGCCGGACGACCAGGCGGCCGGCGCGTTGACCAGCGGAACCGACGAAGAAAGGTCGGGCTTGGCGAGCCGGTCTTCCTCGACCGACTCGACCTCGGGATCGGAGGCGAGGCTCTGGAGCGACTGGGGGTCGGCCTCCATCACCACCGCCGGGACCGCCCGGAAGGCGTGCCAGCCCGGCATGCTGTGGCCGTTGTTCCAGAGGCGACGGGCGATGCGGTCCTGGGTGCCGGCAATTGCCTGGGTGGCGACGCTGCCGGCCGGCGCGGCGCCGGGGCTGGCCCGCTCCCTGAGGCGCGCGATGATGCGGACGTTGCGGGCGCGGACCTTGTCGGCGAGCGCCGCCTCGGGCGCGTTCGGGGCGTCCTGCTGGGCCCTCACCCAGCGCTGAAGCTCCTCGGCCTGGGCATATGCCCGGGGAGCGAAGAACGAGAGCGCGAAAATCGCGCAGAGTGCGAGCAGCGCCACGCGAGCCGGCGCGAAACCAAACCAACCGAAAGACATCGAACCACCCGAAACCGAGAAACGCCTGCCGCCCGCTTCCCCTGTCCCCGTCGGCCGTGGGATCCGTGCGATCCCGAGAACAAGATTACGAGTTCCGTTACCATTTGGCGATAAAGAGGGCCGGAACGTATGTGCGCGAAATGCCATCCAGGTTCATCCGGTCAGGGGATGGCGGCGCGTTTTGACCGAGGATCACGTCGCGGAGCGAGTCCGATCGACGCCGGTGCAGCCCATCCGACAGCTTCAATCGCTCGCCCCAGGGCGCCACTCGGGCGCACTCGACGCCAAGCATCTCGGTGGCTTGGGCGCGGGGCCAGCCGATCTGCTTGCTGTCGCACGGGGCTGCGAATGCATCAGTGATCGGCGGGGACATAATGGTGACCGGCGCCGCAAACGTGTGAAAGATGTTGTAACTTTTTGCAGCAGTTGCGGCGTTTTCGTGGCCCACTGGCGCGGGTTCGGCGATGCGCCTCAAGGGCACCGAAGGCATCAGCAGCGCCCGCCGTCGCGCTTCCTGGACCAGCTTTCCGGCGAGCAGCCGTTCAGCCTCTGCGATCCGCTCATGCGGCATGACGGGTCCTTGCGGCGCGTTGGCCGTCAAGGCCACGAGCAGGGCCGCGAGCACCTTGATACCGCGCGCCTGGACCTCTTCGCTCGGAATGAGGATGGTCGGCGGGTCAGGCGTCTGCGCGGCGGCCGCGAGGGGCCCCAGCAGCGCCGCCAGCGCCAGAAATGCCGTCACGAACGCCCGAATGAGCGGCATGGCCCCACCCCCGTGGATGCCCGGCCTCGTCCTCCCCTGTCCCTCCCCTCCGCGGGCTGCCTGGCGGCGCCGCGGACAGACGACGAGCCCGGCCAAATCTCAACGACAATCCAGAGGGCTAACAGGTGAGTGGGCGATCCCCGGCCGGAGGTTCAACGCGATCGAGATCGCGGTATCCGGGGGGCCGGGCGCTGTCATAGCATCGACGCAGTCGTGCAAACGGCCAGTCGTCCAAACGGGAGGTAAACAACAAATGCGCTCACTGACTTCACTACGGCGTGCCGGCTTCGCGGCCGCGATCGCGCTTGCGATCCCCGGCCTCGCCATGGCCCAGGGCAACAAGGTCCTGAAGATGGTGCCGCACGCCGATCTCAAGGTGACGGACGCCCATTTCACCACTGCGACCATCACCAACGACCACGCGATGATGGTCTACGACACGCTGTTCGCCTGGGACTCGAAGCTGGCGGCCAAGCCGCAGATGATCGGCAACCACTCGGTCTCGCCCGACAATCTCAAATACACCTTCACGCTCCGTCCCGGCCTCACCTTCCATGACGGCTCGAAGGTCACGACCAAGGACGTGATCCCGTCGGTCAAGCGCTGGATGCTGCGCGACTCCGCCGGGCAGAAGCTGGCCGAGGTCACTGCCTCGGTCGACGCAGTCGACGACAACACCTTCACCTGGACGCTGAAGGAGCCCTACGGGCTCGTGCTGTTCACGCTCGCGTCCACCGCGGGCAGCATCCCCGGCATCATGCCGGAGGCCGCGGCGAAGACCGACGCCTTCACAGCCCACAACAACACGATCGGCTCTGGTCCATACAAGTACAACGCAGCCGAGCTCGTCTCCGGCGCCAAGGTCGTCTACGAGAAGCATGCCGGGTACGTGCCGCGCAGCGAGCCCGCCGACGGCCTCGCCGGCGGCAAGGTCGTCAAGGTTGATCGGGTCGAATGGATTTCGATGCCGGATCCGGCCGTCGCCGCCGCCGCCCTCGGCAACGCCGAGGTCGACATGATCGAGGCGATCAACAACGACCAGAAGGTCATTCTCTCGAAGAACGCGAGCGTCCAGGTCGAGGCGCTGTCCAAGCTCGGCTGGTACGGGCTCCTGCGCCCGAACCATCTGCACCCGCCGTTCAACAATCCGAAAGCCCGCCAGGCACTGGCGATGATGGTCGACCAGCAGGAATACATGCAGGCGGCCTTCGGCGGCGGCGAGACCTGCCTCTCGTTCTTCACCTGCGGCAGCCCCAACGGCACCCAGGTAGGATCGGAGCCGTATGCGAAGCCGAACTACGAGAAGGCGAAGCAGCTGCTCAAGGAAGCCGGCTACAACGGCGAGAAGATCGTGCTGCTCGGTGCCGGCGATCTCTTCCACCACAACGCCGTGGCCCAGGTCACCGCCGAGAACCTGAAGAAGATCGGCATCAACGTCGACCTGCAGATGTCCGACTGGGGTGCCGTGATCACCCGCCGCGGCAACAAGTCGAACCCCTACCAGGGCGGCTACCACATCTTCCAGACCTTCTCCGACGGCGTCGGCGGCATGTCGCCGCTGACCAACATCAGCGTCGGCACCGGCTGCGACGGCAAGAACTGGTTCGGCTGGCCCTGCGACGAAGAGGCCGACAAGATCCGCAACGCCTATCTCCGCTCGACCACCGAGGCAGACCAGATGAAGAACCTCGAGGCGCTGCACAAGAGGCTCTGGGAAGTCGTCCCCTACGTGCCGCTCGGCAAGTACGAGCGGCTGTCGGCATGGCGGAAGAACCTGGACGGCGTGCTCCGCACCAACGTGCTGGCGCTCTGGAACATCGAGAAGAAGTAGACGTGACCCGCCCCTTCCCGCTCCGGCGGGAGGGGGCTTCTACCGGCCGGACGGAATCAGCAGTTCGAGCCAGGACTCCTTCCACGCTTCCGTGCGCAGGAATCTCGCGGTCTCCAGAAAGCGCTGATCGAGACGGGCCGCCAGCGCCATCGCGAGCCTCGCCTTCTGCGGCTCGAAGGGCCCATCGAAGCCTTTGACGCCGGCATCGCGCCGGGTGCGATCGAAGGCGATGCGCGTATTGGCAAACTCCTCGTGAACTCGCCGGCCCGCCGCATACGGCTCCAGCCAGGCAAGCGCACGGATGAGCGCCGCATCTCCTTCGCCGATCCAGTCCTGGCCGTGCTGCCGGGCGGCAAGGGCGGCCAGCGACAAGGGTTCGAGATCGTAGACGACGTAGTGGATCGCATCCCGCAATTCGAAATCGAGGGTGCTCCCGTCGGTGCGGATGTTGGCGCGAAGCTGGGACACGTAGGCCGCGCGTGCCTCGACGATCAGCGTCGGATCGTCGAGCGCGTAGGCCGCGAGCACGATCAGCTTGACGCGATGACTGTTCCAGTTGTTGGTCGCGGTCTGTCCCTTGAGCGGATGGTCGAGATAGCCGCGGGAGAAGGCGTGCAGCAGGCGCCCATACCCGCTCTCGAGCCCGACCCGGCGATCGGCGGCGAGCAGATCCCATGCGACCATCAGGGCGTCGAAGCCGGTCTCGTCGATCGGATTGAAGGAGACCTGGTAGGTTGCGATCCACGCCGCGATCAGGCGCACCGCCGCGTCCGCGTAGCGCGTGTCCCCGGTGAGACGCGCCGCCAAGGCGAGGTCACGGGCTGCCGGAAAGTCCCGAAGCGCCTCCAGGCTCTGATCGTAGATCCCCTGCCCCGGCAGCGTTCCCTCGACATGGACGCGGGCCGCTGCGTGCGGCGTGCGGTTCAGGTGCCGGTCGGCGCTGCGCAGCAGGGCGGCACGCTCCGGACCAGGCGACAGGGAAGATAGCGCTTCGGCGGTCGCCGGCGGTATCAGGGAAAACCCGTGCGGCGGTTCGGCGGCGGCAACAGGCGCTGCGCTCAGGGCGACGACGAGCGCGACCGCCGCCGCGCGCATCAGCTGCCGCCGAGCGGGTTGCCACCCAGCAGCGACATCACCCGGTCCTTGACCAGCTTGCGATCGGTCTTGCCGGCGCCGTTCAGCGGCAGGGTGTCCTCGAAGAAGACCCGGCGCGGATGCGCATAGGCCGGACCGTTCGAGAGGCAGAACGACTTCAGCGCCTGCTCGTCGATCTCGATCCCCTTCGCCTTCACCACGATCGCGACCGGGACCTCGCCCTTGATCGTGTGCGGCACCGGCACGACCGAGACGTCGGCGACCGCGTCGTGCTTCAGCAGCAGGTTCTCGACCTCGAGCGGGTAGACGTTCTCGCCGCCGCTGTTGAACATGTCGTCGGTGCGGCCCTTGAAGTAGAAGAAGCCCTCCGCGTCCTTGGCGAAGAGGTCGCCGGTCTTGAGCCAGCCGTCGACCAGCCGCTGCCTGTTGACCTCGGGCAGGTTGTAGTAGCCGGGCGTGACGCCGGGGTTCTTCACCCACAGCTCGCCGTAGCTTTCGCTGACCGTGCCGTCGGTGCCGACCAGCTTCACCTCGCCCTCCGGCCAGACGACGCCGCAGCTTCCGTGCGGCGCCGGCTTGCCGTCGAGCCTGGGACCGATCATCACCGGCCCACCTTCGGTCAGGCCGTAGCTTTCGGCGACGGGGATGCCGAACGCCTCCTCGACCGCGTCCATCAGCTCCTTCGGCGTCGGCGCCGAGCCGATCTTCAGCGACTTCAGCGCCGAGAAGTCGAGGCTCTTGATCAGATCCTTCTGCTGCAGGAGCAGCGTGAACACCGCCGGCACGCCGCCGGCATGGCTGCACTTGTATTCGGACAGCACGGTGAGGAAGCGCCTGGGCTCGAAGCCGTTCAGGATCACCACCGAGCCGCCGTAGTTCAGCATCGGCTTGATCGCGCCGGCCATGGCGTTCTTGTGATAGAGGGGCACCGCGGCGAGCGCGCGGTTGCTCGGATCGCCCGGCCAGTATTTCTGCAGCGCGCGGATCCACCAGAGCTGGCCCGCATGGGTCAGCACCACGCCTTTCGGCTTGCCGGTCGATCCCGAGGTGTAGGGCAGGAACGAGGGATGGTCGGGCGAGAGCTTCGGCGGATCGAAGCGCGCCGGGGCGCCACCGAGTGCGTGCTCGTAGTTCATCCAGCCCTTCGGCACCGGATCGAAGGCGAGCTTCACCCTGAGGCCCAGCCTGTCGACGATGCCAGCGATATGCGGATTGGCCGAGGGCTCGATCACGGCGGCGACGCAGCCTGAGTTCTGGATCGTGAACTCGATCGTGTCGGCGCCGAGCTTGGTGTTGAGCGGCACCGGCACGATGCCGGCCCGCATCGCCCCGTACATGATCTCGACGAACTCGAAGCGGTTGCTGACCGACATCGCGAAGCGGTCGCCGGGCTTGAGGCCGAGCTGGTGCATCAGGGCCGCGAACTGGTCGTGGCGACGGTCGAGCTCGGCATAGGTGATCTCGCGGGGCTTGGCGCCAGACAGGTCGATCAGCGCGACCTTGTCCGGAACCTTCTTCACCGAGTCCCGGAAGAAGTAGCCGAGGTTGTTCGTGTACAGGTCGGCCATGATCGTCCCCCTCAGGCGTTCGCGGCTTCGCGGCCGGCGATGCGGCCACCGATGAAGCATTCGGCGAGGTTTCCGCCGGACATGTAAAGATGCCCGAAGACGCTGCCGAGCTCGCCGGCGGCGTAGAGTCCGGGGATCGGATCGCCGAAGGCATCGAGCACGCGCTGGCGCTCGTCATGCGCCGGTCCGCCTTGCGTGTTCGAGACCACCGGCCAGACCTCGCCCCAATAGAAGGGCGGCTTGGCGATCGGGACCATCGACGACGGTGGCCGGCCGAACTCGGCGTCGTGGCCAGCGGCGCAATACTGGTTCCAGTCGGCGAGCGTGCGCGCCAGCACCGCCTCGCTGGTGTTCATCTGGCGCGCCATCTCCCTGACCGTGTCCGCGCGCTTGAGGATGCCGAGCCCGACCTCGGCCAGGTTGTCGCGGCTCCACGCGAAGGAGACGTTGCGGTCGTTGTAGGTCGGCGCGCCGATCGGATAGCGCTTGCGGCCGTCCTCGTCGAAGATCAGGAAGCCCGGGACATGCGGGTAGTCCTGCATCTCCGGCTCGTAGTGGTCCATCGGCCGGTGGCCGGTGTCCTGAAGGTACGGGTGGTACTCGTTCATGAAGCGCTTGCCGGCGCGATTGGTGACGATCCACGTCATCGTCACGTCGCCGCGGGCCCCCTTGCCCGGGAGCCAGTCGGGTAGCCGCTTGAGGCGGATGCCGTAGGGATAGGCCGGATCGGGGTGGCGGAAGCCGTAGCAGCCGTGGAAGTGCCACATGTGCCAGAGCGACGCGCCGACCGACTGCGCCATCCGGATGCCGTCGCCGGTATTGCAGCGGACGGCGGCAGAGAGCACGGGCTTCAGCTGCCAGAACTGCGTCTGCATCGCGTGGTCGGCCTCGAAGCCACCGGTGGTGAGCACCACCGCGCGCTTGGCACGAAGCGGCCCTTTGTCGGTCTCGACGCCGACGACCTTGCCGCCCTCGCGGATGAGCCTACGGACCGGCGTGTTCAGGCGCACATCGATCGGGCGCTTCATCACGTTGTCGAGGACGACTTTGAACATCCGGGCGCCTGCCGGATTGCCGCGGACATGCGGGAAGGCCTTGGCGATGTCGGTGCCCGGGATGTCGTCGACGTTGGAGAAGCCGAAGGTGTCGTATCCTTCGAACGGGTAGTTGCCCTCGGCCGGGCGCTCGACCACCACGGCGCCGACCGCGTCGCCGAGCTTCCTCATGTAGGCGCCGATATCGGTCATGCCGTCGGCGAGCACCTTCAACACCGGCGTCGGCGTGGTGCCGCCGTTAGTGGCCTCGAGGTAGGCGAGCGCCTTCTTCGCTTCCTTGGCGACGCGGATGCCGCCGGCCGAGCAGACCGAGATGCCGCCGGGATCCGGCATCTTCTCGAGCAGGATCACCTTCGCACCGGCATCGGTCGCCTCGATCGCCGTGATGCCGCCGGCGAAGCCGAAGCCGACGACGATGATGTCGGCGTCCGTCATCGCCGGCGCTTGGCCCCTGCCCCACGCTGGCGGCGCGGCGCGGCCTTCGCCTTGGCGGCCTTGGGCGCGAAGGCCTCGGGGAAGATCGCCTTGATGCCGTCGATCAGCTCGGTCGCCATCGCATCCAGCACCTTGCGGCCCTTCTCGGGCGTCGCCAGGCTGGCGTCGCCGCGGACGCCGGTGATGCTGTAGTCGGGACCGGAGTTGCGGTCGCCGTCGAACACGGTCGGGATGTAGAAGACGGTCTTCGGCTCCGACAGCGCGTGGCCGTAGTCGGTCTTCGCCAGCTTCATCTTCACCGACTTCGGCTCGATCGCGAGGATCATCGAGGTTTCCTGCTCGTCGCCGTGACCGCCGAGCTTCTGCTTCATCATCCCCTTGGTCGCCGATCCGAGCATCCGGATGTCGGTGGTGGCGACGCGGACCTTGCGCTCCTCGTAGATGTCGCGGACCGCGATCCGGAGCGGCGCCTCAGTCGAGACGCCGGTGTTGACGACGGCGATCCGCGTCACGCCATGGTCGATGAAGTTGCCGATCAGGTCCTTCAGCACGTTGATGAAGGTGTCGGCACGAAGGTGCTGGCTGCCGGGATAGTTGACGAAGGCCGGGTAGTAGCCGAAGTCGACCACGGGAGCGACGACCACCGGCAGCGCGTCCGCAATCCGCTGGCCGAACTCGCGCGCGGTCAGGTAGTCGGTCTTGAGCGGCAGGTGATGGCCGTGCTCCTTGGCGCGCGCGCCGATCGGGATGATCACCGGCCAGCCAGCTTCGAGCCGCTCACCGGCCTCGACCCAGGTCAGGTCCTCGAGCCATGCACCTTTCATCTCTAGAGCCACCTTTCGAAGAAGCGGCGCACGTCGGGCCCCCAACGGTTCTGGCCGGTGCTTTCCAGCAGGTGGCCCTCGTGGTTGTTGAACCCGTGCGCCGGGAAGATCTTGGTCAGGAACTCGGTCCCGCTGTTCTTGAGCGAGTCGCCGAGCTCGATCGTCGGACGGATCGAGTAGTCGTTGGCCGCCTGGATGTAGAAGATCGGGCAGGTCACCTTGTGCGCCGCCTTGGTCATGAGCTCGCGGAGCTTCGGAGTCCTGTCCCAGTTCATCGCCGCGCCGGCGAACTCGACCGCGCAGCGGAACTGATCGCTCTTGGAGGCAGCCAGAAGCGTGTTGGTGCCGCCGAAGGACGACCCCATCACGCCGATGCGGCCGGAGATGACCTGCGGCAGCGTCCTGACGTAGGCCAGCGCCGCCAGCACGTCGTCGCTCTCCGCATCGAGGCGCCGCGCGAGCTGATCGTCGTATTCGTCGGTGCCGAACGGCGCCGGGCAGTCCTCGCGCCAGGGCGTGCCCGGCGAGTTGCCGTATCCGCGGCGATGCGTGAGGAACGAGGCGATGCCCCAGCTCATCAGCCACGACGCGGTGCCGGGCCGCGAGACGTCGAGCGTGCCCTGGTTCACGCCGCTGCCGTGGTTCAGCATCACGCAGGGGAACGGCCCCTTGCCCGGCGGAACGTAGAGGTAGCCCTTGAGCTCGAGATTGCCGCTCCTGACCGTGTGCTCGGTCGGAACGATCGGATGGCCGGCGAGCGAGACGTCGCCCCACCAGTCCGGGCCGTCGACGTCGCGCGTCTCGACGTGGCGCTCGAAGCGCGCGAGGGCGTCGCGCTGCTTGGCGCGGATCTTCTCGAACTCCGGGCTCTTGTCGCGCGCGGCGAGGTCGGCCTTGTGCGCGGCCTCGTCGGGGAAGCTGCACTCCCAGGTGACGTCGGGACCGTCGCCGCCCTTCTTGGCGTAGATGGTGCCGGCGGAAAGGCCGAGCGAGACGCGGATGCGGCTCGCTTCGCGCCGGTTGGCGAGGATCTCGGCCGCTCGGCCGGGCTTGGCGTAGTACTGGGTGCGTTCGACGATCATCGATCCATCATCCCGGAAAGTGGCAACGGACCCAACGTCCGGCCTCGACCTCGCGAAACTCAGGCAGCTCGGCGCAGCAGCGGGCCTCGACCTTGGGGCAGCGGGTATTGAAGGGGCATCCCGGCGGCGGGTTGAGCGGGCTCGGGATCTCGCCCGGCAGCACGGCGAGCCGTCCGCGCGTGGCGGGATCGGGCTCCGGTACCGCGGCGATCAGCGCCGAGGTGTAGGGATGCAGCGGCCGCTCGAACAGCGCCTTCTCGGAGGCGAGCTCGACCAGGCGGCCGAGATACATCACCGCGATCCGGTGGCTGACATGCCGGACGACGCCGAGATTGTGCGAGATGAACAGCAGCGCCAGGCCGAACTGCGCCTGGATGTCAGCGAGCAGGTTCAGGATCTGCGCCTGGATCGAAACGTCGAGGGCCGAGACCGCCTCGTCGCAGACGACGAGCTTCGGCGACACCGCGAGCGCGCGGGCGATGCCGATGCGCTGGCGTTGTCCGCCGGAGAAGGCGTGAGGGTAGCGGCTCATGTATTCGGGCGGCAATCCCACGATCCGCATCAGCTCGGCGACGCGCTGGTCGATCTGGTCACGCGAGAAGCCAAAGTTCTTGAGCGGCTCGCCGACGATGTCGCGCACCATCAGGCGCGGGTTCAGCGAGGAATAGGGATCCTGGAACACCACCTGGATGTCGCGGCGCTTCGGCCGCATCTCCGGCTCGGCAAGCGTGGTGATGTCCTGGCCGTCGAAATGGATCGAGCCCGATGTCGGCTGCAGCAGGCGAAGGATCAGACGCCCGACCGTGGTCTTGCCGCAGCCGCTCTCGCCGACGAAGCCCAGCGTCTCGCCCGGCGCCAACGCAAAGGACACGTCGTCGACGGCACGGAGATGCGCCTGCGGCCGGCCGAGGAAGTCGGCGCCGACCGGGAACTCCTTGGTCAGGTTCCGGACCTCGAGCAGCGCGCTCACCCTTCCGCCCTCCAGCAACGCGCCTGCCGGCCGTCGGCGAACTGGCGCAGCACCTGGGGCTCGGTCCGGCAGCGGTCGACTGCCTCCGGGCAGCGCGGGTTGAAGCGGCAGCCCAGCGGGAAGCTCGCCGGCGACGGCGTCGTGCCGGCGATGGTCTCGAGCCGCTTCAGCTTCTTCCGCGCCAGCGGGATCGAGCGCATCAGGAGCCGCGTGTAGGGATGCAGCGGCCGAGCGAAGAGCTCGGATACCGTCCCCTCCTCCACCACCTGCCCCGCATACATGACGACGACCCGATCGGCCATCTGCGCGATCACGCCGAGATCGTGCGTGATCATCAGGATCGCCGCCCCGGTCTCGTCGCGGAGATTGCGCATCAGCGCCAGGATCTGCGCCTGGATGGTGACGTCGAGCGCCGTCGTCGGCTCGTCGGCGATCAGGAGCTTCGGCGAGCACGCCAGCGCGATGGCGATCATGACGCGCTGGCGCATGCCGCCGGAAAGCTGGTGCGGGTAGTCGTCGACCCGGCGCTCGGACGACGGGATGCCGACCCGTTGCATCAGCTCGATCGCACGCCTGCGGGCCTCGTCGTTGGAGATGCCGAGATGCTCGACCAACACCTCCATGATCTGGAACCCGACCGTGTAGACCGGATTCAGCGAGGTCATCGGCTCCTGGAAGATCATCGCGGCATGGCGGCCGCGGATCTTCAGCATCTCGGACTCGGGCAACGTCGTCAGGTCCTGGCCGGCGAGCGCGATGCGTCCTTGGTCGATCGCGCCCTGCTCTCCCAAGAGGCGTAGCACCGAGAGCGCTGTCACCGACTTGCCCGACCCGGACTCGCCGACGACGCCGAGCACCTCACCGGCTCCGATGTGCAGCGTCACGCCGTCGAGCACCTTGAGGCGCTTGCGCTCCGGCGTCTGGAACGAGACCGAGAGATCGTCGATGTCGAGGACGCTTGTTGTAGAAGCCGAGGGGGTCATCGATCCTTGATCCTCGGATCGAGGATGTCGCGAAGCCCGTCGCCGAACAGGTTGAAGCCGATGATCGTGAGGCCGAGCGCGGTCGAGGCCGAGAGCGCCAGGTAGGGCTCGGTCCTGAGCGAGACGATGCCATCGCGGATCATGCCGCCCCAGGAGGGCCTGGGCTCCTGCACGCCGATGCCGAGGAAGCTCAGGGTCGCCTCGGCCATGATGATGAAGCCGACGCCGATCGAGGCGCGCACGATCAGCGGCGCCACGATGTTCGGCAGGAAGTGGCGGATCAGGATCACGAAGGGCGGCGTGCCAGACGCGATCGCCGCATCGACATAGAGCTCAGTCCTGAGCTGCAGCACCAGCGAGCGCGTGAGCCGAGCGATACCGGGCCACCAGACCACCGAGAGCGAGATGATCACGGTCGTGATGCCGGGCCCGAGCGCGGACGCCAGCAGGATCGCGAAGATGATGTCCGGAAAGGCGAAGATGATGTCGACGACCCGCATGATCGTCGAGTCGAGCTTGCCGCCGAAATACCCGGCGATCATGCCGAGCAGGATGCCGACCGTCAGCGTGATGGCGAGCACGGCGACCGCGACGGTCAGCGACACCTGGGCGCCGACGATCAGGCGCGAGAGGATGTCTCGTCCGAGCGCGTCGGTGCCGAGCAGGTGCTCGGGCGACGGATGCGCCCAGGTGAACAGGATGTCGGTCTCGTCGTAGTCGTAGGGGATGATGAGCCTGGCGAAAATCGCGACCAGGACGACGAAGGCGACGATCGCGGTGCCGGCGATCGCGTTCCGGTTCCGCCGGAACTTCGGCCAGAAATCCGACCTGGCGCGGGTGGCCGGCTCGAGGGCGGTGGCGCTCATCGGGAGCCCAGCCGGATGCGGGGGTCGACCACGCCGTAAAGCAGGTCGACCGCCAGGTTGATCAGCGTGTAGAAGCCGGTGAACAGCAGCACGATCGCCATCGTGACCGGGTAGTCGCGGGCGAAGATCGACTGGATCGCGAGCCGGCCGAGGCCGGGGATGTTGAACACGGTCTCGATCACGAAGGTGCCCGAGAGCAGCCCGCCGAAGATGATGCCGATCGTGGTCAGCAGCGGCACCAGCGTGTTGCGGAGCGCGTGGCGGTAGATCACCAGTCGCTCGCGCAGGCCCTTGGCGCGCGCGGTGCGGATGTAGTCCTGCTGCAGGACCTCGAGCATGTAGGTGCGCGAGAGGCGCGCAATGTAGGCGGCGGGCGCGATCGCGAGGATGCCGACCGGAAGGATCGCCTGGGTGAAGCTTCCCCATCCCGCGACCGGGAGGAGCTGCAGGCGGATCGAGAACAGGTACACGAGATAGGCCGCCATCGCGAAGTTGGGGATCGAGATCCCGGCGGTCAGCGCCAGGATCACGCCGGTGTCGGCGATCGTGTTGCGACGGAGGGCGGCGAACACGCCGACGATGAGACCGAGCGGCACGGCGACGGCGGTCCCGGCGAGCGCCAGGACCGGGCTGATCTTGAGCCCGTCCCAGATCACCTCGGTCACCTTCACGCCGACGAAGCGGTAGCTGAGGCCGAAATCGCCGACCGCGAGTCCGGAGACGTAGGAGCTGAACTGCTGCCAGAGCGACTGGTCGAGGCCGTACTCGGCCCGGAGCTTCGCCGCCAGCACCTTGTTCGCCGACTGGTCGCCGAGCATGGTCGCGACCGGATCGCCCGGCGTCAGGTGATTGGTCGCGAAAGTTAGCAGGATCACGGCCATCAGGACCGGGACCAGGCCGAGCAGGCGTCGGAGGGCGTAGGAGAGCACGCTAGCTCCCTGCCCCCGCCTTGCATGGGGGAGGGTTGAGGTGGGAAGCGACTGCGGACATGCGGAAAGATCGAGCCCGTGACTCCACCCCCACCCTGCCCTCCCCCATCAAGGGGGAGGGGAAGAAAGGAAGGCGGAGCTCAGATCAGTTGATCGTGATCTTGTGGAAGTCCGAGTAGCCGAACGGCGTCATCGTGACGTTCTTCACGTTCGGCTTCCGGAGCGCGATGTTCGAGAGGATCGGCAGCGGCGCCGTGCCCCAGTCGGCGAGCAGGATCTTTTCCGCCTCGGCGTAGAGCTTGTAGCGGTCCTCCGCGTTGGAGGTCGTGCGCGCCTTGTCGATCACCTTGTCGAAATCGGCGTTCGACCAGCGCGAGCGATTGTACGGGCTCTTCGAGTACCAGACCTGCGAGAGGTAATACATCGCGTCCGGATATCCCGCGGTCCAGCCCCACGGGAAGAAGGCGACCTCACCCGCGTTCATCTGGCGGATGTGCGTGGCGCGCTCGGCGATCTTCACGGTGACGTCCCAGCCGAGCACGCGCTTGAACTGGTTCGCGTAGTAGGCGAGCTCGTCCTTCGACGGCTCGGTCGAGACGATCTCGATCGGCGGCAGGCCCTTGCCATCCGGATATCCGGCCTCGGCGAGGAGCTGCTTGGCGCGCGCCGGGTCGTATTTGAGCTCGGGCAGGCCGGGCGTGTAGCCCGCGACGCCGGGCGTCACCTGGCCGTTCAGCGGCAGCGCGGCACCACCCCAGAGGCCCTTCATCATCGCCGGCCGGTCGAGCGCCAGCGACACGGCCTCGCGCACCCGCTTGTCCTTGAAGGGGGCATAGAGGTTCTGGTTCATGCCGAGATAGTTGATCTGGGCACGCGGCGACTGGACGATCTGGTCCTTGTACTTCGGATCGTTGATCAGGCGGCGGGCAAGGTTGTCGGCGAGCAGCGCGAAGTGCAGCTCGCCGGCCTCATACATCGACAGCGCCGTGTCTCCGTTCGGCACGATCAGGAACTGGACGCCGCCGATGGTCGGAGCACCACCCCAGTAGTCCTTGTGCGCGTCGACCTTGACCTCGACGCCGCGCTTCCACGAGTTGAACTTGAAAGGACCGGTGCCGGACGAGGCCTTTGTCACCCAGTCGGGGCCGTGCTCGGCGACGATGCCGGAGTCCATCAGGTAGAACGGATAGATCGGGAACAGGACTTCCGGGGTCGCGAAGGTCACCTCGATCGTGTGGGGATCGATGATCTTGAGACCGGAGAGCTCCTTCGCCGACCCGTCCTTCATCTCCTTGGCACCGGCGACGGCCACCAGGTAGTCGCTGTTGATGCCGGCCTTGTTGCCGGGGGTCAGCAGCTGCTCGAAGGTGTACTTGACGTCCTTGGCGGTGAACTCGCGGCCCGAGTGGAACTTGACCCCCTTGCGGAGATTGAATGTCCAGACCGTGCCGTTCTCGTTGCCCTTCCAGTCGGTGGCGAGCGCCGGGACGATCTTCCCTTCGGCGGTGTTGGCGCTGAAGCCCTCATAGACCTTGTCCATGATGCGGCCGGCGATGATCTCCGAATAGGTGATCGGATCCAACATGGCAGGATCGGCGACGATGTTGGTCTTGAAGACGGTCTGGGCACTCGCGGACGCCGTCGCCGCCATCAGCACGCCAACCGCAAGACCAATTCCACGCCAAGAATTCAGACGCGCCATGCTCCGCCTCCGTTTCCGCCTGCCTGGACGGCCGGCTGTTAAACCATCCCTTAGCGGACACTAAGCGAGCGCTTCCGGGCCTGTCCACATGAAGGGCAGCGCCGGATATGGTTTGGAAAGATTGTAATGCTCGGCAACGTGCCGGGAGAAAGCCGGTCTCCTGGCGTGCCCGCGAAGGAAGCGCCGCGCCGACGGGAAGCCGGCGCGGCGATGCGCATCAGACCGATTTCGAGGCGATCTTGTAGGCGAAGCTGTCCGGATCCGTGCCGTCCAGGTCGACGCCCCGAACCTCGGCCTCCGGATACATGAAGAAGTTGATCGGAGACGAGCCCGACGGCGGCAGCCTGAAGTCGCGACCAACGTTGAAGGCCATCCAGTTCATCTCCCAGGCGCCGAACAGCTTCTTGCGAAGCGCCACGATCCGGGGATCCGTGAGCGGCAGGTTCTCCTCGAGTACCGCCTTGCGTACGTCCGCCGGATCGACCGGGACCCACCCGAGGCCAGCCGTCCAGAACTCCGCGCGGCAATGCTGGGCCTTGGAGATGTCACCGGCCCTCCCCAGGCTCTTGAAGGTCGCGGAGTCGGCTGTCCGGATGCCGAACATCTCGCGCGCCGGAACGCCCACAGCACGCGTGAGGCCGACGAACAGCGAATTGATGTCGGCGCATTTGCCGCCGAGATTGCCGCTCACCAGCATGTACTTGATGTCGCCGATGCCGCAGCCCTTGGTCTTCGGGTCGCGGAAGCAGTTCTCGACGATCCATTCGTAGATCGCATGCGCCTTTTCGACGGGGTGCGTGGCACCCTTCGTGATCCTGAGCGCGGTCTCGCGGACGATGCCGTCGACCGGCATGGTCGCGGTCGGCTGCAGGAAGACGCGGACGTCGTCGGGGGTCCGGCCGCCCTTCGGCGCCGCCTTCAGGTCCACCTGACGATCGACGGTTTCGACCAGGTAGGTGGCACGGACCTCGCGCGGCTTGCCGGCCGCCAATTCGGCGGCGACGGCCGGAGCGCGATAGATCTCGTCGGCGTTGAGGCCGATCCTCTCCGGGCCACTCTCCCAGGTGATACCGAGGACTCGCTGGAAGGGTGTCTCCATTGGCGCCGGCAGCCAGACCTTGCCGCTCCGATCGCCCCATTGCGGGCTCACGCTGAAAGTGACCTCCGCCTTTCGCCACGCGCCGACGGTGTTGGCGGCAAAGGCGAGGCCCGGAAAGCCGGTCGCGGCCAGCGCGGCGGACGCGGCCGATGTCTTGAGGAATCCACGACGATCCATTCAGGACCTCCCGAAGCTGCGGCCGGACGCGTGGACGCGCGCCGAAACGGCCGTCGATTGGCGATGTCGCGGGGCGCGGGCCGTCGTGCCTTCGAGAGGATCGGGAGGGATCCGCCTCGCCGCCCGACCGGGCAGGGACGAAGATCTACCGCAGGTGGAGCGTAGGAACCGGGATTCGACCTGTCAACGCGCCTAGCCGCGCGACGCAGGCCGGCCGGCGAGCTGAGGGACGTGGGCGCGGACGATCGCCGAGACCGGAACCAGGCGGTAGCCCTTGGACTCGACCTCGTCGAGCCAGAGCGCGAGCTCGGCGAGCGTCGCCGCCCGCGGATGGCCGATCGCGATCGCGTAGCCCTGCTTGCGCGCCACCCGCTCGGTCTCGAGCAGCCGCTTCCTGACTTCGGCCTGGCCTTCGTAGTGATCGAGGAAGACGTCCCGGGCTGCGTTGGGAAGCCCATGCGCCTGGGCGGATTCCTGTGCCAGCGAGCGCGCGCTGGTCCGGGAGTCGACGAACAGCAGGCCGCGGCGCACCAGTTCCTCCATCACCGGCGCCAACGCCTGCGGATCGGAGGTGAAGAGGCTGCCCATGTGATTATTGATCCCGACGATGCCGGGCAGAGAGTCGAGGTCGCGGGCGACCCGCCGCTGGATCTCGCCGGGCCCCATGCGCGCCCTCAACAGATACGGCTCCGGTTCGGCGAAGGCGCCGTGCGGCTCCATCGGGATGTGCATCATGACCTCGTGGCGGTTGGCGCGCGCGGCGCGCGCCTGGCCAGCGAGATCGGAGGCGTAAGGCAAGAAGGAGATCGTCAGCGGTCCCTTGAGCCGGATCGCGACGCCGGTGTGCACGCGGTCGACGCCCGCATCGTCGATGATGATCGCGATCTCAGGCCGGCCGTCCGGCGGCGACGTGGGCACCGCATTGGCGATCCAGGCAGGTTCGTCGGAGTCGGCGGGCGACGGTGCTGGCACCCGGACCGGCGGCAGGAGACGCGGCAGCGGAATCGTCGGCAGCGCCGCCCGCGCCGACGCGATGATCGCAGGCGGCGAGGCTGGAATCGGAAAGGGCGTCTGCGGCGCCGGCAGCCTGGGCGGCGGCTCGACGGAAGCGATCTGGGGCGCGGCAACCCGCGGCGCAGGTGGCGGCGGGGGAACAGCGGCGGCCGCCGCGCCCGGCCAGTTGAAGGGTCCCTGCCCGCTCGGCCGATAGGGCTGGGCCTCGCCGGTGCCGAGCGGGATCTGGAAGGCCCGCGCGATCTCGGCCGGCTCCTCGTGCGTCTCAACGTAGAGTCCGGTTCGAGGCGCGCCAACGCTGACGGTGATCGCGATGCTGGCACCGATCACCACGGTCGCCATCCCCGCGACCAGGCCCGGGAGCCGCCGGCGGACCTTGCCGAGCAGGCCCTGCCAGTCGATCGCCGGCGCATCCGCGGCCAGACCCGGCAGGGCCTGGTCGTGTCGGAAGCGGCGTCGGCGAGACTTGCGGGAAGACAAGGGCAAAGCGTCCATTGTTGAAGCGGCGCGCCATGTTAGTGATGGGATGTTGATTCGGCGAGTCCGCTCGTTTTCCTTCCCGCGCGAAAGCCTGCTAGAACGTCCGCCTCGCCAAGAAGGGTCCGCCTGACGCCATGACCGGGGACATGCCCGACCTCAAGCTGCTGATCGGCCGCGTGGCATCCGGCCACCGGCTCACCATGGCCGAGGCCGAGACCGCCTTCGACATCATGATGTCGGGCAACGCGACACCCTCCCAGATGGGCGCCTTCCTGATGGGGCTCAGGGTCCGCGGCGAGACCGTCGACGAGATCGCCGGCGCGGCGCGCGTCATGCGTGCCAAGTCCCTCAAGGTCGAGGCGCCCGAAGGGTCGATCGACACCTGTGGAACCGGCGGCGACGCCTCGGGCACCTACAACGTCTCGACCGCGGCGTCGCTGGTGGTCGCGGCCTGCGGCGTGCCGGTTGCCAAGCACGGCAATCGCGCGCTCTCCTCCAAGTCAGGCGCCGCCGACGTCCTGACCGCCCTCGGCGTCAACATCGACGCCGACATGAGCCTGGTGAAGAAGGCGATCTTCGAGGCCAAGGTCGGCTTCCTGATGGCGCCCCGTCACCACTCGGCGACGCGCCACGTCATGCCGACCCGGGTCGAGCTCGGCACGCGCACGATCTTCAACCTGCTGGGCCCGCTCTCCAATCCGGCCGGGACCAAGCGCCAGCTCGTCGGCGTCTTCGGCAAGGACTGGGTCGAGCCGATGGCGAAGGTGCTGGCCCTGCTCGGCATCGAGAAGGCCTGGGTGGTCCACGGCTCCGACGGCATCGACGAGATCACCACCGCCGGCACCACGCATGTCGCCGCGCTCGAGGGCGGCAAGGTCACGACCTTCGAGGTCACCCCCGAGGACGCCGGCCTCGCGCGCGCCAAGCCCGAGCAGCTCAAGGGTGGTGCCCCCGACGTCAACGCCAGGGCGCTGACCGAGGTTCTGGCCGGCGCCAAGAACGCCTATCGCGACATCGTGCTGATCAATGCCGGCGCCGCGCTGATCGTCGCCGGCAAGGCCCAGAACCTGAAGGAAGGCGCCGCGCTGGCGGCCAATGCGATCGACAGCGGGGCCGCCAGGGCGACGCTGGCCAAGCTGGTCGCGATCAGCAACGAGAAGGTCCAATGAGCGACGTTCTCGCCAAGATCTGCGACGACAAGCGCATCCACGTCGCCAAGCGCAAGGCGGCGCGGCCTCTGCCGGTCGTCGAGGCCGAGGCGAAGGCCCAGGCCGCGCCCCGCGGCTTTGCCCGCCGGCTCGAGGCTGCGGCGGCTTCCGCCGGCTACGGGCTCATCTGCGAGATCAAGAAGGCGAGCCCGTCCAAGGGGCTGATCCGCGCCGACTTCGATCCGCCCGTCCTGGCAAAAGCCTATCGCGAGGGCGGCGCCACCTGCCTCTCGGTGCTGACCGACACGCCCTACTTTCAGGGCGAGGACGGACACCTGGTCGCGGCCCGCGCCGCCGTCGACCTGCCGGCCATCCGCAAGGACTTCATGGTCGACGCCTACCAGGTCGCCGAGGCCCGGGCGCTCGGCGCCGACTGCATCCTGGTGATCATGGCCGCCGTCGACGACGCCCTGGCAGCCGACTTGGTGGCCGAGGCGACACGGTGGGGCATGGACGCGCTGATCGAGGTCCACGACGCGCCGGAGCTCGACCGGGCGCTCAATCTGCCGGCCAAGCTGGTCGGCATCAATAATCGCAATCTCAAGACCTTGAAGGTCGACCTTGCGACGACGATCGAGCTTGGGTCGCGCGTCCCGAAGGACCGGTTGCTGGTCGGCGAGAGCGGCATCGGCAGCCGCGCCGACATCGACCGGCTGACCGCGGTGGGTTGCCGCGCCTTCCTGATCGGCGAGTCCCTGATGCGCCAGGCCGACGTAGCCGCCGCGACCCGCGCCCTGGTCCCGGCCCCCGCCATGGCAAGGGCCGGCGACTGATGTCGAACCTGACCCATTTCGACGCCAAGGGCGACGCGGTCATGGTCGACGTCGCCGGCAAGCCGGTAACCGAGCGGATCGCCGTCGCCGGCGGCTCGATCGTCATGCAGGCCGAGACGCTGAAGCGGATCCGCGATGGCCAGATCGCCAAGGGCGACGTGCTCGCGGTCGCCCGCCTCGCCGGCATCATGGCGGCGAAGAAGACCGGCGACCTGATCCCGCTCTGCCACCCGATCGGCCTCGACGCGGTCTCGATCGAGTTCACGCTCGACGACGCGCGCTCCGCCGTCGACATCGCCGCGACCTGCAAGGTGCATGGCCGCACCGGCGTCGAGATGGAGGCGATGTGCGCGGTCAGCATCGCCGCGCTCACCATCTACGACATGTGCAAGGCGATCGATCGCGGCATGAAGATCGGCGAGGTCCGCCTGCTCAGGAAGAGCGGCGGCAAGTCCGGAGAGTTCACGCAGGCATGATCCCGGTCGACGAGGCGCGCGGGCGGATCCTGGCCGAGCTCAAGCCGGTCGGCATCGAGGAGGTGGCCCTGCTCGAGGCGCAGGGCCGCGTGCTCGCCGAGGACGTGCGGGCCCGGCTGACCCAGCCGCCCTGGCCTGTCTCGGCAATGGACGGATACGCCGTGCGCGCCGCTGACGTGGCGAGAGTACCCGCGACGCTCACGATCGCCGGCGCCGTCCCAGCCGGTTCTTCCTACGCGTCGAGGCTCAACGCAGGCGAGGCCGTCCGCATCTTCACCGGGGCTCCGGTGCCCGACGGCGCGGACGCGATCGTGATCCAGGAGGACACCGAGGCGTCGGGCGGCAAGGTCACGGTCAAGGAAGCCTCGACGGTCGGTCGCCACATCCGCGTCGCCGGGCTCGATTTCAAGGCGGGGGAGGTCGGCGTCTCCGCCGGCCGACGCCTGACCGCGCGCGACGTCGGCCTCTCGGCGGCGATGAACGTGCCGTGGCTGCGCGTGCACCGCCGCCCGCGCGTCGCGATCCTGGCGACCGGCGACGAGATCGCGCGGCCCGGCGATCCGGTCGGACCGAACCAGATCGTGAGCTCCAACAGCTATGCGCTCGCCGCCGTGGCGCTCGCGCTCGGCGCCGAGCCGATCGTGCTCGGCATCGCCAAGGACACGGTCGAGGACACGATCGCCAAGGTCGAGGGCGCACGCGGAACCGATCTGCTCGTGACCACCGGCGGCGCCTCGGTCGGCGATCACGACCTGGTGCAGAAGGCGCTGGCGACGCGCGGGCTCGCGGTCGACTTCTGGAAGATCGCGATGCGGCCAGGAAAGCCGCTGATGTGGGGCCGCCTCGGCGACCTGCCGGTGCTGGGCCTTCCCGGCAACCCGGTCTCGACGCTGGTCTGCGCACTGATCTTCCTCAAGCCCGCGATCGAAACGCTGGCAGGCCTCGATGCGCAGGCAGCCTCGCTGGTGGAGGCCCGCCTCGGCGCCGACCTCGCCGCCAACGACCACCGCCAGGACTATCTCCGGGCCACGCTTTCCCAGAGCGACGGCGCGCTCACGGCAACCCCGTTCCCGAAGCAGGATTCCTCAATGATGTCCCTGCTCTCGCGGTCGGACGGGCTGATCGTCCGCCCGCCGAAGGATCCGGCCAGGAAGGCCGGTGATACCGTCCGAGTCCTGCCCTTCGCCTCGGCCATTTCTGCGATCTAGTCGCAACTAGAGGCTAGGGTTAGTCGCAGGCGGCTTGACACACCCCGTGAACCAAAATAGAACATGCGTGAACGTTGCGGCTTTGTTCTAGATATTGTGGTCGGGCCTCGGGGGATACTAAATGCTGACGAAGAAGCAGTTCGAGCTGTTGACCTTCATCAACCGGCGGCTGTCGGAGAGCGGAGTTTCTCCCTCGTTCGAAGAGATGAAGGAAGCGCTCGGGCTCAAGTCCAAGTCAGGCATCCACCGTCTCATCACCGGGCTTGAGGAACGCGGCTTCATCAAGCGCCTCGCCCATCGCGCCCGCGCCCTCGAAGTGACCCGCCTGCCCGAACAGGCCTCCCGCCCCGACCAGCGCCCCGCTGCCCCGCAGCGCGGCTTCGCCCCCAACGTCATTGCCGGCAATTTCGGCGCGAGCCTCGCGGGCACCGAGAGCAAGCCCGAGGTCGCCAACATCTCCCTGCCTCTCTACGGCAAGATCGCCGCGGGCACGGCCATCGAGGCGCTCCGCGATTCCTCCAGCTTCGTCGACGTACCGGCGAGCATGCTCGGCAATGGCGAGCACTACGCGCTGACCGTCGCCGGCGACTCGATGATCGACGCCGGCATCCAGGACGGCGACACCGTCGTCATACACCGCAGCGAGAACGCCGAGAACGGCGCGATCGTCGTGGCCTTGGTCGACGACAACGAGGTCACGCTGAAGCGGCTGCGCCGCAAGGGTGCCTCCATCGCGCTCGAGCCCGCCAACAAGGCCTACGAGACCCGCATCTTCGGCCCCGACCGGGTCAAGGTTCAGGGCAAGCTCATCGCCTTGATGCGCCGCTACTAGGCATTCGACAAATCACGTCGAGCGGCAACGGGCGCGACGCGCCCGAAGGATACCTCATGTCCACAGCGCTTCTCGTCATCGACGTCCAGCAGGGCATGTTCCGTGAGCCGCTCGAGCCTTATCGCGGCGAAAAGATGCTGGCCCGCATCCGCGATCTGCAGGATCGCGCCCGCGCCGAAGGCATTCCTGTCGTCACGATCCAGCACGACGGCGGCCCCGGAGACTTGCTCGCACGCGACGGCTCCGGCTTTCCGGTCCATCCGAGCGTCGCGCCGAAGCCGGGCGAAGAGATCGTGGTCAAGAAGCAGTGCGACGCCTTCCTTGGTACCGGCCTCGACGCCCGCCTGCGCGCGCTCGGTATCGGTCGGGTGGTCATCGCCGGGATGCAGACGGAGTTCTGCGTCGACACGACGACGCGTGCCGCCTTCGCGCACGGCTACAAGGTGGTGCTCGCCTCCGACGCGCATTCCACCTTCGATTCCCCGGTTCTGAAGGCGGCCGATGTCGTCGCGCACCACAACATCGTGCTGCGCAGCTTTGCGACCATCGCGACGGCCGCCGAGATCCGCCTCTAAACGGTCACGGCTCGACGCGGAACCGAATCCGCGTGCTCGACGTAGCTGCCTTCAGTCCCCGCGCCCAACCCGAAGGATGCGGCCATGAAGATGAAGCTCGTGGCGATTGCGATGACGGCCCTGGTCGTGGGATCGGTTTCGGTGCCCGTCGAGGTCAAGGCCGATCCCCCCTCCTGGGCGCCCGCGCATGGCTGGCGCAAGCAGAAGAACGTCGACAAGCGCGAGGAACGCGCCGAGCGTCGCGAGCTGCGCGCGCTCCGGCTCAACGACCCGGACGCGACGACCAGCGATCTGAACCGCAGCCAGGTTCGCAAGAACAACCGGCAGGCACGCAGCGAGGAACGGGCCGAGCTCCGGCGCGAGCAGCGGGCCGAGGCGCGGCGCCAGGAACGCATCCTCCGCCGCCAGCAGGCGCTCCGGCCCTAAGGAGCCGAGGCGCGATTGCCGCGGCCCGGCGCTGCGGCAACCCACGGCCTCTGCCCACGCACGCCGCGCACCGTCTCGACGCGCACCTCGCCGCCGTCGAAGCGAAGCGCGTGCGTGCCGTCGGCGCGAAGATCCAATAGGTCGACGACGAGGCGCGGCGAACGGCAATACTGCGCCGGGATCGTCGCGACCACGACGATGCCTTCGCGGGCGCACGCGACGCGCCGCTCCGCCGGCGTCTTGACCAGAACCACCTCGATCGGGCCATAGGCGCGGCTGCAGCCGCTTTCGCCGCAACGCCAGACCGCAGCCCAGTCCGCCCCCGCCTCCTGTCCCTGGCGACGGATCCAGGTATCGGGCACGAAGCCCGCACGCCGGCGCGAGAGCGCAAGGTCACCGTCCTCGCCACGCGCGCCGATCAGCTTGCCGTCGGAGGAGATCAGAAAGTCCGGCGGTCTCGCCGTGACCGCGAGCAGGATGCCGAGCGCGACGCCGGCAACGCCGAACCAGCGGATGCGGCCCTGCCAGATGCAGAGCCAGAGACCGCCGAGCGCCGTCGCGATCAGCGCGGAGATGGGCATCTCGGGTAGCACGAGCACGGCCCCCGGGAGCGCGGCCGTCCACTTGGCGACCCAGAGAATGCCCTCGATGCCCCATCCCATCGGCAGCGTCGCCCAGCTATCGACACCAAACGGCATGAGCAGCAGGGCGATCATCCCCCACGGCATCACCCAGAGCTCCGCGATCGGGATCGCCAGGAGGTTGGCGACCAGGCTGTAGAGCGGCAGCCGGTTGAAGTGGAAGATCGTGAAGGGCGCGGTCGCCACCGTGGCGACGACCGAGGCGAGCGACAGGCCCGCGAGATGCAGGAACGCACGCCGTATCAAACCCGAGTCCGCCCGCATCGCGACTAGCTTGTCGCCGGTCGTCTCGAATACCGCGATCAGCGCAACCACGGCGGCGAACGACATCTGGAAGCTGGCACCGACCAGGCTCTCCGGCGCGATCAGCATCACCGCCGCGGCCGCCCAGGCGATGGTCCGCATCGAGATCGCCTGTCGATCGATGAGAACGGCGAGCAGCACGATCGCGACCATGATGAAGGAGCGCTGGGTCGGCGGCGAGGCGCCGGAGAGCTGCAGGTAGAGGAAGCCGACGATCAGCGCCGCGATCGCGGCGATCTTCTTGGTCGGCCACCTGAGCGCCAGCGGCTCGACCAGCGCCAGCCCGCCACGCACGACGAAGAAAACGAGGCTGACGACGAGGCTCATGTGAAGGCCCGAGATCGACAGCAGATGCGCCAGCCCGGAGTCGCGCACCGCCTGCATGTCGACGGCCGGGATGGGTCCCTGCTCGCCGGTGATCAGCGAGGCCGCGACCGCCCCCACCGCCCCCGGCAGCAGGGTCATCAGGCGCTCGGTGATCTTCTTCCTGGCCTCGGCGATCCAGAGCCGCGTGCTCTCGATCGGACCGGAGGGCGGCTCGATGCGCAGCACCTGGAGCCGCCCGGTCGAGAAGCCGCTCGCACCCAGCCGGTCGAAGAAGGCCTGGCGCTGGAAGTCGAAGGCGCCCGGCGCGGCGGGCTCCGGCGGCGGCCGGAGGATCGCCGGCACACGCACGCGGGCACCGAGCGGGATGTCAGGCCTGGCGCCCCTGAGCGAGATCCGGGCTCGCTCGGGCGTCCGCTGCGGCGCGAGCCTCGGGATCGTCAGGCGATCGAGCGTCAGCCGCACGGCCCCCTCGCGATGCTCGAGCTCGACCACCCTGCCCTCGACCGCGACCGGGCCGACCGAGCGGTCGAGCATCGGCGCCATCACGGCTCTGGTCCGCATCTCGCCGAGCGCGAAGCCGAGGGTCAGCGCAAGGAAGATCGAGGCGACGATGCCGACGATGCGCCCTTGGAACCCCGCCGTCGTTGCCAGGGCCGCAACTGCCGCGCAGAGCCCGATCCAGAGCGGCGGCTCGACCGGAAGGGCGAAGTACACGCCGACGCCGATGCCGAGTGCCACCGGCAGCCAGAGCGCCCAGCGCTCGCGCTCGGCCAGCACCGCGGCAGCGAAGTCCGCCGCAAGCGCGCCCGGCCGGAGCGCCTGGATTGCGGCCGCCGCCTTCACTGGCCCCGCCCCGGCGATGTGCTAAAAGGCCCCATCTTCCCGTATTCAGACACGAGACCATGACCGTCGTCACGCGCTTCGCCCCCTCGCCCACCGGCTACCTGCACATCGGCGGGGCCCGCACGGCCCTGTTCAACTGGCTCTACACTCGTCATCTGGGCGGCACTTTCCGGCTCCGGATCGAGGACACCGACCGGGCGCGTTCGACCGACGAGGCGATCAAGCTGATCATCGAAGGGCTCAAGTGGCTCGGCATCGAGTGGGACGGCGAGGTGGTCATGCAGTTCGCCCGGGCGAACCGTCATGCCGAGGTCGCGCGCCAGCTCCTCGCCGAGGGCAAGGCGTACCACTGCTACTGCACGCCTACCGAGCTCGAGGAGATGCGCAACAAGGCGCGCGCCGAGGGCAAGCCGATGCGCTACGACGGACGCTGGCGCGACCGCGATCCGAAGGACGCGCCTGCAGGGGTTCCGCCGGTGATCCGCCTCAAGGCGCCGCAGACCGGCGAGACCGTGATCGACGACATGGTCCAGGGCCGCGTCACGGTCGCCAACGAGGTGCTCGACGACATGGTTCTGCTGCGCGCCGACGGCACGCCGACCTACATGCATTCGGTCGTCGTCGACGACCACGACATGGAGATCACCCATGTCATCCGCGGCGACGACCATCTCAACAATGCCTTCCGCCAGTACCAGCTCTACCAGGCCGCCGGCTGGAAGGTGCCCGAGTTCGCCCATGTGCCGCTGATCCACGGCCAGGACGGCGCCAAGCTCTCCAAGCGCCACGGCGCGCTCGGCGTCGAGGCCTATCGCGACATGGGCTACCTGCCCGAGACCATGCGCAACTACCTGCTGCGCCTGGGCTGGGGTCATGGCGACGACGAGATCATCTCGACGGCCCAGGCGATCGAGTGGTTCGACATCAAGGATGTCGGCCGCAACGCGGCACGCCTCGACATCCCGAAGCTCGACAACCTGAACGGCCACTACCTCCGCGAGGCCGACGACGCGCGGCTGGCGGAGCTGGTCATCGAGCGGCTGAAGGACGTCGACCCGGTCGGCCGTTCGCGCATCGAGCGCGGCATGGCAGGCTTGAAGGCGCGGGCGAAGACCTTGGTCGAGCTCGCAGAGAACGCCCGCTTCTATACGCTGACGCGGCCGATCCCGATCTCGGAGAAGGCCAAGGCTCTTCTGACGCCGGAGGCCAGGAAGCTGCTGGCCGACCTGTCGCCGGCGCTCGCCTCGACCGACTTCTCCGAGACCGCCCTGGAGGCGGCCGTACGGGCCTTCGTCGAGACCGCCAAGGTGAAGCTGGGCCAGGTGGCTCAACCGCTCCGAGCGGCGCTCGCCGGAGAGACGACTTCGCCCGGAATATTCGAGGTTGCCGCCATTCTCGGGCGCGAAGAAGCCCTCGGACGCATCGCCGACGCCACCCGATAGGGTTAACGTTTCCGCAATGCAGCAAACCGCTTGGCAGCGCGCCAAGCGTATGTTTCTCTTACCTCTATTCCTTTCTCCCGGGGGACCTTCCCATGACCGCCAAAGGCAAAGTCGCGACACTCACCGATGCGGATGGCAAATCCATCCAGCTGCCGATCATCGAGGGCACGATCGGTCCCAGCGTCATCGACGTCCGCAAGCTCTACGGCGACACCGGCCACTTCACCTACGACCCGGGCTACACCTCGACCGGCAGCTGCGAGTCGAAGATCACCTACATCGACGGCGACAAGGGCATCCTCCTGCATCGCGGCTACGCGATCGAGGACCTCGCCGAGAAGGGTGACTTCCTCGAGGTCGCCTACCTGATCCTGAACGGCGAGCTGCCGAACAAGCAGCAGAAGTCCGACTTCATGAAGAACGTGACCTATCACACGATGGTTCACGAGCAGATGACGCAGTTCTGGCGCGGATTCCGTCGCGACGCGCACCCGATGGCGGTGATGTGCGGCGTCGTCGGCGCGATGGCCGCCTTCTATCACGACTCCACCGACATCTCGGATCCGAAGCAGCGCGAGGTCGCCTCGTACCGCCTGATCGCGAAGATGCCGACGATCGCGGCGATGGCCTACAAGTACTCGGTCGGCCAGCCGTTCATGTACCCGCAGAACAAGCTGAGCTACGCCGAGAACTTCCTCTACATGATGTTCGGCGTGCCGTGCGAGGAATACAAGATGAGCCCGGTCCTGGCGAAGGCCATGGACCGCATCTTCATCCTGCATGCCGATCACGAGCAGAACGCCTCGACCTCGACCGTGCGCCTCGCGGGTTCCTCGGGCGCTAATCCGTTCGCCTGCATCGCCGCCGGCATCGCCTCGCTCTGGGGCCCGGCGCATGGCGGTGCCAACGAGGCGGTCCTCACGATGCTCGGCGAGATCGGCTCGAAGGACAAGGTCGGCGAGGCGGTCAAGCGCGCCAAGAGCAAGGACGACAGCTTCCGCCTGATGGGCTTCGGTCACCGGGTCTACAAGAACTTCGACCCGCGCGCGAAGATCATGCAGAAGACCTGCCACGAGGTCCTCGGCGAGCTCGGCGTCAAGGATCCTCTCCTCGACGTCGCCATGGAGCTCGAGAAGGTCGCTCTGCAGGACGACTACTTCGTTCAGCGCAAGCTCTACCCGAACGTCGACTTCTACTCGGGCATCATCCTCAAGGCGATGGGCATCCCGACCTCGATGTTCACCGCGATCTTCGCGCTCGCGCGCACCGTCGGCTGGGTCGCCCAGTGGCGCGAGATGATCGAGGACCCGCAGCAGAAGATCGGCCGTCCGCGCCAGCTCTACACCGGCGCCACCCAGCGGCCCTACGTGCCGGTCGACAAGCGTTGAGCGCCTGGGCGCGACGTCAGGCCGGCCGGCGGGCCCCGCACAAGGTCCTGCCGGTCCGCCGCCGGCAGGCCTATGCCGGCAGCGGTCGGCCTCACGTTGCCGCCAACGATAATCCCGTGCCCGGACGCCCGCGTCGGCTGAGGGCCGGCTGGGCGCTTCCCTTCGCCATCGCTCTCATCGCCGTCGCCGCCCTCGCCTTCGCGTGACATGAGCCGCGTCGCCGTCCGTGCCATGCGCCGGAGCGACGTCCCGTCCGTGGTCGCGATGATGAAGGAGCTGATCCAGCACATCCGCCTCCATGGCGAGGAAGCGCCCGGCGGCGTCACCGCTGCCAAGGTCCAGAAGAACGGCTTCGGGCGCGACCGCTGGTTCGGCGTGCTGATGGCGACGGTCGACGGAAAACCGGCCGGATACGCGCTGCACCACAAGGGATACGAGGTCGATAACTCGTCCCGCGTGCTCTACCTCTCCGACCTCTACGTCCGCCCGAAGGCGCGCCGGCTCGGCGTCGGCCGCGCGCTGATGGCCGCCATGGCGAAGGAGTGCCGTCGCGTGGACGCCAGCGAGATCCTCTGGCGCGTCCATGCCGGCAACAAGGAGGCGCGCGCCTTCTACGAAGGCCTCGGCGCCGCCGATTGGCGCCTCGGCACGACAATGTGGGTGGCGGCGGACGTGCTCGCGCGCCGCGCCGCTACTTCCCGGACTCGCGCTTCAGGTAGGCGATGAGGTCGGCGCGGTCGGCGGCCTCGCCGACGCGAAAGCCCATGCGGGCGCCGGCGATGAAGCCCTGCGGGTTGGCGAGCCAGCGATCGAGCGTCGTCTCGTCCCATACCACGGTCGAATTGCCGAGGCCGTTCGAGTAGCGGAAGTTGGGAACGCTCCCGGCCTTTCGGCCGAAGACGCCTCGATGCTTCGGCCCGACCCGGTTGGCATCCAGCGAGTGGCAGCCCGTGCAACGTTCCTCGTAGAGCGTGGCGCCGCGATCGGCATCGGCCGCGTCGGCTGGAAGCGCAATCGCGACCAGCGCTGCCGCAAGAAGAAGAAGAAGAAGAAGACGCATGGGACCTCGATCTCGAAAGAGGGGGCGGCGGCGACCACCGAGACGCCGCCGCCCGTCACTCGCCGCCATCAGGGGGCGTCAGGCGGCGAAGCTGAGCGCCTTCTGCGGCAGGCTCTGCTTGAGCGCACCGGCGAGCGCGGTCCAGTGCATGGTCTCGTCGGCGGCGAGCCGGCCGGCGATCTTCGCCAGTTCCGTATCCTTGAACGAGGGGATCACGCCGAGATAGGCGTTGGCTGCGCCGCGCTCGAGCCTGGCCGCGAGCACCAGGATGTCGCCCTGGCTCTTGATCGCGCCCGCGTTCAGCGCCGTCGCGTAGTCGTTCATCATCTTGGGCTCGACCGGCGTGCCGCCGAGCTTCCGCACCGTCGCGGCCAGTGCGTCGCGATGCTCCTTGTGATGTCCCTGGAACAGCACGGCGACGTCGAGCACCGGCTTGTCGAGCAGCTTGGACTCCGCGCCCAGCTGATACGCGGCGATCGCCTCGTGCTCGAGACCGAGCGCCACGTTGAGGATCGTCACATCGCCTTCGGCGCTGCCGGAACTCATCGGCATCGCCGCGTTGGTGGTGCAGCCGGCCAGCAGCGCGATCACGCCGGCTGACAGGAAGGTCTGGCCGCTGTCGAGGAAGCCGCGCCGATTGATGCCGCGGGGCAAACGGATAGCATTCGTCATAAGTCTCTCCCGATGTTGGATCGGCGACGACCGCCCCCGCCGTCGCCGATATCACCGGGGTCTACGAGAAAGACCCGACGAACAGATCAACCGTTTCGCGTCACGAACCCGTGAAGGATTCGTCTCCGCGAATGCTTCAGCTCGCCTTCCGCTCGATCAGCTCGATCTTGTAGCCGTCCGGATCCTCGATGAAGGCGATCACGCTGCCGCCATGCTTCATCGGCCCCGGCGGACGCGGAATCTTGACGCCTTCCTTGGCGAGCTTCTCGCAGGTCCCATAGATGTCGGGCACCCCGATCGCCATGTGGCCGAAGCCGGAGCCGATCGTGTAGGGCTCCTTCTGGTCCCAGTTGTGGGTCAGCTCGATCACCGCGCCCTTCGTCTCGTCGCCGTACCCGACGAAGGCGAGCGTGAAGCGCCCGGATTCGTAGTCCTTCCGGCGGATCAGGTTCATGCCGAGCAGCCGCGTGTAGAAGTCGATCGACTTGTCGAGGTCGAGCACGCGCACCATCGTGTGCAGCATGCGGAAGCTGGAGGCATCGACGGCGGCCGACCGCTCCTGCGCCTGGACGCTCATGGCGGATCCTTTCTGCTAGGGATGCGAAATCTTAGCGCGCCTGCCGACCAGATCGAGCAGGATTTTGGCGGCGCGTTCCGAAGGCGGAGGCCCGCCCTTTCCGAGCAGGCGCGCGGCTTCCGCCGTCGCCTTGACCTGCGCGCGACGGGCATCCGGATCGTCGAGCAGCCGGCCGATCTCGGCGGCAATCAGGTCGGCGCGGCAGCGGTCCTGCAGGAACTCGGCGATCACGTTCCGCTTGAGAAGGATGTTCGTCATCACGATCGACGGCACCTTCACCATCATCTTGCCGATCACGTAGGAAAGCCGTGAGACCCTGTAGGCGATCGCGAAAGGTACGCCGGCGACCGCGAGCTCGAGGTTCACCGTGCCCGAGGCGGCGAGCGCTACCGTCGACGCGGCGAAGGCGTGATGCTTCTCCTCGATGCTCTCGACCACGATCGGCGAGCCAGGCCACCTGGCGACCGCCGCACGCACGGCCGGCGCGACCGCCGCCATCGTCGGTACCACGACGCGAAGCTGGGGCCGCTCGGCCACCAGCCGCTCGACCGTCTCGCCAAAAACGCCGAGCAGGCGCCCGACCTCGCCGAGGCGGCTGCCGGGGAGGACGCAAAGAAGCGGCGCATCTCCGATCCCGTGGCGCGCGCGGAATCCGTCGCCGTCCGGCGCGATCCCATCCTGCTCGACCGCCGAATGGCCGACGAAGCTCGCCGGCAGCCCGACCTTCTCGAAGTAGGGCAGCTCGAATGGAAGGATGCAGAGGAGATGATCCAGAAAGGCGGCGATCATCTTCGCGCGCCGGGGTCGCCAGGCCCATACCGTCGGCGCCACATAGTGCACGAGCAGCGGCCCCGCGCCCTTCAGCTTGCCCTGCACCCGGAACGCAAAGGCGGGCGCATCGATGGTGACGACGGCATCCGGCATCATCGCCTTGGCCGCCGCGATGGTCTCGCGGACGCGCCGCAGCACGCGGGCGACATGCGGCACGATCTCGACGATGCCCATGATGTTGAGTTCGCCGAAGGGAACCAGGCTCTCGAGACCTTCGGCCGCCATCGCCGGCCCGCCGATCCCGGCGAAGCGCACCCGCCCCCCGGTCTCCTCTTTCAGCGACCGCATGAGCCGGGCGCCGAGACCGTCGGCCGAGGCTTCGGCCGCGACCAGGAAGAACAGCGGCGTATCGCTCATCGGCGCTCGAAGCCGTAGACGAAGAGACCGAGACGGTCGGCGGTCTCGCCGACCGCGTCGCGGTCGAGCACGATCGTGCCGCCGGCCTCGACGGCGATGCCGGAGAGTCCGGCGCGATGCGCACGCTCGACGGTGCGGCTTCCGATCGTCGGCGCGTCGACGCGGCTCTCCTGGCCCGGCTTCGGCATCTTGACCAGCACGCCGCCCCTGCCCTCGCGATGGAGGTCCTTGCAGCGCTCCATCAACCGGTCGGTGCCCTCGACGGCTTCGACGCCGAGGACGACTCCCTGCTGGATCACGACCGCCTGGCCAATGTCGAGGGCGCCCAGCGACTTCATGATCTCGATGCCACGCTCGATATCGGACATCGCCTCGGCATCGGGCGTGCGCTCGCCGAAAGGACCTCGGGGTGCGAGCAGGGTCGGCAGGATCGCCTCGGCGCCGACCACGTGGAACCCTTCGCTCTCGAGCTCCTGGATGACCGCCGAAAGCAGGCCGTCGTCGCCCCAGGCGCGACGGCCGACGCGGGCGAAGAACTGGAGGCCGCGCCAGTCGGGCCGGAATGCCATCGGCGACCGGCGCTTCACCGGCCCGGCCAGCACCAGCTCGCGGCACTCCGCCTGCTTGAGCATCTGGATCGACCTGCCGACGGCGCCGACGCGGGCCCAGGCGTGTTCGGTTCCGGCGACCGTCGCAGGCTCGGTCTCGCCGTCGAAGGCGAGGACGAAGAACGGTCGCCCGGCCGCGACGCAGGTCTCGACCAGACGGCGCGGCAAGGGCCCCGAGCCGGCGAGAATGCCGAGCTTAGGCGGCGGCGCCGTTCTTGGGCTGGCAGATGGGTCGGTTTGCATCGGCACGGATGAACTCGACGATGTCCATCACCACGCTCATCTTGCCGAACAGCTCGGTCACGTCGTCGAGCCTCTCGGCCAGCGTGCCTTCCGGCGCGAACAGCATGCGGTAGGCGGCACGGAGCGAATGGATCTCGTCGCGCGAGAAGCCGCGACGCTTGAGACCGACGAGGTTGAGTCCCGCGAGACGCGCGCGGTCCCCCATGACCAGGCCGTAAGGGATCACGTCGCCCTCGACACCGGTCATGCCGCCGACCATCGCATGCTGGCCGATGCGCACGAACTGGTGCACGGCCGAGAGTCCTCCCATCATCGCGTGGTCACCGACATGGACGTGACCGCCGAGCGTCGCGTTGTTGGTCAGGATCACTCGATTGCCGAGCTTGCAGTCGTGCGCCACATGGCAGCCGACCATCAGCAGGCAGCCGTCGCCGACGACCGTGAGACCGCCGCCACCGGCGGTGCCGGGATGCAGCGTCGCATGTTCGCGGATGATGACGTCGCGCCCGATGGCGAGGCGCGTGGGCTCGCCCCTGTACTTGAGGTCCTGCGGCGGCAGGCCCACGGCGGCAAAAGGGAAGACGCGGGTGTTGGCGCCGAGCTCCGTATGACCGGCGACCACGACATGGCTCACCAGTTCGACATTGTCCCCGAGCACGACGTCGCCGCCGACCGTGCAGTACGCGCCGATCGCCACATTGTCGCCGATCCTCGCCTTCGGATCGACGATCGCCGTAGGATGGATGCGGCTCATCAGTCGTCCAGGATCATCGCGGCGTAGGTCGCCTCGGCCTTGAGCACGCCGTCGACCTTGGCCTCGGCAGCGAACTTCCAGACGTTGCCGCGGTGGCGATCCTTCTTCACGTGGATCTCGAGCTTCTCGCCCGGCGCCACGGGCTTGCGGAACTTCGCGTTCTCGACGCTCATGAAGTAGACGAGCTTGCCTTCGGAGGCGGCGCCCAGCGTCGAGACCACCAGCACCGCGGCGGTCTGCGCCATCGCCTCGACGATCAGCACGCCCGGCATCACCGGCATCCGCGGAAAGTGGCCCTGGAAGAACGGTTCGTTGATCGACACCATCTTGATGCCGATCGCGCTGACGTTCGGCACGATGTCGACCACCTTGTCGATCATCAGCATCGGGTATCGGTGCGGGATCATCCGCATGATCCCGTTGATGTCGATCTCGGCGACGGTCGGCCCGGTCTGGCCGTCCTGAGCGATCTTGCCGTCGTTCATCGCCTACTTGCCCTTCCTCCCCATGCGCTTCAGCTGCGCCGACAGCCGAGCATATTCGGCCATCGGCATCGCCGGGAGCCCCATGACCCGGCTGTCGGCCGGAAGATCCTTGGTGATCCCGCTCTGCGGCCCGACGACGGCACGATCGCCGATCGTCAGGTGTCCGGAGATCCCGGCCTGCCCGGCCAGGACGACGAAGTTGCCGAGGCGGGTGGAACCGGAGATGCCGGCCATGGCCGCCAGAATGCATCCATCCCCGAGGACGACGTTGTGCCCGATCTGCACCAGATTATCAATCATGGTACCCCGGCCGATCACCGTGTCGGGACCCGATCCGCGATCGATCGTGGTGTTGGCGCCGACCTCCACGTCGTCGCCGATCCGCACGCGGCCGAGATGGGGCACCTTGACCACGCCCTCGGACGAGACCTCGAAGCCGAAGCCGGGCTGGCCGATGCGGGCGCCGGGGTAGATCACCACCCGCTTCCCGATCAGAGCGTGGCTTACCGAGGCGTTCGCCCCGATCACCGAGTCCTCGCCGAGGACGACGCCGTCACCGATCACGGCGTTGGCGCCGATCCGGCACCGCGCCCCGATCTCGGCTCGCGCCCCGATCACCGCCCCCGCCTCAACCTGGACGTCCTCCCCGAGGATCGCCGAAGGATCGATCGCGACACCCGGGTGACGCGCGGCCCTCGCTTCCGGCTCGGGGTAGAACAGGCGGCACGCCTTGGCGAACGCCAGCCGCGGCTTACGTGCGACCAGGAGCGCCATGCCCGCGGGAGCCTGCCCCGCCATCTCTGCCTCGACCAGGCACGCGCCGGCGCGGCTCGCGGTGAAGGCGTGGACGTAGCGCTTGTTGTCGAGAAAGCTCAGATGCTCCGGCCCGGCGTCGCCGAGAGGACTGACATCCGTGACCGAGCGGCCGGCATCCGATCCGGGTCCGACCTCCGCTCCTACCCGCGCCGCGATCTCGCCGAGGGTGAAAGGCCCGGCAAGGCGAAAGAAGCGCGGATCGGCCATTCGTCTGCCGTTACGGCTTGATCTGCGGCATCACCAGCTTGACCGACGAGATCTTCTTGTCGAGACGGGACAGCGCCTCACCGGTGAGGTCGTACTTCTTCTCGACGATGACGATCGCGGCCTTCGAGATCACCATGTTCGCCTTCGACTCCTTGGCGAGCTCATCGACGATGGTGATGAGCTGCTCGCGCACCTTCGAGAGGTTCTCCTCGAAGGCCTGATCGAGCTGGCGCTTCTTGCCGCCGACCTCGCGCTGCACGTCGGCGACGCGGGTCTCGAAGTCGCGGCGACGCTGCTGGAAGGCCTCCGGCGCGAGCACCGCACGCTGCTGCCCCAGCTCCTGCTCGGCCGCGCGCAGATCGCGCTCCTTCTTGTTGATTTCTTCCTGATACGTGCTGCGCGTCCGCTCCAGCTGCTGCTGTATCGACTTGGAGGCCGCCGAGTTGCGGAGGACTTCCTGGAAGTCGATCACGATGACGACCGGGGCAACCAAGGGCTCGACCGGGCCACGCGGCGCCGGTGCCGGCTGCTGCGCGGCAGGAGCCGCAGGCTGGGACCTTTGGGTCTGCGCCAGCGTCGGAGAAGACGCAGCGATCAGGCCGACGACGGCGAGAGCGAGAAAATGTCGTGTCATGATCAGAACCTCGTACCAAAGCTGAAGCGGAGCAGCTCGGTCTTGTCGAACGGCTCCTTGACGAGGGCGCGTCCGAGATCGATGCGGATCGGTCCGACCGGCGAGCTGATCGAGAACCCAATGCCGACGGAAGCGCGGATCGAGCTCTCGTCGCGGATCTCGGGGCCCGAGACGTCGATGTCCCAGAGGCTGCCGGCTTCGACGAACAGACGGCCGAGAACCGGGATGTCCTTGGGCAGGCCGATCGGGAAGCTCATCTCGGACGTGACGGTGTAGTACTTGTTGCCACCGAGCGCGTCGCCCGTGGTCACGTCGCGAGGACCGATGCCCGAGGACCGGAAGCCGCGCAACGTTTGCCCGCCGATGAAGTAGCGATCCTGGATCGCGACGTCCTCGCCGAGTCCGTAGACCATGCCGGCCTGTCCCAGCAGGCTGACGACGTAGTCGGCCGCGATCGGGTAGAACCAGCCGCCGCCCACACCCGGACGGATGAAGCGTCCATCGCCGCCAAGGCCGGCCAGATCGGTGGATAGCCTCAGGAAGTAGCCGTCGGTGGGGTCGATCTTGTTGTCGCGCCGGTCATACATGAGATCCTGGCCGATGAGCGATGTCGCGCGCTGACCGGCTGACTCCTTGATGAAGCGCGATGCGGTGTCCTTGACGTTCTCGATCTGGATATCGCTCAGGGAGTAGCGGAGCGTCTGTCGCAGCGCCTCGCTGAGCTGATAGCCGAAGCGCAGCGCAAAGCCGGTCCGCTTGTCGTCGTAGGAGCTGGTGTCCTGGTTGTTCCGCGTGATGTGGAACAGGTCGAAGCCGGCGCTCACGTCGCGGTCGAGGAAGTACGGTTCGGTGAAGCTGAAGTCGACCTCGCGGCGCTTCGCCGACAGGATGCCGGCGATGCGGACTTCCTGGCCGCGCCCGAGCAGGTTCCGCTCGCGGAGCTCGACCTGACCCAGCACCGAGTCCTGGGTCGAGTAGCCTGCACCGAACGAGATCTCGCCGGTCGATTTCTCCTCCACCTCGACCTTGATCACGGTCTTGTCGGGGGAGCTCCCGGGCACGTTGGTCACCTCGGCCTTCTTGAAGAAGCCGAGGCCCTGGACGCGCTGGCGGGAGCGCTGAAGCTTGGCGGCATTGAACGCATCGCCTTCGGCGAGACGGAACTCGCGGCGGACGACCTTGTCGAGGGTGCGGACATTGCCCGTGATGTCGATGCGCTCGACATAGACCTTGGGGCCTTCCTTGATCTCGAAGACCAGGTTGACCAGCTTGTCATCGCGCTTGCGATCGATCTGCGGCTGGATGTCGACGAAGGCGTAGCCCAGGTTGCCGAGCCGGATCGTCATCTGCTGGATGGCTTCGTCGATCTTCTCCGCCGAGTACCAGTCGCCGGAGTCGAACTTCACGTCTGAACGGAGCAGCTTCGGATCCAGGTTCTTGAGCTCGGCCTTGATGTCGACGTTGCCGAACTTGTAGCGCTCGCCCTCGTCGAGCGTGAACGTGATGAAGAAGCCGGTGCGCTCCGGCACCAGCTCGGCGACCGCCGAGACCGCGCGGAAATCGGCATAGCCGGCGTTCAGGTAGTGGCGGCGCAGCAACTCGCGGTCGAACGACACGCGATCCGGATCGTAGTTGTCGTCCGAGGAAAGGATCCGGTACCAGGCCGATTCCTTGGTCTGGATCACGCCGCGGAGGGCCGAGTCGCCATAGCGCTTGTTGCCGACGAAGCTGATGCGACGGACGCCGGTCAGCTCGCCCTCTTCTATCTCGAAGACGAGATCGACGCGGTTCTGCGGCAGCTGGATGATCTTGGGCTCGACCGTCGCGGCGAAGCGGCCCTTGCGGCGGTAAAGGTCGAGGATGCGCTTGACGTCGTTCTGAACCTTGGTCCGCGTGTAGACGACGCGCGGGCGCAGTGTCACCTCGGGCGTCAGCGTCTCCGTATCGATCCGCTTGTTACCCTCGAAGGCGATCCGGTTGATGATCGGGTTCTCGACCACGTTCACAACCAGCGCGCGCCCTTCGCGCTGGAACGAGACGTCAGCGAAGAGTCCGGTCGCAAACAGAGTCTTCAGCGAGCGGTCGAGGCGGTCCGGATCGAAGGGATCGCCGGCGCGCACCGACAGGTACGAACGCACGGTTTCCGGATCGATGCGCTGGACGCCATTGACGCGGATCTCGCCGATCGATTCCTGGGCCCAGGCTCCTCCACCGAGGAGAAGCGCCATGAGCACGAGCACCCACGCGGCCGATCGCTTGATCCCGGTCGGAAGCATTTCTTTGCGCGGGTCCTTCAGGTGAAGAGGCGGCCGATGAAGTCGACGACCTTGAGATGGACCAGGTCGTTCCAGGTAGCGAATACCATCAATGCCAGGACGAGCGCGAGACCGACCATCGCCGCGTATTCCTGCGCCCGATCTCCGAGCGGCCGGCCACGCAGCGCCTCGGCGGCATAGAACACGAGCTGCCCGCCGTCGAGCACCGGTACCGGCATCAGGTTCACGAGGCCGAGATTGATCGACAGCACCGCCATGAACCAGAGCGTGGCGACGAGGCCGCCCTGCGCCACCTCGCCCGACATCTGGGCAATGCGGAGCGGGCCGCCGAGTTCGTCGGACGTCCGCGTGCCGGCGATGATCTGGCCCAGCGCCTTGAGCGTGCCGACGGTCAGGTTCCAGGTCTCGGTACCCGCATGCCAGACCGCGGTCAGCGGATTGTCCCGCTTGGTCTCGATCTTGAGCGAGCGCACGCCCAGCAGGCCCACCTGACGGGTGTTGCCGAAGCGGTCGGTGACCTCGCTGACGCGCGGCGTCACCGTCATGGCGATCACCTGCTCGCCACGGCGCACCTCGACCGCGAGCGCGCGGCCGGGACTCTCCTGCACGATCCGCTGCAGTTCCTCGAAGCGCGCGACCGGGCGGCCGTCGACGGTGAGGAATCGGTCGCCGGCCATGATGCCGGCGGCGGCGGCGGCGCCGTCATCGACCACCTGGTCGGCGGTCGGCGGCGTGAACGGCCGTCCGGCGGTGGCGAACAGGATCGCCAGAACGATGATGGCGAACAGGAAGTTGGCAAGCGGCCCCGCGACGCTGATCTGCGCACGCTGCCCGACGGGCTTGGCGAAGAGCGAATGCTGGCGGTCGGCGTCGGCGATCGGCCCCTTGGTGACCGAGGCGACGTCACCGTCGCCGGCCATCCGCACATAGCCGCCGAGCGGCAGCAGCGAGAGCCGCCAGCGCGTCCCCTTGCTGTCGTTCCATCCAAACAGCTCCGGCCCGAAGCCGATCGAGAAGACCTCGACCCGCACTCCGTGCCGGCGCGCCACCCAGAAATGACCCAGCTCATGGACGAACACGAGCACGGTCAGGATGACCAGGAACGGGATGACGTAAGTGCCGAAACCGGAGACGAACTGCATCATGCTGCGACCGTACGTGTCCTTAAGCTGCCAAGCGAGCGCCGGCCCTGGCGCGCACCTCGGCATCGATGGCCCGGACCTCGTCGATGGACGCGGGCGCCGGGGCGGTGAACGAGCCGAGGGTGCTTTCGACGACCCTGGCGATGTCGAGGAAGCCCAGGCGACCGGTCAGGAAGCCTTGGACGGCAACCTCGTTCGCCGCGTTCAGGATAGTAGGAGCCGCGCCCCCTGTTTGCAAGGCGAGACGGGCAAGCCCAAGCGCAGGAAATCGTGTTGGATCCGGGGCTTCGAAGGTGAGCTGACCAATTTGGGCGAGATTAAGGCGGGCTGCCGGGGTCTCGATACGTTCCGGCCAGGCCAGCGCATAGGAAATGGGAACCCGCATGTCCGGCGTACCGAGCTGCCCCAGCACCGAGCCGTCGCGATAGGCGACCAGACTGTGCAGCACCGATTGCGGGTGCACGACCACTTCGATCCGCTCTTCGGGGATCTGGAACAGGTGATGTGCCTCGATCACCTCGAGGCCCTTGTTCATCAGCGTCGCCGAATCGACCGAGATCTTGGCGCCCATCGACCAGGTCGGGTGCTTGACCGCTTCGGCCGGCGTCGCATTCGCCATGCGCTCGAGCGCCCAGGTGCGGAACGGACCGCCGGACGCCGTCAGCACCAGCTTCTCGACCGCCTCCCGCCGGACGTCCTCGAACACCTGGAAGATCGCATTGTGCTCGGAATCGACCGGCAGAAGCTTGGCGCCGCGCCGCTTCGCCTCGCCGGTCATCAGCGCGCCGGCGCAGACCAGCGCTTCCTTGTTGGCAAGCGCCACCAGGGCGCCGCGGCGGATCGCGGCATAGGTCGGCCCGAGGCCGACCGCTCCGACGATCGCCGCCATGACCCAGCCGGCCGGGCGGTCAGCCGCCTCGATCACCGCGCTCTCGCCCGCGCCGGCCTCGATGCCGGTGCCGGCGAGACCTTCCTTGAGGGCCGCGAACTGGCGCTCGTCGGCGATCGCAGCGAAGCGCGGCCGGTGCAGCTTCGCGAGCTCGACCAGACGCTGGACGTTCGAGCCCGCAGTCAGCGCCTCGACCGGGAAGCGCTCGGGATCGCGCCCGATGAGGTCGAGCGTCGAGGCCCCGACGGAGCCGGTCGCGCCCAGCACCGTGACGCGGCGGATCATCTCCATAGGGGAGCGTCTCCTCCGAGGACCCAGATCGCCAGCGCCAGGGCCGGCGCGGCAGTGATGAGACCATCGACGCGGTCGAGCAATCCGCCGTGCCCCGGGATCAGCATGCCGGCGTCCTTGACGCCGAAGTGGCGCTTGACCGCGGACTCCGCCAGGTCACCGCCCTGCGAGACGACGGCGACGACGAAACCCGCGACGATCAGGGCCAAGGCGTGGTCGTTGCCCAGCAGCCGCGACGTCACGTAGCCGACGATGCCGGCGGCAACGACGCCGCCGAGAAGCCCGGACCAGGTCTTCTTCGGGCTGACCCGCGGCCAGAGCTTGGGGCCGCCGACGGTGCGACCGACCGCGTAGGCGCCGATATCGGTCGCCCACACCGAGGCCAACAGCCAGAAGCAGAGTTCCCGCCCCGGCCCGGTCGCAAAGCGAAGGGAGATGAAGGCCAGACACGGCAACGCCACGACCGCCGCGCCGGCGGCGAGCCATGTCGCGAGCGTGCGTCCGCGCGGCAGCGTCACGACGAAGGCGACCAACGCGGTCGCGACGACCGCCAGCACGGCCTCTCCCATGCCGATGCGCGAGGCGAGACCGATCGCGACGATCCCGCCGACGGCGAGTATCGCCGCGACCGGCACCGAACGGCCGCTATCGCAAAGACGCACCCACTCGCGCGCCATCTCGAAGGCGGCAAGCGCGAGCATCAGCTCGAACCAGGGAGAACCGTAATAGACCGCCGCAAGGCACGGCGGTGCCAGGACCAGGGCGGACAGGATGCGTCGGACCAGGCCCGCGCCAGCGATCTTATCCGACAGCGCCATATCGGCGCTCGCGACGGTTGAACTCGTGGACGGCGTCCTCGAGGTCGGATTTGCCGAAATCGGGCCAATACTTGTCGACGAAGACGAGCTCGGCATAGGCCGACTGCCAGAGCAGGAAGTTGCTGAGGCGCTTCTCGCCCGACGTGCGGATCACCACGTCGGGATCGGGCAGGTCGGCGGTGAACAGCCGGCCGGTCAGCGCCGCCGCGTCGATCGCCTTCGGATCGATCCTCCCGGCAGCAGCGTCCGCGGCAAGGGCGCGCGCCGCCGCGACGATCTCGTCGCGGCCGCCGTAGGAGATCGCCAGCGTGAGGTTGAGCTTGTCATTGCCGCGCGTCAGGTCCTCGGCGTTGGCGATCAGCGCCACGATGTCGGCGTCGAAGCGGCTGCGATCACCGATCACGCGGATCCGGGCGCCCTTCGCGTGCAGGTCGGCGATCTCGCTCCGGAGGTAGTGGCGCATCAGGCCCATCAGGTCCTGGACCTCGCCCATGGGACGGTTCCAGTTCTCCGACGAGAAGCCGAAGACGGTCAGGTAGCGGATGCCGAGCTCGCCGGCCCCGGTGATCGTGCGTCGAAGCGCTTCGGCGCCCTGGCGATGACCGGCGGCGCGCGGGAGCCCCCGCGCCCGCGCCCAGCGGCCGTTGCCATCCATCACGATCGCGACGTGCGCCGGGGTGGTCACCGTGTTGGGCATTCCGGGTCCAGGCGGTCCGTCAGACCTTCATGATCTCTTGTTCTTTTTGCGCCAGCATGTCGTCGATCTTCTTCACGTGCTCGTCGGTCTTGGTCTGGATCTCGGTCGACAGCCGACGATGCTCGTCCTCGGTGATCTCGCCCTTCTTCTCGGCCTTCTTCAGGCCTTCCATGCCGTCGCGGCGCACGTTGCGAACCGAGATCTTGGCGGCCTCGGCGTATTTGTGCGCGACCTTGGTCAGCTCCTTGCGGCGCTCCTGGGTCAGCTCGGGCATCGGCAGGCGGATGGTCTGGCCTTCGGTCTGCGGGTTGAGGCCGAGCCCGGCCTCGCGGATCGCCTTGTCGACCGCCTTGACCACGCCGCGGTCCCAAACCTGGACGACGATCATGCGCGGTTCCGGAACGCTGACGCCGGCCACCTGATTCAGAGGCGTCATCGCCCCGTAGGCTTCGACCTGCACCGGATCGAGGATCGTCGCCGAGGCGCGGCCGGTGCGAAGCCCACCGAACTCCTTCTTGAGGACGTCGAGCGCGCCATCCATGCGGCGCTGCAGGGCCTTCATATCGGTGTCGCTCACGACTTGGCCTCCTCCGTGATTATTGTGAATCGCCCGAGGCCCTGGACGACCTCGGCGAAGGCTCCGTGATTGTGGATCGAAAAGACCAGAATCGGAATACGGTTCTCCCGCGCCAGCGAGATGGCCGAGGCGTCCATCACCTTCAGGTCCTTCGACAGGCATTCCATGTAGGAGAGCCGCTCGTAGCGGACGGCCTTCGGGTCCTTGACCGGATCGGCGGTGTAGACGCCGTCGACCTTGGTCGCCTTGAGCAGCGCGTCGCAGCCCATCTCGGTCGCACGCAGCGCCGCAGCCGTGTCGGTGGTGAAGAACGGGTTGCCGGTGCCGGCGGCGAAGATCACCACCCGCCCCTTCTCCATGTGGCGGACGGCGCGGCGGCGAATGTAGGGCTCGCAGACCGCCGAGATCGGCAGCGCCGACTGGACCCGGGTCTGCACGTTCTTGCGCTCAAGCGCGCCCTGCATCGACAGCGCGTTTATCACCGTCGCGAGCATGCCCATGTAGTCGGCGGTCGCGCGCTCCATCCCGCTCGCGGCGCCAGAGACGCCGCGGAAGATGTTGCCGCCGCCGATCACGATGCACACCTCGACGCCGAGCTTGAGCACCGACTGGATCTCGTCGGCGATGCGATCGACGACCTTGGGATCGAGCCCGAACTCCTGGTCTCCCATCAGGGCTTCGCCGGAGATCTTGAGGAGAACCCGGCGGTAGCCCTTCTTCGGAGCAGGAGCGTTCATGGGATCAACCTTTCCGGGGGCTCAGCCCTTGACCTGGGCCGCGACCTCGGCCGCGAAGTCTTCCTGCTTCTTCTCGATGCCCTCGCCGAGCGCGTAGCGGACGAAGCCCGCGACCTTGATCGGCGCACCGGCTTCCTTCGCCGCCTGCTCGACGACCTTCGCGACCTTGGTCTCGCCGTCGACGACGAAGACCTGCTCGAGAAGCACGCTCTCCTCGTAGAACTTGCGGAGGCGACCTTCGACCATCTTGGCGATGACCTCGGGCGGACGGCCGCTGGCCTGCGCCTGCTCGGTCAGGATGTTGCGCTCGCGCTCGACGGTCGCTGCCGGCACCTCGGCGGTCGAGACCGAGATCGGGTTGGCGGCGGCGACATGCAGCGACAGCTTGTGCGCCAGCTCCTGCAGCTTGGCGGTGTTGCCGGCGGACTCGAGCGCCACCAGCACGCCGATGCGGCCAAGGCCCGGCGTCAGCGCGTTGTGCATGTAGGAGGCGACGACGCCCTGGCCGACGCTCAGCACGGTCGAGCGGCGGAAGTTCATGTTCTCGCCGATGGTGGCGATCAGGTCGGTCAGCGTGTCGCCGACGGACTTGGCGCCCATCTTTGCGGCCTTCAGCTTCTCGACGTCGCCGCCGGCCTCAAGCGCGATCTCGGTCGCCGCCTTGACGAAGTCCTGGAACTTGTCGTTGCGGGCGACGAAGTCGGTCTCGGCATTGACCTCGACCACCGCGCCCTTGGTGCCCTTCGCGGCGACGCCGACCAGGCCCTCGGCAGCGATGCGGCCGGACTTCTTGGCGGCGGCCGACAGGCCCTTCTTGCGCAGCCAGTCGCTCGCCTCTTCGATGTCGCCCTTGGTCTCGGCCAGCGCCTTCTTGCAATCCATCATGCCCGCGCCGGTCTTCTCGCGGAGCTCCTTCACCAGCTGGGCAGTGATCTCGGCCATCGTCCTACTTCCTTCACGTTCTTTAAGTCTGTCTTACGTATCGTTCATGGCGAAACGGCGGCGTTTCAAGGCGCCGCCGTCTCGGGATCTGCTATCGCTGCAGAGTTCCGGTCAGGCGGTCGCCTCGGCCTGCGGCTTCTCCGCCTCGGCGCCGTCCTCGGCCGGGGCGCCTTCGCCCGCTTCCTCGGACTCGCCGATGTCGACGCCGGCCGCCACCATCTCGGCCTGCAGGCCGTCGAGCACCGCCGACGACACCAGGTCGCAATACATGGTGATGGCGCGGAGCGCGTCATCGTTGCCGGGGATCGGGTAGGTCACGCCGGCCGGATCGGAGTTGGAGTCGATCACCGCGACGACCGGGATGCCGAGCTTGGTGGCTTCCTGGACCGCGATCGATTCCTTGTTGGTGTCGATGATGAAGATGAGGTCGGGAAGCCCGCCCATCTCCTTGATGCCGCCGAGGGCGCGCTCGAGCTTGTCCTTCTCGCGCGTCAGCGTCAGCAGCTCCTTCTTGGTGATCTGCGACTGGTCGGTGACCACCCGCTCCTCGAGCTCGCGCAGGCGCTTGATCGACTGCGAGATGGTGCGGAAGTTGGTCAGCATGCCGCCGAGCCAACGGTGGTTCACGTAGTACTGGCCGCAGCGCTTGGCGCCGGCGGCGATCAGGTCGGCCGCCTGGCGCTTGGTGCCGACGAACAGCACGCGGCCGCCCGAGGAGACCACCTGGCGGACGGCTTCGAGCGCCCGGTGCAGCATCGGCACGGTCTGCTCGAGGTCGATGATGTGGATGCCGTTCCGGACCCCGAAGAGGTACGGCTGCATCTTGGGATTCCAACGGCGGGTGTGGTGGCCGAAGTGGACGCCCGCTTCGAGGAGCTGGCGCATGGTGAAAGTCGGCAGAGACATGATCTGCAAGTCCTTTTCCGGTTGTTCCGCCGCGGGCTACTGTCCTCTTGGACACCGGAGCGGCCGGCCCTATCGGACCGGGCGCCTAGGCCCGCGTGTGAAGTGGCGCGGCTTTTAAAGGTCGCCCAGGCATTTGGCAAGGGCCCGCCCCCGGCCCATGCCCGTTTTTCGCCACGCCAACGTGACCGGCGGAAGCGCCGGTTTTGGGCATAGTGCGGAACCTTTGCCCCACGGGAACGTCCGATGAACAGCCTACTTGCCCTGCCCGACCGGATCGCCGAGCGCCATGCCGACATCCTCGCCCTGATCGGAAGGCTCTGCATCGGCGCCCTCTTCCTGCCCGATGCCTACGGGAAGATCATGAATTTCAGCAACTTCGCCGCCTCCCTGGCGCCGAAGGGCCTGCCGTTCCCGACCCTCTGGGCGGTTCTGGCGATCGTCGCCGTCGGCGGCGGGGCCATCGGCACCCTCCTCGGATACCGCGTCCGGCTCGCGGCGGTGCTGCTGATCGCGTTCTGCATCATGGCGAACGTCACCAGCCACCAGTTCTGGATGCTCGAAGGAGCGGCCCGGATGGCCCAGTATTCGGCCTTCATCAAGAACACGGCGCTGATCGGCGGCCTGATCTTCCTCTGGATTCAAGGCGGCGGCCGGTTCGGGGTCGACGGGCGGCGGCGCTGATCCCAGATAGGCGGGGTGGAGGCACCTCGCTTAGGAGACCCACGCCATGGCCACCGTCCGCTACATCGTCAGGGATGTCGACGCCGCGCTGCCGTTCTACACCACGCATCTGGGCTTCAAGATGCGCGAGAAGCATGGGCCGGCGATCGCCATTCTCGAAAAGGGCGACCTGACGCTCTGGATCGCAGGCCCCAAGGCGTCCGCATCGCGGCCGATGCCCGATGGCCGCGCGCCGGAACCCGGCGGCTGGAACCGCTTCGTCGTCGAGACCCATGACCTGGCGGACCTCGTCACGAAGCTCAAGGCGGCCGGCGTTCCTTTCCGCAACGAGATCGTCGAGGGACCGGGCGACAAGCAGATCCTCTGCGAGGATCCATCCGGCAACGTCGTGGAGCTGTTCGAGCCGGCGGCCCGCTAGACGAAGGCAAGTCGCGGTCGGCATCGAGGTATGATGCCGGCCAACCTTCGAGGGACGATCATGGCGGGCAGGATCTTCGTCGGCATCGGCGGCTGGACCTTCGAACCGTGGCGCGGCGTCTTCTATCCGGACGGCCTCGCGCACAAGCGCGAGCTCGAATATGCCTCCTCCAAGCTCACCTCGATCGAGATCAACGGCACCTACTACTCGGGCTTCAAGCCGGAGACCTGGGCCAAGTGGCGCGAGGAGACGCCGGACGGCTTCGTGTTCGCGGTGAAGGCCTCGCGCTTCTGCACCAACCGCAAGAAGCTCACCGACGCGAAGGACTCGATCGAGAAGTTCATGACGCAAGGGCTCCACGAACTCAAGGACCGGCTGGGGCCGATCAACTGGCAGTTCATGGGCACCAAGAAGTTCGAAGCGGAAGACTTCGAAGGCTTCCTCAAGCTGCTGCCGAAGGAGATCAAGGGCCTCAAGCTGCGCCACGCGCTCGAAGTGCGCCATGCGAGCTTCCAGGACCCGCGCTTCTACGACCTCGCGCGCAAGTACAAGGCGGCGATCGTGTTCGGCGCCGACGATCCGGACTTCCCCGAGATCGACGAGGCAACCTCCGACTTCGTCTATGCGCGCCTGATGGGCACCAAGGACGACGTCGAGACCGGCTACAAGCCGGCCGAGATCGACAAGTGGACCAAGCGCGCGAAGGCGTGGTCGAAGCGCGGCGACACCTACGTCTACGTCATCTCCGGTGCCAAGGTTCGCAACCCTGCGGCAGCGCAGGCGATGATCAAGAAGATCGGATAGCGCAGGCTCCTTCGTGCCCCCTCTCCCGCGTACGACGCGGGAGAGGGTTCCGAAGAAGAATTTCCTCCGCAAGGCCCACGAAAGGAAATGGACCTCGACTGGGATGCGCCGCAGATTGCGCGCGCCTCCCCCGCCCACTTTCACACGCTTATCCATGACGGCGCCGACTGTCGACGGCCCGAAGCCACGCCTGCGCTTCTCCCTGTTCCGCCCGATCCTTGCCGGCGCCACGCTGCGCGACCGGGTGATCGCCTGCGTCGGCGCGCTGCTCGCGATCGGTGCGACCGGCCTCCTCTGCCGTTACGCTCTCGGCGCCGAGGTCTCGGTGCCGCTGCTGGTGGCCCCGATGGGCGCTTCGGCCGTGCTTTTGTTCGCCGTTCCGGCGAGCCCGCTCGCCCAGCCCTGGCCCGTGTTCGGCGGCAACGTCGTCTCGGCGCTCCTCGGCATCGTGGTCGGAAAGCTCGTCGCCGATCCCATGCTCGCCGCGGCGACCGCCATCGCGCTCGCGATCGCGGCGATATCGCTGCTCCGCTGCCTGCACCCGCCGGGCGGCGCCGTCGCGTTGACCGCCGTGCTCGGCGACCCGACGATCCACGCCGCCGGCTTCTCGTTCGCGCTGCTTCCGATTGGGCTCAACACGGCGCTGATGGTGGCCGCCGCCTGGGCCTTCCACCGCGTCTCAGGCCACTCCTATCCGCATGTCGCACCAACGCCGACGCCGCGTCCGCGCGGCGGCATCGTCCAGCGCGATATCGACGAGGCACTCGAAGAATTCGGCGAAGCCCTCGACATCGACCGCAACGACCTCGCGGCACTCATCCGCAAGGCCGAGGAGAAAGCGGCGGCGCGCTAGATATCCCTCACCTCGACGATCCCAGGGATCGCCTTGATCGCGGCTCTCGTCTGCGCGCCGATGGCGAAGCCGCCGGGGATCGCGATCTCGATCTCGCTGTCGCCTGAATCCAGCATCAGCTTGACCTTGCCCCGGCCCCTCTTCTCCCGGCCGATGATGCTGGAGATCGAGGCGAGCGGCTTCGCGTCGTTGAGGTAGATCTTCAGGCCTTGCGCCGCATGCGCGACCGCCTCGTCGAGCGGCTGCAGGTCGTTGACGGTGAGACGCACGCCCTCGCCGTCGGGACGCGCGTCGGTGACGATCAGCAGCGGCGTGCCCGGCTCCAGCAGGCTCCGCTTCGTCGCCAGCACTTCCGAGAACACCGCGACCTCGAACACGCCGGTGCGATCGGAGAACTGCACGAAGGCGAAGCGGTTGCCCTTGGCCGAGGTTCGTTCCTGCTTGGAGACGACGATGCCGGCGAGCTTGAGCCTGGCCGACCCGGTCGAGACGCGCGAGCGCACCTCGTTCGACGGCACCACGTCGATCCGCGCCAGGCTCTGGCCATAGGCGTCGAGCGGATGCGCCGAGAGGTAGAAGCCGATCGCGTCGAACTCGTGCTTCAGCTTCTCCAGCGCCGGCCACTCGGGCTCGATCGGCAGCTGGATGCCGCGCGGCGCGCCGCCGGCATCGCCGCCGAACAGGCTCACCTGGCTGGAGTCGCGGTCGTTGGCGGCGGCCTGGGCGTGCTTCACGATGATGTCGGCCGCCTTGAAGGTCTGCGCCCGGTTCGGGTTGAGGCCGTCGAAGGCGCCGGCGGCGGCCAGCATCTCCATCGCGCGCGTGTTCACGGCCTTCGAGTCGACGCGGCGGGCGAAGTCGCCGAGATCCTTGAAGCGGCCCTTGGCGGTCCGTTCGGCCATCACCGCTTCCATCGCCTGGATGCCGACGTTGCGGACGGCGCCGAGCGCATAGCGGATCGCGAGCTTTCCCTCGTGCTCCTCGACCGCGAAGGTCGGCTCCGACTTGTTGATGTCCGGCGGCAGCAGCTTGACCCCGACCCGCGCCAGCTCCTGCGCGAAGGTGTTGAGCTTCTCGGTCGAGCTCATCACGTAGGTCATGGACGCGGCCATGAACTCGACCGGGTAGTTCGCCTTCATCCAGGCGGTCTGGTAGGCGACCAGCGCATAGGCCGCGGCATGGCTCTTGTTGAAGCCGTAACCGGCGAACTTCGCCACCTGATCGAAGATCTCCGAGGCCTTGGCGGCCTGCACGTCGCGCTCGACGGCGCCGTCGACGAACAGCTTCCGCTGCGCGTCCATCTCCTCCTTGATCTTCTTGCCCATGGCACGGCGGAGAAGATCGGCGCCGCCCAGGCTGTAGCCCGAGAGCTCGCGCGCGATCTGCATCACCTGCTCCTGGTAGATCATGATCCCGTGGGTCTCCTTCAGGATCCCCTCGAGCCTCGGGTGCAGGTAGTCGGGCTGTTCCTCGCCGTGCTTGCGCTTGATGTAGGAGGGGATGTTGTCCATCGGGCCCGGGCGGTAGAGGGCGACGACGGCGATCAGGTCCTCGAAGCGGTCGGGCTTCAGGCGACGCAGCACGTCGCGCATGCCCGAGCTTTCCATCTGGAACACCCCGGTCGCGTCCGCCCGGCTCAGCATCTTGAAGGTCTTCTCGTCATCCAGCGGCAGGTGGTCGAGGTCGACGGTGATACCACGCTTCTTCAGGAGCGCCACCGCGCGCACCAGCACGGTCAGCGTGGTGAGGCCGAGGAAGTCGAACTTCACCAGCCCCGCCGACTCCACCCACTTCATGTTGAACTGGGTGACCGGCATGTCGGAGCGCGGATCGCGGTAGAGCGGCACCAGCTCGTCGAGCGGACGGTCGCCGATCACCACGCCCGCCGCGTGCGTGGAAGCGTGGCGGTAGAGGCCTTCGAGCTGGAGCGCGATCGCGATCATGCGGCCGACGGACTCGTCGGATTCGCGCACCCGCTTGATCTCCGGCTCGGTCTCGACCGCGTCCTTGAGCTTGACCGGGTTGGCCGGGTTGTTCGGCACCATCTTGCAGACGCGATCGACCACCGGATAGGGCAGCGCCAGCACGCGGCCGACGTCGCGGAGCGCGGCGCGCGCCTGCAGCGTTCCGAAGGTGATGATCTGCGCCACGCGGTCGCGGCCGTATTTTTCTTGGACGTAACGAATGACCTCGTCGCGGCGGTCCTGGCAGAAGTCGATGTCGAAGTCGGGCATCGACACGCGTTCCGGGTTGAGGAAGCGCTCGAACAGGAGACCGAAGCGGAGCGGATCGAGATCGGTGATGGTCAGCGACCACGCCACCACCGAGCCGGCGCCGGAGCCGCGCCCCGGCCCCACCGGGATGTCGTGGCGCTTCGCCCACTGGATGAAGTCGGCGACGATCAGGAAGTAGCCCGAGAAGCCCATCTGGATGATGACGTCGAGCTCGAAGGCGAGCCGGTCGTGATAGGGCTTGGCCGCGTCGCCCGAGATGCCGAGCGCCACCAGGCGCCTCTCGAGGCCGGCGGCGGACTGGGCGCGAAGCTCTTCCTCCTCCGTGCGGCCTTCGACGGTCGGGAAAGCGGGCAGGATCGGCTTCCGCTTCGTCGGCATGTAGGCGCAGCGGCGCGCGATCACCAGCGTGTTGTCGCAGGCCTCGGGCAGGTCTGCGAACAGCTTCCGCATGTCGGCCGCGCTCTTGAAGCGATGCTCCGGCCCTTTCCTCGGCCGCTCCGGATCGGCCAGCACGGTCCCTGCGGCGATCGACAGCAGCGCGTCATGTGCCTCGGCCTTGGTCGCCTCGGCGAAGAACACCTCGTTGGTCGCGACGATCGGCAGGTCGAGCTCGTAGGCGAGGTCCAGCAGCGGTCCCTCGATCGCCGCCTCGTCGTCGCGGCCGTGGCGCATCAGCTCGACATAGAGCCGCCCCGGGAACAGCCCGGACAGCCGCTCCAGCGCCGCCCGCGCCGCCGGCCCCTGGCCGTTGGCGAGCAGCCGGCCGACCGTGCCGATCGGTCCCGCGGTCAGGGCCAGCAGGCCGTCGGTCTTGCCCTCGAAGTCGGCCCAGCTGACCCGGGGGACCTCCCCGGTCGGGGTCTCCATGAAGGCCTGGGAGACCAGCTTCATCAGGTTCTTCCAGCCCGCCTCCGACTGCACCAGGAGGACGAGGCGGTCGGGCGGCGGCTGCGTGGTGCCGGGCCGGCGCTCCTCCTCCCGCCGGACCCCGATCAGGCAGCCCGCGATCGGCTGGATCCCGGCATCGGCGGCGTAGCTGGCGAATTCGAGCGCCCCGAACAGGTTGCCGGTGTCGGTCACCGCGACCGCGGGCATCCCGTGCTGCTTGCAGAGCTTGACAAGGTCGCCGAGCTTGATCGCGCCTTCGGACAGCGAATAGGCGGAATGGACGCGAAGATGAACGAAATCGGCGTGCGGCATGGACCCTCCAGGCCACGAATAGATTCCACGACCCGGCCGCTAGGTCGAATCCGATTGCGATAACTGCCTGGGGCAAGCCGGATATTTCATTTGTCACTGTCGATTCGGGATGCTAACCTGTTGAATGACGGGGGATAACCGTCGAACAGGGGACTTCAAAGCAGGCCAACGAATGCGACGCGATCCGTATTCGGGTGATCGTCAGCTCGACGAACGCCCTGCCGTGCGCGCCACCGTAAAGTGGTTCAATCCAGAAAAGGGATTCGGCTTCGTGTCGCCCGCCGACGGGACGCCCGATGCCTTCCTCCACGCCAAGGTCGTTCAGTCGGCCGGCGTGATGGACCTCCCGCCCGGATCCACCGTGACCTGCGCGATCGTCGCGGGCATGAAGGGACCGCAGGTCACCCGCCTGCTCGAGGTCGACGTGTCGACCGCGACCCCGGCACCGGCGCGCCGCCCGCCGTCCGGCCCACGCCCGCCGCGCGACTTCGGTCCACGCTCGACCGGCGAGCGCCAGGAGATCGTCGGCCAGGTTAAGTGGTTCAACGCCGTTCGCGGATTCGGCTTCGTCGTCGGCGATGACGGCGGCAAGGACGTCTTCGTCCACGTCGCGGTGCTTCAGCGCTGCGGCCTCGCCAGCCTCGAACCCGGCCAGCGGGTGAAGATGGCGGTGGTGCCGACCCAGAAGGGCCGCGAGGCCCAGTCGATCGAGCTCGTCCGCTAGCCTCGCCTCAGGTTTTTCGAAGAGGCCCTCATGCCGGTGACGCCAGCATGAGGGCCTTTTTCATGCCTCCCGTCTCGCCCCGATGATCGTCCTGGTCACAGGGGCTGCGACCGGTATCGGCCGCGCCATCGCAAGCCGCCTCGCCTCGCCCGCGGCACGGATCTTCCTGCACACCGGCAGCAACGCCGACGGCCTGAAGCGCACGCAGGCCGAGATCGAGGCCAAGGGCGCGGCTGCGGCCGCCAAGCTCGCCGACCTGACGGCACCCGGGGCCGCGGCCGACCTGATTGCGGCGACGGTCGCCGCCTTCGGCGGCCTCGACGCGGTCGTCCATGCCGCGGGTTTCGCCGACCGAACCGCGCTCGACGACCTGGATGCGGCGCGCATCAACCGCTCGCTCGCGACCATGCCGGTCGCCTTCGCCGAGATGCTGCGGGCGGCGAAGCCGCATCTGCTGAAGAGCGAATGTCCGCGCGTTGTCGCCGTCAGCTCCTTCATTGCGACTAAGTTTCAGAACGTCGATCTCAAGTTCCCGGCGGGTGCTGCGGCGAAGGCGGCGCTGGAGGCGATGGTGAAGGCGGCGGCGGTCGAGTATGCCCCGTCAGGCATCACCGTGAACGCCGTCGCCCCCGGATACGTCCGCAAGGACGGCGTCCGCCACAACATCCCGGATTCGCGCTGGCCCGAGCTCGGCAAGCGCATACCGATGGGCCGCGTCGGCGAGCCCGAGGAGATCGCCGAGTTCGTCGCCTTCCTGCTGTCGCCGGCCGCCGCCTACGTCACCGGACAGGTGATCGGCATCGACGGCGGCCTCACGCTCTAGCGCGCGAAAGGTTTGCCTCGTTTCGCGCATCGAGACTAGATTTCGACACGCCTCGTTTTGTCCCCCAAACCACGATCACAACGTCCATTCGTTACCTGAGGAGAGACGCGCCCATGGCCGCGAAGAAGAAAGAGCTGAGAAGCAGGCAGTGGTACGGCAAGGCCGACAAGGACGGCTTCGCCCACCGCAGCTGGATGAAGAACCAGGGCCTGCCCGACCACGTCTTCGACGGCCGGCCGATCATCGGCATCTGCAACACCTGGTCCGAGCTCAACCCCTGCAACTCGCACTTCCGCCGGATCGCCGAGCACGTGAAGCGCGGCATCTGGGAGATGGGCGGCTTCCCGGCCGAGTTCCCAGTGTTCTCCAACTCCGAGTCCCAGCTCCGCCCGACCTCGATGCTGTTCCGCAACCTCGCCAGCATGGACGTCGAGGAAGCGATCCGCGGCCTGCCGATCGACGGCGTCGTGCTTCTCGTCGGCTGCGACAAGACCACCCCCGCCCTGCTCATGGGCGCCGCCAGCTGCGACATCCCGACGATCGCGCTCTCCGGCGGTCCGATGCTGAACGGCAAGTACGAGGGCACCGACATCGGCTCCGGCACCAACACCTGGGTCTTCGACCAGATGGTGAAGGCCGGCAAGATGACGATCGAGCAGTTCATGAGCGCCGAAGCCGGCAACTCGCGCTCCAACGGCCACTGCAACACGATGGGCACCGCGTCCTCGATGGCCTCGCTGGTCGAGAGCCTCGGCATCGGCCTCCCGACAAATGCGGCGATCCCGGCCGTGGATTCGCGCCGCTACATCCTCGCGCACATGGTCGGCCGCCGCATCGTCGAGATGGTCGGCGAGGACATGCGCATGTCGAAGGTCCTCAAGAAGGAGAACTTCGAGAACGCGATCATGATCAACGGCGCGATCGGCGGCTCGACCAACGCGGTCGTGCATCTGCTCGCCATCGCCGGCCGCATGGGCATCGACATCACGCTCGCCGACTGGGACCGCCTGGGGCGCGAGATCCCGTGCATCGTGAACCTGATGCCGTCGGGCAAGTACCTGATGGAGGACTTCTACTACGCGGGCGGCCTGCCGGCCGTGATCCGCGAGATGGGCAAGTTCATCAACAAGAAGGCCCTGACGGTCAACGGCAAGACCATCTGGGAGAACAACAAGGACGCGCCGAACTACAACCGCAACGTCATCTTCCCGCTGGAGAAGCCGTTCAAGAAGCTGGGCGGCATCGCCGTGCTGCAGGGCAACCTCTGCCCTAACGGCGCGATCCTGAAGCCGTCGGCGGCGTCTCCGCACCTGATGAAGCACAAGGGCCGCGCGGTCGTCTTCGAGGACATCGAGGACTATCACGCGCGCATCGAGGACCCGAAGCTCGACATCGACGAGAACTGCGTGATGGTTCTCAAGAACTGCGGGCCCAAGGGCTACCCGGGCATGGCCGAGGTCGGCAACATGGGCCTGCCGCCCAAGGTGCTGAAGAAGGGCATCACCGACATGGTGCGCATCTCGGACGCACGCATGAGCGGCACCGCCTACGGGACCGTCGTGCTGCACACGGCGCCCGAGGCCGCGGTCGGCGGCCCGCTGGCCCTGGTCCAGAACGGCGACATCATCGAGCTCGACGTGAAGGCGCGTAAGCTACATCTGCACGTCTCCGACGCCGAGCTCGAGAAGCGTCGCAAGGCGTGGAAGGGCTTCAAGTCGCCGATGAAGCGCGGCTACGCGAAGATGTACGTCGATACCGTGCTGCAGGCGGACAAGGGCGTCGATCTCGACTTCCTGGTCGGCAAGTCCGGTACGCCCACGCTGCGCGAGTCCCACTGAGCATGACGCATACGATCCTCGTCCCGGACTTCCAGTTCGCGGACGATGCGAAGCTCGAGCGCGCCACCGCCGGCAAGCAGGTTCGTTGGTTGATCCACCGCGAGCACCAGTTGTCCGCCATCAAGGCGGGCGACTGGGCCGCGGCGGACGCCGTGCTCTGCTGGCACGAGATGCCGATGGGCGCCGAGGCGATCGCCAAGCTCGCCAACTGCAAGGCGATCGTGCGTTGCGGCGTCGGCTTCGATCACGTCGACCTTCGGGCCGCCGGCAATGTCGGCATCCCGGTCTGCAACGTGCCCGACTACGGCACCTCGGAAGTCGCCGACCACGCGATCGCCCTCCTCCTCGCGTTCACGCGCGGCATCGTCGCCGCGCACAACACGCTGAAGGCCGATCCGGTCAAGGGCTGGGACTATCGTTCCAGCCCGACGACGCGGCGCATGCGGGGATCCACCTTCGGCATCGTCGGCCTCGGGCGCATCGGCACGGCGACAGCGCTCCGCGCCAAGGCCTTCGGCTACGACGTCCAGTGCTACGATCCCTATCTCTCGAACGGCCAGGAGATCGCGGTCGGCGTCCGCCGCCTCTCCAGCCTGAACGAGTTGCTGGCGACCTCCGACGTCGTCAGCCTGCACACGCCGCTGACGCCCGAGACCCGCGACATGATCGGCGCGGCCCAGCTCAAGCGCATGAAGCGGGGCTCGATCCTGATCAACACCTCGCGCGGGCCGGTGATCGACCAGGACGCCTTGGCCGATGCGCTCAAGAACGAGTGGATCGACGCCGCCGGTATCGACGTCATCCCCGAGGAGCCCCCGCGCTCCGGCGGCCGCCTCGTGGACGCCTATCGCAAGAACGTCCCCTGGGTCCGGAACCGGCTGATCCTGACGCCGCACTCCGCCTGGTCGAGCGCGGCCAGCCAGGCCGATGCGCGCACCAAGGCGGTCGAGACAGTCCTCGACTACCTGAACCATGGCCGTCTCCGGAACTGCGTGAATGCCGAATTTTTGGGCAGCCGGCGCCGCGCCTTGGCGAAGGGTCGGAAGCGCGGTTAAGATGTACGATAACTATAAGCTTCTAGGGACAAGGGAACGTCATGGCGACCGTCGATATCCGCGGCGTACATAAGGCTTTCGGGCCCACCAAGGTCATCCACGGCGTCGACATCGCGATCGAGGACGAGGAGTTCGTCGTCCTGGTCGGTCCGTCCGGCTGCGGCAAGTCCACGCTGCTCAGGATGATCGCTGGCCTGGAACAGATCTCCGATGGCGAGATCGCGATCGGCGGGCGGGTGGTCAACGACATCGCGCCGAAGGACCGGGACATCGCGATGGTGTTCCAGAACTACGCGCTCTACCCGCACATGACCGTCTATGACAACATGGCCTTCAGCCTGAAGCTGCGGAAGGCCGAGAAGTCGCTGATCGACCAGCGCGTGCGCCAGGCGGCCGACATCCTCGGACTCAATCCCTATCTCGAACGCTATCCGCGCCAGCTCTCGGGCGGTCAGCGTCAGCGTGTCGCCATGGGGCGTGCCATCGTCCGCGATCCGCAGGTGTTCCTGTTCGACGAACCGCTGTCGAACCTGGACGCCAAGCTCCGCGTGCAGATGCGCACCGAGATCAAGGCGCTGCACCAGCGGCTCAAGACCACGTCGATCTACGTGACCCACGACCAGGTCGAGGCGATGACGATGGCCGACCGCATCGTCGTCATGCATGACGGCATCGTCGAGCAGGTGGGATCCCCGCTCGAGCTCTACGACAACCCGGCCAACACCTTCGTCGCGGGCTTCATCGGCTCGCCGGCGATGAACTTCTTCCAGGGCACGCTGCGCCGGAACGCCGGCATCTGGGTCGAGGCCGACGACGGCACCAAGCTTCCGGCCCCCGGCGAGGTCGGCGGATCCGACGGCCAGAAGGTCGTCTACGGCGTCCGCCCCGAGCATCTCACCCTCTCGGGCGGATCGAACGGGGTCCCTGCGAAGGTCGAGGTGGTCGAGCCGACCGGCGCCGATACACTGGTCTTCTCCAAGATCGCCGGCGTGCACACCTGCGCGGTCTTCTCCGAGCGCCACGAGTTCCATCCGGGCCAGGAGATCCGGCTGCAGCCGCGCCTGGACGTCGTGCATCTGTTCGACGCCGCGTCCGGCAAGCACCTGTAAGAGCAAACGCGTCCAAGAAAGAAGAAGCGTTAAGAGGGCCCGCATAGACGTTTAAAAACAGGAGGAAACACGATGTCTGACTTCAACAGGCGAGACGTAATGAAGATCGGCGTCGGCTTGGCCGCGGGATCCGCCCTCGGCGGACCGGCGCTGGCCCAGTCGGCTCCCGAATGGAAGATCCAGCCTGAGAAGGGCGCCAGCCTCCGCGTCATGCGGCCGGCCAAGTTCGTCCAGGGCGACGAGACTCTGTTCCTCGAGAACACCGCCAAGTACGAGAAGATGACCGGCGTGAAGGTCCGGGTCGACTCCGAAGGCTGGGAAGACCTGGTTCCGAAATCCGCGGTCGCGGCCAACGTCGGCAAGGGTCCGGACGTCGTCTACGGGTGGCACGACAACGTCCACCAATACCCCGACAAGGTCGTCAATCTGAACGACGTCGCCAACTACCTCGGCGCCAAGTACGGCGGCTGGTACGACCTCGCCCAGAAGTACGGCAAGAAGGGCAACAACTGGATCTCGATCCCGCTCGGCGCCTCGGGCTCGAAGATGGTCTATCGCAAGTCGATGCTGAAGGCCGCCGGCTACGATGCCGTGCCCAAGGACTTCCCGGGCTTCCTCAAGATGGCCCAGGACCTCAAGGCCAAGAACACGCCGATCGGCTTCGCGCTCGGCAACGCCATCGGCGACGCCAACGGCTGGTGCCACTGGGTGCTCTGGGGCCACGGCGCCAAGATGGTTAACGAGAAGGACCAGGTGACGCTGAACAGCCCGGAGACCGTCGCCGCGCTCGAATACGTCAAGAAGCTCTACGACACCTTCATCCCCGGCACGCTCAGCTGGCTCGATCCGTCGAACAACAAGGCCTTCCTCGACGGACAGATCTCGCTGACCGCGAACGGCATCTCGGTCTACTACGCGGCGAAGACCGCGACGGATCCCAAGCTGAAGGAGATGGCGGCCGACATCGAGCACGCCTCGTTCCCGATCGGCCCGGTCGGCAAGCCGTCCGAGTCCTGCAGCATGGTCCCCGCCTACGTGTTCAAGTACTCGAAGTACCCGAACGCGGCGAAGGACTACATCCGCTTCATGATGGAGAAGGAGCAGTACGAGCCCTGGCTGGAGGCCTCGATCGGCTACTGGGGTCACCCGCTCAAGTTCTACGAGAACAACAAGATCTGGACGGTCGACCCCAAGCACACGCCGTACAACTCGGTGATCAAGAACGCGCTGTGGCTGGGCTACGCAGGCTCTCTCGGCTACGCCTCGGCCGGCGCGCTCGCCGACTACATCATCGTCACGATGTTCGCGTCCGTCGCCTCCGGCGCCAAGTCGCCGACGGAAGCCGCGGCCGAAGCGCACAAGCGGGTCGAGCGCTACTACAAGATCTGATCGGACGGGTATCGACGGGCGCGGGGCCTCCGGCCTCGCGCCCCTTCCCGCTTCGCTTCAGGGATCCTTGATGGCAACCGCCGCGCTCAACCGGACGGGCAGCATCGTCCGCAAGCCGCTTGTCGAACTCCTCGACAACCGGAACGTCCTTTCCGTCATCTGCATGGCGCCGGCGGCGATCCTGCTGCTGGCGTTTCTCACCTATCCCCTCGGCCTCGGCATCTGGCTCGGATTCACCGACACCAAGATCGGCCGGCCGGGCGTCTTCGTCGGGTTCGAGAACTACATCTCGCTGTTCGACGACAGCGTCTTCTGGCTCGTCGTCTTCAACACGGTCCTCTACACCGCGGTCGCGACCGTCCTGAAGTTCGGCCTCGGCCTCTATCTCGCGCTGCTCCTGAACAACCACATGCCGTTCAAGGCGATCATCCGCGCGATCATCCTGCTTCCCTACATCATCCCGACCGTGCTCTCGGCGATCGCCTTCTGGTGGATCTACGACGCGCAGTTCTCGATCCTCAGCTACATCCTCCAGAACCTCGGGCTGATCGACCAGTACATCGACTTCCTCGGCAAGCCCGCGAACGCGCGCGCCTCGCTGATCGCGGCCAACGTCTGGCGCGGCATCCCCTTCGTCGCGATCTGCCTGCTGGCCGGCCTGCAGACGATCTCGCCCTCGCTCTACGAGGCGGCGGCGCTCGACGGCGCGACGCCCTGGCAGCGCTTCCGGCACGTCACCGTGCCGATGCTGATGCCGATCCTCTCGATCGTGCTGACCTTCTCGGTTCTCTTCACCTTCACCGACTTCCAGCTGATCTACGCGATCACCAGAGGCGGCCCGGTCAACTCCACTCACCTGATGGCCACCTTGGCCTTCCAGCGCGCCATCCCCGGCGGCCAGCTGGGCGAAGGCGCGGCGATCGCGACCGCGATGATCCCCTTCCTGGTGGCGGCGACGCTGTCGAGCTACTTCGGCCTTCAGCGGCGCAAGTGGCAGCAGGGTGAACGCGATGACTGATACCGCCGTTCGCGAGGTGAAGACCGCCGACTCCACCGGCATGGACTACCTGAACACGCTGCCCCGGCGGCTGGTGACGGTCTACGTACCGCTCATCGTGTTCATCGTCGTGCTTCTGTTCCCGTTCTACTGGATGGGGGTCACGACCTTCAAACCGAACGAGGAGCTCTACAGCCTCCGGGAACACAACCCCTTCCTGATCAAGAGCCCGACCCTCGCCAACATCAACAAGCTGCTCTTCCAGACCAACTATCCGGAGTGGCTTTTCAACACGATGGTCGTCGCGGTGGCGGCGACCGCGCTCTCGATCTTCGCCAGCGTGCTCGCCGCCTACGCGATCACGCGCCTTCGGTTCAGGGGCGCGCAGACCGTAGGTCTGCTGATCTTCCTGGCGTACCTGGTGCCGCCTTCGATCCTGTTCATCCCGCTCGCCACCATGGTCTACGGGCTCGGCATCTACGATACGAGCTGGGCGCTGATCCTGACCTACCCGACCTTCCTGATCCCGTTCTGCACCTGGCTCCTGATCGGCTACTTCAAGTCCATCCCCTACGAGCTCGAGGAATGCGCGCTGATCGACGGCGCCACGCGCATTCAGATCCTCTGGCGGATCACGCTGCCGCTGGCGGTGCCGGGCCTGATCTCGGCCGGCATCTTCGCCTTCACGCTGTCGTGGAACGAGTTCATCTACGCCCTCGCCTTCATCTCCTCCTCGGAGGAGAAGACCGTGCCTGTCGGCGTGTTGACCCAGCTGGTCGAGGGCGACGTCTACCACTGGGGCGCGCTCATGGCCGGTGCGCTGTTCGGCTCGCTGCCGGTGGCGATCCTCTACTCGTTCTTCGTCGAGTACTACGTCTCGAGCCTGACCGGTGCCGTGAAAGAATAACCGTTCGGTCATTAACCAACGGAACCGTTCTTCTTCCGCAGTCCCGTATTCCGGCCTCGCGGCAGCGCGGTCATGTGCTATGGCACGGGCCGATGAGCGAGTTCGCCAACATCAGGATCCTGCTGATCGAGGATCAGCTGTTCATCCGCTCGATGATGGCGCGGATGCTGAACGGCATCGGCTTCAAGGAGATCCTGCAGGCACGCGACGGCAAGGAGGCGATTGACCTGATCTCCGCCGATCGCGCGTTCGTCGACGTGATCCTCTGCGATCTCAAGATGCCGAACATGGACGGCTTCGAGTTCCTGACCAAGCTCCGGGAGCTGCCGACCGGAAGCGCTCAGGTCCCGGTCGTGATGCTGACCGCCTCCAGCGATCCCGAGACCGTGCACAAGCTCAAGGGTCTCGGAATTGCCGGCTACATCGTCAAGCCAGCCTCGACCCAGATGGTGGTCGAGCGCGTCCGCATCGCCCTCAAGGCCGCCAAGAAGGCAAATTGACCCGGCCCGGCGCGGACGCGTAGCATCCGGCCCGGACGGTTCCCCCAAAAGGGGATCAAAAGGGAACGCGGTAGGAGCCCTCGCTTCGATCCGTGGCTGCCCCCGCAACTGTGAGCGGCGAGTCTTCCGTCATCGTGCCACTGGGCTTCCTCGGCCCGGGAAGGCGACGGCAAGGCAGAGAGCCGCGAGCCAGGAAACCTGCCGTCCGACGTGGTCACTTAGCGAAGCCGACGGGCGGGGTGCCCTGACGGTAGCGAGCCGGTTGTCGCGACGACCCGGCAAGCTCGTTCGCGGTGACGGCCACATCGCACCGCGAGGATTCCATGCGTCGTTCCCTTCATCGCCGAACATTCCTGTCCGCCTGCGCGGCTCTCGTCGCGCTCGCCCTTCCCGCCGTCGCCGCGCCGCTCAAGGTCACCGACGTGCTCGGCCGCGAGGTCACCGTCGAGCTGCCGGCGAAGCGCATCATGCTGGGCTTCTACTTCGAGGACTTCCTCGCCGTCGGCGGATCCGAGGCGATGGATCGCGTCGTCGGCATCTCCAAGGCCGCCTGGAAAGACTGGCGCCCGCAGAACTGGGAAGTGCACGTGGCGAAGCGCCCGTCGCTCGACCAGCTGGTCGATGTCGGCGAGGTCGAGGTCAACACCTTCTCGGTCGAGAAGGTCATAGCACTCAAGCCCGACCTCGTGATCCTCGGCGACTGGCAGGTGAAGGGCATCGGCGCCGACTTCAACCGCCTCGTCTCGCTCGGCATTCCCGTGATCGTCGTGGACTACCACGCCCAGACGCTGGAGAAGCATCTCGCCAGCACCCGCGTGCTGGGACAGGTGCTCGGCACCGAGGATCGCGCCGCCGCGATCAACAAGGAATACCAGGACACGGTCACGCTGATCCGTGAGCGCGTCGCCAAGGCCGGCAAGCCGCAGCCGCGCATCTACATCGAGCTCGGCAACAAGGGACCGGCCGAGCAGGGCGTCAGCTACGGCGACCACATGTGGGGCGCGATTGCGCTGACCGCGGGCGGCGCCAACATCACCCGCGAGGTGGTGAAGACCTGGGCGCCGGTCTCGCCTGAGCAGGTGCTGGCGGCGAAGCCGGAGGTGATCCTGATCGCAGGATCGGAGTGGCGGAAGCACGCGACCGCGCAGCTCATGGGCGAGGGCGTCACGCCTGACGAGGCCCGCGCTCGCCTCGCCGGCTTCACCAGGCGGCCCGGCTGGGCCGACCTGCCGGCGGTCAAGACCAACCGCGTGCACGCCGTCTATCACGGGGCCTCGCGCACGATCCCCGATCACGCCTCGCTGCAATACGTCGCCAAGGTCCTCTATCCGGAGCTGTTCGCGGACCTCGATCCCGAGGCGACCTATCAGAACTTCTACAGGAAGTACCTGCCGATCGAGCCCAAGGGGACCTTCATGATCAATCTTTCCGGCGGCAAAGTTTGAGTATCGACGCGTGAACGGGGCCGTCCAACACGCGATCGCTATGCACCGGCGCGCCGAGCGCCGGCGCATGGTCGCGTTCTTCGGCCTGGCCGTGGTCCTCGGCGGCCTGCTGGTCCTCGACATCGCGACCGGCCCGGCGCTGATCCGCATCGAGGACGTGATCGCGACACTGCTCGGCCCGGCCGAGGCCGACACCATGCTCCGCGCGATCGTCTGGGACCTGCGCCTGCCGATGGCGCTGATGGCGCTGACCGTCGGCGTGGCGCTCGGCGCCAGCGGCGCCACCATGCAGACGCTGCTCGACAACCCGCTGGCGAGTCCCTACACGCTCGGCCTCGCCGCCGCCGCCGGCTTCGGCGCGTCGCTCTGCATACAGAACGGCGGCTGGGGGCTGAACCCCAGCTTTATCGTGCCGGTCTGCGCCTTCGTCTTCGCCTGCCTCGCCTCGGCGACGATCTACGGCGTCGGCAACATACGCGGCATGGGCACCGACACCATGGTGCTGGCCGGGATCGCCCTTCTCTTCATGTTCCATTCGCTGCAGTCGCTTCTGCAGTTCCGCGCCACGCCCGAGGTCGGCCAGCAGATCGTGTTCTGGCTGTTCGGCAGCCTCGCCAAGGCGACCTGGACCAGCGTCCAGATCACCGCCGTCGCCTGCCTCATCGGATTGCCGATGCTGATGCGGGAATCCTGGAAGATGACGGCGCTTCGCCTCGGCGAGCAGCGGGCCCGCGCGCTCGGCGTCAACGTGATGTGGCTCAGATTCGTGACGATCGCGCTGATCTCGTTCATGACCGCGACCGCGATCAGCTTCGTCGGAACCATCGGCTTCATCGGGCTCGTCGCCCCTCACCTCTCGCGCTTCTTCGTCGGCGAGGACCAGCGCTTTCTGCTGCCGATGTCAGGGCTGGTCGGCGCCCTTCTCCTCTCGGCCGCCTCGGTGATCTCGAAGATCCTGATGCCGGGCGTGCTGGTGCCGGTCGGCATCGTGACCGCCGTGGTCGGCGTGCCGTTCTTCTTCCACCTGATCCTGTCGCGCCGGCGGATCGGCATCTGATGCTGCAGGTCCGCGACCTCACGCTGGCCCATGGCGACCTCAAGGTCGTCGGCGGCCTCGAGCTCGCCTTCCGCGAAGGCGAGGTGACCGCGCTGGTCGGCCCCAACGGCGCCGGCAAGTCGACGTTGCTCCGCGCCCTGTTCGGCGAGCACCGGCCGAAATCGGGCGACATCCTGCTCGATGGCGCCAACCTCGCCACGCGCACGCTGCGATCCTGGCAGTCGGCCATCGGCTACATGCCGCAGGACAACCGCGGCCGCATGGGCCTGTCGGCGATGGAGACCGTGCTGCTGGGTTCGCTCGAACGGCTCACCATGCATGTGCCGGAGGAAGAGCTTCGTCGCGCCGCGACCGCGCTCGACCAGTTCGGCCTGGCCGAGGTCTCGCACCGCTCGCTCGACGAGCTCAGCGGCGGTCAGAAGCAGCTCGTGTTCTTCGCCCAGGCTCTCCTGCGCGATCCGCGCGTGATGCTGCTCGACGAGCCGGTCAGCGCCCTCGACCTTCGTCATCAGCATCTGCTGATGGAGGACGTCCAGCGCCTCTGCCGCGAGCGGAAGATGATCACCGTGGTCGTGCTGCACGACCTCAACCTCGCCGCACGCTTCGCCGACCGGCTGGTCATGCTGTGCCCCGACATGACCTGGGTCGACGGCACCGCCCGCTCGGTGCTCGACGAGGAACTGCTCAGCCGCGTCTACGGCGTCGAGACCCGTGTCGGCGTCGACGAAGCTGGCTACCCCTGGATCCAGGTCCGCGGCGCCAAGCGTTAGACGGGCTTAGGCGCCTCGACGCCGAGCTTCTCGCACCAAGCCTTCAGGCCCGGCAGGATCGAGGGATGAAGGGCGACGCCCTTTGCCTGCTGCTCTGATTTGCGCGCGAGCGCGCCGTCGCCCGGCACCTTGACCGCCGCATCGCCCGCCTTCACCGGCGCCGTCCGGCAGGAGTCGGCGAGCCAGCCGGTCTCGCGGGCGAAAGCCTCGGCGCCGCCGAAGGCCGCTGGATCGATCACCTCGATGAAGAGCGAGGCGCCCCAGCCGGTGGCCCCATCGGCCCTCCCATAGCCGCCGAGGCCCGAGGTCAGCGCCTCGACCATGAGCGCCAGCGCGTAGCCCTTGTGGCCGGCATCCATGCCGCCCAGCGGCAGCAGCGCGCCGGCCGGCTTCCGGAACATCACGCCCGGATCGTCGGTCGCCTCGCCCTCCGGCGACTTGAGCCAGGCCCCGGGCATCTTCGCGCCCTCGGCATTGCGGCGCGCGATCAGGCCGTTGGTGGTGATCGAGGTCGAGACGTCCATGATCACTGGCCCTGACGCGGTCGGCCAGCCGGCGGACATCGGATTGGGCGTGAAGCGGCCGGCATTGCCGCCATGCGGCGCCACGCTGGCGACGGTGGGATCGCTCGAATAGAGGAGCCCGACGAGTCCCTGCGCCGTCACCTCGGGGAAGTAGGCGGCGAGACAGGCGATGTGGCCCGAGCGCCGCACCACCACGGTGCCGGTGCCGTAGGTCTTCGCCCGTTCGGCGGCGAGCGCGAAGCCCTTCCGCACGATCACCGGGCCCAGCAGGCGCTTGCCGTCCGGGGCCGCTTCCCAAACCACGGCCGCCGGCCGGTCGGAGATGACGCCCGGCTCGCCCGACTTGGCGTAGCGGCCGGCTTCGAGCTCGGCGAGGTTCTGGTTGAGCAGCGCAAGCCCATGGGTCGTGTGCCCCATGAGATCGCCCTCGACCAGGACCTCGGCGGTGATCCGCGCGTGATCGGCCGCGACGCCAGCCTTGACCAGCATGGCCTCGGCGAAGCGGACCAGGTCGTCCGCGCGGTACCGTGTCGTCATCAGTAGGTCGAGCGGCCGCCGGTGATGTCGAAGACCGCGCCGGTGGTGAACGAGCAGTCCTCCGAGGCGAGCCAGGCGACCATCGCCGCGATCTCGTCGACCTCGACGAAGCGGCCCATCGGGATGCGCGAGAGCATGTAGTCGATATGCTCCTGCTTCATCTGCTTGAAGATGTCGGTCTTGGCCGCCGCCGGCGTCACGCAGTTCACCAGCACGCCGTTCTGCGCCAGCTCCTTGCCGAGCGACTTGGTCAGCGCGATCAGGCCGGCCTTGGAGGCGGAGTAGTGCGAGGCGTTCGGGTTGCCTTCCTTGCCCGCGACCGAGGCGATGTTGACGATGCGGCCGTATTTGCGGGCGAGCATGCCCGGCACGACGCCGCGGGCACAGAGATAGGGCCCGATCAGGTTCACGTCGACGACCTGCTTCCAGACCTTGGGGTCGAGTTCCCAGGTCTTGCCGTTGCCGCCGGTGATGCCGGCGTTGTTGACCAGGATCGCGAGCGGCCCCAAGGCGGCCTCGGTGCCCTTCACCGCCGCCTCGATCGAGGCGAGATCGACCACGTCGACCTTCTGGGTGTCGACCTTGCCCTTCTTCGAGAGCTGGGCCTTGGCCTCCTCCATCGCCTTCGGATCGACGTCCCAGAGCGCCACCGAGGCGCCGGAGGCGAGGAAGCGCTCGGCGATGGCATAGCCGATGCCACGGGCGCCGCCGGTGATCGCCGCGACGCGGCCTTTCAGATCGATCTGGTTCATGGAGGATCCTGGATGAAAAGGAAGGCGATAGGATTTCCGAATAGCGGAGCCCGATCAAGCCGTTCGCGCACCCGCTGAAAGGTGATCGATCCGATGGCCCGGCGGCGATATCTTCCGGCTGGCAGGAGGGGTCATGCGGGGCAAGGTGACGGTTCTGGCCGGGCTGGTCCTGGCCACGATGGTTTCGGCGGCTTCGGCGCAGACCAGGCCGGTGACGCTGCGCTTCAAGGCGATGGTCGGAAACGAGCCCTTCGCCTGCGGCAAGAGCTACGACGGCATCGGCACCGCCAAGGCGCGGATCACTCCCCAGGATTTCCGCTTCTACGTCTCCGAGGTCAAGCTGGTCGACCGTGCCGGCAGGGCGGTTCCGGTCGACCTGACACAAGACCGCAAATGGCAGCACCGCGACGTGGCCCTCCTTGACTTCGAGGACAAGTCGGGCCCCTGCCTCAACGGCACGTCCGAGACCAACCTGATGGTCCGGGGGACGGTGCCGGCCGGCGACTACACGGGCGTCCGCTTCACGCTCGGCGTGCCGTTCGGTCTCAACCACGAGGACGCGCTGCTGGCCTACTCGCCGCTGAACCTGAGTGGCCTCTTCTGGAGCTGGCTCGGCGGCTACAAGTTCCTCCGCCTCGACATGGCGGTATCCAAGGGACCGGGCTTCGTCGTGCACCTCGGATCAACCGCCTGCCAGCCTGCCGGCGGCATGGCGATGGGCGGACATGCCGGCCACGGGCGCGCCGTCGGCGCCGCCACCCAGCGCCCGGCCAGGTGCGACAATCCGAACCGTCCGACCGTCGCCTTCGCCGCCTTCGATCTGGACAAGGATGTGATCGTCGCCGACATCGCGGCCCTGCTGTCGAAGACGGACGTGACCGTCAACCAGCCGGACACCGCGCTCGGCTGCCTCTCCGCGCCCGACGACAAGGACTGCACCGGGGTGATGGCGGCCTTCGGCCTGCCGACCGGCACGCAGAGCCTCTTCCGCCTCGATCGATGATCCGTCTGGTCGTCATCGCGGCGCTGCTTCTGTGCATCGGCGGGGCGCGTGCCGAGGAGTATGTCTGGCGCATCCCGGACTGGCTGCCGAAGCCGGCGGTGCCCGAGGGCAACGCGATGTCGACGGCCAAGGCCGAGCTTGGCCGCCATCTCTTCTACGAGAAGCGGCTCTCGCTCGACGGCACCTTCTCCTGCGCCACATGTCATAGGCAGGAGCTCGCCTTCACCGACGGCAAGGCCCGCTCGGTCGGCGTCACCGGCGAGGTTCATCCACGGAGCGCGATGTCGCTGGCCAACGTCGCCTACAACCCGGTGCTGACCTGGGCCAACCCGCTGCTGAGGATGCTCGAGAACCAGGCGCTGGTACCGATGTTCAACGAGCAGCCGGTCGAGATGGGCCTCGCCGGCCGCGAACAGGCCGTGCTCGGCCTGCTCAATGCCGATCCGCTCTATCGCGAGCTGACGCGGGCTGCCTTCCCCGACGACGCGAGCGGCGACGTCACGCTGCCGAAGATCGCGATGGCGATCGCCACCTTCGAGCGCACGCTCATCTCGGCGAATGCGCCGTACGACCGCTATCGCTTCGGCCGTGACCAGACCGCGATCTCGGACTCGGCAAAGCGCGGCGAGGCGCTGTTCTTCTCCGAGAGGTTCGAGTGCCATCACTGCCATGGCAGCCTCAACCTCAACGACAACGTGGTTCACGAGCGGACGCAGTTCATCGAGATCGCCTTCCACAACACCGGCCTCTACAACATCGGCGGCACCGGCAACTATCCGCCGTTCAATGCCGGCGTCGCCGAGGTCACCGGCCGGCCAGAGCATGTCGGCCTGTTCCGGGCACCCACGCTCCGCAACGTGGCCCTGACCGCGCCCTACATGCACGATGGCAGCATCGCCACGCTGGAGGAGGTCATCGACCACTACGCCTCCGGCGGCCGGACGATCGCCTCCGGCCCCTATGCCGGCGTGGGCTCGCAGCACCCGAACAAGGACCTGTTCGTGGCCGGCTTCAGGATCACCCCGGACGAGCGCGCCGACCTGATCGCGTTCCTCCGTGCGCTCACCGACGAAGACTTCATCAAGGATCCGCGCTTCGCCGCCCCCTTTGCTGGCTCAAGGAAGTAAGGGCCAAGAGTCAGGGTCCGGCCGAAGTAACGAGGTCCCAGTCCCGAAGTGATTGCGCCAAGCATTCCTGGCCGGCGGTGGTTTCTCACAACCGCGTTAACCACATTGAATGTACGGGATTTTTACCTCTGAACGCTCGCAGGCCGGGTTTTCGGGTTGCAACCTTCGCCATCGCCTCGTAGGTATCCGATCGGCTAGGCTCGGGCTTAGCCGCGACCTACAGGCTGCGGGCCGCGTCAGAACGCGGGTCCCGGCCTTCTCGATCAGGATCGCTACAAAACAGGCCGGTCCCGTCTCAACGGATCGACCCGGGAGGAATGTGTCGGATGCCTGCGCCCAAGAAGACTGCGCCCAAGAAGAGCCTGAAGCCCTCTCGGGCCGAAGCCGAGGAAGCGATCCGCGTCCTGCTGCGCTGGACCGGCGACGACCCGTCGCGCGAAGGCCTTCATGACACCCCGGCCCGCGTCTGCCGTGCCTACGAGGCCTACGGCTCGGGCTACGGCGCCGACCCCGAAGAGATTCTGTCGCGCACCTTCTCCGAGACCGAGGGCTACGACGAGATGGTCGTGCTCCGCGACATCCGTCTCGAGAGCCATTGCGAGCACCACTTGGCGCCGATCATCGGCAAGGTGCACGTGGCCTACCTGCCGCGGAACCGCGTCGTCGGCATCTCCAAGCTCGCCCGCGTCGTCGACGCCTATGCGAAGCGCCTGCAGATCCAGGAGAAGCTGACCGCGCAGATCGCCGGCGCGATCGAGAGCGCGCTGAAGCCGCGCGGCGTCGCCGTCGTCATCGAGGCGATCCACCACTGCATGACCACCCGCGGCGTCCACAAGCCGGGCACCTCGATGGTCACCAGCAAGATGACCGGCGCCTTCCGCGACGATCCCTCGACCCGCCGCGAGTTCCTCTCGCTGATCGGGTCGGTCCAGCACACCTCGCGCGAATAGAGGCTACGGCGGCGCGCCTTCAGGGCGCGGCGTCGTACCTCACCTTCACGCCGACGAACACGCCGAGGCCCGGCCGCTCGAAGCCGGTCGGGTCCTGGACTTGCTTGTCCGTCAGGTTCTCGACGCGACCGAACAGGGTCGTCCGCTGGTTGAGCTCGTGCGTGCCGGCGAGATTGATCACCGTATAGGACGGTGCCGTCAGCCGCTGGACCGAGAAGTCGCGGTTCCCGTCGACGCGCGCGCCGATATGGAGCGTGCTCAGGCTCAGCGTCGAGTCCTCGGTCATCTGCCAGGTCGCCGACAGCGTCGCCTTGTGCTTCGGGCGACGCAGCAGCGCGTTGCCGGTCTCGTTGTCGCGCGCCTCGGTGTAGGTGTGGTCGCCGCGGAGCGTCAGGTGCGGCGTCACGGCGAACGAGACGAAGGACTCGATCCCGAAGGTCGTCGCCGACGGCCGGTTCTCCAGCGAGGTGAAGCTGGCGTTGGTCGTGATCAGATCGTCGATGTCGTTATGGAAGTAGGTGGCCCCGAAGCGAAGCCGTCCCTTCATCATGGCCTGCTCGAATCCGGCATCGTAGCCGGTGCTGCGCTCGGGCTTCAGGTTGGGGTTGGCAAAGAAGTTGAACGCCGGGTAGCTGACGAACAGCTGCGACAGGCTGGGCGCCTTGAAGCCGGTGCCGTAGCTGGCCTTGAGCCGCGTGTCGGTCGCCTCCAAGCGATAGCTGGGTGCGATCCGCCAGGTGGTGACGCCGCCGAAGCGGTCGTTGTCGTCGTGGCGCAGGCTGACGCTGTTGTAGAGCGCACCGCCGAAGACCGAGTCCAGCTGGACGAAGCCGGCGCTCGTGTCGTTCTCGGCCCGGGTCGAGCGATCGTCGAGCTTGTCGGTCGCGGCTTCGAGCCCGCCGATCAGGCTGTGCCCCGGCACGAGCTGGTATGTCCCCAGCCAGTCGACCTTGGTCCGATCGCCCGTGTAGGCCGTGTCGGGCGTGAAGGCGTCGATGCCGCGGATCTCCCGGTCGTGCTCGGTATAGGAGACGCCGAGGCGCTGCTCGAAGCCCTCGAAGCTGCGATGCGCCGCTTCCAGCCGCGTCAGCGCCATCGTGTTCAGCGAACGGCTCTGCGCGGTGGCCGGCGTCGCCGGGAATGTCGAGAAATCGTCACCGGTGAAGCGGAGCGACGCATCCACGTAGCGTGCGACGAACCCCAGATCGAAGTCGTCGCTGAGCTTCGCGCCGAGCCGGGTCGAGAGCGTCAGGTTGTCGGCCTTGTCGCCGATCCGCGCGCGTCCCGCCGGCAGCAGCGAGAGCGGCGTCACCGGCGTGTCGCCCGCATGGAGATGCGCCGCGTCGAACGCATAGGTGAAGCGGCCGGTGGCGCCACTCAGTCCCGCCGCCATGTTCAGGGTCTCGAAGGAGCCGCCTTCGATCGCCGCGGTCGCCCGCGCCAGTCCCTTCCCTCTCTTCGTCACGATGTTGATGACGCCGCCGATCGCGTCCGAGCCGTAGAGGCCGGACTGCGGCCCCCGCACGACCTCGATCCGCTCGACATCCGATGTGAGGAGGTTGCCGAAATCGAAGGCGCCGTTGGCGGTCGACGGATCACCGACGTCGATGCCGTCGATCAGAACCTTGGCGTGGTTGGTGTTGGTGCCGCGGAGCGAGACCGTGGTCGAGCCGCCCGGCCCGCCGTTCTGAATCACGCTGATGCCGGGGATGGTCCGCAGCACGTCGGGCACGGTGCGCTGCTGCCTGAGTTCGATGTCCTCCGACGTCACGACCGTGACGGTGCTGCCGACCTGGTCGATCGGCACCTCGCGCCGGTTCGGCGTGACGGTGATGACGAGAGGATCGGCGAACGCCGGCACGGCGACGCCGAGAACGAACGCGGCCCCGAGGGCCGACTGCTTGATGAGGGAACGCACGGGACGAGACCTCGCGGCGAACGTGATCCGTCACCGCGAACCGAGGCTGGCGCCCACCTTCAGAGGGCTCCGGTCTCCATCAGGGCACCCCGCCCGATGTGCTCGCGCATGACCACGGCGATGGCAGGTCTCCTGGCTCGCGGGTCCTAGCCTTGCGCCGCCTTCCCGGGTTTCCCAGTGGCACGAGGGCGCAAGGCTCGCCGCTTACAGTTGCGGGGGCAGCCGCGGGGTCGGCCGAAGCCTCACCGCGTTCCCATTGAATCCCCGAAGGGAACCATCGGCGCGGAAGCTAGCCGAACTCCGCCCCGGTGCCTAGAAGAAGACGTTGATGACGATGATCGCGGCCAGGATCGCTCCACCCAGGATCGCCATCAGCAGGTTCCAGGTGCCCGTCGAGGCGCGATAGCTCGGCTGGAAACGGATCAGCCGGCCCAGATCCAGATTGGTCTGGAGGCGACGGTTCAATGCCTCGCGCGCCTCCGCTCCTTGCGCGGCGAGCACGAGATCGTTGGGCTTGTTCGAGCCTGCCATGCGGCTTCTCCCGTCTGTCCGCCTACTTTACACTCGATCCCCGATGAGCGCCCGAATCTTCGCGCCCGACTTCAAGGAGACGCCCTACTGGTGGGAGGCGGCCGATCCGGGCCAGGCCTCGCCGCCGGAGACGCCGGCCGTGCCTGAGAAGACCGACGTCGCCATCGTCGGCGGCGGCTATGCCGGGCTCTCCTGCGCGCTCGAGCTCGCGCGACGCAACATCTCCTGCACGGTCTTCGATGCCGAGGCGATCGGCTACGGCGCCTCCTCGCGCAACGGCGGCATGGTCTCTGGCGGGATCAATCTCGGCAAAGGCATCGACCTGACTGCAACGTTCGGCCACGAACGCGCCAAGGGAATGCTCGACGAAGCCGCGCAATCCTATGGCCATGTCGAGCAGATCCTGGAGCGCGAGGGCATCAACGCGCACTACCAGCGCGTCGGTCGGTTCGTCGGCGCCCATAGCCGCCAGCAATTCGGCATGCTCGAACGCCGCGCCGCGTCGCTCGCCGAGACGGGCCAGTCGGCCGAGGTCATCCCGGAGCCGCGCCAGCGCGAGGAAGTCGGCACCGACTTCTATCGCGGTGGCATCGTCATCCATCGCTCAGGCGGGCTTCACCCGGCACTCTATGTCCGCGGTCTCGCCGATGCGGCCCGGAAGGCCGGCGCCCAGCTGATCGGCCATACGCGGGTCGAGGCGATCTCCGGCGCGCAAGGGCGCTTCCTGCTGGCGACGCCGCGCGGCAACGTCGAGGCGCGCGAGGTCATGATCGCGACCAACGGCTATACCGGGGCGGTCACGCCCTGGATCCGCCGGCGACTGATTCCCGTCGCGAGCTTCATCGTGGCCACCGAGGAGCTTCCGGAGAAGCTCGCGGCCGAGCTGATCCCGAAGCGCCGCATGATCGTCGACACCAAGCGAATCCTTTTCTACTTCCGGCTTTCACCCGACGGCCGGCGCCTGATTTTCGGCGGCCGGGCTCGCTTCACCCCGACCAGCGCGAAGACCAGCGCGCCGATCATGCATCGCTTCATCACGACGATCTTCCCGCAGCTCGCCGACATCAGGCTCACTCACGCCTGGAATGGAAACGTGGCGTTTTCCTTCGACTTCATGCCGCATCTCGGCATGAACGAGGGCATGCACTACGCCGTCGCCTGCAACGGCTCCGGCGTCATCATGCAGACTTGGCTCGGCCATCAGGTCGCGCTCAAGATCGCCGGCGGCACCAACCGCGTGTCCGCGTTCGACGGATTGGGATTCCCGACACGCCCGCTCTACGGCGGCCGGCCCTGGTTCCTGCCAGCCGTCGGAGCCTGGTACCGCCTGCGCGACAGGATTGATCGCTGGCTCGACTGAGCCGTTGACCTCCCCCAAGCTGTTGATATGTTGCGCCCGGGTGCGACTAGCCCTGGGGAGTCGATATGGTGCGCGCGATCCTCGCGCTTCTGGCGGTGGCGGTCTTGTCCGCCTGCGCCGCGCGCGCTCCCGCGCCTCCGCCACCTGCTGCCGCCGCTCCTCAGGACCAGAGCTTTCTCGCCTGTCAGCAGGGACTCAACGGGTCGGGCGCGATGTTCGAAGCGCTGCGCCCGATGACCACGCCGAACGGCTGCGGCTTCACCGAAGGCGTCAAGGTCACCGCGGTTCCGTCGGCACTGAACCAGCCGGTGGTCATCGCCTGCCCCACCGCGCTTGCGCTCACCCGCTTCGACCTCGACGTTCTGCAGCCGGCGGCGATGCAGCACTTCGGCAAGCGCGTCGCCAAGATCCATCATGTCGGCGGCTACACCTGCCGCGGCATCGCCGGATCGCGCAAGTGGAGCCAGCACGCCTTCGGCAATGCGATCGACGTGATCGGCTTCGATCTGACCGACGGCACGCGCATCCTGGTCAGCCGCGACTGGCGCGCGAAGGGTGCCCGCGCCAACTTCCTCCACGACGTCGCGCGCGGCGCCTGCCAGGTGTTCCGGGTCGTGCTGACGCCGGCCTATGACAAGGCGCATCACGACCACTTCCATCTCGACACCGGCCCCGACCGTCTCTGCGGGATCTGACGTGCCGTGACGCCGCGCCCGGGGAGATGGACCTGGCTCGGCATCTTCCTGTCGCTTCTCGGCCCCCTGTTCGTTGCCGGTCCCCTGGCCTTCCTCGCCGGCGATCCGACCTCGCCGGCCGGCATCTTCGCCTTCCTCTGCGGCATGTGGCTGCTGGTGATAGCGACGGCCGCGATCGTCATCGGCGCCGAGGGCCGCTCGCTGCTGTCGATCGGGCTCGGGCGGATCCGGCTGCGCGCGATCGGGCTCGGCCTGGCTACTGCCGCGGCGATCCTTCTCTCGATGCAGATCGTCCTGGCCCCGCTGGACTCCGACGCGATGAGCGGCATGGCCAGGGACAAGGAGACCTTCACGGTCCTCCCGACCTGGCTCAGGCTCTTCACCGCGCTCACCGCCGGCGTCGCCGAGGAGTGGCTTTATCGGGGGTACGCGATCACGCGGCTCTCATGGGTGACCGGCAACAAGACCGCCGCAGCCGCGATTTCGCTCGCGGTCTTCACCGTCGGTCATGTGCCGTTCTGGGGAATAGAGGCGGCGATCGCGATCCTGATCGCCGCCCTCGCTCTCACGCTCGTCTATCTCTGGACGCGCGACCTAGTGCCGGTCGTCGTCGCCCATGTCGCGGTCGACGCGGTCAGTCTCTTCGCGCCGGAAGTGCTCGACCGAGTCTAGGGCTCTAGGCGTCGACGACCTCGATCTCGTGGGTCATCTTGGCGCCACTGCGAACGAACATCACGGATGCCGAGCAGTATTTCTCGTGGGAGAGCGCGACCGCGCGTTCGACCTTGTCGCGCGAGAGGCCCTTGCCGCTGACCTTGTACTTCACGTGCACGCCGGTGAAAACCTTCGGCTCGTCGGTCGCGCGTGCGGCCTCGGCATTGACCTCGCAGCCGGTGACCGGCTCGCGGCCCTTCTCCAGGATGTGGACCACGTCGAAGGCGGTGCAGCCGGCCATGCCGACCAGCAGCATCTCCATCGGCCTGATGCCGAGGTTGCGGCCGCCGGCCTCCGGCGCTCCGTCCATCACCACGCCATGGCCTGAGCCGGATTCGCCGAGAAACGCCCGGCCCTCGATCCACTTCGCCCGCGCCTTCATTCGGAGACCTCCTGGGGAAAATTCGGAGGCCTTCCTAGCACATCTCAGGCGGCTTCCTTAGGTCTAGGTCCGACATATCGGGACAGGGGCCGGATCAGCCGGCCGTCGCGGGCCTGCTCGAGCGCATGCGCGGTCCACCCGGCCATGCGGCCGACCGCGAAGATCGCGGTGAAGGCGGCGCGCGGGATCTCGAGCGCCTCCAGCAGCAGCGCGGTGTAGAATTCGACATTGGTGTCGAGCCGGCGGCCGGGCTTCACTCGCGCCAGGATCGCGATCGCGTCGGCCTCGACCTGCTCGGCGAAGGCGAGCCTTCCGGCGTCGCGCGAGAGCGTGCGGACCGCGCCCTTCAGCACGTCGGCGCGTGGATCGCGGACCTTGTAGACCCGGTGGCCGAAGCCCATCAGCCGTTCCCCCGAGGTCAGCCGCGATTCAAGCCAAGTCTTGATGTTCTCCCTGCCGCCGATGCCGTCCAGCATGTCGAGCACCGGTCCCGGCGCGCCGCCATGCAGCGGCCCTTCGAGCGCGGCCAATGCCGCGACCGCCGACGGACCGACGCCGACCTGAGTCGAGGCCACGACGCGCGCGGTGAAGGTCGAGGCATTGAAGCCATGGTCGCTGACGGTGGTGAGATAGGCATCGAGCGCCGCCGCCTCCGCCGAAGTGGCCTGCTTGCCGCGCAGCATGCGCAGCAGGTCCTGCGCGGTGGTCAGCGACGGATCCGGCGCGACCGCGGCGAGGCCGTTGCGCTGGCGCAGCAGCGCCGCGAGGATCACCGGGGCCGCGGCCGTGAAGGCATAGGCCGGATGAAAGCCCGCCAGATCCGGCAGGGTCGCGAGACCCGCGCGGAGAGCCGGAACCGGCTCCAGCCCGGCACCGGCAGCGACCGCCTTGTCGACATGGGCGAAGGCGGTGGCACGCGCCCGGCCGAGCACGTCGAGCACCTTCGCGCGGTCGAGCCCGTCGTCGACGAAGCCCTCCCACAGGCGCGCCGCCGCACCCTCGAAGCCTTCGCGGGCCGCCAGCACCTCGACCGGCACGCCGCGGATCACCAGGCGCCCCGCCTCCCCGTCGACGTCGCTCAAGACCGTGTCCGCCGCGACGATGCCGTCGAGCCCGGATGCGCCTGCCATGACTGCCTCCTCATGAAGATGAACCAAGTCAGCGTCACTGCCCTAACGATCGTTGTCAATGTTGATTAAGTTGTTAAGTTGAAGAGATGACCTCACGCCATCTCACCGCCGCCGAAGCAGCTTCGCGCCTCGGCATCAAGCCGGCCTCGCTTTATGTCTATGTCAGCCGCGGGATGCTGAAATCGGAGCCCGGCCCGGGCCGCAGCCGACGCTATCGGTCCGAGGACATCGACCGGCTGATCTCGCACCGCGAAGGTGCGGAGGGAGCGCTCGACTTCGGCGCTCCGGTCCTCGACTCCGCGCTCACAAGGATAGCCGACGGCCGCTACGCCTATCGCGGCAAGGACGCGATCGACCTCGCCGCGACGGCGACGCTCGAGGAGGTCGCCTGCCTGCTCTGGCAGGCCCGCGCCGAGATCGCCTTCGCCCCCCGCAACCTCCCCTCGCCTGTCGCGTGGCCGAAGGCTGCCGCGGGGCCGAAGCTCCGGGCCGATCCGTCAGTGCGGCTGCAGGCGATGCTGCCGCTCGCCGGCGCCGCCGACGTCGAAGCCATCGCCCGGGATCCCGCAGCGCGCACCGCCGCCGCCGGTCGCGTGCTACGCCTGGTCGCGGGAGCGCTGGTGGGCAGGCCGCCGCGCGCCCGGTCCGCCGACGCGGTGCTCGCCGAGGGATGGAGGCTCGATGCAAAGCACGCGGCGCTGGTTCGCTCGGCGCTGGTGCTCTGTGCCGACCACGAGCTCAACCCTTCCTCCTTCGTCGCGCGCTGCGTCGCCTCGACCGGCGCCTCGCTCTACGACGCGGTTGCCGCCGGCCTGGCGGCGCTCCAGGGTCCGCGTCACGGCGGCGCCTCGCGCCGGGCCGCCGCCTGGCTCCGGGAAGTCGACGAGATCGGCGACGTGACCCGCGCGATCGGCGAGCGCGCCCGGCGCGGCGACGGCTTCCCCGCCTTCGGCCATCCGCTCTATCCGGACGGCGATCCCCGCGGCCGCTTCCTGCTCGACGCGCTCGCCAAGGCCTTTCCGCGCGACGCGACGCAACGGCGCATGCGCGAGATCGCCGACACGGTCGCGACCCAGACCGGCACGCCGCCCAACATCGACTTCGGCCTGGCCGCGCTCGCCCGCGTGCTGAAGCTGCCCGAAGCCGCACCGATGCTCATTTTCACCTTGGGACGTACCGTCGGCTGGCTCGCCCACGCGCTCGAGCAGCAGGCGACCGGGCGGCTGATCCGGCCAAGGGCGCATTACACCGGGCCGATCTAGCGCCTCGTGCTCCCTTCCCCGTCGCTTCACGCCGGGAGAGGGGGGACGAAGTCAAAGCGGCCCCAGATCCTTCGACAGCCGCGCCAGCATCTCCATTCCGAACGCCGTCGGCTGCTGGCTCGGCACACGGGCGTGGACTTCGGAGATCCCGAGGCGCCGTGCGGTCAGGCGCTTGCCGTAGCAGAGGAAGTTCTCGATCGAGGACATCAGGAAAGTGATCAGCGGCAGGATCGAGCGATAGAGACGCTCCGCCTCCTCCTCGTCGCCGCGCTTCCACGCCTCGTAGACCTTCACCTGCACGTCATGGGCCTCGGGCGCCGGGATCATGCCGACGCAGCCGGCGCGGAAGTTATCGGTGAGCTCGAGCCCGCCGCGGCCGTTGAAGATCCTGAACACGCCGGCGCTTTCCTCGACGAGGGAGCGGATCGCGTTCGCCGGCGCCTCGCCCTTCAGGATCGAAACGTTCGGGTGGTTCTTGTTGAGCGTCTTGAGGCCGGCATTCGAGAGGCCGATGCCGATGTACATCGCCGCGTTCTGAATCGCGACCGGCAGCTCCGACTTCTCGGCGACGGCGCCGAAGAAGCGGAGATACTCGGCTTCTGCGAGTCCCGCGACCGGAGGCGGCTGCAGGATGACCCACGACGCACCGGCTTCCTTTGCCGCCCGCACCATCTCGATCTGGCCGTGGACGCTGGGCTCGCCGATCGTGACCGCCAGCGGCACCTTGCCGCCGACATCGGCTCCGACCCATTCCAGGATCTGGCGTCTTTCGCCGTTCTGAAGCTTCGCAACCTCGGTCGCGAGACCCATCACCGCAAGGCCATGCGCACCGTGCCGCAGGCAAGCCTCGACCTGCCGGCGCATCAGCTCGCGGTCCGGCCGTCCCTGCGCATCGAAGAATGCGTAAAGGATCGGATAAATGCCGTGAAACATTGATCTTTTCGCCTTTTGCGCTGCTTGTTGACGTTGCCGATATTGCTATACGCTCCGTTTATCGGGGAGAACGCGGCCGCAGGCGAGAACCTTCGTCAAATCGCGGTCGAAACGAGGGGGATGGAGTTCAGACGCAGCCGTCGCCGGTGGCTGCGCGTCGCCGGCCTCACCATCATCGCCTGCGTTCTCGGGCTCTACGCCTGGGGAATGCACGCGGGCTATCAGCAGCGCCTCGCGACCGCGGCCGAGCATGCGGCCGTCGGCGCATGCGTGGTCGAGGAGCGCGTGCAGCGCGTTCTCGACGCCGGCGACGCACTGGACCTTGCCCGCATAGATCCGCTTCTCGCCGAGTTGGCAGGCGCCACGGGCGCCGCGGCTCTGCTGAACGAAGACGGCGAGATCGTCTCGATGCAGCCGCGGCAGCCGGAATCGGCCTGGATCGCACACGCGATTGCCGGACGTCCGCTGCAGATCCCGACCAGCGATTTTGCCGTCCAGCGCGGCGACGGCACCTCCTACGTCGTCCACTACCGGCCGGTCGCGGGCTGGCCGCTGGTCGCCGCGGTCGCGGTGTCGCGGAGCGAGGTGACGCGCGGCTGGCTCCCGGTCTTCGCCGGCAGCGGACTCTTCGCGCTTCTGGTCGTCGCCGGCATTCTCGGCCTCAACGAGATGCTGATCCGCGAGGTGAAGCACCGGCACGCGAGCGAAGGACGCTTCCGCGACTTCGCCGAGTCGACCTCGGACTGGTTCTGGGAAAAAGGCCCGGACCTTCGCTTCAGCTACGTCTCGCCCCATGCCGCCGCCCATGGCGGGCCCGACGAGGTCGGCAAGACGCGGCGCGAGACCCAGCCCCTGGTTTCGGAAGCCGTGCTTGCGGCGCATGAGGCCGACCTCGCCCAGCGCCGGCCGTTCCGCAACTTCACCTTCGCCCGGGTCGATTCCTCCGGCAAACGCCGGCACATCTCGGTCAGCGGCCGTCCGTTCTTCGACGAGCACGGCGTGTTCCTGGGATATCGCGGGACCGGTCGCGACATCACCGCCGAAATCGAGGCCTGGGACATTGCCGCCAAGGCGCAATCGAAGCTCGACCAGCAGCGCCACCTCCTGCAGGCGATCATCGACACGGTCCCGGCGGCGATCAGCGTCAAGGACAAGGAGCTCCGCTACATCCTGGTCAACGAGGCGCTGAAGGCCCGCGTGCAGCTTCTCGCGCGCGAGCCCGCCTCGTATGAGCAGGGGGGGCAGATCCTCGGACGGCGCGCGACACAGGTCTTCGGCGAGGAGTTCGGTCACCGCGACGAAGCGATCGACCGCCGTGTCCTCGACGGCGGCAAGGCGGTCCCCTTCCACGAGATCCACGCCGCCGACCATGGCGGTGCCGACCACGCCTACCTGACGACGCGCCTGCCGCTGAAGCTCGACGACAGCGGCACCGTCTCGATCCTGTCGGTCGCGATCGACGTGACCGAACAGCGCCAGGCCGAGGCGCGACTCAAGGACGCGATCGAGGCGATCAACGCCGGCTTCGCGATGTTCGACGCGAACGACCGGCTGGTCGCCTGGAACAGCCGCTATGCCGACCTGTGGTCGGCTTCCGCCGATGCCGCGATTCCCGACGGCCGCGCCCGCATCCAGAGCCTGCTCCGCCGGGGCATCCCGTTCGAGGAACTGGTGCGCGGCCTGGCCGACGCCGGCGCGCATCGCGCCTCCGGCATGACCGACAAGGAGGCGTGGATCGAAGGACGCATCGTCGCCCACGAGGCGCCCGGCCATCCGATCGAGCTCAAGATCGAAAACTCGTGGATCCGGGTCAGCAATCATCGGACCGAGGACGGCGGCTACGTGACGCTGATGACCGACATAACGCAGCTGAAGCAGCGCGGAGCCGAGCTCGCCGCGCAGTCGAGCCTGCTGCGCGCCACGCTCGACAGCCTCGGGGAAGGCGTCGCGGTGGTCGACTTCTCGGGGCGCTTCCTCGCCTGGAACCGCCCTTACGTGCAGCTCGGCGGCCTCCCCGCGGACTTCACCGGCGGAACACTGGCGGACGCTATCGCCGAGCAGGCACGTACCGGTGCGATCGATCCCGGCAGCGTCACCGACGTGCTCGAGGGCTGGCGCCGCGCGATCGCGACCCGAGAGCCCGTGCATGTCGAGCGCCAGCACGCCGACGGTACCCATATCGAGCTGGTCGGCCTGCCGGTCGCCGGGATCGGCCACGTCATCGTCGTCCGCGACGTGACCAAGGAACGGCGGACGATGATCCAGCTCCAGGACGCGCGCGACCGCGCCGATGCCTCCAACCGTGCCAAGTCGGCCTTCCTCGCCAACATGAGCCACGAGCTCAGGACGCCGCTGAACGCGATCCTGGGCTTTGCCGAGGTGATGGAGCAGCAGCTGCTGGGCCCGCTCGGCAGCAGCCGCTATGTCGCCTACGCAGCCGACATAAGATGGTCAGGCAATCATCTGCTGCAGCTGATCAACGATGTGCTGGACCTCTCCAAGATCGAAGCCGGACGCACCGAGATCGTCGAGGAGATCCTGGACATACCGAGCCTGGCGCGAGACTGCATCCGGCTCCTCGACGACCGCGCCCGCGAGGCAGGCGTCCGGTGGCGCGAGGAGATCCCGGATGACCTGCCGGCGCTCAAGGCCGATGCCCGCGGCGTCCGTCAGATCCTGCTCAACCTCCTCACCAACGCGGTCAAGTTCACGCCCGCGGGCGGCACGGTGAGCTTCCAGGCCGCGGCGGATGACGAGGGCCGGCTGGCGCTGTTGGTCGCCGACACCGGCACCGGCATCCCGGAGTCGGAGCTGGCGCACATCTTCGAGCCGTTCCGCTATCGCTCCAACGCGCTGGTCAGCCGGGTCAAGGAGGGCACCGGACTGGGGCTTTCGATCTGCAAACGCCTCGCCGAGATGCATGGGGGCACGATCGAGATCCAGAGCCGCATCGACCGGGGCACGAAAGTCACCGTTCGCTTCCCAGCGAACCGTGTGGTGGAGCCGGTCATCCCTTGATCGCCGCCCAGGAGGCGACGAAGGCCTTCGCCTTGGCGGCGACCTCGGCCGCGCTCGCGCCGGGCTTGTAGAGCGCGGATCCCAAGCCGAAGCCGCCGGCGCCAGCCTCGACGTAAGCCTTCATGCTGTCCGGCGCGATGCCGCCGACCGGCAGCACCGCGACCGATTTCGGCAGCACCGCCTTCATCGCCTTCAGCACCTGCGGCGGATTGGCCTCGGCCGGGAACAGCTTCAGCGCGTCGGCGCCGGCCTTCAGCGCGGCGAAGGCCTCGCTCGGCGTGGCGAAGCCCGGCACCGCGGTCAGCTTCAGCTCCTTCGCACGCCTTATCACCTCGACGTCGGTATGCGGCATGACGATCAGGCTGCCGCCGGCATCGGCCACGGCATCGACGTCGCCGGGCTTCAGCACCGTGCCTGCGCCCACCACCGCCTTGCCCGCGAGCGCCGTCGCCAGGCGCTGGATCGAGGCGAAGGGCTGCGGCGAGTTGAGCGGCACCTCGATCAGCCGGAAGCCTTCGGCGACCAGCGCCTCGCCGATCCCGACCGCCTCCTCCGGCTTCACGCCACGGAGGATCGCGACCAGCGGCAGGGCGGCCATGGCGTCGGCGAAGGTCATCGGTGTCGGTCTCGCAATGCGGGTCTAGAGTGGCCCCACCCTAGCAGGAGTCTCGAGCCGATGCCGATTGCCCGCCCGATCCAGCCGGAAGACGCGAGCCCCGAGGTCAAGGCCGTCTTCGACGACATCATGGCCATCCGCAAGACCGACTGGATCAACGACTTCTGGAAGGTGCTGGCGCACCATCCGCCGACGCTCAAGCGCACCTGGGAGAGCCTGAAGCAGGTCATGGCGCCCGGCGGAGCGTTGGATCCGGTGACCAAGGAGATGATCTATCTCGCGGTCAGCATCACCAATGGCTGCGAGTACTGCATCGCCTCGCACACCGCCGCCGCCCGCGCCAAAGGCATGACCGAGGAGATGCTGGGCGAATTGATCGGCGTCATCGGCATGGCGAACGAAACCAACGCCCTGGTGACGGCCTATCAGGTCGAGGTCGACGAACGGTTCCGGCGCGCGCCTTGATACGCTATCGCCTCTTCTCGTCGGCGGCCTTGAAATGGTCGATCTGGTCGGCATACGCCTTCCTGAACGACGGCCGATCCGTCACACGCCGGACATACGCCTCGGTCGCCGGCCGGTCGCCGAACGAGCGGACCTTCGGGACGCGCAGTACATCCGCCATCAGCAGGTCCGCAACGGTGAAGCGGCCGGCCACGAGCCACTCCCGACCGCTCAGCACGTTTTCAAGCTGACCGAGACGCTTTCCCATCCATTCGCCAAGCCCCCTGCTCTTTTCGCCGGTGATCTCCAGAAACCACCACGGCACGGAGATCATCTCGATCGAGTTGAGCGCGGCGATCGTCCATTGCAGGGTTTGCGCTTCCCCGACCGGATCGCGCGGCATCAGCCGGTCGCTTTTCCGGGCCAGATGCAGCAACCCGGCACCGCTTTCGAATATCTCCAGGTCTCCGTCGCTGAGGAACGGCACCTGACCGAAGGGCTGCCGGTCCAGATGATTTGTCTCGCGGTCTTCGAACGGAACAGAGCGGACCGAGTAGACGAAACCGGCTTCCTCGCACGCCCACCTCAGCCTCAGGTCGCGCACGAACCCCCGAGGACCTTCAGGCACCCAATCCAAGGTCCAGACGATCAGTTCGCTCATCGCAGCAAGCTCGAACCCGTTATTGGAACATCTCGGCCTTCGCGTCCTCGTCGAGCGGCCAGATCGGGCGGCGGAGCTTGGTGAAGGTCGACTTGCGCGGGTCGCCCGGATAGGGGCCGCCGCAGTCGACGTAGACGATCTCGGCCGCGAATTTGGCGAAGGCGTCGTAGAAGTGGTTGCTCGACTTCACGATCACGACCTTCTTCTTCGTCGGATCGATGCCGACGACGGTGAACAGCGACGGATCGAAGGTCTGCGAGCGGCTGGTCTTCAAGACCACCTCGATGCCGTGGACGCGGATCGCGACCGCGTCGCCCATCGGCACCACCGATCCCCGGAAGGTCTGCGTCGCCTCGGCCACGCATTTCAGCACCTCGACCTCGGCGTCGATCGGCTCGCCGCCATCGGGCGTGCACTTGCCGCCGAAGCGGAGCTGCAGCTTCGCCCCCGGACCGGCCGCCATGCAGAAGCGGACGGCGATCGGATCCCAGAGGGCGCCGAGGCACGCGTCCGAGAACTTGCGCTCGATCAGGCCGCGCAGCAGGAAGGTCCCGTCGCCGGCGACGCCGCCGCCCGGATTGTCCCAGCGGTCGGCGAGCACCACCGGGCCCTTCGCGGCGGCGATCGCGTGGTCGAGCGCCTCGTCGGTCTTCATGTGCGGCGTGGCGCCGGTGACGCGGAAGCCGTTGATCTCGTCGCCGAGCTGCTTGGCGAGCGCGCGACCCGAGTCCGGCCTGCCGTCGGTCACGACGATGACCTTGGTTCCCATCTCGGCGACGTCGCCGGCGTTGAAGCCGTGCGCGATGGTGATCGAGAGGATGCCGTCGCGGCCCTCCATCGCCTTGATCCTGTCGACGAAGCTGCGGCCCGGTTCGCGGCTGGTCATGAAGGCCGAGATCGAGCGGCAGTCGTAGACCGACATTACCGGCTTGACCTCGCCGCGCGCGGCCTTGAGACAGATCAACAGCAGCTCCTCGGCACGCTCGGCGAAGTCGATGTGCGGGAACTCCTTGAAGGCGATGAGCACGTTGGCGCCCGTCGTCATCTCGCGCGTGATGTGGCAATGCATGTCGAGCTCGGCGCCGATGATCGCCTTCGGCCCGACGATGGCGCGGGCGCGCTGGATCAGGTCGCCTTCGCAGTCGTCATAGCCATGCGCCACCATCGCGCCGTGCAGGCCGAGGAGCACGATGTCGACCGGCATCGCCGCCTTGAGCTGGCCCAGGATCTCGTCACGGAGGCCTTCGTAGACGCCGCGGTTCACGAGGCCGGCGGGATCGGCCCAGGCACAGGTCCCTTCGATCAACGTGAACCCGTCCTGGCGCGCGCGGCGCTTGGCGATGGCGAGGGGGGCCGTGCACAGCGTCGGCTCCGGCGGATGCTCGCCGGGCTTCGCGTACATGCCCTCCCTGAACATGCCGAGATCGGTCGGGATCGGCGCGAAGGTGTTGGTTTCGGTCGCCAGCGCCGCAGCGAAGACACGCATCGAGGAGGACTCCGATTCAGGAGCCCTCAAGCTCCCTTCAGAGCCCGACCGTGTCCAGGATCTCCTTCACCACCGCGGAACACTCGAAGTGGTCCTCGGCGATCTTGCGGGCGGCCTTGCGGTTGCCCTCGTAGTCCTTGTCGATCGCATCCAGCGCGGCGATGGCCTGCTCGTGGTCGGCGTAGGCGAAGAGGCCCTTGCCCACGGGCACGGTCTTCTCGAACCCGGCCGACTGCATGATCACCGGCCGGCCCGAGGCGAGGTAGCAGACGCTGCGGTCGGAGAACCAGCCGGAGTTGGTGCGGACATAGATGTCCTTGGCCACCGTGAACTCGCCGCGCGAGCGCCGCACGAAGTCGCCGTAGGAGTCCATCGTCTCGGACTGCACGGCGCCGTCGAGCACGCGCCAGCCGGCCTCTTCCACCTGCTGGTTGACCGAGGGATCGGGCGTGATCAACGCCAGCTCGAACGCCCGCCCGCTCCGCTTCGGCAGGTCGAGGAACTTGAGGAAGTTGGTGTGCTTCGACCACTGGTAGGACTGGCCCTGCCAGCGGACGTTCTTGCCTTTGTTCTGCCAGGTCGCGACCGAGGTGTAGGCGGACGGCGCCGGGCGGTCGTCGTAGGGCCAGAGATCGAGGTCGACCGGCGGGCGCGTCGGCTTCCAGGGACGCGTGCCGGCGGGAATCAGGCAGTCGGCGTCGCCGATGTTCTGGCCGTAGGTGAAGAGATGCGTGTGCGCGTCGACGAACTCGGTCGAGTAGGCGTCGTTCTGCGCGATCTTGATCTGCTCGTAGCCGGGATCGGTGTCGATCAGGATCCGGACCGGGCACTTCATGTGCTCTTCGCGGAGCTTGGTCGAGCCGCACAGATTTATCAGGGCGTCGGCTTCGCCGTAGAGCTGCATCAGCCGGTCGCGGCCGATGCCCTCCCAGGACCCGTCCTTGACCGGGTCCCAATAGGCCCAGCGGTTGCCGAGTCCTAAACGCTCCATCATCGAGCGCACATAGCCGATGTTGTAGGTCGAGTCCCAGACGAGCTGGTTCTCCTTCGGCGAGTACGGGTTCACCCCGTTGTCCTCGATGTACCAGACATCGTGGCCGAGCCGGCGCAGCGCCGACAGGTACTGGGTCGCCTGCCAGGCGATGCCGGCGAGCGGCATCTGGCCGACGAAGTGATGAACGAGGATGGTCTTTCGGGCGCTCAAGCGGGCTGCTTCCGTCGGGAGGCGGCGACCATGGCGACAGCGCTTCCGGCGGTCAAGGCCGTTGCATCCCGGTCACAGGCGTCCCGATACCGTCCGCCAAATCACGCACCGTCCCGTCTTTTTCAAAAAAGGCATCCGAAGCGGGGAACCATCCGGCGGTACCTGGGTATTTACGGGCACTGACAGCGATGCGCGCGGGCCCGCTTGGCCCGCATCACCGACGGCCGTGTTGCCGCCTTAACCTTACGTATGGGGACAGTTGCATGAAACTCCATCGCCTTATTCCGGCTCTCGCGGCCGTCCTGCTGACCGCGGGATGCACGTGGCTCGCAGAGCCTGCCCGCACCGACTCCCACAACCTCCGTCCGCATCCGGATCCGTTCCAGCAGGCGCTCGCCGACGGCTATCGCAAGCTGGGCCAGTTCGAGGATAGCACCTGGCACTGGGACTATGTGCCCGCCGGCATCTTCTACGAGAAGTCGGTCATGGCCGGCAGCGGCCAGCCGGTCCCGGTCGGCGACCCGATGGAATGGGACCGCCGCCGCGGCCATCCGCCGATGTTCGGGCACTGGGTCGTGGGCTTCCAGAGCAAGCGCACCCTCGACACCGCCCTCGACTATCGCGCTCGCCTGAGCGCCTGGATCGCCGCCACCAAGGCGCGCGACCCGATCACCACCGCCGGCCAGCAGGTCGCCTTCGAGTGCTGGCTCGAGCAGATGGCCGAGGACGACTACGAGGAGGTCGAGCTCTGCGGCCTCAACCCGTCGCTCTGGGTCGTCCAGCAGACCACCGTGGTCACGCCGCCTCCGGCCGCCGCGCCGGCTCCGGCCCCGCGCACCTACCTGGTGTTCTTCGACTTCGACCGCTCCGAGATCACGCCTGAGGCCGCTGCCATCATCCGGCAGGCCGCCGACGACGCGAAGCGGGGCAACGTCCGTCTGATCGTGGCGACCGGCCATGCCGACCGCTCCGGCCCGACCGACTACAACCAGCGCCTGTCCGAGCGCCGCGCCGCCTCCGTCCGGGCTGCCCTGGTCCGCGAAGGCATCGCTGCCAACACGATCCAGACCTCGGGTCGCGGCGAGAACGACAACCTCGTCGCCACGCCGGACGGCGTCCGCGAGCCGCGGAACCGCCGGGTCGAGATCGCCTTCCGCTAAGCCTTCCCGGGCATAGCGTCCAAGGGACGGGCCGCCGGACATCCGGCGGCCCGTTTCTTTTGGGGCTTCAGGCGCGAATGACTTTCAGACACGTTTATTCTTAAACCTCATTTCCCAAGACAGGTGCGCGGTATCTGAGTAACGATGACGGGGCTTCGCCCCTTCCGTTCCAGAAAGGAATCCCATGAACTTCCGTGCCCTGATCTTCCCAGCCATCGCCGCGGCGCTGGTCTCGGCCTGCACCATCGCCGATCCGAACCTCGCCGCCGGCCCCCGCACCACCACCGACCGCTTCCTCCTGGCGCTCGCCGACGGCTACAAGGCGCGCGGCGACATCGAGTCGGCCGAGTACGATCCGGTCGGCGCGAACATGATGTACGAGAAGTCGGGCATGGCCGCACGCGGCCAGGCGGTCCCCGTCGGCGACCCGATGGAGTGGGACGCCCGCCGCGGCCATCCGCCGATGTGGGGACGCTGGGTCGTCGGCTTCGACAACAAGCAGACGCTCGCGACCGCGCTCGACTACCGCACGCGCCTCGCGGCCTGGATCGACGCCACCAAGGCGCGCGATCCCGTCGCCGCCGCCACCCAGCAGGTCGCCTTCGAATGCTGGCTCGAAGAGATGTCGGAGGATCACGTCGATGACGTCGCGGCCTGCGGCCTCAACCCGGCCTCCTGGGTGATCGCGGCGGCGGCTCCGCCCCCCGCTCCCGCACCGGCCCCCGCCCCGGCACCGATGGTGCCGAAGACCTATCTCGTCTTCTTCGACTTCGACCGTTCGGACATCACGCCCGAAGCGGCGAACATCATCCGGCAGGCCGCCGGCGATGCGAAGCGTGGCAACGTCCGCGTGGTGGTGACCGGCCATGCCGACCGCTCCGGTGCCACCGACTACAACCAGCGCCTCTCCGAACGCCGCGCCGCCTCCGTCCGGGCCGCGCTGGTCCGCGAAGGCGTCGCGGCCGGCACGATCCAGATGTCCGGCCGCGGCGAAAACGACAACCTCGTCGCCACGCCGGACGGCGCCCGCGAACCGCGGAACCGCCGGGTCGAGATCGCCTTCCGCTAGGCCTTCCCGGGCATAGCGTCCTAGGGACGGGCCGCCGGTTCTCCGGCGGCCCGTTTCCGTTCAGGAAAGGGCCATCACCAAGCCGCCACATTTCGGGTGTCGGATGCACCGCATGATCCGCATCGCTCTCGGCCTCGCCGCCCTCCTCGCCTGCGCCGGCGCCGCCGCCGCGCAAGGCATCTCCGGCAACCCGATCAGCCGGACCCTGCAGTGGCCCGACATCATGGCCGGCACTGACATAAGAGCCGCCTGCGGCCCCGGCGCGCCGGAGCGCTGGCGCTTCGTCTACAACGCGATCTATTCCGAGCAGGTGCGCAGCTACGACATCGTCGGCGGCACCGTCGAGACGCGCGTCTTCGAGCGGCTCGGTATCGGTTACATGACGACCTTCAGTCTTGGCGAATTCCTTCACGGCGCGGCGAGTGCCGTGCCGATCGCGCCCGAGGACCTCAGACGCCTGGTCGCCGTTTGGGAGTCCGACCTGCCAAAGGCAGTGAAGCCCGTCGGCCATCTTCGCGCCGACCGCTTCTTCTGGACCTCCGCCGGCTGCCACGACGGGCGCTTCGTCGTCGCCGCCTTCAACTACCCGCCCGACGGCTCGACGCCATTCAGCTTCCCGCTCGAGCTCGCCCGCTTCGACCGCAGCGGCAAGCCCGGCAACCCGCCGCGGCCGATGCCGGATGTCGGTGCGCTGACGGGCTACATCCCGAGCCGGCACAACAGCGCCGACCGCGACATGCAGCGGTTCCTGCTGCGGGTCTCCGAAGACGGCATCACGTTCGGCTACTGAACCGGATGACCAGCATCGACGTCGACTGGGGCGAGCTCGGTCTCGCCCGGCTCCTCACCTGGTGCGACGCCGTTACCATCGTCGATGTGCTGTCGTTCTCGACCTGCGTCACGGTCGCGGCCGACCGCGGCATCACCCTCTACCCGGTGCCGTCCGGAGAGACCGGCGAGAAGCTCGCAAGCCAGCTCGGCGCCCGGCTCGCCAAGCGGCGCATCGAGGCTGGCCCCGCCGACCTCAGCCTGTCGCCGCTCAGCCTGATGAACGTGCCGGAAGGCGGTACGATCGTGCTGCCGTCGCCGAACGGCTCCGCGCTCTCGGCCATCGCTTCGCGCGCGCCCAGGGTCGCGACCTTCGCCGGATGCATTCGCAACCGCCGCGCCGTCGCCCGGGCGCTCCAGGCTTTTCCCAGGATCGGCGTGCTCGCCGCCGGCGAGCGCTGGCCCGACCACAGCCTCCGGCCCGCGATCGAGGACTGGCTCGGCGCCGGCGCGATCGTCGAGGCGATCCAGGGTTCGCCCTCACCCGAGGCCGAGTTCGCCCGCACGTCCTGGCGCGCGGCGCAGGCCGACCTCATGCGCCTCCTGCATGGAAGCCAGTCCGGCCAGGAGCTCGCCCAGGAGGGCTACATCCGAGATGTCGACGTCGCCGCCGAGCTCGACGGCTCCGACCGGGCGCCCCGGCTGATCGACGGCGCCTACCGGCCTTAAGCCGCGTCCTCCTCCGTGCCCTTGCGACGGAGGTGCTTCGCCTCCTCGGCGACCGCCCGCGCATCGGCGTCGTAGACGATCCGTTCGGCGCCCGAGAGCGTGAGGAAGCGCTTGCCCTTGGCGCGGCCGATCATCGTCAGGCCGGCGCGCTTCGCCAGGTCGACGCCCCAGGCGGTGCAGCCCGAGCGCGAGATCAGGATCGGGATCCCCATCTGCACGCACTTGATCACCATCTCGGAGGTGAGGCGACCGGTCGTGTAGAAGATTTTGTCGGCGCCGGCGACGCGGTTCATCGCCATCCATCCCGCGATCTTGTCGATCGCGTTGTGGCGCCCGACATCCTCCATGTAGACCAGCGGCCGGTCCTGATCGCAGAGCACGCAGCCATGGATCGCGCCGGCCTCGAGGTAGAGGCTCGGTGTCGCGTTGATCTTGCGGCTGAGCGTATAGAGCCAGGAGGTCTTCAGGACCGCGTCCCTGGACAGGCGCGAGGCGTCGAAGGTCTCCATTACGTCGCCGAAGGCGGTGCCCTGGGCGCAGCCCGACGTCAGCGTCTTCTTCCTGAGCTTGGTCTCGAAGTCGGTGGTGACCGGCGTGCGCACGACCACGGTTTCGATCTCGTCGTCGTAGTCGATGCCGTCGATCGGATCGCCCGCCTTCAGCATGTTCTGATTCAGCAGGTATCCCAGCGCCAGGTACTCGGGATAGTCGCCGATCGTCATCATGGTGACGATCTCGCGCTTGTTCAGGTAGAGCGTCAGCGGCCGCTCGGTCGGCACCGCAAGCTCGGTCGGACGGCCTTCCTCGTCGGTCGCGGCGACCTTCTGGGTCAGCCTTGGATCTGCCGGGTCCGGCCGGATCGCGAATTCCTTCATGGGGCGGACATTGGGGGCCTCTCCCGGCCAGCGCAAGACCACGACAAGAACGTGGCTGATTTTCCGCCCCGGCGAGCCTAAATTAAGGTTGATGATCGACCCGTTCGGCCGCCACATCAGCTACTTGCGCGTCTCGGTCACGGACCGCTGCGACTTCCGCTGCGTCTACTGCATGGCCGAGGACATGACCTTCCTGCCGAAGGCGGAGATCCTGTCGCTCGAGGAGCTCGACCGCCTCTGCTCGGCCTTCGTCGGCCTCGGTGTCAGGAAGCTGCGTCTCACCGGCGGCGAGCCGCTGGTCCGCCGCGGCATCATGCAGCTGTTCCGCTCGCTCTCGCGCCATCTGAAGACCGGCGAGCTCGAGGAGCTCACCGTCACCACCAACGGCAGCCAGCTCGCCAAGCATGCCGAGGAGCTTGCGGCCTGCGGCGTCAAGCGCGTGAACGTCTCGATCGACACGCTGGACCCGGCGAAGTTCGCCGAGATCACGCGCTGGGGCCGCCTGCCCCAGGTGCTGGAGGGCATCGAGGCGTCGAAGGCGGCCGGGCTCAAGGTCAAGATCAACGCGGTGGCGCTTCGCGGCGTCAACGACGAGGAGCTTTCGGCGATGGTCGGCTGGTGCGGCCAGCACGGCCACGACATGACCATCATCGAGGTCATGCCGATGGGCGACATTGGCGGCGAGCAGCGCCTCGACCAGTACCTGCCGCTCAGCATGGTCCGCTCGCGCCTCAAGCGCGACTGGACGCTCGAGGACATCGACTACCGGACCGGCGGCCCCGCCCGCTACGTGCACGTGAAGGAGACCGGGCAGAGGCTCGGCTTCATCACGCCGCTCACCCATAATTTCTGCGAGAGCTGCAATCGCGTCCGCCTCACCTGCACCGGCACGCTCTTCATGTGCCTGGGGCAGGACGACGCGGCCGATCTCCGCGCGCCGCTCCGCGCCAGCGAATCCGACGAAGCGCTCAAGACCGCGATCCGCGAGGCGATCTCGCGCAAGCCCAAGGGTCACGACTTCGTCATCGACCGCCAGCATACCGGGCCCGCCGTCGCCCGGCACATGAGCGTGACCGGCGGGTGATCCGCCCCAAGCTCCACTTCGCCGCCGCTCCGACGCCCGAAGCCCGCTCAGCCAAGGCGGCGCTCGCCCGTCGGTACGGCTCGGTCCCGGCGGCCCGCGCCGACATCATCGTCGCGCTCGGCGGCGACGGGCTGATGCTGGAGACGCTTCACACCCACCTCGACCGCAAGAAGCCGATCTTCGGCATCAACCGCGGCTCGGTCGGCTTCCTGATGAACGAGTACCGGGAGGACGACGACGACCTGATCCTCAGGCTGAAGCAGGCCTCCACGGTCAAGGTCCGGCCCCTGGTCATGAAGGCGAAGACCCGCAGCGGCCGGACGCGGACCGCGCTCGCGATCAACGAGGTCTCGCTGCTTCGCCAGACCCGGCAGACCGCCCATGTCCGCATCCATGTCGACGGCATCGAGCGGATGAACGACCTCGCCTGCGACGGCATCCTGGTGGCGACGCCGGCCGGATCGACCGCCTACAATCTCTCCGCCCATGGGCCGATCGTGCCCCTGGGCGCCGGCGTCCTGGCGATGACGCCGATCTGCGCCTTCCGTCCCCGGCGCTGGCGCGGCGCCCTGGTCCCGCACGACGCCAAGATCGAGTTCACGATCCTGGATCCCGACAAGCGGCCGGTCAGCGCGACCGCCGACTCGACCGAAGTTCGCGACGTGGTCTCCGTCTCCATCGCTGAGGACAGGAACCGCGCCTGCCACATGTTGTTTGATCCCGAGCACAACCTTGAAGCCCGGATCCTGAAAGAGCAGTTCACGCCGTAGGTATCGCCTTCGGATCCGCGCCTGAGTCTCCCACCGAGGAGGTAGGCCATGCTCTTCGCTCTGCTCTTGCGCCACAGCGTCCGCCGCGGCGATCTCACCATGATCGACGCCGACGGCAGGACGCATCGCTTCGGCGACGGCACCGCCCCCAGGTCCGTGATCCGCCTGCATGACGCGAAGCTGCACACGCAGCTCTTCCTGAACCCATGGCTCAAGGTCGGCGAAGCCTACATGGATGGCACCCTGACCTGCGAGGACGGGACCACCATCTACGACCTGGTCGATCTCGGCACATCCAATCAGGCCGGGCTCGACGGCTTCGCCTGGCTCAAGGTCGTGAACGGGCTGAACCGCGCGGTGCGCCGCCTGACCCAGTTCAATCCCGTCGGCCGCGCCCAGGCGAACGTGCACCACCACTACGACCTGAGCCGGCGCCTTTTCGAGCTCTTCCTCGATCCGAGCCTGCAGTATTCCTGCGCCTATTTCGAACACCCCGGCGTCTCGCTCGCCGAGGCGCAGCGCGCCAAGCTCCGCCACGTGGCGGCGAAGCTGAGGCTGGCTCCCGGACAGCGCGTGCTCGACATCGGCTCGGGCTGGGGCGGGCTTGCCCTCCATCTCGCCTCGATCGCCGACGTCGAGGTCACCGGCGTGACGCTGTCGACGGAACAACTGGCCCTCGCCCGCGAGCGGGCCCAGGCGGCCGGGCTCGCCGGCCGCGTGCGCTTCGAGCTGATGGACTATCGGCTGCTCGACCAGCGCTTCGACCGCATCGTCTCGGTCGGCATGTTCGAGCATGTCGGCGTCCGCCACTATCCCGAGTTCTTCCGCAAGGTCGACAGTCTTCTCGAGAAGGACGGCGTCGCCCTCCTGCATTCGATCGGAAGAACCGACGGTCCCGGGTTCACCAATCCCTGGATCCGGAAGTACATCTTCCCCGGCGGCTACAGCCCGGCGCTTTCCGAAGTCCTGCCCGTCGTCGAGCGCACCGGCCTGATCGTCACCGACATCGAGATCCTCCGCCTCCACTATGCAGAGACCTTGAAAGCCTGGCGCCAGAACGTGTACGCAAACCGGGAGGAAATCCGTCAGCTGTACGACGACAGGTTCCTGCGCATGTGGGAGTTCTATCTGGTCGGCAGCGAGCTGAGTTTCCGCCACGGCTTCAACATCGTCTTCCAGATGCAGCTTGCCCACGACGTCGCCACCGTGCCCCTGACCCGCGACTACATCGCCGAGTCCGAGCGCAATCAGGCCGCCGCCGCTTCGCCCAGGCTCAAGGCCGCATCCTGAAGAGCAACGAACAAGGAGGGATCGTCATGAAGAACCTACTTTCGCGGATCGGTGCCGCAGCACTTCTCGCCACGGGCCTCGGCCAGCAGGCGGTGGCGGCCGACCTGACCTTCTGGAGCTGGCGCCAGGAAGATCGCGCCGCCTATCAGGAGATCATCGCCGACTTCAACAAGCTGCACCCGGACGTGAAGATCAAGTTCGAGGCGTTCGAGCCGACCTCCTACAACACGATCCTCTCGACCGCGCTCGCCGGCGGCAAGGGTCCCGACATCATGCAGACCCGCGCCTATGGCGGCATCGAGGCGATCGCGAAGCCCGGATACCTGCTGGCGCTCGACAAGGCGACGGTACCGGAGCTCGACAACATTCCCGCCGACGCGCTCGCGGCCGAGACCATGCGCGAGGACGGCAAGGTTTATGCCGTGCCGTTCGCGACGCAGACGGTATTGATCCTCTACAACAAGGACCTCTTCAAGGCGCACGGCATCCAGGTGCCCGAGACCTGGGACGACCTGATCGCCGCATCGAAGGCGCTCAAGGCCAAGGGCGTGCAGCCCTTCGCCAACGGCACCGCGACCGCCTGGCAGAACGAGATCCTGATGGGCGCGATCGCGCCCAGCATCTACGGGCCGCAGTTCAACGGCGACCTCGTCGCCGGCAAGGCGACCTTCGAGGACAAACGCTTCGTCGACGCGATGGCGAAGATCGCCGAGCTCAAGGACTACTTCCCGCAAGGCTTCACCGGCGTCGACTACCCGACGATGCAGCAGCTCTTCATCTCGGGCCGGGCCGCTATGATCGCCGCCGGCTCCTTCGAGATCGCCAACTTCCGCCGCCAGAACCCGAAGCTCGACATCGGCGTGATGGCGACGCCGCCCGCCGCCAAGGGCGCGCCGCGTCTCGTCTCGCTGTTCGTCGACGGCGGCTACGGCATCAACGCCAAGAGCGAGCACAAGGCGGATGCCATCAAGTTCATCCGCTACGCGGCAAGCCCGCGCTTCGGCGATCTCTTCGCCAACAAGCTCGGCAACATCTCGCCGATCAAGGGCGTCAAGATCGAGGACGGACTGCTGGCCGAAGTCGCCAAGGCCAACGCCGCGTCGACCCCGTATGTGATGCTGGTGAACTTCCGTTACCAGGAGCCGACCGGCTCGGCGCTGATCCAGACCGCCGTCCAGAAGATGATGGCCGGCCAGGCGACGCCGGCCGAAGCCGGCGCCGAGGTCACGAAGGGCATCGCCACCTACTACAAGCCGTTCCAGAAGTAGCGGACATCCAGCCCCCGACCCCATCCCTCCCCCGCGCGGCGGGGGGAGGGAGCAAGACATCGTGTTCCCTCCCCCCTTTATGGGGGAGGGTTAGGGAGGGGGGCGTCTCGGCTCCGCGCAATGTCGCCTAGACTCCGCCGCCAGCTCTGGATCGCAGCGCTTCTCGCGCCGGCGCTGCTGCTGCTCGTCGGCTTCGTCACGCTGCCGATCCTCTCGGCCTTCGTCTATGCGTTCTACAAGTGGCAGGGTCTGGCCCGGATCGGCTTCGCCGGGCTCGAAAACTTCCGCCTGATCCTGTTCCAGGAACCGTTCAGCACTCTCACCTGGAACGCCTTCTTCCACAACGTCGTCGTCTTCGTGGCGCTGATGGTGGTGCAGAACGGTACGGCCTTCTTTCTCGCCGCCGCGCTGTCGAAGGGCCTCCGGCTGCACCGGTTCCATCAGGTGTCGCTGTTCCTGCCGGTGATCCTTTCGACCGTGATCATCGGCTTCCTCTGGAAGCTGTTCCTCAATCCGCTGTTCGGCCTCGTGAACCAGACGCTGATCGCGGTCGGCCTCGCGTCATGGGCGCAGCCATGGCTCGGACAGCCGTCGACGGCGCTGGCATCGCTGATCCTGGTGAATGCCTGGCACTGGGTCGGCTTCCCGACGCTGGTCTACCTAGCCGGCATCCAGCGGATCCCGCGCGAGATCCTGGAAGCGGCCGAGATCGACGGCGCCGGCGAATGGAAGCGGCTGACCAAGGTCGTGTGGCCGCTGGTGGCGCCGGCGACGACGATCGTCGTGATCCTGACCTTCATCGGCTCGTTCAACTGGTTCGAGCTGCCCTACATCATGTCCGGGCTCGAAGGCCCGCCCTTCCACACGACCGACGTGCTCGGCCTCTACTTCTACCGCACCGCCTTCGGCACCGTGTCCTCGGCGCTGCAGGACTTCGGCCGCGGCAGCGCGCTCGCGGTGCTCATCTTCCTCTTCATCCTCGCGATCTCCGCCTGGTGGATCAGGATCCTTCGCCGTCGCGAGGTCGACCTCTGATGCTCAAGCCCTGGCAGGCGGCGATGTACCAGGCGCTTCTGGCCGCGACGACGCTGCTCATGCTCTATCCGGTCCTGATCATGGTGCTCTCGGCGTTCAAGCCGACGGCGGAGATCTACGCCTCGCCCTTCGCGCTGCCGTCGGTCTGGAACCTCGCCAACATCGAGACCATCTGGCGCGAGACGCGGTTCCTGGCATATCTCGGCAACTCGGTCCTGGTGACCGTCGCCTCGATCGCGCTGATGCTGGCCTCCGGCACGCTCGCCGCCTACGCGCTCGCCCGATACGCCTTCCACGGCAACGAGGCGATCTACCTTTTCTTTCTCGCCGGCCTGATGGTGCCGCTCAAGCTCGCGATCATCCCGTTGTTCATCGAGCTCAAGACGCTCGACCTGATCGACAGCCGGCTCGGGCTGGTCCTCGTCTATGCGGCGATGGGGCTCCCCTCGACCGTCTTCATCATGACCGGGTTCCTGAAGACCATCCCGGCCGAGCTCGAAGAGGCGGCCCGGATCGATGGCGCCAGCGAGGCCAAGATCCTCGGGCGGATCATGATCCCCCTTTCCCGCCCCGCCCTAGTCATCGCCGGCATTCACAACGCGGTGCCGATCTGGAACGACTTCTTCTTCCCGCTTGTTCTGATCCAGTCGGATCACGCCAAGACGCTGCCGCAGGGGCTGACCGTGTTCATGGGTGAGTATTCCACCGACTGGGGCGTGCTGTTCGCCGGCCTGACCCTCTCGGCCCTGCCGCTGACCCTGGTTTACATCGCGCTCTCGCGGCAGTTCATCGCCGGCCTCACCTCGGGCGCGGTGAAGGGATGATGCTTCCCTTCCCGACCCCGGCGCTCGTGATCTCCTGCCAGGCGCGCGTCGACAATCCGCTGCACGGCGAAGGCTTCATGGCGGCGATGGCCCAGGCGGCCGAGGCCGGCGGCGCCAAGGCGATCCGCGCCAACGGCCCCGAGAACGTCCGCGCCATCCGCGCCGCCACGCGGCTGCCGATCATCGGCATCAACAAGATCTACAACGACCACCCGGTCGCCATCACGCCGAGCGTGGAGGCCGCCCGCGCCGTCGCCGAGGCCGGCGCCGACATGATCGCGATCGACGCGACGTCGCGGCCGCGCGCCGGCGAACCGGTCGCCGACCTGATCCGGTGCATCCATGCGGACTTGAAGAAACCGGTGCTCGCCGACGTCGACACGCTGGAGACGGCGATGAGCGCGCTCGGCCACGGCGCCGATGCGATCGCGACGACCTTGGCCGGCTACACCGACGCCAGGGCGCGATCCCCCGGCCCGGATCTCGACCTCCTACGCCAGATCATTGGGCATGCCCGGGTGCCGGTCGTCGCCGAGGGACGATTCTGGACGCCCGAGGAAGTCGCCCGCGCCTTCGAGCTCGGCGCCGCCGCCGTGGTGATCGGCACGGCCGTCACCAACCCGCGCGAGATCACGCGCCGCTTCGTCGGGGCTGTGCCGGACAACGGGCGCTGATAGTCTGTCCTGCATGATCGGACTTGGTTTCGACGCTGGCGGCACCGGTGCCCGCTGGCGGCTGGCGGACGACAGCGGGCGGATCCTCGGCGAAGGCACGCTGGGGCCGTTGACCGGGCACATCTTCGATTCCACAGCGCGCGCCGCGGCCCAGGCGGCGATCACCGAGCTGCTGGTCCAGGTTGAGGCAGCGGGCAAGCCCGACCGCATCTGCGCCGGCATTACCGGGCTCTCGACCGGATCGGAGACCGCCGAGCTGATGGCGAGCTGGCTGGCCGGCGCGTTTCGGCTCGCGCCCGCTGCGGTCCAGGTGGTCGACGACATGCGGATCGCCTATCGCTCCGCCTTCGAGCCGGGCGAAGGGATCCTGGTCTATGCCGGGACGGGCGCGGTCGCGTTCCACCTGGCGCCGGACGGAAGGACCGAGCGTGCCGGCGGGCACGGCTATCTCATCGACGATGCCGGCGGCGGCTACTGGATCGGCCGGCGGGCGCTGGCCGCATTGGTTCGTGCCCAGGACGAGGGCCGGGAGCTGGGAGCGCTCGGCCAGGAACTCGGCAACGCCCTGGGCGCCCTCGACTGGGAGCACGTGCGCCGCCACATCTACGGCGGCGGTCGCGCCGCCGTCGCGGCGCTGACCCCGGCCGTCGCCAAGGCGGCCGCGCGCGACGACTCGGTCGCGACCGCGATCCTGAGTTCGGCCGGTGAAGAACTCGCCCGGCTCGCACGGGTGCTGATCCAGCGGCTCGGTCGCGAGCAGCCGGTGGCGTTGGCCGGCGGCGCCTCCCGGGCGAGTCCCCTGATCTTCTCCCATTTCCGCGCCTCGCTGCCGCGCGACGCCACGCTCCGCCATGTGACCCAGCCGCCGGTCGAGGCCGCGGCCCGCCTGGCGGCCAGGGGTCAGGCGGCGTAAGGCTGCCCTGGTGGCCTTTCTCAAATCGTTCTTCGCCGGGATCGTGGTCCTCGCCGTCGCCATGCTGGCGAAGTCGATGCTTGTCCGTGCGCTGCAACTAAATGCCGCCCAGGGCACGCCGCCGGCTCGGGGAACGCCGCAACCTGCTTTGCCGCCGGCCAGCGGACCTCTCGCGGCGCCGCGCATCGATTCCAGGGCGCCGGTGTCCATCCGCAAGGAGCAACCGGAGGACATGCTGGATGCGGTGATCAACGTCCGGCGCATCGAGGGCAGGATCAACGCGGCCTCGACCAGGCGGCTGGCGGAGCTACTGCAGCGCCACCCCGACCTCGCCGCCCAGGCCATGCGGCGCTGGCTGGCTCAAGGAAGCGACTCCCGTTAAGGTGCGCGCCGAATGCTAGGCAGAAAAAAGAAATCGCCGGAAGAGCAGGCGAAGGAGATCGTCGACCGCCTGCGCGAGGCGATCGAGAACCCCGACAAGGAAAAGCTCGAGATCGGCCAGACCGGCATGTATCTGAGCGACTGGCAGAAGATGGCGCGCGAAGAGATTGCCGCGGCCATCCGCCAGACCCAGATGACCACCTCGATCAAGGAATCGATGAAGGCCTCCCGCATCGCCAAGCAGATGGTGCGGGCCGGATTCATGATCCTGTCCTCGACCTTCGCCTTCTTGTCGTTTTGGGGCGGGGTCGTCTTCGTCGGCGCGCAGTACGGCTGGACCTGGGGAGCGCTCGCGGCGGTCTCTGCCGCGGGCCTTGCCGTCACCTTCATCGTGCTCGGCGTGACCCTGAAGGACCAGGACGCGTGAGCCGACTCAAGCCCGGCCCCCGCAACCTGATCACCGACGTCGACGGCATCCGGGTCGGCAATGCGGTCGACCGCCAGGCGTGGAGCGGGTGCACCGTCGTGGTTCCCGACGAGCGCGCGGTCGCCGGCGCCGAGGTCCGCGGCGGCGCACCCGGCACGCGCGACATCAATGCGCTCGATCCCTCGTGTCGAGTCGATGCGATCGACGCCATCGTCCTCTCCGGCGGCTCCATGTTCGGCATCGACGCCGCCGCCGGGGCCACCAACGTCCTCGCCGCGACCGGGCGCGGCTACAAGATCAGTACGGCGGTCGTCCCGATCGTGCCGGCCGCGATCCTGTTCGACCTGGTCAACGGGGGCGACAAGTCCTGGGGCGAAGACCCGCCCTATCGCCGGCTCGGCGCCGAAGCCACGCGCGCGATCGGGCTCGATTTCCCGCTCGGCAATGTCGGCGCCGGCCTCGGCGCCAAGGCCGGCAGGCTCAAGGGCGGCCTGGGCTCGGCCTCACTGGTCTCGCCGGACGGCATCCAGGTCGGCGCGCTGGTCGCGGTCAATTCCTGGGGCGAGACGGTCATGCCCGGCTCGCGCCACTTCTGGGCCTGGCCCTTCGAGCAGGACGGCGAGTTCGGCGGCCTCGGCCCGCCGAAGCTGACAGGATCGCTGGATCTCGAGATGCCGCGCCCGCCTCTCCCGCCCTCGCCGGCCGCCAACACGACGATCGCGATCGTCGCGACCAACGTGAAGCTCGATAAAGGCGAGGCCCGACGGGTGGCGCTGATGGCCGACGACGGGCTGGCGCGCGCGATCCGGCCGGTCCACACGCCGGCAGACGGCGACACGGTCTTTGCGCTCTCGACCGGCAAGCTGCCGCTCGCCGACCTCCCGATGCTGACCCTGGTCGGCCATATGGCGGCCGACTGTCTGGCCCGAGCCGTGGCGCGCGGCGTCTACCACGCCGAGACGCTGGGCCGCTTCCCAGGCTGGAAGACGCTCTAGGACGCCACGCGCGTCCCGCGCGCCCTCGGCCGCATGACGTTCTCTATCGCGTGACCTCGGCGGAAAACCGTTGTTTTCCGGCCTCTCCCCCTTGCCTGACGGCGGCCGATGGGCGAGCATTTGACTCGTATCCTCGGCGCCTCTCGGGAAGGAAGAAGATCAGATGCGCAAGCCCTCGCTGTTCGCGGCCGCGTTCGCGTCCGCCATGCTCGCCGCCGCCGGCGCGCACGCCCAAAAGGACTCGATCACGCTCAGCATGGCGCTCGAGCCGCCGCATCTCGACCCGGTCCTGAGCCCGGCCGCCGCGATCAAGGAGATCCTCTACACCAACGTCTACGAAGGCCTGACCCGCCTCGACCGCAAGAGCCTGGTGCAGCCGGCGCTGGCGACCGAGTGGACCCTCTCGCAGGACGGCCTCACCTACACCTTCAAGCTGCGCCGCGGCGTCAAGTTTCATGACGGCACCGAGCTGACCTCGGCCGCGGTCGCGCAGTCGCTGGCGCGCACCACCTCGGCCGACAGCGCCAACCCGAAGAAGTCGATGCTGACCGACAACGGCATGGAAGTGGAGACGCCGGACCCGGGCACCGTCGTCATCAAGCTGAAGAAGCCGGTCGGCCTCGTGCCCTACCTCGTCGGCATGGGCGAGGCCGTGGTCGTGGCGCCGGGCGCGATCGCCGACGCCAAGGCGAAGCCGGTCGGCACCGGACCGTTCAAGTTCGTGCGCTGGAACAAGGGCGACCGTCTCGAGATCGAGAAGAACCCCGATCACTGGAACGCCGCCAACATCAAGCTCAACAAGGCGACCTTCCGCTTCATCCCGGACCCGGCGGCGACGGTCGCAGCCCTGCTCGCCGGTGACGTTGACGCCTCGCCGAACACCGGCGCTGGCGACGCCCTCGACCGCCTCAAGGCCGATCCCAAGCTCAAGGTCGTGGTCGGCAACACCGAGGGCGAGACCATCCTCGCCATGAACAACAAGAAGGCGCCGCTCGACGACGTCCGCGTGCGCCGCGCGATCAGCCATGCGATCGACCGCAAGGCGATCATCATCGGCGCCGCCGGCGGCACCGCGACCGCCATCGGCTCGCACTTCTCGCCGAACCACCCGGCCTATGTCGACCTGACCGGCGTCTATCCGTACGACCCGGCGAAGGCGAAGGCGTTGCTGGCCGAAGCCGGCAAGACCAACCTGACGCTGTCGCTCCGCCTGCCCCCGCCGGCCTATGCGCAGCGCGGCGGCGAGCTGATCGCGGCGATGCTCGAGCAGGTCGGCGTCAAGGCGCAGATCGAGCAGCTGCAGTTCCCGCAGTGGCTCGAGCAGGTTTTCAAGAACAAGCAGTTCGACCTGACGATCATCAGCCACACCGAGCCGCTCGACATCAACATCTACGCCGACCCCAACTACTACTTCCAGTACGGCAAGCCGGAGTTCAAGGCGCTGATCGACCTCACGGTCTCGGCCGGCACCGACGAGATCCGCAACAAGGCCTTCGGCGACGCGCAGCGCATGCTGGCGACCGACGCGGTCAACGGCTTCCTGTTCATGCTGCCGAAGACGGGCGTGTGGAACGCGAAGATCGAGGGCCTCTGGGAGAACAGCCCGGTCCAGGCCAACGACCTGACCGAGGTGCGCTGGCTCAACTAGTCATATAACCGTCACCGCGGCGCAACCGGGCTTCGGCACGGTTGCGCCGCCTTCATTTCCAGGAGTCTGACGATGCGCGTTCTTTCGACGTCCCTCGCCGTCGCCCTGATGCTGAGCGCCACCGCCGCGCTCGCGGCCAAGGATACGATCGTCATCGGCATGCAGGACGAGCCGCCGGTGCTCGATCCGACGCAGAACGCCGCCGCAGCGATCGACGTGATCTTCAGCGTCAACGTCTACGAGAGCCTGACGCGCATCGGCGAGGACGGGACCGTCCAGCCCTCGCTCGCGACCTCGTGGACCGTCGCCGAGGACGGCAAGACCTACACGTTCAAGCTGGCGCCGGGCGTCGTCTTCGACAACGGCGAGAAGCTGACGGCGGAGACGGTCAAGTGGAACTTCGACCGCAACGCGCTGCCCACCTCGACCAACCCGATCAAGCGCCACTACGCCAACGTCGCCGGCGTCGAGACGCCTGATGCGACGACCGTCGTGCTGAAGCTCAAGGAGCCGAACAGCCTGTTCCTCTCCTTCATGGCGTCGGGCGGTGCGGCGATCTTCGATCCCAAATCGGCAGACAACAACAAGACCACCCCGGTCGGTTCGGGTCCCTACAAGTTCAAGCAGTGGGTCAAGGGCGACCGCGTCGTCCTGGAGAAGTCGCCGACCTACCGCGACCAGGCGAAGGCACAGATCCGCCAAGCGACCTTCAAGTTCGTGCCCGATGCGGCGGCGCAGGTGCCGGCGCTCCTGGCCGGGGACATCGATGCCTTCCCGACCATCGGCGCGACCGAGACTCTCGACCGCTTCAAGTCCGACAGCCGCTTCCAGGTGATCATCGGCTCGACCGAGGGCGAAGTTCCCCTGATCCTGAACAACAACAAGAAGCCTTTCGACGACATCCGCGTGCGCCGTGCGGTCAATCATGCCATCGAGCGGAAGGCCATCATCGACGGCGCCACCTCGGGCTACGGCATCCCGATCGGCAGCCACTTCCCGCCGCATCACCCGTGGTACGTCGACCTCACCAACCGCTACCCGCACGACATCGCCAAGGCGAAGGAGCTGCTGAAGGAGGCCGGCTATCCGAACGGGCTCGACATCAACATCAAGCCGCCGCCCTTCGCCTACGCCCGCCGCTCGGCCGAGATCGTCGCGGCCCAGCTCATGGAAGCCGGTATCCGCGTGAAGATCGAGCCGATGGAATGGGCCCAGTGGCTCGACATCGTCTACAAGCAGAAGAACTACGACATGACCGTGGTCGCGCACGTGTCGCCCTGGGATCAGGACAACTACACGCGCGGCAAGGACTATTATTACGGCTATCAGAACGACGAGATGGACAAGCTGATGAAGGCGGTCCTGGTCGAGAGCAATCCCGGCAAGCAGAAGGACCTCTACCAACAGATCCAGCGGAAGATCGCCGACGAGGCGGTCCACGCCTTCATGTTCCAGCTGCCCCGCACCGGCGTCTACGCCGCCAAGCTCCGCGGCTTCTGGAAGAGTTCGCCGGTCTCGGTCACCGACCTCGCCTCGCTCCGCTGGGTCGACTGACCCCTCGGGCCGCAAGCTTGGCCTAAAAGAGAGCCCCCTCCCTCCCGGAGGGGGCTTTCGCTATAAACGCCCTACCGCATGCTCTCCTTCACCCTCCGCCGCCTCGCCGCCTTCATCGCCACCCTGGTCGCCACCTCGCTGGTGGTGTTCCTGGTGCTGGAAGTGTTGCCGGGCGACCCGGCGCTGCTGATGCTCGGCATCGACGCGCAGCCGGACGCTGTGGCGGCGCTCAGGACCAAGCTCGGCCTCGACCTGCCGCCGGTCGAGCGCTACTTCATCTGGGTCGGCGGCCTCGTCCGTGGCGACCTCGGCGTCAGCCACACCTACGGCTCCTCGGTCGCCGAGCTCATCGGCGAGCGGCTGGTCGTGACCCTGCCGCTGGCGCTGATCTCGATGAGCCTGACCACGCTGATCGCGCTGACGCTCGGCGTCTACGCAGCCTCCAAGCACAACACCATCGGCGACTACGGCGTGATGACCGCGACCCAGCTCGGCATCGCGATCCCGAACTTCTGGTTCGCGATCCTGCTGGTCCTGCTGTTCGCGGTGTTCCTGGGCTGGCTTCCGGCCGGCGGCTTCCCCGGCTGGAGCGAAGGCCCGGTCGCGCTCAAGTCGCTGATCCTGCCGGCCTTCGCACTCGCCCTTGTGCAGGCGGCGATCTTGGCCCGCGTCACCCGCTCCGCCGTGCTCGAGGTGCTGCGCGAGGACTTCGTCCGCACCGCACGCGCCAAGGGCCTGACCCGCACGCAGACGCTCTGGCGCCACGTACTCCGGAACTCGCTGATCCCGGTGGTCACGATCATGGGCCTGCAGTTCTCCAACCTGCTGGCCGGCACGATCATCATCGAGAACGTCTTCTACCTGCCCGGCCTTGGCCGCCTGATCTTCCAGTCGATCAACCAGCGTGACCTAATCGTTGTGAAGGACGTGGTAGTCCTGCTGGCCGCCAAGGTCGTGGTGATCAACTTCATCGTCGACCTGCTCTACGCCGTGATCGACCCGCGCCTTAGGACCGCCCGATGAAGCGCGACGGCATCATCATGCGCTGCCTTCGCCAGCGGAACTTCGTGATCGGGCTGATCCTGGTCGGCATCGTGCTGTCCGCGGCACTTCTCTCGTACTTCTGGACCCCGCACCCGCCGGCCCGGATCAACGTGCCGGGGCGCCTGGCGCCGGCCTCCGCGACCCATTGGTTCGGCACCGACCATTTCGGCCGCGACGTCTTCTCGATGATCCTGGTGGGATCGCGCAACTCGATCGCCGTCGGCCTCGTCGCCGTCACCATCGGCGTGCTGACCGGCGTGGGCTTAGGATTACTGGCGTCCGCCAAGCGCGGCTGGGTCGAGGACCTGGTCATGCGCATGGCCGACTTCACCTTCGCCTTCCCGGCGATCCTGTCGGCGATCCTGATCACCGCGATCCTCGGCCCCGGGACCTTCAACTCGATCCTGGCGATCGGCATCTTCAACATCCCGGTCTTCGCCCGGATCACGCGGGGCGCCGCCAACGCCATCCTCGCCCGCGACTTCATCCTCGCCGCCCGCGCCGCCGGCAAGGGCAGCGTCCGGATCACGCTCGAGCACGTGCTGCCCAACATCTCGAACGTGCTGATCGTCCAGGCGACGATCAACTTCGCGCTGGCGATCCTGGCCGAGGCCGGCCTCTCCTATCTCGGCCTCGGAACCCAGCCGCCGAACCCGAGCTGGGGCCGGATGCTGAACGAGTCCCAGACCTTCCTGTTCCGCGCGCCAATGCTGGCGATCTACCCGGGTGCGGCGATCATGATCGCCGTCCTCGGCCTCAACCTGCTGGGCGACGGCCTCCGCGACGCGCTCGACCCACGCCTCTCGAGGTCACGATGACGGCGAGGTCGCGCTGATGGCCCTCCTCGAGGTCGACAAGCTCGCCGTCCACATGCCGACGCATCGCGGCACGGTGCCGCTGGTGCGCGAGGTCAGCTTCGCGGTCGAGCGCGGCGAGACGCTCGGCATCGTCGGCGAAAGCGGCTGCGGCAAGACGATGACGGCGCTGGCCCTGATGGGCCTGCTGCCCGACGGCGCGATCCCGTCCGGTGCGATCCGCTTCGAAGGCGAGAATCTCCTCGCAGTCCCGGAGGACCGGCTCTGCAAGCTCCGCGGCAACCGCCTGGCGATGATCTTCCAGGAACCGATGAGCGCGCTGAACCCGGTGCACACGATCGGGCATCAGATCGCCGAAAGCCTGATCCTGCATCGTGGCATGTACAGGACCGACGCGGAGGCCGAGGCCGTGCGCCTGCTCGAGCTGGTGCGCATGCCGGAGCCGAAGGCGCGGCTTGCCCAATATCCGCACCAGCTTTCCGGCGGACAGCGCCAGCGCGTCATGATCGCGATCGCGCTCGCCTGCCAGCCCGACATCCTGATCGCCGACGAACCGACGACGGCGCTCGACGTCACCGTCCAGGCTCAGATCCTCGACCTGATCCATGACCTGGTCGACGAGCTCGGCATGGCGCTGGTGCTGATCAGCCACGACCTCGGCATCGTCGGCGACATCACCGACCGCGTGCTGGTGATGTATGCGGGCCGTGTCGTCGAGTCGGGGCCGACCGTCGATCTCTTCCGGCGGCGCGCGCACCCCTATACGCTCGGCCTGTTCGGCGCCCTGCCCGAACCCGGGCGCGATCGCGGCAGCCGTCTCTACGCCATTCCCGGCACCGTGCCCGATCCGTGGCGCGTGCCCGATGGGTGCGCCTTTGCCGACCGCTGCCAGCTGGTCGAGGACGCCTGCCGCCGGGCGCTGCCCCCCGATGTCGAGGTCGGCCCGGCGCATACCGCGCTCTGCCGGCGGACGGACGTGACCGCATGACCGACAGTCTCGTCATCGGCCAGGACCTCGTCCGCCATTTCCCGCTGCCGCGCCCCTCGCCGTTCGCGCCGAGGCGCTGGATCAAGGCGGTCGACGGCGTCAGCTTCCGGGTCGCGGCCGGCAAGAGCTTCGGCGTCGTCGGCGAGTCCGGTTCGGGCAAGTCGACGCTGGCCCGCCTGGTCATGGCGCTCGACAAGCCGGACCGAGGTGCGATCGAGACGGTCGGCCAGGATCCCTTCGCGCTCTCCGATGCTGACCTCCGCCGCCATCGGCGGAACTTCCAGATGGTGTTCCAGGATCCGTTCGGCTCCCTGAACCCGCGCCACACCGTCGGGCGCATCGTCGCCGAGCCGCTGGACGGGCTCGCGATCCAGGCGGGTGCGGCGGAGCGGACCGAGAAGGTCGCCGAGGCACTGGGCGAGGTCGGCCTTCCCAGCGACGCCGCAACGCGCTATCCGCACGAATTCTCGGGCGGCCAGCGTCAGCGTATCGCGATCGCGCGTGCGCTGATCACGCGGCCGAAGCTGATCGTCGCCGACGAGCCGGTCTCCGCCCTCGACGTCTCGGTCCAGGCGCAGGTGCTGAACCTGATGCAGGACCTGCAGCAGAAGCACGGCGTCACCTACTTCTTCATCAGCCACAACCTCGCCGTAGTCGAGCATGTCTGCGACGAGGTCGCGGTCATGTACCAGGGCCGCATCGTCGAGCAGGCAAGATCCGCTGATCTCTTCGCCGATCCACGCCACCCCTATACCCAGGCCCTGATGGCCGCTATTCCCGGGCTTGCCGGCGGCACGCGCCGGCGCGACCGGCGCGGCGTCAAGCTCGCCGCGGTCTCGACCGAGACGATCCCGCCGCCGCCGAAGGGATGCTCCTACGCCCCGCGCTGCCCGATGGCGCAGCCCCGTTGCCAGGTGGAAGACCCGGCACTCAGGGAAGTGAAGCCCGGACAGCAGGCCGCCTGCCACTTCGCCTGACGCTACCCCATTGCTCTCGGTCGCCCTCCCCCGCAGGATGGGCGGAATGAAACGGGAGGCAAAATGAGCGGCACCGTCGTAACCGGTCCCATGTCCATCGCAAGCGGCGGCCGAGACTATTCGGCCCTGTATCCGGCCTCGGTCGACTGGCACGACCCGATCGATCCGAAGCCGCTTTACGAGCTGCTCGACGAGCCGGTCCGACGGATCCCGGGCCAGAACGCGATCGATTTCCTCGACAGGAAGACGACCTATGGAGAGCTCTCGGCCCAGGTCGATCGGTTCGCCAAGGGACTGCAGGACCGGGGACTGAAGCCCGGCGACCGGGTCGGCCTGTTCCTGCCGAATTGCCCCTACTTCATCATTGCCTACTTCGGGATCCTCAAGGCAGGCGGCATCGTCGTCAATTTCAACCCGCTCTACGTCGCCAAGGAGATCGAGCAGCAGATCCGGGACTCCGGAACCGAGGTGATGGTCACGCTCGATCTGCAGGCGCTCTACGCCAAGCTCCAGCCGATGCTGGGAACGACTCCGCTGAAGACGATCGTCGTCTGCTCGATGGCCGACGCGCTGCCTTTCATCAAGAAGCTGCTGTTCCCGATCGTCCGCCGGAAAGACCTGGCGACGCCGCCCCGCGACCAGGCGCATCCGCGCTATGCCGAGCTCACGGCCAATGACGGCCGTTACCGTGCGGTCGCGATCGACCCGGTCAAGACCACGGCGGTGCTGCAGTACACCGGCGGCACGACCGGCATCCCCAAGGGGGCGATGCTGACCCACGCCAATCTCTACGCCAACGCGATCCAGTGCCGGCGCTGGTTCCACACCTTCGAGTTCGGCCGGGAGCGCGTCCTCGGCGTGCTGCCGTTCTTCCACGTCTTCGCCATGACGGTGATCCAGAACCAGATGCTGTCGGTCGGTGCCGAGATCGTGATGCTGCCACGCTTCGAGGTCGAGGCGGCGCTGAAGGTTATCGAGACCAAGAAGCCGACCTTCATGGCGGGCGTGCCCACCATGTACACGGCCTTCAACGGTGCGGTCGCCAAGCAGCCGCGCAACCTCTCCTCGATCCGGAACTGCATCTCCGGCGGCGCGCCGCTGCCGCTCGAGGTCAAGCAGCGCTTCGAGCAGGTGACCGGCTGCCATCTCGTCGAGGGCTATGGGCTGACCGAGAGCTCGCCCGTGACCCACTGCAATCCGCTCGGCGGCGTCAACAAGGCGGGTTCGATCGGCCTGCCGCTTCCTCTGACGCGGGTCGAGCTGCGCGACATCGCCGACGCGACGAAGGTCGTGCCGAAGGGCGAGCGCGGCGAGATCTGCATCGGCGGACCGCAGGTGATGGCCGGGTACTGGGGACGGCCCGAGGCGACGCAGCAGCAGATGGTCGACGGCCTGCTCAGGACCGGCGATATCGCGATGATGGACGAGGACGGCTACTTCTTCATCGTCGACCGGATGAAGGATTTGATCATCTGCTCTGGCTTCAACGTCTATCCGCGCGTCGTCGAGGAAGCCGTCTACCAGCATCCGGCGGTCGAGGAATGCACGGTGATCGGTGTCGCCGACGACTACCGCGGCCAGAGACCGAAAGCCTTCGTCAAGCTGCAGGCGGGCAAGACGCTGACGGCCGAGGAGCTGACACAGTTCCTCAAGGACAAGCTCAATCCGATCGAGATGCCGCGCGAGATCGAATTCAGAGCGGCCCTGCCGAAAACCTTGATCGGTAAGCTGTCGAAGAAGGAGCTCGTCGCCGAGGAAGTGGCTAGAACTCAGAAGTCCTAGCGGCCGCCGCGCGCCGCGCGGCGGACCTCGGGGCTGTGCAGGACGATCCGCCAACGCGTGCCGCGGGTCGTCGTGTCGCGGATCAGCTCGGCATCCGACTGCTCGGCCAGCGCCTGGCTCAAGCTGAGGCCCGAACGCGTCGACCCCGTCGACGTGTTCCCGTCGAAGCCCCGACCATCGTCCTCGACCGTCAGCACCGCCTCGTTGCCGGTGGCATGAAGGCTCAGACTGATCTGGCCGCTCTCGCCGCCGGGGAAGGCGTACTTGATCGCATTCGTCACGAGCTCGTTGACGACGAGGCCGAGACGGATGGCGCGGTCGGCTTCCATCCACACCGGATCGGCCTGGGTGCGAAAGACGATGCGGTCCTCGCCCGCCGCGTTGCCGATGTCCTTTACGAGGTCGGCGACGTAGGAACCGAAGTCGATGCGGTCGACGGCGCCGCGGCTGTAGAGATGGTGATGAACCGCCGCCAGCGCGCTGACGCGTTGGATCACCGCCTTGATGCGGCTCTTCGCATGCTGGTCGGAAAGGCCGCGGGACTCGAGATTGAGGAAGCTGATGACCAGCTGAAGGTTGTTCATCGTGCGGTGCTGGACCTCGCGGAGCAGCACCTGGTTGCGTTCGACCGCCGCCCGGAGCTCGTTCTCCACCTGACGTATGCGGAGCAACGACTTGACGTTGGCGACGAGCTCGCTCGGCTCGACCGGCTCGGCCAGATAGCCGTCGGCTCCGCTGTCGAGACCGCGCGTTCGGTCCGACGGCTTGCGATAGGCAGCGGACGTATGAAGCACGAAGACGGACGGCCAGCGCTCCTTGATGATGCGGCAGGCCTCGATCCCGTCCATGCCCGGAAGCTTCACGTCGAGGAGCACCAGGTCGGGCGCCTTCTCCTCGATACGGTCGATCGCCTTCTCGCCCGTCCCGGCCTGTGAGACGTCGAAGCCCTGGCTCTCCAGCACGCGCGTCTTGATGTAACGAGACGCCTCGTCGTCGTCCACGACCAGGATCGCCGGATGGGCCGTCATGCGCCGGCCCCGTGGCCGAAGGCGGAGGCGGCATCGATCGAGTCGATCAAGGTGTCCCGGGCGAGATCGCGCTTCGAGAGAATGGCGAAGGCTCCAGCGAGTCGATGACGATCACTATCGTCGAGGACAGCCGATGTCAGCATGATGACTGGAATTCGCCGTACCGGGTCGCCTTGGAGCTGGGAAAGCATCGCATAGCCGTCACTCTCCGGAAAGTGCAGATCAAGGAGCACGACGTCCGGAGCGTCGCGACCGATCGCCGCCAAGCCCTCTTCAACGCTCGCCGCCTGTCGGAGATGCCGGCCGGTGCCGAACAACATCTGCTGAACCGCATAGCGGGCAGTCTCGTCGTCGTCCACATGAAGGACGTTGAGGGCCGGCTTCCGGTTCAGGAGCCGCAGCAGCGATCGCACGAGGTTGCGCCGATCTACGGGCTTTCTCACAAATGCTTCCGCACCCAGCTGGAGCGCATGCTCCTCGTCATCGGTCGCGGTCATGACGAGCACCGGAATCTGAGCCATCTCGGGCGACGACTTGATCTCCTTGAGAAAGGTCCAGGCCTCACCTTCTTCGAAGCGGATGTCGAGGACGATCGCAGCAGGCGCCTGGGCGGCGATCGAGGCCCGCGCCTCCGCCAGGCTGCGTGCCTGCCGGCTCCGGATCGAGGCCGCGTCCAGCAGGCTGACGGCGACCAGCAGGTCCGCCTGCTCGTCCTCGACCACGAGAACCGGCGACTGCTTCGTCAGCTCGGCCGCCTGCTCGGTCACGATGTCGGGCGTCTCGGTCAAGCCGTCGGGCAGGATCAGGGAAAAAGTCGAGCCCTTTCCCGGTTCGCTGGTCACTTCGATGTGACCGCCGATCAACTCGGCCAGCTTCTTCGACAGCGGCAGTCCCAGCCCCGTGCCGCGGACGCGGCGCTGGCGTGGACCGTCGACCTGGACGAAATCGTCGAAAATGCGCTCGATATCCTGGTGGGCGATGCCGATGCCGGTATCGCGGACATCGAACCGGATGACACCGGGCTTGGGCACGCTGACGCTCAGGCGGATCTCGCCTTGCTCGGTGAACTTGACCGCATTCGAGAGGAAGTTCCTCAGGATCTGGGAAAGCTTGCCCTCGTCCGAGACGATGGTGAGCCCGTCGGGGTCCTCGATCACCAGCGAGACGTCGCCGATCACCAGGGGCCGGAACATGCCGCGCAATGCACTGGTCAGGTCGGACACGTTGAACTGGGCACGGTGAACCTCGATCTTGCCGGACTCGACCTTGGCCAGATCGAGAAGATCGTTGACCAGGCCGCTCAGGGATTCCGCGGCACGGCGGACATAGACGACCTGGCGACGCTGCTCGGTCGAAAGCTTTCCGTCCGTCTCGTCCAGCAGGAGGCTCGAGAGAGCGAGGATGGCATTCAGGGGCGTCCGGAACTCGTGGCTCATGTCGGAGAGGAACCGCGACTTGAGTTCGTCCGCGCGCCTCAGGCTCGCCGCCTTCTCGTCCAGCTCGGCGTAGAGGGCGACGACGCCGCGATTGGTTTCCTGCAGTTCCTGGTTCAGCTGCTGGACCGCGTCGGTCTGGCGCTTGTTGTCGGCGAGGGACTGCATGAGCTCGCGGTTCTGACGCGCGAGTTCCTCGATCGGATTGCTCGACTCGCCTTCGACGACGGCGGCGATGCGCGCCATCACCTTCGTGGTGACGGCAGGAGCCGTCCGGGGGAAGCGCTTGGTCAGACGAACGATCCAGCCGGCGTCCGTCGCCTCGATGTCGACCTTGTCCATCAGGCGCCGGGGCCCCAGGAATCCTTGGTCGCGGTCCTCCGACCGGTCGTGCTGTGCGCTCTTCCCGGCATCGGTCACGGACACGATCAGGAGCTGCGGCTTGGTCCGGCGTTCCAATGCGAATTCGATGCTGCCGCCATGCGCGTATTCCAACGCGCTCCGCGCCGTCTCCGAGACGGCGGTGGCGATGCGCACCTGGTCCTGGCTCTCGAACCCGAGAAGGCTGGCGACCCGGCGTGCCTGCTGGCGCGCGCGGACGACGTCGCCTTCGTCGGCGACGCGAGTGGCCAGTACCAGCTCGCTCATGCCCGTCCCCGCGCCACGACGATACCCGCGTCGTCGCGCCCACGCGCGTCACTGCGCCAGAGCTGCGCGGCGATGACGGTAGGATGGGCGAGGCCGCGCTCGATCAGCGCCATCGGGTGCCAGCGGGTGCCGATCCCGTCGGAATGCAGGAGCACCGTCGGGCCATCGGTGAACGGATAGTCGAACTGCTGCACCCGCCGCATCGTGTGCCCGACGATGCCGTTGTGCGACACCATGTTCCGCGCCTTGCCGCCCGAGACCAGGACGCCCGAGATGTTGCCGACGCCCATGAAGTGGACGGCCTTGTCCTGGAGGTCGATGTGCGCGACGGCGATCGCCGCGCCGCGGGTCGGCTTGAGTTCCCGGTCCAGGGCCTGGAACAGATTCACCAGATCGTCCGTGCTTCTCCGATGGAAGCATTCGACTGCCGCGTCAGCGGCCACGGCGGCATCGATGCCGTGACCGAGGCCGTCGATCATGATGATCGCGAGTCCCTGCCCCTTGGCCGCGAACGCGAAGGCGTCGCCGCATCCGTCGGGCGCGATCGCCGCGGTCAGGCCACCCACCGCCATCGGCAAGGGCGGCGCCGCGCTGCCGTTGCGGACCTGGGCGACCATGATCGTCCCCTCGCCCGGGCGCGAGTCGATGGTCAGGAGATCGGCGATGCGCTTCATCGCGCCCAGTCCCTGGCCGGGCGTGCCGCGGGTCGAGACGCCGTCCACCATGGAATTCGCGAGATTGGCCATGCCGGGCCCCCGGTCGACCGCCAGCATCTCGATGCCGTGCCCCTCGGCCGGATCGAGACGGCGGACGAAGAACGCTCCGGAGCTGGCATGGCGGGCGAGATTGGTCGCGGCTTCGGTCGCCACCAGGGCGGCGCGCCCGGCATCCTCTTCGTTGAGACCCGCGGACTCCGCCGCCTCGCGGGCCGAGCGCCTGGCGACGCCGACATCGGAGTCGTGCTCGATGCGGATCACTATTTCCATCTCGCCAGCATGATCGTCGTGCCGGCCCCCACCTTGCTCTCGATCCTGAACTCGTTGACCAGCCGCTTGGCGCCGCCGAGCCCAAGTCCCAGACCACCGCCGGTGGTGAAGTTGTCGCGCAACGCCTGCTCGATATCCGGGATTCCGGGTCCCTGATCGCGGAACGTCAGCCGAACGCCGTTCTTCTTCGGCTCGGCAACCATCTCGATCTCGACGTCGCCGCCGCCGCCGTAGTCGAGCGTATTGCGGGCGATCTCGCTCGCCGCGGTGATGACCTTCGTCTGATCGACGATGGTCAGCCCGGCGGCCTGCGCCCGGGTCCTCACCAGCTGCCGGACGCGGACGATGTCCTCGGGCGTCCGGATCTCGATGCGCTCAGTCGGAGTCTGTGTCGACATCGGCGGCCGAATGTTCTTCCTCGATGCTCGCCCGGATCAGGTCCATGCCGCGTTCGACGTTGAGCGCGGTCTTGACGCCCGGGAGGTCCAGCCCGAGCTCGACCAGCGTGATCGCGACCGCCGGACGCATGCCGACGACGACGGTGACCGCGTCCAGGATCTTCGCCATGGCGGCGATGTTGTTCAGCACGCGCCCCATGAACGAGTCGACGATCTCGAGTGCCGAGATGTCGATCAGGACGCCACGCGCCCTTTCCTTCACCAGGCGCGAGGTCAGATCGTCCTGTAGCGTCATCGCCAGCTGGTCGTGCATGTCGACCTGGATGGTGACCAGCAGCGAACGGCCGAATTTGAGGATCGGAATCCTATCCATTGGCGTCGGCGTCGCCTTGCTTGGACTGAGCCTTCCTGGCCGTCACCACCTGGCCCACGCGGCGGAGCGCCAGCGCGAACGCGTCGCGCATCGTCGCCTTGGTCGCCACGTCGAGCGAGACGCCGAGGTGCACGATGGTCTGGGCGATCTGCGGCCGGATGCCGCTGATGATGCAGTCCGCGCCCATCAGGCGTGCGGCGGACACCGTCTTCAGCAAGTGCTGGGCGACAAGGGTGTCGACCGTCGGCACGCCGGTGATGTCGATGATCGCGATCTCCGCGCCCTCGTCGACGATCGCCTGCAGCAGCGACTCCATCACCGACTGGGTGCGGGCGCTGTCGAGCGTGCCGATGACCGGAAGAGCCAGCACGCGGTCCCAGAGCTTGACCACCGGGGTCGACAGCTCCAGCAGGTCCTGCTGCTGGCGGCGGATCATCTCCTCGCGGCTCTCCATGAAGACCTCGACCGAGTAGAGGCCGAGCCTGTCGAGGAGCAGGCTGACGACCCAGAGGTCGGCGGCGAGCTTGCCGGGATCCTTGGATCCGGCGACCAGACGATCGAACAGCGCCTGCTTCAGCGAAAAGACGAAGGTGGCGGTTTCAGACGGCGTGAGCCCGACCTTGGCGCGGGACCGGGAGAGGTCCCCCAGAAGGGCCCGGGCTTCGCTCCAGGCGCTGCCGGAAATGTCGTTCTGGTTCGCCGCGAGCCCCGAGGCGAAGGCTTCGAGGAACCGACCGGATTCATCACGAAGGTCCGCCGCACTGACGACATCGGAGACCTTGGTCTGCGTCACTTGGTGGCGCAGCCAGTCCTCGAGGATCTGAGCCCGGTTCGACCGGATCACGTCGTCAAGATTCTTTGATCGTTCGACCATGGCGTCTCCTCTACACGCTCAAGTTACAAGGCACGGCGGCGCGCGGAGCGCCAGCGACGGCCTCCTGGAAAGCTCGCGGAATATCGGAGCACGACGCGCGCTTCGGGTCTCCCCGCCAACGAACGTCGCCAGACAAAGGATACAGGGCCACTACTAAGGTTAATTCTAAGAGGAACATGCGGTAACGGGCAACTAGTCCGCGAAGGAACGGTACCTGAATACTCGGAGCGGTATCTGGTTCCCAACAGGCATGCTCAAAGGCGCAAAAAATCGATATGCCACTTTTGGTGGCTTTTGATTGAATTCCGCCCGATCGGCGCGGGGCGTACGACTCGCCCTCAGGAGAAGGTCAGAAGCCGCTTCGGATTCTCGACCAGGATCGTCTGGATCTCGGCGTGCCCCTAGCCGTGGCCGTTGAAATTGACCAGCCGGGTCCGGAAGCAGATGTCGTGGCTGATCGCGATGCGCTCGAGATGGCCGGCGTCGATCAGAATCCTGAGAAGCTCGAGACGAACCGCGTCGTTCGGCAGGTCGATGCCGGTGTTCAGCTTGTAGAAGGCCTGCTCCAGGCCGAAGAGGTCGAGCTCGACAGACCACGTCGTCGAGCAGCATGTTCCTCGGCGAATAGGTCTCGCCGTAGTTCATGCCGAGGATGTTCTTGAATGTGAGCTCGGGTCCGAGGCCGTTCTTGGTCCGGATCTCCGGCGTGCGGAAATCCTAGAGCACGTGCTCGCGCATCAGGGTCTGGCCGAGCTCGCTCGGATCGATGAGGCCGCGGACGGTCTGGACCTTGCCCCTAAGATCGCTGCGCGAAAGCCGTGTAGGGCCATCGCACTCTCTCCTGCCGCGACGTAACGGAACGACGACGGCTAGCGGACGACGAGACGCGGAACTTTGCCGTCCATCGTGGCCAACGGCTTGAACATCGCCTCGATCGCGGCGACCGTGTTCTTGTTGGCGTTGAGCTTTTGCGCCTGGGTCACCGCGTCGACCCGGATCGACTGGCGCCGGTCGGGCGGCAGCTTGTCGAATTCGGTGCGGGCGGAATCCAGCGCCTGGGGCGAGCCGACGCTGACCACCCGGGTGAGCTTCAGGTAGACGATCGATCCGGTGCCGACGACGCGCGCCGTCGAGTCCGCGAGGATCTCGACCGCTTTGACGGTGGTCTTATCGAGCTGCATGTCGGGCGGCATATTGGCGCCTGAGGTTGGGGTACGCAACCGTCACTTGCGATTGCTAGCCCTTGAAGTGTTTCAGCAATCTTTCAAGGGCGGCATCCAAGACTTCGTCCTTCTTGCAAAAGCAAAAACGGGCGAAGTCTCGCGGCGGTTCCGCCGGCGTAAAGAAAGCGCTGACCGGAACCGCCGTCACCTTGGCCTCGACTGTGATGTGGCGGCAGAAATCCTCGTCGGTACCGTTGAATCCCAGCGGTCGGAAGTCGGCGGTAATGAAATAGGTGCCCTGGCTCGGCAGCACGCCGAATCCGACCTCGGCGAGTCCCTTGGCGAAGCGGTCGCGCTTGGCCTGCATATCGCCGACCAGGTCGCGATAGTACTCGTCGCCGAGGTCGAGCCCCGCCGCGACAGCGCGCTGCAGGTTCGGCGGTGTGGTGAAGACCAGGAACTGGTGCGTCTTGGTGACGGCGCGCAGGAGCTCGGGCGCCGCGGTGACGTATCCCACCTTCCATCCGGTCAGCGAGAAGGTCTTGCCGGCCGATCCGATCCGAAGGCACCGTTCCCGCATGCCCGGCAGCGAGATCAGCGGGATGAAGGGTGGCGCATCTGAGAAGGCGATGTGCTCGTAGACCTCGTCGCAGACCGCGACAGCGTCGTGCTTGAGCACAAGGTCCGCGACCAGCTGGAGCTCGGCACGGGTGAAAACCTTGGCCGCGGGGTTCAGCGGGTTGTTCAGCAGCACGAGCTTGGTGCGGTCGGAGAAGGCCGCACGGAGAGCCTTCTCGTCGATCTTCCACTCCGGCGGCGAGATCCGCACCAGCTTCGGAATGCCGCCGGCGCGGCGCACGATCGGCAGATAGGAGTCGTAGAGCGGTTCGAACAGCACGACCTCGTCGCCGGGCTCGATCAGGCCGAAGAGGCATGCGGCCAGCGCCTCGGTGGCGCCGGAGGTCACGATCACCTCCGACTGCCAGTCGATGTCCAGACCGTGGAAGCGCTTGTCGTGGCGCGCGACGGCCTGGCGCAGATCGGGCACGCCCATCATCGGCGGGTACTGGTTCGGCCGGTCGTCGAGGAAAGCCTGTGCGGCCTTGACCACCTCGGGATGCCCGTTTCCGTCCGGAAACCCCTGTCCGAGGTTGATCGAGCCATGTTCCATGGCGAGGCGGGACATGACCTCGAACACGGTCGTCCCGTAGCTGGACATCACCGAATTGGCGGGCTTCACGGCTCTGCTCGGTCTGGTTGGGAGGCATGGTGTCTAGCATGGGCCAAATCGGTTCGTCGATGCGGCGGTCGACCGGCCTTGCGCAACCCTGATGCACGGGGCTCGACGCTCGCGCTAGTATGGTTTCGGAACGAGGATCTCCGGGGGAGGTCTTGAGGGACATCGACGTCGCGAACGCCGCCGCCGACAGGAACCGCCCACGCTCCGTCACGGGTCAAGTCCCATGGCCGCGCCGCCGGTAGGGGGCGCGCATGCCGAGGGGCAGGCGCATTTCCCGACGCCGGGCAGACCCGCGCTCATCCTTGGCTTCGCCGTCGGCTTGGTTCTCCTGCTGGGATTCGCCGCGACCGCCTGGCTTTCCTACCAGGACGAGATCGAAAACACCGAGCGCGATACCCGCAATCTGGCGCTCGTGCTCAAGGAGCATGCGGCGCGAACCACGCATGCTGTGGACATAACGCTGGAGTGGACGGCACGTGCCCTGCTCGTGCTGGAGGCCGCAGGCGCCGGACCGAAGAACGCCGAGGAGATGGCGGCCTTCCTGACACGCCAGAAGGATCCGACGGCCGAGATCCTGAACCTCTTCGTGGTCGGTCCGGACGGCATCGTCCGCGGCGATGCGTTGCGCACGCCCGAGCGGCTGGACGTTTCCGATCGCGCCTATTTCACGGTCCACAAGGATCGCCCGGCCAACGGCCTCTACATCTCCACTCCATTCGACAGCCGCTCCAACCGCGGATGGGTAGTCGCGGCGACCCGAAGGATCAACGGCCCGGACGGGTCGTTCCGTGGCGTCGTCGGCGCGTCAGTGTCGGTAGACTACTTCACGCAGTTCTATGCGAGCCTGGATACCGGCTCCGGCAGCGTCGTGACCCTGCGTCACCAAGACGGCCCGATCGTCGCGCGTCACCCGTTCGAGGCGGACTTGATCGGCGGAAACGGGCGCAGTTCCCAGGTCGTCGAAGGCTTCCGTACGGGCAGCCAGCAGGGAACCCTGACCTTTGTCCCGACCCCCGGCGTGTCGGACAGGATCATCAGCTATCACGCGGTACCCAACACGCCGTTCATCGTCTCGGTGGCCGTCGACAGGAAGGACCTGCTCGCCTCCTGGGCACGGACGACCATTCCCTACGGGATCGTCGCCGCCGCCCTGGCCGTCGCGATCGGCGGCCTGCTCTGGGGCCTGAAACGTGCCGGACGGCTTTGGCTGGCGAGCGAGGCCGCGGCCGCGCGTGCTGATATCCGCTTGGCGGATGCCATCGAAGCGCTCCCGGCCGGCTTCGTCCTCTACGATGCCGACCGCCGCTTGGTCACGACCAACAAGCTGAACGCCAAGCTGTTTCCTGAAATCGCGCCCTACTATGTGCGCGGCGCACGGTTCGAGGACCTACTCCGGAGAGCGACGAGCCTAGGCTCGATCGAGGAGAAGCAGGCGGCAGCCTGGATCGCCGAACGCACGAGCACTTTCGAGAAAGACGCGGTCGATACCGAATACCAAACGTCCGACGGCCGCTGGTTCCGCTCGATCGCGCGGCGGACCTCCGACGGCGGCCGCGTCTTCATGCTGCTCGACATCACCGACGCCAAGCGCAGCCAGATCGCGCTGGCGGACGCCGTCGGCAGGGAGCGCGAGGCCCGCGAGAGACTGGAAACCATCCTCAACCGCATGCCGATCGGCTGCATCGTCGCCGACGCCGATCTCCGCACGGCCTACATGAACCCGGCCGCCGAACGGATCTTCGGCTGCGCCTTCGACGACGTGAAGGGCCTGACGCCCTTCGAAACCGGTTTCATCAATACCGAGCGGGCGATCGTCGAGGAGCTGCACGAACGGCTGAGACGAGGCGAGTTCGTGCCGCCGTCGGTCGCCCGGAACAACACGAAGGACGGGCGACAGATCACCTGCGAATGGATCAACACGCCCCTGATGGGACCGGACGGATCGTTCCAGGGCGTGCTCGCCATGTGCCAGGACATCACCGAGCGCCGGCAGACCGAGATCGCATTGCAGCAGGCGCAACGCATGGAGGCGATCGGCCAGCTGACCGGCGGCATGGCCCACGACTTCAACAACCTTTTGACCGTGATCCTCGGCAACTCCGCCATGCTCGTCGACAGCATCCAGAACCCGGGCGACAAGACCCTGGCCCGCATGATCGAGGAGGCGGCCCTGCGTGGGGCTGCCCTCACTCACCGCATGCTCGCCTTCGCGCGTCGTCAGTCGCTGCAGCCCAAGGGTGTCGACATCAACGGGCTGGTCACCGGTATGGAAAGCCTGTTCCGCCGCACGCTCGGCGAAGACATCGATATCGTCGTGTCTCTCGGAGACAACCTGCCGCCGGTCCTGGCCGACGAGGGGCAGCTCGAAAGCGCCCTTCTCAACCTGGTGATCAACTCGCGCGATGCGATGCCGGAGGGCGGCAAGCTGACGGTCGAGACCGCGAGCACAGTCCTGGATGCCGACTACGCGCGTCGCGAAGGGGGCGACGTGAGGCCGGGCAGCTACGTGATGCTGGCCGTGACGGACACCGGCACCGGCATGACGCCGGATGTCCAGCGGCGGGTGTTCGAGCCCTTCTTCACGACCAAGGAGGTCGGCAAGGGCTCGGGCCTCGGCCTCAGCATGGTTTTCGGCTTCGTCAAGCAGTCGGAAGGCCACATCAAGATCTACAGCGAGGTCGGACTCGGAACGACCATAAAGATGTACCTGCCGCCTGCGGACAGGCAGATACGCGTCGTCCGGGATCCGGAACCGGTTTCGGCGAGCCAGGACGCACACGAGACGATCCTGGTCGTCGAGGACGACGACGCGGTCCGCACCTTCGCGACGACCGCGCTCCGGCGTCTGGGGTACCATGTCCACGAGGCACGACACGGCGCGGAAGCGCTGGACATGCTGGAGACGATCGGCGACTTCGACCTGCTCTTCACCGACGTGGTGCTGCCGAAGGGCATGAACGGCCGCGACCTCGCCGAGGAGGTTCGCCGCCGCCGGCCCGGCGTCAAGGTCCTCTACACTTCCGGCTACACAGCGGACGCGATCGTCCATCAGGGACGGATCGATCCGGGCGTCCAGCTCCTGAGCAAGCCCTACCGGAACGCCGACCTGGCAAAGCGTGTGCGCGAGATCCTGGCCGCGCCGCAGACCTAGTGCGTCGACGGCTTCTCGCGGATCGCGTCGCGGATCTGCTCGAGCAGGATCTCGGTCCGGGGCGGCGGCGCCTTCTCGGTCTCCGGCTTCGCCTCCTCCTTCGCCTTGAAGCGGCTGATCACCTTGACCAGCCAGAAGATCGCGAAGCCGACGATCACGAACTGGATCACCGAGTTGAGGAACAGGCCGACGTTGATCGTGACCGCACCGGCCTTCTGCGCCGCCTCCAGCGTCGCCTCGGTCGGCCCTTTCAGCGTGATGAAGACGTTGGTGAAATCGACGCCGCCGGTGAGCAGACCGATGATCGGCGTGAACACGTCCTTGACCAGGCTGTTGACGATGCCGGTGAAGGCGGCGCCGATGATGATGCCGACGGCGAGGTCGACGACGTTGCCGCGCATGATGAACGCCTTGAACTCGTTCACCCAGGCCGGCGCCTTGTTGGGAATGTGGGGCATCATGGCGAGTCTCCTCGGGGCTGTCGATCATGGCGTCGTTGGAGTAGTCTCGATGGGCCCGATCCGGGCGTCAAACGAAAGGCTACGAAGATGCGCTTTCCATTCCTGGCAACGCTTCTCGCCGCGGCCACCCTCACCTTCTCGCCCGTTCTCGGCAGCGGCATCGCCCTCGCCCAGGGCTCGCCCGTGACCCAGCCGGTCAAACCGACCATGCCCTACAAATCATCGGCGCAGTCGGCCCAGAAGAAAGCGCCGGGCAAGACCTGCAGCGACCTCACCCCAAACAGCCAGGCGCACAAGGATTGCATCGCCAAGCAGGCGAAGTCCGACCAGGGCGACAAGGCGAAGGCAAAGGCGAAGAAGAAATCGTCCTGACGAGGATCTGAGGTCACTCGACCCAGTCGAGCCCCATCGCCTTGAAGCGCTCGGGGTCGTCGGGCCAGGTGTCGCGCACCTTGACGAACAGGAAGAGGTGCACCTTCCGCCCGAGCTGCTCTTCGAGCACCTTGCGGGCCGCGAGGTTGATCGCCTTGACGGTGGCGCCTCCCTTGCCCAGCACGATCGCCTTCTGGCTGTCGCGGCGGACATAGATCACCTGCTGGATCTTGGCGGAGCCATCCTTGAACTCCTTCCACGACTCCGTCTCGACCATCAGGTCGTAGGGCAGCTCGTCGTGCAGCTTGAGGAACAGCTGCTCGCGCGTGACCTCGGCCGCGAGCAGGCGCTCAGACAGGTCCGAGAGATCATCCTCGGCGAACAGCCACGGCCCTTCGGGCATCAGGCTCGCAAGATGCGCCTTGAGGTCGGCGACCCCGTCGCCGGTCTCGGCCGAGATCATGAAGGTCTTGGTGAAATCGAATTCCTGGTTGAGCTGGGCCGCGCGCGGCAGGAGCTCCTGGCGCTTGATCAGGTCGACCTTGTTGAGGGCGAGGATCGCCGGGCGCTTCGCCTCCTTCAGGCCGGCGAGGATGCTGCGGGCGTCGTCGCCGATCCCCTTCTTGGTCCCGTCGACGACGACCACGACCTGGTCGGCGTCCGCCGCGCCGGCCCAGGCGGAGGCGACCATCGCGCGCTCGAGCCGGCGCTTGGTCTTGGTGAAGATCCCGGGCGTGTCGACGAACACGAGCTGCGTCTCGCCCTCGATCGCGATGCCGGTGATGCGCGTGCGCGTCGTCTGCACCTTCGGCGTCACGATCGATACCTTGGCGCCGACCATCTGGTTCAGCAGCGTCGACTTGCCGGCGTTGGGGGCGCCGACCAGCGCCACCAGGCCGCAACGGGTCTTGGTCTCAGTCATCGGCGGCGACCTCCACGAGAAGCGCGGCCGCGGCCGCCTGCTCCGCCTCGCGCTTCGAGCGTCCGCTGCCGGCGGCAGGGCCGTGCTTGCCGACACGCGCCTCGATCGTCCGCTGCGGCGCGTGCGCCGGTCCGCTCGACGCGGTCTCGGTATATGTGGGAAGGCCGAGGCCGCGCGCCTGCGCCCATTCCTGGAGGCGCGTCTTGGCATCGCGCGGCGGCGCGGCATCGGCGGCGATCAGGTCTGCCCAGCGGGAGGTGACGAACCCGCGTGCGACCTCGAGGCCGCCGTCGAGATAGAGCGCCGCGATCACCGCTTCCATCGCGTCCGCCAGCACGGCCTCGTTGGTGCGCGCCGCTTCCTCGCCCTTCGAGAGCTTGATCGAGGCGCCGAGATCGATCGCGCGGGCCACCTGCACCAGCGCCGAGCGGCTCACCAGCCGCGCATGGCGCTTGGCAATGTCGCCCTCGCGCTCCTTAGGGAATGTCGTCAACAGCGCGTCGGCGACGATCAGTCCGAGCACGCGGTCGCCGAGGAACTCGAGGCGCTCGTAGCCGCGGCCGCGCTTCTTGACCGCGCTCGCATGGGTCAGCGCTTCGTCGAGCAAGTCGGGCCGGGCGAAGACGTGGCCGAGAACCTCGGCGAGAGGCGTCAGACGATGCCCCGGAACATCCGGCCGATGCGGATCGCGAAGGGCCACTTCCAGACCTCCCACAGCCTGGCTTCGCCGTTGGTCGAGAAGAAGGTGAACTCGGCGCGGCCGACCAGGTTGGCGGCGGGAACGAAGCCGACGCCGGAAAGCACGCGGCTGTCGAGCGAGTTGTCGCGGTTGTCGCCCATCGCGAAGTAGTGGCCGGCAGGCACGACGAACACCGGCGTGTTGTCGAGCTGGCCGTCGTCCGACACCTCGATGATGCGGTGCTGGCGGCCGTTCGGCAGCGTCTCGATGTACTGCGCGTAGCGCTGCGTGGCGCGGCCGGAGCCTTCGAGGAAGTCCTCGACCCGCTCGCGCTTCACCGGGAGGCCGTTGATGTGGAGGACACCGCCCGTCACCTGGATGCGGTCGCCGGGAAGGCCGACGATGCGCTTGATGTAGTCGGTCGAGTTGTCGCGCGGCAGCTTGAAGACCGCGACGTCGCCGCGCTCGGGCTCGCGGAACAGGATGCGGCCGGGGATCAGCGGCGGGCCGAAGGGCAGCGAGTAGCGGCTGTAGCCGTAGGAGAACTTGCTGACGAACAGGTAGTCGCCGACGAGCAGCGTGGGGATCATCGAGCCGGACGGAATGTTGAACGGCTCGACCGCGGCGGTCCGGATCACGAGCGCAATGCCGACGGCGTAAAGCACCGTCTTGATCGTGTCCCAGACGGTGCTGGTCTTTTTCGTCGAGGTCGTCAGGCTCATGCTCGCCGCTCGGGGGGAGGGTCGCCCGAGGGTATGCCAGACCCACCCCTCCCCGGCAAGCTAGGCCTGGAGCCGTTCCAATCTCGGTAGCGGGGAAATCACAAGCGGAACAAGGCAGAGGGCGAGGCCCACGCCGGCCAGAGCGACCCCGGCATAGAGCCCCCAGACCTCGCCGACCAGCCCCCCCAGAAGGGCGCCGACCGGGCGGAAGCCCCAGGTGAGCCATCTCAGGCTGGCATTGACCCGGCCCAGCAGATGGATCGGCGTGACGCTCTGCCGCAGGCTGGTCTGGGTGACGCTGAAGACGACCGGCCCGAAGCCGAAGAGGAACCGCCCGGCGACCAGCAGCGGGATCGCGGTCGCTGGCGTCGCCGCCAGGATCAGCGCGATGCCTGCTACGCCGATCGCGGGCCCCAGGATGATCGAGCGGCCGACGCCGATCCGCCGCTCGATGGCAGGCGCGGCAATCGCCCCCAGCACCATGCCGACGCCGTCGACGGCGAAGACCAGGCCGATCTCGGTGGCTGTAAGCCCGAGACCGCGGGCGAGATAGAGCACGAGGAGCGCACTCATCGCGAACAGCGCGATGTTCCAGGTGAGCGAGCAGAACGCCAGCGCGCGGAGGCTGGGCTCGCCCAGCAGGAAGCGCATGCCTTCCGCCAGGTCGCTGGCGAAGCTGCGCCGGACGGCGGGCGTCGTGGGCGCCGCCGGTCTGGATATGCGCCAGGCGAAGGTCGCGGCGGCCAAGTCGGCGAGACCGCACGCCAGCACGGCCAAGGCCGGTCCGATCGCCCCGGCGAGGACACCGGCAAGTCCGGGACCGCCTGTGGTCGCGCCGGCGCGACCGATCTCGAACCGGCTGTTGGCCCGCATCAGGCGATCGCGCTCGACCAGTGCCGGGATCGCCGATTGGGCGGCGACGTCGAAGAAGACCATGCCGATGCCGGCGAGCAGCGCGCCCGCCATCAGAAGCGGCAGGCTCAGCACGCCGAGCAGCGCCGCGACAGGGATCGCCAGCAGCGCCGACGCCCGAAGCAGGCTGCCGGCGATCATCACCGAGCGGCGCGGCAGCCGGTCGATCCAGACGCCGGCGGGGAGCCCGAAGAGGAAGAACGGAATCGTCGCCGCCACCGTCAGCCACCCCATCTCGACAGGGCCGACGCCGAGGACGAGGGCGGCGATCAACGGCAAGGCCAGCAGCGCCACCTGGTCGGCGAACTGGGTTCCGGCGAAGGCGACCAGGAGCTTATTGAAATCGGTCATGCCGCAGTCATGGCCCGTGGCGCCGCCCGGCTCTATCCGACGCTTGCGCGGCAATCCTCAATCGCGACCCTGGATCTTCTCGATGGCCACCTTCGGCACGGCCGTGATGATCACGGTCGCCTGGGCGATCGGCGGCTCGTCGGTCAGGGAGACGTCGATGCGGAGGTCCATGCCGGGCGGCGTCATCTCGGCCAGGCGCTTCGCGGCGCCGCCGGTCAGCTTCATCGTCGGCCGGCCGGAGGAATCGTTGACCACGCCCATGTCGCGCCAGAAGACGCCCCGGCGGAAACCGGTGCCGAGCGCCTTGGAGCAGGCTTCCTTGGCGGCGTAGCGGCGCGCATAGCTCGCCGCCCGGTTCGCCCGCCGGTCGGACTTGGTGCGCTCCACGGCCGTGAAGCAGCGGTCGAGGAAACGCTCGCCGAAGCGGGCGAGCGTCTTCTCGATCCGGTCGATGTCGATGAGGTCGGTGCCGAGACCGATGATCATGCGGTCTCGGCTCCGGTGGCTTCGGCGCGGGCCTTGTCCATCAGCGAGCGCATGCGGCGGATGGCCGAGTCGAGGCCGGAGAAGATCGCCTCGCCGACCAGGAAATGGCCGATGTTGAGCTCGACGATGCTGGGGATCGCCGCGATCGGCGCCACCGTGTCGAAGGTGAGGCCGTGGCCGGCATGGCATTCGAGGCCAATCGCCTCGGCGTGCCTGGCGGCGGCGACGATGCGGGCGAGCTGCTTGTCGCGCTCCGCGCCTTCATGCTCGCAATAGGCGCCGGTGTGCAGCTCGACCACGGGGGCGCCCAGCTTCTTCGCCGCGTCGAGCTGGCGCGGGTCGGCCTCGATGAACAGCGAGACGCGGCTTCCATTGGCGCCGAGCTTCTGCACCACCGGGTAGAGGTGGTCGAAGAGGCGGACCGCGTCGAGTCCGCCCTCGGTCGTCACCTCGGTCCGCTTCTCCGGCACCAGGCAGCAGGCATGCGGCTTATGGCGAAGCGCGATCGATACCATCTCCTCGGTCGCCGCCATCTCGAAATTGAGCGGCCGGTCGATGTCGCGCGAGAGCCGCGCGATGTCGTCGTCGGAGATGTGGCGACGGTCTTCGCGGAGATGGGCGGTGATGCCGTCGGCCCCTGCCTTCACGGCCAGGCGCGCGGCGCGGACGGGATCGGGATGCTTGCCGCCGCGGGCGTTCCGGATCGTGGCGACGTGGTCGATGTTGACGCCGAGACGGAGAGGACGAGGCATGGGAGGGCCTCCTCTGGGTTGGGGGCCCCCAGCTTAACGCGCTAGCCCCTGGCGCGCTCGACCGAGTTGATGACCGGGGCGGCGCGGAGCGCGGCCACGATGTTGGTCAGGTGGCGGACGTTCGCGACCTCGATGTCGATCAGCATGTCGAAGAAGTCGGGCGACCGGTTGGTGAACTTGAGGTTGGTGATGTTGCCCTGGTTCTTACCGATGATCGTGGTCAGGCTGCCGAGGCTGCCCGGCTCGTTTGTCAGCGTCACCGTGAGGCGGCCGACATGGCGCTCGGGATCGGCATCGCCGACGTCCCAGCCGACGTCCAGCCAGCGCTCCGGCGTGTCGTTGAACTGCTCGAGCGTCTCGCAGTCGATCGTGTGGATGGTCACGCCCTTGCCGGTGGTGACGATGCCGACGATGCGGTCACCAGGCAGCGGGTGGCAGCAGCGGGCGAAGTGGACCGCCATGCCGGCGATCAGTCCGCGGATCGCGACGCGATGCTCGTTCTTGCGGTCCTTGGCAGCTCGGGACCGGGCGATGGGCACGACCTTGCCCGGATCCTGGGTCTTCTGCTTGAGGCCCGGGAATATCGCGTGCAGGACCTCGCGCTCGGAGCGGAGGCCCTCGCCGACAGCGGCATAGATGTCCTCCGCCGCCTCCGCATCGAAAATCTGAAGAACGCCGTCGAAAGCCTTGTCGGAGAACGTGTATCCTTCCTGACGAAAGGCCTTCTGCAGGATCGCCTTGCCGAGCTCCGAGAACTCCGCCCGCTTCTTCAGGCGGATGAAGCGGCGGATCCGCGCCTTGGCCTTGCCGGTGACGACGAACTGCTCCCAGGTCGGCGATGGCGTCTGCGTCTTGGATGTGGCGATCTCGACTTGGTCGCCGTTGTTGAGGCGGGTCCGGAGCGGCACCAGGCGGCCGTTGATCTTGGCGCCGACGCAGGTGTCGCCGACATGGCTGTGGACCGCGTAGGCGAAGTCCACGGGTGTCGCCCCACGGGGCAAAGCGATCAGGTCGCCCTTGGGCGTGAAGCAGAAGACCTGATCCTGGAACATCTCGAGCTTGGTGTGCTCGAGGAACTCCTCGGGGCCGGAGGCGTGCTCGAGGATGTCGAGGAGCTCGCGGAGCCAGCGGTACTGGCGACCATCCTTGGTCTCGGCCGCGTCCTGCTTGTAGACCCAGTGCGCGGCAACGCCGAGCTCGGCCACGTCGTGCATGTCGCGGGTACGGATCTGGACCTCGATGCGCTGGCGCGACGGGCCGATCACCCCGGTATGCAACGAGCGGTAGCCGTTCGGCTTCGGCGTCGAGATGTAGTCCTTGAAGCGGCCGGGAACGACCGGATAGGCCGCGTGCAGCAGGCCGAGGGACTGGTAGCAGTGCTCGACCTTATCGACGACCACGCGGAACGCCATGATGTCGGAGAGCTGCTCGAACCCGACGTTCTTGCGCTGCATCTTCCGCCAGATCGAGTACGGCGTCTTCTCGCGGCCCGAGATCCAGGCCTCGACCCCGCCCTCCTTCAGCGTCTCCTTGAGCTCGGCGATGATGCCCTGCACCAGGTCGGCGCCCTGGTCGCGCAGGAACGAGAGGCGCGCGATGACGCTGTCGCGGGCGTCCTTGTTGATCTCGGCGAAGGCGAGGTCTTCGAGCTCGTCCTTCATGCGATGGATGCCGATGCGCTCGGCCAGCGGCGCGTAGATCTCCATCGTCTCCATCGCGATCTTCCGGCGCTTGGCCGGGTTCTCGATGAAGTGGAGCGTGCGCATGTTGTGAAGGCGGTCGGCGAGCTTGACCAGGAGGACGCGGATGTCCTCGCTCATCGCCAGGACCAGCTTCCGGAAGTTCTCGGCCTGCTTTTCCTGGTCGGACTGCAGCTCGATCCGGTTGAGCTTGGTCACGCCGTCGACGAGGCGGGCGACCTCCTTGCCGAACTTGGACTCGATGTCCTCGATCGTGGCGTCGGTGTCCTCGACCGTGTCGTGCAGGAGTGCCGTCACGATCGAGGCGGTGTCGAGCTTCATGCCGGTCAGGATGCCGGCCACTTCGAGCGGATGCGCGAAGTAGGGATCGCCCGAGGCCCGCTTCTGCGAGCCGTGCGCCTTCATGGCATAGACGTAGGCGCGGTCGAGCAGGTCCTCGTCCGCCTGCGGATCGTAGGCTTTGACCCGATCAACGAGCTCGTATTGGCGGATCATGGCGATCCGCCTTCAGGACGTCGGAGCGATTGTCGTCCGACGCCGTCCATGAGGTCAGGCTCGGTCGTCGCTGTCGTCGGCACCGACCTCGCCGTCCGGGATCTCGACTTCCTCGTCGGCCGCCTCGGCGGCCTGGGCCGCGCCCGCCATCATCGCCTGGGCAAGCGCCTGCTCGTCCGCCATGACCTCGAGGATCTCCTCTTCGGGCTCGTCGACCTCGACCTGCCTTTGAAGCCCCTTCACCAGCGACTCCCGGAGACCGTCCAGGTTGATGGTCTCGTCCGCGATCTCGCGGAGCGCCACGACCGGGTTCTTGTCGTTGTCGCGATCCAGCGTGATCGACGCCCCGGCGGCGATCTCGCGCGCCCGCTGGGAGGCGACCATCACCAGGTCGAACCGATTCGGGATCTTGATGACGCAGTCTTCAACGGTTACGCGGGCCATTTGGACGAACTCCAAAGAACGAAGCTGAACTTAGAGATATAACGTTTCCAAGCCTTTGGCGCAACCACCGGGGACATGACCGGATGTCGCAGCCAGGGCTTTTCCTCAAGGGAAAGCCTCGGGCATAGTGCCGGCCCTTTCCCCGGAGGTTCTTCAAGATGATGGACGTTGCCGAGCGTATGACGGTCCTGGGCACCGAGACCGCCTTTGAGGTCCTGGCCCGCGCCCAGGCCCTGGCCGCCCAGGGCAAGTCCATCATCAACCTCGGCATCGGCCAGCCGGACTTCAAGACGCCGCCCCACATCGTCGAGGCGGCGATCAAGGCCCTGAAGGACGGCCACCACGGCTACACCCCGGCCAACGGCATCCCGGCGCTCCGCGAGGCCGTCGCCGCCGACATCAGGCGCCGCCAGGACATCGAGGTCGACCCGGACCTGATCATGATCATGCCGGGCGGCAAGGTGACGATGTACTTCGCCATCATGATCCTCGGCGACAAGGGCCGGGAGATCCTCTACCCGAACCCGGGCTTCCCGATCTACGAGTCGGTCATCAAGCACTCGGGCGCGACGCCGGTGCCGATCCCGCTGCTGGAGAAGAACGGCTTCGCCTTCTCGGCCGAGGACGTGCTCTCGCGCATCACCAAGAAGACCAGCCTGATCATCCTCAACAGCCCGGCCAATCCGACCGGCGGCGCCGTGCCGCGCGCCGAGTTCGACAAGCTGGTGAAGGGGCTGGAGAAGTTCCCCGACGTCTACGTCATGTCGGACGAGATCTACGGCCAGATGCTCTATGACGGCCGCGAGCATGTCCCTCTCCTCTCCTACGAGTCGATGAAGGACCGCACGATCCTGCTCGACGGCTGGAGCAAGACCTACGCGATGACCGGCTGGCGTCTGGGCTACTCGGTGTGGCCGAAGGCCCTCTTCCGCCATGCCGAGAAGCTGGCGATCAACAACCACTCCTGCGTCAACGCGCCGACGCAATTTGCAGGGATCGCTGCGCTCACCGGCCCGCAGGACGCGGTCGGCGTGATGATGAAGGCCTTCGACGAGCGCCGCCGCGTCATCGTCAGCGAGCTGAACCAGCTTCCGGGCTTCCGCTGCATCGAGCCGGGCGGCGCCTTCTACGCCTTCCCCAACATCGAAGGCACGGGCCTGACCGCGAAGGAGCTGCAGTCGAAGATGCTGGAGGAAGCCGGCGTCGCCACCATCGCCGGCACCAGCTTCGGCGCCCATGGCGAAGGCTTCATCCGCTTCTCCTACGCCAACTCGACCGAGAACATCCGCGAAGCGATCAAGCGCATCCGCGCCTGCCTGCAGAAGTAGGCCGTCCGTATCGGCCGGGCCGTCGCGACTGTATCGCCGGCCCGGCTCCTCACCGTCTATCGCGCCGGCGTCGTCGCTCGGATAGCCTTGTCCGAAATCACGGGAGGCGGCGAATGCCCCAGCCGAAGACGCTGACGAAGGTTTCCGATCTCGATCACCTGCCCTTCCCGCCCGGACGGGTCTCGAAGCAGGTGTTCGAGGCCGATGGCGTCGAACTCCGCCACTACGCGCCCAAGGGCGTCGACAACCAAGTCCCGCACGACCGCGACGAGCTCTACTTCGTGATCTCCGGCACCGGCACCTTCAAGCGCGAGGCGGAGAAGGTGCCCTGCGGTCCCGGCGACGTCCTCTTCGTCGCCGCCCACGAAGAGCACCGCTTCCTCGACTTCTCGTCCGATTTCCAGGTCTGGGTCGTCTTCTACGGGCCGGTCCGCCCCAAGTAGGGCGCCGAGATTTTCATCGATTGCCCATTATTTAGGCGATCGATGAGATATCCGGTGACCGAAGTCGCCGTTTTGCGGGCTTTTGACCCTGGCATGGCCCCTGCACTTGAAGGCGCCAAAACCCCGCTGCCGCGGCGGGGTTCCCTTCCCCGCGGCTGACCAGAGATCGAGATGAAGAAGATCGAGGCGATCATCAAGCCGTTCAAGCTGGACGAGGTGAAGGAAGCCCTGCACGAGGTCGGCATCCAGGGCATCACCGTGACCGAGGCCAAGGGCTTCGGCCGCCAGAAGGGCCACACCGAGCTCTATCGCGGCGCCGAGTACGTGGTCGACTTCCTGCCGAAGGTGAAGGTCGAGGTCGTGCTCGACGACGCGCTGGTGGAACGCGCGATCGAGGCGATCCAGAAGGCCGCCCATACCGGCCGCATCGGCGACGGCAAGATCTTCGTTTCCTCGATCGAGGAAGCCATCCGCATCCGCACCGGCGAGCGCGGCACCGACGCGATCTGAACGCGTCGGCGCCGTTCTGCGCGCCTGCTCCTTCGTTGTCCCTCCCGCCTAGTGCTTAAAGCTCTCTCCCAACAAAGAGGACGAAATGACGACGCCTAAGAAGATCATGGAAATGATCAAGCAGCACGACGTGAAGTACGTCGATCTGCGCTTCACCGATCCGCGCGGCAAGTGGCAGCACCTGAGCCAGCACATCCGCACGGTCGACGAAGAGTCGCTGGTCGAAGGGTTCATGATGGACGGTTCGTCGATCGCCGGGTGGAAGGCGATCAACGAGTCCGACATGACCCTGATGCCCGATCTCTCGACCGCGGTGATGGATCCCTTCACCGCGCAGCCGACGCTGATCATCGCCTGCGACACGCTCGAGCCCTCGACCGGCCAGGCCTATTCGCGCTGCCCGCGCTCGGTCGCCAAGCGCGCCGAGGCCCACATCTCGGGCTCCGGCATCGGCGAGGTCGGCTACTTCGGTCCCGAGGCCGAGTTCTTCGTGTTCGACGACGTCCGCTTCAAGGTCTCGATGAACGAGGTCTCGTACCGCGTCGACTCCCAGGAAGGTCCGTACAACACCGACCGGAAGTACGAAGAAGGCAACATGGGTCACCGCCCGCCGGTCAAGGGCGGCTACTTCCCGGTTCCGCCGGTCGACTCCGAGCAGGATCTCCGCGGCGAGATGCTGACGATGATGGAGGAGATGGGCCTCGACGTCGAAAAGCACCACCACGAGGTGGCGCCCGCGCAGCACGAGCTGGGCTTCAAGTACAACACGCTGGTCAAGTGCGCCGACCAGATGCAGATCTACAAGTACGTCGTGCACATGGTCGCCCACAACTACGGCAAGACCGCCACCTTCATGGCGAAGCCGATCAAGGGCGACAACGGCTCTGGCATGCACGTGCACCAGTCGATCTGGAAGAAGGGCAAGAACCTCTTCGCCGGCAACGGCTACGCCGACCTGTCGGACACGGCCCTCTACTACATCGGCGGCGTGATCAAGCACGCGCGTGCGATCAACGCGTTCTCGAACTCGACCACCAACAGCTACAAGCGGCTGATCCCGGGCTTCGAGGCGCCGGTGCTGCTGGCCTACTCGGCCCGCAACCGTTCGGCGTCCTGCCGCATCCCGTTCGTCGCGAGCCCGAAGGGCAAGCGCGTCGAGGTGCGGTTCCCCGATCCGATGGGCAACCCGTACCTGACCTACGCGGCGCTGCTGATGGCCGGCCTCGACGGCATCCAGAACAAGATCCATCCCGGCGACCCGATGGACAAGAACCTCTACGACCTGCCGCCGGAAGAGCTGAAGAACGTTCCGCAGGTCTGCGGCTCGCTCCGCGAGGCGCTGGCCGAGCTCGACAAGAACCGCGAGTTCCTGAAGAAGGGCGGCGTGTTCTCCGACGACCTGATCGACGGCTACATCGAGCTGAAGATGCAGGAAGTGTGGGACATGGAGCACACCCCGCATCCGATCGAGTACCAGAACTACTACTCGTCCTGATCTAAGACTTCTCCGTCGTCCGAAGCCCCGCCGTCCGAAGGACGGCGGGGTTTTTCTTTGCGTCTTACGACCTCGCTGACGCTCGGCCCCCAACCTGCCTCCCCCGCTTCGCGGGAGAGGGTTCCGAAGTTCGTGCTCCCTCTCCCGCGTCGTACGCGGGGGAGGGTTGGGGTGGGGGCGAGCGTCAGCGAGGATCTTCCAAAGAATGACCAATACGCCGCACCTGACCTAAGCTACGCGTAACACATGACCTCTCATCCCTTCTCCCTCGCCGGCCGCGTCGTCCTCGTCACCGGCGCCGCCCGCGGCCTGGGCTTCGAGATCGCGCGCGCCGTCGCTGCCGCCGGCGCGCATGTCGTCATCAACGGCCGCGACCGGGCACGCGCGCAGTCAGCCGCCGACCGCATAAAGGCCGAAGGCAACGCCGCCTCGACCGCGATCTTCGACATCGCCGACGACGCCGCGGTGGCGCGCGAGGTCGCCGCCGTCGGCGACCGACATGGACGGCTCGACGGGCTCGTCAACAATGTCGGCGCCCGCAACCGGAAGCCGCTGTTCGACTTCACGATGGAAGAGACCCGCCAGCTCATCGACACCGACATGGTCGCGGGCTTCACGCTGTCGCGCGAGGCAGCGCGGCTGATGATCCCGAGGAAGGCCGGACGCATCGTCCACGTCACCTCGATTGCGGGCCCCTACGCGCGCGCCAACGACGCGGTCTACATCGCGGCCAAGGGCGGCCTCACCTCTCTGGTGAAGGCGCTGGCGGTGGACCTCGGCCCCCACGCGATCACCGCGAACGCGATCGCGCCCGGCTTCTTCGCGACCGAGACCAACGCTGCGATGATCGCCGACAAGGCGGTCCACGACCGCTACGCGCAGCGCACCGCGCTCGGCCGCTGGGGCCGGCCCGAGGAGATCGCCGGCGCCGCCGTGTTCCTGCTTTCCGATGCGGCGTCCTTCGTCACCGGCCACGTCCTGACGGTCGACGGCGGCACCACGGCGATGTTCTAGAGCGCGCGGCCGAGATCGGCTGAGATCGCGGAAGCCGCTTCCCTCAATGCCGGCAGGAACGATTTCCGGATCGCCTCGTCGGTGAAGCGCTGGGTCGGCATGGTGAGGCTGAGCGAGGCAATCACCGTCCCGGCGTGGTCGAGCAGCGGCACCGCGATCGCCGAGACGTCCGCCCGCCACTCGCCCTTGTTGGTCGCATAGCCGCGCGCCCGTACCTGGGCGAGATCCTTTCGGATCTTCGCGCGGTCGACGACGGTGCGGGCGGTATAGCGCTGGAGCGATCCGTCGAGGATCTCCGCGATCCGCTCTTCCGCGAGAAACGCCAGCATCGCCTTGCCGGTCGCCGAGCAATGCGCCGGTGCGCGCTGGCCGACATAGGTGTCGACGCGCACCGGCTGCGGCGCCTCGACCTTGTCGATGATCACGACGCCGGTCCCTTGAAGGACCGCCAGATGCGCGGACTCGCCCGAGCGCTCAGCCAGGCGTTCGGCGCGCGGTCGCACGATGTCTCGGAGCTTGAGGCGCCTCACCGCCTTCGATCCTATCTCCCAGGACTTGAGCGTGAGCCGATAGCGGCTGCCCGACTTCTGCACGTAGCCGGAGGCACCCAGCGTCGCCAGCAGCCGGAACAGCGTCGGGCCCGAGATATCGATCCGGCGCGCGAGCTCTGTCAGGCCGATCTCCTCGACCTCGCTCAACGCCTCGAGCACCTCGAGCCCCTTGGTCAGGGTCGCGGCCATATAAGCCATGCCGTCGCCCGCCTTCCTTGACACCCGCCGCCCCTCGCCTCAGGCTTTGTCGAATACTGAAAAGTTATTTCAGTATCTGAAAAACGGCAAGCGGGAGGCGGCGATGGACAACACGGCACCCAAAGGACCGATGCGAAAGAGCTTCGCGGTCTTCGACTGCGACAGCCACGTGGTCGAGCCGCCCGCGGTCTGGGACGAGTACGTGCCGGCGAAGTCGCGCGCCTGGGTGAAGACCCAGTTCTGCTTCCACACCGACAGCGACCTCCTCTTCATCAACGGCCGCGTCGTGCCGGCAGCGCGCGAGCGCTCGAATGCGGCCGAGGTCGGCTGGGCGCGCTGGAACAAGAAGGAGGTCGGCCGCCTCACGCCCGGCACCGGCGAATGGAAGGCCCGGTTCGGCCGCCTGCTCGGCTGCCGCGATCCGAATGCGCGCCTCTCCGACATGAACGCGCTCGGCACCGACCAGGTGATGCTGTTCCCGACCTGGTTCGTTCGCCTGGCCCTGCTCCGCGATCCGACCGCGGCGACGATCCTGGCGCGCGCCTACAACGACTGGATCCAGGACTATTGCGCCGCCGATCGGCAGCGGCTGTTCCCCTGCGGCGTGCTGCCGCTCCAGTCGGTCGAAGCCTCGATCGAGGAGCTGCGGCGGATCGCCAAGTTGGGATTCAAGGCGGCGGCCGTGCGGCCCTGCTTCTGGAACGGCCGCTATCCGACCCTGCCCGAGTTCGACCCGCTGTGGCGCGAGTTCGAGAGCCTCGGGGTCGTGCTGGCGATGCACACCTTCCCCTCGCGCGAGGCGATCACGCCCGACTGGGGCAAGCGCATGGCGGAGGCGCGCGGCACCTCGGGCCAGGGTCTCCTGTTCACCGACGAGTCCGTCGTCTACTCGCCGGGCCAGTTCGTTTCCAACATCACCGGGGCGATGGATCCCGGCATCGACTCCTCCGAGACGCTGGGCTTCGTCATGGAGGCGATGACCTGGGTCACCGCCGTCGTGATGACCGGCTGGCTCGACAAGTTCCCGAAGCTCAAGGCGGCGGTGCTGGAGTCGAACGCCTCCTGGCTGCCGATGGTGCTCGGCCGGTCGAAGAACTTCCTCGACCTCTTCGCCTTCCAGCGCGACAACCGGAAGATCCGCGACCCGCACGAGGTCTTCTACGAGCGCTGCTCGATCGGCTTCGAATCCGACGAGACCCTCGTCTACCGGCTCTGGGACCTGTTCGAGAACGTCGCGATCTGGTCGTCGGACTATCCGCACCACGACGCCGAGGACGCCTGGGACGCGCTCGAGCACATGGCCGAGCTCAAGGTTCCCGAGAAGGCGCAGCGCGCGCTGCTCGGCGAGAATGCCCGGAAGCTGTACGGCATCGAGCCGATGCTCAAGGTGACCGAGCGGATCGCCGACTACAGCCCCGCGATCCTCCCCTGGTAGCGGAAACCCCTGAAAATCAGCGACTTGCTGGGATTAACTAAATTTATAACGATTGCGGCGCCTACTGACACCGCCCGGCAGACGGGCGGCGAAAGGTCAGTGCTTGGCGATCGATTGGAACCTCTTCTTCTGTGGTGCACGGCCCGGCGACCTCGTCGGCAGCCATGACGACCTGCTGGTCGCGCTCTCGGTCCTGATCGCCGCCGCTGGCTCCTACACCGCGCTCGACCTCGCCGGTCGCATCCGCGCCTCCGACCGCCTCAACCGCCACTTCTGGCTCACCTTAAGCGCCATCGCGATGGGCGGCAGCATCTGGTCGATGCACTTCGTCGCCATGCTCGCCTTCCAGCTCGACATCCCGGTCGGCTACGAGACCCTGCTGACGCTCGTCTCGCTGCTCGCGGCGGTCACCGTCAGTTCCGCCGCTCTCGACATCGCGAGCCGTGTCAAGCGACCCGGCCTCCTCGCCATGCTGCCGGCGGGCAGCTATCTCGGCGTCGGCGTCGGCGTCGCCGTCATGCACTACACCGGCATGGCGGCGATGGACATGAAGGCGGCCCTCTCCTACCAGCCGTGGCTGTTCTCGCTCTCAATCGTCATCGCGATCGCGGCCGGCACGGTCGCGCTCTGGCTCGCCTTCACGCTGGACCATTGGCGGCAAAGGCTCGCGGCGGCGGCGGCGATGGCGACCGCGATCGCCGGCATGCACTACACCGCGATGGCCGGCGCCAACTACACGCCGCTCCTCGACAACCCGACCCTGGTCCATCCGGAAGCATCGGTGCCGCTTCTCGCGATCGTCGTCGCGGTCGCGACCTTCGGCGTGCTGGCGCTCGGGCTCCTGTCCGCGGCGATGGACCGGCGCTTCGCCGCCCAGGCCGCACGCGAGGCATCGGCCTTGCGCGAGAGCGAGCGCTATCTCAGGGACGTGCTCGACAGCGCGCACGACGCCCATGTCGCGACCGACCAGGCCGGCCTGATCATCGAATGGAACGAGACCGCGGCAAGCACCTTCGGATGGTCGCGCGAGGAGGTTCTCGGACGCTCCCTCGCCGAGGTGATCTTCGCCGAATCCGACCGGCCGGTCTTCCAGGCACAGCTCCGTTCGGGCGAGAACTTCGGTGCCGCGACCTTCGACGGCCGGTGCGAACTGGATGCCGTTCGCAAGGACGGCAAGGCGATCTCGGTCGAGATGACCCTGGCGCCGGTCGCGTTCCGGGGGCAGGTTGCCTATCACGCCTTCCTCCACGACATCGGCGAGCGCAAGGCGGCCGAGCGCGAGCTCGTCGTCGCCAAGGAGATGGCGGAATCCTCCGATCGCGCGAAGTCCGAGTTCCTGGCTCATATGAGCCATGAGCTCCGCACGCCACTGAACGCGATCATCGGCTTCTCCGAGATCATCCGTGACCAGATGATGGGATCGAAGCCCGAGGCCTATACGGCCTATGCCGCCGACATCCATGCGAGCGGGCAGCACCTGCTCGAGATCATCAACGACATCCTCGACCTGTCGAAGGCCGAAGGCGGTTATCTGGAGCTCCGCGCCCGTCCGTTCGACGTGGCGCGCATGCTCAACCGCTGCGTCGACACGGTGCGCGAGCTCGCCCGCAAGGTCGATATCGACATCTCCCTCGACATCGGCAACGACCTCCCTGCCCTCGCCGGCGAGGAGCGTCGCATCCGCCAGATCGTGCTCAATCTCCTGTCGAACGCGGTGAAGTTCACGCCCGCAGGCGGGCGGATCCAGGTTAGGACCGACTTCAACGCCGCCGGCGACCTGCAGTTGGTCGTCGAGGACACCGGCATCGGCATGACGCGCAGCCAGATCGACGTGGCGCTGACGCCGTTCCGGCAGGTGGAGAGCCATCTCAGCCGGCGCTACGAAGGCGCCGGCCTCGGTCTGCCTCTGGCACGGCGCTTCGCCGAACTCCATGGCGGCACGCTGGACATCGACAGCGCGCCGAATGCCGGCACCCGCATCATCGTGACCTTCCCCAAGGACCGGCTCAGGATCGTGCCGCTGCCCAAGGTCGCCTGAGGTCAGCGGCGCCCACGCGCCAGAGACTCCATCCTATCGCCGAGACGTCGTCCCAGGATCTCGGCCAGCCGCACGCGGGGGCGTCCCACGGCGAAGGCCAGGCCGAACTCCTGGTGGAGCTTCGGCCGGAACGGACGGATCTCGAGCCCGAGCCGCCGGTAGCCTTCGACCATCAATCCGTTGACGAGGGTGAGACCGAGGCCGTCCGCCACCATCGCGCAGGCCGATGCGACCGTGTGCGTCTCGATCCGGACGGTCGGCATCACGCCGGCCTTCCGGAAGACGCGCTCGACCTGCAGGCGCGTGCTCTGCTGACGACCGATCATCACCATCGGCTCGCCCGCCAGATCCTCGGCCCCGATCGCCCGGCGCCGCGCAAGGCGGTGACCTTTCGGCAGCACGACGACATTGGCGACGGTGATGCGGCGCTCCACCACGAGGCCGGGAAAGCCGACCGGCAAGCCTACGAACCCGAGATCGACCTCGCCCGCCGCCACCATACGCTCGATCGCCGGATAGGTGCCTGCCATCAGCTCCACCGACGCGTCGGGCGCCTCGGCGAGGAACGCCTTCAGCACGGCCGGCAGAAGCGTTTCGGCGACGGTATGGGGCGCCGCGAGCCGGATCAGCGCCTGCCCCGCCGCGCCGAGCCTCAGCTGGTCGGCGAGCCGGCCGACCCGGCGCACGCTTTCGATCGCCTCGGTGACCGGATCCAAAAGCTGGCGTGCCTCCGCCGTCGGCACCAGGCGACCACGGTCACGTCGGAAAAGCTCCATGCCGGTGTCACGCTCGAACTGAGAGACGAGCCGGCTCACCGCCGACTGCGAGACGTCCAGGCTGCGTGCGGCGGCGGTCGTCGACCCGGTGACCGCGACGGCGCGGAAGGCTTCCAGGGGTTTCAGGCTCATCGAATTTCTCGCATAGCTCTATGTAAGTATTGCATAGGATTGAGCCTCGCGCCGCCGGATGCCTAGCCTCGCCGCAGATCCGGAGGCGCCGATGCCCGACATCCCGAACCTGCCCTACGAGGTCCTCGTCGAGAGCGACCACAAAGTGGCGATGCGCGACGGCGTGAAGCTGGCGACGGACGTGCATCGACCGGCCCGCGACGGCCAGGCCGCCCACGGCCGCTTCCCGGTGATCCTGGAGCGCACGCCCTACGGCAAGTCGCAGGTCTCGCGCTCCGAGATCAATCTCGGAGCTTCCGGTCCGTCGGCGCGTGCCGAGGTCGCGGCGGCCTTCGTCCGCCACGGCTACATCGTGATCTACCAGGACTGCCGCGGCCGTCACGGCTCCGAGGGCGAGTTCGTGAAGTACCTCTCGGACGCCGAGGACGGCGCCGATGCGGTGGCGTGGATCCTGAAGCAGCCCTGGTGCGACGGCCGTATCGGCACCATGGGCCTCTCCTATGCCGCGCACACGCAGATGGCGCTGGCGTCGATGGGGCCGAAGGGTCTTGCCGCCATGGTGGTGGATTCCGGCGGATTCTCGAACGCGTTCGCGAGCGCCATCCGCAACGGCGGCGCTTTCGAGATGAAGCAGGTGACCTGGGCCTACAACCAGGCGAAGGAGAGCCCGCTCGCCAAGGCCGATCCGCTGGTGAAGGCGGCGCTCGATGCCGAGGACATCAAACAGTGGTTCAAGGCCTTCCCGTGGAAGCCCGGCCATTCGCCGGTCCGCCACGTGCCCGAATACGAGGCCTATCTGTTCGAGCAATGGACGCGCGGCAATTTCGACGCCTACTGGAAGAAGCCCGGCATCTACGCGCTCGGATACCACGACCGAGTGCCCGACATTCCCCAGGTCCATATGTCGAGCTGGTACGACGCTTACGTGCGAACGGCGTCGGAGAACTTCCTTGGGCTTCGCGCCAAGAAGAAGGGTCCGATCCGGCTGATCATGGGTCCCTGGCTGCATGGCGACCGCACCTCGACCTTCTCCGGCGACGTCGATTTCGGCTCCGCGGCGCCGATCGACGGCAACATCGCCGAGAACTGGACTGAGTTCCGGCGCCGCTGGTTCGACCGCTGGCTCAAGGGGCTAAAGAACGGCGTCGACGACGAGCCCGAGGTCCGCCTCTTCCTGATGGGCGGCGGCTCCGGCCGGCGCATCGCCTCCGGCCGGCTCGATCATGGCGGCAAATGGATCGTCGCATCGGACTGGCCGCTGCCGAAGACGAAGTTCACGCCCTACTACCTGCACGGCGACGGCAGGCTCGATCCGAAGAAGCCCAGGAAGGGCGCCCCTGCGCTTTCCTACGACTACGACCCGGACAAGCCCTGCCCGACCATCGGCGGCGGGCTCACCTCCGGACAGCCGGTGTTCGAAGGCGGGGCCTTCGACCAGCGCGAGGATCCGCGCTTCTTCGGCATCCAGAACCCGGGCCTGCCCCTGGCCGCAAGGTCCGACGTGCTCGTGTTCCAGACCGATCCGCTTCCCGGCGACGTCGCCGTCATCGGCCCGATCACGGTCAGGCTCTGGATCTCCTCCGACTGCCCGGATACCGACTTCACCGCGAAGCTCGTCGACGTCCATCCGCCGACGCCGGACGATCCGCGCGGCTTCGCGATGAACCTGACGGACGGCATCCTCCGCTGCCGGTACCGGAAGTCCTGGATCAAGCCGACGTTGATGGCGCCCGGCAAGGTCTACGAGATCACGATCGAGCCCTTCGCCACGGCCAATCTGTTCAAGGCCGGGCATCGCATCCGTCTCGATATCTCGTCGTCGAACTTCCCGCGCTTCGACGTCAATCCGAACACCGGCGAACCCGAGGGCATGGCGCGCCAGAAGCAGATCGCGTCCAACACCGTGCATGTCGACCAGGCCCGGGCCTCGCACGTGGTGCTGCCGATCGTGCCCGTCGACACCCTGAAGCCGCTCGCCCTAAGGAGCCCCGCATGACCCGCGCGCTTTCCCTCCTGCTTCTCGGATCGACGCTCCTTGCCCTGCCGGCGACGGCAGCCGAGCTCGTCATCGGCCGGTCGAGCGAGCAATCCTCGATCGACCCGCTGTTCTCACGCACCGGCAACAACCAGATGACGGCGAGCCACTTCTTCGACCAGCTCGTCGATGCCGACGCCAACAACCAGCTCCATGCCTCGATCGCCACCTCGTGGAAGGTGGTCGATCCGACCACCTGGGAGATCAAGCTGCGGCAGGGCGTCGTCTTCCATGACGGCTCGCCGTTCTCGGCCGAGGACGTTGTGTTCTCGATGGAGCGGGCGAAGAACGTGCCCAACAGCCCGGCTTCCTTTGCCGGCGCGGTCGGCTCGATCGCCGAGATCACCGCCGTCGACGCCTCGACCATCCGTATCAAGACCCGGGCTCCCTCGCCTCAGCTGCTGGAGCAGATCGGCCTCGTCTTCCTGGTCTCGAAGAAGGTCGCCGGCGGCGCCTCGACCGCCGACTTCAACTCCGGCAAGGCAATGGTCGGCACCGGGCCCTACAAGTTCGGCGAATGGAAGAACGGCGACCGCCTGACCATGAGCCGGAACGAGGCCTATTGGGGCAAGAAGCCCGCCTACGACAAGGTGACGTTCCGCTACATCCCGAAGGACGCCCCGCGAGTCGCGGCCCTGCTCGCCGGCGACGTCGACCTGATCGACCAGGTGCCGCCCTCCGACGTCAAGTCGCTCAAGTCGAACCCGAAGATCACGCTGCATTCGACGCCGTCGACACGGCTCGTCTACCTGGCGCTCGACTCCGACCGCGACGACTCCCCCTTCGTCACTGACGCCAACGGCAAGCCCGTTCAAAAGAACCCGCTGAAGGATCTCCGCGTCCGCCAGGCGATCGCCAAGATGATCGACCGTTCGGTGATCGTCGACCGGCTGCTGGACGGCTCTGGCGAGGCCGCCGGACAGATGGTGCCGAAGGGCATCGGCGGCCATGACCCGTCGCTGCCGCCCGAAAAGCCGGACGTGGCTGGGGCCAAGACCCTGCTCGCCGCCGCCGGGTATCCGAACGGTTTCGGTCTCACATTGCACTCCTCCAACGATCGCCTGCCGAAGGACGGCGACCTGGTCCAGGTTCTCGGCCAGATGCTGACGCGCGGCGGGATCAAGGTGAACGGCGTGGTGGCGCTTCCCTACAACGTCTATGCGACGGCGGCGACGCGGCGCGAGTACTCGGCCTTCGTCTTCAGCTTCGGCACCACGACGCCGAATTCCGCGATCGCCCTCAACAACGTGCTCGCGACCTACAACCAGGACGCCGGCACCGGCATCTTCAACCGCGCCCGCTATTCGAACCCGCAGTTCGACGAGACGCTGAAGACGGCGATCGCCGAGTTCGACGAAGAGAAGCGCAACGGCCTGCTGCGCCAGGCGGCCCAGGTCGCCTTCAAGGATGTCGGCATCGTCCCGCTCTACTGGCAGGTCGTGCACTGGGCCTCGAAGAAGGGTGTCGCCTACGAACCGCGCAAGGACGAGTCGACCTTCGCGATGGTGGCGAAGCCCGCGCCTTAGGTCCGGATGAACTTCAGGTCGCGGAAGGCGCGGCGGAACTCGACGACGTCGCCCTTCACCTGCTCCGGCTTCTCGTTGCCCTTGAGCACGCGCGCGAGGAAGCGCGCGACCTGAGGCATGTCCGTCGGCGTTAGCCCGAAGCGCGTGATCTCCTGGGTCCCGATGCGGATGCCGTTGAGATCGCCGTCGACCTGCGCGATCGGAAGCCCGATGCCGCACAGCAGCAGGTTGGCCCTGGCGAGGTGCTTCGACGCGGTCTGGCCGCCGCCGAAGGGGGCGGCATGGAGCGCCAGGTGATGGCTCTCGGTGCAGCCACGCCCAGCGGCGCCGTGGACCGGCAGGCCTTCCTTCGCCATCGCCTCTCCCAGCGCCTTCGCATTGGCGATGCACATATCGGCATAGGCCTTGCCGTGTTCCAGCAGATCGAGAACGGAGAGCGCCAGAGCCGCGGTCTTGCCGAGGTCGAAATTCGCCGTCAGGCCGGGATAGGCGATCTTATCGATCTTCTCGGCCAGCTCCTGCTCTGTGGTCATCACCAGGCCCGACGGCGGTCCGCCGAAGGCCTTGTAGGTGGAGCAGGTCATCAGGTGCGCGCCCTCGGCGAGCGGCTGCTGGAAGCGTCCGCCGGCGATCAGCCCCGCCATGTGCGCGGCGTCGTAGAGCACGACGGCGCCGATCTCGTCGGCGATCGTGCGCACGCCGACGACGTCGTAGGGGAAGAGACAGAGCGATCCCGCGACCGTGATGACCTTGGGCTTCAGGCGCTTCGCGTCCGCGCGCAGACGGTCGAGGTCGATCGACATCCGTGCTGCGTCGTAGGGCACCGGATGGATCTCGAGCCCGTAGAGACCGGCGGCACCTGCCCGGTGATGCGTGACATGTCCGCCCATCTCCGGCGGGAAGGCCATGATGCGGTCGCCCGGCACGCAGGTCGCCATGAAGACGTAGAGGTTGGCGAGCGCGCCGGAGCCGACGCGGATCTCGGCGAAGGGCGCCTTGAACAGCCGGCGCACCAAGCCGTCGGCGACGACCTCGATCCGCTCGGCATATTCCATGCCCATCTCATACTTGTCGCCGGGATATCCGAGCGACGGGCGGTTGCCGAGCGAGCGGCCGAGCATCGCCGCCGCGCGCGGGTTCATCACGTTGGTGCCGGCGTTGAGACCGATCGTCTCCAGATCCATGTGGCGCTCGTGCGCGTCGACGAGCGCATTCAGGCCGGCATCGATCTCGGCGAGCTCGCCCGCCAGGTGCTCCGCCTCGGCGTCGGCAATCACTTGGCGGCACTCGGCCGGCAGCCATGGCTTGGGATCGCTCGGACGGGTATCCATCAGGGTCGCTCGCTGACACGCCCGCCCGGCGGGCCGAAGAGGTGGAAAAGACGGTCGCGCCACGAGCCCGCGCGGGCCAGGTCGCGGCCCATCGCGATCCATTCGTGCAGCGCGACGAAGATCGGGTTGTAAGACTCGAGCGGCGTCACCAGGCCGTAGCGGCAGGGTACGTCATCGCGCTCGGCGACGTAGGTGCCGAATAGCCGGTCGAAGACGATGAGCACGCCGCCGTAGTTGGCATCGATGTATTCAGGATTGGCCGCGTGATGGACGCGATGATGCGACGGCGTGTTCAGCACGTATTCGAGCCAGCCCAGCTTCGGGATCCAGGTCGCGTGCAGCCAGAACTGATAGAGCAGGTTCAGCGACAGCGCGGCGATCACCGCATTCATCGGGAAGCCGATCCAGACCAGCGGCACGTAGAAGACCAGCGAGCCGCTGGTGCGCCCGGTCCAGCCGAAGCGGTAGGCGGCGGAGAGGTTCAGCTGGTTCGGCGAGTGGTGCACCGCATGCGTCGCCCAGAACCACCGCATCCGATGGCTGCAGCGATGGAACCAGTAGTAGAAGAACTCCATCCCGAGGAACAGGATCGCGAAGGCGAGGATACCGTCGACCGGAATTGTGGCGAGGCGGTTGTCCCAGGCCCAGAAGAAGGCCGGCGCCGCCAGGCTGACGGGCAGCATGTAGACGACCTCCCGCAGGGACACGTCGAAAAGCGATACGAAGTAGGCTCGCCAGTCGTAGTCGCGGCGCGCGATCCATGTGAGGACGATGCCCTCCAGGGTCGCGAGCGCGATCACGATCGGAATGAAGAAGAAATATACCCGCATCGGGGACATTCTCCCCTAGTGCGGGACGATCCGCCAGGGCTGCCGGGGCTTTCGACGGAGGCTCGCCGAGTACGCCCGCCCCTCAGCAGATCAGGCGACCGGCTGCAACGGCGGCGGCCGCGGCGCCAGTTCGACCTGGTTCCGTCCCTTGGCCTTGGCGCGATAGAGCGCCATGTCGGCCCGGCGCAGGAGCGAGACAAGATCGGCATCGCCTGCCTGGTATTCGGCGATCCCGACCGAGATCGTGACCTGCACGCGCTCGCCAGTGTCGAGGATCACCGGCGCGTCGGCGACGGCGCGCCTGAGCCGCTCGCCCAGGATGCTGCCGCCGTCGAGCGCGGTCTCCGGCGTCATCACCAGGAACTCCTCGCCGCCCCAGCGCCCGATCAGGTCGGAGGAGCGCACCAGGATCTGGCAGCGGCGCGCGACCTCGCGCAGCACCTGATCGCCCGCGGCGTGGCCATGGGTGTCGTTGACCCGCTTGAAGTGGTCGACGTCGAAAAGCAGAAGCGAAAGAGGACGGCCGTAGCGCGAGACGCGAAAGAGCTCGGTCTCGGCGATCTGCTCGGCATGGCCGCGGGTGGCGACGCCGGTCAACCGGTCGCGGGTGGCGCCGCGCCGCAGCTCCTGCTCGCGTGCCTTCCGCTCGGTGATGTCGCGGATCGTCAGCGTGAAGGCAGCCTGGCCTCGCGGGTCGATGCGGCCGCTCGTGACCTCGATCGGCACCAGCCCGCCATCGGCGCGGCGCCCGACCAGCTCGATCGTCGCGCTTGCCGCTCCGGCCTCGGCCGGAAGCAGCGAGCGCGACAGATATTCGATGAAGCTGTGGCTCCGGCGATCGGCCATCAGCGTCAGGCAGTCGCGTCCGAGCAGTCGCGACGCCGGCAGTCGGAACAGTTGCTCGGCGGCGCGGTTCGCGCCGACCACGTGACCCTGGCTATCGACGAGAAGGACGCCGTCGCGAAAGGAATCGAGGACGGCATGCAGGCCGGCCGCGGAGATCATGCTTTCGATGTCGAACGACGCTTGTCCTGGTGCGGTCATGGTTCCGAATCTTCTTTCCGGCACCCCTGCCGACCGCCATTAACCGCACGAAACGCCCCCTCGATCCGTGATCGGCGTCACACCAAAAGTCACCTCAAATTCCAGCAAAAAACATCGCGATTGCTCGATCGTGCCAAGCCACGGACGAGCCGGCGCCGTGGAAGCCGACATGGCCGCCTGCGCCGAACAGCGGCGTCAGCTTCGGGTTCGAGCGCCAGCCAACGGCGTCGTACGCCGCCATCGGAATCCACGGGTCGTTCGTGGCCTGAATCACCAGCGTCGGAACTCCGATTCCCGGCAGGAACCGCGCCGCGGACGACTTCGCGTAGTAGTCGGACGCCGAGGCGAATCCGTTGCGCGGCGCGACGTAGAGATCGTCGAACTCGGTGACCGTGCGGGCCGATAGGACGGCGGAACGCTCGACCTCCGAAAGCGGCCCGGCCAGCGCCTCCTCCCGCATCGTCGCAAGCAGCCAGGACTGATAGAGGCGGTTCCGGGATGAGGCGAGCGTCGCCGAAGCCTCGGCGAGATCGATCGGCGCGGAGACGGAGGCGGCCATCCGGACATTCGGCGCGGCCCCCTCGCCCAGGAACTTGAGCAGCACGTTGCCGCCGAGCGAGTAGCCGACCAGCGCGATGCCGCTCCGGGTCATCACGTCCGGCAAGGCCGCGAGCGCAAGCCTCAGATCCTCCGAGCGGCCGGCGTGGTACTGGCCGCGGCAACGCGGAAGCGACGGCCCGGTGCCCCGCAGGTTGAGACGCAGCGTGGAGAATTCCGCATCGAGGAGATGGGCCGCCGAGGCGCGCAGATAGAGCGAGTCCTCGGCGCCGGCGAGACCATGAACCAGCACGACGAGCGGGCGCGCGGCGTCCGTTCCCTGGTGATAGGCGGCAGCGAGCGCGTCGCCGTCGCCGAGATCGAGCCAGAGGCGCTCGCCCGCCGGCAGCGCATGATGCGGCCGGACGATCTGGTTGCGGATGGTCTGAAGATGTCCACCGATCCAGGGCCAGCGCGGCCGGAACGGTTCGATCATGCGCGCTTCGGCGACGGGGCTTCCTCTTTCGCCTCTTCTTCCTCGTCGCCGGCGGTGATGAAGTCGCGCACCAGCGCGACCTGGTCCTCGCTCATCAGCGCCGGCGCGTGGCCGACGCCCTTGATCTCGACGACCTCGGCCTTGGGGCCGGTCTTCGCCATCCGCTCGGCGGTCGCGGGGCTGAGCAGCCTGCTTTTCTCGCCGCGCAGCAGGAGCACCGGGCACTGGATCCGTTCCCAGACCTCCCAGTTCGGCGGCGGCGCCTTCTCCGGCGGCTTCCGGAACGGCAGCCCGATGGCGGGATCGTAGTGGAGGCCGTAGCCGCCTTCGGGATGGCGCATGACGCTGTGGGTCGTCATCTCGCTCCACTGCGCGTCGGTCAGCTCGCCGAAATCGGCATGCACCTTCTTCAGGTAGTCGGCGACCTCGCCGAGGCGCTTGAAGCGCGGGTCCTGGCCGACATAGGTGGAGATCCCACGGATCCCCTCGAGCTCGAGCTGCGGGCCGATGTCGTTCAGCACGAGACGGCGGATCAGCTCCGGCCGCTCGGAGGCGAGCTGCATGCCGATGAGCCCGCCGAGCGAGGTGCCGACCCAGTCGATCCCTTCGAAGCCCAGATGGTCGAGCAGCCCCGACATATGGGCGACATAGGTGTCGAGGTTGTAGAGCTTCTTGTCGGTGAGCCAGCCGGAGCGCCCGCGCCCGACCAGGTCCGGACAGACGATGCGCCGCTGCCTGGAGAGGCCCTTCGCGACCTCGTCGAAGTCGCGGCCCTGACGGGTAAGACCGTGGACGCAGAACACCCGCTTCGGGTGCATCCGGGGTCCCCAGTCGTAGTAGTTGAGTCGGACCGTCTCGCCCGGCCCGAAGGCTGCCCAGCTTCCGTCGATCATGGCGCCGAGGCTACATGGACGCGCCGGAGGCCGTCCACTGCGGGTCTTGAGGGCATCGGGGGCATCGGATACTGTCCGGCCGTTTGCCTGCGGGCAGGCTTTGTTATTTCGAGATCATCCATTCTTTAAAGACGGACATTCTCCATGCTGTTTTATTCCCAGGAGCGCATCGCGCTCTTCATCGACGGAGCGAATCTCTACTCCGCGGCCCGCGGCCTCGGCTTCGACATCGACTACAAGAAGCTGCTCGACCTGTTCGCCAACAAGGGCCGGCTGATCCGCGCCTTCTACTACACCGCGCTGCTGGAGGATCAGGAGTACTCGCCGCTTCGCCCGCTCGTCGACTGGCTCGACTACAACGGCTACACGGTCGTGACCAAGCCGGCGAAGGAGTTCACCGATGCGCAAGGACGCCGGCGCTTCAAGGGCAACATGGACATCGAGCTCGCGATCGACATGCTCGAGCTCGCCGGCTCCGTCGACCACATCGTCCTGTTCTCGGGCGACGGCGACTTCCGCCGCCTGGTCGAGGCGACCCAGCGCCGCGGCGTGCGTGTCACCGTGGTCTCGACCATCCGCTCGCAGCCGCCGATGGTCGCCGACGAGCTTCGCCGCCAGGCCGATCACTTCACCGACCTCGTCGACATCGCCCCGCAGATCCAGCGCCAGCACCAGCCGCGCGATCCGAACGCGCCGGTTCGCGAGCCGCGTGCGCCGCGCCCGCAGGACTCGCTTCCCCCTACCGATCCCGACGCGCCGGGCTTCGGCGGACGTGCGCCCGGCTTCCTGAATGCCGAGCGCTGAGGTTCCAGGGCGCGACTGTCCGCTCTGCCCGCGTCTCAAGGCGTTCCGCGACGACAACCGGGCCAAGTACTCGGACTTCTTCAACGCTCCAGTCCCGACCTTCGGCGATCCCGAGGCGCGGATCCTGGTCGTCGGGCTGGCGCCCGGACTGAAGGGCGCCAACAAGACCGGGCGCCCCTTCACCGGCGACTATGCCGGCGACCTGCTCTACGCGACGCTCGCCCGCCACGGGCTCACCCGCGGCACCTATCGGCAGCACGCGGGCGACGGCTTCACGCTGGCCGGCTGCCGGATCACCAACGCGGTCCGCTGCGTGCCGCCGCAGAACAAGCCGCTGCCGGTGGAGGAGACGACCTGCCGACAGTTCCTGGTCGCCGAGATCGCGGCCCTTCCGAACCTGAAGACCATCCTCGCGCTGGGCGTCGTCGCCCACAATTCGGTGCTCCGCACCTTCGGCTGCAAGCTCTCGGGGTTTCCCTTCAAGCACGGCGCGCTGCACGCGCTGCCGAACGGAATCACGCTCGCCGACAGCTATCACTGCTCGCGCTACAACACGAACACCGGCGTCCTGACCGAGGCGATGTTCGACGAGGTCGTAAGGAGGATCGCTGCCCGATGACGCTCGACTTTCCGACCGTCGGGGAGATGGAAGCGCGAACGCGCCAGCTCGCCGCGGACGGGATCGAGATCCGGGAGCTCGGCACCAGCCGCTCGGGCCGGACGATCGAGATGATCAGCATCGGCGACGGCCCGCTCTCGGCGCTCGTCGTTGGCGCGCCGCACCCGAACGAGCCGGCCGGGTGCGCGACGGCCGAGCTGCTGATCGAACGCCTGCTCGCCGGGACGATGCCGCGGGGCAGGTTCCGCTGGCATATCGTCAAGGCGATCGACATCGACGGCCTGGCGATGAACCAGGGCTGGTTCAAGGGTCCCCGCACGCACGCCAGCTACATCCAGAATTTCTTCAGGCCCGCCTTCCATCGCCAACCCGAATACGCCTTCCCGCTTCGCAACGGCGACTACGCCTTCGACGATCCCATCCCGGAGACTGGGTGCTGGCAGCGCGCGCTCGACCTGGCGAAGCCGCAGCTTCAGGCCTCGCTGCACGGCTCGGAATTCGGCGGCGCCTTCTTCCTGACGACCGAGGCGATCCCCGCGCTGACGCAGGCGATCTCCGCCGCGGTCGCCGAGACCGGGCTCGGCCTCAACACCGTCGGCGACACGGGCTACTGGGAGCCGGCTTACGCACCTGCGTTCTTTCCGCTGCACAGCCTGGCCGAGCCGGGCAAGCTGCCGAACGACTGGCGCGCGGGGAACTCGAGCTGCGGCTATGCCCGCGACCGCTTCGGCACCTTCAGCCTGATGCCTGAGGTCCCGCTGTGGACGAGCCGGATCCTCGCAGACGAGTCAGAGACCGCCTTCTCGCTCGGCGACGTCGCCACGCTCTCGCGGACCTTGAACGCCGAGATTGCGAGCGCGCTCGCGCGCGACCTGCCGCGCCTGGCCCGTCAGCCGCTGTCCGGCGACGATCATGAATTGCAGCTCGCGCTCGAGCAGGCCGAGCGCGGCGCCAGGGCTGCCGGCGCCCCGTCCAGCGAACGGCCGGAACCGGGGCCCAGGCTCAGCCGCCGCGAATACGCGCTTCGCGCCCTCAAGACCCGGATGGCGCTGGTCAGGCCCTTCGCGATGCTGCGCCGGCTGGCGCAGTCGCGCGCCGATCAGGGCGACGCGGACGCGAAGGCGATCGCCGCATCCGCGCAGACGACGATGAGCGGCAAGATGACGATCATCCGGAAGGAAGCGGGGCTGGAGCCGGTGCCGACCGAGGTGCTCGCCGGATTGCAGCTGAAGGCGGTCCTGGCCTCGGCCGAGGTGATCGCCGCGCGCAGCTAGCCCCCGAGAGCTAGCCCTTGTCCCGCATCAGGCGGCCCTTTTCGCGCTGCCAGTCGCGCTTCTTCTCGGTCTCGCGCTTGTCGCCCTTCTTCTTGCCCTTGGCGAGACCCAGCTGGACCTTCGCGATGCCGCGCTCGTTGAAATAGATCGAGAGCGGCACCAGCGTCACGCCGTCGCGACGCACGGCGCCCAGAAGCTTGTCGAGCTCCTTGCGCTTCACCAGCAACTTCCGCGGACGCTTCGGCTCGTGGTTGAACTGCTTCGCCGCTTGCTTGAACTCGGGCAGGTAGGCGTTCATCAGGAACAGCTCGCCGTTCTGCTCGCCGGCATAGGCCTCGGCAATCGAGGCATGGCCCGCGCGCAGCGTCTTTACCTCGGTGCCAACCAGCATGACGCCGGCTTCGAGGGTTTCGAGAATGAAATATTCGTGGCGGGCGCGGCGATTCTGCGCCGCGATCCGCTCCGGCAGCGGCGCTGCCATGGGAACGATTCCTAGTTGATGAGGCCGGCGCCGCGCATCGCCGCCGACACCTTCTCCTTCGTCGGATCGGTGACCGGCGCGAGCGGCAGGCGGCACTCGGGCCGGCCCTTGCCGATGAGGGAGGCGGCGAACTTGACCGGCGCCGGGCTGGTCTCGACGAACAGCGCCTCGTGCAGCGGCATCAGGCGGTCGTTGATGGCCTGCGCCTTCTTCATGTCGCCCTTCTGGTAGGCCTCGTGCATGTCGGCGAGCTGGCGCGGCGCCACGTTGGCGGTCACCGAAATGCAGCCGTCGCCGCCCTGGGCGAGGAAGGCCAGCGCAGTCGCGTCCTCGCCCGAGAGCTGGGCGAACTTGTCGCCGCAGGTCCGCTTGGTCTTGAACGGCCGGGTCAGGTCGTTGGTCGCGTCCTTGACGCCGACGATGTTCGGCAGCTTCGCGAGCCTGCCCATCGTCTCCGGGGTCATGTCGATCACGCTGCGACCGGGGATATTGTAGATGATGATCGGCAGGTCGACCGCGTCGTGAATCGCCTTGTAGTGCAGGAAGAGGCCTTCCTGGGTCGGCTTGTTGTAGTACGGCGTTACCACCAGGGCGGCATCGGCGCCGGCTTCCTTGGCGTGCTTGGTGAACTCGATCGCCTCGGCGGTCGAGTTGGAGCCGGTGCCGGCGATGACGGGACGCTTGCCCTTCGCCACCTCGATGCAGAGCTCGACGACTCGCTTGTGCTCGTCATGCGAGAGAGTCGGAGATTCGCCCGTCGTGCCACAAGGAATGAACCCATGGGTGCCGTTTTCGATCTGCCAGGCGACGAATGACTGGAATCCCTTCTCGTCGAGCTTGCCCGCGGCCGTGAACGGCGTAATCAGCGCCACGAGCGAACCCTTGAACATGACGATCTCCTTAGACTTCGCCCGGGAGGGACGTAATCGGACGATAGTTATGTAAAACTTTGTCTGCAAGGTTGTTGCCCGGGTGCCACACCACTAGAATGTCGGCCGGACAGGGGGGTCTCTCAGGGAATAGAGCACCTTGATGACTTTTGCGAAGAATCCGGTGAGGACCGGCCTTGGGACCGCTTGCGCGGTCGCATTGGCAGTCGCCATCTTGTCACTGAACCCGGCCGCCGCGGGCCTGCCGGCGGATGAGATCCGCTATGCGAAGGTGGCGCTCGATGCCGCCGAGAAGGGCGACTACAACCGCGCCCAGGCGATGGCGACCCGGGACCCCGCGCTCGCCAAGCTGATCCGCTGGATGGAGCTGCGCCGCGCCGCCTCGCGCGCGAGCTTCGACGAGATCCTGCAGTTCATGGCGTTGAACCCGGATTGGCCGGGCAAGCACGCGCTCCGCCTGCGCGCCGAAGAGGCGATGCCGTCCGACATGACGGACCAGGACGTCATCGCCTATTTCCAGAAGAGCCCGCCGCTCGGCGCCGGCAAGATGCGTCTGGCCGAGGCCTATGCGCGGACCGGCCAGAAGGCAAAGGCCGCCGAGCTGGTCCGCGAGGCCTGGACCAACGGCGACTTCGACGCCGCCCAGGAAAAGAACTTCCTGCTCCGCTACCGCGACACCATCCGCTCCCAGGACCACTGGTCGCGTCTCGACAAGATGCTGTGGGACGGCAAGACCGGCGCGCCCTATCAGCGCATGCTGACCCGGGTCGAGCCCGGCCAGAAGGCGCTCGCCGAGGCGAGGCTCCGGCTCAAGGCGGGCGCCGGCGGAGTCGACAAGGCGATGGCCGCGGTCCCCGCCAGCCTGCAGAACGATCCCGGCTATCTCTACGAGCGTGCAAAGTGGCGACGCATCCGCAGCCAGAACGACGGCGCACGCGAGATTCTTCTGAAGCCGCCGGCGAACCTCGTCCGCCCCGATCTCTGGTGGCGCGAGGTCGAGTACCAGGCACGTCAGGCGCTCCGCGACGGCGACATCTCGCTCGCCTACAAGCTCGCGATCTCGCACAAGCCCGAGGGCGGCAAGGTCCAGCCGGACGCGGAGTTCTTCGCCGGCTTCGTCGCGCTCCGCTTCCTAGACGACCCGAAGACGGCGCTCGTCCATTTCCGCCGGCTCCACGACAACGTGTCGTCGCCGATCAGCAAGTCCCGCGGCGCCTATTGGGCCGGTCGCGCCGCCGAGGCGCTCAAGGATCCGAACGGCGCCAAGGTCTGGTACGCAAAGGCCGCCGATCAGGTGACCACCTTCTACGGCCAGATCGCCGCCGGAAAGATGTCGGACGCGCCGCCGGCGATGCCCGGCGACCCGAAGGCGACCGCAACCGAGATCGCCGCCTTCAAGAAGAGCGAGCTCGCCCGGATCGTCGAGATTCTGAACGAGCTCGGTCCCAACGAGCTGTTCGTCGCCTTCTCCATCGCGCTGGTCGACCGGGCGCGCACCCCGGGCGAGAAGGCCCTGGCGCTCGCCCATATCCGCAACACCGGACGCACGGATACGGCGGTCGCCGTCGCCCGCCGCGTCGCCCGCGACGGCCACGTGCTGATCGACGACGGCTACCCGATCATCAAGCTTCCGAAGAACGAGGGCCCCGAGTCCGCCCTGGTCCATGCGATCATCCGGCAGGAGAGCGGCTTCGATCAGCGGGCGGTCAGCAAGGCCAAGGCCCAGGGCCTGATGCAGCTGATGCCGGCGACGGCGAAGATCGTGTCCAAGGAACTCGGCATCAAGTACGACCTCGGCGATCTGACGCAGAACCCGGGCTACAACATCACCCTCGGCAGCTCGTACCTGAACGGCCTGATCGACGACTTCGACGGCTCCTACATCGCGGCGATCGCCAGCTATAACGCCGGACCCGGCCGCATCAGGCGGTGGCTCCGGGACAACGGCGACATCCGCAAGGGCGAGGTCGACGTGCTCGACTGGATCGAGCAGATTCCGATCGCCGAGACTCGAAACTACGTCCAGCGCGTGCTCGAAGGTCTCCACATCTATCGCTCGCGCACCAAGAACGTGCCGCCGATCGCGCAGACCCAGGCGGTCAACCGCTGGTGCCTCTACGGCTGCGGCGGCGTGATCGAGGCGAGCGTCACCGCCAAGGCGCGCATCGGCAAGGCCAGCGCCGACGACGCCTGCGACTTCGAGACCGACCGCACCTGCACCGACAGCGAGGACGTGGTCGCTCGCGACGAGGCGCCGGCGCCCGAAGCCGTGCCCGTGGTCGAGGCGGCACCGGTCTCGGCTCCGGCCCCGGCCGCGCGTGCCAGCTCGCCCCGCCCCGCCTTTTCACCGCGCTCAGGCAAGGATTGATGGCAGCTCATCCGTCGTTGGCGAACATCGCCGCGTGCGTGTTCGATGCATATGGAACGTTGTTCGACGTTACCCGCCTGGTGGAACCGTGCCGAGACAAGCTCGGCGACAAGACCGAGGTCCTGGCACGGCTCTGGCGCGAGAAGCAGCTTCAATACACCTGGCTCCGCAGCCTCATGGGCGTGCATATCGACTTCTGGCACGTCACCGGCGAGGCGCTGGACCACGCGCTGGGCGCGCTCAAGCTCGACGACCCAAGGCTGCGCTCGGTGCTGATGCAGCTTTATCTCGAGCCGCCGCTGTTCGCTGACGCATCGGCGACGCTGTCGGCGATCAAGGCGAAGAAGATCAGGACGGCAATTCTCTCCAACGGCTCGACCACCATGCTGGCGGGGGCGGTCAACGGCCACAACCTTCGCGGCGTTCTCGACCTCACGATCTCGGTCGACGACGTGCAGGTCTTCAAGCCGCATCCGTCCGTCTACAAGCTCGCGGCGACCAAGCTCGGGATCGAGGCCGAAAAGATTCTTTTCGTGAGCGCCAACGGCTGGGATGCGCACGCTGCCAAGCACTTCGGCTTCCGCGTGGCCTGGGTGAACCGCCACGGACTGGCGCGCGAAACCCTGCCCGCCCAGCCCGACTTCGAGATCAAGAGCCTTTCCGACATCCCCGCCCTGCTCGGCCTCTAGGCTTCGAGCCCGTCCCTAGCGCCGAAGAGACTTCCATGCCGGACACGCTTCCGACCTACGACGATGTGCGCCGTGCTGCCGAGCGCATCCAGCCCGTCGCGGTCGTCACGCCGCTGATCGAATCCCAGCTCCTCAACGAGGAGCTCGGCGGCCGCCTTCTGGTCAAGTGCGAGATGTTGCAGAGGACCGGCTCGTTCAAGTTCCGCGGTGCCTACAACCGGATATCGATGATCCCCGAGTCCGACCGCAAGAAGGGTGTCGTCGCCTTCTCCTCGGGCAACCACGCGCAAGGCGTCGCCGCGGCGGCGAAGCTCCTGAACACGCCCGCCTGCCTGATCATGCCCGCGGATGCACCGGCGATGAAGATCGCCAACACTCGCGCCTTCGGCGGCGAGGTGATCCTCTACGACCGCTTCAAGGACTCGCGCGAGGAGATCGGCGCCAGGCTGTCGAAGGAGCGCGGCTCGACCCTGGTGAAGCCCTACGACGATCCCGGCATCATCGCCGGCCAAGGCACGATCGGCCTCGAGATCGCCGCCCAGGCGAAGACGATGGGGATCAGGCCCGACGCGGTGCTGGCCGCCTGCTCGGGCGGCGGCCTCGTCACCGGGGTTGCGCTGGGGCTCTCGGCCGACCTGCCCGACACCCTGGTGCACTCGGTCGAGCCGGCCGGGCTGGACGACATGGCGCGCTCTCTGGCCTCGGGCACGCTCGAGAAGAACGATCCGGCGGCACGCACGATCTGCGACGCCCTGATGGCACCGACGCCGGGCGACATCACCTTTGCGATCGCGAAGCAGCGCGTGAAGAGCGGCTTTGCCGTCAGCGACACGGACGTGAAGAAGGCGATGGCGACCGCCTTCCGCCACTTCAAGGTGGTGGTGGAGCCGGGCGGCGCCACGACACTCGCCGCGGTGCTGAGCGGAAAGGCGCCGATCGAGGGACGCACCGTCGTCGTCGTCGCCTCCGGCGGCAACGTCGACGCTGCCCTCTTCCAGGAAGCCCTCGCCCAGGCGTAGCCTCCGTCGCGTGCAGCGCGACGAGGTCATCGCCTTCCTTCGCCGCATCCCGGCCCTTTCCGGGATCGCGCCCGATCGCGTTCATGTCGCGCACGCAGGCGGGCTCACCAACGTCAACTTCAAGGTCGAGACGCCGGACGAGGCCTTCGCATTCCAGCTCCGTACCCCGGATCCGGACGGCTATCGGAACGGCGCCGCCACCGCGGAAGCGCTGAGCCTCGCCAGGCGACTCGGCATCGGGCCGGAACTCGTCCATGCCGACGGCGACGTCGTGGTCACGCGCTGGATCACGCGGGTAGAGCGCCTCGGCATCGAGCCCAGGCGAGCCGGCGCGCTCTTCGCCCGACTCCATCAGTCCGGCGAGAAGCTCGGCCGCCGCTTCGATCCGTTCGAGACAATCCGGCGCTACATCGGGGGGCTCGACCGTTCGCCGCTCTCGCCGGCGCTGATCCGGGCCATCGCGCATGCCGAGGACGACGAGCCGTCGAAGCCCGTGCCCATCCACGGCGACCCGGTTCCGGACAACTTCATCGACGCCGGCGACCGACTGATGCTGGTCGACTGGGAATACGCCGGCATGGGTGACCCGGCCTGGGACCTGGCCTATCTCTCGCTCGAAGCCGGATACGGTGCCGACGACGAAACGCAGCTGCGTGCCGGCTATCGCGACCCGCGCATGACGATCGAGCGGCTTGCGAGGGCCAAGATGGTCGCAGCATCGGTTGCCGTCCTCTGGGGCAGCCTCCGGATGAAGCGCGGGCAGCCTCCCGACCTCTCCGCCTGGGTCGCGACCCGGCTCCGGCAGGCGGAAGCCCTCGCATCGGTGCTTTACCCCGAAGCCGCTTCGGTCTAGCCTCCGCATCCGTCAGGGGTGCTCCGTCGCGGAGCTGAGAGGACAAGGTCCAACCCTCAAAGCTGATCTGGGTAATGCCAGCGGAGCGAGACCTACATGTTCTCAGGCACGCAGTTTTCCCTCTACCCGATGACCGCGGACTTCGTCCCGGCGATCATGCGCGGCATCGCGGCGCTGGATGCCTACAAGGACCAGGTCCGCCGCGAGACCGACGATCTCTCGACGCTGATGGTAGGGCCGCCGGATACGATCGTCCGCGCCATGCGCGATGCCTTCATCGCGACCGCCAGCAAGGGCGATCACGTGGTGCTCTCGGCAACGCTGTCGCGCGGCTGCCCCGGAGAATCCGACGATCCGATCTGCTCGGCGGAGGCGATCCCGCCGATGAAGGACGGCGAGGACCTCGTCGCCTCCTCGCTCGCGCGATATGCGCCGGGGACGCTCTCCGGCCTCAAGGCCTCGGCGCAGATCTCGCTCTACCCGCTCGGCACCGAGGCGCACATGGCGCGGATCGGCGCCTGCATCGACTTCCTCAAGCGCGCCAAGGTCTTCGACCGTTCCAAGAACTTCTGCACCAAGCTCAAGGGAGACGCGTCCGAGGTCTTCGCCGCGATCGAACGCTCCTACCTCGATTTCGCGCCGGCCAACGCGCATGTGGTGCTGACCATCACCGTGTCGGCCAACAGCCCGAGCAACAAGAGCTGAGCGGGGGAACAGCCATGAACCAATGGACTCAGCGCGAGATCGTCGTGGTCGCCGCCATCGGCGCCGTTTTCGGCGTCGTCTATCTCGCGATCGTGCAGCTCTGGCTGTTGGTCCAGGGGATGGTCGGGCCGATCTCGCTCGACATCTTCTTCGGTCTCTGGTGCGTCGCCTCCGTCGTCGCGGCCTATATCGTGCGCAAGCCCGGGGCCGCCTTCTTCGCGGAAGTCGTTGCCGCCATCGCCGAGGTCGCGACCGGCAATCCCGCCGGGCTGATCCTGCTTCTCACCGGCGTCGTCCAGGGCGCCGGTGCGGAACTCCCCTTCGCCGCAACCCGCTGGAAACGCTACGACATGGCGGTGCTGCTGGCGTCCGGCGCTTCGGCCGCGGTGTTCAGCTTCGCTTACACGTGGATCAGATTCAGCTACGGAGCGTTAAGCCCGACGCTGCTCGTCACCATGTTCGTCATCCGCGTGCTCAGCGGGATGATCCTGGCGGGCTGGCTCGGCCGGGTGATCGCCCGGTCGCTGCAGCGAACCGGCTCCCTCGATGGCCTCAGGATCGACGAAGACAAGCGCGCTGCCGCCTAACGCTCTCTCGTCGAGCGCCGAGGTCGTCCTCGTCGCCGACGGGGTCGGCGTCCGCTTTCCGCGCGCGATCCGCGATGCCGTTCACGACGTCTCGCTGACGCTTCATGCCGGCGAGCGGGTCGCGCTGGTCGGGCCGTCCGGCAGCGGCAAGACCACGCTCGCCCTCGCCCTTCTCGGCGCCATTCCCTCGCTCGTTTCGGCCGAGCGCCGAGGCGACGTGCGCTGGGCGGGGCTGGGCGACCGCTTGCTCGCGACCGGTACCGGCATTGCCGCCTCGGTCCTGCAGGACACGGACGCACAGCTGGTCGCCCTTACGGTCGAGGACGAGATCGCCTTCGCGCTCGAGAACCGCGGCCTCCAGCCGCGCGAGATCGATCGCCGCATCGAGGACACGCTGGGCCGCCCGCCCGCGCTCGGCCTCGGCCGGCGCGAGCGCACGCTGACGCTCTCCGGCGGCTGGCGCCAGCGCCTGGCGCTCGCCTCGGCCCTGGCCGAGAAGCCGGGCGCCTTGGTGATCGACGAGCCGGTCGCCCATCTCGACGGCGAGGCGGCAGCGGATGCCGTCGCCGCGCTGCACGAGACCTGCAGGCAGGGCGCTGCCGCGCTGCTGGTCGAGCATCGCCTGGACCAGGTTGCCGCCCTCGCCGACCGTGTGCTGGTGCTGTCTGCCGAGGGGCATCCGACGGCGCTTGGCAAGACGGCTCCGACGCTGCGTGCGCTTGCCGAGGGCATGGATCATGGCCTCCGCCTGCCGCCGTCCGTCCGTGTCGCCGTGGCGCTCGAGAAGGCCGGCATCGCCGAAGGCGACACCCGCGCAATTCCGATCGCGTGCAGAGCGCTTGGCTTCGATCAGAGGCCCGCCGCATCGAGTGGAGCGCCGATGCTCACCATCGACTTCGCCGCCGTGCGTCGAGGCCGCAGGACGGTGCTCGAAAGCGTCGATCTGGAAATGCGCCAAGGCGAAGTCATCGGCATCACCGGTCGCAACGGCGCCGGCAAGACGACGCTGGCCCTGCTCGCGGCTGGCGCCTTAAGTCCGGCCGCTGGCGTCGTCCGCCGGCACCACGCGGAAGCGCCGATCTACGTGCCGCAGAACCCGGCGCTCGCCTTCGCCAGCGGCAGCCTCGCGACGGAAGCGGCGCGCCGCAGACTCGCCTGGAACGACGCGGCGCGGGCGATCGCGCGCACGGGCCTTGCCCCCGAGCCCGAGCGCCACCCGCTGACCTTCAGCCATGGCGAGCGACGCCGACTTGCCCTCGCCCTGGCGTTGGCGCCGCCCGAGCCACGCCTGGTGATCTTGGACGAACCCGCTTCCGGACTCGACGCCATCGGCCTTGCCGCGCTGGATGCCGACATCGAGGCGCTTCGGGCCCGCGGCTCCGCCGTGATGATCGTCGCCCACGACCTCGACTGGCTCGCCCGCGTGACCGACCGGATCGCGTTGCTCGATAGCGGCCGCATCGCCGTCGATCGGCCCAGCCTCGCCTTCCTCGGCAGCGTCGTCTCCGGTCACCTGCCTCTCAAGGCGCCCGCCGGCGCCGCCCTGCTCGCACGCCTCGGCTGGAGCTTCGCCGCATGAGGACGCTCGATCCGCTCGTGAAGCTCATCGTCGGCCTCATCTACATCGGCTTCGCCACCCTGAGCGATCAGGCGCCGGAACTCGGCGTCCTCATCGTCCTACTGGCCGCGATCCTGATCGGTGCCGAGAACATGCCGCTCAGGACATTGACGCTCGGGCTCCTGCCCTTCCTGTTCTTCGCGGTTACGTCCTCGTGGATCTATGCAGTGGCCCCCGGCAACGTCTATGGCTGGACCGGCTGGCAGGTGGCGCTCGCGGTCGGGCTTCGCACCATCGCGGTCGGCCTCGTCTCAATGCTGTTCGCCTATACGACCGAGCCCGCCGATCTCGGCCGCGCGCTCGTCCATCGCCTGCATCTGCCGCGGCGCTTCGTCTACGGCGCGCTCGCCGCGATCCAGTTCCTGCCGGCGCTCGCCGAGGAAGCGCGGATGGCCCGGCTGATCGCCCGCGCCTCGATCCCCGGCGGTCCGGGCTCCGGCTTCCGCCGCGTCTGGGCCGGGATGAACCCATCGCTCGGGATCACGCTGCTCGCCGGCGCGATCCGCCGCGCCGGCTCCGCGGCGCTCGCGATGGAGCTCCGCGGGCTCAGCGCCGCGACGCGCAGCTCGCCCTGGCGCGTCCCGCACGTGACCACCCGCGACGTCGTCTTCACGCTCTCGGCGATCGCGACTCTCGTCGCGATCTGGTGGATCGCCTAGAGGTTCGCGAGCAGGTGGATCAGGCTGGAGGTGTCCCAGCGCCCGCCGCCCCGCTTCTGCACATGGGCGTAGAACTGGTCGACCAGCGCGGTCATCGGCAGCAGCGCGCCGTTGCGCTTGGACTCCTCCAGGCAGATGCCGAGGTCCTTGCGCATCCAGTCGACGGCGAAGCCGAAGTCGAACTTGCCATCGACCATGGTATTGCCGCGGTTCTCCATCTGCCAGGACTGGGCGGCGCCCTTGGAGATCACGTCGACGACCTTCTTCGCGTCCAGCCCGGAGCGGACTGCGAAGTTGATACCCTCCGCCAGGCCCTGCACCACACCGGCGATGCAGATCTGGTTGACCATCTTGCAGAGCTGGCCAGCACCCGATGCGCCCAGATGCGTAACGGCGCGGGCGTAGGTCCCCATCGTCTCCTCGGCCTTGGCATAGGTCTCGGGCTTGCCGCCGACCATGACCGTCAGCTTGCCGTTGACCGCGCCGGCCTGGCCGCCGGAGACCGGCGCATCGAGCACGCCGATGCCGAGCTTCGCCCCGGCGGCCTCGATCTCGCGCGCGACCTCGGCCGAGGCCGTGGTGTGGTCGACGAAGATCGTGCCCTTCGTCATGCCGGCGAACGCCCCCTTGTCGCCGTAGACGACGCTGCGGAGATCATCGTCGTTGCCGACGCAGCAGAAGACGATGTCGGCGCCCTTGGCTGCCTCGGCCGGCGTCGCCGCCGACTTGCCGCCGTACTCGGCCGCCCACGCCTTCGCCTTGGCTTCGGTGCGGTTGTAGACGGTGACCTTGTGTCCGGCGCGGGCGAGGTGTCCCGCCATCGGATAGCCCATCACGCCGAGGCCGAGGAAGGCGACGTTGCGGGGCGTCTGGGCGGGCTTGGGCGCGTCGGACATCTGGAACTCCTTCAAGGAAGAGGCGGATTTCTCTAACGAACGTGCTGTCGGCGTTCGACCAGCGCCAGCGAATTGACGAGCGAGCGCCAGCTTCCCTCGTCGGGCGCGAGGAACAGGCGGCGATAGATCTCGGTCGGACGGTAGGGCGTGTTGTCGAGGAAGAGGCCGAAGCCCCCGGCTTCCTTGTGCAGGAGCCAGCCCGGCGCGTGATCCCAGGGCCAGGTGCGGTTGAACAGCGCGAAGTGGGTGCGCCCCTCGGCCAGGTTGAAGTAATCGGCCGCCGCACAGCGGAGCGAGATGATCGACGCCGGCTTGTCGGCGTTGCGCGCGACGCGGGCCGCCTGCTCGCGATCGCCGGTATGGAAGGCGAGGTTGCCCGACATGCGCTTGACGTCCGCCGGCTTCGCCACCTGGACCTTGCGGCCATCGACTAGAGTGCCGCCGCCGGCCTCGGCCATCATCGTGCGGCCATGCACCGGATCGTGGATCCAAGCGGCGAGCACGTTGCCGCCGCGTACGAGGCCGACCATGACGCCGAAGATCGGGATGCCGGCGGCGAAGTTGAGCGTGCCGTCGACCGGATCGATCACCCAGACCGGCGCGTCGCCGGCGAGATGCTCCAGCAGGCTCTGGTCGGCCGAGGTCGCCTCCTCGCCGACGACCAGCGAGCCGGCCACCAATCCCTGCAGGATCGGCGTCAGGCGCAGCTCGGCCGCCTTGTCCGCAGCCGTCACCAGGTCGCCGGGAGTCTTCTCCTCGACGTCGCCGACCGCCAGCCGGCCGAAGCGCGGCATGATCTCCTCGGCAGCGACCTCGGCGATGTGCCGGGCGACGGCCTCGAGATCGATCTTCACCGGCTTAGGCGTCAGCCGACGATGCCGAAGAGGTCGGATTCCTTCATGACGACGACGTCCTCGCCGTCGACCTTCACCTCGGTGCCCGACCACTTGCCGTAGAGGACGCGGTCGCCGACCTTCACGCCCAGCGGCACGCGCTTGCCGCTCTCGTCACGGGCGCCGGGACCGGCGGCGATGATCTTGCCCTCCTGGGGCTTCTCCTTCGCCGTGTCGGGAATGATGATCCCGCCCTTCGACTTGGTTTCCTGGTCGAGCGGCTTGACCACGACGCGGTCGTGCAACGGCTTGAAGGCCATGGGGTGAGCTCCGGCGGGCGGTTTGATCGAAAAGCGGGCGTGACCGTACGAGGCCGGAACCTCGGCGTCAACGCACGGCCGAGGTGAGGGTTTTGCCCGCAAACTGCCCATAAACCGGCGCTGAAAGCGGCGCTGAGGCCAAAAATTGAGCGTGACAACCCAAAGCCGTTGGGTTACATCTTGGACATAAGAAGAAGAATGAAAGCCGAGGTCGAAAGACCGAAGGCTGTTGCCCGGGTTTGGGGAGGATCCTCGGGGGACGACTACAAGGGCCGAAAGGCCCTTGTTTCGTTTCTAGCCCTTTTTCTTGCCGGCTGAAGTCTTCCAGGCCGGCTTCGATTTCAGGATTTTCTTGTGCACCGGACAGTCCTCGGCATGCGCGCCGGGTAGATAGCCGATGCTCATCAGGAATTCTCCGACGATCTCCCCGCCGGTGAAGCGGAAAGTCTTCCGGAAGAGAGTGATCCACTCCTCCTTGGAAAGCGGATGGTTCGCCTCGATCCAGGCGGCGAAGCTGCCATGGCTCTTCTGGAGGTCGAGCACGACCTGAGCGTTGTGGATCGCCGCCTCGACCTTGAGACGGTTTCGGACAATGCCGGCGTCGCTCATCAGCCGAGCCCGGTCACTGTCTCCGAAGCGTGCGACCTTCGCCGGGTCGAAGTCGCGGAACGCCTTCCGGAAGGCCTCGCGCTTGTTGAGGACGACCAGCCAGGAGAGGCCGGCTTGGTTGATCTCCAGGATCAGCCGCTCGAAAAGCACGCGGTCGTCGTCGACCGGGAACCCGTGCTCGGTGTCGTGATACGGCCCATGGACCGGATGACCGGGCGCGACCCGGCAATAGCCTGACATGGCCCCGTTATAGGTCGCCGACGGCCGCCGCTTCTACGCCGCAGATGGCCGGCGATGATGATGGTGCCCGGGGTGGCCGTTGTGCCGGCCGCCGCCCTGCCCCCGCCGGATCCAGAAGGCGGCGCCAAGCAAAAGGAGGGTGGGCCCGAACACGACCAAGCCGTCGAGGAAGTAGGCCTCGGCCTGCTCGCTGCGGCTCATGATCTCGGCCAGATCCCGGCAGCGCTGCTGATTGGCGGGCGACACCGAGCGGTTGCCGCAGGCGATCTCCTCGCGCGCCAAGTCGACGCGGGCGAGTGCGTCTCGGACCGGCCAGGCTTCGGAAACCCGCCAGCCGGAGCCCACTGCCCAGATGCCGGCAATCAGGAGCGCCGATGCGAAAGCGATCGAGCGCCAGGGACTTTGCCGCATAGAGACCTCCGTCCTTTTGACGAAGAAATCCCCCTCCGCGCAGATGTTTGCATAGATCGCACCGCGTTCAAGCGATGTCGGCAAATGTCACAACAATGTCTTCAATCTATTGATCTATTCACGTCCGATGAAGTCGAAGCCGAACGGATCGAAGGTCACCAGCCACCAGATGACACCCCAGAATACCGCGGCGATGAGGGCCGCGAGGCCGGCCTTCCAGACGAGTCGGGGGTTGGAGGGCGCACTGGTCGCCTGCCCGGCCGGCACGTTGTCCGGAACCTCGACCTTGAGGGGCAGGACGGTGAACCACGAGAGCCACCAGAGCACGACATAGACCATGATGCCGGTTGCCCAGGTCATGGCGGTGCTCAGGCCTGCTCCAGCTCGACCAGGGTGCCGTAGAGGTCCTTCGGGTGCAGGAACAGCACCGGCTTGTCGTGGGCGCCGATCTTGGGCTCACCGTCGCCGAGGACCCGGAGCCCCGCCGCCTTGAGGGCGTCGCGGGCGGCCAGGATGTCCTCGACCTCGTAGCAGACGTGGTGGATGCCGCCGGAGGGGTTCTTGGCGAGGAAGCCCGCGATCGGCGAGGTCTCGCCCAGCGGGTGCAGGAGCTCGATCTTGGTGTTGGGCAGAGTCACGAAGACGGTGGTGACGCCATGCGCCGGCATGGCGACCGGGCTCGACACCTGGGCCCCCAGCAGTCCGCGATAGGTGGACGAGGCGGCTTCCAGGTCCGGCACGGCGATCGCGACATGGTTGAGGCGGCCGATCATGGTCGCTCCGTTCGTTTAAGTCCGCATCATAGCCGGACGAGGTGGACCTCGGTCTGCGGCTTCTTGCCCACCTCGGCGTTGACGAAGCGGCGGACCGCGAGCCTCGCCGCCTCCCGCACCGCGTCGTCGTCGCGGCGCTCGCCCTTGCCGAGGTCCTCGAAGGCGCCAGCGACGGCATCGGCCGCGCCCTCGATCAGCCCTTCGCTGGTGTCGTTGTCGACCACGCCCTGGAGGCTCACGACCGGATCGGCCTCGAGCTTGCCGCCGCGGCCGACCACCAGGGTCACCACGGCGATGCCGTGGGTCATCAGCTTCTTCCGCGCCCGCATGGCGCCGCCATCCAGCGGCACCAGCTGGGTGCCGTCGAGGGCGAGACGGCCCGCGGTCACGCGCTCGACCACCGTCGCCGGTCCCGGCGCCAGGCGTACGATCGAGCCGTTCTCGGAGACGACCGCCTCCGGCACCTGGCATTCGCGGGCGAGCTTGGCGTGCTCGGCCAGGTGACGCGCCTCGCCATGGACCGGGATCGCGACGCGCGGGCGGACCCACTGGTACATGCGGGCGAGCTCGTCGCGCGCCGGATGGCCGGAGACGTGCACCCCCGCCTCCTCCGCCGTCGTCACGATCTCGACGCCGAGCTTCGAGAGCTGGTTCTGCAGCTTGGCGATCGCGCGCTCGTTCCCCGGGATGTTGCGCGAGGAGAAGATCGCGGCGTCGCCCGGCTCGAGCGTCACGTGCGGGTGCGTCCCCGACGCGATCCGCGACAGCGCCGAGCGCGGCTCGCCCTGGCTTCCGGTGCAGATCATCACGACCTTGTCGCGCAGCAGGAAGCCGGCGTCGTGCTCGGTGACGAAGGGCGGCAGGTCGCGGAGATATCCTGCCTCTTTCGCGGCGTCGTACATGCGCCAGAGCGAGCGCCCGACCAGGGCCGCATGGCGGTCATGCGCCTTGGCGGCGAGCGCGATCGACTCCAAACGCGCCACGTTGGAGGCGAAGCAGGCGACGACGACCCGCTCCCTGAAGCGGCCGACCAGGTCCTCGAGGTTCCGGCGGACATCCGCTTCCGACCCCGCCTCGCCGGCGACGAAGACGTTGGTCGAGTCCCCGACCAGCGCCAGCACGCCCTGGTCGCCGAGCCGGCGGAGCGCCGCCTCGTCGGCGACGGGGCCGATCAGGGGATCCGGATCGAACTTCCAGTCTCCGGTGTGCAGCACCGTCCCCGCCGGCGTCTTCAACGCGATCGCCATCGGCTCGGGGATCGAGTGGGTCAGGTGGATCAGCTCGAGGTCGAAGGGCTCGATCCGGAAGCTGCCCGAGACCGGAATCGGCCTGATCTCGACCCGGCGGGCGAGGTCCGCTTCCTGGAGCTTCCGCTTCAGCACCGCGGCGGTGAACGGCGTCGCATAGACCGGGCAGCCCAGCTGCGGCCAGAGATACGGGATCGCGCCGATATGATCCTCGTGCGCATGGGTCGCGACGATGCCGACAAGATCCTTGCGGCGCTCGACGATCCACTCGGGGTCCGGAAGGATCAACTCGACGCCCGGCGTCGTCTCGTCGCCGAAGGTGACGCCGCAATCGACGATCAGCCACTTGCCGCCGTAGCCGTAGAGATTGAGGTTCATCCCGATCTCCTCGGCCCCGCCCAGCGGCAGGAAGAGAAGCTCGGAGGATTTCTTGGACTTGTTCATGCGGCGAAGAAGATCTCTCCGGCGGTGATCTTCCGGCTGCCCCCCGCGCGGGTCAACACGATGGCGCCGGATTCGTCCAGGGCCGAGAAGATGCCGGTGTCGGTGTCACCCTCGCGGAAGGTCACCCGGATCTCGCGGCCGAGGCCGATGGCGCGCGCGAGCCACGCCTCGCGCACGGGCGCGAACCCCTCGTCCAGCCAGAGGCGGTAGCGTTCCAGGAACGCGGCCGCGAGGCCGTCGGTTGCCTCTTCGAGATCGGCGCGTCCTCCCTTGGCGGCAACCGAGGTCGCTCCATAGGGCGTGTCGGGCGGAAAATGCGCGATGTTGACGCCGATGCCGGCGACCAGGTGCCCCTGCCCGCCTTCGAGAAGGATGCCGCAGATCTTGGCACCGTCGACGAGCACGTCGTTCGGCCACTTGAAGCCGACGCTGCCGGTGACGCCGAGCCGGTCGACGAGGTCGCCGACGGCGAGCGCCGCGACGAAGGAAAGCTGCGAGATCACCGAGGGCGGCCGGTCGGGCCTCAGCACGATCGTTGCGTAGAGGTTGCCCTCGGGCGAGACCCAGGTCTTGCCGCGACGGCCGCGGCCGGCCGACTGGCGCCGCGTGGTCACGTAAGTGAACTCGGGCGCACCGGATTCGGCGAGGCGGAGCGCCTCGGCGTTGGTGGATCCGACCTCTTCGTACGCGACCCGCCGGAATTCGGCGGGCAGCGTCATGCCGGGAAGAGCGCGCGTGCGGCCATCGCCGCCGTGGTCAGCACCGGGCTCGGCCAGATGAAGAACAGCAGGATCAGCAGCGCGCTGACCGCCTGCACCGCGCCGACCGTGCCGCCGATCGCGTCCTTGTCGAGCGGCGTCGCCGCCTCGTCGAAGTACATGATCTTGATGATGCGGAGGTAGTAGAAGGCGCCCACCACCGAGGTCAGCACGCCGATCACCGCCAGCGCGTAGAGGCCCGCCTCGACCGCGGCGAGGAAGACATAGAGCTTGCCGAAGAACCCGGCGAGCGGCGGTATCCCGGCGAGCGAGAACAGGAAGATCGCGAAGGCCATCGCCATCGCCGGGTGGGTCCTGGAGAGGCCGGCGAGGTCGGAGATGCTCTCGACCATCTTGCCGCCCTGGCGCATCGACAGCACGACGGCGAAGGAGCCGGCCGTCATCACCAGGTAGATCGCGAGATAGATGAGGACGCCACGGACGCCGGACTCTGTCCCGGCGGCGAGGCCGACCAGCGCATAGCCCATGTTGCCGATCGAGCTGTAGGCCAGCAGGCGCTTGATGTTGGTCTGGTTGATCGCGGCGATGGACCCAAGCGCCATCGAGCCAATCGAGATCGCCATCAGGATCGGACGCCAGTCGATCACCAGCTCGCCGAACGGCCCGATCATGACACGGACGAACAGCGCCACCGCGGCGGCCTTCGGCGCGATCGCGAACAGCGCTGTCACCGGTGTCGGCGCGCCCTCGTAGACGTCGGGCGTCCACATGTGGAACGGCACCGCCGAGACCTTGAAGGCGAGGCCGGCGGCGAGGAACACGATGCCGAAGACCAGGCCGATCGAGGCGGCGCCCTCGTTGTCGGCGACCGACTGGGCGATCGCCTCGAAGCCGGTGGCGCCAGTCGCGCCATAGATCATCGAGCAGCCATAGAGCAGCATGCCGGACGACAGCGCGCCGAGGACGAAGTACTTGAGTCCGGCCTCGGTCGAGCGGATGCGGTCGCGCTGGAAAGACGCGACGACGTAGAGCGCCAGCGACTGCAGCTCGAGGCCGAGATAGAGCGTGATCAGGTCGTTGGCCGAGACCATGACCAGCATGCCGAGCGTCGCCAGCACGATCAGCACCGGATACTCGAAGCGCCCCATTTCCTCCCTCTCGATGTAGTCAAGAGCGAGGATGATCGAGACCGCCGAGCCCAGCAGCACCAGGACCTTGACGAAGATCGCGAAGGCGTCGGTCACGAACTGGCCGCCGAAGGCGACAGTGCGGCCAGGGGCTCCGCCCATCACCAGGAAGGCCGCGACCAGCAGCACCAGCACCGCGAGCCAGGAGAGGCTGCGCGTGCCCTTGTCGCCGCGGAAGACGCCGATCATCAGGAGCGCCATGCCGGCTACCGCCAGCCAGATCTCCGGCAGTGCCGGCATCAGCGGGATCGAGGTCATGGGCATGGTCCTAGCGCCGGGCGTCCGCGACCGTCGAGGGGCGCGGGACCTGGGCGGTCTCGTACTTGGTCACGAGGTTGACGATGGAGACGTGCATCGGCCGGGTGAAGGAGACCGGGTAGACGCCCATCCAGATGGTCAGCACCACCAGCGGCGCGAACACCGCGACCTCGCGCCAGGAGAGATCGAGGATCGACTTCAGATCCTCCTTCTCGAGCTTGCCGAAGATCACGCGCCGGTAGAGGTAGAGCATGTAGGCCGCGCCCAGGACGACGCCCGAGGTCGCGAGCGTCGCCACCAGGGTCGAGGCCTGGAAGGCGCCGGTCAGCACCAGGAACTCGCCGACGAAGCCGGAGGTTCCGGGTAGGCCGACCGAGGCCATGGTGAAGACCATGAAGGTGAAGGCGTAGGCCGGCATCCGGTTGACCAAGCCGCCGTAGCGCGCGATCTCGCGGCTGTGGATGCGGTCGTAGACGACGCCGACGCAGAGGAAGAGCGCGGCCGAGACGACGCCGTGGCTCAGCATCTGGTAGACCGCGCCGGTCACCGCCTGGGTGTTGAGGGCGAAGATGCCGATCGTCACGTAGCCCATATGGGCGACCGACGAATAGGCGATCAGCTTCTTCATGTCCTCCTGGGCCAGCGCCACCAGCGAGGTGTAGATCACCGCCACCACCGAGAGTCCATAGATCAGCGGCGTGAAGTAGTGGGTCGCCTCCGGCAGCATCGGCACCGAGAAGCGGAGGAAGCCGTAGGCGCCCATCTTCAGGAGCACGCCGGCGAGGATCACCGAGCCCGCCGTCGGCGCTTCCACGTGCGCGTCGGGCAGCCAGGTGTGGACCGGCCACATCGGCACCTTGACCGCGAACGAGGCGAAGAAGGCGAGCCACAGCCACTTCTGCATGGCGAGCGGCAGGTGCGCCGACATCAGCGTCGGGATGTCGGTGGTCCCGGTCTCGAAGAAGATGGCGAGGATCGCCAGCAGCATCAGGACCGAGCCGGTGAGCGTGTAGAGGAAGAACTTGAAGGCCGAATAGACCCGGCGCGCCCCGCCCCACACGCCGATGATCAGGAACATCGGGATCAGGACGGCTTCGAAGAAGATGTAGAAGACGACGAAGTCGAGCGCGGCGAAGGTGCCGACCATGAAGGTCTCGAGCACCAGGAACGCGACCATGTACTCCTTGACCCGGTGCTCGACCGCTTCCCAGCTCGCCAGCACGCAGATCGGCGTCAGCAGGGTCGACAGCAGGATGAAGAACATCGAGATGCCGTCGACGCCCATGTGATAGTTGATCCCGAAGGCCGGGATCCATGCCGCCTTCTCGACGAACTGGAAGTCCGAGACGTCCGGATCGAAGTTGAGCCAGAGCGGCAGCGACACGAAGAAGACGATCACCGAGGTCCAGAGCGCGATCCAGCGCGCGTTGCGCGCCACGACCTCGGGCGATCCCCGGGTCAGGAGGATGATCGCCGCGCCGACGAGCGGCAGGAACGTCGTCAGCGACAGGATGGGCCAATCGCTCATCGTCTAGCGCCCCATCCGGTAGAGGTAGAAGCTCGCCAGGATCACGACGCCGATCAGCATGGCGAAGGCGTAGTGGTAGACGTAGCCGGTCTGCATCCGCCCTGCCCTGCGGGCAGCCGCGACCGTGGTCGCGGCGATGCCGTCGGGGCCGAGCCCGTCGATCACCGCCCCGTCGCCGCCCTTCCACAGGCTGCGGCCGATCCAGAAGGCCGGCCTGACGAACAGCCAGTCATAGAGCTCGTCGAAGTACCACTTGTTGTAGAGGAACAGCCAGATGCCGCGGAACGCCTCGATCATGCGTCCCGGCATCTCCGGGCTCACGATATAGGCCATGTAGGCGCCGGCGATGCCGAGTGCCGCGGCGATGGTCGGCATCAGCTTGACCCAGAGCGGCACGTGATGCGCGTGCTCGACCGTGTCGTGGTCGGGCAGTACGAAGATCGCGTTGCCCCAGAAATGCTCGCGGCCGTCGCCGACGAAGAGACCGTTGAGCGCAAAGCCGGCGACGATCGCACCGATCGCCAGCACATAGAGCGGCGCCAGCATGATCTGCGGCGACTCGTGCACGTGCTCCATCGTGTGATGGTCGGCCCTGGGTGCGCCGTGGAAGGTCAGGAACAGCAGGCGCCAGGAGTAGAAGGCGGTGAGCAGCGCGGCGAAGGTGCCCATGACGAAGGCGTACATGCCGACGCCGGAATGCGCGGCATAGGCGGCTTCCAGCATGATGTCCTTCGAGAAGAACCCGGCGAAGGGCGGAACGCCCGCGAGCGCCAGATTGCCGATCCACATCAGCGCGTAGGTCACCGGGATCAGCTTCCAGATGCCGCCCATCTTGCGCATGTCCTGCTCGTCGGACATGGCGTGGATGACCGAGCCGGCGCCGAGGAACAGGAGGGCCTTGAAGAAGGCGTGCGTGATCAGGTGGAACATCGCCGCCTGGTAGGCCGAGACGCCAGCGGCGAAGAACATGTAGCCCAGCTGGCTGCAGGTCGAATACGCGATCACCCGCTTGATGTCGTACTGCGTCAGGCCGACGGTCGCGGCGAATATCGCGGTCGAGGCGCCGACGACGGTGACGACCGCGAGCGCGGTCGGCGCGTACTCGAACATCGGCGAGAGCCGGCAAACCATGAACACGCCGGCGGTGACCATGGTCGCCGCATGGATCAGGGCCGAGACCGGGGTCGGGCCTTCCATCGCGTCCGGCAGCCAGGTGTGCAGGCCGAGCTGCGCCGACTTGCCCATCGCGCCGACGAACAGCAGGAGGCAGATCGTCGTCAGCGTGTCGAGGTTCCATCCGAGGAAGTTGATCGTGGTGCCAACCTTGCCCGGCGTCGCCGCGAAGACCGCGTCGAAGCCGACCGAGTCGAAGACCATGAACACGCCGAAGATGCCGAGCGCGAATCCGAAGTCGCCGACGCGGTTGACGATGAAGGCCTTCATCGCCGCGGCGTTCGCCGAGGGCTTCTGGTACCAGAAGCCGATCAGCAGGTACGACGCGAGGCCGACGCCTTCCCAGCCGAAGAACAGCTGAACGAAGTTGTCAGCCGACACCAGCATCAGCATGAAGAAGGTGAACAGGCTCAGATAGGCCATGAACCTCGGGATCGAGTCGTCATGGGCCATGTAGCCGCACGAGTAGATGTGGATCATGCACGAGACGAGCGAGATCATGCCGATCATCGTCGCCGACAGCGCATCGAGCCTGACCGACCAGGTCACGTCGAAGGAGCCGGAGACGATCCAGGACGCGATCTCGATCGTTCGCGTGTGGCCCATCAGGGAGACGTCGTAGAAGACGTAGGCGCCGGTAACGGCGGCCAGCGCCATGCAGCCGACAGTGACGAGCTGCGACCCGCGGTCCCCGATCAGGCGGCCGAACAGGCCGGCGATGATCGCGCCGAGGAGAGGCAGGAAGACAGGAGCGGCGTGCAGCACGTCCGTCAGCCCTTCATCAGGTTGATGTCCTCGACCGCGATCGAGCCGCGGTTTCGGAAGTAGACCACGAGGATCGCAAGGCCGATCGCCGCCTCGGCGGCGGCGACGGTCAGCACGAACATGGCGAAGACCTGGCCGACCAGGTCGCCCATGTGCGCCGAGAACGCCACCAGGTTGATGTTGACGGCGAGCAGCATGAGCTCGACCGACATCAGGATGATGATGACGTTCTTGCGGTTGAGGAAGATGCCGAACACGCCGAGCGTGAACAGGATCGCGGCGACGGTCAGGTAGTGGCCGAGCGTGATCACGAACATCAGACGCCGCTCCCCGTCCGGACCTTCACGACCTCGACCGACTCCGCCTTCGTGCGCGCGACCTGGGTGCCAATGGTCTGGCGGCGGACGCCGCCGCGCTGGCGGAGCGTCAGCACGATCGCACCGACCATCGCCACCAGCAGCACCATGCCCGACGCCTGGAACAGGTAGACGTAGTCGGTATAGAGGATGCGGCCCAGCGCCTCGGTGTTGCTCATCTCAGAGATCGGCGGCATCGGCCGGGTCTGGGCACCGTCGGGCGCGCCGATCCAGGAGCCGAAGATCAGCACGAGCTCGGCCAGCAGGATGAGCCCGACCGCGGCGCCGACCGGCAGGTAGCGGAGCAGGCCCTGGCGCATGCGCGAGAAGTTGATGTCGAGCATCATGACGACGAACAGGAACAGCACGGCGACCGCGCCGACATAGACGATGACCAGGATCATCGCCAGGAACTCGGCCCCCATCAGGACGAAGAGGCCGGCGGCGTTGAAGAAGGCGAGGATCAGGAACAGGACCGAGTGGACCGGGTTCCTGGCCGAGATGACCATGACGCCGGAGGCCACTGCCACCAGCGCGAAGAGATAGAAGGAGAGCGCCTGGATCACCATGGTCGGCTCACCTGTACGGCGCGTCGGCGACGAGGTTGGCCTGGATCTCCGACTCCCACCGGTCGCCGTTCTCGAGCAGCTTCTCCTTGTTGTAGAAGAGCTCCTCGCGGGTCTCGGCGGCGAACTCGAAGTTCGGCCCCTCGACGATCGCATCCACCGGGCAGGCTTCCTGGCAGAAGCCGCAGTAGATGCACTTGGTCATGTCGATGTCGTAGCGCGTGGTGCGGCGGCTGCCGTCCTCGCGGGGCTCGGCCTCGATCGTGATCGCCTGCGCCGGGCACACCGCCTCGCACAGCTTGCACGCGATGCAGCGCTCCTCGCCGTTCGGGTAGCGGCGAAGCGCGTGCTCGCCGCGAAAGCGCGGGCTGAGCGGGCCCTTCTCGTAGGGATAGTTCAGCGTCACCTTGGGCGTGAAGAAGTAGCGCAAGGTGATGGCCATGCCGGAGATCAGCTCTCCGAGCAGCAGGCTCTTCGCGGCGTTGCCTAAGACAGCCATGTCATTCCTCCGTCACGGCACCTTGTCGAACGCGACAAGGAAGCCGGCGGTCAAGACCACCCAGGCGAGCGAGATCGGCAGGAAGACCTTCCAGCCGAGCCGCATGAGCTGGTCGTAGCGATAACGCGGGAAGGTGGCGCGCACCCAAAGGAAGCAGAACAGCAGGAACGCGATCTTGAGCGCGAACCAGATCGGTCCCGGAATCCAGTTGAACGGCGCGATGTCGAACGGCGGCAGCCAGCCGCCGAGGAACAGGATCGCGGTCATCGCCGAGACCAGGATCATGTTCGCGTACTCGCCGAGGAAGAAGAGCGCGAAGCTCATCGACGAGTACTCGACCATGAAGCCGGCGACGATCTCGGACTCGCCTTCGGGAAGGTCGAAGGGAAGCCGGTTCGTCTCGGCGAGGCCGGAGATGAAGAAGATCACGAACATCGGCAGCAGCGGGATGCAGAACCAGAGATTCCGCTGCGCCAGCACGACGTCGGTCAGGTTCAGCGAGCCGACGCAGAGCAGGACGGTGATGATGACGAAGCCGATCGAGACTTCGTAGGACACCATCTGCGCCGCCGAGCGGAGCGCGCCGAGGAAGGCGTATTTCGAGTTCGACGCCCAGCCGGCCATGATCACGCCGTAGACGCCGAGCGAGGAGATCGCGAAGAGATAGAGGATGCCGACATTGATGTCGGCGAGCACGATGCCCTCGCCGAACGGGATCACCGCCCATCCGATCAGCGCCAGGATGAAGGTGAGCATCGGCGCCATCAGGAAGACCGCGCGGTTGGCGCCGGCCGGAAGGATCGTCTCCTTTGACAGCAGCTTGAGTCCGTCGGCGATCGGCTGGAACAGGCCGAAGGGGCCGACGACGTTCGGGCCACGGCGGAGCTGCATCGCCGCCAGGACCTTGCGCTCGGCGAAGGTCAGGTAGGCGACGGCCAGCAGCAGCGGCAGGATGATCGCGACGATCTGCGCGAGGATGATCGCGGTCGGATAGGCGTAGACGGTCAGGAACTCAGCCATGGGTACCGGTCCTGGCCTGGCCGTTCACGAACACGCTCGTGCACTCGGCCATGGTCGGCGAGGCGCGGCTGATCGGATCGGTCATGTAGAAGTTGGAGATCGGCGAGACGAAAGGCTCCGAACCCATCGCGCCCGCCTGGCCGAAGGCGCCCCAGGCACCCGGCTTCGCTTCCTCGAGCGTGCCGAACACCGGGTTGACGGCGACGAGGCGGCGGCGGACCTGGCCGAGATTGTCGTAAGGCAGCGGCTGGCCCAGCTTTTCCGACAGAGCGCGCAGGATTTTCCAGTCCTCGCGCGCTTCGCCCGGCGGGAACGCCGCAAGACGGCCGAGCTGCACGCGGCCCTCGGTGTTGACGTAAGTGCCGTTCTTTTCGGTATAGGCGGCCCCCGGCAGGACCACGTCGGCGCGATGGGCGCCGGCATCGCCGTGGTGCCCCTGATAGATCACAAAGGCCGATCCCAGCTTCGCGGTGTCGATCTCGTCGGCGCCCAGCAGATAGACGACCGGAACCTCGCCCTTCCCTGCCCCGTCCAGGATGCCCGCGACGTCGCGGCCGCCCGCGCCCGGCACCAGGCCGAGGTCGAGGCCACCGACGCGCGCGGCCGCGGTGTGCAGCACGCAGAAGCCGTTCCAGTCTTCCCTGATCGCGCCGGCCTTCTCGGCGAGCGCTCGGACGGAAGCGAGCACCGCCGAGCCGTTCGCTCCACGCAACGCGCCCTGGCCCACGATCAGCATCGGCTTCTTGGCGCCTTTCAGCGTCTCGAAGAAGGCATGACGGCCGTCGGCAACCTCGCTCAGGGTCTGCGCGCCGGCGCCGAGGTTCTCCACCGGGAAGGTCATCTCGACCTTAGGCCCGATCGCCGCGATCTTGAGGCCGCCCTGTAGGAAGCGCTTGCGCAGGCGCGCGCTCAGGACCGGCGCCTCGGCGCGCGGATTGGTGCCGATCAAGAGGATCGCGTCCGCCTGCTCGATGCCGGCGATGCCGGCATTGAAGAGGTAGGATCCCCGCACCGACGCGTCGAGCTTGGCGCCGTCCTGGCGACAGTCGACGCTGGCCGAGCCAAGCCCCGCCATCAGATCCTTCAATGCGACCATGCTCTCGGCATCGCAGAGATCGCCCGCGATCGCCGCGGCCTTGGAACCCGCCGCCTTCAGCTTCTCAGCCGCGAGGCTCAGCGCCTCGTCCCAAGTCGCCGGCTGCAGCTTGCCGTTCTTGCGGACGTAGGGGCGATCGAGCCGCTGGCGCTTCAGACCGTCGACGGCGAAGCGCGCCTTGTCGGAGATCCACTCCTCGTTCACGTCCTCGTTCAGGCGCGGCAGGACGCGCAGCACCTCGTTGCCGCGGACGTCGATGCGGATGTTGGCGCCGAGCGCGTCGGAAACGTCGACGGACTCGGTCTTGCGCAGCTCCCATGGGCGCGCGGTGAAGGCATAGGGCTTCGAGGTCAACGCACCGACCGGGCAGAGGTCGATGACGTTGCCGGAGAGCTCGGAGGCGAAGGCCTTCTCGAGGTAGGTCGTGATCTGCGCGTTCTCGCCGCGATAGAGCAGGCCCAGATCCTCGACGCCGGCGACCTCGGTCGCGAAGCGGACGCAGCGCGTGCAATGGATGCAGCGGGTCATGATCGTCTTGACCAGCGGCCCCATGTACTTGTCTTTGACCGCCCGCTTGTTCTCCTGGTAGCGGCTGTGGTCCATGCCGTAGGCGACGGCCTGGTCCTGCAGGTCGCATTCGCCGCCCTGGTCGCAGATCGGGCAGTCGAGCGGATGGTTGATGAGCAGGAACTCCATCACGCCCTGGCGCGCCTTCTTCGCCATGGCGGTGTTGGTCTTGATCACCATGTTGTCGGCGGCCGGCATCGCGCAGGAGGCGACCGGCTTCGGCGACTTCTCCATCTCGACCAGGCACATCCGGCAGTTGCCGGCGATCGAGAGGCGGTCGTGGTAGCAGAAGCGCGGGATCTCGACGCCCGCGACCTCGCAGGCCTGGAGCACGGTGAACCCGGCGGGGACCTCGACCTCGACGTCGTCGATTTTGAGCTTCGGCATGTCCCCTACTCCGCCGCCTGCTTCACCTGAGCATTGAGCCGCTGCTCTATCTCAGGCCGGAAGTGGCGCAACAGTCCCATCACCGGCCAGGCGGCACCCTCGCCGAAGGCGCAGATGGTGTGGCCTTCGATCTGCTTGGTGACCGCATCGAGCAGGTCGATGTCGGCGATCGTCGCCTTGCCTTTCGACATGCGGGTCAGCATCCGGTACATCCAGCCGGTGCCCTCGCGGCACGGCGTGCACTGGCCACAGCTCTCGTGCTTGTAGAAGGCGGCGAGGCGCGCGAAGGCGCGGACGATGTCGGTCGACTTGTCCATGACGACGATCGCCGCCGTGCCGAGGCCCGACTTGGCGTCGCGCAGGTAGTCGAAGTCCATGCAGATCGTGTCGGCGACCGACTTCGGCAGCACCGGCATCGACGATCCGCCGGGAATGACGGCGAGCAGATTGTCCCAGCCGCCGCGCACGCCGCCGGCATGCTTCTCGATCAGCTCGCGGAGCGGCACGCCGAGCGCGTCCTCGACGTTGCACGGCTTGTTCACGTGACCGGAGATGCAGAAGACCTTCGGCCCTGTGTTGTTCGGACGGCCGATCGAGGCGAACCATGGCGCGCCGCGGCGAAGTATCGTCGGAACGACCGCAACCGTCTCGACGTTGTTCACCGTTGTCGGGCATCCCCACACGCCGCAGAAGGCCGGGAACGGCGGCTTGAGGCGCGGCTGGCCCTTCTTCCCTTCGAGGCTCTCGATCAGCGCCGTCTCTTCGCCGCAGATATAGGCGCCGGCGCCGCGATGCAGGTAGATGTCGCAGTCGTAGCCCGAGCCGCAGGCGTTCTTGCCAATCAGGCCGGCCTCGTAGGCCTCGTCGATCGCGCGCTGGACGTTCGAGCCTTCCTGGTAGAACTCGCCGCGGATGTAGATGTAGCAGGCATGAGCGCCGATCGCGACGCAGGCCAGCAGGCAGCCCTCGATCAGCTTGTGCGGATCGTGGCGCAGCATGTCGCGATCCTTGCAGGTGCCCGGCTCACCCTCGTCGGCATTGATGACGAGGTAGGACGGACGCCCGTCGGACTGCTTCGGCATGAACGACCACTTCATGCCGGTCGAGAAGCCGGCGCCGCCGCGGCCGCGCAGTTGCGACTTCTTCACTTCCTCGACGATCCACTCGCGGCCCTTGAGGATCAGGTCCTTGGTGCCGTCCCAATCGCCGCGCGCACGCGCGCCGGCGAGGCCGAAATCGGCCTGGCCGTAGAGATTGGTGAAGATGCGATCCTTGTCGGCGAGCATCAGTCGCTTCCCTTCGCCGTATCGATCAGCGTCGTGAACCCGCCTTCCGGCGACGACGTCAGACGCTTCGACTGGTTGCCGGGCGCCGGCTTCTCGCCGCGCGCCAGCGCGTCGAGCACCTTCACCGTCGTCTCCGGCGTCAGGTCCTCGTAGTAGTCGTCGCCCACCTGCAGCATCGGCGCGTTGACGCAGGCGCCCAGGCACTCGACCTCGGACAGCGTGAACTGCTTGTCGGGCGTGGTCTCGCCGAGCTTGATGCCGAGACGCTTCTCGCATGCTTCCACGATGCCGTCGGACCCACGCAGCCAGCACGGCGTCGTCGTGCAGATCTGCACGTGGTGCTTACCCAGCGGCGCGTGGTTGTACATCGTGTAGAAGGTCGCGACCTCGCGCACGCGGATCGGCGCCATGTCGAGCATCTTGGCGATGTATTCCATCGCCGCGATCGGCAGCCAGTTGTCGTGCTGGCGCTGGGCCAGGTCCAGCAGCGGCATCACCGCCGACTGCTGCTTGCCCGGCGGGTACTTGGCGATGATCTTCTTCGCCCGCTCGAGGTTCTGCGGGCTGAACTCGAAGCTCGTGGGCTGCTGGACGTGCGAGGTGTCGGAAGCGCTCATCGATCGACCTCGCCGAAGACGATGTCCATGGATCCGAGGATCGCCACCGCGTCCGCCAGCATGTGGCCCTTCGAGCAGAACTCGATCGCCTGCAGGTGCGAAAAGCCCGGCGCGCGGATCTTGCAGCGGTACGGCTTGTTGGTGCCGTCGGCGACGACGTAGACGCCGAACTCGCCCTTGGGCGCCTCGACCGCGGTGTAGGTCTCGCCGGCGGGCACGTGGAAGCCCTCGGTGTAGAGCTTGAAGTGGTGGATCAGCGCTTCCATCGAGCGCTTCATCTCGCCGCGCGCAGGCGGCGTCACCTTGTGGTCCGTGCTCGTGAACGGGCCGGACGGCATCTTCTCGCAACACTGACGGATGATGCGGAGCGACTGGCGCATCTCCTCGACGCGCACGAGATAACGGTCGTAGCAGTCGCCGTTCTTGCCGATCGGGATGTCGAAATCCATCTCGGCATACGCGTCGTAGGGCTGCGACTTGCGGAGGTCCCACGGCAGGCCCGAGGCGCGCAGCATCGGGCCGGTGAAGCCCCAGTCGATCGCCTGCTCGGCAGTCACCGTGCCGATGTCGACCAGCCTCTGCTTGAAGATGCGGTTGTCGTCGAGCAGCGACGACATGTCGTCGATCAGCTTCGGGAACTGGTCGCACCACTTGAGGATGTCGTCGAGCAGGCCCGCCGGAAGATCCTGATGCACGCCGCCGGCCCGGTAGTAGGCCGCATGCAGGCGCGCACCGGACACGCGCTCGTAGAATTCCATCAGGTATTCGCGCTGCTCGAAGCACCAGAGCATCGGCGTCATCGCGCCGACGTCCATCGCATAGGCCGGTACGTTCAGCAGATGGTTCAGCACGCGGCTGATCTCGTCGAACAGCACGCGGATGTACTGGGCGCGTTTCGGCACCTCGAGACCGAGCAGCTTCTCGACGGCGAGCACGAAGGCGTGCTCCTGGGCGAGCGGCGCCACATAGTCGAGGCGATCGAAATACGGAACGGCCTGCTGGTAGGTCTTGTACTCGATCAGTTTCTCGGTGCCGCGATGCAGCAGCCCGATATGCGGATCGATCCGCTCCACCACCTCGCCGTCCATCTCCATGACCAGGCGCAGGACGCCGTGGGCCGCCGGGTGCTGCGGCCCGAAATTGATGGTCATCGGCTTGATCTTGGCTTCGGCCACCTTAGGTCTCTTTCCCCCCGGTCAGAGCGTCGTCGGATGCTGGGCCGGAAACTACTTCGTCGCCTTCTCGTCGCCCGGGAGCTGGCGCGTCATGCCCTCCCACGGGGACAGGAAGTCGAACGAACGGAAGTCCTGCTGCAGCTTCACGCGGTCGTAGACCACGCGCTTCTGCTGTTCGTCGTAGCGAACCTCGACATGTCCGGTCAGCGGGAAGTCCTTCCTGAGCGGATGGCCGTCGAAGCCGTAGTCGGTAAGAAGGCGGCGCAGGTCCGGATGATCGGAGAAGGCGACGCCGTAGAGGTCCCAGGTCTCGCGCTCGTACCAGTTGGCCGAGCTGAAGACCGAGGCGATCGACGGCACCGGCGTCATCTCGTCGGTACGCACCTTCACGCGGACGCGGCGGTTATGCTTGAGGCTGAGCAGGTTGTAGACGACGTCGAAGCGCCTATCGCGCTCCGGATAGTCCACCCCGCAGACGTCCATCAGCATCTTGAAGAGGCAGCCCGCGTCGTCGCGGAGATGCGTCATCACCCGGACGATCCCCTCGGCCCTGGCGACGAGCATCAGCTCGCCCAGGCGGACGTCGACCTCTTCGATCTCGGACGGCAGCGCGGCCTTGATCGCGTTGCCCAGTTCCCGCAGCGCTTCGCTCATCTGGAAGGCCTCTTTCAGCGCGTGATCGTGCTGACGCGCTTGATCTTCTTCTGCAGCTGCAGAATGCCGTAGAGCAGCGCTTCGGCGGTCGGGGGGCAACCCGGGACGTAGATGTCGACGGGCACGATGCGGTCGCAGCCGCGCACGACCGAGTAGGAGTAATGGTAGTAGCCGCCGCCGTTGGCGCAGCTGCCCATCGACAGGACCCAGCGCGGCTCGGCCATCTGGTCGTAGACCTTGCGGAGAGCCGGGGCCATCTTGTTGGTCAGCGTGCCGGCGACGATCATCACGTCGGACTGGCGCGGGCTCGGCCGGAAGAAGATCCCGAATCGATCGAGGTCGTAGCGCGCGCAGGCCGTGTGCATCATCTCGACCGCGCAGCAGGCGAGGCCAAAGGTCATCGGCCACAGCGAGCCGGTGCGCGCCCAGGCGACCAGCTTGTCGACCTGCGCGATGACGAAGCCCTTGTCGTTGAGCTCGTCCGTCACCGCCTGCATCAGCTTGTCCTGGACGGGGCCCTGGGGAACTGGCTGCTGGACGACGGGCGTGCCGAGGCTGGTCACTCCCATTCGAGGGCCCCCTTCTTCCATTCGTAGACGAAGCCGATGGTCAGGACCCCGAGGAACGCCACCATCGACCAGAAGCCGAAGACGCCGATGTCGCCGAGCGAGACCGCCCAGGGGAACAGAAAGGCGACTTCTAGATCGAAGATGATGAAGAGGATGGCGACGAGGTAGTAGCGGACGTCGAACTTGGAGCGCGCGTCATCGAAGGGCTCGAAGCCGCATTCGTAGGCCGAGAGCTTCTCGGGATCCGGATGCTGGCGCGCCAGGATGAAGGACGCAGCGATCGCTCCCCCGGCCACCACGATGGCGACCCCGAGGAAGATCAAGATTGGCAGGTATTCTTTAAGAAGGTCTTCCATCGGCCGTCCCGACGCCCCGAATGCACGCCACTATATCGACGGCCAAGCCCTTGCGAAAGCCTGGACTTTCCAAGGTATCCCCACATTCGACGCGGAATCGGCTCGACTTGGCCGAGAGATCTTCGAGAGTGGCGCGAGCGACGGGACTTGAACCCGCGGCCTCCGGCGTGACAGGCCGGCGCTCTAACCAACTGAGCTACGCCCGCAAACCCGTCTCGAAGAGAGCCGGTCGTTTACGCGCGGGCCCCAGGGATGTCAAGGAAAGTCCGGGCCTTGGCGTCCGCCCGGTGGGGATAACCGTCAGACGCCCGGCGCATCGGGTCGCGGCGGGGTCGTCAGGTTGCGCAGAGGCGACTTGTCGAGGCTGTCCCAGCCATAGACGCGGGCGATCCGGTCGAGAATCTCCTGCACCAGGAGGCCGCCATTGTCGCCGTTGGTCATGACGACCGCCCCGTAGCCCTTGGCCCGATGGGCGAGCGCGTGGCACTTGAAGCCCCAGTTGCCGCCGCCATGGCTGAAATACCAGCCCTCGCCTCTCTGCGAGACCGCGAATCCCACGGCGTAGGGGCCGACGCCGACGGGCGTCACCATCTCCTGCATCGTTCGCTGAGCGAGCACGCGGCCGGGCTTGCCGGCCAGCGTCCGCTGCACCTCGATCACGAACCGCGCGAGGTCGGTCGGAGTCGTCCAGAGAGAGGCCGCCTGGTGTTCCGGATAGACGTGCCAGGGTGCGCCCATGCGCCTGCCGGCCATGTCGTGGGCCCGGGCCGCACGCGGCGCGAACGCCGCCGGCAGGGGCTGCTCGAAGGTGCTGCTCGACATGCCGATCGGGTCGAGCACCCAGTCGCGGACGACATCGAGGAACGGCCGGCCGACGCTGTCGGTCAACGCCAGCTGCTGGATCGTCGTGGCGCCGCCGGAATACTGGAACGCCGAGAGCGGCGGCCGCACCAGGCGCACGGCGCCCGTGTTGGACGGCGGCTTTCCGTCGAGGATCTCCAGGATCGTCGGCAGCTTCGTGCCCGGCTCGTAGCCGGGGAATCCGAAGCCGTCCCCGGTGCCGGAGGTGTGGCTCATCAGGGTGCGCGGCGTGACGGGTGCTCCGCCGCCATAAGGGCTGCCCGGCAGCTTCCAGGACTTCAGGATCGTGTTGATGTCCTGATCGAGGCCGAGCAGGCCCTCCTCGACCGCCTTCAGCGAGGCCATCGCGGCGACCGGCTTGCTGATCGAGGCCGCCTGGAAAAGCGTGTCGGTCGTCGCCGCGGTGCGGGTGTCGACGTCGGCGAGGCCCCAGGCCTTCGCGCCCTCGATCTCGAAGTCGTGGATGACGGCGACGCTGACCGCGGGGACAGCGAAATAGGCCATCATCTCCGCCATCGTCAGCGGATCGGCGCCCCCTCGGCCGGGAACCTGTGGGCCGTCGACCGCGTCGAGCCTGCCCACGATCGCCGTCATTCGGCAGCCGAGCGCTGCCGTGCCTCGAAACGGGCCTTGGCGGTGGGATCGAGGCCGACGCGCAAGTGGACTTGGCCGTCGTCGTCGCGCCGTTCGATCACGTGGCCGTGGCGATAGAGCCAGGCGAGCGTGGCACCGTCGGCCGGGTCGAGATCGAGTTCCAGCACCTGGTGCTGGGCGGTGATGCGGGCGTCGAGCAGGCCGAACAGCCGATCGAGACCGGCACCGTCGAGGGCCGAGACCGCGACCTTGTCCGGTGCCCGGATGGAATCGTTCTCGATCCGCGCGCGGGCCTCGGGGTCGAGCAGGTCGATCTTGTTCCACACCTCGATGACGTCGCCTTCGAGCCGCTCGCTGAGGCCGAGATCGCGAAGAACGGTCTCGACGTCGGTCTTCTGCGCCTCGCTCTCCGGGTGCGCGATGTCGCGGACATGGAGGATGATGTCCGCCTCGGCCACCTCTTCGAGCGTCGCCCGGAAGGCCGCGACCAGGTGCGTCGGCAGGTCCGAGATGAACCCGACCGTGTCGGACAGGATGATCGGCCGGCCCGACGGCAGGTCGACGCGGCGGAGCGTCGGATCCAGGGTCGCGAACAGCATGTCCTTCGCGAGCACGGCCGAGCGCGTCAACCGGTTGAAAAGCGTGGACTTTCCGGCGTTGGTGTAGCCCACCAGCGCGACCACCGGATACGGCACGCGCTTGCGCGCCTTTCGGTGCAGCGAACGGGTTCGCTTCACCTCTTCCAGCTCGCGCTTGAGCTTGACGATACGGTCGCCGATCAGGCGGCGATCCATCTCGAGCTGGCTCTCGCCAGGGCCGCCGAGGAAGCCGAAGCCGCCGCGCTGCCGCTCGAGATGGGTCCAGGACCGCACCAGGCGGGAGCGCTGATAGGTCAGATGCGCAAGTTCGACCTGCAGCGCGCCTTCATGGGTGCGGGCGCGAGCGCCGAAGATCTCGAGGATCAGGCCGGTGCGGTCGATGACCTTGCACTTGAGCTCCTTTTCGAGATTGCGCTGCTGGATTGGAGAGAGCGCGGCGTCGACCACGACGACCTGGATCTCCATGGTCTCGACGAGCTGCGCATAGCGCTCGACTTGCCCCTGGCCGATGAGCGTCGCCGGCCTCGGCGAAATCACGCGCACGGTCTCCCCGTGCACGATCTCGAGGTTGATCGCGCGGGTGAGGCCTACGGCTTCTTCGAGACGGGCTTCGGCCGGGCGCGCCTCGCCCGGGCGCGGTCGTCCGGCAGGATGCAGGACGAGCGCGCGCGCCGGGGGCGTCCGGTTGTCGTGGATCTCAGGCGTCGGCAGCTTCCTTGGCCGGGTCGAACAGCTGGATCGGCTGGGCCGGCATCACGGTCGAGATCGCGTGCTTGTAGACGAGCTGGGAATGAGCGTCGCGGCGCAGCAGGACCGAGAAGTTATCGAACCAGGTGACGATTCCCTGGAGCTTGACGCCGTTGATCAGGAAGATCGTGACGGGGGTCTTGTTCTTGCGGATGTAGTTTAAGAAAACATCCTGAACGTTTTGATTTTTCTCGCTGGACATTGGGGTGAACCCTTCTCTTGGTTGTTGGAGCCCTCTCTTGGGAGGATGGGCTCGTGGACGGCCGGGCAAGACGACCGTTAACGGAAGTGGTCGCTCGCCGTTGCGAGAACAAGGGTACACCCGTCCGACGGACGGTCAACGCCTTCGTCCTCAACGGAAATTATGATTAATCTTCAAAATATTATGAACAATTCTTAAAAATACAAATCAGCCTCAGGCTGTAGCCCCTTCGCCTGACATGTATTGTTCGTAGGCGTGGCGAAGCCGGAGCGTGAACGAGCCGGCCTTCCCGTTGCCGATCACCTGGCTGTCGACCTGGGTCACCGGAGTGACGAACGAGGTCGCGCTCGAGATGAAGGCCTCCCTGGCTTTCCGGGCTTCATCGACTGAGAAGGCGCGCTCGACGAAGCGGAGCCCCTCCCGCTCGGCCAGCTTGAGGATCGTCAGTCGGGTGATGCCGTTCAGGATCTCGTTGCTGGCGGCCCGCGTCACCAGCTCGCCGTCCTGGGTGATGATCCACGCATTGGTCGAGGTGCCTTCGGTCACCTGGCCGTCGCGAACCTGCCAGGCCTCGAAGGCGCCGGACTCCCTCGCCTTCTGCTTTCCCAGAACGTTCGGAAGCAGCGCCACCGTCTTGATGTCACAGCGCTCCCAGCGGATGTCGGGAATGGTGATGATCTTCACGCCGTCCTCGACCGCCTTCTGGCCGGGCATCGCCAAGCGCTTGGCGGTCACCACCAGAGCCGGCGTGGCGTTCTTCGGGAACGGATGATCCCGCCGGGCAACGCCGCGGGTCACCTGCATGTAGACGAGGCCGTTCTTCAGGCGATTGCGCCTGACCACCTCGCGCATCACCACCTTGAGCGCCGGCCGGGCCATCGGCGCCGCGATCCGAAGCTCACGCAGCGAGCGGTCGAGGCGATCGAGATGCGGCTCCTCGTCGATGAGCTTGCCTCCGATCACCGCCGCGACCTCGTAGACGCCGTCGGCGAACTGGTACCCGCGGTCCTCGACATGGACCATGGCGTCGTTGTGCGGAACGTAGCGGCCGTTGACATAGGCGATGCGGGACATGCGAGCTCTCCTTGGCGGAGAGAAAGTGGCGCCGACCGGAGAGGCGGTCAAGCGCGGCAGCCGTCGTGCGACGACGCTGCCGCGCCGGGCCTCTGCCTAGTTCGTGCCGATGCCGACGCTCACGCCGACGCCGACATTCGCGCCCACGCCTCCGACCCCGGCACTGCCGGACCCGCCGACGCTGACGCCGACATTGGCTCCCGCCCCGGACGTGCCGCCGGTCGCGCTGCCTCCGGTTCCCGCCCCGACACTGACGCCGACGTTGGCCCCGGATCCGGACGTGCCCCCAGTCGAGCTTCCACTGGTCGAGCTGCCACCGGTCGAGCTGCCACCCGTCACGTTGCCGCCGGTCCCAGCGCCGACGCTGACGCCTGCCCCGATGCCGCCGGAGCCGCCCGCGCCGACCCCTGCCCCAACGCCGGCGCTGACGCCGGCATTCCCACCGGCGCCGGTTCCACCCGCAGAGCCCCCGCCGACGCCGGCGCTGGCGCCCGCACCGATGCTCGCGCTTTCGGACCCGGCGCCAACCGAAGCGCCGATCCCGGTGTCAACTCCTGCAGACGTGCCGCCGGAAGCCGCGCCGCCGGCATTCGCGCCCACGTTCAGCCCGAGGGAGGTTGCCGGGCTGGCGCCCGCGCCCGCGGTGCCGCCTGTGCCTGCGTTCGCGTTCACGGCCGCGCCCAGGCTCGCCGGGGTCGATCCGACGGAACTGCCCGCCGTGGCGCCGATGGCGGCCGACAGGGCGGCATTGTTGAGATCGCGCGTGACCGCAGCTTCGGACGCGTTCTGGTCGATCCGTCCGGTCGCCGAGACGTTGGCGCCGAGACCCGTGGAGGTGCCCGAACCGGTGGTCGTGCCGGCGTTTGCCGTCGCCGAGACGGTTGCGCCGGTGCTTATTCCGCTACCGCCCGTCGTGCCGCCCGAGGCATCGACGGTCGTACCGATGCCGGCGTTGACGCCGGTCCCGCCGGCATTGGCATTCACGTCGGCATCGACGCCGACATTGATCGCAACGCCGGTTCCCGTCCCTCCGCTACCGCCGGTACCACCGGAGCCCCCGGTGCCCGAGCCGCCCGTGGCTTCGGATCCGGTTCCAGACCCCGTTTCGCCGGAGCCTGTGCCACCCGTGCCCGTGCCACCGGTGCCGGTACCGCCTGTCCCCGTCCCGCCGGTGCCTGTCCCCGCCGAACCTGTCCCCCCGGTCCCCGTGCCGGGCCCACCCGCGACGATCCCGCCGGAACCCGTTCCGCCGCCGGCCGGGTTGCCAGGGGTTGCGGCGGAGATGTGCGCCGTCGTGTGGTCCATGCAGGTGAGCGTCCTGCAGCTCTTGTCTTGGGCCTGGGCCGAGTAGCCGAGGCTCAATGCAGCAATCGCAGTACTGACGAGTAGAGTTGGCTTCACCATGACTGTCTCCCGGAGATGGAATCTGCTCACCTGCGGGGATAGTCACGATGGCGACTTGCCTCGGGACTGCACGGCTTGCAGCATGGAAGCAACAAGCCACCTCGAAATCGGCGGTTGCCGGGGCCCAGGATAATCACAGGTTAACCAAGTCTTCTGAGGGAACTACTCCGGGTTCGCGGTAACCGAGTGGTCGATACGGGAAGATCGTCCGCTGCGCGTGTGAATTCGTCCGTTCTCCAGCCCCTTCTCCAAAAGAAAACGCCCCGGCCGAAGCCGGGGCGTTCACACGAAGCGGGTGCGTGGACTAGCGCGTCACGCCGCCAGTCACGCCGACCGAGGTGCCGACATTGCCCGTCACGCCGCCGACCGTGGCGCCGACGCCGGTGGTTGCGCCGACATTGGCGTTGGTGCCTGAGCCGGAGGTCGAGCCTCCGACGGTCGCGCCGCCATTGGCGCCGACGCTAGTGCCGCCGGAAGCCGTGCCGCTGCCCGAGCCGGTACCGGTGGCCCCCGACGAGGTCCCGCCGACACCGGCGGTCGCCCCGGCGCTGCCCGATGTGCTGCCACCCGTGCTGCCGCCTGTCACGCCGGCCGAAACGCCGACATTGCCGCCGGTCCCGACACCTGCGCTCACGCTGCCGCCGGCTCCCGTCGTGCCGCCCGAGACGCTGCCCGAGGCGCTGCCGACATTGGCGCCGACACCGACATTGCTGCCGCCCCCGGAGGCCCCGATCGCGACGCCGCCGGTCGCGCTGCCGGCGCCGATCGAGCCGCCCACGTTGGCGCCGTTCGGCGTGAGGTTGACGTTGGTGGACGTGTTCGCTGACGCATTGCCCCGCGAATTGCCGGTCGCGCCGATCGAGGCACCGACATTGGCGTTGGACGAGCGGCCGACATTGCCGGAGACGTTCGCGGCGCTGTTGAGGTTGAGGTCACGCGTGATGCTGGCCTCACTCTTGTTGAGAGCGATCCCGGCCGCGCTGTGGCTCGACGCGCTGCCGGCGACGGAGAGGCCGCGCTGCCCGTTCGAGCGCGAGGCATTGAGATCGCCCGACGCGGTCGTGGCATTCGAGCCGGTGACGTCGAGGCTCCGGCCGCGCGAACCCGTCGCCGCGACGCCGGCGTTGGTGTTGCTCGAGGCCGAGCCGGTGGCCGCCAGGTTCTTGCCGCCGCTCGAACGCGTGGCATTCAGGTTGCCCGAGGCGTTGGTGGTGTTCGAGCCGGTCACATTCACATTGCGACCGCGCGAGCCGGTGACCGTCGCATTGGCATTGGTGCTGCTCGCGGCCGACTTGCTCAGCGACAGGCTCTTGTTGCCGTTCGAGCGCGATGCGTTGAGGTCGCTCGACGCGCTGGTCGAGTTGCTCGCGTTCGCATTCACCGAGTTCTCGGCGAAGACGGGGCCGGCGCCCAGCGCGACCAGAGCCGTCGTGACCAGAAGGAATTTCTTGCTCATCCCAATCTCCTCGTTTCAGGTCCGGCTTCAAGGTGCGGGCAACGTCCCCGCGCACCGGAGCCGGCTTCGGTTTTCGTCAGAAAGGAACACCCCGTGGCACTGCCAACGGGGTGTCGATGACGTCATTTCAGCTGCTACTTGCTGGTGGAGGGGTTGTCGCCCCGGTTGCCCGGGCCGGTCGCACCGGCCTCGTCCGTCGGGATCGGCGACATGCCGGGGGCACGCTGGCTGCCCATGGTCGAGCCCATGGCCGCCCCGGAGTTCATCGGCGCCATCGCCGACTGCTGACCGGTCAACGCCTGGCGGTTCAGGTCCCGCGTCATGCCGACCTCGCGGTTGTTCATGTCGCGATAGGCCTTGCCGCGGTGGTTCGTCGAGGCGCTGGTCTTGTGCACCATCTTGTCGTGCGACTTGGCGCTCGACTTCGACGCCATCTTGCCGGTCGGGGTCATCGACTTGTCGGCCTTCATCTCACCCGACTTCATGGCGCCGGTCTTGACCTCGCCGGTCGCGGCCTGGCCGGCAGCGATCTGGCCGGTCGTGGTCTTGCCGGAGGCGAGGTCGCGGCTCATCGGCTGGCGATTGAGCGTGGCCGCACCGCCGGTGGTCAGCGAACTCGCGGGCGGCTGCATCTTCTGCTGCTGCGCCATGGTCGGCGAAGTCGGCGCGGCAGGCGCCTGGGCGGCGCTGCCCGAGGACTTGGGCGAACCGTCCGTGCCGGCGCCGGCGGTCCCGGCCGCGCCGGTGCCGGTACCCTGGGCAAAGGCCGGAGCGCCGGCGAGCGCGACGATCGCGGTGGTGATCATCAACAGTTTGCGGTTCATTCTTCTCTCCTTGGTGTTCGCGGTTCCCACAGGGGAGGGCAAACGGAGAAACCTCGGTTTCCCCGTGAGGGCAGCCCACGTGAGAGCTTGAATGGCCGCCGGTCCTTTCGAGAGCCGGCTGCGGCCTTCACCGACCTTGAACGTCTGCCCTGGAGGCGAGTTGCGGCAGGTTGGGTCCAGAGAGGGAAAACCGCGATAAAGTGCTAAAAAACAACGATTCGTGCGCTAATTTCGCGCCCTGGAGCCACGTCTCGCGGTATCGAATGCGGCATCGAACTATGAGACGCCCCGGTCGGTACCGCGCGTTGACAACCGGGAGCGACGCCCCTATGTTCCGCCGCCTGTTTTCTCGGGGTTCGCCATGAAAGTCGTGAATTCGCTCAAGTCGATGAAGGGCCGGCACAAGAACTGCCGCATCGTCCGCCGCAAGGGCCGGGTCTACGTCATCAACAAGACCAACCCGCGCTTCAAGGCCCGCCAGGGCTGAGCCCTCCGGTCACGCCCGTCTATTGAGCCGGGCGTGATCCTCGCTACCGACATCGATTTCGATCGCGACGGCAAGCAGGTCTCCGCCGTCCGCGTGCCCATGCAACGTGAAAGCGGCGCCGACGGCGCGCTTCTCGTGCCCCTCGCTGTCATCCGCAACGGCGACGGCCCCACGCTCCTCGTCACCGCCGGCAATCACGGCGACGAGTACGAAGGCCAAGTCGCGGCCGCCGGATTGGTCCGTGCGCTCGATCCCAAGTCGATCCGCGGGCGGGTCATCATCGCCCCTGCCCTCAATCTGCCGGCGGCGACGTCAGGCCGGCGCACTTCGCCCATCGACGGCGGCAACCTCAATCGCAGCTTCCCCGGCGACGCGCTGGGCGGGCCGACCGCAAAGATCGCCGCCTTCGTCGACTCGCAGCTGCTGCCACGCGCCGACCTGGCGATCGACCTTCATTCGGGCGGCACGGTCTTCGACTACGTGAACTGCCTGTTTGCGAGCGAGCATCCGGTCGCGGACGTCCGTCGTCGCACGCGCCAGGCGATGGATGCGTTCGGCGTGGATTGGTGCATCACCAAACCGTTCCGGGAAGACGAGTCCACGATGCTGGGATCGGCGGCGCGTCTGGGTGTCCCCTATCTCTCGACCGAACTTCGCGGCATGGGCACGGTCAGCGCCGACGCGCTCGGGCTGGCCGAGACCGGGGTGTCCGGCCTGCTTTCGGTGCTGGGGATTCTGCCGCAGAAGAACAGGCCGGCCGCAACAAGGCCGCGCTGGCTGCGCTTTCGCGACGGCAGCCTTTTTCCGGTCGCGCCTGAGAGTGGCGTGTTCGAGGCGCGCTGCGCCCTCGGACAGGACGTGTCGGCGGGCGACCTTTGCGGACTCGTCCACGTCGTCGAGCGCCCCGACAGGGCACCGATCGAGATCCGATTCCGGGATTCAGGCGTGGTGGTTGGCCTTCGTCATATCGCGCGGGTCGCGGCCGGCGACGATCTCGCACATGTCGCCCAGGCCGGACCCGAGATCGCGGCCTGAGACGTCCAGTCCGTTCTTAGTGGAACAGGCCCTGCAGCTTCTGCGGCGCCAGGTTGGCGATGCTGAGGCTCTGTCCGGAAAGCTCCTCACGCGCCGAAAGCGCCGCTTCCTTCGCTGCCTTGGCATCGGTCGGAGCTTCCGACTCGTCGACCGACAAGGTCGCGAGCAGGCCGGAGTCGACCTTGACGCTCGGCGTATCCTGCGAGGACGCTTCTTCGGACTTGGGCTCGGGCTTCGGCGGCGGGGACCGCTGAATGGTCTGCGCGGCCTGGGCCAGCTGGCTGGCGATGGTCGCAGTGATGTCGGCCATTTCTCTATCCCTTATGGACGGACGAGCGGCGCCTTTCTAGCGACTTGTGCATTTTACGCTCATTGTCCGTTCCTCGCAATGCTCCGGCTATGCGCGTGATTTCGGCTTACGGGTGGCCCGATTTGACACCCGGCCGGCCCCTACCCAGGATTGCCCTATGGCCTTGAGAATGCCCGCCCCCGACCAGGACGTGCTCGCCCGCCGGCGCGAGATCGTCACAGCTCTCCGAGAAATCGTTCCAGGTGAAGGAGTTATCGACGCCGAGGACGAGCTCAGGGCCTACGAGTGCGACGCCCTCTCGGTCTACCGGCAGCTACCGATGGTGGCGGTCCTGCCGTCGACGACGGACCAGGTGTCCCGGATCCTCCGCTACTGCCACGAGAACCGCGTGCGGGTGGTCCCCCGGGGCGCCGGCACTTCGCTCTCGGGGGGCGCCCTCCCGCTCGCCGACGGCGTGCTGCTGGCCATGGGCAAGTTCAACAAGATCCTCGACATCGACTTCGCCAACCGGACCGTGACCGCGCAGCCCGGGGTGACCAATCTCGGGATCTCGACCGCCGTCGCCTCGAGCGGCTTCTATTACGCGCCGGATCCATCGAGCCAGATCGCCTGCACGATCGGCGGCAACATCGCCGAGAACTCGGGCGGCGTTCACTCGCTCAAATACGGCCTCACCACCAACAACGTGCTCGGCATCGAGATGGTGCTGGTGACCGGCGAGGTGATCCGGCTCGGCGGCAAGCACCTCGACGCGGAAGGATACGACCTGCTCGGGCTGATGACCGGCTCGGAAGGACTGCTCGGCGTCGTGACCGAGGTCACCGTCCGCATCCTGAAGAAGCCGTCGACCGCGCGTGCCGTGCTGATCGGCTTCCCCTCGAACGAAGATGCGGGCGACTGCGTCGCCGCGATCATCGCCGCCGGCATCATTCCAGGCGGCATGGAGATGATGGACAGGCCCGCGATCCATGCGACCGAGGACTTCGTCCACGCGGGCTATCCGCTCGACGTGGAGGCCCTGCTGATCGTCGAGCTCGACGGGCCGAAGGTCGAGGTCGACCACCTGATCGCCCAGGTCGCCGAGATCGCGCGCCAGCGCAACTCGATGACGCTCCGCATCAGCGAGAGCGAGGAGGAGCGCGCCCTCTTCTGGGCCGGACGCAAGTCCGCCTTCCCCGCCGTCGGACGCATCACGCCCGACTACATGTGCATGGACGGCACGATCCCCCGGAAGAAGCTGCCCGAGGTGCTGGCACGGATGCGCGCGCTGTCGGAGAAGCACCGGCTCCGCTTCTGCAACGTCTTCCATGCCGGCGACGGCAACCTGCACCCGCTGATCATGTTCGACGCCAACCAGTCAGACGAGCTCGAGCGCGCCGAGAAGTTCGGCGCCGACATCCTGCGCCTCTGCGTCGAGGTCGGCGGCGTCCTGACCGGGGAGCACGGCGTCGGCATCGAGAAGCGCGACCTGATGGACACGATGTTCGACGACGTCGACATGGCACAGCAGCTCCGCATCAAATGCGCCTTCGATCCCGAGTCTCTGCTGAACCCGGGCAAGGTGTTTCCGGTGCTGCATCGCTGCGCGGAGATGGGACGCATGATCGTCAACAAGGGGCACCTCCCCTTCGCCGACCTGCCGCGCTTCTGATGACCAAACCCCGCGACGCAGACGACGTCCGCCAGATCGTGGCGGACGCGGCAAACGCCGGTACCCCGCTGGAAGTGGTCGGCCGCGGCACCAAGCGCGGCCTCGGCCGTCCGATGCAGACCGCGTCGAGTCTCGATCTCTCCGGCCTTTCGGGCATCCCGCTCTACGAGCCGGACGAGCTGGTGATGACGGCGCTTGCCGGCACGCCGCTCGCCGAGGTCGAGGCGGCATTGAAGGCGCAGAACCAGAGGCTCGCCTTCGAGCCTGCGGATCTTGGCCCGCTCTACGGCGCGCCCGAGAACGGCTCGAGCATCGGCGGCGTCTTCGCCGCCAACCTCTCCGGCCCCGGTCGGCTCCGACACGGCGCGGCGCGCGACCACCTGCTGGGCTTGAAAGCCGCCAACGGCACCGGCGAGTTCTTCAAGACCGGCGGCCGCGTCGTGAAGAACGTCACCGGCTACGACCTCTGCAAGCTGCTCGCCGGATCGCACGGCACCTTGGCGGCGATGACCGAGGTCACCTTCAAGGTGCTGCCGGTGCCGGAGAAGACGCGCACCGTGCTGATCTTCGGCCTCGACGACGCGAAGGCGCGCGAGGCGATGTCGGCAGCACTCGGCAGCCCGCATGAGGTGATCGCCGCCGCGCACCTGCCGGCTGCCGTTGCCGCACGCTCGTCGGTCGCCTATGTCAGCGGTGCCAGACGTGGCGTGACCGCGATCCGCGTCGAAGGCCCTTCCCCTTCGGCCGAGCATCGCTGCACGGCGCTTCGCGACGAGCTCTCCTCGTTCGGCGCGACCGAAGAGCTGCACGGCATGAACTCAGGCCGGCTCTGGCGCGAGATAAAAGACGCAAAGCCCTTCGTCGACGATCCTCGTCCTCTCTGGCGACTGTCGGTGGCGCCGACAGAAGGCCCGCAGGCGATCGCCCGGATCGCGCGCGCGATGCAGGCCGAGTGGTTCTACGACTGGGGCGGAGGCCTGGTGTGGCTGGCCGTTTCGCCTTCGGCCGATGCGGGCGCCGCCGCGATCCGCAACGCGCTCGGCGGCGGTCACGCAACGCTGATCCGTGCCGACGATGCCATGCGTCGTGCCGTGCCGGTGTTCCAGCCGCAGCCTGCACCGCTCCAGGCACTGGCGAAGCGCGTTAAGGAAAGCATGGACCCGAAGGGCATTCTCAATCCCGGGCGCATGGACTGATGCAGACCAATTTCACTCTCGCGCAGCTCGCCGATCCCGACCTCCAGGTCGCCGAGAAAATCCTGCGTGCCTGCGTCCATTGCGGCTTCTGCACGGCGACCTGTCCGACCTACGTGCTGCTCGGCGACGAGCTCGACTCCCCGCGCGGCCGCATCTACCTGATCAAGGACATGCTGGAGAACGACCGGCCGGCCTCGGCCAAGGTCACCAAGCACATCGACCGTTGCCTCTCCTGCCTGTCGTGCATGACGACGTGCCCGTCGGGCGTCCACTACATGCATCTGGTCGATCAGGCGCGCGTGCGGGTCGAGGAGACCTACACGCGGCCGCTCTTCGACCGGCTGGTACGGAGGCTGCTGGCGGCGATCCTGCCCCACCCCAACCGCTTCCGGCTGGCACTATTGGGCGCGGTGCTGGCGAAGCCTTTCGCCCCGCTCCTGCCCGCGCGGCTCGCGGCGATGCTGACATTGGCCAAGCCGCCGGCGCCGCCGTCCGCGGTCGATGCGCCGCAGGTCTTCCCGGCGCAAGGCGTCAGGAAGATGCGCGTGGCGATGCTGAGCAACTGCGCGCAGCCGGCACTCGCCCCCGAGATCAATGAGGCGACGGTGCGCCTCCTGACCCGCCTCGGCTGCGAGGTCGTCGTCGCCAAGGGGGCCGGCTGCTGCGGCGGGCTCCTGCACCACATGGGCGACGAGGAACCCGCCCTTGCCTTCGCGAAGAAGAACATCGAGGCGTGGACGTCCGCGGGCGATCTCGATGCGATCGTCGTCAACGTCTCGGGCTGCGGCACGACGATCAAGGACTACGGCCATATGCTGCGCACCGACCCGACCTGGGCCGAAAAGGCAGCGAAGGTCTCGGCGCTCGCCAAGGACGTGTCGGAGGTGCTGACGAAGCTCGGCATCCCGAAGGGCGCACCGAAGGACCTCAAGGTCGCCTACCACGCCGCCTGCTCGCTGCAGCACGGCCAGAAAATCCGCGTCGAGCCCAAGGCGCTGCTGGCCCAGGCGGGCTTCACCGTTCTGGAGCCGTCGGAGCCGCATCTCTGCTGCGGCTCGGCCGGAACCTACAACCTGCTTCAGCCCGAGATCGCGAGCGCGCTCGGACGTCGCAAGGCCGCCAACATAGAGGCGACGAAACCCGACCTGGTCGCCGCTGGCAACATCGGCTGCCTGACCCAGATCGGACACTACGCGTCGCTGCCCACCGTCCACACGGTCGAGCTGCTCGACTGGGCGACCGGCGGGCCGAAGCCCGCCGGTCTTCCCTGACGCCTACAAGATCGCGAACTTGACGATGAACAGGATCGCCAGGATTCCGACGACCGGGCTCACCTCCTGGAAGCGGCCGGCGGCGATCTTGATCGCGGCGTAGGAGATGAAGCCGAAGGCGATGCCGTGCGCGATCGAGAAGGTGAGCGGCATCGACACGGCCGTCACCACGCCCGGCGCGTACTCGGTGACGTCCTCCCAATCGAGCTCGGCGAGGCCGCGGGCCATGAGACAGGCGACGAAGAACAGCGCCGGCGCGGTCGCGTAGGCCGGAACCGTGGTCGCCAGCGGCGCCAGGAACAAGGCGAGCAGGAAGCAGGCGGCGACGGTGACCGCCGTCAGGCCGGTGCGCCCGCCTTCCTTGATGCCGGCCGCGCTCTCGATGTAGCTGGTCGTGGTCGAGGTGCCGAGCACCGCCCCGCCCATGGCCGCTACGGAGTCGGTCATCAACGCCTGGCGGATGCGCGGGAGCTTGCCCTCCTTGTCGAGGAATCCGGCGCGATGGGCGAGGCCGATCAGCGTGCCGGCATTGTCGAAGAGATCGACGAACAGGAAGGCGAAGACCACCGCAACGAGGCCCAGCGACAAGGCACCGGCCACGTCCATCTTGAGGAAGGTCGGCGCCAGCGAGGGGGGCATCGAGGCGATGCCGTTGAACGGCGAGTAGCCGAAGATGATGCCGATCGCGGTCACGCCGAGGATCGCGATCATGATCGCGCCGCGGACCCGCATCGCGTCCAGGCCGACCATCACGAAGAAGCCGACGCAGGCGAGAAGCGTGGTCGGCGACTTGAGATTGCCGATGCCGACCAGGGTCGCCTTGTTCTCGACGATGAGACCGGCGTTCTTGAGCGCGATGATCGCGAGGAACAGGCCGATGCCGGCCGAGATCGAAAGCTTCAGCGCGCGCGGGATCGAGTTGATGATCCACTCGCGGACCTTGGTGACGGTCAGCACCAGGAAAAGGAAGCCGGAGATGAAGACCGCGCCGAGCGCCACCTCCCACTTCACGCCCATGCCGCCGACCACGCCGAAGGCGAAATAGGCATTGAGGCCCATGCCGGGCGCGAGTGCGATCGGATAGTTGGCGTAGAGGCCCATCAGCAGCGTGGCACCCGCCGCCGCGAGGCATGTCGCAACGAACACCGCGCCCTTGTCCATCCCCGCCGCGCCCAGGATGTCCGGGTTGACGAAGATGATGTAGGCCATGGTCAGGAACGTCGTGATGCCGGCGAGCACCTCGGTCCTGACGTCCGTCTTGTTCTCGTCCAGCTTGAAGTAGGTCGCGAGCGTCATTCAGTTCCCCCTATCCCGCGTTGGCCCGCCGGGACGTGGAGGAGCCGTTCTAGACGCCGCTGCGCAGCAGCGGCCGATCTGCCGAAGGGACCCCCAGGGACTTGAGCTTCCGATGGAGCGCGGAGCGTTCCATGCCGACGAAGGCGGCGGTGCGGGAAATGTTCCCGCCGAAGCGGTTGATCTGGGCCAGCAGATACTCTCGCTCGAACAGCTCCCGTGCGTCACGGAGAGGCAGGCCCATGATCTCCCCGCCCCTCTCCCAGCGCAACACGGTGGGCGTGTTCGAGCCGATCTCGGGCGGCAGCGATTCGGCGGAGATCGGCTGGGACGGATCGCCGGAGGCCATGATCAGCAGCCAATCCGCCACGTTGCGGAGCTGACGCACGTTGCCGGGCCAGTCGTAGGCCTGCAGCGCCACCATCGCGTCCTCGCCGACGTCGCGCTTCGGCAGGCCCGCGTTCTCGGCCGCCTGGGCGAGAAAATGGCGAATCAGGACCGGGATGTCCTCGCGCCGCTCGCGCAAGGAGGGCACGCGGAGCGGCACCACGTTGAGCCGATAGAAGAGGTCCTCGCGGAAGGTTCCTTCCTCGATCATCGTCGGAAGGTCGCGGTTGGAGGTCGCCAGCACGCGGGCATCCACTTCGATGCGCGCCGTGCCGCCGACCCGGCGGAAGGCCTGGTCCTGAAGCACGCGGACGATCTTGCCCTGGGTCTCGGCCGGCATGTCGGCGACCTCGTCCAGGAGCAGCGTGCCGCCATGTGCCTGCTCGAAGGTGCCGAGCCTCACGTCGGCGCCGTTCTCGGTTCCGAACAGCTCGGCCTCGAAGCGCTCCGGCTCCAGCGTCGCGCAGTTGAGGACGACGAACGGTCCGTCGGCGCGACGCGACTTCGCATGGATCATGCGGGCGGCAACTTCCTTGCCGGCGCCGGCCCCGCCCGTGATGAACACGCGGCTGCCGGTCGGCGCCACACGGTCGATCGCAAGCTTCACCTGCAGCAGCGCCTGGCTGACGCCGGTCAGCTCCACCGCCGCGCCGGAGCGGAGCTTCAGCTCCTCGTTCTCGCGCTTGAGCCTGGCGGTCTCGATCGCGTGGCCGACGATCAGCAGCAGCCTGTCGGTCTGAAAGGGCTTCTCGATGAAGTCGTAGGCGCCGAGCTTGATCGCCTGGACCGCGGTCTCGATGGTGCCGTGACCGGAGATCATCACCACCGGCACGTGCGGGTGCTCCTTGCGGGCAACCTCGAGCAGCTGCAGCCCGTCGAGCGCGCTCCCCTGCAGCCAGATGTCGAGCACCAGCAGCGACGGCCGGCGCTGGCGCAACTCGTTCAGCGCCGTGTCGGAATCACCCGCCACCCGCGCAACGTAGCCCTCGTCCTCGAGCACGCCGGCGATCAGCGTGCGGATGTCAGCCTCGTCGTCGACGATCAGTACGTCATGCGCCATGTGCGGCGACCCTCAATTCCTTCCTGGGGATCTCGCCGAGCGTGCCGCCCGGCAGGACCAGGGCGACCTTGGCGCCGCCCCCGTCGTTGTCGCCGAGGACCAGGCGTCCGCCATGGTCTTCGGCGATCTTCTTGACGATCGCGAGGCCGAGGCCGGTGCCCTTGGTCCGCGTCGTCACGTAAGGCTCGGTCAGGCGCTCGCGCCCGTCGACCGGCAGCCCTTTGCCGTTGTCGGTGACCTCGATGCGGGTCTCGCCGTTCTCGACCACGAGCGCGAGCCGGATCAATCCCGGCGGCAGCGCGCCCTCGGCCGGTGCCGTCCGTCCCTCGATCGCATCGGCGGCGTTCTTCAGCAGGTTGGTGATCGCCTGACGCAGCTGACGCGCGTCGCAGGGCAGGACCACCGGCGCCTCCGGCGCCTCGATCTCGACCTTGATGCCGCCGCCCGCCTGGCGCTGCAGGAACACCGCCTCCTCGCAGATCGGCTGCAGCGTCTCGGGCTTGATCGTGGCGCGCGGCATGCGCGCGAAAGAGGAGAACTCGTCGACCATGCGACCGATGTCGCCGACCTGGCGGACGATCGTGTCGGTGCAGGCCTTGAAGGTCTCGGGATCCGTCTGGATCTCCTTCAGGTAGCGGCGCTTCAGCCGCTCGGCCGAGAGCTGGATCGGCGTCAGCGGGTTCTTGATCTCGTGCGCGATGCGGCGCGCGACGTCGGCCCAGGCCGCCTGGCGCTGCGCGGTCAGGAGCTCGGTCACGTCGTCGAAGGTCAGGACATAGCCGATCGCCTCGTCCTCGCGGATCTCGACGCCGAGCCGTGCCAGCAGGGTTCGCGTGCGGCCGCCGCGGACAACCTGGACCTGGTCCTCGGCCAGCTTGTCGGGGCGACGACGGACCTCGTCCCAGAGCGGCGCCAGCTCGGGAACCGCCTCGACCAGAGGGCGGCCGACCAGACTCTCGGGCGCCATGCCGAGTCGGCTCGCGGCCGAGCGGTTCGGCAGCGAAATCCGGCCCTCGCCGTCGAGACCGATGACGCCGGCCGAGACGCCCGACAGCACAGCCTCGATGAAGCGCCGGCGGACATCGAGCTGCCGGTTCGCCTCCATCAGGTCGCCACGCTGCGCCTCCAGCTGCTCGGTCATGCGATTGAAAGCCTGCGCCAGCACGCCGATCTCGTCGCCGGCCGTGCGCTCCTCGACGCGCGCACCGAGATCGCCGGCGCGGACCCGTTCGGCGGCGCGCGCCATGCCGGTGATCGGTCGCGCCAGCTGGCCCGCGAAGGTAAGCCCCAGCCAGATCGCCGACAGCAGCAGCAGCAGCGCGACCGCCGCGAACCAGACGATGAAGCTGAACTGCAGGCCCGCCGCCCGCGTCTCGATGCTCTGATACGCCTCGACGGCGCGCCGCGTTCGCTCGGCGTAGGCGAGAGCGGTCGCGTCCACGACGCGGCCGATCATCAGGTAGGCGCCGATGAAGCGGTCGAGCTGGACCACGGCGCGGACCCGGTCCTCGTTCTCGCTCGAGAAGACGACAACCTCGCCCTCGGAGGCGCGGTTGATCAGGTCTTCGGCCAACGGCTCGAGCTCGAGCGCGAAGGTGAGACCGGCGCGGGCCAGGATCGTCCCGGACTCGGTGAACACCACGGCCTCCGACAGCGAACGCGATCCGGCCCAGGCGGTGAGCAGCGCGTTGAAGCGCTGCTGGCTGTTCATCAGCACCGGCGCCTCGCGCGCGATGTTCTGCGCCATCAGGAGGACGTCGCCGCGAATGCTCTTCTGATGCTCCTCGAGATAGAGGCGTGCAACCGCGTGGCTCTCGTTGACCGCCTTGCGGACGACGTCGTCAAACCAGCTCTGGATGCCGAGGTGGAGGAAGAGCGCGGCGAAGACGGTGACGACCAGCGTCGGCGCCAGCGCCACGAAGCTGAACAGAAGCGCCAGCCGGCGGTGCAGGCCGGAACCGGTCCCGTCGCGATGACGCTCCGCCCAGAGACCGACGAGACGGCGCGCGACCAAGCCCGCCAGCAGCAGCAGCAGGACGACGTCGAGGGTCAGAAGCAGGATGACCGGCTTCGGCTCCCGCGGGAGCGCCTCGATGCCGGAGAAGGTCAGGTATGTCGCGATCGCTGCGGCGACCGACGCGAGCGTCAGCAGCACCGCCAGCTTGCGCGCGAGCGCCACCCGGTCGGCCCAGGCCTCGAACCGCCGCCAGGTCGTGACGGCATATCCGGTCGACGCGTCGGTCATAGGTGCAGAATAGACACAGTTGGTGCCGATTTACGACACAACCACCCCCGCCTGCAACTGTCCGTTTTTCGGCCCTCAGCTGAGGAGGTAGGCGAGCAGCCCGTTCAGCCGTTGCCGTCCTGCCGCAGTCGCGGCAAGGACTTGGCCGTTGTCGACGAGGTAGCCCTCCTCGACCAGCGCCGCCCGGCGATCGGCCGGCGGAAGCGAATCCAGGCGCGCATAGGGAATTCCTTCCGCGAGGCGCAGCCCCATCATCAGGATCTCCTGCCGGCGCTCCTCGGCGGAAAGGGCCGTCTCCTCGGCCGTGCCATGGCCTGCCGTCTCCACCGACTGGAGCCAGGTCTCCGGTGCCCGCGCCTGCCGGGTCGCGTGCCAGGATCCGCCGCGGCGGACACGGCCGTGCGCCCCGGGGCCGATGCCGAGATAGGGCTCCATCCGCCAGTAGGTCAGGTTGTGACGAGACTCTTCGCCGGGCCGCGCGTGGTTGGAGATCTCGTAAGCCGGAAGCCCCGCCGCCTCGAGGACCTCCTGCGTCGCCTCGTACAGGTCGCCGGCCAGGTCCTCGTCGGGGATCGCGATCTCGCCCCGCTGGAAGCGCGTCTGGAACTGGGTGCCTTGCTCGATCGTCAGCTGATAGACCGAGAGGTGCCCACCGGCATGGTCGAGCGCCCGCTTGAGCTCCGCCCGCCAGTCGGCGACCGACTGCCCCGGCCGCGCATAGATCAGATCGAAGCTGAAGCGTGGGAAGTGCCGGGCCGCCGTCGCCACCGCGGCCAGTGCCTCCGCTGGGTCGTGCTGACGGCCAAGGAAGGTGAGATCCGCCTGGTTCAGCGCCTGCACGCCGAGCGAGACGCGATTGACGCCGGCGGCGCGATAGGCGGCGAAGCGGTCGGCCTCGACGCTGGTCGGGTTGGCTTCGAGCGTGATCTCGGGGGCCCCGGCGAAACCGAGGCGCGCTCCTGCCCGGTCGATGATCGCAGCCACCGTTGCCGGATCCATCAGCGACGGGGTCCCGCCGCCGAAGAAGATGCTGGTCAAGAGGCGCTTGTCGGTATGGTCGATCCACCAGTCGAGCTCGGCCAGAAGCGCGCGCCGCCAGCGCGCCTGGTCGACGCCGTCGGAGACATGGCTGTTGAAGTCGCAGTACGGACACTTGGAGCGGCAGAACGGCCAATGCACGTAAAGGCCGAAGCCGCCGTCGATCCCTGAGGCGCTCATCGGCCTTCGAAGCAGGCGGCGACCAGCTTGCGCAAGGCGCGGGCGCGGTGGCTGGTCGCGTGCTTCTCCTCGGCGGGCATCTCGCCATAGGTGCGTGAGCTGCCCTCGGGCGCGAACATCGGATCGTAGCCCCAGCCGATCTCGCCGCGCGGTGGCCACACCAGCTCGCCCTCGACCTTGCCTTCGAAGATCTCGTGATGACCGTCCGGCCAGATCAGCGCCAGGGTCGACATGAAGGCGCCCCGCCGATCGGGGTTCGACCCGAGCTCGTCCTGGACGCGCCGCATCGCGCGGGTGAAGTCGCGCGGGCTCCCAGCCCAGTCGGCGGTGTGCACGCCCGGGCGGCCGCCGAGGCCCGACACGGCAAGGCCGGAATCGTCGGCGAGTGCCGGAAGCCCGGTCGCCTCCATCGCCGCGCGCGCCTTGAGCAGCGCATTCTCGACGAAGGTCTCGCCGGTCTCTTCCGGCTCATCCAGGCCGAGCTCGCCGGCCGAGACCACCTGGACACCCCAGGGCGCCAGCAGCTCGACAAGCTCGCCGACCTTGCCGGGATTGTGGGTCGCGAGGACCAGCTTCGGTTCCTTGAAAGGTCGTGCCATTGGGCTCACTCGAACATGACGATGCCGTAGTCGCCGACGACCCGGAAGCCGATGGCGCGGTAGGCGGCCTGGGCCGAGGCGTTGTCCTTCGGCGTGAACAGGACGGAGCGGCCGATACCGGCACGGCGGGCGGCGACCAGCGAGCCGGCCACGCAGGCACGCGCGAAGCCGAGACCCCGGAGGTCAGTCGGCGTGAACACGCCGCCGATCTGCACCATGTCCGGCATCGTCGCGTTGTAGCTGTTCATCGAGACGACGCGCCCGTCGACCTCGAGGACCCAGAGGGCGCCGTCACGATCGAGGCTGCGGATGACCTCGTCGGCGTCCGCGCGGGTCCGCTCGTCCGGCTGGGCCGCGGCCCCCGTCTCCGTCACGCTCTGCACACGCCAGTCGACCAGCGTCGCCAGCTCGTCGCGGCGCGGCCGACGCGACGTCCATCGTCCGGCGGACAGGTGCTCGGGAACCTCCAGCCTGTCGAGGCGGAGCGCGAACAGGTCCTCGCGGCTCGCCTTCAGAACCGGCGCCCTGGACCTGCCGAGCAGCTGGCGCGCCTCGTCCGTCTGCCCGAGCGGGCCCAGGATGCCGCGCACCGGACGCGCCGCGAGCCGGATCAGGTGCTGCAGGATCGGTCCCAGGTGATAGGGCGCCTGCACCATGAGCGTGCCGCTCCAGTAGAGCACCGCGACCGCCTCGATCCGCCCCGCCGACAGCGCGCCCACATAGGTGCCGGTATAGGCGAGGCCGGTGTCCTCCAGGCCCGAGCGCCTGAGATTGTTCCGGATGAACATCGAGCTGTCCGCCCGGCTCTCCAGGAAGTCCGAGAGCAGGAGGTCGTCGCCGGGCTTGAGCTGGCGGACCTCGATCGGCATCAGACGAGGCCGAGGGCCTTCTTCTGCAGGCCGGCGAGGTGCGTGACACCGCTTCGGGCGAGCTCCAGCATGCGGAGCAACTCCGCTTCGGCGAAGGGGGCCCCCTCCGCCGTCGCCTGGACCTCGATCAGATTGCCGGCGCCGGTCATCACGAAATTGGCGTCGGTCTCGGCGGCCGAGTCCTCGGCATAATCGAGATCGAGCACCGGCGCGCCGCCGAAGACGCCGCACGAGACCGCGGCGACTGAGTCAGTCAGCGGGATGGCCGGGATCATCTTCAGCTTCTTCATGTGCTCGAAGCACTGGTAGAGCGCGACATAGGATCCGGTGATGGCCGCGGTCCGCGTGCCGCCGTCGGCCTGGATCACGTCGCAGTCGATCTTGACCTGGCGCTCGCCGAGCCTCGGCAGGTCGGTCACCGCCCGGAGTGCCCGGCCAATAAGGCGCTGGATCTCCTGGGTACGGCCCGACTGCTTGCCCTTGGCCGCCTCGCGGTCGGTCCGGGTGTTGGTCGACCGCGGCAGCATCCCGTACTCCGCCGTGACCCAGCCCTTGCCCGATCCTTTCAGGAAGGGCGGCACCCGCTCGTCCAGCGAGGCGGTGCAGAGGACGTGGGTGTCGCCGAAGCGGACGAGGCAGGACCCCTCGGCGTGCTTGGAGAATCCGGGTTCCAGGACGACGGGACGCATCTGATCGGACGCGCGACCGGAGGGTCGCATGGCAGGCCTCTTTGGCTGGGCTTGAGCGGCGCGCAACCTACCAGCTTCGTTCTCCCTTCGCACCCCTTGTTGACGCCCCGCCGGTGCGACACTAAGTACTTGCAGGAGTTTGTAGAACCATGATCGTCGAGCTGAACGAAAGGTCCCGGGAGATCTTCCGGCGAGTCGTCGAGGCCTTCGTCGAGACCGGCGAGCCCGTCGGCTCGCGCACGATCTCGCGCAAGCTCGGCGTCCAGCTGTCGCCGGCGACCATCCGCAACGTCATGGCGGATCTCGAAGAAGCCGGCCTTCTCTACGCGCCGCACACGTCCGCCGGCCGGCTTCCCACGGAAGCGGGCTTGAGGATGTTCGTCGATGGTCTGCTCGAGGTCGGCAGCCTGACCGAGGAGGAGCGCCGCAGCATCGACGGACAGGCGGCCGCCGTCGGCCGCAGCCTGCCGGAGGTCCTGGAGCAGGTCTCGGCCACCCTTTCTGGCCTTACGCACTGCGCCGGCCTCGTCTACTCGCCCAAGATCGAAAAGGCGCTGAAGCACATCGAGTTCGTGCCGTTGGGTCCGGGCCGCGCGTTGGTGGTGATCGTGAGCGAAGGCGGCCTGGTCGAGAACCGGGTGCTGGAACTGCCGGCCGGCATCACGCCGTCGATGCTGACAGAGGCCAGCAATTTCCTCAGCGCCCGCGTCGCCGGTCGGACGCTCGACGAGGCCAAGCACCAGGTCACGTCCGAGATCCAGCAGCAGCGCGCCCAGATCGACGAGCTGACCAAGCGCGTGGTCGAAGCCGGTGTCGCCACCTGGAGCGCCAGCGACGGCGGGCACCTGATCGTCCGCGGTCGCGCCCACCTGCTCGACGACGTCAGCGCCGTCGGCGATCTCGAGCGCATCCGCTCGCTGTTCGACGCGCTGGAAACCAAGCAGTCGCTGCTGCGGCTGATCGACGCGACCTCGATCGCCGACGGCGTCCAGATCTTCATCGGCTCGGAGAACAAGCTATTTCAGGTGGCGGGCTGCGCGATGATCGTTGCGCCCTTCTCCAACGGCCGCGAACGCGTGGTCGGGGCGATCGGCGTCGTGGGCCCGATGCGGATGAACTACGCCCGCATCATCCCGATGGTGGACTACACGGCGAAGCTGGTGGGCCGGCTTCTGGGCTAACGAGACCAGGTTACTGAAGGACTTCGAGTGATGAGCGACGAATACAACGAGACCGACCCGAAGCCGGCCAACGAAACGCCGCCGCAGAGCCGCGAGGCGGAACTGGAATCCGAACTGAAGAAGGTGAAGGACCAGCTTCTGCGCGCCGTGGCCGAAGCCGAGAACGGCCGCCGCCGCGCCGAGCGCGAACGCGACGATGCGCGCCGCTATGGCGCGACCGGCCTTGCCCGCGACGTACTGCAGATCTCCGACAACCTGCGCCGCGCGCTCGAGCTGGTGCCGGCCGAGACGCGCAAGGCGAACGAGGTGCTGGACGCGCTGATGGTCGGCCTGGAAGCGACCGAACGCGAAGTCCTGGCGGCGTTCGAGAAGAACGGCATCAAGAAGGTCATGCCGCTCGGCGAGAAGTTCGACTACAACCTGCACCAGGCGATGTTCGAGGCCGAGAACACCGGCAAGCCCGCCGGCACCGTGGTCCAGGTGATGCAGCCGGGCTACGTGCTGCACGACCGCCTGCTGCGCCCGGCCATGGTCGGCGTCGCCAAGGGGCAGCCCGGCGATCAACCCCCGGTCGAGCGCATCGACGAGCGCGCCTGACCTAGGCGCGCGCCCTGCTCCACCAGCGATAGGCGTGCGGGCCGGCCATCGCGATCACGGCAAGCACCAGGAGCGTCAGCGACAGCGGACGCGTGACCAGCACGGTCAGGTCTCCCTGCGCGATGGTCATCGCCCGGCGGAACTCTTGCTCGGCGAGCGGACCCAGGATCATGCCGATGATCACCGGCGCGGTCGGGAAGTCGAACTTCCGCATCAGGAAGCCGATCCCGCCGATCGCGTAGAGCAGCATGAGGTCGATCGGCGACTGGCTGATGCCGTAGGTGCCGATCGTGGCAAAGACCAAGATGCCGCCGTAGAGAAGCGGCGCCGGGATCGCCAGGATCTTCACCCAGAGTCCGACCAGCGGCAGGTTGAGCACCAGCAGCATCACATTGCCGATATAGAGGCTGGCGATCAGGCCCCAGACGAGGTTGCCCTGGGTCGACAGAAGCTGCGGGCCTGGATTGATGCCGTAGCTCTGGAAGGCCGACAGCATGATCGCGGCGGTCGCCGAGGTCGGCAAGCCCAAGGTCAGCATCGGCACCAGCACGCCGGCGGCAGAGGCGTTGTTTGCGGCCTCGGGCCCGGCGACGCCTTCGATCGCTCCCTGGCCGAACTCCTCCGGCTTCTTCGAGAGCTTCTTCTCCAGGAAATACGAAAGGAACGTCGGGATCTCGGCACCGCCCGCCGGCATGGCGCCGATCGGAAAGCCGATGACGGAACCACGGAGCCATGCCTTCCATGACCGCGCCCAATCCTCGGCCGTCATCCACAGCGAGTCCTTGACCGGGATGACCTCGTCGTCGGCCTTGTTGCGGCGCGCGGCGAGATAGAGCGTCTCGCCGACCGCGAAGAGGCCGACGGCGACGATGATGACGTTGATGCCGTCAAGCAGCTCCAGCACGCCGAAGGTGAAGCGTGCCTGGCCGGTCTGCAGGTCGACGCCGATCATGCCGAGCCAGACGCCGAAGAAGAGGGCGGTGAGGCCGCGGATCGCCGAGTTGCCGAGCACCGCCGAGACCGTGACGAAGGCGAGGACCATCAGCGAGAAATACTCGGCCGGGCCGAACCTGAGCGCGAACTCCACGACGATCGGCGCCATGAAGGTGAGGCCGATGGTGCCGATGGTGCCGGCGACGAAGGAGCCGATGGCCGCCGTTGCGAGCGCGGCGCCGCCGCGGCCGCGCCTGGCCATCTTGTTGCCTTCGAGCGAGGTGATGATCGAGGCGCTCTCGCCCGGCGTGTTCAGCAGGATCGAGGTGGTCGAGCCGCCGTACATCGCGCCGTAGTAGATGCCGGCGAAAAGGATGAACACGCCGGTCGCGTCGACCTTGTAGGTGATCGGCAGCAGCAGCGCGATGGTGAGTGCCGGGCCGAGGCCGGGCAGCACGCCGATCGCGGTGCCCAGCACGACGCCGACCAGGGACCAGACCATGTTCATCGGCGTCAGCGCGACGCCGAAGCCGTGAGCGAGCTGGGCGAAGGTATCCATCAGAAGAACCTCTCCAGCACGCCTGCACCCATGTTGATGCCGAGCACGCGCGCGAAGCCGAAATAGACAACGCCCGCGAAGACCAGGGCGATGACCAGGTCGCGGATCGGCTTTCGGCTGCCAAAGGCGCGCGCGACCGATGCGAAGAGCACGGTCGATGCCAGGATGAAACCTAAGAATTCGATCGCGGCGACGTTGAAGACGAGCCCGAAGCCGAGCCATCCGAGCGCCGGCCAGTCGGGCGGGCCGCTCCCCTCCTCGTCTTCGCCGACCCATGCACCGGTCCACGCCTGCCACAGAAGGAGCAGGCCGAGCCCGATCAGGGCGATCGCGTCGACCGTGGGGAATGCCTTCGGGCCGACCTTGGAGTAGCCCGGGGACAGGGAGATCTGCGTCGTCTCGTATCCGACGACGACGCCGAGCGCGATGACGCCGAGAGCCACGGCAATCGCGCCGGTAGAACGTTCCTGCACGCGCTTCCCCCCTCGACGATTGTTCTTCTTGGATCCCTCCCCCGCGCGCGGCGCGGGGAAGGGATTTCAAGACGACTTAAGCCAGCCCGAGATCCTTGAGGATGCCCTCGATGCGGGTGTTCTCGGACTTGATGTAGTCCTCGTAGGCCTTGCCGGTCTGCAGGATGCCCATCCAGTCGCGCTTCTCGAGCTCGTCCTTCCAGGCTTTGCTGGCCGCCATGTCCTCGACCATCTTGGTGAGCTTGGCGCGCTCGGCATCGGCGATGCCCGGCGGGGCGAACAGCCCGCGCCAGTTGAACAGCTCGACGTCGATCCCCTGCTCCTTCAGCGTGGGCACGTCGAGGCCCGGGACGCGCTTGTCGGAGGAGATCGCCAGCGCCCGGAGCTTGCCGGCCTTCACCTGCTCGGAGAACTCGCCCCAGCCCGAAACGCCGCAGGTGACCTGGTTGCCCAGCAGCGCCGCCTGGGCCGGGCCGCCGCCGGAGAACGCGACATAGGCCGCCTTCTTCGGGTCGAGGCCGTTCGCCTTGGCGATCATGCCGACCAGGATGTGGTCGGTGCCGCCGGCCGAGCCGCCGGCCCAGGAGACCGAGCCCACGTCCTTCTTCAGCTGCTCGACAAGGCTCCTCATGTCCTTGTGCGGCGACGCTCCCGGAACAACGATCACCTCGAACTCGCCGGTGAGCCGCGCGAGCGGCACGGTCTGGGTCAGGTTGACCGGGCTCTTGTTGGCGATCAGTGCGCCGACCATCACCATGCCGGCGACCATCACGCTGTTCTGGCGGCCCTTCCACTGGTTGACGAACTGCGGCAGGCCGACGGCGCCGCCGGCGCCGGCGACGTTGGTCACCTGGGCGTTGTTGATCTGCTTGTTGGCCTTGAGCACCGCCTCGATGGTGCGGCCGGTCTGGTCCCAGCCGCCGCCGGGCGCGGCCGGCACGAAGATCTGCAGCATGTCGATCGCCTGGGCCTGCGCCGGGCCGAAGCCGGCGGCGAGCGCGGTCGTGCCGGCCAGCGCGGAAAGCATCATGTCGCGACGAGTAAGCATCAGCGTTTTCTCCCTTGAATGGGCTGCCCGGGGCCGCTCCGGGGATTTGAATGCGCACCGGCCTTCACCGCCTAGTGAAGCCTATCCGAGTGAAAAGTCAAAGCCGGACCATGGGATAAGTCGGGTCGGACCACGCTCTCTCGGCCCAAGCCCCGGGAATCGGCCCCGACGAATTCCCCTCTTGGTGGTCCGCATGTTTTCCCGTATTGCGAACGCTTCGCCGCGCGCCTTGAACAGACCGATCAGGGAAGATGACCAAAGCACCGAAGCTCACGCCAAAGACCGACGTGCATCTGCTCTACCAGGCGGCCGTCCAGTCGCCGGACATCGACGTCCCGTTCTTCGACAGGCATTTCCGGAAGCTCGTCGGGCGCCCGGCCAAGGTCTTCCGCGAGGACTTCTGCGGCACCGCTCACCTCTCCTGCGAATGGGTGCGCCAGAACCCCGAGCGCCGCGCCGTCGGCGTCGACCTGCACGGGCCGACGCTGCAATGGGGCAAGAAGCACAATCTCAGCCAGCTCACCAAGGAGCAGCAGGGGCGCGTCCAGCTGATAAAGGCCAACGTCCTCGACGTGCAGAAGCCGAAGGCCGACATCGTCGCCGCGCTGAACTTCTCCTACTGCATCTTCAAGCAGCGCAGCCAGATGCTGGCCTATGTCGCGAACGCCCACCGCTCGCTGAACCGCGACGGCCTGTTCATCCTGGACGCCTGGGGCGGCAGCGAGACGCAGTCGATCCCGCAGCGCGACCGCAAGCGGCTCCGTGACGGATGCACCTATGTCTGGGAGCAGGTGTCGTTCGACCCGCTCTCCTACCACACCGACTGCCGCATCCATTTCGAATGGAAGAACGGCGCCAAGCGCCGCAACGCCTTCACCTACGACTGGCGCCTGTGGACGGTGCCGGAGCTCAAGGACATCCTGGCGGAAGTCGGCTTCAAGGACCTCAGGATCCTGTGGGAGACGACGAACAAGAAGACCGGCGGCGGCACCGGCAACTTCCGCTACATGGAGAAGGGCTCGGCCGACCGCGGCTGGATCGCCTACCTGCTGGCACGGCCCTAGCCCGCGATCGGCGCGACCGTCGGCTTGGCGACCTCGATGTAGGACTTGGTCGCCAGGAACATCGACCTATCGAGACGGCCGGCGTTGAAGGCGAGCTTGTCGTGGGTCAGCAGATTCGGATCGACGACCAAGGTCAGCTCGTCGTTGAACGAGAACGGCGGCACCGCGCCCATCACGCATCCGGTCAGGCGGTTCGCCTCCTCGGGCGCGGCGAGCGCCGCCTTCTTGCCGCCGACCGCCTTGGCGATGCCGGAGAAGTCGACGCGGCGATCGCCGGGCAGCACGGCCAGCACGAACCGGCGCCCCTCGGCGGTCTTCACCGCGACCACCATCGCCTTCGCCGCCTGTGAGGGAAGATTGCCGCGGATCTTGCTGATCTGCTCGCTCCGCCCCTCGGGCTCGTGCTCGATCACGCGGAAGTCCGCCTTCTCCCTTTCGAGAAGCGCCACCAGACGGTCGAAAACGTCGGTCATCAGGTCATCTCCAGCCGACGCTTGCTCTTCGGCGCCGGGAACGCCTCGTCGATCTCGGACAGGTCTTCAGCCGTCAGCTTGATGTCCAAGGCCGCGACGTTCTGCTTGAGATGTTCGGGCTTCACCGCCTTCGGGATCACGATCGAGTCCGGCTGGCGGAAGCCCCAGGCGAGCGCCACCTGCGCCGCGGTCGCGCTGTGGCGCTTGCCGATCGCCGCCAGCGTCTTATCGTTCGCGAGCCTTGCCTGATCGACCGGCGAATAGGCCATGATCGGGACGCGGCGCTGGCGCAGCCACGGCAGCAGGTCGAACTCGATGCCGCGGGCGGCCGGGTTGTAATAGACTTGATTGACCTGGGTGAGCGAGCCGCCATCGACGCCCCAGAGCTCTTCCATGTCGTCGGTGTCGAGGTTGCTGACGCCGTAGTGGCGGATCTTCCCTTCCTTCTTCAGCTTCTGGAACGCCTCCATCGTCTCGGCCAGCGGCTTCCGGTCGCGCCAATGAAGCAGGTAGAGGTCGATGCGGTCGGTGCCGAGCCGGCGCAGGCTCCGCTCGCAGGCGACCGGCGTGTTGGCCCGGCCGGCGTTGTGCGGATAGATCTTCGAGACGATGAAGAGCCCGTCCCGGCGCCCGGCGATGGCTTCGCCGATCATCTTCTCCGAGCCGCCCTCGCCATACATCTCGGCGGTGTCGATCAGGGTCATGCCGAGATCGATGGCGGTGCGGACGGCGGCGATCTCCTTCGCCTTGTCGCCGCCGCGCTCGCCCATCTTCCAGGTGCCGAGCCCGAGCGCCGGGACCTTCTCGCCGCAAGGAAGCTGGACCGACCTCACTTCTTCTTCGCCTTGGCCTTGCGGGTCTTCGCCCAGCGCTTGGTGAAGAACAGCTCGCCGTCGATCCGGATCTCCGTCTGGATCGAGAGTTCGTGCGTGGTCGCGATCACCGTGGTCTCGGTCACGGTCTTGGAAACCGCGCGCTGGATCGTCGCGGTCTGCTTGGCGACCGAGCGGGCGAGGCCTGGCCGGGTCTTCTGCACCGACATGCGATAGATGTGATGGTTGACCATCGTCGTCTCGGCGTCGAGCTTCTGGGTCTCCTCGCGGTCGCCGACCAGGGTGACCACGTCGTTGGAGAGGTCACGGTCGATCGACCAGCGCTGCCAGCCCCCGAGATCGCCGGGAGCCTTCAGCACGTCGGCCTGGATCGGGCCCCAGTTCGGCACGCGCGCCTTCGCCGGCGCGGCGGTCGGAACGACGAGTTTCGTTCCGGCGTGACGAAGCGTGATCGCCGAGTTTTCGTTCGGCCAGATCCGCGGGAAGTCGGCAAGCGCCACCGACAGGCGGAGACGATGGCCGGGCGCCAGGCGATAGGCGGTCGGCCGCAGCTCGATGTCGACCACGGACTTCCCGGCTTCGATCTCCTTCCACCCCATGGTGATGAGGGTCGAGCGTCCGTTCGGCGCGACATCGGCCAGCTTGACCGAGACTGTCGCAGGCGCGGTGGCCTCCAGGTCCAGCGTCGCCGTCGCGGCACCGAGAATGTCGAGCGCGTCCTTGAGCCGTTCGCCGGTCAGCGCCAGCGACTGCGCATCGTCGCGGCTCTGGTCCCAGGGCCTGGACTGCGCGAGCCCGCTCGACCACGGATCCCAGGCGATGGACTCGGCGCCGACCGTCGGATCGCTCTCGTAGACGGTCTTCCCCTTCCCGGCCGTGTCGCCGAGCGCCAGCTCGTCGGAAACCTTGAACGTCGTCGCCTTCGCCCGCGACAGCGGCCATCCGTCCTCATGCCGCCACTCGGCCTCGTGCCCCTGCACGTGGAGGAAGATCGGCGGCTCTTCCTCGACGCCGTTTCTCTTGTCCTTGAGCCAGCGATCGAACCAGCGCTCCATCTCGCGCAGCGCCGCGCACGGGCCGTCGAGCGCGAGATCCGGGAACGCATGCTTCCAGGGCCCCATCATCAGCCGCTTCGGCGCCTTGATCGCCAGGTAGTCGGTGATCGTGTCCTCGGCGTAGAGGTCGCGCCAGCCGCAGATGTTGAAGGTCGGCGCCTTGATCTTCGACATGTCGGCGGCGCGCGAGTCCCAGTACTTGCCGCGACCGGTGTGCTCCCACCAGTCCATGATCCAGGGCGGGTTGTTCTTCAGCCGCTCGCGCCAGATCTCTGCCCAGCGGCCCTCCTTGTCCTGGTGCAGCGGCGGCATCAGGTTCCAGCCAATCATGCGCGGGCCCCAGTCGGCGTCGCACCAGAAGCCGGTGCGCACGTCGCGGATCTGCAGGAAGCCGCGCCTTATGTCGGCGGTCGCGTGGATCGGGATGATCGCCGCCAGCGACTTGGGCCTGGTCGCGGCGACCGAAAGCGAGGTGATGCCCGGATAGCTGACGCCCCACATGCCGACCTTGCCGGTGCACCAGCTCTGCTTGGCGATCCACTCGACCGCCTCGTGACCGTCCTTCGCCTCCTGCGCCGCCATCGGCTCGGCGGCAATGCCTTCCGAGCTGCCGAGGCCTCTTATGTCCATCGACAGGCAGGCATAGCCTTTCGAGACCATGTGCCGGTTGAAGGCGTCGACCGTGGTGCGGCCGCCGCGGCCGTCCTTGTGGTAGGGCCCGTAGTTGATCAGCGCCGGAAACGGCCCCCCGCTCTTCGGCCGGTACAGGTCCGCCGCCAGGCGAACGCCATCGGACATCGGAATCAGCAGATTCCGCTCGATCATCATGTCGGTCATCACCACCCCCAGATTGGATCGGTATCAGTCGCCGGATTCGGAACGCGGCACCGCGAGCGCCAACGCATTCGCCACGAGCACGCAGGCGCCGAGGAAATAGAAGACGGCGTGAAGGCCATAGACGTCTGCGATCATCCCGCCGATCGGCGGCGTGATCGCGGTGAGCGTCGACTGCGTCCCGAACATGGCGCTAGTCATGGTCGCGGCCAGCGCCGGCGGCGTGCGGTCCATCAGCCAGCTGTGGATCACCGGGCGCATCGCATACATGCAGAAGCCCAGGATCGAGATCGCCGCGACGAAGACCGTCGCGTCCGAGATGAAGGTAAGACCGAGCACGAGCAGGGTCGTGCTGCTCATGCCGGCGAGCACGATAGGCCGGCGGCCGATGCGGTCGGAGAGCACGCCCGCGATGGGCGCGGCGATGATGCCGCCGACCTGCAGCAGCATCAGCGACATGCCCATCCAGAACGGATTGAGCTTGAGCTCGTCGGCGAGGAATAGCGGCAGGAACACCAGCAGGCCGCCCTGCATCATCGATCGCATGCCCGCCATGAGACAGAGCGACCAGACCTCGCGTTTCCGGAAGGCAGCGATGGTATTGCCGACATAGGTGCGGAGGTCGGTCTTCTTCGCTTCCGCCTTGGCCGCGATGTCGCCGCCGTTGAGCACGATCAGGAGCAGCGCCGCGACGATGATGCCCGAGAGCGCGTTGATCTCGGCCGTCGCGTGCCAGGTCATTGTCAGCATCAGCCAGCCGGCGACCAGCGGCGCCACCGCGTCGCCGAGATTGGCGCCGAGCGCGTGGATCGAGAGCGCATAGCCGCGGTTCTTCGGCAGGTGCCCGGAAAGGTAGGCGATCGCCGCCGGGTGCCAGAGCATGTTGGTGGCGCCAATCAGGGTCACCGCCGCAGCCAGCGCCACGTAGCTCGAGGTCACGCCGACGAAGAACAGCCCGGCAGCGCCGCCGATCAGCGCGATCGCCTGGATCAGGATGCGCCGCCCGGTGAGGTCGACAACGCTGCCGCTCGGCACGTTGGCGAGCGCGGAGGCGACGTAGAAACAGGTCACGAGCAGGCCTGCCTCGGTATAGCTGAGGCCGAGGTCGCGGGTGATGAACGGAAGGACGAGATAGAAGGTCGCGGCGATCCAGTGGGTGGCACCGTGGCCTAAGCTCACCAGGATGACCGGGACCTGGACCTCGAGGCTGCGCAGCGATGCAGCGGGGGCGGTCATCGCCCTACTTCACCTTGATCAGTTCGCCGCTCTTGGCCGACTTGCCGATCGCCTCGAAGCAGGCGACCCCGTGGACCACGTCGTCGAGCGGCACCGGATACGGCACCCCGCGATTGACCGCGGCGGCAAAGGCTTCGAGCTCGGCCCGCTCCTTGTTCACGGAGGGGAAGTTGCGGGTCTTGGGCTGGCCGTCGACCAGGCAGACGGTAAGTTCCGTCTCGCCCTTGAGCTCTGCCCAGCCCTTGGATCCGTACACGGCGAGCCGCTGTGCCGGGGCCGTCGCCTGCAGGCAGGCGAGATAGCCCGACATCTTGTTCTTGAATCGGAACAGCATGCTGGTGGTGTCATCGAGCGGCACCTCGAGGACCAGCCGGAAGCTCGACACCTGGACCGAGGCGATCGGCCCCGCCAGGTAGATCATCATGTCGACCGTGTGGATACCGCTGCCGCCCATGCCGCCGGCCGGGCTTTCGACCGGGTCGGCGCGCCACATGCCCTTGCGATAGCGGAAGCCGCCGGGACCCGACGTGTTTCCTTCCAGATGCAGGATGGTTCCGAGCGCGCCGTCGTCGATCAGCCGCTTGATCTCGTGCAGCGCCGGAAGGAAGCGCCGATTGTGCCCCGCCGCCAGCACGATGCCTGCCTTCTTCGCCGCAGCCACGGCCTTGGCCGCGCTGTCGCGCGTGATGGTCACCGGCTTGTCGACGAAGATGTGCTTCTTGGCTTTCGCGGCCGCCATGATCTGCGCCGCATGAACGGAATGCGGGGTCGCGAGCACGACGGCATCGACCTTGGGATCGGCCAGCGCCGCTTCATAGTCGGAGTCGAGGGGGAAGCCGTGATCGGCGGCGAAGGTCGCGGCACTCCTCGGCGTGCGCGTGACACCACGCACGAAGCGAATCTTGTCGCTCTTGCCCTGGACCGAGTTGACCAGGGTCTGTCCCCAGCGCCCCAGCCCCACGATCGCACACCTGACCATGAGACGTCCCCCTGAGCCGGAGACCCGGCCACAGCTTCAGTCTCGCACCTTTCCGTTGGACATTCAACGGCTTGCAGGGTGAAGTGCGGAACCTAAGTCCCCTGCGACAGCCGAGAGCAACCCGTGGCCACGCCCCCTGCCCGCCGACTTCGAGACCTCGGCATCGCCCTCGGCGAACTCGCGCCCGGCGCCCGGAACACGATCACCGACGTGCCCGGTGTCACGGTCGGCCATGCGACGCTCAAGGGCGGCGCGGTCAATACCGGCGTCACGGCGATCATTCCCCATCCGGGAAATGTCTTCCGCGACAAGGTCATGGCGACCTCGGTCGTGTTCAACGGCTTCGGCAAGACCACAGGCTTGGTTCAGGTCGACGAACTCGGGGCGATCGAGACCCCGATCCTTCTGACCAACACGCTCAGCGTCGGCACTGCCGCAGAAGCGCTCGTGCAGTACAAGCTCCGCCGCAACCCGGAAATCGGGCTCTCCACGGGCACGGTCAATCCGGTGGTCGGCGAATGCAACGACAGTTTTCTCAATGATATTCGCGGACTGTACGTCAAATCTGCGCATGTAGATGAAGCGATCGCGACCGCCTCGGCGGACTTCGCACAGGGCGCTGTCGGCGGCGGCACCGGCATGACCGCCTATGGCCTCAAGGGCGGGATCGGCTCGGCTTCGCGCCAGGTGAAGCTCGACGGAAAGACCTACCATCTCGGCATCCTGGTCCTCGCCAATTTCGGCAAGCCGAACGACCTGACCATCGGCGGCCGGCCGATCGGCAAGCGCATCGCCGAGGCCAAGATGGCCAAGAGCATGCCCGACCAGGGCTCGATCATCATCGTGCTGGCGACCGACCTTCCCACCAGCGAGCGCCAGCTTCTCCGGATCGCCCGTCGGACCTCGATCGGCCTCGGCCGCACCGGATCCTATCTCGGGCATGGCTCGGGCGATCTCTGCATCGCCTTCACCACGGCCAACCGGATCGACCACAACGAGCGGAAGAGCGTCGTCGCCTGGCAGGCACTGGCCGAGCCCAAGATCGACCTCGCCTTCCGCGCCGCGGTCGAGGCGACCGAGGAAGCGGTTGTCGAGGCCATGCTTGCCGCCGACCCGATGGTCGGGCGGGACGGCAATCGGCGGGAGTCGCTGCGCGACTACCTGCACCTGCTCTAGGAGAGGGTCATGACCAGGATCGTCGGCGTTTCAGGCGCGCTCCGGCGGGGGTCGTTCAACGCCGGGCTGCTGGCGGCGGCGACGGACGTACTGCCGCCGGGCGTCATGCTCGAGATCGCGACGATCCGGGGCATCCCCCTCTACGACGGCGATGTCGAAGCGGCGGACGGCATCCCGCCCGCCGTCTCCGCCCTCAAGGACGCGCTTGCCTCGGCCGACGGCATCCTGCTGTCGACGCCCGAGTACAACAACAGCATCCCCGGCGTGTTCAAGAACGCGATCGACTGGGCCTCCCGCCCCTCCTCCGACATCGCCAAGGTCTTCGGCGGCAAGAAGGTCGCGATCATGGGCGCCTCACCCGGCAACTTCGGAACGATCCTCTCGCAGAACGCCTGGCTTCCGATCCTCCGCACGCTTGGCTGCGATCTCTGGAACGGCGGGCGCCTGATGGTGCCGCAGGCGGGCAAGGTCTTCGACGCCGAGGGCAGGCTCACCGACGAGGCGACAAGGGAGCGCCTGAAGAAGTTCCTCTCAGGGTTCGCCGCCTTCATCCAGGGGAAGTGACATGGCCGAGGGCGCCATACTGGTCTCCAAGACGACCGCGTCGATCGGCACCACCGACTACGCGGTCTCGATCAAGGCCGGGCACCATGCGTGGATCTGCGACGAGCATGAGAAGCTCGGCGGCAGGGACGCCGGCCCCGCGCCCTTCGATCTCCTCCTCGGCAGCCTCGGCGCCTGCACCGCGATCACCCTCCGCATGTATGCGAAGCGGAAGGGATGGCCGCTGGAGGCGGTCGACGTCGACCTCCGCTATTTCAAGACCGGCGACATGGCGCGGATCGAGCGCTACCTGACCGTGAAAGGCCCGCTCTCGGACGAGCAGAAGGCACGCCTCGCCGACATCGCCGAGCGGACGCCGGTGACGCTGGCGATCAAGAACGGCGTGCCGGTCAAGACCGAGCTGCGCTGACCCCGAAGATCTCGCGGAAGGCCTGCTGGCCCTTCGGCGTGACCGTCACCGCGCGCGTGCCCTCGCTGCGCCGGATCCAGCCCTTGTCGAAGCAATGCGTGCAGATCGCCGCGCCGATCGCGCCCGCGAGGTGCGGACGCCGCTCGCTCCAGTCGAGGCAGGGCCGGCAGAGCAGCTTGGCGCCGCGCCTGTCGGGACGCGCGGTCAAGGCCTCGACGTCGATGCCGAGGCGGCCGAGCAGCGCCACGCCGGAGTCGGTCACGACGCCGGCATCGGTGGCGAGGTCGATGTGCCCGCCGGACACCATCGCGTCGGCGAGGTCGACGCCGAGCCTGCCGGCGAGGTGGTCGTAACAGGTGCGCGCCGCGCGGAGCGCCGCATCCTTCGGTCCGACGACGATCGGCTTCCGGCTCGCCGCCGCTTCGGAGGCGACCTGCATGATGCTCTCCATCATGCGCGCGACCGCGGGCGAGGCCAGCGCGTGATAGCGATGCCGCCCCTGCACTGTCACCGCGATCAACCCGGCCCTGGTGAGGCGCGCGAGATGGCCGCTCGCGGTCTGCGGCGTGATACCCGCCGTCCGCGCCAGCTCCGAGGCGGTCAGCGCGCGCCCGTCCATCAGCGCATGCAGCATGACGGCGCGCGCCGGATCCCCGGCAAGGGCGGCGACTTCGGCAAAGACGGCGTGGGTGGCCATGGTCCGATCCTTCGGGCGACGCGCCATCCTAGGCCGGATCGTCCCCCCATGCTTCGACGGTCACCGTAGCGTCACTTGCTGCGCGCGACGGTGACGCCGTCCCAGCCCGGTCCCGGCGGCTCGCGGCGATAGCCGTCGATCCGTTCGGCGTAGAGGTCCCAGAGCATCGCCAGGTCCGGAGCGAGCGCCCGCCCCCGGTCGAGGGCCCGCGACGCCTCGTCCCAGCGCTGGGACCGGTAGGCCGCCAGCATCTCCGCCTGGACGGCCTCCAGGGCGCGGTGGGCCTCGTCGGGTGCTGCGGCGCGGAGCGCATAGATGCGAACGGCTTCCGCCTTGCCCTTGACCGCGATCAGGTCGAGTTCGAGGAAGGCGAAGTCCTGAGCCGCGGCCACCGTCGTCTCGCCGACGACGACGTCGACGCCATAGGTCTTCGACTGGCCTTCGAGCCGGGAGGCGAGGTTCACCGCGTCACCGAGAACCGAATAGTCGAAGCGCTGGTCCGAGCCCATGTTGCCGACGACGGCGACGCCGGAATTGATGCCGATGCCGATCGCCAGCGGCAGGAAGCGCCGGCCCTCCTGCTCCGCCTCGGCCTTCAGGCGTTCGTTGAGACGAACCAGCTCCTCGCGCATCGCGAGCGCCGCGCGGCAAGCGTTCGCCGGATGCTCCGCATCGTCGAGCGGCGCGTTCCAGAACGCCATGATGCAGTCGCCCATGTATTTGTCGATCGTGCCGCGGCTGGCGAGGATGCGGTCGGTCATCGGCGTCAGGAACAGGTTGATCAGGCGGGTCAACGCCTGCGGGTCGCTCTTGTAGCCCTCCGAGATCGTGGTGAAGCCGCGCACGTCGCAGAACAGGAAGGTCATGTCGCGGGCTTCGCCGCCGAGCTTGAGCCGGCTCGGGTCGGCCGCCAGGCGCTCGACCATCGCCGGCGCGAGGTATTGCGAGAAGGCGGTCCGCACTTCGCGCTTCTCCCGCTCGGCCGCGAGATAGCTCACCAACGTCGCCGAGACATAGACCGCGAGCGTGGCCGCAACCGGTGTTACCGGATCCAGGAGGAAGCCGAAGAAGCGGAACGCGTGCCACGATCCCGCCACGACGAGCACCGCGGCCGTGATGCCCGCCACCGCCGACCAAGCCGCGCCGATGCGCCCCAGCATCAGGATGAGAACGAAGCCGAGCGCCGTCACGTAGAGGAGCTCGGCACCGTCGGCCCAATCGGGCCGGCTGAGGAAACGCCCGGCAAGGATCTGCTCGATCGCCTGGGCGTGCACCTCGATGCCCGGCAGCGCCTGTTCGAGCGGGCTGGTCCTCAGGTCCTTGAGGCCGGCGGCACTGGTGCCGACCAGAACGATGGTGCCGTCCAGCTCGTTCTCGCCCGCCTGTCCCATGAGGACCTTCCACGCGGGCAGCGTCCGCTCGCGGCCGGTCGGGGCGAAATGCAGCCAGAACTGTCCGTGCGCATCGGTCGGAACGACGAAGTCGCCGATCTTGATCGAGTCGATGCCGGTCTCGGCGCCGAAGCTCGCCGCGGCCTGTGCGCCCGAGGCGCGGATGATGGAGGTGCTCGCCTGCTGCGCGACACGCAGGGTCTCGGTCACGAGCGAAGCGTAGAGGCGGTTGCCGAGGCGCAGCACCAGAGGCACGCGCCGCAGGATGCCGTCGCGGTCGGTGACGCTGTTGAGCGCGCCGTTGCCGCGGGCTGCGCGCTCGAGGATCGGCAGCGAGGCGACGGCACCCGAAAATCCCGGCACGAAAGGCGCCGGATCGATGCCGACCTGGGCGAAGGTCCCTTTGCGCACGGGCACGCGCTCGTTTGCATCCGAGACCAGCGCGAAGCCGGTGATCGCAGGCGCGGCGGCAAGCGCTTCAGCCAGCAGGTCGTCGGAATCCGGAAGCAGCGCCAGCAGTGGCCTTATCGCTTCGGCATGCGGCAGCCGCTTCAGGAGCTCGACCGGCGAGGTACGGTCGGGCTCCGGGAAAAGAACGTCGAGGCCGATGGCGACAGAGCCCGCTTCCTTCAGGCGATCGACAAGCTCGGCGACGATCGAGCGCGGCCAGGGCCATTGGCCGATGCGGGCGAGGCTCTCGTCATCGATGTCGACCACGCGGACGGCGGAAACCTCCGCCGCGCGGGGCGCGAGACGCTGGTACCCGTCGAAGACACGGAGCCGGATCTCTTCCAGGACTCCGCCCGGGTCGGCGATCCTCAAAGTCAGGATCAGGGCGAGGATTGCGCCGGGAACCGCGAAGGATGCGGACCGGCGCAGCCTCGCGAGCATCACTGCTTCTTGCCGACGAAGACGCCGATCGCCGCATAGTTCGCATTCGTGCCCGGCTTCCCGGAGACGGTGAACTGGCCGCCGGTCTCGCGCGTCGGATCGCCGCCTCCCGAGAAGAAGGAGCCCTGAGCGCGCCCGGCGAGGTCGGCCTTGCCGGTGATGTCGAGCGTCGAGGCGTAGTCGCGGCCGTTGGTCGAGGAGATGGCCCCCGACATGTTCAGGCCGTCGAAATTGCTGATGCTCATGCTGCCGCTGCGGCTGGCAAAATTGAAGTTGGCGCTGTAGGAGCCGGCGGCCAGGTAGCGGGCGCTGCCGTTGATCACGGTGCCGACCGCGTGGCCGGCGTAGCTGGCGCTGCCGGTCGTCGGCATCTCGCTCTGCGAGACGACGGGGCCGGCGACCCAGGTACCCATGTGGAGGGCGTGGGTCTGGGCGACATTGCTGGCGTTCGTGGCTGCAATGGCCCCGCCCCACCAGCCCCATTGCACGAACTCGCACGCGCAGGCCTGCACGCCGCCGGGCAGGCTCGCACCGGACAGGCCACTGGAGACCAGGTAGAGCTGGCTCGATGTCGCGTTCCGCGTCCCGGCGGTGTCGGTGATCGTTACGCCGGTGCTGGACTCGACCGCGGCGAAGCGGTTGCGGTCGACATAGGTACCGTGCGCCGCGTCGCCGCCGAAGTTCAAGGTGACGTTCGGGCCGTTGGCACCCGCCTCGGTGGTCATGTTGAAGGTCGCGGCGAGACGGCCGGTCGCGGCGTCGGTGTTGATCGAGATGCTGCCGGGCCCGCCCGGGGATCCGGTCCCCGCCAGCAGCGGCGTCGAGGGATCGATGCGCCCGTCGGACCGGACGGAATCGGCGAAGGCCGCTGCATACCCGTTCAGCGTCTGCGTCTCGCGCGTCCCTACGCTCGGCGTCGAGGTGATGCGCGTCCCGGTCTGGCGATAGGTATAGGAAGCGGAGCCGCCGGAGAGGCCGGCGTCAGTTCCGCTGCCGCTCTGGGTGAAACCTTCGGGCATGCGGCCGGCGGCGAAGCTGTTGACCGTGCCGGTCCCCTGGATCGTCGAGGTCGAACCGATCGCCGTGGTCTCGCGATCGGCGTTGGCGCGCGAGCTGCCACGGGTCGTGGTCAGCATGCCGGTGTTGTTCGCACCTTCGCCGGTGGTGACGACAACCACCGAATGCTGGCCGCTGCCGGATCCATCGATGCCGACCGACACCTGAACGCTCTTAACCGTCCCGGTCGGGCCGCTGGAGACACCGATGAAATTGCTGGTGACCGGGCTGGTCGTTCCGCCGGACGCCCCGGAGCGCACCGACGGCATCGACGTTCCGAGCGACGCGTCCGGATCGACCCGGTAGGTCACGATCGCACCGGCCGGAAGCGCCGCGTTGGTGACGGCATTGCGTTGGGTCTGCTGGGTCGCGTCGCGGCCAGCCTGCTGGTTCTGGGTCTGGTTTTGAGTCTGGCCCTGGCGGCGGATGCCCGCCTGGTTCTGTCCCGGAGGCGGCGGTTGTCCCGCGCCCTGCCCCGGCATCCGCTCGGCGACCTGCGCGCCCGTCGGCTGCTGCTGCGCGCCGCCGTTCGCATCAGCGCGGCCGTTCAGCTGCTCGAGGCTCTGCTTGATCTGGTCGGGAGCGGCGCGCGTCGCCGCCGTCGGTGCGGCGCCACGGCCCTGCACGCTGGTGGTGAAGCCCGGCCGCGCGATCCGCTCGATCGCGCCGGTCGAGGACGTCACCGTCATCTCGATACCGAACAGGAAAGTCGCGTTCGTGGCCCCGGTGAGCCCGTCGACCGAGACGATGCCGATGCCGCCGCGGATGCCGATGGTCGCGGTCGGCGTCGTGATCGTGACCGGCTGGTTCTTGCTGAGCTTGCCTCCGACGAAGCGGACGACGCCCTTGGCCGCGGTCGCCGCCAGCTTGCCGGTGCCGGTCGCGGGATCGAAGACGAACTCGTCGAGCACGAGGTCGGAGTCCGGGCCCACCGTGAACGCCGAACCGTCGACGAACAGCATCTGCGCCTGGCCGCGCGCGTCCGTCACCAGGCGTTCGCGGTGGAAGACGTCGTTGCCGACCTCGACGGTGCGGCCCGCCGCCGCCGGCGGCGTACCGGTCAGCTGCTGATTGACGGCGGCGGCGACGCCGATCTTCGTCTGCGCACCCGCGTCGTCCGCAAGCAGCGCCGAGGCGAGAATAGCGAGGATCAGTATGCGCAACATGGCGAACCTCCTGCACTCCGAAGCCCAGGCTAGCCGGGATCCGCGCATCGACGACGTGACCGCGCTCACAGGAAAAACGTGACGCCGCTCACACTCAGAAGGCATAGCCGAGCCCGATCGTCCCGCTGGTGTTGGTGTAGGTGTAGTTCTCTATCGACGACCTGACCCATTGCTGCTGGAGCTGCAGGTTGACCGACCAGCTGCCGAGGAACCTGACGGACAGGCCGGCGCCCAGAGACCATTCGCGATCGTAGCGGAGCGTACTGGGGTCGACCGTCACGTCGACGCCGTCGTAGTAGCGCATCGTCCGCCCGCCGGTGAGGCTCGCGACCCAGGGCTGCTGCGTGACGCCGAAAGGCGCTGCGAACTGGCGGTAATAGGCGAGGTCGGCCGAGTACTCGAGATAGCGCTCGAACTCGGCGCGGGTGTTCGCGAAGGTGGCTCCGCCGGTGGCGCGCACGAGGTCGGCCGGACCGGGCGCGAAGCGGACGCCGAGGCGGGCGCCGTGCTCCCAGCCATCCTTGTCGGCGACGGTCGGCCGTGCCTCCGAGACATGGAAGCGGCGGAAGCGCGACTTGAGATCGAAGTCGAGGCCGAGCGCGGCGCCGAACGGCACTTCGCCCGATAGCCCGCCGCCGTAGCTGACGAAGTAGCGCGCATCGTCCAGCGTCACAGCGCTGCCGAGCGCATAAGGGCGCAGGTTCCACCCGTCCTCGCCGCCGAAGCGCAGCCGCGGCCCGAGGTCGACCTGTGCCACCTGCAGATCGAGCGACGAGATTTCCTGCTGGCGCGTGCCGTAGAGCTGGAGTCCGGCTTCGATCGTGTCGCGGTCCTGGGTGCCGAGGTCGTAGGCGAAGGCGAGCGCGGCCTGGGCATAGGCGTTCCAGTCCGACCGCTTCTGCGAGGCGGGATCGAGCGTCGCATCCAGCCCGAACAGCTTGACCACGCCGGCGCTGTTCGCCGCATTGGCGTTCGACTGCCAGCGCAGGCCGGTCTGCACCGAGAGGCTGAACGTGGTGGCGGAAAGACGCTTGTCGATCTCGGCCAGGTTCGCCTGCGCCTCGGTGCGGATGTCGGCGGGAATGCCGGACGCCTTCAGCACGTCCTCGAAATAGCCCTTGGCGATCTGGTTCGATCCGAGGCGCATGTAGAGCAGCGCCAGCTCATAGCGGATGCGCGGCAGATCGGGATTGAAGATCAGCAGGCGTTCGAAGGCGGACACCGCGCCCTCGAGATCGCCCGCCGCGATCGCCAGCTCGGCGAAGCGGAAAGTGAGGTCAAGGTCGGTCGGATGCGCCATCATCTCGCGGAAGGCGCTGTCGTAGTCCGTCGGCAGCGGGCCGGACCGACGCGGCGTCGCCTGTGCAACCTGCGCCGGCGCAGGCTGAGGCGACGCAGTGGGCCCCCCGGCGGCGATCTGCTGCCAGCCACCGCTCGGTGAAATCGCGGTCCAGGCGATCCTGTCGGTCGCCGCCCGCCGCGCATCCTCGGCCATGTCGACGACGACCCGATAGAGCGGCCGACCATCGTCCTCGGCGAGCGGAAAGGCACGTACCGCCTGCGGCGCCTTCGCGAGCCGAAGCATCACGACGGTCTCGGCGTCGTTTTCCGGGTCGATGGAAACCGCCTGTACCAGCCCGGCGTGGCGGGGGGAGCGTCCGCCGAAATGACGCGGCCGTTCGCCCTGGTTGGGAACGACGATCGCGAGCGATCGCGCGTCGGGCGCCAGCAGAACCTGATAAGGCGCTTCCTCGACCAGATCGAGGACGGCGCGTGTCATGCCGGGATGGACGCCGAGGCGAAGGCCGGGAATCTGCGCGTGGGCCTGAGCCGCGACGGAGACGGCAAGTGCCAGCACTCCGGCCGCGCGGACGCACCACCCGTCACCGATCACGCAGCAAGTCCCCCTTGCGTGTGCTCGACCTACCCCTAACCCCTTCATATCAGAGGGAAGGCGCGGCTTCCACAGGCGAGCCTGACGGCCGAAATCCCTTCGTCCGGCGCCGTACCGTCGACGGGTGTCCGTCGTGCACGCTGCGCGCATGAACGGATCTGGCTTCTATGGATGGCGCGTGGTCGCCGCTGCCTTCGTCCTCGCAGTCTTCGGCTGGGGCATCGGCTTCTATGGCCCGCCCGTCTACCTGCATGCGGTCCGCGAAGCGCGCGGCTGGCCGGTGTCCCTGGTCTCGGCCGCGGTCACCGCGCACTTCCTGGTCGGCGCCGTCGTCATCGCCAACCTGCCGGCGCTCTATCGGCGGTTCGGGCTCCCACGCGTGACCAAGGCCGGCGCCGTGCTGCTGTCGCTCGGCGTGACCGGCTGGGCGCTCGCGGCCGAACCGTGGGAGCTCTTTGCCGCGACTCTTCTCAGCGGCGCGGGTTGGGTAGCGATGGGCGCCGCGGCGATCAACGCGATCGTCTCGCCGTGGTTCGTCCGCGCCCGGCCGGCGGCGCTCGCCACCGCTTACAACGGTGCCAGCATCGGCGGCGTGATCTTCTCGCCGCTCTGGGTCGCCGCCATTGCCGGGATCGGGTTCCCCGAAGCCGCCGCCGCCATCGGGGCGGTCACGACGGCGACGGTCTGGCTGCTGGCGGATCGCGTCTTCGCATGCACGCCGGAAAGGATGGGCCAGGCGCCCGATGGAGACATGGCCGGCGGCCCCCCGGCGACGATGACCTCGCCCTGCGCTCGCCCCCTTCCCGGCCGGCAGCTATGGCGCGATCTCAGGTTCCTCACGCTCGCGGCCGGCATGGCGCTCGGCCTGTTCGCCCAGATCGGGCTCATCGCCCATCTCTTCTCGCTGCTGGTGCCGGCGCTCGGTCCGCAGCTTGCCGGGATCGCCGCCGGCCTTTCCACCGCCGCCGCCATCGGCGGGCGCAGCGTGGTCGGCTGGCTGATGCCTGTGGGCGCCGACCGTAGACTCGTCGCCGGCCTGAGCTATGCCGTTCAGATCGCGGGCGCCGTCGCCTTCCTGCTCGCCGCGGGCGAAAGTGTCCCGCTGCTGATCCTAGGCGTCGTCCTGTTCGGCGCCGGCATCGGCAACGCGACCTCGCTGCCGCCGCTCATCGCACAGGTCGAGTTCGTGAAGGAGGACGTTTCTCGCGTCGTCCCGCTCATCGTCGCCATCGGCCAGGGCACCTACGCCTTCGCGCCGGCGGTCTTTGGCCTGGGGCGCGAGCTTCTGCCGACGTCAGCGGTCTTTACCGGAGCCGCGATCATCCAGATGCTTGCGATCGCCGCACTGCTCGTCGGGCGGCGGCGCACCGAGACTCTACAGATACCCCTCGCTCAGCAGCCGGACCGCCCCTAGCGTCGCCCGCATCTGCGTCGTGTGCGCTAGCCGGAACGCATCGCCGTAGATGGTCTCGTCCGGGTACTCGGTGATGAGCTGAAACGGCACGGTCTGGCGCGTGTGCTCGGAGATCATGCACGGGATACCGTTGATCACCGGGAACGGTACCTCGCCGGCATGCGCCTTCCAGATCGCGATCTGGGTCGCATTCAACGATGCGAGCGCGTTGTCTTCCGCCAGATACGCGGTAAGCGCCTCGAGGAAGGGCCGTGCCTTGTCGCCGAGCCCCGGCAGGTGGCGGAAGATCAGGAACATGCCCTTGGGGATCGTCCAGAGCGCGAAGCCGGTCGGGATGTAGCCGTTCAGCGGCCGCGTCCATTCATGCGCCGGATAGCCATGCAGGTTGAGGTGCAGGCGCGCGTCGACCGCCTCGATCAGATCCAGACGCGCCGCCTTCTCATGCAGCGGCGGGGCTTCGCGCGCCTCGACGTCGTCGCCGAGGGCGCTGTAGCGGGCCGCATGATGCATGTGCCGCGGGTTGCGGGCGCGAAGCTGGTGGTGGAGCGCGTAGCCATCCGGATTCTCGCACGGGATAAGCGCGAAGCGCCGGTTCTCGGCCCGCAGCTCTCGGGCGGCGCGAAGCGCGCCCACGATCCCGGAGGTCTCGTTGGCGTGCTGTGCCGCCGAAAGCAGAAACGCCGGCCCCCCGCCCTCGTAGAGGCGCGCGAGCACGGGGCGTCCCTGGATCGAGGAGATATCGCGCTTCTCGCCTCCGAGCGCGTCGGCGAAAGCCTCGATCTGCGCCGGCGCGAGCGGGCGGTCGGCATCGTCGAGAGCCGCCGGTCCCGGGAGAACCTCGCGCACGGCGGAATCTCGCACCGCGACAGTGACATGCGCCGCACCATCGGCGGTCACGATGTCGGGAATGATCTGCCCCGGCTGCAGGGTACGCGCACTGGCCGCAAGGCCGGCGCGATGCTTCAGGTACTCGCCGATCGAGAAGTAGAACTCCTCGTGCAGGGCCTCCGAGGTGCTGAGAACCTCGTCGCCATAGGAGAGTTCGGTCTCGATGCCGGGCAAGGTCGCGGAAATCTCCAGCGCCGGGAAGAACGGCTGCGTCGCAGGCCACGGGTGCTGCGCGATCGCGGCCATGACCTCATGGAAGACGGTCTCGTACTCCGTCTTGATCGGGCCGTCCTCGACAAGCGCCCCCGACGCATCCTGGACGCGCAGCCAGCCGCAAGGCGTGAGCGTCATCGCATCGAGATGGTCGGTGACCAGCTTGTTGGGGGCGAACACGCGGACCCAGGGTCCCTCGCCCGATCGTACCCGGTAGGCGAGCGGCTCCCTCCCCTTGATGAAGGTGAGTTCGGTCTTCCCGATCATTCCCGCCAGGGGATAAGCCTCCAGGCGGAAGCGGCCATCCGAAGCCGCTTCATGCGCCGGCAGCTCGATGACAAGCGGACCGTTCGGCGACGCCGCCTCTTCGAGGAAATGATGGATCAACGGCTTGTAGGAGCTCCGGATTCTCGCGGTAACGCCGGCTTCCCTCAGCCGCGCCTCCGCCGTGCGGCGCGCCTTGGGTCCTTCGAACAACCAGGCCTCGATCTGGAAGCCGCCGTGACCGTTGCCGAAGCGCTCGACCAGCGCGTCGAGCGTCCGCGGCGCGGTCAGGTCGAGCAGCGTCGTCACGCGACCGCTTTCGCCGCCTCCGGCTGAACGAAGTGGCAGGCGGTCATGTGGCCGCCGGATGCCACCTCGATCAGGGGCGGCTCGGCCTGGCGGCAGATGTCCTGCGCCATCGGGCATCGGGTGTGGAACCGGCATCCGCTCGGCGGATTGATCGGGCTGGGCACATCCCCCTTGAGAACGATGCGCTCGCGCCGCCCCCGCGCCTTCGGTACGGGGATCGCCGAAAGCAGCGCCTGGGTATAGGGATGCTTCGGCGTCGCGTAGAGCTGACGCTTCGGTGCGATCTCGACGATCTTGCCGAGATACATCACCGCGACCCGGTCGGAGATGTGACGGACGACGCCGAGGTCGTGGGAAATGAAGAGGTACGTCAGCTTGAACTCGGCCTGCAGGTCCTGGAGCAGGTTCACCACCTGCGCCTGAATCGAGACGTCGAGCGCCGAGACCGGCTCGTCGCAGACGATCAGCTTCGGGTTGAGTGCGAGCGCGCGGGCGATGCCGATACGCTGACGCTGCCCGCCGGAGAACTCGTGCGGATAGCGTTCGGCGTGGAACGAGGCGAGCCCGACCAGCCCCAGCAGTTCGGCGACACGCTTCTTCAGGTCCGGGCCAAAGCGCTCGCCATGGATCACCATCGGCTCGGCGATGATCTCCTCGACGGTGAGGCGTGGGTTCAGGCTCCCGTACGGATCCTGGAAGATGATCTGCATCTCGCGGCGCAGTGGCTGCATCTCGGCCGGCGACAATCCCACCGTATCGCGGCCGTTGATCAGGATCTTCCCCTTGCTCGGCTCGATCAGCCTGAGCACGAGCCGTCCGGTCGTCGTCTTGCCGCAGCCGGACTCGCCGACCAGACCCAGCGTCTCGCCGGCGCCGATCGAGAACGACACGTCCTCGACCGCGCGCACGGCTCCCACCTGCTTCGGCAGGATGAAGCCCTCGAAGATCGGGAAATGCTTGGTGAGCCCCTGGACTTCGAGAAGCGGCGGCGCGCTCATCGGACCGCTCCCGCGACGTCGAAGCGGTAGCCTGTGTGGCGGATGCAGGCCGCGTAGTGCGCGGCCTCCACGCCGATCAGCGGCGGCAAGCCGCTGGCGCACTCCTCGCGCGCATAGCCACAGCGCGGCTGGAAGCGGCACCCGGGCGGCAGGGTCTGCGGATTGGGAAGCGTCCCCGGGATCGCGGTCAGACGATGCACGTCGGCGTCGAGGTCGGGAATGCTGGCGATGAGCCCCTCGGTGTACGGATGCGCCGGACGATCGAAGACGTTCTCGACGCTCGCCTGCTCGGCGGTGCGGCCTGCATACATCACCAGCACGCGGTCGGCGAACTCGGCGACCACGCCCAGGTTATGGGTGATGATGATGACCGCCATCCTGAACTCCTCCTGCAGCTGGCGGAGGAGATCCAGGATCTGGGCCTGGATGGTGACGTCGAGCGCCGTCGTCGGCTCGTCGGCGAGCAGGAGCTTCGGATTGCACGACAGCGCCATCGCGATCATCACGCGCTGGCGCATGCCGCCCGAGAGCTGGTGCGGGTAGTCGTCCAGCCGGCGCTTGGCGGAAGGAATGCCGACCTTGTTCAGCATCTCGACCGCGCGGTCCTTCGCGGCGGCCGGGCTGATCTTCTCGTGCCAGCGGACAGCTTCGGTCAGCTGGTCACCGATGGTGAACACCGGATTCAACGACGTCATCGGCTCCTGGAAGATCATCGAGATCGCGCCGCCGCGGATCTTCCGCATCTCGCCCGGCGACTTCTTCAGCAGGTCTGAGCCTTCGAACAGGATCTCGCCGCCGGTGACGCGACCCGGCGGAACCGGCAGCAGACCCATGATCGAGAGCGCGGTCACGCTCTTGCCGGATCCGGACTCGCCGACGATCCCGAGCACCTCGCCGGCATCGAGATCGAACGACAGGTCGTCGACCGCCTTGGCCGGCCCCATATCGGTGCCGAACTCGATCTTGAGGCCGCGCACGGAAAGCAGTGGAGTGGCCATGCTCAGTCCTGCGAGATCTTGAGACGCGGATCGAGCACGTCGCGGAGCCCGTCACCCAGCAGGTTCAGGCTCAGTACCGTAACCGCGAGCGCGAGGCCGGGGATCAGCGTGATCCAGTTCGCATCGCGGATGTACTGGCGGCCTTCGGCTATCATGTTGCCCCATGTGGGCGTCGGCGGCGGCGAGCCCAATCCCAGGAAGCTCAAGGTCGCCTCGGTCACCACCGCATAGGCGAAGACGAAGGTCAGCTGCACGATCAGCGGCGCCATGCAGTTGGGCAGTACGTGCTTGCGGAGGATGCGCCAATTGCTGGCGCCCATGGCGAGCGCCGCCTGCACGAACTCCATCTCGCGCACGACCAGCACCGAAGCACGCACGATGCGTGCGGTGCGAGGAATGTAGACGGCCGCGAGCGCGATCGCGGCGGTCATGCTCGACGGCCCGAGCGCCGCGGCGATGCCCATCGCCAGCAGCACGGGCGGGAACGCCATCAGCGCGTCGGTGACCCGCATCAGCATGTTGTCGAGGCGCTTGAAGTAGCCAGACGCGGCGCCGAGCGCGACACCGAACACCGCGTTCATGATGACCACTGCCAGACCGATCCCGAGCGAAAGCTGCGCGCCGTAGAAGATGCGAGCGAGGATGCTGCGGCCGAGATTGTCGGTGCCGAACAGGAACTCGCCGCTCGGCGGACGGAACCGGAAACGAACGGCCATCCGGTTGGGGTCGGCATCCGTCAGCAGGGCCGCGAAGATCGCGACGAAGGCGACGACGACGAACAGGATGGCGCCGACCATGAAGGCCTTGTGCCTGAGCAGCCGACGCAGGATCGGATTCCGCTGCAGGAAGCTCCGCTTCGTCGATTCCACCGGGAAGGCTGCGTCAACGGCCGTCATAGCGCACCCGCGGATCGAAATAGGCGTAAAGGACGTCGACCAGGATGTTGAGCATCAGGAGCGCACCGGCCACCAGCAGCAGCCCGCCTTGGATCATCGGGTAGTCGCGACGCAGCACCGCCGAGCCCAGAAGCGATCCGATGCCGGGAACGGAGAAGACGGACTCGATGACCAGGGAGCCCGAGATCAGCACGCTGAAGATGATGCCGATCACGGTGACGACCGGGATCATCACGTTCTTGAAGGCGTGCTTACCGATCACGACCCATTCCGGCAGTCCCTTGGCGCGGGCGGTACGGATGTAGTCCTGGCGCAGCACCTCGAGCATGGTCGAGCGCGTGATGCGGGCAAGCAGCCCGATCTGCAGGAGCGCCAGCGACACCGCCGGCATCGTCGCAGTCTTGAACCAGCCCCAGGGGCTTTCCTGCCAGGGCACGTAGCCGCCGGTCGGCAGCCATCCCAGATGCACCGAGAACAGGATGATCAGCATCAGGCCGAGCCAGAAGTTCGGCAGCGACACGCCGATCAGCGCGAAGATCATCGCCCCCTGGTCGGCCCAGGTGTTGCGCTTGAGCGCAGCCACGGCGCCGCAGGCGATGCCGAATCCCAGCGTCAGCACCATCGAGTAGAACGCGATCGACAGCGACACCGGGATGCGCTCGATCGTCGCCTCCAGCACCGGCTTGCCGAGAAGCAGCGAGTTGCCGAGATCGCCCTGGACGAGGCCGGCGTAGAACCGCCACATCTGGATGTGGAACGGCTGGTCGAGGCCGAGGTTCTTGCGAATGTTGTCGAGCTCGGCCGGCGTCGACGTCGGCCCGCCGATCAGGATCGCCGGGTCGCCGGGAACCAGCTTCATGATGGTGAAGGAGATGATGCTGACGAGGATCAGCACCGGGATCGACTGGATCAGCCGGGCGACGATATAGCGGCCCATTCCCCTGCTCTAACTTTCCCAGACATGCCGGCCCGACGTTGATCCGTCGATCCCGGCCGAGGCTTTGAATCGAGACTGACGAAGATAAGGGAAGCGGGCGGCCTCGAGGAAGCCGCCCGCTGTCACCTCGATACGACTTGGATCAGCCCTTGATGAAGACGTTGGACATGCGCGGGATGCGGAAGGGCTTGAAGCCTTCCACGTTCGAGCGCACCGCCTGCACCTTGGTCAGCGAGCCGAAGGGCAGCGCCAGCACCTGATCCAGGATGCGAGCCTGACCCGCGGCGAAAGCGACCTTGCGCTCTTCCAGGGTCTTGCCGTTCGTGAGCGCCGTGAAGGCCTTCATGAACTCCTCGTCCGGCTTGTTGTCCTTCGGCTTGTAGGTGTTGAACGGATGCGCGTGGAAGCGCAGCGCCGCAACGCCGCCGAGCGACGTGTTCGTGCCGTAGCCGGTGAAGAAGAAGTTCCAGCCGTCGTTGCTGTTCTGCTGCTTCTGCACCGACGCCGGCCAATCCATGACGAGAAGCTCGGCGTTGATGCCGACCGCCTTCAGCTGCTCCGACATGACCAGGGCGGCCGTGTACATGTTGCCGTAGTCCTGGTTGGTGAGCAGGACGACCTTCTCGCCCTTGTAGCCGCCCTCGGCCAGGAGTTTCTTCGCCTTGTCCTTGTTCTTCTGGTTATAGGTCTCCTTGCCGGCCTCGGTGTAGAAGGCCTGGCCAGGATACTGGAAGCCGATGTTGAGCTTGTAGGCGCCGTCGGTCGCCGCCTCCATCAGCTCTTCCATGTCCATCGCCGCCTGGATCGCCTGACGGACCTTGAGATTGTCGGTCGGCGGCGCGGAGAGGTTCGGGATCGCGATCTGGACCCAGAAGTTGTTGAGCGGGGCCAGCGTGATGTTCTTGTTGTCCTTGAGACGCGCCTGGGCCTTGGCGGGAATGTCCTCCACGCCATGGAACTCGCCGGTCTCGAGGCCGGCGACGCGGGCGCCCGCCTCAGTCACGATGCGCATGTTGACCGTGTCGACGCAGGCGACCTTGTAGCCGCCGAAGCCGTTGGTGGTCGGGAAGCGCTTGTCAGGCGTGTAGCCGTCGAAGCGCTTGAGCTTCACATGGCTGTCGGCGACGAACTCGACGTACTCCCACGGACCGGTACCGACCGGCTTCAGCTGCATCGCCTCGGCCGACGCATTCTCGCGCGGCACGATCACGATCGGCACCGAGAAGGAGCTCAGGTTCTCGATGAAGGTCGGCTGCGCCTGCTTCATCTTGAGGACGAAGGTGTCGGGCGCCGGCGCTTCCCACTTGTCGACGACGTCGAGGATCCCGCGGTCGATGCCGACCTTCTTGTAGCGGTCGAACGACGCCATCACGTCGTCCGAGGTCATCGCCTTGCCGTTGTGGAACTTCACGCCCTGGCGGAGCTTGAAGGTGTACATCATGCCGTCCGGCGCCTCGACCACCTCGGCCGCCAGCTCCGGGATCGGGTTCATGTTCTCGTCGCGGGTAACCAGCGACTCGAACATGTTCATCGCGACGTTACGGGTCGAGATGGTCGACGACGTCATCTGGTCGAGGCTATTGACCTTCGCCTCCTGGGCGAAGACCAGGTTGCCGCCGGTCTTGCCGCAGGTGAACTGCTGGGCCGAGGCCGGGGCCGCGGCGAGCGCCAGGGCCGATACGGTCCCCAGCATTGCATAATGTGAAAGACGCATGATGCCTCCTAGCTCCTGTTCGGACGACAGAAAGACAGTCAAACCGCTGTCCTGGATTTGATTTTCGTTGAGCCTATCGAAGGTCCGGAGGCAGGCACAAGACGAAACTGCCGGCGCCGGAAACGACGCCCGATGCTTGAAGGCGGCCCGGACGGGGGCTAGAGAGGGCTTAGCGGACAGGTGGCCGAGCGGTTTAAGGCATCAGTCTTGAAAACTGACGTGGGTGCAAGCCCACCGTGGGTTCGAATCCCACCCTGTCCGCCACCCGTTACATCTAGCTCGCCGCGCACACCGCGGGCCGACCGCGGGCGCCGTTCCGTCGAGACGACGGTCACCGGCTCGAAGGGAGGAACCACCTCCCCTGCTTGCGCTCGGACGCGCCCAAGACGTATGAGAGCCGACCAGACGAAACCGGGAGACTGGGCAGCGTGCGACGCGCGACCGAGCACGAGAAGAGGCAGCGGCCGACCAATACGCCATGGGATCATCTTCCCGTCGGCCTTCTCGCACGTTCGGGAATTCCGCTCTATCGCCAGCTGATGGACGTGCTGGGTGAAGCGATCGTCGAGGGCGTGCTCCCTATCGGGTCGCCGCTGCCGACCGAGGCCCAGCTCGCCGAACGTTTCGGAGTCAGCCGCATCACCGTCCGCGAGGCGCTGCAGCGCCTCGAGAACGAGGGCGTGATCCGCAAGCAGAAGGCCAAGAACGCCATCATCCTGGCAAAGCCGTCGGCCGACGCATCGAGCTGGGAAATCAATTCGATCGACGACATCATCGCCGCCGCGAGCGGTGCCGTGCTCGACATCAAGAGCTACCGCCAGGAAGTCGCGCCGGAGATCGCCCCGGTGCTCGGGCTCCATCCCGACGAACCAATGCACTGCCTTCGCAGCATCCTGCGCAAGTCGGGCGAGGCCTACGCCGTCTCGACCATCTACTTCGCCCCGGCTGTCGGCAGCCGGCTCCAGCGCCGGCACTTCGACGACGTCATCGTCTTCCGCGTCATGCAGCGCGAACTCGGGATCGAGCTCGGCGACGTGCGCATGACCGTCGGCGCCGAGCTCGCCAACGAGAGCCTCGCGCGCCAGCTCGGATGCGAGAAGGGCGCGCCGCTGCTGCGCACGCGCCTCGTCTACCGCACCACGGACAATCAGCCGGTCGAGGTCGCCCTGACCGAGTATCCGGCCGACGGATTCCAGCTCAGCTACCGCCTCACGCTGCGCCGTCAGCGTTGACTTTCACGGCGCTAAGAAAGCGCTTGCCCATGAGCTCGATATGTCATGATATTATGATAATAAAATGGTCGACCTCGATGTCGGCCCTATAAATAAGTCATCGCCACGGCGGTGACGGGGGGAAGCATGAAGGTCGATCTCAAGGGCAAAGTCGCTCTTGTGACGGGCGCCGCCCAAGGCATTGGCCTCGCGATCGCCGATACGCTCGGCCGCAACGAGGCCACCGTCGTCTACACCGATCGCAATGCCGACGGCGCCGCGGACGCGGCCAAGCGCGCGAACCAGCCACTCGGCTTCGCCCTCGACGTCACCTCGCACGAGCAGATCCAGGCCGGGGTCGCCCGCGTGGTGAAGGAATTCGGCCGCCTCGACATCCTGGTCAACAACGCCGGCATGGGCGTCGCCGCCCACGACCGGAAGACCGTCGAGCAGTTCCGTCCGGAGGCCTGGGACACGCTGCTCAAGGTCGATCTCACCGGGGTCTTCCTGATGAGCCGCGAAGGCGCCCAGGTGATGGTGAAGCAGAAGTCCGGGCGCATCATCAACATCGCCTCCGTTCTCGGGCTGGTTCCGATGCGTCTGCAGAGTTCGTACGTCGCCGCGAAGGCCGGCGTGGTGAATCTCACGAGATCGATGGCGCTGGAGCTGGCGCCGCATGGCGTGCTGGTCAACGGGATCGCGCCGGGCTCGACCGCGACCGAGGACTGGAAGCGCTGGATCCACGACAAGGGCAGCGAAGCGCAGGATCTGCACGCCAAGCTGATGTCGCACATCCCGCTCGCGCGGCCCGCATCGACGCAGGAGATCGCCAATGGCGCGTTGTTCCTGGCGGCGCCGGAAAGCTCCTACATCACCGGCCATATCCTGACCATCGACGGCGGCTGGACCGCCGGCTTTGCGCGCGACTTCTGAGGAGAAGCCCATGCCGACGAAGAAGAAGCCCGCCAAAGCCAAGACGGGCTCCCTGCCCAAGGGCCTCGACAAGGCAGAACTGCTCCGCCTCTACGAGCAGATGGTTCTGCTCCGTCGCTTCGAGCTGGCCGCGCAGGTTGCCTGCCGCAAGGGCGAGACGCCGGGCTTCCTGCATCTCTATGTCGGCGAGGAGGCGACCGCGGTCGGCGTCTGCGCTCACCTGAAGCGCACCGACTGGATCACCTCGACCCATCGCGGCCACGGCCACGCGCTCGCCAAAGGCATGTCGCCGAACACGCTGATGGCCGAGCTCTACGGCAAGCGCGACGGCTGCTGCGGCGGCCGCGGCGGGACCATGCATCTCTACGACAGCGCCTCGGGCCTCTTCGGCACCAACGGGCTGGTCGGCGGCGGGCTGCCGTCGGCAGTCGGCGTCGGCATCGCCGCCAAGATCAAGAAGAATGACGGTCTCGGCGTCGCCTTCTTCGGCGATGGCGCAACCAACCACGCGGCCTTCCACGAGTCCCTGAACTTCGCCGGCGTCCAGAAGGCGCAAACCGTCTTCGTCTGCGAGAACAATCTCTACGCCACGGCGACGCCGCTGGCGATGGCGACACTGAACCCCGAGATCGCGACCCGCGCTGCCGCTTACGGCATCCCGGGCGTCGCCGTCGACGGCAACGACGTGATCGCCGTCTGGCAGGTGATGAAGACCGCCGCCGGTCGCGCGCGGCGCGGCGACGGGCCGACGCTGATCGAATCCAAGACCTACCGCACCGTCGCCCATCACGAAGGCGACACGGTCACCGGCACCTATCGCACCCAGGCGGAAGTCGACACCTGGGCCAAGCGCGACCCGATCCGGATCCTGGCCGACCGGATGGTGAAGGAATTCAAGATCGCCAAGCCGGCCGATCTCGAGGAGATCGACGCCCGCGTCGACCGCATCGTGCAGGCGTCCATCGAGTTCGCCCGCAACTCGCCTGAGCCGGATCCCGCCACGGTCGACCGCCACATCTACGCCGAGCCGATCAATCCGCCAGCCGCCCTCGCCTTGCCTCCGTCGAACGTGCCGACCACGACGACGAGCTGGCTGGATGCGGTCCGCGACGGCCTCGCCGAGGAGATGCGGCGCGACCCGCATATCGTCTATTTCGGCGAAGGCACCGGCGAGCGCGGCGGCACCTTTGCCCATACCAAGGGCCTGTACCAGGAGTTCGGCGGCCATCGCATGGTCGATACGCCGATCTCGGAGCTGGGGTTCACCGGCGCCTCGCTCGGCGCGTCGGCCATCGGCGTCCGCTGCGTCGCCGACCTGATGTTCGCCGACTTCATCTTCGAGGCCGCCGGCCAGGTCGTGCTGCAAGCCGCCAAGCTCCGCTACATGAGCAACGGTCAGATGAGCGCGCCCATGGTGATCCGCGTCGGCGCCGGTGCGGTCCGCTCCGCCGGCCCGCATCACAGCGGCATGTATCATCCGGTCTGGGCGCATATCCCGGGCCTCATCGTCTGCGTCCCGGCGACGCCGGCCGACGCCAAGGGTCTGATGAAGACCGCGCTCCGAGCCGGTGACCCGGTCCTGATGCTGGAGCCCAAAGGCCTCTTCGCCACCAAGGGCGAGGTCCCCGCAGGCGACCACGTCGTTCCCTTCGGCGTCGCCCGCATCGCGCGCGCCGGCACCGACCTCACCATCGCCGCAGCCGGCCAGATGGTGCACCGCGCGCTCGAAGCCTCCGAGATCCTGGCAGCCGAGGGCGTGTCCTGCGAGGTGATCGACCTCCGGACCATCCAGCCGCTCGACGTCGACACCGTTGCCGAGAGCGTCCGCAAGACCGGGCGCCTGCTGGTCGCCGACGAAGGCTGGTCGATGTGCGGTGTGGGCGCCGAACTCGGCCAGGCGATGAACGAGCTCTGCTTCGATCACCTGGATGCGCCGGTCGCACGCCTCCACACCGACGCGATGACTCATCCCTTCGCACCGATCCTCGAGAAGGCGATGCTGGTCGGAACCGACCATGTCGTCGCGTGCGCCCGCAAGGTCATGTCGGGCGAGGCCCCTGCGCCGCGCCGCGCGCGCAGCGGCCTTCGTCGTACGGCGGACGCGCCTGCGGCGGCCGTCGCCGCCCCTCTCGTATCGAAGCCATCGTCCAGCAACGGCGCCCGCCCGCCTGCCGCGCCGAAGCCGGCTGTCGCCGGCGAAGCGATCACGATGCCTTTCGGCGACCTGACGGTCAGCGAGGGCAAGATCGTCCGCTGGCTCAAGAAAGTCGGCGATCCGGTCAAGGCCGGCGAGCTCGTTGTCGAGATCGAGACGGACAAGGCCGTCGTCGAGGTCGAGGCGACGGCGACCGGCAAGATCGCCCAGATCCTCGAGCAGGCCGGCACCGTGGTGAAGATGGGCCAGCAGATCGCCGTGGTCGCGCCGGCCTGAGACCCAAGGAACGAACGATGCGCCTTCTGATGGTGAACTGGGGCTACGACGACGACGCGGTGATGGAACGCGGCATGCTGGGTTCCGGCACGGCCATCGACCTCCGCCGCTGGACACCGGGCAAGGTCCAGCCGCTGAACGCCGTCGATTGCGCCAGCTACGACGCCATCATCAACTACTCCGCGGTCGAGCAGATCGGCGCCGGGCCGGAGGCCTTCCCCAAATGCCGGATCGTCGTCCGGTCCGGTGTCGGCTTCGACAACGTCGATCTCGCCGGCTGGGGCAAGCAAGGCGTGCCGGTCAGCAACGTCCCCGACTACGGCACCACCGAAGTCGCCGACCATGCGATTGCCCTGATGCTGGCCCTGACCCGCGGGACCGCGACCTATCAGCAGAACCTGCGGCCCGACCCGGCCCAAGGCTGGCGCTTCGGCGCGGCGCCGCTGGTCAAGCGCCTGCGGGGCGCCACTTTCGGCGTGATCGGCCTCGGCCGCATCGGCCTGGCCGCGGCGCTCCGCGCCCAGGCCTTCGGCATGAGGATCGTATTCTTCGATCCGTACCTCTCGACCGGCACCGAGCTTTCCGCCGGATTCGCCCGCGTACACACTCTCGACGAGTTGATGTCGGTCTCGGACGTGGTCAGCGTCCATGCCCCCTTGTCGGACGAGACGCGCGGCATGGTCGGCCCGAAAGCCCTGATGGCCGCCAAGCCGGGGCTCGTGATCGTCAACACCGCGCGCGGGCCGATCGTCGACTTGGGCGCACTCGGCGCCGCGATCCGCGCCGGCAAGGTCGGCGGTGCCGGCCTCGACGTGCTGCCGGCCGAACCAGCGGATGCCAACCACCCGCTGATCGCCGCGTGGATCAAGGGCGAGCCGTGGATCGAAGGTCGCCTCGTTCTCTCGCCGCACGCGGCCTTCTACAGCCCGTCCAGCATCGAGGACCTTCGGCGCAAATCCGTCGAGGTCGTGGTCGAGTACATCGAGAACAAGCGGCTGCTGAACTGCGTCAACCCGCAGTTCCTGGAGAAGCGCGCATGACCGCGCTCCGCGCCGAGACCACGCGCGGGCGGCCTTTCGCCAGCCCGTTGTCGCGGCGGCTGGCAACCCTGGCCGGCCTCGACCTATCGCTGGTGAGCGGCTCCGGCCCGGGCGGGCGCATCGTGAAGGCCGACATCGAGGCGGCGATCTCGGGCGGTGCGTCGCGGGCAGCGGCCCAGGCTGCCGCGCCGCAGGCGAAGGCCGCACCGTCGCCGCAGGCGCATGTCGAGATGCCTGGGATGCCGGCCTATGACGAGCTGCCGAACAACAACGTCCGCAAGGTCGTGGCGCGCCGGCTCACGGAGTCCAAGCAGCAGGCGCCGCACTTCTACCTCTCGCTCGACTGCGAGATCGACGCGCTGCTCAAGCTGCGGGCCGACCTCAACGCGCGGGCGGAAAAGGACGGCGTGAAGCTCTCGGTCAACGACCTGGTTATCAAGGCGGCGGCGATCGCGCTGCGCAAGGTGCCGGCGGCGAATGCCAGCTACACCGAGGCGGCGATCCGCCGCTACAGGACCGTCGACATCTCGGTCGCGGTCGCGATCCCCGACGGGCTGATCACGCCGATCGTCAAGAACGCCGACATCAAGGGCCTGGCGACGATCTCCTCCGAGATGAAGGACCTGGCGGCACGCGCGCGCTCCGGCAAGCTGAAGCCGGAGGAGTTCCAGGGCGGCACCTTCTCGATCTCGAACCTCGGCATGTACGGCATCCGCGAGTTCGCGGCGGTGATCAATCCGCCGCAAGGCGCGATCCTGGCGGTCGGTGCCGGCGAGCAGCGCCCCGTCGTCAAGAACGGCGCGCTTGCGATCGCAACCGTGATGACCGTGACGCTCTCTGTCGACCACCGCGTCGTCGACGGCGCCGTCGGTGCCGAATACCTCGCTGCCTTCAAGAAGCTGGTGGAAGAACCGCTGTCGATGATGTTGTGATGTGTGCAAAGGCCGTCAAAGGCCACGCCGGGCGTAAACCAACAACGGGAGGAAAATGCCATGTCTCTGCGTAAGCTGATGTTTGCCGCGACAAGCGCGCTCGCCCTCGTCCTCGCCGGCGGGGCCGACGCCAAGACCACGCTCAAGTTCTCGATCGGCGCGCCCGACGGCCAGGGCGGCGAGATCCTGGGCATGAAGGCGCTCAAGGAGTACGTCGAGTTCAAGAGCAAGGGCGAGCTCGAGATCCGCCTCTTCTTCAACACCTTCGGCGGCTCCCTGCAGGTCACCGAGCAGGTCAAGAACGGCACGCTGGAGATGGCGCTCACCGACGACTCCGTGCTCGGCAGCTTCCACAAGCCGATGCAGATCTACCAGATCCCCTACCTCTTCCCCTCCTCGCCGGTGGCTTGGGAATTCATGAAGAGCCCGTTCGTCAAGGAACTCAACGAGGAGATGCGGAAGGCGACGGGCATCCGCACACTGGTCCTCTCCGAGAACGGCTTCCGCAACATCACCAACAACAGCCGCGAGGTTAAGGGCCCGGACGACATGAAGGGCCTGAAGATGCGGACCATGCAGTCGCAGGTCTACGTCAACTTCATGAAGTCGATGGGTGCGGCCGCGACCCCGATCGCCTACCCCGAGCTCGTCACCTCGCTGAAGCAGAACGTCGTCGACGGCCAGGAGAACGCCGCCTCGACCGTCTGGGACGGCCGCCTCTACGAGGTGCAGAAGTACATGTCGGTGAACGAGCACATTTACGGGCTCCACTTCATCGTCATCAACGACGGCGTCTTCTCCAAGCTCAGCGCCGATGAGAAGCAGATCCTGATCGACGGCGCCAAGGTCCATGCCGAGGTCGCCAACTCGCGCAAGGCCATGGACAGCCTCCAGGCCATCGACAAGATCCGCCAGGCCGGCACCAAGGTCTACGTCAACTCGCCGACCGAGAAGGAAGCCTTCCGCAAGCAGACCCAGGGTGCGGTGATCGAGTTCATCGCCGGCGAGGTCGGCAAGCCGATCGTCGACAAGTTGCTCGCCGCGATCGAGGAAGCGAAGAAGCAGGCCTACGCGAACTGACGTCCCGCCGGCCCGGACGCTACCGCCTCCGGGCCGGTTCTCCTTCCCGCCTTCGGATCTTCGATGCGGACATTCCACGCCCTCGCCCGATCGCTTGCCAAGGTCGCCGACCACGTCGTCGGCTGGCTGCTTCTGGTGACCGTCCTCCTTAACGTGGCGCAGGTGTTCACCCGCTACGTGATGAACGCGCCCCTGTTCTGGACCGAGGAGGCGATCCGCTACGCCACGATCTGGCTCACCTTCGTCGGATCGGCCGCCGCCAGCCAATACGGCGACCACATGGACATGAACCTGTTCATCGACTCGCAGAACAAGACCTTCCTCAGATTCCACCAGATATTCCTCAATTGCCTCACCATCGTCTTCGGCGTCATCGTGCTCTGGCAGGGCACCCGGTACTGCATCCTGAACGGCATGCAGACCTCGCCGGCCGCCGGCATCCGGATGATCTGGATCTATTCGGCGACGGTGATCGGCGCCGCCCTCATCCTGATCGTGTCCGTCCACAAGCTTCTGGCCGCCGCCTGGCCCACCTATGCCGGGAAGGAAGAGGCGCCATGATGCTCGTGGTCGCGATCGCCCTCACGGTCATCCTGCTGACCGGTCTGCCGATCGGCTATTCCTTCGGCCTCGCCGCGGCGGTCGCGCTCTGGTGGGACAACGAGTCCCTGCTCAACGTCGTCTCGAAGATGATGGGCGGCCTCGACAGCTTCGTGCTGATGGCGGCCCCCTTCTACATCGTCGCCGGCGAGATCATGAATCGCGGGGGCATCAGCGAAAGATTGATCCGCCTGGCGCAGATCCTGGTCGGTCGCGTCCGCGGCGGGACCGCCTATGCCGCGGTAGTCGCCGCGGTGATGTTCTCAGGCATCTCCGGCACCGCCGTCGCCGATATCGCGGCACTCGGCCAGATCTTCATCAACGGCATGCACAAGGAGGGTTACAGCAAGACCTTCGCCGCGGCGCTGGTGACGGCCGCCTCGGTGATCGGCCCGATCATCCCGCCCTCGGTGATCATGGTGCTCTATGCCGCGGTCGCGGACCTCTCGGTCCTCAACCTGTTCCTGGCCGGGATCGTGCCGGGCATCCTGCTCGGCCTCTCGAATGCGGCGGTGATCATGTGGAAGGGCCGGCGCGGCGACTTCCCGATCTCCGATATCACGGTGCCGCGCGCGGATATGCCGAAGCTGGTCCGCGACGGCCTACTGGTGCTGAGCCTGCCGGCCTTCATCGTGATCGGCACCCTCTCCGGCGCCTTCACCCCGACCGAGGCCGGCGGCGTCGCCGTCGCCTATGCGGCCTTCCTCGGCGTGGTCGTGTTCCGCAACCTCGATTTCGCCGGGCTGATGCATGCCATGCGCGGCGCGGCCCGGTTGACGGCCGGGCTCTTCCTGCTGATCGCCGCGGTCGAGATCGTCAACTACGTGCTGATCATCGGCGGCATCGCCGAAGGGACCGCGGCACTCGTCTCGATCTTCAAGGGATCGCCGACGCTCTTCCTCCTCGTGTGCGTCGTGGCGCTCCTGATCATCGGCCTCGCGCTCGACGCGGGCCCGGCGCTTCTGCTGCTGGCGCCCTTCCTGCTGCCGATCACCCGGAGCATGGGCATCGACGACATCCATTTCTCGATGGTGATGATCGTCAGCGTGACGCTCGGCCTGATCTCGCCGCCGGTCGGCATCTGCCTGTTCGTCGCCTGCAAGATCGGCAACATCACGCTCCGCCAGCTCTGGTCGGAGCTCGCTCTCTTCTTCTACGCGGAGATCGGCGTGATCCTGCTCCTGGTGTTCTTCCCGGTGCTGTCCACCGGCCTCCCGACCCTGCTGCGCGGATGAGCCCCGTCCTCCCCGCCTCGAAGGCGACGCGCCGCGCCTGCCGCATCACCAAGGTGACTGCCTACGTCGTCGGCATGCGCTGGCGGAACTGCGTCTTCGCCCATGTCGAGACCGACGACGGGATCGCCGGCGTCGGCGAAGGCTCGCTCGAGTACCAGCCGCAGGCGGTCGCCGCGGCCATCGACCAGCTCGCCCATCGATACATCGTCGGTTCCTCGGCCTTCTCGATCGAGCGCCTGTTCAACGACATGCTGCGCAACGAGTTCATGCGCGGGCCGATCATCAACAGTGCCATCGCCGCGATCGAGATGGCGATGTGGGACATCGTCGGCAAGGCGCTGGACCGGCCCGTCTACGATCTTCTCGGCGGCCGCATGTACGACCGCCTGCCCGCCTATGCGAATGCCTGGTATGGCCAGGCCAAGACCCCCGCCGAGATGGAGAAGGCCGCCGCCGCCGTGGCGAAGAAGGGGTATCGCGGCCTCAAATTCGATCCCTTCGGGGATTCCGGCCGCGACCCGGCCGCGGCCGAAATCCGCAAGGCAATCGACCTGGTCGCCGCCGTACGCCAGGGCGTCGGGCCCGACGTCGAGGTCCTGATCGACGCGCATGGCCGCTTCAGCGTCGGCGCCGCCGTCGACGTCTGCCAGAAGCTCGAGCCCTACAATCTCTACTGGATGGAAGAGCCCGTCGACGCCGACAACCATGGCGCGCTCGCGGCCGTCGGCCGCGCGATCAAGGCGCGGCTGGCGACCGGGGAGCGCTGTACCAGCCGCTACCTATTGCAGTCGCTGCTGTCGACCAATGAGGTCGACGTGCTGCAACCCGACCTGATCCATGTCGGCGGCATCCTCGAAGGCAAGAAGATCGCCGCCATCGCCGACGCCGCCTACATCCCGGTCTCCTTCCACAACCCGTTCGGCCCGGTCGCGACCGCCGCCGCCGTCCAGCTCGACGCCTGCACCTCGAACTTCGTCATGCAGGAAAGCTTCTGCGAATACGACGTCGAGATGCGGTTCGACCTGCTCGACCACGCGCCGAAGCCGGTCGGCGGGCATTACGACATCCCGGATCGGCCGGGCCTCGGTGTCGGCGAGTTCCGCCCGGACGTGGCGCTCGCGTACCCGTTCGACAAGGACGCCTTCCTTCCTCTCTTCAAGAGCGGCTGGGCCGAGCGCTTCTAGTGGGCGGGCGCATCCGCATCGTCGCCAGCGGCGACTACCTGCACACGATCGGCACCGACCGTCCGAAGGACATCGGCTTCGAGGTCTTCGAGCCGCTGTCGGATCTGCTCGATCTGACGTTGCTGCCGGCCTCGCCGCAGACCGCCGCGGTGCATCCGGAGGATCTGCGGAACGCCGACATGCTGCTCATGCTCGGGCAGTACCTGCCGGACGCCTCGATCGCGCCGGCGGCGGAGCGGCTGACGGTCGTGGCGCGGGCCGGCGTCGGCGTCGACAAGATAGACATCGACGCGCTGACGCGTCACGGCGTCCTGCTGTTCAACGTGCCGGACGCGTTGACCGAAGGCACCGCCGCCGGAGCCCTGGCACTGATGCTGGCCGCGGCCCGCAACATGGTCGCCCAGGATCGCCTGACCCGTGAAGGCCGATGGGACGATCGCCAGCATCACCGCGGACGCGAGATCTACGGCAAGACGCTCGGCGTCATCGGCCCCGGCCGCATCGGCGGCGAGCTGATCCGGATCTGCCAGCCGTTCCGGATGCGCGTCCTCGCCTACTCCCCACGATTGACGCCCGAACGGGCACAGCGCCTCGGAGCCGAGGCCGCCTCCCTCGATCGGCTCCTTTCCGAAAGCCATTTCGTCACCGTCTGCGCCCCTCTCACGGACGAGACGCGCGGCCTGATCGGCACTCGCGAATTCGCGCTGATGCGGCGGGACGCGACCTTCGTCAATGTCGGACGAGGGCCGATCGTCGACCAGGCGGCCTTGACCCTGGCCCTGAAGGAGCGGCGCATCGCGGCGGCGGGCATCGACGTCTTTGAGACCCAGCCAGTGCCCAAAGGCGAGCCGCTGACCCTTCTCGACAACGTCGTCCTGACCCCGCACGCGGTCTGCGACACGTACGAGCTCCGGCGCGACGTGCTGGCCGTCATTGCGGCCGAGCTTCGGGACTTCGCCCGGGGCAAGATGCCAGCGACCGTCGTCAATCCCGAGGTGCTCGACACCCCGGCATTTCAGGCGAAACGTGCCGCGCTGTTGAGACGCATCCAGTCCTGAGTCCGGGAGGCGGCTCGGCCGCTTCCTGGACGCGGCGCAGGAGTCTCGAGTCGGGAAAGGACGCGCCCGGAATCTCGTTGCGGTGACGACCGCCGCCCGCGGCTGCGAGGCTCGAGCAGAGCGCACCGACCAGAGCCACGACCGACCAGATCGACTACCGTGCGCCGATCTGCAACGCGGCCCGGAGCCGCGCGTTCCTGCCGTCGCGCGTAAAGGCGATGGAGTAACGCAGGTTACTTGGCTCGGCTCGCGAGGGACCCGGCTTGGTCGCCCCTCGATCCGCGCGGCCTGCCGAGTGGTCGGCAGGAGGAACCACCGCGAAGTTCGCGCGTTTCCGTTCAATTCCGGAGGATGCAATGACCCCCGCTTCGATGTCGTGGAGCCGCGCGGCCGATCGCGCGCGCCTGAGCCTGTCGGCCTATTGGGAAGCCGCCTACCGCGCCATAGAGGCCACGGGGCGACAGTCCCAGCGCTCGGTCGACCCGGCGGACGGCAGCCCGCGACCAGGCACGAAAGAGGCGGCCGTCAGCCGCTGAACGCTAACCAGGTCGCGCCGATACCCTCCTCCTTTGGGAGGCCGCGTCGCAGCTCACCTCAGGAAGCGCTTCTCGGCTTCCTTCACCTGATCCATCCTCTGCAGGCGGAATATCTCCTCGACCGAGACGAGGTCCTTGTTGACCTTGTGGATGCCGCCATCGGCGAGGATGCGGGCGAAGACGTCCTTCATCGCCGTGACCGACGCCCGGATCGCATGGTTGCCATAGATGACCATGGCGATCTTGCCGAGCGCCTTGATCCGCTCCGCATTCAGCTCGGGATAGGCGGTCGGGACCAGGACGATCGGTGCCTTGCCTTTCCAGCCCCGGACGAAGCTCTCCACTTCATCCGGCGTCTTCTGCTTGGAATGGACCAGGATCATGTCGGCGCCGGCCGCCTCGTAGGCCGCCGCCCGCTTCAGCGCCTCGCCCTCGCCGAGCCCGGCGATCAGCGCCTCGGTGCGCGCGATCACCAGAAAGCCCGGATCGGCACGCGTCGACAGCGCTGCCGCGACCTTGCCCTGGAACTCCTCGACCCGGACGAGATCCTGACGCCCGTCGGCGACGAGGCTCGTGACCTTTGGAAAGCTCTTGTCCTCGATCACCACCGCGGCGGCACCGGCGCGCTCGTACTGGCGGACCGCATGGACGACGTTGACCGCGTTGCCGAAGCCGGTGTCGATGTCGGCGACGATCGGAAGCGAAGACTGCTCGGCGATCGCACGCACCATCTCAAGATGCTGGGTCATCGAGATGAGACTGACGTCGGCAAGGCCGTAGAGCGCCGAAAGCTCGAAGCCCGACGCCCAGAGCCCGTCGAACCCCGCCTCCTCCGCCAGCCTTGCCGAAAGCGGCGAATGCGCCGCCATGACGTGCACGAGACCGGAAGACGCCATCCTGTCGCGAAGCTGCTTGCCTTTGCTCATGGTTAGACCGTCCACCCGACCCGCTTCAACCGCGCGATCAGAGTGTCCTGGCCGCGCAGATACTCCTTCGGCCTGTTCGGCGTGTAGGCCGGCACCTGGCCCGAGCGGACGAGCTCGTCGAGGTAGCCCAGCGTCGAGGCGTCGCTCATGCGCGTCGGATAGAGCCGGCCGTCGAGATGGTCGAATTCGTGCTGCACCGTCCGCGCCTGCTTGCCGGCGACGAGGCGCGTCGTGCGGTTGCCGTCGAGATCGGAGGCCGTCAGTCGGACCCGCTGCCATCGCGTCGCCCGGCCGCGCATCCCCGGCATCGAGAGGCATCCCTCCCAGTTGGTCCATTGCGCGTCGCCGACCGGCTGGATCTCGGGATTGACCAGCACCGTCATGCCGACCGGACCGTCGTCCGGCCAGTCGGTCAGCCCGGCCGGGCTGGTGAAATAGATGATGACGCGCCGGGAGACGCCGATCTGCGGTGCCGCGAGCCCGCCGCCGCCGACCGCGTGCAGGCTGTCGATCATGTCGGCAACCAGAAGCGCCACGTCGTCCGCGGTGGGATCGGCAACCGGGTCGGCGATGCGCGAAAGCACCGGATCGCCGGCGCGAACGATGGGACGTATGGCCATGGCAGGCTCCTCTGCTCGGAGCGTGGATTATACGTGAAGGATCGTTGACCGTGGCTCGGCGAGTGTGGTCCGGTCATGCTTCGGATCGCGGGTATTTCGGGGGCCTAGTGCAGGGGAAGCGGCCGACCATTCTCGACGTCGCCGAACGGGCCGGCGTCTCGGTCGGAACGGTATCGAACGTGCTGAACGCACCGGCCTCGGTCAGCGAGGCCAGGCGGGTCCGCGTGCTGCAGGCGATCGACACGCTGGGCTATTCGCAGAACCTGCTCGCGCACGGCCTGCGCAAGCGGCGCTCGAACATGGTCGGGCTCTGCGTGCCACATACGTCCAACGCCTATTTCTCGGCGCTGGTGAACGCCTTCGAGGAAGTGGGCTCTGATCGCGGCTTCGAGCTGCTCCAGGTGCTGAGCCGGCGCGACTCCAGCCACGAGCTCGATCGCGTCTCGGCGTTGCTCAAGTACAAGATCGGCGGCTTGATCCTGATCCCCGGCCTCAACTCGGAGCAGACCTTCCAGCTGATCCAGCGGTCGGGGACGCCGGTCGTCGTCGTCGATCGCGTGGTCCGCAACGAACGCGTCGACCTCGTCTCCTTCGACAATCGCGGCGCCATGGCGGAAGCCGCGGGCCGGCTGATCGCGCTCGGCCACCGGCGCCTGCTGTTCATCGTCCGCCAGAAGGGCCTGCTGGTCGCCCAGCGCCGCATCGCCGGCCTCGACGACGCGGCTGCGGCCTCGCCGCACAAGGTCGCGGTCGAGATCTTCGAATGCGAGCACGACGAGGAGGCGCTGACCCGGCACCTCGCCGCGACCTTCCTGATGCCGGGGACCCGCATGCCGGAGGTGCCGACCGCGATCGTCGCCAGCAACTCGACCCTGGCGGCGATGACGATCCGCGCGCTCAACGCGCATGGCATCGCGTGCCCGGCTCAGGTCTCGCTGCTCGCGTTCGGCGAGCCCGAATGGGCCGACCTCGTGACGCCTCGGCTCTCGGTGGTCCGCCAGCCGACCGACCTTATGGCGCGCCGCGCGTGGGAGTTCCTGATCCGGCGGATGGATGACAAGGCCGACGGCATCCAGCGCGAGGAGATGAAGGCCGAGGTGATCTTGCGCGGCTCGGTCGCCGCCCCGTCCACAACCTGAAATTGCTTGGCCTTTTGGCCCTCCCCTGTTAACGATAACAGCGCATATTCGCTGCTGGTTCGAAGAGGCGAGATGACCCGGGTCCGGGTTTCGGTCGTGGGCGCGGGATGGTACGCGGCCGAGAGCCACATCCCGGCGCTGAAGGCGCGGAGCGACGTCGCGCTCGACGGCGTTTGCCGCCTCGGCGCCGACGAGCTCGAGCGGGTGCGTCACCATTTCGGCTTCGCTTTCGCCTCCGAGGACCATCGCCAGGTCCTGGCGCGGAAGCCCGACGCCGTCATCGTCGCCTCGCCTCACGACCTTCACTACGTCCATGTCCGCGACGCGCTCGACGCCGGCTGTCACGTGCTGTGCGAGAAGCCGATGACGCTCGACCCGGCCGAGGCCTGGGATCTGGTGCGCCGGGCCAAGATCGCCGGGCGCCATCTGCTGATCGCCAACGGCTACCACTACCTGCCGAAGCTCGACCGGCTCCGCGATCTCGTCCTGAACGGCGCTGTCGGAACCATCGAGCATCTCGCCTGCACCTTCGTCTCGGCCACCCGCCGCGTCTTCGACGGCGATGGCCTCGCGCGCTGGAAGACGGCGTTCTTCGCGCCCGACATCGCCACGTGGCAAAACCCGGCGAAGGGCGGCGGCTTCGCCTATGGCCAGCTCTCCCATTCGGTCGCGCTCGCCTTGTGGCTGACCGGCCTCGCGCCGCGGAGCGTCAGCGCGCGGCTGGCGCCCGGCGTCGTCGACCTGGTCGACGCGGCCTCGGTCGACTTCGATGGCGGCGCGCTCGGCACCTTTTCCGGTGCCGCCGGCATGCCGGAAGGCCAACGGGCGATCCTCTCGCTTCAACTCGCGGGCAGCGAGGGCGCACTCGATCTGGCGGTCCACCGCGATCACGTCTCGATCCACCGCCACGACGGCAGGCCGCAGGGCGTCGACTTCGCACCCGGGGACCTCGTCTATCGCTGCGACGGCCCGGTGAACGCGCTGGTCGAGCTCGCCCAAGGCAGGGGCCGCAACCTGTCGCCGGGCGAGATCGGCGCGGCGACGATCGACCTGGTCGAGGCGATGCTGCGCTCCTCGCGCGACGGCGGGAACGCAGCGGGCATCGCCGCTCCCTCCCCGCTCCTGGCGCGCGCGTCTTGAGCGCCCCTTCCGGCACCGTCAGCCTCGAGGACGTGGCGAAGCAGGCCGGCGTCTCGATCATGACGGTCTCGCGGGCCTTTCGCCGGCCCGACGCCCTTTCCGAAGTCACGCTGGGCCGCGTGCTGCAGGCGGCCGAGGCGCTGGGATATCTCCCAAACCAGATCGCCAGCGGGCTTCGCTCGCGCAAGAGCCAGACCATCGCCTGCGTGATCCCGACCATCTCCTCCTCGGTCTACGCCAACGTCGTCCAGGGCATCGCCGACACGATCACCGCCGACGGCTACTCGCTGGTGCTCGGCACCTCGAACTACGGCATCGACGAGGAGCGGAAGGTGATGACCTCGCTGCTGGGATATCGGCCGGAAGCGGTGGTCCTCGCCGGCGGCGACCACCGCCCGGAGCTGACGCGTCTGGTCGCGCGCCTCAAGGCGCCGCTGGTCGAGATCTGGGAGCTGGTGGCGAAGCCCCTCGACATGAATGTGGGCTTCTCGAACCATGCCGCCGGCGCCGCGATCGTCGAACATCTGGTTCGCATGGGATCGCGCCGCATCGCGATGATGACGATCCGATCCGAGCATGCCCGCGCCCGCGCCCGGCGCGCGGCATACGAAACCGCCGCCGCCAGGCTCGGGCACGCTCCGATCGTCGTCACGACCGATCTCAGCATCGAGGGCGGGCGGCGCGGCATGGCGCACCTGCGTGCCCAGCACCCCGATGTCGACGGCGTCTTCTGCGTCTCGGACTCGATCGCGCTCGGCGCCATGCTGAAGGCGAACGAGATTGGCTGGAACGTGCCCGACGAGCTCGCGATCGCGGGCTTCGGCGATTTCGATATCGCCCGCCACATTCCACCTGGCCTCACCACCGTCCGCGTGCCCGAATATCGCTGCGGCCAGGTCGCCGGCGAGATGATCATGAACCGGCTGCTCCGCCGCCCCGAAGGCCCGTACACGGTCGATGTCGGCTTCGAGGTCGTCGCGCGCGGAAGCTCCGCCCGCAATCCGCTGAAGAGAGCCCTCAAATGAAAAAGGACAGGCGCCGGTGAAGATCAAGTCAGTCCAAGCCTTCGCCATCCGGAACGACATCGTCGGCGGTCCCGCGACGAGCCGGGAGCGACAGCCTTCCTGGCTAGTCGATGCCGAGGTCGCGGGCCCCATGTCCCGGTATCCGCGCTTCAAGAAGCTGCGCTCGACCTGGCGGCCGGAATGGCCATCGGTCGGCTGTGTGGTGATCGCCGACGACGGCAGCTACGGCTTCGGCGCCACGCGCTACGGCACGCCGGTGATCGCGATCGTCAACGAACATATCGGACCGCTTCTCGTCGGCGAGCCGGCGATGGCGACCGAGCGCCTGTTCGACATGATGAGCCGCATCGTCTCTCCCTATGGCCCCGGCGGGCTCGGCGCCTATGCGATCAGCGCCGTCGACCTGGCGCTCTGGGACCTGAAGGGCAAGACGCTGAAACGCCCCGTGTGGGAACTGATCGGCGGCCCGGCACACGACCGCATCAAGGTCTACGCCACCGGCAACGATACCGACTGGCACATGGAGCTGGGCTTCAAGGGCACCAAGCTCGCCTGCCCCTACGGCACCGCCGACGGGCTGGACGCGCTCAACTGGAACGAGGATCTCGTCGGCGAAGCGCGCGAGCTGGTCGGCAAGGAGGTCGAGCTGATGCTCGACTGCTGGATGGCCTTCGACGTCGAGTTCGCGGTCAGGCTCGCCGAGCGGCTCCGCCCCTACGGCCTCAAATGGATCGAGGACTGCCTGATCCCGGAGAACCTCGACGGCCAGAACGAGCTGCGCCGGCGCCTTCCCTGGATGACGCTCGCCACCGGCGAGCATTGGTACTCGCCTTTCACCTTCGCCTCGGCGGCGGCGACGAAGAGCGTCGACATCTTCCAGCCCGACATCGCCTGGGTCGGCGGCCTCACCGCGTGCATTAAGGTGAACGCACTGGCGGAGGCCGCAGGCATCGCGGTGATCCCGCATGCCGGCATGAACACGCCCTACGGCCAGCACTTCGGCTATGCGACGCCGAACGCCCCCTGGGGCGAGTATTTCCTGGGGTCCGCTCCGGGCGTACCGCTCGACGAGATGGCGGTCTTCCCGGGCGTCGCCTCGCCCAAGGACGGCTACCTCAAGCCCTCGGACGCTCCCGGCTTCGGCATCGAGCTGACGCTCGACGGGATCGAAAGGCTGAAGGTGTAGCGCGCCGCGGGGGCGTCAGAGCACCCGGATCTCGTCGATCGACCCGATCAGAGCGTCGGCGTGCGGCGCCAAGTCATCCTCCCGACCCGTGCCGCTCAGTACGCCGATGCGGCATCCCGCCCCGGCCGCGGTCGCGCAGGCGAGGTCGCCGACCGTGTCGCCGACCATCGCCATGCGCTTGAGCGAAACACCGAAGCGGTCGCCGAGATGGTGGAGCGCATCGGGCGCCGGCTTCGAGGGGATCGCATCGTTGCCGCAGACCAGGGCCGAGACGTAGCCGGATAGGCCCAGCAGCGCCATGGTCGCCTCGGTAGCATCCCGGTCGTCGGACGTGACGATGGCGATACGCGCGCCCGCTTCGGTCAAACGGCTGAACAGCGGCTGGATGCGTCCCAGCGGCTTCACCAGATCGACGGTCGGGATGGCGCCGAGGCCGGCGGCGAAGGCACGTCGGGACACCGCCTCCGACTCGTGCCAGTCGTGCCCGTGCTGATAGAGCACCGTGGCGCAGATGGTGTAGAGCTTGGGCATCGTGCTGATCGAGAGCGGGCCGTCGGTCAGCGCCGTGTCGGTCTTCGGGTCGTAGCCGATCGATCGATAAAGATCGTGCTCGAGCGCCGCGCTGCCCGCGACCTCACGCACCACCGCCTCCACGGCCAGCCGGGTCTTCCTCATCCATAGATGATGGAAGTCGATCAGCGTCCCGTCCTTGTCGAAGGCGACGAGATCGACATCGGCGGTCACCGGCCCGGCGGCGATGCTCGGCATGACTGAAGCCCCCTCAGAAGCCCCCATTTTAGGACAAGTAGTGGTCTTTCCAGCGGATTTTTGTTAATTGGATGTCCAATTAAAATACTCTCCCTCCGGTCGAGGAGCGCCGCTTGCCCAAAGTCGGGATGGAACCGATCCGCCGCCGCCAGCTGATCGACGCCACGATCTCCTCGATCGGGCGCTACGGCTATGGCGAGGCCACGGTCCAGCGCATCAGTCGGACGGCCGGCGTCTCGTCCGGGATCATCCACCACTACTTCGGCGGCAAGGACGAGCTCCTCGAAGCCTCGATGCGAACGCTGCTGGCGGAGCTGCGGGCCGAGGTGGTGGCAAGGCTGTCCCGCGCGTCGACGCCCAGGGCCCGGCTCGAAGCCGTCGTCGACGGCAACTTCGCGCCCAGCCAGTTCGACCCCGCGGTGATCGCGGCCTGGCTCGCCTTCTGGTCCCAGGCACGCCACGAGCCCCGGCTCGCGCGCCTGCAGCGGATCAACCGGCGCCGCCTCCATTCGAACCTGCATCACGCCTTTGCCCAGGTGGTATCGCCCGAGGCGGCGATGCAGGCATCGAAAGGGCTCGCGGCCCTGATCGACGGCCTGTGGCTGAACGCCGCCCTCTCCGGCACGCGCGACACGGACGAGGCGCGCGCGATCGCCCACCGCTTTCTCGACCACGAGCTGAAGGGTACCGCCGCATGACGGCTGCACTCCCGCGCGAAGGGCTCTACATCCACGGCCGCTCGGTGGCGCCCCGATCGGGGGCGTACGACATCGATCTCAACCCCGCGACCGGCGACGCCCTGGCCGAGGTTCCGGCTGCCGACGCGGCCGATGCCGATGCCGCGATCGCGAGCGCCCAGGAAGGGTTCGCGGTGTGGTCGAAGATGACGGGCGCCGAGCGTGGCCGCATCCTTCAGAACGCCGTGCGTCTACTGCGTGAGCGCAATCGCGCTCTCGCCGAGATCGAGGTGCGCGATACCGGCAAGCCGATCCAGGAAGCCGAGGCCGTCGACATCCTGAGCGGCGCCGACTGTCTCGAATACTTCGCCGGCATGGCCGCGACGATTGCGGGCCAGCATATAGACCTCAAGAACGCCTTCGCCTACACGCGGCGCGAGGCACTCGGCGTCTGCGTCGGCATCGGAGCCTGGAACTATCCGATCCAGATCGCCTGCTGGAAGGCCGCACCCGCCCTCGCCTGCGGCAACGCGATGGTGTTCAAGCCGGCCCCGCAGACGCCGCTGACCGCGCTACGCCTGGCGGAGATCTTCACCGGGGCGGGCCTGCCGCCTGGCGTCTTCAACGTCGTCACCGGCGGTTCGGCCGTCGGACAGGCCCTCACCTCCGATCCGCGTGTCGCCAAAGTGTCTCTCACCGGCTCCACGCGAACCGGCCGCCGGATCATGGCCGACGCCGCTCCCACGCTGAAGAAGGTGACGATGGAGCTCGGCGGCAAGTCGGCGCTGATCGTCTGCGCCGACGCCGACCTCGACCAGGCGGTGTCCGGCGCGATGCTCGCCAATTTCTATACGCAGGGCGAGGTCTGCACCAATGGCACGCGGGTCTTCGTCGACGAGCGCGTGCTGAACGGCTTTCTCGAGCGGTTGACTGCTCGCACCGCCAAGCTCCGCATCGGCGACCCGATGGATCCGGCGACGCAGGTCGGTGCCCTGATCTCGGCCGAGCATCTGCGATCCGTGCTGAAGTATATCGAGTCCGGAAAGCGCGAAGGCGCGCGGCTGGTCTGCGGTGGAAAGCGCCCGGTCGATCCGAGCCTGGCGCGCGGCCACTTCATCGAGCCGACGATCTTCACCGACTGCCGCGACGACATGACCATCGTGCGCGAGGAGATCTTCGGCCCGGTGCTCTCGATCCTCTCCTTCAAGTCCGAGGACGAGGTGGTCGCCCGCGCGAACAGCTCCGAGTTCGGTCTCGCCGCCGGCGTCTTCACCCGCGACCTCGCCGCCGGCCACCGCATGGCCGCCCGGCTCGAAGCTGGCGTCGTCTGGATCAACACCTACAACATCACGCCGATCGAAATGCCGTTCGGCGGATACAAGCAGTCGGGTCTCGGCCGCGAGAACGGCCATGCCGCCATCGAGCACTACACCCAGCTCAAGAGCGTCTACGTCGAACTGGGCAACGTCGCCTGCCCCTACGACTGATGGCAATGAGCGACCGGACCGAATACGACTACATCGTCGTCGGCGCCGGCTCGGCTGGCTGCGTGCTCGCCAACCGGCTGAGCGAAGATCCGGACGTCACGGTCCTGTTGCTCGAGGCCGGTCCCGCCGATCGCTCGTGGAAGATCCACATGCCGGCGGCGCTGACCTATAATCTCTGCAACGACCGGTACAACTGGTACTACGAGACCGAGCCGCAGGCGCACATGAACGGCCGGCGCATGTACTGGCCGCGCGGCCGCGTGCTCGGCGGGTCGTCGTCTCTCAACGCCATGGTCTATGTGCGCGGGCATCCATGGGACTACGACCGCTGGGCGCGCAATCCGGGGCTCGACTCCTGGTCCTACGCGCACGTGCTTCCCTACTTCAAGAAGGCTGAGACACGGGCCAAGGGCGGAGATCTCTATCGAGGCAGCGACGGTCCTCTGCATGTCTCCACCGGATCGACGCCCAATCCGCTTTTTGAAGCCTTCATCCAGGCCGGCGTCCAGGCGGGCTACCCGTTTACCGAGGACATGAACGGCTACCAGCAGGAAGGCTTCGGGCGGATGGACATGACCATCCATCGCGGCCGGCGCTGGTCGGCGGCGAGTGCCTATCTGCGACCGGCGAGGTCACGGCCCAACCTCGCGATCTCGGTCATGTCGCTGGCCGAGCGCGTGCTGTTCGAGGGAACCCGCGCCGTCGGGGTCGCCTATCGTCGCCGCGGACAACCGATCCAGGCGCATGCACGCCGCGAGGTGATCCTCGCAGGCGGCGCGATCAACTCGCCGCAGCTGCTGATGCTGTCGGGCATCGGCGCGGCCGATCATCTGCGCGCGCACCAGATCACGGTCGTCCACGACCTGCCGGGCGTCGGCCAGAACCTGCAGGATCACCTCGAGCTCTACATCCAGCATGCCTGCACCCAGCCGATCACGCTCTACGCGGTCGAGAACCCGCTGGTGAAGCTCAAGGTCGGCGTCGAGTGGTTCCTTCGTAAGACCGGCTGGGGCGCTTCGGCGCATCTGGAGGCCGGCGCGTTCATCCGCCGCGACGACGCCGTTCCGCACCCCGATCTCCAGTTTCATTTCCTGCCGTCGGTGGTCAACGATCACGGTCGCAAGCCCGGCGATCGTCACGCGTTCCAGGTCCATGTCGGGCCGATGCGGGCGACGTCGGTCGGCGAGATCCGCCTGCGCTCGGACAGATCGACCGATCATCCGCTGCTGCAGCCGAACTACCTCTCGACGGAGCAGGATCGGCTGGAGATGCGCGATGCGGTCAAGCGCGCGCGCGACGTATTCGCCCAGGCGGCCTTCGATCCATATCGCGGCGACGAGATGCAGCCGGGCCGCGACGTGCGGACGGATGCCGAAATCGATGCCTTCGTGCGCGCCAGGGCCGATAGCGCCTATCACCCCTGCGGCACCTGCAAGATGGGCAGCGACCCGATGGCGGTCGTCGACAGCTCGCTCCGCGTCCGAGGGCTCGACGGGATCAGGATCGTCGACGCATCGATCATGCCCGACGTCGTGTCGGGCAATCTCAATGCGCCGGTGATCATGATCGCGGAGAAGGCCGCGGACATCGTTCGCAGCCGCCAGCCGCTGGCTCCCCTGGACGCGCCGGTCTACGCGCCGGGACGAAAGGCGCGTTCCTCCGCCGAAGGCCAGGTTTCGTCCGCAGGCAGGTGAAGCCGCGGTCAGAGAATGCGCGAATGGAAGGTGAAGTAGGCCTCGACCTGGTCCGCGGTCTTCGGCGGCAGCTTCGCGAAACGTCCCGCCAGGCCGTCCCCTTCCCTGCGGACGATGACGGCCTCGGTGGAGAAGACGATCGTGAACGGATCCTGCCTGATATCGATCGCGACGGTGCAGGTGTCTCCTACCCCGCGCTGCCCCTGGTACGAACCGGCAAGGAAGCCGGTCGCGCTCCAGTTTCTCAGCGGATGAGCCACGCCGTCGATCGAGATGGTCGCGGATTCGGAAGGAGCCTCGACCCTCAGGTCGCGCCGCCGATCAGTGCCCGCCGGGTTAGGGCGGAAGAACCGCTTCATGAACTCGAGCATCGCTGGAAAGCCTAGGCGCGATCGTACCCGCGCGCAAATAGGCCTCGATCACCTTTCGCTGATCGACGCATAGAGGCGACGAAATCACCTCTAGGCATTGCCGTTCGGCAGCACGAACATCCGCTCCAGCGGCTCGACGCGCGGGACGATGCCGTCGACCGTCTCCAGGATATCGGCCATGTGGACACGCCAGCGTCGGCTGACCGGATGATCGGGGATCCGGTCCATCGTGTGGTCGCGGCGACGGACGATGAAGGCGAACAGCATATTGGTGGCCGGGTGCAGGCTGATCTCGTAGTGGACGATGCCGGAAGAGTGCAGCAGCGCGCGCATCTCCGGCCACAGCTCGTCGTGGCGGCGGCGGTACTCGGCCTCCCTGCCCGGCTTCAGGCGCAGGACGAAGCTCGATGTCTCGACGTCGGTCGGCCAGGCGGTCGTCATCGCACGGCCGCGAACGCCTCGCGCGCGGCTGAGATCGTGCGCTCGATGTCCTCGTCGGTGTGGACCAGCGAGACGTACATCTTGCCGCCGGGTGTCAGCATGAAGCCGCGGTCGATCATCTCCTGTGCCCAACGCACCATCCGCTTCTTGTCGACGGTGGCGAGATCGCGCGCCGTGCGCAGGTTCCGGTTCTCGGTGATCAGCGGCGACAGCACCGGTCCCTCGCCCAGCGCCTGGACGGCAACGCCCGCGTCGCGCCCCGCCTCTTCCAATCCCTCGCGCAACCGTGCACCGAGCGCACGCAGCCGCTCGTAAGTCCCAGGGCGCTTCAGCACGTTGAGGCAGGCGAGCCCGGCCGCGGCCGAGATCGGATTCCCGGTCAGCGTGCCGCCGAGATAGGAGTAGGTCTCCGACGCCGGCCGGCGATTGTCGGCGAGCTCCAGAAGATCGCGGCGGCCGGCGATGGCCGAGAGCGGATAACCGCCGCCGATCGCCTTGGCATAGCAGGCGAGATCAGGCTTCACGCCGTAGAGCTCTTGGGCGCCGCCCCAGGCTAGGCGGAAGCCGGTGACGACCTCGTCGAAGATAAGGACGATGCCGTTCTCGGTCGCGAGCTTGCGCACGCCTTCGAGGAATCCCGGCACCGGACGCAGCACGCGCTGCAGCGGCTCGACCATGATCGCGGCGATCTCGGCGCCGCGCGATGCCACGACGTCGCGGACCGCATCGAGGTCGTTGAAGGGAACGATCAGAACCTCGTCGGCGAGGACCCCGGCAAGGCCGGCGGATTCCGGCACCGTCTCGTCCGAGTTCCGCCCCATCATGCGCGCAGAGGTCATCTGAGCCACGTCGTGGCTGCCGTGGAAGCTGCCTTCGAACTTCAGCACCAGCTTCCGGCCGGTGGTGGCGCGCGCGAGACGGAGCGCGGCGAAGGTCGCCTCCGAACCGGTGGACTGGTAACGCAGCGCCTCGGCGCACGGCACCGCGTCGACGATCACCTCGGCGAGCTCGATCGCCGGCCGGTTCAGCGCATAGAAGGTCGAGCCCAACGCCGCCTGCTTCTGAACGGCCGCGACGATCTCCGGATGCGCGTGCCCCAGGATCAGCGGACCGCTGGAAAGAAGGTAGTCGACATATTCCTTGCCATCGGTGTCGACGACCTTCGAACCCCGCCCGCTCTCGATGACGACGCGCTGCTTTTCGGGCAGCGAGAACACGCCGAGAGCGGCGCCGGGAATGGCTTTTTCGGCGCGTTCGAGCAGGGAAGCCTGGGCTGTCATTGTCCGTCTCGGATGATCTGCGATCCAGGGACGGATGCTACACGAACAGCCGCCCGCGTTCAGCCTTCGGCGCCGCTACCCTTTGACGCCGCCCTGGGCCAGGTTCGCAATGAAGGCGCGCTGCACCAGGATGAACAGGATCGCCGGCGGCAGCGTCGAGACCAGCGCCACCGCCATCACATGCTGCCAGGACGTCGAGTAGTCGCCGGTGAAGGAGCCGAGGCCGACCGAGACCAGCCAGTACTCGCTGTTGGAGATCAGCGTGCGGGCGAAGAAGTATTCGTCCCAGGCCGAGATGAAGGCGAAGACCGCGGCGGCGGCGATGCCGGGTGCGGCGATCGGGATCGCAATGCGGACGATGGCGCCGAAGCGGCTGCAGCCATCGATCATCGCCGCCTCCTCCAGCTCGTGCGGTACGCCGTCGAAGGCGGACTTCATCAGCCAGGCCGAGACCGGCAACGTCCAGGCGATGTTGGCGAGGATCAGACCGCCGAGGCCGTTCAGCAGGCCGAGCTCCCGGAACAGGATGAAGTAGGGCACCAGGAGCAGCACCGGCGGCATCATCTGCGTGACGACGATCAGGACCGCAGTCGCCGTGACCGCGCGGTTGCGGAAGCGCGAAAGCGCATAGGCGGTCAGGGCTGCGACCGGCACGACGACCGCGGTCGCGACGCCGGCGACTATCAACGTGTTGAGAAGCCAGCGCCCGACCTTGGTCGCGCGGAAGACGTCGAGGAAGGCCGGAAGGTTGACCTCCTTGGGCCAGAGCCTAGGCGGGAAGGCCATCACCGCGGCCTCGCCCTGGAGCGCCGTGATCAGCATCCAGTAGAACGGGAACAGAAGAGCAATCGCGATCAGCAGCGTCGCGGCCAACCGGCGCCAAGCGGCGAAGTCAGGTCGAGCCGTCATCGCTCCTCCGGGGCACGGCTCACCTTAAGATAGACCAGCGTCAGGATCGCCGAGACCACCAGCGTGATGACGCCGAGCGCCGAAGCGCGCTCGAGGCGGAAGTAGCGGAAGGCCTCGAGATAGGTCTGGATCACCAGCGTCTCGGTGGCGCCGGCCGGCCCGCCGCCGGCCATGACGAAGACGATGGTGAAGATGCGTCCGAAGGCCCAGATCGCGAGAAGCAGGACGAGCGCGATTGTGGTCGAGCGGATGCCTGGCAAGGTCACGTAGCGGAAGGCGTGCCAGCGATCGGCGCCGTCGACCTCGGCCGCCTCGTAGAGCTCGTGCGGGATCGCCTTGAGCGCTGCCAGCAGCGTCACCATCGCCAGCGGGAAAAGCCGCCAGACATTGGCCGCGCCGACGCTCCAGAGGGCCACGTCCGGATCGGTCAGCCAGCCGATCGGGCGGCCGATGATGCCCCAGCGCTCGAGCAGGTAGTTGACGATGCCGAACTGGTAGTCGAGCAGCCAGGCCCAGATCACCGCGACGACGACCAGCGGCATGGTCCAGGGAATGATGAGCAGTCCGCCCACGAGGCGCTGGCCGGGGAAGCCCTTGTTCAGAAGGAGGGCGAGGCCCAGGCCGAGTGCGTAGGTCGCGACGACGACGCCGACCGTGAAGACCAGCGTGATGGACGCGGCGTTGTGGAAGCGCGCGTCGCCGAAGATCGAGAGGTAATGCGCGGTGCCGGCGAAGCCCGGATCGCCCATCGCCGCTCCGCCCTTCTGCAGGCTCTGCCAGACCGCGAAGAGGATCGGCCCGGCATAGAAGATCGCGATGCAGACGACGACCGGCAGCAGGAGCACGATCGGCAACGTGCCGATCCGCGGGCCCCTCTTACGAGGGGACCCGGACGGGCGAGGCATGCCGGCGTCTCCGGCGGCGAGGCCGGAGACCTGGCTCACTTCAGGTTGGTCTCGAGTTCCTTCTGCAGCGCGGCCATCGCCGTCTGCACCGGGGTACCGCGGTAGAGCACGGCCTCGATCTGATCGGCGATGGTCTTGATCTGCGCGAAACCCTTCGACCCCAGGCCCGGCGGCACGTAGGAGACGCTCTTGGACGCGCCGGCGACGATGGTGCGGAACCACGGGGTGTCGGCGTAGACCGCGTCGGGGATGTGCTTCGGCAGCGCCGGCACGATGCGCTCGACGTCGGCGATGATCGCCTGGCTTTCGGGCGTCAGCATATGCATGAGCCAGGCCTTGGCCGCCGCCGGGTTCTTGCCCTTGGCGGCGACGCCGTACCAGGAGCTGGCACGGACCGCGATGCCGGACGGGAGCGGGCTCGGCGACACGACGAGATTGGGTTTCACGTCGGGCTGGGCAGCGCCCATCACGAACGACCCGTTGATCGTCATCGCGACCTTGCCGTCGGTGCAGAGCTTGAGCGACGTCGGGCCGTCGAGCCCGCGCGGGCAGTGGTTTCCGTCCCACATCCGCTTGATGAGGTTCATCGCGTCGGCGACCTTGGGATCGGTCGCGTTCGGCTTGCCGTCGGGCGTGGTGAAATGCGAGCCGAATCCCAGGACGATCGGCATCAGCGTGATGAAGGTGCCGACCACGTCGCCGGGCTTGCTGGCGAATGAATAGCCGAACCAGCCCTTCTCGCGGCTGGTCGCCTTGGCGATCGCCGCCTCGAACTCGGCAGCGGTCTTCGGCACGTCCTTGATGCCGGCGGCACCGAGGATCTGCGTGTTGGAAAACATCGCGCGCGCATTGGTCTGATAGACGATGCCGAGCGTCTGGCCGTTGAGGCGCGCATCGACGCCGGCCGGCACGAAGTCATCACGGTTGATGCCGGCCTCTTTCAGCGCGTCATCGAGCGGCGTCAGGTGACCGCGCTCCATGTAGAGGGCGAGCTGCGGGTCGTCGATGCGGAACATGTCCGGCGGCGTGCCGGCCGCGAGCTGGGTCAGGATCTGGTCGTGGAAGCCGGCGAACGGGATCGCGATCTCGTTGACCTTCACGTTCGGGTGCTTCTTGGCGAAGCTCTCCGTGATCATCCGGAGCACCTTGCCCGAGTGCGGCAGGGTCCATTCGTTGGTGGCGAAGTTGAGCTCGCCGGTGACGCCCTGGGCGTAGGCGGGGGCCGGGAACCCGAACGCCGCGGCCGTGCCGAGCGCCGCCCCGCTCCTCAGGATCTGACGCCGCGACAGCTTCCTCGCCTGCATTCTTCCCTCCCTCGGGTGAGCTCGATTTCGTTGATGTGAACGATAACATTCCCAATTCGAGGGGGTCAACCCAGGCTCAGGCCTGCGCGCGGATCGGGCGTATGGAAGATCGCGGAGTGGGCCTCAGGCGACCGACTGGACCGCCGCCTGGCGCTCCGGATGGATCGCGAAGACCGAGGAGAGACCGCTGATGTCGAAGACCTCGCGCACCTGCGGCTGGATCGCGCAGAGCGCGATCTTGCCCTTGCCCGCCTTGACCTTGCGGACGGCAAGCAGCAGCACGCGCAGGCCTGCGCTCGATACGTAGGCGACCTGGCCGAGATCGATCACCAGCGAGGAGCCGGGCGCCTCGGCGAGCTCCATCAGCCGGGTCTCGAAACCCTTGCTCATGTTGCTGTCCAGCCGGCCCTTCACCGTCACGACGGTGGTCTTGCCCTGGCTTTCCTCGATCATCTCCATGTCGTCCTCCGATACGGGTCCGCTCCGCCGTCTCTAGGCGGAGGTCCGCTTGCAAAAGTAGAAGTGGTTGCGTCCGTTCTCGTAGCGGTATCGCACGTCGTCCATCAGTTCCTTGACGAAGAAGACCCCGAGGCCGCCGATCGGCCGGTCGTCGAGGTCGGCGGTGACGTCGGGCTCCTTCGCGTCCAGCGGGTTGTACGCCTTCGCATCGTCAACCACCTCCGCCTCGACCACGCCGTCGATCACCTCCAGGCGAACGTCGATCGCGTGCTCGTTCTCGTCGTCGTAGCCGTAGGAGACGATGTTGGTGATGATCTCGTCGAGCGCGAGTTTGAAATTGTAGGAGAGCTTCGGCGGAAGTCCCCGGTCGGAGAAGAACGCATCGACGAGATCCGCGAGCCGATGGATCTCCGGCAGCTGGTTCTTCAGGCGGATGTCGAGCCGGGGCGCCATCACGGTTGAAGTCCTATGTGGACGGCGCCATTGTGGGCGTGATCCTTTAGGGCCGCACCTTTTGCTCATAACACCATTCGCGCGATGGCGGAAGTCGTGACGCCCGGGCTACGCATCCCGGAGGCCGCGGCTTGAGCGACCTGCTGGGCGCCGACGAAGAAGCTGAGTTTCGCCGAGAGATGCTGAACGCCGCGGCGGTGCTGGGCCGTGCCGCCAACGCGCTCGCCGCCCGCCCCGTCCCCGCCATGGACGTCGACGCGATTCATGCGGCGCTCACGCAGATCCCTCTCCTGGCGACGCGGCTCCGGGCGCGGGGCTCCAGCGAAGGCCGGGTACAGGCGAACAAGGTCGTCGACGCCGTGGCGCCGCTGATCGCCGATCACCTGTCTCCGGCGCTGGTCAAGCTGGCGCTCGAACGCACGCCCGTCCCCGGCGGGCCGCCCGCCGACGGCGGCACGCCCACCGCGATCGACCTCGCCGAGCTCTACCGGGCCATCACCGACTGGCTGATCAAGCGCGATCCCCGCCATCCGGCGATCGCGGTCCTCAGGCGCGGCTTCATGCCGGCGCTCGATCAGATGAAGAGCTTCGTCGAGACCGCCGAGCGCGACATCGACAGCCCCGACTATCCAGATCTCAACGGCATCGCCAACGCGCTTCTCCGCCTCGACGTCATGACCTGGGTCCTGGTCACCGCCGGCTTCGCGCGCGAGGCCGGCGAAACCCAGGCGCGCACCCGCCGCCTCGCCCGCTCGGCGCTCAGGCGGGCCACTTCCCTGATGAACCGCTGCGCCTCGACCTTCGCGCTGGTCGACCGCGTCAACCTTGCCGGCATGATCGCCGAGATCGACGACCTGGTCCTGATCTTCCAGCGCGTGCGCCAGGGCGAGCACGAGGAGACGCCGCCAGCCGGCGAGACCTTCATCCAGTCGCTGGGAACCCAGGTGATCGCCGAGTTCTCGTCCGCGATCACCGCGCTCTGCCGCGGCATCATGGACAGCTTCGTCGCCGGCATGGTCACCGCCACCGACAGCCGCGGCAGCGAGGTCGCCGGCATGATCCGTGCCCTCGGCAAGCTGCATCAGATCCTGGCCGGCCTGAAGGACGACGCTATCGCGCCGCTGCTCGAGGAGATGACCCGGGAGATCCTGGCCGGCCTGGCGCGCACCGGCCAGATCGTCGCCGCCGCCGTCGAATGGGCGCGGGCGGAGAAGGACACGCGCCGGCTGGCCGACTTCGAGAGCATCCTCCGCGCCGTCATCGCGGTCGAGGCGTCGGTCAAGGCGATCTGAGGCGCGAATCGAGGCTAAAGTCCGCCGCCAAGCCTTTCGACATTCTGAGAATATCCAGTATTCTTCAGGCGATACTGAAACTCTTCCCGACCCCGCTCGAGGGTGTATATCGCCGCGACATGACCCAGACTCCATCGCCCCATCCGATGCCGTTCCGGCTCCGCCCCTCCCGTCTCGGCGCGGTGGCCAGGGTCGCGATCCTGGCAAGCTTGGTCGCGGGCTGCGGCTGGTTCGGCGACAAGGACAAGAAAGATCCGCCGCCGCCGTCACCGGCCGTCGCTCCGGCGCCCGAGGGGGCGACCGTGCGTGCGACGGTGATTGCCTCCCCGCTGATCAACCCCGATCTCAACCAGCGTCCCTCGCCCGTGCTGGTGCGCCTGTACCAGCTGACCAACCCCGATGCCTTCGAGGCCAGCGACTTCGCCAGCCTGTTCGAGAAGGACGAAGCGACCCTGGGACCGGCGATGCTGGCCAAGCGCGAGCTGATCATCGCGCCCGGCGGAATCCAGGTGATCAACGCCGAGCTCAAGCCGGACGCACTGTTCGTCGGCGCGGTCGTCGGATATCGCAACTTCGAGAAGGCGACATGGAAGGCCCTCTTCCCGATCGCCGGCAAGAAATCGACGCCGATCCGCGTCAATGTCGGCGCGCTGGCGGTGGAGCTCCTCCCTAACTAGACGCCTCATCTGCGGAGTGGACGGATGGCGAGCCCCCCTGTTCTCGAGATCGATGCCCTGCTGACGCCGATCTCGGAGTCGGCACCGGCCGGCGAGGATCTGCGTGCCGACGGCGCGCCCGACTCGCCCTACTTCAAGGTCAAGGATGCGCGGACCGCGGCCCGCGCGGCCGAGCGCAACGAAACCGGCGACCAGACCGGCGTCATGGTCGATGAATGGCGGACGGTGATCGATGTCGCGCCCGAGATCCTTTCCTCGCGCGCAAAGGACCTCGAGATCGCCGCCTGGCTCGCCGAGGGAATGCTGAGGTCCGACGGCTTCGCCGGCCTCCGGGACTCCTTCACGCTGGCGAAGGGCCTGGTCGAGACCTTCTGGGACAATCTCTACCCGATGCCGGACGAGGACGGCGTCACGACGCGCGTGGCGCCGCTGACCGGCCTCAACGGCGAGGGCGGCGACGGCACGCTGATCCTGCCGCTCCGGAAGGCCCTGCTGCTGTCCGGCACGGAGCGTCCCCTCGCCCTCTGGCATATCGAAAAGGCGCTCGAGGTCTCCAAGGTGACCGACCCCGACCGTCGGGCCCGCATGGTGCAGGAAGGTGCGGCGACCATGGAGGAGGTCCAGGCGGCGGTGAACGCGACACCGCCGCAGGCGCTCGCCAACCTGCTCGACGACATCAAGGGTTGCCAGGAAGCGTTCAAGGCGCTCGACGACGCGCTGACCGCGAAATGCGGCAACGACTCCCCGCCGACCGGAAACATCCGCTCCACGCTCGGCGCGATCGCCGACATGGTCGCCTTCGTCGCCAAGGACCGGCTGGCTACGCTCGATGCGTCTTCCGCGTCGGCCGAGGCTGCCCCCGCAGGCGACGGCACACCATCGGCTGCGGCAGCCGGCGGCGGCAAGTCAGGACCGGCACGCGGACCGGGCGGCTACACGCGTGACGAGGCGTTCAACGAGCTGCTCCGGATCGCGGCGTTCTTCCGCTCGACCGAACCGCACTCGCCGATCTCCTACACGCTGGAGGAGCTGGTCCGCCGCGGCCGCATGCCGATGCCCGAGCTGCTGGCCGAGCTCATTCCCGATGCGACGGCGCGCAGCGCCTTCTTCCTCGCCGCCGGCATCAAGCCGCCCGAGCCGCCCGCGGGCTGAAGACTAGAGCACCGTCACCACGACGGCGGAGGCATTGTCGGGGGCGCCGCCGTCGAGGACCGCCTCGATCACCGTCTCCGCCGCCGCTTCCGGCGCGGTGTCCGCCACGATCCTCTCCAGCGTCACGTCGTCGAGCACACGGGTGACCCCGTCGCTGCAGAGAAGCATGCCGTCGCCGCGCTGTAGGGAGCCGCGCGTGACCTCGGGCTGGAACATCGTGCCGGCACCGATGGCGCGGGTCACCATATGGGCTTCCGGATGGCCGGCCGCTTCCGACGCGTCGAGCTCGCCGGCCGCGATCAGGTCGTTCAGGTGACTGTGATCGTGCGTGACCTGTCGGAGCCGCTTGTCGCGGAGCTGATAGAGCCTGGCATCGCCTGCCCAGAGGCAGGTGAAGTGATCGCGCCAGGCCATCAGCACGACGCAGGTCGCCCCCGCCGGCGCGCTCTCATTGGGCGCCGGCAACGCATTCAGCTCGTCATGCGCGAGCGACAGGCTCGCCTGCACCGTCACCAGGAAGGATGACGAGGTTGCCGGCGGCTTGAGGCCGGCGAGCCGGTCGACGATGCGCCGGCTCGCGATGTCGCCGCGATGATGTCCGCCCATGCCGTCGACGACGGCCCAGAGACCGATCTCCGGCCGGCCGAGCACGGCGTCCTCCTGGATCGTGCGCTTCCAGCCGATATGGCTTGCGACGCTGGAGGCGTAGCGGCGCATGAAGCTTCAGAGCGCCAGCGCCAGGAGCTGGTCGGCCGTCGCCATCCCCGGCACGATCAGAACGTCGCCGCCGTCCTTGAGCGGGCCCGTCCAGAAGAGGCTATGTCGTCCGATCGCGGCACTCGCGGTCGCGTTCAGCAGATGTGCGGCCAAGTCCTGCGCGCGCGGCTCGCCTGACCAGCGAAGGTGCCAGCCGCCCGCCTTGATCGGCTCGGCCGCGGCGCTCGCGCCGCGGTGGATCTCGGGAAACGGCGGTGCTTCCGCGAGCGCCTCGGCGAGCATCTCGGCACCGAGACCGGGCGACCACGCGTCGTAGAGAAGACCTTCGAGGTAGTCGAACCAAGCGCGTCCTGCCGCCGCCGTCGGCGCCACGCGCGCATCCGATGGAAGCGACACGCCGACGATCAGCGGATAGCGGCGCCCGACGCGGTCCAGGCTCGGGCGCATCAAACCGGCGAATGGCGCCGCGCCGCAGAGCCCCTGGTCCGCGACCCACGCGACCGGGTGAAGGCGGTCGAACACCGTGGTCCAATCTTCGCCGGCACCGAGCTTCAGGTGACCGACCAGCTTGTCCGTCCACTGGGTCAACGCCGTTACCAGCGGCCGGTCGAAGCCGCGCACGACGAAGTCGCCGGCACCAGGCAGCTTTCCGAAGAACCCGATCGTGGTCGAGATCACAGGGTTGGGCGGCATCGGAGCGCCCGCATGCGCGAGAGGTCGAAGGGATTGCCGAGTGACGACGGTGTGAGGCGCACCAGCATGCGCCTGGAGCCGATCGTGAACTCGGCCAGCATCGAGTCCTGCGACGGTGCGAGCTTCGCCTGGCGGATCAGGCGGAACAGCGCCCAGGGTCCGTCGAATGCCAGGCTCGACGGTTCGTTGGCGATCGCCGGAGAGAAGGCGAGACGCGCGGAGCCACCGCCCTCGCCCGGCCATTTGACCGGAGTCGCGCGCGGCGGACCGTGACGGTAGAGAATGCTGGCGCCATCGAGCTCGAACTGGGCCTGGTTGGCGCGCTGGTCGAGCTCGACCGGCTCGAGCTCGAAGCGGATGCCGGGCTTGGCGGCGCCACCGAACAGGACCTGGCGGATCTGGGCGGCATTCTCGAACAGCGAGAGCGTGTCGGCCGACAATCCGAGGTCGGCACCGCCGGCCCGCTGCCAGCGCCACGGCGTCACGTCGGTGTCGACGAAGCCTTTCAGCTCCTTGTCGAAGAATTCCTGAAGCACCCCCTTCGGCCCGAGGAACTGAGCGAAGTCGTCGAGCGGTGCATCGAGCTGCGAATCCTGGACTAGCGGGAAGCGCTGCTCGAGCGCACGGCAGGCCGGCAGCACGCTCGTCGCCCAGATCGTGTTCAAGCGGTTGCGCGCCTCGCCGGCGCCGACGTTCTGGCCACGGCTGACCAGCGTTGAGACCGTGCGGGCCACCGGACCCGGCATCGTCGCGGTCAGCTGACGTAGCCGAGCGAAAGGCCCCGTCCCGCCCGTCATTCCGCCCTGCAGCGACGAGAGCATCGCGCGCCCCTGGTCCGGCGACTGCGCGACCTGGTTCACCTGCTTGAACAGCTCGCCGAATTCCTTGATCACGTCGTCGATCGGCGCCACGCCGCCTTCCGGCCCGCGCACGAAAGCGCGGAGGTCGCGGAAACGGTCATTGATCGGCTGGCCCGGCGGCGGCCCCGCGTCGGTGCCGGTGCCGGGGAAGAGGCGCGCGAGCGCATTCGCCTGGTTGAGCCGCTGGGTGAGCGCGGCCGCCGCTCCCGGGGCGACCGCCGCCGCGGCGCCGGGCATCGCGGAGGCGTCGACCGCCGGCTTCGGCCCCGGTTCCAGCGTCGTCTCGCGCACGACGGCCTCGAGGTAGAGCTTGAACGGGGACGCGGCGCCGGAGAGCGCGTTCAGCACGTCACTCGCCTGAGCGATCGAATCCAGCGGCTGGATGGTGACGTCGGCGAGCAGCGCGTCCCAGGCGCGGCCGTAGTCGTCGAGATAGAGCGCGAGGATCGCCCTGGCGAGCTCCGCCTGGCGCGCAGCCTCGGTGCCGCGCCGGTCTTCCATGACCCAGGCCTCGGCCGCCGCGAGCTTCGCCACGTCCGGCAGCGACGGCAGCACGACCTTGTGGAACGCATCGTAGGTGTAGAGGCCCGGCACCCCTTCCCAGAGCTGCACGCCCGACTGGCGGCGAAGCGCGCGCGTCGCCGCCGGGCCCGCATGATCGGTGACGCGCCAGGGCGCTAGAGCCGCGACTTCCGGAAGCTGCTTCAGCAGCGCATAGCCGCGCTCCGCCATCGAGGTCGCGGAGAGCGCGCGCCGCGCGCTGTCGACCAATGTCTCGTCCGCGACCACGCCCGGGCGCGGGCCGGCTGCGACCAGGGTCTTCACATGGGTCGCGAAGCTGTCGCGCAACGTCGTATTCGCGGCCCCCGGATATCGCGCGTTCCAATCGAGCGTCAGCCAGTCGGAGAGGAAGGCCGCGTCGTAGACGCCGCGGCCCGTCGCCATCAGGTAGGCCTTGAGCGCCGGGAACAGGAAATCGGGGCGCGTCGATCCGGAGCGCACCTGGTCGGCAAGACGCGCGACCACGCCTGGCGCCAGGAGATTGTCGAGCATGCGCGCGTAGAGCGAGGCCGCCGCCGGCGACACCGCCTCGCCCTGGAAGAGGCCGTAGCCGAGCGTGAACGGCACGCCGTCCTCGGGCGAGGACTGGCTCAGCACGTTGCGCGCCTGGTCGAGCGCGCCGAGGGCCGAGATCAGCGTTCGGTCCTGCATGATCTGCCCGCGCTGGGCGGAGGACGCGGCAAGGGACGCGGCATCGGACTCCATCTCGCCGAGCGCCTGCCGGTTGCCCGCCCAGCTGAAGGCCAGCACCGAGCCCAGCGTCAGCGCGACCACCAGCGATACGGCAGCGGCGGCCCAGGCACGGAGCCGGCGGCGGTGGACGACGCTCCAGTCGGTGCCGGCGAGCCCGGCCTCCTTCAGGACGACGTCGTTCAGCAGCCCTGAGAGGAAGTAGCTGCGCGTGCGCTCGGCACCCTGCTGGACCTCCGCATGCCGCTCCATGTCGAGAGCGAAGGTCTGCTGCAGCTGGCCCGCGAGCGCGTCGGCGACCTCGCCGCTCTGGGTGCCGCTGCTGAAATAGAAGCCACGCAGCAGCGACGGACGCTCAAGACGGTTGCGGCCGAAGGTGCGGCCGAGGATGTCGAGCGCCGTCTCCTTGAGGCTGGCGAGCTGGAACGGGAATTCGAGGATCAGCGAGCGGGCGCCGGCATCCGGCTCCTGCTGCAGGCGGCGCATCACATGCCGGCGAAGGTCGTTGATCAGCCCGTCATAGGCAGCGCGGAAGCCCGTCACCGGATCGGCGCCCTTGCCGTCGTCGTAGGGCAGGCTGACGCCGAGCGGCGTCGCGCGCTTGCCCTTGTTGAGCGTCGAGAAGAACTCGAGAAAGCCCGGGACGAGGTCGCACTTCGTGAAGAGCACGTAGACCGGCAGCCGCGTGCCGAGACGCTCCTGCAGCTCGGTCAGCCGGAAGCGGATCGACTTGGCGACGGACTGCCGCTCCTCCTCGCCCATCCGGGCGAGCTCGGGCAGCGACAGCATGACGAGCGCGCCGTTGAGCGGCTGGCGCGGGCGGTGCTTCTTGAGGATGTCGAGGAGCCCGTACCAGACCCGCTGGTCGACTTCCTTGTGGCTCTCGTGCGTGGTGTAGCGGCCGGCGGTATCGATGAACACCGCGCGGTCGGCGATCCACCAGTCGCAATTATGCGTGCCGCCGATGCCGGTGACCGGAAGATGGCCAAGCCGCTCCTGCAGCGGGAACTCGAGGCCGCTGCGCGACAGCGCCGTGGTCTTGCCCGAGCCCGGCGGTCCGAGCAGCACGTACCACGGCACCTGGTAGAGCCTGGCGCCGAAGCGCGACTGCTTGAGCAGCTGAAGAGCGTCGCGCAGGCGCTCGCCGATCTGCGTCAACTCCTCGGACGACGCGGCCTCGTTTGCAGCCTTGGCCTCGTCGACGGCGGAGGCCGTCTCCAGGTCCTCGATCAGCCGGTCGTTGGCGGCACGGCGCGACTGGCCGATGAAGACGTTGGCAAGCGCCCAGACGACGGTCAGGATGATCAGCGCCACCAGCCGCGAGGTCTCGCTCTGCAGCAGCTTGACCTCGCCGATGGCGACGAGCGGCACGACGAACCAGATCAGCAGCGCCACGAAGAGCGCGATCAGCGCCGTGATCACCCACGGGTTGGCGAGGATCGCACCGATGCGCTTGAGCAGCTTCTTCACGAGCGCCTCGCCGGCGCCGAGAGCGCGGCCAAGTAGGCGGCATCCGCGGCGAGTGGCCGCGTCGCCGATCGAAGCATCGTATCGACGTGACGCGCGAACTCCGCCTTGGCCTCGTTCGTCAGCGACGGGTATGGCGTCTGTGCGATCCAGGCACCGACGAGGTTCGCCGCCCGAGGCGGATCGGCGGCAAGCGCCAGGTAGACCTGCGCGGTCGCTCCCCCGCGGCCTTCGGCGGCGATCGCCTTTTCGAGCCCGAGCAGCAGGCGCGGCTCAAGCATCAATTCGATTCCCTGACCATAGGCGGTCGCGGCGGCGGTGCGCACCTTGGCGGCCTTGAACGCCCAGGGAGTAAGCGCCGGCGCCGCCCCTCCCCGTCTCAGCCAGTCGAGCGCGCCCAGCATAGGCAGAACCGGCGCGGGGTCAGGATCCGTGACCGGGCTGAGCGGCAAAGCCTGAGCGGAAGCGACGATCTTGTCGACCGTCGCCTCGGCGAGCGCCAGGCGCTCGTGCTGATCGCCGTACGCCCAGGCGAGACCTGCGGCGATCGCGAGTGCGACCAGAGGCGCTACGACCAAGTGCGGCCAGCCCTCCACCGTGCCGCGCCGCTTAGGTTGCGCCATCCCGGCCTCGCGCAGGATGACGTCCTCGAACAGCGGGCGTGCAAAAGGCGCGCGCACAGAGCCGCGCGCGTCGCGAACGGCGCCAGGATGGGCAGAAAGGTAGACGCCGCGGAACGCCAGCGACGGCGCCTCGACCACCGAGGCACCGAGCTGCACGAGGCCGTCGGAGAGACGCGAGAGATCGCGCGGCAAGGTCCATATGCCGGCAGCTCCCCGCTCGTCGAGGCCATGATGCTGGCGGAGGATCACCTGGTCGGCGAGCCGGGAGACCACATCCGCGAAGCCCTGCTCCTGCGTCGCGCGGTCCGGCTTTGCCTTGGTGAAGGTGACGCCCCAGACCTGCTCGGTCTCGTCATCGTCGAGCGTCGACAGCATCGCGATCGTACCGGGGACGGCATCCATCTTCGTCACGACGAGGTAGACGGGGATGCGTCCGCCGAGAAGGCCGCCGAGCTCGTTGAAGCGCAGACGAAGAGCGTCGAGTACGCGCCGATGATCGGCGCCGGTGCCGACGAGTGCCCCGGCCGGAACCATGACGATCACGCCGCTCAAAGGCAGGTGCGGCCGGCGTTTGAGCAGGAGACGCAGCAGGCCGGCCCAGGCCATGCGGTCCGCTTCTGGATCCAGGTCCTGCGTGACCAGCCGGCCGGCGATGTCGAGGACGACCGCCTCCTCGAACAGCAGCACGTCGCAGGTGACGGTGGGGCCGTTGCCTTCCGCCTCGCGGATCGCGTCGTTGGCGAGACCCAGGCCCGAAAGCCAGGCGCTCTTGCCCGCGCCGGTCGGACCGATCACCAGATACCAGGGCTTGGAATAGAGCGACTGCTTGCGCTGGGCGAACACGCGCTCTGCCTGCTTGAGCCGGTCGTCGAGCGCGCTCACGTCTTCGGATGCTGTAGAGCGCGCGGCGCCGGCGCTCTCCTCGCGATGGGTGCGCGACGACAGGCGGTCGGAGCCCTTACCCAGTCTGACCGCGGCCGGTCGCCGGCTGGTCATCTTGCGGGCGCATCCTCGCGCGGCAGCAGGATCTCGATCCGGCGGTTGAGGGCGCGGCCTTCCGGTGTCGCGTTGGAGGCGATCGGCTCCGCCGCGCCGCGCCCGATCGCGCTGATGCGAGGCGCGCCGCCGATCTTGGATCCGAGATAGTCGGCCGTCGCCTGCGCCCGCGCCAAGGACAGCGCCTCGTTGTCGGGATACTGCCCGCCCCGCAACGGCACGTCGTCGGTATGGCCGAGGATGACGATCTGCCCCGGCTCCGGTGCCAGCGCCGCCGCGACGTTGTCGAGTACCGGCACATAGGCCGGCGCCACGCGCGCAGCGCCGCTGCCGAACAGTCCGGTGCTGGCGATGCGGAGGTAGATGTAGCGTTCGATCTGGCCGATCTCGACCTGGCGCGCCTGAAGTTCACCGGCGAGACGCTGGCGGATCCGATCGATCTGCGTGACCGTCGGCACCGGCGCGGGAGCCGGTGGCGGCGCCGGGCGGACGATCTGCACCGGGCCGGACGGGAACAGGTCCTGCAGGCGCGCGGCGAGACGGTCGGCGCGGCTCCCCAGATCGAAGCTGAAGAAGGCGTAGATGCCGGCCAGCATCACCAGGCACGCGGCCGACGCGGTCCACACCGGGAACGGTGCACGCGGCGGCGCATAGGGCACATTGAGGCCCCGCCACATCGGCGCGAGATCGCGCTCGGGCTCGCCGCGCACGCGGCGGATCGTGCGATAAATGCGGTCGCGCAGGCCCGAGAGCTCGGCCCCGCCGCGCGGCATCACGCGATAGCGGCCGGCGAAGCCGATCGCGAGGCAGACATAGGCGAGCTCGAGCACCTCGACCGAACCGACCGGATCGCCCAGCGCCTGCTCGACCATCGCGAAGAAGCGCTCGCCGCCCCAAGTCTCCTGCTCGACCGTGCTGACCAGCCCCTTCGACGCCCATTGCGTCTGGGCGCCCCATTCGGTCGCCATGATCAAATCGTCGACGGTGGCGCAGACGAGGTAGCGCGCGAGCCGGATGCGATCGGGAGCGATCCCTCGGGCAAGCGCCGTCGTCTCGAAGGATCGCACCTCGGCGATCGCCTGGTCGCGCGCGTGATCGAGATTGGCCGGCTGCGTGGAGTCGCGCATGCGTACGGCGAGCGCCAGCAGCGGTGCCGCGACCGCGCAGAGCGGATTGATCGCACCAAGCGTCCACACCGACGCGTCGTCGATCTCCTCTTCCTCCGCACGCTGGCGTGAAGACCGGCGCTGCACGCGGGATGCCGGCGGCCCCTTCGCGGCGAAGCTCGGCGGCGGCGATGCCGATTGCGCAGGCGCTGCGGACGGCGGCGTCGATCCCGGGCGGCGGACGACCGTCCGGTCGAGATCGTCTTCCTCGAAGGGCGAGCCGCCGGTCACGCGGCGCTAGCCCCGGATCGCCCAGAGATCGATTTCGAGCTGCGGGAAGTCGCCCGCCACATGCAACGCCAGCCCGCCAGTCGGCGCCATGCGCTGCCAGAGAGGGTTGGCGCGTTCGAGCTCGAAGTATGTCGATCCGGCATGGAACGGCAGCTGCCGCGGCGCCACCGGCAGCGGCCTGACCGGGATGCCGGGCAGTGCCACGTTGACCAGCTCGCGGATCTGTTCGACCGGGCCGATCTTCACCTGCGCCGGGAACGAGCGCATCAAGGTCTGCACCGGGATCGCCGCCTTCACCGCCAGCACGAACGTGGCGCCGGTGATCAAGCTACGGTCGGCGATCTGCGCGGTGCGGATGCCGTATTTGCGCTCGACCAAGGGGATCTGCATCGCCGACTGCTCGAGCACGGTCGAGAGCGATCGGCGAAGCTCGGCCAGCACCGGCGCGAAGGTGTTCTGCAGGTCGTCGTGGCGATAGGCGGGGAACTGCGGCGGGCGCTTCGACGTGCCGGCGATGGTCGCGAGCTCGCCGGCCAGCATCACCGCCGTCGCGAAGAGCCGCTCGGGGTGCACCAGCGGGATCGAGTTCAGGTGAGCCATCAGCGGCTCGTAGCGATTGAGGATCTGCAGCAGCAGGAACTCGGCGATCTCGCCGACCCCGCGGCCGTCGCCGCCGGCGACCCGGAGCGCCAGCGCCGAGGCGCGATGCGAGATCAGCCCTTGGATGTCGATCAGCAGGCTGGCCAGTGCCGAGACCGCCCGGCAGTCGATCGCCGGCGCCGCGTACTTGTCGTCGAGCACGATGCCGCGCTCGGCGCGCACCTCGACGACGCGGCCGAGACCGATCAGGAGGTGGCCGGAGGTGTCCATGCCTTCGATCAGATAGCGGAGGCGAAGGCGGCCGACCTGCATCTCGGCCGGGATCGGCGAGCCGTCGTTGGCGTCCTGGATCTCGACCTCTTCCGGCACGAAGCGGGTCAGGCTCGGGCTGTCCTCGGGCCCTACCTCGAGCCCGCCGCGCTGACGGATCGGCAGCGCCAGATAGATGATCTTGTCGCGGACCGTGTCGGGCAGCGGCAGCGGCAGCGGCGGGCGGTCGTCGTCGGGAAGCGAGAACGGCGTGCCGTCCTCGAAGATGCCGCGGCAGCGGGTGACGGCAAACTGGCCGAGGCCGAGGAGCCCCTGGTCGAGCTGAAGCTCGGAGACGCCCCAGCTGTAGGGGCCGGAGGCTTCGGACCGCTCGCGGACGAGGCGCTCGAAATAGCGCTCCTGCTGCTGCAGGTGGTGCTGCCTCAGGAACAGGCCTTCCGACCAGACGACCTTGTTCCCCAGCATGCTGACCACCTCCCGGCGACGGGTCGGACCGAAGGCTTAAGGTTTATCTCCGCTGCTGCCTAAGTACCAGTTCTTGCAAGTCCGCGAATAGGCGCCGCAAGGTCTGCTCGCCCCCCGCCCGGTCGAGCAGCGCCTCTGCGGCCTTGGCCGAATGCGCCTGGGCGATCGGGCTCTGGGCCACGGCCGAGCCGGGATAGAGCCCGGCCGTCGTATGAGCGAAGCACCAAAGGGCCTCGATCAGGCCGTCTTCTTCATGGACGTGAGTGGCGCCAGCAGGCCCGGCGTCGGCCCCGAGCCAGTCGTCCGGGATACCTCCGCCGCCGCCCAAGGGCGCGCTGGCCGGGGGCGGAAGGGGCGATCCGAATGGCGATTCGGCGCGAGTCGCGAGCGGATCGCCTCCCATCGGCGGAAGGCCCAGATCGAAGTCGTCGGGAATCGCCGCCCCGGCCGCGGCCGACCCGGACGTGCCGGATCCCGGAAGCGGCGCGAAGGGGTCGTCCTCGGTCGGTGCCGCCGGAGGTTCGGGAGGCTTGCTCAGCGTGGCAAAGAACGGGTCCTCGGCCGCGGTCGGCGCGACCAGGTCGACCGCGAAGGTCGCCGGCCCGGCGACGATCCTGTCGCCCTTGTTCAGCATCGCCTGGCGATCGCGACCGAGCGGCGTCGACGAGCCGTTCACGAAAACGCCGTTGGTGCTGGTGTCGGTCAGGATGTACTGGCCTTCGCGGAACTCGATCTTGAAATGGCTCTTGGAGAGCACGCGCTCGGGGTCGGCGATGACCCAGCCGTTCTCCTCGCCACGGCCGACCGTGATGCTGGCGGCATCGACCTCGCGCTTCCGGCCGCTCTCCGGCCCCTTGATCATCGTGAGAACGAGCTTCACGCGACCCCCTCCGCCTTCCTCAGCGCGACGACATAAGTCTGGTAGTCGACCGAAGCGCGGTCGTGCAAGCGGACTTTCCAAGCCACGTCCTTCGCGGGCGCGATCGGCGCAAGACCGAGCGCGCCGTCCGCCAGCAGCCGATCGAGCGCCGTCTCCGACGCTCCCTTGTGCGGGGCACGCTGGGAATGGCCGCCGATCCACTGCTCCATCGGCGTGACCGACGGCGACCAGTCGAACGGACAGGCGACCAGCGCGACGCCGCCGGGTTTCAGCACGCGCGCGATCTCGGCCAAGCCGTCGCGCGGCGAGGCCAGGCAGTCGATCACGTTGAGCGCCGCCACCAGCCCGAAGGTCTCGTCCACGAACGGCAGCGACAGAGCATTGCCGATCCAGAAATCGACCTTGTCCGCGGATGCGAGTTCGACCGGAAACTCGCGACGGTCATAGACGACGCCCCCGCGACGAAGCGGAATGCGGACGACGCCCTCGTCCAGCACACGTCGCGCGATCCGGATCAGCGGCACGTTGACGTCCATTCCGACCACGGGAAGGCCGAGCCGATCGGCGAGATGGAAGCTGGACCGTCCGGTGGCGCAGCCGATATCGAGCACCGGCCCCGCCGGTGCCTCCGATAGCTGGTTCAGGGCCGCTTCGAGACAGTCGAGAACGGCGCCCCCGCCTTCCCCGCCCTCCGGATCGAGATCGTTCCAGTGATCCCAGCCATAGCTCGACTGCTGCTGGCGCACGGCGTCGAAGCCGGAGCCCGCGCCGGCCGCGTCGCCAAGAAGCGACTCCACCTCGCCCGAGAGGTCGTCGCGGCAGAGCAGATGGAACAAGGCCTCCTGCACGAAGGTGCGGACGTCGGGGACCAGCGCCGGCAGGCCGCCGATGATCGGGTACTCGAGGCGGCAATCCGGGTTCGTGCAGACGAGGATACCGTCGACCAGGCGATCGCTCCGGCGCAGCGCAGAGACGAGAACCTCGAGCCTGTTCGCCTGCCCAAATGAGGTGCGGCAGCGCGGGCAGATCGGCGTGAGATCGGCGAAGTGGGTGTCGCGCATCGCGATCCGGCGTCAGCCGCCGATCTGCACCTTGGGTTCGCCGGGCGGCAGGATCTTGCCGACCGGGCTCGGGATGGGTGCGACACAGGACGTGTGCGCCGTCATGTCGTTGATGCGCGCCGCCGGCAGCTTGCCGATCATCACCGTCTTCGATCCCAGCGCCACCATGCCGGGACCGCCGGGCACGCAACCGGGCAACATGCAAGGCGCCGTCGTGTCGGTGGAACGCGCGGCCGGCTTGCCGCCGATCATCACATTGGCGGCGCCCTTGATGATGGCGAGGGGCAGCCCCGGATGCGGCGCGGGCGCCGGCACCGGCGCCGCCGGATGGATCGGCGAATGGCAGTGCGGCGCGTCCTGCTTGACCAAGTCTCCGACGCGGGCGGCCGGCGGCATCGACGGACTCCTCTTTCGAATGAAGGCTATCACGCCTCCGATCCGGTTCAACTCAAGACCGAGCGGCGGATCCAGACCAGCAGGGTGTTGGCGAGGTCGCGGAATCCCAGGCCCGTCGCCATCTCGTAGAGCGCCTCGGCCTGCAGGTGCGAGGTGGGCGTCGCCGGCGCTCCGGTCAGGGACATGGTGAGGCTGGCAAAAAGCTCGTAGATGCCGCCAGTCAGGAGGCTCAGCAGATCGCTGAATCGTTCCGCATCGAGGCGGGCCGCAAACTGATGGATCAGCCCGATCTGCTTCAGGCGCGAGACGAACTCCGCCATCGCGCCGGCGTCGCCCGAGGCCAACGCATTGACGAGATCGTCGGCGATGCGGCCGACGAGGCCGGTCACGCTGCTGAGGAATCGGCGCGCCGCCTCGTCGCAGAGCTCGGCCACGGAGTCGATCTCCGACCGTTCGCGCTGGCCGGTCAGCCTCATCGCCAGCGAGATCAGGTCGTCGACCTGCACCAGCATGGCGACCACATCGAAGCGGGCCATCTCGTCGCCGGTCTCGACATAGGCCTCGATGATCCTGGATGCCCGTCGCAACACTTGCGCCACCATCACGCGGCCGGCGGCCTCGGCCAGGCGCAGCTCGCGCTTCGCGCCCAGCACGTCGAGCCCTAGGCTCAGAGTGTCCAGCCGGATGAAGTCCATCTCGAGCGCGCCGATGTCAGGCGCGTCCTCGGCGGAAAGCCGGCTCGCGAGCTCGCTCGAATACGTCAGGAATATGCCGGAGACGTGAAAGGCGAGATCCAGCAACGTCGTCGCCGCGGCACGTTTGGCTGCGTCCTGCTCGATGCGCCTGTTGAGCAGGACCGCGAGCTCGACGCCGGAAAGCCAGTGGCCCTTCGACTTGAGCGCACGCCCCGGGCGGACGGCGGTCGCGGCCAGGTCGTACGCGAGAGGCACGATGCCGGCTTCGAGGCAGATGCGGCTCAGACGGTCGCGATCCGGAGACGCCAGGCGCCCGAGCAGGTCGGAGATGATGTCGCGCGCTTCCTCGTCGACTCCGGCCTCGACCACCGACCGGAGGGCCTGGTCGAGATCGTCGAGCGAGGCCGGCCGGATCGCTGCCGATGGACGCTGTTCCGGCGCGTGGGCCGCGGAGGAAATGATGGTCGTCTCAGTCCGGCCGAGCCCGAGCGTCCGGAGCGCCTGGGCGAACTCCGCCGCCGACGCAAAGCGTCGCGTCGGCTCCTTGGCCAGTGCCTTCCGGACGATCGGATCGAACGGGGCCATCGCCGCCGCGACCGTCGACGGTGCCGGCGCCTCGATCGAGGCGATCTGGTGCATGACCTCGGCGACCGAGCCGGCATAGGGGCGCCGGCCGGTCACCAGCTGGTAGAGGATCACGCCGACGCCGTGCAGGTCGGTCCGGTGGTCGATCACCGCGCCGCGCAGCTGCTCCGGCGACATGTAGGCGGGCGTCCCCAGCATCTCGCCGGTCATGGTCACGTCGGATCCGCCGATCCGCGCGATGCCGAAGTCCATCAGCACCGGATCGGCCTCGCGCTTGCGCATCACGATGTTGGCGGGCTTCACGTCGCGATGGATGATCTGGGCACGGTGCGCGTGATCGAGGGCATCGAGCACCGTCGCCATCAGGGCGCAGGCGAGATCGGGAGGCTGCGGCGCGTTGCGGCGGGTCAGCGTGTCGAGCGCCTCCCCTTCGATCAGCTCCATGACGAGGTAGGGAACGCCATCGGCCTCCCCGGAGTCCCAGAGCCGGACGATATGCGGATGCCGGAGCGACTTGCCGATCCTCGCCTCGCGGGCGAAGCGCTCCAGCGTCCCGCCGCGCTCCTCGTCGGCGAGAAGCTCGGCACGCAAAGCCTTCATCGCGACGACGCGATTGTCGACCATGTCGGTCGCGCGGAAGACGATGCTGGTGGCGCCGCGGCCGAGGATGCTCTCGATGCGGAACTTGCCGACGGCGCTGCCGACCGCGACCATCCCGTCCGCCTAGATGATGCCCAGACGACGCCAGACCGGCACCGCCTCGCGCAGCACCAACTCCATCTCGACCTTCAGGATGGCGCGGGTCTCGCGCTCGTCCTCGATCGCCTGCCCCTCGCGGCGGAGACGGTCGCCGGTGCGCACCAGCCTGGCCCAGGTGTGATCGACGAGCGCCTCGACGGTGGGCTCGGCACGCTCCAGCAGCGCCCCGCAAGCGAAAAGCTCGAAGATGGTCAGATGCAGCCCGGTACGGGCAGCCGGGGAAGCCAATGCCTTCGCCGCGATGCCGGGCGAGAAGTCGACATGATCGATCATCATGCGATTGTATTGGCGGCAGGCGATCTCGGCTTTTGGACGCGATCCTGCGATCGGAAGCGCCTGGCCCGAGCCGACCAACATGCCGGCGATCTCGAGCGCCTTCGGCTCCTCACGGCTGCGGATGCCGGGAAGCTTGATGAGCTCCCCGAGCGACATAGACTCCTTCGACAGGGCGTCGAACACCGGTCCGTAGAGACCGGGCTCCAGCTCCGCCTTGCCGATCGGCACCGTTATCTCGCGCCTGATCCCGGACGGGCCGACCACGAGCGCAAGGCTCACATCGTTCAATCGCGCGTCGCGACGGCGTGCATCCAACCGGCGGGCACCGCGCATGTAGAGGTCTCGGCGGAAGGCACGGACGCCGAGGAAGTCGCGCAGCATCTCGCGCATCACAGGGTCGGCGATGCCGGTGAGCACCTCGCGCTGCTCGGCGGTCAGGCTGAGCTCGGCATAGTTGTCGAGGATGGTGCCGTTGGCGACGAAGGCGAGCTTGGCCTCGGCGAGGCCGCGGGCGACGTCGGCGTGATAAAGCGGCCGCCAATGACCGTTCAGGTACTCGTGCGCGAGATAGCTGAGATTGCCCTTCTCCAGCTCCTTCCGGAGCCTGGGCAGGACCTCGGGATCGCCGAGGCCCGGCGCGCCCACCACCCGCAGCTTCTCGGCGAAGGCGATCGCCTCGGCGATGCCGCGCTCGCTGCCGATGCCGGTCAGCCGCGAGTGTTCGAGGAACAGGCGCTGGAACGGCGCCACGGCGTTCCAGCCGGGCATCACGTTGTAGCTGACGTAAGCCAGGCCGCCCGGCTTCAGCCGTGCCGACAGCAGGGCCACGATCGCGCGACGGCTCGCGTCGCTTACCCAGGAGTAGATGCCGTGGAGGGCGACGTAATCGAACTCGGGCAGCGACGACGGATCCGCTGCCAGCGTCTCGAAGGAAGCCTCAATGAACGTGACGTTGGCGAGGCCCGCCAGCCTCGCGAGCTCGCGTGCCCGCGCGATATGAGCCGGATTGAAGTCGATGCCGATGAAGACGCCGTCCGGGTTGGCTGCCGCCAGCAGGAGGCAGGTCGTCCCCTGCCCGCAGCCCAGATCGCAATAGGTCCAGCCCGTCCCGCGGTCCGGCGGCTGCACGCCGCGGATCAGGCAGGCGAGGTCCATGAAGGCCGGCGACTGCTCGCGATAGAATCCCGGCAGGTACTCGATGTCGGCGACGTAGCCGTCGGTCCAGTCGGCGCTCATGCGGCCTTCTTCGTCTGCGGAGGCGCCGGCGCGAAGACCGCGTCGGTGACGAGGCCTTCCTTCGGCCGTCCGAGCCAGGTGTTCCAGCCGAGACGCGGGCTCTCGGGCTCCGGCTTGCCGAGACGCAGGTCCGGCGCCTCGGCGCCGGCGATGATCACCTGGAGGACGAACGACGCCTGCATGCCGGCATAGAGGCGTGCGGTGTCGACGACGATGCGGGCGCGTTCGCCGTCGGGAAGCAGCTGGCGGAAGACCTTCGGCCCTACGGGACCAATGACCAGGCGCACGCCGCCCTGCACGTCCCAGACGCGGCCGCCGAGCACGCAGTCGACGCCGAGCCGCGCATGGCCGGGTGCCGACGGTCGCGGTCTCTTGAGACGCGAGAGATCCGCGTCCTCGAGCCGGATCCAGCGGCCCTGGAACTGGCGCACCTCGACCGGCTCGCCCTGCAGGCTTTCGAGCACCGTCTGGAGTCCTTCGGCAGGCCGCGTGCCCCGTGCGAAGTGGCCGGCGAAGAAGCCGACGAGATGGTCGTCGACCGCGAGGCGTCCCCGCAGGCGACCGGTGCCGAGGCCGGAAAGCGCGAAGACCAGCCGGCTCGGCGGATCGTCGGCGGCCGGCAGCGCCTGCTCGAGCTGGATCGGCAGCCGGTACTTGGCCCAGGCGCGATGCAGCAGGAGCAGCGAGCGGTGGTTGAGGATATCGAGGAAGCCGCGCAGCGCCGTCGACTTGGCGCGCACGGTCTGCATGAGCAGCTCGGAATAGAGCGGCGGCAGCGCCGCACCGGCTCCCGCCAAGCCCATGAAGCCGACCTCGACATGCGCCGGCCCCTTCTCGGGCGCCTGCACCGCACCGACCTCGGTCGGCTGGAAGGCCAGACTCGGCGTCGCATGGAAGCGGACCGGATCGCGGTGATGCGGGTCGTGGATGGTGACGTCGACATCGTCCACGCCGTCGACCCGCCGTCGCCAGCGTCGGAGCAGGCGGCCGACCTGGAAGAACGCGAAGCGCCTTGGATCGCGGACGAGCTCCGCGATCAGAGAAGGTGGCGATTTCCGGAGCGGGCCGGCCATTTGCGCAAGTACCCCTGGCGACCGCGGAGCCTGACCGCGAGACGCGTGAAGCTGTTGATCGTCGTGTAGGCACCGAGAAAGCGCTCGAGCACCGAGCAAAAGAGGAAAAGCCCCTGGCCGACGAAGCGGCTTTCGTCGAGCTCGACGGTGATGTCGTTGCCCTGCGCGACCGCCCCCCAGTGCCGAGAGGCGACACGGGCGGCTGCCGGCCTAGTCTCGACCGAGAGAATGCCTTCCAGCATCGCGCGCGTCTCGCCCGAGTCCCTGAGATCGTAGAGCATCAGGATCTCGCGGAGCGCCGCCGCCCCCTCCTCGCCCGCGACCAGCGAGAGGTGATTGAGCGACAGATGCGACAGCAGGCGCCAGCGATACTGGCCGCGCGCCGTCATGCGGATCGGCACGGTCGGCGGCGTCAGGCAGGCGATACGCTTGACCGCCGAGCCGCCCCCCGCGAGCGTCAGTCCAGGACGGCCGCCGCCATAGGGCAGCAGGGTCGCAAGGTTGCGGTTGGTACAGAGCACGTCGAGGCTCAGCACCTCGTCGGCCGGCGCCGCCGGATCGAAATCAGAGTCGACGAGCGTGAGAAACAGCTCGCTTCCCTTGTCGCGGCCGGAGCCCGGGCGCCGCGCGGTGAACCAGTAGCAGCGCGGACGCTCGGCGCCGTGATGGTCGAGCCCGTACATCGGCAGGACGTTGCGGCTCCGACCGGTGCCGTCGGTCGAGCGCACGGAGACGATCGAATGAACCTCGGTCGTCATCGGCCGCCGGGAGTCGGCGACGATTCGGTACTCCGAGGACGCATGGTCGACCGCGATCGGCTCGGCGCGCAACGGGAACAGGTTCGCGACCGGCGCGCAGCCGAGCGCGATCGCCTCGGCGGTGACGCTGCGCTCGAGCTCGGGGAAGGTCTTGTCGAAGTAGAGGAAGAGGTCGAGCTTGCCGCCCGCGGCCTTCGCCTCGTCGATGCCCTCCACGGTGAAGTAGAGGTGCTTCTCCGCGAAAGCGAAGTACTCGGTGAGCAGCCCGTAGGCCGAGAGCGTCCGCTTCGGATATGGCAGCAAGGCCTCGTCGGGCTCGAAGCCGACCGGCTTGATGCAGGCGGGATCGAGGATCACCGGGTTGCGGTCGGCCGGCGACTCCGCCAGCGCGACCGAAAGTGTGTGGTTGAAGATCAGCTCATAGAGCTGATGGGCGGCGACGCCGCGCAGGAAAAATCGGAGATCCTTGATGCCGAGCTGTCCGATCTTCTTGTCGGCCGCCAGCGCCTTCAGCGAGATTCGAAGGCAGGCAGCCGCACCGGAGGCAGCCGGGTTAGGCGGAGCGGTCAGCGGCCGACCGGCGAGCGCCACGGTATCGATGTCGATCGGCCAGAGGGCCGTCGGATAGCAGGTGCGGAAGCGGCAGCTCTCGCCGTTCAGCGACTCGCTGTCGAGTTCGGTCCCGGCCGGCAGGACGTGGCTACCGTCGAGGTCCGGCACGGGTTGGAACTGGACGGTCGCGAACGACGGGATCGGCGCCAGATAGTGAGGGTAAAGCGTGTCGAGAAGACCCGAGGTCAGTTCCGGGAAGTCGTCGTCGAGGCGAAGCTGGACCCGGGCATTGAGGAACGCGACTGCCTCGATCAGGCGCTCGACATGCGGGTCCTCGATCGCGTCCGCGGTGACCCGGAGCCGGCCCGCGACCTTCGGGTGCGCCTCCGCGAATTCGGCCGCCAGCCGCCGGACCGCGTCGAGCTCGCGATTATAGAGGGCGAGAAGATCCTCGCTCACGCGCGCGCCTCGTTCACCTTGAAGTGCTGCGTCGACGGCTCGACCATCGAGTTGAAGATCAGCGACTGCGGCACCGGATCGGCATGCATCATCGCCTCGATGCGGAGCCCGAGCCGGCGGTTGACGTCGTCGGTCCCCTCCTCCAGCGCCACGCTGAAATTCTGGAAGCGCGGCTCGAAGGTGCGGATCGCGGTCTCGACCGAGGCTCGGAACCTCTCGCGCTCGGCCGCGTCGGCGACGTGCTGCCCGGAAACGTCGCCGACGCCGTAGCTGACGACCGAGCGATCGAGATCTTGCAGCTTCGAAGGCCATTCGAGCGCGGCCCGGCGCGTATTCAGCAGCGCTTCGAGATCGCGGCGGACCGCCTCGCGCAGCTGAGCCATGCTCTCGCTGAACGAGACGGTCGGATCGGTCGCGTCCGTCGGGTGAAGGTCCACCAGACGATCGAGCAGCGATCCTTGCGCTGCGACGTCGCGGGCGCTTCTGCCGGTCACGCCATTTCCTCCTTACGCGAGGGGCTCGAACGCAAGCTCGTCGATCTCCATGATCGACTTTAATTCCTCGCCGACCATGAAGCAGCGCTGACCGACGCCGCGGACCATGCCGGTTCCGTCCTCGAGCCAGTCGGTGGCGCGGCCCATCTTCATCGCGTCGTCATCCGACTTGTCGCTCTCGGGATAGAGCGCCGGGATGAAGACCTCACCCTGTGGCCCGTCGGTGATCTCGATCTGGCAGCGCCGCCACAGGAGGTCGAGCGTGCTGACCGGCGCCTCGAAGGAAAGCTCGCGGATCCGCGAGAACGGCACCCAGTAATACTTGCTGGTCGCGGTCAGCACTTCCATGAAGCCGGCCGTGGTATCGTCGGCGTCGCGCCAGTCGTCGAAGGCGACGTCGTCGCACTTGCCCTTGAAGACGGGGCGCCCCGCCTCGGATGCGGCGATCGCCTTGGCAGCGCCGGCGAGGTCCCCCTGGCGGCGCAGCACGATCGACTGGAGGGACTGCTTCATCCATTCCGGCGGCTGGTCGATGAACTCGGGCAGGCGGCCTTCGCGCCAGACCTCGCGGCGCGCAAGCTCGGCGCGAAGCAGATGGCGGACCCAGGCGACCGGCACCGCCGCCTCGGCATTCTGCTGCGAGATGATGTCGAAGGTGCGATCGGCGCGGTCGATCTCGCCGGCGAAGCACAGCAGCTCGCCAAGGAACGCTCGGCGCTTGGTGTCCGCCGGATTGGCCTTGATCTCGGCGTTCAAGGCCTCGATCGCGGGCTTGAGCTTTCCCTGGTCGAACAGCTCTTTGGGGCTGGGCACGGGCGATTACTCCTCAGGTCGATTGGGGAACGACCAGTTCGGTGGTCAGGCTGAACGCGGATTCGACGAGATCGAGCTGGAAGTGCGGGCGGAGCTGGATCAGGCACTGGTACACGCCGGGCTTGCCGGGTGTCTCCTTCACCTGAACCGACGCCTCGCGCAACGGATATCTGGCCTTCATCTCCATGCTCGCCGCCTCGTTGCCGAGCGAGAATCCCATCAGCCACTTGTGCAGCCGGTCCTCGATCTCCTCGGGCGTGATCATCGAGCCGACCGCGTCGCGGACCATGACCTTGAGGTGATGGGCGAAACGGCTGACGCACAACATGTATTGCAGCATGGTCGAGAGCTTGGCCGAGGCATTGGCGTCGGCCTTCTCGTACAGCCGGGCCCGTTGGATCGACTGGTTCGAGTAGAAGACGAGATCGCTGCGGAAGCGGCACGGGTTGAGGGCGATGAAGCCCAGCTCCGCAAGCACACGGTCCTGGGTCTCGGTCAGCATCACCTCGGCCGAGGACTGGCCGGGATTGCCCGAGCCCTCGGCATCGAAGCGGCGGGTCGGAAGGTCGGAGACGAGGCCGCCGCCGGTCCCGTCCGAGTGCAGCCCCCTTATGTCGGCGAACCAGCGGTAATCGCCGAAGGCGCGGATGACGACCGAGGCGAACGCGAAGACGCCGCTGCCCCAGAGATGGTCTTCGTGGTCGATGACCTCTTCGCGATAGCGGAATCCCAGCGCCCGCTGCGGCTCGTCGCCATAGGGCGTGCGCATCAGTACGCGCGGGAGTACGACACCCAGGAAGCGCGACTCCTCCATCGCCTGGAGCTGATGCCAGCGGGCGTAGTCGGGGTGGCGGAAGGGCGAGGCGAGATCGATCGGCTGGCCGAGATCGGACCAGGAGTCGAGACCGAGGAGGACGGGCGTGGATCCCACGACCAGCGGCGCGAAGGCGGCCGCGGCGATCACCGCGAGACCGCGGAGCGCGCTGACGTCGTCGGTATTATGGCCCGGCGTGCGCCGGTGCTGCACGTCGTAGACGCCGATCAGAAGGCCGTAGGGCCGGCCGCCGGCGGTGCCGAACTCGTCCTCGTAGACCTTCTCGAACATCGCGCTCTGGTCGAACTCGACCGCGCGCTCCTGGTCGCGGCAGACCTCGGCCCAGCTCGCCTGCAGGACGCGGATGACGACGCCGTCGGTATTGGCCGCCTGGCTGGTCAGGTACTCGAGGCCCCGCCACGCCGCCTCGAGCCGCTGGAACTGCGGATGATGCAGGATCGCGTCGACCTGCTCGGCGATCAGAGTGTCGATCAGCGCGATGTCGCGGTCGACGACGTCGCGGAGCGAGGCACCTCCCCGCTCCGCGATGCGACGCAGGCCTTCAGGCCCGAACCAGTCGGCGAGAGACTCCAGCAGACCTCCGACGGCCGAAGACGGCGGCGCCTTTGCCACCGTCTGATCGACCGCCTCCTCCGGCGCGAGCATCGGAGGTCACGACGTGCCGGTCACCCCATCTTCGGGATGCGGGCGACCATGCGCATGGAGGTGGTGAGCTCCTCCATCTGCAGCCACGGACGCATGTAGGCGACCGCCTGGTAGGAGCCCGGCGCGCCGGGAACTTCCTTCACCGAGACGGCGGCCTCGGCCAGCGGATACTGCGCCTTCATCTCGGCCGACGCCTGGGCGTTGCCGTTGACGTACTGCGAGATCCAGCGGTTCAGCCAGACTTCGCAGTCCGAGGCCTCCATGAACGAGCCGATCTTGTCGCGCGCCAGGACCTTCAGGTAATGCGCGAAGCGCGACGAGGCCATCATGTAGGGCAGGCGCGCCGAGATCGCCGCATTGGCGGTCGCGTCGGGCGAGTCGTACTTCTTCGGCTTCTGCGTGGTCTGCGCGCCGAAGAACACCGCGTAGTCGGTGCCCTTGTAGTGGCAGAGCGGCAGGAAGCCGAGCTTGGAGAGCTCGGCCTCGCGGCGATCGGTGATGCCGATCTCGGTCGGGCACTTCTGGTCGATGTCGCCGTCGTCGCTGGTGAAAGTGTAGCTCGGCAGGTTCTCGACCTTGCCGCCGCCCTCGGCGCCGCGGATCGCGGTGCACCACTTGTACTGCGAGAAGGCGCTGGTCATGCGACCGGCCAGGACGTAGGCGGCGTTGGACCAGCAGAACTCCTCGTGCTGCATCGGGCGGGTTGCGCCCTTGGCGTCGGTAGGAGCCTCCTCGAAGGCGAACTCCTCGATCGTCTTGGTCTTGGAGCCATAGGGCAGACGGCCGAGCACGCGGGGCATTGCCAGCGTGACGAAGCGCGAGTCCTCGCTGTCGCGGAAGCTCCGCCACTTGGCGTATTCCGCCGACTCGAAGATCTTCTCCATGTCGCGCGGCTTGGAGAGCTCGGTGTAGTCCTTCATGCCGAACATGCCGGGGCCGGCCGCGGTGACGAAGGGCGCGAACGAGGCCGCCGCGACCTGCGACATGCCGGTCAGCAGCTCAATGTCCTCGGGATGGTTGGTGAACTCGTAGTCGCCGACCAGCGCGCCGTAGGGCTCGCCGCCGGGAGTGCCGAATTCCTCTTCGTAGAGCTTCTTGAAGATCTGGCTCTGGTCGAACTCGGCCGCCTTCGAGATGTCCTTGTAGAGGTCCTTCTTCGAGACGTTCATCATCCGGATCTTCAGCGACGATCCGGTCTCCGAGTTCATCACCAGGTAGTGCAGGCCGCGCCAGGAGCCCTCGAGCTTCTGGAAGTCGGCGTTGTGCAGGATCGCCGAGAGCTGCTTCGACATCTTCTCGTCGATCGCCGCGATCGCCTTGTTCAGCGTGACCGAGAGGTTCTTGCTGAACGTGACGGTGCCGGACAGCGCCTCGGTGGTCAGCGCCTTGATCAGCTCCTGCGCGCGGTCGCGCTCGGTCTGCTTGGTGGCGCCGATCGCCTGGTCGAGCAGGCTGAGGCCTTCCGCGGTTGCGGCTTCGCCACCCTTCTGGGCTTCGGTCTGGGTCGACATCTACTTGTCCTCCTTCGCCGGCTTCTCGATGCCGAGGTCGGCCGAGAGCTTGTCCAGGTCCTCGGAGTTCTGCAGGACCTTCTCAAGCAGGTTCTCGAGCTCTTCCGAACGGTCGGCCTTGCCCAGCAGGTCGCGGAGCTTGTTGCGGGTATCCAGCAGCTTCTTCAGCGGCTCGACCTGATCGACGATGCGGCCCGGCTCGAAGTCCTCCATGGAGTTGAACTTCAGCGAGACGCCCATCTGCGAGCCGTCGCCGGCCAGCGTGTTGTCGACCTTGATGTTCAGGCCGGGCGTCATGCGGGCCATGACGTCGTTGAAGTTGTCCCGGTCGATCTGAACGAACTTCCGGTCCTTCAGGCCCTTGAGCGGCTCGGTCGGATGGCCGGAGAAATCGCCCATCACGCCGACGACGAAGGGCAGTTCGCGCTGCTGCAGCGCCCCACCGGTCTCGACTTCGTACGAAATGTGAACACGCGGCTTGCGAACGCGGTTCAGCTTGCCATGAACGCTGGTCATCGGTGCCCTCCCATCGGAGCCTGAAAGATATCACAAAATGACGAAAATCAACCGCTTCCCCTAGAGGCTTCTCCTTAAACCTCTCCTTAAACTTGTCGGCCGTCGCCGCCATTGGCGATGTTGATCGCCCGGGCGAGGGACCGCTTGTACCTGTCCTCGGCCCCCTGCGGCCCCTTGGCGACCGCGGCGATCAGCACGGCGGCGGCCACGGCGTTGGGGGCGAGGGCCGGATCGGGCAACACGTCCGGATTGCCGGGAGGCGCCATGCTGCCGCCGCTCCAGAAGGCGCCGAGGGCGACGTAGCCGGTCGGGATGTCGAAGCCGAGCGGCTCGGCCTTGGCGAAAACCGCCCGGCGATTCGCATCGACCGGCTTGTAGACCCAGGCCTCGACCGCCTCCAGGACCGGCCCCTCCTTGGCCACCTGCTCGCCCGCCAGCGAGTCGCGGACCGCGAGGCACGCCCACCAGACCGCTTCTCGGATCGGCAGCGCAAAAGCCAGGAAGCGGATGGCGTCGGGATACTGACCGGCGGCGATCGCCGCCTCGACGAAGCGCGCCGGGGTCATGCCGGGCTGCGCCAGCTTCATCCCCTCCTCCGTCGGCTCGCACCTGGCGAGGATGTCGGAGGCGAGCGCGACCGCGACCTTCTGCAGGGCTGGGACCTTCATCGGCGCCTCAATTGATCATCACCATGCCGCCCTTGATCGTCACCATGCCCCCGCCTTCCAGCTTGGTCATGTTGCCCTTGATCTCGGCCGCCATGCTCGCCGTCGCCTTCACCGCGGTGCCCTTGATGGTGACACCCGAGGTATCGATCTTGATGCTGTTGGCCCCGACCTTGAGCTCGATCGAGGTGCCGGCCTCGATCGTGACCTTGCCGGCAGCGGCCTTCACCGAGACGTCGCCCTGGGTCACGGTCAGGGTATCGTTCCCCTTGTCGACCTTGACCGTGCGGTTGCCGGCCTTGACCGTCAGAGAGTCGTTGCCCTTCGTCACCTCGACCGTGTGATCGCCGTCGACGGTCAGCTCGCGCTTGCCCTTGGCGACGGCGATGGTCTGGTCGCCCTTGGATATCGTGACCGACTGGCCGCCCTCGGCGACGTCGATCGACTGATCGCCCTTCGAGACGGTCAGGCTGTGCCCGCCCTTCTCGATCGTCATAGCCCAGTCGCCCTCGCTGACCGTCTCGGTGACGTTTCCCTTGGTGGTGAGGGTGCGCGTGCCGGTGACCTCGAGCACGTCGTCGTTGACGACGACGCGCTTGAAGTCCTTCTGGGCGTGGACGAAGACCTCTTCCGAGCCTTTCTTGTCCTCGAAGCGGAGCTCGTTGAACATCGTCGCGTCGCCCTGGGGTGAGCTGCGCGTCTTGATGCCGCTCTTGGTGCGGTCCGCCGGCAGGTCGTAGGGCGGCATGTTGGTGGTGTTGGTGAGGCAGGCGACGACCACCGGGTGATCGGGATCGCCGTTGAGGAAGTCGACCAGGACCTCCATGCCGACGCGAGGGATCGCGTAGATGCCCCATTTGGCGCCGGCCATCGGCTGCGCCAGGCGCACCCAGCAGAAGGCCGTGTCGTCCCTCTTGCCGAGACGGTCCCAGTGGAACTGGACGCGGATCCGCCCGTACTTGTCGCAGTGGATCTCCTCGCCCGAGGGACCGACCACGACCGCGGTCTGCGGCCCGCCCATCTTCGGCCGCGGCGTGGTGCGCGGCGGCAGGTACAGCACCGAGTCCGGGATGCAGGTGAAGACGTTGCGGTAACGGGCGTGCTCGATCGGATCGCGGCTGAAATGGCTCGGATCGACCGCGTCGTGCTCGACCTCGGTCACGACAAAGGACTTGCCCGCCTCGGCCGCGACCGGATGGCGGCCGAGCTTGAACTTGGCGCCCGGGGTGAATCCCCGGACCGCGCCGGACCCGGCGATCTCGGCCCAGCCGGCCTCGTCCTCCTGCATGTGCAGCTTTGCCGCCGCGGTGCCGTCGGCCTTGACCGTGTAGTCGCCCGGATACTCGAAGCGCTCCCAGGTCTTGAAGCTGGAGACGGTCAGGACCGTGGTCTCGGTCACGGTGAGGTCGGCCGTCGGGTTCTCGAAGTCGTAGTCGCGGAGCGACCACTTGCCGGAGACGAAACTGCGCGCGTCCCGCCACTCGTTGACGTTCTCCGACGACGGATCGTCGCCGGACCGGAACGTCACCTCGGCATCGACGCAGTCGGCCCAGGCCGTGGTCGCGTTGCCGAGCACCATCGTCGTCGCACTCGCCGCCTGCTCGAAATAGTAGAAGACGCCCATCGACTCGAGCAGACGCGAGACGAAGTCGAAATCGGTCTCGTTGAACTGCACGATGCAGTCGCGCTTCGGGAAGCTGCCGCTGGTCTTCTTCTTGTAGGTGGTGATCCCGCCTTCCTTGAGCACCGCCTCGACCACGTCCATCGCGGTCTGGCTCTGGAAGACGCGGGCATCCGACGTTCGGGTCAGCAGCCAGAGCGGCGGCACCAGCTCGACCTGGTAGGCGCGATGGGTCGTCGAGACCATCGGCCCGGCCGAGATCGAGCGCACGACGCCGCTGAAGACTCGCGTGGTGCCGTCGCCGCGCTGGACGGTCGCGCTCGCATGCTGACCTAGGATGTCGGCCGGCGCGATCGAGGTCTTGGTCGAGAAGCAGTCGATCTTGAAGGAATAGAGCGAGGAGATCCGCTCGCGCCCGCTGATGCGGGTCGGGATCAGGACGTCGGCCCCGAGGGGCGTCGTCATCGACAGCCAGCGGCCGGTCTGCGTTATCGACACGCCTCAGCCACCCGTCCCGTTCGCCATGACCGTGAAAGACGGAGGGCGCCGCCTGGCAGCGGCACCCTCCGACAGCGTCGTCGTCCGAAGCGAGATCAGCCGCTCTTCGTCGTGGTGAGGTCGTAGCTCACCGCGATCGGCGTCCCGGCCTTGTTCTTGTCGTCATAAGGCGTGAACTTGTACTCGACCTTGGTGAAGCTGATAGAGACCGACTCGGACGGACGGTCGCCGCCCGAGCTCATCGAGTACGACGAGACCAGCGCGTTGGTCAGCGTGTACTGCGCGTAGGTGTTGCCGGGGCTGCCGGTGGTCACCAGGTGGATCTCCACCTTCTTGCCGGCCGCGCCGGTGCAGGACTCGACGAAGAACTTCGGCGACGAGGAGTCCATCAGCTTCGTGATGGTGATCTCCGACACCGACGGCTCCGACGCTTCGCGGTTCGTGACGGCGCCGGCCTTGGTGGTGATGGCGCGTCCCATGCCCCACTGCAGGCTGGAGACGTCGAGCCACTTCTTGTGGGTGTCGTGCGTCGCCTCGCCGTCGATGCCTTCATACTTCACGTAAATCGCCATTTTTCTTCTCCGTTGCCAGCTGACTCAGTGGAAAGGCGTGATCTAGTTGATTTCGTATGCGAACGCGTTGTCCGCACCGGGCGAGACCCGGACCTTGGACACCGGCTGTCCGTCGGCCATGCGCCCGAGAAGGAGCGCCGACAGTTCCGGCAGAAGCGAGCGGGAAACGATGGTTTCGACGTTGCGCGCCCCGCTCTCGCTTTCCTTGCAGCGCTCGGCGATGTTCGCCACCAGCGCCGGATCGTACTCGAACTCGGCCTTGTAGTGCTCCTTCAGCCTGGAGCGGATGCGTCCCATGTTGATCTCGACGATCTTCTTCAGGACGTCGTCCGAAAGAGGCAGATAGGGGATCACGACGATGCGGCCGAGGAAGGCCGGCTTGAAGAACTTGAGGAGCTCCGGCCGGATCGCCTCGGTCAGCCCCTTGGGATCGGGCATGGTCTCCGGATCGGCCGCAAGCTTCGCGATCGTCTCGGTGCCCGCATTCGAGGTCAGGATGATGACGGTGTTCTTGAAGTCGATGTCGCGGCCTTCGCCGTCGCGAAGCGACCCCTTGTCGAACACCTGGAAGAACACGTCCTGCACGCCGGGGTGCGCCTTCTCGACCTCGTCCAGCAGGATCACGCTGTAGGGCCGCCGGCGGACCGCCTCGGTCAGCACGCCGCCCTCGCCATAGCCGACGTAGCCCGGCGGAGACCCGACGAGCATCGAGACCTTGTGCTCTTCCTTGAACTCCGACATGGCGATCGTCGTCATGTTCTGCTCGCCGCCGTAGAGCTGGTCGGCAAGCGCCAGCGCGGTCTCGGTCTTGCCGACGCCGCTGGTGCCCGCGAGCATGAAGACGCCGATCGGCTTGCGCGGATCGGTGAGGCGCGCCTTCGCCGTCCACATCGCTTCCGAGATCGTGTCGATGGCGTGGTCCTGGCCGATGATCCGCTGCTTCATGCGGCTCTTGAGGCCGAGCACGTTGCGGATCTCGTCGCCCATCATCCGGCCGACCGGGATGCCGGTCCAGGCCGCGACCACGTCGGCGATCGCGTTGCTGTCGACGCTGTCCTTCACGAGCGGCGTCTCGCCCTGGAGCTCGCGCAGCTTCTTCAGCGTCTCTTCGTACGTCGTGCGCGCCGCATCCGCGTCCGCCGCGGGCTCGCCGTCGGCCTCGAGCTTGGAGCGCAGCTCGCCGAGCTGCTTCACCAGCCCCTTCTCTTCTTCCCACCGCGCCTCGAGCCCGACCAGCTCCTTCTCGGCCGCGGCTTTCTGCGTCTCGAGCTCCGCGATGACCTCGACCTCGGAGCCGCGCGTCTTGGACTCGCGCTGGGCGATGGCGATCTCGGCAATCAGCGACTCGATGCGACGACGGCAGTCCTCGATCGGCGCCGGGATCGCCCCTTGGCTCATCGCCACGCGGGCGCAGGCGGTATCGAGGAGACTGACCGACTTGTCAGGAAGCTGGCGTGCCGGAATGTAGCGATGCGAGAGCCGCACGGAGTCGGTGACCGCGTCCGAGAGGATGCGCACCTTGTGGTGCTTCTCGAGAACCGGCACGAGGCCGCGCATCATCGCGACGGCGATCTTTTCCTCCGGCTCCTCGACCTTCACCACCTGGAAGCGACGAGTCAGCGCCGGATCGCGCTCGAAGTATTTCTTGTATTCGGCCCAGGTGGTGGCGGCGATCGTCCGCATCTCGCCGCGCGCCAGCGCCGGCTTCAGCAGGTTGGCGGCATCGTTCTGGCCGGCAGCGCCACCGGCACCGATCAGCGTATGCGCCTCGTCGATGAAGGTGATGATCGGTACCGGCGAGGCCTTGATCTCGTCGATCACGCTCTTAAGCCGGTTCTCGAACTCGCCCTTCATGCCGGCGCCGGCCTGCAGCAGGCCGAGGTCGAGCGAACGGATCACGACGCCCTTCAGCGCATCGGGCACGTCGCCCTGGGCGATCCGGAGCGCGAAGCCTTCGACCACCGCCGTTTTGCCGACGCCGGCCTCGCCGGTCAGGATCGGGTTGTTCTGGCGGCGGCGGAGCAGGATGTCGACGATCTGCCGAACTTCGGGGTCGCGGCCGACGATGGTGTCGATCTTGCCCGCCTTGGCCTGAGCGGTGAGGTCGATCGTGAACTGGTCGAGAGCGCCGGACCCGGCCGGCCGGACCGCAGCCGGCGCGCCGCCACCCGCAGGCGCACTACCGAGAGCCGGTGCAGCCGTGGCTTCTTCCGAGCTCCCGGTGATCTTCTCGAAGTCCTTGAGCAAGGTTTCGGCGGGAATCCGGCCGAGCTCGGCCGAGGATTCGCGCGCACGCGGCGCCAGGCTCTCGTCGGAAACCAGCGCCGCCAGCAGGTGGCCGGAGCGGACCTGCGCCACGCCGTAGCGCAGCGACGCGATCAGCCATGCCTCGCGCACCAGCTTGACGATATCGGGCGACAGCGCCGGCGGCCGGCTGTTGCCGGTCTTCATCTTGTCGAGGACCTTGGTCAGGTCCGAGACGAGACGCGTCACGTTGACTTCGTACTGCCGGAGGATCAGCGGGATGTCGCCGGAAGTGGCTTCGACCAGCTTCAGCAGCCAGTGCTCGACCTCGGCGTTGTAGTGGGTACGGGAGAGGGTCAGGCCGACCGCGGACTCAAGGGCTTTCCGGCATGCCGGGTTGAGGCTGCGGACAAGCGACTGCAGGTCGACTGAGACCACCTACGCCTCCCCCATCAAACGCTTGAATTCAGGCGCGTTAGCGGTCTGCCGCTCCCACCCGCGCGAGACCGTTGGGCAACATTAACCATTCCCCTCCGAATGTGTCGAGGGCCGACATCACCATGCAAAGGTTGCAGAACGTTCATATAGCGCCGAAGCGGACGCCGGACGTATCCGGGACATAGCTGACGGTTACCGAAAGGCCCTGCCGACCATCTTCCTGGTTCAACATGGGCCTCCCTGCCTCCCGAAAAGGCAGTCTAGCGACGGCGGGTTACTGTTGAGCGTGAGCCAAATCACACTCCTCGGCCGCTCAGATCAGGCTGAGGTGAAGCCCGAGCGCAGCCATGTCGTGCGACGGGATCGTCGGCGAGACGGTGCAGTGCTCTTTCTTCAGATTGGGGATGAAGAGCTGCCACGCCTCGATGCCGCCGAGGGTCTCCGGAACGTAGACGCCCATCTTGTCCAGGCGCTCGCGCTTGGCTTGGTTCTTGGCGATCTGATCGAGATTGCCGTTGTCCGGCGTCTCCTTCGGCTGCGGCGCGAACAAACCCCAAAATCCCTTGGTCTCCTGGTTCAGCACGATCTCCTGGTATTGCTCGATGTCGTTCCAATCGATCCGGATGGCGGCGGCGAAGCGCACCATCTCCTGCATCGTGACTCCGTTGAGCTTCGCTTCGAGGTAACGGCCCCTTGCGCCCAGGTCGTCTTCCATGAACGGCTCGACGACGGACCACCAGGGCGACAAGTAGCCCCAGTCGTTCTCCTTGGTTTCATAGGACGACAGCTTGTAAAGCCTGGTCTTCGCCCTGAGGTGGACCACACGGGCCTTCTCGCCGAGAAATGCCGCGCGCACGCCTGCATCCAGCTTCAGAAAGTCGGTATTGGTCAGCGACATGTTCAACGGATCAGGCATCGACGCATTCCCTTCTGTCAGCGGATCTGGAGGCCGACACAGGTGATATCGTCGGCCTGCGGCGCTCCGTCCTCGAACACACGCACGTCTGCCACGACCTTGTCGATCATCGCCGCCGGGCGTTCGAGCGCAAGTCCGCCGAACAGCGTCTCCAGTCTGGCATCCCCGTAGAGGCTGCCGTCGGTCTTCGAGGCCTCGGTGACGCCGTCGGTGAACATGAACAGCATGTCGCCATGGCCGAGGCTCGCCTTGGCCGATTTGAACTCGAAGCCCTCGACGACGCCGAGCGCGACGCCGCCGGTCTTGGCCAGGGTCGATATCTCGCCCGACGCCCGGCGAAGCACCGGCGGGTTGTGGCCGGCATTCACGTAGGAGATGTCGCCGGTGCGCAGATCGACCACCCCGTAGAACATCGTGACGAACATCGCTTCGTCGTTGTCGGCCGACAGGATGTCGTTGAGGCGGCTGATCGTCGTGCTGGGCTCGGTGACGAGCGCCGTGGTGGCGCGGAGCAGCGTGCGGGTGATCGCCATGAAGAACGCCGCGGCGACTCCCTTGCCGGACACGTCGGCTATCGTGACGGCAAGCCTGTCCTCGCTCAGCATGAAGAAGTCGTAGTAGTCGCCGCCGACCTCCTTGGCCGGGATCATGCGCCCGGCGATCTCGAAGCGCTCGGTCGGCTCCATCGGCTTCGGCAGCACCGACTTCTGGATACGAGCGGCGATGTCGAGCTCCTGCTGGAGGGCCAGAAAGGCGGTCTTTGCCTTCAAGGCCTCGCTGAGCTCCGCGATCAGCTGACGCAGCCGATTCTGCTGACCGATCACGCGGCTCGCCAGCTTGCGAAGGGCGACCGCCATCAGGCCCAGCCCGTCGGCCCCCTCGCCGCCTCGCCTGCTCCGATCGGCATTCTCGCGGCTCAGGCCCTCGATCTCGGCAAGGTCGCCCATCACGCCTTCGCGCTCGGCCTCGTCGAGGGTCTGGGCCAGGGCCTGCATCTGGTTGCGGATCAATCGTTCCTGGCGCCGGCGCTGGCGGTCTCGCGCGCGCTCGAGCCCATGCAGGGTGATCGTCTGCGCGCGGAACACCTCGATGGTGCGCGCGATGCGCCCGACCTCGTCCTCCCGGCCCGAGACCTCGACGCCGACCGAGGTGTCGCCGCGGGCGAGCGCGTCGAGCACGCCGATCGAACGGTCGAGCGGAACGAAGCTGCGACGGAGATAGAGGAACAGCCCGAGCAGGATCAGGCCGACCAGGCCTAACGCGATGCCGACCGAGACCAGCGTCAGCCGGCGCGCCGCGAGCGCATTCTCGGTGGTGTCGCGGACGCTGATCAGGCGCGCGGTCTGGTTGCCGCCGAGGCCCTGGAGCTCGGTCCCAACCAGCGTGTACACGCGGCCATCCAGATCGAGCGTCTGGATCGCCTCGCCGAGGCGGATCTGATCGAGATCGGCCATGCGCTGCCAGAGGTCCGGCGCGGTGCCGGCGAGGAGGCGCCCGCGTCGGCTGACGATTACCAGCTCGTTCCCGGTATTGGCGCGAAGCCGATTGAGCGCGGGACCGACGCCTGTGCCGACGGTGATCGCGCCGACGACACGGGCGTCGAGGTCGCGGACCTCGGTTCCAGCCAGCAGCACCAGACGGAGATCGCGGTCATAGCGCATGCCGTCGACGATCTCGGGGTCGGCGATCATCCGTTCGATGACCGACTGGCCGAAGGCAGGCTGCGGGAAGACGGCGCTGCTCAAGGTGAACAGCACCTGATTGTTGGTGTCGACGATGTCGACATGGGTCGGCGGCTGGCGCGACTGGCCGGAAGAGAGATCGGCCCAGACCAGGTCGGAAAGTGCGCCGCGGTCGCCGCGCCGGATCGCGGCCGAGATCTCGGGCGTGTGGGTCAGGCGTTCGAGGTCCGCGGTCAGCGTGACCAGCGTGTTGGCATAGACCTCTTTCCAGAGCGCGGCGAGACCGGCCTCGCTCGTCTCGGCGAAGCGCCGATCGACCACACGCTCGCGTTCATAGGCCGCCTGGACCAGCACATAGCCCACGGCCAGAAGGGCCATGAGGACGATGACGATGACGCGGGTCCGAAGGAGCATCGCGGAGGCTTATCCCCAGATGTCGACATCGGCGAGGCGGGCGAGCGCCGCCTCGTCGAGGCCAGAGGAAAGCCTGGGCGGGAAGGTGCCCGCATAGGCGAGATCGAGCAGGCCCGCGAAGTGGTCAGCGATCACCTCGTGGGTATATCCGGATGGGAACGCATCGCGCGTCAGCGTCGAGGTCGGCGGGAAGCCGATCGCAGCGAAGCTCGGCTTCACCACACTGTCGAACACGTTGAGGCTCTGCCCGGCGCCGAGGGCCTGGCCGCAGAAGATCGACCAGTTCGGAAGCCCCTTCGCATGCGGTCGCGACAGCAGGCCCACCACCGGCTGGGAGACGCGCTCCAGCACGAGACCAATCGCGCCGGCGTCACGGGCGCGGCGCGCCTCCGCCATCAGGGCTCGGGCCTCGTCCTCGGTGTCGCCGTATTTGCGGTTGGCACCGGCCTGCGGCTTGTAGCCGATATGGGCGACGGTCGCCTGGCCGCGTGCGGCGGCGGCCGCGATCATGTCGAACACGGAATCCGAAATCACCTCCAGCTTCACCGCGTCGGCGCCGGCATCGATCATGCGGGCGATGCTGTCCGCGGCCTTGCCGGGCGTCGCCATTGCGCCGTCGGGAAGGTCGGCCAGAACCCAAGGCCTCGGGTCGCCGGGGAACCTCCGCGCTTCGAGGGAAACGTCACGCACCAGGCGCAGCATGAGGTCGAAGATCTCACGCTGCTCAGACTCGCTTTCGAGCCGAGTCGAGGCGCGGCCGAGATGGGTCATCAGGTAGCTGTCGCCGACCATCAGGCAATCGATCCGCGACGGCCTGCCTGCGCTTTCGAGGCGCGAGACCGAGGCGGCGACCGCCCGGGCCTCGGCACCGGTGTAGAGGTTGACTTTGATGCGCGCCTGATCGGGATGACGACGGCGCAGCAGGTTCTGCGCGTCGCGCCTGGACGCGAGATCGGCGGATCCGAGGCTGAGGCTCATCCCCTCATCTCTCCTAGATGATCTCGGCGACGCGAAGCAGCAGCATCGGCGGATAGAGCTCGAGCCGCTTGGCGACCGACATGCGCAGGACCAGCGAGAAGCGCCGGAGGCTGCCGATCGGCAAGGTGCCCGGGTCGGCGCCCTGGAACAGGATCTGGTCGGCCTGGAGGCCGGCCAGCTGTCCGATGCTGTGATACCGGGCGATCAGCCCCATCAGCGCCTGGCCTGCGCCGAGTGTGCCCTCGGCAGAGGCGAAGGCCGGAAGCTTCCGCTCCAGCGCCTGCTCCGTCACCTGCTCCACCCGCCGCGAGAGAAAACTGTCCGATGGCATGAACAGGAACTCGGCGCCCTCCGCCTTGAGTTCGTCGAGCAGGCGCGGCACCGACGCGCGGTCCGGCTCGGTGCCGAGCAGCGGCACCGGCCGCTCGATCAGCGTCATGCGGACGCCCTTCACCTGCTCCCGCAGGTCGTTGATGACCGCGACCGAGTTCGCTTCGGACGGATTGTAGATCGAGCCCAGCCTGGTGACCGGCCGGTAGGAATGCAGGAGCTGCAGCTGGGTCGCGACCGGCGCGAGGAATGTCGAGCCGGCGACGTTGCGTCCCGTCGGCGTCAGGCGCGGAACGATGCCGCTCGCGACCGGGTCGGTGACATTGAGGAAGACGACCGGGATGTCGGTGACGTGCCGATCCGGACTCCGACCAGCTTCCGTTCCGATGATGCCGACGGCGACACCGGTGCCCCAGGCATAGACCAGATCCGGCTTCTCGGCTTTGATCTCCCGGACGATCTCCGCGATTTTCTCGGTCGAGCCGCCGGCATCGCGATGGATCAGGTTGACTGCCAGCCGTCGCCGCTCGAAGTAGTCCTTGAACCCCTGGTCGCTGTCGGTCCACCCGCGGAAGGTGACCATATATATGCGCGGACCGCGCGGCCGCGTCTGCGCGATCGCCGGCCGCGACAGCACGACCGCGCCACCCAGAGCCGCCGAAAGAGCGGCACGGCGACCGATGCGCCGGGCGCTCATGACTTAACCTCCTCGGCCTGGGCCCAGGGCCGCCCGAAGGCGGCGTAGATCAGGGACGAGAGCACGACGATCGTGCCGATCGCCGCCATCGCCATGGCCTCGCCGCCGAAACGGACCAGGGCTGCGGCCAGCAGCGGGCCGATCACCGATCCCAGCCGTTCAATCGCGCGGAACACCGCGAGCACCGCGGTCACGCCGAGAACCTCGCTCTCCCGCGCGGCGATGGAAGGCACGACGGCGAGCTGCGGCGCGATGCTGGCGGCATGGCCTAGACCGAGCGTGAGAACTGCCACGATCACGGCTGGGGTGTCGACGCGCGCCATCAGGCCCAGCATGCCGAGGCCAGAGATCAGTCCGCCGACGGCGATCATCCAGCCATTGATGCGGAAGCGATCGGCGATCTGGGCGGCGACCGGCGTCAGCAGCGCGGTGCAGGCTGCGTAGATCATCAGGATGCGGCCGATCTCGGAGCTGGAATTGCCGAGCTTCGCCAGAAGCAGCGGCACCAGATAGAAGAGGACGCCGGTCAGCGCCATCTTTGCCGGCATCGCCGAGAACAGCAGCAGCACCAGGAAGGACGGATTGCGCGCGACCAGGGCGAAATCCGACGGCTTCAGCTTCTGCACCCGCGCCGCCTCCCCGCCGATATGGCGGAGCTGCGCGTAGATCAGGCTCAAGGAGAGTAGGCAGAGCCCGGTCGAGACGATGAAGGTCGGCCTCGGGCCGATCTGATCGGCGACGACGCCCCCGAGCGCCGGACCGCAGACGCCGGCGGCGAAGACCGCGCCCATGAACAGGGCCATGCCCTGGGCACGCTTGGCCGGCGAGGCGGCAGCGGCGACGAAACCCTGGCAGACGATGTAGACGATCGCATAGCCGGTGCCGGCAAAGGCGCGCCAAACGACCAGCTCCCAGATCGACCCGGCGAAGGCGGTACCGAGATAGCCGATCGCGCTCGGCACGATGCCGATCATGAACATCCGGCGCACGCCGAGCCGGCTGACGATGACGCCGGCGAACGGCGTCACCAGCGCCACCATGAACATGAAGGCCGTCATCGTGACGCCGACCGCGAATTCAGGCGAAAGCGACGAGGCCGGGTCGCGAAGACCGCGGATATAGACCGGCAGGAACGAGCGGCTGAACTCCTCGGCCATGATGAACACGAAGACCGGGGCGCGGATCGCGACCGCCTGGGAGGTCGCGAGCGTCCGGAGCTTCATCGGATCGGCGATGCGGAAGCGCTCACGGGTTTCCGCGACGAGCCGGTTCAGGCGACGCCCGACATCGGCCTCGGCAAGGGTTGCCCGCACGCTGTCGGCATCCGCGATCACCTGCTGCCAGGCCTCCGCCAGGCGCCGGACGAGATCGTTCCAGACCGACGCGACGGTTTCCCACTCGCGCTGGCCGGTGGCCGCCACCCGAGACGTGAAGTCGCCGCCGGCGGCGGCGCGGAATGCCGCCCAGAGCCGGGCAAGCGGTCCCGCGATCGAGACCTGGAAGACCAGCGACAAAAGCTCGAAAGCGAAGAGACCGGCGACCAGCAGCACGATCGCCATGTCGAAGACGACCGCGGTGATCTTGCTCTCGATCACGCGCGGGCTGACGCCGAGCTCGACCGCGCCGGTGGAGCCGGATCCGCCGCCGATCGGCACGCGAACATGCCCCTGTGCCTCTCCCGACGGAACCGCACCTCGCGCGTAGAGCGGCTTGCCGAACCGATCGACGATGCGCAGGAACTCGATATCGGCGTTGTCGGCCAGCACTCGGTCGAGGAAGCCTTCCATGCCGTACAGGCGCTCGAACGGGATGCCGAGCTCGAGCGCGTGGTCGACCTGGCGCGCGATCGAGCGGCCGACCATCTCGGCCTTCTGCTCGATCTCCGGGCGGAGGCTGGAGACAAAGGTCTGCAGCATCAGGAACGCGGCGACGGCGGCGGCCGCGACCAGAAGCACGGTCGAAACGACGAACAGGCGGCGGAACGAGGCTTGCGCCGGGATCTGGTCGGAGTCGGTCACCGGCTCAGGTCCCTTCCTCGTCCAGACGGTCAGTTTCGCGCCGGATCTCCTCGATCGCCATGAACGCCGCGGTGGCGCCGGCGCAGGCGGCGATCAGCAGCGGATCCCCGCCCGCCTCGGCGGCCGGCGCCTCGCCGCGCGTCGCCGCTGCGATCCGCCTCTCGGCCTCCGCGAGCGCGCGCCGCTCGGGCCTCAGCAAGACGATCACCACCGGCACCAGCACCAGGGCGAAGACCACCACGGCGCCGGCACCGATATGCATGAAGGACTGCGTGACCTCGCCGACGCGATGTTCGCTGACCGCCCGCGAATACCCGAGCGCGACCGTGCCGACCACGGCGCCGAACGACGCGACGATGGGCTGGCCGAGCACGACGGCATCGCCTTCGCTCCGCTGCCAGGCACCTTCTTGGGCGTTGCGCGTGGCGCTTATCCACGCTTGCGGCGCCGGCAGGCCGACATTGCTCGAATCCGAGCTCAGGAGGACGATGCCTTCTGAATCGAGCACCTCGACATAGAGCAGCGCCGGGTCGGTCTCGATCGTACGGTCGAGCAGCGGCTGCAGGCTCTGCATGTCGGCCAGGTCGACGCCGAGATCGAGACTGGTATCGATGGTGGCGACGATGTCGCTGACCACGAGGCGATAGCGCGCGTCGAGCAGCTCGCCGAGGCCCTGCTTGAACTTGTTTGCCGCGAGCACGGTCGTCAGGCCAACGGTCGCGGCCAGGATCAGGACCAGGATGACGGCGACGCGGGCCGGGAGCGACATGGGGCTATATCCCGCCTTCGCGGGACGTTGGGCAGGCGCCGTGTCGGTCTCTACGGAGCATCGCGACGGACTCTGTCTTCACGGTTGTTCCGACCCAGGCGACATCGGGCCGATCGTCCCCTGCCCAGCGCCCGCCACTCTAGTCGCTGGTTCCGGGCGACGCCACGGTCCAGCGGATACGAAACGAATGTTAGGGTCCGGTGAATCGGCCGAAGGATCGGCTCGGCGTGCCGCGGAACAGCGACATGTGCGTGTGGACCGCGACCCAGCCATCGCCGACCGCCTTGCGCGCGAAGCCGACCGTGGCGCGTCCCGGCCGCTCGAACTTGCTGCCGTCCTCGTTGAACCCATCGGAATCGAAGATCGCCATGCCGATCGCGCTCAGCCGGTCGGGCGAGACGATGGCGCGCACGCCGTCCAGCCGCCAATAGAAGTTCCGGATCGTCGGCCAGACGTTGTTCCACTGCTCCTTGACCACCGACGGCCGCTCGGTGACGAAGTCCGAGAAGGTGCCGAAGGCGATCAGGTCTTCGGCGAACAGCGGATACGCCCCTTCGAAGTCGACGGCGCGGACATGGTCGGCGAGTTGCTTGAACCAGCGGCGGACGGCTTCGAGATCGTCGGCGGCCGGCGTCGAGATCAGGCGCATTTCGTTCCTTGCGAGACGACGTTGCGTTGGACGACGATGGTGACCGACGCAGGATTTGCCTGCAATGTATCTTCGGTCTCGGGGGAGGACCAACGTCGGCTATGCCATCGGTGAACCACGAGGACCTGCGGAGCCTGGGCCGGGCGCTGCTCGCCGCCGCCGGCTGCGATGCCGATGAGGCTGCCGTCGTCACGGATCATCTGGTCGAGGCGAACCTGAAAGGGCATGACAGCCACGGCATGGGGAACCTGCCGGGCTATCTCCGCCGCCTGGCGAGCGGGACCAGCAAGCCCGGACAGACGCCGACCACGATCCTCGACCACGGCCCGCTCCTGGTCGTCGACGGGGAGCGCGGGCTCGGCCAGAGCGTCACGCGCGCGGCGATGCTCCAGGGCATCGCCCGGGCGAAGGCGCATGGCGTCGCGGTGCTGTCGATCCGGAACTCGGGCCATATGGGCCGCATCGGGACCTATGGCGAGCTATGCGCCGAAGCCGGCCTCGCCTCGCTCCACTTCGTCAACGTGTCGGGTGCCCAGGCCTATGTGGCCCCATTCGGCGCGGTCGAGCCGCGCTATTCGACCAACCCGTTCTGCTTCGCCGTCCCCGGCGGCGAGCGCAACCCGCCGGTCGTCCTCGACTGCGCCACCAGCGAGGTCGCCTGGGGCAAGCTCCGGGTCGCGCACAACAGAGGCCTGCCGGCCCCGCCGGGAACCATCCTTGGACCGGACGGGAAGCCGACCACCGACCTCTCGCTGATGATCCCAGACCTGATGGGCGCGATGATCGGCTTCGGCGGGCACAAGGGATCCGGCATCGCGCTGATGTGCGAGCTCCTCGGGGCCGCACTCGGCGGCGGCGACACGATCCAGCCCGGCAACCGGCGCGACGGCATCGTCACCAACAACATGCTCTCGATCCTGATCGACGGCAGCCAGCTTTCCGATCAGGGACGCTTCCGGCGCGAACTCGACGAGATGGTCGACTACGTTCGGAGCGCGCGCCCCATCGACGACGCACGGCCCGTCATGGTTGCCGGCGACCCTGAACGCAACTCGAAATCGGAACGGCTCGCCCGGGGGATCCCGCTGGATCCCGAAGCCTGGCGCGCCCTGTCGGAATTGGCCAAGGTCGCCGGCGTCGCGATGCCGGAAGCCGCATGAGGACATAGATGAGCGATACGGACGCCTCCCCCCGTTCCCGCCGCCATGGCGGCCGCGAAGCCAAGCGCGCGGCGCGCCTGTCGCAGGCCGCGACCTCGATTCCTTTCATCGTGCGCAACATTCCGAACTTCGAAGTTCTCGGCGAAGAGGGATTGGCGCTGATCGAGCGCAACGCCGACATCGTGCTCCAGGAAACCGGCATCGACTTCAAGGGCGACCCGGAAGTCCTCGATATCTGGAAGGGCGCCGGGGCCGACGTGCAGGGCGAGCGCGTGCGCTTCCCCATCGGCATGTGCCGCGAGATCATCCGGAAGTCCGCGCCGGCGACCTATGTGCAGCATGCGCGGAATTCCGAGCGCAACGTCGTCATCGGCGGCAAGAACGTCGTCTTCGCCCCGAACTATGGCTCGCCCTTCGTGCGCGACCTCGACCGCGGCCGGCGCTACGGCACGATCGAGGACTTCCGGAACTTCGTGAAGCTGACCTACTCGACGCCCTATCTGCATCATTCGGGCGGCACCGTCTGCGAGCCGGTCGACCTGCCGGTCAACAAGCGGCACTTCGACATGGTCTACGCTCATATGCGCTACAGCGACAAGCCGTTCATGGGTTCGGTCACCCATCCCGACCGCGCGAACGACACGGTGGAGATGTCGAAGATCCTGTTCGGCGAGAATTGGATCGATCCGGCGACGGGCAGGCCTCGCACCGTGACCACCAGCCTGATCAACGCCAACTCGCCGCTGACCTGGGACGCCACCATGCTTGGGGCGCTCAAGGTCTATGCGCGCGCCAACCAGGCCTGCCTGGTGACGCCGTTCATCCTCGCCGGCGCCATGTCGCCGGTGACGGTCGCCGGCACCTGCACGGTCACGCTGGCCGAAGCGATGTCGGGCATCGCGCTGATCCAGCTCCTCAACCCCGGCGCGCCGGCGATCCTCGGCAGCTTCGCCTCGTCGCTCTCGATGCAGTCCGGCGCACCGACTTTCGGCACGCCGGAGCCGGCCCTGGTGCTCTACACAATGGCGGCGCTCGCCCGCCGCCTCGGACTCCCCTTCCGCTCCGGCGGCGCCCTTTGTGCTTCCAAGGTCGCGGATGCCCAGGCCGCTTATGAGTCCGCCAACACGATGCTGCCGACCTGCCTCGGCGGCGTGAACTTCGTGCTTCACGCGGCGGGCTGGCTCGAGGGCGGGCTTTCCATCAGCTACGAGAAGTTCGTGATGGATCTGGACCAGGCCGGCATGTGCCACGCGCTGCTGGCCGGCGTCGACACGTCGGAGAACGGCCAGGCGATGGACGCGATCCGCGAGGTCGGTCCCGGCAAGCATTTCCTGGGATGCGATCACACGCAGCGCAATTTCGAGACCGCCTTCGCGCGCGCGCCGCTCTCCGACAACAACAGCGTCGAGCAGTGGGAAGCCGAGGGCAGCCTCGACATGCCGCAGCGCGCCAATGCCGCCTGGAAGAAGATGCTGGCCGAGTACATCGATCCGGGCCTGGATCCGGCGACCGACGAGGCGCTGATCGACTACATGGCGCGCCGCAAGGCATCGTTCCCGGATTCCAACACCTGAGGCCAAGCCTGATGCCGAGCGCCCGTCCCGTCATCCTCATCGCGACGCCATTGGAGGCTGAACAGGTCGCGCGCATCCGGAAGGCGGCGGGCGACCGGGCCGAAGTCGTCGCCGAGCCGGACCTCTGGCCGCCGCTCCGCTACGTCGCCGACCACAAGGGCAAGGACGGCTTCGCGCGGTCGCCCGAACAGGAGACGCGCTGGCGGACGCATCTCGGCCGCGCCGAGATCATCTGGGACTTCCCGCCCAACCCGGCCGACCTCGCCCACGCGCCGAACCTCAAATGGGTGCAGACAACCTCATCCGGCGTCGGCCAGATGGTGGCCAATCTGGGTGCGTCCGCCGCGAACCTGCTGGTTACCACCGCCCGCGGCGTCCATGCGCAGCCGCTCGCCGAGTTCGTGTTCATGGCGCTGCTCGCCCATGTGAAGGACTTGGCGCGCCTGAAGGCCGAGCAGGCCGCGCATCGCTGGGAACGCTACTGCGGCGACGAGCTCGCCTCGCGCACGCTCGCGGTGATCGGCGCCGGGCAGGTCGGCGGGCGCATCGCTGCCATCGGCAAGGCCATCGGCATGCGGGTGGTGGCGAGCGTCCGCGATGCGCGCGCCGGCCGTGCCGCGGAGATGGGCGTCGACGCGGTCTATCCGCCAACGAAGCTGCACGCGATGCTGGGCGAGGCCGACGCGGTGGTGCTGATCGCCCCGCACACGCCGGAGACCGAGAACCTGATCGACGCGAAGGCCTTCGCGGCGATGAAGCCGGGCGTCGCCTTCGTCAACATCGGCCGCGGGCTTTGCGTCGACGAGGAGGCGCTGATCGCGAACCTGCGCTCGGGTCATGTCGCCTTCGCCGCCCTCGACGTGGCCCGGATCGAGCCGCTGCCGGCGACGAGCCCGCTCTGGGACATGCCGAACGTGCTGATCAGCCCGCACTCGGCCAGTACCGTGCACGAGGAGAACGGCCGTATCGCCGACATCTTCTGCCACAACCTCCTCTGCTACCTCGACGGACGCCGGAGCGAGATGCGGAACGTCCTCGACAAAGCGCGTCTCTATTGACGCGTCGGTCCGTGCGTCCGACGATTACGCTATGAGCCTCTCCTTCCGCCCGCTGCACAAGACCTTCGGCGCCGAAGTGGTCGGCGTCGATCCGACGCTCGCGCTCGACGAGGAGACCTTCCGCCAGGTCGAGGACGCGTGGTACCGCCACTCGATCCTGCTGTTCCGCGGACTCACGATGAGTCCCGAGCAGCACATCGCCTTCACGCGTCGGCTTGGCCCTCTGCACATCATGACGCCGCCGCAGTACAATCTGCCGGACCATCCCGAGATATTCGTCGTCGCCAATGCCGAGCGCGACGGTCAGCCCTTCGGCATGCGGCGCGTCGGCCTGGGATTTCACACCGACGGCGAGGACAAGGTCCGCCCGAACGCCGGCTCCTTCCTTCACGCCCACACGATCCCGCCCGAAGGCGGAGACACGCTGTGGGCTGACATGTACACGGCCTGGGAGACGCTGCCGGACGCGACGCGGCGCGCGGTCATGGGCAAGCGCGCCCGCTTCAGCCGCGCCGACCTCAACCACGTCCACTATCCGTACGAGCCACCCTGGACCGAGGAGCAGAAGCGCGCCCGGCCGGATGTCTGGCACCCGATCGCGCGCCGCCACCCGAAATCCGGACGAACCGCGCTCTACGTCGGCCGCTGGGCGATCGACATCGAAGGGATGCCGAAGGACGAAGGCAACGCGATCATCCGGGAGCTGCAGGCGCACAGCCAGAATCCGGAATTCATCTACCGACACACCTGGCGTGTGGGCGATGCGATGCTCTGGGACAACCGCTGCACGCTGCACTGCGCGACCGGGTTCGACGACCAGCGCTATATCCGGATGATGTTCAGGACCACGCTCGAAGGCGAGATCCCGGAGCTCGCGACCGCCGCCTAGATGGCGAGAACCGGCCGCTCGCCCTGGATGGCGGTGCGGTGCATGAGGCGGACCGTATTGGGATCGAACGAGTCGCGCCGGTGCATGGCGCAGCGGTTGTCCCACATCACCATGTCGCCGAGCTGCCACTCCTGGGCCCAGACGAGGTCGGGATTCACCGCGTGCTTCCAGAGCTGCTCGATCAGGTCGGCGCTCTCGTCGAGCGGCATGCCGATGACCCAGGCATGACGCCTGCCGCCGAGATAGAGCGCCTTCCGGCCCGTCTCGCCATGGGTGCGCGCGATCGGGTGCGGCATGCCGGGCCAGGTTCGGACGTCGTCGCTGGCCGGCTTCACCTGCCCCATACGGACGTCGCCGCGGCCGTCATAGACCTTCTGGTGGTGGATGAAGCGGCCTTCGATCGCCTTCTTCAGGGCGTCCGACAGGGTTTCGTAGGCCGTGTACATGTTGAGGAAGTAGGTGTTGCCGCCATGCGCCGGCAGCTTCAGCGCGCGGAGGATCGAGGCCGCGGGCGGACGCTCCTGGAACCAAGTGTCCGTGTGCCAATGCACCTCGCCGTCGCCGAGATCGCCAGCCGGCGAGCCATCGGCCTTCTTGGCATTGCTGACCACGAGGATCTCGCGATGGGCGCCGTGCGTGCCTTCCTGCATCTGGCGAGGGTGGATCACGAACCTGCCGAGCATGCCGGAGAAGCGGATCTGCTGCTCGTCGGTGATCTTCGTATGGCGGAAGCGGACGACCACATGCTCGAGCCAGGCGCGGCGCATCTGATCGACGTCGTCCTGGGTGAAGTCGTCGAACGGGAAGTCGACGATGTCGGCGCCGAGCGGACCGCCGGTGGGCCTGACGTCGAACCTGACGCGCTTGCCGATGCTCGTATCCATGACCCGTTCCTCTACGCGCTTTCGCGAATGACCCAGGCATCCTCCGGCCGGAACCACGCGGTCACCGCTTGGCCGGCGGAAAAGACGGTGCTGCCGTCGTTGGTGGCCTCGGCCATCGCCGAGCTGCCGTCGGCGAGCGCCAGCTGCACTTCCAGCCTGGCGCCGGTGTAGACGACGCGCTCGACGCGGGCTGGCCAGGCGATCACCCCATCCGGCGCGGTTCCCGATGCTGCAAGCTTCAGCCTCTCGGGCCGGATGGTCAAGGTGACCGCCGCCCCCGAGGAAATCCCATCCGCGCGCGCTCCCGCCGGGCCGGCCGGGGTCGCGAGTCGCACCAGTCCGCCCTCGGCGCCATTGGCCTTGGCCGAAACCATGTTGATGCTGCCGATGAACCCGGCGACGAACCGGGTTGCCGGTCGCTCGTAGATCTCCGCGGGTGCGCCCAACTGCTCGATCTTTCCGTCGCGCATCACGGCGATGCGGTCCGACATGGTCAGCGCCTCGCCCTGATCGTGGGTCACGAACACGGTGGCGATGCCGAGCCGGCGCTGCAGCGAGGAGATTTCGGTCCGCATCTCCTCGCGGAGCTTCAGGTCGAGGTTCGAGAGCGGCTCGTCGAGCAGCAGCATCGTCGGGCGGATCACCAGCGCGCGGGCGAGCGCGACCCGCTGACGCTGGCCGCCGGAGAGTTGGTTCGGGCGGCGCCCGCCGTAGCCCTCGAGCTTGACCAGAGCCAGCGCGTCTCCGACCCGCCTGGCGATCTCTTCCTTCGCGACTTTCCGCATCCTGAGGCCGAAGGCCACATTGTCGGCGACGGTCATGTGCGGAAAGAGCGCGTAGTCCTGGAACACCATGCCGAGGTCGCGCTGGAACGGGGGCAGGCTTTCGACCAAGCGGCCGCCGAGCCGGATGTGGCCGTCGTCGGGCAGGAGGAATCCGGCGATCAGGTTGAGCGTCGTGGTCTTGCCGCAGCCGCTGGGGCCCAACAGGGTGACGAACTCGCCCGGTTCGACCGCAAGGTCGATGCCGTCCACAGCCGCGTGCGCGCCGAAACGCTTGACCAGTTTTTCCAGCTTGAGCGCCGGTTCAGCCACGTCCCTGCTCCTGGTAGAGGAAGTTGCCGATGCCGACGAAGCGGCCGAGGATCGCGATCAGCACCAATGGAATCATCAGCGACAGGATCGACAGCGCCGCCAAGGTGGGGGCGAAGCCGAAGTCGAGGAAGGACATGATGGCGACCGTGACCGGCCGCTGTCCGGGCTTGGCAATGAACAGCGACATGTTGATGTCGGTGAAGCTGTGGATGAAGGCGAAGGCCATGCCGGCGAAGATGCCGGGCATGATGATCGGGAAGGTCACGTAGCGGAGTACCGAGAGAGGGCCGGCGCCGAGATTGGCGGCCGCATTCTCCACGCTGCCCGGCATCGCCTGCAGGCTGATCGCGATCGTGCGCACGCTGAACGGCAGGCAGATGATCACGTGGCCGATCAGCAGCGCCCAGTATCCGAGCCAGCGGCCGAGCCCGATCACGGTCAGGAACTGCAGGAGCGCGATGCCGGTGACCAGCGTCGGCAGGATCAGGGGACCGAGCGTGACCGTGCGGATGATCGTCTTGCCGGGGAAATCGTAGCGCTGGAAGGCGAAGGCCAGCGGCACGCCGATCGCGGTCGCGATCAGCGCGGTCAGCGCCGCGAGCTCCAGGCTGAACATCAGGGGCTGCACCCATTGCGGCGCGAAGGCCTCGCCCCACCATCTGAGCGAGAATCCGCGCGGCGGGAAGAACGAGCGGTTGGTCTCGTTGAAGGAGACCGCCGCCGTGATCAGGATCGGGCCCAGGATGAACAGGTAGATCGCGGCGACCGTCACCTTGAGCAGGGTCCAGGGCCACTTGTTCATCCGGCCCTCCGGCCGCCGAGCGCGGACGTCAGCAGCAGCAAGGCGATCGAGCTGACCAGCAGGATCGCCCCCATCGCCGACCCCAGCGCCCAGTCGAGCGCCTGCACCATGAAGCTCCGGATCAATGTCGCCATGACCTGCGTCCCGGGCCCCCCCAGGATCGCCGGCGTCGCGTAGGCGCTGATCGCGATCGCGAAGGCGAGCAGGAAGCCGCCGACGATACCCGGGAGGGTCAGCGGCAGCGTAACGGTGAGGAAGGTGCGGACGCGGCCGGCGCCCAGGCTCATCGCCGCGCGCTCGACGTTCGGGTTGAGCCCGTTGAGCGAGGCCATGATGGTCAGCACGCCATAGGGCAGCAGCGCGTGGCTCAAGCCCACCGTGATCGCCATCGACGACGGCAGCAGCGCCAGCGGCTGATCGATGACGCCGAGCGCGAGCAGGCCTGAGTTGATCGCCCCTTCGCGATTCAGAATCACCCACCAGCCGTAGGTGCGGACGATCACGCTGGCGAGCAGCGGCGACAACGACAGCGCGATCAGGAATCCGCGCCACCGGCTGGTCGTCCGGACCAGGAAATACGCGAGCGGATAAGAAAGCACGATCACGGTGACGCCGACGGCGATGCCGATCCCGAAGGTCCGGAGGATCGCCTGCTGGTAGAGCGGACGGCTGAGAAGGTCAGTGTAGTTCTGCGTGGTCCAGACGCCGGTCATGATGACCCCGTCCGACTCGATGAAGCTCGCCGACAAGAGGAACGCCGTCGGGATCACGAAGAAGACGAGCAGGAAGAGCGCCGGCAACCCCACCAGCAGGAACGGCACGACCTGGCGGGTGCGGGCTGTCAAAAAAGCCGAGCCCTACGAGTCACCCCCTCCCCATCCCTCCCCCGTCGAGGGGGAGGGGGTACGAAATGCCGGCTTTCGTGTCCCTTCCCCCCTTGCGGGGGAAGGCTAGGAAGGGGGGTAAGGCACATCCTCTGCGTCTGGCTACGCCATGACCTCCTGCCAGCGGCGGGTCCAGTCGCGGCGCTTGGCGGCGATCACCTCGGCGTCCGGGAAGTCGGTCGCGGCCATCTGCGCCTCGGTGGTGATCTGCGCGTCCTTGTATTCCTGCGGCCAGTCGGTGATGTCCGGGCGGCCGGGGCTCGAGTAGTAGGCGAGATGGAAGGCGCGCTGGACATCCTTGTCGAGACGCCAGTTCAGGAACTCGAAGGCCAGCTTCTTGTTGGTCGCCCCGACGGGGATGCCGGCGCAGTTGGCGAGGCCGATCGTGCCCTCCTTCGGGATGGTGAGGCCGATCGGATACTTCTGTGCCTCGTAGTAGGCGGCGCGCGCGTTCCAGTAGGGCGCGATCCAGATCTGCTCGTTCTCGAAATAGGGAGCCGCGGCGGCCGAGGCCATCACCGTCGCACCGACCCAGGGCTTCTGGGCCTTCAGGATGTCCCAGGCCGGCTCCATGTTCTCGACGCCGCCGCCCTTTAGCTTGGCGGCCATGATCAGGGCGTAGATCGAGAGCAGGTTGCCCGGCTCGAACGCCATCACGTGGCCCTTGATCTTGTCGCCATACTTCGCGTTCGGCATCCAGTAGTCGGCCCAGGATCCCGGCTTCTCGATCTGCTTCTTGTTCCAGATCAGCGCCGTGTACTGGTAGGTGTGGACGATGCCCGTGTTCGGGATCACCTGGCTGCTCTTCTTCCACACATGCTTGAGGTTCGGCACCTCCTTCTCGGTGATCGGTTCGAGCAGCTTCTCCTTCTGCCCGAGGATGATCTCGGGCGGCGTCAGCTCGGCGGCGACGTCGAAGCCGGGGGCGCCGCGCGTGGCGCGGATCTTGGCGTAGTCCTCGGAGGCCGAACCGGCATCGTCATAGGTGATCTTGACGCCGAACTTCTTCTCGAAGGGCTCGACCGTCGTCTTCATGAAGATGTCCTGGAACTCGCCGCCATAGGCGTTGACCACCAGGGTCTCGGCCGCACGGGCCGAGATGACGAAGGGAGAGCTTAGGCCCGCCGAAGCAGCCGCCGCGCCCTGCAGGAACCGGCGACGAGACGGGCGGATGAAAGTGCGCACCATTGTCTATCTCCCTGTTTTGAGCCCCTTGAAACGGATTGTCGGCAGGGTCTCCGTGCAAGTCAATCGCAGGGAGCGCTATCCCCTACTCCTCCCCGTCGCTCAGGAGCGGCAGCACGATCTGCGACGGCCGCGCCTTGTCGAGCCAGAGCGTGTTCTGGGTCTTGACCGTATGCGTGTGTCGCCCGAGCGGCTCGCCAGTGCCCGGATTGACGTCGAAGCGCGGGAAATTGCTCGAGGCGACATCGACCCGGATGCGGTGGCCGACAGCGAACAGGTTCGCGACCGGCGGCAGGCGGACGGTGATCGGATAGACCTTGCCCGGCTCCAGCAGCCGCTCCTTATCGAAGCCGCCATGGAAGCGGAGGCGAAGGATGCCGTCGACCAGCGGCATGTGGAAGCCGTCCGGATGGGCCAAGGTCGGGGGATGCACGTCGATCAGCTTCACCGTGATGTCGGTGTCGCGCGCCGAGGACGAGACCCAGAGCTTCGCCTCGATGTTCCCGGCGATCTCGACCGGCCAGGTCAGCGGCTCCGTCTGGAACACCATCACGTCCGGACGTTCGGCGAGCAGCGGCCAGGGCGCCTGGCAGGCGACCTGGTTCGGACGCTCCTTCTGGTGCAGAGGGCCATCCGGCACGAGCGTCCGCATGCGACCGCGCGGATGGACATAACGGGGGTCGAGGTCCTTCGGGATCAGCGACCATTCGTAGAAGCCGGTGACCGCCGCGCCCAGCGTCGGCACCGGGTGCTCCGGGTCGTGCACCCACTCGACCGCCCCGCCATCGCTCGGCACCTCGGTCGAGAGGCCGCCGCCCGCGCGCAGGTACCAGGGCGTCGGCCTGGCGTCCGGCAGCGGCCAGGTCTTCGCCTCGATCCAGCGGCCGCCATGGCGGATGCGTCCTTCCGCCGTCCGCGTGCCGTTGCCGCCGCCCATGATGAAAACGCGCACCGGCGGATCGTCCTCGACGCCGGTCGGAACATCGCGGAGCCAGCGCTCGAACCACCGCAGCCGTTCACGGTTGTAGACCGCGTTGCCCCAGGCGGCGGTCGGGCCGAAGTCGACCTCGCCGACATGGCTGACGCCGTCGCCTTTCATCGAGCCGTGGTTCCAGGGGCCCAGCAGGAGCTGGGTCACCGACTTGTTCTTCTTCGAGAGCGACACGAACTGCCGCGAGGCGTCGAGCGCGAAAGGGTCGTACCAGCCGCTGGAGAGGATGACCGGGATGTCGGCGAAGCGTCCGATGTTGGGCTCCAGGTCCATAACCGGCATCTTCCACCAGTCGTCCTTCACGCCATTGCACTGGTAGCGGAACAGCAGCTCTTCGAAGTTTGGGTTGGGCGAGAGCGGCGTGTGGCCCGGCTTGAACGGGATGCGATAGAGTTGATCGCGCAGGTTCTCGACCGCCGTCTCCAGGCGCCTGCGCGCCGCCGGATCGTCGCGGATCTCCTGGGCGTCGAAGCCGTGCAGGAAGAGCGCGCCGAACATGTGGAGCGCCTGGGCACCGCCCTCGCGGGCACAACCGTCGAAGAAATGCGTCGGCGCCACGTCGACCCAGAGCGCCTTCAGGTGCGGCGGCTGCTCGAGTGCCGCCGCATTCTGGACGATGCCCATATGCGAGCTGCCGCACATGCCGATGCGGCCGTTGCACCAGGGCTGCTTCGCCGCCCATTCGATCGTGTCGTGGCCGTCCTTGCCTTCGTTGACGTTGGCGACGTGGAAGTACTGCCCCGTCCCTTCCGACTTGCCGCGACCGCGGAGGTCCTGGAGCAGGCACACGTAGCCGCGGGGCACGAAGAAGCGCGCCACCGGCTCGATGTGGGCCACCGGGTTCGATTTGTCGTAGGAGGTCCGGTAGACGATGGTGGGGAACGGGCCCGGCAGCGGGTTTCCATCGTCCCCCATCGGACGATAGATGTCGGTCGCGAGCCTGACGCCGTCCCGCATCGGGACCATGACGTTTTCTGCGACGACGATCCCGTATGAGGGTTCCGGCAGGCTCATATCCCTCTCCAGCGTCAGGCGGCCTTGTACTCGCCCTTCTTCACCGTATCGGCGAACAGCATCTTTGCCAGGTCGTCATCCGCGGTCTCGCCGACGTCGAACTTGTACATGGCGCGCGTGGCCAGATCGGTGTCGATGTCGGCGATCACCAGATCCTCGCGCTTGAGCTCCGACTGCGCCTTCACCACGCCGTCCGGAGAGATCACCATCGTCCGGCAGTTCTGGTGCTGATCGTGGCAGATGTTGGTGGTGAGGAACCAGACGGTGTTCTCGGCCGCCCGCGTCGTCGCCATCGCGTGATGGACCGGGATCTTCCAGTCGTTCGGACGCGTGGTGTTGTTCTGAGGGTGGAAGACCACCTGCGCCCCCTTGGCGACGCAGGCGCGCGTGCTGGAAGCGAAGCGGAACGCCTCGTAGCAGATGACGACGCCGACCTTCACGCCGAACAGCTCGTAGACGTCGAAGCCCTCGCCCTTGCTGTAGGCGACCGCATCCAGCGGGGTCAGCTTGGTCTTGTGATGGACGCCGAGGATCTTGCCTTCCGGCGAGATCGTCAGCGCCGAGTTGTACGGCTTGCCCTTGAGCGGGTTCGACTCGAGCGGCATCTCGGTGCCGAGGATGCAAGCCATCCTGAGCTCGCCGCACCGCTTGGCGACCTTCTCGTGCAGCGCCTGCAGACGAGCCGGCTCGACCGGCGTGTCGGTCGGCGTGATGTCGACCCGGTACCCCACGGTCTGGGTCTCGGGGAAGCACAGGATCTGGACGCCTGCCTTCCCCGCCTCCTCGATGAAGCGAAAGATCGTCGCTGCGTTCGTGTCGAAATCGGGGCTCTGCCGCGCCTGGGCCAGGCCGACCTTGAGAATGGGCATGACGTCCTCCCTGAACCTCGAACCGAGACTATCGGCTGCAAAGCGATGGTCAACGGCGCTTCGCCTGGGACGCAATCGGCGTGACGCCCCGGTCGATGGGTGAGAATATCGGCGGAATGAAAGTGGAGGAAACGCGCCGCCGGCCCCGCCGGAACGGCTTCCCGGGGGCCTGGACGCGTGAGCGCTAGCCAGCGGCCGCCGGTCCTGGCCCCATTCCAGACCCGCAGCTTCCGCTTCCAGTGGCCGGCCGACCTCGCCACCTCCTGGGCCCAGGAGATGGAGGGCGTCATCCTCGGCTGGTACATCCTGGTCGAGACCGGTTCGGTCATGATGCTGACCTTGTTCGGGTCGGTGATCTTCATCGGCACGCTGCTGGCCCCGATGTTCGGGGTCGTCGGCGACCGGATCGGCCACCGCAACCTGCTCTGCCTGATGCGGGTGAGCTACACCATCCTCTCCCTCACGCTGATGATCCTGATCTTCAGCGGAACGGTGTCGCCGGTTTCCGTCTTTGTCGTCGCCACGGTGATGAGCTCGATCCGTTCATCCGACCTCGTCATGCGGAATGCGATCATCGGGAGCACGATCCCGCAGCCGCTGCTGGTCGGTGCCATGGGTGTCTCGCGCATCACCGGGGATTCCGCCCGGATCGCCGGGGCGCTCGCCGGCGCGGCGGTCGTGGCGACCCTCGGCATGGGGCCGGCCTATCTCGTGATCACGTTGTTCTACGGCATCAGCTTCCTCCTGACGCTGGGCGTCGCCGGCGCCGGTCCGGCGGCCCATACGATCGGCGAGATGTCCGGAATGCCGTCCCGTTCCTCGCCTTGGCGCGATCTCAGCGAAGGTCTCGCCTATGTATGGCGGACGCCGCACCTGCTGGCGGCGACGGCGATCGCCTTCCTGGTCAACCTGACCGCCTATCCCTGGTCGAACGGACTGCTGCCCTACGTCGCGCGCGAGGTCTACCGCATCGACCAGACGGGCCTTGGCTATCTCGTCGCCAGCTTCGCGGTCGGCGCGATCACGGGGTCGATCGCGCTCTCGACCCACGGTGCCTCGATCCGGCCCGCCCGGATGATGATCGTCTTCGCCGGCATCTGGCACGCGCTGCTCTTCGTCTTCGCCTTCCAGGAGACCGAGATCGGCGGCCTGGTGATGATGACCCTCGCGGGCCTCGCCCAGAGCCTGTGCCTGGTGCCGCTCGCGGCGATGCTGGTGCGAACGTCCGAGCCTCGCTTGCGCGGGCGGGTCATGGGCGTGCGCATGCTCGCGGTCTACGGCCTTCCGGTCGGGCTGGTCGCGACCGGGCCGCTGATCGAGCATCTCGGATTCCGCGCGACCGGGATACTCTACTCGGTCGGCGGTCTCGTCGCCTGCATCGCGATCGCGGTGCACTGGTGGCACCATCTCTGGCCGGCGGACGCCCCCGGCAATGTGCGCTAGGCCGGCGCTGCCGGCCGGCGATTGACCAGATAGAGGCCGGCGAAGATCAGCGCCGCGCTGAGCACGACGCCGAGCCCAATGGTCTCCCCGAAGAACAGCCAGCCCCAGCAGAGGCCGGAGAGAGCCACGGCGTACGAAGCCTGGCTGACGAAGACCGCGCCGACGCGGCGGAGCAGATCGAAATAGAGGATGTAGGAGCAGACCGAGACGAACATCACGGCGACCAGAGCCCACTCGCCCGGCAGCAGCGGCGGCCAGGGCACGTAAAGCTGATCGAGCGCAGTCGCCGCCGGCAGGAGGAAGCTGATCGCACCTCCCAGCATGCCGGCCGCCATCACGATCGGCGCGTTGCGGTCGCTAGGCCGCATCTTGACGCCGATGATGTTGCCGAGCCCGTAGAGCGCCGGCGTGAGCAGCGCCTGGAGGATCCAGGGCAGCAGCTCGGCCGAGGGCAGCGCCACACCGGGACTCATCAGCACGACGACGCCGGAAAGCCCGATCAGTATGCCGAGCGCGCGCGAGCCCGAGAACGGCTCCAGCCGGATCATGACCGCGAGCGCGTAGGTTACCACCGGCGAGAGGTTCACCAGCAGCGACATCAGCCCGGCCGGGATGTGCTTCACGCAGAGCGCCATGTTGGCGTTCGGCAGCGCGATGCTGAAGATGCCCATCGCCAAGTAGAAGCGGATGTGCTGCCAGCCGAAGCCGAACCGCAGGTCGCGCCAGAAGGCGAGCACGAGCAGCAGGGTCGCCGCCCCGGTCGACTGCCAGAGGGAGTAGCTGAGCGGCGGCACGCCAGCGCCGGACGCCATCTTGGCCAGGGACATCATCAGCCCCCAGAGCGACCCGAGGCAGATGATCCCGAGGACGGCGTGGAGAGGGCTGGTCGTGGGCTGGGACATGCGCCAGCCCCGAATAGCAGATATCAGCTCAGGTTCCACCTCCAGACTGGTCCGCGATCCTACGATCCCGGTTCCCTTGCCCCGCGTCCTCCTCGTAACCTCACGCTCATGGCAAACGCCCGCCTCGAAAGCCTCCGCGACTATCCATTCGAACGGCTGACCCGTCTTCTCGACGGCGTGCCACCCTTCGGGAACGCGCCGCCGATCAACATGTCGATCGGCGAGCCGCAGCACGCGCCGCCAGCGATCGTCCGCGAGTTGGTCGACCGCGGGCATCCGACCTGGAACCGCTATCCGCCCATCAACGGCACGCCGGAGTTCCGCCGGGCCGCGCTGGGCTGGCTGGAGCGCCGCTATCGCCTGCCGAACGGGATGATCGAGCCGGATACGATGATCTTCCCCTGCGCCGGGACGCGCGAGGGTCTCTACATGGCGGCGACGGTCGCGATCTCGCCGCCTCCGAACGGCGGTCCCGCCCCGTTCGCGCTGATGCCGAACCCGGCCTACCAGGTCTATATCGGTGCGGCGACGCTCGCCGGCGCCGAGCCGGTCTACCTGCCGGCGACCGCGGCGAAAGGCTTCCTTCCCGATCTCGATGCGATCCCGGCAGAGACACTGGCGCGGACGCAGATCATGTATCTCTGCACGCCGAGCAACCCGCAGGGCGCGGTCGCCGATCTCGCCTATCTCAAGAAGGCGATCGGGCTCGCCCGCCGGCACGACTTCCTCTTCGTCGCCGACGAATGCTACGCCGAGATCTATGCGACCGATATGAGGCCGCCGGGCGCGCTCGAGGCCGCGGCCGAGCTCGGCGGCTCGATGGACAACCTGATGTCCTTCCACACGCTGTCGAAGCGCTCCAGCGTCCCGGGGCTCCGCTCCGGCTTCGGCGTCGGGGCGAAGAAGGAGACGCAGCTGATGCAGCGGCTCCGGACATACGCGGCCGCGGCGACGCCGATGGCGGCGCTCGACGCCGCGACCGCGCTCTGGAACGACGATGCCCATGTCGAGGCGACGCGGGCGCTCTATCGCAAGAAGTTCGACATGGCCGAGCGCATCCTGGGCCCGCGCTTCCGCGTCACCCGGCCCAAGGGTGGCTTCTATCTCTGGATCGACGTCGGCGACGGCGAGGCCGCGACCAAGCGGCTCTGGGAGAAGGCCGGGGTCAAGGTGCTGCCCGGCGCTTACCTGACCCGTCCGGAGCCGGACGGCACCAACACCGGCACGCCTTATATACGCATCGCGCTGGTCGCCGATCTCGAGGCGACCGAGGAAGCGCTCAACCGCGTCGCCCGCGTGCTCTGATGCGGAAGGACCCGGTCGACGTCATCGTGGTCGGCGCGGGCTTCGGTGGGGCCGCCTTCTGCGCGCGGCTCGCGGCAAAGGCGCCAAAGCTCCGCATCGTCTGCCTGGAGCGCGGGCCGTGGGTCGACCGCAAGGCGATGCCGTCGCTTATGCAGGAGTGGCAGAGCTCCTCCTTCGGTGCCTGGGCGACGCCGCCGAACACGCGGCTCAAGTCGGGCCAGAAGCTGCAAACCGACGACTATCCGATCGACGACGATCAATCGGCGTTCAAGCCGCTGATGTGGAACGGCGTCGGCGGCTCCACCATGACCTGGGCCGCGCACTTCCCGCGGCTGCATCCATCCGACTTCAAGACGAAGACCCTGGACGGCGTCGGCGACGACTGGCCGTTCGACTATTTCGACCTAGAACCCTATTACGACGAGAACGACCGCATCTGCGGCGTGGCGGGCTTGAACGGCGATCCGGCGTATCCGCCGAAGTCGCCACGCCAGATGCCACCGTTCCCGCTCGGCCGGCTCGGCATGGCTGCGGCCAAGGGCTTCGACAGGCTGGGCTGGCACTGGTGGCCCGTCGACGCCGCGGTGAACTCGGCACCCTACGGCGACCGTGCCGCCTGCAATCACTGCGGTCCCTGCCTGCAAGGCTGCCCGATCGGCGCCAAGATGTCGGTCGATGTGACCTATTGGCCGCGCGCAATCGCCGCCGGCGTCGAGCTACGGCCGAGCTGCATCGTCCAGCAGGTGGAAATCGAAGCCGGCCGCGCGACCGGCGTGCGCTATCGCGATCCTGAGGGCAACGAGGTCGTGCAGCCGGCGTCGCTGGTCGTCGTCGCCGGCAATGGCATTGGCACTGCGCGCCTCCTCCTCGCCTCCGGCGTCGACAGCCCGGCGCTGGGCCGGAACCTGATGTTCCACCCGGCTGCCTATCTCCGCGCCAACTTCGCCGAGGAGCTGGACGGGCCGGTCGGTCCCGTCGGCTGCGCGCTCTACAGCCACGAGTTCTACGAGACCGATCCGAAGCGTGCCTTCAAGCGCGGCGTCCATATCCAAGTCACCAGAGAGAACTCGCTGCTGAGCCAGGCGATGCGCATCACGCCGCGTGCCTGGGGCCGGGAGCCCCAGGAATTTCTGCGCAAGGAATTCAAGCATTCGATGGCGGTGCTGGTCCTGGCTGAGGACCTACCGGAAGAGCACAACCGTGTCTCGCTGACCAACAAGACCGAGGCCGACGGCCTGCCCGGCGTGAAGCTTGACTACACGCTGTCGGAGCATTCGCGGAAGAGCCTCGACTTCGGCCTCGATCGCGGCGAGGAGTTCCTGCGCGCCGCCGGCGCCGAGAGCGTGCTCCGGATTCCGCTGGCGCCATCGACGGGCTGGCATCTGCTCGGCACCGCAAGGATGGGAAGCGATCCCAAGACCTCGGTCGTCGACGGTCAGGGGCGCAGCCACACCGTCCGCAACCTGATGGTCGCGGATGGTAGTCTGTTCCCGACCGTCGGCGCCGTGAACCCAGGCTCGACCATCGGCGCGCTCGGCCTCAAGCTAGCCGACGGCGTCGCGAGCGACGTCGCATGAGCACCTTCCGAGATGCCGTGCTCGACACGCTGTTGCCCGGAGTTTCCGGCTTGCCGGCAGGGTCGATGATCGGGCTCGATGCCTCGCCTCACGCCGAGGCGCTGCGCGAAATTGCGAACGAGGCGGGTGGCGAAGCGTCTTTCATTTCGGCGCCTGTCGACAAGCGCGCCGAGATACTGCGTCGTATCGAAGGCAGGGCTGCGGTCCAGGCGCTCATCACCGCGGCGATGATGCGCTACTACCAGTCGGAGACGGTGATCGCCGCGATGGGCTGGCGGACCGCGCCGCCGCAGCCGACGGGACACAAGGTCATTGCCACCGACGCGGCAACCTGGGAGCGGCTCGACAAGGTGAAGGCGCGCGGCCGCATCTGGCGCTAACGGATTGTGATCGGCAGCTCGGTCGTCGACTTGATCCGCTCCATCGCGAAGCGTGAGGTCACGTTCTTGAGCGGCGTCGACTCGATCAACCTCTTGTAGAAGGCGTCGTAGCTCGCCATGTCGGCGACCACGACCTTCAGCATGTAGTCGACATCGCCGGCCATGCGGTAGACGTCGACCACTTCCGGCATCGCTGAGATCGAACCGGCGAACTGCTCGATCCAGTCCTTCGAATGATCCTTGGTCTCGATCGAGACGAAGACAGTGAGGCCGAGCCCGACTTTGTCGGAATCGACCAGCGCCACGCGCCGAGTGATCACGCCCTGCGCCTCGAGCTTCTGGATCCGCTTCCAGCATGGCGTCTGCGAGAGGCCGACGCGGCTCGAGAGCTCGGCAATCGAGATCGAGGCGTCGTTCTGCAGGGCAAGAAGGATCTTCCGGTCGATGCGGTCCATGCGGCGTCTCCACGCTCTGGATCTGCGATACCGCAGATCCGCACCGCTGTAGATACGCGAACCGCTTAAAAAAATGCATGAATATATTTTTTACATTACCTACATGTTAATTATGGATGACGGTCGGGGCGCGGCATGAAGGGGGTGCCCTCGCGCACCGTGAAAAGAGAATAAAATCCCATGGCTTAGGCCGCCTCCGGAAGCAGGTTCTTTTCTTTCCGGCAGGATTGCTTCGCCCTTCGGGGAGGCCTTTTATCCTTCTTCATGAGCACGAAGCGCCGCTATTTGCCGCTCTCCTATGACGTTGCGGGCAAGCCAGTCGGGATCGTCGGCAATGGCATGGCGGCGCTTGCAAAGCTCGACCTGCTGACCCGAACCCAGGCAAGGATCACTCTCTATTCTCCAGCGCCACATCGCGACCTGGTTGCGGCTGCATCTGCCGCCGACGTCGAGCTGGTAGCGGCCTATCCGACCGCTGCCGACCTGGCCGGTATGGCCCTCCTTTTCCTCGCGACCGAGGATGCTGCAGAGGACGAACACCTAGCGGTGCTGGCGCGAGCCTCCGGCGTCGCGATCAACGCCGTCGACCGTCCGTACCTGACCGACTTCGCGATGCCGTCGATCGTCGACCGCGGCAGCGTCACCGTCGCCATCGCCTCCGACGGCGCGGCTCCTGTACTGACGCAACGGGTGCGGGCGCTGATCGACGCGCTCCTGCCCGCGACACTGGCCAATCTCGGCGAGCTTGCGCGCGCGATCCGCGCGTCGGTCCTCGACCGGCTGCCCGGCAACGCCGCCCGCCGGCGGTTCTGGTGGCACGTCCTCGACGGCCGCGCCGGCGCCGCCGCGCTGTCCGGCGACATCGACCGCGCGCGCGATCTGGCGCTTCACGATCTCGATGTTGCGACAGAGCGCGTGACAGGGAAGGTTTTCTTCGTTTTTGCGCCCGAGAACGCGGATCTGCTGACGCTGCGCGCCCAGCGCCTGATGCTATGCGCCGACACGGTCATTCATGACTCGGGCGTGCCCGCCGATCTCCTCGCGATCGCACGCCGCGACGCCCGGCACATTCCGGCGGACGCAGATCCGGCGGCGCTGCTGATCCGCCTCGCGCGGTCAGGCCAGCACGTCGTCCGCCTCGCTGCGTCCTTCGCCGAAAGCGCAGCGCTGCGTCACGCCGGAATCGAGCACGAGCTCGTCCCCGGCATCACCGCCGTCGTTCCGATGGCTCCGTCCCTCGCCGCCTAGAGACCCCAAGTGCCCAAAGCATCGAAGCCGTTCCGCCCCGTCGTCGCCACCGCCAACGACCTCCGCTCGGGTGCGGTCGTCTATCGCACCCATGACGGCAGGTGGGGCAATCACGCCTCGCTCGCCGAGATCGCCGACACGCAAGAAGCCGCCGACCGCCTGCTCGTGCTCGCCAAGGCCGATCACGACGCGAACATCGTCGTCGAGCCGGTGCTGATCGAGGTGGACGGCGGCAAGCCGACGAGCCTGCGCGAACGCATCCGCGATGCCGGACCGACGATCGTCCTGCCCGGCCCGTCGGTCTGAGGAGCTTTCGATGTACCGCTACGATGAGTTCGATCACGCGTTCGTCAAGGAGCGCGTCGCCGAGTTCAGCGACCAGGTCGCACGGCGCCTTTCGGGCGAGCTGACCGAGGACCAGTTCAAGCCGCTCCGCCTCATGAACGGCGTCTACCTGCAGCTCCACGCCTACATGCTCCGGATCGCGATCCCGTACGGAACCCTGTCCTCACGCCAGCTTCGGCGCCTGGCCCATATCGGCCGCGCCTACGACAAGGGTTTCGGCCACTTCACCACGCGCCAGAACCTGCAGTTCAACTGGATCCAGCTCGCCGACGTGCCTCGGATCCTGGAGGAGCTGGCCGAGGTCGAGATGCATGCGATCCAGACATCGGGCAACTGCATCCGCAATGTGACCGCCGACCACTTCGCCGGTGCGGCCGCTGACGAGGTCGCCGATCCCAGGCCCTATGCCGAGATCCTACGGCAGTGGTCCTCGCTGCACCCGGAATTCTCGTTCCTGCCGCGCAAGTTCAAGCTCGCGGTGACCGGCTCCGAGAGCGATCGTGCTGCCATCCAGGTGCACGACATCGGCCTGCACGTGAAGGTGAACGACAAGGGCGAGCGCGGCTTCGCGGTCTGGGTCGGTGGCGGCCAGGGCCGTACGCCGATGGTGGCGAAGAAGGTGCGCGACTTCCTGCCCGAGGCCGACCTGCTGGCCTATTGCGAGGCGATCCTCCGCGTCTACAACCTCGAAGGCCGGCGCGACAACAAGTACAAGGCGCGGATCAAGATCCTCGTCCACGAGATGGGCGAGGCCGAGCTCACTCGCGCGGTCGAGGCCGAGTTCGCGGCGTTGCAGGGCAAGGCGCTGACAGTGCCCAAGCCAGAGGTCGATCGGATCGCGCGCTACTTCGCGCTGCCCGCTCTCGAGGCACTGCCGGCAATCTCGGCGTCATACGAAGCAGCGAAGAAGGTCGATCCGGCGCTGGCGCTGTTCGCCCGACGCAACGTCCATCCGCACAAGGTGCCGGGCTACGGCATCGTCACGATCTCGCTGAAGCCGATCGGCGCGCCTCCGGGCGATGCGACATCAGACCAGATGGATGCGATCGCCGACATCGCCGAGCGCTACTCTTCTGACGAGCTCCGCGTCAGCCACGAGCAGAACCTCGTGCTGCCGCACGTGAAGCTGGACGACATTCCGACCGTGTTCGCGCAGCTGCAAAGGTTAGGTCTCGGGATCGCCAATACGGGCTTTGTTACCGACATCATCGCCTGCCCCGGCCTCGACTTCTGCTCGCTCGCCAATGCGCGCTCGATTCCGGTGGCGCAGCGCCTCTCGGAGCGCTTCGCCGACATCGACCGGCAGGCCGACATCGGCGACCTCAAGATCAAGATCTCAGGCTGCATCAACGCCTGCGGCCACCACCATGTCGGCCACATCGGCATCCTCGGCGTCGACCGCAAGGGCGAGGAGTTCTACCAGATCACGCTCGGCGGCTCGGGCGACGAGACCTGCTCGATCGGCGAGATCATCGGCCCCGGCTTTTCGTCCGAAGGCATCGTCGATGCGGTCGAGACGGTGGTGGACACCTATCTCAGGCTTCGCGCTGCGGATGACGAGCCATTTCTCAGCACCTACCGGCGCCTGGGCCAGGAGCCGTTCAAGGAATCCCTCTATGCCCGGTGACGTGTTCCGCGACGGCCGCTTCCAAGCCGATACCTGGTCGTTCCCGACGGACGACCAGCCTCTGCCGCAGAGCGGTCAGGTTGCCGTCGGCCGGACCCGCTTCCTTGCCGAGATCCAGACGCTGCGTGCGCGCAACGATGCGATCGGAGTCGTGCTGGACCCGGGCGAAAGCCTGGACGGCGTGGCCGACCACCTGGATCGCATCGCGCTGGTGACGCTCCGCTTCGCCAAGTACAGCGACGGACGCCCCTATTCCGTGGCCCGCATCCTCCGCGACCGCTACGGCTACAAGGGCGAACTGCGCGCAACCGGCGAAGTGCTGCGCGACCAGATCAAGTTCCTGGCACGGACAGGGTTCGACACGCTCGACGTCGCCCATGCGGGCACGCGGGAAGCGCTCAAGTCAGGTGCCGTGGTCGCGGTGACGCACCACTACCAGCCAGCTTCGGCCGAAGCCCAGGAAAGCCGGGCGACCGCCCCCTGGCGGCGCGTCTCGGCCTAGTTCACGCCGAAAAGCGCGACCACAGCCGCCAGCGCGCCGACCAGCGCGGCACGAGCGACGAGATCCCAACGCATCAGTATCCCCAGACACCCGCCGGCGCATCGATCTCGGATGGTGTATCGGCTTGGCTCGGCTGAGCGGCCACGCGACGTTCGGTCACCGGCTGCTCCTTCGGCAGGGCGACTTCACCGACGACGAAGATATTGCCGCATTCGGCGGTGAGAAGATCGAGGTGCAGCGTCATCGCGCGCTCTCCTTGAGCGAAATCCGATGACGAGCTTCCCACCGGAGCGTCTCGCGCTCCATTCCAAAGCCTGAGGAAATTCGACGGTTTTCTTCTCCCGCGCAGTACGCCTGGAGAAGTCAGCGTCCGTCCGGCGCCGTCACGTCGCGGATGCCGTCGCCGACCAGGTTGATCGCCAGCAGCAGCAGGAAGAGCGCGCTGCCCGGAATCGCAACCAGCCAGGGCTCGAACAGCAGGTGGTTCTTTCCCTCCGCCACCATCAAGCCCCATGAGGGAAGCGGCGGCTTCACGCCGAGGCCGAGGAAGCTGAGCGCGGCCTCGAGCAGGATCGCATGCGCCATCTCGAGCGTGGCGACGACGATCAACTGGCTTGCGACGTTCGGCAGGATCTCAGTCAGCAAGATCCGCACGTTCGAACAGCCGACCGAGCGCGCTGCCGTCACGTAGTCGAGATCGCGCACCTGAAGCGTGGCGCTCCGCATCACCACGGCGAAGCGGTCCCAGTTGAGCAAGCCGATCACCGCGATCACCACGACGAGCGATCCGCCGATCAGCGACACGACGGCGAGCGCCGCCAGAACCACCGGCATCGAGAGCCGCACCGAGATCAGGAAGGTGACGGCGAGATCGACGCGGCCGCCGAAGTAACCGGCCGAGATGCCGAGCACTGTGCCGATGAACCCGGCAACCAGCGCCGCGGCGATGCCGATCAGCAGCGAGATCCGCGAGCCGTAGAGAAGCCGGGTCAGGTAGTCGCGGCCGAGATTGTCGGTGCCGAGCGGATTGTCCCAGCTGCCCCCGCCCCAGACCGGCGGCCTCAGGCGCTTCAGGAGATCCTGGAAATACGGATCCTTGCCGGTCAGGAACGGGGCGAAGATCGCGATCACGACGATCGCGGCGACGATACCGAAACCAATCATCAGTCCGCGGTGACGCCACGCCCGACGCCAGAAGCCGGGACCGGCCTTCGCCGTCGCCTGAGGAACGGGGCGCGCGACCTGGGCCGTCATCAGCCGATCCGGATGCGCGGGTCGAGCCACGCGTTCAACATGTCGGAGAGGAAGGTCAGCACGATGTAGAAAAGCGAGAAGATGAAGAGGATCGCCTGAACCACCGGCAGGTCCGCCGTCTTCATCGCCTCCCAGGCAAGGAAGCCGGTGCCGTGGAGCGCGAAGATCGACTCGACGATGATCGACCCCGCCAGCATGTAGCCGAACTGCACGGCGGCGAGGCTCACCACCGGAATCACCGCGTTCCTGAGCGCATGCTTGAACAGCACTTTGAAGTGACGGAGGCCCTTGGCATAGGCGGTGCGAATGTAGTCGGAGCTCAAGACCTCGATCATGCCGGAGCGCGTGAGGCGCATCACCGCCGGCATCGCGCTGTAGCCCAGAACCACCGTCGGCATGATGAAATACTCCCAGCTCTCCGCCCCCGAGGGCGGCAGGACCGGGAACATCACGCTGAACAGCACGATCAGCATCAGCCCGAACCAGAAGCTCGGCATCGCCTGACCTGCGACGGCAAGCGACAGGGCAGCACGATCCAGCCAGCTGTTTGGGCGCAAGGCCGCCAGCACGCCAAGCGGAATCGCGACCAGGATGGTGAATACGATCGCCGAGAGGCCGAGCTTCAACGTCACCGGCAATCGTTCGAGGATCAGGTCGGCGACCGGGGTTCGATAGAACAGGCTGTCGCCGAAGTCGCCGCGAACCGCGTTGCCGAGCCAACGCAGGTATTGGATGACGATCGGCTGGTCGAGGCCGAGGTCGCGGCGGATCCGCTCGAGCTGCTCGTAGGTCGCCGTCGGGCCGCCGATCGAGACCGCGACGTCGCCCGACATCAGCACCAGGGTGAAGTTGACGAGCGACACGGTCACGGCGACGGCCAGCGCGAGGAGCGCCCGCTTTGCGATATAGCCCCCCATCGCTAGCCGATGCCGTTGACGGCGGTACTACGCGGCCGGATTACTTCCATTTCGACTGATAGAACCTGGCGACCTCGTCCGGATGCGGCGTGAAGTCGAGGTCCGAGGTGAAGGCGTAGGTGATGTAGTAGGTGTTGAGAGGCAGCCAGTAGACCTGCTCGTTGATGCGGGTCAGGGCCTGCTTGTAGAGCCTGGCGCGCTCGGCCTGGTCGACGATCTTGTCGGCGCCGAGCACGAGATCGATCACCTGCTGGTCGCGGGCGATGTCCCAGGGCCCGCCGGCGAAGCTGCCGCGAAGCGTGATCGAGACGTCGTTGATCGACCACGCGCCGGTGGTCAGGTGCGTGAACGGCGCCTTGCCCTGCTGCATGGCGGTGAACATCGGCCCGAACTGCAGCCACTGCAGGTTCGGACGGATGCCGACCTGACGCAGCTGGTTCATGATCGCCTCGGTGTGCGGGCGGTCGAGGTAGCCGTAGAGATCGATATCCAGGCCGTTGGGGAACCCGGCCTCGGCCAGCAGCGCCTTGGCCTTCGCCGGGTCATATGCGTACTGCGGGATGTCCTGGGCACAGCCGAACTGGGTCGGATAACAGGCGGACGGGATCACGCGCGCACTGCCCCGGATAAGCGCCTTGGTGATGCCCTCGCGGTCGATCGCGTGCGCCACCGCCTGGCGAACCTTGAGGTTCTGCATCGGGTTGGGACCGCCGGTGCCGTTGGCGTTGAAGGAGATGAAGCCGATGCGCATCGTCTCGCCGTCGACGACGGTGAGGTTCGGGCGCTTGCGGAGGTTGTCCGCGGTATCCGGCGTCGCGTTCCACATCCAGTCGAGGCGACCCGACAGCAGCTCGGCGACCTGGGTCTGCTCCTCGGCGATCGTGCGCTGGACGATCTTGCCGATCGTGGGGGTGCCCTTCGGCCCGCCCACCAGGTAGTTCGGGTTCTTGGTCAGCGTGATGGTTCGTCCGGGCTGCACGTTGCTCGCCGTATAGGGGCCGGTGCCGACCGGGGCTTCCGACATGCCCTTGGTGCCGACCTTCGCGTAATACTCGTGCGGATAGATCGGGATCGCCGCGTTCAGGTACTCGAGCGCGGCCGGGAACGGGGCTTTCAGGTTGATGCGGACCGAGTAGTCGCCGAGCTTCTCGGCGCTCTTGATCCAGTTGACCATGATCGGGACCGCGACTTTGTTGTCGGGATTCGAGGTCCAGTTGAGGGTGTAGACGACGTCCTCGGCGGTGAAGGCGGCGCCGTTGTGGAACTTGACGCCCTGCCGCAGCTCGAGGTCCAGCGTGGTCTCGTTGACCCACTTGTACGACGTCGCGAGCAGCGGCTCGTACTGGCCGGTGGTCGGATTGCGCTCGACCAGGTTGTCCCAAAGCAGACGGCCGACGATCATTCCCTCGCGGACGCCCTGGTTGAAGTAGACGTCGTTGCTCTCGACGACGCGGCTCCAGCCGATGTTGAGCGTATCGTCCTTCTTGCCGGCCGCGGCCGACCCGGCCGCCAGCGCGACCATCGCCGCCGCCGCGATCGCCGTCCCGTTCCGGCGAATGTTCCTGATTGTCATTGGCGTTCCTCCTCCCGATCTGTGCTGCCGACAGCTCGTTATCCCTGCGAAATCGCTCGCTGGCCGTGTCGGTATCAGCGGCTATATTGGGGGCCGGCGACCGCGGGTGACAAGGACAAACTCGGGTTTACTTATCGATCTATCAGCAAGAATCCGGTGGCCGGCGGCCGGCCACCCTTTCGACTACGTTCGCGAGCAAATTTCCGCGTGGGGGCATATGCTTAGTAAGCTATCAATAGGTCGCGAGAGCTCGGCGGTGCCGCTCTCCGGCCGGCCGGGACGGATCTGAATATGGTAAAGGCGAAGAAGCGCTCAGCCTCGCCGCCGTCGCGACGGCTGAAGCCCGCGGAACGCGAGCGACTGATCCTCGATGAAGCCAAGCGGTATTTCTCCGAGCGCGGCCTCAACGGCGGGACGGAGGAGCTGGCTCAGCGCCTCGGGGTCACCCAGCCCCTCCTCTTCCGGTACTTCCCGACCAAGATCGCGATGATCGACCGCATCTTCCACGAGATCGAGGCAAGTTCCTTCGATCCCGGCTGGGTATCGCTGATCGCCGACGAGTCGATCCCCCTCGAGGACCGCCTGGTCGGCTTCTACAGCGACTACTTCGACAAGGTGATGACCAAGGAGAACTTCCGCCTGTTCCTTTACGGCGGCCTCGCCTGGTCGGAAAGCTCGCGCAGCTACTATGGCGACATGCGCCGGCGGATCTATCCGGCGATCGCGCTGGCTATCCGCTCCAGCCTGCCGCCGGCCGCCCGCGCCAAGGGCAAGATGACCGATCGCGAGCTCGAGATGGCGCTGACCCTGCACGCCATCATCTACCATCTCGGCGTCCGCAAATGGGTCTTCAGCATCCCGCTCAAGGGTAAGATCAAGGACCTCATCCGGCTCAAGGTCTCGATCTTCCTCAACGGTGTCGGCGCAGCCGCCGCGAGCAGGTGACCGCGTCATGGAGATAGCCGTCATCGGCAACTCGGTCGTCAACACCGGCTTCGCGGTCGCGGCCGACTTCGCGCTGGCGGGCCATTCCGTGCGGGTCGCCGCCTGGCCCGGTTCCGAAGCCTCGCTCGATCCGCTTCGCAAGAAGGGCGGAATCGAGCTGACCGGCGATCCCAGGCAATCGAACAGCGGCAAGCTCGGCCTCGCCAAGCCCGCGCTGAAGGACTCGCCGAAAGAAGCCCTGGCCGGCGCCAAGCTCGTCTTCCTAGACATGCTGGCACCTGAGTTCGAGGAGCGGTTTCCAAAGATCGTCGAGCATCTGGAGCCGGGCCAGGTCGTCCATGTGAACATCCACGGCTACTGGCCGGCGCTCCGGCTAGCGCCCTATCTCCGCGCCGCCGGCAAGTCGGACGTGATCCTGACCGACTGCCCGGCTCCCACCATCGCCGCGCACCACGCCGAAGGTACCGTGAAGCTGCAGTGGCTGCGCCGGAAGCTGCCGGTGACCGCCTTCCCCGCGATCCGGCGCGACGACGCGCTCAAGGTCTTCGCCGCCGCGCATCCCAGCATCGTGCCGGCGAAGAATGTGCTGGAGACCGGCTGCGCCGGCCTCAACATGATGATCCACGCGGCCATGTCGATCCTGAACGTCGGCTGGTTCGACCGCGCGGTCGAAGCCAGGGAGACGGTCTACTTCTATCGCGCCGGCAATACGCCCCATACCGGCAGGATGGCCGAGGCGCAGGACGCCGAGCGCAAGAAGGTCTGCGCCGCCCTCGGTGTCACCTGGCGCTCGCTGCCGGACTATCTCCGCGACTACTACGACGCGGATGGATCGACGGTGCATGAGCAGGTGAAGAACTGCGCCTACTATCAGGCGCTCGATCCCTACCCGACCGAGGTGTGGAAACGCTGGATGATGATCGACGTCAGCTGCGCGCATGTGCCGTTGGCAGCCCTGGCGAAGATCGCGGGGGTGCCGGCACCGCTGCATGAAGGCATCATCTCGACCATCGACGCCCTGCTCGGCCGCGACTTCCGAAAGGAAGGCGTGACGCTGGAGCGCCTCGGGCTCGCCGGCCTCGATCTCGCCGGCATCCATCGCTACGTCGAGACGGGAAAAGCCTAGCTCTAGGTGTAGAGGTGGCACTCGACCATGCCGCCGTCCGCCTGGGCGCGCGGCGTCGGAGCCGTCTGCCGGCAGACGGGCATCGCCGCGGGGCATCGAGGATGGAAGGTGCATCCGGGCGGCGGCGCCAGCGGGCTGGGGAACGAGGTGCCGAGATCGGTCGCCGGCACGCCGAGGCCTGGCTCGGGCGTCAGCACGGAGGCGAGCAACGCCTTGGTGTAGGGATGCGACGGCCGCTTCATGATCGCGTCGGTCGTCCCCTCCTCGACCAGACGCCCGAGATGCATGACCGCGATGCGACTGGCAAGATAGTCGATGACCGCGAGATTGTGGCTGATCAGCAGGTAAGTAAGTCCCAGCTCCTGCCTCAGCTCGCGCAGCAGGTTCAGGATCTGCGCCTGCACCGAGACGTCGAGCGACGAGGTCGGCTCGTCGCAGATAATGACCTCTGGCCGCATGATCAACGCGCGCGCGATGGCGACGCGCTGGCGCTGCCCGCCGGAAAGCTGGTTCGGATAGCTGTGATAGACGCGCCGGGGCAGGCCCACCATGTCGAGCATCTTCTCGACCTGGCTCTGCCAGCCGGCGGGATCGCCGATCCTGTGGACGCGAAGCGGCAGCGAGACGATCGAGGAGATCGATTTCCGAGGGTTGAGCGACGAGTACGGATCCTGGAAGACCGTCTGGATCTTCCGCGTGATCTGGGCGCGGTCGAGCGAACCGATGGCCTGCCCTTCGAACAGGATCTCGCCGCCGGTCGGCGCCTGAAGGCCTAGCAGCATGCGCGCGAGCGTGGACTTCCCGCAGCCGGACTCGCCGACCAGGCCCAGCACCTCGCCCTTCCTCAACGTCAGCGAGACGCCGTTGACCGCATGCAGCGGCCGCTTCGGCTTGAACAGGCCCTGGCGCACGGAGAATGTGCAGCGGACGTCGCGGGTTTCGAGCACCGATGCGCTCATGTCCGCGCCTCCGCCGGCCGCCGCGCTTCGGGCGTAAAGAGGCAACGATACGCATGAGCTGCGTCGGCGCCGAGCGGTACGGTGCCATCGCGGCAGACACCCTGCGCATATTCGCAGCGATTGGCGAAGCCGCAGCCGTGCTGCTGGCCGATCAGGCTGGGCACCAGGCCGGCGATCGAGCCGAGCGGCTCGTCGCGACGCGTGCGGCCCGGGATCGGGATGCAGCGAAGCAGCCCTTCGGTGTAGGGATGCATCGGTTTCGCGAACAGCTCCGCGGTCGTCCCGACCTCGACGATCTCGCCCGCATACATGACCGCGACGCGGGTCGCGACGCGTGCCACCACGCCGAGGTCGTGGGTGATCAGCACCAGCGCCATGTTGAACTCGCGCTGCAACGAGACGAGCAGGTGCAGGATCTGCGCCTGGATCGTGACGTCGAGAGCCGTGGTGGGCTCGTCGGCGATGATCAGCGCCGGATCGCACATGAGCGCGAGCGCGATCATGACGCGTTGGCGGAGGCCGCCCGAGAGCTGGTGCGGGTATTGCTTCAGCCGGTCTCCCGCCGAGGTGATGCCGACCTTCTCGAGCAGGAATACCGCTCGCTGCTCGGCCTCGCGGCCGGAAACCGAGCGATGCCGGGTCAGGGCCTCGGCCAGCTGGTTGCCGATCGTGTAGGCCGGGTTCAGCGAGGTCATCGGCTCCTGGAAGATCATTGCCATCCGGTTGCCCCGGATGTCCGACATCTGCCGTTCGCTCAAGCTCGCGAGATCGAGGCCGTCAAAGCGGAGGGAAGCAACCTGCCGCTTTGCGCGGCGCGGCAGCAGACCCATCACCGCGAGGGAGGTCATCGATTTGCCGCAGCCGGACTCGCCGACGATGCAGAGCGTCTCGCCGCGATCGACGGTGAAGTCGATGCCGCGCACGGCATGCAGCTCGCCGGTCGCGACCGGCAGGCGGACGTGCAGGTCGCGGACCTCGAGGATCGCGCTCATCCCCTGCCCTCCGGCGCGGTGATGTCGCGGACGCCATCCCCCATCAGGTTTATCGCCAGGATCAGCGCGAACAGCGCCACGCCCGGCACCCCGATCAGCCACGACTTGAACAGGATGTAGTTCTTGCCCTCGGCGATCATCAGGCCCCACGACGGCAGCGGCGGCTGCACGCCGAGGCCGAGGAAGCTCAAGGCTGCCTCCAGCAGGATGGCATGCGCCATCTCGAGCGTCGCGACCACGATCAGCGGGTTCAGCACGTTCGGAAGCACCTCGGTCAGCACGATGCGCAAGGTCGAGCAACCCGAGACGCGGGCGGCGGCGACATAGTCGAGGCTCCGGACCTGCATCGTGGCGCTGCGCATGACCACGGCAAATCTGTCCCAGAGCAGAAGGCCGATCACCGCAATCATGACCTGAAGCGAACCGCCGATCACGCCGACGACCGCCAGCGCCACCAGGACGACCGGCAGGCTCAAGCGTATCGTGATGATCGTGGTGATCACGGTGTCGACGCGCCCGCCGAAATATCCGGCGGCGACGCCCAGCGTCGTCCCGATCAGACCCGAAATCAGGGCGGCGCAGACGCCGATCAGCAGCGAGATCCGGGCGCCGTAGATCAGGCGGGTCAGGTAGTCGCGGCCCAGATGATCCGTGCCGAACAGATGGACCCAGCTTCCGTCCTCCTCCCAGACGGGCGAGACCAGGCGGCCGGCGACGTTCTGGATGTAGGGATCGGCGGGTGCGATCAGCGGTGCCAGAAGCGCGATCAGCACGATCGCGAAGAAAACGCCGCCGCCCAGCATCAGGCCGGCATGACGGCCCATGCGCCGGAACATCAGCAGGCGCGGGCTCGGCTGCAGGATCGACTCGGCGGTGGGGAGCGCTGCGGTCATCACGCCATCCGGATGCGCGGATCGAGCCACGCATTGAACAGGTCGGCGATCAGGGTCAGCACGACGTAGAACAGCGAGAACGTCAGCACCACCGCCTGCACGGTCGGGAAGTCGTTGTTCTTGATCGCCTCCCACGCCATGAAGCCGGTGCCGTGGAGCGCGAAGATGGTCTCGACCACGACCGATCCGCCCAGCATGAAGCCGAACTGCACCGCGGCAAGGCTGACCACCGGGATCACGGCGTTCCGGAGCGCGTGCTTGAACAGGACCTTCGGCGCGCGCAGTCCCTTGGCGCGGGCCGTCCTGATGTAGTCGGAGGAGAGCACCTCCAGCATGCCGGTGCGCGTCAGGCGCATGATCGCCGGCGCCGCGTTATATCCGAGCACGATCGTCGGCATGATGAAGTTCTCCCAGCTGTCGTCGCCGGAGGGCGGCAGCAGCGGGAAGGTGAGGCTCAGGAACACGATCAGGATGAGGGCGAACCAGAAGGACGGCAGCGCCTGGCCGACAACCGATACGGTCAGCGCGAAACGATCGATCCAGCTGTTCGGGCGTATCGCCGCCAGCACACCCAGCGGAATCCCGAGCGCGACCGCGAACATCATCGAGGTGACGCCCAACGTCATCGTCACCGGCAGACGCTCAGCCAGCATCTCCTTGACCGGGGTCTTGAAGTACATGCTCTGGCCGAAATCGCCACGAAGCGCATGGGCCAGCCAGTCGAGGTACTGGACGGCGATCGGCCGGTCGAGTCCGTACTGCTTGCGGATCAGCTCGATCTGGGCGTAGTCCGAGGTCTCGCCCGCCAGCGCGATCGCGAGATCGCCTGAGAGGTAGAGCAGCCCGAAGCTGATGATCGAAACCGCGAAGGCGACGAAGAGCGCGACCCCAAATCGCCTGAGCCCGAACGCTAGCATCCTGTCTGAGGCACTCCAGAAACAGCCACCCTCCCGGCGCCCGCGATCCTATTGCCGGACGTAGGATTTCGCTACATGATTGTTGCCATCGTTAGCGTTCACTAAACAGCGGCGCGGACGGTCCGCGCCGGCTGACGTGAACGACGAGGAGGAAACCATGCGGCTCCGTCATCTGCTCGCCGCGACCACCATCCTGGCGCCTATCGCCCTGATGGCGCCATCCCCGGCGGTCGCGGACAAGAAATCCGATACGCTCAACGTCGGCTGGAGCTACGCGCTCCCCAGTTACGACCTCTACTTCAACCAGTCGGTCGCCGAAGGCCAGATGATCGGCCGCCTGATCTGGGACCACCTGATGGATCGCGACCTCGAGACCGGCTCCTACAAGCCAGTGCTCGCGACGGCCTGGCGCTGGGTCAACCCCGAGACGCTGGAGTTCGACCTGCGCCAGGGCGTCAAGTTCCACAACGGCGCCGATTTCACCGCCGACGACGTGGTGTTCACCGCGAACTGGGTCTCGAATCCGGACAACAAGGTGAACATCCAGAACATGGTGAGCTGGATCAAGAACGCGGAGAAGGTCGACGCCTACAAGGTCCGCATCAATCTTAAGAAGCCCTTTCCGGCCGCGCTCGAATACGTGGCCTCTACGCTGGCGATCTATCCCAAGGACTACTACGCGAGCGCCGGTCCCAAGGGCATGTCGGACAAGCCCGTCGGCACCGGTCCCTACAAGGTGACCGAGGCCGTCGCCGGCAAGACCATCACGCTGGTCAAGAACGCCGCCTACTTCTCCGGCGGCGCCAAGGGACAGCCCTCGATCGGCAAGATTGTGCAGCGGACCATCGGCGAGACCCAGACCCAGGTCGCCGAGCTGATCTCGGGCCGCCTCGACTGGATCTGGCAGGTCCCGCCGGACCTGGCGAAGAACCTCTCGACCCGGAAGGACGTGAAGATCGTCACCGGCGAGAGCATGCGCATCAGCTACATGACGCTGGACGCCGAGGGCAAGTCGAGCAAGCCGATGGCCGACGTCCGCGTCCGTCGCGCCATGAACCACGCGATCAACCGGAAGGCGATTTCCGAGCACATCTTCCCGGGCACCCGGCTGATCTCGGCCAACTGCCACCCGATCCAGTTCGGCTGCACTCAGGAAGTGACCACTTACGAGTACAACCCGGCAAAGGCGAAGCAGCTGCTGGCCGAGGCCGGATATCCGAACGGCTTCGAAGTCGAGCTCTACGCCTATCGCGACAGGCAGGTGACCGAGGCGGTGATCGGCGATTTCCGTGCCGTCGGCATCAACGCCAAGCTCGTCTATATGACCTTCCCGGCCATGTACGAGAAGAAGCTGAAGAAGGAGACGCCGCTGGTCCACTCGACCACCGGCTCTTGGTCGATCGCCGATGCCTCGGTGCCGCTTAGCGTCACCTTCCAGGGCGGTCCGCCGGACATGGCCCAGGACAACGAGCTGATCGGCTGGATCAACGAGGCCGCCAACCTGATCGACCAGGAAAAGCGCCGCCGGCTCTACCAGATCGCCTACCAGCGAATCACCGAGAACGCCTACATGGTGCCGCTGACCACCGACGTGGTGACCTACGCGATGAGCAAGGACCTCGAGTTCAAGCCGTCGATCGACGAGGTCAGCCGTCTCTATCAGATGAAGTGGAAGTAGGCTTTCGAACGCTCCTCCCCCGCGCTTCGGCGCGGGGGAGGGTTTCTCGGTTCAGGCGTGCCAGACGCGGCCGAGGTAAGCCAGGAAGTTCTCGCCGAGCAGCTTCCGGATCCGCTTCTCCGACCACTTCCGCTTCTCCAGCGCCGGTACGATGTTTCGGAGCGCGGCGATGCTCGGCATCTCCGACGGGTAACGCAGCGTGTTGGGGATCGGCGGGCCGATGACGCGGGCGTGGTACTTGTCGCGCCGGGTCATGGTCTGGGCGAACTTCGCCATGTCGACGCCTTCGAAGAAGTCGGTGCCGATACCGACCTGGTCCTCGCCAACCAGGTTGCTCACATACTCGATGCAATCGATGTAGTCATCGAGCTCAGAGTCGTTGCTCTTCGCCAGCAGGAACGGGTGCAGGCTGACACCCACATAGCCGGCGCCGTTCTGGGCCATCAGCTTCAGGTCCTCGTCGGACTTGTTGCGCGGCACGTCGCAGAGGCCGGTCGGCGCTATATGCGTGTAGCAGACCGGCTTCTTGGCGACCCGGATGGCGTCGGACGCGGTCTTGCTGCTGCAGTGGCTCAGGTCGACGGCGATGCCGCGGTGGTTCAGTTCCTCGACCACCTCGCAGCCGAAATCCGTCAGGCCGGCATCGAACGAGTCGTAGCAGCCGGTGCCTATGCCGTTGGCCGTGTTGTAGGTCATCTGGATGAAGCGGATGCCGAGCTCGGCATAGAGCGCGATGTTGAAGAGGTGGTCGTCGATGCCGGTGCAGTCCTGCCAGCCGATGATGACGCCGAGCCGCTTCTCCTTCTTGGCTCGCGCGATGTCCGCCGTCGTGTAGACCTGGAAGATCTTCTCCTTGTGGTCACGGAACCACTTCTTCCAGAGCGCCAGGCTTTTCATCGTATCCTGCATGCGCGCATAGGGGCTGACATGGGTGACGTGCACTGCGGTCAGGCCGCCCTTGATCATCAGGTCGAAGACGTTCGGTCCGTTGCTCGACGCGTTGAGGCCGTCGATGATGATCGCGTCCTCGTACCACCCTGCATCTGCCATGAATCTTCCTCTTAGGTGCTTACCGGGCCCTTGCGCCCGTCGATGATGGAGAAGTCGAACGCCTCGAGACGATGGCCCATCGGCTGGGGCGGCCGCGCCGGGAAGCCGGTCTTCCGCTCGATCACCGCCAGCACTCCCGGATCGGTGTAGTAGCCGTTGGACGCCTCGGTCATCAGGACCGAGAACTTGAGCGGATCATTGGCCTCGCAAGCCTGGAGGTCTGCTTCCCGCTCCGCTGGCGACCGCGTCGGAAATGTCGGCGGCAGGGATGCCCTGAGCCAACTCACCGTATCGGCCAGGGCAGGCGTCTTGGCCGCGCGCTCCTCGAACCACGCCGGCAGGCCGGTCGACGCCGCCGACGGCCATTCCCTGTCCCCCGGCAGGAGGGAGGCGAGGACTGCCCCGAGAAAGGGATCGGACGTGGGCATCAGCGGCGCTCCGCGATGATGTGATCGGCGGTCCGGAGCGCCAGCGCCTCGATCGTCGGCGTCGGGTTCACCGCGGCACAGGTGACGAAGACGCTGCCGTCGACGACGAACAGGTTGGGCACATCGTGCGCCCTGCCCCATTTGTCGACGACGGAAGTCCTGGGATCGTTGCCCATCCGCGCGGTTCCCATCAAGTGAAAGCCCGCCTGGGCCAGCAGCGGCCGTTCGATCGTCTCGATCGCGCCGGCAGCGTCCCAGATCTCCTTGGACCGGTCGAGGCCGTGGCGGATCATCTTCCTCGAGTTTTCGTCAACCGTGTAGGTCAACTTCGGTGCCGGGATGCCGTCGGAATCTTTGAGGTCCGGGTCGATCGTGACCGTGTTGGTCTCCACCGGCAGGTCCTCACAGCAGATGATCATCGCCCCGGCGCGGCCGAACAGCCGCTCGTACTCGGCGTGATGGCGCTTGCCCCAGGGCAGCGCCTTGCCCCAGGCGCCGAGCGCGGTCGCCAGTGGCGCGTGGATGCGCGGACCTGCGAGCATATAGCCGCGAACGAAGTCGGCACCGGGCTGGCTTCCGTAGAACTGGTTGCTCAAGACCGAGGCGCCGGCACCTGCGGTGCCCCCGTCGAACGGCCGATCGAAGATGCCGCTGACCGCCGCGATCGGGTGGTGCATCAGATTCTTGCCGACCAGGCCCGAGGAGTTCGCGAGGCCGTCCGGGAACAGCGACGATTTCGAGAGCAGCAGAAGCCGGGGCGTGCCGACACCGTTGGAGGCCATCACCACGGCATCCGCGGTCACCCGCCGCACCTCGCCTCCGCGGTCGCAATAGAGCGCGCCGGTTGCCCGGCCTGCCTTGTCGGTGGTGATCTCGAAAACCCGTGCACCGGTACGCAGCTGCGCGCCCAGTTTCAGCGCCTTCGGCCAATAGGTGACGTCGGATGTGCCCTTGGCACCGCTCGGGCAGCCCATCTCGCAGGCGCCGCAGTTGTTGCAGGCCGGTCGGCCGTCATAGACGGTCGAGTTGCGCGCGACGTCCCCCGGCCACCAGTGCCATCCCAGCTTGTCGAAGGCGTCGATCACCGTCTTGGTGCCGGGGCCGATCGGCAGCGGTGGCATGGGCCGCTCGAAGCGCGGCGGCACCGAGCGGTCGCCGGCAACGCCGGAGACGCCCATCATCCGGTCGCTGAGCTCGTAGTGCGGCGCCAACTCGTCGTAGGTCAGCGGCCAGTCGGCGGCGACGCCATCGGTGCTCCGAACCTTGAAATCATGGGGATGGAATCTCGGGTTGAAGCAGCTCCACATGATCGTCGAGCCACCGACGCCGTTGAACATCAGCGGCTTGATCGGCGTGTCGGTATCGTTGACGGGATAGTCCTCTGGCAGGCGCCGAAGGTTCGGATTCGGGCTCCACCAGCTCATCCGGGCGATCTCCCAGTCGGGCCGGTCGATCGGGATGTCCTTGGGCTTCACCCAGTCGCCCTGCTCGAGGCAGATCACCTTGATGCCGGCCTCCGCGAGGCGCCAGCTCAAGGCCGCTCCCGAGGCGCCGGCCCCGATCACCAGGATTTCGGTGTCAGCCATTCCCCCTCGCCCCGCCCGGAAAAATTGCGCTCGCCATCCCCGCCCGCATGGTGGAAATTATAGGAGGTATTTAGTACTCTATCAACTGAGGCTCCGCCCCATTCGATGAGGAACCAGCGATGAACCGTACCCCTGGCAACAAGATCCGCGAAGAGGACATCCAGGCCTACGAACGCGACGGCGTCGTCTGCCTGCGCGGCATGTTCGATCGCGACTGGTGCGAGCGCCTGAAGGACGCCAGCATCAAGGCGGTCTCGGAGTTCAAGGGCACGTTCGAGCAGTCATCGCAGCGGCCGAACGGCGCGCCGCGCGTGCGCGGCAAGGACCACACTTCCGAGGGCGAGAAGTTCCGTTTCGTGACGCTGCTGTTCATGTGGCGGAGCTATCCGGATTTCGAGGCCTTCGCACGCGAGTCGCCGGCGGCCGAGATCGCCGGCACGCTGATGCGCTCGAAGACGGTGCGCTTCTTCTACGACCAGCTCTTCACCAAGGACGCGACGGTGAAGGACCGCACCTCCTGGCACCAGGACCAGCCGTTCTGGCCGGTGAGCGGCCACCACGTCGCCTCGATGTGGCTGGCATTGACCCCGGTCGGCCGCGATACCAGCGGCGTCGAGTACGTCGCGGGATCGCATCTGTGGGGCAAGCACTACAACCCGCTTTTGACCGCGACCAGCAAAACGCTGCACCACGACGACCTGGAACCCTGTCCCGACTTCTCGCTCTACCGCGACGACCCCAAGTACAAGTTTCTCTCCTGGGACATGCAGCCGGGCGACATCCTGGTGCATCACCCGCTGGTGGTGCACGGCTCCGGCCCGAACCAGTCGGCGACCCAGCGGCGCATCGGCTTTTCCTCGCGCTGGCTCGGCGACGACGCGCGCTGGGTGCAGAAGGAAAAGACGATGTATGTCGAAGGCGACCCGCAGCTCAAGACCGGCGACGTCGTCCAGGGCGAGCCGTTCCCGGTCTGCTGGGAACGCGAGCGCGAGATGGCCGACGCCTGATGCAGATGCAGGCAGAGCAGATCGTCGCCTTCGGCCAGAAGCTGGAGCGGCGCTGCTATGAGATCCCGACGCCGAAGGGCACCGAGGTGGTGGTTCGCGTCACCGCTTCTGGCGTCTGCCACAGCGACGTCCACGTCCAGGACGGGTATTTCGACCTCGGCAGCGGCAAGAAGGCGAATTTCGGCGCGGCCTTGAAGCTGCCACTGACCGCCGGCCACGAGATCGCCGGCGAGGTGCTCTCGCTCGGTCCCGACGCCAAGGGCGCTGCGGTCGGCGACAAGCGCATCGTCTATCCTTGGCTCGGCTGCGGCACCTGCAAGCGCTGCCTGACCGACGAGGAGCTTCTCTGCGGCAACAAGCGCAGCCTCGGCATTCGGCTGGATGGCGGCTTCGCCGATCACGTCGTCGTCCCGCATCCGAAGTATCTCGTCCCCTATGACGGGCTCACCGACACCCAGGCTTGCACCCTCGCCTGCTCCGGCATCACGGCCCTGAGCGCGCTCAAGAAGCTGCCGAAGATGACCTCGGAAGACCGCCTTCTGATCATCGGCGCCGGCGGCGTCGGCCTGTCGGCGGTCGGCTTCGCTTCTAATGTCACCGATGCGAAAGTCATCGTCGCCGACATCACGGAAGACAAGCGGAAGGCGGCAATTGCCGCCGGTGCGGCTGACTCGATCGACAGTACTGATCCGAACGTGAAGGATCGCATCAAGCAGCTGGCGCCCGAAGGTTTCTTCGGCGTCATCGACTTCGTAGGCTCGGAATCGACGATGAAGTTCGGCGTCGACAATCTCGGCCGCGGCGGCACGCTGGTGCTGGTCGGCCTCTTCGGCGGCACCTACCCCCTCGCCCTTCCAGGGTTCTCCGGACGCATGATCAGCATCCGCGGATCCTTCGTCGGCACGCTGGCCGAGCTGCACGAAGCGGCGAAGCTGCTGGCGAAGAATCCCGAGTCCGGCGTGCCCGTAACGACCCGGCCGCTGGCCGCGGCCAATGCGGCGCTCGACGATCTCCGTGCCGGCCGCGCGGTCGGCCGTATCGTGCTGGTGCCGTAGCGCTTGAACGCCTTGCCGGGATCGGGCCCACTCGGCTGACAAGATGACCTCTCCCTTCCGCACCGATCTTCCCGAACCGAACCGTCCGACATTGATGGCGCGTCACCACGCCGTGGTCGCCAACCATCCCTGGGCGTCCCAAGCGGCGTTCCAGATCCTCGAAGCGGGCGGCAACGCCGTCGATGCCGGCGTCGCCGGCGGACTCGCGCTCAACGTCCTCGAAAGCGACATGTGCCACTTCCTCGGCGTGGCGCCGACGATGCTCTATATGGCCAAGGGCGCCGAGGTCGTCTCCGCCGTCGGCCCCGGTCCGTGGCCTGAGAAGGCAACGCTCGACTATTTCTGGGAGAAGCACGGCGGGATCGTGCCGCGCGGCATCCTGCATTCGGTCGTGCCCTCGGCGCCGGACACATGGATCGCGTTGCTGGAGCGCTACGGCACCATGTCGTTCGGCGAGGTCGCCGAGGCCGCTATCCGCTTTGCGCGTGACGGCTTCCCGATGTTCTTCCTTCGCCGCGACCGCACGATCGAGATGTACGAGAGCGGGCTCCACTATGCCTGCCCCACGACCGACGCCGTGTTCGCGCCAGGTGGCCGCGTGCCGCCGGTCGGCGAGATCTACAGGCAGACAGCCCAGGCCTCGATGCTGCAATACATCGCCGACCAGGAGAAAGCGGCGGCGAAGCGTGGCCGCGCCGCGGGTCTCAAGGCCGCGCGCGACGCCGTCTACAAGGGCGATGTCGCCCGCGCGCTCGTCAGGCTGCAAGACGAGCTCGGCGGGCTGATGACGATGAAGGACCTCGCCGCTTACGAAGGCGAGCTCGAGAGACCGATCCGCGGCCGTTTCGGCGACTGGGACATGTATGTCTCCGGCCCTTGGGGCCAGGGCCCGATGGTGCTGGAGGCGCTCAACCTGCTGAAGCGCTTCGACCTCAAGTCGATGGGCCACAACTCGGCGCCGTATATCCACGTGCTGACCGAGGCGATGAAGCTGGCGGCATCCGACCGCGAGCACTACTTCGGCGACCCGCGCTTCGAGGACATTCCGCTCAACATGCTGCTCTCGGATGCCTACACCGAGACGCGCAGCCGCCAGATCGAGATGGACAAGGCGTGGCCGGAGCTGCCGACGCCTGGCCCCGTGCCCGGTCGCTCGCCGAAGCCCTGGGAGCCGGATCCATCCGCCAAGATCGGCCCGCCGCCCAAGCGCCAGCGCGAGCCGGCCGCCGCCGAGACCTCTTATATCTGTGTGGTCGACAGGCACGGCAACGCCTTCTCCTCCACCCCCAGCGATGCGGGTGTCATGGGACCGGTGGTGCCGGAGCTCGGTCTTCCTTGCTGCGCCTGGGGGTCGCGCGCCTATACCGGCCGCGATCATCCGGCGCGCGTCGGCCCCTTCCGCCGCCCGCGCATGGCCGCCAACCCGCAGCTCGCGATCGTTCCCGGCCGCGCGGTCATGCCGTTCGGCTCGCCGGGATCGGAAGTCCTCGGCCAGGCGCAGATCCAGGCATTCCTCAACACAGTCGTCTTCGGCATGGAGCCGCAGCTCGCGGTCGAGAAGCCGCGCTTCGCCAGCTACAGCTGGCCGGGCTCGATGCTGCCGCACGGCTATCACCCCGGCCGGCTCCAGCTCGAAGGCCTCATCGACAAAGGGGTCGCGGCCGAGCTCGCCCGGCTCGGCCACAAGATCGACTGGTGGCCGGACCGCCGCTGGCGCGCCGGCTCTGTCGGCATGATCCATTCCGACATCAAGGGTGGCATTCTGTACGCTGGCGCCGATCACCGGCGCACGGCCTACGCGATCGGCTGGTAGGAGGAACAGATGGCCTCTCCCGTCTTCGTTCTCGGCGGCGCGCAGTCGGATTTCTCAGTCAACGCGTCACGCCAGCAGCAGACGCTGTTCGACATGATGGGAGCGACCGTCCGCCAAGCGCTCGCCTCGACCAAGCTCGAACCGGGCGATGTTCAGGTCGCGCATGTCGGAAATTTCGCGGCCGAACTGTTCTGCGGCCAGGGCTTGCTCGGCGGCTTCTTCGCCGCGATCGACCCGGCCTTCGCCGGACTTCCAACCTCACGCCACGAGGCCGCCTGCGCCTCGAGCTCCATCGCGGCCCTCGCCGCCGCAGCCGAGATCGAGGCAGGCCGCTACGACCTCGCCTGCATTGTCGGCATCGAAATGATGCGGAACGTGCCGGGCGACCTGGCGACCCAGCATCTTGGTACCGCCGCCTGGAATGGCCGCGAGTTCCAGGACGCGAAGTACGTCTGGCCCCGCGCCTTCAGCGACCTCGGCGACGAGTACGATCGCCGCTACGGCCTCAAATACCAGCACCTCGCCCGCATCGCTGAGATCAACTACGAAAACGGGCGACGGAACCCGAACGCGCATACGCGCCGCTGGACCTTCGATCCGAAGAGCTTCACCGAGGACAACGAGGCGAACCCGGTGATCGAGGGCCGCATCCGCCGACAGGATTGCGGGCAGGTTTCGGACGGGGCTGCGGTGGTGTTCTTCGCCTCCAAAGCCTTCGCCGAACGCTACGCGAAGCGGACGGGCAGGAAGCTCGACGACATCCCGACCCTGCGCGGCTGGGGTCACCGCACCTCGCCGATGCACTCGGCCGAGAAGCTCGCCGCCAGCCGTGGCCAGCGCTACGTCTACCCTCACGTGCGCGGCACGATCGAAGATGCGTTCAAGCGCGCCGGCATCGGCGGGGTCGACCAGCTCGACGGCATCGAGACCCATGATTGCTTCTCGGTCACCGAGTACATGGCGATCGACCATTTCGGCATCACCGAGCCGGGCGAAGCCTGGAAGGCGATCGAGGCCGGGGACATCGAGCGCAACGGTCGGATCCCGATCAACCCAAGCGGCGGCCTGATCGGCGCCGGGCATCCGGTCGGCGCCACGGGCGCCCGCATGCTGCTCGATGCCTACAAGCAGGTGACCGGCACCGCCGGCGACTATCAGGTCGAGGGGGCCAAGAGCTTCGCCACGCTCAACATCGGCGGGGCCGCGACCACGACGGTCTCGTTCATCGTCGGGCGCGCGTGATGAGCAGCTGGGCGAAAAGGCCGACCTCTGCGATCCGCAACGAGGCTTGGTTCGGCGACCGCATCGTCAAGACCTTCGTCGATCGCGCGGCCAACTATGACGCGATGATCCGCCGGAGCGTCGCCAGGTTCCCCGATCGCGAGGCGCTGGTCTTCGAGGACCAGCGCTACACCTATCGCCAGCTCGACCGAGCGCTCGATGCGGTCGCCGCCAACCTCGTCGCGCGCGGCATCAAGCAGGGCGATAGGGTCGGCCTCTACTGCGGCAACCATGCGGCCTTCTTTCTCGCCTCCTTCGGCGCGATCCGCCTCGGAGCGGTCGCGGTGCCGATCGGCATCCGCCAGCAGGCGCCGGAGATCGCCTACGCGCTCGACAACTGCCAGGCGACGGCGCTGATTTTCGATGCCAGTGCCGCCAGCAGGCTTCCGCAGGCGTCCGAGATTCCGTCCGTTGGCCCGCGCTTCTCGGTCGAGGGATCGGTTCCGGGCGCCGAGCCGTTCGAGGCGCTGCTGAAGCCGGGGGCCGCGTTCAAGCCGGTTGCCATAGACCAGCACGACCTCGCCTTCATCATGTACACCTCGGGCACCACGGGAAAGCCGAAGGGGGCGATGCTGACGCATGCCAACTTCGTGCACTCGGCGATGCATTTCGAGATCTGTGTCGGCCACACCGAGAAGACGCGCGGGCTGCTGGCGATCCCGGGATCCCATATCAGCGGTCTCGGGGCGATCGTCACCGAGATGCTGCATGTCGGCGGCTGCATCGTCGTCGCGCGCGAGTTCAAGGTCCGGTCCTGCCTCGAGCTGATGGTGAAGGAGAAGGTCACCTTCACCGTCTTCGTACCGACCATGTACAAGCTCTGCCTGATGGAACCGGACTTCGACTCCTTCGATGTGAAGGCGTCATGGACGGTCGGTCTCTACGGCGGCGCGATCATGCCGGAGGCGGTGATCGCGCTGATGGCGGAGAAGCTGCCGCATCTGGAGCTGGTGAACGGCTACGGCGCGACCGAGACCTGCTCTCCCGCGACCGTGACCTTGCCGCGCGAGGCGACAAGGTATCCCGACAGCATCGGCAAGACCGTGCCGCTCGGCGACATCAAGATCATGGACGAGAACGGCATCGAGGTTCCGCGCGGCGAGGCCGGCGAGCTCTGGATCGGCGGCCCGATGGTGACCAAGGGCTACTGGAACAATCCGGAAGCGACCAAGGCCAATCTCGTCGGCGGCTACTGGCGCTCGGGCGACATCGGCTCGATGGACGAGCACGGCTATGTCCGCATCCACGACCGCAAGAAGGACATGATCAACCGCGCCGGCTTCAAGGTCTACTCGGCCGAGGTCGAGAACGTCCTGACCTTCCACCCGGACGTGATCGAATGCGTGGTCGTGGCGCGCCCCGATCCGGTGATGGGCGAACGCGTCCAGGCGTTCGTCCGCTCCGGCCGCGCCGAACTCACGCAGGAGGAGCTGCGCGCCTTCTGCTCAGACAAGCTTGCCGACTACAAGGTGCCCGACGTGGTCCGCGTGACCACCGAGCCGCTGCCGCGCAACAACAACGGCAAGCTGATGAAGACGATCCTCCGCGCCCAGGCGGAGGAAGAGGCCCGGAACAACCCAGACCTGTTCGCCCGCAAGCGCGCCGCCTCCTAGATCGGGCATTCCGCCTCAGGCTCAATTCCGTCGTTGCGTGTCGCGGAAGGGCTTTCGATGCCAGGGTTCTTGTGCGACCTTGGCTGCCTAAGGCCTTTCCCTCCGACATTCTGTTTCCCGCCCGATGAGCAAATATTCCGTCTTCCGCCTCATCTCCGAGGGCCTGCGCGGCCAGACCGGCTGGGGCCGGGCTTGGCGCGACCCGGAGCCCAAGCCCGCCTATGACGTGATCATCATCGGCGGTGGCGGCCATGGCCTCGCTAGCGCCTACTACCTCGCCCGCAGCCAGGGCATCACCAACGTCGCGGTGCTGGAGCGCGGCCAGATCGGCCTCGGCAACGTCGGCCGCAACACCACGATCGTCCGCTCGAACTACCTCTTCCCCGAGAACAACCTGTTCTACGAGAAGTCGCTGCAGCTCTGGGAAGGGCTCGAGCAGGACCTGAACTTCAACGTGATGATGAGCCAGCGCGGCGTCATCAACCTCTATCACTCCGACAGCCAGCGCGACGCCTATGCGCGCCGCGGCAACTCGATGCGGCTGAACGGCATCGACGCCGAACTGCTCGACCGCGATCAGGTGCGCGAGCTGGCGCCGATCCTCGACTTCGACAACGCTCGCTTCCCGATCCAGGGCGGGCTCCTGCAGAAGCGCGGCGGCACCGCCCGCCACGACGCGGTTGCCTGGGGCCTGGCGCGCGGCGCCGACCGGCTCGGCGTCGACATCATCCAGAATTGCGAGGTCACCGGCATCCGCCGCGAGGGCGACCGGGTCGTAGGCGTCGAGACCACGCGCGGCTACATCGCGGCCCCCAAGGTCGGCATCGCGGTCGCGGGCCACACCTCGCAGGTGGCGGCCATGGCCGGCATCCGGCTTCCGGTCGAGAGCCACCTGCTGCAGGCCTTCGTCTCGGAGGCGATCAAGCCGGTCCTCGACTGCGTCGTCACCTTCGGCGCCGGCCACTTCTACATCAGCCAGTCGGACAAGGGCGGCCTGGTCTTCGGCGGCGGCCTCGACGGCTACAACTCGTTCTCGCAGCGCGGTACCCTGCCCGAGGCCGAACACGTGATCAGCGAGGGTGTCTCGATGATCCCGATGCTCTCCAGGCTCCGCGTGCTCCGCCAATGGGCGGGCGTCATGGACATGACCTTCGACGGCACGCCGCTGATCTGCAAGACGCCGGTCCGCGGCCTCTACGTCAACGGCGGCTGGTGCTACGGCGGCTTCAAGGCGGTGCCGGGTTCCGGCTGGTGCTTCGCGCACACGATCGCCAAGGACGAGCCGCACCCGTTCAACGCCGCGATGACGATCGAGCGCTTCCGCGACGGCGCAATGGTCGACGAGAAGGGCGCCGGTCCCTTCCCCTGGCTGCACTAAGGGGGATCGACCATGCTGCGCATCAACTGCCCCTTCTGCGGCGTCCGCGACGAAGCCGAGTTCAAGTTCGGCGGCGACGCCTCGGTGAAGCGCCCCTCGGCTGACGCCGGCGCCGAGGCCTTCTATCTCTACGCCTACGAGCGCGAGAACCCGAAGGGCTGGTACGTCGAGTGGTGGCACCATGTCGCCGGTTGCCGCCAGTGGCTCAAGGTCGTCCGCCACACCGTGACCCATGACATCGCCCAGGTCGCCAAGGCCGGCGACGCCGTCTCGGTGCCGCAGTCATGACCCAGCGCTATCGCCTCGCCTCCGGCGGCCGCATCGACCGCAGCCGCACGCTCAGGTTCACCTTCGACGGCCATAGCTTCGAGGGCCATCCCGGCGACACGCTGGCCTCCGCCCTTCTCGCCAACGGCGAACGCCTGGTTGGCCGCAGCTTCAAGTATCACCGTCCGCGCGGCATCGTGACGGCCGGGCCCGAGGAACCCTGCGCGCTGGTGCAGCTTCGCTCGGGCGCGCGCCAGGAGCCGAACACGCGCGCGACCACGGCCGAGCTGTTCGACGGCCTGGTTGCGACCAGCCAGAACCGTTGGCCGTCGCTGGCCTTCGACGTCGCCGCAGTCAACTCGCTGGTCGGGCGTTTCCTCGCCGCCGGCTTCTACTACAAGACCTTCATGTGGCCGGCCCCCTTCTGGGAGAAGGTCTACGAGCCGCTGATCCGCCGCGCCGCCGGCCTCGGCAAGGCCGCGTTCGCGCCCGATCCCGACGAGTACGAGGGCATGCACGCCCATTGCGACGTGCTGGTGGTGGGCTCCGGCCCCGCCGGCCTCGCCGCCGCCCGTGCCGCCGGATCGTCCGGCGCCCGCGTGATCCTCGCCGAGCAGGACTTCGAGATGGGCGGGGGGCTGCTGCTCGATCCATCCCGCGAAGCCTGGCGCGCGTCGATGCTGGAGGCGCTTTCGGCGATGCCGGAAGTCCGCCTCCTGCCCCGTACCTCGGTCTTCGGTTTCTACGAGCACGACGTGCTGGGCGCGATAGAGCGGGTCTCCGACCATCTACCGGTGCCGGGGGAGCACCAGGTGCGCCAGCGCCGCTGGACCATCCGAGCCCGCCAGACCGTGCTCGCGACCGGCGCCACCGAGCGCCCGATCGCGTTTCCGAACAACGACCGCCCGGGCGTCATGCTGGCCTCGGCGGCGATGACCTACGCCAGGCGCTTCGGCGTCGCCGCCGGCGAACGCGCCATCGTCTTCGCCAACAACGACAGCGGCTACGACTCCGCCTTCGCGCTGCAGGATGCCGGCATCGCGGTTGCCGCGATCATCGACGTCCGCAACAAGTCGGCCCATGACGCCGCCGCCCGCGATCGCGGCATCGTCGTCCGCCTAGGGTCCGAGGTGATCGACGTCCATGGCGGCCGCTCCGTCTCGGGCGTCACCATCCGTGGCCGCAACGGCGGCGGCGAACGCACGATCGACGGCGACCTTCTTTGCGTCTCCGGCGGCTGGAACCCGGCCGCCTACCTGGCGAGCCACACGCGGGCCAAGCTCCGCTGGGACAACGACCTTGCCGCCTTCCTCCCCGGCCCCCCGGTCCAGGCCGAGCGCTCGGCCGGCACCGCGGCTGGCGTCTTCGGCATCGCGCGCTGCGCCGCCGACGGCGCCAAGGCCGGGCTTGAGGCCGCATCGGCCGCGGGCTTCCGTGACTCCAAGGCCTTCGACCTCCCGGTCTCGGACGGCGGCGACGCCGATCCCAAGGTCGAGGCGTTCTGGGAAGTGAAGGCGAAGGGCAAGTCCTTCGTCGACCTGCAGAACGACGTGACCGCCGACGACATCCGCCTCGCCCATCGCGAAGGCTACACGCATATCGAGCACGCCAAGCGCTACACCACCCACAGCATGGCGACCGACCAGGGCCGGACCTCCGGCCTGCTGGGCTCGGCGGTGCTGGCGGACGCACGGGGCGAAACGGTCGAGAAGGTGGGCGTTCCGACTTACCGCCCTTACGTCACCCCCGTCGGCTGGGGCGGCTTCGCCGGTCGCGAGGCGGGCCATCACCTGGCGCCTGTCCGCCGGACGCCGCTGCATCACTGGCATGTCCGCCACCACGGCATCTTTCTCGAGACCGGGCTCTGGATGCGGCCGCTCTACTATTCGGCCACCCGCGAGACCGGCTGGGATCCGATCCTCCGCGAGGCCCGGGCCGTCCGCCAGGCCGTCGGGATCTGCGACGTCTCGACCCTGGGCAAGATCGACATCCAGGGCCGCGACGCCGGGGCCTTCCTCGACCGGCTCTACACCAACACCTTCTCGACCCTCGCCGTCGGCAAGGCCCGCTACGGGCTGATGCTCCGCGAGGACGGCATGGTCTTCGACGACGGCACCACCTCTCGCCTCACCGAGACCCGCTACCTGATGACCACGACCACGGCCAAGGCGGCCGAGGTCCTGGCCCACATGGAGTTCCTCCACCAGACCGTCTGGCCGGACCTCGACGTCCGCTATTGCACGGTCACCGACCAGTGGGCGCAGATGTCCGTCGCGGGGCCGAAGGCCCGGCTCGCCCTCCAGGGCTGCGTCGAGGGTCTCGACCTCGGCAACGAGGCCTTCCCGTTCATGGGAGTCGGCGACGCCACGATCGCCGGCTGCCCGGTCCGCCTCTACCGGGTCAGCTTCTCGGGCGAGATGGCCTACGAGGTCGCCACCCCCGCCGGCTACGGCGAGCGGGTCTGGGAGGCGATCCTGGAAGCCGGCAAGCCGCACGGGATCGTGCCCTACGGACTTGAAGCGCTAGGTTTGCTCCGGATCGAGAAGGGGCATGTCGCGGGGCCAGAATTGAATGGCCAAACAACGGCTAAGGACCTTGGCTTCGAGAAAATGATGAAGAAAAAAGGCGACTTCATCGGCCGTGTGAACGGCGAGCGCCCGGCCCTTGTTTCGCCTGACCGTCCGCGCTTGGTCGGCATTCGGGCAGTTGACCCGTCCTTCGAGAAGCGCCTCAGGGGCGGCGCCCATCTCGTTGAAAAGCCTGACTCGAAGAAGAGCCTCGGCTGGACCACCAGTATCACCCGCTCGGTCGAGCTCGAGCGCTGGCTGGGCCTCGCCATGATCCACCAGGGACCGGAGCGGATCGGCCAGCGCCTCTACGCCGCCTACCCGCTCAAGAACGAGATGGTCGAGGTCGAGGTCTGCTCGCCCCACCACGTCGACCCGGAGAACCTTCGTGTCCGCGCCTGAGCGCCTGTCCCCCTTCGGACCCGACTTCACCCCGGGCCGCCACGGCGCGCGGGGCGCCTCGCCGGTCACCCTGGCCGAGCGCAAGGTCGACATCGTCCAGGTCATGGCCGGACGCGGCGGCGACGCTTCAGCCGCCTCGGCAGTAGGGTCGGCTCTCCCCGGTCCCGGCCGGGCCGAGATCGCCGGCTCGTCTATGACGGTTTGGATCCAGCCCTCGGGCTGGCTGGTGATCCGCCCCCGCGGGGTGGAGGGCGCCCTGGCCCGGTCGCTTGCCTCATCCGCCGGCGACACGGTCGCCATCGTCGACCAGAGCCATGGCAAGGCGGTCCTCAGGATCTCTGGAGCCCATGCCGGCGACGTGCTCGCCAAGGGCAGCCGCGTCGACCTGCACGCAAGGGCCTTCGGCCCCGACAGTGCCGCGACCACAACCCTCGACCACATCACGGTGACGATCGTGAAGGTGGACGAGACGGCCTACGACCTGATCCTGCCCGCCAACTTCGCCGAGGCCTTCACCGATTGGCTTCGGATGGCAGCGGCCGAGTTCGGCTACAAGATCGGACATCCGGCCTGAGATTCAGGCGTTTCGTCCTCGGCCGAAGCGAGGCCGTGGCCTCGCAAATCTCGGCGCCCTCTCCCTGATGCGGTGCGATACTACCGTCTGATGCCCCAGGCATTCGCCGGACGCACCTGCACGAGGAGACCGCATGATCACCATGGCCGACGACATCTACACGGAGCCAGAGAACGTGTCGCCGGACACGCTGGCCAATCTGGGGCCGCTGCGTCGCCTTGCCGGCGTCTGGCAGTCAGACAAGGGCGTGGATGTCAGCCCCAAGGCCGACGGCCCGGAACGGCGCGTGTACCAGGAACACATCCGGATGGAGCCGATCGATCCGCAGGCGAACGGTCCTCAGCTTCTCTATGGGCTGCGCTACCACATCCACGTCACGACCGCGGAAGAGCTCACGACCTTCCACGACCAGACGGGGTATTGGCTGTGGGAGCCGGCAACGGGGCTGATCATGCAGTCCATCGCCATCCCCAGAGGCCAGGTCGTGCTCGCGGGTGGAAAGGCCGCCGCAGACGACAAGCGCATCTCCGTCGAAGCGCGACGCGGGGATACCCGCTTCGGGATCTGCTCAACCACCTTCCTCGAAGAGGCGTTCCGCACCGACTACTACCGCATCGACATCACCTTCAACGACGACGGCAGCTGGACCTACGTGACGCGCACGGACCTAGCGATCCGAGGCCGTGAGCCGGCCTTCAATCACAACGACACCAACACGCTGCGGCGGGTCATGCCTGCCTCGCCGAACCCGCTCTTCGAGCGGCTCAAGGAAGCCGAGGCAGGCTAGCAGCGCAAGTCGCGGGAACCGCGCGCGCAATGGGCCCGATCTACACCACCTCACGCTTCGGCAGGCCCTTGGCGCCGGTCAGCGACGAGGCCTCCAGGATCGAGCGGCAGAGACGGGCGCCGGTCAGCACGGCCTCGGTCATGTCGGCGCTCTTGAACGAGGCGTCCTTCAGGTCCGCATAGGTCAGATCGGCGCCCTTCAGACTGGCACCGTCCAGCCTGGCGCCCACGAGCCTGGCGTTACGGAGCGCGGCGGAATCAAGAATGGCGGCCTTGGTCCGGCCGGGCGCCAGCTGCAGTCCGGTCAGGTTGGCGCCCGCCAGGTTCGCCCCGTCGAGATTGGCACCTACGAGGGAGATGCCGCGGAGATCCGCGTTCTCCAGATTGGCGCCGCGGAGATCGGCCTTGTCGAGCTTGGCCGCCTGCATCTGCACCTTGGCGAGGTTCATGCCGTAGAGCGTCGCGCCGACCGCCCGGATGCCGGTCAGCTGGTGGCCGACCAGGCCCGGCGTGCCGCGAAGATCGAAGCCCGAGAGGTCGAGCAGCCGGCCGCCATGGCCGGCGGTCTCGACGAAGATCGCGTGCAGCGCGATCAGCTCCTCGAGCGGATCGTCGAGTTCATCGATCGTCCTGCCGACCGGCTTCGAGGTCAGCACGCCTTCCATGTCCGCGCCGGCGGTCTCGGCCAGGGTCATCGTGGCGCCGGTGATCACCGCGCCGGTCAACCTGGAGTCGCGGAGGTCGGCGCCAGAAAGGTCGGCCCCCTCCAGGTTGGCGCGGGTCAGGTTGGCGTTCCGGAGATTGGCGCGGACCAGCTTGGTGCCGCGCATGGTCGCGTCGGTGAAGTCGGTGTGGACGGCCTGGGCACCGGAGAGCTTGGCGTTGTCGAGGTTCGCCTTGGTGAAGAGCGCGCTCTCCATGTCGGCCGGGTTGTTCTCGACGACGCGAACGGTCCAGTCCTTGCCGTGCTGGTCGACGATGGCGCCGTCGCGGAGATCGGCATCGAACAGGTTGGCGTTGGTGAGATCGGCGCCGCGCAAGACCGCACCGCGGAGATCCGCCTTCACCAGGCTCGCCCCTTCGAGAACCGCGCGGCGGAGATCGGCGCAGAACAGCGTCGTGCCGTCGAGCTTGGCGCCCCGGAAATTGGCGCCCTGAAGGTTGGCGCCGGTGAGGTCGGCGCCGCTCAGGTCCCTGCCGGCAAAGCTGAGGTTCGCGAGCACGAAGCCCCCGAGCGCCGCGCGCGCGCCGCCGTGCTTGCCGGTCCGGAACATGACGTGACGCTCGATGATCCGGTCGAGCTGATCCTGGGTCAGCTTGATCGGCCCGTCGGGCATCTTCCTTTTCAGGTCCATGGGCTTTCTGCCTCGAAAAATCGTGGGCAGAGTAGGACCAATAGAAATCCCGACAAATGCGCGGGATCACACTCGCCTGAATTGCAGAACGTGCCCAGATACTTGCGAGAAATATACCGCGGCTAGAAGTCGGTCTTCACGCCGCCTTCGCGTTTACGACTCGCAACGAACGCGTCGAGTGCCTCGGCGGCGGCGGGGTCCATCGCCGGCGGCTGGTAGCGGGCCAGCGTCTCCTTCCAGACGCGGTTCGCCTTCTCCATCGCGGTCGGCGCACCGGCCTCGCGCCAGCTCTCGAAGTTGCGCCAGTCGGAGACCAGCGGCGCATAGAACGCGTCCTTGTAGCGTGACTGCGTGTGCATGGCGCCGAAATAATGCCCGCCGGGCCCGACCTCGCGGATTGCATCCAGCGCCAGCGTGTCGTCGCTGATCTCGAGGGGCGCGAGATACTCCGACACCATCTGCAGGAGATCGACGTCAACGATGGTCTTCTCAAAGGACGCTGTGAGCCCGCCTTCCATCCATCCGGCCGAATGCAGGATGAAGTTGCCGCCGCCCATGATCGCGCCCCAGAGCGAGAACACGGACTCGTAGGCGGCCTGCGCGTCGACCGTGTTGGCGGCGCAGGTGTTCGAGGTGCGGTAGGGAATCCCATAGCGCCGCGCGAGCTGGCCGCCGATCGTCGCGGCCTTCATGTATTCGGGCGTCCCGAACGCCGGCGCGCCCGACTTCATGTCGACGTTCGAGGTGAAGCCGCCATAGACCACCGGTGCACCCGGATTGACGATCTGGGTGAAGGCGATGCCGGCGAGGGCTTCCGCGTTCTGCTGCGCCAGCGCGCCGGCCACTGTCACCGGCGCCATGGCGCCGGCGAGCGTGAACGGGGTCATGATGATCACCTGGCCTCGCGCCGACATCTCCATGATGCCCTGGAGCATCGGCGCGTCGAGACGCAGCGGTGACGACGAGTTGATGACCGTGATCAGCGACGGCTCGCGATTCAGCTGCTCGTCGGAGATGCCGCGCGCGAGGCGCACGATCTCGAGCGCGTCACGGTTGCGCTGGCGGCCGAGCGAATACGCGTGGAACGCCTTGTCGGTCAGCTTGGCGAGATCCGACAGGCAATCGAGGTGACGGATCGAGGCGTGGATATCCACCGGCTCGACCGGGTAGCCGCCGGTCATGTGGATCACGTTGAAGCTCTGAGCCAGCTTCACAAGGTTGCGGAAGTCCTCGTGATTGCCCGGCCGGCGGCCGTTGTCGGCGTCCGAGCAGTTCGGCGCGCTCGCGACCTGGGCGAAGATCACATTGTCGCCGCCGAAGACGAGATTGTGCGCCGGGTTGCGCGCATGAAGCGTGAAGGTCGATGGCGCGGTCTTGATCTTCTCCTCGATCAGGCCGCGGTCGAAGCGGATGCGCTGCTCGCCCGGCTTGTGCGTCGCGCCGGCTTTCACCAGAAGATCGATCGCGTCGGGATCGAGGAAGTCCATCCCGATCTCTTCGAGGATCGTCAGCGACGTCCGGTGGATCCTCTCGATCTCGTCGGCGCTCAGGATCTCGACCGGCGGGAAGCGGCGTTTCGGTTGGCGGAAAGGAAAAGCGTCGCCCGCGGCCACATCCGCCGCCGTCCGCGCGGCATGACGCGTCCGCCCGCCTCGCCGCTCACGCCCCTCGCCTTGCCGTTCCGCCGGCTCGGACATATCGTGCCCTCCGTTCAAGCGGCCACAACCTAAGTCAACCGCGCGCCGCCGGCCACCTCGTCGCGAGAGTCCGAGCATGAAGACCCTCTACCCGGTCCCGGAAGTCGCGATCGGCGCCGGCCGGATTGACCAGATCGGCGGCGACGTCGCGGCCCTGCCGGGATCGCCGAGCCGCGTCCTGGTGGTGATCGACCGGTACCTGTCGCAATCCGGCGTCGCCGGCCGCGTGCAGTCGGCACTCCCCGGCCGCGATGTGACGCTCTGGGACGAGTTCGCCGGCGAGCCTGCCGCGGCACAGATCGATGCCGCCGCATCTATCGCCCGGAAGAACAGGATCGAGGCGGTGATCGGCATCGGCGGCGGCTCGGCGCTGGACGTCGCCAAGCTGGTAGCCTCGATCGCGTCCGAGGCGGCCGGCGTCGAGCGCTATGCCTTCTGCGCCAACCCGCTTCCCGCGAGGCCGCTGCCAGTCATCTGCGTGCCGACCACCGCCGGCACCGGCTCGGAGACGACTCTGACCGCGATCTTCGCCAACGCCGCCGGCAAGAAGGCCTGGGCCTGGGGACCCGAGTTGGCTGCCCGCAAGGCGATCCTAGATCCGACGCTGACGGCCTCGCTTCCCGCGCACTTGACCGCGGCAACGGGTATCGATGCGTTGGTCCATGCCGTCGAGTCGTGCACCAACGCCAACCGCTTCGAGGCCAACGACCAGATCGCGCATGCCGCGATCCGCTTGGTCGCGCGCCACCTGCCGGTGGCGGTTTCCAACCCGACCGATCTCGGCGCCCGCGAAGGCATGCTGGTCGCCTCATGCTATGCCGGGATCGCGATCAACAACTGCGGCACCGCGATCGCGCATAACATCGCGCACGCACTCGGCAGCCTCGGCAAGGTCCATCACGGCCGCGCCGCCGGCCTCGGCCTTCGCGCCTCGCTGCCCTGGAGCCTGCCGGCCAGCGAGGCCGCGTTCGCCGCGGTTGCGGAGGCGATGGGGGGGCCCCGCGATGCCTCGGCGCTTCCCGGTCTCGTCGACCGCCTGATCCGGGAGGTCGGCATGAAGATCTCGCTCGCCGACGAGCTGCCCGCCCTCACGCCCGAGCGGCTTGCCGCCGAGATGGCGCTGCCCGAGAACGCGGCGATGCGGAAATCAGCATCCCGCGCTTCGACCGACGACGACCTCCGCGACCTTGCCCGTCTCGTCCTCACCGCGAACTAGGATCCCATGAAGATCACCGCGATCGAGATCACCCAGCACCAGCTGCCGCTGGACCCGCCGTTCCACCCGAGCTGGTCGTCGAAGGCGCGCATGAAGTTCGACGCGACGCTGGTCCGCGTTCATACCGATGAAGGTCTCACCGGCATCGGCTCCGGCGACTACATGCTGGGCTTCGTCGGCCACGAGCATCTGTTCATCGGCGAGGATCCGCTCCGGCTAGAGCGCCACTGGCGGGTAATCGATCACCTCGGATTCCACTACGGCCGTTGCTGGCCGCTCGACCTGGCGCTCTGGGATCTCGCCGGCAAGATCGCGGGCCAGCCCTGCTGGAAGCTGCTCGGCGGCCTCTCGCACAAGCTCCCCTGCTACGCTTCGTCCGGCACGCTCCGCAATGCCAAGGCGCTCGCCGATCTATCCGAGCGGGTGATCGAGCGGGGATTCAAGGCGATGAAGATCCGCTTTCGCCGCGGCAGCTGGCGAGACGACATTCGCGCCCTCGAGGCCGTGCGAGAGCGGGTCGGCACCCGCATCGAGCTGATGGTCGACTGCAACCAGGGTTGGCGCTTTCCCTGGGACACGATGTCGGCCTGGACCTTGAAGGACGCAATGACCGTCGGCCGCGAGCTCGAGCGTCTCGGCGTCTACTGGATGGAGGAGCCGCTGCACCGCGCCGATCGCCAGGGCATGCGGAAGCTCCGCGACGCCCTCGATATCCGCATCGCCGGCGGCGAGCTCAACCGCGAGATGAGCGAGCTTCGCGACGTGATCGCCGAGGGCTGCCTGGACGTGGTGCAGCCGGACGTGGTCTCGATCGGCGGCATCACCGGCCTCTCCAAGGTCGCGGCGATGGCCCAGGCGGCAAATATCGTGTTCACGCCGCACACCTGGGGCAACGGTATCGGTCTTCTCGCCAATGCCCATGTCGCGGCCGGATCGTCCGACCCGAGCTATCTCGAATACCCCTGGGATCCGCCGGAATGGACCGAGGCGCGGCGCGACTACCTTCTGACGAGCCCGGTCGAAGCCGATCGCGAGGGAAATCTCGTCCTCAGCGACGCACCCGGTCTCGGGTTCGAGATCGACGAGGCCGTGGCGAAGCGGACCCAGGTCGACGGGCCGGTGAAGTCGAACAACTAGTCGCGCCGGCGCCGACGCCTTCCCTCGCCCGATCCGGCTGCCGCTTCTTTCCGCTCCGGCAGCTTCATCGCCGCGGCGAGGTTCGGGAACGGCTCGACCCGGTTCGGGAAGCCGATGGCATTGACGAAGTGCTCCTGGAAGCGCGGCTCGACCGCCGTCTCGATCTTCTCGATCTGCCGCACAAGCCCCTCGATCTCGCGGCGATGCCCGCGATTGAGCAGCGCCATGCGCGCACCGGTGCCGGCCGCGTTGCCGACGGCCGATACCTTGTCGAGCGCACAGTCGGGGATCAGGCCGATGACCATCGCGTGCTTCGGGTCGATGTGGCTGCCGAAGGCGCCAGCGAGCTTGACGCGATCGACCTTGTCGACGCCGAGATGGTCCATCAGCAGCTTGGCGCCGGCGTAGAGCGCCGCCTTGGCAAGCTGGATCGCGCGCACGTCGTTCTGAGTCACCTTGATCTCGACCGGCTCGGTGCGCAGCACGTAGGAGAAGGTGCGGCCGTCAGCGACGATGCGAGGGCTGCGCTCGGCGAGCGTTCCGTCGATCATGCCGTCGTGATTGATGACGCCGGCAAGAAACAGCTCGGCCACCGCCTCGATGATGCCCGATCCGCAGATGCCGGTGACGCCGACGCGATCGATGCCGACATCGAATCCTTCCTCGTCGGACCACTGGTTGACGTCGATGACCTTGATCCGGGGCTCGAGCGTCTCAGGATCGATGCGGACACGCTCGATCGCGCCGGGTGCGGCGCGCTGGCCGGAGGAAATCTGCGCGCCCTCGAAGGCGGGGCCGGTCGGCGACGAGGCGGCGAGCAGCCGATTGGCGCTGCCGAGCACGATCTCGGCATTGGTGCCGACGTCGACCACGAGCGTGATCTCGTCGCTCTTGTGCGGTGCCTCGGACAACGTCACCGCCGCGGCGTCGGCACCGACATGGCCCGCGATGCAGGGAAGGATGTAGGCGCGACCGGATTTCAGGATCGGGAGGCCGAGCCCCTGCGCCCGAAGATCCAGCGCCTGCGAGACGGCGAGCGGGAACGGCGCCTGCCCAAGCGGCGTCGGATCGATGCCGAGATAGAGGTGATGCATGATCGGGTTGCCGACCAGCACGGCTTCCACGATCTCGTCCTGGGCGACCGCCCCCTGGCCGGCGACGCGGAGAATCAGCGTGTTGACCGCATCGCGGACCGCGTCGGTCAGCGCGAAACGGCCGTCCGGATTCATCATCACATAGGAGACGCGCGACATCAGGTCTTCGCCGAAGCGGATCTGGGGATTAGCCGTGCCGGCCGAGCCGATCGTGCGACCCGACATCAGGTCGACCAGATGGCAGGCGATCGTCGTCGATCCGATGTCGACGGCGACGCCGAACAGCCGCTCGCGATAGCCCGGCCAGACGCCGACGACGCGCGGCCGCCCGCCGTCCTTGTGCACGGCGATCGTCGCCTTGTAGCCACCCTTGATCAGCGCCGGCTGCACATCGGGCAGGACCGCCACGTCGATCAGCACGTCGGCGATGCCCCACTTCTCGCCCAGATGTGAGATCACGCGGTCGAGGTCGCCTTGCGGCTTCGCCATGTCCGGGGGATCGATCTCGACATAGTGCAGATGGGTTGCGAGATCGCGCGGGATGGCACGCGTCTCGGCGCGCTTGCGCACCACCTGGGTGTTGACCGCGACGTCCGGCGGCACGTCGATGACGACGTCGCCCAGGATCTGCGCCGCGCAGCTCAACCGGCGGCTCGCCGGAAGCGAGCGGATATCGGCGTATCGCTGCTCGGTCTCCGAACGGCCGCTCAGGCACGACGCCGAGGAGGTGATGCCGTGCTTGGCGAAGACGCCTTCGGCGACCTCGACCTGGCAACGCCCGCAGAGCCCCCGCCCGCCGCAGACCGACTCGACGTAGACGCCGAGCGAACGTGCGGCATCGAGTACCGGCGTGCCCTTAGCGAAGCGCCCCCGGCGGCCGCTCGGCGTAAAAATGACGAGCGCGTCGCCGCCCTCTTTGTCGCCCTGGGCCTGATCCTGCGCCATCTCGTTCCTTTAAGCGTCGCGGCCGTCGTTGGCGATCAGCGCCTTAAGGCGCTCGGCGTCATACTCCGCCTCGATCGCGGCCACCGCCGCGTCTGCCTCGGCCTTCATGTCCTCGCCGACCGGCACCGGATCGCCGCGGCGCCATTCGGCCAGATATGCATCGCTGTCACGGGCTCCGACCCGCATGGCGCAGCGGTCGACCGCCTGGATGAAGCGCTCCGGCAGCTCGCGCTTTTCGGCCGTGCGACCCTGGCGCACGATCACCTGGGCTGGTATGTCACGCCAATAAACGATGATCCGCTGCGCCATGGTGCCGGGTTCCTAGTCGATCGACTTTACGAGGATTGAATGTCCAGCCGTCTCGAAGATCTGCTGAAGACGAAAGGCCGCCTGCTCGCCGATGGCGCGACCGGTACCAACCTGTTCGAGATGGGCCTTCTGTCGGGGGACGCGCCCGAGCTCTGGAACGAGACGCAGCCTGAGAAGATCCGCTCGCTGCACCAGAGCTTCGTCGACGCCGGGGCCGACATCATCCTCACGAACACCTTCGGGTGCAACAGGCGTCGGCTGATGCTGCACAAGGCCGAGGGCCGCACCCGGGAGCTCAATCGCCTGGGCGCCCAGATCGCCCGCTCGGTCGCCGACAAGGCCGGCCGGCCGGTGATCGTCGGCGGGTCGGTCGGCCCGACCGGCGACCTGCTGATCCCGCTCGGCCCCTTGAGCGAGGACGAGGCCATGGAGGTCTTCGTCGAGCAGATCGAGGGCCTCAAGGAGGGCGGTGCCGACGTCGTCTGGATCGAGACCATGTCGGCGATCGACGAGATGCGCGCCGCCGCGCGCGCCGCGATCAAGGCCGGCATGCCCTATTCCGTCACCGCGACCTTCGACACCGCCGGCCGCACCATGATGGGCGCCACGCCCGAAGCGGTCGCCACGTTCCTCAAGGAGCTTTCCCCCGCACCGGTCGCGATCGGCGCCAATTGCGGCGTCGGCGCCTCGGACCTGGTCTACTCGGTCCTGCAGATCACCGAGGCGGTGCCCGATGCGGTCGTCATCGCCAAGGGCAACTGCGGCATCCCCAAATTCGTCGGCACCGAGGTCGAGTACACCGGCACGCCGGAGGTGATGGCCGAATACGCCCACCTGGCGCTCGACTCCGGCGCCGTCATCGTCGGCGGCTGCTGCGGTACCTCGCCTCGTCATCTCGCCGCCATGCGTCATGCCCTCGACGGCCATCAGCCGGGTGAGCGCCCCGACCTGGCCAGGATCATCCGGTGCATCGGACCGCTGACCGCCCCGCCGGCCGACACCTCGGCCGAACCGAAACGCCGGACCGGGCGCCGCCGCGCCAGCTAGGATCCGCCATCCCCAGGGCCAATGTCGCCCTGGGCCTCATGATGGTCGCAAATGCGGTGAATCGGGCGCGGAACGCGACTAGGCTTGGCCCAAAGACGACCCCGGTTCCGGGGCCGAAGGCGGGAAATGGCTGAAGTCTTCAAGGATGCGCGCAAGCGCGCCTATCTCAATCCCGAGGGCGCCGACAAGCCGCTGAAGAGCCCGGTGCCGCTGGCGACTCTGAAGGCCGCCCGCGCCTACCGCCAGCAGCGCATTCGCGACCAGCTGAAGCAGCACGACTGCGCGGCGATCCTGCTCTACGACCCGGTCAACATCCGCTATGCGTTCGACGTCTCGAATATGCAGCTGTGGATGGCGCACAACCCGTCGCACTACGCGATTGTCTGCGCCGACGGGCCTGCGATCGACTTCGAGTATCGCGGTTCGGAGCACGTCGCCAACGGCATCGAGATCATCGACGAGGTCCGCCCGGCCACTTCGTGGTTCTACTTTTCATCCGGCGGCCGGCTCGAAGAGCGCGTCGAGAAGTGGGCGAACGAGATCGCAGACGTCGTTCGCGAGCATGGCGGCGGCAACCAACGCCTCGCCGTCGACAAGCTGGAGCCCCTGGGAGTCGACGCGCTCAGGCGGCGCGGCATCACCCTCGTCGAGGGCCAGGAGCTGACCGAGCACGCCCGCTCGATCAAGAACGGCCCCGAGCTCGACCTGATGCGTTGGACCATCCGGGTCTGCGAGGCCGCGATGGCGCGGATGTACGAGCGTTCAGAGGCAGGCCGCACCGAGAACGAGATCTGGGCCGAGCTCCACTACGAGAACATCCGCTCGGGCGGCGAATGGATCGAGACCCGGATCCTCGCCGCCGGGCCGCGCACCAATCCGTGGTTCCAAGAGTGCTCCGACTATGTCTGCCAGGAAGGCGACATCTTGGCCTTCGACACCGACCTGATCGGCCCCTACGGCTACTGCGCCGACCTCTCCCGCTCCTGGCCGATCGGCCATGTGCGCATGAGCAACTCCCAGCGCGACCTCTATGCCGCCGCCCGCGAGCAGATCGACCACAACATCTCGATCCTTCGCGCCGGCATGAGCTTCCGTGAGTTCAACGAGAAGTCCTGGCGGATCCCGGAGAAATATCAGGCGCGGCGCTACTCCGTGGCCTTGCACGGCGTGGGGCTGGCCGACGAGTACCCGTCGGTTCCGCTCCATCCCAGCTTCGAGAACGCCTATGAGGGCCGGTTCGAGGACAACATGACCGTCTGCGTCGAGAGCCTGATCGGCGAGGTCGGCGGCAAGGAATGCATCAAGCTCGAGACCCAGGTGCTGATCGGTCCCAACGGGGCCGAACGGCTTGACAGCTTCCCTTGGGAAGAAGTCTAAGCTCAACGGCCTGAAGCCAAAGCGTTCGAGGATCAGAAAATGTCCGGTGGCGACGACATCGTCCTTTCCGAGCTCAACGACGAAGAACTCGTCAAGCAGATGCACGACGACCTCTATGACGGTCTCAAGGAAGAGATCGAAGAGGGCGTCCACATCCTGCTCGGGCGCAAGTGGACTCCCTACCGGGTTCTGACCGAGGCACTGGTCGAAGGCATGCGCATCGTCGGCATCGACTTCCGCGACGGCATCCTGTTCGTGCCGGAAGTGCTGATGTCGGCCAACGCGATGAAAGCCGGCATGGCGATCCTGAAGCCGCTGCTGGCCGAGACCGGGGCGCCCCGCGTCGGCAAGATGGTGATCGGCACGGTCAAGGGCGACATCCACGACATCGGCAAGAACCTCGTCACCATGATGATGGAGGGCGCCGGCTTCGAGGTGATCGACCTCGGCATCAACAATGGCGTGGAGAAATACCTCGCGGCGATCGAGGAGCATCAGCCGGACATCCTCGGCATGTCGGCCCTGCTGACCACGACGATGCCCTACATGAAGGTCGTCATCGACACGCTGAAGGAAAAAGGCATCCGCGACGACATCGTCGTCATGGTCGGCGGCGCGCCGCTGAACGAGGACTTCGCCAAGGCGATCGGCGCCGACGCCTACTGCCGCGACGCGGCGGTCACGGTCGAGACCGCCAAGGAATTCATGATGCGCAAGCACAACCAGCGTGCCGCGAGCTGACCCGACAGCCGAAGCGCCGCGCCGTCAGCTGATCCTCGCCTGCGGCGCGCTCGCCCGCGAGGTGAACTCGGTGATCGCCGCAAACCACCTGCACCACGTGACGGTGCGCTGCCTCCCTGCCCTGCTGCACAACCGGCCGCAGGAAATTCCGGGCGCGGTGCGCGCCGCAGTCCACGCTGCCCGCGACGAGTACGACGACATCCTGGTGGGCTACGCCGACTGCGGCACCGGCGGCGAGCTCGACAGGGTCCTCTTCGAGGAAGGGCTGCAGCGCCTGCCCGGGGCCCATTGCTACGCGTTCTTCTCCGGCGTCGCCGAGTTCGACCGGCGCTCGGAGGAGGACATGCGCGCCTTCTTCCTGACCGATTTCCTGACGCGCCAGTTCGAGACGCTGGTGATCGAAGGCCTTGGCCTGGATAAGCATCCGGAGCTGCGCGACATGTATTTCGGCCACTACGAGAAGGTGGTCTATCTGGCGCAGACCGACGATGCCCGCCTGAAGAAGGAGGCAGAGGTTGCGGCGAAGCGGCTGGGTCTCGCCTACGAGTATCGGTTTGTCGGGCTGGGTGAGCTGGCGCCCGAGATCACGGCCTTTGCCGAGGAGCCGCTCGGGCGACTGAAGAGGAAGAGGATAGGCGAACGATGACCGCAGAACGCACCGTCGAGCGCGGAGCCGGCGAGCGCCGCGCCCGCCGCAAGAGCGAAGCCAGCTCTGGCGTGCCGCAGCCGCCCTGGGCGCCAATCCGCAACCCGATGCCGCCGCTGGAGCTGCTGGACGAGGACGGCATCCGCCGTATCGACGACACTGCCCTCCGCGTGCTGGAGGAGCTCGGCATCGAGTTCCTGAACGAGGCGGCCCTCGACACCTTCGAGAAGGCCGGCTGCAAGGTCGACCGCTCGACCAACCTGGTGCGTTTCGACCGCGGCATGATCCGCGAGACGATCGCCAAGGCCCCGCGCCAGTTCCGGCTCCACGCCCGCAATCCCGAGCGTAATCTGGTCATCGGCGACAACACCATCAACGTTGGCCCCGTCGGCAGCCCACCCAACGTCTCCGACCTCGACCGCGGCCGCCGCCCCGGCTCCTACGAGGACGTCGTCAACCTGATCAAGCTGAACCAGATGCTGACCTGCGTGCACCACGCCGGCGGCACGCTGACCGAAGCGCTCGACCTTCCTGCCGATTCCCGACACCTCGATCTCTACCGCGCGCATACCTTCTTCACCGATCGCGCCTTCATCGCCCGCGGCATCGGCCGCGAGCGCATCCAGGACGCGGTCGAGATCGCATGCGCCGCGCGCGGCATCACGCCCGAGCAACTGCACCGTGAACCCACGCTGATGACCGTCATCAACGTCAACTCGCCGCGCCGGGTCGACAAGGAGATGATCGCCGGCCTGATGGCGATGACCGACTACGGCCAGCCCTGCATCGTGACGCCGTTCACGCTCGCCGGTGCGATGAGCCCGGTCACCATCGCCGGCGCGCTCGCCCAGCAGACCGCCGAGGCCCTCTCGGTCATCGCCCTGATCCAGCTGCTCAAGCCCGGCACTCCGGTGATCTTCGGCGGCTTCACTTCGAACGTCGACATGAAATCGGGGGCACCCGCCTTCGGCACGCCGGAATACGTGCGCTCCACCATCATCGGCGGCCAAATCTCCCGTCGCTGGGGCCTGCCATATCGATCGAGCAACGTGAACGCGTCGAACTGCGTCGACGCCCAGTCGACGCACGAGTCACTGATGTCGATCTGGGCCTGCATCATGTCGCATGTGCACTTCATGCATCACGGCACCGGCTGGCTCGAGGGCGGCCTCGTCGCCTCGTTCGAGAAGGTGATCGTCGACGCCGAGGCGCTGCACGCGATGTCCGCGTGGCTGAAGCCGATGGACCTCTCGGACGACGCGCTCGCCTTCGACGCCCTCAAGGAGGTGCCGCCGGGTGGCCACTTCTTCGGCGCGGCGCATACGATGGCGCGCTACGAGAACGCGTTCCACCGCCATCTGATCGCCGACTGGCGGAACTTCCAGTCCTGGGAGGAAGCCGGTTCTCTCAATGCGACCCAGCGCGCCAATGCGGTGTGGAAGAAGCTCCTGGAGAGCTATGTGGAGCCGCCGCTCGACATCGCAAAGAAGGAAGCCATCGACGCCTTTGTGGCGAAGCGAAAGAAGGAAATCGCGGCACGCGGGATCGTCTAGACCCGCATCCGCGAGCCGCTCGGATCGTAAGGCGGCTCCTTCAGGATCTTCGCCCCGCGCCGCTCGCCGATGATCTCGATCTCGAAGCCCGAGGTCGCCGCGGCGAGATCCTTCGGCACGTAGCCCAGCGCGAGGGATTTGCCGACGGTGTGGCCGTAGCCGCCGGAGGTCACCCAGCCGACGACCTTGCCGGCATGCCAGATCGGCTCGTCGCCAAAGGCATCGCCGTCGCTGGCATCCACGTCGAAGAGCACGAGCCGGCGCTCGCCGCCGTCCTTGCGTTCGGCCTTGGCCGCGCCGCTGCCGATAAAGTCGCCCTTGTTGTCGAAGCGGACGAAGCGGCGCATCCCGGCTTCCTCCGGTCCGTAGATCGGGCGGTATTCCCGCGCCCAGGTACCGAAGCCCTTCTCGATGCGCAGCGACAGCAGCGCATGCGTGCCGAAGAGCGCCAGGCCGAACTCCTTGCCGGCCTCCCGCAGCGTGGTCCAGAGGCGCCGCTGCTGGTCAGGCGCGCACCAGAGCTCGTATCCCAGCTCGCCGGTGAAGCTGATGCGCGAGACGATAGCCGGGACCATGCCGATCGCCATCTTCCTGATCGACAGGAACGGGAATGCCGCCGTCGACAGATCATCGCGCACCAGGCGCTGCAGCAGCTCGCGCGACCTGGGGCCGGCGATCGCGAGACCGGAGAGCTCGGCCGTCATCGCCCGGATCGAGACCGCCTTGCCGCGGCCCTGCCTCTCGAACCATCGCAGGTGATAGGCCTCGGCCGGGCCGGAGCCGACGATGAAGAAGCGGTCCGTGGCCAACCGGCCGACGGTGAAGTCGCCGATCAGTTTGCCTTTCGCATCCAGCATCGGCGACAGAACGATGCGGCCGACCTCAGGAATCCGGTTGGCGAGCAGGCCTTCCAGGAAGCCCGCTGCATCCGGCCCCGTCACTTCGTAGCGGCCATAGCCCGAAGTCTCCATCAGGCCGACGCCGGACCGCACCGCCTTGCACTCGGCCGCCACGACCGGAAAGGCGTTCGAGCGGCGATAGGTGACGGCCTCTTCCGGGGGCGTGCCCTTGGGTGCGAACCACAGGGGGTATTCGAGACCGTACGAGGCGCCGAAAACGGCGTTCTCGGCGACGAGTTCGGGGTGGATCGGCACCGTCTTGAGGGGGCGCGCCGCAGGCAGTTCCTCGTTCGGGAAGCGGATGCGGAAGCGGCGCGAGTAGTTCTCGCGTACCTTGGCGTTGGTATAAGCCATCGTCGCCCAGTCGCCGTAGCGCGAGACGTCCATGCCCCAGACGTCGAAGCCCGGCTCTCCCTCGATCATCCAGTTCGAGAGCGCGAGGCCAACGCCGCCGCCCTGGCTGAAGCCCGCCATCACGCCGCAGGCGACCCAGTAGTTGCGAAGCCCGCCGACCGGCCCGACCAGCGGGTTGCCGTCCGGGGTGAAGGTGAACGGCCCGTTGACGACGCGCTTGATTCCGGCCGTCGCCACCGCCGGGAAATGCTTGAAGCCGACTTCGAGGCTGGCCGAGATGCGGTCGAGGTCTTCCTGCAGGAGCTCGGGCCCGAAATCCCAAGACGTCGTGTCCGGCATCCACGGCACGCCTTCGCGCTCGTAGCTGCCGAGCAGAATCCCTTTCCCTTCCTGGCGAAGGTAGAGCTCGCCTTCGAAATCGATGACGTGGACCAGCTCCTTGCCGGTCTTGGCCTCGACCTCGGCGACCTCGGGCGAGTCTTCCGTGACGATGTAGTGGTGTTCCATCGCCAGCACCGGCAACTCGAGCCCGACCATCCGACCGACCTCGCGCGCCCAGAGGCCGGCGGCGTTGACCACATGCTCGGCGTGGATCGTTCCCTTGTCGGTGACGACGTCCCAGGTGCCGTCGGCGCGCGGATTCAGCTCCATCACGCGCGTCTGGCGATAGATTTCGGCGCCGAAGGTACGTGCCGCCTTGGCATAGGCGTGCGTGGTGCCGGAGGGATCGAGATGCCCCTCCAGGGGATCGTACATGGCACCCAGGAAGTATTTCTCGTCGATCAGCGGCAGCCGGCGCTTGGCCTCGGCGGCGTCGATGATCTCGGTATCCATGCCGAGATAGCGGCCCTTGGCGTGGGCGAGCTTGAGGAAATCCATGCGCTCGGGCGTGCCGGCCAGCATCATGCCGCCGGTGATGTGCAACCCGCAGGACTGCCCCGAGATCTCCTCGATCTCCTTGTAGAGCTGCACCGTGTAGCTCTGCAGCTTGGCGACGTTGGGATCGCCGTTGAGGGTATGGAAGCCCCCCGCCGCGTGCCAGCTCGATCCCGCCGTCAGCTCCAGGCGCTCGATCAGGCAGATGTCCTTCCAGCCGGCCTTGGCCAGGTGGAACAGCACGCTGCAGCCGACGACGCCGCCGCCGATGACGGCGACGCGGACATGAGACTTCATCGAAACCCTACCCTCTCAGGACGCCCTGGCATCGGCGCCGCGCGGCGCCCGCATCGACTCGAGCCCGCGGAACTCGACAAAGCGCATCATCGCGGCCCACAGATGGTCCCCGTAGAGAAACGGCTCGAACAGCGAGATGCCGGAGATCGGCAGCGGCTCGATCAGCGCATCCACCCGGGGCTCGTAGAAGAACGGGATCGAGAAGCGTTCGCGGCCCGGCCCGATCACCCTATGCTCGGTCGCCTTGATGCGTCCGCCGGTCCAGCGCTCGAGCACGCCGCCGAAGTTGATCGCGAGCGTGCCTTCGGTCGGCGGGACGTCCACCCAGCTCCCGCCGGCCTCGCGCGCCTGCAGCCCCTCGACGCCGTCCTGGGCCAGCAGCGTGACGAAGCCGGAGTCGATATGGGCGCCGCCGATCAGGTGCCGGCTTTTCCCCTGGTGCTCGATCATGACCGTGCTCATATCGGCGCCGGCGAAGGACTCGGGCGGCCGGACCGGATAGCGGATAAGGCGGAGCGTCGAATTGCCGCCGGCAAAGGCCTCATCGAAGAACGTCTCGGGCAAGCCGAGCCCTCGTGCGATCGACGCCATCAGCAGCCGTCCGAGCCGCTCCATGCCGCGGTAATAGCGTCCCGCGTCCGCCCGCCAGCCGGGAAGCGTATCCTCCGCCGGCAGGGGCGTCGGTTCGGTCAAGGGGTCGGTCGGATCGCAGACGAAGCCGAGATCGGCCACGTCGGGTCCCATATCGATGCCTTCCTTGTAGGTCATCGCTCCGTTCTGGAGCGGGAACCAGCCGTGATACACGTTCGGCCGCGCCGGATCGAACTTCCGACGCCAGAGGCGCCGCTTCGCGTCTTCGGTCAACGCGAAGACACGCAGCAGGCGAGCCCGTGCTTCCGGACCGTGCGGCATGTCGGCCGGCAACCCCGAGACCGTAAGGAAGCCGACGCTGCCGGCTGCCTCCTTGATCTGGCGGTCCGTCTCGTCGCGAAGGCGCGCGGGCCCTCCGAGCAGGGGCGAGATATCGATGGTCGGGATCATTCCTTCATCGATACGGCGTCGCCGCGCGCCAGTCGAGGGGGGCCGTGATCAAGTCGGCCTCCAACCAGCCATTCGCGACATGAATGGTCGCGCGGCGACCAGTCCGGCACCGGGCCGGGCTTGCGCCTCTCGGGCAGGGTGGACTAGCCTCGATGAACGATTTGTTTGAAGTCGATCGCCATTGCGCCAGAACCGCCGACAAGGCCGGAACGCGCTGGCCAACAGGGAGACGAACATGACCGACAAGCTGCATCCCGTCATCGAGAAGGCCGGCCGCGAGTACGCCGACGGCAAGCTCAGCCGTCGCGATTTCCTGCGCATCGCCACCCTGCTCGGCGTCGCCGCCCCGGCCGCCTACAGCATGGTCGGCCTGTCCATGCCAGCGATGGCCCAGGGAGCCCCGAAGAAGGGCGGCATCGTCCGCATCGGCATGCGCGTGCAGGACATCTCGAGCCCGCACACCTACTCCTGGATCGAGTCGGCCAACTCCGCCCGCCAGACCCTCGACTACCTCGCGGTCACCGGCGTCGACAACGTCACCCGGCCGTCACTGGTCGAGAAGTGGGAAGCGAGCCCCGACCTCAAGACCTGGACGCTGTCCCTCCGCAAGGACGTGACCTGGCGCAAGGGCCGGAAGTTCACCGCCGACGACGCGATCTGGAACTTCAAGCGCTCGCTCGACGACGCGACCGGCTCCTCGACGGTCGGCCTGTTCAAGGGCTTCATGCTGACCGAGTTCGACGACGGCAAGAAGGACGCGAAGGGCAATCCCCGCAAGTCGGTCAAGCTCTGGGACGCGAACGCGATCCAGAAGGTCGACGACTTCACGATCAAGCTGAACGGGCAGACCGGCAACCTGTCGATCCCCGAGTCGATGTACCACTATCCGTTCCTGATCTGCTCGCCCGAGGACGGCGGCAAATTCGGCGTCGGTAGCGACGGCACCGGCTCGTTCGAGCTGGTCGAGCACGAGGTCGGCAAGCGCTCGGTCTACATCAACCGCCGCCCGTACTGGGACGGCAAGGGCCCGTACATCGATCGCTACGAGATCATCGATCTCGGCGACGATGCGGCGGCCCAGGTCGCGGCGCTCGCCTCCAAGCAGGTCGACATGATCTACCAGGGCGCGATCTCGACCCTGCCGACGGTCGAGAAGCTGCCGCACGTCCAGGTGAACTCGGTCGATACCGGCTACACCGCGGTCGCGCGCACGCACCCGATCAAGCCGTTCGACGACAAGCGCGTCCGCCAGGCGCTGCGCTGGGCCACCGACAACGAGGCGGTGCTCAAGGTCTCGCTCCGCGGCCTCGGAAAGCCGGGCGAGCACCATCACGTGGCACCGGTGCATCCGGAATACGCCAACATCGGCTACATGAAGCAGGACATCGCCAAGGCGAAGGCGCTGCTGGCCGAAGCCGGCTATCCGAACGGCGTCGACGTCACCATCGATGCCCGTCCGCAGCCGGACTGGGAGCTGATCGCCGTCCAGACCATGGTCGAGCAGTGGAAGGAAGCGGGCATCCGCGCCAAGATCAACGTGATGCCGTCGGCCCAGTACTGGGAGAACTGGACCAAGGTCCCGTTCGGCTTCACGACCTGGGCGCATCGTCCGCTCGGCACCATGGTGCTGGCCCTCGCCTATCGCACCGGTGCGGCCTGGAACGAGGCCAACTGGTCAAACGCCGAGTTCGACAAGCTGATCACGGAAGCCGAAGGCTACCTCGACGTCGAAAAGCGGCGCGCCGTCATGGCAAAGATCGAGCGCATCATGCTCGACGAAGGCCCGGCGGTGGTTCCGGTCTGGCGCGCGGTGTTCAACTACTCGGACAAGAAGATCAAGGGCTACAAGATCCATCCGAGCATCTACATCGACGCCAAGGACATGTGGGTCGACGCCTGATCTGAAAGGCCGACGACAGCGTAGCTCCGCGGGCCCGGCGTCCGCGGAGCCGCATTTTTTTCATTTCCGTAACATCAACCGCCAGGAGCGGCGATGCTGCGATATTCGGCGAAGCAGCTGTTGAACATGGCGCTGACGCTGTTCGCGGTGTCGTTTCTCGTCTTCGCGCTGAACGAGCTTTCCCCGGGCGACGTCGCGCGCAAGATCCTCGGGCCCTACGCCAGCGAGAACCAGGTCGCTCTCCTCACCGAGCAGATGGGCCTCGATCGCCCAGCTATCGTCCGCTACTTCGAATACATGGGCAAGGCGCTGACCGGCGACTTCGGCGACTCCATCGTCTTCCGCCAGCCGGTCTCCGCGCTTATGTGGGACAGGCTCGGCAACACGCTGCTGCTCGCGCTCATCTCCTTCGCCGTCATCGTGCCGCTCTCGGTCCTGCTCGGCGTGCTCGCCGGCATGCGCGAGCGCGGCTGGTTCGACCGCGCCATCTCGGTCTTCTCCTCGATGTGCGCGTCGATCCCGGAATTCGCGATGGGCGTGTTCCTGCTCGCCATCTTCGTCGTCTGGCTGGGCTGGCTTCCCGGCACCTCGCCGCTGCGCGCCGACTCCGGCTGGGCAGTCTGGATGCAGTTTGTCCTGCCGGTGCTGGTCGTTACCTTCTACGACGCGGGCTACCTGATCGCGATGGTGCGTTCCTCGATGGTCGAGGTGATGCGTGCACCCTACATCCGGACGGCGCTGCTGAAAGGCAACTCGTTCAACCAGGTCGTCGCCAAGCATGCGCTGCGCAACGCGCTGATCACACCGTTCACTGTGATCCTGCTGCAGCTGAACTACCTCGTCTCGGGCCTGGTCGTGGTCGAGACGCTGTTCGCCTATCCCGGCTTCGGCCGGCTGATGCTGGAAGCGGCGCTCGCCAAGGACATCGCGGTGATCGAGGCCGGCACTCTGATCGCGGTCAGCGTCACCATGCTGACCCAGCTGTTCGGCGATCTCGGCTACATGGCCCTCGATCCGAGGATTCGCGTATGACCGAGGTCAGCCAGGATCTCGGCCGCGTCGGATCGGTCCGGGCGGGTGCCGACACCACGCGTACCGGCTTCGGACGAAGGCTGTACGATCTTCTGACGCGCTCGCCGATCGGCACGGTCGGCGGCGCCATCCTGCTGACATGGACACTCCTCGCGATCTTCGCGCCTTGGGTCGCTCCCTACCCGCCGAACAAGATCGATCCGACTCTGATCGCGGATCCCTACCCGTCCGCCGCCCACTGGCTCGGCGTCGATAACCTCGGGCGCGACATCCTCTCGCGCCTGATCTGGGGAGCCCGCACCGTGCTGACCGTGGCGCCGACCGCCGTGCTCGGCGCCGTCGTCCTCGGCCTGTTCCTCGGCCTTCTCTCAGGTTATCGCGGCGGCATCATCGACGCGGTGATCATGCGGGTCGGCGATACGCTGCTCGCTTTCCCGAAGATCATCCTCTACCTGATCATCATCGCGAAGTTCGGCGCCTCCGCCTTCAATATCATTGCGGTGATCACGTTGTCGTCGGCCCCGATCGTCGCCCGCATCGTCCGCGGAGTCACCCTCGACATCAAGAATCGCGACTACGTCGCCGCCGCCCGCATGCGGGGCGAGAGCGCCCTCTTCATCATGTTCGTCGAGATCCTGCCGAACGCGCGCGGGCCGCTGATCGTCGATTTCTTCCTGCGCCTCGGATACACGACCATCGCCATCGGCGTACTGGGCTTCCTTGGCGTCGGCCTTCCGCCGCCCGACCCGGATTGGGGCGGCATGGTCAAGGAAACCTACGGCATGATCTTCGTCTGGCCGCACATGACGCTGATCCCGGCCGCCGCCATCTCCTCCCTGGTGGTCGGCGCCAACTTCCTCGCCACGGGCATTCGCGAAGCGTCACTCGATGGCTGACGTCCTCTCCTTCGAGCACGTCTCCATCGCCTACGAGCACCGGACCGGGCGTCAGAACATCCTGAGAGACGTCAGCTTCTCGATCGGCGAAGGCGAAGCGCTGGGCCTGGTCGGCGAGTCCGGTTGCGGCAAGTCGACGGTGGCTCTGGCCGCGATGCGATACCTGCCGCGGGGTATGTTGGTCACCGACGGCCGCATCCAGGTCGAAAGTCGCGACATCGCGCAGCTCTCGGATCACGAGCTCTCGCGGATCCGCGGCAACCGCATCGCGATGGTCTACCAGGACCCGATGTCGAGCCTGAACCCGGTCATGCAGATCGGAAAGCAGCTGATGGAGGTGCCGCTCCTCCACGGCGAGACCGATGAGAAGGCGGCCTTCGATCGCGCCGTCCAGATGCTGACGGAGGTCCGCCTCCCCGACGCGGCGGCGATGATGGACCGCTATCCGCACCAGCTATCCGGCGGCCAGCAACAGCGCGTCGTGATCGCGATGGCGCTGATGGCCGAACCCGCGCTCCTGATCATGGACGAGCCGACCACCGGCCTCGACGTCACGATCGAGGCGGCGATCCTGGCGCTCGTCCGCGACCTTCGCGCCAAGTTCGGCACCGCCATCCTGTTCATCAGCCACAATCTCGGCACGGTCGCGCGCGTCTGCGATCGCATCGGCGTTCTCTATGCCGGCCGCATGGTCGAGACCGGATCGATCTCGACGGTGTTCCGGGCGCCGTCGCACCCCTATACCCGCGGCCTGCTCGGCGCCCTTCCCCGGCTAGACGGCGGACGTCGGGGCAAGCTCCGCCCCATCGAGGGCACGATCACCGCCGCCGACCGGATGCGCATCGGCTGCGCCTTCGCGCCGCGCTGCGTCTTCGCCGTGCGCAGCGACTGCGAGGAGCGGCCGATCGCGATGGTCGATCTCGGGAGCGGTCACTTTGCCCGTTGCGCCCGGCTCGAGGCGGTCCGAGCCGTCACTACTCAGGAGAGTGTCGCCGAGTATGCCGCGACTTCGGCCGACGCCGCAGTCGTCCTCAGCGTCCGGAACCTGACCAAGGAGTACAAGATCTCGAGCATGTTCGGCGGCCAGAAGGGCGTCGTCCGCGCCGTCACCGACATCGATCTCGACGCCCGCGCTGGCGAGACGCTGGCGATCGTCGGCGAGTCCGGCTGCGGCAAGTCGACGGTGGCCCGGATCATCTCGGGATTGCTCGACGGTACCTCCGGCGAGGTGAAGCTCGGCGACCTGGATCTCGCCAAGGTCCAGGTCGACGAGCGGCCGCGCGAGGTTCGCCGCCAGGTCCAGATGGTGTTCCAGAACCCGGACTCGACGCTGAACCCGAGCCACTCGATCGGCTATGCGCTGATGCGCCCGCTCCGCATGCTGCGGGCGCTGGCGAGCGGTGACGCCAAGGCCGAGGTCGGGAAGCTGCTGGCGCAGGTGAGGCTTCCCGCCGAGATGGCCGAGCGCATGCCGCACCAGCTCTCAGGCGGCCAGCGTCAGCGCGTCGCGATCGCGCGTGCGCTCGCCGGCAATCCGGGCCTCGTGGTCGCCGACGAGCCCGTATCCGCGCTCGACGTCTCGGTGCAGGCGGCGATCCTCAACCTGCTCGGAGAGCTGCTGGAGCAGTCGCAGCTCGGCCTCGTCCTGATCAGTCACGACTTGGCGCTGGTCCGCCATATGGCCGACCATGTCGCCGTCATGTATCTCGGCCGCGTCGTCGAATACGGGCCGGTCGACCAGGTCTTCCAGCCGCCCTATCACCCCTATACCGAGGCGCTGCTGCGCGCCGCGCCGACGCCCGACCCCGACGCGCCGCCGCCGTCGGCCGTCCTCGACGGCGTGATGCCGAGCCCCAGCGAGATCATCATCGGCTGCGCCTTCGCCAGCCGTTGCCCGAGCCGCATCTCAGGTCTTTGCGACACCACGCGGCCGCCGGTCCGGCGCTTCGGTGAGCACCGGATCGCCTGCCACCTCGACCTCGGCGGCGAGATCGCTCAAGTGCCGATGGCGCCGGGCGGCCTGACCGGGATCCGGTCGTCGATCTCGTAGTAGTCGCCGGCATCCTCGGCGAAGATCTGCAACTTGGTCTCTAGGCCTGTCGGCTCGTCGAGCACGCCGGCGGCAACGGACATCTGACCGTTGCCGATCCGCTCCCAGAACAGGCTCGAACCGCACTCGCGGCAGAAGCCGCGCCGCGCGAATTCGGAGCTGCGGTACCAGGCAAGGCTCTTCTCGTCCTCGATCTCGAGCGCCGAGGCAGGCACCCGTGTGTAGGCCCCGACATGCCCATGCCAACGCCGGCACTGTCCGCAGTGGCAGACGACGACCGGACGTAGCTCTCCAGAGAGACGGAAGCGGACGGCACCGCAAAGGCATTGTCCCTTGGCGTCGCTCATCGGCCAGCCTCCGTCATCGTGGCATAGGTCTTCACCTCGCCGGTCCAGCAGTAGAGCGCAAGCAGCGGCTCATCCGTCGTCCGCATCGCATGGCGCATCATCGGCGCGTGGTGTATCTGCGCTCCCGGTCCTTTCCGGTGCCAGCTCTCGTCCTCGCGCCACCAGTCCGCGGTGCCGGCGACGATGTGATAGATCTCCTCGGCCGGATGCGCGTGATCCGGGTAGTGCATCCCCGGCCCTAGCATCAGCAGGCCGACCAGAAGGTCCGCGCTCTCGATGGGACGCCTAGGCCCGACCAGCTCGACATAGCCGTAGCGGTCGACATAACCCGGTCCCAGGCTGGCTTCCGAATAGTTGGGGTTCTGCAGCCAATCACAGCTCGGCTCGATTGCCGCAAAGGCATCGGCGATCTCGGCCAGCGGTCCCTGCTTTGCCAGCTCGACCGCCCGGCCGACGAATTGCGCCACCGGCTTCCGCCTCCCGGTTCCCGGTCTCGGCTCGCTGCCCAGCCTCGGAACCGCGGCGGCGAGCGGACCATCGGGCGCCTGGCGATAGAGCCTCTCGATCGCCTGCAGCAGCCGGCGCATGTCAGGCGATCTCGGCGAGGCCTCGCGTCTCCGCGGCCTGGGCCCAGTCCTCGGTGATCTGGTAGTCGGACTCCTTCACCCGGGCGAAGCCCAGGATGCAGAGATCGGCGCGGAGTCCGGCTTGCGTCGGGTCATCGCCGAAGGTGACCAAAGTGTCGGCGAGACGCTTGACGGTCTCGGGCGAAGTGCCGGCCGACGCCATGAAAGCCGGGATCGGCACCACGTCGGTCGAGGCGATGACCCGCGTTCGACCGGCGACCTCCGGCCAATGGCGGCGAAGCAGTGCGTAGGCGAAGGAGTCGAGAGGGCCGACATCGGTCTTGCCCTCGACGATCGCCTCGACCATCAGGCGCGGGGTGCGCAGCGGGCCGACAATCTCGCGGTAGAGCGCCTTGGTATCGCCCTTCCGGTACTTGAGCAGATGATGGCGCGGTGCGTTGTAGCCGGAATGCGAGTCGGGGATCGTGTAGGCAAAACGGTGCCCGAACGTGTCTTCCAGCGTCTTGAAGGGCGCGTCGTCGCGGACGGCAAAATGCGAGCAATAGACCGGCCGGCCCATGGCATAGTCGGCGCTCGGGATCGGCGCCGCCACCACCTGGTGCACCGCGCCGTAGCGCATGAAGGGCCAGCCGCACATGAAGGTGCAGACGAGATCCTTCCTCGACCACAGCTCGTCGAGCGAGGCGGGAAAGGCGTGGTCGATCACCGTCATGTCGATACCGGACTTCGCCTTCAGCCAGACGAACAGCCGCTTCCAGGCCGCGGCCGCCGGCGGGGCAACCGAGTACATGCGGGCGTTGGCGATGAGATCGCTCATCCGCGCTGACGTCCCCCGTTGGCGTCGAACAGCGGCTGGGTCGCGACCACGGCCGGGCACGCCTTACCGAAGATCAGGACCGAGAGCTTCTCGCCATCCTTGGCGAGCTCGGGCTTCACATAGGCCATCGCCATGCTCTTTCCGGCCCAGTGCGCGTAGCCGCCGGAGGTCACCTGGCCGATCGCCTCGTCGCCCTTGAGCACGCTCTCGTACCCCACGACCTCAACCTCGGTGTCGACGATCAAGGGCACCAGCTTCTTCTTGGGCGGCGTCGCGCGATCCTTGAGCGCCGCCTCGCGGCCGATGAAGTCCGGCTTGTCGTAGGCGACGAAGCGGTCGAGGCCGCTTTCCATCGGCGTGTAGTCGGGGCGGAACTCGCGGAAGAAGGCACCGTAGGCCTTCTCCAGGCGCAGTGACATCAGCGCGCGGTTGCCGAAATGACGGAGGCCAAGATCCTTTCCGGCTTCGACGATCGCGTCGTAGAGCGTCACCTGGAAATCCGGCGTGGTCCAGATCTCGTAGCCGAGATCGCCGGTGTAGCTGGCGCGCAGCACCGTGCAGGGGGCGAGGCCCACCACCATCTCGCGCGCGGCGAAGAACTTGAACCTCTCGGCCGAGACGTCCTCGAACACGAGACGCTGCAACAACTCGCGCGACTTCGGTCCGGCGATGCCGAAGCCAGTCAATGCATGCGGCAGCGGCCGGATATAGGTGCCGGCCGGCGGCGGATGCGCCTCGAACCAGCGCATGTGATAGATCTCGGCGACGCCCGAGCCGATCATGAGGAAACGGTCCTCGGCGAGGCGCGCCACCGAGAAGTCGCCGATCACCGTGCCGCGCGGGTTCAGCATCGGCGCCAGCACCATGCGGCCAGGCTTCGGCATCTTGTTGGCGAGGACGCGGTTGAGCCACGCCTCGGAATCCGGTCCCACCACCTCGTACTTGCCGAAGCCGGTGATCTCCATCAAGCCGACCGCATTGCGGACCGCGTGGCACTCCTCCTTCACGATCGGGAAGGCGTTGGAGCGGCGGTAGGTCGGGTTCTCGACCGGCTCCATGCCCTTCGGGGCGTACCAGAGCGCGACCTCGAGGCCGAAATTGGCGCCGAACACGGCACCGGCATCCTTGAGGCGGTCATAGACCGGCGAGCGGCGCAGCGGACGCGCTGCCGGCATCTCCTCGTTCGGATAGGCGATGCGGAACCGCCGCGCGTAGTTCTCCGGCACCTTGATCAGCGTGTACTGGTGGGTCGCGTACTTGCCGAAGCGCGAGACGTCCATGGCGAAGATGTCGGCGCCCGGATCGCCCTCGACCATCCAGCGCGAGAGCGCGAGGCCGACGCCGCCACCCTGGGCGAAGCCGGCCATCACGCCGCAGGCGGACCAGTAGTTCCGAAGGCCCCGCACCGGCCCGACCAGCGGGTTGCCGTCGGGCGCGAAGGTGAAGGGGCCGTTGACCACCTTCTTGATGCCGGCGCGGCCGACCGCCGGGAAATGCTTGAAGCCGATCTCGATATGCGGCGCCAGCCGGTCGAGGTCGTCCGGCAACAGCGCCATGTTGAAGTCCCAGGGCGTGGTGTGCGGCGACCACACCCGGCAGTCCTTCTCGTAGGTGCCGAGAAGCACGCCCTTCCCTTCCTGGCGCATGTAGATCTCGCCGAAATAGTCGGTCGTCGGCAGGATCTCCCTGCCATGCGCGACGATCTCCGGGATCTCCTCGGTCACCACATACATGTGCTCCATCGCCAGCACCGGCAGCTCGATGCCGGCCATGCGGCCGACCTCGCGTGCCCAGAGGCCGGCGGCGTTCACGACGTGCTCGACCTTGACCACGCCCTTGTCGGTCGTGATATCCCACCCGCCGTCGGTTCGCTGCTTCAGTCCCGTCACCTGGGTGAAGCGATGGATCTCCGCACCTGCCTTGCGCGCGGCGATCGCATAGGCGTGTGTCACGCCGTTCGGATCGACATGGCCGCCGTCGAGGCGATGCAGCGCGCCGACGAACTGGCTCGGATCCAGCAGCGGGTTGAGCTTGGTCGCCTCTTGCGGCGAGATCACGTGCGTCTCCATGCCGAGGTACTTGGCACGGGAGTGCATGAGCTTGAGGTTGTCGAAGATCTCGTCGGTGGCGGCCGCGACCATGTTGCCGGTCGCGTGGATGCCACAGCTCTGGCCGGAGATCTGCTCGATCTCGCGATAGAGATCGATCGTGTACTTCTGCAGCTTCGAGACGTTGGCATCCGAGTTGTAGGTGTGGACGCTGGCGGCCGCATGCCAGGTCGAGCCGGAGGTCAGCTCGTGCTTCTCGAACAGCGCGATGTCGGTCCAGCCGAGCTTGGTCAGGTGATAGAGAATGCTTGCGCCGACGACGCCACCGCCGATGACGGCCACCCGATACTCGGTCTTCACTTGAGTCCCCTTCGAAACGTCCTTCGGCAATACGGCAATTGAGGCCGCCTAGGCAACCCTCAGGCCGGCGCCTCGCCCGGCTGGCGGCGTCCTCTGCGACGCCCGCCCTCGCCTCCCGCGCCGGCGGTGGCCGGGTCGCGGTTGGCTCGGAGCCAGGCCATGCAGTCCGGATCGAAGCCGTTCAGCGTGTTGGCCGCCCGGATCGCATCCATGTCTTCCTTGTGCAGCGGGTTCATGATCGCGCTGGTCATGCCCATGGCTGCGGCCATCGACAGGAAGTGCGCGTTCATCACCCGACGGTTCGGGATGCCGAAGGAGATGTTGGAGGCCCCGCAGGTGGTGTTGACCTTGAGCTCCTCGCGCAGCCGCCGGACCAGCCGGAAAACCTGGGCGCCGGCGGTGTTCAGGGCGCCGATCGGCATGACCAGCGGATCGACGACGATGTCGCACGCCTTGATGCCGTGGTCGGCGGCGCGCTCGACGATCTTCTTGGCGACGGCGAAGCGGACGTCGGGGTCGTAGCTGATGCCGCTTTCGTCGTTCGAGATCGCGACCACCGGCACGTTGTACTTCTTCACCAGCGGCAGGATCGTCTCGAGGCGATCCTCCTCGCCGGTGACCGAGTTCACCAGAGGCCGGCCCTTGGCGACCGCCAGGCCTGCCGCCAGCGCCGCCGGCACCGAGGAGTCGATCGACAGCGGCACGTCGACCAGCGACTGCACCAGCTCGACCGTCTTTGCCATCAGCGGCGGCTCGGTCACGTTCGGGTCTACCGCGGTCACGCCGGCATTCACGTCCAGCACCAGCGCACCGGCCGCGACCTGCGCCAGCGCGTCGGCGGTCACGCCGGAGAAGTCGTCGGCCATCATCTCGGCCGCAAGCTTCTTGCGCCCCGTCGGGTTGATCCGCTCGCCGATCACGCAGAACGGCCGCTCGAAGCCGATCACCGCAGTCTTGGTCGCGGAATGAAGCACGGTCTCGGTCACGCTTTGCTCCTCGGCTCCCACGAGCCTCGTCCGGTCAGCCACTCGGCGGCGCTGGAAAGCCCGCCGAAGGCGTAGACATGCAGTTGCTCAATAAGGCTCCGCCCGTTCGACAATACGCCGCCCTCGATCGCCCGCACATGCGGATCTGGCGCGTAGCTGCCGAGCAGCGAGGTCAGTGCCGCCTTGCGCTTCAGCGCGAACGAAAGCGAGGTGCGGACGCCGCAGAGCGCCGCGTACTTCATCAGCCGCGTCATCGTCGTCGGTCCGGCGACACCGATGTGGATCGGCACCCGGATGCCTTCTGTGCGAAGCCGCTCGGCCCAGGCAACCGCCGCGTCGGCGTCGAAATTGAACTGGGTGACCAGGCGCAGGTCGATACCGGCCCGCGCCGCGAATTCGATCTTCCAGTGCAGCGCGTCGACCACGGCGGCCGGCGGGATGTCGGGCGAGCCCTCCGGATGCCCGGCGACACCGATATGACGGATGCCGTGGCGCTCCAGGAGGCCGGTCGCCAGCAGGTCCATCGACGAGGCGAAGGGTCCGGCGGGCTTCGCGATGTCGCCGCCGATCACCAGCGCGTCGTCGATACCGGCGGCACGTGTCATCGCCGCAAGGCGCTCGTCGATGTCCTCCCGTCGTGCGATCCGTCGGCAGGCGATATGCGGAACCGGCGCAAGATCGGCGCGCGCGAGCGAAAGGCAGGCGGTCGCCCACTCCGCCGCGGACGTGTCGCCGGCGTCGACGATGTAGACGCGCGTGCCCGGCGGAATCAGGCGCAGGCTGTCGGGATCCTTGGCGATCCCCCGCGGCGACAGCTCGATCGAGGCGGCCAGCACCTGCGGACGGCTGCGGCTGGTCGCTTCGGACATCGGCGCCTTCCCCTCACCCATTCTTCACGAATTGCATGACCCACCCCCAGGAACAAACCGGACCGCGACCGCTTCCCGCTCGTTGGCGACATTCGCGTCGCGAAAGGGACGTATGCGCTCTTCGGGCTTGACGAAGATCGGAACAAAATAGGAACATTTCCTTCTTGATACCAGGAGAAGATCGAATGGGCCGGGAACCGTCGCTCGCGGCGCAGGAACGGCGAGCGTCCGACTTTCTGGAGCGGAGGGCCTGGCAGACCGCCCGGGAGTTGGTCTTCATGCTCGGCTTCGACGAGGCCGCCGCCCGGGTCCAGACGGCTGCGGACGCCTTCGCCGCGGAGGGCGATCGGAGCCGCGTGGTCTTTTGCGGCCTCGTGATCCACATCGTCGGCCTGCTGCGACGAGACCATGCGCCGAACGAATGCCGGCGCAGCCAGACCCACGAGTATCTCGGATGAGGCCGCGCCGGCTCAGCCGACGCGGTCGAGGCGAACGTCCTTCATCCGGTCCGTGTTGACGATCATCGCCACGACACGATTGCCCTCGCGCACCATGCGGATCGCATGCACGACCCACCAGCCCTGCCAGAGCTGGGTCTTGCCGACGAAGCGGTCGGGTCCGAGCGGCTCGAGCGGCACCAGCGCCTGGCGCTGGAAGCCGGGACCGAGGCGCATCACCAGGCCGCCCTTCTCGCGCGTGATCTCGAAGGTGGTGCGGAGTTCGTCGCTTGCATACTTGCCGACGCAGCCATCGAGCGTCCCCATCGACGGCTCGTAGATCGGGCACGGATCGAAGATGCAGGCCTGGCCGCCGAAGTCCATCCGGACGATCGGCGCCTTGTTCGGTCCCGCTTCGATCTCGGCAAGGGTGTCGACGTTCGACCAGCTCTCGAGGAAGCGGTTGCCGCCGACCGGGCGCAGCATCAGAGCATGGCCGTTCTTGTCGGCCTCGATGCCGGACTCTCTCACCTTCAGGGTCAGCACCTCGCCGGTCTCGCGGTCGATGTAGCGGCCGTCGAGCTGCGAGAGCGCCAGGCCGGGGATGGAGACCTGCTTCATCCGCTCGGCGCCAAGCTTCGCCGGCGCCGGATCCGGGAACTCCTCGGCAAGCGCGATGTCGGCGATCTCGGTGAATCGGCGATAAGTATCCGCGTCGTCACGATTGCTGAGCAGCACCACGCCGAAGTCGACGCCCGGCATGTAGGCGAAGACCGAGCGGAAGCCCGGCAGCCCGCCGCCATGAGTCCAGAGGTCGAGGCCGCGATACTTGCGGACGCCGAGGCCGAGGCCGTAGTTGGTCGGCTTGCTGCTGGCGAGCTTTCCGGGCGTCGCCATGTGACGGACGAACTTCTCGTTGCCGATGCCGCCAGCCCTGAACATGCCCTGCCACTTGATCAGATCGGGGACGGAGCTGATGAGCCCGCCGGCCCCGCCGAGCCCGATCGAGAAGAGCCCCCGGATCCAGCTTCCATCCGGCTGCGGCAAGTAGGAATTGGTGAGGTCTTCGGCGATGTCATAAGGCTCGTCGCGCATCCGTGTCGCGGACATGCCGAGCGGCTTCAGCAGCTCTTCGGCGAGGAACTGCGTGAACGGCTTGCCGCTCCGCCGTTCGATCACCAGCGCCATGTAGATGAAGTTGATGTTGGTGTAGACGTTGCGTTCGCCCGGCGGCCAGCTGAAATGGCGCTGGTTGAAGGCGATGTCGAGAAAATCCTGGGTCGTCCGCGCCTGGTCGGTGCCGACGCCCGAAAGCTGCATCAGCTCCCAGGAGTCGCGCAACCCGCTGGTCATGCCGAGAAGCCGGCGGATCGGCACCGGCTTATCTACCTTGATCTCCGGCAGGATGCCGCGCACGTCCTCGTCGAGGTCCAGCTTGCCGCGCTCGACCAGAAGCGCCGATGCCGCGCCGACGAAGGTCTTGGTGATCGAGGCGATATGGAAGCGCGACTTCAGGCTGATCGGCACGCCAAGCTCGAGGCTGGCGAGACCGAAGCAGCGCTGGTGCACCGGCTCGCCGCCACGGAGCACGGCGAGCGCTCCGCCCGGCTGCCCCTTGGCGTCCCAGCCGGCGAACAGGTTGTCGATCGCGTCCGTCTTCAAAGGCGTCGGCATCGGATGCTCTTCCCTCAGACTTCGGCGGCGAGGCCGCGGGCGATGCGGTCGAACAGGTAGCGGGCCTGGCTGACCACCATCTCGCGCCAGGTCTCATGGTCCGGCGCGAAGGCATGGAGCAGCCGCTGCTTCACTGCCTGCACCTCGGCGCTCTTCCAGTCGTTCTTGCCCTGCTTGTGAAGGACATGCTCGGCGCGCAACGAGTTGAGCACCTCGGTGTGCGGCACCGTGCCGTACTCGAAGCTGACATAGCCCGAGTGCAGGCCGCAGCTCTTCTCCCAAAGCTCCGAGCTCAAGCCCTGCTGCGGCGGGGTCGCGGCCTTGCCGTCGCGCTGGATCGTCATCGCCGGGCCGATCCAGCGCTGCAGGCGGTCTCGACCGGGATGCGCCGGGTCGCCGGAATAGATCGGCTCGCAATAGCCGAAAGGACCGGCGCCGGTATGGAAGTCGATCGCGGCGACCAGCTTCCGGTTCTTGAGGTTGTAGTCGGAGACGATCGACTCCATGGTCTTGCGCGACCAGGTCGGTCCGGTGCCGCCATAGAACCAGCCGTCGGGCCGCGAGTACTGGCCCCCCGAGGCCGCGATGTCGAGCGCCGGCTTCCCGTGCTTCGCGCCATAGGCCTTGATGCGCTCGTCCGCCGCCTTCCAGGTCGCCTCGCTCGCATCGCGCGGCACGAAATCGTCGGCCAGCTCCTCGTAGCCGGGATTGGCGGGCCGAGGCTTGGTGAAGTCGGCGAAGTTCCGGTTGATGTCGATATTGTCCTCGTTTGTACGGCGCAGCCAGGCGGTGCCGTAGGGATTGACCGCATGGACGAGGAGCATCGCGACATTGCCGTAGCGCGTGATGTCGAGATCGAGGATCGCATCGATCTGCGCGCCCGAGCCGCAGAAGAGCTCCGGCCCATGCACGCCCGAGGTCACGACCATGACCGCCTTGGCCTCGATGTTCCCGAGGAAGACGACATCGCTCGCCATCTCCTCGCCGTTCGGCCCGGTCAACGGGTGCTTGTAGACCTTGACCTTCGAGCCGTTGAACTCGGCAGCCCGATGGAACCGCTGACGGGCTTCGGCATAGGTTCGGGAGAAGCGATTGTCGACGCTGAGCATATGAATTTGATCCTCTTAGGCTTTGATGCGGAAACGCTCGAACCAGCCGAGCATGATCGAGACCTCGGCCGCGAACAGCGACGGCCGCATGACCCACGACGAATGGCTCGTATTCGGGAAACGGACCAGCGCGGTCTCGACGCCGGCGAGCTTGAAAGCCGAGTACATCTGGATTGCCTCGGTCGGTGGCGTCCGCGAGTCCGTCTCCCCGGCCATCAGCATGGTCGGCGTCTTTGCCATGTGCGCGAAGGCGAGCGGCGAGCGGGCGCGATACTTCCCCGGATTCTCCCAGGGCTTCTCGCCGCCCATCCAGACGAGGCCGCCGGTGACGCCCATGTCGGCCGTCAGCAGCCAGCTCTCCCAGGACACCACCGGCTTGATCGAGACCGCGGCGCGGAAACGATGCGTGTGCGTGACCGCCCAAAGGGTCTGCACGCCGCCGCCGCTGACGCCGGTGACGAAAAGGTTCTTGGCATCGATGTCGGGCCGAGCCGCCGCGACGTCGACCGCCGCCATCATGTCGTCGTAGTCGGGGCCGGGGAACCGGTCGTGCAGAGCGTTGGCGAAGGCCTCGCCATAGCCGGTCGAGCCGCAGGGATTGGTGAACAGGATCGCGTACCCAGCCTCGGCGATCAGCTGATACTTGATCGAGAAGCGGTTGCCGTATTGCGCGTAGGGGCCGCCATGGATCTCGAGCACCATCGGGTGTGGGCCCTTGCCCTTCGGCTTCATCAGCCAGCACTGGACCTTGCGGCCTTCGCCGCCATCGACCCAGAACATCTCGGCCGTATGGAAGCCGTTGAGTTCCCGCGCATAGGCGTCGTTGAGGCCGGTGATCGTCCTCGCCGGTCCTGAGGGCGGCACCACGGCAACTTCGGACGGCACGTCGATTGCGGAGCGGACATAGGCAACCGTGCCGTCGCTCGCGACCGAGAAGCCGCCGCTGGCATAGGGCATCTCGATCGATGCGCCGACGTCTTCGGCGATCGTGCTCACCTTGCCGTCGAGCGTGACGCGTGCGATCTCGCGGCGTCCTTCCGCCTCGTAGGTCACCAGCAGTGCCCTGCTGTCGGACGTCCAGGCGATGTCCTCGATGCTGCGATCGAAGCTGGGCAGGATCTCCTTCGCCTCTCCACCGCCAAGCGGCATCACGAAGAGCCGTCGACGCTTGAAGCTGAAACGGTCGTCGTTTGCCTGGGTGTAGGCCAGCGACTTGCCGTCGGGCGACGGAGCGGGCCGGCTGACCCGTCCGCCGTGCCGGGTCACCTGACGAACGGCGCTGCCGTCGGCGCGGACAGCGTGGATCTCGGTCTCCGACGGCTGCACGTCCCAGTCCGGCCGCTGCGTGCCGGTGAACAGGATCTCGTTGCCGTCCATCGACCAGACGAGGCCGGGCGGGTTGAGATGCGGCATGCCGTTCCACCAGGTACCCTTCGTCACCTGCGTCGGCGGTGCCGAGCCGTCAGCCATCGCAACGAGTACCTGATAGTTGCCCTCCGGCCATTCGCCGTAGGAGTCGTGGCGATAGACCACGCGCTCGGTGTAGCGGACTCCGGGCGCCCAGGTGGCGCCGGCCGGCGGCTTGGCGAGGCCGAGCCACTCCGGCATCGGCTCCTCGATCCGCATCTGGAAGGCGACGCGCGTTCCGTCAGGCGACCAGGCGAGCTCACGCACCGGACGCGGAGTTTCCGTCAGCACCTTGGAGGCGCCGCCCTGGACGTCGCGGACGACGACCTGTGTCTTGTCGCCGACTTTCCGTAGCATCGCGATACGCCGGCTATCCGGCGCCCAACGCGCGACGATCACGCCTGACGTCTCCGGCACCTCGGTCCAGGTCTGCCGGTCCGACGACACCTTGATCACGTTCTTCTTCTCGTCGGTCGCGATCTCGCGCGTCGTGTGGACGTAGAAGATCTGGCGGCCGTCCGGCGAAATCTGCGTGTCGGCGGCGCTTACGAACGAGAAAACATCCATCGCGCGGCGGGGCTGGGTGGTCATGGCGCTTCCTGTTCAGGAATGGAGATCGTCGGTGGGCCAGATGCGCGGGAACAGCGCGCAGTCCATTGCATCGCCGTGCTTGAGGCCGGGATCGGACGTCGGAATCGCCACCTCGCCCGAATGCACACAATAGCGCGCATCATCGCCGGTCCAGCGCGTCGCCAGCGCCCGGCGGCGATGCGCCATCGAGGCGTTGCCCGGCGCGCCGTGCACGATCATCGCCTGGAACACCAGGCAGTCGCCCGGTTCCATCTCGTAGGCGACGATGTCATAGGCGCCGCGGTCGGCATCGATGTCCGGCATCGCCTCCAGGTCGCGCGCGCGATAGGGGCTGCCGTCATTGAAGTGGTACGGCAGGAAGGACCGGCTCCAGAGGTGCGAGCCGCGCACATACTCGACCGCGTTGACCTGCGGCACCGGATCGAAGGGAAGCCAGATCGAGCAGACCTGCCGGCCGCTGACCGCCCAGTAGGGCTGGTCCTGGTGCCAGGGCGTGCGCTCGGTGGTGCCCGGCTCCTTCACCAGGAGCTGGTCGTAGAAGAAATTGACCCGCGAGGCGCCCATGAGGCGCCCCGCGATCTCGGCAGCCGGCGACTCGTAGACGAAGCGGCGGAAGCTCGGGAGCCGCTGCCACATGTCGAGGTCACCGAAGAATCCGCCCGGGTTGCCGGCCTTGGTGTAGCTCTCGCCGTGCGGGCCGGGCTTCGCCAGCGCTTCGGCGACCGCTTCCCGCATGAAGGCGATCCACTCCGCATCGAACACGCCGCGCAGGCAGACGACGCCGTCCCGCTCATAGGCGGCGATGTCGGCGGCACCGACCGGGCTCAGCGGCTTGCGGTTCATCGGGGAGGAATGTCGGTTTTGGGCGGTCGGAAGGGCGTCTTGGCGCTAGCTTAAGGAACGGCTCGGCCAAGGCAAGGCGGCGGCACCGGGCACGAAAGCGGGGACGCCATGTACGACGCGGCACGAGTGAAAGCGCTCCTCGATCAGCGCCGGCCCGGGCACACGCTGCCCCAGGCCTTCTACCGCGATCCCGCGCTCTACGAGTTCGATCTGGACGCGATCTTCGGTCGGGTCTGGCTTTTTGCCGGGCTCGATCTGGACATCCCGAAGCCGGTCGGCCAGGTGACGCTCCGCATCGGCCGGACCTCGGTGATTCTAGTCCGCGCCGCCGACGGCGCGATCCGAGGCTTCTTCAACACCTGCCGCCATCGCGGCGCCGAGATCTGCGGCGCGGCGAGCGGAACTGCCTCCCGCCTCGTCTGCCCCTACCATCAATGGACCTACGGCCTCGACGGCAAGCTGCTGGCTGCCGGCGGCATGCCCAAGGACTTCGATCGCTCCGGCCATGGGCTCAAGCAGATCCATCTCGAAGTCGTCGCCGGCACAATCTTCATCTGCCTGGCGTCGAGCCCGCCCGACTTCGCGCCGATCCGCCGCGCGCTGGAACCGCTGCTGGCGCCGCACGAGCTCGCGGGCGGCAAGATCGCCCACGAGGCGACGGTGATCGAGAAGGGCAACTGGAAGCTCGTCATGGAGAATGCACGGGAGTGCTATCACTGCCCGGCGCAGCATCCGGAGCTGATGCGCTGCTTTCCGGAGCTGAAGCGCGAGCCGCCCTTCGAGCGCGACGACACGGCATTCCGCGAGCACTGCAAGGCACGTGGTCTCGAGATCGGACCGGGAGAGGCCGAGGGCTTCGAGGCGAACCGCTTCGCGCTCCGCAACGGCGCCAAGTCGTTCACGATGGACGGCAAGCCCGCCGTCGCGAAACCGCTCGGACGGGTCGGCGACGGTGATGTCGGCTCGCTCCGCTTCGCGCTCGAGCCCAACAGCTTCGCGCATGCCGTCGGCGACTACGCCTTCCTGTTCTTCTGCCTGCCGCAGGGGCCGGAGGAGACGCTGGTCCACATGAAATGGGTCGTGAATCGCGATGCCGTCGAAGGCATCGACTACGAGATCGACCGCCTGACCAAGCTCTGGAACGTGACCAACGACCAGGATCTGTGGCTGGTCGAGAACAACCAGCGCGGCGTCAATTCGCAGGGCTTCGAGCCCGGCCCCTACTCCCCCATTTCCGAGCGAACGCTGATCCAGTTCACCGACTGGTACGTGACCCAGGCGCGGCGTGCGCTGCGCTGAGGCGCGGTACCATCGCCCGCACGGCGCAATCCGAGGGAACAACTCCACCGAGTCGCGGTTCTAACGAGGTGCCGCCCCGGATCCGGGCTGGCCGACGCATGCCTTTCGTTCGGCGCCGATGTGGCGAGCGGGACGGAAGGGCGAACCCTTCGGGAGATGGACCAATGAAGACCTTCCTCTTGATCACCACGGCCCTGGTCGCGCTCGGGACCGCGCCGGCCTTTGCCGGAAGCACCAAGACGATGCGCAGCACCGCCGCGATGCCTGCCACGACCATGGAAATGAAGCCGCCGGCTTCCGAGCCCGGAGGCTGCCCGCATAGTCAGCCGATGTGCGGCGGGCTGGTTCAGACCCAGGACGGCCGTTTCGTGCGACCGAACCGGATGGCGCAGGACGCGCAGGAAGCGTCGGTCACCAACGATCTGAACCGTCAGGCCCAGGGTGCCGCCGGCGTCGGCATCCCCTACTACGCGCCAGCTCCCCAATTTGGCGCGGTTCCGACCAACCGGTAGCGGTCGCGCGAAGCCGCCCGTGGCAAGGCCGCGGGCGGTTTCCGCATGTCTAGACAGCCGGCGGGTTGCGGTCCGGGCTGGTGCGGCGCTGGTGCCAATAAGGATATGCCAGCGGCCGCACGCTGACGTCGTCGAGCCGCTTGATCTGCTCCGGCGTCAGCTTGAACTCGACCGCGCCGAAGTTTTCCTTGAGCTGCGCCTCGTTGCGCGCACCGACCACGACCGTCGAGACGGTCGGACGGCAGAGCACCCAGTTCAGCGCGACCTGGGTCACGGTCTTGCCGGTTTCCCTGGCGATCTCAGCCAGCACATCGACGATGTCGTAGAGTTGCTCGTCCGGAACCTGCGGCCCCATCGCGCCGATCTGCCCGATGCGGCTCTCCTTCGGTGCCGGCGCGTTCCGATTGATCTTGCCGGTCAGCTTGCCGCCAGCGAGCGGGCTCCAGACCACGGCGCCGACGCCCTCGGCGACGCCCAGCGGCATCAGCTCCCATTCGTAGTCGCGGCCGACCAGCGAGTAATAGGCCTGGTGCGCGACGTAGCGGCTCCAGCCGTAGCGGTCGGCGACCGCCAGCGACTTCATGAGGTGCCAACCGGAGAAGTTCGAGCAGCCGACGTAGCGGACCTTGCCGTCGCGCACGAGGTCGTCGAGCGCCCGCATGGTCTCATCGATCGGCGTCTTCGCATCGAAGCCGTGCATCTGCCAGAGGTCGATGTAGTCGGTGCCGAGTCGCTTCAGGCTGGCCTCGCAGCCGGCGACCAAGTGGTGGCGGGAAGAGCCGACGTCGTTCGGGCCCGGACCGACGCGGAAGGTGGCCTTGGTCGAGATCAGCACCTTGTCGCGGCGCCCCTTGATCGCCTGCCCCAGGATCTCTTCGGCGAGGCCGGTCGAATAGGAGTCGGCGCTGTCGAACATCGTGAGACCGGCATCGAGGCAGAGGTCGATCAACCGCGTCGCCTCCTTTACGTCCGAGGCGCCCCAGGCACGGAAGAAATCGTTGCCACCGCCGAAGGTGGCGGTGCCAAAACTGAGCGCAGGCACGCTGAAGCCGGAGCGGCCGAGCAGGCGGTATTCCATGGACTTGTCTCTCGGGTAGGTGGGGGAGTGTTGCGACTTTAGATCGAAGCCACCATTCGCGCACGCAACGCGGCATCGGGCAGCTTGCCCAAGCCGGCACGGGCGTTGTCGGCCATATGCTCGGGCCGGCTGGTACCCGGGATCACGCAGGTGACAGCCGGATGGCCAAGGCAGAACTTGAGCAGCGCCTGCGCCCAGCTGGTGCAATCGATCTCCTTGGCCCAATCCGGCAATGGCTTGTCGCGGAGGGAGCGGATCAGCCCGCCGCCGCCGAAGGGCTGGTTGACCAGCACGGCGATGCCGCGATCGGCGGCGAGCGGCAGCAACCGCTTTTCCGCGGCACGATCGTCGATCGCGTAGTTGAGCTGGACGAAGTCGAGCTTCTCGGCGCGCATCACCGCCTCGAGCTGATCATGCGCCCCCGGCGTGTAGTGCGTGATGCCGAGATAGCGGACGCGGCCTTCGGTCTTCCAAGCGCGCAAGGTGGCCAGATGCACGCGCCAGTCGACGAGATTGTGGATCTGCATCAGGTCGATCCGTTCGTCCTTGAGCAGCCGCATCGAGTCCTGCATCTGGCGGATGCCGGCATCGCGCCCCTGGGTCCAGACCTTGGTCGCAATGAACGCCTTCTCGTGCGCCTTCATCGCGGCCAGCAGGTCGCCGACCACGCCCTCGGACGCGCCATACATCGGCGAGGAGTCGATGACTGAGCCACCGGCCTCGAACAACGTCTTCAGCACCTCGGTCAGCGGCGCCCGTTCTTTTGCACCTGTGCCGACGTCGAAGGTCCGCCACGTACCGACGCCGACCACCGGCAACGTCTCGCCGCTCGACGGAATGGGTCGTGTCAGCATCTTTCCACCTGTCGTTTGCGCTCGTGCGCCGCCAACCAGGGACGACGCAGCGCCGCCGGCGACCATCCCGAGAAACCGGGCTCGCGTGATGGCTCCATCTTCGGTGCGATCTGCCATGTAGAGATCCTCGGCCGAATTGTTGACAATCGTCAATCCACACCATAGCGTCGACCCAACGCGCCAATTTCTTCAATGAGCGCTTCAGGGAGGACCGACGTGCCGAATACTGGCCGTCCACAGGCGTCGTCTGCGCTTTCCGGCATTACTGTCCTCGACCTCACGCGCGTCCGATCCGGGCCGACAGCGGTCCGTCAGCTCGCCGACTGGGGCGCCGACGTCATCAAGATCGAGATGCCGGAGAACCTCGAAGAGGGCGAAGGCATGGGCGGCCCGCGCGAGGGTCCCGACTTCATGAACCTTCACCGCAACAAGCGGGCGATGACGCTGAACCTGAAGTCGCCCGAGGGTGTGGCTCTGCTGAAGCGCCTGGTCGAGAAGGCTGACGTCGTCGTCGAGAACTTCCGCGCCGACGTGAAGGACCGTCTCGGCATCGGCTACGAGGATCTCAAGAAGGTCAACAAGCGGATCGTTTACGCCAGCATCTCCGGCTTCGGCCAGGACGGCCCCTACGGCGCGCGTCCGGGCTTCGACCAGATCGCCCAGGGCATGGGCGGCCTGATGTCGATCACCGGCCTTCCCGGCCAGGGCCCCGTGCGCGTCGGCATCCCTCTCGCCGATCTTTCGGCCGGCCTCTTCTGTGCGCTCGGCATTCTGGTCGCGTTGATGGAGCGCACCAAATCCGGCGAAGGCCAGTGGGTGCAGACCTCGCTCCTGCAGGCGCAGATCTTCATGCTCGACTTCCAGGCGGCGCGCTACCTCGTGAACGGCGAGATCGCCAAACAGGCCGGCAACAACCATCCAACCAGCATCCCGACCGGCGTGTTCGAGACTTCCGACGGGTTGCTCAACCTGGCCGCCACCGGTGGCGCGATCTGGTCGCGCTTCGCCAAATGCGCCGGCCTGGACTCGCTGCTCACCGATCCCGACTACGCGACCTCGCAGGCGCGGTCCAAGAACCGCGACAGGCTCAATGCCGAGATCGCCGAGGTGCTCAAGACCGACACGACGGCCAACTGGATCGCCAAGCTGAACACGGCAGGCGTTCCCTGCGGCCCGATCAACGACATCGGCCAGGTCTTCGCCGACCCGCAGGTCCAGCATCTCGGCATGGCGGCAAAGGTCGAGGGCGCCGCCAAGCCGCTGTCGCTGGTCGGCCAACCGGTGAAGCTGTCGAGGACACCGAGCCGATTGGCCTCCCCGCCTCCGGCGCGCGGCCAGCATACGGACGAGATCCTGGCCGATCTCGGCCTGGGCAAGGACGAAATCGCGCGGCTCCGCGCCACCAACACGATCTGAGGTTCCGATGGATACCCCGATGACCGACAGGATGCTGGCCCGGAAGGAAGGCAAGGTCGGCATCATGACCTTCAACAATCCGGAGAAGCACAATGCCGTGTCGTTCGAGATGTGGGCGAAGGCGGAAGAGATCCTCGCCGGCTTCCTGAATGACAAGGATGTGCGCGTGGTCGTCCTGACTGGCGCCGGCGGCAAGGCCTTCGTCTCGGGCGCCGACATCTCGAAGTTCGCCGATGAACGCCAGTCTGAAGAAGCGGTGCAGCGCTACAACGCGCTGGTCGAACGCCTCTACAGCCACATCTATGCCTTCCCCAAACCGACCATCGCGATGATCCGCGGTCATTGCATCGGCGGCGGCCTCAACCTCGCGATCTGCTGCGATATCCGGATCGCAACGGAAGGCTCGCGCTTCGCGCTGCCGGCGGCGAAGCTGGGCCTGGGCTACGGCTATCCGGGCCTCCGCCGCTACTCCGAGACCATCGGCACGCCGGTGACCAAGGAGATCTTCTTCACCGCGCGCCAGTACAACGCCGCCGAGGCCTACGCCCGCGGTATGGTCCATCAGGTCGTCGCCGACGGCGATCTCGAGACGACCGTGATGGACATGGCCAATACCATCGCTGGCAACGCACCGCTGACGGTCTCGACGATCAAGGCGAGCCTGAACGAGGTCCACAAGGATCCCGACAAGCGCGACCTCAGGAAGGTCGAGGAGATGGTGAAGGCCTGCTTCGCCAGCAGCGACTACATCGAGGGCCGCAAGGCCTTCCTCGAGAAACGGAAGCCCGCCTTCACCGGCAGCTGAGGAGCCAGGCGTGAGCGACTTCCGAGGCAACGGCGACAGCGCGCAATCCGCGATCGGCTTCCTCCGCTCGACCTCGCTGACGAGCCTGGTGCAGGAGGAAATCGTCCGGATGATCCTTTCCGGCGAGCTCGACGCCGGTGCCCAGGTCAAGGAATTCGCGATCGCCGACCGCCTCGGCGTCGGCCGTTCCAGCGTCCGCGAGGCCTTCCGCGCGCTCGAGGAGGCAGGTCTCGTGCGCCTCGAGAAGAACCGCGGCGTCTTCGTCCGCGAGATCGGAGATGACGAAGCCGAGGAAATGTATGCGGTCCGTGCCGGTCTCGACGAAGTGGCCGGACGTATCCTGGCGCCACGCATCACCACCGCCGAGGTCGACGAGCTGAAGCGTCTCGTCGACGACCTCGACGGATGGCTCGCACCCGAATCCTTCTCGACGTATTTCCCGCTCAACCTTCGTTTCCACGACCGTATCGTCGAGATGACCGGAAACCGGAAGCTCCTGACGATGTACCGCCGCCTCATCAACGAGATGCACCTGCTGCGTCGGCGTGGCCTGCTGCGCGGCGGCGGTCTTCTGGTCTCGAACGACGAGCATCGATCGATCGTGGCTGCGCTCGCCAGCCGCGACAGCGATGCGGCGGCCGAAGCGATGCGCGACCATGTGCGCTCGGGTCGCGACCGGATGCTGGCCGCGACCGGCCCGACGTCTTCGCGCAGCACGGCAGCCTGATTCATGGCCAATCTCGAGCTCCGCGGCTTGAGCAAGCACTACGGCGTGAACGCCGTGGTGGATCGCATCGATCTCGCCGTTCCGCCCGGCAACCTCGTCTGCCTTCTGGGTCCCTCCGGCTGCGGCAAGACGACGACGCTGAGATTGATCGCAGGATTCGTCGAGCCGAGCGAAGGCGAGATCCGGGTCGACGGCAAGGCCCTCTCCGCCCCCGGCTTCGCGTTGCCGCCCGAGCAGCGTGGCATGTCGATGATCTTCCAGAGCTACGCGCTCTGGCCTCACATGACGGTCGCCGATAATGTCGCCTATGGCCTCACGCTGCGCCGGCTGCCCAAACCCGACATCGCAAGGCGCGTCGGCGAGATGCTTGGCGCGGTGAAGCTCGGGCACCTCGCCGACCGCTACCCCGGCGAGCTCTCCGGCGGCCAGCAGCAGCGGGCCGCGCTCGCCCGTGCGCTCGTGGTCGAGCCCGAGATCCTTCTGCTCGACGAGCCGCTGTCGAACCTGGATGCCGCGCTGCGCGAGGAGATGCGCTTCGAAATCCGCCGCCTCCACGACGCCTACCGATACACCACGGTCTACGTCACCCACGACCAGGCCGAGGCGATGACCACAGCCGACCTGATCGTGGTGATGAACCAGGGAAAGATCGAGCAGGCCGGCTCGTCCGAGGAGATATACACCCGCCCGCGCTCCACCTTCGTCGCGAGCTTCCTCGGCGGTGCCAACATCCTTAAAGGCCGCGCGGTCGATGCAGCCCGGCTCGATATCGGCCCGGCGGTGCTGCGCTGTGCCGAGTCCGCCTTCACGCCCGGCGGCGATGCGTCGCTCTCGATCCGCTTCCACGAGGTGCGCGTCAATTCGGCGGATACAACCGGCGACAACCGCCTCGAAGCCCGCGTGCTGCGCCAGACCTTCTTAGGATCGCTCCGCGATCTCGCGCTCGAGCTCAAGGACGGCACGGTGATCCGTGCCTCCGCCCCGCCCGACCTTTCGATCCCCCCGGATGCACGCGTCTCTGTCGACCTGCCGTCCGAGCGCTGCCGTCCACTGCCTTCGTGACAGTGCCGCCACCCAAGAGCGGCCGACTACAACGACGATGACAACGACAGACAGGAGGAGACGATGAGAGTGCGCAACGTCCTGTTGGCCGGGCTCACAAGCCTCGGCATCGCCGGCGCGGCTGCCGCGCAAGCGCCGGCACCGACGGCGATCACGCCCGAGCTCGTGGCCGCCGCCACCAAGGAAGGCAAGGTCGTCTACTATACCGCCGTCGACGTGAAGGTCGCGGAGCAGATCGCCAAGGTGTTCGAGGCGAAGTATCCCGGCATCAAGGTGCAGGTCGAGCGCTCCGGCGCCGAGCGCGTTTTCCAGCGCATCGGCCAGGAATACACCTCGAAGATCTACAACGTCGACGTCGTCAACAGCTCGGACGCTGCGCACTTCGTCTACTGGAAGCGCGAAGGGTGGCTGGCGCCGGTCGTGCCCGACGACGTCGCCAAGCATTTCGCGCCCGCCTACAAGGACGCGGACGGCATGCATGCGGCCTGGCGCATCACGCTGAGCCCGATCGCCTACAACACCAAGCTGGTGACCGCGGCCGAGGCGCCGAAGAGCTACGCGGATCTCCTCGATCCCAAGTGGTCGGGGAAGATCGTCAAGGCGCATCCGGGCTATAGTGGCACCATCCTGACCCAGACGTTCCAGGTCTCGCGCGACATCGGGTGGACCTACTTCGAGAAGCTGGCGCTGCAGAAGGTCATGCAAGTGCAGTCGGCGACCGATCCGCCTAACAAGGTCGTCTCCGGCGAGCGCCCGATCATGTCGGACGGCACTGAGTACAACGTGCTTCTGCTGAAGCAGAGCGGCGCGCCGATCGAGGTCGTCTATCCGACCGAGGGCACGCCGCTTGTGGTCGGCCCTTCTGGCGTCATGAAGAACGCGCCGAACCCCAACGCCGCCCGCCTCTTCCACGTCTGGTCCTTCACCGCCGAGGCCCAACAGACGATGGTCGATGTCGGCGCACTCCGCTCCGCTCATCCGGCGGTCAAGGAGCCGGCCGGCCGCAAGCCGCTCTCGGAGATCAAGCTGATGAAGGACGACCCGGTCGAGGTCGACAAGCAATCCGAGGCGATCAAGGAACGCTACACCAAGAACTTCAAGACCTGACCTGAAGGGACTTGGCCGGAGGAGCCCTCTCCTCCGGCCGCCTCTCATGACCGCAGAAAGCCTTGCCACAGGCGCGATCGGACGGCTCCGCCGAAAGGGCGGGGTCGACCTGTCGCTGCCGATCCTGGCGACGACGGCGGGTTTCCTCGTCCTGCTGATCGGGCTACCGGTCGCCTGGCTTCTCTACTACGCGGTCACCGACCGCGCCGGCTCGCTCACCCTCGGGAACTTCGTTACCCTCGCCTCAGACCCGTCCTTCACCGAGCCGCTGGTGACGACGCTGATCCTTTGCATCAGCGTCGCGATCGCAGCGGCCACCGTCGCCTCGCCCATTGCCTGGCTGGTCGCACGGACCGATCTGCCGCTTCGCCGCACGATCCGCGTGATGATGACTGCGAGCTTCGTGACGCCGCCCTTTCTCGGCGCCATCGCCTGGGAGATCCTGGCAGCGCCCAACAGCGGCATCCTGAACCAGGCCTGGCGCGCTCTCAGCGGCGCATCCGATCCGCTGTTCAACATCTACTCGCTGCCGGGCCTGGTGTTCGTGATCTCCTGCTACACGGCCCCCTACGTCTTCGTGCTGGTCGCGAACGCGCTCGACCGCATTCCCGCCGATCTCGAGGACGCCGCCGGCATACTGGGCGCGAAACGCTGGCGGGTGACCCTGACGGTGACGCTGCCTCTGGCCATACCCGCCATCCTCGCCGGCGCTCTGATCGCGTTCCTGCAGGCGATGACCCTGTTCGGCTCGCCGGCGATCCTGGCGCTGCCGGCCGGTTTCCATACCGTCACCACCAAGATCTTCTCGCTGTTCCAGTTCCCGCCCAAGCCGCAGCTCGCCGCCGCTGCCGCGCTGCCGCTGCTGGTCGTGACGATCCTGCTGCTGACCGCGCAAACGCAACTGCTCGGGCGCCGCGGCTACGCCGTGGTTGGCGGCAAGGCCGGCGAACCGCGCCTGCTCCGGCTCGGGCGGCTCCGGGTTCCTGCCCTGGCGCTGGTACTGGGCGTGCTCTCCCTGCCGCTGATCCTGCCCTATGCCGCGCTGCTGAAGGCGGCTGTCTCCAGCTTCCCGGGGGCACCGATTGCCTATGAGTTCCTTACGTGGCGGCACCTCTACTTTGTCTTCGTCGAATTCTCCCAGACCCAGAAGGCGTTCTGGAACACGCTGGTTCTAGCTCTCGGCACCGCGACCCTCGGCACCGTCCTGGCCCTGGTGATCTTCTATCTGACTGCCCGCGGTGCGATCGCCGGGTCGCGATTCCTCGAGTTCCTGGCGACCGCACCGGTCGCGATCCCAGGCATCGTGCTCGGCGTCGGGCTCTTTCTCAGCTATACGCGCCCGCCGCTGGCGCTCTACGGCACGCTTTGGATTCTGCTGCTCGCCTTCCTCACGATCGAGCTGCCGGTCGCCTTTCAGCAGCTCCGCTCCTCGTTCCGGGCGGTCCACCCTGAACTCGAGGAGGCCAGCCGCATCCTCGGCGCCGGTCGCCTCGGGACGCTGGCGCGCATCACCGCGCCGCTCCTGAAGAGTGGGGTCGTTGCGGCCTGGTGCTTCATCTTCATCGGCGTGGTCCGCGAGCTCTCGGCTGCGATCATGCTGTTCACCGCCAATACCAAGGTGCTGTCGGTGGTGATCTACGACCTCAACGAAAGCGGCGACCTCGGCGCGATCGCCGTGCTCGGCGTCGCCATGCTGCTGGTCACCTTCGCGGTGGTCGGCTTCGCCAACTGGATTTCCGGCGTCGGCTCCGGCGTCCGGCTCAGAGGGGGATAACCCCGACAATGAAGGAGGAGACGGTCATGATGCGATTGATGGCGACGATGGTCGCCGTGGGACTGACGCTGTCCCCCGCGGCCTCGATGGCGCAGGCGAAGTATCCGGTTCCGACGGTGACACTGGCGACCCACTCCAGCCCAGGAGGCGGCTCCGACGTGTTTCTGAGGGAGCTGGTGAAGCACCTGCAGCCGATCATGGGTGTCAATCTGGCGGTCACCAACGTCACCGGCGGCTCGGGCGCCAAGGCGATGGCCGAGATCTCGAAAGCTCCGGGCAACGGCAGCATTTTCTATGCGACGACGCCCACGTACATCCAGACGACGCTGCTCTCGAAGCCGGCTGCCGGCTACGACTCGCTCGACCCGATGGTGATCGTCTTCTTCGATCCGACGATCATCTACACGCGCGCCGACTCGCCGTTCAAGACCTTCGCCGAGGTTGTCGCCGACGCAAAAAGGAACGTCGGCAAGCAGAAATGGGGGGCCGCGAATCCGGCCTCGCTGGAACGCATCGCCTTCGAGAGGATGAACAGGATCACCGGCGCCAAGGCCGCGATCGTGAGCCACGAGGGCGGCGGCGACATGATGATCAACGTGCTGAACGGCACGCTCGATATCGGCGTCGGCGAGGTCCAGGAACTACGCAGCCAGCTCGAGGCAAAGAAGGTCAGGCTTCTTGCCGTCCTCGGCGAAAAGCGCCTTGCCGAGTTCCCGGACCTGCCAACCGCCAAGGAACAGGGGGTAGATCTCGTCGTCAGCAAGTTCCGCGGCCTCGCCGGGCCGAAGGGCATTCCCGACGACGTCGCCAAGATCTGGGAAGACGCGATCAAGAAGGCGCTCGCAACTCCGGCCTACAAGGAGGTCTATTCCAAGGAGGCACTGGAGCCTGCGGTGCTGGGCCGCGACGACGCGCGGAAGTTCACCGCGAAGTTCGCCGACGAGGTCAAGGCGTCGCTGACCGAGCTCGGAGTGATCAAGTGAGGCTGGGCCGGGACGAAATCCTCGGGCTCGGCATGGTTGTGGTCGCGGCGGCCTATTGGGCCGCCGCCGATCAGATCCAGGTCAGTCTGCTCGCCGACGAGGTCGGCGCGGATGGCGTGCCGAAGGTGTTGGCGATCGCTCTCGGCATCTGCGGCGCCCTCCTTTTCATCGTGACCAAGCTCAAGTCCGAGCCAGACGACACCCGCTCGGCTGCCGAAAAGGCCAAGGAACGTCGTGCGCACCTGCGTGCCCTCGGTCTGCTTGCCGGACTGGCCGTCTATGTGATCCTGCTTCCCGTTTTGGGCTATCCGATTGCGATCGGGCTTCTCGTCGGTGCCGCGGCCGTCTATGGCGGCACGGCGCTCGGCCCGCGCGTTCCCCTGATCGCGGGAATCGCCGGGCTCGGCTTCTGGCTCGTCTTCGACAAGGCCCTCGGAATCACCATGCCGCTCGGCGCTTGGCTGAGCCCATAGGAAGACCATGGACGCCTTTACTTCAGCCTTCTCGTCCATGGTGCACGGCTGGACACCGCTCGCCGCCCTCGCAGGTGTCGTCTGGGGCATCTTCGGCGGTGCGCTGCCGGGGATCTCGCCTTCGATCGCCATGGCTTTGCTGCTGCCGCTCACCTACGGCATGGATCCGACGGCCGCCATCGTCCTGCTGGCCTCCGTCTATGTCGGCGCCGAGTATGGCGGCTCTATCCCCGCGATCCTGATCCGCACGCCCGGCACCAACTCGGCCGCCGCAACGACCCTCGACGGATACGAGCTCGCCAAGCAGGGCCGCGCCGGCGAGGCGCTCGGCATCTCGCTGATGTGCGGCCTCGTCGGAGGCCTGTTCGGGCTCATCGTCCTGGTCACGGCGACCGAGCCGCTCGCCAAGGTCGCCCTCGCCTTCACGCCGCCCGCTTATTGTGCGCTCGGCATCTTGGGCCTTTCGGTGATCGCCAGCCTTTCCGGCAAGTCGCTGCTGCGCGGGCTGATAGCCGGCATTGTCGGCCTGATGATCGCCACCATCGGCACCGATCCGGTCTCCGGCGTCTCGCGCTTCACGTTCGGTGAGCCCGATCTCCTGACGGGCATCCGGCCGATCCTGGTGATGGTCGGTCTCTTCGCCGTCACCGAAATGCTCGAGCAGATTTCGGCGCCGCCATGGGACAAGGCGGATCGCCGTGACACGCGCCTCAAGCTTCCCGGGCTCGCCTTGTGGCGCCGATTATGGAAAACGCAGGTGATCGGCTGCACGATCGGCACGATCGAAGGCGTGACACCGGGTGCCGGCGGCACCATCGCCGCGTTCATGGCCTACAACGAGGCGAAACGCTGGTCGAAGAAGCCCGAAGAGTTCGGCAAAGGATCGGTCGAAGGCGTGGCCGCCCCCGAATGCGCCAACAACGTCGTCACCGCGACCGCGCTGGTTCCGCTGCTCAGCCTCGGCATTCCCGGATCGAACTCGGCAGCGGTTCTTCTCGGCGGTTTCCTGATCCACGGCCTGATCCCGGGACCGATGCTGTTCGTGAAGGCTCCGGACGTGGTCTACGGCCTCTACGGCGGCCTGTTCACCGCCAATATCCTGATGGTTCTCGTCGGTCTGGTGATCCTCACGCCGTGCATCTGGCTGGTGAACCGGCCAAAGCCCTGGCTGATCGCCTTCATCCTCGCCCTCGTGGTCTCCGGGGTCTATGCGATCGACGGCTCTCTCTTCGATCTCTGGATCGTTCTGGCGATGGGCGTGGTCGGCTACGGCATGCGCTGGTTCGGCATCCCGGTCCTGCCGATGGTGCTGGGCGCGGTGCTGGGCTTCCTGGTCGAATCCAACTACCGGAGGAGCCTTGTCCTCTCGCGCGGCGATCACACGATCTTCATTCACGACCCCGTCGCCGTGAGCCTGCTCCTCGCCGCCATCGCCCTGACCGCGTATTCGGTCTGGCGCGAATACCTCAAGCCTCAGTCCAAGGAAGTCGCCGCCTGATGTCCTCTCCCGCCGTCGCCGAACGTCTCGCCCAGCGCATCGCTTCCCTCGACACCGACGAGTTCCCGCCCGCGCTTCGCGCCATGTGCGAGGCGATCCTGACCGACTTTGCCGGCCTCTGCGTGTCGGCACGGAAGAACGACTACGTCGTCGCAGCGCGTGACGCCGTCGATCCAGGCGGTCCCTGCACCGCCATCGGCCACGCCGGCGGCTTCGATCCGGCAGGCGCCGCCATCGTCAACGGCATTGCTTCCCATGGCGAGGACTTCGACGACACCTTCGAGGGCGGCCCGGTGCACGCCGGCGTCGTCGTCCTCCCGGCGCTCATGGCAACGGCCGAGCGGCACCGCTTGTCCGGCGCCGACACGCTACGTGGCATCGCGACCGGTCTCGAGGTCACTTGCCGGCTCAGCACCGTGATCCCGAAGGCCGTGCACAAGGCCGGCTTTCATCCGACCGCGGTATTCGGTGCGGTCGGGGCCGCGGCCGGAGTCGCAGCCGCGCTTCGCCTCCCGCCGAGGGACGTTGCCTCCGCCCTTGGCGTCGCTGGCAGCATGGCGTCGGGCATCATCGAGTACCTGACCGAGGGCACCTGGACCAAGCGACTGCATCCGGGCTGGGCGGCGCAGAGCGGCTATCGCGCGGCGATGTTGGCGAAGTCGGGCTTCGTCGGCCCGCGAACCGTGTTCGAGGGCAAGCACGGCCTCTTCCACGGTTTTGCCCATTCGACGAACGGCGACTGGGCCGCCCTCCTCGACAGCTTCGGCGCCAGCTGGGTCACCGAGACCATTGCTTTCAAGCCCTATGCCTGCGGAACGATGACGCATCCCTACATCGACTGTGCGCGGCGTCTGACCGAGCAAGGCGTGACTCCGGATCAGATCGCCGACATCCACTGCGACACCGCCGAGGGCTATGTGCACCGCCTTTGGGAACCACTCGCCGACAAGCAGCGCGTGCCGAACGGCTACGCCGGCAAGTTCTCGATCCCCTACTGCATCGCCGCCGGGATCGTGCTCGGCGACGCCGGGCTCGACGCCTTCTCGGACGAGCGCTCGCAGGATCCGCGGCTCCGGGCGATCGCCGCCAAGGTGCGCTACCGCATCGATCCGAACGATCCCTATCCGAAGCGCTTCACCGGGCACATCAAGGCGACGCTGACCGATGGCAAGGTGATCGAGCTGCGCCAGCCGCATTTCCGCGGCGGCGCGTCGGAGCCGCTGACCCGAGCGGAGATCGACGCCAAATTCGTCTCCAACGCCCGCTATGGCGGCTGGAGCGATGCAAAGGCCCAATCCTTTCTTGCCTTCGCGCGCCAAGCCTTCTCGGCACCGCGCATCGATCTCACGCCATTCAGGGAGTAACCCGATGGAACTAGACGGACGCGTCGCACTGGTGACCGGCGCCGGGCGCAACATCGGCCGCGCCATCGCCCTGGACCTGGCAAAGGCGGGGGCAGCCGTCGTGGTCAACGCCCGCTCCAACAAGGTGGAAGCCGAAGCGGTTGCCAAGGAGATCGTCGAAGCCGGCGGCAAGGCGGTCGCCGAGCTCGCTGACGTGACCGATCCGGCGGCCGTCGACCGCATGGTCAAGGCTGCCATCGTCCGGTTCGGGCGGCTCGACATCCTGGTCAACAACGCGGCCGTCCGGGCCGAGGTCCCTTTCGCAGAGCTCGACTACGAGAAGTGGCGCCAGGTCTTCGCCGTCTGCCTCGACGGCGCCTTCCATTGCACCAAGGCGGCACTGGCGGCGTTGAGGGCGAGCGGACAAGGCGCCATCATCAACATCGGCGGCGTCAGCGCCCATCTCGGCGCTGCAGATCGCGTCCATGTGCTGAGCGCCAAGATGGGCCTCGTCGGCTTCACCCGCGGCCTCGCACACGATCTGGCGCCGGACGGCATCACCGCCAACTGCGTCGTACCCGGGCAGATCGACACGGCTCGCACCGGGCCCAAGCAGCCAAGTCATCACGCGACCCACAAGCCGCTTGTGGGGCGCCGCGGCCGGCCGGATGAAATCGCTTCAGCAGTCCGCTGGCTGGCCGGCCCCCAGGGACGTTACGTCACCGGTCAGGCGATCCACGTCAACGGCGGTCTCTATCTGGGCGCGTGAAGGAGCGGCAGTCATGGATCTCGATCTCAAGGGCAAGACCGTCCTCGTCACCGGCGGATCGAAAGGCATAGGCCTTGCCTGTGCCAAGGCCTTCCTCGCCGAAGGCGCCAAGGTCGCAATCGCCTCTCGCGCCCAGGGGAACATCGACCGCGCGCTGGAGGATCTGAACGGCGCTAAAGGCTATGCAGCCGATCTCGTCGTCGCCGAGCAGGCCATTCGCGCCGTTGACGCAGCGGAGCGCGATCTCGGTCCCATCGATGTGCTCATCAATTCGGCCGGCGCGGCGAAGCGAACGGCACCAGAGGACTTGACGCCAGCCAGCTGGCGCGCCGCGATGGACGCCAAGTATTTCTCGTACGTCAACGTCTTCGATCCGGTGGTCAAGCGGATGGCGAAGCGCGGAAGCGGCGTGATCGTCAACGTGATCGGCAATGGCGGCAAGGTCGCGACGCCCACGCACCTGCCTGGCGGCGCCGCCAACGCGGCGCTGATGCTGGCGACCGCCGGCCTCGCCAACGCCTACGCCGGCAAGGGCGTCCGGGTCGTCGGCATCAACCCCGGCCTGACCAATACCGACCGGGTGGCCGAGGGCCTCAAGTCCGACGCGAAGCTCAACCAGATCACCGAGGACGAAGCGCTGAAGCGCGCCGTCCAGCGTATCCCGATGGGTCGAATGGCGGAGCCCGAGGAGATCGCCAGCCTGGTGCTGTTTCTCGCCTCGTCGAAGGCGAGCTACGTCACCGGTGTCGTCATCTCGATGGACGGCGCGGTCGTGCCGATGGTGGTCTGAGCTTCAGCGTATTTCCGCCACGCTCACGCCCTGGCGCTCGGCGCAGGCTTCGAGCGTACGTTTCCAAGTCGGCCGCTCCGTGGCCCGCTCGTGATAAGCTCGCAGTTTCGGAAAGGGATTCAGAAGATCGGTCTTTCGAATCCCGCGAAAGACCGAGGCCAGCAAGATGTCGGCGACCGTAAAGTCTGCTCCGGCTATCCACGTTTGGCCGTCCAATCCTCGCTCGATGTCGTCGAACCTCCGGTGGGCTTCCTTGGCGAGCGCGGACCGCCGCCCGGCACTTTCTCCCTTGTGAAAGGCGTCGATCATCTGGATTTCCCAGACCGGGCGCTCGACGGTGGTCAGCGCCGCGAAACACCACTGCGTCACCCGCATGCGTCCCTGGAGATCGCGCGGCATCAGCTTGCCCGACTTCTCGGCGAGATAGAGGAGGACGGCTCCGGACTCCGCGACGACGAAGCCGTCATCGTCGATCGCCGGGACTTGGCCGAAGGGACTGAGCCGGCGATAGCGGGGCTATCGAGCTCGCCGCCGAGGAAGTCCACCGGATGAACGCGATAGGCCAGACCCGTCTCCTCGAGTGCCCATTGTACCCTGAGATCGCGCCCCTTGCCCTTCATGCCGGGGTGCACATGCGGACCGAACGCATAAAGAGTGATCATCGCGCTCTCCTGCTCCTTCGAACGCCTGGAGGATAGCGCGGGTTTGTACCTTTCGCCCGGCGGCATACGGGCTTGCGCCCCTCCCCGACTCGCCGCCAAGCTGATCGACGCCCAGGGAGTGCACGATGGCCGCGACCCTCGACCCGATCGCCTTCGAGCTGTTCAAGAATGCCGTCTTCTCCATCGCCGACGAGATGGCGCTGACGGTATTCCGCACGACCTATTCCGGCGTGCTCAAGGACAACATGGACTATTCGACGGGACTGGCCGACGGCGACGGCAAGTTGGTCGCCCAGGGACTGACCCTTCCGGGACACCTGGGATCGGTGCCGACCGCGCTCGCCTCGATCATGAAGCACTACGGCGACGACATGGTGGAAGGCGACGTCTTCATCATGAACGACCCGTTCGACGGCGGCATGCACCTGCCCGACATCTTCGTGTTCAAGCCGCTGTATCACGAGGGCCGTCGCCTCGCCTTCGCCTGCACCGTCTGCCACCACACCGACGTCGGTGGGCGGGTGGCCGGATCGAACGCGTCGGACTCGACTGAGATATATGCCGAGGGCCTCCGGATCGCACCACTCAAGCTCTACGAGGCCGGCAAGGTCAACAAGACCATCATGACCTTCATCGAGCGCAACGTGCGCCTGCCGGTGAAGGTCTTCGGCGACCTGCGTGCCCAGCTCGCTGCCTGCCACATCGCCGAGAAGCAGTTCGCCGATCTGGTCTCCAAGTATGGCGTCGACGATACCCGCCTCTACATGAGGGAGACGATCGACTACGCCGAGCGGCTGACCCGCGCGGCGCTAGAGAAGTTGCCGGACGGCGAATGGAGTTTCGAGGACTGGATCGACGACGACGGGATCGACTACGGCAAGCCGATCCGCCTGTTCGTCACGATCAGGAAGACCGGCGGCCACATGGTGGTCGACTGGACCGGCACCAATCCGCAGGTGAAAGGGGCGATCAACAACACGCTCTCCTTCACCAAGGCCGCCTCGTATTGCGGCGTGCGCTCGGTTCTGCCGCAGGGCATCCCCAGCAACGAAGGGGTGTTCCGCGCCATCGACGTGATCTGCCCTCCCGGTACCGTCGGCAACGGCGTCCTGCCCGCGGCCTGCGCCGCGCGCGGCCTGACAGGTTTCCGCATGACCGACTGCATGTTCGGCGCGTTGGCGATGATGCTGCCGGACAAGGTCAAGGCCGCCGGCGACGGCGGCAATACCGGTGTCTCGATCGGCGGCTACGATGCCGACCGCAAGCCCTTCATCTATGTCGACTTCACCTGTGGCGCCTGGGGCGGTCGCCCGTGGGCAGACGGACTCGACGGCAACTCGCACATGTTCGCCAACATGGCGTCCCAGTCGGTCGAGGTCACCGAGGCCGAGAACCCGATCCAGCTGCTCGCCTACGAGTTCGTGCAGGATCGTGCCGGTGCCGGCAAGTACCGCGGCGGCGTGCCCTTCCGCCGCGACTACCGCTTCCTCGAGGCCGAAGGCACGCTTCAGGTGCGTTCGGACCGGCGCGATCACCGGCCTTTCGGTCTCTATGGCGGCAGCCCAGGCGCGCCGTCGGGCAATTACATGGATCCCGATGGCGAGAACCGTCACCTGCCCGGCAAGCTGACGATGACGATCCGAAAGGGCGACGTCTATCGCCATGTCGTCGCGGGCGGTGGAGGATGGGGCGATCCGCTGGAACGAGATCCCGCCGCAGTGCTCCGCGACGTCCGCAACGAGTTCCTGTCGGCGGCGAAGGCCGCGGCCGACTATGGCGTGGTCGTCGACACCATGACTTGGATCGTCGATGCCGAGGCTACCGAGGCCCGCCGCGCCGGCATGCGTCAGGTCCGCGCCTGGCGTGAAGTGCCGAAGGTGCAATGGCAGGATCCCGTGACCCAACCTGCGAGGCGCCACGCGTGACCACCTATCGCGTCGGCGTCGACATCGGCGGCACATTCACCGACATCGTGCTCCTGGGCCAGGACGGCACGATCCACACGGCCAAGATCTCCTCCAGCATCGGCAACTACGCCGCGGCGATCGTCGAGGGCCTGACCCAGCTGTTCCGGGAGACCGGCCTCGACGGCAAGATGCTGGAGGAGATCCGTCACGGCACCACGGTCGCCTCGAACGCGATCCTCGAGCACAAGGGTGCGCGCACCGGCCTGGTCACCACCAAGGGCTTTCGCGACGTGCTGGAGATCCGCACCCTCCGGATGCCCAGGCTCTATGATCTCACCTGGACCAAGCCGCCGCCGCTGGTTGAACGCTATCTGCGGCAGGTCGTCGACGAACGGGTGGACGCCTATGGCCGGGTCGAGCGTGCGCTCGCCCCGGCCGACGCCGAGCGCGCTGTCGATACGCTTCTCGCGGAGAAGGTCGAGGCGATCGCCGTCTGCCTTCTCAACTCCTTCGCCAATCCGGTGCACGAGCTCGCCATTGCCGAGATCGTCCGGAGGAAGGCGCCGGCGCTCCCCCTCTCGGTCTCCTATGAGGTCCTGCCGGAGATCAAGGAGTACGAGCGCACCTCGACCGTCGTCGTAAACGCGTATGTCATGCCGATCGTCTCGAGCTACCTGCGAGCGCTCCGCCGTGGCCTCGACGGCGCCGGCATCCCGGCGCGCCTGCTGCTGATGCAGTCGAACGGCGGCCTCACCACCGACAGGGCGGCGGCCGAGCGGCCGATGAACATCATCGAGTCCGGTCCGGCGGGTGGCGTCGTCGGGGCTCAGGCGCTGGCGCGCGCCAAAGGCCTCGACAAGATCCTGACGTTCGACATGGGCGGCACCACCGCCAAGGCCTCGATTGTCGAAGACGGCGAGGTCACGCGTGCCGCCGAGTACTCGGTCGGCGCCGGCATCATGATCGGCTCCCGACTGCTGACCGGTGCCGGCTACACCCTGAAGGTTCCGGCGATCGACCTCGCGGAAGTCGGCGCGGGTGGCGGCTCCCACGTCTGGATCGACGCGGGCGGCTCGCTGCAGATCGGCCCGGAGAGCGCTGGCGCCAATCCGGGCCCGGTCTGCTACGACAAGGGCGGCAGAATCCCGACGGTCACCGACGCCAACGTGATCCTCGGCTACATCAACCCGAAGCACCTGGTCGGCGGGGCGGTGAAGCTGGACGCCGCAAGGGCCAAGTCGGCCTTCGCCGCCGTCGTCGCGACGCCTCTGGGGATGGCAGTGGAGCAGGCCGCCTACGGCGCCCACCAGATCGCGGCTTCCAACATGATCCGGGCGATCAAGGCCGTGTCGACCGAGCGCGGGCGGGATCCGCGCGAATTCGCGCTGTTCGCCTTCGGCGGGAACGGGCCTCTGTTCGCCGCGGGCATGGCGAAGTCGCTCGGCATGTCTCGCGTCGTCGTGCCGCCGTCGGCCGGCCTCTTCTCGTCGTTCGGGTTGCTCTATGCCGACGTGGAGCATCACTACGCCCGCACCTTCCGCCGGCTTCTGCGCAAGGCGAACCTCGAGGAAATCGAGGGGGCCTGGACCGAGCTTGCCCGTCAGGCGATCGATCAGCTCGCCGCCGAGGGCTTCACCGGGCCCCGTGCCCGCCTTCGGCGATCGGCGTCGCTCCACTATCAGGGTCAGAGCTACGAGCTGGTCGTGCCCATGCCCGACGGACCGATCGACCAGGCGATGGTGGCACATCTCGAAGAAGGATTCGGTCGCGAGCACGAGAAGACCTACGGCCATCGCGCAGGACCGGACGAACCCGTCGAGCTGGTGGCGATGCAGGTGGTGGGACTCGGGCTCCGATACGGCGCCGGCGTGCCGGAGCGCGTGCGCTCGACCCGCGCCGAGCCGGAACCGCCGCCGCCGCGGTCGGCCTATTTCGGGCCGGAGGCAGGCTGGATCGAGACGCCCGTGCTGCGACGCTCCGACCTCGGCAACGGAAGGGCGGGGCCCTTGATCATCGAGGAATACGACGCGACCTGCGTGGTGCCGCCCGGCGCCCGTGCCGGCCTGGACCAGGCCGGCAACATCGTCATCGACCTCTAGAGGCTACTCGCCGATCAGGTGCAGTACGACCTCGCGCCGGTGCGGCGCGCGGCGATGCTCGAAAACGTAGACGCCCTGCCAGGTGCCGAGAACCATGCACCCGCCGGCGACCGGAATCGTCAGCTGTACCTGGGTCAATGCGGTTCGAAGGTGGGAGGGCATGTCATCCGGTCCTTCGGCGTCGTGGACGTAACGGCCTGCCTCCTCGGGCGCGATTCGCTCGAAATAGGCTTCGAGGTCCATCCGCACGTCGCGATCCGCATTCTCCTGGATCAGCAGAGACGCCGAGGTGTGCCTGCAGAAAATGGTCAGGAGGCCGGTCGCGATCCGCTGTGTGGCGAGCCACAAGGCGACTTCCCCCGTGATTTCCACCAGCCCTTTGCCGGGCGTCGATACCGCGATCGCGTGCTGCGCCTGCTTCATGTGGTCCAGGCTACGATGTCGCAGCCCTATGCGGGAACGTCCTCTTCGATCCGGACGTTTGAGATGCACCCGGCTCGATCAACGCGATCGCGCCGCCAGCATGCTTTTGAGGAGATAATCCATGCCTACACCCACTGGACATACGAAGGCCATCCTGAGCTCTAAAGTCACCGGGACCTCGGTCTACAACACCGCCGGCGAGAAAATCGGTCATGTCGAGGATGTCGTGCTCGACAAGATGTCGAACAACATCATGTACGCGGTCCTCGGCTTCGGCGGGTTCCTCGGCATGGGTGAGAAGTATCATCCGATGCCCTGGTCGCTGCTCGACTACAACGAGGACAAGGGCGGATATGTGGTGCCGATGTCGAAGGACGTGCTTCAGAAGGCGCCGGCCTACGATCTCGACGACCTCATCCGCGCGGACGGCGACATCCGTGGCAAGTCGTTCTCCTACTACAAGGTCCCGCCGTACTGGGGCTGATCCCGACACTGGCGCGGTCCCGGCATGGTGCCGGGGCCGCAGCTAGCCCTTCTGCCGGACGCCGAGATCCACATACCGCCTGACCAGCCCGCCATCGGCGAGCGGGACATGGTGAACCGCGACGGTCCCCTCGGGCGTGGTGATCTCGAAGGTAGTCGCCGTTCGACTCTTCAGCTCAGCCATCAGTCGTCTCGCGTGTTCGTCCGGCGTCCCCGGCCCGTACTGGCCTTTCGCGGCCATGGCGTGGAGGATCCGCTCGGCCGGGATCGCGTTTCCCTGCATCACCGCCTCGGGGATGCCAAACATCTCCCGGAGTCGCCGATTGTGAAGCACGACATTGAGGTCGTGATCGAAGACCGCAATGCCGTCGCCCATATGACCCAGCGTGCTTTCGAGCAGCGACGCCTTGGCGTCGAGCTCTTCCTGCAGTCGCTTCCTGGCGGTCACGTCGACATAGCGGCGGATCAGCGTCCCGTCGCGCTGGGGGGTGTGGTGGATCTCGATGGTCCGCCCATCCGCCAGCTTGTGCTCATACATGTGTCGATCGCGCTTGCGGAAGCCTGCGAGCACTCGCTCGACCTGGACTCCCGGATCGCCGCCGCCGTAGCGCCCGCGGATCGCCAGAAAGCGCGCCATCCGTTCGGCCGTCGCCTTGCCGCGTAACAGCTCCTCGGGAAAGCCGAAGAACTCCCGCATCTGGCGATTGTGGAAGATGATGTTGATGTCCTTGTCGTAAAGAGCCAGGCCATCGCCCATGCTCTCGAGCGCCAGCTCGAGAAGGCCCGACTTGGCCGCGAGTTCTTCCTCCGCCCGCTTCTGGTCGCTGACGTCGAAGACGAACTGGATCGTGAGGCCGGCGGGCGATCGATGCGTCCGCACGAGATGCCACCGCCCGGACGCGGGCCGGTATTCGAAGCGCTGCTCCTTGGCCTCCCGCCATTCGACGATGCGGCGCGCAACGTAGGTCTCGGGATCCTTCTTCGCCTGGGGATCGGCGACCATGCCGGCGGCAACCGCCAGCCGCACGATGTCGGCGAACTTCCTTCCGGTAAGCTCCGCATCCGACGGAAGGTGCGGGTTCCTCTCGTGGAAGCGCTTGTTGCCGAGCACGAAGGCTTCGTCGGCATCGAAGACCGTAACCTCGGCATCGATGCCAGCCAGGATCTCCGTCAGCAGGCTCTCGGCGGTTTCCAGGCGCCGTGCAGCGGCACGGACCGCGGTCACGTCGGTGAAGGTCCTGACCTGCCGGCCATCTGTCAGCGGATGGATGAAGACCTCGAGAATGCGCCCATCGCGGTTGGCGCGCTCGTAGCGAAATGGTTCGGTCGCCCTCTGGATCTTTGCGGCGACCTGCGCCATGCGGGCCTCCGTGTCGATGCCGAGCGCGTCGAGGTCGCCACGGCTCGCCTGGAAGCGGATGACGTCGTCCTGGCTCGGTCGTCCGGCCAGCAGGGATTCCGGGAGCCCCAGGATCTCGGGCAGGCGCTTGTTGTAGAGGGCGATGCGTCCTTCGGCGTCGACGATGCAAATGCCTGCATCGACCCCGTCGAGCACCTGGCGAAGCAGCGCATCGGTCGCTGCTGCGTCAGCGGCGGCATCAGAACGCAAGCTTCCCTGCTCCCTACAAAACTGCCACGCAGCCAGGAGCTTACCCCGCGGCGCGACCGCTTCCTACACCACGTTGACGCGGATGCTTATGGATACGCCGCCGGCTGCGAAAGGACATTTCGCAGCCGGCTGAAGCGGGTCAACCCTTGGGCTGCGGCACGATGCGGAGGTAGGGCTTCACTGTCTTCCAGCCGCCCGGGAACTTCTGCTTCGCCGCCTCATCGGAGACGGACGGGGGGATGATCACGTCGTCGCCCATCTTCCAGTTCACCGGCGTCGCCACCGTGTGTCTGGCGGTCAGCTGACAGGAGTCGAGCAAGCGCAGCACCTCGTCGAAGTTCCGGCCGGAACTCATCGGGTAGGTCAGCATCGCCTTGATCTTCTTGTCCGGCCCGATGATGAAGACCGAGCGCACGGTCGCATTGTCGGCGGCGGTGCGGCCCTCCGAGGTGGTACCTGCCCCTTCCGGCAGCATGTCGTAGGCGGTCGCGACCTTGAGCTCCGGGTCGCCGATCATCGGGTAGGTGACGGCCGCCCCCTGCGTCTCCTCGATGTCCTTGGCCCAGCGGGAATGATTGTCGACCGGATCGACGCTCAGGCCGACAATCTTGGTGTTCCGCTTGTCGAACTCGGGCTTTAGACGCGCCATGTACCCGAGCTCGGTGGTGCAAACCGGCGTGAAGTCCTTCGGGTGCGAGAACAGGATTGCCCAGCTGTTGCCGATCCATTCGTGGAACTTGATGTCGCCCTGGGTGGTCTTCGCCTGGAAGTCCGGCGCGGTCGAGTTGATACGAAGGGGCATTCTTCTCTCCTTTGGCGATGGACGGCGGCACGCCGCAGCTATCGCGCTGCGCGTCGGATCCCCGTCCGATATCCGGCCTGCCCTGGAAGAATAACAGCGGCGACCGACGGCGCAATCGGCTCAGATACGCGTCAGTGAAACTTCACATAGGCGAAGTCGATCGGCTGATGATCGATGCTGCGCCCGGGAGGGGCGATCCAGCCTGCGACCTTCCCGGGCTCGATCACCTGGTGCATCAGCGAGCGGATGAAGGTGCCGTCCGCCTCCGACGGCAGCCAGCTGGCCTTCCGCGCTTCCCAGGCCTCGCGAGGGATGATTGTGCCGTCGGGTGCGACCGGCTGGTGCGCCCAGACGCCGATCGAGCGACGGAAGCGGCTGGATGGAAGCGAAAGCCGCGTCTCGTACCCCTCTCTCTCGATCAGCCTATTCCAGCGGACGAAGCCGCTTTCGCAATCCGCAATGAAGGCGCGGCGCGTGACCTCGTTCATCGCGTTCCGGAGGGGCACTCCGTCCACCCGGATGCCGCCGGCACCGTCCGGCGCCTCGACCTCGCAGGCGCGATCGAGCGCGAGGTGGTCATCGAAGGCGGCCTCGTCCGGCCGCCCCTTGATGCCGTTGGCGAAGGAGGTCGCGGCGTTCGACGACTGCTCGGAGCCGAACAGATCGAGCGACGACGAGAACCAGAAGTTCACGTAGCGCTGGATCGTGGCCAGATCGATCGCCCCCGCCCTGCGCACCGCCTCCGGATCCTCGCTGCCGATCTCCTTCATGACCTCTAGCGTGCGCTTGACGATACGGCCGATGCCGTTCTCGCCGACGTGCATGTGATAGGCCTCTTCGGTCAGCATGAAGCGGCAGCTTCTCGCCAGCGGATCGAAAGCGCTCTCTGCGAGGCTCTTCAGCTGGTACTTCCCGTCGCGGTCAGTGAAGTAGGTGAACATGAAGAAGGAGAGCCAGTCCGAGATCGGCTCGTTGAAGGTGCCGAGGATGCGGGGCTTGTCGGCGTCGCCGGAGTGGCGGGCGAGCAGCTCTTCCGCCTCCTCGCGGCCGTCGCGGCCGAAATGGGCGTGCAGCAGGTAGACCATCGCCCACAGATGCCGCCCCTCCTCCACGTTCACCTGGAACAAGTTCCGGAGGTCGTAGAGCGAGGGTGCGGTCAGGCCCAGGAGCCTCTGCTGCTCGACCGAGGCGGGCTCGGTGTCGCCCTGGGTCACGATCAGCCGGCGCAGGACCGAGCGGAAGTCGGCCGGCACCTGCTGCCAGACCGGCTGGCCATAGAAGTCGCCGAAGCCGATCTTGCGATCCGGCTCCTCCTCGGCGAGGAAAATGCCCCAGCGATACTCCGGCATTTTCACATAGCCATAGGTCGCCCAGCCCTTGATGTCGACCGAGGTCGCGGTGCGCAGATAGACGTCCGCGCCCTGGTAACGCTCCGGGCCCAGCTCCTTCCACCAGTTGAGGAAGCGGGGCTGCCAGTGCTCGAGCGCGCGCTGGAGTTGGCGGTTGCCGCCGAGGTCGACGTTGTTGGGGATCAGCTCCTGATAATTCAGTGTCGCCATGGCTAAACCCTTTGCCAGTCGAACTGGGCCTTGCTGCCGGACCCGAAAAGCTTGAGCGCGCCTTTCTCACCGACCGCGTTCGGCCGATTGAAGATCCAATTCTGCCACGCCGAGAGCCGGCCGAAGATCTTGGTTTCCATGGTCTCCGATCCGGAGAAGCGCAGGCTCGCCTCCATCCCGGTCAGCGCATCGGGCGAGAGGGCGGCGCGGTCGTCAAGGCCGAGCCGGATCTCTTCCTCCCAGTCGAGGTCATCCGGCGTCACCGTTACCAGCCCGGCCGTGAGTGCCGCCGGCGCATTAAGTGCCTCGCCGATACTCACCTTCAGCCTCTCGGCGGCATCCTCGCTGTTGAAGCGAGTCGCCAATCGGGAACGCCCGGACACCATCGGGTAGAGACCGAAATTCGCCGAGGACAGCATGACGGTCGGCCCTGTCTCGCCTGAAGTTGTCTGGTCGATCATATAGCTGCGGTCGGACGCCAACAGAAGTTCGGCCAGCGTGCCCGCGAAGCACGATCCCTCGTCGACCACCGCATAGAGGCTGCGCGAGGAGACGTCCAGGCGAGCGAAGGTCCGGCGCATCAGCCCGATCGTCTCCCGAACGAGCCAATGCGAGGCATGGTCGGCAAGCGCCCTGTCGGCCGCGGCGACGTGAGCCGCATTCCCTGAGGTCTGCAGCACCCAGAGGCCGATCTCCAGCGCATTGAGCCGCAGCATCAGGATCGCGTCGTCAAGCTCGCGCGCCATCTTGAGCGGCCACCAGGCGACACCGGCCTTTTCGATGCCGGCGACGTCAGACGCCGGAGACTCCGGCGGCGCCTGGACCGTGAGCGTGGCGATCCGGCGTGCGCGGTCGATCTCGACCGAGACACAGTCGTAGTCGATCCGGCTGTCGCCCGTGATCCGGCGGTTGAGGGGCGTGAGCTCGACCCCCGTGGCATCGGATGGCCGATCGGAGTGCGCTGCAAGGGCCAGCGCCCGCTCCTTCGTCCTCGCAGCGAAGTCGCGCGGCGCGGCACTTCCGTCGACCAGCCCCCAGGCCTTGGCGCGGTCGGCGCGGATGCCATCGGGGTTGGTGCAGAAGAGATCGGCGAGATCCCGCCGGACCTTTCTCTTGTCGACGAGGCGGCTGAGGCCGCCGGTGCCGGGAAGAACGCCCAGCAGCGGCACCTCCGGCAAGCTGATCGTCGAGGATCGGTCGTCGACCATCAAGATCTCGTCGCAGGCGAGCGCGAGCTCGTAGCCGCCGCCGGCGCAGGCCCCGTTGACCGCGGCCAGGAATTTGAGACCCGAGTGCCGCGAGGAGTCCTCGATGCCGTTCCGCGTCTCGTTGGTGAACTTGCAGAAGTTCACCTTCCAGGCGTGGCTTGAGGCGCCGAGCATGTAGATATTGGCGCCTGCACAAAACATCCTCTCCCGCGCCGAGGTGATGACGACGGCCTTCACTTCCGGATGCTCGAAGCGGATGCGCTGGAGCGCGTCGCTCAGCTCCATATCGACTCCGAGGTCGTAGGAGTTGAGCTTGAGCGCGTAACCTTCGACCAGCCCCCCATTCTCGTCCACGTCGAGCGACAGGGTCGCGACCGGGCCGTCGAAAGCGAGTTTCCAATGCCGGTAGGTACTGGGATGTCGGTCGAAAACGAGCATCGGCATCTCCTTCAAGCCCCGCTCTCGACCAGATAGGGCTTCATCTTCTCGCGCAGGTCAGGCGGGATCGGGATCGCCTTCGGGCCGCGCAGGTCGCTGTGGACGACCTTCAGTCTTGCATCCAGCCTGCGCTCGCCATCGCATTCCGCGACGATCTCGAGCTCGACCGCGCTTCGCCCGAGCCGGGTCAGCACGAGCGCGAAGTCCAGCTTCTCGCTGAGCCGGCTCGGCTTCAGGAAACGGACATGCAGGTCGACGATCGGCATGCCGCGATGCTCGGTCGCGTGCATCCGGCCCCAGGGCAGGTCGAGCGCCTTCTCGAACCACTCCTCGCAGACATTGTTCAGCATCTCGACGTAGCGCGGATAGAAGACGATTGCCGCAGGGTCGCAATCGCCGAAGCGCACCGTGAAGGTGCAGCGGAAGACCTGCCCGCTCATCGCACGCCCGCGAGGAAGTCGACGATCGCCTTGGTCGTCGCGGCCTCCGCCTCTCGGTGCGGCGCGTGACGGCAATTCTCGATCATGAGGCCTTTCGCCCGACCGCCCACGCCGCGGACGATCGCATCGACCTGGGCCGGCGTTCCGTACTGGTCGTCGACGCCTTGGATCGCGAGTACCGGGCAGCGGATCTTCGGCAGGAAATCCTCGATGTTCCAGGTGCGGAAGTCCGGGTGGAGCCAGATGTCGTTCCATCCCCAGAAGGCACTCGGAACATCCTTGTGGATGCGGCCCAGGCGCTGCCCGAGATCGGTGTTCTCGAAAGCCTTCTTCGCATCGACGATGCCGGCGATCGTCAGGTCCTCGACAAAGACATGCGCGGCCAAGGTGACGACGCCGCGCACCGGCCGACCGGTGCCGCCAGCATGTATCAGTGCGATCGATCCACCATCAGAGTGACCTATCAGGACCGGCCTCTCGACGCCCAGTTCATCGAGCAGCGCTGGGAGTACGATCCGCCCTTCATCATGCATGAAGTCGACTGCGCGGGGACCAGCGACCGGGTCGGACTGGCCATATCCCCGCCGCGAGTAGACGAGCACGCGCCAGCCGGTGGCCGCGGCGATCCTCGCCGGGTAGTCGCGCCAACCGGCAACCGAGCCAAGCCCCTCGTGCAGGAAGACGAGTGCGTCGTCGAGCCCTTCGGCAGGCTCGATCATCTGGTATTCGAGCCGGACGCCGCCGACGGTGATGAAACTCATTGGGAAAGGAACTCTTGGGGCAAGTGGCCGGAATGCTAGTTGAGCCGAACAGGGTTTGCACTAGAGCTTGATGCCGCGCACCATGCCGCCCCCTTCCCAGCGAAGCCCCGACCATGAAGATCATCGGCCTCGAAGCTTTAATCCTGACCGCGCCTGAAACCGGGCGCCCGCATTGGGTCAGCCACTTCGTCGTGCCCAGAGCCAACGAAATCCTGGTGCGGGTGAAGACCGACGAGGGCATCGAGGGATTCGGGCTCGCGACCAACTACACCTCGATCGCCGGCGCAATCCAGGCCTTCAAGACCGGCATCGCCGATCAGATACTCGGGTCGGACGCCTTGGCGCCGGAGCGCGTCTACCAGAAGCTCTTCGCGCTCACGTCCCAGCGTCTGGCCCACGAGAGGGGCTGGGCTCGCGAGCCGCTGATCCGGATCGCCGCCGCGGTCGACCTCGCCTGCTGGGACATCGTCGGCAAGGCGGCAGGCCTTCCCCTTTATCGGATGTTCGGCGGCTTCCGCGACCAGGTACCCTGCTACGTCACGTGCGCCTACTACCGGGACGGCAAGGACCTGGCGGAGCTTCGCGACGAGATCGAGAAGCTGAAGGCCCAGGGCCATACCGGCTTCAAGGGCAAGGTTGGGGGCCTTGGCCTCGCAGAAGACATCAGGCGGATGGAGATCGTCCGCGACGTGATCGGCCCCGACCGCGACCTCATGGTCGACGTGAACCGCGCCTGGGATCTCAAGACCGCGACCGAAGGTGCAAGGCTGCTCGAGCCGCTGAATCCGCGCTGGCTGGAGGAGCCCGTGCGCTGGGCCGACGATCGACGCGAACTCAAGCTCCTGGCCCAACGCACCCGGATACCCCTCTCCGGCGGGGAGAGTGAACTCACCAGCTATGGCTGCCGCGCGATGCTGGAGGAGCAAGCGATCCAGATCCTGCAATTCGACTGCACGATGGCCGGAGGTTTCACCGAGGGCCGCAAGCTGGCCGCGCTGTGCGAGTTGAACCACGTCCACGTCGCTCCGCACCATGACTGCTTCATTCACGCCCAGCTTGTGGCCTCGACCCCGGCAGGCTTGATCGTCGAATCCTTCACCGATCCCGAGCGAGATCCGCTCCAGGCCGAGTTGTTCGAAAACCCGCCCAGGATCGCCGAAGGATGGCTGACATTGAATGAGGCACCCGGCCTGGGCCTCACTCTTTCCGAAACCGCGGTGAGGAAGTACGGCGAGCGGGTGCTGTAGCACCTCGATTGCCATTTTGTACTCAACGCCGGCCGCAACGTCAGCGACCTCCGGCGGTTAAGCGGCCAATTGCCGCCACCGTCGACAGGGAGCCGAGTCGTGAAGCGGGTTCAATTGTTGCTCGTGCTGGCCCTCGCCATCGCCCCCATCTCGCCTGTGCCGGCGCTGGCGCAGTCCGCACCCGCCCCGACGTCGCAGGAGTTTGCGGAGCGCGCGGCATCGGCCAGCCAATTCGCGATCCTGGCCAGCGAACAGCTGCTGAAGCGCTCGACCGATCGCCGGGTTCGCAAGTTCGCCGAGCAGATCATAGAAGACTACGAAGCCGGCAAGGCCTACATCTACGAAGCCGCCGCCACGGCGAAGCTCAGCCTGCCCGAGAAACTGGACGGCGACCTTCAGTCGCGCATCGACCGATTGGCGAATGCGTCTGCCAACGAGATCGACCTCATGTTCATGACCGAGATGAGCCGGATGCACGGCGATGCGATCCCCCTCTTTACCGCCTATGCACGCGGAGGCGACAATCGCAGCCTGAGGTTCCTGGCGGGGCAGGCCCTGCCGACCCTCCGCGAGCACTATTCGAGCGTCCAGCAGCTCGCGTCACGTTGACTTAGAGGTTTCATGACGGAGTCCCGGGTCGCGATCGTCACCGGAGCGGCCAGTGGGATCGGCCGGGCAACGGCCCGGCGGCTGCTGGACAATGGCTGGCGACTGATCGTCGTCGATCTTTCGGCCACGACACTCGGTCGGGTCTTCCGCCGGCAGAAGCGCCACGTGGAGATCGTGGCCGGAAGCGTCGCGGAGGAGTCGACGGCGAAGAACGCGATCGCCGCGGCGGCAAGGCGCTTCGGTCGCCTCGACGGCGTCGTCTCGAATGCCGGGATCATGAACCGCGTGCCGCTTCGCCGGCACACTCTCGCCGATTGGCGTCGCGTGATTGACGTCAACCTGACGGCGTCATTCCTGCTCGCTCGCGCCGCCGAGAGGCTGCTGCGCAAAGCAAATGGGAGCTTCGTCTGCGTTGCCTCCACCCGCGTCCTGATGTCGGAGCCCGATACGGAGTCGTATTCGGCCTCGAAGGGCGGGCTGCTGGCCCTCACCCATTCGCTCGCGCTGAGCCTGGCACCGGATGTGCGTGTGAACTGCGTAAGCCCCGGATGGATCGAGACAAAGAGCTATGCCGCTCTTCGCCGCAAGGATCATCTCCAGCACCCGGCTGGCCGGGTCGGAAAGCCGGACGACGTGGCGGAGATCGTCGCCTACCTGCTGGACGGCACGCGCTCGGGCTTCGTCACCGGCGCGAACTTCGTCATCGATGGCGGCATGACCCGGAAGATGATCTACGAGGAGTAGCCTAGCGCTGCTGCGGATTGCCGCCGCGGCTCGTGGGATTTCCCTGGTTGCGCGTGTTCTGCTGGATGTTCTCCTGCTGTCCGCCCGTCTTCGACTGATCCATCTGGCGGTTCCTGATCCGAGGCGTCGCCTGCGGATCGTTCTCGGAATCCCTCGGGCTCCGGTTCGCCGGCGGGACTGGCGGCGTCTTGCTGCTCACGACTTGCTCCTCCGCTTGCGGGGATGCGGAGATTCCTCTCCCTGGTCGGCGAGTCCTGGGAACTCGCCCTGGTTTTCGATCGCTTCGCGCGGCTCGACAGGCTCCTCGTCGAAATCGAGCGGCCGCGCATTCGACCCCGTGGTCATGTCCTCCGCGCGCCGGATGACCTCCTCGGTCAGCGGGTCGAGACCGTCGGCGTTCTCGTCAGGCAGATCAGGGCGACTGTTGTCGACCGGCGCGAAGGCCGGATCGGGCGCGACCGAGGTTTCAGTCGCCTGGCCAGGCGGTCGCGGGAACAGCTCCTCGTTGACGATGGTGTCGTCGTCCGCGGGCGGCTTCGAATAGGTCTGCCATCGGCGGATGGTCTTTCCATCCCGAAATCCGGCGCTGGGCCTGTTGGGCATCTGGCGATCTCCTTCTCCCTGAGAACGTAACGCCCGGGCACCGATCGGTGTTCCCCTAGGTCCAGCTCTCCAGGATCGTCGCCGAGCTTGCCGTCTCGATCTGCTGGGCGAAGCGATTGCAATAGAGCCCGAGGAGCGCATCGTGCCCCTCGTCGGTCGAGCTGCAGATCGCGTCGGTGACCACGATCATGCGATACCCGCGATCGACGGCGCCCAGGACCGTCGCCAGTACGCAGACATCCGTTTCCGCGCCGGTGACGATCAGCGTATCGACGCTTTGCTCATGCAGCAGCAAGGCGAGATCGGGGGTCGCGAAGGCGGAGTAGGTCGGCTTGTCGACAACACGCGCGCGAGAGGCCAAGTCCGATAGCGGCGGGACCAGTTCGAGCATCGCCGGATCCAGGTTCTCGAGCGTCACCTCGTGCCAGCGCCGGTAGTAGTGCTGCCAGGACCCCGGCATTTCCTCGGGACGTCTCGGCGGAATGAAGCGCGTGAAGATTGTCCGCTCGACGTAACGCTCCGACAGCGTTGCTACGACCGGCAGCACCCGCTCCATCCACGGCGTCGGCCAGGGACCGCCCGGCGCGAACAGCCGCTGCATGTCGATGCAGAGATGACGCGCCCGCTCTCCGATCGGACCGTACGGAAGCCGGTCCATGCCTCAATCCTGGTGGCGTCCCTTGTCCGCCTTCGGCGGCATCGGCGGCGTGAATTCGCCGGGGTGCTCGACCGCGCGCATCAGCGCGATCGAGTCTTCGACTTCGTCGGTCGCCTTTAGGTCGTCCGTGTCGATCCCCGGTTGCGTCGGCATCCGCCGATCTCCCCGGGTGGGAGTCCGATCCCGTCGGCCCTTTCGGATCTGCATGGCTGCCTCGCAGTGACGATGAAGTGCCAAAGGAACCGAACCGGGGGGTGCAAGGTTGCAGCGCCATCAATGTATTGAGGTCCCCGCCCGATGACCGACAAGGCCCACTATCCCCTCTGGGTGAAGCTGCCCTATCTCGCCTTCGTGGCCTTCCTGATCCCGATCTATCTTCGGCAGTACGGTCCGCAAAACTTTCTCTGGTTTTCGGACATCGCCCTCTTCGTCACGCTGATCGCGATCTGGACCGGCAACCGTCTGCTCGCCTCGATGATGGCGGTCGGCGTACTCCCGCTCGAGATCGTATGGACCGTGGATTTCTTCACCGGCGGGCATATCGGGCTCGCCGCCTACATGTTCGATACGCGGCTGCCGCTGCTGCTGCGCGCGATGTCGCTCTTCCACCTGTTCTTTCCGGCGATCGTGATCTGGATGCTGGTCCGGCAGGGCTATGACACCCGGGCCTACTGGGCGCAGACGGCGCTCGCCCTGGTGGTGCTGTCCGCCTCGTTCTTCATCGGCACGCCCGAGGAGAACATCAACTGGGTCTACGGTCCCATGGGCGCGCCCCAGTGGATCACCTCGCCGCTGGCCTACCTCTTTGTTTATATGGCCTTTCTGCCGACCGTGATCTTCCTTCCGACGCATTTCCTGCTGAAGAAGGCGTTCAACACGCCCCGAACCTACGAAACGAGGCATCGGCTCGAGGAGACCGCTCTCGGCTGAGGCGTCTCGCCACCGCAGGTTGGTCGCCGGAGGCCGTTCCATCGCGGCCCCGGCGGCTTTGTCGCCCGCCCCCCGTCGTGCCAAGATCATCGGAATCGCCAGCCTGAAAGCGGCTGCGAAGCGATCTCACGGGGAACAGGAGGGGCGACAATGTCTTTCGATACCTTCTCGCGCAGGAACTTCCTTAGGGCGGCCGGCGGCGGCGCATTGGCCGCCACGTTGCTTCCAGGATCAGAGGTGGTCGCGCAGGGCGGCCTCAAGATTCTCAAGGTCCGAATGTTCCAATCGACCGAGACGCTCGATCCGGGCTGGCGTCTTGGAACCCCCGACGACGACATCATGCGCTCGATCTGGCAGGGGCTGATCGGCGTCAAGCCTGGCAGCGAATGGGGCTGGGAGAAGCAGCTCGCCGAGGAGATCGTCCAGGAGTCGCCGACCCGCATCCGCTTCACGATGCGCAAGGGCGTGCAGTGGAGCGACGGCTTCGGCGAGGTCAACGCCGAGGACGTCAAGTTCTCCTACGAGCGCATTGCCAATCCCGACAACAAGATGGGCTACAAGACCGACTGGGAGAAGCTCGACAAGGTGGAGGTCACCGGAAGCCATTCCGGCGTGATCATCCTCAAGGAGCCGTTCCAGCCGCTCTGGACCTCGACCCTGCCGGCGGGTTCGGGCCTCGTCCTTCCGAAGAAGGCGATGGAGGCGAAGAACCTCACCAAGATCCTGACGGACGTGCCTGCGGTGAACGGTCCCTATCGGATCAAGACGATGGAGCCGCGCCGCATCGTCGTGCTCGAGCGCAACCCGCTGTGGCAGGGCGAGAAGCCGGCATACGACGAGATCCATTACATCGTCATCCTCGATGCCAACGCCGGCGAGATCGCCTACGAGGCCGGCGAGATCGACGTCGCAGGTCTGCCGATCGCCTCGGTCGCGCGCCTGCAGAAGAAGATGCCGCCGAAGTCCAAGCTGATCGTGAAGCCGTCGCTGGCCTACTGGTGGCTCGGCATGCAGAGCGAGGAAGGTCCGTTCAAGGACATCCGCGTTCGTCAAGCGGTCCAGTACGGCATCGACGTCGACATGGTCCTGGATGCGGCGTTCTTCGGTGTAGCCACCCGGTCCACGGGCATCATCGCCCCCGGCATCATGGGCCACCGCTCGAAGAACTTGATCGACAAGATGGACATCGCCAAGGCCAAGTCGCTGCTGGCCGAGGCCGGCTTCCCGAACGGCTTCAAGACCGACATCGGCGTCCGCAACTCGGCCGAGTTCGTCAATGCCGCGCAGGCGGTGGCGGCGAGCCTCGCCAAGATCGGCATCCAGGCCGACGTGCGGCCGTTCGACGGCGGCGCGCAGAAGGCCCTGGCCGGCGACAAGAATGGCAAGTGGAAGGAGATGGGCCTCCACATCGTCCGCTTCTCGATGCAGCCCGATCCGTCCTGGGCGACCGCGTGGTTCGTCTCCGAGCAGGTCGGCGAGTGGAACTGGGAGCGCTTCCGCAACCCCGAGTTCGACAAGCTGCATCAGACGCTCACCAGCGAGCTGGACGACAAGAAGCGCGCCGAGGGCTACATCCGCATGCAGGACCTCATGGAGCAATCAGGCTCCTACGTTTTCCTGACCCATGCGGTCAACGCCATCATCCACCGCGACACGGTGGAGCCGGCGCTGTCGCCAGACGCGCAGCGGCAGTTCTTCCCGAAGTTCAAGCCGGCCTAGCGCTCCAAGACCAAGACGATGGCCGCCATTCTTGAATGGCGGCCATCGTCTCGTCCGCCATGACTGCGCAAACCGCATCCACGATCCCGCAGCCGATCGAGCGCGCCTGGACGACCTTCGCGCGGAAGCTCGCGCGCGACCCGCTCGGCTTGCTCGGCTTCGTCATCGTCGTTCTACTCGTGCTGAGCGCGATCTTTGCCGACGTGCTCGCCACCCACGACCCTTTCCAGATGGCGCCTCGCCAGCGGATGCTGGAACCGAGCACCGCGCATTTCCTCGGCACCGACCAGCTCGGCCGCGATGTCTACAGCCGGGTGGTTTATGGCGGGCGCATCGCTCTCTGGGTTTCCCTTGTTGCGGTGAGTCTGTCGCTGCTGGGCGGCCTCGTCCTGGGCATGCTCGCCGGCTACGGCCCGCGCTGGCTGGACAACGCGCTGCTCCTGATCTTCGATGCCGTCCGCTCCTTCCCGACGATCATGTTCGCGCTGGCGATGGTGACCCTGCTGAGCCCGAGCCTCAGCACCATCATCACCATCGTCGTCGTCACTGCGATTCCGGTCTACGGACGCATCGTCCGTATCCAGACACTGTCGATGAAGGAGACCGAGTTCATCCTGGCCGAGCGCGCGCTCGGCGCCGGGCCGATCCGCATCCTCTTGTCGCACATTCTGCCGAACGTGATCGGCCCGCTGCTGATCCTCGCCAGCATGGAGATCCCAGTGGTGATCACCATCGAGGCCGGCCTCTCCTTCCTGGGATTGGGTGTGCGACCGCCGACGCCGACCTGGGGTTCAATCCTGCAGGACGGGTATCAATACATCCGCGACACGCCCTGGCTGGTGATCGCCGCCGGCCTGCCGCTGATCCTGACCACGCTGGGCTTCACCTTCCTTGGGGAGGCCCTTCGCGACGCCTTCGACCCCAAGCTCAACCGGCCTTCGTAGTGGAACCGCTCCTCGACATAAGGGACCTGAGCGTCGAGTTCTCGACGCCGCGCGGCCAGGTCAAGGCTCTGCGCAAGATCGATCTCCAGGTCCGCCCTGGTCGCATCGTAGGTATCGTCGGCGAGAGTGGCTGCGGGAAGTCGACCCTGGTCTCGGCGGTGATGGGCCTGCTCGCCGGAAATGCCCGCGTGACCTCGGGCTCGATCTCCTTCGAAGGCCGGGAGCTGCAGAACCTGCCGGAAGAGGGCTGGCGAGACATCCGCGGCCGGCGGCTGGCGATGGTCTTCCAGGACCCGATGACCTCGCTCAATCCCGTGATGTCCATCGCGACCCAGATGATCGACATCCAGCATCGAGATCCGGGGACGCGCGCCGAGAAGCTGAAGAAGGCCATTTCCTGGCTCGCACGCGTCGGCATCGCCGACCCTGAGCAGAGGATCGAAGACTATCCGCACCGCTTCTCCGGCGGCATGCGGCAGCGCATCGCGATCGCGATGGCCTTGCTCGTTAATCCTGCCCTACTGATCGCCGACGAGCCGACGACCGCCCTCGACGTGACGTTGGAAGCCCAGATAATCCACCTGATCAAGCAGCTCCAGGCCGAGTTCGACGGCGCGATCCTGTTCGTCTCGCACAATCTCGGCCTGATCGCGGAGATCTGCGACGAGGTCGTGGTGATGTATGCGGGCGAAGTGGTGGAACATGCCGATATCCGCCGCCTGTTCCACGCCCCTTCCCATCCCTATACGCAGCTCCTGCTGACCTGCGATCCGGCCCGCATCGAGTCCGAGGAACGCACTTTGCCGACAATCGGTGGCACCGTCCCCGATCTCGCCCGCCTTCCCGGAGGCTGCATCTTCGCCGACCGCTGCCCCAGCGCGTTCGACCGCTGCCGGGCAGAAGCACCGCTGACCTACACGATCGCGGAAGGTCATCACGTCCGCTGCTTCCTGCACGCCGATGACTGATCTGCTCGCGATCCAGGAGCTTCGGGTCCGTTTCCGCACGGTCGGTCTCGTCCGCGCCCTGATCGATCGCATCGCCGATCCGTTCATCGACGCGGTTCTCGACGTCTCGCTCAAGGTAGGCCCGGGCGAGACCCTCGGCCTGGTAGGCGAGAGCGGTTCAGGAAAGACGACCCTCGCCCGCGCCGTGCTGGGCTTGGTGCCCGTCCACTCGGGCAGCATCGCCGTTCAGGGCAAGGAACTCGTCGGCCTCCGCGAGGGCGCCTACCGCGCCGTCCGTCGAGAGCTCGGCATGATGTTCCAGGATCCGGTCGCGTCGCTCAGCCCACGCAAGACCGTGCGCAACCTCCTGGTGGAGCCTTTCCGAATCCACGGCGTCCGCGACGTTGACGCCGACGCCGAGGCCCGTCGCCTGCTGGCGCTAGTCGGCCTGCATGACGGTTTCCTCGGCGCCTACGCCCACCAACTCTCCGGCGGTCAGGCGCGGCGCGTCGGTGTCGCCCGCACCCTGGCTCTCCGGCCGAAACTCATCCTCGCCGACGAGCCGACCGCCGGCCTCGACGTCTCGGTGCAGGGCGAGATCCTGAATCTGATGAACGAGCTGCAGCAGCAGTTCGGGCTCAGCTACCTGATCGTCACCCACAACCTGCCGGTCATCCGGCATGTCAGCGACCGGCTCGCGATCATGTATCTGGGGCGCCTGGTCGAGCAGGGGTCGACCCGCAGCGTGTTCGCCAGACCGGCGCATCCCTATACCCATGCTCTGCTCGCCGCCGTTCCGCAGCCGGATCCCGACAGGCGACGCGAACAGCTCGAGCTTCAAGGAGAGATTCCGAGCCTCCGGCGGAGGCCCTCGGGGTGCGAATTCCACACCCGCTGCATTCACGCGCAGGCCCGATGCCGGGTCGAGGCGCCGGGTCCCACTTCGCTTGGCGACGGCCGCGAGGTGCGCTGTCACTTCCCGCTTATCTAGTCTTCAGGGAACACGGTCATGAACGTCACCGAGCATCTCAAGCAGGCTCATGCCGAAATGACGACTTGGCGTCGCGACATACACGCGCACCCGGAGCTCGGCTTCGAAGAGCGGCGGACCTCCGACCTGGTGGCGGAGAAGCTGAAGGCATTCGGATGCGAAGTACACCGTGGCATCGGCAAGACCGGTCTGGTCGGCCGGCTGCAGGTCGGCAATTCGCCCCGGTCCATCGGGCTTCGCGCCGACATGGATGCGCTGCCGATGCAGGAGGCGAACGAGTTCGCGCACCGCTCGCGCACTCCCGGCCGCATGCATGCCTGCGGCCATGATGGGCACACCACGATGCTGCTCGGCGCTGCCCAGCACCTCGCGAAGTCCAAAAATTTCGACGGCACAGTCAACTTCATCTTCCAGCCGGCCGAGGAAGGCCTGGGCGGCGGCGAAGCGATGATCAAGGACGGGCTATTCGAACGCTTTCCCTGCGACTCGATTTTCGGCATGCACAATTGGCCCGGGCTCGCCGCCGGCAAGTTCGCCATCCGACCCGGCGGCATGATGGCGGGCGGCGCCTTTTTCGACGTGACTGTTACCGGCAAGGGTGCCCACGGCGCCAAGCCGGAAAGCGGCATCGATCCGGTTCTGGTCGCAAGCCATATCGTCACCGCCGCGCAGTCGATCGTCTCCCGAAATGTCAGGCCTTCCGACACGGCGGTGCTCAGCTGCACCCAGATCCACGGCGGCGACGCCTACAACGTGATCCCGCAGCAGGCCGTGATCAGGGGGACTGCGCGCGCCTTTTCTACTGACACGCTGAAGCTGATCGAGACCAACATGCGGCGGGTGGCGGAGAACGTCGCGGCCGGCTTCGGCGCGGCGGCCGAGCTCGACTTCCGCCTGATTTTCCTCCCGACCATCAACGATCCCGCTCAGACGGATTTCATCGCCGACACCGCAGCGGAACTGGTCGGCGAAGAGAACGTCGACCGCGACGGCCCCCTGATCATGGCTTCGGAGGATTTCTCTTACATGCTCAACGCCGTCCCCGGCGCCTACATGATGATCGGCAACGGCGAGGGCGTCGGCGGCTGCGCCGTCCACAATCCCGCCTACGACTTCAACGACGAGATCCTTCCGCTCGGCGCCAGCCTGTTCGTCCGTCTGGTGGAGCGAAAGCTGGAGCGCCTCCCGCGGTAGCGTGATACCAAGCCTGTCCTCAACGATGTCACAGACGACTTAGGCCAGGCGGGGAAACCGCCCCGCCGAGTCGGCGTTTTCCTTACCGAACCGATTTGCATCGGGGGAAAAGGAGCCGACATGAAAGCGACCACTCTTCATCTGGCCGCGATTGCCACTGCCGTGACGCTGGCGGCCACCGCACCGGCATTCGCCCAGCGCCACCACCACGGCGGCAACAACGCGGCGGGCGCCGCGGCGATCGGCCTGCTCGGCGGCCTTGCGCTCGGTGCGGCGCTGGCGCCTCAGCCGGCGCCGCCGCCTCCGGCCGTCTACTACACCCCGGCGCCCGTCTACGCGGGCCCGAGCCCGCACGTCGATTGGTGCACGCGGAACACGCCTGGCTACAACGCCTATGACAACACCTATCAGGGCTACTACGCCGGCGAGCGTATCGTCTGTCGCTCGCCATACGGTGGCTAAAGCTTGTCGCGGGTCCGCGGATCCAGGGCGGCAGCGGCGAGATCGGAAAGCAGGGTCGAGACCGCGAACAGCACGGTCGTGACCATCACCGCGCCCATGACGATCGGATAGTTCCGGCTGTTGACCGACTCAAAAACGAGCCGGCCAACGCCGGGCCGATTGAAGACGATCTCCGCGAATACCGCCCCAGACAGCAGGCGGCCCATTCCAACTCCGAGCAGGGCCACCGTCGGCAAGATCGCGAGCTTCAGCGCATAATGGTAGATGATCTTGCGGCGTGAGAGCCCGAAGGCGCGCGCCGTTCGGATATGGTTCTCCCCCATGATCTCGAGCATCGAGGCGCGAACGAGACGCGCGAGGAAACCCACCCAACCAAGGCCGATGGCGATGGCAGGCAGCACCAGGTGCCAAGCCTGGGTCAGATGATCACCGGGGGGGCCGGCGCCGAGGGCCGGGAACCAGCGAAGAGAAACCGCGAAGACCAGCAGCAGGTAGATCGCGATCACGAAAGACGGGACGGCGATCGCGGCGACCGAGAAGATACCCGTCAGACGGTCGAGCCAGCTGCCGCGGTGCACCGCCGAGTAGCAGCCGAGCGGAATCCCCAGAACGACCGCCCAACCCAGCCCAGCCAACGCCAGCACGACCGTGTAGGGCAGCTCGTTGAAGACGATCGCCGCGACGCTCTTGGACGTCCAGACGTCGACCCCCAGGTTGCCGCTGAGCACATTGCCGAAGAAGCGCAGCAGCTGGACCGGCACCGGCTGGTCGAGTCCCATGCGCGACGTGAAATCCCGCACCATCTCCGGCGTCGCACGCGGGCCGAGCGCGATCGAAGCGGGGTCGCCAGGCACTAGGTGGATCATCGTGAACAGGATCGTCATCGCGACCGCGACGATCGCGGTCATCAGGCCCAGGCGCTTGAGCGCGTAGAGAAACATCAGACAAGATCCCGCGCGATGCGATTGTCCCAGCTGCGACTATGGACGCGCTTGCCGTTCTCGAACGCATCGAAGTCCGAGACCAGACGGAAATGCGTGGCATCGCCGCTCAAGGTCACCGCCGTCCGGATCTCGATGTCCCAGCCCGGCCGCTCCATCTTGTAGGTACAGGTGACGGTCGACTCCGCCGCCAGCGGATCGTCGTCCTTGATGCGATAGATGTTCGCCTTGATCGTCTCGATCGCGGTGCCGCTGTGCGAGAGCCGGAGACAACCGTCGTCACGATCGATCCGATACTCGATCTTTCCCGATCCGACCTCGTGCTTGAGCGTACGCACGACGGTCGCCGAGCGCAGCGTCTCGGCCGGCAGCATCGGCGCCCCCTCGACGGGCAGGAAGTCCGGCACCTTCGCGTCCTCGGCGCGAGGCGGACGCACGGGCAGCGTGACACTGCTTACGCCGCTCGCGATCGAAAGGGTCGCCCGATCCGGCGACGGGAACAGGATCGGCCAATAGGCGGTGGAGATCGCGATCCGCAGGCGATGCCCGACGGGAAACACATGCGCGATCTCGTTCAGCTGCAGGCGGATCTTGTACGTCCTACCGGGCTCGAGCGGGGACGGGTTCTCATGGCTCTCGCGATGCGTCAGGTTCAGCACGCCATAGGTCACGCGCAGAACCGAGCCATCCGGCCTGACATCCGAGAGCCGTATGATCAGGTTGGCGCGCGGCTTGTCGGAGGAAAGCGTCAGCTCGGCGACCGGCGCTCCGAGTATCTCGACCTTTTCCTTGAGCGGTGCGGAATCGAAGACCAGCGATCCGCCGTCATCCATGCGCTGATCGAGCGGCAACTCCGGCCCGACACCGCCGAGCCCGAAGGGGCACCACTCGCCTCCGGCGATGCCCACGGTCTCAGGCGAGCGGATGGAAAGAGGCGGCCCCGCCTGCCCTGCCCCTTCGGTCAGCGTGCCCTGATTCAGCGCGTAGCGGCGGTCAGCGACGTTCAGCGTCGGCCAGAAGGGCTCCGCGATCCAGTGACCAGGACGCACGTCATAGAACGACTTCGGCTCGACGCTGTCCTGCATCCAGGCCTTGAACGCCGGCTCCGCCATGATGCCGGTGTCCTTGCCCTTCAGCCAGTGATCCCACCAGCGGAGCTGCTCCTGCAGGTAGCCGATCATCGGACCCGGATAGGCGAAATGCGGCCGGCCATGGCCCCAGGGCCCGACCAGCGCCTTCTTCGGACAGGTAAGTCCCTTCATCATGCGGAACACGGCATTCGAGTAGCCGTCGACCCAGCCGCCGATCGCATAGACCGCGCACTGGATGTCGGCGTAGTTCTCGCAGACCGAGCCGTGCTTCCAAAAAGCGTCGCGGCGCTGGTGGGTCATCCAGTCGGCGATCTGCGGGTGGATCGTGTCGAGCCGCGCTTTCCACATCTCGCGCCAGCGCTCGCCGACGATCTCCGGATCGGGCGGCCGTCCACGCTGGGTGAAGAACTGCTGGCCCCAGGACAGCATGTCGTTCAGCACCGCGCCGCCCATGTAGTGCATGTCGTCGGCGTATCGGTCGTCGGTCGAGACCACAGTGATGATCGCCTTGAGCGCCGGCGGCCGGAGCGCCGCCACCTGCAGCGAGTTAAAGCCGCCCCAGGAGCCGCCGAACATCCCGACCTTGCCGGTCGACCAGGGCTGCCTGGCGAGCCAGCCGATCACCTCGGCGCCGTCCTCGATCTCCTGCTTCAGGTACTCGTCGTGCATGATGCCGTCGGAGTCGCCCCCGCCCCGGCAGTCGACCCGGATCGAGGCGTAGCCATGCCCGGCGAGATAGGCGTGCGTCTGGGCGTCACGGCGGGAAGTGAAGTCGCGCTTCCGGTAGGGGATGTACTCCATGATCACCGGCACCGGGTTCTTCTCGGCGTCCTCGGGGATCCAGAGCTTGGCCGCGACCTTCGAGCCGTCTTTCAGCGGGATGAAGATGTTCTCGACGACGCGAATGGACTGCGGCAGCTTTTCAACGACCCGCATCGCTTCCCCCGGCCCCGTTTCCTAAGCAGTTTGAGGCAAGCCGGCGGCCTTACGCAATCGAATGACACCAGGGGCGCACCGATGACCGTGATCGTGAAGTCCTTCCCGCGGAGCGTGCGGGAAATCGAGACGATGTGGATCACGCTGGCCGACGGCGCCCGCCTGGCAGCCCGGGTCTGGATGCCCGAGGACGCCGAGAAGAACCCGGTGCCGGCGATCCTCGAATACCTCCCCTACCGCCGCCGCGACGGAACCGCGACCCGCGACGCCCTGATGCATCCCTACATCGCCGGTCACGGCTATGCCTGCATCCGCGTCGACCAGCGGGGCTCAGGCGACTCCGACGGTGTCCTGGTCGACGAGTATCTGCCCCAGGAGCTTTCCGACGGCGTCGAGATCATCGCCTGGCTGGCCCGCCAGACCTGGTGCTCGGGCACGGTCGGGATGATCGGCAACTCCTGGGGCGGCTTCAACGGGCTGCAGATCGCGGCGCTCGGCCCGCCGGCGCTCAAAGCGATCATCACCTCGTGCTCGACCGACGACCGCTACGCCGACGACGTCCACTACATGGGCGGCTGCTCGATCAACGACAATCTGCGCTGGGCATCGACGATGTTCTCGCACAATGCCCGACCGCCGGATCCGACCGTGGTCGGCGATCGCTGGCGCGACATGTGGATGGACCGGCTCGAGAACAGCGGGCTCTGGGTCAAGAACTGGCTCGAGCATCAGCGCCGCGACGAATTCTGGAAGCACGGCTCGGTCTGCGAGGACTATTCGAGGATCCAGTGCGCGGTCTACGCGATCGGCGGCTGGGCGGATGCCTACACCAACGCGATCCCGCGCCTGATGCAGAACCTGACGTCGCCGAAAAAGGCGATGATCGGCCAGTGGGCGCATCGCTATCCGCATATGGCGAACCCCGGCCCGCCGGTGGGCTTCCTCAAGGAGGCGCTCCGCTGGTGGGACAAGTGGCTGAAGGGCGTCGAGACCGGCGTCATGGACGAGCCCATGATGCGCATCTGGATGCAGGACAGCGTGCCGCCGCAGACCTTCTACAAGGAGCTTCCCGGCCGCTGGGTGGCAGAGCCGTCATGGCCGCCGCCGAGCGTGACGCCGACCCGCTACAGCATGAATGCCGGCCGGCTCTCGATCGGCGCGGCACGCGCCGAAACACATGCGATCCGCTCGCCTCAGACGGTCGGGCAGACGATCGGCAAGTGGTGCCCCTACGGCCTCTTCCCCGACATGCCGGGCGACCAGCGCGACGACGACGGTGGCTCGCTTGTGTTCGACACCGAGCCTCTGGCTCGGCCTGTCGAGATCATGGGCGCGCCTGTGGTCGAGCTGGAAATCTCGTCCGACAAGCCGCAGGCGCTGGTCGCGGTCCGCCTTTCGAACGTCTATCCGGGCGGGGCGGCGACGCGGATCAGCTACGGCCTTCTCAACCTGAGCCACCGCGACAGCCACGAGAACCCGACGCCGTTGACGCCTGGCAAGTCCTACCGCGTCCGCGTCCAGCTCAACGACATGGCGCAGGTGTTCCCGGCCGGACACCGCATCCGTGTCTCGATCTCGACCACCTACTGGCCGCTTGCATGGCCCTCGCCGGAAGCGGCGACCCTGACGATCTGCTCGGAAGGAAGCGCGCTGATCCTGCCTATCCGTGGACCTTCCCTCCACGACGCCAAGCTGAAACCGCTGCCGCCGCACGAGCTGCCGGAGGCGCTGAAGACGACGACGATCCGGAAGGGCGAGATCACCCAGACCCACACGCGCGACCGGCCGACCGGCGCGCTCCGCTACGTCTTCGTCAACGACAGCGGCACGACCTTGATCGACGGCATCGGGCTCGAAAGCTCGAGCCGGATGCAGGACGATTTCTCGATCCATCCGAGCGAGCCCCTGCAGGCCCGCGCGGAAGTCACCTCCCAGAGCCGCTACGCGCGGAAGGACTGGGAGATCGAGACCAAATGCCGGACGGTGATGACCGCGACGGCGACCACCTTCGAACTCGAGGCGACGCTGGACGCGTTCGAGAACGGCATCCGCATCTTCGCCAAGAACTGGAGGGAGTCGATCCCCCGCGACAACGTCTAGGGCCTACTTCTTCTCGATGTTCCAGAGCATCGGGATCGGGCCTTCGACGATGCCGGAGAGGTTGGCGCGCCACGCCATCGGCCGGGCGTACTGACCGAGCGGGATATAGGGCACCACGGTCTGGAAGCCGCGCTCTTGGATGCGCGCGGCGATGGCCTTGCGCTCGTCCAGCGAGCCCGCCGCAAGCCATTCCGAGCGCATCTTCTCCATCGTCTCGTCCGAAGGCCAGCCATAGGCGGCGTTCTTGGCGCCGCCGGTACGCAGGGCCGTATTGAGGATCGGCGTTGCGATGTCGACGACCAGGGTGAAGCTGTGGAACAGCGACCAGCCGGCCTTGTCGAGCGGCTCCTGGTTGTTGATGCGGCCGAGGGCGGCGGTCCAGTCGATGGTCTGAAGGTCGATATTGAGGCCCGCGGCCCTCAGCCGTTCGGCCGCGACCAGCGCGCCACCGTGCGAGTTCGGGTTATCGGCGGGGTCAAGCAGCACGATGCGCTCGCCGGCATAGCCCGCCTCCTTGATCAGCGCCCTCGCCTTCTCCAGGTTCTTCGGACCCATGAACTCGGCGGTACCGGCGGTCGTCGACATCGGCGTGCCGCAGCCATAATAGCTCGGGCAAAGCTTCCAGTATTCCGGATTGCCGACGATCACCTGCATGTACTCGGTCTGATCGAGCAGGAGCAGCAGCGCCTGCCGGATCTTCGGGTTGTTCATCGGCGGATGCAGATGGTTGATCCGGAGCGTGGTCATGCCGCCGATCTTGTCGGTCAGCCTCACCACCACGTCCTTGTTGTTCTTAAGCGGCGGCAGCAGGTCGATCGGCGGCGCCTCGATCAGGTCGACCTCGCCGGCACCGAGGGCGGCGAGCGCCGTCGCGTTGTCGGGAATCACCAGCCACTCGACGCGGTCGACCTTGGCGATCTTGCCGCCGGAGGCGAAGTCCGGCGCACCGGTGCGCGGCTTGTAGCCCTCGTGCTTTCGGTAGACCGCCTTGGCGCCCGGCTGCCACTCCTTGGTCTCGAATCGGAACGGCCCGGAGCCCATCGGATCGGTGAACTGCTGGAACGGATCGGTCTTGGCGACGCGCTCCGGCATCATGAACAGCGGGTTGTTGCTGGGCTTGGCCAGCGTGTCGAGCATGAGGCCGAAAGGCTGCTTCAGGGTGATGCGGAAGGTGCCGGCGTCGACGGCTTCCATCTTCGCCGTCGCTTCCAGCAGGCGCTGGCCGAGCACGTCACGCTTGCCGAAGCGCTCGATCGAGGCGATGCAGTCGGCAGCGGTAACGGGCGTGCCGTCGTGCCAGGTCTGGCCCGGACGCAGCGTGAATTCCCAGACGAGCCCGTCGGCCGAGACCTTGTGGGACGCGACCATCTGCGGCTGCGGCTCCAGCGCGCCGTTCAGGCCAAAGAGCTGGTCGTAGACCATGTAGCCATGGTTGCGGGTGATGTAGCCGGTGCTCCACACCGGATCGACGATCTTGATCTCCGCATGAGGCACGAAGCGCAACGTCGTCTCGGCCGAGGCCGCCGAGGCCAGCCCGGCTGCCAGCGCCGCAGCGCCCGTCAACCGCGCGATCATGCGGAAGGTCGTCATCGTCGGTGCTCCAGTTAATCGGGAGAGAATTCAGCCCAATCTGCCGCATCGACGGACACCTGCAACCACCGCAATGCAGGCGACGAAACTACACGCGTTCGGCGGAGCGCCTCGGGACGGCGACGGCGACCCAGGCGAGGCCGATCAGGAGGAACACCGTGGTCAGCACGAAGACCCAGGGAAGACCCGCATAGGCGGCTACGACACCGCCGGTCATCGGACCGAGCGAGTTGCCGAGGAAGTAGGCGGATGAAGTGATGCCGAAGGTCATGCCGCGCTCGTTGGCGGGGGTCGCCTTGGCGATCAGCGCGTTGGTGATCGGAACGATGCTGCCGACGAAGAGACCGAGGCTGAGGCGTTCGAAGACGAACGCCCAGTACGAACCGACGAGAGCCTGGGGCGCGGTCGCCAGCGCCGCGCCGGCGAGCGCGATCATCAGCACCGTCTTCTCGCCCAGACGATCTCCGGACCGGGTCATGAGGGGCACGGCGAAAACACCCGCGAGGCCGGTGATCGACAACGCGACGCCCCCCAGGGTCGCGAGGTTCGGCTGATCTCCGACGATGTTCTGCACATAGAGCGCGACGATCGGCTGCACCGCCTGGATCGAGAACTGGGACAAGAGAAGCATCACCACGAGCACCGCCATGCCGGGCACCGCCCCCACCTGCCTGAGCGCGACCAGTACCGGGGTCTTCGGCTTTCCCTGCTCCGGCGGCGTGAAGGATTCGGGAACCGAGAACCAGCAGAGCAGTGCGGCAGCGAGCGACATCACGCCGCTGAAGAAGAACGGCAGCCGATAGCTCTCGGTAAGGTCGGCCAGGCCACCGCCGAAGATGGGACCCAGCAGGGATCCGATGAGCTGGCCGCTGCTCATCAGCCCGAGTGCGTAGCCCAGCCGGTTCTTCGGCACCTGGGTCGAGATCAGGATCACCGACGCCGCGGAGAAGCCGGCAAAGGCGCCCATCAGGATCCGTGCGCCGAGCAGGTGCCAGACGCTCTGTGCCAGACCCATGAGCAAGGTGCAGACGCCGATCGCGACGCAGGAGCGAAGCACCATCAGCTTGCGCCCGCGCCGATCGGCCAAGCGGCCCCACATCGGCGAGACCAGGGCAGCCATGAACGAGGTGACCGCGGCGAGGATCCCCGACCACAGGTAGAGATGCGTGTCGTGCGCGACGCCGACCTCGGGCAGGAACAGCGGCAGGATCGGGCTGACGAAGGTGAACGACAGGCTCATGACCAGTTGGACCGCCACCATCGCCATCAGCGTGGTGCGCCAGCGGGGCGAGCCGTCCTCGTCTTCGGGCACCGATGTCGCCGCTTCGCTCACCGCCGGCGTGCGGTCGCCTGCTGCAGGCCGCGCATGTAGCCTATCGTGAAGATGTGGCCCTGGATGCCATAGCCGGCCGGCATGTCGTCGCCGTCCGTCGCCAGCAGCGGCGCGTGGTCGGGACGGACGAATCCGCCATAGCCGCGGCGATCGAATGCATCGACCAGGCCCGGCAGGTCGATGCGGCCCTCGTCCGGGAAGGTCTCCATGAAGTCGGTCGGCCCGCCCTCGATGTTGCGGACATGGACGTAGGGCACGCGATCGATGAACTTCTCGAACAGGGCGACCACGTCGATACCGAGCTCACCAAAGCAGCCCGCGCAGAAGGTCACCGCGTTGCTGGGACTGGACGACATCGCCAGCAGGCGCTCGAAGCTCTCGACCTTGTCCATGATCCGCTCGAGCCCGCAGAGCGGCGACATCGGCGGGTCGTCCGGGTGCATCGCCATCTTGACCCCGGCCTTCTCGGCCACCGGCAGCACCGCCTCGAGAAAGCGCTCCAGGTTCCGCCACATCTCCTCGCGCGGGATCGGCTTCTCCTCGTGCGGCATGGTGCCGGGCCCGACATCGGTGAGCGCGAAGCGGCTGGTCCTGGCCCCACCCCTCGCCTTCGCGTCGAGGTCGGTGCGGATCACCATCGCGTCATCGCTGACCTGCGGCATGAAATTGTAAGCGACGACGCCGACGCCGAGGTCGCCAAGGACCTCGACGATGCGCTTGTAGCGGTCGGTCTGGGCCTGCCAGCCCTCCTTGGCGAGGACGACCCGGTCGATCGCCGGCCCCGACTCGGCGATCGACCAGGCAAGGCCGAAATCGGCGTAGCGGCGCCGGATCGCGCGCAGCTCTTCGGCGGATTCGGGGAGGTCGTCCATCGCGTAGTGGACCACATGGTCGACGCCGATCTGCTTCATCGCCCGGAGATGGCGCTCGTTCCCGGTCGTGGCGACCATGGCGAATTTCGTTGAAGACAAGGCGATCCTCGGGTGGAGTTCAGGTCGGCTGGCTTCGTACAGTAGCCATTTCGGGGGCTTCGGAACGAGATGAAATCGCACTATCGAGTCGTGGTGATCGGCGGCGGCGTGGTCGGCTGTTCGGTCCTGTACCATCTGGCGAAACTGGGGTGGACTGACATTGCCCTGGTCGAGCGGAACGTCCTGACCTCAGGCTCGAGCTGGCATGCGGCGGGCATCTTCCATGCTCTCAACGCCGACCCGAACATCGCGGCACTCCAGGCCTACACGATCAAGCTGTTCAAGGAGATCCAGGCCGAGTCCGGCCAGAACGTCGGCCTCCACATGACCGGCGGAATCAACGTCGCCAGCGCGCCTGAGCGATGGGAGTGGCTGCAGGCAGCCTACCGGGTCTTCCAGACCATGGGCATCGACACCGCCCGCCTGGTGACCCGCGACGAGATCAAGGCGATGCACCCCCTGATGGACGTCAGCGACGTCCTGGGCGGCCTCTACGACATCAACGAAGGCCACGTCGACACCTACGGCACCACCTACGCCTATGCCGGCGCCGCCCGGAAGCGCGGGGCGACGATCATCGAGCACGCACGCGTGCTGGAGCTGAAGCAGAAGCCCGACGGCTGGGACGTGGTCACCGAGAAGGGCACCATCGGGTGCGAGCACGTGGTCAACTGCGGCGGCCTCTGGGCCAAGCAGGTGGGGCTCATGGCCGGCCTCGATCTGCCGGTCACGCCGATGGAGCATCACTACCTCGTGACGGAAACCATCCCCGAGATCGCGGCGATGTCGTCCGAGCTGCCGCTGATCGTCGACCTGGAGGGCTTCACCTACACCCGTCAGGAAGGGAAAGGCCTTCTGGTAGGCCTCTACGAGCGCGACTACAAGCACTGGCGCATGGAAGGCGCCCCCTGGGACTTCGGCATCGAGCTGAACCAGGAGGACATCGACCGGATCGCCCCCGAGCTCGAGATCGGCTTCAAGCGCTTCCCGGCCCTGCAGCAGGTCGGCATCAAGAAGTGGGTCAACGGGTCCTTCACCTTCACGCCGGACGGGAACCCGCTGGTCGGGCAGGCCCCCGGGGTGCGCAACTACTGGACAGCCTGCGGCGTGATGGCGGGGTTCCTCCAGGGCGGCGGCGTGGGCCTGAGCCTCGCCGAGATGATGGTCAACGGCGAGCCCTCGACCGACATCTACGGCATGGACATCGCCCGCTATGGCAGCTGGGCCTCCAACCGCGAATACCTCAAGCAGACGACCGGCCAGTTCTACTCGCGCCGCTTCGTCATGACCTACCCGAACGAGCAGCTCTGGGCCGGACGGCCGCTGAAGACGGCCCCCGCCTACGACGCCATGACCGAGAACGGCATGCGCTGGGGCGTGCTCTGGGGCCTCGAGATCCCGCTCTACGTGGCGCCTTCTAAGGACTTCGTGGAAAAGCCGACGCTCAAACGCTCGAACGCGCACGACATCGTCGGTGCCGAGTGCCGGAAGACGCGCGAGACGATCGGCCTTCTCGATACGTCCGCCTTCTCGCGCTACGAGGTGACCGGGCCGAAGGCCCAGGCGTGGCTGGACCGCATCATGGCATCCAAGCTGCCCGGCCCCGGCCGGTGCGCGCTGGCACCGATGCTGAGCCCTTCCGGTAAGCTTCGGGGCGACCTCACGGTATTCAACTGGGGCAACGGCAGCTTCTGGATCATGGGGTCGTACTACCTCCGCCAATGGCACATGCGGTGGTTCCAGGATCACATCGACGACGGCGTCTCGGTCCGTGACATCTCCGATGACTGGGTCGGATTCTCGCTGTCGGGACCTCGGTCGCGCGAGCTGCTGGAAGCGGTGGTATCGAACGCCGACGTTTCCAACCAGGCATTCAAGTTCCTGGCCTGCCGCGAGCTCGACGTCGGGATGACCCGCGCCAAGGTCGGCCGCCTGTCGGTCAATGGCGAGCTCGGATACGAGATCAACGTGCCGGCATCCGAGCACGTGACGCTCTATCGCACGCTCAAGAAGGCCGGCGCCGATTTCGGCATGGTCGAGATCGGCTTCAATGCGATGCTGAGCCTGCGGATCGAGAAATCGTTCGGGCTCTGGAACCGCGAGTTCACCCAGGTCTACACGCCGGGCGAGACAGGCTTCGGCCGCTGGATCGATTTCGGCAAGAAGGACTTCATCGGCCGGGATGCGGCCATCAAGGAACGCGACGAAGGTCCCAGGCGGCAGCTGGTGACGCTGGAGGTCGCCGCCGTCGACGCCGACCCGTCGAGCTGGGAGCCTGTGTGGCGTGGCGACAAGATGGTGGGCTACATCACCTCGGGCGCCTATGGGCACACGATCGGCAAGAGCATCGGCATGGCACTGATCGACCGGGACCACGCGGCGGTCGGCACCGACCTCACGACGCATGTCGTCGGCATCGAGCGGAAGGCGAAGATCATCGCGCCTTCTCCCTACGATCCGACCGGTGCCCGGATGAGGATCTGACCTAGGTCAGTGCCACGCGTCGGGACGTGACTCCTTCGTCTTCGCCATGAAGGCGCGCAGGGCCTCGTCGATGCCGGGATCGAGCGGCGGCGGCTCATAGGTCTTCAGCATGGAACGCCACTTCTCGTTGGCGCGGCGCATCACGTCCTTAGATCCAGCGTCCCGCCACTGCTCGAAAGAGTTGTTGTCGGCGATCGCCGAGTCCCAGAACGCGGTCTCGTAGTTCTGCAGCGTGTGCGCGCAGCCGAAGAAATGCTTACCCGGCCCGACCTCGCGAAAGGCATCCAGCGCCAAACCATTGTCGTCGACCGGGATGCCAGCGAGATACGTGTGCAGCGCGCTGCAGAAGTCGGCATCGAGGATGAACTTCTCGTAGCCCATGGCCAGCCCACCTTCGAGCCAGCCAGCCGAGTGCAGGATGAAATGGGCGCCGCATTGGACCGCCGCCTGCATGGAGACGGCGCTTTCCAGCATCGCCTGGCCATCCGGGATCTTCGAGGTCGTGAAGGCGCCCGAGCAACGGAGGGGAACGCCAAGGCGACGCGTCAGCTGGCCGATGACGAGTGACCCCAATGCCGGCTCCGGCGTGCCGAAGGTCGGGGAACCAGAGCGCAGCGCCGTGGAGCTAAGAAAGTTCCCCAGGATCACCGGCGAGCCCGGCCGCTCGAGCTGGCACAGCGCGACGCCGACCATGGCCTCCGCCATCGACTGGGCGATGGCGCCCGCCGTCGTCACCGGCCCCATGGCGCCGCCGAGGATGAAGGGCACCACGACCGTGCACTGGTTGGCGCGCGCATAGGCCCTGGCCGCCTTGCTCATCGCCGCGTCGTAGACCAGCGGCGAGTTCACGTTGATATTGCCCATGATCACGCAGTTGCGGTCGACGAAGTCGGCGCCGAAGACTAGGCGCGCCATCTCGATCGACTCCTCGGCGCGCTCCTCGGCCGTCACCGATCCCATGAAGGCCTTGTCGGACCAGCGGACATGCGAATAGACCATGTCGAGGTGGCGCTTGTTCACCGGGAGGTCCACCGGCTCGCAGACCGTGCCGCCGGAGTGATGCATCCAGGGCGAGGCGTAGGCGAGCTTGACGAAGTTCTGGAAGTGCTCGAGCGAGCCGTAGCGCCGGCCTTCGTCGATGTCGTAGACGAAGGGTGAGCCGTAGGCCGGCGAAAAGACGACGTTGTCGGCACCGACGAGGACTGAGCGCGCCGGATTGCGCGCATGGTGAACGAAGCTCTTCGGCGTCGAGCGCAGGACGATCTCGCGCACCAGGCCCTTGGGGAACCGCACGCGCTCGCCCTGCACGTCCGCGCCGGCGTCGCGCCAGAGCTTGAGGCTCGGCGGATCGCCGCGGAACTCCATCCCGATCTCCTGCAGCAGCGTATCGATCGCCGCCTCGATCCGGACGAGCCCCTCCTCTCCCATCAGGTCGTAGGTCGGGATCGCGCGCTTGATGCCAGGGATGACGGCAGGCGCACCAGCCGCGCTCGCACGCTGGGTCTGCCGCGCCTGGCGCCCCCCCCTGCTGCGGCCGGCCGCGCGGCCGCTCGCCGGTGCATCGGTCTCTGACATTCGGCCCTCCCGGGCCGGAGCATGCCCGATACGGCTGGCGATGTCCCGACGATCAGTCGAACAGCGAGCGCCGGACCTGGACGAACTCCTCGACCGCCGCCACCAGCGTGTCGAAATCGGCGTCGGTCAACGGGAGGCAGAGCGCCAGCATGCCGCGCTTCGGCATGACGTGAACGCCCTTCTCCAGCAAATCGAAGAAGAACAGCTCGCGCAGCTTGGCGTTGCCCTTGGCGGCGTCCTGCGGCGTGCGGATGTCGCCGCGCTGCATATGAACCGCCAGCATCGAGCCGATGCCGAGGAACTGCATGCCGACGCCGGCCTTGTCGCAGACCGCGTTCAGCCGCTTTCGGAGCCCGTCGCCGCGCGCGTTGAGCGTCGTCGCCGCCTCCTTGGTGTAGATCTTGCCGAGGCCGGCGATGCCGCAGGCGAGCGTCATAACGTTGTTGTTGTAGGTGCCCGAATGCGGCAGCGCTTCAGCCTTGCGCGGATCGAAGAGGTCGAGGAACTCGGCCTTGCCGCCGAAGGCCCCGGCCGGCAGGCCGCCGCCGATGTACTTGCCGAGCGAGGTCAGGTCCGGGATCACGCCGGTATGCTTCTGCAGGCCGCCAGAAGAGCAGCGCGAGGTCATGACCTCGTCCATGATCATGACGATGCCATGCCTGGTCGTCTCCTCGCGCAGCATCTTCAGGAACTCAGGGGTCGCCGGGATGCAGCCGCCGCCGCCGAGCATCGGCTCGAAGATCACCGCGGCAATCCGGCTGGCGTTCTTCGCCATCAGCGCGCGCGTGCCTTCGACGTCGTTGTAGGTGCCGACCACCGTCTCGAACGGCACGTTCAGCGGATTGGTCGCCGCGGTGAAAGTGAGGAAGCCGCCGTGATAGCAGCCGTTGAAGCCCATCACCGCCGGACGACCGGTCGCGACGCGCGCGACCTGGACGTTGAACATGTTGGCTTCGGTACCGGAGTTGACGAAGCGGAGCCGCTCGATCGACGGAAAGCGGTCGATGATGATCTCGGCGAGTTCGCTCTCGAGTGCCGTGTGGCCGCCGAGGTTCCAGCCGAGCGCCATGCGCCTCTCGATCGCGTCCTTGATGCCAGGATGGCTGTGGCCGTAGATGCCGGCGGTCGCCTCCGAGATGAAATCGACATAGCTGTGGCCGTCGGCGTCGAAGAGCCGCGCTCCCTCGCCCCTCTCCCAGGCGATCGGGAACGGATCGAAGAAGATCCCGGTCCGGGTGTTGCCGCCGGGAAGGCTCTTCAGTGCCTTGCTATGCACCGACCGGCTCTTCGGGTTGGCCTTGGCGTAGTTGGCCTTCGCCTCTTCCAGCGCCTCGGCGACATCCGTGTTGATCGAGCGGGCGGCAGTCATTGGAAACTCCGTTCGGGAAGCGTTTCGGCGCAGAAGCAGGCGAGATTAAACGAATGTCAAATAACGGCGAGGATTATCGACGAGGATAGCCTCGATCTCCTCCTCGCTGTAGCCGCGGTCCTGCATCAGCGGGATCACGTTCACAAATATGTGGCCGTAGCCATGCCCGCCGAACGCGGTCAGCCGCGTGCGCGAGCAGATGTCGTGCGAGATCAGGACCTGGTTCAGGTGACCGGCGTCGATCAATGCTCGGATCAGTTGGAGGCGGCGGCCGTCATTCGGCCGGTCGATCTTCTTGTTGAGCGTGTAGAGCGTCTGCTCGGTACCGAACAGGTCGAACTCGATGCCGACGCCGGTCTCGGCCAGCGCGAGCAGCCGGCCTTCGTCGAAGATCGTGCGGTCGATATGGCTGATGATGGTCCGGGACATGTCGGCGCCCCAGCTCTTGACCGTCTTCGCGATCTCGAGCGGCAGGTCCTCATCGCGACCCGGATGTATGTTCAGCGTGGCGCCGGTCGCCTGCTGCGCCATGACGGCGCCCCGCATGACGCGCTTCTCGTGATCGGTCCAGGGCGTCTGGCACCCGATCTCGCCGATGATGCCCGCCTTGACGCCAGTTCCCCATGCACCCTCGAAGATCTGGCCCGTGATCTCCTTGGCGAAGTCTTCCGGCTTCCGCCGGCGCAGCTCGTCGGTCTGGTATTCGTCGACGTAGTAGCCACAGCCCATGACGACGTTTACGCCCGTCGCGAGCGAGATGTCTTGAAGGCCCTTGGGGTCCGGCTTGAAGCCGCCGCAGGTAAGCTCTACCAGCGAACTGCCGCCGACCTCCTTCATGTTGCCCATCTCGACGATGGCGATGTCCTTCAGGTCCATCACGTACTGCATCTTGTGCGGGATGCGGCCGTAGTCGATCGCGAAGCGGTTCGCGAGCGTGATCTCGGGGTCCGGCTCGTTCGACTTCAGCATGGTCGGGGTGCGCAGGTCGCAGAGCAGGTGCTCGTGCATCAGCGTCTTGCCGAGCTTGGCTGGGTCGAGCAGGCCGTTGACGGTCTGCACCTTGCCGCGAAGGGCCTCTCGCGTGATGGCGGTCATTTCTTCTCCACGTTCCAGACCGACAGCTGCAGCGTCTCGGGCACGCCGGTGACGGTGTTGCGCCAGGCGACCGGCCGCCGGAACTGGCCGGTCGAGAGATACGGTACCTGATCGTAGTAGCGGCGCTGGAGGGCCTCGGCGATCTTTTTCTGCTGATCGCGGTCCGTCGTGGTCAGGAACTCGCCGCGCAGCTTCTCGACCTCGGCATCGGTGTACCAGCCCGGCCAGACCGCATCGCCGGCGAGCGGGATGTTGGTGCCGGGATTGCCGATGATGAAGCCGGTCCAGAAGGTGGGGAAGATGTTCCAGCCAGGCGAACCCTGCCCCGGCTGGGCCTTGTTGCCGCGGCGTGACGTCATCGTCGACCAGTCCATCGACTGGAGATCGACGTTGAAGCCGACGGCCTTCAGCTGGGAGGCTGCGACGATCGAGATGTTATGGACGAGGTTCTGGTCGGTCGGGTCCATCAGCACGACCGGCTCCCCCTTGTAGCCGGCCTCGGCCAGCAGCTTCTTCGCCGCCGCGATGTCCGGCTTGGCGAAAGCCTGGGTCGCGACGTCGCTCTCGAACGGACCGCCGCACATGAAGACCGCGAGACATGGCTTCTGCAAGTCGGGCTGGCCGACCATCGCGTCCAGCAGCGCCGTCTGGTCGATCGCATGCAGCGCCGCGCGGCGGATTCGGGCGTCGTTGAACGGCGGATAGAGATGGTTGAAGCGCAGCATCCCGATCGTGCCGAAGGGATCCAGGATCTTCAGCGTGACGTTCTGATCCTTCTTCATCGTCGGGATCAGGTCGGTCGCCGGCTGCTCCAGGATGTCGACCTCGCCCTTCAGCAGCGACTGCACCGCGATCGTCGAGTCCGGGATGTAGAGCCACTCGACCCGGTCGACCTTCGGCGCCTTGGCGCCGGCATAGGCATTGCTGGGCTCGGCGCGCGGCACATACGCGGCGTTCTTCTTGTAGACGACCTTGTGGCCGGGCTCCCACTCCTTCGCCTCGAAGGTGAAGGGCCCGGAGCCGATCGCCTCCTTGACCGGATCGTCGATGTGCAGTTTCGCGTCCTTCTCGCGCATCATGAACGCGGGCAGGAACGGGTTGCCGAGCGCGGAGAGGACGATGCCGACCTTCTCCTTGAGCACGATCTCGAAGGACATGTCGTCCTTGGCCGCGACGCGCCCCACGTACTTCATCAGCGTCTTGCCGTCGCCTGACTTGGCGGCCCAGCGCTCGATGGAGGGGATGATGTCCTTGGTCGTGACGGCGCCGCCGTCATGCCATTTGAGGCCTGGCCGCAGCTTGAAAGTATAGGTGAGCCCGTCCGGACTGACCGTCCAGCTCTCCGCCATCTGCGGCTTCCAGTCGAGCGTGCGGTCGGCACCGACCAGCACGTCGTAGACCATGTAGCCGTGAAGCTGAGTGATCGTCGCCGTGTTGAGATTCGGGTCGAGGTTCTTGAGATCAGCCTGCGGCACGACCTTCAGGACCGTCTCTGCCTCCGCCGGAAGGCCGATGGCCGCCAAGCCCGCGAAACCGACAATCGCCGCGACGGACAAGGTCTTCATGACGCTCTCCCGCTCGTTCGGATGACATATCGATCTTTGCGCAAAGATAGATGCTTAATCCGGACCTGGGCAACTGATAGGATCGGGCACGAAACGCCAGACGCGCCCGGGACGCTTTGAGGTAGTGGAACACGGCATCGACACGCTTGCGTCGGCGTATCTCGCATGACGACCGCTACCCGCCGTCCCTCATTTGCACCGGTCGAACGCGACACGATGCAGGAGCGGGTCTATGTCGAGCTGCGCCAGGCACTTGTGCGCGGCCATTTCGCGCCGGGCGAAGTCCTTATCGTCCGCGCGCTTTCCGACCAGTTCGGCACCAGCCACATGCCGGTGCGCGACGCGTTGAGCCGGCTTGCCGCAGAGCAGGCCCTCGAAGTGCTGCCGAGCCGCTCGGTCGCGGTGCCGGTGCTCTCGCGCGAGCGTTGCGCCGACATCCAGGAAACGCGCGAGATGCTCGAGGGCCGCGCCGGCGCGATCGCCGCGACAAGGATCACGCCGCGCGAAATCGAAGAGATGCATGCGCTCGATCGAAGGATGCACGGCTTCCTCGCCAAACGCGACGTCGAGCGCTACGTCACCACAAACTGGCAGTTCCACTTCATGCTCTATGCCGCGGCCGACCGCCCGGTGATGCTGCGGATGATCGAAAGCCTCTGGCTGCAGATCGGCCCGTCGCTCCGCGGCTGCATTGACGACATCGCCAACCGGCCGGAGATCGACCAGCAGATCACCGCTGACCATCACGCCGACATGCTGGCTGCCCTAGACCGGCGCGACGCGGAAGGCGTGCGCGCCGCCGTCGAAGGCGACCTTCGCGGCCTTACCGACTATCTTCTGCAGTCGCTTCCGGAAACGCCGTCGACAATCCGTCCACTCCGCCAGCCCAGCTGACAACGAACAGAACCCTCGGGGGAACACCATGACCGCTGCCGCCAAACCCGCCGGCCGCAAGGTGATCATCACCTGCGCCGTCACCGGCTCGATCCACACGCCGACCATGACGCCCTACCTGCCGATCACGCCGGACCAGATCGCCGCGGACTCGATCGCCGCCGCCGAAGCCGGGGCCGCCATCGTCCACCTGCATGCGCGCAACCCGGACGGCAGCCCGACGCCCGATCCGAACGTGTTCATGCAGTTCCTGCCGCGCATCAAGCAGGCGTCCAACGTCGTGGTGAACATCACCACCGGCGGCAGCCTCGGCATGTCGATCGAGGACCGGCTCGCCGCACCGCTCCGTGCCAGCCCCGAGATCTGCTCACTCAACATGGGCTCGATGAATTTCGGCCTCTTCCAGATCACCGAAAAGATCAAGAACTGGAAGCACCCGTGGGAGAAGCCCTACCTCGAGAAGACCAAGGACTCGATCGTCAGCAACACCTTCGGCCAGATCGAACGGTTCATGAAGGATCTGGGTGAGGGCCACGGCGTCCGCTTCGAGTGCGAGTGCTACGATGTCGGCCACCTCTACACGTTGGCGCACTTCCTCGACCGCAAGCTGATCAAGCCGCCGCTGTTCGTGCAGACGATCTTCGGCATCCTGGGCGGCATCGGCCCGCACCCGGAGGACCTGCAGCACATGAAGCGGACCGCTGACCGCCTGTTCGGTGACTACCAGTGGTCGATCCTCGCGGCCGGCAAGCACCAGATGTCGCTCTGCACCATGGGCGCGATGATGGGCGGCAATGTCCGCGTCGGCATGGAGGACTCGATCTATGTCGGCAAGGGCGAGCTCGCAAAGAGCAATGCCGACCAGGTAAAGAAGATCCGCCACGTGCTGGAGACGCTGTCGCTCGAGATCGCGACGCCGGACGAGGCACGCCAGATCCTTCAGCTGAAGGGCGGCGACCGGGTTAAGTTCTAGCCTCGAGGTTCTAGCCCTGGGTCACCTTCATCCTCGGATCGAGGATGTCACGGAGGCCGTCGCCGAGCAGATTGAGGCCGAGCACGGTGATCGAGATGGCGAGCCCTGGATAGAGGCAGATCCAGGGCGCCTCTCTCAGGTAGTCGCGGCCGTCCGAGATGATGTTGCCCCAGGTCGGCGTCGGCGGCGGCGGGCCCATGCCGAGGAAGCTCAGGGCCGCTTCCGACAGGACCGCGTAGGCGAAGACGAAGGTCAGCTGGACCACCAGCGGCCCTAGCGAATTCGGGAGGATGTGGCGGAGGATGATCCGGGTGTGGCCGGCGCCGAGCGCCTTCGCCGCCTGGACATAGTCCATCTCGCGCACCACCAGCACCGAGGCACGGACGATGCGGGCCGTTCTCGGCACGTAGACCGCGGCCAGCGCAATCACGACATTGGTCGCCGATGGCCCGAGCGCCGCCGTCACCGCGACCGCGAGCATGATCGCCGGAAAGGCCATGAGCGCGTCCATGACGCGCATCAACGGATCGTCGAGGTTCCGGAAATAACCCGATATGAGCCCGAAGGCGGCGCCGATCACGCCAGTCAGGACGACCGTCGCGACGCCGATCGCGATCGAGATGCGCGAGCCATAGACGACGCGGCTGTAGACGTCGCGCCCGAGGTGATCGGCACCCAGAACGTGCTCGACCGAGGGCGGTTTGAACGCATCGCGGACGCGCGTGCGCTCCGGATTGTGGGTTGCCAGAAGGTCGGCGAAGATCGCCAGCAGAACCGCCGCCACGCAGAAAATGGCGCCGATCACCGCCATCCGGTGCTTGAGGAACGGCTTCAGCCGCGTCGTCCACCGACGCAGGCGGCCGGGGGCCTCAATCGTAGTGAATGCGAGGGTCGAGGTAGGCATAGAGCACATCGACGGCGAGGTTGATCAGGACGAACATGGCGGCGGTGATCAGGAGGGCGCCCTGGATCACCGGATAGTCGCGGGTGACGATCGAGGTCGCCATCAGGCGCCCCAGGCCGGGGATCGAGAAGACGGTCTCTATCACCACCGAACCCGAGAGCAGCAGACTGAAGATGATGCCGATGACGGTGACGACGGGGATCATCACGTTCATGAATGCGTGCTTGCAGACCACGATCCAGCCGGGAAGTCCCTTGGCGCGGGCGGTGCGAACGAAGTCCTGGCGGAGGACCTCGATCATCGAGGCGCGGGTGATGCGGGCGAGAAGCCCTACCTGCAGGAGCGCCAGCGCGATCGAGGGCAGGATCAGGCTTCGGAACCAGTTGGCCGGACTCTCGGCGATCGTGACGTAGCCACCGGCAGGGAGCCAGTCGATCATCACGGCGAAGCCGATGATCATGATCAACCCGATCCAGAAGCTCGGTATCGAGACGCCGACCACGGCCAACGTCATGATCGCGTGATCGATCCAGCTGTCCTGCTTGAGGGCCGAGACCACACCGGCAATAAGGCCGAATACGACGGTGAGGATGAAGGAGAAGCCGGCAAGCGCGATGGTCGACGGCAGCCGCTCGACGATCGACTGCACCACCGACCGTCCGAGGGTGATCGACTGACCCAGATCACCCTGCATCATACCGGCATACCAGCGCAGAAGCTGGACACCGAAGGGCTGATCGAGGCCGAACTGCTCGCGGATCCGCTGCACCTCGTCGGCCGGCGCCGCGGCACCGGCCATGACGAGGGCGGGGTCACCGGGCACCATCTGCATGATGCAGAAGGAGATGAAGCTGACCAGCAGAAGAACGACAAGCGTGGTGACGAGCCGCCGGGCGAGGTACTGACCCATAGTGAAAGCCTACACCGCCCCCGGCGTGCCCGTCCTATCGTCGGCTATTCGAGCCAGGTGTCCCAGAAGCGGAGCGCGCCCGGATAGACCTTGAAGCCCTTCAGGTTCACGGCGCCCGCATGCGTCATGCCGAGGTCACCGAGCTTGATGAAATAGACTTCATCATACGTGCGCTGGGTGATGGTGTTCCACGCCGCCTGGCGCTGCGCCATATCGCGGGTCGCATCGAACTTCGCCCACTCGCCATCGAGAACGGAGTCGCTCTTGCGGCGCGAGAGGTTCGCCGGGCCGACGGTGATAGGCTGGTACATGTATGGACCGAGCAGCGGCTGCGAGCCGTAGCCCGAGGTTGTGAGGTGCCAGCCCTCGTCCTTGCCGGCGACGCTGAACAGCGTGCCGAGATCCATGGTTTGGACCTTCACGTTGAAGCCGGCTTCCTTGAGGTTCTGGGCGATGATCACGCCGGCCCTGCTCATGAAGCCGAGATTGCCGACGTTGAAGAGGATCTCCTCGCCCTTGTAGCTGGACTGCTTCAAGAGCTCTTTCGCCTTGGCGATGCTGTTGATGTTGTAGAGCGCCTTGCCGGCATCCGAGTACATCGGATGGCCCTTGTAGACCCAGGCATGCTGGACGACGTAGGGCGCGCCGGCTGCGGCGGCGCCCAGCGCCTCCTCGGCATCGACCGCCGCCTGCATCGCCTGGCGTACCTTCAGGTCGCTGGTCGGTGCCAACGCATGGTTCAGGTACAGCACCGGCATCTGGAAGGTCGGCATGTTGTAGATGGTGACCTTCGGATTGCTCTTGAGCCGCTCGGTCGCCGGCCCGGGGAGATCCTCGACCAAATGCGCCTGCCCGGCCTCGAGCGCCGCGACGCGGGCCGAGGCCTCGGTCACCGACTTGAAGGTGACGGTGTCGACATAGACGTTCTTCTCGCCGCCGAAGCCCGAGCGCTCGCCGCCGCCGGCGCGCTTGGCATAGCCGTCGAAGCGCTTGATGCGGAAGTGGCTGTCCGGCACCCATTCGACGAACTGGAACGGCCCGGTCGAGATGTTCGCGGTCTTGTTGATTTCCTTCGCCGCCTCTTCCTCGGGAATGATCGTAACCGGCGCGGTTGGCGCCGCGAGGCGGTCGAGGAACGAGGCGCTGGGCGCCTTCAGCTTGATGACGAAGAGGTACTTCTCGGGCGCCTCGAACGAGGCGACCGCGTCCATCGAAGCACGGCCCGGGCTCTGCTTGGCGAAGCGCTCGGACGACGCCTTCACGTCGGCTGCCGTCATCTCCTTGCCGTTGTGGAACATCACGCCCTTGCGGAGCGGGAAGCTGTAGGTGAGCCCGTCGGCCGAGACGTCCACCTTCTCCGCCAGCATCGGGATGGTGCTGCCGTTCTCGTCCACGGTCATGAGCGTCTCGTACATGCCGAGAATCATGCTGCGGGCGGGATAGGTGGAGGTGAAATGCGGATCGACGCTGTTGATGCTGGCGTAGAGGAGCGCGGTGATGTCGCCGCCCTTCTTCTGCGCCGACGCCGGACCGGCGGCCATGATTGCCGCGACCAAGGCGGCACCGGCCAGGATACGAGTGGGCTTCATGTCGGATCTCCCTGCAGACTTCGTCCGGTGACGCGCCGACGCGTGGCCTAGAGGACGGCACCCCTCTGCCGTTGCCACGCCCCGGGGTTCGCTTCAGGAGAGCCCGGACTTTGCCCCTCCGCGGAAAAGTCTAGGGCGGCGCTTGGTGATCGGCCATGCCTCATATTCTTATGGGGCTCGATCTATCGGACTTATCAGCGTCCGCAACGCCCGCGTGTTAGGTTTTTCGCCTTCTCAGGCGAGGCGCCATGCCCGGGTTTCACGAATATGAGAGCTTCGATGCCATCGGACTCGCCGACCTCGTCGCCAGGCGTGAGATCGATGCCGGGACGGTTCTCGACGCAGCGATCGAGCGGATCGAGGCGCTCAATCCGACGGTCGGTGCCGTCATCCATCGCATGGACGAGGAGGCGCGCCGCACGCTCGCTTCAGGCGTGTCCGGCTCCTTCGCCGGCGTGCCTTATCTGCTGAAGGACCTGAACGTCCTCTATGCGGGCCAGCCGACGCGGAATGGCAGCGCCAGCTTCAAGGACTATGTGGCCGACCACGACAGCACGATCACCACGCGGCTGAAGGAGGCCGGCCTTGTGATCGCCGGCAAGACGACGACACCCGAATACGGCGTCAGCCCCTGCGCCGAACCGGTCGCCCAAGGCATCATCGCCCGCAACCCATGGGACCTCACACGCACGCCGGGCGGATCCAGCAGCGGTGCAGCGGCGGCCGTCGCAAGCGGCATGGTGCCGGCGGCGCATGCGACCGACGGCGGCGGGTCGATCCGCATTCCCGCTTCCTGGTGCGGCCTTTTCGGCCTGAAGCCGACGCGTGCCCGCAACCCGGTCGGTCCCGACACGGGCGAAGGCTGGAGCGGACTCGGCGTCGGTCACGCGATCACGCGCAGCGTCCGAGACAGCGCCGCGCTTCTCGATGCAACTCATGGCCCGGAGATCGGCGCGCCCTATGTCGCCCCCGTCCCTGCCCGCCCCTTCATCCAGGAAGTTGGCGCTGATCCCGGGAAACTGCGGATCGCCGTCGCGACAAGGTCCCCCATCGGCACCGTCCTGCATCCGGACACCGTCGCGGCGGCCAGGGATGCTGCCAGGCTCTGTGCCGACCTCGGCCATCATGTCGAGGACGCAACACCCGATCTCGACGGCGAGGCGATGGCCTGGGCCTATCGGCTGGTGATCGGCGCCAACCTGGCGAACCTCGTCGAGTTGCGCGGCCAGGCGCTCGGCCGGAAGCTGGGCCCCGACGATATCGAGCCGGTCACACGCCTCTGGGCGGAAGCAAGCCTCGGCCGCACCGCGATCGAGTACACCCGGATGACCCAGATCATCCACGGCACCGGACGCCGGATGGCGCAGTTCTTCGAGCGCTATGACGTGCTGCTGTCGCCGACCGTGGGCACGCCGCCGCCCGTGATCGGCGAGATCAGCATGCGCGACCAGAACCTCGACCACTACATCGCCCAGGTCTGGGATCTGGTTCCGTTCACGCTGATGATCAACTACGCTGGCACGCCGGCGGCGACGCTCCCGCTCTACTGGAACGCGGCCGGCCTGCCGATCGGCGTGCAGATCGCGACCCGCTACGGCGACGAAGCCACGATCTTCCGCCTCTCCTCCCAGCTCGAGCAGGCACGGCCGTGGTTCGGCCGGCGCCCGCCTACAGCAGGTTCCGCCGGTGCTTCGTCGACCAGTGGCGGGCGCTGACCTTCTTGCCGTTCAGCGACGCCGTCGCATCGGCCTCGACGTAGAAATACTTGGCATCGCAGGTCAGCACCGTTCCGACATCGATCGCAACGCGCCAGCCCTTGCGACCCATGTTCATCGTCTGCCGTACCTCGGCGCGGGCGGAGAGCGGATCGTGATCGTCGATGTCGAGCTTCTTCACGATCGAATGCGCCATCTCGGTACCGATCGGATCGATCCTGTAGTGCGCGACCGGCCCCAGCAGGCCGCCGCCCTTGCCCGCCAGGGTCACCGTGGTGTGACCCGACATCGGCTCGCGATGGACCGAGCGATGCAGCGTGGTTCCTTCGTAGATCGTATACGGCGTCGGCGGGCCATTCTCGGGCTTGCCGAAGGTTGGCAGCGATTTGTCCCTGGGATCAGGCTTGCGGACCGGCAGCGCGACCTGGCTCTTGCCCGAGAAGACCGTGAGCAGCACCGGCTCCGGCGCCGGCCACACGATCGGCCAGTAGCTGGTCGACAGCGCGATGCGAATCTTGTGGCCCGGCGGGAAGGCGTAAGCCACTGACGGCATGCGGATCTCGACCTTGGTGCGCTGGCCGGGCTTCATCGCCTTCGGCTTGTCATGGCCGGTGCGATGACAAAGGTTCAGCACGCCGAAGGTGACGCGGGTCGATGCGCCGTCCGGATGCACATCACAGAGCCGCGCGATGACATGCGCCACCGGCTTGTCGACCGTGAGCTCCAGCGTCACCACGGTCTCGCCCAGGATCTCCGTGCGCTCTTTCAGCACCGCCGTGTCGAAAACCAGCGAGCGGCCGTCATCCTCGCGCTGGTCGCGCGGCAGCTCGCCCTTCACGCCGCCGCCGAGCCATTCAGGTGAGCAGAGCCCGACCGACTGCGGCGAGGTATGGGTCAGCGCCAGCTCCTTCGCCGGCTTCGCATCGAGCGTGCCGGCATTGAGCCTCAAGACCTTTGGCTTGATCCGCGGCGACGGCCAGGACCGCTCCGCCACCCAGCGGCCGGGGCGCGTGACGTAGTCGGAGGACGGCCTGACCGAGTCCTGCATCCAGACCCGGAGCAGAGGCTCCTTGTCGATACCGTTCTTCTCTTCCTTGAGCCAGCGGTCGAACCAGCGCACGCAATCCTGCAGGAAGCCCATGGCCGGGCCAGGCGTCGCATCCTGCGGATACTGGTGCCCCCAGGGGCCGATCAGGCCGCGCCCAGGAGAAGGAATCCGAGAAAGAATGCGCGGCACCGCGCGCGAGAGATAGTCGGCCCAGCCGCCGACCGAATAGACCGCGGCCTTGAACTTGCCGAGATCGGAAGCGACCGAGCCCTCGCGCCAGTAGGCGTCGCGATGCTGATGGTCGAGCCAGTCGGACATCATCGCCTTGTTAGCCTTGAGGCGTGCTTTCCAGACCTTCTCCCAGTCAGGCCCACGCGTCTCCGGATCCGGCGGCATCGCGTTGAACATCTGCATGGACGAGCCCCACCACACACTGTCGGTCAGCATGGCGCCGCCGCTGTAATGAAGCGTCGTGGTGTAGCGGTCCTCGGCCGAGCAGACGGTGACGATGGCCTTGAGCGCGTCCGGAGCTCGGGCAGCCGCCTGAAGCCCCGAAAAGCCGCTCCACGACTTGCCGATCATGCCGACCTTGCCGGTACACCAGGGCTGCTTCGTCGCCCAGGCGATGATGTCCTGGCCGTCGTCGATCTCCTCTTCGGTCCACATGTTTTCGAGCACGCCGTCGGAATCGCCCGCACCACGCGTGTCGACGCGAAGGCAGGCATAGCCGTGGCCGGCGAAGTAGTGGTGGATCGGCTGGTCGCGAAGCCGGAGCAGGTCGCGCTTGCGATACGGCATGTACTCGAGGATCGCCGGCACCGGATGCTTCTCGGCGTCGGACGGGATCCAGAGATGGCAGGCGAGCTTCGCCCCATCCCGCATCGGAATCCAGACGTTCTCGACTTCGCGGACCTTCCGCGGAAACCTCGTGACGATCCGCTCGGCCAACGTCGCCTCCCCCAGGAATACTAGAAAGTGATCGGCTGTCCCTTGCGGCGGAGCACCTCGCCGCCACGATGACCGGTGAGCTTGCCGTCGGCGAGGGTCACCACACCGTTGACCAGAACGTGCTTCATGCCGGTTGCGAGCAGGTTCGGCTCGAAAGTCGTGCCGCGCTCACCGAAGGTCGCCGGATCGAAGACCGCGACGTCGGCACGGGCACCGGGCTTGAGCACCCCGCGATCGGTGATGTCGAGCACGGCGGCCGGCAGGCCAGTCATCCGATGCACGGCGTCTTCCGGCGTCAGCGCCTTGGTGTCGCGCACCATGAAGCGCCAGAACCACGACGCCCAGGTATAGGCGCCGTGGAAGACCGCGCCGCCGAGCGGACCATCCGGCGCCAGGGTCGTCGCGTCCGAGGCTGGCATGCAAAGCGGATGGCTGAACACCGCCTCCTGCTGCTGCTCGGTATAGGTGAGAAGGATCACCATCGGGCTGCGGGGCAGATCCAAGGTCGCCTCGATGATGTCGAAGGCGGCGTCGTAGGCGTCCTGGCCTCGCTCCTTCGCCACGTCGGCGAGGCTGCGGCGCGAGTATTCCGACATGATCGGCAGGTCGAGCAGCACCACGCGGTTCCAGTCGCCGACGCTGGAGAGGATGCTCTGGTACTGGCGCATCTTCTGCCGCGCCTCCTTCGAGCGCAGGTTGGCGCGCGCCGCCTCCTTGCCGCCGGCGCCGGCCCAGGGTGGCAGCATCGTGTGCAGCATGGTCGTGCCGTAGAGGCGCGTGTGCATGTCGAAGCGCACGTCCTGGCCGCCGCTTCGCGCCTTCTCCACCAGCTCGATCGAGCGCTCGAACACCCCATCTTTCGTGTTACGTGGCACCAGATGCGAGACCTGGGTGCGCACTTCGGCATTGCGGCCCGTGCGGATGCCCTCCTCGATCGCCTCCAGCGCCTTGGCGGCACGGTCGCGCGTATGCGTGGCGTAGAGGCCATCGGCCTTGCCGGCGACCTTGGCGAGCTGGGTCAGCTCCTCCTCGCCGGCGCCGACCTCGGTCGCGTATTCGAGGCCCGTCGAGTAGCCAATGGCCCCCTCGGACAATCCCTCGCGCAGAAGATCCTGCATGGCCGAGATCTGCTCGCGGTTGGCGGGCTGGTCGGAAAGGCCGATGGTCGAAAGGCGAAGCTGGCCGTTCGGCACCAGCGTGATCACGTTGACCGCGGGCTTCACCGAGGAGAGGCGGTCGAGATAGCCGCCCAGGGTCTTCCAGGTGAGCTCGACGCTGCCGTCGAAGCCGTAGATCGCCTGCGGCGCGAGGTCGGGACGCCGGATCGGGCCGCAGCCGAAGCCGCAATTGCCGATCACCTCCAGGGTCACGCCCTGATGCACGGCGCTGACCGCGCGCGGGTCGAGCAGCAGCGTGTAGTCCGAGTGGCTGTGGATGTCGATGAAACCGGGTGCCACCGCGAGGCCCTTGGCGTCGATCTCGCGCTCGGCCTTGCCGTCGATCTTGCCGATCGCGGCGATCCTGCCGTCCTCGACCGCGACATCGGCGACGACGGAAGGCTTGCCGGTACCGTCATAGACGGTGCCGCCGCGCACTATAAGGGAAAGCGCCATGTGCCGAATCCTATTGTGCTGCGATCCGGAGTGCCGATCGCTGCCGCGCCGTCGCCGCCGCGTCGACCTTGCCGGCCTCGATCACCACGCCATAGATGCCGCGCGCCGCATCGGGCGAGACCTTGCCAGCGATCACGTCAGCCAGCACGAGCTCGGCATCGCGCGCCCGCGGATCGCCGTAGCCACCGCCGCCGGCTGAGATGTGCTGGAAGACGTCGCCCTTCTTCAGGTTCATCGCCTTCATCGGCATGGTCGGCAGGACCTCGGTCTTGCCGTCTTGGGTCAGCAGATTCTTCGACGGGCTGCCGGCACGGCCATCGGCAATGCCGTAGGGAGGATGATCGCGGCGGTCGGAGCGGAGCGTGAACACTGCCTCGTCGGCGGTGAGCCGGTACTCGCGCGAGAAGGCCAAGCCGCCGCGCTGCCGCCCTGCCCCGCCGGTATCCGGCACCAGGGCATAGTGGTTGATCTCCAGCGGCAGTTCCGCCTCGATCAACTCGACCGGCTGGTTCGACAGGTTCGCGGCAGGATTGGAGATACCCTCGACGCCGTCCTTGGTGGCACGCGCACCCCAGTTCCCGACCATGACCTCGGTCAGCACGAAGGCCTTGTTCCTGTGGCGGCCGCCGATCGACAGCAGGGTCGGGCCGCCCTCGCCGCCGGCGATCACCTTGTCCGGCGCCACCTGTGCCAGGGCACCGACGATCGCATCGAAGACGCGATAGCCGATGACGCCGCGCGCGGCGCAGGCGGCCGGCGACAGCGGATTGACGATCGTGCCCTCGGGCGCCCGGATCTTGATCGGCCGCATGTAGCCCTGGCAGTTCGGGATGCCGGTGGAGGTCATGCAGCGGATCGCGCAATAGGCGACCGAGTTGACCATCGAGATCGGGCAGTTGATCGCCGCCTGCACCTGGCTGGAGGTGCCGGCGAGGTCGATATCCACCTCGTCGCCCTTCACGGTGACGGTGACGGCGATCTTGATCGGCTCGGGCGTGTCGCCGAGCCCGTCGATCCAGTCGTCGAAGCGGTATGTGCCGTCCGGGATGTCCCGGATCACCGCGCGCATCATGCGCTCAGCCTGGTCCTGCAGCTCGTCGAGATAGGGGTGCAGCGCCGCCGCGCCGTATTTCTGCAGCAGGCGCAGGTAGCCGCGCTCACCGATCGAGCACGCCGCGAGCTGGGCCTTGAGGTCGCCCAGCACCTGCACCGGCTGGCGCGTGTTCTTCTCGATGATCTTGAACAGCGTCGTGTTCGGCTTGCCGGCGTCGTAAAGCTTGAGCGTCGGGAGACAGAGCCCCTCCTGCAGGATCTCGGTCGCGTGCATCGCGGTCGATCCCGGCGTGATGCCGCCGACGTCCGAGTGGTGCGCCATCGTGCAGGCCCAGCCCTCGAGCGCGCCGTCGTGGAACACCGGCTTGATCACGTAGATATCCGGCAGGTGCTGGCCACCGGAGCCGTACGGATCGTTGAAGATGAAGATGTCGCCTTCCTTCACGTCGTTGCCGTACTGGGCCAGCAGGTGGCGCATGCCGTCGGGGAAGGCGCCGAGCTGGACCGCGAGCGTGAGGCCCTGGGCGATGATCTGGCCGTGGCGGTCGCAGAGCGCAGTCGAGTAGTCCATGGAGTCGCGGACCACCGGCGAATAGGCGCTCCGCATGATCACCAGCGCCATCTCGTCGGCGATCGACGAAAGCGCGTTCTTGACCACCTCGAAGGTAATCGGATCGAGACGGCGGTTGGTCATGGCGTCACCTCGACCGCGATGTTGCCGAGTGGATCGAGCCCGACCTTGCAGCCGGGCGGGATCACGCATGTGGAGTCGTATTCCTCGACGATCACCGGTCCGTGCCGCTTCTTGCCCGCGAGATCGGCGCGAGAGACGACCGGCGTGTCGTGCCAGCCAGCGGTGCCGAAATAGGCTTTCCGCGAGCTCGCGGATGTGGGCGCGGACGTCAGCGACCAGCGGTCGAACTCACCGTCGGCGGCAGAGAGGCGCCCCATGACCTTGAGGCTGATGAGGTCCACAGGATCGCCGGGCGAAGAGTGCCCGTAGGTGCGCGCGTGCTCCGCATCGAAGGCAGAGCGCATCGCATCGAGATCGATCGCACCCGGAGCCAGCGTCACCGGCAGCTCGTAAGCTTGACCGACATAGCGGAGCTCGGCGGTGCGCAGCAGCTCCACCTTCTTCACGTCGTGGCCTTCGGAAGCGAAGGAGCGCATGACCTCGGCTTCCAGGTCGCGGCTCGCAGCCTCGATGTCGGCGAGCTTCAACGCATCGACCTCGCGGACGAATGTGCGGACGGCGCTGTGCTCGGTCGCCGAGACCAGAAGACCCAGCGCCGAGAAGACGCCGGGCGCCGGCGGGATCAGCACGTCCTTGATCTCGAGCGCTCGGGCGATCTCGACTGCGGCGATCGGGCCGTTGCCGCCGAAGGCGACGAGCGCGAAGTCTCTGGGATCGCGGCCGCGATAGGTGGTCACCGCCTTGACCGCGCGGGTCATCGTCGCAGCCGCCAGGGTGTAGACCCCGTGCGCGGCTTCGGCAGTCTTCAGGCCGAGGGGCTTCGCCACCTCGGATTCGATCGCGGCATGGGCGCGGGCCGCATCGAGCTTCACGCGCCCGCCGGCGATCGCAACCGGGTTGAGATAGCCCAGCACCACCATCGCGTCCGTGAAGGTCGGCCGCTCACCGCCGAGGCCGTAGCACATCGGCCCGGGTACTGCGCCGGCGCTTTGCGGGCCGACCTTGAGCGTGCCTGCATCGTCGATGTTGACGATGCTTCCGCCGCCGGCACCGATCTCGGAGACGTCGATGAAGGGCAGCTTGATCGGATAGCCGCCCCCCTTCACCAGCTTGCTCGACAGGTTGATGCCGGCGCCGACCTCGTACTCGGTGGTGCGGGCGGCCTCCCCGTCCTCGATCATCGCTGCCTTCGCCGTGGTGCCACCCATGTCGAAGGAGATGACGTTGGCGCGGCCGAGCCTGCGGGCAAGATGCGCGCAGGCGATCACGCCGGCCGCCGGGCCGGACTCGACGATGTAGGCCGGCTTCTTCACCGCCGCCTCGGCGGTCATGACGCCGCCGTTCGACTGCATGACGGTCAAGGGCGCCTTGATGTCGAGCCCTTTCAGCTTGCCGGCCAGCGCACCGAGGTAGTGCTTCACCACGGGGCCGACATAGGCGTTGATGACCGTGGTGCTGGTCCGCTCGTATTCGCGAATCTCGGGGAGGATGTCAGCCGAGCAGGTGACGAAGATGTCGTCCGGCAGCTTCGCCTTCAGCGCCTCGACGACCGCGCGCTCATGCTCGGGGTTCGCATAGGAATGGAGCAGCGTGACCGCCAGCGCCTTGACGCCGCTCCGGGCGATCTCGACGGCCGCGGCCTCGACCGAGGCGAGGTCGAGTGCCTGCTTGACCTTGCCGCCGGCCGCCATCCGCTCGTCGATCTCGAAGCGGAGATGGCGCGGCACTAGCGGCGGCGGTTTGTCGTACTGCAGATCATAGAGAACCGGAATGCGGAGCCGCCTGAGCTCCAGCACGTCACGGAAGCCCTTCGTCGTGATAAGGGCGGTCGCCGCCCCCTTCTGCTCGAGGATCGCGTTGGTGGCGATGGTCGAGGCATGGACAAGGTCGACGATGTCGCTCGGCTTCAAGTTCAGCTCGCGCAGCAGCTCGACGATGCCGTCGGCGATGCCGCGGCCGTAGTCGTCGGGCGTCGAGGAGACCTTGCGTGTGATCAGCGACCCATCCGTGCCGAGAAGTGCCAGATCGGTGAAGGTGCCGCCGATGTCGATGCCGATACGATAGCCGACGCGATCCGCCATGCTTCCCATGCCCTGATTCACCGCATCAAACCTAAAGGAGGAAGTCGACATGGTGTCATTTGAAATGAGGATCGATGTTGATCGGCAACCTCGATCACCTGGTCACCATGACGGTCGGGAGCCATGTCGACAGCGCCGGCACGAAGGTGAGCAGCAGGAGACAGATCAGCAGCACCGGATAGAACAGCAGCGTGGCACGCACCACCGGCCCCATCGGCAGCTTGGTGATCGCGCAGACCGCGAATATCCCGAGCCCGATCGGCGGATGGACGATTCCGAGCACGATCGCGAAGGTCAGCACGACTCCGAAATGGATCGGGTCGACGCCGTATCCAACGACCAGCGGCCCGAACAGCGGCACCGAAATCAGCAGCACCGGCACCGCCTCCAGGAAGATGCCGAGGATCAGCAGCGCGAAGACCACCAAGGCGAGCACCACGTACTTGCTGTCGGTGAAAGAGACCATCCAATGGGCCAGGGTCTCCGCTGTCCGTTCCGACGTCATGACGAAACCCATGACGCTGCCGAGGGCGGTCAGGAACATGATCAACGCGGTCGCGCGTACCGTGTCGTCGAAGGCTCGCAGCAGGCGCTGCCCCGTCACCTCCCGGTGCAGCACGCCGAGCAGCAGGGTGTAGAGAACGGCCAGGACGCTGGCCTCGGTCGGTGTCACCCAACCGGTGGTCATGCTGCGGAGGATCACGATCGGGGTCATCAGCGCCGGCAGGCCACGCCAGAAGGTCCGCGTCAGCCGGTCGAGCGACGGCTTCTCGGGCGGCGGGAACTTCTCGATGCCAAGCTTGGAGAGCGCGACGTTGTTGAGCATCAACAGCGCACCGAGCAGCACGCCCGGGATGATGCCGGCGACAAAAAGGTCGGCGATCGAGACGTTCATTTGGACGGCGTAGAGGATGAACATGATCGACGGCGGGATCAGCGGATCCATCAAGGATCCGGCGACAACCAGCGAGGCCGCGAACTCGGGGCGGTATCCGGCACGTCGCATCGCGTGGATCGTGATGACCCCGATCCCGGCAATGGTCGCCAGCGCCGAGCCCGAGATGCCGCCGAAGACCAGCGTCGTCAGCACGGCGGCCTGGGCGAGCCCACCGGAGAAATACCCCACCAACGCTTCCAGGAACTCGAAGATCCGCTTCGTCATGTCGAAGTGGTTCATCAGGTTCCCGGCCAATATGAAGAACGGGATGGCCAGCAGCGGCACCGAGCGCACGTCCGTCGCCATGTAGCGGACGAGCGTACTGACCGGCATATCGAGCATGATCAGGCCGGCGACCGCCGATATTCCCATCACCGCGCAGACCGGCACGCGTAGCGGCATCAGCGCCAGCAGGATCGTGATCATGACCAGAGTGGCCACGGCTCAGGCGCGTTCCGGCTCGGGCTTCGGGCCATTGAGGCTCGCCCGAAGATGGATGCATTCGGTGATCAGGATGTCGGCCGCACCGACCAGGATAGGCAGAACGAACAATGACTCCGGCCAGTCGAGGATGCTGGTCCGGAACAAACCTAAGAACCGCCAGGCCTCGATACCGAACCAGAGGACGGTCGCATGAAAGGCAATCGTGGCCAGGCGCGCGGTCAGTGCGATGAATGCCCTTGCCGCCGGTCCGACGAGGTTCGCGAAGAGATCGACGCGGATATACTCCTGGTCCTTGGCGATCAGGCCGTAGGCGAAGAAGTAGACCCACATCGCCGACATGATCGAGACTTCCTGGACCCAGACGAAGCTGCGCCCGAACAGTCCGCGGCCGACGATCTCGATCCCGTTGATCGCGACCATGATCGCTAGAAACGCGATCGATAAGGCGAGAACGACGCGCTTGCTGGCGACCAGATAAGAGCGGAGGGCGCGATCGAGCGCCCCACGACGACTCTCGTATTCAATGCTCACTGCGCCGGAATCGCGGCGACCTTCGCAGCCAGGCCTTTCGGAATCGTGCCGTCCGCTTCGAGCGCGGCGTTGATCGCCTTGGCTTTCTCGCGCCACGGCGCCAGATCCGGCTCGAGCACGGTCACGCCCATCTCCTTCTCGGCCTTGCCACGCTTCTCGGTGAAGCCGCGCGCCGACTCCGCCTTGTAGGCGGCGCCGCCGACCTTCGCCGCTTCGGCGAGGACCTTCTTCTGGGCGTCGGTCAGGCCTGCCCACTTCCGCTGGTTCATCATGATGTTGACGACCTGGAAGTACTCGTCGGTCCGGGTCCAGAACTTGCCGATCTCGGCGTTCTTGCCGTCATAGGCGATGCCGATGGTCTCAGGCCCCGCCTCGATGATCCCCTGCTTGAATGCGAGATACATCTCCGGCCGCGGCACGACGATGGTGTTGGCGCCGAGGCCTTTCCAGGTGTCGATCGCGACCTTCGATTCCCAGAGCCGCAGCTTCAGCCCCTGAAGATCCGCCGGCGTCTTGATCGGGCGGACGCTGATCACCCCGCGCGGATCCATCTGCCACCAGGTCCAGTCTTCATCGAGGACGATGGCGCCCAGGCTTCTGAGCTTGTCGAGGCCCGGCTTGAAGGCGTCGCTCTTAAGGAAGTTCGCCTGGTGCGCATGCGAGGTGAAGACATAGGGCGCCGAGATGATCCGGGTCTCGTCGATCAGCGTGGTAAGGAACTCGGGATAGAGCAGGTGCATGTCCTGCGTGCCGGCGAGCACGTTCCGCTGCTGCTCGGGGATGGGCCCGAGCTGGCCGGCGTGGAACACCTGGACCTTCATCTGGCCTTGGCTCAGGCGATCGACGGCGGCGGCGAACGCATCGGCACCTGCGCCGGAATGGCTCGCCTGCGGATCGACCGTGCCAAGCCTGAATGTGACCTGCTGGGCTTCAGCGTGAGCTGTGAGTGCAAATAGCGCGGCTCCGACGAGAAGCCATCTCGACACGCGGCTAGTCATCTCCCGGTTCCTTCCTGCTGGTGTGAATGCGCCCCCTTGGACGGCCAGGGAATCCACCTGTCCGGCCAAGCATTTCTTTTGTTCATGGATAGGCTAGCGGAGGAAAACGATAAGATGTAATTGGAAATCGGGATCATGATGATCGGCAGGACGGATCATGAGGATCAGCCTCGACCAGGTTGAGGCGTTGGTTTGGATTGCGCGCCTCGGCAGCTTCCGTGCCGCCGCCCATCAGCTCAACGTCAGTCAGCCGGCCATCTCCGGCCGCATCCGCGAGCTCGAGCGCCAGCTCGGCGGATCGCTGTTCCATCGCGACGACTACCGCCCGCGCCTCACCGACCTCGGCATGCAGACGGTCCGGCACGCCGAGCAGATCCTCTCTCTCGCCCGCGCGCTCGAGGACCAGGCTGATCCGGCGAAGACGCTGCGGGGCCCGATCCGGATGGGCTTTGCCGACTCCTTCGCGCTGACCCACATGCCGGCACTGCTGGCCAAGGTCGAGAAGGCGTATCCTTCCGCGGAATTCGAGATCGTCATCGATTTCTCGGCCAACCTCGACCGCAAGCTCCAGGCAGGCCAGCTCGACTTCGCGATCCTGACCGAGCCAGAGCTCAGCCCCGATATTGCGGTCGAGCCGCTGGAGGATCTCGACCTTGCCTGGGTCGCCGGCAAGGGCCTGGACCTGCCGTCGCGTGCCCTGACGCCATCGGACCTCAAGGCCTACCCGATCATCACCAATCCTCGGCCGTCGAAGCTCTACGCCACGATCCAGGAGTGGTTCGCCAGCGTCGGCGACATGCCCACACGGCTCTACACATGCAACAGCCTCAGCATCATGGCGAATCTCGCGAGCAAGGGCTTCGGCCTCAGCCTGCTTCCGGTCGGGCTGTTCCAGGGCGAGATGAAGCGCGGCGCGCTCCGCATCCTCCAGGTGAAGCCGGCGCTGCCGAAGCATCACCTGGCGATCGCCTATCGCATCGATCCGGGGCGTCCGAACTTGAAGCCGATCCGCGACGTCTGCCACGCGCTTGTTACGGGAGCGACTAAGAAGAAGTAGCACACCCTGCCATTTCTTATCGGAAAGCGTTTGTTGACAGCCACGGCTCGCCGCTGGTTCGATTGATCGTCGTTCCCTCCGGCGACACCGATCATCGAAAAGGACTCCCGCCATGGCGAGCATCGAAGCTGCGCTCGACAAGCTTTTTGCCGGCTATGGCGGCAATCGCCCAGGCTGCACGGTGGCGATCGTGCACGACGGAACGACGCTTCTGCGCAAGGGCTACGGCATGGCGAGCGTCGACCTCGGCGTGGCGAACACTCCCGAGACCGTGATCCGCATCGGCTCGCAGACCAAGCAGCTCGCGGTTTTCCTCGCCTTCCTGCTGATCAAGGAGGGAAGGCTGAACTACGACGACGAGGTGCGGAAATACCATACGGACCTGCCTGACTACGGCGTTCCGGTAAAGATCTCGCACGTCATGACCAACGTCAGCGGGCTTCGAGAATTCCTCGACATGATCTCGCTGTCAGGAGCCGACGCGCGTTCGCCGATCTCGGCGGCCGAGGTCTCGAAGCTCATGCGCGGGCAGACGGATCTGAACTTCCAGCCCGGCGAGCGGCTGATGTACTGCAACACCGGCTTTCGCTTGCTGTCCGAGATCGTCGAGAAGGTCGGCGACGACTCGATGGAGAATCTGCTCAAGAAGCACATCTTCGAGCCGCTCGGCATGGCAAGCTCACGCCTGATGCGACTCGACGACGAGATCGTGCCCGGCCTTGCCACTCATCACCTTCAGCAGCCCGACGGCACCTACAAGAAGGGCCGCTGGGGCGTCCCGGTCGCGGGCGAAGGCAGCGCGGTCTCGACCGTCGACGACATGCTGATCTGGGCCGCGAACATGGTCTCGGACAAGCCGAAGGTCGGCACCTCGGAGATCTTCAGGAGGATGCAGACGCCGCCGAAGTTCAACAGCGGCCGTACCAGCATCTACGCGCACGGCCTCCAGTCGGCGCCCTGGCGCGGCGCGCACGGCATCGGCCATGGCGGCGGCGTGCCCGGCGGACGCTCCGGCACCTACCAGTTCCCGGAACACAATCTCACCGTCGCGATCCTCGGCAACGTCGACAACATTGCGCCCTACACGCTGTCTCGGAAGATCGCCGACATCGTGCTCGGCGACCGCCTCTCGCCGTTGCCGCCATCTCCTTCAGCCACGGATCTCGAGAAGCTTACCGGCCTCTACTGGGACGACGCCCGCGCGGAGCCTATGGAGCTGGTGGTCGAGAACGGCGAGCTGATTTCGCGCCTCGGACACAAGACGCCGATGTGGCAGCTCTCGCCCGGCACCTTCACGCCGATGAGCGGTGTGCATGAGCAGAAATACAAGCCGACCGCGAACGGCTTCGAGTCGTCGGACTCGGGCCGGGCCGCCTCCTGGCGCCGCATCGACGGCTACAACGCGCCGAAGGGGGAGCAGGAACAAGCGCTCGGCGCCTATCGCAACGAAGGGCTCGAAGCGACCTACACGATCTCGAACGGCGGCGACCGCCTGCTGCTCGACATGCAGGGCGCGCTCGGGCGCAAGCGCATGGGCCTGACGCCGATCCTCAAGGATGTCTACGTCGCCTCCGCCCTCGGCCCCCGCCAATGGGGCGGCGACTTCCAGCCGGTGCTGCACCTGGTTCGCGACGGCGGGAAGGTCACCGGGCTCAACGTCTCGACCGACCGCAACAAGAAGATCCGCTTCGCCCGCACCTCTTCCTAAGGGAGCACGCCCATGAGCGAGTTCGACCGCCTGACCGATCCGGCCACAATGACGGGGATGAGCTTCGAGGAACAGACCTACGAAGTCTCCCGCCGCCTCGCCGCGGTCGACCGCCGCCGCTTCCTCGGCGGCTCGATGGCATTGCTGGCGGCCTCCGCCGGCGTCTCCTTCCCCGCCTATGCGCAGCGCAAGGGCGGCAATCTTCGCATCGGCCGGTCGAGCGATCCCGATACGCTCGATCCGCAGAAGACCACCAGCTTCACCTCGCACGAGACCTTCACCCAGATCTTCGATCCGCTGGTGATGCGCGACGAGAAGGGCAACGTGCTGCCGCATCTGGCGCTCAGCTGGGAGTTCCAGAACGACAACAAGCGCGTGGTCTTCAAGCTGCGTCCGGGCGTCGTCTTCCATGACGGCACCCCGGTCAACGCCGAGGCGGTCGCCTTCACCGTCAAGCGCCACCTCGACCCGGCGACCGCGTCGCCGACCAAGTTCATCAATGGCCCGCTGACCGGCGCCGAGGTGATCGACGACCTGACCGTCGCCTACAACTACAGTTCGCCTTTCGTCACCCTGTGGGTCGGCCTGGCCGGCGCCTATCAGGCGATCATCTCGCCGACCGCGGTGCAGAAGGGCGGCGACTTCGGGCGCAATCCGGTTGGCTCGGGCCCGTTCAAGTTCGACCGATGGCAGCCGGACTCCGGCATCAAGCTCGCCCGTAACGACAAGCATATGTTCATCAACAAGCGCTTCAAGAATGACAAGCCGGCGCATCTGGACAGCATCGAGTACGTGGTGATCCCCGAGGATGCGCCGCGCCTCGCCGCGCTGCAGTCGAACGAGATCCAGGTGATCGCCGGCTTCAACGCGGTGCCGCTCGACAAGCTTGCCCAGGTCAAGCGCATGCGGAACGTGAAGGTGATGACGCGGACCGCGCTGTCCTGCTTTGGCCTCTGCTTCAACATCAAGCTGGCGCCGACCAGCGACCCCAAGGTCCGCCAGGCGCTCAGCATGGCGATCGACAAGAACAAGGTCCTGCAGCTTGCGCTCGGCGGCAACGGCGAGCTCGCCTACAGCCCGCTGGGTCCGGCCTTCCCGCAGGTCCTGCCCAATGCCAAGGACATCGCGCCTAAGTACGATCCGGCAAAGGCGAAGGCCCTCCTCGCCGAGGCGGGCGCCACAAACCTGAAGCTCCGCCTTTCGACCAACGACGACGGCGCCAACCGACGTGCGGCCGAAGTCATACAGGCCGAGCTCAAGGCGGTGGGCGTCGATGTCGCGATCGAGGCCGTGCCGGCTGCGGAAGCCGCGGTTATCGGACGCAAGGGCGAGCACCCGCTCTACCTTCTCAACTACCGCTACACGGATGGCGACGTGCTGCACATCCTGCTGCACAAGACAGGCTCGCTGAACCGCGGCTTCTACACCGATCCGCGCACCGACGAGCTCCTCGACAAGCAGCGGCTCGAATTCGATCCGAAGAAGCGCGACGAGATGCTGAACGAGGTCCAGAAGATCGCGATCGAGCAGTGCTGGTGGCTGCCGCTCTACGCCGACATCACCGCCGTCGCCATCCGCGATACGGTCGAGGACTTCGAGAACGCCTGGGACGCCCGCATCTACTACAAGGACGTCTGGCTCAAAGCCTGATCGGAACGCGCTCGACCGTCATGCTGGGATATTTCGTCCGCCGCGTGCTATCGGCGCTGGTGGTCATCGTCTGCGTCGTCTTCGTCGTGTCGACGATCTCCAAGCTAGTACCTGGAGACATCGTCGACATGATGGAAGCGGGCAACCCGGGCATGACCGAGCAAGACAAGGCGGCGCTCCGCGAGCAGCTCGGCGTCAACAAGCCGGTACTGCAGAACTTCTGGGACTACGCGACCGGCATCGTGCTGCGCGGCGATTTCGGCAATTCGACCCGTCTCCGGTCGAGCGCCGCTGTATTGATCGCCGAGCGGATCCCGGCCACGCTCGAGCTGGCGCTGACCGCCCTGCTATTCGCCCTCCTGGTCGCGCTGCCGCTCGGCATCGTCTGCGCCCTCAAGAAGGGGACGGCAATCGACTATTTCGGCTCGATCATCTCGGTATTCGGCGTCGCGGTCCCCAACTTCCTGATCGGCATCATCTTGATCCTGGTTTTCTCGGTGGAGCTCCAGTGGCTGCCGTCCACCGGCTACAAGGGATCGGTCGTGATCGGAGCCTGGGAAGCCCTGCGGGCCTGGGACTGGAACCTGCTGTGGGACAGGCTCCGATACATCCTGATGCCGGCGATCTCCCTCGCCTTCTTCGTGATCGCGCTCAACACGCGGCTGATCCGATCGACCATGCTCGACGTGATCCGGCAGGATTATCTGCAGTTCGCCCGCGCCAAGGGCGTGCCCGAACGCACGGTTTTCCTCAAGCATGCATTCCGAAATGCACTGATCCCGACCGTCACCATCGTCGGGCTTCAGCTCGGCACCTTGCTCGGCGGGACCTACATCATCGAGAACGTCTTCGCGTGGCCGGGCATCGGCCGGCTCACGGTCCAGAGCATCTTCTGGCGCGACTATCCGCTGATCCAGGCGAGCGTGCTGGTTGCCGCCTGCGTCTTCGTGTTCCTCAACCTTCTGGTCGATCTGCTCTACCGGCTGATAGATCCCCGCATCCGCTATGTCCGCTGAACCGGCCGCCGTCGATACAGCGGAAACGCTGGACCCGCCGGTCTCGGCCGGGCGGAGGTTCCTCTCCGAGCTGCTCCGGAGCGCCAAGGGGCTGACCGGCTTCGCCGTGGTGCTCGCCATCGTCCTGGTCGCCGCCTTCGCGCCGATGCTGGCGTCGCACGACCCGGCCCAGCAGGTCCTCGAAGCCCGGTTCCTGCCGCCGGCATTCGAGGAAGACGGCAAGGCCGACTACCTGCTCGGCGGCGACAATCTCGGTCGCGACATCTTCGCCCGCGCCCTCTACGGCTCGCGCACCTCGATCCTGGTGGCGCTGCTCGTGGTCTTCAATGCGATGATCCTGGGCTCGATGCTGGGGGCGATCTCCGGTTACTTCGGTGGTTGGGTCGATGCGGTCATCATGCGCATCGCCGACTTCCAGCTCTCCTTCCCGTTCATACTCGTCGCCATTTTGCTGCTCGCGATCCTCGGCCCCGGTTTCTGGACCATGGTCTTCGCGCTGTCGGTGGCACTCTGGGTCCGTTTCGCCCGCCTCGTCCGCGGCGAGACGCTGAAGATCCGCGAGCTCGAATACATTCAGGCGGCGAAGTCGATCGGAGTCCGCCATCCCGCGATCATCTTCGGGCACGTGATCCCGAACGTGGTTCCGACGATCATCGTGCTGGCCACGTTTGATCTCGCCGAGGTCATCATCCTGGAAGCCGCGATCAGCTTCCTGGGGCTCGGCACCCAGCCGCCGACGCCGTCCTGGGGGGCCATGATCAGCGAAGGCCGCAACTACCTCTATGAGAACTACTGGATCGCGCTCGGACCGGGTCTGGCGATCATGGTCACCTCGATCGCGATCAACCTGTTCGGCGACTTCCTGCGCGACACCTACGATCCTCGGCAGGAACGCCTGTGAGCGAAGCCCTTCTCAGCATCGACAATCTCGTCACCCGCTTCCCCACCAAGCGCGGTCGGCTGACAGCGGTCGACGGTGTCAGCCTGACGCTCGAGCGCCGTGAGACGCTCGGCCTGGTCGGCGAGAGCGGGTCGGGCAAATCGGTGCTCGGACTTTCGGTCATGCGGCTGGTGCAGCCGCCCGGCAAGATCGAGAGCGGCAGCATCCGCTTCGGCGGCCATTCCCTGCTCGACCTCGACGCCGAGGAGATGCGGCGGCTTCGCGGCCGGCGGCTCGCCATGATCTTCCAGGATCCCACCGCGACCCTGAACCCGGTGCTGACCATCGGCGAGCAGATCGCCGAGGTTCTGCGCTGGCACACGCCGGACATGTCGCCCGCCGAGACGCGCGAGCGCGTTGCCGAGATGCTGGATCGCGTCGGCATTCCCAATGCCGGCCGACGCCTCGGCGACTATCCGCACGAGTTCTCCGGCGGCATGCAGCAGCGCGTCATCATCGCCGCCGCGCTGATCCTGAACCCGCATCTACTGATCGCCGACGAGCCGACCACGGCCCTGGACGTCACGGTCCAGGCGCAGATCCTGGACCTTCTGCGCCGCCTCAAGGACGGCGAGCCCGAGACCGCGATCATCCTGGTCAGCCATGATCTCGGAGTCGTCGGAGAGATGTGCGAACGGATCGCGGTGATGTACGCCGGCAACCTGGTCGAGGTGGCACCGGCAGACGACATTCTCGACGATCCGAAGCACCCCTATACGGTCGGCCTCATCGCCTCGATTCCGCGCCTCGACCGGGAGGTCGGCCAGCTCAACCCGATCCCCGGCCGGCTCGCCGATCCGGTGTCGCCACCGCCTGGCTGCAAGTTCAACCCGCGCTGCGCACACGCGTTCGACCGATGCCGGATCGAACGGCCGGCGCTGAAGACGATCGCGCCGGGACGTCAGGTCGCTTGTCATCTCCATGACTGAAGCCCCCATCGCCGAGGTTTCCGATCTCACCGTCCACTTCGCCGGACGCGGCAGTATGCTCGGCCGCCTGTTCGGCAGAGGACCCGTGGTGCACGCAGTCAACGGCATCTCGTTCTCGATCGGCCGCCAGGAAGTGCTGGGACTGGTCGGCGAGAGCGGCAGCGGCAAGACCACCACCGGCCGCGTGCTCGCCCGTCTGGTTGCGCCGACCGCCGGCCGCATCCGTCTCGACGGCACGGACTGGCTGAGCCTCAGCGGGTCCGCGCTCCGAGAGCGCCGCCGCGACGTGCAGATGATCTTCCAGAACCCGTTCGCCTCTCTCGATCCGAAATGGACGGTCGAGCGGATCGTGGCGGAGCCGCTGAAGACGCATGAGCGTCTGACGCCCATCGAACTGCGCGGCAAGGTCGCGTCGTTGCTGGAAGGCGTCGGCCTGGACCCTCGGGCGATGACCCGCTATCCGCATCAGTTCTCCGGCGGTCAACGTCAACGCATCGGGCTCGCCCGCGCGATGGCGCTCAACCCCCGCCTCCTGATCGCCGACGAGCCGGTCTCCGCCCTCGACGTCTCGATCCAGGCGCAGATCCTGAACCTGCTGGCGGGCCTCAAGGCGAGCCATCACCTCAGCATGCTGTTCATCAGCCACGACCTCGCCGTGGTGCGCCACGTCTCCGACCGCGTCGCCGTCATGTACCTCGGGACACTGGTCGAGATCGCCGAAACCAAGGCGCTCTATCGCTCGCCGCGCCATCCCTATACGCAGGCGCTGCTCTCGGCGATTCCCGACCCGGCGCGGCGGAAGTCGCGGAAGCCGCTCAGCCTGAAAGGCGAGATCCCGAGCCCGCTCAATCCGCCGCGCGGCTGCGTCTTCCATCCGCGCTGCCCGATGGCGCAGGCGATCTGCACGCAGGAAACGCCGAAGCTCCGACCGCTTGCAGACGGCCAGCACGCGGCCTGCCATTTCGCCTGAGATTATGTCTATCTCGTTGGCATTCTTGACTTAGCCGCGCCCGGCCCCGCATCCTTCACGCTAAGTTTCTAAGGCGGGGGAACATGGCTTCACCGGTGCTCTTCAGGAATATGGACCTGCTCGATCCGCGCTGGGATTCCCCGCGTGGCGGCTACGAGGTCCTGGTCGAGGGCGCGACCATCAAGGAAGTCTCGAACAAGCCGATCAAGGCCACGAAGGCCGACGTCGTCGACTGCGGCAAGCGCGTTCTGATGCCGGGCCTGATCGACTGCCACGTCCATGTGATGCTGAGCGAGGTCAACATCCGGGCGCTGGAGAACATTCCGCTGACCCTGATGACCGCGCGATCGGCGGAACTCATGCGCGGCATGATCGACCGCGGCTTCACCACCGTCCGAGACACCGGCGGCGCCGACTGGGGTCTCAAGACCGCGGTCGAGACCGGGCTCCTCCCCGGGCCTCGCCTCTTCATCTCCGGCCGCGCCATCGGTCCGACCGGCGGCCATAGCGACTCCCGGCGGCGCACCGACATGGGAGCAAGCTGCGGCTGCTGCAACGCGCTCGTCCATGGCATGGCGATCGCCGATGGCGCCGACGAGGTACGGAAGACCGTTCGCGAGCAGATGCGTCAGGGCGCCGACCAGATCAAGATCATGTGCTCGGGCGGCGTGGCGTCCCCCTACGATCCTCTCGACAGCCTGCAATACTCGCCGGGCGAGATCGCGGCGGCGACCGACGAGGCCGCCAACTTCGGGCGCTACGTGCTGGCTCATGCCTATACGCCGGAAGCGATCACGCGCGCTGTCACCAACGGCGTCCGCACGATCGAGCACGGCAACCTGATCGATGCCAAGTCGGCGAAGCTGCTCGCTTCCAAGGGCGGCTTCATGATCGCCAACCTTGTCACCTATTTCGAGATGAAGGAGCGGGCGGCATCGTTCGGCATGTCTGCCGAGATGCTGGCAAAGAACGAATTGGTCCTCGAAGGCGCACTTCGCTCGCTCGAGATCTGCAAGAAGGCCGGCGTCGAAGTCGGCTTCGGCTCGGATCTCCTGGGCCAGCTGCAGACCGAGCAGAGCAAGGAGTTCGTCCATCGCGCCAAGGTGCTGAAACCGATCGAGATCATCCGTCAGGCGACCCTGGTCGGCGCCAAGATCTTGCGACACGAGGGCAAGCTCGGCGTGGTCGAGCCCGGCGCCTTCGCCGACTTCATCGTCGTCGACGGCAATCCCCTGAAGAAGCTTGAGCTGTTCCTCGATCAAGGCGCTCACCTGCCGGCGATCATGAAGGGCGGCAAATTCCACAAGAACGAGCTCAACTGATGGCCCGCGCCCAAGCCCCTTCTGCGATCCTCTTCCGCAACCTCAATCTCCTCGACCCCCGCTGGAAGGAAGCCCGCGGCGGATACGAGGTGCTGGTCGAGGGCGACAAGATCAAGGAAGTCTCCGACAAGCCGATCAAGGCTCAGAAGGCCCAGGTCGTCGATTGCGGCAAGCGCACGCTGATGCCGGGTCTGATCGACTGCCATGTGCACACGATGCACAGCGAGGTCTACATCAGCCGGCTCGAGACCATGCCGCTGACCTTGATGGCGGCCCGCGCAACCGAACGCCTCAAGGCCTTCCTCGACCGCGGCTTCACCACCGTCCGCGACGCGGGTGGCGCCGACTGGGGCATCAAGACCGCAGTCGAGACCGGCCTGATCAAAGGGCCGCGCATGTTCATCGCCGGTCGTTCGATCGGCCCGACCGGCGGCCACAACGATCGCAACCGGCGCACCGACTCGGGCGCTCTCTGCAACTGCACCAATGCAATGGTCTTTCTCCGCCACCTCGCCGACGGACCGGACGAAGTGCGCAAGGCCGCCCGCGAGCAGATGCGCCAGGGCGCCGACCACATCAAGCTGATGTGCTCCGGCGGCGTCGCCTCGCCCTATGATCCGATCGACTCACTCCAATTCACGGTCGAGGAGATCACGGCCGCGGTCGAGGAGGCGCATGCCTTCGGCCGTTACACCCTGGCGCATGCCTATACGCCAGAGGCGATCACCCGTGCCGTCAGCTGCGGCGTGCGTACGATCGAGCACGGTAACCTTATCGACACGGCATCCGCCAAGCTGATGGCAAAGAGGGGCGCCTACATGGTCGCCAATCTCGTGACCTACTTCGCGATGCGTGAGCGCGCCGCCGAGTTCGGTATGACCCGCGACATGCTGGACAAGAACGAGCTGGTGATCGACGGCGGCCTCAAGTCGCTCGACATCTGCAAGAAGGCGGGCGTGAAAGTAGGCTTCGGCACCGATCTGCTCGGCCAGCTCCACATGGAGCAGAGCAAGGAGTTCATCTTCCGCCGCGAGGTGCACTCGCCGATCGAGGTCATCCGCCAGGCGACCCTGGTGGGCGCCGAAATCGTCCGCATGGAGGGCAAGCTGGGTGTCGTCGAACCTGGTGCCTTCGCCGATCTGATCGTCGTCGATGGCGATCCGGTGAAGAAGCTCGAGCTCTTCCTTGACCAGGGCGCGCACCTGTCGGCGATCGTCAAGGGCGGTGCATTTCATAAAAATCGCCTGAATTAACCGTATCGCTCGAACTGTTGTGATTTTTCCGTGACGGAGCGCGTGATTTCTTAGTGATCCCGCGGCGTTGCGCATTTGCGCGCGCGCTTGGGCCTATGCACCTTCGCTAAACTCCGCGCGTCCGTGACGGGCGACGCGCGCCCGCCGGCAGCAGGAAGGTTCGGCCGGGTGAAGCAGGGTGGCGGCCACCGTCTTTCGATCAGAGGCCGCTCCGGCCGCCTCGGCTTCCACCACGACCATAGAATCCTCGTCGAGCCTTGAATGCCAGGGCCGTCGTCCGACGTGGCGCCACAGAGGCGCCGTTCAGGGAGATAAGAAATGCAGAAGAGCACCGACACCGTCCGTATCGACACGCCGCCGACGGTCCTGCAGGCTCCTCCTTCGGCCGAGTCAAACGGCAACGGCGTCCATGCCAACGGCGCCGGAGCGAACTCGGCTGAACTCTACGACCTTCTGCACGCGCTTCAGATGATGGCCGTCGGCGACTTCTCGGTTCGCCTCCCCGGGCACCAGGTCGGCCTCGTCGGCAAGATTGCCGACACGTTCAACACGATCGTCGCCACCAACCAGCGCATGGCACAGCAACTCGAGCGCGTGGGCCAGGTGGTCGGCCGCGAGGGCAAGACCCGTCAACGCATCCGCATGGGCGTCGCCGACGGCGCCTGGGGCGAGATGGAGAATTCCGTCAACACCCTGATCGACGACCTGCTGCGCCCGACCACCGAAGTGACGCGTGCGATCGCCGCTGTGGCTCAAGGCGACCTGCTGCAGACGGTCGCGCTCGACGTCGATGGTCGCCCGCTGCAGGGTGAGTTCCTCCGTTCGGCGACAATCGTCAACACGATGATCAAGCAGCTGAGCGTGTTCACCTCGGAAGTGACGCGCGTGGCGCGCGAGGTCGGCACCGAAGGCAAGCTCGGCGGCCAGGCACAGGTCAGCGAGGTGACGGGCGTCTGGAAGGACCTCACCGAGAACGTCAACTCCATGGCGAACAACCTGACGGCCCAGGTCCGTAACATCTCCGAGGTGACGATCGCGGTCGCCAGCGGCGACCTGTCCAAGAAGATCACCGTCGACGTGCGCGGCGAGATCCTCCAGCTCAAGGAAGCCATCAACACGATGGTGGACCAGCTCCGCTCATTCGCGTCAGAGGTCACGCGCGTGGCACGTGAGGTCGGCACCGACGGCAAGCTCGGCGGTCAGGCAATCGTCCCCGGCGTCGCCGGCACCTGGAAGGACCTCACCGACTCGGTCAACGCGATGTGCGGCAACCTGACCGACCAGGTCCGCAACATCGCGCAGGTCACCACGGCCGTGGCGCGTGGCGACTTGTCCCGCAAGATCACCGTCGACGTCCGCGGCGAGATCCTCGAGCTCAAGGACACCATCAACACGATGGTGGACCAGTTGAACGGCTTCGCCTCGGAGGTCACGCGTGTCGCGCGTGAGGTCGGTACCGAAGGCAAGCTCGGCGGCCAGGCGCAGGTGCCCGGCGTCGCCGGCACCTGGAAGGACCTCACCGACTCGGTGAACTTCATGGCCGGCAACCTTACGGCCCAGGTGCGCAACATCGCCGAGGTCGCGACCGCCATCGCCGGCGGCGACCTTTCCAAGAAGATCACGGTGAACGTGTCGGGCGAGATCCTTCAGCTGAAGGAAACCATCAACACGATGGTGGACCAGCTGAACGCCTTCGCCGGCGAAGTGACGCGTGTCGCCCGCGAAGTCGGTACCGAAGGCCGCCTCGGCGGCCAGGCAAACGTGCTCGGCGTCGCCGGCACCTGGAAGGACTTGACCGACTCCGTCAACTCCATGGCTTCCAACCTGACCGCCCAGGTCCGAAACATCGCCGAGGTGTCGACCGCGATCGCCAACGGCGACCTGTCGAAAAAGATCACCGTCGACGTGAAGGGCGAGATCCTGCAGCTCAAGAAAACCATCAACACGATGGTGGACCAGCTGAACGCCTTCGCCTCGGAAGTGACGCGTGTCGCCCGCGAGGTCGGAACCAAGGGCAAGCTGGGCGGGCAGGCACAGGTCCGCGGCGTCGCCGGCACCTGGAAGGACCTGACCGACAACGTCAACTCGATGGCCTCCAACCTGACGGCCCAGGTGCGCAACATCGCCGAGGTCGCGACCGCCGTCGCGCAGGGCGACCTGTCGCGCAAGATCACCGTGAACGTGTCGGGCGAAATCCTGCAGCTGAAGGAAACGCTGAACACGATGGTGGATCAGCTGAACGCCTTCTCGTCCGAGGTGACGCGCGTCGCGCGCGAGGTGGGCACCGATGGCAAGCTCGGCGGTCAGGCGCAGGTGCCCGGCGTCGCCGGCACCTGGAAGGACCTGACCGACTCGGTCAACTCGATGGCCGGCAACCTGACGGCCCAGGTTAGAAACATCGCCGAGGTCGCGACCGCCATCGCGACCGGCGACTTGTCCCGCAAGATCACCGTCGACGTGCGCGGCGAGATCCTTCAGCTGAAGGAGACGCTGAACACAATGGTGGATCAGTTGAACGCCTTCGCCTCGGAAGTGACGCGCGTCGCGCGCGAGGTCGGAACCGAAGGACGGCTCGGCGGCCAAGCCAACGTGCCCGGCGTCGCCGGCACCTGGGAAGACCTGACCGACTCGGTCAACTCGATGGCCGGCAACCTGACGGCCCAGGTCCGAAACATCGCCGAAGTGACGACGGCAGTCGCCCGTGGCGACCTCTCGCGCAAGATCACCGTCGACGTGAAAGGCGAGATCCTGGAACTCAAGAACACCATCAACACGATGGTGGACCAGTTGAACGGCTTCGCCTCGGAAGTGACGCGTGTCGCCCGTGAGGTCGGCACCGAAGGGAAGCTGGGCGGACAGGCACAGGTACCCGGCGTCGCCGGCACCTGGAAGGATCTCACCGACAACGTCAACTTCATGGCCGGGAACCTGACGGCCCAGGTCCGAAACATCGCCGAGGTCGCGACCGCCATCGGTGGCGGCGACCTGTCCAAGAAGATCACCGTCGACGTCCGCGGCGAGATCCTGCTCCTGAAGGAGACGCTGAACACGATGGTCGAGCAGCTGCGCTCGTTCGCTGCCGAAGTGACCCGCGTCGCGCGCGAGGTCGGCACCGAAGGGCGCCTTGGCGGCCAGGCCGTGGTGCCCGGCGTCGGCGGCACCTGGAAGGACCTCACCGACAACGTGAACCTGCTCGCGGCCAACCTGACCACTCAGGTCCGAAACATCGCCGAGGTGACGACGGCTGTCGCCCGCGGCGACCTGTCCCGCAAGATCACCGTCGACGTCCGCGGCGAGATCGCCGAGCTCAAGAACACCATCAACACGATGGTTGACCAGCTGAACGCCTTCGCCTCCGAAGTGACGCGTGTCGCCCGCGAGGTCGGCACCGAGGGGCGTCTCGGTGGACAGGCGCAGGTGCCCGGGGTCGCCGGCACCTGGAAAGACCTGACGGATACGGTGAACGTCATGGCGGCGAACCTGACCGAGCAGGTCCGCGGAATCGTCAAGGTGGTGACCGCCGTCGCCAACGGTGACCTCAAGCAGAACCTGACCGTGAAGTCGAAGGGCGAGGTCGCGGCGCTGGCCGAAACCATCAACAACATGACCGATACGCTGGCGACGTTCGCCGATCAGGTGACCACGGTCGCCCGCGAGGTCGGCGTCGAAGGACGCCTCGGCGGGCAGGCCAACGTTCCCGGCGCCGCCGGTACCTGGAAGGACCTGACAGGCAACGTGAACCTTCTGGCCGCCAACTTGACCACGCAGATGCGCGCCATCGCCGAGGTGGCGACCGCGGTTACCAAGGGCGACTTGACCCGATCCATCCAGGTCGACGCTCGAGGCGAGGTCGCCGAGCTCAAAGACAACATCAACACGATGATCGACAACCTGCGGCTCACGACCGACCGCAATACCGAACAGGACTGGCTGAAAACCAACCTCGCGCGCTTCACCAACATGCTCCAGGGCCAGCGCGACCTCGGCATCGTCGGTCGCATGCTGCTTTCGGAGCTGACCCCGCTGGTAAACGCCAACCAGGGCGTCATCTACCAGATGGAGACCGGCGACTCGCCGCGCCTCAGGCTGGTCTCCGCCTATGCCGACGACGTCGAGTGGGGCCACCCGCCGGAGATCCGGATCGGCCAGGGACTGATCGGCCAGTGCGCCTCGGACCGCCGCCGCATCCTCCTGACGGAGATGCCGTCGAACGTCGTGCCGGTCACCTCCGGTCTGTTCCGCGCCGTGCCCCAGAACATCATCGTGCTGCCGGTCCTCTTCGAAGGCCAGGTCAAGGCAGTGATCGAGCTCGCCTCCCTCGGCGCCTTCACCACGCTGCAGATCGCCTTCCTCGAGCAGCTGACCGCAAGCATCGGCATCGTGCTCAACTCTATCGAAGCAACGATGCAGACCGAGGGCTTCCTCAAGCAGTCGCAGCAGCTCGCCGCCGAGCTCCAGACCCAGCAGGCGGAGCTGCAGCAGACCAACGAGCAGCTGGAGCAGAAGGCGCAGGAGCTCGCCGAACGCAACGTCGAGGTCGAACGCAAGAACCAGGAGATCGAGCAGGCTCGCCGTACGCTGGAAGAGAAGGCGACCGAGCTGGCGCTGACATCAAAGTACAAGTCCGAATTCCTGGCGAACATGAGCCATGAGCTCCGCACGCCGCTCAACTCGATCCTCATTCTCGGCCAGCAGCTCGGCGACAACCCGGACGGCAACCTGACGAGCAAGCAGGTGGAGTTCGCCCGCACCATCCACGGCGCCGGCACGGACCTCCTCAACCTGATCAGCGACATTCTGGACCTGTCGAAGATCGAGTCCGGCACCGTGACCGTGAATGCCGAGGAGATCTACTTCACTAACCTGATCGAGATGGTCGCGCGCCCGTTCCGCCACGAGGCAGAGAACCGCGGCCTCAATTTCGAGGTCTCGATCGACCCGCAGCTCGGCCGCAGCCTGACCACGGATGCCAAGCGGCTCCAGCAGGTGCTCAAGAATCTCCTCTCCAACGCCTTCAAGTTCACCGAGACCGGCGGCGTGCGTCTTTCCGCGACCGCGGTGATCAGCGGCTGGAGCGGGGACCATCCGCTCCTTAACCAGGCGCCGGCGGTGGTCAGCTTCGAGGTCGCGGACTCCGGCATCGGCATCCCGATCGAGAAGCAGCGCATCATCTTCGAAGCCTTCCAGCAGGCGGACGCATCCACCAGCCGCAAGTACGGCGGCACCGGCCTCGGGCTCGCGATCAGCCGCGAGCTCGCCAGCCTGCTGGGCGGCGAGATCCAGCTCCGCAGCGCCCCCGGCAAAGGCAGCGTGTTCACGTTGTTCCTGCCGGTACGCTATGCCGGCCCCAGCGCCGCCGGCCGGCCGGTGCAGTCCGAGAACTCGCAGCGTCCCATGCCGGTTCTCCAGCTCCCCGCCTCTTCGGAGCGGACACCCGAGCAGATCCTCGACGATCGTCTCGACCTGCAGCCGGGCGACACCGTGCTGCTGATCGTCGAGGACGATCCGCACTACGCCCGCGTCATGGTCGATCTCGCGCACGACAAGAACTTCAAGGTTCTCGTCGCGATGCGCGGCAAGGACGCGCTCGACCTGGCGCACGAGTATCGACCGACTGCTATCTCGCTCGACGTCTTCCTTCCCGACATGCTCGGCTGGACCGTCCTCGCCCAGCTGAAGCAGGACCCGACGACCCGGCACATCCCGGTGCAGATCATCACGCTCGACGAGGATCGCCAGCACGGGCTCGCGCGCGGCGCCTTCTCGTTCATGAACAAGCCGACCTCGACCGAGGGCCTCGGCTCGGCATTGTCGAAGATCCGCGAGTTCGCAAAACCGCGTCGCAAGCGCCTGCTGGTCGTCGAGGACAATCCCGCGGAGCAGATGGGTATCACCGAGCTTCTGGGTCACGACGACATCCAGATCGAGACCGCCGACACCGGCTCCGACGCGCTGAGGGCACTCCGGGACGAACCCTACGACTGCGTGGTGCTCGACCTTCGCCTCCCCGACATGAGCGGCTTCGAGATCCTTGAGCAGATCAAGGCCGACGCCTCGATCTCCGACGTACCGGTGGTCGTTTTCACGGGCCGGGAACTCTCGGCCGACGAGGATGCGCAGCTCCACACGATGGCACGCAGCATTGTGGTGAAGGGCGTGGAGTCGCCGGAACGACTCCTCGACGAGACGGCCCTCTTCCTGCATCGGGTCGTCGCCGACCTGCCACGCGAGAAGCAGGCGATGATCGAACGCCTGCACGGATCCGACGAGCATCTGATCGGCCGCTCGGTTCTGCTGGTCGACGACGACGCCCGCAACATCTTCGCGCTGTCGAGCGTTCTCGAGCGGCGCGGCATGAAGGTGCTCACCGCAACCACCGGCCGAGAAGCGATCAGCATCGTCGAGTCGACGCCCGAGCTGGCGATCGTGCTGATGGACATCATGATGCCCGAGATGGACGGCTACCAGACGATGCAGGCCATCCGTTCGAACGCCGAGTTCCGGCGGCTGCCGATCATCGCGCTGACGGCAAAGGCGATGAAGGGCGACCGCGAGAAATGCCTGGAGGCGGGTGCTTCCGACTATCTGGCGAAGCCGGTGAACACGGAGCAGCTCCTGTCGGCGCTGCGCATGTGGCTCCACCGCTAGCATAAGGGGATTGACCCATGGCGACGGCCACCGGCCACGACGGCGTCAACATCCTGCTGGTCGACGACCAGCCGGCGAAGCTGCTGAGCTACGAGGTCATCCTCAAGGAGCTGGGCGAGAGCCTGATTAAGGCGAACTCGGCCCGCGAGGCGCTCGAGCATCTGCTGAAGAGCGACATCGCGCTGATCCTCGTCGACGTCTGCATGCCGGACCAGGACGGCTTCGAGCTGGCCACGATGATCCGCGAGCATCCGCGGTTCCGGAAGATCCCGATCATCTTCATCTCGGCGATCCAGGTCGCCGAGGCGGACCGCCTGCGCGGCTACGAGGTCGGCGCCGTCGACTACGTGCCTGTACCGGTGGTGCCAGAGGTGCTTCGCGCCAAGGTACGGATCTTCACCGAGCTCCACCGCAAGTCGCGTGCGCTGGAGAAGCTGAACACGGAACTCGAGAAGCGCGTCGCCGACCGTACCGCGGAACTGGAGGCTTCGACGGAACGGCTGCGCCAGAGCGAAGAACGCCGCAGCCTGGCGCTCGCCGCCGCGCAAATGGGATCCTGCGAGGTCAACCTCCTGACCGGCGAGGCCGCCTGGGATGAGGGACAGTGCCGGATTTTCGGCGTTCCGGGGCCCGAGTTCCGCGCGACCCTCGACGACCTCAAGCCCCTGATCCACCCAGAGGATTGGGAGGCCCTGCACACTTTCGGCCAGAAAATCATCACCGAAGGCAAGTCCGGCCAGGCCGAGTTCCGCATCATCCGCCCGGACGGCGAAATGCGGTGGTGCGCGGTCTCCTTCGCAGCCACCCTGTCCGAGGACGGACTGCCCTTGCGCGCCAGCGGCGTCACTCTCGACATCACCGAGCGGAAGGAAGCCGAGCAGAAGCAGACCCTGCTCGCGCTCGAAGTCGACCATCGCGCCCGCAACATGCTGGCGGTCGTACAGTCAATTCTCCGCCTGACGCGGGCGGACTCCGTCGGCGACATGGTGACCGCGCTCGACGGACGCATCCGGGCGCTTGCCCGCGCCCATACGCTCCTCTCCAGCTCGCGCTGGCAGGGTGCCGATCTCGGCCGTCTGGTCGCAGAGGAAATGGATCCCTACCGCGACGAGAACTCGGACCGGGTCGAGACCATCGGGCCGAGCGTGGTCCTCCGCCCTACCCTCGCCCAGGCACTGGCCCTCGCGCTGCATGAACTCGCGACCAACGCGGCCAAGTACGGCGCACTTTCCGTCCTCGCCGGGCGCGTTTCGGTCACCTGGGAACTTCGCGGCGAGCATCTGGTGCTGCAATGGGCGGAGGCCGGCGGTCCCCAGGCGAGCCCGCCGACCAAGCGCGGGTTCGGAACACGCGTCGTCGTCGCGAACATTGAGCAGGATCTCGGCGGACACGCGACCTTCGCCTGGCAACCGGAAGGTCTACGCTGCACGCTGTCCGTCCCCCGCAACCTCGTCGCCGAGGGCACAACGCCACGGCGCGAGCAGCCGCGCCTTCATGCCGTCCCGGCACCCGAGCCGTCGCCGGCGCCTCAAGCTCTCGGCCGCCGGATCCTGCTCGTCGAGGACGAGGCCCTGGTGGCCATCATGATGCGCGACATGCTCACCGACCTCGGCTACTCGGTCGTAGGACCCGTCGGCGACCGCGCCGCCGCGCTGGTGGCCGCACGTCAGGCGGACATCCACGGCGCCATCCTCGATCTCAACCTCAGAGGAGAGACCACCTATCCGGTCGCCGACGAGCTCGGTCAGCGAGGCATTCCGTTCGTCTTCCTGACTGGCTACGACCGAGGCGTCATCGATCGGCGCTACGCCGAAGTCCCGTTGATGCAGAAGCCGGTAGACGAGCAGACGCTTCAGCGTGCGCTCGCGATCTTCGCCGATCCCCAGCCGCAACCGGCTCGCACCACGGAAGGCGAAAGGCGGTCCTTCCAGGCGCAGGCGCTGGCGGATTGACCCTCGAGGCGTGACCCTCGCCGATTGCGAGTCGCCATCGGACTGAAGACGACTCGCAAAGCCCATCTAGATTTCAATCCTCGACTTCATAGCGTAGATTGAACTTTCTCAGCAGTTCTATTGAGATTTTTCATTGAATCCTTGGTTATTTCTCCAGGGACGGCAAGCAACACAAGAGAAAGGCGTTGCCTTCCCATCTCCTTGACGTTATGAGCGCTAACCCCTTCGCCTCTCGCCTTCGTGACTGCTTCGAATACCGGTGAGCCGCTGGGGCGGCGCGCAACGACGAACCGTCGCGGGTGGGCGAGCGGAAGTCAGGCGGCTTCGGAGTGATGTGCGGATGCCCATCGGCCAGAAGGATCAGCAACTGCTGCTCAGGGTGCAGCTTCTCTCCGGCTTCCCCGAACGACTTCTTCCCGAGCTGACAAAGGAGGCCTTCGTCCAAGGCCTGCCGAAGGGCACCATTCTGTTCGATCGGGGCGACAACGCCCAGTTCCTTCACGTCGTTCTTTCAGGTCGAGTGGCAATTACCAGCGCCATCGCCGAACGTGAGACGATCATCTTCATTCGCGAAAGCGGCGATGCGATCCTCGACCCGGCGACCGTTCTCGGTACGCCCTACGCCACGGGCGCACGGCTGATCGAAGGCGGGCGGATCATGATGATCCCGGTCCAAAAGTTTCGCGAGATCGCCACGGCTGACGCCGCAACCGCGGCCATCACGATGCGGGCTCTCGCCGACATCACCCTCACCCTTACGCGTCATATCCGCGACCTGAAGCTTCTGACGACCATTCAGCGCCTGGGGCGCCATCTCCTCTCGATGATCGATGTCACCAGCGGAACAGCTACGCTGACCTTGCGCGACGACCGTCCTGTGCTCGCTGCCCTGCTCGGCATGACACCGGAGAGCCTTTCGCGAGCCTTCGCTCACCTGCGGACCATCGGGGTCAGTACCGACAAGAGCGGCTCGATCTCCGTCGAGAACGTGCGGAAGCTCCGTAGCCTTTCGAAGCTCGATGAGCGGACGGAAGGCGATGCCCGCTCCAAGTAGACCTCCGGCATCGGGAACCTCCGGACGCACCCAGAGTTAGCTCTGAGCCGGCCCTAACACGCGCCCGACTCCTATGGTTCGCCTGATCCGGCCCCCGATGGGGCCTTTTTCATCGCCTGGAACACGCTAGATGACGCTCCGGCAATACGCCCGCACCGGAACGCCTCCCTTGCGTCTTCGCGACCGCCTGACGCGCCGCCTGCTCGGCATCGCGCCGTCGATCCGGCGCAAGGCGATTCCAGCGCCCGATTTCGATGCCGTTCGAACCCCGGTTCTTCAGCCCGGCCGCAACTGCTGGCAGATCGCACCATCCCGGCGCGGCGCCGTCATCGTCGATGCCGGTCCGTACTTCCAACACCTCGAACAGGCACTGCTAAAGGCCAAACGATCGATCATGATCGTCGGCTGGGATTTCGATGCGAATATCCGGCTCTGCCCCGACCGCGACTCGCCCAAGCTCGGCGAGTTCCTGAGGACGCTCGTGGACCGCGAGAGCGAGCTTGAGATCAAGGTTCTGGTCTGGAGCTTCTCCGTCGTCCACGCCCCGAGCGCGCCTCTTCCCGCGCTTCTCGGGGCCGCCTGGCAGGAGCACCCGCGGATCAAGGTCGAACTCGACACCCACCACCCCTTCTACGCCGCTCACCATCAGAAAATCGTCACCATCGACGACGCCGTCGCCTTCGTCGGCGGCATAGACCTCACCGTCGACCGCTGGGACTCGCCCAGACACGATCCTGAGGATCCGATCCGTACATGTGATGACGGCAGTATCTATCCGGCTGTGCATGACATCCAAGTGGCCGTCGACGGCGAAGTCGCTCGTCAGATCGCCCGGCTGGCCCGCGAACGTTGGCTGGATGCGACCGGCGAAAGCCTGAGCCCGGTCGATCCGGTCCAGGATCCCTGGCCTTCCGGGCTCGCCGCGGACTTCCTCGACACTGACATCGCCATCGCGCGCACCCAGCCCACCTGGGACGGTCACCGCGGCACGCACGAGATCGCCTCCCTCACCGTCGACATGATCGAGTCGGCGCGGCAGTCGATCTACATCGAGGCCCAGTATTTCGCGGCTCCGTTCCTGGGGAAGCTGTTGAGCCGGAGCCTGAAGCGACCCCACGGCCCTCAGATCGTGATCGTGATGACCCGTGCCTCGCGCAGCCCGGTCGAGCAATGGGTGATGGGCAACAATCGCGACCGCCTGATCCGGCGCCTGAGGAAGGCCGACCTTTTCGATCGCTTGCGGGTCTACTATCCGGTCGTGCCGAAGGGGTGCGACGACTGCGACGTCCTCATCCACTCCAAGTGCCTCATCATCGATGACAAGCTCCTCCGCATCGGATCGGCCAATCTCAACAATCGCTCCATGGGGCTCGATACCGAGTGCGACCTCGTGATCGAGGCCGCCACCGCGCAGGGACGCCGGACGATCGCGCGCATCCGCGAGCAGCTTCTGGCCGAGCATCTCGGCATTACCGATGAAATGGCCGGACCGGCCTTCGCGTCGGCCCCTTCGCTGGTCGCAGCCGTCGACCGGCTGAACCATCACAAGCGCGGATTGCGGCCGTTCGAGATTGCCGAAAGCGGCCCGACCCATCCCGTTTTCGCGACGCCGATCCTCGATCCCAGCCGGCCCTTCTGGCCGATGTGGCTTCACCGGCGCAAACGCACCAAGTCCGTCGATCCCCTTTCCTCCTGAACCACCGGTCGCCCGCGCCCGCACAGCTCGATGGCGCCAAGGCTCAGCGCGCCGAGCCCGAACGGGATCAGGAAATAAACGAGGCGGAAAAGGACAAGAGCACCGATTACGTCGGCGCCCGGCAGCAAGAAGGCGACCACGGCCTCGATGACACCGAGACCTCCGGGCACGTGGGCGACGAGGCCGGCGGAGTTGGCCACGGTATATGCCGCCAGAACGTCCAGATAGTCGATCGCCGAACGATCGGAAAGCGCTGCGTAGAGGCAGGCGGCCACCATGGCGAAGTTCAGCGGACCGACCAGGAGCTGACCGAGCGCGATCGGCAAGGACGGCATTTGGAAGCTCCACGAGCGGATTCTGAGACTTCCGCGAAGCGTCGCCGCGAGAACGAGATAGACGGCAGGTACGCTGCCCGCGAGCAGGCCGAAGCCAAGCACCTCGCGCGGCCCGAGCCCGCCGATCCGTTCCGCCACCTCCGGACGCAGAAGGAGGCCTGCGGAAAGCGTGGTCGACAGCCCTAGCGCGACGGTGCTGGCGCAGAGCAGTATCACCTTCGCCACCTGCTCGACCCCGAGGCCAAGCCGGGAATAGAGTCGGTAGCGTATGGCTCCGCTGCTGAGGGCCGCGAAGCCTATGCTGTGCCCGAGAGAAAGACTGGTCATCGAGACCACGGCGATGCGCCAGTACGGAAGCTTCGCACCCGCGTAGCGCACGCCGAGCGTGTCGAAGCCCGTTAGACAGGCATAGCTCCCGAGCGCGCAGGCGCATATGACGGCGAATCTGGAAGGGGCGACGGCGGCGATCGATTTCAGGATATCTGCCGAGTCATAGCTGCGGAGCGTCCGCTGAAGGAGAAATGCGGCCAGCGCCAGGGCGCCGGCGGCGAGCAGCGACCGCGCCCATTTCCACCGGCTCATGAGGTCGTTGCCTCGACTGCCTCCCTTTCATCGGTCCGCGACGCCTGGGCCAGGATCTTGAAATCGACGAGAACGGGAAGATGGTCGGCCGCGATCTTGGTCAGCGGGGTTCTCACGACCTCGCTCCGTACCACCTCGATCGACCTGCTGACGAAGATGTGGTCGAGACGAAGCATCGGCAGGCGCACGGGAAAGGTCGGCCTGGGTGAACGCGTGCCTTCGATGAGCTGGACGTCGCGCAGCTGGGACGAAATGCGACGATAGGTCCGCGTCCCCGGGACGGCGTTGAAGTCGCCGGCGAGGATCAGCGGATCGCGGCACTCGGGATGTCCCATCCACTCCGGGCCGAGCAGCCATTCCATCTGGATGGCGGATTCCCGCGGCACGACGCCGAGATGCGTGTTGATGATCTGCAGCCGGGCGCCCCCGACATCGAGCTCCGCCCAGAGAGCGCCACGAGGCTCCAGAACGCGCCACCCGCGAAGGCCGGGCAGAGGCCCGGCCCGAACGAGCCGGGAAGGCAGGGCGGTCAGGATCGCGTCGCCATAGAGCTCTTCCATCACCTTGATGGCGGGATGGAAGTGCATCTGCATGCCGAGCTCGCGCGCGATGATCTCCGCCTGGTCCACGCCACCGGTGCGCGCGCGGCCGACGTCCAGCTCCTGCAGAGCCACAATGTCGGGCTCTGCGATCGCGATCGCCTCGGCAACCCGTTGCGGCGAAAGCCGTCCGTCGATGCCGATGCAGCGATGAACATTGTAAGTCAGCAGACGTAGCACGTAGACGCTCCAGCACTCCGCCGGAACGAGTCTACCGATCCGCCGGCGGTCGAGATATTCCACCTACGTCTAGGACAGGGCGTTGGCCCTGGCTGTCGGCCTCGCGGCAAGCATCAGGGCGCCGACGATCAAACCATAGGCCCCCCTCAGCCAGACGACGGCCAGCGACCCAGCGATCGGCTGCAGGACCATCGCGATGCCCGGCAGAATCGACACCAGCCCCGCAAGGGCGAGCAGGATCCGCGCGCCGACGCCGAGCCGAGGATCGGGGAACATCAGCAGGACGCCCGTGAAGATCGACCACAAGCCGACTAGAGGGTGGGCGGTCACGGCCATCGGCTCTCTCCGGATCTTCTCAGACGACGAGTTTCCCGACCAATCGTCGTCATTCGGCGGGGCGGATCAGGGCGAGACCGCTTTCCGGGTCGATCGTCTTCCGCAGATAAGAGGGCGACTCGGTGACGATCACTTCCAGGGTCGGGCGCACATGCGCCTTGCCGAGGTGCCCGGCCATGGCAGAGCCGTCCTTGTCTCCGAGGACCACGTGGAGATGGACGGCTGGATCGCCTTTCGGCGACAGCGCCACATCGCCGACGAGCGCCGCCACTTCGACCTGACGATCCACTGGAATTTCGACGTACTGCTTGGTTTTCCAGCAGAAGTACTGGAGCGACGCGTCGCTGAAAGCGCCGATCCCGGTGATCTGCGCCGAATCCAGATCCGCTTCCCGCGCGAAGGCGCCGAGACAGGACATGACCTCGTCGCCCGTCTCGAGGACGACCGCATAGGTACGACGCTCACCGGCCTCGTCGAGCAACTGCGTCTTCATGGACTGGAATGTCTCCAAAGCTGTCGGGGGTTAACCGGGCTCGGAGCCCTTCGTTCCGCGGAACGGAACCCCTCACCCGCTAACCTGTTGAAAGACACATGCGGACTTCGCTCGAAATCGGCACGGAGAAGGACAAGCCGACCCCGGCGCCACGCCTGCCGTCGGTCATTGCCGACCTGAGGGCGGAAGCCGAGCATTGCGAAAGATGTCCGCTTTATCGGAAGGCGACGCAGGTGGTCTTCGGTGAGGGGCCGGCACCGGCCCCCCTGATGCTGGTGGGAGAGCAGCCGGGCGATCAGGAAGACAGGGTCGGCCGGCCGTTCGTCGGGCCAGCCGGCCGGCTTCTGGATCGCGCCCTCGAAGCCGCGGGACTGGATCGAGAGACGATCTACGTCACCAACGCGGTGAAGCATTTCAAGCACGAGCTTCGCGGCAAGCGTCGTCTCCACCGCAAGCCCAACATTGGCGAGGTAAAGGCGTGCCGCTGGTGGTTCAATTTCGAAATCACCGCGGTGAAGCCGAAGCTTGTCGTCGCGCTTGGTGCCACGGCGGCGCGCTCGGTGATGAACCGAACGGTGGTACTGGCCCGTGAACGCGGTACTCCGTTGCATCTCCCGGAAGGATGCAAGGGGCTGGTGACGATCCATCCGTCGGCAATCCTTCGTATGCCGGATGAGGAATCACGAGAGAAAGCCCTGAATCTTCTCACGGCGGATCTCCGCAAGGCCGCGCTGATCATCGGCGCGGGCTGATTCCAGGGCTGTGGCAAAAAATTGTTGCAGCCGGGCAACCCGGGCTTCCGGGCAGGTGTTCGATTTGTGACCACCGGTTTTGGCGGGGATACCAAGCCCGGAGACAAACATGATGCATCGTGACTCGACCGTGCCGACACCCGACCGCGGTAACGCCATTGCTTATGTCTGCCGATCCCTGGCCTGGGGCCGCACCATCGTCACCGTGATGGTCGGTGCCGCATTGGGGTCGGCTTATAGTCTGGCGAACCGGCCGGTGACGGCCGCTCCTCCGATCGAGCTCGCGGCGAATGCCGCGGAACAACCGATCGTGGATTCCCACGGTCGACTTTTCGAGATCTTGACGAACGAGGCCCAAGTCCCCGACCGACCTCTGCTCGCGGTTGCAGATATGGTTATGCTTCCGATCCCGGCATCCAGATCTCTCCGCGAGGTCGCGGTCGATGCGCAGGTCGCAGAGGTGCCCGCGTCGATATCGTTCCAGTCTATTGCGACGCTGTCGGTCCCATCGCCTCGCATGGAATCGGAAGTCCGCGAACTGAAAGGAAAGGCGGCCCCCTCGATTGCCGAAGAAGCGACAACGCGCGGGGCCGATAGGATCGACGCCGTCGCAGCGGTGTGGGGCTTCCTTGCGGTAGGTCTCGGTGGATCGACTGCGACCGCCGCAACGGTGCGCTCTACGTCTAAGCCGCCGCGCTGAAAGTCTTCGGCGTCTCCGCTCGGCCGGCCACTCGGGTCAGGTAGGAAAGTACCGCAGCCTCCTCGGCGAGCATTCCTGCAGACGGAGGCGCTCCTTCGCTCATACGAATCTCCTCCGAGAGCCTGCCGGCGAGATACGCCTCGAGGATATTCGGGTGCACGTAGCACTTCCGGCAGATCGTCGGCGTGTTGCCGAGCTTCGTCGCGACGGCATCGATCGCCGCGCGGATCTTCCGCTTGCTGTCGGTCGGGCTGGTGAAAGGGCCGACCTGGCCCAACTCGAGCGCCGCCATCACAGTCCCGGCCCAGGTGCGGAAGTCCTTGGCCGTCACTTCGCAGCCGGCGATCTCGCGCAGATAGCTATTCACGTCCGTCGATGTCACCCCGCGTCGCTCGCCGTCATCATCGATATATTGAAAGAGCTGCTGGCCCGGGAGCTCCTGGCACGCGCGTATCACCTTGGCGATACGGCGATCGCGCCGCTTGAGGCGCCAGATCTTGCCGCTTTTACCCTTGAACTCGAAACGCAGCTCGCTTCCCTCGACCTTCACATGCGGCGAGCGGAGCGTGGTCAGGCCGTAGCTTTTGTTCTGCCGCGCATATTCGTCATTCCCGACACGGATCAAGGTCGTTTCCAGCAGGTGCACGATCGTCGCCAGGACCTTCTCGCGAGGCAGACCGCGGAGGGTCATATGACGGGCGACCATCTCGCGAATCCGCGGCAGGAGCGCCGCGAAGTCGATCAGTCGCTCATACTTTTCCTCTTCGCGAGAAGCGCGGAAGCGAGGGTGGTAGATGTACTGCTTGCGACCCTTGGCATCGCGCCCGGTCGCCAGCAGGTGGCCGTTCGGATCTGGTCCGATCCAGACATCGGTCCAGGCCGGCGGGATCACCAGACCCTTTATCCGCTTGAGAAGGGCACGATCTGTGACGCGCAGCCCCTCCGGAGAGCGGTAGGTGAATCCGGCCCCGGATTTCCGCCGGGTGTATCCCGGTTGCTCGTCGGAAACATATGTCAGGCCCGCGATGTCCGCCGTTTCACGCAGGTCATCCGCTGCCGAGACACTCGTCGTAGGGCTGGAAAAGTCGGGCATTTGGATCGTGCGCGAAATCAATTCCACCGGGGAGTCAGCAGCAGGAACTGGTTGACCGGCCTGTTAGGGGGCTGCGGTGGAGTCGGGGGCGTCGGCGACGGATCGGGCAGGTATCCCGGCGGCGGCGGTGCCGGGACTTCCTGGGGCGGCAGGGGAGGCACTTCGGCCGGGGGCGGCTCGGGCCGGTGCGCCTTGCGAGGCTTTGAGCTTCCGAATTCAATCAGCACGAGATGGGAGTGTCCTGTCATGGGGTGGCCTGGCTGCATCCCCTCCGCCCTGATCCAACCATCCGCCGCAGCCCGGGTTCCGCCGGAACCGCCGCCCCTTTCTGCCGTTTTCCCGCCATGGCACCGCGCGCGAATTGGAAAGGCCATCTGAAGCTGGGATTCTTGAGCTGCCCCGTAGCGCTCTACACCGCGGCTTCGGAAGGCGACCGCATCTCCTTCCACACGCTCAACCGCAATACCGGCCACCGGGTCATGCGGCAATTCGTCGACTCCGAAACCGGCAAGTCGATCGAGCGCACCGCCCAGGTGAAAGGTTACGAGGTTGCCAAGGGCGACTACGTGGTCCTGACCACCGAAGACATCGAGGAGGCGATCCCCGAGAGCACGAAGACGATCGACATCGACGCCTTCGTGCCGGAGGAGGAGATGGACGAAGTGTTCATCGACAATCCCTACTACCTCGCGCCGAGCGAGCCGACCGGGCAGGAAGCCTTCGCCCTGATCAGGAAGGCGATGGAAGAGAAGAAGGTGGTCGGAATCGCGCGGACAGTCCTCTTCCGGCGATCCCGCCTTCTGATGCTACGCCCCAGCGGTCCCGGCCTCACCGCCAGCACGCTCCATTTCGACTACGAGGTCCGTGCGGCCGACGACGTCTTTTCCGACATCGAGAAGCAGACGCTCTCGAAGGAGATGATCGACCTCGCCAAGCACATCATCTCCACAAAACGGGGGAAGTTCGAACCGGACGAGCTCGAGGATCGTTATGAGGACGCCGTCGCCGAGCTGATCAAGGCAAAGCAGCAAGGAAAGGAGATCAAGGCGCCACCAAAGCCGGCCCATGGCGGCAACGTCGTCAACCTCCTGGACGCTTTGAGGAAAAGCGCTGGCCATCCCAGCGCAAGGTCGGAGGCCGTATCGTCGCGGCGTACTTCTCCGCGCAAGAAGAAGACCGCGAAGCATGCTTCGCCGACGCGCCGCAGGAAGGTCAGCTAGCGCTTCGCCCGCCGCCCTTCTTCGAGGCTCCGTTTCAACGCATCCATGATGTTGATGACCTTGGCGCCACCTTCTTCAGGCATCTTTGAGGGCTTCGTCGCCCTGGCCGGCTTCTTCTTGCGCTTGCCGGCGATGGCCTTCAACAACGCCTCCTGCACCGTATCCCGCGCGATTTTCGGCGACCATGCCCTCGCCTGATTCTCGATCACACCCTTCGCGAGTTCGAGCGCGTCCTTCTTGACCTGGGCATCCTTGATCTTGTCGAAGTAGGTCTCCGGATCTCTCACTTCGTCGGCGAAGCGTAGGGTCCACAGGATGATGCCGCGATCCCTTGGCTTCAGCAGAACTCCTCGTTCCCGGCGATAGAGAACCAGCCGCGCGAGCCCGGACGTCTTGGTCGCCGCCATCGCCTCGCGTATGACGGCGAAGGCCTCCTCTCCGACCTCGTCGTTGGGTGTCAGATAGTGGGCCTTGTCGAGCCAGATCGGCTCTACCGAGTCGGCGGGGACGAAGCGCTCGATATCGATGGTCCGGGTCGATTCCAGGGCGACTGCCTCCAATTCATCGTCCTCGACCACCACGTGCCTGTCGTCGGAGACTCGATACCCCTTCACCTGTTCGTCGCCGTAGACTGCCTTGCCGGTATCGGCGTCGACATAGCGGCTGACGACGCGGTTTCCTGTCTTTTCGTTGAGGATGTGGAAGCGGACCTTCTCGGACCCGGTGATCGCCGGCGTCATCGCGACGGGGCACGTCACCAGGGACAGCTTGAGGTATCCCTGCCAGAACGGTCGTGCGGCCATCTCCGGACCTTCCTCCTCGAAAAAGGGCGGCCCGAAGGCCGCCCGGTTCCGTCACTCGGCCATCAGCTCGTCTTTTCGCGCCTGGAGGCGCGCGCCGAGTTCGTCGAGGTCGAGGTCGGTCTCGCGCACCTTGGGGAAGAGTTCGTTCTGCTCCTCTTTAACATGGTGCTTCACCCATTCCGAGACGACCTTGACCTTGGCGTCGAACTTGCCGTCGATCTCGCCCTCGAGTCCCTGCTCGATCTCGGCGACGAGATCTTTGATGCTGCCGTGCTCGACCTCGGCCTCGTCCAGGAGATCGGTCTCCTCGATCTCGTCACGGACCTCCGGATAGAAGATCTCCTCTTCGATCTGGGCGTGGACGGACAGCGCCTTGCAGATCTTGGCGGCGATCTGAGCCTTCTTCGTCTGCGCGCGGTCACCGAGCTTCTCGTAGGCCTCGAACATCTCGGTCACTTCCTGATGGTCGGCCTTCAAGAGCTTGATCGCGTCGGGCGCGGCACCGCCGCGGGCGCGGGACTTGGCGGAACTGGTCTGTGTGGATGTCGGCATCGTGGGATCCTTCCTGAGACGAATGTCTCCACCAGAACCCCGACTTAAAAGGGAGGTTCCGGCCCCGTTCCGGCCGTTGACACCCCGCCGGCCCCCGGAGGAACATCCGTCCGTCGTGGGGGGCGCCGAACGAGAGATACCTTCCGTCTTGCCCAGCCGCCGCCAGAGACTGGGGACGGCTGGGCATTCCTGTTTCATTCGATTGCAAGGAGACGGCCGTGAGGAAGACCGATCGACCCATGCGGGTCCTTTCATCGAGCGCGTTGGCGGCCCTGGCGGCGCTCGCGCTCTCGTCCGGATCGGCGACCGCCGCCGGCAAGGACAGCCTGGCGGTGACCATCGCCGGAGACGCCGCGACCCTCGACCCCCATGTCCAGTGGGACACCGACAGCTATTCGGTCTACCGCAACATCTTCGACAATCTCATCACCCGCAACCCCAAGGGCGAGATCGTTCCGCAGATCGGCAAGAGCTGGAAATACCTCAACGACAACGAGATCGAGTTCGAGATCGTCGACGGCGCCAAGTTCCACGACGGCACGCCGCTGACCGCCCAGGACGTCGCCTTCTCGGTCCAGCGCATCGTCAACCCAGCCTTCAAGAGCCCGCAGCTCAGCCAGTTCAACAGCATCGTCGAGGCGACCGCGTCGGGGAACAAGGTCAAGCTTCGCACCTCCTCGCCCTACCCGGCCCTGCTCGCCCAGCTGGTGAAGCTCTCGGTGGTGCCTGAGGCCTACGTCAAGAAGGTCGGCGACGTCGAGTTCAACCAGAAGCCGATCGGCAGCGGCCCCTACAAGCTCGTCACCTGGCAGCGCGGCGTGCGCATCCAGCTCGAGGAGATGCCGGGCTACTGGCGCGGCAAGGCGCCCTTCGCGAAGGTCGAGTTCCGCGGCGTCGGCGATGCCGCGACGCGCATTGCCGATCTCAAGACCGGCAAGGCCGACATCATCCGCGGCGTGACCCCGGACGACGCGGCGCTGATCGCGAAGGAGCCCGCCCTCCAGGTCCTTTCGGTGCCCACCGAACGCATCGGCTACATGTTCGTCAACGCGCTGCACGGCCCGACGGCCGACGTCCGGGTGCGTCGCGCGATCGCGCACGCGGTCGACCGCAAGAGCATCATCGACGCGCTACTCGGCGGCTACGGCAAGATGGTTAACATCGTGCTGACGCCGGCGAACTTCGGCTACATCGAGGGCTTCCAGGGTTACCCCTACGATCAAGCCAAGGCCAAGGCGCTGATCAAGGAAGCCGGTGCCGATGGCAAGGAGCTGACCTTCATCACCTCGCCTGTCTACGACCAGCGCGTGGTCCAGGCGATCCAGCAGATGCTGGGCGAGGTCGGACTCAAGGTGAATATCGCCAACAGCGACCAGCCGACCTACCTGAAGCGCCGCCAAGGCAACCCGGAGGAAGCCGGCAACCTTTCGACCGGCAACTGGTCCTGCGCCTGCCAGGATGCAGACGGCGTGATCAACCCGCTGTTCCGCAGCGACAGCATCTGGTCGAAGTACAAGAATCCTGAATACGACAAGCTCATCGACGCGGCGCGCGAGACGCTCGACGAGAAGAAGCGGCTCGATGCCTACAAGAAGGCGTTCGAGATCCTCGAGCGCGACGTGCCGGGCATCGGCCTGTTCCAGGGCGTGGCGATCTATGCCTCGCGCAAGGAACTGCAGTGGCAGCCGACGCCGAACGAAGCCTTCTTCATCTTCGAGATGAAGTGGAACGGCTGACGGCCTGAACGGATCGTCGGGGCTGGCGGAACCTCCTTCCGCCGGCCCCGATCTCTAAGCGATGACGAGTTTTCTCCTTAACCGCGCTGCCCAGTCGATCGTCTCATTCTGGGGCGCGATCAGCATCGTCTTCATCATCATGCACCTGTCGGGCGATCCGACGCTGCTGCTGGTGCCCGAAGGTGCGTCCAAGGCCGACATCGACCAGCTCCGGCACCTGCTGGGATTCGATCGGCCGCTCTACGTCCAGTATTTCGACTACCTGTTCCAGCTTCTCCGCTTCGACTTCGGGGCCTCGCTGATCCAGCGCGTGCCGGTCATGGAAATCATCTGGTCGCGGCTTCCCTATACGCTCTGGCTCGGCGGCTGCGCGCTCGCGATCGCCTTCGTGATCGGCCTTCCGGTCGGCGTGCTGACGGGGCTCTTCCGCGGCAAGCTGATCGACAAGATCTTCATGCCGATCGTGCTGATCGGCCAGAGCATGCCGACCTTCTGGAGCGGCATCCTGCTGATCCTCCTGTTCGCGGTCGAGCTGCGCTGGCTCCCGTCCTCGGGCGCCGAGACCTCGGTCTCGGTCATCATGCCGGCGATCGCGCTCGGCGCGCTGTCGATGGCCACATACGCCCGCATCGCCCGCACCGGTGTCATCGAGGAGCTGTCCAAGGAATATATCCGCGCCGTCCGCGCCAAGGGTGTTTCGGGGTATCGCGTCGTAATCGGCCACGTGCTTCGCAACGCCTCGATCCCGATCATCACCGTCTCGGCGCTCGAGATCGCCAACCTGCTCGCCGGCGCCGTCATCGTCGAGACCGTCTTCGCCTGGCCGGGCCTCGGCCAGCTCGCCGTGCAGTCGATCGCCTCCCGCGACTTCCTCGTCGTCCAGGGTCTCGTCGTTCTGGGTGCCTTCACCCATATCGGGCTCAACTTCGTCGCCGACCTGCTCTACGGCGTCGTCGATCCCCGTATCAGCATGGCGAGGCGCGGCTCATGAGCAGCTTCGGCTCGAGTGCCAGGCGCCTTCCTTTCAGCCTGACCCCGCTCGCCGCCGCGGCTTCGATCATGCTCCTCATCTTCGTGCTGATGGCCCTCCTGGCCCCCTGGATCTCTCCCTTCGATCCGGCTCGGCAGACGCTGCTCGCCCGGCTGAAGCCGCCGGGCTTCACCACTGCCTCCGGCGCCGTCTACTGGCTGGGGACCGACGAGGTCGGCCGCGACCTGCTTTCGCGCGTGATCTACGGCGCCCGGATCTCGCTTCTGGTCGCCGTGCTCTCGGTTGCGGTATCCGGCGTGGTCGGGACGACGCTCGGCATGATTGCCGGCACGTACCGCGGCTGGATCGAAGTCGTGATCATGCGGCTCGTCGACATCGTGCTGTCGATCCCGGCGATCCTGCTGGCGATCGTCACCGTCGCGGTCCTCGGTCCAGGCCTCCTGAACCTCGTGCTGGTGCTGGGCCTGACGCGCTGGCCGCGTTACACGCGCGTCGCCTACGGCCAAACGCTGTCGGTCGCGAACCTGACTTACGTGACCGCCGCACGGATCTCGGGCGTTCGTGGACCGCGACTTCTCTTCCGCCACATGCTGCCGAACATCCTGGCACCGATGATCGTTGTGGCGACCCTCGAGTTCGGCCTCATGGTTCTGTTCGAAGCCGGCCTCTCCTTCCTCGGCCTCGGCATCCAGCCGCCGACGCCGAGCTGGGGCTCGATCCTGTCGGTCGGCCGCAACTACGTGGCCCAGGCCTGGTGGATCGCGACTCTGCCCGGCTTCTGTCTGTTCGGCCTCGTGCTGTCGATCAACCTGCTCGGCGACTTTCTTCGCGACCGCTTCGACCCGCGCTCCCAGACCCGCGCCCCGTGAGGATCTCAGAATGAAATTCGACTTCACCGACAAGAAGGTCGTGATCACCGGCGCCGCCGGCATCATCGGCCGCCGGATCGCCACCGACTTCGCCGCCGCCGGCGCGATGCTCTGCCTCTCGGACAACCGGGCCAAGAAGCTGGCATCCTTGCCGAAGGAGCTCGGCCTCAAGAAGGGCCGCTACCTCACGCACGCAACCGAGCTGACGGACGCCAAGTCCATCGCCAAGCTGGCCCTGCTCGTCGCGAAGGAGTGGAGGTCGCCAGATATCGTCATCAACAATGCCGGTGTTTATCACCGTACCGGCTCGGTCCTGAAGATCTCGAATGAAGCCTATGACGAGATGATGGACGTGAACCTGAGGGCGCCGTTCCTGATCTCGCGCGACATGGCCAACCTGATGGTCAAGGCCAAGGTGAAGGGCTCGATCATCAATATTTCCTCGGGCGCCGCCCGCCGCATGGGCATGGGCTCGGTCCCCTACTGCACTTCGAAGACGGCGATCGACCGGCTGACCAAGGGCTTCGCGCTTGAGCTGGCGCCGCTCGGCATCCGCGTCAACGCCGTCGAGCCCGGCTTCGCCGCCGGCAGCGAGGTAAGCCTGCTTTCCGACGACTACGTCAAGGCGATGGTCGCCCGGATCCCGATGGGACGCTCCTCGGGCCCGCACGACGCACCGAACGCGATCCTGTTCCTCTGCTCGGAAGCGGCAGAGTTCATCACCGGCGCCACCGTCGCGGTCGACGGCGGCAACTCGATCGGCACCTTCAACCCGGACTTCTACAAGAAGAAGGCCTGAGCGCCATGTTCAAGTTCGCCACCAAGTACGAATGGCCGAAGGGCTATACCTCGGCCGCTGTCTTCTCCGCCGACGTCGACGGAGAGAGCCCCTGGATCTGGCGGAACCGCGGCAAGAGGGTCGAGATGCTCGGCGAGATCGAGCAGCGCCGCTTCGGGCCGCGCGTCGGCCTGTCGCGCATCCTCGGCCTTTGCGACGAGTTCGGGATCAAGGGGAGCTTCTATACGCCGGCTTGGGTCGCCGATACCTATCGGGAGATCCTGCCGGCGATCGCCAAGGGCGGCCACGAGGCGGCGGCGCATGGCTACTACCACGAGCGCGTCGACGAGCTGGACGAGGCCGCGAACGACAAGATCCTTCATCACACGATTAAGGTGTTCAAGTCGCAGCTCGGCAAGGCGCCAGTGGGCTATCGCTCGCCCTCCTGGGAGCTGACGCCGGCTGTGCATCGCTGCCTCCGCAGGCGAAAATTCCTCTACGACAGCTCGCTGATGGGCATGGACGTTCCCTATTCGCTCGACGGCCTGCCCGAGATCCCGGTGCAGTGGTTCATCGACGATGCCCCCTATTTCCGCTACGTCGGCGGACCGATGGACAAGACGCCGCCGGCCAATCCCAACGTCGTCGTCGACGGCTGGATGGAGGAGTTCGAGGCGACGCGCGAGTTCGGCAGCCTCTTCATGATCACGATCCATCCCTGGATCTCCGGCCGCGGCCAGCGCATCCGGATGCTGCGGAAGCTGCTCACCAAGGTGTGCAACACCCGCGGCGTCTGGATCACCACGGCCGAGGAGATCGCCCGCCATCATCAGAAATCAGCCAATGCCAAGAAGTTCGCGATGAAGCTGAAGACCGTCTCGACGGACATCTCGCTGCCCTGATGACGACAGACGCGCCGCTTCTCACCGTCGAGAACCTCACCGTCATGATCGGCGGTGCGGCGGTGGTCGACCATGTCTCCTTCGCCGTCGGGAGGAGCCAGGTCGTCGCCATCGTCGGCGAGAGCGGGTGCGGCAAGTCGATGACCGCCTTCGCGCTGATGGATCTGCTGCCGGCGGCAGCCAGGCGCACCGGCGGCACGATCGACCTCGGCGGAACGCCGCTGCACGGCCTCGACGAGGCCGGCATGCGGAAGCTCCGCGGCAAGGAGATGTCGATCATCTTCCAGGAGCCGGTCGCCGCGCTCGACCCGTTGATGACCGTCGGCGACCAGCTGGTCGAGGCGATCCGCGCGCATCACGACCTCGACAAGGGTCAAGCGCTCGGGCGCGCCAAGGCGCTGCTGGAGACCGTCGGCATCACCGATGCCGAGCTTCGCCTGAGGCAGTATCCGTTCGAGCTCTCGGGCGGCATGTGCCAGCGCGTGATGATCGCGGGCGCCCTCGGCAGCGAGCCGCGCCTGCTAATCGCCGATGAGCCGACCACCGCGCTCGACGTCACGATTCAGGCGCAGATCCTGGAGTTGATCAAGCAGCGCCGAGCCGAGATCGGCGCCAGCGTGATCCTGATCACCCACGACATGGGCGTGGTCGCCGACATGGCCGACCGCGTGCTGGTCATGTACGCCGGCCGCATCGTCGAGGACGCCGACGCCTTCGATCTCTTCGGGCGCCCGCGCCATCCCTACACCGAGGCCCTGCTCCGGAGCGTGCCACGCCTCGACGACCAGCCCGGCACGCGTCTCCCGGTGATCGAAGGCGCAGTGCCGCGCCCCGGCAGCCACACCAGCGGCTGCCGCTTCGCCAGTCGCTGCCCCCTGGTGATCGACAAGTGCCGCGCCGAGGAACCGGACCTGCTGCCGATCGACGAAGGCAAGCGCCGTTCCGCCTGCTGGCGGCACGAGGAGGTCGGCACATGACCGGTGCCGCATCCGGCGAGCTTCTCGGGCTCACTGATCTCGCCGTCCATTTCACCGGCCGGGCGAACTGGCGGGGGCGACGGCCACCGCCGGTACGCGCTGTCGATGGCGTCACCTTTTCCGTGGGCCACCGCGAGACGCTGGGCCTCGTCGGCGAGAGCGGCTGCGGCAAGTCGACCCTCGGCAACGCGGTGCTCCGTCTCGTGCACCCGACCGCCGGACGGATCCGCTTCGACGGCCGCGACGTGACCGCCCTCGACGGCGAAGCGCTCCGCGATCTTCGCCGCGACGTCCAGATGATCTTTCAGGATCCCTACTCCGCCCTCAACCCGAAGCTCCGGGTCGGCGAGAGCATCGGCGAGCCGCTTCTCGCCCACGGGATCGCGCAGGGACGAGCGCTCGCCGACCAGATCAGCGAACTGCTTGGTCTCGTCGGCCTTCCGCCGGAGCGCGCATCGCGGTATCCGCACGAGTTCTCAGGCGGCCAGCGCCAGCGCCTCGTCATCGCCCGCGCCCTGGCCCTCAAGCCGAAGCTGATCGTCTGCGACGAGCCGGTCTCGGCCCTCGACGTCTCGATCCGCTCGCAGATCCTGAACCTGCTGATGGAGTTCCAGCAGACGCTGGGGCTCTCCTACCTGTTCATCTCGCACGACCTTTCGGTGGTCCGGCACATCAGCCATCGTGTCGCGGTGATGTATCTCGGCCGCGTCGTCGAGCTGGCGTCTCGCGACAGCCTCTTCGGCGAGCCGCTTCATCCCTATACCGAGGCGTTGATCTCCGCGATTCCGCTGCCCGATCCGGTCGCGCAGAGGAAGCGCAAGCGGATCATCCTGAAGGGCGAGTTGCCGAAGCCGTCGGCGCCGCCGCCGGGCTGCCCCTTCCATACGCGATGCCCGATCGCGGTTCCGATGTGCCGCGAGATCGTACCGCCGCTGGAAGAGAAGCGGCCCGGGCACTGGGCCGCCTGCCACCTCCGCTCCTGAGGTCAGTGCGGCAGGTGGTCGCCGCGCCAGTGACCGCCACGGATTTCGCCGGGACCGACGCGTCCGTAAAGCGTCTTGAAGCTGTCCGGCAGGGGCCGGCTGTTCGGCGTCGAGAGCCAGACCCGCAGCAGGTGACGGGTCTGCTCCTCGGTGTTGCCGTCGGCAAACTCGGTTCGCGAATGCAGCAGCGTATGGTTCGTGAACCACTCGACGTCGCCGGGCTGCATCGCGAAGTAGAGGCACGTCTCCTCGGCGATCGCCGCGTGCATGTCGATCGCCTCGAACTGCTCGGTCGACGCGCGCGGCACTTCCGGAAATTCCTGGGCGGCACGAACCAGCCGGCGAGAGATGTGCGAGGCGAAGTGGCCGTCCTTCATGGCGAACACCGGCATCGTGTAGTAGCGGGGTTCGCCGGGACGTTCCTCGGTGTTGCGCGAGCTGTGATAGGGCTGAAACAGGAGTTCCAGCAGGTCAGGCCGCCGCTTCAGCATCTCGTTGTGGATCGTGATCGAGCTCGCGATCTTGCTGATGCCGCCCGAGCGCGCCGTCCGCATGCACATCAGCGCGGTGATGTCGGCGGTGTCGGTATGGAACATCAGCTCGGCGTTGGTGCGGTTGCCGCGCGAGAAGTTGGTCCCGGGCTTGTCGCCGAAGTTGCGGACATCGTCGAACTTGTTTGCCTGCTGGGCGAAGGGGACCGCGGTGCCGAGATAGAGGCTCATGCCCCAGAACATCTGGCGGAGCTCGTCCTTCGAATAGCGCATGCCATCAATGCCGCGCATCAGCACGAAGCCCGTGCCGTTCTCGACCTCCTCGCCGACCATGCGAAGCTGGTCCGCCGCCTGGTCGAGGGGAAAGTCCTTCTTGGTTGCCTCATAAAGCGGCACGCCGCGCGCCATGACGCCCTTGGTCGCGCGGTCGATCTCGTCGAGCGCGCCGGGCGTCAGGTTCCGGATCCAGTCGTTGCGGCGCGCGAGGTCCGCGCCATACCAGGCCGCCGGGGAGGAAATGGGCTGGCGGGTCGTCATGGTCGTCTCCGCTGCTGATCGGCTGCCAAGTCATTCTTGCAGATTTGCAGCCAGCCGATAAGCTTTCCGAAGTGAAAACCGTTGCCGGTCGTGCGGCCGCGTTGCGGCACAACCGGACAGGGAAGCAAACTCCACCCACGCAATGCGGGAGAAGCAGATGACTGCAAAGAAGCCGCTCAAAGCTTTGCTGGCGCTCGGCGCCGGCGTACTGGCGCTGACGTCCCTGCAACCGGAGGCACTCGCCGCGGGGGACCGGGTCCGCTCCATCGAGCTAACCGCAGACAACAAGGCGGCCAACCCAAACGCCAACCAGGCAGCCTACCTGCTTGCCGACATGTGGAAGAAGCTCGGCCTCGACGTGAAGGTCAAGGAGCTCCCTTACAAGCAGAAGCTCGACACGGTGTATTTCGACCGCAGCACCTGCGAGGGCGCGGCCTGCTTCGACATGGCGATGTGGTCGATCGTCGGCCGGCCCGAGCGCTCGGATCCGGACGAGGTCATCTACAACCTTTTCCATTCCTCGACCGGCGCCAAAGGCTACAACTACCCGGGCTACGCCAATCCCGAGTACGACAAGTACGCCGCCGGCCAGCAGGTCGAGACCGACCAGGCGAAGCGCCGCGAGATGGTGCACAAGGCGCAGGAGGTCCAGGCCAACGACCCCTCCTACATCTTCTTCGTGAATCCGATCGTGAACTACGCGATCCGGAAGGACGTGTTCGACGAGAAGACCGCGGTCGAGCAGTCGGGCCTCGGCATCCTCAACTTCTGGACCCACATCGGGCTCACGCCGACGGGGGCAAAGAAGGACATCATCCTCAACACCTCGGACAACCTGCTGAACCTGGTGCCTATGGCGATCGGCGGGGCGGCGGCGTCGTGGATCACGGACCTCGTCTGGGACCGCATGATGCGGATCAACCCCAAGGGACTGCCGGAGCCCTGGGCGGCCGAGTCTTACAAATGGGTCGACGACAAGACCATCGACCTCACGCTCCGTGCAGGCATGAAGTGGCATGACGGCAAGCCGGTCACCGTCGACGACGTCGTCTTCACCTTCGGCGAGATCGGCGCGATGGCGCCGATGTACGCGCCGTTCCTCACCGTCATCGACAAGGTCGAGAAGACCGGCGACCGCACGGTGCGCATGACGCTGAAGACGCCGTCGGCGCCGTTCCTGACCTCGACACTCGCCAAGGTGAACCTGACCCCGGCGCATATCTGGCGGCCGATCGTCGCCGACCTGAAGGCCAAGGGGCAGACGCTGGACAGCTACCAGCCGGAAGAGCTGATCGGCTCGGGCCCTTACAAGTTCGTCCACTGGCGCCGCAACGCGGAAGTGCTGCTGACCGCCAACAAGGACCACTGGGCAGCGCCGAAGGCGGACCGATGGATCCTTCGCATCGTGCCGAACATGGAAGCGACCCTCGGCATGCTGAAGAACGGCGAGGTCAACTTCCTCAGCGAGTACCGCGGCGACAACGACACGTTGGTACAGCTGGCGAAGGACAATGCCAGCACCATTGCGATCAAGAGCGGCGTCACCATCGGCGTCGAATACATGGGCTTCAACCTGAAGCGCATGCCGATGAAGGATCAGGCCTTCCGAAAGGCCCTGTCGCTCGCGACCGACCGCGCGATGCTCGCGGCCGAAGCCTGGAAGGAACAGGCGGTTCCGACCAACTCGATCGTCTCGACCGTGCTCGAGTACTGGCACAACCCGAACGTCGAGAAAGGCATGTACGACCTGGACAAGGCGAAGCAGGTACTCACGGCGGCCGGCTACAGCTGGGTCGGCGGACGCCTGCACTATCCGGACGGCGTCAAGGACACGGTGATGGCGCCCAAGTAGGCGCCTGCCCCTCGAAAGCAAAAGGGCGGGAACCTCGGTTCCCGCCCTTCTCTTTTCAGACTCCAAAATCAGGCGTAATGCCGGCCTCTCTTCGGCTTGGCACCGGGCAGCTTCTCGGCACCGTCGAGGTCACCGATCATGTAGGAGAAGTCGCCCGGCTCGACGAGGTTCGGCGTCAGGTGCGAGAGGATCATCACGCCCCGCTTGATCGGGTTCTTGATCGTCTCGAGCGTCTTGAACGTGTAAGGGCTGACGACGCGGCCGAGCACCGCACCGCCCTTGATCTCTTCGCCAAGTTCCGGCGCCTCGGTATAGAGAAAACCGCCTTGTGTGTTGTAGATCGTCGGCAGCACGCCAAGCACGGTCTGCTGGATAGGCGGCTCCGGGCGGCTCGTATCCATCTTCAGCTGCCGCATCATGTTCTTGATGCCCTCGACGCCGCGGTAGATGAACGGCCGCTGGTCGACGACGCCGCCGCCGAGCTCGATCGTGACCGACGGAACGCCCCGCGCGGTAGTCACCGCCTTGGACGTGCCGTTGAACACCGGGCCCGCGCGGTCCGCCATCGGCCGGAACAGGAAGCGGGTGCCGAAAGCACGCGACAGCTCGAGGTCGTTGTGGACGTAGGTGTAGTCGACGGTCGGCCGGTCGGTGCCGGTGTGATAGTCGATATAGGCCTCGACATGATCGAGGAACTCCGACTTCACCTTGGCCGCCAGCAGGTCAGTGAACATGCCGTTGGCCTTGCCCGGGAACACCCGGTTCAGGTTGCCGCCGTCGACCGGCGACGTCCGCTTGTTGGCCTGGAAGGCGACCGGATTGGTGACCGGCATCAGCCAGAGCCGGCCGCGAAAGTTGCCGTCGGCGTAGTACTTGGCGATCTCGCGGATAACGTAGGAGCCGGTCGGCTCGTTGCCGTGGATCGCGCCGGAGATGCCGAGCAGCGGCCCCTTCCCCTTCTTGCCGACGATCTCGTGGATGTAGAGGCTGATCTCTTCGCCACTGGCGAAATGGGCCACCGGAACGCGACGGATCTTGGTCATCGGCTAAGTCCCCCTATTCGGTCTCAGGATTTCTTGCGGGCAGCGAGACGGGCCGCGTGCTCGGCGTCGGCCGCTTCCTTGATCTTCGACGTGATGCCGACCCGGTCGGACTGGCGCTCGCCCTTGCGCAGGCGCTCGAAGCCGTCGGGCTGCTTCGCCTGGCGGCCGAGCGCCATCTCGGCAAGGTAGCGCACGTCGCCCGGCGGCAGCGCGATCACGCCGCTCTCGTCGGCAAGGATCGCATAGCCCGGCAGGATCGCCGCCCCGCCGACGCAGACCGGCACATTGATGGCGCCGCCCATGCCGTAGGGATGGCAGGTGATCGGCGAGAAGCCACGCAGCCACCCGGGAAAGTCGAACTCGCGGAACCGGGAGGCACCGGTCGACGGGCCGTCGATGACGACGCCGACCGCGCCGGTCAGCTTGGCCGCCAAGGTGGTGCCTCCGCCCCAGCAGGAGTTGTGGTTGTCGCCGAGCCGGTCGATGATCAGGAAGTCGCCCGGCCGCAGCAGATTGAGCGAGTAGGAGACGATGCCGGAGTCGGCGCCCGGGCAAGCCACGGTGACTGCGGTGCCGACGACGCGGCGCTCCGGCATCACCGGCTTGATCGAGCCGTGTACGCAGCCCCATTCCCGGTGATGGCCGATCGACTCCGTGCGGCAGCGCGACAGCAGCTCCAGCAGGTCGGGCGCCACCTGCGGCGGCATCTCGTTGATCTCGTACATCGCCTCTAGCCCTTCTTCTTCCGTCCTCGCGCCTCGTCCTCGGTAGACGCGGCTTTGAGTATCTTCGGGCCAAGCCCGGAGATCTCGGCGATCTTCTCGCCCGCCCGGAGCCGCTGATGCATCGCCGGATAGCCTGCCTGCCGCTTGATCGCGCCTTCGGCGAGATAGCGCACGTCCTCCGCCGGTAGCGCGATCACGCCGCTTTCGTCGGCGAGGATTGCATAGCCTGGCAGGATCGCAGCCCCGCCGACACAGACCGGCACGTTGATGGCGCCGCCGAGCCCATAAGGATGGCAGGTGATCGGCGAGTATCCCCGGGTCCACGCCGGCAGGTCGAACTCGCGGAACTTGGATGACCCGGTCGACGGCCCGTCGATGACGACCGCCGCCGCCCCCGCAACCTTCGCCGCCAAGGTCGTGCCGGCACCCCAGCAGGCATTGTGGTTGTCACCAAGCCGGTCGATCACCAGCACGTCACCCGGCCGGAGCAATCCCGTCGCATAGGAGACGATGCCGGAATCATTGCCGGGGCAGGCGACGGTGACGGCGGTGCCGGCGACCTTCCGCTCCGACATGACCGGGGCGATCGATCCGTGGACATTACCCCATTCACGGTAGTGGCCGATCGACTCCGTCCGAACCTGCAGCAGCAGGTCGAGCAGCTCCTGGTCGACCTGCGGAGGCATCTGGTTGATCTCGAACATGCCGGCGCTCCTAGTTCTGGATGCGCACGGTCGAGCCGCCGTCGATCACGATATTGGTGCCCGAGGTCCAGCCGGAGACGGCCGGGCTCGCGAGGAAGGCAACAGCCGCGCCGATCTCTTCCGGCCGGCCGAAGCGGCCGAGCGGGTTCGCCTTCAGCATGCGCTCGTAGCGCTCGGGCTCGTTCTTCTTGCGCTGGTCCCAGACGCCGCCCTCGAAATAGATCGAACCGGGCGAGACAGCGTTCGAGCGGATGCCCTTCTTCGCCACGTCGTGGCTGAGATGCTTCATGTAGGCGAGGATCGCCGACTTGACCGACGGGTAAGGCTTGCGCGGTCCGTAGACCTGCACGGCGCCGGTCGTTGCGATGAAGATGACCGAGCCCGCGTCCGACGAGCGCTCGATCACCGGCAGCGCCGCCTCGACGCCGTTGACCGTGCCCATGATGTCAGTGTCGAGCGCCGTCCGCCAGCCGGCCTCGTCCGAGGTCGCGACGCTGAGCGCACTGACATTCGAAACGTAGATGTCGAAGCCGCCGAGCGCCTTGTCCATGTTGGCGACCCAGCGCCTTATCTCGTCGCCCTTGGAGATGTCCACCGCCTCACCGGCGGCGTTCACGCCCTTCTTCTTCAGCGCCTCGACCGTGGCTTTGACGCCATCGGCGCCACGCGCGCAGATGCCGACGTCGCAGCCTTCGTCGGCCAGACACTCCGCGATGGCACGGCCGATGCCGCGCGATCCGCCCGTGACGATCGCCTTCCGCCCCTTGAGACCGAGGTCCATGGATTGTCCTTCCCGCCGGTGAGGGATCGAAGTCTAGACCCGATGCGCAGACCGGGGAAAGCAACCTCCGCGCGTCGAATTGACATGCACGGAGGGGCCCCTCTAGCGTTCACCGCCTCCCGGAGACCCGACATGACCGAGCCCTATCGCGGCGACGACGCCCTTGCCTCCCTCCTTCGTTCCGCCGGCGTGACGCTCGACCTGGGCGAGGTCAGGCAGCGGGTGAAGGGCGCCATCTCCGCCCTCGCCGGCCGGACCACCGAGACATGGATCGAGCTGATCGCCCCCGATGCCGGGACCGAGCTCCGGGGGCAACTCCTCGCGCTCAAGGATGAGATGCTTAAGGACGCGGATCCCGGCTTCACCGTGGGCCCTGCCCCGGCCGAGCGTCTTGCCGATCTGCGCGCCGAGCTCGCCAAGCGCAATCTCGACGGCTTCCTGATCCCGCGCGGCGATGCCTACCAAAGCGAATACGTGCCGAACCGGGCTGACCGCCTCCGCTGGCTGACGGGATTCACCGGCTCGGCGGGGCTCGCCATCGTGCTCCGCGACAAGGCGGCGATCTTCATCGACGGCCGCTATACGATCCAGGTCAAGAAGCAGGTCGACATGGGCGCCTACGAGGCCCACGACATGGGATCGAGCCCTCCGGCTGGCTGGATCGCCTCGAACCTAAAGAAGGGAACGAAGCTGGGCTTCGACCCCTGGCTCCATACCGAACGACAGATCGAGGCCTACGAGCGCGGCGCCGCCCGCGCCGGCGCGACCCTGGTCCCGGTCGAGGACAATCCGCTCGATCACGCCTGGCGCCAGCAGCCGGCGGTCCCGTTGGGCGCGGTCCTCCCCCATGCCGACCGCTTTGCCGGCGTCTCGGCATCAGCCAAGCGGACCGCGATTGCCGAGAGCCTCGCGAAGAGCAGCATCGATGCCGCCGTGGTGACGGCACCGGATTCGATCGCCTGGCTCCTCAACATCCGCGGCGGCGACGTGCCGCGAACGCCGCTGCCGATGAGCTGGGCGATCCTGAAGCGCGACGGCGACGTCGATCTCTTCATCGATCCGCGGAAACTGACCCGGGCAGCGAAGCAGCATCTCGGCAACCAGGTGACGGTGAAGGCACCTGACTCATTCCTCGGATCTCTCGAAGCGCTGGGCAGGGCCGGCGCCACGGTCCAGGTCGATCCGGGCGCCGGCTCCGCGCTGGAGCGCGAGCTCGGCGTCGCCTGGGCCGTATTCGACCGTCTTAAGAAGAGCGGCGCGACCGTGATCCGCGACATGGACCCCTGCTCGCTGCCGAAGGCGATGAAGAACGAGGTGGAGATCGACGGCGCACGCGCCGCGCATCGCCGCGATGCCGCCGCGATCACCCGCTTCCTCTGTTGGATGGAGAAGACCGCGCCCTCGGGCACGCTCACCGAGATCGATGCCGCCAACCAGCTCGATACCTTCCGCCGCGAGGTCAGCCTGTTCGTCGAGCCGAGCTTCAACACGATCTCGGCCGCCGGCCCCAACAGCGCCCTACCCCACTACCGGCCCAACAAGTCGAGCAACCGGCGGATCGAGCCCCGCGACATTTACCTCTGCGACTCCGGCGGCCAGTTCCATGACGGCACCACCGACATCACGCGCACGATCGCGGTCGGCACGCCGACGTCGCACCAGAAGGAGATCTTCACCCACGTGCTGCGCTCGCACATCGCGGTTGCCAGCGCCAAGTTCCCGGACGGCACGCGCGGCGGCCATCTGGATGGGATCGCGCGCAAGCCGCTGTGGGATGTGGGCCTGGATTTCGGTCATGGCACGGGGCACGGCGTCGGCAGCTATCTCAACGTCCATGAGGGGCCGCACACCATCTCGACCGCGCCGACTTCGGCGCCGTTCCGGCCTGGCATGATCGTCTCGAACGAGCCTGGCTGCTACCTGGAGGGCGATTTTGGCGTCCGTATCGAGAACCTGATCGTCGCGATGCCGATGGAAGCGAAAGGTTCGCGCCCGTTCCTTGCCTTCGAGACGCTGACCTGCGCACCGATCGATCTCAACCTGGTCGAGCCGAGCCTGATGACCAAGGACGAGATCGCCTGGCTCGACGACTATCACCGCTGGGTCCGCGAGATAGTCGCCCCTCAGGTCGATACCGAGACCAGGATCTGGCTTGAGAAGGCGACCCGGCCGCTCACTGCCTAGAGCAGGTGGCAGGCCGCCTTGTGACCGGGAGCGATCTCGCGCATCGGCGGCTCTTCCGAGGCACAGCGCTCGAAGGCGTAAGGGCAACGGTCGCGAAAGCGGCAGCCGCCGACCGGCGCCTGTGAGGCCGACAAGCTGCCCTTGATCGGCAGCGGCGCCCGCGACTGGTTGACGTCGGGCACCGGCACCGCCTGGACCAGAGCCTTGGTGTAGGGATGCTGCGGCCGCTCGACCACGTCGGCCGACGGCCCGTCCTCGACGATCTTCCCGAGATACATCACCACCGTGCGGGCGCAGACGTAGCGCACCAGCGCGAAGTCATGGGAGATGTAGACGGCGGTCAGGCCCATCGTCGCATGCACGTCGCGCATGACGTTGAGGATGCCGGCGCGGACGCTGACGTCGAGCATCGACACCGGCTCGTCGGCGACGAGAAACCGTGGCTCAAGCACAAGAGCGCGGGCCAGCACGACGCGCTGCAACTGTCCACCCGACAGCTGGTGCGGGAAGCGATCGTAGTAGGCGTCGACATCGGACAGCCGGACACGCCGCATTGCCGTCCACATCCGGTCGGTGTGCTCGGCCTCGGGGATCCCGGCATTCAGCAGCGGCTCGCGGAGTGCCCGATAGATCGTGAAGCGCGGATTGAGCGCATCGAAGGGATTCTGGAAGACGAGCTGGGCCTGCTGGCGGAAGCGCTTGAGCGCCGGCCCCTTGATCTGGGCCAGGTCCTCACCGGCGAACCGGATCGTCCCGGCGGTCGGCGGCGTCAGCTTCAACAGCAGGCGGCCGGTCGTGGTCTTGCCGCAGCCGGACTCGCCGAGCAGACCGACGGTCTCGCCTTCGTTGATGACGAGGTCGACGCCGTCGACCGCTCGGTTGACCGGATGCTCGCCACGCAGCACCTCGGCAAGCCGTCGGGTGACCGGATAGTGCTTCTCGACGCCCTGAGCTGCGATCAGCGGAGCCATGTGCTCGCCTCTCCTGCCAGCTCACGGAGGCGGTCCGCCTCGTCACTCCTCAGGCACGCCGCAAGGCTGCCACTCTCGACCGGGGCCAGCGGCGGGTGGATCTCCCGGCACTTCTGAAGGACGAAGGGGCAACGGTCTGCGAAAGCGCAGGCCGTTGGCGGATGGATCAGGTTCGGCGGCGTGCCCTCGATCGGCACGAGCGTGCCGGTGCTGCCGTGCAGCTCCGGGAACGCCTTGTAGAGCCCCATCGTGTACGGGTGGAACGGCCGCTTCAGCACCTCGGCAGTCGCGCCGGCCTCGATCACCTCGCCTGCGTACATGACGACGACCCGGTCGCTGGCATAGGCCACGACGCTGATGTCGTGGGTGATCAGGATCACCGAGAGGCCGAGCCGTGACTGGAGTTCCTTGAATGTGTCGAGCACCTGGCGCTGGATGATCACGTCGAGCGCGGTCACCGGCTCGTCGGCGATCACGAGCTTGGGCTCCAGTGCCAGCGCCATCGCGATCGCGGCGCGCTGGCGCATGCCGCCCGAATACTGGTGCGGGAAGTCGCGAAGCCGCCCGGGATCCAGGCCGACCATGTCGAACAGCTCGACCGCGCGGCGCCTGGCCGAGGCCTTGTCCATGCCGCCGCGCTCGACCAGGATCTCGGCGATCTGGCTGCCGACGCGGTAGACCGGATCGAGCGAATTCATCGCGCTTTGAGGGATGAAGGCGATGTCGCGCCAGCGGCGCGCCGCGAGATCCTTCGGGCTCAGGCTCACCAGGTCGACGCCGTCGAAGATCAGCTTGCCGCCGGCGATGCTGGCGGTCTTCGGCATCACGCCCATGATCGCGCGGGCCAGCGTGGTCTTGCCGCAGCCGGACTCGCCGACGACGCCGACCACCTGCCCTTCCGGTACCTCGAAGCTGGCGCCGCGCACCGCCTGGGCGACACCGCGGTCGGTCCGGTAGTGGACCTTGAGGTCCTGGACGGAGAGGACGGACATGAGGTCAGTCCCTCAGCTTTGGGAACAGGACTTCCTCGAAGCCACGGCTGACGAAGAAGCCGGCGACGACGACGAGGATGATGCAGATGCCGGGCGGCACGAACCAGTGGTACCAGCCGCGCGAGAGCGCCTGGGCGGCGTAGGCCTGCTGGAGCATCGAGCCCCAGGACGCGGTATCGGTCGGCCCGAACCCGAGGAAGCTTACGCTGGCTTCGGTCAGGATCGCCCAGCCGACCGCGATCGAGCCGTAGACGAAAGAGAGCGGCAGCACGTTCGGCGCGATATGGACGAACAGGATGCGAGCTTGGCTCGATCCGGTCACCCGCGCCGCCTCGACGAACGTGCGCTCGCGCAGGGAGAGGACCTGGCTCCGGATCACGCGCGAGGTCGAAGGCCAGACCACCAGCGCCATGCCGATCACCACGTTCCAGACGCTGGGATCGCGGAAGCTCGCCAGCACGATCACGAAAGGCAGGAACGGGATGCCGAGCGCGACGTCGGCGACCCGCATCAGGATCATGTCGGCGACGCCGCGGAAGAATCCGGCGACGAGACCGACCAAGGTTCCGATCAGGACGACGGCGAAGGCAGCGGACACGCCGACCAGCAGCGCGCTGCGGGCGCCATAGATCAGCTGCGAGTAGATGTCGCGGCCGAGATTGGTGGTGCCGAGGAGATACGCGCCGAAGGGCGGCTGGTTGGAGGCGACGCGGCCGTTGGCGCGATAGAGTATCTGGTTCGGATCGTGCGTTGCGAGCTGGTCGGCGAAGATCGCGACGAAGAGGAACACGATGTAGATCAGGATGCCGGCGGTCGCAAACGGATCGCGCCTCACCAGCCTCACGAAGCGGCCGAGACCTGCGAGCAGGCCACCACCGTTCCGCCTTCCGGCGGCCTCAGCGGTGGCCGGCATGGGCGATCCGGGGGTCGAGCAGGCTGTAGAGCAGGTCGGCGACAAAGTTCATCGTCACCAGGACCGTGGTGATCATCAGGAAGGCACCCTGCGCCAGCGGGTAGTCGCTGGAGGCGACCGCCTCGACCAGCATCCGCCCGAGGCCAGGCCAGCTGAACACGGTCTCGACCACGACGTTGCCGCCGACCGACTGGCCGATACCAAGCGCGAAGGCGGTCGCCACCGGCAGAAGCGCGTTGCGGGCGGCGTGGCGGATCACGATCGCCCAGGTCGAGAGGCCCTTCATCCGCGCCATGGTGACGAAGTCTTCCTGCATCACCTCGAGCATGTTGGTGCGCATCAGCAGCAGCGGCAAGCCCTGCAGGTATAGGGCGAGCGCGATCGCGGGAAGTACTAGGTGACGGAGGAAGTCGAGCGAGAAAATCCGCGCCCAGTCGCTCGTGAAGGTCGTGCCGGCCGAGTTGGCGCCGCCGCCGGGGAACCAGCCGAGGCCGAAGCTGAAGACCGCCAGCAGCACCATCCCGAGCCAGAACTCGGGCGCCGCTCTGGTCACCAGCACGATCGGAATGCCGACGCCCTCGACCACGGTGCCGCGCTTCCAGGCGAACATCGCCCCCATCAGCACGCCGAATATATAGGCAACAAGCAGCGAGCCCATGGTCAGCGCGATGGTGTTAGCGAAGGCGGTCATCACCACCTCGCCGACCGGACGCTTGTAGAAGAACGACTCGCCCAGATCGCCCTGCAGCAGGTTGCCGATGAACAGCAGGTATTGCTGGAAAAGCGACTTGTCGAGGCCGAACTGGCGGCGGAGCGAATCCGCCTGCTCCGGCGTGAAGGTCGGGCTGACGAAGGCGGCAAGCGGGCTTCCCGGCATCAGCCGGAAGATGAGGAACAGGATCGTCGCCACTGTCCAGAGGACGAACAGCGTCAAGACCAGCCGGCCGATGAGTCGCGAGGATCCCTGCATGCCCGGCGGCACTCTGGGCCAGATGCGGGGGTCCCGGCAAGGCCGAGGACTGCAACTTTCGCTGGCGGAGCCGTCCTTGACGGCCCTTCCCCCGTCCACAAGAATCCGCCGAGTCTCAACGCATCCCCGAGGATCCGCCGGTGGCCGAACGGTCGTTCAAGAAAGAGGCCGAGAAGCTGCGCCTCGGCGCCGGCGAGGAATTCCACGGGGAAGGCATTCTCGCGGTCACCAAGGCCCTGTTGCAGTCGGGCGTCGCCTATGTCGCCGGATATCAGGGTGCGCCGATCTCGCACCTGATGGACGTGCTGACCGACTCCGCAGATATCCTGAAGGAGCTCGGGGTCCACTTCGAGCATTCGGCGTCGGAGGCGACCGCGGCCGCAACGCTCGCCGCGTCGGTCAACTACCCTCTCCGAGGCGCCGTCACGTTCAAGTCCACCGTGGGGACCAACGTCGCCTCCGATGCGCTCGCCAACCTGGCCTCGGGCGGCGTCACCGGCGGCGCCGTGGTCATCGTCGGCGAGGACTATGGTGAGGGCTCCAGCATCATGCAGGAGCGCAGCCACGCCTTCGCGATGAAGTCGCAGATCTGGCTGATGGACCCGCGCCCGAACCTGCCCTCGATCGTGAAGGCGGTCGAGGACAGCTTCGATCTGTCGGAAGCGAGCAAGACGCCGGTGATGCTGGAGCTCCGTATCCGCGCCTGTCATGTCCATGGCCGCTTCACCGCCAAGGAGAATGTCCGGCCGACCTTCACCTTGAAGCAGGCGATGGAGAATCCGGTCCGCGACACCAGCCGCATCGTGCTGCCGCCGGCTTCATATCTTCACGAGAAGGAGAAGATCGAGAGCCGCTGGCCGGCTGCGGTGAAGTTCATCCAGGAGCGCAAGCTCAACGAGTTCTTCGGCGAAGGTACCGCCGACATCGGCATCATCCTGCAGGGCGGGATGTACAACACGGTCGCGCGAGCGCTCGAGATCCTGGGTCTCGCCGACGCCTATGGCGAAAGCCGCATCCCGCTCTACGTCATGAACGTCACCTATCCGCTGGTCGACGACGAGATCAGGCACTTTTGCGCCGGCAAGCGCGCGGTGCTCATGGTCGAGGAGGGCCAGCCGGACTTCATCGAGCAGGCGCTCCACGCGATCCTCAGGAAGGCCGACCTGCAGACAAAGGTCCATGGGAAGGACGTGCTGCCGAAAGGCGGCGAATACACCGGCGACGTCGTGCTGCGCGGCGTGAGGCGCTTCCTCGAGCAGACCGCGCCGAACCTGCTGCCCGCCGTCGTGCCCCAGATCGCCGCCGAGCCCGGCCAGCCGAAGGCGCCGGCGATCGCCGCCGCCGAGAGTCAGGTCCATCCGCGCCCGCCGTCTTTCTGTACCGGCTGCCCCGAGCGCCCGATCTTCACCGCAATGAAGCTGGTCGAGCGCGAGCTGGGGCCGCATCACGTCAGCTGCGACATCGGCTGCCATCTCTTTTCGATCCTGCCGCCATTCAACATCGGCGCCTCGACCATGGGCTACGGCCTCGGATGGGCCGGTGCTGCCGCACTGAACGCAGAGGACGCCACCAAGCGGACGATTAGCGTCATGGGCGATGGCGGCTTCTGGCACAACGGACTCGCCAGCGGCGTCGGAAATGCCGTCTTCAATCAGACCGACAACGTGCTGGTGATCGTCGACAACAACTACACCGCAGCGACTGGCGGCCAGGACATCATGTCCTCGAAAGCCGAGAACACCCTGCGGAAGACCCAGAACTCGATCGAGAACGCCGTGCGCGGCGTCGGCGTCACCTGGGTTAAGGCGATCACCAACACCTACAGCATCGCCCGCATGCGCGACGTGCTGAAGGAGGCGCTGACCACCGAGGTCAAGGGACCGAAGGTGATCATCGCCCAGAGCGAGTGCATGCTGAACAAGCAGCGGCGCGTGCGCCCGCTTCTGCGCGATGCGATCAAGAAGGGCCAGCGCGTGGTGCGCGAACGCTTCGGCGTCGATCATGACACCTGCACCGGCGACCATTCCTGCATCCGGCTCTCCGGGTGTCCGTCGCTGTCGGTGAAGACAAATCCCGATCCGCTGCGGAAGGACCCGGTCGCGACCGTGCTCGACTCCTGCGTCGGCTGCGGCCTCTGCGGCGAGGTGAGCCACGCAGCCGTCCTCTGCCCGTCCTTCTATCGCGCCGACATCATCAGCAATCCCACCTGGTGGGACCGGATAGTTGCCGGCATGCGGCGCAAGGTGATCGGCTTCCTCCAGGACCGGATCGAGCGCCGGCTCGCCTCAGCCGCCTGATGGACACCCCAGCGCCGGCTCCGAAGGCGATCTCGGTCGCGATCCTGGCGATGGGCGGCGAAGGCGGCGGCGTGCTCGCCGACTGGCTGATCGACATGGCCGAGCAGGCCGGACTCTACGTCCAGGCGACCTCCGTTCCCGGCGTCGCTCAGCGTACCGGCGCCACCATCTACTATGTCGAGATCTTTCCCGGCTCCGCCGCGCGCCAGCCAGTCCTGGCATTGATGCCGGTACCAGGAGACGTCGACGTGGTGATCGCCTCCGAGCTGATGGAAGCTGGTCGTGCGGTCCAGCGAGGTCTTGTCACACCGGCCCGTACCACGCTGATCGCCTCGACCCACCGCGTCTACTCGATGACCGAGCGGACGGCGATGGCCGATGGCCGTGTCGATTCATCCAAGCTGCTCGACGGCGCCCGCGCGGCGGCGCAGCGGCTGCTGACGGCGAACTATGCCGAGATCGCCGAGAGATCAGGCAGCGTGATCAGCGCCGCGCTGTTCGGCGCGCTTGCCGCCTCCGGCCGCCTCCCCTTCCAGCGAGGCGACTTCGAGTCCGCCATCCGCCGAAGCGGTCTCGGCGTCGAGGCGAGCCTGAAGGCGTTCTCGAATGCGTTCGAGGCGGCGACCGCTGGCAACGTCATGACGCCTGCCGGAGCGATAGCGTCCACGCAGACGCTGCCACGGAGCCTCCTCCCGGCGGTCGCCTCCTTCTCGGCCGAAGCGCGCCCGACGATCGAGCATGGCTGCGCGCGGCTTGTCGACTATCAGGACGGCGCCTACGCGCAGCTCTATCTCGACCGGCTGAAACGGTTCGTCGGCAGCGGCAAGCTGCTGACCGAGGTCGCGCGCCATCTGGCGCTCTGGATGTCCTACGAGGACATCGCCCGGGTTGCCGACCTCAAGATCCGCCGCAGCCGCTTCGCCCGTGTGAGCGAGGAGGTGCGCGCCAAGGAGGACCAGATCGTCCGCATCCGCGAGTACCTGCATCCGCGCCTGCAGGAAATTGCCGATGCGATGCCGGTCAATTTCGGGCGCTGGCTGCTGGATTCCTGGGGTGGGAAGCTGGTCGAACACCTGACTGCCCATGGACGCACGATCGAGACTACCTCGATCGGCGGCTTCCTGATGCTCTATCTCACCGCGGGCCTTCGCCGGCTCCGCCCGCGCTCGCTCCGCTATCAGGTCGAGCAGGCACGGATCGAGGTCTGGCTTGCCGAGATCCGCTCGGTCCGCGATCCGGATCTCGCGCTCGCGATCGCCGAGTGTCAGCAGCTGGTCAAAGGCTATGGCGATACCTATGCGCGCGGCTTCGCCAACTACGAGGCGGTGATGGCAGCATTGCCGAGGATCGCGGGCAAACCAGATGCCGCCGAGCGGCTTTCGAAGCTGCGCCAGGCGGCGCTTGCCGACGACAGCGGCGCCAAGCTCAAGGCGGCGACGGCCGAGCTCGCACCCTAGGACGCTTCGATCAGGGACTTGATCAGGTAGACCTCGAACTCGTGCGAGGCGACGAGCCGCCCCCAGCGCTCGTCCGACATCCCTTTCACACGCCAGGCGATCATTGTCAGCACCGAGGTTCCCGGCGCGGCGCCGACCCGGTCTCCCGGCAGCACGCGCGCCATGATGCGCGGCGTCAGCGCGTCCCGATCTTTGCCGAGGTGATAGTCGATCGTGCCGCGGGCCTTGTCGCCATCGATCCGGACCCAGGTGACCGAGCCGTCGAAGATCGAGCTGCCCTCGACCAGACCACCTTCATGCAGCACGGTCTTCCAGGTTCCGAAGGACCAGCGGTCCATCGCCTTCAGGTCGGTCATGAAGGCGAAAGTGCGCTCGGCGGATGCCGCCACCTCGATCGACACCGCATGCGTGTTCGGATCGGGCACCATCGTCTCCTTTAGTCCGAGAAACCGTAGTCGCGCTTCGCCGCTTCGCGAGTCACCAGGCCCGAAGCGATGTCCGCCTCGACCTTGGCCCGCGCACGCTTCCTGGGGTCACCAAGGCCGCCGCCGCCGGGAAGCTCGACCACGAGCCTGTCGCCAGCGGGTACCATGTGCGTCGCCTTGGTCGCCAAGGCCTGGCCCGAGCCCAGCTTCGCCGAGCCCTTGCGGCCGTCGGAGCCGCCGTCGCGACCGCGCGGCGGGAACCGCATGCGGTCGAAGGTCGCCGCCGAGATCGTGAACGGCGCCTCCTCGCTGTTGGCGATCTCGATCACCTGGCCGAGACCGCCGCGATGCGTGCCTGGCCCACCTGAGTCCGGCAGATACTCCTTCCGCCAGAATACCAGCGGGCTCTGGTCCTCGGTGATCTCGACCGGGATGGTGCCGACCCCGCTCGGAAACGCCGTGGTCGAGAGCCCGTCCTTGCCCGGGCGGGCGCCGACGCCGCCGAGGCCGACATTCATCACGTTGAAGCGGGCGGCATTCGCGACCTTGGCATCGCCGGTGCGGCCATGGGCGCTGCCCATCGCCAGCACCCAGATGCTTCCGGCGCTTTCCGCCGGCACCGAGTCCGGTAGCGCCTGGGCCAGGCAGCCGAAGGCAATGTCGGGCAGCATCTGGCCGACGACGTGGCGCGCCGGCACCGGCGCCGGGCGCTGCGGGTCGACGATCGAGCCGGCCTCGGCCAGCACCGTGAAAGGCTCCAGCGAGCCCGCGTTGTTAGGGACCGCCGGCGCGATCGCGCATTTGAGGCCGAACACCGTATAGGCGTCGGTGTAGCACTTGGGCGAATTGATGCCGAAGATCGAGGCCGGCGAGCTGCCGGCATAGTCGACCGTGATCTCGCCGTCGCCGACGCGCATCTCGGCCTTGAGCAGGATCGGCGCGTCGTAGCCGTCGAGGTTCATCTCGACCCGATAGCGGCCGTCCGGCACACGCGCGATCGCCTCGCGGGTCGCGACGCGCGAATTTTCGATGATATGGACCGCAAGCGCCTCGATCGAGGCGAGATCGAACTCCGCCATCATGCCGACCAGCCGGTCGACACCGACATCGTTGCAGCTGACGAGAGAGAGGATGTCACCGCGGACCTCGACCGGGTTCCGGCTGTTGGCGGTGACGATAGCCAGCACGTCTTCGTTGAGGCCGGCCTTCGAGCGGAGCCGGAGATGCGGGATCAGCGTGCCTTCCTCGAACACCGACCGGGCATCGGCCGAGAAACCGATGCCGCCGACATCAACCATGTGGCAGGTCGAGGCGAACAGCGCGACCGCCCTGTCGCCGATGAAGGCCGGCGTTACGACGACGAAGTCGAACAGGTGTCCGGTGCCGAGCCACGGGTCGTTGGTGACGAAGACGTCTCCCGGCTTCATCGTCGCGACCGGGAAGTGCCGCATGAAGTGACCGACGGCCGCAGCCATCGTGTTGACGTGGCCCGGCGTGCCGGTCACCGCTTGCGCCAGCATGCGTCCGTCAAGGTCGTAGACGCCTGCGGAAAGGTCGCCGGCCTCGCGCGCGACATGTCCGAAGGCCGTGCGAAGCAGGGCTTGCGCCTGCTCCTCGACCACGGCGATCAGCCGGTTCCACATGACCTGCATGCGGATGGCCTTCAGCGAATTATCCGGCATGGCGTGCCTCCATGACGATGTCGCCCCGCGCATTGACCGTCGCACCGAAGCTGGCCGGAACGATCGTCGTCGTCTCGTCCTCGACGATGACCGCCGGCCCGTCGATGCCGACGCCGGGCTTGAGATCGGTGCGCGCATAGATCGGCATCTCGACCAACTCACCCTTTGCCGGCTCGTAGACCGGACGGCGGCCGATCGGCGCGGCAGATGCGCTGCGCTTTGCCACAGCTATCCTCGCCGGCGCCTCCTGGATCGTCGACACCGTCACTGACCAGGTCACGATCTCGACCGCCATGTCCGGCAGGTGCAGGCCATAGATCTGACGGTAGCGATCCTCGAACCGCTTCCGCAGGTCCGGGAGGTCGCTCGCTGCGAGTGGCCGGTTCGGCAGACTCATCGGCAGCTCGTGGCCTTGGCCGACATACCTGACGTCGACCAGGCGGGTCTCGGTCAGCGCCGCATTTCCCGCTCCAGCCGCGACCACCGCATGCGCCTCGTCGCGCAGCGACGCGATCAGGCGGTTGGCCTCACCGAGATCCGGCTGCGCCAGCGGCACGCGCCAGCTCCGCACCACCTCGTAAGCGATGGGTGCGCGCAGGAAGCCGATTGCCGAACCGACACCGGCGCCGACCGGGATCAGCACGCGGCCGATGCCGAGCTTCTCGGCAAGCCTGCCGGCGTGCAACGGCGCGCCGCCGCCGAAAGCGACCATCGTGTAGCGGTCGATCACCTTGCCGCGTTCGATCGCATGCACGCGGGCGGCGTTCGCCATGTTCTCCTCGACGATCTCGGAGACCCCTGCCGCTGGCCAATGATCGGAGAGGCTGAGCTTGGATCCGACATCGGTGCCGAGCGCGGCGCCGGCCTTATCCTTGTCGAGCGCGATGCGTCCGCCGGCGAAGCGCGCCGGGTCGATACGTCCGAGCGCGACATTCGCGTCGGTGACGGTGGGCGCCTTGCCGCCACGGCCGTAGCAGGCGGGCCCCGGATCGGCGCCGGCACTGTCGGGGCCGACGGTGATCCGCTTCATCGCGTCCACCCGGGCGATAGAGCCGCCACCCGCACCGATCTCGACCATCTCGACGACCGGGATGCGGACGGGAAGCCCGCTGCCCTTCATGTCGCGGTAGATGCGTGCGACCTCGAAGCGACGCGCCCTCTCAGGCTCGCCGTCGTCGAGCAGGCAGATCTTGGCGGTGGTTCCGCCCATGTCGAAGGCGAGCGTCGCCGGCAGGTCGCACTCCCGCGCGATCTGCCCGGCGAGGATGACCCCGCCGGCCGGGCCGGACTCGACCAGCCGGATCGGGAAACGCGTCGCGTGGTCGAGCGTCGTGAGACCGCCGCCCGACATCATCAGGAAAAGCGGCGCCTTGAGCCCGATCGTATCAAGCCGCGTGCGCAGCCTGTTGAGGTAGCCCGCCATCATCGGCCGCACATAGGCGTTGGCGCAGGTGGTGGAAAAGCGCTCGTACTCGCGAATCTCTGGGCAGACCTCGCTCGATATGCAGATCGTCGTGCCCGGCAGCAGCCTTGCCAGGACCTCGCGGGCACGGCGCTCATGCCCGGCATGGGCGTAGGCGTGGATGAATCCGATCGCGACCGCCTGGGCACCCGATGCCGCGATCGCATCGGCCGCGTGCTTCAGGTCGTCCTCGTGCAGCGGTTCCAGCACCGCGCCCTTGGCCGAGATCCGCTCACGGACCGGGAAACGCAGCGGCCGCGGCACCAACGGCTCGGGCTTGTCCATGTAGAAGTCGTACTGCTCGAACCGCTTCTCGTAGCCCATCTCCAGGATGTCGCGGAGGCCGGCCGTGGTAACGAAAGCGGTCTTCGCCCCCTTCCGCTCGATCAGCGCGTTGGTCGCGAGCGTGGTGCCGTGGATGAAAAGGCCGACGGACGACGGCTCCAGCCTCGCCATCCCGAGCACGACGCCGATGCCCTCGATCACGCCCTCCTCGGGCGCGGCCGGGGTCGTCAGGACCTTGGTGGTGAGCCGGCCGGAGGGTGTCTCCAGCACCACGTCGGTGAAGGTACCGCCGATGTCGACGGCGAGCCGGATACGGGCATCCTCAGCCATGGGCTCTGGGAACCGTGAAGAAGGTGTCGGAAGAAGACATGCGAGGGATGAAGCCAAGAGAACAGGTTTCTTTCCTGCTTACAAGCGGCCGTTGGCCATGCACAATTGGCCAGGAAAGGGGTACGGGGATGGCCGGGGACGTAGACGTCGTCATCGCTCGGAAGAAGCCTTGCTATTTCGAACTCGTGGCTGGCCGCACCTACTACTGGTGCGCCTGCGGCCGCAGCCGGAAGCAGCCCTTCTGCGATGGCTCCCACAAGGGAACCGGCATCGAGCCGCTCGCCTACAAGGCCACCCAGACCGAGGAAGTCCTGTTTTGCGCCTGCAAGCAGACCAGGACCCCGCCCTTCTGCGACGGCGCGCACAACAACCTCTCTGACGTCTACGACCGCGACGACCCCAACAGCCCGTCCAACCGCGCGATCTCTCGGATCACCGCCGACGCGGACGGAAAGGCGCGGCTGAACGGCGGCTGCGCCGTCTGCACGATTGAGCCCGACACGCTCGAACGCAACGGCGTCCTCGGCCATCGTCGCGTCATCGGAGCGGAGGACGGTGCTCTGCATCAGTCGCTTTTCTATCTGGAGTGCTCACGCGGTACCTCGCCGGTCATGGGGTTCGGCGACCGGCACGTTGTCCTCTTCGTCTCCGCCGGCATCGGCCGGATCATGATCTCCGGTCGACCGTTCGCCATCGATGCCAATGCTGGCGCCTATGTGCGCCCCGGAGAGACCTTCCGCCTGGAGAACGACAGCGACGTGCCGTTCAAGATTTTCGCCGCTGCATGCCCGCGCGCCGAGGCGATCGAGTGGCACGCTGCGATGATCTCAAACTTCGACGACAAGCTGCCGAAACGCGTGGTCGGGCTCGATCGCGACGCCCGCCACACCATGGGCGACCGCTTCTTCCAGATGCTGGTCGACAAGACCATCGGCTCGGACGTCGCCACCCAGTTCATCGGCGATATTCCGAAATCGAAGGCGATGCCGCATCGACACCTCTATGAGGAGTCGCTGATCATCCTGACCGGCGAAGGCTGCATGTGGACCGAAGAGAAGAAGGCATCGGTCAAGGCCGGCGACGTGATCTTCCTGCCCCGCAAGCAGCTGCATTCGCTGGAGTGCACCGATCCAGGCGGCATGCTCGTCGTCGGCATGATCTATCCCGGCGACAATCCGTCGATAAACTACTGACAAGGTTTCGACATAGGAGGGAGGACAGAATGAGGTATCTGCACGGCTTTGCCTTGGTCGCGACGCTTTTGGTGGGAAGCGCTTCCGCCGACGCGGCGAACTTCAAATGGGGCGCCGATTCCGATCCCGGCACGATGGATCCGCATAGCCGAAACGTGACGCCGACGACCTCGTTCCTATCGAACATCTACGAGCCGTTGGTCCGCCGCGGCCGAGACATGAAGATGGAAGGCGCGCTCGCCACGTCATGGAGCAGCACCGGCCCTGACACCTGGCGCTTCACGCTCCGCAAGGACGTCAAGTTCCACGACGGCTCGCCCTTTACCGCCGACGACGTGATCTTCACGGTCGGCCGCACACGCGGCCCTGGCTCGGCGCTTGCCGGCGTGCTGGCTTCCGTCGCCGACGTCAAGAAGGTTGACGACTACACCGTCGACTTCGTCACCAAGGGCCCGAACCCGATCCTGCCGTTCGAGTTCCTCGGATGGCTGCAGATGTCGAAGACCTGGGCCGAGAAGAACAACGTGGGCCAGGCGACTAACCTGCAGAGCCAGCAGGCCTCCTATGCGAGCACCAACGCCAATGGCACCGGCCCCTTCATCCTCAAGTCGCGGATCGCCGACTCGACCGCGGTGATGGAGAAGAACCCGGGCTGGTGGGACAAGGTCGAGCACAATCTGGATCAAGTGACCTTCAATCCGCTCGCCAATCCCGCGACACGCGTCGCGGCCCTGGTGTCGGGCGAGGTCGACATGATCTATGGCTTCCCGGTCTCGGCCGTGCCGCAGCTTGCCCAGCGCCCCAACATCAAGGTCCACAAGGGACCCGAGTGGCGGACCATGTACTTCGGCATGGACATGTCCCGGCCCGAGCTGATCGACGGCAACATCAAGGGCAAGAACCCGTTCGCCGACAAGCGCGTGCGCGAGGCGGTCCGCATCGCGATCGACGCGGAGGCGATCCACAACGTCGTGATGCGCGGCTTCGGCGTCGTCAACTACATCATGGCCGGCCCGGGCGTCGAAGGATTCGACCCGGCGATCAATACCAAGCCGGCCGGCGACCTCGCCGCTGCCCAGAAGCTGATGGCCGATGCCGGCTACGCGGGCGGCTTCGAGACCGGCATGGACTGCTCGAACGATCGCTTCATGAACGACGAGCAGATCTGCACCGCCGTCGTCTCGATGCTGGCCAAGATCAACATCAAGGTGAAGCTGCGCACGCAGCCCTTCTCTTCCTACGTGAAGCTGATCAACCCGCCCTACGAGACCAGCCTGTTCTATGTCGGCTGGGGCGGCGCCACCGGCGACGCGCACAACTACCTGATCAACCTGATGGTGACGCGCGCACTGGGCTCGCCCCGCGGCCTGTTCAACGTCGGCGGCTACTCCAATCCGGAAGTCGACAAGCTGACCGACCAGATCCAGGTCGAGCTCGACCCGGCGAAGCGCCGCGGGATGATCGGCCAGGCGCTCAAGCTGGTCCGCGACGACGTGCCATACGTGCCGATCATGCAGCAGGTGATCGTCTGGGCGGCCAAGGACAACATCGACCTGGTGCAGCCGTCCGACGCCTATTTCCCGCTCCGCTACGTCCGCGTCCGCTGACTAGTTTCAATCTCCAAAGGAGACGGGGACCGGCATCGCCGGTCCCCGTTCTTTATCCGCCATGAGCAGTACGCAGTTCTTTTCCGACACCTATGGTGAGGCCCGCGAGAAGTTCCTGGCCGCACTCGACCGGGCCGGCGGAGATTCCCTCGCGGCCTACCCGCATCCCCTGACCGGGCCCGTCCGCGAGAGACTCTGGACCGATGTCGGCCGTCTCGGCCCGAAGGACGCCAGGAAGCTTCTGGTCCTCATCAGCGGCACCCACGGCATCGAAGGCTTCTGCGGCTCGGGATGCCACACCGGCTGGCTTGCCGGCGGTCACTCCGAACGCGACCTGCCCGACGGCGTCGCCGTCCTGTTCGTCCACGCGGTGAACCCGCATGGCTTCGCCTGGCAACGCCGCGTGAACGAAGGCAACATCGACCTCAATCGGAACTTCCTCGACCACACCAAGCCGTATCCGGTCAACGCCGACTACGTGGCGCTCCGGCATCACATCAATCCCGAGAGCTGGTCGGCTGAGATCGTTGCGCGTTCGGATGCCGCGATCCGGGCGCATTACGGCAACCCGAATGGCGACTTCCTCGCCAAGGCAATTCATGGGGGACAGTACGTCAATCCCAAGGGCACCTTCTTCGGTGGCAACGAGCCAGCCTGGTCGAACCGGACCTATCGGGAGATCGTCCGGACTTTCATGGCGCCGGCTGCGGAGATTTGCCTGATCGACTATCACACCGGCGGCGGCGTATTCGGCTTCTGCGACCTCTTCGTCGACGACCGCGCCGCCGGCACGCACTCCCGCGACTGGTTCGAGCACTGCACGCCGATCGAGGCGGTGCCGGTCGAACATGGACATGCCCAGAGCGACGTGCCGGGCCTCCTCATGTACGCCGCCCAGGCCATGCTCCCCGACGTCAAGGTCACCAGCTGCCTGGTCGAGATGCGCACCCGTTCGAAGCCGAGCCTGCTCGAGCCGCTCTGCGAAGAGAACTGGCTTTTCCAGCACGGCGATCCCCAATCGCCGCGCGGTCGCGAGGTTCGTGGTCAGGTGCGCGAACTGTTCTATCCATCCGATCCTGAATGGAAGCCGATGGTGCTGCGGCAGTCGAACGCGATGATCCGGGAGGCCCTGACCGGGCTCGGCCGCACATGACGTCTCGCGCCGACTGCGAGAAGCTCGACGCCGGGGACCCGCTGCGCGATCTCGCCGACCGCTTCGCCCCTGGCGAGCCCGGTACGCTCTATTTCGACGCCAACTCAATCGGCGCGATGCCCGTCGACGTGCCCGCACGCATCGAGGCGCATCTCGCCGAGTGGCGGAACCTGCGTCGCCGAGGCTGGAGCGAGTCAACCTGGCTCGACGCGCCACGCCGGCTCGGATCCAAGCTCGCGCCCATCCTGGGCGCCGCCCCCGACGAGGTCGTGGTCGGCGACACCACCTCGATCAACCTGTTCAAGACGCTGGCGGCGGCCCTGTCGCTGCGGCCTGGACGGCCGCGCATCGTTTCCCAGGCCGGCACCTTCCCGACCGATCTCTATGTCGTGCAAGGACTGAAGACGCTGCGGCCGGAGATCGAGCTTCACCTTGTCGCCGACGGCGAGCCGATCGAGGCGGCGATCGATGACCGGACGGCCGTCGTCTATCTGAGCCAGGTCGACTACCGCAGTGCGCGCCGCCTCGACATCAAGCGACTCACGTCCGCCGCCCACGCGAAAGGCGCGCTGACGGTCTGGGACCTGTCACATGGCGCCGGCGCGGTGCCGGCCAACCTGGATGGCACCGACGCCGACTTCGCCGTCGGCTGCGGCTACAAGTACCTCTGCGGCGGCCCCGGGTCGCCGGCCTATGCATTCATCGCGCGAAGGCACCAGGAGGCGGTGAAGCCGGCGCTTGCCGGCTGGATGGGGCACGCCAATCCCTTCACCTTCTCGACCGACTACGTACCCGGCCCCGGCATGGCGCGCTTCGTCGTCGGCACGCCCTCGGTGATCGCGAACGCGATCATGGAAGGTGCCTTCGACATCTGGGCCGAGGTCGAACCGGCGCGGGTCTTCGCCAAACATGCCGCGCTCGGCGATCTACTGATCGATCTCACCAAGGACATCGTCGAGATCGGCAGCCCTGCAAACGCCGACGAGCGCGGCGGTTTCGTGGCGCTCCGCCACCCGGCCGGCGCTGCCGTCGTCGGGGCGTTGGCGGACGCCGGCGTCGTCTCCTCGTTCCGCCCGCCGGACAGCATCCGCTTCGGGCTCAGCGCCCTCTATCACCGCTACGTCGATATGTGGGAAGTCGCCGAGCGACTGCGCCGGATCATCAATGACGACCTCTGGAAGGCCGAAAAATACAAGAAGACCAAGACGATATAGGCTGGCTTACTCCTCTATAGTAATTTTGCCCACACACACCAGAATCCGGCTTGCCGCAGGAAATTCCCTAAAATTACTATAGAGGAGTGAGACAGGAACCTCGCTCCCACCGCGCTTCGGCGTCCCATACGCCGGCAAAGCCCAGCGGCGCCCCCAAATATCGCGACCTCGCGGACAACCTGCTGACCCGCATCGAGGCAGGCGAATGGAAGCCGGGCGACCAGCTTCCGGCGGAGACCGAGCTGGCCGCCGGCTACGGCGCCAGCGTCGGCACCGTACAGAAGGCGCTGCAGCAGCTCGGCGACGAAGGCGTGCTGGTGCGCCGTCACGGCAGCGGCACCTTCGTCGCGATCGGCAACGTCCGCGACGAGCAGGTCCGTCACTTCCGCTTCCTTGCCGAGGACGAGCAGTCGATCCTGCCGATCGCGATCGAGGCGATCTCGGTCGACATGCTCGGCGAGCAAGGTCCCTGGGCCCGCTTCCTCGGCGCCGAGCCGAGCTATGTCCGCGTGCTCCGTCGCATCGGCATCAACAACGAGTTCGAGATCGTCTCGGAAGTCCTTCTGAGCGGTCGCCACTTCGGCGAGATCGCCAGGCTCGACAAGGACGAGCTGCGTCATGTCCGCGACATGCTCGCCGTCCGCTACCACCGCCCGACGCTCAAAGTCGAGCAGACGGTCTCGGTTCAGGTACTGCCGCCGCGTGCCTGTCGGCTGATGTCGGTCTCGCCCGGAACGACCGGGCTCGTCTGGATCATTCGCGGCCGCACCTATCGCGACGCGCCGCTCTCCTGGCAGCGCGTCTTTGTTCCGCCGTCCGATCACCCGCTGCTGTTCACTGCCTGGCGCGGCTAGTCCGCGTCCCAATGACACAAGACAACAGGGAGCCGAAAACGATGTCTTCTCGTCATCTTGCCGCGCTGCTCTTGGGGTCCACCTTGATCGCCGGCACCGCGTCGGCGCAGACGGTGCTGAAGGTCGTGCCGGAGGCCGATCTCCGCGTGCTCGACCCGGTAGCGGTCACCGTCAACCTCACCCGCATTCACGGTATCCAGATCTTCGAGTCGCTGTTCGCCTGGAACGACAAGTTCGAGGCCCAGCCGATGATGATCGAGAGCTACGACAAGAGCCCGGACGGGCTCTCCTATACCTTCACGCTGCGCCGGGACCTCAAGTTCCATGACGGTTCGACGGTCACGACCAAGGACGTGATCGCGTCCCTGAATCGCTGGATGAAGCGCGACGCGATGGGCCGGCGCATGGCGGCGTCGGGCGCGGCATTCGAAGCCAAGGACGATCGTGTCCTCGGCCTCAAGCTCAAGGAGAAGTTCGGCTTCGTCGAGTTCTCGCTGGGATCGGGCGTCGGGCAACTTCCGGTCATCATGCGCGAGAAGGAAGCGATGACCGACCCCAACACACCGGTCACCGAGGCGATCGGCTCCGGCCCGTGGAAGTTCAACAAGGCCGAATGGGCGCCGGGGTCCAAGACCGTCTACGACAAGTTCGCCGACTACAAGCCGCGCACCGAGCCGGCCAGCGGGCTCGCCGGCGCCAAGCTGGTGAAGGTCGACCGCATGGAATGGGTCGTGCTGCCCGACAACACGACCTCGGCCAACGCGCTCGTCCGCGGCGAGGTCGACTTCCTGCAGCAGCCGGCTGCCGACGTGCTGCCGATCCTGAAGCCGTCGAAGGACATCAAGATCGACACGGCGGTCCTGCTCGACAGCCAGGCGTGGATCCGGCCGAACATGCTTTTCCCGCCTTTCAACAACGTAAAGGCCCGTCAGGCGCTGGCCCTGTCGACCAGCCAGGAGGACCTGATGATGGCCTTCGTCGGCGACAAGGAACGCTTCAAGCAATGCTATGCGTTCTTCACCTGCGGCGGTCCTTTCGACACCGAGGTGGGCTCAGAGCCCTATCGCAAGCCCGACATGGCGAAGGCCAAGCAGCTCCTGCAGGAGTCGGGCTACAAGGGCGAGAAGGTCTACATGCTCGCCTCGAACGAGACCGCCCTCAGCCGCTCGACCTTCCCCGTCGTCGTCGAGCAAATGAAGGCGATCGGCTTCAACGTGGAGGTCATGAACTTCGACTGGGGCGCGGCAATCGCCCGCTGGATCAAGAAGGACAAGCCGGGCGAGGGCGGCTGGAACCTGTTCCCGGCCGGGTCGCCGGGCGCCGTCGTGTTCCATCCGATCGGCAATTTCTATGTCGACCTCAGCTGCGGCGGGACCAACGGCGCGGGCTGGCCCTGCGACGAGGAAGGCGAGAAGCTTCGCCTTCAGCTGATCGACTCGACGGACCCGGCCGAGCGTAAGCGGCTTCTCGAGGCCTTCCACAAGCGACTCTGGGAATACGTGCCGCTGATCCCGGCCGGCCAGTATCAGTCGGTCAGTGCCTGGCGCACGGACCGCGTCGACGGCGTTATCAAGGCGCCGACCCTCGCCTACTGGAACATTACGAAGAAGTAAGAACCATGACCGACCAGACCCGCCTCAGCGCCGTCAGCGTCACCAGGAACGTTCCCGGCAAAATGCGGGACGGCACCGTCCTCTGCGCCGATGTCTATCGGCCGGAGGGAGGCGGCAGGTACCCGGTGCTGCTCTGCCGCACGCCCTACGACAAGGCCGGCGACCTCTACGTCAAGGACGCGCAGGCGATCGCCGCGCGAGGCTACATCGTCGCGGTCCAGGACATCCGCGGCCGCTACGAGTCGGAAGGCGACTATCACTGGATGTTCGGCCACAAGGGTGCCGAGCAGAACAAGCCGGACGGCTACGACTCCGTCGAGTGGGCGGCGGCGCTCGACGGATCGACCGGCCAGGTCGGGACCTGGGGCAACTCCTATCCCTCCTCGCTCTGCTGGCTTCTGGTGGGGGAACAGCCGCCGTCGCTGAAGGCCATGTACACGAGCGGCATGGCGATGAAGCACACGGAGATGAACTACGGCATCCTTGAGACCGGACGCCGGCTGCAATGGATCCACACCATGGCGGCAAACGCGCGCAAGCGCGCCGGCGATCCGTTCGGTCCCTATACGCGCGCTGACGCCGACGACGCCTGGACCCGCGTCGACCGCGGCAAGTGGATCTGGCGCCTACCGCTCGAGACGATCCCCAAGGACGTGTTCTCGACATTGACCGAGGCCACGCACCGGCACTTCCGCGAGGCACATCACGACTATTGGGCGTTCGACAAATCGCACCCGAAGGCCCAGGTGCCGGTCAGCTGCACCACCGGCTGGTGGGATCGCCTCGGCGGCACGACAAACAACTACATCGGCATCGAGAAGAACGGACCCGCCGACCTGCGCGGCCGACACCGCCTGGTCGTCGGACCCTGGGGACATTCGACCGACAAGTGGGTCGGCACGCTCGGCCCCCGCGACTATGGCGCGCGTGCCAACGCCTCGTACCCGGTCGAGCTCGTCCGCTTCTTCGACCGCGAGATCAAGGGCATCGAGAACGGCCTCGAGGGCGAGCCGCCGGTGAAGCTGTTCGTGCTGAACGACAACGTCTGGCGCCACGAGAAGGAATGGCCGCTGGCGCGCACCCGCTTCACCGACTTCTTCCTTGGCAGCGGCGGAAAGGCCAATACACCGGCCGGTGACGGCACGCTGAGCCTGGAGACCAAGTCATCCGAGCCCGACCGCTACGACTACGATCCGGCCGACCCGGTGATGAGCCTGATGGGCCTGGATGCCCAGGCTGCGCCTTGCGATCAGGCGATCCTCGGACGGCGCCGCGACATTCTCGTCTACCAGACCGCCCCCCTCGATCGAGACATGCTGGTGATCGGCCCGGTCACGGTCCATCTCTGGGCCGCGTCCGACTGCCCGGATACCGACTTCGCCGCCAAGCTGATCGAGGTCGGCCCCGACGGCCTCGCCCAGAATCTCTGCTACGGCATCATGCGGGCGCGCTTCCGCAAGGGGTTCGACAAGCAGGTTATGCTCGACGCCGGCACCCCGCAGGAATTCGTGATCCCGATGATGCAGGTCGGCATCCGCTTCAGGAAGGGATCGCGGATCCGCCTCGACATCGCCAGCTCCGACTTCCCCAATTTCGACCGCAACCACAACACCGGCCGCGACTTCTGGTCGGATCCTGAGCTTCGGGTCGCGCATCAGACCGTGTTCCACGATCCGCGATACCCGTCGCGGGTCGTGCTGCCGGTGATCCCGGACTGAGCCATGAAGCTCACCCTTCTCGGCACCGGGACGCCTTCGCCGTCCACCAAGCGTGCCAGCTCCGGCTATCTGATCGAGGTCGGCGGCGACACGATCGTCATGGATCACGGCGCCGGTTCGCATCAGCGGCTGATAGAGTCGGGGCATACCTCGACCGACGTCACTCACGTCTTCTTCAGCCACCTGCATTCGGACCACTGCCTCGACTACCCGCGAATGGTGCTACAGCGCTGGGACATGGGGGCCGACCGGATTCCGGAGCTCAAGGTCTATGGGCCGCCGCCGATCCAGCGCATGACCAACCTATTGTTCTCGCGCGATGGCGCCTTCGCTCCCGACATCAATGCGCGCATCGAACATCCGGGCAGCATCGACATGCTGGTCGCGCGCGGCGGCACGCCGCCGCGGAAATGGCCGGAGCCCGCCGTGACCGAGCTCAAGGCCGGCGACGTGATCGACGGCGGCAAATGGAAGGTCACGGTCGCCAACGCGTCCCACATGCAGCCGCAGCTGACCTGCTTCGGCTACCGCATCGACTCGGCCGAGGGCTCGATCTGCTACTCCGGCGACAGCGGCGGCATCTGCCGTGACATCATCGAGCTCGCCCGCCCGGCCGACGTGCTGATCCACATGACCCATTTCCGCGCCGGTACCGAGCCGTCAGAGGTCTATCGCGCCTGCGCTGGCTGCCACATCGACGTCGCCCATGTCGCCAAGGAGGCCGGCGTCAAGACGCTCGTCCTCTCGCATATGCTGGAGCAGATCGACCAGCCCGGCATCCGCGAGGAAATAATGCGCGAGATGATGGCGATCTACCCTGGCACGATCATCTGGGGCGAAGACCTGATGGAAGTTCCGATCCGTGGCGCCAGGATGGCGCAGTTTCTTTAGACGGACCCAAGATGCCGCATTCGACCTACCTCGCCGACCAGATGGGCTCGGCAGTGCTCGAGCCGATGGGTGCCTTCGAGGCCGGCTCCTATGGCTCGTTCACGGTGACCTATACCGCCGGCCCCTTCGGCATCGACGACAGCGGCGGGATCAAGATCTCGTTCCGCACCACGACCGACATGGGGAAGCCGCAGTTCACCGATCCGGCGGGCGACAACTACACCACCGCCGAGGCGAGCAACGGGGCCGGTTTGCACCTGATGTTCGACCGCATCAACATCCGCCCGTGGGTGCATACGCTCTATGTTCGGCTGATCGGCGGCTTCCTCCGCGGTGGCGAGAAGCTGACGATCCGCTTCGGGGATCGCCGTAAAGGCAGTCGCGGCATCCGGCTCCAGACCAATGCCGAAACCTATTTCCCCTTCAAGATCTACGTCGACGCTTTCGCCACCTACGACTTCACCGAGTTCCCGGACTCGCCGGCGATCGACCTGGTCCCGGGACCGGTCGCCGAATGGCGGGCGATCATGCCGACCCTGCGCCGGCCGGGAGAGACGTTCCGGCTCGCGGTCGCCAAACTCGACCGCTGGGGCAATCCGCAGGCCAAGGGCGACGGCACCTTCACGCTGACCTCGACCCTGCCGGTGAAAGGCCTGCCCGAGCGCCTCACCATCGGCGCCGAGGAAGGGACGCTGCTTCTCGACGATCTCTCTGTCGCGACGCCCGGAGACCTCGTGGTCGGCTTCAAGGACGCACGAGGCAAGGAGGTTTTCCGCAGCAATCCGCTCCGGATCGCCGCAGGCGAAGTCGCGACATACTGGTCCGACTTTCACGGCCAGAGCGGCGAGACGGTCGGCAGCGGCTCGGCCCGCGACTATTTCGCCTTCGCCCGTGACCAGGCGCTGCTCGACATCGTCGGCCACCAGGGCAACGACTTCCAGATTACCGAGGCCTTCTGGGACGAGTTGAACCGACTTACCCGCGAGTTCCACGAGCCCGGACGCTTCGTCACCATGCCTGGCTACGAGTGGTCAGGGAACACCGGCGTCGGCGGCGACCGCAACGTCTTCTTCCGCCAGGAAGGCCGCGTCATCCACCGCTCGAGCCACGCACTGGTGATGGACGGCCGCGACGGCAACACCGCCGCGCATACCGCGGCGGACCTGTTCAGCGCGCTCGGCGACCAGGAGGCGGTGACGTTCGCCCATGTCGGCGGCCGCTACGCCGACATCTCGGTCGGCCACGACGGCCGCATCGAACGCTCGGTCGAGATCCACTCGACCTGGGGCACCTTCGAGTGGCTTCTGCACGACGCATTCCGGCTCAGGTACCGGGTCGGCGTCGTCTGCAACAGCGACGACCACAAGGGCCGGCCAGGACTTGCCTCTCCCGGCGCCTCGCTGTTCGGTGCGATCGGCGGCCTCACCTGCCTGAAGCTTCCCGCGCTGACCCGCGACAACGTCTTCGAGGCGCTCAAGCGCCGGCACCACTACGGCACCACTGGCGCCCGACTGCACCTCGACGTGCAGGTGACGTTTCAGGGCGACGCCGAGCTGTTCGCCGACGATCCGCTCCTGGGCCCGACGACATCCAGGAAGACGAGAACGGCGACGATGGGCGACATCGTCCGCGCCAAGGGGCCAGTCGGGCTCGGGGTCGCCATCTCTGCACCGACGCCGATCGAGCGGGTCGACGTGCTGCGCGGCACGGAGCTGGTCGCCACCCGCCGCCCCTACGCTCCGTCGCCCATTTCTCGACGCCTGCGGGTGATCTGGGACGGCGCCGAATATCGCGGCCGCGGCCGCCAGGTGAGCTGGAACGGCGATGCGCACATCGCCGGCAATGCGATCCGATCGGCGAAGGCCGTCAACTTCCTGAACCCCGAGCGCGAGCTGGTGCTGAACGGCGACCGGCTCGACTGGACCTCGCTCACCACCGGCAACCTCGCCGGCATGGAGCTGATGCTCGATGATCCGAGCACCGGCTCGCTCATGGTCTCGACGAAGCCGGCGAAGGCCGACTGGAAGATCGCCGACATCGGTGCCGAGGACACGGTGGTCGAGGCCGGCGGTCTCGGACGGCGGCTCCGGGCCTATCGGTTGCCCGAGGAGAACCCGCATCGGACCTTCGCCTTCGATCTCGACGTCACGATCGAGCCGGACAAGGACAATCCTATCTACGTCCGGGTGACGCTCGAGGACGGCCACCAGGCCTGGTCGAGCCCGATCTACGTGATCCCCTAGGCCGCCAGCGGTCCCCGGATCACCAGGTAGCCGGAGATCACGGCGCCTCCGACGGCGGAGATCCTCAACAGGTCTGGCCTCAGCATCCTTCCGTCCAGGCTCACGGCCCGTCGGAAGAGCGTGCTAGGCTTCCGCTCCCGCCCGACCGCCCCCTCAAGAGAAAAGACATGGCCACCAGGACGATCGCCTACGTCTCCCACGCCGATGGACGCGAGGTCCATGTGATGGAGATGAACCCGGAGACCGGCGACCTATCACTCCTGGAGAAGGTCGCGGTCACCGGCGTGGCGATGCCGATGGCCGTCAGTCCCGACCGCCGATACCTCTATGTCGGGCTCCGCTCCGAGCCCTTCTCGGTGTCGAGCTTCCGCATCGATCCGGATACGGGGCGCCTCTCGTTCATCGCGACGACGAAGCTTCCGGACAATTTCGCCTACATCTCGACCGACCGCGCCGGCCGGTTCCTCCTCGGCGCGTCCTTCGCCGGCAACAAGATGGCCGTCAATCCGATCGGCCCGAACGGCTGGGTCCAGGAGCGGCCGGTACAGGTCTTCGGAACGCCACAGGCCGCGCATTGCGTCCTGACCGATCCCTCGAACCGCTTCGCTTATGTGCCCTGCCGCGACGGCAACGGCGTCGTGCAGCTGCGCTTCGATGCCGCCACCGGCAGGATCTCGCCGAACGATCCGCTCTTCGTTTCCGCCGCCGAAGGTGCCGGCCCGCGCCACCTCGCCTTCCATCCCAACAACGCCTTCCTCTATCTGCTGAACGAGCTCGATGGCACGGCCTATGTCTACGCGATCGACCCGACCTCGGGGGCGGTGTCGCAGAAACAGGTCGTGGATGCGAAGCCGAAGGGATTCACCGGGAATCCGGCCGCGGCGGACATTCATCTGACGCCGGACGGACGCTTCCTCTACGGCACCGTGCGCACCCCCAACACGATCGCGGGATACGCCGTCGACCCGACAGAAGGGACACTGACCCAGATCGGCGAGTGGGCGACCGAGGATCACCCGCGCGGCTTCAACATCTGCCCGCGCGGGCGATTCCTCTATGCGGTCGGCCTCAACTCACATCACCTGCAGAGCTACCGGATCGACGCAAAGTCCGGGGCGCTCGCGCCGCTGAAGCGGCTGGCGATGGGCCAAGGCCCGAACTGGATCGAGATCGTCGACCTGCCGTAGCACAATCCACGCGCCGATCGTTTCAGCCGCCGAAGACCTTGACCGCCTGCTTCACCGTCGCCTCCGGCACGGTGACGCCGGCGGCCTTGGCCGCTTCGAGGTTCACCTGCAGGTCGTACACGGAAGACTCGACCGGCTTCAGCGTGCCGGGGTCCTCGCCGAGCAGCACCGGGATTGCCAGCTCCTTCGCCCAGCCCATGCCGGCCTGGTATTGATTCTGCGCCATCGCGGCGATCGCGCCGCGCTCGACCACCGAGACGTCGAGAGCAAACAGTGGCTTCTTCGCGTCCCGCGTCGCCTTCACGATCGCCTCATAGGCCGACGACACGGTGTTGTCCTGCGCGGTCAGCACCGCATCGACCTTGGTCACCAGCGTGTCGATCGCGGTCTTCACCTCGGCCGACGAGGCGACGGTCGCCTCGACCCAGGTGAGGCCGCGCTTCTCGGCCTCGGCCTTCGCGATCTTGTTCAGGTTGATCGAGTTGGTCTCGGACGCGTTGTAGAGCGTACCGACTGTCTTCATCCCCGGCTTGATCTGCATGAAGAGGTCGAGGCTGCGCCCGACCGGCGGGATCGAGTAGTAACCGGTCACGTTGGTGCCGGTCGGCTTGTCGACCGCCGGGACGACTCCGGCTTCGACGGGGTTGGTGACGCAGCCGAAAACGACCGGCGTCTTGCCGCCCTTGGCGAGCTGGATCGTCGCCATCACGTTCGGCGTCGTGCACGGCGCCAGCAGGTCGACGTTCTCGGTCAGGAACTTCTGCGCGATGTTGCGCGCGTTGCCGACGTCACCCTGGGCATTCTGGTAGTCGAGCACGAGGTTCTTGCCGACGACGAACCCTGCCTGGGCAAGCCCGTCGACGAAACCCTGGCGCGTCGCGTTCAACGCCGGATGATCGACGATCTGCGAGAAGCCGACCTTGTAGGTCTTGCCTGGCACCGGTTGTTGCGCCGAGGCCGGCATCGCGATCGCACTTGCGAGCAAGGCGAGAGTGATCAGTTTCATCATGGTCGTTTCCTCCGGTTGTTCTTAGGCGAGCAGCAGCCGATCGTCGGCGAGGTCGCTCCCCGCCTCGTGGAATTTGCGGACGAGACCGGGAACGGTGAGCTCGGCCTTCGCCTGCCCAGCCGCCTCGAAGATGATCCGTCCCCGGTGCATCATCACGAGCCGGCTTCCCCAGCGGATCGCATCCGCCATGTTGTGGGTGATCATCAGCGTGGTCAATCGACGCTCGGCCACCAGCCGGTCGGTCAACCCCATGACCAGTCCCGCGGTCTTGGGGTCAAGGGCCGCAAGGTGTTCGTCGAGCAGCAAGAGCCTAGGACCAGCCAAGGTTGCCATCAGCAAGGCGATGGTCTGGCGTTGACCGCCGGAGAGCAGGCCCATCCGGGTATCCAGGCGGTTCTCGAGGCCGAGCCCGGTCTCGGCGAGCGCAGCGCGGAAGCTCTTGCGGAGTTGCGGCGTGACGGCACGTCCGAGCCAGCGGGACTGGCCCCGCTTGGCCGCCATCGCCAGGTTCTCCTCGATCGTCATCCCGGCGCAGGTGCTGTCGTTCGGGTCCTGGGCGATGCGGCCGAACCATCCGGCTCGGCGGTGCACGGGCTCGCGCGTGATGTCGGCTCCATCGAGCACAACGCGGCCCGACTCCGGCACCGCAAGCCCGACGATGGTCTTCAGGAGCGTGGACTTGCCGGCGCCATTGGAGCCGATCACGGTGACGAAATCGCCCTCAGGGACGGTCAGGCTGAGATCGTCAAGGGCACGCACCTCGGCTGCCTGCCCCGCCATGAATGCCTTGGTGATGCGATCCAGGACCAGCATCAGCGCGCACTCCTGAGCTTCGGCAGCGCCAGCGCCAGCAGAAGCAGGACCGCGGTGATCAGCTTCAGGTCGGTCGGCTGCAGGCCGACATAGAGCGCGAGCACGACCAGCAGGCGGTAGATCAGCACGCCGACGATCGCGGCAAAGATCCAGACCGCGATCGTCCGATCGCCGAATATCGCCTCGCCGATCAGCACGGCAGCCGCACCGGTGACCAGGATGCCGATGCCCATGCCGATGTCGGCAAAGCCGTGGTTCTGGGCGACCAGAGCGCCGGAGAGCGCGATCAGGAAGTTGGAGAGCGCCAGGCCGACGATCTTGGTCCAGCCCGTGTCGACGCCGAGCGCCTGGATCATCGTCTCGTTCTCGCCGGTCGCACGGACCGCGAGACCGAGATCCGTGCGAAGGAAAGCCGCCATCAGCACCGCGACGACCGCGACGAAGACCGCGAGGATCACGATGTTGGTGACCACACTTTCCCGGACCGGCAGTCCCACCGCGTTGGCGACAGCGACGATATCGCCGAAGACCGAGGGCGTGGAAAGCAGCGGCGTATTCGCCCGACCCATCACGCGAAGATCGACCGTGTAGACCGCCGTCATAACGATGATACCGGCGATGATCGCGTTGATCCTGAGGCGCGTATGGATCAGCGCGGTGACGGCGCCGGCGATTGCGCCAGCCAAGCCGGCCGCCAGGGTTGCCGCGAAGGGATTGATGCCCGAGACGAGGAGAGCCGCGGCCACCGCACCGCCCAACGGATAGCTGCCTTCGGCCGTGAGGTCGGGGAAGCGGAAGAAGCGGAAGGTCAGCAGCACACCGAGGCCCAGGAAGGCGAACAGCAGTCCTTGCTCGAAGGTATTGCCGATCAGCGTCTGCAGGACGTTCATGCGCTCAGCGACGGACGAGATAATCTTCGAGGCGGATCTTGTCCTCGCCCGGGATGCGTCGGCGCTCGAATTCAGTCTCGCGGCCGAGCGGCTTGGTCGCATCTATGATCAGCTTGCCCCAGTGGTCGCGGTGCGGATCGCGATAGAAGCCGGGCACGTCGGCGATCACGGTCGTCCGCGTATCGGCGCGTCCGCGCGTCAGGAATGCCCACCAGACGTCGTGCAGGTCGTGTATGTCGACGTCGTCGTCGACCACGATCACCGACTTGTTGTAGTCGAGCTGCGAGCCGATCGCCGCCATTGCGACATGCCTCGCCTGTCCAGGATACTCCTGGCGGATGCTGATCACCGTGCAGAGCAAGGTCGAGTGCACGGCGACGTCGACGATCCCCCTCACCTGTCCGACCAGCGCCTTGTAGATGCGCGCCGCCGTAGCCTCCTGCAGCAGCACGATATCCTCGGGTGAGCCGCAGAGGAGTCCGTGGAAGTACGCCCCCTCGCGATGGCTCACATGCGTCACGCGGAAGACGTGCTGGTCGCCGACCGGCACGTAGTAGCCCATGAACTCGCCGAACGGCCCTTCCGGACGCCGTACGTTCGGGAGGATCTCGCCCTCGACAACGATCTCGGTGTCGGCGGGCACCATCAGGTCGATGGTCTTGCACGGCCGCATCTCGACGGGCCGACCCCGGATTTGCGCGGCCGCCGACAGCTCGTCTGTCTCGATCGGCAGCGACGCCGCGGCGGCGAGGAAGATGTCGGGCGCGGTGCCGATCAGAAGCGCCGCCGGCAACGCCTTCCCTTCTGCCTCGGCCTTCGCCTGATAGCGCGTCAGGTCGTGCGTGGTGCCGAGACGGATGCGCAGTTCCTCGTCGTTCACATACATCGAGCGATGGAACGAGAGGTTGGCGACCCCGGTCTCGGGATCCTTGGCGAGGTAGATCGCGGCGGTGAAGTATGGGCCGGCGTCCTTCTCCCAGTACGTTAGCTGGGGCAGTGCCGACATCTTGGAGTCGCGGAGATCCGGCGGCGTCGGCACGTTCCTGAGGAAGGTTTCCGCGCCCGGCTGCATGCCCTGGCAGAGATCGAGCCAGCGCTTGGGGAAGCTGCCATCGGCCCCGACCATCTCCCGGATACGCCGACGGCTGCCATAGAGGTTGCTCACCACCGGCATCGAAGCGCCTTTGACCCTGCGGAACAAGATCGGCAGGTCGTCCTTCGCCTGGGACGCCTTGATCACCGCAGCCAGCTCATGGCGCGGGTCGACCTCGCGCTCGATTACGCGCATTTCGCCTCGCCCGATCAGCTTCTCGACATAGTCCCGCATGTCGCCCTCCCGGTCGGACCCTACCCAGGGTCCGGCGTTCCGGCAACGCCCCGGCAGGGGTGACGGAACCGGCCTTTCGTGCAAGGCTTTCCAAGGGAGACAACGCCATGCCCAAGATCCTGTCGGACGAGGCCGTAAAGGCCTATCACCGCGACGGCTACTATGCCCCCGTCCGCGTCATGAGCGAGGCCGATGCCGGTCGCTACCGCGCCAGCCTGGAGGCTCACGAGGCCAGAACCGGCGCGCCGCTGCAGTCGAACTGGCGGCACAAGATGCACCTGCTCTTCACCTGGGCGGATGAGCTGGTCCACCACCCGAAGATCCTGGACGCGGTCGAGGACGCGATCGGTCCCGACATCCTCTGCTGGACCTCGACCTTCTTCATCAAGGAGAAGAAGAGCCCGGGATTCGTCTCCTGGCACCAGGACTCGACGTACTGGGGCCTCGACCCCGCCGACGTGATCACCGCCTGGGTGTCCTTCACCCATTCGAACCCGGTCAGCGGCTGCATGAAGGCGATGCCGGGCACCCATATCGGCGAGCAGATCCCGCACACCGACACCTATCACAAGGACAACCTGCTCTCCCGCGGCCAGGAGATCGCGGTCGAGGTCGACGAATCCAAGGCGGTCGACCTGATCCTGAAGCCGGGTGAGATCTCGCTCCACCACATCAAGCTGGTACACGGCTCCGAGCCCAACACCAGCGACGACCGCCGCATCGGCATGGCGATCCGCTACATCCCGCCACATGTCCGCCAGCTCAAGGTCTCTGACTCCGCCATCCTCGTGCGCGGCAAGGACAAGTACCGGAACTTCGAGTACGAGCAGCGGCCGAAGGCCGATCTCGACGAGGCCGCGCTCGCCACGCACAAAGAGTCGGTCGAGCGCCAGGTGGCCGCCCTCTACTCCGGGACCGACAAGAAGGTGTTCCGCGCGTGAACAAGACGGCGATCGTCACCGGCGGTGCCCGCGGCATCGGTCGCGGTTGCGCGTTGGCTCTCGCCGCCAAGGGCTTCGACATCGCGCTGGTCGACCTGCTCGAAGCCGAGATGGAGCGGACGGCGGGCGAGATCGCGGCACTTGGACGGAAAGCGCTCTGCTTCACTGCCGACGTCGCCGATCACAAGCGGGCCAAGGAGATCGTCGACGTCGTTGTGAAGGACTGGAACCGGATCGACTTCCTGCTCAACAATGCCGGCAAGTCCATGCCGAAACCGATGGTCGAGATCACCGAGGAAGAGTTCGACCGGACGATCGCGATCAACCTGAAGAGCTGCTTCAACTACATCCACGCGACCGCACCGGTGATGCTACGCCAAGGCGGCGGGCGCATCGCCAGTATGTCCTCACTCAATGCTTATACTGGCGGCGTCACCAGCGCCGTCAGCAAGTTCGCCTATGCCACCGCCAAGGCCGGCATCCTCGGCATGACCCGATCGCTGGCGAAGGAGCTCGGCCCGACCATCGCGATCAACGCGATCTGCCCTGGCGTGATCAAGACCGAGCTCGGCAACTCGCTGACCCAGGCGCGTGAGCCCGAACTGATCAAAGGGATCGCGCTGGGCCGCCTCGGCACCCCGGCGGACGTGGCCGAACTCGTCGTCTTCCTGGCGACGGTCGAGTCCAATTTCATCACCGGCCAGGACTTCAAGGTCGACGGCTTCCAGTGGGTGATCTGACCGCAGCCAGCGGCATTCCCGGCTGGGCAAAGGCGCTCGCCGCCACGCTCACCATGCAGACGACCGCGTCGCTGGCCACCCGCGTTCTGCCGGTGCTGGGACCAGCAATCACTTTCGCCGCCGGCGTGCCTCCGGAGAGCATCGGCCATCTCGCCGCCGCGGTGGCGCTCGGCACCATGTGGTTCCTGATGAGCGGCGTGCCGCTGCTGAACCGGCTCGGTCCCGTCCGGCTCCTGCAGCTCGGCGGCGCGATCGGCGTGATCGCGCTGGTCCTGGCGACATCAGGCTACTGGCCGCTGCTGCTGCTCGCGGCATTCCTGATCGGCGTCGCCTACGGCCCCTCGCCTCCGGCCGGCAGCGACATCCTGAACCGGCATGCGCCGAAGGGACATCGCAGCCTGGTCTTCTCGATCAAGCAGAGCGGCGTGCCGCTAGGCGGCGCCATCGCGGGGCTTCTGGCGCCTGCCGCCGCCGGCCTCTGGGACTGGCAGGCGGGATTGCTCTCTGCCGCGCTCGTGATCGCTGCTAGCGTCGTCCTGGTGCAGCCTCTCCGGGCTGAGCTCGACGCCGGGCGCCGACGCGAGGTCCAAATCACGTTCGCGACGCTTTTCTCCCCGATGCGCTTCGTCGCGCCCTTCCGCTCCTTCGGCATGGCACAGGGCATGACCGCGCTGACCGTCGCCGGATTCGCCTTCGCGATGGTGCAGGGCGCGGTGTTCAGCTTCTATGTGACCTACCTCGCCGCCGATCTCGGCTTCGGCCTGGTCGCCGCCGGCGCCGCCTTCGCCGTGATGCAGGGCGTCGGTGTCGGTTCGCGCGTGCTGGTCGGCTGGGTCGCCGACCGCATCGGCTCGGCACGAAAGACCCTCATGGCCCTGGCGCTGGCGTCTTCGACAATGGCGACCGTGATCGCCTTCCATGACGCCCACTGGCCGTGGGCCCTGATCATGGTCGCAGCCGGCGTCTCCGGCGTCGCCGTCGCCAGCTGGAACGGCGTCTATCTCTCGGAAATCGCCCGTATCGCCCCACCCGACAAGGTCGGCGAGGCGACCTCGGGCACCGGCTTCTTCTCGTTCCTCGCCTACGCGATCAGCCCGTCGCTCTGCTCGTTCGTCATCGCCACGACCGGCAGCTACCGGACTGCGTTCCTGGTGGTCGCAACAGCGCCGCTGGTCGCCGCCTTCCTGCTCGCCCGCGGCCGTGGAGATTGAGCATGTCCGACGACATCTACACCCGCCTCGGTGTCAGGCCCTTCATCAACTGCTGCGGCACCCGCACCGTGCATGGCGGCAGCCTGATGCTGCCTCAGGTGACCAAGGCGATGGCCGAGGCCGCCGGCCGCTTCGTCAGCCTGAACGAGCTGATCCTCGCCTCAGGTCGCCGGATCGCCGAGCTCACGGGATCGGAGGCGGCGTTGGTCACCTCCGGCGGCGCCGCCTCGCTGGTAGCCGCCACTGCGGGCGCCATGACCAAGGGCGATCCCGAGCGGATGCTGCGCCTGCCCGAAACGTCCGGCCTCCCGGCCAAGGTGGTGATGCCCGAGGGCGCTCGCTTCACCTACGACCACGCGATCCGCACGACCGGCGCCCGTGTCGTCCAGGTCGGCACACGCAAAGCGCTGGAGGAGGAGCTGCGGTCCGGCGTCGCGATGATCGCGACCATCGGCACCAAGGACGCAGATCTATCCCTCAAGCTCGAGGACTGCGTCGCTGCCGCCGAGCCGCATGGCATCCCGGTGCTGGTCGACGCCGCCTCGGAGCATCTCGAGAGGCCGAGCCCCTATCTCGCCCGTGGCGCCAGCTACGTTGCCTATAGCGGCGGCAAGTACCTGAAAGGCCCGCAGTCCACGGGGCTCCTACTCGGCAAGCGGCAGTGGATCGAGGCGGCCCGCCTCAATGCTGCCCCGCACCACGCCATCGGCCGGCCGATGAAGGTCAGCAAGGAAGAAGTGCTCGGCCTCCTCGCGGCGATCGAGTTCTGGGCCGACGGCCGCGACCATGCCGCGGAAAGGGCGAAGTGGAACAGCGATCTCGAGATCATCGCGGGTCATGTGCGACGTATCGCCAGCGTGAGCGCCGACCTGCTGCCGCCGTCAAAGTCGAACGAACAGGCACCGCGTCTCAGGGTCACCTGGGATCGCGCGAGGATCGGGCTCGACGGCCTAGGTCTTCGCGAGCTGCTGCTGGCGCATGATCCGAAGATCATGCTCGACGATCGCGGCGCGACCGAGAACTCGATTTTCATTCTGCCGTTCAGCCTCGAGCCCGGTGAGGCCGAGATCGTCGGCGCAGCGATCGCGAAAGCCCTGGACACGACGCCGGCCGCCAAACCCGCAGCGATCGAGCCGCCGGCCGGTGACGTGAGCGGCCTTTGGCTGGTCGAGATCGCTTTCGCCGCCGAGACCACGCCCCACCGCGTCCGGCTTCGCCAGACCGACGGCACCCTCGACGGCACCCATGCGACGCTCGACCTGGTGGGCTCGGTCAGCGGCACGATCAACGGCAACCGCGTTGCCTTCGCAAGCCTGCATCCCTACGAGGGCAGCAACCTCTCCTACGCCTTCACCGGTACGCTCGCCGACGGCCGCTTGTCCGGCACCGTGCTCCTCGGGACATCCGGCGACTCCGCCCCCGGTCCCCTCAACATGCGCGAGTTCGGCAGCGCCTCCTGGCAGGCCCGCAAGCTGGGCTAACCGCTCCGTTATGTTTGCAAAGATATAACGCCCTGCTATTCTTCGTCGATGTATCCAATGAAATATATCGTTAGCCTGCTGGCGGCTGTCTGGGTCGTGCTGGCAGCGCCGACCACGGTTCGGGCTCAGTCCGACGTCGTGGTCTTCGCGGCCGCGAGCCTGAAGGACGCCCTCGACGGCGTCGCGGCGCAATGGACGAAGGAGACCGGCAAGAGGGCCGCGATCTCCTATGCCGCGAGCTCGGCGCTCGCCCGACAGATCGAGCAGGGCGCACCTGCCCAGATGTTCATCTCAGCCGACCTCGACTGGATGGACTACGTCGCCGGCAAGAACCTGATCAAGCCGGCCACCCGCAGCAACATCCTCGGGAACCGCATCGTCCTGGTCGCGCCAAAGACCTCGACCGCGATGATCAAGATCGAGCCCAACTTCCAGCTTGACGCCGCGCTCGGCGGCGGCCGGCTCGCGGTCGCCGACGTCAACGCGGTGCCGGCCGGCAAGTACGGCAAGGCGGCGCTGGAGAAGCTGGGCGTCTGGAACTCGGTCCAGGACAAGGTGGCCCAGGCCGAGAACGTGCGCGCCACGCTTCTGCTGGTCTCGCGCGGCGAGGCGCCGCTGGGGATCGTCTACCAGACCGATGCCATCGCCGATCCGAACGTGAAGATCGTCGGCACCTTCCCCGAGGACGCGCACCCGCCGATCATCTACCCTGTGGCCTTGACTGCGAACACCAACAATCCGGATGCCGACGCCTTCCTCGCCTACATGAAGTCGGCGAAGGCGCGGCCGCTGTTCGCGGCCCAGGGCTTCGCGGTCTTCGACTGATCACGTGACCTGGTTCGCCCTGACCCCGCAGGAGTGGACCGCCGTCCAGCTCAGCCTCAAGGTCGCCACCGTCGCCACGTTGGCGAGCCTCCCTTTCGGATTGCTGATCGCGCTCCTGCTTGCCCGCCGCGAATTCTGGGGAAAGACGATCCTCAACGGGCTCGTCCACCTGCCGCTGGTGCTGCCGCCGGTCGTCACCGGCTTCCTCCTGCTGGTCGTATTCGGACGGAAGGGCGTGGTCGGCGGTTTCCTTGCCGACTATCTCGGTATCGTCCTCTCGTTCCGCTGGACCGGTGCCGCTCTCGCCGCGGCTGTCATGGGCTTTCCCTTGATGGTCCGCTCGATCCGGCTTTCGATCGAGGCGGTGGATCGCCGGCTCGAGGCCGCCGCCTCGACGCTCGGCGCGAGCCCTACCTGGGTGTTCGTCACCGTGACGCTGCCCCTCATCTTGCCCGGCGTCCTCGCCGGCATGATCCTGACCTTCGCGAAGGCCATGGGCGAGTTCGGCGCCACGATCACTTTCGTTTCCAACATCCCGGGCGAGACCCAGACGCTGCCGGCGGCGATCTACACCTTCACCCAGGTGCCGAGCGGCGATGCCGGCGCCTTCCGCCTGACGCTGATCTCGATCGTCATCGCAATGGCGGCGCTCATCGGCTCCGAGTGGCTGGCGCAGCGGGTCGGTCGCCGAATCGGACCCGAATGACGATCGAGATCGACATCTTCCTTCGTCAGGGAAAGTTCGAGCTGGATGCTCGCTTCTCGGCGCCGTCGGGCGTCACCGCGCTGTTCGGGCCCTCCGGCTCGGGCAAGACGTCACTTGTCAACATCATCGCCGGGCTGGCACGTCCGGAGCGCGGCCGTGTCGTCGTCGATGGAGAGACCCTCGTCGACACCGAGAAAGCGGTGTTCCTGCCGCCGCACCGCCGCCGCATCGGCTACGTCTTCCAGGAAGGCCGCCTGTTCCCGCACATGACCGTGCGGCAGAACCTTCTCTACGGTCACTGGTTTACCTCCGACGGTCGCCGCCGCGACCAGGAGGTCAAGCGGGTGATCGATCTGCTCGGCATCGGCGGCCTTCTCGATCGACGCCCCGGCCTCTTGTCCGGCGGCGAGAAGCAGCGTGTCGCGATCGGCCGTGCGCTCCTGTCGAATCCACGCATCGTGCTGATGGATGAACCGCTCGCCTCGCTCGACGAGGCGCGGAAGGCCGAGATCCTTCCCTATATCGAAGCGCTTCGAGACCAGTCTCGGGTGCCGATCGTCTATGTCAGCCATTCGATCGTCGAGGTCGCGCGGCTCGCCACCACCGTCGCGGTTCTCTCGGGTGGGCACATCGTCCATGTCGGCCCGACCACCAGCGTGATGCAGAGCCTCGACCTGTTGCCGGCGACCGCGCGAGCCGAGGCCGGCGCGGTGTTGGAGACCGAAATCGAGTCCCACGAAGAGGCCTATGGCTTGACCGCGCTCCGCTCGCGGGCCGGCCTTTTCCGCGTCCCCCGCATCGAGCTTCCTGTCGGATCCCGGGTCCGCATCCGTGTGAGATCCCGCGACGTGATCGTCGCGACCTCGGCACCGCTCGGCTTGAGCGCGATCAACGTCCTCGCCGGAACGATCGCCGAAATCCAACCCCGCGGCGACACCGCCGCCGATATCCGGATCGACTGTTCCGGCGAGAGCCTGCTCGCACGCTTGACCCGCCGCTCGGTCGACACGCTGGGCCTGAAGCCGGGCCTGCCGGTCCACGCCGTCGTGAAGAGCGTCGCCTTCGACGGCGGCAGTCTCGGCGCGCCGCTCAGGGGCGCGGAGACGGAGCTGGACGCCTAGGTCCGCTCGAGCGGGCGACCAGGGATCGACCGGGCTCCGTATTGCCGATCCCAATCGTCCTGCGCCGCCTGCAGCACGCGCATCGCCGGCAGCACCGAGGGCCCGGAGGCGATCGGCTGACGGCCTTCCTTGATCGAATCCAGGAAATCGAAGATCACCCGTGCGCAGTTCTCCTGCTCGCTCTCCATCGGCACGGTGCCCGACTCGGTCTTCAGCGTTCCGGCAAGGATGTCGAAGAGGTAGGTATCCTTGTCGGTGACGATGACCTTGTCGTAGAGCCGGTACGTCGCGTGATAGGAGCCGTGGACCATCAGCGTCTGATCGGCCTCGGTCTCGACCAGCAGCACACATTCCATCGGGATGCCGGTCACCGGATGCAGCTTGCCGAGCGAGCTCTGCACGCGCTTCACCGGTGCGCCATCGAACATGTACATGCCGAGATCGGCAAAGTGGCAGAAATGGTGCCAGAGAATGTTGTCGATCCAGCTCCGCTTGTAGCCGGTGGCGCCGATGTTCACGAGGCGCTTGATGAAGAAGCGCCCGGCGATGTGGCGGATCTTCTCCTCGCCCGACTTGAGGCGGGCACGCAGCGCCTCGCGCTCGCGGCGAAAGCGCATGGGATGGCAGAGCCCGTAGACCTTGCCGCTCTTCTCGCCGGCGGCGACCACGCGCTCTGCGCCTTTGAGGCTCATCGCGATCGGGATCTCGAGCAGCATGTGCTTGCCGGCCTCGAGGGTCCTGATCGCCTGCTCCTCGTGCACCTCGCTGGGGCTTCCGACGATCACCGCGTCGATCGCCGGATCGGCCAGAGCCTCCTCCAGCGACACCGTCCACTTCCTGTAGCCGTAGCGCTCGGCGAATTCCTTCGACGCGTCGGGGCGGCGGCCGACGACGGTATGAAGCACGGCGCCGGTCCTCTTGAGCGCCTCCGAATGCCAGATGCCCATCATCCCATAGCCGACCATGCAGATGTTCATGTCCCGCCCTCCTGGTGTCCGCCTTCCATACCGCAATCGCGCCTTTCGGTGGTAGGTTGATCCGAACGAACCTCAACGGGCCTCTTCATGAAGATCGAGCGGCTTCGAGCCTACATGTCGCGCGACAAGGACCGGCCCCGGCTCCTGGTCGCCATCGACACCGACCAGGGCATCACCGGTTGGGGCGAGTGCTACAACCACGGGCCCGACAAGGCGCTGCCGCCCCTCCTCGACTACCTCTTCACCTTCATCAAGGGCCGCGATCCGCGGCGGATCGAGTTCCTGATCCTCTACCTCCTGCAGCAGACCCGCTTCCCGCCGGGCGCGCTCGGCCTGGCGGCGATCTCGGCGATCGACCATTGCCTCTGGGACATCTCGGCCAAGGCACTCGGCGTTCCGGTCTACATGCTGCTCGGCGGCAATGCCCGCGACCGGGTGCGCGTCTATGCCGGCGTCTACACCGCTCCAGACCCAGTCGTCGCCCGCGACGAGCTCGACGCGCTGAACGGCAAGTGGGGCTTCTCGGCCTTCAAGCTCAGCCCCTTCCGCGTCGACCTGCACGCGCATCGCTGGGGCGAGGTCGTCCGGACCAGCGCCGAATACTTCCGGAAGCTGCGCGAGACGGTGCGCGCCGACTACGAGATCGCCTTCGACGCGCATGCCAAGATCTTCGAGCCGAAACAGGCGATCCAGCTCGGCAACGCACTCGCCCCCTACGATCCCATGTTCTTCGAGGAGCCGATCAGGCCGGAGAACATCGAGGCGATGGCCGAGGTGAAGCGCGACGTCGCCTGCACGGTCGCGACCGGGGAGTCGCTCTACAGTCGCTTCGAGTTCCTCAGGCTGCTCAACGTCAAGGGCGCCGACATCATCCAGCCCGACATCTGCGTGGTCGGCGGCTTGCTGGAGATGAGAAAGATCGCGGCAATCGCCGAGGCGCACTACGTGACGGTCGCTCCGCACAACCCGATGGGCCCGCTGGCGACGGCGGTGAACCTGCACTTCTCCGCGGCGCAGCCGAACTTCCGGATTCTCGAGTACAGGCTGCCGGACGGAGCGCCTTACGTGAAGGATCCTTACCTGCCGAAGGACGGTTACCTCGAGCTCCGCCCCAGCCGGCCGGGCTGGGGCGTGGAGATCGACGAGGAGGTCTTGAAGAAGGACGGCTACATCCACTGGGAGCGGAAGGTACCCTTCCGCCCCGACGGATCGAGCGCCTACGTCTAGCGCCCCTTCTTCGACTTCGGCACCGCCGACCGCATCGCATCGATGCCGGTCTGGAGCGCGTGCTGCATCAGCCAGATGTCGCCCATATAGGCGATCATCCGGAAGCCCTTCTTGATCCAGACCTTGCCCCAGGTCGGGTTGCCGACCAGGTTGCCGGCGATCTTGCCATGGCGACGACAGGCCGCGACCGTCGCGTCGCGCGCCTTCACGAACTCCGGATGCTCGAACTCCAGCGGCCGGCCGAGCGAGACCGAGAGATCTGTGTGGCCGACGAAGGCGACGTCGATGCCCGGCACCGACATGATCTCGTCGACGTTCTGCACGCCCTTCTTGGTCTCGATCTTGATCATGACCAGCACGCTCGAATTCGCGGCCTTCATGGTCTTGCGCGCGTCGCCGATGATGTAGTCGTCATGGGCGACGCCGAAGGCCGAGCCGCGGCGTCCATGCGGCGGGTAGCGGGTAGCGCGCACGATTGCCTCGGCCTGGGCCTTGGTCTCGACCACCGGGACCAGGATGCCCTTGGCACCGAGGTCGAGAGAGCGGGTGATCAGGTTGAAATCGTCGCCGGCCGGATTGACCAGCGGCACGATGCCGGCGCCGCGAGCGAACTGGATTTGGTTCTTGACCGTCTCGAAGCTCCAGCCCGAATGCTCCATGTCGAAGATGATGTAGTCGCAGCCCGCCGACTTGGCGATCTTGGCCATGCCCGGAGACGCGAACTCGAACACGAAGGTCCCGAAAACCGTTTCGTCCCGTGCGAGCTTGGTCTTGAGCGGATTGTCGCGCATTGAATGTCCCCCTTCCCTGTTTCCGATCAGGAAAACTGTCTAAACTAGGGTTCCGTTCGAGCCGCGAGAGAGCAAGCGAAATGGACAATTGCCGGGTCAAGGGCCAGCCGGTGCCCTCCTCCCTGATCCATGAGATGGTGGACAGCGCCCCCCTTCTCGACAACCCGACGGCGCTTCGCGCGCGATTGGCCGAGGACGGCTACCTCTACCTCAAAGGCGTGGTCGACCGGGACGCGATCATGGCCGCCCGCCAGGAGGTGTTCCAGCGCCTGGTCGCGGTCGGCGAGATCAAGGAGCCGGCGATGGACGGCATCGCCACCGGCGACAGCAAGCGGAAGGAGCTGGAGCCCGACCTCGGCGCCTTCTGGCGCTCCGTCAGCGAAGGCAAGAAGCTCCGTGCCGCCAGCAACGGTCGCGACATGCAGCGCATCATGTCGCTGGTCTTCGGCGAGCCGGCTCGCAACCAGGACTACATCTTTCTTCGTGCCGGTGCGCTCGGTCGTGCCACCGGGCTCCACTTCGACTATCCGTTCTTCACGCGCGCGCACGACAAGGTCTGCACCGTCTGGATGCCGATCGGCGACGTGCCCGTCGAGGACGGTCCGGTGGTCGTGGTCGAGGGCTCGAACAAGTACCGCGACCTGATCGACCCGATGATCGGCTTCGACATCTCGACCGACAGCTCGCGAAAGGCCGATTTCGGCGCCGACGCGATTTCCTTCGCGCGGTCCCGCGGCACGCGGCTGCTCACCCGGAACTTCGAGGCCGGCGATATCTGTCTGTTCGGCATGTATTTGGCGCACGGATCGCTCGACAACCACTCGCCGATCCATCGCGTCCGACTGTCCTGCGATCTCCGATGGCAACCGGCATCCCTGCCGCTCGACGATCGCTACTTCGGCGATCCGCCCAAGGGCACGACCGGTGCCGGCTACGGCGAGCTGAACGGTGCCAAGCCGCTGACCCAGGACTGGCACGTCCGGTGACCGACGCGACGCAGCCGAAGCCTCGCGACAAGGACGCGATCCGCGCCCGCTGCACGCGCTTCCTGACCCGCAGCAAGTCGCCGACGCCGAAGGAGATGCTGCAGGCGATCGCCGACGAGGCGGGATCCGACGAGACTGTCGACAACTACGGCAAGGGCCGGCTGATCGAGGAGTTCGAGGCGGATGTCGCCTCCCGGCTCGGCAAGCCGGCGGCGGTGTTCATGCCATCGGGCACGATGGTCCAGACGATCGCGCTCCGGCTCTGGTGCGACCGGACGGGCGTCAAGACAGTTGGCCTGCACCCCTTGAGCCATCTCGAGCGCAACGAGTCACAGGCCTATCGCGCACTGCACGGACTCGCCGCCGCCTATCTCGGCGACGACTCCCGGCAGTTTCGCCGGAGGGACGTCGAGGCGGTCGCCGAGAAGCTCGGCGTCATCGTGCTCGAAATGCCGCTCCGGCCGCTCGGCTGCGCGCTGCTGCCCTGGGAAGAGGTCGCGGCGATCGCGGCGATGGCCAAGGAGCGCGGTATCCCGTTCCACCTCGATGGAGCGCGGATCTGGGAGAGCCAGCCCTTCTACAGCCGGAGCCTGGCGGAGATCGCCGCGCTCTTCGACAGCGTCTACGTCTCGTTCTACAAGGGCCTCGCCGGCATCTCGGGCGCCGCGCTCGCAGGGCCGAAGGAGCTGATCGACGAGGCACGGCTCTGGCAGCATCGCTACGGCGGCCGGCTGTTCCAGCTCTATCCCTATGTCCTCGCCGCACGCAAAGGACTGCGCGAACGGCTAGAGCTCATGCCGTCCTTCCACCAGGAAGTCCGCCGCGTCGCCGACGCGATCCGGGACCTGCCCGGCGTCCAGGTGACGCCTGATCCGCCTCAGGCGACGTCGATGCACATCCAGCTTCCCGGCCCGCAGGAGAAGGTCGAGGCGGCCTTCCTCGATCTCGCCGAGGAGACCGGCATCTGGCTTCTCGACCGCGTATTCGCGAGCTCGGTCCAGGGCATCTCGATGGCCGAACTCACCGCCGGGAGCGGAACTTTCGACTTCAGCTCCGAGGAAATCCGCGCGCTCTTCCAGAAGCTGCTCGCGCGGATCGCCTGATGCGCGTCGTCGTCGTCGGAGCCGGCATCCTCGGCGCCAGTACCGCCTACCACTTGGCGACGGCCGGTGCCGAGGTCGTGGTCGTGGATGCCGTGCACCAGGGCAAGGCGACGCTGGCCGGCGCCGGGATCATCTGTCCCTGGGCGAGCAAGCTCGACGAGCCGGCGTGGCTACGCCTCAGCCTCGCCAGCGCCAGCTACTATCCCGAGCTCGCCGCCGCGCTCGTCGATGCCGGCGAGGCTAACAACGGCTATCGCCGCGTCGGCGCCCTGATCACCTCGGACGATCCGGCCGAGCTGGCCGCCGCCGAGCGGCGCATTCTCGCTCGCCGCGAGAACGCACCTGAAGCCGGCATTGTACGGCGCTTCGCCAATGCCGAGGCGCGCGCCCTGTTCCCGCCCTTCCGAGACGATTTGCCGGCGATCCATGTCGAGGGCGCCGCCCGGGTGGAGGCCCGTGCCTTCTCCGCCGCGCTGATGAACGTCGCCAGGGCGAAAGGTGCCATCCATCGCAACGAACGCGCCAGCCTCCGCATCGAGAAGGGTCGCGCGGTCTGCCTCGGCGCCGATGGCAAACCGATCGAGGGTGATGCCGTCATCGTGACCGCCGGCGCCTGGGCGCACGAGATCCTGGGTCCGCTCGGGATCGACCTGAAGGTCGTGCCGCAGAAAGGTCAGATCCTGCATCTGGGCCTGGGCGGCACCGACACCAGGAACTGGCCGGTGCTGCTGCCGATGAACAGTTACTACATGCTGGCCTTCGACGACTCGCGCGTGGTCGTCGGCGCGACGCGCGAGACCGGCTCCGGCTTCGACTATCGCGTCACCGCCGCAGGCCAGAAGGAGGTGCTCGACTTCGGTCTCGCCTATGCGCCGGGGTTGAGAAACGCCACGTTGATGGAGACCCGTGTCGGGTTTCGCCCGGCCGGACCATCTTTCGTGCCGATGCTGGGACCGGTCAAAGGCATCGACGGCCTTCTGGTCGGCAACGGCCTCGGCGCCGGCGGGCTGACGCTCGGACCGATGTCCGGGCGCCTGCTCGCCGAATGCACACTCGGGCACAAGACCGCGCTCGACCTCGCCGACTACGCGCCACCCGCCTGACTACTGCATCAGGCGCGGCAGCCAGAGCACGAGCTCCGGCACGTAGGCGACCAGGAAGATCACCACCATCCATACCGCCGTGTATGGGAACAGCATGCCCAGCGCCGAGTTGTAGCTGATCCCAGCTATCCGGCACGCGACCATCGCCAGCACGCCGACGGGCGGGGTCACCGATCCGACGACCAGCAGCATGATGACGACGATACCGAAATGCACCGGATCGTACCCTAGGTGCCGGATCAGCGGTCCCATGATCGGAACGACGATGATCAGCGCCGGCACCGGCTCGAGGAAGGTCCCGAGCAGGAAGAAGAAGACGATGAGGATCGCCATCGCCAGTTTCGGGTTCTCGGTGATCGAGAGCATCAGCTGCAGGGCCTGCTGGCCGACGCCGGCCCGGCTCAGGACCCAGCTGAACAACGCGGCGCCGCCGAGCGTGATCAGCGCACTCGCCGTCACCTCCGCGGCCGAGGCGAAGTTGCGGTAGAGCGAGCCGGCCGTATGCCGGCGTGCGACCAGCCCATAGATCAGCGCATAGAGCGCCGCGACGCTGCCGGCTTCGGTCGGCGTGAACGCACCCGACAGGATGCCGCCGATGATGATGATCGGCATGATCATCGCGGGAATCGCGCGAGTGGTCGCGCTTCTCACCTCGGAAAGGGATGCGCGTGGGATGGTCCTGGCACCGGCGCGCGGCGCCAGGAACCAGGTAACCGCCATCATCGAGATGCCGGCGATGATGCCCGGAATGGCGCCCCCGAGAAACAGGGCGCCGATCGAGACGCCCGTCACCGAGCCATAGATCACCGCAATGATGCTGGGCGGAATGATCGGCGCCATCATCGCCGCACAGGCGGTGACGGCAACGGCGAAGGCCGGCTTGTATCCTTCCTTCTTCATCGCCGGGATCATCATCGAGCCGATGGCGGCGAGGTCCGCCAGCGCCGAACCCGAGATCGCCGCCATGAACATGTTGGTGAGGATGTTCGCCTGGGCGAGGCCGCCGCGGAGATGGCCGATCATCGCCTTCGACATCCCGACCAGGCGCTCGGTGATGCCCGCGACGCTCATCAGCTCGCCGGCCAGGATGAAGAGCGGCACCGCCAGCAGCGAGAAATTGTCTAGAGAGTCGTAGAACTGCTGCGCCAGGATCAGGACCGGGAGCTGCCCGTCGATCAGGATCACCAAGATGGCGGCGAATCCCATGCAGTAGGCGATGGGCATGCCGAGGCACATGAACACGAAGAACAGTGCCAGCATCAATCCGATGCTCATAGCGTGCGATCCGTCGGTTCGCCGGTGGGAATGTGCTTCTGCCAGGTCATCAGCATGAAGACCGCCTCGATCGCGGCACCGACCGGAACCGCGAGATAGACCGAGTACTTCGGTACGTCGAGAAGCGGCGAACGCTGGAACCAGGTGCGGTCGACCAGCTCGATGCCCGCCCAGAGAAGCGTCAGCAGGAACGCCAGCGTCAGGATGTCGATCAGCATCATGACGATGCGTCGGCCCGCGGGCGCCAGCATCAGCTCCAGCACCTCGATACGAATATGGGCGCGGCCAGCAGCCACAAGCGCCGAGCTCAACATGACGCCCCAGAGCATGGCGCCGCGCACGAACTCCTCGGCCCAGAAGATCGACTCGTTCAGCACGTAGCGGAAGAAGACCTGCAGGAGAACGAGACAGAAGTAGACGAAGAGCAGGACGACCGACACGAAGGTGAGGGTCGCCTTGAGCCTGCCGAACAGCGCTCCGTCTTCCGTGCGCGATGGTGAGTTCATCTAGGCCTCAAAAAAAACACCCCCGGCAGTGCCGGGGGTGCTCGTTTTCAACACATGGGAAAGATCACGCCTTGCCGGCGGCCTGGACCGCCTCGATGTAGGCCTTGGCCTTTGGACCTGCCTTGGCGACGAAGCTATCGACCACCGGGCCCATCTTGGAGCGGAAGGAAGCGACATTCGGCGAGTCGTTGGCGGTCGCCTTGGTGGTCAGGTCTTTCCAGGCGTCGCCCTGCTCCTTGAGGTTCGCTTCCCACATGAACTTGCCGGTCGACTCCACCGCGGCATCGCGGATGACCTTCTGCACGTTGGCCGGCAGTGCCGCCATCTTCTTGGCGCTCGACATCATCGAGACCTCGGTGAAGATGTGGTGCGTACGGGTCACGAACTTCGCGACCTCGTACTGCTTGCCGGTCTGCACGAAGTCGGCCGGGCCCTCGAAGGCGTCGATCACGCCGGTCTGCAGCGCGGTGTAGATCTCGCCCGCGGGAATCGGCGTCGGATTCGTGCCGAGCGCGCGCGCCATTTCGACATAGACCGGAATTTCGGGCACGCGCAGCTTGATGCCGCGCACGTCGTCCGCCGACTTGATCTCCTTCTTCGAGCAGAAGATGCGGAAGCCCGACGCGCCGAGTTGGAGGATCTCGATGCCGAGGGTCGACTTCACGTCGCCGACGACCTGCTGGCCGACGGGCCCCTGCAGGATCTTCTTCACGTGGTCGTAGTCGTTGAACAGGAAGGGCACCGAGGTGAAGCCGAACTGCGGCTGCCAGTTGGCGAGCGTGCCGAGATCGGTCCAGCAGAAATCGAGCGTGCCGAGCTGGAGCGCTTCGGCGGAGGTGCGCAGGTTGAACAGCTGCGAGGCCGGCCGGATGTCGATCGCATACTGACCGCTGGTCCCCTTGCTCACCAAGTCGGCGAACATCTCGGCCGTCTTGTGCGAGATGTGGGTCGTCGGCACGTGGTGCGAGAAGACAAGCCGAACTGGCTGGGCCTGGGCCCGGGTCACATACGGCATGGCCAGGACGCCCGCCGCGGCGCCGTAGCCCAGGACTCTCCGCCTCGAAATCATGATCGTTTCCTCCCTGTTATGGCCGTGTTGGGCCTTATGTGTGCTCGGCTCTTCGCGTCCGCTTTCGGACAGCGAAGAGCCGCCGTCTGATTCTGCCGACTATGCGGCTTTCTGGGTTGCCTCGATATATGCCTTTGCCTTCGGGCCGGCCTTGGCGACGAAGTTGTCGAGGACGGGTCCCATCTTGGAGCGGAACGACGCGATGTCGGGCGACGCGTTCGCCTTGACCTTGGTAGCGAGGAAATTCCAGGCGTCCTGCTGCTCCTTGAGGTTCGCCTCCCACATGTACTTCTGGACCTGCTCGACGGAAGCGTCGCGGATCGCCTTCTGCACGTTGGCCGGCAGCGTTGCCATCTTCTTGGCGCTGGCGAACATCGAGACTTCGGTGAAGATGTGATGCGTCTTCGTCGCGAACCCGGCGACCTCGTAGCTCTTCGCCGAGACGATGAAGTCGGCCGGCACCTCGATCGCGTCGACCACGCCCGTCTGCAGCGCCGTGTAGATCTCGCCGGCGGGAATCGGCGTCGGGTTGGCGCCGATCGCCTTCGCCATCTCGACCCAGGTCGGGATCTCGGGCACGCGCAGCTTGATGCCGCGGCAATCTTCCGCCTTGTCGATCTGCTTCCTGGAAAGGAAGACGCGGAAGCCCGAGGCGCCGAGCGACAGGGTCTCGATGCCGAGCGTGTCCTTGGTTTCCTTGGCGATCTGCTCGCCGATCGGCCCGTAGAGGACCTTCTTGATGTGGTCGTAGTCGTTGAACAGGAACGGCATCGAGACGAAGCCGAACTGCGGCTGCCAGTTGGCGAGCGTACCGAGATCGCTCCAGCACAGGTCCAGGGTGCCCAGCTGCAAGGCCTCGGCCGAGGTGCGGAGATTGAACAGCTGCGATGCCGGCTTGATGTCGATCGTGACCTGGCCGTTGGTCGCGTTCTTGACCTGCTCGGCCATCTTCTCGGCGACGCCATGGATCAGGTGCGCCGTCGGCACGTGGTGCGAGAACACCAGGCGGATCGCCTGCGCCCGCGCGACATGCGGCATGGCCAGGACACTGGCGGCCGCGCCGTAACCCAAAAGTTTCCGCCTGGAAATCTTCATCGACGTTTCCCCTCATGGCCTGACGATGGCCGACTAGCGTTGAGATTGCCGGTCTCGATGGACGTTTCAGGCCACGAAACCATTTATTTATTTAAACTTAGTCTAGCGAGAGCCTGTCGTTGAAGGCAAGCGACTCCGGCGCTAGACTGCGAGCCTTGTTTTCCTGAGACGTCGTATTGGAAATGTTACCGCTACCATAGCGGCATCGAGACCGGCGCCGAGCGCCAAGCGGAGTCCAAGCATGATCAGCGACAAGGATGTCGAGACCTACAACAAGCGCGGTTATCTGGTCGTGCCGAACGTGCTCACCGACGCCGAGGTCGCGGAGCTCCGCCAGGTGACCGAAGAGTTCGTGGAGAAGTCGCGCGCGGTCAGCGAGCATACCGACATTTTCGACCTCGAGCCGGGCCACACCAAGGACTCGCCGAAGGTTCGCCGCATCAAGACCCCGCATGCTTGGCATCCGGTCTACGAGCGGATGGTCAAGCACCCGAAGATCCTTGCCGTGCTGCAGAAGCTCTGGGGTCCGAGCATCCGCTTCGACGTCTCGAAGCTGAACCTCAAGTCCGCAGGCTTCGGCTCGCCCATCGAATGGCACCAGGACTGGGCCTTCTATCCCCACACCAACGACGACCTCGCCGCCGTCGGCATCATGATCGACGACTTCAAGCCCGATAACGGCGCGATGATGGTGATCCCGGGCAGCCACAAGGGCCCGACCTACGACCACCATTCTAACGGTTATTTCGTCGGCGGCATCGATCCGTCGAAGTCGAACATCGACTTCTCCAAGGCCGTGCAGTGCCTGGGCAAGGCCGGATCGATCACCATCCACCACGTCCGCCTGCTGCACGCGTCGGCCGCCAACATCTCGGGCGAGCCGCGCCGCTTCCTGCTGCACCAGTACAGGACTGCCGACGCCTGGCCGCTGATCTACAAGCCGGAGTCGTTCGAGAAGTGGGAGGCCATGCTGGTCTGTGGCGAAGAGACCGTGGCACCGCGGATGAAAGAGCTGCCGATCCGCCTCCCCTATCCGCCGGCGCCGAACCAGGGCTCGATCTACGAGAACCAGCGCGACCTGGAGACCAAGTTCTTCAAGACCGCCGACGAGCTCGCTCAGAAGAAGCTGGAGCCGGCTCAATAGCGGTATCTAGGCGTCCTATCCATCCAGGCCGCCCGCGGCATCCGTTGCGGGCGGCCTTTTCATGTCCGGAGTTCCCATGAGCGTGATCGACCTGGTCGAGATCCACGAGTTCACCTTCGAGGCCGAGAACATGGGCGTCGAGGCTTCGGGCTCGAGCGCCATCGGCAACATCGGCTATGTGCCGGGAAGCAAGCTCACCATGTCGAAGTATGCCGTGGTGATCGGCACCAAGGACGGCGCGCGCGGCGAGTACGTGGCGCTGTGGGGCGGACACAAGGCGGCGCTGGCACAGACGCTGATGCTGGCGCCCAGCCTGCTCGGCCGCAACGCCGACGAGCGTGAGGCGATCTACGACGATCTCAAGCGCGAGATCCGCCAGCTCGATCACGTGGGCCACGGACCGCTCGACATCGCGCTCTGGGATCTTGCCGGCAAGAAGTTCGACGCTTCGGTGACGCAGCTTCTCGGCGGATATCGCAAACGGCTCAAGGCCTATGCCTCCACCTACCATGCCGACCGCAACGGGGGGCTCGACTCGAAGGAGGCTTTCGTGGCCTTCGCCGAGGAGTGCTACGGCCTGGGCTACCGCGCCTTCAAGATCCACGGCTGGCACGACGGGGACGTCAAGGAAGAAGCCGACAATGTCCGGTACATGGGCAAGAAGATGGGCGATCGGATGACGCTCATGATCGACCCGGCCTGCGAGCTTCGCACCTTCGCCGATGCGCTGGCGGTCGGACGCGCCTGCGACGACGCCAACTTCTTCTGGTACGAGGACCCGCTCCGCGACTCGGGCGTCTCCGCCTTCGCGCACAAGAAGCTGCGCGAGATGATCAGAACGCCGCTGCTGCAGACCGAGCACGTGCGCGGCGTCGAGCCCAAGGCGGATTTCCTCATCGCCGGCGGCACCGACTTCCTACGGGCCGACCCGGAATACGACATGGGCATCACCGGCACGATGAAGATCGCGCATCTGGCTGAAGCGTTCGGCGTCGATGTCGAGGTACATGCCTCCGGGCCCGCGCACCGGCACTGCACGGCGGCAATCCGCAACACGAACTTCTACGAGGTCGCGCTGGTTGGTCCGAACTGCCCGAACGCGCAGCCGCCGGTCTATGCCTGCGGCTATTCGGACCAGCTCGAGGCGATCGGCAAGGACGGATGCTTCCCGGTCCCGGACGGCCCCGGCCTCGGCGTCACCTACGACTGGAAGTTCATCGACAAGCGCCGGACGCAGCTCCATCGCTTCGGCGGCGAACGGAAATCGGTCCCCGTGACGAAGAACGACCGCGCCAAGGCAAAGCCCCGGCGCGGTCGCTAGATCGCTGAGTCAGCGCAGGACGACGCGCGTCCCGATCGTCCTACAGGAGAGCGCACCGACGACCGAGGCGATCGCACCAATGGCGAGCGAGAGGAAGGCCAGCAGCGCGCCGAGCGCACCTGCCTTCGCCGCCTTGTCGGCCGCTTCCTTCGCCTGCTTCTCGGCTTCCGCCCGTGCGGACTTGATCCGCTGCTCCGCCTCGCCGACACGCTGCTCGGCGTCGGCCTGGCTGATGCCGTTGTGCCGCGCCAGCAGGCTCGCGAGATAGGACTTCTCCGACGGCGCCAGGCCGTTTCGACCCCAAGCGCGGGTCAGGATGTTGCCGGCCTCATCCATGGCGTCATCGCCAAAGTCGGGCCTAGTCTGCTGCTGTGCGCCCTGACCCGGCGATCCCGCGGTCGTCGGCGCCCCCGGCGCAATAGGAGTAGCCGGGGCGGCTGAACTCGACGTTGACGAGGTCGAAGACGCGGATGCTGCCGCCTGCCCCTGGCCGGGGGACGTCTGAGGCGTGAAGAGCTGGCGGACATGGAAGCCCATGTCCATCTGGTCGTCGTCCTCCATCATGGCGGCGCCACCGGCGCCGAGACCGGCGGCGGCACCCGCGGCCGCCATTTGGGCGGTGCTGGCGGCGAAGCCGACGACGCTGCTCAAGGCCGACAGGCCGAGAAGGCTGGCGCCGACCGTGGCGATCGCCCAGACGGTCAGGCCGTGGGCGGCGCAGCGGAACCGGAAGTCCTTCACGTCCATGGTCGTCTCGTTCATCGCCGAGCGCCCGGCGACGTAGCCGCCGATGCCCATGCCGACGATATTGACGATGAAGAGCCAAATCAGGGCGCCGAGGCCGATCGATTGGGCCGACGGACCTTCGTAGGGATCGGCCAGCGTGAAGCCGAGGGCCGCGCCGGCGACGCTGAGGCAGATCGAAGCGGCGAGACCGATGAAGGCACCGGCGATCACCGCGTCCCAGGCAATGGCGCGGCGGTTTTCGACCAGCACGTCGGGAGTGTCGGCCGGCACCCCGGAAACCGTCCGGGTAGGAGCTGTCATAGGTGAATCTCCGAGGTTAGGGCGCACCCGCAATCAGGGCGTCGTGCGCTCAACTCGGAGGTCGCAGAAAAGTTCCGTCTTCAGAGGGAACTTGTCACCGCGCCCCGACTACTCGGCCGCCTTCGCCGCCCCCTGCTCTTCCGCCTCGATCCGCTTCCAGAGAGCGCGGATCATGTCCTTCATCATGAGAGCTTCCTGCCAGCGATCGGACAGGTCTTCGTCATTACGGTCGACGATGGCATAGGGACGTGGCCCCATTTCGCAGAGGAAGGTCAACGTCGCGTCCTTCGGCGCGCGCCGGCGCCAGGACCTGAAGCCGTATTCCCACCACCCCATGAACAGGTCGACCCAGGGCTTGTGGTGCGGAAAGCTGATCGGAACCTGCACCTGCTCGCGGCTCGCCACACGCCCGTGGAAGCCCCAGCAATTGTCGAGGATCCGGTGCATCAGCTTGTGGTTCTCCTCACTGATAGGCGGCCCGGCGAACTCGCGCCCGACGAGATAGTGGGAGATGTCGCCGGTCAGCTTCAGGTCCGGGAAGCAGTCGAGCAGATGCAGCGTGAAGAACAGGTCGGTCGTCATGCGGTCGCGATGCGTCTCGATGTGCATGCGCACGCCAGCCTCGTTCGCCAGCCTGCGCCAACCCTCGATGTAGGGGATGCACTCCTCGATCCGGTACGGCCGCACGTCCGGCTGCAGGTTGAGGTGCTCGGCACCCAGCTTGGCCACGTTGTCGAGGATCGGCTTCAGGTCGTCGACCGTCTGCGGATAGCACTGCGCCTGCCAGGTGAGGCCGTAGTCCTTGAGGATGGTGGTGTGCGCCTTCGCCTGCTCGAAGTCGAAGAAGCGGACGCCGGCGCCGTCGAAGCCGGCGTCGCGGATCATCTTGAGCTTCTCTTCGAGATTCCACTCCATGCCGTCCGGCGCGCGACGTTCCATCGCCCACATCGACTGATAGACGAGAAGCTTCTGCATAGTCGTTCTCTCCGATAGTCGCTTCAGGCCAGCCCGGCGGCGTGATGCTTCAGGTGGTCTTCGACGAAGGTCTGGATGAAGTAATAGCTGTGGTCGTATCCGTCATGGCGGCGGAGCGTCAGCCCCTGCCCGGAATGCTTGCAGGCCATCTCGAACAGTTCCGGCTTGAGCTGGTCGACCAGGAACTTGTCGGCCATTCCCTGGTCGATAAGGATGGTGCCGGCGACCTTGTGGTGTCGTACGAGCTCGCTCGCGTCGTAGTCGCGCCAGCTCGCCTGGTCCGGCCCGAGGTAACCCGAGAACGCCTTCTGTCCCCAAGGGCAGCGCATCGGCGCCACGATCGGCGCGAAGGCCGAAACGGTCCGGTACTTGTCCGGATTGCGCAGCCCCAGTACCAGCGCGCCATGCCCGCCCATCGAATGGCCGAAGATGCCCTGCCGATCGGCCTTCGCCGGGAAGGAGCCGTCGATCAAGGCCCGCAGCTCGCTCGTAACATAGGTGTACATCTTGTACGCCTGCTTCCACGGCTCGGCCGTAGCGTCGACGTAGAAGCCGGCCCCGACGCCGAAGTCCCAGCTCGCGTCGTCGCCCGGGAAGCGGGCGGCGCGCGGGCTGGTATCCGGCATCACCAGCATCAGGCCGAGTTCGGCAGCGACACGCTGAGCCCCGGCCTTGATGGTGAAGGTTTCCTCGGTGCAGGTGAGCCCGGCGAGGTACGTGACGACCGGCACCTTTCCCTTCGCGGCCTGCGGCGGCTTGTAGACGGCGAACCGCATCGGCCCGCCGATGGCCTTGGACTCGTGCCTGTAGAAACCTTGTGTCCCGCCGAAGCAGGCCTGCTCGGAGATCGTCTCCATCAGTACTCGACCACCGTGCGGATCGACTTGCCCGCATGCATGAGGTCGAAGCCCTCGTTGATGCGGTTCAGCGGGATCTTGTGGGTGATCAGGTCGTCGATGTTGATCTTCCCCTCCATGTACCAGTCGACGATCTTGGGTACCTCGGTGCGGCCGCGGACGCCGCCGAAGGCGGTGCCCTTCCAGACGCGGCCGGTGACCAGCTGGAACGGACGGGTCGAGATTTCCTTGCCGGCACCGGCGACGCCGATGATGACCGAGACGCCCCAGCCGCGGTGGCAGCATTCGAGCGCTTGGCGCATCAGGTCGGTGTTACCGACGCATTCGAAGCTGTAGTCGGCGCCGCCCTTTGTCAGCTCCACCAGATGGGGCACGACGTCGCCCTTCAGCTCCTTGGGATTGACGAAGTGCGTCATGCCGAACTTGCGGGCGAGCGCCTCGCGGGCCGGGTTGATGTCGACGCCGACGATCATGTCGGCGCCTGCCATGCGGGCGCCCTGCACGACATTGAGACCGATGCCGCCGAGGCCGAACACCACCACGTTGGCGCCGGGCTCGACCTTCGCCGTCTTGATCACCGCGCCGATGCCGGTGGTGACGCCACAGCCGATGTAGCAGACCTTGTCGAAAGGTGCGTCCTCGCGGATCTTCGCCAGCGCGATCTCCGGCAGCACGGTGAAGTTCGAGAAGGTCGAACAACCCATGTAGTGGTGTACCGGCTGGCCGCCGAGCGAAAAGCGGCTGGTGCCGTCCGGCATCAGACCCTTGCCCTGGGTCGCGCGGATCGACGTGCAGAGATTTGTCTTCTGGCTGAGGCAGCTTTTGCACTGCCGGCATTCCGGCGTGTAGAGCGGGATGACGTGATCGCCCTTCTTCAAGCTGGTCACGCCCTTGCCGACATCCACGACGATGCCGGCGCCCTCGTGACCGAGAATCGCCGGGAACAAGCCTTCGGGATCGGCGCCGGAAAGCGTGAACTCGTCGGTGTGGCAGATACCGGTCGCCTTGATCTCGACCAGGACCTCGAATTCCTTCGGTCCGTCGAGCTTGACGGTCTCGATCGAAAGCGGCGCTCCGGCCTTGAGCGCAACGGCTGCACGCACGTCCATGTCTTGTTTCCTCACCCGAGATTCGTTGACGGCCGATCCTACGGCCGACGACAGCCTAGCGGCTTCGGATTTGGCGCGCCATGGAACCAGCTACCGCGCCCGGCGTTCTCCCAGGACCATAACAATGAACGAAAGGAGACACCGATGAGCGTCGGTACCATTCTCCTGATCATCCTCGTCATCCTGCTGATCGGCTCGCTGCCGACCTGGCCCTACAGCTCCGGCTGGGGCTACTACCCGACCGGCGGTCTCGGGACCATCCTGGTCATCGTCATCATCCTGCTGCTGATGGGACGCATATAGCGTCTCCGACGATCCCGGCCGTCTCGGTTTCCCTCCCGAGGCGGCCGGATCGTTCGGTATCTTTCCTGCCTCCGGAATCAGTCGAGCGGCGATCCCCCACGTCGCAAAGAGTTGCCGCGCGCCGGACCCTCTGTCATAAAATTGTAACTGACAGGCGGCGAGGGATTTGCGGCGGGGGGCGATGACGACGACGGCCGGGACGAAGCACGCGCCGCTCGTCTTCGTGTTGAGACGCCTCGGCGCTCGGCCGGAGCTCATTCTCGGCACCGTGCTGACGCTGGTCCTAGGTTTCCTCGTTCTCACGCCGCTTGCCGAGGCCCTCCACGACGCGTTCACCTACCAGCCTTACGACCTCGCCTACCGTCGCAACGCAGAAGTCGGCACTTTCACGCTCTTCCACTTCGAGCGCATCTTCACCGGCCAGCTGTCGCTCGCCCTCTTCTACCGCCCGTTTCTCAACAGCCTGATCGTCGGCGTCGGCGTCACCGCGATCGCGATCGTGGTAGGCACCGGGCTTGCCTGGCTGATGGTGCGGACGGACATGCCGGGCCGCTCCGTGTTCGGCTTCCTCGCCGTCGTCCCCTACATGATGCCGTCCTGGGTGCTGGCGCTCGCCTGGCTCAGCCTGTTCCGCAACAGCCGCTACGGCGGCGGCGACGGCATGGCCACCTATTTCTTCGACGTCGAGCCGGCAAACTGGTTCTCCTACGGCCTCCTGCCGATCGTCATCTGCTTGGCGCTCCACTACTACGCCTACGCCTTCCTCCTGATGGGCGGTGCGATGGAGAGCGTCGATTCGGAACTCGAGGAGGCCGGCGCCACTTCTGGCATCCCGAAGTTCAAGCGCTTGATGCTGATCACCGTTCCGCTGCTGCTGCCGGCGCTCGGATCGGCGATCGTCATGACCTTCATCCGCGTACTCGGAACCTTCGGCACGCCGGCGCTCCTGGGGCTGCCGGTCCGCTTCTTCACCTTCTCGACCCAGATCTACGCCGCGCTCAAGTCGCGCAACGCCGGCGACGGCTTCGTGCTGGCCCTGGTCCTCGTGGTCATGGCGATCCTGTTCATCCAGATCAACAGCCGCATCGTCGGCGTACGCAAGAGCTTCGTCACACTGACCGGCAAGGGCTTCCGGCGCCGGCCGGTGCGCCTCGGCGCCTGGCGCTGGCCCGCGGTCGGTCTCGTCAGCGTGTTCATGCTGATTGTCGTCGCCTTCCCGATGATGATCCTGGTCTGGGAATCGCTGATGTTCCGGGCCAATGACTACAGCCTGGAGAACCTGACGCTCCACTACTGGATCGGTGGCGCGACCGAGTCCTTACAGACCGGCGATCCCGGGATCCTCAACAACCCGCGCATCCACGAGGCGCTGTGGAACAGCCTCAAGCTGGGATTTTCCGCATCGATCGTGAACGGCCTTCTGGGCCTCCTGGTCGGCTACGCCATCGTCCGCAGCCGCGGCAGCGTGATGGCGAAGGCGCTCGAAGGCATCTCTTTCGCCCCATACATCTTCCCGTCGATCGCGCTCGGCGCGATCTACATCGGCATCTTCGCCCGCAGCTATGGGCCGCTTCCGGCGCTCTACGGCACCTTCGCGCTCCTCGTCCTGATCACCGTGGTCAAGAACCTGCCATTCACGGCACGCACCGGCATGGCCGCCATGCACCAGATCGAAAAGTCGCTGGAGGAGACCGCGCGGGTCCAGGGCATCGGCTGGTTCCGCCGCATGTGGCAGATCATCCTGCCGATGTCGCGCTCGGGCGTGGTCGCCGGCATGCTGCTGACCTTCATCTCGGCGATGCGCGAGCTGTCGCTGATCGTCCTGCTGGTGACGCCGACCACGATGGTCCTGCCCGGTCTCATCTACGGCTACCAGGAGCAGAACCAGCCGCAGCATTCGAGTGCGGTATCGCTGCTGCTCGTGATGATCATCTTCGTCGTCAACGGCCTCGTCCGGCTGACCACCGGACAGAGCTTCTCAAGCCGGAAGAAGCCCGACGTCGAGCGGGCCGAACGGGCGGTCGCCCACTGATCGTGTAAGGAGGACACCATGAGGATGTTCAAGCGCACTTTCCTGGCGTCTGTCGCTGCGGCGGCACTGGCGTTTGCCGCGCCAGGCTTTGCCCAGGACAAGGTTCCGGCCGACATCGACGCCTGGATGAAGCAGGCGAAGCTTGGCACCTACGACGTCAACGAGAACTGGGACGAGGTGATCAAGGCCGCCAAGGCCGAGGGCGCCCTGGTGATCTATTCATCGTCTTCGCGCATGAGCAAGGTCGCGCAGTGGTTCATGGAGGTCTATCCGGAGATCAAGGTCTCGGCCTTCGACTTGGGATCGACCCAGACGATCGAGAAGACGATCCGCGAGCAGGACGCCAAGCAGTACAACGCCGACATCGTGACCACCGGCGGCTCGGGCGAGATCGTCCACGACATGCTGAAGAAGCACCGTCTCTTCAACTACGTGCCGAAGCACTTCGTCGACAAGATCCCCAAGGAGAACCGCGAGCCGTTGCTGGTGCGCGTCAACGAGGCGGTGGTGTTCTTCTATTCGGGCGAAGCGTGGCCGAACGAGCAGCCGATCAAGAACATCTGGGAATTGACGCTGCCGAAATGGAAGGGCCGCGTCGGCATCAAGGACCCGCTCGACTCTGGCTCCCTGTTCATGGGCATCGCAACGTATGTTCAGCACAAGGACGAGATGGCCGCAGCCTACAAGCGCATGACCGGCCAGGACATCAAGCTCTCGCCCGGCGTGCCGGATGCCGGCCACGAGTGGCTCTATCGCCTTCTCAAGAATGACGCGATCCCGAACAAGTCGGGGCCGAAGCTGATCGCTGCCGCCGGCACCAAGGGGGCCCGCAACCCGATGATCGCCATGTCGAACATGACGCACATTTCCTATAACGAGGAATACGGCCTCGTGAACAAAATGGTCGTCGAGCTCGACCCGGCGGCGAAGATCGTCTACCCGACCTATACGGCGATCGCGCGCTTCGCCAAGCATCCCAATGCGGCGAAGCTGTTCACCGCCTACTCGCTGGGATCGACCCAGCTCACCAAGGACGCGAAGATCGAGAGGCCCTACGACAAGGGCAAGAGCCGCGACCTCTTGCTCGGCTTCGCGCCGTTCTTCGATCCAGGCTCGGTCAGCCCGCGGAGCGACGTGCCGCTGCCCCCGGGCGGCGAAGCCTGGGACAAGATGGCCGGCTGGATCGCCGACCCGGATTATCTCTGGTTCGAGAGCGCCAAGGTCCGCGACTTCTACATTCAGCACGTCTCGCCTTAAGTCACTGGCATGGAAGAGATCCAGCTGAGAGGCGTGGCCAAGGCCTATGGCCGCGCCCCCGCCGTGCGAGACCTGGACCTGACGGTTCCACCCGGCGAGTTCCTGACCATCCTCGGCCCCTCGGGCTGTGGGAAGACCACGACGCTCCGCATCGTCGCCGGACTCGAGGATCCGGACCGTGGCGAGGTCCAGCTGGGCTCGCGTCTCGTATTCTGCCGAGAAAAGGGAGTTCTCGTGCCGCCGGAAAATCGGCAGCTCGGCCTGATCTTCCAGAGCTACGCGCTCTGGCCGCACATGACGGTGGCGAGGAACGTCACCCTCGCCCTGAAGGAACGACGCCTTCCAGCGGACGAGATCGCTCGTCGCCTCGATGACGCGCTCGAGCGCGTGCAGCTCGGCCCGATGCGTGATCGCTATCCATCGGAACTCTCCGGCGGCCAGCAGCAGCGCGTCGCCGTCGCGCGGCTGATCGCACTCAAGCCGTCTATCCTCCTGATGGACGAACCGCTCTCCAACCTCGATGCCGTTCTCAGGACCGAGATGCGCGGCGAGCTGCGCCGGCTGCATCAGGATCTCGGCGCCACAACGATCTACGTGACGCACGACCAGGTCGAGGCGCTGACGCTATCGGACACCATCGTGATCATGAACGAGGGGGTGGTCGAACAGCGCGGCACGCCCTACGAGACCTATCACCGGCCCGAGACGCTGTTCGTCGCCGAATTCATCGGCGACCCGCGCATCAACAAGCTCGACGGACGCTTGACCGGCGACCGCAGCGTCGACTTCGGCGACTTCTCCCTCGCGCTGGACCTGCCGCTCCCCACCAAGAGCGCCGAAATAATCGGGACGGTCAGGCCCGAGATGATCTCGCTGTCGCAGAAAGAAGTGGCTGGCGCGGTTCCAGTCACGATAGAGACGATACAGCCGACCGGCTCGCAAACGATCCTGCATGTGCGCAGCGCTACCCGCCCCTACACCGTGCTTCAGTCTGGTTTCGTCCGTGCCCGCGCCGGCGAAGCGGCCTGGCTTTCGTTCGATCCGGCAGCGTTCAGCTACTTCGACCGCACGAGCGGACGGCGCATCGGCCCCTAGGCCAGCGGGCCGTCCGCTTCCTCTATCTTCCGGATCCAGACGGCGGCACGCTTCACCGCATCGAGCAGCATCGGCTTCGGCGTCTCGAACCATTCATCGGGCTGAAGCTCGCGGTGATGGCGGATATGCGCCAGCGCCCCATCGATGGTCGGGAACTGCTTCGGCAGCTGCATGTGCAGGTAGAGCGCAACCAGCGCCACCGAGCGGCTGCGCCCGCCCCGACAGTGAACCAGGATGTTGCCGCGCTCGCGCCTCGGATAGCTGGGCTTCTCCGGCAACTCCTGATGGGCTGCGCCGTACAGAAGGTAGTACCCGGCCAGCATCATGCTCTCGGGATTGCCCGGGCCGTCGACCAAGCCGAGTTTGTAGGATCGAATCGCGCCGGTGCCGGCTGCGCACTGCATTCCGTCCGCCGGGATGCTCGGCTCGATGACGTAGTTGATGTCGAGATTGACGGCGCAGTTCACCACCGTGGTGATCCCATTCTCCTTCAGCAACGCGAGATCCCGCGCGCCTTCGGTGTCGCCGATATAGAGCTTTGCACCGTAGGGCGGCAGGTCCTCGGCGATCAGGCTGACGGCGGGGCGCTCATGCACGGGTGCTTCGATCGCCATAAAATTGGATTTTCCTGACAGGAAATATATTTTCCGAGAGTTGACCCGACCGGCGGCACCGCTATCATCGGCCGTCCCCTCCTCCGGAGACTACGAAAATGTGCGGCATCGTCGGCCTCTTCCTCAAGGATCCGAAACTTGAGCCCGATCTCGGGCGACTGTTGTCCAACATGATGGGCGTGCTTTCGGATCGCGGCCCTGACAGTGCCGGCTTTGCGGTTTTCGGTCGTGGCGAGACCGGCAGCATCAAGCTGACTGTGCGCGGCGCCGAGGGAACCGACTTCCCCGCCCTCGCGCGCAAGCTCTCCGAAAATCTCGGCATCAAGATTGCCGCCGTCGGCCGCCACACCCACGGAATCCTGACCCTGCCGGCAGACCGCGAGGCGGACGCCAAGGCGGCGCTGGCCAAGATCGCGCCCGAGATCGACATCGTCGGTGCCGGCACCCGCATGGAACTCTACAAGGAGGTCGGACGCCCTGAGCTGGTCGCGACCCAGTTCGGCCTCGAACGCATGCCCGGGACCCACGGCATCTGCCACACACGCATGGCGACGGAGTCGGCCGTGACCACCAATGGCGCGCATCCCTTCTCGACCGGGCTCGACCAGTGCCTGGTTCACAACGGATCGCTCTCCAACCACAATGCCGTCCGCCGCGAGCTTCGCCGCGAGGGCATCGAGTTCGCGACCGAGAACGATACCGAGGTCGCCGCCGGCTACCTCACCGCCCGCATGCACAAGGGCGCCAGCCTCAAGCAGGCGCTGACCGATGCGCTGACCGATCTCGACGGGTTCTACACGTTCGTCGTCGGGACCGAATCCGGCTTCGGCGTGCTGCGCGATCCGATCGCCTGCAAGCCGGCGGTGATGGCGGAAACCGATCGCTACGTCGCCTTCGGCTCCGAGTATCGCGCGCTGGTTGATTTGCCGGACATCGCCAAGGCGCGGATCTGGGAACCGGAGCCGTCGACCGTCTATTTCTGGGAGCGGCCGAATTGAACGCGAGCGAGCAGGTCGTCGATCTCTCGACGACCGAACTACGAGACCTCAATTCCGCTCTTCACAAACTGAGGCCCGACACCAACCAGACGCTCTGGCGCATTGCCAACCCGCGCGGCCGTCACTCGGTCGCGGTCGGCGTGGATGCGCCGGTCACCATCGAGATCGACGGGCATGTCGGCTACTACTGCGCCGGCATGAACAAGCATGCAACGGTGATCGTGAACGGCAATGCCGGCACCGGCGTCGCCGAGAACATTATGTCGGGCACAGTTCACGTGAAGGGCGACGCCAGCCAGTCGGCCGGCGCCACCGGCTGCGGCGGCATGCTGATCATCGACGGCAATGCCTCGGCCCGCTGCGGCATCTCGATGAAGGGCGTCGACATCGTGGTTAAGGGCAGCGTCGGTCACATGTCGGCGTTCATGGCCCAGGCCGGATCGCTGGTCGTGCTCGGCGACGCCGGCGAAAGCCTTGGCGACTCGATCTACGAGGCGCGGCTCTATGTCCGCGGCAGGGTCCAAGGCCTCGGCGCCGACTGCATCGAGAAGCCGATGACCGATCATCACAAGGCGAAGCTCGCGATCAAGCTGAAGGCCGCCGGCGTCACCGGAATCGATGTCGGCGCCTTCAAGCGCTACGGCTCGGCCCGCCGCCTCTACCACTTCCACGTCGACAACGTGTACTGAACCATGAGCCAGCCGATAACCACGCCCCGCAAGTCGGCGACCTTCGACGACTACACGCTGTCCGAGATCCGCCGCGCGGCTGCGACCGGCATCTACGACATTCGCGGTGCCGGCGCCAAGCGCAGGGTCCCGCATTTCGACGACCTCCTGTTCCTCGGGGCCTCGATCTCGCGGTATCCGCTCGAGGGCTATCGCGAGCGCTGCGGCACCAACGTCGTGCTCGGATCGCGCCACGCCAAGAAGCCGATCGAGCTCAAGATCCCTATCACCATCGCCGGCATGAGCTTCGGCTCGCTCTCGGCCAACGCCAAGGAGGCGCTGGGCCGCGGCGCCTCGACGGTGGGGACGTCCACCACCACCGGCGACGGCGGCATGACGCAGGAAGAGCGCGGCCACTCCTCGCTTCTGGTCTACCAAGTGCTGCCGTCGCGCTACGGCATGAACCCGGACGACCTCCGCCGCGCGGACGCGATCGAGATCGTGGTCGGCCAGGGGGCCAAGCCCGGCGGCGGAGGCATGCTGCTCGGCCAGAAGATCACCGAGCGCGTCGCCGGCATGCGTGTGCTGCCGGTCGGCATCGACCAGCGCTCGGCCTGCCGTCATCCGGACTGGACCGGTCCCGACGACCTCCAGATCAAGATCGAGGAGATCCGCGAGATCACCGACTGGGAGAAGCCGATCTACGTGAAGGTCGGCGCGTCCCGCCCCTACTACGACACGGCCTTGTCGGTGAAGGCCGGCGCCGACGTGGTCGTCCTCGACGGCATGCAGGGAGGCACCGCCGCGACCCAGGAGGTCTTCATCGAGAATGTCGGCCTGCCGACGCTCTCCTCCATCCGTCCGGCGGTGCAAGCGCTGATCGATCTCGGCATGCACCGGAAGGTGCAGCTGATCGTCTCAGGCGGCATCCGCAACGGCGCGGACGTGGCGAAGGCATTGGCGCTAGGCGCCGATGCCGTCTCGATCGGCACCGCGGCGCTGGTAGCGCTCGGCGACAACGATCCCGCCCTGGAGGGTGAATACGCGAAGCTCGGCACCACCGCCGGTGCCTATGACGACTGGCACGAGGGCCGCGACCCGGCCGGCATCACCACGCAGGATCAGGCGCTGATGGCACGCCTCGATCCGGTCAAGGCCGGTCGACGTCTCGCCAACTATCTCGCGGTGATGACGCTGGAGGCGCAGACGATCGCGCGCGCCTGCGGCAAGAGCCATGTGCACAATCTCGAGCCCGAGGACCTGGTGGCGCTGACCATCGAGGCGGCGGCGATGGCAAGGGTTCCTCTTGCCGGTACGAACTGGATACCCGGCGGAGGCTCGTTCTAACCAAGGCGAACAGGGGGCGGTGATGGCGACGGATCTGGCGAAGGCGGCGAAGGATCGGGGGATCAAGTACTTCATGATCTCCTACACGGATCTCTTCGGGACGCAGCGGGCAAAGCTGGTGCCGGCAGCGGCGATCGGGGCGATGCAGAAGTCCGGGGCGGGCTTCGCCGGATTCGCCACCTGGCTCGACATGACGCCGGCCGATCCGGATCTCTTCGCCGTCCCCGATCCCGACAGCCTCATCCAGCTCCCGTGGAAGCCCGAAGTCGGCTGGCTCGCTTCCGACCTCGTCATGGGCGGCAAGTCGGTCGATCAGGCGCCGCGCAACCTGTTGAAGCGCATCGTCGCCGAGGCCGCCGCCAAGGGCCTCGAGATGAAGACCGGCGTCGAGTGCGAGTACTTCCTGATCACGCCGGACGGGACCCAGATCTCCGATCCCGCCGATCACCAGGCCAAGCCCTGCTACGACCAGTCGGCGCTGACGCGACGCTACGACGTGGTCACCGAGATCTGCGATGCCATGCTGGCGCTCGGCTGGAAGCCGTATCAGAACGATCACGAGGACGGAAACGGCCAGTTCGAGATGAACTGGGAATACGATCACGCCCTGGTCACGGCCGACCGACACGCCTTCTTCAAGTACATGGTCCGGACCATCGCGGAGAAGCACGGGCTTCGCGCCACCTTCATGCCGAAGCCGTTCATCAACCTGACCGGCAGCGGCTGCCACGCGCATGTGTCGATGTGGAAGGGCAAGAAGAACCTGTTCGAGGATCCGAAGGGAGAGCTCGGCCTCTCCCCCCTCGCTTATCAGTTCATCGGTGGCATCGTACACAACGCCGAGGCGCTCTGCGCCCTGACCAACCCGACAGTGAACTCCTACAAGCGCATCAACGCGCCGGTCACGACCTCGGGCGCGACCTGGTCGCCGAATACGGTGACCTATGCCGGGAACAACCGCACCCACATGATCCGCATCCCGGAGCCGAACCGTTTCGAGCTGCGCCTTCCCGATGGTGCGGTGAATCCCTACCTGCTGCAGGCTTCGATCCTGGTCGCCGGCCTCGACGGCGTCGCCAACAAGCGCGATCCCGGCAAGCGGCTCGACATCAACATGTATACCGACGGCCACACGGTGAAGAGCGCCAAGCGGCTGCCGCTCAATCTGCTCGATGCGCTCCGCAATCTCGAGAAGTCGGCTGTGTTGAAAGCCGGTCTCGGTGAGGCTTTCATGACCGCGTATCTCAAGCTCCGCCATGCCGACTGGAACGACTACGCCCGCCACCTGACCGAGTGGGAACGGCGGACGACGCTCGACTGCTGATGGCCGCCCGCAAACCGACGACGAAGCGCGGCGATCTCGCGACCGGCTCGAACGCGCCGACATCCTCGGGAGGTCCCACTGTCGAGGAAGCGGTCGGCACCCGCGTCCGCGCGCTCCGCAAGCGACTCGACATGACCGTCGCCGAGCTCGCGGGCCAGGCCGGGCTCTCGGTCGGCATGTTGTCGAAGATCGAGAATGGCGCCACGTCGCCGTCGCTGACGACGCTGCAGGCTCTGGCAGACGCCTGCAACGTGCCGATCTCCAGCCTGTTCGCCGAGCTCGAGGAAGCGCGCGACTGCTCCTACGTCCCGCGCGGGCAAGGCGTCACCATCGACCGGCGCGGCACCAAGGTCGGACACCAGTACCAGCTCCTCGGGCATTCGCTCCGCGGCGAGGTCGTGGTCGAGCCCTACCTGATCACGCTGTCGAAGGAAGCCGAGCCGTATGCCAACTTCCGGCATGCCGGCGTCGAGTTCATCTACATGCTGTCCGGCGTCGTCACCTATCGGCACGGCGACAAGGTCTACGACCTGGGCCCCGGCGATGCCCTCTTCTTCGACGCCGCCGCACCACACGGACCGTCCAGCCTGACCAAGCTTCCGAGCCAGTACCTCTCGATCATCATCTATCCGCGCGACGTCTGAGCCTCGGGCGACTGAAGCAGTCCGCTCGCCATCCGCGTCGCCAGGATGACGAGGCCGACCGCGACCGCGTGAACCCCCAGGTCCATGAAAGTCACGTCGAACGGATGGAAGAACTGCAGCAGCACGGCGGCGATCGCCGCGACGCCGAGTCCTCCGACGACGGCGACCGGCATCGGATTCAGCGGTCGGGCTTTCGAAAGGACAAGCAGGAGGGCCGCACCGAGCGGGAGGCTGACGCCCAGGAGCAGGCGGAAGCAGTCGGCGCTCTCGCCGAGAGTCCAGCCGTCGGGGCCGAAGCGGACCCAGTGCTGCCAGCAGCTGTAGCCGCTGGAGCCGATCCATAGGCCGAGCGGCGGCACCGGCAGCCAAGCCCAGGCGGACGAGCGGTCCGGCAAGCTGAGGTGGAAGGCCGCGACGACAGCGGCGATGCCGGTCAGCACGGTACCGAGCAATTCGAACCGCAGCTTCGTGTCCTCGATTCTGGACATGAACAGCGGCAGGTCGGCGAAGCCCGCCACCGCGGCGAGCGATATCAGCGCAATCGAGCCTAGCCACAGCATGGCCCGCGTCATCGGCGGCAACAGGCGCCTGACCCGGCCGCCGTCGGCGGCCAGCTTCGCGATCAGATCCTCCAGAGCCTCGGACATCCTATCCGCCCTTCAGCTTGGCCCGGAGCGCCTTGATCGCCCGGTGCACGTTGACCTTCAGACCCCCGACCGACTGCCCGCTCACCGCCGCGGCCTCCGCCAGCGACATCTCCTTCAGCTTCACCAGCTCCAGCGCTTCCCGCTGGCCGCGAGGAAGAGCCGCAAGCGCGCCGGCCAACGCGTCGGTCGCCTCGCGTCCCTCCAGCTCCCTGTTCGCCAGAGGGTCGGCAAAGGTTTCATAAGAAGTGTCGTCCCGGATCTCCATCGCTTCGGTCCGGCTCCGGCGCCTGATCGCGTCGATCGACCGGCGGCGGGCAACCGCGACCAGCCAAGGCATGAACGGCCTCGCGGGATCGTAGGTTTGGCGGATCCGATGGAGCGTCAACAAGACATCCTGGACGACGTCGTCGATCCGATCCGGCGCGCGGTGGTGATGGGCGACGACTGCACGCACCATCGGCGCGATCTCCTTGAGAAGGCGCGCATAGTCGGCCTGGTTGCCGTCCTGGGCAGCCGCCATGAGCCGCGACCAGCGCGGCTCGTCGCTTTCCCGCCCGCCTGAGGCCATCCGCTCCTCTCCGGTTCACACGCGCGTGACCGCATCCTCCCTCTGTAACCTCTGCCGATGTCGAGGCGAACCGAGGGACATGGGACGTCGGCAGGTGCCGGTGCATCCCGCCCATCGAAGCATAAGAGGAGTTCGTCATATGCAGAAGCCTTCGCTCAAGACCGTCGCCGGTTCGACCCTTCTCGGCGCGCTCGCCGTCGCCGTCATCTCGGTGGCCGCGGCCCAGGCCGCACCTGTCGCGCAGCCGGCCGGTTCCGAAAAGTGCTACGGCATCGCCAAGGCCGGCAAGAACGACTGCGCCGCCGGCGCCAATTCCTGCGCCGGCCAGGCGACCAAGGACATGGACAAGGCCGCCTACGTCTACCTGCCGTCCGGCCTCTGCGCGAAGATCGCCGGCGCCAGCATGAAGGCCATGTGAGCAGCCTCCGCGCCGCCTCCATGAAGCTCTCCGCCTTGTCCAGCGATCTCATTCCAAGCACCGCCGGCATCGGCCTCCGCTTCCCGCATCATCGGGAAGTCGCCGCCGAGCCGGGGCAGGTGGCCTGGGTCGAGGTGCATCCGGAGAACTACATGGCAGGCGGCGCGGTGCTCGACCAGCTCGTCTCGATCCGTCGTGATTTGCCTGTCTCGCTTCACGGGGTCGGACTCTCGTTGGGGAGCGCCGCCGGTCTCGACCGCGACTATCTCGCGGGCCTCAAGGCGATGGTCGACCGGATCGAGCCGGGGCTCGTTTCCGATCATCTCTCCTGGAGCGTCTCCGGCGGCGTTTACCTGCCCGACCTCCTGCCGCTGCCCTACACGGAAGAAGCGCTGAGAGTGGTTGCCGACAATGTCGACCGCGCGCAGACAATGCTCGGCCGATCGATACTGATCGAGAATCCGTCTCGCTATCTCCGCTTCAAGCATTCGACGCTGTCGGAGGCAGAGTTCCTGTCCGCGCTAGTACAGCGCACCGGCTGCCGATTGCTCTATGACCTCAACAACCTCTTCGTGAGCGCGCGCAACCTCGGCGAGGACCCGCTGCCGTCCCTCCACGCGCTGCCGGTCGAAGCGGTTGCAGAGATCCACCTCGCCGGCCACGCGCGCAAGCGCCTCGACGACGGCACCGAAGTTCGGATCGACGATCACGGCTCGGCAATCGCGCCCGAAGTCTGGGACCTCTACAGCCGCTTCGTCCACCGCGCCGGACCGACCCCGACCCTGATCGAATGGGACACAGCCATTCCCGCGCTGCCGGTGCTCATTGGTGAAGCGGCGAAGGCGCAAAGCTTCCTCGATGTCGTCTCGATCGGAAATCGTCGTGTCGCCTGATCTCGCGACGCTGCAGGCCGACGCAACACGTGCGATTCTGGCGGACGACGGCGCGATCCTACAGGCCATCGATCCGGACTCCGAATTGGCCAGGCGCAGATTCGCGATCTATCGCAACACGGCCCTCAGCGGCCTCGTCGAGGCCCTGAGGCTCAGCTACCCGATGACCGAGAAAGTCGTCGGCACGCCGTTCTTCGACCAGACCGCCCTCACCTTCGCCTGCGAGCATCCCCCTGCCGATCCGGTGCTCGCCCGCTACGGCGCCGCCTTTCCGGCATTCCTTGAGACCGCTCCGAGCCTCACCTCGCTCCCCTACCTGCCGGACCTTGCACGTCTCGAGTGGGCAATCGACCAGGCGGGTTACGCCCCGTCGATGGAGGAACACAGCATCGCTCTCGACACCGCGATCGTCACGCTCGCCCCGTCCCTCCGCCTGCTCGCAACCGCTACGTCGGTATTTCCGCTTTGGCGGGCGCTCATGGCCGGCGACGACGAAGCGCTCGGCGGCATCGATTGGAATGCCGGCGCGCAGTGGCTGGCAGTTCACGACGACGGCGAGGGCACCCGGATTACGGAACTGTCCGAGCCAGCGTGGCGCCTCGCTTGCGCGCTCCTTGCCGGTGACGACCTCGACACCACGGCCGATGCCGCAGTCGAGCTTCTTTCCGCACCGTTCGTTCGCATCGCACTGGATGATCCGGAAGGGTCGAAGAGGAATTCATGAGCACGCTTGCCGCGACAGACGCCACGGGTGTCCGCCACGCTGTCCGGATTGCCATTTCGGCATTGGAGAGGCTTCCCTGGGCCGTTCTCGCTCTGCCGATGCGACTTGCCGGTTTCGCCGTATTCTGGCGCGCCGGCATGGCCAAGCTCGACGGGTGGGAAAGCACGGTTCTTCTGTTCCGCGAGGAGTATCGCTTGCCGGTGCTCCCCCCGGAGATGGCCGCCTATCTCGCAACGACCGTCGAGATCGGCTGTGCCGTGGCCCTCTTGCTCGGCCTCATGACCCGGCTCTCGGCGCTGGCGCTGCTCGGCCTGACAGCCGTGATCCAGATCTTCGTCTATCCCGAAGCCTGGCCGACCCACGTCCAGTGGCTGGCATTCCTGCTACCGTTGCTCGCGCGCGGCGCCGGAGATCTTTCCCTCGATCATATGATCGCCCGCCGTCTCGCCCGGTGATCTAGGATCGCCTCCTGCCAAGGAGGCGATCCCATGTTCTTCGAGGGCTTTACGCTCGAGAGCGTCGAGGCCAATGGCCAGCGCATACGGCTTCGCCGGGGTGGCGATGGCCCGCCCCTCCTGCTGCTGCACGGCAACCCTCAGACCCACGCGATGTGGCACAAGGTGGCACCGGTACTCGCCACGCGCTTCACCGTCGTCTGCCCGGACATCCGTGGCTACGGCTTTTCCTCGTCCCCACCGCCGACGTCCGACAGTCGCCACTACGCCAAGCGCGAGATGGCGAAGGATCTGGTCGCTCTGATGCAGGGTCTCGGCTTCCCTCGCTTCGGCGTGGTCAGCCACGATCGGGGCGCACGAGTGGCGCATCGCCTCGCAATCGATCATCCGGAAGCGGTCGAGAAGCTTTGCGTCATGGACATCGTCCCGACGATCGAGCACTTCGAGCGGACCGAGATGGCGTTCGCGCTCGGCTACTATCACTGGTTTTTCCTGGCGCAGCCGCACGACAAGCCTGAACGCATGATCCTGCGCGATGTCGAGGATTGGTTCGATTCGCACACCACGCGGGAACCCAAGGGCAAAAGCTTCTTTCACCCCGACGCCCGCGCCGACTACGTCGCCGCGTTGCGTAGGCCCGGGACCGTGATGTCGATCTGCGAAGACTATCGAGCGGCTGCCGGCATCGATCTCGCGCACGACCGGGAGAGCCGCTCGGCCGGGCAACGGATCCGCTGTCCGCTGCTCGTGCTTTGGGGCGCCAAGGGGAAGATCGGCCAATGGTACCGGCCCCTCGATCTGTGGCGCCGCTATGCCGATGGGCCTGTCGACGGCGGACCGATCGCCAGTGGCCATTACCTGGCCGAAGAGGCTCCGGAAGAGACCCTCGCCCGGCTCGACGCCTTCCTCTGAAGAAGACGCCGAGCCCGCCGCAGGCTAGTAGGTATAGCGCTGGATCGAGATCTGCCGGCCGTTGGGCAGCGTGATCGTGCCGGTCGTGGTCGAGCTGAAGGTCATCGTCGCCGTGCCCCGGTTCGCGGTCGCGGCCGCGGTGCCCGACGAGCCGGTCAGCGTCGGGCCACTGCCGTACTCGATCAGGTCGCCCGACCAGGTCGAGGTCGAGCTCGACTGACGCACCAGGTTTCCGGTGCCGACGTACCAGTTGGCCTGTCCGCTGGTCCCGGTGCTGCCATAGGCGTAGCCGACGGTGAAGAAGTTCGATGTAGTGGTCCCGCCGCTGGTCGCCGTGTTCTGACTCTCGATCAGCCACCCGGTGCCGCTGTAGTCGGGCGACCACCACCAGCCGGTCTCCGGCGCCCAGCTCTGCGTCGAGCCGACGGTCGAGCCGCTGAGCGGATACCTGACCAGCGCATAGCTGGTCGCGCTGCCGCTGGTCGGCGTGATCGTGACTGTTGCCGCGCTCGAGGAACTGAAGGTCACCGAGAACGTGCCGGGCGATGTCGTGCTGGTCGGCGACGTGTTGGCGACGCCGATGTTCGCCAGCGTGGTGCCGTTCGAGAACTGCTCCAGCGCGCCGGTGCAGGTGGTCGACCCCAGCATGCACGAGATCACGTACCAGACGTCGTCCCCACCAGCGCCGTAGGTGTAGATGCCGATGAACAGCTTCGAGGCGTTGGTTTCGATCGCGTAGCCGCGTCCGGATGCCGTGGTGGTGTACCAGAGCCCGTTCGCCGGCGTCGTCAGCGCATAGGTGTTGCGCCCGGTGACCGACCGCGAGCCGCGGAAGCAGCCGACGGTATACGGAAACTCGCGGTTGCCGTGATAGTGGTAGATGTCCTTCACCTGCCCGTCGGCCTGGGTCACGCTGTGCTGGTGGCCATGGCATTCGTCGAGCTCGGCATTGGTGATCGTCGAGCCGCTCGTGCCCTTCGGCCCATAGATGCCGAAGCCATCGAGCGCCCATCCCACCTGCACCGAATGACCGGAGGTCGAGTCGGTGAAGCAGTTGGTCAGGTGGTGATAGTGGTAGGTGCCGGTAGTCTCCGGATGACCTTCGCAGAGGTCCTGGATCTCGTTCGCGACGGCGTCGCGCCCGTCCGCATCGAGCGCATCGAAAAGCATGCCGCCGGTGAACAGGTAGCCGACCTCGCCGGAGACGCAGGTCGGCGTCGAGGAATAGACCGGATCGGCCGGCAGTTCGGCATAGCGTCGGCTGACCGCCATCGACGACGGGTTCGGGTGATATTGCGCCTGTCCCGCCTCGCTGGAGGAAGAGACCGGGAAGGTGCCGGTGTAGTGGTTCGGCAGCCCGTTGCCGCCCAGATAGCGGATGCTGCCGCTGGTCACTTCGCGGGTCTGCGAGGTCCAGGCGTTCGTGCCCTCGACGATCGGCTTGCCCGAGAAGGAAATGACGTTGGCGGAACTGACCCAGGAGAAGCCGTAGCCGGAGGTGCCGGAGGTGAAGCGGCAATGATAGATGGTGTTTCGCGCTGCGGACCGCATCGAGACGCCGTCGACCGCCGCCGTGCCGGTCGCGCCCTGCGCCTTGAAGGTCGTGTACGAGGTCACTGCCGGCGTCGCGATGTCGGCCGCCGAAGCAGCCGCCGTGCCGAAAAGCAGGACGCCTATGGCGGTGCCCAATGCGCGCAGACAGGACTTCATCTTATCGCTCCCCCCGTACAGCCACCCCGGAGCCAACATAGCGGTTGAGTAAGGACTAAGCCAAGTGGGCTCCCGTGCCCGGTACCGCTTGCCGCCGCCCCCATCCGGATAGACAATCGGCGCCGCCGCATCGCCCTCACGTCTCAGGATTTTCGCCATGACGCATCCCGTCTCCGAGCGCGCCAAGGACCTGGCGTCCCGGGTCTCCCGGTTCATGGACGCCCATGTCTATCAGGCCGAGGGTCCGTACAAGAGGCACACCGACGAGGCCGCCGACCGCTGGACCGTTCCGCCTGTGATGGACGACCTCAAGGCCAAGGCAAAGGCACAGGGGCTGTGGAACCTGTTCCTCCCGGAGTCCGACCTGGGCGCTGGCCTCACCAACAGCGAGTACGCGCCGCTCTGCGAGATCATGGGGCGCTCCTTGATTGGTGCCGAGGCCTTCAACTGCAGCGCACCCGATACCGGCAACATGGAGGTGCTGGTTCGTTACGGCACGCCCGAGCAGAAGAAGGAGTGGCTGGAGCCACTGCTCGACGGAAGGATCCGGTCGGCCTTCTGCATGACCGAGCCCGATGTCGCGTCCTCGGACGCGACCAACGTCCGCTGCTCGATCGAGCGCGAGGGCAACAGTGGCTACGTCATCAATGGGCGCAAATGGTATGCGAGCGGCGCGATGGATCCGCGTTGCGAGATCTTCATCGTGATGGGCAAGACCGATCCGAACGCGCCGAAGCACCAGCAGCAGTCCATGATCCTGGTCCCGCGCTCGACGCCCGGGGTCAAGATCATACGCCCGATGCACGTTTTCGGCAGCGACGATGCCCCGCACGGCCATGCCGAGATCGTCTTCGAGAACGTCAAGGTGCCGGCCGAGAACATCCTTCTCGGCGAGGGCCGTGGCTTCGAGATCGCCCAGGGCCGGCTCGGCCCCGGCCGTATCCACCACTGCATGCGGCTGATCGGCTGTGCCCAGCGCGCACTGGAACTGATGTGCACGCGCGCCCAGGAGCGCGTCGCCTTCGGCCGAAAGCTCGCCGATCACGGCCCGGTTCGCGAGGAGATCGCTCGCTCCGCGTGCGAGATCGAGCAGGCGCGCCTGCTGACTTTGGCGGCGGCCGAGAAGATGGACAAGGAAGGCAACAAGTCGGCCCGCGACGCGATCGCGATGATCAAGATCGTGGCGCCGATAATGGCGCAGACCGTCATCGACCGTGCGATCCAGATCCACGGCGCGATGGGCGTGAGCCAGGACACGTTCCTCGTCGATGCCTGGAAGTACGCGCGGACGATCCGGATCGCCGACGGCCCCGATGCCGTGCATCTCGCCGCGCTTGGCAAGCAGGTGATCGGACGGTACGGGGTGAAGGCCTGATGACCGGGACCGGCCTGGTCGATCTCGGCCGTCTGGTTCCTTATCTGGAGGAAAATCTCCCTGGATTCCGCGGACCGGCGACGGCGCGGAAATTCGCCAGCGGCCAGTCCAACCCGACCTTCCTGCTCGAGGCGGCCTCGGGCCGCTACGTGCTGCGGCGAAAGCCGTCGGGCACGCTGCTCAAATCGGCGCATGCGGTCGAGCGCGAATACCGAGTGATGAAGGCGCTGGCGCCGAGCCCTGTGCCCGTTCCCGCCGTGCATCTCCTCTGCGAGGACGTAGGCGTTCTCGGCACGGCGTTCTTCGTCATGGAGTTCCTCGACGGCCGGATCTTCTGGGATCCGGCACTGCCGGAGATCGCCCGAGACGAGCGCTCGGCGTACTTCGGTGAGTTGGCGCGCGTGCTCGGCGAGCTGGCGAAGCTCGACACGACCACCGCCGGTCTCTCCGACTACGGCCGTGCCGGCGGCTATGTGGAGCGCCAGATCTCCCGCTGGGTGCAGCAGTACCGGGCCTCGGAGACCGAAAGAGTTCAGGACATGGAGGAGCTCATCGGCTGGCTCACCAGCCGGAAGGCTCCGGATGACGGCGTTTCATTGGTCCACGGCGACATCCGCTTCGACAACGTCGTCTTCGATCCTGTGGAGCCGCGGATCATCGGCATGCTCGACTGGGAGCTCTCGACGCTGGGTACGCCGCTCGTCGATGTCACCTATTTCTGCACAATGATGCGCCTACCGCGTTCGAACCAGGTGAAAGGGCTGGTCGGCCTCGACCGCGCCGATCACGGGCTGCCGACCGAACAGGCCTTTCTCGACGACTTTCTCCGTCACTCCGGTTTCCAGGGCCCGGTCGACTGGCCGTTCTGGATCGCTTTCCACGCCTTCCGCTTCGCCGCGATCTCCCAAGGCGTCAAAAAGCGCCGGATCGACGGAAACGCGTCGAGCGCGGACGCGGCCGGGGTCGGCGACATGGTCGCCGTCTCAGCCAGGCTCGGGCTCGACGCAGCCTCCGGCGCGTAAGGCCTACTCGGCAGCGACGACGGGCGGCACCTTCCAGCGATAGCCGAAGGAGGGGTAGTTCTCGATCTCGTCGAAGTTGGAATCTACCGCCCGGAACTTGTCGCGGATCCGGCGCATCGCCGATCGTACGTTGGTACGGTAGCCGTTGTCGCCGGCGCCGGCGATGAAGCCCGCCCGATGGACGCAATCGTAGAGCGCGCGATACGTCGCATGCTCGCCGGCGCTCGCCGCCAGCATCCGGACGATGTTGTATTCGGTCACCGTCAGGTTCACGTCGATGCCGTCCCAATAGGCCCGGCCGACCTTCGCGCGCAGCAGCAGCCGGCCGCGATGAATGTCCTCCGAGGTGGCCGGCCGCAGCCGCACGCCCTCGGCCTCGACCGCAAGCTTGATGCGCTTGGTCAGGATATCCGTACCGCGCGACTTGTCGACGAAATCGACCGCGCCCTGATCCAGCGCGGCCGCCTCGAAGGAGCGTTCGGGCATGCCGGTCAGGAAGATCGTCGGCATGGCAGCTCCCTGGTTGCGCATGCGGTTCAGGAGGTCGATGCCGCTCATCGACGGCATCTTCCAGTCCAGGATGACCACGTCGGCTGGGCCGCCATCGGCGAGGTGGCGAAGAAGGTCGCCACCCTCGGCAAAGGTGGTCACTTCGAATCCGCTGTCGGCGAGCCCGCCTTTGACCATCTCGCGGAATCGATCGTCGTCATCGACCAGGGCGACACGAATCTTCTCCACGATCCGTGGCTGCGATTCTGCCGCCGCCGGGCCGGCCGCGGCTGGAGTCATCCCGGAAGTGGCGACGACCTTCTGAAGGATTGTCATCATCGGATACCTTCCGCCGTCCTTGGTCGATGCTTCGTCCCTGTGACGAAGTCGTGCTGTCTCCCTAGAACGGTCGAGCGGGCTTCCGGTTCAACGGACTTTATTAACTAGCTTAATGGCTCGGGGACCTCGACGCCTCGTCCGGCCGGGCGAGGAGCCGGTCAGCCCGCTCGGTCTCCCCGGCCCGGCACATGGACCCGACACTGGCGAGCTTCTCGGCGAGTTCGGGCGACGGCCTGGACCAGGCGGCCTGCTTTGGCGCCGTGTCCACCCGCTCGACGCAAGAGGCCGGTTCTCCGGCAAGCATCGGCCAGCCAACTCCCACGAGCAGCATGATGCCCGCCACCACGACGACCGACCCCAGGGGCGACCGGTCGATCGCGGTGGCGGCCCGGTCAAGAACGGCGGCGACGCCGGCTCCCCGCAGCGGTTTGCTCGCAAGCCATCCTATGCCTCGCATGATCAACCTCCGTGGGCCACGGCCAAACGGGCCCATCCATGCCAAGGCTCCGTGCGACGACAGGGTGCAACCGGATGCGAGGCGGCGCTCGAGCTCGCGGGCCAAATCGTCCAATGACGCGGCGAGCGGCGGCAGCTCGCCATCGAGAAGACGATGAAGGTCGATATTCAGATCGCGATAGGACGTTGCTGCCGACCAGGCGCCGGGATCGCGGGCGAGCATTCTCTCTACGGCCGACCTCCGCCCGGGCTCAAGGACGCCGTCGACGTATGCATGCAATTCGGCATCCTCGAATGTGGCGGACGGCTCGTGAGCTGGAGCCAGTCGAACGACCATCCCGCCCGGGGTGTCATGGTTCGCCGCCTGAAGTCTAAAGTTATTGATGACGGTGGTCACGGTCCGCCAGTGGATGCAGTGCCATCCATTCATAGACCCATGTAAATCGATTCTATTCCGGCTCGGACGCAGCCTCACCGCGGGAATAATTGTTACCCAGGGCAGTCCATGCACAGGCGAGAGCCAAGAGGTGGCGTTCGCTCGACAAAAGCAACGACAAGGAACTCTCGATGCTGGCTAAACCCGGATTTCGGCTGCTCGCGCCGCGTCTCAGATCCACCCAGAAGAAGGTAAGAAAAGCGATCTTCCCTGTCGGCGGACTGGGAACGCGCTTCCTCCCGGCCACCAAGGCGGTGCCAAAGGAGATGCTTCCGGTCGTGGACAAGCCGCTGATCCAGTATGCGGTCGAGGAAGCCCTTGCCGCCGGGATCGAGGAGTTCATCTTCGTCAGCAGCCGAGGCAAGGAAGCGATCCAGGATCATCTGGATCGCAGCCAAGAGCTCGAAGCAGCGCTTCTGTCCCGCGGAAAGAGGCATGAGGCTTCTGCGCTCAACTCCTGGCTTCCCGAACCCGGCAAGGTCACGTTTCTTCGCCAGCCGGAGCCCCGCGGGCTCGGTCACGCCGTATGGTGCGCGCGATCACAGATCGGCGACGAGCCATTTGCAGTCATTCTCCCAGACGACCTGATCCTCGCCGTCACGCCCTGTCTGCGCCAAATGATCCGGGCTCACACCCAGGTCGGCGGAAACTTGCTGGCCGTCATGCCGGTGCCGCGGGCGCATGTTTCCCGCTACGGCGTGATCGACCCGGTCCTTCAGCACGGACGCCTGATCGAAGCGAGCGGCGTGGTCGAGAAGCCGGCCGCGGAACATGCGCCCTCCGCACTCGCCGTGATAGGCCGCTATGTCCTGCAGCCGGATATTTTCCAGCACCTTGAGAACGTCGAGCCAGGCTCCGGTGGCGAGATACAACTCACCGACGCCATCGCACGAATGATCTCCGATCATGCGCTTCACGGATACCGCTTCGAAGGGCGACGCTTCGACTGCGGCGACAAGCTCGGGTACCTGGAGGCGAACATCGCTTTTGCGCTCGGCCGCGGCGATCTCGCTGACGGTGCCGCCGAAATCCTCCGCCGCTACGCGCATCCCCATGCCGAACCGGGGATCGAGCAGGAACGGGCGTCCACCCCGCTTGCGCCTGAATCAAACGGCGTGCGCGTCCGAGCCTGAAGAGGCTATGCGCGGACGGCGCGGCGACCGGGGGACTGGCGCCCATCGGTCATCCGCCTGAGCGCTTCACGCCCCCGGGACAGCCGCGACATCACGGTGCCGATCGGAAGATCGAGCACCTGCGCGGTCTCTTCGTAGGTAAGGCCTTCGAGGCCCACCAGCATGACGACTCGGTGCTGCTCTTCGGGCAACGAGTCGAGCGCACGCGCGAGGTCGCGGAGCTCGATCGCCGCCGGCTGGGATGCGGGCTGCGGCAGAGATCCCGCGACCTCTTCAAAGTCCACCGCGTCCTTCGTCTCCGCGCGCCGGCTCACCTGGTCGACGTACACGTTGTGAAGAACGGTGAAGAGGTAGGCGCGGACGTTGCGGATGTCGTCCGGGAAGTTCGGCCGAGAGAGCGCGCGCGCCAAGCACTCCTGCACGAGGTCGTCGGCATCACCGCGGCCGGCAGACAACACGCGGGCGTATCGGCGGAGATCGGCAACGTACCGCTCCACCCCGCTGGGTGAACTGTTCACGATTGGCCCCCTGCCCCTTGAGGTCGGCGCCGCGATCGACGTCCGACGCGGTTGTGTCCCTCAAGAAATAAAGATCCGAGGCGGGCGGCAGCGTGACATTGCCTGACGTAGCGGTGACAAATCTGGGATCCCTTCGAAAAGGGGTCGAAATCCCGGGAAGTTCCGTGAAGAAATAGGCTCGAGGCGGCGGAATAAAGCGCCGCCGAGGATGTCTGTTTGGTCGAGAGAGCTTTGAGACGCGGCCTGCTCGTCCAGTCGGCAGGTCGATGTTCGAAAGGCGACGGGACCATACCTACGGCGACTCCCCCCTGCCGCCCATAGGGTTCCGTCGCTGCCGGCGCGCCGCCCACCCCGGCGCGCCGGCCTCTTCTTTCTACAGATCCTTCGAAATCGGCAGCGTCAAAACAAGGAACGACAGCGATTTGCCGTGACCATCAAGGTTGAGGCTGCCGTTCACACCGCCTTCGAGCGCATTGTCGACTACGAAATTTAGCGCCTTGAGCAGCGGCAGCTCGTAGCGTCGCACCTCTCCCACGTCCCGCCCGGCGAACAGCGCCTTCACCCGCTCGGCCGTCACCTGCTCGAGCAGCAGCGGATAGTCCTCGGCCCGATAGGCGATGACGCTGACGTTCACTCGGTTGCCCTTGTCCCCCGTGCGCGCGTGCGCGATCTCGTGTAGCGGAATCTCGGCCATCACGCGGCTCCCGCGGATAGGATCGAGATCGCCGGGCGGATCGACGACGCGGGAACATAGGCCGAGACCGTCCTGACACGCCCCGTGACCGCGGTCCGCACGCCGGCCCCGCCAGCAGGACCGGTCGGATAGAGCGACAGAACCTCGCGGGCGATACGATCGGCGGTCGCGCGGTCGTCGGACGTGCCCGAAAGCCGGACCCTGTAGTCGCCGTCGGGGGACGGCCCGATCGAACGTCGACGAACGCCGCCGTCGCTATCGAAGACGCTGACCGCGCCGATGATGTCGCACCTTACCGGCTGATTGATGCCGAGCATCTTGATCCGCTTCATCAGCACGTCGGCGGCGAGTTCCGCGCGCGCCAGCGCGTTCGGACCGGCGTAGGAGATCTCACCCTCCGCGAGGAAGCCGCCCTCGAGGCTGACCGTGACCTTGTAGGTCGGCGGCGGCGGCGTCCCGCGCACGCCTTGGATGCGGATGCGGTCCGGCGCCTCGGTCTCAAGCCTGACTTCGGTGATGTCCATCGTGACGTCCGGCGTCAGATAGGCCTTGGGGTCGTGCAGTTCGTAGAGCATCTGCTCGGTCACCGTCGCTTCGGAGACCAGGCCGCCAGTGCCGCCCGGCTTGGTGACGACCATCGTGCCGTCGCGCGCCACTTCGACGATGGGGAAGCCCACGCGATCGAGATCGGGCACGTCCTTCCGTCCCGGATCGGCAAAATAGCCGCCGCTTACCTGGGCGCAGCATTCGATCAGATGGCCTGCAAGTACGCCGGCAGCGATCCGATCCCAGTCCGGCGCGGCCCACCGGAACTCGTGCAGCAGAGGACCGAGTACCAGAGCGGAGTCGGTACAGCGGCCGGTGACGACCACGTCGGCTCCCTCGGCGAGCGCGTCCGCGATCGGCCGTGCGCCCAGGTAGGCATTGGCCGCAAGGATGTCCCGGCCGCTCAAATTGGTCCGCTCGTCGTTGGGCCACGCGCGCACGGCATCGGCTCCGAGAGTGGCCAGGAGATCGTCGCCCTCCACCACGGCGACCTTGAGGCCTTTCAGGCCGAGTTCTTCGGCGACCGCGAGAACCCGACGGCCCGCGGCCATCGGATTCGCCGCGCCTAAGTTGGCGACGATACGAATGCCTGTTCGAAGACACTTCGCAAGAATGGGTCTGAGGAAATCGGCAAGATAGGGCGTATAGCCGGAAGCAGGATCACGCCGGCGATCCAGTTGCGCGAGCGCGAGCGTGCGCTCGGCCAGGGTCTCGAAGATCAAGTAGGACGGCTCACCGGAAGCGGCCAGCGCATCGACCACCGGCCCAGACGCGTCCGTCCTGTCACCGGAAAATCCAGCTCCACATCCGACAAAAACACGTTCCGGCGCCATTCCGCTGTCCCCCAAGTGCTTGTTTTGACTGTGCCTCCAGCCCTTTCGGCAGGTCAACCGGAAGGGAGGTGCGCGGAAACAAGGGTACTCAGGTGCCGTGACAGCTAAACCCCAGGCAAATCACTGAAATGCCACACGGGATCGGCCAATTCTAAGGCGTGACAGCCACACGCATTGCCACGGTTTTCAATACAAAAGAGGCCTCCCCCATGAGCGCGATGATGCATGAAGACATTCTCGACTGCCTTCCCCACATCAACGGCTTCGCGCGACGGCTGACGCGCGACCGAGCGATGGCCGACGATCTGGTGCAGACCGCGGTGATGCGCGCCCTCGCCCACGCGCATCAGTACAAGCCCGGCACCAATTTCCGGGCCTGGATCACCACCATCCTCCGCAACTCCTATTTCAATGAAATGCGCGCCCTGAGCCGTCGCCCGAGCGTCGACATCGACGTCGAGGGCATGGCGGCCATCACGAGCGGCGGCCAGGAAGAACGCATGAACGTGCGCGATTTCTGCCGCGCCTTCCGCCGCCTTTCGGCCGAGCAGCAGAAGGCGCTGCTTCTGGTCGGGCTCGACGGGCGTTCGTATGAGGAAGCCGCGGAGATCGCGGACTGTGCCGTGGGAACGATGAAGAGCCGCGTCTCCCGGGCTCGCCTGCAGCTGCAGCAGCTGCTGGAGGGCAGCGGAGCGAAGCTCTCGATGCTTCCCGTGGCTCTGGCTGCGGCTTGCGCTGAGGAAGACCGCCCCCGCCGCCGTCGTGCCTCGGCTAAGGCCCTCCCGACCGCGCACTAGTCCGTTCCTGCCCGACTCGTTGCGACGCCCGCCGGCCTTCCGGCGGGCGTCGTCGTTTGGGAAATCTCCGTACCTGAATCCTCGCAACCATTCGCCGCGAGAGGCTGTTGATCCGGCGAACGGCGTCTGCGACGCGGCAGGCAGCCCCCAAATCCCGGAGGAGAAAAAATGCTCAAGATTCTGCTCCTGAGCGCCGCGATAACGACCGGTCTCATGGCCCCGTCGTTTGCCCAGACTCAGGCCCAGCCCTCCACGTCACCGTCGGCCGCTCCGACGACCATGCCCGCAACGCCTCCGGTCACGGCGCCGGCGCCTGGTGCGATCAAGGGCAGCACGCTGATCAACATGGACGTGAAGAACAATGCCGACGAGAAGATCGGCGACATCAACGACGTGATCGTCGCCGCCGACGGCAAGGTCCAGCAGGTGATCATCTCGGTCGGCGGATTTCTCGGCGTCGGCACCCGCAAAGTCGCGGTCGCCTGGAACGACGTCAAGGTCGACACCGCCGCCGACGTCGCCTTCGTGAGTATGTCCCGCGAGCAGCTGGCCGCTGTTCCGGAGTTCAAGGACCGTCGCACCGCGCCTTAAACGCGATCCTCGGGCTCCTCGCCTCTCGGGGACTGAGGAGAGGACATACCGAGGTCTGGCGCCTCTCCGACCGCTCCGGCGGTCCGGAGAGGCGCCAGTCGCGTTTCCGGGCTCGTGCCGAAAAGCACAAAAGAGAACGGCCAGGCAGGGCTTGGCCGCCGCGGACGCGCGATAGATAGTCTCTTAGATCCAGAAAGGCGGGACGTTGTAGTAGTCGTGGACCTTCCGCGCCCAGACAGGATCGTCCCAGTCCAGCACATCGGCCTTGCCATGGGTCGGAGCTCCTTCCAGCCGCTCCTTGTCGAGGTCGACGACGTAGCTCTCCATCTCTGGATCGTACCTGAGCACGCCCCACGGCAGGGCGTGGTAGCGATCGCCGATGCCGAGGAATCCGCCGAACGACATCACCGCATAGGCGACTTTACCGGTAAGCTTGTCGATCATCACGTTGTCGATCGAACCGAGCTTCTCGCCAGCCCGGTTGCGGACGGTCGTACCTTCGACCTTGTCCGCAGCGATGAGCTTCCGGGTCTCCGACGAAGACAGACGATCCTGATCCTGCGCATGCGTGGCCACTCCGGCCTCCTTCTTGGTTGAACGGTCCGAAGACGAACGCAGGCTCGGCGACGAGGTTGCGAGCGTGCGGGCCGCCTAGGCGGCCGCGACACGCCGGCGACGGGCGACGTTCTTGCGCGTGGCTACCGAGCCTTTGCGCGGCGCCTTCTGGCGGGTCGCCAACGCCTGGCCGATCGTCGCGGTCAGCGCCTCCGGATCAAACGGCTTGGTCAGGAGGAACGTCGGCTCGACCTTGTCGCCGGTGAGGAAGGCCTCGGGGAATCCGGTTACGAAGATCACCGGAACCTCGCTGATGCGCATGATCTTCTCGACGGCCTCGATGCCGCTGTCACCGTCCTTGAGCTGAACGTCGGCAAGAATCAGGTCGGGGCGGAATTCCTCCGACAGTGCGACGGCCTTTGCCTCGGTATCGGCGACCCCGACGACCGTGTGGCCGGCCGAGCGGACGGTGACCACGATGTCCATGGCGATGACCGCTTCGTCCTCGATGACGAGAACGCGGGCACCGGCATCCTTCTGCAGATCGAGGCGGGCCTGCAGCAGCTTCTCGCGCGCCTCGTCGGCGGAGATGCCGAGGATCTCGCCGGCATTCGCGACGGAGAAGCCCTCGAGCGAAACCAGCAGCAGGATCTGCCGATCCAGCGCGGGGAGAGCCGCGATCTGGCGTTCCAGATCATCGTCCCCGTCGGGGGTCGTGGAAGGCTCGGCGGCCGGCTCCAGGCCCTGGCAAACCTGATGGAAGGCACGGAAGGTCTCGAGCTTGGCGTCTCCGCCACCGGAAACCAGTTCGGGATCGGCGAGGACGACCTCGAGGAATTGCCGGACGTAACGGTCGCCACGTTCCTGAGTGCCGGTCAGGGCTCGCGTATACCGACGCAGATAGGGCAGGACTCGAACCATCGAATCTGAATGCAGGGCCATCTGTTTCTCCGTTGTCGACGATTCGGCGCGACCGTGACCGACCGCCATTCTTGTCCCTAGTGGAAGGAAGATCAGTGAACGCCACCGCTTCGGCGACGTGCGCGGCTTGTGGGATTCGGTAAGACCTTGATCGACTGAACCAATGCGTCTCCGGACCGTTTTCCTGGCGAGGGGCGCAATCGTCCCTGGCGAGGAATGGTATCTGCGGGTGCAGCGGGGTCGAGCGGCAAACCGGTGGCAAAGAGGTGATCGGCCCGTGACTGAGACGAATCGTCGAAAGAAACCAGGGCTTAAGCCGGACGGGTCGAATTTAGCTAAGCGGTCTTCGTCAGCTCCGCCGGATCAAAGAGAGGAACTCGCTCGGCGACTGAAGACTCTCTACGGCGCCGTCATCGACGAGCCGGTCCCGGAAGACATGCTCCGCCTCTTGAGGCGGCACTGAAACGAAAACGGCCGGGCGAAAGCCCGGCCGTTTCTGCGAAAAGGCGGACTACGCGCCCGGCCCGTTGAGGTCGCGACGCCAGATCGGCTCGCCGAGATCGACCTGACGCTCGTTCGTGACAGCACCGGTGGCACCACCAGCGGCCGCACCGATGAGCGCCCCCGGGACAGCGCCCACGCCGCCAAAGATGGCCCCGACCGCCGCACCGCCAGCCGCACCAAGGGCGGCGCCGCCGCCGGCGCGTTCGACCGGCCTGTTGGCCGTGCCACAACCCGTTACGACAGCCGCCGTCACAAGCAGACAGGGAATCAAGCGAAGATAAGTCATGTCACGCTCCTAGATACCAGTCTCATTCCCCGTAGAAGGTCAGGGGAATGGACGGGTTCCTCGACCCTGGTCCTTCATCCCGTTATGTCGCCGGGATTTCATGGACATGCACGTCGGTAGCGCCGTGCCGGGTGATGACTTCCTTGGCCTGCAGTTCCTGCGCGCCGTTCTGCACCTTCACCCACAGCAGGATGCCGCCCTGGTCGATCTGGTCGCGGAGGAAGTCGCTGCGGCTGCCGCTGATCCATCGTCCGATTGTGTTGACCGCAGCCGCGGCGCCACCGCCGGCGGCTGTGGCGCCGATCACGGCAGCAAGGGCACCACCACCGGTCAGGATCGTCGCTCCCGAGGCGGCGAAGGCCGCAATCACCGCCGCCAGGCTTGTCGCCAGCGTACGGCCCTGGCGGACATCCTCTTCCTCGACCACGGGGCTTCGCTTCACTTCGGGCTCGTCGGCGGCCCGATGCATGTCGTGACCATGTGCCGGAATTCCGGGCTGGAAAACGCCTTCCTGCCCGAGGAGGCTCATCTCGGACTTGTCCCATCCGGAACTCGCCAGCTCCGTGATCGCACTCTCGAGCGACTCCGCCGAGTGAAAAGCCCCGACGACTTCGCGGACGACCGCATCTTCGTGAACGACGCGTCGAGTAGTCATGATCTCGCTCCTCGCGATGGATCGGGTTCCGGCTTCAGCCGTGATGGCGCCCTCGCATGAACAGCCCGAACAGAAGCCCCGCCGCCGCCGCAAGCACCGTCAGTGGCGACTCCTGCTTGAGTGCGCCGACGATCTGCTCGACTGCCTCGTCTCCGGACTGGACGCCGGCGGCGGCCTTGGCGATCGGCGCGATGCCGCCGGCACGCGCCCGCCGGCGGTTGGCCATCGCTTCCGAGACGAGCCAGACGAAGCCCGCCAGAATCACGAGGCCTCCACCGACCATGAGCGCCGCCAGGGCGGACGGATAGATCGCGCTCAAAGCCAGATAGCTGGAGGCGATCATGAATGCCGCGCCGGTCAGGGCCAGCACGATGACGACGATCGTCGAAACCATGGGATGCAGCGCGTGATCGTCAGCGCCGCATCGTCAGCATCGCGGCCGCCACTCCGGCGGCGAAAGCCGTCGCCAGGGACGCCATGGGGTTGTTCGCGACCTGGTTCCGCACCACGTCGCCGGTATCGGCTGCGGCCTGGCGGGCGCTACCGACACCATCGGTCAGCAGGTCCTGGAACTGCTCATGGATTCGGTCCAGCTGCTCACGCGCCTTTTCGACGCCGACTTCCTTTCCGCTCGACGCGATCTGCTCGAGATCGCCGACCAGGGACGACAGATCGTTCTGCAGGGAACGGATGCCGGACTGCAGTTTGCGGCTCTCACGGGATGCCATAGGTGACTCCTTCCGCGGCGGGGAATTGCCGTCTTCGAGCGGAAAAACGCGAAGTGGCGCGAAGGGTTCCGCCCCGTGCGGCAAGCGCCTGGAACCCTCGTCGGCGGCCCGGGGTTGAATGTTCGTTGAGCCCTGAGGGGGAGTCCCCATGCCGACGCTGGGAATCATCATGATGGTCGCGCTGGTCCTGATGCTGATCGGACTGGTGCCGACGACGACCGACGGCCGCAGCTGGACCCGGTCCGGCGGCGGCGTCCTTGGCGCTTTCCTAGTCGTCATCCTCCTGCTCAGCGCCAGCGTCCGCCTTTAACAGGGTCCGGCAAGATATGACTTCTGATCGGAAGCAAGATCCTCTTGCGACGAACTCGGACGAAGCGGCGTCGGTGCAAGAACGACGGCATTCCGAGGATGCGCCGCTCCAAGCGCGCGGACCGGATCCTCGACATGAAGCTCGCCCGGAGGAGCTCGAAGGCGGTCCGCACGGCAAGCCGGCCGGTGGCCCCCATCACGACAAGAAGCCTGCCGTTTTGAAGAAGCAAGAAGACAAGCACCGCGTGCTCGAACGTGGTCGTCCCACGGATACCGGGCGCGCCGGAGCCTGACCGAACGCCCGTCCATTTTGGAGTGAAACATGCTGCAGTGGGCCCTTACCTTTCTCGTGATCGCGCTCGTCGCCGGCCTGTTCGGCTTCGGTGGCATCGCTGTCGTTGCCGCGGACTTCGCCCGCATCCTTTTCTTCATCTTCCTCGTGCTGTTCGTGGTGACGCTGGCTTCGAGCCTGTTCCGGCGGCGCGCCTGATCCACATGTAGCGGCTCTCCAGGAGACGGCGGAACCCCACGCTCCGCTGTCGGTTGGAGAGTTGCGATTTCGACACAAGGAGAATTGCGATGAATTGGGATATTGCCGGCGGCAACTGGAAGACCTTCAAAGGCAAGGTCAAGCAGCAGTGGGGCAAGCTCACCGATGACGATCTGACCCAGATCGAAGGCAAACGCGATGAGCTGCTCGGCCGTCTCCAGGAGCGGTACGGCATCGCCAAGGATGAAGCCGACAATCAGGTGAAGGACTGGGAGTCGCGGCTCAACTAGCCGCTGGCTTCTCGGTGTCAGGGCGGCCGGGAAATTCCCGGCCGCTTCGTTTTTGCGCAGCCCGCGGGTAGATTGCCCGCATGATCAGGAAGCATCGAGCCGCCATCATCGGCGTCGGCATGGCCCACGGCCAGCACCTCCAGAGCCTTCGCGACCTTGCCGACCGTGTCGATATCGCGGCCGCCTTCACGCCGAGCGCCAAGCGGCGTGAGTCCTTCGGAGCCGCGAACCCCGACATCAAGCTCGTCGACGACCTGAAGCCGATCCTCGACGACGCGTCGATCGACGTCGTCCTCGTCCTGACGCCGCCGAACTCACATCTCGAACTGGTCGAGCTGTGTGCCGCGGCCGGCAAGCACGTGCTCCTGGAAAAGCCGGTCGAGGTGACGACCGAGCGGGCAGAAAAAGCGGTCGTCGCGATGGAGCGCGCCGGCCGGAAGCTTCAGATCATGCTGCAGCACCGGTTTCGCGAAGGGGCTCGCCACCTGGCCGAGGCAATGCGCGCCGGAGGGCTCGGCGCGCTCGTCTCGGGATCGGCGCAGATCCGCTGGTGGCGGTCGCCCGACTACTTCGCCCAGCCCGGCCGCGGCATGAAGGCGCGCGACGGTGGCGGCGTGCTGATTACCCAGGCGATCCATACGCTCGATCTGTTTCAGAGCCTGACCGGCCCGATCGCCCAGGTCGCGGCGATGGCCGTCACCTCCCCGCTCCGCAGCATCGACACCGAGGACGTGGTTGCCGCCGCGATCCGGTTCGCCAACGGCGCGGTCGGGACCATAGACGCGACGACGGTCGCCTATCCCGGCTTCGCCGAACGGATGGAGCTCGCCTGCGAGAAGGGGACCGCGGTCCTGACCGCCGGCGATCTCGTCATTCACTGGAAGGACGGCCGTGAGGAGAAGGTGGCCTCCGATCAGGGGAGCGGCGGCGGCGCCGATCCGATGGCGTTCTCCCACAAGGGCCATCGTTCGGTGATTGCCGACCTGCTGGACGCGATCGACCTGGATCGGGAGCCGGAGATCAGCGGCCGGAAGGCACTTGCCGTCCACCGCCTGATAGATGGCCTGCTGGCGTCGTCGGCCCGCGGCACGCCGGTCACGCTGTAAGATTGCGCCACCATCGACCCGTCGCTATAAGCTCACCTTCCCCCGGCCGGTGGCCTCGTGCCGCCGGCGGAATTGCCCCGGTCGGAGCGTAGCGCAGCCTGGTAGCGCATCAGTCTGGGGGACTGGGGGTCGTGGGTTCAAATCCCGCCGCTCCGACCATCTTCTCTCGAACATTTGCCTCGACCTGTCGCCTCCGATTGCGGAGGATGCGGGCGCATAGCCGCCGCATATTTATGCGCAAATATTATGTGTATTGATTTTTTCCACATAAGAAACCAACTTTCCACCACCTGTCGTCCACACCTGCCGACATCCCCGGGGAGGCCGTCGTGATCTCATCCGTTTTCCGTACCGCCGCAGCCGCCGTGGCGCTGCTCGCCGGCGCGGCGCTCACCGCGCCCGCGGCCGACGCCCAGCAGCCCAAGCATGGCGGCACGCTGCGCTTCGTCATGAAGTACGAGCCGCCGACGCTCTCTGTGCTCAACAACACCTCGACGACGACGACCTCGCCCAAGATCTGGGACGGGCTCCTCGCCTATGATGCCGACCTCAAGCCGCTGCCGATGCTGGCGACCACGTGGGCCGTCTCGCCGGACGGGCTGCAGTACACCTTCAACCTGCGCGAAGGCGTCACCTTCCACGACGGCAAGCCGTTCACCTCGGCCGATGTGGCCTTCTCGATCCTGCGCCTGAAGGCCGGACATCCGCGCGGCCGCGGCACCTTCGCCAATGTCGAGGAGGTGAAGACGCCCGACGCCAAGACCGCCATCGTCGTTCTCTCGAAGCCCTCACCCTATATGCTTGTGGCACTCGGCGGCTCGGAATCTCCGATGATCCCGAAGCACCTCTTCGAGGGCGTCGACGTCGCAGCCCCGCCCGCGCAGGCGCAGCACATCGGCACCGGTCCGTTCGTCCTAAAGGAATGGGTGCGCGGGAGCCATGCCGTGCTCGAACGCAATCCCAACTACTGGGACAAGCCGAAGCCCTATCTCGACCGCGTGATCATCCGCTTCATGCCGGACGCCGCCGCCCGTGCCGCGGCCTTCGAATCCGGCGACCTCGACCTCGGCGGCAGCGCCCCGGTGCCGCTCGCCGACCTCGAACGCTACAAGAACCATCCGAAGCTCGCGGTCGACACCCGCAGCTTCGCCTATACCGGCGCCCAGCATCAGATCTTCTTCAACCTCGACACGCCGGTGCTGAAGAACAAGAAAGTCCGTGAGGCGATCGCGCATTCGCTCAATCTCGATGCGATCGTCGAGACGGTGTTCTACGGCCAGGCCAAGGTCTCGCCTTCGCCGATCAGCGTCGCGTTGACGCCGTGGTACGACCCGGCCGTCCAGCCGCGCAAGTTCGACGTGGCGCTCGCCAACAAGCTGCTCGACGAATCCGGCCAGCCGCGCGCCGGCGGCGGCAATCGCTTCCAGGTGCGCCTGCTGATCAACCCGTTCATCGACACACGCCTTGCCGAGTTCGTTCGCCAGTCGCTCCGCCAGGTGGGCATCGATGCGGTGATCCAGAACCTCGAGTTCGGCGCCTATGCCAAGGCGGTCTACACCGACCGCGCCTTCGATCTGACGATCGAGTCCCTGACCAACGTCTTCGACCCGACCGTCGGCGTTCAGCGCGGCTACTGGTCGAAGAACTTCAAGCCGGGCCTGCCCTTCTCGAACTCGGCGCATTACGAGAACGCCGAGGTCGACCGCCTACTCGAAGCGGCGGCCGTCGAGGTAGACGGCGCCAAGCGCAAGCAGCTGTTCTCCCAGTTCCAGCGGATCGTCCACGAGGATGTGCCCTCGGTCGACATGATCTCGCCGCTCGAGATCATCATCGCCAACAAGAAGATCCGGAACTACGCCCGCGGTGCGGAGGGCCTCGGCGACAACTTCGCCGACGTGCACTTCGTCGACTGACGACCCTCGCCCCTCCCCCGGCCAACTTTGTGCGTGTTGGCCGGGGAGGGCTATAGTCCCGACATGTTCGAGAGCCGACGCCTGCTGCGCGTGCTGAGACGGACCGTGCTGCAGGCGGTGCCGACGGTGCTCGGCATCGTCATCCTCAACTTCCTGCTTCTGCAGATGGCGCCGGGCGATGCCGCCGACGTGATGGCCGGCGAATTCGGCGGCGCCACCGAGGAGACGATGGCGATGCTCCGCCAACGCTTCGGCCTCGACTTGCCGGTGCTGCAACAGCTTCTCGCCTATCTAAGCAACCTTGCGCAGTTCAGCCTCGGTCAGTCGCCCCGATACGGCATGCCGGTCTCGGAACTGATCGGACAGAGGCTGCCGTCGACGCTACTGCTGATGGGCTCCGCGCTTGCGATCGCGCTGGTGATAGGCCTCGCGATCGGGACCGCGATGGCGATGACCGCCGGTCGCTGGACCGACCGCACGCTGTCGGTGATTTCGCTGATCTTCTACTCGGTACCGGGTTTCTGGATCGGGCTGATGCTGATCGTCGCCTTCTCGGTGAAGCTTGGCTGGCTCCCGAGCGGCGGCCAGGAGACGATCGGTGCCGGACTCACCGGTCTCGACTACGTACTCGATCGGCTAAGGCACATGATCCTGCCTGCGACCTCGCTCGCCCTTTTCTACATCGCGATCTATGGCCGACTGACCCGCGCCGCTGTGCTCGAGGTCGCTTCCCAGGACTATGTCCGCACCGCCGCAGCGAAAGGCCTGTCGCCATTCAGCGTCACGCTGCGTCATATCCTCCGGAACGCGTTGCTGCCGGTGACGACGCTCGCCGGCATCCATCTCGGCGGCATCCTCGGCGGCGCCGTCGTCGTCGAGACGGTCTACAGCTGGCCGGGCCTCGGCCGTCTTGCCTTCGAGTCCGTGACGCGTCGAGACTTCAACGTGCTGCTCGGCGTCCTGCTCCTGTCGTCGTTCCTGGTGATCATCGCCAATACGCTGATCGATCTGCTGCAGGCCTGGCTCGATCCTCGGATCGAGGTTCGCTGATGGCGGCTACCAGAGAGGTGGTTCCGTCCACGAGGTGGCGCGCGCTTCGCGCGTTTCTCCGCAACCCGGCTGCGGCGGCGGCAAGCCTCTTTCTCCTCCTGGTCACGGCGATCGCGCTCGCCGCCCCGTTGATCTATCCGGACGATCCGCTTTCGATGGTCACCCGCCCCTTTCTGTGGCCCGGCCAGAATCCGAAGTTCCCGCTCGGCAGCGACAGCCTCGGCCGCGACGTCGCCGCCGGCCTGGTCTGGGGCGCACGGATCTCGCTGGTGATCGGCATCGCCGCGATGGCCTTGGGCGTCACGGTCGGCATCGTCGTCGGCGCCACCGCCGGCTACTACGGCGGCCGCATCGACGACGGCCTTGTCCGCCTGATCGAGATCTTCCAGACGACGCCGAGCTTCCTGATGCTCGTGGTCCTGGTCGCGATTGCCGAGCCGCGCGTCGAAAGCATCACGGTGGCGATCGCCCTGGTCACCTGGCCGACCATCGCACGCCTGGTCCGTGCCGAATTCCGCTCCCTCCGCGAGAAGGACTTCGTCACCGCCGCACGCGGGCTCGGATACGGGCACGCACGGATCATCTTCATCGAGATCCTGCCGAATGCGCTGCCGCCGATCATCGTCACCTCCTCGGTGATCGTCGCCTCGGCGATCCTGATGGAGTCGGCGCTGTCCTTCATGGGGCTCGGTGATCCCAACCGGATCAGCTGGGGAAGCATGATCGGCGCCGGGCGCGAGCTGCTGCGGACCGCCTGGTACCTCACCGCCATTCCCGGCATCGCGATCGTGCTGACCGTGCTCGCCCTCAACCTCATCGGCGATGCGCTCAACGACGCGCTCAATCCCCGGCTCTCGTCCGAACGATGACGGCGTCGCCGCTTCTCGACGTCGCAGGCCTCACCATCGCGTTCCCGACCGGGACGCCGGTCGCCGACTTCGGCTTCGCCATCGGACAGGGCGAGACCGTCGCCGTAGTCGGCGAGAGCGGATCGGGAAAGTCGCTGAGCGCGCTCGCCGTCATGCGGCTGCTGCCGCGCTCGGCGCGGATCGCCGCCGGCGGCATCCGATTCCAGGGGCGCGATCTGCTGGCTCTGCCCGAGCCCGAGATGCGGAAGGTCCGCGGCCGCGAGATCGCGATGATCTTCCAGGAACCGATGACCTCGCTCAACCCGGTGCTGACCGTCGGCAAGCAGATCGCCGAGGTGTTGCGCCTTCACGAAGGGCTTTCGGCCGAAGCCGCGCGCAAGCGGGCAATAGAGCTGCTCGATCTCGTGCGGGTCGCCGATCCGCACCGGCGCGTCGACGACTACCCGCACCGGCTTTCGGGCGGCATGCGTCAGCGCGTGATGATCGCAATGGCGGTCGCCTGCCGGCCGAAGCTGCTGATCGCCGACGAGCCGACGACGGCGCTCGACGTGACGATCCAGGCGCAGGTTCTCGACTTGCTCGACAGCCTCCGCCGCGATCTCGGGATGGCATTGATGCTGATCACCCACGATCTCGGCATCGTCGGCCAATGGGCCGACCGGGTCGTGGTGCTCTATGCCGGCCGCGGCGCCGAGGAAGCGGACGCTCCGGCGCTCCTGAACGACCCGCTGCATCCCTATACGCGCGGCCTGCTCGCGGCGTCGCCGAGACTCGATTCCAGCCTCCACTACACCGCCGGCGCGCTCCGCGAGATTCCGGGCAGCATCGCGTCGGCGGTCGGCGAGCCCGGGTGCCCGTTCGTCCCACGCTGCCCGCTGGCGCAGCCTTCGTGCCGGACGGCTCCGCCTCCGCTGGTGTCGGTCCGGCCGGGCCGCCTGCTCGCCTGCCCTCCCGTCGCCGCCACCATGGAACCGACCGATGCCGCTCCTGTCGGTCGCTGACCTCCATACTCATTTCCGGACGCCGGACGGAGAGCTCCGCGCGGTCGACGGCGTCTCGCTGACGGTCGAGAAGGGCGAGAGCGTCGGCCTCGTCGGCGAATCCGGATGCGGCAAATCGACCCTCGGCAAGACCGTCCTTCGCCTGGTCGACCTGACCTCCGGCGAGGTCCGCTTCGACGGCGAGGATATCGGCCGGCTCCCGGACGCCGCGCTGGGTCCGTTCCGCCGCCGGGCGCAGATGATCTTCCAGGATCCGTTCAGCTCGCTGAATCCGCGCCATACGGTCGAGCGCATCCTGACGGCTCCGCTCTACGTGCACGGCATCGGTGATGGACCGGAGCGGAAGCGCCGCGTGCGCGCGATGATCGAGCGGGTCGGACTTCCGGCATCTTCGCTCGAGCGGTATCCGCATGAATTCTCCGGCGGCCAGCGCCAGCGCATCGGCATCGCGCGCGCATTGATCCTCGGGCCCCAGCTCGTCGTCTGCGACGAGCCCGTCTCCGCCCTCGACCTATCGATCCAGGCGCAGATCCTGAACCTGCTGGTCGAGATGAAGCAGGAACTCGGGCTCTCCTATCTCTTCATCTCCCACGACCTCTCGGTGATCCGCTACTTCGCCGATCGCGTCCTGGTCATGTATCTCGGCCGGGTCGTCGAGAGCGCCGCAGACGCCGATCTCTGGGCGAGGCCACTGCACCCGTATACGCGTGCCCTGATCCAGGCGATCCCGGATCCGGCACGACGCCGCCAGGCGGCACCGATCGGCGGCGACATCGCGAGCCCGCTCGACATTCCCAGGGGATGTCGCTTCCACCCGCGCTGCCCGATCGCGACCTCGATCTGCAGACAGGTCGATCCGGTCCTCGTCCGGCATGGCGACGGCCACGAGGCGGCGTGCCATCATGCGGGACAGCTCACCCGCCCTCCCGAGGCCTAGGTCCATGTTCTCGCTCGCCGAACTCGAAGCCGCATCCGCGGAAGTCCATGCCGTCATCCCGCCGACCGCACAACATCGCTGGGCGCTGCTCTCCGATCGCGTCGGCGCCGACGTCTTCGTCAAGCACGAGAACCACACGCCGCTCGGCGCCTTCAAGTGCCGCGGCGGCGTCACCTACCTGAACCGGCTGAAGAAGCGCGAGCCGAATACCCCGGGCGTGGTCAGCGCCAGCAGCGGCAATCATGGCCAGAGCCTCGCCTATTCCGCCAAGCGCCTCGGCATGCGGGCGATGATCGTGATCGGCGAGACCTCGAACCCGGAGAAGCGCGCCTCGATGGCGGCGCTCGGCGCCGAGCTCGTCGACCAGGGCGCCACAACCGAGGAGAAGATCGCGCTCGCGCAGAAGCTCGGCGGCAATGCCGGGCTCCACTTCGTCCCGCCCTGGCACCCCGATCTGGTCATCGGCGTCGCCTCGTACGGGCTCGAGCTGTTCAAGGGCGTGCCTGACCTCGACACCGTCTACGTGCCGATCGGGCTCGGCTCCGGCGCCTGCGGCGTGATCGCGGCCCGCGACGCGCTTGGCCTCAAGACCAAGGTCGTCGGCGTCGTCTCGGCGAACGCCAACGCCTACGAGATCTCATGGGATGCGGACCGGGTCATCGACAAGCCCGGCCGCACGGTTGCCGAAGGATTGGAGATCGCCTCTCCCCATCCGGAAGCCTTCAAGTGGCTGAAGCGCGGTCTGGAGCGGATCGTCTCGGTCACCGAAGAGGAGATCCTCGACGGCATCCGCATCCTGCTCAAGGACACGCACAACCTGGCCGAGGGTGCCGGCTCGGCCGCGCTCGCGGCTCTCCTCAAAGAGAAAGACCGCCAGCGCGGCAAGCGCGTGGCGGTCGTTCTCTCAGGCGGCAACGCCGATGCGGCGCTGATCAGCCGCGCGCTACAGGGTTGAAACGCGCGGCCGATCCAGCCGCTACTTCGTCGCGGTCGTGTACCAGAGCTTGAAGGAGTGGGTCTTGAAGTCCTTCAGGTTCTTGTGCACGGCGATGTTACGCACGGCCTGGAACATGTAGACCATGCCGGACTCTTCCATGTGGCGCTTCTGGATCTCGTGATACATCGCGATCCGCTTCGCCGGATCCGGCTCCATGCGGGACTTCATCCACATCTCGTCGAACCACTCGCTCTTCCAGGCGGCGTTCCATGACGGGAACATGTTCTGCTTGGCTTCTAGGCGGTTGTCCGGGTTGAAGCCATGGCGCGAGACCATGGCGTCGGCGTCCGGATAGCCCGTCGACCAAACCGACGACGAGATCTGGTACTCGCGTGAGCGCACCTTGGTCAGGCGTGCCGCGCTCGCCATCTGGTTCAGCTGCAGGTCGATGCCGATCTTCGACGCGTTCGCCTGGATATGCTGCGCGATGTCCGGGAACGGGAAGGTGGTGGCGACGATCACTTCCTTCTTGAAGCCGTTCGGGAAGCCGGCCTCGGTCATCAGCTGCTTCGCCTTGGCGAGGTCGAGCTTGTAGGGGAGCCCCTCCTCGCGGGAGAGCGCGCCGAAGGCGCCGAGCGGTACGAGGCTGGCGCGCCCGATGCCCTCGTAGCGCATGACCGTCTTCTCGAGCCCCTGATAGTCGATCAGGTAGCGGAAGGCCTGACGAACCTTCGGGTTCGAGAGATCCGGATCGCTCGTGTTGAACGACAGGTAGTAGTACTGGTGCCGTGGGGTGCGGACGATGCGCGTGTTCGGGTTCACTTCAAGCGCGGCCAGATCCTCGGGATTGAGGATGCGCGCCATGTCGACGTCGCCCTTCTCGAGCTGCAGGCGCTGCGCGCCCGACTCCGGCACGTGGCGGACGATGACGCGGCGGAGCGGCGGCTTCTCCCCCCAGTAGACGTCGTTGCGCTCGAGGATCAGGTTGTCGTTGGCGGTGTGGCTCCGGAGCTTGTAGGGGCCGACGCAGGCCGAGTTGCCCTTGAGCCAGGCATTGGCGTGGTCGTCGCCCTTGGCGTTCTTCATCGCCTCGACCTTGTCGAGGGCGTAGGCGGTGCGGCCGGTGAAGATCGCCGGCAGGATCAGCGACTCGGGATACGGCTTGTCGAAGGTCACCGCGAGGGTATTCGCGTCGGTCGCGCGGATGCCCTTCTCGACGTTGTCCTTGGTGAATCCCCACTGGGTCAGGCTCGCGGCATTGCCGAAGTTGAGCCAGATGATGCGGCGCATGGACCAGGCGGCGTCCTCGGCGGTCACTGGGTTGCCGGAGGGGTGCTTCATCCCCTGGCGGATCTTGAAGGTGTAGGTCAGGCCGTCCGGCGAGCGGGTCCAGCTCTCTGCCAGCTTCGGCTGCATCTTGCTCGGATCGTCATAGGCGGTGGTCAGCAGGGAGTCGCAGACATTGCCCATGAACTCGTCCGAGTTCACCTCGCCGATCTGGGCCGGGTCGAGCGTGATCACGTCATCCAGCGCCCAGGCGATCACCAGCGTATCGGCCGGCGTCGCCGCCGTCGCGGTGCCGGCCATCAGCGCACCGATCAATCCGCCGAACAACTTGCGCATGATTATTCCTCCAGGTTGAGGCGCCAGAATAGGAAATGCCCTCGATGGCAAACCAGCAAATTCCCGGGACCCGGGCGGGGAAGGACGCGCGGCCTCAGCCGCGGGAGCGAGCTCGCATCAAGAGACGCTTGAGTTCCGCCAGCTCGTCGGCGACGGCAGCCAGGTCGCGGGGCGGCATCGCCGCCTTGGGCGCGGCCGGGACCGGCTGGGCACGGGCCGGAGCCGGCGGCGAGGCTGGCGCTTCCGGTGCGGCCGGCTCGACCTCGCCGCTCAGGTCACCGGAGCGATCGCGGAGCAGGCGCTGGACGCCCTTGATGGTGTAGCCGTCACGGTAGAGGAGCTGGCGGATCCGACGCAGCAGCTCGACATCCTCCGGCCGGTAGTAGCGCCGGCCGCCCCCCCGCTTCAGGGGACGGATCTGGCTGAACTTGGTCTCCCAGAACCGGAGCACGTGCGAGGGCACGTCCAGATCCTCGGCGACCTCGCTGATGGTGCGAAACGCGGTCGCGGACTTGGCGTGCCGACGTCCCGCTGCGAGCTCGAGCTCACCGGTCATGCGCTAGCCCCCTGCCCTCGAGACCCTAGTCCGAGGCCCCGGAGGGCGGCGCTGCGAGGGCGTTGTTGATGTGCCCCTTGAGCACATGGGAAGCGCGGAAGACGAGGACGCGCCGAGGCAGGATCGGAACCTCCTGCCCGGTCTTCGGATTACGGCCGACCCTCTGCCCCTTCTGCCGGACGGAGAAGGTGCCGAAGGAGGAGATCTTGACCATCTCGCCGCGCGTCAGCGCATCGGCGATCTCGTCCAGGACGGACTCGACAAGCGCCGCGGACTCGTTCCGCGACAGGCCGACTTCCTGGTAGACCGCTTCGCTCAAATGCGCGCGGGTGATCGTCTGTTCGGTCATGGCCGCCTCCCTAGAGCAAAACCTTAGCTCGACCGAAAAAACCGGTCAACAACAGGGAGATGGCTATTGATGTTGAGACGAAGTGGAGCGCAAAGGCGCGCCTACATCCTAACCAGCGCGGCGCCCCAGGCGAGCCCGCCGCCGATCGCTTCGAGAACGACCAGATGGCCCGGCTTGATGCGCCCGTCGCCGACCGCCTCGGCCAGCGCCAGGGGGACCGAGGCCGCCGAGGTATTGGCGTGGCGGTCGACGGTGACGACCACCTTCTCCTTGGGCAGGCCGTACTTGTCGGCCATGCCGTCGATGATCCGCCGGTTGGCCTGGTGAGGCACCAGCCAGTCGATCTGTTCCGGCTTCATGCCGTTGGCGTCGAGGGCTTCCTGGATCACCTGGGCGAGCTTGGAGACCGCGTGCTTGAAGACCTCTTTCCCCTGCATCCGGACCACGCCGACCTTGCCGGTCGAGGACGGGCCGCCGTCGACATAGAGGGCGTCGTGGCCCCTGCCGTCGGAATGCAGATGGGTGGTCAGGACGCCCCGGTCCTGGGAGCCACCGGCCCCTTCGGTAGCCTTCAGGACCACTGCCCCGGCTCCGTCGCCGAACAGGACGGCCGTGCCCCGGTCGTTCCAGTCAAGGATCCGGGTAAAGGTCTCGGCGCCGATCACCAGGGCGGTCCTGGCCTGTCCCGCTCGGATGAAGTTGTCGGCGACGGCCAGGGCATAGATGAACCCGGCGCACACCGCCTGGACGTCGAAGGCCGCCCCCCGGGTGATCCCGAGCATGGCCTGGACCCGGGTCGCCGTGGCCGGAAAGGTCTCGTCGGGGGTGGTCGTGGCCAGCACGATCAGGTCGACGTCGTTGGGCTTGAGCCCGGCCTGGGCCAGCGCTTTCTCCGACGCCTTGACCGCCAGATGCGAGGTGAGCTCCCCCTCGGCCGCGACGTGGCGCTGGCGGATGCCGGTCCGCTGCTGGATCCACTCGTCGGTGGTTTCCATCTGCTGGGAAAGGTCGTCGTTGGTCACGACCTTGGCCGGCAGATAGGCCCCGGTGCCGACGATCAGCGAGCGGACGGTCACGCCATCGCTCCCTTGAGGTCGACGCCGGCGAGTTCGGCCAGCTCCGCCTTCACCTTGTCGAGGAAGCCATGGACAGCCATGTCGTTGGCGACGCCGATCGCATTGGCGAAGCCCAGCGCGTCGGTTCCGCCGTGACTCTTGACCGCGATGCCATTGAGGCCGAGGAAGACCGCGCCGTTGTAGCGGCGGGGATCGGTCCGCTCGCGCACCTTCTGGAGCGCGCCGCGGCTCAGCAGGTACCCCAGCTTTGCCAGGATAGAGCTCTTGAAGCTCGCCCGGATGAAGTTGGTGTAGAGGCGCGCGGTCCCTTCGGCGGTCTTCAGAGCGACGTTTCCAGTGAACCCGTCGGTCACGACCACGTCGACGGTGCCTGCGGTGATGTCGTCGCCCTCGATGAAGCCGTGGAACTCGACCGGCACCTTGCCTTCGCGGAGCGTGGCGCCGGCGCGCTTCACCTCGTCATGGCCCTTCATCTCCTCCGAGCCGACGTTGAGGAGACCGATGGTGGGCTTCGGAATGCCAAGGACGGCGCGGGCGAACATGTCGCCGAGGATCGCGAACTGGATCAGGTTCTCGGCATCGCATTCGACGTTGGCGCCGAGATCGAGCATGCAGCTCTCGCCGCGCTCAGTCGGGAAGAAGGAAGCGATGGCCGGGCGGTCGATGCCGGGCAACATGCGAAGCCCCAGCTTCGCCATCGCCATCAGGGCGCCGGTGTTGCCCGCCGAGACGACGCCAGCGGCCTTGCCGTCCTTGACCGCATCGATCGCGAGCCGCATGGAGGAGTTGCGGCCGGCGCGAAGCGCCACCGACGGCTTGTCCTCGTTCTTTACCACGTCCTCGGTATGAAAGAGCGTGGTGCGTTCGGCGAGGGCTCGATGCCGATCGAGCAGCGGGCGGATCTTGGACTCGTCACCGAAGATCAGAAAGTCGATGGCCGGGTAGCGGATCCGGGCCATCTCGGCGCCCTCGATCACCATCTCGGGCGCCTGGTCGCCGCCCATGGCATCCAGCGCGAGCGTCAGGCGCGGGCTCAAGGGGGCAGCCCTCGGGCGCCGGGTGTCGATCTACCTGGGGGTCAGGCCTTGGCCGCGACAACCTCGCGGCCGTCGTAATGGCCGCACGCCTTGCACACGTGATGGGGGCGCTTCAGTTCGCCGCAGTTCGAACACTCCATCACGGTCACCGACGGCAACGCATGATGGGCACGACGCATGTTGCGACGCGACTTCGAAGTCTTTTTCTTAGGAACAGCCATGGCAACCTACACTTTCGCTGGGCGGGCCTTGCAGCGCAAACGCGCCAACGGCCGCCGGAGACGCATCCACCCGTGACGGCCGGCGCGGGCGCTTATGTAGCCGGGAACCCCCCTGGGAGCAAGCGGCTTTAGGACCCTTTCTTGAGCTTGGATAGCGCGGCGAAAGGCCCCTGGCCGCCCTCTTTATCCCCTGGAATCTCGACCGACACCCCCGGCTTCCGGGGATAAGGATCCAAGGCTAGCGACAGTGCCTGGGCGACGGCCTCGCCGATGTCGATAGCCCCGCCCTCGATCTCCTCGACCTCGTCGGTCTCGGGGTCCAGATCGAGCTCGGTCTCCTGCCTGTCGGTAGCCCCGTACCGCTCGACCAGGTGGTCCGCCAAGTGGCTTTCGAGCGGTTCCAATGTAACCACGCAGGTCTGGACCACATCCGCTTCCCAATCGGCCTCGATCCGGTAGAAAGCTCCGGCCCTTGAAAGCCTTACCTTAGCCTCTAGGCGCTTGAGGCCGACCAGCCCGAACCGCTCGGCCAGCGCTTGGCGCTCGGCCTCGTTGGCAGAAATCTCCATCCACCGGGGGCGCTCGACGATCTGGTCGAGCGGTACCGGCCGGGCGAACTCGGCTCCCGAGCTCATCGGCCCTCAGACGGCCGCGGAAAGGACACTCGGCCGGCGAGGAAGTCGCCGGTCGGCTGGGCAGCCAGCATGCGGTCCGCGTCCCGGAGATAGACGGCGAGCCGCGCCAGCGCCGCCTCGTCCGCCGTGACAGTGCCGTAGGCGTTGCGGCGAAGGGCCTCTTCCAGGTCACCCCCATCCAAGCCGGCATCGTAGGCCGCGATGCGGCCGTAGAAGCCTGTGGCCATCTGCTTGACCCGGCGGCCGACCCCGAGATCCCCGACACCCAGCTCCCGGAGCGTGTTGTCGAAATCGATGAACATGAAATCGAAGAACGCCTGGGCCAGTTCGGCGGTCGCGGCATGGTCGCGCTTGAGCCGGCGAAGCACCAGATAGGCGTGCAATGCGACCATCTCGTAGCGACCGTCCAAGGTGTCGGGAATGCCGAAACCGGTGAACAGCTCCGGCCGGCGCGAGGCCTCGACGGTCGCGAGATAGAGCGACTCGGAAGCGGTATTTCCGGTGTTCCGGCGCATGAACAACTTAGCCAGCACCTTGTCCTCGCCCTCGTCCCAAGCCGGTTGACAACCCCCGGCCGCGCGGCGCAACTAGCCTCATCGAGCCGCCAGGGTCAACCGGCGGCGGTGGCGAGGAGTTGGGTTCGATGCGCGTGAGCCGGTTGGCGCCGTTTGCTATGGCCTTCCTGATTGCTGCCTGCGCGCCGATCGTCGACAGCCGAGGCAATCTCCCGGAGAGCGAAGACCTGGACAAGATCAAGGTCGGCGCCTCGACGAAGGACGAGGTGGCGACCGTCCTCGGCAGCCCGTCCTCGGTCGCGACCTTCGATCCGAACACTTGGTACTACATCAGCAAGCGGACCGAGACCGTCGCCTTCTTCCGCCCGGAAATGCTCGACCAGAAAGTGCTGACCGTCCGCTTCGACGATGCGGGGCTGGTCAGAGAGATCGAACAGATCGACAAGGACGCGGCGAAGGAGGTCGAGGCCGTCGATCGCACGACGCCGACCTCCGGCCAGACCTTCAGCATATTCCAGCAGCTCTTCGGCAATCTCGGCCGCTTCGGCGACGCGCCGCCCAGGCGCGGCGGCCGGTCGCCGCTCCCCACGCCTCAGCCTTAGGCGCGGTTCAGCGACGAACCAATAAAAAACCCCGGCAGTCACCTGCCGGGGTTTTTGCTAGCGCATCGGCGACGCTTAGCCGTGGGCGAGAACCGCCAGCAGCAGGAGCGCCACGATGTTGGTGATCTTGATCATCGGGTTGACCGCGGGCCCCGCCGTATCCTTGTAGGGATCGCCGACGGTATCGCCGGTCACCGCGGCCTTGTGGGCATCCGAGCCCTTGCCGCCATGATGGCCTTCCTCGATGTACTTCTTCGCGTTGTCCCAGGCGCCGCCGCCGGCGGTCATCGAGATGGCGACGAAGAGGCCGGTGACGATGACGCCGAGCAGCATCGCGCCCACCGCGGCGAAGGCCGCCGCCTGGTCCGCGATCGCCTTGATCACGAAGTAGAGCACGATCGGCGAGAGCACCGGCAGCATGCTCGGGATGATCATCTCCTTGATCGCGGCCCGGGTCAGCATGTCGACGGCCTTGGAGTAGTCGGGCTTCGCCCGGCCTTCCATGATGCCGGGGATCTCCTTGAACTGACGGCGGACCTCGACGACGACCGAGCCGGCAGCTCGGCCGACGGCGGTCATGCCCATCGCACCGAACAGGTACGGGAGAAGACCGCCGATCAGCAGGCCGACGACCACGAACGGGTTGGCCAGCGAGAAGTCGATGGCGCCCGCCTTGATCAGGCCCTGCGCGGTGAAGAACTTGAGATCTTCCGTATAGGCCGCGAACAGCACCAGCGCGCCGAGACCGGCCGAGCCGATCGCGTAGCCCTTGGTGACCGCCTTGGTGGTGTTGCCAACCGCGTCGAGCGCGTCGGTCGTCTTGCGCACGTCCTTCGGCAGGTCGGCCATCTCGGCGATGCCGCCGGCGTTGTCGGTGACCGGGCCGTAGGCGTCGAGCGCGACGACGATGCCGGCCAGCGCCAGCATGGTGGTCACCGCGATCGCGATGCCGAGCAGGCCGGCCAGCATGTAGGTGGCGATGATGCCGGCGCAGATGATCAGGGCCGGATACGCGGTCGCCTCGAGCGAGACGGCCAGACCCTGAATGACGTTGGTGCCGTGTCCGGTGGTCGACGCCTGGGCGACGCTCTTCACCGGGCGGTAGTTGGTGCCGGTGTAGTACTCGGTCGCCCACACGATCAGGCCGGTGACGAGCAGGCCGATGATGCCGCAGTAGAAGAGATGGCGGCCCGTGAAGGTCTTGCCCGAGACCGTGTACTCGGTCGCGATGCCGATGACCTGGTCGGTGACCGGCCACAGGACGATCGCCGAGAGCACGCCGGACGCGATGAAGCCCTTGTAGAGGGCGCCCATGATGTTCTGGCTGGCGCCGAGACGGACGAAGTAGGTGCCGATCACCGAGGTGATGATGCAGGCTGCGCCGATGGCGAGCGGGTACGACATCATCGCCTGCGCCTGGGCGCCGGTGAAGAAGATCGACGCCAGCACCATGGTGGCGACGATGGTCACCGCGTAGGTCTCGAACAGGTCCGCGGCCATGCCGGCGCAGTCGCCGACGTTGTCACCGACGTTGTCGGCGATCACGGCCGGGTTGCGGGGATCATCCTCGGGAATGCCGGCTTCGACCTTGCCGACGAGGTCGGCGCCGACGTCCGCACCCTTGGTGAAGATGCCGCCGCCGAGACGGGCGAAGATCGAGATCAGCGAGGCGCCGAAGCCGAGCGCGACCAGCGCGTCGATCAGGGCGCGGCCCTGGGTGCCGGTCGAGACCAGGAAGATGTAGTAGCCGGCGACGCCGAGCAGGGCCAGGCCGACAACCAGCATGCCGGTGACCGCACCGGCCTTGAAGGCGATCGAGAGCGCATGAGCGAGGCCCTGGCGCGCGCCTTCGGCCGTCCGCACGTTGGAGCGGACCGAGACGTTCATGCCGATGTAGCCGGCAGCGCCCGAGAGAACGGCGCCGATCAGGAAGCCGACGCCGACCTTCCAGCCGAGGAAGAAGATCAGGATGACGAAGATCACCGCGCCGACGATCCCGATCGTCGTGTACTGGCGATTGAGGTAGGCCTGGGCGCCCTCCTGAACCGCCGCGGCGATCTCCTGCATACGCGGCGATCCGGCGGGAGCCGCCATGATCGAGCGCGAGGTGACGATGCCGTAGATCAGCGCGAGCACGCCGCAGGCGATGACGAACAAATGCAGTCCGCTCATGTCCGAAAATCCTCGAAAACGGGAAGGCCGCCCCCCGGGACGACCTGAAAAGGCGGCCGGAACATAACAGCTATTTTTCGATACGCAACGGCGGGTTGGCCGGCCCCGGAAGGCCCTGCGAAGGGCTTCAAGCCGCCTGTACGGCCCCTGCGCGGCGGCGTATCGAGACGAGCCAAAGGCTGGCTGCGACGCTGACAGCGATCCCCGGCAGGACGCCCAAATTCACCACCTCCCAGCCGAACCGCTGCTGGAGCGCGCCGGACAGGAAAGCGGCCCCGGCCGAGCTCGAGAACACCAGGAGGTCGTGCAGTCCCTGGGCGGCCGCCTTCTCGGGTGGCGTGTAGGTCTCGGTCACCAGGGTCGAGCCGCCGACATAAAGGAAATTCCACCCGATTCCGACCAGCACCAGCCCGGAGAAGAAGTGCAGCATCTCGATGCCTGAGAGATTGATCGCCACGGCCCCCGCGAGAAGCGCGGCGCCGGCGACCAGGACGCGCGCGATGCCGAAGCGCGCGATCAGCGAGCCCGTGAAGAACGACGGGGCGAACATGCCGACCGAGTGCCACTGGATCACGAAGGCCGCATCCGTGAATGCAAAGCCGCAGCCGGTCATTGCCAAGGGCGTCGCCGTCATCACCAAGGTCATCACCGCATAGCCCACCATTCCCGAAAGGACGGCGACGACGAAGACGGGTTGCCGTGCAATGGCGGCGAGCGGCCGACGCGGTCCGTCGAGGTCGCCCGCCTTCGGCTTCGGCAGGTGCAACGCCAGGACCGGCACGATGGTGGCGAGCCAGAGGCCGCCGATCGCGACGAAGCAGCCCGCGAAGACGAAGGACGGGAACAGCGCCTGCGTCGCTTTGGCGAGCTCGGGCCCCAGAAGCGCCGCGATCACGCCACCCGCCATGACGAGCGAGATGGCGCGAGGCCGGAATGCCGGGCTTGCCGCATCCGCGGCGGCGAAGCGGAAGAAGTGGCCGACGGCGATCGCAGCGCCCATCAGCGCGCTGCCGAAGGTGAACAGCGCGAGGGACCCGAGGATGACCGAGCCGCAGGCGAGAGCCGCGCCTGCCGCGCCGAGCAGAAGCCCACCGACGAATCCGGTCTTGCGGCCGAATCGACCCATGAGCAGCGATGCAGGCACAGTCGACAGCATCGTCGCCGTCATCTGGATGGCGAGCGGAAATGTAGTCAGCGTCTTGTTCTCGGCGAGCAGGTTGCCCACCAGCGCCGACAGCGTCATGACCACGACGACGCCGCTGAAGAACAGCGACTGGCAGACGACCAGCAGGGTCACCATCCGGCGTTCGGAAGGCTGACTCACTGCATCGGCTTTTCGAACGCGTTACGGAAGAGGATGTCGCGGACCTCGCCTTCCCCGACGACTTTCGCCGAGACGTTGAGCAGGCGCTCCTTGACGAAGTCGAGGTCCTCGAAGCCGGGCTTGATGCGCAGGTTTGCCAACGAGTGCAGGTATTGGATATAGGCGTCGATCAGGCGAGGCACCTGACCTTTCACGCGCAGCATCCCGTCGTTCCCGGCGCAAATGAGCGACATCTCAAGCGTCAGGAAGCGGTCAGGAAGACCGCCTTTGAACAGAGGAATCGTGATCGGTTCCAGAGGAAGCGGGACTCCCGGCGGCTCCTTCGGCTTCATCATTTCGGTGACCTTCGCCTCGATCGGCTCACGATAGAAGGTCCAGGCGGCGAACCCGCCGCCGCCGAGGAGAGAGGCCAGAACGAGGAGAATGAGGATGAGCTTCATGACGCCTAGAAGTGCCGATATCCGCCGGACGAAAGGGTAACCGGACGGCCTTGCCGATCAAGCACGGCGACGCCGCTCCCGGCCTCGACACGGCCTATGCAGGTCACAGCTACGTCAGCGATCCGCTCCGGGAGTTCCATGGGCGCCGTGAAGGCCAGCTCATAGTCGTCGCCGCCGGTCAGAATCGCCTCCGCGAGGCGGGAGTCGGCTGAGACGGCCGCCTTCGCCGCCGGCGACATCGGCACCCGCTCGCCTTCGATCACGATCCGGACGCAGGAGGTCTCGGCGACATGGCCGAGGTCCGCGACAAGACCGTCCGAGATATCCAATGCCGCACTCGCCCTTCCCAACAAGGCACGGCCAAGCCCGAGCCGGGGTTGCGGCAGCAGATAGCGGCCGGCGAGCGTACCGTTCTCGTCGTCAGCAACGGCTCCATTCAGGACCGAGAGTCCGAGCGCACCGTCGCCGATCGTGCCGCTTACATAAACCCTGTCGCCAGGCCTGGCACCCGACCGGCGGAGAGCGCGCCCGGTCTCGACACGGCCGATCGCGGTCACCGACAGCGTCGCCGGTCCGGGCGTCTTGACCGAGTCGCCGCCGGCAAGCGAGATCCCGAACTCCGACTGATCGAGAGCGAGACCGCGGACGAAGGCCGTCAGCCAAGCCTCGTCTACCGATGAAGGCAGGATCGTCGCCAGCGTGTAGCAAACGGGCTCCGCGCCCATCGCCGCAAGGTCCGAAAGATTGACGCGCAGTGCCTTTCGGGCAATCAGGTCCGGCGGATCTTTCGCGCGGAAATGAACATCGGCCACAAGGGCGTCGGTCGTCACCGCAAACTCGTACCCTTCGCCGGGCGCGATCAGCGCGGCATCGTCGCCAAGACCGAGCGCACCGGGGAACCCGACCGCGAGCGGCTTGAAGAACTGGGCGATGCGGTCGAACTCTCCGAGAGCGGCCGACATCGATTCCTACCGCGCCTCGGCCGGGCGGGCCTCACGGCCGATGCGATCGAGCACGCCGTTGACGAAGCCGGGCTCCTTGCCCGCATAGAAGGCGTGCGCGAGATCGACCCACTCGTTGATCGCCACCCGCAGCGGCACGTCGGTCTTGGCGACGATCTCGTAGGCACCGGCGCGAAGGATCGCGCGCAGCACCAATTCCAGCCGATCGAAGGACCAGCCCTCGGCCAGATGGCCGGCGATCCGCCTATCGAGATCCTCGCGCCGCTCGGTGACTCCCTCGACGATATCCTTCAGCATCGCCTCGTCGACCTTGACGCCCGTGTCCGCGTCGTCGGAAACCGCCCCCTCGCGGAGTTGCACGTCCCGGAGCGCCGCCGCGCTCGTCGTGTCGGTCATCTCCATCTGGTAGAGCGCCTGCACGGCTGCGAGGCGCGCTGCCGACCGCTTCGAGCCCTTCTGCTTCGGCTTGGAGCCGTTCACGACTTGACCAGGCCGAAGCGGCGTCGAGCCTCGAAAACCGCGAGCGCGGCCTTGGCGGCGCCGCCGCCCTTGTCCTGATCGTCGGGACGCGCGCGCACCATCGCCTGCTCCCAGTTCTCGCAGGTGAGGATCCCATTGCCGATCGGCAGGCCGAGCTGGACCGCCAGCACCTGGAGCCCGCGTGCGCTCTCGCTGCAGACGGTGTCGTAGTGGCTGGTCTCGCCACGGATGACGCAGCCGAGCGCGATGTAGCCGTCGAACTTCGGGTTCGCGCCCTGATGCGCGATGCTGATCACCGCCGGGATCTCGAGCGCGCCCGGAACCGCGATCCGCTCGAAGGCGACGCCGGCATTGCGCAGCGCCTCGGACGCTCCCTTGTAGAGAAGATCGGAGATTTCCTCGTAGAAGCGTGCCTCGACGATCAGGAAACTCGGGAGGGCCATGCTCAGATCTCGCGATGAGGGATCGCGCGCTGCTCGACGATCTCGAGGCCGTAGCCGTCGAGACCGACGATCGTGCGCTTGGTATTGGAGAGGAGGACCATGCGGCGGACACCGAGATCGAGCAGGATCTGGGCGCCGATGCCGTAGTCGCGAAGCCCGGTCTCCCTGCCAGGCCCCCCGAGGCGCGCGCGGACCCGATCGGAGAGGCTGGTCGCGTGCGGCTCGCGCAGCAGGACGACGACCCCGCGGCCTTCCCGGCCGATCAGGTCCATCGCCGCCTGCAGCTCGCCGCCGCGGCCCTGGCTGGTGTCGGCGAGCACGTCGTCGAGAACGTTGAGTGCGTGCATGCGCACCATCACGGGATCGCCCGAGGCGATGTCGCCCTTCACGAGAGCCACGTGCTCGGCGTAAGACGCCTTGTTGACGTAGACGATCATGCGGAAGCGGCCGCCATGGCGGCTTTCGAGCGTGCTCTCCTGAAGTCGCTCGATCACCGACTCCGTGCGCCGGCGGTGCGCGATCAGGTCGGCGATCGTGCCGACCTTGATGCCGTGCTTCTGGGCGAAGCCGACGAGGTCAGGCAGGCGCGCCATGGTGCCGTCGTCGTTCATGATCTCGCAGATCACCGCCGACGGGTTGAGGCCGGCCATGCGCGCAATGTCGACGCCGGCTTCGGTGTGGCCGGCGCGAACCAGCGTGCCGCCGTCGCGTGCCACCAGCGGGAACACGTGACCGGGGGTGGCGATGTCGTCGCGCCCCTTGCTCGGGTCGATGGCGACCGCAATCGTATGCGCCCGGTCGCGCGCGGAGATACCGGTGGTCACGCCTTCCTTGGCCTCGATCGAGACGGTGAAGGCGGTCTGATGCCGGCTCGCGTTCTGGCGCGACATCAATGGCAATCCCAGGCGCTCGACCCGCTCACGGCCGAGCGCGAGACAAATCAGGCCCCGGCCGTAGCGCGCCATGAAGTTGATCTGCTCCGGCGTCGCGAACTGCGCCGGGATAACCAGATCTCCCTCGTTCTCGCGGTCCTCGTCGTCGACCAGGATGAACATTCGGCCGTTGCGCGCCTCCTCGACGACTTCCTCGATCGAGGAGAGGGCGGTGCGGTAGAGAGAGGCGAGCGCCGTCGCCTGGGTCATCGAGCTAACTCCGTCTCCCTCAGTCGCGCGACGTAGCGGGCGAGGAGGTCGATTTCGAGATTGACGCGGCTGCCCGCGCCGAGCCGGCGAAAGGTGGTTTGCGTCCAGGTATGGGGAATGATGTTGACGCCGAAGCGCCGTCCGTCAACCTCGTTGACGGTAAGAGACACACCGTCGACGCAGATCGAGCCCTTGGACGCGATGAAGCGGGCGAGAGCCTCGGGGGCCTCGAACAGGATCCGGTGGCTCGCCCCCTCCTCCCTGACCGATACGACGGAGCCGACTCCGTCGACGTGGCCGGAAACAAGATGACCGCCGAGCTCGTCACCGAGCCGGAGCGCGCGCTCTAGGTTGATTTCGGTGCCCGCCTTCCAGTCCCCGAGCGTGGTGACCGACAGGGTCTCGCCGGACGCATCGACCGCGAAGTGGCCCGGGGTCTTCTCGACCACGGTCAGGCAGCATCCCGAGCAGGCGATCGACGCGCCGAGGTCGATCGCCGCCGTATCGAAGCCCGTCGCGATCACGAAGCGCCGGTCGCCGCGGTCGGCGACGGACGCAACGCGTCCCACATCGGTGACGATCCCCGTGAACATGGCGATTACCTACGCCGTTCGGGCATAGGTTTCCATCATATCGTCGCCGAGTGCGACCTGACCTATCCGCTTCCAGCGCGGCGCCTGGGCCAGCCGGTCGACCCCGATCGCCGCCGCGCCGGGCACGCCGTCCCCGCCGATGACGATCGGGGCGCGAAACCAGACGAGCCGGTCGATGCATCCAGCGGCCATCAGGCTCGCGATCAGCCGGCCGCCGCCCTCGACCAGGAGCCGGGTAAGCCCCCGCTCTCCGAGAATCTTGAGCGCCGCGCCGATGTCCGGCCGCCCCACCTCCTCCGGCGGCACTTCCAGCACTTCGACCCCCAGATCGGTGAAGGCCTTCACCCTGAGCGGATCGTTCCCGGGCAGAGCCATGATCCAGGTCGGCACCTCCCGAGCGGACATCACCAGCTTCGAGGTCAGAGACAGCCTGAGCCGGCTGTCGACGACGATGCGCACCGGCTTGCGATGCTCGGCGCCGGCGACCCGGACCGTGAGCTGGGGGTCGTCGGTCATCGCGGTCGCGACGCCCACCATGATCGCGTCGTGGTCGGCACGCAGCCGATGGCCTTCCGCCCGCGCCGCCTCGCCGGTGATCCACTGGCTCTCGCCGGTATGGGTGGCGATGCGGCCGTCGAGGCTGGTCGCCAGCTTTGCCGTCACCATCGGTCGGCCTTCGGCGAGACGCGTGAAGAAACCGAGATTGATCTCGCGGGCCGCCGCCGCGCCCTCGCCGACCTCCACGTGGATGCCGGCATTCCGCATCTTCGCGAAGCCCTTGCCGGCGACGCGCGGATCCGGATCCTCGACCGCGGCCACGACTCGGGCGACGCCGGCGGCGATCACGGCCTCGGCGCAGGGCGGTGTCTTGCCGTGGTGGGCGCAGGGCTCGAGCGTGACATAGAGCGTGGCGCCGCGCGCCTTCTCTCCGGCGGCGCCGAGGGCGACCGTCTCGGCGTGCGGCCGTCCGCCCTTCCGAGTCCAGCCCTCTCCGACGATTGCGCCGTCCTTGACGAGTACCGAGCCGACTGCCGGATTGGGCCACACCTCGCCCAGTCCTCTGACCGCGAGGACGAGCGCCCGCTCCATCCAGTCGCGGTCGGTGCTCATGGCGCGTCCGGGGCGGTCAGTCCTCGGCGTCGTTGCCGATCTTGCCGACGAAGTCGCCGAAGTCCTTGGCCTCGCGGAAGTTGCGATACACGGAGGCGAAGCGGACATAGGCGACCTGATCGAGGTTCGCCAGAGACTCCATCACCAGCTCGCCGATGACGCTCGAAGGGATCTCGCTCTCGCCCATGCTCTCGAGCCGCCGGACGATCGAGTTGACCACCCGCTCCAGACGCTCCGCGTCGATCGGCCGCTTGCGCAGCGCCAGCTGCAGCGAGCGCGCCAGCTTGTCGCGATCGAAGGGCGCACGCTTGCCGGTCTTCTTCACGATCGTCAGCTCGCGCAGCTGCACGCGCTCGAACGTGGTGAAGCGCGAACCGCAGGCCGGGCAGAAGCGCCGGCGGCGGATCGCCGAGTTGTCCTCGGTCGGACGCGAGTCCTTGACCTGGGTATCTTCGTGACCGCAGAACGGGCACCGCATCTTCTTTCTCCCCCCGAACGACGATCAGAGCGATTGATAGATCGGAAAGCGCTCGCAGAGCCGCTTCACCTCGGCGCGCGCCTTCGCCTCGGCGACGCCGTTGTCTTCCGGATTCTTGGCGAGACCGTCCAGCACGTCACCGATCAACTCTCCCACCTGGCGGAACTCGGCGACGCCGAAGCCACGCGTCGTCGCCGCGGGCGTGCCCAGGCGGATGCCCGAGGTAATGGTCGGCTTCTCGGTGTCGAACGGGATGCCGTTCTTGTTGCAGGTCATGTGAGCCCGCTCGAGCGAGGCCTCGGCGGCCTTGCCGGTCAGCTTCTTCGGGCGCAGGTCGACCAGCATCAGGTGGCTGTCGGTGCCCCCCGTGACGATCGCGACGCCGCGCTTCACCAGCACCTCGGCAAGCGCCTTGGCATTGTCGACCACGGCGCGCGCATAAAGCTTGAACTCCGGCCTCAGGGCCTCGCCCAGCATCACCGCCTTGGCCGCGATCACATGCATGAGGGGGCCGCCCTGGAGGCCGGGAAAAACGGCCGAGTTGAGCTTCTTGCCGATCTCCTCGTCGTTCGCGAGGATCATGCCGCCGCGGGGCCCCCGAAGCGTCTTGTGCGTGGTCGTGGTGACGACATGCGCATGCGGCAGCGGGCTCGGATAGACACCGCCGGCGACGAGGCCGGCGAAGTGCGCCATGTCGACCATCAGATGCGCACCGACCGAGTCCGCGATCTTGCGGAAGCGTGCGAAGTCGATGATCCGCGGCACGCCCGAGCCGCCGGCGATGATCAGCTTCGGCTTCTCCGACTTCGCCAGCCGTTCGACTTCGTCGTAGTCGATCTGCATGTCGTCGCGGCGGACACCGTAGGAGACGATGTTGAACCACTTGCCGGACAGGTTCGGCGCGGCACCATGGGTCAGGTGCCCGCCGGCGGCGAGCGACATGCCGAGCACTGTGTCGCCAGGCTTAAGCAGCGCGAGGAAGACCGCCTGGTTGGCCTGCGCGCCGGAGTGCGGCTGGACATTGGCGAAGCTGCAGCCGAACAGGCGCTTCGCCCGCTCGATCGCCAGGGTCTCCGCCTCGTCGACGAACTCGCAGCCACCGTAGTAGCGCTTGCCCGGATAGCCTTCGGCGTACTTGTTGGTGAGCACCGAACCCGCCGCTTCGAGCACGGCCCGGCTGACGATGTTCTCGGACGCGATCAGCTCGATCTGCTCGCGCTGCCGGCCGAGCTCGCGGCCGACGGAAGCTGCGAGCTCGGGATCCTGTTCCGCGAGGCTCGCGGAAAAGAAGCCATTGGGCGCGACGTTAGGCTTTGCAGTCATCAGGTCCTCAGGATGCGGGCGTCAGCTTGGCGACACGCTGCACGTGCCGGCCGCCGTCGAACGGCGTGGTGAGAAAAACTTTCAGGCTCGCCTTTGCCGTCTCCACGCCGATCAGGCGTGCGCCGAGAGCGATCACGTTGGCATCATTGTGCTGACGCGTGAGCCGCGCCGAGGTCTCGTCGTGGACGAGGCCACAACGGATCCAAGGGTGGCGATTGGCGGCGATCGATATGCCGATGCCGGTGCCGCAGACGAGAAGGCCGCGCGCGAACCTGCCGGCCCGCATCCCTTCCGCGAGCGCTCGTCCGAAATCCGGATAGTCGACCGACTTGGTCGCGGAGTCCGTGCCTACGTCGAGCACGCCGAAGCCCATGGCTTCGAGTTCCGCCCTGAGTGCGATCTTGAGTTCGTAGCCGGCGTGGTCGGACCCGATGCCGATGGTCTCTTTGTCTGACATCTCGTCGCATTGGAGCGGAAGGAAAACCTATTTGAACTCTACCATATGTCCGGGTCGACGGACAATTCGACACAAGCTATTGGCGGATGCCCCGGTTCACTGCTTCTTTAGAATGCAGTGTTGGCGACGATCGATCTCAAGTAGCCAAAGACATGAGCAAAATAAATAATCCTTTGTCTTATAGGAGAATTGACACTTGATTTACCTCATGCAAAGACAATCCTGGGGATTGCCGAACATCAAGGGTTTCAACTCATGTCCGAACGTACGGAGCCCCGGAAAGTCCCCCACGACGAATTGCTGCGGATGACCACGGACGTGGTATCCGCCTACCTGTCGCAGAACCGTCTCGGCGCGATCGACGTCCCCCATGTCATCGGCACCGTCTATGCGTCGCTGGCCGGCCTGAACGGTCGCGGCAAGGTCACTTCAATCGAGGCGCTCAAGCCGGCCATCGCGATCAAGCGGTCGGTGATGCCCGATCACATCGTCTGCCTCGAGGACGGCAAGAAGCTGAAGATGCTGAAGCGCCACCTGCGCACGACCTACGGCCTCAGCCCCGAGGAATATCGCGCCAAATGGGGTCTGCCGGCCGACTATCCGATGGTCGCCCCCAACTACGCCGCCCAGCGTTCCGACTTTGCCAAGAAGATCGGGCTCGGCCGCGGCCGGCGCCGCCGCTGACCCAAAAAGAAACGGCCCGGCGAATGCCGGGCCGTCCTTCTAACGATCCCGAGGCGGGATTACATCTCGGAATACTTGCCGTCCTTGAAGATGTACCAGACGTAGGCGGCTTCCTTGACGTCGCCCTTGGCGTCCCAGGCGAGCTTGCCCAGCACGGTGTCGACCGTCATGCCCTTGAGGGCGGCGGAGACCTTCGCGACGTCGGTCGAGCCGGCCTTCGCGACAGCAGCGGCCCACGCCTGGAACGCGGCGTAGGTGTAGAGGGTGTAGCCTTCCGGATCGTAGTTCGCGGCCTTGAACTTCTTGACCACGTCCTCGGCGGTCTTGAGCTTCCGCGGATCCGGGGCAAAGGTCATCAGCGTGCCCTGGCCGGCCGGGCCGGTGATCTTCCAGAACTCGTCGGTGACCAGCGCGTCGCCCGAGACGAGCAGCGCGTTCAGGCCCTGCTCACGCGACTGGCGGACGAGCAGGCCGGCTTCGGTGTGATAGCCGCCGAGATACATGGCGTCGACGCCAGCGGCCTTCATCTTCGAGACGAGCGCGGTGAAGTCCTTGTCGCCCTGGGTGACGGCTTCGTACATCACTTCGGTGAGGCCGGCGGCGTTCATCGCCTTCTTGGTCTCGTCGGCGAGGCCCTTACCGTAGGCCGACTTGTCGTGGATGATCGCGACCTTCTTGCCCTTGTACTGGGTGGCCAGGAACTTGCCGGCGACCAGCCCCTGGGCGTCGTCGCGGCCGCAGGTGCGGAACACGTTGTTCCACTTCTTCGAGGCGGCCTCTTCGGTCAGCGCCGGGTTGGTCGAGGCCGGCGTCATCTGAAGGATGCCGCTTTCGTTGTAGATCGCCGAAGCCGGGATCGACGACGACGAGCAGAAGTGGCCAGCCATGAAGACGATCTTCTTGCCGGCCATCTGGTTGGCGACGGCAACCGCCTGCTTCGGATCGCAGGCATCGTCGCCGACTTCGAGCTTCAGCTTCTTGCCGAGCACGCCACCCTTGGCGTTGATGTCGGCGACCGCCATCTCGGCGCCGCGCTTCATCTGCTCTCCGAAGGCAGCGTACTGGCCGGTGATCGGACCGGCGGTCGCGACACCGATGTCCTGCGCCGAAGCCGGGACCGCGGCGAAGGCCGCGACGGCGACTGCAGCGAGGAGCGAGGACGTCAATTTACGCATGTTGGTTCGGCTCCCTGTCGTTGAAGATACCCGCGCTCGAGCGGGTCGACTTTAAGCTCCCGACCGCGGAATGCGGGCGGCGATGGTGAAATGCTACCCCAAGGCCCAGGGCCTTGCTAGCGGGGTCGCTAGCGGCGCTCTCGCCAGCCGAGCAGGCCGTCGCGCTCGTAGATCCAGGGGTACTGCCCGACGAACTTCCGCACCTGCGTCAGCCGGAAACCGAGGCTGCCGAGCGCCACGATCACGGCGGCCGCGATCAGGTAAGGCGGGATCGCGAAAAGCTTTCCGCCGAACAGCAGCACCAGCAACAGACGGTCGGCAGCAGCCAACAGCAAGCCGTAGACGATCATGTGCCAATAGGGTCGCCAGGTCTGGGCAAGGGCTTGCCCGGTCTGCCAGGCGCCGCCGCCGAACATCACCACCGTGACAAGCACGAACAGGCCCAGGCCGGTCCCCAGGATCTCGCCCATCTCAGTGCCCGCCTTCGAGGTAGGCCGCCCGCACCTCGCGGTTCGCCAGCAGCTCCTTGCCTGTGCCCTGGAGAACGACGCGGCCATTGGCCAGCACATAGCCGCGATGCGCCAAGGAGAGCGCGTGGAAGGCGTTCTGCTCGACCAGGAAGACGGTCATGCCTTCCTTCTCGTTGATGTCGCGGATCACCGAGAAGATCTGCTTCACGATCATGGGCGCCAGGCCCAGCGACGGCTCGTCGAGCAGGAGCAGCCGCGGACGGCTCATCAGCGCGCGCCCAATCGACAGCATCTGCTGCTCGCCGCCCGAAAGCGTGCCCGCGCGCTGCGCCTTCCGCTGGTCCAGGATCGGGAACAGCTTGAACACGCGCGCGCAGTCCTCGTCGAAGTGCGCGGGATCGGCGACGGTTGCACCCATCTGCAGGTTTTCGAGCACGGTCATGCGCGGAAAGATGCGCCGGCCTTCGGGTGCCTGGGCGATGCCGAAGCGCACGATCTCGAACGTGGGGAGCTGGGAGATGTCCCGGCCTTCGAAGACGATCCTGCCGCCGGACGCGCGCGGGTTGCCGCAGATCGTCATCAGGAGCGTGGTCTTGCCGGCACCGTTGGCGCCTATCAGCGTGACGATCTCGCCCTTCCTGACCTCGATGTCGACGCCGTGCAGCGCCTGGATGTGGCCGTAGGAGGTCGAGACGCCCTGGATGGAGAGCATCAGACCCTGCCCTCTTGATGGAGGTCGCCTGCGACCTCGGCCGGGAGCTGATCGGTCTCGTCTTCTCCGAGATATGCGCGGATCACGGCTGGATCGTTGCGGACCTCCGCGGGCGTTCCGTCGGCGATCATGCGGCCGTAGTCGAGCACCACGATGTGGTCGGAAATGCCCATGACCACGCTCATGTCGTGCTCGATCAGCAGGATCCCGATCCTGTGCTGGTCGCGGATCTCGGTCAGCAGGTCGCGCAGCTCGGCTGACTCCCTCGGATTGAGGCCGGCAGCCGGCTCGTCGAGGCAGAGCAGAACCGGTCTCGTGCACATCGCGCGCGCGATCTCGAGGCGGCGCTGCGAGCCGTAAGGCAGGTTGCCCGCTTCCCAATCGGCTTGGGCGACAAGACCGAGACGGTCGAGCCAGAAGCGCGCGAGGTCGATCGCCTCGCGCTCGGCGCTGCGATAGGCGGAGAGTCCGAACAGGCCGGCAATCGTCCAGCCCGACGCCTTCATCAGCACGTTGTGCTGCGCGACGACGAGGTTCTCAAGCACGGTCATCCGCGGGAAGAGCCGGATGTTCTGGAAGGTCCGGGCGACCCCTGCCCTTTGGGCGATGCGAAAGCCGTCCATGCGCTCGAGCAGGAACTCGCCGCGGGCGCCGGTCAGCCTCAGGCGGCCGACGGGCGCGTTGTAGAAGCCGGTCAGGCAGTTGAACACCGTGGTCTTGCCCGCGCCGTTCGGTCCGATGATCGCCGTGATCTCACGATCGTAGGCGGTGAACGACACGTCGTTGACGGCGACGAGGCCGCCGAATCGCATCGTCAGATGCTCGACCTGGAGCAGCGGCGCCTTAGTCATCGGCACCGGCCCTGGCCGTCTCGGGAAGACGGATCGACGGATCGCGATGCGCAAGCAGCCCACGCGGGCGCCAGATCATGATGCCGACCATCGCGGCACCGAAGGCCCGCATGCGGAACTGCGCGAGCTCGCGGAAGAATTCGGGAATCCCGATCAGCAGCACGGCCGCCAGCACCACGCCGACCTGGCTTCCCATGCCGCCGAGCACGACGATCGCCAGGATCACCGCGGACTCGATGAAGGAGAAGCTCTCGGGGCTGATGAATCCCTGGCGCGTCGCGAAGAAGGCGCCGGCGAAGCCAGCGAACATCGCGCCGATGGCAAAAGCAGTGAGCTTGGTGTTGGTCGGGTTGATGCCGAGCGCGCGGCAGGCGATCTCGTCCTCGCGCAGCGCCTCCCAGGCGCGGCCGATCGGAAGCTTCCGGATGCGGAGCGTGAAGGCGTTGGTGATCAGCGCCAAGCCCAGGATCAGGTAGTAGAGGAAGACGATCCGATGCTCGGGCGAGAAGTCGATGTCGAAGAACTGATGGAACGAGGTCGTATCTTCGGGCGGGTTGTTGCTGAACGGCATTCCGAAGAACGACGGCCGCGGGATGCTACTGATGCCGTTGGGGCCGCCCGAGAATGAGGCCCAGTTGAGCAGGACGATGCGGATGATCTCGCCGAAGCCGAGCGTGACGATGGCGAGGTAGTCGCCGCGCAGGCGCAGCACCGGGAATCCGAGGATCACGCCGAAGAACGCGGCGAAGAGGCCCGCGAGCGGCAGGCACGCCCAGAACGACCAGCCGAATTCATGAGCGATGATCGCGTAGGAATAGGCACCGACCGCGTAGAAGGCGACGTATCCCAGGTCCAGGAGACCCGCGAGGCCGACAACGACGTTGAGGCCCCAGCCCAGCATCACGTAGGTCAGGACCAGGATGCCGAGATCGAGCAGGTAGCGCGACGTCGTCGGCAGAAACGGGAAGATCACCGCGAAAACGACGAACACCGGCCCGAACCAGCGGCCGAGGAAGGCCGCGGCATCACCGAGCCGGTTACCCTCGTCCTTCTCGACCACCTGCGACAAGCCGAAATAGAGCCAGGTGGCACGGATCGCGATGACGGCCGCGGCGAGGATCGTAAGGTTGGTGATGACCGGGTATGGATTCGGGACGAACGGCATGCCGATCGCCAGGACTGCCGCCACGACCAGGATCGGCAGCCGCATGGAGGGATTGCCGAGCAGGCCGAGTGCCAGGCGTCCGACGAAGACGAGCGCGACCGAAATCGCCACGTCTCCGAAGCGGGTGACGACGGTGATGCCATGGCCGCCCGAGACGTCGACGGTCTGGAATCCGACCATCGGCAGGGCCAGCATGAAGGCGACGAAGGCCGCGAGTCCCGCATCCTTGAGAAGGGCGCGGATATCCATCAGACCTTCTCGATGTCGGGTTTGCCGAGCAGTCCGGTCGGCTTGAAGATCAGCGTCAGCACGAGGATCACGAAGACCGCGACATCCTTGTACTCGACGCTGAAATAAGCCGACCAGAATGCCTCGATCAGGCCGATCAGCAGCCCGCCGAGCATGGCGCCGGGAAGCGAGCCGATGCCGCCGAGCACCGCAGCGGTGAAGGCCTTCACGCCGGCGAGAAAGCCGATGAAGAAGTCGATGACGCCGTAGTAGAGCGTCACCATCATGCCGGCGACCGCCGCCAGCATGGCGCCGACGACGAAGGTCAGCGAGATCGTGCGGTTGACGTCGATGCCGAGCAGCGCCGCCATCCCCATGTCCTGCTCACAGGCGCGCTGGGCGCGACCGAGGGCGGTGCGCTGGATCAGCAGCGTGAAGCCGGTCATCAGCACGACGGTCAGGACGACGATGATGATCTGGATGTAGCTGAGCCGCACGGTGAAGGTGCCGCCCTGGAAGAACTCGAATCCCCCGGTGATCACCGGCTGCATCGGTTTGACCCGCGCGCCCTGGACCAGCTGCACGTAGTTCTGCAGGAACAGCGACATGCCGATCGCCGAGATCAGCGGCGCCAGGCGGAAAGACCCCCTGAGCGGCCTGTAAGCGATGCGCTCGACCGACCAGCCGTAAGCTGCCGTGAACACCATCGCCGAAAGCAGCACCACCAGGAGTGCCAGCGGGATGAAGGTGACACCGATCAGGCCGAGCACGATGAAGGTGATAACGGAGATGAAGGCGCCGATCATGTAGACCTCGCCATGGGCGAAGTTGATCATGCCGACGATGCCGTAGACCATGGTGTAGCCGATGGCGATCAGTCCGTAGATCGCGCCCAGCGTCACACCGTTGATCAGCTGCTGGAGAAAGTACTCCAACGCCTTCAAGCCCCCCGGGACCGCAAATCCGGTCCGTCACCTGTTCGCGCCGGCCGGTTGTAACAGCTCGGCCGTTCCGCGTAGCGGAACCTATCGCCGAACAAACAGACGTAGCAAGAGCGAAGTGACGCGCTCAGACGTCGAGCCCGGAGCGCGGCCCCTTTCCTTCGGCCTTGCGCTTGAGCACGAAGAGCAGGCGATTGACGGCCTGCTGCTTCAACGCGGCTTCCGGGGCGCTCGCCGGTCCGACGATCGAGACTTCCGTGCCGGTCACGGCATCGACCGCGACCACCTTCACATAGGCGCCGACACGCGAAAACTCGAACAGGACTTCCCGATGGGCCATCGCGGCGCTTTTCCCGGGCTCTGGAGCCCGGACCTTTGAGCTAGGTCGTGGACCAGCCTATAAAGGGTGACGTTCCGAAGACAAGGGAGCCTCCCATGACCGCGCTCCGCGCCAAGACGCCATCGAGCAAAGCCAGCTTCGAATGGGCCGACCCGTTCCTGCTCGACGAGCAGCTGACCGAGGACGAGCGCCTTATCCGCGACTCCGCGCGCGACTACTGCCAGGACAAGCTGATGCCCCGGGTCCTGGAGGCCAACCGGCACGAGAAGTTCGACCGCTCGATCCTGAACGAGATGGGCGCGCTGGGTTTCCTGGGGTCGACCATCGACGGGTACGGTTGCGCCGGGGTCAACTACGTCTCCTACGGGCTGATCGCGCGCGAGGTCGAACGCGTCGATTCCGGCTACCGCTCGACGATGAGCGTGCAGTCGAGCCTGGTGATGCATCCGATCCACGCCTACGGCAACGAGGCGCAGCGGCAGAAGTACCTGCCGAAGCTGGCGACCGGCGAATGGGTCGGCTGCTTCGGGCTGACCGAGCCGGACCACGGATCCGACCCCGGCAGCATGAAGACGCGGGCGAAGAAGACGTCGGACGGCTACCTGCTGAGCGGCGCCAAGATGTGGATCACCAACTCGCCGATCGCCGACGTGATGGTGGTGTGGGCCAAGACCGACGACGACGTGATCCGGGGATTCATCCTGGAGCGCGGCATGAAGGGGCTTTCCACCCCGAAGATCGAGGGCAAGTTCTCGCTCCGCGCCTCGATCACCGGCGAGATCGTGATGGACAACGTGCCGGTGCCGGAAGCGAACCTGCTGCCGAACGTCTCGGGTCTCAAGGGCCCCTTCGGATGCCTCAACAACGCCCGCTACGGGATCGCCTGGGGCGCGCTCGGCGCCGCCGAGTTCTGCTGGCACGCGGCCCGCACCTACACGCTCGAACGCAAGCAGTTCGGCCGGCCGCTCGCCGCAAACCAGCTGATCCAGAAGAAGCTCGCCGACATGCAGACCGAGATCTCGATCGGGCTGCAGGCGTGCCTGCGCGCCGGCCAGCTCAAGGACGAGAACCGGGCAGCCCCGGAGCTGATCTCGCTGATCAAGCGCAATTCGTGCGGCAAGGCGCTCGACATCGCGCGTACCGCCCGCGACATGCATGGCGGCAACGGTGTCCATGACGAGTTCCACGTGATCCGTCACGTGATGAACCTGGAAGCCGTGAACACCTACGAAGGCACGCACGACATCCATGCGTTGATCCTCGGCCGCGCCCAGACCGGGATCCAGGCCTTCACCGGCGCTTGAGCGCCGGCAACGTCGTGGCCCTGACGGCGTTATCCGCGCCATGGACCTGGAAACCACGCTGTCGCGCCTGGCGTTGGCGCTCGGCATCGGCCTTCTGATCGGGCTCGAGCGCGGCTGGCGTTCGCGCGAGGCCGATTCCGGAAGCCGCGCCGCCGGTATCCGGACCTTCGCGATCTCGGGGTTCCTCGGCGGCCTGATCGGCGCCCTCGTCGACCGGCTGGGCGGCGCGGAGAGCGCAGGCGGCGGCATCGCCTTCGGCGTGGCCTTCGCGACCTACGCGGCCGTCATCGCCGCCTTCAGCCGCGACCAGAACCGCGCGGAGAACAGCGTCTCGGCCACCAACGCCGTTGCCGGCATGCTGACCTTCGCGCTCGGCACCTACGCGGTCCTGGGTGACACGCGCATCGCTGCCGCCGCCGCAGTCGCAGCCGCGGTCGTGCTTGCGGTGCGCGAGGAGCTGCACGGGCTCCTCGACAAGATCACCTGGATAGAGCTGCGCTCGACGCTCCTCCTGCTGGCGATGACGTTCGTCGCCCTGCCGCTGCTCCCGGACGAGGCCATCGGCCGCCTTGGCGGTATCAACCCACGCGAGATTTGGCTGATCGCGATCGTGCTCGCCTGCGTCTCCTTCCTCGGTTATGCCGCAGTGAAGTACATGGGCGCGAACCACGGCATTCTCCTCGCCGCAGCCGCCGGTGGCCTCGCCTCCTCGACCGCGGTCGCCGCCGCCAACGCGCAGCGCGCCAAGGCCGGCGAGAGCACGCCCGGCCTGCTCGCCGCCGGCGTCGCGATGGCCAACGCGATCTCCCTCGTCCGGGTCGCGGCGATCGTCGCCACGCTGCAGGCGAGCCTGCTGCCGACGATCGGTCCTGCCCTCGGGGCGGCGTCGCTGGTCTCGGCCGGCTTCGCGCTGATCTCCGTCTACGGCGCCAGGTCGCGCAGGAAGGACGGCGCGACGACGAGCTTCCGCAACCCGTTCAGCTTCTGGTCGGTGGTCAGCTTCGCCGCGATCCTCGGCGCGGTCATGGTGCTGTCCCGGGCCGCAAGCGAAGGCTATGGCGCGACCGGCGCCATCCTCGGCGCAGTGATCGCCGGCCTTGCGGACGTCGATGCGGTCTCGATCTCGCTCGCCCGCCTGGTGCCGGGATCCCTGAGCGAGACTGCGGCAGCCACGGCGATACTGGCTGCCGTCGCCAGCAACACGATCTGCAAGGCGGCCATCGCCGCGACCATCGGCCGTGGAGCTTTCGCGCTCGCGGTCGTCGCGATCTCGGCCGGCTGCCTCGCCGTCGCAGGCGCGACCCTGGGTGCGATGGTGGCGCTGCGCGCCTAGCGCTGCTTCATCTGCTCGGCGCAGGCCTGCGCGATCGCACGCTGGTCGCGGTCGCCGAGCTGCTGGTCGCCGTAGAAGACCTTACCGTCCTTGACCCGGAGCTGGAGGATGCTCGCCTCAGCCTTGAACGAATTGATGGACGAGCCCTGGCTTGCCAGCCGGCGGGTCACGTCGATCGTGAACTCCTTGGGCGGCTGGAAGCGCTGACGGTTGTTGAGGTCTGCTGGCGCGACCACGCGGCCCTGGGCGTCCTGTCCGGGACGATATTTCACGTCCGGTGACGGCGTGTGGATCGTCAGGTTCCGGCACTCGGACTCGGCGATCGTCACCTGCGGTGACGTGGCCGAGACCTGGGCGAAGGCCGGTGCTGCCATCAGCAGCCCGGCGAGAGCGGCAAGGAGGCGCATGTCGAAAGTCTAGTCCGGCAGGAGCCCCGTGGCGAGGGGGGAGCAGAAGCAGACGTCAGGTCCGCAAGGCCTTCTCGAGGAAGGGCAGGCTGGTATCCATGCGGTAGTCGATGGAGGAGTGGTTGTCGTTGAACTCCTCGTAGGCGTGAGGAACGTTCTTCGAGACGAGAAGACGGCTGAGGCGACGTGCACCGTAGTGGAGGTGATACTGGTCCTCGACACCGCAGTCGATGAAGAGCCCCTTGAGCTTCTTCAGCTCCGACGTTCGCGTCTCGGCCAACACCAAGGGATCCCAGCGCGTCCAGAGAGCCCAGCGCTCGGGGATGATCTCGCAGGTCTCGAGATCGACCGGAAGGCGGATCGACAGGAACTGGCGCGGATCGGGATCGTAGGTCGCCGCCATCGCCAGGATCATCAGCGCGTGCGTCTCCTTGTCCGAGGACTTCTTCTGCGCCTCGAAATGCCGGATGAAGGCCTCGACCGAGCGGCCGTGGCGCGCCAGCACGTTCAAGGTCGACGGCATGTCCTGGAGGTAGATCAGTTCGAAGGCCATGTCGCCGGAGTGACAGGCGACCGCGCTCCAGAAGTCGGCATGCAGCATGCCGTGCACGATCGCTCCGTAGCCGCCCGAGGATTTGCCGAAGAGGCCCCGCCTCCCCTGCCCGCCGCAGCCGAAGGTCGATTCGACCTGCGGCACGACCTCCTGGATCAGGAAGTCTGCATAGGCGCCCATGCCCGCCGAGTTGATATACTGGTTGCCGCCGAGCCGCGTGTAGCAGTCGGGGAATGCCACGGCGACAGGCCCCATCGCTCCGGTCGCGATCAGCCGGTCGAGGCGTTCCGGCACGTTCTCGGTGAAGGCGCGCCAGTTGGTGTGCCCGAGGCCGGAGCCGGTGAAGCCCGCGAGGTCGACCAGCAGCGGCACCTTGGTCCACGGCTTGTAGCCAGGCGGAAGGTAGACATCGACCGAGCGCAGATGCGGATCGCCGAGAGGATTGCCGCGAAGCGCCTGGGAGTCGACGGCGATCCGCCTGACTTCGCCTTTCGGCTGATCCCAGGTCCGGCGGGTCATTGCTTGCGCGCGAAGCCGACGACGGCGTCGACCAGAGTCGACAGGTTCGCGCGCAGCTTCTCGAATCCGGGACTGCGCGTGATCATCGCCTCGTCCATGTAGAGCGCGCGGTTGATCTCGATCTGCAACGCGTGCCGCCCGGCACCCGGATCGGAGTAGCGCATGATCAGTTCGAGTCCCTTGTAGGGATCGTTGATCGCGACCGAGTAGCCCATGCCAGCGAGAACGTCGCGCACCAGGGCAATGAACCTCGGGTCGCAGGTCCTGCCGTCGCGGTCGCCGAGCACGAAGTCCGGGCGACGCGCACCGGGATCGGTCGCCATCGCGTTGCCAACCGACTTCATCGAATGACAGTTGATGTGCCAGACCGTGCCGAAGCGCGCGTGCAGCTCGTCATAGGCGTCGCCGACCGCCCCGTGATACGGGGCATAGAAACGGTCGATCCGGGACTTGACCTCCGCAACGGTCAGACGCCTGCCGTGGACCGGCACGCCCGGCACCGCGAGACGGCGGATCAGCCCAAGACCCAGGCGGCTCTTCTCGGTCGGATTGAGGGGCTCGGGCCAGGTCTCCGACAGGAGATCCGGATCGATATCGGTCGCGGCGCGGTTGGGATCGATGTAGACGCGCGGGAAATGCGCCTCGATCAGGATCGCGCCTTTCGCCGGGCCGGCGCCGAACAGCTCATGGACGAAGGCGTCCTCTCCGGTCTTGAGCAGCTCCATCGGCGCGATCGGCTTGAAGTCGTCCGGGTACAGCACGCCGCTGTGCGGGGAGTCGAACAATACCGGCGCCGGCGTCGCTTTCGGGTCATGTCTGGTGAGGACGCCGGGGATGTGCATCGGATCAGCCGTCGTTAAGGTGGCAGGCGGAACGGCGGCCGGGAGCGATCTCCTTCAGCGCGGGCACCTCGCGCTTGCAGCGCTCCATCGCGTGCGGACAGCGCGGATGGAAGTGGCACCCGGTCGGCGGATTCAGCGGCGACGGAATCTCGCCTTTCACCGGCTCGAAGACCCGCTTCCTGGACTCGATCCGCGGCACGCCGCCGAGCAGAGCCTGCGTGTAGGGATGGTTCGGCGCGTGGAACAACGCCTCGGTCGGGCCGCTCTCGACCACGCGGCCGAGATACATGATCACCACGCGGTCGCTCAGATGCTCGACCACGCCGAGGTCGTGGCTGATGAAGAGATAGGTCAGGTTGAGGTCTCGGCGCAGATCCATGAACAGGTTCAGCACCTGAGCCTGGATGGAGACGTCCAGCGCCGCGACCGCCTCGTCGCAGATCAGGAACTCGGGCTTGACCGCGAGCGCGCGCGCGATGCCGATGCGCTGGCGCTGGCCACCCGAGAACTGGTGGGGATAGCGGCGGCGGAAGGCAGGATCGAGGCCGACCCGGCGCATCGTCGCCTCGACATAATCGCCGAATTCGCGACGATCGATCAGCCCATGGACCTTCGGCGCCTCGCCGATGATGTCCTCGACCCGCTTCCTCGGATTGAGCGAGGCGAACGGATCCTGGAAGATCATCTGCGTGCCGAGCTGCGCCTTGCCGCCCTTCAGCTTGTCGCCGGTCACGTCCTTGCCGCGATAGACTACACGACCTTCCGTCGGCGGCAGGATGCCGGCGGCGATGCGCCCGAGGGTCGACTTGCCGCAGCCGGACTCGCCGACGAGGCCAACGACTTCGCCTGGCCTGATCGAGAGGTCGACATGGTCGATCGCATGCACGACTTCCTCGCGCATGCCGGCACCGATCGCGTTCGCGATCCTGGCGGCGACGTCGAGCGGCTTGGCGAAGCGCTTGACGATGCCCTGGAGCTCGATGAGCGCCTCGCTCACGCGCGTCCCTCCAGATGCGGGTGGATGCAGCGCGCCGCGCGGCCCGGCAGGTACTCGATCATCGGCGGCACGGCGGTACGGCAATCGTCCTGCACGCGCGGGCAGCGCTCGGCGAACGGGCAACCGGTCGGCAGGTTCAGCAGCGACGGCGTCATGCCGGGAATCTGGGCGAGCGGGCTGCCGCGCTTGTTGCGGCTCGGCACGCTGCCGAGGAGACCCTTCGTGTAGGGATGAAGCGGCCCGTCGAGCACGTCGTCGACCCGGCCGGACTCGGCGATACGGCCCGCGTACATCACGCAGATGTCGTCGGCGAGACCGGCGACGACCGAGAGGTCGTGGGTGATCCAGATCAGCGAGGTGCCGGTCTCGCGGCAGAGCTTCTGCACCTCGTAGAGGATCTGCCCCTGGATGGTCACGTCGAGCGCCGTGGTCGGCTCGTCGGCGATGATCAGCTCGGGATTGTTCAGAAGCGCGATCGCGATCGCGACCCGCTGGCGCATGCCGCCGGAGAACTGGTGCGGATAGGCGTTGAGGCGCTCCTCCGGCGAGGGAATGCCGACGCGACCAAGCGCATCGCGGGCGCGGGCACGGGCATCGTCGGCACCCACCTTGTGATGCGCCTGGACCGCCTCGATCATCTGCGTGTCGATGCGCAGGACCGGGTTGAGCGTCATCATCGGGTCCTGGAAGATCATCGCGATCCGGTTGCCGCGGACCGAGCGCAGGCGCTCCTCGGACTGCCCGACCAGGTTCTCGCCCTTGAACCGGATCTCCCCGTCGACGATGCGCCCCGGCGGATCGACGAGGCCCAGGATCGAGAAGCCGGTGATCGACTTGCCGGATCCGGACTCGCCGACGAGGCCCAGGATGCGGCCCTTGCCGATCTCGAAGGAGACGCCGTCCACCGCCTTCACCACGCCACCGCGGGTGAAGAAGTGGGTCTTGAGATCGCGGACCGCGAGGGTGGGGGCGGTCATCGCTTCAGCCTCGGATTGAGGATGTCGCGAAGCTGGTCGCCGACCAGGTTGATCGAGATGATGGTGACCAGCAGCGCGATGCCCGGGAAGAAGCTGATCCAGTATTTGCCCGACAGCAGGTACTCGAAGCCGTTGGCGATCAGAAGCCCCAGCGACGGTTCGGTGATCGGAAGCCCGATGCCGAGAAATGACAGCGTCGCCTCGAGCGCGATCGCGCCCGCAACCTGGACCGTGCCGATCACGATCATCGGCGGCATGCAATTCGGCAGGACGTGGCTGAAGATGATCCGCGGCTTCGAGAGGCCGAGGCAGATGGCGGCTTCGACGTACTCGCGCCGCCGCTCGACCAACGCGGCGCCACGGACGACGCGGGCATAGTAGGACCATTGCACGATGATCAGCGCGAGGATGATCTTGCCGACGCCCTGGCCCAGGACAGCGAGCAGGATCAGCGCGATCAGGATGGTCGGAAAGCTGAGCTGCAGATCGACCAGGCGCATGATCAGCGTCTCGGTCCGCCCGCCGACATAGGCCGCGACCAGCCCCATCGCCATGCCGAGCATCATCGCGCAGATGCCGGAGAAGACACCGACCGCGAGGCTGGTCCGGAGTCCGTAGAAGATGCCGGACAGCATGTCGCGTCCCTGGCCGTCGGTGCCGAGCCAGAAGGTGATGCCGTCCATGCTCTTCGAGCCCGGCGGCAGCCGGCTGTCGAGAATGTCGAGCTTGGAGAGATCGTAGGGATTCTGCGGCGAGATCAGCGGCGCGAACAGCGCCACCAGCAGGATGATCGTCAGCACCACCGCGCCGCCGACGGCGAGCTTGTCCTCGGCGAATTCAGAGAGCAGGCGCCGGAACGGCGTCTCGACCTTGGCCGGGATGGCGGTGGCGGGATCGCTCATCCCTTGACGTCCTGCAGCCGCACCCGCGGGTCGATCACCGAGTAGAGCACGTCGACGACCAGGTTGATGACGATGAACAGGAACACGATCATCATGAGATAGGCGACCATCACGGGACGGTCGAGCTGGTTGATCGAGTCGATGATCAGCTTGCCCATGCCCGGCCAGGCGAAGATCGACTCGGTGACGACGGCGAAGGCGATCAACCCGCCGATCTCAAGTCCGACGACGGTCACCAGCGGGATCAGGATGTTCTTCAGCACGTGGACGCCGACGACGCGCCGCTGCGTCAGTCCCTTGGCACGCGCGAACTTCACGTAGTCCTGCAGCAGCGTCTCGCGGACGCCGGCGCGGGTGAGGCGGATGATCAACGCCGTGTTGCCGAGCGCCAGGTTCACCGCCGGCAGGATCACGTGCGCGAGGCCGTCGCGCGTGAACAGGCTCGACTTGAGCCCGAGGAAGGTCCCGACCTGACCGCGCCCGGTCGACGGCAGCCAGCCCAGCATCACCGCGAAGACCATGATGAACATCAGGCCCTGCCAGAAGCTCGGCAGGCTGAACCCGACGATGGATCCCGCCATGATGCCCTTGGAGGTCGCCGTCTGCGGCTTGAGCCCAGCATAGAGCCCGAGCGGAATGCCGACGATCAGAGACAGAGCGACCGCGGTGAAGGCGAGCTCGAGGGTGGCGGGCATGCGCTCGAAGATCAGGCGGAGCGCCGGCTCGTTGAAGACGAAGGAGCGGCCGAGGTCGCCGGCGATCGCATTTTTCAGGAAGACGAAATACTGCTCCCACAGCGGCAGATCGAGGCCGAGGGCGCGGATCGCGCGCTCGCGTTCCATCTGGTCCGCGTCAGGCGAGATCAGGATGTCGACCGGGTTGCCGATGGCGAAGACGCCAAGGAACACGATCACCGACATGACCAGCAGGATGACGACGCTCTGCATCAAGCGTCGAACGATGAAGACGGTCATACGGCCCTGTTCCCCTGCCCCGACACGTTGGCGGCCGGGTCCGCGGACTTTATCGGCCGCCCTATGCGGCGTCGAGGACGGAGTCCTTCCCTGGCTATGGGACGCCAGGGAAGGACTCCAACCCGTACTACTTCGCCGTGACGACCTCGGTCGCCATGGTCTGCTGGTCGGCCCGCGCGGTGTAGGTGAGCCCCTTCTTCAAGGCCCAGGTCGACACCTCGTAGTGCAGCGGGATGATTCCGACGTCGCGGACGCCGATCTCGCTGGCCTTGGCCAGGAGGTCGCCGCGCTTCTTGTCGTCGACGGTGCGGAGCGCCTCGGCGAGCGTCTTGTCGAGCTCCGGGTTGCTGTAGCGGCCGCGGTTCGCCTGGCCCATGCCGGTGTCCTTGTTGAAGGTCGCCAGCAGCGAGCGCAGCGTCGAGGAGGTCTCGCCGGTGCCGGAGCCCCAGCCGACCAGGAAGATCGAGAATTCCTGGTTCGAAGCCTTGCCGGCGAAGGTCGCCCACGGCAGTGCCTCGACCTTGGCCTCGATGCCGATGCGGCTCCACATCTGGGCCACCGTCTGGATGACGCGGCCGTCGTTGATGTAGCGGTCGTTCGGGCCGTGGATCGTGACGGTGAAGCCGTTAGAATAGCCTGCGTCGGCCAGCAGCTTCTTGGCACCGTCCGGATCGTACTTCTCAGGCTTCAGGTTCTTGCTGGTACCGAAGAAGCTCTCGGCCAGCAGCTGGCCGGCCGGGACCGCGACGCCTTCCATCACGCGCTCGACGATGCCGTCACGGTTGATCGACTTCGACAGCGCCTGACGGACGCGGAGGTCCTTGAGCGGGTTCTTCGCCAGCGGCTTTCCCGCCTTGTCGGTGAAGAACGGCGTCACGTCCCGCTGGTGATCCATGTGCAGGTAGATCAGCCGGTTCGACGCCGCCTGGGCCAACGTGATGTTGGCGTTGCCCTTGAGCTTCTCGATGTCGGCGGTCGGGACGGCCTCGATCATCTGGACGTCACCCGACAGGATCGCGGCGACGCGCGCCGCCGGATTGGTGATCAGGCGGAAGGTCGCCTTCTTCCACTCGGGCTTCTTGCCCCAATAGGCTTCGTTGCGCTCCATGACGATGCGCTCGCCGCGGGCGTAGTCGGTGAACTTGTACGGCCCGGTTCCGATCGCGGCCGTGAGCCGGTTGAAGTCCTCGGTCGGCGCCTCGACCATCTTCTTGCTGACGATGAAGAAGTTGGAGAGGTCGTTCGGCATCAGCGGGTAGGGGCCATCGGTCTTGAGCTCGATGGTCAGCGGATCGACGACGACGATGTTCTTGATCGCCTTGGTGTAGATCGTGAAGGCCGACGGGCTGTTCGGGACCCAGGCGACGCGCTTCACGGTCGCGACCACGTCCTCGGCGGTGAAGTCCGAGCCGTCGTGGAACTTCACGCCCGGGCGGAGCTTGATCACCCAGGTATTGTCGTCCTTGGCCGTCCAGGACGTGGCCAGGCCGGGCACGAGCTGCTGGTTGTGGTCCTGCTCGACCAGGTTGTTGAAGACGTGCTGGGCGATGTTGTTGTTCGGGGTCAGCGCGTGGAAATGCGGGTCGAGCGAGGTGACCGACGCGCCCAGCGCGACCGTGAGGTCCTGGGCGGCGACCGGGGCCGCGGCGGTCCCGGCGCCGAGGCCGAGCGCGGCCCCCAGCGCGACGCCTACCGTTCGTTTAGCAATGGTCATGGCATGATCTCCCTGTTCCATGGCACCCTTCCGGGCATCTGCCCTATCGGCTATTAGCCTCTGCCCTACCGGTCAACCGGAAAGACGACCCCCACCAGCCCGATGACTGATCCTCGCGACTCTCTCCTGCTCAAGCGCCTTCCCTCCGATCAAACTCCGGAGGAACGGACCACCGGCGTCATCCCCTCGCAATTCCTCCGGCACATGATCGAGCAGAAGGAGATCACCGCGCTCGAGGAGATCGACCCCGCCCAGGTGCAGCCGGCCAGCCTCGACCTGCGGCTCGGCCATGAGGCCTACCGCGTCGTCGCCAGCTTCCTGCCCGGGCCCAACGCCACCGTCGCCGAGCGGCTGGAGCGGGTCACCATGCACACGCTCGACCTCACCAAGGGCGCGGTGCTCGAGAAGGACTGCGTCTACATCATTCCGCTGCTCGAGGGCGTCGCGTTCAAGAAGCGCATCTCCGCGCTCGCCAACCCGAAAAGCTCGACCGGCCGCCTCGACGTCTTTGCCCGCGTCATCACCGACCGCGGCACCGAGTTCGACCGCATCCCCGAGCGCTATCACGGCCCGCTCTACGTCGAAGTCTGCCCGCGCGCCTTCAGCGTCAAGGTCCGCAAGGGAAGCCGGCTCGTGCAGATGCGCGTCAAGCGCGGCTCGCCCTCCTTGAGCGACAAGGCCCTGCGAGAACTGCAGCGCGAGGTCGGCATCATCGGCGTCGGCGTCGACGGCACCGATCTCACCGACCAACAGATCGAGATGTTCGAGGGCCAGATCATGGCCAAGCCCGAGAACATCCGGAGCGGCATCGCCTTCACCGTCGACGTCCGGGGCGAGGGCCCCGGATCGGTCGTCGGGTATCGCGCGCGCCGGAATACCGACGTCGTCGACATGGACCGGGTCAAGGGCTACGCCGCCGAGGACTTCTGGGAAGAGATCCACGCGCCGCATGATGGACGCGGCATCGTCCTGGATCCGCACGACTTCTACATCCTGGCCTCCAAGGAGGCGGTACGCATCCCGTCCGGATACGCGGCCGAGATGCTGGCCTACGACACGCTGGTCGGTGAGTTCCGGGTGCACTACGCCGGCTTCTTCGATCCGGGCTTCGGCGATCCCGAACTCGGCGCCGCCGGCACGCGGGCCGTGCTGGAGGTCCGCGTCCACGAGGTGCCGTTCATGATCGAGGACGGACAGGTGGTCGGCCGCCTGGTCTACGAACCGCTGATCGCCAAGCCCGACAAGCTCTACGGCCAGGGCATCGGCTCGTCCTATCAGCGCCAGGGCCTGGTGCTCGGCAAGCACTTCCGCCGCCGCGCTTGAGTCCTCTAGGATGGGCGCGTCAGGTCCCTATCCGCAGGCGAGGACGTATCCGTGGACGACGAGGCGTATCCGGTCGAGCTGACCGCACCATCGCTGGCGCCATATAGGCGCGGCAACACCGGTATCGACTACGTCACGACCTTCGATTCCGGCGTCTCCGGGCCGCATGTGATGGTCAATGCGCTGACCCACGGCAACGAGATCTGCGGGGCGATCGCCGTCGACTTCCTGTTCCGCGAAGGAGTGCGGCCTGCACGCGGCAAGCTGACCCTCGCCTTCGCCAACGTCGCCGCCTACAACGCCTTCGATCCGAAGAAGCCGACCGCGTCCCGCTTCGTCGACGAGGATTTCAACCGGGTCTGGGCAGAATCCGTCCTGGACGGCCCGCGCCGGTCGGCAGAACTCGTCCGTGCGCGCCAAATGCGGCCGCTGATCGATACGGTCGACTACCTTCTCGACATCCATTCGATGCAGCACAAGACGCCGCCGCTAGGTCTCTCGGGTCCGCTCAAGAAGGGCCAGACCTTCGCCCTCGGCATCGGCGTGCCCGAGATCGTCGTCGCCGACCAGGGTCACGCCGCTGGGAAGCGCATGCGGGACTACGGCTTCTTCGGCGTCGAATCCGACCCACGCAACGCCTACCTGGTCGAATGCGGCCAGCACTGGGAGAAGGCATCGGCCGACGTCGCCATCGATTGCTCGCTCCGCTTTCTCAAGCACACCGAAGCCGTCGCGACCTCATTCCTCGAGCGCTATCTTCCGAAGGAAGCGCCGAAACGCCAGCGCGTGATCGAGGTGACCGAGGCGGTGACGGTGATGAGCGATGATTTCCGCTTCGCCGGTCCCTATCGCGGCATGGAAGAGTTCGCGGCGAAGGGAACCGAGATCGGCCGTGACGGCGGCAAGCCGGTGCTCACCCCGTACGACGGCTGCGTGCTGATCATGCCGTCGCGACGGCTGCGGAAGGGCCTGACCGCCGTCCGCCTCGGCCGCTATATCGCCTAAGAGTGTCCTCGCCGCCGCCCTTCCAGCTTTCACAGGTCCGCGCCTACGCGCTTTCCTTGGGCATCGGCGTGATCGGTGGCGCGATCTTCGCCTATTTCCGGCTGCCGCTCGCCTGGATGATCGGCGCCATGTGTGCGAACACGATCGCTTCGATGGCGGGGTGGGACGTCAAGGTTCCCCGTCAGCTCCGCGCCTTGATGATCGTCGTGCTCGGCGTGCTGCTGGGATCCAGCTTCACGCCAGATCTTCCCGGCCGCGTCGCCGCATGGTGGCCGACGCTGCTGGCGCTCTTCGCGTATGTCGGGATCGGCACCGCCATCCTGTTCGTCTACTTCCGGCGGCTCTGCGGCTACGATGCGACGACTGCCTATTTCGCCTCGGCCCCAGGCGGCCTCAACGAGATGGTGACCGTCGGCGGCGCGATGGGCGGCGACGAGCGCCTGATCGCGCTGACCCATGCGTGTCGCGTGCTCCTGGTCGTGCTTTGCATCCCCTTCTACTTCCGCTTCTTCGGCGGCTACACGCCGCCGAGCTCGATGCTGCCGGCGATCGGCGGCGGCGAGGTGTCGCTCGACGACGCCGGCATCCTGGTCGTCTGCGGCGTGGTCGGCGTGATCGTCGCGCGCCTCCTTCGGCTTCCAGCCTACGCGATGCTGGGGCCGATGATCCTGAGTGCGATCGCCCACATGACGGGCCTGTCCGAGGCCAAGCCGCCGGCTGCCCTGGTCGCGATCGCCCAGGTGGTCCTGGGCTGCGCGGTCGGCGCCCGTTTCGCCGGTACCTCGGTCCGGCTGGTGAGGGACGCGATGATGATGTCCGTCGGCGCGACCGTCGCGCTGATGGCGGTGACCGTGGCTTTCAGCCTCGCGCTCGGCAGGATCTCGGGCCTCAGCGCTGACAACGTCCTGCTGGCCTTCTCGCCCGGCGGTCTCGCCGAGATGAGCCTGGTCGCGATCGCGCTCCACTCGGATGCCGCTTTCGTCGCGACCCACCACATCGTCCGCATCCTGATCGTCATCACCTGCGCACCGCTGGTCTTCCGGTTGACCCGACCGGGACGGCCGACCTCTTGATCCCGTGCTGGCACCAGCCGCAGAAAAGTCGTCGCCGGTCGCCGAAGCGGGACGTGCTCCTCCTCCTGCTGACCCTCGCAGCCTGCGCGCCACAAAAGTTCACCGCGGTGTTTTCGTGCCCGGAACTCGGTGACGTGATCGTCCGACATGGCAGCGGCGAGGCCATCGTCACCATCGCAGGGCGGGACATACGCCTGCCACGCGCCCCCGCCGCCTCGGGCGTGCGCTACGAGCACGACGGCACCCAGGTCTGGGAGCACCAAGGCGAAGCGATGGTCGATTTCGGCGGACGCCACTACGTCGGCTGCAAGCCGCGTTGATCCTGCGGCAGCCTGCCGCAGTACTCGCCTCGATTCGCTTACCTGCCACGTAATCGACCCTGACATCGGGTGACCGCATCTTTGCAGCCATGCACCGGACGGTGCGCCAACCGATGGAGCCGAACATGACGATCGTGCCTTCCCTGTTCCTTCGCCGCGCCCTCCTCGCCGACGCGTTCGCCAGCGCCGGCACCGGCGTCCTGATGGCCTTCGGCGCAGGCATCCTTGCGGGCCTGCTGGGACTGCCGGAGATGCTGCTGCGCGAGGCCGGGATCTTCCTTCTGCCCTACGCCGCCTTCGTCGGCTGGCTCGGAACCCGGGCGCGTCTTCCCGAGGCGATCGTCTGGCTGGTGATCGTCGGCAACGCGCTCTGGACACTGGCCAGCGTCGCCCTCTTCGTCTGGACCGCGCCGACGGCGCTCGGCTACGCCTTCGTCGTCGGCCAGGCGGTGGTGGTCGCCATCTTCGCCGAGCTTCAGTACATGGGGCTCAAGCGGCCGCTCGAGGCGGTAGCCTAAGCGGACATTGCGGGGCGAAGCCGCGAGGCTTCGCCCCGTCGTCCTTTCCTGGCAGACTGCGCGGATGGCGCGCAAAGAGCTCAACTTCGACCAGCTCCTCCGGCAGGCATTCCAGGCGAACCAGCGAGGGGATCTGAAAGAGGCCGAACGCTGCTGCCGAGAGATCCTCAAGGTCAAGCGTACCCACTTCGAGGCACTTCATCTCCTCGGCGTCCTCGCCGGCCGCAGCGGCCGCTTCGAGGAGGCCGTCCGGCTGCTCGGCGACGCTACCAAGGCAAACAGCCGGTCAGCCAGCGCCTATTCCGACCGCGGCATCGCCTTCATGCGGTTGGGCAGGTCAGAGGAGGCCCTCGACAGCTACGACCGGGCGCTCGCGATCAACCCCAACTACGCCGACGCGCTCTACAACCGCGGCAACGCGCTGCTTGCCCAGGGTCGCTTCGAGGATTCCGTCGCCGCGTACGACAAGATGCTCGCCCGCCAGCCAGATGCCGTGCCGGCCATGGTGAACCGCGGCACCGCGCTTCGCGAACTCAAGCGTCTCGAAGAGGCGCTCGCCAGCTACGATCAGGCGCTGGCGCGTCGGCCGGACCACGTCAACGCGCTCAACAACCGCGGCAACGTGCTGGCCGAGCTGAGACGGACCGACGAAGCGCTCGCCAGCTACGACAAGGCGCTGGCGATCCGGGCCGACGACGCCAAGGCGCTCGCCAATCGCGGCAACGTGTTGAAGGAACTGCAGCGCTATGCCGACGCGCTGAGGAGCTACGACCAGTCCCTGGCGATCGAGCCGAACGATCCGGAGACGCTTTGCAACCGCGGCGTAGCGTTGATGGACGGCCGCCAATACGAACTGGCCGCCGCCGATTTCGAAGCGAGCCGACGCATCGACCCCGACCGCCCCTACCTGCTCGGCCAGCTCAACCATTGCCTTCGCCATTGCTGCGACTGGGAAAGAAGCACGCCGCTGACGGAAACGCTTACGGCAGCCGTACGCGCCGGGAAGCGCGCGGACTTTCCGTTCTCGTTCCTGTCGGTCTCGGGCGATACCGCCGATCAGCGCCGCTGTGCCGAAACCTATGTGCACGACAAGTATCCATCGAGCTCAGGCGCGCCTTCAATTCGGCCCGGGGAGCGGATCCGCATCGCGTACATGTCTTCCGACTATCGCGACCACCCGATCTCCTACCTGACTGCGGGCCTGTTCGAGCACCATGACCGCAGGCGCTTCGAGACCATCGGCATCGCGCTCGGACCTGCCGATACCAGCGTGATGCGAGACCGGATCGAGGCCGGGTTCGAGCGTTTCATCGAGGTCGGTGAGAAGAGCGACGCCGAGGTCGCGCGGCTGATCGGCGAAACCGGAGCCGACATCGTCGTCGACCTCAACGGCCATACGGATGGCGCCCGCACGTCGATCCTCGCCATGCGGCCCGCCCCGATCCAGGTCAGCTACATTGGTCTCGCGGGCACGATGGGCGCACCGTTCATCGACTATCTGATCGCCGATCCGGTTCTGATCGCCCCTAGTGACGAGCGCTACTATGCGGAGAAGGTCGTACGCCTTCCCGAAATGTACCTGGTCAATGACGACAAGCGCGAGATCGCGGAGACAGCACCGACCCGCGCCGAAGCCGGCTTGCCCGAGCCGGGACTCGTCTTCTGCTCGTTCAACAACGCCTACAAGATCACGCCGGAGGTCTTCGCCGTCTGGATGCGCTTGCTCGGCAAGGTCGAGGGCAGCGTCCTCTGGCTGTTGTCGACGAACGACGCCGGCATCCGCAACCTGAAGCGCGCAGCCGAAGCCGCCGGCATCGATCCGGCGCGCCTCGTCTTTGCAGCACGCGCCAAGCCGGCCGACCATCTGGCACGCCATAGATTGGCCGACCTCTTCCTTGATACCCTGCCCTACAATGCGCACACAACGGCTTGCGACGCGCTATGGGCCGGTCTTCCGCTCGTGACCTGCAAAGGAACAAGCTTCGCCGGCCGCGTCGCAGCCAGCCTTCTCACGGCGATCGGGCTTCCCGAGCTCATTGCCCACTCGCTCGCTGAATATGAGGCGATTGCGCTGAAGCTGGCGACCGACGGTACGGCGCTCGCCACGGCAAAGGATAAGCTGGCACGCAACCGCGGAACGCACCCGCTGTTCGATACGGCGCGGACGACGCGCCACCTCGAAAGAGCTTTCCTCACGATGGTCGAACGTCACCGACGCGGCGATGCGCCCAAGGCGTTCGACGTGCAACCGGTCTGAGGCAGCGATGATGTCGATCGATCCGCGCCCGACCCTCGCTGCTCCCGACGACGATCCCCATCTTTGGCTCGAGGACGTCGACGGCGAACGCGCCGCAGCCTGGGCCGACGCCGAGAGCGCCCGCACGATGGCGCGCTTCGGCGATACCGCCTTCGCCGCCGACCGCGATACGCTGGCAGCGATCCTGGATCGCCCAGACAACATCCCCTACATCGGCCGTCGTGGCGATCGCGTCTTCAACTTCTGGAAGGACGCCAACAACCCGCGCGGCCTCTGGCGCATGACCACCCTCGACAGCTTCCGGGCGCCGTCGCCGAAGTGGGAGGTACTTCTCGATCTCGACGCCCTCGCGGCGAAGGAAGGCGAGGACTGGATCTGGAAAGGCGCTCCGACGCTTCCCCGAGTGCACGACCGTGCGCTTGTCGGTCTTTCCCGTGGCGGCGGCGACGCGTCCGTGGCACGCGAATTCGACCTCGGATCGCGTCGGTTCGTCCCAGGCGGATTCGAGCTGCCGGAGGCGAAGAGCGGCGTCGCCTGGCTCGATCGCGACACGGTCCTTCTGTCCTCGGCGCTCGGTGACGGCATGGCGACCACGTCCGGCTACGCCCGCACCGTGCGACTGTGGCGGCGCGGGGTGGACCCGCTTGCCGCTCCGGTCATCTTCGAGACCAAGACCGAGAGCATGTCGGTCTGGGGCGGCGTCGAGCACGATGCCGAAACGGAACGCGTGATCTTCGCCGACAAGCCCGGCTTCTTCGACACGGTCGTCTGGATCGGCGACCGCAGCGGTCCCAAGCAGCGGATCGACGCGCCGAGCGATGCCTGGGTCACCTGGCATCGTGGCTGGCTGATGATCAAGCCGCGGACACCCTGGACCGTCGCCGGTAGAACCTACCGGCCGGATACGGTGCTGGGGATGTCCTTCGCCGCCTTCCTCGCCGGCGATCGAACCTTCACGGTGCTGTTCGAGCCCGAGCCGCGACGCAGTCTGCAAGGCTTCGTCTGGTCCGGCGACCTCCTGGTGTTGTCGATCCTGGACAACCTGAAGCCGGTATTCGAGATCCTGACCCCCTCCAGCGGTTGGTCGCGCCGGCGACTGCCCGGAATGCCGGAGATCGGCGTCGCTTCGATCTGGTCGCTCGATATCGAGGAGGAGGAATCGAACGGCGACCTTCTCGCCATGACGCAGACACCGACGATGCCGGCGACGCTGTCTCTGCTGAAACAAGGCGGTGCACCGGAAATTCTGAAGAGAGCCCCGGAGACCTTCGACGCGTCGGGCCTAAAGGTGACGCGCCACGAAGCGGTCTCTATCGACGGCGTCCGCATTCCCTACACCCAGGTCGGTCCGGCAGCGGAGACCGGCGACGCGCCGGTTCACATGACGGGCTACGGCGGGTTCAATATTTCACAGCTTCCCTACTACAGCGCGTCGATCGGCAAGCTCTGGCTCGAGCGCGGCGGGACGTCGGTAACGGCCAATATCCGCGGCGGCGGCGAGTTCGGAACGCCCTGGCACGAGGCGGGACGACGCGAAGGCAAGCGGCTCTCGCACGACGACTTCGCCGCGGTCGCGGCCGACCTGGTCAGGCGAGGCGTGACCCGGCCCAGCCGTATCGCCGCCGAAGGCGGATCGAATGGCGGCATCCTGATCACGAACATGATGACCCGGTATCCGGAACGATTCGGAGCGCTGTTCTGCACGATCCCGCTGATCGACATGCGCCGATATTCGAAGCTGCTTGCCGGCGCTTCCTGGATCGCCGAGTACGGGGACCCGGACAAGCCGGAGGACTGGAAGTTCCTCGGCCCCATGTCCGCGTACCACGCGGCCGAGCCGGGCAGGCCCTACCCGCCGATCCTGATCGCGACGACGCGCCGGGACGACCGAGTCCATCCCGGGCACGCGCGCAAGATGACCGCGAAGCTGAAAGCGATGGGCTACCCGGTCTGGTTCTACGAACTCGCCGCCGGCGGCCACGGCTACGGCAAGGACAATAGGGAGCGGGCCGCGTTCACCGCCCTCGGCTACGCCTTCATGCGCGATGCCATCGGCTGGAAGCCCTAAACGGACTCTTAGTCTCGCTCACGCTTGCTCCCCGCCCTCGGCAACGCCAATCTAGCGGCGAGGATGGATCGACAAGGCCGGCCGAAAGAGCCGGCTCTCAGACAACCCGGAGGAATGCCGTGACCAGGATCTTTGCCGCCGCGCTCGCCGTCGGCCTCGCTCTATCGTCCGTCGCCACCGCGCAGACCGGCAAGGTCACCGTGGTCACCTCGTTCGCCAAGGACGTGACCGACCCCTTCAAGAAAGCGTTCGAGAAGGCCTATCCGGGTGCCACGCTCGAGGTGCAGAACCGCAATACCAACGCGGCGGTGAAGTTCATCGAGGAGACCAAAGCCAACAACCAGATCGACCTGATGTGGGCCTCGGCGCCGGATGCCTTCGAGGTGCTGAAGGGCAAGGGCCTGCTGCAGAAGTACCAGCCGAAGGCGACGGGCATCCCGGAAAAGGTCGGCTCCTACCCGATCAACGATCCGGGCGGCGCCTATTTCGGCTTCGCCGCGTCGGGCTACGGCATCATGTGGAACGACCGCTACGTGAAGGCGAACAAGATCCCAGAACCGGCGGAATGGCAGGATCTGGCGAAGCCGGTGTATTTCGACCACGTCTCGATCGCCTCGCCGGCTCGTTCCGGCACCACGCACCTGACCGTCGAGACGATCCTGCAGGGCGAAGGCTGGGAGAAGGGCTGGCGTACGATCAAGGAGATCGCCGGCAACTTCCGCCAGATCACCGACCGCTCGTTCGACGTGCCGGAGCAGGTGAACTCGGGCCAGGTCGGCATCGGGATCGTCATCGACTTCTTCGCCTTCTCGGCCCAGGCCTCGGGTTTCCCGGTGAAGTTCGTCTACCCCTCGGTGACGACCGTGGTGCCGGCGAACATCGGCATCGTCGCCAACGCCCCGAACAAGGCCGGGGCCGAAGCCTTCGTCGAGTTCCTGCTGTCGCCGGTGGGCCAGGAAGTTCTGCTGGAACCCGGCATCCGCCGGCTTCCGGTCAACCCGGCCGTCTACGCCAAGGCCCCGGCCGACTACCCCAATCCGTTCAAGGATCAGCGCTTCCAGAAGATGATCGCCTTCAGCGCCGATACGTCCGAGGCTCGGACCGCGGTGGTGGACACGCTGTTCGACCAGCTAATCTCCTTCCAGCTCGCCGCGCTCAAGGACGTGACCAAGGCGCTCCACGAAGTCGATGCCGCTCTCGCCAAGAAGGACAACGCCCAGGCACGCGCGCTCGCCAAGGAGGCGCGCGACCTGGTCGCGGCGATGCCGCTGACCGCACAGCAGGCATCGGCCAAGGACGTCACTGGCGCCTTCACCGGCGCCAAGGAGAAGGGCGCGCGACAGGCCGAGCTCGAGCAGCAATGGGCCGCCTTCGCCAAGGAGCGCTATACCCAGGCGAAGGCCAAGGCGGTCGATGCGTTGAAGCTCGCCCGCTGATCCTGATCGGCCCATTCTCGGCGGTGGCGGCATGACCGTCGCCCTCGCCTCCCGCCCCGCCATGCCGACGGCGACCCGCGGACAGCGGGCGCTCGCCGTCGGCATCGCGCTTTTCCTGATCTTCTTCCTCGCCCTTCCGACGGCGATGGTCGTCTTCGTCGCGTTCACCGAGAAGGGCACGGGCCAGTTCACCCTGATCAACTTCGTCGACTTCGCCAGGACCGACCTCTTCGTTAGGTCGTTCTGGAACTCGGTCTACGTCTCTGCGATGTCCGTGGTCTGGGCGTCGGCGCTGGCCTTGCCCCTGGCGATCCTCACCACCCGCTTCACCTTTCGCGGCGCGACCCTGATCCAGACGCTCGGCTTCATCCCCCTGGTGATGCCGCCCTTCGTCGGCGCGGTCGCAATGCAGCTCCTGTTCGGGCGCAACGGCACGGTCAATCTCCTGCTGGATGACACCTTCGGCTTCAAGATCCCGTTCATGGAGGGCTTGAACGGGGTGATCTTCGTCCAATCCCTTCACTACTTCCCGTTCATCCTGGTCAACCTGTCGGCAAGCCTCCGCAACATCGACCGGGCGATGGAGGAGGCCGCGCAGAACCTCGGCTCGTCCGGCTTTCGCCTGATCCGTCGCATCGTCATCCCGCTGGCCATGCCGGGCTTCGTCGCCGGCGCCTCGCTGGTCTTCGTCAAGGTCTTCGATGACCTTGCGACCCCGCTGCTCCTGAACGTCAAGGACATGCTGGCACCGCAGGCGTATCTCCGGGTCAGCTCGATCGGCATCGCCGATCCGATGGGCTACGTGATCTCGGTGGTGCTGATCGTGGTCTCGGTCGCCGCGATGTGGATCTCGGCGCTGGCCTTGCGTGGCAAGGACTATGCGACCGTTCAGCGCGGCGGCGGCGGTCTTGCCCGCCGCGCGCTCAAGCCTTGGGAGAGCGTCGTCGGCTACACCGTGGTGATCGGTATCCTGCTGCTGGTTCTTTCGCCTCACATCGCACTGTTCCTGCTGTCGATCGCGACCATCTGGTCGTTCAGCCCGCTTCCCGATGCATACACCCTCGCCCACTACGGCCGGGTCTTTGCCGAGAGCTCGCTCTACATCAAGAACACGCTGGTCTATGCCTCGATCGCCGGACTGATCGACGTGGTCGTCGGCACGGCGATCGCCTACCTGGTCCTGCGGACGAAGCTCGCCGGACGCCGATGGCTCGACTGGGGGGCGACCGCGGCCCTCGCGGTTCCCGGCGTCGTGCTCGGCATCGGCTATCTCCGTACCTTCTACGGCGTCACGCTGCCTGACGGGACGCCGCTCGCGGCGCTCTGGATCACCATCGTCATGGCGCTCGCCATTCGTCGCCTTCCCTATGCGCTTCGTGCCTGCACCGCGGCCCTCCAGCAGATTTCCGTCGTCCTCGAGGAGGCGGCCGAGAACCTGGGGGCGACCAAGGCCCGCACCGTACGCCGCGTCGTCGTGCCCCTGATGACCGGGGGATTGCTCGCCGGGTTCGTCACCAGCTTCTCGACCGCGGCCGTCGAGCTATCTGCAACACTGATGCTGGTGCAGTCGAATTCCGACGCGCCACTCGCCTACGGCCTCTATGTCTTCATGCAATCGTCGAACGGCCGTGGCCCGGGTGCCGCCCTCGGCATCATCGCGGTTCTGCTGGTAACCGTCTGCACGCTGGCATCCCACTACGTCGTCGAGCGCCGGCACAAGGAAGAGCCCTCTCGATGAGTGGAACACGCGCGCCGGCGGTCGCCGTCGACATAAGGGGCGTCAATCTGTCCTACGGCACCACGCGTGTGCTGAAGGACGTGCACCTTCACGTCGGTCCCGGCGAGCTCTTTGCCTTCCTGGGCCCTTCCGGGTGCGGCAAGACGACCCTTCTGCGTCTGATCGCCGGATTCAATACGGCCGACAGCGGCGAAGTGCTGATCGATGGACGCGACGTCGCGGCGCTCCCGCCGTGGAAGCGCGACGTCGGTATGGTGTTCCAGTCCTACGCTCTCTGGCCGCACCTGACCGTCCGCCGCAACGTCGCCTTCGGCCTCGAGGAGCGCCGACTGCCGCGCGCGGAGATCGACCGGCGCGTCGCGGCCGCACTCGAGATCGTCGGCCTCGCGCATCTGGCGGATCGTCGTCCCTCCCAACTCTCCGGCGGGCAGCAGCAACGCGTCGCCGTCGCCCGCACGGTCGCGATCGAGCCCAAGGTCCTGCTTCTCGACGAGCCTCTGTCGAACCTCGACGCCAAGATGCGCGTCGATGTCCGCCGCGAACTGCGCGCGCTGCAGAAGCGACTCGGCATAACCACGATCTTCGTGACCCACGATCAGGAAGAGGCGAACACGATCGCCGACCGCATCGCCGTCATGAGCGACGGCGTCGTCCAGCAAGTGGGCACGCCGATGGAACTCTACGAGCACCCTGCCAATCTGTTCGTTGCCGGCTTCCTTGGCACCGCCAATATCCTGGACGGAAAGATCGTCGGCTCGGACCCCAACCGTGCCTTCGAGATCGCGCCGGGGATCCACCTGCCGATCCCGTCCGGTGCTGAGATTCCGCCGGGCTCGAAGCTGGTCTTCCGCCCGCAGGCGGCCAGCCTTGGGCAGACCAGGGCCGGCCACGCGCCACTTCCGGCGACGATCCTCGACCGGGAATTCCTCGGCGCCACGGTCCGCTACGGCGTGCATGTCGGCTCGGCGCGGCTCGCCGTCGACGTTCCGTTCCACGCGGGCGAGGCGCTCCTGACGCCGGGGACCGAGACGAGCCTCGGCCTGCCCCCCGGCGCCGCGCTCTGGCTGCCGGCCTAGTTCGACAGGAACTCGTTGGTATAGAAGGCGGTCGCCGGCAGGTTGGTCTCGACCTCGCGGTACTTCTTCATCAGGTCGAGCGTGAGCTGCCACTCCGCATCCTCGGCGAGGCCGATGCGCTTGCCCTTCGGGATGCCCGCAACTGTCACCAGGTTGGATTCCTCGACCGTCTTGACCAGCGTATCCATCGGCAGATCCTTGTTCATGCGGTTGACCGCCGCCGCCGCCTCCTTGGGCTCGGCGATCATCGCCTCGTAGGATTTCTGCGTCGCTCGCACGAACCGCTTCACCATGTCGGGCTTGGCCTTGATCGTGTCGTTGTGCGCGATCACCGTCATGCCGATCGTGTTGACGCCGTAGTCGGCGAAGGCGAGCACGACCGAGTCGACGCCCTTCGCCTTGAACAGCGTCGGGAACTCGGTGATGCCGCCGAGCACCGCGTCCACCTGCTTGTCGAGGAACGAGGTGGTCTTGGCGGTCGCGTCCATCATCACGAGGCGCACCTTGTCGCCGTCGAGCTTGTTGGCCGCAACGACCGCCGGCCAGAGCTGGGTGAGACCGTCACCGGCCGTCACCGCGAGACGCTTCCCCTCCAGATCCTTCATCGACTTGATGCCGAGATCGGCCCGCGCGATGACGCCGTAGGTCGATCGGTTGACCAGCGACATCACCGACTTGGCCGGGATACCCTTCGACGCTCCGGCGATCAGGCTGCCGGCATCGGCCATCGCGAAGTCGTCGTCCTTGGAGCCGATCTGCTGGACCGAGCGGGCCGAGCCGCGGCCCTCATTCAGCGTCAGGTCGATGCCCTCGGCCTTGTAGTATCCCCGCTCCTTGCCGAGCACGAAGGCCCCGTGGGAGCCGCTCAGGAGCCAGTTGAGCCGGAGGCTCGCCTTGTCCTGGGCCAGCGCCGGGCCGGCCACGAGCAAAGTCGCCGCGACGACGAGAGTTCCGAGCCGCATGGTTTCCTCCTGGGATGGCGGGTCCGGTTGGTCCGGAACCTCTTTCCGATCGTCAAATCGTCGGCGATGGTAGAAGGCCGATCCCGGAAAGCACAAGAGAGACCGCATGGCCCCCCGCATTGCCTTCGTCGGAGTCGCCCACTGGCACGCGCCGATCTATGCCGGAATCCTGAAGACCCTGGGCATCCCGGTGGTCGGATCCTCCGATCCGGACCGCGAGGCCGGGGCGGCGCAGGCGGCCAAGCTCGGCCTCGGCTTCGAGGCCGACGCGGCGACGATGCTGGATGCGGCGAAACCCGACTTCACGATCGTGATGCCGCGCCACGACCGAGCGCTTGAGACATGCAAGCCGGTGCTCGACCGCAGGCTCCCGATGCTGGTCGAAAAGCCGCTCGGGCTGAACGGCATCCAGGCTCGTGCGACGGCCAAGGCGATCGAGGCATCCGGCAGCTGGGCGACCGCGGCGATGACCGTTCGCCACAATGCCATCTGGCAGCACCTCGCGGCGATGAAGCAGGCCAGCACGCTCGGCACGGTGATGCACGCGCATTTCCGCATCGTGAACGGCCCGCCGAGGCGCTATCCGGACTGGGGCGTCGGCTGGATGCTGGAGCCATCGACATCCGGCGGTGGCGCGCTCCGCAATCTCGGCATCCACGCCGCCGACGCCTTCCTGAAGCTCGCCGACGGCAAGGTCGACGTGCGCGCCGCCTCGCTGACCCGCCATGCCTACCATCTGCCGGTCGAAGAGTTCGCTACCGCCCTCCTGACCTCGCCCTCCGGGATCGCCTGCACGGTCGAAGCCGGCTACTCCTACGCCGCCTCAGGCGGCGACTTCGAATGGCGCATCGCCGCGACCGGCGCCTATTTCCTGGAGACCGCCGCCCAACTCACGATCCGCCACGCCGACGGTCGCCTCCAGGTCGAAGAGATCCCGAAGATCCCGGTTCAGCAGCCGATGGTCGAGGCGGCGCTGGCCGACTGGTCCGCCGGCCGCAGGCCCGCTTGCCCCGTCACCGAATGCGCCGACGCGGTCGAGCTCTGCGACCGGATCTACGCGGCAGCGACCTAAGCCAGCGACAGCTTGCCCGTCGTCTGCAGCACGCCGCGTTCGAGGAAGAGGTTCGTCACCTCGTCGACGACCTTGGTGAAGCCCGGCAGCTGGCGGGCGGCGACACCGCGCGGGCGTGGCAGGTCGATGGTCAGGAGCCGATCGATGCGGCCGGGGCGCGGGCTCATCACCGCGACGCGATCGGCGAGCAGCACGGCCTCGTCGATCGAGTGGGTGATGAAGACCACAGTCTTCCGCTTAGCGAGCCACAGCGCTTCCAGATCGAGGCGAAGCTGCTCGCGGGTCAGCGCGTCGAGCGCGCCGAAGGGCTCGTCCATCAGCAGCACCGGCGGATCGTGGATAAGCGCCCGGACGATCGCCGCCCGCTGGCGCATGCCGCCCGAAAGCTCGAACGGATAGCGGTCCTCGAACCCCTTGAGCCCGACCGCATCCAGAAGTCGGCGTGCGGCCGGCTCGTACGTCGACGCGTCGAGCCCGCGCAGCTCGAGCTGCACAAGGACGTTGCCGAGCACCGTGCGCCAATCCAGGAGCACGGGCGATTGAAAGACGATGCCGAGATCGGTGACCGGCTTCCGCACCGTTTCGCCGGCGATCGCGATCTCGCCCGACGTCACCGGCACGAGGCCGGCGACCATCTTCAGCAGCGTGCTCTTGCCGCAGCCGGACGGACCGACGACCGCGAAGAACTCGCCGGGCGCGATCTCGATGTCGATAGGCGTCAGCGCCTCGGTGACCTGGCCTGAGCGGCGAAAGGTCTTGGCGGCGCCGGCGAGCCGGATGGCTGCGGTCACGTCTGCTCTCCGACCTTCTCGCTCTGGCGCTGGGCGGTGTGCCACGGGATCGCCAGACGCTCGACGCCCTCGACGGCGTAGTAGATCGCGAGCCCGATCGCGCTCAGCACGAAGACGGTCGCGAAGACCGCGCTGGCGAGCAGGTTGCCGTTGTATTCGAGCAGCAGGTAACCCAGGCCCCGGTCGGAGGCGATGAACTCGGCGACCACCGCACCCGTCACCGCGTTGACCGCGCCGATCCGAAGGCCGGTGAAGATCGACGGCAGCGCAGAAGGCAACCGGATCCGCCAGAACAGCCGCCAGGCATTGGCGCCGGTCGAACGCGCGAAGTCCATGATCTCCGGGTTGATGCCGCGGAATCCGGCGACGTTGTTGACCAGCATCGGGAAGAAGCAGAGCAGGAAGACCAGCGTCAGCTTCGAGATCCAGCCGATGCCGAACCAGATCACGAAGATCGGCGCGATCGCGATCTTCGGCACGACCTGGAACGCCACGATCAGCGGATAGATCGTCCGCGCCATCCAGGCCGAGAACGCGATGCCGGTCGCCAGAGGCAGGCTGATCAGGACCGCCATGCCGAAGCCGCCGAGGATCTCGAGCCCCGTGATCCAGGCCCCCCCGAGGATGCGGGGCCAGCGACGCATGAGGTCGGAGAGGATCGCCGTCGGCGCGGGGAGGAGATAGTTCGGGACGTCGAACAGCCGGACCGCCGCTTCCCAGGCGACGAGAAAAGCGAGCGCCAGCAGCAGCGGCTGCGCGACCGATCGTACCCTCGCCATCGGCGTATCCCCCTATCCGACTCTCCGGCCGGTACCGTGGATGGTAGACACGCCCGTCGCTATCCGTCGAGCTTGAAGGCCTCGACGGTCTCCCAATCCTCGACCGGCACGTCGTCGCCCGAATAGACGATCTCGATGCGGTCGAAACGGACTGTCTGACCGGTAAGCTTGGCGCGTGTCTCTACGCCGACCGCCGCCTTGCGGCCAGCCTCGACCGAGCCGTACAGCAGCGAGACATGTGGCATGAAGCCGGTCGACTCGATGCCGAGCACCGCACGGTCGGTTCGTTGCTTGAGGCCAAGCAGGGCGCCCTCGGCACCGAACAGCGCATAGAACGAGCGAAAATAGGCATCCCCCAGCACGACGTCGATGATCGGACGCCAGATCGGCCGGGTGCCAGGCAGCAGCGAAGCCACGCGCCGGCCGAGATCGATGCGATCGAAGGGCTGGCCGCCGATCAGGGTCAGGTGCGGCACGAAACGCGGCGTGCCGAAACGGTCGGCAAGATCGTCGACGATCCGCCTGAACTCGCGAGCCCAGTCGGGCTCCGGCATCAGCCAGACCGAGTAGGTTTCGCAAGTCAGCGGGCTTGGCATGCGCCGCTCTTCTCGCGGGCTTCAATGTCGCTCGTCACCGATGCAGCATAACACTCGCCAGCGCCGACGGTCTGCGCCAGGATCGGGGAAATTTCGTGAGGAAACGTTCATGTCGATCGATGCCTTTCTCGGCGCACGCGACTTCCTTTTTCGCACGCGCGAGGACTATCAGGCCGCCTACCGCGACTTCCGCTGGCCGAAGCTCGATCGGTTCAACTGGGCTCTCGACCATTTCGACCGGATGGCAGAAGACAACGAACGGCCGGCGCTGTGGCAGGTGGACGACGGCGGCGCCGAAACCAAGGTCTCCTTCGCCGCGATGGCGCGTCGCTCGAACCAGGTCGCCAACTTCCTCCGCTCGATCGGCGTTCGCCGCGGCGACCGCATTCTCCTGATGCTCGGCAATGTCGTGCCGCTCTGGGAGTGCATGCTGGCGGCGATGAAGCTGGGTGCGGTGATCGTCCCGGCGACGACACTGCTCACCCGAGACGACCTCAAGGACCGCTTCGCCCGAGGTCGCGTCCGCCACGTCGTCGTCGGCGCCGCCAATGCCAAGGTCTTCGACGAGTTGCCGGGCGACTACACGAAGATCGTGGTCGCAGGCACCTATCCCGGCTGGCATGCCTATGCCGACGCCGATGCCGCATCGCCGGCCTTCACGCCCGATGGCGAGACCCGGGCGGACGATCCGCTGCTGCTCTATTTCACCTCGGGCACGACCAGCAAGCCGAAGCTCGTGCTGCACAGCCATCAGAGCTATCCGGTCGGACACCTCTCGACAATGTACTGGCTGGGCCTCCGGCCAGGCGACGTGCATCTGAACATCTCGTCGCCCGGCTGGGCGAAGCACGCGTGGAGCTGCATCTTCGCGCCCTGGAACGCCGGAGCCACCGTGTTCCTGTTCAACCAGGCGCGCTTCAGCGCCAAGCCGCTGCTCGACACCATGGTCCGCTGCGGGGTCACCACCTTCTGCGCGCCGCCGACCGTCTGGCGGATGCTGATCCAGGAGGACCTGGCCGCCTGGAAGGTGAAGCTGACCGAGGTGATCGGCGCCGGCGAACCCCTGAACCCCGAAGTGATCGAGCGTGTGCGCCAGGCCTGGGGGCTCACGATTCGCGACGGCTACGGCCAGACCGAGACCACCGCACAGGTCGGTAACAGCCCGGGCCAGCCGGTGAAAGCCGGATCGATGGGCCGTCCGCTGCCAGGCTACACGGTCAGGCTCTGCGACGCCGACGGCAAGGATCAGGAAGAGGCCGAGATCTGCCTGCCGCTGGCCGGGCGGCCGCTCGGGCTGATGCAGGGCTATCAGGATGACGACGGACGCATCCGGCCGCTGGACGGCGAGGTCTATCGAACCGGGGACGTCGCCGTTCGCGACGCCGACGGCTACCTGACCTATGTCGGTCGTGCCGACGACGTGTTCAAAGCCTCGGACTACCGGATCAGCCCGTTCGAGCTTGAAAGCGTGATGATCGAGCACGACGCCGTGGTCGAGGCCGCCATCGTCCCGTCGCCCGATCCTCTCCGCCTCGCCGTGCCCAAGGCGTTCATCGTTCTCGCCTCCGGCCACAAGCCCGACCGCGACACCGCGCTCGCCCTCTTCCGGCACGCCCGCGCGCACCTCTCGCCGTTCAAGCGCATCCGCCGGATCGAGTTCGCCGACCTGCCGAAGACCATCTCCGGCAAGATCCGGCGCGTCGAGCTGCGCCGGAACGAAGCCACAAAGCGACAGGCCGAAGCCCGAGGAGCGACCGAGTTCTGGGAAGAGGATTTCCCCGAGCTCAAGTAGGCCCGCCTACCGGCAAGCGCCTTCCTTGGCGCCCGCCTCGATGAACCGGATGAGGCATTCGCTGTAGCGCTTGGTGAAGACCGCACTGCCGGCGCCGCCATGCCCATTCCTCTTGCCGGAACGGAGGGGCACGATCTCCTCGTCCTGTTCGTAGATGACGACGTTCCGCACGCCCTTCGATGTCAGCTCGTCGCGCGCGAACGCCGCCTGCTGCTGCGCCTCCGGCACGAATCCGTCCCATCCGAAGAAGATCGCCGCAAGCGGCGGGGGGCCTGGTTTGATCGTGCCGATCATCCGCCGCCAGTCGTCGGGTGCGACCAGGGTTGCCCGGCTGGTGTTCTCGCCATGTCGCGCCGCCGAGATCGCCAGAACGCCGTCGATCGGCACCTCGCCCTTCGCCAGGAACTCGATCGACTGCCAAGCGCCGCGAGACTGGCCGGCCAGCACGACCTTCTTGTACCCGGCGTCGCGCAGCTTGGGCACGGACTCGGTCAGGCGGGACAGTGCCCAATCGATATTGCCGTCGAGGCAGGGATCGCGATCGAAGCGAAGCACGTCCCAGCCGTCGAGATTGAAGCGCGTCACCACCGCCCAAGCCGCGTTCATCCGCTGATCGTTGCAGCGTCCTGAATATCCGTGCTGCCAGACGATGATGCCTTTCGCTCTCCGCGGCCCGTAGACGAAGTAGCCTTCACGCGATGTGAAGTCGCCGATGCTGTGGTCGTGATAAGGCAGACCGAACTCGACTCCGGGATAGACGATGCGCGTATTGACGGCATAGAGGCGGCACGCGTCTGTGCCGTTCGAACGCTTCACCTGCTCGGTACAGCTCCGCATCGCCGACTCGATCGCGGCCTCCTCGCTCGCGGCCCCGTAGCTGGCGCCCCAGGCGCCTTTGGCATTGACCGCCATCGCGCGGTTGAGCCGCTGACCGAGGAACAGGTCGCGCCAGCCCTCCTGAGCGCCGCGCCCTGGACCGTGATACTTGCTGAAGCGCTCGATCTGCTCCGGGGTATGGACGGGTCCGCCGTACTGCGCGTTCGCGGCGCCCGTAAGCGCGAAGACGAGCAGCGCGACCAGACGACCGATCACGGCAGCGCCCCTCAGTTGAACTTCGCGGTGATGCCGCCATCGACCACGAGTTCCACCGCGGTCACGTACTTGGCCTCGTCGGATGCGAGGAACAGCGCCGCATAGGCGACGTCCCAGGCATCGCCCATATGGCCCATCGGGCACTGGGCGTCACGCCGCTTCACCATCTCGGCCGAGTCGTTGGCGCTCGAATACGCCGACTGCAGGCCGGCATGGATCAGGGGCGTGTTCATCAGGCCCGGAAGCACGCAGTTCGCGCGTATGCCCTTCTTCGCGTATTGGAGGGCGATCGTCCGGGTGAAGGCGAAGATCGCGCCCTTGGTCGTCGAATAGGTGATGTAAGGCACGCCTGAATCGCGCATGCCGGCAATCGAGGCGATGTTGACGATCGCGCCCTTGCCTTGCTTCACCATGATCGGCAGCACGCGCCGGCAGGTCAGCATCAGGCTCTTCAGGTTGATGTCGAAGACCTTGTCCCACTCCTCCTCGGTGATCTCCTCGATCGGCGTGAGGCGGGCGATGCCGACATTGTTGTGCAAGATGTCGATGCGGCCGAACCTGTCCATCGCGGCCTTGATCGCCGCATCGACATCGGCAGCCTTCGAGACGTCGGCCTTGACCATCAATGCCTCGCCGCCTTCGGCGCGGATGATGCTGGCGGTCTCTTCCGCGGCGTCTCGGTTGACGTCGATGCAGACGACCTTGGCACCTTCGCGCGCGAACAGCACGGCGACCGCCTTGCCATTGCCCCAGCCCGGGCCGATCGATCCGGCGCCGACGACGACAGCGACCTTATCCTTGAGCCGATCCGTCATCGCTTCCCTCCTTTTCATCCTGGTCGGTCTCCTTAACGAAGTCGTCGAAGGCCCGCCAGAACCGGTTTCTCAGATCGTCGCGCTCCTGGAGGATCTCGTGCAGCGCCTCCTCGATCACGACGAAACGTCCGCGCGGCAGCCGCCGGACCAGGGACCGAGCGGCCTCGGTATCGACCAGAGCGTCACGTCCTGCCGCGACGATCAGGGTCGGTGCGTAGACACCCTCGACATAGCCGTAGGAGCGTATCTCGCTGATCGAGCGGAAAGCGGCGGTGAGCCAGCCGAAAGTCGGTCCACCGATGCCGAGATCGCGATTGGCGCCGACCTGCTCGGCGGCACGCATGAAGCGGCGACGGTCGGAGGTGAGGATGTTGCCCTCGAACATCTCCCGCCAAGGCCCGTAGTCCTGGCCTCCCGGAACGTAGTGATCCTCGAAGCCGACCCAAGACAGCCCGATCGCGGCGAAATGGGCGAGCGCATGCGTGCCCGGCGGCATCACGATGTCGATCATCGGGGCGATCAGGACGGCACGGGCGATCCGGCCAGGACGGTCATGGGCGATCCGAAGCGCCAGATGGCCCCCCATCGAATGACCGACCAGGGTCAACGGCCCGTGCGGCACCGACTCCGCAAGGAAGAGGTCGATGTCGGCGAGAAAGCGGTCGAAGTCGCCGATATGGCCCTTGTCGCGATTGGGGAGCGAGCGGTCTGAGAGCCCCTGCCCCCGCCAGTCGAGTGTCCAGACCGAAAAGCCGCGCTGCTGGAGGTCGGCAATCGTCTCCAGGTGCTTCTCGATGAATTCGCTGAAGCCGGTCAGGAACAGCAGCCGCCGGTCGCCGGGGGCCGTCGCCGGAAAGGATGCGGTACGGAGCTTCGCACCGTCATCGGCCTCGAGCCAGCGGACGACGCCGCCTTGCCCCTCAATGGTCGGCACGTTCATCTAGCGGCGCTCCCTGCGGCCGAGCAGGCAGACTCCGGCCAGTACGGCCATCGCGCCGACGCCGACCATGATTGTCGCCAGCGCGTTGATCTGCGGGTTGAGACCGAGGCGGACGCTGGAAAACACGACCATCGGCAAGGTGGTCGCGCCGGGGCCGGCGACGAAGCTCGCCAGCACCACATCGTCGAGCGACAGCATGAAGGCGATCAGCCAGCCGCCGCCGAGCGCCGGCAGGATCAGCGGAAGCGTCACGCGGAGGAAAACCTGCGGCGGCGTGGCGCCAAGGTCGAGCGCCGCCTCTTCGAGCGATCGGTCGAAATCGGCGAGCCGGGCTCGGACGACGAGGGCGACATAGGCCATGCCCAGTGTTGCGTGCGCCGCGACGATCGTACCGGCGCCGCGCGCGGGCCAGCCGATCCAGGAGTCGAGCGAGACGAAAGCAAGCAGCAGGGCGAGGCCGAGGATCACCTCAGGCAGGGTCAGCACCGCACCCAGCGCGGCCGCGATCAGGCCACGGCCGCGGAAGCGCCCGAGACGCGCCAGAGCGAAGCCGGCAAGGGCCCCCAGCACCGTGGCGAGCGTCGCGGACGCGACCGCGATCGCGAGGCTGAGGCCAGCTGCGTCGACCAGCCGCTGGTTCTTCGCGAGCTCGCCATACCAGCGGGTCGAGAATCCTGACCATAAGGTCACCAGCCTGCCTTCGTTGAACGAGAAGGCGATGATCCAGAGGATCGGCCCATACAGGAAGGCAAAGCCGAGACCGAGCGCGAGCAGGCGGAAGCTTCGGCCGCTCATTCGAGGCCCCGGGCGGTCGGCCCGTCGGATCTCTGCGCGAGCGCGATCGGCGCGAGGAGCAGGACCAGCAACACAACAGCCAGCGACGAGGCCAGCGGCCAGTCGCGGTTGTTGAAGAATTCCTGCCAGATCACCTTGCCGATCATCGGCGTACCGGGGCCGCCCAGCAGTTCCGGCACAACGAACTCCCCGACCGACGGCACGAACACGAACAGCGAACCGGCGAGCACGCCCGGCAGCGACAGCGGCAGGGTCACCGACCAAAAAACCCGCGCCGGCTTCGCGCCCAGATCGGCCGCAGCCGCCGGGAGCACCGGATCGATCTTCTCGAGGCTCGCATAGATCGGCAGCACCATGAAGGGCAGGTAAGTATAGGTCATCCCGATCGCGACCGCGAAGGCGCTGGGCACCAGCGCCAGCGGTCCATCGATGAGACCCAGGGCCTGCAACACCTCGCTGAGGAAGCCGGTCGGACGCAAAAGCCCGATCCAGGCATAGACGCGAACAAGGAACGAGGTGACGAAAGGCAAAGCCACCAGCGCCAGCAAGGGGCCCCTCAGCCTGTCGGCCGAACCGGCAATCGCCCAGGCCATCGGGTAGCCGATCAGGAGGCAGGCAGCGGTCGAACTCGCCGCGAGGCCGAGCGAGGCGAAGATGGCTTCCAGGTAGATTTCGTCATCGAGCAGCAGCGCGAAATTGGCGAGGCTTCCCTGGAATCCGCCGTCCGCGAACAGCGGCGTGAACGGCGGCTGGCCGATCACGGCGGTCGACAGCGAGACCTTGAGGATCAGCAGGAACGGCAGGCCGAAGAAGGCCGCGAGCCACAATGCCGGCAGGCCGATCAGCGCACGACGCATCACGCCGTTCCCGCCGGAAAGACCAGCGCCGCGGCAGCCGGCCAGCTGACGGTGACGCGCTCGCCGACGCGGGCAGCCGGGCCGTCGCGGTTGAGGCGCGTCGCGCGGATCTCGATGCCGTCGGCGAGCGCCAGGCGATAGACCGACTGCTCGCCGAGATACGACACCTCACTGACCGTGGCGGCCCGCGCGTTGTCGCCGGCACCGAAATCGATCCGCTCCGGTCGAAGGCCGATCGCGACCGCCGTCCCGACCGGCGGATAGCCGCCGTTCGGGCGCGCCCGAACCGCGCCGAGGCCCGGGACTTCGACGATTAGCGCGTCGCCTGAGCCGGTCACGTGGCCATCCATCAGGTTGAGCCGCCCGACGAACCGCGCGACAGCGAGCGAGGCCGGGCGTTCGTAGAGATCCTCGGGCGTCCCTTCCTGGGCAAGCCGCCCATGGTCGAGGAGGGCGACGCGATCTGCGAGTGCCAGAGCTTCCTCCTGGTCATGCGTCACCAGCACGAACGTCGTACCGAGATCGCGATGCAGGCGCTTGAGCTCGCTTCGCGTGTGCTCGCGGAGCCCTCGATCTAGCGCCGCCATCGGCTCGTCGAGGAGGAGCAGCTTCGGCCGTTTGGCGAGCGCGCGGGCAAGCGCCACGCGCTGCGCCTGGCCGCCGGAAATCTCCCGCGGCTTGCGTTCGCCGAGGCCTTCGAGGCGGACGAGCGCCATCGCGCCCCGCACGCGCCGGTCCAGTTCCTCACCGCCGATGCCCTCGCGGCGAAGGCCAAAAGCGATGTTGTCGGCCACGGTCATATGAGGGAACAACGCATAGGACTGGAACACGAGGTTCACCGGCCGCGCATAGGCCGGAGCGCCGGCGAGGTCGGCACCATCCAGCAGGATGCGGCCTTTGTCCGGCCCCTCGAACCCGGCGATCAATCGCAGCAGCGTCGTCTTGCCCGAGCCCGAGGCGCCGAGCAGCGCCATGAAGCCGCCTGCGGGGATCGCCAGATCCAGCCCGTCGAGGACGGTCGTCGCTCCGAAGCGCTTGGTCAGACCTTCGACCGACAACGCCCCCTGCTTCACCCTACTTTCCGGCCTTGACCCGGGTAAACGATCGCGTGAACGCGCGATCGATCTCGGGCGAGAGCGTCTTGTCGGCGAACAGACGCTGCTTCACCTGGGCGTTCGGGTAGACCGAGGCGTCGCTCTTGAGATCCTCGTCGACGAACTCGAGCGCCTTGGCATTCGGGCTCGCATAGGAGACCGTGTTCGAGATCGCGCCGGCGACTTCCGGCGTCAGGATGAAGTTGATGAAGGCATGCGCGTTGTTCGGATGCGGCGCGTCGGCCGGGATCGCCATCATGTCGAACCACACCATCGCCCCTTCCTTGGGGATGACGTAGCCGACCTCGACCTTCTTCCCCGCATCGGCAGCGCGGTTGCGGGCCTGGACGATGTCGCCCGAGTAACCCAGCACCAGGCAGATGTCGCCGCCCGCAAGGTCGTTGATGTACTTCGAGGAGTGGAAGTAGGTGACGTAGGGGCGGATCTTCAGCAGATGCGCCTCGGCTGCCTTCACGTCGTCCGCCTTGGTGGTGTTGGGATCGCGGCCGAGGAAACGCAAGGTCGACTTCATGATGTCCGACGGCGAGTCGAGCATCGCCACGCCGCAATCCTTGAACTTCGAGACGACCGCGGGATCCATGATCAGCCGCCAGGAGTCGATCGGCGCGTTCGGCAGCCGCTCCTTGATCTTCTCGATGTTGTAGCCGATCCCGGTGGTGCCCCAGAGATAGGGCACGCCGTAGGCGTTGCCTGGATCGTGGTTGGCGACGACCCGCATCAGCGAGGAGTCGAGGTTGGGCAGGTTGGGCAGCTTCGCCTTGTCGATCTTGCGGAACAGTCCCGCGCCGATCTGACGCTGCATGAACGAGGCGCTCGGCACGACGATGTCGTAGCCGCTCTTGCCGGCCATCAGCTTGGCCTCGAGCATCTCGTTGGAGTCGAAGGTGTCGTAGACGACCTTGATGCCTGTCTGCTTCTCGAAATCCTCGAGCGCGTCCTCCGCGATGTAGTCTGACCAGTTGTAGATGTGGAGGACCTTCTGCTCCTGGGCCAGCGCGGGCGCGGCCAGCAGGATCAGCGAAGCGGCAAGGCTCAGGATCGACCTCATAGTCCGAGTGCCTCCTCGGCAGGCGTGTACTTCATGCGGAAGACGTCCGCGACCGCCTTGTAGGTGACGCGGCCGTCCTTGACGTTGAGGCCGGCGCGGAGATGCGTGTCGTCGGCGAGCGCCTTCCGATAGCCCTTGTCGGCCAGCGCCAGCACGAAAGGAAGCGTGGCGTTGTTGAGCGCGTGCGTGGAGGTGCGGGCGACCGCGCCGGGCATGTTGGCGACGCAGTAGTGGACGACGCCGTCCACGACATAGGTCGGATCGGCATGGGTGGTCGGCCGAGAGGTCTCGAAGCACCCGCCCTGGTCGATCGAGATGTCGACCAGCACCGAGCCCTTCTTCATCCGCCTGACCATGTCCCGGCTCACCAGCTTCGGCGCCGCCGCACCCGGGACCAGCACCGCGCCGACGACGAGATCGGCGGTGAGGACGTGGTTCTCGATCATGTCGATGGTCGAGAAGGCCGTCTGGATCCGGCCGCCGAACTGAAGATCGAGGGAGTAGAGCCGCTCGACCGCCTTGTCGATGACGACGACCTGGGCTTCCAGCCCCATCGCCATGCGCGCGGCATTGGTGCCGGAGACGCCGCCGCCGAGGATCACCACCTTCGCCGCCGGAACGCCCGGCACGCCGCCGAGCAGCAGGCCGATGCCGCCCTGCTCCTTCTCCAGGCAATGCGCGCCGACCTGGATCGACATGCGGCCCGCGACCTCGCTCATCGGCGCCAGCAGCGGCAGGCCGCCACGTGCATTCGTCACCGTCTCGTAGGCGATGCAGGTCGCGCCCGACTTCACCAGGCCCTTGGTCTGGTCGAGGTCGGCGGCGAGATGAAGGTAGGTGAAGAGCGTGTGCTCGGGCCTGAGCATCTTGATCTCGCCCGGCTGCGGCTCCTTCACCTTCACGATCATCTCGGACTTCTCGAACACCTCCTTGGCGGAGGCGGCGATCCTGGCGCCGGCGGCCTTATAGGCGCCGTCGTCGAAGCCGATGCCCAGGCCCGCACCCTTCTCGACCAGTACCTTGTGGCTGCGATGGACGAGCTCGCGCACGCTCGCGGGTACCAGGCCGACCCGGTACTCGTGGACCTTGATCTCCTTGGGTACCCCGACAAGCATCTTGGGCCTACCTTTTCAGACGGCCGACCAGCGCGGCGGCAGCGGCGGCGACGATCGCCTCGGCATCGATCCGATGCACACGGAACAGGTCCGGAATATCGCCCGACTGGCCGAAGCGGTCGACGCCGAGCGGGTAGACCGCGCGTCCATCGCCACCGAGCCATGAAAGCGTCGCCGGATGGCCGTCCATCACGGCGACCAGCGGCGCGTCCGGCGCGAGGCCGGAGAGCAGGCGTGAGAGATGCGACTGGCCGCCATCGACCTGCGCCCGGCGCCAGTCGTTATAAAGGCGGGAGGGCGAGGTCACAGAAAGCACGCCGACGCCCGGCATGTCCTCCGCCAGCATCTCGGCCGCGTCCATCATCTCGGGCGCGACGGCACCGGAATAGACGAGCGCGAGCTCGGCGCCCGGCGCCGGCGGCTTCACCCAGTAAGCCCCCTCGATCACGTCGCTTTCGATGGTCGGGCGCGCGATCTGCTTGAGCTGGCGCGTGGTAAGGCGGAGATAGACCGATCCCCCGTCCGGATCCTGCAGGTGGTTGAAGCTCCAGCGGAGGATCGCCTCGAGCTCGTCGACATAGGCCGGCTCGAAGTAGCTGAGACCCGGATGGCCGAGGCCGATCAGCGGCGTGGTGATCGACTGGTGCGCGCCGCCTTCGGGAGCGAGCGTGATGCCAGACGGCGTCGAGACCAGGATGAAGCGCGCTCCCTGGTAGAGCGCATAGGTCATCGCATCGAGGCCGCGGGCGATGAACGGATCGTAGAGCGTGCCGATCGGCATCAGGCGCGTGCCGAAAAGCTCGTGGCTGAGGCCCATCGAGGCCAGCATCAGGAAGAGGTTGTTCTCGGCGATGCCGAGCTCGATGTGCTGGCCCTGGCGGTGCATCTGCCATTTCTGGGCCGAGACCACCTTCTCCTCGCGGAAGGCGTCGTCACGGACGGTGCGTGCGAAGATGCCGCGCTGGTTGACCCAGGGACCGAGATTGGTCGAGACGGTGACGTCCGGCGAGGTGGTGACGATCGCCCGCGACAGCTCGGTGTCGTTGCGGCCGAGCTCGTTCAGGATGTTGCCGAAGGCGACCTGGGTCGACATGGTCTCGCCGGCACGGAAGTCGAGCTTCTGCGGCACCGCGACGGCCGGTGCCGTGCGTACGCGCGAGGCGTGCTGGCGGAACGGAACCTGGCCCAGGAACTCGCGCGCGGTCTCCTCGTCGATGGCGAGGCCGGCGAACGGATCCCACTCCTTGCCCTCCGGGATGCCCATCGCCTGCTTGAAGCCGGCCATCTGCTCGACCGTCATCAGGCCGGCATGGTTGTCCTTGTGGCCGGCGAGCGGCGTGCCGTGACCCTTGATGGTGTAGGCGATGAAGCACTGCGGGGTGTCGTCGATGACACCGCGGAAGGCCTCACGCACCGCATCCATGTCGTGGCCGGCGAGGTTGGTCATCAGCTCGTGCAGACGCTGGTCGTCGTGGTCGGCCAGGATCTCGGCCACGCCGGGAACGTCCTTGAGGTCGACGACGAGGCGCTCGCGCCAGACGCTCGGCTGGCCGGACGAGCCCTTGAAGGTCATCGCCGAGTAGAGGTCGTTGGGGCAGTTGTCGATCCAGTCGCGGATCGCGGCACCGCCCGGACGCTTGAAGACGGCTTCCAGCTTCTTGCCGTACTTCAGCAGTACGATGTTCCAGCCGACCGCCTCGAAGAAGCCGCGGATCTTCTGGAACAGGCGATCGGAGACGACGCCGTCGAGGCTCTGGCGGTTGTAGTCGATCACCCACCAGAGGTTCCGAACGTCGTGCTTCCAGCCTTCGAGAAGAGCCTCGTAAACGTTGCCTTCGTCGAGCTCGGCATCGCCCATGACGGCGATCATGCGGCCGGGACGGAAACCCGGAGGCGCCAGCTTCTTCAGGTGCACGTAGTCCTGCACCATCGAGGAGAACATCGTCATCGCGACCCCGAGGCCGACGGAGCCGGTCGAGAAGTCGACCTCGTCGTGGTCCTTGGTGCGCGAGGGATAGGACTGCGCGCCCCCCAGGCCGCGGAAGCGCTGTAGCGCATCCAGCGACTGTCGGCCCAGCATGTACTGGATCGCGTGGAAGACCGGACTCGCATGCGGCTTCACCGCGACCCGGTCCTCGGGACGCAGCACGTCGAAGTACAGTGCCGTCATCAAGGTCGCGACCGAAGCCGAGGAGGCCTGGTGGCCGCCGACCTTCAGCCCGTCGCGGCTGGGGCGCAGATGGTTGGCGTTGTGGATCGTCCACGCCGAAAGCCACAGGACCTTCTTCTCCAGCGCCGCCAGAATGGCGCGACTGTTCGACAGGTCCGCTGCGATCGACGATGCCGGGCCGGCGTCGGCCGGATTAGCCATGGTTTCTCCCCTTGCGCGCGACCGGGAGTATACGCAGCCGATCGGCTGGCGCCATCGGTTAACGACCGGGAGAATCGTGACAAATCCCCCTTGCGCCTCGCTCCCCCTAGCCTCGCTCCCGGATTTCGCTAAACTCCCCGACCAACGCGGACACCCCCAAAGGGAAGAACCGTTTAGGTCCGGGACGGGAATGGCCGAGAAGATCGACTTCAGCAAGGTGCGGTTCCTCATCGTCGACAACAATTCGCTGTCGGCGCAGATGCTTGAGGACATTTTGCGGATGCTCGGCACGACCGCGATCCGCCGTGCCGTCGACTCGACGAAGGCCAAGGCAGCGCTTCGCGAGGGCGAGATCGACATCGTCATCACCGAACGCGAGCTCGAGCCCGAGTCGGGAATCCAGCTCGTCGACTACATCCGTCACAGCGCGGAATCGCTCGACCGGCTGATGCCGGTGATCATGCTGACGGCGCGCTCGGAGTCCGAGTACGTGACCGAGGCCCGCGACAAGGGCGTGACCGAGTTCCTGGCCAAGCCGTTCACGGTCGATTCGCTCTATCGCCGTATCGCGGCGGTGATCGCCAGGCCGCGCGCCTTCGTCAATTCGCCGGAGTATTTCGGCCCTGACCGCCGCCGGCGGCAGCAGGCGTATTCCGGACCTAACCGGCGCAGCTGATGACCGGGCGGAGCCGTCCTCCAGGCAAGTCCAAGGTCCAGATCATCCAGCCGACCGGCGAGCTTCGGAAGCGGGCGGTCAACTACAAGAAGGGCTTTTCGGTCGAGCTGACATCCTCGGAGATGATCCAGCTCGAGAAAGTCGTCCACCAATCCAAGGACAAGTTCGTCACCGCGGTCGGCGAGAAGCTGAAGGACCTTCGCGACGCGGCGCATGCCGTCGCGGACGACGGCATGTCGATCCCTGGATTTCTCCGAGCAGCGGAGAAGGACTCCCTCGAGATCAAGGGCCTCGGCGGCACCTTCGACTTCCCGCTCCTGACCCAGGTGGCGAAGTCGCTGAACGATTATGTGCGCGGCCTGAAGAACGTGACCAAGGTGCACCTCGACATCATCACGCTGCACATAGATGCGCTCTACGTGATCCTCGGCCAGCACATCACCGGCCAGGGCGGCGCTACCGAGGCCGAGGTTCTCTCCGCCCTGCTGCAGGCGACCAGGAAGTTCGGCTGACCGCATTCCCTTGCGGGGATCGAAAGCGTCAGACGAGGCCTTCGCGCGCCGCTTCCTGCTGGCGTCGCCACATCGAGGCGTAGAGGCCGCCCATCGCCAGCAACTCGGCATGGCGGCCGCGCTCGACGACGCGCCCATGCTCCAGGACCAGGATCTGGTCGGCGTCGATCACGGTCGAGAGGCGATGGGCGATGACCAGCGTCGTCCGGCTGCGCGAGACTTCGCGCAAGGACGCCTGGATTTCCTTCTCGGTATGCGTGTCGAGCGCGGAGGTGGCCTCGTCGAAGAGGAAGATCGACGGGTGCTTGAGCAGCGTGCGCGCGATCGCGACGCGCTGCTTCTCGCCGCCCGAGAGCTTGAGGCCGCGCTCGCCGACCATCGTCTCGTAGCCGGCAGGCAGGCTTTCGACGAAGCGCTGAATCTGGGCCAGCCGCGCCGCTTCCCTCACCTCTTCCGGCGACGCGTCGGGACGGCCATAGGCGATGTTGTAGTAGATCGTGTCGTTGAACAGCACCGTGTCCTGGGGAACTATGCCGATCGACGCACGCAGGCTCGCCTGGGTGACACTCCTGATATCCTGGCCGTCGATCAGAATCGCACCTGAGCTCACGTCGTAGAAGCGGAACAGGAGCCGGCTGATCGTCGACTTGCCGGCGCCGCTCGGGCCGACGATCGCCACCGTCGATCCCGGTTCGACCGAAAAGCTCACGTCCTTGAGGATCTGACGCTCGCGCTCGTAGGAAAATCCGACACGCTGGAACTCGATCCGGCCGCCCGACACCATCAGCGCCGGCGCTCCGGGCGGATCGGCGACCTCCCGCTCGACGTCGAGCAGCTGGAACATCTTCTCCATGTCGATGATCGACTGCTTGATCTGCCGGTAGACGTTGCCGAGGAAGTTGAGCGGCAGGTAGAGCTGGATCAGGTAGGCGTTCACCAGCACGAAGTCGCCGACCGTCATGGTGCCGTCGGCGACGCCGTGTCCCGCCATGATCATGATCACGGTGACGCCGATGGCGATGATGAAGCCCTGGCCGACGTTGAGGATCGACAGCGTCGTCGCCGACTTGACCGAGGCCCGCTCGTAACGCTCCAGCGCCTTGTCGAAGCGTCGCGCCTCGTGATCCTCGTTGCCGAAGTACTTGACCGTCTCGTAGTTGAGCAGGCTGTCGATCGCCTTGGCGTGCGCCTCCTCCTCGGTCTCGTTCATCTGGCGCCGGTACTTGGTCCGCCACTCCGTGATCGTCAGCGTGTAGGCGATATAGGCGACGATCGTGACGAAGGTGATGCCCGCATACGAGACGTCGTAGAGACCCCAGAGGATGCCGCAGACCAACGCCATCTCGACGAAGGTCGGCAGGATCATGAAGACGAGGTAGGAGAGCAGCGTGTCGATGCCGGTGGTGCCGCGCTCGATCACGCGGGAAAGGCCACCAGTCTGACGTTCGAGGTGGAAGCGGAGCGACAGCGCGTGCAGGTGTCGGAAGGTAGCGAGCCCGAGCGAACGGATGGCGCGCTGGCCGACCTTGGCGAATACGGCATCGCGGAGCTCTGCCGAGGCCGAAGCCATCACGCGAAGCAGGCCATATCCCAGGATCAGCGACACCGGGACGGTGATCGCGTGGGCCGCTCCGCCGCTCAACGCGTCGACCGCCCCCTTGTAGAGAAGGGGCACGTTGACGGTCGCGTACTTGGCTGCCAGCAGGAGCAGCAGGGAGACCAGGACGCGCGCACGGAGCTCCGGTTCGCCCTTCGGCCAGACATGCGGGAGAAGGAACCTGATGGTGTCGCGGTCGGTGCGGCGTGGAGGCGCGGCGGTTTCCGGCGCGGCCTGAGCGGGAACTGGGATGTCCATATGGCCTAAACGGTTAGCAAGGTTTTCCGGCCTTCGCCAGCCCTGCCCAGAAGGTGATCGGAAAGCCCTGGCAGATCAGACATAGTGCGCCCATGTCGGCGCCCCAATCCCCGCTCCGCGGCATCGCCTTCATGGTGCTGTCGGTTGCCATCTTCTGCGTCATGGACGCGCTGGTGAAGGCGCTGTCGCAGACCTACCACCCGTTCCAGGTGGCGTTCTTCCGAAGCCTGTTCGCTCTGGTGCCGATCGGGGTGATGGTCGCGGCGCGCGGCGGCATACGCATCCTCAAGACCAGGAATCTCGCCGGCCACGCGGCGAGGTCCGGGGTCGGCATCGCAGCGCTGCTGATGTTCTTCTACTCTTTCGCCCACATGAAGCTCGCGGACGTGGTGGCGATCGGCTTCGCAGGCCCCCTGTTCATCACCGCGCTCTCGGTGCCGATGTTGGGCGAGCAGGTCGGATGGCGGCGCTGGAGCGCGGTCGTGGTCGGCTTCCTCGGCGTCGTTCTGGTCGTCAATCCGGGCTCGGGCGTCTTCGACCCGATCGGGTTCATCGCCCTCGGCGCGGCCTTCTTCTACTCCTTCGCCGTCATCGTCATCCGTCGGCTGTCGACGACGGAGTCGAATGCGGCGATCGTCTTCTACTTCTCGATCGCCGCCGCGACCGTCTGCGGCGCGATGATGCCGTTCCTCTGGATCACGCCGACCTTCGAACATCTGCTGCTGCTGATCCTGATCGGCTTTCTCGGCGGCAGCGCGCAATACGTGATGGTCGAGGCGTTCAGGTGGGGCCAGGTTTCTGTGCTGGCACCCTTCGAATACACCGCGATCTTCTTCAGTCTGGGATTCGGCTACTTCATCTTCGGCGAAACCGCGTCGTCGACCATGCTGATCGGCGTCGCGATCATCGCCTCCAGCGGCCTCTACATCCTGCACCGAGAAACGGTGCGCGCACGCCAGGCGAAGGCCGCCTAGGCCTTCATGCCCCGGATGACCTGGATGTCGAGCTCGCGGATCTTTTTGCGCAGCGTATTGCGGTTGAGCCCGAGCAGCTCGGCCGCACGGATCTGGTTCCCGCGCGTCGCCAGCAGCGACAGCGAGATCAGCGGCCGCTCGACCTCGCGCAGTATCCGGTCGTAGAGGCCGGAGGCCGGCAAGCCATCCTTGTGTGCGTCGAAGAAATCGCGAAGGTGGCGCTCGACCGCCTGGGTTAGGCTCTCGCCGTCCGGCGCTCCCCGCGGCTCCGCCGACATCGCCGGCTCGGCCAGCTCCATCTCGATGATGTCGAGGCCGATGACGGGCTCGGTGTAGAGCGCCGCGAGCCGACGGACCAGGTTCTCCAGCTCGCGCACGTTGCCTGGCCAACGGTAGCGCTTCAGCCGATCCATCGCCGCCTCGTCGACGGTCTTGGTGGGCAGGCCTTCGGACGCCGCCTGATTCAGGTAGTGGCTCACCAGCTCGGGAATGTCTTCGCTCCGCTCGCGCAGCGGCGGCAGCCGGATAGGCACGACGTTGAGCCGATAATAGAGGTCCTCGCGGAACAGCCCCTGGCGGATGAGCTGACGAAGATCCCGGTGGGTCGCGGCGATGATGCGCACGTCCGCGCGGATCGCCGTGCGGCCGCCGACCGTGGTGTACTCACCCTGCTGCAGCACGCGGAGCAGGCGCGTCTGTGCGTCGGGCGGCATGTCGCCGATCTCGTCGAGGAACAGCGTGCCGCCCTGGGCCTGCTCGAAACGACCCGTAGTGCGCTGGACCGCGCCGGTGAACGCGCCGCGCTCGTGACCGAACAGCTCGCTTTCGATCAGCTCGCGCGGGATCGCCGCCATGTTGACCGCGATGAAGGGACCGCCACGGCGCTTGCCGTAGTCATGGAGCGCGCGCGCCACCAGCTCCTTGCCGGTGCCGGATTCGCCGGTGATGGTGACCGTGAGGTCGGTTCCCATCAGGCGCGCCAGAACGCGGTAGATTTCCTGCATCGCCGGCGAGCGGCCGATCAGCGGCAGGCGTTCCTCGCCCTCCTCCACCGGCTCCGCCGCCTTGCGAGATGACGGCTCGGAGAGCGCGCGTCGTACCACCTGGACCAGTTCGTTCAGATCGAACGGCTTCGGCAGGTACTCGAACGCACCTCGTTCGGTTGCCTTCACGGCCGTCAGCAGCGTGTTCTGCGCGCTCATGACGACGACGCGCAGCTCGGGGCGTTGCTTGCGGATCCGCGGCAGCAGGTCGAGCCCATTGCCATCGGGCATCAGCACGTCGGTGATCACGAGGTCTCCGTCACCGTCCTCAATCCAGCGCCATAGGGTTGCGGTGTTGCCGGTCGCGCGCACGTCGTGCCCGAGACGCGCGAGCGCCTGAGTCAGGACCGTGCGGATGGCACGGTCATCGTCGGCGACAAGGATGGTGCGAGCTGCCTCGCTCATGCGTCGTCCATCTCTTCGCTGCCTGCGGCCACCGGCAGCAGCACGCGGAAGACGGTCCTGCCGTTCTGGCTGTCGAACTCTATGACGCCGCCATGATCGCCGACGATCTTGGCGACGAGCGCCAGCCCGAGCCCCGTACCATTGACCTTGGTGGTGACGAACGGATCGAATAGATGCGGCCGGATGTCCTCGGGAATACCGCCGCCATTGTCCTGGACCGACACCACCAGCGGCAGGCGAAGGGGCGCCGCGCCGCCCGGCACCGCGAGACGGATGCCGTGCTGGTAGGCCGTCTGCAGCACGATCTCGCCCTCGCCCGGCGTAACCACTTCGGCCGCGTTCTTGACCAGGTTGAGGAACACCTGGATCAGCTGGTCGCGATTGCCGAGTGCCGGGGGCAGCGACGGATCATAGCGCTCGATGAAGCGGACGTTACGGCCGAAGCCGGCTTCGGCGAGACGCTTCACGTGCTCGAGCACGCGATGGATGTTGACCGGTCCGCGCGGCACGGGGCGTCCGTCGGAGAACGCCTCCATGCGGTCGACCAACGCGCAGATGCGGTCGGTCTCGTCGCAGATCAGCTGCGTCAACGTCTGGTCGTTCTCGCTTGCACCCTGCTCCAGGAGTTGAGCCGCGCCGCGGATGCCGGACAGAGGGTTCTTCACCTCGTGCGCCAGCATCGCCGCCATCGCCGTCAGCGAGCGCGCGGCTCCGCGATGAACGAGCTGCCGGTCGATCTTGAGAGCGATCGAGCGCTCATGCAGCGAGATCGCAACCCAACCGGGATGCTCGGACATGGCCGCGATTTCGGCGGTGACGACATGGCTCTTGATCCGCGGCGTCTCGATCGAGAGGCCATATTCGGAGACGCTGCCTCCGATCTGGCGAACCTGCCCGATCAAGCCAAGGATGGGACTGCCGGCCGGGAGGAAATCTGCGATCGAGCGGCCGGCCAGGGTCGACCAGCTGGTCGCCAGGAACTGCTCGGCCGCGAGGTTCGCCATGCGAATCCGGTCGTCGCCGTCGACCGCGAGAACGGGATGGGGCAGCGCGTTGAGCAGCGACGAGCCGTCCGGCTCCGGCACGCGGCGCTGGCGGAGCGCCGTCGCCTTCATGCCGCCATCCTCTCGAGCAGCGGCTCGTAGAAGCGCCGGACCATCGCGAACACCTCGCCCGGCTCCATCGAACGATTGATCTCGGAGCGGAACTCGGCGGAGCCGGGCAATCCCTTCGAATACCAGCCGATGTGCTTGCGCGCGATCTTGATGCCGGTCTGGACGCCGTAGTGCACGAGCATCGCCTCGACGTGCTCGACCATGATCTGGAGCTGGCGCTCGAGCGACGGATCGGGAAGACGCACGCCGTTTCGCAGGTACTGCGTCGCCTGATGGATGAACCAAGGCTTGCCGTAAGTGCCGCGCCCGATCATCACGCCGTCGGCGCCGGACTGCGCCAGCGCCTGCTCGGCCGCTTCCAGCGTGGTGATGTCGCCGTTGACGATGACCGGGATCCTCACCGCGTCCTTCACCTGACGAACGAAGGCCCAGTCGGCCTCGCCCTCGTACATCTGGCAGCGGGTGCGGCCGTGGATCGTCACCATCTTGATGCCGGCGTTCTCGGCGATCTTCGCGAGCTTCGGCGCGTTGCGGCTATCGTGATCCCAGCCGGTCCGCATTTTAAGCGTCACCGGCACCTTCACGGCATTCACGGTCGCCTCGATGATGCGCTGGGCCTTGTCCTCCTCGCGCATGAGGGCCGAGCCGGCATAGCCGTTCACGACCTTCTTCACCGGGCAGCCCATGTTGATGTCGATGATGTCGGCGCCGAGATCCTCGTTGAGGCGCGCGGCCTCGGCCATCACATGGGGCTCGCAGCCGGCGAGCTGGACCGACATCGGTCCGTCGCCCTCGGCGCGCTTGACCATCAGCATGGTCTTCCGGCTCTCGCGGACCATCGCTTCGCTGGCGATCATCTCGGACACGACAAGGCCCGCACCGCATTGCTTGACCACGCGGCGGAAAGGCATGTCCGTCACCCCGGACAACGGGGCGAGGATCACCGGATCCTCGAGGCGAACCGGGCCGATATGAATGCCCAACATTTAGGCAAACACCTTAAGTGCTCAGGATTTGATCAAGCTAGCGTCGGTGATGCGGCCACGCAAGAACTTTGCTGCGCCGCAGCACGATTCTCCAGGAGAACCGAGGTGACGAACTTGACCCCCGGATACGCGAGGGTCAGCAGAAGCCACGCCCCAAGCGCGATCCGGGCGGCGCGACGCCCGCGCAATCCCACGCGCTTGTGAGCGAACAAGAGCGAGCCGATCACAGCGAAGGCCGCCAGCGACAGCACCGTCTTGTGGTCGAACGCGACCAGCCGACCCGTCGCCAGATAGTGCGCGGCGATGCCCGTCAGGACGCCAAGCCCCAGCACCGCCTCGGCTGCCGACAGAAGGCCGACCTCCAGCCCTTCGGACTCGGCGACGGACGGAAGCAGCCGGCTCAAACGGGTCGGACGCTTGGACTTGAGCGCCTGCTCCTGCAAAGCGACCGCGAGGCCGGCGACGCCAGCGATCGTCACCAGGGCGTAAGTGGCGACCGAAACGACGATATGGACGAGGACCCAGGAACCATAAGGGCCGGGAACACGTGGCTCCGGAGCACCCTGCCATACCGTCGCCAGCACACCGAGGATAGCCAGATAGGAGAACAGGAGAGGCATCAGTCGCCACGCCTCGCGCGCCGCAGCGGCAAGCGAGGCGAAGAGCGCCGTCGAGGCGGCAATGGTCACCCAGAGTGCGACCGACAGGCCGGCGTGCCAGGCGTCCTCGATCTGCGCCAAGGCCCACGCGCCGGTTCCGGCGACGGCAAGCGCCATCGCTGCCCACCAAAGGCCGTCGCGCGCCCTGCCCAGCCAGCCGACGACGACAGCCGGCAGGAGCGCGGCCACCGCCGCAAGGCTGAAGGCGATCGAGGGGTGCATGGACGCATAGGAGCCTCAGGCCTCACCTCAACGCAAGAGCGATGTCCGTTGCCTCCCGTCCGGAATCCGCACCTAATGCCGCCATGTCCCCGCTCCCCTCCCATGCCCGCGTCGTCATCGTCGGTGGCGGCATTGTCGGCTGCAGCGTCGCCTACCACCTGACCAAGCTCGGCTGGAGCGATGTGCTCCTGCTCGAGAAGGGGCGCCTCACCTCGGGCACGACCTGGCATGCGGCCGGTCTCATCGGTCAGCTGCGCGGCACGCGCTCCATGACGCGCATGAGCCGCTACGGCATCGAGCTCTACTCGAAGCTCGAAGCCGAGACCGGTGCCGCGACCGGCTGGAAGGAATGCGGCGCCGTCACCGTCGCGCGCACGCCCGAGCGCATGACGATGCTGAAGCGCAATGTCGCGACCGCGCGCAGCTTCGGCGTCGAGGCGCATCTGATCTCGCCGAGCGAGGCGGGCAAGCTCTGGCCACTGATGCGCACCGACGACCTCGTTGGCGCCGTGTGGCTGCCTGGCGACGGCAAGGCGAACCCGACCGATCTCACCCAGTCGCTCGCCAAGGGCGCGCGCACCGGCGGAGCCAGGCTGGTCGAGGGCGTGAAGGTCACGGGCTTCGATCTCCGAAACGGGCGCATCCATGGCGTCCACACCGACCAGGGCGACGTGAGCTGCGAGGTGGTGGTGAACTGCGCCGGGCAATGGGCGAGACAGGTCGGCAAGCTCGCCGGCGTGACCGTGCCGCTGTTCTCGGCCGAGCACTTCTACATCGTCACGCGCAGGATCGACGGCGTGACGCCGAACCTTCCAGTGCTCCGCGATCCCGACGGCTACATCTACTACAAGGAAGAGGTCGGCGGCCTCGTGATGGGCGGCTTCGAGCCGGAAGCCAAGCCCTGGGCGCAGGCCGAGGTCCCGGACAAGTTCGAGTTCCAGCTGCTGCCCGAGGACTGGGACCAGTTCGAGATCCTGATGCAGAACGCCCTGCATCGCACACCCGTCCTCGAGAAGGCAGAGGTGCGCCAGCTTCTCAACGGCCTCGAGAGCTTCACCCCGGACGGGCACTTCATCCTCGGCGAAGCGCCGGGCGTCGCCGGATTCTTCGTCGCCGCGGGATTTAACTCCGGCGGCATCGCCAATGCCGGCGGCGCCGGCCGCCTCACCGCCGAGTGGATCGTGGCTGGCGAGCCGACCGCCGACCTCTGGGAAGCCGACATCAGGCGCTTCGCGCCGTTCTACGCGAATGTCCGTCACCTAAAAGAACGGACGGTCGAGACCCTTGGCCTGCACTACGCGATGCGCTGGCCCAGACAGGAGATGCAATCGGTCCGTCCGCTCCGCCGCTCGCCGCTCTACGATCGCCTCAAGGCCAAGGGGGCGCAGTTCGGCGCGAAGCTCGGCTGGGAACGCCCTCTCTATTTCGGCCCCGAAGGCAAGCTGAGCTTCAGCGCGCCGGGCTGGCTGGATGCCGTGCGCTCCGAACAGCGGACGACTCGCCGCGACGTCGTGGTCTTCGACCAGACCTCGTTCGCCAAGTATCGCCTCGACGGGCCGGATGCGCTGAAAGTGCTGCAACGACTCTGCGCCAACCAGATCGACGTGCCGGTCGGCCGAATGGTCTACACCGCGATGCTGAACCGCCGCGGCGGGTTCGAGAGCGACCTGACGGTGACACGCCTCGGCGAGACCAGCTTCTTCATCGTCACCGGCACGGCACAAGCGACGCGCGATGCCGACTGGATCCGCCGCCGCATCGGCGACGACCGGGCGATCCTGTCCGACGTGACCTCGTCGTGGTCGGTGCTCTCGGTGATGGGACCGAAGGCGGACGCGCTTCTGCGCGAGGTTGGCTCCGAAGACCTCACGATCGCGCCCGGCATGACCGGGATGATCGACGTCGGCTACTCTGTCGCCCTCGCCGCCCGCTCCGCCTATGTCGGTGGCCCCGGCTACGAGCTCTACGTCGCGACCGAGTTCGCCGCGACCGCCTACGACGCGCTGATCGAGGCCGGTGCCGCGCATGGGCTGCGCGACGCCGGCTACCACGCGCTGGATGCGCTTCGCATCGAGGCCGGTCGCCGCGGCTTCGGCGCCGAGCTGACACCGGACGACACGCCGCTCGAGGCGGGACTGATGTACGCGGTGAAGCCTGACAAGGGCGTCGACTTCATCGGTCGCGACGCCCTGCTGCGCCAGCGCGACGCCGGGTGCCTGAAGCGCCTCGGTCTGTTCAAGGTCGAGGATCCAGGCGCCTTCCCTTGGGGCGGCGAAGGCCTGCTCAAGGACGGCAAGCCGGTCGGCGAAGTCACCTCGGCGGGCTTCAGCGACATGCTCGGCACCTCGGTCGTGATGAGCTATGTCCGCGCCGACCACTCGATCTCGCGCGACGACGTGCTGCAAGGCTCCTACGAGCTCGACATCGCCGGCGACCGCGTGAAGGTTACGCCGCTCGCCAAGCCACCCTTCCAAGGCTGAAACAATGCCCGATATCGTCCTGATCGGCGGAATGTCGCCCCGCATGACCGAAGGCGTCGCCAGGCGCTTTCCGTTCCACCGCATCGACAGCGAGGACGCACTCGACACGTTGCCGGAAGAGATCCGGCATTCGGCGAGCGTGGTGATCGCCGCCAACAAGGTGGGAGCGCGCACGCCGGCGGCGCTGCCGAAGCTACGCTTCGTCCTCAATCTCGGCATCGGCTACGACCAGCTCGACCTGCCGGCGCTGAAGAAGGCCGGCATCGCGACCGCGAACCTCGCCGGCCTCGCCGACGAATGCGTCGCCGACATGGCGATGGCTCTCCTGCTCGACGTGGCGCGCGGAACCACCCGCGGTGACCGCTTCGTCCGTGCCGGCAAGTGGGGCAAGGAGCCGTTCCCCTTCGTCAACCGGATCACCGCAAAGCGCCTCGGCATCCTGGGTCTCGGCTCGATCGGGCTCGCGATCGCCAAGCGCGCCGAGGGCTTCCGGATGAGCGTCGCCTATCACAACCGCAACAAACGAAGCGACGTTCCGTATCGCTACGTCGACAGCGTCCGTGAGCTGGCGGCGACCTCGGATCACCTGGCGATCGCCGCGCCCGGCGGCGACGGTACACGCCATCTCGTGACCGCGGAGGTGCTGGCGGCTCTCCCCCCGCACGGCATCGTCGTCAACATCGGTCGCGGCTCGATCATCGATCAGGAAGCGCTGATTGCGGCATTGGCGTCCGGCAAACTCTGGGGAGCCGGCCTCGACGTGCTCGACGGCGAGCCTGCGGTCCCGCCGCGGCTGCTGGAGCTCGACAACGTCGTCATCACGCCGCATCGCGCCGGATCGACGCACGAGACCTCGGAAGACGCGATCGATCTCACGATCCGCACCCTCGAGGCGTGGTTCAAGGACGGCACGAACATCGCGCCGATCTAAGAGAGCGCCTGCTCCAGGTCGGCCAGCAGGTCGTCCGAGCTCTCGATCCCGACCGAGATCCGGATCGTTGCGTCGCTGAGGCCGATCTCCTCGCGCAATTCCTTCGCCACGCCGGAATGCGTGGTCGAAGCCGGGTGCGAGATCAGCGTCTCGGTGCCGCCGAGGCTGACGGCGAGCTTCATGATCTCCAGCTTGTCGAGGAAAGCGAAGGCCTCGGCCTCGCCGCCTTTCACCTCGAAGGAAAAGGTCGAGCCCGGCGCCACGCATTGCCGGTCGAACACGGCCTTGCGCGGATCGCCGTCGTCGAGGAATCCGAGATAGTGCACATCGGCGATCTTCGGATGTGCGCGAAGGTATTCCGCGACCTTGCGGGCGTTGTCGTTGGCGCGCTCGGTGCGGATGCCCAAGGTCTCCAGCGACCGCAGGAGCATCCAGCAGGAATGCGGGTCGAGCTGAGTCCCCAGCGCACCGCGCAACAGGATCACTCTCCGGATCAGCTCCTCCGATCCACAGATGCCGCCGGCAACCAGGTCGCTGTGGCCGCCCGCATACTTCGTGAGCGAATAGAGCGCGAGGTCGGCGCCGTGCTTCAGCGGCTTCTGGTACATCGGACCGAGCAGCGTGTTGTCGACCGCGATCGGCGGGCGATGGCCCTGGCGCGCCGATATCTCGTCACGCACCTCGGCGACGGCGCGAAGATCGACGAGCCCGTTGGTCGGGTTCGCCGGCGTCTCCAGCATGATGAAGGCGAGCCGGCCCTTCGCCATCGCCTCCTCGGCCGCCGCCATGATCTCGGCTTTGCTGGTGCCGTCCGCGAAGCCGACGGGCGTGATGCCGAAAGCGGTCAGCTGGTTGCGGATCAGCGTCTCGGTGCCGCCGTACAGTGGCCGGCTGTGCAGGATCGTGTCTCCGGGCCGAACGAAGGTCAGCAGCAGCGTCGAGATCGCCGCCATGCCGCTGGCGAAGACCGCAGCCTTCTCCGCCTCGTCCCAGATCGCGAGCCGGTCTTCGAGGATCTCGAAGTTCGGGTTGTTGAAGCGCGAATAGACCAGGCCCGATTTTTCTCCGGGTTTCGGCTTCCGGCGGCCGGCGGTCAGGTCGAAGAAGTCCTTCCCCTGCTGGGCCGACTCGAAGACGAAGGTCGATGTGAGGAAGATCGGCGGCTTCAGCGCGCCTTCGGACAGGCGCGGCGCATAGCCGTAGCCCATCATCAGCGTCTCGGGCTTCAGCAGCCGGTTCTCGAGCGTCCGGCTCTTGTAGTTCGTCGATTTCATCGGCGCCTCCATGGCTCACATGGGAATGCCGGCCGACGACGATGCGTTCCTTAGCTACCGCCCGAGCATCGGCAGGTCGAGCTGCTGCTCGCGGGCGCAGGCGATCGCCTCGTCGTAGCCGGCGTCGGCATGACGCATGACGCCGGAGGCCGGGTCGTTCCACAGCACGCGCTCCAGCCGCCTCTTGGCATCGTCGGTGCCGTCGCAGAGGATCACCATGCCGGAGTGCTGACTGAATCCGATGCCGACGCCGCCGCCATGATGGATCGAGACCCAGGTGGCACCCGACGCCGTGTTGAGCAGCGCATTCAGCAACGGCCAGTCGGCGACCGCGTCGGTGCCGTCCTTCATCGCCTCGGTCTCGCGGTTCGGGCTCGCGACCGAGCCTGAGTCGAGGTGATCGCGACCGATCACGATCGGCCCGATCTCCTTCCACCTCACCATCTCATTGAACGCGAGCCCGATCCGATGGCGGTCGCCGAGACCGACCCAGCAGATGCGCGCCGGCAGGCCCTGGAAAGCAATCTTGCTTCCCGCGTTGTCGAGCCAGGTGTGGAGGTGAGCCGCGCCCGGCATCAGCTCCTTCACCTTGGCGTCGGTCTTCCTGATGTCCTCGGGATCGCCCGACAAAGCGACCCAGCGGAACGGGCCTATCCCGCGGCAGAACATCGGGCGGATATAGGCCGGCACGAAGCCCGGGAAGTCGAAGGCGTGGGTCTCGCCAGCTTCCTTCGCCATCTGACGGATGTTGTTGCCGTAGTCGAAGGTGGGGATGCCCATCTTGTGGAACTCGAGCATCGCCTGCACATGCGTGCGCATCGACTCCTTCGCAGCCGTGACCGTTCCCTTGGGATCGCTCTGCCGGCGTTCCTCCCATTGCTGCAAGGTCCAGCCGGCCGGCAGGTAGCCGTTCAGCGGATCATGCGCGCTGGTCTGGTCGGTGACGCCATCGGGACGCCAGCGCGGATCGGCCTTCGCGCGCTTCAAGATCTCGGGCAGCAACTCGGCGGCATTGCCGAGAAGTCCGACCGAGACGGCCTTCCCCTCGCTCTTCGCCTTCTCGACGATCGCCAGTGCGTCATCGAGGCCTTTCGCCTGGACATCGAGATACCGTGTCTTGAGACGGAACTCGATCGAGGACGGCCGGCACTCGATCGCGATCATCGAGGCACCGCCCAAGGTGGCCGCCAGAGTCTGCGCGCCGCCCATGCCACCGAGGCCGGCAGTCAGGATCCAGCGGCCCTTGAGCCCGCCATATGCCTGGCGCCCCATCTCGACGAAGGTCTCGTGCGTGCCCTGAACGATGCCTTGGCTGCCGATATAGATCCAGGATCCGGCGGTCATCTGGCCGTACATCATCAGGCCCTGGCGATCGAGCGCGTTGAAGTGCTCCCAGCTTGCCCAGTTCGCGACCAGGTTCGAGTTCGCCAGCAGCACGCGCGGCGCATCCGCATGCGTCCGGAAGACGCCGACCGGCTTTCCCGATTGGATCAGCAGCGTCTCGTCGTCCTTGAGGCGCTTCAACGTCGCGACGATCGCATCGAAGCATTCCCAGTTGCGCGCCGCGCGGCCGATGCCGCCATAGACCGTCAGCTCCTGCGGCTTCTCCGCGACCTCGGGATCGAGGTTGTTCATCAGCATCCGCATCGGCGCCTCGGTCGACCACGAGAGCGCCGAGAGTTTGTCACCCCGGGGCGCGCGGATGACGCGGGAGTTGTCGAGGCGCGTGACCATCAGATGGCCTCCGGGCGGTCGAGAAGGCCGCCGATCAGGTCGAGGAACGGATGCAGGTGCAGGAAGCGATGCGCGGCGGCGATGTCCGGTGCCATGACGCGGTCGTGGTCGAGCGGCGCCACGTGCTCGCGAAGCGAGGCATGAACGCCGGCGAGCCTGGGCGATGTTTTCAGCGGCGCCAGGAGGTCGACGCCCTGGGCTGCGGCCATCAGCTCGATCGCGACGATGCTGCCGACATTGTCGGCCATGTCGAGCAGGCGGCGGGCCGCATGGGTCGCCATCGACACGTGGTCTTCCTGGTTGGCTGAGGTCGGAATCGTGTCGACGCTGGCCGGATGTGCCAGGATCTTGTTCTCGGACGCCAAGGCGGCGGCCGTCACCTGCGCCATCATGAAGCCTGAGTCGATGCCGGGCGTCTTCACCAGGAAGGCCGGGAGGAAGCTCATGACGGGATCGACCAGCAGCGCGGTCCGCCGCTCCGACATGTTGCCGATCTCGGCGAGGGCCAGCGCGATGCCGTCGGCGGCGAAGGCAACCGGCTCGGCATGGAAGTTGCCGCCGGAGAGGATCTCGCCCTCGTCCGGAAAGACCAGCGGGTTGTCGGAAACCGCATTCGCTTCGGCGACGAGGCGCGTCGCCGCCGCGCGGATTTGATCCAGGCAGGCGCCCATCACCTGCGGCTGACAGCGGAGGCAATAAGGGTCCTGGACGCGATCGCAGTCGGCATGGCTGGCGCGGATCTCGCTACCGACGAGGAGATCGCGCAGGACCTCGGCCGCGACCTTCTGTCCCGGCTGTCCGCGCACACGATGGATGCGCGGATCGAAAGGCGTATCGGTACCGCGTGCCGCGTCGACCGACAGTGCGCCGGCGGTCAAGGCAGCGGCAAGAAGACGTTCCGTCGCGAACAGGCCGGCAAGCGCCAGCGCGGTCGAGACCTGGGTACCGTTGATCAGCGCCAAGCCCTCCTTCGGCCCGAGGCTGAGCGGCTTCAGGTCCACGGCGTCGAGCGCCGCCCGGGCCGGCATCACCTGGCCGGCATAGCGCACCTCGCCCTCACCGATCAGCGTCAGCGAGAGATGCGCCAATGGCGCCAGGTCGCCCGAGGCACCGACCGATCCCTTGCCCGGCACCACCGGCATCAGACCTCGCCCGGCGAAGGCCAGAAGCTGCGCGATCGTCTCGGGCCGCACGCCCGAATAGCCGCGGGCCAGGCTCGCCGCCTTCAGCACCAGGACCAGGCGGACCACCTCGTCCGGCAGCGGCGCCCCGACACCGACCGCGTGCGAGCGCAGGAGGTTGAGCTGAAGCTGCTCGAGCTGGCCCTCGGCGATGCGGGTCTGCGCCAGCTTGCCGAAGCCCGTGGTGACGCCGTAGACCGCCTGGCCCGAATGCGCCATGCGCTCCACCAGCGCGGCCGCCGCGCGCACCGGGCCGTCGGCCGACGGATCGAGCGAGAAGGTCGCCGGCGCCGCCGCAATCCGTCGGAGCTGCGGCAGCACCAGGCGGCCGGGCATCAGGTCGATCCGATCAGCCATTGCACGCGCCTCTCGTCACATGGTCGACTGACGCATGGCCAAGACCATCCACCTGATCCGCCACGCCCAGTCGACCTTCAATGCCGCCTGGGAGGAAGCGGGAACCGACCCGTTCCTCTACGACGCGCGGCTTTCGCCCCTCGGTCTGGTACAGGTCGAGAGGGCTCGCGCGGCGGCACGCGCCCTTCCCTGCGACGCCGTGTTCACGACGCCGCTCACCCGCGCCCTGCAGACCGCGACCGGCCTGTTTGCCGGCCACGCGCCGATCCATGTCGAGCCGCTGCATCGGGAATGGCTGGAGCACAGCTGCGACGTGGGACGTTCGCCGCATCTTCTTGCCCGCGAATTTCCCGACCTCGCCTTCGATCACCTGGACGATCCGTGGTGGCATCACCCCGATGCGGACGACAAGGGCGCCGTCATCAAGGAGCCGCTCGATGCCTTTCACGGACGCGTCGCCGCGTTCCGCCAGTGGCTCGAGTCGCGACCGGAATCGGCCATCGTCGTCGTCGGTCACGGGGCGTTCTTCAGCCACCTGATCGGCCGGGTACCCGCCAATTGCGAGATCATCGCGTGGCAGCCCTGAGGCCCGCTACTTCAGGTCCAGCTTGAACCGGGCGAAGCCGTTCGATCCCGTGTCCAGATACTGGAGCTTCGGATTGCCCTTGGCGTAGGCCTGAGCCGCCGGCGAGGTTTCGAAGATCACCTCGACCGGCGCAGCGACCTGGGCGAACGACCAATTCGGCATGACCGAGGCCTGGATCGTCTTCTTCTGGATCAGCCACTCCATCAGCATTTCCTGGCTGGTCTCAGGGCTTTCGAAGACGACGTTCTTGCCGTCGAGGCCGGGGAAGTTGCCGCCACCGCTGGCGCGGTAGTTGTTGGTGGCGACGATGAACTCCTGCGCCTCGTCGATCGGCTTGCCTTCGAACTTCAGGTCGACGATGCGGCGGGCGTTAGGGTTCTGAACCTTGCCCTGCATGTCGTAGCGCGGCGGCTGGGTCAGATCGATCTTGTAGGTGACGCCGTCGATGACATCGAAGTTATAGGTCGGAAATGCCGTGTTCACGAGCTGCTGCGGCGCCGTCACCGCCGGATCGACGCGGTTGAACTGCCCGGCCGACATCTCGAGCCACTCGCGCACCCCAGCGCCGGTCACCTTCACCGCGCGAACGGTGTTCGGATAGAGGTACAGGTCGGCGACGTTCTTGATCGCGATGTCGCCGGCCGGCACATCGGTGAAGTAGTTGGGCCCGCCACGGCCGCCGGCCTTGAACGGCGCGCCGGCCGAGAGGATCGGCAGCTTCGCGTGCGGCGTGTCCTTGAGCTGGGCGCGGACATAGTCGGTCTGCGCCCGGGTCACGATCTGGATCGAGGGATCGTCCTGGACCAACGCGAAGTAGCTGGTGATCGGGTCCGTGGTCTTGGCGACCGGACGGCGGACATAGCCCAGCGTCGCCTCATGCTCGGCCTTCACCAGCGCCAGGATCTCGGGATCGGGCGCCGCCAGCGAGACCCATTGGTTGTTCTCACGCTTGCGGATCGGCCAGGCGGACGCAGTGCCATCGGCACGCTCCCAGCCTTTGCCCCCCTTCTTCAGCGTCAGGTCGACGACGCCGAGATGATTGCCCCAGAATCCCGCCATCACCGCAGGCACGCTGTTGATCGTGCCCTTGTCGACGTCGGCTCCGGCGACGTTGGCGAAGGACTTGTCCGGGAAGACCCTATGCGCATGGCCGGCGAGGATCGCGTCGATGCCAGGCACGGAGGACAGGAAGTTTGCCGCGTTCTCTTCCCCGGCCTGGGCCGGCGCCGAGGAGAATCCCGAGTGTACCGCCGCAATGACGATCTCGGCGCCCGCCGCCTTCATCTCCGGCACATAGCGCTTCGCCGCCTCGACGATGTCGATGGCGAAAGCCTTGCCTTCGAGATTGGCCTTGTCCCAGGTCATGATCTGGGGCGGCACGAAGCCGATCACGCCGACCTTGACCTTCTGCTTGGCACCGGCGGCGTCGGTGAACTCGCGATCGAGGATGACGAAGGGCCGGATCAACGGTTTGGCGGTCGCTTTGTCGGTGCCGAGGAACACGTTCGAGGTGACGTAGGGGGTCTTGGTTCCCTTGAGCACCGTCTCGAGGAAGGCGAGACCGTAGTTGAACTCGTGATTGCCCAGGGTCGCGGCGTCATAGCGGAGCAGGGCCATCGCCTTGTGGGTCGGATGCACGCTGCCGTCCTTGAAGCCGCTCTCGCGCGCCACCCAGTCGCCCAGCGGATTCCCCTGGATCAGGTCGCCCGAGTCGATGAGCAGCGTGTTCGGCGCTTCCGCCCGCGCCTTCTTGATCAGCGTCGCGGTACGCGCGAGGCCGAAGGAATCGTCGGCAGTATCGCGATAATAATCGTAGTCGTAGAGATGCGTATGAATGTCGGTAGTCGACAGCACGCGCAGCTTGATCTCCTGGGCCGACACTCCCAGCGAGGCAAGCGCTGCGATCGCTATCGCAAGGAAGAGGGATCGAAGAATTCGCCGTGTCATCTGCTGCCTCCCTGGCCGCTCGGAAAGGCGACCTTGGAAAAAGCCTAGCACAGCGCGGCGGTGCGTCCAGGCGCCCGATACCGGCCATTTCTCTTTGGAAACGGCGGCGCTAGACTTCACCCGAACTCGACGAGAACTGGAGATCCCGCATGCGTACGCGTATCGCCTCCGCCGTCGTCACCGCCCTCGTCACCGCCGCGGCGCCAGCTTCCGCGCAGACCGTCCTGAAGATGGTGCCCCAGGCCGATCTTCGTGTTCTCGACTCCGTCTATACGACGGTGACGATCACCAACAACTACTCGCGCATGGTCTACGACGTCCTCTTCGCCATGGACTCGAAGCTCGTGCCGCGGCCGCAGATGGTCGAGTCCTACAAGGTCAGCGACGACAAGCTGACTTGGACCTTCGTGCTGCGCCCGGGCCTCAGGTTCCATGACGGCTCGGCCGTGACCTCGAAGGACGTCGTCGCCTCGTTCAAGCGCTGGCAGAACCGCGCGGTCGACGGCAAGGTGCTGATGGCCCGCACCGCCGCCTTCGAGACACCGGACGATCGTACCTTCGTCTTCAAGCTGAAGCAGCCCTACGGGATGATGCTGGAGACGCTGGGTGGCGCCGCCAACACGCTCTTCGTGATGCGCGAGAAGGACGCCGCGACCGACGCCTTCCAGGAGGTCAAGGACAGCGTCGGCTCGGGACCGTTCAAGTTCATCCGCGAGGCCTGGGTTCCGGGCGCCATGGTCGCCTTCGCCAAGAACGCCGACTACGTGCCGCGCAGCGAGCCGCCCGACGGCCAGGCCGGCGGCAAGGTCGCCAAGGTCGACCGGGTCGAATGGCCTTACATCCCCGACACCAACACCGCGGTCTCCGCCCTCCAACGCGGCGAGGTCGACATGGTCGAGGTGATCAGCCACGACATGATCCCGGCGCTCTCCAAGGATCCGAACATCCAGCTGCTGACGCCGGACCCGATCGGCTTCCAGGCGACGATCCGCCCGAACCACCTGGTGCCGCCCTTCAACAACCCGAAGGCCCGCCAGGCGCTGTTCCTGATCGGCGAGCAGACCGACTACCTGACCGCGATGGTGGGCGCCGACAAGCAGTACCAGAAGGTCTGCTTCGCGCCGTTCATCTGCGGCTCGCCCGGCGAGTCGACGGTCGGCATCGAGAAGGTCAACAAGAAGGACGTGGCGCGCGCCAAGCAGCTCTTCGCCGAGGCCGGCTACAAGGGCGATCCGATCGTCATCATGACGCCGACCGACCAGTTCCTGATCCACACGATGACGCTGGTGACGGCCCAGCTGCTGCGCGAGGCCGGCATCAACGTCGACCTCCAGGCGATGGACTGGGGCGCGGTCACCCAGCGCCGGCTCAACAAGAACGACCCCAAGACCGACCGCGCCGGCTGGCACATCGCCCAGACCACCTGGCCCGGCCGCATCCAGTCGAACCCCTTCTTCAACCTGTTCGCTTCGACGCCCTGCGACGGCAAGAATTCCTGGGGCCTCCCCTGCGACGAGGCGATGGAAAAGGTCCGGCTCTCATATCTCGAGGCTCAGACTGCCGAGGAGCGGAAGAAGATCATCGACGACCTTCAGGCGCGGTTCCTGGAGGTCGTGCCCTACGTCCCGGTCGGCCAGTTCACCCGTCCGGTCGCCTATCGCAAGGAGCTGAAGGGCATTGTCCCGAACTCCTGGGACATCACGCTCTGGAACATCGAGAAGGTGAAGAACTAGACCTTCCGAAGGGCGGACGCGGCGGCGTCGAGCCGCCGCGCCGCCTCGTCCATCCGCCCGCGATAGACCGCGAGCCAGGCGCGAGCTTCGTCCAGATCGCGACGATAGCGGGCGAAGGCCTTGTCCAGGGCCGCGGGCGCAGGTCCTCCCGGCATGGTGCGGACCGAGACGAAGTGCTCGGGCGTCGTGACGCGCCGGAATTCCGCTTCGACCAGGTCCGGCACGCGGCCCGCAACCTCGCGGAACGCATCCACGAAAGCGGCGTAAGGCACGGTCTGGAAACGCTCGCCGGTATCGATCATCCGCCGTGCCAGCTTGGCGGCGATCTCGTGCGCCTGCCTGAACGACAAGCTCTCGGCACGGACGAGCGAGTCCGCGAGCTCGGTCACGGTGATGCAGGCCTCGTCGATGTGCCGTCGCACCTTGGCCTCGTCGATCCGGACCGAGCCCAGGAATCCGGAGAGAAGCGCGATCGCGCGATGGCCGGTGTCGAAAGCCTCGTATCCCGCCGCCTGCACCTCGCCCTCGGAGTCGTTCATGTCGGTGAACGGCGTGTTGTGGACCGCGTTGATCACCGCCTCGGCACGCGAAACCGCGAGCGACAGCATCAGGCGCAGGTGCTCGACCGGCACCGGATTCCGCTTCTGCGGCATGATCGAGCTGATCTGCACATAGGCGTTCGGCACGTACATGTGCCCGATCTCGAAGCCGGTCCAGGCGTTCAAGTCCTGGACGAAGCGGCCAAGGTGGACGAAGAGCAGCTTGAGCGCAGCGTAGACGCTGGTCGCGTAGTCGACCGCGGCGATGCAGCCGTAGGAATTCTCCTGGACCTCGGCGAATCCAAGAAGCTCGGCCATCCGCCCGCGATCGAGATCAAACCCCGATGTCGTGATCGCCGCCGCGCCCATGCTCGACTTGTCGGGGTACCGCGCCGCATGCATCACGCGCTCGATGTCGCGGAGCAGCATTTCCACCAGCGCGCCGAGATAATGGCCGAAAGTCGATGGCTGTGCCGGCTGGCCGTGGGTATAAGCAACGATCAGCGTGTCGCGGTTTGCCTGGGCGACCTTGATCGAGGTGTCGACGAGACCGATCAGCGCCTCGACGAAGCCGACCAGCCGCTCCTTCAGCGCCATCTTGAAGACCGTGTGGTCGATGTCGTTGCGCGACCGGCCGGTGTGCAGCTTGCCCGCGACCTCGACGCCGAGCCGGCGCTTCAGCTCGGATTCGACGTAGAAGAAGAAATCCTCGTGCTCGCCGGTGTAGTCGAGCGCAGCGACGTCGACCTTGGCGACGATGTCGTCGAGCGCGGCCAGGATCGACCCGGCCTCGGCGCGGCCGAGCAAGCCCTTCTCGGCCAGCATCACCGCGCTTGCCCGGTTGATGCGCATCTGGTGCTGCCAGTGATGGCGCTTCACGCCCTCGAACAGGGGCGCGAGCACCGTGTCCTTATAGATCGGCGCCGGAAAGACGCTGTCGTCCTTGTGTGTCTTCATCGCGGCGATGCTCACGGAGAGGTCAACCCAAGTCAACCGAGATGACCGCTTGCTTTTGCAGCGCCGGCTTTCCACCCTCGCCACGGACATGGTCACCGACATCGAGCTCTGGAACGCGTTGCTGCCGCTGCGATCGGCCGCCAGCTTCATGATGACCGGCGCGCATCCGGACGACGAAGCGAGCATCCTGCTCGCCCGGCTCGTGAAGAAGGATGGCGTGCGGGTGATCTATGCCTGCGCCACGCGCGGCCAGGGCGGGCAGAACGCGCTCGGTCCCGAAGCGGGAAAGGCGCTTGCCGCGATCCGCACCCGTGAGATGGAAGAGGCGGCGCGGGTCCTCGACATGGAGGTCCATTGGCTCGATCTCCCCGACTTCGGCTTCGCCAAGACTGCCGAAGCAACCCTTGCCGCCTGGGGCAGGGACCGCTTGCTCGAGCGCCTGGTGCGGGCGATCCGGACGGCGCGACCGGACGTGCTATGCCCGACCTTTCTCGACGTTCCCGGCCAGCATGGCCATCACCGCGCGATCACGCAGGCGACAATCGCCGCCTTCGACCTCGCCGCCGATCCGGATAGCTTTCCCGAACACATCGCCGTCGGCCTTCCGGCCTGGCGTGTGGGCAAGCTCTATCTACCGGCGCTCTCGGGCGGCGGCGGCACCTACGACGATGCCGAGCCGCCTCCGCCGGCGACGATCTCAGTCCCGCTCGACGGCGAGGACGCCGAAACCGCCCGACGCTCGCGCGCCCGCCATCGGAGCCAGGGCATGGACGTCATTCGCGCCGAGACGCTTGCATCGATGCCGCTGCATCTGCTGCGCAGCCGGGCACCGATGGCCAATGCCGAAACCTCGATCCTCGACGGACTGAGGCTCCGGCTCGCCGACTTCGCCGATGGCTCTGAACCTGCGCTGGACGACGCACTCCGGCGGGCCGATGCCGGCATCGATTTCGCCGTCGCGCGGTTCCCGGATCGCGGCGCCGTCGTCACCGGATTGAACTGGGCACTCGAGGCGATCGAGGAGGCCGAGACCCGGCTGGCACCTCCCCCAGATCCGTTGGCGGACGACCTATCCCACCGCCTGACGCTCAAGCGTCGCCAGCTCTGGCGCGCACATCGTATCGGACTCTCGATCGACGCCCGCGTCGAGCTACCCGATGTCGTCGTCGCAGGCGTGCCGCTCGGGGTGAGGCTGTCGGTACGCTTCGACGGCTCGCCGGCATCGGCATCCCTCGCCGCCGTCTCCGCCGACGGCGCGGCCGCAAGGAGTGACTATCTCGGCATGGCTCGGGTCGTGGTGGCGCAGCCGAATCCGTTTCAGGCGACCTTCGATCCTCTCTCCCCGGCCGGGGCCGTGACCGGCCGGCTCCGATACGCCACCGAGAATCTGGAGATCGAGCAGACGATCGAGCCGGTCGAGGCACCGAGGATCGTGCCACGGCTTTCGTTGACGCCATATCCCGAGCGTATCGTCGTGCGAAGCGGATCAGCCTTGCCACCCCTTCATGTCGACGCCCGCAACAACACCGGCGAGACGATCGAGACCCGTATCCTTGTCGGCGAGACAGTCGTCCCGCTGCGATTGGCGGCGGGCCACGGCACGCGTATCGAGGTGACGGTGCCGACGCCGGAGCCTGGCCGCTATCGCCTCGATATCGTCGCCGACGGTATCGCCCATGGGCGGGTCCGCAGCTTCGCCTACGACCACATCGGCCGCACTGGATGGATCGAGCCGGCAGCGATCGAGGTCCTGGTCGCCGACGTGGCGATTCCGGACGGCATTCGTGTCGCTTATATCGACGGCGGCGGCGATCGGGTCGGAGTCAGCCTGGCCCAGCTGGGCATCGACGTATCGACACTCGACGCCGGCGATCTGAATACCGACCTGACGCGCTTCGACACCATTGTCGTCGGCGTCCGTGCTTTCGGCACGCGACCGGATCTCGCGGCCGCCAGGGAAAGGCTGCACGCCTTCGTCCGCGACGGCGGCCATCTGGTGACCCTGTACCATCGCCCTCACGACGGCTGGGACGCGGGCGGGACGCCGCCGGCACGCATCGAGATCGGCTCGCCATCCGTCCGCTGGCGCGTCTGCGATCCTGCCGCGCCGGTCACGATGCGCGCGCCCGATCATCCCTTGCTCATGCGGCCCAACCGCATCGGCGCCGATGATTGGGCTGGCTGGGTCAAGGAGCGCGGCCTCTACTTCGCCTCATCCTGGGATCAGGTCTACGAGCCGCTGCTGGCGATCTCCGATCCGGGCGAGGCGCCGCTCGAGGGCGCGCTGGTCTCGGCGTGCATCGGCGCCGGCCGTCACACCCATGTGAGCCTCGGTCTTGCGCATCAGATGGAGGAACTGGTGCCCGGTGCGTTCCGGCTCTTCGCGAACCTGGTCCAGGGCGCGAGAAAAGCGTAGCGAGATGAGGTTCGGAGAGAATCCTTTTCTCTCCTTGCATCCACTTCCGGTCTGCGTTGACAAGCGCCGGGCCGGATGGCGCAATCGCAGCATCTTCCCCGCAAGGAGCCGACGATGGCGAGCCGTTCCCGCGTGACGCGTCGTACCGTGATCAAGGGCGCGCTCGGCGCCGCCGGATCGACCCTGCTCCCCTCCGCCGCTTTCGCCCAGGGAAAGCGCGGCGGCGTTCTGATGGTCGCCGCCGACAGCGAGGCCACCAACTGGAACGGCGCGATCGTCGCCAGCAACGGCGTGTTCTTCGTGTCGAGCAAGGTGCTGGAGCCGCTGGCCGACCAGGTCTTCGGCGGAACCGGCCTGAAGCCGGTGCTGGCCACGTCATGGACGCCGGCCGCCGACGGCCGCAGCATCACCTTCCAGATCCGCCAGGGCGTAGAGTGGCACGATGGCAAGGACTTCAGTTCGGCCGACGTCGCCTTCTCGGCAATGGAAGTCTGGAAGAAGCTTCAGAACTTCGGCCGCGTCGTCTTCAAGGACCTGGAGGCCGTCGAGACCCCGAACGCGCAGACCGCGGTCTTCAAGTTCTCGAAGCCGATTCCGAGCCAGCTGATCCTGAACGCGCTGCCTGCGCTCTCGACGGTGATCCCGAAGCATCTCTATGAGAACACCGACATCGCCGCCAACCCGGCGAACCAGAAGCCGGTCGGCACCGGGCCCTTCACCTTCGCCGAGCAGAAGCGCGGCGAGTTCATCCGGCTCGAGCGAAACCCGAACTACTGGTCGGCGAACCAGCCGCTGGTCGATCGCATTCTCTATCGCGTGATGGCCGACAAGGGTACCACCGCCGCCGCGCACGAGTCGGGCGACCTGCACCTCTCATGCTTCAGCGCCGTCTCGACCGCCGATGCGGTTCGCCTCTCGAAGGTCAAAGGCCTGTCGGTCTCGACCAAAGGCTACGAGGGCATCCTCTACACCTGCACCGTCGAGGTGAACCACAAGCGGAAGGAACTGGCCGACGTCCGCGTCCGCCGCGCGATCCGGCATGCGATCGACTCCAAGTTCCTGCTCGACACCGTGTTCCAGGGCTTCGGTGCGGCCGCGACCGGACCGATCCCGGCAAGCGGGGCGCCGTTCTATACGACCGATGTCGCGCAATACCCGTTCGACCCGGCCAAGGCCGAGGCCTTGCTCGACGAAGCCGGATACAAGAAGGGAGCCGACGGCAACCGCTTCGCGCTCAAGATCCTGCCGGCGCCTTTCTTCGAGCAGACCCGCCTCACGGGCGACTACCTGCGCCAGGCGCTGCGCCGCATCGGCATCGATGCGCAGATCGAGACCAACGACGCGCCCGGCCACATCGCCAAGGTCTACAAGGACCATGCCTACGACCTCGCCGTCGCGGCGCTGGTCTACCGCAACGATCCGGCGATCTCGACCACGGTGCTCTACCGCTCCGGCACGCCGGCGGGCGTTCCCTTCGCCAACCAGTACAATTATGTCGACGCCGACATGGACAAGCTGATCGACCAGGCGGCGAGCGAGATCAACCCGGACGAGCGGACCAAGCTTTATGTCGCCTTCCAGAAGAAGGTGATGACGGACCTTCCGATCATTCCGCTGATCGACTTCCCGTTCCTGTCCGTGGTCTCCGACAAGGTGGCCAATCATCACAACACGCCGCGCTGGCCCTGCTCCTCCTGGGCGGATGTCGGCCTCGCCTAAAGTGGATGGGCGCGCGGGCGACTTCTTCGCCGGCCGCGCGTTCGTCCTCGTCCGGCGAAGACTCGCGCAGGCGCTGCCGGTCGTCGTGCTGATCCTGGTCGGCAACTTCCTGCTGCTGAAGCTGGCCCCGGGCGATGCGGTCGATGCCTATATCGCAACCATCGGCGGCGGCGATGCCGGCGTGGTTGCACGCCTGCGCGCCGAGTACGGCCTCGACCAGCCGGCGATCGTCCAGCTCGGCCTCTATCTGTGGAAGGTACTTCGCCTCGATCTCGGCCAAGCCGTCCTCTACGGCCAGCCGGTGCTGACGCTGATCCTGGAGCGCCTGCCCAACACGCTGCTCCTGATGGCGAGCTCGGTCAGCCTTGCCTTCGGGCTCGGTGTCGTGCTCGGCGTCGCCGCTGCGCGCCGCGTCGGACGACCCGAGGATACGGCGATCATCACGCTCGGCCTCATCGTCTATGCGACGCCGGGATTCTGGCTCGGCCTGATGCTGATCGTGATCTTCTCGGTCAAGCTCGCCTGGCTGCCGCTGGCCGGCATAGAGACGATCGCCTCGACGCTCACGGGCTGGGAGCGCGTCCTCGACATCGCGCGCCATCTGGTGCTGCCGACCGTCTCGCTGGCGCTGATCTACGTCGCGATCTACATGCGGCTCATGCGCGCCGGGATGCTCGAGGTCTACGGCCTCGACTTCGTGCGCACCGCCAAGGCCAAGGGACTTACCGACGACCGGATCGCCTGGCGCCATGTGCTTCCGAACGCGATCCTGCCGATGGTGACGATGCTGGGCCTCCAGTTCGGCACGCTGCTCGGCGGCAGCGTCGTGATCGAGAGCGTGTTCTCGATCCCCGGCATCGGCCGCCTCGCCTTCGAGTCGGTGGTCAATCGCGACCTCAACACCCTGCTCGGCATCGTCTTCATGAGCGCGTTGCTGGTGATCACGGTCAACCTGATCGTCGATCTCCTCTACGCCCAGCTCGATCCGAGGATCGAGAGCGCATGATGCACCGCGGCTTCGCCGAGCGCTTCACGACCAACCGCGGCGCGATCGTGGGCCTGGCGATCCTCGCTCTCGTTATCCTGGTCGCGGTCGCGTCTCCCTTGCTGTTCCCGGGCGATCCCCTCGACATCGTCGGCCGGCCACTGACCGAGCCGTTCGAGGACTGGCGCTTCCCTCTCGGCACCGATCGTCTCGGCCGCGACATCCTGGCCGGTCTCGCCCATGGCGCACGCGCCTCGCTGTTCGTGGGTCTGGTCGCCGCCCTCGGCGCGATCCTGATCGGCATCCTGATCGGATCGGTCGCCGGATATTTCGGCGGCTGGATCGACGAGGCCTTGATGCGGCTGACCGAGACCTTCCAGACCGTGCCGGCGTTCATCCTGGCACTGGCCCTGATCGCGGTGATGGGGCCGGGCGTGGTCTCGATCGCGATCGCCATCGCGCTCGTCTCCTGGACCGGCCCCGCGCGCATCACCCGGGCCGAGTTCCTGACCTTGAAGCAGCGCGAATTCGTCGCCGCGTCGAGGGTGCTGGGCCAGAGCAACGGCCACATCATCTTCCGCGACATCCTGCCCAATGCGCTGGCCCCGATCATCGTTCTCGGCAGCGTCATCGTCGCCTCCGCCATCCTGATCGAGTCGGCCCTGTCGTATCTCGGCCTCGGCGACCCCAACCGGGCGACCTGGGGACAGATGATCGCCAGCGGGCGTTCGGTATTCCGCTCCGCCTGGTACGTCTCGGCCATTCCCGGATTCGCGATCCTTCTGACCGTTCTCGCGGTCAGCCTGGTCGGCGAAGGCCTGACCGACGCAGCAAATCCCCGCACCGGCCGGCGGTAATCCCCATATATGCTGCGCCGCCGCAGCCGCGGTTGCGTTCTCAATATGTTCTTGCTATGGGATCGTGCATGTCTGCCCACCTCCGTATCCGCGGCGCCCGCGAACACAATCTCAAGAATATCGACGTCGATCTGCCCCGGAACGAACTGGTGGTGATCACCGGGCTGTCCGGATCCGGCAAGTCGTCGCTCGCCTTCGACACGATCTATGCCGAGGGGCAGCGCCGCTACGTCGAAAGCCTCTCGGCCTATGCGCGCCAGTTCCTGGAGCTGATGGGCAAGCCCGACGTCGACCTGATCGAGGGCCTGTCGCCGGCGATCTCGATCGAGCAGAAGACCACGTCGAAGAACCCGCGCTCGACCGTCGGCACGGTGACGGAGATCCACGACTATCTCCGCCTCCTCTACGCCCGCGTCGGCATCCCCTACTCGCCCGCGACGGGCCTTCCGATCGAAAGCCAGACGGTCACCCAGATGGTCGATCGGGTCATGGCGATGAAGGAGGGCACCCGCCTCTACCTGCTCGCCCCCATCGTCCGCGGCCGCAAGGGCGAGTACCGGAAGGAGCTGCAGGAGCTCCAGAAGAAGGGGTTCCAGCGCGTCAAGGTCGACGGCAAGCTCTATGAGATCGGCGACGTGCCGGCACTCAACAAGAAGCTGAAGCACGACATCGAGGTCGTGGTCGACCGCATCGTCGTGCGCCCGGATCTCGGAAACCGCCTGGCGGATTCGATGGAGACCGCGGTCACGCTCGGCGAGGGCCTGGTCTTCGCCGAAAACGCCGACGGCGGCGAACGCACGATCTTCTCCTCCAAATTCGCCTGCCCTGTCTCGGGCTTCACCATCGACGAGATCGAACCCAGGCTCTTCTCGTTCAACAACCCCTTCGGCGCGTGTCCTGCCTGCGACGGGCTCGGCACCAAGATGTATTTCGATCCGGATCTGATCATCCCGGACGAGAAGCTGGCGCTTCGCGAAGGTGCGGTCGCCCCCTGGGCGAACTCGTCCTCCAAGTACTACGACCAGACGCTCGACTCGCTCGCCAAGCACTTCAAGGTATCGACCGGAACCGCGTGGAAGCAGCTGCCGGAGAAGGTGAAGAAGGCGATCCTGCACGGCACCGGCGAGGATCCCGTCTCGATGACCTTCAATGACGGGCTCCGCAGCTACACCACGACCAAGCCGTTCGAGGGGATCATCCCCAACATGGAGCGGCGCTGGAAGGAAACCGACAGTTCCTGGGTCCGCGAGGAGCTGGAGAAATACCAGGCCTCGGCCAAGTGCGAGGCCTGCGACGGCAACCGCCTCAAGCCGGAGGCGCTGGCGGTCAAGGTCGGCGGCAAGCACATCGGCGAGACCGCGCTGATGTCGATCTCGGACGCTGCCGCCTGGTTCCAGAACCTGCCGAAGAAGCTGAAGGCCCAGCAGCAGGAGATCGCGGCGCGGATCCTTAAGGAGATCAACGAGCGGCTCGGCTTCCTCGTCAACGTCGGCCTCGACTACCTGACCCTGGGCCGCGCCTCGGCGACGCTGTCCGGCGGCGAGAGCCAACGCATTCGCCTCGCCTCCCAGATCGGCTCAGGGCTCACCGGCGTGCTCTACGTGCTCGACGAGCCGTCGATCGGCCTGCACCAGCGCGACAATGCGCGGCTGCTGGAGACGCTGAAGCGGTTGCGCGATCTCGGCAACACGGTGATCGTCGTCGAGCACGACGAGGACGCGATCCGCACCGCCGACTACCTGGTCGACATGGGGCCGGGCGCCGGCGTCCATGGCGGCAAAGTCGTCGCGATCGGCACGCCCCCGGAGGTGATGCGCAACCCCGAGAGCGTCACTGGTCAGTACCTGACCGGCATGCGCCAGATCGACGTGCCGCGCCATCGCCGCCCCGGCCGCGAGGGCCAGTCGATCAAGGTGGTCGGCGCGCGCGCCAACAACCTGAAGAACATCGACGTCGAGATCCCACTCGGCACCTTCACCTGCGTCACCGGCGTTTCCGGAGGCGGCAAGTCGACGCTGGTGATCGAGACGCTCTACAAGGCGCTCGCCCGCAAGCTGTTCGGCGCCCGCGAGCCGGCGGCCGAGCACGACCGCGTCGAGGGCATCGAGCACATCGACAAGATCGTCGACATCGACCAGTCGCCGATCGGCCGCACCCCGCGCTCGAACCCGGCGACGTATACCGGCGCCTTCACCCCGATCCGCGACTGGTTCGCGGGCCTGCCGGAAGCCTCGGCGCGCGGCTACGCGCCCGGCCGCTTCTCGTTCAACGTCAAGGGCGGCCGCTGCGAGGCCTGCCAGGGCGACGGCGTCATCAAGATCGAGATGCACTTCCTGCCCGACGTCTACGTGCAGTGCGATGCCTGCAAGGGCAAGCGCTACAATCGCGAGACGCTGGAGGTGAAGTTCAAGGAGAAGTCGATCGCCGACGTGCTCGACATGACGGTCGAGGAAGGAGCGGAATTCTTCCGCGCCGTCCCCTCGATCCGCGAGAAGATGGAAACGCTGGAGCGCGTCGGCCTCGGCTACATCCATGTCGGCCAGCCGGCGACGACGCTTTCCGGCGGCGAGGCGCAGCGGGTCAAGCTGGCGAAGGAGCTGGCGCGCCGCGCAACCGGGCGCACGCTCTACATCCTCGACGAGCCGACCACCGGCCTGCACTTCGAGGACGTCCGCAAGCTGCTGGAGGTCCTCCACGCACTGGTCGACCAGGGCAACACCGTGCTGGTGATCGAGCACAATCTCGAGGTCATCAAGACCGCCGACTGGATCATCGACCTCGGACCCGAGGGCGGCAATGGCGGCGGCGAGATCGTCGCCGCCGGCACGCCGGAAGAGGTCGCGAAGGTGGCCCGCAGCTACACCGGCCAGTACCTCGCGCCCTATGTCGCCAAGCGCAAGGCGGCGAAGAGGGCGTAAGCACCCAGAAACGCCCTCACCCTTCGACAAGCTCAGAATGAGGGCGACTGAAATATCTTCGCGCTGGTCGACAGGGATTGAGACCTATCCATCCACCTCATCCTGAGCTTGTCGAAGGGTGAGGTGGACGCTCCGACCATCCTACTTTGATCCCACGTCGTCGGGACCGGAGAACTTGGCGCGGAAGAAGGGCGCTTCCTTCATTACCTTGTTCTCCATGTTCACGAAGTACTGGGACGACACCTTGATCCAGGCCTGCCAGGCCGGGTCGGCGGCCATCTTGCCGCGGCGTTCGTCACGCTCGGCGAGGTTCTCATAGGCCCATATGTGGACGATCTGGTTCAATGGCCCGATCTCGGTGAAGAAGTAGCCCTGCAACCGTCCGAGATGCTTGATCTGCACCTTGAGGCCCATCTCCTCGTACTTGGCGAGGTATTCGGGAAGCGTGCCGGGCTTCAGGGTGTAGGTGCGGTGGTCGACGATCATCGGGGACCTCTCTAGAGCGGATTGACGGAATGGCCGCCGTCCACGACGAGGACGGCGCCGGTCATGTAGCGCGACGCATCGGACACGAGCAACAGCAGCGGCCCGTCCAGGTCCTCTGGCCGGCCTAGCCGGCGCTGCGGGATGCGGCGGACCAGGTCTTCGCCGGCCTTGCTTGCGAAGAAGTCGGCATTGAGCTCGGTCTCGATGTAGCCAGGCGCCAGCGCATTCACGCGGACCTTTGATCGTGCGAGCTCGACCGCCAGGTTCTTGGTCAGGTGGATCAGACCGGCCTTGGAGGCGGCGTAGGCCGAGATGTGCCCGCCGGTGCGCAGCCCCGCGATCGACGCGATGTTGACGATCGAGCCGCCGCCGGTTTCCGCCATGTGCTTGGCCGCCGCCTGCGCGACCAGGAAGGCGCCGCGAAGGTTGGTCGCGATCGTCATGTCCCAGTCGGTGACCGAGAGCTCGAGCGCCGGCTTGGCGACGACGATGCCGGCATTGTTGACCAGGATGTCGATGCCGACCATCGCGTCCGCGATCTGGGCGACAGCCTTGCCGACACTCACCTCGTCGGTGACGTCGAGCTCGACCATCAGCGCCTCGCCACCCCCGGCGCGGATCTCCTCGGCCAGCGAGACGAGCTTGTCCATGCGCCGGGCCCCGATTGCGACCCTCGCGCCGGACTTCGCCAGGAGCTTCGCAAAATGGCGACCGAGGCCGGATGAGGCACCGGTGATCAGCGCGGTCTTGCCGGTGAGATCGGGCGTCATCGCATCCTCCTCATGCCGGCGGGTCGAAGGCGAAGAGGATGTCGACGCGGTCTGTCGAGAGCTCTTTGCCGTCGAGGAAGCGGGTCATCTCGTCCTCGCAGGCCGAGCGCTCGCCGGACCACGAGCCGGTGTCATGCGAAGCGTTGCCGATCACGAGCTTCCGGCCGTTCCTGAATCCCGGCAGCAGCTCGTCGGCATTCGAGACCGGCGTGCGGCCGTCCAGCGTGCCGACATGCATCAGGGTCGGCACGTCGCTGACCAGTGGCCCTCGAAATTCCTCGCCCGCATCGGGCAGGCCAAGGCCGTCGCCGACGTCGGGGAACGGCAGGTTGATCGCATCGCCGAGCAGCGCGGTCTTCGCCTCCTCGCGAATGCGGGCGAGCCGCTGAGGCGTGGCGCCTGAGGCCACGTCCATTACCACCGACATGAAGTTGAAGGCCGGCCGCCGGCGCCGCGCGAGGGCAGTCTCGCCGAGCCAGCGCCAGTCGCCCTTGGTCATCGCCTGGATGTTGGCGGGCAACGCCTTGAGCGCCGGGGTCGCGCCCAGCGTGTCGGCGACCGCCATCTGCAGGTCCCAGTCGCCGACCGTGACCTCGGCCTCGCCGCCGCGGCGCCTGTCCTTGACCGTCACGCACTTCGGCGCGCGGCGGAGACCGTTCAGAAGATCGGCAAGCGCCGCGACCAGGCTCGGCAGCACCGGCTTCCAGCGCGGATCCAACGCGAGCGTGCGATCCAGCTCGCCCAGCGCCTTGTCGACGTTGCCCGGCAGCTTGAACGTATGGTCCGGCCCCTCTGAGCCGCCGGCGATCGCGCGGTCGATGAAAGCGCCGTGCCGCCTTATCACCGAGAAGCAGAGATGAGAGCCGTAGCTGTAGCCGACCGGGCTCATGCGGTCGTAGCCGAGCGCCCGGCGGAGATCGTCCACGTCATCGGCGCTGTCGGCCGTGGTGTAACCGGCGGGATCGACGCCGCGCTCTCCCCAGTAGGCCATGGACTTCCGCGCCAGATCGCGGCTCGCCTCGACATAGGCAGCACGGCTTCCGGGTTGGTTCATCGGCAGGTCGAAGAAGAACGGCGGCGACAGTTCCGGCCGAGACTGGCCGACGCCGCGCTGGTCAAACAGGATCACATCGCGATCCTCGGCCCAGCGCCGCCAGCGCGAGAGCCGGCCCATCGATCCGGCGATGCCGGCCGAGCCCGGCCCGCCGGCGAGCCAGATCACCGGCGGCTTCGGCTTCGCGTTCGCTGTCTTGAGGCGCACGAAGGCGATCTGGATGGAACGGCTGCCCGGCTTGCCGCGCACTTCCGGCACAAGCAACTGCCCCCACTCCGCGGCGACGCGCGTACCGTCCGTGCCGTGCAGGACATGCGGGAACAAGGTCGGTGTCACTCTTGCCGCTCTCCCAAGGCCCGCGCCTGCTCGCGCAGCTGGAACTTCTGGATCTTGCCGGTCGAGGTCTTCGGCAGCGGGCCGAACACCACGGTGCGAGGCACCTTGTAGCGCGCCAGCCGCTCGCGGCAGAAGGCGATGACGCCGGCCTCGTCGGTCGACGCCGCTTCGGGCTTCAAGGTGACGAAGGCGCAGGGGCTCTCGCCCCACTTCGCGTCGGGCCGCGCGACCACCGCCGCCTCCATCACCTGCGGATGGCGATAGAGCACCTCCTCGACCTCGAGCGACGAGATGTTCTCGCCGCCCGAGATGATGATGTCCTTGGCGCGGTCCTTGATCTCGACATAGCCGTCAGGATGCTTCACCGCGAGGTCGCCGGTGTGGAACCAGCCGCCGCGGAAGGCCTCGTCGCTGGCATCGCGGTTCTTGAGGTACCCCTTCATCACCGTGTTGCCGCGCAGAACCAGCTCGCCGAGCGTCGTGCCATCGGCCGGCACAGGCGTCATCGCACCGGGATCGAGCACGTCCTGGCCGGACATCGTCAGCAGGTTCACGCCCTGCCGCGCAACCTTGAGCGCTTGCGCGTCCGCATCGAGCCCGTTCCACTCGTCCTGCCAGGCGCAGAGGGTCGAAGGGCCGTAGACCTCGGTCAGGCCGTAGAGATGCGTGACGTGGAAGCCCATCGCCGACATCGCGGCGATCACCGGCGACGGTGGTGCGGCGCCGCCGGTCGCGACCTCGACCGTGTGGTCGAAGCGGCGCTTCACGCTCTCATGCGCATGGATCAGCATGCCGAGCACGATCGGCGCGCCGCAGAGGTGGGTGACGCGATGCTCGGCGATCGCCGGGAAGATAAGTGCGGGGTCGACCTTTCGCAGGCACACATGCGTCCCCCCGACCGCCGTCACCGCCCAGGTGTAGCACCAGCCGTTGCAGTGGAACATCGGCAGGGTCCAGAGATAGACAGTCTCCGGCCCCAGGCCGAAGGTGATCGCGTTCCCCATCGCGTTGAGGAAGGCGCCGCGATGATGGACGACGACGCCCTTGGGATTGCCGGTCGTGCCCGAGGTGTAGTTGAGGCCGATCGCCTGCCACTCGTCCTTCGGCCACTCCCAGGCGTGGTCCGGGTCGCCTTCGGCGAGGAACGCCTCGTAGGTGAGATCGCCGACCCCGCCGCCGGCCGGCCCCAGCGGGTCGGCGATGTCGACCACCAGCGGCTTATGTTCGAGGCCTTCCAGGGCCGCGCGCGCCACCTCGGCGCAGTCGCGGTCGACCAGGAAAGCCTTGGCGCCGGAATGTCGCAAGATGAAGCCGACGGTCGCGGCGTCGAGCCTGGCATTGATCGCGTTCAGCACGGCGCCAGCCATCGGCACGCCGTAATGCGCCTCCAGCAGCGCCGGGATGTTCGGCGCCAGCACCGAAACCGTGTCGCCCGGCCCGATTCCCCGGCGCTCGAGCGCGCTCGCCAAGCGGGCACAGCGTCGCCCGAGCTCGCCGTAGGTGGTCCGGTGCAGCCCATGGATCACCGCCACCTTGTCCGGCCAGACCCGGGCCGCCCGTTCGAGGAACGACAGCGGCGTCAGCGCCACGTGGTTCGCCTCGTTCGGGTCCAGGCCTTGATCGTAGATCGAGGTCATCCCCACATGCTCATGATGGCTCGGGCGGCGGTCAAGCGATGGTGCGAGACGGCGGCACGTCCGGGCGGTAGGCTCGCCTCATGCGCTTCGACATCTTCTCCGACGTCGTCTGCCCGTGGTGCTATATCGGCAAGCGGCGTTTCGGCCGCGCCCTCGACACGCGCCCCGACATCCAGCCCGACATTGCCTGGCGGGCATTCCAGCTGAACCCGGACATGCCGCGCGAGGGCATGGACCGCGCCGAGTACATGGCGATGAAGTTCGGCAGCGGCCGCAAGGCCGACGAGATCTATCGCCGGGTGACCGAGGCCGGTACCGCCGAAGGCATCGACTTCCGCTTCGACAAGATCAAGCGCACGCCGAACACCACGGACGCCCATCGCCTTCTCCTCTACGCCCAGGGTGCCAAGCGCCAGGAAGCGATGCTCAACCGCCTGTTCGAGGGATACTTCACCGAGGGTGCCGATATCGGCGACACCGAGACGCTGACCGCGCTCGCCGGCGAGGCCGGGTTCGAGCCGACTGCCGTCCGCGAGTTCCTGACCGGCGAGCAGGGCCGCGAGCAGGTCATGGAGGACCTCTCGCTCGCCTACAAGATGGGCATCACCGGCGTCCCCTGCTTCATCCTGGAGGGGCGCTATGCGCTTCCCGGCGCGCACGAGCCGGAGGCGTTCCAGCCGATGTTCGACCTCGCCAAGCAGGAGCAGCCGGCGTCCTAGGCGCCGACTTTGGCGAGCACGTCGGCCTTCAGGAAGCGCTCGACGAAGAGCATGAAGCCGACCGACGGGATCAGCAGGATCAGCGCGGTGATCGCCGCGATCTGGTAGTTGCCGGCGACCGAGGCGGTGAACATCAGCAGCGGCAAGGTCGTCACGTCCGGCACGCCGACGAAAAAAGTGCCGGTGAACTCGTCGAGCGATTCCAGGAAGACGAAGATCGCGGACGCGACGATACCGGGCGCCGCCAGCGGCAGTGTCACGGTGAAGAAGGCGCGGAGTGCGCCGGCGCCCATGTTCCGGGCGGCGAGCTCGAGGTCGCGGTCGACTGCGGCGAAGGCGGCGGAAGCGATCCACACCGCGAAGACCAGACCATGCACCGCATGCACCAGCACGACGCCGGCGATCGTGCCGTTGAGGCCGATCGTATAGAAGATCCGCGCCACGTTGATGTAGACGGCGACCGACGGGAACGCCTGCGGCAGCAGGAACGCCAGCATGATGAGGCTGCGGAACGGCAGCGACAACCGCGCCAACGCATAACCCGCCGGCACCGCGAGCGCCAGACTTACCACGACGGTCAGCAGCGCGATCACCACCGACGTGCCGAGTGACAGCAATGCGTCCGAGCTCGGCTTGAAAACCTGGTACCAGAACTTGAGGCCGTAGACGACCGGCAGCTTGAAAGGGAAGTACCACTGCTCGGCGAAAGCCCAGAGGCCGAGGTTCGCAAGCGGACCGAAGATCGCGAACGCGATCAATCCCAGGATGATCCCACGCGGTATCCAGCCGAGCGCGGTCACGGACGGCCTCCTTCGCGGATGCCACGGCGGAGATAGATCCAGGCGACCGCGCCCGTCATCAGGTATGAGAGCACGCCGAGGGCATTGGCGGTGCCGTAGTCGCCATAGGCGTTGATGCGGAAGGCCATGTCGACCGTCATCATCGTCGGCGACTCGCCGGTCAGCATGATCGGCACGCTCAGCACCGACATCATGGTGACGAAGGAGAGGATCAATGCCACCACCAGCGTGGTCGCGATCTGCGGCACCACGATCTCGACCAGGACGCGCAGCCGGCCGGCACCGAGGTTGCGCGCCGCCTCGATGGTCGAGCGGTCGAGCGATGCCATCGCGCCGGCGACGAGAAGCGCCACGAACGGCGTCTGCTTCCACACGAACGTGATGACCACGCCGCGCCAGTCGAGCAGGCTCGTGGTCTGGATCGGCTCGAGGATACCCGCCGCCACCAGCGTGTTGTTCATCAGGCCGTTCTTGGCGACGAAGGTGCGCATGCATTGCGCCGCGACGATGAACGGAATGAACAGCGGCCAGCGGTAGAGCCATTTGAGGATGGCGACCGCACGCGGACTCTCGCCGAGGGTGAGGTACCCGCCGATGGCGATCGCGAGCGCGCCGCAGAGCAGCGTCGAGAGCCCGATGATCACCAGGGTGAAGCCGATGTCGAGCGAGTAGAGTTCGAAGGCGCGCCCAAAGTTGGCCAGCGTGGGCTGCCCGTCCTTCGTGGTGAAGGCGGTCGCGACCGAGAATCCCAGCGGATAGACGAAGAGCGCGCCGACGGCGAGAAGCGCCGGCGCGACGAGCAGGAAGCCGAAGAGGCGCTGGTTACGCATTGCGAGTCACGCCCCCCACCCCACCCTCCCCCACGCTCCACGGGGGGAGGGAGTACGAGACGCCTCGTGTCCCCTCCCCCCTTTGTGGGGGAGGGATAGGGTGGGGGGACGGTGCAAACGAAAGAGGTGGCTCAGTTCATGACCTTCTTCTCGTACGACACCAGGATGTCGTCGAAATACTCCTTGATCGGGAACGACTTGCCCTTGGTGGCGAGATCGTTCGGCGTCACGTCGACGAACAGCTTGTTCCAGGTGGCGTCGTCGAGCTGGCTCTTGACGTGCTGTGCGTCGATGCCGGGATACCAGTTGAACTTCTTGACGATGCCTTCCGCCTGAACCGCCGGGCTGGTGGCCAGTTCGACGAACTTCTTGGCGGCGTCCATGTTCGCGGCCTTGGCCGGGATCACGTAGTACATCGGCTGACCCGGCATGCCCGGACCGATCAGCGAGAGCTTGGTCGTCGGCGGCAGCTTCCCGTCGGCGATCCACGAATAGAACATGTCGACCCACACCGGGCCCATGGCGATCTCGCCGCGGTTCAGCATGTCGAGCGTGCCGGCGTTGCCCGGCGTGATCGTCGCGGTCTTGTTGAATTCCTTGAGCTTGGCCAGCGCCGGATCCCACGAGGCGGAAACCTTGGCGTCATAGGGCCCATGGGTCAGCTGCTCGGCATTCGGGGCGTTCGCATAGACCCACCCGACGACGAAGCTGACGCCCGACATGCCGCCCTTGATGCCGTTGTAGCCGAACTGCTTCGGGTTGGCCTTCGCCCAAGACTCGATATCGGCGTAGGTCTTCGGCGGGTTCTTCACCAGCATCGGGTTGTAGGCGATCGCCGTCTGGCTCTGGAACATCGGGATGACGTACCCCTCGACGTTCGCGCCGAGCGAGTTCTTCGCGGCGTCCGAGGTGGCGAGCTTCCCGGTCGCGACGTCCTTGGTATAGGGCGCAAGCAGGCCGGCCTTCACCATGTCACCCGCCATCTTCTGGTGGACGACGGCGACGTCGATGTCCCAGGTGGCCTGGTTCTTCTCGGCCTCCAGCTTCTCGGCGATCTTCTGCGACCCGGCGTCGCCCGGGCCGGTGCCGACGGCGCGCACGCTTACGTTGGCGTTCGCCTTCTCGAACATCGGACCGAGATAGTCCTTGATGTAGTCGACCATGTTCTGGTCGCCGGCGGTGGCGACATTGAGCGTGACCTTCTGCGCGCTCGCGCCCGAGGGCACGAGAGCCAGTCCGAGGGCGACAGCCATCGCAAGCTTGAAGACGGGTTTCATCGGGTACCTCCTTCGTGAGCAGAACCTGCAAACAAATGTAGGGACGACAGGGGAAGGCCGATGCCGACCGCATCACCGACATTGAGCCGGCGCGGGTCATCGACCATGAAGTGCTGTCCGCCGACGGCGATGCCATAGCGCCAGTGGCCGCCGGGATATGATGCCTGGGCGATGCGGCCCTTGAGGACGAGCGTGCCCGCATCGCCGGCATCGGGCGCGCCGATGGTCGCCGCCTCGCCGCGGAAATGCGCGATCACCTGGACGCCAGGTGCGCCGGAGACGGCAGCGACCGGCACACGGATCTCGTTCGAGAGGTCGCCGGCGCCGAGCAGGATCGCCTCTCCGTCGGTGCGCGCGCTGAGACGGATGACGTTGCCCGCGCCCATGAACGAGGCGACGAAGGCCGAGGCCGGCCGGTTGTAGACCTCTTCCGGCGAGCCCACCTGCGCGATTTCGCCCGCATCCAAAATGACGATGCGGTCGGCCATCACCATCGCTTCCTCGCGGTCGTGGGTCACGTGGATCGCGGTGATGCCGAGCTTGTTCTGCAGTGCCTTGATCTCGTGGCGCACATCCTCGCGGATACGGGCGTCAAGATTGGACAGCGGCTCGTCGAGGAGAAGGATGCGCGGATCGACCGCGAGCGCGCGGCCGAGCGCCACGCGCTGTCGCTGTCCGCCGGAGAGTTGCGTCACCATGCGGTCTCCGAGGCCGTCGAGCTTCAGCATCGCCAGCATCTGGCCGACGCGCTCGGCGATCCGCGCCTTGTCCCAGCCGCGAAGCTTGAGGCCGTAGCCGATGTTGCCCGCGGCCGTCATGTGCGGCCACAGCGCATAGGATTGGAAGACCATCGCCATGTCGCGCTTGTCCGGCGGCAGGCCGGAGATGTCCCGGCCGTCGACCAGAATGCGGCCGCCGGTGACGGGCACGAACCCCGAGATGGCGCGCAGCAGCGTGGTCTTGCCGCACCCCGACGATCCAAGCAGGGCCACGAATTCGCCCGGCCGGACGCCAAGCGAGACGGCCTTCAGCACCTTGACCGCCCCATAGGCGGCTTCCACGCGATCAATTTCCAATGACGCGCCGGCCATGCCGGGTTTCCTTCCCTGCCTCCCCGCTCTCTTAAGGCGGGTTAGGCGACGATTTCATGACATTACAGTTTTGTTAAAGTCTGACAGGCAGGATCACCTGCGGCAAGCCGGCCGATTGCCGGCCAATCCATTACGGAGATACCGTCTTTCCGATGCGCAAGCTGGTCATCCGATACCGGTGGACCTCCTGGCTGGCGGCTTTCGGCCTCGCCTTCCAGGTTTTTGCGCTCGTCCTCACGACGCCTATGGAAGCCGTCCGAGGCCTCCCGCCGGCGGTCACGGCGACCGACCATTGCGAGCCGGCGAGTCACCACGGAGCCCCTTCCGGCACCGGCGATCTCTGCCAGATCTGCATCGGCATGCAGGTCGCCGGCCAGGCGGTCGCGCCAGTCAGCCCTGCCCTGCCGGCGCCGGTCTTCGCCTCGTGTGACGTCGCCGCAGCGAGTGCCATCGAGGCGCCGCCGTTCGAAGCCCGACGACCGCAAAATCCGAGAGCCCCTCCAGCTCCGATCTGATCACGAAGCCACCGCCGGCCCGACGGCCGGCTTCTCCGCTTTGCTCAGATTCAGGAGTCTCCATATGCGCATTCTCAGCGCGTCGTTCGTCGTTCTCGCGGCGCTCAGCCTTCCGGCTGCCGCCCATGTCACGCTCGAAACCCAGCAGGCCGTTGCCGGCTCGACCTACAAGGCTGTTCTCCGCGTCGGCCACGGCTGCGAGGGCACGCCCATGCACACGATCCGCGTCCGTGTGCCGGACGGCATGTCCGGCGTGAAGCCAATGCCGAAGCCGGGCTGGCAGCTCTCGACCGTCAAGGGCAAGCTCGACCAGCCGATCGACGACGGCCATGGCGGCAAGATCACCGAGGGCGTCCGCGAGATCGCCTGGACCGGCGGCAAGCTTCTCGACGAGCACTACGACGAGTTCGTCTTCCGCGGCCAGCTTCCCAACAAGCCGGGCGAGACGATCTACATTCCGGTCGTCCAGGAGTGCGAGAAGGGTGTCCACCGCTGGATCGAGATCCCGGCGGCCGGCAAGTCGCCGAGCGACTACAAGGAACCGGCGCCCGGCTTGAGGCTGCTGCCGAAGCCGTGAGGCTTCTCACCGCAATCCTGATGCTGCTGACCGGCGCCGTCCTCTGGACGGTGCCGGTCGCGGCGCATGCGGTTCTGCAGACGACCGAGCCGGCGGACCGTCAGGTGCTGACGAGGGCACCGAGGGCCGTCGTGCTCACATTCAACGAGCCGGTGACGCCGATCGCGGTCCAGGTGATCGACGCCGGCGGACGCATCGTGACGCGCGACTCCCTGCCGATCGACACCGCGCTCGCGATCACTCTACCTCCCGATCTCGCGGATGGCACCTACATCGCCTCTTGGCGCGCTACGTCGCTCGACTCCCATCCGATCTCGGGATCCCTGATGTTCGCCATCGGCGCGGCGCCGGCGTCGTGGACCGAGCCTGCCACCGAGCCCGACCAGGGCTGGCGCATCGCCTTCTTCCTCGCGCGCGCCGCACTCTCGATCACGCTGATTCTGGCCGCAGGCGGTGCCCTCTCTCTGCTGTTCGTACGTCCGGCAGCATCGCTGCATCCGCCCCTCGCCCGCCTCGCCAAGGCGGCGATGGCACTGTCCGCGCTCGTCATCGGCATTCAAGGTGGCTTGCTCCGCGGCGGACCGGCTACCGACCTTCTGTGGTTCAGCACCTGGCAGCTCGGCGCCTCGACGACACGCGGCCTCAGCGCCACGGTCGCGGTCGTCGGACTCGCCTCGCTGCTCGCGGGATTTCGCCGCGACCAGCGCGTCTTGATGCTCGTCGGTGCCGTCATCGCGCTATCCAGCGTCGCCTTCACCGGCCATACGGGAACTGCGAGCCCGCGCTGGCTCTCGGCCCCGCTGTTGGCCCTGCACGCGATGCTGGCCGCCTTCTGGATCGGCTCAATGATCCCGCTGCTCGACGGGCTCGATCGGAAGAAGGAGACGAAGCATCTCGTCGCCCGCTTCTCGTCGCTCGCCGTTTTCGCCGTCCCAGTCCTGATCTTCTGCGGCGCCGGCCTGGTCTTCCGCCACGTGACCAGCTGGGACGATCTGGCCGGCGCGCGCTACGGCACACTGCTGCTGGTCAAGCTGACAATGGTCGCGGTCCTGCTGGCAATGGCTGCGGGCAACAAATGGATCCTGGCACCGCGCCTGCCGCGTGCATCATCAGCCCTCATCCTGGCGATCCGCGCCGAGCTGGTTCTGGGACTCGCTATTCTCGGCGTCACGGCACTGCTCTCGCAGACTCCGCCACCGGCAAGCGATCATCTTCACACTCACGATTCGGATCACCTGCACGGCACAGCGGTGCGAGTGGAGGCAGGCGGCTACATCGCCGAGATCGAGATCACCCCGGCCGTACCCGGCCGCAACCTCATCATCGTCCGCCTCGACCTGCCGACCGAGCCCAAGGAAGTCGCGATCGAACTTTCCAATCCCGCCGCCGGCATCGAGCCGATCCGTCGCCCGATGGAGAACGACAACGGCGCCTATGTGCTGGAAGGTCCGGAGCTCGCGGTGGCTGGAGATTGGACGATCCGCCTCGATGTGCTGGTCACCGATTTCGACAAGGCAACGTTCGAAGCGGAGATCCCGATCCGTTAGGCGGCGAGCTTTGCCATGTCGCTCATCAGGCGACGCATGCCCTGGATGCGGTCCTTCTCGTTCTCCCAACCGCGCTGGAAGACGATCTTCTGGTCAGGGCGGACCTTGGCGGTGCCCTTCTGGCGGCCGATGAAGTCGACGAGCTTCTCCGGCTTCGCGAAGCTGTTGTGACGTAGCGTGATGACGGCCCCCTTCGGTCCCGCCTCGACCTTCTCGACGCCGGCGGTGCGGCAGAGACGCTTGATCTGGATGATCTCGAGCAGGTTGGAGACCTCGTCCGGCAGCTTGCCGAAACGGTCGACCAGCTCGGCGGCGAAGGCGTCGATCTCCTGCTGGTCGACCAATAGCGAGAGACGGCGATAGAGCGCGAGGCGCACCGAGAGATCGGCGACATAGGTGTCTGGAATGAGGACCGGCGTGCCGATCGAGATCTGCGGCGTCCACTGCTCCTGAACCTCGTCGCCGCCGCCGCGGGCATTGGCGACCGCTTCCTCGAGCAGCTGCTGGTAGAGCTCGATGCCGACTTCCTTGATGTGGCCAGACTGCTCCTCGCCGAGCAGGTTGCCGGCCCCTCGGATGTCGAGGTCGTGCGAGGCGAGCGCGAAGCCGGCGCCGAGCGTGTCCAGCGTCTGCATGACCTCGAGCCGGCGCTGGGCGGTCGGCGTCAGCTTCTTCCCCGGCGGCAGGGTCATATAGGCGTAGGCCCGGATCTTCGAGCGGCCGACGCGTCCGCGCAGCTGGTAGAGCTGCGACAGGCCGAACATGTCGGCACGATGGATGATCAGGGTGTTGGCCGAGGGAATATCGAGGCCTGACTCGACGATGTTGGTCGAGAGCAACAGGTCGAACTCGCGGTCGACGAAGGCGGTCATCACCGCCTCGAGCGCGGTCGGCGACAGCTTTCCGTGCGCCTGGCCCACCTTGATCTCCGGCACCAGCTGTTTGAGCCGTTCGGCGACCTCGGGGAGGTCCTCCAGACGCGGGCAGACATAGAAGGTCTGGCCGCCGCGATAGTGCTCGCGAAGGATCGCCTCGCGCAGCACGACCGGATCGTAAGGCAGCACGAAGGTGCGGACGGCGAGCCGGTCGACGGGCGGCGTCGCGATCACGCTCATCTCGCGCACGCCCGAAAGCGCCATCTGCAACGTGCGGGGGATCGGCGTCGCGGTCAGCGTCAGCACGTGCACGTCGGCGCGGAGCTCCTTCAGGCGCTCCTTCTGGCCGACGCCGAAGTGCTGCTCCTCGTCGACGATGAGGAGGCCGAGATTGGCGAACTGGATGCCCTTCGCCAGCAGCGCATGGGTGCCGATCACCAGCTCGATCGTGCCGTCGGCGATCCGCTTCTTGGTCTCGGCCGCCTCCTTGGCGCCGACCAGGCGCGAGAGCTGACCGATCCGGACCGGAAGCCCGGCGAAACGCTGGGTGAAGTTCTGCACGTGCTGGCGGCAGAGCAACGTCGTCGGCACGACGACCGCCACCTGCATGCCGGTCATCAGTCCCAGGAACGCCGCGCGCAGCGCCACCTCGGTCTTGCCGAAGCCGACGTCGCCGCAGATGAGTCGATCCATCGGCTTGCCCGAGGCGAGATCGTCGACCGTGTCGCCGATGGCGCGGAGCTGGTCCTCGGTCTCGACATAGGGGAAGCGCGCGCAGAACTCCTCGTAGAGGCCCTCCGGCACGTTGACGACCTCACCCTTCCTCACTTCGCGCTCGGCCGCGACCTTGATCAGACGGTCGGCGATGTCTCGGATCTTCTGCTTGACCCGCGCTTTCCGCGCCTGCCAGCCGGCACCGCCGAGGCGGTCGAGCTGGGCATCCATGTCCTCGGAGCCGTAGCGCGACAGGACCTCGATGTTCTCGACCGGCACGAACAGCTTGTCGCCGCCGGCATAGAGCACACGCAGGCAGTCGTGCGGTGCGCCCGAGACTTCAAGCGTCACCAAGCCGTCGTAGCGGCCGATGCCGTGCTCGATATGGACGACGAAATCGCCCTCGCTGAGAGTCGAGGCTTCCTTGAGGAAGTCCTCGCCTTTGCGCCTGCGGCGCGGCGGGCGGGACAGCCGCTCGCCGAGGATGTCCGCCTCGGCGATGAGCGCGATACCTTCATGCGTGAAGCCGCGCTCGAGGCCGAGCACGGCGACGCCGGTCTGCCCGGGCGCCAGCGCGTCGAGCGCCTTGCCGTCGGCGACCGGCACCAGGTTCTCGACGCCGTGCTCGTTCAGCATGCGCGACAGGCGGTCGGCCGAGCCTTCGGTGAAGGCCGCGATCGCGGCACGCGTGCCTTCGGATGCCAGCGTCGAGAGATGCTGGCGGACCGCATCGTAGAGATTGATCTCGGGTGCCGCACGGGCGGCGGCGAAATCGTGGCCGCCACGGCCGCCGGCGTCCCGGCCGGGACCGACGAACGGCGTGAAGGCGGCGTAGGGCCGTTCCAGCAGACGCGCCTGCCACTCTTCCGGTGTCGGATAGAGCCGCTCGGGCGGCAGCGGCTTGTACGGAAGCCCCTCATCGCTGCCGAGCTTCCCCATCGATTTCCGTGCGTCGAAGTATTCCTGGATCATCTCGAAGCGGGCGGCGAAGGCCGGCTCCGCTTCGGGATCGAGCGTGACGCGCGCGTCGGGCAGATAGTCGAGGACCAGCTCCAGCTTCTCGTGGAACAGCGGCAGCCAGTGCTCCATGCCGGCATGGTGACGCCCGGCGCTCACCGCCTCGTACAGCGGATCGGCGGTGTCGGCACCGAAGGCGCCGCGATAGCCGGAGCGGAAGCGCTGGATCGACGCCGGGTCCAGCATGGCCTCGGAGACCGGCTGGAACAGAACCTGGTCGTGCTTCGCCGTGGTCAGCTGCGTCATCGGATCGAACGAGCGGATGCCGTCGATCTCGTCGCCGAAGAAATCGAGGCGGAGCGGCTCGATCGCCCCCGGCGGGAACACGTCGAGAATGCCGCCGCGGAGCGCGAACTCGCCGGCCTCGCGCACCGTGTCGGCGCGGCGGTATCCCGTGTGGCGCAGGAACTCGACCAACTCGTTGACGTTGCTGCGCGTGCCTTTGGTGAGCCGCCGCACCGTCGCCCTGAACACGTCCCGCGTCGGCAGGCGCTGAAGCACCCCCGCGACGGTCGTCACCACCACGCGACCTGAAGACGGCGCCTCGGTGGTCGCAAGCCGGGTCAGCGCATCGATGCGGCGTGCGACGATCTCGGGGTTCGGCGATACACGATCATAAGGGAGGCAGTCCCAGGCCGGCAGCGCGACGACTTCGACCTCGGGCGCGAAGAAGTTCAGCGCTTCGACGACCCGGGCGAGCCGGGCGTCGTCTCGGGCGATATGGATCACCGGGCGCTCGGGCGCAGCGCGGGCGAGGCCCGCGATCAGCCGCGCGTCGACGCCTTCGGGCACCCCGCCGACCTCGATCCGGCCGGCGACGCCGAGTTCACGGTTGAGATTCATCAGGCCCGGCTTGCCCGGGCGTAGTCCTGGATCATCTTCAGGACGTCGGTGTCGTGCTCGGCCGGGGGGGGCTCGCACTGGATGACCCAGGCGTAGATCTCCGGGTTCTCGGCCTCGACCAGGGCCTCGTAGCGGTCGAGCTGAACGCCATCGAGACCCGCCAAGCGGGCGCGCGCGAAACCGCCCAGCACCAGGTCGAGCTCCTTGGTGCCGGTATAGCTGCTGCGATAAATCAGGCGCTTCAGGCGATCTTGGGACATCGGGTCGCGGACGATCGGGAGAGCCCCGATATAAGCCCTCCGGAGCCGGATGTCAGCGGCCGGAATCGGATACATTGGCGGCCCCATGCGGCCCGCCGTCCTCTTCCCGTTGTTCGCCGACGTGACCTCTCTCCCGGGGATAGGCCCCCGTTTCGGCAAGCTGATCGCCAAGCTGGCAGGAGCCAAGGTCGTCGACCTGCTCTGGCACCGACCTGTCGGGCTGGTCGACCGGCGGTTCCAGCCGAGCATTGCCGATGCCCCGGAAGGCCGGATCTGCACCCTCAAGGTGCGGGTCGACGAGCACGTGCCGCCACCAAACCCCAGGCGGCCCTACCGCGTTCTCGCCCGCGACTCGAGCGGCACGGTCGAATTGGTGTTCTTCCACGCCAAGGGCGATTGGCTGACCAAGGCGCTGCCGATCGGCGAGGTCCGGCTGGTCAGCGGCCGGGTCGAGCGCTTCCAGGGCCGCGTCCAGATGGCGCACCCAGACCGCATCGTCGGCGAGGACCAGGCTGACGAGCTGCTGAAGCTGGAGCCGACCTATCCCCTGACGGCGGGCCTTCCCGCCGGCACGCTCCGGAAGGCGATCGAGCTTGCGGTCGATCGGGCGCCGGAGCTGCCGGAGTGGATGAACGGCCCGCTCAAGGAGCAGCGGGGCTGGCCCGGCTGGCGGCAGGCAATCGGCTTCATCCACGGTCCCTCGGGCCAGGGCGACCTCGAGCCGACCGCCCCTGGCCGCGTGCGGCTCGCCTATGACGAGCTGCTCTCGAACCAACTGGCCCTGGCGCTGATGCGCGCGCATCAGAAGAAGCAGGCCGGCCGACGCACCAAGGGCGACGGCAGGATCCGCGCGCGCATCCTGAAGGCGCTTCCCTACTCGCTGACCCGCTCCCAGGTCGAGGCCGACGCCGAGATCGCCGGCGATATGGCCGACGACAAGCGCATGCTCCGCCTGCTGCAGGGCGACGTCGGCTCCGGCAAGACCGTCGTCGCGCTGTTGGCGATGATCTCGGCGGTCGAGGCCGGATCGCAGGCGGCTCTGATGGCCCCGACCGAGATCCTGGCCCGCCAGCACTTCGCGACGATCGAGCCGCTGGCAAGGGCGGCGGGCGTTCCGGTCGCGCTGCTCACGGGCCGCGACAAGGGAAAGAAGCGCGACGAGATCCTGGCCGGCTTCGAGAACGGCTCGATCCCCCTTGCGGTCGGAACCCATGCGCTGGTGCAGGACGGTGTCGCCTTCCGCGACCTGGCGCTGGCTGTCGTCGACGAGCAGCACCGTTTCGGCGTCGACCAGCGCGTCGAGCTGTCGTCGAAGGGCAAGGCCGTCGACGTGCTGGCGATGACCGCGACGCCGATCCCGCGCACCCTGATGCTGGCGGCCTATGGCGACCTCGACGTCTCCAGGCTCACCGAGAAGCCGGCCGGTCGGAAGCCGGTCGATACGCGCACCGTGCCGCTCGACCGTCTCTCGGAAGTGATCGATGCCGTCGGCCGCGCGATGACGGCCGGCGGACAAGTGTTCTGGGTGTGTCCGCTGATCGAGGACAACCCCGACAGCCCGATGGACGAGACTGCGGCCGCCGAAGTGCGACATGCCGAGCTCGCCGCGCGCTTCGGCGCCGACCGCGTGGCGCTGGTCCATGGGCGGCTGAAGGCCGCCGAGAAGGACAAGGCGATGGGCGCCTTCTCCGAAGGCGTCGCCAAGCTGCTGGTCGCGACCACCGTGATCGAAGTCGGCGTCGACGTGCCGGCCGCGACCGTCATGGTGATCGAGCATGCCGAGCGCTTCGGGCTGGCCCAGCTCCACCAGCTACGCGGTCGCATCGGCCGCGGCGACAAGCCGGCGACCTGCCTGCTGCTCTACCAGACGCCCTTGGGCGAGGCGGCGAAGGCCCGGCTCGCGACATTGCGCGAGACCGACGACGGCTTCCGCATCGCCGAGGAGGATCTGAAGCTGCGTGGCGCGGGTGAGGTGCTGGGCAAGCGCCAAAGCGGCATGCCGGAGTTTCGCACGGCCGACCTCGAGGTCCATAGCGACCTCCTGCCCGTGGCGGCCGACGACGTGAAGCTGATCCTGGCGAAGGATCCCGAGCTGGAGAGCGAGCGCGGCAAGGCTCTTCGCACCCTGCTCTATCTGTTCGAGCAGGATACGGCGGTCCGCTATCTCAGGTCCGGCTGACCCGTGGGCTGATCGAGACCTCGATCGGGCGGAAGCACGATGCCGAGGCTGACGATCAGCTTGAGCGCCTCCTCGACGGTCATCTTCAACGGTTTCAGCTGCGCCCTCGGCACGAACAGCAGAAAACCGGAAGTCGGGTTCGGCGTCGTCGGCACATAGACCGGCACCAGCTCCTCGCCCACCTCGCGCACGACTTCCGTGTGCGTCTGGCCGCAGACGAAGGCGATCGTCCAGGACTCGCGGCGCGGATACTCGACCAGCACGACCTGGCGGAAGGTCTCCGACTTTTGCGCGAAGACCGTCTCGACGATCTGCTTGATGGCGCCGTAGATGCCGCTGACCAGGGGCGTGCGCGCGATAATACGGTCGCCGATGCCGACGGCCCAGCGGCCGATCAGGCTCGCCGTGACGGCACCGATCAACGTCAGGCCGACAGCCACGACGACGACACCGTAGCCTGGGATCTTGAACGGGAGATAGGTGCCGGGATTCAGCTGGGACGGGATCCAGCGCTCGACCAGCGAGTCGAAGTAGCCGATCAGCTCCCAGACGATATAGGCCGTCAACGCCAGTGGCACGACGACGAGGATGCCCGCGACCAGCCAGCCGCGGAGGCGTCGTCCCATGCTCTGATGGAACCGGGGAGCCTTGGGCGGCTCGAAGGCGCTGTCGGTCATTCCTCCGACAGCTTATGCCCTACTCCATGCTGATTAGGAAGAGCACGATCGCCCAGAGGCTCACCCCCGCCAGCCATGCCGTGACGACCGCATGACCCGGGCGGTCATCGAGGAGCGCGTCGTCGCGATCGTCCTGAACCAGAGCCACGGTGTCACCCAGCCGGCGAGCACGAACCGCAGATGCCCACACGGCATGGCCGATGGAGTCGGTCCGCGCCGCGGGTGCGAGCGCGAACGCGCGCGCCCTTACGGGATCGAGAGAAGGACGAGCGCCGTCACCCAGAGGCCGACGCCGGCGATCCAGCTCGCGACCGTGCTCCGGCAGAATGTCGGGAGCAGTTCGAAGACGCAGCGCGTTGAGGTCATGGCTCATGTCCCAAGGAAACTGCGCCATCGTGTTCTCTCGCTACATATAAAGCTGTGACTGCTGTCACAGAGATGTGACGCTCGAAGTCTCGCTTGTATGTCGCGTTAAACTATGTTCGGTTCGAAAGGCGCCAACGCCATCCGGCCGGATGGAAGTGCGGGGGCATCGATGGCGCCCACAACCGAGGAATGCCCCCGATGCCTCCCCGCCTTCTCGCCCTTGCCACATCCGTGCCCGATTATGTCCTCGATCAGGACGCCGTCGGCGTCCGTGCTGCGCAGTTGTTCTCCGGCAGGACGGAGGCGTTCGCGCGGCTGGCGCAGATCTACGGCAACGCCGGCATCGCCAAGCGGCACTCCTGCGTCCCCATCGACTGGTTCATGGCTCCTCACGGATGGCAGGAGCGCTCGCGCCTCTACGTCGACGAATCCCTCGCGCTGGCCGACCGGGCGATCCGCCGCTCGCTCGCCGATTGCGGTCTTGAGCTCGGCGACATCGACGGGCTGGTCGTCGTCTCGACAACCGGGATCGCCACGCCGTCGCTCGATGCGTTGCTGCAGGAACGCCTCGGTCTCCGGCGAGACCTGCGGCGCCTTCCGGTGTTCGGCTTCGGGTGCGCCGGCGGCGTCCTCGGCCTCGCCCGTACCGCCGCCATGGCGATGGCCGAACCGGGATCGCGCATCCTCTGCGTCGTCGTCGAGCTTTGCGGCCTCACCTTCAGACCGGCGGACACCTCGCCCGCCAACATCGTCGCGACCGCGCTGTTCGGCGACGGCGCGGCCGCCGCGGTGATCTCGACCGAAGGAGATGGCCCCGCCATCGGCCCCTGGGGTGAGCACAGCTTCCCCGGCAGCCTCGACGTCATGGGTTGGGATATCGGTGACGACGGCTTCGGCGTTCGCTTCTCGCGCGACATCCCGAAGCTTGTTCGCGAGGACCTCGTGCCGGTACTCGACGCCTACCTGGAGCGCCATGGTCTTGCGCTCACGGACTTCGACGCGATCGCCGCCCATCCCGGCGGCGCCAAGGTGATCGACGCGCTCGAGGAGACCTTCCATCGGCCCTTGCCTGAGGCGCGCTCGGTCCTCCGCGATTTCGGCAACATGTCGGCGCCGACCGTGCTGTTCGTGCTGGACCGTCTTCGGCCATGGACCGGGCGGGTCCTGATGACGGCGCTCGGTCCGGGCTTCACCGCCGGCTTCCTCGCGCTCGGCCCGGCATGAGCTGGCTTTACGTCGTCGTCGGGCTGGTCACGATCCAGCGTCTCGGCGAGCTCGCTTGGTCTCGCCGCAATGAGCGGTCGCTTCGGAATGCCGGTGCCATCGAGGTCGGGCGAAGCCACTACCCGTTCTTCATCGCGCTGCATGCGGGCTGGCTCGCGGCGATTCTGCTGGGGGTGCCTTCCGAAACCGTACCTGACAGCATGCTGCTCGGTTTCTTCGCAGTCCTCCAGATTCTCAGGATCTGGATCGTCGCGAGCCTCGGCGGCTTTTGGACCACGCGGATCCTGTCGCTGCCGGGTGCGCCGCTGGTTCGCCGCGGCCCTTACCGCTGGGTCCGACATCCCAACTACATGGTGGTCTCGGCGGAGATCGCGATCCTGCCGATGGCATTCGGGGCAATCGGGATCGCCTTGATCTTCTCCGCCGCCAATCTGATCCTGCTTGCTGTCCGTATTCATGCCGAGGAGGCGGCCCTCGCCTCTCGCCGGTCTCTTTAGAGGAGTCCCCGTGTCCGAGTTCGGCAAAGCGGTCCGCCATTTCTGGACGCTCGATTGGAGCGCCGCACATTTGAACCACGGAAGCTACGGCGCCACGCCGAAGCCGGTGCTCACCGCTCAGGACACGGTCCGACAGGAAATGGAGCGGACGATCGGCGACTTCTTCATGCGCCAGTTGCCTGGACGCCTGCGCTCCGCCGCGGCCGAGCTCGCCGGATACCTAGGGGCGGAAGCCGACGACGTCGTCTTCGTCGACAACGCAACGGCCGGTATGCAGTCGGTGATCGGGTCGATCGAGCTCGAGCCTGGCGACGAGATCCTGATCAACGACCAGACCTACAACGCGGTGAAAAACATTGCCCGCTACGAGGCAGGCCGCGTCGGAGCCAGGGTGGTCGAGGTCACCTTTCCCTTCCCGGTCGAAGACGACGGCACATCCATCGTCGATGCTTTCAGGGCGGGACTGAGTCCCCGCACACGGCTCGTCGTGCTCGACCACATTACGTCGGCGACCGCGGTGGTCATGCCGGTCGAGCGCCTGATTGCGGCGTCTCGCGAGACCGGCGCACTCATCCTGGTCGACGGAGCCCATGCACCAGGCCAGGTCGATCTGGACCTCGCCACGCTCGGCGCCGATTTCTACACCGGCAACTGCCACAAGTGGCTCGCCGCGCCGAAGGGGGCCGCGTTTCTCTGGGCGAAGCGCGAGCATCAGCCCTGGCTGCATCCGCCCATCGTCTCTCATGGACTGGGAAAGGGCTTCATCGCCGAGTTCGACTGGACCGGTACGCGCGATCCATCCTCGTTCCTGGCCGTGCCGAGTGCGCTCTCCTTCCGCCAGACTTTCGGCGACAGCCGCATCAAGGCGCACAACCGAGCGCTCGCGGAGGAAGCCGGTGCCTATCTCGCCGACGCGTGGAAGACCCGCCTCGGGGCGCCGCCCTCGCTCTCCGGATCGATGCGAATGGTCAAGCTGCCGCTCGCCATCGACGCCTTCCCAGATTTGAGGCTCAAGCTGTGGCAGGATCATCGGATCGACGTGCCGGTCAACGCACTCGCCGACGGCCTCTGGGTCCGTATCTCGGCCCAGCTCTACAACGAGATGGACGACTACCGGCGCCTCGCCGACGCGGTCCGGAACCTCTAGGGGGAGAGCCCGATGGTCGACAAGTTCCAGGCCGTGACCTTCGTTCCAGGCGATGTGCTGCTGCGTGAGGGCGACACGGCCGCCGCCGCCTACCTGATCGAAAGCGGCGCCGTCGAAGTCTCGAAGATGGTCGACGGCCGCCGCATCGTTCTCAACACGCTCGGCCCGGGCGCGATCGTCGGCGAGATGGCGCTGATCGACAGGGGCCCCCGCAGCGCGACCGTCTCCGCCACCGCCAAGACGATCGCGCTGATCATCGACCAGAAGGTCTTCGATCGCGTCCTGGCCAGTGCCGAGCCGGTCTTGAGGGCGCTGGTGTTGGCCTATACGACCCATCTGCGCAATCTCGGGACCCGCGCCTCGCAGCTGGAAAGCGACCTGCACCGGGCTTACGAAACCAAGTCGCCGCGCTGACCATCGCCCCGGGGTTGGTTCCTGGGTCGATCCGGCGCTATGGTCAGGCCCCCGCCGGCCCCAAGGACTCGATTTCCATGCAGGATATTCAACGCATCGTCTCCCTGATCGAAGGGAAAGCCCCGGCCTATATCGCCCTCAGCGACAAGGTCTGGGACCTGGCCGAGCTTCGCTATCAGGAAGAGAAATCGGTCCAGGCACAGATCGAGATGCTGGAGAAGGAAGGCTTCAAGGTGAAGCGGGGTGTCGCCGGCATTCCAACGGCCTTCGAAGCGGAGGCCGGAGAGGGTGGCCCGCTGATCGGCTTCCTCGGCGAGTACGATGCACTTTCCGGCCTCAGCCAGAAGTCGGGCGTGACGGAGAAGGTCTCGGCCGGCGGCCCCAACGGCCAGGGCTGCGGCCATAACCTGCTCGGCTGCGGCGCGCTGCTCGCCGCCGCCGCGGTGAAGGACTACCTCAAGGCCAACAAGATCCCGGGCCGCATCCGCTACTACGGCTGCCCGGCCGAGGAAGGCGGCTCCGGCAAGACCTTCATGGCGCGCGAAGGCATGTTCGCCGACCTTGACGCCGCCGTGACCTGGCATCCCGGAAATTTTTTCGGCGTCATGTCGGTGCGCTCGCTTGCCAACATTCAGGCCTATTTCCGCTTTACCGGCCGCGCCGCACACGCCGCCGGCTCGCCGCATCTCGGCCGAAGCGCGCTGGACGCGGTCGAGCTGATGAACGTCGGCGTCAACTACATGCGCGAGCACATGCCGCCCGACGCCCGCGTCCACTGCGCCGTCACCGACACCGGCGGCATCTCGCCGAACGTCGTGCAGGCGAAGGCCGAGGTGCTCTATCTGGTTCGCGCTCCGGAGGTCGCCGAGACCGTCGAGCTGTTCGAGCGCGTGAAGAAGATCGCCGAAGGCGCGGCGCTGATGACCGAGACCCAGGCCGTGGTCGATTTCGACAAGGCCTGCTCCAACGTGTTGCCCAACACCGCACTCGAGATGGCGCTGCACCGGAACGCCCAGAAGCTCGGACCGACGCCGTTCGACGACACCGATCGCGACTTTGCGGACAAGCTTCGGAAGGCGGCGCTGACTGCGGCCGACATCACCTCCAGCATCCGCTCGGCCGGCCTATCGAAATATCCAAACGTCATGCACGACGACATCCTGCCCTTCGACGGGACGCCGCAGGTGCTGTTCGGCTCGACCGACGTCGGCGACGTCTCGCTGGTCACGCCGACGGTCCAGGCCTGGGGCGCCTGCTTCGCCGTCGGCACGCCGGGTCACTCCTGGCAGCTCGTGACCCAGGGCAAGCTGCCGGCAGCGCACAAAGGCATGATCCACGCGGCCAAGGCGATGGCGGCGACAGCGATCGATGCGATCGAGGATCCGTCCTTGCTCGCCACGGCCAGGGCAGAGCTGAAGGAGCGCATGGCCGGCCAGCCCTATGCCTGTCCGATCCCGAAGTCCGTGGATCTGCCGTTCAAGCGTCGTCCGGACAGCGGCATGCCGCTGGGCGCCCCGCTCTCGCCGCATGTCGGCGGCCCGCTGTCGCGGGCAAAGCTGCCGACCTGAAGACCGTCCGATGGACGACTTCCTCGTGATGGGCCACGACGAGGCCAAGCTCGTCCGAGGTACCTTCGACAGCATGATCCGCGACGGCAAGGGGCCCGAATTCGCCCGCGCCTTCTATGACCACCTCTTCACCATCGCGCCGGAGGTGCGCGAGTGGTTCCCGAAGGACATGGTCGAGCAGAACCGGAAGCTGGTGAAGACTTTGGGCGTGCTGCTGAAGAACCTGCCGGAATGGCACGATGTCGCCGGCCCGGCGCGGGCGCTGGGTCCCCAACACGGCCCCTTCCCGATCGAGCCCAAGCACTTCGAAGCCTTCGTCACCTGCCTGTTCAAGGCGATGGAGGACGTGATGGGGACGCCGCTGCTGCCCGACGTCTCGATCCCGTTCCGGATGGCGTTCCTCAGGATCGGCGCGGAGATGATGCGCGCCGGGCGCGCTCGGCCGTAGGCGGTCTCTACCCTAAGCGATCTCGAAGAGACCCGCGTTCTTCGCTTCGTAGACGCCGATCATGAGCGTATCGATGGTCTCGCCGTCGGCGGCGAACGGCAGGATGAGGCGTTCCCAGGTGATGATCTCGTCGTCGAACTCGCCCGTGTACATCCGCCAGGTCGGCCGCTTCTTCTGGCGCACGTAGTCGTACTCGTGCTCGATCAGGGCGCGCTGGGCCTCCGGCAGCTCGGTCGTGTCGCGACCGGACATGTCGACGCCGAACTGCTCGACGAAGGTCTTCGGATAGTAGCGGTAGACGAACTCGCCCTCGCGCCGGACGGTCATGATCACGAGATTCTTGAGCCAGGGCGTCAGGCTTTCGGCGTGGATCCGCATGATCGACGGAAGCTTGCCCTCCGACTTCTGACGCCGGTCGTCCCAGAAGGCATAGAGCTCCCGGAGCCGGGGCTGCATCGCACCGAACTGGATGACCGGCATCGACGTCTCAGCTCCTGACCTTTCGCCACGCGGCGATCGCAGCAGTGATGCCGAGCCTGGGGCTGGTCAGCACCGGCAGGCCGAGCCGTCGCTCGGCCTCGGACGCAGCACCGGCCATCGAAGCCTGCGCGAGCACGACGACTTCGGCATCGCCCTTTTCCTTCATGAGCCGCTCGACGATCGTCCCTTCGTAGCCTTTGACGTCGCCGGCAAGGAACTTCGGCCACGCCTCGGCGATCAGAACGACCCGAATGTCGACCAGACGACCCGCCTCCTTCGCCACGTCGGCGATCAGATCCGACGTCGGCCCGACCGTCGAGGCGACGCAGGCGGCGACCAGGATGCGGCGCCCCTTGGAGACCGCGAGTTCGGCCATCGCCCGGTCGATGCGCTGCACCGGTGCCGCGAAGCTGCCGTTGGTTCCCTCGGCGACCGCACCGATGGTCGAGCAGGTGCAGACGATGACGGACGCATCCTTGGAAGCGTCGGCCATCCGCTGGCGCACGCCTGCGGCGACGGAGTCCGTGACCGTGCCGGCCTTGACTGCCTCGGCCAGAAGCTCGGGATGCAGGTGGTGGCGGATCGGAATATCCGGCGCCAGTTCGGCCATCAGCTTGGTCACGGCCGCGACGTTGGACTCGGCGGTATGGAGGAAGGTCAGCATGGCGCTTCTATATCACGTATAGGTGCCGATCAGCTCGTATTCGAGGCCGCGAAGACCCCGCTTGAACTCGGTAACGCCCGCCGCCTCCTCGGGATTGATGCCGCCCAGATCGAATCGACGGACCCCCTCGGCGGCCAGCGATTCCATGGCACGCCAAAGCAGAAGGTGGGTCGCATTCAGTCGCCGTCCCTCGGCACCGCTCCATCCCAGAAGGTAGGTCGCCGTGTCGCCGTGGCGGACGGTCAGGATGCCGGCGATCCGCTCGCCGGCGTGACTGGCAATCAGCACCTGCGCGCCGCCGTCCGGCCGTGCGAAGAGCACCAGCTGGAGCGCGAGCTTTCCCGACGCACCGCGATAGCCGCGAAGCTTGCGGTCGAGGTCGGTACGCTGAAGTAGCCAAGGAAGCGTCGTCTTCCCGTGACGGTCGATCTCGACGTCGACGCCGGCCTTTTCCCCCCCGCGCAGACGCTGTCGCCAGGTGGGACGCAATGCTGCGCGACGCTCCGGCTCCGGCATCTCCAGGTCGATCAGGACCGAGCGATAGCCGTCCCCGACGCGGCGATAGCCGGCCTCGCTCAGCAGCGCGTGGCTCGATGCCCCCGCCGGCAGCTCGGGGATGAATGACACGCGGCGCCAGGGGCGAGCCGGCCAGCGTCGATGCAGCGCCGCCAGCGTCGCCGACACCTTTTCCGCCGGCACGTCCGGACGCAGCCAGAGAGGTCCGCGGTGTATCGATATCCGGCTGAGGAATCCCGCCGCCCGGCGCTCGAGCACGAGCACGCAGCCGACCTCGCCGGCATCATCGCGGATGACGCCGAAATGAGGGAGTTGGCGCTCGGCGGCAGCCATCGCCTGGGCGTAGGCGAGGCACTGCGGCAGCGTGGCACCGACCGCGCCGTCGATGAGGCGTCGCCAGTCGGCGACGGTCGCCTGGTTCCAGACGATTTCCGTCGCCATCCGCCGCCTAGCGGGCGACCCAGCCGCCGTCCACGGGAAGCGTATGGCCGGTCACCATCGCCGCCGCGTCCGAAGCCAGGTAAAGGACGGCATCGGCGATCTCCTCCGCCTCGGCGAGACGCCCGAGCGGCGTCATGCCTTCGATGGCTGCCTTCATCTGCGCATCCGAAAGCAGCCGCGCGGTCAGCGGCGTCTTGACGAAAGTGGGCGCGACCGCGTTGACGCGAACGCCACGCCCCGCCCATTCGACCGCCAGCGCGCGCGTGAAGTTTACGAGCGCCCCCTTGGTCGAATGGTAGGCAAGGTTCGGGTAGAGCCCGCCGCCGACGAGGCCCATGATCGAAGCGATGTTGACGATGCTGCCGCTCTTGCGCTCCAGCATCGCCTTTCCCGCCTCGCGTGCGCACAGGAAGGAGCCGTTGAGGTTGATGCGGAGAACCTTCTCCCAGGTGGCGAGATCGAGCTCCTCGGACGGCTGACGCGCGGCGAGTCCCGCATTGTTGATCAGCACGTCGATCCGGCCCCAGGCCTTGGCGACCTCGCCGATCGCCGCCACCACGCGCGCCTCGTCGGCAACGTCAAAGACGTGAGCGACGGCCTCGATGGCGTCACCCTTCAGCGCCACGACCGCCTTCTCCGCACCTTCGGCATTGATGTCGCAAACCGCGATGCGGGCGCCGGCGAGGCCGAGCGACCGGGCGCTGGCGAAGCCGATGCCGGAAGCGGCACCGGTGACCACGGCGACACGGCCGTCAAGGCGGAAGCGGGCAAAGGCGTCGGCCATCTCGATCCTCGAAGTGGAAGCATTGGGCACGCGCAAGATGCGGCGGACGCGGACCGCCGGCAAGCGTTTGCTCCAAATGCCGGAGAAATGCCGCGCGATTGACCTTGCCAGGCCCCTGCCCCGCATCGGCATGATTCAAGAATGGAAGATGTCGCCACCTGGCATCCAAAGACACAATCGCTTCATGCCTATTGGCGGTCGCGCGCGCCCGGCCCGCGCCTGTTGCCGGCGCGATCGATGATCGACGCGGCGGACATCCCGAACCTGCTGCCCAGCATCTTCATGCTGGACGTGATCGAGAAGCCGTTACGGTTCCGCTATCGCTTGGCCGGGACGCGGCTGCTCTATGCGGGGGACCGGGAACTGACCGGCATGCTGATGGAGGAGGCGCATCCGAACCTCTTCCTGGCGCAGCCATATCCCGACTATCCGGCCTGCGTGCGTGAGCACCGGGTCAGTTGCCGGCTCGGCGCCCCGGTCTTCGACTGGGATCGCGAACATGTGCGGATCGAACGGCTGCTTCTGCCCCTCGCAAAGGATGGCCGGAAGGTCGACGTGATCCTGGGCCTGTCGATCTTCTTCGACGCGGACGGGCGTGAGCTGTAGCCCGCCGTCGGCAGATCGGGCTTTGCCGTCTATCGCGAGGCGTCCCGTGCGGAGATCTGACCGGCAATCATCCTGAGGCCGCGCGCCGCCGCATCGGCAGGACCGGTCTCGGCCGCGATTCCGAGCGCACCCAGCGCCGCCACGTAACGATCGGTCAGGTTCGCACCGCCGACGACGACCACATGCTCGACGCCGAAGAAGTCGCGGGCACCGCGGATCTCGTGCCCGATCACCAGGCCCGACAGCAGGGACGACAGCGCCTCGCCCGGCCAACGACCGAACAAGCCGCCCGTTCGCACGCGGAAAAGATGATGGAGCAGCCCGCCCGGCTCACCCGAGGCGGCGATGCCGGAGGCGAAGGCCTTCGGATCGTGGCCATCGGCCGTCATGAGGCGGCCGAGGATGGTGTGCTTCGAAGTGGCCGCGAAAACCTCTCCGGTCATGAAGGTGGCGAAGCGGACAACGCGGCCGTCGACGACCTCCGCCCATTTGCTGTGGCTTCCAGGCAGTACCAGGATCCGGCGTCCGGAACCCGCGACGCCGAGGATCTGGGTCTCCTCGCCGCGAATGACCTCGTCGGCGCCGGTCGGGGAGCGCCAGGACAATCCAGGTGCGAAGGCCACGCTGCGACCGCGCGACGTGGTGTGGCGGGTCAGCTTCTCGACGATCTCGGCGGCACCGGCCGGGCACGGGCAGTAAGGTGCCTCTACCCAGCCCTGTCGGCTGCCGATCATGCCTGCGAGCAGGATTAGGGCCTGCGGATGCGCATCGGCCCAAGGACCGCAGTGGCGTTCGAAGGTGGCGTCGAAGTCCTGCGCCGAGAGGATGCCGTCGGCAGACTCCTTGCGCTCGAGGATCGCGCCGGCCGCATCCATGAGGTAGGCCCGGAAGCTCGTCGTGCCCCAATCGATCCCGATCAGGCGCGCCGGTCCGTGCGCTTCCGTGCTCTGCTTGACGGCCGTCATGCGCCCCCTTCTTAATGCGTCGCCGATCGCGATCTGAGGCGGAGGATAACGCGGACATGGCGGCGCGCAAGAAAACGACGACCGATCTCTCGGACCGCCTGCTGCGCTGCTACGCATCCGCCGTCCACGACGTGCTGAAGGGCATGGGCCACGGCAACTGCGTGCTGCCGCCGGCGATCAAGGCGCTCGACCCCACCCGCAAGGTCGCGGGCGAGGTCTATACGATCTCCGGCCGCGTCGACCGGACGCTTTCCAAGCACGAGACGCTGCTGCGCTGGGCCCGCGTGCTGTCCAGGGTCCCGGCGGGCAAGGTCATCGTCTGCCAGCCCAACACCTACGCGATCGCGCTGATGGGCGAGCTTTCCGCTCGCGCGCTGATGGTCAAGCAGACTCGGGGCTACGTCGTCGACGGCGCCTGCCGCGATACGGATTTCATCCTGGAGATGGGCTTTCCCGTCTTCTGCACCCACAACACGCCGGCCGACATCGTCGAGACCTGGACGCCCGACGAGCACATGTTCGGCGAGCCGGTCACCATTGGCACCGTCACCATCCGCTCCGGCGACCATCTGCTGGGCGACCGCGACGGTGTCGTCGTGCTGCCGAAGGAGATGGCGGCGGACGCCGTGGCCGAGACCGAGCGCGTCGTCTCGACCGAGAGCGACATGCGGAAGTCGATCCTGGCCGGCATGGATCCCGAAAAAGCCTACCTCAAATACGGCAAGTTCTGATCATGACCCTCGATATCGCCAACACGATGCCCGTCGACTGGACACGCGCCACGCTGGTCGGTCGCGCCTGGGTTCCCGCCGCCGACGGCCCGTCGGTGATCAAGGTGACGCAGGACGGCGTTTTCGACATCACCAAAGCCGGGCCGACGATGGCCGATCTCTGCAACACCGACGATCCGACGGCGAAGGCCAGGGCCGCGACCGGACCGCGCCTCGGCAGCATCGAGGAACTGCTCGCCAACAGCGAGGCCGGCTCGATCGATGCGAAGAAGCCTCACCTGCTGGCGCCGGTCGACCTGCAGGCGGTGAAGGCCTGCGGCGTCACCTTCGTCACCAGCATGCTGGAGCGGCTGGTCGAGGAGCAGGCCAAGGGCGACCCGTCCAAGGGCGACGCGATCCGCGCCGAGATCCAGAAGGAGATCGGCACCAGCCTCAAGGCGCTGAAGCCCGGCTCCGAGGAGGCGATGCGGCTCAAGGAGCTGCTGATCAAGCGCGGGCGCTGGTCGATGTATCTCGAGGTCGGCATCGGCCCCGATGCCGAGGTCTTCACCAAGTGCCCGCCGATGGCCTCGGTCGGCACCGGCGCCGAGATCGGCATCCATCCGATCTCCACCTGGAACAACCCCGAGCCCGAGATCGTCATGATCGTCAGCGGCAAGGGGAAGATCGTCGGTGCCAGCCTCGGCAACGACGTCAACCTGCGCGACGTCGAGGGCCGATCCGGCCTCCTGCTCGGCAAGGCCAAGGACCAGAACGCCTCCAGCGCGATCGGCCCGTTCATCCGCCTGTTCGACGATGGCTACACGCTGAACGACCTCCGGAACACGGTGGTGGAGCTCCGCGTCGACGGTCCTGACCAGTTCGTTCTGGACGGCGCCTCCTCGGTCGCCGAGATCAGCCGCGACCTGACCGACCTCGTCGGCCAGACCATCGGCAAGCATCACCAGTACCCGGATGGCGTCTGCCTCTATTCCGGCACCATGTTCGCGCCGATCAAGGACCGGTCGAAGCCGGGTCTCGGCTTCACCCACGAGCTCGGCGACATCGTCACGATCCGGGCCGACCGGCTGGGCGCCCTGATCAACCGGGTGGTCCACACCGACAAGGCGCCGCCCTGGACCTTCGGCGCCACCGCCCTGATGCGGAACTTGGCAAAGCGCGGCCTGCTCGCCTGAACGTGCCCAATTTTTAGGCGCCGTTCACGCGCTTGCGACCAAGGTCGGGGGCACGGAAAAGTTGTTTGGGAACAGAGCGATCAGGTAGCATCCGGGTCCCATGGGAGGGAATCCGATGAAAAAAGTTGTAGCCAGTGCAATCGCGCTTTCGGCCCTGCTGCTCTCGGCGCAGGCCCAGGCGCAGGAAAAATTGACCGTTTTCTGGGTCAAAGGCTTCTACAAGGCCGAGGACGACGCCCTGTACGAGGCGATCGCCAAGTACGAGAAAAAGAGCGGCATCAAAGTCGACCTGTCGCAATACGCGGTCCAGGACATGATCCCGAAGACCGTCGCGGCGATGGATTCCGGCACGCCGCCGGACGTGGCCTATGCGGACGTCTACGACTTCCAGACCGCCGCCAAGTGGGCCTTCGACGGCAAGCTCGAGGACATCTCGGACGCGATCAATCCGATCAAGGACACCTTCGAGCCGACCGCGCTCTCGACGACCTTCCTCTTCAACGACAAGGCCAAGAAGAAGTCGTACTACGCGTTTCCGCTGAAGCAGCAGACGATGCACATCCAGTACTGGGGCGACCTGCTGGAGCAGTCGGGCTTCAAGGATTCCGACATCCCGAAGACCTGGAAGGAATACTGGGCCTTCTGGTGCGACAAGGTGCAGCCCGGCTTCCGCAAGGCCACCGGCGCGCGCGGCTTCGGCATCGGCCAGCCGATGGGCGTCGACTCCTCCGACTCCTACTACTCGTTCCTCACCTTCATGGACGCCTACAACGTCAAGCTGGTCGACGACGACGGCAAGCTGCTGGTCGACGACCCGAAGGTGAAGGCGGGCCTCGTCAACGCGCTCCGCGACTACACTCAGCCCTACACCAAGGGCTGCGCGCCGCCGTCCGCGACGAGCTGGAAGGACCCCGACAACAACGTCGCCTTCCACAACCGCACCACGGTCATGACCCACAACGCGACGATCTCGATCGCCGCCAAGTGGCTCGACGACGCCAACAACGCGAACCTGAAGCCGGAAGAGCGCCAGCTCGGCAAGAAGTACTACGACGACGTGATCCGCACCGCCGGCTTCCCCAACAAGCCCGACGGCTCGGTCATGAAGTACCGCTCGGCCGTGAAGGTCGGCGTGGTCTTCGCCGACGGCAAGAACAAGGCCAAGGGCAAGGATTTCGTGCAGTTCCTGCTGCAGGAAGAGAACCTGACGCCCTACGTCGAAGGCGCGCTCGGCCGCTGGTTCCCGGTCACCAAGAAGGGCCAGGAAAGCCCGTTCTGGCAGGCCGATCGCCATCGCAAGGCCGTGTACCAGCAGTTCAAGTCGGGAACGGTGCCCTTCGAGTTCACCAAGAACTACAAGTTCACCATTCTCAACAACGAGAACGTCTGGGCCAAGGCGATGAACCGGGTGGTCAACGAGAAGGTCTCGGTCGACAAGGCCGTGGACGAGATGATCGCCCGCATCAAGCAGGTCGCCGGCTGACCTGACGGAAATCCCGGCCGTCCGCCATCGGCGGGCGGCCGGGCTTCCTCTTCGCATGACCGCGGCAGCCATCACACGTAGCGGCACGGCACGGCCCGTGTCGAGCTGGCTCACGCCGGCGCAGGCCTGGGGCCTGCTGCTGGTGACGCCCTACATCCTGATCTTCCTTGCTTTCGTCCTCTACCCGATCGGCTATGGGCTCTGGCTCGCCCGCCACCCCTACAGCTACGAAGAGCTGATCGAGGACCCGATCTTCCTGCGGTCGGTCGTGAACACGCTCGTGTTCCTGATCGTCGGCATCAATCTGAAGATGATGATCGCGCTCGGCCTCGCCGAGTTCTTCATGCATCAGCGGCCGTGGATCCGCTGGCTCTCGGTGCTGTTCATCCTGCCCTGGGCCGTGCCGTCGATCCCGACCATCCTTTCCATGCGGTTCATGCTGAATCCGGAATGGGGGATCATCAACACCGTCATCTTCAACCTGACGACCGAGGACGGCCCGAACTGGCTGAACGACCCGACGCTCGGGCTGTCGCTCGCGATCGTCGTCCATATCTGGAAGTCGCTGCCGTTCTGGACGCTGATCCTGCTTTCGGCGCGGCTCTCCATCTCGGCAGACCTCTATGAGGCCGCCTCGGTCGACGGCGCCACCGGCTGGAACCGGTTCCGCTTCGTGACCTGGCCGTCGATGCAGACGCTCTACGTCACCTGCACGCTGCTCTCGATGATCTGGACGCTCGGCGACTTCAACAGCGTCTACTTGCTGACCGGCGGCGGCCCTGCGGACCTCACCCATGTCCTGGCGACCCTCGGCATTCGCTACCTGCGGCTCGATCGCGTCGACATGGCGATGGCCAGCATCGTCTGCGCCCTGCCGCTGGTGCTGCCGCTCGTCTACTTCATGATGAAGCGGCTTTCGAAATGAAGCTTCCCTCGCTGAAAGCCGTCTCCACGGAAGCCAAGCTGCTGCTGATCGGCATTCCGGTCTTCCTGTGGACGATCCTGCCGATCTATCACCTGGCCCTGTTCGCGATCTCGCCCAAGGATGCCGCCTTTGCCGGCCATCTCTGGCCCGATCACCCGACGCTCCGGAACTTCGAGATCGTCTTCACCCAGAAGCACTACTTCCTGATCCACTTCTGGCAGCAGCTCGGAAACTCCCTGTTCATCGCCGTCGCCATCGGGGCGCTGACCCTCATGATCGCGACCTGCGCCGCCTTCGCCATCAGCCGCCTCAAGGTGAAAGGCGGCCGAACGGTGATGAACCTGGCGCTGCTCACATACTTCATCCCGGCCGCGTTCCTGGCGGTGCCCATGTACAAGACCATGGGCGTCTACGGGCTCCTCAACAGCCAGTGGGCACTGATCCTGGCGATGGTGACCATCGCCTCGCCATACGCCATCTGGGTGCTGAAGCAGGCGTCCGACAAGCTGCCGGTCGAGCTCGACGAGGCCGCGGTGATGGACGGCGCCTCGCCGATGCAGCTTTTCCGGCTCATCTATATCCCGCTGATGGGGCCGTCGATGGTGGCGATCGGGACCTACGCGCTGCTGCTGGCCTGGAACGAGTACCTGTATGCGTTCCTGCTGCTCTCGAAGGACACCAACATCACGCTGCCCGTCGCGCTCGGAAACTTCCTCTCGGCCGACGACTCCCCCTGGGAGCTGCTGATGACCACGGGCCTCATCTATGCCTTCCCGCCCGCGGCCATCTACTACGTCTTCAAGCGCTACATGGTCTCGGGCCTCACCGCCGGCGCGGTGAAGAGCTGAAACGAAAAGCCCCGCCGCGAGGCCGGGGCTTTCCTCCAATCCGAAACTCGAGCGAACTCAGTGCGAAGCCGCACCGGTCGTTGCCGGCGCCTTCGCCGCCATCGTCGCATGCGCTTCGATCTCGTACATGGCTTGACCGGGCTGGCGCAGGTGGCAGGCGACGAAGTGGCCGGGCGCGACCTCCTTCATCGGCGGCTCCTGGACCTTGCACTGGTCCATGACGTAGGGGCAACGGGTGTGGAAGCGGCAGCCGGGCGGCGGACGGATCGGGCTCGGCACGTCGCCGGTGAGGATGATGCGCTTGCGCTTCATCTTCGGCGACGGGATCGGCACCGCCGACAGGAGCGCCTCGGTGTAGGGATGCTGCGGTGAGGTGAAGAGCGAGCGCTTGTCCGTCATCTCGACGATCTTGCCGAGATACATGACCGCGACGCGGTGGCTGATGTGCTCGACGACCGCGAGGTCGTGGGCGACGAACAGGTAGGAGAGATTGAACTCCTGCTGCAGGTCCATCATCAGGTTGATGACCTGCGCCTGCACCGACACGTCGAGCGCCGAGACCGGCTCGTCACCGATGATCAGGCTGGGATTGACCGCGAGCGCGCGGGCGATGCCGAGACGCTGGCGCTGGCCGCCCGAGAACTCGTGCGGGTACTTCAGCATGTGCTCGGCGCGAAGGCCGACGCGCGCGAAGAGCTGACGGGTCCGCTCTTCCTTCTCCTTACCGAAGGCGATGCCGTAGTTGAACATCGGCTCGCCGACGATCTCGCCGGCGCTCATGCGCGGGTTCAGCGAGGAGTAAGGATCCTGGAAGATCACCTGCATCTCGCGGCGATGGGGCCGCATCTCGGCCTGGTTCAGGTCCGAGATCTTCGTGCCGTCGAGCTTGACCTCGCCGCCGGTCGGCTCGATCAGCTTCAGGATGGTCTTGCCGACCGTCGACTTGCCGCAGCCGGACTCGCCGACCAGACCCAGCGTCTCGCCGTGGCCGATCGTGAAGCTGACGCCGTCGACGGCGTAAACGTATCCCTGGACGCGCGAAAGAATGCCTTTGCGGATCGGGAAGTGCTTCTTGAGGTCCGTGACCTCGAGGAGGTTGCCCTTCTTGGGGGCCGCGGCGTTAGCCATGGAAGGTCTCCGCGACCTTGTCGGAATGGAAGCAGGCAGCGTAATGACCGTTGGTCTTCATCTCGAAAGGTGGGACCTCCACGCGACACCGCTCCGTCGCAAACCCGCACCGGGGCGCGAACGCGCACCCGACCGGCATGTTCTTGAGCGAGGGCACCATGCCCGGGATTTCCATCAGGCGTCCCTGCGTATCGCCCGCCGCACGGTCGAGACGCGGCACGGACTTCATCAGGCCGAGCGTATAGGGATGAAGCGGATGCTCGAACAGCTCGTCCGAGGTCGCTTCCTCGACCTTCTTGCCGGCATACATGACGACGACACGCTGACAGGTCTCTGCGACGACGCCGAGATCGTGCGTGATCAGCACGATCGCGGTGCCCGTCTTCTCCTTGAGCTCCATCATCAGATGGATGATCTGCGCCTGGATGGTGACGTCGAGCGCGGTCGTCGGCTCGTCGGCGAGCAGGACCTTGGGGTTACAGGACAATGCCATCGCGATCATGACGCGCTGACGCATGCCGCCCGACATCTGGAACGGATATTCGTGGACCCGCCGCTCCGCTTCCGGAATGCGGACCAGCTTCAGCATCTCGATCGACTTGTCCCAGGCGTCCTTCTTGCTGAGGCCCTGGTGCAGCATGATCGTCTCTGAGATCTGCCGGCCCAGCGTCAGCACCGGGTTCAGCGACGTCATCGGCTCCTGGAAGATCATCGAGACGTCGTTGCCGCGGATCGTCCGCATCTCCTCTTCGGAAACCTTGAGAAGATCGCGCCCCGACATCTTGATCGAGCCCTGGACGACGCGCCCGGGCTTGGCGATCAGTCGGAGGACCGAAAGCGCGGTCACCGATTTGCCGCAGCCGGACTCGCCGACCACGCCGAGGGTCTCGCCCTTGAGCACGTGGTAGCTGACGCCGTCGACCGCCTTCACCACGCCGTCGCGGGTGAAGAAGTGCGTCTTGAGATCCTCGATCTCGAGGACCTTCTCGACACCACCCGCACCTTGGCCGGGGCGGGTCATCGTCTGGGTTGCCGTCACTAGCGGTTTCCTTGTGCGGTCGTCACATGCGGCGGGCAAGACGCGGATCGAGCGCGTCGCGCAACCCGTCGCCGAGGAGATTGATCGCGAGCACGGTCACCGACAGGAACAGGCCCGGGAACAGGATGATCCAGAAGGCGATCTGGAAGAAGGTACGCCCCTCCGCCATGATGTTGCCCCAGCTCGGGATGTTCGGCGGCGTGCCGGCGCCGAGGAACGACAGGCCCGCCTCGATCAGCACCGCGGCGGCGCAGATGTAGGTCGCCTGCACGATCAGCGGCGCCGTGATGTTCGGCAGGATGTGCTTCAGCAAGATGCGATGGAAGCGCGTGCCGATCGACTGAGCCGCCTCGATGTAGGGCTGCTCGCGGATCTGGAGCACGACGCCGCGGACCAGGCGCACGACGCGCGGGATCTCCGGGATCGAGATGGCGATGATCACGTTCTCCACCGACGCCTTGGTCAGCGCCATCATCGCGATGGCGAGAAGGATGCCGGGGATCGCCATCAGGCCATCCATGATCCGCATCACCACCGCGTCGACGCCGCGGACGTAGCCGCTGAGAAGGCCGATGAAGAGGCCGACGGCGGTCGAAACGATCGAGACCGAGATGCCGACGATCAGCGAGATGCGGGCGCCGTAGATAGTGCGCGTATAGACGTCGCGGCCGAACATGTCGGTGCCGAACCAGTAGGTGCTCGACGGCGGGCGAAGACGCCGCGCCGGCGCTAGCGCCAGGGGATCGCCCGGCGCGAACAGCGGCGCGAATATCGCCATGAACACCATCGCCAGCAGCAGGCCGGATCCGAAGATCACGGTCGGATTGCGACGGGCGAACTCGTACACGACCCGGCTGAGCGGCTTCGGCGGCTCGACGATGTCGATGACGGCGGGGGTGGTCGCGGTCATTGGAGGACTCCTTGCCTGCGCGTTTCCATCAATACCGGATACGCGGATCGAGGAAGGTGTAGATGATGTCGACGGCCAGGTTCACCAGCACGTAGGCACCGCTGAAGACCAGGATCACGCCCTGGATGATCGGATAGTCGCGTCTCAGGATCGCATCGACGGTCAACCGTCCGAGGCCCGGGATCGCGAACACGCTCTCGGTGATGATGGCGCCGCCGATCAGAAGGGCGAAGCTGACGCCGATGATGGTGACGATCGGCACCGCGGCGTTCTTCAGCGCATGGCCGATCAGCACCTTGTGAGTGGCGAGGCCCTTGGAGTGCGCGGTCCGGATGTAGTCCTCCGCCAGCACCTCCAGCACCGAGGTGCGGGTCATGCGCGCGATCAGGGCCGCCTGCACCATGCCGAGAGTCAGCGACGGCAGGATGATGTTGTTGAGGAAGGGCCCGAACCCTTTGCTGATGGAGGTGTAGCCCTGCACCGGCAGCACCTCGAGCTTGATCGCGAAAGCGTAGATCAGAAGGTAGCCCAGCACGAAGGAGGGGAACGAGAAGCCCAGGACCGCAAAAAGCATCACGCCGCGATCGACAATCGTGCCGGCCTTCCATGCGGCGATCACGCCCATCGGCACCGCGGCGCAGATGGCGATGATCAAGGTCGTCGTGGTCAGCAGCAGCGTCGGCTCGAGCCGCTGCATCATCAGCTTGGACACCGGCAGGTTCGAGAAGATCGACACGCCGAGGTCGCCCTGCATCAGGTTGAAGGTCCACTTGCCGAACTGGACCAGGAAGGGCTCGTTCAGGCCGAGCCGCTCGCGGATCCGCGCGATGTCGTCGGCGGTTGCGAGATCGCCGGCGATGATCGCCGCCGGATCGCCGGGGCTGAGGAACAGGAGCGAAAAGACGAAGATCGCAACCACGGCCATGACCGGGATGGTCGCGAGAATTCGCCGGATCAAATAGGCATACATCGTCACCCCCGCGCACGCGGCCGAAAGCCAAACAAACCCACATCGGCGCAACCGGCGCCAGCGGCGACTCCTAGAACCAGCAACGCGCGTCCACCCCCGTTGAACGGAAGCTGTATCGCGCGTGCCTCCCCTCGACCTTAGTTGGGCTTGCCAACCACGAGGGAGCCCCCCCGGAGCCAGCGCCAAACGCAGTCTCTCCTATGGCCTGTCGCCCCGTCAACAATCCCTTAACACTGACGAACAAGTCCTTGTCATCAACTGTCCGAACCTGTTTCACGTTGAGAAATACGTTAACCCGGGATTTACCCGACGACCTCATCTTCCACGCCACAAAGGGCCCCCTGGCGGTCCCTCCGAAACCGTTTCATGGAGACAGGTCGTGGCGTGGCTTTCGCACATCCGAATTACTGCCAAGGTTCATGTCGTCGTCGGCATCCTCGCGCTGGTGGCCGTCGCCGTCGCGGCCCAGAGCCTTCATGCGCTCAAGACCTATGACACCCAGGTCGATTTGATCCAGCGCGCCTCCAAGCGCGCGGTGGTCGGCGAGAGGGTCAATGGGCTCGTGCTCGCGACCGTCATGGAGTCGCGTGGCGTGTACATGGCCAAGGACAAGGCCGAAGCCGAGAAATTCGCCAAGCCGCTCCTCGACGACCTGAAGCAGCTCGATACCCGCCTCGGCGAATGGAAGGCGCTGGTCGAATCAGGAAACGCTGCCGGCTTCGCGAAGGTCGAGGCGGCCGCGCGCGACTTCATCCGCTTTCGGACAGAGCTTGCCCGCCTTGGCACCGAGGTTTCCGGCGCAGCGGCCCGCGAATTCGGCGACAACGACGCCAACCGCTCGAACCGCCAAGCGCTCAACAAGGCGGTCCAGGACCTCGCCGACACCAACAACAAGGAAATCGACCGGATGGCGGCCGAGCTGGCTGACTATCAGCGCTCGACCGCGATCGAGGTGCTGGCCGTCGCCGCCATCGGCCTCCTGTTCGGCGCCGGCCTCGCCAGCCTGATCGCGATCGGTCTCGTCGCTCGGCCTATCGGCCGCCTGACCCAGACCATGCAGGGGCTCGCCAGTGGGGACACCTCCGTCGAGGTGCCGGCCGCCGACCGCCGCGACGAGATCGGCGACATGGCGCGCGCCGTCGTCGTCTTCCGCGAGAACGCGATCCGGGCGGTTGCCGCGGAGGCCGCCAAGCGGGCCGACGAATCGCAGCGCGAGGAGCGCCGGCGAGGGCTCGAGGCGCTGACCAAGTCCTTCGGCGAGACCATGGATCAGGTCGTCCGCACGCTCTCCGGTACAGCGACCGAGATGCAAGGTTCGGCCGAGGCCATGAGCCGGCTGACGTCCTCGACCGAGACACGATCGAGCACGGTTGCGCAGGCTTCGCACACCACGTCCTCCAACGTGCAGACAGTGGCGGCTGCGGCCGAGGAGCTGTCCTCGTCGATCGGCGAGATCGGCCGTCAGGTTGCCGAATCGGCCAAGGTCGCCCAGCGGGCGGTCGACGAGGCGAACCGCACCGACCAGTCCGTGCAGTCGCTCGCCGACGGCGCCCAGAAAATCGGTGAGGTGGTCCGCCTGATCAACGACATCGCGAGCCAGACCAATCTGCTGGCTCTCAACGCGACGATCGAAGCCGCGCGGGCCGGAGAAGCGGGCAAGGGATTCGCCGTGGTCGCCTCGGAAGTGAAGAGCCTGGCCAACCAGACGGCCAAGGCGACCGAGGAGATCGCGGCGCAGATCCAGGGCATCCAGTCGGCGACCCAGTCCGCCGTGCAGGCGATCAGCGGGATCTCGCAGACGATCGGCGAGGTCAGCCAGATCGCGACCGGCATCGCCTCCGCCGTCGAGCAGCAGGATGCCGCCGCCCGCGAGATCGCGCAGAACGTGCAGATGGCGGCGGCCGGCACCGACGAGGTGTCATCCAACATCGCCGGCGTCCGCGAGTCGGTGAGCGAGGCCGGGTCGGCGGCGCGCGCCGTGCTCACCGCCGCGGAAGGCCTCGCGCGCCAATCCTCGACGCTGGAACGCCAGGTCGGCGACTTCCTGGTGAAGGTCGAGGCCGCTTAAGCCCCAGTCGCAGGAGATGGAGACGGAAGGGCGCGGGAGATCCCGCGCCCTTCTCGTTTACGGCATCAGCAATCCGCCATTGACCTCGATCACCTGTCCGGTGACGAAGCTCGATAGCTCGTCGGAGGCGAGATACAGATAGGCGCCGGTGCATTCCTCGGCGGTGCCGTCGCGCTTCATCGGCGTCAGGTCGACCATCACCTGGTAGGCTTCCGGCTTGGTCAGCCGGTCGTGCAGCGGGGTTCGGATGATGCCCGGCGCCACCGCATTGACGCGTATCCCGGTCGGCGCGAGCTCCTTGGCCAGTCCGCGTGTGAAGCTCGAGACGAAGCCTTTGGCGCCCGCATAGAGGATCGATCCCGCGCCTCCGCCGTTCCTGGCAGCCACCGAGGTCGTGTTTATTATGTTGCCGGCGGCCTTGCCGTTCGAACCTTTCGCCAGGAAGGCGCGCACCGCCGCCCGGCAGCAGGCGAAGACCGAGCGCGCGTTGAGGTCCATCACCTCGTCGTAGAACTCGTCGCTCAGGTCCTGCGCCGGAACCCGGTTCACCACCGAGCCGGCGTTGTTCACCAGCACGTCGAGCCCACCGAAAGCCTTGATCGTCTTTTCGACGAGGCCGTTGCACACGTCGGTCTTGCGGACGTCGCCCGCCAGCAGGATCGCCCTGCCGCCCGCCGCCTCGACCTCGGCCGCGACCTTCTCGGCCGGTGCCTTGCTCGAATTGTAGTGCACCGCGACCTTCATGCCGGACTTTGCAAAGGCGACGGCGACGGCCGCACCGATACCGGTGGACGAACCGGTGACGAGAACCGACTTTCCTTCGAGATCGGCGATGCGCATCGAAGCCTCCCTGGAGCTGCGGCTTCATTTCCTAGGGGAAACCGCTTACCGTGTCGCGCCCTTCTTCCCGTCCCCGAAAACCGTGAGCGACAGTCATGAAGATCGAAGAGCGCCTGAAGCAGCTCGGCATCACCCTTCCCGACCCGGGCCCACCGATGGGCTCCTATGTCCATGCGGTCCAGACCGGAAATTGCGTGTATCTCGCCGGCAAGGGCCCGTTCGACCCGAAGGGCGGTCCGATGCCGTCCGGCAAGGTCGGCAAGGACGTCACGATCGAGAAGGCCTATCAGGACGCCCGCTCGGTCGGCCTCATCCTGATCTCGGTGCTGAAGAACACGCTCGGCGACCTCGACCGCGTGAACCGCATCGTCAAGGTGCTGGGCATGGTCAATGCCACGCCGGAATTCGGCGAGCATCCGAAGGTGATCAACGGCTGCTCCGATCTCTTCGTCGAGGTGTTCGGCGACAAGGGCAAGCACGCCCGTTCCGCCGTCGGCATGGGCAGCCTGCCGATGAACATCACGGTCGAGATCGAATGCATCGTCGAGGTGAAGTAGCCATGGCCAAGATCGAAGCGCGCCTGAAGGAGCTCGGCATCACGCTGCCGGCGGTGCCGGCCGCCGCCGGCAACTACATGCATGCGGTGCAGACCGGCAACCTCGTCTACCTCGCCGGAAAGGGCCCGCTGGCCGAGCCCGGAAAGCCGCGTCCTTCCGGCAAGGTGCCGAAGGACATCTCGGTCGAGGACGCCTACAAGCACGCGCGCTCGGTCGGCCTCGTGCTGATCGCGGTGCTGAAGGAATTCCTCGGCGATCTCGACCGCGTCGAGCGCGTGGTCAAGGTGCTGGGCATGGTCAACGGCACGCCGGAGTTCGGCGAGCAGCCGAAGGTCGTCAACGGCTGCTCGGATCTCTTCGTCGAGGTCTTCGGCGACAAGGGCAGGCATGCCCGGTCCGCCGTCGGCATGGGCAGCCTGCCGTCCGGCATCCCGGTGGAGATCGAGGCGATCGTCGAAGTGAAGTAGGCGGAGCCCTACGGCTCCCCCCACCCTGCCCTCCCCCATCAAGGGGAGGGTTAGAGTGGGGGCGAGCCTCGATGTCTCAGCGACTCAGATCGGCGCGTTCCAGAAGTCCTTGTTCTTGAGCGTTATCGCCAGCTCCTCGGCGATCGCGTCCAGGAGCTTCTCGCCCTTCTCTTCCGACGCGGTCGCGGCATCGCCGATGACGCCGTTCGGCGAGCGCGTCGGGATGTAGCGCCAGCGGACCGCCGCAGGATTGACGCCGGCGATCGAGGAGCCCCCCGGGATGTAGGGCCCGTGCATCTGCGAGAGCGACTCCTTGTCCACGAGCTCGGGCGCCAGTGCCATGATCATCGAGGTCTCGGCCTCGCAGGCATGCAGCAGCGCCTTCTGACGGTCGAGCAGCGCCGCGATCCGCTTCTCCCCGATGCCCCAGTACGTGGCGTACGCCAGCGGAATCTTGAACTCGATGGTGAGCTCGGTGACGATCACGTCGAGCGGCGTGGTGTTGCCACCATGGCCGTTCAGGATGAAGATTCGCCGGAATCCCTGCTGGACCAGCGAGCGCACGACGCAGCGGAAGGTCGACAGCATCGTCGGGAAGTCGAGCGTGATCGTGCCGCCGAGCGGCATGTGGTGCTCGGACATGCCGAAAGGCAGAGTCGGCGTCACCGCGATCGGGTCGGTCTTGGCGACCAGGCGGGCGGCGCGGTGGCAGACCTCGGTCGCGAGCCGGTAGTCGACCATGACCGGCAGGTGCGGCCCGTGCTGCTCGGTCGCGCCGATCGGTACCACCACGATCCCGTCGCGCTTGGCCAGATCACGCAGTTCATGCGCCTTCAGGCGCGACCATTCGACTTCCATCGCTCGTTCCTTCCGAAATCCTTGGGCGGTTCGCCAAGATTCCAGCAAACTTGCCGGGGCGAAACATTTTTCCGATAGTACGGGCGCCTAAAGGGGAAGGACCTACATGTACGACTTGGTGCTGAAGGGTGGTCGGGTCGTCGACCCGAGCCAGGATCTCGACACGACTGCCGACGTCGCGTTCAACAAGGGCAAGGTCGCGGCCATCGGCCCCGGCCTCAAGGCCTCGGCGAAGGGCGAGACGCGGGACGTCTCCGGCAAGGTGGTGGTGCCGGGTATCATCGATCTCCACACCCACATCTATCACCTCGGCACCTCGCTCGGCGTCGATCCGATCATGAGCGCCCAGACGGGCGGTTCGACCACGCTGGTCGACGCGGGTTCCTCCGGCCCGGCGAACTTCATGGGCTTTCGCAAGCACGTGATCGAGCCGTGCCCGGTCCGCATCGTCGCCTACCTCAACATCTCCTTCCCCGGCATCTACGCCTTCTCGAAGACCACGATGGTCGGCGAGTGCCAGGACCTCCGCCTGATGGATCTCGGCGAGTGCCGCCGTGTCGCCGACGAGAATCGCGACGTCATCGTCGGCATCAAGGTGCGCGTCGGCCGTGGTGCCGGCGGCGACTCGGGCCACATGCCGCTCGACATGGCGGTCGAGGTCGCCGACGACCTCGGCATTCCCGTCATGTGCCACCTCGACCATCCGCCGCCGTCGCGCCGCGAGGTGCTGGACCGCATGCGGCCGGGCGACGTGCTGACCCACTGCTTCCGTCCGTTCCCCAACGCGCCGATCGACGGCACCGGCCGCGTGCGCTCGGAGATCAACGAGGCGCGTGCGCGCGGCATCTTCTTCGACGTCGGCCACGGCGCCGGCTCGTTCGGCTTCAAGACCGGCCGCGAGATGATCGAGAACGGCTTCATGCCCGACTGCATCTCCTCCGACATCCACTGCCTGTCGGTCGAGTCGGGGGGCATGATCGACAACATGGTCACGCTGTCGAAGTTCCTCTGCCTCGGCATGTCGCTGAACGACGTGATCCGCGCCGCGACGGTCAACCCCGCCAAGGCGATCCGCCGCCCTGATCTCGGCACCCTCAAGGTCGGCTCGGTCGGCGACGCCGTCGTGCTCGATCATCGCAAGGGCAAGTTCGAGTACATGGACGTGATGGGCGAGACCCTAGTCGGCAAGCATCGCCTGGTGAACGCCGGCATGGTCGTCGGCGGCAAGTGGTGGTTCGACGGCACGCCGAAGCCCGGCCGGACGAAGTAGCGATGGCCGATCCCGCCGCTCTGTCTGCCCGCGCTGCGGCCAAGGCGGTCGCGGCGGGAAACCTCAAGGCCGAGGCGCTTGCCGAGGCCTACCTGGAACGAGCCGAGGCGATCGAGCCTCGGCTCCGTGCCTTCGCCTATCTCGAGCCCGATCTCGTCCGCGCCCAGGCGCGGGCGATCGACAAGGCGAAGAAGAAGGGCGTGCTCGCCGGCGTGCCGGTCGGCGTCAAGGACATCATCGACACCGCCGATCAGCCGACCGAGTGCAACTCGGCGATCTATCGCGGCCGTCGGCCGGCCAAGGACGCAGACTGCGTCGCCGCGGTCCGCAAGGCCGCGGGCATCGTCTTCGCCAAGACGGTGACGACCGAGTTCGCCAGCAACTGGCCGGGCCCGACCGCAAATCCCTACAACCTCGCGCACACGCCGGGAGGATCCTCCTCAGGTTCGGCTGCCGCCGTCGCCGCCGGCACTCTGCCTCTCGCCTTCGGAACCCAGACCGGCGGCTCGGTGATCCGGCCCGCCTCCTACTGCGGCGCCGTCGGCTACAAGGCGACGCGCGAGTCCCTCTCGCTCAAAGGCGTGCATCCGCTCGCCGAAGATCTCGACACGCTCGGCCTCTACGCCCGCACGCCCGACGACGTGCTGCTGTTCCATGCCGCCGTCGCCGGCGTGAAGGACACCAAGCCCGGTATCTCACGGAAACCGCGCCTCGCCGTCGTCTGGACCCGCGCCTGGTCGAAGATCGAGCGCGCCAGCGCCGACGTCGTCGAGGATGCCGCCCGCCGCCTCGGGCCGCATGCCGAGATCAGCTACGTGCAACTGGCGGCAGCCTGCGACCGTGGCTTCGAGGCACAGGGCGCGGTCATGGCCGCCGGTATCGCGCGTTCCTATGACGCGCTCGAGAGAAAGCATCGTGACCTGCTGAGCGTGATGCTGCTCGATTCGATCGAGAACGGACGCGGCGTCTCCGCGGCCCGACTTGCGGAGGCGGAGGCGACTCGGGCCGAGGGCATCGCCGCCATTCAGGCCTTCTTCAAGGACTACGATGCGATCCTGACGCCGTCCGCGCCGGGCGAAGCGCTGAAAGGCCTGCAGTCGACGGGCCATCCCGAATTCAATCGACTCTGGACTTTCCTCGGCACGCCCTGCGTCAGCCTGCCGGTCGGGCTCGGGCCCAACGGGCTGCCGGTCGGGCTCCAGCTCGTCGGCGCGCGCGGCAAGGACCGCGAGCTGCTCGCGCTTTCCGACTGGGCCTTCAACATCTTGGGCGCGATCCAGCCGCCTTCACTCGCAGCCGCTCCGCCAATGGCGGCGCTCCAGCGGCGAGCCGGTCTCGCGCTCGACGACCAGCTCGCCCGAGCCTGGGCCGAAGGTGATGCCGTGTTGCAGGAAATGGCGGCGAAGCTGCCGCGCGAGCTTCCCTACGAGGTCGAGCCCGCACAAGTCTTCGTGCCGAGTCGGAGGCGCTGATGGCCGGCCCCGCCGATCTCTCCGCGCGTGAGGCGGCCGCGAAGGTCCGCGACGGCAAGCTCCGCGCGGAAGCGCTAACCGAGGCGTATCTCGAGCGCGTCACAGCCGTCGAGCCGAAGCTCCGGGCCTTCGCTTATCTCGATCCTGCGCTTGCGCTCGCCCAGGCGCGCGCGGTCGACAAGGCCCCGAAGAAAGGCGCGCTCGCCGGCGTGCCGGTCGGCATCAAGGACATCATCGATACGGCCGACATGCCGACCGAGTGCAACTCGCCGATCCGGCTGGGACATCGCCCGGAAGCCGATGCCGAGTGCGTCTCCGCGGTACGGAAGGCTTCCGGCGTGGCCTTCGGCAAGACAGTGACCACCGAATTCGCCGGACGCCATCCCGGCCCGACCGGCAATCCCTACAATCTAGCGCATACGCCGGGCGGCTCTTCCTCGGGATCGGCGGCGGCCGTGGGCGCCGGCATCCTGCCGCTCGCCTTCGCGACGCAGACGGCAGGATCGGTCATCCGCCCCGCCGCCTATTGCGGCACTCCTGGCTACAAGGCGACCAGAGGCGTGCTGTCGCTCCGCGGCATCCAGCCGCTCGCGGCCGAGCTCGACACGCTCGGCTTCTATGCGCGGACGCCGGACGACCTGCTCCTCTTTCATGCGGTGCTCGCCGGCGTGAAGGACACGCGGCCGGCGATCTCGCGCAAGCCCAGGATCGCCGTCGTCCGTACCCGCGCGCGCGCGCCGCTCGATGCTGCTGCCGAAGCCGCATTGAACGACACCGTCGCCAGGCTCACCCCGCATGCAATCGTCGAGCGCGCGGAGTTGCCCGGCATCTGCGAGCGAGGCTTCGCCGCCCAGGAAGTATTGATGGCCGTCGGCGCCGCACGCGCCTTCACGGCCGAGTGGCGCGACCATCGAGCCCTGATGAGCGGCAGCTTCCGCGATCGCATCGCCGCAGGCCTCGCCTGCTCGCCGGCGCTTGTCGCCGATGCCGAAGCGACCCGCGCCGCCTGCATCATCGCCGTCGACGACTTCCTCAAAGGCTACGACGCGATCCTGACGCCGGCGGCATCGGGCGAAGCACCTGCCGGCCTGTCGTGGACCGGCGACCCCGAGTTCCAGCGTCTCTGGACCCTCGTCGGTACGCCTTGCGTCAGCCTGCCGACCGGGCTCGGTCCCAACGGCCTGCCGCTGGCGATCCAGCTCGTGGCATCGCGCGGCAAGGACCGCGAGCTGCTGGCGCTTTCCGACTGGGCCTTCGGCTTGCTCGATCGACTGCCGGCGCCCGACCTGCCGATAGCAAATCCGATCGCCGGCATGGCGCGACGCGCCGGCCTCACTCTCGATGCCGCGCTGACCGCGTCGACGATCGCCGCAGATGCCGCAAACAAGACCGCGATCGATCGTGTGCCGCGCAGCTTCGACTACGCAGACGAGCCCTCGCATGTCTTTCACCCGAGCCGCCGAGGCTAGACGATGACCGAGCTGCATTACCTCACCGTCGCCGAGGCCTCGCGTCGCATCGCCCGCGGCAAGCTCTCGCCGGTCGACCTCGTCGAGGCCTCGCTAGATCGCATCGCCAAGCTGAACCCGACGCTGAATGCTTTCGTCCTCGTCCTGGCCGACGAAGCGCGCAAGGCGGCGAAGAAGGCGCACAGCCAGATCAAGGCCGGCAGGCGCATCGGGCCGCTGCACGGCATCCCGCTCGGCCTAAAGGACATCTATGCCACCAAGGGCGTGCGGACGACCGCGCATTCCAAGGTGCTGCTGAAGAACGTCCCGGCCGAGGACTCGGCCGTCGCCGCGAAGCTGAACCAGGCGGGCATGGTGCTCGTCGGCAAGCTCGCCACGCACGAGTTCGCGACCGGCGGCCCGGCCAAGGATCTGCCCTTCCCGCCCGCGGTCAATCCGTGGAAGCCCGGCTACTTCACCGGCGGCTCGTCGTCCGGTTCGGGATCGGCGATGGCGGCGGGTCTCGTCACCGCGACCATGGGCTCAGACACCTCGGGCTCGATCCGCGGGCCTTCGGCTTTCTGCGGCATCGCCGGCTTCAAGCCCACCTACGGCCTTGTGAGCCGCGCCGGCGTGTACCCGCTCTCGTTCTCGCTCGACCACTGCGGCCCGATGACCTGGACGCTCGAGGACGGCGCGATGTTGCTGGATGCGATCGCCGGTCCGGATGCCCGAGATCCGGCGTCGTCCGCACCGGAGAAGCTGCCGAGCTACACGCGGGCGCTGAAGGACGGTATCCGCGGCATGAAGGTCGGCGTGATCCGCCGCTTCTTCGAGAAGGACGTCGAGGCAACGCGCGAGGCCAGGAAGGCGATCGAGGACGCGCTCCTCGTCCTGAAGAAGCTCGGCGCCAAGCTGGTCGATATCGACCTGCCCCCGTTGGCCGAGTGGGACGCCTGCTGCCGCGTGATCCTGCAGGCCGAGGCCTATGCGATCCACGAGCGCGACCTGCGCACGCGTCCGAACATCTTCGCCCGCGTCACGCGCGAACGTCTCCTGTCGGGCGCGATGCTGTCGGCCGCCGACTACATCCAGGCGCTTCGCCACCGCACCCTGCTCTGCAAGGCCTACGACGAGGCTCTGGCCAAGGTCGACGTCGCGGTCACCGGCTGCTCGCTGGCGCCGGCGCCGACGCTCGACGAGCTCTACGACCTGCCCTCGGTCATGGGCCGCGGGCGCCTGGTCATGACGCCGTTCAACATCGCCGGCGCGCCGGCCGCCAGCGTCTGCACCGGCTTCACCAAGGACGGGCTGCCGCTGTCGATGCAGATCGCGGCAAAGCCGCATGATGACGCGTTGGTGCTGCGGGCCGGTCACGCCTACGAGCAGGCGGCCGGCTGGCGCGACCGTCGCCCGGAGCTCTGATCGTGGCCGGGCTCAGCGCCGCCGAGAAGGCGAAGTACGAGAAGGACGGCTACGTCGTCCCGTCCTATCGCTTGCCGCAGGCACGCGTCGACGCGTTGCGCAGCGTGCTCGACACGCTGATCCGCGACAACCCGACGATCCGGCCGGAGCGTCTCGTCAGCGCGCATATCGAGGGCAAGAACAGCGAAGGCGTGCGCGGCAGCAGCGCCTTCCTCGATCTCGCCAGGGACGAGGCGATCCTCGACCTCGTTGCGGATGCGATCGGCCCCGACATCGTGCTCTGGGGTTGTCAGATCTTCTGCAAGCCGGGCGGCGACGGGATGGAGGTGCCCTGGCACCAGGACGGCCAGTACTGGCCGATCCGTCCGCTCGGCACCTGCACCGCCTGGATCGCGCTCGATCCTTCCACGGTCGAGAACGGCTGCCTCCGCGTGATCCCGGGATCGCATCGCGGCCAGGTCCTGCATCCGCACCTGATGGAAAACCGCACGGACGTGGTGCTGACCCAGCGCGCGGCCGACGGCACCTTCGACGAGAAGACCGCGGTCGATATCGAGCTCGAGCCCGGCCAGATGTCGCTGCACGACGTCTACATGATCCACGGCTCGGCCCCGAACCGCTCGCCGAGGCGCCGGGCCGGCGTCGCGATCCGCTACATGCCGGGCACCTCGCATTTCGACCGGAACCTGATCGCGACGACCGACAAGAGCGGCTACACGGTCGACTTCGCCCGCCGCCCCCTCTGGCTGTTGAGAGGGCGGGATCGGACCGGCCGGAACGATTTCGCGATCGGTCACAGCTAGGCCTCACATCGCGTGGGAACTCCGTTGCTGATCAACCGTTTGCCTCGGAAGCGACGGGACCATCAGCATGCATACCAACGGACACAACGAAACGACCGTCGTTTCCCCCAGCCGGATCCTCGTCGTCGAGGACGATCCGATCATCGGGAAGGCGACGGGCCTCGCCCTTGAGGAAGCCGGCGGTTTCGCGGTCGAGCTGTGCGACCGCGGCGGTAAGACTCTGCGATGGGCGCGGCGATTCCGACCCGACCTCCTCCTGCTAGACGCCAACCTTCCCGACATGGACGGCCAGGCCGTCCTTGCCTCGATCCGCCGAGATCCGGAAATGCACGACCTTCCGGTGATCTTTGTCACCGGACAAGCCATGCCCCAGGATGCAGAGCGGTATCGGGATATGGGCGCCCTCGGCGTCATCGCAAAGCCATACGACCCCTACGAGCTTGCCGATCGGGTCCGCCGGATCTGGCAGGCGCACCATGGGTAGCCGCCTCACCGACGGGCTGGCGGCGCTCCGGCGCGACTATGCCGCCAACCTGGACCGCACCATGGCCGGGATCATGCGCGACTGGCGGGCGTGGCGCGAAGGCGACCGCGACGCCGGCATCCGGCTCCGGCGCGAAGTCCACCGCCTCTACGGATCCGGCAGCACCTTCGGCTACCGCGACATAACGGCCGTCGCCGGCAAGCTCGAACAGCTCGTCGACCAGGCTCTGGCCGGCCGCGGCCTGGACACCGGCGCCATCGGTTCCGGCCTCGAAAGGCTGGAAGCGGTGGCGCGCCGGATCGAGCGCTCGGGCGGGCGGAAGCCTAGATCCCGGTCAGTCGATCGAGACGCCGTACCAGGTTCGCGCGAGTGAACGGCTTGATCATATAGCCGTCGGCGTCCAGGCCACGCGCCTGCTGGACGTCTCCCATCATCCGCCGGCCGGTCAGGAACATGACCTTGGCGCGGAGATGCGGAAAGCGCGCGCGGATTTCCTTCAGCGTTTCGAAACCGTCCAGCTCGGGCATCTCGACATCGAGCAGGATCATGCGCGGCTCATAGCGGCTCAGCATCGACAGGCACAGGTCGCCATCACGGCAGACCAGCACCGGATAGCCCGCGTCGGAAAGGCAGTGCTTCACGATCTGGCGGATGTTGGGATCGTCGTCGACGCACAGCACGAGCTTGCTGCGCCGCCGGTTCATCGCCTGCAACGCGGACTCGTCCATCGAATGGACGATCACGCCGCGATGACCCGAACCTTCGGTGACGAGGGAAGTGTAGGTCATGGAACCACCGCGCCTGGGGACACTCGGCGGTAGAACGCCGAACCGCGCCGACGGTTGCCGCTCTCAGGCCGGCATCACCAATCCGTCCTTGAGCTCCAGCACGCGGTCCATGCGGCGCGCGAGGTCCAGGTTGTGGGTCGCGATCAGCGCCGAAAGCCCCGTCGCCTTCACCAGCTTCTGCAGCTGCTGGAAGACGCCTTCGGCCGTCGACGGGTCCAGGTTGCCGGTCGGCTCGTCGGCCAAGAGCACACGGGGCACGTTGGCGATGGCGCGAACGATCGCCACGCGCTGCTGCTCGCCGCCCGAGAGCCGGCCCGGACGGTGGGAAGCCCGCTCGGCCAGGCCCACCATGCCGAGCAGCTGGCGTGCGCGCTCGCGGGCTTCGCGCTTGGAGAGGCCGGCGATCAGCTGCGGCAGCATGACGTTCTCGAGCGCCGAGAACTCCGGCAGCAGGTGATGGAACTGGTAGACGAAGCCGACCGTATCGCGACGGATGCGCGTCCGGTCGCCGTCGCTCAAGGTCGAGCAGGCAATGCCGCCGACCTCGACGGAGCCGCCGTCGGGCCGCTCCAGGAGACCGGCGATGTGGAGCAGCGTCGACTTGCCGGCCCCCGACGGACCTACGAGCGCCACCAGCTCGCCACGGGTCAGGGTCAGGTCGACGCCGCGCAGAACCTTGAGCTGTCGCTCGCCCTGGCGGAAGACGCGGGTCACGCCGCGAAGCGCGAGGGTCGGTTCACTCATGGCGGAGCGCCTCGATCGGATCGAGCCTCGCCGCCCGCCAGGACGGGTAAAGCGTGGCGAGGAAGGAGAGCCCGAGACCCATCAGCACGATGGCGGCGACTTCCCTCGGCTCGACGCGCGACGGCAGCTGGCTGAAGAAATAGATCTCGGCAGAGAACAGCTCGGTGCCGGAGATCGACTCGATCCAGCGGCGGATCGTCTCGATATTGAGCGCGAAAGCGACACCGAGGCCGAAGCCGACGAGCGTGCCGAGCACGCCGACCGCAGCGCCGCTCATGAGGAACACCCGCATCACCGAGCCCGAGGTCGCGCCCATCGTCCTGAGGATGGCGACGTCGTGGGTCTTGCTCTTCACCAGCATGATCAGGGAGGAGACGATGTTGAAGGCAGCGACCAGGATGATCAGGGCCAGGATCAGGAACAGGACGTTCCGCTGAACGCGCACCATATCCATGATGCCGGCATTCGCCTGCTGCCAGTCGAACGGACGATAACCCGCGCCGAGACGGCTCAGGACCAGGAGCCGGAAGTCGGCCGCGCGTTCCGGATTCTCGAGCACGACCTCGATTCCGGAGGCAGCCTCGGGCACGCGGAAGAACTCCTGCGCCGCCGACAGCGGCAGGAAGACGTAGCCGGCATCGATCTCGGCCATGCCGACGTCGAACAAGGCGCCGACGGCATAGGCCCGGGTACGCGGCAGGTTGGCCGGCGCGGCGCCCTGGGGATTGGGCGCCACGAGGGTCAGCCGGTCCCCGACCTTGAGCTTGAGCTTCTGCGCGAGGCGATAGCCGATCGCGATCTCCTCGTCCTCGAAGCCTGCGAGCGAACCTTCCTTGAGCTTTCCATCGAGGATCTTTCGCGACGCCAGGTCGTCGCCGCGGATGCCGCGCACCAACGCGCCGGAAGCGATGCCATTGGCGGTCACCATCGCCTCGCCGTCGATGACCGGCGAGGCCGCCACCACCTCCGGGAGACCGAGAACCGAGCGCGTCACATCCTCGTAGTCCGGCATCGGGCCGCCGACGCTGTAGATCGTCACGTGTCCGTTGAAGCCGACGATGCGGGTGATCAACTCGTGCCGGAAGCCGTTCATCACGCTGGTGACGACGATCAGTGTCGCCACGCCGAGCGCGATGCCGATCAGCGAGAACCAGGCGATGACGGAGATGAACCCTTCCTGCCGGCGCGATCTGAGATACCGCATCGCCAGCATTCGCTCCGAGGTGCCGAAGATGGCCATCAGAACGAGACCTCACTCATAGCGGAGCGCCTCGATCGGATCGAGCCGCGAGGCGCGCCACGACGGATAAAGCGTCGCCAGGACGGAAAGGCCGATCGCCATCGCGACGACGGCGACCACCTCGGGCGTCTCGACCCGCGACGGCAGCCTCGCGAGGAAGGATATCTCGGCCGAGAACAGGTTCGTGCCCGACAGCGACTCGACCCAGTGCCGGATGCTCTCGATGTTGAGCGCAAAGGAAAGGCCGAGCGCGAAGCCGACGATCGTGCCTAGGACGCCGACTGACGCACCGCTCATGAAGAAGACCCGCATGATGGCGCCAGGCGATGCGCCCATCGTCCTCAGGATCGCGATGTCCCGGGTCTTGTCCTTCACCAGCATGATCAGCGACGAGATGATGTTGAAAGCGGCGACCAGGATGATCAGCGTCAGGATCAGGAACATGACGTTCCGCTCGACCGTCAGCGCATTGACGATACTGGCATTCGCCTGCTGCCAGTCGAGCAGACGGTAGTTCGGCCCGAGCCGTCCCTGCGCCACAGCGCGGAACTCGCCCACCCGGAGCGGGTCATCGAGCTTGATCTCGACGCCGGTCGCCGCCTCCGGCACGCGAAAGAAGATCTGCGCCGCCTTGAGCGACATGAAGACGTAGCCGGCATCGATCTCGGGCATGCCGACATCGAAGATCGCGACGACCGTGTAGTCTCGGGTCCGGGGAAGGCTGCCGAGCGCGGTAGCCTGGAAAGTCGGCGCCACCAAGGTCAGCCTGTCGCCGAGCCCCACCCTCAGCTTCTGCGAAAGCCGGTAGCCGATGACGACCTCGTCCTCGTCGAAGACATCGAGGCTGCCGGAGCGAAGCCTGCCGTCGAAGGTCCGGCGGCCTGCAAGGTCCTCGGCACGGACACCGCGGACCAACGCGCCGGTCGCCGTGCCATTGGCGGTCGCCATCACCTGACCGTCGACGATCGGCACCGCGGAGGTGACGCCCGGAAGACCGCGGACGGCGCGGGTCACGTCGTCGAAGTCGGGCATCGGGCCGGAAGCGCCCGAGATCACGACATGTCCGTTGAATCCGACGATCCGGCCGATCAGCTCGTGGCGAAACCCGTTCATCACGCTCATCACGATGATCAGCGTGGCGACGCCGAGAGCGATGCCGACGAGCGAGAACCAGGCGATGACCGAGATGAAGCCTTCCTGGCGGCGCGCGCGCAGGTAGCGCATCGCCATCATCCGCTCGAAGGTGCCGAAAGCGGCCATCAGCCCGCGAGCTTGGCGAGCGCCGCCTCGGGCGACAGCTCCTGCTTCTCGCCGGTCTTGCGGTTCTTGAGCTCGACCACGCCGGACTTGAGCCCGCGCGGGCCGACCGCGACCTGCCAGGGGAGACCGATCAGGTCCATGTCGGCGAACTTCGAGCCCGGACGCTCGTCACGATCGTCGAGCAGCGGCTCGCGGCCCGCCTTCTCGAGCTTCTCGTAGAGATCGTTCGAGACCCGGTCGCACTCGGCGTCGCCGGTCTTGAGATTGACGATGCCGACGCCCCAGGGCGCCACCGACTCCGGCCAGACGATGCCGTTGTCGTCGTGGCTCGCCTCGATGATGCCGCCGACGAGACGCGAGACGCCGATGCCGTAGGATCCCATCAGCACCGTCACCTGCTCGCCGTTGGGTCCGGTGACCTTGGCGCCGAGCGGCTCGGAGTACTTCGTGCCGAAGTGGAAGATGTGGCCGACCTCGATGCCGCGCGCGCTGACGCGACGATCCGCGGGGATCTTCTCGAACTCGGCCGCGTCATGCTTCTCGTCGGTCGCGGCATAGAGGCTGGTCCAGCGCTCGACCACCTTCTGCACGCCGGCAACGTCGTCGAAGTCGATCGCCAGGTTGGCGACGTCGAACTCGACGTAGTCCTTGTGGCAGAACACCTGGCTCTCGCCGGTCTCGGCGAGGATGATGAACTCGTGGCTGAGATCGCCGCCGATCGGGCCGGTGTCGGCGCGCATCGGGATCGCCTTGAGCCCCATCCGGTCATAGGTCTTGAGGTAGGCCACGAACATCTTGTTGTAGGCGTGCCGGGAAGCCGCGTAGTCGAGGTCGAACGAATACGCGTCCTTCATCAGGAACTCGCGTCCGCGCATCACGCCGAAGCGGGGCCGCACCTCGTCCCGGAACTTCCACTGGATGTGATAGAGGTTCTTCGGGAGCTCCTTGTAGCTCTTAACGTACGACTTGAAGATGTCGGTGATCATCTCCTCGTTGGTCGGCCCGTAGAGCATGTCGCGCTCGTGCCGATCCTTGATGCGCAGCATCTCCTTGCCGTAGTCGTCGTAACGGCCGCTCTGCCGCCAGAGATCGGCCGATTGCAGGGTCGGCATCAGGACTTCCTGCGCGCCCGAACGATCCTGCTCCTCGCGGACGATCTGCTCGATCTTCTTCAGGACCCGATAGCCCATCGGCAGCCAGGCATAGATGCCGGCCGAGGTCTGGCGGACCATGCCGGCGCGCAGCATCAGCCGATGCGAGACGATCTGCGCCTCGGTGGGGGTTTCCTTGAGAGTCGGCAGGAAAAGCTGTGAGCGACGCATGACGATCCTTCGGGTGGGCGACGAAAGGCGGGCACTCTAGCAGCCCACCTAACGGAATACCGCAATCAAGGATCCTGGCCGCCGTCCGGTTGCGACGGCGCCCCCCGAAACCGGATCAACGACGTGGAAACCTCAGGCGGCGGTGGTGCCGAGACGCGGGACGCGCGCGCCGTAGTCGAGCAGGCCCGACCAGAACCGCTCGAGCTCGCGGTAGGTCTGGCTCGCCGTCTTCAGCTGCTCGTCCTTGAGCGTGCCTTGCGAGATGGCGCCGGCGTGGGTGTCGAACATCGCGGCGATGCGCTTGCAGAGGTCGAGCCCCTTCGGCGAGAGCCGGATGCGGATCGAGCGACGGTCGTGGGCGGAACGCTCCTGCGCCAGGTAGCCGTTCTCGACCATTTTCCGCACATTGTAGGAAACGTTCGAGCCGAGGTAGTAGCCGCGGTTCGTGAGCTCGCCGACGGTGAGCTCGTCCTCGCTGATATTGAAGAGGATCAGCGCCTGGACGTTGTTGATGTCTTCGATGCCCTGGCGATCCAGCTCGGTCTTGACGACTTCGAGGAACTGCCGGTGCAGCCGCTCGATCAGCCGGATCGCCTCTAAATACGCTGCGCGCACATCAACCTCGCTCGACTTTTAGCACCCCACACCCCGACCCGAGCCCCCGAGGCGCTTTATCATAGGGGATTACAATATTCTACCGAGCGCGGGGGCGCTAGGCCGGTTTTGTGTCTTGAAACAAGCCGATGACGCCTGAAAAGTCGAGGGCCGCATTGCCCTGCCCGCAGAACAGCCCGTAAAGCTGGGCGGCCTCGGCGCCGAGCGGCGTCACGGCCCCGGCGGCGGCGGCGGCTTCCTGGGCAAGCTTCAAGTCTTTCAACATCATCGCGGCCGTGAAACCGGCCTTGTAACCGCGGTTTGCCGGGGATGCCGGCACCGGTCCGGGGACCGGGCAGTAGCTCGTCATCGACCAGCATTGACCGGAAGACTTGGAACTGATGTCGAACAATTTCTGAGCATCCAGGCCGAGTCGCTGCGCCAAAGCGAAGGCTTCGGAGGTCGCGATCATCGAAATTCCGAGAATCATGTTGTTGCAGATCTTGGCCGCCTGGCCGTTCCCGGGCCCCCCGGCATGGACGATGGTCTTGCCCATCTTTTCCAGAATCGGCTGCGCCACGGCGAAGGCGGCCTCGGATCCGCCGACCATGAAGGTCAGGGTTCCCGCCTCGGCCCCGCCGACGCCGCCCGAGACCGGAGCATCGACCAGCAGCACGCCCTTTGCCTTGGCGGCCGCCTCCATGTCGCGGGCGGTCGCCACGTCGATGGTCGAGGAGTCGATCAGAAGCGCCCCCGCCTTCATCGCGGCCAGTACCCCGCCCTTGCCCGTCAGCACCTCGCGGACATGCGCGCCCGCTGGCAGCATGGTCACCACGGCATCTGCCCCGCCCGCCGCCTCGGCGGCAGACGCGACCGCTTTCACGCCGGTCGCCGCATCGAGGTTCGCCTTCACTAGGTCGAAGCCGATCACCTCGTGGCCGGCCTTGACCAGGTTCCGGGCCATTGGCCCGCCCATGTTGCCGAGGCCGATGAAGCCGATCCGCGCCATGCCTTCCTCCCGTGCTTCTTTTTTCAGACGAACTTGATGTCGTTCGCGCCGAGCGGCTCAAAGTAGCGCGCGACGTCGGCCTCAGTCACCTCGGCCAGCGTCGGCGGCTTCCACCTGGGCGACTGGTCCTTGTCGACCAGCAATGCGCGGATACCTTCGAAGAAGTCGTGGCCGGCCATGAATACCTGGGTCATCCGGTACTCCATGACCAGCACATCCTCGATCGGGAGGCCGGCGCCGCGCCGGAGCTGCTCAAAGGTCACCTTGAGGCTGGTCGGCGACTTCGGATGCAACGTCTTCAGCGTCTCTTTCGCCCAGTCCGAGCCATCGGCCTCCAGGGCCGCGAGGATCGCCTCGACCGAGCCGCCGGCGAAGGTGCGGTCGATCGCTGCCTTGGCATCCGCCAGCGGCGCAGGGCCGGGATCGGTGGCGATCTTCCGGATCGCGGCGTCGACGTCGGTGCCGGCCACGAGATCGCGCTTGAAGTCATCGAGCGCCGAACTCGGCGCGTAGTGCGTGGCAAATCCGACCAGCAGCGCATCGGCCGCCCGGACGCGCGCGCCGGTCAGCGCCAGGTAGAGGCCCATCTTTCCGGGGCAGCGGTTGAGGAACCAGGTCGCGCCGATGTCGGGGAAGAGGCCGATGCCGGTCTCGGGCATCGCCGCCATCGTCTTCTCGGTCGCGATCCGGTGGGTGCCGTGGACCGAAAGCCCGAGCCCGCCACCCATGGTGATGCCGTCGATCAGGGCGATGTAGGGCTTGCCGAGACGGTGGATCAGCCGGTTGAGTTGGTACTCTTCGGCGAAGAAGACGCGATTGAGATCGCTGGGCGTGGTCTTGACGGAGTCGTAGACCGCCCGCACGTCGCCGCCGGCGCAGAAGGCCTTCTCCCCTTCCCCTTCGATCAGGACCGCGCGGATCGCCGGATCCTTCGCCCAGCCGACCAGACGCGCGTAGTAGGCGCGGATCATATCGAGCGTGAGCGCGTTCAGCGCCTTCGGCCGCGACAGCGTGACAAGGGCGATGCCGCCTTCGACCGCGAAGCGGATGTCTGAAGTTTCGGTCAAGGAAGGATCCTCATTCCAGAGCCCGAAAGGGGTCTACAGGTCTCGCCGCAATCGGGTCAACTCCGGCGGCGGAACGTCAATGTCGCGACGGCGACGCCAAGCATGACAAGCGCGGCGCCGGCCAGCCGTTCAGGCCCAAATCGCTCGCCGAACACCAGCGCCGACGAGGCCATGCCGAAGATCGGGATCAGCAACGCGTAGGGGCTCACCGCTGCCATCGGGTAGAGCGACAGGAGACGCCCCCAGGCGACATAGCCGAACCAGGTCGAGACCACCGCGAGGTAGAGAAGCGATCCCACGTCGCGCCAGCCGGTCCGCAGGATCGCGCCGAGAATGTCGCCTTCGAGGAAGAACGATGCGATCAGCGCCGGGATCGGCGGCACCAGGCTGAGCCAGAGGGTCAGTGCGAAGCGGTCCACGGGACCGATGCTCTTCTGCATGACGTTGCCGATGGCCCAGCTCGCCGCGGCCGCCAGCGTCATCAGGAATCCCACCACCGTCATCGTCGCGTCCACCGTGGTCGCGACGAGAACGAGCCCCGCGAACGCCACGCCGCCGCCGACGACCTGCCGCGCGGTCGCCTTTTCGCCGAGCGCGATCATCGCGAAGGCGGGCGTCAGGAAGGCTTGGCTCTGCATCAGGATCGACGCCATGCCCGGCGTCATCCCGAGCTCCATGCCCGCGAACAGAAATGCGAACTGCAGGACGAACATGAACAACGACAGGGTCAGGAGGCGCGGCCAGGAAATCGCCGGGCGCGGAACCAGCAGCGCCGGCGCCGCCGAGATCGCGAAGCGGAGCGCGATCAGCAGCAGCGGCGGGTATGCATCGAGCCCCCAACGGATGGCGACGAAGTTGCATCCCCAGAGAGCGGCGACAAGGACGGCGAGCGCGACGTGGCGAAGCGGCATGCCGCGGAAATGACGGAGTTCGCCTGCGGACGCAAGCACCGATCATTTGATGCGACGGACCGTCACGCGATCGCTGCCGGATTCCGCGATCCAGATCTCGCGGCCGCGCGACACGATCTGTCGGGCATTGGCGAAGGGCTGGGAAAAGCCAAAGGTCTGAAATGTGCCGAGCTCCGGATCGAGGCGGACGACCGCGTTGGTCCCGAAGTCGCTGATCCAGACGCCGCCCTCGCCGGCCGCATGGACGGCGAAGGCCCGTGAGCGCGGTCCCGGCATCCGCAACGTCTTCCATGCCCTGGTGACCGCGTCCCATCTGCTCAGTCGGCCGATGTTCCACTCGGTCACGTAGAGATTCCCCCGCGCATCGACAGCGAGACGCCGCGGGCCTTGCCATGGTGTCGGCGGAGCGAGCCGCTCGAAGGCGCCGGTCTCCGCATCGATCAGGCCGACGAAGCCCTCGACCATCGAAAGGAAAGCGAGCCCCGACGACGACGGCACGAGGCTGGCGGCACCCGGTGCTTCCCACAGGCGGATCTCGCCGCTGGCCGGATCGAGTCGGCCGAGCACGCCCGTCTGTCCGGTGAACCAGAGACGCTGCCGGGCGTCGAAGGCGACCGCGTTCAGCTCGGCATATCCAGCGCTCTCCGGCAGCGGCGAGGACGCGACTTCGCGGCTCCGCGGATCGACCCGCATCAGCGCGTTCCGGCCGCCGTCGGCGACCCAGGGTACGCCTGCGCGATCGAGAGCCACACCGGCGGGCGCCGAACCGTCGCCGAGCCTGATTTGGTCGACGATACCGGTCTTCGGATCGAGGCGCGCAAGGACACCAGCCAGCTGCAGCACGACCCACACCGGACCACCGTCTGCGGGATCGACGGCGAGCGCGACGGCACCCGACTCCCGGGGCAGCGCGAACTCGCGCGTCTCGACCTCCAGCGCCTGGGCGGTGGTGGCGACAAAAATCAGAGCGGCCGCGAGCGACACGAAGCGCAGCGTCGATCCTCCCTTAGGAGCGATGCTACCATGGCGGCCGATGGACCTTTCACCCGACGAACGACGGATCGCCGACGGCGCCGAAGGCGCGGCCAAGGCTATGGCGATGCGGCTGGTCGCCGAGACCGGACGGCTGCTCGGAGCCGGGCGCCTCCTGCCTATCACCTCCTCCCATGTCGACGGCTGCCTCTACCATGGCGACTCCGGCACCCACTTCGCCGAACAGCTGGTGGCCGACGGCGGCAAGGTCGCGGTGCCGACGACGCTCAATGTCGGCGCGCTCGACCTGCTGCATCCCGACCGCGTGAAGGGCGACGCGCATCACCGCGAGATGTCACTCCGGATGATGCGCGCCTACGAGACGCTCGGCTGCCGTCCGACCTGGACTTGCGCGCCCTACCAGGCCGGCCATCGCCCGAACGTCGGCGCGCACGTCGCCTGGGGCGAGTCAAACGCCGTCGCCTTCTGCAACTCGGTTCTGGGCGCCCGCACCAACCGTTACGGCGACTTCCTCGACATCGCCTGCGCTCTCGTCGCACGCGCGCCGGACCACGGGCTGCACAAACCCGAGAACCGCCGTGCGACCGTCGTCGTTGATACGTCTGCCCTCTCGCCCGCTCTCCGTGGCGCCGATGTCTTCTACCCGGTGCTCGGCACCTGGCTCGGCGCCGAGATCGGTTCGGAAATCGCCGCGATCGACGGATTGCCTGCGAAGCAGAGCGAGGACCGGCTCAAGGCACTCGGCGCCGCCGCCGCGTCAGCCGGCGCGGTCGGTCTCTTCCACGTCGTCGGGTCGACGCCGGAAGCGCCGACGCTGGCCGCCGCGACGCAAGGAGGATCGACACGCACGATCCGCCTCACGCCGGATATGGTTCGTGCCGCGCGCGACCGCCTCTCGACCGCGGGAGACGGCGCGATCGATTGCGTGGCCCTCGGCAGCCCGCATTTCAGCGAGGCCGAATTCGCCGATCTCGCACGGCTCGCCGCCGGTCGGCGTTTCAAGGTGCCTGTCTATGTCTGCACGCGACGCGACCTGGTCGAGCGCACCGATCTTTCAGCCCTCGAAGCCGCCGGCGCGGTGATCGTCGCCGACACCTGCGTGGTCGTGACGCCGATCCTGCCCGCGACCGGCGGCACGCTGATGACCAACTCCGGCAAGTTCGCCCACTACGGTCCGGCAAACCTCGGCTACGAAGTCGTGTACGGCAGCCTGGAAGACTGCGTCGCCTCCGCGATCGAAGGCCGTGTCGTTCGCGACGAGCGGGTGTGGCGATGATGCTCTCGGGTGAAACACTTGTCGCCGGCACCGGCGCCGGCACGATCCTCCGCATCGATCACCCGATCAGCTTCTGGGGCGGCATCGATCCCAAGACCGCCAAGGTCACCGACCCGCGCCATCCCCGCCACGGCGCATGCCTGACGGGACATGTGGTCGCGATCGCGGAGTTGCGCGGATCGAGCTCGTCCTCGGCCGTGCTGCTCGAGCTGATTCACGCGAAAATCGCGCCCGCGGCGATCCTGCTGCGCGACACCGATGCGATCCTGGCCCTGGGCGCCCTGGTGGCCCGCGAAATGGGATACGGCGACCTGGCGATGGTAAAATTGCCGCCGGACGCGTTCGCCCTTCTCACCGAGGGCCGCCATGCCCATGTGGAAGGGCCGCGCGTCACCCTCGGCTGAGGAGTTCCGCTGATGAACGATCCGTTCGCCGACCCTCAGGTCCGCCCGCGCTACACGGGCGTGCCGACCTTCATGCGGGCACCCTTCGTCGAGGACTGGCGGGGCATCGATATCGGCCTGATCGGCGTCCCCTTCGACGGCGGCGTCACCAACCGCACCGGCGCCCGGCACGGACCGCGCGAGGTCCGGAACATGTCGAGCTTCATGCGGAAGATGAACCAGTCGACGAAGGTGGCGCCTTTCGACATCTGCCGCGTCGCCGATCTCGGCGATGCGTGGGTCAGGAGCCCCTACCACCTCGTCAGCAGCCTGGAAGAGATCGCCAGCTTCTATGCCAAGGTGAACGACTCGGGCATCTCGCCGGTCTCCTGCGGCGGCGATCACTCGGTGACGCTGCCGATCTTCCGCGGCATCGCCAAGGACCGGCCGGTCGGCATGGTGCATTTCGACGCGCACTGCGACACCGGCGACGACTACCTGGGCTCGCGCTTCCATCACGGCGCGCCGTTCCGCCGTGCGGTCGAGGAAGGCCTGCTCGATCCCAGACGCACGATCCAGATCGGAATCCGGGGATCGCTCAACGATCCGGACCTGTGGAAGTTCAGCCACGACTCCGGCATGCGCGTGATCTACATGGACGAGTTCTACGAACTCGGGCCCAAGGGCGCGATCGCCGAGGCACGCCGCATCGTCGGCGACGGCCCCACCTATGTCAGCTTCGACGTCGACGGCCTCGATCCGGTCTACGCGCCCGGCACGGGCACGCCTGAGGTCGGGGGCTTTTCGACCGTTGAGGCGCTGATCATGCTGCGCGGCCTGCAGGGCCTCAACCTCGTCGGCGGCGATGTGGTCGAAGTCGCCCCGCCCTTCGACCAGACGGGCAACACCGCCCTGGTCGGCGCCACGGTCATGTTCGAGATTCTCTGCCTCGTCGCCGACGCGGTCGCGAAAAGACGCAAGATGGCCTGATCCACGCCCCGTCGGATCGGATTTCCGACCCGACAGGGTTTTGCTAGCGTCCTAGAAAAGTCGACGCCAGCAACGGGAGGATCATCATGACTCTGCGCGCATTGCGTGTCGCACTCGCCGCGGCCGCCTCGCTCACCTTCATCGCCTCGGCCCACGCGCAGAAGCGCGGCGGCGACCTCATCTTCCTGCAGCAGTCGACGCCGCCCACACTGGATGGAGCGATCTCCACCGAGCAGGCCGTCCGCAACGTTGCCATGCATCTCTTCGAGATGCTGGTGACGCGCGACGAGGGGTCGAACCCAATTCCAGACCTCGCCTCCAAATTCGAGGAAAGCGCCGACGGCCTGACCTACACCTTCACGCTCCGCCAGGGCGTGAAATTCCACAACGGCAAGGAGATGACCAGCGAGGACGCCAAGGCCAGCGTCGAGCGTTACGGCCGCGTCGGCTTCGATCGCGCCGACTTCACCAAGATCAAGTCGGTCGCCGCGCCTGACAAATACACGCTGACGATCACGCTCGCCGACCGCGTTCCGAGCTTCATCGAGCAGCTGAGCTCGCCCCGCGCACCGATGATCATCATCCCTGCCGAGGAAGCCTCGAAGGAGGCCAACAAGATCAACCCGATCGGCACCGGGCCCTTCCAGCTCGTCGAGTTCGTGCCGGACAGCCACATCAAGATGAAGCGGTTCGAGGACTACAAGGCGAACGAAGGCACCGGCGAGCGCAACGGCTTCTCCGGCAAGAAGATCGCCTATGTCGACACGGTGACGTTCCGCATCGTGCCCGAGGCGAACGCCCGCGTCGCGGCGATGGAGACGCGCGCCGGCCACTTCTCGGAGTCTGTACCGAACCAGACGGCGAAGCGGCTCAAGGACAGCAAGGACATCCAGATCGTCACGATGATGCCCTGGAGCATGGCCTTCGCGATCCTGAACGCCGGACCGGCCGGCGGCGGAACCGCGAAGCTCGGCGTGCGCCGCGCGATCCAGGCCGCGATCGATGCCGACGAGATCATGCTGGTCTCCACCGACGGCGTGTACCGCCTCGACCACGCCTTCAACTACCCCGAGAGCCAGTACTTCTCGGCCGACGTCGGCAAGGCGGTCTACAACCAGGCCAATCCCGCGAAGGCGAAGCAGCTTCTCGCCGAGGCCGGCTACAAGGATGAGGAAATCATCATCCTCACGACCTCGCAGATCGCGATCGTCAAGGCTCAGGCCGAGATCGCGGCCGAGCAGCTCAAGGCCGCCGGCATGAAGGCCAGGGTCGCGGTCTACGACACGCCCGGCTACATCGCCCAGGCCGGAAAGCCCGACGGCTGGAACATCTACATCGGCGAGTTCGGCCTGGCGCCGGCGATCGGTCCCTATGGCCTCCCCAACTTCTGGACCGGTCCTAAGAACTGGCAGAAGCTGGAGGATCCGGCGCTCGAGAAGGCGTTCAACGAGCTCAAGAGCAAGCCGACGCTGGCGGAGCGGAAGGCCGCGGCCGATGCCTTCTATGCGCGGGTGACCGACCAAGCGTACGCGATCAAGCTGGGCGACAACGGCCTGCTGCAGGCCGTGCGGAGCGAGGTGAAGAACTTCAAGCCCTACCGCATTCCCCGGGCCTGGGGCGTGTGGCTCGAGTAGCGGATATCAGCCTCCAAGGAGAATAGCCGGATGGTGCGGCCCAATATCGTGCTGATCATGCCGGATCAGCAGCGGGCGGACTCGCTCGGGTGCTACGGCAACGTCTTCACCAAGACGCCCGAGGTGGACCGGATGGCCCGCGAAGGCGTGCGCTTCACCCGCGCCTATACGACATGGCCGGTCTGCACGCCGGCGCGCGGCTCGATGTGGAGCGGCACATATCCGCACAAGCACAAGCTGATCGACAACGTCTACGGCGTCGACGACGCCTTCGCGACGCTCGCCGGCGTCAAGACCACGCTGTTCGATGTGCTGAAGGCCGCCGGCTATACCACCGCCCATTTCGGCAAGTGGCATCTCGGCGAGAAGCAGCCGAAATACTTCGACGTCTGGGAAGAGACGTTCAACTCTCGTGTCCATCATTGGATCGGCGGCGTCGACGGCGGGGTGTGGCGGCCGGGCCTGCAGACCGACCGCTGCATCCAGTTCATCAGGTCGCGAAAGGCGGGCGACGCGCCCTTCTGCATGGTGCAGGGCTACTACCCGCCGCACGATCCCTACACCGCGCCAAAGGAATTCTACCGGCACTATCGCGACAAGGGAGTGCCCTTCGCCGGCTATTACGCCGGCGTCAGCGCGATCGACTACGAGACCGGGCGCATCCTCGACGCGCTCGACTCGACCGGCCAGCGCCACAACACTCTGGTCGTCTTCTTCGCCGACCATGGCGACACCTTCTTCTATCGCGCCGACGGCGAGCACAAGTTCGTCTGCACTGACGACTCGATCCATATCCCGTTCGTGATGAGCTGGCCGGCGGTTATCCCGCCCAACACGATGAACGACCGCATGGTCGGCCTGCACGACCTCATGCCGACGGTGTTGGATGCCTGCGGCGTTGCGCCTCCGGAAGGCATGCACGGCAAGAGCGCGCTGCCGCTCGCCCGAGGCGAGAACGCGGCCTGGCGCGACTTCCATTACGTGCAGAACCGAACGCATGTGCGCCGGATCACGCAACGCAGCTACCACACCGACGACTGGAAGCTGATCGCCAGCGTCGAGGGCGGCGAGCACGCGCTTTTCGACCTGAAGCGCGATCCCGAGGAGGAATGGGACCTGTTCCTGACGCCGCGGAAGGATGTCATGGACCGCTTCCGCGACGAGCCCAGCCACGCGCCTAAGGCGCGCGAGCTGGCGAGCGCCATGCGCAGCTATGCCCAGTCGATCGACGATTCAGAAGGCGTCGCGATCGCCGACCGCGCGCTCGAAGCGCTCGCCGGCCGCTAGGCCCCGCACCAACTCCGCCAGGCGGCGCGGAACGCCTCGCCGCGCGCCTGGCCGTAAGCCTCGCGGTCGCCCAGGCGCGATGACTGGGCCTGTCCGCGGAGCGATGCGCGGATCCTCGCCAGGCCGTCGATGTCGGCGGCGAGCCTCGTGGCGCGCGCGACGTAGTCCGCCTCGTCGGTGGCGATCCCCTCGACGAAGCCGACGGAGGACAGAAGCGCCATGCTGTAGCGCCCGGCCATGCGGTCGCCCGCAATCGTCACCACCGGCACGCCCATCCACAGCGCCTCGCAGGTCGTGGTAACGCCGCCGTAGGGTACGGGATCGAGCGCGATATCGATCTCATTGAGGAAGTTCAGGTGATCGAGGAAGCCGGAGGTCCAGGGCCGAAGCTCGACCCGATCGGCGCCGACGCCCGCTCGATCGAAAAGACGGGCGAAATGTGCCTTCACCCGCTCTTCCGAGAAGCCGCGGCCTTTGACGACGAGCTTCGCATCGGGCACCGCGTGCAGAACCTTGGCCCACAGCGCCACGGTCGACGGCGTGATCTTCACCAGCGCGTTGGTCGAGCCAAAGGTGACCCGCCGGTTCGCAAGCACGGGCAGCGGCCCGACCGGCGGCAGGTCGACCAGCGGATCGTAGCAATAGGCGAGCGGAATCCTGAGCACACGCTCGCTGAAGTGGGCGTCATGCGCCGGCGGCGTCAGCAACGGATCGCCGATGATCCACTCGGCGGCGGTCGAGCCCGAGGTCCCGAGTGCCAGATCGAGGATCTGCACCGGCGCCGGGCGCCGGGCGACCGCCGGAAAGCGCGGCCCCCCGAGATGCCCCACCACGTCGACCAGCACGTCGATGCGATCGCGGAGGATCAGATCGGCCAGGCCTGCGTCGTCGAACCTGGTCGTGATCCGCCAGCCGTCGCTCGCCAGCCGGTAGCGCCTAGTGTAGCCGTCCTCCTGATCCGCCGGGATGTCGGAGTAGACGATCACCTCGATGCGGTGCGCGCGCCGGTCCAGCCCCTCGAAGCCCGGCAACGCGACGAAGGCGTGCGTGTTGCCGCGCAGATTGGGTCCGCCGATCACGCCGACGCGGATCGGCCGATCAGGATCGCGCGCATTGGCGAAGCGGGGCAGCACGACGGGCGGCAGATGCTTCCGGCACCAGTCTTCTCGGATCTTCCGGATCGCCGCACCGTCGAGACCGGGATCGAACACCAGCGCGGATAGGATCGCGCGATTGGCTTCAGGGTGGTCGGGACGCTGTACCAGGATCTGGCGATTGGCCCAGTTGGCTCGATCGAGGAGGCCGAGAAAGTTCAGCAGGACGGCGAGCGGGATCAGCGCGTCCAGGAAACCCGGTCGCAGCATGGCGGCGCGCTCGTAGGCCGCTACCGCGGCCTCGATCCGGTTCAGGTTCTGCAGGGCCGAGCCCAGGTTGAACCAGGTGTCGCTCCGCGCCGGCTCGGCAGCGAGCGCGCGCCGGTAGCTCCGCGCCGCGGCAGGCAGGCGTCCGGCACGCTGCTCGGCGGTGCCGAGGTTGTTGTGGGCGTCGGCGAGGTCGGGCTGCACCCAGGTCGCACGCGTCCATGCCTCTGCCGAGGACACAAGAGCGCCGAGATTGACCCAGGCCCCGCCGATCGCCGGATCGAGGGCGAGCGCACGCCGATAGGCGTCGGCGCGCCCATGGCGCTGACCGGCCTCGGCCCAGCACAGCGCTCGCTCGCTCGCGAGCGAGGCTTCACCGGGTGCCAGGCGGGAAGCGGCAACATAGGAGCGATCGGCGGCATCGGCGTCGCCAAGCCGCTTCAGCACCCGCGCCAGGCGCACATGGGATTCCAGCCGGCCCGGACGGAGCGCGACCGCCCGGCCCCACGCGGACGCCGCGCTGGGCCAATGGTCGAGCGCCTCCTCTGCCATTGCCAGCCCTTCCCAGGCGGGCGCGGACTTGGGTGCGAGCATCGTCGCGCGCCGTATCGGCACTGTCGCCGGCGCGACCTCGCCACGCGCTGCGAGGGTGAAGCCGAGCCTGAGCCAGCCCTCCGCCGCCGCAGGAACCTCGGCAAGCGCGCACCTCAACGGCCGCGGATCGAGACCGGCGCCCGTCACGCGGACCAGCTCCGCCACATGCGCCGATAGGCGCCTTCGACCGCGCGCGCGAAGGCGGGACCGTTGCAAAGCCGGGAAGAAGCCATGCGCTGGCGCAGTGTCGCGCGCAGGACCGCGAGCTCGCCGAGATCCTTGGCGAGACCGGCCGCGCGTTCGACATAGGTGTCGACATCGGCGGCTGCGAGTTCCGGCAGACCCACCGCCTCAAGGAAGGCGCCGCCGTAGCGGCCGAGCACGCGGTCGCCCATCAGGCTCACCACCGGCAGGCCCATCCACAGCGCCTCGCACGTGCTGATCACGCCGCCATAGGGAAAGGTGTCGAGCGCGATGTCGATCTCGCGGAAGATCGCCTGATGCTCCGCCTGGGTCGCGGTCCAGCCGCGCAGGTCGATGCGGTCCGGATGGATGTTGCGGTCGGCGAAGAAGGCGAGCAGCCGTTCCGCGACCGCCGGATCGGCGAATGCCTTAGCCTTCAGGATCAGGCGCGAATTGCCGACGTGCCCGAGCACGTTGGCCCAGGCTTCGAGACAGCGCCGCGACAGCTTGGCCGGCTGGTTCAGGCTTCCGAACGTGACATGACCCCTGGCCCTCGCCGGCAGGGGCGAAACCTCGGGCGTCGTCCCCAGCGGGTCATAGACGAAGGCGAGGTCGGTCTTCTCGATGCGTTCGGAGAAATGCCCCTCGACTTCCTTGGGCGTCAGGCGCCCATCGCCGATCGCCCAGCCGATCGAGTCGAGCCCGAAACTCCCCATCAGCAGCATGTTGACCTGTACCGGCGCCGGCTTGTGCGCGAGCGCCAGGAGCCTTGAGCCGGTCGGATATCCCAGGATATCGACCGCGATGTCGATGCGGTCCGCCCGGATCCTTCGCGCCAACGCCTCGTCCGAAAGGCCATGGGTGACGTGGAAGGTGGAGGCCGCGCGAAAGCGCTCGGTGACCGCGTCTTCGGCGGGCGGCGGCAGATCCGAATAGCAGACGATCTCGAAGCTCCGCCGATCGTGGGATTCGACCAGCGGCAGGATCGATACGGCGGCGGTATGGAGACGGAGCGCATCGGCGCCGACATAGGCGACACGGAACTTCCGGTCTGGGTCTCGACGATCGGGATAGGTAAGAGGCGCCAGCGCCGGCAGCTTAGCGGCCAATGGCCGCGCGTAGAGCGCATCGAAGCGGCGGCAGAGCGCGAGCTCGTCCCGGCCCGTCGCGGTGTCGAGCAAGCGAGTGAGATTGATCAGGTTGGCGAGGATTCCGGGCTTTTCCGGCTGGAGCCCATGCGCCCGCCGCATCGATCCGGCCGCCGCCTCCGCCTCTCCGCGCGCGTGATGCACGGTGGCGAGGTTGAGCCACGACGGACCGCTGCCCGGGACCAACGCCAGCGCCTGGCGGTAGGCGGCGCTCGCCTCGTCGAAGCGCCCCTGCGCCCGGCGGGCGTTAGCGAGGTTGTAGTGCGCGTCGGCATAGTCGCGCCGGATCGTCAGCGCCGAACGCAGGCTGCGGACGGCACCGTCGAGATCGCCGGCTCCTTCGAGCGCGACGCCGAGATTGTTGTGGGCCTCCGGCATCATCGGCGCCCGCCGGACCGCTTCGCGGTAAGCCTGCAGCGCCTCCGCCGATCGTCCGAGGGCGCCGAGCGCGTTGCCCAGGTTGATGTGAAACTCGCCTCGCTTCTGCCCGAGCGATTCCGCCTTGGCGGCGGCCGCACCGATGAGCGCTACCGCACGCTCGGCATCGCCTTTCCTCAGGGAGATCAGGCCGAGGAGGTGAAGAACGTCCGGATGGTCCGGCAAGGCTGCGCTTGCCGCGGACAAGGCGCGCTCGGCCGCATCGAGCCGGCCCTCCCCGAGAGCGCGGTGTCCTTCGTGCAGGAGCGCTTCCGCTTCGGTCACGGGGAAACGCACCATTGGCGCCAGGCATAGCGGAACGCATCCTCGAACGCGCGAACGTGAGCGGACGCGTCGCACAGCGGCGACGAAAGAAGGCGGCCGCGAAGCTCGGTCCTGAGCTTCGTGCGGCGCGGCAGGTCGGCGGCGAGCGAGATCGCCGCCGCGACGTAGCCGTCGTCGTCGGCAGCGGCCAGATCTGCGAGGCCGACCCGAGTCAGCGTGTCCAGGCCGACGCGGGCGATGAAGCGGTCGCCGATCCGGGTCACGACCGGCACGCCCATCCACAAGGACTCGAAGGTCGTGGTCGACCCGTTGAACGGAAACGGATCGAGCGCCACGTCGAGGCGGTGAAACTCCGAGAGGTGACCGAAGCGCGAGATCTGGTCGCCTTCGAGCAGAACACGATCAGGCCCGATGCCGTGTTCGGCGAAAAGAGCACGATACCGCGACGCGGTCGCCGGATCGCCGAAACGCCGGCCGTTCCGGAGCAGCAACCGTGATCCCGGTACCGACCTCAGCACGCGCGACCAGAGGGCCGTCACCTCCGGTGTGACCTTCGCCGGGTTGTTGAAGGACCCGAAGGTCACGATGCCCGTGTCGCGCGACGGTGGCGTCCCCGTCGGCGGCGCCTCGTCGATCGCCGAATGCAGATACAGGTTCGGCACGCGCAGAAGCTGCTCGGTGAACGCCTCGCCGGCCACGGGGGAAGGACGCACGGGAGGATGAAGGATATCGTCGGTGACCCACCAGTCGACGGTGCGAAGGCCGGTCGACCCGATCGCATAGAGGGATACGACCACCGGCGCGGGCTTGTATGCCAGGGGCACCGCCGAGTTGTAGGCGGTGTGAGGCGCGAGTGCGATCAGCACGTCGATGCGGTCGTCCCGTATCGCTTTCGCGACGGCTGAGGAACCGGCCGATGCAAGGTCCCGGAATCCGTCCGCCCGGGCCTTGAAGCGATGGGTCATTTCGTCGACCAGGGGACTGGTCGAATAGAGGAAGACCTCGAAACGGCCGCGGTCATGGTTGCCGATCAGGCCTTCGGCATTCCAGGCAACCGGATGGACGCGCAGGTCGCCGGAAAGATATCCGAGGCGGAGCCGTCGCTCCGGTTCACGGCCATTGGCGAAGGCCGCGACCGCTGTCGGCATCCGTGCCGCCCAGGCGCGCTGAGCGGCAGCGAGAGTGGCGTTGGTGGAGTGCGCGTCATAGGCGAGCGCGAACAGAAGATTGCTGCCGGCGTCGTGATAGTCGGGCCGGATCGCGATGGCGCGTCGGAACGACGGCAGCGCCCCATGCGCATCGCCCTCGGCGACCCGCGCGTTGCCGAGCATGTCGTGGGCCTCGGCATTGGCCGGCGCCAGGCTCAATGCCTTTCTCAGCGCTTGCAGGCTCTGGCCGATGCGACCTTCCCAGGAATAGGCGCCGCCCAGGTTGCGCCACGCGTCGACCGCGAGCGGAGCGAGCGCCAGCGCTCGCCGGAATCGGAGAATCGCCGGCGGCAGCACGCCCACCCGCATGGCGACCGCCCCCAGGTTGTTGTGGGCCTCGCCCGACTGAGGCGCCAGGGCGAGCGCACGACGCATCTCGCGGCCGGCGCCGGGGTCGCGGCGATCGGCGAGGACGCCGCCGAGATTGAGCCGCGGCTCCATCGCCAGCGGATCGATACGCAGTGCGCGCCTGAACCAGGTGGACGCCTCCGCGTCTCGGCCGAGCAGCCGGAGCATGACGCCGAGCGTGTTGATGAACAGCCCGCGTTGCGCCTCTCCGGCGACGGCTCGGCGGGCCATCGTCAGCGAATCTCCGCCGATGCCGGCGCGGCACCCGATCGCCGCCAGCATATGGACGACCTCGGTGTTGTCCGGCGCCAGCTTCAGAAGGCTGCGGCACACGGCATCCGCCTCCTTGAGCCGCCCCTCTCGGAACATCCTGAGGGCGTGGGCGAAGGTGGTGTCGATGAGGGCCATGCCGGCGGGGCGCGTCACGAGTCGGGATATATCATCCGCGGGCGCTCGAGCCGAGCCGAGAACGGTCTTCGGAAGTGCCGAATCACCCGATGATTACAAAGTCCTGTACGCCTTTGCGGGGCAATGGTAGGAGGGTCGCGGACGAACCAGAAAGCCTGCCATGGAGCCGAGTTCGAGCCCGTCGCCCAAAGACCTCCAGAGAATCTACCGGTCGCTGCAGCTGATCCGCCGCGCCGAGGAGGAGGTCGCCAGAATCTACCCGTCGGACAAGATCAAGAGTCCCGTCCACCTGTCGATCGGCCAGGAATCGGTCGCGGTCGGCGTCTGCGACGTGCTGAAGCGCAGCGATGCGGTCAGCGGGACCTATCGCGGTCACGCCTCCTACCTCGCCAAGGGCGGCCCGCTCTCGGGCATGCTCGCCGAGATGTTCGGCAAGGCCACCGGCGCCGCGCGCGGCAAGGGCGGGTCGATGCACCTGGTCGAGCCGAACGTGAACGTCATCGGCTCCTCCGCCGTCGTCGGCACGACCATCCCGATCGCCGCCGGCTGGGCCCTGGCCCAGAAGCTGCGCAAGACCGGGAACGTGGTCGCCGCGTTCTTCGGCGACGGAGCGACTGAGGAAGGTTGCTTCTACGAGACGCTGAACTTCGCGTCGCTCCACAAGCTTCCTATCCTGTTCGTCTGCGAGAACAACGGTTTCGCCATCTACACCGGCCTCGCCAAGCGCTGGGCGAGCGGCAAGCTGTGCGAGCGCGTCTCGACCTTCGACATCCCGACCTTCCGCATCGAGGACGGCGACGTCTTCTCGATCCGCAACGTCACCGAATGGGCGGTCGACTACATGCGCAAGGGCGAAGGTCCGGTGTTCATGGAGTGCCTGACCTATCGGTGGCTCGAGCATGTCGGCCCGAACGAGGACTTCGACTTCGGGCACCGCGGCAAGCACGAGCTGGCGCCGTGGGTCGAGAACGATCAGGTGAAGCGCGTCGGCGAGATGCTGGACGCCAAGACCCGCGCGCGGATCGACAAGTCGGTGGAGAAGGAAATCGCGGACGCGGTTGCGTTCGCCGACAAGAGTCCCTTCCCCGCGCCGAAGGCGCTGATGGAGGACATCTATGCCGACTAGGGCGAAGCCCTCCAATGCCCTCTCCTCCAAAGCGAAGGCGTCCGCGCGCAAGCCGGCGAGCAAGGCGAAAGCGGCTTCCGGTGCCGAGAAGGTCGCCGGTGGCCGCCTGCTGCGCTACGTCGACGCGCTGCGCGAAGCGGTCGCGCAGGAGATGAAGCAGGATCCGTCCGTGTTCCTCTTCGGCCTCGACGTCGACGATCCCAAGGGCATCCAGGGATCCACGCTCGGCCTGCAGCAGGAGTTCGGTCCGAACCGCGTGTTCAACACGCCGCTGTCCGAGGACGGCATGACCGGCGTCGCCATCGGCGCCGCGATGGCCGGCATGCGGCCGATCCATGTCCATATCCGCATGGACTTCCTCATGCTGTGCATGAACCAGCTCGTGAACATGGCGGCCAAGTCGCACTACATGTACGGCGGCAACGTGAAGGTGCCGATCGTCGTGCGCAGCATGATCGGCAAGTCCTGGGGACAGGGCGCCCAGCACAGCCAAGGCCTGCACTCGATGTTCATGCACGTGCCGGGCTTGAAGGTCGTGGCGCCCTCGAATGCGCACGACGCCAAGGGCTGCCTGATCCAGGCGATCCGCGACAACAACCCGACGATCTTCGTCGAGCATCGCCTGCTCTACCCGACCGAGGCCTATACGCCGAACGAGTCCTACACGGTGCCCTTCGGCAAGGCCCGCACCGTCGCCAAGGGATCGGACATTACGCTCGTCGGCGTGTCCAACATGGTGGTCGAGTGCCTACGTGCGCACGAGCTGCTGGCGGATGCCGGCATTTCGGCCGAGGTGATCGATCCGATCACGCTGATGCCGCTCGACACGGACACCATCATCAAGTCGGTGCGCCGGACCAAGCGACTGATGGTCGTCGACAATGCGTGGCTCACCTGCGGCGCATCGGCCGAGATCATCGCCCGCGTGGTCGAGGAGACCGGGCCTGAAAGCGGCATCCGCGTGCAGCGCATGGGCTTCGCGCCCACCACCTGCCCGACGACGCCGTCGCTCGAGCAGCTCTTCTATCCCAATCCCGCGACCATCGCCGAGGCGGCCTACGCGCTGGTCAAGCCGAAGGCGAAGCGCTGGAAGCCGGACCCGAAGAAGGCGCAGTTGGCATATCAGATGCAGTTTCGCGGACCCTTCTAGATCATGTTCTACGAACTGGCCGCCCCGACCTGGGGCGATGAGGAGCTCAAGGCCATCCAGAAGGTGGTCGACTCCGGCATGTTCACGATGGGCAAGAACGTGCGCGAGTTCGAGGAGGCCTTCGCCAGGTACTTCGGCCAGAAGTACGCGGTGATGGTGAACTCGGGCTCGTCGGCGAACCTGGTCGCCATCGCCTCGCTCTTCTACAAGAAGAAGAATCCGCTCCAGCGCGGCGACGAGGCGATCGTGCCGGCGATCTCGTGGGCGACCACGTATCACCCGCTGCACCAGTACGGTCTCAAGCTCCGCTTCGTCGACGTCGACGTGAACACGCTGAACCTCGATGAGAAGCAGCTCGAGAAGGCGCTGACGCCGAAGACCAAGCTGCTGGTCGCGGTCTCCATCCTCGGCAACCCGGCGGCGCTCGACGTCATGCGCCGCTTCTGCGACAAGCACGGCCTCTACTTCTTCGAGGACAACTGCGAGTCGATGGACGCGGAGCTCGCCGGCCGGAAAGCCGGCACCTTCGGCGATCTCAACTCATGGTCCACGTTCTTCTCGCACCACATCTCGACCATGGAAGGCGGGATGGTGACGACGGATGACGAGGAGCTGTTCCACCTGCTGCGCGCCATGCGCAACCACGGCTGGACCCGCGACGTGCCGCAGCCGACGACGATCTTCGAAGGCAAGAGCACCGACTTCTACGAGGCCTATCGCTTCATCCTGCCGGGCTACAACGTGCGCCCGATCGAGATGAGCGGCGCCATCGGCGTCGAGCAGCTGAAGAAGCTGCCGAAGTTCACCGAGGAGCGGCGCAAGAACTGGGCCCTGTTCCAGAAGCTGTTCAAGGACGACGACCGCTTCATCATCCAGAAGGAGAACGGCAAGTCGTCTGCCTTCTCGTTCACGATGATCCTGAATCCGAAGTACCACATCGCCCGCGAGCGCGCGATGAAGGCGCTGAAGGATGCCGACATCGGTTATCGCATCATCACCGGCGGCAACTTCCTCCGCCACGACGTGATCAAGTACTACGACTACGAGGTCGTCGGCGGCGCCACGCCCAACGCGGACATGGCGCACGACTTCGGCTTCTTCGTCGGCAACCACCCCTTCGACCTGACCCCGCAGATCACCAAGCTGCGCGAGGTCCTGGATCGCGCCTGCAATTGAGGTAACGCCGCTTCCACCCGGAAGACCGGCTTGGTCGGGACAGAAACATGGCTGAAAAACTCAACATCCTGATCACCGGCGGCGCCGGCTATCTGGGGTCGACGCTGGCCCCTGCCCTGCTGGCCGACGGCCACAAGGTCACGGTGCTCGACAACTTCCTGTTCAACCAGGCGCCGCTCAACCACATCGTCGCCGACCCGAACTTCACGCCGGTCCGCGGCGACGCCCGCGACGAGGCGGCGCTCAAACCGCACGTCAAGAGCGCCGACGTCGTCATCCCGCTGGCGGCCATGGTCGGCGCCCCGCTCTGCGACCGCGACAAGACCGCCGCGGTCACCGTCAACCGCGACGCGGTCGAGACGCTCTGCAAGCTGCTGTCGAAGACCCAGCGCCTGCTGATGCCGATCACCAATTCCGGCTACGGCATCGGACAGCCGGGCAAGCCGGTGACCGAGAAGGACTCGCTCAATCCGCTCTCGCTCTACGGCCGCACCAAGGTCGAGGCCGAGCAGATCGCGCTCGAGCGCGACAACTCGATCAGCTTCCGGCTGGCGACCGTCTTCGGCATGTCGCCGCGCATGCGACTCGACCTCCTGGTCAACGATTTCGTCTACCGCGCCGTCAACGACCGCGCGGTCGTGCTGTTCGAGCCGCACTTCAAGCGCAACTACGTCCATGTCCGCGACGTCGCCCGCGCCTTCCAGCACGGCATCGGCAAGTTCGAGGAGATGAAAGGTCAGGCCTACAACGTCGGCCTCTCGGACGCGAACCTGTCGAAGTGGGAGCTCTGCGAGCGCATCCAGAAGCACCTGCCGAAGTTCGTCTTCATGGAAGCGCCGATCGGCGAGGACCCGGACAAGCGCGACTACATCGTGTCGAATGCCAAGATCGAGGGAACGGGCTTCCAGCCGAAATATTCCCTCGACGACGGCATCAAGGAGCTCATCAAGGGCTACACGATGATCCGCAACTCGGTCTATTCGAACGTCTGATGCCTGATTTCCCGCTCGCCGGCCGCCGCGTCTGGGTCGCCGGCCATCGCGGGATGGTCGGCCAGGCGCTCGTCCGCCGCCTCGGCTCCTCGTCCGAGGTGCTCACCGTCGACCGCAAAGCGCTCGATCTTCGCCGCCAGTCCGACGTCGAGGACTGGATCGCCGAGAGCAAGCCCGAGGCTGTCTTCATCGCCGCGGCCGTGGTCGGCGGCATCCTCGCCAACGACTCCCGCCCAGCCGAGTTCATCTACGACAACCTGGCGATCGAGGCGAACATCATCCATGCCGCGGCAAAGCTCGGCGTGGCCAAGCTGATGTTCTTAGGATCGTCCTGTGTCTATCCCAAGCTCTGCCCGCAGCCGATGAAGGAGGAGCATCTCCTCACCGGCCCGCTGGAGCCGACCAACGAGTGGTACGCGGTCGCCAAGATCGCCGGCATCAAGCTCGCCCAGGCCTATCGCCGCCAGCACGGCAAGGATTTCGTCTCGGTGATCCCGACCGGCCTCTACGGGCCGGGCGACACCTTCGATCCGGCGGTCAGCCACGTCATCCCGGCCTTGATCCGGAAGATCGAGGCGGCGAAGACAGCCGGCGGCCCGGTCGAGATCTGGGGCACCGGCTCCCCGCGTCGCGAATTCCTCTATGTCGACGACTGCGCTGATGCGCTGGTGTTCCTGATGGAGCGCTACAGCGAGGAGCGCATCATCAACATCGGCCAGGGCGAGGAGATCTCCATCGCCGATCTGGCGAAGCGCATCGCCGCCATCGCCGGATACCAGGGCGGATTCAAGTTCCTCACCGACCGACCGGACGGCATGCCGCTGAAGAGCATCGAAGGTTCGCGCCTTGCAGCGATGGGTTGGCAGCCGAAGACGGCGCTCGATCGGGGACTCGCCAACACGATCGAGGCGTTCCGCTCGGGCCACCGCCGCGATGAGCACTGACCTGACGTGCCCGTCCCCTACAACGCTCGCGTTCCGACCACGCGAAGCGCGCCGGGACGTATCAGGGATCCCGAGGTGACCGACCTTTCCGGCATCGATGTCGCGGTGATCGCCGGCGGACTCGGCACGCGGATCTCGGGCGTGCTAGGCGATACGCCGAAAGTTCTGGCGCCGGTCAACGGCCGGCCTTTCCTGGCGATCCTGCTGGAGCGCCTGTCGAGCGCCCGGAAGGTCGTTCTCTGCCTCGGCCACCTCGCCGACAAGGTCACGGCCTGGCTCGCGGCCAATCCCTCCCCGGTCCCGGTCGAGACCGTGATCGAGCCGGAGCCCCTCGGCACTGCGGGTGCGATCCGCTTCGCCCTGCCGAAGCTCGCCTCCGAGCATGTGCTGATCATGAACGGCGACAGCGTGGTCGAGACCGACCTCGGTAGCTTCGTCGCCGATCACCTGCGTTCGGGAGCCGTCGGCTCCCTGCTGGCAGTCGAGGTTCCGGACGGCTCGCGCTTCGGCCGGGTCGAGATCGGCCCCGGCGGCCGGCTCACCCGCTTCGTCGAGAAGGATCCGAACGCCACAGGAACCGCCTGGATCAACGGCGGCATCTACGCCTTCACCCAGCCGCTGCTGGCGCGTCTCGCCGCCTCCGAGGGCCCTTCGCTCGAAAGGGATTTCCTCGGCCTCCTGCCGGAGGCTACGCTGCACGTGGCCAAGCGGCAGGCGCGGTTCATCGACATCGGCACGCCGACCTCGCTCTCCGAGGCCCCCGCCTTCTTCAAGGACGATCGCAAGGCATGATCATCAGCCGCACCCCCTACCGGCTCTCCCTGTTCGGTGGCGGCACCGACTATCCCGGCTGGTACCTGAAGCACGGCGGTGCCGTCCTCGGCATGGCGATCAACAAGTACTGCTACATCACGGTGCGCGAGCTGCCGCCCTTCTTCGAGCACCGGCACCGGATCGTCTATTCGCGCATCGAGCTGGTGAAGGAGATCGACCAGATCATCCACCCCGCCGTACGCGCGGTGCTGAAGGAGCATCCGGTCGAGCACGGCATCGAGATTCATCACGACGGCGATCTGCCGGCCCGGTCGGGCCTCGGATCCAGCTCCTCCTTCACCTGCGGCCTCTTGAACGCGCTGTTCGCCCTCAAGGGACAGATGTCGACCAAGAAGCGGCTCGCCGACGAGACGCTTCGCATCGAGCAGAAGGTCATCGCCGAGGCGGTCGGCAGCCAGGACCAGGTCTGGGCGGCCTATGGCGGGCTCGGCCGCATCAACTTCCAGACCGACGGATCCTACGAGGTCGAGCCGGTCATCCTCGCCGACGGCCGGAAGAAGGAGCTGGAGGAGTCGATGATCCTCTGCTTCACCGGCATCGCTCGCTTCTCGGTCGAGGTGGCGAAGGACAAGATCGCCAACCTCGAGAAGAAGGCGCAGCAGCTCCACGACATGCGCCAGATGGTCGACGAGGCCGAGGCGATCCTCCGCAGCCCGAAGCGCTCGATCAACGAGATCGGGCGCCTCCTGCACCAGAGCTGGATGCTGAAGCGTGAGCTCGCGGGCTCGGTCACGACCAGCGTGATCGACGAGATCTACGACGCGGCGATGGCGGCGGGCGCGCTCGGCGGCAAGGTGCTGGGCGCCGGCGGCGGCGGCTTCATGGCCTTCTTCGTCGAGCCCCACAAGCGCGCCGCCGTGCTGGAGGCGCTCAAGCACCTCTTCGTCGTCCCCTTCAAGATCGGCAGCCCCGGCAGCCGCGTCATCGTCTACGAACCGGGCGGCCAGATCGAGGAGTGACGTCGATGGCGACCGCGGTCCGAAGGGAGCTCGCATTCCGTCCGCTCAATGGCGACTTCGGCGTCGAAGCGCTCGACATCGACATCTCCCGCCCGCTGGCACCGGCCGTCGCGGCGGCGCTGCGCCAGGCCTTCGACCAGCATCGCGTCCTGGTGATCCGCGGGCAGAGCCTTTCGCCCGAAGCGCATATCGCGTTCAGCCGGAATTTCGGCGAGCTCGAGATCCATGTGCTGAACGAGTACCACAAGGCGGCGCATCCGGAGATCTTCGAGCTCTCCAACATCGGCCCGGACGGCAAGCCGAACGCGGTGCATCCCGATCGCGGCACGCTGTTCTGGCATACCGACGCCTCGTTCCAAGCGAAGCCGGCGCTGGCGACCATCCTCTATGCCGAGCAGGTGCCGTCGAACGGCGGACACACGATGTTCGCCGATATGATCGGCGCCTACGAGGCGCTCGGGCGCGCCGAGCAGCAGCGCTACCTGGGCCTTCGGGTCCGCCACGACCTGCACATATCGCGGCGCAAGGCCGGGTATCCCGGCATGACCGAGGCACAGCGTCGCCAGGCGCCGCCGGTAACGCATCCGCTGGTGCGGCTGCACGAGCCGACGGGACGCAAGGCGATCTATCTCGGCAGCCACGGCCAGGAGTTCCTAGACATGGACGAGGTCGAGAGCCGTGGGCTCATGGAGCGGGTGATGAACCATTGCACCGAGCCGCGGTTCATCTACGAGCATGTCTGGAAGGCCGGCGACCTCGTGATGTGGGACAACCGCGCCACCGTGCATCGCGGCACCGAATACGACACCGCGCTCGAGCCGCGCGTCGTCCGCCGCACCGTGATCAAGGGCACTCAACCGGTCGCAGCAACATGAACATTTTTCTCCTCGCTCTCGTCATCGCTCTCCTCTCCTCGCCCGCGTCGGCGCAGCCGTTGCCGTTCGAAGGCCGCTGGGCCCAACAGGCCGCGTGGTGCGACCCAGCGGCGCGACCAGCCGATGGGCTGCCGCCGATCGTGCTGACTCGCCGGAAGCTGGATGCCGGCATGATGACCTGCGACTTCACCTCGGTGAAGCCGGGCGGTACCAGCTATCGCGTCGAGGCCAATTGCGTCGTCGCCGCGACCAAGGAACGCGGGCGCGAGTTCTTCGGCTTCAGCCGGGTCGAGGACGTGCTCCACTGGAGCTGGGGCGATCGAACCGTCACCTTCCAGCGCTGCCCCAAGTGACAAAGGATCTATCCATGCCCGTGAGCTGGAAAAGCGTTCAGGACGTCATCGCCAAGGCAGAGACAGGCGGCATCAGGCTCGGCGTCGGCGCGATCTCGCCCTCCGGTGAGCGCTTCGCCCACAACGGCGACCGCCCCTTCGTCGCCGCCAGCACCGTCAAGATCGCGATCATGATCGAGATCTTCCGGCTGGTCGACGCGGGGAAGCTCTCGCTCGAAAAGCTGCACAAGATGACCGCCGACGACAAGTCGAACGGCAGCGGCGTGCTATTGCATATGCACACCGGCGTCGAGGTCACGATCGGGGATCTCGTCTATCTGATGATGTCGATCAGCGACAATACCGCGACCAACATCCTGATCGACTACGCCGGGATGGACCAGGTCAATGGCGCCATGCGGAGTCTCGGCATGCCGAAGTCGGTGCTGGGCCGGAAGATGCGCGGGCGCCCCGTGCTGCCGGGAGAGAACGAGAACCTGGCGGTGCCGAGCGAGTACGCGAGCATGATCCAGGCGATCATGAACGGCACCGCCGCCTCGCCGTCGGCCTGTACCCAGATGGTCTCGGTGCTGGAGAAGCAGCAGAACAACCGACGGATCGCCCGCCATCTGCCGAGGGACAACACGCCGAGGTGGGGCACCAAGACCGGCAGCCTGCCGAACGTGATCAACGACGTCGGCTTCATCATGACGCCGAAGGGGCCGGCGATCGCCGCCGTCTTCGTCGAGAACTGCCCCGACCAGCTCGCGGGCGAGCAGATCATCGGCGACGTCGCCCGCGCGGTGCTGAGCGTCGCCGCCTGACGATCGGGCCGCGTCAGAAGGACAGCGTCGCCGCGCCGTCCTTCATCTCGGCGAACATGGCGCTGGCGCCGACGATGACGACACCATCGAGCAGGTCCGCCTGATCGTAGCCTCGCGACTTCACGCAGGGCGGGCAGGCCCAGATCGTGCCGCCGCGCTTCTGGAACTCCTCGATCAGCTTGGAGAGGGACTCGAGCGGCGCCACCTGAGTCAGGCGCTGCCCACCCTTGCGGACCAGGTCGATCGCGGTCGAGGTGAGGAACACCGAGGCCTTGAGGCCCGCGGTCAGCGCGCCGTTGGCGATGGTGAAGGCGACCGAGGAGATTTCGGACTCGATCCCCTTGGTGAGAAGCACGACGACCTTGTCTGTTCCATTCTGCATTGGGATGCTCGCCTGAGGTTGGTTTCGGTGCGCCAGGGAGATACCCGCGATCGGAGGAAGCGTCTTTGGCCGGACGCCTGGAAAAATTGATCGAAACGCCGGCGGGCGAGGATGTGCTGTCGGAAGTGCTCCGAACGGTCCGGCTCTCTGGCTCGCTGCAGTTCTGCGTCGTGAGCTCGGACGCCTGGCAAACCGATGACAAGCCGTCGATGGCCAAGAGCGCCGGCCGGAAGGCAAACGTCGTTCCCTTCCACATCGTGGCCGACGGCGCCTGCTGGATCGAGATCGAGGGCCGGCGGACGGAGCTGGGTGCCGGCGACGTCGTTGCCTTCCCGTTCGGTACCGGCCATGTGATCGGCGTCGGCAGCGGCGGCCAGCTGGTGCGGCCGACCGACGAGCTGCCGCCGAAGCCCTGGCGCGACATCCCGGTGCTCCGCTACGGCGACGCCAAGGCGAAGCTACGTCTCCTCTGCGGCTACCTCGCCTGCGATGCGATCAACTTCGGGCCGTTGAGGAGCGCGCTCCCGTCGCTCCTGCACGTGAAGACCAGCGAGGCCGACGAATGGCTGAAGGCTACCGTTCGCCAGATGGTGGCCGAGGTCGATCGGCCCCGAAGCGGCGGCCGCTCGCTTCTGGAACGCCTGACCGAGATAACCTTCATCGAAGTCCTGCGCCACCGGATCGCCGAGGCGGCGCCCGGATCGACCGGATGGCTCGCGGCGCTGGCCGACAAGCAGCTCGGCCGCTGCCTCGCCCTGATACACGACGATCCGGCGCGCGGCTGGTCGGTGAACGCGCTGGCGGCCGCCGTCGGCGTCTCGCGTAGCGTGCTGACCGAGCGCTTCGAGACCGTGCTTTCAACCTCGCCGATGCGCTATGTCCGCGACTGGCGCCTCTACCTCGCCAGCGTCGCCCTCGGTACCTCGTCCAAGGCCATCGCCGCCATCGCCGAAGAGGCCGGATACGGCACCGAAGCCGCCTTCAGCCGCGCCTGCTCGCGCAACCACGGCATGCCGCCGCATGCCTGGCGCCAGGCCGCCGGGAAAAGCCGCGCCTGAGGAAGGGCTTAGCGGGCGCTTGCCCCCGCCTCCCGCCCCGGCTACGAGAAGGCTTCCAGCCGCCCCAACCGGACCCCCGAATGCGCCCCTCCCCCGTCCAAGGCCCCCTCAGCGGGATCACCGTCATCGACCTCTCCCGCATCCTGGCGGGCCCCTACTGCACCTTCCTGATGGCCGAGATGGGTGCCCGGGTGATCAAGGTCGAGACGCCCGGCAAGGGGGATGACGCCCGCGAGTACGGACCGTTCGTGAAGGGCCGCTCGGCCTATTTCATGTCGGTCAACCGGGGCAAGGAGTCGATCGTCCTCGACCTCAAGAAGCCCGACGACAAGGCGATCTTCGAGAAGCTCCTCGCCGAGGCCGATGTGCTGGTCGAGAATTTCCGGCCGGGCACCATGGAAAAGCTCGGCTACGGCTGGGAGCATCTGCATCCGAAGTTCCCGAAGCTGATCTACGCGGCCGCCTCAGGCTTCGGCCACACGGGTCCCGACTCCCAGCGCCCGGCCTACGACATGGTCGTGCAGGGTCTCGGCGGCATCATGAGCGTCACCGGCCATCCCGGCGGACCGCCGACGCGCTCGGGCATGTCGATCGGCGACATCGGCGCCGGGCTCTACACCGCGGTCGCGGTCAACGCCGCGCTTTTCGCGCGCGCCGCCAGCGGCAAGGGCTCGAAGGTCGACATCTCGATGTTCGACTGCCAGCTGGCGCTGCTCGAGAACGCCGCGATGCGTTATTTCGTCTCCGGCAAGGCACCGGGGCCCCTCGGCGCGCGCCACCCCTCGATCACGCCGTTCGAGGCGTTCGACACCGCGAGCAATCCGATCATCATCGCCGCCGGCAACGACAGCCTGTTCGTCAGGCTAGCGTCCGCGCTGGGCAAGCCGGAGATGGCGAAGGACCCGCGCTACCTCACCAACGATCTCCGCAACCAGAACGTCGATGTGCTTAAAGCAGAGATCGAGGCGGTGCTGAAGACCAAGCCGGTCGGTCACTGGATGGACCTGCTGGACGCCGCCGGCATTCCGGCCGGCCCCATCAACAACATCGCCCAGGCGATCGACCATCGGCAGGCCAAGGCCCGCAACATGGTCGTCGAGCTCGAAGACCCGGTCGCCGGCAAGATGAAGTTCATAGGCAACCCGATGAAGATCTCCGGCTTCCCCGATCCTTCGACCCGCGCGCCCGCGCCGGACCTCGACGGCAACCGGGCCCAGATCCTGGCCGAGCTCAAGTAGATCCAAGGAACCTTCGACATGACCAACCAGCTCTCGCCCAATCTCGACCCGCGCGCGCTCGCAGGACTGCTCTCGGGCAAGCACCTGATCGACGGCGCGTTGGTGCCGGCGGCCTCGGGCAAGACCTTCGACGTCAAGAGCCCGGCGACGCGCGAGATCGTGGCGCAGGCTGCGTTCGGAGAGAAGGCAGACGTCGACCTCGCGGTCGCGGCGGCGAAGAAGGCGCAAGCCGCCTGGAGCAAGCGCGCGGCGCGAGAGCGCGGCAAGCTGATCGCCGAATGCGGCCGAGTCCTCGCCGGGCATGTCGAGGAGCTGGGCCGCCTGATCGCGCTCGAGACGGGCAAGGCTCTCCGCACCGAAAGCCGCGTCGAGGCCTCGGTGCTGGCCGACGCCTTCACCTTCTATGGCGGCCTGGGGTCGGAGCTGAAGGGCGAGACCATCCCCTTCAACCCGAACATGCTGTCGATGACTGTGGTCGAGCCGATCGGCGTGGTCGGCGCGATCATCCCGTGGAACGTGCCGCTGATGCTGATGGCGCTCAAGATCGCGCCGGCGATGGTGGCGGGCAACGCCGTGGTCGTTAAGTCGGCCGAGGAGGCGCCGCTCGCGGTGCTCCGCGTCTGCCAGATCCTGAACCAGATCCTGCCGCCCGGCGTGTTCAACATGCTCTCCGGCATGGGGCCCGAATGCGGCGCGCCCCTGGTGGCGCACAAGGACGTCGGCAAGGTCACGTTCACCGGCTCGGTCGAGACCGGAAAGATCGTCTACAAGACCGCGGCCGAGAAGCTGATCCCGGTCACGCTCGAGCTCGGCGGAAAGTCGCCGATGATCGTCATGGGCGACGCCGACCTCGACCGCGCGGTGGACGGCGCGGTCGTCGGCATGCGCTTCACCCGCCAGGGCCAAAGCTGCACCGCGGCCTCGCGCATCTTCGTGCACGAGTCGATCCACGACGCCTTCGTCTCGAAGCTGAAGACCAAGGTCGACGCGATGAAGATGGGCGATCCGCTGGACGAGACGACCGACATCGGCACGATCATCTCGATCCAGCAGTTCGAGAAGGTGGAGAGCTACATCAGGATCGGCGAGTCCGAGGGCGCCACCGCGCATCGCTGCTCGGCCAAGCCCGCCGACGGCAAGCTCAAGGACGGTCTCTATGTGCAGCCGGTGATCTTCACCGGGCTCTCGAACGACTCCCGCGTCGCGCGCGAGGAGATCTTCGGACCCGTGACCTGCGTCATCAAGTTCAAGGAGTACGACGAGGTCATCGCCGCAGCGAACGACACCGAATACGGCCTTGCCGCCTCGATCTGGACCCGGGACCTCAAATGGGCGCTAGACGCGACCCGCCGGATCGATGCCGGCCTCGTCCAGGTGAACCAGAACCTCGTCGTCCAGCCCGGCATGTCCTATGGCGGCTTCCGCGCCTCCGGTCTCGGCAAGGAAGCCTCGCTGGAGGCGATGCTGGAGCACTTCACCCGCAAGAAGATGGTGATGGTGAACCTGCAATAGGCCTCGGGTGTCATAAGCCTGATGCGCATCGTCGGCTGGATCCTCGGAAGCCTGTTCGGCCTCTGCCTCGTGGCGGCGGTCGCCGCGGCCGTCCTCCTCTGGGGCGGGCTGCCGAATACCAGCGGCGAGGTCAGGCTCGACGGGCCGTCGGCACCGATCACCATCGTCCGTGACGGGCGCGGCATTCCCTACATCAAGGCGGCCAACGAGACCGATGCTGCCTTCGCTCTCGGCTACGTCCACGCCCAGGATCGCTTCGCCCAGATGGAGCTGATGCGCCGCCTGGTCTCGGGCCGCCTCTCGGAGATTTTCGGCGCAGTCACCATCGAATCCGACCGCTTCATGCGGACGCTCGGCCTTGGAAGGCTCGCCGAGGAAGGCGTCACCAAGCTCTCGGCCGAGACGCAGGCCGAACTCGCCGCCTACGCCGCCGGCGTCAACGCCGCGCTCGCGCACCGCTGGCTGCCGCCGCCCGATCTTGTTCTCGCCGGCAAGCCGGATCCCTGGACGCCGGCGGATACTCTCAAGTGGCAACGGCTCATGGCGCTGCAGCTCACCTGGAACTGGCGGGACGAACTCGCGCGGGTGCGTCTCTCGGCACGGCTCTCGCCCGACCAGCTTCGCGACCTCTACGACCGCACGGCCGACGGTCCCTACGTGCCGCTGGCCGGGCTCGATCCAGATCACGCGCGTCGCCTGCTGGCGGCGATCCCGCGCGAGGCCGAGCCGCGTACGGCTTCCAACATCTGGGCGCTGTCGGGGAACCGCACAGAAACCGGGAAGCCGCTGCTCGCCAACGATCCGCATCTGGCGCTCACCTTGCCGAACCTCTGGTACCTGGCTCGGATCGAGCTTCCCGATCGCGTCCAAGTAGGCGCTACCGCGCCCGGCGTGCCGTTTACGGTCCTCGGCCACAATGGCCGCGTCGCCTGGGGCATGACGACGACCCAGGCGGACTCGGCCGACCTCTTCGTCCTCGATGTGATGCCGGATGGCCGCTATCTCGCCGCCGACGGTCCCCGGGAATTCCTGAGCCGGACCGAGACCATCAACGTCAAGCGCGGCGACCCGGTCACGCTCACCATCCGCGAGAGCCTGCATGGCCCGGTGATCTCGGATGCGCTCCGTCGCGTCGCGCGCGAGAACCAGGCGGTCGCGCTCGCGTCGACCGCGCTCCAGGCGGACGACCACACCGCCGACGCCCTTGCGCGCCTGCTGCGCGCGACCTCAATCTCGGAAGCGCAAGCCGCGCTCGGCGACTTTCAGGCGCCGCTGCAGAACGTGGGTGTCGCCGATACCGCCGGCCATATCGGCCTCTTCATCTCCGGGCGCATCCCGGTCCGCGACGGAGACGGGTGGATGCCGGCACCGGGCTCCGAGCCGGCGCGTGCCTGGAAGGGCTGGCGGCCGCGCGATCCCGACTTCACGGTGATCGATCCGCCGTCCGGCCGCATCGTCAACGCCAACAACGCACCGGTCGCCGATCCGGCGGCTCGCGGCTACGGCCTCGACTTCGACACCACCTATCGCGCACGGCGGATCGCCGAGCGTCTCGACGAGCGGCCCAAGGCGACGACTCGCGACATGGTCGAGATCCAGGCGGACGCGGTCTCGACGATGGCCAAAGACGTGCTGCCGACCCTGCTGCGGCTCACGCCACGCACCGATGCCACCGCCCAGGCCCTCGACCGGCTCGCCGCCTGGAATGGCGAGATGCGGCGCGACCGGCCCGAGCCGCTGATCTTCACGGCTTGGTGGCGCCACCTGCTGCACGCGATCTTCGCCGACGACCTCGGCGAGGCCTGGGGCGAGATCCTACCGCGCCCCGGTGTCGTGACACGCGCGCTCACCGAGCGGGGCACGTGGTGCGACGTCATCTCCACGCCGGCGGTCGAGACCTGTCCCGATCGCCTCGCCTATGCGCTCGACGAGGCCTTCAAGGACCTGACACGGCGATATGGCACCAATCCGGACAAGTGGCGCTGGGGCAATGCCCATCGCGCCCGCCTCGCCCATCCGTTGCTGGGCCGGATCCCAGGGATCGGTGAGTTGTTCAAGGTCGAGCCCGAAACCGACGGCGACAACTGGACCGTCAATCGGGCGCAGAGCCGTCTGCTCGACGACTACGATCCGTTCGGCGACGTGCATGGCGCCGGGTATCGCGCGGTCTATGACCTGGCAGACCTTGATCGCTCGCTCTTCCAGATGTCCCTGGGCCAGTCCGGTCATCGTCTGTCACCGCACTTCTCCGACCTGGCCCGGTCGTGGGCCGACGGCTCTCCCTTCCGCATCGGCCGGGATCCCGAAGGACCGACCGCGACGCTGACCCTCCGCCCGCGCTAAAAGACGTCCATGTCCGTCACGCTCGCCGACATAAGTGCCGCCGCAAAGGCGCTCGATGGCCACATCGTCCGCACCCCGACCGTGCCCGCGCCCGGCCTTTCGGCCGAGCTCGGCTGCGACCTCCGCCTCAAGCTGGAGACCCAGCAGCACACCGGCTCGTTCAAGCCGCGCGGCGCCTTCGTCAAGATCCACAGCCTGGGCGAGGCACAGCGACGCGCCGGCGTGATCGCCATGTCGGCCGGCAACCATGCGCAGGGGGTCGCCTTCTGGGCCGGGCGCCTCGGCATTCCCGCCATCATCGTGATGCCGAAGGCGACGCCGTTCTCGAAGGTCGAGCGCACCCGCGCCTACGGCGCCAAGGTCGAGCTGCATGGCGCCAACCTGAGCGAAGCCGCCGAGCACGCCGAGAAGCTCGCGGCGCGCGACGGCCTCACCTTCGTCCATCCCTACGACGATCCGCAGGTGATCGCCGGCCAGGGAACGCTCGCGCTCGAGATGCTGGCCGACGCGCCCGAGCTCGACTGCCTCGTGATCCCGATCGGCGGGGGCGGCATGGCTTCCGGCATCGCGATCGCCGCCAAGGCGCTGAAGCCCGGCATCGAGATCGTCGGCGTGCAGGCAAAGCTCTATCCGTCGATGGCGCAGGTTCTCTCCAATCAGCCGCCGACATCGGGTGGCGACACGCTGGCCGAGGGCATCGCGGTCAAGTCGCCGGGCAGGATCACCCGCGAGATCATCCGCGAGCACGTCTCCGAGATCCTGCTGCTCGACGAGAGCGCGATCGAGGACGCGGTCCAGAACCTCGCCGAAAGCCAGAAGCTGGTGGCCGAGGGAGCCGGCGCCGCCGGCGTCGCCGCGATCCACACGAACGCCGCGCGCTTCCGCGGGCGGTGCGTGGGCACGGTGATCTGCGGCGGCAACATCGACTCGCGCATGCTCGCGTCCGTGCTGATGCGCGGCCTCGTCCGCGATGGCCGGATGGCCCGGATCCGAGTCGAGCTCTCCGACGCGCCGGGCCAGCTCGCCGCGGTCGCGACGCTGATCGCGGCGGCCGGCGGAAACATCGTCGAGAGCTACCATCAGCGCCTGTTCCAGGACGTGCCGATCAAGCACGCCGAGCTCGACGTGGTGGTCGAGACACGGAACCTGGACCACGTCCATGAGATCCTGGATCGGCTCCGCGACGCCGGGTTCCCGCCCCGCCTGCTGTCCGCGACCAAGGAGGCGGGCGCCTTTCTCTGACGGCGCGGGAGCGGCTTTCCGGCCCGAATCGCTCAAAATTACGCGAACTTACTTGTCCGGCCGGGCTCGAATCGGCCAATATTCTCGGAACGTTCCACTAAACCGTTGTTCGCGGAGGGGAAATTCCCCAATATCCGCCGGGGTGGAGCCGTACGCGCTCGGGCGAGCGAGGATTCCATGTTTCCGATCATCGGCTGGCTGGTCGTTCTGGGGTGCGTCGCGGGCGGATATGCCGGCGGCGGTGGGCATTTCGGGGTGCTGTGGCAGCCCTTCGAGTACCTGATCATCCTCGGGTCCTCGGTCGGCGCCTTTATCGTCGCCAACCCGAAGCACGTGCTCGGCGCCGCGGGCAAGGGCCTGGGCAAGGCGCTCAAGGGGCCGGGCTACACCAAGGAGCATTACCTCGAGCTGCTGAGCCTCATGTACGCCATCTTCAAGCTGGCGAAGACTAAGGGCATGCTCGCGATCGAAAGCCACGTCGAGCGCCCCGAAGAGAGTTCGCTCTTCCAGCAGTTCCCGAAGTTCGCCGCCGACCATCACGCGGTCGAGTTCCTTTGCGACTACCTCCGCATGATGACGCTGGGTACCGACAATCCGCATGAGATGGAGACGCTGCTCGACGCCGAGATCGAGACCCATCACAGCGAGGAGCTGGCGGTCGCCAACGCGGTCCGAAACATGGGCGACGGCATGCCGGCGCTGGGCATCGTCGCGGCGGTGCTGGGCGTCATTCACACCATGGGCTCGATCACCGAGCCGCCGGAAGTGCTGGGCAAGCTGATCGGCGCGGCGCTGGTCGGCACGTTCTTCGGGGTCATGATGTCGTACGGCTTCGTCTCGCCGCTCGCCAACACGATCGAGCAGACGGCAAACGCCGACGGCAAGTACTACCAGTGCATGAAGAGCGGCCTGCTGGCCCATATGCAGGGCTATGCGCCGGCGGTCTCGGTCGAGTTCGCGCGCAAGACCTTGATGTCCGGCGTCAGGCCGACCTTCTACGAGGTTGAAGAAGCGGTCGCGGCGCTGCCGCCGGTCTGATCTCTCGATGGACAACCAGCCGAGCATCATCAAGAAGGTCAAGAAGGGCGGCCACGGCGCTCCGCACGGTGGCGCGTGGAAGGTTGCGTACGCCGACTTCGTGACCGCGATGATGGCCTTCTTCCTGCTCCTGTGGCTGCTCAACGCCACGACCGAGGAGCAGAAGATGGGCATCTCGAACTACTTCGACCCGACCGCGATCTCGCGCTCGGCAAGATCCGGTTCGGGTGGCGTGCTCGGCGGCACCTCGATCACCGTTCCGGGCGCGCTCAAGAGCGCCACCTCGCCGCCGATGATCTCCTCGCCGCTCGTTGCGCGCCCGGCGAACGATCCGAGCAAGGACACCAATCCCGAGGGCGAGGAGGCCCAGCGCGGCATGGGCGAGGCCCAGGCGGGCGAACGCGGCGCCGACGCCAAGCAGTTCATCCAGCGCGGCACCGAAATGCGGCGACCGGCGGGCCAGGCGGGCAATCCGGGTGAGCCCGGCGCGCTCGGCAACGAGGCCGGTATCGGCCGCGCGGGCACCAGCGGCCAGGACCAGGGTCGGGCCGGCCAGAGCGCCGACGCCCAGGGCAATCCCGGCCAGCAGAGCGACGGCCAGGGCAATCCGGGTCAGCTCTCGCAGGCACAGCAGGCGCAGCTCCAGCAGATGGTGGCGAGCGGCCAGGTCTCGCAGGCGCAGATCAATCAGCTCTCCCAGGCGCAACTCGACAAGATGTTGGGCGAGCGCGAGGACCAGAAGCTTCGTGAGGCGGCCGAGCAGGTGAAGCAGGCGATCCAGGATCGCATCGACCTCAAGTCGGTGGCGGAGAACGTCAAGCTGGAGATCACGCCCGAGGGGCTTCGCATCCAGCTGATCGACCAGGACCAGAAATCGATGTTCCCGCTCGGCAGCTCCAACATGCAGGACTCGGCGAGGAAGCTGATGGAGGAAGTGGCGAAGGCCATTGCAGCTCTTCCCAACAAGATCACGATCTCCGGCCACACCGACTCGACGCCTTTCAAGGGCGGCGTCGGCGGCTACTCGAACTGGGAGCTCTCGGCCGATCGCGCCAATGCCAGCCGCCGCGTGCTTGTGGCCAACGGCGTCTCCGACTCGCGCCTCGCGCTCGTCGTCGGCAAGGCCGACAAGGATCCCTTGATGCCGAACGATCCGGGCGCTTCGCAGAACCGCCGCATCTCCGTCGTCGTTCTGCGCGAGCAGGCCGGCGGCACCCGTCCCCAGACCCAGGCACAGAGCCCGGCCCCCGCTCCCGCGCAGCCGACCGCGCGGCCTTAAGTCCGACGTGCGCGTCGGCCGGCCGCCCCTCATTCTTCATCGGACGCTTCCGGCCCCCTGCCCTTATCTTCAGGGCCGGATCGAGCAGCGCGTCGTCGTGGCCCTCGACGAGACGCCGGCAGGGACCTTCGATCGGCTCAGCCAGACCGGATTTCGCCGCAGCCACGCCTTCGCCTATCGCCCGGCCTGCCCGGGGTGCAACGCCTGCGTCCCGATGCGCATACCGACGGCGACCTTCGCGCCGGACCGCACGCAGCGCCGCATCCTGAAGCGCAATTCCGGCCTCGTCGGAGCCGAGAAGCCGGCGATCGCCGGCCGCGAGAACTACGGCCTGTTCAAGGCCTATGTCACCTCGCGCCACGGGGACGGCGACATGGCGCAGATGACCTTCGCCGACTTCCGCTCGATGCTCGAGGACTCGGTCGACGGCACGCGCACGATCGAGCATCGCGACAGCGACGGCCGGCTGATGGCGGTCGCGCTCATCGACCGTCTCGCCGACGGGCTTTCGGCCGTCTACAGCTTCTTCGACCCGGACCAGCCGAGCCGAAGCCTGGGCACGCATGTGGTGCTCGAGATGGTGCTTCGCGCGCGCGCCGAAGGCCTGCCTTATGTCTATCTCGGCTACTGGATCGCCGAGAGCCGCAAGATGGCCTACAAGAGCCGCTTCCGCCCGACCGAGGTGATGACCGAGGGATCGTGGCGGCCATTCGCGCACGCAGAGGCGGGAGATCAGGAATGAAGCGGCGGGCCTTCCTCGGAGCGGCGGGTGCGGGCGTCGCGGCCCTGGCGCGACCGGCCGTCGCCCAAGGCCGCATCGAGTGGCGCATGGTGACCGCCTGGCCGAAGGACCTGCCCGGACTCGGGACCGGCGCCGAGCGGTTTGCGCGCCGCGTCGGCGAGCTGTCGGGAGGACGGCTGGTCGTCCGGGTCCATCCGGCCGGCGATCTCGTGGCGCCGCTGCAGGGCTTCGATGCGGTCGCCAACGGCACCGCCGAGATGTCGCATGGCTGCGCCTATCACCATACCGAGAAGTCGAAGGCGTTCCCGTTCTTCACCGCGGTTCCCTTCGGCCTCGGCGCCGACGAGCACATCGCCTGGCTGCGCCACGGCGGTGGCCAGCGTCTATGGGAGGAGCTTGCCGAACCCTTCGGGGTCAGGCCGATCCTCTGCGGCTCGACCGGCGCGCGCATGGCGGGCTGGTTCCAGAAGGAGATCAAGAAGCCGGAGGATCTGAGGGGCCTCAAGATCCGCATCAGCGGATTCGGCGCACAGGTACTGCAGAGGATCGGCGCCAAGCCGGTCTCGCTTCCCGCAGGCGACATCGCGGGCGCGTTCCAGTCGAAGGCGATCGATGCCGCCGACGGCCTCGGCCCTGCGGCGGACCTCGGGCTCGAGCTTCACAAGTCGGCGCGCTTCTACTACTGGCCCGGCGTCAACGAGCCCTCGGTCGCGGTGGAGTTGCTGGTCTCGAAGGCGAAGTTCGATGCGCTGACGCCGGATCTCCGCGCCATCGTCGAGGGCGTGGCCGCATCCGAGAACTCGGAGATGATGGCCGAGCTCACGTCTCGTGCCGGACCGGCCTTGCAGGCCTTGACCGCTCAGAACGGCGCCAAGCTGCGCCAGATGCCGCGCGACGTCGTGGTCGCCCAGGCAAACGCCGCCGGTCAGCTGATGCGGGAACTCGCCGAAGATGCCGACGCCCAGGTCGCCAAGATCGCGCAGATCTATCTGGCGCAGCGCCGCGACCTGATCGGCTGGTCAAAGCTCGCCGAGCAGGGCTTCGCGGGAGCCCGCGACCTCAAATACGCCTACCCCTAAGGCTCACACCCCGCCGAACTTGTCGTTCTTGGGGAAGCCCCGCGGCGGCAGGCGGCCGGCCTGGGCGCGCGAGCCGATCCAATCCTTGATGTCGGTTTCCGTCCGCGTCTTGCCCCCCGACTGCTTCCACGAGAGGCCGTCCTTCAGCTTGAAGGTGATCGCGTCCTTGAGACCGCCGTCCTTGTACTTCTGCAAGGTGACGCCACGGCCGCGCGCCATCACCGGAACTTCGTCGAGCTTGAAGATGAGGAGCTTGTGGTTCTCGCCGACGGTCGCGATCGCATCCGCGTCGCTTGCGACCCGCACCGCGACGACGCCGCGCGCGCCTTCGGCGAGCGACATGATCTGCTTGCCCGCACGGGTCTGCGCCACGACCTCGGACTCCTCGACCACGAAGCCGCGACCGTCGTCGGAAGCGACCAGCAGCTTGCCGCCGTCGGGCCGGTGCAGCATGACCTGAACGATCTCGTGCTCGTTGGGGATGTCGATCATCAGGCGGAGCGGCTCGCCGAAGCCGCGCCCGCCGGGCAGCTTGTCCACGGGGATCGAGTAGAAGCGGCCGTTGGAGGCGAAGATCAGCAGCCGGTCCGTGGTCTCGCAGCGGATCAGGAAGCGGCTGTGGTCGCCTTCCTTGTACTTGATCTCGCCTTCGTTCTCGATGTGGCCCTTGGCGGCGCGGACCCAGCCCTTGTCGGAGACGATCACCGTCACCGGCTCGCGCTCGACCATCGTCTCGAGCGGGATGTCGGCGATCGCCGGCGCGTCGGCGATCTCGGTCCGGCGCTTGCCGAGCGGCGTGGTGCCCGAGAAGCGCCTCTTCACGTCGCCCAGCTCCTCGGCGATCTTCTGCCAGCGCCGGGCCTCCTTCGCGAGCAGGTCGACCAGGTCGGCCTTCTCGGCCGTGAGCTCCTTGTGCTCCTTCCGGATCGCCAGCTCCTCAAGCTTGCGCAGCGCCCGCAGGCGCATGTTGAGAATGGCTTCAGCCTGCACGTCGGTCAGCTTGAAGGTCTTCATCAGGACGGGCTTGGGCTCGTCCTCCTCGCGGATGATGCGGATCACCTCGTCCAGGTTCTTGTAGGCAATCAGGTATCCGGCGAGGATCTCGAGCCGGCGCTCGATCTTCTCCAGGCGGTTCTTCGTGCGCCGTGTGAGCACCACCTCGCGATGATCGAGGAAGGCGCGCAGCGCCTGCTTGAGATCAAGCACGCCCGGCGTGCCGTCGGCCGAAAGGACGTTGAGGTTGAGCGGGACCCTGACCTCGAGATCGGTCTGACGGAACAGCGTCTCCATCAGCATCTCGGGCTCGATCGTGCGGGTCTTCGGCTCGAGCACGAGCCGGACCTCCTCGGTCGACTCATCCCTGATGTCGGCGAGCACGGTCAGCTTCTTCTCGGTCAGCAGCTCGGCGATCTTCTCGATCAGGCGCGACTTCTGCACCTGGTAGGGAATCTCGGTGACCACCACCTGGTACTGGCCGTGGCTCAGCTTCTCGACCGTCCAGCGCGCGCGCAGCCGGAAGCTGCCGCGGCCGGTCTTGTACGCCTCGATCACGCTCGCCTGCGGCTCGACCAGCACGCCGCCGGTCGGGAAGTCCGGGCCCTTCACCTTCTGCACCAGCGTCTCGACGCTGGCGTTCGGATGCTTGATCAGATGGACCAGGGCGTCGCAGAGCTCGGAGACGTTGTGCGGCGGGATCGAGGTCGCCATGCCGACCGCGATGCCCTGCGCGCCGTTCGCGAGCAGGTTCGGGAAGGCCGACGGCAGCACCATCGGCTCGGAGCCGTCGCCGTCATAGGTCGCGCGGAAGTCGACCGCGTCCTCGTCGATGCCCTCGAGCAGGAGCTCGGCGACCGCCGTCAGCTTCGCTTCCGTGTAGCGCATCGCCGCGGCGTTATCGCCGTCGATGTTGCCGAAATTGCCTTGCCCGTCGACCAGCGGATAGCGCTGGGCGAAGTCCTGGGCCAGACGCACCAGCGCCTCGTAGACGGCCACGTCGCCGTGCGGGTGATACTTGCCGATGACGTCACCGACGACGCGCGCCGACTTCTTCGGCCCGCCGGTCGAGGCGAGGCCGAGCTCGCGCATCGCAAACAGCAGGCGCCGATGCACAGGCTTGAGCCCGTCGCGCACGTCCGGAAGGGAACGCGCCATGATCGTCGACAGCGCATAGGAGAGGTAACGCTCGCTCAACGCCTCGGCGAGCGGCGTCGGGCGGATGTCGCCGTCAGGGGCCGCAGTCATCTCATAACCTCGAAGAGGGCTTTAGCTAGATATAGTAGCCGATCGGGTCAGACGGTCAACAAATCGCGTCCGGGCCGCCGGAATCGGGCGATTATGCGGGGCGAAGGCGTGGCGCTCGAGGAAGTGCCCGGTAAGTGCCAAGCCCGCCAGCACCTCCTCCGGTCCCGCCTCGCCGCGGCCGATCAGGAATCCCGGCAGGTGCAGCAGCCTGTCGCGGTAAGGCTCGCCCGCGGACAAGGACACCGCCTTCCCCGTGCGCGGCGAAACATAGGCGAGGTCGTCGTTGGTCCCGGTCGCCGCGCACTGAGTGAGATCGAGACCGTATCCGAGCTCCGCAAGCAGGCCGAGCTCCCAGCCGACATATCCCGCGCCGAACACCTCGGACTCCAGCACCTCGATGAAGGCGAGGAAGCCGTCATAGGCGCGCGGGTGTGGCTCACGCTCCGGCAGCGCCTGGTCGGCGACGGCCGCCGCCGAGGCAAGCGCCGCAAGGCGGACCGGATCGTCGATGTAGCGCGCCGCCGGCGTATCGGCGAGCTCGCATTGCCAGGACCCCAGATGTTCGGCGAGGCGTGCGCGCCAGGTTGCGGCCACGCGATTGCCCGGCTCGTAGACCGGGCGCTTGCCGCGGGAGACGCCTCCCTGGACCAGGCCCGCATGCCGGCCGCGGTCGCGGGTCAGCAGCGACACGATCAGCGCGCTTTCGCCGTGCGGCCTCGCGGCCAGCACGAAAGCGTCATCCGCCCATTCCATCAGCGCTCGACCATGCGAAGGCGAAGCTTGGACACCTCTGCAGATATGGCCTTCTCGGCCTTCGATTCCATCCGGCGATAGCTCGCCAGGACTTCCGCGCCAAGCTTCGTCAACCGGGCACCGCCGCCCCGCGCGCCGCCCTTCGCCGCCTCGATGAGCGGCGCCTGGAAGCAGTGGTTCATCGTCTCGACCAGGAGCCAGGCACGGCGATAGCTCATGTCGAGCCGTCGGCCGGCAGCCGAGATCGATCCGGTCTCGTCGATCGCCGCCAGCAGGTCCGCCTTGCCGGGCCCGATCGCGATTTCCTCGCCTGCCATCAGCCTGAGGCGAAGGCGCGCCTTGATCACGTCGCTTCCGTCATGATGATGTCGAACGCATGGACAGCAGTGGCCCCCCGGTCGGCACAGCGATGTTTAGCCCGCCTCGGCAAGGGCGGCCAGCCTTCGCATGACCGACTCGAGCCTCGCGGAGGCCGTCGCCCATCATGCCGCAGGCCGGCTCGGCGACGCCGTCCGGATCTACCAGGCGATTCTCCAGCGCTCGCCGAGCGATGCCGATGCGATGGCGGGTCTCGGGGTGGCGGCCCTCGACGGCGGTCGGGCGGACGTGGCCCGCCCGCTCCTCGACGAGGCGGCGAGACGGAAGCCGGACGATCCGCTGATCCACAACAATCTCGCCAACGCCGCCAAGGCGCTCGGAGACGCCGCGGGCGCCAGCGCCGGCTATCGACGCGCGGTAGCGCTCGCGCCGGGCCGCGGCGATCTCATCTCCAACCTCGCCTCGGGGCTCGGCCGGCTGGGCATCGGCTGGGCACGCCGCGGCGCGCTTCTCGAGCGCAACGACAGCGACGCATGGTTCGTTCTTGCCGAATGCGCATCGGCGGATGGTCGGCTCGCCACGGCTTTGATCGCGCTAGCCCGGTCCCTGGCCCTCGCGCCCGCCCGGCAGGCTGCCTGGTTCAACCGCGCCAACGCCCTTCGCGATCTCGGCGAGGTGGTGCCGGCCGTCACGCACTATCGCCGCGCGGTCGATCTGGATCCGGCGGACGATGGTGCCGCCTCCAATCTGATCTTCGCCCTCTCCTTCGTCGCCGGCGACGCCGAGGTGATCGCCGCCAACCGCGCCTGGGGACGTCGGGTGGAAGCCGCGATGCCGGTACCTGCGCCGTTCGAGAACGATCGATCGGAAGACCGGCCTCTGGTTGTCGGGTATCTTTCTCCGGACTTCCGAAGGCACCAGTTCGTCAAGTTCCTCGAGCCGCTGCTGCGGAGCCACAGTCGCCAGCGCTTTCGCGTCGTCGCCTATTCCGACGTGAAGTCGCCCGACGCAGAGACAGAGCGGCTGAAGGCAATGTTCGATGCCTGGCACGACACCGCCGGCCTCGACAGCGCCGCGCTCGATCGTCGGATCCGTGACGACCGGATCGACGTGCTGGTCTGCATCACGGGATACTTGGCTGCCGACCGGCGACGCTTCGTGCCCAAGCATGCACCCGTGCAGGTGGCGGCGATCAATCACGTATCGACGACCGGACTTCAGGCATTCGACGCGCGCATCACCGATCGCTGGCTCGATCCCCCGGAGCTCGGCGACCTCGGTCCCGAGCGGCTGGTGCGCCTCGCCGCCGGTTATGCCGTGTTCGATCCGCCGGCGGAGGCGCCGCCCCTTTCGTCGCTTCCTGCGCGCGCCAACGGGTCGATCACCTTCGGCAGCTTCAACAATCTCTCGAAGCTGACCGACGGGAGCTTAGCCCTCTTCAAGCGCGTTCTGGATGCCGTGCCCGGAAGCCGGCTCCTCATCAAGGCGATGTCGCTATCGGATGAAGAGCCGAGGACCCGCTTCGTCGGCCGCCTGACCGGCGCCGGGATCGACCTCGTCCGGGTCGAGCTGCTCGGACGCATCTCCGGTGACCCGGCAAATCTTGCCCACATCGCCCGGGCCGATATCGCGCTCGATCCGACCCCCTTCAACGGCGGGATGTCGACGGCCGATGCCCTCTGGATGGGGGTGCCTGTTGTCAGCCTCACCGGCCGGGGCTTCGTCGGCCGGATCGGGGCTTCGATGCTGTCGCGGGCCGGGCTGGCCGATCTGGTCGCCATTTCAACGGACAACTACGTCAGGATTGCCCGCGATCTCGCCGGAGACCTGACCCGCCTTGCCTCGCTCCGGGCCGGCATGCGGCAGCGGATCGAGCACTCATCTCTCTCGAATGGCAGGATTTTTGCTTCCGAGATGGAACGGGCCTACCGAGACCTCTGGCATCGATGGTGCCGGAGGTAGACGGTTGGACCGGGGTCGGCTAGATTTGAAGCGGATATTTAGGCTGCAAGCGGCAGCGCCGCTTCGACAAGCCGCCCTCTAGAAAGGAGGCGCCCCCGTGACCGGTTCTATCGGCTCTACCAATGCCCTCAGCTCCTATCTGGCGCTGGAGAAGAACCGCGACACCTACATGGCGCGCTTCAAGAACTCGGCCTCGATCAAGAAGGACATCGAGTACTTCCAGACCAAGGTCGGGAAGATCAATACGGTCGACGAGTTCATCAACGACCCGAAGCTCGTCTCCTTCGCGGCGACTGCGTTCGGCCTCGAGGGCGACCTCAAATATCCCGCACGCCTGAAGCAGGTCCTGAAGCAGAGCCTTTCCGACGAAAAGGCGCTCGCCAACCGGCTGATCGACCCTCGCTATCGCGAGATGGCGAAGTTCTTCGGCTTCGGCGACATCGGGCTCACCAAGGTCAAGCTGAGCTTCACCCAGAACGACCTGATCGACAAATACACGACCGGCGCCTTCGAGAAATCGCAGGCGGCGATCAATCCGGCGCTGCGCGACGCGCTCTATTTCGAGCGCAATGCCGGCAAGATCACGAACGGCTACGACATCCTCGGCGACAACGTTCTCCGCGCCGTCGTGACCTACGCGCTCGACCTGCCGCCGCAGATCGCCGTGCAGTCAGTCGAGAAGCAGAAGCAGCTGATCGAGTCGAAGCTCGACATCAAGAAGTTCCAGAACGCGGCCGCCGTCGGTGCCTCCCAGAAGATCAAGGACGCCGACAACGACATCAAGAAGCTAGACCCCCTGTCCTCGGCGCTCGATACCGCGCAGGCCAAGGTGACGGAGATCGTCAACCGGCTGGAAGCTCTTCGCGGCAGCTACGACAAGCTCTCGAACGAGACCAGCCTCACCGGTCCTTACGCGGCGGAGATCCCGACGCAGACCGCGGCCGCCTATGGCCTCGGACGCCAGCAGGGCCTGCTCGGCGCGGCGAGCCAGGGGACCTCGGCACTCGCCACCATCCAGAGCCAGCTCGCGAGCTACATCACCGAGGCGCAGGACCCGGCGACGACCGGAGCGCGCCTGACCGAGCTCAAGACGCTGTTCCAGAATGGCGTGAACGACGCGAACCAGCTGGTGTCAGACGCCCAGTTCGGAACCGAGAACCTGCTCGATGGCTCGATCGGCAGCGACATCACGGTTACCATCAAGTCGAACGGCCAGTCCGTCACGCTCCGGACGCTCAACCTCAACAATGGCGTGCTCGACAATCTCGCCACCGCCAACGCGGCCTTCCAGGCCGATAATTTCGCCGGTGCGCAGACGGCGCGGCAGACGTCGGGCACCGCGCTCTCCAACGCCCAGCTGCAGCTGAACCAGGACGCGCAGATCGCCTCTACCGGCCTCGCCTCGGTGCCCCGCTGGGTTCCGCAGCTCGACACGGCCGCGATCTACACCGCCCAGCAGACGGTCGAAGCCGGCCAGACCGCCGTCGGCACCGTGCAGGGCCTCGTCGGCCAGATCCGCAACATCGCCTACCAGGCGACGAACGGCAGCCTGACCGGCGCCGAGCGCACTGCCTACAACGACCAGTACATCGCGCTCCGCGATCAGCTGCGCGACGCGGTCGCCGCGGGCAGCTACGCCGGCAACAGCCTCTTGGACGGCTCGACGGTCAGCATCGGCACGAGTGCCGGCGCCAATCAGGTCGATATCGACGGCACCGGCACCACGCTGGCCATCGGCGGCCGCAACATCCAGCGCTTCTTCGACGACACCGCGCCGCCGCCGGAGAGTCTCTACAACCTCGATCTCACCTCGACCGTCAGCGCCCAGTCCGTGGTCGACAGCATCGACCAGACGATTTCGCCCGAGGTGCAGCGCACGGCGAGGGCGCTGAATACCTATGCCAGCACGTACGACCTCGAAGCGGAGACGCTGGATTCCCGCGGCAAGCTCGACGCCGAATATCGGCAGCTGGTCTCCGACCTCGACGGGCTGATCAAGGGTGCGACTTCGAACAAGACCAACCTGCTCGAGCCCATCGCCTCGGACCTCACCATCCGGTCGGCGGTCACCGGTGCTGCGATCACGGCCCACGCCCAGAGCTCGTTCCGCTCGCTCGTCGAGTCCGGCCTCACGACCGGTGCCGGCGTTCTTCTTACCGACTTCGCCTCCGCCCGCCGGGCGCTCGACGACGCAGCATTCTTCGCGCGCCGTTTCCAGAGCAACCTCAAGACCGACCAGACGATCGCCAAGAACCAGCGGGCGCAGATCACCCAGGCGAAGACCGATGCCGAGGCCGCCCAGAAGAACAGCGAAGTGCCGGACAATGCCTTCCTCGAGAAGTTCATCCAGCGCTACCTGCTGAAGAAGGACGCCGAAGCGTCCAAGGCGCTGACCGGCGCCGCGACCGGGAACTCCTACGTTCTCAGCCTGCTGACCTGACGCTTAGCTCGTCATCCTGAGGATCGCGTCCTCGAGGTCGCGCGCATGCCCTGCCGCGTCGCAGACCGGCGACGCGACCAGGCGGGACCGCAGGGTGCGGCGCAACTCGGACATCCGCCGGCGATCTTCGGCCAGGCGGGCGGCAGCCACGACATACTCCTCCTCGTCCGTCGCGATGAGTTCCGGCAGGTCCAGCGACGTCAACATGCCCGTGCCCATGCGGCCGAGCCAGCGCTCCCCCGCCAGCGTCACCACCGGCACCCCCATCCACAGGGCCTCGAACGTCGTCGTGCATCCGTTGAACGGGAACGGATCGAGCGCGATATCGGCCTCGTTCAGCAGCGCGAGCTGATCGATACGCCGGAGATCACGGCCTCGAAAGTCCAGGCGGTCGGCGCTCACGCCGTGGGCTTCGAACATTCGCGTGAAGCGCTCCCGCACGATGCGGTCGGCGAACCACCCGACATATTTCAAGAGGAGCCGCGAGCGCGGGACACTCTTCAGCACGCGCGACCAAAGGCCGACGACGGCATCCGTAACCTTCGCCGGGTTGTTGCACGAGACGAAGGTGATCCAGCCGTTGATTTCGCTCGGCAGCGGTCCTACCGCCGGCGCCTCCTCGGGCGGCCGCTGCGGATAGCAATGGCGCACGCGCCACAGCTTCTCCGTGAAGCGCTCCCGAGTTCCTTCCGGATGCAGCACGCCGTCCGTGAAGCACCAGTCCATCGCCTGGAGCCCCGATGTCGTCAGGTCTGCGTAGCTCGCCTGCACCGGAGCCCCGCCGAAGGCAGCAACCAGAGGACGGTTTCTCGCCGTGTGTCCGGCCAGGACGAACAGGAAATCGAGACCGTCCTTGCGCATCCGCGCGGCGATTTCCTCGTCGTCCATCCCTACCGTCGAGGTCCAGCCTTCCGCTTGAGACCGGAACATCGCCGTGGTCGAGTCTTCACGCGCCACTTCGGCATAGCCATGCAGCGCCACACGCTGGTGATGCTCGAAGAATCCCAGGATCGTGCGCCCGACGGGATGGTCGCGGAGATCGCTCGACAGCACCCCGACCTTGGGTTTGCCCGCGACCGCGCGACGGGAAGGCTTCGCGCCGGATTTCGGCGCATGACGCGAAACCCAGGTCATGACCTCGTCGAACAGCGCGTCACTCGAGATCGTCGCATCGTAGCAGAGGCAGAACAGCAGGTTGCTGTGCCATGCCGCCGATCCCCCGAGCGCGGCCGACCGGCGATACGCGACGATGGCAGCGGGCACGTCCCCGGCCGCCTGCAGGGAGTCGCCGAGGCTGTTCCAGCTGCCCGCATCGTCGCGGATGGCGAGAGCGCGCCGTTGCCATGCGATTCCTTCACCTACGCCACCGCTCGCCTTCATGACCAGGCCGAGATTTCCGAGAGCACCGCCATCGTCCGGAGTCAGCGCGGCGGCCTTGCGATGGCAGAGCCGCGCCGCCTCGATCTTGTCGAGGTCGAACAGCAGCGCACCGAGGTTGGTCAGCGCCTCGGGACTCTGTGGCCTGAGCGCGAGCGCCTGGTGATAGGCGGCGAGACCGCCCTCCGGATCTTTCGCCCGCGCCAGCTCGTTCGCCAGGTTGATCCAGGCCTCGAAGTAGGCGGGTCGAACGCGAAGCGCCCGTCGAAGCGCCGACCCGTGACCCAGGTTGCCGAGATTGAGCAGCGCCTCTGCCAGAGAAGGCGCCATCGCCACCGCCTGACGCGCCCGCACCATGGCGTTCGCGAGGCGGCCTGCCGCACGGAGCGCGGCTGCGAGGTTCGTGAGAATGCTCGGGTCCTCGGGCGCGAGCGCGCGTGCCGACTCGAGGCGGAGAACGGCTTCCTCGATGCGCCCCGCCGCCTTGAGCGCGAGCCCGAGCTGCGCTTCGGTCTCCGGGTTGCCGGGGGCAAGTTTCGACGCCTCCGAGATGAGAGCCGCCGCCGCACCCGCCTGGCCCGACACGAGGGCGATCAGGCCTAGCAATCTCAGCGCCTCCGCATGCCGAGGATCGGCCTGCAGCACACGGCGATAGAGACCTTCCGCCTCGCCGAGCCGGCCGGCCTGGTGTGCGGCGAGTCCTTGGGCGAAGAGGGTCGCGGTGCCGGTCATCCGCCCGCCATCCGGATCAGCGCCGTCTCGAAGCTGCGGGTATAGGCGGGCGCGTCGCAGAGCGGCGACGCTGCGAGCCTCGGCCTCAGCGTGCGACGAATGTCCGCGAGCCTGCGCCGATCCGCCGCCAGCTCCGAAACCTGGGCGATGTAACGTTCCTCGTCCGCGGCAATCAGCTCGGACAGGTTCAACGCCGAGAGCACGCTGGCGCCGACCCGGCCGACGAAGCGTTCTCCGGCGAGCGTTATCACGGGCACGCCCATCCATAGCGCCTCGAACGTCGTGGTCGAGCCGTTGAACGGGAACGGGTCGAGCGCGATGTCGGCCTCGTTCAGCAGGGCCAGCTGATCCTGCCGTGCGAGATCGCCGCCGCGAAGATCGAGACGATCGGCGCCGATGCCGTTCGCCTCGAAGCGGGCAAGGAATCTGGCGCGCACCGCGTCGTCGCCGAACCAGTTGACGTATTTCAGCAGGAGCCGAGATCCGGGGACGGCCTGAAGGACACGTGACCACAGCCGCACGACGCCGTCCGTCAGCTTCGCCGGATTGTTGCATGAGACGAAGGTGACATGCCCCTTGCCGTCGCTCGGCAGCGGTCCGACGGCCGGCGATGCCTCGGGAGGGCGATGCAGATAGAAGCTGGGCAACCGCCACAGCTTCTCCGTGAAGAGTTCCGGTGTCTCCTCGGGATGCAGAACGGCATCGGTGATCCACCAGTCCATCGCTCCGAGGCCCGACGTCGTGAGATCGTGGAAGCTCACCTGCACCGGCGCCCCGCCGAAGCCGGCGACAAGAGGGCGGTTTCGCGCGGTATGGCCTGCCAGCACGAGCAGGAGATCGAGCCCGTCCTTGCGCATACGAGCCGCGATCTCCTCGTCACCCAGGCCCGTGGTCGGAGTCCAGGCTTCCGAATGCGCACGGAACCTCGCCGTCGTGGAATCTGTCCCTGCTCCCTCGGCGTAGGCGTGCAACGTCACGCGCTCGTGGTGCTCGAAAATGCCGAGCACGTTGCGTCCCACCGGATGGTCGCGAAGGTCCCCTGAGAGCACGCCCACCCTCGGTTTGCCTGATAGCGTCCGCCGCGCCAGCTTCGATCCGGCCACGGGCGCGTGCCTTGCGACCCAGGCCAGGACTTCGGCGAACAACGCCGCTGCCGTCAGTGTTTCGTCGTAGCAGAGACAGAAAAGCAGGTTGCTGTGCCACGCTGCCGATCCGCCTGATGCCAGCGACCGGCGATAGGCAGCGATCGCCGCGCCCACATCGCCGGACGCTTGAAGGGCGTCGCCGAGGTTGTTCCACGCCTCGGCGCTGGGGCCAACGGCGAGCGAGCGGTGCGCGAGCGTCATCGCCTCCGCGATCCGTCCCAGGCGTTTGGCGATCTGCGATCCGTTCGAAAGAGCATGGACGCCAGCCGGATCGAAGGCGATCGACTGACGCATGCGGCGTACCGCCGAGTCCAAGCGTCCGCATTCGAGATCGACGAGCGCGAGGTTCGCGCTGCCTTCGGCAAGACGCCCCCCGTCCAATGCGCGTCGATAGGCGAGCGCGGCTGCGTCGAGCTCGCCTCGGTGCCGCCGTTCGTTGCCCAATCCCACATGGAGACCGGCATCTCCTGGCCCCAGCGCCACCGCGCGCCTGAAAAGGCGAAGCGAGTTGGAGAGCGCCCCGAGATTGCCGAGCATCGGCGCGTGGTCGGGCGCCAGCGCCACGGCCCTGCCCATGCGGCGGCCCGAGCTCTCGATCAGGCCGAGATTGCAGTGGGCATCCGCCACCGAGGGTGCCCACGCGAGCACCCGGCGATAGGCCGTGGCCGCATCGGCGCCGAGTCCGGCCTGATGCAGAGCCAGCGCCAGCTGCAGCCGAACCTGCGCATTGTCGGGCTGGAGCCGGCTTGCCGTCCGCAGATGAGACAGCGCCTCGCCGCTTCGGCCGACGCTCATCAGCAGGGTCCCGAGCAGGTGATGGATGCGAACGTCGCCTGGACGAGAGCGAAGCGCGGAACGGCCGACACCCAGGGCCTCCTCGACGTGCCCGGCGGCATGCAGGGCGAGCGCCTCCTGCAGCGGATCGCCGTTCATGGGCGTTCGCACCAAGCCCTCCAGAGATCGCGATAGGCGCTCTCGAGGGACTTCGCATTGGCTCGCGCATCGCAGATCGCCGAACCGGCGATCCGTGATCTCAGATCGCGCCTCAGGTCTGCAAGTCGTCCACGATCGGAAGCCAGCCCGGCCGCGCGCCCGACGTAGCCGGCAACGTCGTCGGCGACGAGATCGCCGAGGCCGACCCGCTCCAGGAAATCGGCACAGATCCTGCTGACGAACCGATCGCCGGTAAGCGTCACGACGGGAACGCCCATCCACAAGGCTTCGAACGTGGTCGTCGAGCCGTTGAACGGATAGGTGTCGAGGGCGATGTCGATCTGGTTCCAGAGCGCCAGATGGTCCGATCGCCCGACATCACCGCCGAGAAACCTGACGCGATCGCCGAGCGCCGCGCGGATCGGTGCCTGCAACACGGGACTGGCGAAGCGGTTCTTGTACTTGAGCACGAGCGTCGAACCCGGCACCGCGTCGAGAAGACGGCGCCAGGCGTCGAGCATCATCGGCGACAGCTTGATCGGATTTCCGAAAGACCCGAACACCACGCAGTCCGCGCCCTCGCGCCTCGACGGCGGGGCATCGGCCGGCGGCAGATGAAGATGAAGACACGGCACGCGTACGAGCTTCTCGACGAACGGCTCGGTGGAATCGGTCGGGTGCAGCACCCCATCGGTGATCCATGCATCGACCGCGCCGACACCGCTGGTGATCACGTCGTAGAGGCTCACCTGCACCGGCGCCGGACGGAATCCGGCCACCCTCAGCGGATTGGCACCCGCATGCCCGGCCACCACCACCAGAACATCGAGCTCGTCCGCGCGCAGGCGGTCGGCGATCGCGCCCGGCGACAGCCCGGCGACGTCCCGCCACGCATCTGCGACGCTTGCCAGACGCACGCTCACGGCGTCCGAGATCGACGTGGCGCTATAGCCGATCACCTCGACCTCGCCGCGGTCGTGGCCGCGGAACAGAGCCTCGACGCTGAAGGCGATCGGATGACTGCGAAAGTCGACGGAAAGATAGGCGACGCGGAGCCGACGATCCGGATCGCGCCGATTGGTGAAGCCCGGTACCGGGGCCGAAGGCGCGTGACGCGCCCCCCAACGGACGGCCTCGACCTGGGGGCGCCAATCGTCCCCGGTCGCGACATAGGTCAGGGCGAAGATCAGGTTGCTGTGAACGGAGGCGTCGTCCGGGGCGATCGCGTGGGCACGCTGAAGCGAAACAATCACGTCGTTCGCCGACGGAATGACCGTCGCAAGGTTGTTCCAGACGTCGCGCGCGCCCGGATTGAGCGCGGCGGACCGGCGCAACGAAGCCAGGCCGGCACCGATGTCACCGGCGAGTCCGAGGGCGAGGCCCCGGCAGTTCAACGCCTCCGCGGGCTCAGGCTTCTCGCCCAGGGCCCGCCGCAGCCAGCGGATGCTGTCGTCGATCCGGCCAGCCACCGTCAGCGTATCGCCGAGGTTGACCAGGACCTCGTAGAAGTCCGGGTGCAGCGCATGGGCGATCCGTCCGGCACGAGATGAATCGGCGAGCCGCCCGGACCGCCTGAAGATCAGCATCAGGTTGTTCCAGGCCGGCCACAGGTGAGGGTCGCGCCCCAGCGCTTCCTGATACTTCCTCTCGGCTGCGTCCAGATGACCGAGGCGTTCCTCGATCACGCCGACGTTGAAGACCGACCACGCGTCGATCGGACTGAGATCGGCAGCGCGTCTGAAATCCGCAAGCGCCCCCGGGAGGTCGGCCCTGCCAAGGCGGAAGTTGCCGCGGTCGTGGAGCAGCGTCGCCAGCGCTTCGGAGAGGGACGCGTCGCGCGATGCGGCGAGCTCGACCAGAGCCACGGCCTCGTCAAGGCGTCCGGCCGAACGACGGGCGATCGCCGCGCGGATCAGGTCGATCGTCACCGGCCGAGACACCGTTCGCGCCAGAGACCGCGAAGGGCCGCATCGAACTCCTTCGCATGTGCCGCGGCATCACAGAGCGGCGACGCCGCGACCTTCGCGCGAAGCGTCGCGCGCAGGGTGGAAAGCCGCCCGAGGTCGGCGGCCAGACCCGCCGCCCGGGCGACGTATTCCTCAGCGTCGCGCGCGATCAGATGGTCGAGTCCGATCTGATGCAGCACGCTTGCGCCCACACGCCCGAGGAAGCGTTCGCCGGCGAGCGTCACCAGGGGAACGCCCATCCACAGCGCCTCGAACGTCGTGGTCGAGCCATTGAAGGGGAACGGGTCGAGAGCGATGTCGACGCGGCGAAGAACCGCGAGCTGGTCGCGGCGGCCGACGTCGCCGGTCAGGAACTCGATCCGGCGCGGATCGACGCCACGTCGCGCGAAGGCGTCCTCGACACGCCGGCGAAGTCCTGTCGAGGCATAGCGGTTGAGGTACTTGAGCGCGAGACGTGAATGGGGGACGGCCTTGAGGGCCGCCGCCCACAAGGCGAATACCTCGGGCGTGTGCTTCGAGGTGTTGTTGCACGAACCGAAGGTCACGTGGCCGACCGAGAGCGCAGGCAGCGGACCGGGATCGGGGGCGTCGTCCGGCGGCTCGTGCAGATAGAAGCAGGGCAGACGCACGAGCCGCTCGGTGAACCGTTCCCCCGTGTCGTCGGGATGGAGGATCGGGTCGGTGATCCATGCATCCATGACCGAAAGCCCGGAAGTGGCGAGATCGTGGAAGCTGACCTGCACCGATGCCGGACGATGCGCAGCGACGGCGAGACGGTTGTGGCCGGTATGGCCGGCCAGCACGATCAGTATGTCGAGGCCGTCGGCCCGCATCTGCCGCGCGACATCGGCGTCGGGCATGCCGAGCACGTTCCGCCATCCGTCGGCGGCAGCGCGGAACCGCATGGTCATGGCGTCCTCGGCACCGACGCTGGCATAAAGAATGGCCTCGTGGCGGCCGCGGTCGCGCCGCTCGATGATGCCGGCGACGTTGCGCGCGACCGGATGATCGCGGAAATCGGCCGAGAGCCAGCCGACCCGCAAGCGTCTCTCCGGATCCGGGGCGGGGACTGCCGGTGCCGCCGCCGGATAGAACGGCTCGGCGTAGACGGCCTCCCAGCGCCTGAACTCGGCGAAGAATTCCTCGCTCGACAGCCGCCCGTCGTAGGAAAGGCAGAAGAGCAGGTTCGAGTGGAGCCAGGACGCCGGACGCAGCGCGAGCGCGCGTCGGAAGCGGGTGATCGCAGCCGGGAGATCGCCCTCCGCCTGGTCGAGGCTGGCGAGGTTGCTGTGCGCCTCGGCGAGATCGGGCCTGAACACCAGGCTTCGGCGATAGCCGGGCCTCGCCTCGTCGAGCGCGCCGAGCAGCTGGAGCGCGTTGGCGCGGTTCGCGTGTGCGTCGGCGTAGTCCGGTCGGATCGCCAGCGCCCGGTCGTAGCAGGCGGCGGCCTGTCGCCATTCGCGGAGCTCGAAAAGTGCGCTGCCGCAGTTCGCGTGCGCCTCGACGAACATCGGCTTGATCGCCAGCGCCCGGAGCAGGATGCGAAGCGCCGGCAATGACTGTCCGGTCCGCAGGAGCACGAGGGCAAAATGGTTGAGAGCTTCGGCGAAGCCCGGATCGGCGGAGATCGCGCGAACCAGAAAAGCGGCGGCGCCGGCGAAGTCGCCCCGATTGATCAGCGCGAGCCCGGCAAGGTTGAGGGCGTCGACCTGGAAGGGCTCAGCCTCGAGGATCCGGCGGTAGAGGCGGAGCGCCTCGTCCAAGTCGCCGCGCCCATGGGCCGCGACGGCTACCTGCAGGCGCGCGGCCTCGGCCGCTCGCTGAAGTCCGACGGAACTGGCTGCGCTCCGGCTCACGCCCCCGGATTATACCGGCAGCGCCCGGCAAACAACCGGCACGCGAACGGCCTCAGCTCCCGGACGTCTCGGGGACGAAGGTCCGAACCGGCGAAGCGCCGCTCCAGCTGTCTTCCGGGCCGGCGACCTTGCGCCCCTCTATGCGGGTGGAATCCCCCGGCGGCAGGCCCAGCATGCCGACCGTGACGGTCTCGGCGAAATGGTTGGTGTCGTTGCCGGCATAGTTTCCGGGGCGCCATACCGGCTCGATGTCCCAGTAGAGTTGATAGCCGCGATCCTGAAGATGGGCGATCAACGCCGGGGACTTGTCCCGCCGGTGATTGGCAACATGCACGATCGGCGCGCAGGTCGCGAGCGTCGCCTCGGCGCCGCGCAGCGCCTCGATCTCCATGCCTTCCGCGTCGATCGCGAGCAGGCGGCAATGGCGCAGCTCGAAGGAGTCGATCGTGTTGACCGGCACGGCGTCGCCGCTTTCCCATACTTGGTCGCGGAGGCCGAGCGCGGCGAAGTTGTTCTCGACGCGGGGGCTGAGGATCGGCACCACGATCTGCCCCTGCTCCTCGCCCGTGGCCATCAGCGGCGCATAGACGTTGGTGACGCTGTTGAGGGCGAGATTGGCGCACAGCATCTGATGGACCAGGCGCTGGGCTTCCATGGCGATCACGGCGCCGGTCGTCCCGACGGCCATCGAGAGGGCCAAGGTCGTCTGCCCGATATAGGCGCCGACTTCGACGGCGATGTCGCCGGGCTGAACGATCCGCCGGAAGAGATCGAGGCGATCGCCGCAGTATTCGCCGTAGAGCTCGATCGAGCGACCGACGAACTGATCGAAGCGATTGTAGAGAAGGACGCCGTCCTTGACCCGGGCAAGGCGGGCATATCCATCGGGATTGATCGCAGCCAAGTCGATCGCCGGCCCGATGCTCACTCCTGATGCCATCGCGTGCTCCCCTTCTAGGGCACCTGATCTCGTCGTCATCGAGGCACCCGTCGCCGCCCCTCAGGATCGGCGGTGGGCCTCTATAACAGATTGATTTCCCGAAGCCAAACACCAGTCGCGCCACAGTTGCCGGTAGGCTGCGACCAGCGATCGGGCATGGGCCGCGGGATCAAAAAGCGGCGAATCGGTCAGGCACCGGCGCAGCTCGCGACGGAGAGCGGTCCGGCGCTCGACATCGGCTGCCAGCCCCGCAGCTATCGCCTCATAGCCGTCGGGATCCGCCGCGGCGAGATCGACGAGTCCGACGTGATGGAGGAAGCTTGTCCCCATCCTCCCGAGGAAGCGCCGGCCTTCGAGCGCAACCACCGGGACACCCATCCAGAGCGCCTCGAAGGTCGTGGTGCAGCCGTTGAAGGGGAACGGATCAAGGGCGACGTCGACCTCGTTGAGGAGAGCCAGCTGGGCCATGCGCGGCAGGCGCCCCGACCGAAGTTCCAGCCGGTCCGCCGGGATCCCCTCGGCCTCGAACCGAGCGCGTACGAGCCCGCTCGTCTCCGGACCGGCGAAGCGGTTGAGATACTTCATCACCAGCCGCGATGCCGGCACCGCCTTCAGGATCCGGGCCCACAAGGCGACGACCGCCGGCGTCATCTTCGCGGGATTGTTGAATGAGCCGAAGGTGACACGGCCGGAGACCGCCGACGGCGGGCGGGCAAGCAGCGGCGGAGACGGCGACGGCGCGGCGAAGTTGTGCAGGCAGGGCAGACGGATCAACCGCTCGGCGAATCGCTCGGTCGTCGCCCCCGGGGGATGGAAGCGTGAGTCGGTGAGCCAAGCATCGACGGCCGACATCCCGGTGGTGGCGAGATCGTAGAGCGAAACCTGCACCGGAGCCGGCTTCAACGCCGCGACCAGCGGGCGGTTGTCGGCGGTGTGCGGCGCGACCAGGACGAGGACGTCGATTTCATCGGCACGGATCCTGTCGGCGATCCGACGCTCGTCGTCCCCGGCGACGAGTCGCCACCGGTCGGCGAGCTGTCGGAAGCGCTCGGTCGCAGCGTCGCTCGCCCGCTGCAGCCCATAGAGCGTCAGCTCGACCTCGGAGCGGTCATGGCGCGCGAGGGACTCGATCAAGCTGTGCGCGACCGGATGATCGCGGAAATCGGCCGACAGATAGCCGACCCGGATCCGCCTGTCCGGATCGCGATCGTTCGCGTGCGGGCGCGCTTCGGCATAGAGCGGCTTCGCGTGCCGCGTCTCCCACTCGCGGAAGGCGCGATAGAGACTCTCGTCGTCGATGCCCTCGGCATAGGTCATCGTGAACAGCAGGTTGGACCCGATCGCGGATTGGGAGGGGTCGGCAGCCAGACCACGCCTGAACAGCGCGACGGCCTGTACCGCGTCGCCGGCGGACTGATTCAGTACCGCCAGGTTCGACCAGGCGCCGGGATGTCCGGGCTCGAGGGCCAAGGCGGAAGAGAGCATGCGACGCGCCTCCGCGAGCCGCCCCTCCGCAAGCAGCGCTGGAGCGACGTTGTTGAGCGCGTCGGTGTACTCGGGGCGCATCGACAGGGCGCGAAGGTGCGCCACGACAGCGCGGTCGTTGCGACCCCGCGCGGTCTCGGCGTTGCCGAGATTGTAGGCGGCTTCGGCGAAGCCAGGTCTCAGCACCAGCGCCCGCCGCAGGGCGGCCGAGGCGGACGCCGGCGAGCCTACGGCCTTCAGCGCACCGGCGATCGCGATGTGCAGCTCGGCATCCTCGGGACGATCGACGGCGAGTGCGGTGCCGGCCAATGCGTCCCCCGCCCGGCCCTGCTGCGCGGCGAGTAGCCCGAGCATCCGGCGTGCATCCGGATCATGCGGCACGATCGAGAGGACCTGGCGGTATCCGGCCTCGGCCTCGGCCAGTCGCCCGGCACGATGGGCCTCGGCCGCTTCGGCGAAGCGCGCGGCCGCATCATTCATCGCCGCGCGCGGTCCAGAAGGAAGGAGACGAAGCGGTCCATGCCGTCGCGGGCCTGCCACGCCTTGCCGGCCTCGAGCGCGCCGTCGGCGAAGCGGGGATAGTCGCGGGCGAGCGTAAGCACGGCTTCGGCGAAGTGAACCGCATCCATGCCGCCGGCGACGACTCCGGCGTGAGGGTGCGGACCAAGCTGAGCCGCCATCATCGTTCCGGGCGGCACGATCGCAGGCTTGCCGAGATACATCGCCTCCTCGAACACCGCCGACGTCCCCGCCTTGTACACCGGCGATTGATACGGGAGCAGAACGGCGTCGGCGTCCTCGATCAGGCGGTAGTAGTCGTCCTCGCCGATGAACCCGGTGATGGTCTTGGTGTCGTAGCGCGCGCGGGCGAACTTCTGGAACTCGGCGACGCGGTCGCTGTCCGATTGCCAGCCGTTGAGCTGGATCGCGAACTCGACGTCGCGCCGCGCCTCGCCCACGGCGCGGATGATGTCCGCGAGCAGATGGAAGCCCTTCCGCATCGTCGCTTCGCCGCAGAACAGTATGCGGCGCTTGGGCCGCGCCGGACGCTTCGTCGGAGGGTTCCCTCGCCGCCAGACCGACGCGGGATTGGGATAGGGCATCACCTCGACCGGCGCCTCGGCCAGGGCGCCGAACTCGCGCGCCTGCATGTCGGAGAGCGTCAGCAGTATCACCTGGGACAGATGCGGACGCAGGCGGTTGAAGGCGTGGCGGTAGAAGACGGCATCCCAGGAAAGGTTCCCGTCGGTGAAGCCCGAGACATGCGGCAGCACCAGGGCCAGGCGCGACGACGCGGGCAAGCTGCCGGAAGCGAGCCACTTGGCCAGGCCCAGCAGCATCCGGTTGGTGGTGGTATGGACGATCACCAGCGAGTCCGACAGATCGACCGCGCCGGAAAGGATCCCGAGCTCGGTGAAGGCGTGCTCGTTGAGGTCGAGATAGTCCTCGAAATCCCGGATGTACGGATCCTCCGAACTCCGCCGATAGGGATGAAAGTGGAAGCATGGCTCCGCACCGAGGCGTTCGGCGAGATCCGGCGTCACGGCCTGGTTCACGAAAAGCCGGTAGGGAACACCGAGGCGCCTGAGCTCGCCGACCAGGCCGAGGTCGAGATTGTAGTGATGACCGATCGCGGACTGCAGGCCGGGATCGAGGAGGACGACGTTCATGGCCCGACGCTACGCGCTCGCGACCGCGCTTTCGAGGAAATCCTCGATCGCGGCGATCGACGCGGTGCTGTCGAAAAGAATGGACGATCTTTCGGCGATCGCCAGCGACAGCCGCCGGCGCTCGTCGGGATCGTTGGCGATGCGGAGGGCGAGCGCCGCGTAGTGATCGAAATCGCGGGCGACCGGATCGGCAATTCCCATCAAGTCGTAGAATCCCGCGGTGTGCCGCGCGCGCATGAAGTGCCCCGGCCACGTCACGATTGGCGCCCCCATGCCGAAGGCTTCCAGGCTCGAGTGACCGCCGCTGTAGTGGATCGGATCGAGGACCACGTCAGCAAGGGCGAGCAGGGAGAGATAGTCCTCACCGCCGAGATGGGGCAGCACGACGACGCGCCTCGGATCAATACCCGAGATCCGGAATCGGTCGAGGACCTGTCGCGCCCAGTTCGGATGACGGCCGTGGATCAGGACCAGATGCCCGTTCGGATCCTCGGCCAAAATCCGTGCCAGCACGGGATCGCCGTCGGGATGCAGCTTGAAGAGGCTCTGTGGACACACATAAAGGCGGCCCTCGGGAAGGCCGAGTTGCGTCCGATCCTTCTTCTTTATGGGTCGCGAGGGCCTGGAGACGTGCACGGTCGGGCCGGGAAGCGCGGCGAGCCGCTCGACATAGTGCGCCTCGCCTCCTGCGGGCTCCATGCACTTGGCCGAGAGCATCCAGTCTACGGTGCCGAGGCCGGTCGTGTCGGGGTGCCCCCATGTCACGACCTGCACCAGCGCCAGGCGCGCATAGGCGAGGAAGTAGGTCATCGGCTCCATACCGATGTCCGGGTAGTAGAGAATGTCGAGTCGGAGATCGGCGATCGCGCGGCGCGCCTCGGCAAGGCGCTGCGGCAAGCGGAGCACGCGATCGGCCGAACGCTCCAGCGCGGTGGCGAGAGCGTCGTTTCCGTGGTCAGGTGCGATCAGCGTCACATGGAAACGGCGGCGATCGAGGTTCTCGATCAGCCCGCGATTGAGCCGACCGATCGTGTGTGTGCGAAGCAGCGTCGAGGCGAAGCCGACGGCGATGCGACCGCCGACGCGCGCGGATCGACGGGCCAGATCTTCCGAGAGCGACGGGCAGGCCCGCCGATAGAAGCGCGCGATCGTCTCCTGCAGCAGCTTGTCGTCCCGGCCATGATAGGCGAGATAGAAATTTCCGTGTCCGATCTCGGCAACGGGATCGGCAAGGCGGACGCCATCGCAGGCGGCCAAATCGTCGACGAGACGCCGCCGCGCCGCCTCGATCGCCGCGTCCGATTCAGGAATGATCGGCAGCAGCATCGCCCGCTTGACCTTGAGGGCGTCCGGTCCGCCCGAAGCGATCAGCCTCTCGTAGAGCGCGCGGGCCCCTTCGGTGTTCCCCTGCTCTCGGCGCACCCCGGCCAGGTTCGCCGACGCTTCGGGAATGCGCTCTGCCGCCCCCGTGAACGCCGTCGCCGCTTCGTCGATCCTTCCCAGCTGGAAGAGCGCATTGCCGCGATGAAAGGCGGCCGCCGGATGGCCGGGAGCGCGCTCGAGCAATGTCAGTGCATCGCGCGGACGACCGGCGGCAAGCGTGGCGGCGCCGGCGGCGACGAGCGCTTCCGGTAGATCCGGCGTGAGCGCCAGCGCACGCCGATGGCTGCCGGCGATGACCCAAGCCTGTGCCAGGGCGGGGTCGAGCGCCAGCGCGCGGCGCAGTGGTGTCCCGCCGGCTTCCGGACCGAGCGCTAGCGTCAGAGCGAAGTGCAGCTCGGGAACGTCCCGATCAATCGCGATCGCCCGGCGATGCGCGCGGACAGAAGCCGGCGGCTCGGAGAGCTCTGCGAGCAACGCGCCGAGATTGCCCCACCCGTCAGCGAGTCCCGGCTCGACGGCGAGCGCGCGGCGATAGCCTGTCCGCGCTGCCGGCCGATGGCCGAGACGGCGCCGTGCATTCGCGAGGTTGTTGTTCAGGATCGGGTCGTCGGGCCGCTGGCGCAGGGCGCGGCCGATCAGGTCGAGCGCACGCCCGGCATCCCCGCGTTCGAGCGAAATGAGACCGAGATAGTGAAGCGCATCGACATGCGTCGCATCACGATCGAGGACCCGGCGATAGCGCGCCTCCGCCTCGGCCAGTCGGCCGGCACGATGCAGCTCCAGAGCTTCGCCGAAGAGATCGCTCATCCTTCGGCACACCAGCTTCGCCACATCCGTCGATAGGCGGCTTCGATGGAGCGCGCGTAGCTGCTCGCGTCGCAGATCGCCGACTGGGCGAAGCGCGGCCCGAGCGCTCCGCGCAGGGCCGCGAGCCGCTCGGGATCGCGCGCCAGCGATATGGCCGTCGCGACATACGCTTCGTCGCTCTCGGCGACGAGGTCACCGAGGCCGACGGCATTCAGCAGAGTCGCGCCATAGCGCCCGAGCAGCCGGTCGCCGGCGCGGGTCACGACGGGAACGCCGAGCGAAAGCGCCTCACAGGTGGTGATGACGCCGGCATAGGGCGTCGGGTCGAGCGCGATGTCGATGTCGCCGTAGATCGAGAGATGGTGGCTTCCGTCCGCGATCCAGGCGAGCGCGTCGACGCGCGCCGGATCGAGTCCCGCCTTCTGCGCCCGGCGCAGGAAAGCATCCCTCGCCAGCGGATCGGCGAAGGCCATGCCCTTGAGCACAAGCCGCGCATCCGGCAATGCCGCGAGGATGCGGCCCCAGAGCGCGAGGCTGCGATCGGAGAGCTTGGCCGGCTGGTTGAAGCTGCCGAAGATCGGCGGCCCGCCACGCGCCAGCGATCCCGGCCCGATCTCGGGCATCGAGCGGAGCGGCCAGTAGCAGAAGGCGAGTGGCAGTTGGACCACGGTCTCGCTGAACCAGCTCTCCGTGTCCGGCGGCGTGAGCCACGCATCGCCCACCATCCACTTCACGGCGTCGAGCCCGAAACTTCCCATGGGCAGCAGGTTGACCTGGACCGGCGCCGGCCTGCGCGCCAGAGCCAGGAGCCGCGAGCCCGGCGGATATCCGTACATGTCGGAGACCACGTCGATGCGATCCTCGCGAATGCGCGCGGCGAACGACGCGTCGTCGAGACCGGCGCAGTCCCGCCAGCCGTCTGCCAGCTCGCGGAACCGCCGCGTCACGTTGTCGGCGCGGGCGGTCGGGACGTCGGAATAGCAGAAGATCTCGACCGCTTCGCGGTCGTGGCCCTCGATCAGCGGCAGCAGTGTCACCGCGGCGGTGTGCGAGCGAAATCCTTCGACCCCGACGTAGCCGACGCGCAGGCGCCGCTCGGGATCGCGGTCGGTCGAAGCCGGCGCTCCGCCGAGCGGCCGGGCGAAGCGTGCATCCCAGATGCGCTGCTCGGCGAGAAGTGCCTCGGCGCCGAACTCCGGCAGGCAGTTGAGCGTCAGGATCAGGCTCGCGTGGACGTCGGCGCGATCGGGATCGAGAGCCAGCGCTCTCCGATAGGCGTCCGCCGCGGCAGGGGCATCGCCGGCGAGATGAAGGGTCCACCCGAGCGCCTCATGGGCGACGGCATTGCCCGGCGCCGCCGCAACCGAACGGCCGAACGCCGCTATGGCCCTCATCAGCGCACCCTGCGTGCGGACGACGAGGCCATAGTTCTGCCAAAGCCCGGTTCCGTCCGGCTGGACCGCCAGCGCCCGCCTGAGAAGACGTACGGCCGCCGCCCCGTCGCCCTGATGGTGGAGATGGGTAGCGCGATTGTTGAGGGCGTCGACCGCTTGTGGATCGACGGCCAGCGCCCTAGCGAACCCGATGGCCGCCCCCGAAAACCCCAATGCGAGCCAGACGTCGGAAGCCGCCGGCATCAGGGCGAGGCTCCGCCTCAAGGCTGCGACGGCGCCTTCCGAATCTCCGCGGCGGCGAAGGGCCCGTCCGAGATTGGCATGGGCGATCGCATTGTCGGGAACGGCCGCGACGGCCTGGACAAGGAAGGCGGTGGCCAGATCGATCTCGCCCGCTTCGAGCTCGAGCGCGCCGAGCAGGTGTAGCGCGTCGGGCTGGGCTCGGTCGAAGGCGAGGACACGGCGATAGATTCTGCGCGCCTCTGGCCAACGGCCGGCGCGATGATGCACGAGCCCTTCTGCCAGCACCTCGGCGACCGTCGGCATAGTGCGGTTTAGCCCGAGTCGGCTTGCCAACGCAAAGCAGCGGTCGTGACACCGACGGGAGGTTGGCCTTAGCCTGCCGACGATGGACCGACCGCATCCCTTCTCCGGGCGCCTCTACGAAGGACGCCGAATCCTGGTTACCGGCGCCGCCGGCCTCTACGGCCGCGCCCTCGTCCCGAAGCTCCTGGCGCTGGGCGCTCGGGTACGAACCACGTCGCGCACGCAGCCCGCGCCGGCGCTCGGGCCGACCGAGCACCTTCTCGGCGATCTGACCGACCGTTGCTTCGCCGAGGCGGCGGTGGACGGGGTCGATGCCCTCTTCCATCTGGCCGGCCGGCGCGGCTCGATCGGCCTGCAGACCAAGAAGGCGGCGACGATGCTGGGCGAGAATGCCCTCATCTGTCTCAACACCCTGTCTGCCGCCCAGCGAGCCGGGGTCAAGGCAGTGGTCTACGTTTCGACCGTCACGGTCTATCCGCCCATGGCGGTCTACCGCGAGGATCTCGCCTGGTCTGCCAATCCGCATCCGGGCGATCAGTACGCCGCCTGGGCCAAGCGCATCGCCGAGAAGTTCGTGGAAGCCCTGGCGATCGAGCACGGGTTTGCCGACGTCGCCATCGTCAGGCCGGTCAACACCTTCGGCCCGTTCGACGACTTCGATCCGGTCACGGCGCTGGTCGTCCCAGCGCTGATCGGCCGGGCCGAACGAGGGGAAAGCCCCTTCGTTGTCTGGGGGGATGGATCCGCCGTCCGGGACTTTCTGTATGTGGATGACGCGGTGCGAGGGCTGCTGCTCGCCTATGAGCGCGGCCTTGGCAAGGGGCCGATCAATCTCGGCAGCGGCACCGGCCACTCCATCCGCGCCCTCGCGGAGGCCGTGCTGGCGGCGACCGGTCACCCCGGCACGATCGCCTGGGACACCTCGAAGCCCGCCGGCGAGCCGTCGAAGGTCGCCGACATCACCCGCGCCAGGGAGATCCTCGGCTTCGAACCACAGGTGCCGCTTGCGGAAGCCATCGCCCGGACGGTGGCGTGGTACCGGTCGCGGACACCGTAACCGAAGCTGGCCCGGACCTTGCGTATCTGATATCCAGAAATCGGTCGGTTCAGCCGGAAGAGGCAATGCAGCAGACGACCCCGGGTCATGAGAGCGTCAGCGATGTGCTGACCGTCGGCCTCGCACAGATCAACAACAGCTTCTCGGGCCAGAACTATCTCCCGTACGCAATCGGGCTGCTCCAGGCCTATGCCGAGCGGCATGCCGAAGCGCCCGGGCGATTCCGGTTCCTGCTGCCCGTCTACAAGCGCATCAAGGTCGACGAGGCCGTCGCGCAGCTGCGGGACGCGGATGCCGTGGGCTTCAGCCTGTACGTGTGGAACGAGCGCCTCACCCTCGAGGTCGCGCGCCGCCTCAAGGCTGAAAGGCCCAACATCCTCATCATCTTCGGCGGCCCGCAGGTCCCCGACCGGGGCGAGGCCTTTCTTCGCGCCCATCCCTTCATCGACGTGGTCTGCCACGGCGAGGGCGAGCAGACGTTCCTCAAGCTGATCGAGCGGGCGCGCTCGCGGGACTTCGCGGACGTTCAGGGTATCAGCCGCATCGACGCCGCCGGCAAATTCGTCCACCAGCCCCGGCTCGAGCGGCTGCGCGACATCTCGATCGTGCCTTCCCCCTATCTCGAAGGGACCTTCAAGCCGCTGATCGAGGCCCATCCGGAAGAGGTCTGGATCGCGCTCTGGGAAACCAACCGCGGCTGCCCCTTCGCCTGCACCTTCTGCGACTGGGGCTCGGCGACCCAGAGCAAGGTCTTCCAGTTCGACGTACCGAGGCTCAAGCGCGAGCTCGACTGGTTCTCCGACCACAAGATCGAGTTCATCTTCTGCTGCGACGCCAATTTTGGGATCCTGCCGCGCGATATCGAGCTGGCCCAGGCGGCAGCCGAGAACAAGCGGGTATTCGGCTATCCGAAAGCGCTTTCGGTCCAGAACACCAAGAACGCGACCGAGCGGGCCTATACGACCCAGAAGATCCTGTCCGATGCCGGCCTGTCGAAGGGCGTTGCGCTGGCGCTGCAGAGCGTCGACATGCACACGCTCGAGGCCATCAAGCGCCAGAACATCTCGCTCAGCACCTATGAAGAGCTGCAGAAGCGCTTCACCCGTGACCGGGTCGCCACGTATTCCGACCTGATCCTGGGCCTCCCGGGCGAGACCTACGAGAGCTTCGCCAACGGCGTCGCCCGCGTCATCGAGGGCGGCCAGCACAACCGCATCCAGTTCAACAACCTCTCGATCCTGCCGAACGCCGAGATGGGCGATCCCGCCTATCAGGCCAAGTACGGCATGGAGCTGATCGAGACCAAGATCATCAACGTTCACGGCACGCTCGAAGAGGACGTCGACGGCATCGCCGAGATGCAGCAGATGGTGGTCGCGACCGCGGCGCTGCCGCGTGCAGACTGGCGCAAGGCGCGCGTTCTAGCCTGGACCACGGCGCTGCTGCACTTCGACAAGTTGATCCAGATCCCGCTGGTGGTCGCCCATGAGGTCTCGGGCATCGGCTATCGCACGCTGCTGGAAGCCTTCGTCACCGCCGATCGCAGGAAGTATCCGCTTCTGGCGGAGATCCACGACTTCTTCGAAGGCGAGGCGCAGACGATCCAGGCCGGCGGTCCGGAGCTCCACTATGCGCCGGAATTCCTCGGCATCTGGTGGCCCGCCGACGAGTTCATGTTCATCAAGCTCACGCACGAGAAGAAGACCGAGGCGTTCCTCGTCGAGGCACGTCAGCGCCTTCTCGACCTGTGGGCGGAGCATGGAACGCCGGCGCCCTTCGCGCCCGTCGAGGACGCTTTCACGCTCAACCGGGTGCTGCTGAGCCAGCCCTTCGTCTTCGACGATGCGGAAGTCACTCTCGGACACGATGTCTGGCGCTTCTTCCGCGGCATCCTCCAGGGCGAGCCGCAGGCGCTTCAGGCCAAGCGCTCGACCTACAGGATCGAGCGCTCGAAGGAGGCCTTCGCTGACTTCTCGACCTGGTGCCGGGAAATCGTCTGGTACGGGCACCGGCGCGGCGCCTACTACCATTCGGGCCAGCTCGTCGAAGTCGAAGCCAAGACCGAGCTCGCCGGGCACTATTAGCCCGGCGTCCCCGGCAGGAATTGCCGGGTCGCCATACTTCACCCCCGCCGCTCCCGCCGTCGTCGACCCAAATCGGCCGGTCCGCCGCTGGCCCAGGGCTTGCTTGTTCTCCCCTGCCCTACCTTTGCCCAAGCGGACCATCCATGGATCTCCAGGCCCTCGATACGGCGTTCTTCCAGACCTCGGCCCGTCCGCAGCGCGACGAGCTCCCGAACGAAACCGGCCGGATGTTCACGGCCGAGCTGAACCAGGCGATGAGCCAGCGCCGTCAGGAGGCCGAGCCCCGCGCCGAACGTCCGCGGGCTGACGAACGCGCGGCCGAACGTCCCGACCGTACCGCCCGCAAATCCGATCCGGCCGAGCCTCGCGCGCGTCGCGAGGCGGACGCCGGCCGTTCGAACCGCGACCAGGATCGCGTTGCCGGCGCGAACGAAGACCACGTCTCCGAACCGACCGACGTCGCCGAAGGCGAGCCTTCCAAGAACGAGGCGGCCGTCGACGTCTCCGTCTCCGTCTCGGATCAGCCCGCCTCGAGTGGGGCCGAGACGGCCGCCGCTCCGGCCGAGCCGGCTGCGAAGACCGACGAAACGCCCGCGGTCGTCGCCGTCCCGATCCCCGTCGCGATCGTCGATGTGCCGGCGCCGGTCGCCGTCGCGCCGGTCGTCGTGGCCGAGACCGCCCCGGTCACCGCGCCTGCGGAGATCCCGTCCGCGGCCCAGGCGCCGGTCGATCCTACAGCGGCACTGGCCGAGAAATCCGGCGCTCCGCCGGCCACAACCGCCCCGGCGAGCGTACCGAGCCTTCCGACCGCGGACACTGAGGCGGGCGTGCCCGCCCCCGTCGTCACCGCCTCGCCGACGCCCGCCCCGACCGAGGCCGTAGGCGGCTCGAACGCCGCCCCCGTCCAGGCGACGCCCTCCGCCGCCGCCCAGTCGCCCAATGCAGCCGCGGCTGCCGTTGCAGCGATCGGCGCGCCCGCCGCGTCAGGCCCGTCTGCGACAGTCGCCGTCGCGACCGCCGCCGATTCAGCCACGCCGAAGCCGGCCGCCTCAACGCTTCTGACGCTTCAGTCGACGGACGATACGGCCCTTCCGGCCGTGCCGACCGAGAACGCGCCCGCGCCGACCGCCACCGTGACCCCGGCAGCGGTTCAGCCCACAACCCAGGGATCGACCGTCGCCACGCAGACCCAGGCGCCGAATCAGGCTGTCCTGGCCGCTCCACAGGCTGCCCCGGTCGCACAGACTTCCGCGCCGGCCTTCGCCGAGGCGGTCGACGAAGCCGCCGCAGTCGATGGCGCGGCCGAAGCCGCCCAGGCCGAGCAGACCCAGTCCCAGCCGGGCAACGCCGTCCACGCCAGCGCCGAGCGTCGCGCCGGCATCGAGCAGGCCACCCGCGCCGAATCTTCCCAGCCGGCCCGGCAGAATCTGCCCCCGCAGCCGGTTGCCGACCAGATTGCGGTCCGCATCGCCAAGCAGACCCAGTCCGGGGACGGCAAGATCACGATGCAGCTTCGCCCCGAGGCGCTCGGCCGCGTCGATGTCGACCTGGAAGTGCGCAAGGACGGCACGATGCGGGCCGTCATCTCGGTCGAAAAGCCCGAGACCCTGGAGTGGTTGAAGCGGGACGCCCAGCACTTGGAACGGGCCTTGCAAGACGCAGGGATGAAGACCGAGTCGGGCAGCCTGAACTTCGCCCTTCGCGAGCAGCGACAGGAAAGTTCGGGCGGCTTCTCCCGGTCGGGGCGCCGCAGCCCCGGCATCGAGGGGGCAGCCGGGCCTGGTGAAGGTCGAGTGGCCGAGGCCCGCATGGCCGAAGCAGCCGCCCGCCGGAATGCCCGGGGCGGTGTGGATGTGAGGATCTGAGGAGTCGACGATGTCCGTGTCCAACGTCAGCCAGACTTCCACGACGACGAGCCAGGCCCAGAGTTCGGCCAGCTCGCTCGCCAAGCTGTCCAGCGACTACACCTCGTTCCTGAAGCTGCTGACCGCGCAGCTGCAGAACCAGGATCCGCTGAAGCCGATGGACACCAAGGACTTCACGCAGCAGCTCGTGCAGTTCGCAGGCGTCGAGCAGTCGATCGCCACGAACAAGAACCTCGAGAACCTCATCACGCTTCAGACCGCGTCCCAGAACGCGGCGGCGACGAGCTACATCGGCCGCACGGTCGAGTCGATCGGCGACAAGCAGCCTCTGGTCGACGGCAAGGCGACGTGGGGCTACGCGTTCGACGGCACGCCGACGCAGGCCCAGATCTTCGTCAAGGACAAGGACGGCACCATCGTCTACCAGACGGCCGGCGAGACCGCCGCCGGTGGCCAGAAGTTCGAATGGAACGGCAAGGACATGAACGGCCTCGACGTGCCGGCCGGCGACTACACGATCGCCATCAGCGCCAAGGATGCCGCCGGCAACAGCGTCAAGACCTCGACCTCCGTCAACCTGGTGATCGACGCGGTCGAAATGCACACCGAGGGGGCCGTGCTGCTCTCGGGCAAGCAGATCGTGAACATCAACGACATCATTCGCATCAAGGGCGTCGCCTAAGCGCGAGCTGAAGCAGAGCCAAGAGATCAGGCAAGGAGACAAAAAATGACTGGCATCTACGGAGCCCTGTTTTCCGGCGTGACGGCGCTGAACGCTCAGTCGCAAAACATGGCCGCGCTTTCGGACAACATCTCGAACGTGAACACGGTCGGGTACAAGCGCACGATCGCGCGCTTCTCGACGCTGGTTACCGACACCACCTCTCGCGCCCGCTACTCGCCGGGCGGCGTCCAGGCTGCGCCCTTCCAGCAGATCGACAAGCAGGGCCTGATCCAGGCCTCGTCCTCGACGACCGACATGGCGATCAGCGGCAAGGGCTTCTTCGTCGTCAATACGCGCTCGAACCAGAACGCGTCGGGCGCCACCAACGTCTTCACCCGCGCCGGCAATTTCACCCCTGACAAGAACGGCTTCCTGACCAACGCCGGTGGTTACTTCCTCATGGGCTATAAGCTCGATACCGCCGGCAACTACCTGACCCCGGCCGGCGTCACCACCAACGCGACAGACCTGTTCTCGAACCTGCAGGCCGTCAACCTCTCCGACCAGACCTCGGTCGCCGTCCCGACGCGCAACATCGGCATCATCGCCAACCTGCCGCCGACCACGGGCGTCACGCCGACCCAGCAGACCAACGTCACGGTCTACGACTCGCTCGGCCAGACCCAGCAGATGCTGCTGACCTGGACGCCGACCGCGCTCAACAGCTGGACGGTCGCGATGTCGTTCAACCCGACCTCGATCACCGCGCCCGCCACCGCCTTCACCGTGGTGTTCAACAACGCGGGCCAGCTGATCCAGGTCGGCACCAACACGACGCCGTCGAGCTCCGGCCTTCTCGCGGTCTCGGGCATCAACTTCTCGGCCGTCGTCGGCACCGCCGCCGGTATCACCCAGCCGACCACGATCAACCTGAACCTCGGCACCATCGGCCAGGGCAACGGCCTTTCCCAGGTAGCGGGCGGGTACACCGTCAACTCGCTGACCCAGGACGGCGTGGCGCCCGCCGGCGTCTCCGGCGTCTCGATCGACGACTCGGGCTACGTGACGGTGGTCTACGCCAACGGCCTCTCCAGCCGGATCTACCGGGTCGCGGTCGCCACCTTCCAGAACCCGAACGACCTGCAGCGCAAGGAAGGCAACACCTACGCGACGACCGACGTCTCGGGCGACCCGCAGCTCCGTCCGGCGCGTACCGGCACCTCGGGCGCGATCTCGCCCTCCTCGCTCGAGAACTCGACGGTCGACCTCGCCGAGGAGTTCACCAACATGATCATCACCCAGCGCGCCTACACGGCCGCGACCAAGGTGATCACCACCGCCGACGAGATGCTCGACGAAGTGACGCGTCTGAAGCGGTAACGGTTCGAACCGGCTCTAGAACGGAGTCGTCGCGGCGGGGGATCAGTCCCCCGCCGCTTTCGTTTGGTCGCTGCACCATCGCCGCCAGAGCGCGCGATAGACGCGCTCGAGGTTGCGGACCGATCGTCCGGCGGCGCAGAGACGGGAGTTCGCGACCTCGTCGCGAAGCGTACGGCGGAGATGCGCCAGGCCTTCGTGATCGGCCGACCATTCGGCCGCCCGCGCCACATAGCCCGCCTCGTCGAGAGCCACCCAGTTCGGGCGGCCTGCGCGGACCAGCATCGAAGCGGCCCAGCGCGACATCATCGTCTCGCCGAGCAGGGTCACCACCGGCACGCCCATCCACAGCGCCTCGAAGGTCGTGGTCGAGCCGTTGAAAGGAACCGTGTCGAGCGCGATGTCGACGTGATTGTAGAGCGCGAGATGAGCCCCGACCGGATCCGCCGTAGTCGTCGAGGCGACGATGACCAGACGGTCCGCTTCCACGCCTTCGCGCCTGAACATCCCGAAGATTCGCTCGCGCAACCGAGCCGACGTGAACGCATTCCGGTACTTCAGCATCAGCCGCGAGTTCGGCACCGCCTTGAGCGCGCCGGCCCACAGACGCACGGTGGCCTGGGTGATCTTCGATGGATTGTTGAAGGAGCCGAAGGTGATCCGACCTTCGCTCGAGACCGGCGGCGGCCCAATCTCCGGCGCGCCGTCGATCGGCCGCTGGATCGAGAAGACCGGGACCCGTACCACCCGCTCGCTGAAACGCTCCGCCGCGCGCCTCGGCACCACCGTCAGATCGGCGATCAGATGGCTCATTCCGGGCACGGCACTCGTGGTGCCGTCATGGGCGCTGACCACGATCGGCGCCGGCTGGTGCGCGGCGACCAGGCCGCGGTTGCGATCGAAGTGGCTGGCGAGGATCACCAGGACGTCTACGCCCTGGCGGCGGATCAGGCGCGCGGTCTCCGCATCCGAGAGGCCCTGGACCGAATGCCAGTCGTCCACGAGCGCCTTGAGCTGCTCGGTCACATGGTCGGGCTTCTGCACGTCGGCGAAGGCGACGACCTTGAACCGCTCGACATCGCGATCGGAAAGCCAGGGCCAGACGTTTCGCGAGATCGGATGGTGACGGAAGTCCGACGAGAGATAGCCGATCGTGAGCTTCCTCTCCGGATCGCGTGCATTGGCGAAGGCGACCGCAGCAGCCGGCTGGGCCGCGAACTTGGCCGCGAAGCGACGATGCTCGGCGAAGAGCCTCGCGGTCGAGAGGCCGTCGACGTAGAGCATCGAGGTCAGCAGGTTCCGGTGCACCTCCAGTACGCCCGGCACCAGCGCCAGCGTGCGGCCGTAGTGGATCACGGCCGCTTCGGAGTCGCCGAGCGCCAGCATCACGCTGGCCATGTTGTTGTGGGCTTCGGCCATGACCGGTGCCAGCGTCACCGCGGATCGCGCATGAACGACCGCGCGGTCGAGGTCGCCCGCGGCGCGAAGCGTGGCCGCGATGTTCGCATGGAACTCGCCCCTGTCGGGGTTCAGCTCCAGCGCCTTCTCGAGCGCCTTCCTCGCTTCGGCGTAGCGTTCGCGCTCGTGCAGCCAGCGTCCGAGCCCGTTGCTCGCCTCGGCGAAGTCGGGCTTGGCCGCGAGCGCGTGGCGGAAGACCGGGCCGGCCTCGTCCTGCACGGACCCGTGCATCAGCGCATTGCCGAGGTTATTGTAGATCTCGCCCAGGTGCGGCGAAAGCGCGGCGGCACGCCGGAAGGACGTCGCGGCCTCGGGCTTGCCCTGGGCGAGCAGCACGTTGCCTCGGTTGTTGTGGAGTTCGGCGGAGAGCGGATCGCGATCGATGCCGGCGTCGTAGAGCGCCAACGCCTGATCCAGGCGGCCGGCGTCCTGGTGAAGGGCCGCGAACTTTAGCCGGGCGTCGCGAAGGCCGGGATCGAGCCGGAGCGCCCGCCCGAACGCCTTGGCCGCACCGACGAAATCTCGCGAAGCCGAAAGCAGCGTGCCGAGAGCCGTCTGAGCCGCGGCACTCAGGGCCTCGATCGCCGCCGCCCGCTTCGCGCGCCGAAGCGACGGCACGTATTCCTCCATCGCCTGGCCGACGAGGCCGAAGGTCGACCATGCGTCGGCGCTGGCCGGATCCAGCGACAGGCATCGCCGGAGCGCGCCCTGGGCTTCGCCCGCCTTTCCGGCGGTGACGGCCGCCAGCGCATGGTCGGCGTGAAACTGCGCGATCAGAGGGGCGGCCTTGGCGGCCTTCGCGAGGTCCGGCAAAGCCTGGGCCGGCCGTCCCGCCTGGAACAGCGCAAGGCCGGCCAGATGGAGCGCATCGGCGCTATCGGGATGCCGTTCGAGGGCTTGGCGGTAGTAGGTCTCGGCTTCGGCGAGCCGGCCGGCGCGATGGCGCGCGAGACCTTCGTCGATCAGCGCGGCCGCCGCCCGCTCGGCCTCGGTATCCCCTGCTCGCATGCTGCTCGAACATAGGGGGCGGTCCCGCCCCTGTCACCCGGAGGGCACCGGCGTTCAGAGTTTGTTAACCCTCTCCGTCCATCCTTCCGCCGCCTGCAACCCAGTGTGGATCGACATGACCGCGAATCTGCCCTTCCCCGAGGCTCAAAGCGCGATCCGCCTCCGCGAGCTCCCGCCCCCGGACACGCGTCGCTGGGTCGCCCGCCGCAAAGCACAGGTCGTCGCCGCCGTGCGTGCCGGCGTTCTGAGCCTGGAAGACGCTTGCGGCCGCTACAATCTCTCCGTCGAGGAATTCCAGGCCTGGGAGCAGGCGCTCTCGAAGCACGGTCTCCGGGGGCTCCGCACGACCCGCATCGCCGCCTACCGTCCGCGCCTGGCATCCGCCGACGCCGACGACTGACCTCCAGGGATCGATTTCCGGAGCGATTCAAGGGCGGTTCTTGCTTTTTCACAAAAATTAGCTAAAATTTTACAAAATTGGGGTTCTCCCAAGCGGTAATTTGAGTTAGCTTGGGGTAGGCAAATTTTTCCCAGCCTCGAATCGACCTCGGCTGCTGTCTTGAGTTCCCGATTCGCGGCATGACCCGCCGGCCCTTGGCCTGGAAGGGCGGCAAGACGGTTGAGGGGGGCCATGAACGCTCTCGTCCAGATGGCGAAGAACCTTGGCGCGGTACGTCTCGCCGCGCTCGGTGGCGTCGGGCTGGTTATGCTCGGCTTCTTCATCTTCCTGATGACGCGGCTGTCGCAGCCCGACCTGGCGCTTCTCTACGCCGACCTCGATCCGGCCGAGGCCGGACAGATCGCCGCCCGCCTCGAGCAGCAGCAGATCCCCTACCGGATCGCCGGCGGCGGCACGCAGATCCTCGCCGCCTCGGACAAGACCGCTCAGCTTCGCATCCAGCTCGCCGAAGCCGGACTGCCGACCGGCGGCTCGATCGGCTACGAGATCTTCGACAAGACCCAGAGCCTCGGCACCTCGAACTTCGTCCAGTCGATCAACCAGGTGCGCGCGCTCGAGGGTGAGCTCTCGCGCACCATCACGGCGATCCAGGGCGTCCGCGCCGCGCGCATCCATCTCGTTCTCCCTAAGCGCGAGGTCTTCAGCCGCGAGCGCCAGGAGCCGAGCGCGTCGGTCGTGCTCCGTATGAAAGGCGCCGGCCGTCTCGACAAGCCGCAGGTCCAGGCGATCCAGCACCTGGTCGCGGCCGCCGTCCCGGACCTCAAGCCGTCGCGCATCTCGATCATCGACGATCGCGGCAATCTCCTCGCGCGCGGCGGCGAGACCAACTCTTCCCAGCTCGCCTCGGCCAATGCCGAGGAGATGCGGATCGCCTACGAGCAGCGTGTCGCCCGCGCCGTCGAGACTCTGGTCGAGCGGGCCGTCGGCATCGGCAAGGTGCGGGCCGAGGTCTCGGCCGACCTCAACTTCGAGCGCGTCGTCGAGAACTCCGAGATCTTCGATCCTGCGAGCCAGGTGGTGCGCTCGACCCAGACGGTCGAGGAGAACTCGTCCACCAACGAGAACCAGGCGAACACCGGCGTCACCGTTCAGTCGAACCTGCCGGAGACGCAGGGCGGGCTCAACGTCGGCGGCTCGACCGCCTCCGGCGCCAAGAACGCGCGCAACGAGGAGACGGTCAACTACGAGATCTCCAAGACCGTCCGCAACACCGTCCGCGAAGCCGGCGCCCTGAAGCGCATGACCATCGCCGTGCTCGTCGACGGCACCTACACCGGCTCCGACCGTGCCTACCAGGCGCGCCCGGCCGAGGAGCTGCAGAAGCTCGAGGCGCTGGTCAAGACCACGGTCGGCTTCAACCCCGATCGCGGCGACTCGATCGAGGTCGTCAACCTGCCCTTCGCGCAGGTCGAGGACATCGCCGATACGACCGCGACGCTGTTCGGCTTCTCCAAGCGCGAGTTCCTGCAGCTGGCCGAGATCATCGTGCTCGCCGTCGTCGGCCTGCTCGTGATCCTGCTGGTCGTCCGCCCGGTCCTGACGCGGCTGTTCGAAGCCCTGCCGGCCGCCGGCGCCGCTCTCGGCCAGGTGACTCCGTCGGGTGCGCCCGCGGGCGTCGCGGCGCTCGCCGGGCCGCTCGATCCGTCGGCCGCCGCGCTCGCTCCGCCGGAAGAGGAACCGGAAGACCTGCTGGACGCGATGATCGACATCAACCGCGTCGAAGGCCGCGTCCGTGCCTCCTCGCTGAAGAAGATCGGCGAGATCGTCGACAAGCACCCGGAGGAGGCCGTCGCCATCGTCCGGAACTGGATGTACCAGGAAGCTGGCTGATCTTGAGCGGCGGCCTTAAGGACCGCCGTCGGTTGAGGGGATAGGGAGAACCACCATGCGGGTTCGCGAGGACTACCGATCGCTTTCGGGTCCTGAGAAGGCGGCCATCCTGCTCATGTCGCTGGGCGAGGAGCACGCCTCCAAGATGTTCGCCCTGATGAGCGACGACGAGATCAAGGAGATCTCGCAGATCATGGCCAACCTCGGCACCGTGTCGGCCAACGTGGTCGAGCGGCTCTTCGTCGAGTTCGCCGAGCAGATCTCCTCGACCGGCTCGCTGGTCGGTACGTTCGACTCCACCGAACGACTGCTGATGAAGGTGATGGATGCCGACCGCGTCGGCAACATCATGGAGGAAATCCGCGGCCCTGCCGGCCGCACGATGTGGGACAAGCTCGGCAACGTGAACGAGATGGTTCTCGCGAACTATCTCAAGAACGAGTACCCGCAGACCGTCGCCGTCG
>JAYRJL010000010.1:0-206897 GCA_041906305.1 Alphaproteobacteria bacterium
AGGTCTCCTGGAAGTTCAGCGTACGGGTATCGGCACCGAGGTTGCCGAGCACCTGGTTGATCGAGGCGGTCGCCAGGAACAGGGACGAGAGCGCCTGAGCCGCCGCCACCGTCGAGGAGATGTTCTGCGCGCCAAGGTTGGCCGAGGTCGCGGAGAACGCGCTGTTCGAGCGGATGGTGAGGGTCGTGCCGTCGACGTTGCCGATCACGTTGATCGAGGTCGAGGCGGCCGACAGCAGGTTACGGCCGTTGTAGGTCGCGTTCGTGATGAACGTGTTGATCTGCGAGACGAGGTTACGGAAGTCGGAGTTCAGGATCGACTGCTGTTCAGTCGTGTTGCCCGCGTTCTGACCTTCGGTGATCTTCTTCTGGATGTCGCCGAGCAGATCGGAGATCGCGGTGGCGCCCGCCAGGGTGACCGTCGCAACGCCGCGGCCGTTGGCGAGACCCTGAGAGACGGCCTCGAAGGCCTTCAGGTTGCCGCGAACGCCCTGGGCGATGGCGAAGCTCGACGCATCGTCGACAGCGCTGTTGACCTTGAGGCCGGTCGACACGCGGTTCTGGACGGTGTCCAGACGGCTGTTGACGGCGTTAAGGTTCTGCAGCGCGACGAACGCGCCGATATTCGTATTGATCGAGTTCTGGATAGGCATGACGTGGACGCTCCTCTTCTAGGTTTGTCCGGTTGCGGGACGCCCACGCGCGGCGGGCGGGATACTTCTATCCGGGCCGGACAATCGCACCTTCGACCGGGTGTGTCAAACAAAATTATGAGGTAAGTAACTGTAAACGCGCGACATAAATGCGCGGTTAAGCCAATTTTCCCCCTCGCCCGACCGCTCCCCGAGACACGAAACCCGGGGCATTATAAGCAATTATCTAAACTTTTGCAGCTTTCGCTGCCGGCCATTGCGAAGGCAAAAACGCTCGCCGAAGGCGCCTCGTGGGCTTCTGAAGCTAAATGGACATTCGTTTTAGACCTCAATTCTAACGATGCAGTTAACCGATTTACCCGACTTCGCCCCCTCCAAGGAGAAGGGCGAGCCGTCAAATACTGGCAACCCGACGGCCAGCCTTCGCGGGCGGCCGTATCGCGATGGGCAGAAATGCGATATATCCGCAGCGCACCAATTCTTTCGAAAGCTTCTTGGTCTAAATCGACCTCATGACGCCGCGCGAAATTCTTGAAGCGCTGACCAAGCACGAGCTCTGGCTCGCCAAGAAGGTCGGAGGCGCCCGGGCGGACTTTTCGAGGAAAAGCCTTGCCGGAATGGTGCTTTCGCGGGCGCCGCTGCGCCAGGCGAAGCTTGCCGGCGCCAACCTGACGAAGTGCGCCATGGACGGCGCCGACCTCAGGAACGCCGACCTTTTCTGCGCCAATCTCGACGGCGCCAACCTCTCCGCCGCCAATCTTTCCGGCGCCGACTTCAAGGGCGCGCAGATCCGCGGCTGCAACTTCGCCGGCGCCAACCTGAAGGGCGCGGATTTCCGCGGCGGAACGCTGATGAGCGGCCGCCACGACGATCTCGACGCCGAATCGGGCTTCGTTCCGGGCCATGCCAGCGGCGCCGATCTCAGCCACTCGGCGATGAACGACGTGAACCTCGAAGGCGCGCAGATGTCGGGCGCCAATCTCTCCGGCGCCAACATGCGGGGCGCGAACCTGATCGGCGCCAACCTCGCCGGCTGCATCCTGGCGGACGCCAACCTGACCGGCGCCAACTTGAAGGGCGCCAATCTCAAGGGCGCCATCCTCGCCAATACCGCGCTCAAGGGAGCGAACCTCTCGGACGTGAAGCTCGAGGGCGTCGATCTCTCGGCCGCGGACCTGACCGGCGCCAGCGTGCGCTCCGCGGATTCGCTGCCGCCCGACGTCAAGCTGATCCTCTCCAGCCATTTCGACTGGATCCGCTCCGACGGCCGCCGCGGCAGCCGGGCGAAGCTCGCCAAGGCGGATCTCACCTATATCAACCTGGCCGGCGCGGACCTCTCCGGCGCGGACTTCTCGGGCGCCAACCTGACGGGCGCCAATCTCGCCAAGACCAGCTTCGTGATGTCGGACCTCTCCGGCGCCAACCTCACCGGCGCCGATCTCTCCAATTCGAAGCTCGACGGCATCAACCTCGCGAAGGCCGACATGTCGACGGCCAGGATGGCCGGCGCCCAGATGGGGCCGGTCGACATCAAGGACGCCTCGGGCCGTCCCACCGGCCGCAAATGGCCCTCGAACCTCGCGAGCGCCAAGCTCAACGGCGCCGACCTGACCGGCGCCAACCTGGAATACGCCAACCTGGGTCACGCCGACTTCAGCGGCGCCAACCTGACCAAGGCCAACATGCGGGCCGCCAACATGACCGACGCCAAGATGGACGGGGCGGTCCTCGACGGCGCGACGTTCGACCGCGTCGGCGCCGGCTGAGTCCGGACTGGCCGGCAGGCACCGCCGCCCCCATATAACGCCTTCAACCAGCGACCTTTCGTCGTTCCCCCTGGCGCTTCATGTTGCGCTGCGGTAAACGGACGCGCCCGCGCGCCTGCCCGATTTTTTGGACCGGATTTGAAAATGGACATTCGCAACATCGCCATCATTGCCCACGTCGACCACGGCAAGACCACGCTGGTCGACAACCTGCTGAAGCAGAGCGGCACCTTCCGCGCCAACCAGCAGGTCGCCGAGCGGGCGCTCGACCGCAATGACCTGGAGCGCGAGCGCGGCATCACGATCCTCGCCAAGTGCACCTCGGTCACCTGGAAGGACGTGCGGGTCAACATCGTCGACACCCCCGGCCACGCCGATTTCGGCGGCGAGGTCGAGCGCATCCTCTCGATGGTCGACGGCGTCGTCGTCCTGGTCGATGCCGCCGAGGGCGTGCTGCCGCAGACCAAGTTCGTCACCGGCAAGGCGCTCAAGCTCGGCCTCCGGCCGATCGTGCTGGTCAACAAGGTCGACCGCCCGGACGCGCGTCCCGACGAAGTGCTGAACGAGATCTTCGATCTGTTCGCCGCCCTCGACGCCACCGACGAGCAGCTCGATTTCCCGGCGCTCTATGCCTCGGGCCGCGACGGCTGGGCGGCGGAGTCGCTGGAGGCCCCGCGCGAGACGCTGGCGCCGCTGTTCGATCTCGTCGTCCGACACGTGCCCGCCGCCGTCGGCGACGTCCAGGCACCGTTCGCCATGCTGGCGACCACGCTCGAGTACGACCCCTATCTCGGCCGCATCCTGACCGGCCGCATCCACAGCGGCGTCGCCAAGCCGAACATGGCAATCAAGGCGATCAACCGCGACGGCAAGCTGCTCGAGCAGGGCCGCATGTCGAAGCTCCTCGGCTTCCGAGGCCTCGAGCGCGTGCCGCTCGAACAGGCCGAAGCCGGCGACATCATCGCGATCGCGGGCCTGACCCAGACCACCGTCGCCGACACGATCTGCGATCCGCTGGTGACAGAGGCGATCAAGGCCAATCCGATCGATCCGCCGACGCTGGCCATGACCTTCTCGGTCAACGACTCTCCCCTCGCCGGCCGCGAGGGCGACAAGGTCACCAGCCGCATGATCCGCGACCGCCTGATGCGCGAGGCCGAAGGCAACGTCGCGATCCGGGTGACCGAAGCCGACTCCAAGGACGCCTTCGAGGTCGCCGGCCGCGGCGAGCTCCAGCTCGGCGTCCTGATCGAGACCATGCGCCGCGAGGGCTACGAACTCTCCATCAGCCGCCCGCGCGTGCTGATGAGGTCCGACCCCGTCACCGGCCAGCGCCAGGAGCCGATCGAGGAGGTCGTCATCGACGTCGACGAGGCCTATTCGGGCGTCGTCGTCGACAAGATCTCCCAGCGCAAGGGCGAGCTCATGGAGATGCGGCCGGCCGGCGCCGGCAAGCAGCGCATCGTGTTTCACTGCCCGTCGCGCGGCCTGATCGGCTACCATGGCCAGTTCCTGACCGACACTCGGGGCACCGGCGTCATGAACCGCATCTTCCACGGCTATGGTCCGTGGCGCGGCAACATCGAGGGCCGAGGCAAGGGCGTGCTGATCTCGACCGAGCCGGGCGAGACCGTCGCCTATGCGCTCTGGTACCTCGAGGAGCGCGGCATCCTCTTCACCGACCCGGGCGTCAAGGTCTACGAGGGCATGATCATCGGCGAGAACAGCCGGGACAACGACCTCGACGTGAACCCGATCAAGACCAAGAAGCTCACCAACATCCGCGCCGCCGGCAAGGACGATGCCATCCTGCTGACCCCGCCCCGGCGGATGTCACTGGAGGAGGCGCTGGCCTACATCCAGGACGACGAGCTGGTCGAGGTGACGCCGAAGTCGATCCGGCTCCGCAAGCGCTCGCTCGACCCCAACCAGCGCAAGCGCGAGCAGAAGGCCGCCGAGGCGGCCGAAGCCTGAAGCCTCTCGAACGGCCGCCCTCGGGCGGCCGTTTCTGCATAAAACCGGGGCAAACGGCCCTCTTCGACCAAGATATGCCCTCTTCGACCAAGATATGCCCTCTTCGACGAAGATATGATTGTCAGCCGACGCGTTCGCGGCTAGGTACGCGACAGGTCTCTGCGCCTAAAAAATACAAGGACCGGCAAAGCCGGTCGCCAGGGTGGATGTCTGGGGAGGTCGGCAAGGTGTTCACACTCCTTCGCCTGAGTCATCTGATCGACCGACTGAACGTCGCGGTCGGGAAGGCGATCTACTGGCTGATTCTGGCATCCGTGCTCGTAAGTTCCGGCAATGCCGTGATCCGGTACACGTTCAACAGAAGCTCGAACGCCTGGCTCGAGATCCAGTGGTATCTGTTTGCGGCAGTATTCCTGCTCTGCTCCGGCTACACGCTGCTCCGAAACGAGCACATCCGCATTGACGTTGCGGTGAGTCACCTATCGGCGCGAACGCACGCCTGGATCGACGTCTTCGGCACCGTGATCTTCCTTCTGCCGATGGCCATCATTCTGATGTGGCTGTCGATACCAGTATTTATCGACTCGTGGGTCCGAAACGAGATGTCGGGGGACGCCGGCGGACTGATCCGCTGGCCCGTCAAGCTGTTGATGCCGGCCGGGTTCCTTTTGCTGGCGCTTCAAGGAATCTCGGAGCTGATCAAGCGAGTGGCGTTTCTGATGGGGCTGATCGGCGACCCACGCGAGAAGGATCACGAAGCCAACATGGACCAGATTGGCGCGGAGCAACCGCAGTGACCGAAATCCTGATCGCCAACATGGGCCCGTTGATGTTCGCGGCGCTCGTGGTGTTCCTCCTCCTTGGATATCCAGTCGCCTTCGCCCTCGCGGCCAACGGACTTCTCTTCGGATTTCTCGCCATCGACCTCGGGCTAATCCACCCGGCCCTGCTTCAGGCACTCCCGGAGCGGGTCTTCGGGATCATGCGCAACGACACGCTGCTCGCGATTCCGTTTTTCACGTTCATGGGTCTTATCCTGGAACGCAGCGGCATGGCCGAAGACCTTCTGGACACCATTGGCCAGTTGTTCGGCCCGCTCCGAGGTGGCCTCGCCTATGCCGTCATCTTCGTCGGCGCGCTACTCGCGGCAACCACCGGCGTAGTGGCGGCCTCGGTGATTTCGATGGGCCTTATCTCGCTCCCGATCATGCTCCGCTATGGCTACGATCGGCAGCTTGCCACCGGCTCAATCGCCGCGTCGGGCACGCTCGCCCAGATCATTCCACCGTCCCTCGTGCTCATCGTCATGGCCGATCAGCTTGGCCGCTCTGTCGGCGATATGTATGCCGGTGCCTTCGGGCCGGGACTTATCCTGACCGCTCTCTATGCTGGATACGTCTTTGTCCTGACGCTCGTGAAGCCTGAGGCCGCCCCCGCATTGCCACCCGAAGCGCGAACGCTCCGAGGCGTCAAACTGCTGGGCAGAGTGGTTTTTTCACTGGTCCCGCCGCTTGTCCTCATCTTCCTCGTTCTCGGGACGATCTTCCTTGGAATTGCCACGCCGACCGAAGGCGGCGCGATGGGCGCGACAGGGGCGCTGATCCTGGCGTTGATCAATCGTCGGCTCGACTGGAAATTGCTGCGTCAGGCGATGGAATCGACAGCGAAGCTTTCTTCCTTCGTGCTCTTCATCCTGGTGGGCTCGACGGTCTTCAGCCTGACCTTTCGCGGCGTCAACGGCGATCTCTGGGTCGAGCACCTTCTGACCAGCCTGCCGGGCGGGCAGGTCGGCTTCCTGATTGTCGTGAACATTATGGTGTTCCTTCTCGCCTTCTTTCTCGATTTCTTCGAGCTGGCCTTCATTGTCGTCCCCTTGCTCGCCCCCGTCGCCGAGAAGCTCGGGATCGATCTGATCTGGTTCGGCGTCCTGCTCGGCGTGAACATGCAGACTTCGTTCATGCATCCGCCGTTCGGCTTCGCGCTGTTTTATCTGCGCAGCGTTGCTCCGGTGAAGGAGTACGTCGACAAAATCACCGGAAAGCTCACTGCCCCCGTTACGACGATGCAGATCTACTGGGGGGCGGTGCCATTCGTTTGCATCCAGGTGATAATGGTGGCGATCGTCATCGCCTTCCCACAACTGGTTCTGTCGGGCATCTCTCACAGCAAGATTGATCCGGCAACGGTCCATATCGACGTGCCGCCCGCGCCTGAGGAAGGCATCACGGAAGAAGACACGCCCTGATGCGCCGCGCGGCAGGAAGCAACGAACCGGTTGCAGCTTGAACCTCCAGAATGCGAAAGGCCCCGCCGAAGCGGGGCCTTTCCTTCTCTGGTCCAGGGATCAAGCGATCAGGACTTCTTCTCTCGGGACTTCGCCATCATGAACTGGTCGAAGCTGTTCTCGGTCACCCGAAACCACGGCAATTCCTCGTCCTGGAACTTCTTCCACTGGTCGTAGACCTTCTTGAACTTCGGATTCTTGGCCGAAGTTTCCGCATAAAGCTCCTGAGCCGCTTTATAGCATGCCTCGAGCACTTCCCGCGGGAAGGCGCGGAGCTGGGTGCCGCCGGCGACCAGCTTGCGCAGGGCCGCCGGATTGACGGCGTCGTACTTGCTGAGCATCCACATGTTGGCTTCGGCGGAAGCCGTTTCGAGGGCCGATTGATAGGCCTTCGGCAGCTTGTTCCACTCGTTGATGTTGAACATGGCCGAGAGTTGGGCCGAGCCCTCCCACCAGCCGGGGTAATAGTAGTATTTCGCGACCTTGAAGAAGCCGAGCTTCTCGTCGTCATAAGGGCCGACCCATTCGGCGGCGTCGACCGTGCCTTTCTCGAGCGCCGGGTAGATGTCGCCGCCGGCGATCTGCTGCGGCACCAGACCGAGTTTCGTCAGAACCTGGCCCGCGAAGCCGCCAATACGCATCTTGAGACCGGAGAGATCGGCCGGCGTCTTGATCTCCTTGCGGAACCAACCGCCCATCTGTCCTCCGGTATTGCCCGCCGGGATCGCGAAGACATTGTAGTCCTTGTAGAACTCGTTCATCAGCTCGCGACCACCGCCGTGGTACATCCACGCGTTCTGCTGGCGGGTGTTGAGGCCGAACGGAACGGCGGTATCGAATGCGAAGGTCGGATCCTTGCCGACGTAATAGTAGCTAGCGGTGTGGCCGGACTCGACGGTACCGGCCTGGAGGGCGTCGACAACCGCAAGCGCGGGCACGATCTCGCCGCCGGCGAAGACACGGATCTGGAACTTGTTGTCGGTGATCTCGGCCACACGCTTGGCCAGGACTTCCGCACCGCCGTAGATGGTGTCGAGACTCTTCGGGAAGCTCGACGCCATGCGCCACTTGATCTCGGGCATCGACTGCGCGATCGCCGGCGCTGCGACGACGCTGGCCGCGGCGCCGATGCCGGCGGCCTTCAGGAATTTACGTCTCTCCATCGGTCTCCTCCAGGATATCGAGGTTCTTGGTTCCCCAGGCCCCTCGCCACCCTCTGGCGCACGCTACGAGCCTGTCATCGGGGATACTTACACATCGGCAATGGCTTAGGTAGATGGAGAAAAGTCGAGTCCGGCGCACGAAGATGCTGCCCAACGAATGGGCAAAGGCCTTCACCGGCCGTAGGCGGTCGGGTCGAGGGCGAAGACCAACCCTCGCCAGGCCGGATCGCCCGTCCGGAGCCTGACCGCATTCTCGCGGGCGATCCGACGGCAGAGCGCGAGCGCAGCCCGGTCGTCGAGATGCGCCGTCTCCTCGCCGAGATGCTCTGACAGGAGGTCAGAGCGGAGCGCGCGGACGGTCGCCGGGTCCCAGAACGAAACGTTCATCTCGGTGTTCCGGAACAGCGACCCCGCATGCAGGTTGCACGAGCCGACCGTCGCCCAGGCATCGTCGACCAGCATCGCCTTGGAATGGACATGGACGTTGCGACGACCACCGGCGCCGTCCGGCGCGGCGAGCCCGATCATGGCGAAGCCCTCGTGCCGGCCGAGCCGCTCGATGCTCTCGAAGAACGGGGTCCACTCGGCACCCTTCCGACGCGCCAGCACGATCGGCTCGGGTTCCGGCGGCGCCAGCATCACGACATCGACGCCGCGCGCGAGCGCCACCTCCAGCGCGCTCGAGATCTCGACCACCGGCAGCGCCTGGTGCTCGAGGTAGATCGACCGGCGTGCCGTACCGATCGCCAGCAGGTACTGCTGCAGGATCGATCTCTCGCCGCCGGCGACGTCGCTCGACGGGCGCCCAGGCATGATCGTGCGCTGCACCTGAGCGATGGCGTTGCCGCGCGGCGGCGACACGTGCGACGGGAATGGCAGGTCGTCGTCGCCGGTGTGGCCCCAGGTGCCGTCGGCGAGAGTGCGATCGCTCGCGTCGTTCCAGCGCTCGACGAAGTTGTGGTGGACGTCCGTCGCCGACGGCCCGACCAGCTCGAGATACATGTCGTGGAACTGGCCATCCGAGCCGAGATGGCCGCGGACGCCGTTGGCCCCGTGCGTCATGTTGATGCCGCCGACGAAGGCGATCTCGGACCGGGTGCCCGCGTCGATCAGCCAGCTCTTCTGGTGATGGCAGCCGATTCCCTCGTGGCGATCCCAGCGCACGCGAAAGCGCGAGCCGCGTCGACGCAGCATCTCGCGATCCTCGAGCGATCCGCGAAACGTGGGACCGAACCCCAGGCCCTCGGGATTGGGGCGCCAGCAGAGGAGTCGGACGTCGACGCCGCGGGCGACCGCACGATCGAGCAGATCGAACAGCGAACCCAGGCGATCGGGCATCCGGAAGTCCTCGGCGATGAAGGCGACCGTGACCCAGGCGCTGTGCCGGGCCGCCTCGACGGCTTCGCCGATGCGGCGGAACGCCGGCACGCCGTCGATCAGCGGACGGATGCGGTTGCCGTTCCGGAGCGGATACGACCCCGATGCGGGGAACTCGATGTGCGGGGTCATGGTATGCGGAATTGGACCGGAGGAGTTCATCCGCGCTTTCTCACAGGAGCGTGCGCCGGGATCAGGTTCCGGCGCCGCCGTCGATCTGATAGAAGGACGGCTTCCTCCTACCAGATTCACGGTCAAGCCATGTCCAGAAAGCCGCTGTCCGCCGCCCTCGCCCTCGCCGCCGTCCTCGGCCTCGGCACCACCGCCGATGCCGCCGACAAGGACAACCTCATCTACATGGAGCTGAAGACCGGCCGCGTCGTCATCGAGACGCGCCCCGACCTGGCACCGGGCCATGTCGCCCGCATCAAGGAGCTGGTGAAGCAGGGCTTCTACGACGGCGTCGTCTTCCATCGCGTGATCGAAGGCTTCATGGCCCAGACCGGCGATCCGCTCGGCAACGGCACCGGCGGTTCCGGCAAGAAGCTGAAGGCCGAGTTCTCGAAGGAGCCGCATGTCCGCGGCATCGTCTCGATGGCCCGCGCCCAGGATCCGAACTCGGCCGACAGCCAGTTCTTCATCTGCCTCGCCGACGCCAAGTTCCTCGACAACCAGTACACCGTCTGGGGACGCGTCATCGAGGGCATGGACAACATCGACAAGGTCAAGAAGGGCGACCGCAACCAGAACGGCTCGGTCAGGGATCCCGACAAGATCATCAAGATGCAGCTGGCCTCCGACGCAAAGTAAGGCCGGATCGATGACCGCGGAGAACGTCTGCTTCTCCGCCGACTATGCGGAGGCGCGCGAGAAGTTCCTCGCCGCCGCCCGCATCGCCGGCGCCGTCACCAAGGCCTATCCCAACCCGCTGAAGGGACCGAAGGGCGAGAGCCTTTCGACGGACGTCGCCTTCATCGGCGACCGCAAGGCGCCGAAGGTGCTGGCGACGTTCTCGGGCACGCATGGCGCCGAGGGCTTTTGCGGATCGGGCGCGCAGGTCGACCTCCTGACCTCCGGCCTGCTCGATAGCCGGTCGAAGGACACGGCGATCCTGATGGTGCATGCGGTCAACTGCCATGGCTTCGCCTGGGTCCGGCGCACGACGGAAGAGAACGTCGACCTCAACCGCAACTGGTCCGACTATTCGAAGCCGCTGCCGGAGAACAAGGGCTACGACGAGATCGCCGACTGGCTCGTGCCGGCGGCGCTCTCGGGTCCCGTGTTCGACGAAGCGGAGAAGCAGCTGCAGCTCTGGCGCGACAAGAACGGCGACACGGCCTTCGCCAACTGCGTCAGCGAAGGCCAGTTCAGGCATCCGAAGGGCCTCTTCTACGGCGGCACCGGGCCCACCTGGGCGCGGCGCACGCTGGAGACGATCCTCGCCGAATGGGCGGGCCACGCCTCCCAGTTCGCGGTGATCGACTATCACACCGGCCTCGGCCCCTTCGGCTACGGCGAGCTGATCTGCGATCACGAGCCGCACCAGCCGGCGACCGCCCGCGCCAAGGCGTGGTGGGGAGAGTCGGTGACCGAGCCGCGCAAGGGCACCTCGTCGTCGAACGTGAAGGCCGGTACCGCGCCGGCCGGGCTCGAGCGCGCGCTGCCCAAGTCGGACGTGACCTACATCGCGCTCGAATACGGCACCTACTCGCGCGCCCAGGGACGGAAGGCGCTGCGCGAGGATGCGTGGCTGCACGGCTACGGCGATCCGCTCGGCCCCGAGGCGCCGCGCATCAAGGCGCAGATCAGGAAGCAGTTCTATCCCGACACCGACGATTGGCGCGAGGCGATCGTCTGGCGCTCGCGTCAGGTCATGCGCCAGGCCATGGCCGGCCTCGCGCAGTCCAACCGCTAGCAATCCAACCGCGGATCAGTCGTCTTTCGCGCGCTTCGCCCATAGCTCGGCTGCGGCCGGATCGGCCGCGAGCCCGAGCTCACCGTTGAGATAGGCGTCGGCAAGACGCGCGGCCGCCCCGCCATGGCCCGCCTCGGCGGCGCGGCGATACCAGGCCGCCGCACGCTCGGGCGATCTAGAGACTCCCTGCCCGTACTCGTACGCGTCGCCGAGATCGAACATCGCGGTGACGTCGTCGTGGTCGACGAGCTCCTCCAGGATGGCGATCGCCTCGGCGTGACGGCCGCTCATCTGCAGCGCGATGCGCGCGATCTTGAGCGCCGGCTCGTCGCCGGGATGGAGCCTGAGCGCGGTCAGCGCCGGCTCGACCGCCTCGCGATAGCGCATCGCCGCGGTGGTCGCGACCGCAAGCTCGAAGTGGAGCGTCCAGTCCCCGGGATGGCGCGTGAGCAGGTCGCGATATGTGGCGATGCCCATGCCGCCCTCGCCCAGCGCCATGAAGGCGCGGCCCAGATTGCGGCGGCTCTCGTCGTCGGCGGGGTTCTCGGCGATCGCGCGTTCGCAGGCGGCGACGTTGCCGTCGTTGGCGCTCTCGGCGCAGCGCGCGGCGAAGCCTTGCGCGGATGCCGCGGCCGCTACGCCGATGAGGGGAAGGAGCACGAGGGCATGCCTGCGCATGCCCTCGATGCTAGCAGAACTACTGCTGGCGGAGGCCCGGGACGCTGAGCTCGCCGGACTCGATCGCGCGCTTGAGGGCGTCGACGCCGCGCGCCATCTCCTCCGACATCTCGCGCATCTTCGCGAGCTCCTTGGTCTCGGTCTCGCCGAAGGGCCGCTTCGCCGCGATCTGGCCGGCGTCGAGGATGCGGGCGAGGTAGCGACCGCGGAGACGGGCGGAGAGGTTGATCGCCGCCTCGACCTCCGTCGGGGTCACGGTCATGACCGCCTTGGCGATCTCGGTCTTGGCCTCGCCGCGGGCGAAGCCGGCGAGCTCGCGGAGATACTGTGCCGGGCTGACGTTGTGGCGGTTGGGATCGACCGCCGCCGGCTTGGGCTCGGCCTTGGGCGTGCCGGGCGTGCCGAGGCGGGTCGCGGCCTTGATCGTCGCCTGCACGCGCGGCGGGATCGCCGGCGGCGGCGGCGCCAGGTCGCGCGCCTGGGGGCGCGGCGGCAGGCTGGAGTTCGCGGGTTCGGGGTAGGGTTCCCAGCCGATCGCCTCCTTCGCCTCCTTGGCGCGGTTTCCGATCGACGTGGTCGCCTGGCGGACCAGGCCTGCGAGAGAAGCAGCCATGCGCGTCGTCCCTGTTCTTCGTATCCGGGCCGAAAGCCGGCCCATCCGATGCGTCGCAGCCCTCGTTGCAACCCGCGTGCCGAAGGTAAACACGCCAGAACCCGGGCTTTCGAGGGGATGACGGCAAGTCTTGCCGCCATTGTCGCAGGGCACGGGAAGGACCTGCCGCCCGTTGACAGGAGCGGCCTGCCCCCCAGATGTTGGGGCATGCGCCTCACCTCCTGGCTCCTGCTAGCCGTCCTCGCCCTGCCCGCCCCCACCGCCGCCCACTCCTACAAGGTGGGGGAGGTCATGGTCGGCCATGTCTGGGCGGCGCCCAGCACCGGCAGCGGCACGGAGGCCTATCTCAGCCTGCTGAACCGGGCGCCCAAGGAGGACCAGCTGACCTCGGTCCTGGTCCCGACCGCCCGGGCGACGGGGTTCGTGAGCCCGGCCAGCCAGCGAATCGGCGCCATCGATCTGGCGTCGAACCGGCCCGTGGTCCTGAAGCCCGGGGGGTACCGGATCCTGCTCGCCGGTCTCGATCGCGCGGTCCGGGTCGGCGACAAGATCAAGCTGACGCTGATTTTTGCCCGCGCCGGCCAGGTCCAGGTCGAGGCGGTGGTCGAGGCGGGACCGTCTCACGGTTGAGCAAGCGGCCCGGCGGTCGCTAGAGTGCGGGTCACTAGGCAGGGGAGGCCGTCGCCATGTCCACCGTGAAACCGCCGCCGGCGGAGCCGGGCTGGCTGAAGCGCCTGTCCAATCTCGGCCAGGCCCTGCTCGGATCCAGCTCCGCCAACCGCCGACGCTATCGCCGCTACGACGTCGCCGAGCTCGCCCAGGTCGTCGCCGACGGCAAGACCTTCGAATGCGAGGTCGCCAACGTCTCGACCGGCGGCGCCCTCCTCGTCCCCACGCTTCCCTTGGACGACGGCACCGCCTTCACCCTGACGCATCCGTCGTCGACGATCAGCCTCACCGGCCGCATCGTCGCCAAGGCGGTCGACGGGACGCGCATCGAGTTCGATCAGCCGACCGCCGGCGCGATCGTCTCGGCGTGGATGCGCTCGAGCTAGTTTCCGAAAAGGGCCTTGTTTCCGATAGGCAACGAGCGGCCGTTTCGTTGACCCCATCCGGGTGAGCCCCTAGCATCGCGTCCCAACAGGGAGCGGCTTCGGCCCAATGACAACGACGACGTTACGCCGGCTCAAGCCGGGGCGCCTCGCGCTGCCCGCGGCGGTGACGCTGGTCTATCTCTACATCCTGGCGCCGGTGATGTTCGTCGCCTGGATCGCCTTCTTCGACCAGGACATCATCGTCTTCCCGCCCGAGGGCTATACGCTCAAGTGGTTCGTCCAGGTGTGGGAGCGCCGCGCCTTCCAGCGGGGCTTCATCACCTCGTTCCAGGTCGCCGCGGTCTCGATGGTGTTCGGCGTGGCACTCGGCACGCTCGCCTCGATCGCGCTGGTCCGCCACCGCTTCCCCGGCCGCGAGGCGATCAACACCTTGCTGCTCTCGCCGCTGATCGTGCCCGGCATCGTCGCCGGCACCGCGATCTACGTGTTCTTCGTCTACCTCGACAACACGTTCGAATGGGAGATGAAGGGCACGCTGCCGGGCCTGGTCGCGGCGCATGTGATGCTGACGCTTCCCTGGACCGTGCGCCTGATCTCGGCCAGCCTGCAGGGCATCGACCGCGTGGTCGAGGAGGCCGCCGCCAATCTCGGCGCCAGCCCGTGGACCGTCTTCCGCCGCGTCACCTTCCCGATGATGCGCGCCGGCATCGTCGCCGCCTCGCTGTTCAGCTTCATCACCTCGTTCGAGAACCTGGAGCTCACCCTGTTCCTGGTCGGCCCCGGCCGCACCACGCTTCCCGTGGTCGTGCTGGCCGCGCTCGAGTTCAAGGTCGACCCGACCATCGCCGCGGTCGCCTTCGTCCAGATCGTGATCATCGGAGCGCTGATGCTGATCACCGACCGCTACGTCAAGCTTTCGAGGATCGTCTGATGGCGCGCGTGACGCTGGAACATCTGGTCAAGGTCTACGGCACCAGCCGCGTCGTCGACGACGTGTCGCTGGCCGTCGAGCAGGGCGAGCTGGTGGCGCTCCTCGGTCCGTCGGGCTGCGGCAAGACCACGACGCTCCGCATGATCGCCGGATTCGTCGAGGCGACCTCCGGGCGCGTCCTGATCGGCGACGAGGACGTGACCGATCTTCCCCCCTATCGCCGCAACACCGGCATGGTGTTCCAGGGCTACGCCCTCTTCCCGCACATGACCGTGTTCGCCAACGTCGCCTTCGGCCTCGAGATGCGGAAGGTGTCGAAGGCCGAGACCGAGACCCGCGTGCGGCGCGCGCTCGAGCTCGTGCGTCTCGGCCAGCTCGCCGACCGCTATCCGCGCCAGCTCTCCGGCGGCCAGCAGCAGCGAGTGGCGCTTGCCCGCGCGCTCGTGGTCGAGCCCGAGGTGTTCCTGCTCGACGAGCCGCTCTCGAACCTGGACGCCAAGCTCCGGAGCGAGGTCCGCGTCGAGATCCGCCAGCTGCAGCAGAACCTCGGCCTCACCACCGTGTTCGTCACCCACGACCAGGAAGAGGCGCTGACCCTGGCCGACCGGCTCGTCGTCATGAGCCAGGGCGTGATCCAGCAGATCGGCACGCCGACCGAGCTCTACGAGCGCCCGGCCAACGCCTTCGTCGCCGATTTCATCGGCAAGTCGAACTTCCTGAAGGGCCGCCTCAGCGGAGCCGGGCGCTTCGTCACCGAAGGCGGGATCGAGATCAGGGTCGCCGAAGGCGACGCGTCGTCGAGGCTGCTGGCGATCCGGCCGGAGAAGATCGCGCTCGGCGCGCCGGCCATGGGTCTCGACAACCGAATCCAGGGCACCGTCGAGATGGTGACCTACCTCGGATCGCTGACCGAGTATCGAATCCGGCTCAACCCGGCCGAGACGATCACGATCTCTCAGCCGAACACCGATCGGGCGGAAACACAGGCCGTTCAGGGACAGGCGGTCGTGCTGGGATGGCGCGCCGGGGCCGGGCTGTTGCTGCCCGAGCCGGCGGATCGCTAGTATCGAAGCAAATAGAACATGGAGGATGTCATGCACCGTTCGATGAACCGCCGGCAGATGCTGGCTTCGACCGGCCTCGCCGCCGGCGGTCTCGCGCTCTCGGCCTCGGGCGTCTCGGCGCAGTCGCTCTCTTGCAGCGACGTTTTCGTCGGCACCTGGGGCGGCGATTATCAGGACCTGCTGATCGCCAACTTCGAGAAGCGCGTCATGGGCGGCCTCAAGGTCGGCGTCGCGCACGACGTCGCCAACGCCCCGCCGCGCAAGACCAAGCTGGTCACCGAGCGCACGGGCCGGCGCGGCACGATGGACGTGGCGCTGCTGTCCGAGATCGACATGTTCGAGATGTACAAGGCCGGCGTGCTCGAGGAGCTCGACTACTCGAAGCTCAAGAACGGCGCCAACATCATCCCGGCGCTGCGTCGCACCTATTCGATCCCGCACATCTATTCGGGCAAGATCATCCTCTACAATCCGACCAAGGTGACCACCCCGCCGACCTCGTACGCCGATCTGTGGGATCCGAAGTACAAGGGCCGCGTCGGTTTCGCAGACGGCCTCTACATCCAGGTCATCGAGTCGGCGGCGCTGATCAACGGCGGCTCGGTCACCAATCTCGAGCCCGGCAAGGCGAAGCTTGCCGAGCTCAAGAAGCTCGACCCCAAGGTCTATCCGTCGAACGAGACCCTGGCCGCGGCACTCAAGAGCGAGGAAGTCTGGTTCACCATCATGTGGCGCGCCCGCGGCGTGCAGTGGCGGAACTCCGGCATCCCGATCGGCCTCGCCGTGCCGAAGGAAGGCGCCACGCCGATCATCTTCGAGGCCGGCATCCCGAAGAACGCGCCGAACAAGGACTGCGCCTACGCCTATCTCGACGCGATGCTCGACCCGCAGGGCCAGGCCGGCTTCGCCGACAAGATGGGCTACGTGCCGACCGTGACCAACGCCAAGCTCGACGCGAAGCTGGAAGCCGACCTCTCGTTCACGGCGGACGAGCAGAAGAAGTTCGTGATCCCGGATCTCGAATACGTGGCGAAGAACAACGCCCAGCTGCTCGACTGGTGGAACCGCGAGTTCAAGGGTTGATCCTGGAGCTGACCTGAATGTCGATGGCGGAAGCGGGCGACCGGAAGCGGTCGCTCGCCCCTCTCCTGATGCTGCCCGCGGCCCTGCTGGTGCTGGCGGTGCTGGGCATGCCGCTGCTGACGCTGCTCCGCTACAGCTTCAACCGCTTCGTCCCCGGCCAGCTGATGGTCGAGGCGTTCACCTTCGACAACTACGCCCGCTTCTTCCAGGACGCCTACTTCATCAACGTGCTGGCGACGACGGTTCAGATGGCCGTCGTCTGCACCGTGCTTAGCCTCGTCCTGGCCTTCCCAGTCGCCTATTTTCTCGCCCGCACGCAGAGCAAGTACAAAAGCCTGCTGATCATCCTCGCGGTGTTCCCGCTGCTAGTCGGCAACGTCGTGCGGGCTGCGGGATGGATGGCTTTGCTCGGCAACCAGGGTTTCGTGAACGCGATCCTGATGGGTGTCGGCCTCACCTCGGCGCCGGTGAAGATCCTCTACACCCCTGTCGCGGTCGCGATCGGCATCATCGCCGTGGTGCTGCCCTACATGATCCTGACCTTGCAGAGCGTGATTGAGAGCATCGACCGCTCGGTCGAGGAGGCGGCGCTCAATCTCGGCGCCAGCCCCTTCACCGTGTTCCGGCGCGTGACCTTCCCGCTGTCGCTGCCGGGCGTTCTCGCCGGCACCGTGCTGGTCGGCATCCTCTGCATGAACGCCTATGCCACGCCGGTGCTGCTCGGCGGCTCGCAGTTCAAGATGATGGCACCGGCCCTCTACGACCAGGTGGCGCGCGCCAGCAACTGGCCCTTCGGCGCGGCGCTCGCCTTCGTGCTGATGGTCGCGACCGTCTGCCTCACCATCGCCTCCACGCTTGCGCTCAAGCGCCGTACGACGAAAGACTGACGGGGGACTCGCCATGCCATTGACGCCAGACCAGGTCCGCTCAGCCGTGGACGCGAAGAAGATCGTCCAGGAACGCGGCCTGACCCATGTGAAGGTCGGCGTCTTCGACATGGACGGCATCCTTCGCGGCAAGTACATGGGCCGCGACAAGTTCTTCTCGGCGCTCGAGTCGGGATTCGGCTTCTGCGACGTGGTCCTGGGCTGGGACTCGAATGACCAGCTCTACGACAACGTCACCTACACCGGCTGGCACACCGCCTACCCCGACGCCTTCGTCCGCGTGATCCCCGAAAGCTGCCGCGAGCTGCCCGAGGAGGACAACGCGCTCTTCTTCCTCTCCGAGTTCGTCGACAAGGCCGAGGAGATCTGCCCACGCGGCGTGCTCCGCCGGGTGATCGAGAAGGCGCGCGGCATGGGCTTCGAGCCCTACAGCGCGGTCGAGTACGAGTTCTTCGTCTTCGAGGAGACGCCGCACTCGATCCGCGAGAAGAACTACCGGAACCTGAAGCCGCTGACGCCGGGCTTCTTCGGGTACTCCGTCCTGCGCAATTCGGTGCACGCCGACTTCTACAACGAGCTTCTCGCCTTCTGCGAGGAGATGAACTTCGGCCTCGAGGGCCTCCACACCGAGACCGGTGCCGGCGTGCTGGAAGCGGCGATCCGCGTCGACGCCACGCTCGCCGCCGCCGACAAGGGAGCCCTGTTCAAGACCTTCACCAAGGTCTTCTGCCAGCGCCGCGGCCTGATGGCGACGTTCATGGCGAAGTGGTCCAAGGACTGGCCCGGCCAGTCCGGGCACCTCCACGTGTCGCTCAAGGACAAGAAGGGCAAGGGCGCATTCCACGATCCCAAGGGCCGCTTCTCGATGAGCCCCTTGATGGAGAGCTTCGTCGCCGGCCAGCAGGCGCTGATGCCGGAGCTGCTGGCGATGGTGTCGCCCACGGTGAACTCCTACACGCGCCTCATTCCGGGTTTCTGGGCGCCGACCAACGCCACCTGGGGCGTCGAGAACCGCACCACGGCGCTCCGCGTGATACCGGGATCAGAGAAATCGCAGCGCGTCGAGTACCGGATCGCCGCCGCCGACCAGAATCCGTACCTCGCGCTCGCCGTCGCGCTGGGATCGGGCCTCTGGGGCATCGAGAACAAGCTGAAGCTGGGCGAGCCGATCAAGGGCAATGCCTACGACCAGAAGCATCCCGCGAAGCTGTCGCTGCCATCGACATTGTGGGATGCCGCGCAGCGCCTGAAAGGTTCGAAGGCGGCACGCGAACTTTTCGGTGACAACTTCGTCGAGCACTATGCCGCGACTCGCGAATGGGAAGAGCGCGAGAACCGCAAGCACATCAGCGACTGGCAACTCGCGCGATATTTCGAGATCATCTGAGCATGACCAAGCTCAAGACCATCTCGCCCGGCGACGGGCGGACCTACATCGAACGTCCCCTCGCGACGCAGGCCGACGTCGACGCCGTTCTCGCCAACGCCCGTGCCGCCGAACGCGGCTGGCGCTCGACGCCGATCGTCGAGCGCGCGGCCATGGTCGAGAAGTTCGTCCAGTACTTCGAAGGCCACTCGGCGGCGATCGCCGAGGAGATCACGCGCCAGATGGGCCGGCCGATCAAGTACACGCCGGGCGAGATCAGGGGCCTGGCCGAGCGCGCCCGCTACATGGCATCGGTCGCGGTCGATGCGCTGGGCGACATCGCGATCGAGCCCAAGGAGAACTTCACCCGGTTCATCCGCAAGGAACCGGTCGGCATCGTCTTCGTCATCGCGCCGTGGAACTACCCCTACCTGACGGCGGTCAACGCGATCGTCCCGGCCCTTGTCGCCGGCAACGCGGTGATCCTCAAGCACTCACACCAGACGCCGCTCTGCGCCGAACGCTTCGCCGCCGGATTCAAGGCCGCGGGCCTGCCCGACGGCGTGTTCCAGTATCTCCACATGGACCACAAGCTGACCGAGAAGCTGGTGGCCTCGCCCGAGGTCGACTTCGTCGCCTTCACCGGCTCCGTCGCCGGCGGCCAGGCGGTCAGCCGTGCCGCCGCCGGCCGCTTCATCGGCCTCGGCCTCGAGCTCGGCGGCAAGGATCCCGCCTATGTGCGCGCCGACGCCAATTTCGACCACGCGGTCGAGAACCTGGTCGACGGCGCCTTCTTCAACTCAGGGCAAAGCTGCTGCGGCATCGAGCGGATCTACGTGCACGAGGATCTCTACGACCGCTTCGTGGAAGCCTATGTCGATCTCACGCGGAAATACGTGCTCGACGATCCGATGAAGCCGGACACGACGCTGGGTCCGGTGGTGCGCGGCCAGGCCGCCGACTTCGTCCGCGGCCAGGTCGCCGAGGCGGTCGCGCGCGGCGCCAGGGCGCATATCGACGTCAAGCAGTTTCCCAAGGCGCATGCGGGATCGCCCTATTGCGCGCCGCAGGTGCTGACCGGCGTCGACCACACGATGCGGGTGATGTCGGAGGAAAGCTTCGGGCCGGTGATCGGCATCATGAAGGTCGCCTCCGACGACGAGGCGGTCCGCCTGATGAACGACAGCCAGTACGGCCTCACCGCTGCGATCTGGACGATGGACGAGGACGCCGCGATCCGCATCGGCGACGCGATCGAAACCGGCACCTGGTTCATGAACCGCTGCGACTACCTCGACCCGGCGCTGGCCTGGACCGGCGTCAAGGACTCGGGCCGCGGCTGCACGCTTTCCCGCCTCGGCTTCGACGCCTTCACGCGGCCGAAATCCTTCCACCTCCGCACCAAGATCTGAGAGTCCCATGGCGCTGACCGTCGACTTCATGCGTGGCAACTGGTCGTTCCCCACCTCCGTCCGCTTCGGTGTCGGCCGCATCGCCGAGCTGGCCGATGCGTGCAAGGCGTCGGGCATCAAGCGGCCGCTGCTGGTGACCGATCCGGGCTTGGCCAAGCTCGCGATGGTCAAGGACGCGGTCGCCGCCAACGAGAGGGCCGGCGTGCCGACGTCGGTCTTCTCCGACATCAAGCCGAACCCGGTCGCGAGCAACGTCGAGGCAGGGCTCAAGGCCTATCGCGCCGGCAACCATGACGGCGTGATCGCCTGGGGCGGCGGCAGCGCGCTCGACGCCGGCAAGGTCATCGCCTTCATGACCGGCCAGACCCGGCCGATGTGGGACTTCGAGGACATCGGCGACTGGTACACGCGCGCCAATCCGGACGGCATCGCCAAGGTGATCGCGGTGCCGACGACCGCGGGCACTGGCTCCGAGGTCGGCCGTGCCGGCGTGATCGCCGACGAGACCACGCATACGAAGAAGGTCATCTTCCATCCGAAGATGCTGCCGGTGATCGTGATCTGCGATCCGGCGCTGACCGTAGGATTGCCGGCGCACATCACCGCGGCAACCGGCATGGACGCGCTGGCCCATTGCCTCGAGGCCTTCTGTGCGCCCTCGTATCACCCCTATGCCGACGGCATCGCGATCGAGGGCATGCGGCTGGTGAAGGAGCACCTCGCCGCCGCGGTATCCGAGCCGACCAACCTGGTCGCGCGCGGCCAGATGATGGTGGCCGCCAGCATGGGCGCGATCTCGTTTCAGAAGGGCCTCGGCGCGATCCATTCCCTGAGCCATCCGGTCGGTGCGCTCTACGACACGCATCACGGCCTCACCAACGCGGTGTTCATGCCCTACGTGCTGGCGTTCAACCGCGCGGCCATCGCCGAGAAGATGACCTACCTGTCCCGCGTCCTGGACCTGAAGAAGCAGGGCGTCGACGGCGTCATCGAGTGGACGCTCGACCTCAGGAAGCAGTTCGGCATGCCGCACGACCTGAAGGGCCTCAAGGTGGGGCCCGAGCGCTTCCAGCAGATGTCGGAGATGGCCGCGGTCGATCCGACCGCCGGCGGCAACCCGGTCAAGGTGGACCCGCCGATCCTGAAGAAGCTCTACGAGAACGCGCTCGAAGGCCGCGTCCAATAGGCAGCGGGCTCGTTTCGAAACCGGTCGATTGGCCGAGACGGAGGTCCTGGGGCGCGCGATAGATGGGCAAAAGAAGGAGGAGCCCATGACGCGCAACCCGCTTCGCCGCCTCGCCCTCGCCGCCGCGCTCGCGGCCTCGGTCAGCGTCCCGGCGCTGGCCCAGACGACCGTCAAGGTCGCCGCCGACGGCGACCTCAAGATCCTCGACCCGATCTGGACGACGCAGTTCCTGACCGTCGGCCACGGCTACATGATCTACGACGTGCCCTATGCCTATGACGAGGCGGGGCTGGCGAAGCCGCAGATGATCGGCGAGGACTCCGTCAGCGCCGACGGGCTCACCTGGACCTTCAAGCTGCGTCCCGGGCTCAAGTTCCACGACGGCACGGCCGTCACGGCCAAGGACGTCTCCGCCTCGATCCAGCGCTGGGGCGCGCGCGCCACCGCCGGTCGCCTGATCATGAGCATCGCCGCCGGCTTCGACGTCGTCGACGACCGCACCTTCGTCATCCGCTTCAAGGAGAAGATCGGGCCGTTCCGAGAGATGGTCTCGAACCCGATCAACCCGCTGTTCGTGATGCGCGAGGTCGACGCCAAGACCGATCCGAACACGCAGGTGACGACGACGGTCGGCTCGGGCCCCTTCCTCTTCGCGCGCGACGAGTGGGTGCCCGGCGCCAAGGTCGTCTACAAGAAGAATTCCGACTACGTGCCGCGCTCGGACGCGCCGAGCAGCATGGCCGGGGCCAAGATCCCGAAGGTCGACCGCTACGAGTGGATGTACCTGCCGGACCCGAACACGGCGACGCAGGCGCTGATCCGCGCCGAGATCGACATCCTGGAAAACCCGCCGGCCGACCTGGTGCCGGTGATGCAGAAGGCCGGCGGCATCGACATCAAGGTCCTGAGCAGGACCGGCAACCAGATGCTGATGCGCCCGAACCACGCGATCCCGCCCTTCAACAACGTGAAGGCGCGCCAGGCGCTGCTCTATGCCGTCGACCAGGAAGCCTATCTGGCGGCGGCGATCGGCAACCCGGACTACGGGCAGGTCTGCTGGTCGGTGTTCATGTGCAACACGCCGCTCGAATCCACCGCCGGCGTGAAGGACTGGGCCAACACCAAGGACCCGAACCGGAAGGCGAAGGCCAAGGCGCTGCTCGCCGAGAGCGGCTATGCCGGCGAGCCGATCGTCGTCTTCAAGGTGACCGACAGCCCGATCCTCTCGGCGATGGGCGAAGTGACCGCGCAGCTGCTGACCGACGTCGGCTTCAAGGTCGACCTGCAGAGCGTCGACACCTCGACCTTCGGCACACGCCGCGTGATCAAGGATCCGCCGTCGCAGAACCGCGCCGGCTGGCATCTGGCGACCAGCTGGGCGGCCGGCCCCGTCTCGGGCGACCCGGTCTCCAACAACTACACGCCGACGCCCTGCTCGGGCACCGGCTTCTTCGGCTGGCCCTGCGACGACAAGCTCGAGCAGATCCGACGCAAGTTCCTGACCGCGAGCACCGTCGAGGAGCGGAAGGCGCTGGTCGCCGAGTTCCAGGCGCCGATGTACGAGACGGTTCCCTACATCCCGCTCGGCCAGTTCCGCACGCCGTCGGCGTTCCGGAACACGATCTCGGGCGTGCTGCCGGGCCCGCGCCTCGTGCTCTGGAACATCGAGAAGAAGTAGACGAAGCGAAGCTCGCCCTCCCCCGGCAGAGCCGGGGGAGGGTTTCGAATTAGGTCGGGCACACCGGCGGACGGCCGAGGCGCTGGCGGGCGTCGCCCAGCGCCTTCTCGACCGCGAGGGCGCATCCGAGCAGATGCTCCTCGCGGCGGCGGCCGGCGACGAGCTGCAGCCCGATCGGCAGGCGATCCGGATCGAAGGCGACCGGCATCGAGATCGCCGGCATGTCCCAGACGTTGAAGCACGAGACGTTGCGGCCGATGCGAAGCGTCGTCAGGCGGAACGACTCCAGATCCTTGACCTGGTCCATGCGCGGCGCGGTGACGGCCGTGGTCGGCGTCGCCAGCACGTCGATGCCTTCCAGGCGCGCATGGGCGCGGGCCGACATCGCCGGCCGTGCCCGCTGGCGCGCGAGATACTCGGCGGCCGAGACGTCGCCATAGTTCTTGAGCCGCGCCCAGACATTGGGATCGAGCTCCGGCACCCATTCCTTGAACTCGGTCGAGACGATGGCGAAGCCTTCGGGCACGCCGACGCTGCCGTTCGCCATGTAGCTGACGGCCTCGTCGATCTCGGGCAGCGGCACCTTCACCAGGATGGCGCCCTTCGCTTCGAGCTCCTTCAGCACCTTCTCGATCCCCTCGGCGATGCCCGGGCCGCAGTCGTCGAAGAAGTGCCGGTCGGGCACGCCGATGCGGAGCCCCGAGATCGGGCGCGCATCGATCTGCTTGTGGAACTCGGGCCAGTCGAGCCGGGCCGGATCGATCGCGGCGAAGCCGAACGCGACGTCGGCGACCGAGAGCGCCAGCACGCCCGGACAGTCGAACGACGGGCTCAAGGGCGGCGCGCCGGCGCCGTTCCAGCGGCCGATCGACGGCTTGATGCCGACGACGCCGGCGAGCGAGGCCGGCATGCGGATCGAGCCGCCGGCGTCGCTGCCGACGGTGACCACGGCCGAGCCTTCCCAGAGGCTGCCGCCCGCGCCGGACGACGAGCCGCCGGTGCCGCGATGATGCATGGCATCCCACGGATTCCACGGCGCTCCCCAATGCGCGTTGCCGCCGATGCCGCCGAAGGCGAAGGGCACCGTGTGGGTCTTTCCGGGGAACACCGCGAGCTGTCGGCGCAGCGTCGTGACGATCGGCCCCTCCTCCTCGTACTTCGGCGGAAGGCGGCGCGCGGTGCCGGCGTAGGTGGGCGTGCCCTTGATGCCGTAGACGTCCTTGATCGAGATCGGCAGGCCCTGCATCGGCCCGGCATCGACGCCGACCGCGAAGGCGGCCTCGGCAGCGCGCGCCTGCGCCTCGGACGCCTCCTTCATCCAGTGCTTGTAGGCGTTGAGCTTCTCGCCGGTGCGGGCGTGTCGCTCGTTCGACTCCGCCCACAAGGCGAGCGGCGAGACCTCGCCGTCGCGGAGGGCCTGCCACAGACGGTGAGCCGGCGTGTCGCCGAGCGTGAAGCGGGTCATTCGAGGTCTCTCTCTATCGACGGGAGGGGGAACCGACGGCGCGCCAGAGGCCGATCAGGATCAGCGCGCCGCCGACGAGATGATACGCGCGCACCGGCTCGCCGATCGCGAGATAGGCGATCAGCGCGACGTAGATCGGACCGAGATACATGCCGAGGCTGGTGGGACCGGGACCGAGATAGCGCTGGGCGTATCCGTAGGCCTGGTAGGCGCCGACGCCCGGCACCAATCCCAGGAATAGGATCGCCGCGATCGAGCGGGTGTCGAAGACCACCGGATGGCCGCTCGCGGTTTCCCAGGCATAGAGCGGCGCCAGCAGAAGCGTGCCGAGGATCGCGATCGCGGTGAAGCGCGTGGTCGCGGCGAGCCGGCTCGGCCGGTGCTGCAGGATCATCACGTAGACCGACCACGCGGTCATCGCCAGCACCACCCAGAGGTCGCCCGGAACGAAGCTGAGGCGCGCGAAGACGCCGGCATCTCCCTTCGCAATGACGACGAGAAGCCCCGCGACGGCGAGCGCGATGCCGAGTCCGCGCTTCCATGTCAGCCGCTCGCCGAACCAGGCGGCCGAGGCGAGCACGATCAGGATCGGCGAGGCCGCGTAGATGAGCGCGATGTTGGTGGCCGAGGTGGTGGCGCCGGCGATGTAGATCGGCGGTCCGCAGACCACCATGCCGAGGAAACCCAGAAGCAGCAGGGTCGGCAGTTCGTCGAGGATCGCGCGGCGTCCGGCCCAGAGATCCCGCCAGGTCAGGGCCGCCATGATCGCCGATGCCACCGCCCATCGCCAGAAGGCGACGCCGTTGGCCGGGATCGCGCCTTCGAGCGCCCGCGCCGTCACCTGGTTGCCGGCGAACATCGCCGGCGCCGTCAGCAGCAGGGTGTAGGCCCAGCGGCGGCGCGCGGCGGCGCCGTCGGTCGTGGTCTCGCCGGTCATGGGCGGCCGCTCAAAGGAACAGCGCGGCGTAGATCACGTAGAGCCAGGAAAGAATGCCGTGAAGGATGGCCCAGCCGATCGACTGGTTGTGCGTATAGGAGATCGCGATGGCCAGCGCCGTGCCGAAGCCGATGCCGGCGCGGATGCCCTCTGAACGTGCGTAGATCCACATGGCTCGCCCTTTTTTGCTGCCGGCGAGCCTACCCCGATTCCAGGAACAGGTTTGCCCTTCCAAAGTTAAACGGAACGGCGCGCGGATTGCTTTCCGAAGCCCAACGACGGACAGGAAATGCGGGCAAAGCAGAGACAATTTTGAACGATATCAATATGATAAACATTTTGTCAGCGTTGATTTAGAATTTAGTGGGAATTTTATGATTTTTTGATTAGATGTTTTCTCGAAGTGCAGGGAGCCCCAGAATGGCGGCAAGCATGGATCGGATCGAGCTGACGTCAGCGACCTTGTTCGAGGCGCTGCAGGGGCTCGCCAATGACATCCGCCAGGAAATGGCCCGGATCGACCGCGACGGCGGCACGCCGGACGAGTTCCAGCTGACCCGGGTCCGCGACCAGGTGGTCGAATTCCAGTCGCTCATGGTGGTCCTCGACAGCGCGCTCTCCAAGACCCGAGAGGGCGGCACCTTCGTTCGCGAGATCGTCGGCGGCATCGCGCAGAAGCTGCTGATGCGGGCCCTCAGCTACGAGACCGCCCATGTCGCCCGCCTCGAGAACGAGAAGACCCTGCCGCTGTTCGGCGCGGTCATGTTCGAGCGCGACCTCCGCCAGCTCGATCGCCTGGCCGAGCAGGTGACGACCCGCCCGCCCGAGCTTGAGGCCCAGGTCGCCGCCGCCCGCGGCACCTTGCAGAAGCTGATCAAGCGCTGCCCGGAGATCGCCGACTTCGGCTGATCGTCTTGCCACCGGCCACGGACCGAGGCTGTATGCGGCGGTCCTTCCAGCCGGAGCCCGCATGCCTTCCCCCCTCGTCCGCTCGGCGACGCCTGCCGACGCATCCGCAATCGTCCAGCTGATCCGCGAACTCGCCGCCTACGAGAAGGAGCCGGCGAGTTCGGTCAAGATCACGGAAGCCGACGTGCTTCGCGACGGCTTCGGCGACCGGCCGCGTTTCGAGGCCCTGCTCGCCGGCAAGGACGGCCGCGCCGACGGCCTCGCCCTCTTCTTCCACAACTACTCGACCTGGGAAGGACGCTCCGGAATCTATCTGGAGGACCTGTTCGTGCGCGAAAGCGCCCGCGGCCAGGGGCTCGGCCTCGCGCTCATGCAGCGCCTCGCCGAGATCGCGGTCGAGCGCGGCTGCAGGCGCTTCGACTTCTGGGTCCTCCACTGGAACCCCACGCGCGACTTCTACCACCACCTGGGATTCCGCCACATGGACGAGTGGCTGCCCTATCGGCTCGACGGCGCCGGTCTCACCCAGCTCGCCTCCAGGGAGATCGCCCGATGAGCGCGTTCCTTTCGACGACCGGACTCACGACGATCGGCCTCCTGATCGCCTCCAACGTCTTCATGACCTTCGCCTGGTACGGGCATCTCAAGTTCACCGACCGGCCGCTCTGGATCGTGATCCTGGCGAGCTGGGGCATCGCCTTCTTCGAGTATTGCCTGCAGGTCCCGGCCAACCGGTGGGGCTACGGCACCTTCAACGCCGTCGAGCTCAAGACCATCCAGGAGGTGGTCACCCTGCTGGTCTTCGCCGTGTTCTCGATCCTCTATCTCGGCGAAGGCATCAAGTGGAACCACTTGGCCGGATTTGGCTGCCTGGTCGCGGCGACGTTCTTCATCTTCAAAAGCTGAATGAAGCGTTAGACTGGAGTCCATGGGGGATCTCCGGCGCTCGCTCTACGCGCTCGTCGAAACCGGCTACCAGGGCTATCCGCCCGGCCGGGCGTTCGACATCGCGCTCGTCGTCGTCATCCTGGTCAACATCTTCGCGACCGCGATGGCGACCGTGCCCGGCACGAGCCCCGACTGGCTGCAGGCCTTCCGCGTCATCGAGTGGACGGCCGTCGGGATCTTCACGGTCGAGTATCTGGTCCGCGCCTGGGTCTCAGTCGAGGATCCCCACGCCCGCACCAGCACGCCATGGGCCTGGCGGCTCCGCTACCTGCTGACCCCGCTCGCCGTCATCGACCTGATCGCGATCCTGCCGAGCTATGTCGAGCTCGTCACCGGCGCCGCCTGGGAGTTCACGCTGATCCTGCGCGTGCTCCGGCTGTTCAAGCTGCTGCGCTTCACCGGCGCCTTCGACACGATCTTCGCGGTGATCCGCTCCGAACGCCGGCCGCTGCTGGCCACGTTCTGCGTGATTGCCGTCATCCTGCTGCTGATCTCGACCATGGCCTACGTCGCCGAGCGCGAGGCGCAGCCGGACAAGTTCGGCAGCATCCCCGCCGCGTTCTACTGGGGCATCGTCACGCTGGCGACGGTCGGCTATGGCGACATCGCGCCGGTGACGCCGCTCGGCCGCGCCACCGGCGCGCTCGGCGCGGTGCTCGGCATCCTGACCTTCGCCATGCCGGCCGGCATCATCGCCTCGGGCTTCATCGAGGAGCTACGGCGGCGCGACTTCATCGTCACCTGGCAGCTTGTCGCCAAGGTGCCGCTGTTCCGTCGGCTCACCGCGGCCCGCATCGCCAGCGTCGCCCTCGTCCTGAGGCCGCTGCGCGTGGAAGCGGGGGCCGCGGTGGTCAAGCGCAACGAAGATGCGGACGGCATGTACTTCGTCGTCACCGGCGAGATCGCGGTCGAGATCCCGGGCAACACGATCACGCTGACCGGCGGCGACTTCTTCGGCGAGATGGCGCTGCTGGAAGGCGGCAAGCGCTCGACCACGGTCCGCGCCATCACCGCCTGCGAGCTGCTCCATCTCGGTGCCGCCGACTTCCGCCAGCTCGTCTCGGGCGCGCCCGATCTCGAAATGGAGATCCGCCGCATCGCACAGGAACGTCGGCGCACCAACGAGGCCTCGACCGCCGACCCGGAAACGGCCTAGCGGGCGGGAACCGACCCCAGCATGTCGAGCAGGCGGCGCCCGGGGTCTCCGCCCGCCGCGTCGATGCGATGCCAGGCAATCGCTCCCAGCTCGTAGCCCTGCATCTTGGCGAGCACGGCAGGGGTCGCGTCGGAGGCGTCGCCGGAACGCGCGGCCAGGCGGCGGCGGAGCTCCTCGTCGGGCGCCTCCAGCCAGAAGCCGGCGAACGCGACACCCGCTTGCCTGGCCAGCGCCTCCACGGCGGCACGCTCCGCCGGCGCGGTGAAGGTCGCATCGAGGATCACCGGATGGCCGGCCGCCAGCGTCTCGCGCGCACGACGCATCATCTCGTCATAGACGCGATCGCTCGCCTCGCGCGTGTAGGTCGACGGCGGCAGCCGCGTGAGCTCGTCGACCTTGGCCAGCTGCTTGCGGATCACGTCGCTCCGCCAGTGAAAGGCACCGACCGCCCCGCCCAGCGACGAGGCGACCGATCGGGCCACGGTCGTCTTGCCGGTACCCGGAAGGCCGCCGACGGCGACGAGCAGGCCGCGGGGCGGCGTCAGGAGGCGCCGCGCGAGATCGAGATAGGCGGTGATCTCGCCAAGGACGGCGTCGCTCGGCTTCCCGCCGAGAGCAGCCGCCGAGCCGCCGACCTTCGCCCGGATCGCCGCCCGGGTCGCCATGAACAGCGGCAGCGTAGCGAGGCCGTCGAGCCTTCTGCCGTCCTTGGCGTATTCGTTCGCGGCGACGTTGGCGAGATCGACATGATCGCGGTGGACCAGGTCCATCAGCAGGAAGGCGAGATCATAGAGCACGTCGATGCGGGCGAAGTCGTCGTTGAACTCGATGCAGTCGAACAGCACTGGCTCACCGTCCACGACGCAGACGTTCCGGAGATGGAGGTCGCCGTGACACTGGCGGACCATCCCTTCGTCGCGGCGGCGATCGATCAGCTCGGTCAGATCGGCGAGCGCCTGCCGGCTCCGCGTCTCGATCTCCGCAACGACATCGGGATCGAAAAGCTCGGGCTGGGCGCGGAGCTCCTCGAAGTTCTCCTCGATGACCGCTCCCATCTCGGCGCTGCCGGCGCCCTCGGGGCATATCTCGGCGTCGCGGTGGAAGGCGGCGATCGCCGACGCCGCCCGGCGCATCAGGTCGGGTGGAAGCATTCCGTGCGAGGCCCGGTGATCGAGCAGGGCATCGGCATCGAACCGCCGCATCACCACCAGCCATTCGATGGCGTCGCCCTCGCCGTTGCCTTCGCGATCGAGATGGAGCCGACCATCGGCGTGCCGACGCAGCGCCGCAACGCCCAGATAGAGCGTCGGGGCGGTCCGGCGGTTGAGGGACACCTCGCGCTCGCAGGCCCAGCGTCGGCGCTCGACCGTGCCGTAGTCGAGGTAGGGGTAGCGCAGCGCCCGCTTCATCTTGTAGACGCGGTCGCCGGCGAGGAAGACATGGCTCGCGTGCGTATCGATGCGGGTCACCGGCCCGGCCGCTCCGTAGGAGGCCGGGATCTGGAGGAAACCGAGGCTTTCGCTCTGGTCCTCGGTCAATTCGCCGATCACGCGCCCGTCTCCACCGGCTGCCCCCGACCGCCATCGATCCGCTTGCGGTCCAACGCCCGCGAGGATACCACACCGGGAGCCCGCCGAGCCCCGGAGACATCCAAGATGACCAAGCGCGTTCTCACCGCCTACTTCATGCACGAGACGAACACCTTCTCGAAGGTGCCGACACCGCTGGAAAGCTTCCAGAAGCGCGCCTTCTACCGCGAGAACGAGATCCCCGAGGTCTACAAGGGCACGAAGTCGGCGATGGGCGCGATGTTCGAGGCGGCGGAGAAGTACGGCTGGACGCTGACGCATCCGATCAGCGCCTCAGCCAACCCCTCGGGCCTCGTCACCGACAAGGCCTTCGATGCGATCTCGGACATGATCCTGAAGGCGCTCGACGGCCCGAAGGTCGACGGCATCGTCCTCCACCTGCACGGCGCCATGGTCGTGGATTCCCACGAGGACGGCGAAGGCGAGTTGCTCCGGCGCATCCGCGCCAAGATCGGCAATGACATTCCGATCATGGTCACGCTCGACCTGCACGCGAACGTCACGCAGCAGATGGCCGATCTCGCGAACGCGCTGATCGCGTTCCGCACATATCCGCACATCGACGCCTACGAGCGCTCCTGGCAGGCCTGCGAGCTCCTGCAGAAGACCTTCGAGGGCAAGGCGAAGCCGAAGACCTTCATCGCCACGCGGCCGATGATGTACGGCCTCGACATGGGCCGCACGCAGAAGGGCCCGATGCGCGTGCTGCTCGACCGTGCGGACGCGATCGAGGCCAAGGGCAAGATCCACCTGATCTCGATCTGCTCCGGCTTCTCGCACTCCGACATCCGCGACGTCGGCCCGACCGTGACCGTCACCGTGGACGGCAACGATCCCGAAGGCCGGAAGATCGCCGAGGACTTCATGGACTACGCCTGGGAGCAGCGCGACTACGTCGGCATCGAGCTGCTGCCGGTCGCCAAGGTCGTGCAGATGGCCAAGGCCGGCGAAGGCTCGAAGAAGCCTCTCGTCATCGCCGACTACACCGACAATCCGGGCGGCGGCGGCTACGGCGACTCGACCGCGGTGCTGAAGGGCCTGATCGACGCCGGCTGCAAGAACGTGGGCTTCCACGCGATCTGCGATCCGGAGGCCGTGCAGCAGGGCATCAAGGCCGGCGTCGGCGCCACGGTGAAGCTGAAGCTCGGCGGCAAGACCGATCCGAGGTTCGGCGGCCCGCCGATCGACGTCGAGGCCGAGGTCGCGGCGCTGACCGACGGCAAGTTCATCGCCTGGGGCCCGATGGGCGGCGGCGTCCGTCGCGACTACGGCGCCTGCATGGTGCTCCGCATCGGCGGCCTCAACGGCATCGAGGTCGTGGTCATCACCAACAACGGCCAGGGCAACGACCTCGGCAACTTCACCTCGATGGGCATCGATCCCACGCGCAAGGATACGGTCGTCGTCAAGTCGATGCACCACTTCCGTGCCGCCTTCGAACCGATCGCGCGCGAGGTCGTGCTGGTCGACTCGAAGTCCCTCTGCTCGGAGAACTTCACCAAGGACATGTTCAAGAAGGTCCGCAGCCCGGTCTGGCCGCTCGACGACGTCACGCCGAATGCGCGTTGATGCCTTCGACTTCGACCTGCCCGACGACCTGATCGCCGACCACCCGGCCCGGCCGCGCGACGCGGCCCGGATGCTGGTGGTCGGCGAGACCCTTCAGGACCGCATCGTCCGCGACCTGCCCTCCCTGCTCTCGCCCGGCGACGTCGTCGTCGCCAACGACACGCGCGTGATCCCCGCCCGGCTTTTTGCAAAGCGTGGAGAAGCGCGGATCGAGCTGATGCTGCACAAGCGCTCGGGCCCCGGCCTTTGGCTCGCCTTCGCCCGCCCGGCGAAGAAGCTGAAGCCCGGCGACCGACTGGCGTTGAGCGAGGCCGACGTCCTGGTCGCCGAGAAGCATGACGGCGGCGAGGTCGTGCTCGACTTCGAGGCCCGCGACGACGAGGTGATGGCGCTGCTTGCCCGCGAGGGCCATATCCCGCTGCCGCCCTATATCAAGCGCGCGGACTCGACCGAGGATCGCACCGACTACCAGACGCTGTTCGCGGCGCGCGACGGCGCGGTCGCGGCCCCGACTGCCGGCCTCCACTTCACGCCCGCCCTTCGCGATGCGGTTGCCGCCCGTGGCGCGCGCGTACTGACCGTCACGCTGCATGTCGGCGCCGGGACCTTCCTTCCCGTCAAGGTCGATGACACCGACGATCACGTGATGCATATGGAGTGGGGCGAGGTGACGGCCGAGGTCGCCGAAGTCGTCAACGCCGCCCGCGCCGCCGGCGGCCGGCTGCTGGCGATCGGCACCACCAGCGTCCGCCTGCTGGAAAGCGCCGCCGACGAACGCGGCAGGCTCCGTCCCTTCGCCGGAGATACCGGCATCTTCATAACGCCCGGATACAGGTTCAAGATCGTCGACCGCATGCTGACAAACTTCCACCTGCCGCGCTCGACCCTGTTCATGCTGGTCTCGGCCTTCGCCGGCCTCGAGCGCATGAAGACCGCCTATGCTCATGCGATCTCCCATCGCTATCGCTTCTACTCCTACGGTGACGCCTCCCTGCTGGAGCGCGCCGCATGAGCATCTCGTTCGAGCTCAAGGCGACCGACGGCGCGGCCCGGCGCGGCAAGCTCTCGACCGCCCACGGCCAGATCAACACGCCCGCCTTCATGCCGGTCGGCACCGCCGGCACGGTCAAGGCGATGCATCCGGATTCTGTCGCGCTGACCGGCGCGCAGATCATCCTCGGCAACACCTACCACCTGATGCTGCGCCCCGGCGCCGAGCGTGTCGCCGAGCTCGGCGGCCTGCACAAGTTCATGAACTGGCCCGGGCCGATCCTGACCGACTCCGGCGGCTTCCAGGTGATGTCGCTGTCCGACCTCCGCACGATCAGCGAGGAAGGCGTCGTCTTCAAATCCCACATCGACGGCTCGAAGCACCAGCTGACGCCCGAGCGCGCGACCGAGATCCAGCGCCTGCTGGATTCGACGATCACGATGGTGCTCGACGAGTGCACGCCGTTCCCAGCGACCGAGGAGGTGGCCGAGGACTCGATGATGCGCTCGATGCGCTGGGCCGAACGCTGCCGGCAGGCCTTCGTCCAGCGGCCGGGCTACGGACTCTTCGGCATCGTCCAGGGAAGCGTCTATCCGAAGCTCCGCCAACGCTCGGTGACCGCGCTCGCCACCATCGGCTTCGACGGCTACGCGGTCGGCGGGCTCGCGGTCGGCGAAGGCCAGGCGGCGATGTTCGACGTGCTGGACGCGACCGTCCCGCACCTGCCCAAGGACCGCCCGCGCTACCTGATGGGCGTCGGCCGGCCGGACGACATCGTCGGCGCCGTCCGCCGCGGCATCGACATGTTCGACTGCGTGATGCCGACCCGCTCGGGCCGCACCGGCCAGGCCTTCGTCCGCGGCGGCACCTTGAACATCAGGAACGCGGTACACGCCGCCTCCGACCAGCCGCTCGACCCCTCGTGCCGCTGCCCGGCCTGCCGCAACTACGCCCGCGGCTACCTGCATCACCTGTTCAAGGCCAACGAGATGCTGGGGCCGATGCTGTTGACCTGGCATAACCTCCAGCACTATCAGGACCTGATGGCGGAGCTGCGCCAGGGCATCGAGGCGGGCTGCTTCGAGGAGGTCGCCCGGCGCTGGGAAGCGCCCGCCGGGCAAGCGGAAGACACCGGATGACGAAGACCAAGCTCACTTATCTCGGCAAGCCGACGCCGGCGCCGACCTCACCTGAAGAGGCGGTACTGGACCGCGTGCCGAACGCGCATCCGAAGGAGCGCTATCTCGTCCGCTTCGCCGCGCCCGAGTTCACCTGCATGTGCCCGTTCACAGGCCAGCCGGATTTCGCGCATCTGGTGATCGACTACGCGCCGAAGGCCTGGCTGGTCGAGAGCAAGTCGCTGAAGCTCTACCTCGCCTCGTTCCGCAACCACGCCGGCTTCCACGAGTCGACGACGCTCGAGATCGGCAAGCGGTTGCGCGACACGCTGAAGCCAGTGTGGCTGCGCATCGGCGGCTACTGGTATCCGCGCGGCGGCATGCCGATCGACGTCTTCTACCAAACCGGCCCCGAGCCGAAGGGTCTCTGGATCCCGCCCCAGGGGGTCGAGCCGTATCGGGGCCGTGGATAGCGCGGGCACCAAGGCGGCGATCCGGGAGAAGGCGCTCGCTCTCGGCTTCGACGCCGTCGGCTTCGCTCCCGCCGCACTGTCCGGCGAGGCCCGCGACAATCTCGCGACTTACCTCGGCCAAGGCCTGCATGGCGACATGGGCTGGCTCGCCGACAAGGCGGACCGCCGCGGCGATCCCAGGACGCTGTGGCCCGATGCGAAGAGCGTCATCGTTCTAGGCATGAACTATGGCTCGACCGAAACCCCGAACGCACATCTCGGAGAGAGCGAGACCGGTGTGGTCTCGGTCTATGCGCGCGGCCGCGACTACCACGACGTGGTCAAGAGCCGGCTCAAAGCGCTCGCCCGCTGGCTCGCGGAATCCCGCAAGTGCCAGGTGAAGGTCTTCGTCGACACCGCGCCGGTGATGGAGAAGCCGCTCGCCGAGGCCGCCGGCATCGGCTGGCAGGGCAAGCACACGAACCTGGTCTCGCGCGACTTCGGCTCCTGGCTCTTTCTCGGCGAGGTCTTCACCGATCTTGCACTCGAGCCCGATGCGCCGCACGACGACCGCTGCGGCGCCTGCCGTGCCTGCCTCGACGCCTGCCCAACCAGCGCGTTCCCGGCACCCTATCGGATCGACGCGCGCCGCTGCGTCTCCTACCTCACGATCGAGCACAAGGGGCCGATCCCGCGCGAGCTCCGGCCGCTGCTCGGCAACCGCATCTACGGCTGCGACGACTGCCTCGCCGCCTGCCCCTGGAACAAGTTCGCGCGGGCGACGGGCGAGGCCGGCCTGATGCCGCGGAGCGAGCTCACGGCGCCGCGCCTCGCCGAGCTCGCAGCGCTCGACGATGCCGCGTTCCGGAAGATGTTCTCGGGCTCGGCGGTCAAGCGCCTCGGCCGCGACCGCTTCGTGCGCAACGTGCTGATCGCCATCGGCAACAGCGGCGACCCGGCGCTCGCGGACGTCGCCGAGCGATTGCTCGACGACGCGGCGCCGGTGGTCAGGGGGGCGGCGGTGTGGGCGTTGACGCGGCTGACCCCGGAGCGCGTCGCCGCGATGCGAAGCGATCGCGCGAGCGTAGAGTCAGACGAGATCGTTCGGAGCGAGTGGCAGGCGTCCAGCCCCCCACCCTAACCCTCCCCCACGTCGGGGGGGGAGGGAACACGAAGCGTCGCGCCTCACCCTTCCCTCTTATCCCCTCCCCCTTGATGGGGGAGGGTTAGGGTGGGGGTGCGATGCAGACCTCGCTGCTGCCTACGACAGTCCTTGCGCCGCGAACATCCGCTGCGTCGCCGGTCGCGCCATCACGGCGTCGACGCAGCGCTTGATATTCGGGTAGGTCGCCGCCGGCTTCCTCATGTTCCGGCTCCAACGCGCCATCATCATCAGGAAGATGTCGGCGGCGCTGAACTTCGCGCCCAGCAGGAACGGCCCCTTCTCCAGCGCCTTGTCGAGAACGGCGAACATCGGCTGGAGTCGTTCCTCCGACGCCGCCTTCACCTCGGCCTGGCCTGCTTCGGTCTTGGCGTAGTACTCGGGATGGTAATACTCGATGTAGGCTTCCTGCACCGTGTTGGTCATGTAGACCAGCCATTGATAGAACATCGCGCGTTCGGCCGAGCCGACCGCGGGCGCCAGGCCAGAGCCCGGATGCCGGTCGACCAGGTGCAGCATGATCGCCGCCGTCTCGTAGATGACCTGGTCGCCGTCGACCAGGGTGGGGACCCGCCCGTTCGGGTTGAGCTTCAGGTATTCTGGCTTCTTGTGCTCGCCCGACCTGGTGTCGACCTTCACCAGCTCGAAAGGCTGGCCGATCTCCTCGAGCAGCGCATGCGGCGCCATCGCGGCCGATCCCGGCGAATAGAACAGCTTGTACATCGGCTCGGCGTCTCCCCCTGGGCTATTGCCATATTTATAGCCAGATCGGGCCCTATCGTCCCCTTCCCGAACGGCCAAGATCCCATGCTATCTTTCCTGTCGATGAAGGTCCTCCTCGTCGCGCTGGCGCTCATCTTCGTGCTGCCGATCGCGTTCGCCGCCGGCCAGTCGGAACGGCCGGCCGACGTGCCGTGGTACGCGGCGCGGCGCGACTCCTCGGGCCAGGCGCCCGACCCCGCGACCACGAAGGAAGCCGTGATCCAGGCCTATGCCGCCCGCGCCGTCGGCTGGCGCCGCGCACTGGCCGTGCATACCTGGATCGTGGTGAAGCCCGCCGGCGCCGACCGCTACACGCGCTACGAGGTCATGGGCTGGGGCGTCGGCAACGGCGCGCCGGCGGTCCGCGTCGACCGCACCGGCCCCGACAATTACTGGTTCGGCGCCCATCCCGAGCTTCTGGTCGATCTCCGCGGGCCCGGCGTCGATGCGATCATCGAGAAGGTGAAGGCCGCGGTCGAGGCCTATCCCTATCCCAACAGCTACGTCACCTGGCCCGGCCCCAACAGCAACACCTTCACCGCCTTCGTCGCGCGCGAGGTGCCGGAGCTGGGCTTGGCGCTGCCGCCGACCGCAATCGGCAAGGACTTCATCGCCAACGGCCTTCCGTTCGGCGCGGCGCCCAGCGGCACTGGGCTCCAGCTCTCGCTGTTCGGACTCGCGGGCCTCACGGTCGCGAGGAAGGAAGGGCTCGAGCTCAACCTGCTCGGTTTCACCGTCGGTCTCTCGGCCTTCCCGCCGTCGCTCAAGCTGCCGGGCATCGGATCGATCTGATGAGCCTGACGCGCGAGCAGATCCAGTCGGGCTGGGTCCAGAAGATGGCCCAGGAAGCCGGGCACACGATGAAGGTGCTGACCGAGGAGGAGCTCGCGGAGTCGCGGCGCGGGACGCTCGCCTCGGCCCCCTCGAAGGATGTCTGGGTCTTCGGCTACGGCTCGCTGATCTGGAATCCTGCCTTCCATTTCGTCGAGCGCCGGATCGGCACGATCCACGGCTATCACCGCCGCTTCTGCCTGTGGACCACGCTCGGCCGCGGCTCGCCGGATTGCCCGGGCCTGATGCTGGGCCTCGACCGCGGCGGCTCCTGCCGCGGCGTCGTGCTCCGCATCGCGCCCGAGCACGTCGAGAGCGAGCTCGACGTGCTGTGGCGGCGCGAGATGGTCTCCAACGCCTATGTGCCGACCTGGGTCCGGACCACGACCGAGGAAGGCGACGTGTACGCGATCGCCTTCACGATCAACCGCGAGCACGAACGCTACGCCGAGAAGATGTCCGACGAGAAGGCCGCCGAGGTGATCGCGCGCGCCGCCGGCCGCATCGGACCGTGCCGCGACTACCTGCTCAACACGGTCGAGCATCTCGACCAGCTCGGCATCCACGACCGCGCGATGAAGCGGCTGGCGGAGCGGGTGAAGCGCCAGGTCGCCGGAGCCGGCTCCTGACCCTCTGGCGCGTTCTCGCTCTTGCGCTGCTCCTCGCGTTCCCGGCAGCGGCGGAGCCGCTTCGGCTGACCACCAAGCCAGTCGACCTCCACCCGCGCGATCCGAAGGTGGTGCGCGCGGGCCAACTCGAGTTCGTGGCCGGCCTCGAGCTTTCGAGCCGGCACTCCCGCTTCGGCGGATACTCGGGCCTGGTGATCGACGAAGGCGGCAAGCGCCTGGTCGCGGTCTCCGACCTCGGGCACTGGCTGGTCGCGACGCTCGTCCGCGACGAGAGCGGCAGGCTCCGCGGCCTCGCCGAACCGCAGCTCTTCCCGATCCTCGACCGCAACGGCAACCCGTTCACGGTCAAGCGCGCCGGCGACGCCGAAGCGCTGGAGAAACTCGCCGACGGAAGCTTCCTCGTCGCCTTCGAGCAGGTCCACCGCATCGCGCGCTATGCCGGGCCCGAGCCGTGGCGGTCGCGGGGCGAGCCTCAGGTAGGCCCGCGGGACCTCGCGCGCCAGGAGGCCAACGGCGGTATCGAGACCGCGGCGCGCCTGCCCGACGGACGCCTGATCCTGGTCAGCGAGACCGAGGAGCGCTCCCCCGGCGTGCTCAAGGCGTGGATCGGCGCCGGGGGCACATGGCGCGACGCCAACTATCGCCGCCGCAGCGAGTACCGTCCGGTCGACGGCAAGTCGCTTCCCAACGGCGACCTGCTGGTGCTGGAGCGTGCCTTCAACCTGCTCGGCGGCTTCGCCTCGCGGCTGGTGCGGATTCCGGCGCCGTCGATCCGTCCGGACGCGATCCTCGACGGCCGCGACGTGGCCGAGGTCGCCCCGCCGCTCATCGCCGACAATTTCGAAGGGCTCGCGGTCGAGGCGGCGCCGGACGGCGGCACCTACGTCTACCTGATCTCGGACGACAACCGGGTCGCCCTGCAGCGGACATTGCTGCTGCAGTTCCACCTAATCCCGTAATTTTATTGCGCATTTTAGCGACCTGGGCGTAAGTTGGGCCGGGTGGAGATCGGGCCCGGATGACCAAGTCAAAGTCCGCAGGAACGAAACCGGCGGTATCGGGCGCGGAGCCGTGGAACGCGGACAGGCCGCCGCCTTCCGACTACCGCGTCATCAATCTGGCCCTCCAGGGCGGCGGCGCCCACGGCGCCTTCACCTGGGGCGTGCTCGACCGCCTGCTCGCCGACAAGCGCATCTTCATCGAAGGCATCAGCGGCACCTCGGCCGGCGCGATGAACGGCGCACTGCTGGCCTACGGCATGATGCATGCCGGCCGCGAGGGCGCGCGCCGCATCCTGCGCGAGTTCTGGGAACGGACCAGCGAGTTCAGCCGCTACTCGCCGTTCCAGCCCTCCATCCTCGACCGCTGGAGCGGCAACCACAATCTCGACTACTCGCCGGCCTACCAGGCGTTCGACTTCATCACGCGGATGCTGTCGCCCTACCAGCTGAACCCGACCGGCTACCACCCGGTGCGCGAGCTGATCAGCGACCTGATCGACTTCGACACGCTGCGCAAGGTCAAGCACGTCCGGCTGTTCATCTCGACCACCAACGTGCGCACCGGCAAGATCCGCGTCTTCCCGATCCAGGAGATCTCGGCCGACGTTCTGCTGGCGTCGGCCTGCCTGCCGCACCTGTTCCAGGCGGTCGAGATCGAGGGAGAGCACTACTGGGACGGCGGCTTCATGGGCAATCCCGCCATGTTCCCGCTGCTCTACCAGTGCAAGGCCAACGACATCATGCTGGTCGAGATCAACCCGATCCGCATCGACGAGGTCCCGCAGACCGCGCGCGGCATCGTCGACCGCATGAACTCGATCAGCTTCAACGCGACGATGATGCGCGAGATGCGCACCATCGCCTTCGTGACCCAGATGCTGGAGCAGCACCGGCTGACCGGGCGCTCGCATCTCCGCCGCATCTTCTTCCACATGGTGCAGGCCGAGAAGGAGATGTCGAACTACGGCGCCTCCTCCAAGTTCAACGTCCATCGGGACTTCATCGAGCTCTTGTTCGACCTCGGCACCAGGACCGCCGACGCCTGGCTGAGGGAGAACTACGACAAGCTCGGCAACGAATCCTCGATCGACCTGCAGAAACTGTTCTTCTGATGCTGCCGACCGACCGCAAGATCGTTCCCGACGTGATCAAGTCGCCGCAGGACCTGGCGACGGTGACCCCGAAAGTGTCCGTCGCCGAGGTATCGGAGCTGATGGCGACGCGCCGCATCGGTGCCATCCTGGTCGTGGAGAAGGGCAAGCTCGCCGGCATCTTCACCGAGCGCGACGCGCTGGTGCGCGTCATCGCCAAGGGCGTCGACCCCAAGAAGACCGCCGTCGGCGAGGTGATGACCCGAGACCCCGACACCATCCAGCCGACCGAGTCGGTGCAGACGGCCTTGGATCTGATGGCCGAGCGCGGCTACCGCCATCTCCCGGTGATGGACGAAGGCCAGCTCTACGGCATCATCTCGATCCGCGACCTGTACCGCAGCGTGAAGCAGCAGATGGAAGAGGATATCCTCCTGCTGGCCGAGATGCTGATCCAGAGCTGATGCTTCCATGCGCGAGAAATACTTCCGCTTCACCATCCAGTCGGGCTCGGCCAAGGTCTACAACTGCCACAAGGTCACGCAGGAGATCGACCGGGCGGCGCTGAAGGACGGGACGCAGCCGAAGCACCTGTTCTCCTGCATCGGCCTCAACAAGGCCGTGATCATCAAGGTCGTGGACCCCACCCAGGCGCGCGAGAAGCAGCCGCCGGGCCGCGTGCTCACCCGCGCGATCAAGACCAAGGTCCACTTCTCCTACGACGACGAGGACATCACCAAGGGCGGGGCGGCGATCCAGTTCGACCACCCCGACCGCGACCAGGCGCTGATCGAGCTCGCCGGCCTCAACAAGCAGGCGCAGCCCGAGGTCTTCAAGCGCGACATGGGCATCCTCGAGGCGCTGGCGAAGCTGCCGTCGCTGGACCCCTTCCTGCTCAAGGACCGGCTCGCCGCGCATGTGAACGAGGTCGACCCGGCCTACTTCGCGATCGCCCCGGCCGAGTGGGACCGCATCGCCAAGAGCATCCGCGCCAAGATCCGCCCGATGGTGCTGATGGCGGCGAGCGGCGGCGCCGATGTCGAGGCCAAGGTCCAGGTGCTGCTCGACAAGCTCTGGGACTCGACCGGCCTGGAGGAGTTCGCCCCCTTCTTCAAGGCGATGAACCTGCCGGTCGACAAGACCGCCGAGATCATGCAGGCCTGGAAGGGCATCACCTTCTACGAGCTCGAATACCGCGAGCTGACGCCCAAGGTCACCGAGTTCGGCCGCTGGCTCAAGGATGGCTCGCAGCCGGCCGACACCATCCACCGGACCGACCGGGCCACGATCGACAAGCTCCGGGAATCGATCCGCAAGAAGACCAAGCAGAACCTGGCGGAGATCGCCCAGACCCTGTCCGAGTACCAGGACAGCTACGACGAGCTGTTCGTGCGCCGGAAGGGCGGCCAGAAGTTCGGCACCTTCCTCGGCGCCTCCAGCAAGCACTTCAACAACCTCGGCGCCACGCTGAACGAGGTCAGCCACGCGATTCTCGTCTGGAACGAGATGTCCGGGCGCCACAAGGCCCGCCAGATGAAGGGCGCCAGCCTGATCGAGATGTTCGAGGTGCTGGACGACATCTACGGACCGCGGCCGGAATAGGCCGGAAATCGCCGCCTCCGGTCCCGCGCTCTCCGACCGCGCGGCTGTAACAAAAAATTTCTTGCGTCCCAGGGCGTTTAGCCCCATCTAGCGCGTCGACGCCAATCGCACGTGCCCACGCCCTCAGGGGTCAAAGCAACGACGTGTACGCGTCCTTTTCGGTCGAGCCGGTCGACAGTGGGCCGGCGTCCTTAAGGGAAGTGGATACGATGTTCGGGCACATGCTCGCGCCTCCTCCGCGCATCGAGCGGTAACGCAGCCTCCGGGCCGGCCTATCTGCCGGACCGGGTTCGTCGTGCGTTCGCTCTTACACCGCAATAGCGCCGTTTTCCGTCGTCGGGCCCAAGGGTCCGCCCGCATCGGCGCGTCGTAGCCGTCCGGTCTCCGGGCGCAGAGGAGCCGTCCATGGACAAGAAGCACGTGGCCTACAAGGGCCGTCTGGTGATCCTCGGCTTCGGCTCGATCGGCCAGGGCGTCCTGCCGCTGATCCTCCGTCACGTCGACATGCCGCGGGACAACATCGTCGTGGTCACCGCCGAGGAGCGCGGCCGCGAGGTCGCGGCTGAGTACGGCATCCGCTTCATCCTGGAGCCGCTGACCCGCGACAACTACCGCCAGGTCCTCTCCGGCCTTCTGGCCAAGGACGACTTCCTGCTCAACCTCTCGGTCGACGTGCAGTCGGTCGCGCTGATCCAGCTCGCCAACGAGCTCGGCGCGCTCTACCTCGACACCTGCATCGAGCCCTGGCCCGGCGGCTACACCGACCCGTCGCTCACGCCCTCGCAGCGCTCCAACTATGCGCTCCGCGAGAGCGCGCTGGCGCTGGCGCCGAAGTTCGCCGGCGGCCCGACGGCCGTGCTGACCCACGGCGCCAACCCGGGCCTGGTCTCGCACTTCGTCAAGGAGGCCCTCCTCCACATCGCCCGCGACACCGGCCACAAGGCCGCCACGCCGAAGGACCGCAAGGGCTGGAGCGAGCTCGCCCGCGACCTCGGCGTGAAGGTCATCCACATCGCCGAGCGCGACACCCAGGTCGCCGACTTCCCGAAGAAGGTGGGCGAGTTCGTCAACACCTGGTCGATCGACGGCTTCGTCGGCGAGGGCTCGCAGCCGGCCGAGCTCGGCTGGGGCGCGCATGAGCGTCACTTCCCCGAGGACGGCAAGCGCCACGACTTCGGCTGCGACGCCGCCATCTACCTGATGCGTCCGGGCGCCTCGACGCGCGTGCGCTCGTGGACCCCGCTCGAAGGGCCGTATCACGGCTTCCTGGTGACCCATAACGAGTCGATCTCGATCGCCGACTACTACACGGTGAAGGACGGCGCGAAGGTCGCCTACCGCCCGACCGTGCACTACGCCTACCACCCGTGCGACGACGCGGTGCTGTCGCTGCACGAGATCGCCGGCAAGAACTGGCAGATTCAGTCCGAGAAGCGGCTGATGGTGGACGAGATCACCACGGGCATCGACGAGCTCGGCGTGCTGCTCATGGGGCATGCCAAGGGCGCCTACTGGTACGGCTCCCGGCTGTCGATCGAGGAGACCCGGAAGCTGGTGAAGCACAACAACGCCACCAGCCTGCAGGTCACGGCGGCGGTGCTGGCCGGGATGATCTGGGCGATCGAGAACCCGAACGCCGGCGTGGTCGAGGCGGACAGCCTGGACCACGAGCGGATCCTCGAGATCATGCGGCCCTATCTCGGCGAGGTCGTCGGCGCCTATTCCGACTGGACGCCGCTCCTGCGGCGCGGCGCGCTGTTCCCGGAGGCGGTCGACGCCTCCGACCCGTGGCAGTTCAAGAACTTCCGCGTCGTCTGACGACAGCGGCGCGAAAGGAGACCCGAACGATGACCAAGAAGATCCAAAAGTTCCTCGCCGAGCAGCAGCCGGCCACGCCGTGCCTGGTGATGGACCTCGACCTGGTTGCCGACAACTTCAAGAAGCTCAGGAACGCCGTTCCGCAGGCCGGCATCTACTATGCCGTGAAGGCCAATCCGGCCCCGGAGATCCTGAAGCTGCTGGCCGGCATGGGCTCGTGCTTCGACGTCGCCAGCGTCAACGAGGTCGAGATGGCGCTCGCCACCGGCGTCGCCGCCGACCGCATCTCGTTCGGCAACACGATCAAGAAGAAGTCGGACATCGCCCGCGCCTATGCGAGGGGGGTTCGCCTCTACGCCTTCGACTCCGCGGCCGAGCTCGAGAAGATCGCCGACGCCGCCCCCGGCAGCCGGGTCTTCTGCCGCATCCTAACCTCGGGCGCCAACGCCGAGTGGCCGCTGTCGCGCAAGTTCGGCTGCGACGTGAAGATGGCGAAGGAGCTGCTGCTGGAAGCCTCGCGCCGCAACGTCGTGCCCTACGGCGTCTCGTTCCACGTGGGCTCGCAGCAGCGCGACCCGGCGCAGTGGGACACCGCCGTCGCCGAGGCGGCGTGGCTGTTCCGCGAGCTCGAGCAGCAGAACGTGCAGCTGACCATGCTCAACATCGGCGGCGGCTTCCCGACGCGCTATCGCAAGTCGATCCCGGCCATGGGCGCCTATGGCGCGGCCATCGACGAGTCGCTACGCCGCCACTTCGGCAACCGCATCCCCGACATCATCGTCGAGCCGGGCCGACAGATGGTCGGCAATGCCGGCATCCTCCAGACCGAAGTCGTGCTGATCTCGAAGAAGTCGGAGACCGACAGGAAGAGCTGGGTCTATCTCGACGTCGGCAAGTTCGGCGGTCTCGCCGAGACGATGGACGAGGCGATCCAGTATCCGATCGTCTCGGAGAAGAAGGGCCAGCCGATGCCGGTGGTCCTGGCCGGCCCGACCTGCGATTCCGCCGACATCCTGTACGAGAAGGCGGACTACAAGCTGCCGTCCGATCTCCAGATCGGCGACAAGCTCGAGATCCGCGCGGCCGGCGCCTACACCACGACCTACGCGTCGGTGGCCTTCAACGGCTTCGAGCCGTTGAAGACCTACTGCGTCTGAAGCCTTCCCGGGGAGGCGTCATGAGATGGTCACTCTCCGCGAAGAGCGGCCGGAGCATGCTCCGGCGGTAGAGCGCCTGCTCGACCGCATCATTGAAAACTGGTGGTGCGACTTCGATGGTTGTTTTGAGGGACCGGATCTTCCGTCGCCTGACTCTCGACCCGGGCATCGATGCCGAGCTGAGTGGGGCTGGCGATCAAGAAAACCAGCGGGACAGTAGTTTGCTGTCCGTTTGGTAGGCTGGCGACGGTGCATGACAGGACCATGGCCGGATTCAACCCACACTTATCCAGTGGGTAGGTGACGGCACTGCCACTGATACCGCTCAGCCCAATCGTGACCTGGATCGAACTGGCATGCGCCGGACCGGCATTGGCAAGATTCACGTACGCGGTCATCGGCTGGTTGAGCGTCGCCGATGGCGGACTCGAAATTCCAACCTGCAAATCGGCATTTTCGGTGGCACGGACGGTGAATCCACCCGGTGAAATGAGCCAGATCGGCCCGGTCTCTTCGGCGCGTGCAATGACGGTGCTGGTCACGTTACCGCGGCCGATCGCATGACCCAAGAGGCGAACGCCACGGCCTCGCCCCGGAGATAGAGTACCCGTGACCGAGCAGGAGGCCGTCACCCGCGGGCCATTGAGGCGCGCCGGCCAGGTGCAGGAGATATCCGGATCGGCACTGTGGCCGTCGAGGACGAATACCTTCGTGTCAAAATTCAACGTGATCTCAAAACGCGCGGAAGTCAGCGGCACATTGCCGGTATTGCTGATGCCGATCTTCTGGTCGACGACGTCGCCGATACGAACCGGGTGTGGCGCCGCCGAATAGGTGTTGGTGATCGCGATCTGCGGGCGTGGCGGATCGGTCACCGGCACCGGCACGGCAATGTCCTGACACTGGCGGTTGTTTTCCGGATGGTCGTCACCGGCACTGCTGGCGACAATTTCGGCACAGACCGACAGCATGCCGCCGGCCGTCGGTGTCACGTTGAAACCGAAGGCGGTCGTCGATCCGGCCGACGTCGCCGGATTGATATCGAACGGGCCAGGGAAGATGCAGGTCATGACCTGAGGCTGACCGACGGCCACCGCCATCGCCTGGCAGGGGTTGACCCCGGGGCCCACAGGGGCTGCCACGGTCGCCGCACCGGCCACCGTCACCTTGATCTCAACCGTCGATGCCGGGTCGGGTCCGGCATTAGTCAAGATGACCAAGGGCGACAAGTTGACCCCGACCGCCGGCGGATTGAAAATCTGCAGCCCCACGGCCAGGTCGGCGCGCCCCAGTTGCACCGTGCGGTTAAACGCAGAGAAAACGGTGGCCGCTTCGGCTGCCGATGCGGTGGCGATGTTGGAGAACGACCCCGCGGCCACAGCCGGGCCGGTCAAGGTCACTGTTGCCACTTCGCCCGGAACAAGCCTTGTCGGCACACTGCCGAGAGTCGGGCAATCGAGTGTGACCGTGGCACCGGCCGTGCCGGCGCAGGATGCCGGCGTCCAGTTCGCGATCCGAGCGGCGGTACCGCCGGAGAATTGATCGGCGATGCGTAAGCCCGTGAGCGGGACGGTCCCTGAATTGGTGGTCCGCACCGTAAGTGTCATATCGCGGCCGGCGATGACCGGATCGGGCGTGACCGTGGTCTCGATCGACAGAAGCGGTAGCGGTGTTCCACGGGAGAGCACATGAAGCTGCAGGGAAGTCGAAACCGGCGAGGCGCCCGCCAGATTGACCAGCGACGTGCTGATCGCCGTGCCCGGGTTGATCGCCTGGCCGGTCGCGTGGATCGCCATACTCTCGCCCGGTCCGAGTGTTCCGGGTACCGCACTACCGATCCCGCAGGTGAACGTCACACTGGCTTGGGGGGTGCCGCCCGGCGTCGGAGAACAGGGCGGCGCATCCCATGTCGAGATCGTGAAGACGCCCTGTCCATCCAGAATCTCGGTGAGCTGGACGGCGGTCGCCGGTACCGTGCCGTCATTGCGAACCGTCACCGTCAACCGCACCGTGTCGCCGACATAGATCGGGTCGGGCGTCGCCATTGCGGTCACGCTCACCACTGGCAGGACCGGTGCTGCAGCGGTGAACTTCGCGACGAAGATGTCCGACTGACCACCGCGCGGCCCGAGTGTCAGCCCGATTGGAAAATTATAGGCGGCCGATGGCTGAAGATATCCCGCGACATAGATATCGGACGATCCACCCGCAACCGGAGCGACGACAACATTGTAGGCGAGGTCCGTCGCGGACCCGCCAATGAAGCGCCAGTATCCGAGGCGCGACCCATCCGCGGCAACGCGGGCGAGAAAGCCATCGTGGTATCCACCGGTGTCGTTCTCAGCGGGGTAGTTTGCCGGCAGTTCCGCAACGCGCGAACTGGTGAATCCGGCAATCCAGATCTGACCGTCATTCGGATCGAGAGCGACAGAAAAAATCGCTTCTTCGCGAAATCCCTCCGTTGTGAAAACGCTGGTGCCGCCGATGAATGTCGAGAAGACAATTCGGCCATCGGAACCAAGCTTGGTCAGGAATCCATCGCCGAAACCCACGCGTGTGTCCTGAAACGCCTGTCGGGTCGGAAAGTCGGCAGCCGTCGTCGAGCCAACGACGATCGCACTGTCGCTGGTCGGATCGATCACAACGGCATAGGCGATGTCATAACCGTATCCGCCTAACAACGTCGAGTACACAAGCGCCGACCCGTTGGCGTTGAGTTTGGCGGCGAAGGCTTTCGGTTCGATGATTGCTTGGGCAATCTCGGTGTGACCAGAAGAGATACATGTGGTGGGACCTGGCGGAATGCAGGTGGGAAAGTCATTGACCGAGGAGGTCCAGCCGACAACGTGGGCCTCGCCGGCACCATTGACGGCAATGCCAGTCACCTCTTCGTAGCCCGAACCGCCAATACGCGTGGAAAACAGGATGCTCGCCCCGTCGAGGGAAAGTTTCGTGACGAACCCGTCTTGCAAGTGCGCCGTGGTCTGCACCGGAGCAGGTTGCCCGGCGGTTGGAAAATTATCCGACTGCGTCCAGCCACCGACATAGATCCCCGTCGAGTCGAGCGCCAACGCCGTTGCCCTGTCGGGTCCGAAGCCGCCAAGAAACGTCCCAAAGTCGAGCTGTCCCGATGCCGAAAGGCGCACCACAAATGCATCGGAAGTCCCACCGCCATAGGGCCGCTGCGTGGTGACCGGAAAATCATCGGGAGACTGCATCCCGGCCCTGACCTCGGAGAACCCGGCGATATGAGCACGTCCCTGACCATCGACAACCAAGGCCTGGGCATAGTCGTCGCCTTGACCGCCGACGTAGGTCGAATAGACCAGCGACCCATCGCTTCCGCTCAGCTTGGCGACATAGGCATCCCAGATACCGGTCAAGGCCGATGCCGAGGCCGGCAGATCAGCCGAAAAGCTGTACCCAGCGACGAAGACATTGCCACTTTGGACGGCAAGGCCACCGGTATTCTCGTAATTGCCGCCGCCGATGACGGTCGCGAAATCGAGTGTCGGGTCGATGGTCAATGGTCGCGACCGATCATAGGCGCCGACGCGGAATCCGACTTGGTTGCGACTGCGCAGCTCGAACCGGCCGGAGATCAATTCGCGGCGTCCGCCGAACTCCTGGTAGAGCACCGGCGCCGAGTGCCGGATATCGCGGCCAGCCACGCGCACGATCAGAGCGCCCTTGGCGTCCAGGCTCAACCGTTCGGCATTGGGAAAGCCCAGGCGAATGACACGCGCATCGGCGTTGGGTGCCACGGTGAAGTCATATCGCGGTCCGCCACGCCCTCCTGAGAATGCCAGATCAATGCCGGGATAGAGATCGCGATAGACGACCGAACGGAAAGTTGGAATGCCGGTCCGCCATTTGCTGCGGTCGTTGCCTACATGGTGATGGACAAGGGCCTTCTGGCGTTCCTCGCCTGCGATCTTGGGTGCCGGCTGGGCGCCGACAAAGGCGAGCCGCAACACGGCCGTGCTCTTGGGCACGGGTGAAGCCGGTTGCCTCAACCCATGGCGTGCTGCAAACGGCTTGTCACCTGGCAAGGCGAGCACGGCTTCGTTGTCGGTAAGGAACAGGCCAAAGCCCGGTCCGCGGCTGAGGAAGCGCACGCGTGGATCGGATTGGCCGAGATTCGGTTCGAACAGGAGCGGTATGCCACCCGCCCATGCCGCGCGCGGCGCGGCAAGGGCCGCAGAACCTGCCTGCGCAATCTGAACCTCTTCGGGCTCCGCGGAATCGCTATTTGCCGTTTCGGCAATGGCGGCCCGGCCGAAGATGGCCAGGAGGCCGACAAGGATCAGGCGAAGTGCCGCGGAAGTTGCGCCCATGGGAATCTGCCTCCATCGGCCGGACCGTACCCGGCACGTCCGTCGACACGCTAAGGGTGTCGGCATTCGGCGACAAGCACGCAATTCCGCAGCGCCCCCCCCCCAGCGATGACCTGATGAAGTTAAGAGGTGCGGAAGAGGGAGACTCGATCACAAAAGTTCGAGATGCGCCTGGATCTCTTCCGCGTAGTGACACGCGACCGGGCGGCCGAGGACCTCGCGCGGCTCGGGACGCACATCGGCGCAGTAGGGCTGCGCATAGGGGCAGCGGCGGTGGAAGGCGCAGCCCGGCGGCGGATTCATCGGCGACGGCAGCTCGCCGGTGAGCAGCGGGCGCGGCGCCTTGCTCCCGACTTCGACGCGCGGGCGGCTCGCCAGCAGCGCCTGGGTGTAGGGATGCAGCGGCCGCTCGAACACGTCCTCGGTCGGCCCATGCTCCACCGGACGGCCCAGATACATCACCATCACCTCGTCGGCGATGTGGTGGACGACGCCGAGATCGTGCGACACGAACAGGTAGGCCAGCTTCAGCTCGTCCTGCAGGTCCATCAGCAGGTTCAGGATCTGGCCCTGGATCGAGACGTCGAGCGCAGAGACCGGCTCGTCGGCTATCACGATGCGCGGGTTCAGCATCAACGCGCGCGCGATCGCGATGCGCTGGCGCTGGCCGCCCGAGAACATGTGCGGGTAGCGGCCGTAATGGTCGGGCCTGAGGCCCACCTTCGCCAGCATCGCGCGCGCCGCCTCGACCCGCTGCGCCGCCGACATGCCGGTATTGATCGCCAGCGGCTCTTCCAGGATCCGGCCGACGGTCTGGCGCGGATTCAGCGAGCCGTAGGGGTTCTGGAACACCATCTGCACGGAGCGGCGGAGCGCCGGATCCTTCGCCGACTTCTCGCCCTCGGTCGGGCGACCGTCGATCAGGAGCTCGCCCGAGGTCGCATCCTCGAGCAGCGCCAGCACGCGGCCCAAGGTCGACTTGCCGCAGCCGGACTCGCCGACGATCGCAAGCGTCGTGCCGGCGTGAAGCGTGAACGACACGCCGTCGACCGCCTTGATCGTGAGTCCCTTGCGGAACATGCCGCCGCCGATGCCGTAGTGGCGGGCGAGCCCGCGCGCCTCCATCACCGCGGTCATGCCGGCACCCTCTCGCGCGTCGGCACGCCGTTCCCGTCGAGCGGCGTATGGCAGCGCGTGCGCGCCTCCCCCAGCGGTGCTGGCTGCTCCACATGGCAGCGGTCGAAGACGAAGCGGCAGCGCGGATTGAAGAGGCAGCCGGTCGGCCGGTCGCCGATGCCGGGCACCACGCCCGGGATCGTCGGCAGGCGCTCGCGGCGCTTCGCCTTCGCCGGGAGCGAAGCCAGCAGGGCCGCGGTGTAGGGATGCGACGGCTGGGCGAACAGCTCGGCCGCGGGCCGCGCCTCGACCACCTGGCCCGCGTACATCACCTGGACCTTCTGCGCGGTCTCCGAGATCACCGCCATATCATGGGTGATCAGCACCATCCCCATGCCCTGGCTCTTCTGCAGGGAGACCAGCAGGTCGATGATCTGGGCCTGGATCGTGACGTCGAGCGCCGTGGTCGGCTCGTCGGCGATCAGGAGGCGCGGATTGCAGGCGATCGCCATCGCGATCATCGCGCGCTGGTTCATGCCGCCGGAAAGCTGGTGCGGGAAGGCGCCGAGGCGATGCCCGGGGTCGGGAATGCCGACCTGGGTCAGGAGCTCGACCGCGCGGTCGCGCCGGCTCCCGCTGGTACCGCCGAGATGCACCTTGATCGCCTCGGTGATCTGGAAGCCGACCGTGAAGCACGGGTTCAGGCTGGTCGTCGGCTCCTGGAAGATCATCGCCATGTCCGTGCCGACCAGGTTCCGCCGCGCGCGCGGCGACAGGCCGAGAAGATCCTGGCCGGCGAAGGCGAGCCGGTCGGCACGCACGGTGGCGTTGCCGGCAAGCAATCCCATGACCGCCAGCATCGAGACGCTCTTGCCCGAGCCCGACTCGCCGACGACGCCCAGCACCTCGCCCTCGTCGAGGTCGAGGTCGACCGCGTCGACGGCGCGGAGGACGCCGCGCGCCGTCTTGAACTCGACCGTCAGGTTGCGGATCTCGAGCAGGCTCATCGCTTCAGCTTCGGATCGAGGGCGTCGCGAAGGCCGTCGCCCATCAGATTGAAGGCGAGCACCGTCACCAGGATCGCGATGCCGGGGAAGCTGACCACCCACCAGGCGCGCTGGACGAACTGCAGCGAGCCCGCGAGCATGGTTCCCCATTCCGGCGTCGGCGGCTGCGCCCCGAGGCCGAGGAAGCCGAGCGCCGCCGCATCGAGGATGGCGTTGGAGAATCCGAGCGTCGCCTGGACGATCAGCGGCGCCAGGCAGTTCGGCAGCACCGTCATGAACATGAGCCGGAGCGAGCCGGCGCCGGCGAGCCTGGACGACGCGACGTATTCGCGCGTGAGCTCGCTCATCGCCGCGGCGCGGGCGAGCCGCGTGAAGTGCGGCAGGGTCACGATCGAGACCGCGATCATCGCGTTGAACAGGCCAGGGCCGAGGATCGCCACGATCACGATCGCCAGCAGCAGGCTCGGCAGCGCCAGCATGATGTCCATCAGGCGCATGATCGCGATGTCGGTGACGCCCCGGAAGAAGGCGGCGGCAAGCCCGAGCACGATGCCGGCGACCAGCGACAGCGTCACCACGATCGAGCCGATGATCATCGAGAGCCTGGCGCCGTGGATCAGGCGCGAGAGGATGTCGCGGCCGATGTCGTCGGTGCCGAGCGGGTATCTCCAGCTTCCGCCGGCCCAGGCGGGCGGGGCCAGCAATGCGTCGCGGAACTGCTCGATCGGCGAATGCGGCGCCAGGAAATCAGCGAAGACCGCGACGAAGGCGATGAACAGGATCACGACCAGCCCTGCGACCGCACCCTTGTTCTCGGTGAAGGAGGACCAGACCTCGGCCAAGGGGCCGGGCGGCGGCACGTCGCGGATCTCGGCGGTCATCGCCGGATCCTCGGATTGAGGACGCCGTAGAGAAGGTCGACCGCGAGGTTGACCAGCATCACCAGACTGGCCACCAGCAGGATCCCGCCCTGCAGCACCGGGTAGTCGCGGCGGTTGATCGACTCGACCAGCCAGCTGCCGATGCCGGGCCAGGAGAAGATCGTCTCGGTCAGGATCGCGCCGCCGAGCAGCGTGCCGACCTGGAGCCCGATCACGGTGACGACCGGGATCAAGGCATTGCGGAGCGCATGCAGTCCCACGACGCGGAAGACGCCGAGGCCCTTGGCACGCGCCGTCCGGATGTAGTCCTCGTTCAGGACCTCCAGCATCGAGGAGCGTGTCATGCGCGCGATCACCGCGAGCGGGATGGTGCCGAGCACGATCGTCGGCAGGATCAGGTGGCGGAACGCCGACTTGAACGCGCCCTTCTCGTCCGACATCAGCGCATCGACCAGGAGGAAACCGGTCTTGGGCTCGACGAAGTACATCGCCGAGAGGCGGCCGGAGACCGGCGTCCATCCGAGCTGGACCGAGAACAGCAGGATCAGCAGCAGGCCCCACCAGAAGATCGGCATCGAGTAGCCGGTCAGCGAGATCCCCATGAGGCCGTGGTCGAAGGCGGAGCCGCGCCTGACCGCGGCGATGATCCCCGCCGGAAGCCCGAGGACGCTCGCGAACAGGATCGCCGAAAGCCCGAGCTCGAGCGTCGCCGGGAACAGCGTCAGGAACTCCTTGATCACGGGGCTCTTGGTGATGATCGAGACGCCGAGATCGCCCGTGGCCACCTGGCCGACATAGTCGGCGAACTGTTCCCAGAGCGGCCGATCGAGGCCGAACTGGTGCAACAGCTGGGCGTGGCGCTCGGGCGTGATGCCGCGCTCGCCCATGCGCACCTCGATCGGGTCGCCGGGAACGAGGCGGATCAGGACGAAGCTCAGCAGCATGATGCCGAGGAAGGTCGGCACCACCAGGCTGGCTCTGGTCAGGACGAAGCGAAGCATCGGCAGGGACGCAAAAAAGACGGACCGGCGAACGCCCCGGGGCGCCCGCCGGTCCGGTTTCAGGACGAGGCTAGTTCAGCTTCACGCCATCGAACTGATGGCGGCCGAACGGGCTGATGCGGAAGTCGACGACCTCCTTGCGGATCGGCTTGAAGACCACGGAGTGGGCGATGGTGAACCAGGGCGCCTCCTCCTTGAAGATCTTCTGCGCCTCCTCGTAGAGGGCCGTGCGCTTGGCGACGTCGGGCGTGCGCTTGGCGGCGACCAGCAGGTCGTCGAAGGGCTTGTAGCACCACTTCGCGATGTTGCTGCCGCCCTGGCGCGCCGCGGCGCATCCCAGCAGCACGTACATGAAGTTGTCCGGGTCGCCGTTGTCGCCGGTCCAACCGAGCTGCGCCATCTGGTGCTCGCCGGCCTGGGCGCGCTTGCGGTACTCGCCCCATTCGTAGCTGACGATCTTCGCCTTGACGCCGACCTTCGCCAGATCCGCCTGCATCATCTCGCCGATGCGCTGGGCGTTCGGGTTGTAGGGGCGCTGCACTGGCATCGCCCAGAGATCGGTCTCGAAGCCGTTCGGATATCCGGCCTCGGCCAGCAGCGCCTTCGCCTTGTTCGGATCGAAGGCGTAGTCCTTGACCGAGGTGTTGTAGGACCAGAGCGTCGGCGGGATCGGGTTGATCGCGGCGACGCCGGCGCCGAGATAGACCGCGTCCACGATCGCCTTCTTGTCGATCGCCATGTTGAGGGCCTGGCGGACGCGCTTGTCGTCGAACGGCTTCTTCTGCACGTTGAACGCCAGGTAGCCGATGTTGAGGCCTTCCTGGGAGAGGACGGTGATGTCCTTGTCCTCACGCATCTTCGGCAGGTCCGCCGGATTCGGATACGGCATCACGTGGCACTCGCCCGCCTTGAGCTTGGCGTATCGGACGGCCGGATCCTTGGTGATCGAATAGACGAGGCCGTCGAGCGGCGGCTTGCCGTTCCAGTGCTGGTCGAAGGCCTGGTAGCGGATCGTCGAATCCTTCTGGTAGCTGACGAAGCGGAACGGGCCGGTGCCGATCGGCTCCTGGTCCATCTTCTCGGGGGTGCCGGCCTTCAGCAGCACGTCGCCGTACTCGGCCGACAGCACCGCCGCGAAGTCCATGGCCAGGTTGGCGATGAACGGCGCCTCGGCGTCGTTGAGCTCGATCTTGACGGTGTAGGGATCGACCTTCTCGACCGACTTCAGCAGCTTCGGCATGTCCATGTCGCCGAAGTAGTCGTACGAGCCGCCGGAGACCTTGTGATACGGATGGTCGGCCTTCCACTGGCGGTTGATCGAGAACAGCACGTCGTCGGCATTGAAGTCGCGGGTCGGCTTGAACGTGTTCGACGACTGGAACTTCACGTTCCGGCGGAGCTTGAAGGTGAAGGTCTTGCCGTCCTCGGAAACCGTCCAGGACTCGGCGAGGCCCGGCACCACCTTGGTCGAGCCGCGCTCGAACTCGACGAGGCGGTTGTAGACGTGAAAGGCGGCGTCGAACGACGTGCCGGTGGTGTTGATCTGCGGGTTGAAATTCTCGGGGCTGCCTTCCGAGCAGTAGACCAGCGTCGCGGCATTGGCGCCGCCCGCAATAGCCAGCGCCACCAGCGCTCCCGCGGCGAGCGGGATCAGGTTTCTGACGACCACGTTGTCTCTCCTATTCATGATCGACCCCGTCGCATCAGGCGGGGTTCTCTAAGCAATTGTTATACGCCCCGGTGCATACCCGCGTCACGGGAACGTTGCGGCCGTGCAGCCTGGAGCCCATGCTCGCGTATCCGCCGCATATCCGTACAAGGACCCGATGTTCTACCAGCCCCAGCTCCGCGACCACGGCCTCCGCCACGACCCGTTCAAGGCGCTCGTGGTGCCCCGCCCGATCGGGTGGATTTCCAGCCTGGATGCCCAGGGCCGCCCGAACCTGGCGCCCTACAGCTTCTTTAACGCGATGGCCGCCGACCCGCCCGTCGTGGTGTTCGGCACCTCGCTCCGCCCGCGCGCGACCGACCGCAAGGACAGCCAGGCCAACATCGAGGCGACCGGCGAGTTCGTCGTCAACCTGGCGACCGAGGCGCTCAAGGATCCCATGAACGCCAGCGCCGCCTCGCTCCCGGCCGGCGCCGACGAGTTTGCGCATGCGGGCCTGGCGACGGCGCCCTCGCGCCTGGTGAAGCCGCCGCGAGTCGCGGCATCTCCAGTCGCCCTCGAATGCCGGCACCTCAAAACCGTCGAGCTTCCCTGCGACGATCCGGGGCGCGCGAACTACGCCGTCTTCGGCCAAGTGATTGGCATTCATATAGATGACGGGCTGATCGCCGACGGCCAGGTCGACATCACCCGTTGCCGCCCCTTGGCCAGGCTCGGATACATGGACTACACCGTGGTCGACAGCGTCTTCGCGATGGACCGCCCGGCCTGAGAAAAGCCGGCGCAGGAAAGGTCGGGCGGCGCCGTGCCAAGGATGCGATCAAACCGTCAACCGACCATCAATCTGCCTCAATCGCCCGGCAGTCTGGTGGCCGACTTGGGGAAAAGGGACTGCATCATGCGTCGATTTCTGATCCTGGCGAGCCTCGCCGTCGTCGCCGTGTTCGCAACCGCCGCGTCGGCCCCGGCCGAGGCGCGCACCCGCGTCGGCATCGGGATCAACTACGGCTATCCCGGCCCGTACTACTACGGTCCCGCCTATCCCTATTACCCGGCCTACTACTACGCGCCGCGCCCGGTCTATTACGCGCCGGCGTATGCCGCCCCCGTCTACGCCGCCCCCGCAGCGGTCTACTCGGCGCCGCCCGCCGGCAACGTGATCCGCGAGGGCCGCGACTCCGCCGGCAACTACTGCCGCGAGTACCAGAGCAACACCACGATCGACGGCCGCCCGGTTCCGACCTACGGCACCGCCTGCCTGCGTCCGGACGGGTCCTGGCAGATCGTCAACTGATCGAACGCACGTCCCCGACGTTCGAGGAAGGCCGGGCTCGTCCCGGCCTTCTTCATTTGCGGTGCCTGCGTACGCCCAGGATCGAACCGGGCCCTATTTCACAGTCCGGGTAGCGGCCTTGTGGCGTCGGAAATCGCGTGCCTAGGATTGTCGGATAAGAAAATCCGCGCATCAAAGGCGCCCTCGCCCATGGAGACCAAGAAGATGACCCGAACCAGGCTTCCGCACTTCCTGTCGGCCGCCGCTCTTGCGGCGCTGCTCGCGACCGTTCCCGCCCAGGCGCAGACCACCCTCAAGGTGATCCCGCAGGCCGACCTCAAGTCGTTCGACCCGGTGTGGAACACTGCGGCGATCACGCAGAACCACGCCTACATGGTGTTCGACAACCTGTTCGGCCTCGACGCCAACATGCAGCCGAAGCCGCAGATGGTGGAGTCCTACACGACCTCCCCCGACGGGCTCACCTACAAGTTCACGCTGCGCTCGGGCATGAAGTATCACGACGGCACACCGGTGACGGCGAAGGACGTCGTCGCCTCGCTCGTGCGCTGGAGCAAGAAGACGACGGACGGCGCGGCGCTGGTCAGCCGCGCAGGCTCGATGACCGCGACGGGCGAGCTCGCCTTCGAGATCGTGCTGAAGGAGCCCTTCGGCCCGATCCTCGATGCGTTCTCGAACCCGATCCTGCCGCCCTTCGTCATGCGCGAGAAGGACGCGCAGACCGATCCGGGCACCCAGATCTCGGAGGCCATCGGTTCCGGCCCCTTCATCTTCGCCAAGGACGAGTGGGTCCCGGGCTCGAAGGTCGTCTACAAGAAGAACCCCGCCTACAACGCGCGCAAGGAGCCGACCGACGCCTATTCGGGCTCGAAGGCGGCGAAGGTCGACCGCGTCGAGTGGACCTACATCCCCGACTCCCAGACCGCGACCCAGGCCTTCATCCGCGGCGAGGCGGACATCTTCGAGATCCCGCCGATCGACATGCTGCCGCTGCTGAAGAAGGACCCGAACATCACGGTCGAGGTCTTCAACAAGCCGGGCGTGCACGGCATGGTGCGCTTCAACGCGCTGCACCCGCCGTTCAACAATGCCAAGGCGCGGCAGGCCTTCATGATGGCGGTCGACCAGAAGCAGTACCTCGCCGGCATGATCGGCAATCCGGAATACGAGAAGGAATGCTACGCGGTCTTCCAGTGCGGCTCGCCCAACGAGACCCTGGCCGGCTCGGAGCCGTTCCAGAAGCCGAACATCGAGCGGGCCAAGCAGCTCATGAAGGAAGCGGGCTATGACGGCCGCCCGGTCATCGTGCTCGACCCGACCGACCAGCAGATCATCCACAACATCTCGATCATGGCGGCGCAGACGCTGAAGGACATCGGCGTCAACGTCGACCTGCAGGCGACCGACTGGGCGACCGTGACCACGCGGCGCGGGCAGAAGGCGGCGCCTGGCCAGGGGTCGCAGGGCTGGAACATCTTCACCACCTGGTCGTCCTCGGCGGTGATGCAGAGCCCGGTCACCAACTTCGCGCTGCCGACGCCGTGCGACGGGTCCAACTGGTTCGGCTGGACCTGCGACGAGGAGCTCGACAAGCTCCGCAAGGCCTACATCCCGCTGACCGACCCGGCGCAGCGGAAGGCCGCGATCGAGGCGATCCAGAAGCGCTTCTACGAGGTGATGCCGTACGCGATCACCGGCCAGTTCCAGTCGCCCGTGGCCTATCGCAAGAACGTCGTCGGCCTGCCGAGGACCCTCGTCCTCACCAACTGGAACACCGAGAAGAAGTAGGCATCAGAGGAAGGCCGGGCGGCATCGAGCCGCCCGGCGCTCTTAACGGCAAACTACATGGTCCTCGATCTAGCCGGCGCGGCAGCGCGCATGGCAAGCCGGCATAAATTGCCGTGGTGTCATGATCTCCGGGCTTGAGGCTTCGCCTCGATCGTCATTCCGGTGGTCAAATTCTCCTGGACGAACGCCACGACCCGGTCGCGGAAGAGATCCGTATGTGCGTTCGCCAGCTTCTCGGCCGTGTCGGCGCGGCCGGAGACGATCGCCTCGATCATGCGGCGATGCTCGTCGACGATGGCGCGGCCGTGCTGGTTCGGGTTGCGGCCGCTCGGCGGGTCGTAGACCAGCGCCAGGTGCGAGAGCCGCATGCCCTGGTTCAGGAGATCGCAGAAGAAGCGGGCAAGCCAAGGATTGCCGGAGGCGTCCGCGATCGCTGCGTGGAAATCGAAGTTGGTCCTCGCCATCGCCTTGGCGTCGCCCTTCCGCGCCGCCTCCTCGAAGGCCTTGCCGGTCGCCTCGATGCGCTTCACGTCGACGGGCTTGCGGCGTGCCGCGGCCAGTCGCGTCATCGCCCGCTGGCAGAGGTCGAAGGCCTCGAAGAAGGCGCGCACCTCGTCCAGCGAGATCGAGGCGACGCGGGCGCCGCGGTTCGGCGTCATCGTCACCAGGCCTTCGGACGCCAGGCGGATGATCGCTTCGCGCACCGGCGTCCGGGACATGCCGAGGGACGCGACCAGCGCTCCTTCGTCAAGGTCCGCCCCGGGCGCGAGCGACAGCGACAGGATACGCTCGCGCAAGGCTTGATAGGCCGTTTCGCCGCCGGCGCCCTTGGACCGCTTGACCGGCTTCGCCTGCCTACTCATACTGCATACACTGTGTATTCACTTTGCGAGGACGGATGTCCTGGTTCATCGGGGTCGACGTCGGCGGAACCTTCACCGACTTCCATTGCCTCAACGAACTAACAGGCGAAGCCTTCGTCCACAAGGCGCCGTCGACGCCTGACAATCCGGCGCGCGCCATCGTCAACGGCGTGCAGGCGGTGGCCGAGCGCCTCAAGATCGACTACGCCCAGCTCCGCCGCCTGGCGCATGGCACCACGGTCGCAACCAACGCGCTGATCCAGCGCCGCGGCGGCAAGGTGGCGCTGGTGACGACCAAGGGCTTCCGCGACCTGCTGGAGATCGGCCGGCAGATCCGCCCGCACATGTATTCGCTGCAGGAGGACCACCCAGAGCCGCTGGTGCCACGCCAGTGGCGCTTCGAGGTCGCCGAGCGCATGACCGCGAACGGCACCGCCGAGACGCCGCTGGACGAGACGGATCTCGCCAGGACCGCCGACGCGATCAAGGCGGCGAAGGTCGACGCGGTCGCGGTGGGCTTCCTGTTCTCGTTCCTCAATCCCGACCACGAGCGGAAGGCGGCCGAGGCTCTGGCCAAGGCGCTGCCCGGCATCCACGTCTCGCGCTCCTCCGAGGTGCAGCCGGAGTTCCGCGAGTACGAGCGCTTCTCGACCACCGTGCTCAACGCCTACCTGCAGCCGGTGCTGGCCCGATACCTCGCCGATCTCGGCGACCAGGTCGGCAAGCTCTCGGACAAGATCCAGATCGGCATCAACCAGTCCTCCGGCGGATTGATGTCGATCGGTCGTGCGCATCGCTTCCCGGTCCGCACCGCGCTTTCCGGCCCGGCTGCCGGCGCAGTCGGCGCGATCCACGTCGCGAAGCTTTCCGACCGCCCGAACGTGGTCACGCTCGACATGGGCGGCACCTCGGCCGACGTGGCGCTGATCCGCGACTACGGCACCGACACCGCGCATGACCGCCAGGTCGGCGGCTTCCCGGTGCGCCTGCCGATGATCGACATCAACACGATCGGCGCCGGCGGCGGCTCGATCGCGTGGTTCGCGCCGGACGGGCTGCTCAAGGTCGGTCCGACCAGCGCCGGCGCCGTGCCCGGTCCTGCCTGCTACGGGCTCGGCGGCAAGGAAGCCGCGGTGACCGACGCCAATCTCGTGCTCGGCCGCTTGAGCCCGCGCGGGCTTCTCGACGGCAAGGTAGCCCTCGACGAGGCGGCCTCGCGGAAGGCGCTGCAGCCGATCGCCGACAAGCTCGGTTTCTCGATCGAACGCACCGCGCATGGCATCCTCGCCATCGTCGTCGCCAACATGGTGCGGGCGATCCGCACGGTCTCGGTCGAGCGCGGCCACGACCCGCGCGGCTACGCGCTGATGCCCTTCGGCGGCGCCGGCCCGCTGCATGCGACCGACGTGGCGAAGTCGCTCGGCATGAAGGAGATCCTGGTACCGCCGGCACCGGGCATCCTCTGCGCCCAGGGCCTCGTCGTCTCCGACCTCAAGGAAGACTTCGTCCGCACCCGCCGCACACCGGTGACCGCCGCCGAGGCGCCGACCATGACCAAGGTGATCGCCGAGCTCTCCGCCGAGGCGGGTCGCTGGCTCGAGTCCGAAGGCGTGCCGGCGGTCGACCGCGTTTCCACGCTGACCCTCGACATGCGCTATGTCGGCCAGAACTTCGAGCTGCCGGTGAAGCTGCCGTCAGCTGCGCTGCCGGACGCGAAGCAGCTCGCCAAGCTGTTCGCCGCCGTGCACGAGCTCAGCTACGGCTATGCCAACCTCGATGCGCCGATCGAGGTGATCAACTTCCGCCTCACCGGCGCCGCCAGGCGCGCCGAGGTCGCAGCCCCGCCCGCCTCCAAGGCACCGACGGCGGCGCCGGCTCCCGTCGGCCGACGCCCGGTCTTCTTCCGCTGGGAAGCCGCCGACGACACGCCGATCTATCGCCGCGACACGCTGCTCCCCGGTCATCGGCTGCAGGGTCCCGCCGTGATCGAGCAGCTGGATGCGACCACGCTGCTCTATCCTGGCGACTCCCTCGTCGTCGATGCTGCCGGTTCCCTCCTGGTCGAGGTTCAGCCATGACCGATCCGATCACCCTCGAGATCATCCACAACGGGCTTCGCTCGATCACCGATGAATCCTTCATCGCGTTGATGAAGTCGGCCTATTCGACCAACATCAAGGAGCGGCGGGACCACTCCTGCGCGGTGATCGACCTCTCCGGCCGCCTGATCGCCCAGGCCGAGAACTCTCTGCCGATCCACCTCGCCTCCATGTGGGGCCTGATGACGGCGGTCCTGGCCAAGGTGAAGATCTCCGACATGAGCGAAGGCGACATCTTCGTCGCCAACGATCCCCACGTCGCCGGCGGCACGCACCTTCCCGACCTCAACATGGCGATGCCGGTCTTCGTCGACGGCAAGGTCATGGCCTTCGTCTGCAACATCGCGCACCACGCCGACATGGGCGGCATGGCGCCCGGCAGCATGGCCGGCGGCATGCGCGAGATCTATCAGGAAGGCCTGCGGATCCCGGTCGTCCGTCTCTTCCGCAAGGGCGAGATCGTGCAGGACATCTTCGACCTGCTGCTCTTGAACGTGCGCGTGCCGGAAGAGCGCAAGGGCGACTACTTCGCCCAGGTCGCCTCGTGCCGGCTCGGCGAGCGGCGGCTCAAGGAGATGGCGCAGCGCTACGGCCGCGAGACGCTCACATCAGCGTTCGAGGAGATCGTCACCCGCACGCGCAGCCGCATGGAGCGCGCCATCGGAACGATCCCGCCCGGCACCTACCGCTTCGCCGACCGCATGGACGACGACGGGCTCGGCATGGTCGACATCCCGATCGTGATCGAGCTGACGGTCGGCAACGGCCGCATCCGCGCCGACTTCACCGGATCGGCACCGGAGGTCGACGGCAACATCAACCTCAAGATCAATGGCGCCGGCGCCACCGTCGCCTATGCGATCAAGGCGCTGCTCGATCCCGACGTTCCGAACAACCAGGGCGTCCTCGACGTGATCGACGTCTCGGCACCCGAGGGCACCGTGGTCAACTGCGCGCCGCCGGCCGCGACCGCCGCCCGCGCCCATGTCTGCCAGCGCATCGTCGACTGCGTGATCGGCGCGCTAGCGCCGGCGATCCCCGACCGCGCCGTCGCCGCCGCCAACGGCGCCAACACCACGGCCGTGCTCTCCGGCATCGATCCGGCGACCAGGCAGCGCTACGTCTATCTCGAGACCTTGGGTGGCGGCTTCGGCGGCCGCGCCACCAAGGACGGCAAGGACGGCGTCCAGGTCCACATCACCAACACCTCGAACCTGCCGGTCGAGGCGATCGAGATGGAGTATCCGCTCCGTGTCGAGAGCTACGGGCTGATCGAGGATTCCGGCGGCGCCGGCACTTTCCGCGGCGGACTCGGCCTCCGGCGCGTGGTGAAGCCGGTCGGCCACGAGGCCGTGTTCAGCGGCACCGGCGAACGCTTCCGCTTCGCGCCCTGGGGCCTGTTCGGCGGCAAGGACGGCCAGCCTGGCCGCTTCCAGCGCCGCGAGCCCGACGGCAAGCTGACGCTCCTCGACAACAAGCCGGCCGAGGTCACGCTGACCCCGGACCAGGCCGTCGTCATGGAGACGCCCGGCGCCGGCGGCTACGGCGATCCCTCCAAGCGACCGGCGGAGGCGATCGAGCGCGACGCCACCTCGGGCAAGTTCTCCACCAACTATCTCCGTACCGCCTATCCGAAGGGTTGACCGATGAGCGAGCGTTTCGATGTCGTGGTCGTCGGCGCCGGTGTCAGCGGTGCCTCGCTGGCCTGGTACCTCAAGAAGCGCGGCGTCGGTCGCGTCGCCCTGATCGAGCGCGACCGCCCGGCTTCCGGCGGCACCGGCAAAAGCGCCGCGATCGTCCGCCAGCATTACTCGACACCGCTGATGGCCCGCCTCGCCCGCGCCTCGCTCGACGTCTTCCAGGATCAAGCAAAGTCGGTCGGCTTCGAGCAGGTGGGCTACCTGTTCCTGGTACCGCCCGAGCAGGCAGCGACCGCGCAAACCAACATGGCGATGCAGCGGACGGTCGGCGTCGAGACCGAATGGCTCGACCCGGCGGTACTCAAGAAGAAGGTCGGCGACTGGCTCAACATGGACGGCGTCGGCGGCGCCACCTTCGAGCCGAAGGGCGGCTATGCGGACCCGGTGCGCACGACAGAGACCATGGTCGCCAACTTCAAGAAGCTCGGCGGCGAGTTCCGCGAGCGGACGCCGGTGCGCGGCCTGATCCGCAAGGGCGACCGGATCACCGGCCTCACCACCGACGCCGGCGACATCGAGGCCGGCACCGTGGTCAACGCGTCGGGCCCGTGGTCGATCATGCTGGCGGCGAGCGCCAACATCGAGATGCAGATGCGCGCGATCCGCGAGCAGGACACGGTCTGGGAGGCCCGATCCGGCCGCCCGGTCCCGTCGCATTCGATCTCGAACGCGGTGGACGCGACGTACCTTCGTCCGCTCGGCGGCAACCGCTACGTCGTCGGCCGCGGCTTCCCCAAGGAGTACTTCGACTGCGATCCCTATAACTACAAGCAGACCGCCGAGGACGACTTCGTCGCCGAGGTGCAGCGCCGGCTCACCATGCGCTTCCCGACCATGGAAGGCGCGAAGCTGGTCGACGCCTATGCGGCGCTCTACGACGTGACCGTCGACTGGTATCCCTATGTCGGCCCGCGCGCCGGCCTCGAGGGTTATGCCGACTTCTCCGGCGGCAGCGGCCACGGCTTCAAGATCGCGCCGGCGATCGCGTCCGAGCTCGCCGACTGGATCGTCGACGGCAAGGCCAAGCCCGACTTCGCCCGCCTCTCCTACGACCGGATCGCGAAGAAGGACGTGTTCGCGGGATCGTACGGCGGCAACCGAGGCTAGTCGGAGCTTCCTCCTCGTACCCCCTCCCCCGCGAACGACGCGAGGGAGGGTCCGAAGGACAGGGTTTTTCTTTTCGCCGTCCTGTAGCACGCTGACGGCCTCCCCTTCGGAGGCCGACATGAGCCAGCTATCCAATCGCGCGACCTCGACCGATCTGCTTGACCGGCGCGCCGCTGCCGTCAACGACGTGATCGAACGCGTGCGCGAGATCGAGCGCCGCCAGGGCGTCACGCGCGCTGCGATGGCCTCGATCGAGCGCGAGCTGATCCAGCTGGCGTCCCGCACCGAGCTGTTCCCGAAGGAGCAGTTCGCGATCCGGCCGGGCAAGCCCGCGATCTATCGCCTGGCCGAAGATCCCGACCACCGCTTCGCGCTCTACGCCTCGGCCGGCGCGCTCGGCAAGTACCAGCCGCCGCACAACCACACGACCTGGGCGGTGATAGCCGGGGTGTACGGCCATGAGCACAACGTCATGTACGAGCGGGTCGACGACCGCTCGGTGCCGGGCCAGGGCAGGCTCAGGAAGACCGGCGAGCGCACGGTCACCAAGGGCGTCGCGGTCTCCTATCTGCCCGACGACTTCCACACGATCCAGACCGCCGGCAACGAAGAAGGCCTGCACCTGCATCTCTACGGCCTCAGCCTCGAGCACCTGCCCGACCGCATCGGCTTCAAGACGCCGGAGGACACGGCCTACGAGCGTTTCATGCGCGCGCCGAACATCGGCGCACCGCTGCTGCCGGCCCATGACCTGAAGGCGATGATCTCGGACGGCGGCGAGCTGGCGATCCTGGATGTGCGCGAGGAAGGCGTCTTCGCCAAGCGGCACCTCCTGTTCGCCTCGTCGCTGCCGTTGAGCCGTCTCGAGCTCCGCCTCGACGCGCTGGTCCCGCGCCGGTCTGCGCGCATCGTCCTGATCGATGCCGACGACGGCCTCGCCCAGCGCGCCGCGGCGAGGCTGATGACTTTCGGCTACCGCAACCTCGCGATCCTCGACGGCGGCATCGAGGGCTGGGCCAAGGCGGGGTACGAACTCTTCAGCGGCACTTACGTGCCGAGCAAGGCCTTCGGCGAGTTCGTCGAGCACGAGGACGGCACGCCGCGCATGGAGGCGGCCGAGATCAAGGCGCTCGTCGACAAGGGCCAGGACGTGGTGATCCTCGACAGCCGGCCGCTTGACGAATTCAAGAAGATGAGCATCCCCGGCGGCGTCGACTGCCCCGGCGCCGAGCTGGTGCACCGCGCCTTCGGCATGGTGCGCTCGCCGGACACCCTCGTGGTCGTCAACTGCGCCGGCCGCACGCGCAGCATCATCGGCGCGCAGTCGCTGATCAACGCCGGCCTGCCCAACAAGGTCGTGGCGCTCAAGAACGGCACGATGGGCTGGCACCTCGCCGGCCTCAAACTGGCCCACGGCGAGAAGACGATGGCGCCCCTTCCCTCAGCCGATGGCCTGAAGCACGCAAAGGAGGCGGCCGAGCGCGTCGCCGCCCGCTTCGGCGTGCGCAGCATCGGCACCGCCGACCTCGCCCGCTTCGAGGCCGAGAGCGAGGCACGCAGCCTCTACGTCTTCGACGTTCGCTCACCGGAGGAGTACCGCGCCGGGCATCGCGCGGGATCGCGCTCGGCGCCGGGCGGCCAGCTCGTGCAGGCGACCGACAGCTACATGGCGACCCGCAACGCACGCGTCGTCCTGGTCGACGACAACGCCGTGCGCGCGACGATGACCGCCTCCTGGCTGATCCAGATGGGCTGGAGCGACGTCTATGTGCTCGCCGACGGACTCGACGGCACGCTGGAGACCGGGCCTGAGCATCGGGCCGTGCCCGGCCTCGCCCAGGTGAAGGCGGCGTGGATCGACCCGCACGGCCTCAAGGCGCTGATCGATGCCGGCGAGGCTTGTGTGATCGACCTCGACACCAGCCTCCGCTATCGCGATCGCCGGATCGCAGGCGCGGTCTTCGGCATCCGCTCGCGCCTGAAGGATCTGGTGCCGACGCTGCCGAAAGGCCGGCGCCTGGTGCTGACATCCGGCGACGGGCTCGCGGCCAAGCTCGCCGCCGACGAGGTGCGGGCGCTGACCGAGATGGATGTCGCGGCCCTCCTCGGCGGCACCGAGGCCTGGGTCGCGGCCGGGCTCCCGACGCAGTCGGGTGCCGAAGGACTGCCGGCCGAGCCCGACGACGTCTGGTACCGGCCCTACGATCGCGCCACCGGCGTCGAGGCGGCGATGAAGGAATACCTCTCCTGGGAGGTCGACCTCGTCCGCCAGATCGAGCGCGACGGCGACACGCGCTTCAGGACGTTTCCGAAAGCTTAGCTTCCGCCGCTCCTCGTGCCCCCTCCCGCGCTGCGCGGGGGAGGGTCCTCGAGCTTCACCGCAGGCGGAATTGCACCGGCACCTGGAGCTCTAGCTTTGCCTGGGTCATGTCCGCCGGCATCGGCGGCAGAGGCTCGGCGCGCTTGATCATGGCCTCGACCTCGCGGTCGAGATCGGGATGGCCGGAGCTCGACTTGATCCGGTAGCTCAGCACGTGGCCCTGGCGGTCGAGCTCGAAGTGAAGCACCGCGGTTCCCTGCTGGCGACGAGCCTGGGCGTTGCGCGGATACTCCTTGTGCTTTTCGAGCCAGGCGAGAACCGTCGAGAAGTATTCGGCATCGGCACCAGGACGGCCGACCGACGGCGGCAATGAGGCGACCTGCGGCGGCATCGGGGCGGCCGGCGCGGGTACCGCCTGCACCGGCACGTCGGCGACCGGCGCCGGGGTCGGCGGAGCGGGTGTCGGCGGTGCCTTGGCGACGACCGGAGTCGGCGGCTTCGGCTTCACCGGCGGCGGGGGCGGCACCGCCTTGGTCTCGACCGGCAGGACTTCCTGCGCTTCCGCGAGCTGCGGCATCGGCTCGACCAGCGGGATCGGGTCGACCGCCTTCACCTCCTCCGGCTTCTGCTCCTTCAGCTCCTCGGGCCTCGCCTCGCTCACCTCCTGGCGCTGCGGCTCGGTCGGCTTCGCCTGGTCGGGCTGCACCATGGCCGGAGCCGTCATCAGCGGCGCCAGCGCCATCTCGATCTGCGCCGGCACGTTCGCCGCCTTGGAGCGGGAGTCGAACAGGTTGAAGACGAGCGCCGCGATCGCGACGCCGTGCACCAGCGTCGAGACGAGCCACGGCCAGCGGTGATCGAGGAAGCGGCGCATCTATTTCGGCGGCACCGCCGAGGCACCCTCGGCGATCAGCGAGACGCGGGCGAAGCCGGCCTGGGTCACGACGCCCATCGCCTCCATCACCCGGCCATACGGAATGGACTTGTCGGCACGGACATAGACAGGCGCGTCCGGCGTCTCGGCCTTGAGCGCGGCGAGCCGACCGAGCAGCGACTCCTGCGGGATCTCCTCCTCACGGAGGAACATCTTGCCTTCGCGGTTGATGCTGACCACGACCGGTTTGGTCGCCTGGCTCACCTTGGCCGCCGAGGTCTTCGGCAGCTGCACGGACACGCCGACCATCATCAGCGGCGCCGTCACCATGAAGATCACCAGCAGCACCAGCATGACGTCGACCAGCGGCGTCACGTTGATCTCGGCCATCGGCCGATAGCCGCCGTCGCCTTCGGTGCCGAAGGATGAAGGGGACATCGCCATGCTATTCGGCCGCCTCGACGGCGAGGCCGCGGCCGGTGCGCCGCGTCATCTGGGTGGCGAGGTCGTCGATCGCGAACGCCATGCGCTGGCTGGTGCGGCCGAGATTGGTGGTGAGCTTGTTGTAGGCGATGACCGCCGGGATCGCGGCGACGAGGCCGATCGCGGTCGCGAACAGCGCCTCGGCGATGCCGGGGGCGACGACGGCGAGGCTGGTGTCGTTGCTCTGCGCGATCGAGGTGAAGCTGTTCATGATGCCCCAGACCGTGCCGAACAATCCGACGAAGGGCGCTGTCGATCCCACCGTGGCGAGGAACGGCAGGCCCGGCTCGGAGGCGCGGAATCCGTCGGCCATCGCCGAACGCATCGCGCGCTGGCAGCGCTCGCGGCTCTCGCCGCGGCTCTCGCCATCGAGACGCTCCTGCGCCTCGTGCACGCCGGCGGCGAGGATCCGCGCCAGCAGCCCGTCGCTACCGCGCGGGAGCACGGTCGCCCGCGCCCGCACCAGGCCTTCGAGCCTGCCGGCTTCCTGCGCGAGGCGCCGGAAGCGGACGATCTTGTCGATGATGATCCCCCAGCAGACCACCGAGGCCGCGATCAGCAGGACCATCACGCCTTTGACGATCGGGTCGGCCTGAAGGAAGAGGCCGAGCATGCTGTAGTCATGGACGGCCGCCAGGGTAACGTCGGCGACGGTCGTAGCGGGAGGCATGGGGCGAGCTTTCCTACTTCGTGAGCGTGATCTTGGCGCGCGAGGCGACGGCGACCTGATCGATGCAGTTCGGCCGTTCGTCGGCGCCCGACTTGCACGACATCACGTCGTTGACGAGCACGCTGCCGATGCCGGTGCAGGCGAGGCCGGCGACGTCGAACAGCTTGACCGAGGTCTTGGTGGGCCGGAGCGGCCCAACCTCGACCGCGAGTCGGCGCGCGATCACGCCGTCGACGCCGAACATCACGAGGTCGAGCTTGTAGACGTCGAAGGCCGACGGGATGCCGTTGTCGAGGACGAGATAGAGGCGGCAGCCGCCGGACTGTTCCTCGGTCTTGTTCAGCTCGACGCCGACCTTGCCGTCCTCGGCGAGAGCTGCCGCGCCGAGCAGCGTGGAGAATGCCAGGGCGCCGGCCGCCATCCACCGTGAGGCCGCACTGCGCAGATCGACGCCGCCGGTCATGTCCAAATCCTCGGGAGCGCGGGCGCCCGACCGTGCCTAGCGCGATGGCGAGGGCGGGCGGTCGAGCCTGAATGACGTATTCATACTGAGAATGACTCGCATATGCTACGGCCGTCAAGCCGATTGTGATTCTGATAATCATTTGCAAAAACACTGAAGCCTCGCTACCCTCGGGGCCGCTCGTGGCGTCCGCCGACGTCGATCCCCCGCACGAACACCCCGAGGAAATCCAATGTCCCCCGACCTTCGCCGCCCTTCCCTTGCCCGCCGCCTGGGCCCCGTCTCCCACCGCGTGATCGCCAGCCTCGTCTTCGGCGCGGTCGCCGCCGCCGTGCCGTCGGACGGCCGTGCCCAGACCGCGCCCACGCAGAACGCCCCCGTCCAGCTTCCCCGCATATCGGTCGAGGGCCAGAAGGGCCCCGCCCCCGACGACTACAAGGTCGACCGCCCGTCTTCGAACAAGCTGACCGAGCCGCTGGTCGACACGCCGCAGACGATGATCGTGATCCCGAAGGCGGTGATGGAGGATCAGGGCGCCACGTCAGTGAAGGACGCGCTCCGCTACGTCCCGGGCATCACCGCGATGGCCGGCGAAGGCGGCGGCCCCCAGGGCGACAACTTCCGGATCCGCGGCTTCGCCGCCAACACCGACATCTTCATCGACGGCATGCGCGACATCGCCCAGTACGGCCGCGACTCCTTCGCGCTGGAGTCGCTCGAGGTCGTCAAGGGGCCGTCGTCGACCTACAGCGGCCGCGGCTCGACCGGCGGCAGCATCAACCAGGTCACCAAGACGCCGACGCTCGACCGCTTCTACTCCGGTACCGCCGGCCTCGGCCTCGACAGCTACATGCGCGCCACGGTCGACGTGAACACGCCGCTCTCCGGCCTCGGCATGGACACCGCCGCCTTCCGGCTCAACGCGATGGTGCATGATTCCGACGTCGCCGGCCGCGACATCGTCGAGAACAAGCGGAAAGGCATCGCGCCCTCGCTGGCGCTCGGTCTCGGCAAGCCGACCCGCCTCACGCTGAACTACTTCCACCTGGACGAAGACAACGTCCCCGACTATGGCCTGCCGACCATCAACGGGCGCGTGGCGCCGGTCAGCCGCAGCAACTTCTACGGCTTCGCCGGCCTCAATACCGAGGAAACCACCTCGGACGTCGGCACCGCCGTGCTCGAGCACGACGTCAACGACAACCTGATGCTGGCGACGCGGCTCCGCTACGGCGAGAACAGCCGCTACGCCATCGTCTCGCCGCCGCGCAACGCCAGCCTCGCAACCAATTCGCTAACCCGCAATCCAACGGGCCGCGACGCCAAGTACAACCTGCTGATCAACCAGACCGACGCGACCGCGCGCTTCGCCACCGGCTGGGCCAGCCACACGCTCGTCGCCGGCGTCGAGTTCGCGCGCGACGAGTTCAACAACCAGCCGATCACCTTCGCCGGGGCTGCGACCGACAACCTGACCAGCCCGAACCCGTACACGCAGTTCACCGGCACGCGCACGCTCGGCAACCGCACCGAGACCGACGCGACCACCGTCGCCGTCTACGCTTCGGACACGATCAAGTTCGGCCAGCAGTGGGAGGCGGTTCTCGGCGCCCGCTGGGACCAGTTCGACGCGACGACCCGGACGCCTGCGACCAACACCACGCTCAGCCGCGTCGACGAGATGCCGAGCTGGCGTGCCGCCCTGGTCTACAAGCCGACGACGAACAGCAGCGTCTATGCCGGCTACGGCACCTCGTTCAACCCGTCGGCGGAAGCGCTGTCGGTTTCCGCCGGCTCGACCGATCCCGAGGAAAGCCGATCCTTCGAGGTCGGCACCAAATGGGACGTGATGCAGAACCGGCTGTCGCTGACCGCGGCGCTGTTCCGCACGGAAAAGACCAATGCCCGCACCACCGACCCCATCGGCGCCATCACCGTGCTGCAGGGCGAGCAGCGGGTCGACGGCATCGAGCTCGGCGCCACCGGCAGCATCACCGAGAAATGGAAGGTGTTCGGCGGCTACACCTATCAGACCAGCGAGATCGTCAGGTCGCTGGTCGTCGGCGAGACGGGCAAGGAGATCCCGAACACGCCGCATCACAACATCGCCTTCTGGAGCACCTACGAGCTGCCGCTGGGCATCACCGTGGGCGGTGGCGTCCAGTACATCTCCGACCGCTACACCAACAACGCCAACACCGGCATGGTCGACAGCTACTGGCTGTTCGACCTGATGGCCTCGTACCGCGTGACCCAGAACGTCGAGCTCCAGCTCAACGTCTACAACCTGACCGACGAGTTCTACATCGAGCGGCTCCACTCGGGCGGCGCGCACGCCGTTCCCGGTGCCGGCCGCACCGCGATCCTGTCGACCAGCTTCAAGTTCTGAAGGCGAAGGCGCCCGTCGGGTCCTTCCGGCGGGCGCCTCCCTTTTTTCAGAGAGACTTCATGCTTTTGCACGTTCCCGAGATCCTGAGCGCCGCCGACGCCGCGCAGTGCCGTGTCGCCCTCGAGCAGGCAAAGTGGATCGACGGGCGCGCCACCGCCGGGTATCAGTCCGCGCGCGCCAAGGACAACCGCCAGCTTGCCGAGGACCATCCGACGGCGCGGCGCCTCGGCGACCTCGTGCTGACCGCGCTTGAGCGCAATCCCCTTTTCCTGTCGGCGGCGCTGCCGCTGAAGATCTTTCCGCCGCTGTTCAACCGCTACGACGGCGGCCAGTCCTTCGGGACCCATGTCGACAACGCCGTGCGCCAGGTCCGCGGCACGCCGCATCGCGTCAGGACCGATCTCTCGGCCACACTCTTCCTCGCCGATCCAGAGAGCTACGACGGCGGCGAGCTCGTGATCGAGGACACCTACGGCACCCATCGGGTGAAGCTGCCCGCCGGCCACATGATCCTCTATCCGGCGACGAGTCTGCATCACGTCCAGCCGGTGACGCGCGGATCGCGCCTCGCCTCCTTCTTCTGGATCCAGAGCATGGTGCGCGACGACGCGCACCGGACGCTGCTGTTCGATCTCGACACGTCGATCCAGCAGGTCGCGCGCGACCAGCCCGACCACCCCAGCGTGGTCAGGCTGACGGGCGTCTATCACAACCTGTTGAGACAATGGGCCGACACATGACCGGAACGGCGAAGCCGTCTCTGACCTTCCGCAAGGTTCTGCAGCAGATCCATCTCTGGATCGGCGTCGTCCTCTGCCTTCCTTTCGCGATGCTCGGCATCACCGGCAGCATCCTCGTCTTCGAGCACGAGCTGAACGACCTGTTCGTCACGCCGCCCGTTCATGCGACGGCGGTCGGGCAGCAGAAGACGCTCGCCGAGATCGTGGCCGCGGCCAGCGCCTCCGCGCCGCAGGATTCGGCGCCGACGATGGTCGGGCTGCCCGACGAAGCCGGCGAGCCGGCTTCCGTCCGCTTCCAGGCTGCGGGCCGCGCCCAGCAGGGGCCCGGTGGCGGCGTGCAGGTCCTGGTCGATCCGGTCTCGCTCGACGTGCTGGCGACGCGGCAGCCGAGCGGCGACAGCTGGCTCCGCCAGATCTTCTTCCTCCATGCCAACCTGATGGTCCGCGGCGACCGCTCCGGCCGCGAGGCGATCGGCTGGCTCGGCGTCGGCATGGCGATCCTCGGCGTCAGCGGCCTGGTGCTGTGGTGGCCGCGACCGGGTCGGCTCAAGCAGGCTCTGATCTTCACCTGGAAGGCGAAGGGCGCGCGTTTCCATCGCGACCTGCACGCGGCGATCGGCTTCTGGAGCCTGGTCGTCTTCATGATCGTCACGATCAGCGGCGTCTACCTCGCCTTCCCGCAGCAGCTCGGAGCCGCCGTACGCAGCGTGCTGCCGACGCGCGACCTCAGGGCCGGCTTCGTCGGTCCCAACGCTTTCCGCGTGACGCCGCTGCAGGGTACCCAGCCGATGAGCGTCGACGACGCCGCAAGCCTCGCGCTCAAGACGATACCCGGCACCAGCGTCCGCTTTGTCGGCCTGCCGGCCCGCCCCGAGCAGCCGATGCGGGTCGGCCTGGTGCGCCCCGGCCACGAGCACGGCGCGCCGATGGCGACCGTCTTCGTCGACCCGTGGGAGCGCAAGGTGATCGAGGCCCGCGATCCCAGGAGCTACACAATCGGCGAGACGATCATGGCCTGGCAGCACGCCCTCCATGCCGGCGAAGGTCTGGGCTGGACCTGGAAGATCCTGGTCTTCCTGTCCGGCTTCCTGCCGCCCCTGTTCGCGGTCACCGGCATCAGCATGTGGTTGATCAAGCGGCGAAATCGGCGCCGCACCGCCCTCGAGGCGCGCGCCGCCGACTAGCCCTTCCGCGTCCCGGTCCAGCCCCGATGGGGGCTGGACCACAGGAAACCTCTTCGACCATCGTGGCATTGAAGAGGACCATCCCGGGTGACGCGCGTGAAAACAAACAAGAATCAGGTTTCAGGCGCCGCCTGCCCGCCCCCGCGGACGGACGCTTCTATCCCCGCTTGCCCAGGACCGGCACAAGCCTGAAGCTTCGTTCAGGAATGGGAGAGGCGGCCATAGGCCGGCCTCAATTCCTCATCAATACCGGCAAACGTTCTCGTCACAGTGGAATCGTAGGTAAGACGGCATGGACCAGGGTGCGGCATCCGGCGGAGCGGCAACGCCGACGCGAACGCGTCGCCGGAGGGTCTTGAGCCGGATCATCGGAATCCTGATCACGCTGCTGGCGCTGGCGGCGCTCGCCGGCGGGGCCTGGTGGCTGACACAGCGGAACGCCAACGAGCCGAGGCCGGGCGCCGGCGGACCGGGCGGCTTCCGCCGCGTCGCGATCACGGTCGGCGTCGCCCCCGCGACCAAGGCCGACATCCCCGTTCTCATCGACGCGCTCGGAACCGTTACCCCGGCCGCGACCGTGACGGTCAGGCCGCAGGTCTCCGGCGTGATCTCCGAGATCCGGTTCCGCGAGGGCGAGACCGTCGCCAAGGACCAGATCCTCGTCATCCTCGATCCGCGGCCGTTCCAGCTCGCCCTCGACGTGGCGCAGGGCAACCTCGCCCGCGACGAGGCCCAGCTTCAGAACGCCCAGGTCCAGCTCGATCGCTATCGCACGCTGCTCAACCAGAATTCGATCGCCCGCCAGGAGGTCGACACACAATCCGCGACCGTGAAGCAGCTCCAGGGCGTCATCGCTTCCGACCGCGCCGCGGTCGATACCGCCCGGCTCAATCTCGCCTACAGCCGGATCACGGCCCCGATCAGCGGCCGCGTCGGCCTGCGACCGGTCGACGTCGGCAACTACGTGAGCACGGGCGACGCCGCCGGCGTCGCGGTGATCAACCAGGTGGTGCCGATCGACGTTCTGTTCTCGGTGCCGGAGGACGACGTCGCCCGAATCGAGGCGCGCATGGCGAAGGGCGGCGCGCCGGACGTGACCGCCTATGACCGCACGCGCACGACCGCGCTCGGCCAGGGCAAGTTCCAGACCCTCGACAACCAGATCGACACGACGACCGGCACCGTGAAGGCGAAGGCGCGTTTCGCCAACGAGACCGGAGCGCTCTTTCCCGGTCAGTTCGTGAACGTCCGCATGCAGCTCGACGTGATCAAGGATGCGACCGTGGTGCCGGTGGCCGGCGTCCGCCACGGTACCGATGGCGACTACGCCTACGTCCTCAACGAGGACTCGACCGTTAAGATCCGGCAGGTCCGCCGCGGTCCGACGGTCGGCGACATGGTCTCGATCGTCGACGGCCTTGCCGTCGGCGAGCGCGTGGTGACCGAGGGCGGCGACCGCCTGATCGACGGCCAGCAGGTCCAGCTTCCCGGCCAGGCGCCGCCGCAGCGACCGCAGGGCCAGAACCGGCCCCAGCGTCAAGGACAGGGTCAAGGTCAGGGGCAAGGCCAGGGTCAGGGGCGCCCCCAGCAGGGCGGATCTCCGCCGGCCGCGGGCGCGCGGACGAACCCGGCGCCATGAGCGAGCCGGAGGGCGTCGTCCGTCCGGGCCCGGGTGACGGCATGAATCCGTCGGCCCCGTTCATCCTGAGGCCCGTGGCGACCTCGCTGCTGATGGTGGCGATCGTGCTCGCCGGCCTGGTCGGCTTCTTCTTCCTGCCGGTCTCGGCCCTGCCCGAGGTCGACTACCCGACCATCCAGGTGCGCACGCTCTATCCGGGCGCCAGCCCCGAGGTCGTCGCGCATACCGTCACCGCGCCGCTCGAGCGTCAGTTCGGCCAGATGTCGGGCCTGAAGCGCATGAGCTCGACCAGTGCCGCCGGCGCCTCGGTGATCACGCTGCAGTTCGAGCTGAGGCTCACGCTCGACATCGCCGAGCAGCAGGTGCAGGCGGCGATCAACGCCGGCGGCAACCTGCTGCCGACCGGCCTGCCCTCGCCGCCGGTCTACTCCAAGGTCAATCCGGCAGACGCGCCGATCATGACGCTGTCGGTGACCTCCGAGACCTTGCCGCTGACCCAGGTGCAGGATCTGGTCGACACGCGGCTCGCCCAGAAGATCTCGCAGGTCTCGGGCGTCGGCCTGGTGTCCTTGAGCGGCGGCAACCGCCCCGCCGTCCGCATCCAGGTCGACACAAACCGCCTCGCGGCCTACGGGCTCGGCATCGACTCTCTCCGGACCACGATCGCCGCCGCCAACACCAACAGCGCCAAGGGCAGCTTCGACGGCACCAGCCGCGCCTACACGATCAACGCCAACGACCAGCTGCTGACCGTCGACGACTACAAGAACCTGATCATCGCCTACCGCAACGACGCGCCGATCCGCCTTTCGACGGTGGCGAACATCATCGACGGGGCGGAGAACAGGTGGCTGGGCGCCTGGTCGGACACGACGCCGGCGATCATCGTCAACGTCCAGCGCCAGCCCGGCGCCAACGTCATCGCCACCGTGGACTCGATCAAGGCGCTCCTGCCGGAGCTGCAGCGCTCGCTGCCGGCCGGCGTCAAGGTCAACGTGCTGTCCGACCGCACCACCGGCATCCGCGCCTCGGTCCGCGACGTCGAGCTCGAGCTGGCGCTGGCCGTCGTGCTGGTCGTGCTGGTGATCTTCTTCTTCCTGCATTCGGTCCAGGCCACGATCATCGCCAGCCTCGCGGTGCCGATCTCGCTGATCGGCACGCTGGGCGCGATGTACCTGCTGGGCTACAGCATCAACAACCTGACCCTGATGGCGCTGACCATCGCGACGGGATTCGTCGTCGACGACGCGATCGTCGTGATCGAGAACATCGCGCGCTACCTGAAGGAAGGGAACTCGCCGTACGAAGCGGCGCTGAAGGGCTCCAAGCAGATCGGCTTCACGATCATCTCGCTGACCGTCTCCCTGATCGCGGTGCTGATACCGCTGCTGTTCATGGGCGACGTGATCGGACGGCTCTTCCGCGAGTTCGCGGTGACGCTGGCGATCACCATCGTGATCTCGGCCGTGGTGTCGCTGACGCTGACCCCGATGCTGTCGTCGCTCTGGCTCAAGGAAGAGAAGGAGCCGGAGACCAGGGCCGGACGGCGATCGCAGAGCCTGTTCGACCGCATCATCGCCTCATACGACCGCGGCCTCGTCGTCGTCCTCCGCCACCAGGCGCTGACCCTGATCGTCGCCGCGGCGACGCTGGCGCTGACGGTGGCGCTCTACGTCTACATCCCGAAAGGCCTGTTTCCGACCCAGGACACCGGCGAACTGCAGGCGGAGGTCCATGTCGCGCGCACGATCTCCTATGCGCGCATGGCCGAGGTCCAGCAGGAAGTGGCGCGCGCCATCCTCGCCGATCCCGACGTCCGCTCGCTCAGCTCCTTCATCGGCGTCGACGGCTCCAACACGACGCTGCTCGGCGTCGGGCGGATGCTGATCAATCTCAAGGAAACCCGCTCATCCCGCCAGCCGGCGACCATGGCGCGCCTCAAGGAGCGTGCCGAGGCCATCCCCGGCATCACCTTCTACGTCCAGCCGGTGCAGGACCTGACCATCGATGCCGAAGGCGGCCCCACCCAGTACAGGCTCTCGCTTTCGGGCGTGGACCAGGGTGAGGTCGACGCCTGGGCGCAGAAGCTGACCGAGGCGCTGCAGGGCGCGGATGCGGTCCGCAACGCCACGACCGACGCCGGCGCGCTGGGGTTCACCGCCTTCGTGGAGGTCGACCGCGACGCCGCGGCCCGCGTCAACCTCACGCTTTCGAGCCTCGACGAGACGCTCTACAGCGCCTTCGGCCAGCGCATCGTCTCGACCATCTTCACCGAGACGAACCAGTACCGGGTGATCCTCGAAGCCCGCCCCGGACTCTTCTCGAAGCCAGAGGACCTGACCCAGCTGCGCGTGCCGACGGTCGGCGGCAACACCACGCCGCTCTCGGTCGTGACCAAGATCCGCGAGCGCGCCGCGCCCCTGCAGATCACCCATGTCGCGCAGTTCCCGGCAGCGACCGTCGGCTTCGACACCGCCCCTGGCGCCTCGCTCGGCGGTGCGGTGGACGCGATCCGCGCGACCGCCCAGGCGATCGGCATGCCAAACAGCATCGGGCTCACCTTCCTCGGCGCGGCCAATGCCTACCAGGCCTCGCTCAAGAACGAGCTCTGGCTGATCCTCGCGGCCATCGTCTGCGTCTACATCGTGCTGGGCGTGCTCTACGAGAGCTTCATCCACCCGCTGACGATCCTCTCGACCCTGCCCTCGGCCGGCGTCGGCGCACTTCTGGCGCTCATGATGACCGGTTCCGACCTTGGAATCATCGGGATCATCGGGATCATCCTGCTGATCGGCATCGTCAAGAAGAACGCGATCATGATGATCGACTTCGCGATCGACGCCGAGCGCAACGAAGGCAAGGCGCCCGAGGAGGCGATCCGCCAGGCGGCCCTGCTGCGCTTCCGCCCGATCCTGATGACGACGCTGGCCGCGCTGTTCGCCGCGGTGCCACTGATGCTGGGCTGGGGTCACGGCTCCGAGCTCCGCAACCCGCTCGGCGTCTCGATCTTCGGCGGCCTGGTCCTGAGCCAGATCCTGACCCTGTTCACCACGCCGGTGATCTACCTCGCCTTCGATCGCCTCGTGAATCGGCGCGCGGCGCCAGGCGCTCCCGAGGAAGCGCCGGCGCCGTGAACCTCTCGGAGCCCTACGTTAGGCGTCCGGTCGGCACCACGCTGCTGACCATCGGCATCGCGCTCGCCGGCATTGCGGCCTACTTCTCGCTGCCTGTCTCGCCGCTGCCGTCGGTCGACATCCCGACGATCTCGGTCCGCGCCAGCATTCCCGGTGCCAGCCCCGAGACCATGGCCTCCAGCGTCGCGACGCCGCTCGAGCGCCGGCTCGGCACTATCGCCGACGTGACCGAGATGACCTCCTCCAGCGGCGCCGGCTCGACCGGCGTCACGCTGCAGTTCAAGCTCTCCCGCGACATCGACGGCGCCGCACGGGACGTGATGGCGGCGATCAACGCCGCCCGCGCCGACCTGCCCTCGACGCTCCGCAGCAACCCGACCTATCGCAAGTTCAACCCCGCCGACGCGCCGATCATGATCCTGGCGCTGACCTCGTCCACGATGACGCGCGGCCAGATCTACGAGGCGGCGGCGAACGTGGTCCAGCAGAAGCTGGCCCAGGTGTCGGGCGTCGGCGACGTCGAGATCGGGGGCAGCTCGCTTCCCGCCGTCCGCGTCGAGCTCGTCCCCTACTCGCTCTCGAAATACGGGATCAGTCTCGAGGACGTGCGGGCGGCGATCGCGGCCGCCAATCCCAACCGCCCGAAAGGCGCGCTGGAGAGCGACGGACGCCGCTACCAGCTCTACACCAACGACAGCAGCGCGCTGGTGGCGGCCGACTTCCAGGACCTGATCGTCGCCTGGCGCGACGGCGCCCCGGTCAGGCTCCGGAACGTCGCGGAGGTCATCGACAGCGTCGAGGACACGCGGACGCTGGGCCTGGTCAACGGCCAGCCTGCGATCATCGCGATCATCAGCCGCCAGCCGAACGCCAACATCATCGAGACGGTGGACGCGATCAAGGCGGAGCTGCCTGAGCTCCAGGCGGAGCTGCCCGGCATCGACCTCGTGGTCGCTTCCGACCGCACGCGCACGATCCGCGCCTCCCTCCACGAGGTCGGCCTGACGCTCCTGATCTCGATCTTCCTGGTGATCGGCGTGGTCGCCGTGTTCCTCAGGAGCTGGCGGGCGACGATGATTCCGGCGATCTCGACGATCGTCTCGATCCTCGGCGGCCTTGCGGCCATGTATGCCTTCGGCTTCAGCCTCAACAATCTTAGCCTGATGGCTCTGACGGTGGCGACCGGCTTCGTCGTCGACGACGCCATCGTCGTCCTGGAGAACACCAGCCGTCATCTCGAGACAGGCATGAGCCGCGCCAAGGCGGCGCTGCTCGGCGCCCGCGAGGTCGGCTTCACCGTTCTGTCGATCAGCCTGTCCCTGGTCGCCGTGTTCATCCCCCTGCTCTTCATGGGCGGCATCGTCGGCCGGCTCTTTCGCGAGTTCGCCGTCACGCTCTCTGCAGCGGTGATGATCTCGCTGGTGATCTCGCTGACCACGACCCCGATGATGTGCGCCCTGCTGCTGAAACCCGAGGCCGATGGCAGGCCGGGCCGGATCTCGCGCTGGCTCGACGGCGGCTACCGGCTCGTCGTCCGCGCCTACGGCAACACGCTCGACTGGGCGCTCGACCACGCCCCCCTGATGCTCTTCGTGTTCGTCTTCGTGATCGGCCTCAATGTCTGGCTGTTCACCGCCGTGCCGAAGGGCTTCTTCCCGCAGCAGGATACGGGCCAGCTCAACGGCTTCCTCCGCGCCGACCAGAGCATCTCGTTCGAGGCCATGCGGGGCAAGCTGACCCAGATCGTCGAGGTGATCCGGCGCGATCCTGCCGTGGACACGGTCGTTGGATTCACCGGCGGCAGTCGCGCCGGCTCCGGCTTCCTCTTCACCACGCTCAAGCCGAAGCCCGGTCGGACCGAGAGCAGCCAGGAGGTGATCGCGCGCCTTCGCCCGCAGCTGGCGCAGATCACCGGTGCGGCCTTGTTCCTCAATCCGGTGCAGGACGTGCGCGCCGGCGGCCGCGGCGGCAACGCCAGCTACCAGTACACGCTGAAGAGCGACAACCTCGCCGACCTCCGCCTCTGGGCATCGCGGCTGGCGGAGGAGATGAAGAACCAGCCGGAGCTGTCGGACGTCGACACCGACCAGCAAGACCGTGGCGTCGAGACCTACCTCACCGTCGACCGTGATGCCGCAAGCCGGCTCGGCGTCTCCTCACGCGACATCGACAACGCGCTCTACAACGGTTTCGGCCAGCGCCAGGTCACGACGCTCTACAAGGACCTCAACCAGTACCACGTCATCATGGAGGTCGCGCCCCATCTTGCCCGCGATCCCACGGCGCTTCGCGACGTGTACGTTCCGGCAGGCACAACGGCGGCAGCAGGCACGCAGGCCGCCGCGAACGCGACCGCCGCCACCCGCGACCCCTCGACCGGATCGGCGCTGACCCGCGCACCGCGCCAGATGGTGCCGCTCTCGGCCATCGCCCGCTACGCCGAGGGCTCGACGCCGACCGCGATCAACCACCAGGACATGGCGATCGCGACCACGGTCTCCTTCAACGTCGCCGACGGCTATTCGTTGAGCGATGCCCAGCAGGCGATCACCCGCGCCGAGGCGAACATCCGGATGCCGACGACGCTTCGCGGCAGCTACCAGGGCACGGCACGCGCCTACCAGGATTCCCTGCGCGACCAGCCGCTGCTGATCCTCGCCGCGATCCTGACGATCTACATCGTGCTCGGCGTCCTCTACGAGAGCTACGTGCATCCCGTCACCGTGCTCTCCACCCTTCCTTCCGCCGGCGTCGGCGCATTGATCGCGCTGCTGCTGACCCGCATGGAGTTCTCGATCATCGCGCTGATCGGGCTCATCCTGCTGATCGGCATCGTCAAGAAGAACGCGATTTTGATCATCGACTTCGCCATCGATGCCCAGCGCGCCCGCGGCCTCACCGCACGCCAGGCGATCCACGAAGCCTCGATCCTGCGCTTCCGGCCGATCCTGATGACGACGCTGGCCGCCATCCTCGGCGCGGTGCCGCTGGCGATCGGCTTCGGCGAGGGCGCCGAGCTCAGACGCCCGCTCGGCGTCGCGATCATCGGCGGCCTGATCGCCAGCCAGGTCATCACGCTGCTGACAACGCCCGTGATCTACCTCTACATGGACAAGCTCACGCGGCGTCGCCGCGACGAGCGCCTGCTCGCCCGCGGATCCTCATGAAGACTTCCCGACTTACCGCCGTCCTCGTCGCCCTGATGCTGGCAGGTTGCGCCCGCGGGCCCGCCTACACGACGCCGACGACGCCTGTCGCCGCCGCCTACAAGGAGACGCCGACGGGCTGGAAGGTCGCCGAGCCCGCCGACACGCTCGACCGCGGCCCGTGGTGGCAGCTGTTCAACGACAAGCTGCTCGACGAGCTCGAGCGCAAGGTCGAGGTCTCGAACCAGGCCCTGGCCGAGGCCGAGGCACGCTACCGCTCGGCGCGCGCGCTGGTGCGCGAGCAGCGCGCCGCGCTGTTCCCGACCGTGGACCTTTCGGGCACCGGCCAGCGCTCGCAGTCCTCGGCCGGCGCCTCCGGCGTGCGGCCACCGGCGCAGAGCAGCTACCGCATCGACATCGGCGCCACCTGGGAGCCGGATGTCTGGGGCCGAATCCGCTCGACCGTCACCGCGGCAGAGGCCTCCGCCGAGGCCAGCGCCGCCGATCTCGCCGCCGCCCGCCTCTCGGCCCAGGGCGAGCTCGCGACCAACTATCTGCAGCTCCGCAACGTCGACTCTCTGATCGCCCTGCTGGTCGCGACCGTCGAGGCTTACGAAGAGGCGCTCCGCATCACGCAGAACCGCTTCGATGCCGGCATCGCCCCCCGCAGCGACGTCCTGCAGGCCCAGACCCAGCTCGCCAGCGCCCAGGCCGATCTCGAAGGCCTCGACCGCCAGCGTGCCCAGCTCGAGCATGCGATCGCGGTTCTGATCGGCGAGGCACCGGGCAACTTCTCCCTCGCGGTGGCACTCCAGGTCGACCCCGTCGTTCCGGTGGTGCCGCCCGGCATCCCCACGCAGCTGCTGCTGCGCCGTCCCGACATCGCCGCGGCCGAGCGCCGGGTCGCCTCGGCCAACGCCTCGATCGGCGCGGCCGAGGCCGCGTTCTTCCCCGACTTCACGCTGACCGGCACCACCGGGTTCTCCGGCCCCGAGCTCGGGCGCCTGCTCAGCGCCTCGCAATCGCTGTGGTCGCTGGGGCTTTCGGTCGCCCAGACGCTCTTCGATGCCGGCGCACGGGATGCGCGCCTCGACCAGGCCAAGGCCGAGTACGATCGCACCGTCGCCGTCTATCGGCAGACCTCGCTGAGCGCCTTCGGCGACGTCGAGGACCAGCTCGCCGCCGCCCGCGTGCTCGAGCGCCAGTTCGAGCTGCGCCAGCAGGCCTCCAAGGCGGCAGACGAGGCCGAGCGCCTCGCCATCAACCAGTACCAGGCCGGGCGCCTCGGCTATGCCGACGTGATCATCGCCCAGGTCTCGGCCTTCAATGCCCGCCGCCAGCTCGCCCAGGTGATCTCCGATCGCCAGACCTCGGCGGTGGCCCTGATCCAGGCGCTCGGCGGCGGCTGGTCGACTTCCGCTAGGTAGACCGGACGAGCGTTCGTGACTTGCGTTCCGCCCGTCGGAGCGGAAACATCTCGGGCATGGGGAGCCGCAAGAGGTGGACGACGTTCGGCATCATGGCCGCCGCCGCCGTCGGCTGCGCCTGGTGGCTGTACTCCGCCCGCGCCGACACGCGACCGTCCTATCGGATCCATACGATCGCCCTAGGCAGCGTCGAGAACACGGTCTCGGCGGTGGGCACGCTGCAGCCGCTCAACTACGTCGACGTCGGCACCCAGGTTTCCGGGCAGCTCAGGAAGATCTACGTCGACAACGGCGACAAGGTTAAGGAAGGTCAGCTCATCGCGCTGATCGACCCCACCGTCTACGAGGCACGGGTCGCCGCCTCGGAAGCGCAGCTCCTCAACTACCGCGCCCAGATCGCCGACAAGCAGGTCCAGCTCGAGCTCGCGCGCATCCAGTTCGAACGCCAGCGCCGGCTCGTCGCGGATCGCGCGACCAGCCAGGAAGCGTTCGAGATCGCCGACACGCAGCGGAAGTCCCTGGGTGCCCAGATCGCCGTGCTCGAGGCCCAGGTCAAGCAGACGGAATCGACGCTGAAGGCCGACCGGGCCAACCTCAGCTACACCAGCATCTACGCGCCGATGGCGGGAACGGTGGTCGACATCGTCGCGCGCCAGGGCGGCACGCTGAACGCCAACCAGCAGGCCCCGATCGTCCTCCGGATCGCCGACCTCGACACCATGACGGTGAAGTCGCAGGTCTCGGAGGCCGACGTGCCGAAGCTGAGCGTCGACATGCCCGCCTACTTCACCACGCTCGGCCAGCCCGACCGGCGGCGCCAGGGAAAGCTGCGCCAGATCCTGCCGACGCCGGAGGTGGTCAACAACGTCGTGCTCTATTCGGCGCTCTTCGACGTCGAAAACCCGACGCACGACCTGCTGCCCCAGATGAGCGCGCAGGTCTTCTTCGTGGTGGGACAGGTTCGCGACGTGCCGGTGGTGCCGATGTCGGCGCTGAAGCCGGTACCGCGCACACCCGGCCGCTACGTCGCGCGCGTGCTCGACACGGCGGGCTTTGCCGAACGCCAGATCGAGATCGGCGTCACCGACCGGGTCATCGGCGAGATCAGGTCCGGGCTCGCCGCCGGCGACGAGATCGTCCTCGACAGCGGCCCGGCGGCGCGCGGCCCGAGCGGCTGGTTCAGGCTGCCGCGCCTGTGAATGCGCCTCTCGCCCCGCCGGCCGTCGACAAGGCGCCGTCGACCGGACCGGCGCCTCTCATCCAGCTCCGCGACATCTCGAAGACGTTCCATCGCGGCCAGGTCGCCATCGACGTGCTGCACGCCGTCTCGCTCGATATCCAGGCGGGCGACTTCGTCGCCCTGGTCGGCGCATCGGGTTCGGGCAAATCGACCCTGATGAACCTGATAGGGCTGCTCGACCGCCCGACCTCCGGCAGCTATCGCTTCGCCGGCGAAGAGGTCGGCGATCTGGATCCCGATCGCCGCGCGCTGCTTCGCCTCGAGGCTTTCGGCTTCATCTTCCAGCAGTACAACCTCCTCGCCGGCGACACGGCTTTGGCGAATGTCGAGATGCCGGCGGTCTACGCCGGCCTCCGCCGCGAGGCGCGCGAGAAACGTGCGACCGAGATCCTGGCAACGCTGGGCTTGAGCGACCGCCTCGATCATCGTCCGAGCCAGCTTTCGGGCGGCCAGCAGCAGCGGGTCTCGATCGGCCGCGCCCTGATGAACGGCGGCGCCGTCATCCTCGCCGACGAGCCGACCGGCGCCCTCGACAGCAGGAGCGGCGCCGAGGTGATGAAGCTCCTGACCGAGCTTCACGCACGCGGCCACACGATCATCCTGATCACCCACGAAGCCGAGGTGGCCCGCCACGCCCACCGCCTCGTCGAAATCAGCGACGGTCGCATCGTCTCCGATACGCCGACCCGGCCGGCCGAGACCGAGCGGGCGGTTCCGCTGCGACCGGCCCTCCACCGTCCTGCCCGCTTCTCCCTGACCGACATGTGGGAGGCGGCGCGCATGGCGCTCCATGCGCTCCGCAGCAACGTGCTCCGGTCGCTGCTGACCTTGCTCGGCATCATCATCGGCGTCGCCTCGGTCATCGCCATGCTTGCGATCGGCAACGGCGCACGCCAGACCGTCCTCGACGGCATGACCGCGATGGGGACCAACCTGCTGCTGGTCCGCCCCGGCGCCCCCAACGTGCGGCCCAGCAGCGGCGTGGTCGCGACCCTGGTCGCAGAGGACGCGGAAGCCATCTCGGAGCTGCCGAACGTCGTCGGCGCCTCGCCCGAGTATTTTTCTCAGGTCACCGTCCGCTACCGGAACCGCGACTACATGAGCGTCGTCAACGCGACCAATGCGATCTTCCCGCAAGTCCGGGCGTGGCAGATGGAAGCCGGGACGTTCTTCTCAGAGACCGACGTCGAGGACTACGCGCCGGTCGCGATCCTCGGCCGGACGGTGGCGAAGGCGGTCTTTCCCTTGGGCACCGAGGCCGTCGGCAACGTCGTCCTCATCAACAACATCCCCTTCCGCGTGATCGGGACGCTGGCACCCAAAGGAGCCACCCCATACGGCTGGGACCTGGACGACGTGATCTACGTGCCGATCTCGACCGGCACCCTCCGACTCTTCGGCCAGCGCTACGTGCAGCGGATCACGGTCAAGGTCGACGACCTCTCGGCGATCGACGAGACTCAGGAAGCGATCACGCACCTGCTGACGCTCCGGCACCGAGCCGAGGACTTCCAGATCCGCAACATGACCGCGATCATCCAGTCGGCGACCGAGGCGCACACCACGATGACCATCCTCTTGGGGTCGATCGCGGCGATCTCGCTGCTGGTCGGCGGCATCGGCGTCATGAACATCATGCTGGTCAGCGTCACCGAGCGCACGCGCGAGATCGGCGTCCGCATGGCCGCGGGCGCCCGGCGCGCGAACATCATGCTTCAGTTCAACGGCGAGGCGCTGGCGATCTGCACGCTCGGCGGCATCGTCGGCGTCGCCGTCGGGCTGGGGGCCACCTGGCTCTTCGCCGTGTTCGGCCGCCCGGTCCTGCTGTCGCCGGAGCCGGTGTTGCTCGCGTTCGGCTGCGCCTTCGCGACGGGCCTGCTGTTTGGCTACCTGCCGGCCAGGAAGGCCGCCAACCTCGATCCGGTGGTGGCGCTCGCCTCGGAGTAAGGCCTCAGCTGCGGCCGCCGTCGACCGAGATGATCTGGCCGGTGATCCAGCTCGCCTGGTCGGATGCGAGCCACAGAACTGCGTTGGCGATGTCCTCCGGCTTGCCGAGGCGACGCGTGTGCGTGTTCTCGACCAGCCGCTTCTGGCCCTCTGGCCCGTAGCTGTCCCACTGCTTCTGGGTCGAAGGGTTCGAGATCACGAAGCCGGGCGCCACGCTGTTGACGGTGATGCCGTGCGGCGCCAGCTCCCATGAGAGCTGGCGGGTGATGCCGACCACCGCGTGCTTGGCCGCGGCATAGCCCTGGATGCCGGTCAGGCTCGGGCGAAGGCCGGCGCCCGACGAGATCGTGACGACGCGGCCCTTCTTCTGGCGCTTCATCACCGGGGCAACCGCCTGGATGCACCAGAAGGCGCTGTCGGCGTTCGCCTCGAACAGCACGTGCCACTTCTCTTCGTCGATCTCTTCGATCGGCCGGTTGACCTGGCCGCGGACGCCGCCCGCCGCCATCGCCAGGATGTCGATGCCGCCCTCGGCCTCGGCGATCTTCGCCATGGTCGCGTGCACGGCGGCGCGATCCGCGAGATCGAGCGAGGCCGTTCCGACGGCGCCCGCCGCGGTCGCGCCCTTGAGGCCCTCTGGATCGAGATCGAGCGCGTGGACGCGGGCGCCCGATCGAGCGAAGGCCTGAACGATGCCGCGGCCGATGCCTTGGGCGGCGCCGGTGACGACTACGCGGCGGCCGGTGAAGTCGAGCTGCATGTGTCGAGCAACCTGTCCAGAGTTTCCCAGGATTGTTGGCGGCGGCCGTCCTCGACGTCATGGATCAGCTCGACCAGCCGGTCGATCACCGGCGTCGTCATGCCCATCTCGCGGGCGATGACGGAGACGACGGCGATCTGAGAGTCGACCTCGGTCTTGCGCTTGCGCACCGCGAGGTCGCGCCAGACGCCGGAGTGGGTCTTGGCGCCGTGGCGGTTGAACTCGGCCATGTCCGCGACCGACTTCCGCGCGGCCGCTTCCGGCGCCCCCGGCATGTAGGCCATCGGGTCGTAGCCGTTGAAGCCGAGAGGCTTCACGCCGCGCCTAGCCGCGACCGCCACCACCTCGCGCGCAAGCCGGTCGAAGACCGGGAAGTGTCGCTTGGATTCGAAATTCTCGGTCATCGAGCCCATGGTCAGCGCGGTCGCGAACAGCTGCGCGCCGTAACCCAGCTTGCCCCAGAGATAGCCCCAGATGTTGTCGGTCACGACCGTGTTCGGCTCGAGGATCGAGAAGAGCCGGTGCATCTCCTGGAGCCTCGGCGTGGTCGTGCCGTCGAGCTCGCCGAGCGCGATGAAGCCGCGGTTGCCGTAGAGGATCCGTCCCGGCCCGTGCCAGTCGGCGCCGAAATTGACGAAGCAGCCCATCGTCCGCTTCTCACCGGCGATCTTCGAGATCGCGATCTCGTTGAGGCCGTTCTGAGCCGAGACGATGACGCCGTCGGCCGCGAGATGCGGCAGCAGCGCGCCGGTCGCGGCCTCGGTGTGATGCGCCTTCACCGCAAGGATGATGCGATCGAAGGTGCCCTTCACCTCGGCCGGCGTCGCGGCCTTGACCTTCTGGCGGAAGGTCTCGACGGGTCCTTCGATCGAGAGACCGTCGGCGTTCATCGCCTTGACGTGATCCTCGACGATGTCGACCAGCAGCACGTCCTCGCCTGCGCGGGCGAGGTATGCGCCGAGCGTGCCGCCGATGGCGCCCGCGCCCCAGATGACGATCGGCGTGCTCATTCCCAGACGCTCCCGGCCATCAAGGCGCGCGTCTCCGCGACCGCGACCTCCCAGATCGCCTGCATCTCCTTGTCGTCGCGCTGGTAGTAGCCGCCATAGTTGCCGTCGCCGATGACCTGGCGGACGCCTTCGGGCCCGCGGTCCTTGATCTTGGACATGTCGACCATGGGCTTGCGCTGGGTCGGCATCTCGACGCCCGGAAGCCGGGTCCAGGTGAAGTTCTCGAGCCACGACGCGTGCGTCGCGATCGGGTCGATCTCCAGCACCTTCTTCCAGGTCTTCGGCGCGTTGTACCAGTTGTGGAAGCGCGCCCGCGTACCCGGGTGGTCGCTCATCCATTCCATCGTCACCGCCATCGCCGGCGAGTTGCCGCCGTGGCCGTTGACGATCAGCACGCGGCGGAAGCCGGTCTTGTAGAGGCTCTCGAGCAGGTCGCGGATCAGCGCCATGTAGGTCGACGCCCTGACCGACATCGTGCCGGGGAACGACAGGTAGTAGGGCGTGATGCCGTAGGGGAGGACCGGGAAGACCGGGATGCCGAGCGGCTCGGCCGCCTCGACCGACACGCGCTCCGACAGGATCGCGTCGACCGAGAGGCTCAGATAGCCATGCTGTTCGGTCGAGCCGATGGGCAGCACGCAGCGATCGTCGTGCTTGAGGTAGGCCTCGACCATCGACCAGTTGGCATCGCTGATCCGCATGCCACCTCCCTTCAACATCCGTTCAGGCGGGCAACGCTACGCTGCCGCGCGCCCTCAACGCCAGAGCGAGTTTCCGCCTGCCGGAACAGGTGCATTTCGGTAGACAGCCCCCCTCTTGCCGATAAGATAAGTTTTGCCGATCCGAGAAATCGCCCGGTTCAACGGGCCCGCATTGGTCTCGTCGCCTTCCCGAAAAATCAACTCCTGGAGGCTTCCATGACGACGTACCGCTTGCCGCTTTCCGCCGGTCTCATCGTTGCCATGGCGCTCGCTTCGGGCACCGCGCTCGCCCAGAAGAAGGGCGGCGACATGGTGATGGCACAGCCTGCCGGCACCAATACGCTCGACCCGCATTTCACCGCCTCGGCTGCCGCGCGCAACATGATGCTCGGCATGTACGAGACGCTGATGGTGATCGACGAGAACACAGCGCCGATCCCGCATCTCGCGGAGAAGGTCTCCGTCGCCGAGGACGGCCTCACCTACACCTTCGCGCTCCGCAAGGGGGTCAAGTTCCACACCGGCAAGGAGATGACCTCCGCCGACGTGAAGGCCTCGTTCGACCGCTTCGGGCAGCTGAGCCCGGAGAAGACGACGATGGCCTCGGTCGAGCGGATCGACACGCCGGATCCCTACACCGTCGTCTTCAAGATGAAGGCGCTCGACACCTCGTTCCTCGACCGCCTGGCTTCGCCAGCCTCGCCGACGACGATCATCCCGGCCGAGGAAGCCTCGAAGCCGGTCAACAAGACCAGCCACATCTCGACCGGCCCCTACCAGTTCGTCGAGTGGGAGCCCGACACCCACCTGAAGCTGAAGCGCTTCGACGGCTACGCCGCCGCGCCGGGGAAGGCCGCGGACGGTCTCGGCGGCAAGAAGACCGCCTATTTCGACACGGTGACCGTCCGCATCATCCGCGAGGCATCGGCGCGCGTCGCCGCGCTCGAGGCCGGGCAGGTCCACTACATCGAGGACGTGCCGGTGCCCTCGGCGCAGCGGCTCTCTAGCAACGCCAAGCTCAAGGTGGTCGACCTCCTGCCGGCCGCCCAGCCGGTGATGCTGATCAACTCGGTACAGGCACCGACCAACAACGTGAAGCTCCGCCAGGCGATGCAGGCGGCGGTCGACATGAAGGAGGTCATGACCGCGGCGACCGACGGCAACTTCAAGCTCAACCACTCCTTCGTCTACCCGAACAACCCGTACTTCAACGACGCGGGCAAGCCCTACTACAACGTCAACGACGCCAAGAAGGCGAAGCAGCTGCTGGCCGAGTCCGGATACAAGGGTGAGCCGATCGTCATGCTCACCAACAAGGACTACCAGTACATGTACAAGTCCGCGCTGGTGATGACCGAGCAGCTGAAGGACATCGGCGTCAACATCAAGCTCGAGGTGCTGGACTGGCCGACCATGGCCGACCTTTCGCGCAAGCGCGAAGGCTGGAACATGGCCGCCTCGGGCCTGGCGATCCAGCCTTTCGTCGGTCCCTACAGCTACATGAAGCTGTTCTGGGGCTCGACCCACATCGCCTTCGCCGACAAGGATCCGGTGCTCGAGGAGGCCTGGACCAAGTTCAACAAGTCGCTCAAGCTCGAGGACCGCAAGGCCGCGTGGACGCAGATCGAGGGCCGCATGGCCGACCAGGTCTATGTCTTCAAGCTCGGCGATTCCGGCAACAAGCTCGCCATGGTGAAGAACCTCGGCGGCTTCAAGCCCTATGCCGGCGCGGTCCGCATGTGGGACGTCTGGTTCGAGTAGCCGACATGGCCGCGGCGCCCGCTTGAGGACGCCGCGGCCGCTCTCGGGAGCGTTCTTTCCAGATGGGTGCGTTCATCGTCCGCCGGCTGCTGGTGACCATCGTCGTCCTGCTGCTGGTGAGCCTCATTTCCTTCTCGATCATGCAGATGGTGCCCGGCGACCCGGCGGTGGTCATGGCCGGGCTCGCGGCGACGGCCGACCAGATCGAGGAGATTCGCAGGCAGTTCGGCCTCGACCAGCCCTTTCACGTCCAGCTGGTCCGCTGGTACGCCGGCATCGCCGTCGGCGACATGGGACAGTCGATGACCCTCGGCCGCTCCGTCGGCCAGGCGCTGATCGAGCGTCTGCCGGCGACGATCGGCTTGGCGCTCGTCGCCTTCGCCATGACCATCGTCCTCGGGCTCGGCGCCGGCATCCTGGCCGCGATCCGCCAGAACACCTGGATCGACCAGCTGGTCATGACTCTGGCGGTGATCGGCGTCTCGGTGCCGTCCTTCTGGCTGGGATTGATCCTGATCATCGTCTTCGCCGTCTCCTTCGACCTGCTGCCGGCCGGCGGCTACGTCGCCTTCGCCCAGAGCCCGCGCGACTGGCTTGTGAGCCTGTTGCTGCCGGCCTTCTCGCTGGCGCTCCTGCAGGTGGGGCTGCTCGCCCGCATCACCCGCTCGGCGATGGTCGAGACACTGCGGCAGGATTTCGTCCGCACCGCCCGGGCCAAGGGGCTGCCCGCCTGGATGGTGATCTGCAAGCACGCGCTGATGAACGTCATGGTGATGGTGATCACGATCATCGGCATCATCTTCAGCCTGATGCTGTCCGGATCGGTGGTGATCGAGACCGTGTTCTCGATCCCCGGGCTCGGCCGGCTCATGGCCAGCGCGATCCTGACGCGCGACTATCCCCTGATCCAGGGCGGCCTGCTGATGACGGCGGCGATGTTCGTGCTGATCAACCTCGTGGTCGACGTGCTCTACGCCTACGTCGACCCGCGCATCCGGTACGACTGATGAACGTAGCTTCCGCCGCTCCGCTGCAAAGGGCGCCCTGGCGACGCTACCTCCGCCATCCGCTCTTCGTCACCGGCGCGATCCTCTGCCTGTCCATCGTCCTGCTCGCGGTCTTCGCCGACCTCATCACGACGCGTGCGCCCGAGCGCACGCGGATCAGCCAAGCCTTCGCGCCGCCTGGCGCGTCCTACCTGATGGGGGCCGACAATCTGGGACGCGACGTCTGGAGCCGCGTCGCCTTCGGGTCCCGCGTCTCGATCCTGATCGGCCTCGCCACGGTGGTTCTCGCCGGCGCAGCCGGCACGCTGATCGGCCTGCTGTCCGGCTACTACCGGAACCTCGACGAGCCCCTGATGCGAGCGATGGATGCGCTGATGTCGTTTCCGGCGATCCTGCTCGCCGTCGCCATCACCGCCGCGCTCGGCCCATCGGCGACCAATGCGGTGATCGCGCTCACCGTCGTCTATGCGCCGCGCACCGCGCGCATCGTCCGTGCTTCGACGCTGGTGCTGCGCGAGATGGACTTCGTCGCCGGCGCGCGCGCGGCCGGCGCCACAGACGCCCGCATCCTGCTCCGCCACCTGCTGCCGAACTGCCTGGGACCTCTCGTCGTCCAGCTCACCTTCGTCTTCGCCTACGCGGTCCTGTCCGAAGCCGCCTTGAGCTTCCTCGGCATGGGCCCGCCCCCGCCGGCACCGACCTGGGGCAACATCATCGCCGACGGCCGCGACTACCTGCGCGAAGCCGCCTGGATCTGCCTGTTCCCGGGACTTGCGATCTCGATCACCGTGCTCGGCCTCAACCTGCTCGGCGACGGGCTTCGGGACCTGCTCGATCCCCGCATGAAGATCCAGGAGTCGTGAAGGCCCAGGAAGCCTGTAGCCGGCCTCGCCATCCGCGGCCGCCTGCGCTTAGATACGCTCCCCGTCGCCGCTTCAGGTGCTCCCGCGCATGTCCAAGCCCAAGGTCCTGATCTCGCCCTATCGCCTCAACAACGCGAGCCATCCCGAGCTGACGCGGCTCAAGGAGGCGGGGCTCGACCTCGTCTTCAACCCGAACGGCCGCAACTTCACGCCGGAGGAGCTGGCGAAGGCGCTCGACGGCTGCATCGCGACGATGGCCGGCGCCGAGCGCTATATCGAGCCCGTGTTCGAGGCGGCGAAGGACCTGAAGGTGATCGCCCGCCTCGGTGTCGGCTGGGACGCGGTCGACGTCGATGCGGCGACGGCCCACGGCGTCGTGCTGGCGATGGCCTTCGGCTCCAACCACGAGTCGGTCGCCGACCTCGCCTTCTCGCTGATGGGGGCGCTGGCGACACGCCTCTTCACCTACCATCCGCAGATCGCCGGCGGCGGATGGCAGGCGCAGACCCACGACTCCCTGTGGAAGTCGACCATCGGGATCATCGGGCTCGGGCGCATCGGCAAGGCCGTGGTCCGCCGCGCCAAGGCCTTCGAGATGCGGATCCTGGTCGACGACATCAAGCCGGATCACGCCTTCATCAAGGCGAACGGGCTGGAGCTGGTCGACAAGGACACGATCTTCCGCTCATCCGACATCGTCAGCCTGCACTGCTCCGCCAATGCCGAGACCGCGGACCTGATCAACGCACGCACGCTCGGCCTGATGAAGCCCACCGCCTACCTGATCAACGCCGCCCGCGGCAGCATGGTGGACGAGCAGGCGCTGACCGATGCGCTCGATTCCGGCCGGATCGCCGGCGCCGGCCTCGATGTCTTCAAGAAGGAGCCGCCGGTAGGATCGCCCCTCCTCAAGGCGAAGAACGCGATCTTCACGCCGCATGCGGCCGGCGGGAACAAGCGGGCCATCGACGCCGCGATGACGATCGCAACCGACAACATCCTGGCCGTCGCCGGCGGCGGGAGGCCGCGCGAGGACCTCGTCGTCAACCCAGAGGTGTGGCAGCGGCCGCGCCGTCCCTAAACGCGCCGCCATGGCAGCCGGGCAGATATTTTCGTATAGGATAGTCATCCGATCCCAGGGGAGGCGCCGTCATGTCCGTTCGTAATCTTTCCGCATGCTTCAGAACCGCGACCGCCGTCGCGGCGCTCGTCGCCGTCGGCGTTGCCGCGGAGCCCGCGCACGCCCAGAAGAAGGGCGGCACCGCGGTGATCGCCCAGGAGGCGGGTCCGCCGACGCTCGACATGCATTTCTCGACCAACATCGCCGTCCGCAATGTGGTGATGCAGGTCTACGAGCAGCTGGTCACGCGCGACGAGAACAACGCGCCGATGATGGAGCTCGCCGAGAGCTTCGCCGAGTCGACCGACGGCCTCACCTACACCTTCAAGATCCGCAAGGGGATCAAATTTCACAACGGAAAGGCCATGAGCTCGGCCGACGTGCTCGCCTCGTACCAGCGCTTCGCCAAGGTCGGCGTGCAGCGCGGATTCTTCGAGCAGATCGCCGAGATGACGGCGCCGGATGCCGACACCTTCGTGATCAAGCTGCGCAAGAAGGTGCCCGTCGCGATGGAGGAGCTGAGCCAGTTCGGCAATCCTGTCGTCATCATCCCCGCCGATCAGAAGGACCGTGAAGGCGGCAAGTCCGACATCATCGGCACCGGTCCCTACCAGTACGTCGAGTGGGTCGCCGACAGCCACGTGAAGCTGAAGCGCTACGACGGCTACGTCGCCGACACCCGTTTCAAGGGCACCAACGGCTTCGGCGGCCACAAGGTCGCGTGGCTGGACGAGCTCGACTTCCGCTACGTCAAGGAGCCGGTCGCCCGTGTCGCCGGCATGGAGACCGGCCAGTTCCAGATCTCCGAGGACGTGCCGACCAAGGCCGCCAAGCGCCTCAAGGACAACAAGGCGCTCACGCTCTATCCGGTGCAGCGCTGGTGGATCCACGGCGCCTGGGTGAATCACACCTTCGCGCCGTTCGACAACAAGAACATCCGCCGCGCGATGCAGATCGGTCTCGACATGGAAGAGATCATGGACGTCGCGACCGACGGCGCCTTCGACCTGCAGCCGGGCTTCCAGTATCCGGGCACGCCTTACTACACCGACGCCGGCAAGCAGTACTACAACGTGAAGGACCTGAAGAAGGCGCAGGACCTGCTGAAGTCGTCCGGCTACAAGGGCGAGGAGATCGTCGTCATGACGCTCCCGGCCTACCAGAGCATGTACGACGCGGCCGTCGTGCTGGTCGAGCAGATGAAGGCGATCGGCTTCAAGGTTAAGCTCGATCCGGTCGACCTCCCGACCGGTGCGGCCCGCCAGCGCAAGCCCGACGGCGGCTGGCACCTCTCGTTCACGGGCCTGGGCTCCGGCCCGGCGGTCGGCCCCTTCGGCGCCATGGTGCTGATGACTGGCCCCAATACCCTGACCGGCAAGCCCGACACCGCCTTCGACGCCCTCTACGCCGAGATGCTGGGCGGCGCCACGCTGAACGACCGCAAGGCGACCTTCGCCAAGATGCAGGAAGCCCTCTACGAGGACGTGAAGATGCTGAAGATGGGCGACCTGACCAAGGTCATGGCCGCCCGTTCCAACGTGAAGGGTTTCATCCCCTACCGTATTCCGCGGCTCTGGAACGTCTGGCTGGAGTAGTCCTTCGGTTGACGTAATCTCAAGCCCCGCTCGGGCGGACGTCCGGGCGGGGCTTCTGTTTTCTGGTATCGTCGGAGATTCATGGGCCGCTACATCATCCAGCGGGTCCTGGCCGCCTTCCCGGTCCTGCTGATCGTCACCCTGATCTCGTTCTGCATCATGCAGCTGGTTCCTGGCGACCCGGCGACGGTGATGGCAGGCCCGCAGGCGACCGCGGCCGAGATCGACCGGATGCGCGTCCAGCTCGGCCTGGACCAGCCCTTCCTCACCCAGCTCGGCCGCTGGCTCTGGGGCCTGACCCAGGGCGACCTCGGCCGCTCGATCCTGCTCGGCCGCGACGTCTCGACCGCGATCGGCGAGCGGATCCCGATCACGCTGGCGCTGGCGCTCCTGTCGTTCATGCTGACCCTGGCGATCGGCATCCCCTGCGGCATCATCGCCGCTCTGCGCGCCAACACCTGGATCGACCAGGCGGTGATGACAGTGGCGCTGGTCGGCGTGTCGCTGCCGAACTTCTGGCTGGGATTGATGCTGATCATCTTCTTCTCGGTGATCCTCGACCTGATGCCGGCGGGCGGCTACGTGCCCTTCGCCCAGGGCGCCTGGCCCTGGTTCAAGAGCCTGCTGCTCCCCTCCCTTTCTCTCGGCCTGCTGCAGATGGGCCTGCTCGCGCGCATCACCCGCTCGACCATGCTGGAGGTCCTCAGGCAGGACTACATCCGCACCGCCCGCGCCAAGGGCCTGCCGATGCTGAAAGTGGTCGGCAAGCACGCGCTCAAGAACGCGATGATCCCGGTCATCACCGTTATCGGCATCATCTTCAGCCTGCTGCTCACCGGCTCGGTGGTGATCGAGACCGTCTACTCGCTGCCCGGCCTCGGCCGGCTGCTCGCGACCTCGATCTTCAGCCGCGACTATCCGGTCATCCAGGGCGGACTGCTGCTGACCGCGGCGATGTTCGTCGGGATCAACCTGCTGGTCGACGTGCTCTACGCCTTCCTCGACCCGCGTGTGCGCTATGACTGAGACCGCCGCCCCCGTCGGCATCGCGCATGCCGCCGCACCGCTCCGCCAGCGCAAGACGACGGTCCGACGACTGCTCGAGCACCGGCTGTTCATGACCGGCCTCGTGCTGTTCATGCTGATGGTGATCATGGCGGTCTTCGCCGACTGGCTCGCCACCCACAACCCGGTGCAGGTCCGCGCCCGCTTCCGCTTCCGGCCGCCCGGCCTCGACAACTTCTTCGGCACCGACAATTTCGGTCGCGACATCTACACCCGCGTCGTCTACGGCGCCCGGCTCTCGATCTCGATCGGCTTCGCCACGGTGGCGATGACCGCGCTGGTCGGCACCGCGATCGGGCTGATGGCCGGGTACTTCCGGAAGTTCGACAACATCCTGATGCGGGTCATGGACGCGCTGATGGCGTTCCCGACCATCCTGCTGGCTCTCGCCCTCGCCGCCGCCCTCGGGCCCTCGGCGGTCAACATCGTGGTCGCGCTCTCGGCCGTCTACATTCCGCGCGTGGCGCGCGTCGTCCGCGCCTCGGTGCTGGTCGTGCGCGAGGCCGACTACGTGCACGCGGCGCATGCGGTCGGCGCCAGCAACTTCCGTATCATGGTCGAGCACATCCTGCCCAACAGCATGGCGCCGCTGATGGTGCAGCTGACCTTCGTCTTCGCCTATGCGGTGATCGCCGAAGCGGTCCTGAGCTTCCTCGGCGTCGGGCCGCCTCCGCCGACGCCGAGCTGGGGCAACATCATCGCCGAGGGCAAGGACTACATCCGCGAAGCGGCCTGGATCACGCTGTTCCCGGGTATCGCGATCGCGATGACCGTGCTCGGCCTCAACCTGCTGGGCGACGGGCTCCGCGACGTGCTCGACCCGCGCATGAACGTCGACAACCGATGACCGGCCCTCGATGACCAGCGCAGACAACCTCGTCGAGGTCGAGAACCTGGTGAAGCACTTCCCGGTCAGGAAGGGCTTCTTCAGCTCGCGCGTCACCGGCCAAGTCCGCGCGGTCGACGACATCAGCTTCACCGTCGCCCGCGGCGAGACCCTGGGCCTGGTCGGCGAGTCCGGCTGCGGCAAGTCCACCACCGGTCGCCTCCTGATCCGCCTTATCGATCCCACCTCGGGCTCGATCAAGCTCAACGGCGACGACATCGCCAAGATCCCCGACAAGGAGCTGCGCGCGCGGCGCCGCGACGTGCAGATCATCTTCCAGGACCCGTTCTCGTCGCTCAATCCGCGGAAGACGGTCGAGGGCATCATCTCAGAGCCGCTCAAGGTGCACGGCATCGGCACCGCCGAGGAGCGGCGCGCCCGCGTCGCCGAGCTGCTGAAGCTGGTCGGCATGGCGCCCGACTACGCCAAGCGCTATCCGCACGAGTTCTCCGGCGGCCAGCGCCAGCGGATCGGGATCGCCCGCGCGCTGGCGCTCAATCCCAAGTTCATCGTCTGCGACGAGCCGGTCTCGGCGCTCGACGTCTCGATCCAGGCGCAGGTGATCAACCTGATGCGGGACCTGCAGCGCGAGCTTGGCCTCACCTATCTCTTCATCAGCCACAATCTCGCGGTCGTCCGCCACATCGCCGACCGGGTCGCGGTCATGTATCTCGGCAAGATCGTCGAGATCACCGACAAGCACGCCCTCTACGACGACCCGCTGCACCCCTATACCAAGGCCCTGCTCTCGGCGATCCCGATCGCCAAGCCGGGCGAGCCCCGCAATCGGACGGTCCTGACCGGCGACGTGCCGAGCCCGATGGCACCGCCGAAGGGCTGCCGCTTCAACACCCGCTGCCCCGTCGCCGAAGCACGCTGCCGCGAGATCGAGCCGCCGCTGGTCGATGCCGGCCAGGGCCACCAGGTCGCCTGCCACCTCGTCACGCCGCGATAGGAGTCTCCATGCCGCCGGTCGCTTCATTCTTCTCCCAGTCCTATGCCGAGGCCCGCGAGAAGTTCCTGAAGGCGGCCGAGGCCGCCGGCGCGCATTTGGTCGAGAGCTATCCGCATCCGCTAAAAGGCCCGGACGGCGGCGACCTCGCGACCGACGTCGCCTGGCTGGGCCCGCGCGACGCGAAGAAGCTGCTGGTCATGACCTCCTCGACCCACGGCATCGAGGGATATTGCGGGTCGGGCGCACAGATCTCGTTCCTCGAGAATCGCCACTACCATCGCGACGCCAGGGCCGACACCGCTGTCCTGCTCGTGCATGCGATCAACCCGCACGGCTTCGCCCATGGCCGGCGCGTGACCGAGGACAATGTCGACCTCAACCGCAACTTCGTCGACTTCTCCGAGCCGCTGCCGGAGAACAAGGACTACGAGGCGCTCCAGGAACACGCGAATCCGAAGGTGTGGACGCCGGAGTCGGTCGCCAAGGCGGATGCGGCGATCTCGGCCTTCTACAACATGCCGAACAACACCGACTTCGTGCCGAAAGCGATCCACAGCGGGCAGTACGTCAACAACAAGGGCACCTTCTACGGCGGCTCCAAGCCGACCTGGTCGCGCCGCACCTTCGAGAGCATCGCCCAGGAATGGATGAAGGGTGCGACCGACCTCTGCCTCGTCGACTACCACACGGGTCTCGGCCCCCTCGGCTTCGGCGATCTCTATTACGGCGGCAGCGTCGGCGAAGGCATGGCGCGAAAGTGGTTCGACCATGTGACGCCGACCGTCGAGCAAATCGAGGAAGCCAAGAAGGACAAGTCGAAGCACGTCCCCGGCGGCGTCAAGGGCACGCTGTCGCGCTCGCTGGTGAAGACGCTGCCGAACACGCGCTGCACGGTCGGCGGCATCGAGTACGGCACCCATCCGGTGCGCGACGTGCTGGGCTCGCTCCGCGCCGACAACTGGCTCTACGCCTGGGGGGACCCCAAGTCGGCGCAGGGCAAGGAGATCAAGGCGAAGGTCCGCGAGGCCTTCTATCCCTCGATCTTCGAGTGGAAGATCATGGTGACCAGCCGCTCCAACGACGTGCTGCGCCAGGCGCTGGCCGGACTGGGGAAGGCCTAGCCTTCCCGGCATGCGGGCGAGACGGGTGACATCCCGACCTCCTGGCCGCCTATAGCTCCCTCCCCCTTTCCAGGGGTCGGCCGGCGTGCTTTCCTTTCGGAAAGGTGCCGCCAGGGAGGTTGCTTTCATGCGTTCTCCGCTCACGTCCCGCCTTGCTTCGAGCCTGATCGTCGCAACCCTCGTCCTCTTCGCCCAACCCGCCGCAGCGCAGAAGGTGCTGAAGGTCGTGCCGCAGGCCGAGGCCAAGGTGTTCGATCCGCACCAGCCCGCGGCGAACGCGACGTCCATCCATGTCGGCATGATCTACGACAGCCTGTTCACCTGGGACGAGAACCTGGTGAGCCGGCCGCAGATGGTCGGCGACTACCAGGTCTCGGCCGACAAGCTGACCTATACCTTCAAGCTGCGGCCGGGCCTCAAGTTCCACGACGGCCAGGCGGTGACGACGAAGGACGTCGTCGCCTCGATGAAGCGGCAGTTCACCCGCGATACCCAGATCCAGAAGCTGACCAGCCTCGTCGCCTCGATCGACCGCGTCGACGACCAGACATTCGTTCTCAAGATGAAGGAGCCGTTCGGCTTCGTCGAATACCTGATCTCGGGTGCGCGCAACATCGACGGCGGCATCCTTCGCGAGAAGGAGGCGATGGTCGATCCGTTCACGGTCATCACCGAGACGATCGGCTCCGGCCCCTTCAAGTTCGTTAAAGGCGAGTACGTGCCCGGCGCCAAGACCGTGTACGAGAAGAACAAGGACTACGTGCCGCGTGCCGAACCGCCCTCGGGCATGGCCGGCGGCAAGGTGCCGAAGCTCGACCGCATCGAGTTCCAGATCATCCCGGACGCGGCGACAGCGTTCGCCGCTCTCCGGTCGGGCGAAGTCGACTTCCTCGACGCGCCGTCGCTCGACCTGATCTCGACGGTCGAGAAGGACCCGAACATCGTCATCGGCGAGGTATGGCCGATCGACACCTACGGCGCGCTCCGGCCCAACTCGCTCCATCCGCCGTTCAACAACGTGAAGGCGCGGATGGCGCTCGCCTACATGGTGAACCAGGCCGACTACATGACCGCGGCCTACGGCGACAAGAAGTGGTGGATCGAGTGCTACGCCTTCTGGGTCTGCGGCACGCCGAACGGCACCGAAGCGGGCTCCGAGGCCTTCCGCAAGCCGGACCTCGAGAAGGCGCGCCAGCTGGTCAAGGAGTCCGGCTACGACGGCCGCAAGATCGTCATCATCGGCGGCTCCGACATCCCGGCCTACAACGCGATGAGCCTGCTGACGGCCGAGAAGCTGAAGTCGATCGGCTTCAACGTCGACCTGCAGCTTTCCGACTGGGGCAGCGTCACCGTGCGGCGCTCGAAGAAGGATCCGCCCGACCAGGGCGGGTGGAACATCTTCCACACCACCGCCAACGGCTCGCATCTCGCGAGCCCGATCACCAGCCCGTCGACGATCATGACCTGCGACGGCAAGAACTTCGTCGGCTGGCCCTGCGACGAGGTGGTCGAGAAGATGCGCGACGCGTACATGAAGGAAACCGATCCTGCCAAGCAGAAGGCATTGGTCGAGGCGATGCACAAGCGCCTCTGGGAAGTGATCCCCTACGTGCCGCTCGGACAGTTCAAGCAGCCCTTCCTGTGGCGGAAGAACGTCACGGGCGTGCTCAAGACCGGCATCCTCGTCTTCTGGAACATCGACAAGACCTGAGGACTTCATGAAGGACTTCGACACCATCCGCGCCTTCAACGGCGAGGCGCGGATCAGGGCCTTCGTGCGCGGCTCCGGTCCGCTCGTCGTGGTGATGCCGGGCCTCGGCCGCAACCCCGACGACATCGTGCCGCTCTCGCGCAAGGTCGCGGAGGCGGGCTTCCGCGTGCTGCTGCCGGAAACCCGAGGCATCGGCGAGAGTACCGGCCCGATGGAGGGGATCACGCTCCGCGATCTCGCGGCCGACGTGGTGGCGGCGATCGAGGCGGCCGGGGATGCCAAGGCGATCCTCGTCGGCCACGCCTTCGGCAATCGTGTCGCCCGCGCGGTCGCCGCATATCACCCGGACCGGGCGGTCGCCGTCGTCTGCCTCGGCGCCAGCGGCAAGGTTCCGCCCTCGCCCGAGATCCAAAAGGCGATCGATGCCGGCAAAGACAAGAACGCGACCCGCGAGCAACGCGCCGCCTCGCTCCGTATCGCCTCCTTCGGGCCTGGCCGCGATCCCACGCCTTGGCTCGACGGCTGGAACGAGACGGTCATGAAGTCCTGCCTCACTGCCGCGAGCGCGACGCCGACCGAAGAGTGGTGGACCGCCGGCAAGGCTCCCGTGCTGATCATCCAGGGCCTGGCCGACGTGGCGGCCGTGCCGGCCAACGGCCGCATGCTGGCAGAGGAGCTGGGCCCGCGCGGCCGGCTGGTCGAGCTCGAGGGCGTCGGGCACTCGATCCCGGTAGAAGCGCCGGACGAGACTGCAGCGGCGCTGATCCCGTTCCTCGAGGAACAGACGCAGCGGAAAGCCGCCTAGTCGTTCTTCGCGAGCTGGCGGTCGAGGAACTCGCGCACGCCGTCATAGGCGCGCTTGCGGTTGGCCGGCCGCCAGTAGCCGTGTCCTTCGTACGCGATCTCCTGGTACTCGACCGGCATCCCGCGCTTCTTGAGGAAGGCGACGATCTGGTCGGACTCGCTCTTCGGCACGCGCGGGTCGCGGTCGCCGTGGCTGACGAACAGCGGAACCTTGATACGGTGGGCACGGCTGCTCGGCGAGAGCCAGCGCATCAGATCCGGGTCGACCAGCGGGTCGCCGTACTCGGTCGCCCGATGCCCACGGCGCCACGGCCCGGTGTCGCGGAGCAACGTCTCGAAGTTGACGACACCGAAGATGTCGACACCGGCCTGCCAGAGATCCGGTTGCTCGGCGAGCGCCGAGAGAACCATGAATCCGCCATAGCTCTCGCCCCAGATCGCCATGCGCCGGGGATCGACGCCCGGCCGGCGCTTCAGCCACTCGCCGCAGACCCCGAGGTCGCGCACGCTGTCCATGCGCCGCTCGCGATCGTCGAGTCCCGCGTAGCGCCGGCCGTAGCCGGTGCTGCCACGGACGTTGGGCGCGAAGACCAGGTAACCCGCCTCGACCAGCACATGCAGGTCGAAACGGTAGTTCGCCTTGGTCTGGCTCTCTGGCCCGCCATGCACGAACATGACGACCGGCCAGCCGCGCGCCGGCGCGGTGCCCTTTGGGCGATAGAGGAAGCCCGAAAGCGGCACGCCGTCGAAGCTCTCGAACTTCACCAGCTCCGGCTCGACCAAGGTGCCGACCAGGCGGCCGGCGGTTTCGCCCGCCATCGGCGCCGCCACCGTGCCGGCGGCAACGTCGAGGAGGCGGATGCGGCTGCCGGCGGTCGGCGTCGAGAAGGCGAAGGCCAGCCGCTTGCCGTCCGGTGACCAGGCCATCTCCGAGATCACGCCTCCGGGCGAGACCGACAGCGGCCGCGGCCTGCCCTCCGGCGACAGCAGCACGAGCTTGCTGTAGCCGTCCCGATTGACGTTCGCGGCGAGCCGGCCATCGGACGCCAGCGCGAAGCCATCGACGTCGGCATCGGGCGTATAGAGCCACTCGACCTTGCCACCGGCGAGCGTGTAGCGGCCGATGCCGAGGAAGTCGCGGTCGCCGTCGGCGAGGAAGTAGAGCGCGCTACCGTCCTTGTTCCAGCGGAAGCCGCTGGCCTTCACGGGGCGAGACGCCAGCCTGATCGGCCGGCGCTCGCCGGACTTCAGGTCGAACAGGCTGATGCCGATGTCGAAGGTCGAGTGATCCTCGGTCAGCACGATCAGGCTGCCGCCAGGCTGCACGCCGGAGGTCTGGAAAGTCTCGCCCTTCTCCGCCAGCGTCTCGACCTTGCCGGTGGCTATGGTCATGCGGTGCAGATCGTAGCGCGCCTTGTCGCGTCCGTTGGCGGCATAGACGATCGCCGCGCCGTCGGGCGTCCAGGTACCGAAGGTGTGGATCGTCTCCGGTGCATTAACCAGCCGCCTAGCCTCGCCGCCCGCGATCGGTACCAGCCAGAGCTGCGCGTGCTCGTCGCCGCCCGCATCGATCGAAAGGATCGCCTGAGTGCCGTCTGGCGATGCGCGCACCGACATGCAGCGTTCGCCCGGAACGTGGGAGAGGCGCCTCGGCGCCTTGCCGTCCAGAGGCACGACCCAGGCCTGATTCACGCCGTCGCCAGGACCGAGACAAAGCAAGGCAGAGCCGTCGGGAAGGAACGCGGGCGCGGAGAAGCCTTCGAGAGCGATCAGCTCGTCGGTCGGAACGCGGGCCATGTGAGATCCCGAAAACGGTGGAGAGATGAGACGGCGTTCCGAGCATGACGCGGACGGGCCGCGTCGTCTATCCGCGCACGGCCTCGGCGGTGCGCCCGACGATCTTCGCGTAGAGGGCAGGGTCGGTGTCGCCCTCGGTCGAGAACAGGAGGACGCGGCTCTTGCCATCGAGGCCGAGCTTCACGCGCATCTCCTCCGACGCCGCGACCGCCATCAGGCCGGCCAGCCCGGCAACGCCCGACTCCCCGGCGACGACGGGTTTGTCGCCACCGGCTCCATCGGCAAGCAGCCGCATCGCATCAGGCACGCCGCCATCGGGGATCGAGAGAAACGCATCAGCTGCGGTGCGGAGCACCGTCCAGGCAGAGGCGGAAGCGAGGCCGCAGGAAAGCCCGCCCATCACCGTCTCGAGGTCGCCGGGGAACTGCGCGATACGCCCCTGCTCCGCTGCCAGCATCAGGCAGGCGGCCTTGTCGGGCTCGACAACGACGAGGCGCGGTCGCGATGCGCCCCAGCGGATCTCGGCATAGGCCGCAACCGCGCAGGCGAGCCCGCCGACGCCGGCTTGCGCGAAGATATGGGTAGGGGCTGCGCCCATCTGATCGGCCGCCTCGTCGACCGCGACCATGTAGCCTTCCATGATCAGGTTCGGGACCTCGTCGTGCGGGTCCTCGCTGGTGTCGGCGATCACGGTCCAGCCGTTCTTCTTGGCCGTTGCCGCGCACTCGGCGACCGCCTCGTCGTAGGTGCCCTTGGTGCGGACGATCTCGGCCCCGAAGGCGGCGATCGCCTGGATGCGGTTTTCGCTCACGCCCGACGGCACGTAGATCACCGCGCGGCACCCGAGCCGCTGCGCACCCCAGGCGACGGCTCGTCCGTGGTTGCCGTCGGTCGCGGAGGTGAAGACGCGACCCGCCGATCCGTCACGCGCGGCGATCCTGGCGATCGCATAGGGACCGCCGAGCGCCTTGAAGGCCTTGAGGTGGAAGCGCCGGCCTTCATCCTTGATCCGGAACGACGCGATCCCGAGTCCGAGGGCAAGCCCGGGAAGATCGGCGAGCGGCGTCGGCCGGTAGCCGTCCCAGGACGAGATCTCGGCCTTCGCCTCAGCGAGCCGTGCGGCCGAGAGATACGGCGCGGCCGCGGCCAGCGCCCCGGTCGGCCGGGCCGCGCGATTGATCAGGAGGGACACGGACGGATCAGTCGCTTCGCCGGGCGAAGCGGAGCGCACGATCGCCCTTTTTCGCACGATGGTTCGGCATGACCAGATAGCAATCGTCATGCGGCGTGGCCACGGTCTCGTCGCCGTCCTGGGCGATCGGCGAGCCGGCCTTGGCGAAATGCTCGAGGCCGGTGAAGTCCTTCACGAACTTGAATCGGTCGGTCTTCACCGTGTAGCCGCCGGAGACGTCTACCATCGTCTGCGGCTTCGGCGACTTGACATGCACATGGCTCATCATCGTCGCTTCGTCGATGGCGCCGGTGACGGCGAGGAAACGAAGCGCGGTGTCGAGCGCGACCTTGGCGGCGTTGCTCTCCCAGTGCTGGCCGCATTCGACCAGGATCGCCGTCTTGCTGTTCGCGCGGTCGTTGAACGGCGTGTACTCGATCAGGCGCTTGCCCTGGATGTGGCCCTGGCCGGCGACGATCCATGGCGGCACGCCCACCTGCTTCGCGAGCTTCCGCTCCTTGCCGAGGCCATGGACGATCATCAGGGGCGCCGACGGCGTCCCCATCGAATGGATGTCGAGCAGATAGTCCACGGTGTCGAAGACCGGGCGCAGCTCGCGCGCGCGCCTGAGCTCGGCCGACGTCTCGGGCCCGTCGAGACGGCTTTCGACCCAGACCCGGTTGAAGTCCTCGTCGACGTAGCGCGACGCGTTCGGCTTGGCCGGATCGAACCGCTGATAGGCACCGACATTGACGAAGGCCAGCGTCATCCTTCCCTGCCTCGGCTTCAGGCCAAGCGAGAAGATCTTCTCGAGCGCGATCGCGCCGCAGATCTCGTTCCCGTGGGTCAGCGCATTGACCATCACGTGCGGTCCCGGCTTGCCGGAGTCGAAGCCGTGGACGTAGGGCACGCCGTCGGTGCCCCTGGCGAAGCGGGAGATGTCGGGGGCGGTCAGCTCGACTGGATGATGCGTCGTCATGGATCTCGATAAAGTCGGGGATGGCGGATCCCGACTTTATCAAGGTCCGGGCTCAGGCGAACAGGGACTTCGGGTTCTCGGTGTAGCGGGCGAGCTTCTTGGGATCGATCTCGACGCCGAGGCCGGGGCTGTCGGGGATCTGGAGATAGCCTTCCTTGTCCAGCTTGAACGGCTCGACCGTGATGCCGTCGACATAGGGGCTGCCGCCGATGAACTCGACCAGGTCGGTTTCCGGGAAGGCGGTCGCCATCTGCAGGTCGGCGGCGACGCCGAGCGCGGTGTTCCAGCCGTGCCCGATGTATTTCACGCCGAAGTCGTATGCCATCCAGGCAATGCGCCTCTGCTCGGAGATGCCGCCGACCTTGGTCACGTCCGGCTGGACGATGTCGAAGGCACCACGCGTCAGCCAGGGGATGAATGCCTGGCGCCGGGTCAGGACCTCGCCCCCGGCGATCGGCACCGGGCTCTTGCGGCGGAGCTCGCAGAAATCGTCGATCGCATCCGGCTTAAGCGCCTCCTCGAACCAGCCGATCTCGTAGTCCTTCAGCATCTCTGCGGTGCGCATCGCCCATTTGAGGCCGTGCGGCCAGTAGGCGTCACTGGCGCCGGCGTCGACGAACAGCTTCGACTTGGGCCCCGCGCCTTCGCGCGCCGCCTTCACGATCGCCTCGTCGAGCTTGTGGTCGAGGGCGCGGCCGAAGGGACCCCAGCCGATCTTGAAAGCGGTGAAGCCCTTTGCCCTGTAGGAGGCGACCACGTCCTTCATCTTCTTCGGCTCTTCCATCAGCAGCGAGCAGTACGGCTGCACGCGCTCGCGATGGCGGCCGCCGAGCAGGCGGCTGACCGAAAGGCCGGTCACCTTGCCGAGGATGTCCCAGAGCGCGATGTCGATGCCGCTGATCGTGTGGGTCAGCGAGCCGCCGCGGCCCATCCAGAAGGTGTTCTGGTGCAGCTTCTCCGACACGCGCTCGGGCTGAAGCGCGTCCTCGCCGGCATAGAGCGGCTCCAGCACCTTGAGCGCAGCGGCAACAAGGCGCGCGTCGGTGAACACGCTGCCGAAGCCGGTGACGCCGGCATCCGTGTGGACCGCGATCAGCGCGTGGATCGAATCCTCGGGCTTGATCTCGGCCGACCAGCCGCCCTTCGGGCTCTCGCCGAACAGGGGCACCGACCGGATCGAGGTGATCCGGACCTTGGGCGCGCCGTTCGCGGCCTTGGACTTCTTCTCGCTCACGCTTCCCTCCCCGATGATCGTGCAGAGAGGGTCATCGGCCGCGGGCCGCGGTGCAAGTCAAACGAGCGGGTTGAGGAACGCCGACCGCCGCGGGCGGGATCAGAAGGCGGCGACCTTGCCCTGGGCGATCACCGCGCGCACGGCGGCGCCGATCTCCTCCGGCAGCACGGGCTTGGAGATGACCGAGTTGATCCCGCTCTTGCGGAGCGATACGTCTTCCTCGGCCGAGATGAAGCCGCTGAGCATCAGGATCGGGAGGTTGGGGCGGATGCCCTTCATCTCCTTGGCCAGCTGCTCGCCGGGCACGCGCGGCATCGCGCGGTCGGTGATGACGAGGTCCCAGCCGTTCGGCTTCTCGCGGAACGCCGCCAGCGCCAGCAGCGGCTCGGCGAACGCATCGACCGAGTATCCGAGCCGCATCAGGATATCCTTGGTGACGGCCAGCAGCGCGCGATCGTCGTCGACCAGCAGGATCCGCTCCTTGCCGGACCCCGCGGTGAGAGACGCGGGCTTCTGCTCCCGCGAGGGCAGCGCCGCGCCGTCGATGGTCGGGAAATAGATCGAGAACGAGGTGCCGACTCCGGGCACGCTCTCGATCGCCACCACGCCTTCGTGGTTGCGGATAATGCCCTGAACGGCGGCGAGGCCGAGGCCCGTGCCCTGGCCGACTTCCTTGGTCGTGAAGAACGGCTCGAAGATGCGCGGCATCGTCTCTTCGTCGATGCCGCCGCCCGTGTCGCGGACGGTGATGCGGGCATAGCGCCCGTCGATCAGCGTGCCCGACTGCCCGCGGACCGGCGTCTGCGGCCAGGGATCGCCGCCGGTATCACGGCCCTCGGCCCCGCGGACCTGGACCGACTTCACCGAGACCTTGATCGAGCCTTCCTTCGAGCCGATCGCCTGGGCTGCGTTGAGGCAGAGGTTGAGCAGCACCTGGTGGATCTGAGTGGCATCGCCAGCGACCATGCACTCGTCCATCCGCTCGACCTGCAGCGAGACGTTCGACGGCATCAGCGGGTTGACGATGGTCAGGCTGTCCTTGACCACGGTACCGAGCTCGAGCGGCTTCCGCTCGGACTCGGCGTTGCGGCTGTACGTCAGGATCTGACGGACGAGATCGCGCGCGCGCGTGCCCGACTCGATGATCTGCCGGAGGCGCTCGTAGCCCGGATCCTCTTTCGGCGTGTCGATCATCAGCAGCGAGCAGTTGCCGAGGATGCTGCCGATGATGTTGTTGAAATCGTGCGCGATGCCGCCGGCGAGGGTGCCGAGCGCCTGGGTCTTCTGAGCCGCGTGGTATTTCTCGGTCAGCTGCGCGCGCTCGGCCTCGGAGCGCACGCGCTCGGTGATGTCCTCGTAGGTCTTGACGAAGCCGCCGGTCGGAAGCGCGGTGACGAGAGTCTCGACCACGCGGCCGTCGGGGAGCCGGCGCTGCTGGCGGAAGCTGCCCTTCTTGTCGCGCAGCAGCTGCGAGATCGCACCGACCTGGGAGGCGACCAGCGCGTCGGCCTCGCCCGGCCCGAAGTCGCCGCGAAGGGCGGAGAAGCGCGCGAGGTCCTGGTATTTCCGGCGCGGATAGACGAAGCCGTCCGGGTACTTGTTCACCTCGATGTAGCGGTCATTGAACAGCACCAGCGAGAAGTCGGCATCGAACACGACGATGCCCTGCTTCATGTTGTCGAGCGTCGTCTGCAGCAGCGCGGACTTCTGATTGATCAGATGCTCGCGCTCTTTGAGCTCGGTGATGTCGGTATGGACGCCGACGATGCGCCCGTCGCTGGTGCGGCGCTCGCTGATCTTCAGCCACTTGCCGAAGGCGAGCTCGCTCTCGAAGGTCGAATCCGCCTCACGCCGCTGGCGCAGACAGGACTGTATCCAGGACTCCACCTGATCGGGCGGGATCGAGATGCCGCCGTTGCGCACGGAGGCCAGCAGGAGCTCGCGGAAATGGACGCCGACGGCGAAGACCTCGGCCTGGAGCGGATGCAGCTCGACGTAGCGCTTGTTGAACAGCGCCACCGTGTCATCCGGATTGTAGATGATGAAGCCTTCGGAGATGCTGTTGATCGCGAGCTCGAGCTCGTTGCGCGCCTGGATCGCCGCCTCGGCTGACGTGGCGGCGGCGACGACCGCGCGATGCGTCTTCACCGTCTGGACGAACAGCATGACGAAGACGGCGAGGCCGCCGGCAAGCGTCAGGACGAAGAGGCCGAGAAGCTGGAGGTAGAGCTCGCTGTGGCGATTGCGGGCGCCGCTGACCTCGTTCGATTCATAGAGGAGCGCGTGCCGGACGAGGTCCTTGAGCGGCGCACGGAACTCGTCAAGCTTGACGTCGACCTTGGCCAGCGACTCCGGCGTCAGGTTCGGCATGCGGTTGATCTCGGGCTCGAGTTCCTCAAGCGTCCGGATCATCGCACGCACCGACGGAACGACGCCCTCGATCTCGCGAAGGCCCGCGTTCTGGGATCCGCTGAGCAGCGGCGTCAACCGGCTCCAGAAGATCTCGAAGCGTTCCTTCGCCTCGTCTGAATTGTCCTTGCTCGGCTGGAGAGCGAAGGCCTTGAGCGCTTCGCTGAAGCGGAGAAACTCGATCTCCGCCTGGGCGACGAACCAGATGGTGATCCGGCTCTCCTTCTCGATCAGGGCCCGCTGCTGGATCAGGCCCTGGAAGATGAAGAAGACGCCGATAAGGAACGCGCAGAAGGCGACCACGAGCGCGCCGTAGCGGATCAGAGGCCATCTGACCTCGTCGATTCCGCCGACCGGCTGGTTGGCGGGCGTCGCCGCTGCCGCTGACATCACGGGCTTCTCGTGGCGCCTACTGAGGTTCGGATGCCGCTCTTACGAGAGCGTCAGCGAACCCGCAGTTCCTTGACCTGCCAGACCCACTTCGCCTGGGTCTCCTTGTTCTTCAGCGCCGGGAACTCGTCCTGCGGATAGATGATCCACAGCGGCCCCTTCTCGCGCACGCGCAGCTGCTCGCCGTTCATGCGGTAGGCCAGGATCACCGGATATTTCTGGAAGTCCGCCATCGGGATCTCGACCTTGTAGTCGTTGAGCGCGACGGCCGTGACCGTCTCGCCCGAGGCGCCCAGGCGGTCGAACAGCGTCTTCAGGTTGACGCCTTCGAACTCGGGCGTGCCTTCGGTCCAGGCGGTCGAGGTCTTGACCTTCACCTTGCCGACGCTCTCGAGCAGCGCCAGGTCGAAGGCGGCCTTGTCGCCGTCATTGGTGACCTTGATCTTGCCGGTGACCTCGAGGAAGGGCCGGTCGGCCGGCTTCGCCAGCGGTTGGGCGAGCGCGGGCACGGCGGCCAGGACCATGATCGAGACGGCCCAGGCGAGCGAGCCGATGGCATTGCGAATGAGTGACATATTCTTCTCCGTTCCCTTTCGGATGACAGCGCCGTTTCCGGCGATCCCTTCCCCCGACAAACCGTATGCTTAGAGTTCAGTCGCCGCCCTTGGCCGGCGGCTCCGGCGCTCGATGATAGATAGCGGCGGCCGCCAGCGTCAAAGCGCCCAGAAGTAGAAAGAATGCCGCATAACCCGGGGCGGTGCCACCGGCCCAGGCCTGCGCCAGGCGGATCACCTCGCCGGACCCGATCTGCAGGATCGCGGTGCCGCCCATCAGCACGAAGTTGAGGGTTGTCGTGCCGCGGCCGGCGAGCGCCGGCGGCACCAGCGCCACGCCATGGGCCATGAGGACGACGCTGTAGGCGCCGACGAAGCAGATCGCGATCAGGAGCCCGACGGTGACCCAGATGGGACCGGTCGATACCGCGGCAAGGGCGATCATCAGCACGGCGGAAAGCCCGCCGCCGAGGACGACGACGGGCCGGAAGCTGCCCGCGCGCTGCTGGATCGGGCCGTAGGCGAGAGTCCCCAGCACCATCGCCACCGCCATGACCGACAGCAGGTTGCCGCGCGCGACGCCGTCGAGCCCATAGACGTCGTGGAGATAAGGGCCGCCCCAGAGGCCGACGATGGTGACGATCGAGGAGTAGCCGATGCCGATCATCGGCATGACCAGGAGGAGGCCCGGGGTCTTGAAGACCTCCTTCATGCCCGCGAGCGCGATGGCCAGAGTCTGGGGCTGGGCCGGACGCGTCGCGCCTTCGGGATAGTCGCGGACGATCAGGGCAAAGATCGCGCCGATCACGCCGGTCAGGATGCCGAGCACGACGAAGGTCGTGCGCCAGCCGATCCATTCGTTCGCGGCGGCGAGCGGCAGCGTCGCCAGCAGGCTGCCGACATTCGCCATTGCGAACAGCAGCGTCATCGCGCGGGTGAACTTTGACGGCTCGTTCCAGCGCGACAGCACGACCAGCGATCCGGTCATGCCGCCGGCAAAGCCGAGGCCGATCAGGAAGCGGCCCGCGATCAGCGGACCGATCGAGCCGGCGACCGCAAAGACCAGCGACCCGATCACCGCGAAGACAAGCATCGACGAGACGACGCGACGCACGCCGTAGCGGTCGAAAAGCACGCCGATCGGAATCTGCAGAAGGGCGAAAATGACGAAGAACGATCCCGACGACCAGCCGATGTCGCCGGCATCGATCCCGAGGTCGACCATGAGTTCGGGCGCGATCACGCCATTCGAGGAACGAAAGAATTGGCTCATGATCGCGAGCGCGATCATGACGGCCAGCATCCAGCTCACATGACGTATCTGTCGCACGGCAGCGCCGAAGGTCCCGATGGTGATCGACGACGCGGCTTCGACAGGTTCAGGAAGACGACTTTCGGCTGCCTTCATGGGCGAACTGTTCTCGCGCCTTCCTGCTCTCAGTCGACACGCGCAGTTGAGAGGGTTTCGCCACAACTAATCGAAAAATGCGGTTTTCCGGCGCGCACTCTAGGTGACTTCGCATTCGGGCCGCCATCGCAAAACTCGCCCAAAATAGTTAACGAAGTATTAGCGCTCAGGGCTCCCCGCAGGTTCCTAAACCGATGTCTCGACGGTGACGCTTTTACGTTGCCGGACCTGAGGCCGCATACTCGGAGAGGCTGCGGGGCGCCCGCCGGTCGGCCTTCCAGCTTTGATAGTCGGACTCGCCGCTCTTCCCGGCAGCCTCGAAGGTCCCCTGCCCGTAGAACGAGTGCCAGGAATCGACCAGATCGTCGACATCGTCCGAGTCGAGCACTCCCGACCAGTGGAGGGTCGCCTTCAGGTAATCGAGGAACCGGATCTTCAGCATCATGCTGGAGTTGGCGACGAAGTTCACGACCCCGGCGATATAACCCAGGATATACAGCTTCTGGTCGACCGTGCGGCCGAAGCCGTTGGGCGCCTGGGCGCGGGCGACCCTGATGAAGTGGGTCAGCGTCTCGATCACCTCGTCGCTCTCGGGCGTCAGCGCCCGCCAGGTCTTCTCCTGCTGGGCGACGGCTTGGGCCGGCTTCGGTGCCTCGACGCGGATCGCCGACTGCACGTTCTTGAGGATGCTGTCGCGCTGCCCGGCCTGCAGGCTGCGGGAAGGCGCGTGCATCCAGTAGCTCACCCGCTCGAGCACGCCGTTGATCGTGACGCCCTTGATCAGGAAGTCGTCGCCGCCGGCCTCGATGCACTCGTGGAGGATCTCGAGGCGGTCGTTGCTGGTGATGAAGATGATGGTGACCGACTTGCCGTGCTGGCGGCGGATACGCCTGCATACCTCGGTACCGCCGATCCCGGGCAGGTTGACGTCGAGGATCACCAGCCGGGGCATGTATTGGGGGAAGAGCCGGGAGGCTTCCTCTCCCGTCGAGGCTCCGACCACGAGAAAGCCTCGCGCCTTCAGCGCCTCGACATAGGCGCGGCGCTGCGTCGGTTCGTCTTCGACGACCAGGATCAGTCCGCTCGGCATCTAGCGTGAAAGCTCCGCGGATTGCCGACGCTGGTCGGCGAGCATCGCCAGCGCCTGATTGAGCGCCGCCCTGGTCTCGGGCACGAGTTGACTGATGGGCCCCGGTGTCGCCTCGATGCAGGCGCTTTCGATGGATCGGGCGATCCGGCTCAGATTCAAGAAGCCGAGATTGGCGGCAGAGCCGCTGAGGTCGTGCGCGAAGCCGCGGAGACGCGTCAGGTCGCCGGCGGCGGCGGCACGTTCGATGTCGACCATGCGGAGGGTCGAGCCGCTGATGAACTCGTCGACGATCGGCGCCAGAGTCTCCCCGGAAAGATCGGCGGCCAGGCCGCCGAGACGCTCCGCGGTCGCGGCGACCGGGCCGGCTGTCTGGGCGACGGATGTCGTGGCGCGCGTGCGCGCCCAACGGGCGACCGCCTCGGCCAGCATGGAAGGCGATACCGGCTTCGGCAGGTGGCCGTTCATGCCGGCGGCAAGGCAGCGCTCGGCGACATCGCCGTCCACCTCGCCGCTGATCGCGACGATCGGGACATCGCCCGGGCGGCCACCCAGGGCCCTGATCGCCGCGGCCGCGGCCAACCCATCCATATCGGCCATCTGGATGTCCATCAGGACCAGGTCATAGGGCAGGAGCCGGCACCCATCCACGGCCTCCCGGCCGCTCCCCGCTTCGTCCACGCGATGCCCGTCCGCTTCCAGGATGGCAGCCAGCAGCTTGCGGTTCACGCGATTGTCGTCGACGAGAAGGATCCGGGCCCGGCGCATGAAACGTCCGCAAACGCGCGAAAGGCGGCATCCTAGCAGGGTGTTCGCCGGGTTGCTCGCGGATGTTGACGCGAGCGGCCCGGAAAATGGGCTTGCGAGTTGACTTGGCGGTGACTGCAGGGTCACCCTGACGGCTGAATTCCACGGGAAAGGATGGGATCGCGTGAGCGATCAATCGAGCGACGACCTGCGCGACCGGCTGAAGAAGTGCACGCACGACCTCAACAATGTGCTCGGCCAGGTCCTGGGCTTCAGCTCGCTGCTGGTCCGCGATATCGGCGACGCCAATGCAACCGGTCGGATGCCGCCGGGCCTCCTCGACTACGCCCAGGAGTTGTTGGCCGCGGGCCTCCGGGGCGAGGTCATCGCCAAGGAGCTGACCCAGATCGTCCGCACCCTGCCCTCGCTCCCGGCCGGCACCGCGCCGGCTGCCCCCGCCGCGTCGGCCGCGGCACCGGCTCACCCGGCACGCCGTCTCCTGATCGCCGGCGTCGGCGACGGTGTCGCCGACCCGCGTGCCGGCGGCTTCGTCGAACTCGGCTGGCAGGTCGAGAGCCATCGATCCGGCGCCGATGCGCTGCGCCGCTTCCGCTCGAGCACGACGCCGTTCGATGCGGTGATCGCCTATCCGTCGTCGACGGAGATCCCCGGCACCGACCTGGTCGCGGCGATAAAGGCGTTGAAGCCGAATACCGTCTGCCTCCTGGTGCTCGGCGACGGCGTCGCGGACGAGGCGGCGGCGAAGCTCGCCGGTGCCGATGGAGGCATCGCCGGTCCGACCTCCGGCGCCGCCGCAGCGGCCATGGTCGAGACGCTTCTTCGCCGCAGGACCGGCGCCTAGGCCGCGAACGGATCGGCGACCAGCGGCCAGAGCGGCCGCGCGATCTTGGTGTAGGGAACGTCGCGGACGTTCAGCGTCAGCGGCCCCGGCCCTCCCGTATAGAGAACCGCACGCGCGATCGGCCTGAAGGCCGCGTTGAAGTGCGTGAACGATTTCACGATCACGATGCGCTTCGCGGCCGGGTCGATGCCGAGCCCCGAGAACAGGTCCCGGCCCAGCGCCTGGGTGCGCGTCGAGATCAGCACGACCGCGAGCCCCTTGTGATCGAGAAGCTCGATCGAGGCCGCGTCGCCGAGCTCGTCGCGGGCGCCGGCAAAGGTCTGGGTGGCGCCGCGGACGCAACGGATGACCCTCACCCGCGCATCGATCGGCCGGCCCGAGGTCGGTCCCATTTTGCCGGCGAAGCGGAGATGGAAGACACCGCCCTCGCCGGCGGCAAGGCACTGCTTCACCGCGATCGGGTCCCACACCGGCCCGACCGCGACGCCCTCGATCCCGCGCGCGATCACCCGGTCCATGAAGTAGGTCGAGTCCGACGGCGCACCGCCGCCGGCATTGTCGGCGCGATCGGCGATGACGACCGGCCCCTTGCCCGGCTTCGCCAGCAGCCGCTCCGCCTCGTCGAGCGCATCGTCCATGGCCGCGCTTTCAGGAAACAGCGCGTCCTTGAGCGCATAGAGCTCGCGCCCGAGCTTCTCGGCGAGCCGGTCGCCCTTCTCCTTCGCGTCGTCGGTGACGACGATGATCTTCACGCCGATGTCGGCGACGTCGCCGAGGGTGTAGCCGTGCACGATCGAGATCGAGAGCACGCCGTCCCGGCCTTCGAGCGTCTTCACCTTGTCGACGAAGCTTCGCATGGGCTCGTCGACCGTCGGCATGAACTGCATCATCCGGCAGTCGTAGACCGAGGTCGCCGGCTTGATCTTCTTCCGCGCGCAGTCGGCGATGATGTCGACCAGCTCCTCGCCGCGCTCGAGGTAGTCGGTGTGCGGCGACTCCTTGAAGCAGATCAACGCGTCGGCGCTCGTCGTCATCGTCTCGGTCAGGTGGCAATGCGGATCGAGCTCGGCGCCGACGGGCACGTCGGGCCCGACGATCGCTCGGACACGCGCCAGCAGGTCGCCCTCGCAGTCGTCGTAGCCGTCGGCGACCATCGCGCCGTGCAATCCCAGGACGACCATGTCGACCGGCATCGCCGCCCGAAGCTGGCCCAGGATCTCGTCCCGGAACAGCTCGTAGGCCTGGCGGGTGACGGTGCCGGCCGGCTGGGCGAAGGTGCAGGTACCCTCGATCACCTCCCAGTTGGCGGCGCGGCCGCGCTTGCGGGCGGCGATCAGGGGGCCGGCGAAGAGCCGGGGCTCGTCGCCGAACTCCCCGGGTCCGGCATAGAACGAGGTACGGAAGTCGGCCTCGCCGGTGACCATCGGCGAGAAGGTATCGGTCTCGGTCGCGAGCGAGGCGGTGAAGACGCGCATAGCTAGGATGAACCTCTAGGCGGGAACGCGGTCGGCGTAGTGCTTGACGAAGCGGGCGCAGATGTCGGCCAGCTGCTCGGTCAGGGCCGAGCCCGTCTCCTTCGAGGAGAGGTTCGGATCGCCCTTGCCCACGCCCTGGTTGTAGACCTGATCGTATTCGTTCGGCATCGCGACCTCGGCGCCTTCGAAGCTCGCGGCGCCCAATGCGGTGAACTGCAATCCCAGCAGCGGATCCTTCTTCACCGGCGCGCCCTTCGGCATCAGGTCCGGCCGCATGATCTCAGGGAAGAGGTGCAGCCCGATGCTGGTCAGCGGATCTGCGCCATGGCCGGAGACCGCCTTCGACTTCTCGGGCCCGACGATCCCCGGCAGCAGGCTGTAGCCGATGCGCCAGAGATAGAGGCTCGGGAACAGGATCTTCTTCTCGCGCCAGAGGACGCGCGCCACCTCGGCGATCGGCCCGACATTGCCGCCATGGCCGTTGATGACGATGAGCCGGGTGAGCCCGTTCCGATGCAGCGACTTCACCATGTCCCAGATCACGGTGGTCAGCGTCGACTGCTCGATGGTGATGCCGCCGATCATCGAGCCGAACCAGTCGCCGCCGCCATAGGGCAGCACGGGCGCCACCACGGTCCGCGTGCCGTTCTGCGTCGCACGCAGCGCGATCAGCTCGGCGATCTTCTCGGCCAGCAGGTAGTCGCCCATCGGCGCATGCGGGCCCTGGTCCTCGTGACTGCCCATCGGCAGCAGGATGATGGGGTTCTTGGCATAGAGCTCGCGCGCCTCGCCGCCGGTGATCTGCCCCATATGCACCTTGGGCGTCGTGTTCCAGACCATGGGTCGTCCTTCCAGTGGTTCGGTCGAGTTTAAGCGATTTCCTCTGCGCGGATGCAGGCGACGCGTCGCGCCTCGCCGAACGGCCTGAGGTCCGGCACGGCCTTGGCACAGGCCTCGATCGCATGCGCGCAGCGGGTGCGGAAGACGCAGCCGGACGGCGGATCGGACGGGCTCGGCGGGTCGCCGGGCAGCAGGATGCGCCTGGTCCGCTTCGTCGGGTCGAGACGCGGCGTCGCCGAGATCAGCGCCCGCGTATAGGGATGCGCCGGCTCCGCGAAGAGGCGCTCGGCCGGTCCCTCCTCCATGACGCGGCCGAGATACATGACGACGACGCGGTCGCAGAGGTGGCGCACCACCGGCAGGTCGTGGCTGATGAACAGCAGTGCCAGGCCGAGGTCGCGCCGAAGCCGGCCGAGCAGCTCCAGGATCTGCGCCTGGATCGAGACGTCGAGCGAACTCACCGGCTCGTCCGCGACCAGGAAGTCGGGGCCGGTCGCGAGCGCGCGGGCGATGCCGACGCGCTGGCGCTGGCCGCCGGAGAATTCGTGTGGGAAGCGCCGGGCCTGCAGCGGGTCGAGCCCGACCATGATCAGCAGCTCGCCGACGCGGCGGTCCTGCTCGCCTGCCGGGACGATCCCGTGGATCGAAAGCCCGTCCGCGATCTGCGCGCCGACACGGCGGCGCGGATCGAGGCTGCCATAGGGATCCTGGAAGACGATCTGCATCCGCCGGCGCAGCATCCGCCACTCGGCCCGCGGGATCCTGTCGATCGCGCGACCGTCGAAACGTACCGAGCCTTCGGTCGCCGGCAGCAGCCCCAGCATCACGCGACCCAAGGTCGACTTGCCCGAGCCGGACTCGCCGACGACGCCGACCGCCTCGCCGGCGGCAAGGCTGATGTCGACTTGGCGGACCGCCTGCACCGGACGCCCGCGCTTGAACACGCCGGCGCCGGTGAATGTCTTGGAAAGGCCTTTCGCCTCGATCAGTGGCGCGGTCATGCCGCCTTCGCTCCCGCCAGCTCCGGCCAGCGGATGCAGCGGACGAGGCGATCCTCGGCCGCCGCTTCGAGCGCCGGCGCCGCCGCGGCGCAGGCGGGGAGCGCATGCACGCACCGGGGTGCGAAGCGACAGCCCGCCGGGAAGGCATGCGGCTGCGGCACGACGCCGGGAATGCCGACCGGCGCCGCATCGGACTCGTGAACCGCGCCGAGCAGTGCCCGCGTATAGGGATGAAACGGCGACCCGAACACCTCGGCGACCGGCCCCTGCTCGACCACCTGCCCCGCATACATGACGGTCACGCGATCGGCGATCTCCGCGACCACGGCGAGACTGTGGGTGATGAAGATCAGAGCCGTGCCGGTCTCGCGCTTGAGCTCGGCCAGCAGGTCGAGGATCTGCGCCTGCACGGTGACGTCGAGCGCCGTCGTCGGCTCGTCGGCGATCAGCAGCGCCGGGCGGTTGGCGAGCGCCATCGCGATCATCACGCGCTGGCGCATGCCGCCGGAGAGCTCGTGCGGATAGGCCCTGAGCCGGCGCTCGGGATCGGCGATGCCGACGCGTCGGAAGAGATCGAGGGCGCGGGCACGCGCCTCCTCGACGCCGACCTGCTGGTGCGCGCGGATCGCCTCGGCCACCTGGTCGCCGGCGCGATGTACCGGGTTCAGGCTGCTCATCGGATCCTGGAACACCATCGCGATCGCACCGCCGCGAAGGCGCCGGAGCTCGGGTTCGGAGAGCCGCAGCAGGTCGCGGTCGCCGAACCAGGTGGCGCCGGCGACGGGGCGCGCGGCCGGCGGCAAGAGGCCCATGACCGCCGTCGCGGTCAGCGACTTGCCGGAGCCGCTTTCGCCGACCAGCGCCACGGTCTCGCCGGCGCGCACATGAAGCGACACGTCCTCGACGGGCCGGATCGCGCCAAGCGGCGTCTCGATCTCGACCGTGAGGCCACGCACGTCGAGCACGGTCTCGGGCTTCGGCTGGGCCGGTGGCAGCAGGCCCGGCAGGAGACGGTCGACGAGCCGGAGCCTAGTCCGCTTCGCCGGCGTACGCGGATCGACCCAGTCGCGGAGCGCGTCGCAGAGCAGGTTCATCGCGAGGATGGTCAGGGTCAGCGCCGCGCAGGGCCACAGCAGCATCAGCGGCGCCTGCTCCATCGTCGCGCGCGCGCCGCGGATCATCAGGCCCCAGGAGGGCGCCGGCGGCACCACGCCGAGGCCGAGGAACGAGAGCCCGCTTTCGACCACCACGGCGGCGGCGACCGCCAGCGAGAACTGCACCAGCACCGGCCCAGCGATGTTCGGCAGCACGGTGCGCAGCAGGATGCGGCCGGTCGGCGCGCCGAGCGCGCGCACGGCCTCGACGTAGTCGTTGCTGCGTGCCGACAGCACCTCGGCGTAGGCGACGCGGGCGAATCCGGGGATGTAGAGCACCGAGAGCACGAGGATCAGCGTCGCCGCGCCGGGCCCCAGCAAGGTCACGACCAGCAGCGCCAGCAGGATCGGCGGGAAGCAGAGGATCACGTCGACCACGCGCACGGTCAGCAGTTCGCCGACGCCGCGGAACCAGCCGCCGACGAGGCCGAGCAGCGTGCCGATCGCACCGGCGATCAGCGCGGATGCGAAGGCGACGCCGAGGCTGGTTCGTGCCCCCCAGATCAGGCGCGAGAGCACATCGCGGCCGAACTCGTCGCGGCCCAATGGCGATCCCGGGATCGGACCCGAGAGCCGGCGCGCGATGTCCTGGCGGATCGGGTTGGGCAGGTCGAGCAGCGGCGCCAGGAGGGCGACGAGCAGGATCACGGCGACGAAGCCGCCGGGGATCAGGAGCCGCTTCAAGCCGCACGTACCCGCGGGTCGAGCGCAGCGTAGATCAGATCCATGGCCAGGTTGATCAGGAGGAAGAGGCCCGAGATCGTCAGCACGATGCCGACCACCATCGGATAGTCGCGGGCCTCGACCGCACGCAGCAGCGGCGTCGAGAGGCCCGGCCAGTTGAACACGTATTCGACCAGCACGGTGCCGCCGAGCAGCGTGCCCATGTGAAGCCCGAGCACCGTGACCACCGGCGTCAGCGAGTTGCGGACCACGTGGCGCAGCAGCACGCGGGCCGGCGCGAGGCCCTTGGCGCGGGCGGTGCGCACGAAGTCGCGCGAGAGCACATCGAGAACCGAGGCTCGGGTCATGCGGAACACGACGGCGGTCAGGCCCTTGGCGATCGCGATGGCCGGCAGCGCCAGCAGGGTCAGGTGCTTGCCCGGATCCTGCGCCAGCGGCACGTAGCCGCCGGCCGGCATAAGCTTCAGCATCTGGGCCAACAGCAGGACCAGCACCGTGCCGACGACGAAGACCGGCACGGCGAGAAGGAACGCAGCCGCGCCCGAGGCGATGCGGTCGAACAGGCCGCCGCGATGGAGCGCGGCATAGGTGCCGGCAGGCATGCCGAAGATGACCGCCAGCAGGGTCCCGGCGAGGATCAGCTCGAGCGTCCTCGGCAGGCGAAGCGCGATCTCCTTCGTCACCGGGAAATCGTCGACCAGCGAGCTGCCGAGATCGCCGCGCGTAAGCCCGCCGAGGAAGCTCAGATACTGGTCGATGATCGGCCGCTCGAGGCCGAGCTTGACCCTCAGCTCCTTGACCGCGACGGGATCGGCCGCGATCCCGCCGGTCGACAGCAGCAGCTCGGCCGGATCGCCCGGCACGACATGCAGCGTCATGAAAACGATCAGGGAGACGGCCCAGGCCAGCGCCAGGCTGGTGCCGACGCGCCGGAGGAGCCAGCGCATCAGCCGAACGACACCTCGTCGAGCAGCGCGCCGGAGGAGGTGGTCAAGGCCCCGGGCAGCGTCTTGAAGCCCTGCACGCGCTTGTCCATGCCGTAGCCCTGCGAGCGCCAGGCGAGACCGATGATCGGCACCTCCTCGAGCGCCGCCCGCTGCATCTCCTTGTAGATCTCGACGCGCTTGGCGAGGTCGAACTCGGTTCGGCCCTTGGCGAAGGCTTCAGTGGTGCGTGGCGCCTTGAGACCGAAGGAGCGGCTGTATGTGGGCGACAGCGAGGTGTCCATGACGACGCTGAGCCCGTCGGGGTCGTTGTTGTCGGCCGAGACGCCGTGGATCGAGATCTCGTACTGGCCGCGCGAACCCATGGCGACGCGGGTCGACCAGTCGGGAAGCTGCAGCTCGCACTGGATGCCGACCTGCGCCAGGTGCTGCTGCACGACCTCGGCGGTGTCCTTGTGCATGCCGAACTGCGCGGTCGCCAGCATCTTGCAGGAGAAACCCTTGGCGTAGTTGGCCTGGGAAAGGAGCGCCTTGGCGCGCTCGGGGTCGTAGTTCCAGCCCTTCGCCAGATCCTTGTCGTACCAGGGCGTCCCCTCGACGATCGGCACGCCCTCGAGCCCGCGCCCGCGACCGAAGAAGGCGGCCTTGACGATGTCCTCGCGGCGAACCGCATGCGCCACCGCGCGGCGCACGCGCGGATCGGCGAAGGGTCCCTGCGTCGCGTTGAACAGCACGTCCATGAACGGGCCGTCCTCGGCGTCGAGCTTGAGGCGCGCGTCCTTCTCGGTCGTCTCCATCGACTGCCAGGGGACGTATTCGATCATGTCCATGTCGCCGGACTGGAGTGCCGCGAAGCGCAGGTTCTCGTCGGCGTAGACGACGAACCTGATGCCCTTCAGCTTCGGGAATCCCGGCTTGTGGTATTTGTCGAAGGCGACGAGGTCGAGCGAGGTGCCGCGCTCCTGGCCCGCGAGCTTGAACGGCCCGGCGCCGATGGGCGCGTTGGCTTCCGACTTCCGCGAGATCACGCCCATGTTGTAGTTGCCGAACCAGTGCGGCAGCGTCGCCACCGGCTCCTTGGTGTGGATGCGGATCGTCTGCGGGTCGGGCGTCTCCATCTTGCTGACCAGCTGGAACTGGGCGCGCATGTAGGCGGTCGACTTCTCCCCGGCGATCTCCTCGATCATCCACTTGATGTCGGCGGAGGTGACGGGGTCGCCGTTGTGGAAGAGCGCGTTGCGCTTGATCTTGAACACCCAGGCGCCGTCGGCCGGATCGCGCGCGAAGGACTCGGCGATCTCGCCGACCGCCTCGCCCTTCTTGTCGTATCCGACGAGCCGCCCGTAGGTCAGCATCTTGACGGTGCCGGCCGAGGCGCCGGTCGAGACCCAGGGCTGCAGGTTCGGCGGCCAGGCCGAGAGACCGCAGCGAAGGATGTTTGCCTGCGGCTGGGCGCGGAGCGGCGACGGCAGCAGCGACAGCGCGGCGCCGGCCTTGATCAGCGTGCGTCGGGTGAAGTGCATTGGACCTGAGCCTCCTCGCTCGGACGGCCGCTTCTTGGCGGCTTGATTCTGGGCTCAAGAGTGACCCGCCCGACCTGGGCTGGCAAGGCCGGCTTGCGTTTCGGGCACCCCGGCCCAATATCCCGAGGCATCCATGAAAACCTTCGGCAAGAAGCCCGACGGCCTCCGCCTAGAACGGATCAAGTCGTCGCCCCGCTGGATCGGCGAACGCTTCCGCAACCTGCATCCGATCCTGCCGGGCTTGCGCAGCTCCACGATCCCGCCGCCGAGCCTCGGCGACTTCCTCTGCGGCGGCGAACGCCGCGTGCCGCGTGGCCCGTTGCCCTCGCTCGATCCGCTCGACATCTGGCGGCGCGCGCCCGACCGGCTGCGCGTCACCTGGCTCGGGCATTCGACCCTGCTGATCGAGATCGACGGCTACCGCGTGCTCACCGATCCGGTCTGGGGCAAGCGCGCCTCGCCGTCTTCGCTTGCAGGACCGAAGCGCTTCCAGCCGGTGCCGGTGGCGCTGAAGGCGTTGCCGCCGGTCGACCTCGTGATCGTCTCGCACGACCACTACGACCATCTCGACTACCCGACGATCCGCGAGCTCGCGAAGACCCAGGTGCCGTTCGTGACCTCGCTCGGCGTCGGCGCGCATCTCGAAGCCTTCGGCGTCGCACCGGAGCGCATCACCGAGCTCGACTGGTGGGAGTCTCTGAACCTGCGCGGGCTCGAGGTGACGGCGGCGCCCTCGCAGCACTTCTCCGGACGCGGGCTCAAGGACCGCAACACGACGCTGTGGTCCTCGTTCGTGATGCGCACCGATCGGCACAAGGTGTTCTTCAGCGGCGACACCGGCCTCACCACCGAGTACGAGCGCATCCGCGAGCGGCTGGGGCCCTTCGACCTGGTGATGCTGGAGGTCGGCGCCTTCCATCCGGCCTGGGGCGACATGCACCTCGGACCCGAGAACGCCATCACCGCCGCGACCCTGCTCGGCGGCGGCGCGTTCCTGCCGATCCACTGGGGCACCTTCGCGCTGGCGATGCATGCCTGGGACCAGCCGGCGGAGGTGCTGCATGACCTCGCCCCGAAATCCGGCGTACGCCTGCTGATGCCGCGCCTGGGCCAGGCGGTCGAGCCGGCACGGGGCGACGCGGTCGATCCCTGGTGGCGGGGCGTCGATGCGGTCACGCTCAAGCCGGGCCAGGACACCACCGGCGCGCTCACCGCCCCGAAGGCGATGGCGTGGCCGATCGACTAGATTTTAGGAAGAGAGTGGTGCCCAGGGACGGAATTGAACCGCCGACACTGCGATTTTCAGTCGCATGCTCTACCAACTGAGCTACCTGGGCGCCCGTCGAGCGCGAGGCTTATAGAACGATCGGGTTGGACCTGTCCACCCCTTGAAGGGGCTAGGAAACCCGCGCCTCGGCCACCCCGATCATGGTGTCGCGGGTGACGATGGCCGCCAGCTTCTCCTCGCTCCAGCCCTCCGTGCCTTTCGGCCGCTTCGGCAGCACCAGGTAGCGCATGTCGGCGGTCGAGTCGTGGACGCGGACGGGAATGTCGTCGGGGATCTCGAGCCCGAACTCGGCCATCACCTTCCTGGGCTCGCGCACGGCGCGGCTGCGATAGGCACGGCTCTTGTACCAGTCCGGCGGCAGGCCCAGCACCGCGCGCGGATAGCAGGAGCAGAGCGTGCAGACGACGAGGTTGTGGACCGTCTCGGTGTTCTCGACCACGACCAGCTTGTAGAGGCCGACCTCGACGCCGACCTGGGTGAGGGCCTTGGCCGGATCGGTCATCAGCAGCTGCTTGTAGGCGGGATCGCTCCAGGCGCGGGCGACGACCTTGGCGCCGCCGGCCGGCGAGCGCGCGTCCATCGCCTCGACCGTGCGGCGAACCTCGTCGGCCGAGAGGATGCCCTTGTCGATCATCAGCTCGCGGATCGCGATCTCGAGCTTCTGGTGATACGTCAGCGGCCCGTCGAGGTCCGGCTGGGTCGGATGCGCATGATCGTGATGGTCGTGGTCATGATCATGGTCGTGATGATGCGTGCTCATGATGCCCTCACGCCTTCTCGAGCCAGTGCTCGTATATCTCGACGTCGATCGTGTCGCTCGCCGGTCCGGCGTAGTCCGGCCAGACCTGCTTCTGCGGGAAACGCACGCGATAGAGCGCGCGCTTCGGCAATCCGTGGCGGTTGTAGGCGAGCTCTTCCGGGTTGGCGAAGAAGCCGCAGATGCGCTCGACCTCGCCGGCATGGCCGCGGATGTACCAGGGCGTCCGGAGATGCCCCGGCACATCGGCCTTCATGACCTTCACCCGGTCGCCGGGCTGGAAGCGGGCCTCGCTCACAGCAGGCCCGCCTTCTCGCGCCGCTCGATGTCGGCGATCTTTTTCGCGAGCTCCTCGGAGGTGATCGCGCCGCGCTGGAGTAGCGTCGAGGTGATCGAGGTGATCCAGCGCTCGTAGTAGGACATCTTGTCGTAGGCGTCGGGTCCGATCGCCTCGATGTTCTTCCTCAGCTCGTCGACCTTCATCAGGCTGCGCTCGCGGTCGGACAGCAGCACCATCAGCGCATCGACCCGCTTCTCCCAGGGAGCGTAGTCGTGCTCGGTCGGCTCGACCTTGCCCGCCGCCTCGCCGCCCATGTCGTGATGCGACCTCATCGCTTCACCTCTTTGCGTATTGCGCCTTGCCGAACAGGTTCTCGCGCGACTTCTCGTCGATCGGTCCCTGGCGCTGGCGGTCGGCGAGCACTGCGACGCCCCTCTTGACCGCCGGGCGCTCGGAGATCGCCTCGAACCAGCGCTTGAAGTTGGGGATCTCGTCCATCTTCTGGCCGTGCCGCTCCCAGCCACGCGACCACGGGAATACCGCCATGTCGGCGACGCCGTAGTCTCCCGCCAGATACTCGGACTCGCTCAAGCGCTTGTCGAGAACACGGTAGAGGCGGCTCGCCTCGTTGGCGTAGCGGTCGATCGCGTAGGGCAACGGCTCGGGCGCGTAGTTCTTGAAGTGGCCGAGCTGGCCCAGCATCGGGCCGAAGCCCGCCATCTGCCACATCACCCACTGCACCGCGGTCCAGTAGCCCGGCTTGTTCTTCGGAATGAACCTGCCGGTCTTCTCGGCGAGATAGAGCAGGATCGCGCCGGACTCGAACAGCGAGATCGGCCTGCCGTCGGGACCGTCGGTGTCGACGATCGCCGGCATCTTGTTGTTGGGGCTGATCTTGAGGAAGTCCGGCTTGAACTGGTCGCCGGCACCGATGTTCACGGCATGCACGTTGTAGGACATGCCGAGCTCTTCCAGCATGATCGAGACCTTGAACCCGTTCGGCGTCGGCCAGGTATAGAGCTCGATCATCTGAGGTCCCTCTTCTAGTACGCCTGCTCGGCGAAGACCGGGTCGACCGATCCCTTCCATCGGGTCCCGAAGGCTTCGAGCATCTCGTCGGAGGCTGTCCGGCCGGATTCGGCGATGCGTTCGAGCGGCTCGAGGAAATGCGCCTCGTCGACGCCGGCCTGGTTCGTGCGCCGCCGGGCGACCAGGCCCTGGCGCGCGATCTTCAGCACGTCGATCGCGACGTCCTGCACGGTGCGGCCGCGGAACTTGGTCTGGAGCCCGCTCTTCGGCACCTCGCGTCGCAGCAGCTCGTGGTCCGGCAGCTCCCACTCGCGGATCAGCTGACTCGCCTGGTCGAGCGCGCCGGAATCGTAGAGAAGCCCGACCCAGAGCGCCGGCAGCGCCACGAGCCGGTCGAGCGGGCCCGCATCGGCGCCGCGCATCTCGAGATAGCGCTTGAGGCGGACCTCGGGGAACACCGTCGTCGTGTGATCGACGAAGTCGGTGATCCGCGGCTCGTCGTTGAACTCGCTGCGGAAGCTCCCGGCCATGAAGTCGCGGAACGAGCGGCCGGAGAAGTCGAGGTATTCGTTGTTGCGGTAGACGAAGTACATCGGCGCGTCGAGCAGGTAGTCGACGTAGCGCTCGAAGCCCATGCCGTCTTCGAAGACGAAAGGAAGGATGCCGCAGCGGTCGGGGTCGGTGTCGGTCCAGATGTGGCTGCGGAAGGTCTGGAAGCCGTTCGGCTTGCCTTCGGTGAAGGGCGAGTTGGCGAAGAGCGCGGTCGCGATCGGCTGGAGGGCGAGGCTGACCCGGAACTTCCGGACCATGTCGGCCTCGTCGGCGAAGTCGAGATTGGTCTGCACCGTACAGGTGCGCGTCATCATGTCGAGGCCGAGCGAGCCCTTCTTCGGCATGTAGGCGCGCATGATCTTGTAGCGGCCCTTCGGCATCCACGGGATGTCCTCGCGCCGCCATTTCGGATTGAAACCGAGCCCCATCAGGCCGACGCCGAGCTGATTGCCGACGGCCTTCACCTGCTGGATGTGCTCTGCCGTCTCGTCGTAGGTCTGGTGGATGGTCTCGAGCGTCGCGCCCGAAAGCTCGAACTGACCGCCCGGCTCCAGCGTGATCGCACCACCGCCCTTCGACAGCGCGATGGTCTTGCCGTTCTCCTGCACGCGCTCCCAGCCGAACTGGGTCATGCCCTCGAGCAGCGCGCCGATGCCGTCGCGTCCCTCGTAGGGAACGGGCTTCAGGTCCCCGTAGCGGAAGACGAACTTCTCGTGCTCGGTGCCGATCCGCCACGCGTCCTTCGGCTTCGAGCCTTTTTCGAAGTACTCGACCAGCTGGCGCTTCGATGTGATCGGAGCGCCCTGAGCCTCAGGCGGACGGGACATGCTGTGGGGATTCCAGCGGTTGGAAAGTTTGCAGGCGATATGGGCCTAGGCCCGACCATCGGCAAGGGGAGGTTGCGCGAGCGCCTGCCAGAGCGCCATCGCCGCCGCCGCCGCCGTGTCAGCCCGCAGGATGCGGGGACCCAGGCCGACCAGGGTAGCGAAGCCGAGTTGGGCCAAGTGGTCAAGCTCGGCCGGTTCGAACCCGCCTTCCGGACCGATCAGGATAGCCGCCGGAGTTCCGTCCGCTCGAATCGCCCCGGCCATCTGCGGCACGCCGCGTCGCTCGGCGGCGACATAGAGCCGGCGACCCTTCGGCCAGCGATCCATCACGTCTCCGAGAGACCGCGGCTCGCGCACCGGCGGCACCGACAGCCGCTCGCTCTGCTCGGCAGCCTCGACCGCGTGCGAGCGCAGACGGTCGACGTTGACGCGCGAGACCACGGTCCGCCGCGTGATCACCGGATGGATCTCCGTGGCGCCGAGCTCGGTCGCCTTCTCGACGATCCAGTCGAGGCGCGGCCCTTTGATCGGCGCGAACAGGAGCCAGATGTCGGGTTCGCTGGCCTGTTCACGCAGCCGATCTTCCACGGCGAGCGTTACGGATTTCTTGGCGAGGGCTGAAAGAGTCGCCCGCCACTCGCCGTCGCGGCCGTTGAACACGGCGATCGCATCACCCGTCTCCAGGCGCAGCACGGCCCGGAGCTGATGCGCCTGATGCTCGCCGAGCACGACCTCGGCGCCAGCTTCGAGAGGGGCATCGATGAAGAGTCGGGTGGCGAGCGCGCGTGACATAATCCGAGCTTACCGGTTGCGCGGCCGGCCGTCGTGCTTTACGGCGCTCCCGTGAGCCAGGCTTCCGACATCCGCGCAGGCGACTGGGTCGACCGCTTCCTGCCGGGAAGCCTCCGCCCCTATGCGCGGCTCGCGCGCCTGGACCGGCCGATCGGCACCTGGCTGCTGCTGCTGCCCTGCTGGTGGTCGACGGCGATGGCGGCGCACGGGACGGTGCGCTGGGACCTGTTCCTGCTCTTCGGCATCGGCGCGCTCTCCATGCGCGGCGCCGGCTGCGTGATCAACGACCTCTGGGACCGCGACATCGACGCAAAGGTCGCGCGCACATCCGACCGGCCGCTCGCCTCGGGCGCGATCGGCGTGCCGGCCGCGCTCCTGTACCTGGGGCTGCTGCTGCTGATCGGCCTCGCCGTGCTGGTCCAGCTCAACTGGCCGGCCATCGTCACCGGCTTCGCGATCGTCGCCGTGATCGTGCTCTATCCCTTGGCCAAGCGCGTGACCTTCTGGCCGCAGTTCGTGCTCGGCATCGCCTTCAACTGGGGCGCACTGGTGGGATGGGCGGCCGTGCGCGGCACGATCGAGGCGCCGGCGCTCCTGCTCTACGCCGCCGGCATCCTCTGGACGCTCGGCTACGACACGATCTACGCGCACCAGGACAAGGAAGACGACGCGAAGATCGGCGTGCGCTCGACCGCGCTGCTGTTCGGCGCGCGGACCAAGCCGTGGCTGTCGTTCTTCTATGCGGCGGCAACCGCGCTGATGGTCGCGGCCGGCATCGCCGCCGACGCGAGGTGGTTCTACTACGCCGCCCTCGCTGCGGCGGCCCTGCATTTCTTCTGGCAGGTGAGAACGCTCGACCTCGACGACCCCAAGGACTGCCTCGCCAAGTTCAAGAGCAACCGCGATGCCGGCCTCGCGATCACGATCGCCTGCCTGATCGCATGACCGATCCGGTCGCCTTCATCCGTGACAACACCCAGGTCGCGACCGCGTCGCTGATCCCGGAGATCCGGCTGCATCTTGCGACCGAGGTCGTGCCGCTGTGGCAGGCGACCGAGGCGACGCTAGAAAAGGCAGGGCTCCCCCCGCCCTACTGGGCCTTCGCCTGGCCGGGCGGCCAGGCGGTCGCGCGTCACGTGCTCGACAATCCGCGGCTGGTGGCCGGGCGCCGCGTGCTCGACCTCGCCGCCGGCTGCGGCGTCGCGGCGGTCGCGGCGGCGATGCTGGGTGCGCGCGCGTCGGCGAGCGAGATCGATCGCTTCGCGCTGGCGGCGATCGGGCTCAACGCGGCGCTCAACGGCGTCGAGGTGGCGCCGATCGACCGCGACGTCCTCGACGATCCGCCCGGCGACTGGGACACGGTGCTGGCCGGCGACCTCTGCTACGAGCGGCCGATGGCCGACCGGGTCGCTTCCTGGATCAAGGCCCAGGCGCGCGCCGGCGTGACGGTGCTGATGGGAGACCCGGGCCGAGCCTACAAGCCGTCGGACGGGTTGGCCGAGGTCGCGCGCTACGTGGTACCGACCTCGAAGGACCTGGAAGACCGGGAGACGCGCGAGACGATCGTCTGGCGCGTGCTCGGCTAGGCCGCTTCCTCGACGATCCGATAGCGGACCAGGCAATGGTCGATGGTCGAGAAGGCGCGCGAGGACCAGATGTCCTTGGCTTCCTTGAAGGTGACATAGGGTCCGAGGCGCTCCTCGGCCTTGCCGGGCATCACCTTCTTGAAATCGGTGTCGGTGTACTCGCCGCCCACTACCCAGTAGGTCATCGCACAAACCCCTCTAATCGTTCGGGGATATAAGGTCCTGCCGAACCGGCGACAAGAGCGGAGCCGGTTGACACGACGCATCCCGCCTAAGACTAATCCGCCAATGGTTTACGCAAGCTTACGCGACTTCATGAATCGGCTCGAAGGAGCCGGACGGCTGAGGCGAGTTGCCGCACCGGTGACGCCGGTGCTGGAGATGACCGAGATCCAGACCCGGCTCCTGGCCGAACAGGGCCCCGCCGTGCTGTTCGAGGACGTGCGCCGGCCGGATGGCAGCCGCTACGACATGCCGGTGCTGGTCAACCTGTTCGGCACGGTCGAGCGGGTCGCCTGGGGCATGGGCCGGGAGCCGGGGGAACTCCGCCAGATCGGCGAGACGCTCGCATTCCTCAAGCAGCCCGAGCCGCCGGGGGGCTGGCGCGAGGCGATCGAGATGCTGCCGCTGCTCAAGACCGTGATGGCGATGCGGCCACGCTCGGTCTCGCGCGCGCCCTGCCAGGAGGTCGTGCTCACCGGCAACGACATCGATCTCAGCGCGCTCCCGGTCCAGACCTGCTGGCCGGGCGAGCCGGCGCCGCTGATCACCTGGCCGCTGGTCGTGACCAAGGGCCCCTCCTCCAAGCGCGAGGACGCGTTCAACCTCGGCATCTACCGGATGCAGGTCACGGGCCGGAACACGACCCTGATGCGCTGGCTCAAGCACCGGGGCGGCGCCCAGCACCACGCGCGCTGGTCGAAGGAGAAGACGGAGCCGCTGCCGGCCGCCGCCGTGATCGGCGCCGATCCGGGGACGATCCTGGCGGCGGTGACGCCGGTGCCGGACACGCTGTCGGAATACCAGTTCGCCGGCCTGCTCCGCGGCACCAAGGTCGACCTGGTCGACTGCGTGACCCAGCCGCTCAAGGTCCCGGCCGAGGCCGAGATCGTGCTCGAAGGCACGGTGTCGCTTTCCGACTACGGCGACGAGGGTCCCTACGGCGACCACACCGGCTACTACAACTCGGTCGAGCCGTTCCCGGTGTTCACGGTCACCGCGATCACGCGGCGCCGCCAGCCGATCTATCTCTCGACCTTCACCGGCCGCCCGCCGGACGAGCCCTCGGTGCTGGGCGAGGCGCTGAACGAGGTGTTCATCCCACTCCTCTCGCAGCAGTTCCCGGAGATCGTCGATTTCTGGCTGCCGCCGGAAGGCTGCAGCTACCGGATCGCGGTCGTCTCGATCAGGAAGGCCTACGCCGGCCACGCCAAGCGCGTGATGATGGGCGTGTGGTCGTTCCTCCGCCAGTTCGTCTACACGAAGTTCGTCATCGTCGTGGACGACGACATCGACGCGCGCGACTGGAAGGACGTGATGTGGGCGATGTCGACGCGCATGGACCCGGCCCGCGACATCACCGTGGTCGAGAACACGCCGATCGACTACCTCGACTTCGCCTCACCCGAAAGCGGCCTCGGCGGCAAGATCGGGCTGGATGCCACCAACAAGTGGCCGCCCGAGACCAAGCGCGAATGGGGCCGGAAGATCCGCATGGCCGACGACGTGATCGAGCAGGTGACCCGCCGCTGGGGCGAGTACGGCCTTCCCGGCTCAGGCAAGCCGATCTGGAAATAGCCGATGCTGAAGAACCTCCAATACGGGCTGGGGTTCCTGATCGGCTGCTTCGCCACGCTGACGCTCTCGATCGGCGTGATCGCCGGCATCGAGGCGATGACTGGTCTGCCGATCCCGTTCAAGATCCTGATCGTGCCGCTGGCGGCGATCGGCGTCGGCATCGTCGTCGCCCGCTGGATCGGCCGCCTCGATCTCGCGCGCTACTTCGCCGCCCGGGATCCCGAACCGAAGGCGCCGCCGAAGCCCCGTCCGGCGCCCGCGCTGAGGCGCAAGGAGCCTTGGACCTTCTACCTCGTCGGCACGCTCATTAGCTTCTGGGGAATCTCACTGGCCGGCATCATCATCCTGTTCGGGCCTTTCGGCTTCGCCGACGACCCGTCGATCTCCATCCGCCTGTTCAAGATCGCCGCCTGCACGGTCGCGATCGCCGGCCTCGGCGGCTTCCTCTTGCGGAAGGAGTTCGCGAAGCTCATGTCACGTCAGACCAGATAAGCCCGATTGGAACCGTCATGGCCGCCTCCCTCGACCTCCTGACCGATCTCGTCGCCAAGGCGCGCAAGGCCGGCGCCGATTCCGCCGATGCCGTGATGTTCAAGTCCGCGCATCTCGGCCTCCGCCAGCGGCTCGGCAAGCCGGAGATGCTCGAGCGATCGGAATCGCAGGACCTGGGCCTTCGCGTCATGATCGGCAAGCGCCAGGCCTCGGTCTCCTCGACCGACCCTTCGCCGCGGGCGCTGGCCGAGCTGGTGGAGCGTGCCGTCGCCATGGCCAGGCTCGCGCCCGAGGATCCCTATTGCGGCATCGCCGATCCGGACGCGGTCGCGAGGTCCTTCCCCGACCTCGATCTCAACGACCCCGTCGAGCCCAGCCCCGAAGCGCTGGAGAGCCGCGCCAGGGAGACTGAGGACGCCGCGCGCGCGGTCCCCGGCGTCACCAACTCAGAAGGCGCGGAGGCCACCTGGTCGCGCTCCGAGATCGCGATCGCGGCGTCCAACGGCTTCGCCGGCTCCTACGCGCGCTCGGGCCACGGCGTCAGCGTCTCGGTCGTCGCCGGCGAAGGTGCCGGCATGGAGACCGACTACGACTATGCGAGCTCGGTCTACGGCAAGGACCTCGAGCCCGCGTCGACCGTCGGCCGTCGCGCCGGCGAGCGCACGGTCAGGCGGCTCAACCCCAAGAAGGCCGAGACCGCGAAGGTCCCCGTGGTCTTCGATCCGCGCGTCTCGGCGTCGCTCGTCTCGCATCTCGCCGGCGGCATCACCGGCCCGTCGGTCGCCCGCAAGGTCAGCTTCCTCAAGGACCAGATGGGGAAGCAGATCCTCGCCTCGGGCCTGCAGGTGGTCGACGATCCGCTGAGGCCGCGCGGGCTGCGCTCGCGCCCGTTCGACGGCGAAGGCATCGCCGCGAGGCGCTGGAACCTGGTCGAGGACGGCGTGCTCAAGACCTGGCTGCTCGACCTGGCGTCCGCCCGCCAGCTCGGCCTGGTCACCACCGGCCACGCGGCGCGCGGCACATCCGGTCCTCCGGGCCCGTCGGCGACCAACCTCTATCTTGCCGCCGGCAAGATGGCGCCGGCCGAGCTGATGGCCGACATCAAGAGCGGGTTCTACGTCACCAGCCTGATGGGCCACGGCATCAACATGGTGACCGGCGACTACAGCCGCGGTGCAGCCGGCTTCTGGATCGAGAACGGCGAGATCGCGTATCCGGTGAGCGAGGTGACCGTCGCCGGCAACCTGAAGGACATGTTCCTCAAGATGACGCCGGCCAACGACCTCGAATTCCGCATGGCGGTGAACGCGCCCACGATCCGCGTCGAGGGAATGACCGTCGCTGGCCGCTGACGGTCCGCGACTTACACGTCGTTACAACTTCACACGCGAGAATTACGTCGGCCGGCTTTCGATAAAGCGGTCATTAACTTTGCGCATCTACCGTCGCGATGCATTGAGCTTCGCCACGGAGATGCGGGATGGCCAAGACAGCGGTCCGGCCGACAGGTCGAGAAACATTCTTCGATGCCGACGAGATCATCGTCACGAAGACGGATCCCAAAGGGAAGATCACCTACGCGAACGAGGTCTTCCTGCGGATGTCGGTGCTGACCGAGAAGCAGGCGATCGGCGCTCCCCACAGCCTGATCCGGCATCCGGAGATGCCCAGGGCCGTCTTCAAGATGCTCTGGGATCGCATCCAGTCGGGCACCGAGATCTTCGCCTACGTCGTCAACATGGCGACCACCGGCGATCACTACTGGGTGTTCGCACATGTCACGCCGAGCCGCGACGCGTCGGGCAACATCATCGGGTTCCACTCGAACCGGCGGAAGCCCGACCCCCAGCAGGTCGCCAAGATCCAGCCCATCTATCGACAGCTGCACGCGATCGAAAGCCAGACGGCCGATCGCAAGGAAGGCCTGGCACTCGCCGCCTCCAAGCTCGAAACCATCATCCGCGAGACGGGGAAGTCCTATGATGAATTCGTCTTCGCAGTCTAAGGCGCTCGCCGCGTCCTTCGCGGCCCTCGTCGCCACCGCGGCCTTGATCATCTGGAGCGCCGTCCGCGATCCGGAACCGACGGCCCTGGCCCTTCTGACCCTCGTCGCATCGGCGACGGCTCTCTCGATCTACTACGCGCGCCGGCTCGGCCGCGTCCTCCAGACCGCCGCCGACGTCGCCGATCGCGTCTCGAAGGGCGACATGGAGGCGCGCCTCATCGATCTCGGCGAGTCGGGCCTCATCAACTCCTTCGCGGTTTCGGTGAACCGGGCCTTCAACATCAGCGACGCCTTCCTGCGCGAGGCGACCGCCGCCATGGAGCATGCGCGCGAGAACAAGTTCTATCGCAAGCTCGTCGTCCGCGGCATGCCCGGCAGCTACCGACAGGGCGCAGACGCCATCAACGCCGCGACATCGGCGATGGCCACCAGGCTGGAAGACAATCGCCGCATGGCGAGCGACTTCGAATCCAAGCTGAAAGGCGTGATCGATGCCGTCGCCGCCGCCGCCACCGAGCTTCAGGCGACCGCGGAGTCCCTGAACCGAACGGCGCAGGAGTCGTCGCGGCGCGCCACCGCGGTCGGTGCCGCCTCGGAGCAGGCGACCGCGAACGTCCAGGCCGTCGCCGCCGCCGCCGAGGAGCTCTCCAAGTCGGTCAAGGAGATCAGCCAGCAGGTCGAGCGCTCGACCTCGATCGCCGGGAATGCCGTCGACGAGGCGAGGCGAACCGACAGCGGCGTCCAGGCACTTTCGGAAGCCGCCCAGAAGATCGGCGAGGTGGTGAAGCTGATCAACGACATCGCCTCCCAGACCAACCTCCTCGCGCTGAACGCGACCATCGAGGCCGCGCGCGCCGGCGAGGCCGGCAAGGGTTTTGCGGTCGTGGCGTCCGAGGTCAAGTCGCTCGCCTCACAGACCGCCAAGGCGACCGAGGACATCTCCTCCCAGGTCGGTGCGATTCAGGGCGCGACCCGCGACGCGGTGGAGGCGATCCGCAAGATCGGCGCCACGATCGGCAAGATCAGCGAGGCTTCGACCTCGATCGCCTCCGCGGTCGAAGAACAGGGAGCGGCGACCGGCGAGATCGCCCGCAACGTCCAGCAGACGGCAGCCGGCACGCACGAGGTCACGGTCAACATCGGAGCGGTCAGCGAGGCTGCAGGCGAGACCGACCTGGCGACGACACAGGTGCTGGCCGCGGCCAAGGAGCTAGCCGGCCAGGCGGAAACGCTGCGCCGCGAGGTGGCCGAGTTCTTCGTCAAGGCGCGCGCCGCATAAGGTCGGCCGGCCTCGGCCTCTTCCAGGCCCGTGCATTGACGGAGACGACATAGCGGGTCAAACCTCTCGTTCGAGGAGCCCGCCATGCCCGACAGCGTTCCGCCGTCCCCCGCCCTGCTCGATCGGCAAGCCGCCCGCGCCCTGCTCGAGACGACGTATCCGCAGCCGTCGGCCGTCGTGATCGCCAAGGACATCGGGCACATCGACCGCCACATCCGCCAGTTCATCGAGACGGCGCCGTTCTATTGCATGGCGACGGCGGATGCCGCGGGCAACCAGGACGTGACGCCGAGAGGCGATCCGCCCGGAACATTCAAAGTTCTCGGTCCGCGCGCGCTGGCGCTCCCCGACCGCCCCGGCAACAATCGGCTGGACGCGCTCCGCAACCTCGTCGAGAACCCGAACATCGGGCTCCTCTTCATCATTCCGGGCGTCGAGGAGACGGTACGGATCAACGGCACGGCGCGGCTCAGCGTCGATCCCGACCTGCTCGCCTCCATGGCGGTCGAGGGCAACCTGCCGCGCTCCGCCATCGTGATCGAGGTGAAGGAAGCCTTCCTCCACTGCGCCAAGGCCTTCAAACGGGCGAAACTCTGGGATCCGTCCGCTCAGGTGCCGCGCGCGTCGCTGCCGAGCCTCGGCACCATGCTCGCCGATCATGTGAAGATGACGCCCGAGCAGAAGCAATACGCCGATGAACGCATCGAGCTCTCCTATCGCACCCTCTGGGGCGCGATGAAACCCGACGCGACCAAGCTCGGCAGCTAGTCGTCGTCCGCGCCCGTTGGCGGTTCGGGTCCGATTCCGGCGATCACCTCGCGGAGCACCCGGGTCAGGCGCCGACCCTTCTTCTTGCCGAAGCCGCCGCCGATCCGAGTCGAGCGCTTAAAGCATCCTTCCTTCGAACGGATGGCGACCCTTCGGGTCGTCGACCTCGAGCACCCAGAGATCGCCGTCGTAGGTGATCTGACGCGCGATATAGGCGTCCGCTTCGGCTTCCGGCACGAGGTTGCCGCCGAGCGCCGCCATCCAGCCAGGCTCGCCGTCCGGGCCGGTCATGCGCGTCATGACGCGGCAGCCCTGGCCCGCGAGGTACAGCTTGACCAGGACAGCGCCGCCGACCGGATCGCCTTTCCTCACCACCGTGGCGCCGATGCCGTCGACGGCGCAGCGCCTGACATGGGCCTGGATCCAGAGGTCGGTCGAGAGCGTCGCCACTTATTCGAGCGTCTCGAACAGGCGCACCCACATCTTGGCGCGCGGTTCGAGCGAGGAAAAATAGATCTGCTCGTAGTCGGTATGGGCCCCCTTGCCGTCGGCGCCGAGACCGTCGAGGGTCGGAATCCCGAGCGCCGCCGTGAAGTTGCCGTCGCTGCCGCCGCCGGTCAGCTTCACGTCCTGGAGGTCGAGGCCGAACTCGGAGCAGACCTTCCTCGCGTGATCGAACAGCTGGGTGATCTTGGCGTCCTTGGTATAGGGCGGGCGATTGAGGCCGCCGGTCACGGTCAGCTTCACGTCGGGATCGACCGCCTTGAGGCCGAGGATCTTCGCGCACATCTCGTCCGCGGTCGCCTGGTCCGGCACGCGCATGTCGATCTCCGCCGTGCAGAACTGCGGGATCACGTTGACCCCGGTGCCGCCGGCGACCAAGCCGACCGAGGTCGTGATCTGGCGTCCGTAGTCGGTCATCGCCTCGACCGCGAGAATCTGGCGCGCCATCTCCTTGATCGCGCTGCGGCCGTCCTCGTGGCGGGCGCCGGCATGGGCGGGCCGCCCCTCGGTCTTCATCACGAAGCGGGCGACGCCCTTCCGGCTGGTGACGATCTTGCCGCCGTCGCGCGCCGGCTCGGTCACCAGCACGTACTTGGCGTTCCTCGCCTCCTTCTCGATCAGCGCGCGGCTCGTCGGGCTGCCGACCTCCTCCTCCGGCACGAACAGGAAGCGGATCGGAAGCTTGGTCTTCTGGCCCATGCGGATCAGGTGGCGATAGGCGTAGTAGGCGAGATAGGCACCCGCCTTCATGTCGTAGATGCCGGGCCCATAGACGACGTCACCCTCTCGCTTGAAGGGCAGCGTGTCCTTGATGAAGCCGATCGGGTGCACGGTGTCGAGGTGCGAAAGCACCAGGATGCCGGGCCCGTCGCCGCCCCAGGGGCTCCGCGCGGTCAGGATGTCACCGTAGCCGTCGCGGCCCGCAATGCGGTCCGTCTGGCAGCCGACCTCCTTCATCGTGCCTTCGACCTCGCTGACCATGCGATTCACCGCGACGGCGTCATGCGAGGGCGACTCGATCTCGATCCAGCGCCGGACGCCGGCAAGGATCTCCTCGCCGTCGATCTTCGGCTGGTTGGTCAGGCTTTCGGCCATGTCGGCAAATCCTTGGAATGCGGAAAGGCGCTGATTTAGGCTCGGATCGGCAACCGGGGTCAACCCGGTGCGGAGCACACAGGAGGGAGTCGCCCATGCGTGGCCGGATGATGGATTGGCCGCTGCTGATCTCGAGCCTTATCGAGCACGCGGCACAGAACCATGCGGATGCCGAGATCGTCTCGCGCTCGGTCGAAGGGCCGATGCACCGGACCACCTTCGGAGAGGTCAGCGGCCGCTCCAAGCAGCTCGCCCATGCCCTGATGAAGAAGCTCGGCGTCGGCTTCGGCGACCGCGTCGCCACGCTCGCCTGGAACGGCTACCGGCACGTCGAGCTCTACTACGCGATCTCCGGCATCGGCTCGGTCTGCCACACGGTCAATCCGCGGCTCTTCGCCGATCAGCTGATCTACATCTTCAATCATGCGGCGGACAAGGTCCTGTTCTTCGACCTCACCTTCCTGCCGCTGGTCGAAAAGCTGGCGCCGCAGATGAAGACCGTCCAGCACTTCGTGCTGATGACCGACCGCGCGCACATGCCGGCATCGAGCCCGCTCAAGCTGATCTGCTACGAGGAGCTGCTGGCGGCGGAAAGCGATCAGCTCGTCTGGCCGCGCTTCGACGAGCTGACGGCTTCGTCGCTCTGCTACACCTCGGGCACGACAGGGAACCCGAAGGGCGCGCTGTACACGCACCGTTCGACCGTCCTCCACGCGCTCACCTGCTGCGCCACCGACGTGTTCAGCATGTCGGCCGAGGACTCGGTCTGCCCGATCGTGCCGATGTTCCACGTCAACGGCTGGGCCGTGCCCTATGCCGCGGCGATGAGCGGCACGCGCCTGGTGATGCCAGGTCCGGCGCTCGACGGCGCCAGCGTCGCCAAGCTGTTCAACGAGGAGGGCGTCACCTTCTCCCTCGGCGTGCCGACCGTCTGGCTCGGCCTGATCAAGCACATGGACGAGACCGGGCAGAAGTTCCGCACCTTCAAGCGCATGCTGGTCGGCGGCTCGGCGATCGCGCCGTCGCTGGTCGAGGCGTTCCAGAAGAAGTACGGCGTCAACGTGCGGCACGGCTGGGGCATGACCGAGCTCAGCCCGGTCGGCACCACCGGGACGCTCAAGCGCAAGCACCTGGGGCTATCCGAGGACGAGAAGATCCAGGTCCAGCTGAAGCAGGGACGCGCGCTCTACGGCGTCGAGATGAAGATCGTCGACGCCGAGGGCAAACGGCTGCCGCATGACGGCAAGGCGCAAGGCGAGCTCCTGGTGCGGGGTCCGGGCGTGGTCAGCGGCTATTTCAACGACGAGGAGGCGAGCCGCGCAGCGCTCGACGAGGAGGGCTGGTTCCGCACCGGCGACGTCTGCACGATCGACACAGACGGATATCTGCAGATCACCGACCGGCGGAAGGACGTGATCAAGTCCGGCGGCGAGTGGATCAGCTCGATCGACATCGAGAACATGGCGATCGGCCACCCCGACATCCAGGAAGCGGCGGTGATCGGCCTGGCGCACCAGAAATGGGGCGAGCGCCCGCTGCTGATCGCCGTGCCGAAGGAAGGCAGGTCGCCGACCAAGGAGTCGGTGATCCAGTTCATCGCCGGCAAGGTCGAGAAGTGGATGATTCCCGACGACGTGGTCTTCGTGAAAGAGCTGCCGCACACCGCCACCGGCAAGCTGCTCAAGATCAAGCTCCGCGAGGAGTTCAAGAACCACAAGCTGCCGGGAGACTGATCCCTTCCATGCGACGGCGGTTCGCCTTGCGCGGACCGCCGCTCATGTCCTGAATCCGGCGTCCGCATCTCCAGAGGTTCTTCCATGCCCCTTCCCGCTTTCGGTTCGGTCAAGCGCATCGGCGTAATCGGCGCCGGCACCATCGGCGCCTCCTGGGCCGCCTATTTCCTGGCGCACGGCTACGAGGTCCAGGCCCAGGATCCGAATCCGAAGGGCGAGGAGTTCCTCAAGGGCTTCATCGAGCGCGCCTGGCCGTCGCTGGAGAAGCTCGGCCTCTCGCCCGGCGCCTCGCCGAGCAAGGTCACCTTCACCCACGATCCGGCGAAGGCGGTCGAGGGCGTCGACTTCGTGCAGGAGCAGGCGCCCGAGCGTCTCGACCTCAAGCAGGAGCTTCTGGCCAAGATCGACTCCGCATTGCCGGCCGACAGGGTGATCTCGTCTTCCACGTCGTCGCTGATGCCGTCGGCGATGGGCGCCAGGCTCAAGCACAAGGAGCGTCTGATCGTCGGCCATCCGTTCAACCCGCCGCACCTGATCCCGCTGGTCGAAGTAGCGGGCGGACCGAACGCGTCGGCCGAGGTCGTCGACTGGGCGGTCAAGTTCTACCGTCACGTCGGCAAGGTCGCGATCAAGCTCAACAAGGAGATCCCCGGCCACGTCTCCAACCGCCTGCAGATGGCGATCTTCCGGGAAGCCCTCCACCTGGTGCTCGAAGGCGTCGTTTCGGTCGAGGATGTCGATTCCGCCATCTCCGACGGCCCCGGGCTTCGTTGGGCGATCATGGGACCGATGCAGACCTTCGCGCTTGCCGGCGGCGAAGGCGGCATGCCGCATTTCGTCGACCACCTGGGCGGCATGATCCAGGGCCTGTTCAAGGAGCTGGGCAAGCCCGAGTTCGACGCGCCGGCGATCAAGAAGCTGCTGCCCGAGGTCGAGGTCGCGGTCAAAGGCAGGCCGGTCCGAGAGCGGGCCGCGCATCGCGACAAGGCGCTGATCGGAATCCTCACCGCTCTCAAGGAAGCGAAGAGGTCCTGACATGGCCGCGCCGATCCTGCTGACCCGCGAGACCGTCACCTACAAGGTCGACAAGACCGAGACGCCAAGGCTCGAAGTGAAGCCGGGCACCGAGCTCATGATCGAGACGCACGACGCCCGCGCCGGCCGGCTCAAGCGGCCCGAACAGGTGATGGAGACCGCGCCCGACTTCCGCGACAAGTACCCGAAGAGCAACCCGGCGACCGGCCCGATCGCGATCGCCGGCGCCGAGCCCGGCGACGCGCTGGTCGTCGACGTGCTCGGCATCGCGCTCGACGACTACGGCTTCCTGCTGGTGAAGCCCGATTTCGGCCTGGTCCGCAACCTGGTCAACGAGCCGATCGCCAAGATCCTGCCGGTCAAGGACGGCATGATCCATTTCGACAATCTGCGCTTCCCGGTCCGTCCGATGATCGGCGTGATGGCGACCGCGCCGGCCGGCGAGCCGATCGGCACCGCCTATTGCGGCAAGCACGGCGGCAACATGGACAACAACGCGATCGCCGTCGGGGCCCGCGTGCATCTCCCGGTGCGCGTGCCGGGCGGCCATTTCTACATCGGCGACGTGCACGCCTCGATGGGCGACGGCGAGGTCAGCGGCACCGGCGTCGAGATCGGGGCCCGCGTCCATGTCCGCATCGGCCTGGAAAAGGGCAAGGCCCGCGACTGGCCGTGGCTGGAGACGCCGGACCTGCTGATCCAGACCGCCTCGGCCAGGACCTACGAGGAGGCATCCGAGATCGCGGTCGTGGAGATGATGAAGCATCTCGAGGAACGGCTGGGGCTCAAGGCCACGGACGCTTTCATGCTGGTCTCGGCCGTCGGCCACGTCCGGATCAACCAGGCCTGCCGGTCGCCGATCGACGTCAGCGTCCGCTGCGAGATGCCGAAGCTCAATGCCGGCCTGACCTCGGTGTGAGCCTTTCAGGTCATTTATGATTGGAAATCCGGCATTTTAAGAAAGCTGCTTGGACGACGGTCGATGCCCCTCTAGAGTGTTCCGATCGGAAACTCAGGGGATGCCCGCGATGTCTCGTTCTTTCCTCGGCCTGAAGGTCCTCGGCGCCACAGCCGCCCTCGCCTTCCTGCTCGCCTCGCCTGCCCAGGCCCAGTCGACGCTCAAGATCGTGGCTCAGGCCGACCTCAAGATCATCGATCCGATCGTGACGACGGCCGACGTCACCGCGGCCCATGCCTACAACATCTACGACGTGCTGTTCGCCGAGAATGAGAAATTCGGCCCGGCCCCGCAGATGGCGGAGAGCTGGTCGAAGAGCGCCGACGGCCTGACTTGGTCGTTCAAGCTGCGCTCTGGCCTCAAGTGGCATGACGGCGCCGCCGTGATGGCGAAGGACGTGGTGCCCTCGCTGAAGCGATGGGGCGTCAAGATCATCGGCGCCCAGATCATGTTCTCGAAGATCGCCGACATCGTGGCGACCGGAAACGACACCTTCGACATCAAGTTCAAGGAACCCTTCGGCCCCGTGCTCGAGGTCCTGTCGAACTCCGGCAATCCGGCCTTCATCATGCGCGAGAAGGAGGCATCGACCGATCCCAACACCGCCATTACCGAGACCATCGGCTCCGGCCCGTTCACCTTCGTCAAGGAGGAGTGGGTTCCGGGCAGCAAGGTCGTGTACAAGAAGAACGCCTCCTACGTACCACGCTCCGACAAGCCGGACGGCTACGGCGGCGCCAAGCTCGTCAAGATCGACCGCCTCGAGTGGATGTACATCCCCGATCCGGCAACCGGCGTCCAGGCGCTCGGCACCGGAGAGGTCGATGTCATGGAGTACTTCCCGGCCGACCTCGAGCGGCTGGTGAAGTCGAATCCGCAGGTCGAGACGCGGGTCATCAACAAGCTCGGCAACCAGCTCGTCTGGCGCGCCAACCACCTGATCCCGCCCTTCAACAACCCGAAGGTCCGCCAGGTCCTGCTCTACGCGCTCGACCAGAAGGCCTTCCTCGACGTGGTCGCCGGCCCTCCCGACCTGCAGAAGATTTGCTGGTCGCCCTACGTCTGCGGCTCGCCGCTCGAAACCAATGCCGGACTCGGCGATTGGACGACGCTCGCGCCCGCGGCGAGGAAGGAGAAGGCGAAGCAGCTCCTCAAGGAGTCCGGCTACAAGGACGAGCCGGTCGTCATCCTCTCGGCCTCCGACAACAAGATCGTCGGCGAGATGGCGCTGCTGACCGACCAGGCCCTCAAGGAGGTCGGCTTCAAGACCGACCTTCAGACGATGGACTGGAGCACGATCCTCACCCGGCGTCAGAATCGCGAGGCGCCTTCGGCGACCAACCGCGCCGCGTGGAACGTGCTGTTCTCCTACGCGCCGGGCAACTTCATGGGCAACCCGCTGACCAACACAACCGCGCCGACGCCCTGCGACGGCAAGAACTGGTTCGGCTGGCCCTGCGACGAGCAGCTCGAGAAGATCCGTCTCGAGTTCCTGTCGATCAGCTCAGATGCCCAGCGCAAGGACTGGATCGATCGCTTCCAGAAGCGCTTCTACGAGGTCGTTCCTTACGTTCCGATGGGCCAGTACCTGGCGAAGATCGGCTATCGCAAGAACGTCACCGGGATCCTCGACCTGCCGCGCATGGTCTACTGGAACCTCGAGAAGAAGTCGTAAGTCGCCCGTTCAACCGGGCCTAGACGGAAAGGGCGCCTCGATCGAGGCGCCCTTTCTCTTTCTGGGTTCCGGCGCGACCGCGATCCGCCGGATCTGCCAGGAACCAAGACTCAGAAGGTGTACGGCACGATCGGGGTCTGACGGCCGCTGGGGAGCGTGATCATGCCCTGGTGATCGTCGGAGAACTGCACCGTGATGTTGCCGCGGCCGACGGCAGCGTTCGGCTGCTGGTACTCGCCACCCATCGTCTGGCCGCCGTAGCTCTCGATCAGCTGGCCCTGGAAGAGCTGCGGGGTGGTCATCGCACCGCGCGCCGTGTACCAGACCGGCTGGTGCGCATCGTCATAGCCCATCACGACGAGCAGCATCGAGTCGCCCTGGGATTCCAGGAAGAAGCCACGGCCGCTCTCGGCCGAGTTGAACCACCAGCCGCCGCCCGGCGCACCGGCCTGCGGGCCGCTGGCGACACCGCCGGCGACGAAGTTGTAGCGCTGGATGCTCATCGTTCCGCCGGGGAAGGTCAGCGTGCCGCTGATCGGGCTGTCGAAGACGAAGGACGCCTCGCCGACGAAGCCGTCGAACATCGCCGTGCGATAGTCGCCGTTCAGCGCCTGGCCACCGACGAACCGCTGCAGCTGGCCCGAGCGGCCGTCCTGGCTGCCGGCCGTGTCGACGACGTACCAGGTCGCCTGGCCCCAGTCGGTGTACATGAACAGGCTCGCGAAGATCTCGCCCTTGCTGTTGAGCTGGAGGACCAGGCCGCGGCCGTTGATCTCGTTCGGGTTGGTCCAGAAGCCGCTCTGCGGCGTGAAGGCCGTGCCGTTGCCTTCACCGCCCTGCGCGAAAGCCTGGCTGGCGCCCAAGGTCGTTGCGATGAGGATGGCAGCTCCCCATGCGAGTTGCCGAAGCTTGTGCGAGACGTTCATGGCGAGCTCCTGTTGTTTCCGACCGGATGGCCGTTTGCAGCAGAAACTCGGTCCCCAGACGGCAGATGCCGCCCCTGTGTTCTATTGGGGTGGTGTGGCGCGAAAGAAACAGCGCTGTGCGATTGCCGTGCGCGCCGCGCACAGCCTGCCCGTGACGCGGCGCTACCTCAAACCGAGGTGACGAGCCCGCCGTCGACCGTCAGCAGGTGGCCGTTGACGTAGCTTCCGGCCTTGGAGGCGAGAAAGACAGCGGCACCGCCGAGCTCCTTCGGATCCGCCCAGCGTCCCATCGGCACGCGCTTCTCGATCCAGGTTTTGAAATCCGGGTTCTCGACCAGCGCGGTGTTCATGTCGGTGACGAAGAAGCCGGGCGCGATCGCGTTGACGTTGATTCCCTTCGGCGCCAGCTCGGCCGCCATCGTCCGGGTCAGCCCCCAGAGCCCGCTCTTGGCCGCCGTGTAGCCGTGGACCGTCGGCCGCGCCAGCAGCGACATGATCGAGCCGATCATGATGATTCGACCCGACCCGCGCGGAATCATGTGCCTTGCCGCCGCCTGGCCCAGCACGAATGCCGAGGTCAGGTGCGTGTTCATCAGGCTGTGCCAGTCGGACATTTCCCAGTCGACCAGCGGCTTCCGAATCTGGTTGCCGGCATTGCAGATCAGGATGTCGAGCTTGCCGTGACGCTTGATCACGTCGTCGACCGCCTTCTTGCAGGCCTCCGGATCGGTGACGTCGAAGGCTGCGGCGGAAGCCTTGAGCCCCTTGGCCGCGAACTCCTTGACCCGCTCCTCGCAGGTAGCAGCGGTTCGCCCGTTGATCGCGACGGTTGCCCCCGCCTCGGCCATGGCCTCCGCCATGGCGAGACCTAGACCCTTCGACGCCCCGGTCACGAGGGCCACTTGGCCAGCAAGAGAGAACAGGTCCTGAGCCATGTCGCTTCCTCGGAATGCGTTGAGGCGCGAGTTTGCCCGCGGCGCTGGCGTCGGGCCAAGCTCCGCCATAGCCTCGCGAAACGGCCCTGAGAGGACGCCCCCCGCCTGTCGCGCCGGCTTTCGGAATATGCCAAACTCTTTCGTTGCCTCCGGCGAGAGCCCGCCTCACGGCTCCACCGCGGCGCACCTTCTTTCGGAATGAATTTACGTTTATTGTAACTACCTGAGTTCGGGGATGTCGGCGTCGCACCATCCGAGGGACGCCGGAGAGGACGGGGGAGATCGATGTCGGCGAGCGAGGCGCCGGAACGCCCACGCGTGACGCACACGCAGCTGCGCGACGTTCTGGATGCTCATCTCAAGTACATCCTCAGCAAGCCGGGCGGTCGCCGGGCGGTGCTGCAGTTCCATGACCTGAGCGGCCTCATCATGTCGGGAAGCAACCTCAAGGGCGCGGACTTCACCGGCGCGACCCTGGCCGGCGCCGACCTGTCCCAGTGCAACCTCGACGAAGCGATCTTCTTCGCGGCCGACCTCACCGAGGCGAATCTCGAAGGCACCCGCCTGGTGGCGGCCGACCTGCGCGGCTGCCGGTTGCGCGGCGCCGTCCTGGTCCGCGCCAATCTGCACCGCGCCGATCTGCGCGAGGGCTCGATCACCAAGCGCGTGAAGGGCGGCAATCTCTCGCGCATGGCCGCCGATCTCGGCGCGGCCGACCTGACCGGTGCCGACGTCAGCGAGGCCAATGCGGCCCAGACCGATTTCACCGATGCGATCATGGTCGGCTGCCAGCTCTCGAAGACCGACCTCCGCAGCGCCAACCTCTCCGGCGTCAACCTGCAGGGCGCCAACCTCAACTCCGCCAATCTGCGCGGCGCGTCGCTCAAGGACGCGATCCTGACGGGCGCCAAGCTCGAGAATGCGGACCTCTCCGGCGCCAGCATGACCGGCACGCTGACCGACAAGCCGCAGGGCCGCACCGTCGCGCAGCTGCCGAAGCCGATCCCCGAGATGCTCCGGCTCCACGACCTCTGGGTCCGCACGGCCGGCCGCGAGGGGGAGGTCTGCGACCTTTCCGACGTCGACCTCCGCGGCGGCCCGGCGCTCGACGGCATGCACCTGACCGGCCTCGTCGCGCGCAACACGGTCTTCTACGGCGTCTCGATGCGCGGCATCTCGCTCCAGGGCGCCCGCCTTCAGGGAGCCGACCTCCGCGGCTGCCGCATGGACGGCGCCGATCTCCGCGGCGCCAACCTCGCCGGCGCGCGCCTCAACTTTGCCGACCTTCGCGACGCCGATGCCTCGCCGCTGATCCTGCCGGGCAACCGCCTTTATCCGTCGGTCCTCGACAACGCGGTCCTGCGGCGCGCCGATCTCCGCGGCGCCAAGCTGACCAGCGCGCGCCTGAGCGGCGCCGACCTCACCGAAGCCATGCTCCACAACACCGATTTCGAGGGGGCCGTGACCGACGGCGCCAAGATCCCGGCGATCAAGCGCCGCGCCGCTTGAAGGTGGCGAGATGAGCTATCGGGAGGCGGTCGCCGAGGCGCTGCGCGAACTCGACCTCGCGATCAACGCCACTTGGCGCCTCGGCCAGTACATGGTCGTGGGCTGGAGCCACGAAGGACCGACCGTCCATCTCTGCGTCGTTCCCACGCAGCGCGTGTTCGAGGCCTCGGTCACCGTGCCCCAGGTCTTCCAGGGCCAGCGGCACATGGCTCCCGATCCCTTTCTCAACCTCTGCAAGGACCTGCAAGCGCGCCCGACGCGCATCATCCTTCCGCTGCCGGTGGGCGACGGCAAGGAAGAGCTGCCGCCGGCGGTCATCGACAATCTGATCCGGCGCTACTCGGTCACCCGCACCAACCACCGGGCGGTGATGCTGTTCGACATCGTCGGGTTCAGCCGCGCCTCGTCGATCGAGCAGGTGGCACAGCTCAACTCGCTCGAATACAGCATCAACGGCGCCAACAAGAAGCTGCGGCAGGTAGGCGTCGATGCCGAGCTCGCACGATCGACGGTCGGCGACGGTTTCTACGTCTGGAACCGGATGACCGGGCTGCAGGCCGACATCGCGACATACATCTCCCTGATCCTGATCCTCGCCGACAACGCGCGCGCACGACGCGAAGGCCATCCCGGCTTCGTCCCCGTCATCCGCTCGTGCTTCGCCATCGGCCCGCACTATTCCTATCACCAGGTCGAAGGCACCAGCCCGCGCGGCTTCGAGTACATTGTCGGCGAGGTGACGATCACGCTGGCGCGACTGATCTCGAAAACGCTCGCCAACCAGTTGGTGATCGGCGGCTTCAAGCGGCCGCTCGACAACGTCCCCGGCCGCGAGGTCGACACGCCGATGTTCATGACCCAGGCGGCGGCGGCGATGGCGAAGCTGACGGGCATAGAGATCGGCGAGCATCCGCTGACCGAGCTTCGCTCCTACCTCACCGGCGCCGAGCTCAAGGACGGCCGCTACGGTGTCGAGGGATTCAAGATCAAGGATAAGCACGGCTATCTGCACGAGTGCTTCAACGCCAACGTCGTGCTGGTCGACGAGTCCGGCGCGCGCGCGGAGCTCGGCATCAAGCGCAACGAGCTCGCCGAGTTCGAGGCGGACAGGTTCCGCTACGACCTCTCGGCCGAGCAGATGGTCCGGATGTTCGCGCAGATGAAGGAGACGGCGGCAGCGGGCTGACGCCCGCCGCCCGCTACTTCACGACCGTCACCGCCGCCTTGCAGTTCTGCACCACGTCCTGGGCGACCGAGCCCAGCACCAGCTGCAGCGCCGCGCCGAGGCCGTGCGTGCCCATGACGATCTGGCCGCAGTTGAGCTTCTCGGCGAAGGCGATGATCGAAGGGCCCGCCTGGCCCACGCCGATATGCTCCTTGAAGGGCACCCCGGCCTTCTTCAGGATCTCACGCGCCGGCGCCAGCGCCTTCTCCGCCTCTTCGCGATGGAAATCGTCGCGGGTCGGCTTGTCGATGAAGGTGCCCACGTTCCCGGACAGCGCCGGCTGGACGTTGAGCAGGTGGAGCTCGCGCACCTGGCCGGACTTGTGCATCTCGATCGCGTGGCGGACCGCCCGTTCGGAATGAGACGAGCCGTCGATCGGCACCAGCACCTTCGACAGGTCTCCGCTCATCGCTCGCCTCCCTTCTGGGCAAGATCCTCGACTTCACGCACCTGCGCCGCCTGACGTCGCGCCAGCAGCTTGCCGACCACGATGACGAGCGCCGCGCCGACCGGCTTCGACCAGAAATGCAGCCACGCCGCGTTCGCGTCGACCCAATGCTCGATCGCCGGATCGGTCACGATGACCTCGCCCGCGATCCAGCCGAGCAGGCCGCCGCCGGCGACGACCAGGATCGGGAAGCGCACCAGGATCTTCAGGATCAGCTGGGAGCCGACGATGATCAACGGGATCGAGATCGCCAGGCCGGTGACCAGCAGACCGAAATGGCCGCGCGCCGCGGCGGCGATCGCGATCACGTTGTCGAGGCTCATCACCGCGTCGGCGATGATCACCGTCCGGACCGCGCCCCAAAGGTTGCTCGCACCTTCGACGCCGTCGCCGTGCTCGTCCTCGGGCACGATCAGCTTCACGCCGATCCACAGCAGCAACAGGCCGCCGATCAGCTTGAGGAAGGGGAATGTCATCAGCTCGACGACGAAGAACGAGAAGATGACGCGCAGGATGATCGCACCGGCCGAGCCGGCGATGATCGCCTTGTTGCGGTACTTGTCCGGAAGGTTGCGGCAGGCGAGCGCGATCACCACCGCGTTGTCGCCGGAAAGGATGATGTTTACGCCGATGATCTGACCGAGCGCGGTCCAGAAAGCTGCATCGAAGGTCATGTCGGCCGGGAACGAAGGTGGCGGGTCGCGGCGACTATAGGGTGGCTATGGGGGTCGCTGCTAGCGAAACCGGACGCGCATCCGGGCACGGCTCGCCGAGGGCCGATCGGTCTCCTCGAAACCTGCGGCACGGAAGACCTCGGCGAAGCCGTGATAGCCGCGGGCCGGGTCCGCGCGGCCGTCGGCGACGACCGGATAGGCCTCGACGCCCTTGGCGCCTCGTCGCCTGGCATGGGCCACCGCCGCGTCGATCAGCGGCCGGCTGAGACCGCTCCGCCGGAAGTCGCGATGAACGAAGAGACAGGTGATCGACCAGAGCCCGTCCTCCCCGGTCGGCGAAAACAGCCGCGAACGGGCAAGCTCCGAATAGTCCTCGCGCGGCGCGACCGCGCACCAGCCCGCCGGCGCTCCGTCGACATAGGCGATCAGGCCGAGCGGCGCCTCGCCATCGGCCAGCTTCTTGAGGGCCGCCCGGTTGCCTTTGGAATGAGCCGCCTGCCACTCCTTCCGCGGCCGCCGGAACCACATGCACCAGCAGCCGGAATTGGCGCCGTTCGGTCCGAACACGCGTTCGAGGTCGTCCCATGTCGCGGGCGTCAGCGGCAAGCAGCGGACCTTGGGTGCGGGCATCTCCGGGCCTGGTCGCCAGGGTTGTGAAGCTTCGGAGAACCGTGCCAGAGTCGCGCGACCCCGCCAAGCCAGCCCTTCCCGACGAGGCAGTGCCCGATGTCTCCAACGCGTACCTCGACCGGCGTCGCCTGCATCCGCCTGCTCGAGGCCTATGGCGTCGACCTCGTCTTCGGCATCCCGGGCGTGCACACGCTCGAACTCTATCGCGGCCTGGAGAACAGCCGCATCCGGCACGTGACGCCGCGCCACGAACAGGGCGGCGCCTTCATGGCCGACGGCTACGCGCGGGTCTCGGGCAAGCCCGGCGTCTGTCTGTTTACCACCGGGCCGGGCGTCACCAACGCCGCGACCCCGATCGGGCAGGCCTTCTCCGACAGCCAGCCGATGCTGGTGATCTCCTCGGTCGCGGCGCGCGCCGATCTTGGCGCCGGCCGCGGCCGCCTGCACGAGATCACCAACCAGCAGGCGGTCATGGCGCCGCTGACCGCCTTCAGCCAGACGGTCCTCGACCCCGACGAGCTGCCGGACGCGCTCGGCCGCGCCTTCGCGGTCTTCTCAGGGGCGCGCCCGCGCCCTGTCCACATCGAGCTGCCGTTGGACGTGCTCGACATGCCGGCAGAATTCCCGATCAAGGCGCGCCCGCAGGTGGGATATCCGGCGCCGACGCCGGAGACGATCCAGGAAGCGGCGTCGCTGATCCGCAACGCCTCGAACCCCTTCGTCATCATCGGCGGCGGCGCCAACCGCGTCGGCCCGGCGATGCTGAAGCTGATCGACCTGATCGGCGGACCGGTGTCGCCGACCAAGGCCGGCAAGGGAACGATCCCCGACACGCATCCGCTCTCGCTCGGGGCCAACCTGATCGTGAAGTCGACGCGCGACATCCTGGCGAAGGCCGACGTGGTGGTCGTGATCGGCTCCGAGCTCGGCGAGACCGACCACTACGGCGGCTACCTCCCGATCGAGGGCAAGCTGATCCGCGTCGACGTCGACGTGCAGCACTTCAACCGCGACTATCCGGCCGACGTGCCGATCCTCGCCGATGCCGGCCGCGCGGTGAAGGCGCTGGTCGCCGCGCTGGAAAAGGATCCGCCGCCGTCCCGCACGAAAGCGTCGGCCGAGATCGTCGCCGGCGCAAGGCGGCGCCTGGTCGAAGGCCTGCCGCCGCTTCGCCAGACCCACAAGAAGGTGCTGGATGCGATCCGTGCCGCCATGCCCGACGACGGCATCGTCGTCAGCGACATGACGCAGATCGCCTATGCCGGCAACCAGCTCTATCCCTGCGCCGAGCCGCGCACCTGGTTCCATCCGAGCGGCTACGGCACGCTGGGCTTCGGCCTTCCGGCGGCGATCGGCGCCAAGCTCGCGATGCCGGAGAAGCCGGTCGTGGCGCTCGTCGGCGACGGCGGCCTTCTCTTCACCGTGCAGGAGCTGGCGACCGCGGTCGAGCTCGAGATGCCGCTCGCCGTCGTCATGTGGAACAACGACGGCTACGGCCAGATCCGCGACGGACTGATCCAGCGCGGCGTCGCCGAGATCGGCGTCAACCTGCGCAACCCCGACCACCTGATGCTGGCACGCGCCTTCGGCTGCGAGGCCGTGCGGCCGGACAGCCTCGACGCCTTCAAGTCAGCGCTCGCCGGGGCCGCGACGCGGAAGACGCCGACCTTCATCGAGGTCCGCCAGGACGCGCCCTTCCTTGCCTGACCAGCCGCTGCCGGCACGCTGGCGAGCCTGGCTCGCCTGGACGGCGGCGGCCGTCTTCTTCTTCTACGCCTTCGTGCTTCGCGTCAGCCCGAGCGTCATGGTCGGCGAGCTGATGAGCGAGTTCCAGGTGGGCGGCGCCGTCTTCGGGACGCTGTCCTCGCTCTACTTCTACACCTACGCGCCGCTGCAACTCCCGGTCGGGATCATGATGGACCGCTACGGTCCACGGTTCATGATCTCGGTCGCGATCGCGCTCGCGGCGCTCGGATCGCTGCTGTTCGCGATGGCGCCGTCGCTGGAGCTTGCCTACCTCGCGCGGCTCCTGATCGGCTTCGGCTCGGGCTTCAGCTTCGTCGGGGCGCTGACCGTCTCGACCCAGCTGTTTCCGCCCGCGCAGTTCGCGATGCTGACGGGCCTGGTCCAGGGCTTCGGCATCCTCGGCGGCATCGTCGGCCAGGCACCGCTCGGCATCGCGGTCGAGCATCTTTCCTGGCGGGGCGCGATGGGCTCCGTCGCCGCAGCCGGCCTCCTGCTCGCGATCGCCGCCTGGCTCTCGATCCGCGATAGGGTCGGCGAAGCGAGAGCCGCGTCGCCGACCGCCGGACTGAAGCTGGTCGCCGCCAATCGCGAGACCTGGCTCTGCGCCACCTTCGGCCTCGCCAAGACCGCGCCGATGCTGACCTTCGGCGGCCTCTGGGCCGTGCCCTTCGTGATGTCCGCGCACGGCGTCGAGCGCGCGACGGCCGCGTCGCTCACCTCCCTGCTGTTCCTGGGCTGGGGGCTCGGCGCACCGTTCAACGGCTGGATCTCCGACCGCCTGGGCCGGCGCAAGGCGCCCATGCTGGCATCGAGCCTGATCGCGACCGCGGCGATGTCGGCGATCGTCGGACTGCACGGGCTGTCGCTGACGACGACCGGCGTCCTCTTCTTCCTCAACGGATTCACCTCGTGCTCGATGATCCTGGCCTTCGCCGCGGTCCGCGAGCACAACCCACCGGGCACGACCGGCGCCGCCTACGGCCTGGTGAACACCTTCGTCGTCGGGTCCGGTGCGATCTTCCAGCCGCTGGTCGGCTGGCTTCTCGACCTCGGATGGGACGGCACGCTCGTCGCCGGCGCCCGCGTCTATGCCGAGGACACCTACCGCGCCGCGCTCTGGACGTTGCCCGCCATCTCGGCCGTCGGCACGATCGCCGCGCTCCTGATGCGCGAGCCTCGGAAGCCCTAGGTCACCGCGCCCCTGGCGAGGATGGGCCAGAGGGCCTCGACCTTGCCGCCGCGGATGCCGACGAACCAGTCGTGCATGTTGACCGTGGGGTCGCAGTGGCCGGGCACGACACGGATCTTGGCGCCCATCGCCGGCGCATCCTCCGGATCGGCATAGAGCCAGCCAGAGTGATCGTCGCCGCCACGCACCCACTCGGCGCGGGCATTGCCGGCGAGCGCCGGCGGCCCTGAGTCGATACTGACCGCCTTCAGGCCCGCATCGCAGATCGCGCGCGCCGGCTCGGGCTTGCTCATCACGGTCGCGAGCACGAAGAGGCTGTGCTGCCAGTCCCCGACCGGTGCCCCGGCGGCATTTCGCAGCTTCGCGTAGTCGAGGTCCATGAACAGGTAGGAGCCGGTCTGCAGCTCGTTGTAGATGCCGCTCTTGCCTTCGATCTCGTAGGTCCCGGATCCGGCGCCGCCGATATAGAGGCAGTCGAAGCCGGCCGCCTTCAGCGCATCGCGCGTGCTCCGCGCGTCGGCCACCGTCTGCGTCGACGCGACCAGCCGCTCGATGTGCAGGTAGATGTGCTGGGCCTTGCCGTTGTAGGCCTGCAGCCCCTCGAACCTGAGGCCGGGCAAGGCGGCGATCTGGTTGGCGAGCTCGACGGCCGCTGCACCCGGCGGCACGCCGCAGCGATTGCCGACGCGGATCTCGACGCGGACGCCGATGGTGACGCCGAACTTGCGCGCCGCTTCGCTCAGGGCGTCCACCTGGTCCGGATGATCCACGCAGGTCGAGATGCGGGCGCGCCTGGCGAGCGCGGCCAGCCGCTCGACCTTCCTTCGCCCGACGACCTCGTTCGAGACGTAGACGTCGCCGATGCCGCCCTCCACCATGGCCTCGGCCTCGGAGACCTTCTGGCAGCAGACGCCGATCGCCCCGGCCTTCACCTGGAGTTGCGCGATCGCCGGCGTCTTGTGGGTCTTGGCGTGCGGGCGGAGATGGACGCCGTACTCCTTGGCGAGTCGCGCCATCCGCTGGAGGTTGGCCTCGAAGGCATCCAGCTCGACGATCAGGGCCGGGGTGTCGACGTCTTCGACCGACTGGCCGATCTCGGCAGGGGGACGCTGCATGACTTCCTCCGGAACGCGGCCGGATGATGACCCGGCGCCGCACCGCACGCGACAAAATTTCCGACGCAAAGCGGCGCGTCGGGGTTGTGGGAGGAAGGCCACCATGGGACCATGCGGGCTCTCCCCTGATGACCGCTTCCTCGCCTTCGCCCGCGCTCGCCGCCCGCCCATCCCCGGGTCCCTGGACCTTCGCCGGGATCTACACGCTCGAATCTGCCGTCCGCGCGCTGACCGCGACGGTGATCCCGATTCAGGCGCTCTACCTGCTGGGCCAGCCCCGGCTCGTGAGCCTCGTCTATCTCGCGGTCTCGGCGGCGAGCCTGCTCGGCGGATTCCTCATCCCCTTCGCGATCGCCCGTTTCGGCCGGGGAAAGGTCTACGGCTTCGGCGCCTCTGTGCTGATGGTCTTCCCGCTCCTGCTGGCGACGCACACGATCGAGGGCCAGGTCGCCGGCATGGCCGGCCGCGCGCTGGCCTCGGTCTGCACGGTGATCACCTTCCAGCTCTACGTGATGGATTACATCGCGAGGAAGGACCTCGTCCGCTCCGAGCCGCTTCGTTTCCAGATGGGCTCGCTGATCTGGGCGGTGGGGCCGGCGCTCGGCGTCTATCTCTACGATCGCCTGAGCCCGCTGGCAGCGATGGCCTTGCCAGCGTTTTTCGGCGCGCTGGTGCTGATGAACTTCATCCGGCTCGGCCTCGAGGAGCGCACCAAGGCGAAGCCGCCGGGCAACCCGCTCGCCAACATCCGGCGCTTCGTCGAGCAGCCCCGCCTCCGCCTCGCCTGGTGTATCGCCTTCTGCCGCACCGTCTGGTGGGGCATGTGCATGGTCTACGTGCCGCTCTACCTGGTGCGCGCCGGCGAGCCGCCGATCACCGGTGCGATCGCGTCCTCGCTCGCGGTCGGGTTCCTGTTCTTCACGCCGGTCTGGGGACGGGTGGCGATGCGCATCGGCATCCGCCGGAGCCTGATCGCCTGCTTCGTGATCCTGGCGATGGCGACGATCGCCGCGTCGCTGGTCGAGAACCCCTACCTCGCGGCCGCCCTCATCGTGCTCGGCGGGCTTCCCGCAGGCGGCCTCGACGGGATCGGCGGGATCCCGTTCCTGCGTTCGGTCCACTCCTACGAACGCCCGCAGATGGCCGGCATCTACCGGACCTACATCGAGATGGGCGACCTGCTGTCCTCGGCGCTCTACGCCGCGCTGCTCAGCTTCTTCGACATTCCGGCCGTGTTCGTCGCGGCTGGCATGATCGCCCTCCTCGGCGCCACTTTCTGCCGCTACCTCCCCCGCAGCTTCTGAAGGAGCCTCCCCTTGGATCAGGCCTATCCCGTCGCCGGACTGAAGGAGCCGGCCGAGATCATCGTCGACCGGTGGGGCATCCCGCACATCTATGCGAAGAGCGAACACGACGTGTTCCTGGCGCAGGGCTTCAATGCGGCCCGCGACCGGCTCTGGCAGATCGACCTCTGGCGCCGTCGCGGCCTGGGCCTGCTGTCGGAAGCGTTCGGCCCGGCCTATGTCGCCAAGGATCGCGCCGCCCGCCTCTTCCTCTATCGCGGCGACATGAAGGCCGAGTGGAAGTGCTACGGCGCGTCCTCCGAAGCCTGGACCACCGCCTTTGCCGCCGGCATCAACGCCTACGTCAAATGGACCGAGGCCGATCCCGCGCGCCTGCCGATCGAGTTCAGGACGATGGGCCACAAGCCCGGCATCTGGCAGGCCTCCGACGTCGTCCGCATCCGAAGCCACGCCCGCATCCGCAACATCGAGCACGAGGTGCAGCGGATGGAGATCGGCAAGCGCTTCGGCTTCGCCGCCGACCGCTGGCGGAAGGAAATGGAGCCGCCGCACGAGCTCAAGCTCCCGGAAGGAACGCCGCTGGAGGCCCTGCCGCCCGAGGTGATGGCCACATACCGGCTCGGCACCGAGCCCGCGACGTTCGGCAAGGACAAGGTCGGCGACTACTGGGACGCGAGCGCGCTCGAAGGCTCGAACAACTGGGTGCTCGCCCCCAACCGCAGCACCACGGGCCGCGCGATCCTCGCCAGCGATCCGCACCGCGTGCACGAGATGCCTAATCTCCGCTACATCCAGCATCTCTCAGCTCCCGGTCTCGACGTGATCGGCGCGGGCGAGCCCTGCGTGCCCGGCGTCTCGCTCGGCCACAACGACAAGATCGCCTTCGGCCTCACGATCTTCCCGATCGACCAGGAGGACGTGCATTTCTACGACCTGCATCCCGACGACCCGACCAAGTACCGCTATAAGGGCGAGTGGGAGGCGTTCCGAGTCATCCGCGAGGAGATTCCGGTTCGCGGCCAGAAGGCCGAGGCCGCCAAGCTGCTGTTCACGCGCCACGGCCCGGTCCTCCACATCGATCAGGCGAAGAAGCGCGTCTGGGCGGTGCGCTCGGCCTGGCTCGACGCCGGCACCGCGCCCTATCTCGCGAGCCTCGACTATCTCAAGGCCGGCGACTGGAACCGCTTCGTCCAGGCGCTCGACGGCTGGGGCTGCCCGACCGTCAACCAGCTCTACGCCGACGTCTCCGGCAACATCGGCTGGATCTCGGCCGGCTTCGCGCCAAAGCGACCGAACTGGGACGGCACCATGCCGGTCTCCGGCGACGGCCGCTACGAATGGGCGGGCTACCATCCGCATTCGATCCACCCGCGGAGCTACAATCCGAAGGAAGGCTGGTTCGGCACCGCCAACCAGATGAACCTGCCCGACGACTTCGACAACGAGAGCCACAAGTTCGGCTTCGAATGGGCCGACCGGTCGCGCTTCGTGCGCATCGCGGAGGCGCTGGAGGCAAAGCCGAAGCATTCGCCCGAGGAGATGCTGAAGCTGCAGACCGACTTCACCTCGATCGCCGGGCGGCGCCTCGCCAAGGTGCTGAAGACGCACGTCTTCGACGGCGACGCCTCAAGGGCGGCCGAGATGCTGGGTGGCTGGCACAACCGCCTCGACCCGGACTCGGGTGCGGCGGCTCTGTTCGAGATCTGGTTCATGCGCCACCTGATCCCGGCGCAAATCGAGCTCCATGCACCGGGGGCCACCGCCCTGATCCCTTCCCCCGACACCTGGTCGGCAGTCGCCGGCATCGAGGAGAAGTCGTCGGAGGAGCGCCAGCCGCTGCTGCAGCGGACGCTCTCGGCCGCCTGGGCGGACGCGACCAAGCTGATGGGCGAGCCGAAGGGCTGGGCCTGGGGCAGGCTGCACCACGCCTATTTCGAGCATGCGCTGTCGCCGATCGCGGGCAAGAAGCTCGACGTCGGTCCGCTGCCGAAAGGCGGCAGCGGCATCACCGTCAACAACAACACCTATCGCGGCACCGACTTCCGCGTGACCGCCGGCCACAGCTTCCGCATGGTCGTCGACGTCGGCGACTGGGACAAATCGGTGGTCGTGAACTCGCCCGGCCAGTCCGGCGACCCGAAGTCGCCGCACTACCGCGACCTGTTCAAGATCTGGGCCGAGGAAGGCGCGGTGCCGATGACCTACAGCCGGAAGGCCGTCGAGGAGGCCGCCGGCTTCAGGATCACGCTGAAGCCGGTCTAGACGACTACTCCGCCGCCACGGCCGGGGCGAGCTTCTCGACCTTGGCGGCGCAGTACTTGAACTCGGGGATCTTGCCGTACGGATCGAGCTGCGGGCTGGTCAGGATGTTGGCGGCCGCCTCGGCGTAGCAGAACGGGATGAACACCATCCCCTTCGGCACCGCCTCGTCGATGCGGACCGAGAGCTCGATCGCGCCGCGCCGGGTCGAGACCCGGATCGTGTCGCCGCCACGCACGTCGAAAGTGCGCATGTCCTTCGGCGAGAGGCAGGCGATCGCCGAAGGCTCGATCGCATCCAGCACGGTGGCGCGCCGCGTCATCGCGCCGGTGTGCCAGTGCTCGAGCTGGCGGCCCGTGGTCAGCACCATCGGGAACTCGGCATCGACCGGCTCGCCGGGCGCGGTGTACTCGGCCGGCACCAGCTTGCCGCGCTTGGTCGGCGTCGGGAACAGGCCGTCGCCGAAGACGATGTCGGCACCCGGCTCGTCCGGCGACGGGCAGGGATAGGTCACGGCGCTCTCGCGCTCGAGCCGATCCCAGGTGATGTTGGCGAGCGACGGCATGGCGCGCGCCATCTCCGTGAAGACTTCACTGACGTGCTTGTAGCGCCAGTTCAGGCCGAGCCGCTGCGCGAGCGCCTGGATCAGCTCCCAGTCCTGGCGGGCCTCGCCCGGCATCGGCAGCGCGATCCGGCCCATCTGCACCTGGCGGTTGGTGTTGGTGACGGTGCCGGCCTTCTCGGGCCAGGCCGATGCCGGCAGCACCACGTCGGCGTAGTACGCGGTCTCGGTCAGGAAGATGTCCTGCACCACGAGGTGCTCAAGCTTGCACAGCGCCTCGCGCGCGTGATGCGCGTCGGGGTCGGACATCGCCGGATTCTCGCCCATCACGTACATGCCGCGGATCTGGCCGGCGATCGACGCATTGACGATCTCGACGACCGTGAGGCCGCGCTTCGGCTGGATCGGCGACTGCCAGAGATCCTCGAAGCGGGCACGGATCTCCGGGTTCTCGACCGACTGGTAGTCGGGCAGGAACATCGGGATCAGGCCGGCATCGGAGGCGCCCTGCACGTTGTTCTGGCCGCGGAGCGGATGCAGGCCGGTGCCCGGGCGTCCGACCTGGCCGGTGGTCAGGGCGAGCGCGATCAGGCAGCGGGCGTTGTTGGTGCCGTGCACGCTCTGCGAGATGCCCATGCCCCAGAAGATGATCGAGGCTTCGGAGCGCGCGTAGAGGCGGGCGACCTCGCGGATCATGTCCGCCTCGATGCCGCACTCGGGCGCCATCTTCTCCGGTGGGTAGTCGACGATATGCGCCTTCAGCTTCTCGAAGTCGGCGGTATGCGCCTGGACGTACTGCTGGTCGTAGAGCCCTTCGGTCACGATGACGTTCAGCATCGCGTTGAGCAGCGCCACGTCCTTGTTCGGCTTGAACTGCAGCATGTGCGTCGCATGGCGCTTCAGCGCATGGCCGCGCGGATCCATGACGATCAGCTTGGCGCCGCGCTTGGCCGCGTTCTTGAAGAAGGTCGCGGCGACCGGATGGTTCTCGGTCGGGTTGGAGCCGATGACGATGATCACCTCGGCGTCCTTGGCCGCGGTGAAGGGCGCGGTCACCGCCGCGGTGCCGATGCCCTCGAACAGGGCTGCGACAGACGAGGCGTGGCAGAGGCGCGTGCAGTGGTCGACGTTGTTGGTGGCGAAGCCGGTGCGCACCAGCTTCTGGAAGAGATAGGCTTCCTCGTTCGAGCCCTTGGCCGAGCCGAATCCCGCGAGCGCGTTGCCGCCATGAGTGTCGCGGATACGCTTCAGGCCGCCGGCCGCGCGCTCCAGCGCCTCTTCCCAGGTCGCCTTGCGGAAATGGGTCCAGGGATTGGCCGGGTCGATCACGTCGTCAGGATGCTTCGGCACGCCGTCCTTGCGGACCAGCGGCACGGTCAGGCGCTCGGGATTGTGGACGTAGTCGAAGCCGAAGCGGCCCTTGACGCAGAGCCGGTTCTCGTTCGCCGGGCCGTCGCGGCCCTCGACGTAGAGGAGCTTGTCGTCCTTGACGTTGTAGGTGAGCTGGCAGCCGACGCCGCAATAAGGGCAGACGCTGTCGACCTTGCGGTCGGGCTCAGCGGCCTTGATGCCGGCAAGATCCAGCAAGGTCGCCGGCATCAGCGCGCCGGTCGGGCAGGCCTGCACGCATTCGCCGCAGGCGACGCAGGTCGACTGGCCCATCGGATCGTCGAAGTCGAAGACGATCTTCTCGTGGTGGCCACGACCGGCCATGCCGATCACATCGTTGACCTGGACCTCGCGGCAGGCGCGGACGCAGAGATTGCAGTGGATGCAGGCATCCAGGTTGACCCGCATCGCGACATGGCTCGGATCCGGCGCCGGCGCGGCGCGCTCCTCGAAGCGGCTGTCCTCGACGCCGACGCGGTCCGACCACTTCCAGAAGCGCGAGTCGGGATCGTGCGCGACATCGCGCTCCGGCTGGTCGGCCATCAGGAGCTCGAAGACCATCTTGCGGGACGCCTTGGCGCGCTCGCTCGCGGTCTTCACCTTCATGCCGGGCGTGGGCTTGCGGATGCAGCTCGCCGCCAGCACGCGCTCGCCCTCGACCTCGACCATGCAGGCGCGGCAGTTGCCGTCTGGCCGGTAGCCCGGCTTCGGCGTGTAGCAGAGATGCGGGATCTCGGTGCCGCGGCGGTTGGCGACCTGCCAGATGGTCTCGCCTTCCCCGGCCTCGACCTCGACGCCGTCGAGCAGGAACTTGATCGGGTCGCTCATAGGACGTCCCCGCGGAAATGCTTGAGCACCGATTTTACCGGATTGGCCGCCGCCTGGCCCAGGCCGCAGATCGAGGCATCCGTCATCGCCTGTGACAACTCGGCGATCAGCGGCTCGTCCCATTTGGGCTTCGCCATCAGCTTGACCGCCTTCTCGGTGCCGACCCGGCACGGCGTGCACTGGCCGCAGCTCTCGTCCTCGAAGAACCGCATCAGGTTGAGCGCCACGTCCTTCATGTTGTCCTGGTCGGACAGGATGACGACGGCGTGCGATCCGACGAAGCAGCCGTACTGCTCGAGCGTGCCGAAATCGAGCGGGAGGTCCGACATCGACTCCGGCAGGATGCCGCCCGAGGCGCCGCCCGGCAGGTAGCCCTTGAACCTGTGCCCATCGAGCATGCCGCCGCAGAACTCCTCGACGAGCTCGCGCGCGGAAACGCCCGCCGGCGCCAGGACCACGCCCGGCTTCTTCACGCGGCCCGACACCGAGAACGAGCGGAGCCCCTTGCGGTCGCGGCGGCCGTGGCCGGTGAACCAGGCGGCGCCCTTCTCGGCGATGTCGCGTACCCACCAGAGGGTCTCGATGTTCTGCACCAGCGTCGGCCGGCCGAAGAGCCCCACCTGCGCGACGTAGGGCGGGCGATGGCGCGGCAGCCCGCGCTTGCCCTCGATGCTCTCGATCATCGCCGACTCTTCGCCGCAGATATAGGCGCCGGCGCCGCGACGGAGATGGATCCTGGTCGCGCGCGAGAGTCCGGCCGCCTCGACCTTCGGGATCTCGGCGAGCAGCATCTCCCGAAGCTCCGGATACTCGTCGCGGAGATAGATGTAGACGTCGGCCGCCTCGACCACCCAGGCGGCGCACAGCATGCCTTCGAGGAAGCGATGCGGATCGATGCCGAGGTAATGGCGGTCCTTGAAGGTGCCGACCTCGCCCTCGTCGCCGTTGACGCACATCAGGCGCGGACCCTGCTCCTGCCGCACCAGCTTCCACTTCCGTCCCGTGGGGAAGCCGGCGCCGCCGAGACCGCGAAGGCCGGCATCGTCGATGCGCTTGATCAGGTCGTCGCGCGAGAGCGTGCCGTCGAGGCAGGACCCCAGCAGCTTGTAGCCGCCCTCGGCGACGTAGGCAGCGTAGTCCTTCTTCGGCGCGTGCGCGTCGTGGTGGCCGGCGGCAAGCACCGCCTTCACTTTCTCGGGCGTCGCCTGGAACACCTGTTCGTGGCCGACGGCGCAGGCCGGTGCCTTGTCGCAGGCGCCCATGCAGGGTGCGCGGATGACGCGGACCTTGCCGGGATCGAGCGTCGCCTCGAGCTCCTTCAGCAGCTTCTGCGCGCCGAACATCTCGCAGGAGAGGCTGTCGCAGACGCGGATCGTCCTTGTCGGGGGCGCTTCCTCGCCTTCGCGCACGATGTCGAAATGCGCGTAGAACGACGCGACCTCGTAGACCTCCGCCTGCGCGAGCTTCATCTCGTAGGCGAGCGCCGCCAGATGCGCCGCCGACAGATGCGCGAACCTGTCCTGGATCAGGTGCAGGTATTCGATCAGCAGGTCGCGCTGGCGCGGCTTGTCGCCGAGCAGCGCCTGCACGTCCGAAAGCGCATCGGGATCGACCTGGCGACCCTTCGGCTGCGCGCGGGCCTTGCGGCGGCCCTCGCCGCCACGGGCATGTTTGCGGATTTCAGCGGGCGCTTGGGACATCTAGGACGTACTTACCGATGATGCGCGGGAAACCAGGATAGATGTGTCGGAGCGACAACGTCAGAGCCGGGTCGTCTATCGATCGATAGGCAGGATCGATCGGCTAGAAGCCCAGCATCTCCTCGAGCGGCCCCTTCGGCAGCGGCACCAGGAACCAGATCTCGAACATGACGAAGAGCGAGAGCGAGATGGCGACGCCGATCGAAGCCCCCTTGATCAGCGGGTACTTGCCGAAGTGCCACATGAACAATGCGATGTAGATCGCCGAGGCGACGTAGATGCCGACGAAGCTCAGCACGAATATGTAGAGGATCATCGGCAGCAGAACCGCCATGACCTGGCTGAAAGCCTGGCGCGTGACGAAGGTCTGCCCGGCGGCCGGCTTGTCGACGAGCGCCTTGACCATGGTGACGGCGCTGGAGATCGCGAGGATCAGCCCGATGTAGAACGGGAAGTAGCCGGCGGCGGGTCCTTCGACCGGCCGCCAGTTGACGCCGAGACGGAGGCTGTCGGCGATCACGACACCGGCGATCGCCATCAGCACCAGCGCCACGGCGATCTCCATCCCGCGGACCGAGATCAGTCGCGACGAGCTGTCGTCCGCGTCGCTGTCGTGTGTGCTCATGCCGGTATCGTCTCCGCCTCGATCGAAAGGTTGGCCCGCCGCATCGGAGGCGGCGGGCCGTCTACAGGACTACTTGTTGAGGAAGTCGGCTTCCTTCATCAGGTCGTAGTGCGTCTTCTCGGCGCCCTCGACCCACTTGCGGTACTCCGCGCCGGTCAGGACGGTCGGGTTGAAGGCGCCCTGCTCCATGAACGAGCGCCAGTCCGGCGTCTGCATGACCTTGGTCATCAGGTTCACGTAGAAGGCGGTCTGGTCGGGCGTGATGCCGCCGGAGGCGAAGATGCCGCGCAGCATCTGGTACTCGACGTTGACGCCCGATTCCTTGCAGGTCGGGATATCGCTCCACGCCATGGTCGCGGTCACCTTGTCGGTGTAGGTGCTGCGCTTGGCGTCGAACAGGCAGAGCGGCCGGAGGCTGCCCGCCTTCCACTGCGCCACCGCCTCGATCGGGTTGTTGACCGTCGAGTCGACGTGCTTGCCGACGAGCTGCACCGCGACGGCGCCGCCGCCGGCGAAGGGCACGTAGGTGAACTTCTTGCCGCCGGTCAGCCGCTCGAGCGCGACCGTGATGATCTGGTCTTCCTGCTTGGATCCGGTGCCGCCCATCTTGAACTGGCGATCCGGGGCGTTTTTCACCGCGTCGATGTATTCCTGCGCGGTCTTGTACGGCGCCTCGGCGTTCACCCACAGCACGAACTGATCGAGCGCCATCATCGCGATCGGGGTCAGGTCCTTCCAGTTGAAGGGCGTTCCCGTCGCCATCGGCGTGGTGAACAGGTTCGAGAGCGTGATGATGATCTTGTGGGGATCCTTCGGCGACCCCTTGATGTCGAGGAAGCCTTCGGCGCCCGCGCCGCCGGCCTTGTTCACGACGATGAGGTTCTGCTTCATCAAGTTGTGCTTCTTGATGACGCCGTCGATGAAGCGCGCCATCTGGTCCGCACCACCGCCCGTGCCGGCCGGGATCAGGAAGGTGACGGGACGGGTCGGCTCCCACGCAGCATGCGCCGGAGCCGCGGCCGCAAATGCCAGCATCGCCGCGCCCAGCAGCAGGTTCTTGATCCTCATGGTGTACCCTCCTCCTTGGTTTTGGGTCGCCGGCGTTGTTCTAGCCGGCTCTACGAATGAGGGAGCGTAGTTCCGGTCGAGGCCAGCGTCCAGCGAACCCCGTCAGGCCGGCCTCGCCTGACGCATTCTCGCAATCACCAGGTTGATCACAGGCAGGAACAGGAGGATCACGCCCAGCCCGAAGATCGTGCCGACCAGGCCGTTCGACCAGAAGATCGACAGGCTGCCCTGCGAGATCAGCATCGCCTGCCTGAACGAACTTTCAGCCATGTCGCCCAGCACCAGCGCAAGGACCAGGGGCGGAAGCGGATACTTGAGCTTGTTGAAGACGTAGCCGACGACCCCGAAGAGAGCCATCATCCACACGTCGAACATGGCGTTGTTGATCGTGTAGGCGCCGACCGCGCAGATCACCACGATCGCCGGGGCGATGATGCTGAACGGCACGCGGAGGATCGCCGCGAACAGCGGCACGCAGGTCAGCACGATCACCAGGCCGACGACGTTGCCGAGATACATGCTGGCGATCAGGCCCCAGACGAAGTCCTTCTGCTCGACGAACAGCAGCGGCCCCGGCTGCAGGCCCCAGATCAGCAGTCCGCCCAGCAGCACCGCCGCGGTCGGCGACCCCGGAATGCCCAGCGTGATCATCGGCAGCAGCGCGCTGGTGCCGGCGGCATGCGCCGCGGTCTCCGGCGCCACCACGCCTTCGAGCTGGCCGGTTCCGAACTTGTTGCCGTTCTTGGAGAAGCGCTTGGCGAGCGCATAGCTCATGAAGGAAGCCGGCGTGGCGCCGCCCGGCGTGATGCCCATCCAGCAGCCGATCAGGCAGCTCCGGATCGAGGTCGCCCAGTACGCCGGCAGCTTCTTCCAGGTCTCGATCACGGCATTCAGCCGGAGCTTCGCGTGGGTGCCGGAGAATTTGAGGCCGTCCTCCATCGACGCCAGGATCTCGCCGATGCCGAAAAGGCCGATCACCGCCGTCAGGAACTTGAACCCGGTCAGGAGGTCGGTCGACCCGAATGTCATGCGGAGCTGGCCGGTCACCGTATCGAGCCCGACGGAGGCGAGCGCGAATCCGAGACTCATCGATGCCAGCGTCTTGAAGGCCGATCCCTTGCCCATGCCGACGAAGCTGGCGAAGGTCAGGAACTGGACCGCGAAGAACTCCGCAGGCCCGAATTTCAAGGCGAACTTGGCGACCAGCGGCGCCAGGAAGGTGATCATCACCACCGCGACCAGCGCGCCCACGAAGGACGAGGTGAAGGCGCCGGTCAGCGCCTCGTCGGCCCTGCCCTGCTTCGCCATCGGATGGCCGTCGAAGGTCGTCGCGACCGACCAGGGCTCGCCCGGGATGTTGAACAGGATCGAGGTGATGGCGCCGCCGAACAGCGCGCCCCAGTAGATGCAGGACAACATGATGATCGCCGAGGTCGGCGACATCGAGAAGGTGAGCGGCAGAAGGATCGCGACGCCGTTGGCACCGCCGAGGCCCGGCAGCACGCCGATGATCACTCCCAGCAAGATGCCGATCAGCATCAGCAGGAGATTGAACGGACTAAGGACGACCGCGAAGCCGCCCATAAGCGAGGCTAGTTCTTCCAACGCTCTCCCCCCAACATTTCCTTCAGGTCCCGCGCCTGCGCTACGGCCGAAACCTCAGCGAACCTTGTCCGGTCGCGTGTATTTGGTATACAAAATGCCGGAAGGGGTGCTTTTGTAAAGCCGAAACGAACGGCACGCGTCGCGGATCTCGAAAAGACGGCGCGGAAAGAACTCCCGGGGGGATTAGAGGCGCAGTCATGACGGCGTTGAAGCTCGAGGTGCAGCCCATCGAGGCCGAGCCGAGTTTCCGGGACCGCGCTTACGCGGCCTTGAAGCAGGCCATCACCACGATGGACATCTACGCCACGCGCGAGCCGATCCGCCTCGACGAACGCCGCCTCTCCCAGGACCTCGGCATCAGCCGCACGCCGATTCGGGAAGCCTTCAACCGGCTCGAGCAGGAAGGCTTCATCCGCTCGGTGCCGCGCAGGGGCATGTTCATCGTCCGCAAGACCAAGCAGGAGATCATCGAGATCATCGGGGTCTGGGCGGCGCTGGAATCGATGGCGGCGCGCCTGATCACGCTGCATGCGACCGACGAGGAGATCGGCAGCCTCAGGCGCCTCTTCGTCGATTTCGAAGGTTCGCAGCACGATCCGAAGGCGCATATCGACGAGTATTCGGAAGCGAACATCCGCTTCCATCAGGCGATCGTGAACATGAGCCGCAACCGCCTCCTGATGGAGACGATGGAGAATCTGTTCATCCACATGCGCTCGATCCGGCGCGTGACGATCTCCGAGAGCGATCGCGCCACGCGATCGATCAAGGATCACATGAACATCATCGAGGCACTCGAGCAGCGCGACACAGAACGCGCCGAGCGCCTGGTCCGCAAGCACAGCCTCGATCTCGCGACCCATGTCGAGAAGAACGTCACCTATCTGGACTGAAGGCGCCGCGCGCAAAGCACGGCCGATTTGAGGGGAGAAATCATGACCGCCGCGACCAAAGAGAAGCCCGCCGCCGGCGATGAGGGCCAGGAGCTGACCGACGGCTTCCACCTCATCATCGATGCGCTGAAGCTGAACGGCCTCACCACGATCTACGGCGTGCCCGGCATCCCGATCACCGATTTTGGCCGCATGGCGCAGGCGGAGGGTATCCGCGTGCTCTCATTCCGCCACGAGCAGAACGCCGGCTATGCCGCCGCGATCGCGGGCTACCTCACCAAGAAGCCCGGCATCTGCCTCACCGTCTCGGCGCCGGGCTTCCTCAACGGCCTGACCGCGCTGGCGCACGCGACCACCAACTGCTTCCCGATGATCCTGATCTCGGGCTCGTCCGAGCGCGAGATCGTCGACCTGCAGCAGGGCGACTACGAGGAGATGGACCAGCTCGCCATCGCCAAGACGATGTGCAAGGCGGCCTATCGCGTGCTGCATGCTGCCGACATCGGCATCGGCATCGCGCGCGCCATCCGCGCCGCGGTCTCGGGTCGTCCGGGCGGCGTCTACCTCGACCTGCCGGCGAAGCTGTTCGGCCAGGTGATGAACGCCGAGGCGGGCCGCAAGTCGCTGGTGAAGGTGATCGACCCGGCGCCGGCGCAGATCCCCGCCGCCGACGCGGTCAAGCGCGCGCTCGACGTGCTCAAGAGCGCGAAGAAGCCCCTGATCATCCTCGGCAAGGGCGCCGCCTACGCGCAGGCCGACGAGGCCATCAAGACTTTCGTCGAGAAGTCCGGCGTGCCGTTCCTGCCGATGAGCATGGCCAAGGGCCTGCTGCCCGACCTGCACCCGCAATGCGCCGGCGCCGCGCGCTCGACCGTGCTCAAGGACTCCGACGTCGTCGTGATGATCGGCGCCCGCCTCAACTGGTTGCTCTCGCACGGCAAGGGCAAGATCTGGGGCGACGCGCCGAAGAAGTTCATCCAGATCGACATCGAGCCGAAGGAGATGGATTCCAACGTCGAGATCGCCGCCCCCGTGGTCGGCGACATCGGCTCGTGCATGACCGCGCTGATCGAGGCGATGGGCAAGGACTGGCAGAAGGCGCCGGGCGACTGGGCCGGCGCGGTCAGCGCGAAGCGCGAAGAGAACGTCGCCAAGATGGCGCCGCGCCTCATGAACAACAACGTGCCGATGGACTATCACGGCGCGCTCGGCGTACTGCGCACGATCATCAAGGAGCGGCCGGAGACGATCCTGGTCAACGAAGGCGCCAACACGCTCGACCTCGCCCGCGGCGTCATCGACATCTACAAGCCGCGCAAGCGCCTCGACGTCGGCACCTGGGGCGTCATGGGCATCGGCATGGGCCAGGCGATCGCCGCCGCGGTCGAGACCGGCCACAAGGTGCTCGCGGTCGAGGGCGACAGCGCCTTCGGCTTCTCGGGCATGGAGGTCGAAACGATCTGCCGCTACGGCCTTCCGGTCTGCGTGGTGATCTTCAACAACAACGGCATCTACCGCGGCACCGACGTCAACAAGGCGGGCACCGATCCGGCGACCACCGTCTTCGTGCCGGGCGCGCGCTACGACAAGATGATGGAGGCCTTCGGCGGTGTCGGCGTCAACGCCACCTCGCCGGACGAGCTCAAGCGCGCGGTCAACGCGGCGCTCGACTCCGGCAAGCCGACCCTGATCAACGCGGTGATCGATCCGGCCGCGGGCAGCGAGAGCGGCCGCATCGGCAATCTGAATCCGCAGAGCGCGCTGAAGAAGAAGTAGTCCATTCCAGATAGATCGAGTTCGGAGGGAGCGAGAGATGGCGAAGGCAAAGAAGTCCGCGAAGAAGCCGGTGAAGAAGGCAGCAGCCAAGAAGGCGGCGAGGAAGGTCGCGAAGAAGGCAGCCAAGGCTGCCCCGAAAAAGGCGGCGAAGAAGCCCGTGAAGGCCGTGAAGAAAGCGGCGCCGAAGAAGGTTGCCCCCAAGGCAAAGGCGAAAGCCGCGAACGGCCTGCCGAAGATGTCGACCAAGCCCTTCGGCCAGGACGGCAAGGCCCTGCAGGGCGTGCGCATCCTCGACTTCACCCATGTGCAGTCGGGTCCGACCTGCACGCAGCTTCTCGCCTGGTTCGGCGCCGACGTGATCAAGGTCGAGCGTCCGGGCGTCGGCGACATCACCCGCGGCCAGCTGCAGGACGTGAAGGGCGCCGACAGCCTCTATTTCACGATGCTGAACCACAACAAGCGCTCGATCACGATCGACTCCAAGCACCCGCAGGGCAAGCGCGTGCTGGACGAGCTGGTCAAGAACTGCGACGTGCTGGTCGAGAACTTCGCGCCGGGCGCGCTCGATCGCATGGGCCTGACCTGGGAATACATCCACAAGCTCAACCCGCGCATGATCGTCGCCTCGGTGAAGGGCTTCGGCCCCGGCCCGTACGAGGACTGCAAGGTCTACGAGAACGTCGCCCAGTGCACCGGCGGATCGGCCTCGACCACCGGATTCCTCGACGGCCCGCCGCTGGTGACCGGCGCGCAGATCGGTGACTCCGGCACCGGCCTGCATCTCGCGCTCGGCATCGTCTCGGCGCTCTATCAGCGCAACCGCACCGGCCGCGGCCAGAAGGTGCTCTGCGCCATGCAGGACGGCGTGCTGAACCTCTGCCGCGTGAAGCTGCGCGACCAGCAGCGGCTCGCCCACGGCCCGCTCAAGGAATACAGCCAGTACGGCCAGAACATCCCGTTCGGCGAGGCGACGCCGCGCGCCGGCAACGACTCCGGCGGCGGCCAGCCCGGCTGGATCATCAAGTGCAAGGGCTGGGAGACCGATCCCAACGCCTACATCTACTTCATCACCCAGGCGCCGGTATGGGGCGCCATCTGCGACGTGATCGGCGAGCCGGAGTGGAAGACCCACCCGGACTACGCGACGCCGCCCGCACGCCTGCCGCGCCTCAAGTCGATCTTCGAGCGCATCGAGCAGTGGACCATGACCAAGACCAAGTTCGAGGCCATGGACATCCTCAACAAGTACGACATCCCCTGCGGCCCGATCCTGTCCTTGAAGGAGATCGCCGAGGACCAGTCGCTGCGCAAGACCGGCACCGTGGTCGAGGTCGATCACCCGACCCGCGGCAAGTACCTGACCGTCGGCAATCCGATCAAGCTGTCGGATTCGATCTCGGAAGTGACGCGTTCGCCGCTTCTGGGCGAGCACACCGATGAGATCCTGAAGAGCGTTCTCAAGTTCAAGGACAAAGAGATCGCCGAGATCAAGAGCTCGGGCGCACTGACGCCGCCGCCGAAGAAGGAAGACGCGAAGGCTGCCTGAAGCCCCGGGGGAAACCGAACATGCGTATCGTAGTCCATGGACAGCAGGCCTTCGGCAAGGCCGTCCTCGAAGCGCTGCTGAAGCGCGGAGAGAACATCGTCGGCGTCTACGTGGCGCCGGAAAAGGAAGGGCAGAAGGCGGATCCTCTGAAGGAGGCCGCCCTCGCCGCCAAGCTGCCGGTGTTCCAGCCCAAGTCCTATCGCCAGCCGGGCCCGGTTTGGGACGAGTTCAAGGCGCTGAAGCCCGACCTCCAGGTCATGGCTTTCGTCACCTTGTTCGTGCCGTCGGGCTTCCTCAACATCCCGACCCACGGCTCGATCCAGTACCATCCGTCCCTGCTGCCGCTGCATCGGGGGCCGTCCTCGATCAACTGGCCGATCATCCAGGGACGCCAGGAGACCGGGCTCTCGATTTTCTGGCCGGATGACGGGCTCGATACCGGCCCGATCCTGATCCAGAAGAAGACGCCGATCTCCGACGACGACTCGCTCGGCTCGGTCTACTTCGATCGCCTGTTCCCGATGGGCGTCGAGGCGATGCTCGAGGGCGTCGACCTGGTGAAGTCAGGCAAGGCGCCTCGCGTCGAGCAGGATCATTCCAAGGCGACCTACGAAGGCTGGTGCACGCCCGAGAACGGCCGCATCGACTGGGGCCGGCAGGGCTATCACATCCACAACCTGGTGCGCGGCTGCAACCCGGCGCCGGGCGCGTGGACCACTCTCGCCGGCAAGAAGATCCAGATCTTCGAGACCAGGAAGATCCCGGCGATCGATCCCAAAGGCATCGGCGGCAAGATGGGCCAGGTGATGGAAGTCGACGACAAGGGCTTCACGGTCTGCTGCGCCGACGGCCGCATCCACGTCCTCCGCGTCCGCGGCGACGCGGGCAAGGTGACCGGTGCCGAGTTCGCAGCATCCGGCGCCATCAAGGTCGGAGACATCCTGGGGGGCTGAGGCCCCCCAGTTTCTTTTTTCCTCTACGTCCGGCGATCCGCCGGACGCCACATCCAAGCGAAGTTGGGGGGATGGGACATGCGTAATCCCGCAGAGCAGCACGCCAAGCCGAAGTCCGACATCGAGATCTCGCAGGCCGCGACCATGCGCCCCGTCGTCGACGTGGCCCGCGAGAAGCTCGGCATCGACTCGAAGAACCTCGAGCCCTACGGCCACTACAAGGCCAAGGTGTCGCTCGACTACGTCAACTCGCTGAAGAACAAGAGCGGCAAGCTGATCCTGGTCTCGGCGATCACGCCGACCCCGGCCGGCGAAGGCAAGACCACGACCACGGTCGGCCTCGGCGACGCGCTCAACCACATCGGCAAGAAGGCGATCATCTGCCTGCGCGAACCGAGCCTCGGTCCCTGCTTCGGCGTCAAGGGCGGCGCCGCCGGCGGCGGCTATGCCCAGGTCGTGCCGATGGAGGACATCAACCTCCACTTCACCGGCGACTTCCATGCGATCGGCGCCGCCAACAACCTGCTGGCCGCGCTCGTCGACAACCACATCTACTGGGGCAACGAGCTGGCGTTCGACCAGCGCCGCGTCACCTGGCGGCGCGTGCTCGACATGAACGACCGCGCGCTCCGCGAGATCACCTCCTCGCTCGGCGGCGTCGCCAACGGCTTTCCCCGCGTCGATGGCTTCGACATCGTCGTCGCCTCCGAGGTCATGGCGATCTTCTGCCTCGCCACCTCGCTCGACGACCTGCAGAAGCGCCTCGGCAACATCATCGTCGGATACACCCGCGACCGTAAGCCGATCCGCGCGCACCAGCTGAAGGCCGCCGGCCCGATGACCGCGCTGCTCAAGGACGCGCTGGCGCCGAACCTGGTGCAGACGCTGGAGAACAACCCGGCCTTCATCCATGGCGGCCCCTTCGCCAACATCGCCCATGGCTGCAACACCGTGCTGGCGACCACCACGGCGCTCAAGCTCGGCGACTACGTGGTGACCGAGGCCGGCTTCGGCGCCGACCTGGGCGCGGAGAAGTTCTTCGACATCAAGTGCCGGAAGGCAGGCCTCAAGCCCGACTGCGCGGTGCTGGTCGCGACCATCCGCGCGCTCAAGATGCATGGCGGCGTCGCCAAGGACGACCTCAAGAAGGAGAACCTGGACGCGCTGAAGAAAGGCCTCTCCAACCTCCAGCGCCACGTCACCAACGTGCAGAAGTACGGCGTGCCGGTGGTCGTCTCGATCAACCGCTTCTCGGCCGACACCCAGGCCGAGATCGACCTGGTCAAGTCGGCCTGCGGCGAGCTCGGCGTCGAGGCCTTCATGGCCGACCACTGGGCCGGCGGCGGCGCCGGCGCGGCCGAGGTAGCGCATGCGGTGGTCAAGCTCTGCGAGAGCGGCAAGGCCAACTTCAAGGTTCTCTACCCGGACGACATGCCGCTCTGGGACAAGATGAAGACCATCGCGCAGCAGATCTACGGCGCTGCCGACATCACCGCCGAGAAGAGCGTCCGCGACCAGATCGCAGGCTTGCAGAAGGACGGCTTCGGCCACTTCCCGATCTGCGTGGCGAAGACCCAGTACAGCTTCTCGACCGACGCCAACGCCAAGGGGGCGCCGTCGGGGCACACGATCCCGATCCGCGAGGTCCGGGTCTCGGCCGGAGCGGAGTTCCTGGTCTTCATCTGCGGCGAGATCATGACCATGCCGGGCCTGCCCAAGGTGCCGGCGGCGAACTCGATCGAAGTGAACGCCCAGGGCAAGATCGTCGGGCTGTTCTAAGGTTTGCGCGTCTCATGCCGGCCGCGCTAGCGTGGCCGGCATGAACCGCGACGTCGAGATCAGCGAGGTCGGCCCGCGCGACGGGCTGCAAATGCTCAAGGGCATCATGCCGACCTCCGCCAAGAAGGCCTGGATCGCGGCTCTCGCTGCCGCCGGCCTCCCGGAAATCGAAGTCTGCTCCTTCGTCTCGCCGAAGCTGCTGCCGCAGATGGCGGACGCTGCCGAAGTCGTGGCCTATGCCCGCACCCTCCCCGGCCTGCACGTCGCCGCGCTCGCGCCCAACGCCAAGGGAACGGCGCGCGCGATCGAGGCCGGCGCGCACAAGATCACCCTGCCGCTTTCCGTCAGCCGTTCGCACTCCCTCGCCAACGTGCGGAAGACGCCGGACGAGATGGTCGAGGAGATCCGCGAGTCCGCACGGCTCCGCGATGCGGCCGCAACGAAGCCCGGCATCGAGGCCGGGCTCTCGACCGCCTTCGGCTGCACGATCGAGGGCACCGTCGCCGAGAGCGAGGTCGTCCGGCTCGCGGTCGCGGCGATCGCGGCCGGCGCCGACGAGGTCGGACTCGCCGACACCACCGGCATGGCCAACCCGCGGCAGATCAAGGCGACGATCGCCGCCGTCCGCCGCGAGATCGGCGACCGGCTGACCGGCGTGCATCTCCACAACACCTTCGGCCTCGGCCTCGCCAACGCGCTTGCCGCCTATGAGGCCGGCCTTCGCACGTTCGACTCCTCCCAGGCCGGCCTCGGCGGCTGTCCCTATGCGCCCGGCGCCACCGGCAACGTCGTCACCGAGGATCTGGTCTACATGTTCGAGAGCATGGGCGTGCGCACCGGCATCGACCTCGCCAAGCTGATGGAAGGCCGACGGATCCTCGCCGAGGCTTTCCCCGCCGAGCCGCTCTACGGCTACGTGCCCGCCATCGGGCTCCCCAAGAACTATCGCCCGACCGCCTGACATGACGAACAAGCTTCCGCTCGACGGCATCCGCGTCGTCGAGTTCACCCACATGGTCATGGGCCCGACCTGCGGCATGGTGCTGGGCGACCTCGGCGCCGACGTGATCAAGGTCGAGCCGACGCCGAACGGCGACAACACCCGTCGCCTGGTCGGCGCCGGCGCCGGCTTCTTCATGAACTTCAACCGCAACAAGCGCTCGGTCGCGCTCGACCTCAAGTCGCCGGAAGGCAAGGACGTGATCACGCGGCTGGTCTCGACCGCCGACGTCGTGACCGAGAACTTCCGGCCCGGCGCGATGGAGGGCCTCAGCCTCGGCTACGAGGCGGTGGCGAAGCTCAACCCCAAGGTCATCTACGCATCGCTCAAGGGCTTCCTGGCGGGGCCCTACGAGCATCGCGCCGCGCTCGACGAGATCGTGCAGATGATGGGCGGCCTCGCCTACATGACCGGGCCGGAAGGCCGCCCGCTCCGCGCCGGCTCTTCGGTCAACGACATCATGGGCGGCATGTTCGCGGCGATCGCGATCCTGGCCGCGCTCAACCAGCGGCGCGACACGGGCAAGGGCCAGCACGTGAAGAGCGCGCTCTTCGAGAACTGCGCTCTGCTCGTCGGCCAGCACATGGCACAGCAGGCGGTGACCGGCAAGGCACCGAACCCGATGCCGAACCGCATCTCGCCCTGGGCGATCTACGACCTCTTCGACACCAGGGACGGCGAGAAGCTTTTCATCGGCGTCGTCACCGACGCGCAATGGAAGCTGTTCTGCGAGGAGTTCAAACGGCCGGACCTTCAGAACGACCCGAACCTGGTGACCAACAGCCAACGTGTGCACGCGCGCGCCACGACCATCCCCGAGATCCAGAAGATGGTCGGCGTCTACACGCGATCGGAGCTGATGGCGATCCTCGAGCGCATCGGCCTCCCCTTCGCGCCGATCACCAAGCCGTCCGACCTGTTCGACGACCCGCATCTCAATGCTTCCGGCGCGATGGTCGAGCTGACCAATCCGGAGAACGGCGCCCGCGCCAGGCTGCCGGGCCTGCCGATCGAGATGGACGGGGCACGCCTGCCTCTCCGCCATGACGTGCCGAAGCTGGGCGAGCACACGGCCGAGGTTCTGGCCGAGCTCGGCTACGATGCCGACGACATCGCCCGCATCGCGGGATGAACCTCCGGCGGATCACGCACCAGGACATCGGCTGGCACGACCGTTTCTTCGCTTTCGTCGAAAGCAACTTCCGCGTCGCCACCTTCCTCCGCTGGAGCGAGCTCGGCGGCTGGCATCCGGGCTACGAGGTGTTCGCCGTCGAGCAGGATGGCGAGATCCTCTCGACCGTCGGTCGTGAGCGGATGCGCCTCGTCGTCGCTGGCAGGGCGTCGGAAGGCTTTCAGCTCGGCGCAGTCGCCACCCGCGCCGACCTCCGCGGCCAGGGACTTTCACGGCGACTGCTGTCCGCCGTGCTGGACGATGTCGGCGAAACGCCGGTCATCCTTTTCGCCAACCCGCGGGTGCTCGACTTCTATCCCCGCTTCGGCTTCCAGCGGCTCATGCAGAAGCGGTTTTCCGCTCACGTCGAGATCGAGCCGGCGTCGCCGGCGCCGCTCCTGGATATCGAAAAGGCGAGTGACCGCACCTGGCTCGAGAGCCTGTGCCGACGCGCCCGCGCGCCGGGAAGCACCTTCTCCTCCCGCGACTACTACCCGACCCTGCTTTGGCACCTGCTCCACAGGCCGACGCCGGTGTTCCGGCTCGACGACGCCGCCGTGGTGGCGAGTACGGTGGACGATCGCCTCGTCCTTCACGACATCATCGCGGCACAGGCCTTCGACCTGAAGGCGGCGTTGTCGGGTCTCGTGTCCGGTCCGATCCGGCATCTCGAGTTCGGCTTCGGACCCGAGGACTGTTGGCCGGCAGCCTCCCCGTCCCTTGAGGACGACGCCGGCACGCACCTCTTCGTGCGCGGCCTGCCTTCGCCGAGTGGGGCGTTCCGGTTCCCGGATATGGCACAGACCTAGGTCGACAACAGGCGCCGCGTCTCGCCTTCCAGCACCAGCGCGGTCAGCCGGCCGCTCACGAAAGCGCCGGTATCGATACCGATACGGTTTGAGAGGATCTCCGGCTCCGAGGAGATCGAATGGCCATGTACGACGACACGGCCGTGGTCGACGCCCGAGTCCAGGAACTCGTGACGGATCCAGAGCAGGTCGTGGCGGCGCTGGCGGTCGAGCGGGATGCGCGGACGTATGCCGGCATGAACGAAAAGGTAGCCGCCCTCCTCGTGACGCAACGGCAGCCCCTCCAGGAAGGCCAGGTGACGTTCCGGCACCGCGACCGAGAAAAGCTCCTGCGCCCGCTTCAACCATTCGTCCATCGCCAGGTCGGGCTCCGGCGCGACGCCGTAGCTGGCAAGCGTCTCGCGGCCGCCGAACCTGATCCAGTTCTCGCCGACCCAGTGATCGGCGAGGAACTGGCTCATCACGTCCTCGTGGTTCCCGAGCAGATGGACGATCTCGTCGACCGGCAGCGGATGGTCCAGCAGGTGGTCGAGCACGCCCCGCGAGTCCGGTCCGCGGTCGACGTAGTCGCCGAGATAGACCAAGACCGTCCGCGCCGGGCACGATCGGGCGAGGTCGGCTTCGATCATCGCCTCGAGCCTGATCAGAAGGTCGAGACGGCCGTGTATGTCGCCGATGGCGTAGACGCGCGTGCCTGGGGCGACCGCTGCGGTCACGAGTCCGCGGCCAGCCCGATCGCTTCGCGTTCCAGGACATCGAGCGAGCCCCGGTCTTCGCCGTCAAGGATGATGCTGGCGACATCGAGGCAGGTGACGAGATTGCCGGCGACGGAACCGCCCGGAACACCTGCGGTGGACGTGGCCAGGATCTGGATCAGTGCCCGCTCGGCCGCGAGTTCCGCCTGCTTGACCAGGGACCGGACCGGCTCCGTGCGCTCGCGCGGCATGCCGTCATGGCCCGCCCGGAGTCGGCGCCGGAGCCTTCGCAGCGGCCGGACAACCTCGAACCGCCAGGATTGCGTCGAGGCGATCAGCGTCGAACCCTGCTCCCGGGTCAGGCCGCGCGATCGGACGCCGAGCCAGCAGGCATACAGCAGCAGGACCACGTCGAGGCCGCGCCGGTCCTGCAGGTCCAGGCAAGCCGCGGCGACGCCGGGACGGGCATAGAGCGCCTCGGCGAAGCTCGGGAAATCCGTCGTCGGCATCCTTGGGTCCCGGTTTGCCCTGGCCGGTCAGTTGCGGTAGGAGACTGGCGAGGGGCAGCGGCTTTGGCAAGCCGACCTTAAGATGAAGCCAGAATGGACGATCTCGAACCGCTTCGCCGCAAGCTCGCCGAACTGGAAAGCGAGCACCGCGATCTTGACGACGTCATCTCGCGGATGAGCGACGCGATGCCGTTCGACCGGCTGCGCCTGCAGCGGCTGAAGAAGCGGAAGCTGCAGCTCAGGGACATGATCGAGAAGCTGCGGAGCGAGCTCCTCCCGGACATCACCGCGTGAGCCTTGCCTCGGGCGGCGGTGTCCCTATGATCCCGCGCTTCCTTTTCCGCTAGGATCGTCACATGGCCAAGGCCCCCCTCGTCGGGATCATCATGGGAAGCCAGTCGGACTGGGCGACGATGGCTCACGCCGCCGACGTGCTGAAGGCGCTGGCCGTGCCGTTCGAGACCCGGATCGTCTCCGCCCATCGCACGCCGAAGCGGCTGGTCGCCTATGCCGAGGGTGCGGCGGGCCGTGGTCTCAAGGTGGTCATCGCCGGTGCCGGCGGCGCCGCGCATCTGCCTGGCATGTGCGCCTCGATGACGACGCTTCCGGTCCTCGGCGTACCGGTCGAGAGCCAGGCGCTCAAGGGCATGGACAGCCTGCTCTCCATCGTCCAGATGCCGGGCGGCATCCCGGTCGGCACGCTCGCGATCGGCAAGGCCGGCGCCATCAACGCCGCCCTCCTCGCCGCCTCGATCCTGGCGCTTTCGGACAAGAAGCTCGCCGGCCGGCTTGCCGACTGGCGCAAGCGCCAGACCGCGTCCGTCGCCGAAGCCCCCAGCGGATAGACGCGGCCGGATGAGCGCTCTCCCGCCGGGATCGACCATCGGCATGATGGGGGGCGGCCAGCTCGGCCGCATGACCGCGCTCGCCGCGGCGGAGCTCGGATACCGCGTCCACGTCTTCACGCCGGAGAAGGACTCGCCCTGCCAGCAGGTCTGCGACAAGGCGACGGTCGCGGACTACATGGACACGGCCGCGCTCGATGCCTTCGTCAAGGACGTCGACGTCGTCACGCTCGAATTCGAGAACCTGCCGGCGGAAGCTCTCGATCGCCTCGCGAAGTCGAAGCCCGTTCGTCCCTCGGCCTCGGTGCTGCGCGTGGCGCAGGACCGGCTGCTGGAGAAGGAATTCTGCCGAAAGCTCGACATCGGCACCGCGCCTTACAGGCAGGTGGACACGCTTGCCGACCTGGAACGCGCCGTCGCCGATCTCGGCCGGCCCTCGGTGCTGAAGACGCGCCGCTTCGGCTATGACGGCAAGGGCCAGGTGAAGATCGCGCCCGGCATCGATGCCGGCAACGCGCTGCAGTCGTTCAGGGGCGCCGCCGCGATCCTCGAGGGATTCGTCGACTTCGCGCTCGAGGTCTCGGTGATCGCCGCGCGCGACGTGAACGGCAAGGTCGTCTCGTATCCCGTCGTCGAGAACCGCCACGAAAACCACATCCTCGCGACCACGATCGCGCCGGCGGCGGTATCGCCCAAGGTCGCCGCCGAAGCAGGACGGATCGCGACCGCTCTGATCGGCGCGCTCGACGTCGTCGGGTTGCTCGCAGTCGAGATGTTCGTGACCCGGGACGAGCGTGTGCTGGTCAACGAGCTGGCGCCGCGCCCGCACAACTCCGGCCACTGGACGATCGAGGGCTGCCCGACCAGCCAGTTCGCCCAGCTCGTGCGCGCCACGGTCGGCTTGCCGCTCGGCACGGTCGACCCCTTCGTGCCCGCCGAGATGCGGAACCTGATCGGCGACGACGTCAACGCCTGGCCCGAGCTCGCCGCCGATCCATCGGCGCATCTGCATCTCTACGGCAAGGCCGAGGCCCGGCCCGGCCGCAAGATGGGGCACGTGACGCGGCTCAAGCGCTGAGGGCCGTATCGGTCGGCGCGGCAGTACAGTCCGCGGCGGCCGTCTCTGTCCTCCGCCGGCCGCGCCGCTATCCTTCGTCTCATGCTCGACCTCATCCCCTACGCGACCTACTGCTTCGTGATGTCGGTCACGCCCGGCCCCAACAACGTCATGCTGACGGCGTCGGGCGCGACCTTCGGCTTCCGTCGCACCATCCCGCAGATGCTGGGCATCGGCCTCGGCTGCGGCATCCAGATCATGCTGGTGTCGCTGGGCATGGGTGCGGTCTTTGAGTGGCTGCCGCAGATCCAGGAGGCGCTGCGCTGGGTCGGTGCCGCCTATCTCGTCTATCTCGCCTGGCGGCTGATGCAGGCGGGGCTGGTGGTCGGCGAGGCGCAGGCGCGCGCCCGGCCGCTCAGCTTTATCGAGTCCGCCGCCTTCCAGTTCCTGAACCCGAAAGCCTGGATGATCGCCGTGACCACGGCGACGGTCTTCCTGCCGAAGACCGTCAGCCCGTTCATGGGCGCCCTTTATCTCTGCGGCGTGCTTGTCCTGGCGAACATCCCGGCCTGCACGATCTGGGTCCTGTTCGGCGCCGGCATGCGCCAGCTTCTGTCGAGCGACAGGCTGAGGCAGGCCTTCGCCGGCATCCTGGCGTTGACGCTGGTCCTGACCGCCGCTGCTATGCTGTGGGAGTGATGCTCGCCCTCGTCCGCGCCTCGAAGGTCCCGCTGACCGACCAGATCGTCGCCGGCCTCGCCGCGATGATCCTTGCAGGCCAGCTTGCCGAGGGCACGCGGCTGCCGTCGGTACGCCGCTTGTCTCGCCAGCTCGGCGTCAGCGCCTTCACCGTCGTCACCGCCTATGACCGCCTCGCCGCCTCGGGCGCGATCGAGCCCAGAGCCGGCACAGGCTTCTTCGTTGCGAAGCGCGCCGCCGATCCGGGTCTCGCCAGCATCGAGGCGCCGCCGGAGACGCCCGATACCGCGCTCAGCCTTGCGCGCGCCGCCCTCGACCTCGCGCCGATCGCGGTGCCGGCGGGCGCGGGATACCTGCCGCCCGAATGGATGGCCGACGGGCTTCCGCCGTCGGTCGTCGCCAAGGTCGCCCGCCGCGAGGGCGGCATTCTCTCGCCCTGCCCCGCGCCCGGCCTGCCCGCCTTGCGCGAGCAGTTGGTGCAGCGCCTGCAGCAGAACGGCGTGCCGGCGAAGATCGGCAATGTGGTCGTTACCCTCGGCGCGACCCAGGCCTTCGACGTGATCGTCCGCGCGCTGCTCGCCCCCGGCGACACGGTCGTGGTCGAGGACCCCGGCTACTTCGTGCTCTTCGCCCAGCTCGCCCGCGCCGGCCTCAAGCTGCTCGCGGTGCCGCGCGAGGCGGACGGCCCGGACATGGAGGCGCTGGAGGAGATCTGCCGGCTGCATCGCCCGCGCGCGATCTTCGTGCAGACGCTGCTGCACAACCCGACCGGCACGACGATCTCGCCGGCCAAGTGCCATCGGCTGCTGACCCTGGCCGAGAAGCACGATGCCCTCATCGTCGAAGACGATGCATACGGCGATCTCGCCGAGGCCGGCGCGATCCGGCTGGCGCAGATCGACGGGCTCGAGCGCGTGCTGCACGTCGGCAGCTTCACCAAGACACTGAGCCCGGGATTCCGCGTGGGCTTCGTCGCGGCTCCCCTCGCCCTCGTGCCGCGCCTGATCGAGGAGAAGCTGCTGTCGGTCTTGAGCGCGCCGGCACTGCCCGAGGCGGTGGTCGCCGAGGTGCTGGCGACAGGACGCTTCCGTCGTCACATCGGCCAGCTTCGCCGCCGCATCGACAAGGCTCACGCCCAGGCGCGGAAGGCGCTGGCGGCATCCGGCATCCAGCTCGACGGCGACCGCAGCGAAGGCCTGTTCCTGTGGACCAAGGTGCCGGACCACGTCGACGTCGATGCGCTGGTCAGACGCGGACGCGAAGCCGGGATCCTGCTGGCGAAGGGCGCGCTGTTCTCGCCGTCGGGGCGACACTCGCAGCACCTCCGGTTCAACGCCTACCACGCGTCGAACCCGGTGCTGGGCAAGTTCCTCGCGGCGGAGCTGCGCTAACCGCGCCCCGCTAACCCTTGAAAGCGCGGTCGAAGCGGCGGAGCGGATTCGGAAAATCGGTCGCGAGCTTGCGCAGGCGATCGAAGCCCTGGCCGAGCGCGCGCGGCACCTTGATCGCCTCGTCGAGGCGACGGGCCAGGAAGTCCCAGGTCTTCTCCTGGCCGTCGGAGCGATCGTCGAGCCAGTAGAGGACGGTCGCGCCGTAGACGCCGGCGAGGATCGCGCGCTTGGAATAGAAGTTCCAATCGGTCGAGGTGTCGCCGATGCCGAACCACACCGCATCGACGGTACGATAGAGCGACCGGAGCGCCAGCGGGGCGTTCTGCGGCAGCGCCAGCGTCGCGAGGCCGCGACGCACCGCCTCGCGATGCGGCAGCGCGCGTTCGAGCCGGCGACGGATCGCGAGCAGCACCTTCTCCCGCACCTTGAGCGCGGCCAGGTCGGCCGACTCGAGGTCGGCGATCATCTTGCGGTCGGCTTCGGCGAGGAACAGCTCGAGCGCCTCGATCGCGCCTCCCGGGAAAGCATCGAGCAGGTCGGCAGCCGAGAGCCCGGCATCCTCGGCGGCGCGCCTGAGGCTGGCGTCGGTCCAGCCGTCGAACGGCACGTGGCCGAGCGTCGCCTCGAGCAGGCTGGCACGCTTCGTTTCCCAGTCCATGATCAGTCCTCCGCCGCCAGGATCGCCGCCTCGGGCGTGCCGCGGGCGACCGCCTCCAGCTCCTCAACGTATCCCAGCGTCGTCAGATCCGTCATGCGCTGGGGGTAGAGGATGCCGTCCAGGTGGTCGAACTCGTGCTGGACCACCCGGGCATGCCAGCCCGACGCTACCCGGTCGATCACCTCGCCGTCCGGGGTGACGCCTCGGTAGCGGAGCTTCTTGAAGCGGGGAACCATGCCCCGGAGGCCGGGGACCGACAGGCAGCCCTCCCAGCCCGGCTCGGTTTCGTCGGTCAGCGGCTCGATCACCGGGTTGACGATCGCCATCACGCCCTGGGGCTGGTCGTGCTCGTCGCCGGTCGAGCGGCTAGCCGGAACCGTAAAAATAACGACCCGTTTAGGCACAAAGACCTGGGGCGCCGCGATTCCAGCCCCGTTCACGGCCAGCATGGTCTCGAACATGTCGGAAACGAGGGTCTTGATCTCAGGCGCGGTCGGGTCCGGGACCTCGTCGGCGCGGCGTTTCAGGACAGGCTGGCCCATGCGGGCAATTGGAAGAATGGCCATGGGCAACTATCGCAACCGACCTGTGTTGCCTCAAGGACAAAGCCGAAATATCCCTGATTTCCTGTGGTTTCCGGCTCTTCACAAGCCGAAAAGCCTCTGGTATAAGGCCCGCCTTCCGACGAATTCCACTTGGAGTGCTGAAGTCCGTGCAAGTCCTCGTCCGCGACAACAACGTCGATCAGGCCCTTCGCGTTCTCAAGAAGAAGATGCAGCGCGAGGGAGTCTTCCGCGAGATGAAGCTGCGCCGGAACTTCGAGAAGCCCTCCGAGAAGCGCGCCCGCGAGCGGGCCGAGTCGGTTCGCCGCTACCGCAAGCTGCTCCGCAAGCGCATGGAGCGCGAGGGCTACTAGCCTTCGACCCGTCGTCGTCGGAGAAAAGGGCCGCCCGCGGAAACGCCGGCGGCCTTGTCGTTTCTGGGGAGTTGCCTGGCGGCAGGCGGACGCTAGTCGTCGACGCTGCCGCAGGTCGGCTCCGCCTGCATCGCCAGGGTCGCCGAGGTGACCCCTGGGACCATCGAGACCTTGTTCAGGGTCGCGGCGAGCGCGCCGGGGTTTCCGTACTGGAGACGGAGTGCCAGCTTGCCGGCGGCGGGATCGAGATCGGAAACCTGAACGCCCGAGATCTTGGCGACGGCGGTCGCGACGTCGTTCACCGTCGCGGGGGCAGCCTGCACCAGGACTCGCGCCGCCCCCGCCATCGTCGGCACCTGCATCAGGCGGCCACGGCCTCGGCTCTGAATCAAGAATCGCCCCCGATCGAACTCGCTCGGCCAGCGTAGCCAAATAAACCTAAATTAAATATAAATTTTTAAGTTTTATCTGAGGGAGGAATACCACCTCGACAGACCGCTTGGCCTCGCGGCCCGAACCAGGCGAACTGCCGGGCAGCGCATGGCAGCTGTGCCGCCGCGCCGTCGTCGAAGGCGGATTGGCGGCGCCGGCTACTGCCAGCCCGGCACGTTCCGCATGTCGGGAAGCGCGTGGGCGATACCCTTGTGGCAGTCGATGCAGGTTCGCTGCTTGGTGAACAGGAACCGCTGATGCGCGTCGACCGCGCGCTGGCTCTGTTTCGACAGATCCATCGAGTCGGCCGAATGGCAGTTCCGGCACTCCAGCGAGTCGTTGGCCTTGAACCTCGACCATTCGTGCTGCGCGAGCTCGAGCCGCTTGTCGACGAACTTCTCGCGCGTCGAGATCGTGCCGAAGAGATGACCCCACACTTCCTTGCTCGCCTGCATCTTGCGGGCGATCTTGTGGGTCCAGTCGTGCGGAACGTGGCAGTCGGGGCAGCTTGCCCGCACGCCCGAGCGATTGGTGAAGTGCACCGTCCGCTGCAGCTCGGCGAAGACGTTGTCCTGCATCTCGTGGCACGAGGTGCAGAACTTCTCGGTGTTGGTCAGCTCGAGCGCGGTGTTGAAGCCGCCCCAGAAGACGATGCCGGCGACGAAGCCACTCATCACCAGGGTCCCCAGCGCGAACACCGAGCTCGGACGCCGAAGAACATCCCAGAAGACGAGGATCTTCCGAACGAGGCGAAGGAACACGCCTTCGCTGCGCGCGGCGTCGCTCATCGGCGCCCTCCGGGCTGCGAGCGCGCGATCAGCGTATCGATGTCGACGAAATCGTTGGCGACCGGCGTGCGCACGTCGTGCTGCGGCACGTGACACTGCGTGCAGAAGAAGCGCCTGGGCGAGACCGTCGCCAGGAACTGGCCGTCACGGTCCATGAAGTGCGTGATGCTGAGCATCGGTGCCTGCGACTCCCCGGTGCGCGTGCGCGCGTGGCAGGCGAGGCACTTGTTGCCGTTCAGGTCGACCTGATAGCCCTCGATCGTGTGCGGGATCACCGGCGGCTGCTCCGGATAGTTCCTGATCTCCCGCTCCGAGGTGTTCTTGTACGGCATCATGCGCGGCGCCGGCGCGACCTCGCTCAGCGGCGTCGGCCCTCGCAACGGCAAGGACTGCGCGAAGATCGTGGTCGAGACGAGGAACGCGGCGATCGCCAGCGTGATCGCCTTCCAGTGATTTCTCATCGCTGCTCTCCGACCAGCGCGATCTTGACCGCGCATTTCTTGAAATCAGTCTGGAGCGAGATCGGATCGGTCGCATCGAGGGTGACGCGGTTGATCAGCTGCCCCTCGTCGAACCAGGGAACGAAGACGACGCCGCGTGGCATCTTGTTGCGGCCGCGGGTCTCGACCCGGGTGCGGATGTGGCCGCGGCGGGACTCGACCTTGACCTCGTCGCCGCGCCTGAGCTTGAGAGCGGCGGCATCGTCGGGATGCATGAAGCACACGGCTTCCGGGAACGAGCGATGGAGCTCCGGCACGCGCCGGGTCATCGAGCCGGAATGCCAGTGCTCGAGCACGCGGCCGGTGACCAGCCAGAACGGATAGCCGTCGTCCGGCGACTCGGCCGCAGGCTCGAACGGCAGCGCGAAGATCCGGGCCCGGTTGTCGGGATACCCGTAGAACTGCATGCCGGTTCCGGCCTTGACGTAGGGGTCCTGCCCCTCGCGGAAGCGCCAGCGGGTCTCCTTGCCGTCGACGACCGGCCAGCGGAGCCCGCGCACCTCGTGATAGGTCTCGAACGGCGCCAGGTCGTGGCCGTGGCCGCGCCCGAAGGCGGCGTATTCCTCGAACAACCCCTTGTGCACATAGAAGCCGAAATGCTTGCTCTCGGCGTTGCGATAGCCGGGATCCGCGTCGCTCAACGGAAACTTGTCGACCTGGCCGTTGGCGTACAGCACGTCGAAGAGCGTCTTGCCGCGGTACTCGGGCTTCTTCGCCAACAGCTCCTCGGTCCAGACCTCCTCCATCTTGAAGCGCTTGGAGAACTCCATGACCTGCCAGAGATCCGAGCGCGCCTCGCCCGGGGCGTCGACGAGCTGGTGCCAGAACTGGGTGCGGCGCTCGGCGTTGCCGTAGGCGCCTTCCTTCTCCACCCACATTGCGGTCGGCAGGATCAGGTCGGCGGCCAGCGTCGTCGCCGTCGGATAGGCATCCGAGACGACGATGAAGTTCTCGGGGTTGCGATAGCCAGGATATCCTTCCTGGTTCATGTTCGCAGCCGCCTGCATGTTGTTGTTCACCTGCACCCAGTAGGCGTTGAGTTTGCCGTCCTTGAGCATGCGGTTCTGCAGCACGGCGTGATATCCCGGCTGCGCCGGGATGGTGCCCTCGGGCAGCTTCCAGATCTTCTCGGCGTAGTCGCGATGCGCCTTGTTGGTGACCACCATGTCGGCGGGCAGCCGGTGCGAGAAGGTCCCGACCTCGCGCGCCGTGCCGCAGGCCGACGGCTGGCCGGTCAGCGAGAACGGGCTGTTGCCCGGCTCCGCGATCTTCCCGGTCAGGAGATGGATGTTGTAGATGAGGTTGTTGCACCAGACGCCGCGCGTGTGCTGGTTGAACCCCATCGTCCAGAAGCTGGTGACCTTGACCTTCGGGTCGGCGTAGAGCTCGGCCAGCGCCTCGATGCGGTTGCGCGGCACCCCGGACATCTCGGCGGCACGATCGAGCGTGTACTCGGAGACGAAACGGGCGAACTCGTCGAAGGACATGTCGGTCGCGTCGTTGGCCTTCGCCGCCCCGGTCGCCGCCTTCTGCAGCGGATGCTCGGGCCTCAGCCCGTAGCCGATGTCGTTCTGCCCGCGCTTGAACGCGACATGCTTGTCGACGAAGTCCTTGTTGACGCGGCCCGTTCGGATGATGTGGTTGGCGATCGCGTTGAGCAGGACCAGGTCGGTCTGCGGCTTGAAGATCAAGCCCATGTCGGCGAGATCGAAGGAGCGGTGCTCGAAGGTCGAGAGCACGGCCACCCGCACATGAGACGCGCTCAAGCGGCGATCGGCGATGCGCGTCCAGAGGATCGGGTGCATCTCCGCCATGTTGGAGCCCCAGAGCACGAAGGCGTCCGCGGCTTCGATGTCGTCGTAGCAGCCCATCGGCTCGTCGATGCCGAAGGTGCGCATGAAGCCTGCGACCGCCGACGCCATGCAGTGGCGGGCGTTGGGATCGATGTTGTTCGAGCGGAAGCCGGCCTTGAACAGCTTGGCGGCGGCATAACCTTCCCAGATCGTCCACTGGCCCGATCCGAACATGCCGACACCGCTCGGGCCCTGGCGCTTGAGCGCCGCCTTGAACTTCTCGGCCATCACGTCGAAGGCCTCGTCCCAGCTCACCGGCGCGAACTCGCCGTTCTTGTCGAACTTGCCGTTCGCCTTGCGCAGCAGCGGCTGCGTCAGGCGATCGTGCCCGTACATGATCTTGGAGAGGAAGTAGCCCTTGACGCAGTTGAGGCCGCGGTTGACCTCGGACTTGATGTCGCCGTGCGTGGCGACGACGCGGCCGTCCTTGGTGCCGACCATGACGCTGCAGCCGGTGCCGCAGAACCGGCACGCCGCCTTGTCCCAGGCGAGCTGCGTGTCGTTGCGATCGGTGACCAGGTTGGCGGCGGCGGCGGGAAGCGCCATGCCGCCGGCGGCGGCGCCCATCGCGGCGGCCTTGGCCTTCAGGAAGTCGCGGCGATTGAGGTTGTTCGTGCTCATGCGGAGGGTTCCTCCCCGACGTCGGTCGCGTGGAAAACGAGGGTGGCGGAGATCACGTCCGGAAGGAGCGAGATCCGCGTCAGCGCGACGCCGACCGGGTCCGATCCGCTTCCCTCGACGACGACGACCAGCTTGCCGCGCTGGTCGCGATTATGAATCTCGGCGCCACCGATCTCTTCGATGGAAGCCGCTACCTGGTCGAGCTGCTCCGGCCGCGTCTGAACCAGGATGCTCGCGATCTCGGTGCCGCCGCCGGGCGACGCCATCGCGCTGGCCGACAGCCAGCGACCGCGAATGAATTGTCGGCGGTTTCTTTCCATGGCTCAGATCACCGGCGGCCCCGGCGGGCCTGCGATCATCTGGAAGATCCAGATCGCGAGCCCGAAGGCGCCGACGAAGGCAACCGCCAGTCCCGGCATCACGACGCCGGTCAGGAAGAGAAACGCGAGGACTTCGCGCCGGCGCCTTTGCCGGGCGTCCAGAGGCTCCAGATCCAGCGTCATCCAAGCAGCTCCACCCGCAGGGATCGATTCGAAGAAGACGAATATCCTCCCCGATAGGAAACGGCGGAAATCAAACACTTGTCAACCGGGGGTGGCATAGCGCTCTCGTGTCAATCGACGCTGCCGCAGGTCGGCGCGGCATGGGCGGCCAGGGTCGCGGAGGTGACGCCCGGAACCAGCGAGACCTTGCGAAGGGTCGCCGCCAGATGGCCGGTATTTCCGTACTGAAGTCGAAGCGCCAGCTTGCCGCCCTGGTCGCGGTCGCAGACCTCGACGCCGGGAATCGCGGCGACCGCCGCGGCGATCTGATCGAACCCGTCGAGTGAAGCCTGGACGAGGACGCGGGCGGCATCCGGCATCGGCTGTGCCTCCGGGCGCGCCGACGATCCGCCTCTAGCTTTCGAATTCCGATTCACCGACCACCCAGCCGATTCTGATCCCCTGAAAGGGCGGCCAGACTAGGAGGCGGCGGGAGGCCGGGCCTTGATGTGGATCAAGGCCCGGGACTCAGTGGCCGGAGCCGAGCGCCTTGACGATCTCTTCGGTCATCTTCTTGGCATCGCCGAACAGCATCATCGTGTTCGGGCGGAAGAAGAGCTCGTTGTCGACGCCGGCATAGCCCGATGCCATCGAACGTTTAATGAAGAGCACGGTCTTCGACTTCTCGACGTCGAGGATCGGCATGCCGTAGATCGGGCTGGTGGGATCGGTCTTCGCCGCCGGGTTGGTAACGTCGTTGGCGCCGATCACGTAGACCACGTCGGTCGAGGCGAAGTCGCGGTTGATGTCCTCGAGCTCGACCACGTCCTCGTAAGGCACGTTGGCCTCGGCCAGCAGCACGTTCATGTGCCCGGGCATGCGGCCGGCGACCGGATGGATCGCATAGCGCACCGACACGCCTTCCTTCTTCAGGATGTCGGCCATCTCTCGGAGCGCGTGCTGGGCCTGGGCGACTGCCATGCCGTAGCCCGGCACCACGATCACCGAGCTGGCGTTCTTCATGATGAAGGCCGCGTCTTCGGCCGAGCCCGACTTGACCGTCTTGTCGCCGCCGGGGCCGCCGCCGGCGGGGCCCGCGACCTCACCGCCGAAGCCGCCAAGGATCACGTTGAAGATCGATCGGTTCATCCCCTTGCACATGATGTAGCTGAGGATGGCGCCCGACGATCCGACCAGCGCGCCGGTGACGATCAGGAGGCTGTTCTCGAGCGTGAAGCCGATGCCGGCCGCGGCCCAGCCGGAGTAGCTGTTCAGCATCGACACGACGACCGGCATGTCGGCGCCGCCGATCGGCAGGATCAGCAGGAATCCGATCAGCAGCGACAGCGCCACGATCGCCCAGAAGATCGTCGTCGACTGGTGCAGGCAGAACCAGACGACGAGCCCGACCAGGGCCAGCCCAAGCAGCGCGTTCAGCGGATGCTGCATCGGGAAGACCAGCGGCTTGCCGGTGATGACGCCCTGCAGCTTGCCGAAGGCGATGATCGAGCCGGTGAACGTGATGGCGCCGATGGCGACGCCGAGGCTCATCTCGATCAGGCTCGCGGTCTTGATCGCCCCAGGTGCCCCGATGTGATACGCCTCCGGCGCGTAGAACGCGGCCGCCGCGACCAGCACGGCAGCGAGGCCGACCAGGCTGTGGAATGCTGCGACCAGCTGCGGCAGCGCCGTCATCTGGATCTTGAGCGCCGTGACCGCGCCGATCGCCGCGCCGATCGCGATGCCGAGGATGATCAGCCAGTAGGAGACGACGCCAGGCAGAGCCAGGGTCGTGCCGATGGCGATCGCCATGCCGACGATGCCGTAGAAATTGCCGCCGCGAGAAGTCTCGGGCGACGAGAGGCCCCGCAGGGCCATGATGAAGCAGACGGAAGCGGCGAGGTAAAGCAGCGCCGCGAGCGTGGTCGACATTGCGGCGGCTCCCTATTTCTTCTTCTTAAACATCTGCAGCATGCGCTGCGTGACGATGAAGCCGCCGAAGATGTTGACGGAGGCGAGGATCACCGCGAGGAAGCCCATGACCTTGGAGAAGTCCATGCCGGCCGGGCCGGCGGCGATCAGTGCGCCGACGACGATGACCGAGGAGACCGCGTTGGTGACGCTCATCAGCGGCGAATGCAGGGCCGGCGTCACCCGCCAGACCACGTAGTATCCGACGAAGCAGGCCAGCACGAAGACGGTGAGCCCGAAGACTGTCGGGTCGACGCCGTTGGTGTGTTCCATCTGGGCTATCCCCCTCAGCCGGCAAGGGACGGATGAACCACCGCCCCGCCTTCGGTCAGCAGCGTCGCAGCCACGATCTCGTCCTTGCGGTCGACCTTGAGCGCCTTGGTTTCCTTGTCGATCAGCGGCGTCAGGAAGGTCAGCACGTTGCGAGCGTAGAGCGCGCTCGAATCGACCGCGATCCGGCTCGGCACGTTGAGATGTCCGACCAGCTTGACCCCGTGCTTCTCGACGACCTTGCCCTTCTCGGAGAGCGGGCAGTTGCCGCCCTGCTCGACCGCAAGGTCGACGATCACCGAGCCGGGCTTCATGTCCCGGACCATCGCCTCGGTCACGATCACCGGCGCCGGACGGCCGGGGATCAGCGCCGTGCAGATCACGATGTCGGTCTTCTTCAGCGTCTCGGCGAGCTTGGCAGCCTGCTTCTGCTTGTAGTCCTCGCTCATCTCCTTGGCGTAGCCGCCGGCGGTCTCGGCCGCCTTCGACGCGGCCTCGTCGACCTCGATGAACGTGGCCCCCAGCGACTGCACCTGCTCCTTGACCGCGGCCCGGACATCGAAGGCGGAGACGATGGCACCGAGGCGCTTGGCGGTCGCGATCGCCTGCAGGCCGGCGACGCCGGCGCCGATCACGCAGACGCGGGCCGGCGGCACGGTGCCGGCGGCGGTCATCATCATCGGGAACGCCCGACCGAATTCGTAGGCGGCATCGAGCACCGCGCGATATCCGGCGAGGTTCGACTGGGACGAGAGAACGTCCATGCTCTGCGCGCGAGTGATGCGCGGCACCAGTTCGAGCGAGAAGGCCTGGATCTTCCGATCGGCGATCGCCTTGAACTGGTCCTTGTCGGCATAGGGCGCAAGCAGCCCGATCAGGACCGCGCCCTCCTTGAAGAGCGGGATGTCGGCCGCGTCGGGCCGTTGCACCGCGATCACGACGTCGGCGCCCGAAAGCGCGGTCGCGCGGTCCGCGGCCAGCACGGCGCCGGCGTCCTGGAAGGCCTGGTCGGGAATCGAGGAGCCGGCTCCGGCGCCGCTCTCGACCACGACATCGAGGCCGAGCCCCTTTATTTTCCTGACGGTCTCGGGCGAGGCGGCGACGCGCCGCTCGTCGGCCCGACGTTCCTTGAGCACGGCGACTTTCATCGGCAGATCGACGCTCCCCCGGGCGATTGGGCGCAAACAATGCCCGGCGGATCGGATTTTGTGAAGTCCGGGGGAAATCGCCCGAAACGAGAAGGGGCGCCCGAAGGCGCCCCTTCCCCCCAGACGTGATGCCGATCGCCTAGTGCACGACCTCGCCGTGGAGGTTGAGGTCGAGCCCCTCCCGTTCGGTATCGGCATCAACGCGGAGCCCGATCGCCATGTCGATGATCTTGGCGATGATGAAGGTGACGATGGCGTCGTAGGCGACGACCACCGCGACGCCGTAGATCTGGGTGATGATCTGGCTGGCGTTGCCGTCGATCAGCCCGGCCTTGCCGTCGCCGCCGATCGCCTGGACGGCGAAGACCCCGGTCAGGATCGCGCCGACGATGCCGCCGATTCCATGCACCCCGAAGGCATCCAGGGAGTCGTCGTAGCCCAGCATGCGCTTGAGCGCTGTCGCCGCCCACCAGCAGACGACGCCCGCGACGAGGCCGATGACGAGCGCCCCGCCGGGGGCGACGAAGCCCGAGGCCGGCGTGATCGCGACGAGGCCGGCGATCGCGCCGGAGACGATGCCGAGAACCGAGGGCTTACCCTTGGCCGCCCATTCCACGAACATCCAGGAGAGCGCCGCCGCGGCAGCCGCGATCTGCGTCACCGCCATCGCCATGCCGGCCGAGGCGCCGGCGGAGACCGCGGAGCCCGCGTTGAAGCCGAACCAGCCGACCCACAGCAGCGACGCGCCGGTCAAGGTCAGGATCAGGTTGTGCGGGGTGAAAGGCTCCTTCGGGTAGCCCATGCGCTTGCCGATCATGATCGACAGGACGAGGCCCGCGACGCCGGCATTGATGTGGACGACCGTACCGCCGGCATAGTCGAGCACGTTGGCCGCGCCGAGGAAGCCGCCGCCCCAGACCCAGTGGGCCACCGGCGAGTAGACCAGCAGCGACCACAGGCCCATGAACCACAGCATTGCCGAGAACTTCATGCGATCGACGAAGGCACCGGCGATCAGCGCCGGGGTGATGATCGCGAAGGTCATCTGGTAGGTCATGAACAGCGATTCGGGGATCGTCTTGGCGTTGGCGTGGATCGCGTCCACGCCCATGCCTCGGAGCAGCGCGCGGCTGAGATCGCCGACATAGGCGCCGCCCTCGGTGAAGGCGAGGCTGTAGCCCGCGATCATCCAGAGGATGGTCACGAGACAGCAGGTGGCGAAGGAATGCATGACCACCGAGAGCACGTTCATCTTGCGGACCATGCCGCCGTAGAACAGCGCCAGGCCCGGGATGGTCATCATCAGAACGAGCGCGGTCGAGGTGAGCATCCAGGCGGTGTCGCCGGTATCGATCTTCGGCGCGGCGTCCTGCGCCATCGCCATTTTCGGAGCCAATGCCGCCGCCAGTGCGGCCAAGGCCAGGAACCCTCTCTTCACGCTTCCACCCTCCCGGTAACGATCGTCGTGCCGACGCGACAGGCCTCGCCTGTTGCGGTGCAGCGGGGAATAACAAGTTCCGTGCCAGCGAAGGGCGGGCCGAAAACCCACGGATTCCCGTCGTGAGGAGAGATAATTTGCCTATTTTTTCGGCGACGACATCCGCATCGCCCCGTTTCTAGGCAATCAGACGGGCAGATCGAGGCCAGCAGCCGAGAAGGCCTGGGCTTGCCGGTCTGCCAGCCTGCCCTCGTCGAAGTCGCCGATCAGGTCCTGGAAGAGCCGGTACCAATTGATCTCCGCCTTGAGGCGCAGGAACACCGCGCCGAGGCCGACCGCGGCCCGATCCATCAGCACGAACTCCCGCGGCGGGGCGATGCCGCCGAGGCGCCTCAGCTCCGCATGCACCTTGGTGGCGACCTGGCGGCCATAGGCGGTGCCGCCGCCTTCCTGGATCGCCTGGACGCGGTCCTCCATCAGCGGCGCATAGACGAAGCGGGCCCAGAGGTTGAGGACGTCGATCACCTGGCGGTCGAGCGTCTCGAAGCCCCAGGTCCGGTAGGCCTCGACCGCGAGTTCCTCGTCGCCGTCGCGGAGCGCCTTGTAGAGGTCGATGACGCCGCGGACGAAGGACGGCCTGAAGACCCGGATGCAGCCGAAGTCGAGCAGGTTGAGCGTCCCGTCCTCGGCCAGCGTGTAGTTACCGAGATGCGGGTCGCCGTGGATCACGCCGTAGCGATAGAACGGCACGTACCAGGCGCGGAACAGCCGCAGCGCGACCGCGTTCCGCTCCTCGACCGGCGCTTCCGCGATCTCGGTCAGCTTGACGCCCTCGATCCAGCTCATCGTCAGCAGGCGTCCGGTCGAAAGCTCCTCGATCGGCTCCGGCACCGCGATCCCCCGCTCGTCCGCGAGCATGTGGCGGTAGAGGCGCATGTGCTTCGCCTCTCGTCGATAGTCGAGCTCCTCGCGCAGCCGATCGGAAATCTCCTGGTGGATGCGCCCGGTCATGATCGCCCGGTCGAAGCGCTCGTAGATGGAGAAGACGAGCTTGAGCTGGCGGAGATCCGCCTCGACCGTCGCCGCCATGTCCGGATATTGCAGCTTGCAGGCGACGATGCGCCCGTCCGGAAGCTTCGCCTTGTGCACCTGGCCCAGCGACGCCGCCGCGGCGGCCTGGTGCGGGAACTCGGCGAAGCGGTGCTGCCAGTCCGGCCCGAGCTCGGTCGCCATCCGCCGCTTCACGAACGGCCAGCCCATCGCCGGCGCGTTCGCCTGCAGCTCGGCAAGCTCGCGCACATAGGCATCGGGCAGCGCGTCGGGCAGCGTCGACATCATCTGCGCGACCTTCATCAGCGGGCCCTTGAGCCCGCCGAGCGCCGCCCTCAGCTGGGCGGCATGACGCTCCTGGTCGAGCGGAAGGCCGAGCACGCGCCCGCCGGCCAGACGTGCCGCCAGGCCGCCGACGGCGGTGCCGACACGGGCATAGCGGGCGAGACGGCCGCCGAGCGTGTTCTCCTCGTCCGACACGTCATTCCATCTTTTCGAGCTCGTCGATGAAGCCTTCGATCACGTGAAGGCCCTTCGACCAGAACTCGGGCTTGGATGCATCGAGGCCGAACGGCGCCAGCAGCTCCTTGTGGCGGAGCGTGCCGCCGGCCTTGAGCATGTCGAGATACCGGGCGGCGAACCCCTCATGCGCATCCTGATAGACCGCGTAGAGGGAGTTCACGAGGCAATCGCCGAACGCATAGGCGTAGACGTAGAACGGCGAGTGGATGAAGTGCGGGATGTAGGCCCAGAAGACACGGTAGTCGTCGTCGAGTCGGATCGCGGACCCGAGCGACGCCTTCTGCGTCTCCATCCAGATTTCGCCGAGGCGATCGGGCGTGAGCTCGCCGCTCCGGCGCTCGTCATGCACCACTGCCTCGAAGGAGTGGAGCGCCACCTGCCGCACCACGGTGTTCAGCATGTCCTCGACCTTGGACGCCAGGAGCACGCGCCGGCGCTTCGCGCTCTTCTCGGCATCGAGGAGGGAGCGGAAGGTCAGCATCTCGCCGAACACCGAGGCGGTCTCGGCCAAGGTCAGCGGCGTATCGCACATCAGGTGCCCCTGATGCGCCGCCAGCACCTGATGCACGCCGTGGCCGAGCTCGTGCGCCAGGGTCATCACGTCGCGCGTGCGGCCGAGATAGTTCAGCAGCAGGTAGGGATGCGCGCTCGGCACGGTCGGATGCGCGAAGGCGCCCGACGACTTGCCCGGCTTCGACGGCGCGTCGATCCACGGCTTGTCGAAGAAATTCTGGCCGATGTCCGCCAGCTTCGGCGAGAAGCGGCGATAGGCGGACAGCACGATGCTCTGCGCCTCGTTCCAGTCGATCTTGCGGTCGGCGTCGTTGGGCAGAGGCGCGTTGCGGTCCCAGTAGTTCAGCTGCTTCACGCCGAACCACTTGGCCTTGAGCCGGTAGTAGCGGTGCGACAGCGTCCCGTAGGAGCCCTGCACCGCCGAGACCAGCGCATCGACCACCTCGTCCTCGACCCGGTTGCCGAGATTGCGCGACGAGATCGGCCGCTTGTAGCTGCGCCAGCGGTCGGCGATCTCCTTGTCCTTGGCCAGCGTGTTGGTGACGAGCGCGAACAGCTTGAGGTCGGACTTGAGGCCCTTCGACAGCGCCTTGGCGGCGGCACGGCGCTTCTTGCCATCCTTGTCGGTCATGCCGGCCAGCACGCCGGCCATGGTGACTTCCTTGCCGCCGAGCCGAAAGCGCATCGCCGCCTGGGTCTCGTCGTAGAGCCGGACCCAGGCCGAATAGGCGGTGACCGACTTCTCGTGCAGCAGCTTCTCCATCTCCTCCGAGAGCTGGTGCGGGCGGAAGACGCGAAGATCGCGGAGCCAGGGCCTGTACTTCGCGGCCGACGGATCCTCGAGCTTCTCCTCGAGAGCCTTGTCGTCGACCTTGTTGAGCTCGAGGGTGAAGAACAGGAGCTCGGTCGATATCTTGGTCAGCCGCTCCTGGACGGTCTGATAGAAGCGCCCGACCTCCTGGCTCTCCATGTCGGTCGAGTGCAGCAGCCCGGCGTAAGAGCCGGCCTTGGCGAGAATCTCGTCGAGCCGCTCGTAGTCGGCGATGGCCTTGCCGAGATCGGCGCCGGGGAGAGAGCCGACCCGACCCAGATAGCGTTGACGGAAAGAGCCCGCCTCCGCCTCCGCCCGGTCGAGATCACGTTTGAGTGCGGGCGAGTCCGGTCCCGGATAAAGATCGCTCAAATCCCAGGTCGGCAACTTGCCGGCCGCTGCCCGCTTCGCCATGTGATCTCTCCCGAACGAGGAAAACGCTATTAAGATGGGGTGAAGGCCGAGCGCAACAACGGCCGATCTGGGGAGTGAATGGATCTCAGCGGAGCTCAGAATCTTCCGCTCCTGTTCTTCGAGCAGGCGCGGACGCACGGCGACAAGCCTTTCCTTTGGCGCAAGGTCGAGGGCACCTACAAGCCGATCACCTGGGCCGAGGCCGCCCGACAGGCGAACCTGATGTCGCGCGCGCTCCGCGCCCGTGGCCTGCAGACGGGCGACCGGGTCTGCCTGATCTCGGAGAATCGCCCGGAATGGCTCATAGCCGACGTGGCGATCATGGCCGCCGGCGGCATCACGGTGCCGGCCTACACCACGAACACGGTCGACGATCACCGTTATATCTTCGACAACTCCGGCGCGACCGCGGTGATCGTCTCGACCGCCAAGCTCGCCCAGCGCGTGGTTCCCGCGGCCTCGCGGGCGCCCTCGGTCGAGTTCCTGGTGGCGATGGAGCCGCTGGCCGAGCCGCCGCGCCCGCCGATCCGCTGGGCCAGCTGGGACCAGATGCTGGCAGAGGGCGAGAAGCAGGCGGACGACGTCGCGCAGCTCGCGGCCACCCGCAAGCGGAGCGACACCAGCTGCGTGATCTACACGTCCGGCACCGGCGGCGCGCCCCGCGGCGTGATGCTGAGCCACGGCGCCGTCCTCTGCAATTGCCAGGGCGCGATCGAGGTGCTGAGGCCGCTCGGCCTCGAGAACAACATCTTCCTGTCCTTCCTGCCGCTGAGCCACGCCTACGAGCATTCCGGCGGACAGTTCTTCCCGATCTCGATCGCCGCGCAGATCTACTACGCCGAGGGCGCCGACACGCTGGTGCAGAACCTCGCCGAGGTGAAGCCGACGATCGTCACCGCCGTGCCGCGCCTCTACGAGGTCATGCACGGGCGCATCGCCAAGGGACTCGAGAAGATGCCGGCCTTCCGCCGGCGCCTGTTCGAACGCGCGCTGGAGTTGGGGCGCAAGCAGTACGAGCATCCGGGGACGCTGACCTTCAGGGAGCGCCTCGAGAACAAGGCGCTCGACCTGCTGGTGCGGAAGAAGGTCGCGGCCCGCTTCGGCGGCCGGCTCAAGGCCTTCGTTTCCGGCGGCGCACCGCTCAACTACGAGGTCGGCCTCTTCTTCACCGCGCTCGGCGTGCGCTTGCTGCAGGGCTACGGCCAGACCGAGGCGGCACCGGTGATCAGCGTCAACCCGGTCGACCGGATCAAGCTGCACACGGTCGGGCCGGCGTTGCACGGCGTCGAGGTAAAGCTCGCCGAGGATGGCGAGATCCTGGTCCGCGGCGAACTGGTGATGCAGGGCTACTGGGGCGATCCGGAGGCCACGGCACGCACCGTCAAGGACGGCTGGCTGCACACGGCCGACATCGGCCGCATCGACGAAGACGGCTACATCGAGATCACCGACCGCAAGCGCGACCTCATCGTGGTCTCGGGCGGCGACAACGTCTCGCCGCAGAAGGTCGAGGGCTTCCTGACGCTCGAGCCCGAGATCGCGCAGGCGATGGTGATCGGCGACAAGCGACCCTTCATCGTGGCGCTCCTGATTCCCGACAAGGAATGGGCGCAAGGCTGGGCCAAGGAAAAGGGCAAGCCGGCGGATCTGGACCGGCTGGTCGGCGACAAGGATTTCCGCGCCGCGATCTCCGCCGCCGTCGACCGGGTCAACCGCCGGCTCTCGACGATCGAGCGCGTCCGCCAGTTCATCCTGTCGCCGGACGCCTTCAGCCTCGAGAACGAGATGATGACGCCGACCTTGAAGATCCGCCGCCACGTGATCCGCAAGGTCTACGGCGACAAGCTCGACGCGCTCTACGAGGGACGCGGCTAGACCTTGTAGTAGTCGCGGTACCACTCGACGAAGCGGGGGATGCCGACGTCGATCGGCGTGGTCGGCTTGAACCCGAGATCGCGGGTCGAGGCGAGGATGTCGGCGAAGGTCTCCTTCACGTCGCCTTGCTGCATGGGCTTGAGCTCGACGATGGCCTTCCGGCCCGTAGCCTTCTCGATCGTCTCGATGAAGCGGAGCAGCGGCTCGGCGCGGTTGTTGCCGAGATTGTAGAGGCGATGCGCGCGCACCGGGCGGTCGAGCGCGGCGATCACGCCCTGGACGATGTCGTCGATGTAGGTGAAGTCGCGCCGCATGTCGCCGTTGTTGAAGACCTGGATGGGCCTGCCCTCCAGGATCGCCTTGGTGAACAGGAAGGCCGACATGTCCGGCCGGCCCCAGGGGCCGTAGACGGTGAAGAAGCGCAGACCGACCGCACCGAAGCCGTAGAGACGCGTGTAAGCCGTCGCCATCATCTCGCCCGCCTTCTTGGTCGCGGCGTAGAGCGAGATCGGGTCGTCGGTGCGGTCCGAGGTCGAAAAGGGCAGCCGGGTATTGGCGCCGTAGACCGACGACGAGCTCGCATAGACCAGGTTCTTGAGACCCGGGAGGTGGCGACCGAGCTCGAGCATCGTCAGGTGGCCGGTCACATTGGCATCGACATAGTCGAACGGGTGATCGAGCGAATGGCGGACCCCGGCCTGGGCTGCCAGATGGACGATCCGATCGATCTCCGGATGCTGGCGGCCGAAGGCCGCGACCTCGTCGCGATGCGAGAGGTCGAGAGCCTGGAAGGCGAACGACTTGCCCTCGAGCCGGGCGAGCCGGGCCCTCTTCAACGCCGGGTCGTAGTACGGACTCATGTTGTCGAGGCCGAGGACCCGCTCGCCCCGATCGAGCAGCGCCTTCGCGACGTGATATCCGATGAAGCCGGCGGCGCCGGTGACGAGGATCGTCATGGGGTCGGGTATAGCCGGTCAGGGCGGCCAAATCACCACTTCCGGCCGTTGTTAACGATTGTCGCGGTTCCCGCATGATAGGGTTCCGGCCGATGGGTGCGGATCCACGAATCGCGAGCCTGGAGGCGCGTTGACCGCCGTCGCGGAAACGGAGTCGCTCGGCGCCAGGCTTGAGATGCTTGAGCACGCGGTCGCACACATGGACCAGGGGCTCCTGGTGCTCGACCGCGATCGCCGCGTCGTGTTCTGGAACCGGCGCTACGAGGAGCTGTGGGATTTCCCGCCCGGCTTCATCGCCCGGGGACTCCCCCTGGCCGAGATCATCCGATTCGACATCGCCCGCCGCAACCTGCCCCCGACCGAAGCGGAGCTGCTGCTCCAGCAGCGGCTGACGCGAAGCAGCGCGCCGGGCGCTCCGGGCGAGGTCCCCCTGCCCCATCTCGACCGGATCCTCCGCATAGACCTGCTCCATCTGCCTGAAGGCGGCAGCGTCGTCACCTTCACGGACGTCACCGTCGCCCGCCGCCAGGCGGAGGCGCTCGCCGCGAGCGAGGCCCGCTTTGCGATCTTCGTCGGCATGTCGGCCGACTGGATCTGGGAGCAGGACGCGGATCTCCGCTTCACCTTCGTCTCGCGACCGAAGAACGTCGAGCTCGACGTGTTTCCCGGCGAGAACGTCGGCAAGCGCCGCGACGAGCTCGACATCATCGTCACCGACGAAGCCGCCTGGCGGCAGCATCTCGAGGATATCGCCGCCCATCGTCCGTTCCGCAACCTGACCTACGCGCGTTGCGACCACGACGGAGCGGTCCATCACATCCGCATCAGCGGCGACCCGATCTTCGGCGCCGGCGGAGCCTTCCTCGGGTACCGGGGCACCGGCGCCGACGTCACCGCCGAGATCCACGCGCTCGAGCGCGCCAAGTCGGCCGAGGTCGCGGCCGCGAACGCCCATGCCCGCCTGGTGACGGCCCTCGAGACCATCACCCAGGGCTTCGCCCTGTTCGACGCGGAAGACCGGCTGGTCACCTGCAATCGGCAATATCTCGACAAGACCGCGGCGACCGATATCGGCTGGGCGATCGGCAGGCGCTTCGAGGACCTGGTCCGTGCCAACCTCGACTCCGGCTGGCGCGGCCATCTTCCCGGCAGCGACACGCCGGTCGGCCCGGACGAATGGATCGCCTGGCGTCTTCAGATCCACCGGGAGCCCCCGCCACGCCCTTTCATCTACAAGGGCACCGACGGGCGCTGGCTGATGATCAGCGAAAAGCGGACGGCGGACGGCGGCACCGTCGCGATCCGCGTCGACGTGACCGACCTCAAGCAGGCCGAGGAGGATCTGAGGGTCGCCCGCGACCAGGCGGAGGCGGCAGGCCGAGCCAAGAACGAGTTCCTCGCCTCGATGAGCCACGAGCTCCGGACCCCGCTCAACGCCATCATGGGCTTCGCCGAGATCCTGAAAGGCGAGATGTTCGGGCCGATCGGTACGCCTCGCTACCGAACCTACGCCGACGACATCCTCGCCAGCGCGACATATCTGATGGAGCTGGTCCGCGACGTGCTCGACATGTCGCGGATCGAGGCCGGGCGGATGGATCTGGTCGTCGAGCCGATCGCCGTCACGCCGGAGATCAGCCGCTGCCTCGGCATGGTCGGCGGGACCGCCCGCTCGGCAGGTCTCGCTCTCAAGACCGAGATCGTCGAGCCGGTGCCGGTCATCCGCGCCGACTCCCGCGCGTTTCGCCAGATCCTGCTCAATCTCCTGTCCAACGCCGTCAAGTTCACCCCCGCCGGCGGCGAGGTGAAAGTGTCGGTTGCCATCGACGGCGGCCAAGCCCGCATCGTCGTCGCCGATACCGGAATCGGCATCCCGGCCTGGGCCCTGCCCCGCCTGGGACGGCCGTTCGAGCAGGTCGACAACGTTCTGCAGCGCAAGCGGCCCGGCTCCGGCCTCGGCCTGGCGCTGTCGCGTTCCCTGGCGGAATTGATGGGTGGGGCCATCGGGATTGAATCGACCGAAGGCGAGGGCACGCGGGTGACCCTGTCGTTGCCCCTCGCCCGCGCAACGGAATGACCGCAAGCGGCGTTTCCAAGCAACGTCCCGTCTCTCCCAAATTAGGTCAGCGTTCCTTCCTTGCGTTGCGGCAAGCTTTGATTACGAAGCCATTTTCGCGTGTTAACCTCACGCCCAAGTAAAGGCGTCAACACGCGCTTAAATAGAGAGGGAACATGGCCCTCGCGAAAGTCAGCCTCACCGACAAGTACGAGCTGGATCGCGGCCGGGTTTATCTGACGGGAGTGCAGGCGCTGGTGCGCCTGCCGATCATGCAGCGCCAGCGGGACGCCGCCGCGGGGCTCGATACCGGCTGCTTTATCTCCGGATACCGGGGCTCGCCGCTCGGCACCTACGACCAGCAGCTCTGGCAGGCGAAGCGGTTCCTCAAGAACAACAACATCCATTTCCAGCCCGGCGTGAACGAGGACATGGCCGCGACTGCCATCTGGGGCAGCCAGCAGGTCAACATGTTCCAGGGCGCCAAGGTCGATGGCGTCTTCTCGGTCTGGTACGGCAAGGGCCCGGGCGTCGATCGCTGCGGCGACGTTTTCAAGCACGCCAACAACGCCGGCACCTCGCCCAACGGCGGCGTGCTCGCGCTCGCCGGCGACGACCATACCTGCAAGTCGTCGACGCTGGCGCACCAGTCCGAATACGCGTTCATGGACGCCTCGATCCCGGTGCTGCATCCGTCGGGCGTCCAGGAGATCCTCGACTACGGCCTCTACGGCTGGGCGATGAGCCGGTACTCTGGACTCTGGGTCGCCCTCAAGGCGATCGCCGAGACCATGGACTCCTCGGCCTCGGTCACCGTCGATCCCGAACGCGTCAGGATCGTGCTGCCGGCCGACTTCGAGATGCCCCCGGGCGGCCTCAACATCCGCTGGCCGGATCCGCCGCTCGAGCAGGAGATGCGGCTCCACAAGTACAAGCTCTACGCCGCCCTCGCCTTCGCCCGCGCCAACAAGATCGACCGCACGGTCATCGACTCGCCACGCCCGCGCTTCGGCATCGCCACCACCGGCAAGTCCTACCTCGACGTCATGCAGGCGCTCGAGGACCTCGGCATCGACGAGGCGCATGCCTCGGAGATCGGGCTTCGCGTCTACAAGGTCGGCATGGTCTGGCCGCTCGAGCGCGAAGGGATCCGCCACTTCGCCGAAGGCCTCGAAGAGATCCTCGTCGTCGAGGAGAAGCGCGCCGTCATCGAGAACCAGATGAAGGAGCAGCTCTACAACTGGCGCGAGGACGTGCGGCCGCGCGTCATCGGCAAGTTCGACGAGCAGCGGAACTGGATCCTTCCCTCGGCCGACGAGCTGACCCCGGCGCGCATCGCGCGGGTGATCGCCGCGCGCATCGCCCGCTTCTACACCTCCGAGCGCATCACCCAGCGGCTCGCCTTCCTCGAAGCCAAGGAAGCCGCGCTCGCCAAGCCGAAGACCGACTTCAAGCGGACGCCGTGGTTCTGCTCGGGCTGCCCGCACAACACCTCGACCCGGGTGCCGGACGGCAGCCGCGCGGTCGCCGGCATCGGCTGCCACTACATGGCGGTCTGGATGGATCGCAAGACCGAGACCTTCACCCAGATGGGCGGCGAAGGCGCGTCCTGGATCGGCCAGGCGCCGTTCACCGAGACCCAGCACATCTTCGCCAACCTTGGCGACGGCACCTACAACCACTCCGGCATCATGGCGATCCGCGCCGCAGTCGCCGCCAACGTCAACATCACTTACAAGCTGCTCTACAACGACGCCGTCGCGATGACCGGCGGCCAGCCGGCCGACAATGGCTTCGACGTGCCGCAGCTGAGCCGGCAGCTCGCCGCCGAGGGCGTGAAGAAGGTCGTCGTCGTCACCGACGATCCCGAGAAGTATCCGGTCGGCACCGACTTCGCGCCCGGCGTCACGGTCTACCACCGCGAGCAGCTCGACGAGGTCCAGCGCGACCTTCGCGAGATGCAGGGCGTCACCGCGCTGATCTACGACCAGACCTGCGCCGCCGAGAAGCGCCGCCGCCGCAAGCGCGGCACCTTCCCCGATCCCGACCGCCGGGTCGTCATCAACGAGCTGGTCTGCGAGGGCTGCGGCGACTGCGGCGTGAAGTCGAACTGCGTCTCGGTCGTGCCGGTCGAGACCGAGTTCGGCCGCAAGCGCGCGATCGACCAGTCCTCGTGCAACAAGGACTTCTCCTGCGTCAACGGCTTCTGCCCGAGCTTCGTCTCGGTCGAAGGAGCCAAGCTCAAGAAGCGCCGCGGCAAGGGCGACGTGCCGTTCCCGGTGCTGCCCGAGCCGACGCTGCCGGCGCTCGATGCGCCCTACGGCATCCTGGTCACCGGCATCGGCGGCACCGGCGTCGTCACCATCGGCGCGCTGCTCGGCATGGCCGCGCACATCGAAGGCAAGGGCATCGCCGTCCTCGACCAGATCGGCCTCGCCCAGAAGGGCGGCGGCGTCACCACGCATGTGCGGATCGCGAACAAGGCCGAGGACATCCGCGCCGTCCGCATCGCCGCCGGCGGTGCCCGTGCCGTGATCGGCTGCGACCTCGTCGTCACCGGCGGCTTCGACTCGCTGGCGAAGATGGAGGCCGGAAAGACCTTCGTCGTCGTCAACAGCCACGAGACGCCGACCGGCGACTTCTCGAACAAACCCGACCTCGCCTTCCCCGGCCGCAGCTTCCTCGACTCCTTGTCCGAAGCGGTCGGCCAGGGCGGGCTCGACGCGCTCGACGCCAGCCGAATCGCGACGGCGCTGCTCGGCGACTCGATCGCCGCCAACTCCTTCATGATGGGCTACGCGTGGCAGAAGGGCCTGATCCCGCTCAGCCGCGAGGCGATCGAGCAGGCGATCGAGCTCAACGCGGTCGCCGTCGACTTCAACAAGCAGGCGTTCCTCTGGGGCCGCCGCGCCGCGCACGACATGCCGCTGGTGCTGCGCGCCGCCGGCCTCGACGGCTCGGCACCGGTCGCGCCGCCGGTTCTCACGCTCGACGAGATGATCGCCAAGCGTGCGGCGTTCCTCACCGACTACCAGGACGCGGCCTATGCACGGCGCTACGAGTCGCTGGTCCGCCGTGTCGTCGAAGCCGAGCGTACGCGCACGCCGGGCCATGACGAGCTAGCCCGCGCCGTCGCCCGCTACGCCTTCAAGCTCATGGCCTACAAGGACGAGTACGAGGTGGCGCGGCTCTACACCGACGGCACCTTCGAGAAGCAGCTGGCCGAGACCTTCGAGAGCTACGAGAAGCTGACCTTCCACCTGGCGCCGCCGATGGTGGCGGAACGCGACGCGGTCTCCGGCCACCTGAAGAAGCAGACCTTCGGCCCATGGATGCGGACGGCATTCAAGATGCTGGCGAAGATGAAGGGCCTTCGCGGCACGCGCTGGGACGTCTTCGGGCGCACCGACGAGCGGAGGATGGAGCGCCAGCTCATCGCCGACTACGAGAATATGGTCGAGGACCTGGTCTCGAAGCTCACGCCGGACCGCCATGCGGCGGCCGTCGAGCTGGCGAGCCTGCCGGAACGGATCCGCGGATACGGCCACATCAAGGAGAAGGCGGTCGCCGACGCGAAGACCCGCGAGGCCGAGCTGATGGCCCGCTTCCTCGATCCGGTGTCGAAAGCGGCCGCCGACTAGGCGTAGCGCCGCCGCGCCTCGCGATAGAGAATGTAGAGACCGCTGCCGCAGATGATGACCGCTCCGATCATCGTCGCTCCTGTCGGGACCTCGTCCCAGAAGAAGAATCCGGCAGCGGTCATCCAGATCAGCGAGAAGTATCCCAGCGGCGCGATCAATGCCGACGGCGCATAGCGGAGCGACATCGTGTACCAGTACTGGGCGACCCCGCCGCCGAGGCCGAGACCCGCAAGGATCAGGAAATCGGCGAAGCTCGGCGTCACCCACGAGAACGGCAGCGTGAGGGTGAACACGGCGCACGCCATCCCGGTATAGATGGTCGTCGTCGATGCCGCCGTCTCGGTCGCCCCCAGCTTCCGCATGGTAAGGTTGACGAAGGTGCCGCAGAAGGCGCCGGCGAGCGCGACCAGAACGCCCCATTCGAGCGCTCCGTGCCCCGGCTGCATCATGACGACGACGCCGAGGAAGCCGATGATCACCGCCGACCAGCGATGGACGCCGACGCGCTCTCCCAGCAGCGGCACCGAGAGCGCGGTGACGAGCAGCGGCGAGACGAAGCCGTAGACCACCGCATCCGCGAGCGGGATCATCCTCAGCGCATAGAAGCCCAGCAGCATCGAGCTCATGCCCGCCGCCATGCGCGCCAGATGCATCGGGAAGCGGCCGGTTCGGAGAGTCCGGAGGCCGCCCTGGTGCATAACCATCACCATCGCCGGAATCAGCGCGAAGGCGTGCCGGAAGAAGACGACCTCGTTCATCGGAATGCGGTCGCCGACCAGCTTCACGACCAGCGACTGGGCGGAGAACAGCGCGACCGAAGCGAGCCCGAAGGCGATGCCGAGGAGGTTGTCGCGGCGGGTTTCGGGTTGTGACATCGAGGCTTGTGCGGAAGGACGCGCACTATCGCACGGACTCCGCCGGCCCGCCACGCTCGGCGCCGCATATCGGGCGATGCGGGCGCGATCAGGAAGCGACGATGATCAGGACGATACTGTCCTCGTAGCGCCCGCTGCCTGCGCTCGAAGGGAGGTCGATGTCGAGCGGCACGGGACGACCGTGCGGACCGATCGGGCTCCGGGCGCGGACGAGGGTGGCTTCGCCCCCGACGAACTCCACCTCGACCGCGCCGAGGCTGAGGCGATACCGAAGGACGGTGCCGGACTCGCCATCGATCAGGCATGGGATGCCGACCGAGCGCGCGGCCTGGGACGCCACCCGGATCGCGAAGTTTCCGGTGTTTGCTGAAATCTCCAGGTCGACGAGCCGTTGCCGCCCGGCGCGAAGGCTCGCTCCGCTCGCCGACCAGGTGGAGCTGGACATCCGGATCGTCGCCTGCGGCACGACCTCGCCGAGAAGCTTCAGGCGCGTCTCCGCGGCTTCCAGCCACTCCAGACCCACCGATAGAAGGGTAAAACTTGAAGCAATCGCCGCTGAGGCGGCAGCAATCGCTAAAATCCTGACCACTTTCATTCGGCAACTATGATCCAGACCCAGATTTCATGCCTGGATTCAAATCAAACCCCAAGACTTAGCGAAAATTTGGAGCGATTTTCTCCAATCGAGAGATGCTCATCGCGTCACGGCCTGGCTTCCCTTACCGGGGGGATGCGGCCAAACTCCGCGCCCCTCGAAATAGGAGAAGCACGGTGCGGCCGAAGGACGTGGTGGCGGCATGGGTCGAGGCGTTCAACCGGGCGGACGCGGACGCACTCGCCGCGCTCTACGAAGAGGAGGCGATCAACCATCAGGTCGCCGAGGCCCCGGTCGCAGGCCGCGCCGCCATCGCCAGGATGTTCGCGAAGGGCTTCGCCGCCGCGACCATGGTCTGCATCGTCGAGAACCTGTTCGAGGACGGAGACTGGGCCATCCTCGAATGGCGCGATCCGCTTGGGCTCCGTGGCTGCGGCTTCTTCCACGTCCGTGGCGGCCGGATCGCCTTCCAGCGCGGCTACTGGGACAAGCTCAGCTTCCTTCGCCAGCACAACCTGCCCCTGCCGACGGAGTGACTATGACCATATGGCACTGCCATGCCGCGGTCTCGCTGGACGGCAAGCTGGCTCGGCCTGACGGGTCGATCGACTGGCTGATGGACTATCCGCCGGACGATGCGCTCGGCTTCACCCGGTTCCTCGACTCGGTCGACGCGCTGCTCATGGGCCGAGGGACCTACGACGCGGTTCGACGCATGGGCGACTGGCCGCATCCCGAGAAGCCGACGATCGTGCTGACCGGCCGATCGCTCGAGGATGCGCCGCCGAGGGTCGAGGCACGTAGCGGCGACCTCGCCCCGATCGTCGCGGAGATGGAACGCGCGGGCTACGGCAAAGTCTGGATCGAGGGCGGAGGCGTCGTCATCCGCGACATGCTGGCGATCGGCAAGCTCGACATCCTCGAGCTCGCCGTCATTCCCGTCGTCCTCGGCGAGGGCATCGCGCTGTTCCCGGAAGGAACGGAGGAAACGAGATTCGAGCTGGAATCGTCGAAGCCCTGGATCAAGGGCGCGATGCACGTGGTCTATCGCCGGGCTCGATGAGCCCGGCCGACGCCAGCTACTCCATCATCCCCAGCGCCTGCTTGTAGAGGTCGAGCAGCGTCTCCTGCTCGTCGACGTCGTCCTTGTCCATTTTCCGGATCTTCAGGATCTGGCGCATGATCTTGGTGTCGAAGCCGTTGCCCTTGGCCTCTGCGAACACGTCCTTGATGTCGGCGGCGAGCGCCGCCTTCTCTTCTTCCAGGCGCTCGATCCGCTCGATGAACGACTTGAGACGATCGCCCGAAATCCCGCCGACGTCGGCCATGCCCGATCTTCCGCTTGAGCTTGAGGTGGTGGAAAGCGGCGGACCTTAACGGCTCGGGTTTGGGCGTTCAACCGTGCTTATGGCTTTGGGCGAAGGCCTTCTGCTGCTCGGCCGAGGCTTCTTTCTGGTACTTCGACTTCCACTCGGAATAAGGCATGCCGTAGACCATCTCGCGCGCCTTGTCGTCGGAGATATCCACACCCTTATCGGTCGCCGCCGCCCGGTACCACTTGGAGAGGCAGTTCCGGCAGAAACCCGCCAGGTTCATCAGGTCGATGTTCTGGACGTCGGTGCGCTTCCGAAGGTGCTCGACGAGGGTCCGGAACGCTGCCGCCTCGAGCTCGGTCTGGGTCTGCTTGTCCATGTCTCTCTCCGATCGATGCCTCATGCCAAGCTCAGCACGAGGCCTGTCCTTTTCAAGGTCTAGCGGGACGTGAGCTTGAGCTCGATACGCCGGTTGCGACGACGGACGGCTTCGTCGCCACCTTCCTCCAGCGGCTGGAACTCGCCGTAGCCGGCGGCGGCGAGCCGCTGCGCCGGCAGGCCCTGGCTGATCAGGAACTTCACGACCGAGGTCGCACGCGCCGTCGACAGCTCCCAGTTCGAGGGGAACTGCGGCGTCGCGATCCGGACGGTGTCGGTATGGCCGTCCACCTGCAGCACCCAGTTGATGTCGCTTGGGATCGTCTGGATGATGTCGCGGAGCGTGCGCGCGAGCTGCCAGAGCTGCTCCTGGCCTTCCATGCCGAGCGTCGCGGATCCGGAGGCGAACAGCACCTCGGACTGAAACACGAAGCGGTCGCCGACGACGCGGATGTCCTGTCGGTCGCCGAGCGCCTCGCGGAGTCGCCCGAAGAACTCGGAACGATAGCGCGCCAGCTCCTCGACCTTGCTGGCCAGCGCCAAGTTGAGACGCCGGCCGAGATCGGCGATTTGGACCTGCTGCTCCTTGGACTTCTCTTCCGACACGTCGAGGGCCGACTGGATGCGCGCGAGCTGCTGGCGAAGGGCGAGCAGCTGCCGGTTGAGGAGGTCGACCTGCTCCTGCGCCTGCGCGGTCAGCTTCTCCTGCTCGGTCAGCTTGGTCGCGGTCTCCTCGCGCTCACGCTGGACCAGGAGCGTGCGCTCCTCGGCGCCGACGCGCTTTGCTTCCTCGGCCTTCCTCAGTTCTTCGGACGTCGCGAGCCGGGCCTCCAGCTCCTTCGAGCGGTCGCGGACGGCTCCGAGCTCGCGCTCGCTCGCCTCCAGCCTCGCGGCGAGCTGGCCGACGCGGGCCTCGAGATCGTCCTTCACCTTGCGCAAGGCCTCGATGTCGCGGCCGAGCTGTGCCGCCTCGGCTTCCTTCGAGGTGATCATCGCCTGGGCCTGCGCCCGTCCCTGCTCGGACTGCGTCAGCCGCGCCTGCAGGGAGTCACGCTCGCGCGAAAGATCGGTGACGCGCAGCTGCAGCTGGTCGCGGGCCGCGGTCGAGGCCTGAAGCTCGGCGGCGAGCTGGGCGATGTTGAGGCGGAGCTCGGCCGAGGTCTCCTTCTCGATCGACAGCATCTGCGAGAGCTCGGAGAGCTGCCGGTTGAGCCGGCTCAACGTCTCGTCGCGGCCGGAGAGCGCCGCCGACAGGTAGAACTGCGACAGCACGAACACCAGCAGCACGAAGATGATGACCATGAGCAGCGTGGCCAGCGCATCGACGAAGCCCGGCCAGATGTCGAAACCGCCGCGGCTCCGGCCGGAGGCCGGCGTGCTCATGACGGCGACCGCGTCCGGGTCGGCCTCGGTGCGGGCGGCGGCGCCGGCTGCGCGGCAGGCTTGCTCTGATCGTCGGCGAGCGCCGCGATGGTGCGGGCCAGGAGCCGGATCTCGCTCCTGACCTCGTCCGAGGTCTGCTGGCGGCCGGTCGACAGCTCGTCGACCAGGCGGGAGAGATACACCTCGATGTTCCGGATATGAGCGCGCGTCGCCTCGTCGCCGCCGAGCCCGCCGCCCGAGATCGCATCGGCCATGCGCGAGAGGATCGGCTTCAGCTCCATCTGGCTCTCGGCGAGACGCAGCATCAGCTGCTGCTCGGCCTTCATCTGGTCGGTCAGCACCGACAGCTTCTCGGTCAGCTGCATCAGCTGGTTGTTGGCGCCGCGCCTGGAGTCCTCGCCGCGCGCGACGCTGCGCTGCAGGTCGTCCATGCTATCGGCGGTGCGCTCGATCAGCGCCTGCAGGAAGGCCGGCACGCTCGTCATCTCGCCGCCTTCGGCGATCGCGGGCCCGGCGCCGACCTTCGTCATGCCGGCGAGCCATTCCTCGAGCTCGTTGTAGAAGCGGTTCTGCGCCTGGCTCGCCTGCAGGTCGAGGAATCCCAGCACCAGCGAGCCGGCGAGGCCGAGCATCGAGGAGCTGAACGCCGTTCCCATGCCGCCGAGCGGTGCCTGCAGGCCGGCCTTGAGCTCGTTGAAGAACTGGTTGATGTCACCGCCGACGGTGCCGAGCCCGCCGATCACGCCGGCGATCGAGGCCACCGTCTCGAGCAGGCCCCAGAAGGTGCCGAGCAATCCCAAGAAGACCAGCAGCCCGATCATGTAGCGCGAGATGTCGCGCCCCTCGTCGAGCCGGGCGCGGATCGAGTCCAGCAGCGAGCGCGTGGCGACGGCCGAGAGCGTGATGCGCGTGCCGGCCTGGCGGTCGCCGAGCATCGCCGAGAGCGGCGCCAGCAGCCGCGGCGGACGCTGCACCGAGAGGCCGGGCGCGTTGCGGCGATAGGTGTCGAGCCAGCGCGCCTCGGGCTGCAGCTGCAGCACCTGGCGAAAGATGTAGGCGATGCCGATCAGCAGCGCCCCGACGATGCCGGCATTCAGCGCGACGTTCGCCATGAAGGCGTGCACGAGAGCCGGGAACAGGGCCGCCACCAGCGCCGCCACCGCCGCGACGAACAGCAGCATGCGGGTGAGATAACGCCCAGGTCCGGTCATGCCTTGTCCTCGCGAACGACGGTCGTGATCCGACTAGGCTAACGGTCTCCGATCAGGAGGTCGACCCGATCCGCCGGTCCGTCGCTGGCCCTGGCGCCCAACGCGCGCACGTCGATGCGGGTCGAGCGAACACCCTGGGAAATCAGGTACGAGCGGACGGTGAGCGCCCGCGACAGCGAGAGCCGGCGCGCCTGGCTCGCCTGGTCGGCGGTGCCCTCGGCGTAGGCCACGACCTGGAGGCGGAGCGACTCGTCGGCGTTCATCCGCTGCGCCATGTCCTTCAGGGTCGCATCGGCGCCGGCGGGAAGCTCGGCAGAGCCGGCGCCGAAGACGAGGCGCGGGCCGGACCCGCCGACGGCGGCCGGCGGCAGGGCGGCCGGCGGGCGGGCCGCGGTCTGCGTAGGCGGAGGTGGCGGCGCGGCTGCCGGTGCAGGAGCGGCGGCGGGCGCCGGAGCGGCAGCGACACGCGGGGCCGGCGGCGGAGGAGCTGCCGGGGCCGCCGGGGGAG